>CAVOYS010000001.1:0-401491 GCA_963700725.1 uncultured Chloroflexia bacterium
TCAGCAGTTGTTTGGACCTGATAGCCCACACGTTGCTGATACAATTCCCATCCAGGATCTCATCAAAGCGATGCAGGGCGCGCTGCCGGTGGAGAGTGCAGTTACCGTTGATGTCGGCGCCTTCAAACTGGTTTTTCTACAACAATGGCGCGTTGACCAGCCCAAGAGTCTATTTGTGGCCAACGGTTTATCGGCCATGGGCTATGCCATCCCCGGCGCTGTTGGCATCCGTCTGGCGCAGCCCAACCGGCCGGTCCTGGCCATTGTGGGGGATGGTGCGTTGCTGATGTATGTCGGTGAGCTGGCGACGGTAGCCCGGCTTGGTTTGCCGCTGATCATTCTGGTGGTTGTTGACGAGGCCCTGTCCCTTATCCGGTTAAAACAGCTTCGTCAGGGATTGCCGGTTTATGGCACGGAATTCGGCCGGAACGATTACACCGCGTTAGCCGTTGCTTTTGGTCTGGAATATCGTTTGATAGATGGCCAGGAAAATGCCCAGAACATCTTGGAAGAGGCGCTGGCGCTAACCCAGCCGGTCCTGGTCGAAGCGCGAATTACTAATTCAGATTACGATCGATACCGGTGACGAAAGCCTAAGATTCACGGACAGGTTCGGCCCTTAAAAGCTGGATTACCTGTTCCGTTTCATCGTAGGCGCCTTCACCAATATGTTTATAGCGGATATGGCCGCTTTTATCTAGCACATACCGAGTGGGCCAATACCGTTGCTGGTAAGCCCGCCAGGTCCGTCCGTCGTTATCAATGGCCACCGCGTACTCTACGCCCAATCGCTCGGTAGCAGCAATCACATTTTCTAACTTCTCTTCATGGCTAAATTCAGGGTAGTGAATGCTTACCACGATAAAATCTTCGCCATTGTACTTCTCATGCATTTCCCTGACCCAGGGAATAACCCGTTGGCAATTAATTCAGCCAAAGGTCCAAAATTCGACCAGGACGACCTTGCCTTGTAAAGAGGCCAGGTTCAATAATTGGTCGCTGTTTAGCCAGGTTTCGTTGGTGAAGTCGGGGGCCAGGCCTAGATCGGGCAGCGGGGCGGCCGGGAGGGGCGTTTCAGTGGGTGAGACCGGTTCAAGGGTTGCCGGTATAGCAGTGGCCGAGGCTGGCTCTGATGTCTCGGTAATGGCGATGACGATTGAGTCGCTTGTTGGCCGTACCGGAATTGCCGGATCGTCTGCGGCCGCGCAGGCAGCCAGGCTAAAGCCAATGGCCAGCCACATAGTCGCTTTGAAGGTGGATTGAATCAGCATGGCGATCATTTCTCCTTGAGGCCAATTGTAACCAGCATCATTACACCTAGCTTGCACAAATCTTACATCTTTATTAAGCTGGGTGGAAGCATTCGAATTGGCTACTGGAATGGGCGGCTGAATGAGGCACCTTACAAGATGGAAAAACCTGACAATTTTCTCGACCGGATTTTTAGGAGTTGCTTGTTAGGGGTCGTTGCCTTCCTATTGACCGGCTGCGTATTGGCCAGCGAGCCGGCGGCAACCGGCGCAGCCAAAGTATTCCCGTTCGAGGGTGCTCCTGTGACCGTCACCCTTGATGGCCAGACCTTAATCATCGCCAATCATACAACACAAGCGGTCTATCATTTACTCTTCCCCAGCGAAATCTTGCCATTCATCGAGTGGGCTCCTTGCCTGGCGCCTGAAGTATGCCCGGCCGATCAACGGCTCGACGCCGGGGCGGAGAAGCGGATCGAATTGACCGGCATCGCGGCTGGTAGCCCGGAAGAGATAACTGTCTTCTGGTGGCGCTTCTTGGAAAAGGAGCCTGGTGCTAGCGTCCCACCGCTGGAAATGGAGGAAATAAAAGTGGTCTTGCCCTGAACTCCCAGCGGCGAGAGTATCATTAGCTACCAGGCGGCCGGGATCAATCTCTTTCGCCTCTACGTCGATTTAATGAACGGATGAATCCCGCTCATAAGGCCGGCGGCGTGATACAACAAATTATCTTTAACTCTTCGTCACTCTTCGAACAAAATTCCTGCAACGCGTCACCATCGTAGTAAATAGTGTCTCCGGGATCCAGCAGATGGGTATCGTCACTGATCTTGATCATCATTCTACCTGCCAGCACGTGCATCCACTGCTCAGTCGGTTTTGCCAGGGGCATGGCCACCCGGCGGGCAAAGGGTTCTAAATGGATAATGAAAGACATCATCTTCCTGGTAAAGTTGGGGGTCAACAGATCGTAGCCAATTTTCGAGTTCGCGAAATAAAGCTTACTGCGCTGACCGGCGCGCACCACCGATCCGCCATTAACATCGTTCAAGAAATAAAACATGGGTACCTGAAGTGCTGTAGCAATACCCTGCAATGAATTTAGTGAGGGAGAGACCTGGTCATTTTCGACCTGGCTGAGGAAACTCGCGCTGACGCCCGTCTTTTCGCCCAATTCGCGCAAGCTCAGTCCTAATTCTTTTCTTCGTGTGCGAATTCGTTCTCCGATCTTCATATTGCCCTCAGCGTCGCCTATTGTTAACCTGGATAAATCAGCCTAAGAGGCCATAATTTTTATTCATCGCACCTGTCTGCAGGAGGTGGCCATAATCGAATCGGGTGGGGGTGAAAGGTGCGAGAAGAGTGGTGGCTTTTTTTTCGCCACAAATCAGGCCGGCCAGCAGATCACCGGTCGCCGGGCTGATCTGGAAGCCCCGGCCGCTAAAACCGGTGGCGCAAAACAAGCCAGGTGTATCCGGCCATTGACCTATAACCGGCTGCCAATCGGGGGAGATGGTCATGACCCCACACCAGCCTTTGCACAGCGTACTGTTGACCAGCGCCGGATACCGGCCTATTAATCGCTCCATCGTCCATAAGATGTAATCATCGCTGACATAGCCTTCCCAGAGGTCAGGATCCGTGGGATCGTGACCGATTCGGGGATTAATGGACCCCAGAAGGGTCAGGCCGCCCTGTTCCGGACGGGCGTAGATGCCAGTTGTTAAATCAAGCAGGCTAAGATGGGCGGGTCCAAAATCGGCTGGCCGGCGTAGGCAGACCACTGGATGAAGCACCGGTAATAGTTGGGTTTTTATCTCGAGCCAATTCAGTAATTCAATACTCCAGGCGCCGGCGGCGATTATCACCACTGGGCACTCGATATACCCGGTTTTCGTCTCCACACCGGAGATCTGGTTACCGTGCTTGCGGAAGCCAGTTACGGACCTCCCTTGATGTATTACCGCCCCCAAGCGCCGGGCCGTGCCGGCAAAGGCCTGGGTAGTCAAGACGGGGTCGGCGTAACCACCAAACGCGGTATAACTTGCCACGCTCACACCCTTGAGATCGGCCGTCGGCTCGAGCAAAGCCAAAGCCTCTGGCCTCAGTGGACTCACCTCGACGCCGGCTGCTTGCATGTGGCCAACCGCGGCCAACAATTCATCTTCCTGTTGCGGCCCGGCCAGGATGGTAGATCCTGTTTGAACATAGCCGCATTCAACGCCTAATAATTCAGTGAACTGTTGAAAGAAAGCCCCACTGCGTGCGAAAAGTTCAGCAGCCTCTGTCTGGAGGGTAAGTAGATCAATCGTCGCGACTGACCGGCCGGTACTGCCCTGGGCCAGGGAATCCCGTTCCAGCAGCACGATACGGCCAAAATTCCGTTTTGCCAGGTGATAGGCGATGCTGGCGCCGATCACCCCACCGCCAACAATGACGGCGTCGGCCGTTTCCCTCATTTAATCGACCCTTGGATAGACTAGGGGAAACACAGTCTTGGTCCGGGCCAGCGCTTCTGATTCCGTGGTCGACGGAGAAAACTCGAGGCCAATTTCGCCGTCATAACCCAGTTCATGTAATTTGGCGCGCACATTTTCAAAATTTATCTCACCGGTGCCCGGTTCCTGACGTGTTGGCACATCGCCAATATGAACGGCGGTAATCAAATCGAAGTAGTTCTCCAGGCTCCACAATAATTCCCCAGAACCACGCTGCTGGTGATAGGTGTCGAAGGTGAGACGGAACTGCGGGTGGTCTATACGTCGCACCCAGTCGGCCGCCAGCCGGGGATTATCCACCAGAATTTGGCCTACAAAGTGGAATTGATTCAAACACTCTACCCGAACTTCCACTTCGGTTTGCTCGACCAATTTTATGATCCGCTCTGTTTGTTGCAGCAGGTTGGCATATTGCTCGCTTTCGCTGTAATTGCCTGATAGACGCCGTACGTATTCAATACCCCCAGCCGGCTCAATCTGGTTGGAGAAGATATAGAGCACCGGGATGTCTTGTTGCCCGGCTATCTCGAGACTCTCGGCCCAAGATCGGAAAGTCTTTTCATTGTCGCCCGGATCGGCCAGCGAGCCCATATCATCGTCAAATGTCGAGTAGAGCCTTGCCCCAAGGCGCCGGCATTCGGCCGCTATTTCTGGCAGCGGCGCCTGGCGCCAGAAAAAACAGTTCAGGTTTGTTATACCAAGCTCCACGAACGGAGCGACCCGGTTTACGATGGGACGGTCGGTGAACCAAAAATCAAGATAACCTGTGTATTCCATGGTTAAGACATCACCATTCCGCCATCCACTTCGATAGCCTGGCCGGTTAGATAGCGGGCATCATCAGAGGCCAGGAAGGCAATAACCCCGGCCATTTCCCACGGTTCAGCCAATCGTTTCATGGGACAATCATTGGCCCGCACCTGCAGCCATTCATCACCGTTGAGACCGTCTAAGGCGCCCACTTTTTCTGCTACGCTCCGCACCATGTCGGTCAGCGTATTGCCAGGACAGAGCGCATTGGCAGTTGCTCCATAGGGCGCTAATTCCATGGCCACGGAACGAGTCAGCCCAATGACCCCACTCTTGGAGGAAGAATATTCGGCCGAGGCCGGCCAACTCGTTTTGCCAGCCATGGATGAGAGGTTGATGATACTACCACTGCCCTGGGCCATTAGGAAGGGGGCGACGGCCTGGTTTGTCAAAAAAACGCCGGTTAAGTTAATGTCAATGGTTCGTTGCCACTGAGCCAGCGGCACTTCAGCCAGGGGCGTGCCGGTGTAAATGCCGGCCGAAGTGACCAGTGTATCGATACGGCCCCACCTGGCCAGGGTGCTGTCCACGGCCGATTTAATGCTTTCAGGGTCGGTGACATCGCAAGACAAGGCTAAGGCTTCTACGCCCAAAGCACGACAATTTGCAACCGTCTCTTCGTTAGCTGTGACGGCCAAATCCAGGCAGGCAACACGCGCACCTTCTTCGGCAAAGCGAATGGCGCAGGCCCGGCCAATGCCGTTGGCCGCGCCGGTGATAATAACAACATGATTTTCGAAGCGTCTCATCATGAACCTCCTTCTCGATCCCCACCGCCGCTTAAGATATCCATAGCCTCATCGATGGCGGCGTCTTCGTGGATCAAAGCGGAAACAGCGGCAGTCATAGCGCGCGGATCTTCCGCCTGGAATATGTTACGCCCTATAGCCACGCCCACTGCGCCTACATCGAGCGCCGCCCGGATGCTTTCCAACATTTTTCGTTCGCTGCCCTTCTTCGCACCACCCAGAATCACCACCGGCACATAACATCCGTTGGTTACCTTTTCAAAGCCAGCCGTGTAAGGTATTTTCAGCCAATCCGACCCTAGTTCCGCCCCGACACGAGCGGCGATGGCAATGCTCTCGGCCGTACGATATTCTGGACCACTATCAAAGCCGCCGGGCACCATCTCGCCCATAACCGGTACACCCCAAGCATGGGCTGTTCCAATAACTTTGGCCAGCGTTCGCAAGGTATCTTCCTCTTTGTTCGAGCCGGGAAAGGCTGAGACGGCCACAGCATCCGCGCCGAGCCTTAGGGCATCTTCGACACCGTAGAATTGTGAGCCGGGCCCCATCTCGCCCAACTTGGTGCCGCCCCCATCCAGGCGCAAGATCAAGCCCAGGGAAGCGATCTCTTTGGCAAAGCGGTTGGCCATACCATAGGTCGTCAGTATGGCATCGGCCCCACCGGCGACGATTTGAGTCAAGGTTTCGGCCGGTCGCTCCATCCCTTTGGCCGGTCCATCAATCATGCCGTGATCAAAAGCGACGATCAAAGCCCGCCCATCAGGGCGAAAAATTCGATTCAAACGACGTAGTGAGCTCATATTAAGAAATCCTCTCTAATAATTTGGGAGTTACCTGGTAGATGGCCGGCTCCCCGAAAAAGAAACGGCGTAGCTCTTCGATGGCTAACTCTCCCATGCGGGTACAGTCGTTTATACAACCAGCTATGTGGGGGGTAACCACGACGTTATGGAGCTGGCGCAATGGGCTATCGGCGGATGGTGGTTCTGGGTCGGTTACGTCTAGAAAGGCGAAGAAACGGCCCTTCTTCAATTCGGTTACCAATGCTTCTTCATCAATCAAGGAGCCCCGAGCTGTATTGATCAGCAAGGCGTCATCTTTCATCAAAGTCAATCCGGCGGCATCGAGCATATGGTAGGTAGCTTGATTGGCCGGAGCATGGAGTGAGACCACATCAGCACGACGAAGTACCGAGGCTAACTCCAACTTGGTTACGCCTAACTCAACCGCCTCCTCTTCGGATACGTAAGGGTCATAAAGTAAAATCGTAGCCCCAAAGGGATCGAGCAATTCAATCAACCACCGTCCAACATTGCTGGCGCCAACAATCCCCACTTCTGAACGGTACAGTTCGCGGGAATAGTACCTATCCCAGACGGGAGAATCTCGCCAGCCGCCGTCTCGTACATGCCGGCCAAGAGGCCAGATCTGTTTCCGACCGGTAATCATCAGGCCTAGAGTTGTCTCGGCGACATCCCGGGCCAGGGCGATACCGGCGCTGGTTAAATGTACTTCGCGCTGCCAAAAGGCCTCAGATACAAAACGCTTCACGCTGCTGCCCATGTGAGCCATGGCCCGCAAACGAGGTGCGGCAGCCATAACATCGGCATCCATTGCGGCTACCCCCCAACTGGTAATGCAGGCATCGGCTTCGGCCAGGAGGGCGATTAATTCTTCCTTGTTGGCCGGTTCTTGCCCCGGATGATGGATAATTTGTGCAAATGTATCCAGCGTCTGCCAGCCTTCTTGGCTGAACATCCTTCGGTAGTGAGATTTTCCAATGGTAATGGCAATCGTAGGCTGGCTCATATATCTTCCTTTGTCAAAAATCCACCGGCTGGTTCATTCATTTCCTTCTGATTTGCCCGGATGTAGGCTGAAAAACTGGCCATATGGCCGACCTGCTCCTTATAAGCAACAAAACCCCGATCATAGAATTGCCTGGTTGTTGGCTCGGGATTGAGAGGTATCGTTGGCTTTTCAAACCGCCTTAGGCCATCCTCAAAGCTTTCGAATAAGCCGGCGCCCAGGCCGGCAACGATGGCTGCACCCAGGGCGGGCCAATTATCGTATTGGGGTATACAAATAGGGATGCCGGTGGCATTGGTCAGAACGGCCGGCCAATGGGAGCTGTTGGTTGCTCCACCGACCATCCACAGCTTATCAACAGGCAAACCCGCCTCTTGGACATCTGCCAGGGCCCAGCGTAATTCATAGGCTGCGCTTTCCATGATTGCCCGGGCTAGATGAGCCCGACCATGATTCAATTGCAGACCCACAAAGCCACCGCGTTGCGTTGTAGCAGGGTCGTCGTGCCCACCGGTTAGGGGGAGAAAATAGAGACCGTTGCCTCCTGGTTCAGTCTGGCCAACCTCATCATCGAGGTTTTGGAAGATATCTTTTCGCGTCCGCGTTTCTGAAACCCCTTGCCAGGCTTGATTGGCCCACCATTCCAGGGAGGCCCCCAATCCACCCAGGGATTGGGACATGGTCCAATGTTGGGGCACCAAATGAAAATTCAGATCCAGAGAGGCAGGGATATGATTCACCTCCGGCGAATCTGTTACCCCGGTAATTACCCAGGCCGTGCCGCAAGCCAGTAGTAACTTTCCTGGTGACGTCACGCCCAGCCCCAGAGCGGTACAACCCTGATCATGACCTCCGTTAACCAACAGAGTATTAATGGACAGACCTGTGGCCTGACATACTTCCGCTTTCAGCATGCCGACAACTGCACCGGTCGGCCGGATTGGAGAGAGATGTTCAGGCGTAATGCCGGCCAAAGCTATCAGTCGCTCGCTCCACCGTCCGGTACGGATGTTCACAAGTTGCATCCCGGCCGCGTTAGATGGGTTGCTGCAATATTGACCGGTTAAGCGGTAGGCGATGAAATCGTTTACAGAAAAGTAGTGCCGGGCCAGGGCGAATAGTTCTGGATCATGACGGCCTAACCAGGCAATAGTAGGCAAGCAGAGACCTGGATAAAGTGACCAGCCACTAATAGGCCTGATCTGATCCTCTATCCCTTCGTCGCGCCATTCCCGTACGAGTTTTTCACTCCGGCCAGTCCATCCAGGTGACGAGGGGATAAACCGGCTGGCCATTTTCCCCGGCAGGTAACAATGAGCCACTTTGGGCGGCCATAGCCAGGGCGACGACATGGACGCCTTTCCCTACCTCAAGAAGAACCTCTCTTATCGTGCTCACTACGGCCGACCAAAGTTCTTCCGGATCTTGTTGTACCCAACCGGGGTGGGGCGAAAAGTTCCGGTATGGGTGAGAGATCGCCCGGGCTAGTTCCACGCCACCAACGTCGAACAAAACGGCTTTCGTAGAGGATGTGCCAACATCCAATCCCAACAGCGCTTCTATCATCCGTGTTCCTGCTTCCGGTAGGCAATGTGTTGACCACCGTCGACCCGCAGGGCTTCGCCGGTAATATAGTCGGCCTGGATAAAGAACAAAACCGCCTTGGCGATATCTTCAGGGGTCCCCCAGCGGCCGAGCAAAGTCTTATTGGCCGTGCGCCGGATCTTTTCATCGTCAAAATCTGGTGGTGGCATTACGGGGCCAGGGGCAACGGCATTCACCCGCACGTTCGGGGCTAGTTCTAATGCTAGCTGACGGTTCATGCCTAACAAGGCCGTTTTGCCCACACTATGGGCCATATAGCCAGGCCATGGTTCGAAAGCGGCCAGATCGATAATATTGACGATCGCGCCCTCTCCTTTTTCCAACATGAGCGGCGCGACAGCATTGGCGCAGTAAAAGGCGCCATTAATCAGAATGTTTGTAACGCGATGCCAATCAGCCGGATCGTCAGTGGGAAATGGCGTATCCAACCATAGAGAGGCGTTATTAACCAAAATATCGATGCCGCCAAATTGGGCAGTTATCGTTTTGATCATGGCTTCAACTTGTCGGTAATCGCCGATATCAGCCTTGATGGCCAGCCCGCTGACACCAAATGCACGCGCTTCGGCTAGGGTATCTTCTGCGGCCGTTGACGAAGTGTTGTAATTGATGGCGACGTTCACCCCGGCCTGGGCCAGACCCAACGTAATTGCTTTGCCGACCCGGTGTGCGCCTCCGGTTATCAGAGCGGTTTTGCCTGCTGTTTTCATTTATTCTTCCTCTCAGAACGGTAGTTGTGAAAACCGCAGAAGGTTTTTTAACTGGAAAACCATCACTTCTCTGCGGTTTACTCTGTAGAAGCGGGAGCTGTACCTTTAAGTATATTGAAACTCTTTCCCGATTTCACACCACATCCGATAAAGTTGATCAAGCTTTAGCCAGCCTGCTCCACCACAATCCCTGCCCGTTTGAATAAATTGGCGCATGATCGTCGCGCATCGCTGAGCAATGCTTTTTCATCCAAAAATTCGATCTCTTTATCTTTCATCAGGATACGGCCGTCTACAATCACTGTATCCACGTCCCGGACGCTGGCATTATAAACCAGGGCCGAAGGAATACGGTGAACGGGCACGGCCATAGGCGTATCCAGATCAACAATGACCACATCGGCTTTCTTTCCGACCTCCAGCGAGCCGATCTGTTCGGGCAAACCAAAAGCGGCCGCCCCACCCCGGCAAGCCATCCAGAGGACATCCTCGGGGAGCAATACAGTGGCATCCAGGGTATTTACCTTGTGCAGCAGCGCCGTCACCTTCAAGACTTCCAACATATCCTGGCTGTTGTTGCTGCCCGGCCCGTCACTTCCCAGGGCGACCGTTATACCTTTCTCCAACATCTCTGGAACACGAGCCACCCCTGAGGCCAGGTACATGTTGCTGACCGGGCAATGGACGACGATGGCCCCATGTTGGGCGATGAGCTCAATTTCGTGATCGTCCAGCCATATGCTATGAACTAGCTGCATGTGAGGACCAAGAATGCCCATTTCGGCCAACCACTCAATGTGGCGATTTCCTCGCGATTTCAGGTTCATGTCTACTTCAACGCTGGTTTCGGCGACGTGGATATGGGTGCCGGCGCCCCATTGCTGGGATATATCATGGGTGCGGGACATGGTCTCTTCCGAACAGCCCCAAGGGATGAGCGGGCCAAATTCGACCCGAATCCGGCTGCTTTCGGCCAATTGCCATTTCTTTCGTAACCGGACTGTCTCGCTAATAATCTGGTCCGGCGGCTCCATAAAAGCCGGGTGGTAATCCTTATCCGCCCATCCGCGGGCCAGCAAGAAACGTAGGCCGGCTTCATCGGCCGCGCGGCAAACACCATCGTCATTGCCCAGGTCTGTGTGGATATATTGATGATCTATAACGGCGGTGGCTCCGCCACGGATATTTTCGACAAAACCGACCATTGCCGCTGTGTATGCTTCTTCTTCAGTTAAGGCTTTGGCCACTGGCCAGATTGCCTCTTTTAACCACTCCAGCAGCGGCTTGTCATCGGCCAATCCACGAATAAAGGTCTGGAAGAGGTGAGTGTGGGCGTTGATCATGCCGGGCATCACGGCCATAAGCGAGGCGTCAATAGTCAGCTCCGCTTTGTGAAATCGGACCGGCGCCTCGCCCAGGCCAACGGCGGTTATCAAATCATCTTCAATAAAGATATAACCCGTAGAATACACCTGTTGGGCGTCATTCATCGTGACAATAGAGCCGTTATTTATCAAAATAGTACTCATGAGATTCCCCCGTTTTCAGACGATACGGTACTGAAGCGGCGTCCCGTTGATATGATTGAGAACGGTGGTGTAATCACCCTGGCGCTGTAAGTGCACCGCGGCCGTTGCCCCGGCAGCGATGTGAGGCGTCAACAAGACGTTGTAATTCTCTTTAGCCAGCGCTATGAGCGGATTATCCGGCTTGATTGGTTCCCATTCAAAGGTATCCAGGGCCGCACCGCCCAGTTTGCCCCTTTTGATAGCTTCGGCCAGCGCTCCTTCATCAACGACGCTGCCGCTGCCACAACTTACAAAGCCGCTCCCATCTTTCATGCTGGCAAATGATTCGGCGTTGATTGTTTTGTCGGTAGCCGGGAAATAAGGCAACAGGTTGGCTATATAATCGCACTGGGCAAATAATGTGTCCCGATCCACGTAGGTCAGCCCCAGCTCAACCTCCACATGGTCTGGAAGGCGGCGGCGTTTGTGGTAGAGCAACGTACAACCCCAATTTTGTAATCTCCGGGCTAGCTCTGCGCCAATTTCACCTAAACCTAAGATGCCAATAGTGCGACCCCAGAGCCCGTCAACGTTCTGGCGGCCTGACCAGTTGTAAAAAAACGTATCCTCGTCTGTGCGCTTGCTTTCCCCCCATTTGGTTGATGCGGCCAAGGTGATTGATTCAGACTCGCGCATCTTTTTGCTGAGGGCTAACAATTGCATAACCAGGTGTTCGGCCACCCGAATTACCGTGACTACCGGCCAATAACAGACTGAAACACCGGCAGCCTGGGCTGCCTCAGTATCAATATCATAGGTCAGGGAGCCAATCCGTAAAATTAGCTTCAGATCAGGGGCAGCCTGTATTGTAGCTGCATCCACAGGACCCGAACGCTCCGAGATGAGATAGTTGGCCTCCGCCAGGTGGGCGAATAACGTTTCTCGATCGGGTTGGCGAAGCATCTTAATATCGAGGATATTCGGGGCGGCCACAAGAGCTGCTTGTTGGTGCCTGTGGCCTCGCTCGGTTGTAAAAACAACATTATAGCGTTTTGTCTCTGTCATAATCGAATCCTCGTTACCGGGCTGAGATGGCCAATCTCTGTAATCGATTCACCCAGAATAGGTTCAAATTTTGCCCCCAGGACCGGATCCGGCCATATACGCAAATTGCTATCTAATAGCAACATGGCTGCCTGGGCCGCCCCTGCTAGCAAGTTGATGGCTATCTCCAGATCGTCGCGGACCTTCTCTATTACCAGCGGCCGGTACTCCTGGAGGATTTTGGCTGCTTCGATGGTGAGCCGGCAAACCTCCGCTGGAGCAGAGCACAACAACTCCTGTCCTGCCAGCGCATTGCCGGCCTCCCGAAGCGCGACATATTCGGCGATGGCTGTAGCATCCCGATCAGACCACTGAAGTAGTTTCATCTTGATTTGGGAGAGACGTTCGATCACGCTTTCTGAAGATTGGAGCGCTGGATTCAACTCCTCGTCGCTACTGATCTGCATACAAGCCTGCCCTAAAGCGGCCGCTTGTCCCGCGGAAAGAGCGATAACTGCCCCGGCCATGGCATGTTGCCGCTGGCTCACTCCCAGGACAAAATCAAAAACAGTTTGGGCCGTTACCGCTGATTCCATAAGTGTCATAATCTCTTACTGTGGTCCTGCTTCCAAGATGGCAAGTCCGCCGTCTACTGGAACCAATGCGCCGGTGATATAGGATGCTTCAGGCGAAGCCAGAAATAGTATTGCGTTGGCTGCCTCTTCAGGTTGACCAAATCGACCCATAGGGATGGTTACTTTTAGCGCTTCTGTGTCTTCGGAACCGTCGATGGCGCTCCTCAAAGCTTTGGTTGCCACCAGACCCGGCACAACCGTATTAACCCGAATATTATAATGGGCCAGCTCCAAGGCCATGGCCCGGGTCAGGCTCTCTACACCCCCTTTGCTGGTTATGTAGGCAGAGCGCCCCGGGATAACTTGTTGAGCCAGGATCGAACTGACATGGATAATGCCACCCCTATTTCTTTTGGTCATGCTCCGGGCGACTAGCTGGCTGAGATAAAACAGGCCGCGGGTGTTGGTAAACCACAGCCGATCAAATTCCTCCAAGGTTACCTCCAGGAAGGGATCATTGTTAAACGCGGCGGCATTGTTAACCAAAACATCAATCGGGCCGGCTGACGCTTCGATGCCGGAGATCATGGCTTCGATATCGGCCGGCCAGCCGATATCTGCCTGCCAGAGCAAAGCCTGGCCCCCGGCAGCCGTAATTACATTTCGCGTATCTTCCGCACCAGATTGGTCGGCCCTGTAGTTAATAATGACCGTGGCTTTTGCCTGGGCGAAGGCGATGGCCGTCGCCCGGCCGATTCCCCGGGAAGCGCCTGTTATCAGGACAAGCTGATCCTTAAAACTCATATGATTTCTTCCAAAATCAATTGGCAATCTGCTATTGAAGCCGCGCGGGGGTTATTGCCGATCAAGACCATGCGGGTCGTCTCTTCGGCAACGATATCCCAGTCGATTAGCTCGAGGGGAATATTCAGTTGGCTCAATGACGTGGGCAAGCCCAATCCGACCACAAATTGGGTTAGGGCAACGACCAGCTCTTCCTCGTTGGTGCCTGCTGCCAGTCCGAACAACTGTTTTAACAAGTTCTGGCGAGCCGGGGGAATAGCCGGTAGGTTAAATCGAAATACAGCTGGCAAGAGCAGCGCGTTGGCCAGACCATGGTGGAGGTGCAGGTGGGTTGTCAGCGGTCCTGAAAGGGCATGAATGAGTCCCAAACCGGCCTGATCCATGGCCATGCCGCCCCACAAGGCCGCCAGCATCATCTGTTCTCGCGCAGACATATCCTCCCCGTCGGCGCAGGCCTGGGGTAGGTATGTCCAGGCTGTTCTCATGGCCGACTGCGCCAGTTGGTCAGTGAAAGGGTTAGCTCGCCGTCCGACAAACGCTTCTAAGGCGTGAATGAAGGCGTCCATGCCCGTTGCGGCCGTTAATTGGGCCGGCAGCGATCGGGTTAGTTCCGGGTCAACGATGGCTACCTGAGGAAACATCAAAGAGCTTAACACACCTTTTTTGAATGGATTGGTCGGATCGGAGACGACGGCTACTTTGCTAACCTCACTGCCTGTCCCAGCTGTTGTCGGGATGGCGATGAGCGGCCGGCTACGGTGAGTGATTGCTTTACCGCCCCACTGAAAATCGGCGTAGGCGCCTCCATTGGCCAGGACCAGGGCAATCCCCTTGGCGACATCGATTGGGCTTCCGCCGCCCAAAACGACAATTGTGTCCGCCTCGATTTCCCGGGCTATCGCCGCCCCGGCTTCCACTTCATCGCTGGTGGGATTGCTGGTGATCGCGGTAAAGGTGGGCACCGCCAGTCCTTCTCGAATTAAAGGATCTATTATTTGGGAGGTCAATCCGATTTGAGCGAGGCCTGGATCGCTAACCAGCAAGATCTTTCTGGCGCCCAACCCGGCTAACTCTACCGGCAATGTATCACGGACTGGCCGGCCAAAGATTATTCTCGTAGGCAGATGGAAATTAAATTTGAACATTATGGGGTATCTACCCACACAGCTTTAACTTCGGTGTAGGCTTCAATCACCTCGCGGCCGTTTTCCCGGCCCAGACCACTGCTCTTGAAACCCCCAAATGGGGCGGCCGGGTCGAACATGTCGTAGGTATTGATCCAGACCACACCGCTCTTTAACCTGGCCGCAACCCGGTGGGCCCGGGCCAGGTCCCTCGTCCACAGGCCTGAAGCCAGCCCATATTGGGTCTGGTTGGCGCGATCGATCACTTCCTGTTCACTATGGAAGCTGAAAACCGATAAAACAGGTCCAAAGATTTCGTCACAGGCGATAGACATGTCATCACTAACCCCGGTAAAAATTGCCGGCGAGATGAAATAACCATTGGCGAACTCGCCTGCCGTAAGGCGTTCGCCGCCGCAACGAAGAGTGGCGCCCTGGTCTACGCCACTTTGAATATAGCCCAGGATGCTCTCCATCTGGTGGCGGTTGATGATGGGTCCGAGATTACTTTCCGGATTTAGGGCCGGGCCGATCTTGACCGTCCCGGCCAATAGAAGTAGCTGTTCCACAACCTCTTCGAAAATGTCCTGGTGAATGAACAGTCGAGATCCGGCGACACAGCTTTGTCCAGAATTGCCAAAAGCAGCCGTAAAGGAGCCGGGAATGGCTAACTTCAAATCAGCGTCCGGGAAAATAATGTTGGCCGATTTGTTACCCAACTCCAGGGTTATCCGTTTCACCGTAGTCGCTGCGGCCCGCATAACACTTTGTCCGGCGCTTACCGAGCCAGTAAAAGCGATTTTGTTGATGATCGGGTGGGCGGCCAGGGCTGCTCCGGTTGTTGGGCCATCTCCGGTCAGAATGTTGACAACGCCAGCCGGAAAACCGGCTTCCTGGCATAATTCACCCAAACGCAAAACCGCCAAGGAGGCTTGCTCGGCCGGTTTGAGGATTAGCGTATTACCGCAAGCCAATGCCGGGGACAGCTTTTGCATGGTGTGAATGAGGGGGTAATTCCAGGGAATGATGATGGCGATCACACCCACCGGTTCACGTCTTGTGTACACGAACTTGTTGGGTATTGAAACTGAGGGTGTATAACCGGCGATCTTTGATGGCCAACCGGCGAAAAAATAGGCCTGCCCGGCAGCCACTCCGACATCAATGGCTCTTGTGTGCCAGATGGGTTTGCCATTGTCAATTGATTCCAACTGAGCCAACTGTTCGGCATTGGCTATAATCAGATCGCCGAGACGGCGTAGGAGCGCTTCACGTTCAGGAGGTGCCATGGAACCCCAGGGGCCCGATAAGGCGGCCTTGGCGGCCAATGCTGCCAGATTAACATCATCTGGACCGGCGAGAGCTAAGGAACCAATCGGTTGGCCATTAGAGGGGTTCTCACAGGGTATTATTTCCCCGGTAACGGCCAATACCCATTCGCCGTCAATGAGCAATCGATGGGAAGATTTAGCTAAGAATTCATGCATAAGCCCCAAATTCCTTATCTTCTTAGGAGAAGAAGCGACTTTATTTGATCAGAAAGTTAGCATATACAAATAGGGGCGTCAAGTAATACTGAACAGATTCCAGTAGAGCATAACGGTCCTGGCCTTACTTGGCGATCTCAGCCTTTTATAGGGTGATAACAGCTGGTTTAGTTGAAAGTGTAATTATCGAGACGGTGATATTTTTCAATTTATTTCTGGCGACCCAGGTAGGCCCTCTGCCGTTACAGACTCGCCTTCGAACACCGGCGAGAATGGCCACTACTTTGCCGCCCGGATCAGAGCACGGCTAGCCTTGGCTATCCTTTGACTGCGCCTTCGACCATGGCCCTAAAGAAACTGCGCCTCGTGAACAAGAAGACAATGACCATCGGAATGGCAATGATAATGCAGGCGGCAGCAATGACCTGCAGGTTAATGATGTTCTGTCCGAGGAATTCGTAGAGGCCGAACATCGCCGGTTTTAGTTCGTTCTTAGGTATGAGTAGATAGCCGGCGATGAATTCGTTCCAGACATTGACAAAAGTAAGTAGAAAAATGGCCAACATGCCTGGTAAGGCCAGGGGCATAGTGACCCGGGTAAGAACACCCATCTGACTGCAACCGTCAATTAAAGCAGCGTCCTCTAGCTCGCGGGGGATGGCATCAAAAAAGCCTTTGGCAATCCAGACGCTGAGAGGCAGATAAAAGCCCATGTAGACAAGGATGATAAAGATCCGGTCGTCATAGAAAGGGATGGGCAATTTTCGCAAAGAGACGCCCATCTGGTAAAGTCCCAACAGATTCGTCAACAAGGGTATGCCGGTGATGGCCAGGATGGCGGTCATCAAAAGAGTATGCCCACGGAATCGGTAGCGAGAAAAGGCATAGCCGGCAAAACTGGCAAAAAGCACCACAAATAACGACGCGAGCGTGGCATATAGTATTGTGTTGGGCAGATATCTGCGCAACAAGTTGCCGGTCACGGCGAAACCAAGGGGGAACTCTCTGAGGGTTTTGGGGCGATAACCCGTTCATAACCCTCAACAGACCAACGACAGGCGGTAGGATCAAAGGCTCGGACCGCTGTATCACACGGAAATAGCGTTGGCGGTTTGCGAGTAATATCTTGTTGCTGTTTGAAGGAGACGATGATGGTGGTCACGATAGGCAGCAGAGCAAAAAAAACGACAACGATAAGGGCAGCGTTGGTCAGAAAATTATTCCAATTTTTGCGAGACATTGGGGGAGAAATTCGCATATCGACTACTCCATATTGTTTACTCGAGTTATGCGCAGCGTGCCGGTAATCAATAACCAGTTGACGACAGCGATCAATAACGCCAATGCCGCCGCTCGACCGAACTGAAGTTGATTCCAACCGATCGTATATAGCAAATAGCTCAACACTTCTGTCGATGTACCCGGGCCACCACCAGTAAGGCTAAAGACCATGCCGACACCATTCATCCCACTCAAGGTAAGGCTGAAGACGGCGACCACCAATGTGGGCAGCATGAGGGGAATCATAATATAGCGAACAATCTGCCAACCACGAGCGCCATCGATACGGCTGCTCTCAATAATTTCGCCGGGAACAGTTTGCATAGCTGCCAGGAGAAGTAAGGTAACAAAGGGTAAGGCGCGCCAGACAGAAGCCAGAATTAAGAAAATCAACGCCGGTGAAGGGGGAAAGGGAAATTCACCGAACCAGGGCTGGGGGCGGACTGCCGTTAGAACAGATACACCATTAGGAGGAATAATTGATGGGTTTTGCAAAATGCCAGAAAGCAGACCGTAATCTGGAAAAACCAGAAGGCGGAAAATCATTCCGGCAATGATGTCGGCGACGATCCAGGGAATAAAAAGCAGAGTGATGTAGAAACCAGACAGACGAACATTCCGATTTAACAGGAGAGCTATGGCAAATCCCAGAATTAAGGTCAGGCCGGCATAGCCGACCAGGAAGATTATTGTGTGGCCAATGCTTTCTCCGAACACACTCATATTGAAGAGGCGTTCAAAGTTTCTTAGACCGACATATGTCCAACCTGACGGCTCTCTCTCTTGTACACTCAGCCAGATTGTATAGAAAGCGGGATAAACCTGAATCGCCAACAACACCAGGACTGTCGGTAGGATCAACCAAAAAGGCAGGGTCGTCTGTGTCCGCCCTTTTTCTGCCCGGCGAGCAAATATTTTGCGCATAGATGGTTTCAGCCTTTGAAGAGTCGCGAAAATCGACAAAGTGACAAGGCGATGTTACTCACCTTGCCACTTTGTTCTAATATCTATTGGCAAACAATAATGCGGGAATGGCTAGTTAGCCTCCGGCATTGTATTCATCTTGCGTCTTGGTCAATTCTGCAGCGATGTCTGCGTTGGGATCCTCCTTCATCAGCTTGTAGACAACTTGCATCACCAGTTCCTGGGCCTCGGTCGGCCGTTCTAGCGTACCGTACCAGGGCGTACAAGAGCTGGCGCCCACGGCCGCGGCCGCCTGAGTATAGAAGGGTGATTGGAAAATCTGATCGGATTGAGTTGCACCAAGAACAGGGAAGCCACCGCCTGGGGTAAAGACCCATTCGGCATTTTGGTCAGGACCCATGATCCAGTTGATGTAGTCATAGGCGCCTACGACATTCTTCGCGCCGGTGGGTATGGCCAAACCAGCGACATCGACGCCACAACCTGGATCAGCGCCTTCAACGGAAATGAAAGGTGACAGGAAAACATCGCCAGCTTCGATGGCGTTAATCATGTCATCCGAGCTCCCCGTATCGTAGGCGGTGCCGTTGGGGGCTGTCAGTGGATTCACGTAACGATAGCCAAACAGACCAGTTGGGAAAGAGCCGGCCGATGCGTCTTTGAAGGCTTCTTCTTCCTGGAATCCACCGGCGAAGGCGATCTCAGGCACGTATTCATTCTCCACAATCGTTCGCAAAAACTCGATAGCGGCGATATTTTCAGGTGTATTGAGCAGCATGTTGCCATTGCCGTCGTCCAGGGCGCCGCCAAAGGAAGCTATTGTTGTGAAAATAGCCCGGGTTAAGCCCTCACCACCTTTGTCGGTCGAGCCGAAGAAAGTGATAGCGTACAGCCCTTCCTCTTTCAGCCGTTCTGCTTCAGCCATAAACTCTTCGGGTGTCGTGGGATAACCGTCGGGGAAGCGATCAGCCCAAACGTAGACCAGTTGGGGCCTTTGGGCAATCGGAACGCAATAAAGCTTGCCATCCGGACCTTTGCACCCTTCTATACCATTGGGGTCAAGATCACCCCACCAAGATTGTTGCTCTGCCCAATCTGTCAGGTCCTGCAGAGTTCCATTTTGATAGAAGGGGATGATGTCCTGGCTGTTGCTAAGTTCGTAGAGATCGGGGACATCGCCGCCGGCCTGAACGGCCGCGACCAGTTCCGTTGTCATCTTGTCGAAGGCTTTCGGCTGGTTTACCCAGTTCCACCTTCCGTTAAATGCCTCATTGAATTGAGGGATCTTTTCTCGTAGATATTCATTACCGGCACGTTCGTCGCTGGCGGGGTCTTCGTTGTTTTGATCATACTGATACCAGCTTACCACCGGCAATGTCTCTGCCACTTGGGGCTCTTCGGGTGGCGCTTCGGCGGCCGGTTCTTCGGCCGTATCCGGTTCGGCAGTCGGCTCCTCCGTATCGCTGCCGCAGGCCGCCAGGGCCATGGCGAGCAGAACCATAAGAGCAATCAAAAACCAAAAACGTTTCATAATACGTATCTCCTTCTTCTCTTAAATTAGATTGATTCGATCAGTAAATTGAAAAACTTGGTCTTGATGCGATTACAACGGTGCAGCAGGTGCATCAACCCATACCCGGAGATATCCTACCAATTCAGCATCGCTTATGCAACCAGGTGACGATATTTGCCCGGGAAAAGTAACAAGGCTTGAGGAACAAAGATTAATGGTTCTGCCATTGGTTACCAGAGAAGTTGTAGGGATAATCACAGAAATTCACAGCCTCTCACTTGAGTAAAAGATTAACAGATACCCTAATCAGCGTCAAGTAATACTGAACATATTCAAGTAATGCAAAACAGGAGACCAACAGCCAGCGATTTGAAAACCTGGTAGCCAGGTCAGGCCAATCCTGCCCGTTTTCGTAGGGAGTAAATAGCTCGGCGACTCTCGGCTAAAAGGGCGGATTCATCCACCATGAGTACCTGCCGGTTTCTCATCAATACTTGCCCGGCAACCAGGACGGTGTAGACATCGCTGCCATGGGTGCTCAAGGCCAGCGCGGAATCGATATTATGAACGGGCATAGCCCGGGGGTGATTCAGATTCACAATGATAAGATCGGCCGGTGCGCCAGGGATCAGCGCCTCTGCGCCCATGGCCAGGTACAACGCTTCCCTGGGTGAAAGGACGGTGGCATCCAATGTTTTGATCCGGGCAAAGCTAAGGGCTGTTTTTAGGCTCTCCCATATATCCTGTGTATCGTTACTGGCAGGACCATCGGTGCCTAGACGTACGGAAACGCCCTTCCTTTGTAAATCGGTCAAAGGGGCAATGCCTGAGCCTAGAACGGCATTACTGACCGGGCAATGGATTACCGGCGCGCCGGCTTGGGCTAATAACCCAATCTCGTGTTCATCCACCCAAACGGCATGGACAACCTGGGTATCCGCACCCAATACGCCAATGCTCTCTAACCAGCTTACCGGCCGTTGCCCGGTTTCCTCCAGGGACATCCGAACCTCCTCCAGACTCTCGGAAACATGAAAGTGAGTAAAGGAGCCGTTGCTCTGGGCCAGTTCGCGGCTGCTGCGGAGCATGTCCGCAGAACAACGCCATATGGCGATGGGGCCATTGGCGATCTTCAGGTGATCGACCCCATGCCAGAGAGTAAACAAACGATCCAGATCGGCCAGAATGGCGGCCGGCGATTCGCTGTTTTCCCCGCGATCAGACCAGGCCCGGGCTAACGTCGTCCGAAGGCCTACCGCATTAGCTGCTCGGCAAACTGCGTCGGAATGAGCGGTTGTGGTGATGACCTTGTGGTGGTTGACTACTTCGGTTACGCCGCAGAGAAGGTTTTCCACCAATCCCAGCAAGGCAGCCAGGTGCAGCTCTTCTGGCGTGATGGTATTCTGCAAAGGCCAGATAAGTTCTTTGAGCCAGGCTATTAACGGTCGGCCGGCCGCCAGGCCGCGCATGAATGTTTGGCTCAGATGAGTGTGGGCGTTGACCAGCCCTGGTAGAACTGCGCAATGGTTTGCGGAAATGATTTCCGCGGCTTGATCGCTGATCTCTTGCGGGGCTTTGCCTGGACCAACTGCCTCAATCTGGTCTCCAACAACCCAAACATAGCCAGGTTCAAGCCAACCTTCGCGGGAGAGGACTGCGCCGTTTTCTATTAAAACAGTTCCCATAGCTTATCTAACCTGGTCGGTCGGCATTGATTGCGCAAGATAGTTGCCTGCAAACCAAAATCACGCGAGTGATCGTCCACCATCCACGAAATAAACTGAGCCAGTCGTAAAATCATTTTCGATCAAGAAGGCGACCAGGCGGGCGACATCTTGGGGATGCCCAATACGATTCAGGAGCGAGTTTTCCTCAGCCCATTGTTTCTTTTCGTCTGTATGATTTTCCGGCAGTAGCACCGTGCCAGGCGCGATGGCATTTACCCGGATGGCCGGCGCAAGCTCCACGGCCAGCGATTTAGTCAGGGAGACCAGGCCGGCTTTGCTGGCGGCGTGGTGGGTATAGCCAGGCCACACCTGAAAAGCGGACAGATCCGTTATATTCAAGATAAGACCCTGCCCCGCTTCCAACATGAGCCGGGGCAACGGCCTGGGCGGCCAGGAACGGTCCTTTCAGGTTGACATCCAGCGATAGATCCCAATCCTCCTCGCTGATCTCTAGAAAAGGGGCCTTGAGCCAAACCGATGCGTTGTTAATCAGAACGTCAATCCGGCCGAAACGTTCAATGGTTGCCGAAACCAGCGCGCGCACCTCTCCGGCGACGCGCATTTCGGTTTGGGTAGCCAATGCGCCCACACCTAGGGCTTCGATTTCAGCCTTCGTCTGTTGCCAGGGTTCGTTCGTCTAGATAGTAACTGAAGGAGATGTGAGCCCCTTGTGCAGCCAGGTAAAAGGCCACGGATTGGCCGACGCGAACGGCCGCGCCGGTTATCAGGATAACGGCATTATTCAGGTCCATAGTCAGTCGATGCCAGAGCAATAGGACGTTCAATTAAGGTAGCGATGCGTTGAAGAAAGCTGGCTGCCGGTGCGCCATCAAGTAAACGGTGGTCAAAGGATAGGCTCAAGATGACTGTTTCGCGCACTTCGAGCTGCCGGTCGACCACAAATGGCCGGGGAGCGATCCGTCCGATACCGAGAACGGCTGCTTCCGGCGGGTTAATGATCGGCGTAAAGGCATCAATGCCGTACGGTCCTAAGTTCGTAATCGTAAAAGTTCCGCCGCTCAACTCGTCCGGTAATAGCCGGCCGGACAGGGCTCGTTGAACCATTGCATTAATCTTCGTATCCAGGGCCAAGATACTGTTTTTATCGGCCCTGAATAGAACCGGGACCAGTAAACCGCGCTCAGTATCAACGGCAAGTCCAATATTAATATTTTTTAAGGTGACGACCCCCGCGTCTGTAAGGCGTACATTCACGTAGGGTTGTTCTCTTAATACGCGTGCGGCCGCCATGAGGAAAAAGGCGTTGTAGGATACAGTCCGACCTGTCTCCGCGATAAGTTGCCGGCGAGCGCTGACCAGATTCGTAGCCTCGACTTCTGTCGTGAGCGTAACCTGTGGACGTTCTCGCCAACTCTCGCTGAGTCGCTCGGCGATGACTCCCCGTAAGCCGGTCAAAGGCCGGGGCTTTTCGCCAAAACTTGGCGTGCCAAAACTTGGCGTGCCAAAATTTGGCGTGCCAGATTCTGGCGGACTTTCATCTGGCGCTCCCTCTGCTGTTCCGGACGCAGAGGCCGGTTCAGTTGCAGGTAAATTCGCCATAGCACCGGCCAGGACATTGTTCACATCGTTTCGATTTATGCGGCCGCCGGATCCTGTACCGGTGAAAGCGCGTAGATCCAGCCCATATTCAGCGGCCATTTTTCGAGCAATGGGCGTGGCGTTAACCGGATCTTGCTTGACTATTTGGTCAAGATCAGCAACCACCACCATCTCGCGCGGGCCGCTGCCCAGGACATCGGCGAGGTCAATCCCTTGTAACCGGGCTTGCTTACGCGCCTTTGGCGAGGCTCTGACAAGCGAAATAGGCCTGGCCTGGCCTGGTGGCTTCTGCTCTGAACCTTCTTTAACCGTGGTTTCTTCGACAGTCGCATTGACAGGCTTGCCTTTCGATCCCGGCATGGGGGCCTCTCCGATATAGATGTAGGCTACTGGGGTCATTACCGGAACGGTATCGCCGGATGGTACTACAATAGCTACCCGGCCGCCGGCTGGAGCTTCGATGTCGATCGTAGATTTATCACTTTCCAAAGCAAATAACAGTTCACCGTCCTCTACCCACTCCCCGTCTTCTATATACCATTCCGCCAGCTTGGCTTCGGTCATAATCAGACCAAGTTTAGGCATGACAATTTCATAAGGCGTTCCATCTGACATAATTACACCAGGCTCCTAATCGCCTCTATGATCTCTTCCGTTCCCGGTAAAACGAACTCCTCCATACCTGGTCCGTAGGGAAGCGGCACATTTTTCGCTCCCACCCGGACGATGGGACCATCCAGGTATTCGATGGCTTCCTCGGCCAGCATGGCAGCGATTTCCGCTCCTGGACCGGCGCGGCGGTGGGCTTCGTGGGCGATAACCACGCGACTAGTCTTGGCCACAGATTGAATGAGCGTCTCTTTGTCCAGGGGAACCAGGGTGCGAGGATCGATCACCTCCACGCTGATCCCTTCCTCGCCCAATAATTCGGCCGCTTCTAGTGCCCTTTTGACCATGATGCTGATGCCAATCACCGTAATATCTGTACCCGGCCGGACGATATCGGCTTTGCCAAAGGGTAGGGTAAAGTTAGCATCTTCCGGCACTGGGCCTTTCTCACCATAAAGCATTTTATGCTCAAAAAAGAGAACCGGATCGTCACCGCGGATGGCTGTTTTGAGTAAACCTTTGGCATCAGCCGGATTGGACGGCGTGGCGATTTTTAACCCAGGCACATTCATAAACCAGGCTTCAGGGCTCTGGGAATGTTGGGCGGCCGCCGATCCGGGCGCGCCAGAGGTAACCCGGATAGTTAACGGGATGCGGGCCTTGCCACCGCTCATAAAACGGGCCTTGGCCACCTGGTTTACCAGTTGGTCGCCGGCGCACATCAAAAAATCGCCAAACATGATCTCGACAATGGGGCGCATGCCTACCATGGCGGAACCAAGGCCCGCCCCAATAATAGCCGCTTCGCTGATGGGTGTATCACGTACCCGATCAGGGCCAAATTCGGCCAACATACCTTCAGAAACGCCCCACACGCCGCCGAAAACCGCGACATCTTCGCCCATAAGATAGGCGTGGGGATTGAAGCGCATTTCTTCGCAGAGCGCCTCGCGTATTGCTTCAGAATAGGATATCTCACGCATCAAAACACCAGTCCTTCATGGGTATCGGCATAGACCCCTTTTAAAGCCTCTTCTACCGCCGGAAAAGGCGAATCGGCGGCAAAGTTTACAGCCTCATCTAACTCAGCTTGTACCGAAGCCTCCATATCAACGATTTGCGACTCATCAAAAATGGTGGCCGTTATCAACCGCTGCCGGAAAGCAGGTATAGGGTCGCGCTCCTTCCAGGCAGCCATTTCCCCCGGTAAACGATACACCTGGGGATCCCCCTCGTAATGGCCGCGGAAGCGATAGGTTTTGGCTTCAATCAGGGTTGGACCTTCCCCTGCCAGAGCCTGGTCGCGTGCTTTGACCGTGGCCTCGTATACAGCTATAACATCGTTCCCGTCGACAATGTGGCCTGGGAAACCATAGCCCTCGGCGCGTAGAGCGAGGTCGGCTATAGGCGCTTGTTGGCTTTGAGGGGTACCTTCGCCGTACAAGTTGTTCTCGCAAAAAAAGATGACCGGCAATTTCCAAAGACCGGCCAGATTTGCGGATTCATGGAAGGAACCTTCGTTAATTGCGCCATCGCCGAAGAAGGCCAGGGCGACCTGTCTGTCACCACGCATCTGGTAGGCCAGAGCGGCGCCAACAGCCATAGGGAAACCACCACCCACAATACCATTGGCTCCTAAAATGCCCAGGTCAAAATCGGCCAGGTGCAATGAGCCCCCTCGACCGAGACAATAACCCGTTGAACGGCCGGCCAGTTCGGCCATCATATACTTTGGATCGCCCCCTTTGCCCAGCAGATGGCCGTGCCCCCGGTGCGTACTGGTGATGACGTCTTCCCGGCTAAGCGCGGCGCAGGCGCCAACAGCCGTGGCCTCCTGGCCCACACATGAATGAATGAAACCAGGGATCAACCCCCGGCGGCGCTCCTCAATGGCCCGAAGTTCAAATTCGCGCACCAAAATCATTTTGCGATACAAGCGGGCGAGTAAATCAGGAGAAAAGTGAGTTATTGGGTCATGTTCCATTGCTTTTTGCCCATTGTCTTCTATTAAAGTGATTGCCCCACAACGAGATCATCGGCCAAATCCAAGAATATATCAAGCCAACTTTTTGGGTCAAGTTATACTTAACACTGTTTATTCCCGCTTGACAAATGTAAGGCTAATTTTACAATTGTTGTGTGTTCAACCATAATGTTTGTTGGTCCGCCGCGTATCTCACTGAGACACTTTCTCCATGAACCCAATACACGATCTACGTAGCTATATTTCGGTTCTCGATGAAAATGGACAATTAGTAAGAATTCGCCGATCCGTGAATTTGGTCCACGAATTAGCGAATGTAGCTGCCGCTTGCCAACGGCAAGGGCGCGGGGCTGTCTTATTTGAAGGACCGGAGGGGGCCGCCTGGCCGGTTTTTGCCGGTGCGGTAGGCAGTTCTACCCTGGCGGCACTGGCCCTGGATTGCGAAGTTTCAGAAATATCGGCGGTGATGGGCCGCGCCCTGGACCCGGCCAACGGTATATCCCCCCGGCAGGTTCAGTCGGCGGCCTGGCAGCAAAACATTTTGACGGCTGATGAGGTGGATCTAAGCCTCATCCCGATTCCGACCCACGGCCTGCACGACGGTGGACCTTTCATTACCGGCGGGATTACCATCACCAAGGATCCGGTTAGCGGCCGGGGCAATCTCTCCTATAACCGCATGCAGGTGTTTGATCACCGCACCATGGGTTTTAATGTCAACGAATGGCGCCATGTGATGCAATTTTATCGGGAGCGGGAGGATGCTTCAGCCCCCCTCGAGGTGGCCATAGCTCTGGGCGTCGATCCGGCCATCGAGATAGCCGCGGGCGCCCGCTATGACGATGACGAACTATTAATTGCCGGGGCGATTCGAGGTGAAGGCGTTGCAATTTGTAAGGGGACGACTGTAGATATCGACATTCCCGCCGATGCCGAAATCGTTATTGAAGGCCATCTCCCACCCCTAATCCGGCGCGAAGAAGGGCCTTTAGCTGAGTTTCACGGTTATTACGGCGAATTGTGGGAAAGTCCGGTCTTTGAGGTTACCGCCATTAGCTACCGCGACCGACCGATTTTTCAAACCATCATCCCCGGCCATGACGAACATATTTATATCGGCAATGTACTGCCTCGCGAACCGCTGCTTCTCAGGTTTGTTCGTCATGTCAGCCAGAATATAACCGGCTTACACATACCGCCCTATGGCAACGGTTTTTCGGCGATTGTGCAAGTGGCCAAGAGTAATCCGGGCGAACCAAAAAATATCGCTTTGGCGGCTTTTACCGCCCATGTCAATATCAAAAAAGTCATTGTTGTTGATCCAGATGTTAATATCTATGATCCGGCCGATGTCTTATGGGCACTGACCAATCGCGTAGATTGGAGCCAGGATTTTTTTGTTGTGCCTGGTTCTCAAGGACACGAGATGGATCCTACGGCCAACGAACGGGGCGTACATACTAAAATTGGCATTGATGCCACTTATAAACCTGAACGACGGGACTATGGCGACCGGATTCGTTATCCGGATGTAGATTTGAGTGACTATTTATAGGCAGTAAGGAGTAGTCCGATGTCCGTGCGATTTGCGCTTTATATGCAAGACAAACATAGCATGGCTTATGAATTGGAAATGGCCCGATATGCCGAAGAACGAGGCTTCAGTGAAATTTGGCAAGCCGACACCCGCCTGGCCCGTGATTGTATCGTGATGATGAGCGCCTTTTTACTCTCTACCAAGAAGTTGCGGATTGGCTCTGGTATATTACCGATCTGGACTCGAAATCCAGCCGTGATTGCCGCCACCTGGAGTAGTATGTGGGAATTGGGGGGAAAGGCGGCCGGACATGGCCGGGTCATGCTAGGTCTTGGTGCCTGGTGGGAACCTATTTCTAGCCGCGTGGGCGTAAAACGACGCAAACCACTCCTGGCGATGCGCGAACACGTGGAGGCTATCCGGCAGTTGTTCACCATGGAAGAGGTGACCTACCAGGGCGAATTTGTCCATCTTGACCGGATCAAACTTGACGTCGCCTTTGGCGATACTTCCCCTCGCGACATTCCTATTTATATCGGCGCTACCGGTCCAAAAATGCTCGAACTTAGCGGCGAGATATGCGATGGTGTGGTATTAAATTACGTTGTATCTGTGGATTATATCCGGCAGGCGGTAACATTGGTGGAGAAAGGTGCACTAAAGGCGGGTAAGAGACTGGCTGATGTCGATCGCCCGGAATTGCTCGTATGTTGCCTCTCGGATGACAACCCGGCCGCAGCCATGGCCGAAGGCAAAAAATTAGTGGCCTACTATCTGGCAACCGAACCCCATATCATGAAAGCCAGTGGGGTCAGTGATGGATTATTGACCGAAGTGCAATCTATAATGAGCTGGCCGGCCACTGAGGAAGATTACATCCGGGCAAGCGCAGTGATCCCAGATGAAGTCGTCCGCAATGTGATGGCCGTTGGCACCACAAAGGAGTGCCAGGACAAGGTGGCCGAATATATCGATGCTGGTGTAACCTGCCCTATTCTTTACCCCATGATGGATGATATTAAACCGGTTGTTGACGCCTTTGCAGATTGGGGTTCGTGATCCAGCTTATGTCCCCAGGAACCCTAAAATTAATCCGGGCCACCGGCAATCCATACGGAGCAGAAGATAGTGAACTGTTCCTATTTGTTGGCAACGTCACCATTGCACCGATTACCGAGATTATCCCCGATGAGGGTGTTATACCGCCCCCACAGCGGGTAGATTTATCGACAAGGCCTTGCCGGCTAAAAATCCTGCACATCAACGATCTGCACGGTCATATTGCTCGTTTTACACAACAAGAAGACCAGCCTATCTTATCTCGTATCGTCAGTCGCTTGCGAGATGTGCGCCGGCGGTACCGGGAAGATCCCGACACGGCCGTCCTGTTTATGTCGGCCGGGGACGACCTGGTAGGGGCTGTTTTTGATGAATTGATGGAAGCAGATTCTGAATCCTTGGCCTCACATGCCGGTTACCGGCTCTATTCGGCCGCGGGCATCGACGTAAGCGTTTTGGGCAACCACGACCTGGACCTGGGCACAAAGCTGTTGGCCCGTGCGATACGTAGAGATGCCCACTTCCCGGTTCTGTCGGCCAACGTGGTTGGCTGCCAGCGGTTGGACGGCTTGTATTATCCGGCGGCTATCATAGTGACGAAAGGTATCCGGGTTGGCGTTATCGGGCTGACCACACCGGGCCAATTGCGCCAGCAGCTTGAATCCAACTTACAGATTGTCAATCCGGTCCGAGCCATTCATAATTTTCTTCCGGCGGTTAGCCCTTTATGTGATGTCCTCATCATTCTTAGTCACCTCGGTTATAGTCTGGAAGGCGGCCATGGGGCTACTGTACGCGATGCGGGCGATGTGGAGTTGGCCAGAAGTTTACCCCGTGGTAGCGTTCATCTTATCGTCGGCGGCCACACGCACCACATCCTAAATGAGCAAGGTTTGACGATCGATAACATTGTCAATGGGATCCCTATCGTTCAAGCGGGGAACCTTGGCCGATTCTTGGGCGAGGTGGATATTGTTGTGCGCCAGCGTGGATCGGCTGTTACAAATGCCCGTCTTGTCAGTACCGCCTCCCTGAGCGTCGACGAGCAATTTGAAAGAGAAAATGTCCAACCGCTGATGGATAATGCCCGCCCTCTTTTCACCCGCAAACTTGGCCAAGTAGCCAACAATCCTGATCTGAGTGATTATGCGGTGCGAAACCATTTTGCGGCCGGCGAATCATCCCTGGCAAACTTTGTTGCCGATGCCCTGGTGGACCGCTGCCGGCAAAATCGATACGAAGTGGACCTGGCTGTGGTCGATGCTTCGGTGATGCGCCGTGGTTTGCCGGTTGGCGAAGAGTTGAACTTTGGCGATTGGTTTGACCTGATGCCCTTTGCCGACGTGTTGCGAATTTTTTGGATCACCGGCCGGCAGCTGCAGATGCTATTACAGGATAATGCCTCACGTATCGACCTGCCGGGAGAGCCTCATACCGAACGCGGATTCGTCCACTTCAGCCGGCAGGTTCGTTATGCGATCGTTACCGGCTTAAGCCGTATGGAAATTCAAGTCACGGATATAACCGTCAATGACGTTCCGCTTGATGAACAACTGGAGGAATCCTTTCAACTTGTCTGTAGTAGTTTTACCCGGCAATCGGCCGGACCGTGGGAAAAATTTGCTCAACTCCGGCTGAACCTACCCACCATGGATTTCACTTTAGTGACCCATATGGACACGCCTCTATTCCTACGTAAAGAATTGGTGGCTTACATCGTGGAGAATGGCGGCGTGACTGAGGAAGGCGGCGCTGTTCGAGACGGCCGTTTGCGGATAATCGCCAACGAGATGTAGATGATTGACGGATCAAGGGCGAATCGCCATTCTGCTAAAGGATTTCCTCTTAGCATTGCCGTCGAGATAATAATGTTGCGGCAACCTATACGGAGAAGCGCTGCCTGATTTAAGGCCTGGTCATGACAAACACCCTAATCCTTCCGGAATATTTAATCTCCAGCGCTAAAGAACCTCCCCTGGTAAATTGGGGTGTTCGTATCGTCGAGGGTAAGATAGATGCTGTTGGCCCAAACCCGGAATTGCGCAGCCGCTATCCCGAAGACCTGGTCTTGGATGCCTCTGACCAGGTACTTTCGCCCGGTTTTGTTAATGCCCATGTTCACCTATATGGGGTGCTGGCCCATGGCATTCCCTTGGAGAGAGCGCCTTCGGACTTCTGGTCCTTCTTATACGATTTTTGGTGGCCGTTGGTTGAAGATGCCCTCGACCATGAGATGATAAGCGCTGCAACCGATTGGGTGTGCGCCGAAATGATTCGCAGTGGTATTACCAGCTTTTACGATTGCCTGGAAGCCCCCTTCGCCATCCCCAACGCGCTCATGGTCCAGAAAGAGGTTGTGGAAAAACGTGGCTTACGCGGGATCCTCTCTTTTGAGGCGACAGAGCGGGTTAACAAAAAGAACGGCCACCTCGGGCTGCAAGAGAATGCCAAATTCGTAGAATTGTGTCAGAATGAAGGCGGGCTGGTCCAGGGGTTGATGTGTTTCCATACCACCTTTACCTGTTCGACCGAATTCATCAAAGAGGCCTTCACGATGGCTGGCGAGTTAGGTGTGTTGACCCATATGCACTGTAATGAAGGAGTCCATGAGCCGGAATACGCCCTAAAGCATTTTGGAAAACGCACGCTGGAATATTACGATGAGCTGGGCGTTACCGGTCCGGGCATGATGGCCTCCCAGTGCGTCCAGTTATCTGAACGGGAGCTAGCTATAATCGCCGAAAAAGAGATCAAGGTAACCCATATGCCGCTGAGTAACTGTGAAGTGGGCGGCGGCATTGCTCCCGTCCCCGACCAATTGGCCGCCGGGGTGACAGTGGGATTGGGTTCAGACGGTTATATCAATGACTTTTTTGAGGTGATGCGCAGCGCATTTCTCATTCATAAGGCTTATCGCCAGAATCCCCAGGTGATGCCTGCCCGGGATGTCTGGTACCTGGCGACAGAAGGCGGGGCGCGGGCTATGGGCCTGGAAAAGGTGGGCCGCCTGGCTCCTGGTTGGTCGGCCGATTTGCAACTTATCGATGGGACATTTCCCACCCCGGCCGCGCCTCACAATCTTTACGACCAACTACTGCTCTGGCGAAATAATTCCCATGTCAAGGATGTGATGGTCGCCGGACAGTGGCGGGTACGGGATGGCCTTGTGCTTCAGGCCGACCTGGGCGCGATGCGGGATCGGCTCCAGAAAAACGCCGAACGCATGTGGGAAAAAGCCAGGTAAGCAAGATATGTCTGCGTTGTTTGGGTACTATTCAATTATGCTTGATCTATTACGGAGGTAACTGGAATGAAAACGACAGGCTTCAAGGGCCGGGATTTCTTGGCTGAGACCGATTTTTCACCTCAGGAGATAAAGAGTATCCTCGCTGTGGCCGAGGAGTTGAAGCTAAAACAGGCCATGGGTGATTATCACGATGATATATTGCGGGCAAAAACCCTGTTCATGATCTTCTACAACCAATCTTTGCGTACCCGTAATTCTTTTGAAGCGGGGATGACCCAACTGGGCGGTCACGCTCACTATCTCGACCCCAGCAAAATATACCGGCCGGCGTTGGAGGGCAAAGAAGAAGCCTATAGCACGGAACGCGTATCCGACGTGGCCCGCGTCCTGGATCGGATGGGTCATGCCATTGCCATTCGTTGTTACGGCGATCCTGTCGATTGGGAATATGGAGGCGCCAACGAATTATTAAAGGAATTCGCCCGCTGGGCTGATATCCCGGTCCTCAATATGGAAGATGATATCTACCATCCCTTCCAGGGGTTGGCCGATATGCTCACCGTTAAGGAATATTTTGGCGGTTTCAAGGGTGTTAATTTCACCATGTCTTGGGCTTATTCCCCCAGTGTTCACAAGCCGCGGGCCGTGCCCCAATCGGCTATCTTATACGCCTCAATGATGGGTATGAATGTGACCCTGGCCCATCCGAAAGGCATGGAACTGGCCCCAGACATCATTCAACAGTGCTACGATTATGCCGCAGAAGAAGGCGGATCTTTTCAAATAACTAACGATTTCGAAGAAGGGTTCAGTGGCGCCGATGTCGTGTACCCCAAGGCCTGGTGCCCGCAGGTGTTTTTTAAACCCCCGGTTGGTGAAGATGATATGGTACAAGCCCAGGCGATTTTCAACCAGCACCAGGATTGGAAGGCCACCTCGGAAAAGATGGAGCTGACGGCTAAGAACGCCGTCTATATGCACTGTCTGCCAGCCGATCGCGGTTTTGAGGCTGATAATGAGGTCATCGATAAAACGGAAGGACCCGGTTGGCGCTCTATCGTATATGACGAGGCGGAAAACCGCCTGCATGTGCAAAAAGCTGTGATGAGCCTGGTGATGTAGCTATCGCCCGCTCGACTTCTCAAGGATTAATAGCTCTTCATGACTAGCGCGGCCGGTGGCTGATACTGCCGGCGTCTCTTGAAACTGTAAAATGAACCCCCGTTCGGCAAATAGTTCAATTATCTCTGGGGGCTGGACAACAAAAGGCGGTCCGCCGCTCCGAGAGCCGATAGGGAAGGCTAGGATGATATATTGACCGCCCGGCTTCAGTAGCCTGGTCACTAAATCGGCATATTCGGATCGGCGCTGGGGTATGATGGCATAGAAAGCGGTGTAATCCAGGACGTAGTCATAACGTCCATTCCAGGCTGACGGCAAGGAAAAGAAGTCTACCTGGACAATCTCTACTGGGAAATCTGGATCATCAAGCTGGCGCATGTACTCGGCCGCTTCGGCTGAAAAGTCAACGGCCGTTACCTCGAAGCCGCTTTGGGCAAACAGGCGCGCATCGTGACCCCGTCCGGCGCCGAGTACCAACAGCTTGCCGGGTTTAAGAACTGCGCGCGTTACCATTTCCCGGAAGACAGGCGTAGATCCGCCTAAGTCCCAGTGGAAGTTGTTGGATTTGTATAGCGAATCCCAGAAATCGGAATGATTGGATCCGTTCATCAATATCTATAATAGTATCATCGAGCAATAATTGGAGTAAGCCCAGCTCAAAGTATAAGTAATGTCATGACTTGCTCAAACCCTTTTCTTATGTCCGAGCGTCGCTGTGTGGCTTACCAATATACCCGAATGGTTACTTTCATAATGAGCCAGGCGGCCGATGATATCATTCGATGGGAGTTCTATGCTTTGATGATGGGTACATAAACCGCTTATTGTTACCTGTTGTTCAATGGGATGTCAAACAATGCCCTTTTAGATTGTAGCGATCGGATTGAGTTGGGCTATTCGCGTGTGAAGTACGAATAGGTCATAATCTGGGGGGGTCGGGGCAACCTTGTTGATACTTGCCAATCAAGGAGACCTAAGAATGCAATCTCCAGCAGAAGATTGGGTCGTCAATACTCAAAGTCTAAAAAAATCATTCAAAAATATACATGCCTTAAAACCCCTCGATCTGCATGTCCCCAGAAACTCTATCTTTGGTTTCCTGGGACCCAACGGCGCGGGCAAGACCACGACAATCAAGCTGTTATTGGGCCTGCTCCGGCCGAGCGGCGGTAGCGCCACTGTCTTTGGTTTGGATATCGCTAGAGATTCGATAGCCATTCGCGATCGCATCGGCTACCTGCCCCAGGAACCTCGCTATTATGAGCACATGTCGGCCCGGGAGGTCCTGGATTATACGGCTCGTTTTTACTTCAAAGGTCCGACCAATGAAATCAAGAAGCGGGTTGACGAAACCCTGGAACTGGTCGGCCTGCAGAAGAAAGCCGACCGTGCCATCAAGGGTTTTTCTGGCGGCGAACGCCAGCGGCTGGGCCTCGGCCAGGCCCAGGTGAACTACCCGGACCTGCTCATCCTTGATGAACCGGCCGCGTCCCTTGACCCCATGGGCCGCCGGGATGTCCTCAGGGTTATGGAGCGTTTACGAAGGCACACCACGGTTTTCTATTGCACTCATATTCTCGATGATGTGCAGCGTGTGAGCGATACGGTGGCCATCCTGAATCATGGCGAACTGGTTGCCTCTGGCCCCATCGAGGAATTGCTCGCCGGTGGTGAAGGCATTGTCTACTCGGTGACGATGAAAGGGGATACTCAAACCGCCTACAACCGTATCGAGGCACTGGAATGGGTAATCGAGATCCAGGCGTTTGCGGGCCATGATAATACAACCTGGACCGTCACCGTTGCCGATGAGGCCACGGCCGAGGCGAAACTGCTACGGTCGCTCGTGGCCGATGACGACCTGACGGTCACCGATTTTCGGCGAAAAGAGTACCAGTTGGAAGACGTTTTTATTCAAATTGTGGAGGGCCATTAAGATGACCACCGGCAACGAGGTTTTTCAACTGCAAGAAGGCTCTGGCTGGAACCGAGGTTTGAATAATCTGCTCCGGGCTGAATTGGGGCAGTGGTTCGCTACAAAAAGGTGGTGGGTCCAGATCATTATCTGGGCGGCGATCATTGATCTTATCCTGATCCCCATGGCTATAGATGGGGCGTCGGGTGACGATCTACTTACCATCTTCAATATCTTCCTGGGCGCCTTTGCCGCCATTGGCGCGTGCATCATCATGCAAGGGAGTATCGTCGGGGAAAAACAAACGGGAACGGCCGCCTGGGTCTTATCCAAACCGGTTGCCCGGCAAGCTTTTATCCTGGCCAAGCTGGTCGCCAATAGCGTCGGAATCGCCGTCACTATTTTGCTGGCTCAGGGCTTGATCGTCTACCTGATCGTCACCCTTATCACCGATACGACACTATCGCCGTTGGCCTATTTCGCGGGCCTGGGCACTCAGATGGTTAACCTGTTTTTCTATATAACCCTGACCTTGATGTTGGGAACATTTTTTGCCAACCGCGGGGCGGTGATTGCCATCCCTTTGTTATTTCTCTTCGCTCAGCAATGGCTATTGGCCTTGGCGCCCAGGCTGGAGTATATCTTGCCCTGGACCATTGCCATTCCTTCGACCGGCGAGCCATATAGCTCGATTGCTGCGGCCGTTATGACCGGATCTGAGCCACTCACTTACCTGCCCATCCTATCGACCTTCTGCGCCTCAATATTATTTATCGCTATCGCTATGAGCACCTTTGAGCGAGAACAGTTTTGATTCAGTAGCGCTTTATCGGTTTGTTGCACATAAGCACACAAAGTTGGCAGACTAATCGCCTACATATCTTGTATAATGAAATTGGAGGAATGGCGATCTTAAATTGGATAACTGTATCCCATTCGCTAATACAAGATGAGCGACCCAGCCATTTCATTGCGAGAAGTTGCAGAACAACTCCCGAAGGACGACAGCTCAGGACGGCTTTATTATCTGGATTGGTTACGGGTTATTGCCATCCTGGGTGTCTTTCTTTACCATGCTTCCCGTCCGTTTATTCTTCAGGAGTGGCTTATCGCTAATGATGAAAAAAGCATTGCGGTGACCTTTTTTTTCTTGATCTTCCTGGGTTCATGGGGGATGCCGCTGTTCTTCTTTATTGCCGGAACTGGGAGCTATTTTGCCCTTCGCCGCCGAACGGGGAGCCAATATCTCTTCGAAAGGATCAAGCGGCTGCTCATACCCTTCATCGTAGGCTGTATTTTATTATCACCTATCCAATTCTATGTAGAGTGGCTTCACAAGGGTTGGCACGAGGGTTCCTTCATAGCCTTCATTCCCAGGCTCCTTGAAGATCGGGCCGCAGCTTTTCAGCGATCTGTTGGTCCACCTTTGTTCGAATCCCTGGGTAGCCATCTATGGTTCCTGGCTTTTTTGTTTTTCTTCTCTTTGATCGCCCTGCCGCTATTTCTCTGGTTCAAAAGTGATTCCGGTGGCCGAGCTATCATCCGGCTAGGGAAATTGGGTGAATATCGTGGTGGCTTGTTACTTTTTATTATTCCGATTGCCTTAGCCCGAAACATTCTCCAGCCATTGTATCCGGACTATACGGATTGGGCGGAATTCACCTATATGCCTATTTTTTTCGTCTGCGGCTACATCATATTTGCCGAAGAGCGCTTCAAAGCAGCTATCGCCCGCGATTGGAAAATGTCATTAACGATAGGTCTCATGGCCACCTTGGCGATGATCGTCGCCCTTGCGGTTGGTGGGGGACGAGAATGGATTGAGTCGCCAGGCACGCCAGGGTTCGTTGTGGCCTGGAGCCTGGCCAGCATTAATGGCTGGTGCTGGACAATCCTCGTATTGGCCTTGGGCATGCGCTTTCTGCAATTTCGGAATAAGCGATTGGATTATGGCCAGGGAGCGTTGGTGCCCTTTTTTATATTTCACCAACCGGTGATTATTGTTGTCGCTTTTTTTGTGGTTCGCTGGAACGCGGCTATCTTGGTGAAGCTTCCGGTTATCGTCTTAACCTCGTTTTCGATCACATTGGGTGTATACGAGTTGGTCATCAAACGAATTGGACCTGCGGCAGCTTTATTCGGCGTGAAGACGTGACGCCTGGACCGTTGAAGTCACAGACCGAAAATATTTTGCTTAGACCAGCCAGGCTGCTTACAGCATTGAAGAGCTAAGCTGGTCAGGAGAATACATAACCCGGCCGCTCGTACTGGAACAAACTTCTCTTAGAGAATCGACCGCTGGATCATAACTCCAGTTTAAGAGGCTTGCTCCGATTAGCCACCGGTCAATGTTTGTTTGGCAGAAATAGTGGTGACCCGGTTACTCTTACTGTATTTTCTCTGAGCGCGCCAGCGACGTGCCTATTCCACGTTGGGCGAGATCGGCGAAGAACGCTTCACCTTCGACTACCTGCTCTGGCCCCCAAACGCCGGGTGTATCCAACCGGCCGTCGGCTAACCAACGAGCGACGATGGCTGGTGGGCTGGCGACCATCAATTTTCCACCGGACATACCCCAGTCCTTGTGAGGCCAGGCCCAGGTATCCAGGCGGAGGGTGACTTCCTGGTTGTCTTTTGTACCCTTTACAACGGTGGCTATATCTTTGTAGCCCAGATTGATGGGGGGCGTTTTGGCCGCCGGTGCCTTATTAAGCAGGGCGATCAAAACATCGCGAGGTGCAACCGCCCCGCCTTTGACTTCGATGGGTTCTTTGCCGGCCAAACCCAGTTCACACAGGAAGCGCATTCGACGCAATACCTTCTCAGAGTAGCCGAAGAAGGTAATCTTAAAGAAACATTCTTGAATACCTTTGCCGGCCAGGCTGAGGGGGATGGTGGCCACTTCAGAATGCAGACTTAAATGGGTTTTGGCGTAACCGATGGGCTCGGGGAACATAAAAAATTCATCTTCGCTGATCGGGGGCATGGCCTGGAATTCTCCATCCCGGTAAACCATGGCCGGCTGATCGATTTCGTCGAGGATCGTTTCAATAGAGTAGGCCCAGGAGAGGGACTCGCCCTCGTCGATAGTGGAGCCATTATAGATTTTGACTGATTCGACTGTGTCTAACATAGCCCCCAGGTGCCCAGCCTGGACGTTGGCCACGCCGGGACAACTGCCCATACCGAGAACGGCTGTGAGGCCGACCATCTCAAATTCCTCGGCGTAATTCAGTTGTTTTCGGGTGGTAAAGAAGAGGCCGCCGAGATCTGTATAATGGACATGGTTACGTAGACAGCCCTCCATCACATCCAAATTAAAGTAATATTGGGCGCTATTGATGCAAGCATCCGCTCCGAAAAGTACATCGTCCAACAGCTTTGGATCGGTAACGTCCACATATTGGGCTTTGCAGCCGCGGCCAAGCTTTGCGGCCAACTCCTCCACAACTGCCAAATTCAAGTCAGCAACGATAACTTCATCCACATCTTCAACGAGATCCTGGGCTATCGCCTGGCCGATGATACCGGCGGCGCCAAGAACGACAATGCGTGACATGATGCTTCTCCTTTAGGATTTATGGGTCGGTGAAAAATAGTTAAGGTAATTTTGATCTGGGTGGGGGCTTCGCTTCCCCCCACTGATAAGACAATTTGTACATTTTGAGGATCATAAACGTATCTGTTCGTTGTACTCCAGGCACCTGCTGCAATTTGTTATTTAGGAAGGTAACGAAATGATCGCGATCTTTGCAATAGACTTCGACAAAGAGATCATAACCACCGGAGGCCATGAACAGGTAAGTAACTTCAGGAAATTGGGCGATCTGGGCAGCTGTATCTTCAATCATGCCGGGCTGAACGCCGACGCCTATCATGCCGGCCGCGTTCCAATCCAATAATTGGGGCTCAACGATGCCCACAATTTGCAAAACGCCGCTTTCGGTGAGCCGTTTGACCCGGTGGCGGACAGTCCCCTCTGAAATGTCTAGCTTGGCCGCGATTTCTGTAAATGGTAAACGGCCGTCAACCTGGAGATGGGCGATGATGGCCCGATCAGTTTCATCGAGTTCTTTCATGGTTTTCATTCCAATCGCCGATAACGATTGGCGGGATTGTATCCGAAAAACTTGCCAGATCCAACAAATATTTTCGAATAACGCATTTATAGGTAACTATGTTACGAATATCGGGGTCGGCCGGGTGATAAATAGCCCCCCTAATGTTGCGTCCTAGGATGCCGCGATGACCCAGTCGCCCTCGTCCTGGTCGAGGGTGGTCAGGGCGAATACCTGGCCGTTAAAAGTGGACACAAAGAGGACCTCAAGGGCATCGATCTCTGTTGCCTGCTCCTGCATCATGGAATCAAAGGCCAGTTCGACTCCCAGCGCCCAACCCAGTTGCTCGCGAACAACCAGATTTTCACGCCACACCTTGCCAAAACCGCGAATAGGCTGGAAGCGATCAGCAGGTGGGATGAAGGCCGGATCGCTTTGAATTTGATTTTCAGACCAGGAGTCGTCAAAGCGCTGCCAATGCCCAGCTTTATAGAAGACATAGATAGAAGCCTTAGCTTCAAACCAAATCATCACACCACCCTCGAACGGTTGCTCGGCCGCGAAACTGGTTAGTGGCTCGCCGACCGGACAGGATGGTGGTGACGGCAAAAAAAAGTATGGATCCGGACAAGCGGCCGGCTCCGGCTCCGGGGTAACGGTCGGACTGGCCGGTAGCGTAGCGGTCGGCTGGGGAGCCGTAGTGAGGGTAGCAGTTGGCATCTCCGGCGGCGGCGAAGGCACCCGTATCGTATTCAAGGTGGCCTTTTCGACAGGCGCCGGGCGACAGGAGGTTATGAAGAACAGACAGGCAAGGAATACGATAACAAGCAACGGATGGATTGTTACTTGAGGTAGCCACGGCCGGAAAGGATATTGACGGACCATCGGCTTACTTATTGGCCGGCAATGAGTTCGAATCAGACTTGTTAGGCATACCGCGGGACCTCTTCCCGTCTTTGCGACCACAGATCGAATCCTTTAATCCCAAATTCAATGCAGCGTGACCTGCCAGCCAGTTCCTTGTGAAGGCTTCAGATTTCCTTCTGGATTGGTTCAAGAATAACACAGAAGCACCAGATTTCCAGAGAAGACACTAAACATTCCAGGCCTTTATCTTCCGGCTTAACTGCGAACCTTTTCTGTAGTCTTGTATTATTGCCCATGTGGGTGGTCAGGAGCGTTATATCTCGAACGCTCTATGAACTCACAGCTTATACATGCTCCTAAGGTTGGCTGCGATCCTGTTGTGTGGTCATGCTTGCGTGCTTGGCAAGATTTGAAATCAGTGGAATACTAAGAGCATGCCGGTGATTGTGAGCCAGAAGTAAAGCGAAACGAACAAATTTAGCACCGTAAATATAGATATGTCTGATCCAATTATTCTTGTAGACGGCGTTCACAAATCTTATTTGATGGGCAAAGAAGCAGTACCGGCTTTGCGCGGCGTCTCCCTGGAAATCCAACGGGGGGAATTCGTTTGTCTGATGGGGCCTAGCGGCTCGGGTAAGACCACCTTGTTAAATATTATTGGCGGATTGGATGAAGCTGGTCGTGGGCATGTTATTGTCGAGGGTCAGAACCTGGTGAGTATGTCGGAAAACGAGTTAGCCACTCTCCGCTTGCATCGGATGGGCTTCATATTCCAGAGTTATAATCTATTGGGGAACTTCACCGCTCAAGAAAATGTGGAGGCGCCGATGATATTGGCCAAGGTTGGTCGAAAAGATCGCCGTCAACGGGCCCAGATGCTGATGGAAAAAGTGGGCCTGGGTGACAGAGCCCACCATTATCCCAGCGAGCTATCGGGTGGGCAGCAACAGCGAGTGGCCATTGCCCGTGCCTTGGCCAATGATCCAAATATCCTCATTGCCGATGAGATGACCGGGGATCTGGATTCAGAAACTGGATTCGCTATCATGGAACTGGCTTCCGGGTTGAATGAAGATGGAATGACGATCGTCTTCGTAACCCACGATCCGCGTATGGCGGGATATGCAAAGCGGGTGATTAAAATCAGAGATGGCAAAATTTTTGAGGAAGAAGAAGCTGGGGCTAGCCTCGTGATATAGATCATCACGCAATATTGATCATGGTTTTCAAATACATCCTGACCAATTTTAATCGCCGCAAGGTGCGCACCATTCTTATGATTCTGGCCTTGATGGTGAGCACAGGCTTGATCGTCACGATGAGCGCTACGGTGGAGACGGTGCGCCGTTCGAATGTCGATTTGATTGCCAGTGCGGCCGGTCGCTATGACTTATCGGTGAGGAAGCGAGATACCAGCACAGATCCTTTCATTGCCTATGACCAGGTTTCACCGGAGATATTAGCGGCCAATGCGCTTATAACGGCTGTTTACCCCCGCATTGAGGTGCCGGTCGAGATGAGCGCCAAGGGCATTGTGGGCTCGGGCTCGCTAGTTGCCCTCGACCCCGAAAGTGATGACATCGGCATCGTCGATGTAGTTGACGGCATCTACGAGTTAGGGAACCGGCGAACTGCCTTATTAGAAGACACGGCATTCACATTTGATCTGGGGGTAGGCGATACTATCGACGTTTCCTATAGTTTTCCCTTGCCCCGAGAAATCGGACAACCTAATGCCGCTGGAGCCAGTGAGAGACGCACCAGCGAAAGATTTACTATCAGCGCCATCGTGCGCCAGGATGGGGTTACCAGCGGCGGCATCCGGGAGGGTCTGATCATCCATCTCTCAGATACCCAGAATTGGCTCAATTTACATGGCAGAGTCCAATCGATTGTAGCGACAGTTGACCCGCGCCTCTATCAGACCAACAACGCTGAAACCGCCGCCTTGCGCGTTCGCGATGTGGTGCGAACAGTGCAGGCGCGATTGGGTGATGATTACCTTTATTCATTTGACAAAGCCCTGATCATCCATGGTGCAGCCCAGGCATTCTTGATGATCCAGGCGCTCATTAACACCTACGGCCTGATATCTATTGCCGTTGTAGGCCTCCTGGTTTACACCCTGGTGATGACCAATGTGCATGAACAGCGTCGTGATATGGCCATCTTGCGCATTCTGGGTGCCCAGCGCAATTTTCTTTTCACCCTTGTCATAGTCGAGGTGCTGCTCATCGGCGCTATTGGCGTCATTCTTGGTATTGGGCTCGGGCAATTGATCACCCAGTTCATCGTGGTGCCGATTATTGAACAACAAATGGCGTTGCAAGGTATAACCGCCCCCCTAACCCCCCAATTAACCCTGGCGACTATTCTCCCAGTGATTATATCTTCCCTGATCATATTGATTATCAGTAGCCTTCGGCCCGCCCAGGAGGCTTCTCGCACTAAGGTAGCCCATGCCATTAATCCGGGGGTTGCCGACAACATCCAGATTGAAGATCTGGACCAACTCCGGGAGCGGCGCCCAGATTTTAAGCTATTTTTAGGCGGCCTGGTGCTCATGTTCTTTTTCGCCCTTATTGCCAGTTTTCAAGTCGTCGAGGCGTTTGGCGAACCGGGCCTGGAAGTTGCTTTCGTTTTATTGCTGCTGGGCTTACTCGTCTTGGGCCTGGGGCTATTGTTCTTCATCCTTACTATCCCCATGGAAAGATTGGTTTTATTTCTGATGGGCTTGTTCGTGCCCCGATTGACCTATTTTGCCGGTCGTAATGTGCGGCGCGGTCAGATGAGAAATACCCTCATATCACTTCTTGTCCTGTTTAGCGGAGTATTACCCAGCTTCCTGGCGACCCAAATGGCCTTAGAGACGGCGAATTTCGAAGCCACTATCCGTGAGGATATGGGCGCGCCGGCGAATCTTCAGGTTGTAGGTTACTGGGAATCACCCGAAATAGCCGATCAGTTTCGCTTGAAATCAACATTCCGGACCCAGCAGTTGGCGGCTGTGCCAGGTCTTGATCAGTCAGTCGGCTTGACCTATGGTTACCAGACGGATGTATCGGACCCAGTTGATTTCTTGGAAGCGCCACTACAGGTCGTTGGGGTGGACGGTTTTCTAAACGACGTGATGTACAGCGACCTGGTGGAAATTGTTGCCGGCGGCCCAGACGCCCTGGATGCCATCCTGGACGATCCGGAGGCTATCATCATCAGCGAGGGATTGGCCCAACATCTCGCTGTGTCCCTCGGCGATAGGATAAAGGTAAAAGGTGAGGGGACTGACCATATCCTCAATGCCAGGATTATCGCCATTGCTCGCCATCTGCCCAGCATGAGTGGAATCAGTCGTAGCCGCAATGCCGCTCAAAATGGTAGCACGGCCCTTATGTCCATAGACGGCTTTCGCCAGCTGATCACCGGGCTCAATCAACCGCTGCCCCCAGCCGATGCGCCGATTCTGGACCGCATCATGTTGACATTAGCCCCAGGAGTCAAAGCCCAGGATGTGGCTGATGGGATGGGCAAGGAATTCGGAAAAGATCACAGGATCTGGATTCGCTTTTTAGCCATTCAACTCGAAGAAAACCAACGGCAACAAGCGACGACGCAACTATTTCTGTTAGTATTGACGACGATCTCCTTTACGACGGCAGTATTCGGTGTATTTGCCGTCATCTACGTCAATGTTTATGCGCGACGCATTGAAATTGGCATGCTCAAGGCAATCGGCATGAAACGAGGCGAGCTGACCTGGATGCTCAACTTAGAATCCATTACCATGACTTTGGGTGCAGCCCTGGCCGGGATCGTGGCCGGGGCTACGATGAGTTATATTATTTTTTTTGGTGAACGGATCCTCAGCCAGCGCCCGAGAAGTTTTGCCGTGGACACCACCGTGGTACCGTTCATCGTTTTTATGGTTGTGTTAGCCAGTGTCCTGGGCGCCACTCTATCAGCCCGCCGAATCGTCAAAAAGCGAGCGGTTGAGATATTGCGAATGTAGGCAACCCTATGAATAAATTCGTCTTTTTCTTGCTATTCATTCTACTCTTAGGTGGTTGCAATCAAAAACCAGCCGATAGCGGTGAAGGTCCAGAAATATCGTTAACCGATCCCCCGGCAGCGACCCTCCAGGCTACTGTACCGCCTCGCTCCGGCACGACAGTTCTTGCTGACGGGCAGCTTGTGGCAGTGAATCCACTTTTTACCCTGGGTTTTAGGGCGAGTGGCCGGTTACTGGCGCTAGATGTTCAACCGGGTGATGTCGTGGAAAAGGGCGCTATACTGGCCACTCTGGATGAGACGGCACTATCTGAGGCGGTCACTCAGGCTGAGTTACAGGTTGCCCAGGCCGAAATCGCGCTGGCCCAGGCACAACTTGCACTTGACGAGCTGGTTAATTGGCAGGCGGATGCTTGGACTGTAGCCCTGGCAGAAGCGAATCTAACCCTTGCCGAAGCCAATTATGAGCAGGCGGTGACCCAAGATTCGGCCGCCGGCAATAGCTTGACTTCAGCGTCTATTGCCATTGACCAGGCTGCTAGAACATTAGCCGATGCGCAGGAAGCATATGATAAAGCGTGGGATCCTGGCCGGGAGTGGGAATTAGGCGATCCCTGGCGCAGACAAGCTCTGGAGTATGAACGGGATGCTGCAAGCCGGGCCGTGCAAAATGCTGAAGAAGGCCTGGCGGTTGCCCGGGCTAACTATAACCTGACGGCGGCCGGCTTGAATAATGATAACGCCTTAAACGCCGCGGCCGGCGTTGCCAGCGCCGAACAAGCATTGAACCAGGCCCAAAGTGGACCGACGGAAGCGGATATTACCCTGGCCCAGTTGCAGGTCGACCAAGCCAATTTATCTCTTGAACAGGCAGCGTTCAGCCTGGAACTGGCGCGAAAAAACATAGAAGATGCCGTATTAGTTGCCCCTTGGCAGGGTACGGTCCTTTCAGTGGAGAGTTTGCCAGGGGCGTTCGTCGGTGCGGGATCGCCCATTCTGACTCTGTTTGATGCCGAATCCCTACAATTTTATACTAACAATCTAAGCGAACGCGATCTGGCGGAAATTGAAGTGGGCCAGCCGGTACAGATCACGCTGAAATCCTATCCTGGCCAACCAATCAATGGCGTCGTAGTTCGGATAGCTCCTCAGGCCGGCGGTGTTATTGGGGATGCGGCTACTTTTGCAGTGGTTATTGACCTGGAGCCAACAGATCTCTTGTTATTATCCGGGATGACCGGTCGCGCTGAAATTAAACGAATTTCAGATGGTGATTAAGCTGGGTTTGTTAATAGATCTTTCAACTGGTTAAACCAGCGGGGCAAGATCAGTCACTAGACCACTATAAATCATCCTCAACAGTTGCGTCATTGCCGTCAGCCTGGATCAATCGTTTGCCATCAAACTGAAGATTCGGACACCGGCTGGCCAGGTCCAGCATAAAAGCCTCTTTTTTCTCCGGCGAAATATAGCTGCCCGCTTTTGAACTCGCATGCTTGATGTGCAGTCGATCTCTAGATAAAGCCGCGCTTGACCACAGGTTTCGGACCGGAACCACTTCCTCGATTTCCTCAAAGGGAATGCTCCATTTCATAGGTCCTGAGCGCACAAACAATTTGTCTGCCTTCATCGTGTAATAGGTGGAACGGAGAATTGAGAAACAAAGCGCGACGACGCCAAGAAAAAGTATTTCCTGGGATACCAGTAACAGGATGGACATGTCCAGGAAAGTAATATAGATAGCGGCGGCGGCGCAAAAGATGATCGATGCCCAGAGTACCGCTACTACCCATTTGTCGCGTTTGGAATAATAGGTAGTTTCAGGAAAGTCATTGAATTGGTTGGACATGGCCTGTATCTTTAAAACCCCGTGAATTACGCCATAATACGATGCCAATGATGGTACCGATAATCAGTAATCCTAGCGAGGATATTGTTTCCCAATCCGTGCCAGTCAGGCCTGGGAAAAGGACTTCGAACATTTCCTCGGCATTTTGCGAGGCATGAAATATCATGACCGGGATCAACGATCCTTTGGTATTGTTGAATAACCAGGTGAAGATGAAGCTTAGTAGAAAAGCAACGATTAGGAAAATGATAATGTTGGCCACTTCGCGATCCAGGAGAACCGGCAGATGCCAACCGGCCCATAAAATACCGATGATCGCACTGGCAGTGAATGGCGAATGGCGCTCTTGCAGGCGGGGAAGCGCAAATCCCCTTAAGCCTGGCTCTTCGCCCAGGGCGCCGCGGGTGAAGAAATAGATAAAAAAGCCCGCTTCCAGGCTGAAGAGGATCTTCCCGGCCGAAGCCAGACTCAGGTCCAGGGTGCCAAAGATAGAATCATCGGTCAGGGCAGCGACCACAACTGCCAAAGTGTACAAGATCAGCGGCAAGAAGGCGAACATATACCAGCGAAAGCCGACGCGCCAGCGTATCAATTTGCGACCCAATTCTCGCAATCCCGCTTTGCCGCTAACATAGGCGATCATAATGACCCCGGCTATGGTGAACGAGAAGTCCATAACACGTGTGACCAGGTAAATGGACCAGTCGGGTACGATCAGCTGATCAGAAAACTCTTCGAGTTGAAGGATCTCTCCCTGGCTGAGCAACATATTGACGTCTTCCAAGCCAGATTGATTTGCGATAAAGATAAGAATGAGATAGCCGGCCCAGGCAATGCCGTAAGCGATGACAAAGAATGCCACGATTGACCAATCCAGTCCTCTGGCCTTCCTTTTATGTTCTATCTTTCCGGTATTGGATGGTGATTCACCAGCGCTGACGGACAGATCGTTTTCATCCATCTTTATAAGTTCCAATCTCCGATTCCGTGGCTTGCCCAATCTTAACAAGGATCTAGATATTGACAATTGCCTGGAAGAGTGAGCTGCCTGCTGTGGAAAGAGCTACCATGATTTACTGATTCGGCTTTCTAAGATCGTTACCCCCAACTGTGCAATGCAATTCAGGTTGCACCGGTGAAAAAAGCCGGATCTAAGAGCGTGAGGCACAAGAATTTTCGGGTGGTTGCACCCACGAGAGACCACTTTTTTGATATCCAGATAAATCACTATCAGTTACTATTTTTATATTGGGACCGTAGTTCACTCTAAAATATATCGCCCGGCGTCCCTCGATGTACTATTTCTATTTTAGATAAATTGGAAAAATCACAAGTATGGACTAGAGTGGGGGGGGAACCTTTTTTTGACGATCGTCCGCCAGGCCTCCTTTATGATTATGTAAGGCCTACGGTTGTCTAGATTACTCTCCTGAGCCACGCCATCCTTCGTTGCCGAGGGTGAGAAATCACTCTTTTCGTCAAATTCGACCGAGGCATGCCTAAATTGGCGACAAACCGGTCTCTGACCAAGGAAGCCAAGTCCATCGAATATACCTGCCGGTTGACGACCCTATGCCTCCAGAGCCGGCGTAATGGCCTGTTTGACGACCGGCTAATGAAGTCAATTAAGGGTTTGCAAAATTCACCTGAGAATAGTCGGACGAATAAGCACCAGGTTGGAAATGTGGGCGTCGATTGGCTGTCCCTTTTCCCACGAAGATATACAATTCACATCTATATAATATACTCAGATAGGGTCGAATCCGGCGCGAATATTACCATAGCAACTATCGACGAAGATACAGTCAGTATCAGGGTCCAGGTACAATCGCCAATTATCTTATCAGGGTAAAGGAGATTAGCGCTCCGATTATGATATCACTTCCAAAATTCTGGCCGGTAGCTCTTGCCTTGCTGGGCGTTTTCCTGTTCATCAGCGGCCAGGTGTATCGCTCAGGTTACCTGGCCGGAATGGCATTTTTACTCTTTGCTATTATCCTTGCGACCATGCACAATCGTCATTGGGAGCTAATGAAGTACCGGGGCCAGCTAATCGGTTTCCTGGTCGCCCTGTCCGGATTGATAATATCCACCCTGGGTTATTGGCAACTGGCACTGGACCCAGAGAGCACAGACCTATCCGAGCGGATCTCGCTGATCTGGATCTCTCCCGGCCAATTTATTCTGTTACCCATTGGCCTGATCCTCTTTGGCATTTATATCCAGCAAGCGCCCGAAATACCCATTTGGGGCCGGCCGGTGACCCTGGTGGTTGGCCTGGTGGGTTTTGTGGGCATTTTACCCACGATTCTGAACCTGTTTGGTTATGGCGACTTCATTTTTCTGGCCGAGCTGAGCGGATTGGTGATGCTCTTTGGCTGGATCTTGATCGGCGTGGTTCTGTGGCGGGAGGCGGTTGCGCCAGTTGATAGTTAGTCGTCGTTTGATTTTAACTATGCCTTCAACTTGCTTTCAGTTGTAGTTTCTTCGGTCAGCGAAAAATATATTTATCGTCTGGCCAAAATTATAAACAGTTGATTTTCCTGGGCCGGTATGGTTGTCCGGTAATGCTTTTAGCGGCTCTGACCATGACCGCCTACCCGAAAATTTCCGTGGCAGCCCATTGGATTGGGAAGATATATCAGGTTTCCCTCGGTTGAGGAATATAAGTTTGTAGTAGTATAGCTTGTGATCCCGCGCGTACCCGTAAGTCTCCCAGGGCAGCCGATACCAGGGTGAAGCGATAGGCAGCCAGGGGTAGACCATTTACATGCATCTGGCCCTTTATTATCCCCCAAATTTCTAGCCTTTCACCGGTGAGCTGGCCGGCATAGCTATGACCGGCAGCCATTTCCACACGCCCAGTGACAAAAAATTGGTTCTGTCAAAAGCGCCAGGCTATCATTTGCTAACCCAGTACGCACTTCCCGGCCTTGCGTTTAACTAAGGCGAAGTTTATGACCTCGGCTATATTGAATAAGAAATCAATACCACCGCGAGTTGGTAAATTGACCAGTCGTGAAGGATCAATAGGTCAAAAAATCCTCCAAGTTGAAGAATCTCTCCCTGCTTAAGGTAGGCATTGACATTTTCCAGGCCAGTACGTTTGGTGATAGAGATTAGCGTTAGATATCCGGCCCAGGAAAGGCCAGAGGCAAGGACAAATAACGCGACCATCGCCTAATCGATACCCCGAACTTTATTTTTCCCTTAATTGGGCTTGTCAGAGGTGCCTATTTTTCATTGTCTTCGGCCGCTGATTACTCGTCATCAGATATTATTGAAAACCTTCTGCACGGTATAGTTGAAGAAGAAAGGGAAGGAATAGGATATCGACAATCTTTCATCATAAAATTACTCTGGCCGGCCGGGATCGGAGAAGTTACGTGAAATTCGGCCGTTCCGAGCATGACAAATGACACGTGACACCGGTCTTGAGGCATGGTAGCCTTTCAGCAGGAGTTATCATATTTGCAGTTCCGGGGAGGTACAGATGACCATTTTGGCTCGAGTCATAACCGGCGCCTTCTACGTATCTGTCCTCCTCCTGGCCCTTATTTTCGGTTTCAATTTCCAGACGCTCAGCAACGTAAGTTCAGAGCCCCTGGCAAACGGTGAGATCGTACTGGTTGCCCGAGACCTGGTCGACCTCAATTGGAATTATAGAAATTACCCGCCTGCTGGTACCCAATTTGTTCGTTGGGAATTATATAGGGGTCTCTCGCCTGACAGCCTGGCTAAGATTGCCTCTGGTCAGGACATGTCGGTCGACCACTACCGAGATACAGGGCTGGCGCTGAGCACAACCTTCCACTATCGTCTGGACTTCGTTCGCTGTTCTGCTACTTGCCAACCCCACGAAACAATAACAGAATCAAGATTCACTGACTCAGCCACAAGCGGGGTGTTCCAGGGAGAAGTCCATCATGATCTGACCCTTGGTTCGGCTATTTATGGTATTGGGTTCGGGGATGTCAGCAGTAGCGCTTCTGTGAAAGTGGTTGAGGGCGCCACGCTCAAGATAGGCTCAGGGACAACCGTTCAAACGGCGACTACGGTCAGTAGCGGCTCATTAAGCGTCGTGGGCGGCCGGATTGAAATAGACGGTGCCACCCTTAAAAACGTAGCCATTACCTATGGAGATTATGATGATCTGACCTCCACGGGCGCTGGGTGGGTGAGAGGATCGACCATGGAAGCAGGTAATGTTAACGTCGCCATTGTCGGTTATGGCAACAGCGATTTCAACGTCGAGAACAACACCGGGATCTTTGATATCGTTGCCGATCAGCAATCAAAGCTCAGGGCAATCAAGAATACCATGGCGGGAGGTATCGACGTGAAAAACCAGGCCGCGGCAACGATTTCTGGAAATCATATCACTGATGACGAGATCACTGTCAGCGGCTATGGTGCGACGGCAACACCGAAAGCCTACGCCCATATCAGCGACAATCAGATCACATCGGCCGTCAAGCATCTTGGGATCGAGATCAGTTATGGGGCCACGGCTAATGTTTTAGACAACGAAATCAGCTACACTGATTTTCACGGTTCAGAATCCAGCATCCTGATTTCAGTCTCGGATGCCGATTCCGTGCTGACAGCCGAGAGAAATCTAATCAACAATGGCAAGATAGGCGTTTTCTGGGGTCCATCAATAAACCTGGTCGACAACGTCATCAAAGGCGGCGGCAGTGCTATAACCGTTGGCTGTGTTGTTTGTGGCAGCAGCATCCAGGGCACCGGCACTATCAAGCGAAATACCCTGCAAGGCGGATGGGGGTTTGAAATGTGGGCTGGCAGTCATGCACTAACCATCAGCCATAACTGTATCCGTGGAAACGATCCTGGCCTAACCACCGATGATCAGTTTATAACCAACCCGGTCAATGTGCAGTACAACTGGTGGGGAGATCCATCTGGCCCCAGTCACGAGAACAATCCTGGTGGATTTGGTGATGTTATCGTTGGTGACAAGTCCATCTTCGACCCCTGGGACACCGCCGACACCTATTGCCGTGACTTACCACCTCCACCTGGAAAGCCTGACCTCAAGGTGGAGGGAGTGAAGATGGTCCAGGTAGTGGAGGGCGTTGACATATTGGTCGAGGCCAAGCCCCTGGCGGTCAAGGCGGTCGTTTCCAGCAGCGAACCGTTGGTAGACCCAGTTATAGTAATTCTTCACTATGGTGGGAAATCGTATGAAGAGTTCTTCCTGGTCGAGGCAGCGAATATTGGCAAGGATTTTTTGTTAAAATACTCATCAAGCCAACTGCTATTTCCAAAGCCAGGCAATAAGACGATCTACTTTTTTCCCGAACTGGCTCCTTTCGGAACTGTCGCAACGGCTTCTGTAGAGGTCGATCCTGAAAATAGTTATGATGAAAGCAACGAATTAAACAATATAGACTCGACCACACAACTGGTGGTTAAGACATACTGGGGGACAGATCCTGGCGACCAGGCCTTTCGCGCCCATTACACATTCCAAATGGATCTCTTCCTTAAAAATGTGGATTCGTTGCGGAAGGCGACGCGATTCATCCAAGATATGGTTTCCGTCCTGCCCATCGCTCCCATCGATTACCATGCTAACCTGGGCATTGACAAGGATCTGGATACGGAGTGCCGGCCGGCCGGTGAAACCCTGGCCGAATTGGCCAAGAGAAAACACCGGGCTTTGAAAAGCGCCCACCCTGACTACCTGCGTTTCACCGTTTATCCACCACAATTCTGGTTTAGTAAGTCCGTTTGTTCCCGGACCGAATTACCAAGTTCAGGCAGGTATTCTTATTGGTTGCCTAAAGGCTCGCCTGAGATGATTTTCCTCAGCACCGCCATCTTTGGAAAACTGCCCCGGCCGATGGCGGTGAGTTATGGGGTTGCAACCGACGATAATTTTGGAGCCGTATATGGTGGTGTGAATGTTGAGCTACATCTGCTTCCCGACGAAAATATTGCCATTGAGATTTATAATGGGCATGTTCGATCATTTATGGGAGAATCTACCAAGGGAAATGGGCTGTGGTATGATGATACGGATTATCTGGTCTTCCTGACAGGCCGCACCGCCCATGACTCACCACCCGATCGGGCGTTGGCCAGGTCGCTGACCACCGGCGAGTTGCTCCTTGTTTCAGGTACAGTGGCTGACAATGGGACTGCCAGCCTGGACCCCATCTTTAGATTACCGGCCGGGGCAGCCAATATTCCCTCCAAAGGTCCGTATACGATTAAGTTCCTCGATGACGGCGATGGTGTGCTCTTCAGCCATGCCTTTGACCTCGATTTTACCGACGAGACTGAAGCGGGACCGTTGGTCGTGGAAGAAGCTTCATTCTCTTTCGGACTGCCCTACTATGCCGGTATCGCCAGAGTCGTAGTTGAGAAAGATAGTGTCCCCCTGGATAGTGTGATAGTCACTAACAATACCCCAGCAGTGACGGTGAGCAATCCAGACGGCGGAGAAAATCTGAGCGGTATCACGACTATCAATTGGACGGCCAACGATGATGACGGTGACGATCTGGCCTATGCAGTTCTTTACAGCAACAATGATGGCCTGACCTGGACCACGTTGGCCATGGACCTGCTTGTTAATACCTTCTCCTGGGATACAGAAGAATATTCTGGCGCCGATGGGACCGGCCGGATCAAAGTGATGGCCAGCGACGGGTTCCATACGGCCGAGGACATTTCAGACGCCGCCTTCTCGGTTGGCAACAAGGCGCCCTCGGCCGGCATCGTCAGCCCCTTTGACGGGGCCGTCTTCCCTTTGGGCGTGCCGGCCGTCTTAGAAGGCGCGGGCTATGACCTGGAGCAGGGCTGGTTGGATGGCGCAGCACTGACCTGGGAATCGACTACCGGCATTGCCATTGGCACCGGAAGCATAGTTTCACCAACCCTGACCCTGGGACAGCATGTTATCCGATTGACGGCCGAAGACGAACACGGCCTGAATGGTACGACCAATATCACCATCACGGTCAGCAACGAAAGCCGTCCAGACCTCTCAATCGTTCCCGATTCACTCACTCACTATCCTTCCCCTGCAGTGGCTCATCCTGGCTGGCTGGCGGTTGATGTTCGCAACATTGTCGCTGATGTTGAGGCCAACCTCACCTTTTACCAGGGAGATCCCAGCCATGGAGGAATCCTCATCGGCCAGACTTTGATTTTGGCCGAGGCCAACACAGTTACCACAGCTGGCATCGATTGGTTACCTCTCTCCCCGGGCACATATACTGTTTATGCGGTTATCACGAATGCGAATCCGGCCGAATCCGATACGGCTAATAACCAGGCCATGGCCGTTATAGAAGTGGCCAATAGCCAGAATACGATCCATTTGCCATTGATACGCAGGTAACTTAGAAGAATAGGGTGACGATATATGATCTCAGCTCCAAAGATTGGGCCTGTGGTCGCCGCTGTCCCGGGCGTTTTCCTATATAAGTGGCCAGGCATACCGCTCAGGTTTCTCTCGGTTGAGGAACATAAGTCCGTAGCAGGGTAGCTTGTGATCCCGCGCGTACCTGGAAATCTCCAAGAGCGGCCGGTAGCAGGGTGAAGCGATAGGTAGCCAGGGGTAGGCCGTTTATATCCACCTGGCCCTGGATCACGCCCCAAATCTCCAGCGTATCGCCGGTTAGGCGGCCGGAAAAAGTTTGACCGGCGGCTATCTCAAGGCGTTCGGTAACAAAATATTGGTTCTGGCATAATTGCCAGCGTTCAAAACCCTTCTCCACAGAAATGAGGTCGGCCGGGATGATCCCCGGTTCGATCTGGTCAAAATTAATCACTTGTAGGGCTTTTTCGATATGTAACGGCCGGGGCCGGCCGTCGTTCCCCAGGCGATTCCAGTCATAAACCCGGTAGGTTGTGTTGGAGTTTTGTTGGATCTCGGCGATCAGGATACCACCCATGATGGCGTGCAGAGTTCCGGCCGGCACGCAAACATGGTCCCCGGCTTGAATAGGTAGGTAATGTAGGAATGGTTCCAGGTGTCCGTTGCTGATCGCCTGGCGAAATGCCTCTGGTGTCGTCCCTGCTCTGACCCCCAGGATGAGCTGGGCTTCGGGCTCGGCTGCCAGGATGACCCACATCTCATTTTTACCCAGTTCGTTTCCTTCATGGGCTAAAGCGAATGCATCATCGGGATGAACCTGCACGGAAAGAGGCCGGTTGGCGTCTAATAACTTGACCAGCAGGGGAAACTTGCCTCGTTCCTGGGCCCAGCTATTGCGGCTCCCAATCAAGGCCAGGCCTAATTTGGCCTGAAGCCGGGTCAAAGTCCAGCCGGCAAAACGCCCGTTATCGACTATCGTGGTGCCATCTTCATGGCCGGCGATCTCCCAACTTTCGGCAATAATCCCTTCTGGCAACTCCCGACCGAGCTTTTCCAGGGTCCGGCCGCCCCAAAGGTAATCCTTGAATACCGGCGAGAAAGTTAAAGGATATAGATCCATGGGTATCAACCTCAAGAAGGTATTGCTCGCGTAACAGAGCTGATCTGGAGGCTGTAATTTTCCCAGATCCTGACATCATCATCCAGCAGGAGTTGATCGAGCCAGCGTCGGTCACCAGGAGGAGATAATACAGGTAATTTCATAGCCATACGTTATTCCTATTACGATTGATCTTTCACCTGGATGATTATCGCCATGGATGATGCAGCTAATTAAGTGACCATTGATTATGGCCAATGATGGGTCAAACATCAAACGACTGTGAAGATCTGGCTGAGGGCTCGACGGTTGTCCAGATATTAACAGACGATCTTGGGTGGGGTTAGAGGTTGAGAAACAAAAAAAGACCACCGGCAAATGTTTTATTCCGGTGGCCGTATGCTCTTTTGATTGAGAGAACCCATCGTTCCCAACTTTTTTACCGGGCGATTGGCTAAACCTTTTGACGCGAACGTCCAGGATGCTACTCGACCTCGGTTGAATTGATGATACCTGTTTAAGTCCTCTCAACTACTTACAACCCTGATTATAGCGGGAACCCCGGCTCGTTACATTGGCCAGATGGCGGATTTTGACCGACCAGGTGGATAATGGCTACCAATGGCCTTCACGCTTCGGCGGCCGACCATTTTTAGCAGCAGGACCGTCCGCCAAAAGGCGACAGCAGCCATGCCATGGGCCAGGACAGCGAACAGAGGGGGCGTCTGGTTCGTGTAATAGGTCCAGCACTGACGAGTGGTTCCCCAACGTTCTAGAAAATAGCCCAAACCCGCCCCGGCAAAAAAGGTCAGGAGGGCCAGGCGATAATCGGTAGGGGTCATAATGAGCAGGGCACAAAGCAGCAGGGCCATGAGCGTTAGCGATTTACCGGCTGTGGGCCAGACGAAATAGACCATCAATCCGAAGAAGAGAGGAAAGAGGGTCCAATAGGCCCATTGAATTTGCCGGGTGGGTATGGTAGTTGGACTAACTTTGGCAAAGAAGCGAACCAGGCGATCGATGGATAGACTGGCGATAGGCCAGGCAGGGATGATCCATAGTGGCGGCCGTTCCAGCGTATAATAGGTCCATATTTCCGTTTGAGTTCCCCAGCCTTCGATGACCAGACCGCCGGCCAGACCAACCAATAAGATCCAGGAGTCATGACGCAGGTCGGCTCCGCTCATAATAAGCAAGGACATAACCAGAAAAATGCCAATCAGCAGCCAATCCAACTGGCCCCAGATTGGCTTGGACCAGTCGATATAGGCCAGGTATTCTTCGGCCAAAGGCCACCATACATAGGCCAATAGCAGTACCGTGAGCAAAAATAAGCTCAATAACACATAGCTGGAACGGGTCCAACCAAATTTGGCCGTGAATCGCCGGTGTAAGATCATAGGAGCAATTTATAGATTAAATGCCTGGGCAAGGGCCAAATGCATGACTTCCACGGGCGCATCTTGTCCGGTCCACATCTTAAAGCCGATGGCGCCCTGGTAAACCAACATGCCCAAACCATCCAGTATGGTCGCCCCCCGCCTGGCGGCCTCCCGTAAAAACGGCGTCTGGGGCGGATTGGGGATCACATCACAGACGATCATGCCGGCCGAGATGCTATCGTAATCAAGATCCGGCCGGGCATTGACCTCTGGGAAGAGGCCAATAGAAGTAGCATTTACCAGGATATCAGTGCCCTCCGGGACCGAAACAGGTCCCTGCCAGTGTTGAAAGGTGGCTTTAGCCGACGTCTTATTATTAAGCAGGTCGACCAAAATCTGGCCCCGCTCGGCTGACCGGTTGGTGACGAGTAGTTCAGTCACGCCGGCCAGGGCTAACTCGACGGTAATGGCCCGGGCCGCTCCACCGGCTCCGAGCAGCATCACCCGCTTACCGGCCGGATCACACCTACCATCTTCGATCAGGGAACGTAGAAATCCTTTACCATCGGTGTTCTCGCCTATCAGCCGGCCACCCTCGAGGTGAACCGTATTGACAGCGCCCATAAGCAACGCGTCTTCGGCAATCTGGTCAAGGTACTTAAGCACCGCTACTTTGTGGGGAATCGTCAGGTTGATCCCACGCATATTGAAGGCCCGCATACCGGCTATCGCTGTGCCTAAATCCACCGGCAATACCTCAATGGTTAAATACCGCCAGGGCAAACCAAGTTCGTGGAAGGCCGCCTCTTGCATAACAATCGTTGGATTCTCTGCGACCGGATGCCCGAAGACGCCGACGAGCTCAGCCTTATAGCTTACATCTGTGGTCATGAAAATGTCTCCTCTTTAAAGTTGCGCCTGGTCATCTAGCCAGCTCTTCAGCGGCTCTCTGATTGTAATCGTCCTTTGCCAACCGGCGTCCTGGAAAGCCGTATCATAGCGACAGGTGATTAATTCGTTCATGGTTGCCGGCCGTTGATCAGCCGGGTAGTCGGCATGCATGTGTAAGGGATAATTGACAAGATGGGGGAGTTTATAAAGGCTTTTTTGCTCTAAAGCGGCAAGAATAACGCCGGTTAGAACCGCCTGGTGGAAGAAGATCTCATAAAGTTTATTTCGCTGATAGAAAGGGGTAAAAATCGGCAAGCGACCGAGCCGGCCAAAAATATAAGCCCACTGGCGGAGAACCCCGTTTTCAGGTCGAGTCACCAGCAAACCGGCATTGAAATAAGGGCGAATCGTTACCTCGTCAACCGAGGTCCTCATAGGGAAGATCTGGTCGTCAGAGACGGCGCATTGGAGGTAAATGAGCTGCCAGAAATTATCAACGGGTTCGGCATAGCGTGAGGCAATCAATGTGTGGTCCACGGGTCGATAGCCTAAAGCCTTTTCGCCATCAATTACCAGATCGCCTGGTTCCTGAATGACGATAGAGTCGGTGTCCAACCAGACCAGTAAGTCAGATCGACGAACAGCATAATTTTCAGCCGCAGCCGCAGCGGAGACTTTCAACCCGAAGGAAAAGGGCATAGCTTCCGGATCGATTTCGAATGGCAACATTCCTACGTCAAGATTTTTTAACTTTGCCGACGTTTCGTTAGTGAGACCCCGGCTGTTTGCAGGGTAAAACGCCTGGATCGGCGCAGAGGCGTAGACACCGGCAAAGGCGCGAATAGAGCTGGCCAGGAGTAATGCCTGGGCCTCAGCCTCACCGGCTGTGACCAGGTAGGCGAAGGATATACTTTTTAGACCGCTCATTGTCTCACGGAACCCTTTCTATGGATCTCAGCCGCTGGTTGATTCCCGGGCCTTAAACGCTTCTGCGGTCAGGGCGTAGCGGAAACAGTCCATACCAAAATAGGGTATGCGCTTGTCGAGGGTCATCCCTAGCTTTTCGATGACCCGGATTGAAGCGATATTTTCAGTATGAACGATGCCTACGATCTCCTCTACTTTGAGCTGTTCAAAGCCATATTCAAGAGCCTCGTGGGCTCCCTCAGTGGCTAGGCCACGGCCCCAATAATCCCTGCCCAACATGTAAGCCACCTCTACCTCGTCTGTATCAGGCAGGTATTGGAGCCCGGCCCAGCCGATAAAAGGTCGCGTTTCCCTTGCCTCGACAAGTTCGATCGCCCACCAACCGTAGCCATATTGTTCCCAATGTTCCAGTTGATAGTTTATGAGCCGCTCGACGCGATCTAATTCGGGTGGGTTGGAGTTGGGGAAGTACCGGAGCACATCAGGCTGGCCCATGATCCTATAAAGAGGCACTGCATCGGCTTTGTCAAAGGGGCGTAGGGTAAGACGTTCATTATTTCGTGTTGGGATAACCATTGTCCACCATATGTATTCATCTTAATCTTGGTATAATCAACAGTAATTCTAACACGAGGTTGAAAGAGTGGAGAAATATATACTATCGGAGAAGCCCTTATGAAAGTTGTTGTAGCGGGTGGTACTGGGGTGATCGGCCGGGCTCTAATCGCTAATTTAGCTGGGGCCGGATATGAAATTACCGTCCTGAGCCGAAATCCTGACAAACACCCCGACTCTACACCTGACGGTGTGGTATTCGAGCCTTGGGATGGATCAACTGTCGGTGCTTGGGCAAGATCCATCGACGGCGCCGATGTGGTGGTAAATTTTGCCGGCGAGAATCTGGCCGGAGAGGGGTTTCTACCGGCACGTTGGACGAATGATAAAAAGAGGCGTCTGCGTCAAAGCCGGATTGACTCAGGAAAAGCTATCGTCGAGGCCATCGCCGCCGCCCAGCTGAAACCGAAAGTCTTGGTGCAATCGTCTGCGATTGGCTATTATGGACCGAGAGACGATGAGCCGATCTTGGAATCAGAGCCAGCCGGTGATGATTTTCTCGCCGCTATAGCTGTCGAATGGGAAGCCTGTACCGAGGGTGTGGAATCATTGGGAGTGCGGCGAGTAATAATCCGGACGGGTCTGATCCAGACTCTCGAAGGTGGCCCTCTGGCAAGGATGTATTTGCCGTATAAATTGTACGGCGGTATTTATTTTGGCAACGGTCGCCAATATTGGTCATGGATTCACCTGGATGATGAAATCCGGGCGATCCGCTTTCTGATGGAGAATGAGCAGGCTTGGGGCGCATTTAACCTGACTGCGCCAAATCCAGTTACTTGCCGCGATTTTGGAAAGATCTTAGGGAAAGTGATGGGCCGGCCTTCCTATATGCCGGTACCCGGCTTTGCCCTTAAATTGGTGATCGGCGAAGTCGCGACTATCGTGATCGATGGACAAAAGGTCTTGCCAAAAAAGTTGGAAGAGTTGGGTTTCTCTTTTCAGTTCGCTGAATTGGAACGAGCCTTGCAGAATGTCATCCGTTAACATGAGGGAACGAGCTCTCGAACTCGACTGCGGAAAGAACTATGGGTACACTTGCTTTGGTATATTTTGAGGCATTGTCAGGAGAAAGAGTGAAACGGTTCCTCTTTGCTGAATGCAGCCATGATGGAACGGACTCATTCGGCAGTTAAACGATATTGTCTCTAAAATGTTTTACCGAGAACCACTAAGGAGTTGCTGTGGATATAAAAATAGTACCTCTCAACGAGGCAGACCTACGTCCCATGCCCACAGGGAACTTTGGATTTGGGAAGACGATGACCAACCGGATGTTCACCCAGCGATTTACGCAGGAGTTGGGCTGGCATGAACAAACGATTGGCCCATACGGACCAATCATGCTCGAGCCGGCAACGTCCGTGTTTCATTATGCTCAAGAGATATTCGAGGGCACCAAAGCCTATCACCGTGAAGATGGAAAAATCAATCTCTTCCGTCCTTGGGAGAATATGAAACGCTTCAACAACTCCGCCTTACGCATGGCGATGCCGGTGGTGGATGATGAGGACCACCTATCTGCGGTGGTAAAGTTGATCAGCCTGGAACATGCCTGGGTGCCCACAGCGCCAGGTGCGGCTTTGTATATTCGGCCGACAATGATCGCCACCGAGCCCTTCCTGGGAGTCCATGCCAGTAGCCAATACCTGCATTTCGTTATCCTCTCACCGGTGGGCTCGTATTTCCCGCAGGGTTTTAGCCCTGTACCGGTATATATCTCCCATACCTACCGGCGTGCGGTTAAAGGCGGTACCGGTGACGCAAAGACTGGGGGCAACTACGCAGCCAGCTTGTTAGCCGGAGCGGAGGCCCAAAAGAAAGGTTATTCCCAGGTGTTGTGGTTGGATGCGATTGAAGGACGCTATATAGAGGAAGTAGGCGCTATGAACATCTGCTTTGTCTATGGCGACAATCACATTGTTACGCCACCCCTCACGGGAAGCATTCTGCCCGGCGTCACTCGCAACTCGGTTATTACCCTGGGCCGCGAGTTGGGCTACCAGGTAACCGAGGATATGGTCGATGTCAATGAAATGTTGGCCGATATCCAGTCGGGTAAAATCAGTGAGGTTTTTGGCTGTGGTACGGCGGCCGTCATCGCCCCAGTGGGCAAGTTTGGTTACCAGGATGAGGAATACCTCATCAACAATAATGAGGTTGGCCCCGTAGCCAAACATTTGTTCCAGCAGCTAACCGATATTCAATACGGTCGGATTCCAGACCGCTTTAATTGGATTTTAACAATTGAGGCCGAAGAGCAACAGTAGCGGGTCAGGGCAAGGATTTTGCACCTTTTGACAGTACCCGCAACAATGTTGATAGATTCTGGTACCAAAAACGGGTAGACTAGTTCTCAAGCAAACTGTTTTGATGAAAACAGTGTTGGATATTTGTCTTATTGCACAAACTGAAGAATTTCTCAAGCCGGATTCTTTGAAGTCCGGCTTCTTTTTGGGAGAAAGGTATGCGTCAAGTAGCAATCTTGGGGATTGGCCAAATCCCAGTCCGGGAGCATTGGCACCTATCTCTTCGTGATCTGGCGATTCGCGCCTGCCAGGCAGCGATGGTAGATGCCGGTATAAACAAAGTGGATGGAATTTACGTTGGCAATATGACCAGCGGCCGGCTGAATCAGCAAAGACATCTGGGCGCTTTGGTGGCTGATTTTTTAGGTCAAGAGGGCGTGGAAGCAGTCAAGATGGAGGCAGCCTGTGGCTCGGCCGGATCAACCATGCGCCAGGGTATTTTAGCCGTAGCCAGCGGTGAAATGAATGCTGTTTTGGTTGTGGGCGTGGAAAAAATGACTGAAACAGCCGGGTCCGAGATCACCGCTGCTCTGACCGGTGCGGCTGATGCGGATTTCGAAGTTATTCACGGCGTAAGCTTCGTCAGCTTGAATGCCCTGGTGATGCGCCGCTACATGTACGAATATGGCTATAGCCAGCATGACTTCGCTCCCTTTGCCTTAAATGCCCATCGGAATGGGGCTAAGAATCCGAACGCCCTTTTCCGCCGGCCGATTAGTCTGAAGGAGTATGAAGCCGGACGGGCAGTGGCTGACCCTGTCACCTTGTTCGACGCATCGCCAATCGGTGATGGGGCAGCCGCGTTGTTGTTGGTCCCGGCCGAACGGGCGCCCGAGGCTATTCAAGTAATTGGGTCGGCCTCGGCTACAGATACCCTTGGGATTCACGATCGCGAGGATCCAATCTGGCTAGAAGGCGCCACTTTGTCGGCCCAAAGAGCGTACGCCCAGGCCGGTATGGGCCCTGAGGATATCGATCTGTTTGAATTACATGATGCCTTCAGCATCATGGCTGCTCTGTCCCTGGAAGCGTGCGGTTTTGCCGAACGAGGCGCCGGTGTGCGCCTGGCTCAAGATGGGGCTATTGAGCCTACCGGAAAGATTCCCATTTCTACTCTCGGCGGTCTGAAAGCTCGCGGCCATCCGGTAGGTGCAACCGGCTTGTACCAGTTGGCCGAGGCGACGTTGCAGTTACGCGGTGGGGCCGGTGAAGCCCAGATAGAAGGGGCACAGATAGCGATGACCCAAAACATTGGTGGTAGCGGCGCGACCGTCGTGACCCATATCTTGCAGCAACCAAAGAAAAAAGGCCTTTAAGGAAGCCAGATCCGATCAGGCAGCTTTCCGGATGATGGAACAACATCGCGAGCGACTGGCGCGAAAGTTTCGCGACCAAGAAAAATTCGCCGCCGACTATTCGCCGCTATATGCCCGGCTATTTGGCGTGATTGGTGGTTGGCTGGCTGATCCGGCCGGTGCAGGCGATCCGTTAACCGGCTGGCTCTTAGAGGCCAGTCACGAACGACGACCGCTTGATGTCACCCTTCTCCTAGCCGCGGGTTTGCATTACGCTATATTGGCCGGCGAACCATCAGCCTCTGAACTAGCAGAATATTTCCCAACAGCCGGCGGTGAAGAATCCTATTCCGGCCGGCAGTTCCCCGATATCCTCCGGAGAACCATTCTATCTCGCCAGGACGAATTGGCATCCTTCATCCAAGAGAGCACGGTGCAGACCAACGAAACCGGCCGGGGCCTCTGCTGGTTACTGCCGGCCTTGACCTCCGGTTGGCCAAAGGTCCATCTGATAGACCTGGGGGCCAGTGCCGGATTGAACCTGGTGGCTGATCAGCGAGCTTACCGCCTTGAATCGGAGGTAGATGGGCGCGAGATCATGAATTGTGGGCGAGGGCGACCAGGCCAATTTCGAACGCGCTGCCGGGGTAATTTAGCCACATTGTCGAAACTCAAGATTAACCGGGAACCGGCTATCCTTAGTCGGCTTGGTAATGATCTGGCTCCTTTCAATTTGGCGACTAGAAAAGATGAATTGACCCTGATGTCCTTTGTTTGGGGTGACCAGCTTGATCGAATGGCGCGACTGAAAGAAGGGATTGCGGCTTTCCACCAGGTCCAAAAGACGGGAGAGGCTGTGAAACTTTTGCCAGCCTCTCTTCCGGATGAACTGGCTGTATTCCTGAAAGAACACACAATTGGATGGTCAGCAAGACCGGTGATTATATATAACACCTGGATGACCTCTTATGTATTAGATAAGGGGGACTCCTTTTCGGGTCATATTGGCCGTTGGGCCGAGAGCCGGGATCGGCCGGTTCTCTGGTTACAATGGGAGCCGCCCCGAGATGGTAGCCGGCCACCCGAATATGGTTGGTGTGCCTGGACGGCCGATCTCTGGTCCCTTGGCAAGCACAAAAGGTGGAAACTAGGCTGGGTACATCCCCATGGCGCTGCGATTGAATTCGGCGAGGGGCTAGATCAGTGGCTGGCTTTTTGGGCTTAAAAATACCTTGATCAACCCCAAGCGTATGTTATACTAGCAAAAATCTATACAAATATGAACATTCGGCCGGTTTTTTGCCGCCTTACAACAAGATTTTAGAGTAACAAATGGCTACAACTGAAACGCACCTGGAAATAAGCGCTGCCACCCAACCTGACGAAGCTGAAATAGCCAGGCCCTTCGTGGTTGGACGCATACTCCGCTTGAGTACCTTCCAGATTGGCTCGGCGATGACCGATATTCTTACAGCCGGGGTTTGGAACCGGATCATGATCTCTGATCTTGGGATCCCGGCCTGGCCGGTGGGCCTGTTACTGGCCTTAAAGTATTTCCTGGCGCCGGTCAGTCTTTGGGTGGGCAATCGATCAGACAATCTACCTCTTTTTGGTTGGCATCGTACATCCTATATCTGGCTCGGCCGGAGTTTATTGTTGCTCTCACTGCCGTTTTTGGGGGCAGGCACTGTTATGCTTGAGCAAGATACAAGAAATCCGGTGGGCTGGTTGGTTGTTATTCTTTGTTTCATCTTATATAGCATCGGAATCGTCAGCTCCGGTAGCCCCTATTTAGCCCTGGTTCGTGATTCAGCCCCAGAGTCGAAACAGGGTGTCGCCATTGGCATTGTTGAAACGGTACTGATCAGCATGTTCCCCATCGCGGCTATCGCTTTTAGCAGGATGCTCGTCACATATGACCCGGCTTTATTCTGGCGCTTGCTGTTCTTCGTCATGGCCGTCGCTGGCTTCTTCTGGGTCTTCTCGGTAGCCGGTGCGGAAAAGGCGAATCGTCGTTGGTTGGCAGTCCGCCAAGTACGCGAGCGGGTCGACTTGGGCAAGACGTTCCGTATGATCTGGAGCGACGGCCGGACCCGTGGTTTTTTCCTCTTTCTCTTCGTGGCTACTTTTTCGGCCTGGATGCAAGATAATGTGCTAGAGCCGTTTGGCGCGGAGGTTTTTGGCCTGGAAATCGAAGGCACGACCCGTTTAACCAGTTATTGGGGCACGGCGACTGTGGTTGTTCTGGTTAGCTCGCTGGTCATCTGGCGCGAGCGCCGGCCAGAAGAACAAAAAAAACCATCCCGAACTGGCTTGTTAATCATGGCTGCGGGCATGGGGATGTTGGCCGGCAGCGCCCTGATGGTCAGCACAACCCTCTTCTACAGCGGACTGATAGTCTTTGGGGCTGGCTTTGGCTTGTATACTTTTGGTGGTCTTAGCCTGATGGTGGCCATGTCTCCGGACCCCCATTCGGGAGCCTACCTTGGTTTGTGGACTATAGCCATCCTGGTTTCCAAGGGATTGGGGACCCTCATGGGCGGTGTGATTCGTGACGTCATGTTAGCCTTCGGGTCGACGGCCGAGGTGGCGTACGGAACGATCTACGCTTTTACCACAGTGGGTCTGATTATCGCGGCTCTTCTTGTAAGCGGCGTAGATGTTATCGGCTTTGTTCGTGACTCGGAAAACCTCTCTTGATCGCAGTTTTCCAACTTGGAATATATGTCTACGGCCCAATCGCCACTTGTGGATCACCCCAATGGGCAACAAAGGCGATTGCAGTTCCGCCATTCCCAGAAGCATTTAACTCCACTCTGAATTGATGTTTTGCTGCGGTAAATAGAACCCAGTTGTTCTCTTGCTCACTCCAAAAGGCCATTTTGAGATCCGAGCCTGCGGCCGCAGCGCGATCTTGATCGGCTTTCTTAAATTTAACCCGTAACTCCAGGGGCGGATCGAAGGTAGTCAAATAGGTTCCTGGATGGTCCTCGTCTTCTCCGGCGAAGTTTAATATCAATCGACCCGGTTTGAAGACATTTTCTCTCTCAGGCACATCGTTCATCTTTTTAGATTTTAATTTGACGATTTTAACTTTCTTGCCTGACTTCTGTGGCTTAACCTCAACGCTAGTATCTTCAGCATTAAAATCAAATTTGGCCATCTAGACCACCTCCTATGGCTGGGCAATAATGTATTATTGTTGGTTTGTTAAGCTATTTTCCGTACGGATTGATATGGTGAAGGGCATTTTGAATTCTCTTGTAGCATATCAGATCCCATTGAATCCGTCGCCTCACGTTGATACCAGCTAGATTTCCCGATGACCTGGTTTAACCCATCACCCACCTGCGGAAAGTAAGTTCCACTTTTCCACCAGCCTTCTACGTTCAGATACATTTCCTAGAAACGAATTACGCCATACGGGATCATTAATCTTGGATGCTTTTGTCATCAACATAGAATATCCGAGCTCTGTGCTTTTGCGAGCAATAGCCGGTTCATTAAATAATGTAAAGGCATTGGTGCAGGTCAGATAAGCAAACGCTGGGAATTCCATCCCTTCTGAGCCACGGGTTACCAGGTATTCCCACAACTGTTCGCCTCTAATACGGGCTGCCACTAGATTTTCTTGAGCAATCTGGCATCGCAATATTCCGGCTAGAGCATCGCTGGCAAATGCCCGGGCTCCGAGTGCTTCAAAGCCATCGTGGGAACTAATGTAGTTATTCAGGGCGTTATCTAAATCGTTCGAGCTTTCCAGCGCCAAAGCATGATAGGATTGACCGGCCGCAATTCCAAATGCGTCACCAATATGATTCAGCTCTTGAATCGCTGAGGTTATGATTGATGTGGCAAGGTCAAACTCACCCTCACGCCAATGAACCAGACCTAAATTATAACGGGCAAAGGAGTTGAGTCGGCGGGCGCCGATGCTATCCGAAATAAACAGCGCTTTTTCCAAGACATGACGAGCCTGCGCAAATAGACCCAGATGGACATAGTTATAGCCAAGATTAATCCGGCTCGCTGTCTCATGTGACAGATTGTCCAATTCATGGAATAGGATTACTTGTTGTTCAAGAATGCGGGTGGCCTTAGCAATTTCCCCTGCTTCGGCATAGAAGAAAGCCACATTATGGCGTGTAGTACCTAGGATTTCATCCTCACCCAACTCATCCGCCGCGTCCATTGCTTCTTTAGCAGTTTTCGCTGCTGAAGCCAAATCGCCGAGACGGGTCTGGCTGGTCAGCATCATGCCAAGGATCTGGACTTCGAGCTGGCGGTTATTAGTATTGCGGATTGATTCAAGGGCCAGCTTATGAAGACTCAAAGCTGAACGTTCGTTACCTAATGAGGCTGCGTGGCTTGCCTGTCTGAAATATGCATTGGAAAGCCATTCATCATTTCCTGCTGCTTGGGCTAGTGCCAGCAATTCATCACCGGTCTCTCTACGGGCCTCCGTTTCGCCCAAAATGCTCAGTACTTGATCTAGGATCAGAAGTGCCCGCCACCGCTGGTTTCGCCCGGACTCCGCCAGTAACTTTAATGTTCGGTCAAGCAAATATCGGGCTTCTTGTGGCGCTCCCTGGGAGTGGGCTTTTTCTGCAGCTCTTAGGAACCAGTTGGCCGCCAGCTCATTGTGTCCGGCTAGAGCAAAATGCTCGCCAATAACGGCCGGATATTCGTCAGTGCGTTCATTCTTCTTGCAAGTCTCAACCAGCCAATCGGCTATCAGCTCATGATATTTCCTCCGGTCGCGTTTAAGTACCGTGTCATAAGCGACATCGCGGAACAACATATGCTTAAACAGGTATTCATTGGCATGTGAGAAAGCCGAGGTTGGCCACGGGAATATCAGTTCCCGGTCGCACAGCGAAATAAGTTGAGCACCGATCTCAACATTACCCTCATATAATATTTTCAACACGGCGTCCCAGAAGTTCCGCCCTACCACGGCTGCTTGCTGTAAAATCAGCTTCTCCACCGATGGCAACCTGTCCAGGCGTGCTTCCAAGACGGCAGCCAGCGTCGGCGGCACCCGAACATTATTGAGCCTCAGAGTTTCGACCCGCCATTCGATGTTTGCTTCGTCGCGGATGATCACGCCATCGTCAATTAAAATGTTGATTATCTCCTCGACATAGAAGGGATTCCCTTCGGCATTATGCATGATCAGATCGCGCAATCGCGGGGGAATATTCTGAACCTTTTTTAAATTCTCATTGATTAATTTTTGACAAGCTTGATTTGAAAGTGGTTCAAGATAAATTCGCGAGTCGTTTGCTTCTTCTATTGATTGACCCAGGCTCCGAGCAGGCCGTTGCTCGAACAGGACCGGCCGGGCCAGGCCCAGGACCATCAACCTTGATTGGGGGCATTCCCGCCCCAACTTTTGGATAAACTCAAGAGAAGGCGTGTCGGCCCAGTGGATGTCTTCCAGGAGGACCAGGGCGGGTCCTTGTTTTAACAGGCTTGTGAAATATTGGATCAGATAAAACAGGGCTTGTTCCCTAAGCTGGACCGGATTGTCTCGTACACCTCGTAGATGAGTGCTGTCGGAGAACTCAAAACCGAGAAGAGCTCCTATGAAATGCGTCTTTGCCTGGGCATCCGTACCAAATAGGGGCGCCAAACTCTCCTCGAATTTCCTACGGGTTTCGATAGCGCTATCGCTCTCTAGAATCTGGCAACGCTTGGTAAATAGATTGTGCAGCAGGCCATATGGTACGCCTTCTCTCTGCTGGTCGGCTCTTCCTGTGAAGAGGGTGACGTACTCTTTCTGCGATTGCACCCATTGCTCAAACTCAAAGAGTAGCCTGCTCTTTCCAACGCCTGGATCACCCACCACGGTGACTATCTGCGTTTGCCCGCCGGCAACAGCGCCGTAAAAAAATTCTTGTAGACGGGTTAGCTCAGCCTCACGGCCGATAAACTCACTCTTTACACCTTCAATGCCTGATCTTGCAGCGTGGAACTGGCGCTCCTTGGCACTCAGAACCAGGTAAGTCTCCAAGGGCTCGTCTTTCCCTTTTACCTTGATCGGAGGTTGGGCTGACACGTTGAATACGTCGCGGACATGGCGATAAGTCGCCCGAGAGATGCGCAAACCACCAATGGGGGCGGAACTCTCCATGCGCTGAGCCAGATTAATTGTCATCCCCATGGCCGAATTGTCAGCTTCAACACCTCCGCCCAGTATTACCTGGCCGGTATTGATTCCGACGCGAACGTTAAATCCGCTTAATCCCCAAGTTTGCTTAATATTCAAACCATAACTCAAAGCTTCCCTTAGAATCTCTAGCCCGGCCCGAACTGCTTGTATTGCATCGTCTTCACGTGTAACGGAATCGCCAAACAGGGCCATAAAGCCATCGCCCATGTATTTGATCACGCGGCCGCCATGCTGCTCAACAATCGCGCCGAGGCGCTTCATTGCGCCGTCCATAACTTCAAGCATGTCTTCCGGATCAAGCTGCTGGCTAATCTGGGTTGACCCGGTCACATCGGTGAATAATACCGTTACTAACTTAAGCTTGGGATTGGCGGCTGTTTCTTGATCTTGCAACGAAGCGATCTTCTCATGCATAGGCGCCAGGGCAGCATCAACAACATCATCACCCAGCATGTGCCGTTGTGCTTCAAGCGCGTCTAAAGCCTGCTGCAACTTTTCTAATTCACTCATATGTCTGATTTTATTCTGTGGGCAAAGATTACCTGCCAAACACTCAGAGAGAGTCTATATTTATTTTTATTTAATGTAAAGGAAATTATTTTTCAAACGAATCTATGACAGTACCAGAGCTGGCTCGAAGCGTTCTTGCAGAAGCATCTGTCTGTTCAGCGAAACAAACCCTGCTTTGGGCAGGCAATCTCAAAAACCAAAATCAATCTGGCGTGCAGAAGGCATCTGCAAACCGCTAACCCCCACCCCTAATAACCGCACCTTTTGCCCTACAGGCCAGTTTTCTTCCCAAATGGCCAGAGCCAGGCCAAAGATCTTATCTTCATCATCAAGACCTATCTCCACGGATTTTTGTCTTGTGAAAGTAGTAAAATCAGCCCAGCGGAATTTAACCCGGACTGTCTGGGCCACTAAATTGCGTTTTTGCAGGGTGCGGGAGATTGATGCTGATTGCTTCCGTAGTTGGGTTTTTAGCAATTCAGGATCGGCGACGTCCTTGTTGAAAGTCCACTCCTGGCTGACGCTCTTGGGCAACCCCCTTTCAGAATGAACTTTTCGCCGGTCAATACCCAGAGCCATGCGTTGCAACTGATGAGCTTGCCGCCCAAAGCGTTGTCTCAATGGATCGGCGTCGTAAGAAGCCAGCTGGCTACAAGTAAATATCTTTAGCTCTGCCAGGCGCTCTGCCGTTCGTGGTCCGATGCCCCAGATCACTCGAACTGGTTGAGGGGCTAGAAAAGTCGCCTCTGCACCCGGCCGGACGATGGTGCAGCCCTCAGGTTTTTCAAAGTCCGAGGCGACCTTGGCTACCAGTTTACTGGTCGCCAGACCGACAGAAGCGGGCAACCCCGTTTCCTCTTTGACCCGTTGTTTGATGGTCAACGCCAATACTTCAGGCTCTTGATCGACAGGAAGATCAACATATGCTTCGTCGACACTGACCTTTTCCACCGGTCCGTAGTCTGACAAAATAGCCATGATTTCCCGTGAACTCTCCTGGATTCCGGACCACGAGTGACCAACAAATTTAAGCTGGGGACATAGTCGAACGGCCCGGCTGGAGGGCATGGCCGATCTCACGCCATACTGCCGGGCTTCGTAGCTTGCCGAAGCGATAACTCCCCGGCTCTCTGGCTGGCCGCCAACTGCTATAGGAATGCCGGCATCCTCCGGGTGTTCCAAGATGTGGACATTGACGAAGAAGGCATCCATGTCCAGGTGCAAAATTGCTCGAGGCCAGGGAACTCCATCATCTGCAAAGGGTCTGAAACGATCAGGCGTATCCATCAATCTTATGACCTACACCAACAACAATTGGAAACGAAGCTAGATTGAGTATCGTCTTACCCTATTTACCTCCACCTGCCCGTGAAGAAGACGTTTAACTTATTTGGCCAGGATATGGTAGTCGGTAGTTTGCCAACCGGTCATAACGTTTATCTATTGGCCGCCTGGTTCGCGAAATGACGCAAGGCGCGTATGTTGCGGGTCGGAGTATTGGTCATGATCACACAACCGACTCCTAGCAATAAACGCCGGCCTCCCGTAACAGACATCGCCTCCGTCGCCTCGGCCAAGGCTGCTTCTGGTGATTCTTGCAGCATACTCCATCGGGAGACCCCACCACTTACCGCGCTGGATGTCTGTTGCAGCCCTGCGGCCAGGCTGAATCCGGTGTCGCGGTCGTGCCAGTTGATCAATTGAACCGGGTAATCAGCGACCAGGTCAAACATGATATCTTTTTCGCCGTGAATGTGGACCATATTCAGCCACAAGTCACTGGCCACCGATAGGAGCTCCTCGTCAAATGGCCGGCCAAATCTTTGATATTCAACAGGGCTCATCACTTCGAATCGCGCATGCTGGATGGCATAAAAAATACCACTCACACCACTCCCTTTCGCTGCTTCAATATAGGCCCTCGTGCTTTCCGCGATTGTTTCCAGCCCCCGCCGGACAGCTTCTGGGTGGCTGCGCATGTGGCTTAACAAACGATCATGACCAGCGAGATTCTTGGCCTGGGCTAGTGGGGAAAAGATGGTGGCAATGAAAGGGGTGTCTCCCTCGGCAGCCAACCCGGCTCCGACCAGACGTAGGGCCTCGATCTGCGTGGCCAACATACCCCTGTTCGGGTCGAGCACGGTCAGTTTTTCCCAATCAACCGGATCGCGAATGATCCGGGTAAGATAGTTGCGTGTGCCCTCAGCCGCGCCTTCCCAATGGTCCTTTACGCCCCAGTCCACCAGGCAGTAGCTGCTGGCTGGTGAGACCTTGATCAGGTCCCAGTCATAATCCTGCTGCCACTTAAGGTGAGCATCAGCCAGGGCGGTTGCGTCCTGGTCGTCGCCGGGCCAGTGGCGCCACAATGCCACCGGAGGCCGGTCTGGTTGTTCGCCGGCAATGGCTGCTTCCAAACGTTCTCTTTTACTCCACGTACCCATCCATCTACCTCCTGTGTTATGAGAATAACTCGATCAATATTATGGCATTGGATTCTATATACTGTCTGTTGTATAGGAACAGCCTCGACCAGAGTCAGCAATTCACTTATCTGTTTCTGCCAGTAAGATCTTTTGCATATCGGATCCTGGCTAATATTTTAGCTAGCAATATTATCTCGGCCGGTATTGTTCCGGAGTAATGGAAGCCTGGTCCGGCGGCAATGGAATGGCAAAGTAGTTACCCAAACTATATTCGGTAACCGGGACAATCAACTTTTGAGCCTGGTCGGCAATCCCAGCGTAACCACCTCCGAGGTACCAAATAGCTGCACCCTTGATTTCTGGGTATGGTGCGTATAATTCTGCCGCCCAACTGATATCCTGCAAGGCCTGGTTGCTACCAGGAACATGCTGATATTCCCACCCCCACTCGGTAATCAACACGGTTGGCCGGGGAATACCCTGCTGGTCGGTTACCTGGTACAGTTGCTGAAAACGGCCGACCTTATAAGGATACTCATGGGCGATATCATAGTCCAGATAGCTGTATTCGTGGAGAGCAATGGCCAGACGATCTGGTTTTTCTCCTGCCAATCGTAAAAAAGCCAGCATTGACGGACTTTGCCAGTCGCTCATTTCTGGTTCTCCCGAAGCCCAACCAAAAGCAGCCCATCGAAATCCATCTCTCTGGGCTAAACGGGCTGTTTCCAGGGCAAAACGGCCTAACCATTCCGACTGGTTCCTGTCTACTTCGTTGATGGTTTCGATCCAGACCAGGTCTGGATCCAATTCCGGTGGAAATGCGGCCAAATGCAATTGCCAGTGGTTTCGAGCTGCCTCTTCGGGTGGCAAGTCGTAATTCGGTGTATCGTATTCGTTTCCGCTGCGACGAAAGACCAAAGTATGGGGTACCTGACTGCCGCGAAGGATCTGTTGCGCTTCGACCAAAGGGCCGGCATCATCGGCTGATTTTATAAAAAACGGGACGCCGGCGGCATCTAGCCTGTGCATCCACTCCCCTAACCCGTTCCGGTTACCGCCACCGCCAGCATGGAAGCCAATTTTGGCAAATCCCAGGTCAGATCCCTCCGAGAGTAATTGGGCCTGGACAGCTTTGAAATCAATGGTAGGTGTAGGTGTAGGCGCCGGTGTATCGGTCGGCACCGGTGTTGGTCCTAGTGGCCGGATCTGAAAGGGTATAAATAATCTATAATCGCCTTCGATGACGAACGATTCTGGCCTGGACGGTAGTAGGGTTGCCGTGGGTTCAGGTGATGATTCAGGGGGCAAAGGAGTCGCTATCCGAATTGAGGGTAATGGCGTAGCAACTGACGCTATTTCAGTAGTGGATTGTATCATGGGTGGCGGTGGAAATGTCGGCGTTATCCCATCATTTGGAGCCTGGCAAGCATTGACCAGTATGGCAAAGAGCACCAGCAACCCAAGCCAAGCAACGTTTAGACCTTTCAGCCTTGACGGCTTCGATGAACACCAAAGCAGATCGACGAAGAACTTAATCCGCGAAGCAATCACCGGCTGGGATTTCGTTTCCGGAGGGCAATTTCTGGGTGGCGTCTTATTAACCAACTTGGATGAGATCCCTTGGAAACGTAGTTAATGAACGGGAACCGTTCGCGGTTATGACGATATCATCTTCAATCCGAACACCTCCCCGGCCGGCCAGGTAGATACCGGGTTCAATGGTGAAAACGTTGCCCATCTTCAACGGCTCACGATTGGTTTCCATAATGTACGGGGACTCATGGACTTCGAGGCCCAGTCCGTGGCCTGTCCGGTGAAAGAAATAGTCACCGTAACCGGCCGCGGCGACGACCTCTCTGGCGGCTCGATCCAAGTCGCGTCCCGAAGCGCCTGGCCGGGCAATTGCTTTGGCCGCTTGATTCGCTTTTTTGACTATTTCGTACACGTGGGCTAGCTCTGGTTCTACTACGCCCACGGCGAAAGTCCGTGTGATGTCTGACGGATAATCATCAATAACGGCGCCCCAGTCGATTACCAGCAAATCCCCGGGTTGAAGCGGTCTATCGGTTGGTACGGCATGGGGGGATGCGCTGTTTGGACCGGCTGACACGATAGGGCTGAAAGCGGCCGCCTCACTCCCCGATTCTGTAAGCTCCTGTAATAACATGGCGGCAACCTGTTTCTCACTCTGGCCGGTACGGATGCGTGGTAGCAACCTATGCATCGCGGTTTCTGCAGCGACGGCGGCCCGGCCCATAGCCGCCAATTCGCCGTTATCCTTGACCTCTCGCAGCGCACTCATAACTGGTTCCGCATGGGCAACAGTCAGGCCGGGGGCATACCGATGCAGAAGCTCGAGCTCCAAAACTCTCATGTGTAAAGCCTCAACGCCCAACAACCAGTCAGATAACTCAATTTGAGCGCAGGCAATCTGGAATGCGCTGGTGTATCCCTGGTCGTCGTTCCAGGAAAAAATACGCTCCTCTGGAATACCGGCAGCCTGGGCCTTGCTGGATTCTAGTTCGGGGATGATGATAGCCGGCTCATCATCAACCGGAATAAACAATATGATCGGCCGCTCGCTAACATGCGCATGAATGCCACTCAAATAGACCATGTTCGGTCCTGGCATCAAGGCCAGGCCATCCAGGCCATGGGCCAGGGTCTCGTGGACCAATCGTTGTATTCGTTGTAGGTTCATGACATGTTTCCTTCAAAAAGAAGCCCCTTTCATTCTGTGACTGCCAAAAAAGATCATAGCCCTTAGGATAAGGTGTCTCTATGATTTCTCCTCAAGCTCAATTAACTGAAAGCCAGGCTGAACTGCCTCATCGGTGGAGCAATGAATGGCTTTGACAATCCCATCGTAAGGGGCTTGAATGGGTAGGATCATCTTCATCGATTCAAGTAAAATAAGTTTTTGACCGCTCACCACTAAATCGCCGAGTTCCACCAGGATTTCCGAAACGACCGCCGGAATTGATGCCGAGAGTGATGCAGCCTGGTCTTCCACCGGCACCTCTTGCCCATCGCGAACAATTTGATAGTGAACTAATTGGCCATTGGACCATAGTTGTCGATTGTCACCCTCATGGTAACCTGCTGCGCGAATCCGCTTACGCGAGATAAAGTTGCCTGGACGTTCCTCTTCTAGCTCCAGGACGTAATGAGCGCCGTCTGTATAGATAAGCCGCGCCGAATGGGTTTCGCCTCCATAGCTAATACGTAAACGATCCCCTTGGCGTATGACCTCAATATCCTTGAGTTCCTCATTTAGAAGCACCGTAAATTTCATAAGCTATCGCTGAAAATATGTTTTCACTCGGAGTATCCTGGCCAAGGCCCCTGATAGTTGTAGCTCCGAAAATATTCAAATGATATTAAGAAGTTACCCTTCAAACGGCTTGACGTGGAGCGTCATACCGTTGATGCTCTCGACGACCACACGCTGGCCTTCTTCGATCTCGCTTTTCGACAAGGCGCGCCAGATCTCTCCATTAACCAGGACGGTACCACTGCAAACTTCGCTTGTTGGAGCGGTCGCAACTATATCAGTGCGTGTGGTTCCGACCATATCTACCATTCCTTCGACTCCGGTAGAAGGCGCTTGTTGTTGTGCACGGAAGGCTTTGGCTACCAGGAATAAAAAGAAACTGGCTGTAAAGATGGCGATGCCTGATGCACCGGCGATTGAAATCCGGGCAAATTCAGGCGAGCCTGGCGAGTTAAACAATATCAGAAGCCCAGCCAGCAGCGTGATTGTTCCGGCCACAGCTAATATGCCCGTCGCGGGTGTTTTTACCTCCAAAAAGAACAGAATGAAGGCTATGGCTACCAGGCCCAGACCTAGCCAATTTGCTGGCAAGGTGCCCAGGCCATACAGACCTAATCCCAGGCATAAGAGGCCAATAAAGCCGGCCGCCCAGCCGCCGGGGCTTCCAATCTCAATGAGTATAGCCTGAACGCCAATGGTCATTAATAGACCGATGAGTAAGGGGTTGCTGATGGCATGGAGCGTCTGCTCGATCAAGCTCATTGATAGCTTTTGCTGGTCAGCATTACCGATTGCCAGTGATACTTGGCGGCCTTTTACTTCAACGGTCAGACCATCTAGCTGCTTTATTAAATCATCCACGTCCGAAGCGACGGCATCGATAAGGGCTTTATCCAACGCTTCATGGGCAGTTAATGCCCGTGCCTCATAAATCATGGCCTCAGCTAAGATAATCGCCTCTTCACCGCGGTGTTCAGTCACGTTGCGCATGGTCGCCTTAAGGTCCTCGGTTAATTTCTTGTAAAGAGTTTCTTCAATGTCTTCACCCGAACCGTCGACAGGCGACGCAGCCCCGATCACCGTTTCCGGAGCCATGCCGGCCGCATGGGCCGCGAGGGTAATCACACTGCCGGCCGAAGCAGCCTGGGCGCCAGCCGGTCCGATGTAAACGATGATTGGCAGCTCGGCGTTCCGGAAAGATTGAACAATCTCCAGCATCACGTCAACCGCCCCGCCTGGCGTGTCCAGAACGATAATCGCCGCCTGGGCCCCGGAATCCTCGGCCGTCTGGATTACCCGGTCAAAGTAGTTGGCCATGGCCGGTGTTACCGGTCCTTCTATCTCAGCGACGACTATATGATCGCCCTCGGCTGCGGCCCGAGAAATTGCGCTCAGGACTATAAAAATGAACAGGGTCCACAAGAGTAACCCTTTTGCCTGGGGTTTGCCGGTCAACTGTTTCATACCTTTGATGGTTCACAGTTCCTCCATCCAGGATGGTGAACTGTAAATCGACAATCATAACCTAGAGTATTGTTCACAGCTTATGATACGGTATGCTGTATATGGGGACAAGCTATTTTGGCTTGCTTTAATCTGGGGTGATGTCTTGGTATAAGTGTGGCGTCAGGCCATTTGCTCGCGAAAGAAGTTGTTGAGTATCTCGGGGTTTTCGACAACATACTGGTAACCACTGTAACAGCCTTTTGTATCGACATAGAGTGGTTGGATGGCATTAGGCGTATGCTCGACCATATACTTTATATTGTCCAAACTACCCCAGCGATCCCCTGTACCCTGGACATATAATACGGGTGTATCACCGGCACCGGCCGCGGCGAATGCAGGCTCAATGGCCGAAAAACGAAGCCCACTTACACCCAGGTAAATGAGCTGGGCGAGACGCAGTATAAGCGAGCCCAGCGGCCCAAACAAACTGTGAGCATAACGACCAGAGAATATCGCTGGGCTGGTGGGTTGAACAGCAACAACCGCTCTAAGAGCATCTGTGCGAGGGAGGGCAAAGATTGTGGCATTGGCGCCCATAGCAAAGCTGACGACGCCGATTCTATGCTGGTCCACATCGCCACGCCTTGTCAGAAAATCTACGGCACCTAACACATCATCTGCTTCTCGGAGGCCAAAGGTGACGGGCGGCGAAGGTGCACTTTGTCCGTGGTTTCGTAAATCGAACATCAATAAATGGTAGCCGCGGCGGTGAAGAGAATTTGCCAGGTGAATGAGTTGGATTGGCGAGCTGCCGGGGATATCGTTAAGGACAGTTTCGGCCGTAGTGCCCAACCGGTTCCAAGGCCAACTATGGACAATGATAAGCGTGGGTGCAGTTGAATCCAGCTCAGCATCTGTCCCAGCTTCAGATCCTCTGTTGGGTATAAACCAACCTGAAAGCCGTACACCATCCCGGGCCGGGAACTGAACCTCCTCAAAGGACATGCCTAAATCGGTCGGTGATGCCCAAAGACGTTGTCTCGGCGGGCTAATAATCATCCGGGAAAAGTATGCTGTCAGGGTAGCTATGATGCCGACAAAAATACCGCTTACAAATACTGTCAACTTTAATGCCCGGCGGAGTTGAAACATGAAAATTCCTTCGATTAAATGTGTCGCTAATATGCGATGGTCGAGGATTCTATTGGAAAAAACGCTCTACCGCTGGCCAGATCCAATCAAGATGCATGTCACTCAAAGTAATCGAATATGAGAGTGGTATGAATGATGGCTGGATCTTACGATAGCTCTATCAATTTCGCAAAAGTCGGAACCATCAAGATTATACAAGGAAGCTGTTGGCTGGCACCGGGTATCACCGGGATCGTCTTAAAGCCGTTGGGTTTTCATCGGGCAAGAGATAGCTAGCTCCAACAAAAATATATATTAAGCTCCCCTGCTAAGCCGCGGATCGAACACCTATCGGCTAGTAGTTGCACCTTGGGCGATTAACTAATCCCGGTCTTCAACAGCCTCTTCAAATGATTCAGCATAGAACCAGGTCAGGAGCTTGGCATCAGCCCATTCCATGAGTGCGGCCATGAGATCCCGACCAGGATCCGAACCCAAATCATGGAAAAAATCCTTTGCGGACTCAAAATACAGCTCGTACATCAAATGAAACCTGGAATCTCCACCCGGCCGGCCGGTTATTCGGCTGACCTCACTCTTCAGCAAACTGGGCAACTGCTCGGCTAATTGCAGATGGGTAAGGGAAAAGAATTCCTCCAGGGCGTTTTCGTCGTCTACTCGTCGATAAATGGTTACAAATTTAAACACGGTTTTATTCCTAAAAATCCGGGGCAAATTAGGGGCACTTCAGTGACGGAAAAACCTTCCAGCTTGCATCCATGATTTGATTTGTTATAATTTTCACGCGGCTAAGACCTAGGGAAGAGGATATTAGCTATTTTGTTATCTACATTTTCTGACACAATTATACCTTGGCTATTGGGCGGGTTGCTAATACTCGCCCTTTTGATGTTTTACATAACATTGAAATCGTGGCGCGAGGCCAAGCGATCGCCATATTTCTTCCAGCGTATACAGGCTGCAAGAAGAATGCAACGCTATATGTTGGCCTTTTTAGTGCTGGTCTTAGCCGTTGTAGCAACAACTGCTTATGCCTGGCAATCCCCCCAGGAAATCACCGTCCCTATTGCTCGTTTGCGTTATGCCAAACCTTCCCAGTCGCTATCTTCCGCCGGTTCTGCGACAGAGGTCGTTGCTCAAGGATCTCCGGTAGCGGTTGAAATCAACCTGTCATCTGCCTCTGAGCGGAATTTTGTTGGAACCTCAGATTTCGCAGATCCCTTACTTAAACCAGCTTTGCCTGCTGAGTTCGATCAGATAGAGGCTAAGGTTGAGTTGAATGAGGCTACCGAAATCGGTACGATATTATTCTCCACAGATATCAACGACGATTACCAGGCTGTGAACCCGCTTCAACGCTTTAGCGAGGGTTTCTTCACTCTGTATGCCACCTTTGATTACGGGGAAATGGCTGATAACATGTCCTGGTCGTGGGTTTGGCGTCATAATGGTGATGTCGTTGACGGTGGGAACCAGCTCTGGTCATATGGACAAGTTGGACCTGGTTATGTCTATTTCCAACCCGAGGAGGGATTTTCACCAGGCCAGTATACCCTGGAAGTATGGGTCAATGATGAACTGATGGCTCACTCCAGTTTGATGGTGACCGAAAGTATCTCAGCCAACAACTAAACCCGCTTCATAATTGTTTGGATGTTATGCAGCCCGGCGAAAGCCGGGTTTTTTGTTTTTAAAGGCCAAGACGTTGGCGGAGAGTAGCGGTGAGCTGCGCGCAATTCGGTGACGCCAAGAGCCAGGGAAGCAAGCAAATAGCTGAGACTCGCGACCAAGCCGACGACCAAGAGCTGCCAAAAAACCGGAATCTCGGTAAGTTGTTGGAGCGTTAGCCAGCTGATTACGGCCATAAACAAGCTGGCTACTATCATGCGCCATACGCCGTTCAAAATACGTCGCCCGTCGATACCGCCCATCTTCCGGCGCAGCAACCACAATAGCAGAACCAGTTCAAACATGGTTGAGATCGTGTAGCCCAAGGCCAACCCGCCAAAACTTAACCACTCTAATGAAGGAAAGATGTCTTTAGCAAGCCAGGCGCCAATGAGCCACATGGCAATCAGTTGCAGCATCCCGACCAGGACAGGTGTCAACGTGTCCTCCAGGGCATAAAATGCACGAGAGATGATCTCAATGGCGGCCAAGCCAACCAGACTGAGAGCATAAAACAGCAGGGCCCAGGCAACAAAAACGGTGGCGTTGGCATCAAATTGGCCTCGTTGAAAGAGCAGCGCTAACGAGAGGTGTTCGCAGGATCATCAGCAAACAAGGCGGCCGGTAGGCTCAAAAAGAAGATCAAGCGCAAGGTATCGGCAACGATTGCGCGCATTTCGTCCATGGCCGACCTGGCCGCCAGTGTCGCGAAGGTCGGGAAGGCGGCGATAGCCAGGGCCTGACCGATAATGGCCTGGGGCATGATCATGATGCGCCAGGCATAGCCCAAGGCCGGGATGCTGCCAACAAGCCATGGATTGGGCCAGAAATTGGATGAGCAGGTGATTTAATTGGCCAAAAGATAGACCTAGAACCCGCGGAGCCATCAGGCGCAAGACTTGCATACGCCCGGATCGCGAACGGTCAATATGGGCGAATAGCGGGCCTTTTTCATCCGCAGAGCCGGGAATCTGGATGAGCAGGTGGCCGAGCGAACCGGCCACGGTGCCGATGGCCAGGCCCATCACGTTGGGGGCAAAAATCGATAGCGCCGGCGATGATGCCAAGATTGTAGACGATGGGAGCGATGGCCGGCAGTAAGAAGTGTTGCCGGGCATTCAAGGCGGCCATGACCACGCCGCTGATCCCGAAAATGATTGGAGAAATGAGCATCACGCGCATCATATTGCACAGTCATATCCAGCAACTCGGGATCGGTTGCCATCAAATCCGGATAGAAAAAAGTGATGATCTGCGGCGCAAAGATGGCAGCCAGGATCGGCCACTATGGTTGTAAAAATCGTGACCAGGTTGATGATCGCCGAAAATAATCGCCAGCCACCGTGGCTGTCGTCATCGAGTGAAATAATGCGGAGAATGTGGGGATAAAGGCCGAGCCTAACGCTCCGCCGGCGATGATCAGAAAGATCGTTTCGGGAAATCGGCTGGCGATAAAATAGGCATTGGCTTCCAGGCTGGTAATGCCAAAGTAGTAGTTGATGACTGCATCGCGGACAAGACCCAAGAAGCGACTGAAGACGAAGGCAACACCGACGATCGTGGCAGCCTGAATAATACTTGACCGATCTTGGCTGGACGGATCGGCATCCCGTTGGGTAGACGCCATAGGGGGGGATTATACGCGTCAATACGATCGAACAAAAAAAGCGGGCCGATTCATTATAATCGACCCGCATTATTTTTCATTGAGAGTCAGGGACGCCGAACCCTGACTCTCGTTAAAAGGAGGAGAAGAAGAGATTTAACCGTACTTGTGTCTCTTAGGAAGTAGTCTACGTTAATGAGTGCTATCAGACTGTACGCCAAACCAGCGCCCAGCCTACGTCAAACCTACGAATGTGAAAAATATCACATATTAGGCGTGTTTCGACCGTTTCACTGTAAATCGTTACAATTCGGGAATATGAGTCGAAGGACGGCATCAATGCTCATGCTGCTCTGTTTGCTTGTGGCAGCAGCAGTTCGCCTATCCCAATCTGAGCGAAACGCACCCCAGGCCTACATTATGATGAAGCTGCCAATGGCATTCTGGCAGCGGACATAGGTTTACGCGGAGAACGGCCGGTCTTCATTACCAGCTACACGGGCAAGGACGCCCTCTTCTTCTACCTGGCCGGCGGCCTGATGGCGCGGATCGGTGATTCACTCTTCGCTCTACGCCTGATGTCGGCCTTTCTGGGAATTTTAACAGTCGCGGCTACCTTTTGGCTGGGCGCTGAAATTTTTGCCGATCGGCGTATCGCCCTGGTGGCGGCCGCTTTACTGGCCGTCAGTTTTTGGCATGTGTTATTTAGCCGGCTTGGCTTTAGGGCTATCAGCCAACCCCTCTTGCAGGCTTTGACCGTGGCAGCCTTATTTCGCGGCCTTCGCCGGCAATCTTGGATGTGGCTTGTGGTGGCCGGGGTTGCTTTAGGTCTTACGGCTTATACTTATCTGGCTGCCCGAATTTTCCCGCTTGTTCTATTAGTGTCCCTGTTGCCGCTTATTTTTAGCCGTTCTAAAGCACGGCTTCGCTGGCAACAATTGGCTGTTTTCGGCGCCGTTGGTCTTGTTATCCTATTGCCGCTTACTCATCTTTTTTATAAGCCACCCCGAATCTTTCTGGGTGCGAGTCAACCAGGTCGGCCCCAGTGGTGTTTCTTCTTCAAGTGTTGGTTAAGAGTTATTGGCGTTCGTTGGGTATGCTCTTCCTGGTCGGTGATCCCTATTGGCGATTCAATATTCCGGATCGTTCCCTTGTTCAACTGGTTCTGGGGTGGTTTATTAGTTGCCGGCTGGCTTTTTTCTCTTCTTCGATGGTTCCGGCAGACGATGTGATTGGCAACGATCGGCTTATTTGCTCTTGGCCTTAGCTCCCTTGTTCATGCTCTTGCCAACTGCGCTGGCTACGACTGAAATAGTGCCCAGCAATCTGCGCGCTATTGGTTTAATCCCATTTATCTACTACCTGCCGGCTTTGGGTCTGGTGTTATTTGTCGACTCTTTGTGGCAATGGGTGGTTCGCCTACTTCAGCGATGGCCGGCCATTGCGCAGAACGAATCGTTGCTGACAGCGGTTCCAGAAAGGTGCATTCCGACGGTTATTGGCGGGCTGTTATTGCTAATCCTGGTCTTCGGTTCCGTGGCAGTTGTTGATGCCTACTTTAATGAGTGGTCATCTCGCCAGGATGTTTATTACGATACCGATAGTGATCTCGTAGCTATTTCCCAATATTTGGATAACCTGGACCTGGTATGACGAGACGATCTTTTTGGCAGCGCCTCACTATCGCCATCCAACGGTGGCCTTCTTGAGTGATCGCTATGAACATGTTAAATGGCTACCGCAAAGTCAGGCAATGGTTTTCCCGGCGGAGGGACCGGCTCTCTATCTGTTCCCTCATAACAGCCCGTTGCCGGAATGGGCAGCAGCCTATTTTCCCTCGGATCCATACGCTGTCGGTCCTGAGGGTCCTGATGGGGAACCTCTTTTTACGGTTTATCGGCGATCGTCGCCGGCGGAATTGGTGCCCCCATTTCCGGAGACGGCCAATTTCAGCGATCAGCTGACCTTCCTGGGGTATGATGTGCGAGGTGGGACGGCCGGCAATTCGTTGCCCCTGACGATGTTCTGGCGCGTTGAGCGACAACCGACTAGTGATTTGATCCCTTTCGTTCATCTTGAAGATGGTTGGGGCTACCGCTGGAGCCAGTTGGAGTCGGCTGCCTATCCGGCTGAGCAGTGGCAGCCGGGAGATCTGATCGTCCAGCACCTTGAGCTCCCCCTCCCTGATGGATTGCCGCCAGGGCCATATCGTCTCCGGGCAGGATTCTTTGACTCCGGCACATTGAACCAGCTGGCTGTTCTTAGATAGCTTTGGCCGTTATGCCGGCAATGCCATGCGTATTGATAATATCCCTGTGGCAGCCGGCCTCCCGCCTGCCAAAGTTCCAGACCCCCCACATGCTCTTAGCCAATCTTCTATTCCAGGCTTGCAACTCCTGGGTTATGAACGGGCAGAGGAACAGGCGACTGTTGGTGCGCCAATCTGGTTGGCGCTATGGTGGCAGGCGACAGCTCCCTTAGCTCCCATGAACTCACGGTTGGAACTGGTTGGCTCAGATAATAAGGGTTGGATTCTAGATGACGCACAACCGGTCAACGGCACCTATCCGTTTGAAGAGTGGTCTTCGACTCAATTCGTCATTGATCACCACAGGCCAAGAATCCCTTCGGTGGTGCCACCAGGTGATTACCGGCTACAATTGCGTTTGATGGGAGCGCCTAATGATACTTTGCTGGTAGCTGACCTGGGTTCGCTTGCCGTTTCCGCGGCCGATCGGAACTATTCGCCGCCCACACTCAGCTACCCCTTAGCTGCCTCGTTTGGTGACGAGATCGTTTTGCTCGGGTACGATCTGGAGACAGTGACTGACGGGCAACATCTTCTATCGCTGGCCTGGCAAGCCCAAAGCGAGCCCTCGTCTGCCTACACTGTGTTTGTCCACGTGTTGCACGAAGATGGAACCTGTTGCCTATGGCAACAAGACCTGGAACCTTTACAAGGAGCCTATCCGACCAGTCACTGGTTGAACGGAGAAGTTGTCATTGATGAGTATACAATCGAACTGCCGGATGACCTGGCGCCTGGCCTTTATCCGCTTGAGGTTGGACTCTATCTACCCGATACAGGACACCGCTTGTTGGTCAAAATGCCAGGTTTACGGGACAATGATGCGCTTTATTTGCGGCCCATAGAGATCCAATGATCGACGGCAGGTATAGGTGAACGGACTCCAGTCAACAATGGCAAAAGCAGAGGATCGGGGACGGCAGGGCATAAAGTGGCTGGACCTGCATACTGATGGCTGGTTTACACTTTTTTTCCAAGCCTTTCGCGATATGTTGTCCTTTAAGTCTTCCCTCTATGCGGCAGCAACTGCCTATTTCACATTATATTCAATCTTTCCCCTGATCCTCTTAACCGTTGGCTTATCTAGCTTCTGGTTCCAGCCCTATTTGGACAGCCAGACAATCCTGGAACAATTTGAGTTCATTGTACCGGCCTTGGACGATTTGCTGGGTCAAAACCTGGAACAACTCTTTGATGCCCGGGGCGCCATCACTCGATTTTCGGCCGTTATATTGGTTTGGTCTGCCTCATCCATCGTCTACATGCTTACCCGGGCCATGGATGCCATATGGGAAGAGGTTATGATACGTCCAGCATGGCGGCACAGGGCTCTGGCTATTGTCTTCACGATTGCCATTTGTATATTGCTCCTGATAGGCTCTTTTGCCTGGAGTATTGTGGTCCCCATTTTAAAACAGGCTATGCCCGATCGGATCATCGATGTGGCCGCCTATGTTGGTGTCGTTGGTTCGGCGCTCTTAAGCGCCGTATTGTTTACCCTGCTCTACAAGATGCTACCGCATGCCTCGCTGGAATGGGGCGACGTTGTGCTTGGGGCTGTTATATCCGGCGCATTGTGGGAGGTCGCAAAACATGGCTTTCTGTTTTTTGTGACTAATTATCTTACTCTTTCGAACCTGGTTTATGGTTCAATGGCGGCTATTATCGCTTTCTTGACCTGGGCCTACATCAGCATGCTCATTTTTCTTTATGGCGCCCACGTGAACGTGCGTTATAGAAGGCGACGATTAGGGCGACTAGCAGCGGCAAGCCAAATGTAAATAAAACGCCGGACCGATGTGCCCGCAGGTGGGAAGCGCCGAATAACTCAACTCTTAGGTGGCCGTATATCAGGACGGATAACTGGCTGGTAAGTAGAAGAGTCAGACCGGCCGCCAATCTGGCCTGACCGCCCGCTGTAGAACCCGAGCGCCGTCCATGATCGAGGAGCAGCCAGGGGAATGGCCAGACGGCATACCAGATTCGAAAGCGAAAAGCTTGAACAATGTAGCCGGCAAAGATATCGGCCGCCGCACGTAAAGGCGAACGACCGCGCCAGGTGTGCCAGGCCAACCAGATGGCTAACGATAGCGAAAAATAGCGTGGCAAGGCGGGTTGATTCATCGAGTGGCGGATCATAGCCCCGTTCGCGAAGTTCAAGGATGATGAGAGCCAGGGGAGAGAAGCCCCCGCCACTTTCGGCTTCTCTCAAAAGCCGCTGGGCTAATTCAAGGGGCGAGCCGAAGGGCAGGAAGCTTAGCCAGAGGAGAGCCAGGCCGCCAACCATTGTTGTTACCAGATAACGGATCCTTGCCGTTAGCGTCGCCAATTGACGCCATCCGAAAGATAAAGAAGTAGGGTATGGCCAATAAACCAATCGGCTTGGTTAGCGGGGCCAGGAGCATAATAATCATGCCTGTCTGGGTTCGACCACGCTTCAAAATCAGCCAACCGACAATAGCCAGGTTATCATCAAGGCATCATTGTGACCGTCCATGGCGAAGATAAGCAGCAGGGAAGGGTTCCAGGCCCAAAGGAGGGTTAAGCCGGCCCTTTCTGGGGCGGATACGTCTTTCAGAGCGAGCCAAATCAGACCGCCGATGACCAGGAAAAAGATACGACCGCCAGGCATTTAAAGAAGAGGAGACCCAGCCAGAGGTTATCGGGGGTCAGGCCGGTCACCAGAGAGGCGACTACTTCCCATATGGGACCGTAAGGCGAGGTTTCGCCAGCCCACTCGCCTGCTAGTGCAGCATAAGGTTCATCGGTCAAGGCGGCAACAGAAACGTCAAAAGGGTTCTCATGATGTACCTGGCTGATCCGGCCGCGGATGAAGTAGCGATATACATCGGTGGCATTTATCGGGAAAGCCATGATGAGTGGAAGACAGAAGAGAGCCGCTACGGCCAGGATGGCCGCCAGGGACAATCCTTTCTTCCGCCTGGTTACCATTTGATATGCGATCCAATAGAGGCCAGTAAGCAATAGCAGCAGCGCGGCATATTTGCCTCCGTCAGCCAGGGTTGGCGCCAGTTGTCGGACGTCTGGTGATGGACTGTGGTTGTAATAGGGGCGTAAGGGGAACCAAATGGCCAGGAGAAGGTAACCAACCAGGCTTAAAAGGGTCACGCCCAGCAACGACCAACTCCCAATTATTCTTTGTCCAATGTACCCGCGTTTTAATGCGATAACTTGACCTTACCCCACGTGGCCTTGTCCATATTTTTCCAGAGGCACGGTCAGGGTAACAATCCGTCCGCCTGCCTGCCCCTGGGCGACATCGAGAGAGCCGTCGATACGCCTGGCCCGTTCCCGCATAATTATCATCGGCAGGTCACGTATTGACCGGCTTTGCCTTTCCAAGAACCAACCGTCATCGCTGCCATTATCCTCAATGCGGACGGTAAACACGCCTTCCTCAAACCGCAAGCGTACAGTGGCCCGGCTAGCCCTACCATGCTTCTGGGCCCAAAACAGAGCTGTTTCAACGATATAACGAACGATTATTTCGACTTTATCGGCGAGAGTTTGGTCAGTAATACCACCACTGAAGGCCACCTGCAGATTCCCAATCTTATGAATCCGTTGAATAATTTCCCTTATAGCCTGATCCAAGCTCTTTTCATTCAAACCAAGCATCGGCCGTAGCAAGAACGCGATTTCTCGAAGCCCTTTGGCAGATTCACTAGATTCCGCTTCCATTTGCTTTAGCTCGATTAAGGTCTGATTGGGGTTTTTAGCCAGATTTCCGTGGATAAATCCCAGCCGCATGGCCACACCGGTGATCTGTTGAGCCGGCCCATCCCGCAGAGTGCGGGCCATTGCCAAGCGTTCTGCCTCCTCGGTTTTTAAGATTTTCCACATATTGGCCGCATGTCGGCTATGCAATTGATCGATTTGTATGGCAGGAACGGTTAGACCAGCAATCGCATTCAGCAGTACGACTTCATCGCCGTCAAACGGAATTGTCTCCGGACTTCCCAAGATGATAAACCCTAGAAGATCCCGGCCGCGTCGCAGCGGTAAACAAACACCAGTGCGCGAACTCTTAAAAGCGGTTAAATTGGCAATAGCCTGATCCTGGCTGAGTTGATCGCTTAAGGTTGGCTCCACCTTCTCCAAAGAGCGGGCGACGATCCCTTCATCGATCGAGAGCGCCGTTTCAAGATCCTGATCGGAGAGTCCAGCCCCGGCTACCGGCTTTAACAAACCCTGGTCATCAAACAGCAGAGCGGCGCTGGCGGTACCGGTCGAACCCATTTCGTTGAATTTTGTTTCGCAGAGATCCAGGGCGACTTGTAACAGCCGCTGCGGGTTTAGCGTATCACCCACGGCCGTGGTCATGGCTAACAACGATTCAAAACGATTTTGAACCGAAAGCATCGTGTCCATTTCTTTGGTCACAGCCCGCTGGATTTTGGTGGCGGTTTTTTTCTCCTGGGAGTTGATGAGCCGTAATGCTATCACTAAGCCAACGGCCAGGAACAAGGTTGAAATGACGAGTTCCGGCGCCCACTTATCGAGAGATTCACCCCAGGCAAAGTAGATGATCCCGGTAAAAGCCGTGGCCTGCAATAGGATTAAGATGACGAACAGCCAAAACAGGGACCGGCGCAGGCTCTTTGTTTGGCGCTTGATAATCGTTTCAGCGTAAATAGCCATATCGCACTCTCAAACCTTTTTCTATTAGCTAACCACCAGGATAATGATATCCCATTTGGCGATTTGCCGTAGCAATCACATCTATTCGGATTCTGAGGAGGCAAGACCGGCCATCGCCAGGGCAATCTTTCCGGCCACCATGCCGTTATTACGCAATAGGGCGACATTGGCTCGCAAGCTACGGGAATCTGTCAATTCACTTACCCGGCGCAACAACCAGGGAGTAGCAGCCGGACCGTGAATGCCGGCCTGGTCCGCTTCCGTGGTGGCCTGGTTGATGGCCGCCTCGGCTGTGGCGGAGTCAAATTCCTCATCAGCCGGCACCGGTACGGTAACCAGAATGCCGGATTCCATCGCCAGTGACCGCCGGGCAATGATAACAGACGCAACTTCCGCGGCCGTGTCCAGGCGAACATCGACGGCCAAGCCACTGGTCCGGGAAAAGAAGGCCGGCATCTCATCTGTGCCATAGCCGATGACCGTTACACCCTGGGTCTCCAATACCTCTCGAGTATGGGGTAAATCCAGTATCGATTTAGCGCCGCTACACACCACCGTGACGGGCGTTCGCCCCAATTCGGTCAGATCAGCGCTGATATCAAAAGGATGGCCCCGGTGTACGCCACCAATACCCCCGGTAGCAAACACCTCGATACCGGCCAGGCTGGCTACGATCATCGTTCCGGCGACTGTGGTCGCACCGTCTTCCCCGAGGGCCATGGCCAGGGCGATATCGCGGCGGCTACATTTTCGGACCTGGTCCATCGGCCGGGTGGCCAGGTATTCGATCTCCGCGGCATCAAGGCCGACTTTAATTTGGCCACCAATGACGGCAATTGTCGCCGGAACGGCTCCGGCTTGCCGTACGGCCGTTTCCATCATCGTGGCCGTTTCCCTATTTTGGGGATACGGTAGGCCATGGGTGATCACCGTGCTTTCCAATGCTACCACGGCTCTCTTCTCGCGTAATGCCTGGGTCACCTCACTCTGTATTTTTAGCAGAATATCCATAACAACTAGACCTTCCTTTGTGCATGTCCGCTCTTGACCATTTATCCGATTTCAATATACTGTCAACAAAGAACTTTGTGAACTTGCGTACTATTGAGAGATCATGCCCAATACTGCAATGTGCGCAAGCCCAATTCTTATGTGCCTTTCTTTGATAATCTACCCAGAAAAACAAATTGAGAAGATCGGGTAGACCTAAATATTTTTCAAAAGGAGAATAACAGAGATGAAACGGAAGAGCTTGTTAGCATTGCTGGTACTGTTGATATTGGCGCTGGCACTGGTTGCCTGTGGCAGTGATGATGAGGGTGCGGCGAAAGGTTCGGTGGACGATCTAGATGGTCGTGAAGTGACCGTCGCCATCGAGAATCAATACTTGCCTTTCAACTACATCAACGTCAATACGGGAGAGCCGGAAGGGTGGGATTACGAAGCCTGGGATGCAATCTGCGAATTGTTAAATTGCACGCCGGTTTATGTTGCGGCCGGTTGGGAAGGGATGATCCAGGCGGTGGCTGATGGCCAATATGACGCGGCCGCGGATGGCATCACAATTACTGCTGACAGGGCTGAAATCGTTGACTTTTCCGATGGATATATTACCCTTGAACAGCGTATGTTGGTTCGGAAAGATGAGGACCGATTTAGCTCGATCAAGGAAGTCCAGGATGATGCCAACCTGGTTATCGGTACCCAAACAGGTACAACCAACTACGAAACAGCCCTTGAATACTTTGCAGAAGATCGAATTCAGGCTTACGAGACTTTCCCATTCGCCGTACAGGCATTGCTCTCCGGAGATGTGGATCTAGTAGTAATGGATGAAACAGCCGGACAGGGCTATGTAGGTGTTAACGCCGAGGACCTAAAACTGGTTGGTGAATCCCTTACCAGCGGTGAGCAGTTGGGGTTCATTTTTCCCTTGGGTAGCGATCTAGTTGAACCGGTGAACAAGGCTTTAGCCGAAATGAAAGCCAATGGCACCCTGGAGGAATTGGCTCAGAAGTACTTCTCCGATGCATTTGTAATTACCTACGATGATATTGCAGAAGTCGAATATGATAACTAGAGATTAGACCTGCACCCACAGAGAATTGTGTGGTGAGGCAAAGACATTGAAGCGCCGGACCATATTGTGGTCCGGCGCTTTTTACAATCGACAGTTGAAGGATAGTTGGTGTACATTTTCTTCGATCAGATGGTGGTAGGAGGTTAAATGGCGACATTAGAAGAACAACTTAGCGGCAAAGATCGCAAGGATATTTGGCAACAATTCCCTTGGTGGCTTCTAATCATCCTGCTCTTTCTGGCTCTCATGGCCTTCCTGATTATTACAGATGAGGAATACAGGGCTGCTTTCGACTTCATCAGGGGCGAATTAGGTAGCCTCGAGGATCTGTTTAACGGCGATCTCCTGGCTTTTGTAGGGAAGGGAATCTCGCTCACCCTTTTTATAACCTTTGTTTCGTTCCTCATCGCCATTGTCCTGGGTCTGCTCGCTGGTTTGGGTCGTGTCAGTAAAAACAATTTTTTACGAAACCTGGCCATAACCTACGTAGAGGTGGTGCGTGGATTGCCAGTTTTGGTCCTGATATTCACCTTTGCCTTTGTGGTGGTCCCAACAGTCTCAGACGCGGTGGGGGCAAACAATAATTCCCTTCCTGGTACCTGGCGGGGAATCATCGCCCTGGCTTTCTTTTACGGCGCATTCATGGGCGAGATCTTCCGGGCTGGAATTGAATCAATTCCTCCTGGTCAGGCCGAAGCAGCTCGTTCGTTGGGTATGACCACCAGTCAGGCCATGCGTCACATCATTTTGCCCCAGGCAATTCGAAATATTTTACCGGCTTTGGGAAATGATTTCATCGCTATATTGAAGGATTCATCATTATTGTCGGTTTTGGCGGTTCGGGAAATCACACAGCAATCCAGGCTCTATGCCGGCAGTACCTTTCGATTTCACGAGACGTACCTGGTTCTTGTATTTTTGTACCTGAGCATGACTATTGCGTTAAGTTTGTTGCTGCAGTGGTATGGAAGGCGGTTGAAAACCAATGAACGTTAAATTCCAATCGGATCATATTATCCTTATCAATGATTTGCACAAATACTTTGGCAATGTGGAAGCCGTGAAAGGTGTGGATCTTCAAGTTCGCCGGGGGGAAGTAGTGGTCATTGTTGGCCCAAGCGGATCGGGAAAGAGTACGGTGCTGCGCTGTATTAATCATCTGGAGGTACCAACGGCTGGATCGGTCTATATCGATGGCGTACACCTGGAAGCGAAAGGTACAAATATAAACGCCGTCAGGGCTGAAGTGGGCATGGTCTTCCAACAGTTTAACCTTTTCCCCCACCTGACCGCTTTGGACAATGTGGCTATTGCCCAACGTTTGGTGCGTAAACGCAGCAAGGAAGAGGCGAGAGAGAAGGGTATGGAGCAGCTTACCCGGGTGGGTATTCCGGAGAAAGCTGAGTCCTACCCAAGCCAGCTCTCTGGCGGCCAGCAACAGCGGGTGGCCATCGCCCGCGCCCTGGCCATGGATCCCAAGATCATGCTCTTTGACGAGCCGACCAGCGCCCTGGATCCGGAGATGATCAAGGAAGTGTTGGATGTGATGCTTGACCTGGCCAAGGAAGGTATGACGATGGTTGTGGTTACCCATGAGATGGGATTCTGCCGGGCGGCGGCCGACCGGGTCATGTTCATGGATTTTGGGCAAATCGTCGAAATCGCCTCACCCGAGGAGCTGTTTAAGAATCCTCAACATGATCGCACCAAGTTATTCTTGAGTCAGATCCTTCAACATTAGCTTTCAAGAGTGATGGAGCAATATCTGACATTCAGCCGCGCCAAATTAGCCGATTTCCTGGCCTGCCGGCGGCGGTTCCAATTGCGCTATCTTGAGCGGCGCGCCTGGCCCATCGCGCCCCTGACCGGGCAGGCGGAGGAGGCGCGCACCATGGGCCAGCGCTTTCACCAACATTTGCAGCGCCACTTTCTGGACATGCCGTCGGTTGAAGAAGCAGGTGATAATCCGCAATTACGTGCCTGGTGGCGCCGTTTTGTGGATCAGGGACCGATTCTGCCGTCCGGCCAACGATTTGCCGAGTATAGTTTGACCGTGCCCATCAGCCAGAGCCAGATCACCGGCCGCTTTGATCTCCTCGTATTTGGAGAGGACGGGGTCACGATCTTTGATTGGAAAACAGATGCCCGACCTAGACCGGCCGCTGAATTGAGCCAGGATCTGCAGAGCAGGCTTTATCTGGCCCTCGTTGTCGAAGGCAGTACCGCCTGGGGTGAAGCGATCAGCGCTGACCGGGTGCGGTTGACCTATTGGTTTGTGAATGACCCGGCGGCCACGGTGACCATCCCTTACAACCAGGCTCAACATGAGCGGAACTGGGCAGATTTGTTGGATATGGTCGGTGAGATCGAATCTCAACTCGTAGCCCAAGAGAAGTGGCTTCTGACCGGCGATCTGGCACAGTGCGAGCATTGTGCGTACACGGTTTACTGTGGTCGTCTGGTGGTCGTTCAAGATCCTTCATCCTGGCAGGAGGAGAACATGGCGATCCAACTGGAGCCTGAGCTACCTTGAGCGATCTCGGCCTTGAGGAATTTTTTTTTCTTAAGAGTGAGACCGGTCAACAATTGTTGGCTGGTCTGGCGGAGAGCCAAATCACAGCGGACAATCATCTCCAAATCGCCAGCGTTCTTCGCCAACAGGTGGGTGCTAAACATGCCGCCGCCGCTCTTGAAATAACGTTGCTGCGGCAACGGGGCGTGGCTAAATTTAGCCAGGCAGCCAGGATGTTTTTCACCCGGGCGGCTCTGGAGCAGGCTTCGGCCGAAATTGTTTCCGCTTACCGGGCAGACCGGTTCGCGAGGGCCGGTTTCCAATATATAGCTGACCTGGGTTGTGGAATCGGCGGCGATTCGATAGCTCTCTCTGCCCAGGCCAGGGTTATCGGTGTCGATTGGGACCCGGTCCGGCTGGCAATGGCCCAAGAAAATGTTCAAATATACGGCCGCGGCGAGCGCTTTTCGCCCTTACAGGCGGACTTGCTAAGCTTGTCACCGCTCGCTGTGGAAGCTCTTTTCGCCGATCCCGGCCGGCGAGATGAAAGCGGGCGACGAATTTACTCGCTGAAACAGTACCGCCCGCCCATCACCTTTCTAGCGCCCTGGCGAGAAAAAATTCCCCACCAGGCTGTAAAGATCGGGCCCGGAATCGATTATGCTGAAATACCGGCCGAAGCAGAAATAGAGTTTATTTCTGTCAAGGGTGAAGTTCGTGAAGGGGTTCTCTGGTTTGGCGATTTGCGATCGAGGAACAGTCGCCGGGCCACCTTGCTACCCGGACCGCACACGTTGACCGATGAGTTGGAGGAAAATCAGGCTGTTTCTCAACCCAAACCTTTTCTGTTTGAACCCGATGGATCCGTCATTAGAGCCCACCTGGTCACGCACCTGGCCTATAAATTGGAGGCCTATAGGATCGATTCCGATATTGCCTACCTGACCGCAGATGAGCCTCAAGAGACACCCTTTGCTCGCTGCTTTGCCATCGATGATGTGATGCCTTTTCAACTGAAACGGTTACGGCAATATTGCCGAGAGCGAAATATTGGGCGAGTGACGATCAAAAAGAGAGGATCGCCTCTGGATCCCGCTGTCTTACGGTCGCGATTGCGATTGTCGGGGACCCGGGAATGTACAATCTTCTTGACGAAGGTTTTGGGGAAGCCGACCGTACTCGTCGGACGGCCGTGGGCGACGAGAGACTAACTGAGAGCGCCACCGTTTTTACCGGCCCTGAAAAGCCTGGCCCGGGTGATATTTTTTTAGATCGGGTTGTCCAGATAGTCGTGGATCATTTCCCGGAGTTTGCCAATGTCAAGCGGCTTGGGCAAGTAGTTATCACAGCCTGCTTCCAGGCAGCGCTCCCGATCGCCAAGTAAGACATTGGCTGTTGTGGCAACAATTGGTACTTGCGCCAAGCGTTCATCGGCCTTGAGTTGCCGCGCGAGATCCAGGCCATGTATACCGGGAATGTTGATGTCCAACAAGATCAGGTCAGGCATGTCATCGGCCAACAATTCCATTGCCTTCTTGCCATCTTCAACCTGGATAAGATCATAGCCTTCAGCCTCGACTACCCGCGCGATCAGAGTCATATTAGATTGATTGTCTTCAACTGCCAGGATTCGCTTGCGTCCATGAATTATAGGATCTTGTTTATGGCTGGGAATGACAAAGGAAAAGATACTGCCTTCACCAGGTTTACTTTGCACGAGCAGCTCGCCGCCATGTAATTCGACCAGACTCCTGCTAATGGGAATACCGAGACCGGTTCCACCTGCCCGGCGTGTAAGACTGCCATCAATTTGGCGGAATTGCTCAAAAATAATGGGTACATCCTCATCATGAATGCCGATACCAGTGTCAATCACGGAAGCCTTGAAATCGCCATTCTTCTGCTCCAACTGAAGCGTAATGGTACCCTTCTCGGTAAATTTAATGGCGTTACTTATCAGATTGAGCAAGATTTGAGTGAGACGCGTACGATCTGCGCTAATCGTATCCAGGGCAGGATCAAGTTCCAGGTGGAATTCTAGTTCCTTACCCTTGCCCAGGTTAATTGCATTGGCCATGATATCCTCGGCCAAAGACGGAATATGAACCAGCTCATAATGCAGTTCCATTACACCGGCTTCAATCTTGGACATATCAAGCATTTCACTGATGAGCATGCGCAAGTGCCGGCCACTATCTCGAATTAGGGAAACATCCTCTTGCATGCGATTGTTGAGTGGCCCATCAATGCCTTCAAGGAGGACATCGGCAAAGCCAATGATGGAATTTAGCGGTGTTCGTAGTTCGTGACTCATGCTGGCCAGAAACTCTGACTTAAGCCGGTCAACTTCTCTAAGTCGCTCAGCCGTTTCCAACTGCTCGGCGTATAACCAAGCATTCTGTAGCGCAACGGCCACCTGGGCGCCTAGCGTGGTATGGATTCGTACTTCATCTTCTGAAAACCGGTTCGTATCCTGGGCGAGTAAATCCAGCACGCCAATAACCTCATCGCCTACGATCAGGGGGATAGCCAGCTCAGCGTGAGCCGACGGCAGCGTGGGATAAGCCACATAATCTGGTTCGTTTGATATGTCATTGACGACCATGGCATGACGAGATTTGGCAGCACGCGCTACCAACGATTCAGTTTGTTGGAGGTTAATTACCGAGACAAAGTTGGTGGCCTGCATCTCTTCCGTTACCACAGTGCTGGCCGCCAGTTTAAGCGCTCCGCTATTAAGCACGTAGACAGCGGCATGGTGTAAGCCGAAACGCTCTTTTGCCAGGCTGGTGACTGTCTGCAAGAGCCGGTCAGTATCAAGGATCGAAGATGCAGCGGCGCTTACCCGGGCAACTGCTTCCATCTCTGAGGCATGTTTTTGAGTCTGCTCTAGAAGACGAGCACTTTCTAATGCTTCAGCCACCTGAATTGTAATCGAGTCTAATAACTCGCGATCTTCTTCGGACAAGGGTTTATCCGGATCATCCTTAATCCCCAGAGCACCAATTATCTCTCCCCGAACTTTCATAGGGTTGGAGAGAACCTTGTCTTCAACCCGGGCCAGCGGTCCTGTTTCCCAGGTAGCCTGTTGGAGGTCTGGCGTTGAACCAAGGGCGCCGCCTTCAACTTGCTGGACAGAGGCTCGATCGAAACGATATCCTTTCAAACCGGCCTCTTTTTGAGATCGGAATGATTGCCAACCCTCATGGCTCATAATGCGTTGGAGTTGATTGAGTTCCAGAAGCTTCTCTTCCATATTTTGGCGGAGACGGGTGCTTTCAATTGCGATAGCGATTTGGGCACACAGACCTTCAAGGGCCAACTGGTCGTCGTAACTTAGCGCATTAGGGATGTCACTTTGCACATCCAAAACGCCAAGTACTTCATCGCCCAATGTTATCGGCACTACCAATTCGCCCCTCGTTTTAGGCAATAATGGATTGGACTGCCAATCGGGGTCTACCAACACATCTGGACGCAATACAGGATTGCCGGTAGCGGCCGCCTTGCCGATGAGTCCGAGGCCCATGGGCATCTTATGACCCGCCTCGAGCATTTGTTGACCAATCTCGCCATATCCGGCGATTAGAACAACTGAATCCAGGGATGGTTCGTAGCGAAGAAGCTGTGTATGGTAAAAACCAAATTGATCTTTTACCTGGTTGACAACCCGTTGGTACAAATCGGTCACATCGTTGGCAGCGATAATGTCCTTGGAGAGCTGAGCTGACAAGAGCACCTGCCGTCCACGGCGCTCAAACGATTGTTGAATTTGTTTTTCTAAAGCCTCGCGTTCCTGGACTTCGCGCATCGTCTGTTGGAAGATGCGGGCGTTTTTGATGGGTATGGCAATCTGCCGGGCTATGGCCCGGACTAGTTCTATCTCATCTTTTTTAAATTCACGCTTGCGCCGGCTTTCCCAAAATTCAACTTCCGCCACAGGTTCGCCATCTAGAGTCAGCAGAATCTCCAAGATTGACTTGACTTCGTAGCGCTCCATATGTGCTCGTTCTTCAGCAGGGACGTCCTCATTATCGGCTTGGATGGTGAATATTTCATCCAGGTTGCTGAATGAATCTTGGGTAGCTCCGAATTCTTCGGTCAGATCGTAGCGGATGCCCAGGTCGGAGATCTGTTCAACATCGTTCGCTTCCGGGCCGATATACTCTGCTACGACGGTGGTAGCGTTGTTCTCCAGGTCGAGAGTAGATACGTAGGCACTGGTACAATCGATGAGCCGCCCGGTAAAGTCAATGACCTGTTGAAAAATGTCCTCTGGATTTAGAGAAGACGCAGCGGAAATCGAAATCTCATTTAACGCCTCTAATGTTAGATTGCGCCGTTCAAGCGCATCCTTCACGTTGGCAATCTCCTCGTTTTGCTCTTGCAAGAGCTTATTCATCCTGGCTATTTCTCTGGTCCTCTCCTCGACCCGCTTTTCCAGCTGTTCATGTGCTTCTTTTAAGCTGATTTCGGCGTTTTTTCGCTCTGTTGCGTCGCGGTGAATCCCCAAAAAACCGACAAGCTGGCCTTCTTTGTCAAGAATCGGGTTATTGGAGCCCTCGATGTGAATTAACCGGCCATCTTTGGTCTTATTTACTATCTCACCGGTTACAACTTCCTTATTCAATAATGTTTGCCAAAAACCTTTGTATACTTCATCAGAAAGCTCGCCGGATTTTAATAAACGTGGCGTTTTTCCCAGAGCATCTTCCTGCGAATAGCCATAAATTTGTTCAAAAGATGGATTGGTGTAGACAAAGTAACCATCAGTATCGGTTAAAAAGATAGCATCTTTAGAGCGTTCAATGCCTAATCTGAACATAAGCAATTCATCTTGGGTTTCGTCTTTGACAGCGATCGGTTTTAAGGTGAGTTGGACAAATGATTTACCCTGGGCTTGTACTTGCTCCATACTTACCCGGGTTCTGATTATCGTTTCATTGTCCAGGCTCAGAGCCCACTCGAATTGCTGCGGTTGACCGGCCAGAGCGGCTGTGGCACGCAAGCGCAGTGAGTCAGCTGAAGTACGGCGATTGGCCTGCTTGATCGCCGAATAAGTCAGAAACGATTGCCCTAATATTTTTTCTCGCGTACCCATTAGGAGTGAGAGGGCAGCCTGGTTGGTGGCCACAATCTTCTCGCCCAGCAATATCAGCCTGGCTAACTGGTCTACCTTTCCCGATGCCTGGTCATGGCCTTGCGCAGTGGTCTTCTCGCCGTTTCTTTGCTGACTACTCATCATTTGACTCATGTGTGTTCTCTTCTTCTCCATCACTCAAATACACGAAGGCCTGGCGACCTAATGCCCGACCAACCTCCTGTGCGGCCGTTCGCATGACGGTGTCGACATCGGTTGATCCCCGGACCCTGGCTGTGATTTGGCGCAGAATTTGCTCGCGTCGAGAACGAGCCTGCTCTTGTTCAAACAGATTTGAATTCTCTATGGCAATGGCTGCCTGATTGGCCACGGCAGTCAGCAGCTCTCGCTCGTGCTCTCCATAAACACTGGGCTTAGAAAAATTTTGAACAGCCATCATGCCGATCACGTGATGACCAGATGTCATCGGAGCACCAACCCAAGACTCGGCAGCACGACCATCTAGTTCAAGACCAAGCTCGGTTAACCGTTCGGCCACATTATTTTCTATCAGTAATGCTTGATTCGTGGTGATGACATACTCAGCCATACCTTTGCCGCCTTGTCGTTTGAGAGAAGATGAATCAGTCTCCTCCCCTTCGCCAAACATATGGATCTCAACCATATCCAATGATTGGTCATAGATAGCTAAGTAAAAGCTCTCCATATCCATGAGGCGTCCAACATGACGATGAACGCTGGTCATAACCGATTTGATGTCGGCTAATGAGGTCAACTCCTGTCCCATTTGGTTAAGGATGGCTAACTCATCGGCTCGGGTCTGGGCAAAGAAACTGATTTCAGCCAATTCCTCTGCCCGCTCTTGGATTTCCAAGAATAAGCGCCTGCTTTCAAAGGTTGTCGCTACCAGAGAAGCAATCTGAAGGAACAAAGCCTCATCCTGCTGATCGAAGGCGTCGGGAGAACTGTTGCCCACATTTAAGGTGCCAAAGGTTAGGCCTCCGGCCGTGAGTGGCGCGACCATGAAGGATTCGATCCCTTGCACGCCACTTTCGATATTGTTGTTGATCACAATCACCCGGTTTTCAGCGACAGCATCTCCCAGAACCGACCCGGGGCCGGTCGCCATATCGCCTATCTTGTTGGCGCCCTTCTGGCTATGAAGAGCGAACAGTACAAAGCTCGTCCCTTCATCATTGATGAAAGCCAGGCTGACGCGATTGCAAGGGATGATTTGCTTGATGTTTGAAGCAGTGATTCGATAGATCTCGTCTAAGGTCATAGAAGTGGCTAAAGCCTGGCTCAACTCGTTTAGCGCCGCTAGCCGTAGTGCTTGTTTTTCTGAATCCGCTAGCGCCCTCGCCCGTTGATCTGACAATCGAATATTATCAATGTGCGCACTCAGCTGGCTGGCAATTGCCCCTAACAATTCAGAAGTATCATCCTCTGGATACTGAAACTCGGCAATTTCAAGATGGCCAATTGACTGACCCCTAATTATTAACGATTGAGATAGAACTGATCCCATGGTCACATCGCCATCTACTGGTGTTGAAAGCGGCTTAACCTTAACCAGATCATAGTCAAATCCACTGTTCTGTGGCTGTTGTGTCTGGACGAAATCCTGCCAGCCCTCCCTGGTTAATCGACGCATAGAATCCTCGGCTTCATCACGATAACGATCAGCCTCGGCCAATAGACGCAAACTATCCACCTGGCGAGCCACCTGATCGGCGACTGCTGCCACCAGCTCGGCGTCATCCTTTGATAAGGCGTTACCATCTCTGCCCTGAATCTGAATGCTCCCAACCTGTTCTCCTGTTACAAGAATCGGCACTGAATGCACTGCGTCACCGGTCTGGTAGAGCAAAGGTTGGTCGATTTCTGATAGTTCGTTGCCTTCATATTTATAGCCAATGATCTCGCGCCTATCTATTGCATTAAAAAAATCTTTCCAGCCGCTATGAGCCATGCGCTGGGTCTGGATTTCGATTTCTTTCTGGGCTTTGGTTGATTCGACCACCAGACGAGCATTCTCAATGGCGATTGTTAATTGCCCGGCAACTGCTTCTAAGGCCGGCAAGCTCTCTGTGGATAGCTGTCCCGGGCTGTCACTTAAAATGTCCAATACGCCAATCACCTCGGATCCCAGGAGCAAGGGCATGGCCATTTCTGCCCTGGCATCGGGCAGAAGTGGATTGTGCTGGAAAAGGAGGCTATTGGCCACATCAGCGACGATGATGGTCTGTTTTTCGATGACAGCCGTTCCGGCTATGGAATTGAGTCCCAGAGGAATCCGGCGACCTTGGGTAATCGTCCTTGCGTCGATGTTGCCTGAGCCGACCTGTAACTCCAGGTTGCGCCTGCCAGAATCAACCAGATAGAGTTGAACATAATAGAAGTTAAAGCTAGACCGGATCAACTCAATGGCCTCAGACATCATCTCATAGGGGTCTGTGACCCGGGAAACGCTGTGCCCAACCTCAACTGCCCGGTCTAAATCGCGAGCCTGTTCGGATACGCGCAATTCAAGTTTTCCGATAAATGATGCTAATTGCCGGTTGGCTTGCTGTAACCTGTCCTCCCGCCGGCCAATTAAGGCGGCAAAGAAACCCAAAAAGAGAGGCGCTGTAAGAATGATCCAATGCAATGGCTCATTTCGATAGGCCTCTAAAATTGCAGAGATGCTGAACGGCATACTGCTCAGGTACAGATCGATAGCCGTTGCCAGAATCGGGAAGATTAGACCAAAGGCAAAGCCAACCAGTCCGTATCGAATAGTGTAATAATTCCTATCGACCCTGGTCGGCGTGCTATCCGCTACGAGTAATTCATCCATGACGTACCTGTTTAATCATCATTTATATTGATTTACGACCGGTCATTCACGGTCTTGTTATTACCATTTTTTCCTGCATCCGATTTGTTTTGCGTGGTTCCGGGGGCGGCAACTCGACTACCCATGGGGCTGGTAAGCGGCTTCTCAGTCTGAATTGGCCTGTCTAGGCCGATCTGAACGCTTGTCTGGTTAGCATTCAAAGCCTTACCCAACTCGCGGGCAGCTACCTGTAAGACACTCTCGATTGTTGCGGCTTGTTGGATCTGCTGGTTAATAATATTAACCCTTGTTTCCCGATCGGCCGTCCGCTGAACGCCACCATAAAGTTCAGCATTCTGCAACGCTAAGGCGACCTGGTTGGCGATAGATTGCAAAAGTTGGACGTCACTCTGTTCCAGGCCATCCGGGATATTATGTTGGACATCCAGAACACCTTGAACCTGTTCGCCGAGCATGATCGGCACAGCAACTTCGGATTTGGTGCCGGGTAACAATGGATTGGGCAACCAGGATGCTTCCTTGGTCACATCGGGGACAAGAACGGCCTGGCGAGTTTCCGCCACTCGGCCAACCAGGCCTTGCCCACGGGCCAGGCTGTGTCCAGTAGCCAGCATAGCTTGACCGGCTTCACCGGTTCCCCCAACCATGACGAGTTGCTCCTGGCTCTCATCAAGAAGGTAAATTTGAGCATGGTAGTAGTCAAAAGCTGAACGGATTTGCTCCACCACCTCGCTGACAAGCTGTTCCCGGTCAAGTATAGTAGAGAGACGCCGACTAACTTCATAGCTTGTGGCTAGCTCACGGGTCCGGGTAGCTACCAGCTGTTCCAATGAACCGACCAGATTGCGCAACTGTCCGGCCATCTGGTTGAATACTCGACCGAGAGCGGCAAATTCATCCTGACCGGTTGCTTTAACAGTGTACTCTAAGTTCCCCGCACCGACTTGTTCGGCCGCTTCTGTTAATTCACCGAGCGGGCCGATAATGCGCCGGGCCAGAAACGAGGCGGTTAAGATACCGATGCCCAGAGCAACCAGGCCGACGACGACCGAGAGTATTGTGCTACTTGTCACAGAAGTTTGTAGATCTTCGCGAGCTTGAGCCAGACCAGTTGCCCCGGCTTGGCGGATGAGATCAGTCGTTTCGCCAATTTCCTCTGTGCTTTCTTCGAAAATTGCCGCATTGATGGCGATTTCACCTTCGAGCAATTCCAATTCTTGAAAGGTATCCAGGTGATTGTTCACCATCCCAAGTGTTCCTGGTCGAGTTAAATCGGACCAGGCCCAGGAGATTTGAGCCGTGTCGTTCAACAATTCGTCTGCCCTGAGGGCTAACAGGCGAGTCTGATCGACATATTGTTGCTCCCGGGTATTAAAGAAGGCCTGTTCATTGGCGCTAATTTCAACCACAATACGGTTTAATTCATTGCTATTAGGCAAAGAACCGGCAGCACTCTCTAAATCGATGAGGGTTCTATCTAGCCGGGCATCAAGGCCGCCGGCTTGACTACGTACCTCTATCCGATCAACAGTCGTTTGGAATGCTGATTCGTATTCATTGAGGGCGGGCAATAATTTGGCCACATCCGCGGCGATATTGCCGAACTGGTCAGATGCGCTTATTTCAATCAATTGGCTTATTTCATTCAGGCTGGCCCGAGCCTGGGCGACATGCGCTTCGTTGGCAACGACGTGGCGCTCGCGGGCTGTTTCAAAACCAAGCCCGCGCCAACTCTCAAGGAAGAGTCCTTCTTGTTGCCGGGCTAACAAGAATTCATTTTCAAATTCCTGGCTTAACTCTCGAATACGGCTTGCCTGCTCAACGGTCTCCTGGATGCCAGCCTGGATATTCTGCAAAGCGACAAAGTTAATAATCACTATCAACAGTGTCAGGCCTAACAGGATGCCAAAGCCGAGAATAATCTGGGTTCTAATCGAAGTTAGCCGGAACGTCTCTAACGAGAACTTGGATTCCATTCACCTAAACCTTTGCTTATCTTACCATCTCAAATACAATTTTAAGATTCTTGCTGGGCTAATATTTCTTCCCAGGCCTGGTTGTAAACTTCGGCAGCGACCAAGTCGACATCAACTAAAAAGAAGAGCCGATCGCGCACCGAATCTGGCGGGTAGATTGCCGGATTATTTAAATCATCCACATTAATTAGCGGTAGCGATTCCATATTGGGCGTGCCATATTGAACGTAGTTCGATAGGATCGCGCCGACTTCCGGATCCAAAATGTAATCAATAAACTTTTCGGCGGTCTCTTTATTTGGAGCGTCAGCCGGAATGCACATATTATCAACCCAGATAATGGAGCCTTCGGCCGGAATCGTATATCGAATATTGGAATTCTCTTCCATTAGTTGAAAGATATCGCCACTCCATTCCAGGACGAGATCATAGGAGCCATCGAGCAAAAGATCTTGGCTCTCGTCTCCTGTGATGGCTAGGCCCAGTTCTCTTTGGGTTTTCAAAAATTCGGCCGCTTCGACGATCTCGACGGCGTTTGTCGTATTGGGACTGTAGCCCAGGAGGATCAGGATGATCCCCATGGTCGTCCGGTCATCGTCTAACATGGCAATACGTCCGGAATAGGCCGGGTTGAAGAAATCTGCCCAGCTGTCTATTTCCTCGCCGGTCGCATCAATGTCGTAACCGATGCCCACTGTGCCCCACTGATAAGGAGCGCAATAACGATTTGCAGGATCGAATACTGGGCTGACGAATAGTGGATCGACGTTAACAAAATTGGGAATACGCTCTTTGTCGAGAGGAGCCAGCAGTCGCTCGCTACGCAAAACAGATACATTGAAGTCTGAAGGTACGATTAAATCGTATTGATCTGTGGCTCCAGATTCTAGCTCACTTACTACGTCATCGTCGCTATCGAAGACCATGTATTCAATTTTGACGTCATACTTCATTTCAAAGTTAGTCAGGATATCGGGATCAATGTAGGTGTCCCAATTGTAGACTCGCAGAATTTGGTTCCCGACAACCTGTGGGCTAGCCTGGATTGGTATTTCGGGTGAAGTGTCAGAATTACAGCCGGCCGCGAATACCGCCAAGAGTAATATTGACCAAATCCAAGGCCTGGAGCCCATTCTTGCCATTCCGAATCACTCCCGTGGTTTACCTGGTCCGCTGCCGTCTTGATCCATCTCATTATTCAACCAAACGCGAGTGCGCCGGCTTCCAACAGCGCGCCCTAGTTCACGAACCGCAATTTGCATCGCCTTATCAACATCATTGGTGCTCTGTATCTTTCGACCGATCTCGTTAATCAGAGCCCGACGATCCGCCTGACGCTGAATTTCGGCATATGAATCGGCATTCTGAAGGGCGATTGCGACCTGGTTGGCAATTGAAAAGAGCAGGCCGGCATCTTCCTGACTCAAACCATTGGTTTCATCATCCTGGACATCGAGAACTCCCAGGACCTGCTCGCCAAGGGAAATAGGTACGGCTAACTCAGATCTTGTCCTTGGCAGCAAGGGATTAGAGATCCAGGCCGGCTCCTTAGAAACATCTGGGACCAGCATGATGGCATTACGTTCGGCTGCTCGTCCGACCAATCCATGGCCTTTCTGGATTGAATGATCTCGGTCGAGCATTGTTTGGCCTGCCCGTCCTGTGCCACCAACCATGATGAGGTTTTCGCCGGAATTGTCAAATAAATATATTTGTGCGTGATAATAACCGAAGATCTTCTGGACCTGGTCAACGACCTCAACGACTAATTGTTGCCGGTCTAGAATGGTGGACAGTCGCCGGCCTACTTCCGTGCTAGTCGCCAATGCCCTTGTCCGATCGATTACGCGTTGTTCAAGACCGAACAAGGTTTCCTGAAGCTGGCTGGTCATCAGGTTGAATGTTTTCGCCAATGCCCCTATCTCGTCGTCAGATTCTATAGGCGCTCGTACGTTCAGATCGCCAAGAGCCACTCGCTGTGCTGCTTCCTCAAGTCGGGTGATGGGACCGGTTAACAAACGAGCTAAAATGACCGCAACAGCAACAACGAGCACTGTTACAATAACTGCCAGGAGTACGGCTGTCCGGGTTTGGGCTTCAATTGGCGCCAGAAAAACTTCCTGAGGTTGGAAGAAGGCTACCAGCCAGGATTTTGCACCGGTAGAGGTAACCGCTACCTGGTTGGAGAGGTCACCGGTGGCTATATCTTCTGCGGAGAAGAATGGCTCTTCACTGACGTTATCAAGTTTGGCTGCCAACTCAGGTAACTCCGTGGTCAATTCATCGAGTGGTAGGTTTTCGATCAAATCCAATTCTTGAAGCTTGGCCAGGCGTTCGCTACCAATGGGCGCGACGAGTTTATACAGGGCGTCCGGGGATGTGCCATGAGCCAGGTGGATATAATTTTCATCAAATAATACGGCAAAAGATTGACTGCCGACAAGACCCGTGCTGCGAGCAATCAGTTCCTGGAGAATATTGGCTTTGTAGCGGGCTCGCAATACACCAGCAACTTGATCATCCTCATCAAATATGGGTGAGCTGAAATAAATGAATGGACCACCCGCGCTTGGTGAGAACTGCACTGAAGAGGCATACGGCAGACCAGATTCAACAGGTGTTTTGATATAATCTCGATTCGATTCATCCAGCTTAGGGCTATTCGGTGGGTATTCCAGAAGTAAATCCCCCTGGGTATCAAGGATGGCGTAGGCGGCAATATTGAGTGGGTTTTTATCCCGGTAAGTTTTGAGCTGGGTTAATGCAGCCAACTCGCTTTCGCTGCCTGCTCTTTCCCTATCGGGCAAGGCCAGGTAGCCAGTTTTTTCCAGAACATTGGCTTCAGTGCGAAGCGTTTGCAGTGAGTTGGCCATAAAGTCATCAACCGTCGCGGCCGTTTGTTTGGCCGCAGAGTCGAGTCGCTGGTTGGCATCATTAATCAGGGTAGCTCGAGTTGACTGGTGACTCAGCGTAACGATGACAACCAATGGAATCAATGATACTCCAAGAAAGGCGGCAATTAGCTTTTCACGGAGAGTAAAGCGAGGAAAATGGCGCAAGGAATAGATCACAACAATCAGACACGCTCCCAAGGCCAAAAACACAGCTGGGGCGATCTCGTCGGGCACTTCCAGTCTACGAGTAAAAGGCCAAAAGAGATCGAGCAGAACCATTAACAAACCGCCAATCAGCGCGAGAGTGATCAACCCGGCAACATACCGGCGGGGGAATGTTTCGTTGGCTACACTAATGGTCACCAGTGTAAAGGAAACCGAAATAAGGACGCCAAGACCCCCGAACCGGAACATGAAGAAGAAGTAAGCCACTGTCATAGCAATCAGGGTCAGACTCATACCCAAAACGACCCTGCCTCTGCGGGCCAGGAACGCACCGGCAATAGATAAAAACCCAGCGACTACGGGCACCAGCACCTCAACCGACTGCCCTGAGTCAAAATAGAGGAACCAACTGACCAGACCCAGCAATAACAATGAAAAGGCAATCAACAGCCCTAGGATGAAGGCCTCATTTGCCGTTCGATTTATTTGCTCGTTACTATTTTGTTGGCCCACATTGAGCGTTGTCATATGGGAAACTCCGATCTGGTTAATCTGGCATCATCGCTAGAAGCTAACAACCCTAACAACTCTTTCGGAAAATATCGTTCTATCATAACATAAACATGACATAAACATAACATAAAGTGCCCACACTCGGCGTGAAGAATTCGTAAGCAAGGCGTGAATGATGTCGGATCCGAATTCGGATGTCGCCAATCCTACACCTTAACATTGACTCCTCGGCCGCGGCAGTCCCGTTCACCCGCATCGCCCGGGTAAATCCATCAAGGTCACGGCTGATAGCCGGTGCTGATTTCCCCACTTCTCAGACCTGCGCTGGCAGCGGCAACGGCCTGTTGACACGTTTCAGGTATTCTGTTTTCCCACTCGTGGTAAGGTGCTAATCCAACCCCATCGTTGGCCACAGTTGATAGACTAACACCGCTATCTAATTGTCCACTGGCAAATGCCCTGACAGCATCAGCCGCAGCAATGTCCATATTCTTAGCGGCGCTGGTCAGTAATGAGGTGGAAATTTCTGGAAATGTATCATATTGGTCAACATCAACCCCGATAGTCATCAGACCGATATCGTGCGCGGCTAAGAGACCACCATTCCCGGTATTGCCGCCAACGCCAAATATAACATCGGCGCCGGCAAGAACTTGTTTGTCGCCTGCACGTTTTCCGGCATAGGCGTTATTGAACTCAGGTATGTAAACGTTCAGCGTCTTTACTCCAGGGTTTATTGCCCGGGCGCCGTTTTGATAGCCGACAACAAACTTAACTACGGGGGGAATTTCCATTCCGGATACCGAACCGATTACATTCGTTTCGGTCATGCACCCGGCCAGTGTACCGGCTAAATATCCGGCTTGATCTTCGGCGAACATCAGGCTGGTCACATTGTCCAACCCCCCTTCGGGAGTGTAGCAACTTTCCAGAGTTTCTGCGCAATCCAGACCGGGAAAGTATTCGACGTCGATAATGGCGAAATCGACACCAGGATTTGCCCGGGCAGCTTCGGCCGTCGCCGCGGCCATCAGAAACCCGACGGTGAGGATGAGATCGCAGCCTTCCTCGACAAATTGGTCGATATACGGAGCGTAATCTTTATCGGACGATGAAACCAGATGGGCAAATTCCAACCCCACATCCTGGGCCGCTTCGCGGGCGCCTCTCAGGGTGAATTCGTTAAAACCTTTGTCATTTTCCCCGCCGGTGTCGAGGACAGCACACACTTTTTCATGTGGAGCGCTGGTACAGGCATTGATGATCAACGTTGAAATAAGAAGAACTATTGCGAGTGATAGAGTAGGACGGCGAAACATGGCTGCCTCCTGGTGGCGTCGGCAATACAACAAGTGAGATTAGTCGAAGCTGTGTGGGTAGCTAACATGGTGTTCAATCAAACCAGCAAACCCATAACCTCAAGAAGACAAAAGTTGACAAAATAGCTGGGTTCCGGTCACGACCGGATCCCATGCAGCCGAGAAGTGAATGATAGCACATATCTCTGGTACTCCCCTGGCCAAGGTCGCGGATTGTTGGGAATCAGGCAGGAAATTAGTCCCAATGAGCTGAGATTACCAGGGTCGATTTGTTAACAACATTATCTAAAGGCATACCGCCACTATTCAGCCAAACGGAATTGGACATGGTTCTGACTACTGGTGGTCTAAGTCGGCCAGACGTTCTGTAAGTAGTTGATTTACCAGGCCCGGGTTCGCTTTCCCCTGAGAGGCTTTCATCACCTGGCCGACAAACCAGCCTTTCAACTGGTCTTTCCCGTCCAAATAGGCAGCCAACTGTTCTGGATTGTCACGTATGATTTGAGCGACCAGTTTATCAATTGATTCCTCATCTGAGATCTGAGCCAGTCCATGTTCACGAACGATCATGCCGGCCGATTTCCCGGTAGAAAACATCTCCGCCAGGACATCCTTTGCCGTATTGTTGTTAATAGCGGCTCGATCGACCAGGGTGATGAGTTCAACAAGATCATCCGGTGTAACCGCGATTTTCTCAATCGATAGCTTGCTGTCGTTCATCAGGCTGAAAAGTGTATTAATCATCCACTTGGCGACCGCTTTCGGATCACCACCGGCCGACACAGCTGCCTCAAACCACTCGCCAACAGGGCGTTCTTCAGTTAAAACATTGGCCTCGTATCGATTAAGCCCCAGGCTGCCCATGTAGTGAGCGACCCGTATATCAGGGAGTTCGACCAGACTCGAGCGTACTTCTCCTATCCAATCTTCCGGGATGAGCAAGGAGGGTAAATCGGGATCAGGGAAGTAGCGATAATCATGCGCCTCTTCTTTACCCCGTTGGCTGAAAGTCTCCCGCCGGGCCTCGCTCCAGCCCATGGTGTCCTGGATCACCCGGCCACCAGAAAGCAATACCTCTTCCTGCCGGCGTCGCTCATAGCTAATCCCATCTGCTAAGGCACGGAAGCTGTTCAGGTTTTTTATTTCTGTGCGCGTACCTAATTCCGTGTCGCCAACCGGCCGGATGCTGACATTCGCTTCGAACCGAATGACGCCCTTTTCCATGTCGCCGGAATTGACCTCTAGATAGCGTAATATCTGGCGCAGTTTCATCGCGTATACCCGCGCCTCCTCCTCAGATGTCAGGTCCGGTTCAGAGACGATTTCCAATAGAGGGACCCCCGAGCGGTTGTAATCAACCAGTGATCGAGGGTTGTCCGATCCTTGAGCGCTTTCCAGATGGGTTAGTTTGCCGGTATCCTCTTCCAGATGGACACGCCGTACGCGAATCCGGCGTTCGATCACTTGCCCGTCTTCATTTTCAATCCAAATATCTAGCCAGCCATTCGTGGCCAACGGGAGTTCATATTGGCTGATCTGGTAGGCCTTCGGTAGATCGGGATAAAAGTAATTTTTCCGAGCAAAGACATTGTGTGACTGGATGGTGCAATTTAAGGCCAGGCCCACGCGCATGGCCATCTCCACTGCACGCTGATTGATTACCGGCAGCATGCCAGGCATGCCCAGGCACACCGGACAGACCGCCGAATTTGGCTCCGAGGTCACGCTATCGACCACCTGGCATCCACAAAACATTTTACTGGCAGTTAACAATTCGGCATGGACTTCCAGACCGATTACTGCTTCATACACTTTCATGAGCTTATCCTGGGCGACAAATCAGTCAACCCGGTGTTGTGAACCACGGCGGGGTTATCATCCATGGCGGTGCATAAATCGCTCGAATCGATTGAGGGCCTCTTCAATTTTTTCATAGGCCGTGGCGTACGAAGCCCTTACAAACCCGGCGCCACTTGGTCCAAAAGCATCTCCCGGCACAACCGCAACTTCCTCCTCTTCCAATAAGCGCATCGCAAAATCATTGCTGCTCATGCCACTGGCGGCAACCGAGGGAAAGGCATAGAAGGCGCCACGCGGCTCATAACATAATAGTCCCAGGCTGTTGAAGCCATCGACGATCAATCGCCGGCGGCGGTCATATTCCTGACGCATTCGTTCTACGTGGGCCTCACCTAGCTCAAGAGCAACAAGAGCGGCCGCTTGGGCCGTCGTCGGCGCTGACATGATTGTGTATTGATGGACTTTGCGCATCGCGGCCAGCAGGTCTGGGTTGGCACATGCGTAGCCGATCCGCCAGCCAGTCATAGCATAATTTTTGCTGAACCCTCCAAGTAGAATTGTTCGATCGCGCATGCCTGGGAGGGCGGGAACACAAGTGTGTTCGATGCCATAAACCAGGCGATCATAGATCTCATCAGAGATGATAAGCAAATCATTCTGTTCGGCGACCGCAGCGATTTCCACCATGACTTTCCGGGTCATCACGGCTCCCGTAGGGTTGTTCGGATATCCCAACAATATGGCCTTAGTTTTTGGTGTAATCGCCGCGGCAATGGCATCGGCAGTGACCTGGAAATCATCTCTGACATGGGTGGCCACAGTCACTGGAGTGCCACCGGCGAAAGTGACCTCCGGTGCATAGGAAACGAAGCATGGTTCAGGAATAATCACCTCGTCTCCAGGATCCAACAGGGCGGTCATGGCAAGGTATAGTGCCTCACTAACGCCAACTGAAATTAATATTTCGTCCTCCGGATCATAACGCAGGCCGTATAAACTCTCGATTTTCCGGCTCAGAGCCGTCCGGAGTTCAATGGTTCCGCTGTTCGATGTGTATTGGGTCTCCCCTCTACCTAGCGAAGCGATGCCTTCCTGCAGAATCGGATCTGGGGTGATGAAGTCCGGTTCGCCAATACCCAGGGAGATTACATCTTCCATCGTGGCAGCAATATCAAAAAATTTGCGGATACCTGACGGTGGAGCTTGGGCGACTCGCCTTGATATCTTATTATACATTTGACTACCTCTTGCGAACTAGGTCGGACGCCCACGGGCCGGGAAACGGATGCAGCTCTTGGGTCGTCGATTATCCAATCTCTACCTTTGAATTATCGCCGATGAATAAGGTTTTTGCCCGGCCGGTAACGGTGGCATTCTCGCCGATCAGCGTGTTTTCCAGAACACAGTTACTAATAACCGCGCCTTGATCAATGACACTATTTCGAATGATAGAATTGCTTATCTTGACATTGGCCTCGATACTCGTGTAAGGTCCGATAACCGATTCGCTGATCTCGGCCGATGGATGCACGTAAACCGGGGGTATGACCGCGAAACTTTCAGCAAAACCCCGCTCCAGTATTTCATAGGATGCGTACCCGGCCGATAACAAGCGGGCGTTTGTGCGCAATAACGCCTGGGGCGTACCCGCATCCTCCCACTGCTTCAATAATTCAGTCCTGATCTTGGCCCCAGTTTCCAATAAGACTTGATAAGCATCGATCATGAAATATTCACCCAGCGTTTTGCGTCCAGATTTGATTACCGACTCGGTTGCCTCAAACAGTTGCCGCCCTCGTCTGAACCAATTGATCCCGGCAATAGCCAGCTTATGTTCGGTCGTGGGCGGTTTTTCGATGAGTTTGACAACATATCCGTCATCACCTAAAACGGCAACGCCAAATCGCCGGGCATCTTCAATTTCTTGCACCAGGAAGACGGCGTCTGCATCCGGTTTACTCAGATTGGCGTAGTCGGCCTCGATGATGCCATCGCCGAAGGCCACAACAACATCCCCATTGTCGAGATAGTCACGGCACAACCAGACAGCGTGAGCCTGTCCCAAGGGCTTGTCCTGGCTTACAAAGTGGGCATCGAGCTGGGGGTATTGCTCCCGAATCCACTGCTCGATCTGGTCACCACCATAACCGACGACAAAAATGACCTCTTCGGTCGTGATTTCGCGCATCTGGTCGAGGATGTGTCCCACGACAGTATTGCCGGCCACCTTCAGCAAAGGTTTGGGCCGGCTCCAGGTATGCGGCCGCATGCGAGTTCCATAACCGGCCAAAAGAACGATAACTTTCATTTAGGTTGTCCTCCAAATGTTAAATAAGGGCCTTTAGCGCGTGGTCATGAGCTGAAGGACGTGACGCCTGTTGATTGTTATTCGCAGGCAGCCAGGCGTTTGTGCCACTCAGTTGCCTGTTCGTAGGCAAATGCCGCATTAAGGATCTTGGACTCCTGCAGGGTATTACCTATGAGTTGCAGGCCAATAGGTAGGCCCTGATTGTCGAAACCACAGGGTAAAGAAAGGCCACAGGTGGCGGCCAGATTAACCGGCAGAGTAAACGTATCGGCCAAATACATGCTTAAAGGATCAGCTGTCCGCTCACCAATGGCGAAGGCAGTTGTTGGGCTTGTGGGTGCGGCGATGATGTCTACCTGTTCAAAGGCCGCCAGAAAATCATTCTTGATGAGGGTGCGAACCTTTAATGCCCGGCCGTAATAGGCATCATAATAGCCGGCGCTCAGGGCATAGGTGCCAAGCATAATACGGCGCTTAACTTCAGGGCCAAAAAGCGCCCTGGTCTGCTTGTAGGTTTGCAGCAAATCCTCACCCCTGACCCGGGGACCGTAGCGGATACCGTCGTAGCGTGCCAGATTGGCGCTGGCTTCGGCCGGCGCGATTAGATAATAAACCGGTAAGGCATAACTGGTATGCGGTAATGTGATTTCCTGGATCTCAGCACCTAAATCAGCCAGTTTATCTATTGCGGTTCGCACCGCCTGCTCGACTTCAGGTTGCATGCCGTCGATAAAATATTCACGCGGTACACCAACACGTAACCCATGAATATCGCCAACTAGCGCCGACTCAAAATCGGGAACCGGTTTATTAAGAGAAGTACTATCCCGGCGATCGTAGCCGGCGGTTGCCTGAAATAAGGCGACACAGTCAGCAACTGTCCGGCCTAAAGTTCCGACCTGGTCGAGCGAGGAGGCAAAGGCAATAACTCCCCACCGGGACATGCGCCCATAAGTCGGCCGCAAGCCAACCAGGTTACAGAACGAAGCTGGCTGGCGGACACTGCCGCCTGTATCGGTTCCCAAGGCGGCATAGGCCATTCGTCCGGCGACCGCGGCGGCGCTACCGCCACTGCTGCCGCCCGGCACTCGGGTCAGATTCCACGGATTGGCAGTGGTGAAATAAGCTGAATTTTCAGTTGACGAGCCCATGGCGAACTCATCGGTGTTGGTTTTCCCCAAGATCACCGCCCCAGCTGCCCGGAGTTTCTCGACAACGAAAGCGTCATAGGGAGGAATAAAGCCTTCTAGGATCTTACTGCCGGCGGTTGTTTCCAACCCTTTGGTACAGATAATGTCCTTGACCGCAACCGGAATCCCCAGAACAATCGTATCTTCACCCCGCGCTCGGCGTTCATCGGCCGATCTCGCCTGATCAAGCGCCAGCTCATCGGCCACTGTTAGATAACTTTTAACACTATTGTCAGTAGCGATGATGCGGTCAAGCATCGCCTGAGTGGCTTCAACACTACTCGTCTCGCCACGGCGTAATGCTGCTCTTAGTTCAGTTAGTGTCAGTTGAGTCAGGTCCATATTAAATAATACAATTGTGCGAATGATCCTGGGTGTCCTTCAGCCCCGCCCTTTGAACAATCTGCGCGGTCGGCCCCAGTGTATTAATCGGCGTCCAGAACAGCTTGAATAAGAAATTGGCTTTGGAAAGATTCAGGGGCATTAAAAAGAACATCTTCGACCGCCAACGAGGGCTCCACCGCATCTTCGCGCATGACGTTCTGGAGAGTCACGGCTGAGGTGGTTGGCGGCACATCCTCAGTGTCCAGCAGATTTAGTCGGGCTGCGTATTCAAGGATGGCGGATAACTGTTCCAGGTAGGTCCCTTTTTCTTCCGGGCTCAGTTCCAGACGGGCAAGCGCGGCAATCTTCTCCACATCTTGGAGCGTCAGATTCATTGTTTACTCCATGGCTAGCAATTTGGCGAGAAAGGGACATAAGACTCAAACTGACCATTAAGGTAACCTAGGCAAGCGCCACTTCGTTCACCTCATCGGATTCGTCTTCTTTAAAGTATTCTTCTTCGCGCCAGAGATTTTCAGCTTCCGTGAGCCGGTCGATGAACAGAACGCCGTCGAGATGGTCAATTTCATGCTGGACAATCCTGGCCGTCCAACCTTTCAGGTTCAAGCTGATCTTATTTCCGCGGCGGTCCAAAGCACGGACGCGGATCTTTTCATGCCGTGACGCCTCGCCAATCCATCCGGGTATCGAGAGGCATCCCTCAATGCCATCAACCATCTTGCGTGATCTGGAGATGATTTTGGGGTTGATGAGGACAAACAGTTCCCGGCTGCCTTCGATATCGTTGCCGTCACTATCTTTTTTAGGCAATGTCTCAACCACGGTCAGGCGTAGCGGCTGATTTACCTGCGGGCCGGCCAGGCCGACACCATTCGCCTCCCGCATCGTCTCGATCATATTCTCTATGAGCTCGTGTAAATCAGCGTCGATGGTTTTAACCGGTCGGGCTTTTTGACGGAGGATCGGGTTTTTGAGCGTTTCAATCTTGAGCAGAGCCATAACGTTATCTTTTCACTAACTGTATTTACGCTCGATTTTAAAGCATCCCCATGAAACTCCCAAATGTCTACTCGATATTTTCGTCCGTGATGCGATCAGGGACGCGTCCCGCCTGTTGGGCCTGGTGGTAAACATCCAGCATGACGGCATATTCTTTCCGCTGTCGAGAGCGTGCACCTTCGGCCTGCCTTTGCTTGAGAGCTTCCCGCCGCCGGAAGACATCGTTTTGTACCAGGCTTGGATTGGCCACACGTTCAAAGATGATATCGGCCGATGCGCCGGCCGTTTCGATCTTTACATCGCCGAAGTTAAATAGGGCCGCCAGGAATCCGGGGCGTTCGGAGTTAACGTTTTGGATATTGGCCAATTCAGCTTGCTTTCTGCTTTCACCAAATCCCAAGGGCAAACGATCGATATCGAAAACATAGAGATCCGTGACCTGGAATATGTCGTTTCGCCAATCGAGAAATCGCCAACTCAACCAAATGGCGGAGATCAACCATAAGCCAGCAACAATGTATCTGAAGATAGCTTGCTGGATGAAAACAATGAGCGTAAAAAAGATTCCACAAAGGAGCAACAGCCACCAGATGCGCAAAAGCAAAGTGAAAGGATGTTTCCGATAGGTAATCACTTCGCCCTCTTCAATTCGCGTGCTGCCTATCCGTGCGAATCCTCGGAGCATAGCGCCCAGGCCATCCGCTAGTTGATCCAGGAAGGTAACCGATTCGTAGTACTCCTCTTCATCCTCTTCTTCGTCCTCTGACAATCCGACTTCTCTTAGGACCGGGGCGGCCTGGAACTGTTCCTCAAGCGCTGCTCTCATGTCAACCTGGGTCTGCCCGGCGCCGGCCGAGCGCTTTTGTTCCCGTAATTCGTTGATGACTTTTAAGACCTGGCGCGGATTATCGATCGAATCAAAGCGCATCCTGCCGTGCTGGGCCGATGTTGTAATATTTGCCGTTCCGATGTGTAGAAGTGTGGCGATCAGGCCGGGCTTCTCAATCTCGACACTTTGCACCTGATCGACAGGCATCTTGTTCACGCTGACCTTGAGTCCGCGCAAACTGTACTCATGGTGGATAATCTGGTTGTCTGTTATGACGAAATAATCATTAGCCCAATCCAGGGATCGCCAGATACAGAAGAGGAATAAAACCAATCCTGGCAAGGCGATGGCCAAGATGGCCATAGTTCCGGTGACGTTGAATACATAGGCGGAGAATATCGTCCAAACGAGGAACAGCAATAGGGGTCCGAGAAGCTGTAAAACCAGCAGCCAAATACTCCGGCGTTCCAGATATCGGATTCGTTCGCCTGGCATCAGCTTCAGCTCGGCCGCCCGCTTACTCGGCTGGTCAAAGCTGATTGTGGTGGCAACGTCCTCGGCTGCTTTAGAGAGTTTTAAGAAGTCAATTAAATATGGGTTTTCATCGAGATAGGAGAGGAATTTTTGCCGCGGGATGCACAAAATCCGGCCGTCCCCAGCGCCGCGAATGGTGGCCTCGTGGGTGCTGGGGGTAAATAACCAGGTATCCTCCAGGTATTGGCCTGGGAAATAGGAGCGTGATTCACGGACAACTCCCAGGTTATCAACCTGTTGAGAGAATAGGCGACCGTTGCGGACGATAATAAAATTTTCAGCGATATCTCGTTGGTACGCGATTATTGCGTGTTGGTCGAACTCGTACTCATCGGTGATGTAGGCCAGATCGACAAGCTCACTTTCTTCGAGGTCAGAAAAAATATCCAGTTGTTCGAGAAACGCTACTCTTTCACTTATTGACATGGTCTTTCCACCGTGGAATAGGCAAAAGTGGCAACTGATATTGCAGTTAAGCCTGCCCGGTCAGATGGCCAGCAACATAATTATGACACATTTCCGATACTACAAAGAATCTATAATAGTTATTTTAACATAAGTAAACGGTTCCGTGAAGGGGTAGTGAATGGTACTTATGGGAGACGCTGAATATTTCCCGTCTAAGGGGTCAAAAATTAATCAGTAGGCATTGGTTTGCTATGGAATGGCGCCCAAAGTATGATCACTGATGGCGTCACCGGAGAAAATCGGATCTAGGTAGCGGGAGTTGGAATAATATGACATTTTTTGGGCAAATGAGAGATATGGGTTATCTGGGTATGATATTTATCCTATTATCTCTACTAAACGTATCTTATGGGGTTCGGGTTGCCGGTAATCTGCGCCAACGTTGGGGCGAGTTTCAGCGAGAGCCATTACAAGAGTGGCAAAAAAGCATCATTGATAGGGCAGCATTTTATCTTGGGGTACCCTTAGGTGTCATTCTTCATGAGTTGAGTCATGCTTTTTTTATCATATTGTTTGGTGGCCGTATTGTCGATGCTGGGTACGCATTTTATTTTGGATACGTCGCATCCGATAGCACTTTCACGCCGCCGCAACAGTGGTTGATCAGCCTTGCCGGCACAATCGGTTCTTTGATCTACGGAATTGTTATGTGGCTGATTTTTCGCCGCATTCACCGCAGCTCGTACCAATATTTCGCTATCAGAGTCTTGCGAGTTCATCTAACTTACTCGCTAATTTTTTACCCGGTTTTTACACTACTCACCTTTGTAGGGGACTGGCGAGTTATCTATGATTTCCAGGCCACACCTGTTTTAAGTGGATTAACCCTGGTGGTTCATTTGGCAAGTCTGGCGTTACTATGGTGGGCTGATCAGAGAGGTCTGTTTGAGATGCCAGGCTTTAATTCGACGGCCGAACAGGTCCAATTTGATCGACTGAAGCAGCAAGCGACGCTCAAGCCACACGATAGCGCCTTGCAGCTGCAGATGGTCGATGCTTACCGGCGGCGTGGAATGAATCATACGGCCAAACATTTCACCCAAAGCTTTCTTGGAGACAATCCAAATTCGGCCGAGGGTTACCTGCTAGAGGCACTTTTGACGGCACACAATAAGCGCGAAGTACCTAAAAAAGCGCGAGACAGTGCTCTCCGGGCTTTAAGTTTGGGTCTGGAAAAACCGATTGCCGTTGCCCAGGCTAACCTTTTAGCGGGTCAATACAGTTTGGGTGTAGGCGAGGTAGATGAGGCCATCAACTACTTTAGTCAAGGTCTAGGTGCGGCCAAATCTGCTGATCAATCTACTTTCGTGGCTGAACTTTACTATTTACGCGCCAGCGCCCAGCGTCGTAATCGCCGCTATGAGGCGGCCCGGCAAGATATCGAGGAAGCGATTAAGCTGGCCCGAGCCAATAGTCAAGGCCAGGCAATGACCCGATACGACGCTGAAAAAGCCATAATTGAGGATCACGCCCGCCCAACTCCAGCTTCACCCCCGCGGAACAGGTTTTAAGGTAAACGAGGCCTGGGAAACCTCCTGCCACCACTGTAAACATTATTCGGATTGATTATTTTCCACCGCCATTTCCTCGGTGGTTTTTGCCCGCACTTTTTCCAGGCTTTCTCCGGCCATCATGAGACCCAGTTCTTCGACGCTGGCCTCTTTGCTGTTGACAATGCCCATTATCTCTCCGCCGTACATGACCACGATGCGATCAGATAATGCCTGGACCTCATCTAAATCTTCAGAAATTAGCAGCGTTGCCAGGCCCTCGGCCCGTTGTAAAAGAAGCTGGTTATGGATGTATTCGGTGGCGCCAATATCAACGCCTCGAGTTGGCTGCGCAGCTATCAAAACCCGCGGCCGGCGTGATAGCTCTCGGGCCAAGATCAACTTCTGGATGTTTCCCCCGGAAAGATTCTTAATCGGTGTATCTTTGCTGGGTGTCTTGATGTCAAAATCAGTGATCATATCCTGGGCATGGCTCTCAATCTTTTTAAAATTGAGGAACAAACCGTTACTATACGGCTTGTTCACATGGTCTTGCAAGACCAAGTTTTCAGCCACAGAGAAGTTTTTGATGACCCCATCGTGCATCCGTTCTTCCGGAATATAGGAAAGGCCGGCCGCCAGGATGGCCGCAGTTGGCAGGTTGGTAACATCCTTATCTTCTAGTTTGATCTGGCCACCTTTTACCGGGAACAAGCCGGCAATACACTCTGCCAGTTGACGCTGGCCATTGCCGGATACGCCGGCCACGGCCACTATCTCGCCGCTGCGGACTTCGAAATCGATGCCTTTGAGGACCTGTTTCTCGTCCTCGTTAATCGCCGTCACGCCCTTTATTTGCAAGCGAACTTCACCCACCTCTCGCGCCACTCGCACACGCTCCAGTAGCACCTCTCGTCCGACCATCATATTGGCTAAGTCCCGTTTCGTTACGCCGGCCGTAGGTCGTGTTCCTATTGCCCGACCATCGCGTAGAACTGTCACCCGGTCGGTGAGGTCAATAATTTCGTCCAGTTTGTGGGAGATGAAGATCAGGGCATGGCCGTCCCGGGCCATTTGCCTGAAGATAACGAATATATCATCAACTTCTTGAGGAGTCAGCACGGCCGTTGGTTCGTCCAAGACGAGCAGAGCAGCCCCTCTATAGAGAGCCTTGACAATCTCAACCCGTTGACGTTCACCCACGGCTAACTTGGATATGATCGCTCGTGGATCAACTTGTAAGCCATACTTTTCGGCTAGATCGACGATGCGTTTGGAAACCACGTCCAAATCCAGGCGGGGTTCGCGGGTAGACTTTAGACCCAGGGCGACATTCTGGGCCACTGACAGATTATCTACCAGCATAAAGTGTTGGTGAATCATGCCAATGCCATGGGCAATAGAATCCGTTGGTGAATTGATCTTGATTACTTCGCCGTTCAACAAGATTTCCCCACTGTCAGGTTGGTAAAGACCATAAAGGACCTTCATTAGGGTACTCTTTCCGGCGCCATTTTCACCCAGGAGAGCGTGTATTTCGCCCGCCTTCACGTCAAAATCGACGTGATCATTGGCAAGGACGCCGGGAAACTTCTTGACGATTCCTCGCATTTCCAGGGACTCAATACGAGGTAATCCAGAGGGTAGCAGGTTATTTTCGCTCATGAATCCTCTCTCTTTTCACCTGTCTTGAACCGTCGTAACGAATCATCTAAAACAAACGCCGGCTGGCTTTTCAGTACAGGAGCGTTGCTCAATTCTCACCGCGAGTGAACGGCTTGGTGAGGGCGGCCGGCTGGGCCGCCCGGCGAATGGGTAAAGCCAGGGCTACAATCGTCAGGACATACGGCAGCATAACAGCCACGTCCGAAGGGATGGGCAGGTTTAGCACCTGACCCCATAACTGAATTGAACTGACAGTACTGAACAAGAGTGCACCGGCCATCACACCCCAAGGCGACCAGCCGCCAAAATAGACCAGGGCCACCGCGATGAAGCCGATACCATTGGTCATGTTTTCCTGAAAGACGCCTAGCAATGAAATGGAGAGCGAGGCCCCGGCGATACCGGCCATCAGGCCACCAACTGTGACGGTGATATAGCGCACCAGATTTACGCTGACGCCCAATGAGTCGGCTGCCTCAGGATTTTGGCCGACGGCCTTGATTCTCAGCCCCCAAGTCGTGCGACCCAGCACATAAGCGGCGATTGGTACCAGGGCATAGGCAATATAAGTCATGACGCCATGGCTGAATACGATCTCTCCGGCAATGGGTACATCGCTGAGGCAGAAGGTGGAGTCAATTCCAATAGAGGAGAGACAAAACTTGAGTTGTGAGAATCCTTCCACGCCTTCAACAGAGCCCAACATTGTTTTGAACAGCAAGCTGGAAACTCCGAGACCAAAAAGGGACAGGCCAATACCGCTTATTCCCTGTTCGGCCTTGAAGGTGACGCTCACCACGGCCATCAACAGGCCCATGAGGGCTCCAACGAATGCGGCGGCGGCAAAACCTAGCCAGGGGTTACCGGTTTCAAAGACAACATAGAAACCAAAGAAGGAGCCGACAAGCATGATGCCTTCGACCCCTAAGTTGAGCACGCCAGAGCGCTGGCCAAACATCTCGCCCAATGAGGCATAAAGGTAAGGGGTGGCCACGCGGATGCCGGAATGAATAATACCCAAGACGATGGCCATAGCTGTGAGATTTTCGTTCATGATATCGCCTCCACAGTTGTGCCTGTTCCTGGGCTTGTTCCGGAGCCCGAGCCTGATTGGGTGCCAGGATCTGGGCCGGGCGGCGCTGGTTCATCAACCGAAACCCGACGCGTTGCCCGGCGTCGTACCAAAATATCGGCGCTGACGACGAATAGCACGACCAGGCCAAGAATAACCGTGATCAATACCTGGGGAACCTGGACGGCGCGTTGCATCTTGTCTCCGCCGACGAGTAGCCCGGCGAAAAGCAAGGCCGAGGGGATGATGGTCAGCGGATGCAAAAAGCCGAATAGAGCGACGACGATTCCAGAAAATCCATACCCGGCCGAGACGGCCGTTGGCTCAAACATGCGATGGTGCAGGCCCAAGATCTCGATGGAACCGGCCAGGCCGGCAAACACACCACCGAGGGTCATCGATAAAATGATGTAACGGGACACGTTAATCCCGGCATATCGTGACGCAGCCTGGTTCTGGCCTACCGCGCGAATGCGATAGCCGATAGTTGTACGCCATAAAAAGATATAAACCAGCACAGCCAGGACGACGGCGATAATCAAACCTGAATGTAATCGCGTGGGCTCAACGAATAAACCATAAACTTCGGCCGCAAATCCTGACAAGCCCATTTCCTCAGCCGACTTGCTCAATCCCAGCCAGGCAGCTATATCAGTGAAGCGGGGCAAGTCAGTCGTATCGGGCAGCCGGGCAGAGTGGGGGATGCCGGTGCCTGCGGCCAATTCGGCCGGGTCGATCATAGGCCCTCGTAAGAGGAAGAAGCCAATTTGAATGGCAATCTGATTCATCATGATGGTGCTGAGGATCTCATTGACGCCCATCTTGGCTTTTAGATAGCCAGGTAGGGCTGCCCACGCCCCGCCCATTAGCGCCCCGCCCAGCAAACAAATCAGGATCACCAGCGGGCCGGGCAGCGAATCGCCTAACTCTACCCCCAGATAGGTTGTTAGCAGAGCGCCCATGATGAGCTGGCCTTCGGCGCCAATGTTGATTACCCCGCCCCGGAAGGCGATGGCCACACCCAGAGCCACCAACAACAGAGGAGTGGCCTTAACTAGTGTGTCGGCCAGTCCATTTTTATTGGTAAAGGCGCCCTTGAACATGGCCTCATAAGCCGTCAATGGATTGGTATCCTGAAGCAAAAGAATAATGGCTCCAACGGCAAGGGCTGCCGCAACAGCGATGAACGGAACCAATCCGTCCAGCAGACGGTAGAATTTGATTCTTCGCACTCGTTCCCTCCCTCGCCCTCTCAATTAGAGGTGGCACACATGGAAAGAGATTCAGGTAGGTTCAGGCACGGGCAATCTGACTAGTATCACCGAGATTATCAAGGAGCAGAGGAATTACCCTCTACTCCTTGATAAAGTGACATACGTCATCTAAATGACGTGAGTCGTTATAGGTTAATTGCTAGGGCCATCCATGCCCTCGAGCAATTGCGGCAGGTACCAAATCTCCTCATCGGTGGCCGCCTGGCCATCGTCGAGGTAAGCGGTGCCGTCTTGTAAGTTCATCGGCCCGGACCACACATTGATGTCACCAGAGGCCAGTCCGGCAATGAACAGATCCAGGTTACTCTTCATTTCATCTGATAAGCCAGGTCCATCGAGCCAACCCACTGGCGTCTTATCGTTATCGGTAAGATCATCCCAGTAGGCAACATTCCAGTCCCAAGATTGTTCCCAGGAGCCGTCTTGAACGGCCTTGACTGTTTCCAGGTAAGCAGGACCCCAGTTGAAGTATGGTACGCCCAGGCAGATATCCGGCGCGTTATCGCAGGAACCTTCAAAATCGTAGGGGACGGCCCACACCGCATCACCTTGTGCTGCGCGCTGCCCGGCGACGTCGATACCTTCAGTCGTATCAATACCACTTAGCACGACATCGGCGCCGGAATCAATGAAGCTGTTGGTTACTTCTGTTGGATCCAGGGTCACACCGGGGATATTGAACCAGAAGCCGATCCAATTAACGGTAAATTCCAGGTCGTTGGCATTCATGTCCCGATAGTTCTCATAGCAGTACCGGGCGCCCAGATAAGCCGAACTGGCCAGACGACGGGTCTCAAAGTTGATCAGCGGGCCAAGATAACCAAGGCTGCCGGTCTCACTAGCCAGGGCGGCCGCACAACCGGCGATGGCTTTCATGTCCTCCATCCGGCCCATAATATTACCCAGGTTTGCCGGCGCTTCGCCGGTTAGGGCGTCATCACCAGAGACATTGATGAAAGTGACATCGGGATGTTTTTCAGCAGCGCCGAGGGTATCTTCTTCGAATTCGTCAGAGGTCGTGAAGATCAACTTGGCGCCTTGGGCAACCATATCATCGACAATACCTTCCAATGTGGCTTCAGGTTTATCAGCCGGGTTTAGAGATTCGAAGGCGATCATGGTTGCGCCGGGTAGATTCTCCTCGACATAGAGACCGCCATCATGATGAGCCTGGCTCCAGCCATGGTCATTTTTCGGTCCGACCAAAATCACGCCGAAGAGTATATCTTCCATGGCTTCAGCAGGAACCTCCGCCATGGCTTCACCTGATGCGACGGCCATCACATCAATTGCGCCACTCTTGATATCTTCCTCAGCAGCCTCGGCGGCGGCAACGGCCGCGGGATCCAGCGAATCGCTATACTTCATAACCAGGCCGCCATTAGCCAGGGTCAGGGCATAGGCGCTGCCACCGACCTCGCCAGCTTGATGCTTTTTGATGATGTCGGTCAGAACGCCATCCCAATCATACAACTGGGAGGCTACCACGATTTCTGGCGCCAAGGAGCTCTGGTCAGATTGGGTGCCCATCCAGGGGATTCCCTGTTCGTTGGCCACGCCAATAGCGCCGACAACTTGCTGGGCTGAACCGGTGAGTACATCAGCGCCGGCCGAGATATGGGTATTGGCCGCTTCGGCCGCCAGGGCTGTATCGCCAAAGGATCCAGTGTAGGATACATTGACAACCATACCCGGTTTGGCCGCTTTAGCCCCGGCGACGAAACCATCGATGTAAAGCTTGGCATCGCCAGCTTCCACCGGGCCTACCACGCCAAGAACACCTGATTCAGAGAGATTGGCTGCCAGAACACCGTTAACAAAGCCGCCTTCTTCTGCGCGGGCTTCATAGGCGAAGACATTTTCCAAACCCTGATCGGTTCCAACATCCGTGGCTGTACCCCAGGCAAAACTGGTATCGGGAAAGTCTGGGGCAATCTCGAACATCGAAGTGCCGTATTGGGTCCCGTGGGCGATGACCAGGTCAAATCCATCAGCGGCGTAATCCCGAATGGCCGCTGCGGCGTCGGGAACGACGAACATGTTTTCGGAATACTTGATTTCTACCACGTCTGCACCACCCGCTTCCTCCTGAATCCGGAGCAAGGAATCGTAAATCGCCTGGCTCCAGGCCAGATCGGTAATGCTGCTAGGCATGACCACGGCGATGCGGATGGCTTCTAATTCTGATGCGTCTGCCTCAGCCGGTACGTCTTCGACATCGGCCGGCTCTTCGGTCGCGGCTTCAGTCGGGACAGCAGCTTCTTCCGCATCGCTGACCGGCGTCTCTGTGGCGCCGTCACCGCCGCAGCCGGCGATAACGAGGGCTGCCATGATCAACAGCAATACATACAAACTACGTTTTTTAATCATTTCTTCTCCTCTTATGACTGAAATTGTGAGGAATTGTGATCTGATTGCCACAATCCCTCGACTATAAAAGAATAACAGTTACTCTTCATGAGAATACCAGTAGGGAATATTTTATTCAATTTTCTTCAAATGTTGTACCTAATGCCGCCGGCGGCTGAACGCGTAACAGCCGGCTCATCGATGGCTGCACAGATTTTGGCAGGAAAGTTACTAATCTTTGCAGGGAACCGCTGCCGGCAAGAACCAGGACGGCGATCATTAAGATCCAGGGTAAGGCCAGAAAAACTGTGGCCGGTACCTCCGGGTAACTCTTTTGCAGGACGGTGACGAGCGATCGGGTCGCGGCGAACAGGAGCGCACCCATGGCGCCGCCGATAGGCGACCAGCCGCCAAAGATGACAATTGCCAGGGCGATCCAGCCCAATCCTCGAGTGGCGCCTTCAGCCCAGCCGATCTTTACGTTGAGAGAGTAGGACGCCCCGGCAATGCCTACGAGAGAGCCGCCAACAATGGTATAGAGATAGCGGACATGGTTGACTGGAACTCCCCGGGCGAAGGCTGCTTCCGGCCGCTCCCCGGCGCTACGCAGATGCAAGCCGGGCTGGGTCCGGTTGAGGAAATACCAGGTCGCACCGACCAGGACAAAGGAGAAATAAACAACAATATCCTGATCAAAGAATATCGGCCCAAGGATTGGGATATCTTGCAGGATGGGGATACCCCCGCGAACAATTGCCGGTCCCGGTATACGGGTATAGTTTTGTCCCAGGAATGCGCTCAGGTCATCCCCAAGCAACGTCAATACGAAACCAACGGCAACCATACTGGCGCCCAGGCGAATGTTGCCAAAAGCGACGATCAGGGCAAAGAATGCGCCAATGCTGGCGCCGGCCAGGAAGCCTAACCAGACATTATTTGTTTCCAGGGCCACAATAAAGCCTAGCATGGCGGCCATCAACATAGTTCCGTCCAAAGATAAGTTCACGACCCCGGAACGTTCCGTGATTGTCTCACCGCAAACGGCGATAATTAATGGCGTTGCAGCCAGTATAATGGAGGCCAGGAATCGAATAAGTTCGCTATCGTCCATCAGTCACCCTCTGGAATGTCGCGCCCGAAAGGATCCAGAGGCTGACCTCTGACTTCGGGAGGGCCGTGATCAGAACCCAATTTAGAACCAGTGATGCCCAGCTTCAGTGGGTCACTAAAAAGTAATACGAATAGAACCATTACGCCAGTCAGTATACCGCCCAATGATGAATGGAGTTGCGTACGTAGTTGTAAGGTAATACTGCCCTGAAGCACACCCGAAAAAAACAGGGCGATGAAGGGGACAAGCCACATATTATAATTGGCCAGCATGACGACCAACAACGCTGTGAAACCGATCCCGCCCGAGATACTTTGACGCAAACTGTCAAACCAACTAAGCGTTCGCACAGCACCCCCCAAACCGGCGAGGGCCCCACAGAACATCATAGCCAATATAATCTCCCGCTCGCTTGATACGCCGAGAAGGAATGCTGAATAAGCATTTTTGCCCAGGGCTTTTAGTTTGAGTCCCCAGAAAGTACCTCTTAAGGCGATGACGACCAGGCCAAAGGCGACCAGGGCGAAAAGCAGCGACAGAGGGGCAAAACGGGATTCGCCTAACAGAGGCAACAAAGCTTTGTCTGGGAACGGTGCTGTCCCCCGAAAAGATCCGCCCTCGGCCGGTTGCCAGGGGCCAGAGATCAAATAGTTAGTCAGGATGACAGCCAGGCTGTTTAAAGCCAAGCCGCCAAATATTTCATGGACGCGACCACGGGTTTTCAGCACAGCCACGATCAAAGCCCAAATAGCCCCGGCTGCCATGGCAACGATCAGTTCAATAGCGATTAGGATAGGCGCGGGCGCATTGATTCTTAAGGCAACCCAACTCGCCCCGATCGCGCCTAATATGATCTGCCCTTCAATGCCGATATTCCATAATCCTGCCCGGAAAGTTACCAGCAGGCCGGTGGAGGCTAGCATAAGTGGAATCCAAAAAGCAATCACGCTTAAACGGTTAGATGATTCCCCCATGGCGCCTTGATACATAGCCCGGACCGCTACGATGGGCGAGGTATCGAATATTACCAATAAACCGGCCGTAAAGAGTAAGGCCGCGATTACCGGCACGATGGGCCAAATCCATAACAAAGCCTGCTGCCTGGTCAAGGTCCAACCAATCGAGGGGCTATGGCGCAACTTCATTGCTGCCCTCCAATGAGGTGACCCAATTCATCTACCGATGTCTCGTTGGCGGAAACAACTCTTGACATCCGGCCACCCGAAAAAACAGCGATGCGATCACTGCGTTCGATAATTTCATCTAGATCGGCCGACAAAAACAAAAGTGCTGTTCCTTGTTCCCGCCGCTGGTAGAACAGCTCCCAGATATAGTTCGTTGACCGGACGTCGAGACCACGCGTAGGATGTTCGAATAATAACAACTTGAGGGGGCTATTCAGTAAGGAGAATAACAAACGCTGTTGGTTACCGCCACTCAACTCGCCGGCCGTCGAGTCCGGCCGGCCGACAATCTGGTAGTGTACGATGCGCCGCTCCATTTCTTGGCGGGCGCCATCCCAATCGACCAGGAATGAATGCTTGGGTTGGGCCAGGACCAGGTGTTCGGTTAAGGAGAGGTCGTCAACCAGGCCCTCTTCCAGCCGGCCGGCGGCTACATAGGCTACTCCGGCAGATTGTCGCCGGTGATAGGACCAGCCGGAAATATCTTCGCCGGCCAATCTAATGCGCCCGCTGTTCGGTTGTATGAGCCCGGCGCAAGCCTGGATCAAACGCCGCTGCCCGCTACCCTCTAATCCAGCCAAGCCAAAAACTTCACCGGCTTGCACGGACAGGCTTATATCCTCAATCTTTAGCCGATAATCTCCCGCGCTCAAATTTTCTACTTCCAGAACCGGTTCACCAAGTTCAAAATACGGCCGTTCGCTCTTGGCAGGTACCTGGCCGAACATCATCCTGACGAGATTTTCATTCAGACAGGGTACCTCGGATTCACCAACTAACTGGCCCTGACGAAGAATGAAGGCATGGTTGCACAGCTCCTGAATTTCATCAAGCTTGTGGGACACCAATATCAGCGTCTTGCCCTCTTCCTGGGCTAATTTTCGCATGGAATCAAATAGAAGTTTTTGCTGCTCGGCACTAATACCGGTAGTTGGCTCATCAAGAATGAGCACCTGGGCGCCACCGGCTAATTGGCGCACCAACTCCAACTGCTGGCGCTCGCCCATCGATAAGGTGTCAACGAAAGCGTTGACATTTATCTCAAAATCATAACGTGTTGATAAATCCTGCAATTCTGCGGCCGCTTTTTTATAATTGAGGGGCAATCTCTTGTCCCGTCCGAGTAAATAGTTGTCGATGACCCGGAAAGGCGGCATATCCAAAGGATCCTGGTAGAGCATGCCCACCCCGGCAGTCAAGGCTGTCGCCGGGGAGTCAAACAGAACCGGTTGACCGTCCAAGAGTATCTCCCCACTATCCGGAGGCTGGTATCCGGATAAGATCTTCATCAGAGTGCTTTTGCCGGCCCCGTTTTCACCAAGCAAGCCGTAAATTTTCCCCTCTTCCAGGAGTAAAGATATCCTATCATTGGCTTTTACCGGGCCAAAATGTTTGCTGATACGCTTTAGTTCAACGCGCATCAGATTGGGGATCTCCTTTCATGCGCTTCACCGGGTTGTATGCGCCTGGGGCGCATCATGATCTGATAATGGGAACAAGAAGTGAACAAGAAGAGCATACCCACTTTGCCCAATTCCGCCTACTGTCTTATGTCGCCAATTTTTGTGACAGTTGTCATTTATCTTCGCGGTTATTTCCGCCGGCGGCCAATTAACCAGAGTGTAAGAATTCCTGCGGCCGTTAGGAGCGCCAACCCGGCAATTTTGCGTTCGGTCTGGCGGCTGACGGGTTCGGCCGGGACTATGCCGGCTATCCAACGAAAAGTCTCGATCATCCCCTCCTGCATAGAGCGCGTACGCCAGCCAAGTTCCTTTTGAGCCTTGGTAGCCAGCACCATGTTGTTCATAGTTAGCAGGCGAGCCGCATCTTCGCTCAGTAGCGGCGGAAGTGCGAAAAAACTGCCAAGAACGCCAAAGAGTGGGGTAAAGGGAATGATAAATCTGGCCGGAACGCGGACCATAGGAACCGGCCGGCCGGTGAGCTGTCCCCAGAAATCAACCACTTCGCCTAGGGGTATGGCCGGACCGGCCAGGATATAGCTCTGACCAACCTGGCCTTTTTCGGCAGCCAGGATGTGCCCCTCAGCGATATCCTCAACGTGGGCATAGGTAGTCGTAAAATCAGGGCCAGGAATCGCAAACATGCGTCCGCGGTAAAAAAGTTCCATAAGTTGCCCGATCAAACTGTGATCGCCAGGGCCATAAACAACCCCGGGAATAAGTATGATGATCGGTGCGCCTGCTTCAATTAAGGGCACAGCAACTTTGTAATGGGCCAACCACTTGGTGCGGTCGTACTCATTGGCAAATGGCCCCCCTTGGAAGAAGGTTTCATCTACCATCTCCCCTTTCGTATCTCCATATACGGAGTGGGTGCTGGTATAGATTATCTTTGGCACGCCCAGTTCGAAAGCCAACTGTAACACATTTCGTGTCCCGGCGACGTTGATCGCTTCCGCCTGCATCCAATCTCGGCTACCGAGTTTGTACCAACCGGCTAAATGAATAACGATATCACTGCCGATCATACTGTCGCGCATAGATTCGCGATCTAGGATATCACCGAAAGCGACCTGCGCTCCCAATACATTGAGGGCAATGGCGGATTTCTCCGAGCGGGCCAGGCCAACGACATCATAGCCCCGGTTTAATAGTCTGCGGACCACGTGCTGGCCAATGTATCCGGTACCGCCTGTCACAAACACTTTCATCTAAATCATCCTTTTGAATGGATGGCAAAAAGCCTTGAAAGAACTATTAGCTGGAGATTTCAAGACCAGATTATACTTGAGTTGAATCAGCAATGAAAAACCGGTTTCCCCCAAAGGTTTCACAATTGGTCATCAACTGGTTCTGTCTCCTGGAAGAGTTTGGCTATTATTATGCAATACTGCGACTCTCGCCTATGGTCGCATATTAAGACAAAACTTTCACAGATAGAACGCGAGTATGCATGGTTTGCTGGTAGCGGAATCGTAGCTGAACGGATCACCCATGCAAAATTCACCAGCTTTCACAGGCACATGCAGGCCTGGACCTTCCCCTTATTGATTAACATGTCGATCCTATAGCGAGAAACAAAGGCATTAAGGTAAGTTCTTATGGTTGTTGGCTTTCTTAGCTCAAATATCGAGGATTGTAATAAGGCCATTGGGGCTCTAACTCCGAATATTCCTCCAATGATAGAAGATCCCGGTGAATTCGGGCATTATTTAGGAGTAGTTCACAATCCCTACGCAGGATGAGTTGGGTTTAGATAGTTGTGTTGTACCTGGTCAGAAGGGGGAAACGATCATCGTCCTTGAGACACGGCGGTCGCAGGGCAAGCTTCCCTTTAGGATGTCGAGTCTCTGAACCGGAAAGTCTATATCGTATTAAACGGCGCTTTTAATACTCATGATGAGAATGATAGTGAATTGATGATCTTTTGTGTTCGTGCGGTGAATGACTTCGAAGCCAGGTGCGAATAACTAACGACGACCAGGATAATCCCCGTGAAAGAGGCCACTGTTTGCAGATTTGCCGGTATTACAAAAATCTGGGCTGCGCCAATAGCGAAGCCGGTGGCGACGGAAACCTGGCCCATATCGACGTATTAGAACAGATAAGGTGCCAGGCGAAAATGAGGTCGAATACCCAACCCAGAAGCTTAGCCAGGCAGGCATTACTCGGCGAGAGGCTGATCGCCGAAGCGCCAATCAAGTGACCTACGAACAAGCTCTAGACAGGTATCAGCACGGAGAAAAACCGGAATCTGGCTTAGAGCTAGATCAGACCCAGCAATGGAGTGAAAGTGGTGGCACAGAGCGGTTCCAATTGGCTCTTTTCCTCCCGATTAAGATGGGTTGGAGTTATTCAGCGCGATATCTGGGCAATCAAACTCGTTCGATGAAAAAAGCTAGGTCAAAGAAAATAGAAGATGGCCATTAATAGAAAAACAGATAGCCTGCTGTCGCCAAAAAAAACAGGCTATCTGTCCATGCCACGATTAATCAGCGAGGATCGCCCGATTATCTAGATATTTGCGGTAAAGAGTCAGTGAACGAAAGGTTGAGTAAGCCAACAAATCGAATCAAACTCATCTGTATTTCGATTTAGCCGATCAACTGCCTAGAAGGTGATCTTTCGGGGCAATTCCTTGGCTTCTGCAATCCACTTTTCAACCTGGTGCAAACCGGCAACTTCTCGAACCAGTTTCTTTTCCTCGTTCACTTCGACCATTTTCTCGTGCAGGTTCATGGCATTACGCCCGGCCAATTCAGGCACGGTGTCCACACCTGACCTCTCTAAAAGATCGGCATACTCAGCACCGATTCCAGGGACGCGAAACAGATCCACCAAATTTACCCACCTGGAAATTAGCTTCATGCTAAGCTCTGTCTTTTCGGCGATTTCAAGCCGTCCCTGGCGAGAAGCGCCTTGGTCAAGCAGATCCAGAGGGGTCATAATTCCCGCAGCATTCAGTTTCTCGGCGTATGCCGGTCCAATCCCTTCAATATAGGTGAGGGGTTGCTTGAACTTTGATTTTTCACCTGTCGTGTCAGGAATCTCCGCCACCTCTTCGACTTCTGCGGTGACAACTTCGGCTTTCGGGGCCTCTTCATCGGGTTGTTCAGAGACTTCATCAACCGCCTCAGCTGCCACGGCTGCTACTGTGCCGGCTCTCGCCTTTTCGGCCACTTCCGGTTCGGCTACGACGGGCTCAGGCGCTTCTACGTCAGGTGGCTTTGACTCGCTGCTACTTGGCTTCGCAGCCTTGGCCTCAGACCGGGAGCGGAAAGCGCCGAAAATGATGATGATACCTCCTATCACGGACAACACACCGAGAGTCCACGGCAATGAGAAGGCAAACAACCAGTTGTTGGCCAGCAATATGAGGCCGAACAGGAAGCTGATGACACCAAGCAAGCCAGCTCCCCAACCGGCGCCGCGAAAAGCCTGGACAATATTCACGATACCTATGAAGATCCCGGCAAAGCCCAAGATGATAATGACGGTATTGCCGAGGATCACGGTACTCCATAACGGGTATCGTAATATCAACATCCCGGCCAGGATTCCCACAATCCCGCCAAACAACTTCCAGCCCCAGTTCGAGTGATCGATGAACATCCTAATAATTGACAAGATACCAGAGAAGATCCAGTAAAGTCCTATTACCTGGATTACGATTACCGAAGTCTTCCCAGGGCTGCTCAAAAAGAGCAGGCCGACAATAAGCAATGCGATTCCATCAATCAGAGCCAACCACCAGGGCAATGGCTTTTGATCGGACGATCCAAACGCGCTTTCTGATGTCAAAATTACGCCTCCTTATGTTGTCTAAAAAATTGTTGTCGCCAATACCTGTTTAAGTTAACACGCAGAAATTAACCATTGATAATGGTTTAAGCAGATTCCCCCAAACTCTTTTCTGCCGTGGTTTCATCAGCTGCTTCTTCACTAACTGCTTCTTCACCAGTGCCGGCCTGGGCTCGTTCAATATATGCTCTTAATTCGGCCTGTGTGTTCTCAACAGTCTGGTTCAGTTGCTCGATGATCTTTCTCCACTCAGCATCGACCTTTTTTATTTCGGCGTTTGCTTCTTCCTGGATCTGCCTGCGGAGATCCTCGCCGCTCATTGGCGCCAGTAGCAAGGCTGCAACCCCGCCAACGATTACCCCGGCTAAAAAGCTAAATAGTTGTTTCATCTGATTTTCACTCCCATTGGTTAAATCTTTGACAAAAATAAACGGTAAGATGTTTTAGATTGTGAGGAATAATTCTTATTGACTACAAACAGCGTGCCCCTGAGGCTGATTTTACTAGAATCCAACCTTTCCATGTTGAGAAGAGACCCTAGCTTAGTACCTGAATACTATTCTACCAGGATTCTGTACAATCGGAAGAGCATTTTCCAGACTGGTCAGTGAGAATTATCGACAAAATTTTACCTAATGATCAAAGACATTATGCTGTGCCAGTTAGTAAAGGTAGAATGGATATTAACATGCCGATGGCGAATTTAACTTCCTATAGGTTGCGGAGTTACAGATGATAAAAATATTCACTGTTCGCGAGATAGTGGCGGCTGAAAAAGCGGCCGATGCAGCCGGAGTCTCCTATGAGGAGATGATGGAGAATGCCGGGCGGTCTGTTGCTGAAGCAATCATGGATCGGACACCGGTCACGGGTCGGCAGATTACCGTCCTCGTCGGTCCGGGTAACAATGGTGGTGACGGTCTGGTCGCCGGGCGCTATCTGGCCGAAGCAGGTGCCCAGGTGACCTTCTACCTGTTAAAAGAACGATCGGCCGAAGATGACCCGAATATGGCCAAAGTCTATGAGATGGGGCTGCCGGTCATTATTTCTGATTTAGACCAGCGCCACCGTGTGCTACGGTCTCGATTACAAGTGACTGACATTCTGATAGATGCTCTCCTGGGTACTGGCGTATCCAGGTCTTTTAAAGGTGACCTGGCAAAGATAATGCACCAGGTACAGGCCACTTTGGACGAGCGCGAGCGGCGCTTATCCGAGAATATTAGACCCGCCTTGGTTGCCATTGCATCTCTAGGGAACAATATGCCAGGCGAGATGGACCAGGAGATAACAGCGGGGAAATCGAATAGAAACAGACCAACAGCAAACCCGCTTATCGTCGCCATCGACTGCCCGAGTGGGCTTAATTGTGATACTGGGGAGATTGATGTTTTGGCCTTACCGGCCGCGCTGACAGTAACTTTTGCCGGCCCAAAACGAGGGCACTTTCTTTTCCCCGGGGCCATCGCCTGTGGTGAGATCGTCGTAGCCGATATTGGCATTGGATCGGATCTACCAGAAATCACCGAGGTGCAGGTGGAGTTGGCGACAGCTCAGATGGTGCGTACGTTCTTGCCAGAGCGCCGGCTTGATGGTCATAAGGGTACCTTTGGCTGGGTGCTTATAGCAGCAGGGTCTGCTCGTTATTGGGGCGCCCCTGCGTTAGCCGGCCGGGCGGCCTATCGATCAGGTTCCGGACTCGTCGCGCTGGCCGTGCCCGCGCAGATCCGGCCGGCATTGGCCATCTTGTTGCCGGAAGCAACCTTTCCAACAATTGCCGGTGACGACCTGTTAACAGAGCAGTCCGCCCTGACTTTGCTTGACGAGATGAAGTCCTATGAGGCGTTACTTATTGGCCCAGGCTTACACACAGCGCTCCCTTTCATGGAGACGCTATTCGATAACCCGAAGGATGCATTGCCACCCATGATCATTGATGCCGATGGTTTGAACCTTTTGGCTGGAATGCCCCATTGGGCTGATCGCCTGCCGGCGAATACTGTGTTGACGCCACATGCCGGTGAAATGGCCCGACTCATGGGCGTTAGCCTGGAGACGATGCGAACTCGCGACCGGATTGAGTTGGCCCGTGAGAAAGCAGCCGAGTGGGGATGTACTGTCTTGTTAAAGGGCGCCTTCACAGTAATAGCCGGTGCTGATGGTCGCTGTGCACTCTTGCCGTTTGCCAATCCGGCTCTGGCAACAGCCGGCAGCGGGGACGTTCTCTCGGGAGTTATTCTCAGCTTGTTGGGTCAGGGTGTACTGCCCTTTGAAGCGGCCGTGCTGGGTGGGTTCCTACATGCTGCGGCAGCGGACCTGAGCGGCGTCGACGCCGGCCTTTTGGCTACCGAAATCGCCGACTGGGTAGCCGAAGCTCTTGATACTTTGAGAAGATAGTTTCGTTTTCTTTTATCTCGACTTTATAAAGGCCAATGACTCGCCCGTTCTGGCGTTGGTGCCACAACCTCATAAGGTTATAATTCGCCCCTAAACCATTTCTGGAGGCTATATGGATAAAAAGATACCGGTAGGGGTGCTGGCTGCAACAGGTTCAGTTGGCCAACGATTTGTTCAACTCCTGGCTGACCACCCCTGGTTTGAGGTTGTTAGGGTTACAGGATCAGAAAGAACTATCGGTCGGCCTTATGGCGACAGTGTCAATTGGGTTATCCCCGGCGATCCCCCCGAGGCCGTTCGAGATTTGGTGGTCCAGGAGACCAGGCCAGATTTGGATGTGCCAGTGGTTTTTTCTGCCTTGCCGACCAACGAGGCGAAAGAGCTAGAATCCATATTCGCTGAAGCCGGCTATGCTGTGATTACCAATGCATCTCCGTATCGAATGATTGAAGATGTGCCCCTGCTGATCCCAGAGATCAATCCCGATCACACGGCCCTCATTGCGACTCAGCAAGCGGAACGTGGTTGGACAGGCTTCATCGTGGCCAGCCCCAATTGCTCGACCACTAGCGTTGTATTACCAATGAAAGTGTTTCAGGATTCTTTTGGTCTTCAGGCGGCAATTATGACCACCATGCAGGCCATCTCTGGAGCAGGCTACCCGGGCGTTTCATCACTGTCGATCCTCGACAATGTCGTCCCGTACATAGGCGGGGAAGATCAAAAGCTTGAAGCAGAACCCAAGAAATTATTAGGTACTGTTCATCAGGGGAAAATGCATTTAGCTAGCCTCAAGTTAAGCGCACAAGCAAACCGGGTGCCGGTTTTGGACGGCCACCTGGCCAGCGTATCGGTCAAGTTAGAACGGCCAGCGAGCGTGAACGAGGCGGTGGAAGCGCTAGAGGTTTGGCAGCCGCCGGCTATCTGTCGCGAACTACCCAGTAGTCCGGGTCGGCCGCTAATCTACCGCCATGAGGTTGACCGGCCCCAACCCCGACTAGATCGGGACGCTGAGGATGGTCTGGCATGGACGGTTGGTAAAGTGCGTGAATGTGGCGTCCTGGACCTGCGCTATATGGCAATTACGCACAATACCCTGCGCGGCGCAGCGAGCGGCTCCATTCTTAATGCTGAGCTTTTAGTAATCCAGGGATGTATTAAGGCTTAACCGTCACCGGATTTTCGTACCAGATCGGAATCACTTGAAACCAAGTATTTCCGATCTGCAAGGGTAGAGCCTGTCCAGTGGTATCGGTAAATGTGAGCATATCATAGCGCCCTGCCCGATTCCAGGTGGCATCGTAACGCAGGCCATCGCGAAAAATTACAACCGGTCCCGTACCCGCGAGAATCGGTTGGACTGAATAGGCTGTACATACTCCGTTGGTGATCTGCTCACAAATTGTGGGGTCTTCAATATGGTTAGCCAGAATGACGACGACGTTGGCGGCCGTGACCTGCTCATTAGTGTTACCGTCCAGATGTGCCTCACCATCACTCCATCTTTGATAGCGACCGGTAGCCGGATCATAGCGCCAATTGATCAAGGTCCAATCGTAGTCGATGATAGCCTCATCGGCTGACTGCCCTCCCGGTGGGGGTTCACTACTAAAAGACATATAATTCTGGAAGGTTGGACGTTGATTTAGCCCTTTGCTCTCCAAGGCCTGCCAGAATAAAGCCGGATCGCCGTAAAGTGTATGCTCTAGTGGCTTGTCAGCCCCGGTTCGATAATATCCGTCGCCCCCAAACAAAATGCGCGGTCTGAAATCTGAGGACAATAATTTCTGCCTCACGCCATCGCTAGAGCCGGAATAGATGAGAGCTGAATCGTACATGGCTGGCAACTCTAAATCGATAAGCCGGGCGCTACGGATAGGACCGACATCCGGTGGTGACTGCCCATAAACAATTATTGTAAAGCGCGTGATTCCAGCCTCGGTTATGTGCTCAAAAACGAGATCGGCATCATTAAGCCCCGATTGGGGGCGCACCCACTTTGGCGGCGCATTGGAGATTTTTATTGCCAACGGCAGGCGATTTAATATAGCCGCGTCGGCCACCTCTTCACCGGTTAATGGGTTGCGATTATCGCCAAAGTCGCCGGCCGATAACAAGTTTACTGGAACCGGCGTGGCCGTTGGGGCGACGATAGTGGCTGTAGGTTGTGGGGCGACAGTCGCCGGCGAGGTTTGCTGAACCGTCATGACAACGGCCGGGGCGCTGGTTGGAATGGGTACATCATTATCGAAGGCTTGCACCAGCGTCTCGCTAGGCGCCGACGATGTCGGGGGAGGGGGCACCGGATCTGGCTTTTTACAGGCAGTAAAAAAAACAAGATGCAAAACGACTAATAAAAAAAACATCCATCTGCGATGTCCCATACTGTCTCCTAAGTCTACGGCAGCGGGTAACGCTTTAACCCGGCTACGGCAGCTAATTTTCTTCGATAAGTTGGGGATGGCCAAATGTTGCTACCTGTCATCCAGGGCGGCGATTCCAGGTAATGATTTCCCTTCGAGATACTCTAAACTGGCGCCACCGCCAGTACTGACATGACTCATCTTATCAGATAGCCCAGACCTGGCCACGGCCGCGGCTGAATCGCCCCCACCAATAATCACGGTGGCTCCCTGACCAACCATAGCGGCCAGTATTGTCGCCAGGGCATTGGTGCCGGCCGCAAAGCGCTCGTCTTCAAAAACGCCCATCGGCCCGTTCCAGACGATCAGTTTAGCCCCCATCAGGGAACCACTGAAATGTTGAATTGTCACCAGACCAATGTCCAATACCATCTGGTCGGCCGGGATATTGGTTATCGCCAAATCTTGGGCCGTGGATGATTTCTCAAGCGATTTGGCTACGACCACGTCGACAGGCAACACCAAACGATCGCCGGCAATTTCTAGCAATCGTTTGGCTTCTGGTACTGCTTGCTCTTCGAATAGCGACTTGCCTATTTCGTATCCCTGGGCCTTGAAGAAAGTATTGGCCATGCCGCCGCCGATAAGGATTTTGTCGGCGATGTCTAGCAAATGTTCGATGAGTTGAATCTTGTCGGAAATCTTGGCGCCGCCCATGATGGCCACATAGGGACGGGGAGGATCGTCGACCGTGACTCTTAGAGCAGTCAATTCTTTTTCCATCAGGAATCCAGCCACAGCCGGACCTGCTTTAGCCTGCATAGCCCGCGCCACGCCTTCGGTGCTGGCATGCGCCCGATGAGCCGTGCCAAATGCATCATTTACATAGACATCGGCCAGATCGGCCAACTGGCTGGCGAGTACAGGATCGTTATTCTTTTCTCCGGCTAGAAAGCGGGTATTCTCCAGCAGCAACACCTCACCAGGCTGTAAATTAGCCGCTGCCCTAGAGACATCATCACCGACAACCGTATCAACTTTGGTGACGGGCCGTCCCAGCAGCTCGCCCAGGCGCTCAGCCACCGGATCCATCGCAAATTGAATGTCTTTTGGCGATTTCGGACGGCCGAGATGCGAACACAAAATGAGCGCCGCGCCATGCTCAAGAAGATAATTAATCGAGGGCAAGGCGGCCTGAATCCGAGAATCGTCGGTGATAGAGATTTTTTCACTCGGGTCGTAGCTGCTAAGCGGAACATTGAAATCAACCCGCATCAGCACTTTCTTACCATTCACATCTATATCAACAATGGTTTTTTTATCCATGAGAGTTCCTTGTGGCATTTGTTCAATATTGCGAATCACTGACTATAATTGATGGGAGCAATTCGCGGCCAATTACGCTGCCGTGACCCCTTCAAATCAATATTCGTTCCTACTAAATTTTACCCGAGAGCCCCTTGTACTGCGAATGTATTAACTCAGCTATTTTCCAGTCATTTGTCATTCTTAATAGGAAAATAGCCAATCAAGGAGGATTGAGACGTTATCGGTTGAAACCTGGGGAAAAATGAATGGCTCTGCAAATTGACCAACGCAACTATTTTACGGTATACAAATAACCTGCGTTGTCTTGATGCCGTAGTTCGCATCCAAATTGTTCACCGCGCCAATCGCCTCGACCGTCGTTCCAAAGCGGCTGGCAATCGTGGAAACGGTTTCGTGGTCGCGAACCACATAGGGCAACAGGCCTGGGCAAAAGGCAGGATTGGCCACCGGTAAGGAGAGCGTATTCCCCACTATCATATTATCTGAACTGATACCATAGAGGGCCATCAGATCAATAGATGTATTTTGTATTTGAGTAATCCTATAAAGAGTATCTGCAGGTTGGACCACATATCCAACAAAAATAACCTGAGGTGGTAATGGTATCGGCGTTGGAGGTAAAGGAGCAGGGGTGAGGGTTGGTTGCCCGTCAGTTGGGTTGCCCGGGATGGCAGACGCCGTTGCCGCTGATTCTGGGAAAGCCAGGTTATCCGCTTCACTGGCCATAACAACAATCTTGTTGGGATCTGGGTAAAGCGCGACAGGAGTATCGGCAACAACGATCATGAAAGGCGAGCTGGTCGGGGATAAAGCAGGCGTACTCGTCCGGTCCATAACCAGCACGATGGCTACGAAAGTAGCCAGGCCACACAAGACGGCGCTTACCAGCAAGACAAACACCATCCTCAAGTTCTGCTCTTGTTTTCTGTCCATTTCTCACGCCCCTGAGATTATGTTACACTTGTCATAAGATTGAGGCAAGTTTTACCCGGAAGAGGTTGACCTATGAGTATTCAAAGGAAACGACCAGAGTTGGAACAGTTAGAAAACCTGACCCTGGCTCCCTATGCCTTAAAAAGCGACTCTTCTCGAGGCCGAGCTTATATGGAAGAAGAATCAGACAGCCGAACGGCATTTCAACGCGATCGTGATCGCATCATCCATACCACGGCTTTTCGCCGCCTGGAATATAAAACCCAGGTATTTGTTTTTTATGAGGGCGATCATTATCGCACCCGGTTAACCCATACACTGGAGGTTGCCCAACTCGGCCGATCCGTAGCTCGTCGATTAGGAGCAAACGAGGACCTGACCGAAGCGATTTGTCTGGCCCATGATTTGGGACACCCACCATTTGGCCATTCTGGCGAGCAAGCCCTAAATGAGTTGATGAGGGATCATGGCGGTTTCAACCATAATACCCAAAGTTATCGGGTTGTTACGAAGCTAGAAGATCGCTATCGGAACTTTATCGGCCTGAATCTTACCTATGAAACGCGGGAAGGTATGATCAAGCACGAAACAGAGTATGATCAGAGCGATGTGGCTAGCTACGAGCCCGATAAACGGGCATCACTAGAGGCGCAAATAGCCAATCTGGCCGACGAGATCGCTTACAATGCCCATGATCTGGAAGATGGCTTGCGGGCTGATTTGTTTGGTCCCTCTGATCTAGAAGAATTAAAGATATGGCAGAGGCTCACGGAGTTGGTGGGCTGGGATGGACAAGAGTTTGGGCCGATTGTCCGCAGGGAAATTATCCGCGAACTAATAGGTTTGATGGTTGGCGATGTCGCGGAAATGACCGCTTTGAATATTAGTTCGGCCAGCATCGTTGACCCTGAACAATTGCAGCGACAGTCCGGGAACGTTGTTCACTACTCCGTCACACTTGCCGGACAGATAAGGGAGTTAAAGGATTTCCTATACCAGCGGATGTATCGCCATTACCGGTTATTACGAATGCAAAACAAGGCTGAAAGGTTTATTGGTGAGATTTTTGAGGCGTATGTACGAGAACCCAGGATGTTGCCGGTGAAAGCACAAAAAAGTCTGAGCCAGGAATCGCCACACCGGGTTGTCGCAGACTATATTGCTGGCATGACCGATCGCTATGCCTTAGAAGAGTGGGAAAAACTATTTGATCCTTATATAAAGGCCTAATCTTTTTCACACCGCATATAGAGAGCAAGCCTTTCGGGTGGATTTTTCATCTGATGCATTAAAGCAATGCTTATCGATCAGCCAAGATTTGCTCAAGCAGATGCTGGTCTACTGGGTAAAGGATCCAAAAAAAAAGGGACCCACAATCACGTACCTCTGGTGTACGCCAAAGCGAGCCCCCTTTAAATCTGACGGCGGGTTTTTAAAAGTCAAGCATATCGTCTACGTGGCCTTGGATATCAGGCTCAGGAAAATCGCCTTCTTTGGCCCACGCCGACAATTCGACGACAAATCTTTCAAAATAGCTCTGTGGTGGCAGCGCCTCAGGTCCGTATTCGAGTTCCGTTATCACCGCATTGACAATTAATGTCGCAGTTTCCAAGACGATAGTCTCATTTGGCCGCGCCAATACGGGTTCACCCTTGGGGGCTAGCTTAGCCTTGATGGCCTCATCGAAAAAGGCATGGTCACTCATCACTACTTTGGTGACCGTTCGAATATCATTTTTATCAAATAGCCAAACTTCGAAAGCAGTCACATTTTTGGGGAGATCAGGCCCGATCGTTTCTGATAAACCAACGCCGCACTCGCCCAAGAAGTCACCCTCGGCATTTTCGATGCTAAAGGATTCATCGTAGGTATCATGCCCGCGCGAGTAAGTTGTTTGGAAGCGGGCGATCGGCGTGATCTGCTGTTCCGCATACTCGGTCCTCGAAGCCATCGAGTTTCCTGATCCATCGTCATACGCTTGTTCTTCCTGGTACCGGTCCTGGCTACCACGGCGTTGCCAGACAAGGAAAATGGCCAGGATAACAACACCCAGAAGTCCTAAAAGCCCACAGATCAGTAAAGGATACCAAATACCGGATCGACCACCTCCAGCCTCTTCCTCTACCGGGCCTGTATCAAGATCTGAACACCCGGTGCCATTAAGCACGGTGGCCAAGGCGTTCAAGCGGGCAGTTTCGTCTGGTGTATCTGAGATGCTTGCATATTGACAGATCGTCTGCGGGGCATCAGGCCAGTCCTCAAAGGCTGCCTGGGCGCGCGCTGTGTTATTGTCAAATGCATACAGATCGGCAAATCCGACAATATATATCTCCTGATATTTATCTGTCAGGTCCTGGGGATAAGCGCCTGTGTATTCAACAGGCCAAATGACCCAGCCGAATAAGAAGAGCCCAATGGCCCAACCGACCAAAAATGCAACGATACCGATGAGGATATAACGACTTGTTTTGCTTTCCATCATGTCACCTACCTTACTTTACCCTCCCTAGGGGTCATTAATTATTCTTGCGTTCCATAAAAAAAGGTCCAACTCGTGGGTATTTTGATCCACAAACTGGCTAACCCTATTGGTCAATTTCTAACGAAACACTCCTCAATTTTCTAGGTGACATCCCCTCTGCACTGCTTATCTTACCATAAGTAAGAATCAGGTACAAGGATATATTATGTTTAATTGTATCTTTTCGGGGTATAGTCCCTGTGATATACTTTTAAGGATTTCGCCTAATATTGATGGAGGCCCCTATTGGTAGATGATCGCAGCCGCTACGAGGAAGCGCTTAGGAGAGGACACTCTTACAGTTGGGACCAGCGCTGGACCGAAGCGATTCCCGAATTTGAAATTGCTGTAGGTGCACAGGCTGATCAACCGGCGGCATACGCCGGCCTGGGTTTGGCCTATTATGAATTGGGGAAGTTGGACAAGGCCCTTGAATATTACAAATTGGCCTCACGTTTTTCGCACGGCGATATCATTTATCTAAAACATGTCGCTGATGTTCAGGAGCGCCTGGGCCTGCTGGATCAGGCCGGACAAACCTACATGGCTCTCGGAGAGATCCAGCTGCGCCGTAAGAAATTGGATGAGGCTGTTGTTAGTTGGCTGAGGGCAGTTAGTCTAAAACCCGATCTTCTGGGGGCGCACCAGCGTTTGGTTGCTGTCTATCGCCGACAGGGTCTCATTAGCAATGCTATACGCGAATATTTGATTGTCGCAGAGCTTTACGGCCGCCGAGGAGAGAAAGATCTGGCGTTAAAGGTGTGCCGGTTAGCTTTGGAGCTCGACCCGCGTAACGCTGAGGTTATGACTGCTGTGGAACTAATCCGGCAAGGGAAACAACTGACTCCGGCTGATTCGCCTGCAGTCATATTTGATCGACTATCCTCTTCCGAGGATGGAAAAACAAATTTTCGTGCCGGTCTGGTTTCTCTGGAGCATGGAATAATATATAGTGCTCAACGAGTTGCGCAGCAGAGCCTGGCGCAGGAGATCTTATCCGAAGGTGATGATGGCTTATTGGCGAGCGAGCAAACGGGTGGTACCAGTAAACTGGCAAGAACTACGCTGATTAGCCAGGCCCTGGAGTTCCAAACCCGGGATATGGTTGATGAGGCAATAGATTGTTTTGAGCAGGTGCTCGATACCGGCTTGATTAGCGCAGCAGCCCACTTTTGCCTTGGGCTTCTTTACCAAGTGCAAAAGCGACCTAGTCAAGCCATTGGCGAACTCGAACAGGCGGCCGCCGACCCAACTCTTCGGCCGGCCAGCTACTACGCGATTGGTGAAGCATATCGACTTCGCGGCGACAATGTCAGGGCCACCGAAAATTTCGTTGAGTCACTAAAATATATCGATTTAGATACCGTTGATAGGGAACAGAGTAACCGGATAATCGAGCAATATGGCTTTCTGGTCAATGGTTTGTTATCCGGACCTGAACCGGTCAGGCAAGCCCGTTTTGTTCATGGTCTGGTTACCTTCCTAGGAGATGATCGTTGGCAGGAGAACATTGTCGAGGCCAGGCGGAGATTGGACAATCTATCGGCTGAAGGACAGACCTTCATCCTGGGCGATATTTTTGCCGCTGGTTCGATCCAGGTGTTGCAGTCCCTGTCTCGCAGTCAAGAATACGCCGATATAGGCAAGTATGATAGCGCCGTAGAAGAGGCCTACCGGGCTATTCAATTATCTCCGTATTATCTGGCCAGCCATACACAACTCGCCGAATTAATGGTCAGGCAAGATCGAATCCCAATAGCCGTTACCAAATATTTAACGATTGGCGACACCTGCTGGGTCCGCGGGGATATCAATGGGGCATTTGACAATTATGAGAGAGCTGTTGAGCTCTCGCCCTTGAACCTATTCAACCGAGCTAAATTAATTGAGGTACTTTCCCAGGAAGGGCAGATCGATCGGGCTTTGGAACATTATTTGTTGTTAGGTGAGGTGTACTATAACCTTGCTGAGATGGATAAAGCCCGAAACACATACTTGGAAGGCTTGAAGTTGGTGCCAGAAGGTACTGATAAACAGCAATGGCGATCGCGGTTGTTACGGGCGATTGCCGATATTGATATGCAAAGGCTGGATTGGAATCACGCCTTGATTGCCTATAGCGAATTGAGTGCCGCTACCCCTAACGATAAGGATGTGGCGCTGAAAGTGGTAGATCTTTATTTTAAGGTAGGTCAGCCCGAGAAGGCAGTGCAACGCGTCGATCAGACATTGGGTCTTATGGTGAAAAATGGTCGAAGCGCTGAAGTAACAGGAATTCTAGAAGAACTCGTTGATCAGTGGCCTGACGATGAAAACCTGGTTAACCGCCTGACACGCCTCTATTTGCACCAGGGAAAACGTCAGGAGGCCATCGCATTGCTAGATACCTTAGGCGAAACGCAATTAAATAGCGGTAATACTGAACAAGCTGTAAGGACGATTCAAAAGATCCTACAACTGGATCCGCCCAACTCAATAAGTTACCAGAAGCTGTTACAGCGATTGGAGCAGGAGCACGCCTGATGCTTCAGATCTGAAAACAGCGGTCTATCATTGGCGAGAATCTCCGTAAACCGGAGCAGAAATCCTAGCGTGCCAAGGAGCCGTCTGAACAGCAAATGAAATCGTATACTGTTTGATCGCCTGTCGCTAAATAAACCGAACGGGGATCCTTATTGGAACAGATTACTTATTTTTTAGATCGGTTTGCTGAACGCCCGATAAATCATATTTTCGACATCTTATTGGTTGCGGCTGCCATTTACGGCATCTTCGTATTGATCAGGGGCACTCGGGCCGTCCAACTGTTGAGGGGTGTGATCATCCTTGCTGTAGTCTTGGGTCTGATCTCCTTTACCGTCATTGAATTAACGGCTTCAAGTTGGTTAATTCGAGCTATACTGCCGGCCCTGCTCGTTTCCGTACCGGTTATATTTCAGCCGGAATTAAGGCGCGCGCTTGAGCAGCTTGGTCGCGCCGGAGGCTATTTTCGTTTTTTTAAGCCCGATACCAATAGCCATGTAGTTGAGGTGATTGCGAATGCCTGTTTACAGCTTTCACGACGACGGGATGGCGCGTTAATTGTTATAGAGCAAGATACTGGTCTTCAGGAGTATATTGACACAGGTATCACCCTAAATGCCGAACCATCCGTAGAATTGCTCCTGACGGTATTTAATAAGAATACGGAACTACACGATGGCGCAGTTATCTTTCGTAAAGACCAGATCGCTGCTGCGGCCTGCGTCCTGCCCTTGTCAACTCGTAGCTTATCCGACCGGCAGATGGGTCTTCGACATCGCGCCTCGCTGGGGATCAGCGAAGTAAGTGACGCAATCATAATTGTCGTGTCCGAGGAAACCGGTCAGATATCTATTGCTCATAATGGCCGGATAATTCGTCGCCAGGATCCGGCTCAACTTGGAAATATTCTCAATGCTTTTTTACAAGGCCAGCCAGGAGCGATACAAACGTCATAATGGATAACACGATTCTACGAATACTTGGGCTGCTCTTCACTGGATATCGACTAGAAAAGCGATGAATACCTTTCTGTCACTGCTCTCCAGGATGACCACATTTGTTGTAGTCTTCATGTTAGCCATCATCATTTGGGCAACAGCCGTTCGGGCGAATGACCCGGAAGATACCAGCACCTTGGAAGTTCCAATAGAAATCGTAGGTAAACCGCCGGAAGCTGAACTGGTTAGCAGACCGCCGGAGGTAATACGTTTGACTATCCAAGGACCTGTTTCCGCCTTAGATCAGGCGTCGCCAGAAGATTACCAGGCTATCATTGACTTGAGCGATATTCCTTACGGTGATTCAACCGTAATGATTCAGGTACAAGGTGGTGAAGAACAGATCGAATTGGTTTCCTGGTTCCCAGAAGATGCACTCATCGAGATGGAGCAAATTGTTACCCGAGAGATCCCGATTGCCCTTCAACTACGGGGAGAAGTTGCTCGCGGACATAAACTTGGTGAGGAAAGAGCTGAACCGGATACGGTTCAGATTACCGGTCCGGCTCCACGGGTAGATCAGATAACCGAAGGCCGGGTTGTGGTGTTTCTTGATGATGCCCGCGAGGCGATTGACGAACTCCGCCGGCCCACTTTTTATGATTTGCAGGGTAATGTTGCCAGTGTAGTAGGACTGTCAGTCAATCCGGTGGAAGTAGAAGTTATAATCCCCATCGAGGAGTTGGCCGGTTTTGCCGAAAAACCCATTACAGTAAACTGGATTGGTGAACCGGCTCTGGGCTACCGTTTGCTTGATGTGAAGGTTGAACCAGGCAGCGTGCAGGTTACAGGTCTGCCGGCTACCCTGGATGCCTTGCGTCTTCAGACCGAACCAATCGATATATCCGGTCTAACTGAGACAGACACGCGCCAGGTTACCTTGGATTTGCCGAATGGCGTTCAGTTGGTGGACATCCAACCCGTCGTTGTGATTGTAGAGATCGAACCGATCTTATCCAGCAGCGTGGTCCAACGGCCGGTAGAAATCCGCGCCCTTGGGGAAGGATTGGAGGCGATTCTCGATCCGGAAGAAGTCCGCGTATTTCTATTTGGCCCCTTACCCATTCTCGATTCCCTGGCTGAAAGTGATGTACGTGTTACAGTTGATCTCCTTAATTTGATTACCGGCACCTACTTGTTGGAACCGTTCGTTACCGTTTCGGCCGAAGACGTGGAGGTTCGATCTGCTCAACCTTCCCGTGTTACAGTGATAATAACCGGCGTTTTGACAGCAACTGATGAGATCACTGAGACATTGTCGTTTCGTAACGATATATTACGTCTCGATCACGGTCCAGGTGGCGCTGCCAATAGTTCACTGGCCTCGGCCGCAGGTTACGGCATCGAATTAATGGCCGCTATACCACTGTTGGGTATCTTTTATTCCCGACGCAGGAGAGAATAATCTTGAACCGAAAAGCCCTTGTGGCGCTGGTAGGCCGGCCAAATGTTGGCAAATCCACGCTGTTTAACCGGATCATTGGCCAGCGATTGGCGGTTGTTTCAGAAATACCTGGCACCACCAGGGACCGCCTATACCGCGAAGCTGAATGGAGCGGCACAACTTTCCTGCTTGTCGATACTGGTGGCATTGAAGTCACTGAGGGTCACCATACTCAAGCCCTATCCGAAGATTCCGAGCTTTTCTTGCCTATGATTCGCCAGCAGGCCAGCATCGCGATTCAAGACGCCGATATCATTGTGCAAGTTGTGGATGGACAAGCAGGAATTACTGCTGCGGATAAAGAAGTAGCCGACATCCTCCGTCGCTCACGGAAGCCGATAATTGTCGCGGCCAATAAACTGGAATCCCGAAAAATTTGGGACCAGGCTTACGAATTTTACGAATTAGGTTTGGGTGCGGTTTACGCCATATCGGCACTTCATGGGATGGGGACGGGAGACTTTCTCGATGCCATTATTGAGGTGATTCCCAAGGCTGATAACGAACTAGAGGATGATTCGATCAAAGTGGCGATATTGGGCCGGCCCAATGTGGGTAAATCGACCTTGTTAAACCAACTCCTTGGTGAAGAACGGGCCATCGTCAGTCCGATTCCTGGAACGACACGGGATGCGATAGATACCAGGCTGATGGTTCTGGACCACGTGTTTACTCTAATCGATACGGCTGGAATCCGTCGCCGTGGAAAAATCGACCCAGGGGTTGAGAAATACAGTGTTTTACGGGCCATGAAGGCTCTTCAACGTGCCGATGTGGCCTTGCTGCTTATTGATGCCTCCGAAGGCATCACATCTCAGGACGCCCACATAGCCGGTATGTTAGCCGAAGAAATGGCCAGTGTCATCGTCCTGGTCAACAAGTGGGATGCTGTCGAGAAGGATGCCTATACCATAAACAGCTACACGGAGAAAATTCAATCGGATTTGAACTTCCTGCCATATGTCCCGCTTATATTCATCTCGGCAAAAACCGGCCAGCGGGTTGACAAGATTTTGTCAACGGTTATTGAAGTTAATGAAGCTCGTTACCATCGCATATCGACAGGCCAAATGAATCGACTGATGCGCGATGCGATCGGCCGCCACCCACCGCCACAGCAAGGCGGTATCCGGGTCAAGTTTCTCTACTCGACACAAGCTGGCGTTGATCCGCCCACATTTATCTTTTTTGTGAATAAACCGGAATGGGTCCATTTCACATATCGGCGATTCCTAGAAAACCGGATCCGGGAGTTATACCCCTTCCCAGGCACGCCTATTCGTCTCATCTTTCGTGCCCGAAGCGAGGATCGCTTCAGCCAGAAGTTATAATCTGCCCTCCCCGGGTCACAAGCTAGATCCATTACAATTAAGATCCTCTATTGTAGAGATAGTTGAGCGCCCGTCCGAACGTGCCCTGCCAAAGACCCCAACTATGTCCTTCGGGAAACTCCTCGTACAAGATCTCCTGGCCAGATGCTTTCAACTCACCAACCAGACGGCGGTTATCCTCGAGTAGATTTTTCTGCTCGCCTTGAATGTTAACGGCCGTCTCATAGGTGCCTACAACCAGGTATATTCGATCCGGCAGATCCGATATGGACTGATCACTCTGGATTCCTCCCCGACGTTCAAGGATACCTCCAGTAATACTTGAGTTGGCCACAGACTGACCGGCCGCAAGCCCAAACACACGAGGCCGCGACTGGGCGGCATAGAGCGCGGCAAGCCCGCCCAATCCAGACCCCATTACCCCAGTCGCCCCAGGGTCGGCATCGGTACCGAAATTATCCTGGATGTAAGGAACCAGTTCATCGGCAAGGAAGCTGATGTAATCATCGTTTTGACTGTACTCTTCAAGAGCCAGGACCGGCGGAAGAAAAACGACAACCATGGGCGGTATATGACGCCCGGTAATGAGCGCATCGAGAAGCGCCGTTGTGTCAATCAAATCAAGGTAATCCCCCCCATTATTCAAATAAAGGGAGGGCAGTTTCTGGCCCACAATTTGACCAGTCGGTTCATAAACAACAAAGGTGCGCGTCTGATCGAGAAATTGGCTCTCCAGGGTATGGGAGGTGAGATTGCCCGCTGGAGCAGGGACTTCCATAGTCAGCAACTCAGGTGGGGTCAGATAACCGGGCATCGTAACCACGGAATTAGGACCCGTCTCACTCATGAGCGTAATTGGATTTAGTGGATCAAGCTGGCGATTTTTACCGTTTATCTCAAATTGATAGTCCAGGCGGGCATCCGTTTCAAAGAGGGTTTGTAGATACCAAAGATCACTGCCTTGGAGACGCGTTAAGGGGAGGGGGGAGCTAGCGTTCCAGCCATTCATATCGCCGAGAAGATGAACAGAATCGGCCGCCCCTTGCCATACAAATATTACTGTATCACCTTCAGTCAGAGGCGCCTGGTTCAATTGGGCTATATACCGGTTGACTTTCTCCTGGCGCTGGTCCGATTTGAGCGCGCTCGCTTCAACTAGAAATTGTTGGAATCCGGCAACTGATCCCGGGAGAGGTGCGGTGGTAGGCTTTGGTCCAGACGTGGATGATGGCGGCGGCGGGCTACTGGTTGGCGTCGCCAATGGATTTTCGATTCCACAAGCAACCATGGTCAATAGCAAAACGCTAAAAAGACAGATCCACCTCAGAGTCAAGATCTCCCTGGTATGGCTGACGCAGCTTGTGGAACTTTTGGGGTTGCCCATATCGATCTCACGACGATTGAAACAGTATTAAGGATAATTTCATTGGTCACTCAGATATAGTCAGCTGTCCTCATAAAGCCCGAGTCGGCAGTGACATTGACTGGCGCGTTCGACAAGTTTTAACGTAAGTTCGCTTGACGACCAAACTTGGCTAAAATGGCAACATGAAAATTTACCTGGCATCAATCGGCTGTCGCTTGAACCAGAGCGAAATTGAGACCATGGCCCGGCAACTGCTGGCCAATGGACATGAAGTTGTCCAGGACGCGACAATGGCCGACAAGGTCATAATCAATACTTGCGCCGTAACTCACGAAGCGGCCCGAGATGCCCGCAAGCTTACCCGCCGGTTTCACCGGCAGAACGATCTTGCGGAGATTGTCCTCACGGGCTGTTACGCGACGATAGCTCCGGACGAACTGGCCCAGGTTGCAGGGGTCGGGAAAATTTTTAATAACCGGGACAAAGATCGGTTGGTTCAGATCCTTGATCCCCAGGCTGTGATCTCCCTGCCCACTTATGATCGCGAGCCATTCATGCGTGAATTCCTGGGTGGCAATACCAGCCATACCCGGGCTTTTGTTAAGGTCCAGGACGGCTGCAATAATCGTTGCACATTCTGCGTAACGACTATAGCCCGTGGGGAAGGTCAGAGCCGCCGGATTGGTGACATCGTCGCCGAGATAAGTGCGCTGTCTGCGGCCGGATACCAGGAAGTGGTACTGACCGGCGTGCATATGGGTAGTTTTGGACGTGACCTGAATGAGGACATCGGCCTGGGTGACCTGGTAAAGGCGATTCTACAGCATACGGATATCCCCCGCGTGCGGCTATCTTCGCTGGAGCCGTGGGATATTTTGCCCCACTTTTTCTCACTGTGGGACAATCCACGATTGTTACCTCATTTACATGTTCCGCTGCAATCGGGTAGTGATAAGATTCTCCGGCTCATGGCCCGCCGGACCACCAGGACAGCGTTTCGCAAGTTGGTTAGCGAAGCCCGCCGGAACATTCCGGACTTAAATCTTAGCACCGATCTCATCGTTGGGTTTCCTGGTGAGAGTGAAGAGGATTTTAGGCAAAGCTATAAATTCGTAAGAGATATCGGGTTTTCTCGGTTACACGTCTTCACCTACAGCCGCCGGCCCGGCACAGCTGCGGCTGAAATGGTTGGCCAAGTAGCGCCAGCGGTCAAGAAAGAACGAGTCCGGAAAATGATTGATCTGGGCCGTGAACTTAGCCTTGTTTTCCACCAGCGCTATGAAGGACAGACGGTCAATGTCTTGTGGGAAACGGCCGTTGGCGCAGATGATAAGGGTCTACGCTGGCTAGGTTATTCCGATAACTACATTCGAGTTTCGGCAACCGGCTCCCGTGGTTTAATTAATCAGGTGACTCCAACCCGGCTCACCTGCGCTGAGCCAGAGGGCATGAGCGGCTTGGTCTTGGTGAAGAATACCAGGCCTGCCCTAATCTGATTACCAAGTGCCCCTATTTTAAGATTATCTCCCCCATAGAAGTAACATCATATCCAGGCATACTGGCCACGGCCGTTCGGAATGATTTGTCGTAAAGTAATGCCAGCATTGGTTCGAGAAGTTTGTCTTGATAATGGGCCTTAGGAATAACCAGGTCATAGCGTTCATGGGCGAGCGGAATGAAGTGGAGATCTAAGGCAATGGCGGCCGCTCGAATCCCTAACCCGGCATCGGCCGTTCTCGAAGCGACGGCCGCAGCTGTGGCCAGGTGGGTATACTCCTCTCGTTCGTAGCCACGAATCTTAGACGCTTCGATGCCCCGTCTTTCGAGCTCATAGTCCAGGAGCATCCTGGTTCCGGCTCCTCGCTGCCGGTTTACGAAGTGGATGTTAGGATTGTTCAGGTCATCCCATCCGCTAAGACCAAAAGGATTGCCAGGCCGGGTTATCCAACCTTGCTCGCGACCGACCAAGGTCACCAACACAACTTCCATGCCAGGCAGGTAGCGGGCCAGGTAAGCCACATTGTAGCGGCCTGTTTCAGGGTCCAACAGATGGGAACCGGCCAGATGGGCATGTCCCCGACGCAAAGCCAGCAATCCGCCGAGACTACCGACATTGGCCGAGGCGAGTCGCCTCCCACTACCCTGAGCAGCTAAAAACTGGGCTAGTAGATCCAGGGTGAGGTCATGGCTACCGATGGCCACGATACTTCTCTCAATCTCCTCCGACGAACGGTACAAATGGACGGTAACCTTTTCTCCGGCATCGACTCCTTCGCTGAAGCGAGGGATTCGCACTATTCCGTCTGCTCGAACCAAAGAAGTAATAACACCGGCTCCCCGGCTGATTGGAGTAGCCATAATAGTCTCGCCAACCTTGCCTACGGCAACACGGACGAAATCGTCATCCCCTGTGTGAGATGTTATCTTGCGTGTTGTCTGGGCCTGTATCGTGGGAGGGCGGTAGGCAGCCTGGCCCTGCCATCGGGCCAGTAATGGTTCAACAAATATTTCCCCGGTGAGGGCGGCGCTAACAGGGTATCCTGGCACGCCGATGACCGGCACCTGTCTTCGCTCCCTATCAATCATGCCCAGGATGACAGGGTGGCCTGGGCGTACGGCCACACCATGGACAAGCAACCGGCCCAAGGAGCGGACGATGTGCGCCGTATAATCTTCACTACCGGCCGAGGAACCGGCATTAACCAGAATGAGGTCATGGTCAACTGAGACCTTTTCCACGGCTTCGCGGATAGCGTCAAAATTGTCGGCGACAATGGGCCAACGGGTGGCGATACCTCCCCATTGATTAACTTGGGCAGCCAGTACCAGGCTGTTGTACTCAATGATTTGCCCGGCTTCCAGGCTATCGGCGGCTGCCTCAACTGTGATTAGTTCGCTACCAGTAGGGATAATCGCCACCCGCGGCCGGCGATATACGGAAACGTTTGTATGCCCTGAGCCGGCCAGGGCGCCTAGATCAAAGGGTCGCAGCCGGTGGTTCGCTGGTAGTACCAATTCGGTAGCCACCATATCTTCACCCATTTGGCGAACGTGATGCCAAGGTGGTAGCGCTGCTCGTATTTCAATAAATGGCTGGTCAGTTGGATCTCTTCCGGGCTGGGTATGCTCGATCATCACCACAGCGTTTGCCCAGGGTGGCAGCGGTTGCCCAGTATTTACCGGTTGAGCCGGTCGTTGGGGCGCTGGATCCGTGACGCCGACCGTAACCAACAGAAGCCGCAATGGACTAGTTTCGGTGGCTCCCGCAGTATCCTGAGCCCTTACGGCATAACCATCCATCGCACTGGCATGATAATGGGGAGCCGATATTCGGGCCCAAAGCGCATCGGCTGTAACCCTCCCGGCGGCTTCGGCCAGATTGACGATTTCACTGCTCAGTGGCTGCCATAGTTGGGCTTCTTCGAGTGCGGCCGTAAAAGCTGCCCAGGCTTCATCAAGGGGTACGTCTTCTAAATAGATCGAACGTTTCATAGGTGTTGTCACGGCAAAGTTGAGATCTGATGGGCTAGATTTTACCACATACAAGGTATTAGCCCGTTGAGAGGAGGCGAAAAAATGGCAGGAAAGATGTAACCACGTGGATTGTCCGCTCCAAACCTAGGATAGGGACGAACTTAATAAGCCGGAAAAGCCAGGATTTAATTTCGGGGCGGCTACTGAAATACGCGCTTCAGGACGGCCTGGGCAGCAAAGTAACCACACATGCCGTGAACGCCGCCGCCTGGCGGTGTTGATGAAGAGCAGAGGTATATTTGGGGGTCAGGTGTGCTATATGGGACTGGGCGGGCAACCGGCCGGGTCCATAATTGCAGAAGATCCTGAACGCCTCCATTTATATCTCCGCCAATATAGTTGGCATTATACGATTGCATTTCTTCTGCGGTCATCGAATGTTTAGCAAGGATCATTTCCTGGAATCCTGGGGCAAAACGCTCGATTTGCGCCGCGATAACCCCGGACATGTCAACGGTGGAGCCATTAGGCACGTGACAATAAGCCCAAACCGTATGTTTACCCTCTGGCGCCCGGCTATTATCAAAAAGGCTTTGTTGGGCGACAAGAATGAACGGGTGCTCTGGATGTTTTCCTTGCCAGACGGTTTTTTCACCGGCGGCAATTTCGGCTAATGTACCGCCCACATGCACGGTACCTGCCCGGCGGCATGCCTCTGCTTGCCAGGGGATAGGCCCGCCCAAAGCCCAATCTACCTTGAATACTCCTGGTCCGTAACGGTATTTTTTTAAGCTGCGCCGGTAACGTTCCGGCAAACGGTCACCGACAATAGCAATAAGCTGGTGGGGCGTTACATCAAATAAAATGACCTGGGCATGGGGAAGCTCCTCGATGGTCTTAATCTCATGATCGGTAACAATCTTCCCGCCGAGGGACTCCAAAAGAGCGGCAAGTGCATTGGCTATCTGCTGGGACCCGCCTCGTGGCAGCGGCCAGCCTACAGCATGTCCCAGCATGCCCAGCATTAGACCAAAGGCAGAGGTTGCCGGTTTATCGAGGGACATGATGGAATGGGCCGCGAGTCCGGCAAAGAAGCCACGCCCCCGCTCTCCGGCATATGTGTGCCGGGCCAGAAACGCGGCCGGTTGGATCGCCTGGAGTCCGAATCGGGCCATAATCAGCGGATGGCGCGGTATTCGCAATGGACCCAGGAATTCGGCCAGCAGCTTCTCCCAGTTGTCGACCAAAGGAGCCATACTCCTGGCATACTTCTTGCCATCCCGGCCTAGCGTCTCTGCGGTGTCTGCAATCGAGGAATGCAGTGCAGCGGCCGTCCCATCGTCGAAGGGATGGGCCAATGGAAGATCTGGTTGTATCCATTCCAACCCGTATTTTTCTAGACCCAACGGGCGAAAGAAAGCTGAGCTTAAGCCTAGTGGATGAATAGCCGAGCAAACGTCATGGACGAAACCTGGCAGCGTTAACTCGGCCGATCGTGTTCCACCCCCCACACTGTCCTTGGCTTCGTAAACGATCACGGAACGACCGGCCTGGGCCAGCGTGATGGCGGCAGCCAGCCCATTAGGCCCGGCGCCAACGACGACAGCATCGTATTCCGCCTTAGAAGTCATGACTGTATTGTAAGTTCAATCTCGTTGTCGTGTCGAGGTTCAAGATGAGCCCACCCCAAATCGACGATATTCTTTAGCGGCCGAAAAGTCGCCGGCCGGCCCGTACCGGCGCATTGAGCGTGGTTCGAATAACTGCGTTGTGCCACACATTTTTTGCTTGCGACCAGTTTATCTTTGAATCGACGCACTTTTTGTTGGTTTCTACCTCTCCAGCGATGCCGTAATTATCTGCCAATTGAGTCAGGACATGATGCCAGATGGCCTCTTGCTGCTTGGATCCACCCATGAACCGAAAGCCTATCTCGTAGACCGGGTCGTTGGCCCGGGCCAAGGATTGAATCTGGGCGATAGTAACGCCGTCCTCCTCATAGGAACTGAACGTGTTGAAACCAGATTCGGGATGCCCATCTGGGGTCATTACTGAAAAAGATTCGTCGTCAGCGTAAAGAATCATAACCCCGGTGGCTACCGTGATGCCGCCTCCTGGCCCTGGTAGCGTGGCATCAATCAAAATTATTTCACCAGGGGCAACCCCGGCAAAGGAGGGGTAGAAACGACTGTCATCGGGCATAAACTCGGGTAGTTTCGCTTTCCACATCGTCACAACCTCGGCCGGGCTGACTTGAACACCAGGTAGCCGGACTTTATATGTTTTCTGCCATAATTGTCCAAAACCTTGCAACGGGCCGGTAAGCCCCCGGCCGTCTACGTTCAGATTGAGAGCCCCGACCGGCATGTCCTTGGTGGATAAATGATCGACCGGCTTGGCCCAGGCGTTTTCCCGTGGATCGGAATCGTTGGAAGATGTCATTTTTCAACTCCTTAAAATGATACTAACCGGTCATTGCCGGCTAACCGACGGCTGCCACTGCAGCCGCTTCGTTATCATAGATACCAATGGCTTCGTCAAGCCGGGTTAACTGAAAGATTTGCCGGTAATGATCGTTCAGACCTATGACTATCAACTGTTGTTTCTGCCGGTTTGCCCGAATGAGTAAGGTGACTAGCAAACCAATTCCTGAACTGTTCATATATTGGAGGTCGCTGAAATCGATGATCACCGCCTTAGTCTTACCATCGCTGGCCCTGGTATAAGCCTCCATCAGTGCATCCTCGGCAAAAGCCGTCACCTCGCCATGGATCTCGATCACGCTAGCCTGTTCATTGGCCTTGTGGACGTTCATCGTTACATTTGCTGTGGGCATATGTTCTCTCCTGTCGATTCTTGAATTGAATTGGATAAGCTGAATAGGTTGCCTTAGTTAATTTGAGCCAAAGCGCTGGCCTCGTCGGAGGCAATCGTCATGAAGTCAGAGAGCCGAGTAATTGTGAATATCTCAACGTAGTGATCGCTTAGCCCGTAAGTAACCAGGTTTGTATGCTTGCCCCTGGCCCTGGCCAAGAGACCGACAATCAAGGCGATTCCTGTGCTATTGATGTAATGAATATTGCTGAAATTCAGCATGACAACCTGGGGATTCCCGGCCTCAGCATCAGAGTAGGCTGCATTAATGACCTCCTCGGCGAAACCATCGATATCGCCCGCCATGTCTATGAATGCCTTGTTGCCGTCGAATCGAACTGTTGCTTCAAACGGATATTGGTTTGCTGCCATGTTATTCTCCTTCTCCGAGGTTAACGACCAATTCGACTGTATGCACTGTTCCATTCTCAGTGATATTCATTTCGTCAACCATGTTTTTAATTAGAAATAGACCCCAGCCGCGTGGAGATTGTAAACCGGCTAACTTCGCTTCAAGATCGGGGAGTTCAGTTTTCTTAGCCGGCCGGCCGCCGCCCTGGTCAGAAATTCGAACCAACACGGCCGTCTCACTTTTAAGCACGTCAATTTGCACCGGTACTTCAGCCACATACTTATTTCCATGTTCCATGGCATTCATAGTCGCCTCGGCCACGGCCGTTTTGAGCTTTTCAAATCTATCGGCTGTTAGCCCCATCGTCGCGCATAACTTGGCGACTTCTTCCATAGCCTCCCGCTCATTACCTGGTTGGCTGGGGATGGTGAGTTCGGCTACTGTCAGCCATTCAACTTCTTCGGTCGCCTGACCATCATTGGACTTGTCGGCCGTCAAGCTTTGCTTTCGTTGCAAGGTAACCAGGGTAACGTCGTCTTCTTGTACCCAATCGGGACCGGTAAAGCCGGCCAGGTGATCAAGCAAATAATCAATCAACTCCAAACCACCGCTATGTTGGCCAATTGTCTCCTGTAGACGGGGGAAGCCATACATATCACCATCGGGAGCGTGGGCTTCGGCCAAACCATCACTATATAAGAGGACCGTTTCGCCAGGTCCAATCATCACTTGCTTTTCTTCATAATCCATGCCCGGCATCAATCCAAGAGGCATGCCCGTTGCTCTCAGTTCGTCAACGCCAACTTCGTGACGAAGGAAAGGCAGGTCATGGCCCGCATTGGCGTATTGAAGGTGGCCACTATTCAGATCAAGGATGGCGTATAAACAGGTGACAAACATTCTGGCCGGGATATCGGGGTATAGTAAGTCGTTGACCCTTTCAAGAACTTTTCCAGGGGATTCCAGGCGTTCGGCCGCCGCCCGCAATAATGTCCTAGTTGTGGCCATTACCAGGGCAGCCGGCACACCCTTGTCGGTCACATCACCGATAATGAATCCGACCCGGTTCTCATCAAGGTAAATGAAATCATAGAAATCGCCGCCTACTTCACGGGCCGGTTGGTAATAAGCCCCGACTTCATAATCAGTGAGATCGGGCAAAGACTGGGGTAAAAGGGTTTGTTGAATCAACCGGGCGACCTGGAGTTCTTGTTCCAGCCGTTCTCGTTCTCTCGCTTCGGCTTGCTGCAGGCGGGCTAGTTGGGCTACCCGGACGGCCGGGGCGGCCTGGGAGGCCAGATCGTTGAGCAATTTTCGATCGTCAGCTGAATATTCCTGTTCACTGAGCCGGGGACCCAGGTTGATGAGGCCGATCAACTCGCCCTGGCTAACCAGGGGAACAACCAGGCGAGCCCCAGAATCGCGCAGCGCTCGCACGGCCGGTGAATCGATCAGGAGCTTGCTCACCTCAACGACGCCGGGATTGGATTGCAGGTAGATCGCCAAGGGATCGTTGCCGGCAATGTCTAGATCGAGCATGGCCGTCGGAGCCACGGGCTCAAGCGGAAGCTGATCCTCGGCCGGTTCTTCTTGTTCGCTATTATTGGTGGTTTTTCGCCAAAAACTCTTTATTGAAGCCATAATACCCTCATTCTATAGGTAGATCGTCTCGAAAACGTTACGAGAAGCGTTACGAGAATATCGTTTTTCGGAAAAATGTCTGAATCTGATAGAAATCAATTTCGACTCTTTGATATCCTTACAGTATCACCGCTAGACATGGACTGGTTGCCAGATGCCGGTTTCAGCCAGAGCGTGGCTTGATCAGGCTGCATCGTTTCTCGGACCACGCGCATTAATTCGGCCGACAATTGATCCAAATCAACCTCATCGCGGGCTTTTTGGGCAAAGTGACTAAGGGTCTGCTCCGCATTGTATTTATTACGGTAGAAGCGGCGGTCAATTATATCTTGTATCTGGTGGCGCAGCGGGTTGAACAAGGCGGCAATGATTAAGGTAGAGATAACGACAGCCAGAGGAGATTCTTGTCCGGCAACGACCGTAAAAACATATTGCAGTAATATGACACTCGCTAGGTATATCCCAACGATAATCAAAGTCAGAATAAAATAGATCAACGAGCGCTTGATGATAACATCAATGTCGTAGAGACCATGACGCAAGATTGCTACTGTCGTTGCCAGAGGCAAAATTAACAAGACCAAAGCCAGGATTAACTCTCCGACCAGATCAGCGTCAATAAGCTGGATTGTTAAGGAGTCCAGCAATACTAAAATAAAGAGCATTAAGGTGAATGCACCAAAATAGACGAACCATTTTAGCTGTTGGCGTTGAATGCCGCGTGCTGTTCGGAAACGCGAAATAGGCGCAAAAATAGCGCCTAAAAAGAGAAGCAACCCGGCAAACCAACCCGTATCGGCTAATCCCTGAACAATTGGCATCCTTGTTGTACCCGTTGGATTGGTCATTGGTAGCTGGGTAGGAGAGTCCCCAATATAAACATAGATATCGCCGGCTTCAGTTAATGCGGCGATGATGGTTACTCCGATTATCAAAACCGTCAGAATGGCAAGGGGAAGCCATCGTCGAGAAGGGAGATGGCCATCGGGAAATAATATCATCAGCAGAATAATCGGCATTAGGATTACCGTACCTGAAGCCCAGGCCTGAAACCAACCCGCCAGTTTTCCTCCGGGCAATTCCTCTGCCGCTTTAATCAAGCTGTATATTGCATATCCCTGGGCCACGCTAGAGAGGGAACCAACCAGCCCGATAAACAAGAATATCCAGCCGATGGCATGTCGTGGCCGGAAGAGAAGGATCAATAGCCCGACGGTGCCGTATACTAAGGAAATCAAATATTCGTCGTACAGTCCAGGAAAAGTACTAACCGGTGTAAAGAACCGGTTTAAATGTAGAAATATTGCTGCGCCAAGAATGGAAAGCAGGCAAATCAGCCAGAGTAGTATGGCCAGGGCTTTCAATGCTTTATCTCCGGAGGAGATGAAGAGGGTTCGTTCGCTCACCAGGCTCTCTTATCAAAAGTGGTCAGCAACTTTAATGGGTTAACCATTAAGGGGTAAATACGCCGGCCAATCAATTCCCCGATGCGGCCATAAAAGGGCTGGAATAATCCGAGATGAAGGTTCAATTTTAAGTTGCCATGCAAGTGTCTAGATTGTAGCGACTTATCGCGATTCGTTGCAAGTAAATCGGAAGTGAACATCGCATCAAACCGTTTGCGAGTTATTTGACCACTCCAGAGCGATACCCAGTGTTAGGCCGTAGACAATATGAAAGGCGAAAAAAACCGCAGTCGAAAATTCATCTAACCTGGTCTCTAACCCTGAAAGGACAACCACCTCGGCAATAACCAACAACAAGAGACCGTACACCAACCCCAACATCCAGGCCAGACGATGAGCACCGTTCCAGCGCCGGCTTATCAAGCGGTACAGGACAGCGAACACCATGCCATAGACGGCCGAGGTGGCCAGGTGCATAAACCCACCCATCAATGGGTTGCCGGCCAGTGATGCATCGAAACGCCCTAATACAGAGCCCGGACTATCACCGCTGATGAGTCCGATCACAATCAAAAGCAATGCGCTTGTCAATCCAGCAACCAGGCCGGCCAACACGCCTTCAACGGCCGCGTCGCCGGCCGTGATTTCTTTCAGTGTGGTCCTTTTACTCTCAGCCATCGCCAATTCTCCTTGCAATTAATAGACCAGGGATGAACTCTGACCGGCAATTCGTAGCCGGTGCATTGCCTTCCCTGACCTACATTTATTTATCACCTAACCTCACTTTAGCAGGCCAGCGTAACGAAAGCGTTACGAAGATCGTTACGAAACTTTTATCGTCACGTTTCTGGTGTAAAATTGGCTCATATGGCCCGATTAACACTATTTTTCCTTGGGGCACCGAGAATCGAAATTGATGGGCAGGCGGTAGAGCCTGATACGCGGAAGGCGGTAGCCCTCATTGCCTACCTGGCAATGAACGAAGGTAAGCACACTCGGGATAAATTGGCCGCATTATTGTGGCCCGAATACGATCAGATGCGTAGCCGGGCGGCTTTACGACGCACCTTGTCGGCGCTCAAGACGGCCATTTCTGGATATGGTCTGTTGATCGACCGGGAGACCCTGGCTTTTGACAGCACGGCCGACATACTGGTCGACGTAGCGGAGTTTCGGCGCCAGCTGGAAGCATGTGACCAGCACGGTCGCCATTCTGAGATAGTTTGCCCAATCTGCTGGCATCAACTGTCCGGGGCGGTTGACTCATACAAAGATGACTTCATGGCCGGATTTTCCCTGCGCGATAGCTCTTCCTTTGATGAGTGGCAATATCTGGAAGGGGAGTCGCTACGGCGCGAGTTGGCCGGTGCATACCAATACCTGGCTCGCTGTTATATTTACCGGGAGGATTATTCTGCGGCCATTGATTATGGACGCCGGTTGCTCGATATGGACCCGCTTGATGAACCGGCTCACCGCCAACTCATGAAAGCCTACACCTGGTCAGGCCAACGAACAGCTGCCCTTCGCCAATACCGTGAATGTGTGCGAATTCTAGAAGAGGAATTGGGTGTGGGGCCGTTGGAAGAGACGACCGCCTTGTACGAACAGATTGTGCGAGGTGATTTACTGGCAGTTGAGCGAGAAGAACCGCGTTTGGTGTTGGCCAAGGCGATGCTGGCTGGAAAGGATGAAGTCGAACCGGGGCGGGCGAAGGTAGAAGAATTTATCGACAACGATAACCAGGCGCCTGCTTTGCTGATCGAGCAATCCGGCCCTGTCGTTTTTCCCCTGGTCGGCCGGGCGGCCGAGTGGAACCAGCTGATGACAGCTTTCACCGCTGCCCCGGACAGCGGCCAGCTTTTGGTCTTAGAAGGCGAAGCCGGCATCGGAAAAACCCGCCTGGCTCAGGCGCTTGTCACTGCCCTGGTTGGCGAAGGTAGGCAGGTCATAGTCGCCCAATGCTTTGCCGGAGAATCCGGGCTGGCTTATGGCCCCCTGGTTGAAGGGTTGCGGACGGCCATCCTGGCCGCAGATGAAGGATGGCATCAGGCTGTGGCCCCATTTGCCTTGGCCGAGACATCGCGCCTGCTGCCGGAGTTGGCTCAATTAGTCTCCGAATTGGCCATGCTAACCCCTTTGGATAGCCCTGGTGCTCAGAGTCGCTTCTTTGAAGGGATACGCCAAGTTATCTTGGCTCTCAACGATGAGAAGCAGCCAACTTTGCTTTTTGTGGATGATGTTCACCGGGCCGACGAGGCTACTGTTGAATTTTTAGCTTACCTAGCTCGCCGCCTTCAAGGCTCGTCTATAGTTATGCTGTTGACCTGGCGCAGGGAAGATGTAGGCCTGGAACATCGGCTAAACCAGGTCCTGATCGATAGCCAGCGGGAGGGGACGGCCGAGGTGATTCTCCTTAATCGTCTAAATGCCGATGCCGTGTACGAGTTGGTGCAGGCGGCCACTGTCGGAGCAGATTTTGGCGAGGAATTGGCTCAACGTCTTTATGCCGAAACAGAAGGTCTACCATTTTTTCTAGTCGAATACTTGTCGAACCTTCATGTAACAGCCAACCAGATAGAAAGGAATGTCTCTGGTGAGAGTTTCCGGACCCTACTACCTGGCGGTAGACCAGTGAACGGAAGTAAGCTGGCGACCGGGATATTACCCATTCCGGGCTCCGTCCGGGATCTGATTCATTCCCGGCTGGCCACTATCAGTGAAACCGCAGGCCAGCTGTTACAAACTGCGGCCATATTCGGTCGATCCTTTGATTTCGATACACTACGTGAGGCCAGCGGTAGAACAGAGGAAGAGACGGTTACTGCCCTGGAAGAGCTGATCGCCCGAGCTCTGGTAAACGAAAGCCTAGCGGAAGAACGGCAGCAATCGTCCTCACCTCAATATCAATTTACCCATGAAAAGATACGGGCTCTTGTTTACGAAGAATCTAGCCTGGCCCGGCGCAGGCTATTGCACCGGCGCGTGGCACAGGCGTTGATCGTGGGGCCGGCCGGTCAAACAAAAACGACTTCCATTGGCTCACGGGCAGCCACGATCGCCTTTCATTTTCAGCAGGCAGGGCAAGAGCAGTCCGCGGCCGACTATTACTTTCTGGCCGGGCACGAGGCCCGGATTCTCTATGCCAATGCCGAAGCCCTAAATCATTTCCGTTCAGCTCTGGCCTTGGGACACCCTCAGACGGCTCTGTTGCGAGAGTTGATTGCCGACTTGCAGGTGCTGCGTGGAGATTACGGCGCCGCGCTGACTGGCTACGAGGCGGCCTCGGCCGCGGTCGATGAGGTAACGAATGGTGCTGACTTTGGCCGCCTGCAACAAAAACTTGGCTCAGTTTACCATCGTCTAGGCGAGTGGGAATTGGCCGCCCACCACTTCGAAAGCGCCCTGGCTGGGCAGGCAGAGCCGGTGCTACGTTCGCGCCTGCTGACGGATTGGAGCCTGACAGCGCACAGGGCTGGCAACGAAGAAGAGGCCATGTCACTGGCCCACGAAGCGCTGGATTTGGCTTTGGAAGCGGCCGATACCCAGGCCCTGGCCCAAGCCCATAATATTCTGGGTATACTAGCTAACAGCCATGGGGACCGGGACAATGCCCGGCAACATCTTCAACAAGCGCTTGACCTGTCTGAGATGCTAACCGATCCGGATATTCAAATCGCGGTGATGAATAATCTTGCTCGGGCCTATGGTGCGGCCGGAGAACTGGACCAGGCTTTGGCTCTTGCCGATGAGGCCCTGGCCAGGTGTGCTGATTTAGGAGATCGTCATCACGAGGCGGCGTTACACAACAACGTAGCCGATTTACTCCATGCTTGCGGGCGATCGGAGGAGGCCATGGACCATCTGAAGCAGTCGGCCGTTATTTATGCCGAGATCGGTGGTGAGGTCGGGCAGTGGCGGCCTGAAATTTGGAAGCTGGATGCCTGGTAGGGAAAGCCGAAAGCCCCGGCTACTGAAGAATTGACCATAGACTAACCGCGACGACTCCACCGGCAGCCGAGGCCAGCAAGTTTACCAGGTCATTGTTAAGCCAGGACCAACCTCGTAGCGACCGGGTTTCATGCCCGCATCTGTGAATCTTACGCTCCGTATCCTTCTGGCAATGGTCGCAATAATAGATTTGTTGGACGGTAGCGCCCAGGAAACTGTCAATCAAGGAGCCGGCCAATCCACCCGAGGCGCCAATTATTACGGCGATTATCAGATTGAGAGCGGGATCTAGTAGACCGGAAACCAGGCCGACGATTAGCCCGCCAGTTAATGATACGCCCGTGCCCAGGAGGGATACACCACCGGACGTGCCAACCTCAACCACCTGGCCAGAGGTGATCAACCGTGGAGGGGTTCTGGCCAGGGTACCTAGCTCTGTTGCCCAGGTATCGGCTGTGACTGTGGCTATCACTCCAATATAAAGGGGAAACCAAGCCATTGAGGGGAAAAGTACACTAAACAGTGCGATAATGCTCCCAAGCCCGCCATTCGCCAACACCTGGCCCATGTCCCGCCGGTGCCCCTTGTCAAACTTCTCGGCCGCCAGTTTCTTCTCTTCCTCTTTGAAATGGGAAAGGAGACTGGAGCTAACGAAGAACAGAGCCAATAGAACACCCCAGGCCAGCCCGCCAAGACCAAAAATCAGCGTGCCGACCAGTAGCGCGGCGGCCGCGCCCGAACGGGAGAGTGAACCTCGCCAGTAGGCCAGGGCGACGACGATTGTGCTTAAAGCAAGTGCGAGCAGAAGGTCGGAAAGGTAATTATTCAAGAAGGGCCTCGAATGGTAAATTCTCCAAATTGAGCGTGATAAGTGTACCATAATCAAACCGGAGGTTCCGCTAATGGGCAGCTTTCTGTTCGTTCCAAAATGATTAGGGCAATGTTAGACATTAACCTAAATATTCGAACGTTTGTTCTTGACTAAAGGCTGAAAAGTGGTACTATATTTTCATAGGGGTTCCATAGTCTTAGGTCAGTATTAGGAGCAAGATACCATGTACCAGAAAGTCATAATAGCAGGTAATTTAGGTGGTGATCCGGAGATGCGTTTTATGCCGGACGGAACAGCCGTAACCAACTTTAGCGTGGCTACGAACCGGCGTTGGACCAATAAAGCCAGCGGTCAGCAACAAGAGGAAACTATCTGGTTTCGCGTCTCGGTATGGGGTGCTCAAGCCGAGACGGCCAATGAATACCTGAGTAAAGGGCGACAGGTTTTGGTCGAAGGACGTATGAAACCGGACCCGCAAACTGGTGGTCCTCGTATTTGGACTGGACAGGATGGTCAGCCCAGGGCGTCGTTTGAGATGACGGCCGACACGGTAAGATTTATTGGCAGCCGAGATAGTGGCGGATTCTCCGGAGATGATTCTGATGGCAGCACTCCCGCCCAGGAAGAGGACGAAATACCCTTTTAGGAGCTTTTAGCCGCTGGCAGACCGGCCAAGCCTGCCAGAATTATATAAACTATTGCCCAGCGATTGATGGGGCGCGAGTTAGATCTGTTCTACTACTCGGCTGTTAGTGGGTTGATAGGCGCAATTTCTTCTGGGGCGAAGCTTTGCATCAAGATCCCGCAGCAGATGGCGACAGATGCCTGGTTTAGGGTGTAAAAAACCTGCTTGCCGTCACGACGGACGTTGACCAGATCGGCCTCACGCAGGATGCTCAGATGATGGGAGACCGTGGGCTGGCTCACCCCGGTATGGGAGACGACATCACCTACGCAGAGCCACTGGCAACACAATAAGCGCATGATGTGCTGCCGGGTATCATCGGCCATTGCTTTTGCGAAAGTAACAGAATCCATAATGATTAGCTGACAAACGAATCGACATTCGTCTATATGATGATGGATTATACGGTGCTGGCAGTAAAAGGTCAACCTCAAGTAGGTCGGCTGTCAACCCAGCCTGGGAGCGCGGCTGTATTGACTTAACCTGGGGCCACCTGTAGAATCCGCAAGCGATTTCCTTGGTGAAAACCTAAGGTTTGCCGCTTAAACTTGTCCAAAAAACGTTATTTTGACGGAACGCAGCTCTCTCCATGTTAGGGCGATCAATGCAGGTATAGTTTCTCAAGGTAGAAAATCTTAAGATAATTGGAAAAATAACCTTGAGCAGAACGGCCGATTTACGATTTAAATTACTTTTCGTGCATAAGGAAATAAAGGCATGCGCATTGTCGTAGATGCAATGGGCAGCGACAATTACCCAGAACCAGATGTTGCCGGAGCAGTTTTGGCGGCACGGGAGTTTGGCGACGAGATCATTCTCGTTGGAGACCAGGAACGGATCGCGGCTGAGTTAGCTAAACATGATTCCGGCGACCTGAATATATCTATTCACCATGCCAGCCAGGTCATCGAGATGACTGACAAACCAGGGGATGCCTCGCGACAGAAGAAAGACTCTTCCATGCACGTGGGCCTTAACCTGGTCAAGACAGGCGAAGCGCAAGGCTACGTGAGTGCGGGTAACACCGGCGGCATTTTGGCTGTGGCGACTTTGCATACCTTGAAACGTATCCGGGGTATTAAGCGGCCAGCCTTGGGTGTTGTCTTTCCCACGAAAGAACGACCGATGCTCATCGATAACGGCGCTAACGCTGATTGTAAGCCAGAATATTTGCTGCAATTTGGGATAATGGGCAGTTTATTCATGGAACGGGTATATGGCATTGATCAACCCCGAGTGGCTTTATTGTCAAATGGCGAGGAAGAGGGAAAAGGAAATCAATTGATCAAGGAAAGTATCCCACTCCTGGCTGCCAGCGGATTAAATTACGTGGGTAATGTCGAACCAAAAGAGTTTATGCGAGGGCATGCCGATGTGGCCGTGACGGATGGCTTTGCCGGAAACCTGGTGATGAAGATGGCCGAGACAATCGCCGCTTATATGTCGGACCTGATCCGTGATGAACTCACCGACGGTCCCCGAACAATCGTCGGTGGGTTGCTGGCCCGGCCGGCTTTTTCTCGCGTACGCAGACATCTGGATCCAAATGAGGTCGGGGGCGCCCCGCTATTGGGCGTCAATGGTGTGGTTATCATTGCTCACGGCCGGTCGAATGCCTACGCGATTAAACAAGCTGTTGGCCAGGCACGGCTGGCTGTGTTAAATGATATCGTCGGTGCGATTAACGCTGGAGTTGGACAATAATTCAAGAATTAAAGAGGATCGATACGGCTTCGTCTCCTATATCCTTACATTGTCTATCAATGGAGATTTAAATGGATAAATATCTTGATAATCGAGGTCGCCCACGCATTGTAATCACCGGGATGGGGGCAGTTACGCCGGTAGGCAATTCTGTTGCCGAGAGCTGGGAAAATGCCTTATCCGGCCGGTCTGGAATTGGTCCTGTGACCCAGTTTGACGCCAGCGATCTACCTTGCCGTATTGCCGGGGAAGTGAAGGATTTTAATCCCCGCGACCACATGGATTTTAAGGAATCCCGGCGCATGTCTCGGGCCTCACATTTAGCTGTGGCCGCCGGCCGGATGGCCCTGGAGGATGCCGGTTTCTATGATGAAGTGCCTGATCCTGAGCGAGCAGGGGTGGTTATTGGCACAGGTATGGGCGGACTTGAACGGATGGACGAAAATCTACAGATTTATCGGGCCAAGGGACTTGCTCGAGTCAACCCTTTCGTTCTGCCTAGCGTCCTGCCAAATATGCCCTCCCATCATGTAAGCTTGATGTCCAAAGCTATGGGACCGATCAGCACAGTTGTTGCTGCCTGCGCGACCGGTACACAAGCGATTGGCGAAGCGGCTGAGTTTATCCGCCGGGGTGCGGCTGATCTGGTTTTGGCCGGCGGTACAGAAGGCTTGATTCACGTGATGGCCATGGCCGGCTTTGCCGCAATGCGCGCGCTCTCAACCGGTTTTAACGATACGCCGGAAAAAGCCAGCCGCCCCTTTGATATGGATCGGGATGGTTTCATCCTCAGTGAGGGCGCTGGCGTTGTCACCTTAGAGCGGCTGGACAAAGCCCTGGCCCGGAATGCTAGAATCTATGCTGAGTTTTTAGGCCATGCATCATCGTCTGATGCCTTTCATGTCGCGATGCCAGATCCAGAAGGGGCAGGCGCTATCCGGGCAATGAAATGGTCGCTCCAGGATGCAGGCCTGTCCACGAACGAGGTCGATTATATCAACGCCCACGGCCCATCAACGCCAATAGGAGATGAGACAGAGACTTACGCCATTAAACAATTGTTTGGAGAAGAGGCCTATAACACACCCGTTAGCAGCACAAAATCAATCATGGGTCATGCCATGGGAGGTACCGGGGCTATCGAGGCGATCTTCACCATACTGGCCCTATCGAAGCGCATTATTCCGCCGACCTGGAACTACGAAACTCCCGATCCGGCATGTGATCTTGACTATGTGCCCAATGTGCCCCGCGAAGCCAATTTGAAAGTGGCTATGTCGAATTCGTTCGGCTTGGGCGGGCAAAATGCTTGCCTGGTTCTAGGCAGATACGATAATGGTCATAGTAACGAAGGTGCAACGCCCGCTCAACAAGATTAAAATTGACGGCTAGAATGAAGGTCTAACTTCACTGGATTAAAATTAAAAAATGAAAATATTGCGCGACGAAGATAAGATGGCTAAATTGAAGAAGCGAAGCCAACAAGCCACCTTGATCGGTTTTTTGTTTCTGCTGGGTGGCTTTGTGCTACTCTTTGTTCTTAAGGAAAATCCCAATGTATATTTGTACCAAATAGGGGCTTTGATCGCCGGCTTTTCGCTCTCGCAGTATGGCGCTTATCTTACCCATCGCTACGGCCGTTCGCCTCGGCCAGACGAGGTCTTGGACGAATCGGTAAAATCGGTAGCTCGAGATGGGCGCATGTACCATTTTCTACTGCCCGCTCCTCATGTCTTGTTGACCAAAAATGGTCCAATAGTATTTGTTCTCAAATACCAGATCGGTAACATCAGCGCCGTCGGAGATCGCTGGACTCAGAAGGGTATCGGATTCCGCCGATTTTTTGGCCAGGAAGGTTTGGGTAATCCATCCAAAGATGCCGAAGCTTCGATCACTGCTATGGCTAACTACATTCGCGAACATGCACCAGAGGTTGAGGAGGTTACCATCGCGGCGATGATTGTTTTTACAACAAAAAACATTGCCAATCTGGAGGTGTCTGAGGCTAATATTCCGGCCATGCGCGCCGACAAAGTCAAAGGCTTTTTGCGTCAAAAGGCCATAGGAAAACCATTGCCAGCAGAGACGTATAATGCGCTCCTGAAGGCTTTTGATGAAGCAGCGGTTGATCTTCTGTAGTAACGTTGTATGGAACTGATCCCAAACCTGCACATGATTGAAGGTCAGCGAAGCAACATTTACTTGTGGTTAGGAGATGGCGGCCCGATTATGGTTGATGCGGGCATGCCGAATGATAAGGACAAAATCGTCAGCTATTTCGGCGAGATCGATCTGGAACTATCTGAATTAACAGCTATTTTTATTACTCACGCAGATCTTGACCACGCCGGCGCGGCCGCTTCGATCCAGGCACAATCAGGCGCAACTGTCTATGCCGGATCTGAAACGGCCACTTATTTGAAGAAAGGCAAAGCACCCAGGCATATGCCCTTGTTGGTGCAATTGGTGATCGATCATCTCATGAGCTACCCGCGTCTGCCCAGCGAAGTATTACAAATTGTCGGTGACACCGATACCGTACTTGATTCGAGTGACTGGCAGGCCCTGGCCACACCCGGACATACGCTGGATCACTTTGCTTTTTACAGCCCGGCAAATGGGGTCTTATTTGCCGGAGATTCTTTGAGTACACGCGACGATCGGCTACAAGGTACGCCGAAACGCATCACGGCCGATTGGAACGCAGCGATTGATTCGGCTAAACGCTTGTTACTCTTACATGCGGCAACCATCGCCTGTGGACACGGCCGGCCACTCATAAATTATGATGCCAACATACCGGTAATGTTGTATCGTAAACTGGAGCAAGAAACTGGATGAGATATCCTCGAGTACCCAGCACGGAGGATCGATTATGACTTTGCAAAGTAGGGCGGCTCTAGATACCGGGCTTGCCGAACTAAATAGTAATATTCTGAGTATTGCCAGCATGGTTGATAAGGCGATTGAGTGCGCCATGGAGGCTCTCTATCAATCGCGATGTGGAAATGGCCAGTCGGGTAGTGGCCGATGATGAGGGGGTCAATCAACTACGTCACGAGACCGAGGTAAAATGTCTTCTGCTCTTGGCCACGCAACAACCCGTTGCCGGGGATCTGAGAACGATTGTTGCTACCATACATATCGTTTCGGAGTTGGAACGTATTGGCGATCATGCATCTGGTATCGCCCGCCTGGTCGGCCGGATGGATAATGAGCCAGAGCTCGATACTTTGTATAAGCTGCCCAAGATGGCAAAACGAGCCCGGACCATGCTCCAGGAAAGCATCCAGGCTTATATTCAAAGAGATCCTGATCTGGCTCAAGCATTGGTCAAGCGAGATGATAAACTGGATAAACATTATCGTCTGTTGTTTCGCGAAACCCTAGAAGAGATGCGCGACGACGAATATATTCGTCGAGCGACCTTCTTACTTTGGGTTGGCCACGATCTCGAGCGTATCGGTGATCGGGCTACCAATATCTCCGAAAGAGTAATTTTCATGACAACGGGCTACTTTATCGAGACGGATCACCTAACTGACTAGGCATATAAAATAGCGAAGTTTCCCCCTATATAAAGGCGCAAATTGAAATTCGTGTTGACAAGCCTTGATTATTCATTAGAATCCTAAACCTATATATTGGCCCGAGAGCATAACCTTATGCTTGTTTCCTTGATTTCATTGGCTGGTGTGATCAGGAGAGAGGAGGTGATGGCCATTTGTAGGGATATAATGAGTCACCAATTTGTGTTTTTGCCTTGGCGCGTTTCTTAACGGGTGAAATGTTCGCCCACCCCTGTTGTGGTTTTTAACAATAATCTATTTGGAGGAGAAAAATGAGACGAACGATATCAATATTGTTGCTGTTGCTCACATTGGCTTTGGTGCTTGCTGCCTGTGGCGGTGAGACGTTGGAATGTACCGATGAAATCGGTTGTGTGGAGATAGCGCCGGATGAGGCGATCTTGCTTTCCTCGGCATTGGTCATATCGGGACCAAATGCCCCCCTGGGTCTTGATTCCCAGCATGGGGTAGAAATCGCTCTTGATATGAGAGGGGATGTGCTAGACCATGCCGTGGAATTGCTCCCCGAAGACGATGGTTGCAACGCCGAAGGTGGACAGGCTTCTGCTACGAAGATAGTCTCCAACCAGCAGATCGTGGCCGTGATCGGTACCAGTTGTTCCGGCGCCGGCGTTCCCGCGTCCAAGATCATTTCTGATGCCGGTATGGTCATGGTTTCACCTTCAAATACCTCCATTGCCTTGACGGATCCCAACCAATCTTGGAATCCTGGATATCTACGTACCGCTCACAACGATCGCGTGCAGGGTCCGGCCATGGCAGACTTTGTTATCAACGAATTAGGTCTGACCAAAGCCGCAGCCATCCATGATGGCGACCCCTACACAGAAGGCCTGGCCACTGCCTTTGTAAATGCTTTCGAAGAAATGGGCGGCGAGGTCGTGGCTTTTGAGGCTGAAGCAGCCGATGCGACCAACGTAGAACCCTTGCTCACCACAATAGCTGCTGCCGGTCCGGAATTCATTTTCTATCCGGTTTTCATCCCCCTGGGTTCGTTGATCACCAACGCAGCCAAAGATGTTCCCGGCCTGGAGGGTGTTGTGTTAGGCGCCGCTGACGGCATGCAATCCCCCAGCTTCTTGGAGAATACAGCGGGCACCAGCGAGGGCATGTATCTATCAGGTCCTGATCTGAGTTTCAGCAACACTTTCTATCAGGATGATTTCTTGCCGGCTTATATGGATAAATACGGCACGGAACCGACCGCCCCATTCCATGCACACTCTTTCGATGCCACGAATATGATCCTGGATGCCATCGAAGAGGTTGCCCAGGTGGGTAGCGACGGTACTTTGCTCATTGGTCGTCAGGCTCTGCGGGACGCCTTGTATGCCACCAAAGGGTACGCAGGCGTCACTGGTGAACTGAATTGTGATGAGTATGGCGACTGTGCCTTCCCTCAAATCTCAGTTAGCGAGGTTCAGAACGGCGAGTTTGTCCGCATTTGGCCCTAGGCAACTGTAAATAACTCTCAATTTGTTCTAGCTTTGCTGAACAACTTGAGTGAGAATAAGGAATAGGCTCCGGCTTTTGTCGCTGGAGCCTATTCCCTAACTACGACACAGCCTGGTCAATATAATCCTAAGGTTTGAGTTGCCTCAGACCTGGATTGTTGATCAAACCAGCCAATTGTTCAGTTGGCGTTTAAATACTCCCATCAGGCCAGACATAAATATCGTTAACATCAGACTCTACCGATGGAGCACAGCATATGAGGAATCGCTTCAAGGACCTAGATTGGGTAGGGATCGCTCTATGGGCATTCAGAGCTGTAATCATTGCCCTGGTTATTTATGGTATTGTCGCCAAAATCTTACTAAAGCAAGGGATTCAATACACAATCGAGGATTGGGTTACCTTCTTTGTCTCCGGGCTTTCACAAGGTAGTTTGTATGCACTGATCGCTCTGGGGTATACCATGGTCTACGGCATCCTCTTCATGATCAATTTTGCTCATGGGGAATTCTTTATGTCCGGCGCAATGACCTCGGCCGTATTTGTCGCTGCACCGCTGGCTGCAAACGGTTTTTTAGACAAGCAACCTATTTTGGGATTGTTGCTCATCATAGTCGCAGCTATGACAACAGCCGTAGGCATCGCTTTACTTACCGAACGGGTTGCCTACCGGCCCCTACGCAAGGCACCGAGATTGGTTCCTTTGATTACGGCCATAGGGGCATCTTTCTTTTGGCAACAATTTTTCCGGGGTCTGTATGGTGGGGCGATCATTCCTTTCCCGACGCCCGAAATATTCCAAGGCAGGTTGACAATCTTCGGGGTTGAGTTTGGCCGGGCTAAAATTGGGGTCATGATTGTATCCCTTTTGGTCCTCTTGGGACTGTGGATCCTGGTCCAGCGCACACGGACGGGTAAAGCAATCCGCGCTGTTGCGGAAGATAAAGATGTCGCCGCCCTGATGGGAATTGATGTGGATCGCACAATCTCCATCACTTTCGCCGTCGGCGCTGCCATGGCCGCCATAGCGGCTGTTTTCTGGGGGCTGGTATTTCACCAGGCCCATTTCTTTATGGGTTTTGTCCCCGGTATCAAAGCCTTTACTGCGGCCGTCCTCGGGGGTATCGGCAGTATTCCCGGGGCAGCCATCGGCGGCTTATTCTTAGGGGTCATTGAATCGCTAGGCCCCCCCCTGGTTTTGGAAGGACTAGGCATACCGGGCGCCCACCAACTCAAGGATGTTACCGCTTTTCTCCTGTTGGTCCTGGTCTTGATCTTCCGGCCCCAGGGCATCCTTGGTGAAAAACTCGCCGAAGAGAAAGCGTAGGAGGGACCATGGAACAATTAGACATTCGTAAAACTGTTCAATTAAGCTTGATCGGCGGCCTAGTCGCCGTGAGTGTCTGCGCCATTGGTATGGTCGAAACCTTCAACAACCGTGATATCATAACCGGGGTGCTCAGCCTGGGTCAATTGTTACTTTATAGTATTCCGATATTGGTTGGCTACATGGTCGTCCGGTCGAAAGCCAATAACTTGAAACCTGGTCCGACGTTGGTAAGTGGAGCTCTTGCAGGTTTCGTGACCGCGCTTCCTGTTGTTGGCTTAATAATCTTGCAAACGCTTTGGCCCTCCATTCGCGATTCCCTGGTTAATGTTTCTCCGGCACTGATAGAAATTCTGACCTTTGGTCAAGATTCACTTGTCGGAACTATTATTCTGGTATTGCTGATGTCGGCCCTGGGGATGATTGGGGCAGCTTTCCATTTGTTGCCAAAACGTTTTAAAAAACCATTATTAGCGGGGACATTATGGACACTTGGCATTGGCTTGTTTGCCGATACCCTGGTGAATATGAATATCATCCAGATAGTTCCCCGGCCAGTCCTGAGGGTTTTCTTCAGTACCAAGGGTGTAAAACCATTATCAGCGGTAATTATTTTTCTGGTCGCTACGGCTGTAACCGCCTGGTGGGAGAGCCGTGGACGAGAGCGTCTGCGTAAACGGCAAGAAGCACTGACGGTTGAGCAGCAAACGACCTGGCGTCGAATACTCATGGTGGCTTTGGTGGTACTGATACTAATCTTGCCCATGATTTTGGGTGTTTACCTTTCGGAAGTATTGGATGTAGTCGGGATTTTTATCCTGATGGGTTTCGGACTTAACATCGTGGTTGGTTTTGCCGGGTTGCTGGATCTGGGTTATGTGGCCTTTTTCGCCATCGGCGCTTATACCATGGGTCTATTAACCTCAACGGGCGATCTTGGCTTTGGTTTGCCATTCTGGTTCGCCTTGCCTTTCAGCATCCTGGCAGCGGCTTTGGCGGGTATCATACTGGGGGTACCAGTATTACGCATGCGCGGTGATTACCTGGCTATTGTGACCCTCGGATTTGGCGAAATAATCCGCGGCCTGGTGGTTTCTGATCTATTGAAGCCAGTCATTGGCGGCGCTCAAGGGATCATCAAGATCGGCCGGCCAGAGATCCTCAGTTTTGTTTTTGTACAACCCCAACATTTCTATTATTTGATCCTGATCGGTTGCCTGGTAGCACTTTTTATATCGACTCGCCTGCGGGATTCCCGGCCGGGCCGGCGCTGGATGGCGCTGCGCGAGGATGAGGATGTGGCCGAGGCCATGGGAATTCACCTGGTAAATACAAAACTGCTCGCCTTTGCTGTTGGCGCGGCCCTGGGTGGCCTGGCCGGAGGCATCTTCGCCTCTCGGTTAGCCTCAGTCTTCCCCCATAGTTTTAACTTGCTCATCTCGATTAATGTCCTGGTCCTGATCATCGTCGGTGGCATCGGTAGCCTGCCCGGGGTGGTCGTTGGGGCACTGGTGTTGGTTGGCTTGCCCGAGCTGTTGCGTGAGTTTTCAGAGTATCGTTTGCTCATCTATGGTGTTTTGTTGATCATCATGATGCTGGTCCGGCCAGAGGGGCTTTGGCCTTCAGCGATCCGCAAGTTGGAGTTGCATGCCGAAGGGGAGATTGCCGAACATGAAGGGATCCAACATGAGCAGGTGGCGGACCTGATTTAAGGATGGATGACCATGACAAATAATATTCTCGAAGCCACGAAAGTTACCAAACGATTTGGCGGTCTTACGGCCGTTGGCGATTTGACATTCTCAATACCCCGGGGGAGCATTGTGAGCATTATTGGCCCTAATGGCGCCGGAAAGACGACGTTTTTCAACTGTATCACCGGCTTTTATGACTTTGACGAAGGGGAAATTCTCTTCGCCGGGCAATCAACCAAGGGGCACAGGCCGGACCAGATCGCCCACATGGGGATTTCTCGAACTTACCAGAATATACGCTTGTTCTCCTTTATGACGGCTATCGAAAATATCCTTTGTGGCATGGAAACCCAACTCCAGTCAAGTTGGCTGGGCTCGCTGTTCCGCACAAAAAAGATGAAAAATGAGGAGGAAGCGGCTCTTGCCGAAGCCAATAACCTGCTGGACTTTGTGGGCTTACGGGGTATGGGAGACATTCTGGCCCGAAATCTGCCTTATGGCGATCAACGACGACTTGAGATTGGCCGGGCTCTGGCGAGTAAACCGGCCTTGCTCCTGTTGGACGAGCCAACGGCCGGCATGAACCCCCGCGAGACGGCCGAAACAACACAATTTATCCGCCGGCTACGTGACGAACTAGAGATAACCGTTCTCTTGATCGAGCATGATATGCGGGTCGTTATGGGCATTTCTGAGGATATTACCGTGCTTGATTATGGCCAGAAGATCGCCGAAGGCCCACCGAGCGCCATCCAGGCCAACCCCCGGGTTATTGAAGCTTATTTAGGGCGCGGCGCGGCGGCCAGCGCCACGATCGAGGTTTAAACATAGAGAATTATTTGACCAGGTACAAGATTTACCGGCAGATACGCGAAGGGTAGTGTATTATGGCTCTTCTTGAAGTTAACAACATTCATGCCTATTATGGCAAGATACATGCTCTCAAAGGGATATCGTTGACTGTTGAAGAAGGGGAGATTGTATCCCTGATTGGCGGCAACGGCGCCGGAAAGACGACGACACTTAGAACCATCAGCGGCTTGATGCGACCCAGATCGGGTTCGGTGACTTTGGCCGGAGAGGATCTGAGCAGCTATAAGGCGCATGAACTGCCCAAGAAAGGTGTGGCCATGGTTCCAGAGGGACGCGGCGTATTTTCAAAAATGAGCGTCTTCGAGAATCTGGAAATGGGGGCGTTTCATCGGACGGATAAGGCTAGCATAGCCAAGGACCTGCAAGATGTCTATACTCTGTTTCCCCGGCTCAAGGAACGCCGTGGCCAGACGGCCGGTACGTTGTCCGGTGGCGAGCAACAAATGTTGGCTACAGGACGGGCTATGATGGCTCACCCGAGCTTGCTTCTCCTGGATGAGCCATCCATGGGGTTAGCCCCAGTTTTAGTTGAAGCGATCTTTGATACGATTGTACGGATCAACAAGGAAGGAACAACCATTCTATTAGTCGAACAGAATGCCCATATGGCCTTGCAAGTCGCCGTAAGGGGTTACGTTTTGCAGACAGGTGAGATTGTCCTCCAAGATTCGGCCGCTAATTTACGTGAAAACGAGATGGTGCAGAAGGCCTACCTGGGGATCGATTGATCACGGCTTGAGGGGAGTTTCATTTTCGAGGGATCTGTAGGCTTAAAATGGGATATCTGATCGTTGGCTAATACCCGTATCCTCGGAGCAGCGGAAGTTCGACAGGCTTTGCCTATGACAGAAGCCATCCACGGTATGAAGGGGGCCTAAGCCCACCTGTCCGGGAAAAGCTACGGTGCCTCTCCGCGGCAGGGTTGATCTGCCTGACCGCAATTGCTTTTCCCTATTTATTCCTGCTTATATGTCCCTGAGTGATGACTTGGCGGTTAAAAACGCCACGGTATATCCGGAAGAAGTTAGTGGTGGGGAACTCGTTATGGATGCGACAAGATTGGTTCTGGATGCGCCACAGCCGGATTACTTTGGATAATACCATCGCCGCAGATCTGCTCCCGGTGGTCCCTCTCAGGGATCGGCCACAAGAGAGCTGATTAACCTTTATTTACTTGCACACCACCGGGTGGTCCCTCATATGCCCCCCGAAAATAGGGCCTACACATTAACAATCCCTGAGTGCTCGTCACTTGCCAATCAATTTCTCTCGCAACTGTGCCTGTAATTTCCCAGACAGGGAAACCGAATATATTATCGATAATGATCACCTGGGAAAATTGACCCCTGGTATGCTGCTTGCCCGGTTTATGTGCCTTGTTATACTCCGTTTTTGAATCCATTATTTTAGGACGAAGAGTATTGTGCAAACTTCATTTCGCTTTTTCAGACCTGCTATCCTGGCTATTCTGCTGATTGTCATTTCAGGTTGTAGCAAAGATACCTCTTTAGATCCGGTTCAGACTGTCGCGCCTACGCCGCCAGGGACAGCCTTGCCTCTGGTTGAGGAGGATGGATTGCCACCATTGGCTGAGGAAATTACTTTTATCACGGTCGCTACGGATGCGCCGGCACGATTTCAAGAATTTGGCGACATCGATCCGCTTGGCAATGTTATTGGCTTTGACCCAGGGATCATGGCTGCGTTGGCCGACTTAGTTGAGATCGATTTTGAATTCGTAGTTACCGGATACGACGGTTTGTTTGCGAGTGTGGAAAACGGTGAGTTCGACTCGGCCATAGCAGCGCTCCAGATACCCGAACAACCTGCCGAAGGATTGATCTTTACGGACCCCTATCTAGAAGTGGGGCAGGTATTGCTCGTGTTGGCAAACAACAGCAATCTGCAAAGTTATCATGATCTGGGCGTTGGCACGCCCGTTGGCGTACAACAATACAGCATCTCAGAGCAAACGGCTCGAGATACTGTTGGTTTATCCGATCCAGAATTGCAGTTATTTGACACACCGGCGCAGGCTGTGCAGGCTTTAATCAATCACCAGGTGGAAGGGGTCATCCTAGATCATGACGACGGCGAATATTTCGCTGCTAAATACCCACAACAGTTGCGAATCACCGGCGGTCAGGGACGCGCTGCCTGGATTACAGAAAAAGCGTATGGCATCGCAATATCTCGTGAAAATACAGCCCTGTTGGATCTGTTGAACGCGGCCATCGCTGAAGCAAGATCAAATGGCGCGATCGAGGCACTCACCCAGGAATGGCTGGTGTCCCAGGAACAGATTAATGCCGGGGAATCCTTAGTCGGAACGCTACCTGATGAATTGGTCATTGGCCTGGTGGGTGAACTGGTCAGCCTGGATCCCGCCACTCGCGATATTGATTTGATCGGTTGGGAGGTACAGCGCAATATCATGAGTGGTTTGCTCAGGGTGGACGCCCAGAACAACCTGGTCCTATCGTTAGCTGAAGAATTCCCGCTGATATCAGAAGACAAACTGGCCTATACATTCCGTATCAAGCCGAACCTGACTTTTCCCGATGGAAGTGAGTTAACGGCCGAGGACGTTCGATTTTCGGTCAGCCGGGCGGCCGGTCTCGGAAATTATCAGGTTAACCGTTATCTGAAGGATGATAATGAGGATGGTTTTGCCGATGTCGATGCGGTTCAAGTCCTAGATCCATTGACCGTAAGGTTTGTTTTGGCGCAACCGACATCCTTTTTCCCCAGCGTCATAGCAACGCCACCGTTCTCAATAGTAAGCGAAACATGTTATGCGGCCAATCCGGATCCACCATTGACTTGCGGAGGTATGGGTCCTTATACTGTCTCCGAGTGGGATCCTGCTGTACAAATGCGCCTGAATGCCAATGAACAATGGCCCGGAGATGCTCCTGCTTTCCAGAATATACAGCTTCGATTTTACGAGGATCAAGTCCAGATGCGTCGCTCGCTGGAGAATAATGCTATTGATATTGCCTGGACGGGATTAACCACTAGCGATTGGCGCGAGTTACGTGACAATCCAGAGTTCAGATCCTGGGAAGGTCCACCAACATTTAAAAGCTATATGGTGTTCGAACAGAGCGAGTCTCCTTGGAGCAGCGCCCGATTGCGAGAGGCTATCGCATACGCCGTGGACCGAGAAGCACTGGCAGATCAAGTTTTCCAGGGTAGCCGCACTCCTTTATACAGTCCGGTACCTGATGGCACACCCGGGCATATTGTGGTGGAGCCAATGAGAGACCTGGAGACGGCCAGATCAATCTTGACGGCTTCTGGATACACTCCCGCTAAACCACTGGAGATGACCATTTGGTACGTCAATGACGGCCGCTATACCGAACTTGAGGAAGCCTACGCTGAGGCGATAAAGCTACAGCTTGAAGAAACCGGCTCAATCGCTGTAACCGTTCAGGGCGCTCCATGGGGGGTCTTCAGGCCGCAAAGCATCGATTGTAACTATCCGGTGTATCTATTGGGCTGGCCTTCTATCGATCAACCGGCCGACTATGTTGATGCGATGAGTTGGATAGATTATTTTATCACCAATACTGATAGAATTTGTTCCAATTATGAGAGCCAGGCTATGACAGCCTTGTATGAACAGGCCCTCGAAGAAACAGAAGAGAGCCAGAGAATCGAACTTTACGGCCAGATTCAGGAGTTATGGGCTCGTGAATACCCATCCCTGGATTTAACCCAGGAATCTCGGAGAGCGATTTCTCTTGCCAAGGTGCAAAACGTGCGCATAGATGCCATGGGATTGTTGCATTACGAAATGCTGACCAAAGTTGAGTAAGCCAGGCGAGTCAACCCAAAAAACCGTTTGCTAATCTTCAGCCTGGTAATCTGAGGGAGTTGCCGCGTTCTTGTTCGATCGCTGTTCCTTAGAACGAGGACCCACAATCCGCTCTTCTCCGGCAATAAGGCGTTTGATATTGGGGCGTAACGACCAGGTGATGATTGCGGCGGAGAGGATCCCACCCACGATATAGGCCAGAGTGCTGTCATAGGGTTGAACGCCGGCAACATAAAGGATGGCGAAGGCGACCGGTATCGCGGCCGACATAGCGAGAGAGGCAAGGGAGGCGATGCCCACAAAACGAAGTACACCAAGCACAACAAGGATGGCCATCGGGATGATGGGAAACCAGATGGCGCCAGCCCAGCCGACATTCGGACCGGTTCCAGCCCCGCCCCGCCAGCCCAGAAACACGGACCAGTTATGTCCGATCACGCTCATAATACCGCTAGTAACGACTGCCCACGGCAGCCATTTTGTTGGAAGACTGTCGCCGAACAGAGCCTGGACTAACCAGACAGCACAGGCTGCTTTCAAGACATCAAGTATTGAGGTCGCAACACCTACCCAGACGCCGCCGGCACGAAAGGAATTTGTGCCGCCAGTCCGACCACTACCAAATTCCCGTAAGTCAATACCCCTGGTTAACCTTACGAATATATAGCCCATAGGAATCGCCCCGAAAAGATAACCAATCAGGGCTGATAGAATTAGGTAAATGAAGATTGACATACTTCTACTCAGGGCTTTCCGTGAATTGCCCGGTTTTCATCCGCTAATAATGCGTGTGTTGTTCTTAACGAATAAGTGAACTTGAGGCGTCGGAATTATAGCTGCTAAGCAGCTACGCCGCATCCTCTTAAACACATTAACACCCCTAAAGTTACACAATGGCATAGGGAATTTCAATCACCTGCCCGTCCATGATATGAAAAGCACGAGAAGACGGTGCTTGTGGGTCTCGAAAGGAGATGATTACATAGGCCACCTCAGGATAATAAGCCTGCCGCACATCGGTTTGTGAGGGTGTATCTGGGCCATTGGGATGTGAATGGTAGATAGCCAACATTTCCCAACCGCGATCTTCCAGATCCACCATCGCTTCTAGCTGCTGAATAGGATCCATCTCGTAGGCGTAAGGACTGGCCAGGCGATTAGAGATTGGGTAGAGGTGTTCGACCCGGGTTCCTGAACCGGCCATAAGACCACAACCTTCTAAAGGAAGAGTGGCCTCGAGATAGCTCAGCAGGGCTTGATGATGGCGTTTATCGATCTGAATCACCGGTATTCCCCATGTAATTTTCCTACTGTTGATATTGGATTAAGGACGGTGTGGCAAAAATGTCTCGGTCCTATCGGCTAACCTTGAATACCGCCTTCGGTCAGCGAACGAACGTTCAATAATCTGTCAGCTTCCTCGGCCGTTAGATACCTTTTTTCGATGACTACCTCGCGGACTGTTCGGCCGGAGTGCATGGCCTCTTTAGCTACTTCAGCGCCCTTGCTATAGCCGATGACAGGATTCAGGGCGGTGACCAGGATCGCGTTTTTGGCCAGCCAGCCCTCCGCTTTGACCGGGTTGGCCTGAATGCCCCTAACGCACTTTTGGGTGAAGGTGCTGACGGCGTTTATGATGATATCCATGCTCTGGAATAGGTTGTAGCCGATGATGGGCATCATTACATTTAGTTCAAGCTGTCCGGCCTGTCCGGCCAGGAGAATGGTAAGGTCATTACCCATGACCTGGAACATCGCCATATTGAGCATTTCAGCTAATACGGGATTGACCTTTCCGGGCATGATGGAAGAACCGGGTTGGACGGCTGGTAACCGGATTTCGTCAAGTCCTGTACTGGGTCCGGAAGACAACAGGCGAAAATCGTTGGCAATTCGGGTCAGGTCCTGGGCCAGGGTCCGCAGTGCGCCACTAAAAAAGATGAGGTCGCCCATACTTTGCATTGACTCAAAAAGATTCTCTGATTCGGTGAGTTGGAAACCCGTAAGCCGGCGCAGAATGACAATCATCCGCTGACGATATTGGGGATGGGCATTCAGACCAGTCCCTGTCGCCGTCCCCCCGATACCCAGGCGCAACAAACTGGCGGCCGAATCCATGATTTTCTGTCGGTTATGGCGAGTGGAAACGGCGTAAGCGCCAAACTCCTGGCCCAGTCGTACCGGCACTGCGTCTTGTAGATGGGTGCGACCACTCTTGACTATGCCGTCAAATTCAACCGACTTCTGTTGGAGAGCCTCGGCTAGATCAGCCAGCGCTTCCAATAACTCATCAAGTCGCCAGAGACAGCCCAGACGCAGAGCGGTTGGAATTGTGTCATTGGTAGATTGGGCCATATTCACATGGTCGTTCGGATGAATGGGTTTTTGCACGCTGCCCAAGCCGTATCCGAGGAGTTCGTTTGCTCTGTTCGCGATCACCTCATTACAGTTCATATTGTGGCTGGTTCCAGCTCCAGCCTGGATTGGATCCACCACGAATTGGTCGTTCCAGCGGCCGCTGATAACTTCATCGGCCGCGTTCACGATCGCTTTGGAGATGTCCTGGCCCGAAACCAGATCCCCGGAAATCTCAATATCCTTGAATAACCGCAGATCGCCATGAACTTCGGCCGCTGCTCGTTTGATCATGGCCATTGCCCAGATGAACGCCGGGTACTGCTTCAGACCCGAAATCGGAAAATTATGGATCGCTCGCTGGGTCTGGGCGCTCCAGTAAGCATTGAGTGGGACCTCAATCTCCCCCAGGGAATCAACCTCAGTTCGAGTATTACTCATTTACGATTCGACGCCTCCTGAATAGTGCAAAGTGATTCGTCTTAAAAGAAAGAATTGGTCAATGATACTTACCTGCGTATCATTGACCAATTCGATTATACAGGGGTGCAAACACCCCGCTAGGTTTACAAATTATCCAGTTTTGCTGTTCTCGACTGGCTACATGTCCAGGGCGTCGTAGCCGGGACCTTCTGAGAAGAAATCGTAGTTAGGTACGATATCTTCAGTCAGGTCCAAAATCTCTCCACCGGCCAACTTCTTGGCATTCAACAATTTAACATCATTACCGCTGACTTCCCCTGTAAAAGGTTGGCCATCGGGTAAGAGATCCTTCGTATTCGTAATCCACAAACCGGCCGTAGCCTCAAAATCAAAGGGTACTTCCTCTTCGGGGAAGATAGCTTCATAAGGACATTCGGGCACACAGGCGCCACAATCTATGCAGGTATCGGGATCGATATAGAGCCAGGGCCACTCGTTTTCTGGCAGGCCAAGAATCATACATTCTACAGGGCATACATCGATACATGCTGTGTCTCTTAAGCAGAGACGAGTGACAATATGGGTCATTAAGTTACTCCTTTTCTCTGGGATAAAATATTTGGGTGGCGCAAATCCTCTTTATTTGGCGTTTGCGTATTTTTCTGCGACCGCAGCCCAGTTGACTACATTCCACCAGGAGGAGATATAATCTGGACGGCGGTTTTGGTAATTCAAGTAATAGGCATGTTCCCAAACATCCAAACCGAGGATGGGTGTATTGCCGTTCATCAGTGGTGTGTCCTGATTGGGTGTCGAAGTGACGGCTAAATTGCCATCGCTGTTTACGAAAAGCCAGGCCCAACCTGAGCCGAAGCGGGTTGCGCCAGCTTTGCTAAAAGCCTCTTTAAAACTCTCGAAATTTCCAAATGATTCATCGATCGCTGCAGCTAAATCACCGGATGGTTGGCCACCACCATCAGGTCCCATAATCTGCCAGAACAGGGCATGGTTAGCGTATCCGCCGCCGTTGTTACGCACAGCGGACTGGATCGAAGCAGGCAGGCTATCCAATTCACCAAGTAACTCCTCAATGCTTTTAGAGGCTAATTCTGGATGGTCAGCCAGGGCATTATTGAGGTTGTTGGTATATCCAGCATGATGTTTATCATGATGAATACTCATTGTCCTTGCGTCAATGTGGGGTTCGAGGGCGTCTTCAGGATAGGACAGGGGGGGTAATTTGAATGACATAAAAACTCCTTGTGAAAGTTGAGATGGTTGTTCACTAAAACAATTTTTTTCCAAACGATACGAACTGTCTCAACCCAAACTTCTTCGTGATCAGCATACTGGTGAGCACATTCTAGCTACAGTACAGGGCTTTGTCAATAAGGCAAAGTCCTCCTCCGCTAACAAAATACAAACATCCAACCAACACATTTCTAACATTATTTTACTATAGTAGGAACATGCTTTAAAAAGGCAGAAATAGTAGCAAATAATAAACGCAAAGGAGCGTATAGTTAAATGGAAAAGATTGTTGGTATCGATTTGGGTACGACTAATTCGGTTGTATCTGTTATGGAAGGCGGTGAAGCGACTGTAATCACCACCGCCGAAGGCGGACGGTTAGCGCCGTCAGTTGTGGCCTTTACCAAAAATGGTGAACGTCTGGTTGGCCAAACGGCCAAGCGGCAGGCCACGATAAACCCGGAGAACACCGTATTTTCAGTAAAACGGTTTATCGGCCGGCGGTATGATGATCCGGAGACAAAGGCCGAGCAGGATCGGGTACCTTTTGAAATAATAAAAGGTTCGCTTGGGGATGTGCGCATCCACATTCCTTCTACTGGAAAGAGTTATACGCCACAAGAGATATCGGCCATGGTATTAGGCAAATTGAAGCAGGACGCCGAGGATTACCTGGGCCAGCCGGTTAACAAGGCTGTTATAACCGTGCCGGCGTACTTTAATGATAGCCAACGTCAGGCGACCAAGGATGCCGGCCGGATCGCCGGACTGGAAGTCCTGCGGATTATCAATGAGCCGACGGCCGCTGCGTTAGCCTATGGTCTGGACAAAAAAGATGATGAAACAATATTGGTCTTTGACCTGGGCGGTGGGACTTTTGATGTATCCGTGTTGGAAGTAAGCGAGGGCCTGGTTGAAGTTCAGGCTACGAACGGAGATACGCACCTGGGTGGAGATGATTGGGATAAGGCTATTACGGATTGGATTGTAGACCAATTCCTGGCCGATCAGGGTATAGATTTGAGCCAGGACCGGCAAGCCTTACAACGCGTCCGAGAAGCATCCGAAAAGGCTAAAATCGAGTTGTCGGCCACGATGCAAACGGAGATCAACCTACCCTTTATTACCGCCGATGCTAGCGGTCCAAAGCATCTCCAGATGAATCTGACCAGGGCGAAATTCGAACAGCTTACTAGCGATCTCATAGACCGGATCAAAGGTCCAGTAAATAAGGCTTTGGAGGATGCGCGAGTTACGACCAGTGAATTGGATGCGGTTGTGCTGGTGGGTGGCTCAACCAGGATGCCGATGGTCCAGGAATTGGTCAAAGATCTTACCGGTCAAGAGCCAAACAGGAGTGTGAATCCAGATGAAGTTGTGGCGTTAGGCGCGGCCTTACAGGCTGGTGTCCTGGCCGGCGATGTTAATGATGTATTGTTGCTAGATGTGACGCCCTTGAGCCTGGGTCTTGAGACCTTGGGCAGCGTCATGACGACCTTAATCCCCCGGAATACAACGATTCCAACTCGCAAATCGGAGACTTTCAGCACGGCCGAAGATAGCCAGGTGGCTGTCGATATCCATGTGCTCCAGGGCGAGCGACCAATGGCCGGCGACAATGCGACTTTGGGTGTTTTTCGACTGGAAGGCATTCCGGCCGCACCCCGGGGCATGCCGCAGGTTGAGGTTACTTTTGATATCGATGCAAACGGCATTCTCAACGTCAGCGCCACCGACAAGGCAACCGGAAAGACACAGCAGATCACCATTACTGCGAGCACAAACCTAAGCGAATCAGATGTCGATCGAATGGTGAAAGAGGCCGAGAAGAATTCGGCTGAAGACCAGAGACGGCGGAGCCTTATCGAGGCGCGAAATTCAGCCGATCAGGTTATCTACCAGGTTGAGAAGAGCTTGAGTAGCCTGAATGGTCAGGCACCGGAGCAGCTTCGGACGCAGGTTGAGGCCAAGATTGAGGATTTGAAGGCAGCATTGAATGGTGATGATATCAATCGAATCCAGCAATTGACCCAAGAGGTGCAACAAGCAAGCATGGCCATTGGCGAGGCTTCTTACCAGTCACAATCAAACGGCGCTAAGCAGAATGGGAATGAATCTGGTTTTGATGCGACGCCGGGTACGGACGGAAATGATGAGGATATTCTCGAAGGTGAGTTTGAGGCTGCATAATCTTCTTCAAGCGAATCTGACATCGTAATAAAAGGCCGGCCCCAGAAAAGGGGCCGGCCTTTTTTATTATTAAGTTCGTATAAACCGTTGAAGAGGCAGATATAACGTAGTAATCGGACGGAGTGTTTGGTCAATCGCCTCTTGATAGATAGGATTCAAGATACTGCCCGGTGTAAGACAGTGGCGTCATCATGACTTCTTCCGGGGTACCCTGGGCAACAATTTCTCCTCCCTTTTCGCCCCCTTCAGGACCCAGATCAATAATGTGGTCAGCCACCTTAATGATGTCCATATTATGCTCGATAATGATAACCGTATTGCCTTTATCTACCAGTCGATTGAGCGCCTGGATCAATTTTGCTACGTCATGGGTATGTAAGCCAACCGAGGGCTCGTCAAGGATATAAATCGTATTGCCTGTGGCGATTTTTGATAACTCCCGGCTCAGCTTGACCCTTTGCGCCTCGCCACCGCTCAATGTTGTGGCGGCTTGGCCCAAATGGATATATTCCAGCCCCACATCCGCCAGGGTCTTTAACTTTCGTCGGATTGGCGGAATGTTGGCGAAGAACTCTAAGGCCTCTTCGACGCTAAGATCCAAAACCTCGGCGATATTCAACCCTTTGTAGGTTACCTGGAGTGTTTCGCGATTGTAGCGGGTCCCGCCACATACATCACACGGCACGTAAATATCCGGCAGAAATTGCATTTCGATACGGTTGTGACCTTGGCCCTGGCAGGCTTCACAACGCCCACCCTTCACGTTGAAACTATAACGGCCGGGCTTATAACCACGTACTTTGCTTTCGGGCATGCTGGCGAAGAGATCCCGGATGGGACCAAATAGATTGGTATAGGTTGCTGGATTCGAACGAGGAGTCCGGCCGATAGGACTCTGATCAATCTCTATCACCTTGTCCAATAACTCGAGCCCCTCAATCGTATCGTGTTCGCCGGGCAACTCCTTGGATTTGTAGAAAACCTGGTATAGGCGCTTGCTAAGAATCTCGATCAAAAACGAGCTTTTTCCGCTGCCGCTAACCCCGGTAATACAAACAAACTTTCCCAAGGGGATTTTTACATCAATCCGTTTGAGATTGTTTGCGCTGGCGCCGTAGACTATCAGAGATGAACCACTACCTGGACGTCTCTTTTTAGGCACGGGGATACGTTTCCGGCCACTGAGATAATCTCCCGTCAGCGATTTTGGATTGGCCTGGATAACGTTCAGAGGACCTTCGGCGACAACCCAACCACCATTCCGACCGGCGCCTGGACCGAGATCCACGACCCAATCGGCCATACGCATCGTTTCCTCATCATGCTCCACGACCAATACCGTATTGCCAAGATCACGCATGCCTTTCAACGTACGGATGAGTCGCTCATTGTCCCGTTGGTGCAATCCGATGCTGGGTTCGTCTAATACGTACAGAACACCCATCAGCCGGCTGCCAATTTGGGTTGCCAGGCGAATGCGTTGAGCTTCACCACCGCTTAGTGTTCTGGCTGAACGATCGAGGGTCAGGTAATCGAGACCCACATTAATCATAAACTCAAGTCGCGCCTGCACTTCTTTCAAGATTGGCGCGGCGATCAACTTCTCGCGTTCAGTCAGCAGTGTTCTATCCGGGTCCCGTAGCATTTCTACCCAATTCAGTATCCTGATGACCGGATCTTTGGTTGTGGCGGTAATTGTCACACCTTGAATATCAACCGCGCGGGCCACTGGCTGCAGCCGTGTCCCTTCGCAGGTACGGCACGGCCGGTTGACCATAAAATCTTCTAATTTGTTTCGGACGTAATCCGAGGTGGATTCACGGTATCGTCTCTCCAGGTTTGGTATTACACCTTCGAATTTTGTTCCGTAAGTCCGTTGATACCCTTCTCGATTGATATACTCTACCTTGATCTCTTCTTGCCCGCTGCCAAAAAGCAGTATATGTCTTTGGGCCTGGTTTAACTGTTCAAAGGGGATATCAGTCGGTATGGAAAAGTGGTCGGCTGTCGCCTGTAAGAGTTGCCAATAATAACCCTGCTTGTCTTCAGTTGGCCAGGCAATAATAGCGCCTTCATCCAGGCTGAGATCCTTATTAGGCACGACTTGATCTGCCTCGATCTCTTTTTTGGTACCAAGCCCCTGGCAATCTAGACATGCACCATGGGGGCTGTTAAAACTAAAGGTTCGTGGTTCGATGTCCGGCACGCTTGTTCCGTCAAAGGCGCAGGCAAGGTGCTCGGAGTAAAAATGATCAATAGGTTCTTTTTCATCGGTGACATCATTGACGATGACCACACCATTGCCTAAACGCAGTGCGGTCTCGATAGAGTCAGTCAGTCGAGATCGCGCTGAGCGGGCTTCTGGGTGAGTGTCATTGGGCTGAAATTGAACAACGAGACGATCGACCACTGCCTCGATGGAGTGGTTTTTATAGCGATCGAGTTCGATCTCTTCTTCAACCTGGTGAACAATGCCATTGACGCGTACCCGCACAAAACCCGCTTTTCGTACATCATCAAACACCGCCTGGTGATGACCTTTCCGGCCTTTTATCAGGGGGGCAAGAATCTGTATTCTGGAATCATTAGGCATTCGCTGAACGGCCGAGACAATTTGCTCGGCCGATTGAGGCTGGACCGGCCGGCCACATTCAGGGCAATGAGGTGTGCCAATCCTGGCAAAGAGTAGACGAAGATAATCGTAGATTTCCGTGACCGTACCCACGGTTGAGCGCGGATTATGACTAATTCCCTTCTGATCAATTGAAACCGCAGGGCTTAATCCCTCGATCTGGTCGACATCTGGTTTTTCCAATTGCCCCAAAAACTGACGAGCGTAGGCTGAGAGCGACTCGACATAACGTCTCTGTCCTTCGGCGAAGATTGTATCAAAGGCCAGGGAAGATTTCCCAGAACCTGATAAGCCGGTGATTACAACCAACTTGTCGCGGGGAATTTCAACGGTTATGTCTTTCAAATTGTGTTCGCGTGCGCCTCGCACAACGATCTTGTCCTGGGACATGTTTTTTTTATCCCCACACGATAAAAATCTGAGGTCACCTGCAATAAACAGAACGTTTATTCTATCACAGCCAGCCTTGATGGGCCATAAGAAGAGACATCTTGTTCAACCTACCTGCACGGTCGGAAAAACAAAAAGGCGGTCTGCATTGGCAGACCGCCTGGTAAGGTCGTAGAGTTTGTTGCCAGGACTGTAACACCTGGCGAATCTCCGCCACACTAATCCTAGTTTGTTACCTTTGAGGTATCAACAACACTGTTTTCGCCGCCATACTCATTGGCCACGTAACCGTCGGCTGCTGGATCGTTTGACCAGGAATCGTTGTTCAGGAGATAGCGGTATTGGAACTGACCATTATTGGGCAAGCGCAATGTGGTATAAAAGACGCCGTCCTTTCTGCGCTTTTTCATCTCAATGGGCTGCCACTCATTAGATTCCGATACCAGCGCAACCTCTTTGGCTTCGGCTTCGTGCTCAAATGTTACCTCGCATAGGTCATTTGTCTTGAAATATTTCTTCTTCAACATTTTACTCTCCTCGTAAATTTAGGCGACGGGAAATTGATAACAACGAGCGCAGCCATAGGCTGGGCATTTCTCCCCAAGAGGGCAAAAATGATTCAACGGCTGGTGGCTCCCTTTATTCAGGCCTGCTTAACTTGTATGTCTCGGAGTAATGTTCAGACCAGTTTCCTGTCGCGGTACCATAAGTAAACATATCCCCAAGCCCCAATGGGAGCGTGAGGACAAGTGCAGGATTATATAGATTCAGAGCTAGGTGTCAAGCGAACTTGGATCTTTGCTGGTGGGTTCTCTTGCGTAACTAATCGCGTACACATTTACCAGGGCGTGGGCACGGTGGAGTATACGGACGAGCTGCCTGGGGTTGGCGATTTCCAGATCCATTAATACCCTGACTTTACCACCGCTACCAATCGACTCAGTGCTAATCGCCGCGATGTTAACGTTTTCACGCTGCAATAACCCAGCGATTTCTAACAGCAGCCCAGAACGATCAAATACATCTACCTTTAATCTGACGATTCGGACCTTTTCCTGATCTGGGCTTCCCCAGGATAGCTTGATCGTCCGGTCAGCCATCGGATCTGGGCGTAGAGTGTAGCAACCCTCTTTGTGAACGGTAACGATACCATCCGTTCGCAGGAACCCAACGATGTTATCGCCTGGTCTTGCCCGGCATGAGCCACACAGCCTCAACTCGCGGCTGCCAGCATTAGTAATGACATACTCGTGTTTTCCAGCAGCCCTAACGATTCTTCCAATTTGGCGAGCTGGGCTTTGTTGCCACTCTTCAGCCAAAACCCCGGTTGCCACTGTGGTCGGAAGTAGTTCCGCGCGGCCGAAGGCATAATAAAGTTCGCTTGGGGATTGGAAGCCAAACTGTTCGGCCACTTTTTGGTGGGATAAAGAGGGCATGCCAAGCATTTTGAGTTCATCATGAAGCAGCTTTCGACCTTCAACGATGGCTAATTCTGGTGAAAGACGGCGAAACCAACGGCGGATGCGCGATTCTGCTCGACTGGTTGTTAAATAACCCAGGTCCACATCCAGCCACGTTCGTTGTGGTCGTGCCCACCCTGATTTTACGATCCTTACCTGATCGCCATCCCTCAAAGGTTTATTTAGCGGATACGGCTGTTCGTTGACATAGGCCATCAAACATTGATTACCCACTTCAGTGTGTATGGCATAGGCAAAATCGACCGGTGTCGCTCCTAAGGGCAACTCGATAATATCTCCTCTCGGCGTGTAAACCATGGCCTGTTGGCCAAAAATATCCTCTACAACACCTTTCACCCCGGTACTGACATCCAGCGGTTCCAATTGAATGTTCTCGGTTACATTGGCAAACAGTGCTTCAAACCGGTCTGCGATGCCCTTGGTCCACATGGGCGTACCTGCGTGTACCCACCGGGCTAGCACACCGATCTCAGAAACCTCATTCATCGCCAGGCTTCGAAATCGCACTTTTAGAGGTTGGCCATTGCTATAAATGACCGTGGTATGGAGAGCCCGGTAAAGATTCTCCCGTGGAACGGCGATGTAGTCATCAAACTTGCCTGGAACCGGCCGCCATAGCTGATGAACATGTCCTAAAGAGAGGTAACAAGAAGGGATATCTTCGAGCAAAACAACGACACGCAATGGTGTTTGTATGTTGTCGTATGGAGCGGGGCGTTTTGATAGGGTTTGGTATACACTGTAAATGCTTTCCGGATTAGAAAGCACGTTGACGACCGCAACCCCTCTACTCTGTAAATGGCGGATTATCTGGTCTGAAATTAGCGTGTAATAGGCCATCCGTTGGTGATATTGTAATTCCAAAGCCTGGGTAATGAACCGATAGGTTTCATTATCCAATACTTCTAAAGACAACGCTTCCAATTGGGTTTTTAAACGCCAAATCCCTAATCGGTTGGCCAATGGTGCATAGACGGCTAAGGTTTCCCTGGCTTTGAGCTCTTGCTTATAATGAGGGAGTGCTTGAACTGTGCGCATGTTGTGAAGCCGGTCAAACAGTTTGATGAGGACCACACGCACGTCAGTGGTCATGGCGTTGAACATTTTGTGCAGGCTGGCATCTTGAATTTCATCCGGCTTCAGCAACCGGCCGCGAGCCACTCCTGCACTTACCTCTTTTAGCTTGGTAACACCGTCTACTAACTGGCTTACTTCAGGACCAAAAATTTCCTCAATTTGGTTCACCGAGACAAGTGTATCTTCAGCGACATCATGCAAAAGAGCAGCCATCAGCGCGTCCGCATCGAGTTTGTATTGGGCCATATAATAGGCCACGGTTAAAGGATGGGTAAAGAAAAGCTCGCCGGACCGGCGACTTTGGTCACCGTGTTCCCGGCGTGCGAGATCAAACGCCTCCTGGACACGGCGTATGTCTTGCTTATTTAGGTAGGTATTAATAAGCTCAAAGAATTCATCTCCGTCTGGAGTGACATACAGCGGACCGGCAGAAGAATTCCCTGAAGCCAGGGTTGCTACCGTCATTCTAGGTATTTTTGAGCCGTTCTTTATCCCGATAATCTACGAAACGATAACCCACACCACGTTCAGTAAGAATATAGTGTGGATTGGCGGGATCTATCTCGATCTTCTTTCGCAGATAGTTGATGTAAAGCCTAAGGTAGTGGGTCTCATCACGATATTCATAACCCCACACCTTTGCCAACAATGTTTCGTGGGGAACTACCCAGCCAGTATTCTGAATCAGGTGACTCAACAGGCGGTACTCTGTTGGGCGCAAGTCTATACGTTCGCCTTCAACAATAACCTGGTGGCGATTGAAATCAACGGCCAGACGATCATCAATATGGAGGATGGCCCTTGGGGCAGGCGAAGGCCATTCGGCCCGACGTAAGACGGCATGAACCCTGCTCACCAATTCGCGGGGGCTGAAGGGTTTCGTTACATAGTCGTCGGCTCCCAATTCAAGGCCATGGATCCTATCCTCTTCGTCGCTTTTGACAGTCAGCAGGATCACCGGAACTGTGGAAATTTCCCGGAGAAGTCGCAAGGCTTCAAAACCGTCCATTTTTGGCATCATGACATCCATAATAACCAAGTCGGGTAGGTGCTTTCTCAGCTGGTCGAGAGCCTCCAGGCCATTACTCGCTTCCACAACCCGGTAACCTTCGAGTTCCAGGTTCATGCGAATGAACCGGATCATTCGCGGCTCATCGTCAACGACAAGTATTATCCGGGGACTGGGTGGGCTCAGTGAATCAGGAATATGTTCTATCATTCGTCACGCACAATGGTAATAACTTCATCCAACTCTCCGCTGCTTGGCATAACCTCAATAAAATTAATACGGTGCCAGGGGATTATTATTGATATGACTTCATCCTCTAAGTAGTGGAGGTCTTTTCCATCTCGCCGTCGAGGATTGGTCACCAATACGTTCGTATCACGGGAATCAGGTAATTTTTCGATTTCAGCAATGATTGCTTCTTCGTTGGTAATATGCAGGATAATGGTGTTACTCATTACTGTCCTTTGATATAAAACTTATGATCCGAAGAAAACCTGTACCAACAACTGCCCAAACTTTATCGTATCACCATCACCCAAAGGATAAGGTTCATTTGGCGGTAAGCGACGGCTGTTTAAGTGTGTTCCATTTGTACTACCTAGATCAATCAGTGAAATATCCAGATTGCCAGGCTGCACCAGGGCGTGCTCTCGAGAAACTCCGTGTTCAATGCCATGATCTTCTGTTAGATCAAGCTCCGGATCAATATCACGGGTGTAGTCAGATCGACCGACTCTAATCGTTTTATCCACTTCTATTTCTACTTGACGACCGCTGCTGGGGATTACAAACACTAATCGGGCCGTTTCATCATGAAGAGACGAAAAAGCAGCTGGCGCAGGTGTTCTTCTAGAGCTCTTGAAGGAATCTTTCGTGGACAGGTTAATAAGAGGGTCAGTGCCGGAGACTTCGCGTAGGAGGTAACAACCGCAATTTCCGCAGAATAGGGCTCCATTATATTGGTCGTTTCCACATTCCTTACATTTACGCATTGCCGCCCTCTGCTAATTTCATGGTCCCAGTAACCAGAGCCCGTGTACTGAACTTCAAATTTTTACGACCCTCCAAAGACACGGTTGTTGAGGCAGTTAGCCGTTGAGATTCACTTAACATTTTCTGTGCTAATCCAGAATGACCGGCCTCGAATAGACGGGTTGAGAGTAAGCGAAGGCGAGTCTGTGCACGATGAAAATTGCCAGCCTCGATATCATCCCAGGCTTTTTCGTTCATTAGGTGAAAATTCCAGGCTTGGACCGCTGCCAGCAACAAGTCTGGGGGATCGGGATCCACTTCCTGAACACCGACTATGAGATCTAAATGGTCCATAGTCACGTATTTGCTGGCATTCTTAGATGGGATGTCAGCCGAAAGCGCTATAGGCACTGAAATCACCTGACCAGGGTTTGACGCAGAGACAATAAATTCTAGTAACAGGGTTAAAGGCATCTGACCCCGGACGGATCCTAGACGCAATTCAGACCCATTGATGGAAAGGGGTTGGGCAACTGGGGCAACCCTGAAGGCGGCCGATAGCTTGACTTCTTCTGGAAAATCACCAACAAGCTGGAGATTGCGCGCATAAGTCTCTCCTAGACTTTGGATGCGCTGATGCAGATCTCGGTGTACCTGACCCGGTGACTCAAGGTAGGCTGTTTCTCCTCCCGATAGGCCAGCCAATTTGTCCAGAAAACGATCGTTCCACTCAGGTCCAATGCCAAAAGCGCTGATGTTGATCCCGTCAACCGCAGCCTTGCGGGCTAATGCCAGGCAAGCCTCATCATCACCATAGGTATGTCCATCCGTAAAAATAATGAGATGGTTGGTAAAGTTTGCCAAAGGAGAACGATGGATCTGTTCAACACCAAGTTGGAGACCCTGAAAAATCTCAGTGCCCCCAGAGGCTCCGATGCGTTCGATGGCTGATCTCATCGCCGGTAAATCACGAGCTTCTCCGGCCGACCAGATGGTTTCCGCACGGTCGCTAAAAGTGACCAGCGAATAAACATCCTCCGGAGCTAACTCCTCAAATGCGGTCCTGGCAGCCTCTTTAACACTCTGAAGCCTAAGGCCGGTCATGGAAGTGCTCCGATCAACGACTAGGCACAGATTAATCGGCGACTTGGAGACTTCGATATTTTTCGCGGGACCAACGGTAACCAGCACGTACAAGAGCTGTGGCTCGTCTTGGGCCACAATTGATGTGCGGGAGGCTTCAATTTTTATATCGAGTAATTGATCAGCCATGGTGGTTGGATTGAACCTTTCCGGTACAAAATGATTTCGATCTTACCCGTATTTTAAAACTAAAGCGCGAAATGCCCAATTAGGAATGACTAAAAGCAGAAAGAAACCAGTATTGCGGAGATATTATCATGCCCACCGGCCTGCAGGGCAAGGCCAATTAATTCATCTGCTTTTTCCCCGAGAGAGACATCCTCTTGGACCACTTTCGTGATTTCGGTGTCTGGAACCAGGCCCCATAAACCATCACTGCACAAGATTAAGGTGCCATTTTGGGGTAATTTCTGAGTGAAAGTGTCAACCTCCAATATCCCACCTTGTCCTACGGCCCGATAAAGCATATTTCGTTGTGGGTGAACGCTTGCTTCTTTTTCTGTTATCTGACCTGCTTCAATCAGACGGCGTACGTATGAGTGATCTGTCGTTAGCTGTTTAAGTTGGCCTTCGCTCATCAGGTATGCTCGGCTGTCACCGATGTGGGTAATGTACATTCTTCGACCAAAAACGAGGATTGCGGTTAAGGTCGTTCCACTATCCATTCCCGGTTCCGGATTATGTATCTTTTCGTTGGCTATCTGAATCGCATCCACCATGACATCATGAATTGGCTCTTGGGCATGAGTTATTGTGTTGGTGCTCTTTTTGATGAGGGGAAGATAGATTCTTTCCAGAACATTTTGGGCAACGATTCGTGAAACATCCTTGCTCGCCGTATGCCCTGCATGATGGCCACCCATCCCGTCAGCCAAGACGTATAAGCCAAATGGGATTAGTGGTTCTTCACCTCCCGCTTCAGCTGTAAAAATATAGGTAGAGTCTTCATTCCTAGTTCTTATATTGCCAATATGGCAATAGTGAGCGGCTTGGAGCATTGCCACTGGTTTCTTAACTTCGTCTGGCTGCAACGTATTACCTGAAACTGCCGTCTCATCTATTGCCAATTGCCGAGATTCAAAGTGATCGATCGCTTCTTCTTCCACCGCGATTGCTGGATTACTTTCTTCCATAACTCCATCTACCTGCGGGATTCCGGCGGATATCAATTGTTCATTGACGAGAAAAACGTCGTTTTCAGCGTTATGCTGATCAGCAGGTGGGGCAACTATCAATGATTCGTTTTCCATCTCCCTGGCAACATCTACGGTTTCAGCGTTCAGCGGAGTCGTATCTATCTTCTTTGGATCTATTCCAGATCCTTCTTCAGGAGATTCTTTTGCTGGTTCCTCTTCTTGACTTTGACCGAATAATTTACCGATGAGATCGCGCACTATTACACCATAGCTATCTATTTGGAAATACAATAATCGATGTGATAAATACCAGTACTAATCATAAACTGCCCGGTTTCTCGTTAGGCAAGGTTAGTAAATTCTTCGCCTTAAATCCCTATTGATCTGGTAATTTACCGTTTAAAAAAGGTCATAATATTTGGTGACATAAAGCTTTTAAAAATAATTCCGAGTTCAGGTCAGACGGGTATAGCATAAATATGATGGTCACACGAGGATATGTAGAGGATCTTATTGGCAACAATCGGTGAGCTAACAACCATTCCCAGGGTCTTGAATTGCCAGCGTAACTTGCCTCGACTAATTTCCAGACAATATACTCGTCCATCAGTGGCGCCAAAATAAATGGCGTCTTCCCAAATCGCAGGTGTGGAACTAATTTGCCCGTCTGCCTTGAAACACCATACTTGCCGGCCACTATAAATGTCTAATGCATAGAGATTGCCATCGGATGACCCGATATACAATGTATCCTCGCCAATGGCAGGAGATGAGGCAATTGGACGTTGTGTTCGATGCCGCCACAAGGCCCAGCCAGAGTTGGCATCGACAGCATACACAGCGGCATCCATTGATCCCACAAAAACCATATCCTCGGCGACTGCCGGTGAAGATGCGACAGCACGTTTAGCCTCGAACTGCCATTTCACTTTCCCGGACAAGTCGAGACAAAATACATAACCTTCCTCAGTTCCGAAATAGATGCGATCGTCGTTGATGAAAGGCGAGGATCTTACAATGCCATGGGCATCTACCTGCCATACCTTCCGGCCGTTCGTTGCGCTAACCGCGTAGAGGAAACCATCATCAGAGCCAAAAAAAACATGCTCAAAATCTGCCTTGGGCGAGGAATAGATTGGACCACCGGTCTCAAATCGCCAGTTCAGCCGACCGCTATTCTTATTGATGTTGTATAAGTAGCCATCGGTAGAAGCAATCAGGACCGAATCCCGGTATACGTGAGGTGAGGCGCCAATGCCACCGCTGGTCGGGTACTTCCAAATAAATTCACCCTTGTCGGCCGTAAGTGCGTAAAGATTATTATCATACGCCCCAACATAAATGACTCCATCTGAATATGCCGCCGTCGACCGAATTTCATCTTCGCATTTAAACTTCCACAAAGGGCTGACAGTTTGTTTTCGGACTACGTTGGCAACTGCCGTTACTGGGCTAATATCATCTACCGGCGATGCGGCTTGTCCCGGCGGGTCGAAACGATCCACAATGCTTGATGGATCGCTATTGCCAAGCGAAAGGAGCGCATCCTTAAGTTCGCTAACACGTTGGTAACGGTCACCTGCATTGTAAGCGAGGCAGCGATTGATAATTGCTTCAAACTCTGGGGGAACTTCGGGGTTAGTATCACGAATGGGACGTTCGGTAAAGGAAAAGGGTGGTTCTGTTCGTGGGTCTACCCGAGTCAATATATGATGAAAGGTAGCTCCCAGTGCATAAATATCTCCGGCCGGGCTTGACTCCCCACGGTACTGCTCAGGGGGAGAATAACCTTCTGTACCAATCATCGTCCCTCTGAGACCCGTATGGAAAACTTTGGCGATATTGAAATCAATCAGGCGTATTCGGCCGTGACGGTCCAGCATGATATTAGAGGGTTTTAGATCACGAAATACGATGGGCCGTGGTTTATGTTGATGGAGATACTCCAAGACCTCACACAACTGAAGGATCCAATCGATCACTGTATCGGAAGGAAAATAAGTTGAACGTTCGGCTAAAAAGGCTTCCAGATCACGGCCGTGAATATACTCAATAATCAGGTAGCTGCGATCCGACTCGCTGAAATAATCATAAACATCTGGAACGGCAGGATGGTCCAGGGTAGCTAGAATTGCAGCTTCCCGCTCAAATGACTTTGTTGTCATCGCTTGGACTTTTGGATCACGGTTCACATGAACCATCTCCTTAATCGCACAGAGGCGCGTGACTGTTGGGAAGTGCATATCGCGGGATTTATACACAGAACTAAAGCCACCGACGCCCAGAGTCTCTAGAACCTGGTACCGGCCCTGAACCATCGATCCAGATTGAAGCAAGCCTTCGCGGCGTTCCTTCTGGGGTTGCCCTTCTGAAGGAAGCTTCCTTGTCGTTAGTTCGTCTGTGCCTTGAGCAGATTGATCTGGCATTTTTCCTTTGAGTTCTATCACTGAACCAATTATATTTTCAGGCAGCCATTAGAGCAATTGCTCTAGAGTACTGCCCGGAAGACTATCGCTCTGGTTGGTGATAGTCCATAAACGTTCACCACCACTTTTGACGAGGTACCCTGTTACCTGTTCAACCAAGTCGTCCTGGTTGTTGAAAAAAGTACTTAACTGTGACCGGTAACAGGTGATCGCTTCAATCTTGGCATTCAGATCATTCTTAGACAAGGGTATGATTATGGATTGCCAGTCCAGATCAGGCGGTGAGAGCACCTTTAGTATATCTAAATATTGTGCATATGGATACTCTTCATAGTAGATCGGGTAGTTTGACTCCAAAAACTGTTCGGCCGCAAGCCGGGTGAGTTGGTGATCCACGTGGTGGCCAGCACCTAATGGGACCAGGATATGTTCCCACTCAGGCAGCTCCGAGAGCAAATGAGCCAGCTGGTCGACCAGGGTTGAGTCGGCCGGATGTAAAACTCCGAATATGGCTTCTTCCGATGCATAGAGCGACCGGCCCGAAAGCGGGTCCTGACGGTAAATACAATCTAAGAAAGGCCAATGAAGGAAATCTGCTCCCAACCGCTCGCAGGCCCGCTTGTCTTCACTGCGCCTGGTAGCCACAGTGCCTGATGTACTCTCCCAACGTTGGTGTAGACTCCTGGCAAAATCAGACAAACCGGATTCTAGGCGGATCTCCGGCCGTGATGGTTACGATCAGTATTGATCGACCTGATCTAATCTGTTGATTTATTTGTCCAGCGCAGGAAAGGACGACATCATCCAGATGAGGAGATATATAGATTGAATTGTAACGGGAAAGCATGTTGTGATTGACTTACCGTTCCGTTGCTCACTATAATTGACCCATGACTGACCAACTGACCCATTTAGATGAATCTGGTCGCGCCAAGATGGTAGACGTTGGCCAGAAGCCGGTGACTGAACGAGTCGCAGTGGCCCGGGGCACTGTCGTAATGCAACCGGCAACGCTTCAATTGATTATAGATGGAAATGTTAAAAAAGGGGATGTCCTTTCTGTGGCCCAGCTCGCGGGAGTCATGGCGGCGAAACGGACCAGCGAACTTATTCCATTGTGCCATCCGTTAAATCTGACCCATATTGAAGTAACTTGCACACCAAATGAGAAAGATAGCCGGGTTGAAATTGAGGCAAAGGTTCGTGTAAGTGGCCGGACAGGTGTTGAGATGGAAGCCTTGACGGCCGTTACAGTGGCTGGTCTGACGATTTATGACATGGCTAAAGCGGTGGACAGGTCAATGAGCCTGAGCAACATTCACCTGGTGGCCAAGTCAGGCGGGCAAAGCGGCGATTTCTCAGTCGACAATTAGACAACTCTACTTTTGTTTTTGAACAATCGTTATATTCTAAAAATTATGGAACTTGAAATTCGATTATTTGCTACGTTGAAGGATCGAGCCGGGCGCAACACAATTGCGGTCACCATAGCGGAACCGGCCGATGTGCGGGATTTAATGGTCGCTGTCACCGAGAACTACCCTAGATTAGCTTCAGCTTTACCTGCTGTGTTGGTGGCTGTAAACCGAACGTATGCTGGAGAAGATACCCCAGTTCACTCTGGGGATGAGGTCGCTTTCTTTCCCCCCGTAAGTGGTGGAGACGGACTATCGCCGCCAACGTTCTTTATAGTCACCACAGGGAAAGTGGATTTAGATGATATTCACGCCCGTCTTAAGAGGGCAGATGTTGGCGCGATAGTAACCTTTTCAGGCTCCGTTCGTGGCCAGACACAACGCGAAGGGTTGCCGCCCAGTACGCTTTACTTAGAATACGAAGCCTATCAAGAAATGGCTGAGCTAAAAATGGCTCAAATTGCTCGTGAAATATGGGCGCGATGGCCCTTGGTTAAGGGAATTGCCATCGTGCAGCGTCTTGGTAAACTTAGCATCGGAGATACCACAACAATTGTGGCCTGTGCAGCGTCTCACCGAGATCAGGGCGCTTTCGAAGCCGCTCGATATGGCATTGATCGTCTTAAAGAGATCGTCCCCGTTTGGAAAAAGGAAGTTGGTGATGACCAAAGTGTCTGGATTGAGGGCGATTACCGGCCGACCGAAGCTGACAACTAACACAATAACCAAAGATTCATAGCCTCAAAACGGTGTTTGGAGGAAGATTATGCAAGCGGAAAACCAGAAAAAAATGCAACGAGTTGTAATTACCGGCTATGGGTTAATAACGCCCGTTGGGAATAATGTGCCGGACACCTGGGCTGCCATCCTCGCAGGCAAATCGGGTCTCGGCGACTTTACCCTGATCGAGCGCGGCGATCACCAGGTTGGCGGCGTCTGTGAAGTCAAGGATTTTGATCCGGCAGACAAACTCGGCCAGCGTGATGCTCGCAGACGGGATCGATACCAGCAGCTTGCTTCTGTGGCAGCTATTGAGGCCATGGAACACTCTGGCTTGCAGATCACCGACGATAACCGAGAGAGAGTAGGCATCTACATGGGGACAGGAGTCGGCGGTATCAGTACCCTCGTTTCTCAAGAGCATGTTCTGATGAACTCGGGATTACGGCGCCTCAGCCCTTTCGCGATAACGATGATCATGCCCAACGGGGCGGGGGGCATGCTGGCCATCGATTATGGGATCCAAGGACCCAGCATGACGATAACTACCGCTTGTGCAGCCGGTTGCGATGCGATTGGTCATGCCTTCAAGGCGATTCGTTATGGCGAACTTGACGCCGTCCTAACTGGAGGTGCCGAGGCAATCATAACTTCTGTGGCCATCGGTGGTTTTGAACGCGCCGGGGCGACCTCAGGAAAGTCAAGTGATACGCCACAGCCATTCGACAAGAATAGGGATGGTTTAATACCCGGTGAGGGGGCGGGTTTGTTGGTATTGGAGAGTCTGGATCACGCTCAGGCCCGCGGGGCCAAGATTCTGGGTGAACTCTCTGGATACGGTCATACAACGGATGCCCATCATATCACGGCGCCATCTGAAGGCGGCGTTGGAGCAGCCAGGGCGATTACGATGGCGATGCAAACTGCCGGCATCCACCCAGCAGATGTTGACTATATTAGCGCCCATGGCACGGCTACGCCCCTCAATGATACTTACGAGACAATGGCCATAAAAAGAGCGTTGGGTGACGAAGCCTATCGAACCGCAATTAGTTCAACCAAATCCATGACCGGTCATATTATGGGGGCCACTGGGGCAATCGAAAGTGTATTCTGTCTCTTGGCTATTCGAGATCAGATATTGCCACCGACGATAAATTACGAAACGCCTGATCCAACGTGCGATCTTGACTATGTGCCAAACCAGGCTAGACCGGCTAAAGTGAAGGTAGCCCTGAATAACGCTTTTGGTTTTGGCGGCCACAATGCCGTATTAGTGATTAGGGATTTTTCTGAATAATATAGCGTCAATTTGCGTCCACATAGCTGTAGTACCATTTGTTCCATGAATGATTTACGTGAGATAGAAAGTCGATTAGAGGTAATCTTTGATGATTATTCCTTGCTGGAAAGGGCTTTAACCCATCGATCCTTTCTCAACGAAAATCCAGGACAGTATCTGGAAGATAATGAGCGATTAGAGTTTTTGGGAGATGCCGTCCTTGACTTTGTGGTAGGAGCATATCTATATCATCGTTATCCAGAAATGGCTGAAGGTGAACTGACCATGCTTCGAGCAGCTTTGGTTCGAACAACGACATTAGCCGAATTTGCGCAGGCATTTGGTCTGGGCGAGGCTTTACAGCTAGGCATCGGTGAATCTGAAAGTGGGGGGAGAACGCGATTACCCATATTATGCGCAACTTTTGAGGCCGTTGTTGGTGCGATCTACCTTGATCAGGGTATGCGCGTGATTGAACCATGGGTCCAGTCGCTGATCGAACCTGCTTTAATGAAGATCCTGGAAGATTCGGCTCACCGGGACGCTAAAAGCGAGTTTCAAATTTGGGCTCAGGCTAATTTTAGTGTGACTCCGCGCTACCAGGTCGTGCATTCTGAGGGGCCCGACCATGAAAAAGAGTTTACGGTGGCGGTTCTATTGAACGATGAAACGTGGGGCGAAGGCCGTGGTCGCAGTAAACAAATTGCTGCCCAGGCCGCTGCGACTGCCGCCCTCGTAAAAGTCGAAACGGCCGATGTCGGCGAGGCGCTAGATGATGCCGCTTCGTGGTACGCAAGCGTGTGAAAAAAATCCTCGTTACCGGTGGGAGCAGTTACCTGGGCCGGCATCTGGTCCCCATCGCCAGCAAACAGTTTGAAGTTTGTTACACTTACTTTCAGCATGATCCTTTTGGCCTGACCAACGGGCGGTGGCTAGATCTCTGTGACGAGGACCAATTCTATGAAGTGGTCAAAGATTTCCAGCCCCAAGTAATTATTCAGTTGGCTGGTTCAAATCGCGGGACCAATATGGAAGAGGTGATCCATGGGGCTGCCCAGAATGCGGCGACCATTTCACGATCATTTGGAATCAGGCTAATCCACATCTCCACTGATTCGCTCTTGGATGGCCGGCATCCTCCCTACCATGAATCGGATAGACCGACGCCAATCACTGCCTACGGCCGAGCCAAAACCAAGGCTGAACACCTTATTAGCCAATGGACCGACCATGTCATCATCCGAACATCATTGATCTACGGCTTGACCATCATGGATCATTCAACCCGGTGGATTAGAAACACGTTAGACGAAGGTAAGCCGGTAACATTATATGACAACCAGATCCGTCAACCAGTCTGGGCGCATACGCTAAGCCAAGCCTGTCTTGAGCTGGTTGAATTAAGTTTTCAAGGGATCATTAACGTTGCCGGTCGTCAGGCCATGAGCCGGGCGGAGTTTGGCCTGAAGTTGCTCGATTGGTGGGGTGTGACGGACCGAGAATATTTAACAATCGGGCCGGCAGATGAACGATGGCCATTGGACTGCCGCTTGGACCTGACATTAGCCGGGAAAATACTGTCAACGCCACTTCTTGGGCTTGATGATGTACTCGTTGCCCATAGTCAGCGGGAGGATGGGGATACCCAGGTTTAGCCAAGCTAATCGTTTTAATCCAGACCTGGATTTGCCAGGTAGCGCCACCAATTTTGGTAGATGCCATTTTCCGCGCCGGCGCCGTGAGGAAAGTGTTTGAACCACCACAGATGATGTTGGCGAGTATCCCCGTTACCCCACTCCTGGCAATTGACCATTCGGGGGGCGCCTTGAATCTCTGGGTAACCATACCAGGTGTCGCAGAGGCTGGGAACTTCTTCCAAGTTGCCCCAGTCGTAATCCTTTCGGCTGTTGGGCGCGAAATGGACATTGCCGACTTCTGCACGACCTGGATGAGTTAAGTCATAGCGGGTAAAACGCTCCCAAAGATTGTCGGCTCCTCGCTTATGGCGAAAAGCATGGGCCATAATTGACTCAGCGCGATGACCGAAGGATTCAAGCATCTCGCCAACCCCTCGTTCGTAGTTAAAGCCCATGATGACGAACCGGCGACCAACCTCATCATAACTGTCGAGGGGCGGCGCGTTGCACCAGAAGGATCCCGGACCGGCCATCCTGGATTCGTAGAACCCGGCATAGGGAAAGGCGAAGAGCCATACTTCGTCAATCGAATTGTTGGATACCTGCCTGGCTATATCAAAGTCAGCCAGGATGTGATCGTAATCAGCCCAATCCGGTTGGTGGAAACCGCGCCGAGCTAACCAGGCTGAATGATACGCATCCGCTGAATAAGTGAATCCGTCGATCTTTGTTGGAAAGGCGTCAACTTCCAAACGATCTGCAATCTCATAGCGGCAATAACCATAGCTGGCGAAGTCGATATCCTCAATAAACTGACGGACCAAATCATCCGGCTTGTTCCAACCCAAAACGTCGACCAATCTTCCTCCTCGCTGGGCAGGGACTGTTGGGTTAAAGATGATCAGTAGAATCCGGGGAGAGATCCGTTCGTCAGCGACCTCGATTGGTTCAGGCTGGGAGCGGTTCCCGCTCGCCCGCCGAGGAGTAAACAAGGATCGAATCGCCCTAACCATGGCTGAAACGTAATAAGGTCAAATGTGGGTAACCGTATTTCTTATCAGGCCGACGCCTTCGACCTCACATTCAACCACGTCACCCGCTTTGAGGAACTCAGGTGGCTTGCGGGCAAATCCGACGCCGTCGGGCGTACCGGTGGCGATGATGTCTCCTGGTAAGAGTGTCATACCTAGCGAAAGATGTTCGATCGTTGCTGGAACATCAAAAATCATCAGTTTCGTATTGCTATCCTGCTTAGTGACACCGTTGACCCGGCTGGTGATGTGTAACGATTGAGGATTTTGCACCTCATCGGCCGTGACAATCCACGGTCCCATAGGACAAGCCCCATCGAGGCTCTTACCTAGAAAGAATTGTTTGTGCCGTCGTTGTAGGTCCCGAGCGCTGATATCATTAAGGACCATATAACCATATACGCTTTCCAAAGCGTGCTCTCGGGAGATTTTCCTTCCCTTGCGTCCAATAATGACGGCTAACTCGACCTCCCAATCGTATTCACCAGAGACACTCGGATCGAAGGGAATGTCGTCAAAAGGACCATTGGCAGTGGTAGTAGCTTTATTGAATACAATCGGATAATCGGGTAAAACAGTTTTCTCCCCACTGGTGGTGTAATGTTCGACTGCATGTTCTGCGTAGTTGAGGCCTAAGCATATGATATTACGTCTAGGTTCTGGAATTGGGGCCAGCAGTTTAACTGAGCCAAGCGGGGTGCTTTCCGGCGCATTATTTATGATAGCCTGAGCTTGGACCAATCCTTCAGGACCCAGATCAATCAGGCTAAGCATATCCGGCGCGATGGCTGACAGGTTGATTACCCCGTTATCCATTACCGCTCCGACATGACTTTGACCTGTGTGTTTGTAAGTAACTAATTTCATCGTGCCAATTCCTTTGTTTCAATGGATTGATAAGAGTGATTGGATCTGGTAGGCCACTGATTATTAAAGCTCTATGCTTATGCTCATTCGATTTGGCAGAGCGCCTTATGTCGCGAATCCAAATGTTTCTCAGGCTAATATTATGATCTCCTGCTGGCTATGTCCAGAGGAATATCGCAGATTATTCTAGCAACTATCTACTGCCGATTATCAAGACAGTTGAGTCAGACGTTGATCCTGGCCCGGCCATTCTCTTAGCGATTTTATAAATTCCTTGTAACTTTTCCATCATCGGAGAATCTAACATCTTAGATATAATAGCCAAGGATAATAAATATTCTGACTGCGATTTAGCTATTTTAGAGGAGTTGTATATCCAATGAGGATTAATGTTCTGTTGATTCTGATATTTCTAGGTTTGCTTTTAGGGGCGTGTGGAGCAACGGATACGGCCGCTCCGACCGCGGAACTGCCGGCTGAAACAGCGCCGATAACGTTGGCAGATACCGTTGACGTTCATACCGTTGCCAGTGTCAAAGACCGAGATGACGTTTATTTGCTAGATGTCCGCGAGCAATGGGAATACGATGAAGGCCACATACCGGGCGTAACTCTCCTGCCAATGGGGGAAGTGCCGGCGCGCTTGTCAGAAATACCGACTGACAAGGAGGTTATCGTAACCTGCCGCACCGGCAATCGCAGCGGACAGGTCACCGATTTTCTGCGGCAGAATGGCTTTGACAACGTACACAATATGTCCGGGGGAATCGTCGATTGGGAAAACGCCGGCTACGAGGTGTCCCGTTAAGAGAGCTGGACGATATTCAATAAGCTCCCAATTCGCGCAGCCTGTCATCGCTGATGCCGAAGTGGTGGGCGAATTCATGAATGACGGTATGTCGCACAATCCCCGGTATATCCTCGGCTCTGTCGGCCGACTGTTCGATTGGCCCCTGGTACAAAGTGATTGTATCAGGTGTTACCAGAGCGTAATTATGTGTGCGTTCGGTCAGGGGTATGCCACTATACAAACCAAGTAATGTGTGACCGGGGGGAACGCCGGCATTGTTCATTTCGTGCCGGCTTGGCCACCTCTTGATTAGCACCTCAACGTTACTAATTCTTTCTTGGAAATAGGGCGGCAACTCATCCAGTGCCTGGGCTACCAACCGTTCAAAATCTTCTTCAGAAAAATGCATTAATCAGACCATCCGAGAGATATCCGGCCGCGTTCCGGTTCGACGTTAATAATCTTCACTTCAATGACATCGCCGACCCCGATAGCGGCGCCAGCGGTCCACTGGCTTCGATGTAATAAACCATCCTGTTTAACGCCGATATCTACAAACGCGCCGAAATCGACAACATTACGAACTGTCCCCTTCAGGACCATTCCTGGGGAGAGATCTTCCATACTCAGGATATCACTGCGTAAAACCGGCGGCGGTAGATCCTGCCGGGGATCGCGTCCGGGGCGAATAAGTTGCTCCAGGATGTCCTCAATGGTAGGCATGCCCGCTCCGAGCCTGGCCGAAAGTTCCGCCAAGCGTTGGCGATTGCGCCATTGGAGCAAAGCAGGCTCGCGCTCAGCCGGGGTTTCGGCCGAGGTCAGTGCCGCCTGTGAAAGAACTGCTTCGGCCAGCTCGTAGCTCTCCGGGTGTATAGCGCTGGTATCTAGTGGATTGTCCCCATTCTGGATCCGCAGAAAACCCGCAGCTTGCTCAAAAGATTTTGGTCCCAAACCCGCGACATTCATCAGAGCTTGCCGGTTGACAAATGGACCTTGATCACGCCGGAAAGATACTATGTTTTCAGCCAATTTCGGACCGATTCCCGCGACATGAGTGAGCAAGGCCGGCGATGCAGTATTAACATCGACCCCTACCTGGTTAACCACACTCTCTACAACGCCTTCCAATGCTTTTTGCAATACTCCCTGGTCAACGTCATGTTGGTAAAGACCGACACCGATCGACTTCGGATCGATCTTAACCAACTCTGCCAAGGGATCCTGGACTCTCCGGGCAATTGAAACTGCTCCACGAAGGGTCACATCAAGGGCCGGCAATTCATCGCGGGCAAGCGGACTGGCGCTATAAACGCTGGCCCCAGCCTCGTTGACCATCATGTAAAGGATACTCTCTAATCCCGAGGCTTGATTAAACTCGGCGACTAATTGTTCTGTTTCACGGGAGGCGGTGCCGTTGCCAATAGCGATTAGCTTTACATCGTGGTTCCGCGCCAATTGCCTCAATCGCTCAATGGCCGGTTTCCATTGTCGTTGCGGCTCATGCGGGTATATCGTCGTTGTATCTAGAACTTTCCCCGTTGGATCAACTACGGCCACTTTGCAACCGGTTCGAAATCCTGGATCGATGCCGAGCACCGTAAAATCTGATAGCGGTGGTTGGAGCAGCAGGTTACGCAAATTAATCGAAAACACTGTAATGGCATGTTCTTCTGCTTTTTCAGTCAAGTGGCGACGAATGTCTCGCTCGATGGCCGGCAGCAATAGGCGACCGGCCGCGTCTTCACTCGCTTGTTCGAGTTGACCGGCCAGGGATGAGCGGTGGTCGGGCCGGAACACAACCGCTATCGCCTGGCGCCAGTCTCGCTCGGGTATTTCGATCTTCACCCGAAGAACCTTCTCTGCCTCACCACGATTTACTGCCAGGACCTGGTGTGGTCGTAGCCGATCAACCCGACCACGATATTCATAGTACAGTTTATAAGTGCCTCGTGGATCTTCGCTTTTAGCGATTTTGATACTAGAGAATACAGCCCAGCGAAGCGCTTTCTCCCTGATATGCTGACGAACGGCCGGATGGTCGCTTATGGTTTCGGCCACAATATCCCTTGCCCCGGCTAGAGCCTCATCCGTTGAACCAACCTTCCTATTCAGGAACGGAGCAGCGATCTCATCGATCCCACGATGGTCCTGAGGTTGGGTCAGAATGAGCCTGGCCAAAGGTTCGAGACCTTTTTCCCGGGCAATGCTGGCCCGAGTATGTCGCTTTGGTTTGTAAGGCTGGTATAGATCCTCCAGTGCAGTTATCGATCCGGCCGAGAGAAGTTTTTTTTCCAGTTCAGGGGTGAGTTTTCCTTGCTCAGTTATTGACTTAAGAATCGACGTACGGCGCTTCATCAAAACGCGTAAGCTCTCCAACATCGATTTCAATTTACGTAGTTGGTCTTCGTCTAATCCGCCGGTCGCCTCTTTGCGGTAACGGGCGATAAACGGCACGGTATTGTCGCTATCAAGCAACTCAATCGTGGCTGATACGTATTTCGGCCGGATATTAAGCTGTTCCGCGATCTGTTGTTCGAACTCCATAATGTACTTTGGGTTTTCTTGTTTTAATATCTATCGCACGGGCACCAGAAACACCGGCTGCCGGGTGTGGCGGATAACGGTATCGGCCACACTACCCAACATCAGCCGGGCAATACCTCCGCGCCCATGGGTTGCTAACATGATCAGATCCACTGTCTCGCTAGTGGCTACCTCCACGATTGTATAACCCGGCGTTGAGCCGATCACAAGCGTTTTGGTGGGAAAGCCTGTCGCCCGTAGCGACCTGGCTATTGTTTCGAGGTATTCTCGCAAGTTTTCTTGTTGTGCTTCTGTTTGCATATCGTCAGGAACTGATAACAATAATATCTCGCTATCACTTCGGCCGGCTACTACATTAGCAAAGGGTAATACTTGCTCGGCTCTCGTTGATCCATCTAGCGGCACCAAAATCCTGGCGAAAGCTGGTCGCTCAAAGGGTTCGTCGTTTCCGGGGCGAATCAATAGCGTTGGGATGTTGATTTGATTGATCACTTTATCGGCGACGCTACCGATGACAGCCCGGCCGATTCCTGAGCGACTGCGCGTGCTCATGATTAAAAGGTCGACAGCTTGCTGTTGAGCCGTTTTAGTAATCTCATCAACGATATTTCCTGAAACTGCAATGACCTCTGGGTTATGACCAAGCTGGCCGAGTTTGCCGGCAACCTGCATCAAATATTTCTCATGCTCCATGAGGTCACCGTCGTACACGGCGTGACTCTGAAAGAATGGTATGGCACGGGGAACACCTGTCGTTTGTTGGACCGAAAGCAGCACCAGCTGGCTGCTTTGTGCGCCTGAGAAATTCTGGGCTAAATGAAGGGCTTCCTCGGCAAATGGCGATCCATCAAGAGGGACCAGGATACGTCGGATAGCCGTTACGTTGGCGCCAATCTCCTGATCGTCAACCGGAAGATAGCGGCGTTCGGCAAAAAGTTTGCCACGACGTTCTTCCACAGGAGTCGGTTCGCCAAGGTGATATCGAAAATAGCTGAATAACAAATAAAGAATAGGCAAAAGAATGAAATAGGTCCAGGCGCCTTCCTTGAATCGCTCAACGAATATAATCACCGTCGCGAACGAACAGAAAATAGCCGCCAGGATCGTGCCCCCCAAACTAAAGACATTTTTCGCCGATAAAGATATCTTCAGCTGGCGAATCAGTCGATTGGTCGCTGCCCACCCGGTCATGCTCAGCAGAATAAACACACCGGCTGCATAGATAGCCAGGTAAGTCTCTTCATTGGTGCCGATCACCAGAAAACAGATCGAGACAATGGCCACTTCGATCCATACGGGCATTGAAGCAACTCCAAAAGCGTTACGTTGTCCAACGACAGCCGGGATGTAATGACGATGTTTCAGGCCCAAAGCCAGGTTCTGTAAGCCCTGTGCGCTGGCCGCAGAGGCCGATAATAGAACCAAAACACCGACCAGGGTTCCGAGAAAGGCCAGCGGCGACGGCAGCAGCTGATCCATGGTTTGCGTGAATACCGAGACCTCGGTATTGGTCGGGTCTGATAGTACCAATATTGCTGGGCCGACAATTAGCATTGAGAGGGATGTGGTTCCCATGATGATTAATAGACTTCGAAAAGCCATCCGGCTTTTTCGGGAAGGTTTACCTTCATAAGCGGCAACGAGATTAGCAAAAATTTCAATGCCAGTCATGACGGCCAGGATCCGTACGTAACCGCCTAGGGTGAACTTGAGGTACTCCGGAGTAAATGCTTCCAGCTTCAGCGGCGGCATATGAAAGCCCAATTTAGCGATGGTCGCGATTATCATGGCCCATAGTAAAAGTAGCACGCCGGCTGTCGCCGGACCAAAAGCGCGAGCGGCCGTTTTTGGCCCCCGATTAACCATCCAGCCGGTTATAAAGCTTAAGCCTATAGCCACGTAGGTCCGGAACTGGAGGCCAAGAAAGGGATTATTGAGAACGGGGATACGATCGGCGATGAAAGTTACCAGGGCGGCCATACTGACCAAAAAAGTAAGTGTATACTCGACGAAGGTTATACTGGCATTTAGCTTGACAGCCCAACCACCAAACTCTTCCTCGTTCAGACCGCTACCGCCGCTGCCATCAATAATCCAGATCATCACCAGCCGGTACATCGCCGAGACCAGGGCTATCGTTACCACGACCAACCAAATGCTGGCGCCAAAGGTGACTTGGGCCACTCCAGCGACAACGATCAGCCTGAGAAATGGTCCGAAAACATAAAGCGGTGAGGTGGCTGGATCGCCGCCTCCGGCTAATGCACCCTCAAGGGAGTTTGAAAGTTTATTGGAGACGTGTGCCAATGGGACCCTCCAAGAACGATAGCCTGGATAATACGTTCTTTTTAATGGGGGATCAATATGATGACGAGCGGAAGTATGAACCAGGGTGGTTGAGTAGGGAATTCTGCAATCCACCCAAACCAGGCATATAATCTCTAATATGTTGATCTTCAAATGGTTAGGAGGTGGGTGATGAAATTGGGCCAAGTAGCACAAATAAACATAGGTGTATCAGATTTGCTAACCTCGTTAACCTTTTATCAAAGGTTGGGCTACGAGAAGATTGAAGTTAGCGCGGATCCTTATCCTTGGGCCCGAATTACCGATGGGCAAAATTTAATTATGCTGAACGGGGACGGGAATCGCTATTTGGGCCTGGTCTATTTTTCCCTGGATACGAAGCGGCGAGTAGCCAAATTGGAGCAAAAAGGGATTGAAATTATCCAGCGGCGCGAAAAGGACGGTGAGTTGATGATGGCTGTATTCGTAGGCCCTGGCCAACTGGTGGTGGGTCTAATAACATTCGATCCCGAAGAAATTCCCCGACCTTCAGGTAGACCACTTACTAGCGGTGGTACTTTTGGTGAGTTCGCATTATCTGTTGCTGATTATCATGCAGCGGTCAAGTTTTGGTCCGTACTAGGGTTTGCAGCGATACATGAGAATGACGATCCCTATCCCTGGGGAATTGTCAGTGATGAAAATATCATATTGGGCCTGCACCAAAATAGAGAGATTGGCGACGAGATTGAATTCAAAGATCCGGCAATGACCTATTTTGCCCCTGATATGGCTAGGCGAATTGAACGTTTAAAGGCTGAGGGGTTTACTTTTAATTACGAATCGATTTCGGAGAGTGGCGTGGTTAACAATGCCACTTTGCTTGGCCCGGATGGTGAATCATTATTCTATTTTGAAGGTGAGATTTAGGATACGTCGAAACCAGGGTATAATTTGTTACCCGTTTTGGAGACATCATTTGTTAATCGCTTTAATTAAGACAATGCGGCCGCGGCAGTGGCCTAAGAATGGCCTGGTTTATATTCCCCTATTTTTTGATGGGAAGCTGAGCAATCCGGAGAGCTTCGTGCGCACCACCATTGCCTTTGTTTTGCTCTGCCTCATGTCCGGTGGGGTGTACATCATGAATGACCTGATGGATATTGAAAAGGACCGGCAGCACCCAGAGAAATGTAACCGGCCCTTACCTTCAGGCCAGTTAAATCCCAAAGGAGCGACAGTGGCTGCCTTTGTATTCATCGTCGGGAGTCTTGTCGCCGGATATTTCCTCTCCACGGCATTCGCCATTGTTTTAGCGGTTTACTTTCTGCTTCAGGTTGCCTATACGTTTAAACTCAAGAACATCGTTCTTGTTGACGTGATGGTTCTTTCGGCCGGGTTTATCTTGCGTGTGGCGGCTGGTGTGGAAGTTATCAATGTCGAGCGTTTTTCTCCGTGGCTCTATGTATGTACCGGCCTGTTGGCTTTATTTCTGGCTCTTGGCAAGCGCCGGCATGAATTAATCCTACTGGGCGATGAGGCAGGTAACCACCGGGCGATTTTAGCTGATTACAATCTTGATTTGATTGATCGCCTGATTGGTATTGTCACCACCAGTGCTGTGGTTGCGTATAGCCTTTATACTTTTCTATCCGAAGGATTGCCGGCCAATAATCTCATGATGCTGACCATACCTCTGGTATTGTACGCCGTGTTCCGCTACCTTTACCTAATACACGTTCGTCACGAGGGAGGTGCGCCAGAGGAAATATTTCTCCAGGACCGGCCGATGCAACTCACACTTGTGATTTGGGCTTCGATCGTATTTCTCGTCCTCTATGTAGTTGTCTGATCTTTATGGCAGTAACTGTAGCCAGTGCCCCGGCTAAGATCATCCTCTTTGGTGAGCACGCTGTTGTTTATGGTCGTCCGGCTATTGCTGTACCGATTTCCCAGTTGAGGGCAGAGGCGATTGTTGAGGATAGCCTGAGGTCCGGCATCTGGCTCAGGGCGCCTAACCTGGGCCTAGAGTATTGGTTGAACGAGGCCCCCGACGGCGATCCCTTCGCCCGAGCGGTCCAAAGTGTGCTAGGGTTCGTTTCCCTTTCCAACCCACCCGACCTCACGATTACCGTTAACAGTAAGATCCCGATTGCCAGCGGACTTGGGAGCGGAGCGGCGATGGCGGCGGCCGTAATTCGTTCTCTCGCGCTGCACCTTGATATCACCGAATTGACCACTGATGAGCAAGTATCGATGCTTTGTTACCAGGTAGAGAGATTGCTTCATGGTACGCCGAGTGGCATTGATAATACGGTCGTAGCTTATGAACGGCCGGTCTATTTTGTGCGCCAGCAACCAACAAATCGAATCGATACTTTTTCCGTTGCCGCTCCGCTACGCCTATTGGTCGCCGATACAGGCGAAGAGAGTAAAACCTGGGACGTGGTTGGAGATGTACGTCGCCAGTGGCAGGCAGATCCCAATAAATTCGAACAACTATTCGATAGCTGTGGTCGTATAGCTGACGAAGCGCGGATAGCCATTCAAGAAGGAGATCCGGAACGGGTGGGGCGCTTGATGCAAGAAAACCAAAGCTATTTACGCGCGATGACCGTTTCTTCAGAAAAATTAGAACGGTTGATCGCTGCAGCCAATACGAGTGGTGCCTTGGGAGCGAAATTAAGTGGAGCAGGAAGGGGAGGCAATATGATAGCGCTGGTTGTGAAGGAGAATGAGGATGAGGTGCGTTCTAGCTTGTTGGCGACCGGCGCTAACAGTGTCTTGTTGAGCATACTGACCTGAGGCTATTATCACTCATTTGGTCCATAGCTCATTAATGGGCCGCTATTGAAACCAAAAAAGCCAACCTTGCTAGGCTGGCTTCTTTCACCAGAGACCAGAATATCAGGCTTGTCTATCCAGTTTTACTGTAGGTTTTCAGACAGCGAGTGCACATATTTTTGCGCACTTTACGGCCATCTTCGTATAGGGTAGCTTTCTGAATATTAGGCTTAAACTGTCGCTTCGAATGTTTCATCGAGAAGCTGACATTGTGCCCGAATTGTGGTTGCTTGCCACATATGTCGCATTTAGCCATAATCACACCTTTAACAGACAAATTAAAAGCGACCAATTTGTGGTCGCTAAGTTTCAAAGAGAACAAGCTGCGGTATTATAAAGGTGTCGCCTGCTTCGTGCAAGATTCTGAAGAGGGTGCTTAGAATGTTGTGCACCACCGAAATGAGTGGCGCATTCGCATAGGTGATGGGTGCAGGTTACACTCTAGGGATGAATTTCATGAATGGTCGCCCATATGGGGCTGTTCGACATCAGGGATAAAGCAACTTTAGAGCAAACTCAATTGTGTGGTTGAAGGACGTATTTTACGCCTGCGCCCCTTTTTAGGAGAGTAATAATGTCCACAAAGCGCGGATCTTACGGGAAGATCGATATCTCGAAAGCGGCCGTGGCGACAATCGCCAACCGGGCTGTCATGCAATGTTATGGGGTTGTTGGTATGGTTAATAAGAACCTTGCTACCGGAATCTCTAACATTTTGTCGCGTGATAGCCGGCGGGGCATAGATGTTTCAATCGAGGATGAGGAGATCGTCGTTGATGTTTATGTCATCGTCGAATACGGAACCCGGATTCGGGTTGTTGCTGAGAGTATTCAGAATACGGTGAAATTTCATGTTGAAAAATCCATTGGAATCCCAGTACGAGCGGTCAATGTATATGTTCATGGTTTGCGACATAGCAATGGCCATTCTTAATTTAGGAGTATGAGTGGTTGTGAAACAGGAGAGCGTGATTCACAAATCATCATCATTAACGACATCGGACAAATGGCGAACCTGCGACGGGAACCAGTTGCGAAAGCTAACCCAGGCGGCGTTAACGGAACTGGATAATAAGCACAAGCAAGTTAACGATTTGAATGTCTTTCCGGTACCTGATGGTGATACGGGCACAAATATGCTGCTCACCATGCGTTCCGCCTTTAAACGCATTCAGGATAGCCAAGAAACGCATGTCGGGAGAGTGGCTAACGAGCTTTCCCAGGGAGCGCTCATGGGTGCTCGGGGGAACTCTGGGGTTATTCTGAGCCAGATCTGGCGGGGTTTGGCCAATAGCTTGAAAGGTATTGAGGCTTTTGATGCCAATGACCTGGCCAATGCCCTGCGTGAGGCCTCCAACACTGCCTATAAGGGTGTCATGCGGCCGGTTGAGGGCACGATTCTGACTGTTATCCGCGAAGCGGCGGAAGAAGCTGAAGACGCCACAATCAAAAGCCGTGATCTACGATTCCTTCTGGCCCGGGTTGTGGAGCGTTGCCAACAAGCGCTGGAAAGAACGCCGGATATGCTGCCAGTGCTGAAACAAGCGGGCGTTGTGGATGCAGGCGGGAAAGGGCTGCTTGTTATTCTCGAAGGCATGTTGCGCTACGTCGATGGTGAAATGTCGCTTCAGGCCTTACCTTCAGAAGAGATAACAATCTCAGCCCAGGCAAAGGCTGCCCCAGCTGAAGGGCTTGATTTTCCATATGATGTTCAGTTTATCCTGATGGGAGACGATCTGGACGTTATGTCTATTCGAGCGGACATCGACGCGATGGGTGATTCGACCGTGGTTGTGGGTGATGAAAGAATGATCAAGGTCCACGTGCATGTTAAAGATCCAGGAATTCCGCTGAGTTATGGAATTGTCCAGGGGCGCATTGACGATGTGGTTGTCGAGAATATGCAAATACAAATGGAAGCGATCATCGGCCCAGCCGGGTCTGCCACCCCGGCAACTTATCAGCTGGATCCTGAGCTAGAGCCAGGTCAGATTGGCGTTGTGGCCGTTGCTGCTGGCGTTGGTTTGGCAGAAATATTTCGTAGCCTGGGTGCCGCCGGTATTGTTAACGGCGGCCAGAGTAATAATCCAAGTACAGAAGAGATTTTCGAGATCATTGAACAGATGCCGGTAAATGACGTAATAATCCTCCCCAATAACAAGAACATTATCCTGGCGGCCGAAGCTGCCGGTAAAATAAGCAATAAAAATGTGGTCGTTGTACCTTCTCGAACTGCGCCACAAGGTATTAGCGCCCTATTAGCTCTCAACAACAAGGATGATTTGGATAAGGCCGCAGGAGAGATGAACATTGCCTGCGCCTGTGTAGCCAGTGGGGAAATTGCTGTTGCCACGCGTTCAGTTGTTCTTGAAGGCGTCAATGTAGCGGAAGGCCAGATCATTGGCGTAGTCAACGGCCGTTTGCACGCCGCCGGGGATAATATTGAGCTCGTGCTTCAGCGAGTGCTTGAGGAGATGGACGTAGAATCACGGGAACTTATATCGCTGTATTATGGTCAGGACGTCAGTAAGTCTGAAGCAGAAGAGGTGGCGGCGAGAATAGAAGATAAATATTCGCATCTGGAAGTCGAGGTATTGCCTGGGGGACAGGCTATCTACCAGTATATTCTTGGGGCGGAATAGGCGAGAGCCGTTATGACCATACGGATCGTGACCGACAGTGTTTGCGATATTCCCAAGGCCACGAGTGAAGCATATGGCATCACCGTCGTGCCGGCTTATGTGAATATTGGAAATGAGAGCTACCTGGATGGCATTGATCTCTCACGGCGGCAATTTTACGAAGGTCTGCCTCATTACTCATCAGCGCCGACGACGGCCGCCCCTGCTCCAGGAGCATTCACCGAAGCCTACGATCGCCTTGCGGCCGAAGGCGCCAGTCAAATTCTATCGATCCATGTTTCCTCCAGCTTAAGCGGCATTTTGAATGCTGCCAGGTTGGGATCTGAGGCAACGGATTCGGTGGAAGTACAACTTTTTGATTCCCAACAGTTAACAATGGGTCTAGGCTTGTTGGCGATAACGGCCGCCGAAGGGGCCATAGCAGGCCAAAAAATGAACGAAATCGTCGCGGCTCTCAATAAGAGAGTGGAGCGGACTTATGTTATTGGTTTGCTGGACACCCTGGAATATCTACGAAGAGGCGGCCGGGTTAACTGGGCAACTTTTGGTTTAGGGACGTTGCTTCATATAAAACCTCTATTGCGCGTTCACAAAGGCGAAGTCAAGATGTTAGAAAAGGTTCGCACTTCGAAACGTGCTCTGATTCGTTTCCTGGAGTTGGCCGGTGAATTAGGACCCTTAGAAAACATCGCTTTGCTCCACACCCACGTTAGCCAACAGCGAATACAAGAATTTCAACAACAGACACGATTCCTGGTGCCTGAAGGACTGGAGCCACTAATAGTGGAGCTGACCCCAGCTCTGGGTGCACACTTGGGGCCAGATGGCTTGGGAATCGCCTGTATCACCAGGAACAATATTACGTAATTATGAGACAAGCATTTAGTAGCTTAGAACGAGTTATTGATCTAGAGACCAAGCAAGGATTTCAGGATAAAGCCGTTGTGGGAGGGATCCGCCAGTTCGCTACTTATTGGGCCAGTCAGGCCCGAGAAGAGACCGACGACGAGGCTGATCTGGCCCTGATTGATCAAGTTGCGGATACGCTCGTGGAGTACTCACAACTACCAGGAATCGAGGCGCGCGCTGCGAAAATCGATATGCTGAAAAGCAAATTGAAGATACGACAAGAGCGCAACGCTGACGCCGGGCAGGAGACCACGGCAGCAGAGAAGCAGCCTCCTAAGGCAAAAACGCGCCAGCCTGTCAAGCAGGAGCCACCCGAGGTGTTTGAGGAAGAAATAGGAGAGCCGGTGACCCCGGATCCGGAGGGGCTTCGCCAACCAACGACGACGGTCAAAGGTGTGGGCGTAAAGAGTGCGGAACAGTTATCGGCACTTGGCGCCGATTCGATTGGGGATCTACTATATTTATTTCCCCGTCGCTATGATGATTATTCCCTCCTAAAACCTATCAATCGACTGGCCTATGGTGAGCAGGTCACCGTAATAGGGACCATATGGGAAACTCGAGTTCGGCAAGGTCGAAATCTGAAGTATGTGCAGTCGGTTATAACCGATGGCACGGGAAAAATTCAGGCAACCTGGTTCAACCAACCCTGGATGGCCGATAAGTTAAAAGCGGGCATGCAGATAGTGTTAAGCGGTACTGTAGACCAGTTCCTGGGTCGTCCCGTGTTCCAAAACCCAGAATGGGAGCCGTTGGAAGTGGAACCTCTGAAAACAAGGCGTATTGTGCCAGTTTATGGATTAACCAAGGGCCTTACCGCACGAAAAATGCGGGAGATCATGAAGCGGGTGACTGGCGAATGGGCGCCCCGAGTTCCAGATCCTGTGCCACCTTCTATCTGTTCAAGAAGAAACTATATCTCGCTACAAAATGCCCTGAAACAAATCCATTTTCCAGATAACAGTGATGCTTTACACCGGGCCCGGCAGCGCCTGGTTTTCGATGAATTGTTTTTGCTTCAATTAGGCATGCTCGGCCATCGACGAGATTGGCAAGCGTCACCTGGCCTACCCATACCATATGATCGCCCGACTCTGAATAAGTTCATTTCTCAATTGCCCTTTGAGCTGACTCAGGCACAGGAACGCGTGATTGGGGAGATCGCTGCTGATATGGCCAACCCAGTGCCGATGAATCGTTTGCTACAAGGCGATGTTGGATCTGGAAAGACCGTCGTGGCCGCGGCGGCGATGATACTTGCGGCGCATGCGGGAACCCAGTCGGCATTGATGGCGCCTACCGAAATTCTGGCGGAGCAACATTTCAAAGGCTTGAATGAGATGTTGACCAGCTTTGGATTCAGCGTGGTGCTTTTGACCGGCAGCACACCGACCGCCGAACGTCAGGCGCTTTATGCCGGATTGGCTGACGGTACAATCCAGATAGCGATTGGTACCCATGCCTTGATTCAGGAGAGTGTCCAGTTCCACCGCCTGGGATTAGCCATTATTGACGAGCAACATCGTTTTGGCGTTGATCAACGCAAGGCATTGCGCGATAAAGGGGCTGCGTTACCCGGCAGCTCTGAACAACCAAACCCCCATTTACTGGTGATGAGTGCAACGCCAATCCCTCGATCCCTGGCATTATCTCTCTATGGCGATCTCGATCTGTCTATTGTGGATGAAATGCCACCGGGAAGACAGGAGATTAAGACCTATTGGTTGCGTTCCAGTGAGCGGGAACGAGCTTATTCCTTCGTTCGCAGCCAGATTGCCGAGGGCAGGCAAGCCTTCGTCATTTACCCCTTAGTAGAGGAATCCGAAAAGATTGAGGCTAAGGCGGCTACTGAGGAATACCAGCGCCTTCAGGAAGAGATTTTCCCGGATTTGAAACTGGGGCTATTGCACGGCCGTATGAAATCAGCAGAAAAGGAAGCTGCCATGCGTGACTTTTACAATGGCAATACGCATATCCTGGTGGCGACGTCGGTCATCGAGGTAGGAATTGATGTGCCGAATAGTACTATCATGCTCATTGAAGGCGCCAACCGATTCGGTCTGGCTCAATTACATCAGTTCCGTGGCCGGGTTGGTCGCGGAGAGCACCAATCTTATTGTTTGCTCCTCGCCGATGCTGTCACAGGAGATGTAGATGAACGCCTTTCGGCTCTTGAAAAGAGCAACGACGGTTTCTTGTTAGCCGAAAAAGATTTAGAAATCCGGGGGCCAGGTGAGTTTCTAGGGCGGCGACAAAGCGGCATTCCGGAGTTACGCCTGGCCTCGTTAAGTGACATAGGCGTATTGCAGATAGCCCGGAAGGAAGCCCAGTCGATCTTCAAAAGTGATCCTTATTTGGAACAACCCGAACATCAACGTCTGCAAGAACTAGTTGGCGAACTATGGCAGCAAGCTGGAGATGTAAGCTAGGAGATTATCTTGGAGATTAACCGCGCGATTTATCCCGGCACATTCGATCCGGTTCATTATGGACATTTAGACTTGATGAATCGAGCTTGTGCGATCTTTGATGAGCTTATCGTTGCTGTATTCGATCATGGAAAGCCAACTAAAACAATTTTGTTCTCTGTTGACGAACGCGTAGCAATGATCGAGGAAGCTTTAGACGGACGACCCGGTGTCCGGATCTTACGTTATGCTGGTTTAACGGTGGATTTTGCCCGCCAGGTGGATGCCCGCGTCATTGTTCGGGGTTTACGGGTTTTCTCTGATTTCGAATATGAGTTCCGCATGGCTCTGGCCAACCAGCGCCTGGCGCCTGAAATTGAGGTAGTTAACTTTATAACCCGAGAAGAGCATACTTTTTTAAGCAGTACGATCATCCGTGAAATCGCGACTTTCAACGGGGATGTAAGCAGCATGGTACCATCCAATGTTTGTAAGGCTTTGCAAGAACGCATCGGCGGTCCAGATGCTGACACCTATTCATCACCTGTATCGTTGCGTGACTGAGTCAACCCTCGCTATAATAGCTGGCGAACCGAGGTATTCGGAATTTCAATTGCAGATTAAATATTTGTGGGGCGCAAGATGGACATTCAACATCTCGTAGATCGATTGGAGCAGACGCTAGCTGAGAGTAGGCGTTTGCCGCTAACATCAAGCTTGCTTGTGGATGAGGATCGGATCTTTAATATTGTCGATCAGTTGCGCGTGTCTATACCAGAGGAAGTCAAAAGAGCCAATCGTGTTGAGGCCGAAAAAGAGCGGATATTGGCCCAAGCCAAAGAGGAGGCTAATCGTATTCGTGAACTGGCCAAACAGGAGGCTTCCGAATTGGTTCGGCGTGATTCGATAATGGGATCGGCCCAACAACGATCTGAAACTATTTTGGAACGAGCCCGGCGAGAAGCAGAAATTATGAGAGCAGAATCAGATGCCTACGCGCTAACTGTGCTCGCCAAATTAGAAGAAGATTTACTGCGCTCCTTGTCTGTTGTTCGTAACGGCATGCATAAGCTTGAAATAGAACAGGAAGCTGAGGCGCAGGCGATGGATCAGCCAGGCAGCTAATTCTCAACTATCGCTATCGTCTGATTCATTATAGCGCTTGACACACCAGGTGGTGTGACTATAATTAGACTCGACGGCGATTGGCCGCTTTTTTTTTGGCTTTGTGTTAGGTAAAGCCGGAATCAAAGAAATTATCTTGAGAGGAATGTTTCAATGGGTGCAATACCAAAAAGACGGATATCACGGACACGCCGGGCCAAGCGCCGAACGCATGACAAACTGTTTGCTGCGCATCTGGTCCCCTGTAACAATTGCGGCGAGATGAAACGACCGCACTATATGTGTCCATCATGCAATACTTACAACGGCCGGCAAATATTACCTGAGTACGAAGATTAAGCTGTTAAGTCAATCCATCATGGAGCCTTAACAAATGAACGTCGCTTTTCTGTTTCCCGGACAGGGGTCACAGCATGTGGGCATGGGACATAGCCTCTATGAGGCCGTACCTGCTGCACGTGCTGTTTTTGATCAGGCAGATGTTCAGTTGGGTTTTCCGCTTTCCGAGTTATGTTTCTTTGGTCCAGAAGAGAGTCTAACGGATACGCTTAATCAGCAACCGGCGTTGTTTGTAACCAGCTTGGCCGGCTGGGAAGCAATGCAAGTCAAGGGCGAGTGGCCCGCCCCAGATTATGTGGCCGGTCACAGTTTAGGCGAAATCTCAGCTCTAGTAGCTGCCGGCAGCATCAACTTTAGCGATGGACTAACTCTTGTTCGTCGACGTGGTGAATTGATGAAGAAAGCTGGTCAGCAGCTACCAGGTGCAATGGCCGCTATTCTCGCTCTGGATTATGAAACAGTGGAAGAATATTGTGCCCAGGCTCAAGAGGCGACCGGGCGACCGGTGCAGGTCGCAAACGATAATTGTCCTGGTCAGGTAGTAATCTCTGGCGACAAAGTGGCCCTGGATGAGGCGATGAAATTGGCCATAAACGGGGGCGCCCGGAGGGCAGTCCCGCTTCCGATTACCATTGCCGCGCATTCACCTCTGATGTTATCATCCGCGACGGAATTTGCTCGTGCCGTCGATGACACTCAGATCCATGAACCCCGAGTTCCAGTTATTGGTAATGTTTCGGCGAAACCTCTAAGAACGCCATCCGAAATACGATCTGAATTAAAAGCGCAATTGACGGCGCCGGTGCTTTGGACGAGTTCAATCAACTATTTGCTCGATCAGGGTGTTGACACTTTTCTTGAAGTCGGACCTGGAGAAGTCCTCTTAGGCCTGGTCAAACGAATCAACCGTAATGTAAAAAGAATCAAATTCGAGTTATCCGAATAAAATATGTCTGAACCACAATTACTGGATGGGAAGATTGCGATTGTCACCGGTGGTTCCCGGGGAATTGGTCGGGCGATAGCCGTTGATTTAGCAGCTAATGGAGCAACAGTTGTTGTGAACTATCATAGCAGTGGTGATGCGGCCCAAGAAGTTGTGGCAGCTATCCTGGCCAATGGCGGTTCAGCTACCGCTATTCAGGCAGATGTCAGCGACTTTGAATCGGCGAAAGCGCTGGTCAAAAGTACGCTTGATAGTTATGGCCAAGTCGATATTTTAGTCAACAATGCTGGCACTACTCGTGATATGCTTCTAATGATGATGACGGAAGACGATTGGGACGTAGTGCTGGATACCAACCTGAAAAGTTTATTCAATTGCTGTAAGGCAGTCTCACGACCAATGATCCGCCGCCGAAAAGGCGGCCGGATAATCAATATTAGTTCTGTGGTTGGTATCTCGGGACAGGGTGGCCAAACAAATTATGCGGCCTCCAAAGCAGGAAACATCGGTTTCACCAAGTCTTTGGCCAAGGAACTTGGTCCACGCCAGATAACTGTTAATGCTATCGCGCCAGGCTTTTTCCCCACTGCGCTTACCGAAGGGCTATCTGAAGATCTGGTGCAAAAAGCGCTGGAGTTTATCCCTCTCGGTCGTTTGGGTAAGTTGGAGGAAGTAGCTCATCTGGTGACATTTTTAGCATCTGACAATTCGGCGTATATTACAGGTGAAGTTATACGCGTGGATGGTGGCATGGCCATGTAACGGCCGTTACTAAAACTCTGGGCTACATTTTGCCCTCGGCTGGTTTAAGGTTGGCAGATATTATTTATTGAGTGATGCGATGAGCGAACAAGAGCAAATAGAAAGCATCGGCCGGATTGAAATAGCGCCTGAAGTCCTGACCGCGATAGTTCAACATACGACCCTGGGCGTTGAGGGCGTTAATCAATTAGCATCCGTACCGGCAGACATGAGTCGCCTTTTCCGGCGCTCTGTTCGTAGCGATGGTGTTTTGTTGAACTATGCAGATGATAATTTGACATTTGATGTCTATGTTTTAATGGATCCCCATGTAAATGTACTCGAAACGAGTTATGCAATTCAGGGAGCGATCCTGGAAGCTATCGACAAAATGGTCGGCGTACCTGTGGATGCCGTCAACGTTCACGTTGAAGATGTGTTATATGCGACGGATGAGACAGCTTAAATAGGATGAAAACCAGACGGCGCGCCAGGCGGGTAACATTAGAGTCTCTCTACGAGATCGATGTTGCCAATCACCCACCATACGAGGTAATGGAACAGCGCATTGAGGACCAACCCATGGAAAGCGCCGGTATCGAATTTGCCTATAAGCTTTTGAATGGCGTCCTGAAATACCAGCACGGCATGGATATCCTGATTACCCGTTATGCACCCGAGTGGCCGGTTGAGCAAATGGCGGTGATTGACCGCAACATTTTGCGAATAGCCATTTTCGAGTTTCTTGTCGACAAAGAGACGCCGGTAAAAGTGGCTATAAACGAGGCTGTTGAGCTGGCAAAATTATACGGGTCTGATAGTGCGCCACGATTTATTAATGGTGTACTGGGCTCACTTGCCGACCAAATTCCCCAGTTGAGACGCGAATTGTTATATCCCTCCGAGGTTGCCTGAGTAATCCCACAATGGACAGTTTTTTTGGAATAGGCCTCCCCGAACTGGTCTTCATCTTGTTGTTATCCGGTATTGTGATGGGACCGCACAGAATCAGGCAGGTAGCGCATACATTGGGTCGTACGGTAGCCCAACTACAAAGTGTATCCCGGCAGTTTGCACGTCAGTTGAATGCCGAACTGGATGCATTAGATGATGACACGGTTCGTAATAGTATAAGCGACATGCGGGAGCTACAGCGTGAGGTACAAGAATTGCGCCGCGAGTTGAGCAATGTGCCAAAATCTCTGCGAGGTCAAACCCAGGAGCTTCTGGATGAGACCAATAAATCGTTGAAACAATCAGCTGCCACGCCGGCCGATGATGCCGCACTCGCGCCCACTGAACCGGCACCTGATCCGGTCACAGTCCCCTCTTCAACATTGCCTAGAGCGGTTGAAGTTCCCGGTGATCCAGACTGATGTCGGAGAATATTGTCGAGGAAACGGGATCGACCATACTTGAGCACCTGAATGATCTAAGGGTGCGGCTAACCTGGGCGGCGGTTGGTTTTGCGGCCGCGGTAATCGTCGGTTTCTTTTTTGCCGAGGAGATCCTGGCCTTCCTGATCGAACCGTATGGGGAAACATTACAGACTCTGAGCCCGACTGAAGGGATCCAAACTTATTTCCGGGTCGCCCTATTTGCCGGCGCCATTTTGGCCATGCCCTGGATCCTGTACCAAAGCTGGCTATTTATTAAGCCAGGTCTCCACCCTCACGAAAAAAAATATGTCTATATCTTCATCCCCAGTGCGACCACACTTTTTTTGACCGGCGTCGCTTTTTCCTGGTTCGTTCTATTACCGTCGGCAATCACTTTTTTGTCGACATTTCTGACATCAATTTTTACCGCTGATTGGACAAGTCAGGAGTATATCGGCTTCGCGACGAGCTTTTTGTTTTGGATCGGCGTTAGCTTTGAGATCCCCTTGGTTGTTTATTTCCTCTCGCTATTTGGCATACTGTCGGCTAAGAATCTCCGGGAACATTGGCGGATTGCTATTGTAGGCATCGCGGTCCTGGCGGCAGTGATAACACCTTCAATTGATCCAGTGACCATGTTGCTAACAATGGTACCTCTGCTCCTGCTGTACTTTATGAGTATACTTCTTGCCTCAATTGGCTATCGTCAATTTGAGCGAAAGACGGCCCTTGAAATGGACGAGAATCTTGAACCGGACCCGAAACAAAGCTAAACTGCCCTAAATCGGATCAGCATGGCTAGTTATTGTTCTGGGGGCTCTGGAATAGGTTGCATACCCTCGAGCATTGCCATATGGACAGCCGAACTGCCCCCAACCATCCTGGACAACAAGCCGTAGAGGAATGCCGCAGGCGCTAGTAATAGAGCTACGCCGACCATTGCCGCCCGCAGTCCTAGTAGCATAGCCACGATTCCGATAATGGGACCCCCGATCAACTGACCGATGGCATCGATTTGGCCTCCGATTGACAACACCGTGGCTCGAGTGGCCGGTGGCAGACCCTTGTTTAGCCAGGCAGAATAAAGAGGTAGGCTGGTACGTCGGAGTACCGACACGCTCCAGATGGCCATAATAGCCAGGGTGATGCCAGGAGCCAGGCCAAATATGACCAGGCTTATAACAAGTAACATGGTTAGGAGCATTAGCGCACGAACGGCTACAAGGTGATTCTCAACTCTTACTCGCCGGCGAATGATCTCGGCTGTGACAATGACCAATAATGTTTGCACCAAGTTGATAAATCCAAACCAGACCACCGGTTCCATACCGCCAATTGATGGGAAAGAGAAATTGGCGAGAATGTGAGCTTCCCAGAGCCGGTCCACGCCTTCACTGGACAAGCCATAGATCAAGGCAATAGCCATCATCACCTTTAAGATAGGGCTACCACGCACCACTTTGTTACCGTCTTTAAAGGTTCGTTTCAAGCTATTCCACGTATTCCTTTCACTCGCCGGCGTCGGCCGGAAACCTGTCTCGGGCATGAACAGCGCAAGAAAGATAGCCAATCCCATAATGGCAGCGCCACCGGCGAAAATTGGTAGATTAAGGGCAATTTTCCCCAGTACGACACTGGCCAGTATGCCAAGCAGGCCACCGGCCTGGGCGAACTGAGATCCGCGCAGGTATACATGGGCCAGCCGCTCCTCGCCCACCTCATCGGCCAGCCAGGCTTCCTCGGCGCCACTGGTGAACGTGACCCCAATTCCCCAGATGAATTGGGCCAGCAAGATAGTACCAAAGATCGGCAGCGACCCCTCCAGCATAAAGCCGAACCCAATGAGCAGGTAGCCGAGTACGACCGATGCGCGACGACTATATACATCGGCGACGATGCCGGTCGGGATTTCGAAAATAAATATCGAAATCTCCAACACTGTGCCCACGAATATCAGTTGCATGGGGTTCAAGCCGGCTTCCTCTACCCGGTAGATGGCGCTGAGAGTCGCCATCATCGCGAAGAACAGCCAAAAGCTGCCCTGGATGATCAGATAAAGGGGGTAGGCGGGAAGTTTCTTGGGCATCGATTTGATAGGGGATCGTCACCTAAACCTTGCCCGGCAAGAGGCAGATCCCAGGATGACGATCACCTATTCCTAATAAATGTTAGAGATATCCATTCTGATAATCGTCCCACAATTGGGCAGTAATCTGGTCTGGGTTTGCTTTTTTCCCGTAGTCGACAAAGTATTCGCAGACCCGGCGGATATCCCGGTCAAGGAGCATCAAGGCGTTACCATTTTTTCGGGCATCGACCAATTGGGGAAAATCGATGATGGTAATTTCGCCCTCCCAATAGAGGATGTTGTAAGCTGAGAGATCACCATGCACATAATTAAGGGCCAACATGAGCTTGATATTGTCGATAATCCTCTCAAAAATTGCTTGGGCTTCATCATCGTCCAGGGACACTTCGTTGAGCGCCGGCGCCGGCGCCCACTCGTTGCCAATGAAAGTCATCAGGATCGTATTGCCTTGGTAGGCGATCGGCCGCGGTACATCGGCCCCGGCCAGGTACAGTTCGGTTTGCACCTGGTATTCGTGGACGATCCAGCTCATAAAGCCCAGATGTTGGCCGAAACGGGTTTTATTGGCCATAGCCCGAGCTTCACGGCGTCCTTTGACAGTCTTACCTTCGCGGTCGAGCAAAATGCGACCTTCCTTATATAGGGCATCGTTTCTGAGGTTGCGCAGCATACGTGGGCGGTAGAGCTTGGCGGCAATAAGATTGACTCCGCTGGCTGGATTAGCCAGGCAGCAATAGACATTGGCTTCTTTGCCACCCTTGACGATGCGGGTTACATCGGTGATGAGGTTTTCCCGGTAAAAGCCACCCACAGATCTGATAAGCCATTGCCGCTCGTGATGTAAGGGATCCAGGGCTGCGGCATAGCTGGGTACAAAATCGGTGATATTGTCACTGAAATCAGTAAATTCAGCCCGGGCAAGTGCCAGATCAGGTTTTGGATGATTCTGTCCACGCCGGTTTCGACGATAGCGCCGGTCTTGATTGAGGATCTGCATTTCCAATTGTTCGTACTCTTCGTAGTTATCCAAGGTTGTTTTTTCCATTTTCTGATCGTTAATAAATGAATGGAACCATTCTGGAGAGACCAAAGACTCGCCCAGGCCCACAGCTGGTTAGTTCAATTCTCACTTATTTGCGGAATAGGAAAAAACAGCCGCGGGTGGTGTGCTACATTCACCGCGGCCGGGGATTTTGGTCTGATAGCAGACCAAAAAACAAAAACGGCCACCGGTGCTGGGACCCGTGGCCGAAAAAAGCAGATTAAATGGCTTTTAGTTGGGGGTTACGGGCACGCTTAAGCAGCACAGAACAATGACGTAGGTTGGGTGATTAACTTGTTCCATAAAGCGCGCCTCCTTGTTTCTTGAATTAGATAAAGTCTATCATAAACATCGCCATGGTCAAGAGTGGACGGAATCCACTATGATGAAGAGAGAAAAGATCGATTAGTTCGCAACCGGAAAACCATCCCGATCCAAAATCAGTATTGTATTGAGCGGCTTGATCCTCAACGATTGCGGCCAAAAAAGGAGCCTTTTCTCTTCGAATCTGATCCGGCTAATTCCCCTTCTAATTGAGCTAATTTGGCTTCGGCCGTAGAAGCCCGCATCTGTGCATTTGCCCGCGCCTGGCGTTCCTCAGTCAAGAGCTGCTCAATCTTTTTTGCATGCTGCACCTCAATCTGGAGGGTTGCAGTATCCCGTTCTAATTTTAGGCGACTCTGCCGTTCCTCAGCCAGCTCTTCGCTTAGCTGCTCCATCTTCTCGGCCCTGAATTCGAGAGTGCCGATTTTTCGTTCCAACTCCAGGCGAACCAATCTTTCAGATTCAAGGTTCTGAACCAAAGCGCTGGCATGCTTCATTTCTGGTTCGACGGCCGCCAGTTTTCGTTCCAGCTCCAGGCGCTCTTTCTTTTCAAGATCCAGGTCGGCTAAGGCTTTTTCGGCTTGAGCGGCCAATGCCTGAAGCTGGTAATTACTCTTTTCCAATTCTCGACGCGCTTCGCGCTCGGCCGCCAGTTCCCCTTGCAGTTGCTCAAGTCGCTGGTTAACCTCGTGAAGGAGCAACTCGATTGAGGTGCCGCTGTTCATCATGGTCACTTCAGGAGAACCTAGCGGCGATTTGGGTTCACTGGCGACTAGCCCTGAGACCGTTCTAAATTCTGCCACAGCCTGAGGATCGAATTCTTCTACTTCCTCTAACGGGTTTGTTTTCAAGTTCTTCTTAGCCATAATACACTCTATCCACCAAATTCTGGTATGCGATCGTAGCCGGATTACGGCGGTAGGGATCGATTTCAAAAATTGTTTCTTGATCGGCAGGCGCTTCGGCCGCCAGTTGACTCCGCGGTATGGGTTCTCCCACCAGGTCGCCATGCTTGGCCCGCAACTCGGCAATCATCTCCTGGTCCAATCTTTGACGGGGTATGTAAAAAGTCGGCACGATGGTATGGATCTGGATATCCACACCACGCAATTGCATGTTGTGAATATGATCCGTATTCTGGCGAGTGGCGCTCATGCTCAAGTAGTCCGGTTTAACCGGTACGATCGCCATGCCGGCAAATTTATGGACGGCATGGGCAAATGAATCCAGGCCGGGCGCGCAGTCGAGGATAATGTATGTAAACCGCTCGCGAGCTAGATGCAACCGTTTTTCCAATATTTGCGACAGCCACTCATCCCTGTTATTGAAGCCATCCATGAAATAGGTTAGAGATTGACTGTAGAGGTTTTCTTTTGCCCTTTCCAGGTTGTCGGAGGCTGGCAGCAGCCACAGGTTAGGCCGAGGGTAGCCGCTCTCCGCGCGGTCGGCCGGTATGACAGCCTGGCTCAAATGTTGTCGTCCAAGAAGCACTTCACCAACATCTGCTCCGCGAGGGTCAATCCCCAATGCCTGGGCGCAGTGTCCCTGCGCGTCGAAATCGATAACCAGGACGTGCCCGCCGAGAAAGTAATGTTTGCCCAGGTATTGGTAAAGGTGGTCTGGTTCGCTCACTTTGTCGATATGGGCCGAGCTTACCCGCCGAATCAATTTTCGTGAAAGGCCGTGGGCTAAATTGACTGCCGTCGTTGTTTTGCCGACGCCGCCTTTTCGGTTGACAACCGCAAGAACGATTGCCTGCCGATTTTCTACTGGAGTCATCTCAGTTTTCCTTGTGGTTCTAGTGAGGAGATTCTACCATAAGTGCAACGCTTCATGAATTTTACACGCGAGTGATTATTAAGCTAACCAGGTCAAAGATCGGAAGGACCTTCGCCTTGGACCGTGTACCTGATCAAGCACAATCGTCGGTTTCCCCATTTGCCCGGTATTAGGTTAGGACACGGAGTAAAAAACTATTCAAAATCCTTCGCTTTGCGTCAAATGAAAATGTTACCGGGCAGCCATTCGCTGCGTCAAAAAGATGTTACCTTGTCAGTCGTCCTTTTGGTAATCAAATATCGTTACAGTATAATTATAATGTTGGAATTTGGTCGTGAAATAATTATCTTGAAGTGGGTGATTATTTAGGAGGGTAGGATATGGATAATACACACGAAGATAAAGTTACTGCTTCTACAACAGTTGAAAATCCCGGCCGGCGTCGTCTGTTGAAGTTGCTCGCCGCCGGTGGCGCGGTAACGGCCGTCAGTATGCTTCCCGGCAAATGGAGCTCACCAGCTCTAAAGACCGGCGTGCTGCCTGCGCATGCCCAGGTCACTCCCGGTCGATATGAAGTTATCTGCAATCCGGAATTTGATTTTGGTCAAGATGATGCTGGCGTAATCTATTACTTATCGGCCACGGCAAGAGATACGATTGGAAATATTGCTGTTGCGAGCGTGAGTCTTAGCATCTCAATTGCTACATCCCAGGGAAGCGTCAGCGGTACCGGCACAACCAATTCCCAAGGCGTGGCAAATTTCGAATTAACAATTCCATATAACGAACTTGTTACTGGAGCGACAGTAGTTTTTACCAGTCAAAATGTATATGGTACAGATTCATGCACGATCGATCTTCGAATTCCGGCATGAGTATTAACCATTTGCCCTGCTGAAAGATAAGCCTATCCAAAAAAGTTCATTAACCAATTAAGTAAGAGGTAACAATATTGGGCAAGACACCAAATTTTCCGGGTGTCTTGCCCTTTTTCATGCCACCCAACTGCGATAACTGATGGTCGACTCACTCTTAGCCCTATGTGCCCGCAGCGAGGGTCATTTCTTGCAACGCCAGCGAATAGCAATCCAGGCACAGCAGTACCAGGATTGGCCGACCTTGCCCCAACGCGCTGAAATAATGGCGATGGCCCCGCTTGCCCATGCTCATCTCCAGGCTGCTGCCATATCCTTCCCGGGTGACATACAAAGAGCATTAGCGGGCTTGACATTACGCCACCGCCATGCCAACTCCATACGCTACGCTGTCCTGGCTCAGATTCTATCAGCTCTTAAGGATGAAGATATTGAGGTGCTGGTATTGAAAGGAGCTGCCCTGGCGCTCACTGTCTATCCACAACCCGGTCTACGACCGATGCGGGATATGGATATTCTGGTTAGAGAAAGTGATGCTCTGCGGGCGCAGATGATACTGGTTGAACTTGGATTTAAGGCGAATACACCCCGCTCTATCGCTGCAAATAACAGTCATCATCTACCGGTAGCCCAGCATGTGGTCGATGGCCTAAAAGTGAGTGTTGAAGTGCACCACCGGCTGTTGCCCGTAACACCATATCACTTTAATTTTGAACACCTGAGTGAGAATACGATATCGTTTTTTATTAATGAAGTAGCCGCCGAGACCCTCGGCCACGAGCTTATGCTCTGGCACATTTATTGCCATTCCTTTGCTTACCCATCGATCACCCAATTGATTCGGCTCATTTGGGTGGCTGATTTTGTCAGCCTGGTAGAAAAACACGTCGAAGAAATCGACTGGGATATGGTTAAGAGCAGCTATCCACAAGTCTGGCATGTATTACCCGTCTTTCACTCCCTTACACCCTGGTCAGAAAGAGTTATCGAGCGCCTAGAGATTGAAATTGAACCACCCCCAAAAGGAATTGGGATTTCGTTTCAAGGATGGCCCAATTCGTCGTTAGCGGAGCAGAGGCAGAAGGGAATAGTTCGATTTCTGAGAGATACCTTTTGGCCGAGCGAATGGTGGACGTGGTTATATTACGGCGTCAATCACCGCAACGTTAAATGGTGGTGGATTCGTTTCCTTCGCCACCCTCTACACATAGCCGGATGGGTGATACAATACCTGAGAAAATAGGTATAGGTTATTTATTCGATTATAGAATGAGATTGAACCTCTCGGATAAACCAATACAAAAGGCCGGCTATCATTTGGAAATGATGGATGGGGAGCTGCTGCTTTACCATCTCAACGAAACTATGATTTTATATCTTAATGAGACGGCCACACTAATCTGGCAACTATGCGATGGACGGCAAACCATCGCCGAGATAATCACCCTTCTCAGCGACGCATATCCGGACGCTGCCGAAGTAATGGCGGCCGATGTCCAGGAAACTGTGCAGCAGCTCTTGACTGCCGGCTGCATCCTGCTAGCATGAATCAACGCCTGATCAGCTTTGGCCACAGCACCATCAGGTTAAGATATGGCGACGGCCGCCCGGCTGAGATGGTTGACTTCCTCTTTCAGTACATTGACGGTTCAAAAAATGAAGAGCCCTGGACTACCCTCCGGCTTGAACACCATGGTGTCGGTCAAGGCTTTTGGCTGTGGCAGGATGATAAGCTGTTGTTCAAAGAGGATTCATTTGAGACTATGGCCAACTCGCTTATGAGCCAGGTCTGCTTCACCCTAGCATATGAAAGCAAAGCTGGATTGCTTTTTCATTCGGCCGCCGTCCGGAGTGAAGAAAAGGGCATTATTTTACCCGGAAAAACAGGGGCTGGAAAAAGTACACTTACCGCCTGGTTAATCCGCCATGGATTTGGCTATCTGAGTGACGAAATGGTGTTTGTCATCAGCGGAAAAAATCAGTTCCGGGGATTTTCACGTCCCTTAACAATTAAGTCGTCAGCATGGTATTTGTTGGACCAACTTCTGACTGATAAACGGCTGGCCAATGGAATATTGCAGAGTGAATCGCTTGATATGATCTCCCCGAAACAGTTTGGCGCCCAGGTCATAAAAGATCTTTCACCTGTTGATCTGATAATCTTTCCCCATTTTGAGGCCGGTCAAGAGGTTCAGTTGGCGCACCTATCCAAGGCTGATGCGGCCTTTGAACTCATGAAATGCCTGGCCAATGCCCGCAACCTGAAGGATCATGGCCTATCCGAAGCTGTGCGATTGGCAAGAACAACGCCGGCTTATTCCTTGGGCTACGGGGATTCCGCACAGGCAGGGCGGGCCATCAGGCAGCTTGTTAGCATCTGATATTGATCAGGGTTTGGGTACCCATGCCTGGATCTGATCGTGTAACGCTAGGAGACCAGGCTGGCCTACATTTGATGATGATCCAATTGGTTTAATCGCATATCGGATAATCAAATCGGTCTCGGGGCCACAAGGCGGCCTGCCAGTCAATGTATTCAGCTAGATGGTCTACCCAATACTCCTCATTGTGGCCTCCTTCATTTACCTGGTACACGTGACTTATGCCAGCTTCCTGAAGTAGCGTGTGAAGCTGATCTTGACCCACGCGAAGAAAATCCTTTTCCCCTCTATCGAGCCAGATTCGCATGCCAGATAAATTCGAATTCGCGTAAGTTGCCAGGGGATTATGTTTGGCGGGATCTGTTTCAAAACGAAGGTGACTACTGTGACCGGCAACAGCTCCAAAAAGATCGGGATACTTAAAAGCGATTTCTAATGCCCAATATCCACCCCGTGAAATGCCGCCGATCGAGCGACCGGCGGGATCCTGCCAGGAACAGTAGTTATCATCGACATAGGGCAGCAGACTGTTCACGGTAATGCCTTCTATACTGTTCCAGCCACCAGAGGTGTAATTTCCAAACCGGCCGCTGTTTGGCATGATGGCGATCAGAGGTGGAAAACGTCCGCTGGCGATTCCTGCGTCCAGGTATTGGGCCAATCCCAGGTCAAGCCAATGGCTATCATCCTGAATTGATCCGTGGATCAGGTAGAGAACTGGATAGGCTCGAGCGTCTTGCCCGTAACAGGGGGGTAGGTAGGCGTGATAATCGCGCCAGGGGCCGGCAACATTACTGGGAAAGCGGCTGTGGAAGATGAATCCTTTTTGCTTACATTCAGTCTGAACAGGCGGCGTCTCCAAAAATGGGCCATCGATACGTTGAGGGAAATTCCCAGTTACAAGAAGCGGCGTTGGGGACGGGGCCAGTGTCGACGTCGACCAGGGTGTTTGGGTAAGGCTACGGGTTGGCAGACCAGCCGAGGCCAGATCCTGAGTCGGTCCAGGAGTGTAGGTGGCTGGAGGCGCCCCTCGACTTGCCCTGGTCACAGGAGAAGGTTGATCTGGAAAGGTAAGACCTAAAGTCGGCACTAGAGTTGGCAAGATGGTGACGGGAGTTAGCTGGCAGCCAACCAGGGGCAAGAGGGTAAGTAATAAAATGAACCAGATTAGATGGTTGAGGTAGCAGCGCCTGGCTAAATCTGGGGACATGGGGTCCTTGGCCTCATTTGGCGCTGATTTTCAGTTCCAGACGATGCAATCTATGTAACATCTCCTCCTGTAAGTTCAAATCGCGCCCGGCATCCCAACTCTCATACAATTTTAGCGCCTCTTCAGTCCACATGCGTGCGGACTTAAGATCGTCTAAGTGCCATTCAAACGCTTTGGCCAATTCCAAGTGGGCGGAGACATCATCGAAAGAAGTGACGGCGATCTGTTGCCACAAGGGAACTGCTTCTGAACGCCTATTAGCCCGCTTGAGAAGCGACCCGAGTAGGTACAACGCCTGGTGATAATGTGACAAAGGTAAATCCAGAGTCGCAGCTAATTGCAGATTTTTCTCAGCCTCTGCTGTTTGGCCTATAGCCATTTGCCAGCGCCCCAAGCTCAGGAGATCCAGCGGGTGATCTTCCGGCTGCGGTTGGGTGAACTGGCGCAATATCCGGACGATCAGGGTCGCCATGGACAGCATATCCACCTGGTTATGGTAAAAGACGCGACGCATTTCTCGGGCATCCTGGTTACGTAGATAATCCAGATAGAGGCCAGGGATGGCCCAACCGGGAATGTCTTGTTGGTCACGCGTCAGGCCGAGTAGATTTTGCTCGAGAGAACCGAGAGAACAAGAGGTAAATCGATGGCGCCATAGCCGTCGCGATGGGGGCAATAGGTCAATATGAGGTCGATCGCGTAGATCGCCAACCATTCCGTCGAGCCGGTTCATCATGTAGCGTGTGTCCAGTAAAGGCAGATCAAAGGAGCGGCCGTTGAAAGTGACCAATCCCTTTTTCTGAGCCAGCAACTGGGACAAAAGGAAGAGCATCGCCGGTTCGTCACCATGATCGCGTAAAAAATACTGCCGGACTACGAACGCTTGCCGTCTACCGCTTGGGACCGGGGAAGATTCTAAAAAGGCGACCCCAACCATGAAGGCAATAGTTCCAGCTCCGGACAGGCCGGTCGTTTCGGTATCCAAGAAAAGCAGATCGTCAGGTCGGAGGCCGGTTAACCGTTGATCCCTGGTAAACGTCGCTGCAGCGACGATTGGTGTTGTGATAAGAGCGGCCAGGATGTCCTCCCCATGGCGGTGGGTCAGCGGATAGACCTTATCGAGAACAAAACAGGATCCATAATCTGTTTTAATTACCTGGCCCCCGGGGAACAGAACAGCCAGTGAGAGATTGTCTTGTCCAGGGTTCTCCCCGGGTGAATCAGACTCCCGCCGGTCAAAATGCTGTTCTGGTTTTTCCTGGGATTGTGGGGCAGCTGGTTTCAGGCGACGGGTGCCTTTTGCGACACCCAGCCTGCGCAGCCGCTTGAGTTTATCTTCGCCCATGTGTTCGATTTTATGCCCCATGTGGCAGAGTCGCAAGGGAAAGGGTCACAACCAACTCGAACCTGTCTGGCTAGACAGAAATTTGGCAATCTTGTCGCATTAACCAGACCTTATCCCGGCCTACCCCTGCAGAGGATTTGAACTATACTTACGCTTAATTCAATATCTGTGTCTGGCAGGTGGTACAAATCCAGCCGATTTGCACGGCCGACTCTATGGAGGGTTTTCGCCATCGTAGAAACAATTCTTACCCTATTCATTGCCTCCCTGGTGATCATCCCGGCCAATGTATTGGTCATTCGAGGTCGCAAGACCGAAACGCGCATTTTCACTGGGCTACTATTTTTGGTTAATATCCCGATATTCTCATTTGGTCTATTCTTGCTGATTGTACCCTCCGATATTCTCAGTGACGTAGCTGCCCAGGCTGAGCTTGGAGTAGATAATTTTAAAGCAATCGGGCTGAACCTGTTCCTGATGGCCGGCTGGGGGATGCTGGTGACGTTACCGCCGGTGCGCCGGTTGTTGGCCCGGCTAATGCGGATTGATCCCGATTCCCCGGTGCATACGCTTGCGCTCTTTTTGGTTGGCTATCTAGTCGGACAGAGTTGGCTGGCTTTAACACAAGGTGGATTAGCAGGATTAGCCGAAATAGCGGAGCCGGCCTCAATCTCCGTCGTCGTCCTTGGTGAATTAATATTTGCGGTTGTTGCCTTCCTTGGTGTCGGCCTCCTGATCCGGCGTCATGGTCGCGAGCTTATGCAACGATTAGGTCTGGTAAAGCCAGAGCCAAGACAGCTGCTCGTTGGTATGGGACTGATTGTTATATTGGTTATATTGCAGGTTATAGTCGGTTTAATCTGGGCAGAGCTTTACCCGGATCAGGCGGCGATATTGGAGGATCTTAATACCATTCTCCTGGCTGATATGGATACATTGTGGGAATGGTTGTTGTTGGCGCTGGCAGCCGGAATTGCCGAGGAGCTTCTCTTCCGTGGCGCCTTACAGCCAATAATGGGCATGGGATTCACCGCCGTTGTTTTCGCCCTGATTCATGTCCAGTACGGTTTTTCCCCCATTCTTCTTTTCATTGTACTCCTGGCGGTAATTCTCGGACTGGTCCGTCGCTATTACAATACGACAACCGCGATTTTCATCCATGTCGGCTACGATCTTGTTTTAGGCGTATTTGCTTTGCTGGCAGCTTATCTGGAGCCGTTTGCCGGTTAGCTGGCGGACAACAGGCTGATCCGTTGGTTATATTTTTGGTCAGATAGTTACATGTCGAGTGGTTGCATCGCTATCTGCTCTCTGCTACAATGCCAGCGATTCGGGGCATGGCGCAGCTTGGTAGCGCGCTTCAATGGGGTTGAAGAGGTCGTGGGTTCAAATCCCGCTGCCCCGACCAGGATAAAGCGAACGCCGCGATAATACGCGGCGTTTTGTTTATTAATCGGCATGGTCAGGCATACACGCTTTGCCGGTTATCTACCTAATGAGAGAGTGCGATATGAACCGGGAGATCGTCAATCGTTTGGAAAAGATCAGCAGCCTCATACTCTTTGTGCTTGGCATTACTCTTGGTGCGGTGGCCTTATCGGCCGAGCTCATAGGGCTTGATATTACGCCTGGTTTTGGAATGGTCCAGATGTTACAGCTCCTCATTGGTCTGACCTGCCTGACTTTGGCCGGATACCTGCGCATTCATAGTTTGCGTTCACAAAACGCACCCCGTTCTTTACAGGCGGACATCGGCGTTCGCCTAGGAGCAACCGGGCTCGTGTTCGCGTACACAACAGGCTGGGCTGATTTAATTGGCATCGGCACCCATGTTAACCCAACTTTTGATCGCCCCTACGTTGGACCACTTCAGCTCGGTGGTCTGCTACTGGGCGTGCTGATGATCACATCCGGCTTAATCTTATATTTTACAAGCCGTGGTTCGCGCGCCTCATCCTCATTGGGTGGACTCATTCCCGGTAATGCCCAAAATAGCTGACCCGGCGGTATCCGCTGATTTGAATTAGGCCAATGGTACAGTCGTTGGGGGAAATGGGAGTTGAATTTAGGATGGTTATCGTAAGCCGGTAATTTGAAAGGATTGGCCATCGATCGTGAATATCGCATCGCTCCCAATGGGTCGCTGAAAAGTGACACCATAGAGCAAGGTCTGGCCCGGAGGGATTGACCAGGGAAAGCCGGGATTCGTCGACAACATTTGGAAGATCGTGCCTGTGCTATTTGTTAAGCTCACATCCCCCGAATCGATCAAGAATATTTGTTCCCCGGCATTGACGATTTGACCAATGACAAGCACGCTGCCGCCATCGGGTGATATGGTTACTTCCTGAACCTCGATCAAGGCTTGTTGTGCAGCGGCTGAGGTATCCCGAAATGGAATATCTATTTGGATGGCGCTATTTGAGCCCGCAATGGTTATTCGCCAATGTAGAACAGGACTACTTAAACCGGCCGGTATTTGGAAACCGGACGTGGCCAATACCGTCTGTCCAGGCGAAACCGAACCTGATAAGGGCGGATAATTCCCCAATTGACTAGCTGTCGGATTTAGCGCATATAGATTGCCGATATCGTCAGCTAAGACCATATTTAGAGAAGATGTGTTAAATGCAGCGGTGCCGACATTTTGAACCTGGGCATCAATTTGTAAAAAAGCAAATCCTGGAGGCGCTTCCGGTCGGTCATATTGGGTGGCCACGCTCGTTGCTGTAACCTGCAGGCTTTCGAGTTGAGCTGTTTGACCCATCTCTACAATTTGTCCTGCTTTCGAATCATCTTTAGTGTCAGAAAGCACATAACGACCCTGGACCACGACCCTGGTCTCCTCGGAATCTTCCTCAATGATTAGTATTGTGATGCCGGGAGAGCGTTGGGCAAAAATGTCACGGTCATCACCAGCTACTTCTCGACGACTGCTGATGGTGAAAGTAGATTTCGCACCGCTGCGGGTCGTGAGTACGACCTCGTCGCCCTCATCCAGTTCCTCAAGCAGTGTTCGATTATCCTTGGTGTTGTCCAAGCCGAAAATATAATTAATGACCGATCCGTAGACCCAGGCGGCTGTGGTTTCGTTAACAATAGGAGGTGTCCATGGATCTGCTGCAGATAGAGATTCTGCCTGGACCGAGAATTGATTGCCGTCAATTTCAACAAAGATTGGGGTTTCTAAAGTCTGGCTAATCGCCCCTGAGTCACTAATGGTCTGAAAGGGAAAAACGTCGGTATCTAACTCGATTTCGGCCACATCTATAGGGGCTGTCGGCGTTGGTTCACCGGATTCATCCGAACGTAATAATAGGTAACCAAAGAGACAGAGCAATACCAGGAACGCTACCGATGCGCCAATGGCAATGATCAGTGGGCCTCGTTGGGACAGCATACCGCCGAATCGGTTATTCAGGCCGCTTGAGCGGTCGGGATCAGGCGATTCTACCATTTCATCGTCGGGTTCGGCAGCCAATCATTTCTCCTGTGCAGTTTACTGGGGTTTTACTTGTTGAACGATAGGCGCAACGCGGATAAAGATGTTGGACGTACCGGTGGTTACCTGACTATATTGAAGGAACGGAATTGAAACTCGGATCATCCCGGACAGGGTCAGCGAACTGAAACGTACGGTTCCTGCCTCATTTGTATAACCAAAGGCCAATAATTCATTGGTCAGATTGTCGTAGATCTGAACCGCGACATTTTCAACCCCTTCTGTCAATTCAGGAGAAAAGTTAAGATTCTCATCATAGTATACCGTCAGGTCGAAACTTACTGTTTGCCCTGTGGCAGCGGCTGGTGTATTGGTCGGCAAAGGTATTACCTGAATATTAGGTGTGGGCGTTGGTGTCATAACGGGTATAACAGTCACAACCGAGGAAAAGGGGGTAGGTGTGAAGGGATCGGTAGCGACAGGTATTGGGGTTGAAGTTGGCGGCCGAATAATCTGACCCGATGACGGTGGGAATGTCGGCTGTGGTGTTGCCGTTGGCGTCGCCACAGTCTCAGAACAGCGCACGCTATAAGTATAAAGAAATGATAAGGCATACTCAGGCGGTGAAACAGGACCCACCAGGACATAAAGCCAGCCCGTGTAATTCGCATACCAGCTCACCTGGCTGCTAAAGTCGCCAACAGCCCGGTCATCGTTTCCACCTAGACCATTGTGATTTTGATCATACAAGATCATATTGGTGTCATTGACGCTGGACAGCGCGAAAGTCTCGCAAGTGTAAAGCAACCCAGGTTTTACCCATAAACGGAAGAAATCATTGTCTGGCCCTTCCCCCCACAGGGGCACGAGGTTCATGTCGAAGCTGTCGCCAGCGCCAATAAGACAGGCCGAGTCGAAATCACCGTTGTATTCGCATATATCTACACCCGGTACACGAGTTCCTGTGGGAAAGGCCGTTGCCGTTGCCGTTCCTGCAATCTCTTTAACCTCAAAACAATAGGTTTTATTAGCCGGATCGACGTTGTTGTTATTGATGATCCTGGCATAATAGTTCCCATTTGCGCCGGCCGAAAAAACAACTTTTGAAGCTCGCGATCCAAAATCGGCGTCATCATTGGTAGAGATAAGACGGCCAGTTGTGTCGTAGACGGAAAGAACTGTATCCAGACCAGCGGTCAGATCCTTCGTAAAGACCTCGTAGGCTGAGCCAGCTTTTGCGACGAATCGGTACCAGTCGACGTCGCCGGCCGGCCAAAGGGTCGCAGAACACAACGCAGCGGCGCCTGGGGATGTCGGGAAGGCGTTCTGAAGCGTATTATTGGGTTCATACCGGTCGGTAAAGATGGCCGTAGCTGTTGCCCCCTGAGAAGTCGCTGTTGGCGTGGCTTCATCTTCCTGGATAACCAGCACAGCTATGTTTTTGCTTGGGTTCAGTTGAGCGCCACCCGTTGGATTCCGCAAAACCAGATTTACCGTCCGGTCACCGGAGTAATTGCTATTCTGGATAGTCTGGACAAGGAAGCTTTCGGATATATCTCCAGCTGCGAAGGTCAACACACCGGAAGCGCTGACATAGTCAACCCCGGCTTTTGCTGTACCATCGAGGGTGAGATAATCTACCGTCGTAGACGTAGAGGCCGCGACGCTCATTTCGACATCAATAGAGATGATGCCTCCCTCTGAAACCGTGTAGGTTGTGTTCTTAAAACCGATGGCGGGTGTCTGCAAAGAAGAGACGCTACTGCGGCTAGAGGCAGAGGCAGAAGCTGCGCCAAAGGCGATGATTAGGACCACTAGCAGGCCGAAAACCAGCACTATCCCGGCCGGATGCACCAGCCCTATTTTTGTGCTGCGGTTCATAGACACCCCTTCCTAATTATTGGCGCTCGATGAAAGCTAAAAAGCCCCACTTTGCATCGGACCATAATAGTATCAACAATCATAGACCTCGTGATTCCAGTGTCACGGATTATAGACAAGCCGTGAGGGAGCGGCAAATTATGTCCTGGGTAAAGCAAAGAAAAGAGGGTCCAACCAGTGGACCCTCTTGATTTTCTTGATGAATTGTCTGCCTTTCTATGTGGCTTTACCCACAAGAACAGTGAAACTCGCAATAGCCACATTCCACTAGTGCGTGATTAGGAATCGATGAGGCTTGTTCGTTTGATATGCCTCACCCAGGCAGTTTAATCCACGGCGTTTGCCAACTCTATTTTTGAACTGGTGAGCACCTTGTCGACCAACCCATACTCCATGGCTTGCTGAGCGGTAAAGAAGATGTCACGATCGGTATCATCCTGAATTCTTTCAATCGGTTGCCCTGTATGGGAACTGATTATCTCGTTTAGGGATTGGCGAAGTCGCAAGATCTCATTAGCCTGGATGGCGATGTCAGAAGCCTGTCCCTGGGCGCCCCCCAACGGTTGGTGCATGTGAATGGTGGCGTTCGGTAAGGCATAACGCATGCCATTTGTGCCGGCCGTCAGTAAAACGGTGCCAAAACTCGCAGTGAAACCCACGGCGACCGTGGAGACCGGGCATTCGATTTGTTGCATCGTATCATATATGGCCATGCCGGCATAAACTTGACCACCTGGCGAACTGATGTACAGGCGGATAGGCTTTGTCGGATCCTCGCGAGCCAGAAAAAGTAGTTGGGCGACGATTAGCATGGCCACCTGGTCATTGATAGGTGTTCCGAGAATGACAATCCGTTCTTTGAGTAAGAGCGAATAAATGTCATAGGCTCGTTCGCCTCGACCGCTTGTTTCGATGACCATTGGGATAAGGGATGTTGGAATATTCATAAATTTCTCCTAACTATACAATCTAACTTACTCTTTATCGATTTATACTCGCCTGCGTGAATCTGACAATAATAGAATCGTTAGATGTTGTTTGTCTACCTGGTTCTACTCCTCTTCATCAGAAACTTCTTCCGCTTTAGCAAGTTCCTCGAGATCCGGCGCATTGCCCGTTACGATAGCTTCTATGCGCTCTTGCGCCTTCTCCATGATGATGTCATTGCTGAGAGATTGTAATCCCTGGCCTTGAGTATAGATTGACCGTAGTTGCTCTTTCAGTTCTTCATTATCAGCGAAGCGTTCAAGGACGGCATCGACCTTCTTGTCAATATCAGTCATTTCTACGGTAATCATCTCTTTCTCGATAAAGTTACCCAGGACCAATCCTCGGCGCACTCCTTCGATAGTCTCTTCTCGCCAACTTTCCTTCAGTGATTCTTCCGACTCACTCTGGAGAGTTAACCAATCTTGCCACTGCCATCCGGAACGCGTGATCTGCTCCTTGAATGATGCCATTCGATTGTCCAATTCGGAATCGACGACAGCCGGTGGAAAGACGATTACGGCCCCGGCCAGCATCTCATCGACAACTTCATCCATAAGCTCTGACTTCGCCTCGCGTTCCGCTTGTTTTAGAAGTTCTTCGTTTAAGGCCTCTGTCAGCTCTTCCAAGGTTTGGTAATCACCTTCTTTCTGGGCAAGTTCGTCATTAAGCTCAGGCAGCTCTCTACTTTGAACATTGGAGACTTGCACCTTAAAAAGCACGCTTTTCCCGCTTAATTCCTCATCTTCGATATCTTCCGGAAAAGTGAGGCGAAACTCTTTGTCTTCCCCAGACGACATGCCCAGGAGATTTTCGATGAAAGGTATTTCTGGGAATACCTTTTCTGCGTCCAATACCATGTCTGAACCGTCTTCTCGCCATATAAGGCCGCCTTTTTCATCATCAAGATTGCCTTCGCCGCTTATCGTGATCAGATCATCGATTTCGGCCGGCCTTTCAACCTTTTCAAGAATCTGGTGATGGTTGCGGATGTGTTCCAAGGATTCATTCAAAGCTTCTTCGGTAACCTGAACCGGCACCACTTCCTTGCGTATCGACCGATAATCGCCCAATTCGACGGTCGGTTCTAGAGGTACTATCAACTTGACGACGAATGGTTCCAATTCCATGTCGTCAAGGGTGGTTGGGCGAAAAGGCTTCACATCAATTTCCTCGAGGGCCTCTTCGACCACCTGTTCCAATATATCCTGGATACTGTCCGCTCGAAGTGCTTCTTCGCCAACCCGGCGAACGATAACATTGTAGGGTGCCTTACCCGGCCGGAAGCCGGGAATATTGACATCTCGGGCCAGGGTCCTTGCTGTTGACCGCATTTGTTTTTGAACCCGTTCTTCGGGTACTTCTATCGTTACCTTGAGTTGTCGTTCACTATCTTCTTCGGAATGTATAACTAATGTCACTGCTTATCCTCGTACGTTGTATATTTCACGATGTTCGTGTTAATCCATTGATTCTCGCCGGCTGACAATTAAAAAGCGTTGCCTGGATTAACCTAGCAACGCCCGCTGGTCACAGCTACCGCCGGCTCGTTCGACGCCGACCCATATGGGGAAGGCGGGACTTGAACCCGCACGCCTTGCGGCACATGATCCTAAGTCATGCTCGTCTGCCAATTCCGACACTTCCCCGTCGAGGGAATTATACCACCGGGTATGTCTTTGCCAACAATTATGGAGTTGCGGAATTTGATTTTCATTCTATTCTTTGTAGTTGCTGGCCAATGGCTGCAGAAAGTTGAAATATATCAACGAAGTCAATATTTGATTCTTAAGACAAGCAATGAAGCAAAAAACTGTAACTTAAGGAAGAAGATAATATGACTACTTTATTGATTAAACACGCGACAGTGCTGGCAACGATGGATAATGAAAGCCGTGAAATCAGGGATGGCGGCTTATTTATTCGCAACAACGTTATCGAACAGGTGGCCGTTACGGCCGAGTTGCCTTCCACAGCAGATCGAGTAGTTGACCTGACTGACCACGTCGTTCTACCAGGACTGGTAAATACCCACCATCACCTTTATCAGAGTCTGACTCGCGTGCTGGTTCAAGACGCGGATCTATTCACCTGGCTTACCACTCTGTATCCTATCTGGGCGAGATTAACTGATGAGGCGATATATATCAGTACTCTGACCGGATTGGCAGAATTGGTTTTATCTGGTTGTACTACCAGCAGCGATCATCTTTATATTTTACCCAATGACTGCACAATAGATAGCCAAATCCGGGCGGCCACGGCTATCGGTATGCGCTTTCATGCCGCCCGGGGTTCGATGTCCTTGGGTGAAAGCCAGGGCGGACTGCCCCCTGACGAAACTGTGGATAGTGAAGAACACATTCTCAGCGATAGCCAACGTCTCATCGAAACGTATCATGATAATCGCCGGCATGCCATGATCCGGATTGTCCTGGCCCCTTGCTCGCCCTTCTCAGTTAGCCCTGGCCTGATGCGATCTTCGGCTGAATTAGCCCGCGAATATGGCGTATTTCTGCACACCCACCTGGCCGAGACGGTTGAGGAGGAGGAATTTTGCCTGGAAACTTTTGGCCAGCGGCCGGTAGCCTATGTCGAATCGCTTGGTTGGACCGGTGCAGATACCTGGCATGCCCATTGTGTACATATGAGCCAGCCTGAAATTGAATTGTTTGGCCGGACGGGGACCGGTGTCGCACACTGCCCGTCCAGCAATATGCGCCTGGCCAGCGGAATCGCCCCGGTAATCGCTTTACGGAAACAAGGAGCGCCGGTTGGGATAGGCGTAGATGGATCTGCATCCAATGATGGCGCTCATCTCCTAGGCGAAGCGCGCCAAGCGATGCTCCTCCAACGTGTCGCGCCTGATCGCTACCTTAGCGAGGCTCCGGGCGGGCGGGGCGGATTTGCCGGTAAGGCTTCTGCATTAACTGCGAGGGAGGCCCTGGAAATGGCCACTCGTGGTGGGGCAAAGGTTCTCGGCCGAGGAGACATTGGTCATCTGGCGCCGGGCATGAGTGCTGACTTCATTGCCTTTAACTTGAATCAGATCGCCTATAGCGGGGCGATGCATGATCCGGTCGCTGCCCTGCTATTTTGCCAGCCGCGAAACGTTGATTTGTCAGTCATAAACGGCCGGGTGGTCGTTGAGGACGGGCAGTTGACCACTCTCGATCTTGAACCGGTGCTGCGACGCCATAACGAAATATCGATGGCCATGATCCGGGGAGAATAAAAAGATATGCGACTTGGCCGGTCCGAGTAGTGCTACCAATGGCGTAGTTGGCCAGCTGCAAGAGGAGGTCCCGGAGATTCGAAGGAGTATTTCCTTGATCCAGGCCTCAACAGCAGAACTCCTGGAAGCCGAGGAGGTTGCCACCGGACTGGGCACTCCGCTTGGTGACCAATAAAACCTGGCAGGCTGTGGGTCTGACTGGCCTGTGTGGTGATCCTCTCTGATACCGGCCGGAATTGCCTTTCCACCATCCAAGAGCGTTACCGACAAGGAGGATGGGGAACCTGGTGAAGTTTATGTCACAAGATAATAACTAAACCAACAGCCACGATACCTATGGCAATAAGCCCTGTTACCGCGCAACCTATCACCCGGCCAGTTAATTTCAGAACGAATTTTAATATCCACCATGCAATCAGTACCAGAACAATGACACCGATAATCGTCAGTGCTACATCCATGAAAACAATCTCCTTTGGGAACGAACTACCACGCTGTGAATTGTCTCTATTATATGAAATATCCGTTTTTTTGCCTGGTATAACAGCGAAAAAGTGCCGGCCAGCACGAGGCAATAGCCATAACCTGACAGTGAAATCGGCGGTAGCTAAGAACCGGTGTAGCCAATTGCCCGTAGCCCGAGCTGGGTGAGGTCATTTACAACGCCAGGTGCCTGTGATTCGGCAACAGGCTGATCAAGAAGATTGAGGATTACTTCATCAAAGGCTCCGGTTAGCGCTTCGGCCGACAGCCGGGTATTCTGAGGAATTATTTGGCCTTTATCCATAGCCTGATCTAACGGAATTTGCCAAAGATTTACCAGCCCTTCACGAAATTCTTCACGCCGGTTTACGAGAGCCGGAACGGCCCCAACACCGCCAACTGACAACAGAGATACGACAGCCGGTTCGTATAGCCCGATATTCACGTAAGCCTGAATCGCAGCGGCGATCTGTTTTGGCAAGGTAGCCCGTCCAGTGATAGCCTGGCGCAAAGTCTGCAACATGAACTCGGCCGTTTCCTCGTAAAGATAGACAAAGAGCGTTTCTTTATCGGGAAAGTAAAAGTAGAATGTACCTACAGCCACATCTGCGGCGGCAACAATGTCCCTGATAGTGGCCGAGTGATAACCTTTATCGGCAAAGACGCGCACCGCTGCCTGCATCATGGCAGTTCTTTTCGCATCTTTCTTGTGTCTTGTTCTTTCGGTACTACGATAAGACATAGGTCACCTATTATAATGCGGAATTTCCATCAGCATAATCTAGCCGGGTCCGACTGTCAAACGCAATTCATAGAAATTTTCCCGGCGTTCGTTTGCCCGCTCTTCCTGAATCGAGGAGGTTACCCATCGCAATGGATATGAAGCTCAGCCTGGATCGGTCCAGATCAACACCACTTTACCGGCAGATCTATGAACAGATCCGCCAGCGAATACTAGCCGGGGAATACCCGGCCGGTGCGCGATTGCAATCCAGCCGCATGGCTGCTCAAAGGAATGGCCTGGCCCGGGTTACGATGACCAGAGCCTACAATCAACTCGAGGCTGAAGGGTACCTGATCAGCCAGATCGGTTCAGGTACCTATGTATCCCAGGCATTGATGGCCAGCCAAACGTTGGCCGGTAGCGGTCATCTCCGCTACCGGCCAACGTTTTCTCTATGGGGTCAGAGGGTCTTGGTCGGCGAAAAAAGAGTTTCTCAACCTGGTGGACGAGGACGCCCGGCCATTGATTTTGGTTTCGGTCGTTCCTTTCCTCATATCTTTCCCTACGATACCTGGCGCCGGCTGCTGGTCCGCTACTTGAGCACGGACGATTCTATTTTGTCTCGTTATGGTTCGGTTGCCGGCTTTTTTCCCTTGCGGGAGGCTGTGGCAGAGCATGTACGCCGCTTAAGAGGCGTACTCTGCACCGCTGAACAGGTGGTCATTGTCAGCGGAATGCAGCAGGCACTGGATATTCTAGCCCGTTTACTATTGAGCAACGGTGACGAGATCCTGATCGAGACTCCTGGTTATGTCGATGCGTTTGATCTATTTCGAGCGGCGGGCGCTGAATTAACCGCTTTACCGGTGGATGAGGAAGGTTTTCCGGTGGAAGAGATTTCCTCGAATAGTAGGGCCCGCTTCGCTTTTGTCACGCCATCAAACCAGTTTCCACGAGGTGGCACGATGCCCCTTTCACGGCGAATGGCCTTGTTGATATGGGCTCGTCAGGCAGATGCGCTGATCCTTGAAGATGATTATGACGGCGAGCTACGTTACAGCGAGCAGCCGCTAGCAGCCCTGCAAGGACTGGATAGAGATGGACGAGTTGTCTACTTGGGCACATTTTCAAAAGTGTTGTTTCCCGCGTTAAGGTTAGGCTATGTCGTTTTACCGGATGTGCTCCTTGGACCCTTTGTGAAGGCGATGGAGTTGGTCGATCGCGGCGCGCCAACTTTAACTCAGGCGGCCGTGACGGATTTTATCACCGAGGGGCATTTCGAACGCCACTTACGCCGGTTGCGAAAAGAATATGGCGAGCGGCGACGGGTTTTAGTTCAGACCTTGGAACAAGATCTGTTCGGAGTGGTCCAGTATTCACCTGTCGAGGCGGGCCTTCACGTGATGTTGTTATTAGACCCTCGCCTGGATGAAGAGGCTGTGGTTCTGGAGGCGGCCTCGGCCGGTGTGGGCGTCTACCCGGGCACCGCCTATCACGTCGGTCCTCCGCAATGCCCTTCCATCCTACTTGGCTACAGTGGCCTGGGGCGGACAGAGATTGAGCAAGGAGTGCGGCGGTTGGCCGTAGTCTTAACACGCATGACCGGCTGACCTTTTAAATTGAAGCCAAAATCTCAGCTCGTTATCCAAACCCAGGAGCGCCCAGGACTGGCATAATTCCATTGAACAGTTATAATCCGCAATCGTGCTCTGGGGCGCTTAGCTCAGCTGGTTAGAGCGCTTCGTTTACACCGAAGAGGTCGGGGGTTCGAGTCCCTCAGCGCCCATATTTTTGGCACCTCCAGTGCTGTCTGATATAATTTTTTAGCTCGTAATATAAAACACAATTGGTGCATTCCTTTTGCACGTCAGAGTCCTACATTATTCACAGGAGAAATAGCCTATGGCAACAGCGACGGTAAGCCCCGGCGGCCTTACCCGGCGCGAGTTTCTATACTACATCTGGGGAGCTTCGATCGCTTTGGTAGCGGTGGAACTGACCGGATTGTTAGTATGGTTCATGCTTCCACGGTTCCGTGAAGGTGAATTTGGTGGCACTTTTAAGCTATCAATCGATGACCTGCCGGAAGTGAACGCTCCGCCCTTCAATTATCCCGATGGCCGGTTTTGGTTAGTAAATGTTGACAATGAAGTTATAGCTGGTTGCGAGCGCATGTGGCAGGCTGAGGGAGATGGCGCAATCAAAGGCGCCGCGGCTATCTATAAAGTTTGCACCCACCTGGGTTGCATCTACGCCTGGGTGGACGCTAACAATCGCTACGAATGCCCCTGTCATGGTTCAAAGTATCGCCTGGACGGCCGGCGGATCCAAGATCCCGCTCCACGTAATCTGGATCGGTTCAAATTGGCGGCGCTGGATGAAAACGAGACCGTCATTGCAGAATCCGAAATTTCAGCTGATGGCACATATGGCGCCCTGGCCATTCCTCCGAATGCGGCCTTCCTCCAGATTGATACTGGGGATAAGAAGCAAGGTATCAGCCAGGTGCTGTTGAGCAATTTTCATCAGGGTTGCCCTTAACGAGAGGGGAGAGGAGACACCGAGAATATGGCTACCTTTTATGATCAAGTCAGGGAAATGGGGCTGAAACAGGCTACCATTGCCAAATCAGATGAAATAGTTGAGCGCATTACGGCGGGCATGAATACCGGCGACATTCGTTCGGCATTGCGGGGTGACGAGGCACGCCGGCCAAATCCCCGCCTGAGACCCCATGCTGATGGATTCTGGTTTCACATTCGTCCCAGTTTTTACCACACCGAAGTTACTCGCATCTATCCAACTTTTCGCCTGGGCTGGCTCTCCGTTTTCATGTTTGCATGGGAGACCATAACCGGCATCTTCCTCATGATTTTTTACACCCCACGGCCAGGGACAGCCTATTCTGATATTTGGAATATCCTGGCGAATGTCCCCCTGGGCGAGTTAATGCGCAACTTGCACCGTCTAGGAGCTGAGGCGATGGTTCTGGTTGTGGCCCTGCATATGCTGCGTACTTTTTTGACCGGAAGCTACAAAAAACCACGCCAGTTCACCTGGTTGACTGGTATGCTGCTACTCGTATTCACGCTGGTTCTAAGCTTTAGTGGCTATCTCTTGCCCTGGGACCAGCTGTCCTTTTGGGCTGTGACGGTGGCTGTAAGCGCGGCCGAAGCTGCCCCGCCGGCTGAGATCCTGGGAACCAATATCAATTTGCTGATTCGTGGCGCGCCAACCTTTGGAGATGGCGGTTTGCTCAGGTGGTACCTGCTGCACGTGCTGGTTTTGCCATTGGTGACTGGTGTTTTTCTATTTGTCCATTACTATAAAGTTGTTCTTCACGGCCATTCGTTACCCCCTGGCAAGGAAACGGTGGGAGAGGACACGGCAAAACGTGTGCCGAAGGGTGAGCGCACTTATTTTACGCCCGACATTCTCACCAGCGAGCTTATGTGGACAGCGTTGACCACATTGCTACTAATAGTTGGCGCCCTCTGGTTTTATAACGCGCCTTTAGAGAGCCAGGCTAACCCCCTGGTTACACCTCTCCATGTGGTCGCCCCCTGGTACTTAGCCTGGTCGCAGGGCTGGCTCAAACTGGCCGATAAGGTGCTGATCGCATTTATCTTTATGCCGGCTTTGGCCACGGCCTTTTTTGTAATGCCCTATATTGAGGTTGGAAAGAGCAGGCGATATGCCGACCGGCGAGTGGGTCTCAGCATTGCCATGCTCTTCATCGCTTTTATGCTGGTTTCTAACTGGATGGGTTCCCCCGAATTTGCGGTTGAGAGTTCGCCGGATCAGGAAATCCTTCAGGAGTTGGTTCCCCAGGAGGGACACAGCGTCCTACTGGCCGTTCCGTATGAGGATTTGGAAGAGGGTTTCTATGTACCTGGTGGAAAGGCTCCTAATCCTGCTCTAGAAGAAGCCTTAAAGGAGTTTAAGGCTTCGATGGATCGCTATAGTTGCAATGCAAATGGGAATACCTGGAAGGACGAATGTAAAGCTAATGAAGATGGGGACGGTAATATTGAAGGGTACCGGAACACCTTTGCCAGCGAGGCGATGCCCGATGCCAAGGCCTCGTTGCGCATTGAAGCGGAACAATATAACATGAAACGGCTCATTATGCAGTTGAGTTCGACAGATCCCGTGAGCGGAGAGGTAATGGCCAATGCCGAACGAGTGGTATACCGCCATGCTGACTCAGGATACGAGGAACATTAAATATGCAAATAAAAGTCGTCATTGGAACCATTTCATTTATGTTGGTGATGATCATTCTCGGTGTTGCTGCCTTATTCGAACCGGCCCGTCTGGAAAAGACTACCGAAGCTTATGTGGGCCGGCAAATTGAGAAAGGGGCTCAGATCTTTCATGACAGCTGTGCTGAATGTCATGGTGAAGACGGTCTAGCTCAAGCCTGCACTAATGCTGCCGGGGATGAGATTGACTGTAAAGGCATCCCTCTTAATCATGCGGCACTTTTATGCGGCAACCCATCCTTGCGCATGCAGCAGATGGCCTGGACCAGCAGCAAAGAAAATTTCATTAGACAGACAGTCTCAGCAGGCCGACCAGGCACATTGATGCCTATCTGGTCTGCGAATTTTGGCGGTCCCATGGAAGATTACCAGATTGACCAGGTTACAGCTTTTGTCCTTAATTGGGCGGAAACCCCAGGGCTTTGTGGCGACGGGGCGCTCGCAGCCGTCGAATGGCCTGATGCTGTCGAGGATTTACCCGAAGGCGACGCCGAGAATGGTAGAAATGTCTTCCAGCTTAATGGTTGTGCTGTTTGCCACGGAGACCCTGAGGATGTGAATAGTGTGGCCACGGTAGGTCCCTGGTTGGGAAATATTGGTAACGATGCGGCAACTCGAATACCGGGTATGTCGGCCGAACAATACATCTACGAATCAGTGCTAGATCCCACATCATTCGTGGCCCCCGAATGCCCGAACGGTCCCTGCACCGAACCTAGCGTGATGCGCCAGGATTATCCCAATCTTATGAGCGAGCAAGATATGGCTGACCTGGTCCAGTTTTACATGACATTGAAGACGGAGTAACCCGCGAAACCAAAACAGAAATAAGAAAAAGGGTCCCAGGTTTTCCTGCGGACCCTTTTTTGATCTCATTTTAATTTTGTTTTGTTTGTCTTCTTCTCTTTACGCAATGTTGGATAGCTATCCTGCGCCAGCGCGAAATGGAACAATCTGAATCCCTTACTCCTTTAAGCACACCTCAGCCTGTTAGTTGCCTCCCCCTTTCACCTTGGAACCGCAGCTATGGCAGAATTTATCGGCCGGATCCAGGGCCTGGCCGCATTCATGGCAGAATTTACTTTTATTTCGAGGTGAATATGTCGATTCGCGGCCGCCGGAACCAGGTCGTCGCTGCTGGGATCGGGCTGCCGGTCGGGGTTTGATCACCCGCTGGCTGCGGTTACGGCCGGAAAATATCAGCCAGGCAGCGGCAGCAAAAGCCAACACGACCGCAGCTGCAGCCACCACGATGGGCCAATTGAAGTTGGTACTATCACTGCCGTCTTGCCCTTGTTGAGGAAGAACTGGCTGTGGAACAGCAGGTTGTTGGAGGTCTATACCCTCAACCGATAACTCCGGCCGGACCATCCGATAGCTCGCCTCAAAGGTATAAGGAACGCCGGCCGGCACAGCCACGCCGCTGATCTCGTGATAGAGCAAATCATACTGACCGTTGAGAGTGCGGTCTGCTGCCGGTGTCAGGCTGACGTCAGTGGCTGATGAGGGTTGTTGGAAGGTAGTAACAAACTGGTCGACGCTTAGGTCTGCTAACCAACGGAAGTTGATTTTTCGCATATCTCCATCGCTCTGATAAGGCACATAATATTCGATCCGAAAGCCAGGATCGTCGACATTTAGCGTCAACTGGCCGGGAATCAAATTATCATATTCCATATTTACTAGATTACCCTGGGCATCAACTCGGGCGACGGCGTGAATGGTGGCCTCTTGAGGAAGGGGTAAGGTGATTGTTGCCGGCAGAGGTGCGGTAGCCGGCAGTGTTCCGGATAATATTACCAGAAGGGCTTGCTGGTCGAAATCAGGCCAGAGTTCTGCTTCTAAAAACTCTAGCACAGAAACTGGCGCCTGGGCCGCGAGGCTTTTGGCTTGCAACAGGCCTAATATGAGTAGTAAAGTCAGAGTAATATTGACGATCCTGGTGCGATTGGGCTGTTTCCAAAATGGTGATTTTTGCGCTTTTATTTGCATTAAGGTTTCTCTAGATCCTCCGAGTGAATATTTTTATCGCTTTGGCGATTAACAGCGTTATATCAGGGTTGGCCTCGTAAACGGATGCGTGTTGCCCGGCAATACGGGCATGCCAGATCTGAATAATCGCGACCGCAAGTATTGCAGGTACGCGTCTTTACCGGCCGGTCATCTTCAAGGGAACCCAGAATCAATACCACTTCCTCCCCTTTGTGGGATGCCAGCCATTCGCCCAATGGGTGATGACCAATGACCCACTGCCCGCTTTCGTTTTGTGCTACCATGCCACTGGCCACATCCAGGTCAAGCTCAAAAGCTTCCCCGGCCAACTTTAATAGGATCGCCCGCCGTTCGGTTGTCATCGTTGATTCCTCTTGATTTCAAATGCCATAGTAGTCTATTATAGCAGCACTGAAGAGAGAAAGATGTTGACGAATCTCATAATTTTACTATAACGATCGACACCAGTAATATTTACCATATTGAAGACAGGGGGTGAACTATGTCATCTGGAACAAAAAAATTACGAAAAGATCTTAAGATTCTTGAGGCCATGGCGAACGAGATGGACGATTATCTGCGTAATGAGACCATGTTTTGGCCGTTAAACGATAGCAGTATGCCCCGACTTACCCTCGGTGGCTATCTCATGCGCCAGAACCGGTTAACTCTCCTGCGGGGATTGTTTGATGAGAAAGAGCAGGATCGCCTGGACCGGGCAATTGATACCTATCACGAAGCACTGGTCGAAAAGGTAGTCCGATTTGAGCAACACGCTCATGACGAGTTGCATGCTCGTTTGCGGCAATGGAGCGAGTATCTACGTGAATTGAACCAGGAGCCTGATACAGCCGGGAGTTATTATGCGTCGGCCGTTGAAACAAGGGTTATGATCGCCGCGTTGTTGGAGAAACTGGATATGCCGCCCTACCAATTGGATGAGCGGGTCCTCGACGAGCTGGGCGTCTATGATCGGGCTCTAAAAAATCACTGGTTACCAGATGGATTTCTGTGGCCAGGCGAGTGGCAACCCGCTTATCCGCCTTCAACGTATTGGTGGTTATACGGCCGGCCGCGTTCAGCCTCTGGTTCCTGAACCTGGACAGGCTTCTGAATTGGGACATATTCCGGATCCTTCCAGCGGGAAAATCTCATAACAAACGCAATAGCGCGCCAGGCAAAACGAGAAATCCAACGGTATTTGCCAAACCGGTACATTAGACGGGCCAATCGTACGCGGACAGGCAGTTGTTTGAGCACCTGGTGAGTGACAATGCGCTCTTTGTAATCGGCGAAAGAAAAATCATCTTGGGCAAAGGCGTCGACAATGGCCGCTGCGGCGACATCCCCGTAAGCCAGGGAAAAAGAAATACCCTCACCTGCCAGGGGATCTGTCCCGGCCGCATCTCCGGCCAACAAAACCCTGGGAATGGCATATCGACCATTACCATCAAACCAGCGAATAGGATGCCCTTTCAATTTGTAATCATCCAGGTTACGATCGCGTGCGTCCAAAGAGCGGCGAAGTTCCCGTTTTAAGTCCGCTTTCGGCTGTTTTGGTTGGGCGCGGCTGTCAAACAAGCCCCGATTCATATAAGATTCTCCTTGGATGACGCTGGGAAAGTCCCAATAATAACCTTGCAGTCCATCTTTCATAGGAGTGAAATCGAACACAGCTTTTTTTTCGCGGAATTCAGCAGATAGTTGTGAATCTTCTGGGGTTAAGACTTCTAATAGGCGGGCTACTCGAGAGTTATCATCCCATTTTAATTTACGCCGGACAAAACTTCTTGACCCGTCGGCGGCCACCAAAACCTGAGCCCGGAAAACAGCTTTATCTGTGGTCACCTCCACATAGTTATCGTGCACTTCTACATCGCCAACAGTCTCACCCTGATGCACCTTCACACCCCTGGCTTCGGCTTTTTGAACAAACCAGTGATCGAATTCATCGCGACGGATGATCACAAAAATCGGATTTGCCTGGAAGGAATAAGACAGGTTCTCGTAGCGGATATCGGCTCGTCGCAAGGCGATGGAAGGTGTTTCTATGGCCAAGCCCAGTCGGCCGAGGACATTCTGGCCCATATGGGTAATCCCACCGCCGCATAATTTTTCGCGAGGGTGGATAGCCTTATCGACGACCACGAGACGATTGGCCCAAGACGGATCTTGTTGTACAAGATGAAGCGCCGTGGAGGTGCCGGCCGGTCCGGATCCGACAATAAGTACATCAACGTTTATTATGTTCGCCATTTACTACCGGTGATTCTGCGCAATTACTAATATCTAGGGCAGGATTAAGGGGAATATTATAACACGCTTCGCTTCAACGGCATCCCCTGTGCTGATATCAGGCGTGTTATGGGCTGGTTCGATGTGACCTACATGATCGATAGCCTGGGAACGGAATTCATATTGTTTGGCCGGGTCTGGAACGAAAAAGGTTGATGTTGAGTTGGTGCTCGATAATAATCGTTGCCAGCCCTGACCTGGTTCGCGGTAATCGATGTTGTAGCTGGCAACGCCAGACGCGGTATCCGATCCCGACCAACCAAGGGCATACTTCCCGTTCTCCATCTTGGCAATAAGATTTATTGCGGACGATGGCGGTTCGGAGTCAAGTCCAAACAATGTGCTATCAGAGAAAGTCTTGATACCGCCACTGGCTGTCAGCACGACTCGCCAATAAAGGGTCAGGTAATCTTGACCAAAAGTGTAATTGGCTGATGTAGCCGCACCGGTTTTCTCCTGAGAATGGATCATATTTCCGAAGCCGGCATCGGTGGAGACCTCTAATCTGGCGGAACTGACTGAACCGGGGGAGGTGATGGACCACATGAAGGAGATATTTCTTTGTTGAGCCCAGGCGCCGTTCACCGGCTGATTGTTAACCACCGTCGGGACTGGTGGAGCGGAGGACGGCCGGAGACGGAGGGCATCGAACCAGACACCCAGACCGGAGTCCGTAGTGGTCAGATCGGTCAAATATATCGAACCGCTTTGTCCGGCTTTGAGGTGGTATGTGCCTAAACTCATCCAAGAGCCGACGTTTTGCTGGTGGCTAACAACAACTGTGGTCGAACCACCGGCATGGGTGATCTGATAAGTCGCGCCGGCTGTTTCAGCCCGGCCGGTTACGCAGTACGGGGCGAAGGCTTCTATCTCATAATTGCCTTCAGCAGGGATGTTTGGCCGCCATTCGCCCCAATTGGTGCTGCTTCCAGCTGTTTTAACCGACCAGGTGTAGAAGGCATGTCCACCGTATCCACAACTATCCGGCGGCACATACCAGTAACCTGAAGGGCTTTTTGTGAAATCACCACTCAACTCGTCAACGTAGATGGTGGGTGAGCCGCTACTTATGCGCTGATTGACCTGGTCGCGTAACCAGGGCAGGATGGCATAGGCTTGATCGCCAGGACATTCGGTTGTGCCATAGACATCACGATGTCCCATCAGATGGGGCAGTATCCAGTCAGCATAGACCATTTTACTCGAACCGTAAACGTTTATGCCGTTTTTATCAGCTTTCCAGGCAAACAGTTCGGCGGCCGAATCCTTCATCGCTTGGGGTGGGGCGATCCCCGGAAGATTGGGATAGTTGGGCGCGGTAAAAGTGCCAAGAAACGCCAGAGCCATACTGCCGGCATTAGCCGCTCCCGAATGCGTTCCGATGACATCATCACCACCATTGTGGCCCTCATACAAGAGGCCGTTCATGTCGACCAGGTAGTTGTAGCCAATATCTCCCCAGCAATTGTCTGGGCAATCCCGAGTATAGTGAAAACTCCATATGGCCCGGACGACTGCCGCCCAGTTGGTGCTGGAATTACCTGATACAGTGTGATGGACAATGAGGTGGGTAACCGGCTTATATGCGAGACCATCACTGTAGTCGCAACGTGGATCTGTGCACCAGGTATCCCGGCTGATGACAAAGGGTTTTGGGTAGCCCCCGTCGGCCACGGACGGCTGCTTCTGGTCCGATTCTTCTTGTCGAGCGAGGAGTTCTTTTGCTGTTGGACCGTTGGAAGAGTCGATGAAAGTCAGCCGAAGTTGTTGTAAAAGCGGGGATTCTTCCCCGGAATAACGGCTGAGGTTGATCGAAAATTGAATTCGCTGGTGGGTTTCGTCGATAGCCGGCACGACAATCATCTGGCCGACCATCTCGTTGCTTTCGGGACTCATCCAGTCATCATTTTGTACAATCTGGAACCACTCACTCCAACGGCCGTCGTTTGTGCCTGTTCGGAGATTGATGGTAAGCGTGGACGATTCCGGGACGATTGACAGCCACTCTGGGACGACTGCATTGTAAGCCAGGGGAGCTTCAATTTCAGGTGATAGGTATTGCCCTGTATTCACCTCGCTGGTCAGGGTCAGGCCCATGGCCGAGGCACGGACATCCTGATATGTGCCTTCGGAAAATTGATCAGCTGTGAAAAGTAATTCCCCAGATTCGACCATCGGCCCAACGGTCGCGCTCGAAACAGACCAGCCCAGGGCAATCGATAATAACACCAGGCCCAAAGCACTGATTCGTTTAAGACTCATTCTGCAACCTTGACCATGACTTGGTTTGAGCAAGGATAATAGCTAGTCACCATCAGGATTATATGCATCCAGATCCAGATCCGTAAATAGTACCCATGAATCATTAACTTTACGTAATGTGGGTGGCCACCTCAGTATCCGGCCGACAGGTCCACTAGATTGGGCATCGGTTTACCCTCGGCCGCACTATTGAGCAGGTCGGCCAAGTGCATCATTCTTAACCGGTCTGTATCGGCCGAATCCCCGCCTCGATGCGGGCTCATGACTACGTTCTCTAACTCGTGAAAGGGAAAGTTCGCTGGCGGCGTATTTGAGCGACTGGCCTTGTCGGTTGGATAATTGTACCAGACATCGAGCCCGGCCCCGTGAATCCGGCCATCCCGCAGACTGGTATAAAGTGCCGCTTCATCAATAACCGCCCCCCGGCCGATATTCACCAAAATGGCATCGGCCGGCAAAAGATCGAGCTCCGTTTGGCCAATTAGGCCGTCAGTCGCATCGGTATGTGGCAGACAGATCATCAATGCCTTCGTTGAAGGAAGCAGAGTGTGAAGTGCTTCGGGCGCGTGGATCTTGACGCCATCGGGGTTGTTTCTTGAGTCAGGGTTGCGGCGAATGGCTAACACATCCATGCCTAGATGGTGACAAAAGGTTGCCACACGGCGCCCAATGGCGCCATACCCCACAATCAGGGCCGTTTTTCCTTCCAGCAACACCGCAGTGCTGGGAAGATAGCGCGCGGTCCAGTCATGTTGTCGCAAAGATCGATCGAGCGGCACAACATTTTTGGCAACCGCAAGCAGTAAGGCAAGGGCTAACTCGGCTACCGGCGCCGCATTATGATGCAGGTTATGCAGTGTGATTCCAGAAAAGCTGGCTATTAACTGCCTCGTTTCCGGGGGAATACCAGACCAAGGGACGATGATTGCTCTAAGGCTTTTGATCTCCTCCAGGAGCGCCGGGGTTGGCCGGCCGGCGATTAGCACTTTTGTATCCTTAGGCGCCGGTCCATCCTCAGCAGTTGTCAAGCAGAGCTGAGGCAACAGCCGGGCTTTTAAGAAACGGATACTTTCCAAATCCGGTGGATGTTCGTAATGAACGACTATTTGCCTTTCCATTCCGCCGGCCGTTTGTTGACGAAAGCATCCATCCCCTCTTTCTGATCTTCAGTGGCAAAGAGCATGTAAAACAAACGTCGCTCATATGCCAGGCCCGATCGCAAAGTCGTCTCGTAGGCAGCGTTGACTGCTTCCTTTCCCAAGCGGATAGCGATTGGGGCGCGTCCGGCGATCTCGGCCGCGAATTTCAAAGCTTCTTCAAGATATCTTTCAACTGGGACAACCCGGTTTACAAGGCCGAACCGTAGTGCTTCTTCAGCGTTTAAGAATCGACCGTTCAGGACCATTTCCATGGCCAAGGCCTTTCCTACTGCCCGGGTTAATCGCTGGGTGCCCCCGGCACCGGGGATAACGCCGATGTTTATTTCAGGCTGGCCGATTTTGGCTGATTCGCTGGCGACAATCAGGTCACAGGCCATGGCCAACTCGCAACCTCCACCTAGAGCAAAACCGGAAACGGCCGCGATAATCGGTTTACCAATTCGCCCAAGGCGGTCCCAATAGTCTATGAAAGGATTTTTAAGCATCGACACAGGTGAGGCCCCGGCCATCTGGGTGATATCGGCGCCGGCCGCGAAGGCGCGCTTGTCCCCGGTCAATACAATGCACCCGATCGCTTCTTGCTCATCGAAAGCTTCCAGGGCAGTGATAACTTCGCTCATAATCTCCCGGTTAAGGGCGTTTAATACTTTGGGGCGGTTTAACTGGATGACACCTACGCGACCCTCAGTCCGGCTCAAGATAAATTCATGGTCGGTCATACCCTACTCCTTAAACACGATAATCTTCTTCCTCTTTTGGCCACAAGCGCCAGATATACAGCGCGTAGATGAGGCTAATCGCCAAATAAAAATTACGCAACTCGATAGGATCGGGCTGTTCGACCTTGAATAGTTGCCAGGTTGACCAGCTTTGAAGCGATTGGACAATGGCCACCCCAAGGAAACTGCCGGTTCGTAATCGGATAATCCCGTACAAAATACCCCAAATCGCAAAAAAGAGAACGCTCCCGGCGGTGATGGCGTACGCTTCCTGGAATAGCAGCAGGGCCGTCGCACCAAATAGAAGGCCACTGGAGACAGCTGCCGTAAGGGGACCACGCCAATCGGCCACACTGCGGAAGAAGAGGCCAAATATCCACAATTGCGTACAAAAAGCCTCAAATATCAACAAATATAAAAATGGGACTCCCTCATGAAACTCTTCGCCGCGAATGGTAACCAGGCGCACGATGAGAAAGGCGATCCAGGCCAGGACGGCGAACCCGGCGCCCGCACTGAGTGGACGGCCGAAACGCAAACCCAGATCTTTCAATCCATACCAGCGCCAGCCCAGCAACCAGCTAACCAGGCCTATGCCGGCTAACTGCAAGGCCACCAATCCAGGTTGGCGATCTCCGAAGGTTGGCCGGCCACTGACTATTAAGGTAAAGAGCATCGCCCCGATAGCAGGCAGTAGCAAGGACAAAATGACACGGGAGGAAGCGGGCAACGATGGGCGTGGTTTTTCTTCCATGATATCCGGATTTTAGCATCGAACGATCATGGAGGCACTCTCCAATTTTTCTTTTTCTGTGGTGGTTAGACAGATTAATGGTCCTAGGCTATACTAAGATTATTCTTTGTAGATGGCCCCGCGATAGGCGGGGCTATTTATTATTTGAATCATCGATTGAAAGTAGAGATTTAACAGGGTAGTTGCTGAAGAACCGGCTGTGAGTGTGCCATGAAGTGGTCTGGCGCCCTCCCCGACCCTCTGATTCTCCCAACATATTCAAAATAACTGACTTAGCTGGTCCTTGAAATCGTCTCTATTCAATAAAACTACCAGTGTGAATTCTGGGGATAAATGATTATGAACAACAGTGTGATATACGTAACCGAAGAAGGCCTTGAAAAGATCAAGGCTGAGCTTGAGATTTTGAAAAATGAGCGCCGGCAGGAGATATCGGAACGTTTGGAACTGGCCATATCTCACGGTGATTTATCGGAAAATGCCGACTATGATTATGCCAAACAAGAACAGGCTTTTGTGGAGGGGCGGATAAAGGATCTCGAAGATTCGTTGCGCCGGGCCAAGATCATCGAACCAGATGGCCGGGTTGATCGTGTTCGCGTTGGTAATACGGTTACGGTTGTGGAAGTGGATTTCGAGGATGAATCGGAATCATATCATATCGTTGGAGTACATGAAGCGGATCCGGGCAACGGCCGAATCTCTAACGAATCACCCATCGGCCGGGCACTCTTGGGGGCAAGGGTGGGTGATACGGTGACAGCTCAGGTTCCCGCTGGCGAAGTCCGGTTGACTATTAAAAAAATAACTTAAAAAGACCACACAACGTTTGGAAATTAGGTCGGACCCTGATCCTTTTATTCTCACGCTGGATCTGAATCTGTGATTGTTCAGACCAGGACCAAGATACTACGCCTATTTGATCAGGGCTTGAACAACCCATCACCCACGTTCACAAATTCTTCTCCCTGGTCTGTCAACATTCTTAGCCCCGAATCAGGATCGTAGACACCAAGGCGTAGTTCAACGCCGGCGTTTTCCCCATCATACCCTAGCGAAAGCCGTTGGATGATAATGTCCCCTGCTACCCAATATCGCGCCGGCGCACCGAGGCGATCATCCTGGGCCACTATGCTGCCCTCCCCGTCCACGAGATGCAAAAACAGCCGCCTTGATCCAGCTGGCGCTTCATTGACCCGCCAGAAGGTGATCAAGTCCAAAGATCCTTCACTACCCATAAAATCACTGTCGGTGGGCGATTCCTCCACATCGAAACCTAATAAGGTTAGTTCGCCGCCAAAAATGACCTCAGCCGGATAGCTTGGGCGTATCACAGGCGGCTGATTTATTTCATAGGTAACGATATTTTTTGTGGCGATTGAAGGTACCGACCAGCTATGCATTAGCTTTTCCAGTGCTGGTTGAAGTGGTAAGGCTGTTGGGTGCACGATACGGCTGATTAGTGGATTACCATTGTTTTCTATCTGGCCCGGAATGATTATCGCCTCGGTTGGGTCAAAAAAGCGGAGACTCAAATCTCGCCGTCGTAGGGTCAGTTCCATTGTCGGTGCATCCAGGCTGTCAGGAGTCCATCCACCGATGGCTACCGGTCCACTACCGGCCGAAGTATCCAGAAACGCGGCCGCTTCTGTTAGTGCACTCTGCCATACAAACTGAACTTCCTCCTCGTTGGGCCATGTTTGAAATATAGCTTTAGCGGTTCGCAGACCATTAAACAGGAAAAAGAGGACTATTAACAGAAAGGCGATTTTTTTACCAATTTCTGTGGATAACTTTACAGAAACTGTGGATAACGATCTGATAATGTGAATAACTTCCAACCCTATAATCGGAAAAATTGTAATTACGGGGAGGGCATTGATTATGCGTATACTGCTGGGTGCATCTATAGTCACAATACTGGGTATAGTTGCTGTGAGTAGCCAAAGTAATAGGAATAGATAGCGGGGTTGACGCCATCGCCACAAGGAAACAATCAATCCAATATAGAAGAAAAGCGAAACAATCGGATCAAATACCGGTAGATCGGCAACATTTTGTCGCCATAAGGGATCACCTCGAAGTCCGAACATGGCTATGATCTTTAAACCGTTAATTAAGACCGGTTTTAGTTCCCACCGGGCCAGCGCTAGCAGGGGTGCATCAACCTCGCCGATGCGGGATTCAATCCCGGGATTGTTTAATAGATATATGCCCAGTGGCGCAGCGATAATCAGATAAATGAAGACGAACAGTAGTATGCCACGCCACCTTAATTTGAGCGCCGGCCGGTGCACCACGGCCAAGTAGGTCAAATATAATAAGAAAAATATGGGAAGAACTCGGCTGGCCATATAGGTGTAGAAAGTCAGACCAGCAAATAGACCGGCCATGGCAAACCAGGTTAGCGAAGAAGAAAGAATCGAGTCCAGGGTGGCGAAGCGTGATGATTGTTCGGGCTTTGAAGGCCGGTCCTGCCAGGCTTTCCACCAAAAATAGGCTGATAAACTGGCCAGCAATGGCAAAGCAATGGCCCTTAGGGCTAAACGGCTGTAAAAGACCGGCCAGAAGAGAACGGCAACCAAACTGGCCGAGAGCAAAGCGGTCTTGATTCCAAACAAGCGCCGCGTTAAGGCAAAGTTGATGGAGACAAGCATCAAGCCGGCGAAGGCGGAAGGCAAACGTAAAGCAAAGGCATTGTCACCTAAAAAGATCGAAAAAGCGGTCTGTATATAGTGGAAACCCGCTTCGTGACCGTAGGCATCAGTGAAGTAAAGAGCCAGATTGCCAGAGAGGATATCACGGTTGATGAGCCAGTGCGCTACTTCATCGTGCTCCAGCCCTGGTGGAGATAGATTGTTGATCCCGTATAGGCGTAGAACCGCCGCTGTGAGCAACACAACGACCAGGATCAATCGGTAGTGGTTAAATAACCGGGATTGGGATCTGGTGGGCATCTACTACTCTCCACCCACAGATTTATCTACCGAAAACCGGCCGGCCAGGCTATCAGGAAGAAGTGAGGCGATGATCTGCCGCTCTTGCTCGCCAAAGACCTTTAATATCCACAAGCCCAATGGATATATAGCTAGACCAAGCACCAGGGCAAGGATCATGCTCACCTGGTTGCCCAGGATCATGGCGATGACCATAACCGCAGTAATGGCCAGAGGGCGTTTAAGCAGATTAAACCAGCCCACCCTGGGCATGACCGGTCTGAGAAAATATGCAAAGAGGGCCAACAAGACAATCTCGGAAAGAATCGTTATAACCGAAGCCGCGACGTAGCTGTACCGAGGCAGGAAAATTAGGTTGGCTATGAGATTGAAGAGCACGCCAATGATGAAGGCTCTGGTTAGCATCTTCTCACGGTTTAGAGATATGAGCATGTAGTTGGTAACGCTGTTCATCCAGCCAATAGGGATTGACCAGATGACTATTCTGAGAGCAATGGCCCCATGAGGTAGAAATTGCCGGCCGCCTAGGATGCCGATCATGATTGGCGCCAGTAAGGTAACGATGGCCGCCAGGGGAAATGCGATGAGCAACATCAGCTTGATGGCCATCCGAAACGTTCGCCTGGCATCGGTTAGAGATCGATGAACCTGACGGGATATGACCGGGAACAAGGCGATAGTGAAAAAAGAAGGTATTACATTAAAAGCCAATACCCACTTATAGGCGCTGTTGTACCAACCTACAACCTCATCACCATTGATCTGTTTCATGAGGGGAACGTCAATCTGGAAGAAAATGACCGCAAAAAGGTGGTTGAGCATAAGTGGATAGCTCAAGTATAGCATGCGCCGTTGGAGGCTAAGGTCGATACGCCAAGGCCCGCTCAGGTGGAATTGGCGTGAAGAGGCAACTAACAGGATGAGCAAGGTGATGATGTTGACCAGGATGGAAATACCTGCGAGACCGACGAAACCATAACCAAGCAAGAGAACGGCTACGCCGAAACCGACTTTAAAAATTGTTGTGATCGTCGTGATCGCGGCCGGGAATTCGGCCACTTCATAAGCGTAAAACAAGCCTGCTAATCCCTGGCTTATACCAGAAAAAACCATGCCAACCATCAGCAGCAGGATGGCCGCAGTTGTCTGCAAATCCAGAGGCTTGCCAGTTGAACTGATGAAATAAATGTAGGCAAAAATCGGCAGGCTGGCGATAACAGTTGTACCCAGGCGCAGGGCTGAGGTGTTCAATATATAACGACTGGCCTGACTTTTATCTTTGGAAACTTCTCGGATTATCAGGGTGTTGAGGCCCCAATTGGAGACAATTTCAAACCAGCCGGCAATGATAATCGCCGTGGCGTATTTACCGGCATCGGCCGGGCCCAACATCCTCAAATAAAAAGCAGCAAAAACGAAGTCAATCGCCCGATTGAATAAATTCAGGGTCATGGGTGCGATACTGTTTTTGGCAATGCTTCTTGTATTAGTCAATGACGCCTGTGGATCTATCAGCCGGCGCCAGGTCCAGACAACCAGCGAGAAGCTTACAATGATGAGGCTCATAAAACTGATCAATCCACCAAGCTTGAAGCTAAGCGGACTGTAACGGAACCTGACTTCCCAATTACCAGGCTCGATCTTCACCCCACGAAAATTGCCGTTGACCCGCACGATATCGGTTTTTTCTTCCTGGTCCGTTTCCCCGTTTTGTGCATCGGTTTGCCGTATGAAAGCATCCCAACCCGTGAAGTATGTATCGTTGAGAATAAGCCAGGAATCCTCGGTTACACTCGTTCGCACGAGAACTTCGATATCGTTATATTCGATGATTTCGGCTTGAGTTAAGATCTGGGCCTGGCCAATTCCACTGAAGACATCTGCCGTATCGCCCCTTTCAACAAAAACAAATTGGCGCGGATCCCCCGACTGCATGGCTTCAAGGGCGTTTTCTACTACCACTGTCGCCGATTGGGCGATTGAATATGCTCGCGGAACGCTGGCCAGGTTCTCATACACTATCAATCCTTCGCCCTGCCACACCGATTTCAACTTGGGAAGATCTATATCTTCGGCGGAGATGATGAACTTGACTCCTAACAGATCGAGGAGGGGAGAATTGATTGACTGCCAATTAACGATAGGTTGGACACGATTGAACGGCAGTTCATTTTGCGGTTCAATCGCGGCCATGTAGTCGGTGTACTGTTTCAGGATAACTGAGTCATAACCCCTGATATCTTGTAATCCAGAAAGCCACGGTGTGTTGGCGTTTAGTGGCTTGTCTCCATGAGGCGTGAAGGTGGTCAGCCGCCATAGACCGGGTTGTTCTGCCAACCATTGGGTTACTTCCGGTTCATATTCCAGGAGCGCCGGATCAACGACAGAATGAAAGCCGTATCCGGCGATGAGTAGGTCTAACCCGATTACTATCAACGCCAGGGGAATCCAGACGGACCGGCCGAGAAAATTAAACCTGGAATACGCGGCTCGTAAAACCAGACCAGTGGCGATCAGCATCAGGGAAAAAATTAGAACCTGTTCAAACTGGTAGCTAAAGAACGCCCGCGTGTCTGGGAAAGCGTCGGACGCTTGAACAAGTCCAAGGAAAACACGTTCGATACCCGGCTCAATCGATGAGTAAGCCTGTCGCGAAAAAATCAACACCAGAAGCAATAGAACGCCAGCCCAGAAAGCAACCCCGGCCGCCACTGTCGTCGCCGACACCTTTGCGCCGAGGGTAAACAATGGTTTAATAGCCGTAAGCAGGGTGGGTCGGTCCTGATCGCGATCATTGCTTGGTCTTTCCTCGGCCGCCCGGAGAACATAATCCACACCGTAACCGGCCAAAATGGCCACACACAAAGAAAAGGGGAAAACCCAGCGGAAAGGTGAGTGAAGCTGATTTATTCCCGGGAGCCCATAGTACAGGATGGCATAGGTTGGTGTGCCGAAGATAAAGGAGAGAGAAAAAATACCCAGAGTGGTGAAAAAGCCTACTTCTGAGCGCCGGTCAGTGCGCTGGCGAACCGCAGACCAAAGCCCGAGGAGAGCCAGAAAAAGGGATAGGATGCCGAGATAGATCCCCCCTTCGACATAATTCTTGATACCCCAATCACTTGTGTAAGGGCCATGGGGATTTAGTTGACCAAAGTAATTTGTGGTAAAAGGGATGCTTTCTCCATTAAAAACATCGCGATAGTTGTGGTCGGCCGGATTGCCAAACATATCCGGCAGAGCCAGGGTCAAAAGTCGCCGGGGTGGGAATGCCCAACCCCTTATCTCAGACAGGCTGGCCGACCCCTCGCGGAAGTTTGCCTGGCCTACCTCGACAAACGGGATGAATTGCACGGCTCCTAACATCATCCCTATCAATACGAAGCCTATCAGCCACAGGGACGGCTTGAGCAAGGTCAGGTTCCAGGGCGTGGGTCGACTAATTGGGGGCTCTGAAGATGCCTCAATTGGACCCTTTTTTTGATTTTTGCGTATATTAATGAAGAGGGTGGCCAATCGCCAAATGGCAAAAGAAGCCATGATTAATAGGGTGTAATAGGTAATCTCGATGTGCCCTGCCAGGAGCTGAACACCAAGTGCGAGCGCTCCGAGGACCGCCCAAGGGAGTGTCTTACCAGCTTTGCCAGGGTTGCTGGCATTGCGGATTATCATCTCGATACAGGCTAGCAGTAAGGGCAACCATATAGCTGCACCAATGATCATCGGAAAAACAGCACTACTTACCAGTAAAAAGCCGCTACCCTGGAATATCAGTCCGGACGCGGCCACGCTAGACCGTTGAATCTTGAGGACCCGGGCGAAGAAGTATGCAAGGATGCCAGCCAACCATAACTGGCTGACGGTGTACCAACCGTAGGCTTTTGCCAGAGGTAAGATTAGAAAAAGAACGCTAAAAGGGTAATAAGCTGAGTGCTGGCCATTGGCTAAAAACGGGGTGCCGGCGAAGCTGTTGGAATTCCATAAAGGAATCTGACCCGCACTGATATTACTGGAGATGAAGCTTTTCCAGGCATAATTTTCCAGGATCAGGTCGCTAAGCAGACTGTTTTGGGGAAAGTCGATATCAAAATCTTCAGCAACACTGGCCCAGGGTGCCCACTGAAAAAGATTGTCGGCTGGCAGCATGGTTTTACTGCCCAGCGTGACCGACCCAAACAGCAAAAGCGGCAGGATTAGCAACCCTGCCACAATAATGACATCTGTCTTGTACTTATTAAGCCGACTCATACAAGCGATTGAGGATTCGTAACTTATCCACCAGAACAATGCCGGCAATCACATTGCGCCGGTTGATGACAATAATTACCATATCTGGTAGTCATCATTTGTCTATTTCTATTTTTCACTTTTTTGTAATCGAGTGATGCAGCTTCGATGATTTGTTATCAGCAGGTGACAGGTCTCTATACCGCCAAAGCAGGTACCAGATTCGCCAGGCTGCCTCCACCTTCGCGGATAGCCGCATTTTTGTTTGGCCGATACGTCTCTCTTCAAAATAGATAGGAACCTCGGCAATTTGATAACCCAATTTCTCAGCTACATAAGCCATTTCAATCTGGAAACTATAACCGTTAGAGGCAATACCGTCGAGATCGATATGCTGCAGAGTGTGCGCTTGCCAACATCGGTAGCCTGAGGTCGCATCCTTGACCCCCAATTTTAGAATTGAGCGAGCGTAGATGGTATTAGCCCACCAACTACGCAGGTAACGTATGATACCCATGCGCTCGTCCATTTTGCCACCGCTGATATAACGGGAGCCGATCACCAAATCCGCCTGTTTCGCAGATTCCAAAAGTTCCGGTATGTATTTCGGCGAATGGGAAAAATCACAATCCATTTGGATGATGTAACAAGCGCCATGGACAATAGCCCATTTGAAGCCCGCGATATAGGCTCGCCGCAAGCCACCTCGGGCCGAAAGATGCAGCACCGACAAGCTATCTGGACGCTGTTGGGCTAACTCGTCGGCAAGTTCACCTGTGCCATCCGATGAATCACCATCGACGATGAGAATTGAAAGCCCGGCCATCTGCAGCGCCCACAATTCAGCCACCAATACTGGCAAGTTGTTAACCTCATTATAGGTTGGGATGATGACCAGATAGTCCAGCATAAGCCTGATTCAAACAAAATTAGGGCTAACAGTAGCCCTAAATATTAACAATTTGACTTTGATTATTTTCTCTTTTTCCAGAATTTTGACACCTTTGCCTGAGCACACGCAGATTGAGCATCTGGAAAAAAGGTTAAAGGCGAATCGTTGCTCCTCAATCGTATTAATTTCGCTCACCGCCTGTGATCAGCCGGTTACTATTACTGCCAATCGTTCATTTGTCATTTTGGACACTGATTTCTCATATTCACAGTCTGGATAGTGGCAGGTATTGAGGTATCCAGAAATGAGACATTCTTGAGCTAGTTTATCTAATTCTTTCAGTAACGTGATGATTGCAAAATCGACTGAACCAGCATCTCCGCCAATTCGGCATTAACTTCAACAATAAGAATCTGCTCTTGGGCTACTACTTAATTGTAATCTACCGGATAGGTTCCTTATCGATTTTGAATAAGCAGGCCGATCCACGGGCGGCGATACATTCGATCTCATCAACCCGAAAATCTTGTCCACCGCTAACCCATCGTAAACTTTCTTGCAATAGGCCTCGGGCAACGAAGCAGATGGGCCGGTCACTGTGCCTACTCCAACATACCGGACAACGATCAATATAATACAAAAGGTGATCGTCATAATTTTCGACGTGGCAAAGCTGGTCGCTAAATTGGTTAAATATTCGAGCCAACGCAGGCAAGCCAATTCTTAACTTGGTGGTCAGTGGAAGAACTTTAAAAGCGTAGTCACCGATCCCGGCCAAAGCTCCAAAATCTTTCAGCCCCTTATCAAAGGTAGCTCGTCCTCCTCTAAGAGACAATCCAAGACCACCTCGGAAACCGTAAATATCAAATACTCCCTGATTGATGCTGGCGAAATCGGCAAAATCAAATTCCCGGCTTAAGTTGTTTGGGGGTAATTCCTTTGTGTACTGAACCAGGCCAACTAGATTGAGCAGGGCTTTTAGCCCATTCGGACCCATGACCTCTTCCATCGCCCTGAGGTAAATACGGGCAATCCTGTTGGGGTAGTAAAAGCCGCTCAGTGGGATCTGATTTCGCACGGGACTCTCTTTCCAGGCTCTTTATCGCCACTTCAAAACGAAAAACATATAATCGGCGAAGTATAACACGGGGGGAAATAATTGATCAAAGCAGCAGGTCAGAAAATATGGCAAAGGCAACAATGTACTTTCCCTCCGATTTCTTATGGGGTACGGCCACTTCCGCTCACCAGGTGGAAGGAAATAATACTAATAACGATTGGTCGCAGTGGGAAGGTGGGGTAGGGAATATCATCAACGGTGATCGCTCGGGGCGGGCCAATGATTGGTGGGAGAACGCAGAATCGGACCTGGATGCCGCTGCCGAGATGGGGAATAACGCCCACCGCTTGTCTGTAGAATGGAGCCGGATAGAGCCGGAACCGAGCGTTTTCGACGAGGTAGCCCTGGAACGATACCGTCAGATATTGAAGGCATTGCATGAGCGGGATATCGAGCCAATGGTCACCTTACATCATTTTACTAATCCCGTATGGTTGACCGAGAAAGGTGATTTTGACAATGAACTGGTTGTTGATTACTTTCAACGATATGTGGCCAAGGTTGTCTCATCGATCGGAGATCTGATCGTCTAAGTGGATCACGATCAACGAACCGATGGTCTACTTCGTCATGCGCTATCTGGAGAAATATTTTCCGGCCCCCGTCGAGACCGGCTGGTTTGCCGGTCTTCGTGCTCTTCGGCATATGTTGGCCTGCCACGCCTTGGCCTACCAGCGCATTAAAGAAAGTTACCCCATGGCCCAGGTTGGCATTGCTAAAAATTTTCGGCCAATTGAAGCGTGGTCGCCGAAGAACAGCCTGGATCGTTGGTGGGCCGGCCGTGTATCTTCTTTTTTTAACGATCTTTGGCTAAACTGCCTGGTTAGCGGGCGCCTATCCTGGCCTCTTGGCCGAGGCGCTATCAAGCATCTGTCCGGGTCATTTGACTTCGTCGGTCTCAATTACTATTCTCGATCACTGGTGCGATTCCCGCCAAGACCTGGCCATCTATATGAAACCAGACCCGCGCCAGGCGCTATCACGACAGACGATGATTTCTTTGAGATTTATCCGGCCGGTTTGTTCACGGCCATAAAAGCTGCAACACGATATCGCAAGCCGATATTCATTACCGAGCATGGTTTACCAGATCGAGGGGATAAGTTGCGACCGTCCGTTATTCTGACCCATCTGCGCGAGGTGTGGCGGGCCATAAGCTTCAATTATCCGGTTATGGGTTATTATCATTGGACCCTGGTTGATAATTTTGAATGGGAACGGGGTTGGTCCCAGCGCTATGGTCTTATTGAAATAGATCCCCAGACGCAGCAGCGAAAATGGCGCCCTAGCGCTAAACTCTATTCCGAGATCTGCCATATTAATGGCATCAGTAGCGATATGGCCAGGAGATATGCGCCTGAATTACTCGAAACGATGTTCCCGGGACAAGCGCCTGCTGGGAGCGTATTATAAACTGAGCCCGCCGCGGCCCAGCGGTTTATCAAGTAATTGATTTGCAGTATAATCAACCCATAGTCACTGCCGTCCGCATAGAGGCAAACAATCAGTTCTGTGTCTTCAAAGTGGGAGCATTAAGTTCGTTATTTAGTGGAGAGAATTAAATGTCAGGACATTCAAAATGGTCCACAATTAAGCATAAGAAGGCCGCTGTTGATGCCAAACGCGGTAAGATATTTACCCGCCTGGCCAAAGAAGTAACGCTCGCCGCTCGCGAGGGCGGCGGAGACCCGGCAACCAATGTCCGTTTACGTCTGGCTGTGGACAAGGCCAAAGCCGGTAATATGCCTAAAGATAATATTGAACGGGCGATAAAACGGGGAACCGGGGAAATAGAAGGAGGCGAACTCGAGGAAATTATTTATGAAGGATACGCACCTCATGGGGTTGGGATCCTCATTGAAGTAGTTACCGATAATCGAAATCGAGCGATCGCCGAGGTTCGTCACGCTTTCAACAAGCAGGGCGGTAGTATGGCCGAGTCTGGTGCCGTGGTCTGGCAGTTTAGCCGGAAGGGGTACATTAGCATCACCGATGCGTTCGACCAGGACGAAGTTTTCTTAACGGCGGCCGATAGCGGCGCTGACGATGTGCGTTTTGAAGAAAGCATGGCCGAAGTTTTTACCGAGTTGGAAGATCTGCAAAATGTGCGTAATGCGCTGGAGGAGTCCGGCTACGCACTGAACGAAGTAAGCGTGATTTACGAACCCAGCAATACGATTGAACTAGAAACACCGGCTGCCCTTCAGGTTATGAAGTTGGTTGAGTCACTGGAGGATCTGGACGACGTCCAGAACGTCTACACGGCTCTAGAGATCAGCGACGAGGCGATGCTGGCACTTGCGGAGGTCTAAAAAGGCTTGATGCGTCTTATAGGATTGGATCCAGGCACAGCGACGGTCGGATATGGCATCATTGATGATTTAGACGGCCAAGTAGTCGTTGTGAGCTACGGCGTTATTGTTACGAGGCCAAAAGATGGCGATACTGCCCGGCGTCTACAGATCTTATTCGAGAGATTAAACGATCTGATCGTCGAGTACCGGCCTGACGCGGCCGCTATTGAGAAGCTCTTCTTTGGCAAGAATATCACGACAGCAATCAATGTCGGACAAGCCCGTGGCGTATTATTGCTTGCTCTTGCAAATGCCGGTCTACCGGTTTCTGAGTACTCGCCACCTGAAATTAAGGAAGCTGTTTCTGGATATGGCAACGCCAGCAAACAGCAAGTCCAGTTTATGGTTCAGAATATTCTGGGCCTAGATGAAATTCCGAAGCCGGATGATGCGGCCGACGGCCTGGCTGTGGCCTTCACGCTTTATCAACGACAGAAATATGAAGCCCTACTCCGGGAAAGCTGAGCATATTTTTCCGGCCATTGAAAGAGTCAGGCAACCCTCCGGCAGGTAACTGAAGCCGGCGTCAATTAGAATTGTGAATCCATGATTGCATCAATTAGAGGAATTGTAAATTTCATTGGCAAAGACCATGTTGTTCTGGTTGTTGGCGGTATTGGTCTGCGGGTATTTGTGCCCCGGCCGGTGTTGGAAAGCAGTAGCGCTTTGGGGCGGAGCCTGAATTTACACACTCACCTGGTAGTCAAAGAAACGGAACTTTCACTTTACGGATTTGAAAGTGAAGAAGATCTGATGCTCTTTGAAGTCCTGCTGGATGTAAATGGGGTCGGACCAAAGGTGGGGTTGGCTATTTTGTCCACGATGAGCCCAGATGTCCTTAGAGGCGCAATTGCTCGTGAAGAACCGGCTGTGCTTCAACGGGTACCCGGTATCGGCAAAAAAACATCGGAGCGGATCATGTTTCACCTACGTGACAAACTCGATCTGACGGCCGAGATGGGCAGCAGGCCTTTTGTCTCAGACCTGGATGGTGACGTGATTGACGTGCTAACAACCCTTGGCTTTAGCATTGTTGAATCGCAAACAGCCCTGCAACAAATTCCCCGTGATACTACTGATCTGAACGAAAGGGTACAACTGGCTCTCCAACAACTGGATCAGACCTAAACTTTCACTACGCAAAACCGGTGTGTTATAAAATTCCTTAACAAGGTGTCCAGGAGAGTGTAGCCTGACATGTCCGGCGACGCTTCAAAGAAGGTCATGGTGGCAATAATTTCAGACAACGTTTTACACGAAGGCTTTCGAGTAGATGGTGGCTTGTAATTCGCCGGTCTTTTGGCCATTTCATCCCAACCCAGTCACCAGATGATTGGTTAATCCATAATCTATATTGTGGTTATGATAAGTCTGGTCTGATGGTTATTTACCGCGCGTGTTTTTTATCCCCTTGCTTCCCCAATAAACCAGAGGGGTAAGGAAAGGGATATAGCCTGAGCCAAAGTTAAGTATCGTCATCTATAACTAAATTTTTTGTTATAATGTGATCTTTGATCCTGGATTAGGCCAGGATATTGCCTAGCAAAAAACGAGAAATGCAGTTAACCAGCGCAACACCACCAACACAACCATCTACGAAGAAGCCTGATCTGGCTCGCAGTCTGAGCTACTTCTTGGCTGCGCCGGTAACGGCCGCCGTTCTGATTAGTCTCACCCTGGCGCTGGTAGTAACCATCTACCAACAACAACATTTCGATCGCATATTCACAGGTGTAACCGCCTGGGGGATTGATTTAAGCGGCATGGGAATTGCTGAAGCCGAAAAGGAACTGCTGTCAGCTTTCCCTTATGCCAATGAGGGACAATTCCACTTAATCGATTCGGCTATTGGTGAACTGTGGACGTTATCACCGGCCGAGTTGGGTTTTACGCTGGATGCCAAGGCGACCATTGACGCTGCCTATTCGATCGGCCGGCAAGGTGGGCCATTTCAGCGGCTAAGGCAGCAGTATGACAGTTGGTACTACGGACATCAGGTATCACCTATTATGGTCCTAAATGAAGGTCGACTGGACGAGGCGGTAAACCAGATCGCCTTAGAAATCGCCCACCCGGCCGTCGATGCCAGTCTGGGATTTGATGGTACTGAGGTTACTTTTACTTCAGCCCAGGTCGGCCGTAGTTTGGATGTTGCCGATACAAAAGCCCGTCTTTTGGCCACATTGGACGACTTAAACCAGGGCCAAATCGAGTTACTCGTCCATGAAACATTGCCTCGAATCGGTGATACGAGTCTCGCAGCCCAAGAAATCCGGCAGATAATGGGAGAACCGATCTCTTTATATCTACAAGAACCGTTGGATGGCGTTGATCTGGAGAGGGTAACCGTGCCAACCGAAGAAGTTATTGGCTGGATTCGAGTCCGTACGGCTGAAGACGATCAAGGGGATATGGCGACCGAAGTATTCCTGGATGAAAATGCCTTTCGAGCATGGCTGGCCCCATATGAAGAATTGTTATCGCGCGAGCCGGTAAATGCCCGTTTCTATTTTGACGATAGCACCAGCGAGCTTGTGCTCGTCGAGTCCCATATCAATGGGCGGGTACTTGATGTTGAGGCCACGGCTGCGCAATTCCTTCAACAAGTAAAAACTCCAAATCGTTCCATGCCTTTTGTCCTTAAAGAGATCGTCCCAACGGTTCATTCAGGGGCAACCACCGAAGATTTAGGAATTACAGAATTGGTTAGTGAGAGCACAACCTGGTTTTTTGGTTCCTCTAATGAGCGGATGCATAATATCGCTCGTTCCGCGAGCAATTTTTATGGCATTGTTATTGCCCCGGGCGATGAATTCAAATTTAATCAATATCTGGGGGAAGTAAGCGCCGAACAAGGCTATGAAACAGGCTTGATCATCTTTGGCGGAAGAACCATAGAGGGTGTTGGCGGTGGTGTTTGCCAGGTTAGCACGACACTCTTTCAAACGGCTTTTTGGGCTGGCTATCCCATTGTCGAGCGCTGGGAGCATGGTTATCAGGTGGGTTATTATGATGATGGTGAAGGACCAGGTATGGATGCCACTGTATATTCACCCCTGGTTGATCTTCGTTTCATAAATGACACACCGTATCATCTGTTGATAGAGAATTATTACAGTGAAGCGAATTCGTCGTTGACTTTCAAATTTTATAGCACCGGATTGGGCCGAACTGTTGTTAAAGATGGGCCGTCAATAGCCAATGTCGTGCCGCCAAAGCCCGACATATGGGAGTTAAACGAAGATCTCGAGGCCGGCGAGATCGAGCAAGTAGATTGGGCCGTAGAGGGAGCTGATGTGACGGTCGGCCGGAGTGTTTTTAATGCCGGTGGCGATCTCATTCGCCAGGATTCTTTTGTAAGTAACTACGTACCCTGGCAAAATATCTACCAGTATGGTCCTGGAACAATATTGCCTACCCCTGATGAACCACTAGCTGAAGAATTATCCGGATAAAAACACCCCTCGTTGTTGACGAGTTGGGCAATCAAACAAATTCTGTCGCACAATTCGAACCATTTGACAGACTAGAACATATGTGCTAACATATCTGCATATTGGTTTTCCCCTCTTTCCGGGATAAACGAAGTTGGAGGTTTTAGGCCTCCAACTTCGTTTCCCAGGAGTATCAGGGTCGATTCTCTGAGGCAGCCATGAGACAAGAAGCACTTCTGAACAGTCACCGTGTCAGCCGCGATCAACAACAACCTGGTGTAAATACCCATTTCCCACTGCGGGTCGGTATTATAGATGGTCTATTAAGGGTTTTGGAAAGCACACCACGACAAACTATTGTTGGAGCGCTTCTAATAACTTCATTGCTAGCCTTTGAACTCTTCAATTTTGATTCAACCCAATTTGCACTGGGTGATCTCTTGGGAGAAACGAGCTTCATGAATATACGCTGGGCTACAATTCTTGCGGTCGCCTTCTGCGCTATTGATTTTGCCGGTCTGACTTATCTGCTTGGTCCGGACGGAAGCTCTCAAGATCAGCGAGAGATCTGGTACCTGATGGGCGCTTGGTTACTCGGGGCTACTATGAATGCCTTGATGACCTGGTGGGCTGTCTCACTGAGCTTACTTGATCTCCATAACGGAAATGTTATCTTAAGCCATGAGCAGCTACTGAATATTGTGCCCATGTTAGTTGCCGGGCTGGTCTGGGTAACTCGCATACTCTTTATTGGGGCTTTTTCCATTGCCGGAAGTCGTATGTATGGACCTGGTAGTGACACCTCTACTGTATCCCGGCGCTCTGCGATCGGGAACCAGCATCGGTCGACGGCCACAGGCCAAGCGCCTATCAAGAATGGCGGTAATAGGCAAACCAATGACGAACACCCAGATTACAGACGCGGGGAAGAAAGAATCCCATCTACTTTAGCGACCCAGGCGACAGTGTCTAATTCTCAGCCTATATCTCTTGGTCATTCGACTCGTGTAAGCCACCGATCGTCGGGTCAGACTAGGCGACAAGAGTCGCCGGTGTTAGCACGTTCGACAAGGCGAGTTTGGCGCTGACAGTATTGATCGGACAGCGAAAGCTTTTCTCGGATGGCGGGTGATCCGGTGATGGGTATCGACAATGCTCCCACGTGATAAGGGATTTCCGGGTCTTTTAACCGACTTGCGGTAACTCTAGGGCTGTGTTACTATTTTTCTGGACGTACGCTCCACAGATGTGCAATTATTTAATATCGGATTAGTATCACTTTTTTAATCAGGCTATTCCATCAAGATGACTGTTTGCTGACGGTCATTTGACCAAGTAAAGATAGAAGAAGGGAACTTGGCAAACTGTAAGCCGGGTTCTGTTGCCTGATCAATCAGCGCTATAGGGTGAACGTACGGGTCTGTGCGTTCACCTTTTTTATTGGAATCATGATGCTGGTGTAAGATTTAAGTAGGATAAATCTATGGGATTAAGCAACGAATTTTTTTCCAGGATCATTGGTGGACTCGTCGTTGGCATTCTCGCAGGTATCTTGGGTGCAAGGATGGCGATTTGGCTTGATGTATCATCAGAACTGATTGCCTATACGATTGTATTCGGCCTGGTGGGTTTCTTAGCGGGATTAATTCTGACCCCAATTTTTACCATCCGACCCGTTCGACGTTTACGAAATGCCCTGATAGGTATGCCAGCCGAACGACTGGTGGCCATCATCGGGGGCATTTTTTTGGGTTTAATAGCGACATCGCTATTGACGCTGCCTTTGTCCACCTTGCCATCGCCATTCCGCGAGATAATACCTTTGGCATCGGCTATCTTGTTGTGTTACCTGGCCATTGTCGTGCTGACACTGCGCCAGAATGACCTGCGTTCCACACTGAGATTTCTTCGTTCCGATGGTAAAAAACGGCAGGTAAGCCAATCCTCTGAGGAGGAGGGTGTCATCTTGATGGACACCAGCGTAATCATTGATGGTCGGATTAGCGATATATGCAAAACAGGCTTTATTCGAGCCACGATGCTGGTGCCTAACTTTATCCTGGTTGAACTCCAACACATTGCCGATAGCTCTGATCCCCTGCGGCGAAATCGAGGCCGGCGAGGCATGGACGTTCTGAAATTCCTACAGCAAGATTGCCCGATCCCGGTTAGATTTACCGATATGGATGCCACCGAGGCGCGAGATGTGGACACGAAGCTGGTTGCATTGGCAAAGAAATTGACCTGCCCAATTTTGACCAATGATTATAACCTCAATCGCATCGCTGAGCTTCAGGGTGTTACGGTGTTAAATATCAACGAGTTGGCAAATGCGGTTAAAGCCGTCTTTTTGCCAGGTGAAGAGCTATCGATCAGAATTGTTCAGGAGGGCCGCGAGTTAGGCCAAGGGGTCGCCTATTTAGAAGATGGAACCATGGTTGTCGTGGAAGATGGCAAGGTTCACCTGAACGAATCTTTGAGTGTTGTGGTGACGAAAGTATTGCAAACCTCGGCCGGCCGGATGATCTTTGCCCGACCCCAAATGGACGAGATATGACGCTAAAAATCTATAATGCTCTAAGTCGAACGAAAGAGACATTTAAACCCCTTTTTGAAGCAAAAGTGAATATGTATGTTTGCGGGCCGACGGTGCAGGATTATGCTCATATTGGTCACGCTAAAACCTATATAAATTTTGATGTGGTGACCCGATTTCTGCGCTATCGTGGATATGACGTCTTGTATGTACAGAATATCACGGATGTAGGACATTTATTGGATAGTGGAGAAGACCGCATCCTAAAGAAAGCCCGTCAGGTTTCGGTTGCGCCAATGCAGATCGTTGAGAGATATACCCGGCTCTACTTTGAAAATATGGATGCATTAGGGGTGATCCGGCCAGATATAAGTCCCCGAGCCAGCGGACATATTCCTGAGCAGATAAAAATGGTCCAGACTCTGATCGATCTAGGATTTGCTTACGAGGCCAATGGATCGGTCTACTATGATGTCTCTTCTTTTCCGGATTACGGCAAACTGAGCGGCAGGAAAGTAGACCAGCTTGAAGATGGGGCTCGAGTGACCGTCTTGGCTGAAAAACGCAACCCGGCTGATTTTGCACTCTGGAAACGCGCTGAGGCAGCGCATATGTTGCGTTGGTCAAGTCCCTGGGGTGATGGTTTCCCTGGATGGCACATTGAGTGTTCGGCCATGGCCGGTAAATACCTCGGCGAAACCTTCGATATTCATGGCGGAGGAATTGACAATATTTTCCCGCATAATGAGTGCGAGATCGCCCAGAGTGAAGCCGCCAATGGCAGACCATTCGCCCGCTACTGGATGTTGGTAGGATCTTTAACCCTCGATGGCATTAAGATGAGCAAAAGCCTGGGTAATACGCTGACCATCGACGAGGCGTTGGCGCGCTGGCGGCCGGAAGCTATCCGCACCTTCATCTTGTCCAGCCACTATAGGAGTCCAGTGGATTTCTCAAATGCTGCCTTGGACGGAGCGCAAAAAGGTTGGATGCGATTGTGGAGCGCGGTCAGACTCACCAGGGAGAAGATGTTAACGGCTCCGGATGGTGATGGGGATGCTGAGGTTCAGGCTATGTTGGACGAATTTAGGGGGACATTTGTCGAAAAGATAAATGACGATTTTAATGCTCCGGCCGGTCTGGCAACTCTACAAGACCTGACCCGCGAGGTTAATTCCCTGCTCAATAACGTGGAATCGCACACGCAGGGAACTCTCAAAGCGATTGAAGATCTCTACCAGGAATTAGCCGGTGAGGTGTTGGGCCTAATCCCGGCTGAAGAGCATAGCCGGTCTGGAAGCAGCCATGAAGAGAGCCTGATGCGCCTCTTGATAGAACTAAGGGCCAGAGCCAGGAATAATAAGGATTGGGCCACGGCCGATATGATCCGCGACAACCTGGACCATATTGGAATCACATTGGAAGATCGACCAGAAGGGACGATCTGGAAAGAGAGCAACTGACCGGCAAGAAACTCGCCAAACCATAACGGTCCTGATCAGACGGCAGCCTTTTTCGAACCTGGTCCTGGGCGAGTAACTCCTCTTAAATAAGCACGGCTTCTGATGGAATATCTATATCGTCGCAATACGGTTTTCGAGGCAATACGCGCCGGCCGGCGAGTGATCAGACGCCTGTGGTTGCAGAAGGGAGTTCAGCAGCCCCAAGAATTAATCGAAGCGGCAAAATCCTCGTCAATTCCGATACAGACGGCAGATAAACAACAGTTGACCCAGCTTGCCGGCGATAAGGGGCATCAAGGTGTGGTCCTGGAAGTGGGTCCATATCCTTATGCCCAGATTGAAGAGATGTTGGCTCTGGCGGCTACGAGGGAGGAACGGCCATTCTTGCTGTTACTTGATCTTCTCCATGGCCCGCAAAACATTGGCACCTTGCTACGAGCAGCCGAGGCCTGTGGTGTTCATGGTATCATCCTACAAGATCGACGAGCACCCGACATAACTCCCAGCGTCGTGATTTTCTCGGCCGGCGCTGCTGAACACCTGTTAATAGCCCAGGTTACCAACCTGACCCAGACGATTCAGCGACTTAAGACGAAGGATATTTGGATCGTTGGTCTGGACATGGAAGAAGAGGCTTTTCCGCTGGACCAGGTCGATCTGGATATTCCCTTGGGCATTGTCGTTGGCCATGAAGGACAGGGACTGCGCAGGTTGGTGCGAGAGAACTGTGACTATCTGGTAATGTTGCCGATGAGGGGCCAGGTGGCTTCTCTAAATGCAGCAACGGCCGGTGCTGTGATGCTTTATTCTGCCTGGCAGGCCCGGGGTTATGAGGGCGTTCAGCCGAATTCCTGAATCTTAGGTCGCTGAAGATTAATGCTATGTTGTATCCGGCTTCTCGATTTCGGGATTTGACTGTTGCGGCCGGTATACATTCAACAGTATTTTGATCTCTGCCAAATCCTTTTCGATTTGAGCCAGCCGGTCGTTGGGATCTTCCGTCTCCGGCGTAAAGTAACTAACCAGGTAGCCACTTAATACGCCTACTAACGCTACACCGGAGGTCATGATCACCATCGCGACCAACCGGCCGGATTCAGTAACCGGCGTCAGGTCCCCATAGCCAACAGTGGTCAAAGTGACGACGCTCCAATAAATTGCATCTTCGCCGTTGACTATGTCAGCGCCGGGAGCGCCGGCTTCAAAATCCAGAATGAGAATGCTGCCGATGAGCAGCAGCAGAAAAAGAGAAAATATTGTCCCCAGCAAAGCAGTTTCAGCCCGTTTCTGCTTGAAAGTATCAAGGATTTTTTCGCCGGATGTTGCTTGAAGATAGCGACGAGCACGGATGATGTAAAATATTCTCAATATTCGCAGGATGGGAAATAAAGGTATGCTGCTCAAAAGATCTAGCCAGCCCCATTTTAAATAATCTGTTTTCTTTTGAATATAGAAGAAGCGTCGGAAAAAATCGTATAAAAAGACCAGGCTGACAACCTTGTCAGCCACTAAAAGGATATTTTCGGTGTCATTGGAGACTGGTAACAGAAATAAGGTTATCCAGCCAACAACCGCATAGATAGACATTCCCAGAATAAAAAGTTGGTAGGTACTGCTCCCGATTGCCCATTCATCGACTTTTGGTGGCAGTGTTGATTGTTTGGTCATGGAAAAATCCGTTTGCTTTTGAAGCGTGAGTAGAGCTCGTTATTAGCTGAATAATTACTTACGCCACTATAACTTTGGGGATTTCAGCGTCGCAGGTCAAAATTGATGATTTACAGGTGAAAGGCATTCGCTACTTAATTACTCTTTCTCGTAAGGCTGTCCAACGGCTGCCGGGGGTACAGGCCGGGCCAAAGCGGCAATGATAATAGTCAAAACGTAGGGCAGCATCTGGAATAGTTCAGCCGGGACCGTGGGATAGTTTATCTGCAGTTTTATTTGCATCGCATTGGCCAGGCCGAAAATAAGCGCGGCGCCCAACGCGCCAAAGGGCGTCCAGCGGCCAAAGATCAAGGCCGCCAGGGCAATAAATCCCCGACCGGTAGTCATGTTAATGGTGAAGTTATCGATCCACTCCAGAGTCAGCCAGGCGCCAGCCAAACCGGCCAGCGTGCCGCCGATAATCACATTGGCATAACGCATCAGGTTAACGTTAATTCCAACTGTATCGGCCGCTTCAGGATGTTCACCCACCGCCCTGGTACGCAAACCCCAGGGTGTGTAAAAAATGACATAATGAATGATAAAGCTCAGGCCCAGCATTAGCAGGACAATGGGAGCCTGTTGGAAAAATATCTGTCCAACGTAAGGTATTTTTGAGAGAAGTGGGATAGACACGGTCTGGAAAGTACCTACAGAACCAGGCCAGTTAGGAGGGACCAGGTAGGTCTGATACAGGTGACCGGTCAATCCCAAGGCCAGAAAGTTGATAACGGTACCGCTGATAATCTGGTTCATGGCAAAGCGAATCGACAGAATCGCATGAAGACCGGCCATAAGGGCGCCGCTGAGCAAGGCGGCCAATACCCCCCAGTATAGACTCCCGGTGTAAGCCGATGCAAAGGAGGCTGACATCGCTGCGGTCAACATCATGCCCTCAATGGCAATATTCACGACGCCAGAGCGCTCGCTGAAAAGACCGCCAAACGCACCTAAGGCTATGGGGGTAGCCGTAGCCACGGCCAGTTGTAACGTGCCGGCAGCAAATAGTAATCCGAGAACTTCCATCTTAACTTCCCCAGCGAGTCTGTGGTGCGGGCATAGCCTCTGCTTTCTCAGGATCGCCCTTGATACGATAGATGTAGCGGACAATTTCCGGAGCGGCAACGAAGAGGAGAATCAAGGCCCGGAAAATAGACACGATATGTACCGATAAACCGGCGCGGATTTGCAGGTAGTCCCCGCCGACTGTCAAAAGGGCGAAGATCAAGGCAGAGGGGATAATGGCTAGGGGATTGTTTAAAGCTAACAGGGATACGGCAATGGCCGTAAAACCGTAACCGGCATTAAAACCAACCGGTAATGCCCGGGATAATCCTTGTACCTCCATGATTCCGGCCATGCCGGCCATGCTTCCGGCAATTACAAAGCTGAGAACGTACCATCTTTTCGGCCGGATACCGGCGTATTCGGCCGCATCCGGATTTAATCCCGTGGTGCGTAAAGAAAATCCCCAGGTTGTTTTATAGAGGAAATACCAGGCCAGAACGGCCATTAACACAGCAATAAAGAAGCCGAGATGCAGGCGGCTTGAGTCCAGGGTTACTCCTGGAAAGGGAATACGGGCCAGTTGTGCTGTCTTTTGGAGGGGCAATGTTTGTACGGTCGTAGGATTAGGGTCCTTGAATACATTGCGCACCAACATGTTAACCAGGCCGTAGGCGATAAAATTTAGCATGATGGTATTGATGACCTCATGGGAGCCTAGCCAGGCTTTGAGAATACCGGGGATAAAACCCCAGAGCATGCCACCGATCATCCCGGCCATGATGACTGCAATGACGTGGATGACTGGAGGCAAATCCACATAGATGCCCACAATGGTTCCAAAAAGGGCGCCGATCATGAACTGGCCTTCACCCCCGATATTGAACAAGCCGGCATGAAAGGGTATGGCTACGGCCAGACCGGTCAAGATTAGCGGCGCCGCAGCTACCAGGGTATTCACCAGACCCCGGGGTTTGAGCAATGCGCCGTCGATAATGCCCCAGTATCCCTCTCCGACCTTTTGTAAACCTACGATGGGATTCTCGGCCGTGATGATGATGATGATAGCGACAATGACCAGTGAAGTGAAAATAGCCATTAATGGGATAAACATCGGTCCCAAAAACCGTTTGCTAAAAGAGCGTTTGGGCGATTGAGCTTCTGGTACTTCTTTTGATCCCATATTTCACTCTAATAATTGGTATTCTCTGATAGTTTCAGGGCAAGGAAAACATAATCTGCTGCTATGCGTCAGAGCCAGCCATGAGTAGACCCAAGCGTTCGCGAGTCGCCTCGGCGATTGGTAATACTTTCACGATGCGCCCATCGAACATAACAGCAACCCTGTCGGCCAAGGAGAGTATTTCATCTAACTCCGCCGATACCAGCAGCACAGCACTACCCGCGTCGCGCTGTTCGATTATCTGATTATGAATAAATTCGATAGAGCCCACATCGATTCCTCGAGTAGGTTGGTTGGCGATGAGCAACTTTACCGGCCGGGAGAACTCACGCGCAACAATCACCTTCTGTTTATTGCCCCCTGATAAACTGCCGGCCAAGGTATCAACGCTGGGAGTGCGGACATCGAACTTCTCGACCAACATTTGCCCCTCGGCCGCAATCTTCTCGAAGTCCATCCGGGGACCACGGGCATAGGGCGGTTGATAATAGCGGTTTAGAACCAGGTTGTCCGCGACGGAATAGCCCATCACCAGGCCATGTTTCTCGCGATCCTCGGGAATATGAGCCACGCCCATCTCAGTAATTGTCCGGGGAAAACTGCCTGTCGATTCTTGTCCATCAATGAACACCTGGCCGCTGACAATCGGGCGCAATCCGGTCAAACCTTCGACTAATTCACGTTGGCCATTGCCTTGGACGCCGGCAATGCCAAGAATCTCGCCTGCTCGCACCTCGAAAGATACCCCCTCCACGGCAATCTGGCCTCGTTCATCCTCAACGACTAACTCTTTTGTCTGTAGAATGGGCTTGCCCGGATGGGCTTCCGATTTGTCAACCTGCAAGATAACCTTACGTCCAACCATCATCTCAGCCAGGCTGGCTTCAGTCGCATCTTCCGGTAACGTGGTGCCAACTGAACGGCCATGGTGCAAGACGGAAATTCGGTTGGCGATGGCCAGCACCTCCTTCAGCTTGTGGCTGATGAAGATGATCGACGTCCCCTGTTTCTGCAGATTGCGGATAGTTACGAAAAATTCTTCAGTTTCCTGAGGAGTTAACACAGCCGTTGGCTCATCCAAAATGAGGATATCGGCGTTGCGATAAAGGGCTTTGATAATCTCGACTCGCTGTTGCAGACCGACCGGGAGATCTTTGATAAGATCATCCGGGTTTACAGGTAGGTTGTACGATTCCGACAATTCTCGAATACGTTTAGCTACCCCCTGCCGGTTCATTCGCCTCAGCAAGGGAAGAAGTACCAGGGCTCCGACCGCGATTACCCCAAACATAAGCAAGGCAATCCAATATTCCGCTGCTTGAAACAAGACATAGAGGAAGCCTAGGAAAAGGATCACCAGGAGAATTCGGAGAACTGGACGGACTTTTCCGGGGATTTCAATATTTATCCCGCGGGTTCTCGTCAGGCCTAACATGATGTTTTCGGTCACACTCATAACCGGAATTAGCATAAAATGCTGGTGTACCATGCCAATGCCGGCGGCAATCGCTTCATTGGGAGAATTCATTTTAATAGGCATACCGTCAACCAGGATCTCCCCTTCATCAGGGTGGTACAACCCATAAAGCATATTCATCAGGGTTGTTTTGCCGGCGCCATTCTCCCCCAATAGTGCGTGAACCTCCCCTTTCATGAGGGTCAAATCGACATGGTCATTGGCTAAAACACCCGGGAAACGTTTGGTCAAACCCCGGGCTTCCAGGACAGGAATATCAGTCATCGCTGTTTTTTCCTCCCTAAGGTTCGGAGACTGAATAGTTCAGCCGTGCATATTCGTGGCCTGGGGAGCCATCTTGAGTATTCTAAATCCAAGCGCACAATCAAAGTCACCATTTGCCCGGAAATAATATTGCACGAGGTTCTCCAACTCTCGGCAACAATACCAGTTAAAATAAGGAAAGTCAACCGACTGGGGATGGTTATTTATAGTTTCGTCGTCATCTTTTGTCCACGAAAAATGCGTGAATAAAACAAAAAAGGTCACTCCCGAATGGGAGTGACCTTTAATCAAGTCACTTCTCTTTGTCAGGATAATTCTTATGGATTGTAACCTGTGTCGAATCCGCCTTTAGCCAATTCGCTTGTGGCCTCATCAACCGCCGCCTTACACTCAGCAGAGATGTTACTCTCCTGATCGTGATACGGAGCCAGGCCGATACCACTATTGGCTACGTTACCCATGCGAACGCCGCCTTCTATTTCATTGTTGGCGAAAGCAACAACAGCGTCGTGAGCCGCCACATCCATATTTTTCGCCGCGCTGGTTAACAAACTTGCTGCGACATCCGGGTAAGTAAAGTATTGGTCTACGTCAACGCCTATCCCGAGAATTCCAGCTTCATGGGCTGCCAGGACGCCACCGTTACCAGTATTGCCGCCAACACCGAAAATAATATCGGCCCCGGCGTCTATCATGGCCTGACCGGCCTGTTTGCCGGTGGAGGGATCGTTGAAGTCAGGAATGTAGACATTCTGTGTTTCGATAGCCGGATTTTGGGATTTGGCGCCATTCTGGTAGCCAACCACAAACTTAACTACTGGGGGAATCTCCATGCCGGAGACGGAGCCAATGACACCCGTTTCAGACATGCAACCCGCTAAAACGCCGGCCAAATAACCAACTTCATCTTCTTGGAACATCAGGCTGGTAACATTGGCCAGATCTTCCTCGTAACAATCAGTCAGCGACTCGTCACAGCCAAAGCCTGGGTAATAATCATAGTCAACAATGGCGAAGTGGACATCCGGGTTTGCTCGGGCGGCCGTTGCCGTTGAATCACCCATCAAGAAACCCACGGTGACGATCATGTCACAACCTTCTTCGATGAAATTGTTGATATTTTTCTCGTAATCAGTTTCTGCCTCGGAAACGATGTACGCGAATTCAAAACCCTGTTCATCGGCGGCTTCGCGAGCGCCTTTCAAGGTGAATTCATTGAAACTGCGATCATTCTCGCCGCCGGTGTCCAGGACTGCGCATACTTTGTCCTGCTCATCACTAGAACAAGCGGTAAGAATGAAGCTCAAGACCATTACGCCAACGATCAAGAGATGTAGCCGTTTTTTAATCATGTCTCCTTCTCCTATATTGATTAAGCTTTGGTCGGTACAACCAATTACACATATCCAGCACCCTCGCAATTTAACCGACCCAGACACTATTATTGGACACAAATTATACTTGATTGTTAGATCCCTTGGCAATGTCTTGTTTTTATATCAGACGATGGAGCCGGGGAATATTGACGAATCAGAATCTGAGCCTTACAATCGAATGTGGATTGTGATATTCCTTTCTATCGTTCTAAAGGTGCCGGTAGCTCGCAGTTGCCGGAAGGAGTGTGACCATGGAAGAGGATGTTAAGTCGATCGCCGATTCTGGCGAAATCTCCGATGATGATCGATTATGGGCGGCTTTGGCCTGGATTCCCATTTCCCCACTTTGGCCAATTATTGCCATTGTAATGTTGGTCATCGACGATAAAAAAGACCGACCCTTCATACGCTATCACGCCATTCTTGCTCTGGCGACCGGCGTCGTTGGCATTGTGTTGTCGGTCTTCTGCGTGGGTATCCTGATTCTCCTGGCGATGTTCTATTTTGCGTTCAAGGCTTATCAGGGTGAGAAGGTGAGGATCCCCATTTTGACCGACTTCGCTGAGGGACAGGGCTGGGTATAAAGTTATCCCGCTGCCACAAAACAAAGCCTTAACCAGCTATTACAAAGTGTGATCTGGAGGATTGCAATGGATTTTGGCAAAGCATTTCTATTTGTCACCGAGGATAGTAGTTGGATCAAGAAGATCGCAATCGGGGGCGTCTTCACTCTTTTTAGTTGGTTACTGATTCCCGCTTTTTTCGTGGTTGGTTATCAGATCGCAATCATGCGCCGGGTTATGAAATACGATCCGGAACCTTTGCCGGAGTGGGAGGAGTGGGGCCAGATTTTCATGGATGGCATAATCGTCGCGGTAGCGGTGTTTGTTTACGCACTGCCGGTAATCTTGCTGTCCCTATGCTCAATGTTTATCTGGCTGCCGGCTGCCAGTGGGAACGACGTCCTCGCGGGTGGGGCAATTCTAGGCGTGGTTGTTATTTCCTGTTTGGTCATCTTGTACGCTGTTGCACTGGCCTTTATGGTCCCGGCCATCTTCATTCAGTACGCACGAATGGGCAACTTCGGATCAATGTTCCAGGTTAAGGAAGTGCTCGCAACAATTCGCGAAAATGTTGTGAACATTCTACTTATCTTCTTGATGATCATGGTAGCTAACTTCATCTTAGGTTTGCTGACCTGGATTCCTGTTTGTGGTTGGTTTATCATAGCACCGGCTGGCTACTTCTGGATTTCAGCTGCCACAGCTCACCTGTATGGCCAGATCGCCGGTGGACTGGATGGCAAAAAAGCTGTGGCTGGTTTTGAGACTGGTTAGGTTCCCGAACGAAATAAATTCCACTAAAAAGGATAATCATCACCAACGGCCGAGGTAGGTCAAGACGCGATTTACTATCCTTTACACGAAAGAACCCCTGCAGGCCATTTGCCTGCAGGGGTTCTGAGTTTTACGGTAATTATCGCTTAATCAAGCGGAGGTTTCTGGGGAAAATCCGCATCATCCTCAACAGGTAAAGTCTCAAGAACACTCTCTACTTTCTCTCCATTTGTCGCCGCCCACCTGGGGTACGGCCGGCTACCAAAGCGGGTCAAGGCCACCGCACCCAGGCCGGCGCAAAGGATGAGGAAGGCCAAAATTGACCAGAACCAGCCACCCAACCAAAACGGGAATGTGCTTAGTAAACTGGAGGCCAGGGTCAGGATTGCCGTGCCCAATGCGGCTGTGACCGGCAAGCTACGGTTAGAAAGCTTGAGCCAGACGGCTAACCTCTGACCGAGCAAGTTCCCAGCCGCTACCCAACCGAGCAACAGGGCTACGCCGAAGGCAATAACAAAAACAATAAAGAAAGGCCAACCAAGCAGACCAATGCAGACGAAAGACAAGATTGCCAATAGAATGGCTAAAATGACCAACAAGGAAGGCACGGCGATCATCGACAAGAAGCCGACTACACCGCCAGCGACCGGTTTCTGCCTTAAGGTATTACTAACTTGCCCGAGATGGTTTGGTGAAACAAAGCCAACTATCAGCGCCAGAATTCCGAACAGAAGGCTACTACCGGCCGCTGAACTGATGTCTCCGAAAAAACCCCGCCCTTGAGGGGCATAGTCGTGTGATCGCTGGGGTATTTCAGGGACCCTTGGTGGCGCCGGCGGTTCAGGTGGTTCGACAAAGGACGGTAGAACGATTCCTGAAAAATTGCCCACTTCAGTACAGCTGATGCTTCCGGCCCCATCGCCAGCTACGGTCCCGCCAATCAAGATACAATCCCCGTCAACATCGGCGGAGGAGTTGGTATGGAGAACGCCGCCGAATATCACTAGATCGCCGTCTACAGTACCTGACAATGTCGTTTCACCGCCAAAAATGACCACATCGCCCGTAACATCACCGTTAATGATGGCAGTTCCACCAAAAACAGATACGTCAGCATCAACGGTTGCACTCTCTTCTATGAGCAGTGAACCGCCAAAGATTACGACATCTTCATGTTCCGTTTCCCCATTTTCAATAATTCGGTCGAAATTCGGCGCCGCTGAGGCAACACCAAGCGGTATTACCAGGACCAGTAAGATGATGATACTTAACAATAGCGTTTTTTTGTTCATAATTCCTTCTCTCACTTTTATTCAACTATCAGGCCGAGTTACGCAGCCGTTCCACTTTTTGTCGTCCAGCACTTCTTTCGTTTTCAAAGGTTCAGGCCGGCCGAAAGCCCTTCAGTTAACATTTACCGTCGCACCTGCTGTTGCCCAGTCAGCTGACTGTAAACGCCACCCCAAAGGAAAATGGCGCCCAGCATAACCAGGATCAAGCCGATGATGGCAGGTTGCTGGCCTATTAATTCGCCTAAGTCGCTCAAACTATGCCAAAAAGCGGCCATAATCGTTTGCCCTAAACCCAGTAGCTGTCCGCCGCCTTGCAATAACCCCTCAACGAAGGCCGGTTGGTTAAATGCCGGCCCAATCTGGGTAGCGAACCAGATGAATAGGATCAGGGGCACCAGGCCGCTTAATAGCAACAGGCCATACACGGCGCTCATGGCCATGAGACGATGTTTGGGATTAGGCAGGCGAGCCAGTGTACGTTGGGTGAAATCAGCGGCCGGACTCAATACTGGTGCCTGCAGAAAGAGCTCGTGGATCACTAAAATGGATTCCCATTGCTGGTTGCAAGATGGGCAGCTCTGCAAATGACTGTTCATCTGCGCCAACTCATCCTCGGGGAGTTCACCATCCAGGGATTCCATCATTAAAGTAACTATCTCTTCATGCTCCATATTCCACTCCATGACCCATTTTTTTTGTTCGATAATTCCTCATTTTCGAAAAATAATAGATACGATATATTCTCACCATACTCATTACGTAATAACAGGCTGATGAGTGTCAGGGATGACACCTATTTCCAAACCAGTTTCAGCCAGCTGCCGGCGGGCGCGAAAAAGTCGCGACTTAATCGCGCTTACGGTCGTATCCATAACTTCTGCGATTTCGTCATAAGACATGTCATACCAATAGCGTAATATGACGGTCTGCCGGTACTCTTCTGGAAGCGATTGCAATAAACTTTGAACGATCTCCTGCTGTTCCCCAATTGCTGCCTGGGCTTCGGGTCCAGCCGATCTATCGGCCATAAGGGCCGGGTGGGCCGGTAACGGTCCATCCAGAGATAGGAGCTGTGTCCTGCGCTTGCGAAGCAAGTCGATGCAATAATTTGAAGTAATCGACAGCAGCCATGTGCTATACTTGTGAGCCGGGTCGTAGCTATCCAGTCGAGTCCAGGATCGAATAAACGCTTCTTGGGCCGCTTGCTCAGCCTCGTCAGCATTGCCTAACATTCGGTAGGCAAGATTAAATACAGGACCCTGGTAGACTCCGATGAGCCGGCCAAATGATTCCTGATTACCGTGCCTGGCCTCATCGAGCCAGCGCTGTTCTTCCTCGTAACCCTGGTACTTCATCTCCTGACGCTTCTTTGTTCACTACGCAGTATAACAAAAAAAGTTGCTGAATGATTTCCCTTTCGGCTAAAAACGGATCTCTCGTAGAAAGAGTTCACAAAGTATCTTTTATAACAAGCCACCCTTTGCGCAAACGGAGAAGCTATTAATCGGCGGTAAAAGGGGGCTGGATATTGCAGCGTTGACGCTACCAACTCGCTGTTTTATAATGCCCGGCAATTATGGAAAAAGAGGAGCGCAAATCCCTTCCTTCTACTTTATATACTGAAGAGTATTTCCTAACTGCGTGTGAGGGATATGATGTTTTCCTGGAATCGGAAGGGCGCCATCTTTCCCGCCGTTTGAATGATGCCTTCATCATGGCGGAGGTGCGCCCAGGAATGCACTTGCTGGACGTTGGCTGTGGTAGGGGAGAGATAATCCGCCATTGTATGCGGCTGGGCATTGATGCCTATGGAATTGATTACTCCGAAGTCGCCGCGCAGATGAGCCGCGAAGTTATAAAGCAAGAATCAAAACACGCCGAGGCGGCTGCAGATAGTGGGGTCTGCCTGGCTGATGCGAAATCTTTACCCTTTCCCGATGGTTACTTTGACCGGGTCTTATTGTTTGATGTGGTAGAGCACCTTTATCCTTGGGAGCTTCACCGGGCATTACGCGACATCCATCGGGTGCTGAGTGATGATGGCCGGCTCATTATCCATACCGCCCCCAACCGTTGGTATGATATCTATGCCTACCCGATGGTCCGCTTGGTTCGACGTCTTCTAGGACAGGGCAAAGAATATCCCAAAGATCCCCGCGCTATCGTACCGGTCAACCAGGATGTGCATGTGAACGAGCAAGATATCCGCAGCATGTACAAAAATTTGTCGGACACCGGTTTCAAGGGAAAGGTCTGGCTGGATAGCCCACCTCAAAACCGTGACGAAGGTCTGGTAATGGCTCGCTTACGTTGGCTGGCTTTTGAAGTGCCTCCCTTTCGTTGGTTCTTTGAGCGTGAGGTATTTGCTGTCGCTGAGAAGAAATAATGAGGTCCGGGGGAAGGAAGAGCCACAGTGAACAGCCAGCGCCAGTCTATTGGCCCGAAGCTTGGAAAACGCACCTAAACCATTAGTATGTTTAAAAAGTATCTCCCGATTATCCTTATTCTCCTGCTGGCTTTCACGCTGCGCACGTACAAACTAACCGAGGTGCCGCCGGGGCTCACTCACGATGAGGCAAATCACGGCCGGGACTCGATCAACATCATTGATGGCGTTATGCTGTTCTATTTTCCCCTAAACTATGGGAGCGAACCGCTATACAACTATATCGTGGCCGGGCTTATGGCCACGGTGGGTGAGAACTTATTTGCCCTGCGGCTGGTCAACGGCATGTTTGGCGTGTTGGCTATTGCTGCCCTCTATCTATGGGCGAGCTGGACGTTCAGAAGACACACGGCCTTGATAGCAGCGGCACTAATGGCCGTTTCCTTCTGGCCTTTGGCCACCAGCCGGCATGCCCTACGAGCTGGACTGCTTCCTTTTTTAATCACGGTGGCGGTGATCTTTTTCTGGCAAATTTATCGTTGGGCCAGCCTTCACAAATCGGCTGGCCCACACGGTTTTTTCCGACCCAGATGGTTGTTGGTAACGGGTTTTGCCGTCAGTGTGGCTGCCACCTTGCATACTTATTTGGCGGCTCGTGTCCTTTGGATCATCTTTCCGACGTTCCTGGTCTACCTGGTCATTTTTCACTGCTCAATATTTAGGGCAATCTGGCGACCAACAGCGGCAGGTTTGGTCGGGGCTGGTCTCCTGGTGATTCCTATGTTCGCTTATGTTCAAGCACATCCGGAGGCGGAGACCCGCCTGCAAATGTTGGATGGCTCACTGGACAACTTGGTAGCCGGTAGGCTAACACCCGTCTTGGAAAATATTGGCGAAGGGCTCCTGGCCTTCTTCTGGCCTGGTTTTGGGGATCATTTCCTGGCATACAATATTCCTGGCCGTCCAGTTTTGGGGTTGATCACGGCTGTTTTTTTTCTGCTAGGTTTGCTTTTAGCTCTCAAGCGCTGGCGCCAGCCAGGCTATGCGTTTTTACTTATCTGGTTCGGTATTGGCATTTTGCCTTCATTGATCACCGGACCTGAGGCAAACACAACTAGAAATATTGGCGCATTGCCCCCTACCTATGTCTTCCCGGCCATCGGCTTCGTTTTCCATGCTCAACTTGTTATCGGGCGCTGGGGTAGGCCGGCCCGGGTGGCTTCTGCCGGTGTGGCGATTCTCTGGCTTTTGCTCACCCTGTTTATGGCCGGACGTGATTATTTTTCGCTTTGGGCCCAGTCACCGGATGTTCGGGCCGCTTATCAACATACCCTGACCCAGGGACTAGATTATTTGCTGGAGAATCCTGTCAGCGAATCACAGGTGGTATCTTCCATTTACCCGGGCGCGGCGCACGATCCATCGATAGCCCGGGTTCTATTACCGGACGGCGGCCGAAATTTACGCTGGATCGACGCCCGTTATTCGCTCTTGTTGCCTGAAGGCCAGAGCGCCCGGTTGCTTGTACCATCCTCGACACCCTTGCATCCCGCTTTTAACGCCCTGGTTCAAACGATAGAAGAAGTCGAAGTTCGGCCGGATGATCTTGATCCCTCTTTCATGCTGTATCAAGTGGATGCCGGGCAGTTGAGCATGGGCGATCTAAACTATAATTTTGACGATGGGCTGGTATTGTTGGACGCGTATTGGTTGAATGATCCAGTTCAACCGGGCGGGGTGATTGAATTAGCTACTGTATGGCAGGTGATTGATCCAGCTCGTGTAGGGCCAGTTGTTCCGCCTGCATTTGAAACAGACGTGGTTTTATTCACGCATGTCTTGGATGAAAACGGAAATATTCTAGCCCAACAGGATGCTCTCCAGGCGCCCTCATGGGACTGGCAAACAGGGGATCTTTTTATCCAAATTCACCAGCTACAGATACCTCTTGGGACACCGTCTGGATCCTACCAGGTTGTTGTTGGCCTATATGATCGCGCTTCTGGGAAGCGGTTGCCGCTGCTGAATGAGGCCGGTGCTTTTGTCGATTCCAGTGCTCCTGTTGTACCATTGATAGTAGATGGCCAGTAAATCACAACCTGACGACCTTTCGGTCGATGAATTAGAACAAATACTGTTTCGAAAGAAACGTGCCAGACGCCAACAACGTTTGCGCCGTCTTAAAGATGAAGGTCGTTTGGTCCAGGTAGCGGGGTTAACTTCTCCTTTTGATCGGGAGGATGACAGCCCAAACGATGACCAGCCTGCTACACGTGGGACCTCCGAAAATGAAACCGGTATAGATCAGATCATCACATCTGGTGAGGAAGATGGTGGAAAGCGTCCCATTCAATGGCGCTGGATAGCCAATAAGATTTTATTGTTCTTTGAAATTGGGGCAGTGGTCGGTCTGGTAATATCTGGCTTTCCGATTATGGTCTACTTCACGGGAGCTGAACCAGGAGATCGCCCAGGTGCAGCAGGCTCAGAGTGGGAGCGTAGCCTTGCCGACCGCCTCAGTTGCCCCCATTATCGGTGTGGCCGTCTTACCAAGTGGACACAAGCCGCCGATTGATGGCCGGCCACCTGAACCTGGAGAAGCTGGTGAAATCCCAGCCCATTTGTTACCCATCATAGATTCTTACAGACCCCCGCCAATCCCGACGCCTGGACCAGAACAGGCTCGTCGCATTCAAATTCCCAAGATTAATGTGGATAAACCCATCGTGCAAGGAGATTCCTGGGAACAGCTGAAGAAAGGAGTCGGCCAGCATATCGGATCCGTACAACCAGGGCAACAGGGCAACGTTGTTCTTTCAGCGCATAACGATATTTATGGTGAAATTTTCCGTCACCTCGATAAACTTGATCCGGGTGATGAAATAGTTATCTCCACCGAAAGACGAAGCTATACCTACGTTATTCGAGATATTGGTGTCGTTCAGCCAACGGATGTCGAGGTCATGGCTGCAACAGAACACGCCAGCACGACATTGATCTCTTGTTATCCATATCTGGTCAACAATAAACGAATTGTCGTTTTCGCCGATTTGGCGGCTACGAATCCATTATAAAATTGTCTCTGGTAAGCTGTAGCTGATGGTCCATGGAGACGCTGAGTTCCGCCTGTGGTGGGTAACTCTGGTACGGTGAGCAGAATCTCACTAAAAATTGGTTGACTCCCCCTATGCGTTGTGTTATGATCCGCGTGCTATCCGGCCTGGGGCCGGATCGTTTGTTGTTTAGATTTTATATGTGGCCGTGTATCACAGCGAGGTAATCAATCAGTACAAATCATCGGGTAAATGAACGTATTCGCTCTCGCGAAGTTCGGTTAATCGACGGCAGTGGAACTAATATTGGGGTCGTTTCGATCCAGGAAGCTAGGGATATTGCCCGGGATGCCGGACTCGATTTGGTAGAAGTGTCGCCCAATGCTAATCCACCAGTATGTAAGGTAATGGATTTTGGCAAGTTTACCTACGAAAAGACGCGAAAAGAGCGCGAGGCGCGTAAAAATCAAAAGCAAATCGAAATCAAGACGATTAAGCTGAGTCCCAAAATCGCCAAATTTCATCGCGATCTGAATGTTCGAAAAGCAAAATTATGGCTTGGACAGGGAAAGAAAGTGAAGGTCGTTGTACGCTTTCGAGGTCGTGAAATTACCTACCCTGAACTGGGCCAGCAAATGATGGAAGGAATAGCCACCGAACTTGAAGGATATGTGCACCATCGAACAAAGACCCAATTTAGAAGGGTGGACCATGGTGATGCTGCTGGCTCCGCTGGAATAAATCCCAGGCGCCGATTAGATAGTACAACAGAAGAGATAAGTTAGCGAAAAGCCCAGGCAGGGCTTTTTCGTGAGGAGATCAGATGGCCAAGGCTAAGAAAAAATATAAGCTCAAAACATATAAGGCAGCCGCAAAACGATTCCGAATGACGAAAACGGGAAAAATTATGCGGACAAAAGGCGGCAAGAGCCATTTGAGACGTAAAAAATCAAAACGGGTACTTGTTGCTTTGCGTGGAAACGTGGAAGTGACGGCACCCGGTGATAAGAGACGCATCAAACGACTGGCACCCTATTTGAAGAAGTATAAAGCAAATCCACCTAAGTAAAGGTTTTTTAAGCGCTGCCTGGCCTCGGCTAAGATCCTGATCGATATAATCCGGGGAATTAGCCAGAGCGCCCAGGCCTTACTAAATGCGAGGTAAAAATAATGCGAGTTAAAAGCGGAACTGTAAGACGCCAGCGGCATAAGAAAATCATCAATATGGTTAGTGGACAGTGGGGTACCCGAGGAAGGTTATTCCGCCGGTCCAACGAAGCCATGATGAAATCATATTGGTACGCCTACCGGGACCGCCGCAACCGGCGTCGGGATTTCCGGAGGCTATGGATTGCCCGGGTCAACGCCGGCAGTCGGGCTAATGGACTTCCCTATAGTAAATTGATCTATGGATTGAAACTGGCCGGGGTCAGCCTTGACCGTAAAGTGATGGCCGACATTGCTATTCGTGATGAAGCTGCCTTTGCCGCAATCGTTAACGTTGCTAAGGAGGCCCTGGCGAACTGACGCCATAACTGCGACATTTCTGGCAAATTAATAACGAAGCGCCACGCTACTCCCCATAGCGCGGCGTTTTTTGTTTGTCTGTTAACGCGTGCTTGAACGAGATTTAGGTTCGCGCTTTGAGTTATACCCGGGGCTGTTGGCGTCAGGCGCCAAAATCCAGGCAAGCCCACCGGCCTGGTAAGAAATTGAGATCTTTAACCAGCGCTCCGGCTAGCTGTATGCGGTTTTTCCGCCGGAAGACTCGCCTGGAGCTATAGCTGAGGTTATTTGTTTGAATGAGAACCCGATTGGTCTACCTGGTGCTTGCTTGTCGCACACCGGTCCTTTCAGTATCATCCACAAGCTATGGTAAAGCGACATTTGTGGCTGCTGTTGGTGATAATGATGTTCGCGGCCGCACTGCGACTGGTCGGACTCACCGAAGTACCGCCAGGAGTAACTCACGATGAGGCCGATCACGGCCTGGATGCCTGGGGTGTGGTTAATGGCGACCGCCCGATCTACTTCACTGTCGGCTTTGGCCGGGAGCCCCTTTTTGACTATGCAACCGCTGCTGTCATGAACATTATAGGGCCATCTTTCCTGGCCGGCCGCCTGACGGCAGTCTATTTCAGCCTGATTATGATTGCCGGAACCTATGCCTGGGTTAGCCGGGCATTTGGATACCGGGTAGCACTTTTAACCGCCGCCGGGCTGGCTGTGAGTTTCTATGCCGTCATGACTGGACGGCAGGCTCTACGCTCTATTACCTTGCCGGCATTATTCGTTCTTGCGGTCCTGAGCTTTTGGCGCGGTAATCAAATCGTTATCGCCGGTGACGAAGAGCCCACGGGGGAGAGACAGCTTCCTATTGAAAGTGGCTGGTCGCACTATGGTTATTATCTGTTGGCCGGCCTGATCCTTGGCGCCACGATTTATACCTACCCACCGGCTCGTATCATGTGGCTGCTTTTCCCCCTGTTCCTGTTGTTTTTGCTCCTGTTTGAACGGAAGCAGTTCAGTCGTCTATGGCCTGGAACAACGGTGATGTTGGTAACGGCCGCCCTTCTCGCCCTGCCCCTTGTTATACACCTGGCTACGAACCCGTCAGCCGAAACACGGCTAGCAGATCTGAGCACTCCCCTCCAGTCGCTAACTGAAGGCAATTTTGAACCCTTGAAACGAAATGTTGTCGCCGGCTTAAAGCTCTTAACCTTTCAAGGTGATGATCAATGGCGCTACAATATTGCCGGCCGGCCGGTTCTAGGACCTATTGTCGCACTACTATTTTTATCCGGTTTTGTGGCTGCCTTATGGCGAATCGGCGTAGGGATTCGTAACCGGCAAAGTATCTGGCCGGCGGCTACCGCTTTTTTTGCCATCGTCTGGCTGTTACTTGGGCTTTCTCCTGCCCTGGTAACTGGCGTCGAACTCAGCACAACTCGAATTATAGGCTTGCAGCCGGTCCTCTATCTCTTTCCGGCTTTAGCTCTCAATACGGCCGTAAAATCGCTGCGGCTGCCGCGAAACGTCGCCTTTTCTCTCCTGGTCTTGTTGTTTGTTGCCGTCGGTTTCCAAACAGTTCGTGATTATTTCATCGTCTGGGCCGAAACCCCTGAAGTGCGAGTACAGTATGAAAGTACGACTGTGATGGCGGTCAAGTACCTGAATGATTTGGGTATGGGGCAGAGTGCCTTGTCCACCACTACCCCTGATCGTTTTCATAGCCCGGCCGTGGGTCTACTCACCCAAAATAATCCAGATGTAGAGCTCCGCTGGTTCGATGGCCGGCATAGCCTCTTGATCCCGCAGGGAGAGGAAAGCACCATCCTATTTACCGGTTTCTCACCGTTGAATCCGGCTCTGGAGCCATACTTCTCTGCTGTCCAGGTCGACGAACTGCCGCAATTGGCATCGGACCTTGACCGGCCGGTTACTGTCTATGAGGTTGACGGCCGATCTCTGGTAAACAAGTGGCAGTCCAGCTTCGACCAGGATGAGATAAGCCCCGATGGTGTTATTTTACCGGTGTTGTTTGGCGATGCTGTTGAGTTATTAGGTTATGATTTGATACCAACCAGCGCCTCCCCCGGGGACCAGGTCCGGCTGGTCACTCTTTGGCGGACCCATCAACCCCTAGATGATGCCGCTATATTTGTCCATGTCTTAGGTGCAGATGGATTGCCGCTTATCCAGGAAGACCGCTTAGACGTGCCGAGTTATGCCTGGTCAGCAGGTGACGTTTTTCTCCAGCTGCACGAACTAACCTTACCGGCTTCGATCAGTCAAGGCCAATATCCAATGGCTATCGGTGTCTACACCCGACAGGACGGGCAACGACTGCCGCTGCATGTTGCTGGACTAGCCCCCGATGACCAGCTTCTGTTACCGCAATTGAATATCAACCCATGAGACAGCTCTTTTATAATGAGCAATCTACCAACCGGTTGAGCCCGTTTTTATTGGTGGGGTTGATTACCCTGGTCGCTTTCGCCGCGCGGGTCCTGCTACTTGACTCCGTGCCTCCGGGTTGGCGTGACGATGAACTCATAAATTCGCTTGTGATCTCCCAGAAGGCGTTGGACGGCGACTGGTCGGTATATTATCCCGACGCGTCGGGCCACGAAGGGTTATACCATATTCTAAACGCGGGCATGTTGGCGCTTTTCGGCCCGGGCGTAGCCGGTATTCGCCTTCTCTCAGCCATCTTAGGGACGATGACCGTGCCTCTGGTCTATTTGGTGGGCAACCGGCTCTTCGGTACGAAGGCCGGCTTGGTTGCTGCCGCCAGCTTGGCCATTAGCTTTTGGGCCCTGATGTATTCGCGGATAGGCACTAGGCATGTCAGCTTGCCATTCTTTTTGCTCGGAACATTCTACTTTTTTTTGCGGGGGATGGGGATTAACAATTCAGTCATCGATTCTGCAGCTGGGTCCAGCCGCAGGATGGTAGTTGATTTTCTACTGGCAGGCCTATTTATGGGGTTGGGTTTCTATACCTATTTTGCCGCACGTGGTACCCCAGTAATTTTGTTGGTAATCTTGATCTATGTCATGATCTTCTACCGGCAGATGGTGATCCAGCGCTGGCGAGGAATCCTGGTGATGATTGCCGTGGCAATAATTATGGCCCTACCATTGGTCATAACCCTGGCCAGACAACCCGAATCCGAAGCCCGGGTACAAGAGCTTGCTGTGCCGCTGGCCGAAGCCCGGTCCGGCAATTTCCAACTATTGGCAGAGCATATTGTTCGTACTGTCAACATGTTCCATAGTGATGGTGACGAGGAATGGTTATACAATATCCCTTATAGACCGATTTTTGCTCCCATGGTGGGCATCGTCTTCTGGTCAGGCGCGGCAATTGCCGCCTACTATTCGGTCAAACCAATTGTTCGTATTCCATTCAATCTAAGCCACAAGCTGAAGAAATACAGATCAATAACAGCAACGATCGCCTCCCAAACACCTGGCCTTGAAATCGCCGGGGGGTTCTTGTTGGCCTGGTGGCTAATTGGCATCATTCCGGCATTCGTTAGCGTACCGCCGGCCAGCCTGGGCCATACAATTATCGCCCAACCTGCGACCTATATTATCCTGGCCTTACCTGTTGTTGAGCTAGAACTCTTAGGAAAAAGAAAGGCGCGAACAGGATCTCGTAGTCGAGCCTGGGAATTATTACCCGTACTCTTCGCCGCAATGCTGCTTGTCTCGATCGGCGGCCGAGATTTGCCCGATTATTTTCAAAAATGGCCTGGCAGGGGGATGACGCGCTTTCTCTACCGGGCTGATCTCAACGATTTGGCCGGCTATCTTAACCAGCATCCGGAAATGACCGAGTTTGGGGTAACTGGCTTGCTTGCCGGCCCTTGGGACGGGCAGGCGCTGGCCATTGGCCTGGCTAACGAGGCCGGCCAGCGGCCCCGTTGGTACAATCCTGAGCGTGTTGTGCTTCTACGTGTTGGAGGTGAACCAGCCCAATCGTTTGCCGGTTACCCGGTATCAACGGCGCTAGAAGAACTTTATTATGAGCCCGTACCTGGTGAAACTGCAGGCGGCTACCGCTTGGTGACTCTGAAGAAGGATATAGCGTTGACTGGCGATCCAATCTGTTTTCAAAATAACCTTTGTCTGCTTCAAGCAGATTTCGATCCAGTGACCCCGAGTCTGGACTTAACCCTCGAATTAAACGACTCGCTTGAGGTAGCGCCCAGGTTATTGATCAGCAACCCGCCACCGCCGGATATCTACGCTGGACCACGACTACACGTTTTCAGCCAACTCCTGGATGGGGCAGGTGAGGTGATTTCAGGTGATGATGGTCTATGGATTGATGAGCATACTATTTTGCCGGGGGATCGTTTTCTACAACAGCACCGCTTTATAACGCCCCCAGGGAAGATTCCAGTTTCTGTCATTTTTGGTCTTTATGATCCATTGACTGGAGAGCGTATATTGACCGAAGATGAACAAGATCATTTACAGATTGAGTTTGGCGGACAATAGCATTGACAATGTTTGGGCCAACGAAAAGGTAATGGCGAACACAATTCTGACATGACTATCGCAATTATCTATCGTAGAGATTATCAAGCAGAACCTGATTAATATGGAAGGCAAATTGGTCGAGCAGAAGACAGTGGTTGATCGCTGGGGTATTTGGGCCATCCTGTTGCTGTTTCTTGGCCTCTCTTTCGCCTACAGCGTGATTAATCCCATCCACGAGGCGACGGACGAACTACGTCATTATCGTTTTGTGCGCACCCTGGTGACCAGTGGTCGCTTGCCGATCCAGGGTCAGGAAGCCTGCCGCTCCCAAGCTCATCACCCACCGCTCTTTTACGCCCTGGGCGCCCTGGCGACTGCCTGGATAGATACGGGCCGGGGCGTCTGTGATTCACCAATAGAGAATCCTTTTTGGGCCTATCGCTATTGGGATGTTGGTCGGGATAACAAGAACCAGTACTTGCATGCAGAGGACGAGGCTTTTCCCTGGAGCAGTGAAGCTCTGGCAGTGCATATCGTGCGAATTGTCAACATATTGATAGGGGCTGGCGTTGTATATCTTACCTGGTTGACTGCCAAGAATATCTGGCCCCGGCAGCAGGGAATTGCTCTTGGTTCGGCCGCGTTGGTAGCTTTTAACCCGATGTTTCTCTACATGTCCGGGGCCATTAATAATGACATCATCGCCGCCTTGTGTGGAACCGCTGTTATCTATGCTTGTATTGTCCTATTGGACAACCCGGGGCGACTCAGCTGGCGTTGGGGCATAATCTTCGGCGTTCTCTACGGGATCTCGCTGATGAGCAAGTTTAACCTGGCGGCCATCATCATTTTGATCGAGGCATCTATCACCTGGGCGACCTGGAAGAACCCCAATGACCCTGTTAAGTCCACATTGGACGGTCTGGACCTGCCTACGCATCCCAGTAGCGACGTAAGAAGGGCTCATTTTAGGCTCTGGTTGGGGGTGAATACTATTCTGTTTGTGGTTGCCGGATTGCTTGCCGGCTGGTGGTTTGTGCGTAACCAGATTTTATTCGGTGAGCCAACCGGCTTTCAGGAACTAACCGAACTATGGGGGGTACGCAATCCTGTCGAAAGCTTCGGACTGGCAATATCTGAATTGCCTTATGCCTGGACGACCCTTTGGGGACGATTTGGATTTGGCCAGATTCCTTTGCCCGAGGCGATTTACACCGGGTTAATGGTTCTGACCACCACCGGTCTCATCGGAGTAGTGATTGGATTTATCCGCCGGGCAACCACTCGGGAAAGGATTAGCCTGCTCTTACTCATAGCCAATGTCGGGCTCTTCTTCCTGGTACTGTTTAACTACATGCTGGTTAGTCCGGCCGGACCAAATGGCCGTTTTTTCTTCCCCGCACTTTCATCTCTCGCGGTACTCATCGTTTACGGACTCGGTCAGATCCTGCTTGAAATCTTGTTTTGGCTAAAGCGCGGTCGGCATGTTTCAGAAATCGGGGAAATTAAGGCCGGACCAGACCAAGTTGCGTTCAACTTTCTGGCCCTGACATTGACGATTGGGATGCTCGCTCTGTCACTTTTGGTGCTCACTAATTATCTAGCCCCAGCCTATGCCCGGCCGCCCTCCTTGACCAAAGACCAGGTGGTACCTAACCGGGTCGATATCCGATTTGATAGTCTAGTAACTCTTCTTGGCTATGAGATTAACCAAAAGGCCGCTATTCCAGGAGAGCCAATCGATGTTGATCTGTACTGGGAAGTAAACGCCCAGCCGCCGGGAAATTACCTGGTATTTCTTCATCTCATGGATGAGGCCAATACCATGGTAGCCCAACGTGATACACATCCAGGTCTAGGCAATTTTCCCAGTAGTTTGTGGCGTCCCGGTGACCGTTTTTTAGATTCAATCCGTTTGTACGTACCCGAAACTGTCTACGCCCCGGAGATGGGCCAGCTAAGCATAGGACTTTACGCGTCGGGTGCTTACCGGCTGGCGGCGAGCGATAAAGAGAATCGCCCGTTGGGTGACGCAGTACAATTAGGCGTGGTTGATTTGCGACCCAATGATGGCGACTTCCCCAATAACCAGGACCAGAACTTCGGTGATGAGATGCGATTGGTCGGTTATCAATACGATCGGAGGTCGGCGAAACCGGGCGAGGTGATTGAGGTGTCCCTGTTTTGGCATTCATTGCGGGATCTGGACAAGGATTACATTGTTGAGGTTCGGCTGCAGGCGGAAGATGGCGGCGAATGGGGCTGGGCTGATGGCCGTCCGTCCGGCGGCATGTTACCTACTGAAACCTGGCATAGCCAGCAAATCGTTGAAGATCTACATGGGTTAACCATTGACCGTGGTACGCCACCAGGCCGTTATAACGTTATCATTTCTGTTCGAGATGTGGTAACCGACCAACGCCTGAGCATCATTGCTGAAGATGGGCATTGGATTGACACCCATTTAAAATTAGCCCAGATATGGATCGAATAGAAGCGTAATGATGGCTTGCAGCTTGGTCAAAACCGCTCAAGACCGGCAACGTTGATCGTAGTTATATCGTAGGTTGAAATGAATAGTGATGGATTGACACGATATTCTTCGTGGATATACTTGTGACTATGAATGGTGAAGAGAAAAAGTCACCGCTATTTTTGATAGCCGAACGCACGCCTTTCGCGTGCGTTTTTTTATTCCCAATAACTGACCTGAACTGCCCTTGATTCCCTGGGTTGGCGGTCACTTAGATAAGGAGAGGATAGCGTTATGGACTATGGTATGATTGGTAAAATCGAGAAGGGGAAGTTGTATGCGGAAGAGCGAGACCGATTTACATTTAACTCGTTCGAGGTGCAAATTCAGGGTGATAATAATATCCACGTTGTTAAATATAACCAGGGCATTTGGAACTGTGATTGTGACTTCTTCTCGACCAGAGCGGTCTGTGGACACACAATGGCCATGGAGCGCGTCCTGCAGGATATGGTGCAACTAGCCTGACCGGATCGCTTCCACATGGCGATCTGTTACCGACATCAGTGCCAGTTATAGTTGCCAGGTAAATAGAATATTTATTAGCGTGCTCGATCAATGGTCGGGCACGCTTTTTGTTATAATCAATGTTACCAACAGCCACTGTTGGTGTGAACAATTTCGAGTAGAGGTCCATAATGGATTTGGTAAAAAGCGTAGACGATTTCGTCGGAGAACGCTTGGAAAAGTACTATAAAACGACGCTATTTAGTAGCGCGTCTTTGCTTATTGGCCTGAATTGTCTAGAGCCTGGCCAGGTACAGAAACCGCATGATCATGATGGTCAAGATAAATTCTATTATGTGGTCGAAGGCAGCGGACTTTTCTGGCTAGGCGAGCAGCGGAAAAGGGCCATTGCAGGCCAAATTGTCTGGGCACCGGCCGGCCTTACCCATGGGGTGGAGAATACAGGGGAGACCCGGCTTTCAATGTTAGTAGGTATAGCGCCAGCCCCATGAACAAGCGCACGGCCATATCGATTGGTGGGGTTGAGTTTAACCTCAAACTAACCCTAATCATCGTTCTCAGCACCGTGCTGGCTATGATTGATTCGTATGGTCATTCGCCAACCAGCATCAAAGCCTATGATCGTTTCCTTTATTATTTCATCATTCCCATGGCTGTGATTTTGATATTGTTCCGGGAAAAGCCGGCGGTCTATGGCCTTCGAATTGGCAATTGGCGAACTGGCTTGCTGTTTACGCTTGCCGGCTGCCTTGGAATGGCCATAATTCTCTGGTTTCTTGTCCGTACACAGTCTATGGAAAGTTATTACAAAGCCAGGGCGCCAGAAGGCACACTTTATTTGTTGTGGATAACGGCCGTAGAATATTGGGCCTGGGAATTTATGTGGCGAGGTTTTTTATTGTTTGGGCTGGCCTCATTCTTGGGGCCCGGCCCGGCAATTTGGCTCCAGGCGGTACCTTTTGCTTTCATGCACCTGGGCAAGCCAGAGTTTGAAGCCCTGACGACAATCTTTGGCGGTGCAGCTTTTGGATATGTCGCCTGGAAATCGCGCTCTTTCCTTTACCCTTTCTTCATTCATTGGTTTATGGTCTCTTTTACCTATCTACTGGTTACAGGCCGTATCGGTTAGCTGGTTGGACATACCGCTACTCTACTCGGCAATGTCGCCTTAAAAATGGTTAAACTATGGAAACACTCACCCTGGAATTGACGGATATGGCCAACGGCGGAGCGGCTCTAGGCCGAGATGAATCCGAACGTGTTATTTTCGTCCCTTTTGGAATACCTGGAGAAACGGTGCGTGTCAGGGTGACCGATGAAAAGAAGCGTTTCGCCTGGGGTGATTTGGTTGAAGTGTTGGTTCCTTCGGCTGAGCGGATTGATCCCCAATGCCCGCATTTCGGCTCTTGTGGTGGCTGCCACTTCCAACATATCCAATATGAGGCGCAGTTACGGTACAAAGGGATGGTGGTTAACGATCAGATGAGCCGGATTGGTGGATTTGAGAACATTCCAATCAAGCCGGTCCAGGGCAACCCGGAACGATGGTCTTATGCATCGGAGATTAAGCTTAGTCCGACTACAGAAGGAGAGCTTGGTTTGTGGTCACCGTACCTGGCAAAAGTGATAGCTATTGAAGCCTGTCCCATTACTCACCCAGAGCTGATGGAGGTTTTTCAGGATGTTGATCTCATTCTGGAAGGCTTAAGAAAATTGACCCTACGCCGGGGAGATGGTGGGGCCATGCTGGCCGTGCTTGAAGTTGAGGACGTGGAACCCCCGGCCCTGACCACGGATTTTCCAATTTCTGTTGCCCTGGCCCTGCCCGATGGCCAGGCAATTAATCTTGTCGGCGATACTTATCTTGTGCAATCTGTGAAAGGGCGCGATTTTCGGGTATCGGCTGGCGCTTTCTTTTACCCCAGCCCACCGGCAACTGCATTACTTCTGGATAAGGTAATTGAATTTGCTTCCTTGAAAAGCAGTGACACCGTGGTCGAGCTATATAGTGGTGTTGGTGTAATGACCGCCTTCTTAGCCGAGGCTGCTCATGAGGTTATCGCGATTGAAGAAAACGCGGATGCCATTGCCGATACGGTCGTCAATCTGGCGACCGCGGACAATGTGTCACTTTATGAAGGCAAAGTGGAAGAGATCCTTCCTCTGTTAACGATTAAACCCAACTTGATGGTTGTGGATCCACCCCATACTGGTTTGCCGCCGGATGTTATCGATCAGATTGTTGCCATAGCCCCTGAACGAATAATCTATGTGAGTTCCGATTTGGCTACTTTGGCTCGGGATGCCCGGCGACTAAAGGATCAAGGTTATGTGTTACTTGAGGTCCAACCCATCGATATGCATCCACAAACTCAGCTCATAATCGTTGTTACTCATTGGGGGGCTAAGCCCTGATTTCGAAGGTTGTTTAAGGTTAACCTAGCTGTCAGGCGCGGCCGCTCGGCGCAGTCAACGGTTTGTTTGGTCAAACCTTGCTCTTAACTCATCTCTCTCCCGCTGTTTTACCGCAATTGTAACCCTTAGATTTTTGGCCATCTCGCCCAAGAGATCCCGGCCGACCTGTTGAGCTAACTTTGTTTCCAGGCTAAGCCGAATCACCGGGGAGTTATGAAGATTCTGAATTTCGTTTTGGATCAGTGAGGTTTGCCGTCGGACTTGGGCCAGCTCTTTCAGTAACGCCGTGATCATCTCGGCTGTGGTACTGGCCCGATAAGAAAGATCCTTGGAAGATGGTTTTGCTTCACTCGCCAGAGCGGCCAGCTCAGTTAAACTTCGGGAGGCATAAGCTTCATTGAGCGCTGCCATTTTTTTGGTGCGGTATTGGATTTCATTCCTATCCTGGGCCAGATCGGGATGGTAACGACGGGCAAGCTGGCGATATAGACGCTTGACCTGCTTCTCGTCTGTCAAATCGAAGTGTATTGCTGGCGATTCGGATTGGGGTTTATCGACCGCCGGGTCAGAGGATGTGTTCCATACCCGGCGATATTGCTCTTCCACAGGTAGGTAGCCGGAGTTGATATCCATCGGGCTGGAGCGGCGGGCTAGCTCAACTTCGTAACCCTCTATCTCCTCCTCTAGTACCGCTAGAGAATCTACCAATCTACCCAGGCGGATACGTATCCGGCGCTCTAACAATCTGATCTCAGCGTTGCGCTGATCCAATTCAGCCTGGGCCACGGACAGAGATTTCTGGGCTTCTTCCAGCTCTCTCCGCAGGCGAGTCAATTCTAGACGGTCGAAATCATTCTGAGCTTGGGACAGATCGCCCTCCTTCATTTACAATTACCGGCATTCTAAACCTGAGCGAGCTGAATTGCAAAAGAAGCCATGTTTTTGACGTCGCATTTAGCCGATAAATTCGCGCTCATTGTCGATGAAGTCATAGCTAATCTGATCATCGCCCGGCATTCCCTGGGGGTATCAACCTATGATATAATGCAGTGCGTCATAGATGAGTATACATCTCAAAAGGCTATATTATACAGAGCGATGCCTGCAGGCATCGCAAGATTTTTCGCTAAGGAGGACATGATGTTTGCAATACCGCGGCCGAAAACGATGATCAACCTTGTCGCCGGACTGGTTGGATTGCTTTTTGACCAGGTGTATGAGGCTGAATTGGAGGTGGAAGAGGTAGCTCGTGAGTCTGAGACCGATGACCTGACGACGATCAACGGCATTGGCCCTACCTTCGCCCGTCGGCTGAACGAGGCAGGCGTTTTTACCTTTGCCCAATTGGCCAGCCTGACTCCGGAGGAAGTGGTAACTCACACCCATGTCGCTGAATGGCAAGGGGATCCGGTAAACTGGATTAACCAGGCCAGTGCCAGGGTTGTACCTGCAGTCACTACATAACCAGTAAAGCCAGAGCGATGTTGATAGCGTAGCTAGCGATAGCCACCCGACCGTCGAATAGGGCTTGCTGCAGAACCTCCGCACTAACCCAATCGATGGTAAATTGTTCCAGGTCGTCGTGATCGGGATCGGCTACCAGCCTGGCATCCCGGGCCAGGAAAAAATGCCCGGTACCAACATGCCTGTTGGCATCAATGGTGAAGCTGCCCAGATGTTGCCATTGATCGCTCTGATAACCCGTTTCTTCTAGCAACTCTCTTTGTACGGCTTTTTCCGGCTCTTCCCCAGCTTCCAGGTAGCCGCCTAATACTTGCCAACTCGTCCAGCCGTGCCCGTGTTTGTAGCCTTTCAGGATCATAATCTGCCCGCTTTCATTGAGCACCAATGCATTGACGTAATCCCTCGTCTGAATCATCGGCCAATCAGGGATAATTCGACCATCCGGTAACTGGATAGACTGGTAGATTACATTGACATAAGGATGATCTAGAACCTTTTCTTCGTTAAGTATAATCCAACGATCCTCAGGCATGATTTTCTCCATATATATCGATTTCTGACCTCTCAGGACACCTGACCAGCTGCCGATCATAACACAAGCCATCCGTAGGGCGTATTTGGCTTATAAGACCAGAAGGCATCACTTTTCTAATTCCAGGCTCAAGGATAAACTCCCGCGGTGACCGAAGAACATACCAGACAATATAAAGCCGAAATCAGAGCCCTGACCGGGAGCAAGCTTTTTATCAATACCGGCTTCCGCATGGTTTATCCATTTTTACCGGCCATCGCCCGCGGGCTTGGCGTTCCTATCGCTTCGCTCGCTGCGATCGTCTCGTTACGTGGCTTCACCAGCCTATTGAGCCCCTTGTTTGGTCCCCTCTCCGATCGTTTTGGTCGCCGGTTAATGATGGTATTGGCCATGATCCTATTTTCCTTGGGGTGCGCTATCGTACTTATTTGGCCTACCCTTTGGGCATTTGGCGTTACGCTGACGATAATCGCTATTTCTAATGTGATTTATAATCCGGCCATGCAGGCTTACCTGGGTGATAGCGTAGCCTACGATCAACGTGGGCGGGCCCTGGCTATAACGGAATTATCGTGGGCAGGCGCTTTTTTACTAGGTATTCCTCTGGTGGGCATTGCCATGGAGCGTCAGGGATGGCAGGCGCCTTATGCCTGGTTAGCCGCTTTTGGCCTGGCGTCCGCCTTCGTTTTGTGGCGCACAATCCCCTCAGGCGACGGCCAAGGTAGAACAGGCTCTCCTCTTGGCTCAGCCTGGACGATCATCCGTAGAAACCCTGTCATCTGGGCATCCGGCATTTATATCTTCCTTGTGATGGGTGCAAATGAATTGTTGTTGATTGTATATGGGGGCGTGATGGAAAACTCCTATGACCTCAGCCTCGCCACCCTGGGTTTAGCAACGGCGATCATTGGCGGCGCCGAACTCACCGGGGAGATCTTTACCGCGGTTTATGTAGACCGGCTGGGGAAACGCCCATTTGTCATTATTACTGGCTTGATGAGTTGCCTGATGTACCTGGCAATTCCGTATACTAGCATCAACCTATCGGCCGCGTTAATAAGCTTATTTGTTTTGTTTTTGTTTTTTGAAATGAGTGTTGTTGGTGGAATACCCCTGATGACAGAAGTGGTACCATCCGCCCGCGGAGTTGTCATGTCTATTGTGCTGGCCATGGGTGGATTGGGTCGAGGAGTGGCTGCCTTGCTGGGCCCCCAAATCATGGCACGTGGAAGTTATGAATTGCTGGGATTGGTCGCCTCTGCTGTTATGGCCCTGGCTGTTCTTATCCTGGTATTATGGATTAGAGAAGCTGAGCGGAAGCCGATTTAAATCCATTGACAACCATTCTTAGATGGGGGATAGTTGATCATGCCTTTTGACCCGGTAACCATTATCGTCGTAGTAGTGGCGTTGGTGGCGCTATGGTTCCTTTTCAGGATATTATTGAGCTTGACGGCGGCCGTTTTTCGAATCGGCTGCATCGTTCTCATCGTGGGGGGCATCTTTGCCGTAATTCTTTACTTAATTGGAGTGATCTCATTTTAAGATCCTAACACAATCCAAACAAGTTCACGATCTTTGACAATGAAATCAGGCCTTATGCCGGCGATGGCTTTCGGGTCCCCTGTTTTTCTAAACTTCCGTTGAATGAGACATCCATATAATAGGGGATTCTGACGAGACCCCGTACTCTAGTACGCTGTTGCGTTGGCCTATTGCGGGTGTATAATCTGCTAACATTATGTCGCTATACCGGCGCTGATTGGTCAAGCCCCAGCGCAGAATTTATGGATTTACCCATGCTTCAACGCAAATTTGTCTTAGTTGCCTTCGTAACCCTCTTGTTCCTGGTCGCTTGTCAAAACGATCCCTTGCCAACCCTGGTGCCGGGAACCGAATTAACACCTGGCGTCCCGACCCTGTCTCCGGTCGAGGATGGTGGGCAACCGGTCGATGCCCCGCCAACGGCCGTACCAGACACCCCCATTCCGGCAACAGCCACGCCTTCCGAACCGCTGGCCGTCACGGTTAATGGCCATCCGATCTTGCTTTCCCAGTTTGAGAAGGAATTGGCCCGGTATGAGCAAGCCCAGTTACAGCTTGGCTTATCGGACGGAGATCAATTGGATAGTTACCGGGGGGTTGTGCTAGATGCAATGATCGAAACGGCGCTGATTTCTCAGGCGGCTGCGGCAAATGGTATCGTGATAACTCCTGAAATGGTATCGGAACGCATGGCTGAGTTGCAGGAATTAGCCGGCGGAGAAGAAAACTTCATTGCCTGGTTGCAAACAAACCAGATGACTTTGGATGAGTTCACAATTGCCTTGGCAACCGAGATGTTGACTGAAAAAATGGTCGATTCTGTTACTGCTGATGTGCCCAGAGCCGTCGAGCAAGTTCACGCCCGGTATATCCAGGTGGATGATCAACTATTGGCTCAATCGTTATTAGATCAGGTTCGCAACGGTGTTGATTTTGCAGCCCTTGCTCAACAACACTCTCTTGACCGCGTTACCGGTGAAAATGGCGGCGATCTCAGTTTCTTTGCCCGCGGTTCGTTGCTTGTTCCAGAAATTGAAGAAGCCGCGTTTAATCTCCAACCGGGTGAAACCAGCGAAGTTGTCGCCGGAACCCGGGTTGAAGGTAGTGCCACAACTTTCTATATCATCCAACTTGTTGAACGTGATCCCCAGCGTAACTTAAGCGCTGATTTGTTATTCAGACAACTGCAACAAAAATTTGAACAGTGGCTATCTCAGCAATGGGAAGAGGCTGAGATTATTCGTTTTATTGAGGTCTGATGCCGCTAGGCAAGCAACAGAATGGAAAAGTCCTTTTGGATTTACTTATTTGTTGATTGACGAGCGAAGATACTATTTAGCATTATAGTTCTCGAAAGAATTAGAGTAGCATTCGCCTGACAGCGGAGGGAAAATAATATGGATAAAGACACCTTCGAGGAGGATACAAGCTTCGAGGACGAGACCACCGGTCAGAGCGGTGGGGGCATTAATATCTTTAATATTTTAGCTGTTGTGCTGGTTGTTGCTGCTCTGTGCGTTGTTGGGCTGGTTCTTATTGTGATAGTGACACCGAATAACTTGATTGCCGATCTATCTGGACAGGAATCGGAACAAGCGACAGCAACATTGGTGGCGACCTTAGCGCAGCCACCGACATTCACACCAACACCGTTGCCGTCAGACACGCCGCCTGTGGTCAGTCTGCCGCCGACCAACACACCGGTGCCGTTGGGCGATACCGCGACGCCAGTGCCCATTAATACCCTGCGGCCGACTTTAACGCCATCGGCATCGGCGACATTGCCACCGCCAACGCCGACCAAAACAGCGACGCCGACACCAACCGATACGCCGACGGCAGGTCCAACACCAACAGCTACCAGCACGCGTTCAGCGTTTGTATTTACTAAGGACGATGTTAGCCCGCAATATCTACAAAATTTTGCCAATGCCGCCGGTTGTAATTGGATGGGCATTGGGGGGACTGTGCTGGATCTGAACGGCAACCCGGTACCAACCGGCGAATACCAGGTCCATGTTTGGGATAGCGGTATCGACGTCAGGGCGCCTGTCGGTGGGGCGCCGGCTTATGGTCCGAGTGGATATGAGCAATTCCTATTCGATGCGCCGCGCATACAGGATAACAATGTCCAATTAGAGACCGTCAATGGAACGGCCGTGTCTCAAGTCTATCGTATCCAGACCCGGGCTAGTTGTAATCAGAACCTGATTAGCTTTGGTTTCGTGCAGAACCACTAAGGGCAGTTGTTTGTCGGGACTTCTTGACCGGCGCCTTTATTCTCATGCCAACTCTCTACCTTGTCGGGACACCTATTGGTAACCTGGAGGATATCAGCCTCAGGGCCTTGCGTATCCTGGGGGAGGTGGGGCTAATTGCGGCCGAGGACACGCGACACTCCGGTCGCCTTCTTAAGCATTACGAGATAGATACACCCCTCACTAGTTTCCATGAGCATAGCGACCAGGCGCGGATTGCCGAGATTATTGACAAATTGAGTCATTCGGATGTTGCTTTGGTATCCGACGCCGGCATGCCTGGCTTATCCGATCCCGGTTACCGGCTGGTTCAGGCCGCTATTCAGGCGGGGGTCCGAATTATACCAGTCCCTGGCCCTTCGGCCGCTGTTGCCGCTCTGGTCGCCAGTGGTTTGCCAACTGACAAGTACCTCTTCCATGGATTTCTACCTCGACAGAAAAAAGCCCGGCGGCAGGCATTAACAACCGTTCTTCCATTGCCTTATACCCTGGTGTTTTATGAGGCGCCTCATCGTTTGTTGGCTTTGTTGGGGGATGTTGAGGTCGTTCTTGGGGATCGCCAGGTTTGTATCGGCCGGGAGCTGACCAAGCTTTATGAAGAAATATGGCGAGGATCGACCAGCGCAGCGATTGCTGACTTCGGCGTGGACAAAATCCGGGGAGAAGTGACGGTGGTTGTTGAGGGTTCAAATGCGGCAGAGAGTCGCTGGGATGAAGCGGCTGTTAAGGCTGCGTTTGCCACCGAGGTGGGGAGGGGATTGGGTCGCAAGGAAGCTGCAGCGACAATCTCCCAGCGATCAGGATGGCGCAAGCGCGAGGTCTATGATTTGACTCTACCAGAGTAACATCCAGCTAGTACATCGCTTGGTTTTTTAAGTAAGTGCCTTTCTAGAGGGCTTATTCGTCCTGTGGCTCTCCAATAACTTGCCTGAAAAGTTGAAGTTCGTAGTCACTCCCCTCATTGAAGAACTCCTGGATGACAATCATCCACTGGCCTTCATAGGTAAGTCGGAACCCCTCTAGGCTTTCCGGAAGGCCCGAGAGGGAACTATCGACGGAAGTGGCTGTATTTCCTATTGGATCTAGCAATATGATGACTAAGTCGCGGTTACCATTGATAGGGGACAGCTTGATATTAACAATCTCGTCGAACTGGCCCCAGAAGGTCCAGCCAACTTGTTTCCCCGCCGGTAAAGTACCCGTTATAGTCTGGCTGTAACTGATCGAGCCAGCGATTTCAAGAATATTGCCTCCGCTAACATCAAGAGCCACCTCGTAATCCCCAGGTTCGCCAAAGAATTCGCGTACCAACAGTAAATATTGGCCGTTAACAGGTAATGATTGTTCGATCTTCTCGGATTCGCCAGACAAAAATTCGTCCTTGGTTGCCAGTTGCCTGAGCTCTGGGTCAAGTAGCCAAATATCCATATCCAGGTTTGGTTCCAAGGGTGAAACCTCAATAGTCACCTCATCGCCAGCTTCTCCATCAAAGAACCAGGCGTGCGCCTCATCTTCACGCAAAGTCTCCCGCCCACTCTCCCCATACTGGAGGTTACCAGCATCAAAAAAATTAACGGTACTCTCGCCACCTGCATCAAGGAACAGGGAATAAGGGCCGCCGTGACCGGCGAAACCTCTAACCAGGATGACGTATTCACCGGTAACAGTAATCTCATAGCCAGTAAGCAGTTCTGGATCTCCGGCAAATCCTTCGTCGAGGAGAACGAGTTCGCTACCATCCGGTCCTCGAAATTCAAGGATAACATCCAACTGGTCAGTGTGGGAGGTCAAGATCATCGTCACTGCCTGCCCGGCCGTCCCCTGAAAAGCCCAAAGATGCTCGCCATTTTCGGGTAATTCCGAGTATACCTCTTGACCAAGACGAATGGGACCGCCACCACCAGACTGGGGCTCATCAGTCAAGAGAAGGTTTAACTCATAACCGGCCGCTTCGTTAAAGAACTCACTTACTTCAATCACATAATTGCCGGCCGTCGGTAACGATACATCAGTTAATACCTCGATGTCGCCAGCATAACCATTATCCATGCTGGTGAGGATATTTCCATCGGGATCGATTAGATTGAGCGTTAAATCCACAATTCCCTCATCGGGTTTCAAGGTGATAGTGGCGTAATTGCCGCCAAGACTGTTAAAAGTCCATAGGTCGGCGATCCCTTTCTCCAAGGAGTCGTTGACGGGTCCGCCACCCCCCAGCCGGCCGCGAACTCGATTGTTAGTCGGCGGCAAGGTGAACGTATCCATGATGATATCGATCAACTCATCATACGATCCTTCGTTACTCTCACTAGCGCCCAATATGAATATGACCTTTTCACCTGTATCTGATTTAGCCAGGGATAGCAGGCGGAAATGCAACGTATCCTCATTAATCGGGAAGATATTCAGCAGATCAGCCTCGAGATCTATGAATGCACCGTCGCCGTCGTTGAACTCGAAACGGGTCACGTCATCTTTGGTGATAACTTCGATATCAGCCGCAGCAACAAATTCTAATAGGCGATCGATCGGCGCTATCTCGGCCGAGGCTGAACTGTCAAAAAATGCGAAAACAAACAAGCCCTGGCCTAAAGGAGTACCATTTAGAAGATTGCGACCGGTTTCGGGAAAATCTGCTAATAAAAGCACCTTTGGTCCAAGCTGGTCATAGGATGCCGTGTGGCGTAGCTCACCGGTCAGGTTGACCCAGAACTCGGGGGCAGCAATTTGCAGACCAAAACGTTGATCACCAAAGAGGCGCCAATCATCAGGATAGTTCCGAGATGGTGTAATCGTTGCCGTTGCGGTTGGTGTTGGTGGTGGTTTGGTTGCCGGGGTTGTTCCGTTACCAGGAGGGCGGGTTTTAAGCGGGGGGGAATCAGCCGGCTGAGGTGTTGATCGTTACCTGGTTGGCCCTCGTTCGACAGTTGCCGTAGGAGATAATGGGATATTGCTGGTCGGATCATCCAAGCAGGCCGTTAAAAACATCACGGCCATCAACAACAATAACCTTGCCCAACTATTTCTCGAACGCATACAAACTAGGTATGTTATTGGACAATCCCCACCACTGCCACGCTCTGCTACGGGTCATAATTAACCACGAGTTATTCATCGAGACCAGGCACTTCCCAATCATTTCCCAATATGATAAGAACGTCAAAATCACCCGCTGGCTGATTACTACTGCTGATATTGAGCGGGGGGATCTGCATTATCTGGGTTAGATAGAGAGTCGTGCTACGATGCGATCCGTAATCAATTATTTGAGTGCTGTTATATTCACTCGATTCGGCGTTGCCGATCTCAACGATATTAATATTGTACTCAGCCAGGAAAGTTTGCGTCTCTCCAGCCAGACCGAAAAAGGGTGTACCGTTGTAAATCGCCACCCGGGCCCCTTCTGCTGCCGTGAGTTGTGGTAAATTCTCAATAACCGGGGTGGGGATCGCCGGCGGTGCGAATAGTTGATCACGTAATACACGAATCTTATCGCGAACGGGTATCAGGACTGCCTGACCGTCCGGCGTTAGTTCATTATAAACATAGTCATAATTAAGCACCTCGGTACGTATGTTCTCGCCCGGGATATCTTGGGCCAACAGTGCCAACTCTATCACCTCATTCAGGCGTAGGTCTGTCTCGACGTTATCCTGGAAGATCCGCCACAGCTCTGGCGCCCTGGTTAGAAGCTGGGGGATCATATTGATACGTAAGATCTTATCCCTCACTGCCATGACCACCTGCTGCTGGCGCATAGCCCGATCGACATCTCCTCCGAACGTTGCCCTGGTGCGGGCGTATTTAAGCGCGGATTGCCCGTCTAATTGATGGACACCAGCGTTAATATAAAAAGGGTCATAGCCATAGCAGTTGTCAGGGTAGGTGTTGTCGTCGATATCTTCGGTGACTTCGACTTCAATGCCGTCAATTTCATCAACTAACCTGACAAAAGCGTCGAAGTTCACAGTGACATAATAATCAATGTCGACCCCCAGGGTAGCTTCAACTGTTTCGACGGCCAAAGCCGGGCCCCCTCCAGGATATTCGTAGAGCTCGCCGAGAAAGTGGGCCTGGTTGATTTTTTCAACATCAAAACCGGGTATTTCAACCCAAAGATCGCGAGGAAGGGACAGGGCCGCGGCCGTGAGTCCCACCGGGTCCATGGTTAGTAGCATCATGGTATCTGTCCGGGTTGGACCATCCTCATCGCAGCGCTGATCTATGCCAAGCACCAGGATGGATACCCGGTCATGACCGGACCACTTTTTTGGTAATGGGTTGGAAAAGATACTCTCACTCTCTGGTTCTGATTCTTCGGCAGAGCTGATCGCTCCAGCCGACGAGCCCTCAGCCGGTTCGTCAACCTGGCCAAAATCAGGATTGGGTAAATCTAAATCGGAAGCCAGGCCGAGAACAGTCCTGAAAAGCCAGATTGAGCTAACAATCAAGAAGGCCAGTACAATAGCGGCAAATATTCCTAATACCCAAAGGGGCAAGCGTGAGCTTGAAGATGAATCCGGTCTTGAATTTCGTGATGTCATGGTACTACATATATGATTATAAATTGGACAAGCATTATAGCATGGGCAAGCGTTGATGCAATCGAAGTGACCCCCTGCCGGCGTCTTGACGCTAATATATCATTATGGTAAACTGCCATCATTATGTATAGTTGTCCGTTACGGAGCAGGAGGTCCCTGTGAGATTAACTTTTTCCTCCCGGCACATATTTATACTTTTGATAGCGATGCTAGCTATTGGGCTTGTCGCTTGCGAACGGCCGCTTAACGAAGAGGCGTCAACGCCGACCCCAGTGCCCACCGTCGAGGGGGCGCCGGCGACAGCGCCAGATGGCTCGACCCCTATCCTTGTACCGACTCTTGAGGTCGTACCGCCGACAGTTGATACGACTGTACCTGACAGCGGGCAACCAGATGGAGGTGGCGAGAATGTCCCAACGATTCCACCGGAGGGTGGCGGCGCTGAGCCGGTCGATCAAACCCAGGCGACACCGCCAACCGAAGCCTCTGAACCAGTGACCTTGCCCTCAGGAGAACAGGTACATACCGTCCAGGCAGGTGAGAACCTTTATCGCATTGGCTTGCGTTATGGATGTACCGTGGCTGAGCTCTCCGCCTACAACGGTATAGCTAATCCGAATTACATCAACGTCGGCCAGCAGATTCTCATCCCCACCACCTGTGGCGGTTAGAGGCATATCTCACTACGCGTCAAGATAATTTGTTTACTTTGCCTTCCCAAGATTACCTATCTCAGATAAAGTGGCAGGGTAGTTCATGGCGCCTGCGGGTCCTCGAGCTTAAACTGCCAGATGGGACTGTCCTGGAGAAAGGGGTTATTGATCACCCCGGCTCGGTGCTTATCGTGCCCATGATAGGGGAGCAGGTAATCATGCTGCGCCAATATCGCCTGTCGTTGGAGCGGTGGATCCTGGAGCTACCGGCCGGAACCCGCGAAGAAGGAGAAGATTGGCTCACCTGCGCCCGGCGAGAATTGCGAGAAGAAACCGGTTATCAGGCCGAAACCTGGCGCTCCTTGGGGGAAGTATGGCCGGCGCCCGGCCTGACTAATGAAATCATGGCCCTTTATCTGGCCGGAAACCTGACCGAAGCACCCCTCCTGCGCGATCCGGATGAAGAGATCGAAGTCAAACCCTATCCCATTGGTGAATTGGTGACCATGGCTATTGACGGTCGTTTGCAAGATGCCAAGAGCGTGGTTGGGATCCTAAGAGCCGCTAAGGTGATGGATTATTATTGATTCCATTCCCGATTCTGACATTCTACTCATGGTTGTTCAGCTCCCAATCTATACCTGTCCTCGTCTTGTCGCGAAGCTATCCTTGAACATAAGACGCCACTTGTCTGACACCAAAATTACTCCCACCTATTATCCTCTTCAAATTGTTTTCCGGGATATGGTTCTCGGTGAGCAAACCATCACACGCCTGGTTCAAGATACAAGGCAAGAAGTTATTGGCCATGACTAAATACCTCTAGCATCGAAAGGACCAATTCATCGGCCGTCTTCTCTTTTTCATCCGCTTCTTACATAAGGGCATGGGCATGATCCGTAACTCGGAGGTGTGCTATCCTCGCTACGACAGGGTCAACTATACACCCGCTGCCTGGGGGGATACCCAAACTCAAATGCAGGATCTGGCCAGAGGCGGCCTGACCAATGGCATTCCTGGTGCCAGATTGGCTGTCACCGGTCAATTGTGAGCTTCTCACCTTGATGTCTAATCGGCGACGGCTTCTTCCAGGGAGCTGATATACCTGATATGAAAAAGGTCCCACTTGTTTGGGACAGAAATTCATGTTTCCTGGCGTCTTTTCAATTAGTCTCTCTTTCCTCCCTATCAAGATCGACCTCTAAACCTTCGGACTTCGCCTGGCAACAAGGTAGTTCCAGAATGAAGATCCGATAGAAAGTTTTAGTCATCCATCAAAATCGGATTAATGGTAAGAGAATATTACTGATGTATGTTTTTTTATGGCGCGTTTCTATCAGCCCGAAATGCCGGTTTTCTCCATAAATGGGTGACACAATTACCGAAAAAAACCCCATTCAAGGAAAAATTTGACAAGCTCAATGCAATTTGATATTATTATCATGTGCTGAAAAATATTTCACTTAAGTTCCAGTAAGCGAAAAAAATTTCCGATTTGGTCCATCAGTCGCCTCAAAAGGGCCATTAAGTAAAAAGAAATGCGAACGGCAATGTCGCCTTTGAATCTCAGTGATTACCAAACCTCTCATTGAAACTGGTAATTCTCATGCAAAATAACGGTGTTCCTCTCTTTGCCACAAACAGCCCAATGGTTCTAGCTTTTATACCAGAAGGGTTGTCTGTGAAACCAGAATCAAAGATTACTATATGAAAACAATACCGCTACTCCAGATTGCCCTCGATTACACTTCTCTACCCAAAGCGCTGGTTATGGCAGCGCTTACGGCTCCAGAAGTAGATATCATCGAGATTGGAACGCCGCTCTGTAAAGCGGCTGGTCTTGATGCAATCAGGGCGATGCGAGAAATTTGCCCAGACAAGCTCATTTTAGCTGATTTTAAGACGCCCGATGTTGGTGGACTCGAGGCGACGATGGCTTTTGACGCAGGCGCCGATATGATTACTGTGATTGGCGGTGCTGCTTTGGCTACCGTGGAGCAGGCTTACTCGGTTGCTCAGAAACGGGGCAAGATCATGCTCATGGAACTCACCGGCGTCCGAGATATCGTAGCCAGGGCCACCGAATGGCGCCGGATCGGTATTGATCGCATTGTTTATCACCGAGAGTGGGATGCACAATCAGCCGGCCGCGAATGGGGAGAGGAAGACAAAGTCACAATTCGCCAGCTGATAGACATGGGCTATAAGGTCACGGTGACGGGTGGCTTAACATTAGATCTACTCCCATTTTTTGCGGATATCCCGGCTACTGTTCTGATCTGCGGTCGAGGAATTCGCGAAGCGCCGGACCCACGAGCGGCCGCTCGTCAGATGCGCCTGGCCATCGCTGAAATCTGGGGAGGTGGATCGTCCTATGCGCCGACAGCCCGGGTGGTATCACCCACAGCCGATGTTGCCGCCAAAGCAATTCGTTGGGGTATTAGCGAGATGGGACTTTCCTTGACCATCGATGGACGCGAATGTCCAGGTTGCAATTCTCCCGCCCGTTTCTGCCAGGGGACCCGAACGGATATTAGAATTCCCCCGGGAGTGGAAAGCCAACTATTTATCCGTCAATTAATCGAGAATATTGGCTATGGAGAAAGTCAGGCGGCCGGGATGGGCCCGCCCGGTTCATTCTATTTAGATGTCGGTGCACTCTCTCAGCTTAATCAAAACAATATTTTGGGTTTGCTGTCAGCGACCAGCGTCGCACTACAAAAAGTTGGACACCCAGCAAATACAAGAGCGGCGATGACAGTTGCTCACGATATTCTTTCACAGTAGCTAGTCGAATAATTAAAAAGACAAAGTTGATTCGAGGAAAAGGAGTGAAGTGGTGAATAACGCTTATCCAATGAACGCTTTAGGAATGGTCGAGACAATAGGCTTGGTGGCTTCTATCGAAGCTGCCGATGCGATGATAAAAACAGCCCATGTCAAACTATTTGGTCAGGAAGAGAGTGGCGGTGGGTATATCACAGTCTATATCCGAGGGGAGATTGGTGCTGTTCGAGCCGCAGTTGATGCAGGCGCAGCAGCAGCAAAGGCTGCCGGTGAACTGGTCAATGTTCATGTGATCGCCCAACCCCATCGAGATGTAGAGAAATTGATTCCTGATAGCGTCCGGGTTGTCAGACTGACTGCGGATTAACTGGCAGATATGAAAACGAAGCTTAGAAAAAGGATGTTACCATGCAATTGCGAACATATGTGATGGTTGATCGCATGCAGCCGCAATACGCTGCATTTACAGGGAAGCGAACGATGGGCATGATCCCTATAGAAGGGGACGCGCAGATTTACATTGAGGTTTCGCCCGCCGCTGAAGTTTATAGAGTGTTGGATATCGCCCTAAAAACCACCAATGTTCAGCCCGGATTCCTGAATATGGGACGTGAATTTGGCTTCATGGAAATCCACTCTAACCACCAGGAAGCAGTGAAATACTCTGGGGAGAAAGCCCTCGACGCGCTGGAATTGAAGGAATCCGATAGGCTTAAACCAAGGGTGCTTTCGGCCAATTTGACATCCGGTATCCATCCTCACGAAGCCCAACTGATAAATGCCGGGAACGCCGGAGGCCTGGTTCTGGCCAATCAAACTTTTTGCGTGATCGAGGTCGTTCCAGCTGCCTATATCGTGCTGGCGGCCAATGAGGCGGAGAAGGCCGCCGGCATCACAATCAACCATTACACATATTCAGGTGCGTATGGACGTCTGATGATTTCGGGTTCAGATTCTGCTGTCAGGCAATCTCGAGATGCGGCGATCTCAGCAATTGAATCCCTGGACGGTAGAGTGCCGGCTGGACGATAGCCATGACCGTTTACTACACCGCAAAAGATATTGAGGAATTATCGGCAAAGGGCGTTCAAAAGCTTGAGATCGGCCCCGGGGTTACGCTTACAGACTTCGCCCGGGAAACTGCTCAACAATTGGATATCACCCTGGTCGAAGGTGCGAAGCAAGATGCCCCCTCTCACAAACCATCTCCTCCACGCCAGACGACGAAATCCACCGACAAATATAACAAGCCTTCAGGTTGCCAGCATGCTCCTACTACCCTGTCGGGTGCGCAACCTCTGGCTGCCGTCCTGGCGGATCAGCCAGGTGGAGATGCGGATTCAAATACAGTAAATCGATTGATTGATCTGATGGGCAAAGCTATTAGACGAGGCGGATGAGATGAAAATCGCGAAAGTTGTGGGCGTGGCAATCTGTACTGTAAAGGAACCTCGGCTGGAAAACAGCAAGTTGCTTTTGGTCAGTAATACCGATCAGACAGGCAAGATCATCGGTGAACCCTACATTGCCCAAGATGTGGTCGGTGTTGGACCTGATGAACTCGTTATTGTTGTGGAAGGAAGTTCAGCTCGCGTTGCTGCATGGGACATTAACGCTCCTGTTGATGCGGTGATCGTGGGAATTTTAAACTCAATCCAATTCGATGGTCAAACGACATTCAAGAAATATTAGAAAGTAATTTGCTAGCTCAGGAGATGTATCGATGGCTAAGAATGATAACGTGGAACTAATCGGGCTTCAGGCACTAGGAATGATTGAAACGCGCGGATTGGTTTGTAGCATAGAAGCGGCCGATGCGATGGCAAAGGCTTCCAATGTTGAGTTATTACAGAAGCGAGCCATTGGCGGTGGTTACATCACCGTGATGGTCCGAGGAGATGTTGGCGCAGTTCGCACAGCCTTAGGCGCCGGGAGAAATGCCGCCGCAAAGATCGGTGAAGTGGTTTCTACGCGCATTATTCCTGGTCCACATTCTGACCTCGAAAACTTACTGCCCGACTCCACGAAGGACTAGCATAAACCTTATTACAAGGGAGGTTTGCTAGATGAGCGCAAACAGAAAAGTAACACCGTCTTCTCTACTTGGGAAAAAACGGCGAGGAGAAAAAATTTCACTCCTTACCGCCTATGATTATCCCATGGCCAGGTCCATCAACCAGGCCGGGGTGGACATAATATTAGTAAGTGACGCGGTGGGCACTGTGGGCAACGGACGACCTGAAGCGGTGTCAGTTAGTGTTGATGAGATGATTTACCATACCCGGGCTGTCCGAAATGGGGCCGGTAACTCAATGGTAGTCACAACCTTACCCTTTGGTTCCTACGAGAATAATGAACAAGCCGTCCAGACGGCTGTGCGTCTCATGAAAGAGGGCGGCGCAGACGCTGTTCACTTTGAAGGGACCAGCGCTCAAGCGGATAACGTCAAGGCCATTGTAGGCGCCGGTATCCCTGTACTGGGGCATATTGGGATCATCAAACAAAAAATCGTTCGCTCTGGGATGTTTCAAATTCAGGGCCGCACAGCAGCGTCTGCTCAGCAGATACTGGCTGATGTAGTTGCCTTTTCCAATGCCGGGGCGTTTGGACTGATATTAGAATGTATTCCGACCCGCCTGGGCGAGATTATTACGCAAAGTCTCGAGATTCCGACCATCGGGATTGGAGCCGGATCAAAATGTGACGGCCAGGCTCTGGTCACGCAAGATATGCTCGGCCTTTATAAAGAGCTTTCGCCGCGATTTCTCAAAGTGTATCTGGACCTGAACGAGATTATTGTGACGGCTTTGACAAGATTCAGGACGGAAGTGGAACAAGGACATTTCCCCGGGCCGGAGCACAGCTATGAGATCAAAGAAGAAGAACTGGGCAAGTTGTTGGCCCAGCTGCAAAGCAACCTGACGTATTAGATTGTTGAAGGAGGAAAAAATAATGGCTGAGTCTTTGAGTGGAAAGGTAGCAGTTATCTCAGGTGTTGGTTCCGGTTTTGGCAAGGCAACAGCCGAGTTATTCGCCGAGTTGGACCAGGTGAACCTGGTACTAATCGATCGCGACGAAAAAAATCTCGCGGCAACCGCCGATGTCTGCAAAGCCGCCGGTGCCCAGGTCGTATCGTTAACAAGTGATGTAACCAAGGTGGAAACTTTCGAGCGGGCGCTTAAAGAAGCGATCGACAATTTTGGCCGGGTTGATTTCCTTATCAACTATGCCGGCGGTGCGCTCAAAGTAGCGCCTATCGAGGAGATGGACGATGAAATAAACCGCCAAATCATCGATCTGAACCTCACAAGCACCATCATGAGCTGCCGGACCTTCACCCCCCAATTTAAGAAGCAAGGCTTCGGCAAGATCATCAATGTGTCTAGCGCATGTGATCGCCGTTCATGGCCAGGTTGGTCGGTCTACTCCGCTGCGAAGGCCGGCGTTAACGCCTTTACAAAATGCTTATACACAGAGCTGCGTCCTCATGGTATCGCCGTAACGTTGCTCGTGCCAGGTGGCTCTAACACAAGCTTTCAGAGTGCGTGCGATGGCGCCGAACCCTTCGATTGGGACGAAGCCCTGGCTGTACGCCCTGAGCACTTCGCCGATATGGTCTATCAAACATGCGCCCTCACATTGGGTGGCTGTGTTTCCGAGGTTTTGGTGTACGGGCTGGCCCAGGATGTCAGCGGGTTCTGATTTAAGTGAGTTCGTTATCTAAAACTATGGCATACCCAGGTTTTCGCTAACAAGAGTAGTTTTCGTTTTTGATTGGCTAAGATGAAATATCTGTCGCAATTTTAAGGAGGTAACATCGACCGAATACAATATTCAATAAAGGTTCCGTTGTACTGAAACCGCCAAAAAAGAGCCCATATTGGGAAAGAGGTGGGCTGATTTTAAGGGTTTCCTGAGCTTTAACTAATTGAAGGGAGAATTAAAGGGAGATTTTGCAAAATGAAAAAGAATCTATTTTTACTATTGATCGCTCTGTTACTGGCCAGCTTTATTATGGTAAGTTGCGGCGGTGATGAGGCAACTGATGAACCGGCTGCTACTGAGGTACCCGCTGAAGAAACTGCCGATGAGCCAACCGAAGAGCCAGCCGAAGGCGGGATGAAGATCGCCTTCTTTGTGTCCGACCTCTCCAACGTGTTTCACCAGGCACAGGCCGCCGAGGCCGAAAAGTACGCCATGGAAAAGTATGGCGCCGAGGTGTTTATCTTTGACGGCCAATCTGATGGGACGGTCATGACCCAGAATGTCGACCAGGTTGCTGCCCAGGGCATGGATGCAGCCACGATGCAGATCTGGGACGGGGAAGCGGCGAAGCCAGCCATCATGGATGCTCTGGATCAAGGTTTGATCATGACCTCCTTCTTTGGCCCGATCGTCGACACCGGCATCCCGGTGGCCCGTAGCGATGAGGCCGGCGTTTCCTTTGCAATGGGCGCTGAGGCGGCTACACAGTGGGTGGAAGCGCATCCAGATGTACCCGTTACCTTTATTCAGGTCGGTTGGCCAAACCACACCGAAGTGAATTCCGGGCGAGGGGTGCCCTTTGCCGAGGGTGTCCTCTCCGTTGCCCCCGATGCCGTCAATCTTGGTATTCTCGATTCAAGCGCGGGACCAGACGTGACCAAGCAGATTATTCTTGACTCTGTCACCCAGCACCCAGAGATCAACATCATCTACTCGCAGGCCTCGAACCTGACCGTAGGCACGATGGCTGCCTTGACCCAGGCCGGACGTGGCGTTTTTGAAGACGGTAAACCGCTGACCGAGATCGTAGCCAGCGTTGACTTTGACGAGGTCGAGTTCAATCAAGTTTACGATCCGAACAGCTCGCTCAAGCTGTCGATGGGTCTGCCGCCGGTAGAGACGGCACGCGGACGTATCGACCTGATTATGGATATCGCCAGACGGCGACGTCGCTCCGACCAACGATCCTGCAGAGGAGTTCTTCTACAAAGCATATAACGTCTCTTACTGGACGATGCCGGAAGCTGAAGCCGCAGCATGGTTAAACGATCAGTTTGGCGCTAATGTTGAGGTGTCTGAACCAGCCGCTGAAGAAGCAACGGATGTTGGCGAAGGGATGAAGATCGCTTTCTTCGTCTCCGACCTCTCCAACGTGTTCCATCAAGCGCAGGCTGCTGAGGCCGAAAAGTACGCCATGGAAGAGTATGGCGCTGAGGTGTTTATCTTTGACGGCCAATCTGATGGGACGATCATGACCCAGAATGTCGACCAGGTTGCTGCCCAGGGCATGGATGCAGCCACGATGCAGATCTGGGACGGGGAAGCGGCGAAGCCAGCCATCATGGATGCTCTGGATCAAGGTTTGATCATGACCTCCTTCTTCGGTCCCATAGTGGACACCGGTATCCCGGTAGCTCGCAGCGATGAGGCCGGCGTTTCCTTTGCAATGGGCGCTGAGGCGGCTACACAGTGGATGGAAGCGCATCCAGATGTACCCGTTACCTTTATTCAGGTCGGTTGGCCAAACCACACCGAAGTGAATTCTGGGCGAGGGGTGCCCTTTGCCGAGGGTGTCCTCTCCGTTGCCCCCGATGCCGTCAATCTTGGTATTCTCGATTCAAGCGCGGGACCAGACGTGACCAAGCAGATTATTCTTGACTCTGTCACCCAGCACCCAGAGATCAACATCATCTACTCGCAGGCCTCGAACCTGACCGTAGGCACGATGGCTGCCTTGACCCAGGCCGGACGTGGCGTTTTTGAAGACGGTAAACCGCTGACCGAGATCGTAGCCAGCGTTGACTTTGACGAAGTCGAGTACAATCAAGTTTACGATCCAAACAGCTCTCTCAAACTGTCGATGGGTCTGCCGCCGGTAGAGACGGCACGCGGACGTATTGACCTGATCATGGATATCGCCAGAGGCGACGTCGCTCCGACCAACGATCCCGCAGAGGAGTTTTTCTACAAAGCATACAACGTCTCTTACTGGACGATGGCCCAAGAGGATGCGGCGGCGTGGTTGAACGATCAGTTCGGAACGAACATCGAGTAGTTTTCCAATAACAGTGTCTGAAAAATAGTTCCTTGAGGGAGAGGGGCGGGAGCCCCTCTCCCTTCAGAATCCACGGAGAGGCAGGCATGGCATCGACCGAGAATGTTCTAGAGATCCGGGACCTCGTGAAGGACTTCCCCGGTGTGCGGGCGGTTGACAATGTCAGTTTTGACATCAAGCGCAACACTGTCCACTGCCTGGTTGGAGAAAATGGGGCCGGGAAGACCACATTAATCAAGATATTGACGGGCGCCTATGAGCGAACGAGTGGTAAAACTCTTCTGAATGGCGAAGAGTACGAACCCCACGGTCCTCGAGACGCCAGATTACAAGGGGTTAGCACTATATACCAGGAACTGAACGTGGTGGACACGTTAACCGTCGAGGATAACCTCACCCTGGGATTGGAAGATACCAGCTTTGGTTTCATCAGAAAGACGGACAAGATCAACGACATGATCAGGGTCATGAACGACATTGAGCCGTCTATCCATCCAAAACAAAAGGTGTCCACACTCAGCGTGGCCCAAAAACAGATCGTCGAGATCGCCAAAGCGGCCGCCAGTGGTTCGGACGTCATTATCATGGATGAACCGACGGCAGCCATCACCGAAGGGGAGATCGAACGACTGTTCAGCATTATCCAAAATCTGCGCGAACAGAATGTTACCGTGATCTATATCTCCCACCGTTTGGATGAGATCTTTGAGATTGGTGATTATGTGACCGTGCTGAGGGACGGCCGGCATATCGACACGAAGCCACTTTCGGAAGTCGACGGTCGATCCGAGTTGATCAAGATGATGATCGGCCGGACCATCTTCGAAGAATACACGCCCAAAGAAGAAGCCGAGCAAGATGTCATCTTGGAGGTTAACAATCTCACCAACAAGAAGCTGAGAGATATCTCCTTCAACGTCCATAAGGGGGAAATCGTTGGTTTTTACGGCCTGGTCGGGGCCGGGAAGACCGAATTGGCTCGGGCCATTTATGGCGCCGATCAAGCAGAGGGTGAGATCCTCTTCAAAGGGAAGCAGCTAGGAGCCTCGCCAGATAAGACCATCGCGGCCGGAATTGCCCTGGTCCCTGAGGAGCGAAGAACGCAGGGATTATTTACGATTCTCACCATCCGTAATAATGTGCCCGTTATGAACATGGCCAAGATAGCTAACAATGGCTTTATAAGTTCATCGGAAGAAAAAAAAGCTGCGAACGAATACGTTAAAAAACTAAATATCGCCACCGACTCCATCGACAAGCAAACATCCAAGCTGTCTGGTGGAAACCAACAAAAAATAGTGTTGTCCAAATGTCTTTTCGCCGATGCCGATCTACTCATGTTAGACGAGCCAACCCGTGGTGTTGACGTCGGAGCCAAGAGCGAGATCTATAGCATCATCCGTCAGCTCGCCGAAGAGGGGAGATCGATCATGATCTTTTCTTCGGAGTTGCCGGAGATCATGAACATCTGTGACACGATTTACTTACTGTTCGACGGCCACCTCAAGGCTTCACTGAAAAATGGGGAGGACATCGACAGCGAAGAGATCCTCCACATCGTTACAGGAGGTGAGTAGAAATGGCAACAATGGAACAAGGGCAACCCAAAAGACCATCCCTATCCAGCAAAATCAGCGACGAGATGTTCATTGTTTTGTTAATGATCGGTGTGCTAATTTTCCTGGTCGTCGCCGCGGCGGTGTTTATCGATGGTTTTTTCCAAGGTCAGACTTTGGTCAACCTGGTCACCAACAACTGGTACATCGTCATCATCGGTATCGGCGTCACCTTCTTACTGATAACCGGCAACTTTGACCTATCGACCGGCGGTGTAATCGCCATGACCGGCGTGCTGGCGGTCTATTTCAGCCAAGCGGCCAATGTGTCCCAGAACGAGCTGGCCAACGGGTTGGGATTACCATACGGTGTCGCGGTTATCTTGGCTCTCCTTTGCGCAATGGGTATCGGTGCCCTTAACGCCTTCTTTGTCGTACGGCTCAAGGTGCCTTCCATTATTGTCACCCTGGGTACAATGATGGTTGCCCGAGGCATCGCCCAAGTCGTCACCCAGGGCGCCCAGCGCAATACCAGTTTACCCGACGTCTTCGGTATCATTGGCAATGCGCAGATACCTAACACAACCATCAAGTATTCGGTAGTGGCAATGATTGTCCTGATCATTATCGCCTTCATTTTTGAACGTAAGATGGTGCAGGGCAGGCGAACCTATTTCATCGGCGCCAATTCCGCTGCATCACGACTGTCGGGCGTCAATGTGACCCGGCATCTTACCTTTCTTTTTATTCTCAGCTCGCTGCTGGCCGGCATCACCGGTCTTCTGCTGGCATCTGAGTTTAAGGCCGGGGTCTCAAGCCGGGCGATGGGCTACGAATTCGACGCGCTGGTGGTCTCACTCCTGGGAGGGGTTAGCATCGCCGGCGGATTTGGATCGGTCCTCGGGATGTTTGTCGGCGCTCTCATCCTATCTACCGTGCAATCGGCCGCTACCGGACTCCTACTATCACCAGACTGGCAGTTCACCCTTAAAGCGGTTGCCGTCTTCTTCGCCATTCTCGCTCAGAGTTATGTTCTGAAAAGAAGGCAAGGTTAAGGAGGAGCAGCATGAACCAAATGACTCCTTCAGAGGAAAACATGAACATGGAGAACATGGGCCTACAGCAAAGTCAATCGGAGAAAATACGGGCGATCATCAAACGGTACTACATCTACTTTGTGCTGGCTCTGGTCGTGGCCGTCTTCAGCGTCGTAAGATTGGACGAAGTTGAATGGTTTGCGCGAGGGCATTTTCTCAATCCGAATAATATCATCAACCTGCTGCGTATTGCCGTGCCGATCATGACCGTCGCTGGCGCCTTCACCTTCCTGATGATCGCCGAATATATTGACCTGTCGGTCGGCAGCGCCATGAGCCTGGCCGCCGTGGTTTTCGCCTGGATGATATTGAATGGATTCAGCTTCTTGCCCGCATTCTTGGTCACCATGTTTGTCGGTCTCATCATGGGTACTATCAACGGCTTCCTGGTTTTAAGGTTGAATATTACGCCCGTGATCGCCACGCTAATCACATTAAGCCTCTATAAGGGTATCGCCCTGCTGATCGTGCCCACTGGCTTTTCAGGTATCAAGAGCATTGGCGAGCAAAAGATGCCCGCCTGGATTAACAATTACGCGCGCGAGGATGTTATATTTGGACTACCAATGGCATTTTTCCTGACCATTGTCGTGATTGTCGTGCTGGTTGTGGCCCAACGTAAAACCCTTCTGGGCAAATATTCGGTAGCGATCGGCGGCAACGCCATCGCAGCGGAGCTGTCGGGCATCAATCGGATTAAAGTGGTGTGGATTCTCTACATCATCGTCGCCGTAAGCGCAGCCTTGGCTGGCATTGCCCGGGCCAGCTTCATGTCCATGGGCGATCCGCTCACAGGGGATGGAATGGAAATGTGGGTGATTATTGCCGTGTTACTGGGTGGTACACGCTTTACCGGAGGCGAAGGCAATGTTGAAAAGACGGTCATCGGAGCGCTCATTATCATCGTCGTGACCGTGGGCATGTTGACTGTCATCCCCGCCTACTGGCAAGGATTCGCCTTGGGCGCCATCCTACTCATCGCCGTCGTCATCAATCACCAGATAGTCCAGGATAACAACGGAGGGTAACCGCCGCGGCTCAACGAGATGGCGATTGGAGAATATTCGATGCTAAAGATGCCGGTTGGTCTCTACGAAAAAGCGCTTCCCCCCGAAATGTCCTGGGAAGAACGGCTGGCTACTGCAGGTCAGGCAGGCTATGACTTCATAGATATTTCCATCGACGAAAGCGACGAACGTCTGTCGCGACTAGACTGGACGGCATCGGAACGGGCGGCTTTGCGCCAGGATATTGCCAATACGGGCGTACAGATCTCGACAATGTGCCTTAGTGCTCACCGCAAATATCCCCTCGGCAGTCATGATCCTCAAATTCGCATGCAAGGGCAAGAAATCTTGTACAAGGCTATCGAATTTGGCGTAGATATTGGCTTGCGTGTCGTTCAAGTCATGGCCTACGATGTTTTTTACGAGGTCAGTGATCAGGAAACGCGTGCGAATTTCATGGAAGGGCTTGAGCTTGGCACACGAATGGCAGCCCAGGCCGGGATGATGCTTGGCCTCGAAAATTTGGATACACCGTTCGTGGAAAATGCAAGCCAGGGCCTGGCGGTTATTGATGAAATCAATTCACCCTGGTTACGCCTCTATCTGGACATGGGCAATCTCGCCGCAGCCGGGTATTCCCCTCCGGACGAGATAAGATTGACCAAGGACAAACTGCTGGGAATCCACGTCAAAGATGCTGCGCCTAAGATTATCCGGGGGATACCGTTTGGTGAGGGAATCGTACCCTTCCGTGATACTTTTAGGGCACTGGCGGATATCGATTTTTGGGGCATGCTGGGCGTCGAAATCTGGGGAGACAGGCATTCCGATCAAGATCCCATCGCGGCCGCTGCTTCTGCCAGGCGATTCGTAGCGGATTTGGTGGCTGATACCTGGACGGCCGGTTCATAACCGTTATCCTTCATCGAGATATCTGCCGGCGCCGAATGAAGAGCGTATGCATAGAGTATAACCAGATGAATGTGATCAACATGATGACCCGTATTATCGGGAATCAGATCGAATATTATTGGAAGCCTACCAGAACCGGACTCGTTGAATAGCCGCCGGTTATTTTGATAAAGTAAGACTCGATAAAAGATCAGTGATTTGCCTATTTATTAATTCCGGGAAAAGAGGAGATCAAAAGCCGTTTAGCGAGCATTATATTCATAAAGGCCTAAGCCATGCCTACACACGAGAAAGTACGAATCATTAATACCATTTTGAATCTTTATTATGTGGATAAGTTAACCCAAATGGAAATTGCAGACCGGTTGGACCTGTCCACTGCAAAGGTCAATCGCCTTCTCCAACAAGCCCGCGACCTTGGGTATGTTACTCATGTTATCCGAACGCCATTTCAACAGCTATTTGAACTTGAAAGCCGTTTGAAGGCGGTTTTTGGTTTGCAGGAGGCCATTGTCATTCCAACCGTGGGCGGGAGTAGTAACTCCTTGTTGACTGCTATAGGTCCGATGGCGGCAACATATTTGCTTGAAAATATTCGAGACGGCGACATTCTGGCTATTACACCAGGCACGACTGTTGAAGCAGTCATCAATTCGACCGATACTACCCGTCAATATCAGATCGAAATCGTGCCCATGCTAGGGGCTATCCAGGGCAATATTGAATCTGACATGAACTATCTGGCTGCTCACCTGGCTGACCGCCTAGGCGCTAAATCTTACATGTTGCACGCGCCAGCCTTTGTGGACACACCGGAGTTAGCTGAGGTCGTACGATCGATGGAGCCTGTCAAAATGATCCTCGATATTGCCCGCAACGCGAATGTTGCTCTCTTGGGGATTGGCACAGTAAATCCGGATGCCTCACGATTCGTTGAGTTCACTGCCCTGTCAGCCGAGGAATTGAAGCATATCGCAGTGGACTGTGGGGGAGTAGGAGAGATCGCCGCCCATGTATATGACATCGAGGGTCGACCTTGCGCTAAAGAGTACGCCGAACGAGTCATTGGGCTGACCTTAGAACAGATCCGTGAAATTCCCCTCCGAATCGGGGTGTCGGCATCAACGGGCAAAGCGTTACCTATCTATGCGGCGTTGCGTGGCGGTTATTTACATGCGCTTATTACCGACGAGGCAGCCGCCACAGGCGTTCTTGATCTATTTGACAAAGCATTTCGAAACTTTCCTTAAGTTAGCGGAGATACATCATGTTGTTGGAGAAACTTCGTAAGATTGTATGGAAATGCAATCTGGAACTACCAAAGAATGATCTAGTAAAAATGACCAGCGGAAACGTGAGTGGGCGGGATCCAGAATCTGGACTGGTCGCCATTAAACCGAGTGGTGTCAGCTTCGAGGAGTTGACGCCGGAAGCTATCGTCGTGGTCGACATGGAAGGCCGGGTCGTCGAAGGAAAACTAAAACCCTCGACTGACACAGATACGCATCTATATGTCTATCAACACCGGCCGGATGTTTTTGGAATCGTGCACACGCATTCACCATACGCCAGCAGCTTTGCTGCTTTAGGCCAGCCAATCCCGGCCTGCCTGACTTCATGTGGCATGCTTGGTGGTGAGATTCCTCTCGGTGGGTACGCGCCTATTGGTGGAGAAGACATTGGTCAGGAGATTATCGATAAAATCGGCCGGTCGCTGGCCATCATCATGCAGAATCATGGCGTTTTTACCATCGGTTCTTCAGCCAAGCAAGCGACCAAGATGGCTGTCGAAGTGGAAGAAATTGCCAAGATCACTCACCTAGCGATGTTACGTGGGCAACCGATTATGTTAACAGAAAGCCAACTTGAGTTCATGGTGGATCTATATCAAAATAATTATGGCCAATGATTGGGCTGTGAAGGCGAATAATCATGGACTATCTGGCGGGGATTGATCTAGGTTCTACCAGTCTTAAATGTGTCATCTATGATATCTCCGGTAATGTAGTGGCCAGCGCGAGCCGGCCGACGGAGCAATATCACCCGGACCCAGATCATCCTGATTGGACGGTCTGGCAGCCAGAGCAAATTTGGGGTGGAACAGCGGCCGCTATGCAAGAGGCGGTCCACCAATTGGATGACCCACGTCATATAAAAGCCGTAGCCGTAACGGGCATGGGCATGGACGGTGTGCCCATCGATGAAGATGGCAATTGGCTTTATCCCTTTATCAGCTGGCACGACCCTCGTACTGAACCGCAATTAGCTTGGTGGGAGGAAAATGTCGGAGCGGAGAAAAGTTTCCGCATTGGCGGCAATACTCTGTGGCGTTTTAGCACCGCCCTCCGGCTGTTGTGGATGGCAGAGCACGAGCCAGAAATTCTGGCTCGAACAGATAAATGGCTGCTGATCGAAGATTTTTTAAATTTTATGCTTTGTGGGCGCCAGGCAACCGACTATACCATGGCCTCGTGCACACTCTTATTTGATCAGAACAGGCTTGACTGGTCGGATGAGATCTTGTCGGAATCCGGCATCGAGCGCCGGTTGCTGTGCGAGGCTCATCCTAGCGGCACGCTTCTAGGCGGAGTGACGCCAACGGCCGCCCAGGCAACAGGGCTGCCAGAAGCAACGCCGGTTGTACTCGGTGGGCATGATTATTTATGCGGAGCGCTGCCGGCCGGCGCTTTCTCCCCGGGGGTTGTCCTGGATGTGACGGGTACGTGGGAGATCATCCTGGCTGCAATCCCCGCGCCGATCCTGACCTCTGAGGTGCAGAAGTTAGGCGTGACTGTCGAAACCCATGTGGCCCGCGATATTTATGCTGTTTGGGGGGGAGCGGTAGCCTCTGATATGCTCGAGTGGTATCGAAAGGAGTATGGCTACAAGGCCCAACGACTCGCAGAACAGGAGGGTGGGGTAGACTGGGATTATTTAATGGCCGAAGCCTCCACCTCGCCGGCCGGAGCCCGAGGCATCCTCTTCTTACCACACATGTCTGCGGCCGGTTGCCCCGTTGTCGACGCCCGTTCTTTAGGCGCTTTTGTGGGTTTGAGCAATTTTGCCCAGAGTGGCGACATCCTGCGGGCCATCGTCGAGGGACTGAATTACCAGGTACTTGATATAGTTATGGCTCTTGAAACCGGCCTCGGAATTAGGCCGAATCGCCTGGTTGCTGTCGGCGGGTCCACACGAAATCAGTTCCTGATGCAGAACAAGGCTGACATCACAGGTCTACCCATTGAAGTGCCTGACTTGGAAGAGGCTACGACTCTTGGAGCGGCTATCCTGGCGGGTATTGGTATTGGGCTCTACCAGAACGAGCAAGATGCCTTTGAGCGTGTTTACAAGCCGGGTAAGATCTATCAACCAGATCCACACTTGGCCACTAAATACGCCAGGTGCTACCAGATTTACAAACAGCTCTATCCCGTTCTCGCGCAGGTCAGCCACCAACTTTACGAAGAGTTCAGAGTCTAATGACATGAGGCGCCTCCATGAATAAGCCACAACAAATTTTACGCGTACAGAATCGCCTGGGAGAGACCCCGATCTGGGATCCTAAGGAGAATGCTTTATATTGGGTCGATTGGGGCGGCCTGCCTACTTGCCGGTTCGAGCCGACTACGGGCAAGTTTACCAACTATGCCGCCAACGTGCCGGTTACAGCCTTAGCGCGTAGGGTTTCTGGAGGTTGGATCGCCATTGCCCAGGATGGGATTTATACCTGGGATCAGGAAACGAATCTGTATTCGCTCTTTGCTGGACCACCAGATCAGGAAAAGCCAGAACTTTGTTTCAACGATGGCGCAGTGGATCGACAAGGCCGCTTGCTGGTTGGAACGGTAAATATGCAAGATCCCTTTACTCCAGATGGCTCCTTGTTTCGCCTGGACAGCGATGGTTCTCTCCACGAGCTGGACACAGGTTATGCCACGGCGAATGGTATTGGCTTAAGCCCAGATGGTAGTACAGTGTATGTTGCCGACCAGCGTCATAACCAGATCATTGTCCTGGACTATGACACGGTTTATGGCACAGTCAGCAATCGCCGTCTCTTTGCGCGTTTGCCCCAAGAAGATGGGATGCCAGACGGCCTTATCGTGGACGCAGAAGGTTACATCTGGAATGGGCATTGGGCCGGTTCGAAACTAACACGCTACGATCCCGATGGAAAGATCGAACGCCAGATCCCTTTCCCTGTTGAACATGTAATCTCCTTTGCCTTCGGAGGTAAGGAACTGGATGAACTCTACGTCACGACAGCCTGGTGGGGCTATGGTGTTGAAGAGCGTGAAAGTAACCCGCTGGCCGGTGACTTGTTCACCGTAAATACGGGCGTACAAGGGCTTGTAGAGCCCGCTTTCACGGGATAACTACTGTCCTACAACGTTCCCGAATAGAAATTTGCATATCGAGCCTGCGAGCCAGAAGAAACCACTGCCAGCTGTGGCCATGAGTGACCGGATTGTCGAAAAATGATCACTGACGGAGAGGAATAATGAACAAGTATCTCTTGGGCATCGATAATGGTAGTACGGTCTCCAAAGCTGCTTTGTTTGACCTAGCCGGAAAAGAAATTGCTGTGGCCAGCTACCCGGCCGATACCGAATACCCGCACCCTGGCTGGACCGAGCGGGATATGGAAATGTTATGGCAGAGCACAGCCAGAGCCATACGCCAGGTGCTAAGGCAGTCGGGTGTCCAACCCGAAGAGGTCGCCAGCATCGGCAACACGGGCCACGGTAATGGCCTCTATCTATTAGATAAGGAAGGCCGAGCCCTCCGGAATGGCATCCAATCGCTGGATTCGCGCGCTGCGGATGTGGTGGAAGCCTGGAACGAGGACAAGCTACACACACGGGTATTCCCCTTAACGATCCAGTCATTCTGGCCGGCACAGCCTAACGCTTTGCTCGTCTGGCTCAAGCGAAATGAGCCGGAAAATTATGAACGCATCGGGTCCATCTTAATGGTCAAGGATTATATTAAGTACCGTCTGTCCGGCGAGATCACTGGCGACTACACCGATATGAGTGGCGCTAATTTGATGGACGTTCGCAATAAATGTTACTCAAGCGAGTTGATGAGCCTATATGGTCTACCAGAAGTATTCGATGCGCTTCCTCCTCTAAAACATAGTAGTGAGGTAATCGGCCAGGTTGTGCCGGCGGCCGCCCGGGAGACTGGCTTGGCAGTTGGAACCCCTGTGGTCGGAGGATTGTTTGACGTAGACGCAAGCGCGATTGGCGCAGGCGTCATCCATGCTAACCAGGCTTGCCTGGTCATGGGTAGCTGGAGTATTAACGAAGTTATTACCGAGGAACCCATCGTAGACCCTGGCCTGTTCATGACCACTATTTTTGCCGCGGCTGACTTATTCCTCACCATTGAAGGAAGCGCCACATCTGCGACCAACCTGGAATGGTTTGTAAACCAGTTTTGTGGTGAGGAGCGAGAAGAAGCCAGGCGACGAGGGATATCGGTCTATGAGGTTTGCAGTGAAGAGGTTGGGAACATTCCTGCGGCTCGCTCAAATATTATCTTTCATCCATTTCTGTTCGGTTCGAACGTACAACCAACAGCACGCGCAGGGTTCTACGGTGTGGCCGGCTGGCATACTCGTGCTCATCTCCTGCGCGCGCTATTTGAGGGGGTTGTTTTCGGCCATTTGAGTCATATAAACAAACTACGCAGAGCCGGTGCACAAATCAATGCCGCGAGACTCGCCGGCGGGGGTTCGCGGAGTCCGGTCTGGTCACAGATGTTTGCCGATGCGATTCAGGTTCCCATGGAAGTTCCAGATGGAAATGAACTGGGTGCACGGGGTGCAGCCCTGGCCGCCGGAATTGGCGCGGGCATCTATCGCGATTATGAAGAAGCAGTTCAAGCAGCCGTTTCAGTCATCCGTGTACATGAGCCGATTCCAGCCAACGCACCCCATTACCAGGCTCGCTATGACGAATATCAACGATTGGTAGAGGTGATGCAGGTGCCTTGGGAAGCACTAAACAAGCTCGGTTGAGGTTTCAAAAAACTTTGAATGATGATATGAGTAAAAGAGATATTGAGCAGGTTCTGGCTGAACTGGCGGCATGTATCGGCCAGGTATCTGGTGAAAGTATGGCCCAAGCCGAGACTATGATAGAGGTTGCCCCCCGAATTTTCCTTGCCGGCGCCGGACGAAGTGGCTTGTGCATGCGAGCCTTGGCCATGCGGCTGATGCACCTGGGCAAAACTGTTTATGTGGTGGGCGGGACGATAACGCCGGGCATAACAGCCGGAGACATGCTGGTCATCGGTTCGGGTTCGGGCCGGACTGCCAGCCTGCTGGCGACGGCCGAGCAAGCCGAACGTCGGGCCGCTAAGATCCTGCTCTTCACTACGAATACGACTTCGCCTCTGGCTGATATAGCTGATCATCGTATTATTATTCCAGCGCCGTCACTTAATATGACCGGCCGAGTTCCCGAATTTGAGTCTGTTCAACCGATGGGTACGCTGTTTGAACAAGCCCTGCTCATTCTTTGCGACATACTCATCTTAGGCTTGATGCGGCGAATCGGGGTTGACGCTGCGCAGATGTCGGAGCGCCACGCCAATCTGGAATAAATAGTTCCCGCACCCTGGGACAGATAAAAGGGCAAAAAATGATAAAGGTGTCACAAGTACGGCCGAGATGCCGGCAAGAAGAAGGTTACTTTACCTCTGGGAGATGGATTCATGGCTGAGATGAGTTCGGAAGAGCGGATCTTGTGTGTACTGCAGCGACAAGTGCCAGACCGTGTACCGCATTTCGAATGGCTGGTGGATCATCGTGTGAGAGCTGCCCTCTGCCCGGATTGTGAAAGCCCGGATGAATTCGCCCTGCAGATGGGGCATGATGCCATCATCGTTGATCCGATTTATAGGAAGGAGAGGGTGGGCACAAGCCGCTGGCTCAGTGAGTGGGGTTACGTTACTCAAGATACGCCGGAGGAGCATGGCATAGAGGTCGAATCGCCTATTAAGTCCATGGCCGATTTCGAGCGGTACACCCCTCCTGACCCGCGTGCCCCCGGCCGATTTACCGCCGTGAAAGCTGCCGTGCAAAAGTACAAGGGCCATAAAGCGGTTATCGTCCACCTTAACGACGTCTTTTCACTTCCCCGCTATCTCATGGGCATGGAAGATTTACTCATGGCTGTACTATCCGATCCTGAGCTTGTAAAAGCGCTGGTTGATATGTCGGTCAAGATTAATCTTGAACTTGCTGAAGAAGTTGCTGCCTGCGGGGCGACGATCGTCTATACTGGCGATGATTACGCCTACACCAAGGGGCCTCTCATGTCGCCAAAACACTTTCGCGAATTTTTTTATCCTGGTCTCCAACGCGTTATTCGCGGTTTTAAGGAACTTGGTCTGTATGTCATAAAGCACACGGACGGAAACATCTGGCCAATCATGGATATGATTATCGATTCGGGCATCGATTGCCTGGATCCCATCGAACCGCCGGCTATGGATCTGGCAGAAGTCAAAGCCAAATACGGGCATCGAGTTGCGCTCAAAGGAAATGTGGATTGCGCCCAACTCATGACCTTTGGTTCGCCCGAGGAAGTCATCGAAGCTACTAAAGTTGCCTTATGCAAGGGGATGCCAGGTGGTGGTTTTATCCTTTCCTCAAGCAACTCCATTCACTCGGCCGTCAAACCAGAAAACTACGCAGCCATGTTGCAGACCTTGCGCGAATTCGGCCGATATTCATAGAATAACAAATCAAAAGCCGGAATAATCATGTCCGGACGATTAACTCAAGATTGGTGTTCGATCGGGATCATAATCGGGTTAAACCTGGGGATGATTTTCCAGATACAAGCATGCAATAAATAACGTAACCGCTTATAGTCAAAATTTGCCGGGGTGTGTTCAAGATCACAAAACGAAAGGAGATGAACCAATGAAAGCAGTCATGTTGACCGGTGCCGGTGGCACCGATATGTTGAAACTTTTGGAAGTCCCTGATCCGATTCTAACAGGTCCCCAAGATGTACTAGTGCGCCTGCATGCAGCGGGATTGAATCCGGTTGACTACAAACTTCGTCGAAAAGGTGGCTTTTACCCCAATCGCCTGCCGCTCATTCTCGGCTGCGATGGAGCCGGTGCAGTAGAAGCTATTGGCGAAGCGGTCACAAAATATGCGGTCGGGGATGAAGTCTATTTCTTTAATGGTGGCATGGGTGGTGATGACCAGGGTAACTATGCTGAACTAACCACCGTTAATCAAGATTATCTGGCAGCCAAACCAAAGAGCCTGACAATGGTGGAAGCCGCCTCGGTGCCTCTCGTGTGGCTAACCGCCTGGGAAGCCCTCTTTGACCGGTCTTCGCTGAAAGCAGGGCACACCCTATTGGTCCATGGTGGGGCGGGTGGCGTAGGTTACATAGCTATTCAAATCGCCAAACAGGCTGGAGCAACAGTTATTACAACAATTAGCAACTCTGAAAAAGCCGAATTTGCTAAATCAGTGGGAGCCGATCACTGTCTTAACTATCAGGAGGAGGATTTTGTCAAAGCTGTCCTCGACCTTACCGGTGGAGAAGGGGTTGACATCGTCTTTGATGTGATTGGCGGGCAGGTGTTTGCCGATTCATTCCCGGCCACAAAAATCTACGGTCACGTGGTTACGCTGGATGAAGTAAACTTTAGCAAAGACGAGGCAGGAGTGGCCAAATTAAGAAATCTTAGCCTGAGCTATGAACTTATGCTAACGCCCATACATTTCAAAATGCATGGCGCCAGGCTGCGGCAAACCGGCATGTTAAATGAGGCGACACGTATGATAGATGCCGGCCTAGTCAAAGTAAATGTCACAAATATTTTTTCGCTGGCTGAAATCGACCAGGCACATCAAATCGTTGAAGAAGGTCACTCAACCGGCAAGACAGTCATAAAAATCATGTAGATGAAGGAAATGGAGATGTATGATTCGGGAAAAGTGCGGCTAAACCGCATGTTCAACAGTTCTGGCAAATGCCTGGATGTGGCCGTTGATCATGGCGTTTTTAATGAATACAGGTTTTTAGACGGCCTGGAAAGTATGCCCAAGGTCATCAGCCAACTGGTCGATGCAGCCCCTGATGCGATTCAGATGAACTTTGGCCAAAGCGATGTTTTACAAAACATCAGCGGTAAAAATAAACCGGCCTTGGTGCTCCGTGTAGATGTCGGCAACCCGTATAACCCGACAAGCCATGAGGTCATGTACAACATCCTGCAAGACGAGAATAACCCCATTTTAGGGGCATTGCGCATGGACGCTGCTTGTGTTGTCTGCAATCTACTCTTACTTCCCGGTGAACCCGATTTGCATCGCCAGACTGTCCGAAATATTGGGCTCTTACGCACAGAGTGTGACAAATATGGGATGCCTATGATGATCGAGCCGCTGGTAATGCAGACCAATGATGTTCGTGGCGGGTACCAGGTGGATGGTAATATAAAGTTGATGGTGCCTCTGATTCGTCAAGCTCGTGAATTGGGGGCTGACGTCATCAAAGCCGATCCCAGCGACAATCCCGATGATTATTACGCGGTCATTGAAGCTGCCCGTTGTCCGGTTCTGGTGCGCGGCGGCGGCAAAGCTGATCTCAAAATCGTTTTTGAGAAGAGTTATGCCTTTCTTCAGCAAGGGGCCAAAGGTCTCGTTTACGGCCGGAACATATACCAGCACCCCAATATGACACAAATCACTAGCGCTTTAATGGCGATGATTCACAGTGATGCGACTCCAGAAGAAGCCTGGGACATTTACCAAAGCGGATAAAATCGGAATCTCAGAAACCGAGTTTTTTCAAAAAACTCGGTTTCTAATAGATATCGGGCCGCCCATTAGGGCAGCCACCAAATCCACGCCATTGACCCCGCATCCCTGCTAACCAGGGGGCATCTTCGCAGGATTCAGCCGATCTGGCGTTATACGGCCTGTGCCGTCGCTCGCGCATAGCTGAACCACCCGAAAATCTGCAATCGTTGGGACCAAAAAAGCCTCCCGCAGCTGCAGAAGGCTTCTTCAAAGTGCCGAAATCCAGGATAGCTGGCAACTTTTTTGTTACATTAATAATAATACGGGCGCTTCCAGGGTGGCCTTCAAATCAGCTATGAAATGGGCGGCTACGGCGCCGTCGACGACACGATGATCGGCCGACAGCGTGATATTCATCATCGGCCGGACAACGACCTGGCCATCCTCGTCTACCACAGGCTCATTTTGAGTGGCGCCAATAGCCAGTATCGCCGCCTCGGGTGGATTGATGATGGCGTTGAATTGCTCGACGCCAAAAGGTCCCAAATTAGAAATGGTGAAGGTTCCGCCACGTACCTCGGCAGGTAGCAACTCGCCATTACGGGCTCGTAACGATAACGTCTTGACCTCCGCTGCAATCTCGCTGACGCCCTTTTTACCGACGTCGCGCACGACGGGCACAATCAATCCTGTCTCCAAGGCTACCGCCATGCCGATGTTGATATCCCGGTAGAGATGAATCTCCTCACCCTGGAAAGAGGCGTTAAGCCAGGGGTGGCGGGCCAATGCAGAGCTAACGATTTTCATGATCAGGGCCGTGGCCGAGATTTTCGGGCCGCCAGTGATCTCAGCGTGGGCATTTAGTTGCAACCGCGTCTCATTGAATTGGGTCATGTTATTGCGCCAGGTGAAGCCGATATGGGGCGCTTGCTGGTAACTGGCGGTTATGCGCTCAGCGATAGTACGGCGCATTCCGCGCAAGGGCACAATTTCTATCTCGGGGGTGGCTAATTCTGGCGGAGTGGCAACGACGGCCGCGCTTTCTGCCAACCTGGTCGCTGCTGCGGTCACATCCGACGCCTGGATCCGGCCGTCTGGTCCGCTGCCCTGAACATTCTTCAGAGAAACATCCAGTTCTTTTGCTTGACGTTTCGCCGCCGGTGTGGCGTAGACCTTGCCTTCGCCGTTGCCATACGCTACGGGTTTTGCCAGGGCTTCTTGCACGTCTCTTTTGGTCACTCGCCCTTGATGGCCGGTGCCCTGTACGGCCGATAAGTCAACCCCTTTAGCCGTGGCCATATTGCGCGCTACAGGCGTGACCGGCACTTCCCAATCGGTCTGGTGGAACTTGGGCTCAAGCGATTTCTCCTCAGGCTGGGCCGGCTTGGCTACTTCCGGTAGCGCCTCGCCAGGAGCCAGAATATAGGCGATGGTCGTGGCGATGGGCACTGTTTCGCCCTCAACGACCAGAATGCCACTCAGGATGCCTGTAGCCGGCGCCTCTATTTCAATCGCTACCTTGTCTGTTTCTATTTCCAGGATTATTTCACCCTGCTTAACTTCATCCCCTTCTTTTTTGAGCCATTGGGCAACGGTCCCAGTTTCCTGGTCCATGTCCACCTTGGGCATAATCACATCGGTAGCCATCTTACACCTTTACTTGTACGATATCCCGCGCCTTGGCCACGATATCTTCGACCTGCGGTACGGCGTGTAATTCCAGATTGCGGTTATAGGGAATGGGGATGTCAAGTCCGGCCAGGCGCACGATGGGCGCGTCCAGGTAGCCAAAGGCCTTGCTCTCGCCGATGATTGCCGCTAATTCGCCGCCGAAGCCACCTGTCTTTACCGCTTCGTGAACGATCAAGACCCGGCCCGTTTTAATCACCGAATCGATGATCGGTCCTGAGTCCAACGGCCGCAGGGTGCGCGGGTCCACTACCTCCACCTCGATCCCTTCCTCGGCGAGTTGTTCCGCCGCGGCCAATGATCGCTGCACCATAATCGAGGTGGCGACTATGGTCAGATCTTTTCCTTCGCGCTTCACCTCAGCTGTTCCCAACGGTATCTCATACAGCTCTTCGGGTACCGGTCCTTTCATCTTATAAAGCAATTTGTGCTCAACAAAAACGACCGCATTATTATCCCGTATGGCAGCGATGAGCAAGCCCTTGGCATCATAGGGTGTGCTGGGCATGACCACTTTTAGCCCGGGGATATGCACAAACCAATTCTCCAGGCTTTGAGAATGGTGTTCCGCAGCCCCAGTGCCCGATCCGGCCGGTGTACGCAGGACCATGGGTACCGTCGCCTTACCACCGAACATGAAGCGTAACTTGGCGGCCTGGTTCACCAATTGCTCTGAGGCTAAAGTGGTGAAATCCATGAACATGATCTCGGCGATCGGCCGCATGCCCACCAGCGCCGCGCCAGTCGCTGCCCCGGTAAGGCCCAGTTCCGTGATCGGTGTGTCCAAGATGCGCTCCGGGCCGAACTGCTCCAGCATGCCGAAGGACGCGCCAAAAGCGCCCCCATACTTGCCAACATCTTCACCGATCAGGAACACGCTCTCATCGCGCTCCATCTCCTGGGTCATCGCTTCACGAACTGCTTCCAGGTAAGTTATCTCTCTCATGGTGCGTATACTCCTTCCAGAATAGTGTCGACAGTCGGTTCGGGACTGCTTTCGGCGAACTGCCTTGACGACTCAATAGACGCGTAAGCCGTTTCTTCAATAGAATCGCATTCTGCCCCTTCAAAAAGCCCTTGGGAAATCAGGTGTTCGCGGAACCGGAGAATGGGATCGTTTCGTTGCCATTCTTCAATCTCTTCCGAAGTACGGTACCGGTTGCGATCGCTTTTAGAGTGGCCACGATAGCGATAGGTGTTATTGACCACCAGAGATGGTCCGCCTCCGTTGCGGGCGTTGTCGACCGCCTTTTGCACCGCTTCCCTAACGGCCAATATATCATTGCCGTCGGTAGCCGCGCCTGGCATACCGTAAAGCTCGGCAAAGCCAGCCAGACGCTCGCTGGTCGTCCAGCTACTGGCGGCAAAGGACATCGCATATTGATTGTTTTCGCAAATGAAAACCACCGGTACCTGGTAGAGGACGGCCAGGATCATCGACTCGTGAAAGGCGCCCGTGGAAGCGCCGCCATCGCCAAAAAACGAAAGCAGCACATCGTTTTTACCTTTCATTTTCAGGCCGATACCCACTCCCACGGCCATGGGAATACCCCCGCCGACAACGCCATTGGCGCCTAGATTGCCAGTCTCGACATCGGCAATGTGCATGGAACCGCCCCGACCGCGGCAGTAACCGTTTTCCTTCCCGTAAAATTCGGCCATCATCAAGTCCAGGTTGGCTCCCTTGGCGATGCAGAGCCCATGGCCGCGATGATGACCCAGGATGAAATCACTCGGTTTCAGCGTGCTGATAGAGCCCACGGCCGACCCTTCCTGCCCGATGGAGAGGTGCATCGTGCCATGGATCTTACCCATCATATAGCTCTTTTCTGCCTGTTCCTCGAAAGCCCTGATTTCATACATCAGGCGCAGCATTTCGGCCGCTTCCTCTTTAGTAATTGATAACACTTGTTTCTCTAGCATTCTCTAGCCTCCTTAACTCCCCATATTTTATGGCTTAACTATTTGGGTTCGATACTGTTATGGCCTCTTGGGCGCCTAACTTTTCCAATTCCTCAGCCAATTCATCAATGCTCTCATAAATAACATCGGGTTGAATATCACTTTCCGCTATCTCTTTCCTCGTGCTCACACCACTGAGTACGCCAATCGTGGCGATACCCAGGCGCTGGGCGCCTAAAATATCCGTTTCTAGGCGGTCGCCAATCATCGCCGTTGTCGACTTATCGGCCATCATAGCTTCCAGCGCTGCGATATAAATCGCAGACTCGGGTTTGCCGATGACAGTTGGTTTGATTCCGGTCGTTCCCCATAATGCACCGATGGTCATGCCCGTGCCCGGGCTAAGACCGTCTGGGGTAGGGTAAGTACCGTCAGTATTGGTAGCCACAAATTCAGCCCCTCCGAGAATCAGTCGCGTGGCCACTTTGGCCTTGGCATAGGTCAGGTCGCGGTCCATTCCGGCCGCCACAGCGACCACTTCATGATCGGGCATCTCCTCACCAAACGATAAGAGAAAACCCGCGTTTTGTAATGTCTCAATCACGCCGCTCATGCCCACGGCGTGCACCGGCGCGCCTGGCCCAAAACGTTTCTTCAAATAATCGGCCATGGCCGTCGAGCTGGTAAATATTTGGTCCACGTTGGCTTCGATGCCAAAGCCCGCCAACTTGGTTAAATATTCACCGGCCAGACGCGTATTGTTATTTGTCAGCAGGGCCCAGTGAATACCGCGGGAGCCGACGATGTCGAAAAAGCGGTTCAGACCTGGTATCGCCCGGTTATCCCGCCACAACACACCATCGCCGTCAATCAAAAAAGTCTTTATATGATCTAATTTCATTATCTATCTCTTCTGCCTATCTCTCATCAATACAGCCTCGGCCGTCTTTTTGTCGGTAACCAACAGGTTGACATAATTTCCTCGCAGCGCGCCTAGGATGGCGTCTGCCTTGGCCACGCTGCCGGCTACAGCGAGCCGGGTGGGTATGGCCAGTAAATCCGATCCGGCAATACCCACCATGCGTTCATTGAAGTCGCCGCCGGCCGGGGTGCCGATAATGTCAATATGAACGCCGCCGACATCACCAACCGCGCCACTGTCCCGCAATTGTTCCAACGTTTCCATGGATATGTGCTCGCCTTGATAGAGGCTGGAATAGGCCGGGTCCAGGACAGTGCCTATACCCACCAGTGCGATATCACAGCGTTTACCCGCTTCCAAGGACTCACGTACGTCCGGTATAGCGCGTATGGAGAGAGCTGTCGCGGCATTTTCCACGATGAAGGGGCTATAAAGATATGTCCCCTCGCCGCCTAATTTACGGGCCATGATTTCCACCAGCGCCTGGGCATTAAAGGCGTGGCTGTTAGATTGTAAGACACCAACAAGCTGAACAATCTGTATGGGCGCCAAATCGCGGGCTTCCAGGGCCTCGATGGTCGCGCTCACCGTCGTGCCCCAGGCCACGCCGCACACCATCCGTGGCCGCAGCAAATCTTTGAGAGCAGCGGCGGCCGCCTGGCCAAGTTGGCGACGGAGTTTGGTGTAATCATCCCCGCGTTGGCCGGTCAGAATATGGACAGCTTGAAGATTAAAGCGCTCTTGAAATGCCGCTTCCAGGCCGGCGTCAAAGTGTAACGGCCGGCGTACGTTTATCTCGACAATTCGTTTCTTCCGGGCTTCGGTGAGCATGCGCGAAACGGCCGAACGGGTCATGTCGATTTCCCGCGAGATCTCCGCCTGGGTGCGCTCCTCCAGGTAGTACATCTCGGCCACGTCGGCCAATAGTTCATCTCGCTCATCCCCGCGCTGGTATTTACTCATGCCTGGTACACCCGAATTATCTACTTTCTTCTCCAGTCATAAATTGGAATATCACATATGTGAATGTATATTTCACATATGTAATATTAACCGAAACGCCACTGAAAGTCAAGCGTTTTTTCAAATTCGGCTAAGGTAATGAGATTCGGTCTTGGTCTGTGGATGGGAGAAAGGTGGAGCTATTTTAGCTTGAAAGTTGCATCACGCGCTGCACTACTCCTCAAAAACGGGAAAAACGCCGCCGCCCCAGCTTGTCGCAAGTCGTGAAACCGCAACCTGGGTGATGGCAGCCTGGTTAACGCCTGGCGCTCGAGATGGGCAAGGATGAGGTGTGAGTGCCCAGAGCATGGATTGTTGCAATCTCGTTATTGTTGTCTTCACCGAGGGGGATCCTTCAAGAAGGACAGTTTATTTAGGAAAAGCGTCCTATCCAGGAATAAGTTCCTTAGACCTGCATGCTCTGAAGTTTAGAGATCGCCTTGACTGTGCAATAATGTTAGACGGCCGTGAATTAAGATGCGAGATATTGACTCAAACCATCACTTACCATATTATACACGTCTCAACGGTTCGGAAGTCCAAAAGAAATCTTAACCCGGCGCAATTTTGGTGTATTCCGAGACGATCTTTTTCCGGATTTTTTCATCAAGCCCGCGGCATTTATGCGCCCCTGTTTACGTATCAATAATTTATTTGGAGAAAAAGATGAAAGAGATGACGTTCCAAAAAGGGTCAATTGTTGGTGTATTTTTGCTTGTTTTCTTGGCCTTAGTCTTATTGTTGCGTTCCAGCTATCGCGTCGGGCGAGCCGGACCAGGTGGGAATTTTAGATTTCGCGAGTACCGATACCTGCTACATGCTGAACCAAGACAGAATCATTATGCCACAACAAGGCGCGAACATATTCATAAACGACAATCAAAGTGGAACTTATCCTGAAGATATCGCGGGTATCTTAAGATGCCAAACCACGATGGCAAATAAAACGGGAAGCGCAATCAACTACTATGGCGCGGGAGCCAATTGCCTGGTCTTTTTTGACCCTGGGGTTGAGGGTACTAATAACTTTACGACCTCCTGGTCGCAAACGATATCGGCCAGTGGGAATGCTACCTTGACTTGCCAATTTAAGAAAACCCCTAAATAGTCTTGGAATTGGGCCAAAGGTTAGACAGCGGTTGAACTATCTACTGGAATATTTAAAGTATAACGTCAAGCTGCCACTGGTGCCGGACCAACTTGGTGGATATTCAATTGTGTTCCTCCGCCATTTAGACCGGACAGACTACCTTCCTGTCCATTGAGCTTCGGCCGGGCAAATATCGACTCGCCTTCTCGATGCAGGATTCGGGTGAAGGCCTCGACCACGGCCGGATCAAAGTGTGAGCCCTGGCAATTTGTAATCTCGGCTTCGATGTCCTGAGGCTTTCTTGCTTTGCGGTACGGTCTATCTGAGGCCATGGCCTCTACAGCATCGGCCAGGGCCAGGATTCGCGCTTCAAGGGGTATCTGTTCACCCGTTAACTTTTCGGGGTAGCCTGAGCCATCGAAATTCTCGTGGTGGTACTTGATCACGGGCACTAGTGGTTGCAAAGAGTGGCACTTTTGTATGAGATCGGTGCCGGTTTGCACATGGCCCTTGATCGTCGAATACTCCTCATCCGTTAGACTTCCCGGCTTAAACAATATGGAATCGGGCACCGAGAGTTTGCCAATGTCATGCAGAAAACCGGCCTGGCGAACTAATAAAATCCGCCCGTCAGATAAGCCCAGTTCCCGGGCGATCAGTTCGCCGTAATGAGCCACATTCACTGAGTGCTCCATCACGCTTGGATCGCGCATATCGGCCGCCCTGGCTAAAACCAGGAGAAGTTCTTCATTTAACAAGGATATCTCTTCGGCTTGGGCGGAGAGTTTGATATTGCTGCGCCGCAATTGAGTTACGACCGCTTTGGTGTGCTCAATATACTGCCTCTGGCTGAAGCGCAACAATAACAATGGTACGATAACAACCGCGATGCCCAACATCCCGGTGCCCACATAACTGATTATCAGCGCGTAAGCGACCACCCCCATGGCCAAATAATAAGGCCCAAGCCAGCGGAATCTTTCATTCCATATCATCCGAAACGATCGTCGATTATTCAAACTAACTGCACCGGCTACCAGGGCTGTTGTGCTCAAGTAGATAATACCCATAGCCATTATCGTCAGTACCAGTTGAGCCAGGAAACTCCACTCGCCAAACGCTTGCCCGCTCAACAAAACCAGGCCTGCAGCCAACAGCCCGCCGATGATGTGGTTGCTGCTATTGAAGAGCAGGCGGTCGAGTTGGCTGCGCTGCCGGAAGAAAGCCACCAAAGCCACTCCTAGACCCAGTAATACAGCAGCCATGGGTCCAAACAGAAGGACCCCGGCAACCAGCGGCGCCACAGAGGTGGATACGGAGGTTTCCTTCACGTATATTTCAACCGCCATCGCTTCAACCAGTAACACCAACAATACAAAAGCGGTCAGGCCGATCCAGTCGTTTATCCCCTCAGCACGCACAAATAAAGCGATCAGTGACAAGGCGATCAACGCAACGGTGCCAACATACAGTTTCATTAGCGTTGGATGGCTCAGCCTGACCGCCATCGGAGTAGGTCGTTCCGGCGCTGTGGGTGTAACCTGTGGTTCAGGCCGATCTAGAAGCTCATCCTGGCCATGCTCGTCAATTGGCTTGTGAACCGGATTTGAGGCCAGTTTCGTCCCACCATCCTCAGTTCTAGTCGCACTATTCATCGATGGTGAAGCGCCTGCTTCGTTTACCCGGCGACCATAGACCCGGATACAGTTTCGCCCATCCTGTTTAGCTTCAAAGGTGACCATATCAGCCTGATGAATGAGTTCATCGGCGGATAGATCACGCCCATTTCGGCTGGCAATGCCAAAACTCATCGTCGCCTTGATCGGCGAGATGCTGGTAGCCACGGTGAATTCCGTTTCCTCAATCTTCACCCGGATAGCCTCCACTGAGATGAGAGCCTCTTCCGCTGTTGTTTCGGGCATCAGGATGGCAAACTCCTCGCCGCCAAATCGGGCCACCGTATCGAATTCTCGCGTCGAATCCTGCAGTATCCTGGCCACGCCCTTTAATACAGCGTCGCCGGCCAGGTGACCATAGGCGTTGTTGACCCGGCGCAGAAGGTCTAAATCAGCCATAACGATCGTTAACGGCCGGTCGAAGCGGTTGGCCCTCTCCAACTCCGTTTCGACCGCGGCGGCAAAGTAACGGGAGTTGTACAGGCCAACCTTAGGGTCAGTCTCGCTTTGACGTTGCAGCAGCGGCACCCTCAGTACATTCTGCAGCAGGATAGCTAACAATCCTACCAGGATGATGGCGTATGGATTCACGGTCCAGATAAGCGCGCCGGCTGCACCCAGGCACAACATGCCAAAATCCAGGGACAACATCAAGTTGTCCAGGACGCCTGATTGAGCCAGGCTTAGACCCCGGGCAAACTTGATGGCCAATCCAACCATGAGATGGTTTAGGATGGTGAACACGCCGGCCGAGATGACGATCGCTACGGTCTCAAGCAGCGTAATCGGCTCTGACCCCGAACCGATCATTCCGTATATGAAGCTGGCGACGGTGAGCGCAATGGCGAAAGAAGCGATATTGAACAACTGGATAAACCAGGCGTAACCGTGCCAGATCCATTCCACCAGGTGGGCCACCAGGATAACCAACATGGCCCCGGGAGGACCCAATGAGATCATGGCAAAGCCGTAGACGACCCAGCTCATGTTGTAGCTAGTACGCTCGGATAAGCCTTCGATCTTAAATGTCTGTAACAGTGAGGCCAGCCCGCATGTAGCCAACAAGAGCAGCATCTTCTGGTTTTCCAGGTGTGAAAGTTGCCACACCATCAGGACAATGCCTATCGCTAGTACGCTAGCTATATATACTTTGGCTTGATTCGATAATTGTCTCACGAGATTGTCTCTATAGAAACGTCCGATCGCCGGATCATTGTATATTTAGCTTAATAATCCCAGGCCACAGAATTCCAATTGACGCTATTCCAATTGACACTGTTCCAATTGACTGAATTCCAATTGACGCTGTTCCAATTAACACTATTCCAGTTAACGCTGTCCCAGTTGATTGGCTCTTCTCCGCTCCATAATAATTGACTTGCCTCAAGACCGGTATTGGCAGTTTCCGTTGAGGTGCCGGTAACCGCTGCCAGGACATCCAGGTAGGCGTAGGTATTAGAATCGCCACCACTACCATTTATCGAAGGTCCGGTTTCCATTAAGCGATATTTCACCTGGTCGGGCGTCAATTCCGGTTCGTCCTGGAGCAGCAATGCCACCGCCCCGGTGACCATGGGTGCGGCCATGGATGTACCGCTGAGGCGGAAATAATCTCCGTTTCCCAAGACCCGATCAGGGTGTTCATAGTACCAGGTTGAATTAAGGGATAAGAGACTGATGATATCCTGGCCAGGAGCTATGAGATCCGGCTTCGTAAAGTCATCCCAGGTTAATCCGTGGGCGGAGTAAGCGGCGATCGTGTCATCGCCGGTTTGGGGTGTCTGATTTTCATTACTGGCGCCGACGGTGATGATGAATGGATCATTGGCCGGGGCCGTATTGATTGAATCCAGGCTCGAACCCACCTCTGTATTGCCGGCCGAGGCGACCACGACTATGCCATTAAACCACAGGATCTCGGCCGCTGCATTCATGGCGCTGTTATGGTACGATTGTTCCGCAGTCGAATTAACGGAGAGGTTGACCACCCGGATGTTATAGACGTCTTTGTTTTCCAACACCCATTGCATTGCCGCTACCGTGTCAGACTCATAGGCCATGCCCTGCTCATCGCTTATCTTTAAGCTGATCAGATTAACGCTAGGAGCGACGCCTTTAAAATCACCGTTGGAGAGCTTGCCATTACCCCCAATAATGCCGGCCACATGGGTGCCATGACCATACATATCATTGACTGTATTCGAGTTAGGACTGAAGGACATCTGGTTGACGACCCGCGAGGGACTGCCGCCTTTGGTCTTCAAATTGAAATCAGCGACTCTGGCAATGCCACTGTCGATGACGGCCACAGCGATGCCTTGGCCTTCCAGACCCATGGCCCAGACATCCCGAACATTGAGTGTATCCAGGTGATGCTGGTCATAGTTTGATGCTATACCGCCACCTGGTTTGCCACCGTTACCCCCCTTCGCCGTGCTGATTATGGGAGCGTCTAGAGATACCCAGCGCACGCCCTGAAGTTGCCCAAGTTCAGTTACGGCTTCAGCCGGAATGCTGGCGGCAAATGCGTTGATGATGCTTAGATCCCTGGTGACGGCGCCACCCAGCCCTTCGATTGCGTCCGCAACCTGATCCGAACTACCAGTCGTCTGAATAATCACTGAGACTTGTTGATTAGGCGTGGAATCGGCAAACTGGCCCAGACCTGGCTGGACGCTCCCCATTGGGCCGGAATTTGGTGGGGCACTTACACCAACTAAAATCAAGAGTAATATCAACGCAAGAGGCAGGGTTAAATAATTATATCGATGTCTCATCATATTGGTTCCTTCCTAATTTCTACAAATGTCATCAATGAATTTATCTATCTAAGGCAATTGAACTGAAATATTTTTATATTCAGCATACAAAGACAGCCTACACGCCAGATTCGAGGTCCTGGGGCAAACAAATATAGAAGGTACTGCCGCAACCTTTGCCATCGCTCTGGGCCCAAACGCGCCCACCATGAGCGTCGACAATCTCAAGGCACAGGGACAGTCCAATGCCCATTCCACCAAAGGTGCGGGTGGAGCTGCCATCCACCTGGAAGAAACGTTGGAAGATCGACTCTAACTCCTCTTCGGGGATTCCGACACCCTGATCAGATACTGATATCATCAGGTTGGTCTCTTCTTTCCAGGCGCAGATCGTTATGGAGCCGCCATCTGGGCTGAATTTGATGGCATTTTCCAATAAATTACCCAGGGCATGAGGCAGTAGATCCGGGTCAGCCACGATTTTTGGTAATTGAGAGTCGACCTTGATATGAAATGCAATACCAGCATCGGCCGCCCGAATCTGCCAACCCTTTAAAAGCGACTCGATCAGCGGTTCCAGCGAGATAACCTTTTTCTGAAGTGCCTTATTATCCAGGGATTGTAAGATTAACAATCGATTTAGCATGAAATGTAGTTTGTCGAGTTGATCGTCTAGGATGCCAAGGGCGTTATTCTGCTCCTCGGTCACCGGCCCAAAGGCCTCGTCTTTCATCAGGTAGGCGTACCCTTTGGCGATTCCCAAGGGGTGATTGATTTCATGAGACACGTTCTGAACCATCTCATACCGTGCTTGAACCGCCTGTTCCAAATCTGAGTTAGTCTCTGCCAATTTCTTGTACAGCATAGCCTGGTAAGTAGCAATGGCTAACAAGTGGGCTACCTCAACGGCCGTATCGATATGGTCAGGCCGGAAAGCATTGATAGCTTTTGCACCGAGGCCAAATGAGCCAATCAACTCACCCTCAGAGACTAGCGGAATGTTCAAGTAGGAGTGAATTCCTTCGCTCAACAGCTGTTTCTCCAGGCCTGAAAGATCAGCTATCCGGGCCAGGTCTTCAAGGACAAAAAAGCCATCCAGGGGTCTATCCGTAGAGCTACTGAATGCTTGCCATGGCAACCATTTATCCAGGCAGCGACGAATCTCACCATTGGAGAGGATGTCAATAACCAATAAACCGTCTTGCTTTGGGTGGCGTAGCGTCACCCGGGCTCTCTGGAATGGTATCAAGTGCCGCATGTGACGAACGGCCGCCTCGGCTATATCTTGGGGAGCATTGGCCGTCAGTATCGCCTTACCAATACGATTGACCACCTCGAGACGGCCGGTATACGTCTCCAGTGCTTTCTCCATCGCCTTGCGCTCGGTGATATCCTGCAGCACGACGGACACGGTTCGCTCCGCTGGGGTCTTTTTGGCGACTACTGGCCTGACCTTCACCAGCAGGTGACGGCCCAGGATCCGATCTTCAGTTTCAAGCTCCGACGACTGATCGAGTAGTGCATTTTGTAAAGCGGTTAACCAAAATGAGCCAAAAACACAATCCTGGTTGGCACATGAGGGATGAAGGAGTTGGTGAAGGGATTGATCTTTGACTGAAACGACCTGTCCCAGATTCCACTCTTCTACGGTACGATTTGTACGGATGATATGGCCACGACTATCCACCAGACATATTAGTTCTGGCAACGAATCAATAGTCGACTCCCATTCTTGCTTGACCCTTTCAACCTGCTGGAATGATTTTTCCAGGGACTGGGTGGCGCTTCCACTGCCATTGACTCGCGCAGGAGATATGCCGATTTGAAGCTCCCGCGTCATTGTCTCTGGACCAGATATGTTATGTCCGTTAATGATTCCGTGTACCATCAAAAAATTCTCCAACTATGACGGCGCTGTCTAACGTTGCCAATAAACAAATAATGCCCTTCACCATAGGCAACAAATCTGATGCCCGTGGTCAAGCTAACAAAATTAGAATGACCGGCAATTTATTCGAAAAATCGATTCGAGGCAGGCCATCACCATATCAGACCATCAAAACTAAGGGTCTCCCACTGGCGTTACTTCTGCTCGGTGGACTCCTACCATCTATATAGGACAGGTCCCATCTAATGGTTCGTACTAATACAGTGGGTTTTAGAGGATTAAAAATCAATATTAGTCCCTAAGTACCATACTCGATCCGGACGTCTACTCGTGTATTGACGGCCGCTGATGGGTTCGAGTCATGTCAAGGCGCCTTACCAGCGCTGCAAGGCCGATCTTGCCGAGTAAGTGTGCGAAATGATTGATTTCCATCTACTTAAGAAGCATTTAACACCACCGAATTTTCTTTTCCATGCCAGATTTCTTTAAGTTGTTCATTCGATGGAGGAGTAGATAACGACGTGTCCCTGACGCGGAGGATGATTATCCCGATCGGATTGGAGAGATGCCTGGGATAGCATTCGAACTAGGATAAAGCAATGAGGTTAGACGATGGCCTGGATCATTCGTTTTGACAGAGGTCTTCGCCGAAGTTACGAAAACGTTGTTTGGGTAGTGTAGTAGTCCGTATGGCCTTTACTGATTTGGGCTCACCAAGGAAGCTCTCTCCCCGAACCGCAACGCAAAGGGTGCTGCTCATCTTGCCCTTGTCCAAATCAAAAACTTCCCTGTGATATCGCAGAATCCCTCCTTTAGGCATACCAACCATGAGGGTTAAAACACATATGGAAAATCAATGGTGATCCTCAATAGACTTCAATTACAGTTTGGTTTGTTCGGAGGTGTGTGTTCAAGGTGCTTGTTTTTATGGGCCGCGGTGAAGTAACGGCATCAGTGGGCTACCGATAAATCAGACCCCCTTTTCGGCTTGACCGAGGCTCCTTTAAAACCTTTTAAGCCAATCACAGTTGCAGGGATGTGATTAGCACCGTCACCGTCGACGTTTCAGAAATACCTGATCAGCAACTGGCTGGTTGTGCTTGTCGACAGCTTCGAGTCAATGTGACCTGGAGTGGATTGGCGGCCGTTACGGGAGCTCCTCGGAATCTAGGCCCAATTCAAGATCCAGATATTAGCCATCAATAAAATAACCACGATAATGATGGCCCCCAAATAGTAGGGCGGCTTCGAACCATGATACCGATTTCTGATAAACGTGAAAAGAAGCCACATGAGCAGAAGCATGGTCGCGGCCGTTAACAATGCAAACAATTGAGATCCAGGCCAGCGACCGTCCAGTAGTTCGGCTAACGGCGAGAGAGGCCGGATAAAAAAGTCTCTTGGTGAAACTATAATATCGGATAAGTGACTGGCCATAGATTTAAAGAATTCCGCATAGGAAACTTCAGACCAACGAAATTCAGGATACATGCTCATCACCCGGCCGCCGATTCGTTCCTCCAATCCGAAACGTAAGAGTATCCACTGGTGAAAAAATAAGCCCAAGCCTAAGATAGCGACAATGGGCTTGCGCACCCTACCGGGAATAGCCAGAATGAGCCCGCTGTAGCCAAGAATAAAGATTACTAGTTCACCTGAGAATCTTCGGGGGCCATAACCACCCCCGCCAAACCAGTCCTGCGAACTACTATTAACGTATAAGGTTGCTAGCAGCAGTACCAGCATGGGGATTACCAATCGGGAATGCTTCTTGACCATCAAGAGCAAACCAAGAACCGACAGGAATGTCACCGGCATCCAGGGAAGTAAGCCACGAAAGGGTGAAAACAATACCTGAATCCAGAATCGGGCAGACCAATCCATGAAACCTTCGCCCTGGGGGACTGTGATGAAACTGCCATAAAGTAATCGCCAGTGTGAGAATTGGAGCGAGAGTACAACCAGCATCGAAAGACCAAGAAGCGCAGCGGAAACGATCACTCTTTTCCACTCAAGACGCCGTTCTGACGCCGGCAAATCAAGCCACCACCAAATCATTGTGACGAGTGGAAGAATAACATAGATGACGTTCTGCGAACGTACCAGGCCGGCCAGACCGATGGCTCCTCCGAGCAATATCGCCTGCATGTAAGATGGATTTTGTCGATACGATCGCCACCATAAAAATACGACCAGGCCATTCGCAAAGGCCGAAGTGGCATGAGAATATAACGGATCAAAAAATTGATAATAAATTAGGGGCGTAGCAAATAATAGTGTCAAGACTGAAGCGAGCGCACTGAATTTACTTGTTTCAGGGAAAGCGACCAGGTATCCAAACCAGAAGGCAAGCAAACCTAATAGAGCAGAGAACGCGGAGATCGTGGGTGCGAAATACCATTCATAACCTGACAGCTGTCCGGTCAAAACGTTTAGCGATTGACCCACGGTAAAAGCTGCCCTTAATAAAACAAAGCCTGGAAGCCAAATCAGGGAGCTGCCAATAGCATAAGGGCTCTTAACCCGGCCCGTTTCAGTTTTTATTTGATCCAACCCCTTGTTCGCAAAATCGGCCGTCGCAGAAGGGTACGCAAGCTGAAGATCGTTATCTATCTTCAAATCGCCATCGAAGGCAATCGATCTGGCGTAGGCATAGTAAAAAGCCGCATCCCAAGTGGGGTAAGACTCCTTCGATAACAGTGCCCACAAGAGAAGGAAAGCTGCGACAATGACTATGAGGGGCTTTGGAATACGAGCCAGAGTTTTCATTAACAATTATCAACTATACCATGCTTAAATCTTGTCTGGTAACCGGCTGAAACTCGCCTGACCATTGTGTATCTTATCCGGAAATGTGTACCGATGAATACCGAACCCAATAATCGACAAGAACCGATCATCTTGATCATGAAGCGATCGCGATTCACAGAATACATTAGGGGATCTGTTGCCTTCTAACCGGAATGGGATACGTTGAATCCCTTCTCTGATTGAATGATTTCCTTGCAGCTATAGAGCTTGTTCTCATTTATGTCAAGAAAAAATGAGCTGCCCTTACCGGGAGAATTTGGTATCCGAGTCGAAGTTTTAACGGCCACTCCCGGACTGTCTCCGATATTCGCAGATATAGTCCACGAACCTATAGAGCACTTTCGGGTAATGTTTCGGGCCAGCGCGAAATATCAGTTTCAGGCTCGCTTATGGTTAATCCTTGATTCCTGATTGTGCTAATCTGACATCCGACTTTGATGACCATTTTTCCTAGATTGATGTCCTCTCGATGCAGGCTTAGAATTTCGGCTTGGCGTAGGCTAGTGCTGCTGGTGCCTCAGGTAAGCTATTTATGGCCGGGGCGTAAGTCTGGACGGGGATGTCTCCCGGAAGCGTTAGCCTCACCTATTGGACTGTCCATCACCCGTTGCTGCAATGCCACCAGAATACCTGCTTAATAAGTAGCCAGCGTTAAAATCGGTGAGAAAATCTAACGAAGGCAATAAAGGCAAGCTCCCCAGCTAGAGAATTAACGTTACGTCGCCGCTATCGCTTAGTAGGCACCTGTTCCCCTGAGTACCACCAGAATTGTCTTGAGCAGAATGTAAGTGTCCAGCCAAAGTGAATAATTCTGGATATAGTAAAGGTCGTCTTCCGTGTGCAGGTGCTGCGGCCGGTCAGCGCGGCCATTCACCTGCCACCAGCCGGTGAGGCCCTGGGGCACGGTGAACCTTTTTCGCTGCCAGGGCTCGTAATTGGCCACCAGCCACGGTAGTTCTGGCCTCGGGCCCACCAGGCTCATCTCCCCCTTCATCACATTGAAGAGTTGGGGAAGTTCATCCAGGCTGGAGCGTCGTAAAAAGTTACCCAGGCGCGTGACGCGAGGATCGTCGACTGACTTGAAGAGAAATTTGCCCTCTTCGTTAACTTCGGTAACCTGGGATTGCAGGCTTTCGGCATCCGCAATCATCGAGCGAAACTTGTACATAATAAACAGCCGTCCAGTCTCTCCGACCCGCTGTTGCCTGAACAGAACCGGGCCAGGTGAATCTATTTTGATCAGTAGGGCAGTCAGGCCCATGATCGGTAATGTGATCACCACCAAGAAGCCGCCAATTACCAAGTCAAACAGTCGCTTGATCATACGCTGAGCTTCGTTTAAAGCGGGGTCTCGCAGATTGATCATCAGTACCCCGCCGAAGTCAACCACAGAAGCCCGATAAAGGGCTAGGCTGTAGTAATCTGGAACGACACGTATTTGCACAGGCAATTCGTGTAATTCGACGATCAAATCGTTTATCTTGCCGTTCGCTCGCTGGGGGAGGGCAATGACCACGTCATCCACCTGGTAGGTTGTGACAGTGGCGCGGATATCTTCGACACCGCCCAACACGGCCGCCTGATTGTCTTGCAGATCCGGATCATCGTCCAGGTAGCCTACTAACTTTAATCCTGCCCAATCATGGCGCTCGATCATGGTTCCCACTTGCATGCCCACCTGACCGGCTCCGACGATCAGCACCCGGCGTTCGTCAGCCGGCCAATCAAATCGCCGGCTGGCAAATCGGGCGAGGACACGCCAGCCCAACAAGAAGATCAGGTCCAGGATCACAAAGATGATGAAAAGCCAGCGAGAGAAGTCACGATAGAACAGATAAAGCAGACCGGCAAATACCAGTGTTGCTAACCCTACGGCCAGGACAACCGTTTGAAACTCGTCTACCACCCGCTGATGACGTCTGGGATCGTATACGGTTGAAAGGAGAAAAACAGAACCCCAGAGGAAGGGCACCAGCAGAAAGATGATGATCGGCAGATGGACATCCGTCATCGCTATCAAGAACGGGAGAGAAGTCAGATTTGGCCTGAGGGTCATGGCGATGAATAGGGCCATAGATGTAAGACCCATATCCAGGACCATTGCCAAGACAGCGTGATTCAAAATGAAACGTTTTGGCATTGCCTCCATCCTACAACGCTGACTTTAAGAAATACCCTTCTGGACTCCCAGCCTTTTGGAATCATCAGTTCCATTCGAGAGTCTTAGCAAAGTTCTGCTCCCACAAAGTCATTTCTGCCTTTCAATATGGGCCTATGGGCCACCGCTCTCTTTGTACGACGCTGCGAAGAGCTCTGGCATTTTGTATTGATATCCACATTATAGCAGATTCTATTTGCTCAGCATTGGCTAGGTTGTACGATTTCGCTTATAAATCTGTCATCCCTTAAAGGAAACAGGCGGGCCATTCCTAAGGATGTCGAGTTTGGGGGAAAATGAACTGTTTCGACGCTTGCCAGCTAATCCGATAGAATTTGGTATGCATGGAAAACTCGATCGTAGCTGTACCGCCGCTGCTGACCGAATTAGTGCTATAATAAAAGTTTGATCCAGAGGAGATGGGGTGGCCATTGCCTTTTCAGAAATCGGCTATGTGGAGGCATCTTCAGACTCTAATTCAAGCGGATCTTACGAAAATGGGCAATACTGACAATTGCCTCGGTCTTGAACCGAGCCAGCCAGTGTCCGGTAGAGCGGAAACGATTAGATTACGCTCGAGAACCTAATTTGATTGAGTTGTTTGTCACTCAATCAAATGCTCGAGAGAGTGGTAGGTATATTAAGGGATAGGCGCCGTCATCCCCGCATGTCGGAAGGGCGGAGCTTATCCATTAGATTGAGGTCTCATGAAATATCGAATTAATGTGTACAGCTTTTTGCTCCTGCTGTTATTACTAGTTATCGCCTTATTCACCAATGAGCAGGTTATTGGCTGGTATTATCAACCTGAAACATTGGCTGAATCGCCAACGGCGAATGCTCCACTGGCAGTAGATCCAGCGGGTAATTGCCGATATGGAGTATCAGCCTACTCGACTCAGCTTGACTGGCTGGATGATTTTGGCTTTGGCTGGTTCGTTGATTTCTCTGTGAATAATCCCGTTCAGTCTGGCTTCGCCGAATATTTGCCGATCGTTCGAATTACGGAGAATAAGGACGTGTCTGGCAAGTACCTGGGCACCTACGTGGTAGATCCGCCGCTATCCGATGGCCCTGGTGGTTTAGGTTGGTCGATCGCCCAGCGTCCCAACGCTATCTGGATCATTGGCAATGAACCAGATCGGGGTCCGAATCCGGGAGAAATCCAAGGTGGTCAGGATGATACGCATCCCGAGGTCTACGCCCGTGCCTATCACCAAGTATACAACTTCATTAAGGCCCGGGACGCTAACGCTTTGGTGGCTAATGCCGGCCTTGTCGAAGTGACGCCCGGGCGGCTTCAATACCTCGATAAAGCCTGGGATGCTTACCAGTCTCATTATGGCACTGCTATGCCGGTCGATATCTGGAATATGCATATCTATATCCTGCCAGAAAGGGAACTTAACGGAAAACCCAACGGTATCGCAAACGTGGCCGTAGGCACGGATGTGCCCCTGGGTATACGCGGACCGGGTACGGGTCCCTCCCAATGTCAAGATGCAAATGATGACATTTACTGCTTTGCCGAACATGACAACATCGATATTTTCAGCCAGCAAGTGACCGCCATGCGCGCCTGGATGAAAGATCATGGACAACAACAAAAACCCCTCATCCTTTCTGAATTCTCAATCCTACTCCCTTATCGATACCCTGAAGGCGATCTTTTCATGGATGAGTTTTCAAAGCCCTTCGCTCCCCAAAGGGTCAGTGCCTTCATGCAAGCCACTTATGACTACCTGGAAACGGCCGCTGACGCTTCGTTAGGCTTTGCCGCTGATAACCACCGCTTGGTCCAACAATGGTTGTGGTTCGGTATCGAGCATGATGGAGTGGGTAGCGCTAGCAACCTGGTCGACGGGAATTTATTGACTGCTGTTGGCCAGGCACACCAAGATTGGATGGCCGGCCGGTCATCCGAGATCAACCTGCAGCCTGACCAACCTTCTCCAGTGGTTGGCGTGATTCCGCCGGGCGATAGTACCCTAACAGCGACGCTTTCGGTTGATGTGCGTAACAATGGCACCGTACGTGCCAGCTCGCCCTTTACGATCACATTCTACAGCGACAGCGGTCTGACCCAGGTGATTGGATCGGCCGTGGTGCCCGCTCCAAGTGAGGATTTTTCGGGAATGACCGGCTGTGCCGCACGACATGTCACGGTGAATACACCTTGGCCGGACTTGAGCCCGGGTCGCCATAACTTCTGGGTATACGTGGACAGTGGGAATGATATACCTGAAGGTCCTGGCAATGAAACGGACAATGTTGGCCAGAGCTTTGTCCTGGTCAATCCAAAACGAGTGCTTATGCCTGTCATTTTCAGGTAGCCCAATCGATGTGATACAATATGGCTTAACTGAAGGACTTCTACTGTGCTTTATTGTGAAATCGGTTACACTCCCAGAGTGGGAAGTCGAGGGGAGCCCAGGAATAGAAGAGGGGAGACACATGTCGCGAGACCGTAATATCATGACAGCAAATCGCCGACCCTAGATCCAACGAATGACAATTCCTAGCAGCTTCTCCCGATTACGTAATCGCCATTTCTTCTTGCTGGATGCCCTGATCTTGTTGTTCACCCCGGCATTAGCTCTGGTCATCCGGCTGGATACGGTCGATTTTCCGAACCAGATTCGCCCAGGCCTATTAGTTTTCACATTCATGGGCTTAATCGTCTATTTGGTCACTTTCTACTTCTTTGGCCTCTATCGCCGCTACTGGAAATACGCGAGCATAGACGACCTTGTACAGTTTGCAGTGGGCACAGCGACCGGGACCGCAATCCTGGCGGGGCTACTGATTCCGATTTTATGGCTAACCCCTATTACATTTGCCCGTTCTGTGCCGATAATCAACGGCATACTCATCCTGTTGTTGAGTGGCGGCGTACGCTTTTTGGTTCGCTACAGCCATAGCCGGCCGGTCCATCCAACTGGCCGGTTCCGCCGCGCTCTGGTCTTTGGCGCTGGCGATGCCGGCTCGATGATCGTTCGGGAAATGCAGAGCAAACCGCGGCTAAGGCTCCAGCCTCTGGCTTTTATGGATGATGATCCGCAGAAGGAAGGAATGCAACTTCACGGGCTTCCGGTATTGGGTGGCCTGAAATCGTTGAATTGGAATATACGAATGTACAAACCCGATTGTGTGATCATTGCCATGCCTGATGCACCAGGCAATATAATCCAGGAGATCAGCAGCACTTGTGACTTGATGCAAATCGAAACGATGATTGTGCCTGGCATCTCTGAGATCCTGGGCAGTAAGGTACAGGTAACTCAACTGCGTGATGTGGATATCCAGGATTTGTTGCGCCGCGAGCCAGTGCGCACCGATGTCGATGCGGTGCACCAGGCCCTGTCCGGCAAGCGGGTTATGGTGACAGGTGGCGGTGGCTCTATTGGTAGTGAATTGTGCCGCCAGGTATTGTTCTGCCGGCCGGAAGAGCTGGTGGTTCTGGGTCATGGCGAGAATTCGGTTTTCGAGATTTGCGCGGAGTTGGATCGCTTTGGCATCGCCGAGACGAAGATTACGCCAGTTATCGCTGATATACGCTTCGCTGAACGAGTGGAGGAAATATTTTCCCAGCACCGGCCGCAGGTGGTATTTCATGCCGCCGCCCATAAGCATGTGCCCTTAATGGAATGGTATCCGGCTGAAGCCATCACCAACAATGTGCTCGGGACGAAGATCGTTCTGGAGGCAGCCGGCCGGCACAAAGTAGATCGCTTTGTGCTGATTTCCACCGATAAGGCTGTGAACCCCACCAGTGTCATGGGTGCCGCCAAGCGTGTGGCCGAGTTGTTAGTCAGCGACGCAGCGTACCGGTTTGGCCGGCCTTACGTTTCCGTGCGCTTTGGAAACGTGTTGGGCAGCCGTGGTAGTGTCGTCCTCACTTTCAGAAAACAGATCGACGCTGGCGGCCCGGTGACAGTGACCGACCCGCGAGCGCGGCGCTATTTCATGACCATCCCCGAGTCTGTGCAGCTCGTCTTACAATCGGCCGTGATTGGTCGAGGCGGCGATGTCCTGGTGCTGGACATGGGCGAACCTATCAATATCGACGAGCTCGCACGGCGGATGATCCGCCTCTATGGTTTCGAGCCTGGCCGGGACATTAGCATAGAATATGTCGGATTGCGGCCGGGTGAGAAGTTGTTTGAGGAAATGTTTAACAGCGGCGAACACCAACGATCCACCGCCCACGAGAAGATCCTGACCGCAAAAAACGGCGCTGACGGCGCCAGCGCCAGCCTCATCACAGGTGTCGACGAGTTGGTCGACGCCGCTCTCTCCGGCGACCAGGCCGAAATCATAGCTCATTTAAAGTCTATCGTGCCCGAGTACACGACCCCAGTTTCGGAGACTGAGTTTGTTGAGAGGCCCGATTCCACAGGGTGACGAGCCGGGTGGACGCATGCCCGGCTGGCCTAATGAATACCAGAGCAACCCTCCACCCCGCTGCTAGACAGTCCGGTGAGCTATGTTTGCATATTTGCTTGCACTATGGTGGAATTAGCGGTATAGAACTTCGCCTTTATCGCGGACCAGCAAATTGTGTATCTGGCTTGCGTTGAGGCAACAATAATTTCCGATGATGGTAAATTATGGATGACGAAATTGACCTCCGCCCGTACATTGAATTATTGTTGAAGCGTTGGTATTGGATCGTCGGTGTTGCTGCCTTGGCCGGAGTGATTGCCTTCGTAGTTAGTTCATTGATGCCGCCCACTTATGAGGCCACAGCCCTGGTGACCATGACCCAGCTGCAGAAGTCGGAGGAAATAGCCTTGAGTGCCTACCCGGAGCTGGCGATGAGCGATGGATTGATGACAAAAGTGCTGGAGGAACTGAAATCTCCGCCATCGGATGTCAGTAGCACTGAGGCGCTGCGGCAGATCGTCGAAGCGGAGCCGGGTAGTGATCCTACCTTGGTGCGACTAGTGGTCCGGCATGGCGATCCGAGAACTGCAGCGGAGATCGCCAATATCTGGGCCGAGGTCTTTGTTACCTGGGTTACTGCAGTCACTGACGATCAGAACGGCCCCAAATGCAGTTCCTTGAGGAAGTGTTGGAAAAGGCCTGGGAAGATTTAGGGGCGGCCGACGAAGCACTTATCGACTTCGAAAGCCGAAATCGCACGTCAATTATTGGTAATGAGATCGAAGTCCTGCTGGAGACGCAGACTGACTATTGGCGGAGCAGACAGTCGCAGAGGTTGTCGCTCCAGGACGTTCAGGGGCTGCGGGACCAGTTGTCGGAGCAATCTGGTGACGCGCCGGCCATGTTAGCCGACCAACTCACCGCTTTATCCTTGCAGCTGAAGGCCTTTAACGCCGCCTTCGACGCCCGGGATTCGATACCTCTTCAACTGCAAGTCGGGACCACGGACGGCTTTACCGATAGAACACGGGGCGAGCAGATTGCCGCGCTTGATACCTTGTACCTCACTCTAGAAGGGAGGCTAGCCGAGCCTAATGAGGAAGTGGCGGCACTAGAAGCGCAGATTTTGACTTTACAGCGGGATTTACAGAAGGCTGGCGTTGATGCCGAACGTCTTGGACGAGACAAGAGTGTGGCCGAGGAAACTTACCGGACCCTGGCTCGCAAGGTGGACGAGGAGCGAATATCAACGGATGAGATCAGCAGTTGGGTCAGGCTTGCCAGTATGGCGGCCGAGCCAACAATCCCAAAGCAGCAACCTGCGCTTATTCATGCATCAATTGCAGCAATGTTCGTCCTGTTGGTAAGTACTACTAGCCTGTGGGCCATTGAGTCATGGCATATACCCGTAAAGTTGCGACCTATTTCAAAACCCGCCCTTGACCGCGAGGCCATTCATGAGTCGGACCAGGAAAACCGCTCGCCTTTGTAATGTGGCTAATCATACCCAAATTGAAAATATAATGAGGCACGTGCGACCATTTCCAACAATAGCAGGCGTTGGAATATTGATTGTCTTATTTTTTATGTTGACAGGTAAACAGGTTGGACATTCATTACAGCGCAATCTACTCTCCGTTCGATGGCTACAGAATCTACCGCTGAACGAGATGCAGCCACAATTCTTGTACCCTGAAGCGCTTAGTGATGAAGCTCAATTATTTTTCTCGGCCATCAGCATTGATTTTGCCGGCATGTGCGACGAATTAGACGTATCGACGAACATGATGTGTATACGCTCGAGGATGGCATCAGTGTATGCTTCTGACATTCGAGCAGTCTTGTCGTTACAATTGGAGGAATTTGAAGAAAGTAGAATCTCGTCAACAATACTCATGACTTTGGTTGCCGATGCTGCTTACTTTAATGATCATGAGTCAGAGGCACTTTCCCTTTGGCAAGACTATCTGCCAGAAAGTGCCAAGGTATATAAGTCGAATACTTTAATCGATCGTAATGATTATGAATTGGCGATTGCTCTTGCATCAACCATTCAAGATCCAGTCTCATCGACCCAGATTAGACGGCGGCTCATACATGTATTATCCACGTTGGCAATGTATAGTTTTGATAGGGGAGATTTCGAACAGTCTGAAAATCTCTGGAGGCTGGCTCTCCTTCAAACCTCAGAGCATGATACGGTCTATGTGGGTCTTGGAAGAACTCTAGTCGCCCAAGGTCGTAATCAAGAGGCTGTCTCAGCCTATCAACAGGCAACAGAACTTGCTCCAGAAAAACCTCAGCACTACGTTCGTTTGGGTCGAGTCTTGTTTGAGACTGAGAAGCCTGAGGATGCTTATATAGCTATCCAGAATGCCTTGGCCCGCAATCCAAATCATGAAGGCGCATTGTTTATGCTAAATAAAATCGAAAAGTATCTTCAATCACAATGAGCCAGTTCGAATTATTTGTTTTCTTTAGCTAGATGTTCAGACAAGCGTCGGCATACAAACAAGTGATCAAAGACGAGGCCAAGAACCCAAAAGATGCACAATTGGCATTTGAAGGCAATGCTGTACTGGTTGCTAGAGGTACAGGTGTTTCAGCTATCGGATTGTTGGCAAAGAGTGGGCTAGACTACCTGGTTTTATTGGTTATTGCGCGTTCTGTCGGTCCAACATTATTCGGCCAGTTTAATCTTACGATGGCTGTAGTGACTTCGCTCGCTCCAGTTGCGTTATTGGGCTTGAATATTGCTGCATTGCGTTTTGTTGCCCGCAGTCGTGCACTAAAGGATTGGGCGGGTGAGACCTGGACAATTCGGACGACCGTATTGTTGGTGGCTATGTGGGCCAGTTTACTCGGCTTAGGTTTGATAGTATTGGCGGAGCCCGTGTCGAAGTTACTTGAGCTACCAATTTGGAAGGTGTGACCGACTTGCTGCTTTGGTTTGCGCCCGTGATACCGTTGTCCGCTTTGGTGGTCATTTTTCGAAGTATATTCGATGGCAAAAAACAAATAGCCCTCGGTGTGATGACCCAGAGTTTTATACAGCCAGGGTCCATGCTACTTCTCCTAGTAGTTCTCTTGTGGTTAGGTACAGAGTTGCGTGGGGTGGCATCCAGTTACGTGGTGTCTTTCGCTTTGGCAGCAGGTATCTCTATCTTCATTCTGAGGCGCAATTTCACTCGACAAGTAAGCTATTCAGGAAACCTGACTGACATTAGTCTAAAGGGTGTGTTGAGTTTTTCGATCCCCTTGGTACCAGCGGCTTTTCTAGGTCAATTTAGGAATAAACTGCCACTGCTATTCCTTGGGATATATGCTAGCCCAGAAGTTGCGGGTTTGTTTGCCGCTATTGCGGCCACTGGGGCTTTAGTAGCTTTTGGCCTGAAGGCGGTCGCCAGCATTTACTCTGCGCTGGCCTCCGAGCTTGAGGCAAAAGAGGATTTAAATCAACTTGAACGCCAACTCCAAATGACAGCTCGTTGGTCAACGATGATCAGCGTTCCCATATTATTTGGGATAGTTCTGTTTGGAGCTGATATTCTCGGGCTGTTTAATGAGGCGTTCGCGGTTGGCTTTATTGCACTATTGATTGTTTCACTTGGGCAGTTCATAAATTCAACCGCAGGCCCGGTTGGTCAAACATTGAATATGGCGGGCTATTCTCGCTTGTTGCTGATTAACAATATTGTTCTCCTGGTTCTAAATTTAGCAGCATATTGGTGGCTTGTCCCTCGTTTCAATCTAATTGGTGCGGCTTTTGTATTTGCAGTGTCAACTGTTGTGCTGAATATTATCCTGATTTTGGAAGTAAGATTTCTGCTTGGGATTAGATCATACAGTTGGAGCTTATTTCGTCCCATCTTTGCGGGCTTGCTGGCTGCAGCTATCGCATGGCCAATTATTCAGGCGATGAATGCCCTACCTACTGGAGTCAGTTGGTGCTGGGAGGGTCTATCTTTGCCATCATTTATTGCGCTGGCTTATGGAAATTTGCTCTCAGTGAAGATCTTCAGGTCATGTCCACAATAATATCGCAAGTGAAGTCAAAAGTTCACAAAGAGCATCAAAAGTACAACAGCAGATAGTGTTCTCTGGATTTGAGTTCGCGGGCATATTTTGGCTGATCTCGCAGGTTTGGTGCAAACGTTTTTATCAGGAGCGCTCGCTGATCCGGTTCACCAGCTTCCTGAAGATGAAGACGCCGAATTACGAATACTTGGAAGCTTCATGCTACGCTTAGGGAGTATATTCTGTTGAAGGTTTCTCGTTCACTGCCAAACTGGCTAATGTTCCTCGCGGGATTGCTCGTCCCCTTCCCGATGCTGCGTATATTGGGTTTCAACTTAACCTTCTTTGATTTGATAATTGTTGCCATGGGCTGCCTGATGCTCTTGCATCACCTTCCTTTTCTTGTGCCAAGAGCAGTCCTGGTTGGCGGTACTCTGGTAATCGCCGGGTTACTTCTATCAGCATTTCGGGCACCATTCCTAGGGGCAGCTATCATCAACATTGTTCAATGGATATTTATTGTATTTGTCATGGTTCCTATCGTATATTCTTCTTTTAATACGGAACAAGCGCTCTGGTATTTTGTATTTGCTTGGTGCTGGCAATGACTATTGTTGCCATCTATGGGTTATACGAAGTGCATATAATGCCTAAGCCTTACTTGAGATACCGCTATCGCTCTGTATACCGAGACTCACCTCAGCTGAGTGGATTTCAAATCAGTGTAGCACTACCATTCCTGTACCTTTATGCCATACGCTTATGGCGGTTTGCCCCCAGACGCCTGTTTTCCTTTGCGTCTCGTACTTTAGCGGTGGCCACAGTGATTTGTTTGCTCTACTTTCTCCAGTTCACCTTGTCACGAACCGCAGTCCTGGCCACCTCGGTTGGAAGCTTCGTTTTCTTCATCCTAATTTGGCGGAAGAAGAGAAGGGCTTCCTTAATTAGTTTCCTCTTCAAGCTGACCTTCGCATTATTGATATTGTTTGGTGGATCACTGCTATCTTAGTCCTTGCGCCGCCTCAAGTGAATAGTTGACTGAAGCTAGATCCACTTAGTTGGGATTCTCCAGAGATAACTGACCGGACGGTAGGTTGGGAAGCGTTCTCGAGCTAGATTATCCTACTTTCGATCGGTACAGGACCAGACAATTATCAGTATGTCTCATCTTTTGGACAAAAGCCCCACAACGTTTTCCTATTGCTTCTTAGCGAGGGTGGCATCGTGGTCTTAGTAGGATTTTTAGTATTGCTATCGTTCTTCTATATCAAAACGAGCTTTGCGCTTCGACAGATGTCTTCACCAATAGTGCAGGGGACACTGATAGCGGCCATAGCTGCCTGGACAGCCTACATTGTGATAGCCATGCTGAATACTCAGGTCATTCAGCGCTTCAACTGGCTTGTATTTGCAATCGGGCTATTGGCCGCCTCGAAGGTACACTATCAAACTGTGACCCGACCTGGAACCATTGGTCAACCACTTTCACTTCCTAATGAAACGACATAAGATCCTATATATTGTTAGCATAGCAGATGCAACGTCAATCCCTCTAGAACTGGCATCTCATTTCAGTTCCCTGGAGTTCGATTTAACCGTCACTGGATTCTATCGCCATTCCCCAGCTGAAGAGACCGGATGGAAAGACTCATATACTCTTATTGGAGCCAAAGGCCCTTTTGATGCTCAGGCGTTTCGCAGGTTTTATAGGTTGGTGAAAGAGCTTAGACCTGACCTAATCCACGTGCACCACACATGGTCGGCAATGTTATGTGCACTCCTAGGTAGACTCTCAGGCGTGCCCTTCATTGTCAAGACAGAGCACCGAGATCATCGAAGCTTGAGCACGGGGCAGCGGCTTGTGAATCTTGTGACTAATGTGCTGTCAGACGCCGTTGTGTGTAACTCTCGATTCACTTATCATTCGTTTTCGCGTTGGGAAGATGCGTTGGTTAGGTCAAAGAAACGTGTTATTTACAATGGCGTAACTTGAGCAAAGACGTTATCGCTGCTTCAGAGATCCTATAGCATCTAAGAAAGAGTTGGGCTTAGAATCAAACAGCCTCCTTATTGGCAATATTGGTAGGCTGATTAAAGAGAAAGATCAGGAAACATTGATCCGCGCCATGCCTAGCATAGTGGAGCAATTCCCTCATGCACGTCTGTTGATTGTAGGTGATGGACCACTCCGTAGGCGACTGCAAGAGCTCGTCGGTGCTTTGGCAATTGGTTCATATGTCTGTTTTACCAGGGCCATTGGGCGCATGCAGGTATACAAGCTTCTGCACGCTATTGATATATTTGTCATGTGCTCGATAACGGAAGGTTTTTGCAATGCGGTTGTTGAGGCAATGGCAGCCAGAAAACCGGTTATCATCACGGATGCAGGTGCATTACCTGAAGTTGTTGGGGATGCTGGCATAGTCGTGCCACCTCGCCAGCCAGAAAGCCTGGCAGGTGCAGTCCTGCATCTTGCATCACTGGACGTTGCCGAACAGCGAAGAATAGGTGCGGCGGGAAGGCGACGAACGATGAGTTTGTTTGAATTGGCCGATCGGCCGCGGAATATTCCAAACTATATGTAGAACTGATCACAAGAAATGGCACCGCAAAATATCTATCCTCTAAACCAGTAATCATATACATTGCTGGCTATGGGAGAAGCGGCTCCACGATTCTTGATATCTTACTTGGCAACCACCCATTGATTTTTGGCGCCGGTGAATTAACTATGGTCTTTAAAGAATGGTATGAAGATGGAAATTGTTCTGTGGACATCTCATAACCGAGTGCCCCTTCTGGATCCCAATATTACCCACAGCATCAAGGATACCAATGGGTATCAGTGCTCAAGAGATTGACCAAATAACGCGACGAGTACAATTCCCCTTCGGTGTTCCGCTAGGGAGCAGAAGAAGGCTGAGTTTTAGCGTTTATTCGCAAGTCTGGACGAGTATTCTGGATCAAATTAGTTTGGCAGGTGGGTAGTAACTTTGTTGTCGATTCGTCGAAGAGTACCCGACATTCTTCAAGAAGAGCTTTAGCTCTAAGTAAGCTATGTGGACTAGATGTCCGGGTGATTCATCTTGTTCGTGATCCGCGAGCAGTCATGTCCTCGGTAATGCGTGGCTCAAATCGGCGCCTTGAGGCCGGTCGGAATCCTGCCGTTACAGGGGGTGCCCCCCGCGCCTTGTTAAGCTGGATGCTAACAAACCTTTGGGTGCATTTATCCAAATCTCCTGACAACTCCGGAAAGGTTCTGAATTTGCGTTACGAAGACCTAGTCAAACATCCAGTCACAACGATGGAACGAATAGGCACCTTCCTTGGAATGGACATGAGTCCCTTGGTTGAGATGATAGTGAATCGAAGTATCCTTGATACTGAACACGGCGTTGCAGGTAATCGAATGCGTCGACAGCTAGCTGTGCGTCTGGACAATGACGAACAATGGAAGACGAGCCTTCCAAAGTCTGCAAGGAAATTGGCCATGCTTTCTTGGCCAATCGCCCACAAATATGGTTATAACGTTCTTTCTATAGATTAGAATTCTTATGCGTATTGCACATATCACGACGATCGATCGATCCTTGCGATCTACTCCTAAGTCAGCTCTGTAGTTTGAAGAATTCAGGCTACGAGGTGGTTGGTATTTCGTTCCCGGGAACGGAAGTGTCTACTATTGAATCAGCCGGTATTCAACACATTCCGGTAGACATGTCTCGAAGATTATCGCCGGGAGCCGATCTCGTATCTTTGTGGCATCTTTACCGGATTATCCGGAGGGAACGATTTACAATCGTCCACACCCACACACCCAAACCTGGTTTGCTCGGCCAATTGGCAGCTCGGATGGCAGGTGTTCCAATAGTGGTTAATACCCTTCATGGTTTTTACTTTCACGAGCGCATGCATCCAGCCTGGCGCCAATTCTACATAAGCATGGAGAGGATCGCGGCTTCCTGTTCCGACGTCATCCTATCTCAGAATCGGGAGGCCATTCAAACAGCAGTTCGTCACAAAATCTGTTCCGCTGATAAGATCAGGTTCCTAGGAAACGGTATTGACTTGAAGCGCTTTGACCCATCAGGGATCAGCGGTTCTTCAGTAGAAAATAAACGAGACGAAATTGGCCTTCCTAAGGGCAACCTCGTTATCGGTTTTGTTGGGAGGCTCACGGCCGCAAAGGGATTTCTCGATTTTCTACTGGCTGGCAAGAACATTTTACAGTTACTGCCGAATGTACGGTTGATGATAATTGGTGAATCGGATGTCGAAAAACGAGACGCAGTGAATTCTTCTATTGCAGAGGAGTATGGGGTTGATCACCGGTGTCTTTTCCTCCGCCAACGACCAAATGAAGAGTTGCCACTTCTGTATTCGCTGATGGACGTCTTAGTTCTGCCGTCGTTGTATGAGGGTTTTCCAAGGGTAGTTATGGAAGCTTCCGCTATGGCCGTGCCAGTTGTTGTAACAGATGTGAAAGGGAATCGTGAAGCAGTACTCCACAAACGGAATGGCTTGCTGGTACCTTGGGGTGACGTATCAGCATTATCTGCCGCGATTTATGGGATTCTTACTAATATGCCGAACAAGCAAAGAGGATGGGAAGTGAAGGTCGCGCTATAGCAACTTCTGGTGCAACGAACAATCGGTATTTGAAATAGTAAAGATCCAATATCGGCGGTTGCTTCTAGAGAAAGGGTTGAATGAACCGCGACCCCAGCATTCCCTTGACAACTGAGGTGGAATGACGAACAAAACACATCCAAATCGCTCGTTAACGATCGGTGTTACGGCAGTAGGAAGTGGCGTTGGACAGGCGATAGTAAGTTCGCTGAAAGGCAGCTTCCTTGACCTGCGCATTGTCGGCTTTGAAGCCAGCGCCTGGAGCAAGGGTATCTACGAATGCGATGAGGCCTATCTACTGCCATGGGTATATGAGCCTGCCTATCGTTCGGCTCTGCTCGATCGATGCAAAGGATCAGGCGTTGATCTTCTTTTACCCGGCTCAGATTCGGAGCTTATTGTTTTGTCTGAGCTGGCGGCCGAACTAAGCGCCATTGGCTGCAAGGTTGTTGTTAGTTCCCCGGAGTCCGTGCGTGTATGCCGGGATAAACTGTTACTGTTTGAGACATTGTCAGCACAGGATGCGCCCTTCGCCTTTACATGGCCGTTGGATGAAGCGCGAGCCAAGCGCCAGTCGTTACCCTATCCATTGGTGATCAAAGGCAGATCAGGCTCTGGCTCCCTTGGCGTAAGGCTAATGTTCCAGCAATCCGATTGGGATTGTTTTGACGACTTTGGTCGGCCAGATAGCTGGGTGGTTCAACCTTACTTGATGGCTGCCGGATCGAACATAACAGGTGTGAGTCCAAATAGCCTCCGTGACCAGCTCTGCCCTGGGGGGCGGATATTGCAGCTGGACGAGATATCAGCCCAGGTGTTGGTTTCCACAGAGGGGGCAGTACTGGGTCGATTTGTAGCCTTGACCGCCCTTAAGGACGGCGTGGTAATGCGCATCGACCCGTTTGAGGACGCCATAGTAACTGCGGCAATCGATAAGGTGCTCTCGGTTTTGCTGCCATTGGGTTTACAGGGTCCATTTAATCTGCAAGGGCGTCACACCTCAGAGGGAATCCGGTTTTTTGAGGCCAATCCCAGGTTCACAGGAATAACCCATGCCCGATCGTTGTTGGGTTACAAAGAGGTAGAGGCGACCGTACGGTACTTTGCCCTTGAACAGCCCGAGTCCCTTGTCAATCGAACGTTAAAAACGTCACCGCGACGGATAGGCTTGCGCCAGATAACCGAGACGGTGATCCCCCGGCGGCGGCTGACCCAATTGGCCGATTCGGGTATCCTTGACAATGATACTGATCTAGAGCGTATCTTGATTACTGGCGCAACAGGTTATCTGGGACGAGCGCTTACAGCAGCATTGCTCTCCAATAATCCTACTTTGGAAGTTGTTGCTCCCGTCAGGGACCCTGATCGCGCTTCAGAAATGTGGAGAGATAACCCTTTTCCAGATCGTCTTCACTTCGTTAGATGGGAAATCCCCGAACCTGCACCAGACCTCGGGAACATTGATCTGGTCATTCACACCGCGGCAGTTAGGCCGGGAATATCGGCGGAACCTCCGCCCTGGTACCCAATCAATGTCCTTTCTACGCTCTCACTTGTCGATGCAGTCAGGAGAGCGCACACGCCCTACCTGATCTACGTGTCCAGCCAGTCCGTATATGGTACGCGACAACCTCCATTATGGCGTGAGGACGTGACGACCTTGTGTCCAGAGACTCCCTATGCTCACTCCAAGGCTGCTGCGGAAGCGGTCGTACAAGGATTAACGGGTAGCCTAACGCGCTGGGCGATTTTCCGATTGGGGCGGATTTATGGGTTGTGCCCGCAGATGAGGTGGGACGAACTTGTCCATCGTTTCGTGAAGCTGGCCACGTCCGGGAAGCCGATTCCAGTTCATGGTGACGGGCTACAGCGGATGGATCTCCTTCATATTCACGATGCCACTACTGTTTTTCTCAAGGTATTGCACGCGCCACAGGTTTCATGGAACCAGACGTTCAACGTGGGCAGCGGAGAGCCTGTTGCGGTGACCGATCTTGCCAGGACATGTGTGGAATTGACTCGAGCCCGATTCGCTGCTTCCTCCTCGATTAGCCATCAGCCTACCACACAACCCCTGCCCAGTTTTGGCATGGATATAACCCGTGCAAAGAAAGAGCTAGGCTGGGTGCCCGAAGTTAGCCTGCAGGAGGGGATTTCTGAATTGATCGATTACCTGGCCGGAAATCGGGACCAGAGCATCCTGGACCAAGGCAGCCTTAATTAGATGCAGCTTCTTAACTTGAGCAAAAATCATCTATGAGCCATGTATCCTAGGTACGGTAAACGTCTACTGGATTTAGGCCTTGCCTCTGTTCTGCTTATTCTTCTGGCGCCGTTCATGGCATTGGTGGGATTGTTGGTGCGCCTGAAGCTAGGTTCCCCAATACTGTTCCGCCAACGGCGACCCGGTCTAATGGGTGCGCCTTTCACTATTTATAAATTCCGTTCCATGGCCAAAAGTAGAGATGAGGAGGGATCGCTGCTATCGGATATAGAGCGTCTTTCCCGTTTTGGGCTTCTGCTGCGCAGCACCAGCTTGGACGAGGTTCCGGAACTATTCAACGTGTTTAAGGGCGAGATGAGCCTCGTTGGCCCACGGCCACTTTTAATGCGTTATCTGGAGCGATACACCCCTGAGCAGATGCGCCGTCACGAGATCAGGCCAGGCATTACTGGCTGGGCGCAGGTAAACGGCCGTAACACTATTTCGTGGGAAGAGAAATTCGCCCTCGACCTATGGTATGTGGACAATCTTTCATTTTTGTTAGATCTCAGAATACTTTTGCTTACTGTTTTGAAAACTTTTCGACGTCAAGGAATCAGCCAGCCGGGCGAGACGACTATGCATGAGTTTACAGGAACGAGAACATAGACCATGCATATTTTGATTGTTGGAGCAGGTGGCCATGGTCAGGTTGTAGCCGATATCTTGCTACGCTTGAAAGATCAGGGTGGCCAGATCGTCCCAGTTGGCTTTCTCGATGATGATGAAGCGTTACATGGGAATCATCTGCTTGGCCTTCGGGTATATGGAGAAGTCGCTAGTAGAAAGGCGATTGCCTATGATGCCCTCATCATCGCCATAGGAGATAATCAAGTCAGGCAGGGTTGGTACAAAGAATTAGCAGATCAGGGCGAGAAGTTTACTATCGCACAACATCCGGGAGCTATCCTTGCGCCAGATGTTGGGGTAGGCCTGGGCAGCATGATTAGCGCTGGAGCAATTATAAATACAGGAGCGCGCGTGGGATCCAACGTCATACTCAATACCGGATGCTCCATTGATCACCACTGCCAGATTGGCGATCACGCGCACGTTGCGCCGGGAGCGCGCTTGGGCGGCAATGTGGCTATCGCAGAAGGTGCTTTGATCGGTATGGGAGCCATTGTGTTACCCGGTTGCAGCGTTGGCGCGTGGAGCCGCGTAAGTGCGGGGGCAGTTGTTAACCATGACATACCTGAAGGAGTAACGGCCGTTGGTGCGCCAGCCAGAGTTATCATAAAACACTCAAGGAGTGGCAGTAAATGATAATGGTTCCTATGTCTTCGCCGGACCTGACTGTAGCCGAAATCGAATCTGTTGACAGGGTCCTAAAAACACCATACCTTAGCTTTGGGCCACATCTAGCTGCCTTTGAACAGGGGGTAGCCGATAAGGTCGGCGCTGCCCATGGAGTGGGGTCAATTCAGGCACAAGTGGCCTTCACCTGTGCGTGATTGCTGCTGGCGTCGAGGATGGGGATCTGGTTATCACCACGCCCTTTTCATTCGTAGCCTCGGCCAACTGCATCCTCTACGAAAGGGCCATTCCGGTTTTTGTGGACGTCGATCCAATAACTGGCAATATTGATCCCAAATTGGTGGTAAAGGCAGCGGAGGAATTGAAAGGGCAAGGAAACAACCGGCGTCGCTGGCTGCCCCCGGCGATCCGGGAAACAAGCGGTTCGAAAGGGAGGTTGAAAGCCATTCTGCCCGTCCATGCTTTTGGCCAGCCGGCCGATATGGATCCTATTATGAACGTGGCCCGCCAACATGGTTTATTCGTGATTGAGGATTCCTGCGAGGCTATTGGAGCAGAGTACAAAGGCCAGAAGGCGGGAACAATAGGACACGCGGGCGTCTTTGCTTTCTATCCAAACAAACAGATGACCACCGGAGAAGGAGGCATGATCGTCACCGATGACGATGAATGGGCCAATCTCTTTCGCTCGCTACGCAACCAGGGGCGGGATGTCTTTGATGGCTGGCTCAACCACACTCGCCTGGGTTACAACTATCGCTTGGACGAAATGAGCGCGGCCTTGGGCCTGGTTCAACTACAACGAATCGAGGAGTTGTTGGCCAAACCAGAGGGCAGAGTCGCCGCCTGGTACAACGAGCGCCTGGCCGACACCGAACTAATCGAGCAGCGGCCGACCATTGACCCCAAAACAAACCGGATGTCCTGGTTCGTCTTCGTCATCCGAGTAAAACCGCCGGCCGACCGTAATACGTTGATGCAACGGCTGGAAGAAGCGGGCATTCCTAGCCGTGCCTTATTTCTCCGCCTTATCCATCTCCAGCCTTTCTATCGCAAGATGTTTGGTTATGAGCGAGGAGATTTCCCAATCACTGAATACCTGGGCGACGTTTCCCTGGCGTTACCCTTTTCCGGCATTATGAGTGAAGATCAGGTCGATCAGGTCTGCGAGGCTTTACGGCAGGCCCTGAAATCATGATTATCATTTGCTTGAACATCCTACCCATCTTTCGGTAAGCGTAATCCGAAAAGCCAATGATTTCCTGGCAGCATATCGCCCGCAATGCACTTTGGATTCTGGGTGCGGCGATCTTGCTGGCCGATTTCAGCTACATGTCATGGCTAGCCCACGAAGAGAAGCGGCCCCTGCGCCAATTACTGGCTACGCCGCGTTCAAAGCGCTGGCTCTGGCTGGGGCTGGCCATGATTGGGGCGGGACTGGCCCTCATCAGTGATGAGGTTTGGGAGTCTGTCATTTGGGTCTTGGTTACGCTTCTTGCAGTGATCAGTCTGTGGCAGGCCGGCCGCTGAGAACCTCGTTTGGAGCTTCAAGACAGATATCAAATCCTAGCTCTACATCATCCGCCGGCCGGCTGCCAAGACTGGTTCAGCATTTGATGCATCCCCGTTATTAGCCCCAGCATCAACCAGAAAATGAAGCCCGGCTTCGCCCCCAAGCTACTGTATCAGTCAGACCATAGACAAAATACGCCACCAGCCCTCCGGCAAATCCAATAACCAGCGTTCTGGACCATTTGTTCTCCCGAGTCGCCAACTTCGCCACAACATGACCCCGGCCAACAACCACAGCGCAACGTAAGAGATGAGTCCCGGCAGACCCAGGTCTAGGCCCACCTGCAATAGATGATTATGGGCGTGTGCGATATCTGTGTCGGGGCTGATGAGGAAATAGGGGTAGATCAACGGAACAAGGCGACGAAAGGTTCCGACGCCCATGCCGGTGAAGGGAAAATCTTCAATACCGTAGAGAGCACGAGACCAAATTTCCAGGCGGCCTTGAAAAGACTCCTCGCCTGACGGCAATAATTGGAATATTTCCCCGGAGAATTCGGTTCGAGTCGCTTTGAGCAAACGTCGCGACACCGGTTGGCCTCCTGATACGAACAGCACCCAAAAGCCCACAACAAGCAATAGTAGGACCAGGCGCCGAGCAGCGCGGCTGGCCGCCAGGATCGGCTACGAACGCCATGAAAAAAGTGCAGCGACCAACCCGACAAAGCCCCTCCGAGACTGGGTAAGCAATAGCGTCCCCAGCATAATCACGGAGCCAACCCCAACAACAAGCACCGCCCAACGAATCCATGCCGGCCCGCTGGCGCATTAAATGCTTCTCCGTTACGCCGACAATGGTTAATGCGATGTATACCGGTATTACCCATAACAAAGCTCCCGCTACTTGATTGGGACTGAAGCCAGCCGGCGCAGACTCAAGCCGAATGAGCTGGGGTAGCCGGCCGGTAACGACCGATAAAAAAGGTAGCTTAATCGTCCAGTTGGTGCCAAGCAAACTTGCGATGGCTACAACCAGGCCGCTTAACAGCAAAGCGGCCACCCCCCCGAAGAGGTGCCGTTGAGATCGACTGGCAAAAGCAGTTGCGGCATAGAACATGGCGATGCCATAGACGATGCCGATCACCTTAGGGGTGCTATAAGCTAAGTCAAATGTGGCATAGAGGCTAACCAGGAGCATTACCAACAGAAGAAGAATGGTCCAATCGGCCGGTGTGCCGATAATGAAATGGCCGGTATTCAGCTTGCGCACTAGCCAGAGCACAGGGATGATCAACAGAAGAATAGCGGAGACTGGGCGGGGAAAGAGTACCAGGGGAAGCAGAAATGCGAGCACCAACCACTCATACTTGACGATAAAGTCCGTGATCCTGGATAGGGTTGATTGACTCTGATGTTGTTCCATCTTGACACATTAGCCATCCACCTTATTGCTATCATAAGGATGGCCAGGCCATATGATATTGACGCGAATTGACTTGTTAACGCATCATACCTGGAAACCGTGCCTCAAATCGTTGCAAAGCCAAGATTCTTAACCTTGCTGTCGTGGAAGGCGGTAGATTAAAACGCCGGCTACTATGAACGCAATACCCACAATTAATAGCCAGTGATATGTGCCGTTTGGATCCGGGGGTGAAGGTGGCAAAGACGTGAAGTTCACAGACGCTGTTGGTTTTTCAACAGGATTCTGAGAAGCTTGGTCATTAGGCTCAACAGCTTGAGCGGAAGCTGATTCAACGGTCATTGTCATTGGCGTCTGGCTGGTGGTTGTTGTAACCACTTTAACCGACTCCGAGACCGGAGGTGTACAGATCGGATTTGGGGTGGGGAACCAATCAGATACTGCTGGAGGCGACTCCTCCTCTGTGCCCGTTATCGAAAGCACTGGCACTGCACCAATATAGCCTTGAACGAAGACGTCCAGATCGGAAATCCACCCTTGTTCGCTGGCACTCAATTGTATCAACCACCACGGGTCATACTGGGCTCGCCCAACAATTGGTCGCGCGTCTAAATAGTAAAGTGTGGTGACCGCTTCATAATCAATGTCAGGGCCGGTTCGAACGGTTACCACACGACGGGCGGTGACCGTTGGCAAAGAACCACATGGCCTGCTGGTTGGGAAAATCACAGGGGGCTGTGCTGTTTCCGTCCCGGCAATGGGGGAAGTCTCTGGGCTTGAAATGAGCGTGGCTGTAAGAGAACCGCTCTGGGTGGCGGTCGCGGTTGCTGCAGGAGCGCTCTGGGTGGCAGTCGGGGCCGTTGACGGTGTTTTGCTCGGAGGGACCGGTGTATTTCCTGGTGATGGCGTTTCTCCTGGGGGCGAGCTAGGCGGTTTAGCAGTGCTTCCAGACGATGTTGGGGTACGGCTAGGCCAGGTTTGCTGGGGGCCACCAAGCTTATGCTCACCGTAAGCCGGTAGGATAGCGATCAACAAGATGATGGTGAGTAATATGACTAGATAAGCCCTTCTCAGAGCGATCCCAATTTTAATCTGTGAAGAAAATCCTCTTTTCGACATGATATTCCCCCACTTCTACTCGTATTGTACGCTGAATGTAAGATCAGTTGCCAGATTGGCGGAAAAAGTAATTTCCTGATCGCGAATAATCGTTGCTTCTGGCCAGGTCTCAACTAAGCTGGTTTCTGGGGGCAGTGTTATGGTGACTGATATGGTCTGTTCTTTGGTGCCTGCCTGCTTTGCTATCAACAAAGTGTATTGATTGGTGCCATTTGGAGATTTTTCGATGACTGAAGGCAGGCTATATGTAAATCGGGCGATTTCTTGGTGTCCCGGTTCAATTAATAAGAAGTTGTCAAAGGTTGTTGTGGATTCAGATACATCGGCGACGAGTCGAGCCTGGCCTGACCAATCTTGGCCTGATAACAACATATTGCCAGGCAGGGGATGCTCGCTCGCGCTAACGAGTTCGCTACCTGCGGGCGTATAAATCCGGACATAGTTCCAGTAACAATCGTTAATTAGGTCATCGTATGTCAAGTCTAATGTATAAGCCTTTATTGGCTCGCATGGCTCTCCTGATGATTGCGCGCGATTCAGGTATGTCATCTCAACTTCTGCCTGAGTTTGGCTTCCAGGATCGAGGGTTACATGATAGTCCAAATGACGGTCTATCGCCGCGTCGGTCTTGTTAAATCCTAGATTTGTGTCAACGATCATTAGAAAGTCGTTTCCTGTTTCAGGATCCAATCGGCCATCCAAACCGGTTTTTGCCAGTGCTCGTGCAACCTCGGGATCACGCATATAAAGCTGAAGGTGACCCGTCTCAATCGCAGTTTGAAGAGCCTTGGCCAGGCTGAACAGGTCAAGCGAATGTAATTCAAGGCTGATTTTGTTAAATAATGCATTGGCCAGTGGTCCCATGAAGGATTTGCGGTTCAAGATCCAGCTTGTGGGATTCGCCTCATCCTCTGATTCAGGATGCCACTGGGCTCTCATCTCGGAGATCACGTTATCGGCATTCACCTCTTTTTCGAATTCCGGCACGTCCACAGGTCCAATAGCGGCGAGCAATAATTGCAGGAACTTCTGGTCTATGGCGATGGCACCGTCAAGTTCTCCTCCCTGACCATAGGTATAGAGTTCCATGGCGATCTCTGCGGATGTTGGAAAATCAGGCCAGAAATTTGAGTCTCTAAAGAGAAAGATGTCCATTCCCATGAACTCGGTGAAAGGTTGGGGCGGAAGGTCATAGGGTTTATTCTCGTAGTCATCCACATTATCCGCGCCCGTAAATTCCAGCAACTGGGGGCTGCCATCTTCAACGACGAAAACACCCGCCCCGCTGATGAAGCCCCCCGTCGGCCGTAACTCGTCATCATTTTGGGCAACGATCAAATACGAACGCTGACCGCCGATACCCATGAGTTCCGGTAGTACCTGACTCATGATCAGACCACTCTGCAGCAACGGCAACAAAGGATCGGCCTGGTTCAAGGCGTTCTGAATTCGCCATGGCAGTTGATCAACATGTTGAAGACGATTTCGAGCCTGAATCATGGTTTCCGTGGCCACGGCTGCTTCCGCTAGCAAGGGACGTCCTCCGGCGAGGCTACGCACCAGAACTGGGAATCCCGTTATGGAGGCGGCGTTATCCTCTTGCAGCATCGTCAATGCTGGTTTTACAGCATGGAAGGCTAATAATGCTCCTTCACTGCCGGCATCGGCCATGATGAGCAAATCAGAGCTGTCGGCGAGGAGAGGGCCGACCTTCGGCAACCAGCCAAGGTTCGGTCCAATGGTGACGATTGGTCCAAATACGGATTTTAATGTGAGAATATCCTGCCGGATACTCTGCACAAGTTGTTCCGCATTTTCAGGATCGATATTAGTTATGGATCGATTCTCGATCAGGGTTGTGATCTCTTGCTGGCTTTCGGAAAGAGACTGCAAGGCGCTATTCACCCGAAAAACACTGACAAAAAACCAGGCAAGAATCAACATGAAACCGGTTGCTATGAGCAGCAGAGACCAGCATCTCAACCGGCCGGAGTCATTTGAACAAGCTGTTTCAAATCGCTTCATAACCTATCTGCGACTGACAAGCCGGCTCCACTGAAGGATGCTCCGACGAGAGAATAACAAGGCGACAGGTTCAATGTAACCGGGCAATTCGGGCGGTCATAGAGATCCATATCCTCGCGAATTCTTCTGGCCGAACACCTTCTGAGTCTCCTGGCGTCGAGGAAGGATAGCGGTATTTTCCAACAGGATATTTTCTTCGTCAATTTACAACCCCGGCCGGTTCAATCAGCCTGCGCAATACGCAAAGAATGTGAGTCATACTAGCGGATGCTGACAAAGCGGATCGCTGCTGCGTTCCAACCACAAACGCGCTGGCCAGTTTGGCGATGTTGTTTCTTCGGCATAGATATTTGCCTTGTCATCCTTATGATTTTATATAACGTTTGTCGGCTTGAACATGTCGTTTTGAACCTCTGATAGTGGCTGAAAACGAGCTGAACACTGGCCGACGTATGATTGTAGAACAGACTATGCTGCTGGCAAGTCTACTTATCCCAAACCTGGCAATATTGGGCATAACCTTTCATTTTCTAAACCCCTCCCCAATGAGCGAGTATCTTTTCTTGAAGTTAGTGCCAGATAATACGGATAATGAGAGCTGTCAGATTCCGGCCAGTCAAATTACCTCGCGCCACTCCTGAACCTGCGTCTTGCATTTTCTTCCCCCCTAGCAGAGACCGCTATCCACGCCAGCTCGGTTCGTTTTTCCCTCAGTAGATCTCTTGCCCCTTTTTTTGTGATATCATGTTAGGTCCCGACGCAAGCATAGATAGAGAGGTTTTTCTTAAGAAGCTCGAAAGTGGGCTGAACATGCGGCCGCATTTCCTAGCCGGATGATTTCAAGTTAGGGGGATAGCTTCCATGGCATTGGTGGCTAAATTCCTCATCATTAATTGGACGCCACCATTCTATTTCGACGTTCGTGAAAGTCCCCCGTAAGCATTCAATTACATGTTCGGTATGCTTTCAGAAGAAGACAAGAATCCTTCCAGTAACTTTATCTTCGATTTCAACAAGCGGATTATTACTGCGGCGTTCATGAGCTAGATATGGTTTTTGGTTCGTCAATTAACGGTAGCCCCCATTTACACCTTGCATCTGCTTCTTGTCACAAACCTTTGATTAGTGCGGTTGCGTAACCGGTTGCCAAGCTGACGTTGTGCCGTAAAAAGAGAAGCCTCAATTTATGGAGCTGATCAAAGAGAATTGGTCGTTTACAGTCACCCCAGGTTTGACTCGACCCTACGAATTCCGGACTAGAAGTCCGGGTAATTGTTGTTTGAGCTCGGAATGGGGTAGCGCCATTTATTGGAAGCCATCCCCGTTTTCCTAGATGCCTGTCGCTTCGAACGTTTCCAGAACGCACTGAAAACATTGTACAAGGCACACTATAAGCAACACTAATTTGGCAAAATAAAAGAGATACCGCCATAAGAGTGTTGACGACATCTCTTTGCCTGTATATAAGGTGGGCCGTAAGGGATTCGAACCCCTGACCAAGTGATTAAAAGTCACCTGCTCTGCCAACTGAGCTAACGGCCCATTTTCGACGGGCATTATAGCCTGATTCCCCTAAAGCGTAAAGAGGCCAGCGGCCGGATCCGCCTCCATATTCATTACTTCTCCATGAGCGCCGGATAGCAGAACCTTCGACCCTTTGCCGGACTTCTCACCCTTGACTATAATCCAATCATTCGTACGAGTATTCGGAGATATTGATGGAACAGGATGGGCTACAACAACTAACACCCCCGGCCGAGGCCCCGGCCGTTACGGCGGATTCACTGAAACAACCCAAGGAATTGCTGATCCGGGAGATTGTGGAGACGCTTCTGTTAACGATGTTCATCTTCTGGATCGTCAATACGGCCACCGGCCGCTTCCGGATCGAGGGGTACAGCATGTTACCCACTCTCCAGGAAGGCGAATACGTCATCATCGATAAACTCAGCTATTACTTGAATGATCCTGAGCGGGGGGACGTCATCGTTCTGCAATTTCCCAACGACCGCAGTCGTGATTTCATCAAGCGGGTGATTGGTGTACCCGGTGACCACATTGAGATAGGCGGTGGCCAGGTGCGGATAAACGGCACGGTGCTGGACGAGCCGTATATTAACGCGGACCCGTCTTACGCCGGTTCCTGGGATGTACCCGAAGATAGTTTCTTTGTCCTGGGCGATAACCGCAACAATTCCAGTGATTCCCATAACTGGTCATTTTTACCGCGATCGGATGTGGTCGGTAAGGCCTGGGTCATCTATTGGGGACCGGAAAACTGGGGATTGGTCGCCCATTATGATCACATGCTTAGCTGATCCATGAAGCTGAACGAGGATGAGCTAACCGCCTTAGTGCGCAAAGTAGTTACCCGAACGATGGGTGACCGGCCGCGCAAAAATATTCTAGGCGAGGATACCCTTCGCCAACTGCCACCAGGTTCAAGCTACCAGGTTCCCCCCGATACCCTTATTACGCCTCTCGCCCGGCAAATCGCCCTGGAAAAGAGCATTATATTGCTGGAAGGGTCGACAACCGTATCGATTGACGCCCCATACCCGCCCGCCGAAGACCTCAAGCCGTCCGATCCGGCCGGCCCGGGAAGGCAAATCGTGGCATTTGGCGCTGATCATGGTGGCTACGAACTTAAGGAAATGTTGAAATCGACCGTCGCTGATGCCGGTTTTAACCTGGTTGACTGTGGCACAAATAGCAAGGAAGCGGTCGATTACCCTGATTTTGCCTATGCGGTGGCTCGCCTGGTGGCCGACGGCCGGGCCTGGCGCGGGATCGTCGTTGATGGCGCCGGCATCGGTAGTTGCATGGCGGCCAACAAAGTACCCGGCATTCGGGCCGCTTTGTGTTATGATCAGGCGACGGCCGTCAATAGCCGCGAGCATAACAACGCCAATGTACTCACCTTGGGCGCCGGTCTTATCGGACCGAGCCTGGCCAAGCAGATCGTTTTGACCTGGTTGGCTACGCCCTTTGGCGGCGGTCGGCACACCCGCCGGGTAGATAAGATAGACGCCATCGGCGATCGTTTTATGAAAAAGTAAACCGGTAAGATCCATCATGCCACGTTACGATCAAGCCACAATTGAAAGAGTCATTGAAGAAGTGACCCGCGAGGTTCTGTTAAGGTTATCCGCGCCGGAAGTTGTAGAGCCGAGCTGTAATTGTCGCGATGGATCCTGCGCCGAAAGCTGCTCTCATCAAGTCGACCGCGTGGTTCAGGCCGGCGCCGACCGGTTAACGGCTACACTAGGAACAAAACCGTTTAATAAAGATGTGGCCCGTCTCATCGACCACACCCTGTTAAAGGCTGATGCCAGCCAGGATCAGATTGCCCAGCTTTGTTTTGAGGCTCGAACTTATCAATTCGCCTCGGTTTGTGTTAATCCAGCCCAGGTTAAATTATGTGCCCAGTTATTAAAAGACTCTGGTGTGCCGGTCTGTACGGTGGTTGGCTTTCCCCTTGGGGCGACGCCAGCTACGGTGAAGGCCTTCGAGACGCAGCAGGCGATCCGTGATGGCGCACGCGAGATTGACATGGTGATCAATATCGGCGCCTTAAAGAGCCAGGATTATTCGACAGTCTATGAAGATATCGCGGCCGTGGTTCGAGCAGCCCATGCCGGCAATGCGATCGTCAAAGTCATTATTGAAGCGGCGTTGTTGAATGAAGAAGAAAAAGTGGTCGCTAGCCAGCTAACAAAAGCAGCCGGCGCGGATTTTGTTAAGACTTCCACTGGATTTGGACCGGGAGGGGCGACCGTCGCCGACGTGGCGCTCATGCGCCGCGTTGTCGGTCCATCCCTTGGCGTCAAAGCGGCCGGCGGGGTCGGTAGTTATGCCGATGCCCAGGCCATGATTGCTGCCGGAGCGACCCGAATCGGGGCCAGCGCTGGCGTCCGTATCGCCGGTGAGGCGAACCAATAAGAAGGAGCGAGGAATAGTGTCTGTTGAGCTTCGCAGCTACGTATTTTTAGACAGTTTACAGTTACAACATTCAGCCTTTTTAGGAACGGTGGCTCGAGGGTTCTTGCCTTTGCCAGGTGATGCGTCGTTATGGATAGAGATATCACCAGGCATCGAGATCAATCGTATTACCGATATCGCCCTGAAGGCGACGGCCGTCAGACCGGGCATGCAGATTGTCGAGCGCCTTTATGGTCTGCTAGAAGTACATTCTGATAGCCAGGCCGAGGTTCGCGCCGCGGGGGTGGCAATCTTAGCCGCTCTGGATCTGAAGATTGAAGATCGGCTGAAACCCAGGGTTGTTTCCAGCCAGATTATCCGCAATATGGACCCCCACCAGGTCCAGTTGATTAACCGTATGCGTCATGGACACATGATATTGGCCGGCCAGACGTTGTATGTGATGGAGGTGCAGCCGGCGGCCTATGCCGCCCTGGCTGCCAACGAGGCTGAGAAAAAAGCCAATTTGAATATCCTGGAAGTTCAGGCTTATGGTAGCTTCGGCCGAGTTTATCTCGGTGGTGATGAACGGGATATTATGGCTGGCTACCAGGCCGGCGTTGATGCGATTGAGAGCGTCTCCGGCCGGGTAGTAGAAACGAAACGTAGTGAGTAGTAAATAATCGCGGACTCTTAAGGAGAGAATTATGACAGAAGCATTGGGGATGATCGAATGTCGCAGCTTTGCCGCCGTGGTCGAAGCTTCGGACGCCATGGTAAAAGCTGCCCGAGTTGAATTGGTCAGCTACGAAAAGACCGGCGGTGGCTTTGTGACGGCTGTGGTTCGGGGCGACGTTGCTGCGGTGAAGGCGGCTGTTGAAGCAGGCACCCGCGGCGCTGAGAGAGTTGGTGAAGTTGTGTCGGTCCATGTCATCCCGCGCCCGCATGCGAACGTAGATAGCGTTCTGCCCCTGGGCCGTGGACAGGCCGAGTAGTTCTCGATTAACGATTTGTACGGCGGCCGGATCTAAAGGATTGTCAAGGCCTATCTAGCCAAGGATTTCGATCCGGCATAAGACGAATCGAATATCGAAAATAGTAAAACTATTATGCTATTAGGAAGAGTAGTTGGTACGCTTGTCGCTTCCCGTAAAGAGCCGTCCCTTGATGGCCTCAGGTTCCTGGTTGTGCGCCGCCTATCCATTGATAACCTGGATGTCGATGGTTACGTAGTAGCCGCCGATGCCGTTGGCGCCGGATTGGGTGAGGTCGTCTTATACGCCACGGGCAGTTCAGCCAGACAGACGAAATTAACTCACGAGAGACCAAATGATGCCGTGATCATGGCCATTGTCGACACTTGGGAAGTTGACGGCGTGGTCAAATATACCAAGGTTGAAGCCATGGCTGCTGTTCCCGGTGATTGGTTGGATGACGCCAACCCGCTGGCGCCGGCGGCCGGGGACTTATAACAACTGTTATTGAGCGGCTCTGACTCCGGTGACTGGGAAACGAGTTGATTGTTTATCGGCCTGGTGGAATTCTAGTGTCACTCTTTGACCCTGAAAAATTAGAGAAAATATGATGGAAGACAGTCAAATACAAGCCATCATCAATCGGGTAATGCGCGAAATCGGCGAGCCGACTTCGCAGCCAATAGCGCCGCAGAAAAAGGTTACCCGGCCGGCTCCTTCAGGTTTTGAGGTTCAGGGGGGGCTGCCCATGGTAGGTGAGGATGGCGTCTTTCCTACATTGGACGAGGCTGTGACCGCGGCCAATATTGCTTTCAGGCAGCTTAACGCGCTACCCCTGGCAATCAGGAAAGATATGGTGGCCCATATGCGCCAGGCCGGTCGAGAATACGCCACTCTCTTGGCCGAGCTTGCGGTCGAAGAAACGGGCATGGGCCGCGTCGAAGATAAGATCCTCAAGAATATCCTTAACTCGGATAAAGCCCCGGGTCCGGAAGTTTTAGAAACAGGCGCCTGGACCGGTGATGGCGGCCTGACACTAGTTGAATATGCGCCGTACGGGGTGATTGGTTCGCTGACCCCCAGTACGAATCCGACCAGTACCGTCATCTGCAATGGTATTAGCATGGTTTCGGCCGGCAATGCGGCCGTCTTTAATGCCCATCCCAGCTCGAAGAGATGTACCAACCTGACTGTACAGATCATGAACCGGGCCATTCAGAAAGCCGGCGGTCCGGCTAACTTACTCTGCTGTGTGGCCGAGCCCACGCTGGAGTCAGCCACAGCCCTGATGTTTCACCCCGGTGTGCGTTTGCTGGTTGTGACCGGCGGCATTGGTGTGGTTAGAGCGGCCATGAAAAGCGGCAAACGCGCCGTCTGCGCCGGACCGGGCAACCCGCCGGTCGTGGTGGATGAGACGGCCGATATCGCTCAGGCCGGCCGCGATATTGTCATTGGCGGCTCTTTTGATAACAATATTGTCTGCACGACGGAGAAAGAGACTTTTGCCGTTGAAAGCATCGCAACTGCTCTGATCGAGACCATGACCCGCAATGGGGCCGTGAAGATTAATAGCTGGCAATTGGAACGTTTGTGGAAAGCGGTCACCGTAAAGAGCCGGGGTCCCGGCAAACCGGCCGATATGAACAAAGAGTTTATCGGCAAGAATGCCGGTGTGCTACTAAGGGAGATTGGCATTTCGGCTGGTCCCGAAGTGCGCCAGATTGTGGTGGATGTCGATCGCGATCATCCTGTCGTCTGGTCCGAGCAAATGATGCCCATTATGCCAGTGGTCAGAGTGGCGAACGCTGACGAGGCCATCGACCTGGCGATTGCCGCTGAGCATGGTTTCCGTCACACAGCGGTGATGCATTCTAAAAACCTGGACAACCTGAGCCGGATGGCGCGAGAAATGGATTGCAGTATTTTTGTCAAAAACGGTCCTTGTTTGGCCGGACTGGGGTATGGGGGCGAAGGTTTTTGCTCATTTACCATTGCCAGTCCCACCGGTGAGGGGATAACCGGACCGATCAGCTTTAGCCGGCTACGGCGATGTACGCTGGTTGACTCGTTCCGGATCGTATAACAAAAAGATTTAAGTATGAACCAACCGGCCCTGGCCCTCCTGGAATTCGATAGCATTGCTCTTGGCATACAAGCGGGCGACGCCATGGTGAAACGGGCGCCGGTGGCTAGCATCTTAAGCGGCACTGTGCAGCCGGGCTATTACCTGGTGATGGTTACCGGCGATGTCTCTCCCGTGGAAGAGGCGGTGATTGCCGGTCAAGAAATTGGCCGGAGCGCCCTACGCGATACGATCTTTTTGCCTAATGTCCATCCCGGAGTTATCGCCGGTATCAATGGCGAACGGCAACTCGAGGCCAATGATGCCCTCGGTGTCGTCGAAACCTTGACCGTGGCTGCCGCCATCCACGCCGCGGATGCGGGGTTAAAGGGGGCGGAAGTCACCCTCTGGCAATTACGGCTGGCCGATGGCTTAGGTGGTAAAGGCATCGTGCTTTTCGCTGGGCTGGTAGCCGATGTGGAAGCGGCCGTTCAAATCGCGATCTCCCGCGTCGAGGAGATGTTGGTTCGCCAGGTTATTATCCCCCAACTGCACGAGGAGATGAGGGAGAACGTCGCCACTTTCGGCCGGTTCGGTGTTCACTTTAACTGGCAGCAGGCGTAAGTTACTATTTTTATTCGGATCGAAGCCATGCAATTTGCCCGCGTTATTGGAACAGTGGTCGCAACAACGAAATATGAAGGGTTGGAGGGGATCAAATTTCTGGTGGTCCAACCCTTGACCAAAGAGCAGAAACCGGTTGGCGAGCCGGTTGTGGCGGCCGATGGCACAGCTCAGGCTGGGCCGGGCGAACTGGTTTTTATCGTCGGCAGCCGGGAAGCAGCCCAGGCTATGCCGGAAAAGTTCGTACCCGTGGACCATGCTATTGTAGGCATCGTTGACGATGTTGAACTGGCCGAATAAAGAATCTAGGTCCAAGACCGAGTAAGGTATAACTGTGTATTTTGGACGTGTTGTCGGAACAGTAGTGGCCACAATTAAGGATGAAGCGTTTTTCGGCCGCAAACTCTTATTAGTTGATCGCCTGGGATTGGACGGAAAGCCTGACGGACATTATGATATTGCCGTGGATGTTGTCCAGGCTGGGGTTGGTGATAAAGTGTTAGTCATCGATGAAGGCAATGGCGCTCGGCAGGTGCTCAAAAGAGACCCGGCGCCGGTACGAGCGGTGATCGTTGGTATAGTTGACGATATCGAACTTGTTGAGGAAGGGTAGGCTGATGTTGTCTGAATCTCAATTGACCAGTTTTCGCAGAATGTTGGAGCAAGAGCAACGAGATTTGCAGGAGAGAATGCAGACATTAGACCGGCGCCTGGCCCGCGACGATAATTTTAATGAGGCGGAAGACCTGGGGGATAGCGCGATACAGGTCTTAAACAAGGAAGAATTTCTATTCGAGCGAAACCAGGTCTTAGAACGCCTGGAGGTTATTGGACGAGCTCTACAGCGTATCGAAAATGGCAGCTATGGCATCAGCGAGGTTTCGGGCAAGCCCATACCGGTTGAACGATTGCAGGCCATGCCGACGGCAACAACATTGGTGGGGGAACAGCCACTTTCCTGATCTTATACCGGGTTATTCCATGGCCGCTTCTGGGGAGTATGATCGGGCATAGCCCCCAGCGGGTCTGCGGGTCACCTCCTTGTCCCCCTGCTTTTTAAGTCACCAAATGAGCCTATTCAGACCATATACATTCTTGACCCCTCTGGATGAGAATGATAGAATCCGCTCCGTTGTAAACGCCCCCATCGTCTAGGGGACCAGGACGTAGGCCTTTCAAGCCTAAAACAGGAGTTCGAATCTCCTTGGGGGCATCCGAAAAAAGAGCGCCGATTGAGCGGCGCTCTTCTCCTTTAATTATCCTCGCCTTCTAAAGAGTTCGAATCTCCTTTGGTTGTACCGCCGATTAACGGCCTCGAGACGTTCCTGGCAGGGTTGCGTTTCGAGAAACGAAATCTTCTGGCAGAGCTTCCCCTCGACCTGGACATATAATAGCAATCTTAGTTTTGCGCACGCTGTAAGGAGAAATGAAGACAGCCGCAGTGTGCTCAACAGCTTCACCCGCCAATGATTTCGCATCTCATTGTAAGAGTCTGACAAGTCCTGAACTAGCAAATGTTCTGTGCTCTGGCAGAAGAGAATTCCCCATTATTGGCAAGATAAATTTCCCCAGACCAATTGTTCTATTATCGGCCAATCCTGATTCTGAGTTTTAGATAGATATCAGCGACCAATTATTCTCCAACTATAAGGCAGTTGGGCGCAGATAGACCCGGAGCAATTTTGCCCTTCCTGGCCAACTGCTTGCGTGTTTCGGGTCCTAATCAACAAAGATGGGCGTACTTTGGCCGCGAAACACCAGGTCAACGTCATGGGCTGGGAATAATGGGCAATTCGATGTACGAGGCATGATCGGCCTCGCGATATATCTGAACCGTGGGAGGAGGATCCAAATGCGGCGTCAGGGCAGTATCCTTATCTGCACCGGTGATTGTTACCCGAATCCGATGGCCGGCTTCGAAGACATAGGATGTAGGCATCAAATCGAAGACCAGTTCAACCGTCTCGTCGGGTAAATCGGCGATATCTTCCGCATAGCTCCGATGATAGGGTAGTCCCAGATTCTCATAAGGCGCTGTTGACATGGCTCTGTGTGAGGCGCGTAGATTGCCCTCGGTCACATATTGTGAATAACTGTCTTCCCCGATGTCTTCCAGATACACAAAGAAATCCCCGTCCCTGGCGGAAGATGTAGCCCAAAGATGGACAACCGGGTGACCGGTGACCTCGACCTCAGCAGGTAAAGGTGGTGTCGTATAGGTCAACCCTTTTTCATCATTGAACATCATCGTGTTGGGATAAACAGGTGACATGACATCGTGTCCGGCCGCCCAACGGGTGCCCGTGCCGGAAGTTGTCGAGTAGTCCAAAAGATACTCATCTGCGCCGGTAGTCGCTACAGGCATATCCAGGCTAAGACTCCCATCATTTACAGATTTTACGCTGCCTGATATTGTGCCATCGAAATAATAGTTAGTCGGTTCTTGTTCGGGCAATGGCCACTGCCAGGCTGAGTGCCAACCAGAATTCTCCCCCTCCCCCATGGTGTAGTAATAAATGGGCGCTTCGCTCATCACGCCATTGTCAATCCCTTTCAGCCAATAGTCATACCAGCGCACCATTTCTGTGGCAAGATCAAGGTGCCCCAATTGTGGATGTGCCCAGGGGCCAATCACGATTTTTTGTGGGTTTGTCAGATTGTGATACCACAAGAGCCCGTGCTTGGGGAAATTGTCATACCAGCCCGCCCAATGGTATACAGGGATGCCGGAACCTCGGATCTCTTCCAGGTAATTCGCCGGGTTGTTGGTGATATATGGCTGCGTGCCGGTCAGAGCAGATACGCTGTCCCGGTAAGGCAAATGCGAATACTGGTCAAACACATCCACATTATCCTCATGTTGCTTCAAGGCTTCCTGCAGCATAGCCTGATCCGTATCTTCATCTACGGCCAAACCGCTAGCATCTAGCTCGTTTATATTTTCTCCCCACTGGCGAAAGAAATCGTTGTGGAACACGCCGCCCGGGTAAACAAAGGTATAGCGATCAAACTCTGACATTTCGGGAAAAATCGCCTTCAAGTGAGGCGGCGCTGTGCTGGCCGCCATGAATTGGGTGATGCCCAAATACGATCGGCCATACATGCCAATGTTCCCGTCAGACCAGGGTTGTACAGCAAGCCATTCGGTAATGTCATAGGCGTCGGTTGTTTCTTCTGGCGAGAATAGATCCCGATAAGTTCCAAATGAAGCCCCGGTGCCGCGTATATCCACCGAGACAATAACATAACCATACTGCAATACAGTTTGCAGGTAAGGCTTCTCATCGTCAATCCCCTGCCAATAAAGTATTCCCTCTCGATGATAGCGGTTATGGGTCCAGATCACCGGCAACGGCATGCTCACGGGCATTCCATCCTTGGCTGGCCGGAGGATTAGCGCCGCCAATTTTGTTCCATCTCGCATGGTGATGTACTGCGAGGTTGATGTGCTTTCTTGATACAGCGGTAAAGAATAGCCCTGGTAAATACCCGGCTGAGATAGGCGCACTTCTGGGGAGGCCGTTGGCAAGGGTGTGTAGGTGGGCAGCGGTGTATGCGTAGGGAATGGTGTATAGGTAGACTGCGGTGTGTAAGTAGGAAGTGGTGGATTGGTTGGTCTTTCTGTAGGTACTAGCTCCTGTTCTTGATCGCGAACAACGGTCTCTTCAGGTTCGCCACTGCAACCAACAAGAATGAATAAGGCGCAAAATAGTATTGCAAACGGAAAGAGTTTCTTGGACATCCCCTTTTCTCCTTGTTAAACCAACAGAAGTTTACAGTATAGGAAATTTCGCAGGCTTCTCAGATGATTTTTGTCATGTCCGGATTGGATGAATGTCATATTCGGCTGAAAAAGGTTTTATTCATAAATTAACCTGAGTTCGGAGTTCTATTGACAAAATAGAACACCTTCGCTTTGATTTTGTGCATCCAAAACAACACATCAAAGGAAGGTGTCCCATATGAGTCTACTCGCATTATTCTGTGATGTCGATGATTTCTGTATCACGTTTGAACAGTACCTGGAGAGGCAAAGGATCGGCCCAATCAAGGGTAAACGCGGTCCGAAACCAGAGCTGTGTCTGAGCGAAATCATGACTATCATCATTCACTATCACCAATCAACCAATCGTCACTTTAAGGCTTTTTACACGAAGCATTTGATGGTTCATCTGTGGTCCGAGTTTCCTAATCTGGTCAGCTACAATCGTTTCGTTGGGTTGATGCCTGGAGCGTTGTTGCCTTTATGCGCCTATCTGAGCCCTCATTTTATGGCGGCCACAGGCATTGCCTTCCTTGACTCAACTCCCTTGGCTGTTTGCCACAATAGACGAATCAACTGCCACAGGGTCTTTGCCGGCCTGGCCGGCCGAGGCAAGAGCTCGATGGGTTGGTTCTACGGCTTCAAGCTACATCTCATTGTCAACGACCAGGGCGAACTGATCACCTTCTATTTGACACCAGGCAATGTCGATGACCGGAAGCCCGTACCTCATATGGCCAAGAATCTGTGGGGCAAACTGTTTGCCGATAAAGGCTGCATCTCCCAGGCACTGTTTGACCAACTCTATAGTCAGAATGTTCAGCTGATTACCCCGATTTGCAAGAACATGAAAAATCGCCTGATGCCTCTGGAAGACAAGGTGCTGGTGCGCAAACGAGCCATCATCGAGACTATCAACGACCAGCTGAAAAACATCTCTCAGGTTGCTCATACGCGGCATCGCAGTGTTAATAATTTCCTTGTGAATCTGGTTGCTGGATTAATTGCTTACACACACCAGCCTAAAAAGCCATTTCCGAATTTATCTAGAGAGGATTCGGCTTTGTTACCGACCCTCATTTAATATCGAACTCAGGTTTATTTAGATTTTTTTCGGTTAACCGTGTAGAGCACATTCACGATGAGCCACTCTCCATTGAGCTTTACCAAGTGCAAGTAATCTATCCAGTCAGGATTATCTGCTCTTACGCTGGCTATCTCTTCATAAATATCGAGAATAGTAATCGTGTAAGCCTGTTCATCTATTTCTACAAAAGAACCACCGCCTTCTTCAGTCGCGACGACCATTTCTTCTTGGGTGAGGTAGTTGAGATACGTGTGTCCTGTAGGCGAATCTTTCTTTAGTGTACGTTTTACCAGACTGGGATGTAGGCTACGGCGCATACGTTCTGTGTCTCCCCGATACCAGCCTTCCACATAATCCAATGTCGTTTGCCGAATCTTCTCCCTATCGTCCAGATGACTTTTTGTGTCTGACTTTTGAGATATCATTTTTCCCCTTATAGTTGATGAATATGTATCCTTTAGAGACGAGACACTGAGTCTTCATCAACTCGATCGGATTTCAGATTTGCCGCCCAACGCTCCGGTTCAGCGGCAGGTCCGCTGCAACCGATTGTTAGGCCGCCCTTACTCACGCACATAGCGCAAGTGCGAAGCGGCTGAACTCTCAACCAGCTTGTCAATTCGAATTGATATGGTCTGTCAGGATCATCCATCACGAGCATATACTGCTCCCATCGATATGATAACCTCTGCAATGGTTGTCAGGCTTGTTTCAAGTTACATGACTTGCCTCAGTTCTCTTTGGGTCAGAAAAATACCTACCCTCGTTGTGATTGTCATGGACTGGCAGTCGTCTCTCCTCTCTGAATCAGCCGCTCTACATCGTTGATGTGGTCATTGCGATGGAGTGCCCTATTGAAGCGGAAATGGTTTGAACTGGCCTCAATCTGGGCTACCAACGCCGCCGGTGTCGTCGCTATCTCTGCATCCGTCTCCTCCGCTGAAGCCAGACACAGGCTGATGGCTGTGCGTGGCTCAAGCGCATGACACAATGGCTTGAGCGCATCGTTGATGAGTTCAGAGTCCACTGGGGATTCATCGATGCCATTTTCTTTCCAGCGACGCAACAGAACCAGGACACGCTGGTCCCACCAGGTCAGGTGAGCAAAGAGAGCGGCGATGCTCCAGCCATAATGAGTGACGAGCGCCAGGTCATTATCGGAAAGATGGTTGGCCAGGGCTGCTAAATTTTGTCTAGACGCTGTATTCTCTTCGATAAACGGGAATGACATATATACTCCTGTCCATTCGATGTTTGATAACCTATGGGTTTATAAAGCAGTTTGTTAAGCTCAGAGGCCGTGTCACTTGCCGCAAGTAAAAACCAAAACCTCCCTATCCCTCATCCTGCGCGGCCGTGCAGGCAATTTAGACGCGATCTGGCAGCCAATTGAAATCACTGTAAGGCTGACATGATCTTGGTGTTCGATTAGAGGATGAGGGGTAAGCAGCTCTGAATGTTCGGTTGAAGTCATTCAAGCTTCTGCAGAATATTATCACAAATGTCTTCAGGTGTTTTACCTTTCGTGTAAATGACCCATTTTGCCAGTTGGCGATTTGCTGGATGCTGGATGAAGTATCTATTCAGTTCGAACAATTCGTCAGTAAATGGTCTCCCCGCTTCGGCTAACATCCGCGTTAACCGGTTTTTCAAAATCTCCACTGACTCATCCATATCCGGTGATGGTAGAAGCAGTATCACATTTGGGTATGGAGCCAGGGCATTTTTTACCTGAATCAATAAATCTTCATCGTCATAGACTGAATTACTTGCCCCGAAATCAATGATGCCATGCTGATAATCAGCTAACACCATTTCAACCATTTGAGCTTCAAATGGTTTGGAATAGCGTAATACGCCTCCAATTCCCTGGTCGGATGCCGCGATTTTTGAGGCTAATGATTTGTCATAGCCGACTTTCTCGTAGTAGGACCAACGAACATTATCGACAGAGCAAAGGGGTAAATCTAATTTTTCAGCTAATATGTGTCCTACGGTAGTCTTACCCGCGCCAATTGGACCAATCAGGATAATGGTTGAGTTCATCCCAAATACCTCGAAAAATCTATGACGCCTGACGGGGATGAATTGCTGGCCAAGAAGCGACGCGACTTTGCTTTTCTCCTCTGCAAAGGGCAGCTGAGCCTGTCCAAACCGCAAAGCGATGTTGGCCTTAGCTTCTGAGGTGACAGTCTAACCGAGAGTGCCAAGGCCGTGACCACCAATTGGCCTGGTTTCGAATCTCTCCCCAAATCCGGCGATGAAAGGCTTGCCTTTCGAGATTGCCTCTTGAACAGATGGAAGAGCGAGTGAAGCCTGGTGATTCTCTTGAGTGTCCCAGACCTCGGTAATCCAGATCGCGTCTGGATCTGTAGTATCTTCCGCAACAATGTAACTGAGGCAACCCGGCATACCTGCAACTCCCTTGATGAGTATTGAGATTAAAATATCACGCTGCCCAGGTACAATCCTCATTTTGCCAATTAACCCATACATCTTAGATACTCCTCTGATTGTGATACGGCCGAAAACGCCGTAAAGACCAAGGATAGGTTCATCTCCGAAACCCACGATGCGATAAATTCCGTAAAGATGCCAAACGATTCTTATACTGATTATCTGGCTGACAAATTCCTTCATTTCATTTTACATAAATTGCCAGACTGGCGATCAGATCGGATCTATTCTGTTCAATGCGGAGCCGGTTCTGGCTGGTTACAACCCGGCCAAGAAATCCAAAACCCGCTTCGTAAGGATTGCAGTTGCATCCGGGTCGAACGAAGGAAGCGAGCTATCCGCGAAGTAGTGCTGGTCGCCCGGGTAGAGGAACAACAGTGCATCCTCTGTTTCTTCGACAAGCGCCTTGGCGGCGTCGATATCGCCCTCACCTACGAAGATCGGATCGGCATCCATACCATGCACCTGAACCGGCACGCCCTCAGGCCAGGCCGGCCCAAACTCTGAGACAGGAATACAGGAATAGAAAAGAAGCGCCCCTCGCGCTCCCGGCCGGGTTTGGGCCAACATCTGTGCTGGCACTACTCCTAGCGAGAATCCGGCGTAGACCAACTCTTGATTAAGCCCCTCAACCGCATGCTTGCCACGCTGCATCACCTCAGCAAAACCAAGTTCTCTAACGAAGTTCATACCAAGGTCAAGGTTGGCGAATGTGCGACCATCAAATAGATCGGGTGTATGGACAATATGCCCGGCCTGGCGCAACTTGTCGGCAAACTCGATAACGCCAGGGGTTAAGCCTTGAGCGTGGTGGAACAATAAAACCTCAGCCATTTACAGTCCTCCCTGAATTATGGATACAATAGCTTGCCTCGAATATGGCTGTTCAACAGCGGCCGGCAATGTGTCTGCTGTAACCAATTATCGGAGGAACAACGAAATGATATTGGGACTAATAGAGCAAATTTCGTTCTCTGTAAATTTATTATCCAACGACAATCGGTTTAGTCCCGTGCATAATACCAATCCAGAACTCGCAATGCCCGTAACGTGATCCACCGGCTCGGCCGGCCCAGACCCTCTTCTACCTCAAGCGGCATCACGCCGGAATACCGTTTCTCGAGTGGCCACCGACCATCTTCGTCACGCTTCGACTCGAGCAGCCCGATCGCTTCTGCCATCCGTTCATCAGGAGTGACGCCGGCACTGCGCAGGTAATCGAGCCCCCGTAGTATGTCGTAATGCCACCATGTCGGGAAGGCGAAGCAGATCCACGCTGAGCCTCCCTTACGATCACGCTTGATCATCTCTCCGGTTGACCGCCGACGGAAGAGCCGGCGCTGTAGGAGGTATTCCTGCCCGCGGAGACGAGCCTCGGTTACTGCCTGGCTCCCACCAGTCGCTCGTTCATGCTCGAGTAGAGCCTCCAGTACGCAGATCGTCGTGTTGAACGACGACCGGGTCGAACCGTTCTCCGCCTCGCAATTCCAGCCACCGTCGGAAAGCTGTTCGCCGAGCAGCCGGCCGATAATGCCGTGGACATCCTGGCCAAAATAAGCCCCGGCCACCGCCACCTGCCCGTTGATACACGGTTCAACTTCACCTTCAAAGAAGGTATTCTGATCGCATTCCTGCGGTCCTGATCCCTTCCAGGTTACTTGATCGCGCACAAGAGCCACCGCGTGCTGTGCTTCCATGCTTGTGGGATCTAGACCCAGGTGGCGCAGGAGCCACAGCACATGCATCGTTGAGTTCCAACCTTGATTCCAGGCCGCACCACCCCACATGCCGTCGGCCGCCTGCAGAGCCAGCAGCCTCGCACCCCAGCCCGCGGTGGCGATCTCTGCCCGTACGGCTGCGACTTCTTGCGCTGGCGAATCGGTCAGATCCCGCATAACCTGCCAGCGGATCGAAGGGTCTGAACCGAGAAGCCAACGCAAGACCTCTTTATTTGTGTTCGATGCTTGTGGTTTGGACGAGCCGGTAGGCATTTGCTGGATCTCGTTCACTTTGTGATTTCATCTGACGACCAACTATGGTGTATTTCGGGCTTGCAAGTGCGACTGAGATATAACCGAAAGTTGTGGATTGGCTAAGAAAAAGAGAAGGCGTATCCTCGTAGGTGATGAAACCTATAAGGCGGTCAGAAGCCGCAAGGAGGACACGCCATGTGCAACAATACCACATTCTATGAAACCATTCGAGATGAAATCCAACTGAGTTTTGACGAGCTTGCCCAACGAGGAGCACAACGAATGCTCGCACTGGCATTACAGGCTGAAGTAGACGAATATATCCGCCGCCATGAGGGCGAAAGGGACAAAAGCGGTCATGCTTTGGTAGTGCGCAACGGTCACAGCCGGGAGCGAACCATCCAATGCGGTGCCGGCGAGTTGAAGATGCAGGCTCCACGGGTTTATGATAAGCGTCTCGGGCACAAGTTCACCAGTTCCATCCTGCCACCCTATATGCGCAAGTCACCCCGCCTGGAGGAAGCCGTGCCTATTCTCTATCTCCGTGGTCTTTCCACTGGCGACTTCGGTCCAGCGCTATCTGCCCTTTTGGGCGAAGAAGCTCTCACCGGCTTCTCGCCGACCACGGTCACTCGCTTGCTAACAGTCTGGCAGGACGAGTACAAAGCCTGGCGCAATCGTCCGTTGGTTAGCAAGAACTACGTCTACGTCTGGGCCGATGGTGTTCACTTCAACATCCGCCTGGAAGATGATCGCTTAGCTTGTCTGACCCTTATCGGTGTGTTGCCCGACGGCACCAAAGAGGTTGTGGCTTTGGAGGATGGCTACCGAGAGTCAACTGAATCCTGGAAGACGCTTCTCCGTGACCTCAAACGCCGGGGCATGCCGGCGCCCAAGCTGGCTATCGCCGATGGCGCTCTCGGCTTCTGGACTGCTTTGCGCGATGTCTATCCTGCAGCAGAAGAACAGCGCTGCTGGGTCCACAAAATTGCTAACGTACTCGATAAGCTGCCTAAACGGCTGCAGCCGCGGGCTAAATCCCATTTGCACGAAATCATGCGGGCTGAAGGCCGGGAAGCGGCTCTGGAGGAGCTGGCTCGTTTCCAGGAAGAGTACGCGGCCAAGTACCCTAAAGCAGTGGATTGCTTGACCAAAGACATCAACACCCTCTTCACCTTTATGGACTACCCGGCCGCCCACTGGCTTCACCTGCGCACCACCAATGCTATTGAATCCACCTTTGCCACCGTTAAGGCCCGTACTCGGGCAACTAAGGGTGCCGGATCGCGTGATGCGGGTCTGGCTATGGCCTTCAAGCTACTCACCCAGGCCGAAACACGTTGGCGGCGAGTTAATTCGCCCCATTTGGTCGCCCTCGTTGCGGTGGGTACCAAGTTCCCGGATGGTAAGACCCGTATTCTGCCGGACTTGCCTTCTGATTCTATTGTTAACCTACAAGTGGACGTCGCTCTTGAACCGGCGATCCACAACATTTGACAATATCTCAGTGCGACTAATCTTACTCCGTCTACGCCCTGAGTCAATTTTTTCAACTCCCCTGGGTCTTACCCGGCTATGATCGGAAATGCTGGATTTTCTGGCGGGATTTTCTTTAAGGTAACGCGATAAGGGTGTACTTTGCTCGAACTCTAATTGATAGCTTAACCAGACCGGTCGTGACTCAAAACCCGTTTACCGGTTGTTGATGGACACTGGTTGTTTTCCTCACGCCTGTAAAAGAACTCCTACCGTCTCGCTCCTTTGTGAAGGTGATCTAGCTAACCTGCATGGCCACCATCTCTGGTTTGTAACCACCTGAATAATCACGGCGTTCAGGTGGCCGCGCGGGGCGCCGAGGCGATTAGCTTAACAACAAAGCCGAACTTCAAGGTTATACAGCAGCCTGAGCCAATACGGGAGATTGTAAACCGGATTGCTACTTGCAACTCTCAATACACGAGTTGCAATCGGGTTGGTAGGTCATTGAGCATCTCCTTTTGGGTTGACTTGATAAGTCAAAACCGTGGATAAACGATGGCCCACTTGCCATCCACAGAATTTACAGAAAGGAATTTACTCAATTGAGGTCAAATTCCATGCATCACGGTCACATCCTCATTGTTGAAAGGAAATGGTACTTAGAATTCACTTTTTTTTCAATGGGCATTCCGATAAACAGAGGCTCATTTGCCGGGTGATTATTCAGGCAATTACTGTTCTTCGGCCGAGAAAAACCGCTGCAGTTGATACAGCGTTGTGGCGTTTCCTTCGTCGAAGAAAGCTCGCATTCGTTGTGATTCCTCGCTGTGATCAAAGCCCAGGCTCACCTCGCGTACAATCGTCCTGTTTCCATTCACTGCGTTGAAATAGATGACCGACCACATTTTAGAAACAGCGTCGGAAAAGGGAAACCCTTCGGGCGCTTGCTGAACCTTGATGGAAATCATTCGTTCTGGATCAAAGGACAAGACAGTATTGACGATCGTTCCGGCATCACCCAACTGTCCATCAGGATTGTAATTTGCCCGCATCAATCCGCCCACCCGCAAATCGATTTCCGCATGAGGCGCCATCCATAATCGCAAACCCTCACTGCTTGACCACGCTTTCCAGACCTCGGATAGCGGTGCGTCTACGATCCCCTCGTGTATTAGAGGACTTACCTCAATATGGTCCATATCAGGTTCAGGTGATAAATTTACCTTGTTCATGTCTTTCTCCGTTGGTTGACCTTTTGGCAATCTTATGAATCAGTTTCGGGAAATTACCATGGCTGATTCCGGTATTTATAACTGGCAAATGGGCGACGATGCACAAAGCCGGATATTGTCGTATGGCCAATTTATTCCTCTCGAGTTGTTCTGCCCAAGGAATCACGCCAATACGCTGTCTTTCGCATTTTACCTTGCCTATCACGAGATCGAGAAAGACTCTTTCTCTACAAGTCAGCTTACCGAATGGATTTGACACAGATGGCTTCGACGAGCCACTGACCCTTACCCGGTGTCTCTGTGCTCGGCCGCTCCAAATAAGGTCATGGTCCGAGCGGATTTCCGGTGGTCCAGCTTCAACTTCAGTTTCCCCATTATATCTGTTGGGGCTTCGTTTTGAGAGGCGCATTCTGATAACTACGTTCGATTCTTCGCTTCCGGTTCGGCCAGAATAAAATACCATACCTTTTCCGATCGAGGGAGAATTGACCAGAATGTGAGTTTGACGCCCAATCCGTCAAGTATTACGATTGGTGTTGTTCCAGGAAAACGAAATTTGGAGACCTGCAAATGAATTTTGGCATTACAAAAACAATCCCGGCCGGCGATGGTCAAGAGACCGTCGATGCTTTGTACGACGGCTCGTTGGCAGAATATGAATTTCACATGGCCGGCACGCCATCAAAGCTGAAGGCTGGCAACTATGTCTACACTATTTTCGGGGATCAGTTGGTCGGCCGTCTGCGTATCAGCGCGCTGATCCCTGGGGCAGTTAACCCCGCCTCGGGTAAGCCACGCACGCTGATCATGGTCGAGGCGCCGGGAGAACGGTTGGCGACGCCGGTTCCCAAGAAGGGACATCGGGGGACGCGCTATACGGAAGGTGAGGATTGGCCAGCATAGCCGGTCAAAATATTTGAAACTCCTGGAAAGGAAGGGTCCATTTTGGCGGCCGTATCGCAATTGTCGGCCGGGCAGCAACCTGATATTGGGCTGGGGCGTATACATCTACTGCAAATCTGGGAGCGGTCCCTTGCCGAGAAGTGGTAACGATTGCTTTAGTGGTAAAGATTTCGGGCTATTTTCTTTTTCTTCTCAATCGACTCGAAGCCGCACTTTTTTTCCCCCGCGGACGTACCGTCGCTTCCGCTCTAATTCTGAAGATGCCCACCTCGCGCTCAGATTCAGTCCATTCGGCAAAGGCAGCATCGAGGTTATTGTACTCAACCCTGTTTACCGACAGCATCTGCTCCCGTTGCTCCAGCGTGTCCCAGAGATCGAATACCAGATATCGCCGTGGATTGTTCAGGTCATGCAGCAGGGTAGTACCTCGAAAACCCGGGCTGCCGGCGAATAGCTTGCTCCAGGCGCCTCCCGGCCCGTAGGCCAGTTCAAACTGGCCCTGAGCTTCCTCCCTTACGACGAACTCCCAGACAATCTCGATCATGTTACCTCGCCTTTCTGTGAACCATCAACCCAATCACCGGTAGCCTCCGCAATTGGATTGTCGATACCTATGCCCTGCTCGCAATCCTTTCTCAGAAGAGGAGGCAATCTCCTTTACCGAAGCCATTGATGAGGTCTGTCTCGTTATCTCTTGCCCTCGCTACCAGCTTTAAAAGCGAGCGCGGAGGGTGTTTGACAACCAACTATCGCCGGAGCCTCGTGGATGAGTTCATCATCCTCCAAAGCCGCCACCATGAACAGGGCGTAGTCCAGCCGACGCGTCATATTGCTTTCGAGAACAGGATCGCCAACATGTTCACTCCACACCGGTAAGCCCTGGCTCTCACCCTCTTCCAGATCGCTCCCCCGCACAACCGTCCAGAGGGTGTCGCTGGCAAACACCCGCCGGCAAGCTTCCACCTGGTCTTCGATATCCACGAGACGAAATAACCGGCCGAACCAGATACCTATCTTCTCTTGTGCCTTAAGGCTCCAAGAATATTTATCCTGGCCGTCGAGTGTAATATGCCAGCCGCAGGAGAAGATAAGGCGGGCGTCCGGCCGGGCATAATCGAGTACTGCCTGGGCTGTTCCCGAAGAATAGTGGTGAACGCCCCAAGGCACCAGCACTGTGAGCACCCCGTCACACTCGTCCATGGCCTTCTTTATGACCGCTCGATCGTTTGTCGCTCCAGGGTAAATGGTGATCCGTCCTTTGAAGCCGTCGAGTTTCTTTACGCTGCTCTCCCGGCATACGGCAATCACCTCATAGCCCCGCTCCAGTGAGTGCTGAACCATGTATTGTCCGAGTTTCCCAGATGCCCCGACAATGCAAACCTTCTTCATCGATTCATACCTCATTCAAAAACTAAAATAGGACCGGGGCAATTATAGGTGCCGACCTGACAAAGGGTCAATTTCTGATCGCTCATTGAGGCCAGGTGAATAAGTTGCCCGGAGGTGAGACACCACGTACCAACGAACATGGGATCCTACTCAACAGGTTGAACCTCGTCATTTCCAGAACGATAGTCTAGAATCGACATTGCTGATAGGAGTCACCAATAAGAGATCATTATTAAGTTGCCTATGGTTCCATAGCTAGCCTACTTTCAGAAGGATCATCCATGAAGAAAACGTTGTTGCAAACCCTGCTGCTACTGGTGAGTTTATGGATCTTCACGGCCGGAATCCAGGCCCAGGAAATCTCTACACCTACCACCGTTACCATCGCCGGCACTATCCAGTCCCAACTTGGCTGTACTGAGGATTGGCAACCGGCATGCGAGGCAACTTTTCTTACTTATGATGCGGAGAACGATGTTTGGACGGCGACCTGGGAATTGGCAGCCGGCAATTACGCCTATAAGGCAGCCCTCAACGGTACTTGGGATGACAATTTTGGCCTGTTAGCCCAATATGACGGGCCTAACATACCCCTCACTGTGTCCGAAAATATGGCCGTCACATTCACCTATGATCACAATACAGGCCTGGTTACGGATAGCCTGAACAACCATGTTTTGGGTGGAGCTAGCGACGGTCCGGTGGAGGTGGTCAATCCCGATTTCGTTACCATTGCCAGGCACCATCCAATCCCAGTTGGGTTGTTCGGGTGACTGGCAGCCGGATTGCGCAGCGACGTTCCTGACCTTGGACGAGGATGATGATGTCTGGCAGGGCGTACTCTTGAATTGGCAGGCGGGGATTATGAGTACAAGGTGGCTATTAACCAGGACTGGGGTGAGAACTACGGTGGTCACGCGGACCCAGGCGGCCCTAATGTACCCTTGACGGTGCCGGGCTGATGGTACGTCGGTGAAATTTTACTACGATCACAAGAGTAAATGGGTGGCCGATAGCCTTAATAGTACGTCATCGCGACGGTTAGCGGTACTTTCCAGACGAGGCCGGATGCACGGCCGACAATGACCCGGGCTGCCTGCGATCATGGTTGCAGGATCCGGATGGAGACGGGATTTATACGGCGCTGGTAGCCACTGAAGCCGGGCGACTACGAGGCCGTTGTGGCCATCAACGAAAGCCTGGAGGAATCGTACGGCCAGGATGGCAGGTTGCAGGCGGTGACGCCTATGCTTTGCCGTTGGTGGCGACGTTGCCTCGATATTCTTTTCCTATGACGGGAGGACCAGTCAATTGCTATCCATCAGTACGGCCGGACCACCCAAAGGAGATATCAGTATCCGCAGCGCTCATTGGGTGACCCGTGATACCATTGCCTGGGATGTGGACCCTAGAGAGGCTACCGGATTTAGCCTGTCTTTACTCGTTGCAAGACCCCATCAGTCTGGACAATACCGGAGTGACGGCCGAAAATGAGATACCCCTGGACTTGGATCCTGACGGTTTGAGCGAAGAAATCACGGCTAAATTCCCCCATTTGACGGGTTTCGCCGCTTTAAAAATTGGCGAGGAATATCTGAATGAAGGTCAGGATTGCGCTGAAAGGCCAGGTGGCCGTAGGCGCAAGGGATCAGGATGGCTCGCCGGTAAACGCCGCCGGTATGCAGATCCCCGGCGTCCTGGATGATGTTTATCCCTATGATGGCCCGTTGGGGGTCAGCTACGATGGTTTGATCCCGACCCTGACCGTCTGGGCGCCCACGGCACGTTCGGTGACCCTGCATTTATTCGACAATCCTGATCAGGATCAAGCATCAGAGACGCTGGTTATGCGGCCGAATCCCAACACGGGTATATGGTGGGCAACCGGCGACGATTCGTGGACCGGCCTTTACTATCTGTATGAAGTCGAGGTTTTTGTACCCTCAGAAGGCAAGGTCGTACGAAACCTGGTTACCGATCCTTACTCTATAAGCCTTTCAATAAATAGCAGCCATAGCCAGATTATCGATCCGGCGGATCCGGCGCTAAGTCCTGATGGCTGGGAAAAATTGGACAAACCGGCCTTGGAGGCGCCAACCGATATCGTGCTTTACGAATTGCACGTGAGGGATTTCAGTGCCAGGGATCAGAGCGTGCCGGCCGAACTACGCGGTACCTACCTAGCCTTCAGCGAGTCCAATTCTGATGGAATGGCTCATCTGCGAGAACTGGCCGAAGCAGGTTTGACGCATATCCATCTTCTACCTACCTTCGACATCGCGACTATCGAGGAGGACAAAACCACCTGGGAATCCGCTGATTTTGCCACGCTAGCCTCCTTCGCGCCTGACTCAGAAGAACAACAGGCATTGCTCAATCCCACCCGCGACCGCGACGGTTTTAACTGGGGCTACGATCCCTTCCATTACAGTGTTCCCGAAGGAAGTTATAGCACGAACCCTAATGGCCCGACCCGGATATTGGAGTTCCGGCAGATGGTGCAATCTCTCAATGAATCAGGTTTAAGGGTTGTGCTGGACGTCGTCTACAACCACACCAACGCCAGCGGTCAGGCAGAAAAATCAGTACTGGATAACGTTGTGCCCGGTTACTACCATCGCCTGGATGCACAGGGGCGGGTAGCTAACAGCACCTGCTGTGCCAACACCGCTACCGAACATGATATGATGCGCCGGCTCATGGTCGATTCTGTGGTCTATTGGGCCACCCAGTACAAAGTGGATGGCTTCCGCTTCGATTTGATGGGACACCATATGGCAGCCGATATGCAGGCAGTCAGAAATGCCCTCGATGCCCTGACGCTAAAAGAGCATGGTGTAGCTGGCTCCCAAATTTATGTTTATGGCGAAGGCTGGGATTTCGGCGAGGTGGCCAATGGGGCCCGGGGTGAGAACGCTACCCAACTTAACATCGGCGGACTGGGCATTGGCAGCTTTAACGACCGGGTACGTGATGCTGTACGAGGCGGCAATCCCTTTGGAGGCTACCAGGAGCAGGGTTTTGCCACTGGTCTTTTCACCGATCCCAACGAGGTTGAGGACGCAGGGGTCAGGATGAACAACGAGCTCGTCTGCTGCATCTAACGGACCAGATCAGGGTGGCCCTGGCGGGAACCTGGCCGAGTATCGCTATCATTGGGGCCGATGGCAATGAAGTCGCCGGTGGGAGGTGGATTACAATGGCGCTCCTGACCGGTTATACGCTTTCACCTCAAGAGCACATCAGTTACATCTCGGCTCACGATAATGAAACCTGGTTTGACGCCATCCAGGCCAAAGCGCCGCTGGACTTGATCCGGTC
>CAVOYS010000002.1:0-468358 GCA_963700725.1 uncultured Chloroflexia bacterium
CAACGCGCCTCCCCCAGTCACCCGAAAACCAATTGGAAGAGATATTAGCTGACGCTGATATGTTCACTCTGGGAAGTGATGACTTTTGGTCACGCAACAATGATCTTCGTTTCGAAAGAGAAGGCTTTGACGAGGTTGTTTCCGACGAGGAATGGTACCAGAGCCAGCTTGATTTTCTGAAGATTCATCAATTCCACACCATTGCCGCTCAGAAGACAATAGATCGTCAGAAGAAAGCGTATATCGCTGAACTCAGTCGCTATGTATCCCAGAACGGTCGGCGAGACGGACAGGACCCAGACCGCCCTTAACCTGAGAATCTCCGGAGCCACCGGCCGCTATAGACGTCGCATTACCACCAGGGTCAAATCATCGGCCGGGGGTGTGTCTCCGGAATAGGACCTAACGCTTTCCATAATCGCCGCCAGGAGAGCGTCCGCATTCAACCACTCTTGTGAATTGATCACCTGCTCCAACCGTTCATTGCCATAGAATCCGCCCTCCGAATTACGGGCCTCTGTGACACCATCGGTAAAAAAAACAAGGTAATCACCCGATTCAAGATGAATCTTGTGGTTTTCAAACACCATGTCGTCAAAGGCGCCCAATAGAACACCAGGGAATGATAGAGATTCCAGATCGCCCTTATGCTTTCGTAACCAGTAGGGGAATTCATGCCCCCCATTTGCGAATGACATCTTACCTGTGTCTGTCTCTATAGTGATATAAAACGCGCTTAAGAAGAGAGGGGTCTTAATATCGAGCGATATGAGGTGATTTGTCCTGGCCAATATTTCGGCTGGTTCGTTTTTACTCATTGATTCCGCTCTGAATGCTGTCCTGGCCGAGGCCATAAACAGCGCGGCCGGAACACCCTTCCCGGTCACGTCAGCAATTACGAATTGCAGACGATTTGGTTCTCCGGGAATCAATATAAAATCGTACAGATCACCACCCACCTGGCGAGCTGCCTGGTAGGTTGCTGCAAATTCCATGCCGGGTATATTGGGGCATCTATCGGGTAACAGACTAAGCTGGATTCGCCGGCCGATCTTCAATTCCTCTTGCATCCGTTGCTGTCTAAGTTCTTCCTCCATGTAGCGTCTCATTCTGGTAGACATGACTGACATCACATGAACAGCGAATTCTGGCTTGCGCTTAACTGCATCCATGAAGCGCTTATAGTCTAGAGGAAGTAATATTGTCTCAGTATGGGCCTGGGCAGTTGCACTGCGCGGCTGATCGTCTACCAACGCCATTTCACCAAATATCGTTCCTGCATCGAGTCGATCAACCTCTCGACCATGAACCGTTATTGATATCGCGCCTTCCAAGACAACAAATAACTCATTCCCAGGTTCCCCCTCCGAGAATATGGTTTGCCCCGGGGTATAGGATCGTGCACCCTTCTCCAGATGGGAGAAACCAAATTTGTCCAGGGTCGCCGCTTGGCTGTTATCTAGTTCCATGATAATGATTCTCGAAAAGTCGGTCACAAAAGTAATTATTATTCAAACCCACTAGCAGAATGATCAACACATTTATCTGCAATCACCTGATTCCGACTTGTTCTGTGTTTACCATGGGTAAAAATCACTGATTCTGAAGGGGTGATCATGGAGTAGTTGATTAGATAATTGCATTTCGCTTAATTAATATCAGCTCGTTCATGCCATCATCGGTAAGCCGATAAATGAGCTCATCCGTAAATGAACGCATCATTTGAATGCCCATGCCGCCGATAGGTCGTTGTTCCAGCGGTATACTTATATCTGGTGGCTCGACTGAGGTAGGATCGAAGGCAGTAGCATAATCAAGCAAGGTCAAACGGATATCGTTCATCTCCCGCTTTACAAGAATCTCTATATGCCCTGGTTTTCCCTGGTACCCGTGGAGAATGATGTTTGTTAAGGCTTCGTTTACGGCAATTTTCAATTCCGAAGCGGCCTCTGAGTTCCCCCCGAACTCCATCGTTGATTCCATAACAAAAGCCCGCATGGGAGCCAGATCCTTCAACTCAGCTTCTGGGAAAAGAATGGATAGATGATTCATTCAAAAGAAGCAAGAGCATCACTTTTTTTATTGTGGATCTCCAGGAACATATCATAGCCTGATACGCTCAGAGCTTTCAAGGCGTTCTTTGATGGCTTAAGGAGTTTTAGGTTAGGCGATTTATAGTTCCCACTGATTATTCCCTGGCGCACTTCTTGCTCACTTTCGTCCGATACATGGCCGCGGAACAGATAGTACACTTGGTGAATAGCCCGAAGCCCACTACTGCTTATATAGGGCACCTTGCTCAGATCAAGCAACAAGTAACGCGTTCCATCCTCATAGGCATCCTTTGCTAATCCTGTAAGTGGCTCTTCACCGGATAATTCCCCATTGAGTTGAAATATTGTGACTGGAACACGTGCATTTTCTTGAGAAACTGAAATCTCCACTTATGTACCTCCCGGTCTGTGCTAGATAAGAATACGCTGGAATCGTTCTTTTGTGAATTCTGTCTGCAAGCAAGCAGAAAAATGATGGTTTTGATCGTCAATCGCAGAGTAGAGTTTTCGACAAGGTTATTCAATAGTACAGTCAGACACCGAGGAGGTCAAAAATAACGAGAAATCGAGCAAATCTCTTAAGCCCTGAACTCTCCGTAAAGGGGGAACTTCACTTTCTAGTCAAGAGCGATCTACTTTATAGATTGCCATCCATGCGTTAAAAACCTCTCCTGAAAATCTTCTTAAGCCTCATCATTGCCGAACAGTCGACGTAGCTCCTCCTCCCAAACCTCGCCAAGGGGTTCAAAAACAACTTCGGTGAAATCCTCAGAAAGGCGTTTCATATAATCACGCACGTTCAACTGAGGAACAAGCCTGTCTAGTTCGTTGACCTTTTCATCAACTACTTCAATTAATTCCTCACTTTTTGCCTCCAGTCCGGACAGGTCCAGGTCCAAATGAAGCATATAACAGACTCGGCGCATAACCCCTAGCCAGGCCATATAGTCATTTTCAATACGGATAGCATTGCCAATTTGAGAAACCTTGGAAAAATCATAAGTGGGCACAAAGGCATAGAATCCAACAAATTCCAGGTCCCTTTCCCCAGCCCGGTGACAAACATAGGAGCCAATACTGGCCCCACCCTGATAGTCAGATAAGTTAACCGCTAATGCCTTGATCTCTTCAGCCATTTGAGGCAGGCTATATATGCATGAAATGAATCGTTCCTTATCATAAGGCAACTCGCCATATACGCCGCCAAAGCTTACGATCCGCTTAACACCCAGACTCTCGGCAATACTTAATAGGCTGGCTACGTATCGCTCCGCATCAACATGCGGTTCATCGCCTGATAGCAGAATAAATCCCCGTTGATCATCTCCAGAGTAAAACAATTCGTTCTTGGGCGTCTTCAATGAAAGAGGGCGACCTTCCTCAAACCTTATGGTCGGCCGTAATAGATCATGCGTCCCTGGAAATTGGAATAGATAAAAGCCATCTGAGCGGATCTCACCTATCTTTCTGGCTTTGGTTTGCTGGATAAGATAGCGTGGCAACTCGGACGATATGGAGCCAGCATCAGCCCACTGTCGCCAGCCAACGATCATGTATAATTCTTTCGCTTCCGGGCGCTCCCAAATATCAAACATTTCTTCCATATCACTCCTCATGCTTACAGTTTAAACACCCATTCGCCGGCTCGGAGCAATGGTTCACGATCGCCGATCAGAGTAATCCCATCAACGTCCATCTTCTGTGATCCGATCATAAAATCAACATGTACTGTGCTTTCATTCCCCCCATCTTTCAGAAAATCCTCGCTTGAGATTGTTGGTCCATCCTTATGATTGAACTTATATGCCTTACCTAGAGCGATGTGGCAAGCTGCATTTTCATCGTAAAGGGTATTTCGGAAAACGAGACCTGATGTCGAGATAGGTGAGCTGTGTGGCACGAGAGCAACCTCGCCCAATCGGCCGGCGCCATCGTCTGTACCAATTAACTTCTGTAGCATATCCTTTCCGTGGATAGCTTCAACATTAACCACTTTTCCTTTATGGAAGGACAAAGAGAAATCCTCCAGCAACACCCCTCTCAGGCTAAGTGGCTTCGTGGCCCGCACGACACCTTCAGTACGCTCCCGATGTGGCATTGTAAATATTTCCTCAGTAGGCAAGTTTGGAGTAAATTTTATCCCGCTTTGCGTAGATGCTCTGCCCCCCTGCCAGACATGGTGGGAAGCAAGACCAACGGTGAGATCGGTTCCCGGACCGGTAAATACAAGGGCCTGGTATTGTCGGTTAGTCAGTACTTGACCGCGCGCCGCCAGCCCATCAAGATGGCTGCGCCAGGCAACAATTGGATCCGTCTGGTCAAGTCGCATCACCGAAAATATAGCTTCCCAAAGTTGGAGCTGTTGCTCCTCGGGCGGTAGACCGGGAAACACCTGCGCTGCCCAGGCAGGGGAAGGAACTGCCATAGACAACCAGTTCATCGCACCTCGGCCGAGAGCATCACTCACTGGTTTGATTACCAACGCCGCTGACCGGCTAGATAAGTTAATCCTTTCGGGATCCTGACCGGCAAGCAAGTTTGGATCACCGGCAAATATACTCATGATGGCACCTCCCTGCTCCAAAATAGCCAATACGCGCTCTTTAGACCACGCCGGGTAGAAATTTAATGATTCCTGTGTTGCATATTGCAGCCGGATCAATTCCATATAACCGTCCAACACCAATGCATCGACGTAAGAGGCACCAGCCTGATAGGCGATTTCTACAACATGCCTCATAAATACCGTCAGCGCATTTCCCGAACCTCTGCCAGTTAGCCCGAGTTGTTGCCCCGCCTGGATATTCAGCCCAACCTTGACCGCCAGTTCAGCATACTGTCTCAATTTTGATTCGAAAGATGCCTCTACCATGAATCCATCCTTTATACTACCCAATTCTGGAAAGATGTTGCTGATTATATCAGCACTGCTTCCGCATTCACTAGGTGTTAAGCCCTGGTCAGGAAAATATCCTCCCCGGGGCCTCTTATTAATCAGAGATAGGCCCCACTGTTACACTTTTTTCCATGAGGAGGAGTTCGATCGTTGTTGGCTAAACCATCGACTGGAATCCCCCATAACTGTTTCAAATATAAGTCATTTCTGATTTGTGGAATGAGTTCGAAAAGAGCATAATAGCTAGCAACTTTTGACGAGTTGATATCACCGTCCAATAAGGAGGCATTCGATGGCCACGCGATTCTTTGGCGAGCGGATAAAAAGGAATGAAGATCCCCGCCTGTTAACTGGCAAAGCGTTATTCGTTGACGATGTCCATCTGCCTAATATGGCTCATGCCGCATTTCTCCGCAGCCCTCATGCCCGCGCGAGAATCATCAGCATTGATACATCCTGGGCCATGGATCAAGAAGGCGTCATTGCCATCTATACGGCCGAGGATTTGGGGAATTACTGGCGCAAGGGACCGCTTAACGTGGCACCACCTCCAGTTGAAGGCCTTATCTTCCACGAACGAACGCATCCTGTATTGGCCAGAGATGAGGTTCGTTATGTTGGCGAACCTGTAGCGATAATCGTCGCGAAAAATCGCTATATTGCCGAAGATATCTTGCCCTTCATTGACGTCGACTATGAGCCGTTGCCGGCCGTTGTCGATTTAGAAAGGGCCCTCGAGGCGGATTCGCCGCTGGTACACGAGGATGTCGGCTCCAATATCGCTGCCCGCTGCATTCAGGAAAGAATTCCTGAGAGTGGCGAATCTTTTTCTGAGGTGCGAGCGCAAGCTGACTTTATCATCAAGCGCCGGTTCTTCTATGAGCACGGTGTAGCGGCGGCCATGGAAAATCGCGGCATCGTCGCCCAATGGGAATCGCGAACTCAGAGATTGACAGTATGGGATACCACCCAGGCGCCCATCCCCATTCGCAATGGACTGGCGTCCATGTTGGGTCTGGCAGAAAATCGAGTCCGGGTGATTGCCCCGTTTATCGGCGGTGGCTTCGGACCCAAGATCTTGATGTTTTATCCGGAGGAAATGCTCATTCCCTGGCTGGCCATGCAATTAGATCAGCCGGTCAAATGGATTGAAGATCGGAGTGAGAATTTCCTGGCTACAACCCACGAACGAGGACAAGTCCATGATGTTGAGATTGCCTTTAACAAAGAGGGCTTGATTCTAGGTCTCCACAGCGAATTCCTACATGATAACGGCGCTTATGACCCCTATGGACTAACTGTGCCAATTAATACCCAATGCACGATGCTTGGACCATATTCCATCCCGGTTTACCACAGTGATTTTAAGGTGATCTTCACCAACAAAATGATCGTGACTCCCTATCGTGGAGCCGGCCGGCAACAGGCAGTTTTTGTCACTGAACGCTTGATGGATATCGCTGCTAAGCAATTGGGCCTGGATAAATTCGAGATTCGCAAGCGTAATTTCATACCCCCCGACGCTTTTCCCTACGATAACCAGATCATCTACCAGGATTTTGCCCCCCTCGTTTACGATAGCGGTGACTATTTGCCACTGTTTGATAAAGCCCTGGAGATGATAAATTATGAAGAATTCGTTACCCAGATTCAACCAAAGTTGCGAGCGGAAGGGCGTCTGATAGGTATTGGCGTCGTCGCCTACGTTGAGGGGACCGGGATTGGGCCTTATGAAGGCGCCCGGGTCCAGGTGGAATCGACGGGAAAGGTTAGCGTAGCCACTGGCATTGGTACACAAGGTCAGGGACACTACACCAGTTTCGCCCAAATCGTGGCCGAACAACTCGGTGTGGCGGTGAAGGATATTGACGTGACCACCGGGGATACAGACCTGTTCCACTGGGGTACTGGCACATTTGCCAGCAGGGGGGCGACCGTTGCCGGGAACGCGGTCAATGGAGCAGCCAAGGATGTTCGCAATAAAATCCTCAAGATGGCCAGTGATTTACTCGAGGCAGCTGAGGACGATCTGGAATTGGTGGACGGAGAAGTAAGAGTGAGAGGTGTTCCAAACCGTGGAATATCACTGGCAGAACTAGCGACAAAAGCCAATCCGTTGCGAGGAGCTGTGGAACCAGGCATGGAGCCTGGTTTGGAATCAACAGCCTATTTTGGACCAAAATCCGGTGGCACAGCTAGCGGCGCTCATGCGATGATCCTCGAGGTCGATCCTGAGACGATGGACGTGAATATCCAGAAGTATGTCGTCGTCCACGACGCCGGACGAGTCATCAATCCGCTAATCGTCGACGGGCAGGTCCATGGCGGCGTTGCCCAGGGAATTGGTAACGCATTTTACGAACGCGTGGTTTATGATGAGCAAGGCCAACTCCTCAGCGGTACATTCATGGACTATCTGCTGCCGACTTCCCTTGACGTACCACATATCGAGGTCGGCCACCGAGAAACGCCATCCCCGCTCAACCCCCTGGGAATCAAAGGTGCCGGTGAAGCCGGGGCGATTCCAACCGGTCCGCTTTTCATCCAGGCCCTCGAGGATGCGCTTCAGCTGGATGATCTCGAAATCCGGGAGATTCCCCTTAGCCCCAATCGACTCTGGGAGTTGGTGACGGAGGCTAAGGAGAAATCACTGGCAAAATAAGCCAGCGACTGGGTTCTTTATTCAGCTAATTGGGCGAGTAAACGATGGCGGGTCGCAGGGGTACCGGTCGTCATATCGTCAACTGTCACGTCAAAACTTCCCAATACATCAACACCATCTGCCACCCATTGTGGAAAGAAAGATAGTTTGGTTGATTCCTCAATCTCATCCAATTCGACCAGGTATTTTGATAATGGACTTCCACCTTTCGCCCCTTGATCAATCTTGAAACAGGCGATATCGACGTTACGTGGCCTGTCCCAAGGATATCGAAACGGATCAACGGTAATATAGTAGTATGCATCGGGGATTGGCACTTTGGTGCCGTTGGGCCTACTGATCAACTCCGGATCATCAGAAAAAATTGGGCCGGCAATAGCCCATATGTGGTCCTTATCTGGTGTATCTTTGATATTGCGGATCATGTTTTCTAGCGATAGCCATACGCCTGTGTTCAAGGAACCTCGCTGAGGGCTCATATTTGACATTAAGAACGTTTCCATTTGCGCCAGACGGCCATACTGATGATTGATCACTTCGTTGGGGACCATGTGGCCGACATGGTAACGATCATTGTTATGCGTACCAAATGTAGCGGCCCCGATTTGCCAACCCTTTTTAAGACGTTTGTCATCATAATATAGGTGGGGCCGGTCAAAGTCTACGTCGCGATCACTGCCGGCAACGCGATATGCTGCCCACAATGGCTGCAGGCGCTCCGGGCAAAATCCGACAGCGTAACCATGGTTTATCAGTACAACCACGTTGCGTTCGGGGTCCTTGTTAACCGGCTGTCCTTTGAACAGGTATAAATCGAGCAAGTGCTCGAAATCCCGACTGCGCCAATGCACCTTCGTATTGTCCATCACAACTCCTTTCCGAATATAGTGTGGGTTATTATCAGCATTCTAACATATTCTTCCGGTGCGGATTGACTGCTCTCCTCTGAGCATCCCCACTCGATGATTAGATCGATTAAGCTGATACTGGATAATTAAACTATCCCCAATACCGCGGGATCTTTGGCTAATTAGGTAGTGCCCACTACAGCTCAATCGACTCGGACATTAACTTGACCAATAACTGAATTGCATCTTTTAAGTCACCGAGATCGACCGTCTCGCTTTGGGAGTGGGCGTAGCGACATGGGATGGAGATACAACCGGCAGCACTACCCAGGTTGGCAATTTGCATGGCCCTTGCATCAGTAGAACCCCGTTCTAATACCTCTATCTGGTACGCCATATCCAGTTGAGTGGCAGATTGTTTCATTAAACGCACAAGACCCGCATGAGCAATCATGCCTGTATCTTTGATTTTTATCGCCGGACCTTTGCCCAGATTGATGTCGCCAAATTGGGAGCCAGGCGAATCACCAGCCGGCGTAATATCGACTGCAATCGCAATGTCTGGATTCAATCTATTCGCCGTAACTTCAGCGCCACGCGTTCCAATTTCTTCCTGAACACTGAAGACGTAAGTGATATCATGAGGAGAATTTGTTATCTGTTTGAGCGCCTCGATGATAGTCACACAACCGATGCGGTCATCCATGCTCTTGGCGGTAAGTCGGTCTCCTTGGACCAGGAGCGGTCGCCAGAATCCAGCGGCCTCACCAATATCTATCGGACAATCCTCGCTGCTGCTGGCGCCAACATCAATATAGTGTTTTTTTAGGGGGTGTATCTTGCTCCAATCTTCAATGTGTTCACTATATATCACCCCAGTTGTTCCATCAGCGAATCTTACGCGTCCCCCCATCAGTGTGTGGGGAAAAATACCACCTATGTTAGTGAATCGTAAATAACCTTCCTTGGTTACGCGAGTAACCATCACTCCGATTTCATCCATATGGGCGGCAATCATCACTTTTAGACCCCGGCCGCTACCTTTTTTTCGGGCAATGAGGTTTCCCATCACATCAGTTGATATTTCATCAACGAATGGACTGATCTCGGGAACGATGAGAGCACGTACCTGGTCCTCAAAACCTGATGGGCCGTACGCTTCTACCAATTTCTTAATTAATTCGTGCACGAGGCGCCTCCTGGGTAAGTATTAATGGTTCTTCACGACAGGAAATAGATGCATTTTGTATTGTACTTATACATAGCCTAAAGGACGATGGGATCGCCGGTCTTACACGGTTCTAGAAAGATCCACGACAGCCTTATATGACTTGGCGGCAAATTTTTCCTGGTTGGCGAGTGGGGGCACACAGTATTTTTTCTATTCAATATGGTTTCGGGTACTCATTCTGTATTTATAGGCATCCTGCTAATCATCTTATTCATTGCAGGAATAGTGTCAATATGCTGAGACTTGACACCCTGTTGGAAGAATTAGCAATGATTAGCTATTATTTTCAGGAGCGCCGCTCGATCTAGCATTGACTTTTGTTCTCCAAATTGGGTAACGGCCAGTGCCGCGCCCACCAACCCCCAAGGAAAAGCCTTTCTGATCGGCTAGCCTTCATTCACGGCCACGGCCGTAGCCTCGTTGAAGGCATCACCCGAAGCGAGTGTGTTTACAGCCGTCACAGGGAAAGCCGGGAACAGCTGAACACCGATATCATCGGCTAACAATGCCCCCTGGCTGCCTAGTTTAATGATGACCCGCTTGGCGTCGAACGACAGCAATTTGCCGGCTGCCGAGATTGCATCGTCGGTGATGGCGATCGCGATTCCCGTGAAGTAGGCTGCTTCTGTTTCATTGGGGCAAGCAGATCCGATACAGAATAAATCTCAGCTGGCAGTTCTTGAGCAGGCGCCGGATCCAGCATTACTTTGACCCCATGCCTATGGGCCAGGCGAGTAGCAGAGACAATCACTTCCATCCGGATTTCTAATTGTAACAACTAGATCTTGGCCTGAAAGAAGGTCGTTTCAAGATGACAAAGATCCGCTTGTCCGATGTAGCCGTTCGCTCCTGGAATTACGATGATGTTATTCTCTGCTAAATTATCCACCGCGATGAGGGCTACACCTGAAGAAATTGATTCTTCTTGGTATAAATATTTAGTACCTACCCACTGAGCCTGTATATTTGCCATTAACTCCGCACCAAATACGTCATCACCCAGCCGGCCAGCCAGCTCAACTGGCGCACCTAACCGGGCGCAGGCCACAGCCTGATTTGCTCCCTTCCCTCCTGGGACTGTCGTAAAGGAATACCCGATGATCGTCTCACCAGGTAGAGGCAAGCGGGGCGTTTGGGCCACCAAATCCATGTTTATGCTGCAAAATACGACAATGCTCATCCAAAGCAACCTTTCATCTGTCTCTGTGTGGCAGTTGAATCACTCGAGGGGACGCGTCAATAACCGTCATTCATTGGTCTGGCATCACAACTCTCCCTCTCTCCAGGGAAACGATGATGGCGTACGTTTCGCTTGACGGCGCTGGTCCTTTCCTGGCACTGTTTCGTCAAAACAATTAATTTTCTCCGAAGGTCAATTCGGTCAATGCTATTCGTTTCAATACTATCCATAGTCCAAGTAGCTGGTGAACGGAATACTTTCTCGCCGAAGCGTCGGAGTTATATGGTCCGAGCGACCGATATAGAATTACTTGGCTGTAAATGTTTTATCAAACGGTGGAAATTTGAAGCACGTTTTTCCTCGAAAACGACAGAATAAATCGTTGAATCGGTACCACCGGTAGTGGACTGACTTTAGCGTTGGTTGATAGCCCTGGGTTAAGAAGCACATTTTTCAAGGCCTGGTTTGAATAGCGCCGGCCAATCTGCCATCCGCCGTCCATCTTAGTGTAAAGTAGGTACGTCCAAATGAGTTGACCCTGTCACCTGCTTGATGAATAGACCGGAGAACGTAAGCTACATTGCCGACGAGTGGGGTTCCTTCAAGGAAAATGAAGATGTGTCCGGAGAATCATACGTTCAATACCAAGAGAGAATTAAAAACTGTTTTAGGAAGACCATTGGTAAATTTAACAAAACGACCTAAAGACCAGTTGATAAGACCACGACCTGCAGATCTTCTGATTCGTGCTCGCGAATCAATCCTTAATCAGATGACCGGCGCTCGACCGGCGACGATCATAAACAGAGACCTGCCGGAAGTTACTATCTCATTACCAACCGATCTGGCAACCTCCATTAAAATAACTTTGGACGAGCTGAAGGTCTCGGTAATGGATGAAACCGGGGCAAAGATCGACTATGCGGCCTTGCGGAACAGTTCAGCCTATGGCGTCTATCGGGCTGAGTGCCTGGCAGCTCTGAGGAAATTTAAACCCAATACGTTGCCCGACCAGGGTTCTCGTCGTGCATTTTGGATCAACCTATATAACGCCCTGGCATTAGATGCGGTTATCACTTTTGGCGTCGAGCGTAGTGTGACTGAGGGGCGGTTGGGTTTGCTGGCCTTCTTTCGGCGGGCTGCCTATCTGGTCGATGATCAAAGGGTCAGCCTGGAAGATATCGAACATGGCATCTTACGGGCTAACGGTGGCAACCCATTTGTGCCGGGAGCCCATTTCACAACTCAAGACCCACGACGGGCCTGGTCGCTGCCTGTGGATCCACAGGTCCATTTCGCTTTAAACTGCGGCGGCCGCTTCTTGCCCGCCCATTCGCTCATATTCAGGTGAGAAACTTCAGGAACAGCTGGAAATGGCCAGTCGCGGCTTTGTCGACACTTCAGTCGCTATTCATCCTGAAAAGAAATCGATTTCCGTATCGCGGATTTTCCAGTGGTATCGTAGTGACTTTGGCGGACGGGACGGAATAATCGATTTTTTGATCCGTTACCTCCCTGATGATAGGCGCCGCGAATTCGTGGCCGATTCTCGCGATAAGCTAAAAGTGCGTTTCAGTTCCTATGACTGGCGATTGAATAGCGTTTGAGCATAATACTTATGTGTTTAGCTAGGCTTACGATGCATGCGGGCAAATTTAGACAGCGACCCCCAAAGAAAAATCATGGTTTTCTTACGTCAATTCAATCAATTTCCCCAATCTCCGTATTCAATTCGATAACAACCCGCCATTCCTGACCGGTATTTCTTGTCTTCTCACGAGCTCGTGAAAATTTATTAGAGTTTGGATGTGCAATTCGGGCAGCGAGTTGCTTCGAGGGAGATTTCCGAGAAGCAGTATAGGCACGCCTTGGTTGTGGGCTTGGTCGGGGTCGTTTCTTCATCACGCTTCATATTATTGGCAGCTTTGATAATAAGAAAAAGGATAAAAGCCACGATCACAAAGATGATCAGGGTATTTATAAATATACCGTAGTTTATCGTCGCCGCACCGGCATCCTGAGCCGCTGTCAGAGAGGCATAGTCCTGACCGTCAAGGCTGATGAAGAGGTCGTTAAAATTTACGCCTCCGAGCAAATATCCTATGGGAGGCATAATGATGTCATTCACCAGCGAGTTAACAACCGCGGCAAATGCAGCTCCTATGACAATGCCTATCGCTAGATCAAGCACACTGCCACGCATGATAAATTCCTTAAACTCCTTAATCATGATCTCCTCCTATTCAAGCCATTACTTAATTACCGATATTCTCTACCACAAAATCCATCAAGGGATCTTGAAATAGCTTTAGTTGATATGTCCGATAGACTGCGTCTTAAAAACCTTCGCTACTCTCTCGCCAACCGGTTATTTCTCTGGTCCGATAAAACCCCGCTTCGGTCGATATTCCTTTGAAGTCATCTTTCCCAATTATCAGTGCGCTTTTATCTTGCATGACGTCATGTTGTATCTGCCTTACCGTTCGGCAGAAATACCTTCATAACAGTTCCCTGGCCAACTTCACTCTCAACCGTAAGCGTTCCTCCATGAGTTTCCACAAGGCTCTGGGCAATAATAAAACCCAATCCGGAACCCTTAAAATTACTGCCGCGAATTTCGTTTGTACGTTTGTGTCGGCCAAATAGGTGGTCAATCTGATCATCAGACATTCCCAGGCCGGTATCGGCTACCTCGATCTCTATGTTGCTATTTCCCTGTCGAAGAGAGATATCAACCTGACCGCCTTCAGGCGTGTATTTAATAGCATTTTCTAACAAATTATACACGACCTGAGTCAAACGATTTGAATCCGCCCAGATAACAAACTGCCGGTCCGGCCGGTTGAAGATTAGCGAATGCTTGCGCATCTCAGCCGACGGTCGTGAAGCATTTACTACTTTATCAACAACCTCGTTCAGGTTGCAGTTTTGCCAATCGAGAACCAGATGACCTTGTTCAATCTGCTCAAAAGCAAGCAAATTGTCGATGAGTCGTCGCATACGATCAGATTGGCCAATAATTATATCCAAAAATTCCAGCTGCTCATGATTGTTAATATCTTCTTTTAGAGATCGAGGCAAATCCCTGGATTGTGGTCAAGGGTCCCTTCAAATCGTGGGCCGCCTTCGACATGAGGAAAGACCTCATTCGGTTGACCCTGGCAAGTTCCTCGTTGACCTCAACAAGTTTCTCACGAACCAGGCTAAGCTCATTGTTATCCTTGAGATAGGCCTCTTGGAGGAGACAGTTGTCCGTTGAATCCTCCACGAGCAGTAACAATCCCTGGTCAGGTCTGCTCGCTTCAAGAGGTGCAACCTGGAAAGTCAGGCTTATGATTGCGCCATCGTTCTGAACACGACTGATTTGTTCAAGACGGAACCTGGACCGTTTTCCCTCTAAAATATCTCTTAGAACATTCTCCAAGCCTATGAATTCCCGGAGCGGTTCCGAAAGTGTTCGACCGGCAAGCGCCTCGCCAGGCCGGCCAATCATTCGCGCAAAATTTGGACCGACTTGCTCAATCATCAATTCGGGACCTATAGACGCATAAGCAAAGCGACTCCCATCTTTGAATTGACTGGTTATGGATTGGTCCAATGCTGATGGGTCATCCTGGTGAATGTCATCCATACATGCTTCTCGATTTGTTTTGTGAGATGGAGGAAGGCTTCTTCAACGTAATCACCTTTTCAAACGGTGGTCGAAAATCAGGAACTAGCCAGGTCCCGGCCGAATGATTCAAGTATCTCATCGCTGATTACCCTTTAGTCTACCATATCCAAATTCTTGTTCAATTATTGTTGAGGTACCACATATTATTTGTTGACCTGTTGGCACACCCAATTATTGGTCCGCCTAGAAAACGCTTCTCCGACAAACAGATCTGGCCCAAGGAGCAATCTTCTTTCAGATAAGCTAGCCACTTATAATTCAACCCTTAATGTTCACAGCATCCTCAGAAATCAGCGGTTCACGAAACCGTAAATGCTAGGTAAATTGAGATGCACTGATATATCCTGGACACTCGAAGAAAATCCCGTTGACATCGAATCCGCCTCAAATACGGTCAGATCGCTGCTAAACTCATTCATTACTCAACAACTAGTCGACCGTACGTTTGATAGCTGTAACCGTCCAGGTCTTCGACAATGAAACCGACAACATATTGACCGGGAGCTGCGTCCAAGTCTTTCCAGACGAACATCTCGTCACCAAAGGTCAATGTTCCACCTTCCTGGCGAGTCACATCTACCACCTTGCCCTGGCGATCCAGATCCATCCATTTCTCCAAGATTGTGAACTTATCACCAGTTTTTGGTATGATCTCTCGAGGAGCGCCGCCACCGTTATCGCCGGTGAAGCCGAAAACATGCTGCAAACGACCGTCGCTGAAGTATAGTCGCGCGTAGCGTGACAGACCGTCGTCAGCGTAGGTATAAATCCCATCGACAGTATAGATCGCTTCTCTAAAAGAAGCACCATACGTTTGAGGTGTGAACAATGCGACCACGGAATTCTGACCATCGTCAATGGCAAAGACGACGGGCTCCCACTCGAACTCCATCGTGAACTCCTCGTCATCCCCCCAATTGGGATAATAAATTCCGCCCACCTCCCGGCTCTCAACACTTTCAAGGTAGTCACTATCAGCGATGTAGATGGAATTAGCTTCCTGATTCAAAAAACCAACGAAAAGATAGACATAACCGATACTGTCGCCACTGATATCCGTACTCAACAGTACCGGCCGGCCAGGAGCAGCAATCTCATCTGATAGGGTAACTGGGGAAACCGTGATCTGGCCCGAGCCAGGAGCGTTGAATGCTGTTCCCTGTTCAGGGACGGCCAGAATGCCGGGATCTCCCTCAATGGGACGACCGGTATAGTGAAAGGCCAGATAATCATCCCACAACGAGGCTTCCGCAAAACGACGGGCCACTGCGGTATAGGATTCGGCTCCGGTGATAGGATTCTCATAGAGTTGCGAGTTGGGAAAATAGATGGAGATGCCATTGGCGCCAGGCTTTTTAGGACCGTGCTTTTCGGCGATGACTGCCCGGTCCAGGGAATCCATAACCATGTCAGCAGCCTTAACCACGCCTGAATCATTACTCTCTCGTCGCAGTAACTGGGTGAAATTTCCAAGGTCAATATACGATGGTGGGAGATCTCTGCCAAATACACTGGTGAAAGATTGAGCATAGTTTCGTGCCTCGGCCACATCTTTTTGCCGCACACCCTGAAGCGCAATAGACAACTTATTTAGATCTTCTACCAAAGCAGGTATGGCCGCCAGATCGACGGCCGTGAGAGTGACATTCTCTGCCATTTGTTGAGCAAGCTGGTCGGCCGATATGCCGCTCCCTCCAAATAAGCTGGCTAGCCCGCCTAATGGCGAGCCCTTTTGTAGGAAATTTGCCCGTTCTTCATCGTCGACGATTCGTTGGTCATCTTTGATAAAGCTGTCGACAATCAGGCTACCAAGGTCGGCGCCACTCATGTCAGGATTGTTGACTAATCGCTGCAAGAAACTTGTGTATGCCCAGCCCATAGCCGGTTCGGTTTCCTGTGATGCCACAGCGTATCGAGCATGGGGTGCAACGGCGCTGAAGACTTCTATATGGCCCATTAAGCAGGCATCCATTCCCACAATCTCAAATTGCTCCAAACCTGTTTGGGTCCGAATCTCTTCCAGGGCTTCGTCCAACTCCATCAGGAACAACTGATCGCCCAATGCCTTGGCCATAGGAATGTTGCTATCATCTCGGCCGCCAGGGTCGGGGTCGCTCCATCCCCCTGGCCAACCCATGCCGTGATCGGCCATAATGAGCACATGTCTGTCCGCAGGATAGTTATCTACTGCCCAGGTAACGAAATCCACCAATGTCTCGCCACTGGACATATTTGACTCGCCCAAGCTTTCCAGAGTTTCCGAACTAACTCTCTGCAAGTCGCCTCCCTCGGTGAGATAGAAGCGCTTTGTGTCTGACCAGTTACCATCGCCCTGATATCCACCTTCGAAACGGTCCACCTGGGCAACGATATGCACCCGGTCGGAGGAGCCGACTCGCTCCGCCTCATTGAGATCCAGATAGATATCTTGCTCCAAGATTTTGTCGTCGGCATCCTGGTAAAGCATCACCAACCAGGTCTGGCCGTCTGACGACGCGGGCGGTAACACCATTGGATCCGACGCCTTTGTGGGCGATTGTTGATTGAGTTCTGTTTCGACCAGGGGATCTAAAAGTGCGGCCGTTGTTGGAAAATCGGCCGTGGTTTCGTTGGAATCCCCTGAGCCAAAGATCAACATGAGGGGCAATACGCAAACGGCCACTATGATAACCAGACCGATGATCAGGAGGGGATTGCGTCCCCCTGGAAGTTGAGCCATAGGCCGAACCGAACCACCGGTTCCGCTTGGTGGTCGGGTTGTCTTCTGAGGCTGTCGGTCTCGTTTCCGGCTGGGTGCTTCAGCCCGTTCTCGTTCGCCAGCCTCAGAATCTGTTCGCCGGCGTCGCGTGACCCTGACTTTTTTCTTCTCACCGGAATCCGAGCTTTGGGATAGTAAAACGGCTGGGTTTCCTATTGACCTAGATTCAACACCCACCAACTTTTTAAAATCGTCTGCTGTAACAGGTACCAAGTGGGGTAGCATGAAGAAACACATCTTTATGTCCATATGGTCCTCTTAAAATAGAATAGATTGGCGTTAATAATCCTGTAGAATTTGCAAACAGGCAAGAATGGTTGCTGGTGAAATACCAAGGTTTCCGGGGACCTTATCAATTAGTCGCAAGGTATATTGTGCTGGCTGACCCAGGCAATCATTGACATAATGTCTCTACGTATAGTATAGTTGACTACTAGGTACTCATGCCCACGATGATTCCTCAACATTCACATTCGATGCATCTTTTGACTCGTTCCAGGTAGAACTATCATTCTGGAATATCTTAGTTTCCGTACTGAGTCCTCCAACTTTGCATACCCCATTCGTACTCTTTATTTCGAATCGCATACACAGACCCGGGAGACTCTGGACCTGCTCCAGCTTAATGGTAGTTAGCAAGTCGCCCGGCCCCGGCAATGGCAAGACCAATACGTGGCGATTTGCAAAACCTCTTGTAAAAAGACCGAAGGATCCCAAATTTGATGCTAATATATTTCATCATGCTCTGGCACGAACACAACCCAGAAGGCGTCACTTGAATGTGACCTTGGTTACGACAGACCATATCGCCCTTTTAATCATGCCGGTTCCCAAGTCTCCTATCTTGAAGAGATCAAAAATTAAACAACCGCCAAAAATGTTACCTTAGTCAACCCGGATGGCCTATTAGAACGGGTAAAGCAGTTACCTGTAATCAGGTTATTCTACTGGCCTTGTCGTCTGGTCGAACTATAAATTGGCAGCCGGATCAGCTACCAGGCACCCGTGGATGAAGTAAAAGGGGCTGTCTGACTAGTAGTATCCTTCAATTCCAAAACCAAATTGTTTGTTCTGCCTTGTCTTCCGGATGAGATTCTGCAATCGTTTCTCAAATTCACCAGGTCGCTTCCTGGCTCCGTCAACATAGGCAATCCGGATGCGCTGGTATGAAACGGAATAGCGTTGGAAGTTCTCCCAGACATCCTCATTAGCCCGTAAAGCGGCTTTAATATCTGGTGGGAAGTGAAACTCCTCTTCATCAACCTCACCAATCTTGTCCATAACTTCAGGCACCACCTGGCCCTGTTTCACTAATCTTCGTAGCCGTTCTTTGTTGGTTTGCGAATATTTGCTGCCTGGTTTTCTCGGAGTGAAACGTTGCGCGTACAGTTTTTCATCTATTGTCTTGGTAATGCTATCTATCCAGCCAAAACACAGCGCTTCTTCTACAGCATCATTGTACGGGATACGCTTCAGACCTGTTTGTTTCCGCGGGTATACCAACCAGATTTCAGTCGCTGTCTCGTAGTTTGCAATCAACCATTGGCGCCAGGCTTCCCGGTTTTTTACATACAGTTTAATCATGTCGAACACATCCTCACGCAACGGATTGAACTTCCAAGGGTGCTTGCCCATATAGATTGTTCTCGGCATTCCGCATTTAGTGTACCGAGAATTACCCCTTACGACAGGTCCATCAGCCCTCAAGGACTTTTTTTAAGGTCGACTTGCTAAGCCTGGTAGCTATCAGGGAAAAATGAGTATGGACTATCATGTCGGTTCTCTGGTCATAAGGTAGAGACCGTTGGGAATGATCATTATGCTGAACTTTACAGCATGGCTCTTGGTCTGCAAACACAGAGTAGCCGACACCCGGGAGGAGGCGACGTTATATTATTTTGACGCAAAAACGCTAATCCCTGTGAGGATCCCTGGCATTCGCTGATAAATCTTCCAATATCTGAGATGTTATTGAGCGATCAACTGCCTGGCAATATCCTGGAACTGTTCTGTCATTGGGTGGTCTGGATAGTGTAGGACAAAGATGCCGCTGCTGGCCAGATTCATCATTTCCTCGTTGTGCAACAATACTGCGGCCACGTGGCAATCATAGGTTTCTTCTACTCGTGTTCTGACTTCAGCAGCATCAAATGCCGGTGGTGTTTTGTTAACAATTAGCATCAGACGCGGCACATCTAACGAACGGGCGACTTCCACCGTTACCCCAGTCCCTTCATAATCCTGCTGGTCAGGACGCATAATTATGGCCAGTGAGTGCGAAATGGCGATGGAAAAGAGGGTTTCTTCGTTAAGGCCCGGGTGGGTATCGATCATTAGTACGTCGAGAGAGAGCTCGCGAATGAGATTTCGGAAACCCTCGGTCAGCAAACTCACATCATAGCCTTCGCGGAGGACGTTCACTATCTCGTCGGCGCGTACGCTGGAAGGAATGAGGAATAGTTTACCAGTAGACCCGGCCGCAAGGATGGAGCTTACATCGTGAGCTGCCTGGCCAATTTCGCAGCGACCCCATAAATAATCGTTCAGCGAATAGTCGATCGATGCCCCGGACATCCCAAAAAGAATGTGAATGCCTGGCGATTGGATATCGGTGTCGATAACACCAACGCGCTGACCTTGACTCGCCAGCACGGCGGCGATATTGGCGGTCGTATTTGATTTACCGGTTCCGCCTCTAAATGAATGAATGCTTATGATCTGTGACACGTTAAGTACTCCTTGGCAACTAGTAAAATATGATGGCACTTTGCCTTTTAATCATCGACGTTTTCCAGTTTCTCCCTCAGTTCTTCCGCCTGGTTCCGTAACTGTCTAAAGTAGTCGCTGCCAACTATTTGTTTTACCTGCTGTGTTTGTTTTGCCTTGTCAACCTCAATGCGAAGTTCAGCCACTTGTTGCTTTAGTCGCTGTTCACGCACATAGAATTCACGGGCCATCCGTTGAAAAACGCGGGTTAACTGTCCCAAGGCATCGGTCCGGTCGGCAACATCAGATAATGAATCTGGGTCAAAACTGTTGTTTTCCAACGCTGCGGCCGCATCGGTTAACCGTTCGACATGGCGCAAGTACTCAACTTCCCGGTCGCGAGATCGTTTTTTCTCCAGGCAGGTATCCACCCGAGCTTTAAAAAATATGGGGTCAAAGGTTTTGGGTAAATAATCTTCGGCACCCATCTGAATTCCCTTGACTATGCTATCCATTTCCTGAACCGAGGATATGACCAACACAGGAATATGGCGTAACTGGCTATCGCCCTTCATCTGTTCTAATACTTCGTAGCCATCCATCACTGGCATAACGATGTCAAGCAAGACCAGGTCAAAAGACCTCGTCTTAAGCATTTCCATCGCTTCAAAGCCATTCTCGGCAACCTCCACCTCGTGGCCTTCTTTCTTAACAGCAAAGGACATTTTCAACCGGTTAGTTTTGTGGTCGTCAACGACCAAGATTCGTCCAAGGAGGGACTCCATAGGTATCATCCTTACTTATCTGCTGGCCGGAATCTCGGCCGCGCTCGCTGCCAATGCTTAAGCGAATATATCCACTGTCGGATATCCTCAGCCAAGTGTGGTGCGTCATTATAAACATTCACCAACAACTCCTCCAGTAGTGCGGGATCTTGACTGATTAAAGTTGCCACGCCTTCAATATTGAATGGCGCAACATCGAGATCCTTACTGGATGCCTCGGCGTTACCGTTGGCGCCGGGATCCTCTGACTCCTGCGTTTGAAGCTCGCTGCCGGATTGGAGATCGCCTTCAAGCGAGGGCTTGAGGTTTACAGCTGACAGCGCAATTCGGACCTGTTCATATTCCAGCGCAATCTGCTCTACAAGCAATTCACTGCCATCGACGCGGCCGTTCTGACCAAGATCTTCAAGTTGTTGGCATAATTGGGCGAACCGCGTTGCCCCAAAATCATTCCCGCTCGATTTTAGGGTATGGGCGGTCAATCTCAAGGTGTTGCTGTCATCTGTAGCCAAGGCAGCGCTCATTTTAGCGAGCAAGGGCGGCGCCTCTTCCAGGAAACTGTCGATCAACTCTTCTAGCAACTCCCTTTCGCCGCCGACAACTTCCAGCAACATATCGAGAGCTGCCTGATCAAGCACGTTTGAAGGCATGGAAGGCAATGTTCCTGAATCGTCAGCACCAGCGATCAGCTTTGCCATAGGAAAACCATCTTGCCACCCTGGCTTGCTATTTTCCAGAGCTTCGATCAAGGCTTCAACCTGGATCGGTTTGCTAACGTAGTCGTTCATGCCGGCCGCCAGGCATAGTTCTTTGTCACCCTGCATGGCATTGGCAGTCAGGGCGATGATGTATGGTTCCCGAGAATTGGATAGCAACTTACGAATTTCACGGGTGGCCTGCAACCCATCCATTTCAGGCATTTGACTATCCATCAGCACCACGTCATAGGTCTGGCGTTGCACCGCTTCCAGGGCTTCCAGACCATTTGCAGCAATGTCCGCGCGGTAGCCAAGCTTTTTTAGAATCATGAGAGCCAATTTTTGATTGGTCACATGGTCTTCCGCAAGCAGAATGCGCAAAGGCAGTCGTTGGCCCATCTCAACATCAAACAGTCGCTTCTCCACCGATTGATCCGCAAAAACGCGAACGCCTCCCCCCTGAAAGACATCGATCAACGTATTGAACAGCATCGATGGCTTGAGTGGTTTATTTAGAAATGCCGCGAATGCCAACGTCTCTGACCTGGGATCGTCGCTCAATTCTTTAGCGCCGAGAGAGGTTAGCATGACGATTGGCAAGGATTGAGTATTGCGATTGCCCTGGATTTTCGCTGCCAACGCCAAACCATCCATCTCCGGCATTCTCATGTCTATTAATGCAACATCGAACTGTTCACCCTCGCTTATCCATTCCAAAGCTTCATACGGTGATGATGTATCTCTAGGCGTCATGTCCCAAGATTGGGTTTGTAAGCTAAGAATACGCCGGTTGGTTGCATTGTCGTCGACGATCAATACCCGCTTACCTTTGAGCTGAGGCTGATCATCCTTGAGATAACGCTGTCTGGAGCTTGAGGTCCCGGCGACTTGAATGGTAAAGGAGAAGGTTGTGCCGACGCCAACTTCACTTTCAACCCACATGTCGCCTTTCATAAGTTCGCTGAGTCGTTTGCTGATGATTAAGCCTAGACCTGTGCCCCCGAATCGTCGAGACGTCGAAGCATCAACTTGGCTAAAAGATTTAAACAGCCGGTCCATCCGATCTTCAGGGATACCTATTCCCGTATCCCGGATAGTAAAGTTCAATTCGTAAATGTTATGCTCATCTTGACTTGACCGGTCGAGATCTTGATTTGTTGACGGCATCTTGGTCGGATTAATCGTAGATATAGGCTCTGTGTTCCCGCCAAGGAGCTTGCCGCTGACAATGATCACAACCTCACCCTTTTCAGTGAACTTTAGGGCGTTATTGAGCAAGTTAATGATGATTTGCCTGAGACGAGTGATGTCCCCAATGATGGCTTCCGGCGTCCCGGGTTCGACGATGTAGGATAGATCCAGTCCCTTATCGGCCGCGATAGTAGCCAGTAAGTCAAGAGCACTCTCCAGGCAGTCTCGCAAGTCAAAAGGCTGTTCTTCCAGGTCAATCTTATCGGCTTCAATCTTAGAGAAATCCAAAATATCGTTAATAATATTTAACAAGGCATCGCTGCTCGTACGGACGGTCCGGGTGTAGTCGCGTTGTTCTGGGGTCAGCTCCGTATCCAAGAGTAGGCTAGTCATGCCAATTATCCCATTCATTGGCGTTCGAATCTCATGGCTCATGGTCGCCAGGAAGTTGCTCTTGGCTTCGTTAGCCGCGTCGGCCGATAACTTTGCCTTTTCCATCTCCTCAAACAAACGGGCGTTTTCAAGAGCGATGGCCGCCTGGTTGGCGAATGTCTGGGCCAAATTTGCTTCCTCTGGTCCGTAGGTGCCGGTTCGTTGTCCATCGAGGGTTATGTAGCCAATCATCTCACCCCTGATAATCATTGGAACGCCCATCCAACTCCGGTTGTCAACTGTGTTACCCCACCCTTCAAACCGTGGATCAATGGCCGTATCATGTATAGTCAGTGGCTGGCGGGTCCTTCTGATTTCCGCGGTCAGGGCGTCATCGTTGGGGTACTCTCGGCCGATGACGGCCGAGTTATCGGCAAAACCACGACCTGCAACTGCAAGTTGCCGATCGGCTTTGAATAAGAATATGCAAGAACTGTTGGAGACTACAACCTGGTCCAATTGGTTTAGAATGTTGTCCAATACATCTTCAAGCGACAGCGCAGATGTTAATTCCTCAGCAGCTAACCGGAGCGTCTCAGCCAATTCTCGCTGCTTTTGTTCTCCTGCTAAAAGTTTCGCATTTTCGATAGCAATGGCTGCCTGGGCTGCAAAGGCCATAGCCGAACGAGCATGAGATTCTGTATAAAAACCGGATTCTGCCTTGTCAAGCGTGATAATCCCGAGGACGCGATCACCAAAGAGCAAAGGCACACCCAACCATGAGCCTACTGCCAACTCATCGTGAGGTCCCTGGCTAAAGCCAGCATAATCGGCCGAGGCATTATTCAAAATCACGGGCTGCCGGGAGCGAACCACTTGTGAGTTAGGTTGATCAGCCGAGTCTAAATCGAAAGTCAAGCCAACCAGCTTGTTCAGATCTGAAAAACCAACGCCGCCAATAATCTCTAAATTGGTACCCTTGAGTTCCTGCACAGAGGCGCTGTCATACGGGACCAAATTTTGGAGTTCCGTGAGGATGAGCTCAAACACTTTTTGTAAGTCCAAGGTGGTGCTCAGGGCACGTGTAGCGGCTTGTAACCGCTCTGCTTCGCCACGAGCCTGCTGCTCGGTTTCGAAAAGCCGGGCGTTGTCCAGTGCTATCGACGCGAGTTGGGCAAAACGACCTAACAGCTCAACTTCTTCAGCACCAAAGTCCCGATTAGATTGCTCGTCGTAAGCCATGCCCAAGACGCCAATAACCCGGCTCTTATTGGTGTCTTCGCTTTCCCCGTGGATAAGCGGCACGCCGATCAATGACTGAATATCAACATCATAATTTAAACCTGGAGCACGGCCTTCCCATGTTCGATAATCATTGACTACCAGTGGCTGTCCGGTTGACCAAACCTGTCCCGAAAGCCCTTCTCCCCGACTCAAACGAAGGCCAATTGTCTTGCCAAAGGCACCAAGACCTACCTGGCGAACCAGAGTTTCCTGGTTAGCCCCACCCTTAACAGAACCGGGCGATTCGACTAGGTAGAGGAAGCCGTGAGGCGTATCCAGTAGCTCAGCCGCCCGGGCGAGAAGCGCCTCCAACAAGTCTTTTAAGTCCAGGCGGGTGATAAGACCTAGAGTTGTATCATGCAAGGCCGCGAAGTAGGCATTCTGCCTCTGTAGGGCTTTCTCTTCCTTTCTGCGCGCGGTGATGTCTGAGGCAACGCCGATCAAAGCCATCGGCCGTCCGCTCTCATCCCGCACAACTGAGCTGGATAGCGTTATTGGAAAGTCGCTACCATCTTTGCGGCGATTGAACAATACGCCTTGCCAGCCACCTTGAAGGGTCGCGGGTAAAATCTCTTGGACTACTTCCATTGGATTGTTAGGCGAGCGAATAATATCGATGGGTTTACCAATCAATTCGTCCTCTTCAAAGCCGTAGGTCTCACAAAAGGCTCTATTGATAAAAAGGACGGTATCCTCCATATCGGTGATGGATACACACTCGCTAATGCTTCTTAAAGCGTGGATCGCCAGGTCTAGTTGGGTGAATATCTTGGTTGCGTCGGTGATCATTTCTCGGGGCTGATCAACGGCGGTATCTGGATCAGCCACAGAGGCCGGGGAGCGATTGTCGGCTACTGATTGGCTGATCTCTTTTTTAATGTTATTCGACATCTTGTCCGGATTCATGTTTTGTATCTCCAACGGCACCAGATTTAGCCTTTTTGGAGCGTGATTGTGACCTGAGGTCCCTCGGTATCTAGGGGCACAATAGCTTGATCGTTTGCTAGGGTCAGCGTCACTTCTTTCTGACCCTTTTTCGTGGCGACCATTACCCTTGCCGGAAGGTCTCCGGCTTCGTTATCGGCTGTTAGTTGATGAACCCATATTTTTAACTCTCGGGTCTTAGAATGGGGTAATTTCAGGGATAACGAGTCCAGCTCGGGAATTGATCCAAGTTCACTATTGGCCTCCGCCTTTTCATGGTTTCCATCGACGTATACCAGATCTAGCTGGGCCGGCGCTAATTCGCCACCATCAACAACGGCCAACAACGATTGTTCGCCTTCCCGTAGATCATCTCGCAGTTCAAGCACGATCCGAGGCGCAAAAGCCTGCTTTCGCAGCATATGAGAGATCAGGATAATTACTATTAATGCAACAACGATGCCGGTGGCTTTTGCCGCAGGGCTCTGCCAAATGAAAAGGCCGTGGAAGAGAAGGATGAAAAGATACAACGATATAATAGCGGCTATCAATCCCCGGTTTCCCAGAAAACGATAAACGATGCCCGGAACAAGCTCACCCTTGTGCCGGCTGGCCAACAATAACAATACCGGGATGATACCGATCATGAGAGAGTCAACAACGATGCCCAGAAAGCCCAGGATTCCGGCAAATGAACCGGAACCGGTGATGGACATCCAAAGGGCTATGGCGAAAACAACAATGACCGGGCTTAGCGATACCAGGAAGGTACCAAGACGACCGAGGGATTTAGTCCTCTGTGTACTAAGGCGCTCACTGGCCAGGTTAAAAAGGGCGATAGAAAAATGGACTAAACCCAGGCCCATACCCAGGATAACAAAGATTGCGCCAAGCAGACCCACTGGTTGTCCAAGCCGCTCGCTCAGTGGCACCAAGGCTGTTCCGGTCTCCGCGAATAATTCCTGGGGCGGTACGGCGCCGTTCACGGCGACGACCCAAAAGATGTTTATTAAACCGGCGGCGGCGATTCCAAGAGGGTGCCCTCGGACTAGTGCTTTACCGGTAGGATCCCTTTCCAGGATCATCTTTCCGAAGACGGCAACCATCATGTGCGCCGAAAAAAGGCCCATGGTAACGCCAATGATGCTGCTATAAAGTGCAGGGTTAAACGGTTCGCCATCCAAAAAAGGGAGATTTATATACGTCAGGTAATCGACATCTAGTCTGCTCAAGGCTAAAAAGCCAATAATAAAGAGCAAGATGGTGTTTACAATGCCAATCACAAAGGTGAAAGCCACGGTAACATTCAGCGACCCGCGGGTGAGAAAATATAGTCCGATGCCAAATAGGACAAATAACCACACCTCGGCTGGTATCGTGGTAGAGCCTTCTAGCGTGGAAGAAATGCCGAGATAGAAGATCAGTAATAAACCGAAAGAGAAGGCAGTAAGTACGGCAGTCAATAGCACGGAGCTGGCCTGACCCAAATAATCGCCCACGACCCGGCCGATAAAAGCATTGCCGTAACGAATTCCCCCACTCCTGGTCACTGACTCGGCCATTGCTGCGATGGTCACGATGCTAACCAGGCAGAAAAAGATTATCAGGATTATGCTTGGAATGGCGCCTATTCCGGCCGCGGCAATGGGAATAGCCAGGGTGACGCCGCCAATGACAAGCGTAAACATGAAGGCCATCCAAGTCGGCGACAATGAATCCAGCCGCTTGGCAATCATGGTCCATTGCCAGCGCAAGCGATCCAATAACGTTAGCTTTGGAACAGCAAGGGTGGCTAATGGTACGTCGTAGATCTGGCTGTAAGCCGACTTTACTTCTTCCGTGTCCAATCCTAAGGCCATCCGGATACCGGGTGCATTTGGCAGCGACAGGGCGTACCGGCTATTCAACAGATTAGCCAACATAGCTCGCACTTTAGGCGTTTCAGGGACTAGAACAGCCCATTGCGAGGCATAACGCTCAATATCTTGAATAGATGGTCTAGCCTGTTGTTCGCGGACCATGGCGATAGATTCAAGGTAAGCCTGACTTCCTGAGCCGATGGCCGTTTCAGTAAGACCGAAGCCGGCCGGCACATATGCCTGGGTCACCAGATGGGCGGTTCGATTCTCGATGAGGGCCAAGGTTGTGTTAGCCTGACGGGACGGCCGGCCACCCAGCCCAGCCAGGACCTCATCTCGAGAAATCAACTTCTTTTCGGTCATTTGATTACGTCTCCTGTACTACTCTCATAAGTACAGCACGAACCTAGCGGCAAATATTTCTTCAGAAACGGCATCTTTACAAACGGCGATCGTTACAAGCATCGATCAAGGCCTGGATTACGCTGTCTGCATCTTCTTTTGGCAGTCGCACCGTGAACGTGCTCTCGTTACCTTCGGGTTGCGGACCGAGATCGCTTGGGTAAAGCAGACGAATGGGAATAGCTGCCTCCTCACGCCAGTGATTGATTGCCAGCAACTCCACATAATCGCCCTCCTTCCAAGTGGCCAAGGCATAGGGCGTCTTGAACTGAACGCCGTGACTGGGCGCGCGGCCATTCTTTTCAATTGCCGCTTCCAAAGACCAGTAAAAGGCCTGGGGTAGATCTCCTGGCGACTCATTAAAGTGAAGGACACTACCGTGAATGATTGGCGGCGTTAACGCTGTCGCATAACGTTCTGCAAAGCCAGATGACTGTTCCCGAAAATAAGTGTAATCATCCTCTTCAATTCGACTGAGGATCGATTCGGAAAGCCTCACCCAGCCTTCGACATCATTGATCGAGCGACCGGCCTGATCATAAACACACTTCAACAATCCCTGGACGATAGCCTCTTGTTCTGCGGAAATACCAATGGTTGATTGAGTGGGATCGCGTGTGCACAGCGAAGCGATCTGGCCCCAGGCGAGATCGCTCGCGCTAACATCGTTCCCCCAAAAGTAAGTCCAGTCGGCTCCCAAATATGCCACTACCCCAAGATTGAGAAGTGCAGGCAGGCGTGACCAATTGACCTCGTGCCTATTCAAAATGGTTACCGAGACCCCACTAGCTCGCCAGTGGCTGACAATTTTCAGGAGATTATCTGTGATTGCTGGATCAGGACGATCTCCTATGGCCACGAGAAGATCATATTCAACAGCCCGGCTGTCGGCCAGGGCATCTTGCCAGAGCCAACTTGGACCACCGGTCGTGTCTGGGTAACACAATAATTCTACCTGGTACCCGGCGTTCCTCAGGTTTCGCCGGCTGATAGCCGCCATAATCAGACTGTGGCAATCAAAAGGAAAAGTCATGAGAACCTTTGAACGACCCGAACTGTTTGTCGCGATTGCACTTTCTTTATGCTGAAGGGTGGCCTTTGTTGATTCAGTCGTTACTATTACCTGCTCAACTGACCAGGGTAAAGGTGTACCCTTCAGGTCATTGAACAACATATTGAACTGTATATTTTCCTGCAGTTCTTGTAAGGCAAAAACCTGCAAAGTTACCAGCGGACTGCACCGAATACGCAGACCCGATATCTCCTCGAGGCTGGTCCAGAAAGGCATTTCCGTTGGATAGAAAAATTCAAGGACCCTGGAAAAGCGGGCGCCGTAATCTGAACGCCTGTGGTCGATGTCCATGGCATCGGAGACCCTGAGGATTGATGCCAGGAGTCCAGTGCGTACTTTTTCGTCTTGTAACTGGTCGACTCGCTCGGGAACATATTCCTTGCGGTGCCAGCGGCATAAGAGACCTACAAGCTCAGCTTCTCTGGAACTAAAGGGCAACTCGCCAGATGCCGTCAATCGTTCCACTGTCTCCTGGCTGATGATATGATGCCGGTCACGGTCAATTACGTTGCCGACGTCATGGAATAATGAAGCGGCTCGCAATAGGTGCTGCTCAGTACGGCTAAGACCCACCACATAACCAAGTTGTGTGGCGAAAGATTTTACGCGCAGGACATGGTTGGGTCCATGGTCTGCAAATTCGCTCAGTTTGGCCCTGGCGAATTGCAGAATAGGCACGGCCGTGGTCAGGGTAGCTATTTCCTGGGTGGAATAAAGACGGCTGTTGGCCAGCAGTGCGGGCCAGAGACGAGCCGGCAACGTGCGACGCCGGGTGCGTCCGAGTCTGGCGTCGGCGACGCCATCAATAGAAAGCTGGACAGTTCCATTCTCCGCCATTTCATCCAGCCTTATCCGGATTTCAGCCGGATCCAGTCCAAAGGCTGCAGCCAATGCCTCAGCATCGGCCGGCCCTTCCCGGGTTATATAAACGACAATTTTTCGCTGAATGGCTGGCAGTGCCAGCAGGTTGATTGGTCTGTTAGCCGTTTTATTCACTAGACGTTCTTTTCGAATTCTTTTTGATCAGGTCGAACCTCAGACAGTAACAGCAGATACTTCAATATCTGATTGCTACGGTACTAGCCAGGCGATTTTGTACAAGGGATGTGGAAAAATCACTGCGCAGTCTACCACTGACCAGCGATAACACCAATAAAATAACCAACAATGACGTTCAGTCGCAGTTTTTGCTTAGAAATTGACCTGGGAGAACCGGGCGGAAAGTCCACGGATTAGAGACAGCAGTGCATACTAGCTGCCATTATTCATTTTCCCATTCATGCCTAAAGACATACGGCCGCTAGCTTGGTTCCGAACCCACATCACCCCAGATCGAGGATGACAAACGTTCAATCCTTTTTTGCGCTAGCGGGAAATCAGGCAGTTCGCCGAAAGCCTGGTAGCCAACTTGTTTTTGTAACTCTGCCGTCTGAGAACCGTACGTGTTAAGAAACGCATGATTCGCACCATCTTGCCGGGCTCGCTGTTAAGCTACCGGCTGAAGCCGGTATCCAAATCCACAATCACGCATTTCTTCTTACACTCAAAACTGATCTCATCCTGCGATGGCGTACAAGGTCTTGGGCGGACCATGGTTCCCTTTTGGTCAGGGATCTGCCCAATTCATGCTGATCTTCTGCCAGCCAGCAGTCCAACAATGCTCCCCTCACCTGGCACACAAAGAGCACTATGAAATAGAGAGCTCTTCATATCCTCATATTTTAATCTTTAAATGGGATCGACAGGCGTTGACTGCAGGTATATATCAAGTCAATCTTCCTGGTTCGAAGTCATGTGAGTCCTATGATTGGAGTTTGTAGGCCTGAGTATCGGAGGAGTAGGTGATTAACCTAGACAAGCTCCTTCAATTGCAGCAGTTCATTGGTCGTTTCAACCAACGTTGGGCGAATGACCGACATCTCTAGTTTTACCTGTTCCATACCCAATAAAATGCCACCCATCACTGGTGGTGACTTCAGTGGCACCAGACGTGCATTCGGGGCAACAGCAAGGATGGAATGACGCATTTCTTCGATTAACTTAGGGCTTCCTTTGTATAGGCTCCCTGACAACACAACATCAAACGCTTCGTTATCCAGGTCGAGTTGGCGAATGACACCATTGGCTAAACCGCCCAATTCTCGGCCGGCCCAACGTATAATCACTTCGGCTACGGCATCGCCCTGGTCGGCGATGTCGAAAATCAGTGGAGCAGCGGAAGCTGATAATTTGTAGCGATTTCGCACCAGGCCGGCGAATAGATCGGTTACGTCAGTCGCGCCAGCCTCGTCAACAAGAGCCTGGCTCAAGGCTGTATGCGGGCCGCGCTTAGACCATGCCAGCGAAATTGCCTCAATGGCCCGATTTACGACCTCAAAGCCGCCTCCGAATTCCCCAAATAAGGATCCCTGCCCGGTTACGCGCCCTTCGTTACCGTTACGGTCCCATCCCCGACAGTTGTTGCTGGTTCCGGCAACGACCACAACACCCCAACCATCCTTCGCCCCCGCTAACAGGCCGACAAGAGTATCATTAGCTATGGCGAATCTGGCACCTCCTAACTTCAGTGAATCGACTAATTTAATATGTCCCGGTCGATCTTCTGGCCAATCGTAGCCGGCAAAACCGAACCCGGCTCCGTAGACCTCTGCTCCTGCGATGCCGGCCTCGAGGAGTGCCTGGTTGGTTATATCCTGCAACACATCCTGGGCGCCTCGCCAGCCTACGGCCTCCCAACTCCCTGGTCCTGAATGGCCAAAGCCAACGGCCCGGCCGTGTTCGTCGGCAATCAAGGCATGGCTTTTCGTATTACCAACATCTACACCCAAGAAATATTTCATAGTCGTTTATCATCCATCTTGGCAGACAAGTCTCGCCAAACTTGTGCTTATATTACTCCCAAAACTGGGGCATGTATGGTTTGTTGGTAGCCAACATATCTTCAAGCACAGCCTGTACCCTATCGGCCGATGGACCAAGGGGGTGGGTCATCAAAGCCTGATAAGCAGCATTTCGATCACCATGGACGGCGGCCTCAACCGTTAGCAGTTCGTACATCTTTACCTCGCCTAAAAGACCGAAGCAGACTGGAGGTAGAGGCTCAGTGGTAATAGGTGTAATGCCGTCCCGGCCTACTCGACAAGGCATTTCAAGAACCCAATCGGCCGGCCAACCGGAAACTGCTCCCATGTGTTGCGTATTGACCACATGTATCTCCTGCAAATCGTTGAAGTGTGCGTTCAGAAGTTGCGTTGCTACCGTGCTGTAGTAGGCACCGCCACGCTCCATCAGGCCTGTTGGTGGTTCTGTGCGGTCCGGTTCACCATATTGGGCTAATAACTTCTCTTCGATGCCCATGACCTCCTCGGCTCGCGATGGCGGCCACTGCTTTTGGGCAGCCAGTTTGCGATCAGTATAGTAGTAATATTGCAGATAGTAGTTAGGAACCATCTGTAGTGATTCGATTGTTAACGGATCCCACTCCGGTTCGTCTTGATCGCGTAATTCGATCACATATTGTTCGATGATCCTGGGCCACATCTCCTCGCCGTCGATGGTGAAACCACGGTGCCACGAGAGATGGTTAAGCCCCAAAGTGTTCAACTCGGCCCGTGACGTATCGACATCCAGCTCGGACTTTTCTTCCAATCCTTTTAGCAAATCCATTTTGGCAGTTATAGGCACATTGCATACGCCAACAGATTGCACATCGGGTGCGTGTCGTGCTAAGGCTTCCGTGACCAGACCTGCAGGATTCGTAAAATTAACCAATAAAGCCCCAGGCTCAGCTAGTTCCCGCATATCCCTCGCAATTTTCAAAACAATTGGGATAGTACGTAACGCTTTGGCCATTCCCCCTACACCGGTAGTTTCCTGACCGATAAGTCCATGCCGCCTGCCTAAGTACTCATCTTCGCGACGGGCTTGCATCCAACCTACCCGGAGCTGGGTTGTCACGTAACTAGCACCCTCAACCGCCCGGCGTTGATCGGTCGTCAATACTACCTTGAAGGGTGTTCCTTTGGCCTCGACCATTCGCTGGGCAAACCGGCCGACGATTTCCAGTCGCTCAGGGAGAACGTCCATAAGCCACAATTCTGTAAGTGGCAAACTCTGTACACGCTCCAAAAAACCATTAACTAGCTCTGGGGTGTAGCTTGATCCACCCCCAATTACGGCTACTTTCATGTTAACCTCAATTTAAGAAAGCGATCCATCCATTGACCCAGTTGGGGAGTCACATGCAACTACTCGTTATATTCAAGTTCCGGGTGGAAGCCCCGAGGTAAGGGTTGTTATCGACCACAACCGCCACCAAGGTATAACATATGCATCATATCGTTGAACTTCCCTGTGAACAAGATGCCATAATTAGACTGCCCATGGTACTGTGAATAGGGTTATTAAAGGGATAACAGCACGTTCTGGTTAATCGATATATTCATTGACTGCCGAGGTCCCCATAACCAACCCAAATCTAGCTTCTCTAAGCAGCCTTTTTCCAACATGATTAGGATCATATGGTGCACAAGGCAATGCCCAATTGCTGTCTCTTCGTCTATCGCTAAATGAGTCTAGATAGGTAACTACCCCCAATGCCAGGAGACTCCTGAAACAGAGGACTCTTCAATTCCTAATATCTAAACCTATAGGCGGGAACCACGGGAGTCGATTAATCCTACTCCACTTTGGATAACAATGGCCAGGTTACCCAACCTGACCACATACCTGAGACGACGACGAATCCATTCCGCCATTGATTGTCTTAAGAATCTATTTAAGGGTACAACTTTCAGGGACATCATCAATTTTATTGCACCGCGTCTCAGAATAAGCTCAAACATCCTCACTTGGCATGTTTCAATGAATGCTAAACTGAGTATTTCATAAATTAGACGGCAAATCACTTAAGGTGAAAAGCACATGCCAATATATATGGATCGACACTATGTTGAAGGCGCTAGCACGCTCGCGATGGAAACAGCCCACAAGCAAGATCTCGAAATTCAGGGCGACTTTGGCGTCAACCTGATGACCTACTGGTTCGACGAAGAGCGTTCTACCGTCTTTTGCCTGGCCAAGGCTCCCAACGAAAAAGCGCTTCGGGATCTCCATGCCCAAGCCCATGGCTTCGTGCCCAACGAGGAAACGGAAGTAGATCCACTCATTGTCCAGGCCTTTTTGGGCAGAATCGAAGACCCTGTCGTTGATCGTGAGGCAACTGAAGGAACTGACCAGGGCGGGATTGATACTGCATATCGCTTGATCATGTTCACCGATATGAAAGATTCCACACAGATAGCCGTGCAACTTGGCGATGAGAAAGCCATGCACCTTATCCGCATCCACAATGCCATAACTCGTGAAGCAATCAAAGCAAATAACGGCCGGGAAGTCAAAACAACTGGAGATGGATTCTTACTATCTTTTGTCAACTCAGTTGATGCTCTCGACTGTGCCATCGCGATTCAAGAGTCGTTTAAAGAATATAATGAGAAATCTCCAAGAGAAAAACTGTATGTGCGAATCGGGATAACCGCTGGAGAGCCAATTGAGGAGCGAGGCGATATATACGGCACTGCTGTTAATCTGGCTTCCCGTTTATGTACTCAAGCAAAAGCAGGTGGCGTGCTTATTACCCAGATTGTCCGGGATGAAATCGAAGACGGAGGCGAAAAAGTACAATTTGCTTCTGGTGGAACGTTAACGTTGAAAGGATTTGTCGAACCTGTTGATGTATACGAAGTATTCTGGGATCAATATTTTCTGACAGCCAACTAATTTGACATAATATGGTTCTGCGTTAACGATTCTTGCAGAAATCACGTAGGCAGAGTTAGGCGATTAATGTTTTTATTATTGGCTACCGCTGTCTGTCCTGTTTTCTTCGAAACTGGACCAGGAGCCTGCTCATCTGGGAACATCTTGGCCAGGTGCAAATATTCGGTCTGAGTGCCGCTACTATATTCGCTCACACGACTAGGACTGATCCCTTGAGATATACCTGGTACTTTAGAGTAATTCTGCTACCCCTCGAGCATGGAGAGCTCCTTGCATCATACCCTGGAGATGGATATTCAACATTCTAGGGCCTCCCACTTATAAACTGATAACCACCCCAAAATGCAAAGAGCCCTCTGAAACAGAGGACTCTTCTTTATCCTGATATCTCTTACTATTGGCGGGAGCGACGGGGATCGAACCCGCGATCTCCGGCTTGACAGGCCGGCGTGTTCACCACTACACCACGCCCCCGAAAGCTTGGTAATGTTACCAAAGCTTACCAGTGGAGTCAATATGAGTATTACGTAGGGATTTAGTCATCTTGCTAGTGCTCTCCGCCTCGAACCCCTCCTAAATACATCCCGGCCGGGTTCTAAATGAATCCGGCCAACCTATCTACTCCTTGTTATATACTGTTCTGAGCGCCGCTAACCAGAATGAGGTGAGTAGTATCTAAACCAGTTCGTTAAATTGGAGGATTCGAAGCTTCTGTGGTTCTTTTTGCTGTCAGGCCAAGGGATGTTGGAAAGGCTCGTCGGCAATAAACTAAAGGCTATTGCAAGGTTATAAGATCCCGGATTTCCGCCAACTTTGCCGGACCGATTCCGGAAACGCGATCAATTTCCTCGATGGCAGTAAAAGGTCCGTTGGTCTCCCGATAATCTATGATTTTCTGGGCAATGCCCGGTCCAATACCGGGCAGCGTGTCAAGCTCCTCCAAATTTGCTGTATTGATGTTAACTAATGCTCCAGAGATATCGATCCCTGAGCTGCGTTCACCCCCATCGAAATCAACAGTCGGTTCCTCACCGGGGATGGGCACGTGAACGTGCATACCATCATTTAGAGGCAAGGCCAGGTTGACGGCCGCGGGGTCCGCTTCGCTGGTAAAACCGCCGGCAGCCGTTATCGCATCTAATAAAATGGCATCCGCAGGGAGTTCATAGACTGCCGGTTTGAGTACTGCACCGCTGATGTAAACCCGCATTGGTCCAGGTGTTTCAGTCGGTGGCGTTGTCGCCGTAGGCCTGGCCGGGGTGATGACAATCGGTGCCGGCTGAGTGCGGTTGGCCAATACCAGGAACAATATGCCGGCCATAGCGCCCAGCAGGAAGATGACGACTATCCACGGAAGAAGATTTTTTGCGGTTGGTGTGCTTGACACTTTCCTAACCCATCATATCTGCGCCCATACAGCGTGTCAATCGGAAACTCTAAAGCGTCTAGATCGATCCAGCAGCCAATTATTCTGGCACATTACCCCTTAATTACCGCGACCGGAACGATTCGGGCTACTTTTTTTGCAATACCGGCGCCATGAACGACATTGACTACCCGATCAACATCCTTGTAGGCGGCCGGTGCCTCTTCGGCCAGACCGGGCAGGCTACCTGCCCGGACATGAATGCCTGATTCCTCAAGTTGCTTGAGCAGATCGCCGCCCCGGATGTTCCGCTTGGCCTCTCGTCTACTCATGGTCCGGCCTGCACCATGACAGGTCGAACCGAAGGTTTGTTCCATGGATCCGGCCGTGCCCAATAAGACCCAACTGGCAGTGCCCATTGAGCCGGGCACCAATACCGGTTGGCCGATATCGCGATAAACATCCGGTAAAACCGCCGATCCAGGACCAAATGCCCGCGTCGCTCCTTTGCGATGAACGCACAGATCCTTTAATTGGCCGTTGACATCATGCTGCTCGATCTTCGCCATATTATGGGCGATGTCGTAAATCTGATAAACGTGGTTATTGGACACTTTACCGGCTAACACCTCTTCAAAAGATCGCCGGATATGGTAAGTTAGCACCTGGCGGTTGACAAAGGCATAGTTCGCTGCCGCCCTCATTGCTGCCAGGTAATCCTGGCCTTCAGGGCTGCTCAACGGCGCGAAGACCAATTCGCGATCTGGCAAGCGAATTCCTCGGCTTTGCACACTTTGTTGAAAGCGCCTAACGTAGTCAGTGCAAACCTGGTGGCCAAAACCGCGAGAACCGCAATGAATTTGTATAACAATCCGGCCAGGAGAAATACCCATACGATCGGCCGCCAGAGTATCAAAAACCTGATCAACCACGTCGACTTCGATGAAGTGGTTGCCCGCGCCTAGCGTTCCAACCTGGCTAACGCCTCTCTTCATGGCTCGCTGGCTGATCTTTCCGGCATCAGCGCCAGGAATGCGGCCGTTCGATTCCGTTCGTTCGAGATCTTCAGGTAGAGCATAACCACGATGAAGCGCCCAATTAGCGCCTTCCTCAACTATCTTACCCAATTCCCCCTGCTCAAGATTGATACTTCCCCCCTTGCCAACACCGCTGGGGCAGTTGGCCTCCAGGGTGGAGGCTAATTCGTGCAAATATGGTTCGATCTCCTCATTATCCAGGTGAGTACCTAACAAACGCACACCACAATTGATATCGTAGCCCACGCCGCCTGGTGATATGGCACCGTCGGGCAATTCGGTGGCGATCACCCCACCGATTGGGAAGCCATACCCTTGATGTATATCGGGCATAGCCAACGCATATTTTACGATGCCAGGCATCGTCGCCGTATTCACTAATTGGTTTAAACTTTTGTCTCCTTTGATATCATTTAACAGTTCTGCATCGGCGTAAAAACGTGCTGGAACGCGCATATCATCCCGGAAATCTTGGGGAAGTTCGTACAGAAAAGGTCCTTTTTTATTGAAATCCTTGGCGCTTACCATAGTGCCGCCTCCCTCAAACGTCAAAAACAATAGTGGCTGTCAGTCCTGTCTCGATCTCAACGATGTCTAGATTATGATAGGTAACGGCTTTGATATGCCTCGATAATGCCGGCACCCGTCCGCCAATCACCGTTGCCCTAAGGTATGTTGCGCTAACCTGGTGAAGTTCATATTTAGTGAAAACAAGTCGTTCGGATTCTGCCCAATATGCCAATTCTCCCAACCAGTCAACCAGTAATGTCTCGGCGTCGATGCTGTCTAAAGTCAATTGGCGTTCGACATTGGCGGGAACTTCGTCAGGGTTTTCTACCAGAAGCGCCGTCATCCCCCGGGCGGCACTCTGTAGAAGATGAGTCAAATCGGTCCCATAAACGCGGAGTGACCAATCGGCTGTATGATCAACTATCTCAAAATCTGGCGGCGCCCCTGTTGAAGCCGGAATATTAGTTGGCATCCTGGCCACCTAGTTACTGCGCTATGCTGTCTCAAGTAAATAGGATAGTCAGTGAGAATTGACCGCTATCCGACAATAGACAGAATCAATTGAATTGTAGCATGCAGGACAACAGAGCTCAATCTTCAAACCCTTGACTAGATTTTTACGGATTTTTTTGCCTTGCTCGATTTGCCTCGATGGGCACGATTGATGTATCTTATCAATCATAGTCGTTAACGAACTGCAAAGAGGTCATAGCACCTTTCCCAGGAGAAGTATATCGATGACAGATAAAGCCAAACCGAATCAAACTAAGCGAGTTTCTATCGAAATTCCCAAAGAGCTAGTTGCTGTCTATGCCAATGTCGCCTTTATAAGCCACACACCGGCCGAACTGGTGCTTGATTTTGCCCAGGTTCTTCCCCGTATGCCCAAGGGTTCGATTGTCGCTCGGGTAATCATGTCGCCAATTCACGCCAAGTTGTTTCAAGCCGCTCTGGCTCAAAATATTGCCAACTACGAAAAACAATTTGGAGAAATCAACATCCCTCAACAGACAAATTTGGCCGATCAATTTTTCCGCTTCCCCCCACCTGAAGCATCTGGAGAGGATGAATCAGAGCAATCGGATTGAGCCCTGAAGGAGAATTCTTGTGGATCGTGAACACCTTGATGTTATTGCGGAATCAATCCGCGAACAGTTCGAAGAGATAAACCAGACACGGGATATTGCTTACCAACGATCGCGCAAGCTGACCAGCATCTGCGCCCGCTCAATTCGAGCTATTCATAGGGAAGAATGGCCAGGTTCCGAGGCGCTTCTGGACGAGGCAAAGTCGGCCGCCGAAGAGATGATCGATGGTGTCCGGCCCTACCCTGCCCTCTTTCATGCAGGCTATACCCAGGACGCCCTAAAGGAATATGTAGAAGCTAATCTGACTTATGCCCTGGTGCGCGACCATCGTTTACCTACGCCTGGGGAGTTAGGAGTTGAAGACAACACCTGGTTAAATGGCTTGGCTGAAGCCGCCACTGAACTCCGGCGGCGGATTCTGGATATTCTGCGCCATGGTCACAGCCAGGAAGTAGAACGTCTGCTTGAAACGATGGATGACATTTATTCAGTGCTGGTCACCTTCGATTTCAATGATTCCATCACCCATGGCTTGCGTCGCCGCACCGACACGGTCCGCGGAGTTCTAGAACGAACTCGAGGCGATGTAACCACAAGTTTCCGCCAATCAGAACTGGTTCAAGCACTAACATCGGTCGAAACACGAATTGCCACTGAATCCGACTAGAAATCGCAGCCGCTTTATGTGCATGGATTAATACTCATCCAGAGAACCCGTGACCCGATAACGCACGGGTTGCTGTACATCATTCTCTTTGAACACCGGTAAGCAAGACACCGATGCCCAGGCCGGTTAAGAGGCCAACAGCTGACCACAGTGACACCTGGTTCACAAGCCAGCTTATCTCAGCAGACGTAATTTCCGGACCATGGCCATGAAGGCCAGTTTTAATAACCATTAAAAATATTGTTAACCAGGATATCGAAAAGCCGCAAAGCAATCCAGTAAGGCCAATAATTGCCAGCCACTGTATTAGAGGAATAGTTCTTCCCCTAAAAAACCTGTGCCAGATCAGACCGGCACCCAGGGTCGCTATCCCAACGGCCAGCAAGATTGACTGCCAAAGCCGTCCTTCCAGGCTGATCCAGACAAGAAAATACAAAAATAATAGCGCTGCGGCAATCCTCAAGAATGGATTACGTTCAGGAAATTTCATCAACAGGATTATAACAAAGAGTCAAGAATGGGACTTAAGCGACCCAGGAGAAAAGGGTCAATGGCCGGCATGACACCTTACCGTTGCCTGTCTCTGGCAGAGGGTTTAATCATCGAATTGTCTGACTGATGTAGAATTGAGACAATCTTATTTTTTTAGGTCCAGTAATATACAGTGAAGGAGAATTTGTTTATGTCCGAATATCCTATTAAGGAAGCTCTCAAATTGATGCCTTATGGTTTTTATGCGGTTACTTCCCGCAATAATGATGAAGTGAACATCATGGTCGCCAATTGGCTTACCCAGGCATCTTTCGAGCCGCGGCTGCTGGCCTTTGCTTTACAAAAGAGCAGTTATACCCATGGCCTGGTATCCAAAGGTGGCGTATTCGCTATTAATCTATTCCTGAAAGAAGACCAGGAGAGCCTTAAACCGTTCACGAAGGGTCGATCAAAGAATCCTGACAAAATGGAAGGGGCTGATTATACAGCCGCTCCAGAAACCGGTTGCCCTGTACTGGCGGGGGCGGCTGCCTATATTGAGATTAAAGTAGCTGATATTATCGATATCGGCGGGGACCATGATATTCTGGTTGGCGAGGTAATTGGAGCTGGTGTTCTGAAAGAAGCGGAGAGCAGCGATATTCTTACTTTGCCAGACATCGGTTGGGGTTATGCCGGTTAACAATGGTTATGCTGTCGCTGACTGGCGGTTACTCAACAGTGGTTTCAGCGATGGCCCGACAAATATGGCCATCGATGAAGCACTCCTCGAGGCCATAGCCCAGGGGAACAGCCCTCCTACCTTACGAATCTATGGTTGGAAACCGGCCTGTCTCTCCCTCGGCTTCCGCCAAAGTTATGCTATCGTAAATGTTGAGTATTGTTTTGCTTCCGGCTGGGATATTGTTCGCCGGCCGACAGGCGGCCGGGCCATTTTACATATTGACGAGCTAACCTATAGTGTTTGCGCTCCGGTCACTGAGCCTCGGGTGCGGGGGTCTGTATTGGAGAGCTACCAGCGTCTCTCCAAGGCACTCTTGGCGGGGCTTGACTTGATGGGGCTGTCACCGGCCCGAGCCGAATCCGATCCGCAAACAATTCCGATGAATAGTCCGGCCTGCTTCGATGAACCGTCCAACTATGAAATCACAGTGGATGGGCGAAAGCTGGTTGGCAGCGCCCAAATGAGAAAGAAGGGAGTGGTACTCCAGCATGGTTCAATTCCGCTCCGGGGCGATCCGGCAAGAATCGTTCCGGCTCTGCGATTCAATGATATGGCCGATCAGCAGGCGCTGGCCGATCATCTCAATAGGAATGCGATAACACTTGAATATGCCCAGGGTCATGAAAATAGCTTTGCGGTAACCGCCGACCAATTGGCGGAAGGATTCGCCCGGACGCTCAATCTAAACTTAGTTCCAGGTGAATTGACGAAAGAAGAAAATTCGGCCATCCGGCGCCTGATAGCTTCAAAATACGCCAATGATGATTGGAGCAAACGATTATAGGACGGAGATGTTTCTCAATGCGCTTTCCATCAAAGCTGTGTCAGGCATTCCCTGCCAGGCAGATGATGCCTAGCACAGGGCTCCTGTGATGGCGGCGCTGGACCGCCAATTATAAGGTGTCAAATAGGTACTTGCAGGCAAGTCCAAGAGTTCCTATGAGACAGTCACTTATGGCGTCATAGGCGTTGCCAAAGGTACCGGTGTTAAGACAAATCCCTTTGGTAATTCTTGCACATATGGGGTAATGGCCGGCAAGCTTGTTGTTGAGAATTCAATTTCCGTGAAGCCTAGCTGTTGCAGAAAGGTAGCCATAAAATTGCGGGCTTCCTCATCAGCCCGCTCCAGTATACCGTTTTCCAGGGACGCCTCTAACATTCGACTCTCTGCCTCCTGCCGGATTTGAGTTTCAAGATTAGCATCACCCTTGGTAAGCAGTCCGATATCCCGATTTGCTACATAGGAACGGTCGTTGTCCAGATCGGTAAGAAATATTTCTGCCTCGGGTAGTCGAACAATAATCTTGGTTGGACTGGCGACCTGCAAGTCATTGGTATCCATTTCTGCCAGATCAACGCCGGCAATTACATCTCCGTAGGCTACGAAAAGTAGACTTTCACCGAAAACTCCAAATAACAGATCTTTATTGCGTTCGATCTGCAGGATGTCTTGAAATGAATAAGAAGAGGTCTCAAGCCGGGCCAGGCTGTTAATTTCCTCGATAATCACCACAGGATTCGGCAGAATCACAGGGGTTGCTTCAACAACCAGTTGACGGATCAGTTCCCCAACCGGATCGGTTACGCTCTTGGCGCCTTTAACAACCGTTAAGCCAAAATATGCGCCTCCGATAATGGCAATAATCGCCACAATTAAAAAAATTATTAAGAATATATAGGCAATGTTGCGCGTGGTTCCGTTGCGCTTTGGATTAGTAGCTTCACTCATATTTTTTATCTCGCTGTTGGTCAGACAATTCTCTCCTTACAATGTTAATACGCGCCTTCGTGTCGGTACGTTGCACAAAGCAGTATTCATTAAGCTTTACTGTATCAACTCGGGGCGATATTATAAACCCTTGACTAGTAAGATAGATGCAATGCCTAATGTAATTTTCATTTGCCAGAAGCCATGAACCTGGGAAAATCGGGTCATGCATGTTGCCAGTTGCACCATTACCCTTCAGTTATATGGAGTATCATCTCTGAAAGAAAAACGACGCATTCTCAAATCATTAATGACTCGCCTGCCCCAACAATTTAATGTCGCCATTGCCGAAGTTGATTATCAAGATATTTGGCAGACAGCCGAAATCGGTCTTGTTACTGTAGGGAATGATCAGGCCTATCTACATGGTTTGCTAGAGAAAACGATTGCCTGGATCGAAAGAAGCAAGTTTGAGGTGACTCTTGAGAGTTATCATATCGAATTCCTTTAATCCGAGCGGTTGATAAGACTCTCCAGACACACCGTCTCTGCAATTAACTTTGGCACAGGTGAAAGATAATCGAAGAAATGAAGATCAGATCCAATTGACATGTCTGAACTGAGAGTGTATCAAGGCGTTGAGCTTTAACCTGAGTTTTCACTCGACAGAGGTCCGGTGGCTGTCTTACCAATTCACAGTTATGATGGTTCGTTTGATCATGGACCCGATTTCTTGTCTCTAAGATATTGCTATGAAACAAAACGTGGGCCTTGATCCGGTAATCATATCCGGTATAGAATAAGATGAATGTGAAAAGAGCATCTCGGTGGGATTGGCGAACCAAGACCGTGGCCGGGCCTGTTAACTTCTACACGATTCAAGGAGAATTCGTCATGTCAACTCTATATGCCGGTGGTCAGCCTGATACCAGCAGCGTACCCGCTGAAGCTAGTGATGAAGAGCGGATGCGCACTCTAATTGAAGTATTGAGCGCTTATATTGAGCATTATCACGGCGGGGCTGTAGAGATGGTGACCTACGCGGATGATCGCCTAATAGTCCATATGTCCGGCGCCTGTAATGGCTGTAATTTAGCCCCCGTTACTTTACACGGCTGGGTCGAAGGAACGGTCAAACAATTCTTTCCTAATCTCAAAGAGGTTGTCGCTAACTAACGTAACCTACCCAGCATAGGCAAAGAGACATTTGAGGTAGACGCCTTGGGGGAAGCCAACCGGATGGTCAATTGCATGGCCAGTTCGGGCAATTTCTCGCAACGGCCGGTTACGCCGATCTGCCGCCGTATGAATAATTTCATAGAATGCATCGGCGCTGACCCTGCTGGAACAGGAAGACATTACCAGAATGCCGTCCTTTTTAAGAATTGCCAGGGCCAAGGTCGCCAAGCGAAAGTAGGCATTAAGAGCACGGCCAAATTCAGACTTTTGCTTGGCAAAGGAAGGCGGATCCACTACCACCAGGTCATAACTCTGACCTTGCGCGCTAAGTTCGCTGAGTATCTGAAAAGCATCGCCGACCAGGATACTGTGTTCTGTCGCGGCAATCATCGGATTATTTCTGTTTAATGTAAAGTTGACCTTCGCCATTTCAAGCGCGGCAGGACTGGCGTCGATGCTAGTAACACTTTCAATACCACCTCGGGCGGCATACAAGCCAAATGCTCCGGTATAAGCAAATACATTCACCAAACGCTTCAAGCGTTTATTTTGCACGACAGTCGACTCAACCAGTGCGCGGTTATCCCGTTGGTCCAAGAAGAAACCTGTCTTCTGGCCCCTAAAAACATCGGCTTCAAAGATTATCCCATTCTCATAAAATAGTACTGGTCCGTCGAGGGGTGGGCCCACCAGGAGCTGTCCATCTTGGAGACCATGCAATGTCTCTGCCTCAACTCTGGCCTTTCGACTCAAACGCAGGATCATTCTTAGCTCAGGCTCAACCTCAGCCAGTGCTTGGGTAATTGGCAAAAGATGAGGGATCCAGGCGGCTGTATCTAATTTGATTACAACTGTTTTATCATACAGGTCGACTACCAGCCCAGGTAGTGCGTCGTTTTCACCATGGACCCATCGATAGCCGGTTGTGTTTGAATTGTGCAGGCGGGCTCGTCGCAATCCTGCAGAAACCAACTTTTCCCTGAACCAGGCCCGGCCGATGGTTGCCTGTTCGCCATATTGTAATATCCGTACCCGAATGGGCGAATCAGGATCATATAGACCGATCGCCAAGAATCGATTGCGTTGATCGAAAATAACCGCCAAATCACCGGAACGCCCTTCATGACTTTGTCGAACGATTGATTGATCGAAAAGCCAGGGGTGTCTCTGTTTGATGGCGCGCTCAGCGGCCGGTTTCACTCTGATGGCAATACGGCGTTCCGATGGACCCTGAATACCTGGTTGGAAGTTCATCATACTGCGATTCTAGCTCAAGCCATTCATAACGCCACGGTCGGTCTATTACAACAGAGACCCAACATGAAATAACTGCTCGAATTACCCTCCGTACTACCAATTTCTACCTAATTTCTCTAACTGGGTAACAGGCGTTAGCCAGTCCCATGGATGTCTGATAAACTACTTGCCGTCTGAGATGCAGCTCTAGTTGCCCTCAGTTAACATAAAGCAACGGGGTTGAGTCATACCCCCTTCTGCGAAATATGCATCTTTTTATCCGAGCACGTTGCCAAGATCATCCTTCGATAAAACAAACCCTGGTAATCGTTACCACTAATGAAATTATTATGGTTTCATCCTATATTTAATCCTGTCTGGTGACAGAGGAGTAGTTCATGGAAAAAGCGACATTGATGAAATGGTACCAGCAGATGGTACTGATACGACGATTTGAGCAGCGCAGTGCTGAATTGTACCAACAAGGCAAGATAGGAGGCTTTCTCCACCTGTACATTGGCCAAGAAGCGATAGCCGTTGGCACTATCGGTGCGAGACAAGAAGGCGATCATGTGATTACCGCATACCGGGACCACGGCCATGCTCTGGCGGTGGGATCTGATACCGGGGCTGTTATGGCCGAGATGTTGGGTAAAGTTACTGGGGTAAGCAAAGGTAAAGGCGGATCGATGCACCTAGTTAATGTGGAAGAACGGTTTTGGGGCGGCTATGCGGTGGTCGGCGGTCACCTGCCACTGGCAGCCGGAATTGCCCTTGCCGAACAATATAGAGGAACTGACAATGCCGTTTTGTGCTATTTCGGTGATGGTTCTACCAATATCGGTTACTTCCATGAAGCGTTGAACCTGGCCGGTGTCTGGGATCTACCAGTGCTCTGGGTTGCAGAAAACAATCAATATGGCATGGGAACGGCCGTCAACCGGGCGTCTGCGGTATCAAAGATGGTCCAAAAAGCGGCCGCTTATGGCATGAAAGGAAAGTCGGTTGATGGCATGAATGTAATAGAAGTTCATGCGGCAACCAAGACAGCCCTAAAAGCGATTCGCAGCGGCAATGGTCCGCAATTTCTCGAAATGATCACCTACCGTTATGAAGGGCATAGTATGGGTGATCCGCTCCGCTACAGGACCAGAGAGGAAGTCGAAAAATGGCGCGAAGATGACCCCATCGGGATGCTGGAAAGACATATCCTGGCAGAGAAGATCGCCACGCAAGACGAACTCGAATCGATTGACGCGCTTGTTGAGGAAGAGCTGGATGAAGCCGTGCGGTTCGCCGAAGAGTCTCCACTTCCATCCCCAGAAGATTTGTACAGCAATATTTACGTGGAGGCTTAAGATGACTCTAATTACCATGAGACAAGCAATTACGGATGCGCTGCGCGAAGAGATGCAGCGTGATGAGAACGTTTTCATTATGGGCGAAGAAGTAGGAGTCTGGGGTGGTACTTATGCAGTTACCCGTGACTTTTATGCTGAGTTTGGTGAAAAACGAGTCCGGGATACTCCCATTTCCGAGATGGTTATTGGTGGAGCAGCGGCTGGAGCGGCCATGAACGGCCTACGACCCGTGGCCGAGTTCATGACCATCAATTTTGCCTTCCTGGCTTTGGACGCAATTGTCAATCACGCCGCCAAGGTCCACTATATGTTTGGCGGAAATATCAGATGCCCGGTAGTATTCCGTGCTCCCGGTGGTGGAGGTCGTCAACTCGGCGCTACCCATAGCCATACACCAGACGTAATATTTGCCCATTTCCCCGGGCTGAAGGTTGTATCGCCGGGCAGCCCATACGATGCAAAAGGGTTGCTTAAATCGGCGATCCGCACCGACGATCCTGTGTTGTTTATCGAGCACGCCACGCTTTACCAGGTTCGAGGGGAAGTGCCCGAGGGTGTAGATTATACAGTTCCCATCGGCGTTTCAGATATCAAGCGCGAGGGTTCAGATGTGACCATCGTTGCTTATGCCCAGGGTTTGCAGGTGGCTCTGGAAGCAGCCAACATTTTATCTATAGAAGGAATAGAGGCCGAGATTGTTGACCTGCGGAGTTTGCGTCCACTCGATATGGGTCCGGTGCTCAAGTCGTTCCAGAAAACCTTTAAAGCAGTAGTCGTCGAGGAAGGACATCGATCGTACGGGATCGGGGCGGAGATTGTGGCCCGTCTTCAAGAAGACGGTTTTGATTACCTGGACAGCCCGATCAAACGCGTCGCCCAACATGAGGTACCCTTGCCCTATTCGCGAGATCTGGAACAGTTAGCTTTGATCAATGCTGGACGCGTTGTCGAAGCGGTGAAGGAGATCATCTAATGGCTGAATACATCGTCATGCCCAAACTGGGATTTGACATGCGCGAAGGCGTTTTGGTTAGTTGGTTAAAAGGTCTCGGCGACCTGATCACGAAAGGCGACGTTGTTGCTGAAATTGAATCGGATAAAGCCACGCTTGAGCTAGAGACCCAGGTCGGCGGCACAATACTTATGCTTCTGGCTAATGAAGGCGATGTTGTGCCGATCGGCGGCAATTTAGCTGTTGTCGGCGACAGCAATGAGGATATCGACGAGTTGGTCAAAAATGGATCCGGAAAACCACTCGCCGGTAATCAGGATCAAGAACCACCTGGTGAACTAGCGGCGCAACCCTCTGGTTTGTCAGCCATACCAGAATCTAATTCGGTCGGTACCTGGCCTGGCGGTTATAAAGCTTCACCCGTCGCCAGACGTCTTGCCAATGAGTCGGGGATCGACCTAGGCCAGATCATTGGTACCGGTCCAGGTGGCCGAATTCGGAGGGCGGATGTGGAAAAATACGCTGAAACCGCGACCATTTCGCAGGTCAGGAGTTTTGGGCCAACTCCTCTGCCGGTGAGCCTGGAATCCATAGAAATTCCTATCACCAAGCTCCGACAGGCCATCGGCAGGCGAATGGTCGAGAGTAAGACGACGATCCCGCATTTCTACGTAACCACGGAAGTTGACATGGGCCCAGCGCTTACCTTGCGCAAGGAAATAAACAGATTGCTGCCTGAAGAACAAAAAGTCACGGTCAATGATATGATTGTCAAGGCGGCCGCTATAGCTCTTCGCAGTTACCCCAACCTCAATGCCAGCTTCGACGGGGAAAAAGTGGTGCGCCATGGTCAGATTAATATCGGGATCGCGGTTGCTGTCGAAGGTGGTCTACTCACTGTCGTCCAGCAGAATACAGAATTGAGTCCACTAGCCCAAATAGCCGTCGACAATAGGAACATGATTACCCGGGCACGAGCCGGTAAAAGCCGCACTGGGGATTTTGAAGGAGGGACGTTCACGATTAGCAATCTCGGAGCATTCGACGTGGATCACTTCATCGCCATCATCAACCCTCCTGACGCCTGTATTATGGCTGTGGGCACTGCCAAGCAAGTCCCCGTGGTGGTAGAGGGTGAGTTGACGGTTGGTTGGCGAATGAAGGCCACAATCTCGGCCGACCACCGGGTGACCGATGGCGCTGAAGCTGCTCAATATATGCAATACTTTAAAGGCATCATGGAAGATCCACTGCGGTTGCTTCTTTAAATATTGATCTTAGCAGCGCCCAATTTGCCCGGTTTGCTTGGAGAGAGACGGGCATTTTTCCCCGCACTCGTGTTTCTTATGAAAAGTATGTATAATTAAGATAACATAAGTCGCTGATAGTTAACCAACTAGTAGTATTGATCACAATAACGAATAGGGTAGTAGTATGCAGACTATATTGGTTGTTGACGACGACGAGTTAGTGTCGCGGACGTTACAGCGTGCATTGAAACTATACGAATACCAGGTGATGGTAGCGAATAGTGGCGCTGAAGGTTTGCATTTGGCTCGTCGACATCACCCGGATCTTGTCGTTCTTGATGTTGTCATGCCAGGTACCGATGGCTTTCAAGTATGTCGTCAGATTCGTGGTGATCCTCTGCTGAAGGATACCCCAATCCTGTTTCTCACCGCCAAATCCAAGGATGAAGATAAAATTGAAGGATTTCGGGCAGGCGGAGATGATTATTTGGCCAAGCCGTTCAATATGCAGGAGCTCCAGTTAAGAATAAGGGCTATTCTGCGACGATCCGGCCCAATTCAGACTGAACAACCAGATTACAATCTGGTCACCATCGGTGATGTCCTGTTGGACACACGGACATTTAAGGTAACCACGCCGGCTGGCACTACCTTGCTAACCAATGTTCAGTTTGACTTACTGTATCATCTCATGAGCAATGCCGGACAGGTGTTCACCAGCCAGCAACTGTTGCAGGATGTTTGGGATTATCCTCGTGATACAGGTAGCCCTGAATTGGTTCGCGCCCACATCAAGAATTTGCGAGATAAAATCGAGCCTGAGCCGGGGCAGCCCATATTCATCTGCACGATTCAGGGACACGGTTATACTTTTGCACCCCAATAGTAGCGATCCTTTTCTCCGAGTTGAATTTGCCAGTGATGTTTTATTATTACATCACCTGGATCGTTGACCATGAACGCCGAGATATCTGACGGCCTGTCAGTTGTGATAGGGCGCGACCACCAGCCGGCTGAATTACAAACCGATATCTCGCCAGTGCGTATTCTGGTCGTTGATGACGAGCCAGAGATCGCTGAGTCCCTGTCTGAATTCCTCTCACGGAAGGAAGGCTACAATGTGGCCGTAGCTAGCGACGGTCTACAAGCGATGCAGCTACTGGAGGAGTCACTAAGCGAGCCCGCCTTGGCCATCGACATTGTGTTGCTCGACGTCCGAATGCCCCTCATGACAGGCCCGGAACTACTTGAGTGGTTGCGTAACCATTCTGAACTGAAATATACACGGGTAATCATGTTAACGGCCGCGGCCGGTTACGAAGAAAAAGTCGAAGCCCTTTCCGCCGGCGCAGATGACTATATCACAAAACCGTATTACCCTCTTGAACTTTTGGCCAGGATCAAGACCATATTACGTACGCAACAACTGGAAAAACAACTGTATCAGCAAAGCCAGAAATTACGCACATTGAATCGTGTGAGCCAGGCGGTTTCAGCTAAGTTATCATCACGGGAAATCCTGGCGATGGCTGTAAAGGGCGTGGATGCGATTATCAGCGTTGAATTCGCAGCGGTCTTCATGGTTGACGACAAACGCGAATTGCTTCACTGTCGAGAGATAAATTCGCCTGACCTTCCCCTCGCCACCAAGAGTTATCGTTCGATTCCTGTCGGCGTAGGAATCATCGGCCGAGCATTCGATGAAGGCCGGACTATCTCCCTTAATACTCCTCTAGCGGACCCGGATTTTCATTCTGAGCTTGACGCGCCCATCGGTTTTCCGGTCCGTTCGTTAATCACCACGCCATTATTCGTCCGAAACAAACCAGTCGGCGTAATCCATGTCTTAAACAGCCGCGTAGGCATATTTTCGGAAAATGATCGCGGCCTCTTAACTTCACTCGCCAGTTCCGTTGGCAGAGCGGTCGAGATTGCCTGGTTGTTCCAAAGTATTCGCGAGCGCCAAAATGAATTGTTAGAAAGTCGTAACCAGCTTCAAGCTGTAATCAATGGCATCGCGCATCCAATTTATACGATTGACAATGATTGGAAATTGGTCGCCATCAATGAGGCCAGGAGTCGAGAGCTGGAAGTTTCAGAGGATTCGTTGATCGGCCGGCCCTGTTTCCAATTATTTTTTGATCGCACCACGCCATGTGAACATTGCAGAGTGCTTAAGACCATAACCGATAGGATTGAGCAACGTTGGACTGTCAAGTGGATCGGCTCCGATTTCCGCCCAGAAGAATTTGATGTGAATGCCTATCCGATTCCGGGAGCCGCGTCGGGTGCCCCAACAGCCGTTGTCGTATGGCAAGATAGAACGGAAGAGAGGCGCCTTGAAAATTCGTTGATGCAGGCCGGTAAGCTTGCCGCTATCGGTCAATTGGCCGCCGGCGTCGCCCACGAAATAAACAACCCTCTCACAGCCATTAATGCCAACGCACAAATGCTACAAATGACTATGTCACCTGATCATGAAGATTATGAATCAGTTGAGCTTATTTCCCGAGCCGGTGATCGTGCCGCTCAGGTTGTCCGCGGGCTACTCGATTTCGCCCGCCAGACCCAATACTCTTTTGAAACGGCCGACGTCAATGTCTCTGTTCGACAGGCCCTCAATCTTGTTTCTTACCAATTTGCAGCAAACAGCATCGAGCTAGTTGCCAATCTGACCGAAGACCTGCCTACAATCGAGGCGAGTATGGAGCATTTGCAGACGGTGTGGCTAAATCTGCTGATCAATGCCCGCGACGCATTGCAGGAAAGTCCTGACCCACGAGTCGTGACCATCAGTACCGAGCTCGACGCACGGAGCGATCAGCTCCTGGTTGCAGTGCGGGATACTGGCCGGGGCATGAGTTCCGCCGAGACAGATCACATTTTTGAACCTTTTTATACGACAAAAGCGCCAGGTGAAGGAACCGGGCTCGGGCTGGCTACCAGCCATCGAATTGTCGAGCAGCATAGCGGCCAGATAGAAGTAACTAGCACTCCCGGCAATGGGACGATCTTCATCGTCCACCTACCTATCTCCAGGCGCAGCCAATAACCGTCGCTGGCGGCAAATGATCAACTCTTGCGACCAGGTCGGAACACGCCGTTCCTGGCTTGATTCTAAATAGTGAGCAAGAGGAACAATCCCGTGCACGCACAAGCTGCGAAAGTAGCCCAGTCAGCTCTAGACATGGGCCTTGCGATAGAAATCATTGAGTTTGACCAGACCACACACACGGCCGAAGAAGCCGCCAGTGCAATTGGCTGCCAGCTTGGTCAAATAGTCAAAAGCCTTCTGTTTCTGGTAAATAATAAGCCGGTCATGGCTCTTGTATCGGGAGGAAACCGATTGGACGAGCGCAAATTGGCCAGATTATGTAATGCTAGTAGAAAACAAGTCAAGCGCGCTGATGCAGAACAGGTCAAAAGAATTACCGGTTTCACGATTGGCGGCGTACCGCCATTCGGTTACGCCAGTATCTTCCCAATATTCCTTGATGAAGATCTTATGATCTTTGGCCAGGTTTGGGCCGCTGCTGGCACCTCACGCGCCGTTTTCACGATTGCCCCGGCCGCACTCGCTCAACTAACCAGGGCAACGATTAGCAACCTCAAGGTCTGACGAGCATCCTGCCAACACAAAGGATCTTCTTCACTCGTGACCGTTGTGGCCCTAGAAAGCCACCGCTATAATTATCGCCATGGCATACGAAACCTCAGCCAATATTAAGGAGATTCTAGACAATCTGCCCACCCGACCAGGCGTATACCTGCACAAGAACGGAGCAGGAACCGTCCTTTACGTGGGCAAAGCCATCAATCTACGCAACCGAGTCCGTTCCTACTTTCAACAGAACGTCGACTCCTACAAAACCCACCGCCTGCGGAAGCAAATCGAGGACATCGAGATCATCACCACTGACACTGAACTCGAGGCGCTGCTGCTCGAAATGACCCTCATCAAGAAACACAAGCCGCAATTTAACATGCGCCTGAAGGATGACAAGCGTTACCCTTATATTAAGGTTCATTGGGCCTCTCCCTTTCCCAAAATAACGGTAACCCGACGGATGATCCGTGATGGCTCGCGATACTTTGGACCATTCACCTCGGTCTGGGCCGTACACCAAACTCTAGACCTGCTCCGCAAGATCTTCCCGTATCTAACCTGCGACCGCGATATCAGCGGTCACGACGATCGCGCCTGCTTGTACTTCGACATCAAGCTATGCAATGCACCCTGTATCGGCAACGTCAGCCAGGAAGAGTACCGGAACATGATAAGACAGCTAATGGATTTCTTGAACGGCAAGTCCGAAGCGATCGTGCGCGATATTGAGAAAAGCATGCAAGAGGCCGCCAATCTACTTGATTTCGAAAAAGCTGCATACCATCGAGACCAACTGAGATCTATCGACCGCGTTGTCACCAAACAGAAAGTCATCAGCGCAGCCAACAGTGACCAGGATGTCATCGCTTTTGCCCGGGAAGACAATGAGGCTTGTGTCCAGGTATTTTTCATCCGGCACGGCAAGCTTATCGGCCGGGAATACTTCCTCCTGGAAGGGACCGAGGACGAAGCCGACAAAGAGATATTAAGCGATTTCTTGACACAATTCTATGATGAAGCTGCCCACATCCCTAAAGAAGTGCTTCTTCCCAACGAGGTGGAAGAAGCCAGGGTTATTGAACAGTGGCTCAAACAGAAACGCAGCACCAAGGTGACCATAACCGTCCCTCGCAGGGGTATCAAAAAAGCCCTGGTTAATCTGGCATCAACAAACGCGGCCGATACGCTGGCCACGCTGAGGCAACAATGGGCGGCCGATCGTTCCAAGCACGTAACGGCCATGAATGAGTTGCGTGAGCGGCTTGAACTGGATCGGCCCCCTTCACGGATCGAATGCTATGATATCAGCCATACCCAGGGCACCCAGACTGTTGGTTCAATGGTCGTATTTGTCCAAGGTGCGCCTCGTAAGACTGACTACCGCCGCTTTAATGTCCAGCGGGCTGGCAATGACGATTACGCATCCATGAAAGAAGTCCTAACCCGCCGCCTCCAGCGATATGCTGATACCTTGGCCGGCGAGCTGCACGATCCCCAGAAGATCAGCAACCTGCGAAAAGACACCGCCTGGTCCCTGTTACCCGACCTTCTCCTGGTTGATGGGGGCAAAGGCCAACTTTCAATGGCCTATGAGGTGCTGACATCCTTTGAGCTCGAGAAGGAAGTTCCGTTAGCAGCCCTGGCCAAGCAAGATGAGCTGCTATACCAGCCCGGAAAAGCGCTTGCAGTCCACCTGCCCCGCCGCTCCGAGGGTCTGTATCTCGTTCAAAGAATCCGAGACGAAGCACACCGCTTTGCCAATGAGGGCCATCGAAAACGAAGATCCAAGGCCGGTGTAGCTTCAATACTCGACGATATCCCAGGCGTGGGACCCAAACGCCGCAAATCTCTATTGGAAAACTTCGGTTCCCTGGACGGCATTCGCCAGGCTACGATCGAAGAAATAGCCTCTGTACCAGGGATCCCATATGACGTCGCCCAAGCGGTAAAAGCCAGGATCGACTAACCGCGCGGACAAATACAGCATCCACATCCGGTACAAACCTCCCAGAAAAAAACAGCCGAATATCTTGACATGGTAGAACGCTTGTGCTATTATTTGTATATAGAACACGTGTTCTATCATGGATCTGGCGCCGCTTTTTTGGCGGCGGGCCCGTGATTTTCATATCGGTCGGCCGTAACTCCGGATACCGGGGAAACGAAGGGACCATAGTCGAATTGGAGGTTCTGAAAATGAGAAACAATGCGCTATTCGGTGGTTCCCAGCGGTTCGCCGCTGGGTAACCTGTCAGCAAAAGTTGGCGGCAATCCGCGGGTTATGCGCCAGCTTGTGATCGGCGTCATTCTGATCCTGGCCCTGTTTGCTTTTGAGATGTTCAATTTCGATACCACACGTTTCGCCTTGCAGAGTCTGTTGGGCGACATCCGCTTTTTCGGTTTCGCCTGGGCAACGATCCTTGCGGTGGCCTTTTGCGCTATTGACTTTGCCGGGCTGGCCCGCCTTTTCACGCCTGAAAGTGGCCGAAATGAGCCGAAGGAAATCTGGTATCTCACCGGCGCCTGGCTATTGGGGGCAACAATGAACGCGGTAATGACGTGGTGGGCCGTCTCAACTGTGCTAATCGATCATCCGGTAGGAAATGAGGTTCTTAGTCGCGAGCAACTCTTGACGATCGTACCCGTTTTTGTAGCCGTCCTCGTTTGGCTTACCAGAATCTTGTTTATCGGGGCCATCGCAATGGCGGGAGAGAAATTACTTTACAAAGATGAGGATCCGCATAGCGTTCGGCCACCGGCCGGTCAACAGGTCACGAGCCCTGGCAAACCCGCCCAGGCGAAATCTGTTCAAAGCAATAGCAACAGCGCCACTCAATCTCGGTCCACGATCGACCTGGCGGCGCCACCACCACCGGTCCAACAGCAGCCGACAAGGGTCAATCGCAGGCCACCGCGCCCAGTGCTAAACGGTACTCGAGGAAAGAGTTATAGTGGTGTGCAAGCCAGTGGGCGCCCCCGTCGCTAAAGCTGAAGCAAGGATCCATTTGGTTTTCTGGAGTATACGAACTATGGAAAGGCAACGGAGATTCGGTTACGTCGCAATAGGAACTCCTTTTGTTGAAGAAGGCGGAATTGCTATCCCGATAGAAGATGTTACTCACCTAACCCAGGGATCGCCTTGCGACGATCCCTGGTATCCGCTGGCGAAGAGTGGACAGGCGCAGATGCATATACACTTTCTTATGGCTGTGGTCTTGCTTGTTTCAGCCCTTGGTTTCTGGGTGGTTATTCGTTCGGGCATTGCTGTTTCGGCCAGTGGACAACAGCCCTTTTCAGTTGACGGCGGATTTTCGTTGTTCAATGGCGGCGCGACATCGGTTGAAAATAATGCCTTTGAGGTCACGTATAGTGGTATGTCGAGCAATACGGAAGGCGTTAATAAGCAGAAACTTGAGTTGGGCAACTTGTCATCTTTGTTCACGCCAGAAGTCAAGTATTGGGAACTGCAGATAGTTCGTTGGGCGGCTGAATATGATATTGACCCAAATATTGTGGCAACGATTATGCAGATTGAGTCCTGTGGAAATCCTCAGGCCAGCTCTTATGCAGGCGCGCAAGGCCTCTTTCAAGTGATGCCTTTTCATTTTCTTCCAGGTGAAGATATGCTGGATCCAGATACGAATGCGATGCGTGGGTTGGCATTTTATCAAGAGCAGATGCGCTATACTGGCGGCAATCAATTCCTTTCGTTTGCCGGTTACAATGGTGGCTACGCGGCATCTGGCGGAGCATTTGAGAACTGGGCAGAAGAAACTCAGCGCTATTATTACTGGGCCAAGGGCATTTATTTGGATGCCAGCTCTGGAGCTACCGAGAGTTCAAGGCTTGCTGAGTGGCTGGCTGCTGGTGGTGGCGGTGGCTGTCAGGTTGCTGCTACGGTATTGGGCATATAGGAGTAAGAGGTAGTTTGCCGTAACGTTTGTAGCCTGGGTCCCGTCGCCATGGTCATTGCATATGGCATCGTGCCGAAAGATTAAGTCTTGACCTGGGTTAGCAATCTTTGGGCGTTGGGGTCTTAGTTATGATCCCAGCGCTCTTTTGTTTTAACCGCGGTGAATTTTCCGGTCTCTTGTGAAGCTCAATTCTTGTACGTTGGATTCATATTGAGAGCCAGATTTTGTTTGGTTTGGGTCTGTGCAGTTTACAGTATATATTTGTATACGCGGCGGTTATCAAAACGGTTTTTTGAACATTAGTCCAAAATCGTTAGGCGCTGATTCTTGTTTTGTCGGCAAGTCGCTCAAATTTCATTTTCATTGTTTCGGGAGGTTAATATGTCGTTTGTACTTACCTGGCACGGCCATGCTACGCTCTCCTTGGATGTAGATGGCACGAAGATTGTCGTAGATCCTTTCTTTTCGGGAAATCCTGTGGCTTTGACCGAAGCCGCTGCGGTGTCGCCGGAGTATATATTGTTGACGCACGGTCATGGCGATCATATGGGCGATGTTTTGTCAATCGCGCAACGATGCAATTCATTAGTAATAGCCAACTTTGAGATATGCAGCTGGATTTCTGGACAGGGCCATGACAATGTTCACGCGCAGCATATTGGCGGTGGATACCAACACCCTTTTGGTCGAGTTAAGTTAACTATTGCTTTTCATGGATCTGGATTACCCGACGGGTCCTATGGGGGAATGCCGGCCGGTTTTCTCCTGGAAGCGGGCGGTAAAAGAGTATATATTGCCGGTGATACGGCTCTTTATTCGGATATGGGTTTGATAGGTCAGGGGGGGCTTGACATGGCGGTAATTCCGATCGGGGATAATTTTACCATGGGACCTGGAGATGCCCTGCAAGCGGTTAAGTTTCTGAAACCGGCGGTGGTTATCCCCTATCACTACAATACCTGGCCACCTATTGAGCAGGATGTTTCTGCCTGGTCTGATCGCGTTCGGGCTGAGACGGATACGCAGGTGGTGGTGTTGGATGTTGACGAAAACTATTTGCTTTAGTTGGTCGCAAGTTCTGATAGTTCAGTACATACCCTCGTTCCTTTGGTGGTTGTATCGGATAGGTTGTTGTGGTGCCTTTTCTAGTGGTTAGGTTGCCGGTATTTTTGATAGTCATCGGTGTTCTTGTCGGTTTGGTTGCCTGTTCTACGGACGGAGACAATGACCTGGTCTCTCCGGTTGAGAATGAGCAGCTGGATGAGACGACTTCGCCGGCGGTGACAGTAGGTTCAGAGACGGCCTCGGTCTATGTTGCTCCTCAGGAAACCGAGAACGAGGGAGAGTTGAGAAGCTTGGATTATAGTACGATTCAGGATTCTGAGTTCCAGAATTTCCGGAGGGAGATGATTCTGCGTTTCGAACCCAATTCAATTACCCCGGATTCCCATTCTTGGCGCATTGAAAGTGGACTGGCAGTTCTGGAAAATCCACCTACACGAGTTTTGGAAATTTATTACGAGGGCGAAGGGGCAGCCGCAAATATTCGGACGATGGTTGTTGGTCAATATGAGGACGCATATTTTCTTCATGTTCCCACTGTAAGCTGTATCTCAACTTCCAGGCAGGACTATGTGCAAATGATTTCAGGAATCATCAATCCCGATTATTTCCTGGTCGATATGGTTGGCGCACCATTGATCGCTTCTGGTGAGGTTGTAAATGGTCAGCTGACCCATCATTTTTCCCTGGAACGGCAGATACTGCCTCGCTTCGCGAACCAGGACGTATCTGTTCATGGAGATATTTATGTCGCTGAAGATGGTCAACGTCCGCTTCAAGTAGCGATGGAGTTAAACGGTGAAGTTGATTTTGGGTCGACAGGCCAGGTTCAGAATGGCACGTTGTTTGTTGAAATTAATTGGTACGAATTAATTGATTCTGACGAGGTAATTATCCCCCCCGGTTGTTTGTTTACAGATCTTTATCCGCTACCTGAAGGGAGTTTTGAGGTCACCGCGATAGCCGATCTGGTTGGTTTTCGCATCTCGCGCTCGATCGCGGAGATTGTGGCGTTTTATGAGGTGGAAATGCCGGCAGCCGGCTGGACCGCAGTTGAGGATCCGACCATATCAGAGGATTCGGCATTCATGACATTTAGCCGAAATGGCCTTGAAATAATAATCAATGTCGAGGCTGGATCTGAAGAGGGCGATGTTTTCGTGGTGATTTCACCTTAGACGGCGTTATCTGTTAAGTCTAGTCAGTTAGCGGAGAAAACCAGCAGAAATTGATTCGCCTCATTTGCGGTTCCGGAGCTTGGATTGCTCTGATCCTTGCCAGGCAGATTGTAACCACCCCTAGCCACCTACGATTAGTTCTGGAGAAAACATGCTTAGTCGACCGCGGCCATCAATCGCTGCCAGACTGAGCGCGTAAGTTACCTGAGGATCAAGTCCGGTTATCGCCACATTACCGGATTCGGCCGCAGACACAAAACGAAAAGGAGGATACCCTTCAGAGCCTAGAGTCCGGAAGGATATTGCATAACCGGAGGCCAGCGGGTCCGGAGACCAGTTAATTACGTAGGCGCCAGGATCGGCCGTTGGCGCGACGGTGGGGTCGGATGGCGTTGGCGGTGCACCCGACATATTGGCGACAACAGCTAGATTGAGCTGGGCTACCTGTCGCAAATAATTGAAATCTATCTGGTCAGATGTGTCGGAACCGGAATGTTGGTGGTCTCTATCCTCTTCAGATTCCGTCAACCGAATACCAGGGACACCGGCATTGATGAATTCACGATGATCGCTATACCGCCCTTCTCGATCAAGAGCATCGATTATATCCACCCGGAATTCTGGAACATACATACCGCCAACTAGATCAATATAACGGGCGAGCTGGCGCGAGATATTGGAGTCTGGTCCTGGAGAGAATAAACGAATTGACTGTTGGATGCCAGGCCGTCCACCGACAATATCATTGACGATTGCGGCATCAAAAACGCGCCCCTCAAGCATCTTGTCTTGAACGAAATACCGGCTTCCATGGGTACCCTGCTCTTCAGCTGCGAATGCGGCGAAGACAATCGTTTGATTCCACGAACGTGAACTCAGAAGTCGGGCCAATTCGAGTAGTAGTGCCACTCCAGAGGCATTGTCGTCAGCGCCGGGGGCACGACTGTCGCCATCATTAGGATCAACATGACGAGAATCGTAGTGGGCTATCAATACAGTTGCCCCATGATAGTTGCCTATTCCCGGAAGAGTGGCGATAACATTACGTTGGTTTGTCTGTCGACCATCGATGTACGCGACAAAATCTTCATATTCAACCTGGAGTGCGCCTCCGTTCACTCGTAGAAACTCGTCATGTATCCAACGCCTGGCAGCGCCTATCCCATAATCATCGCGCTGGGTTTCGCTAAAAGTATTCCGTGTCCCAAAAGCCTCCAAAGTTTGAACGTAGGCAATCAGTTGTTGCTCTGAAACGGCGTTGATCAACGCTTCGATTTCTAGATCAACAGCCGGAGAAATCGTACTTACAGGATTGGTGATCAATTGGAGATCTGAAAAATTGACAGTGCCCGATGATACCACGGGGGGTGGGGTTGGAATTACCGGTCCTTGCTGCGGAGACAGCAAAGAACAGCCGGTCAAAGAAAGCAAGATGAGGCTAGAAACCAGGATAATTCGACGGGGCAAACTAACGTACTCCAATTTTGATTCTTCGCTTGACAATGCTATCTGATCCGGCTGCCGGCCTAAGATTTATCCTTCTTATCACCATAGTGACTCAAAAAGACATCCAGCATCTCAATCGGTATCGGGAAGATCGTTGTTGTATTATTCTCTACTCCGATATCCAACAAGGTTTGCAGATAACGCAGGGTCAAAGAAGCAGGTTGTTCTTGCATGAGCTGGGCCGCTTCGGCTAATTGGGAAGCCGCCTGCAACTCACCCTCAGCCTTGATAACCCGGGCCCGTCGCTCTCTCTCGGCTTCCGCCTGGCGCGCCATGGCCCTGACCATGGTTGTATCTAATTCCACATCCTTGATCTCCACGATGCTAACCTTGATTCCCCAAGGCTCTGTAGCTTCGTCGATAATATGTTGCAAACGAGCATTAATCCGTTCACGTTCTTGTAGGAGCTGGTCTATCTCTGATTGACCGATCACGTTTCGCAGGCTGGTTTGGGCGATCTGCCAGGTCGCACGCTGATAATCCTCGATGTTAATAATAGCGAGCACGGGATCGACAACCCTGAAGTAAACCACCGCATTTACCCTGACTGTTACGTTATCGGCCGTTATCGCGTCCTGCGATGGCACATCCAGGGTGATCGTTCGGAGGTCTACCTTCATCATCTTATCAATAATAGGAATGATAAAGAATAGACCCGGGCCTTTGGCCTCTTGAACCCGGCCGAGACGAAAAATTACGCCTCTTTCGTACTCGGCGACAACTTTGATCGCGGCGAATAACAATATTAGCAGGCCAACCGCAACAATCAATACAACGATTAGCTCCATCTCCTCTCTACTCCTTCAGATGATCAACATCTTCTCTAGGTATTAACCGATACAAACGCCGTGGATTTTTTACCTCAAAGGTACAATCGCCTGTGAGGCATTCTGTGAGCAATCAAGCGTAGCCGTGTTGTTGTGGTTGCTCTTTAACTTATTCAGAACAAGGCTGATTATATAGCTATTTAGCACCAGGGACATGCGGCAGGCTTGATTCCGGCATTTCTTCTACTGTGTCTCTTAAGTAACCGGATTCTATTTAGAACGGCAGGAAAATAAGAGCAACGCCGGCGAATGCGAAAACCGTTCCAAGGATACTTCGCCGGCTAATCCGTTCATTGTAGATGAAATAACCCAGGGGGATGAGAATCACCGGGGGCAAGGCCATCAAGGTCGCAGCAACACCAACCGGAGCTAATTGAACGGCCACAAGCGATAACCAGATCCCCAGAAAAGGTCCGACTATGGTACCGGCGATCATGGCCAAAAATACCTGCCTGTTTTTCCACTCCTGAACCGTTGGAATTATCTCTCTTCGTAATCCGGCAATAAACCAGAGAACCACCAAAGCCACAAAAATTCGAATGACCGTTGCCGATATGGTTGGATAATTGCCATCCATACCTATTTTTGCCGAAACAAGACCTGAAGCCTGGCCCAAGGCCCCTAAAAATGCCATAAAGAGACCTGACCAGTAGCGTTTATCTTCCACTACGCTCTGGGCGGACCTTCTTTCGGTTGCCACCCAGGCAATAGCAGCAACTGTCAGGCTAATCCCGATCAATTCATTTCGACTAAGTAACTCGCCGAGAAACAACCATGCCAGAACGGCGCTGAGAATAGGCGCCATTGACATCATTAACATAGATAAACGGGGGCCGACCAGAACATAGGCTCGAAACAGAAATGTGTCTCCCAGTACCAGGCCGAGAATACTCGATAACGCTAACCAGCCCCAGCGCTGTGGGCCAGCATCAATAGGGAAAAGTTTTCCCATCAATACCAGGTGTGTTGTAATTAGGAAGAGCATGGCGAATAGCAACCTGGTTCTATTCACCACCTGAGAACCCACAAGCCGGCCACTGTAACTGAAGAATATCGCCGTTAGTGACCAACAGAAGGCGGTTGCGAGCGCGGCTATCTGTCCCAGGACTGGCATGGGCAACCTACTTTAATAATTGCGATCGCATTTTACGGATATGCTCTGGTCCGGTCCGGCAACAACCACCAATCAAAGTTGCCCCGGCCAACCGCCACTGCAAACTTGCCTGGGCAAAACCATCAGAATCAGAGGATCCCACCCAACGTCTGATTGTCCCATCGAATTCTTCGCCAGAGTTTGGGTAAACGATGATGGGCTTCTTTGACACTCTTTTTATCTCGGCAATCAGACCTGGGATCAAACCAGGCGCGGTGCAATTTACACCCACAGCTGCAACCTGATCAATCTCATTCAGCAGTTCCGCACAAATTGCAAGGGGCGTCCCATCGTTGATCCGCTTTTCATCCTGGCAGCTAAAAGAAAACCAGGCGTAACGATCGGGCGTTTGTTGCAACAGAGATATTAACGCGATGGTTTCAAAATACGATGGGATCGTCTCGCAGGCCAGCATGTCAGCTTGGGTGTCAGCCAATATCTGGAATCTTCGGCGGTGGAATAGATAAAGACCTTCTTCGTCCAGATCGTAATCGCCCGTGTATTCTGAGCCATCGGCCAAAACTGCCCCATATGGACCAATGCTCGCGGCCACAATCGGCCGTATCCTTCCAGGCCGGTTCTCAGGATTTGCCCAAAAAGCGTCCCGGGCATCAAGCGCCAGTACGACGGCCTGGGTCAATAAATCTTCAGCTTCGCTTTTCCCAAAACCTCGCTGCATAAAACCATGGATGGTCCCTTGATAACTGGCTGTGATGAGACAGTCGGCCCCGGCCGCCAGGTAATCCTGGTGCACGCGGGCTATTGCCGACGGATCGTCCACCAACAACCTTGCTGACCAAAGATCATCATCAAGATTGTGGCCTCGATTCTCCAATTCCGTAGCCAGACCGCCGTCCAGCATGAGTAGACCGGATTTTCCCAGGAACGGTTGCAATGGATTAATTGTTGGGGTCAAGTTTTTTCTGGCTTATCTCCTGGCAATATTCCTACTGGGATATTTGTTTCAAGGGTTTATAAATTGGCACATTCGATCAGCCGTGTCGCCAACCTTAATCGGTTTCTAAGGATACGTGTAAGCATTTGGCTTGCCCTTACCAATAGGATATGGGAATCATATTTGAATGTTTTTTTGGGAACAATGCCTGGAGCAAAACCGCAATTTCGCCGCTTTTAGCGAAACAATCAACATGGGCGTAGTTGAGCTCGTCCATGATCCTATAACCAAAGAGAAGTTGCAATAAAGTATGACCCTGGGAAAAAAGCATCACCATCAAAAAAGTGTTCCGGTATGTAGGGATCAATCTTTTATTTCCGGTCATCAGAAAGTTCCAACCTGATCTAGCTTTGATGAAAGTTAAGTTTGAGTGATCCGCTGTAACCAGCAATACCACTGGTAAAAAGTCGTTTTTCTAGTACGGGACTGTTATGCCATAAAAATCGAGGTAAATCCGGGACCCGCAGATACCAAGCATAGGGCGGTTTTGGCCGGGCGAATTCCCGATCCAACGCTTCGTATTCCTGATGGTTGGCGCAAAGTTTGAAAGGAAAGTCACCTTCAGCCACACTCTGGGTATGAAAATATTCAAATTGACGTCGGACCAGGCCAGCCCTGCGGTAATCAGGATCTGTGGCGATCAATTCTGGCCGGCCGCATCGAAAAGATAACCCATCATAAGCCTATTTCTGCGGAATCCTGGCCATTTAGGAAACTATTCTCTTGTTGGGGTCAACCACAACCGTTACGCTGTTGGCCGAGAATGTTAGGTGATGTCTGCTCAAGATATCTCTAGTCCAATCCTTCAACCATAATTCGGGCTTGTCCTTGAGATCTTCGCTATGCATGCGCAGATTGAATACCACCAATTCATCAGCATCAGCTGTCGTGGCCCAACGCATAAGCAACTCATCCCCAAGTTGTGTGATCAGGTCATGTGATTCCTTTGAAACCATGGGGTAATGAACCTATGCAGAGGATTGGATTGACAGATCTGTCGGTTGAACCCCTCGTTCAGTACTTGGCGGCCTATGCCAGTTCCGGCAGAGCGATAATTCTCAAGCTACGCGAACGGTTACTTCTGTCATCTCATCACCCTGTCGAATGGCATTTACCACATCTTGACCGGCCGCAACCTTGCCAAAAACTGTATGTTTATTGTCAAGATGTGGTTGAGGTGCGTGAGTAATAAAAAATTGGCTTCCGTTCGTATTTGGACCGGCATTGGCCATCGAAAGTGACCCAGTATCATGTCTCAGACTATTACCAACAAATTCGTCTTCAAATCGATATCCTGGTCCACCACGGCCGCTCCCGGTAGGATCGCCCCCCTGGATCATAAAATTATCGATCACCCGGTGGAAGGTGATACCATCATAAAAACCTTCTTGGGTCAAAAAAACAAAATTGTTGACTGTTTTTGGCGCGTATTGCGGGTACAACTCAAGCTCGATCGAGCCGCGGGCGGTTTCAATCGTAACAAGGTAGGTTTTACTGGGATCAATTTGCATATCCGGTGGCTTGTTCCACTGTGCAGCGGGCATAAGTAACTCCTTTGAGTGAGCAAGGTTATCAGGAGCCGCCGCTTGACGGTTACCTGAAGACAATAAACTGGTCTGAATTATAACACGGAAGCAGGCAAAACCCGGGAGTTAGATGGTATCTATATCGAAGCCATTTTGCCGGAAATATTCGCTCATCTTCGAAGGTAGGTGTTGTTTCACAAATTCTGCTTTTTCAATGATTCGTAGAAGCCAATGCTCGCTCGAATTAGCTAGATTGAGTAACTTATGAGCTTGCTCAACTGAAACCCAACGATACATATCGTGTTCCGGGCTCAAATGGATTTCGGGCTTAGATTGCGACTTTTCCCCCACGGAGTTAACAAGCGTACAGTAATAAACCACTCCAAGTAATTCGTTCTCTGGGCGCTCTTCACCCCTATAAAAACGGGTCGTTCCCAACACAAATATCGGCTCAACGGTCAATCCTGTTTCCTCTCGCACCTCTCGATGCAGCGCCTCTCCAAAACCTTCCGCTTGATCCACCCGCCCGGTCACGCATTCCCAGGCGCCAGCTGCAAAATCTTTTACCATCGAACGCTTCAGCAAGAGGTAAGTTTCCGAATTGGGATCCCACACTAACGCGCCTATGCCGGCAAAAAAAGTACCGATTGGCATTTATTCAGCTCCTAAACCGTCAGGCTGGATAAGATCATACAACAGAAATTGTCCGATGCGACCAGAAATATCCAAGGTGTAATGAAGCTGCAACTCAGCCTCTTCAGCTAAGGCTACCTGGCGCCGGTCCTGACTATTGACACGGTAAAACACCCGGTAAAAAAGCCAATCCTTCTTGATCCAGGAAGTCAATTCCCGGAACAGACGTCGATCTAGATTATCTTCCAGCGTGGGCTCTTTGACCCAAAATCGGACGACTGCTTCAAAATCCGCTACTGTGGATCCATAGGCAAGAGAGGAAATTCTTCCCATTTCCAAATATCTTGAGAGCGGCTCGATATAAACGCAGCCGAGACATTCATCTTCTTTCAGATTAAGCATGGTATAGGTATAAGCCACACCTGCTTCATACTCTCCTTGGTGCACGGCTAAATCAGCCAGATTGCCTTTGAGATCAAAATTATCGGCCGGCCATTCGCTACCTCCCCAACGTCGAAGCATCTCTCTGCTGACCATCAAGGCAGCATAATCCAATTCCACATGGCTCGTTAGCAGAGGTCTAAGAATGAACTCCTCGTTTACATATGATTCCGGAGGAGCGATAGCAGGGGGGTAAAAGGCAGGCATTTTCATTTTGTGCTGTGTTTGAAAGCGATTATAGTTGATGGTCATGCAAATCACCAACCACATTCGGCTCACCCGAGGGTATGTCCAGGAGCGCTGGCCGACCTATATTTTTGGTTACGGGGGGGGGATGGCGGTCGGCCTGCTAATCATTTGGACAAGTATCATCCAGGGTTGGTACTCATTTATTATTATCGCCTTTGCCTTTCAGGTATTGTTACTCTACCTGTTCCTGGCCTCTCTGTGGGCTGCTGGCTATACCAACGATATTGGACTATTAAGGGACACACTTTTTGTGCTCGGGAAGTTGCAGCCGACAGATAACATCACCCACATCTGTGTAGGTCGGCGCCACATACCCGTCAAGTTCAGCCGGCGACTGACTACCGGACATATTACTGTACTCAACACTTTTAATCCCCAGCTCACCTCCGGCCAGCCCTTTGGCCAGGGCCAGAATGCAAGCCGAATATATTGCAGATCCCCGGATTTCCTGGCGCGATGTAAGCACCAACGTGCTACCCTTACCTGATGCCAGTGTCAACAATCTAACCATCTTACACGCCGCATCAGAGTATTGGCAGCAGGGCGATCAAGAGCTCCTATTTTTAGAAATCTTTCGCATCCTCGCCCCTGGTGGACAGTTTCTAATCGCGGAGAGTATTCAATCGCCAACGACCATCCTAACTTGTGGTTTTTCCGGCATTCGCCTCCATTCGGCAAAATATTGGGAAACCATGATTATCAAGGCAGGTTTTCGCTTGTCGGACAGGACGATCATCAAGGATTTAGTTACCTGCTGGCGATTTGTCCGCCCACTTCCCAACGAACCTGACCAGCTGAGTTTGGAGTTCTAAAAAATATATGCCTAGACTCCGCACCTTCCTGAATATGATTCGATTTGAACATACCATTTTCGCATTACCGTTCGCTTATCTAGGTATGTTGTTGGCCTGGGATAATTGGCAATATGCCAATTGGTGGGACTTCATCTGGATCACAGTCGCTATGGCAACAGCCAGGACTGCTGCGATGGCCATCAATCGATATGTTGACCGGACTATCGATGCCGGCAATCCGCGCACGGCCGGACGTCCTATCCAGGCTGGAACGATCGGAGCAGGCACGGTATTGATCTCGGCCATCATTTCTCTATGCATACTCGCCTTCGCTGCCTGGATGTTAGATCCCCTGGCCCTATTACTCTTTCCCTTTGCTTTGCTATTTCTGGTTGGCTACTCCTACACCAAACGGTTCACCTGGATGTGTCATTACATCCTCGGCTTCACCGATGGCATGGCGCCCATCGGGGCCTGGGTGGCTGTGAGGGGATCCATTTTTACTGTTGCCGATCTACCGGCCTGGTTCCTGATGGCGGCTGTTACTTTTTGGATTGGTGGCTTTGACATTATTTACGCCTGCCAGGATGTGACTTTTGACAAATCAGCGGGGCTCTATTCGATACCTGTGCGTTTTGGTACCCAACGGGCCTTGCGTGTGGCAGCAGCAAGCCACGTCGCCACGATGATATTGATGGTCTCGGTTGGGCTTTCTTTGAGCCTGATATGGCCCTACTGGCTTGGTCTGGTTCTGATGGCGTTGTTGTTCATCTATGAGCATTCCCTGGTCAATCCAGACGATCTAAGCAAGCTCAGCATCGCCTTCTTCAATGTTAACGGCTACATCAGTGTCGTCGTATTCGTGGCAACCTTCTCGGCCGTTCTTTTAGGCAGCTAGCCATGCAGCCGATCAGCCTGCAGCTCCTTTGCTCTTTTGCCGGGCCACAAACCAATTGATCATCTGGCGGGCTATACTAATCTCTGGTGGGATCTTTGGAAAATTTTCCAGCCGATACCAACCAGCATCGGCCATCTCTTCTTTGTCGATCTCGATTTCGCCGCCGGCGTATGTACAGGTGAAGGCGATCATTAGTGAATTTGGAAACGGCCAAGGTTGACTACCAAAGTAACGGATGTCCTTTACTTGCAATCCAACTTCTTCCTTGATTTCGCGAATTATGGCGGCTTCGAGCGTCTCACCTGCCTCAACAAAGCCGGCCAATACACTGTACAAACCTAAGGGATGGCGAAGCGAGCGCGCCAATAAAATTTCCTGACCCTTCTCGATCAGAACAATAACAGCCGGTGAGATTCGCGGGTAGCTTATTAGTCCACAGCTAGGGCATACTTTGGCCCTCTCTCGCGGATGTGTGTCAGTCTGTTGGCCACAGCGACCGCAATATTGGTGGGTTCGATCCCAGTCCACAATCTGAACAGGCCGCCCCAGTAATCCAAAACAATTCTTCCTGCAGTAGTCCAAATAAGCTTCTCAGGCTCTTGAAAATCCATCCATCCGGAGGATCCGTTGCCTCGGTAACTTCGGCAGAAAAGCAGTGTTGACCGTTAAAGGTTCCTAGGTATTGCCGGCGTATAATCGTCAGGTCCAAATCCCCCGGACCGGTCAATTCTGGCAATCTTACCTCACCATCGGCAATCTGAACCAGCAACTGAGATCGCCGGAAAATAAACCACCTGGCTGCTCCAGCTATTTTGGTCCGCGGAGAGACGGCTGTCTGAAATCCATTTATCATTATCCTGGATACCCGGTCGGCATTGGCGTTTGTCCTGGATATGTTGTAGGCAATGGCGGTTGTGTTGGCGCTGGTCCGAGGGTTGGTGAGGCAATCGGTGTAGCTGATGATGTTGGTGTTACTGTTCGGGTGGGCGTTGGGGTGGTTGTACCCGTACTTTGATTTGTAGGCGTTGTCTTAGGGGTGCCGGTAGAAGGCCTCGTCCCTGTAGGCGTTATGGTTCCAGTGCCCATAGGTGGTATCGTGCCAATGGCCGTTGGCGTGCCTGTCGGTACCATTGTGAGTTGAGGTGTTTCTGTTATGGGCAGTTGTATTGTAGGTGGCAGAGCTGTTGCTGTGCCAGGGACGGTCGCTATTGGTGGGCTTCCAATAGGGGTGCCAAAACCGGATCCCTTACTACCACTCTTTAATAGCGGGTTTGGTTGGACGATCTGGAGAACCTCCAAAAACCAGGCAGTTGTGATAGGGGCAGCCTTGCCGCAACCGAGCGGTCCCTCGTAAAGCCGGAAGAATCCATCTACGGTTAATATCGTTCCTTCCTCGACCAAGCGCATGAGCTGCTCAAAGCCAACAGCATCCAAGCGCAAATCCTCACTAACAAGCATCCATTCGGCATCATAGCCACTAATGGGAAAACAGTTGGGGGTTTTCAGTCGAAAGTAACTCCCAGACACTCGAATAAGGCTATCTTTGAAATCCTCCGGGTGCTCTTGAAGATCGGAAAATGTCACCAATTGCGGCTCGGCCTCGAAGATCCTTTCTCGTGAAGATTCAGGCAAAAGCGGTTTTAATTGCCCTTTTGCTTCTGAGCATGCGACCAGGCTAAGAACCGCAAAAAGCATGGCAACAAAAAAAATGCCTGGATACAAATTAGCTTTTACGTTCATTGCCACATTCGGTTTTCATCGGTTTATACGCTTCCAACTGTCTCTATTTATAGTCCAATCTGGCAATCGCGCACCATGATGGTAAATCCACCACTCGACGAGCAGGATCTGAAAAGCCAAAATCACAAAGAGTGGCCAAAACTCTCGCTGGCCAATATCCCCTTCATCTGGAGAAGAAATATCCGTTGGACCTAAGCGAATACTCTCTTTGGGTTCAATCGCCGATTCAATCGGACTCAAAAGATTTATCGCAAAATGGCCGGCCAATCTCTCAGCTTCTGCTGATCGAAATAATAGGTCATAGACGCCGAGCTGGTCCGTTTCCGCAAACACGATTGAACCGCTAATAACCGGTTCAGTCCACCGAGATCCATCAGGTTTTATTATTACTACTGCCGCTGTATCGGCATCTGGAGTAATTCTTAATAGATCTCCCAGTGATAGCAAATCGGACGCTTCGATAACTCTTCCGGGACTAAGCCAGCCAGTAATGTTAGCCATTAACACTGGAAATGCAATTTGCAGTGGCAGATCTGACTCTTGGAGGGCAAAGGTCATTATAACAATACGTTGTCCATTGTAATCACCAGATAAAAGAAGAGGCCCACCTTCAGCCTCGACGATTGCCTGACCCCAGGGAACTTCTACCTTTGTTGCCTCGAGAATATTAACATTACTCCAATCTACATAGCGCAATATTGGACTTTCATCAAGATGAATAACGCTAGTAGTGGAAAACACGCCGCTCACTTTCACCAGGGGCGTAGCCTCATTTGTCGAGTCAAGATCACCAGGTTGAGGGTTGATAATTAGTAGATCGGTTGCCGGAGGAGGCGATGGTACTGGAACGGAATCATATACCACGAGATCATAACTTCCCATCTGCTCATGGGGAATTTCTGCGCTGGTCGGGCTCCGAAATAGTTGATATCCGGGTAGCTTTGAAAAAACTGTTTCCAGAAATCTGTTACCTTCGGAAATCAGCAGCACCCGTTTCTGCTTGCTGTCTTCAGGGATAGTCCACAATTGGTTGTCCTCGCCCAGAAGATCCCCATCTTCAACGTATAACTGTGCTGATATTACCTGGGTATCCTCCGGCAACATCCAGCTCAAATTGGTACTACTCTCTCTGGAGAGCACGATCTCGCGCGACTCCTGCAAATTTCCATCAACATCAATGCTTATTAATGTTGATCGATCTTTAATACCATAATTGGTAACTCTGACGTATAGATATAATTCATCCGCGGTTGCCCGGGATGCTATTGCCGAGATGGCCAGGTTCGCATTATCGGAGCCAATTTGGATAAAGTCGACCTCGGCTGGAACAGGTGGAGAGCGAACAGGCAAACCGCCATCTGAAATAATTACTACTCGTGCTTCCTCATAACCTTGTACTACGCCGCTGGCCAGAGCCAGGGCAGAATCCCAATCAGCTTCAACCGCCATAGCGTCGGCTCCATCCAAGGCATCGTAAAGCAATGGGCGATCCGTGATCGATGCGGCAAGAATGCGCGGCTCCTTACCAACCAGGATGATGGTGACCTGATCATCTCCCCGTAAACCTGCTATTACCCTGGCAGCCGCACTTCGAGCCTCGGCAAATCGGGTCGGTAAGCCATCTTTGGCCAACATCGAAGCCGATCCATCCAACATGACGACAACATTACCACTGGCAATGGCCTGGACCGGAAAAAAAGGCCGGGCGAGAGCAACGATCAGGGCGAGTAAGATCAACAACTGTAAGATCAGCAGAAGGTTGCGTCGCAATCTTTGCCAGGGAGCGTTTGCTTCACGGTCACGCAGTAATTTCTCCCAAAGCATGGTGCTGCTCACAACCACCTCCTCTCTGCGTAAGCGGAGCATGTAGAGGAGTAGGATAGGTACAACCAACAGGCTTAATAAGAGCAGAGCTGGGGCTAAGAAGGCCATCACCTGACGATATCTCGGGATCTCAATGAGTTCAGGACTAATTTATCCCAAGGCAGATCAGTCATCACCGGCACAAAATAAATACCATTATTGGCCGCATACTTTGCTGTTTCTGATTGCCATTCACCTAGCCGCTGTTTATATCGACTGATGGTGGGTATATCGAGGGTGAGCTCGGCAGTTGCCCTACTCTCCACATCGACGAGTTTAACATCACGCCCCAACGGTGGGTCCATCTCCTCCTGACTTAGCAATTGGACAATTACCAACTCGTAGCCACGGCTAAGTAGAGCGTTTAGTCCATCCATAAAACCAGAGGGTGAAAAAAGGTCGCTGATCAAGATAAGTAAGCCCGGTCGTCTTGCCCTTAGAGCATAATCGCGGATTGCTTCATTCAACCTCGTGTATCCGACTGCTTCACCGGCCTCGAGGTATTGAAACATGGGTAATGCGTTCTGCCGGCCGCGATAGGGTCCCCAACTGAGATTTCCTTTGCCGGTGAGCCAAGTTACCCCCACGCGATCGCCGCTTACCAGGGCGATATAACCCAATGCACCGGCCAGACGCAAAGCGTAATGAAATTTATTGGCTTCAGCCCCACCCTCCGGCCAGTTCATGCTCGCGCTGGCATCCACCAATATGTGTACAGCCAGATCTTCTTCCTCCTCCAATAACTTGATGAAAGGTCTCTCCAACCTGGCAAATACATTCCAATCAAACCGGCGGAGATCATCACCCTGGCTATAATCACGATAATCGGCAAATTCGACGGACGAGCCTTTTTTGCTGCTCCTCCGGTCCCCCTTCAACAAGCCAACTCGAACATGAGTGGCAACCAACGATAGCTGTTCCAATTTGCGTAAAGTTGCCTCGTCGAAAATCAACATGGCCTCTCAGGTGTATCGCCTGGCAATAGAACTGGCTGCGAGTTTATTCAAGATGTGATAGAAATGAACTGAGACAAGCATATCCTGTACTTGGTAGGGTATCTCTTGATTATCAACGCTGTCGAAGCTGCGATAATGTCACCCACGCTGGCTATGTGAGCAAGTCACTGAAAGAAAATTCTAAGTCTAAGACTTACTCGTTCCTATCAGCGTGGTCAATCAGATTTGCTACAACCTCATCTGCTCGAATACCAGCCGCGTGTCCTTCGAAATTTAAAAGCAACCGGTGCCGGAGTGCTGCAGGAGCCACTGCCACCACGTCATCAAAGCTAACGTTATACCTCCCGGCAAGCAGAGCAGTTATCTTGGACCCTAAGATCAACGCCTGTCCACCGCGAGGGCTTGCCCCGTACCGAACATACTCATTTACCAATGGCGCCGGACTATCTCCAGGATGAGTGGCCACAATGAGCCGGCTTACATAGCCGCTGACATGGCTGGCAATGGGCACTTTGCGAGCCAATTTCTGCATGGATGCTATCATTTGACCATCGGCCGCGGGGCCGGCCACCGGTCGCTCGCTGCCGGTTGTTCTGGCTAGAATCTCTGTTAACTCTTCAGTTGATGGAAAGGGTACATCAACTTTGAAGAGGAACCGGTCAAGCTGTGCCTCCGGCAAAGGATAGGTACCCTCCATCTCCAATGGGTTCTGTGTGGCCATGACAAAAAAAGGAGAGGGTAGATCATAAGTATGATTAGCTATGGTCACAGTACCCTCTTGCATCGCTTCTAATAACGCGGACTGCGTTTTCGGTGTGGCTCGATTAATCTCATCCGCGAGCACCAGGTTGGCAAATACCGGCCCGGCTTGAAAACGAAAGGCACGCCGGCCGTCCCCAACATCTTCCATGATATCGGTACCTGTAATGTCGGCCGGCATCAGAATCCGGCGTGAATTGGATTCGGCTAAATTCGAGCTCCAAGACCTGGCCTAACGTACGAATAAGCATCGTCTTTCCCAGGCCGGGCACACCTTCCATGAGGATATGACCGCCGCTCAGTATTCCAACCAGCACATGCCGGACCACGGTATCCTGGCCAACAATGACCCGGCCGACTTCTTGCTCGATCTTGACCGCGATCTGGCGAAATTGATCTACTGATATATCATCGTTGTTTTCCATTACTCTTCTTCTTATGGTTCAAGACTGGTGAAGTATTCGCGAATATACTCTTTCATGGTCAAAGGAATATAGTCGCCTTCAAGCGCTTCGAATGCCGTATCACGATAATCGGCGAAAACCTGTTGGTAAGGAACAAGACTCTTCTCAACACCAAATTCGACTGCCGATTCCTTTACTAGAGCACCACAAGCGTCAGGATCGCCGGCGCATTCGGCTGGTAATTCAACCTTAACGCCTTCATTAGCGTCAAACTCAATATGCTCAGGTACATAAACACTCTCGGCCGGTCCGCCGCCGAATCCGGGACCACCAGGATCCTTGGCTTGTTCGCCTGTAGGATTCATATCGGCTCCCTGACCCGGGCTATTTCCGTCACTCGCCCCCTGCCCTGGGCTTGAGCCTGCCGAAGCCTGGCCATCTCCATTTCCCGCGGCCTCTTCTGTCTGCCCGGCACGGGCTACCTGTTGGCTGCCTTCATCGAGTTGGGTCGCCGCAAAGGCTGCCATATGGGCCGCCGCTTGTTCCTGGGCTCGTTCTTGGAGGGTAGCCCCCGCCTTGCGCAAAGCCTCTTGAGCGATTTCGATATCGCCAGATTGGAGGGACTGGGCTGCTCCCGTAAGTTCGGCCGCCAAATCGGGCGCGATTTCCTGCAGAGTCGCAGCAGTCTGAGCCAATTCTTGAGCCAGGAGCCTGAGCTCTTCTTCGATCAAAGTGGGGATGGAATCAGCCAGGTTGTTGGCCGCCACACTCGCACCCAAGAGGTCACTATTCACCATGGCCTCGCCCAGTTGTCGGCCGACCGGATTATCCAAGAGGGGCTGGCCGGCATCCCTCAATGATTGCTCGATCGCGCTATTGTTTAGACGGTCGCTCAACTCGCGAAAATCTGCTTCTGCCTCTGACAATACGGCGACCGCCTGCTCGCGATTTAAATCTTCGTTCTGTAATGCTTCTATAGCCTGCTGTATCGGCGCTTGCAACTGATCCTGTAAACCCTGGTTTAACAATTCACTCTGGTTTATCGCCTGCTCAATTTCTACAAGCGCCTCAAACTGGGCCTCAATAGACTGGGATACGGCTGTTTGTTGTTCAAGGATATCGCTCTGAGGATTTGGAGCTAAACCAGCGACAATCAATAAAAAAACGACTAGAAAAAGCAGTGCTACTTCTCGCCAATGCCATCGAAGGGGAATTATCCGATCCCCATCTGCACTCGCGATTGCCATCAACGTATCATCGAGCTGTAATAAAGTTATGGAGGGAACTGCGGCTGCTATTCCTGCGTTTATCTCCACGGCCGTACTGGCGCGTTCAAGCAGATCCAATTGCTCGTCGGCGTAGCGAGCCTGGGTTAGCAAGGTGCGACGGCTCCTGAAAATTAACAGTAGGCAGGCCACCAGGCTGGTAATAGCTATCAGACAGGTCAAAAGCAAAAATGTGCGAATATCCATAAAGGGAAACAGACGCATAAAAATTGCGATGATCATCGCGACCAACGAACCGGCCAGGAGGGCCCGCGGGACCCATAAAATCGCCTCCGCTTGCCGGCGACGTCCATCCCACCTATTAAGTTGATCGCCGAGGATCAAGAATCTTTCTTCGTATTCCATGTGACGTATTTACGATACAAAACTAACGCGTTGGGACCTTTTTTACCCGGCGCACGCATGCCCAGTATAAGATCAAACCTACCAGGACATAAAAGAGAGCGTAGAGGTACCAAGGTGATAAAATGAAAACCGTGTGCCCATCAATGACATTCGTCCAGTAGAATAAGGCATCCTCCTCCAGAAGAAAAACTTCGCTAATAATTATGGTCGCTGGCAAGTTCGTTGCCGCCAGCAAAATACCGCCATATATGAGCAACGCCTGCATCGACCAACTCGGCATGCTCGGACCAAACATGAACGATCCCACCAAAGTAGCGAGAATGCCAGCCAGGAAAGGCCCACCCATGGTCAATAGTAGCCCACTAGCAAACGTGGCCACACTCGCAGCAAGCGTTGAACGCATCACAGTCGAATAATAGAGACCAATAAGCGCATAGCTTATGGCCGAAATGATGACGAGTAGCTGGGACAGGACCAACTCTGTGAAAGATATACCGCCCAACAGAAAAGCGATACTTTGTAAGGGAATAGATACGATGATCAGCAATAAAACATAGGCGAGGGCCGATATCAATTTGCCGATCACGAGCGAGTGCGCCGGTAGCAGGGTTGTTCTTAGTAGATCATATGTCTGGCGATCTTTTTCCCCACTGATAGCGGCCGATGTAAATGCAGGTCCGATAAAAATAACTAAAAAAACTTGGATTGTCAGGACGGCGGCGAATACCGCCTTGCCAGCCTGCCGGCTGCTTGGGCCAAAAGAATTATTGGAGGCGGCCGAAAAAGCGAGGTAGACAATTAACACGAGACCACTCATCAGCGCTAGATAGATGGTTAGCACAGCAAAAGCGCGACGTCCGCGCATGCGGCTTCGTAACTCCTTAACTGCGACAGGATTTTGCGGTAAATTCACAGCCTGTGCCCTATTCTATGTTCCTTCGGTATTTACTATACTCATGGTAGTTAATGAACGATGCCTCGTGTGACGTGCATAAATACATCTTCCAGATCGTTACTCTCCTGGGCGAAGGAGATGATCGGAACCTCTTTCTCTACCAAGACAGCCAACAGCAGGCTCACTTCACGATCATCACCCGTAAACTCGAAACGAACCGCATTTGATGCCGGGTCCGTCTCTTGAAGTAGACCAATCCCTAACACTTTATCTGTTTGTAGCAGCGTTTCTTGAATTACCCTTGTATCGCCTAATATACGCACAATATATATGCGATGGGGGCGCAGTTGCTTTTTCATCTCGTCCATATCCCCATAAGCCACCAGGCGGCCCGCTTCCAAGATGGCGATATGTGTGCAAACATCCGCTATCTCAGAGAGAATATGCGATGAAAAAAAGATAGTCTTACCCATGTTCTTCAACTCACGTAAAAGCTCCCGCATCTCAATTCGTGCTCGTGGATCCAAGCCGCTTGCCGGCTCATCGAGGATTAGAACTTTGGGATCGTGGGTAAGTGTCCTGGCCAGGCAAAGTCGCTGCTTCATACCCCGGCTTAGGTTTTCAACGAGTTCATCTCGCTTGTGACCCAGATCTACCAGGTCGAGTAAGTCACCGATCATACTCGGCCGGATTGTCTCCTGAACATTGTAACAGGCAGCAAAGAAATCAAGGTATTCCCACACCTTCATATCTTCATAAACGCCAAAAAAATCAGGCATATATCCAATAGATCCCCGCACGCCTTGGGGTTCTTCGGTCACTGAGTAACCTGCAACGCTGGCCTCACCTGAGCTTGGACGGAGCAATGTTGTAAGTATGCGCATAGTTGTTGTTTTACCCGCACCGTTTGGTCCGATAAAACCGACCACAGCACCTTCCTCAACGTCGAGGGTTAGATTATCCAGAGCGGTCAACTGTCCGTAGTGCTTCGATAGCGCCTGAATTGTGATGATATTACTCATAATTAAGTGATAATGAACATATTAGCTAGGGTAAGCTGCCACCTAGTTCAGTATTTTTACATTGTACCGAATACTCAAGAGCCCAGGTCTCCGGTCAATTCGAGATATAGTTCCTGGAGATTGATTCCCTGGGAGGTTCCATTTTCCAGGCGCAAACGGACACTGTTTTTTGCTCCAAGATAGCTCTGATGATCAGTCACTCGGTTAGACCCCCAATGGGGATCATCGATCACATCCCACTTTTGAGCGGACCAATTCCAGATTTCTATCTGAGGTATCGGTTGTTGTGTCGGCGAACTATTTGTTTGAACAACAACCGCCAGGTCGCCAATGATCATGGATCGGAATTGTAGCCAGGGGGTAAATTCATACTCAATCCAACCTGGTGAAAAATAATAATCGCTAATACCAGGGTTATAGAGACCACTATCATCAATGACTCGCCAATCGAATAACGCCTTTGGTATAAGGACATTCTCACCTACAAGAGCCGATTGTTTGATTGGAACTTCGAGGAAATAAAGGCTTGTTGCGGCGCTCTCAATCGCTTTGTTATCCAATAGCGCCGCCAACTGCTCTTCATCTGACCAGGCAATGAGAGTAACAGTCCCGGGTATCGCTGAGCCAGAATCCGCTGAGCCGAACTCGGGAACAATCGAGTCCAGCAACTGCCACCGAGGGTAGACCTCTGGCTCGTTGAAAAAGTTTGTCGTCCCTAAAATTGTCCCGTAACTAGAGGCTATAGGTGAGGTCGAAGGGCCTACAGGAGTAAAGCCCAGCACTTAGTCCGCCAGAGGCCGGTAAACTCAAGATGGAGGACACTTTTTCAGTTAATGATCTGGATTCTCCTGGCCTAAGATCGCCAACAGGAATAGGCATTGTCCCCAATAGAAGGGTCACGTTATCATAAGCCTCATCACCATTGTTCTGGATCGAAACATCCGCTACAAATTCTGTATCGATCATCTTCATCTCGACATTCGCCGATAAGGCTGGGCCAGGCTGATAACTATCAGCAACCAACATCTCGACATCGCTCACATCGACGCGGATCCCTCTAACGTAGAGATCATTTCCCCGTTCAATCGCTTCGATATTGCCACTACCAGATAGCGCCCCATAAGACTGAGAGAATGGCCGGGCATTTGCCTTGCCAGGCAACGTCAAATCATAGGTATCACGAGATGGTGAATACAGACCAAAGAGGCTCTGAACTCGAACCTGTTCGCTGTCAATATGGCCATAGGCAATTGATAATTGATTTAGAATCGTCTCATTACCTTTCAAGCGGAAACCAACCAGGTAGGCGATCGCACTGAAGATGATTACCAATATTGGAACTGTTAGCCAGGCCAGTTCCCGCCGATTCTTGCGATTTAGCACAAGATAGTTAACTGGTCCAATAATGACAATGTAACACAAGAGATACAAAAAGAGTTGAAAACCTGATGGAAGGGTTAGAGACGGGAGGCTAGAAGCGGCATTAGCGGCCGCATAACTATTCGTGGCTCCAATAGCCCACATCGGCCAATCAGGAACTGATTGGGCGATTTGAGACCAGATTAGGCCACTCCCATCCCAATCTGCCATGGGAGGTAGTGCCGGGTCCAAGGCCAGGAAATAGACGGCGCCCCGGCCATACTCTCGCCGGGCCAATAGCGGCACCCCATCTTCCAGCAGCAAAGCCTCCCCGGTAACCAGGAGGTTTTTAGTAACCAGATAGGAGCCGGGATCGCGGAACGGTTCATCGGCTTCTTCTCTCAAAGCCGGCATATCTTGCCAGGTTTCATTTCCTAAGATGGTAACCGGCAAGAGCGAGGACAAACCGGCAGCCGCCTTCTGCCAGCCGGCGCCGCCACTCACCACAATTTGACCCCCAACTTCGAGCCATGCACGCATGGCTTCTAATTGGTCTGAACTTAGTTGGCCGGTGTCGACGTTATGAAAGATAAGCACATCGAGGCTGTTCCAGGCTGAGGCAACTTCGGGTAGATCCTCCAAGGAGAGATAGGCGACGGCCGCATTACGTCGATTTCCTTCAAATTGTTCCAGAATATTGAACTCGGCCGGGTCCGTTGTTACGACGCCATAGTTAAGTTCATCTAGAGCTAGAAGTGTGAGCGGATCAGTGGTCGCGGCACCAAGCGGCTGACCCTCGTCATCTACCAGGTGTACGGTAATATTACTCGTGTAACCCGGCAAATATACAAAGAAGGTATGCTGCTTATTAGATCCGTTAGGTAACTGAACTGGACTCGTATAGAGTATCTCATCGCTGGTCGGCCCACCACCAACAACCACCTGCAGAGTGCCATCCACGTCCGAACCGCTGTTGGCTACAGTGACATTAACCGGTACCCAGTACTCAGCCTTATATAGACCATCGAAGCCAGCTTCCGCGTCAATAGAGATCTCCTGTTCCGATCCCTCCTGGGCATAGACAAGGGAGTGCTGAATCAGCAGAATCAGTGCCAATATCAGAACCAACTTGCCTATTCGCAACAGCTTCATAACAAACTCTACGATCCGTGCACTTTGAGCGTTGTACGTGATTCAATAGCCCATTTGGCTTCTACTCTTCGATGCGAGGACCATTATACCTTAGGCTGAATTCGAGCGCAGAGACAATGATCATCCTTAAAGAGGTATTAGGCAGTTAGATAATCTGTTAGAGTCTCGTTGGAATTCCCCGCCTGATCATTGACTACTGGACTGAACTATGTCAGAATCCTGCCATAGCTTGGGTATCCGGCGACGAGGTGTAGTTGTAGCGAATGCTTGAACGTAGCTATCGGCCTCTCTATGATGAAATCCTATCGGTGTTTGTCTAACACAAGGAAATATTAAAATGTTGTCCACGCAAAATCTCATTCTTATGTTTATCCCGGGCTGGATTGTCGGAATCGCCTCGTTTGTATTTACCCATTACCTGAAGTCTAGGATGGAAAAACAACTCCAGCCTACTACCATTCAAATAACTTATTAGTCCAAATAGAGATCATCAAGTTAAAGATGTTTTTTAATCCTTTTTGGTTAATCTTTGCCCTGCCAGGTTTGATTCTTGGCCTATGGGCTCGATCGCGGGTCAATGGCGCTTTCAACCAATACAACAAAGTGGTCACTGCCCGGGGGGTCACTGGAGCCCAAGTAGCCCGCTCTTTATTAGATTCACAGGGGCTATATGACGTTCAAATTGAAGAGAGCAAGGGACGTTTGACCGATCATTACGATCCTCGAAAACGAGTTCTTCGGCTCAGTTCAGATGTATACCATAAGCCCAGTGTAGCCGCAGCCGGCATTGCTGCCCATGAGATGGGACACGCCCTGCAGCACGCCGGTGGCTATTTTCCGCTTCAGATTCGCAGCGCAATTGTTCCGGCCGCCCGTTTCGGAAGCTCGCTGGCCCCTTGGATTTTTATTTTGGGATTCCTCTTTCAGTTTACAGCTTTGGCCTGGGCAGGCCTGGTCCTGTTTGGCATCGCGGTCATATTTACGCTGATAACTTTGCCAGTTGAATTAGATGCTTCCAAACGAGCCAAAAGATTGTTGGTTGGCAATGGGGTCTTAATCGGCAACGAGATTAACGGTGTCAACAAGGTGTTGGATGCGGCCGCATTGACCTATGTTGCCGCGGCCGTCGCTGCCGTAGGTCAATTCTTGTACTATTTGCTCTTATTGACCGGAGGTAGGCGCCGCTAGCAGGCTGCCTTACGGATCCAACCGATACCAATGGCTTGCGTAGGGAGACAGAATTTTCACCACGGGCCATTCAGTTATTAAGACCTTTTCTTGAGACAACAAATCCGTGAACGTCTTACCCTGACCGGACCGCATATCAAGCGAAAGGGACTGCTGTTGATTGCTGAGGTTGTAGAGACATAGGACTGGCCTTTCAGCCGGGGAGACCGCATTTTTGTGTCCTGCACCAGGTTCGTTACCTAAGAATCGCCAGTAAACCAACATACCCGGATTGTCGTTTTTCTGGATCTTCATACTGCCCCTGCGTAAGGCCATATGCTCCTGCCGGCCCTTAAGTAAGAAGCGCATTGCCCAAAGATAAGAATCGGGATCCTCCTCTTGCTGAGCCACGTTTAACTCCTTGTAACCAAAGCGTTGGTCAACATTAACCGGCTGGTATGTATCCTCCGCTACTGAAAAACCGGCATTTTTTTCGGCCGACCATTGCATTGGCGTCCGGCAACCATGTCGGTCTGGTAACCAGATATTATCGCCCATGCCTATTTCGTCTCCATAATAGATGATGGGCGTTCCCGGCAACGACAATAACAAAGCATTTAGCAATAGCCAGCGTCGCTTATCAGCCTCTAGGAGTGGTGCCAATCGACGCCGGATGCCTAAATTTTGTCGCATTCTTGGTTCAGGTGCATATTGTTCCCACATCCACTGTCTTTCCTCGGCTGTTACCATTTCCAGAGTCAATTCATCATGGTTGCGCAAGAAAGTCAGCCATTGGGTTCCTTTGGGGATCTCAGGAGTTCTGGCTAATATGTCTATAATGGGTTGCTTGTTACCCTGTCTGAGGGCCATGTAGAGACGAGGCATAACCGGAAAATGGAAGCACATATGGAACTCATCACCATCCCCGAAATATTCAACAACATCTTCAGGCCATTGATTGGCTTCGGCAATCATGATCGCCTCTGGGTATTCTTCCTCCAAGAATTTCCTAACTTTTTTCATGAAAGCGTGAGTTTCGGGCAGGTTATCACAATTAGTCCCTGCCCGTTCGAATAAGTATGGAATGGCATCCGCGCGAAAGCCGTCTACTCCCATATCCAGCCAGAAGCGCATGATGTCAAGCATCTCCTGCTGCACAGCCGGATTATCAAAGTTCAGGTCAGGTTGTGTCCGGTAAAAACGATGCCAAAAATATTTCCCGGCCGCACCATCATAAGACCAATTAGACTCCTCATAATCACGGAAAATTATCCGGGCATCAGGGTATTCCTGTCCTGTATCACTCCACACATAATATCGATGGTGAGGAGATTCGGGATCTGTTCGGGCCCGTTGAAACCAGGCGTGTTGATCAGAGGTGTGATTCATCACCAGGTCCGTGATAACTCGCAGCCCGCGCTCATGGGCGGCGTCTAAAAAAGCTTTGAAATCATCAAGCGTACCATATTGAGGGTGGATATTGCGATAGTCTGCGATGTCGTAACCATCGTCCTTTAACGGAGAGGGATACATGGGCAATATCCAAATGCAATCGACTCCGAGCGACTGGATATGGTCAAGTTTCATGATTGCTCCCTTGAAATCACCATGACCATCCCCATTACTATCGCAATAAGCACGGAGATACAACTCATAAAAGACAGCTTCTTGATACCAGTTACTGCTCATAAACATCCCTTCCTGATTCGCTGCAATTTGCCTGTGTGAATCAGATCCAATTGGGTTCTACATAGGTGCCAAATACTTGGCGGAAAATGTCGGTTATTTCGCCCAGTGTTGCGTAGGCGCGGACGGCTTCGATGATAAAGGGCATCGTATTAGCGCTACCCTCGGCGGCATGTCGCAGAGCATTGAGCTTTTCAATAACCTGATCGGCGTCTCGTTCCTGACGGATCTGTTGTAATCTCGCCACCTGTCGATCATATCCTTGTGGATCCATGGCTAAAATAGGTATTCGTAGATCTTCATCTGGATCAGCATAGCCATTTACGCCGACGATTATCCGCTTGGCATTGTCAGTTTCCATTTGATAGCGGTAGGCGGCATCGGCTATTTCACTCTGAAAAAATCCTTTTTCGATGGCAGGCAGAACCCCGCCTAAAGCTTCCACTTCCTTCCAGTAACTATACACCTGCCGTTCTACCTTCTTGGTCTCGTGCTCAACAAAATACGAACCTGCCAAGGGATCGACCGTATTAACAACGCCGCTTTCCTCGGCAAGGATTTGTTGGGTTCGCAGCGCAACGGTTACCGCCTCTTCGCTAGGTAGCGCCCATGCTTCGTCCATGCTATTGGTATGAAGGCTCTGTGTTCCGCCAAGAACGGCCGCCAAAGCCTGAATCGTAACTCGAACGATGTTGTTTTGAGGTTGCTGGGCTGTGAGTGAAACGCCGGCCGTTTGCGTATGAAAACGGAGTAACCACGAACGAGGATTTTTGGCGCCAAAGGTTTCCTTCATTTCCCGAGCCCATATACGGCGTGCGGCGCGGAATTTTGCAATTTCTTCAAAGAAATCGTTATGGCAGTTGAAGAAAAAACTCAATCTTGGAGCGAATTCGTCGATCGACAGCCCGCGTTCGAGACACCAACGCACATACTCAACACCGTCGCCTAAGGTAAAAGCTAGTTCTTGGGCAGCAGTAGAGCCTGCTTCTCGGATGTGATAACCGCTTATTGATACGGTGTTCCAAAGTGGCAGATATTGGGAGCCATATTCGATCGTATCCACGACCAATCGCATAGAGGATCGGGGCGGGAAAATATACTCTTTCTGAGCAATGTACTCCTTCAGGATGTCATTTTGCAATGTACCCCGCAACTTTTCTACTGGAACGCCCTGTTTTTCGGCCGCCACAATATACATCGCCCAAACAATTGCGGCCGGTCCATTAATGGTCATGCTGGTGCTGACCTTCTCCAAGGGAATGTTATCAAAAAGTAGTTCCATATCACGCAAGCTGCTAACGGCCACCCCACATTTACCAAACTCACCCAATGCTTCCGGAGAATCCGTGTCATAACCCATCAACGTTGCCAGATCGAAGGCGACCGAGAGACCCATGTTGCCCTGTTTCATCAGATATTTGTAACGTTTGTTGGTCTCTTCGGCCGTTCCGAACCCGGCAAACATGCGCATCGTCCATGGCCGGCCTCGATACAGGGTCGGATGAACGCCTCTTGTAAAGGGATATTCACCAGGCATTCCCAGGTCTGCGAGGTAATCCAGATCGGCCACGTCAAGCGGTGTATACAACCGATTTATGGGTTCTCCAGAAGTCGTCGTGAAGTTATCTCGGGTTTCAGGGAAACGCTCCAAGTTTTGCTGAAGCGTCGTTTCCTGCCACTTATCCGTCCGTTTCAACAGTTCAGCCAACTCATCTTTATCTTGCATTAGCTAAATATCTCCAATATTGCATGCTACCGGATCAGGGGGTCATTAACTATCATTAGCAGAATAGGGCGATTATACTTGACCATTTAGAGCCACGCGAGTGCTGGGAGTGACCCCCCCATGTGCTTCTTCGGGAACACCTTTTAGGTTGGCTGTTGGTATCGACCGTGGTCTACGTAGGCCAGGCAATGGGGAGCCGTCTCTAAAGCGGGTTGCTATCCCCAGATCCATAAGCTAGAATGCCTCAGAAAGTGGAAACTATTTGTGATTGAACCAACCGACGTCTCCCCGGCCGAACAGACCCTCATCCCAGCCACATTAAGCGATGATCCCGCCATCGTTCGCGCAGCAGCTGTCTTGGCGATTGGCAATGTGGTCAGCCGCATTCTGGGTCTTCTGCGCGAGATCGTAAAGTCAAATATGTTCGGCACCTCCGATTTACTTGCGGCATATACTGTCGCGGTCTTGGTGCCCATGACTCTCTTCAATCTGATATCAGGCGGCGAGATGGTAAGCTCATCCCTGGTACCCGTATTTAGCGATTACGCAGCCAAAGAGAAACGGCCCGAACTCTGGCGAGTGGTAAGTATCTTATTGAGTTTGGCCACGATTATTCTGATACTACTGGTTATTCTTGTAGAACTCCTTGCACCGGTAATCGCTTTTCTGGCAGGCGCTCGCAACTTTTCCGACCCTAAACTCATACCTGTAACAGTCCAGATGATGCGCCTGGCAACCCCGGCCGTTCTATTTTTAAGCATTGCCAGCATACTGACCGGAGTCCTACTTTCCCTCAGACGCTTCACATTACCGGCGTTTACAACTGCCGTATTCAACGGAACCATCGTCGTTGTAGCCCTTATCCGGCCGGACAAGATTAGCAGCCTGGTATGGGGCTTGTTGCTCGGTTCGATCCTCCAGGTCCTCATGTTGTTACCCGGATTGCGAGATGGAAAATTCCGCCTTGATTTCAACTGGCGACATCCGGCAATTCGGCGCATCATTATTCTCTATACGCCCATCGTCCTCGGCCTATTGGTAAATCAGATAGCCATCTGGATCAGCTACAACCTGGCCATTACAACTGGCGACAACTCTGTCACCTACATGACTTACGCCACAACACTATACCAATTTCCCCTTGGATTAGTTGTGACAGCGCTTTCCGTGGCCACCCTTCCAACGCTATCCCGATTGGCCTCTTCCTACCAGTTGGCAGTAGAAAACCATGCTCTCGACGCAGCGGAAAAATTAAACGATTACAAGGAAACCCTGGCCGGTGGTTTGAGACTGGTTATTGTATTAGGCATCCCAGCCGCCGTTGGCCTGTTCGTCCTGGCCCAGCCCATTATTGCCTTGCTTTTGGAGCATGGCGCTTTTACCGCGGCAGATACTGAAATTACTGCCCGAGTCTTACGCATTTATCTAATCGGCCTTGGATTCGCCGCCGTCGATCAGATGCTGGTATTTGCCTCTTATGCGAGGAAAGATACCTGGCGACCTGCCCTTGTTGGCGTAATTAGTATCATTATTTACGTAGCCACCGCAGCTCTGCTTCTAAAACCTCTCGGACTTCTCAGTCTGATGGTTGCTGACGCAGTGAAACATATTGTTCACACAGCCATCATGCTACTGATCTTTCAAAGGCAGCTTGGCGGCTTGGCCGGGTACCGGATTGCTTCCAGCTTAATTAAATCAATCATCGCAGCTCTAATAACTGGCGTCGCTGCATTTGGGGCTGAACACTTTATAGTAACCCTCGTTCCGAGTGACACCTTCTTGGGAAAACTTATCATCGTGCTAACAGCGGGTCTTTGTGGCTTGGCGGTGTATTTAGCCGTTGTCTTCGCCCTGGATATTGAAGACGCTAAATCCTTGTGGTACCTGGTCGCTCGAAAAATGCGCCGAAGCAAACATAAATAGGTAAAGATGCACCTTGAGGTTGGTCAAGCCCGATAAATCGGGTAAAATGAATTTGTCAAGTTATCTGCCGTTGTACCTCGAGCATATTTTTAAGGATAATAAACGTGACCAGTCAACTCTATCAACTCGTAGTTCGCAGAGGCCCCAGACCGGGGCAGGTTATCCCTTTGGAATTGGATCTTTTAACAGTCGGCCGCGATCCTCTTTCGGATATCGTTATCGAAGATCCAGAAGTTTCGCGCCACCATGCCAGTTTTACCCAGGGTGAAGAAGGTTTCTTACTCCAGGACAAGGGAAGCACGAATGGGTCATTCGTTGATGGCGAACGCATCGGCGGTAATCCTGTACAACTCAAGCCTGGGCAAGTTATCATGTTCGGTAGTACAGTAACCCTGGTTTACCAGGCAACTTCCATGTCCGACCCCATGGCCACCATGGTCGGTCCGGCCGCCGCTTTCAGTGTCTCTGAGCCTGAGCCGCCGGTCTTAGAAGAAGCGCCTGGCGGAGAGGCAGAGCTTGAAGCCATGCCTTCGTTGAATGCAGCTGATCTGGATGTAGAAGATCCATTCAAAGATCTCGAGGTCTTGCCCTCGTTCGAAGCACCTGATCCTGTAAAAGAGGATCCATTCGAAGATCTCGAGGCATTGCCAGCATTTGACGTCGTTGATCCTATCGAGGAAGATCCCTTTGCCGATCTTGAACCTCTCCTTGAGATCGATGCAGAACCAGAGGTAGTTGAAGAAGTTTTCGTTGAGGAAGTGGTGCCGGATGATGTGATTGAGGAGGCCGCTGCCGCTGTGGCATTTGAGGTGCCCGAAAGTCAACCTTACCTCGAGGAAGATGACGATGCCATGGCGACCATGGTAGAAGCAGGCCCTATCATCCCAGTTCAACAAGCCGTTGAGCCAGAGCCTTTGCCAACCTTCGAAGAGCCCGAACTAGAAGCGCTACCGCCTTCTTTTCCGACGTTCGACGAACCTGAACCTGCTCCCGAAGTGGAGTTGCCAGCAGAGCCCCCACCGCTTGCGCCTCTACCTGCCTACCAGGAACCCCTGCCAGAGCCGGTTGTGGAATCGCCAAGTTTCGCTTTCGATCAGGAGGAAAAAGCCGTAGCCTTCGATTCTGGGGCGCCTATGCCAGATTATGAAACTCAGCCAAAAGCCACGGCCCCCATTCAAACTTCTGGCGAAATCGTAGAAGATAAGGCACCGGGTAACAAAAACCGCAACATCATTATTGGAGTTGCGGCTGTTTTGTTGCTGTGTTGCCTTTGCTCGATTATTTCAACCGCTATCTATTTTCTGGCCTTTGCAGGGACATAATCGATAAATAAACCGACAGCGCTGAAATGTTGACAATTGAAAATTTGACTAGCTTACGATCAACCGGGCCGGATTAACTAATCGGCCCGGTTTTCTTTTCCATCCTCGACCACTTGAAAATCGCCTTCAATAACAATTGAATCATCAATTGAAACGTCGCTCTGCCCATTTCCACTCTCCACGTCCCCGTTTGCCGGGGCGTGGGATCGCATCGATCGAATACGACGATTAACCACATCCTGAGGGGCCAACTCAATAAAGACCTTCGCCCCTACAATCAGGGCTGTCAGATCATCAAGCTGGCCGATCACCGGGAAAACGTCAGGGATAAGATCCGTCGGGATGAGCACGTAGATGACCGCCAGGGCCGGTAGTACCTTCAAGTATAATGGGACATCGGGGCTCTTGACCAGGTACCAAGCCAATCGAATCTGGTGCAACATCTCCCTCCAAAATCCCTGATCGGATAAATTTCGCGTCACTGTAGAATCCATTGATTCTTGATTCTCCTCTCGTTCTATATTGCGCTCGTCTTCACTCATTCTACACCTCTCAATACGCAATAAGGCCAGGCCGGTTGCATGCCAATGATGCAATCAGTCCTGGCTAACCGCATAGTCCGTAATTTCAGGTAAGATAGGATTAACATTATAGTTTTCCCAATAACCAAAGCCACCGGCCGTGAATACCGTAAAGCCAATCACGTATCCATCCTGCCTGACCCCGGCATCATACCATGCCAGTTGGTTTATAAACGCTTCAACGCCTGTCCGACCTAAACCCTGTGTTTCCCAATATGTTTGAAAATCACGCCAGCCTAAACCGGCGGGTCCAGGATGGTTGCCTATAATGCCGTCAATGCCCGCTTCACTAATAACCAGCGGAATCTCAAGCCCGGCCGGTTCCAGATACTCACGATAATACCATCTATAGCGGAATGTAAGCGAACCACGATCTGGATAAGCTGGAAAACCTGGCAATGGATCGCCGTACAGGTAAGCCATATCTGGCGCTGAGTATTCATGCAGGGACAAAATACCACCGTGCTGAATTGCCACGTCGATGGCTGGAATAAAAAGCTGAAACTCGTCCATCTCCGGTACGCCAGTGGGAAAGCCGCCAATTGCGACCCGAAATCCGTGCTGGGCCATTTGGATTACTCTTTCCTGTTCGAAACGAGAATACCAGATCATATTTGTCAGGTTTGGATCGGGTTCATTCCAACCCTCCCAATAGTCTACGGCCGGATTCGCCCTGAAAATGTCAAGGTATTCTGCCACATATTCCTGGGCCGCTTCTTCGGGATTGCCTTTATAATCCTGGCTGCCGACGCTATGGCGACCGATGGTAATTGTTCGCGGAGATACCGCCTTCACCTCTGCCAGAAAACCCAAATCATCGACCGCTTTCATAACTGCAGGTTGAGCCTTGCGCACAAATTCCAGTATGTTCGGATCATTATTTCTGACAACATGCAGTCCCAGCTTGCTTGGTCCAAGCTCATCCGTCGGTGGTAGTGTACCGATTACACTTACATATCTGGTGGCCGTCGCCGTTGGTGTCGCTGTTGGCGATGCGGTTAGCGTCCTGCTTGGGATAATCAACGTCGCAGAAGCCGTATTGACAACCTCCGTCGCCAGCCTGACAATAGTAGTGGGATAAGGTGTTTGACTTGGGGTAGCAGTAAATGTGGCCGGTAACGACCTGAAGGTCGACTGAATTGTCGGATCATCGTTAGGCGCTGCCGGCAGGGTATTTCGGGCAATTGCCAGGGTAGGGATTGGCTGTTCTAATCCACACGCTGCAAGGATCATTATACCCGTGGTCAATATCAAGAAAAGGGTTAGCCTACCCCGGGTACCGCAATGACGCATGGCGCAAATCATACCACTGCTTCAGAGTCAAGCAAATTCAGAATTTTCAAGCTTCTCATCGTTGCCACCTACCCTTGTGGTCTGCCGCTTTCCACATCGTTTGCCACCTCTAAGCTGAGTGTTACAATCCAAACTCGATTGTTACAATCCAAACTCGATTGTTACAATCCAAACTCGATTGTTACAATCCAAACTCGATTGTTACAATCCAAACTCGATTGTTACAATCCAAACTCGATTGTTACTGTCCAAACCCGATTGTGATATTCTCAGCCAAAGTGTAACATTCTCAGTCTGAGCGTTACTTTCTCATCTTGAGTGCTACAATCACATCCCTAATATGAGCTTAATGTTTCTTTTCGCCAAATCAATCGTTATCATTTTTTTTCTGATCATGTTCTTGCGCACCAACAAGCCAGCATGGGGTATTGGTTTGCTGACTGTGACTACAGCTATATTGGTAGACACCATCTTAGGCACTCTCGGCAGGCAGCAGATGCTGAATGAATTAGGGTATTTTTTCTACATCATTGCCGGCGCGCTTTTTGCTGGAGCAGTCATCTGGTTGTGGGCTATTATGAAGGAATTCGCCTTCAGCTCAAATACGGAGAATGAAGGATATGATCCCTCAGTAGCGAGTGGTCCTGCAAAAGACGAAATAAAAAACCACTCTGAACAGGTAACCGATAATCACCGGCAGATTGCAGAACAATTCCGCTCCGATATGAACCGTGACGAGTTGTTGGACCTCATATTTGATCTGGGTTGGTTTGAGGAAGAAACCATGCTTCTGCAGATTGAAAACGATCAAATTGTCGATGGTATCGTTACTCTGGCCGAAGCTCAGGGACAACTTGAAGCTTTAAAGCTAGCCAGCGAACGAATCAAATCCCCGATGCCGCCAGAACATTTACCCCGTTTAGAAAAGTTAAAAGAAGATTCACCACCCACTCTCTTACGCCAATTTCTAATCGCCAATTACTCGATGGTTGATCTTGAGCAGATGTTTGAAGCGCTGGATATCAAGGGTGATATGGATGTTAGCAGGCTCAAGAATAGTAACGTACGCTATTTGTTGTCGGATCTGTACCAGAAAAATCGGATCGACGCTCTTATTGAACTTATGCAACAATCATCTGGTGATGAGGGAGATCGGGGACGTCAAAACCCTCGAAGCGATTCACCGGCCGATACTGGTTCTGGCGAAATAGATAACGATTGATAGGATGACTGCTGCCACACAGGATACATCGGACCTTCTACCTATGGTTACCAGGTCGGATTAGTATCCGATTCGCAGGTTAGGTTAGGCAGCCATGATAACACCGGCGCCATCTAGAACAGGCAACAGCAATTTACTGACCATACCGGCCGGTGTTCTAGGTTGGCTGATCGATTGACCAGCTTGAATTCGAAAAACAGCCAGCATTTCCCTAGTGTTTTATACGCTAACTGATAACGACTACCAGGTTGGTCTTTTGATGTATCAACGACATTCATAGCTTGATACTTTGACCACAGTTTAGTCGGAATCACAGCTACTGGCTTTTGAGGGATATTTTGCATGGAAAGGCGCCCTAACGGGCGCCTGAAATACGTCTTTCTTATGGTAGGTTGAACGAGAGTACCGGTAGCTTTATTGGCCTTTTACATCATGTTGTTCATCTTTGTCTGTTTCTTCGTCACCGCCGTCCTTGACACCCTGGCGAAATGCCCGAACGCCTTTGCCGAGCTCTTCGCCGAGTTTACCGACACGTCCGACACCAAAAATCAATAACACGATTACCAAAATGATGACCCATTCCCATCCGCCTAGACTTGGCATGACACCTTCTCCATTGATAGGGCTGAATTATCGTTTTCAGCCTCCGACAGCTAACTTATGATTGCATTATAACATCTGGGAATAATCAAGCGCAATATCCTTCAGACGGGTTTCATCAACGGTTGCTTGACCACTGGCTCGGTGCTAAACTAAATCACTATGTACCAGGCTCTCTACCTGAAATGGCGACCGGCCCGATTTGATGAAGTAGTTGGTCAAGAACATATAACTGGAACGCTGCAGAATGCGGTGACTGCCGGACGTCTTGGGCATGCTTATCTCCTTTCAGGACCGCGTGGAACGGGCAAGACAACTACTGCTCGTTTGTTGGCCAAGGCCGTAAACTGCCTCCATGAAGATTTGGATCAAAGACCATGCGGACAATGCGCTCCGTGTGTTGCAGTGTCCGACGGACGATTTCTGGACCTGATAGAAATCGATGCTGCTTCCAATACAGGTGTAGACGACATTCGCGATCTCCGCGAGAAGATTAATTTTTCTCCAAGCGAGGGCCGCTTCAAGGTGTATATCATCGATGAAGTACACATGCTCTCAACAGCGGCATTCAACGCCTTGTTAAAGACCCTTGAAGAGCCGCCAGCGCATGCCATCTTCGTCCTGGCGACAACTGAAGAACATAAAGTTCCCCTGACAATTAAATCTCGTTGCCAACAATTTAGCTTTCGTCTGCTAACCATCCGGGAGATTGCCGGCCGATTGACCTGGCTCTCGGAGCGGGAAGCAATCGCTGTTGAACCGGAGGCTATTGCCATGATTGCCCAACAGGGTCAGGGCAGCCTGCGAGACGCTGAAAGCCTGCTCGATCAATTGATCGCCGCTCCTGGCGAGATGATAACCTTGGAACGGGCGCAGAAAGTTTTGGGAACGGCTTCTAATCTAGCCGTAATCGACCTAACTGAAGCGTGGCTGGCTGGTGACGGAGCGGCAGGGCTGGAGATTATTCACAGCGCCTTGAGATCAGGCACAGACCCACGCCAGTTTACTCGCCAGATGGTTTCTCACCTCCGCATGTTGTTATTGGTCCAGACGGCCGGCCGAGATATATCCCTGGACGTAACCGAAGAGCAGTTAAGTAATTTATTTAGCCAGTCTAAAAAAACTGATCGCTTGACGCTCATCGAAGCACTGAAAACCTTTAACGAAGCTGCGTTATCGACTTCTGCCAGTTGGCAACCGCAGCTGCCCTTAGAATTGGCTTTTATCCAATTACTTCCGAACAGGCCAAACCTTTCCACGGACGCAGCACCAGGTGTACCTGTGTCAGAAAGAAACAATTTCGGTATCGCTGAAACAGAGGAAGAACCTTTCCTTGAGTACCAAGAGCCTGAGATAAATAAAAAGTCGCAAATAACGGTTTCTGAGAGAGCACCCATAGATGGGAACTCTTCTGACCAGGATGATACTCCCAGTGGCGTGGAATCTTTCTCAATTGCGAGAGTAACCAATCATTGGCCAAATTTACGCGATTACGTTGCCCTCAAGGATCGGGGCCTGCCGGCCTTGCTTGCCTCCTGTAAACCTTTGGCTGTGGAAGGTAATACGCTGATATTGGGTTTCGACTACTCAATTTTAAAAGACAAATTCGATGACTGGCCCAAAGCAAGAGCGATAGTAGGCGATGGTTTAGGTGAATTATTAGGTACTCGGTGCCTTGTCCGTACGGTTCTTACGAACCAATACATTCCAATGATTGCCGATGTTGAAATAGACAAAGATGAATTTGCCGCCCTGGCTGAAGAACTGGGCGGTGTGTCCCGCGAACATGACGATTTTTAAGTAGAACACCCATATTAGCAACGGAGCGAATCATGGCAAAGAGATCCTTTCGAGGAAAACCAAAAAAAGCGAAAGCGCCCAGTACCGCCGGCTTGATGGGCCAGATGCAACAGATGCAGGAGCAGATGGCCGCACAGCAAGAGGCTCTGGCCGATGAGTCAATAACTGTCACCGCGGGGGGCGGCGCCATTACAATAGTAATCACCGGACATCAACGCCTGGAATCGATTGAGATTCAACCCGAGTTGGTGGATCCTGATGAGATAGATTTATTGCAGGATCTGCTTGTCGCCGCAGTTAATGCGGCCATTGAACAATCACAAGCAATGGCGGCTCAACGAATGGAAGGACTTACCGGCGGTCTAAACCTGAATGATATACTTGGTAGTCTGGGCGGGGTCTAAGGTAGTGGTGAATATTCTCCCACGTCCGGTCGAGCAACTCATCAATGAACTTGGACGGTTGCCCGGCATAGGTCCAAAAACCGCTTCCAGGTTAACCTTTTATCTGCTCCGTGCTCCTGATGAGCAAGCCGTAGAGCTGGCGGCTGCCTTAGCGGCTTTGAAGGCTACTACTCAGGTCTGCTCTACTTGTTTTAACATTACTGAGGATGATCCTTGCCCGATATGTAGCGACGAAAATCGCAATAAAGAACTGTTATGTGTTGTTGAGGAGCCCCTGGACGTTCTGGCAGTCGAGCGATCCCGGTCATTCTTTGGTCGTTATCACGTCCTACATGGCGTCATATCGCCTGTCGAAGGGATCGGACCTGATGATATCAAGATAGCCGAGCTACTCAAGCGGCTCGATATTGAAGATATTCAAGAAGTTATCATCGCCACAAATGCAACCCTCGAAGGAGATTCAACCTCTTTATACATACAACGACGTTTAAGCCCTTACAACCTGAAGCTAACACGTCTTGCCCGGGGTCTGCCGGTTGGCGGCGACCTCGAATATACCGATGAGATTACTTTGGGTCGGGCATTAGAAGGACGCCAGGAAATGACGTAAGTTTTGGCGGGAGTGGATGGGAGTCGAACCCACCGCCGCTCGCTCTGCGCGACCGGCCACCGATTTTGAAGACCGGGGCATCCACCGGGACACAACCACTCCCTCAATTGGCCACCACTATATCCAATGCCCGACATACTGGCAAACAGGGATACTCATAGTTGTGGTCAACTTGACAGCCACGAACCCTTTAGATAGAATCACCGCTGCCTAAAAAGCAGCCGCCGGACCATCTGCCGGGATAGCTCAGTTGGTAGAGCACTGCACTGAAAATGCAGGTGTCCCCAGTTCGAGTCTGGGTCCTGGCACTTTATCATCGATATTGCGGGTGTAGTTCAGTGGTAGAACGTCTCCTTGCCAAGGAGAAGGTCGAGAGTTCGAATCTCTTCGCCCGCTCTATAGAAACAAACCGGCAGGCAATCCGCCTGCCGGTTTGGTTTTGGCGACGTGGCCAAGTGGTAAGGCAAGGGTCTGCAAAACCCTCATCACCGGTTCGAATCCGGTCGTCGCCTCTTTAATTTTCGTTATAGCCCCTCTTACCAGGGGCTTTTTGTTTAAGGGAGCCTGTCTTTCCCGGTTAATTGTCAAAAAAAATCCCTGGCTATTGCTGGCCAGGGATTGGATTTGATATCAAACCATGTTGTCGGTTTATTAACCTGGCGGGCTCACGGGCAAAAACGGAATTGGTACCTCATCAACTCGTGGCTCCAGACTGACATCGGACGGTACTGGCGCTGTCAATACACCTTGCTCAAAAAGCTGCGGAAGAGAAACACTGGTTGTCACAAATTGGGTTAAATCTCCCTGCGCTCTAAGAACTAGGTCGATTTGGATGCCTACCTCAAGAGCCCATTTCAATGTCAGGGCATTCTGGGCTGTCATACTTAAAATTACCACGTCGGGATTCTGCTCGTTCCGCAATCTAACATCAGGTGGGTAGGATCCCTGGGACAAAAGAGCTTGCGCTGAGGCTAACTCTTGTGATGTAATCGCGTTCGCAGAAAATTCCTGGGCCATTTCATCGGCCGGATCGCGCCAGCTTCCAACCCATAGCACTTCCATTTGCTGCAGGGTTAGCTGGGTTACTCGTCGTGGACTTGCCTCTTTACCCAGGCCCGGTCCTATCAATGCTACTGAATTCAAATTAGGAATTAGTTCCAATCTTCCTTGTTGTGTTGGTGGGAATAAAAATGCCTGACCCTCCAGCAGCGCCGACTCATTGACCCTTTGTTCAATGTTGGGAAGTTTAGTCTGAAATTCCTCATCAACATCAACCATCTGCAGGCTCATTAGTGCATCTACCAAATCACCGGGGCGCATGGCATAGGCAGCCCCGCTGAACTCATCAATTGGAAAAGCAACGGCAACCTCTCCCTGGTCAATGTACAATGAAAGGTCTGAACCCATGGCCGAAATGTCGCTGGGGCTGAGGGCAATCATAGGTCGAAGTATTTCCTGGCCTTGACCTATAAATGTTCTTACCAGTTCACCTACGACTTCCTCAGGATCTGAGAATGTAACACCGGCAACGACGGCTACATTATCGACCGGTCGCTGCACCACCTGAATAAGATCAGGTCGAATTCTTTCCCCAACTGGCAAATCTACAATCGAGACAATGACATCTTCGAATTGTATTTGCGGCGTTGGTGTAGGTGGTGGAGCGCCAGGTTCATCCTGGGTTGTACCACTCTCTTGTTCGACTACCGGCTGGGCGGCTGTATCCTCTCCTCCACCTAAAAGACCACCCTCTGGGCGTAATACTATTAGATAGAATGCCACCGCGGCAAGCACAATAACCAAGATGAGAAGAATGACTGTTCTGAGCCGCATAATGAATTCCTCTCTCTAAACGCTGTTTAAGGTATCTCTTGAACGGGCTATTATCCGCGAGAATTGCCCTTCGATTGATAACATCATTCTCTCCAACCTAAGGCGTGATTTCAAGCAATTCAGGTTCCGCTGATGTGTCCGTCAAACCACCGATTGAAAAGATAGCATTTGGTGGGACATCGATGCCAAACTGTCCAAGTAGATAGCTAATATCCAGTTGTTCGATAGTATAAATCTGTGCATCATCTACACCACGGAGGGCGAAATCGATGTCGGCCGTTGTTTCAATTGCGTACTTTAAGAAAAGTTGTTGCTGCGGATTTAAGGCGACCAAGACAACTTCAGGAGGCGGTGGCGGTGGGGTCGGTGGCGGACCACCCGGAGTCGGTGTTGGTTCATTCGGATCTGGGGTCGGAGTCGGCGGCAACACCGGTAAGGGCGGATTATACTTGCCGACCTGAATTATTCTGGCCTGCTGTAAAAGCACCGAGACAGGTACAGGCCGTGGAGGATCTTCTGATGGGGCGATATGGGCCAGATCACCGGTGGCAATCGTCTCAAATCGTCCATAGGGATCGATCACAAAGATGTTGCCCTGATTAACGCCGGTAGGGCCTTCCTGCTGCAAAAAGAAACTGGCGCTATTCGATAACAACGTTTGGAATTCTTGATCAAGCGGGTTCAAAGTAAATGATAGCATGATATCAACGGAGTCGCCTGGCGCATAGCCATAGGCCACACTATTGAGACGATCCGAGGGAATGGCCATGGCAACCCAACCTGGGGGCACAAGAGACGATGGTCCAAAAGTCTCGACGCCAATCAATGTCGGATCCCGAACCAGGCTATCCTTGGTCAAAGTTTCCCCTTGGTATATCTCTTGCCGGGCATAGAGACCAATGGCCTCTTCGAAACTCGTTAAGACATCAGGGTCGACTTGAGAGGAGGCACGCTCGTCAAAAGCTAGCTCAGCTTCGGTCATTTGCCAGCCACGAGGTACGGTTTGAAGCGAGACAACAACATTCACATAAGTAATATTCGGATCAATAGTCGGGGTCGGTGCAAGATCCTCTCCTGGAACTGCGCCTTCCCCATCTACGACAACTTCCACTGGGGCTGTTGGAAGTGGCTCTGGTTCATTCCTCTGACGGATTAAGAAGAAAGCGACAAATGCCAGGAGGAGAATACCGACTACCCCGACGATTATGGCAATGAGACGGCGACCACTCATAGTTCTTTTCCTTAGCGCTGGTCACGAGAAGCGTGAAAACCACGTGAATTTCCGCATTAACTGTACCATCCTATGTCAAGTTACACAATAGGACTTAGGACATATCGCTTACAATATGTAAACTTAAGACTTGGCAATATGGTAACATAGGTAAAAATCGGTTGCAAGATAACACCAGAGCCAGGCTATCTTGCCATCAGCTGCACACCCATTTTGAGATATCGGCTCTAATTATTATGTAGAAATAGCCGAACAAAGCAAGCAGGTATACTCTTTTAGCGGGAAGGGAGCGGTGCATCGCTTAATAGCTGCCACCATGCTTGCCAAGCTCCAACCGATTCGGCCGGATCTCGCGTTGGCTCGGAAACTGGCAACGGAACCGCTGGCGCTTCTATTGGTATGGGAACGATTCGCTTTTCACCAGGCAACACATACCCGGCCTCTTCCCGAGCGTAGATAGATATGTATTCATCGCTATTGACGTAGGCCAGTGTTGCTTTCAATTCAACATGCCTGGTTGATTGTAAAGCCAATTCATTTTCTAAGGTGTCTTCTCCAACACCGACAAGTTTTCCGGCCCGTTCCCGCCGGGTCAAATCTAAGACGATCACAAGAGATATAACCACCAGAGCGAGCACAATCATTTGCGTCAGGGTGAGTAGTGGGCGTCGCCAGAGCGTTCGAGAGCGCATAGTTATGTAATCTTAACGCGATTTTGCCGGCATGACAACTGCTTCTCGATTATTGATTTGATCCGGACCATTTCGCACATCGGACCAGTCCAAAAAGGCATAATACTCAAGGGAATAGCATGTTTATTGTGTAGATGAATTACGATTAGTGTCGTTTTTCGTCTACTCAACGACGACAATCTGAACCCAGAACTCACGATCCGATCCGGGTCCGATCCCAAAAAGTACTCCATTTGGATTTCTCAATTTCCAGGCGCCCTGGTATCTACCCGGATCGACCGGGGCTGACAAAAGGAGCGATAATTGAATATCATCCCCTGGATCGACAATCTGCGAAATCGGGATTAAATCAGGCCCGGTCAATGAATCACCCTCGACGAAAACCAAGCTGTACGCTTCATCCCAACTGCAGCTACCAATATTTCGCAGCTGCCATGTCTTGGTAAACGTCTCCCCGGCAACTATCTCCGTACCGTCTGGTACAGTTACATCGGTGATGAATAAAGCCTTATCGGTACATGGATCTTCCCGCGGTAAATATGTTGGCAATTGTATATACTGCCAGCCAAAATTCACATTTAATTTACTCTCACCCAGCAACAGCTCTGTGGTTGCCTCAGCCAGGCTATCGGATGGAGGTGAAGTCCATTCACCGCCAAACAAAACAGAGCCATTCTGCGTACCTTCAGTATCAATAGATACACAGTATGACCCTGCTTGTAGACCTCCGAAGAGGTAGATACCATTGCCATCCGATATAGTAGTAGCCAAGCCTGTAGATGGGCAATCACCGGCACCCAGGTTAACAATCACGCCCCCAATTCCCACTTCACCAGTATCCCTTAAACCATTTGCCGAGAGCAAGCCATCTCCCCTGTCGATACAACCAGTTTCAGTAGTTGTCGCCGGATCTACACCTTCGGGATCTGCCAGACATACATCATGCCAAAGTTGACCGCTGACGACGGCATTTTCCGGGTCGGCGATGTTTTCCGTCATTAGTTTAAAAGTACCTTTGAGGCCATTTAGATCCACAACATAAATTCCAGCCGGTAAACCCACTACATCAAGCATGATGGATTCTTCAAAGGGAATTCGATCCTCGCCGCAGCTAGCATTACCCTGGTGTAGACTCTCGATTACTATGTTGAAGTCACTGCCATTCCGTTCCTGGCTGATCTGGTCGATGACTGCACAGGCATTAGGCAGATGCCCGCGGGCGATCACGGTTACTTCGACTGGAAAGGTCAGTATCTGATTAATCTTAATAGATTCCACATTAGCCGGCCTAAGTTGTGGAAGTGGTGTAGCAGCTACAACGGTTACCGATGGCATTGCATCTTCAACTCCAGGTAAACAGGCTACCAATATAGCAGCTCCGACAACCACAAACAGTCCGGCAAACCATTTTCTCACAATCACTCCTCTGGCTGATGACGTTGAATTTTACCACATGGTCAGGTTGTCGTCTTTTCCTGCGTTAAGGTAGAATCAGTCACATGGTAACTTTCACCCAAATAGACTACCTGGTGGTTGGGCACATAAGCCAAGATCTCTCGACCAACGGATTCGTTCCCGGGGGAACGGCCCTATACTCAGCGCTAACTGCACAAGCTCTGGGATGCCGTGTCGCGGTGCTGACCAGTACGGCCGAAGATTATGATTTGACGGAGATACTACCGGGGATCGCAATTCATGTTGTACCGGCAGAAAACTCGACGATATTTCAAAATCACTATGCTGCTGGCCGCCGAAACCAGAAATTATTTGGCGTCGCCAGCCCACTAACCTCCCAGGATGTACCAATAGAATGGCAAAGAGCAGCCATTGTTCATCTGGGCCCAATAGCCAATGAAATTGAACCAGACATGATAAGGCTTTTTAGCAACAGTATTATTGGACTAACCCCACAAGGATGGTATCGGACCTGGGATGATAGCGGTCAGGTACGGTCGGGTGATTGGGAAGCGTCCGCGGATGTCTTGCCCTATTCAGCGGCAATTATCCTTAGCCCCGAGGATGTCCCCAGTCCTGAAACAGTCTCTGAGATGCGCAGACTGGCTCCTATCGTGGTATTAACTCAACAGGAGGGTGGCTGTATCGTCTATTTTCATGACGAAACACGTCAGATATCTGCCCCAATAATAAATGAAGTAAACCCAACCGGAGCCGGTGATATCTTTGCCACGGCTTTCTTGTATCGGTTGCACCAGACCAAAGGCAACCCATGGGAAGCGGCCGGATTCGCTAATCAAGTCGCCGCCACCTCCGTTGCGCAGCTGACTCTTGAGGAAAAACTTAATTCTATCCGGGAGGTTCTTGGGCGTGAGGATTGAATGATGGCCTCTCCGGCCTGTTCACGTCCGATCTTGAACTAAATCCTCCCGTCTAAAAACAATATGAGCAAAATCTATGCCGTAGCCATGCAGAAAGGTGGCGTTGGAAAAACCACCAGCGTTGTAAATATGAGTGCTTACCTGGCTAACAAAGGTCATCGAGTTTTGGTCGTCGATATGGATCCCCAGGCCAATGCGACCTCTTATTACGGTTTTGACAAGCGGCAAATGAACCCTTCGGTTTATGATCTGCTGATCGAAGAAGCCTCCTATTCCGACGTAATCGTCGAACATGAGCTGACGAATATACGGCTGCTACCCGCCAATCCAGATTTGGCCGGCGCCGAGGTAGAGCTTGTTCACTTGTTCGCCCGGGAACACCGCCTGGAGAAAGCGTTGCTTGAGGCAGATGATTTTTTTGACTACATATTAATCGATTGTCCGCCTAGCTTAGGGCTGCTTACGGTAAATGCGCTGACGGCCGCCAGAGACGGCGTGATTATCCCGGTGCAGTGCGAATACCTGGCCCTGGAGGGATTAACCCAATTGCTGGATACCCTTGACCTCGTTCAGCGGCATCTGAACCCAAAACTCAACATTCGCGGGTTAATCATGACGATGTATGACAGCCGTACTAATCTGAGCAGGCAGGTTGTCGAAGAGGTAAGATCCCATTTTCCTGGAAAGGTCTTCCGGACCATAATCCCTCGAAATATTCGTTTGAGCGAAGCGCCTAGCTATGGCCAACCCGTGTTGCTATACGCGCCAACATCACCTGGGGCGATCGCCTACCAATTACTGTCGACAGAGCTTTTGCGTGGTGATGCTAAACCCAGCAGCAATTAATGACCGGGCAAGAGGTTGGAGGAAAATTCATTAATGACTAAAAAGCGCGGCCTAGGTCGCGGACTCAGTTCACTCATTCCACCGTCGGATGCGGCCGAGGCCAAAGAAGGCGGTTTGTTATATGTGCCAATTGAAGCAATAAGCCCCAATCCCCAACAGCCGCGTTCGAAGATGAACGAGGAAAAATTAGCAGAACTCGCGCTTTCGATTGGAGAACACGGCCTTATTCAACCGCTTATTGTAACGCAAGTTGCAGAAGACCAATTTACGCTGATCGCCGGAGAGCGTCGCTGGCGGGCCGCGGGGATAGCCGGCCTTACTAAGGTGCCGGTATTGGTGATAGAAGCCAGCACCCAAGACATGCTAGAACTTGCGATTATCGAGAATGTCCAGCGGGATGATTTGAATGCCCTGGAAGAAGCAGTTGCCTACAGTCATTTAATCTCCGATTTCAGCCTGACCCAAGAAGAAGTCGCCACAAGAGTTGGGAAAAGCCGGTCGACGGTTGCGAATCTGGTGCGTCTCTTGAATCTACCAAGCAATATTCAGGCAGCAGTAGTAGAGGAAAAGATTAGCGGGGCTCATGCTCGGGCGTTGTTGCCGTTGGCAACACCTGAGGCTCAAACTGAGGTGATGAACATAATTGTTAATCAGGATCTGAGCGTGCGCCAGGTGGAAGCAATTGTAAAAAAACGCTTGGAAGGTCAGAAACCTAGGCCTAAACCAGCAGCATCATTATCTCCAGAACTTGTTGAACTCGAATCCTTGTTCAGACAATCACTCGGCACAAAGGTAAATATACAGGGTGGTGAAAGAGAGGGAAAAGTCATCATTCATTTCTACTCGGCCGAGGAACTCCAAGCCATTTACGAAGCCATTGTCGAACGCTCATAGAGCCACCTTCGATAATTTATAGCTCAGAATAGCTCATGATGGGCTATCAAAAAGAACCATAGTTGCAGTAGATGGGCCTTGGTGTCCTTTGGATATGGGAGGTTTGATGTCAGTGGCCAGAGAAACGCTTATTCATGCGAAGTTAGATCAAGCAACACACATCCTTGATGAGCTAAACATTGACCTGTGGCTCACCTTTGTGCGTGAAAGTGCCATGTTGCCCGATCCGGCATTGGAATTGATTTTCAATTCCAATGTCACCTGGCGATCCGTTTTTCTTATTTCCCGAACAGGCGAACATACGGCAATTGTCGGTCATTTTGATGCTGATAATGTGAAATCGTTGAATGCCTACCACCAGGTTGTTGGCTATCATAAAGATTTGGGCTTGCCTTTACTTACCGCCCTTAAACAATATGACCCAAATTTTATTGGCATCAACTATTCGGAAAATGATGTTGCGGCCGATGGCCTAACAATGGGCAATTACCATACACTCCTGGGCTATTTGTTTGATTCGCCTTTCACAGAACGGCTCGTTTCGGCTGAGCGAATCATTGGCGCCCTGCGCGGCCGAAAAATCGCCGTCGAAATAGATCGAATTCGCCAAGCGATTGTGACAACAGAAGCACTCTTCGACGAAGTCGAGCAAATTGTTAACCCGGGCATGACGCAACAGCAAATAGCTGTAACTATTCAGGACCGGATCGAGGATTTAGGCTTAGATTTTGCCTGGGATAAGCAGTTCAACCCTATTGTTACCTGCGGCCCGGATTCCATCATCGGCCACGCAATTCCGGGAGATGTTATACTCGAAGGGGGACATACGTTGCACATAGATCTAGGGGTGAAACAAGCGGATTATTGTTCAGATCTACAGCGTACCTGGTATGTCTTAAAACAAGATGAAAGCGAAGCACCACCGGAAGTCCGACAGGCTTTCAGCGCCGTCTACGGAGCCCTTAAAGCCGGTGAAGCGGCCCTGCAGCCTGGTGTGCCTGGTTGGCAGGTGGATGCTGCGGCCCGAGAGTATCTTATTAAGGCCGGATATCCCGAATTCATGCATGCTTTCGGTCATCTTCTCGGTCGCGCTGCCCACGATGGCGCGACTGTACTTGGACCACGCTGGGAACGATACGCCGGCATCTGTGATCTTGAGGTCGAATCCGGGAATGTCTTCACCTTAGAACTTCATGTTGTTGTGCCCGAAAGGGGTATTGTAAGCCTGGAGGAAGATGTTCTGGTTTCGGATGAAGGCGTTGAGTATCTGAGTAACCCGCAAACTACCTTGCGTTATATTAATAAATAGAGGCCGATCTCGTTCGCCATATGCCGGAAATCTAGCAAGAATCGCGGAAATCTCCCGCTGAAAACATTAGCTTGTTTTTCCCAAGGGTAATTTACGCTGGCGTATTAGTAATTCGGTAATACACCGGCCAATTGAAGACAGATCTCACCAGGAATTGATAAATAATCAGGCCTTTGCTGCCCTCGCCATCAATTCCTATTTCCTATTCAATCACCAATAGTAAACAGAGAACCATTGCTCCGGCCGAAGACTTCAGGAAAGAACTCCAGTCGGGCTGTCGCTGGCGCCGCTTGAAATTCGCCGGGGATCATGGTGTTCATCGTATAAGTATATTGATAGGTGCCGGCCGGTAAAAATTCACTCAAGAAGACGACGCGATCATCCCGGTACTCAATATGGTCGAAGTGCCACCACCCCCAATAATCAAAGGGGAAATCTTGGCTAATGTCCTGGATTCCACCGCCAGCGCCGGAAACAGAGGTATCCAGCCCCGGGTCGATGGCTTCTGCTCCTGCAGGCAGAGGATCTTCAACAACGACAAACGGCTGATCATTTGGCACGATAATCGATAGTTCTACCCGTACTTGTTGTCCGGCTTCGATCTCATTGATTGGTTCGCAATCTGATTCAAGCGGTTGGCAGTCAGCATCATAATAGAGTCGCTGAACAGAAAACCCTCGATTTATCGGATCCAATCCTTCAGCGTTAATAAAACTGTCGAGGTGGGTGGTGTAGTAAAGCCGGCCATCTCCTTCATCACGTTGGAAATCCAGAAAGTTTATATCGTCTAGCAGTAAATCTTCCACAGGCGTATCCAAATTAACAACCTGATTGATATTGTCCTGGCCAAATTTACCTTTCGCTAATTGTTGACCATTCGCCAGCACCTGATATCCATAATCAGCCTCAAGCTCGCCGGAAGCTGCCAGCCATTCACTTAAGGCTATGATGCTCCAGGCATTATCTTGACCGGTTGGCCAATGTCCTGCTTGTCTGGCGATTGTCAACCAGCGGACTGCATTAGGTATGAGGGCATTGTCAGAATCCAGCTGGGCTAACGCGTTAATAACCATAGCTGTTCCCCGAATATCGCTGTTCAGATTGTCCCAGTCCGGAACGGCATCTTCCCAATGGGCGCCGCTGGCACTCAGGATAACCGAGTCATTCAAATCGGCCAGCAGGGCCTGCTGGTGCGGACTTCCACCAAGTTGTTGGTAGGCCAGAAGTAAGTAATGCTTTGGCATATGGATCTAACAACGCCCGGTGCTCGTTAAAAAGAGATTCTAAATCTGCCAATTCGGTCGCTTCCCACTCTGCCAAAACATATAGGAAGAAAGCCTGGCGGTTAGCATCGGACATATTATTCAATCGACCAACATCTGCTAACTGCCTTTCCAGATAATTGGCGGCCAATCTGATTGATCGTTCATTGCTTGGGTAACCAACGTCGGCTGCTTTTGCTAAGCTCAGCAACACAGTAGCGGAAAGGTTCGGATCGCTCTTTTCACTGTAACACCATCCCCACCCGCCATTGCCTTTTTGCAGCTTTCCGATCTGAACAACATCTTCACGGATGCGTTGGTTTAATTCTGTGGCTAGAGCCGGTTCCTCTAAGCCAAGATCCTGGATCGCCGCCAGTGTTGCCGCATTGGGAAGCAGGCGTTGGGCAATGGTATGGGCACAATCAGGCTGGTTATCAAGATTGTTGATACTGTCAAGCGCTTCAATCAGGACGCCGCCTAAAGAGGGGGTTAGCTGAATATTGACCGCACCCTGTCTGACATCAACATCAGGTGGTAATAAGATCGCTTCGACACGACGGCCGGCTTCGTCCAATACACCGGAAGTGCCGACAATATCTTCTCCGGTATAGCGAACCACTGGTATAAGCTGATCCGGTGCGATACCAAAAGTGGGCTTTGTTGCATCCCTATATTCTCCAGCCTCTGCTCGGAAAGTCAGATCGGCAAGAGATACGTCATCCACAGTGACGCCCCATCTGACCAGCCGGTTGCCACCCGCCGGAACCGCTACCGTCTGCTTAGACCGGTCGAGCATCGTCAGACCTATTGCCTCAAGTTCGGCCGTAACCTCAAGTAGATCGGCCGTATTGTTTTGGATAACAGCCCCAAGCTGCATCGTATCACCCACTCTAAAGAAGCGCGGCGTTACCGGACGGATGAGCAAGGGCAGCGTACTTATTATTTTAACACTATCCTGACCGACCAGAGTCTCTCCCGTCGATGCGAAATCACTTACGCCTTTGCTACTCAATTGCCAGGTAGTGACACTATCTGGCAAGGGGATTTCAGCAGATGCTCGTCCTGTAACATCTGTGGTTATCTTGGGATCCCAATAGGCCGTGTCAGGAAAATCTTTACGCACATCATCTTCTTCAACCAAGGCAAAAGATCGAGCAGCCTCAACATCACCACCACCACCGCCGCCCCGACCTAACACGACATCCGGTATCTCTACCTCCAGGCCTTCACCTGAAACAATGAGCCCTGACCCGGTCTGGCTCCGGATGGGTTGCCGGGCATAAAATGCGTCGATTATCTCCGGGGCGTTGTCCGCCTTCAGTGTTAGAACTGCCAGGTCAACCAGGGCTAGCGACAAATTCGCCTGGAGCGGCCGACCCAGATGATCAGTCGCCAGAATGTCAAAGACGGCCGTATCCCCAGGCTTATACAGTTCGCTCTCGGGAGTGATATCCAGATTAATCCCCAGTTGTTCCGGCGATACTACCAGTTCAACCATACCCAGGCGCATATCGGCATAAAGGTTTGTATCGTCGACTCCCTTCACAGCGTGAACTGTGAGGAACACATTAGGGGCATAATCCGTTGAAATTGGTATTTCTAAGAGATCGCTGTTCGTGTCAAGGGTAATCAAATGTTGTTCTATAAGGCTCCCTCGTTCTACGGTCAGCCAGGCCTCCACAGGTCCTTCAAATGGCGATTGAACTAATACCCGGGCTACGTCACCCGGGCTGTACTCTTGCTTATCAACAACCAGGTCCATCCGTTTTTCGGTGGGATCATTTCGCCAACCGCCGTATCTACTATCGGCTACCCACATCATGGTGCTACTGGTTTGGGTCCGGCCGCTACCATCAGAAACAGTGGCCACAGCCAGGTATATACCACCCTCTGTTGGTGTAAACGTCGCCTGCCCCTTTCCGATTTCATCTGTTCGTACCTGACGCCGTTCCACTTCAGTGTCATTAACATCCCAGCGGGTATAGTATTGACCAAATTCCTTGGCACGGGTTGGCACCCATTCTCGCTGATAAAAAACGACTTCGACATTACTATTGCCCACCGCCACCCCATCCCAACCGACTGTTTTCAGGTCGACCTCCAGGCTTCTATCTACTGTGCCAAAGCTCGTCGCAGGCGTGACGCCAACGTATGTGTCGGCCGCATGAAATACAATGTCAGATCGGGCTGATATCGGGAAATTGCTTACATCGGTAATGCTGGCTTCCACGGTCACAAGTCGGCTGCCTGGCCCAGCTTCAGCCAATAAATTGGCGGGCAATTGAATCTCCAACCGGCCGTCAGCATCTGTTATGCCTTCGCCACCCAAAACATATTGGCCAAATGGCTGGCCAAGACCAAAATTAAACCGTCCGCCAGGCTCATAAAAGAAATTAGCCCTGTCGCCAAAATCATAATATGGTCCTTCAACATCCAGGTTATATTCCATCTCGGTGACGCTCCAATTGACTGCCAGATCAGTAGCCGGAGCGCCAAAGAAATAGCTGGCTTCTATGGCGACGTCCACGGTATCGCCTCGCAATGTTTGTCCAGTATCTGGAATTATTTCAACCTGAAATTCTGGCTTGCGATACTGGGCGACTGTGAATTGGCGATCAGCCTGGAGATCCTGATCCTGAAAATAGAACCGGTACGAACCTAGGGGAGCATCTTCAGGAATAATGTATGCACCATTAAATTCGCCATTATCATCCAGCGTCGTCTGGAACTGGTAATCAAGCGTCTCGTAATTGGTAACAAATTCCAGGCCAAGTGTCACTGAATCCGCCGTTGGAAGTGGGTATCGCCCATAATTCGTATCACGCACAATGCCCCGAAAATGGACTGTGTCACCTGGCCGGTAGATCGGCCGGTCGGTGTACAGATAGGCAAAACGCTCAAATTCGTCTCCATAGGCTGAGTCAAGACCAAACTGCCAGGGGGTCACATTGTCACTCCACAGGCTGCCGCCTACCCCAAAACCTGTCTGTCCTGGTGAATTGCTGACTACCAATACGCCGGGCAAATACTCTTCGTTTGGCTGATAAGGAAAATCAGCGAATCCGTTCTCGTCCGATACCGCTGTTCCAATTTGGTTACCTGCCTCATCGAAAAGCGTCAGATTATGTCCGGCGGCCGGTAGGCCATCCGCCAGAGTTGTTGCCCAAACGTAGACCCGATCGAACATTTCTTTGATGATGAGATTGGTGTCTCCAACGACAATCAGGTTTTCTTGGTTTTGCCAATATCCTTGATCCTGTCTGATTTCTGGCGCATCAACCTGCAGAAAGTAAACGCCGGTAGGCAGCACGTCGCCATCGGCCAGGTTCAAGGTCAACAGGTTGGCTGTTTCCGGGTTCTTCTCCACCGGAATCGACCACTCTCGTAGCACTTCGCTGGTTGGCAAAAATTCATTCGTTTGCCGCTGAACCAACACCCCGGTAGGTAAACCTGCACCATATAGACGAGCATCGATTAACGATACGTTTCGATAGATTAGATCCACATCGCTCGGGTGGCTGGTACTAAATTGGCTTATCCAATCGGGTAAGTTCATTGAAACAAGGGGATCATAATCAGCTGTACGGAAACGCCAGGTGTAATCTTCCCCTAGCGTATTGCCGAATGGATCGGCCGCGCTACCGGGAACAGTTACCACGTACTCCGTGCTTCTTTCCATTTCGGCATCGATATATAATGAGTTGTTATATTCATTGTAGTAATAACTGGTATCACCCGGCGCTGGGGTTATGACCACCTTATCTTCAAGGCTATCAAGGTCCATCGGGGAGGCGAAAGAAATCGACACGCCCCGCTGAAACTGTTCGGCCTCCGCCCCGTTTGTAGGCGAAGTGCCAACAATGGCTGGGTATGGAACGGTCGTAAAGAGGATGTTATAAGACCGGTCTAACGACGCCTGGCCGTTTGCGGATCTGGCTGAAGTTCCGATCTCCAGAGTATAAGGCGTCTCAAGCGCCAGGCTTGTCCCAGGCACCCACGTTAAGACGCGATCGTTATCGGACCATACGGGGCTGAGGTCCACCACAGGTCTCAGAGAGATCGCTGCTATGGTGCTGTTGCGATCCATAGGCATATTAAAGGTGATTGTAATCGGTCGCGTTGGATCAACTCCTGATTCATCGGGGCCAGGGGTGGTGGATACCACGCTGGGTGGAACTGTGGAAAATCGCCAAAGGTGATCCGCCGCCAGTTCCCCACCAGTAATATCTTGTAGTCCAGCCTGTACCGTAACCTGGTAGTTCGTTGCCCCGGCAAGGGGTTCCTCGGGCAGGAATCGATAAATGCTGGTTGACACCCACTCCCCTTGTCCATCTACAACCGGCTCGAACAGGAGAGGCTGCGGTAAATCCCCCTGCTGCCCGGTGCTTACCAGAGGGACAACTGGCCGGTTAAAGACAACCGTGATGGCGGCATCCGTCTGCACATTTCTAGTGCCGGAAGCAGGTATCTCCTGGCTGACATCGAGGTAGCCAACTGTCTCAAGCACCAGATTGACCGGTTCAACCAGCGCCTGACCCGTATTTGCCAGGGCCGTATCGGCCACCGATACCTCGTACGCTTGCTCTCGTTCGAGTTGATCCTCTGGTGTGAAAATCAACGTATCCACCTTAGGCCACACGATTGAACCCCTTACCGGTGCTATCTTGCCTAAGGGGCTAACCCGCAGAGCCGACTCGACAGAACCTTGATCCATCGGTTGGTCGAATCGTAGCGTAATCGCACCATCAAGCATGACTTCCTCGCCTTGGGTAGGCGAACTGTATACGAGCTGCGGCGCCCAATCATAGACCACGCTGCGTCCAGCAGTGGTTTCCGGGGTCGCCGGTGAAGGAGGCTCTGAAACCTTGGTGACAGCTGGTTCCGTTATTACCGGATCATCACCCTTTGAAGCCGCTGTAGGTACCGGGTCAGTTGGTTCTTCCTCCTTGCTCCGGCAGGCGCCCAATACCAATGTGAGTAGCAAAACAAGAGCAAACAAGCGAAAGATTCGATATCTAGCCATTTAGGTGACCTATTTTCAAGAAAGAGTTATTTCACTGTCAGATTCAAGGTTGAGTATAATTCGAAGAGTCAATTGCTTCCAAGTACACGCTTAACTTCTCATCTACACTATATAACAACGCCAACGATGATATCAAGGTTCCGTATGGCTATTGGACCAGAGTCGGCGCCTAAGGTTAGACACATTTTTGTTGACGGCAGGGCAATTGCATATAAGGTCAACTGTGTCACGAACGCTCAATTCGGCCTAGAATTGCTACTGAATACGGCTTGTACAACATTTCGTTTTGACAGCATGTTTGTTTTTCGGGGCTAACTTTCTGTTAACAAGGCCGATTTGGCACCAAGAAGATGCATTTCCACTTGATCGGCTTTAGTAATCGATGGCCCAACAAATGCCACCGTCGCCCACGGTCGCAACAGGCCATCGGACCCGGTAATTGATCCCAGGAGAGTTTTTTTTCTGTAGAATTACTGGAATGGGGGCGGTCGTGGATGAGCATTTGCCAGAGTGAGTCGAGCAAGCGAAGCAATTGGCCCGGTAATTGTTTGGTACCGGTCAATGGGATCCGGTGTTTGTACCGGGACCTGGCCATTATACTTCTGGCTTCGGATATGCGGTGGCAATCGTGGCCCATTTTTCAAGATTGGAAGTTCGAAATTCTAAATTAGAAATTGGAATTTGGAAATCCGTAATCGGATGAATCGGATGTTTTAAAGGAGTAGTATAGCACATATGTTTTGTTGTGGCATAGATGGCAGGTCAATCACACCTAGACTCAATGGCGTCCTGATCGCTTAAATGGGCTCAGAGTGGCTTTTGAAAACGTTGAAAAACACATCTACAATTAACATAAAGTTGAGCAGATGGCATATTTTACGAAAACAAAACTGACCAGGCACCGAGAATGGGCCATTCCAATTGATCGGATTTAGTAAACGAATGCTCTATGGTTAACGGTCTATCTGTGGCAAAGGACCAATTGCTCAGTTATAATGCAGGCGTTGTGACAGCAATGCACTTTATCAATAAAACAGATGAACAATGGATGGCATTGGCCTTGGCCCAGGCCGCACAAGCCATGGCCAAAGGCGAAGTTCCGGTAGGCGCAGTGGCGGTGCTCAATGGGCAGATTATCGCCGAAGGGCATAATGTCAAGGAGGCAGAACAAGATCCAACTGCCCATGCTGAAGTGGTGGTTCTTCGCCAGGCTGCCCAAGCAGTGGGAAATTGGCGACTTAGCGGCGTTACCCTTTTCTGCACCATGGAACCATGCCCCATGTGTGCCGGCGCGATGATTCAGGCTCGTCTAGAACGCCTGGTTTACGGCGCAAAAGATATCCGCTTTGGCGCCGATGGCTCAGTAATCAACGTGTTAGCCGAACCAAGCTTTAACCACCGCGTGGAGGTTACTTTTGGGGTCATGGAAGAAGAAGCGGCCGCGTTGATGCAGACATTCTTTCGGCAGTTACGCCAGCAAAAGTAGCCGGGTAGCCCCGCTTCCCCATTCATTATTCATCAATATACGACAGATACGGAGAGGTGCCGGAGTGGTTGATCGGGGCGCTCTCGAAAAGCGTTGTGGCCTTGCGGTCACCGTGGGTTCGAATCCCACCCTCTCCGCCTTATTTTAGGACACCAGAAAAGGTGTTTGCAGGGAACCATAAAAACGCCGATCTGGTAAGATTGTGTTTCCTATATAGGGTAGCAATATTTAGCTTCCCACAGAATATGACGACAAAAAGCTTGTCTAAGATGGATCAGACGGGCTTTTTTCATTTCTCTCCCCTCCGGTCGAGTTTTTGTAAACATTCACGCAAAGCGGCCGTTTCCGGCAGTATTGATCTCTAACAATGTTGATGGCGCCCCTGCCTTCCCAAGGGATGGAACGGAGGGGTTCAGGCTTCAAAACTTGAAATTCAACTCTAAGTTTTATCAACCCTGCTTTGGCGGAAGATGTTAAAAAGGTAGAAGATCTGGCACCCTCCGCAACAGTGCGGTCTATCGTTTCGACAGACATCCACCTTTGAGGGTCATTCTCATGATCGGCGATGAAGGAGAAAAATCCTTCGATGGGGTGATTGATTATAATCTCAACCTGGATCTGGATCCTTGTTCGAGCCTCCTGGGGATGAATGTGGCGGGTTGAGTAATCAGATTCGTGCCGTAAAGCTACGTCCGAACGGCCTCGACCTGAGCCACCTGACCAGCCCAGGACTAGTACTGAGCCGGTGTTAATTGTTGGCTAGCCAGACTGGCTCCAGTGAACTGTTGGGCCGCACTCTGCCAACGATCCATCTGCACCAAACACTCTCGCTGTTGGACGTGACTATGAAGAGGTGCCTACTGGCCGCCAATCTCCACTGTCTCGAACGTGCTCCTTGCCTCCGGCACAACTTCCAGGGTGACCGGCAACTTAGAAAGTCTGCCTCGGAGTGCGTCTTGAAGGTTTTGTTGTGGTGGCAGATCTCCCTGGCCAGCGACGACGATCCGTACCATGCTATTCCCGGAATCTACAGAGATTAGCCGGTAGTCGCTGCCCGCCAACCAAGTCTTGGTGGCGACTGAGGCACGCTGTTCGATGAAAGCTTCCTGAATCGTCTTGTAGCTGGTAGCCGATAGCGGAAACAATACGAACACGAGAAGCACAAGTGCGGCGACGACAGTGGTCCGCTGGGCTGTGCGGGACTGGATTCTGCGGTACGCCCTGGGGTACCCCATGATTGCGAACATCAAGGCACCAGTCAAAAGAATCGCCAGGTAGTTTGTAACAAATAGAAGTAGACTGCCCATCGCCAGATCGGGTCGACCGGTAGCGAGGAGAATTCCCACGTTCGTCAGCGGAGGCACTAGGGAGATAGCGATGGCAACCCCGGGAAGCGTGTCGGAAACGTCTCTCCGACCGGTGGCGAAGGCGCCAGCGAGACCGGTGGCCAACGCTGCACACAGATCGATGAGTCGTGGTGCGGTACGGACCATAATTTGCGTGTTCGACTCGACGTTGACCAGTGAGCGAAATCCCCATGTCAGAAGAAAGCCGACAGCAATCGCTGTGGCTATGCCCAAGATCGATGTGGATAGCGAACTTAGAATGATTTTGCGGTCGCCTAGGCTAACACCAAAGGCTACGCCCATAATGGGAAGCATGAGTGGGGCGACAATCATAGCTCCGATAACGGTCGCAATGGAGTCCGCCAGCAGCCCGAATGTAGCGATTGCGGCGGCGAAGATTAGGAGGGCGAAGAATCGTAGGAGCTTACGCTTCCTTTCATGATCTTCAAACAGTAAAGCCTCGCGAACTCGCTCGATCTCGTCATCACCGACCACGCCTCCGTGAAGATGCTCGCCAAATTTAGTCATACGCCTCCTTACACTTTCTCCCACAGTCAATGTGGGTGATGCCGTACCAGTCTACTTCTCCCCAGGGGGATTTCCCTCGCAACCTTATGGCTCTCACGATCTGCGGATCCGCGAATTGTCTGGGAATCGCTGAACTTCCTGAAGCTTGGTGATTAATTTTTCCTTCTTGTCGGCAGCGAACAATCAGTTCCGCTAATAAGTCAAATACCCTCCAGAAAAATATATGCGTTATTGCTCCGCCCAATTAATAATTAACATGCGTAGCTTCCCGATAAAATTCTTACTATCATTTTATTCAACGGAAAACTGGTTAATGTCCTCAATCAAGAAATATATCGGCCAAACTCGTTTTATACAGCAAAATAATAATAATGTCTCATAAGTTGGTGTAAAAAGAAGTTTGATAAAAAAAGGTCACCGTGTGTTTGCAAGAAGCGGAGACCAATTCACTAAAAAGACCCGCGATGACCGAAATCAGGATGCCCCTCCTCAGTCAGTTACGCATGCATGGCCAGGCAAAGGACGTTGACTGCCTCCGTAAAGGCGTTCAGCCGATCACTTAGCGGCTGATGAAACTAGTACTCAGGGAAAAGGTAGGCGCCGGTTTATACCAGCGGAGCGACGATCGTCAGACACATCGCAATGGTGTAGCAACCGGATTTGGGAGACGCGGGTGGACTATATCCCACTTTGAATACTCAATGTACCAAGCGGGACCAACTTTCCTATTCTGCTCAACCTATGTCTCCGGTCGGAGGATACGCTGTTGGCAGTAGTCTAGCAGGCGTATGTCTAAGGGATCAGCACCCAAAAGGTTGATGACCTCTCACTAGCTCCGGGCCTGACCTGCATCGACAAGAGCAAGGTCAGCCGTATGTGCCAGGCCTGGCCATAGTTTCCTTTTTTGTATCATCGTGAGGCATATTACAGCCCTGATTTTTCCCCCGTGCTAAGATACCACACACTTAGTGGAGAGTACCCTCGGGCATTATCCGACGGCGCGTTCAAAGGGACCTTCATCTCTATCGTGAGTAACTTTCAATCCGATCTTTAAAGTCTATGGCCGCGATAAGGGCAACAATGTGGGCAAATGGCAACTAAAACTATATCAGACAAGAAAAATCGACGTCAACTGCAGGCAGAACAGCGACGAACGGAGCGAATCCACTAGATCCGCCTTGGCGGAATAGCAATCCTGGCTATCGTTGCTATTGTGGTGGTTGCATTTTATCGATCATCAACTGCCCCGTACAATGACGCACCAGAAGAAGTGATGGCGGCCACTGTACTAGGTCCGATCGATGCACCGGTCAGTATCGTTGAATTTGGTGATTTTGGCTGCCCCTCATGTCGCGCCTAGCATAATGTAGGGATCAAAGACGCGTTAATCGCTGTATTTGGTGACAATATTAGTTTAACCTTCCGTCATTTCCCTGTAATCACCAGCCAGTCACCCAAGACAGCCACAGCCGACCAAAGCGCCTCAGAACAAGACCAATTCTGGGCTTATCATGATTTTATTTATGAGTAGACAACATTGGCAGCTCCCGCCCCTGATCAACTGAAGAGGTACGCGACTGCCTTCGGCCTGGATACCGATCAGTTTAGCCAATGCCTGGACACAGGCCAATATGCCAGCTATGTTTCCCGGGACCGGCAGGCGGCTTTCTCAGCCGGTGCAGCGGGTACGCCAATTTTTTATATAAATGGCCAAATTGTCAGTTTCTCGTACGATTCAATGGTGGCTGCTATTCAGGCCATATTGAATTCATAAATTACCATTAAGACGAAGGCGGTTGGTTCTCTGGGCTGTCATAAAGAGCCAACCCTTCCGATTAAAAGGCTTATTGAGGAGTATTTAATGAACCAACTAGAACATTTTCGAAAAGAGATTGATAGCTTTATGGGATCTCATCCTCAATCACCACTTGACCATGATGCCCAGCGCAATTTCAGCGGACTCAACTACTATGCGTATAACCAGGAGCTGATTCTAGAGGTTGAAGTTGAACGCTTCCCAGAAGACGAGCCCTTGATCACCATGCAAACCAGTACCGGTGCAGAACAAGATTACCGCCGCTGGGGGAAGTTTGATTTTGAAATCGGTGGTCAGAAAAGTTCCCTCACTCTCTATAGCAATGCTCTTGGCGCTGACTTTTTTATGCCCTTCAAAGACGCCACCAACGGCCTGGAAACTTATGGCGCCGGCCGGTATATGGATGATCACCGGCCCGGGATGCAACGGATAGGATCCAATCGATTAGAGATTGACTTTAACTATGCCTATAACCCATATTGCGCCTACAGTCCGTACTATAGCTGTCCACTTCCGCCAAGAGAAAACTGGCTAAAGGTACCGATCGCCGCGGGGGAGAAGAATTATAAGTGAGAGGTGCTCAAGGCTTTGCCAACGAATTGAATATAAAATTTATACACTTCTCCTTAAAGCTGCTGAACCAATCTGCAGCGTCCTCTTTTCTTCCCTACTGCTTCACCAACTGATTGGCCAATAGGGCCAGACAAGCTGCATGATTATTCGATATTCTCTTCTGGCCTGGCAGCCATTGCTATCGTGCCTGTAGGATAATCGAAGAAGGGATAAAGACGTTGGAAATTTATTATGGTCTTGAGTGTTGGTCTTCTTGATCGGAATGTCTTTCGATTTAGGTAAGGCCAACCTGGGCAGTTTGCCTCTTTCGTAACGGGCATGGCGTTCGATTGTCTTTGAAAAAACCTACATGTCGATATTGATCTTCCAGATCAATTCGTTAGAGTCTCATTGACTTTGTTTCCAAGCGCGTGGTCCAGGACAACCTTGACCAAGGCTTCCTGTATATATACGACCTGATACCCTCTAATACTTGGAGCACGTTCTAGCCTTCAACCCAATCAGGCCATCAACAAAAGAGCGACCAGCTATTTCACAGCATCAAGTCCCATTCTGACCCACAGCGTCTAATTCTATGACCAATTGCATGGCTCTCGTTCTCGTTACGGGAATAATTTGTATTTTTCGCACCATTAATGTCTCTGTTACTGCGAAGGACAGGCTAAAGGCTTTCCTGAACAAATATCGTACTGCCCTAGGCAGATGTTGTGCAGTATTAGAGTAATTAATGGATGAGGTCTGATATGCCTAAAATTCTGGTGATAGATGATGAGCCGCAAATGCGCGCACTGTTGCAGAAGGTACTGGTCAAAAATGACTTCGAAGTTGCCTTCGTAGAAGACGGTGCGAGCGGTCTTCGTGAAGCAAAGCTATTTCATCCCGATCTTATAATACTTGACATAATCATGCCTGGTATGGACGGGTTCGAAGTGGCCAGGAAGCTTCAAAATGATCCCAGCTGTGCCCATATACCTATCATGGTTCTCACTGCCCTGGCCACCTCCTATGGTCGAGAAACAGCGCTTGAAGCTGGCGCAGACGACTTTGTAACAAAACCCTTCAGCCTTGAAGATATCGTTGCCAAGGCCAAGGCGCTAACTGACGAAACCAAAAGCTCTCCCAACAGTCCAACTAAACCGCTGAAAACCAGGGATCAGGCCAGGCTTATCTCTGTTCATAGCCTTCGAGGCGGTCTGGGTTGCACAACGATGGCTATTAACCTGGCTTTTACCCTTAATAACTTGTGGCACAAGCCTACTCTTCTATTGGATGGCGATTTTGCCAGCGGCCAGGTTGCTATGGCTCTCCATCTATCTGAAGGCCTCAGCTGGACCGACTTGCTACGCTCCAGCGCCAGCAATTCCGTTCATCGGAGCCTGGAAGACGAATCTATTGCCCATGAGAGCGGTCTACATATACTAGCGGCTCCCCGCGATCCAGGCCATGCAGATCGCTTCAGCTCGCGCCTGCTCGAACACACTCTAAGATTGATGGAGCATCGATACGATTATGTAATCGCCGACCTCGCGCATGATTTTCGTGGCAACACTCTGGAAATACTGAAACAGTCCGAGCAGATCCTCTATTTGCTATCGCCTGAAAATATCTCCCAGCAATTTGCAGTGAAGGCACTGGATGCGTATGATGCGATGGGCATCAAGGAGGAAAATATCGAATTGATCCTGGTCGAAACACGCCCGGGCAACGCTATCAAAGTAAGCGATATCGAAAAATTCATCGGCCGTTCGCTTTCAGCTTACGTACCTTTCGCACCCGAGATGACTCTGGCAATAAATCAGGGGCTGCCATTTACCCAGGCTTATCCCAGCCATGCGATATCTACCCTGACAGAAGATCTGGCATACCTGTTGAGTAAACCAAGCCATAAATACCCGACCCAGCCAAAACAAAATCCCTCTTCTCATAAGCCGCGTCCTCAACTATCGAGAGCTGACCAGAATGGTGCGAATCACCGGCCGAGTAACTCCTTGTTAAAACGAATGGGGCTTGTGAGATAACCGTGGTCATCGTTGGCAGCCACCCACAGGCTGGCAGCCAACGGCACAAATCCATAAACGACACGTTTTCCTCATAGGATACCTTGTGCGGCGCGGTTCAAATGATGCCACCACTTGCCCAAAAACCAAATCAGCCGATATTTTCAGACAGTAGACCTCCTTTGCCGGCTGCTATCTTCCCATTTGATAAGTAGTATCTGGATCTTGAACTGGGCAGAGACGCTATTGGGCTTTCGTAACAAAACAGCTACTAACTATCGCGGGTGTGCAGTTAAATAAATATCACAGGAAAGAGGGACATGTCTTGATCTATTTATACGATACCCTTATCAATATTGTCCTACTCTCCAGCGGCTTAAATCACCCCTTCCTCAATCTGGTTTCCACTATCAATCTCAACCCGGTAAGGCTGCGCGCTTGATTCCAATCCGCTCCATACCACGCTGACTCGCTGCTGTCCTCGCGCACAACCTGCCAGTTGCTGATCAGGCATATCTGAAACATCAACAATGACGCTGGTCATCACATCCGTGCGGCTAATATTGGCATAAAAGGTGACACTGAAAGAATCAGTTACAGCAATAGAACCATCGTTACCGATATCAGCCCAGAGGGTGACGCTTGTGGTCGTTGCTAGTTCGATAATCCGGCCGACTGGGGCAGCCAGTTCACCACGACGCAGATTGACATAAAGTTATTCGACTTGTGCATGTCCCTTCAATGCTTGGCCTATCGTGGAAAGACCAGTCAAAGTGCCGTCACTTTCATCATCATCAACCAGGTCGCTGACATTGGGGACGCCATTCAGGTTATTACTACTGAACCAGGCTGCTTGTTGGACAAGGCGGAAATCATCAGTCGGGTAGCCAATTTTCTGGCCTTTGGCCGTCTTAAAATAGCTCATTGTCTCGTCTAGAAAATTGATAATTCTTTCGGAAGTAAAACATTCCCCAAATTCATCATGTAGATAACAAGATTCACCTTCAGGATTATTGGGGTAGAGAAATGAATTTTCCGAAACAATTAGCGGTTTGTATTGCTGGTGGTGGCCTCGAATCCAGCTCCTCATAGCACGCACCTTTTGGTCAAAAATGGTCAGGTGATCATGTTCCGCGAAACAGTACACATCAGGCCTGGAACAGTGTGATGGATCATTGTTACTCTCCAGAATGCCTAACGCCGGATCTGTACCGAGTGCGACGTTGGCGATGCCATTCGGCCGTCCATCAGGCAATAACTCCAGAAGGACATAAAGGTGTATATACCATACATCAACCGGCATAGGCCCACCGTAAAAGGTCAGGTAACTTTGCCACACGATATCCAGGTACTGTAGCCGTCCAGGAGTTACTTCGACCAGGCCAGATACAGCCACCTGCGCTGTGGGATCGCGATTTTTGATATAGTGATAGACTGAGTGATAAGCTCTCGCATAAACCTGAGGAAAGTATCTCTCTGGCCTCCGTTAAAAGTGCCGGGATTAGGGCCGCGATCCACTTCATTGCCGACCAACTAAAGCACACCGGGATAGGAATCAACCAGGTTACCCAATCCAGTGTTGGTCAACGGTGAGATGATCTCAAAATCATCAAGATAGTTGCCCTGGGAGTCCTTTTTCTGCCTCACGTCGATCACAGGTACGATTTCGGCGCCATTTGTTGCCGAATCCGAGAATCCAGCGAAAAATACAAACCAGCCGGCCCACAGGTCGTCAACCCAATTTATCTGCTCAGGACCCAGGCTTGTAACCCCGATCCGGCAACTTGCTGGCTCGGTAATAATCTCTGAAACTGCCACTGAAACCCCATAGATTGTTGTTATCTCCCGCTGGCCGTTATCCAACTGCACTGGCTAAGAAATTTGGGCGGCTGTCCCTGCGACATCCATAATGCTTAGCAGAAGGGTTAAGAATAGGAGTGGTCCCGCTATTGAAAATGCGATTATTCGAGGTCGCAAATTTTAGATCTGGATCATCCGGATGGATCTGGGGAAGGTTTGGAGACCGCTAATGAAGGTGAGGGCACGGATCCTTCATTTTTTGACCTTTCAGATCGAGGTCCAACTCCGATCTGAACCTCCGGCGCCACTGCATCCCAATGTGCAGAGATTTCTAATTGGGAGCCGGCTTCATCATCTGGCTTGTTGAGGACTCGGAAGGATTTAATCTGCTCAAAATGATCGTAGGCAATGACCCCAGTTGCATCATAAACAGTCGCCGTCACATCATAGACACCGGGCAATAGGGGTAATTGTTCAATATGACAGCGGACAGTTCCCGATCCTTCGCTGACGGCGGACTCAGTTTCGGCAACCTGCTTGTTTGGCGCTCCTACTAGAAAACCATCATCACGAAAGAAAGATAAACCAAACTCCGCTTTTTTAACATCTCTTTGGGCCAAGTATTGCATTTCAACGGTCATTGGCTCCCCAACAACGAACTGATCCCGCTCCTGACCCGAGTTACCCAGTAATCGTAGAGAGTCTATCTTGACCTCCGCGGTGCCCCAACGCCGGATCGCCTCACTCTTTACATCACTATTCTTTTCACCTTCAGCTTCATGGCTGGCAAGATAAGACTTGATGACCTCATCCGTATCCCCATCGATCACCAGCTCGCCTTTTAGAATCCAGAATATTCGTGAACAAAGAGATCTCACCGTTTCCAGGTTGTGGCTGACGAAAATGACCGTTACGCCCTGGGCGTTTAGTTGATGCAAGCGGGAAATGCATTTGATCTGAAAAGATTGGTCGCCAACCGCTAGAATTTCGTCTATGAGGAGCACATCCGGCCGGACGTGAACAGCGACGCTGAAGCCGAGTCGCATATACATACCGGAAGAGTAATGTTTAACCGGCATATTGATGAATTCACCCAGTTCAGAAAACTCGACAATATCATCATAGACCCTGGCAATATCAGAATTAGATAAACCAAGGATAGAGGCGTTCAGCCAAATGTTTTCTTTGCCGGTTAGATCTGGGTGGAAGCCGGCTCCTAGTTCAAGCAAAGCGCTTAACCGGCCCCTTATCTCAACCCGACCGGCTGTAGGTCGAATAATACCCGCGGCAACCTTGAGGAGGGTGCTCTTACCGCTGCCATTATTGCCGACCAGGCCAACGCATTCACCGGGCATTATTTCAAAGGACATTTCCTGAAGCGCCCACAATGCCTGATTCTCTGTTACTCTTTTTTCAGAGCGGGAAAACGCCGATATGATAATCTCTAGCACGGAGTTATGGCTATCAGCATTGAACTTGAAACGCTTATTCACCGCCGCAAACCTTATTGCCGGCGCCTTGTCTTTGTCGATAGTTGGTCTTGAATCGCCTGTCATATTGGGATTATCTCGCGTTGGACTTCCTTATTATTCTAGCCAGTATGATCTCAATGCGTTGACGCAGCTACATATAGGCGTTTGGATCGCCATTCTAACCAAAAAGCCAGGCTCGACCAAACAAGGCTCATATTGGGACAAATGCAGATAGGCACAAGAAAAGCCCCGACCGGCGTCGATCGGGGCAAACCCTCCTACATCTGCTTCTAGCTGCCTGCCCTCTTCGAGAGCAGGTTACTAGCGGCAGTTGTCCTAATACTAACCCTTAATCGCAGTCCACATCTCGTCATAGATGAAGACGGCGTCGCCAACCTCACTTAACCACTCAAGTTTATCAAAGACGTTGTCGGGCGGGTAGATACTCTCGTCCTCAAGAACTTCCGGATCGATAAATTCTTCGGCCGCTTTATTGGGGCTGGCATAATAGGTGTAATTCGTAATTGCCGCCCCATTTTCGGCATCCAACAGGAAATTTATGAAGTGTAAGGCAGTTTCCTGTCGTTCACTCGCAGCCGGGATACAGATGTTGTCTACCCACTTAACACCCCCTTCTTCCGGAATGCTGTAATACCAGTTGCCATCTTCAAGTTCGTCATCATAGGTATTGTAGTAGGCTGCGGCTACATCACCACTCCAACCCATCGACAAGACAACCTCGTCAGGCACCAGAAGGGTATCATCATAATCCTCGCTATTGAACGTCTTCCAGTACGGTTTTGCCTCAAGGATAGTATCACGGGCTTCTTCCAAATGAGCGCGATCTGTGTCATTGACACTGTAGCCCAGATATGCCAAGGCAGCACCAATCAACTCTCGTTGATCGTTCAGGACGTTTATACCCCCATCAGAATATTGTTCCAGCAATTCCGGATCAAACAAATAAGCCCAGCTATCGGGCGTATTTTCCTCAAAGAACGGATTTCCGGCACGATAGCCGATACCGGTCGTACCCCATTGGTAGGGAACACAATGTTGATTTCCAGGATCAAAAGGTCCATCCTTCATGCTTTCGGCAATATTGCCCCAGTTCTCGAGATCGTTAACATCAATTTCAGCCAGCAAGCCGAGTTCGATCATCTGGGAGACCATGTAGTCGGAGGGAAATATTACATCATATCCAGTCGCCCCAGCCTGAAGCTTGGCCAGTAAATCCTCATTGGAGGCAAAGGTGTCATAGATTATTTCTACCCCATATTCCTCACTATAAATATCCAGTAATTCTTCATCAATATAGTCATCCCAATTGTAAACTACTAGCTGGGAAGCCAGTGCCATCTCCTCTTCAGCCTTTATATCGGCTGTTTCGTCCCCCGCTTCTACCGCGGATCCTACTTCTTCGACAGGCGTTTCGGCCGCTTCCTCGTTTCCTGTTGATGTCTGATCGCTTTGCTCCTCTGGTCCGCCACCGCATGCACTCAGTGCTAATGCCAACATAAGCACCATCAACCAAAATATCTTCCTCTTCATATCACATCTCCTTTTACACTCTTCTTGTCTTTCACCGATGAATATTTTTCTGTCTGCTTGTATCCTCAGCGGCGCTGAATAACGAGCGAAATAACAACCAGGATAGTTGAACCCACCAGCATCAAAGTGGAGATAGCATTTACCTCTGGTGTAACCCCAAATTTAATCATGGAATAGACTCGCACCGGCAAAGTTGTCGAGCCAGGTCCTGACACAAAGAAGGTAATCACAAAATCATCAAGAGAAAGGGTGAAAGCCAACAATCCACCGGCAATTATTCCGGGCACCAGAAGCGGCAATGTCACCCGGCGAAAAGCCAGCCATTCGTTGGCGCCCAGATCGGCCGCCGCTTCTTCGAGATTACTGTCCATGCTCGCCAGTCGCGCCCGGACAATAATCGCCACAAACGATATATTAAAGGCGACATGGGCTATTAGAATCGTATATCGACTAAGGGCAATACCCACCATAACAAAGAATAGTAGTGTTGATAAAGCCATGACTATGTCAGGGATGATTATCGGTAGATAGAGTACGGCATCATAGGTTGTTCTTCCTCGAAAACGGTACCTTTCCAAAACGATAGCCGCCAGCGTACCCAAAATCACGCTAATTATGGTGGACCAGGTCGCAACCCACAGACTGTTCTTAAGTGCGCTGGCAATGGCCCTATCCCTGAATAACTCGCCATACCATCGCAGGCTGAATCCTTCCCAGACTCCAACGACCTTGTTTGAATTAAAAGAGTAAATGATAAGGATAAAAATTGGTAGGTAGAGAAATAGAAATACACCGATAGCAAACCAGTTGAGCATTCGGCTGCTCAAAGGTAGATGAACTTTGTGCTGAGCGATACGCTTGCTCAGAGATAAGCTTCCGGATTGATTGTTCACTGAGCTGGTCGTCATGAGCCTCTCTTACAGCGCTTCACTTTTCGCAGAGATACGGAAATAGATAATGATCGCTACCAACATAATGGCCATCAAGATGAACCCAATGGCTGAACCGAAAGGCCAATCGCGAACGGTCATAAACTGCTGTTGTAATAGATTGCCAATGAGTGAAACCTTTGCGCCGCCCATCAGATCTGGGGTAACGTATGCTCCTAATGAAGGGATAAAAACAATGATCGAGCCGGCGACTATCCCGGGCATTGTTAGAGGAATAAGGATTCTGAAAATGCTATTTAGCCGTCCGGCGCCCAAATCAGCCGCCGCCTCGAGCAAGGACCAGTCAAGACGGTCAATGTTGGCATACAAAGGTAAGATCATAAACGGTAGGTAACCATAAAAAAGTCCCAACAGGACGGCCGGCTGGTTGAAGAGTAAAGGCAATTTGCTCTCGGATATTTGAGCCAACCAGGCAAATAACTGGTTGCTATCGGCGAGCATCAGGGCTTGTTCGTGTAAAGTTATGGTCCAAAAATTATTTATCAGACCCGAGTCTCGCAGAATAAGCATCCAGGCGTAGGTTCGCACCAGGAAGTTTGTCCAGAAAGGGATCATAACTAGCAAGACCATCAGGTTACGATACCTTTGGGGCTGGCGAGCGATCCAGTAGGCGAATGGGTAACCAAACAAGAGGCAGATAATTGTATTCGCGGCCGCGATAAACACCGATCGCCCAAAAATTCGCAGATAGATAAACTGGCCACCAATCCGGCTAAAAAATCGGACATAGTCGTCCAAATAGACGCCGAGATTGTCCAGCTCAAAGTCTGGATAAGTAACTGTACCTAATCGGGAACGATCACCAAGGCTAACCGCCAGCACAATAATAATGGGAATTACAAAAAAAATAAGAAGGTAGAACGCAGCGGGATAGGCCAAGGTCCACGGCGTACTCCTTAGTAGCAATACGAGCATCATGCCAGATGTGCCCACAAGAAACGCTGCGCCAATAAAATCTTGGCTATTAGCATATAACAATAGCCCCACCACCAACACGATCATCGAGCGGATTATTCCGATGGATCTTGCCCAATTGCGATCCTGGAGCAAGGCCAGGCCAACTATCAGATCGACAAACAAGAGCGTACAGTAGATGACGTACGGGAGAATTGGCGGCCATTCGGCAATCAGTGATTCAATATCAAATGGCTGCCAATCAAATATACTAAAAGTCATCCAGCGGAATAAGAGGAAAGCCCACACCCCGGCATTCGCCAGAAAAAGATACGCTGCCAGGCGTAACATAGGATTTAGACCAGCTTTGATCTCTTCTCTTTGCGCAGAGGCTGTAGCCAACAATCGCTCCAACTTATTCGGTCAAAACCTGGGCGTTTTCAGTCGCCCAATGCACATAAACCTTATCTCCGGCCACATAACTCTTGTCATACCGGGAACCAAAATTTTGCATTCGAACCGATATAGTGACATTATCGGTGATGGCTACTTGATATCGCATATCTGTACCGATGTAGATTGATTCCACAATCGAGCCGTCTAAAACGACGCTTGCTCCTTCAGCCGCCAGATATTCCTTCATATTGATGGTCCCTGAGGGCAACTTAGAACCGAACAATTCAGCTAGCTCGCCGGGATCCATTCCGGCATATGTTGCCGCGATCTCGCCCTGAGGATATAGATTAATCTTCTCTGGTCGTATTGCCAGAGTCACGCTTTGACCAGGGATGACCTCATGACCATTGCTTACCCCCATGAGAGGAACCCTATCAACCTCCACCTGGACATATGTCTCGATCTGGGTCACATTGCCAGTAAGAAAATTCGTTTCACCGATAAAGTCGGCAACGAACCGGTTCGCGGGATGTTCGTAAATATCCTTGGGCGAACCAATTTGCTGGACGAGACCGAGATCCATTACGGCGATGCGGTCAGACATCGTTAAGGCCTCTTCCTGGTCGTGGGTGACGTAGATAAAAGTAATACCCACTTCGGTCTGGATTTGTTTAAGCTCCAACTGCATAGCCTTTCGGAGTTTCAGATCCAGAGCGCCCAAAGGTTCGTCGAGAAGCAATACGTCCGGGCGATTTACCAGGGCACGAGCCAGGGCCACACGTTGTTGCTGGCCACCTGACAGTTGCCGGGGCTTTCGCTCTCCCATACCCTCCAATTGGACCAATTCGAGGGTTTCAGAGACCCGTCTGTTAATCTCCTCATTTTTAACCTTCTTCATTTCCAGGCCAAAGGCGATATTCTTGTTGACAGTCATATGGGGAAAAAGGGCATAACTCTGAAAGACTGTGTTAACTGGTCGGCGGTGAGCGGGAATACCAACCATAGATTGGCCTCGAATGGAAATATCCCCCAACGAGGGTGCTTCAAAACCGGCAATCATTCGTAAAGTTGTTGTTTTTCCACAACCACTTGGACCGAGTAGGGAGAAGAATTCTCCGTCCCTGATAGCCAGTGAAAGCTCCTGAACGGCTATCACCTCGCCAAATGCCTTGGAAACATCTGACAATTCAACCGCCGGTACCCCTGAACCCTCTGGATAATTAGGTTCCACCAATCTCTCCCAGGTTCTCTTACATATTTCGTATTACTGAATCAATTGCTGAAACTTTTAAGCCTATCTGCCCACCATCTCCGGCTGTTTCGATGAATATCAGTCCAAGTAAGTCGGCTTTAGTTGGAATATTGAGTAGAGATCAGCTAACACTCATAGCCGATCGTGGATACTATAGGGAAAATTGTACTGTTGGTAACGATTGTTCCCGAGCCATGAGCCTGTGATCTCGTAGGATAAGTCATTTTATCCAAATCTAATCATATGTAAAATTTAGGTCGCTTTCATGAGTGTAAAATCGATTATACCACTTTGAACATCTTGAAGGCATAATTAACTGATGCTCCGGCCGGTCAGAATAACCAATAGGTTGAAGATTTGTCTCCATCGGTACCTGTTGGACACTGGCTGAAAGAAAATGGTAGCAATAATGGATAAAAAATCACAGCGAACGCTGGAATTCGATAAGATTTGCGAGCGACTCGCCCAGTTCACTAGCTTTAGCGCGGGTGAAGAGTTAGCCCGAAAAATAACACCCTCTTCTAACCTGGAAGAAGTCCTGCACTGGCAGATCGAGACCCAGGAAGCCCGGGATTTGTTTGATTCGAATGCGAATGTGACAATTGGCGGCGCCCGGGATGTTCGACGGCTAGCAGCTAATGCTGAACGGGGTTTCTTGCTCCAGGCTGAAGACCTGCTCAATGTACGATCTACAATCTTGGCCGCACGAGAATTGCGTCGGAAGCTATTAAGAGTTAAAGAATCAACGCCATTATTAGCCGAGATTGCTCAACTCATCGAGGAATGTCCTGGCCTGGTATCGGCTATCGGCAACACATTTGACGAACGTGGCGTGGTCCTTGATAGTGCAAGTCCAAAGCTGGGGAATATTCGCCGGGAGATGAGAATTGTCCACAGTCGGATTCAGGAAAAACTTCGCACTTTGATTGGAAGCAGCAATAACCAATATCTGCAAGAACCGACGATCACAACCCGTAACGGTCGTTATGTGGTTCCGCTCATGGCCAACCACAAAGGGAAGATTAAAGGGATTGTACACGACCAAAGCAATAGTGGGGCCACCCTGTGGATAGAACCATTCAATACGGTTGAACTAAATAATGAGTACCGTGGAAAACAGCTAGCCGAGGAAGAAGAGATCCGGCGCATTCTGGCCGAACTTACGGCCCTGGTTGCCATCCAGGCTGAGGCGATCATCCGGATTGTCGAGCGATTATCTGAATTGGACTTAATCTTCGCCCGGGCGCGATACGCCGATCTCCTTAAAGCATCTATGCCTGAGATGGTCCCCTGGAGACCACCGGCATCGACCTCAAAAACTGAAATCAGCATCCTTGAAACAGAAGGTCAAGCAGGACAAGACAGCCTTCACCCTGGTTCGGTCATCTGGGTTCAAGGCGCCCGCCATCCCTTACTAGATCCAGAGACCGTTATTCCAACAGATCTTCAATTGGAGAAGGATGTCTTTATCGTTTTAATTACTGGACCGAACACCGGAGGTAAGACGGTAAGTTTAAAAACGATCGGTCTGATGGTCCTGATGGCTCAATCAGGACTCCATCTTCCAGTCATCGATGCCCGGCTTACCGTTTTCGACGACGTATTCGCAGATATCGGCGATGAACAGTCGATTGAACAAAATCTCTCCACGTTTTCAGGTCATATGGCTAATATTACCCGAATTTTGGGTCAGGTAGATGATCGCTCGCTGGTATTGCTGGACGAACTGGGCGCCGGCACCGACCCAACGGAGGGAGCTGCTTTGGCTCAATCAATAACGTCCTATCTGCGCGACAAAGGGGCGTCCACCTTCATTGCCACCCATTATCCCGAATTGAAGGTATATGCCAGCCAGACTCCCGGCGCCACGAACGCCTCACTGCTTTTCGATGTGGAAACCCTCATGCCCACTTATGAGATGAGCATTGGTATGCCCGGCCGGTCCAATGCTTTTGCCATTGCGCGCCGTCTTGGATTAGATGAATCGATTCTAGACGAAGCGATACAGTTAATTGGCGCCAAGAATAATAAGGCCGCAAGCCTACTTGACTCTATTTACGATATGAGAGAGTTGATATCATCGCAGGAAGCAGGTACACGCCTGGCACTGCGACAGGCGAATAACGAACGAGAGGCCCTGCACGAAAGATTGCAGGGAATTGAAAACGAACGAGCAGAGATTTTAGCCTCGGCTCACCAACAAGCCGAGAATGAGCTTGAAGAGGTTCGAACTGAGCTTCGCCAAGTGCGCCGGCGATTGCGGGAGGTAACCTCGCTCAACCGACTGAAGGAGCTGCAAAAACAAACCGTTGAGATTGAAGAGGAATTGATCGCCAGCATGAAACCAATCTCGCCGGCGATCGAACTGCCGGTCAGTGGCCGAACAAATCCGGCGGATCTTCAGGTTGGTGACACGGTTTTGGTATCAACGCTTGGGGTTAAGGGCAATATTGTTGGTTTATCAGGCAAAGAAGCAGAAATTGTGGTCGGCCGTCTTCATATGCGGGCGCGCCTAGATGAACTTCAGTTCAAAGGCCGCAAAGACAATCAAGAGGTAGAAGAATCTGATAATACGCCGCCGATTCGCCAGTATCAAAAGGAGTCGCCTGGCATGGAACTAGATTTACGAGGTAGACGCGCGGAAGATGGGTTACGTCTATTGGATAAATATCTAGATTCGGCTTTCCTGGCCAGGTTACCGTGGGTAAGAATTATTCATGGCAAAGGCACCGGTCGCCTGCGTGAAGTCGTTCGAGAAGCATTGGACCAAAATGGCCACATATCATCATGGGAAGAGGGGCTCGATGGTGAGGGAGGTCCAGGAGTGACGGTAGCTAAATTTCATGCTGATTAAGTCGCTTTTCATTGACACGGCACCGGTAACTTCTTGTTCTAAGCTCCATTGTTATTAATTTCCACAACTATATTCGAAGGAAGGATATGAGACCTTATGAAGCGATAATCTTCGATCTTGGGGGTACGCTAATTGAATATGCTGGCAAGTCTGATAGCTGGCCAGATTTGGAAAAACCGGGCATGAGAGCTGCCCATGAATACTTGCGCCAGGAGGGAATCCCGGTTCCTCCTGTGAGTCAATTTGTTGAGGCCGGTATTGAACTACTCCCAGCTTGTTGGGAGCAGGCCAAAATGGGCATCAGGAATCTCACCGTTCCAATTCTAATAGCCAATATTCTTGGACAGTTTGAAGGTGCTTTGCCTGAAAATGCTCTCTTGGAAGGGGCCGCAAGGAAATATGAGCAGACGATATGCGCCGGCGCCGAACCCATCCCCTTTAGCCTGGAATTGCTGGTGCAGCTAAAGAGTGCAGGTTATCGATTGGGCTTGATTTCAAATACTATGTTTTCTGGTCAGGCTCACCTGGACGACCTCATGAAATTTGGCATGCTCTCCTATTTCGACGCGACGCTATTCTCAGCCGATTCGAATATGTGGAAGCCTTCGCCGGGTCCGTTTCTCCAGCTTATGAGTGAATTAAACTCAGGAACCGCTACAACCCTTTTTGTCGGCGATGATCCTGGAGCCGATGTTGCGGGCGCCAGAGGTGCTGGAATAGATGTCGTCCACTTTGCCTCCAGCGATCGATTCCCCCCTCTCCACGGAATATTGCCAGACGCAACGATTCATGCGTTGGTGGAACTTCCCGGTTTCCTAGCGATTTGATCACTTGGAAATATGGTCCCTCAGAGACGTTGAACAGCTGATATGGTCATGGTACACTGGATCCAACATGAGCGATGATTTAGCAAAAGAACAGGCTATGATCCTGCTTGACCAAGCTTTGCGCCATCAAACGAAAGGTGAGCTGGCCGACGCCATGGTCTTATACGAACGATCGCTGGCAATCTGGCCAACAGCAGAAGCATATACATACCTTGGCTGGACTTACAGCATGCTTGACCGTTATGATGAAGCGATTTCCAGTTGTGAGAAAGCCATCGAAATCGACCCATCCTTTGGCAATCCCTACAACGATATCGGGGCCTATCTTATTGAGCTTGATCAGTGGGAAGAGGCGCTTCCTTGGTTAAATAAGGCGACGACAGCTCAGCGCTACGACTCCCCTCAATTTCCATACCTCAACCTGGGTCGTGTTCATGAACACTTTGGCCGGTACGGCACTGCACTTACTTGTTATGATCGGGCCCTGGAAATTGATCTCTATTACCAGGAGGCTCTCTGGGCTAAGTACAGACTTTTAGGCCGCATGAATTAGGCCACCATCAGAGAAAATCTCGCCTAGAGATAGACAACCCTGGCTGCGGCTGATCTCCCCACAACGTGACGCGTATCGACGATCAATTTGGCCTGTTCAGCTACAAACGACCAATCAATCCGATCATGGTGAGTTACGACAAGGACACAATCCGCTTGCTGCAAGGCTTCGGCCGTTAATTTTATTGAAGATAATTCAATATCGTCGGCCTGAAGTAATTCAACATGAGGATCATGAAATTCGACTTCAGCTCCCTTCTCGCGTAGCAGGTAAATAATACCGATCGCCGGGCTCTCTCTTACATCGCTAATGTTCGGTTTGTACGCGACACCCAATATGATTATTTTGCTGCCTTTGACTGCTTTATACTCCTCGTTGAGGGCATCGGTCACCTTCGTAACGACGTAATCAGGCATATGGTCGTTGATTTCTGCGGCGAGTTCAATAAAGCGTGCGGTATAGTTTAGCGAGCGTAGCTTCCAACTCAAGTAAATTGGATCGATTGGTATACAATGCCCGCCCAGGCCTGGTCCAGGGTAAAAGGGCATAAATCCATAAGGCTTTGTGGCCGCCGCCTTTACCACTTCCCAGGCATCAAGATTCAGCTTGTCGCACATCAGTGCGACTTCATTTACCAGGCCGATGTTAACAGCCCGAAAGGTATTTTCTAATAATTTGACCATTTCCGCGGTGGCCGTGCTGGATACCGGCACCGGGTTATCAATGATTTTCCCATAAAGAGCCAAGGCCACTTCCAGGCAATTCTCAGTGACGCCACCAATCACCTTGGGCGTGGTGTGGATAGTGAAATCTTCTCGCCCTGGGTCAATTCTTTCTGGGGAAAAAGCGACAAACACATCGACCCCAATAACGTCACCATTACTAATCAAACGAGGAAGAATAATCTCATCAGTTGTTCCTGGATAGGTCGTACTTTCCAGAATGATTAATTTTCCCGATCCGCCGTATTTTGCGATGTTGTCGGTTGCGTCAACGATATAAGAGATATCTGGGTCGCCTGTCTTGCTCAAGGGTGTTGGCACGCAAATGGATATGGAATCAACTCTTTCCAAATCAGCATAATCCGTCGTAGCTACTAATAGATTATCTTGTATCAATGGCGCGATCTGGTCGTCAGGCACATCTTCAACGTAACTCTTGCCCTGATTAAGCAACGCTACCTTTGCCGGGTTTGAGTCCACTCCAACCACTCGATAACCGGCTTCAGCAAATGCGACTGCCAGGGGCAAGCCAACATAACCCAATCCAACTATCCCAATACGAGCTGTCCCGCTCTCTATCTTTGAGATTAATGCCTGTTTTGAATGACTCATTTGATTCTCTTCGAGCGAATAGGCTCTCTCAACGAATTTTTTTGATTTGAGAAGCTTCTATTTGTAGCCTCTTTGGCTGCTCGCTCAAATAGGCCAGTAGTACTTGAACACGATCCCTACCCGGCAAGGCTGTGTCAAAGAGGGCTTCATAACCGGCCAATGCTCCACCCACTATTTTCACCCGATCGCCTTTCTTTAATTCCTCGAGGTCGATTCCACCGGCAGCCTGGATTCGTTCCAACTTCTGGCGGAGCTCAGAAACCAGATTCTCAGGCACTATGGCAGGCTCGCCCCCAAATTGAACCAAACCATGAGTTCCTTCAGTCCAGCGTAGGGCATTCGTCCCGAGTTGGTTAAGATCTAGCCTGACAAACATATAGCCCGGAAAAAATGGCCGTTCACGACGTGCCCTTGGGTTGACCGGCTTCACGTTCAAGCGTGGGTAGAACACATCAATCTGTTCTGCTTCGATATGCTCGTGAACAGATCGTTCCTTGTGTGGTTTTACATGTAATGCGTACCATTGAGCGGACATATACCAGAGTCTACATCTAAATATTGTTAGGCGACAGGCTCACAGTAACAATCTTAGAGCATACTTACCAGGTTCTGAGAAAGTGACATCACCAGAGGAGAAATGAACGCGAATATTACACCTATGGCCAATAAAAGTGCAGCAACGATACGCAACGCCCTGTTTTCATCCACCAAAGAGTGAACTGTCTCCTCATGAATTGCCGGATTAGGAATCATCATTCGGGCCAGGCCAATACCCGCAGAAACGACGGCAACTACGATTATCAGCCCAATCCATTGATTTTGCCTGCTCACCATCGTTAACAAAGTCCATCGGCCGGCAAACCCAGGCGTCAGTGGCAGGCCAGCTAACGAAAATCCGCCATATATAATTAGGGCCAGACCTATCGGCGAGCGTCTTGCCAAAGTCTCGACATTGAAGGCCAGATATGAGTCTCCTGAGTCTGAGGTGAATTGCCGGCGAATCATTCCCAAACCGAATCCGGCCAGCAATAAACTAATTATCCGGATCATTACCAGGTAGCTGACCAACTCCAGTCCAATCTTCCCACCTAAACCCAGCGCGACTGCGGTTGAACCCAGGTCGATAAGCAATAGATAACCTATCAGCCGGCTGATACTTGGCGCAGTCAATATCAAAGCGGCAGCCAGAATCATGGTTGCCGCACCACTTGCCCTTAATACCTGTAACATACGGGCATTACCATAGACAACAGGATTTTCGACGATTACTCCGAAGCAGAGGATCACCACGACTAACTGTACCAATCCGAAAGCAGCTACCGGCACCAAGGCCTTTGATTCGGATAATGTCGGGGAAATCCAAATATGGAATGGGAAGGAAAACAGTAGAATCAGGAAAGCAACCAAAAACAAGAAGGGCATCCAGGCCAGGAACTGAGACGGGCTTGTTTCGGTCATCCAAGCAATTAACAGCAAGATAGGGAAAACCAGTACAATCAGTGTGAGATATCGGATTGATGTTAAGGTCGAACCAGCCCGTTCACCCTGGATCAGGATCGCAATAACGATCATTCCAACAACCAGGAAGAGGGACCCGGTAGATATCGACTCCGCGATTACCGTACCTGTTAAAGGAGATACTGCCACTAGGATCAATGGAACGAATAGGCTGTCTTGCTTCAACACCAGCGACAACAAGAATAGGAGGCCTACGCCAATGTAGAGAATTAATAAGACATCCTGGCTCAACTGGTCGAATGCGAGTGATCGCTCAAGAATTACCCAGTAATTGTCGAAAAAGGGACCATTTATGGCGGCAATCACCTGAACCTTGGTATCGGTTGCCACTACTATGGCAATCAGGATCAACACAGTCCCTACACCAGTAAGGATGGTGGCTAACTGCCATCGCCGAAGCAGAAAAGCTCCGACACCGGCGATTAGAGGAATAATTAATAACAGTACTGGTGTAGACATCTCACACTATATTTCTTTAGCTGATCAATCAAATAGGGCAGGAAACGAATGCCTTACCTGTGTCAAATAGGCAATAGCCAAAGTAATTGACAGGCCAATAAAAGCAAAAGTAACCATGCCTGCAAGGGACTGATCGACCGTACTATAGAACAACTCAAAACCGGTAATTAGGGTCAAGAAACCCATGCCGGCTTTCAAAGGTTCGCTGGTTAGAACCATTATTACCAACCCCATAACAAATAGGCCGAACACAGCCAGATTGAGATGGTTGTCAACAAAGGGCAGATGAAAAGCTGCCTTCTGTGTCAACGCCCCAACAGACAAAGCGACCGCCAGACCTAGGAAAATACGGAATGGCGTGTCAGTAGGCAACATATAGGGACCAAATCGCAAAAGACGCTCCTGGCCAAGTAGAATGGCTTCCTCTGCAGTAACGTCCTCCGGCAATCGCCCCCAATTTACCTGTTGGGCTGTAATAAAGAGAATCAGGCAAATAAAAATGCCGATGATAACCTTCATAAACGCCAGGTGTGGCGGCATGACATCCACGAACAGTAGACCGACTACCAAATATTGAATGAGCAAGGCCAGGAGCGACCATCGCCAATCACGAAGTATTAAAATAAGCGACGCGGTTATGAGGATCACATAGGCGGCCGGAAATCCGCGAAGAAAATCTAAATATTCAAGAAACTGATAGATAGTAGGTATATTTCCCATGATTCAATTAATCAGGTGTCCAAGTAAATCTTTCCAGATAGTCCTAACTTCGCCGGGCCAGCCACATAACGATTATGAGCACAACCACCCAGATCATGCCCCCCTCTCCTTCCAGGATGCTAATCGTTTCACGTACAATCAGGGTGATACCAGCAGAGAATTGCTCAATAATTATTTTTGCCTGTTCCCTGGGTAAGTTGATACGAAAGGCATCCTTCAAATCTGCTTGCGCCAAGGAAGTATGGGCGGCAAACCAGGCGAGAGCGATACCACCAACGCCAGCCAGGAGAATAGACAGTAATATTAAAACATCATTACTCGTCTGAGGAAAATCCGGCAGAGTTAATAAACCCAAAGACAACAATGCTAATCCACCACGCTCGAGGAATGGTTGAAAACGATCAAATGGTAGGGTTGACATTATCGGTTCCTCAGATCGCCAGGCCAGTAAAGCCACAGCGATAAGCGGGACATTTAGAAAGGCGGCCACCAGCGTTAGCGCTAATAGGTCGTGATCAAGCCAACTGCCATAAAGGGCTGCCACTCCGGTAAAACCTACCGTCAACGGCATACCGGCAATGGCAGCTACGGGAATGATTATCGGCCAGTTAAATCGCCATCGCGGCTTTTCTGATACCATATAAAAGGAAGCCATAGCCAGGGTAAAAACACCCACCTGGCCAACGACCGCCGATGGGCTGGCCCAAACACCCACCAACATAACACTGCCTGCTTCGGCTAAGATAAATCCTGCCAGAGAGTTTCGTGGTTTGCCAAGGTGCATCCAGGCCACGCTGATCCCGGCGAGAAAACCAATCAGACCAAAACCAGTCATAAATAAGAGATAACCGGTGTTGGTAGTCTCGAACGCGGCAATCCGAGCTATCAGAGAACCGCCCACAACAACCGGAACAAGTTGGATAAGTGCCGTTGTAGGGGTGGTCAACCTTCTCGTTTGGACTATCGTGCGCCACCAGTGAAATGGAACGGCCCCGATGTAAACCATGGCCGCAAAGGATGCCCAAATGATGGCTGGCTCAGACCAATCCTGACTGTTGGATTTTCCCGGTATCGAACCAGGAAGCGCCGCTTCCGCGAGCCACAAAAAACCAACACCTAGAAGCAGAGTCCCGGCCAAGATTAAGGCTCTTCTTAACTGAATGATCGGCCGTCCACCTATCCAAAACAACATGAACCAGCTTATAACCAGGATAGTCCAGCTACTGGCCATTGCGGCAAGATTTTCCGCCAGGATTGCCAGCAAACCAGTCAGCAATAGAAGCAACAAGATAGGCAGCGCCCACCGTTGACTTGTGGATATCTCTGACTCCTGGGCCACTGGCTTAAGCTGAGGGCGGGCAATCAATAGCGTCGTTGTACATAGAAGCAGGAGGTATAAGCCGAAACGCCAGGTCACTGTGTCGACCAGCAGTGACCACCGTATGTTTTCTCTAGTTCCCGCCCATTGCAATAGGGTCAACAAATGTGGTAGATCGAAGCCAAGTAGCAACCAAAGAAATAGGCCGATCGCGACGAAGGTCAGAGCCAGTTCATAGGCAATAGGAACTTTTCGCCAAGCAGCAATCACCGTGACGATCAGGCTTACTGTCAGGAATACAAGAATAATAACGAGGAGTGTAGATGTTACCATGGTTTCTGAATGCGCCGCATTGTAGCCATTCATTGATGGGTAGGCAATGACATGGCCATTAATCTCAAGCGGGCACCTAATGTTTAGTCCAAAATTCTTTACCTCTTTTTCATCGAACAGTTTACTGCCCTTGGATGACCCGAGCAATAATGCTCACAATTGACCTTTAGTGCAAAAGTAATCTCTCGAGATAAAGTGGAGGGAGGTATAATAGGAAGTATTATGTATTTAGGATTAAAGATTAGCGCCTTATGGTTGGCAGTTTCGGTTCTTATCGGTTGCAGTCAGAGCGCCGAAATACCCACGCTCGTTTCAACGGCAATGCTTCCAACGTCGGCTCCGACTCGCAGGGAAATCCCGCCGGTTACCCCTGCTGCTTCACCAACGGTTGTCGCGACCTTTACTCCATCCCCCACCCCTGTATTTGCGGAAATCCAGCCTACCAGTATAGTCGGTTCAGGTGTTAATATCACCTCGCCCAATGCCAATCACACAATCCTGCAAGGCCACGAGGTTGCAGTCAGTGGATTGGTCCAATTAAGTGAAGGCGATACTTTATCTGTAACGTTGGTTGCCGCGACAGGTTACACTCTGGCCCAAGCTAATGTGGAAGTGAATAATTTTAACAGTTGGCAAGGTGATGTTGTAGCCCCTCATTCAGTCGGCGGCCTGGCAGAAATCCAAGCGGCTGTGGTTGATCGCGAAGGTAATGTTGTCGCCCTAGATAGCATCCCTGTATTGCTGGTGGTCGACCAGGAAAGTTCAGACCGTTACCTGGCCTTGTTCCGGCCGACCTCAGATACGATGGCGGTTGCCGGCTATTACCTGTTTTTTGACGGCCTTGCTCAACTGCCGGTAGACAACCTGGTTTCGATCTCCATATGGAATGAGTCATGTCGCAATGAGTTGGCAAGGCAAAGTTACCGGCTTCGTGGAAGCGGCTATTGGCAGGGATTCTTAGTAATTCCTGGAAATATTGCCGGGCCCGCATGCGCGATTGCGCTCTTTGGAACATCTGGAGATAGCGAATGGCGCGAGGTACAGGTTCCGCTGAATGTGTTAACCAGAGAAGATAAGCAGGCCAGGTGGATCACCATTGGCAATCCACCGCCTGAACGAAATCTTGTTCCGGGAAAGAGTTTATTGTTTTATGGCACAGCCTACAATTCGCCGGATAACCAGATTCTGGTTAGTTTACTACTTGATAATGGACGACTCCTAACCGAAGGCATGGCTGTCGTAGATTATTATGGTTACTGGGAAATCGAGTTATATATCCCGGGTGACGCGAGCGGTCCCGCTCTGATTGAGGCCAGCTTTGGCGAACGCGGCGAAGATGATTTTATAAGTAACGAAGTTCCGGTAACCATAGGCTCGTCGTAGAAGCTCCACACACTTTTTGCTGAATAGCATTTTTCGATTGAACGCTAGCAATGCAATATAAAATTTGGATAGCCATTATCATTGGATTACTCATCATACCCGTGGTGGGCGTCCGGTATATAGCAGCCAGCCCTGCCCCGGCCGGACCACCCGCACAGGATGAAAACCTACTTAAAAATCCCGGTTTCGAAGGCAATTTTCAGACCTGGAACAGTATTTCCGAAATCCAAGTAGCTGCAAATTGGACGCCATGGTGGTGGGAAAATACGGATCATAATCCGCCTTATTTTCGGCCAGAATACAAGAGGGCTGTGGCCGCTTTTTACCCCAATCGGGTATTGAACGGGGAATCAGCCCAGCAGTGGTTTACCTTCCACGCCTCTCATGTGGCGGGCATGTACCAGCAAGTATTTAATGCCAGACCCGGTCAGCTTTATCGATTTACGATTTGGACCCAGGTATGGTCCTCCGTAGAGGATAATCCTTATACCTCGGTTTTGCCGGCCAATCCACATCTTCAGGTGGGCATTGATCCAACTGGTTTCTGGAACGCCGGCTCGGCCGATGTTATATGGTCGGCCGAAGCACCCATGGCCGGTATTATTGACCAGTGGGGCCAGGTCAGCGTCGAAGGGAGGGCCGAGGGCAATATTTTGACCGTATTTATGCGCACCAGCCCTGATTTTGCCAATAAGCATAATGACATCTATTGGGATAATGCATCGCTAGTTGCCATATCCTCCTCACCACCGACACCGGAGCCACCTAGGAACACCCTGGAACCGGTCGCCGGGTCTCCCCAGGGAACCAACACCGTGGTTGCCGAACAAACAACGGTCGCCAGCACACCAACACCCCAGATAACTACCTCGGCGATCCCTTCCAAGACACCTTCGGTCACCCAAACTCCACCCGCAACCGACACCTCGGTACCAACCTTGACGCCAAAACCGACTAATACGCCACGACCGGTTAAGACTGCCACTCAGAAAGCAACTGTTGTCCTGAAAGAAGAGGTAACTGTGATCGCAACGGCTTCACCCTCTATGACACCGGCATCCACTTCGGCCGAGCTAGCTGAAATGAAACAGTTAACCCCTGAACCAACTCTAGCCGGGACGGTGAAAATAGAAAGTCCTGGATCTGATATTCAGCAAGAAGAAGCGCAGAAATTGGCAAACAGCGAGACCAGTCCATATTTCTTTTTGATCTTTTTCATCGGCTTAGCCATTGCCGTGGTAATTGTGATGATCACAATGATTGTCCGCCGTAATCGGACTGGATAAATGCCCGGTAAGGCGATCTCTTACGTTTGTTTAGTATATCCGGCCTCATCCAGGGCTTTGAACAGAGAGGGCAAGCTCACTTTAGCTGCTGCGTCGCCAAGAGCAATGAGTCTTTCGTATTGAGAGAATCTAACAAATGTTTGTCCGGCCATGTGTGGCGTAATCAGGAAATCGGCAAGATTTACACCGCCTCCCGCATTCCGGATTAGCGTTTCGAATGTTGTTAAGCCTCGGCCTAATAAGCCACTTTCCCGACCATAATCAGGCTCAAATATATCGACGCCAATAACAAAATCAGCGCCGATATGGCGGGCTGCGTCAACCGGTAGATTGTCAACGATTCCTCCATCCGCCAGCAAGCGGCCGTTGATTTCAACCGGTGTGATAATGCCCGGGACTGAACAACTGGCCCGCACCGCGCGAGCAAGCCGCCCATCCTGCAGAATTACACGCTCGCCGCTTTCAACATCCATTGCCGCGATGGCCAGTGGAATCTTTAAGTCAGAAAAAGCCAAGTCGCCTATGAGCATCATCAGCCAGCGCTCTAACTTATCCATGGTAAGCAGCCCAGCTTTTGACCGGACTGGTCGGGCAAGCCGGCGCCAGGATAGGTGGGCTACCAGAGTGTGGATATCTTCAATCGGCATCCCGCTGCAAAACAGGGCAGCCAGGACCGCCCCGGCGCTACAACCAGAAACCAAATCTATCGGGATTCCCGCCTTGATTAGGCCCGATAAAACACCTAGATGGGCTATGCCACGGACCGCGCCACCACTGAGGGCCAGGCCTATACGCATCTAAATTGCCACCTCCCGACCAGCGGTGCCAGGCGTTCGATGGCTGGTGAACAGACGAAATCTGATTCTGCTACTTTGCCGGCCACTCCGTATCTACTTTGGCACAAGAGTTTACGAGTTCAACAGCTGCCTTGGGCGCTTTCATGACTTTCATCATGTTTCCCTGCATCTTTAATTGCCTTGAAACAAGGCCACGAATTGGGTCTAGTTTTCCTTCCAGCACCTTGCGCCAGACAGGTAATGGCGCCTTTATCGTGAACTCTGGTTTCGATCTTCGATCAGTGACTTCGTAAGCTTCACGACATATCCCATGCCATAGATCCATATAGAGGATAACTTCGTTCCTCTCATCTGGTAGAGCTGTAATGATGAATTCAATGTCTCCCTCCCAGGCTTTAGCAGCCTCCTTGTATTCCGCACTCTGATTCAATTCGATCATGGCTGCTTTAGCCCATGCGTCGCTTGGAAATGGTATGCTCATCCTAAAACCTCCTGCGAGAGATCGTCTATTAGTCTCGGCTATTACAGTTGCAGGCCATGTTCTAATAAGATCTGGGGGTAAACTGACTGGCACTCATGGAATAAATCGGCTACCGCCAGCGCCTTGTGGGCGGGTCCCCGCACTTCGATATCACGCAAGGCCAACGCTTTACCAAGATGTAAATCGCCCAGTAAGATCTGATGCAGGGTATCGGCAGCCAATCGAACATCAACTTCCGGGCGTGTCATATTGACGCCAAAAGTAAACTCGGCCGGAATTCGACGCCCATTAATCGTAATCACTGCTTCAGGTTCACGACAATTAAATCGAATCAATAACTTAGCTTTGTTTAAGGCATCCGCGGCATGGCGATCTTCGGCCCGCACACGGTCAAAAAGAGCTTGAGTCAGCATATAAAGTTGATCACTACTCGAAAAAAAAGGCATGCTAAAAGAAAATTGCTCTCCTTTGTTCCAATCGGTTATTCACCATAACTTGAATCACATTGCGAATTTTATCGGTCAGTTGGGAGAGCAGCGCCGGGTTCACCGCTGCATCAGGACCAAAATCATCGATGGTAATCGGTTGGCCAATATCAATATACCATTTGGTCGGCAAGGGAACAACACCCAACAAGCCTAACCAGGGAAAGCGTAACGAGATTGGAAAATATGGCAGGCCAGTCAAGCGCGATAAAAATGATGATCTACCCAATGTAATATATGTCTCTTCAGCCCCCACTATGGAGACTGGAATTATCGGCGCCTGGGCTTGGAGGGCCATTTTTACAAAACCATCCCGCCCAAATCGCGACAGTTTGTATCGATTCCGAAATAGTTTACCTACACCGTTGTAGCCCTCAGGGAATACACCAACAAGTTCTTCTTGTTCTAACAATTTAACGCCATTTTCAACGGAATCCAGTGCCTGGCCCATTTTTACCAGGATTGACGACACGAAGGGTAGAGTGGGAAGCGAATTGGAATAAAGATTACGAACCAATCGCTGCGCTGGATGCTCGTTTAGCAGAGCGGTCATGAGCATCGCTCCGTCCCAGGGGAATTGCCCAGAATGATTGGCGACCAATAAGGCTCGTTCATAATCGGAGATATGTTCGATCCCGGTGGTCTCTACCCGCCAATAGAACTTGTACATAAAATCCAGGAACGGCCGGACAGCCTCGATAAATTCCCAATCCAGCCCCCACGCATCAGTCTCGTAATCACCTTTTAGACGTCGTTTGACGATATCACCCTGGTATTCAATCGTGTAATTAACCATGTACCAGGCGCCTTTCCAAGTCTCAATATCGAGTATGTCTTCATTGATCGATCCACGTAGTCGCTTGAGCAAGGCCAAACGAAAACTGGAATCCACATCCTCCTCATGTTCATCAAGCAAGTCAACCATTTTTTCTGGAGAAAACGGAGGTGGTGAATATTCTGGTGATATCCCCTGAACCCGAATAATCAGATCGTCCAATTCGGCCATCAGTCGTTCGCGAAGCTCACGATCACTGAGATCTCGTTCTTCAAATCGTTCTTGTGAGGGTCTCTGCGTGTCAAGTTTTAAGGCCGAGGAACGATGAACCCGACAGGTTACAGAACCCGGTTCTGCTTTGTTCTTGCAACGGGTAGCCGCTTTGGTTAACGCTTCACAGCGGACAATATTTTCCTCATCACTCATTGACGGATCTCCTCACTAAACCTCAGCCATCAGCAGCTAATCGCTTCACAGAACGGCGTAAGAACGACAGGTTCTCCGCCCCGAATATTATTGATCTGCGCGCTCCCTTGCTCGCCGTCGTATCTCTAAAATATCCCGTAGGCGCTCTTCTTCAAACGCCATTTTTTCATTGCCATCTTTTTCCACATTATGTTGCCCGCCGGCGGCGAATTCCCGTAAGGTTTCATCGGCGCGATATAGCGGGCTAAAGCCTAATTTCTCGACCATCTGCCCCAGATCTGCCACCCACGGGTATCGCAGATAATCCCACTCAATAGGTGCAAACTCGGCCGGTCGAAAACGAGAACCACGAAACAACTTAAAGCCTTTGTAGGCAACTGGATGAAAAATATGAGCCGGGAACCGGCGGGCGAGTCGTAGAATCCGCGACAAAGGCATGGCATTTTCCGCCGCCACATTGAATACGCCATGGACGTCACTCTGTGTAGCATGGACCAGGGCTTCTACCACATCATCTTCGTGAATAATCTGCATCATGGGATCAAATCCCAACAAAATTCGAGGTGGTTTTTGTTTCAGGAAGCGGGTCATCGGCGATATCGCTATAAGCCCAACAATGTTAGCGAAGCGTAAAATTGTCAACGATATCTCCGGAAATTGGCCAACAAAACCATTACAAAAAGCCTCAATTTCAACCAGATCGCGTGTGTAACCGTAATTGTGACTCCCACGTAGCGGTGATTCCTCGGCTAAGAAAGCAGAATTATCAGCGTGTGCGCCGTAAACAGCCGTACTACTCCTGAGTACAACCTTCTTCACCCCCCCATCTGCACAAGCGCCAAGAACCTTCATCGTCCCTGATACATTCAAGTTGAAGTTGGCCTCGCTACAATCCGAGCTTTCAACAAATTTCAGATGGCAGACAATATCCACACCCTCTGACGATAACAATTCTGGTAGTAATGGATTCTGAAGATCGGCCTGGATAAAATCCAGGTTCTTAATTTCTTCAAGAGGTGCTACATCGTCAAGGCCAATAACTAGGGAATCCGGATCGGTTGCCAAGCGTGCTGCTATCTTAGCTCCCCAGTAATCCCCCACCCCAGTAACTAAGATCACCCGCCGGTCACTCATTGCCATTTCTCCATGCCCATCTTAATAATGCCGTTCAGGATTCTGATAGCCACTGCCTTCAAAGCCAGCCCCAAGCAAGAAGCAGCCCGGACCGCTCACTCTGCAGTTATTATACCGGCATGAAGGTTGTTGTAAATATCTCACCTCATATACATTTCTAATGTTTGAAATCTTGACACTTATGACGCATCGCGTTACAATATTTCTATAACGCACTGCGTTATGAGTTATTCTAGTAATGATAAGCAAGATGGGAGGTTTACAATGACAGATGAAGTTGAAATCACTGAAGAGAGCCCGGTTGAGGACGGTCCTAACCCTATGTTGGATATGGCCCGCAAAGTTTTGTTAGCTGGTATCGGTGCAATGGCTTTGACCCAGGAAGAAATCGAGAAATTTGTCGGCAAATTGGTCGAACGCGGTGAAATTGCCGAAAAAGATGGTCGTAAGTTGATCTCGGATATTATGGATCGCCGTCGCAAAAAGACTGCAGAAGTCCGTTCTGGCACCGAGGATGAAGTCGAAAAACGGATGGAAGGCGTCCTGGCCCGCATGAATATTGCCAGCAAGTCTGATATCGATGGACTCAATAGCAAGATCACGGCCCTGACTAATAAACTGGACGATCTGAAGAAATAACGTCGGGCTTTGCGCCCAGCGATATCGACAACTGATTTGTTGAAGGCGGTCGCTCAAGTAGACCGGGCAGCCTTCACATAAAGAGGAGAGGTTCGCCGGCTTAGCCGGTAAGGGTCATCTCCTCTTTTTCGTTTGGCAATTTGACATCGTCTCTCGCGGGGATCTATAATCCGCATGGGCTGAATATTCCGAAGTCGGCACCGTCCACCGTGAAGAGGAACAAGACGATGATTATCATTAAGCGTTATCCCAACCGCAAGTTATACAATACCACTGTCAAAAAATATGTGACGCTTGATGGCATCGCCCAGCTTATTCTTGAAGGCGAAGAAATACAGATACTTGACCACTCATCTGGGGAGGATCTCACAACCGTTACCTTGACCCAGATCATCTTTGAGCAGGAGAAAAAGGAAAGCGGCTTCATTCCCCGGTCAGTGCTGACAGGTCTGATCCAATCTGGTGGGCAGACATTAGGTTCTTTGCGGCGCACTCTTGCATCTCCACTGAACCTGAGACTTCATGTGGATTTGGAGATCGAGAGGAGGTTAAAAAGCTTGACCTCGGCAGGAGATCTGACTGAAGAAGAAAGCCAAGACCTCCGTCAGAAGCTGTTGACAACGAACCCAAGGGATTATGAACCGGCTCTGCCTACCGAAGCAGAGCTAGAACAACTATTAGCCGACCGGGGTATCCCGACCGAGGATGACATTAAAGAGCTCAACGAACGGCTCGATGAATTAGTTGCCAAATTAGACGAAATAGATCTAAGTCTCGATCGCGGCAACCCGGCTGAATAATCGGAGCAAACAACGAGCAATCCGCTGCCCCATTCTGGCAACTGTATTCAGTTCATTTTGAAAGCGGATTTTTCTGACTACCCATAAATATTGCCAACTTGAAGGAGGCACTGGTCATGAAAATTGAGGGTACCTATACATTTGCAGCCCCCCGAGATATGGTTTGGAGCACCATTCTAGATCCAGATATATTGGCTCGTACTCTTCCCGGGGTGCAGGAATTAGAAAAAACCGGTGAGAATGACTATAAGGCTCGGATGAAGATCCGAATAGGTCCCGTTCAAGGTGTATTCAACGGCACCGTGACCTTATCGGACTTAAATCCTCCGGTAAGTTGTCATCTCCTGTTGGATGGCAAAGGGGCGCCCGGGTTCGTTAAGGGTGTTGGCGATTTGACATTAGAGCAGCAAGGTGATGAAACCGTCATGTCATATCAGGGTGACGCCCAGGTCGGTGGTCGTCTTGCCAGCGTTGGTCAAAGATTGATGGAAAGCTCCACGCAAGCGCTCCTCCGTCAGAGCCTGGAGTCGCTGGACGCCCAGATTGCGTCTCGAGTGCGCGGTGAGGATACCGGAGAGGAAGTTGCCCCTATTGAACCACCATCAGAATTAAAATTTGCTGCCGGCGTGACATTGAAAATGCTGGATGATATGGTGCCTACTGAACAAAGAAAGGGCATTTTACAAGGTATCCTGATTGGTCTTGGCCTGCTCTTTGCTATAGCTACCGTTGGCAATTGGTGGACAAACCAGCTCGCCAATCGTGTGGCCAATGTTATAGAAGAAAGGAACAGAAAATAATCCTTGTCTAATTTGTGGCGGAACCCCTAAGGGATCAATATTCTAGATTTGGGGTTCATCTCTTGCCCATATCGGGGAGTCAGTATATATTTCGGATCATGGTAGGCACCGGGCACATCGATGCCTCAATGCGCACAGATCAAGGACGTGTTCGTGATCACAATGAAGATTTCATTGCTTCTTGTGAGCCCGCGGACACAAGTGATGCATCCACAAATGGTTGGTTATACATCGTTGCGGACGGCGTGGGTGGCGCCGATGCCGGAGAGGTAGCCAGCCAGTTCGCGGCCGAAAAAACCCTTCAACACTATATAGCTAACGAGAAAAGACTCGATTGGGGGGAGCGACTACAAGATGCTATGCAGACCGCAAATACCGATTTGCGTGAGATGGTAGCCGCGGAGTGGGAAGGCAAACGGATGGCCACAACCATGGTGGCCGTCGTTATTCATGACATGATCGCCTCGATTGCGAATGTCGGTGACAGCAGAGGTTATCATTGGCGGAATGGCAAGCTGAAACAAATCACAAAAGATCAAAGCCTGGTTGCCCGCCTGGTGGAAGAGGGCGCCATAAGCGAAGAGGAGGCTCTCACCCACCCGCGAAAGAATGTAATTCTACATAGCATCGGGCCTGAGAGTACGCCTCAGATCGATTCCTACGAAGTAAAACTCAAGCCAGGAGACATCCTTTTTCTCTGTAGTGATGGACTTACCCGTCATGTATTTGATTCGGAGATAGCATCAATCATCGAATCAGAAGCACCGGCCAAGGCAACAGAAATGTTGATTGAGCTAGCAAATGAACGGGGCGGTGAAGATAATATTAGCGCGGCTGTGTTGGCATTGGGGGAACGATTAAAGGAGCCATCAGACAATACCTCTACTGACCCTGTCATGGTTCCTGGTTCTGAACCCATAAAATCCAGTTCGCGTGCTCGTCGAGTTCTTTGGATTTACATATCGATTCTAGTTATTATACAGATCATACTTATCATCTTGATTTGGAATCTGCTGGCTGGTTAATACCCAAAAACAGTTCCGGTAAAGTAAACACGACGAGCAGGGTCAGCCTAATGGGCTGTCCCTGCTCTTGCATATTCAATCAGAGAAACGGAGTTGGTAATGACGAGTAAGCTAAGAATTGTCCCCATCGGGGGATTGGGCGAAATAGGGAAAAATATGACGGTCATCGAATACGAGGATGAGATTCTCATCATCGACGCCGGCATCATGTTTCCCGAAAACGACATGTTAGGTATTGACCTGATTATCCCCGATTACAATTACATCATGGATCGGCTTGATAAGATAAAGGCCGTCCTAATCACCCATGGACATGAAGACCATGTTGGAGCTTTGAGCCACCTGATGCGAATTGTGGAAGCCCCGGTATACGCGACGCGTCTGACAACAGGTCTGATCCAGGGAAAACTTCGGGAAGCAAAAATCTTGTCTGAAACAACCCTGATTACGATTGAGGCGGGCGATGTGATTCAAATCGGTTCCTTTACCATCGAACCATTTCACGTGGCTCATAGCATACCAGACGGTGTCGGCTATGGCATCACCACTCCGGTAGGCCTAATCGTCCATACTGGGGATTACAAATTTGATCACACACCAGTGGACGGCTGGCCGCCGGACTTCGCTAAGCTCGCGGAATTTTCTTCACGAAATGTACTTTGCCTCCTGGCTGATAGCACCAACGCCGACCGGCCGGGTTGGACCCAATCGGAAGCTGTTATAACCGAGGCTTTTGACAAACTCTTTCGCGAGGCACAAGGGAGGATCATCGTCGCCACCTTCGCATCCTTGATTTCCCGAATTCAACAGGTAGCCAATGCAGCGGTTCGTTACAACAGAAAACTAGCGATAACTGGGCGTTCGATGCGCGATAATACGCGCATCGCCCGGGAACTAGGTTATCTAGATCTGGATGACAACATCGTTATCGACATCAACCAGGCTACAGCTTTACCAGCAAACGAAGTTGCGATATTAGCAACCGGCTCGCAAGGCGAACCAAGCGCGGTACTAGGCCGGCTGGCCACCGGCCGGCATGCCAGTCTCAATATCGAGAAAGGGGACACAGTCGTCCTCTCCGCCCATCCGATTCCCGGTAACGAAGAGATGATCTATCGTATCATCAATCGACTGCTTCAACGTGGGGCGGAAGTCTATCATGAAGGAGTCGCCAATGTCCATGTCTCTGGTCATGCTAGTCGAGAGGAAATGAAACTCCTGATCAACCTGGTCAAACCCAAATTCTTCGTACCTGTTCATGGTGAAATAAGGCACTTACAAGCCCATGGCAAATTGGCGCAAGAAATGGGAATAACCGAAGAAAGAATCGCTGTGGTTGAGAATGGCACTATTTTGGAAATTGACGAACAATCGTTGACTATCGGCCCGCGAATCCCGGGCGGTTATATATTTGTTGACGGAAGTGGCGTTGGTGATGTCGGCCCGGCGGTGATGCGTGACCGTGAAAGGCTGGCTAATAGCGGCTTCTTTATTACAGTTGTATCCTTAAATGAACAGGGTCAGGTGATAGGTAAACCAGAGATACTCTCTCGCGGTTTTGTCTATTTAGAAGAGGCCGGGGATATGATGGAAGGCGCCTTAGAGGTCATCAATCGAACAATCAGCGCCAGTGGGCGCAACCGGGACAAATTAAACAAAAAACTGGAGAGCGCACTATCCAGATTCCTATATGCCGAAACAGGCCGTCGTCCCATGGTCTATGTGATCGTTAAATGAGCATTCATTCAATCACCGATCTCCAGCTCGCTTTGCGCCAGCAAAATTATATTGCTGACCACGGACTTGCTACCGCGATTTTCCTGGCTTTGAAACTTAAACGCCCCCTTTTCTTGGAAGGCGAAGCGGGCGTCGGCAAAACTGAAGTAGCGAAAGTGATTGCCGGGCTTAAAGGAGCTCGGCTGATCCGGCTACAATGCTATGAAGGGCTGGATGTAAACCAGGCGGTCTATGAGTGGAACTACACGCGCCAGATGTTGCACATCAAGCTGATGGAGGTGCATGGAGAGCGGTCTTCCGAAGAAGAGTTATTTGGTCCGGATTACTTGTTGCGTAGACCGTTGTTGCAGGCTGTAGACTTCGATGATGAGCAACCACCTGTCCTTCTAATCGACGAAATTGATCGGAGTGATGAGGAATTTGAAGCTTTTTTGTTGGAGATCTTATCTGATTTCCAGATTACCATACCTGAGATTGGGACCATCGCAGCCAGTCAGCCCCCAACGGTCGTACTCACCTCAAATCGAACCCGGGAAGTCCATGACGCTCTAAAGCGACGCTGCCTCTATTACTGGATTGACTACCCCACTTTTGAAAAGGAACTTGAGATTGTGCATGCCAAGGTGCCAGAAGCGCCAGTCGTACTTGCCCACCAAGTTACGGCCTTCATACAGGAACTTCGTCTAATTGAACTCTACAAGATCCCCGGCGTGGCCGAAACGCTCGACTGGATCGCTGCCCTGCTCGCTCTTGACCAACAAGCCCTGGAACCAAAGGTGGTGGATGATACGCTAGGGGTGATTCTTAAATACCAGGATGATGTAAATAGTATCAAAGGCAAGACAGCGCGGCGCATTGTTGAGAAGGTTGGCGGAACCAGGTAAGTTGGCCATAACAGCGAAGGTGGAGGAATCGGGGCATCTGCTGCATAATCTGGTGTTGTTCGGTCGCTTGTTGCGTGAATTGGGACTGGTCATCAACCCGGAACGTTTAATCACCCTAATCAAAGCCCTGGAATATGTGAATATCGCCCAAAAAGAAGAATTTTATCATGCGGTTCGTTGCTTGGTGGTCAATGACAAAGATGAAATTCCTATCTTTGATAAAGCCTTTGAAATATTTTGGCGTAAACCGAGCCAGCGAGGGCTAAGATTTCAATTTCAAGATCTGGACCAACCGTCGTTACCTCAGCCTCACGTGAGGAATCCTCAAACCAACGAAGAACCGTCGCCTTTGTCCAAACCGGTCGAGACAGTCGTGGAAGAGCTGGATGAGGACGAAGACACCCCCCCCTCCTCGATCTGACACAAATGTATAGCTCCCAGGAGATATTGCGCCAGAAGGAGTTCTCGGAACTAGATCCGGATGAATTGAGGGCTGTGAAAAACCTGATTAACCAGATCGTCTGGCAGTTAGGACAAAAACAGAGCCGTCGCTATAGGCCTGGACGTGGCCAATCAATTGACATGCGCCGGAGTTTACGGCGCAACGTGGACTACGGTGGCGATATTCTCAAATGGTCCTATCGCCAGGCTAAGATCAAACCTCGGCCGCTGGTAGTCATCGCGGACATTAGTGGATCGATGGAACGCTATACGAACTTGTTATTGCATTTCATATACAGCCTGGCCATAGGACTGGAACAGTTAGTCGAGTCCTTTGTATTCAGCACTCGGCTGACGCGTATAACCTATCAACTAAAAAATAACGATGTGGACGCGGTCCTAAGAGAAGTATCGCAATCAGTTCCGGATTGGTCGGGCGGTACGCGCATCGGAGAGGCGTTCAGAAGGTTCAACTACGGTTGGGCCCGTCGTGTTGCCGGTCATGGAGCGGTAATTCTTATAATTAGTGATGGCTGGGATCGCGGCGATCCGGCTTTATTAACAAACGAGATTTCACGTTTGCAACGAAGTTGTCACCGCCTGATCTGGCTGAATCCGTTGCTGGGTTCTCCAGATTATGAACCTCTGACCCGGGGCATGCAAGCCTCCCTACCCTACATTGACGACTTTTTGCCCGTTCACAATCTGATCAGCCTGGAGGAGTTAGCAGTGCAGTTAATCCATCTGGAAAAGAGACGGCCACTACGACGCCAACATCCCCCAGGTTTGCGGGTGAGTTGAAATGGAGAAACTACCGTGCGTGATGTGACAGCCACTATTGATCGATGGCTGGCCGCTAATTCACAAGTAGCCTTGGCTACGGTCATCAATACTTGGGGGTCTGCCCCCAGACGAGTCGGTGCAAAAATGGTCGTTTCGGCTGCTGGGTTAATCGCCGGCTCTGTCAGTGGCGGCTGTGTTGAAGGTGCCGTTATCGAAGCCAGCCTGGAGGCTCTGGTCAGCCGCCAACCCCAACTGCTTCACTTTGGCGTGGCTGATGAGACTGCCTGGGATGTTGGCCTGGCTTGTGGTGGCAGCATCGATGTTTTTGTTGAGCCCCTTGATACCTTCAGCTACCGGTTCTTACATGATTTGTTGGATAAGGATGCGTATTTTGCGACAATCACAATCATCAAAGGTCCGGCCAATCTGCTTGGCCGCAAGTTGATCTTGCAACGAGGCGGGCGACTTTTTGGCGAGATTAATCCAGAAATTGATGCAGCCGCCGCTGCAAGAGCCCGTACAGCCCTTGCCCGCGGTAATTCAGAGCGCCTGGTGATCGATCTCCCTGATACCGGTTTAGAGCCATTTGAGGTGTTCATCGAGATATCCCATCCAGCCCCTTGCCTGATTGTGATTGGCGGCGTTCATATCGCTATTGCGCTCACCGCGATGGCGAAAACATTGGGATATAAAACGGTCGTCATAGACCCCCGGCGATCTTTTGGCAGTAAAGAAAGATTTCCCCATGTCGGACAGGTTGATTCAAGCCTGGCCGGAAGAAGCTTTCGAGCCAGGTTGAGATTACTTCATCGACGGCCGTGACCAGCCTCACCCACGATCCAAAGATCGACGATCCTGCATTACAATTCGTGCTGGCTTCGCCTGCCTTCTACGTGGGAGCCCTTGGTAGCAATAAGACTCACCAGGAGCGATGTCGTCGCTTATCGGCCACGGGTGTACCAGAGGAGCGTCTTGCACGAATTCACGGGCCCATTGGATTAAAAATTGGCGCGCAAACTCCAGAAGAAATCGCCATCGCCATCATGGCTGAGATTGTAGCCGCAAGTCACGATTCCAAGACCGAAACTGGCTGAGATACCAACCAGGCTTTTCGCCACTTACGGACCGAATTAATCAGCTGGATTTCCTCCACCAGCTCGAGATCCGCGATGGTAACCAACCCCTCGCGAATAATCTTTTTGGCCAATAAATCAGCGCGGAAAGTCCCTCCCAGAAGGCCTGCTGTTATCGGCGGCGTTACCCATTCATCTTCTGATTCGGAATACAACATTCGCCGTTGTCGTCTCTGTAATTTCACCCTGCCGATTCCAGAGCAAGATATCATCGTAGCCCGGTTGTCTATCTCGAGCCCGGTCATAAACAATTCGTTGGGTTGTCTTGTGATACAAAAATACGTCTCTTTCATCAACAGGCTCGGTGGCCAAGGCTACCTTGGCCGGCAACCCGATTTCGACCGGCGATGATCCGGCGACATTCTGGGCCTCAACATACAATTCTCCATCCCGACTGAGTAACAACCGGACCTTTTGCGGCTCAAAGGCCAGCGAATGACTATAATGATTGAGCCTTCTCCTAACCTGTCCTATATTCGATGAAAAATCCAAAGTATTGAGCCGAATCACCAAGGCGAGTCAAATGTTCTTCCAGTAAAAAATAGCCATCTTCAGGAGTCCAGAGAATTGATTCTAACAACTTAAATTTTGGTCTCCGCTCGGTTAGAATCCGTGCCTTGGTTTGGCACTCTTCATACTCCCCTTCTACCTCAGAACCCCAAACGATGCCCCCGCCAACCCCATACTCGGCCGTTGCCCGGCTCCTGTCGATCATGACAGTACGAATTGCCACATTGAACTGGGCCCGCCGGCCAGGTGCAATATAACCAATACAGCCCGTATATATTCCCCGGGGATCCGATTCGAGAGCGGCAATATGCTGCATGGTGCTCACTTTCGGCGCGCCGGTTATGGAAGCACAGGGGAAGAGGGCAGCCATAATATCGGCGATATTTGCTGAACTACGGCCGACAACTGTTGAAGTCATTTGCAAAAGCGTCGGGTATCGCTCAATATCGAAAAGACGTGGAACGCTGACACTACCTATTTCACTAACCCGGCCGATATCATTGCGAATCATATCAACAATCATCACATTCTCAGCCCGGTTCTTCTCCGAATGGTATAGCCAATCTGCAAGCTGGTTGTCTTCGATCAAAGTCCGGCCGCGAGGGGCCGTTCCCTTCATTGGCCTGGCTGTTAGTCGCGTGCCTTCCAACTCAAAAAACAACTCGGGGGACGCCGAGCAGATAGCTACCGATCCTAGATCGAGATAAGCGGCATAATCAGACTCCTGGGCCTGAACCAGATCCTGGAACAATGCCCGCGCCGATCCCAAAAATCTAGCCCGAAGGCGTAGCGTATAATTAACCTGGTACGTTCGACCAGCGGCGATAAGGTCTTTTATCTGGCAAAACGCCTGATCGTATTGTGCCTTAGTTACTGATGGCTTCCAGCTGCCCAGATTGTAGGTACCAGAAGCGATTGGGGCCGGAATCTCTATTGGACAGTCATATAGTCCAAACCAGACCAGCGGTAGGTCGCCGGGTTGGTGCACGACGAGCGCGTTATCAAAAGCCGGCGAAGCTTCATAGGAGATATAGCCGGCCGCAAATAGCCCCTGGTCATTGACCATCCGCTCGATCGCGGACAGCACCTCTAGGACATCGCCAATTTTTTTGGTAGTAATGATGGCACGAGGGTTGCTGAAATCAAGCCAGCGACTGCCCTCGCGATCTTGGAGGATCACCCGTCCTACCAGGGCTGGTTTGTCGTCTTGTGGAAGTAAGGTTACCGTTTGTGAGTAGTCCATCTTGGCAAATTGGGGTTAATTTTCTAACTTGCCACGCTTATGTCCTTCACCGAGGGCTATGGACCGCTGGTATGCGGCCCAGATTCCACGGGAAATTACCGTACGCAGCCCACCCTTCTCCATGTGATAGAGAGCGGCCGCCGTTGTGCCGCCCGGTGAAGTAACCTGATTTCGCAGTTCGGCCACGTGCTTTGTTGATTGGTCGGCAAACTCGACCGAGCCGCGCATCGTTTGAAAGACCAGTTTTTTGGCTATACGGCGAGAAAAGCCCATATGGACGCCAGCATCGATCATCGCTTCCATCAGTAAAAAAACGTATGCTGGACCGGTTCCGCTCAAGGCAGTGGCCATATCCAGGTAATCCTCATCATCGACAAAAACCGCTTCCCCTAAAGAAGCGAGAATCGTGCCGGCCTGTGCTTTCTGGCCTGGATCGACCTCCGGGGTTACGGTCCAAACTGTAATACCCTGGCCGATTTGAGCCGGTGTGTTAGGCATCGCTCTCACGACGGCCGCGTGGGCAAGACCATTGGCTATGTTTTCAATCGGCATGCCCGCGATTATAGATAAAACCAAGTCCTCTCGAAGTAAATGACCCCGAATCTCAGACATTACATGATTAAGAACCTGGGGCTTTATGGAGAGAACAACGATATTACCTTGTTCCGCCGCCACCTTATTCTCAGTTGTATATCGAATACCGTGTCGTTTATGCAAATACTCGCCTTGATCCTGTCGCGGACCTGCAGCGATAATCTGGTCAGGTCTGACTATCTCTTGGGCAAGCAGGCCCCGGATCATGGCTTCTGCCATAATGCCGCTACCGATAAAGGCAATTGTTGTTTCTGCAAACATGACAAAACTCCACTAATAATTTTTGACTAGAGAGACATTTTACTGTTCAGGCGGAAAATGTCTGCGTACGAAGCGTTACCGCTGCAAGCCGATCACGATCAACCTCCACCCCCAGTCCCGGCTGGTCCGGCACGGTTATAGTGCTGTCTTCAACATTCAGGGTAAACGCCGGTCGGGCAATATCCTCAACATAGTAACGTTCGGTAGCCGATATGTCTCCAGGTAAGGTGAACCCGGGGAGAGAAGCCAGCGCCAACTGGCCTGCCCGGCCGATCCCGGTCTCTAACATACCGCCACACCAAACCGGGACTTGTGCCTGGTGGCAGATATCATGCACCTTTCTCGCTTCTGTCCATCCAGAAACTCGAGCCGGCTTGATATTGATGATATCACAGGCGCCAATGGCCATTGCATAACGAGCGTGGTTGGCCGAATGAATACTTTCATCAAGGCACAATGGCGTCTTGATCAGCTGGCGCAATTGACTGTGATCAAATATATCCTCGTAATCCAGGGGCTGTTCCAGCATGAGCAGGTTGAGATCATCCATAGCTTGAAAAATGGACGCATCACTCAATTGATAAGCCGAGTTCGCATCCAACATGAACAGTAGCTCTGGAAAAACCAGCCGTACCTGGCGTGCGAGGTTGATGTCATGACCCGGCCGGATCTTCAGCTTTATGCGACCATAACCCTCTTCTAGATGCTGGCGAATAATCTGCAAAGTCTGATCTATCGTCGGCTGGATCCCAATACTTACGCCAACTTTCACGCGCTTGCGCGGTCCTTCTGGATAAGGCCCAGCCAATTTGGCAGCCACTGATAACCCATCGCGTTTTGCGGTGATATCCCAGGCCGCCTGATCACACGCCGCCTTCGCCAGTGGATGCCCCCTGACAAACCTAAACCGATCGCTGATCTCTTCCGGTTCCTGAAATTCCAGGTTAAGTATGGCGGGGATCAAAAAATCGCTCAGGATATGCCAGGCCGTACCGGTCGTCTCATAACTGTAGCCAGGCCAACTGGTAGCAACGCATTCACCCCAACCCGTTAGACCGGCGCCATGCATGGCAACCAGAAGACATTGGCGCTCCTCTTCCCGGCCAAAGCTAGTAACAAAGGGACTTACCAACCGTTGGCTAATGTGATACAGATCAATCTGTTCAATGATCATCGTTATCCTGGATTAACCTTAACCACACCTATTATCCCCATAATAATCAGAATTCCCTAAGATCGACTCGGAGAGTCCACAGAAACCTGTTCGTTTTTTAGTATTCGCCAGACAGTTGAAATTCATCAGACCCTGATTCGAGTGTTCAATCCGCACTCATTATCGTCATGTGGAATCATTCAAGCGTCGAATCCTCTTAGGCGTCACCCTGCGTGAGAATGTAATAACAACTGCCACGGTGGTCACCTTTTTCCGATCCTCGGACCAAATCTGTAACCAGGTAATGCCGCTCAAAGTAATATTCAAATATTTGACGGGTGTGCTCGCGCCAGGCCATTGCCAGTGTCATATTCTGTTGTTTGATTCTCTGGAAGGAGCCTGGTATCTCAACAATGAGGATATTGCTTTCACTTCTGTTAAATTCCTTCGACGGCACCGGTAAGTCGTCATCAAACTCCTTAACCTGATTGACAAGAGAGGCTCCACCATCATGATAGGCATCAAAGCCTAAAGATGATCGTTTATTGGATAATTTGCCCTTTACTCGATTGCTGGTGATCCACCAATCTACGTAGAAACGATCGGTCGGCACCCCGGCATTGATGCCGCCAAGGACGCCATGAAAATCGCGAAAGTAACGATGGCAAACGACGCCCAATTTAGATATGTTTAAATACGCATTACGGCTTTCAAGAGGATCGTATGTCCAGGTAACTAGCCGGACACCAATTCGAAGGGCGAACTCTCGCTGGGCCAATTTAAGCCGGTAACCAATTCCTTGACCCTGATAGGAGTCAATGACACCCATAATCGCTGAGTACATCTGCAAGCGGGCGGCAGCCACCTGGTCAATCCTATTCTCCAGGTTCTCAATCGTCCCAAGTAAACCAAAAACAAAGCCGACAATGCGATCGCCGTCAAACGCCCCGTACAAACAAGAGCCATTGAACTGCAATCCGTGCAGGAAACGGCCGGGTAATATCTCAACTTCTTCCATCCCCCAGACCTGACGCTGGAGATCTTCAAGCTTCAGGGCGTCAGCAATTTCAGTGATTTGTTTAATTTCAATCACAGCCATAAGACGAGGTCCACCAACCAAAGAAATAGTTAATAAAATGCTCGAACGGCCGTCATTTTATCAGAGGGAACATATTAGAGCGACCACATTTCTGACCTCAACTGGATGATGGAGAGGCTTTCCCCCTTTTTGCCTTTTGATTAGTGCATAGAACTTCTTTAGAACCTGGCTATATTCGCCACATGCAAAAGGAGTTGCCGTCGATCATGTCCAACGGTAAACTTGCCCGATGTTGCCTACCTCGTGACCGGTTATTAAGAACAAGATGGCAAGAACCCAACCATCAGATGAACAACTACGGGCACAAATTGAAGCCGCCGCGGCCAGCCACTATCCTGTCGCGCCAATTGAGGATCGTATTGCCACTTCTCTGTTGGACAGCGGTAGTTTTCATGGTTTTTTAAACGCAAAAGAGCTGGGTCTCATTCTACGAAATCTCGTGTATGTCATCTTCAGCCAACAGCATATCGGCGGCCGGGGTGTTAAGCTTGTTCATAATGTCCCCAACATGAAGATTGCAATCAAGAACCAACAGGCTGACGTAACATTCCTCGTCCACATTCACAAGCCAATCATCGCTTTTTTATCCTTCAGCTATTCCCTCCTGAACGATCCTGTTTCTGCAGGCCGAAATCTTAGGATGAAGCACGGTTCGTTGAAGATCACGCAAGATACAAGGCGGTTTGACCTAAAGGCTAAAGCAGCCCTGGCGGCCGTCGATATTGATGGACTAGCCCGACGCGAGTTGGCCGATCCGGCAGCGATTATCGTGAGCACCTTACCCCATCAACTACAGAAGCGGGCAGTCCGGGGCGAAGTTTATAGTATCGAGCTATTCCTCCACGAAAATAAGTTGGAGGTTGGCCTGAAAGCGAAATTTGAATCCACTGCTGATAATCAATCTTCAACCGGGAGTTCTTAGACGGATCTACTAGCTCCCGCTCACCCGGTCAAATAATTGATTGCCCCAAATGATTACGATAATACTAGCGCCAGCGAGGAAGGGGCCGTAGGCGAAATGACTCCGGCGTTGAAGTCGTCCGGTCAGAAGCGCCACCGCTCCCCACAAACCGGCCAGTAATATGCCAAGAATTAGGGCAAAAAAGATGCGCTGGAAACCAAGCATTGCCCCCATCATCATTGCCAGGGTTACATCACCGAATCCCAACGCTCCACGCCCGAAAAATCGCTCACCGATTAGATAAGCCAGGAAGAAAAAACCAAAGCCCACTACAGCACCGGCCAGGGCCAGGCGAATGCCGCTATCGGTCAAGGGGAAACTGGCTACTAAGGCAAAGGTAGTCGTGGGGAAAGTTACTATATGTAATACCAGCCGGTGTTCCAGATCGATAACGATAACCATAACCAGAACAGCAATGTACATACTGTATATGGCCAGATCGATGGCTGGTTCGATCAGCCAGGGTAAGGCCGCGAACAATACCAGCATCCCGAGTTCCACATAGAGCGTCCTATTCCTGAGTGGCAGTCCGCACTCAGGACAGGCAGAGCCCCGAAAGTATCTCGTTATGGCCAACCAGCTGCCGGCACTATATACATGACCACAACGAGGACAGTGCGGTCGTTGTGCATTTTGACGGGCCGGTAAATCATCAGACAAAATATTAATGATTCCCCCCAACAGTAAGCCGATTATTGCCCAAAGAATACTTAAGCCAACAAGGTTCATACGTTCTCTACCAAAATGTCCATTACATTTGCCACAAGATCATAACGGTTGAATACCGGGATGAGATATACACCATCTATATAGGGTTTCAGATCTTCGAGCGTCTCTTGTGCGATTTGAACGCCCTCCTGTTGCTCGTCCTTAGCAGAAGCCATTCGCCGGCGGATAATACCAGGTATCTGGATTCCAGGCACTTCGTTGTGTAAGAAATCGGCGTTGCCACCGCTGAATAATGGCTGGACGCCGGCAACAATCGGCAGCATTGCCGGCCCAAAAATCACTTTACATCTATCGATAAAAGACCTGGCATTGGCACTGTTAAAGACGGGTTGAGTCACGGCAAAATCGGCGCCGTTATTGATTTTTTTACGTAATAATTTCAGCTCGCGGTCAGGATTCAGAGGTTCCAGATTTAGGGCACAACCAACGGTAAAAGCCGTCGGCTCATCAATTGTCTGCCCCGCCTGGTCCACTCCCACATTTAAGCGCTTTTTTATCAAGCGGATCAGGCCTGAGGGAACGATATCATAATTATCCATAGCCTCAGGATAGTCGCCAATCTGGGTCGGATCACCCATGACGATGAAAAGATTGCGTATACCCAAGGCATGGGCGGCCAGCAGATCGCCCTGGATGCGGAGTAGATTACGTCCCCGAGTTGGAAAGTGCAATACCGTCTCTAGACCAATTTCCTGTTGCACCAAGTAGGCTGCCGCCCAGGCACTCATTCGCATGCGAGCTAGCGGGCTGTCAGCGACATCAATAAATGTCGCTCCGGCCTCCTTCAACATACGCGCCCCTTCCAACAGTCGCTTGGCGCCAATTCCGCGAGGCGGACTCATTTCAACGGTCGTGACAAAAGAACCCTCCTGCAGGGCTTGATTGAGTCTCGTCGGCCGATCCGTCGCCAGTGGCCCATTCGTAACAATGCTGGTAGTAAGGTATTGCTCAGTCTGCGGGGGAGAGTCAAGCGGGTGCAGCGAGGTATCCAGCTTAAGGCGCATAGCCGCGATGTGCTCAAAGGTCGTGCCACAACAGCCGCCTACTATGTTGGCCCCGGCTTCAACAAATTCTCTTGCGTATTCACCGAAGTATGTCGCCGTTGCCGGATACATTACCCGTCCACCATCTAGTTGCTCAGGCCAACCGGCATTTGGTGAGACCACGATGGGGACACCGGCAGCGATCTCGCGTATCGCCTTCAGCAAACGAATTACTTGTTCCGGACCGCTACTACAGTTTATGCCGATCGCATCCAGGTCCATCTTGACCAGCCGGCCGGCGACAATCGTCGGTGTGTCCCCTAATAAGGTGCGATCATCTCGGGTAAAGGTCATCATACCGATTGTCGCGATATCCGGCGCTATTACCCTCACTGCCTTTACGGCAACTTCCATCTCCTTCAGATCTGAAATCGTTTCCAAAATGATAAGATCCACGCCTTGACTCAGGGTGGCATCGGTAGAAGAAGATACCAGGGCGGCGATCTGTTCACTAAAAACTCTCTGGGCCTGCTTCTCCTTGACACGACCCAGAGGCGCCAGGCGTACGCCTAGAGGGCCAACTGATCCGGCAAGTAGGACGGATTTTTGCGATTCTCTTATTACCCGTCGAGCAAGTGAGACTGCAGCATGATTCAGGTTTTGAACCTGATCTTCTAACCCGTGTTGAGTTAATTTAAAGTGATTCGCCCCAAAAGTATTCGTTTCGATAATATCAGAGCCGGCTTCGATATAGCCTCGATGTATTTCAGCTACTAAATCTGGATCCTCAAGGGTTATCGCGTCGAAGCATTGATCAATAGCAAACCCATGTCCATGAAGCACAGTTCCCATTGCGCCATCTAATAACAACGGGCCGTCTCTCATGCGTCTTCGGAACGCGTTTCGGTTCATTGACTATAAAAAATATCTTGAACCAGAGGGGCGATCGCTTCGTTGATAGGCACCAGAACGCTTGCTCCAGCGGGTGTTTGATAGCTGGTTACATAATTTTGATCCAGGACGATGTTTTGAATGCTACCGTCAGGGATTCTGGCCGCGGCCGTGGCCAGTCCGATTATCTCATCAAGGCTCAGATCGGTCCGAATACCTTCATTGAGTTGTTGATATAAAATTGGGACCTGGCGTAGGAGTTCGGTAATACCCATACTGGCAACCTTGTCGCGTACTGCCAGAACAATCTGTTGCTGGCGGGCTGCTCTGTAAAAATCATTGTCTTGATGGCGGGTTCGCGCATATTTCAAAGCGGTGACGCCATCGAAATGTTGCCTTCCTGCCGCAACATAAAAGGGATCATAGCCGTAATCCATATCCGGAAAGGTCTCATCGTAAATCTCGTAGGGCACGTTCAAGTCGATGCCCCCCAAGGCATCGACGCCCCGTGTGACGGCGCTAAAATCAACCAGGAGATAATGGTCAATTGGTACGCCAAGATTATATTCTACAGTCTGCATAGCCAAATTAGCACCACCGGCTGGATTTCCACCGGCCGATCCATAGACAAAAGCGGTGTTGATGCGATCCCTCCCCTGGCCTGGGATGACAACATATAGGTCACGGGGAATCGACAAGATTGCAGCCGAATCATTTTGTGGATCAACAGAAAATAGCATCATCGAGTCGGTCCGAGAAATGAAAGCCTCCCCCGGTCGTCGATCAATACCCATAACCAATATATTAACTCGATCACCATCGCGCGGTATGGAAGTCGCAATAAGGGTGGGTGTCGGTAAGCCTTCTTCCATCGTCGGTACTGAAACCTGGCCTGCCTGTGGTAGCGGCTTTAACTCCAAATTGCTTACCGCCTCTGCCGCCTGGGCCAGTGGATTAAGCGGCCGGTTTAGAAAGGCCGTCAGCGATAGGAAGAAGAACACCGATACCAATATTCCAGAGATTACGAAGGTAGCGCCCAGTATGGCACTGAACCATAATGGCAGAATACGCCTTCTTGACTTCAACAATTTCTACTCCTCAGCTTAAGGGAAGCTATTCAATAAATCCGTGGTAGCTATATATCGCTGCTATTCAACGATTTCTCTCAAAGAAATCCAGACAATATCGCTGCTATTGACGATAAAATATGTATCATCCACCGGTCTGGATAATTTTGGAAAACTATACTCCGATAATAACATCATGCTCATGCAATCCTAACATATAGAAGCAGCATTATAACCACTTGAGGCCAAGGTGTCAGGACAATCATCCGCCGCTTGATCGACGATTTACCGTCATTACCAATTTGGTAACAATAAAACAGATGAATTTGATAAAAATGCCTTTGTTAACATATAATCCCGGAAGTCTCTATGTCAATTTCGTATTGGTTTATTTTCGCACCGAACAAAAATCGGCGCGTGCTTTACTAATATCTGTGAGTAATCATGCCATTTGACCGTTTTGGTCGTAATATCAATTATCTGAGAATATCTCTAACCGATAAATGTAATCTGCGGTGTGTCTACTGCATGCCTGAGGATATGACTTTTCGACCACGAGAAGAGTTGCTGCAGGACGACGAGATAATTCGGTTGGTCAACCTATTTGCCTCTCTGGGTTTTGAGAAGATACGCCTGACCGGAGGAGAACCTACGGTGCGAGCTAACCTGGTTGAAATCGTGACCCAGATTGCGCAAACTCCCGGTATCAAGACGGTCGCCATGACGACAAATGGCTTACTACTCGATAAATTGGCGCCTGGCTTGGCGAATGCCGGTTTAGGTCGGGTTAATATCAGCATCGATACCCTCAACCCTGAGAAGTTCAAAACAGTTACACGTTGGGGAAAGTTAGAGGATGTCTGGGCTGGCATTGAGGCAGCTATGGCCGTGGGCTTAGAGGTAAAATTGAATGCGGTTGTCGTTCGGGGCTATAACGACACAGAGGATGTGGTCGACCTGGCCAATCTAACCATGATTCACCCCTGGCAGGTTCGTTTTATTGAGATGATGCCTTTTGGTGAGGTAGCGGATTTCCAACAAGCCGGAGTTGTCACCGAAGAGGAACTGAGGGCTACGATCACTGCGGGCATCGGCAAACCGGTATTGGCCAATGGGGGGAATCTGGACGGTGAAGCCAGGCTCTATCAACTGCCGGGAGCGAAGGGCACCCTGGGTTTCATCAGTTCGGTGAGCCAGCCATTTTGCGCCGCCTGTACGCGGGCCAGACTAACCGCCGATGGTCGATTGCGCTTGTGCCTTTTGCGGGAGATGGAAGTTGATCTAATTTCACCGTTGCGTGCCGGTGCAAGCGATAGTCGAGCTCGAACACATCATTCGCGGTGGTGTTTGGGAGAAACCCTGGGGACATGGTCTGGCCGAAAATACAATTCCGCTCAACCGTATTATGTCAGAGATCGGCGGATAAGGGGTAGAAGCTTATTCTTCCGGGTCAAATCCCCATTTTTGGTCAACCAAATACAACGGCCGTCCTTTTACTTCGTCATAGATTCGACCGAGATACTCGCCAATAATCCCCAAGGAGATCAATTGTACACCACCTAAAAACAGGACAGCGACCAGTGTGGTTGCTTGCCCGGTTAGCGGTTGAGAATGACCAAATAAGCGCAATAAGACAACGATCAATATGGCAGTCAGGCTAATGGCGGCGATAAAGAAGCCAAGGTATGTTGCCATCTGTAGCGGAAAATAAGAAAAGCTGGTGATCGCATCCAGGGCAAAAGGCAGCATCTGCCGGACGCTCCTGAATTTTGATTCACCGGCGTACCTGGCCTGACGCTCGTAGATAACCCCGATCTGTTTATAGCCGACCCAAGGGACCATCCCTCGCAAAAATCGGTTTCGTTCGGGCATCTTCAGAATGGCATCAACAACTCGCCGGTCCATCAATCGAAAATCGCCGGTGTCTAGCGGGATATTCACACTGGTAATGCGGTGAATGGTACGGTAAAAGACCATGGCTGTTATCTTCTTAAACCACGTCTCGCCAACCCGCTGAGCACTTATCCCATAAACAACATCATTTCCTTCTCGCCATTTGGATAACATTTCGGGTATTGTTTCTGGGGGATCCTGCAGATCGGCATCGGATAGGACGACGGCATCCCCCCTGGCATGGGCAAGCCCGGCCGTCACCGCTTCCTGAAAACCGAAATTTCGAGAAAAAGTGATGCCTTTCACTCGCGCATCCAGGTGGTTAAGGCTCTGGATTACTTCGGCCGACCGATCGATACTGCCATCGTCGACAAGGATCAACTCCCACTGTTCGCCGGTCTTATCCATGGCCTGGCTGACTCGCCGGTGAAGCTCAGCCAACACTTCTTCCTCGTTGTAAACTGGAACAACTATCGAAATCATCGTTTTATCGCTTTGGGCCAACACGCTAATTGAAAAAACTGTACTATATAATACACGCTTATGACGTCGTCTTCATTACCCAACCATTTGTTTGGCCCGATTCAGGTCGAGCAGGCATCAGAGTGTAGGACTCCTACCGGTCGGTCGCTATCAGATGGTCACTGTTCATGCGAGTTATTCTCGCGGCCAGCCGGCAAACTGGTCCCGATGGCACGTTGCCCAACATCCAACGTCACCAGCAAGCCGACATGATCCGAGGGGAAAAGCTTTGGATCTTCCGCTGCTGACCGGTGACAGAATAAACGCGCTGATAAGACCCCTTCAACAGCTCGCGAGATGAACACATAATCAAGACAGCCACTCCATCCATCGGATCTGGATATCAGGGCTGTTGGATAGGTCGCGATGGGATCAGAGCCCCGGAATTCCTCAAAAGCTGAACGATAAGTCTGTTTTAATAGCTGAATTGCCGGTCCACTGGGAATCTCGTTAAAATCGCCCGCGATGACTTGTTTTTGTGCCGGATTATGGTCATTTAACCACCCGGTCAGCTGCAAACTTTGTTCAAGCCTTGCCTGGCGGTCTTGAGCGCCATGATGTAGATGTACGGCCACAAAATCCAGTGTATCATGATCCGGCAATTCAATATTCGTTCGGAGCGCGATGCGACCTTGGTAACCTAGATTGACCCCATCATGGGCCAGGATTGGCAACCGGGAAATGATGGCGATTCCCTCCAGGTAACCCCTGGTAAGATGCTGGCGCCGTTTTTGAACAATCTGATAAGGGTGCTTGGTAGAACCGGATAACCGGCTGTTAATTTGGTTTCGCAACCATCTGCCTTGACCGATCGGCCGGTATACTTCCTGGAGGCTGATCAGATCGGGTTGTGCGTCAATTAATTCAGCGACGACTAATTTCCGGCGCTCAAGCCAGCGATTTTGACGATTGCGAAGATTCAGTGTGGCGACTGTAATCTGGCTCAAATGGAGGCCCCTTGTTGGTCAGACAATCCAGAGCTCGGCGGTTCCAATCAGGCGCAGATTTTCCTCGTCAAAGGAAGCCACGCGCAGGCTGTAACGAACCAAAACATTGCCTCTCAGCCGGCCAGCCCAGGCCAGTGAATCTCCAACGGCCAGGTAGGGATAGCTACCTGATCCAGTTAAGTTCGCACCCTGATCATCAAAACCTTCATAGAGTAGCGATGTGCCAGGTACCTGGCCTCCAATAGGTACACGCATGTCCAGTGCGATATTGCTGAAGTGGATGGATCCATTGACTACCAGCGGATCCACATCTGTTTCAACAGGGATTGGATTGAGGACCCATAGCTCGACGGGACCTGCGGACAACATGTTGTTACCGAGCAATGTAGGTGATACACGCAGGCTGTACTTGGCAATCACTCCAGGAGCAATAATTCCCTTCCAGGTGAATGAATCACCGGCCCGTTTCACTGCCGGTAGTTCATTGATGGTTACATTAAATATCGCATTGTCCCGGTTGATGTATGTCATTTGGGTCCCGGGGATACTTTCACCAGGCTCCAGGGATGCCGTATAAATTGGCATAGAAAATGAAACGACCTGGTCCAACGGCGGCGTCGCCGTAGGGGGCGACCGTGTCGGCTGATCGAGGCTAATTACACAGGCGATTGAAACCAGGGCCAACAGGGTAAAGAATGTTGACGCAGGGGCAAAGAATCGCCGCTGGGTGACACGACGATTCATGTGCTTTCCCCGGACTCGTCAACCGAAGGTGCAGAACCGATGTTTTCGACGCCACTTAAACGGCCAGCTAATTTTTGCGGATTATGAATCAATATTGGCAAACATTGGGAACAGATCCACGCTCCTCTTCCAGAATACCGGAGAGAAACCAGGGGAATAACTGTTTCTGGGCGGAGACAATTTAAGCAGTACAAACCGGCGGAACTATCAGTCATTATTCGACATCCTCCAGGCTACTAACTAAGGAACAACCCATTCTAACGCATGATACAAAGAATTGTCATACTATAGATAATACCTGGGTCTATTCCAAAGAAGACTCTAACAATGAATATGGAGAAAATGCCGGTTAACCAACAATACTATACTCATACTGCCCGGTGACCGGTTCATTATCGGCGAAGCGACCTAAACGGAACAGGTGGGGATCAAATTGTGGTTCGCTTTCACCGGTTAACAAATCGGCTACCATAACCCCAACGGCCGGTCCCAATTTGAATCCATGACCACTAAATCCGCTACAGATATAGAAAGCACTCCCTTCCGAAAGCTCGTCAACAATCGGGTGCCAATCTGGGGTAATCGCGTATAAGGAGGCATACCCACCCGTGGCTTCACTCGTCTCCATCGCCGGATAGCGACGTACCAACCGCTCGCCAACGTTAAGGACAAAATCATCGTCCAGATATTGCTTAAATTTATCCGGATCGACTACCGCCTCAGCCTCGCCAGGATCGATGAGACCTACCAGAGTCAGTCCCCCGGTCTCCGGCCGGAAGTAAGTCGCGTTAATAAAGTCGGCGATAACCGGATGGGGAGCTTCGTTCCCTGCAGGCCGGCGAAAGAATGCAACCTGAACCCGACACGCATTGATCGGTACTTCGGCGCCAACCAGGTTGGCCACGCTGTTTCCCCATGCGCCGGCGGCGTTCAAGGTGATCGCAGCCTCATATCTATCGCCACCGGCTTCGATGCCAACTACCTTATTCCCGCGTCGGTTTATTTTCGTTACCTGCTTATCCTGAAAAATCTTCACGCCATGCCTGCGGGCAGCCTGGGCATAAGCGTTTACCGTTAGGTAAGGATCAGCATAGCCGCTCTCTGGTTCATAAGCCACAGCAACTAGATCATCTCTGGCAATGGTCGGAGCAAGATCCTGCAGCATTTCGGCAGGTAACAATTCAGTCTTGATCCCAAGCTGCTGTTGCATGGCCACATTAGCTTCCAGGCCCGGTCGATCTTTGTTTTCAACCATAACGATAAAGCCGGCCTGAGTAAAACCGGCTTCTCCGCCAATCCGATCTTCAAATTCCTGGAAAACGCGCAGGCTGTAGAGCGCCATTCTCGCCGTTAGAATGTTAGAGTAATGCTGCCGGATAATTGCCGATGAGTTACCGGTCGGACCAGCTCCGATACTCTTTTTGTCAAATAGGGCCACTTTTAGGCCACGTATGGCTAATTCATAGGCGCTACAACAGCCCATAATGCCACCGCCAACAATGATTACGTCGTATGAATTAGACATCTTCCCTCCTAAGGGTTAGCCTTGAAAGCACTTTATTGACCATATCGTTTCAACAGAGCGAATATCGCCTCTGAACCAAAAGTGATAGCTTCGACAGGCACGCGCTCGTCAGCCGCGTGGATCAATTCACCATAATTAAATCCCTCGGGTAGTTTCATTGGTGTAAAGCCATAGGTCTGTATGCCCAACTTGGCGAACAGGCGTCCGTCGGTAACTCCGGCCAATAACATGGGAATTGGAATAGCCCCATGATCGGCCTGGCGTAGTATATCGGCCAGCAGATCAAACATTTCCATATCTGACTCTAGCGGACATGGATCATACCGAAGCACGTTCAGTTCAACATCAGTCCCGATAATAACCTGTAATTCCTCGATTAGATCGGCTGGCTTAAAACCTGGCAATAGACGGCCGTCCAATTGCAATTGAATCTCGCTAGGTACCACATTCACCTTCTGCCCGCCGTGCACGATAGTGGCGTTTACCGTGTTGCGAAGTAGCGGTTCCAGTAAGCGACCTGCTACACCGATCTGTTCCAGGGCATCATCAGCGCGTTGTGGATCCAAAAGCTGCTGGAAGTGGCGTTTATTCTTACTATCGAGCTCGGAAATAATCGCTTCAACCATCATCTGGGCGACTGGGGTAATGTGCACTGGTAATCGTGCCCGATCGAGATCCAGTAGAAATTGAGCCATCTTTGCCATAGCGCCGCCGCGCATCGGTCTAGAGCCATGACCACCAGGTCCTCTGACCGTCGCCTGGAGCCAGCAGATCTGTTTTTCAGCAATCTGAATGGGGTAGAATTTTTTACCACCGAGGTGCGTCGTCGAAGCCCCAACCTCGCCGATCGCAAAACGGATGCCTTTAAACCATTCAGGATACTCGCTAACCAAATACGCGGCGCCATTATCACCACCAGCTTCCTCATCGGCCAGGATGGCCAGGACAATGTCTCCAGCAGGCAACAAACCTTCGTATTTAGCCCGTAGAATGGCAGAAACCATCATGGACACGCCACCCTTCATATCCAACGCTCCCCTACCCCAAACGGAGGTTTCAGTGACGACTCCTTCATAAGGAGGAAATCGCCACTGTTGGCCTTCGGTCGTGACGACATCAACGTGCCCGAAGAGTAATAAGGGGGGCGCTTGCCCACACCCTGCCAAGCGGGCGATCAAATTAGACCGGCCAGGTTGTCGCGCCACGATCACAGCAGGAATCCCGGCTCCCTCCAATAAGGAACTGATATAGTGAACACACGCTTCCTCGTTTCCTGGTGGATTGGTCGTATCAAAACGAATCAACTTCTGGAGCAACTCAATCGGGGACGGAGGTTTCGTCAGAAATGGGTCAATTTCAGCGGTCACTATTTAAACCCCTTGTGAATTCCAATCATTCTCTAAACAAATCTATCCAGTGGTGCCAGAATGTTTCGAGCAGACGGGATTTACGTTCATCCCAACTGGAGGAATGATACCAGAAGTATGGGGATTATCACGGCAACCAGCCCCTTACCGATCATAACGATTTCAGAGCTTTGATCGAATCGAAGCACCAGGTTACTCGTGGCCAACGTGTATAAGGAGGCTTTTGTACCCAGGACGAAAATATTTGGTTTTTTGGGAGCGGGTCAAGGCTGATCCCTCTGGTATTAATTTCCTGGCACCAAAGAGTTAAATTTTATGGTATGATTTTTAGCAAGCAGAGTATGACTGCCACAATAATATCATTCATCGCCCAAGACAGGTGATTAATCATGGACTTACCGGTCTATCTCCCATATATTGGCGCTATATACGCATTCATTGGAATTGGAGTCGGCCTGGTCATATTCACCTCTATTGGCGTATTGTTTAAATTGTGGAGTTGGAATGTACCAAAGTCAATGGCTTATGCTTTTTCGGCCGTCGCTATCGTGTTCATTATCCTCAGTTACCTGATCGGCCGATAGGCTCAAGGGCTGGGTGTGGCGCTGCTTCCCCGCTTAGATGGCCATCCCCCCGATAGTCGCCAGGAGCGCGAAACGTAAACTTTTTCCCAACCAGACACTCAACAAAAACCGCCAGAAGGGCATCCGTAATGCGCCAGCCACAAGGCCACCGATATCAAACAAAGGATTTGGGATAAAAGCCAGCGTGAAGATAACCAGGGTCCCAGATTTCCTCATCCTTTGCTCAATCCGCCAATACAGCGGCCGATCCACAAAAAATCCGCGACCGTTTTGCCCAACAAAATAACCGGTCATCTCCCCCAGCGCAGCTCCCACGCCGGCAATTACCCCGGCTGCCAGAGGGTCGAGAGTGGCACCGGCTACTAAGACCAATGCGATCCCTGGCCCAGGTAACAGGAGTGCGGCGTTGCTTAGCAAGCTTACAAGAAATACGGCCGGATACCCGTAAGCACCAAGACGATCCACCTGGTCCCTGACCAAAAAAATCGCCAGCGCCCCCATCAATGCAGTAATCAAGGCCAGGATTCGGCCAAAAGATAAGCGGTGGATAGCAGTTGAATGAGTTAGTGATTCCGGAAGAATAGCCATGCCTTAAAGATAGCGCGAGGCCAGAGGTACTGCATGACGCTTGCCTGACACTTGCGATACGCGAGCAATTCGTTAAGCATATTTAGCAGGCAGGCTTTTCTAAATTTGAACAGCCATCGATTTTGGACTTATCGTTATTTGCCAGGGAGTTCAGCTTTCGGTTGAGACCGACAAGGCTATCACAAAGCCGGAAAGCCTATCTGCTATTTCCAGGAAAAGTATCAGCGAATAAAAATGAGTGAACCGCCCTTACCGCGACCGCTTAGAGGTGGGACCTTGAGAATACCCTTCTGTAGAAAACCAGGTTCAAATCTGGCTACAACTGACACTGGATTTGTGCTCAAATGAGATTGTCGGAACTTTATGAGACCTTATCTGGATCCCCCGTGAATCACCGATTATTTATTCCCCAATGATTTGAGCGCTGACTTGCTCTCCACCGTCAAGAAATACCAAGTCACCTATTTTTACAACCCGGATGGTACCTACCCTCAAGATTACTAAACTGTTTGGCGATGATCCCAGAAATAATACGAAAGGGGTGATCGACCTCCTGGACCTCGCCTGGCGCCTGCATCGATAACAGCGAGATGATAATATTGTTCATAGGAAAAGAACCGAACTCTAAGTAAGGTAGGCAAGGATGCTAAATCGATATGTTTTGACACCTTATTTTCTTGACAGTCCGATACCGGGTTTGGAACACTTAGCAAGGCCGGAATGGACTGTCAACAAACCGATGTTGGCCGCCAATGAGCTACAGCCTCGTTTGATCCAACTTTATCATCCGCTTAAGAACTTTGTAGCAATGGCAATTCAGAACCAGGAGCGGCCGGTCAGTATAGCCGGTGACTGTTGTACCAGCCTGGGCGTGCTTGCCGGATTACAGTTAGCCAACTTATCTCCCACCTTAATATGGATTGACGCTCATGGCGACTTCAATACCTGGGAAACGACGCCAAGTGGCTTTTTGGGTGGCATGCCTTTAGCCATGTTGGTCGGCCGAGGTGATCAGACAATCGTTGCCGGCGTCGCTTTAAAGACCTTAGCTGAATCACGGGTGATCTTGACCGACGCCCGGGACCTGGATGCAAAGGAGCGCCTCAGCCTTGAAGAATCTGATGTCCTCCATATTAAGGCCGCGACTGACCTCTTGGATTTACCCCTGCCACAGGGGTCACTCTATGTCCATTTTGACACCGATATTATTAATCCTATCGAGGCCCCGGCCATGAACTACCCGTCTGCGGGCGGTCCATCAGTGGCGGATTTGAAACGGTTTTTTCGTCGAATTGCCCTTACTGGCCGGCTGAACGCGCTTTCTGTCTCTTCCTGGAATCCAGAGCTTGATAAGGACGGTCGCACCGAAAAGGTCGTATTAGAATTAATCGACGATCTACTGAGCCAGTAGAATTCAATCAAGGAAATTCGCATGGGAGAGTTTTTAGTCCGTATCCTGGTCGAGGGAGAAGAAGCGATTGTTGAGGAATTCTTATTGCCCCGAATTGATTATTCCATGATCCTGTTTAATAATATCCAGACTCGAGGCTTGTCTTACCGGGGGCAACGTTATGAGGGGATCTATGCCGGCGCATTTGATGGACCGGAGATGGTTGGCCTGGTCGCTCACTATTGGAACAACAACCTCATTTTTCAGGCACCAACTCACCTGGATGCCCTCATAAAAACTGCTCTCAAAGCTTCAGGTCGGCCAGTTGGAGGGTTGCTTGGTCCAGAGGAACAGGTTCAGTTAGCAAAAGATATTCTTGGCCTATCCACTGTCGATTTGCGGTATGACGAGGTAGAAAAACTTTACAGTTTAAATCTGGACGACCTCATCGTTCCAGGAATATTATCAACAGGTCAAGTTAGAGGCCGACTGGCCAACCAGCGTGATATCGACTTGTTGGTAAATTGGCGCATTGCTTACCTCGAGGAGACGCTAAATGAGCAGGAAACACCTGATCTGGTAAATAGCAACGCCCAGGCTATCAGAGGATACATTGCTGAAGGTCGAACCTGGGTAATTGAAAATTCGGATGGGATTGTGGCAACCAGTTCGCTAAACGCCTCGGTCTATAATTCGGCCGGTACAGGAACAGTCCAGGTGGGGGGCGTTTGGACGCCACCGTCGATGCGCCGGCAGGGTTATGGCAGGGCCGTGGTAGCTACATCTTTGGTCGATGTTCGTGAAAACAATATTGGGAAAGCCATCTTATTTACGAACGAGAGCAATATTGCCGCCCAAAAAGCCTACACCGCCCTGGGCTTCAGACATATAGGCGCCTATCATCTGACCTTTCTGCGTGAGCCAACGACACCCTGATTCTTCTCGTATTTATTTCTGAAACCGCCATCGATCTCCCATGGCAGCGAAATCTTTGCGGGAGAGGAAAAGAATGGGATCCTTATGAAGGATTCCATGTACGGCGACCACATCCATGACAAAAGGTAAGAATTCGCGGGAAATATCAGGCAATTCTTTGAAAACTTTCAACTCGAAAATCGTATCCGCACCCTCTACAAGTTTCGTATCCTGTAATTTCTCCGCTGGATGCAGGTTAAAGCCCAATCGTTCAGCCTTTTTCAGATCGCGCCCACTTATCCATCCCGCACGGACGACTTTCTCCCTATCTGACCAGGGCATGAAATGCAGCGCTGCCTCTTTATGAGTTTGCAACAGGCTCAGACTATGGTTGCCAACGCCCATCGAAATCAGAAATCGGAACGGATCCTTCGAGACGACTGTCCAGTAACCCATGGGCATCATGTTTTCGCCAACCGTAAGTAAAGCCAGGTGCAGAGGGAAGAAATTAGCTGTAAACGGGACATTGTGCCCTTTCGATCTAGGGACCATTAATCACTTCTACCTTAGATAGGCATTATTATCAGCAAAAATCGTAGCACATTTAAGAGGTTTTTAGCATATACCTGGTGTCACATCAAAGACGAAATCAGGATGGATTTCTGTCGCCTATGAACTTTGTCTTTAGCCATTCACCTATCATTGTTTCAGATTACAGGCGAGTCAGCCAAGAGGGAAAACTGAAGGAATTATTGGCTTTTAGCAAGGGTGGTTCGTTCATTTCCGCGAGTCTTGTAAAAACAACCAACAGATCCTCATAGGCGTCATTTTCTTGACCAGAGGCTTCCAAAGCAAGGCTCCACCATCTTCGGCTATCGACCCAGATGGAACTGAGTTCAACATCGCAGCGCCGAATCTCATATGTTGCTGTTCTCTCACCCCTGATGTTTGCCAGCGCCGCCAAATTCAGTAGACCATTTGGGGTTATTTGATACGAACGAAGTTGCCGCTCTTTTTGCACCCGAATCCAGAAAGGATAATTGAGACTGATAACATCAGGATCGAATTGGTTCGGTCCCAGCTCAAAGCCCCACTTTCGCCACTTTTCGACCTGGCCATTAACTTGCCGGTGCAATTGAACCAGGCCATATTGAGAAGCCAACTGTTTAATCTCCAGCCGCCCTTCCCTGATCTTGATTCCCAGGTGTTTGGATCCTGGATCGCTAAAATAGAGATCTGTCCTTACCTGATTGCCGGTTATCTCGCCTTGGCACAGATCAAACCAGGTTCTGATCAACCGGGGAATATCTCCCTCCCCGAACCATCGCACTTCTGTTGTCAGGAACAACGTGCTTTACAAGACCTCGAAAAGGTCCAACCCCCGATAATGGGCCCTATCGGCCAACCAATCTGATGCAGTCACAGGAGGCTGTAAAAAATCGCCATCTGGCCGGAGAATCAACCCTAGAGCATCATCAGGGCAGACTAAAACACAAACACCACATCCGACACACCTATGTTCATTGACAGTGATGGTTCCGTCTAACGACAAGGCATTAAACTGGCACTTTTTCAGGCAGTCGCCACAACCCTGGCACAGTTGCTCATCTACCTGGTTTACAAAAGCAGAGCTTGCAACCACATTAGCAATACCCATTTCAGCCATGCCTCGAAGTATGCCACAAGAACACGTGCAACAGTTACAGATATACCAGAGGCCTTTTTGATTGTTGCTGACCGAATGAACCAGTCCGGCATCGGCCGCCCGGGTCAAGGTCGCCATGGCTTCAGCCTGGGTCAACGCTTGAATCCCAGGATTGTGATCAAATGTTCCGCTTGATTCACTCAGAACCATGCAGACATCCCGGGGATGTTCACAGGGATCCCCAACCAGGGCTTTTTGAGTCCGGCAAATGCACTCCACCACCCCCCAGGAACTGGCGCTTCCAACGATCTCGCTCGCGCTCTCGAAGGGTCGAATCTCCAATCCCGTTTGGACACTCTCCCCCACCGGGATGACACGATGGACCTGGGGCTTAAGGCTCAAGGATTGGGTAAAAGCCTTCTGATAATATTCTTCGAAGAGTTGGGCAAATTCTTGGTCCATCCGGCCGGTTTGCATCTCGTAAATACCAACCACAAAAGGCATGAGCCCGTAACCTGGACCATTTTCCCCTCGCCCCCAGGCAATGAGACCGCGCCGGGCCATGCTTTTTAGCCGTTGGCCTAAACCGGCCGGTATTTCACCGGTCCTCTGGCTTATTTCCTGTGGCGTTTCCAGCGTCAACCGTAAGGATGCAGCAAGCGCGGCCTCATCAGGAGTAAAGAGCTTGGCTAATAACTCCAGCTCAACACCATTATCGGTTGCTGGAAAGCCCTGGGGTAGCGCATCCAGACGTTCTGCCAGGTCCTTGTAAGGATTCTCACCCATCAATTTTCTCCGACTCCGAACTCTACTAACAATAAAAATCAATTCGGATGAAGGATCGCACATCTACAACCTTCATCGTAACACAGTCAATATGGTTGTGTCAGGTGACAGATGTCACTTTCTTAAATAGACAATCTCAACAACGACCCCAGGCTGATTTATCAGAAATTGAACGTCAATTTTGATTTCAGCCCATCCTGGGCGCCCTTTCCTTCCAGCCTGGGTAATATCAATCTTTATCTCAGAAAGTGAAACACCTGGCCGAATTGACCAGGCGCTTCAGCATTATTTAGCAGGGTGGGAACTTTCTGGGCTATGCCCAATACATCTCACCCGGCGCTTCTATGATGCCGACATTATTTAACAATGCTACGGCTTTCGCCAGTCCCTCGTCCGGTGACATCAATGCATCTTCATGCTCGATAGAAATCACATAATCGTAGCCCACGAGCCTTAAGGCGCTGATTTGATCCTTCCAATTTTTGGTACCATGCCCATAGCCCAGGGTACGGAATGTCCAGGCGCGATCAGCGATCTGATCATATGGTTTGTGATCATTACAACCGTGAACAGAAACATTGTAGGTATCGACGTAACAATCTTTGCCGTGCACATGAACAATCGCCTCGCCTAATGCCCGAATGGCCGCGACAGGATCCACACCATTCCAGAAAAGGTGGCTGGGATCAAAATTGCAGCCCAAAGCCGGTCCAACCTCGTGACGCATCCGCAGCAAGGTCTCCACATTATAGAGCAACATTCCTGGGTGCAACTCAACCCCGATTTTTACGCCATGATCCTCGGCAAAGCGAGCAGCCCCTGACCAGTATGGTATAGCTACCTCATTCCACTGATAATCCAGAATTTCAAGATTATGGGGAGGCCATGGGCACGTTACCCAGTTTGGAGCCTTGTCTCCAGGGGCTCCGGCCGGGGTGCCCGAGAGCACATTCACGACGGGTACACCCAATAATTCTGCCAACCGGACGGTCCGGCGGAATATTTCATCTGCTTCCTTTGCAATATTTTCGTCCGGATGAAGTGGCTCATAATGACAGCTAAAGGCACTTATGATCAAGTTTCGGGACTCAATCGCCTGCATATACTGCCTTCTTGCCGTCTCACTGGCCAATAACTCATCAACGGGACAGTGATGGCTTCCAGGATAACCACCCGTCCCAATTTCAACTGCCTGTAATCCGAACTCAAGAACTTTGTCCAACATCGACTCAAAGGCCAATTCTTGGAATAAAACTGCAACGACGCCGATCTTCATGATTAACCCTCCATTTTATCTTGGTTTCGCCTCAATTTAACGACTGTACTTTCTTCATCCAATTTCACGTCAGCCCAGGTTACAACCTGGTCTTTTGGGACTGCTCGTATTACAACCGCCTCGGGGGCTAGGCCGGTTGGCAAAGCGTTCATTCGCTTCGCTTCATCGGCCCGATCCATCAAACCGTAGAAGGTATACCCGCCGAATGTGTCTAGCTTCTCTCCTGGTTTCAGGTCTCTTTTGGCTATGGTCATGGATTCAGCCACGGGTTCATCTCGTGGCACGAGGGTTATCTCTTTGTAAAAGTGGGCCTTGGCTATTGAAATAGGCGCCTCGATAAACCAGAGATGGTAGGGTCGAAAAAAGGTAAAATAGTTTCCTTTTCCGACCTTAAGATAATGCAAATCTTCGCGGATTCTTGGTTGATTGACCCGGACGGTAACAAATACGCCGCCAGCCATGGCGATGCCCTGGACAAAATCGACAGCGCCGGGAAACCGGGTAATGCCACCATCTTCTTCCAGGGCGAAGATCTCGGACACATTTTCCAGGGTAGCATCGGGGCCGATCATGCCTCTTTGCATGGGCATGCAACCGGTGCCATTTGCCGCGCAAGTCATTTCGAACATCGTTTTGCTACCGTCTACGTAGGAAGCGGTCTGATAGGCATCCTTGTTTGCCTTCCTGGCCGACTCGGCCACGGTATCCGGGGTCGCGGCCGTGTTCAGAGGGTTGTTCTTGCCCTTACCGATAACCATGATCTCGAAACCAAGACTGCTAACAAAATCATATAGTTCCATCAAGCAACCGGGCTCATCACCGGACGAAACCGAGTAGAGAACGCCGGCCTGTTGGGCAAGGCGCTTCAATATCCGGCCTACAGTAACATCCGCTTCGATATTGATCAGGACTACATCTTTTCCATGTTGTATGGCCGTGTAGGCGATTTCAGCCCCAGTCGAGGGGGAAGGCGTTACATCGGTCACAATATCTACCGAGGCGATTTTGGCCAATAGCCCCAGGTCCCCAGTGATAACCCGTTTGCCGGCGCGGACTGCATCTTCGGCCGCTCCTGGCGAGTTGGTCTCGACGATATTATCAATGGTGATGCCAGCATCAACCAAGGCGTTTCGCGCTTCACCAACATCTTTATCTGCGAGAATAACCAACTCCATTCCAGGAACCTGGGTCATTTGGGCGGCAAAACCACTTCCCATCCAACCAGCGCCATAAGCGGCTACCCGGATTGGTTTCCCTAGCAATTGACGGCGTAATAACTCTTGATAAATCACCTTACCTCCTGGGAGACAATGAATCGATATCCAGATCCCTTAAGACTCTTCCGCCAGTCGACCGCCACAAGGTCCTCACCGGCGAATAGTGTCGACTTAATTCTTTGCAGCCAGAGCTTCGCGCGCTGCCGCGCTTATGTCGTCAGCTGTCAAGTGATACTTTACTAAAAGATCGTCCGGATCGGCTGAATCAACATAGGTATCGGCAAGGCCGACAAAACGCATTGGGACAGGGAAGTTGGCCGCGACAATACGGGCGACATTGCTTCCTAACCCACCTTGTAACAAGTGTTCTTCCGCTACAACAATCGCCCCGGTATCACGCGCGGCCTGAACAATCGCCTCACTATCCATCGGCCGGATGGTATGTAGATCAACAACCCTCACCTCTATACCATTATCGGAGAGCTTGGCCGCGGCATCAAGGGATGCTGGGACCATTAAACCACAGGCAATGATTGTCAAGTCCGTTCCATTCCGAACCACATTCGCTTTTCCTATCTCAAACGGACAATCATCCATGGGATAGATATGAGGCATAGCTACCCTGCTGGAACGCAGGAAGACCGGTCCGATATGATTGGTAGCGGCCCGAACAGCCGCATGCATAGATGCCGGATCACAAGGAACCAGGATCGTCATGGTGGGTAAGCCACCCATCAGAGCCAGATCCTCGATTCCCATCTGGGTTGCGCCGTCCTTGCCAAGCGTTATTCCTCCGTGGCTACCGAGAATCTTGGCATTCACCTTGCCAATGGCGATGGATAGACGTATCTGATCATAAGCATTGCACAGAAGAAATGAGGAAAAACTGGTAATCCAGGGTATGTAACCGGCTGCCGCAAACCCGGCGCCAATGCCGACCAGGTTACTTTCAGCGATACCAATATTAAAGAATCTTTCGGGGAAGACCTGCCGGACACGCTCTGCCTTGGTAGAGTTTCCTAAATCGCCATCCAAGACGACTACTTTAGGGTTGTTGGTGGCAACCTCCAATATAGCGTCGCCAAATACATCTCTCATCGGTTTGGCCGGTCTGAGGCCTGCTTTTGCACCTAGCTCCATTCTATTTCCTCCCGCGCTTTGGCAGCCAAATCGCCCAGGATCGGCCTGCCATGATAGGTGAAGTCAGCCTCGACAAAGGAAACACCCTTGCCTTTGATCGTATGGGCGATCAAGATGGTGGGTCCAACCCCGCCTTCTTGAATGCTGATAAGTTCGTCGCGAATGCCCTCGACATCATGCCCATCTATCTCCCGGACATACCAACCAAAAGAGCGCCATTTATCTGCCAGTGGCTCGAGGCCCATTTCGCGACTTATGGGTCCTGTTTCCTGATATTTGTTGTAGTCCAGCATAGCCACCAGCCTCTCTGTTTTGAAATGAGCTGCGGCCATAGCTGCTTCCCATATTTGTCCTGCTTCACATTCACCGTCGCCAAGAAGAACGTATACGCGAAAATCCAGCTCACTCAACCTCGCGCCGAGCAAATGACCGATCGCCAGGGATAAGCCCTGGCCAAGCGATCCCGTCGTTGCTTCGACACCCGGCAACATGCCTTGAATTGGATGCCCTTGGACGGGGCTATCAACCTGGCGTAGGGTCCATAATAGTTCCCTATCAAAGTAACCGGCACGAGCTAGCGCGGCGTACAATAAGGGTGCGGCATGACCCTTGCTCATGATGAAGCGGTCCCGTTCTGGCCACCACGGTTCATCCGGCCGGTAGTTCATAATCCCCCCAAACAATAGAGCAGTGACAGTTTCAACCGCGGAAAAGGAACTGGATGGATGTCCTGATCCGGCCAGCCGGGTCATTTCCAAAACATCAAGTCGCAATTCTTTGGCAATCTGTTTCAACTCCGCACCCCTTATTTGCCTAAACGTCTTGTCCATATTCATTGCTCCATTTTGGTTGCTTCGCAAGGAAATCGGCTACAGCCTCCGCCCCAGGCAAGGCTGGAATCACGCCCTGTTTCATTGCCGTCAAGGCGCCAACGGCGTTGGCGTATTGTAAGTGATGCTCAAATTCCTCGGATGGAAAATCGCCTCGCCAATCTTCGCGGGCTGACAATCGCGAAAGTAGACCAGCAATAAATGCATCACCGCACCCCGTAGCGTCTATGGTGTGTACTTTGAACGCTGGAACAAAGCCAAATCCGCCAGCGACCCGGAAATAGCTTCCGCCAATGCCTGCGGTCAATACACAAATCGTGGGGCCATGCTGTATCATTTTTTTGCTTCCGCTTTCTGGATCATTCTCCCCTGCTAATAGAGCCAGCTCCACCTCATTGACTTTCAATAAGTCAACTTGAGGTAAGATGTCCAGCACAGCAGAATATGCATCATCCGGAGAAGACCACAAACTCGGCCGGTAATTGACATCAAGGGAAATTCTTCCACCAGCCTCTTTCACGATCTTCACGGCCTGCAACAAAGCGGAGCGAATCGGGTTTTCAACCAGGCTCAGCGAGCCAAAGTGAAGAACTTTCGTCTGTTTCAACAGCGCATAATCCAACTCTTCCGCTTTGAGTCGTGTGTCGGCCCCCGGATTTCGATAAAACAAATACTCAGCCCGATTCGCATCAGGGCTGGCAATAAAGGCCATCGTTGTTCTGGCGTAGTCGTCATAGCGCACACCGCTAACATCGACTCCTTCCTGGTCCAATACACCCGCCAGATGATGACCAAACGCATCATCTCCAACTTTTCCAATAAAGGCGCTCTTACGGCCGAGACGGGCGAGCGCTACGGCAACATTGGCCGGAGCACCTCCAGGTTTAGGTCGAAAACTGGAGACGTCGACCAACCTCCGACCAACTTCGGCCGGAAACATATCTACAAGCAGTTCACCCAAACAAATAACATCCATCAGATTAACCACCTCCTGGCCGAGATTCTCCGGCTGATAGATAACAACGGCTATCCTTGAAGATCGGTATACATAATGTAGCGATCGGCATGATAAAAAATCTGCAGGTGTTCGATAGGCAATTCATCTTGAGAATATGAAACACGATCAATAACCAATAAGGCTCCATTTGGTTTGATACCCAATAATACCGCCTGATCCCTCAGTGCATTCAAAGCCCGGATGCTTTGCTTTGCCCGAACCAGTTGAATATCAAACTGGGTTCTCAATGTTTCACGTAATGAACTGTTCTCAAAGTTGTGGTTAAGTACGCCTGGACAATAGCTATGGACGAGGCTTGCCTTTTCTATGCTCAGCGGCTCACCATCGGCGAAGCGTAACCGATGCAATTGGGCCAATATTTCGCCCGGCCTGATCTGTAATTTTTCGGCTAAATTCTGGTCAGATTCAACCAGGCCAGAGAAAATGACCTGACTGCCCGGCGTAAGGCCACGCTGGTGCATATCTTCAGTAAAACTAATGATTCGAGTCAGGCTGGTCTCAATTGCCGGTTGGGCAACAAAACTTCCGCGGCCTCTTTGCCGGTAAATCAAGCCATCATTAACTAGGTTATCCAATGCCTGGCGAGCGGTAATCTGGCTAACCTGATATGTTCGACAGAGTTCCGACTCCGCCGGAATCATCGTGCCTGGTCCCCACTCACCACGGATAATCGTCCCTCTGAGCAACTTGTAAAGCTGGTGGTACAAGGGTATTTTGCTTTGACGATTTAGTTGATCCAGGTTTTCCATCTGCCCAAATACAATTATATTTCTTGGATAAAAGCCATATTATTATAATATTATAATATTTCGCTGTCAACGGAGATTTGCCATAAATAGATCTCCTGCGGGTTACTGTTGGTCTGGCTGAGGTTAGGTGTCGCAGTCGGGGCTTGATACGGAGCCAGAAACTGAATGAATCGTTGAGGAATAAATTGCCTGATTGATAAAGAATGCGCCTGAAATGATATTCTTATTGCGATCTGCTTTGTTAATTCATCAGTAAAATTTGGGCGAGTAAGAGGCAAGGTTCGCAGTAGTTCCGCTCTATGGAATGAGTAAAACCAAACTGGAATATAAGCCCTGGTGTGTGATAAACTGGACTTGAGATGAAACTATATAGTTGGAATGTCAATGGTATCAGGGCAGCTCAAAAGAAGGGTTTTCTTGATTGGCTGGCCACAACCGGTCCCGATGTTTTAGCGGTCCAGGAAACCAAAGCCCACCCAGACCAGTTGGACGATGCCTTGCGCCGGCCAGATGGCTATCATACCTATTGGGCTTCAGCGGAGAAGAAAGGCTACAGTGGTGTGGCACTTTATAGCAAACGAAAACCTATCTCGGTTCAGATTGGTTTAGGGTTACCAGAATACGACCGGGAAGGAAGGACAATCGTTGCCGACTATGGCGAATTCACACTCCTGGCAGCTTATTTCCCCAATGGCGGGCGCGACCACAGCCGAGTGTCTTACAAAATGGCCTATAAGCGTGATTTTTTGGCTTATATCGAGTCGTTGCGCAGCCAGGGTAAACCTATTGTTTTTTGTGGTGACGTGAATACAGCCCATCAAGCCATAGATCTGGCCCGACCACAATCAAATCAAAAGACAACTGGTTTTTTACCAGAAGAAAGGGCCTGGATTGACGATCTGGTTGCCTATGGATATTTAGATTCATACCGCTCTCTCTATCCTGAACAAAAAGGCGCCTATAGTTGGTGGACTTATATTGGCGGGGCTCGTGAGCGTAACGTCGGCTGGCGACTCGACTATTTTTTTGTTAGTCCTGATTTGTGGCCACAGGTAAAGGCAGCCAGTATCCATCCTGAGGTCTTCGGTTCAGACCATTGTCCTGTAAGCCTGGATCTTATAATCGCTCCGTGATCCTGCCCGGAACATGAGAATTTAGCGATTCCCACATGATTCGGATCGCTCAGCCAGGTCAATGGCAAGGGTGTTGACGAAATGGAAGATAAGCCTGAATTTATCGAACCGAGGGCCGGTCAGCTCGCGGTGCAGGTAGCCCGAAAAAGTTTGGAACAGTTCGTCCGAGAGCATACGTTTTACGAGCCAGATTTAGCTGAACAACAACTAGCCTTAGGTCATAAAGGGGCCAGCTTCGTCACCTTAACAAACAAGGGCCTCCTCAGAGGGTGTATGGGACATACGGAAGCTCAATATCCTTTGGCGGTGGATGTGGCTCGAAATGCCACGGCCGCTTCCCGAGACTTTCGTTTTCCAGCCGTATCCGAAGAAGAGTTAGTCAATATCCGCCTGGAAGTTACAGTTTTATCCCCACTCGTACAGTTGAAATACACTGATTTCGAGAACCTGATCCAGCGATTAAGACCGGAGATTGATGGCGTCATGTTAACGTGGCAAATCAAACGCGGCTTGCTTTTACCCCAAGTTTGGCGCAGATTGCCACAGCCGGCCGAATTCTTAGAAGCTATTGCCATCAAAGCAGGCTTACCCTTCGAGGAACTCCAGGTTCGTCCACCGACGGTGGTTGTTCATACTTTCCAGGTGCAGCACTTCGCCGAGAGTGGCTATATGGAACCCGGCAGCTGAGATGGAAATTCCCATATATCTCAATGCCTGACCCAAATAGTCTTACCGTTCAAACCTGGGAAATTAGACTTCCCACCACGTACTGTAAATGGCTGGTTTTCAAACTATTAATACTTGTCGCCAGACGTCCTTATCCCGAATCTCTCAAGAGCATAGTATGACATTTTTTCGGTAACTGATGATGATCCTTCATTAGAAAACTGTTATAATGTTGACAACTGAACCAGTTGGAATCATTAAAAGTGGGCCTTGGGGAGAGCCTTTGCTATTAGGATAAAGAAAGACCAGTCTTATCTTGATTAAGACCTATATACATAGCAAGACCATAAAGGAGAGTAGCATGTTAAGACATTCACAACAAATTCGAAAGATGATCGGATTATTCGGATTGCCACGAAAGTCCGCATTCTTGTTGCTGTTGGTATTGATATTTGTAATGACGGCAACTGTAGTGGCTCAGGAAGGGGATGATGACGGCGACGCTGCTGAACCTGAGTGGGTGGTTATTTCCGAGGAGGTTTTACCCTATGGCATCCAGAGCAGTGCCAGGATTATAGCCAGCCAGGATGCATACTTATCTTCGCTTAATGCCAATTCCAATTATGGTGGCTCTACAACCATGGGATTGGGATATTGGTCTGGTGTGTACAACGCCATGCGCCCCTTACTCCAATTTAACGTCAGTGGTGTGCCTGCGCAGGCGACTATCGACAATGCCACCTTATACATATACCAGCAGTCGTCCAGCCCATCCAATGACAGTCAGATGGGCTTCAAAGCCCAGTATATGAAGCAAGCGTGGAACGAGTACTCCGTTACCTGGAACAATGCCAACTATCTTGGCGGTGATCAGATTGCTATAGGTCAAAATACCAGTGCCCTGGGATGGAAATCTTCCGATGTGACGACAATGGTTAAGGCCTGGCATAATGGCTCGCGGCCAAACTATGGTTTTCTTATAACAGGGGATGAAGGACCTCAAAACAACCGCAATCGCTTTTTTCGCAGTCGCCAATGGGGTGGGTATGAGCCCTACCTGGTCGTCGATTACACTCAATGCAGCGACCTGACGCCTCCGACCGCAACGGTGAATCCATTGCCTACCTGGTCCAAAACCAGCTTTAATGTCTCCTGGACAGGAAGTGATAACGGCGCAGGCATCGCCTATTATTCTATTCAATATAATCGCAATGGCGGTAGCTGGACCAACTGGTTATCGCAGACGACTGCCACTTCGGCAACCTTTAGCGGGGCGGCTGACGGTCAACAATACCAATTCCGGGCGATCGCGGCCGACAATTGTGGCAACGTAGGCGCCTGGACCGGCGCTCAGGCCTTTACCAAAATTGACTCGGTGGCGCCAACGGCTTCAGTGACAGCCCTGCCGCAGTACAGCTTCGGTTCTTCATTCGTTGTGAACTGGAGCGGAACAGACAATCCCGGCGGCTCAGGCATCAGAACCTATGACGTTCAAGTGAAAGTTAATGGCGGAAGCTGGCAGAACTGGCTAATCGGAACATCATCTACTTCAGGTCAGATAACTGGTGCTGCTCAAGGCAATGTCTATGAATTCCAGGCTCGGGCCACGGATAACGCTGGAAATACCGGCTCGTATCCAAATTTCGCACAAGCGACAACGACCGTCGTTCTTTATTCTGTGGCCGTTGTCCGGCCGTTCGTACCATTTATTACGGATCAGACGAGTTTCAATGTATCGTGGGTAGGATATCATGCACCAGGAGTAACCATCGTAACCTATGATGTACGTTACCGGTTCAATAATGGTCCCTGGCTGAACTGGGTTTCAACTGGTAATACCAGCGCAAACTTTACTCTTGTGGACCTCAATGTGGACGGGGTATACGACTTTGAAGCCAGAGCTATCGACAGTGTCGGCCAAACAGAGCCCTGGAATTCTGTATCCGAGGCATCAATGGTTGTGGATCGTCACGCCCCGTATGTCGAAAAGGCGTTGTATTTTCCGATGATGCTATTGTCTCAGTAGTCGGTCAAGGCAACCCTTTTTTTACCGGATTACGGCATTGGTGCCGGACGGCATCTCTTCTGAGTTATAAACCTCCTGCCTGCACCAGGATGGTAGAGAAAAAGAAAACAGTCCTCTGAGACAATCTTGGAGGGCTGTTTTCTTATTATGGGGACCTCAGGGTTTTGATTCTTGTCAAGAGTTGACCGGATCTTTCAAAAGGGTTTACCTGCCACTTATCATCTGGAGTTGCTCTCTTCTGATGGGTTCGCGGCCGTGCCCACTAAATATATAGGCAAGATTTTGTGCCTGTAACCGGGCCAGACTGCTTGGCAACAGGGACCAATCTTCGGCAAAAAAACGCTGCAGCCGAGGTTTGCCAGAATATGTGACCAAATCACCGGCGAAAGCAAAACGATTTTCAAGAACCAAACAGGTCGATCCCATGGTATGACCTGGGGTAAACAATACTGTTGCCGAGAGACCTGGTTCGGTGAGGACCTGGCTGTCATCTACCTCGATGTCGGCCAAGACCGGCTCCGGCCGTAACAGAGGATTGGCCAGAGGTAATAAGGCCCGGATTACTCTGCCAAAGCTCCGCGTTGTGCCCAGCCGGGTCTCACCATGGGCCATCGCTTCGGCATCCTGCCCATGTATAGCTATTGGCGCTCCAGTTATCCGCCTCATGGCGGCCGCGCAGCCATAATGATCCAGGTGGGCATGGGTGATATATATCAGTTTAAGATCAGCCCCGCCAAGGATCTTGATTTTTGCCAGAATTCGTTTTTCCTCTCCTCGCAAACCTGCGTCAACCAATACAAGACCGGCTTCACTCTCAATCAGATACGCCATAGACATCTTCAATGGAATGGCATGCACTTTTAAATTCATAAGATCGTGATAGTTAGTCTTAAGGGAGACCCTGACCATAGCGTGATTCTTATCTCCATTGCGGACGAGACAAGGATCTGGCTATACAGGGTGGAAAAAATTTCGATACTCGAAGCAAGATTGGACCAAAAATATCATTTGCTCAGAAATCCGATTTAGAAGCCCCTTTTATCAAACTTCTACTCAGAACAAAGGAGAAAAAGCATCATATTTGTATCCGTATGCCAGTTGGTCGATTCGATTGTACAATTTAGCCAGATATATCCGGTTGTTTTTGGTGAATATTCACAATAGACAAATGTGAACCCTCTAGGTAGAGTGTAGAGTATTATTCAAAGGGTATAAAAAACAAAGCAATGCCAACGATTTCGCTCTTGATTCTTATTAGCCTTATTAGCATTCTGGTACTACTCCTTGGGGTTAGCTACCAGAAAGAGCACGTGGACGGCTAGTCAAGGAAGTAAGATACCAGGAGCTAGCAGAGAGGCAAGCAAGTACCGGGGCTGTCCACAAAAAGGACAGCCCCGTTTTTTTTGTAATTCTAAGGAAGGTAATAAATGCGTTCTGACCGGCTAAAAAAAGGTTATGATCGGGCACCGGCGAGAGCCATGCTAAAGGCAGCAGGCTTTACTGATGAAGATCTGCAACGGCCATTGGTTGGCGTAGCCAATACTTGGATTGAGATTGGACCATGCAACTTCCACTTGCGCCGCCTGGCCGCAAAAGTAAAGGAAGGGATACGGGCTGCCGGGGGAACGCCCATGGAATTTAACACCGTCTCGATCTCTGATGGGATCACGATGGGTACAGAAGGCATGAAAGCCTCGTTAATCAGCCGCGAGGTTATTGCCGATTCCATTGAATTAGTTGCTCGAGGTAATCAGTTCGACGCCTTGATTTGTCTATCAGGTTGTGACAAAACAATTCCTGGCACAGTAATGGCTCTGGCTCGGCTGGATATTCCCGGATTGATGTTGTATGGGGGCTCTATCGCTCCGGGTCGTTTCGAGGGGCGCGACGTGACCATCCAGGACGTCTATGAAGCAGTCGGCGCATATGCGGCCGGAAAAATGTCGGCCGAGCAGCTAAAAACCTTGGAGGATAATGCCTGCCCCGGCGCCGGCGCTTGCGGTGGTCAGTTTACAGCCAACACCATGGCGACAGCATGCGAATTCTTAGGCATCGCGCCAATGGGTAGCGGTAGTGTGCCGGCCATGAGTGCGGATAAGGATGATGTCGCCGTTCTTGCTGGGCGCCAGGTCATGGACATGCTGGAACGGAACCAGTCAGCCCGCCAGGTGATAACCCGTGAAGCGATTGAAAACGCTATCGTGTCGGTTGCGGCCACTGGCGGATCAACAAATTCAGTTTTACATTTACTCGCCTTTGCCAAAGAGACAGGGATCTCCCTCCACATTGATGAATTTGATCGCATTAGCAACAGTACGCCGCTTATCGCCGATTTGAAACCGGGCGGCCGTTTCATGGCCACTGATCTCTATAGGGCCGGAGGGATCGAACTGGTTGCCCAGCGACTCCTGGAAGCAGGCAAACTGCACGCCAACGCGATCACTGTAACCGGCAAAACGATTGGAGAAGAGGCCCAGAAAGCAAAAGAAACGCCTGGGCAAGTGGTAGTCTACCGGGCAGACAAGCCTATCAAACCCAATGGTGGTCTGGTTATTCTCAAGGGTAACCTAGCCCCTGAAGGGTGCGTGGTGAAGATCGCCGGACATGACATGCGCCTCCACCGGGGACCTGCCCGGGTATTTGATTCTGAGGAAGCTGCCTTTGCGGCCGTTCAAGAAAAACGAATTCAAGCCGGTGATGTCGTGGTGATTCGTTACGAGGGACCCAAAGGTGGGCCAGGGATGCGCGAGATGTTGGGGGTGACTGCAGCCATAGTCGGAGCCGGTCTGGACGATTCGGTCGCTTTGCTAACCGATGGCCGTTTTTCCGGCGCAACCCATGGGCTCATGGCCGGACATGTAGCCCCAGAAGCGTTTGTGGGCGGACCCATCGCCGCGCTGATGGATGGCGATATTATTCAGTTTGACGTGACGTCTCGCCGGCTTGATGTAGACCTCTCCGATGAACAGATCAAAGGACGGCTGGAGCAATGGCAGCCGCCGGCGCCCCGCTATGAGTGGGGTGTTATGGCCAAGTATGCTCGATTGGTATCTTCTGCGGCTGAAGGAGCAGTCACCGGCTGAGGTTGACCTGGTACATGAAAGCAGACTGGAGCAACTGCTCCTGATATCTCTGATGTGGGCTTATGAAGGAGAAGAAATAATGTTAAAGACAGGTGCTGAGATCTTTTGGGAGTCAATGGTCCAGGAAGGCGTGGAAGTAGCCTTTGGTTACCCGGGCGGGGCAATTATGCCCGTCTATGACGCCATGCTTGATTACCCGGTCCATCACGTCCTGGTCCGCCACGAACAAGGCGCCGCTCACATGGCCGATGGTTATGCCCGGGCGACCGGTAAGGTTGGGGTAGCCATCGCCACCTCTGGTCCCGGTGCGACAAACCTGGTCACCGGAATCGGAACGGCTATGATGGACTCCTCCCCAATCGTATGTATAACAGGCCAGGTAGCGGCCCATCTCATCGGTGGCGACGCATTCCAGGAGGTAGATGTCACAGGTATAACACTGCCAATCACCAAGCATAACTTCCTGGTGACCAGCGCAGATCAGATCGCTGAAGTCGTTCGCCAGGCATTTTACATCGCACGCAGCGGCCGTCCTGGTCCTGTATTAATTGATTTTTGCAAGAATGCTCAGATTGAACAGGCTGAATATCCCAGTTCCGTGGAATTCACATTACCGGGCTACCATCCGCCCAGGCATGCCCCCAAAGAGGATTTGGAGAGGGCCGCCCAGCTGATCGCCGAGGCCAGGCGGCCGGTGATTTTAGCCGGACATGGTGTGTCCAAGTCGGGAGCTATGGCTGAACTATTGTCTTTCGCTACCAAAACTCAAACACCCGTAGCCATGACTTTGCTTGGCCTGGGCAGCCTGCCCGCAACTCACCCCTTGAGCCTGGGCATGATGGGCATGCACGGCGAAGCCTATGCCAACAATGCGATTCAGCAAGCAGATCTCCTGCTTGCTTTCGGTATGCGTTTCGATGACCGCGTTACCGGTAACTTGCGTAACTATGCCCCACGGGCACGAAAGATCCACGTTGAGATCGATCCATCGGAAGTACATAAGAATGTTCGGGTTGATGTGCCGCTTATTGGCGATTTAAAGACAGTATTGGGCGACCTGGTGCCTATGGTCCAACCGGGAGACCACGAGGAATGGCTCGATCAAATTGCAGAGTGGAGAGTGGATACAGAGGAGCGAGACATCATGGCCTGGCCTGAGGATGGCTTGTTATATTCATCCCATGTCATCCGGGACATGTGGAAACTGACTGAGGGGCAAGCCATCGTAACAACCGATGTCGGCCAGCACCAGATGTGGGCTGCCCAATATTACCATCTTGAACAACCATACCGGTTCATCACTTCTGGTGGCGCCGGAACTATGGGCTTTGGTTTTCCGGCCGCAATCGGAGCCTGGTTTGGTCACAAAGACCATGAAATCTGGGCTATTGTCGGTGATGGTGGTTTCCAGATGACGGCCGCAGAACTAACGACGGCGGCGATTGAAGGAGCCAACGTAAAGATTGTTCTGCTTAACAATAGCTACCTGGGTATGGTCCGCCAGTGGCAGGAATTCTTCTTCGATAAGCGGTACTCGGCCGTAAAAATGCACAATCCCGATTTCGTAAAGTTGGCTGATGCTCATGGTGTGCCGGGTCGTCGAATTACAAAACGGGATGAAATTGCCGATGCCGTGAGTTTCGCAAAATCAGTACAAGGACCGGTACTTCTCGAATTTGTAGTCGAGATGGAGGAAGCCGTCTTCCCCATGGTGCCAGCCGGTGCTGATCTGGACGATATGATACGCCGACCTGTTCAACGAAAGGCCAGTTCAAGCGACTAATGATGCTACATGCACGAGCGAGAACACGGTCACTAAGAATGAAGCGGATGCAGTTTTCGGAAGATAGTGCGGATTAATCATGTGCCAATACTTGAGGAGTAGAACCCGATGCGACAAACAATAATAGCAATTGTAGAAAATAAACCAGGTGTGTTGAATCGAATAGCCTCGCTATTCAGACGTCGTAATTTTAATATTGACTCGCTTAATGTGGGACGTACAGATAATCCCGACGTTTCGCGGATGACTCTCGTTGTTGATAGTGGTGATGCAGAGGCAAGACTTGTGGAGGCCAATCTTTACAAATTGGTGAATGTGATTGATGTACAGGATGTGACCGACCAGCCAACTGTTTTACGTGAACTGGCTATGATCAAAGTGGCTACGACGGCCGATCAGCGTTCGGAAATCATTAGTCTGGCAAACGTATTTAAGGCCAAGATAGTGGACGTTGGCGCTGAGTCTTTGATTATGCAGATCACCGCCACGGATGATCGCGTAGACAGTCTGGTTGAGTTACTTCGACCATGGGGCATCGTAGAGCTTGTCCGCACCGGGCACGTTGCCATGATGCGCGGCATGGCTGAAGGCGTGCGTCATACCCCGGGAGCCGGACCGCTTAACCAGAATGGGAACAGTTTTTCCGTAAAGACACTGGCTTAATCGACTCCGCCAGGGGACGTGCGGGCTAAATTAGACATTAATAGGTTAGTTTGAGGAGAAATCATGGCTAATATTTACTATGACTCGGATGCAGATCCATCGCGAATTTTATCCAGAAAGGTAGCGATCATTGGTTACGGTTCGCAAGGCCACGCCCATGCGCTTAATTTACATGACAACGGCGTGCAGGTTACGGTTGGACTGCGCGAAGGCAGCAAATCATGGGCCAAGGTTGAGGCGGCCGGGCTTCGAGTCGATTCGGTTGCCGGGGCAGCCAATTGGGCTGATACGGTTATGATCCTGGCGCCGGATACTGAACAGCCGGGTATTTACAGCAAGGATATCGCGCCGTATCTGAGTCCAGGAAAGACGTTGATGTTTGCCCACGGCTTTAACATCAGATTTGGCACCGTTGTTCCGCCAGCCGATATTGATGTTAGCATGGTGGCCCCAAAAGCGCCTGGCCACCGGCTAAGGGAACTATTTGTCGAGGGATTCGGTACGCCTTGTCTGTTAGCCGTCCACCAGGACGCTAGCGGCCAGGCGAAAGAAAATGCGCATAGCCTACGGATTCGCCCTTGGCGGCACCCGGGCAGGCTTGCTGGAAACGACTTTTGCCGAAGAAACTGAAACGGATCTTTTTGGTGAGCAGGCTGTTCTATGTGGCGGCGTGTCCGAATTGGTCAAGGCAGGCTTTGAAACCCTGGTTGAAGCGGGTTACCAACCAGAGGTGGCCTACTTCGAATGTCTTCATGAGCTGAAATTGATTGTGGACTTGTTCTACCAGGGTGGCATCAACTACATGCGTTATTCTGTTTCAGATACGGCTGAACATGGCGATTATGTCTCTGGCAATCGAATAATAAACGAGGAAACCAAGTATGAGATGAGCCAGATCCTGAAGGAGATACAGGACGGCACCTATGCCCAGGGCTGGATCGATGAAAATAAAGCCGGACGGCCATGGTTCAATGCAAAAAAGACGGATGGAACAAGACCATCTGATCGAACAAGTTGGCGCTGAATTGCGTTCCCTCATGCCCTTTATTGATCCGGTAACGGTGAAACCCGGCGAGTAGTGGTGAAAACGGAAGAATATCATGAAAGTTTCAAATTATGTTCGCATATTCGACACGACTCTACGGGATGGAGAACAATCTCCTGGGGCAACGCTAACCTCGGCTGAGAAACTCGAAATAGCCAGGGCTCTAGCCCGACTAGGTGTGGATGTTATGGAAGCAGGATTCCCGGCCGCCTCCCCAGATGATCTGGAAGGTGTACGTCGAATAGCGCTCGAGGTCGGCAACACACCTGGTCCCTCTGGTGAGCCTCCCATCATTTGCGGTCTAGCCCGGGCAACAAAAAGCGACATTGACAAAGCCTGGGAAGCCGTCCAATATGCCGCTCGACCCAGGGTGCACACATTCTTAGCCACCTCGCCTATTCACATGAAACACAAGCTTAAAATGGATCCAGAGGAGGTTGTGGATCAGGGTTCGAGAGATGGTGAGTTACGCCAAAAGTTATTGTGATGATGTCGAATTTTCACCTGAAGACGCCGGTCGTAGCGATCCTGAGTTCCTCTATCTTGTCCTCGGCGAAGCTATCAAAGCAGGCGCAACGACGCTGAATATTCCGGACACTGTTGGTTATACCACCTCTGAGGAGTTCGGCGCATTGATTGCTGGCATTATGGCCAATACACCGGGTATTGATGATGTCATTGTCTCGGTTCATTGTCACGATGATTTGGGCTTAGCCACCGCGAATACAATGGCCGGACTCTTAGCGGGTGCGCGCCAGGCGGAGGTTACGATTAACGGTATCGGTGAGCGCGCGGGCAATACTTCTCTGGAGGAAGTGGCTATGGGCCTGCATACCCGACGCGCAGCCTATGGACTTGAAACAGGGATCGATACCACCCAGATCACCCGAATTAGCCATATGGTATCAAATTACACCGGCATCCCAGTACAGCCAAATAAGGCCATTGTTGGGGCTAATGCTTTCGCCCACGAAGCGGGCATCCATCAGGATGGCATGCTAAAGCATCAAGACACTTACGAGATTATGCGACCCGAAACGGTCGGCCTGTTGCGTTCTTCGCTGGTGTTGGGCAAACATTCCGGCCGCCACGCCTTTCGAGTTCGACTGGAAGATATGGGTTATGGCTTGAATGATGAGGAACTGGAGGAAGCATTCTTTCGATTCAAGGAGCTTGCTGATAAGAAGAAGGTAGTCACGGATGCCGACCTGGTGGCTTTAATTGCCGATCAACTTTACCAACCCCGTGAAATATTTGTGCTAGACGGCCTGCAAGTTGCCTGTGGCACCATGGGTATGCCTACAGCTACGGTACGATTAACGGGGCCTGACGGTGAGGAGTATGTGGTGGCAGCTGTTGGCACCGGGCCGGTAGATGCTGTTTATAAGGCAATTGACCTTATTGTAGAGGCTCCCAATCGCTTATTGGAGTTTTCTATACGCGCGATAACCGAAGGTATTGATGCTATCGGCGAGGTAACGGTTCGGCTCGAAGCGCAAAATGGCAATGTCCACCAGCGCACTTCTCCCCAAAGTGGTCAAAAATTGCCACGCACATTTGGCGGACATGGAGCGGATACGGACATCATCGTAGCCAGCGCGAAAGCATACCTATCGGCACTTAACAAGCTTTTGGGCGCCACCGGGCGGTACGGCCAACCTGAAGTGGCGACCGAAATTTCTGTCTAAATATGGTGGTTGCCTTGCTCCGGTTCTAATTCTGGTTCCGAACCGGTACACAATTCGACCAATTCTCAACTAGGAAAATAAATGACCAAGGCAAAAACATTATTCGATAAACTTTGGGATTCTCATGTCGTTGTAAGCGGCGACGGGTCACCGACGGTCCTCTATGTCGACCTACATCTGGTCCACGAAGTGACCTCGCCGCAGGCCTTTTCCGGGCTTCGGGCCAGAGGGCTACGAGTGCGTCGACCTGATCGCACATTTGCGACAATGGATCATTCGACCCCAACCACATCTTTGTCCCTGCCAATGGCAGATGATTTAGCCCGAAAGCAATTAGTACAGTTGCAAACTAATTGCCGGGAATTTGGTATTCGCCTCTTTGATTTTGAAAGTCCAAACCGGGGTATCGTTCATATTATCGGTCCCGAGCTTGGTCTGACTCAACCCGGAAAAACTATCGTCTGTGGCGATAGTCATACCTCGACTCATGGCGCCTTTGGCGCCCTGGCTTTTGGCATTGGAACAACCGAAGTAGAACACGTCTTAGCGACCCAGTGCTTACTCCAGGAGAGACCAAAAACATTTGAGGTCAACTTCTCTGGAACACCAGGCCCTGGGGTAACCGCCAAAGATATGATCCTGGCTCTTATTGCCAAGATCGGCGTTGGCGGCGGCACAGGTCACGTATTCGAATATACCGGTCCGGCAGTCCAGTCTCTGCCCATGGAAGCACGAATGACCCTCTGCAATATGTCCATTGAGGGAGGCGCCAGGGCAGGCATGGTCGCCCCTGACGACATTACCTTCGAATACATAGCCGGCCGGGAGTATGCGCCAAAGGGACACGCCTGGGACAAAGCTCTCAACTATTGGCGCTCCTTGCCAACAGACGACCAAGCCAGCTACCACCGATCGGTGTCTCTTGAAGCCGGCAATCTTGAGCCGATGATCACCTATGGTACCAATCCAGGCATGGGCATTCCGATCAGCCAGGAAATACCTGACCCCGCTAAAGAATCAGATCCTCGCCGGCGAGATGCCATTCAAAAAGCCCTTAAATATATGGACTTGCAGCCCGGCCGGCCGCTGACCGGGCACAAAATAGATGTCGTATTCATTGGCAGTTGTACCAATTCACGCATCAGTGATCTCCGGCAAGCGGCAGAGATGATGCGAGGACAAATGGTAGCCGAGGGCGTCCGTATGCTGGTTGTCCCTGGTTCTGAGGAGATCCGGCGCCAGGCAGAATCCGAAGGGTTGGATCGGGTCTTTCTTCAGGCCGGCGCTGAATGGCGTTATGCCGGCTGTTCCATGTGCATTGCTATGAACGGCGATCAGCTAGAACCCGGACAATATGCCGTCAGCACCAGTAATCGAAATTTTGAAGGTCGACAAGGCAAAGGTGGGCGCACATTTCTCGCCAGCCCATTGACAGCCGTTGCCTCGGCGATAAATGGACAGATTACCGATCCCCGCCTCCTCTTCAGCTGACAATTTTAGCGCTCATAAACGGAAACTAAATAATATGCTTACCGCAGACTCAACAAGAATGATTAAGGCAAGGCTGAGATGAAACCCTTCACAAAACTTAGTTCGCACATGGTACCCCTGCCCTTCAATGATGTAGATACTGACCAGATCATCCCGGCCAGATATCTCAAAGTCACGACCAAGGAAGGCCTGGCTGAAGGGTGTTTTGCGGGTTGGCGATACTCGTCAAATGGTGATCTCCAACCGGATTTCGCATTGAATCAGCCAGCATGCCTTGGTGCACAAGTATTGTTGGCCGGAGATAATTTTGGTACCGGATCCTCGAGAGAACACGCTGCATGGGCTTTGTTGAGTTGGGGGTTCAAGGCAGTCCTCAGCACATCTTTCGCTGACATTTTCCAAAACAATGCCTATAAAAACGGCTTGCTGCCAGTAACGCTTGACCAGCAGACACACCAACAATTATTCAGTCTGGTCGAGGAAGAACCTGAGACCAAAATCACCATTGACCTGGAGAACCAACACATTATCTTGCCTGACGGCCGGAAAATCGACTTTAACATCGATCCTTTTAATAAGACCTGCTTGTTAGAAGGCATGGACCAACTTGGTTTTTTGCTCAAGCACGAACCAGATATAACCGCTTACGAGCAGCAAATGGCAGGTGTAGCATGAAGCCGACTGTATTCATTTACGATACAACCCTCCGGGACGGCACGCAACGGGAGGGGATTTCTCTTTCCCTGAATGATAAGTTACGCATCGCCAGCCGGCTAGATGCCTTTGGCGTTCATTATATTGAGGGTGGCTGGCCTGGCTCTAATCCAAAAGATGTTGATTTTTTTGAAGCCGCCAGCAAAATGCATTTTGATAACGCCAAGATTACCGCCTTTGGCTCTACCAGGCGGAAAAATACCGCGCCGGCCGATGATGCCAATATTCATGCCCTATTGGTGGCTAAAACGCCCGTCGTAACTCTGGTTGGCAAAAGTTGGGATCTCCATGTCTATGACGTGTTAGAAACCGATCTGGGGGAAAATTTGGCAATGATCGGCGATAGTGTGTAGCTATCTTAAGGCCCAAGGCAAGGAAGTGATTTATGACGCAGAACACTTCTTCGATGGTTACAAAGCCAATCCTGAATATGCGTTAAGCACCCTTCTCGTGGCGGCTGAAAATGGGGCCGATGCGGTCGTGCTTTGTGATACAAATGGTGGTTCCATGCCCTGGGAGATCACCGAAATCGTGCAAACGGTTAAGGAACGAGTCGATGCCGTTATCGGCATACACACCCATGATGATGCTGGTTGCGGCGTAGCTAACACGCTGACGGCCGTCATGGCTGGCGCCAGCCATGTTCAAGGTACGATCAACGGCTACGGCGAACGTGTCGGCAATGCCAACCTGTGTACAATCATCGCCGACCTGCAGATCAAGATGGGGAAAGAATGCATCCCAGCAGCAAATCTTGAACAGCTAACTGAACTGTCACGTTTTGTCGCCGAAGTTGCCAACCTGGCGCCCGATAGCCACTCCCCCTTTGTGGGCTCAAGCGCGTTTGCACACAAAGGCGGCATTCACGTGGCTGCGATGCGCAAGAACGAAGCCAGTTACCAACATATTGAGCCTTCGCTTGTCGGCAATCGTCAACGAACGGTAATCTCAGAGCTTTCCGGACGCGGCAATGTGCTGGAAAAGGCCAGTGAATTTGGCGTTGATACGGACAGCGTCCAGGCCCAAGAAGTTCTTCAACAAATCAAGGCTCTTGAAGCCCAAGGTTTCGCCTTCGAGAGTGCGGAAGCATCCATGAGCTTGATGTTGCACAGACTTCAAGCTGGCTACCAACCTCCATTTGAATTACTTGATTTCACAGTGCTGGTCCAGCACCGCCAGGACAGAGGGGTTTCTGCTGACGCCACGGTCAAAGTTCGCGTCGGTGACCAGATGCTCTTTACAGCGGCCGAGGGTAATGGCCCGGTTAATGCCTTAGATGCGGCATTACGAAAAGCCTTGCTTAATGTCTATCCATCGCTGGAAGACGTGAACTTGGCCGACTATAAGGTCCGCATTCTCGATAGTCAAAATGGCACCGGCGCCACAACTCGAGTTTTGATCGACACGGAGAAAGGAGCGCATCGATGGAGCACGGTCGGCGCCAGCGCTAATATTATTGAGGCCAGTTGGCAGGCGCTATTCGATAGTATTGAGTTCGCCCTTATCAATGGGAAGAATAATAGCTAGCTGGAGCCAAGTCAATTAGGAACAGCCGGATTATAGATAATGGAAGCAAAGATCGTTGTATTGCCAGGTGATGGGATTGGCCCGGAGGTTACGGCAGTTGCCATGGAAGTAGTGGCTGCGGTAGCCGCTCGCTTTGGTCATAAGATAATCACTGAAAAACTGTTACTGGGTGGCTGCGCCATTGATGCCTTTGGGACGGCACTCCCAGAATCAACTCTCGAAGCATGTTTGTTGGCTGATGCTGTCTTACTTGGTGCGGTTGGTGGTCCTAAATGGGATGATCCCACAGCCAAGGTCCGTCCAGAACAGGGTTTATTGGGTCTCAGAAAGGCTATGGGCCTCTTTGCCAATTTGCGTCCGGTAAAACCACATCCTGACCTGTTGGGAGCATCCCCGTTAAAACAGGAACGACTTGAAGGCGTCGATTTGCTGGTTATTAGAGAGCTAACTGGGGGCATTTATTTTGGTAAGCCGCAAGAAAGGCGTATGGTCGATGGTGAGGAATTCGCCTTAGACACCATGATCTACGGCAAGAGCGAGATAAATAGAATTGCCCATTTGGCATTCGTTACCGCTCGCCAACGTCGCGGAAAAGTAACATCGGTGGACAAAGCAAACGTTCTGGAAAGCTCACGCCTTTGGCGGCAGACGGTGGCCGAAGTAGCGGATTCGTATCCTGATATTCGGTTGGAAAATCTTCTGGTCGACGCAGCCGCGATGCATTTGCTTACCCGGCCTGGAACCTTTGATGTTATGGTTACCGCCAATCTCTTTGGCGATATTCTTACTGATGAAGCCTCGGTTCTATCTGGTTCAATGGGAAATCTGCCATCAGCCTCCTTGGGTGAGATTATTAACAGGCATGGATATCCCAGGGGCTTATACGAACCTATTCATGGTTCGGCCCCTGATATTGCGGGGCAAGGAATTGCAAATCCCATCGGGACAATCTTATCGACCGCTATGATGTTGCGCCATTCGCTAGGCCTGGTTGAAGAAGCCCAGCTACTTGAGTCGGTTATCGATCAGGTTATTAGTGATGGCTTTCGGACCACAGACCTGGCCAGGGACCAAGAAATAGCCCTCGGGACACGCGAGTTGGGGCAGGTTATTGTCAGCCGGCTTAATTAACCTATCTTTTCTTCCCACTATGATCATGAAATGAACTGCCCCGAGAGTCGCAACGGCAAAAACCACGACGATCAGATTAATTCTGAAGTGGCCAGAAATTGTTGGGCAGAGCTTTGTTTTTTGATTGGGGATATCATGGGCCGAGATCACGAGCGCTTTGGAGAACCTTTCCCATCAGCTTCCGGCCGCAACTGCCAAAACTTTAGCGCCAGGTGCAAAGCAAGTCGCTCGTCCGGGTTCTCCAGGTTTTGGCCAGTTACCTCTTGAATGCGTTCAAGCCGGTAGAGCAAAGTGTTGCGGTGCACGAACAAACGCTCTGAAGTCTGGCTGATATTCCCCCGGTAATCAAAATAGGCATCAATAGTTTTAACCAGGCTGCTACGATGACGTTCGTCATAATGTACCAGGGGGCCAATAATCTTCTCGCAAAATCTATGCGTTGCTGGGAAATCTTCCAGTTCAGCTAATAACTGATAGATATCGAGGCTATTAAACTCAACGATTGCATCCAGATGTAAGCGTTCGGCGAGGCGCATCGCCTGTACCGCCTGGCGGTAGACTATTGGCCATTCGGCCAATGTTGCAGCCGGGCCACTGATGCCACCCACTAGACGCTTCTGGGGAAACTCAGATCGTAGATGTTCTCTTAACCGACGGGCCAATTCAAGCCCAGTACTGATATCATCGTCTTCTTCTTCTAAGGCCTGAAAAATGCACACATGATCGGTGCTGTAGATATGGGTCAGGGCCGGTCGATTGTGACTCGACAAAATGTTATGGAGAGGGGATTCCATTCGACGCAATGAGGGTACATCGTCGCCTTCCCATCTGAACGTCAAAATGACATGGGGGCAATTGGTATCATGATCAAGCCGGCCAGCTAAGCGTTCAATTTCCTCATCGGGTATTTTACCGGCCAGAAGTCCTTCAAGAAAGTTGCCCCGAAGTTCCTTCTTGACCTCACTGATTGCTTTTTCCTTGGCCATTTCCAAGGCACAGGCGGCCGCCCCGTAATCAGCAGTTAGCATGTCCAGCAGATCCAATTCATCAGGTTGGCCAACAACCGATACGTAGCCCCGGGCTCGATCTCCAGAAACGATAGGACTGATCAGCCGGGCCATCTCCTGGTCGCCTATGGGCAATAGCTGCTGCCAATGGCTTTGGGACGATGTAGCCGCTTCTTTCCGATTATGCAAAGGTCGCGGCAGGGTATCCTGTCGTCCCAACGCCAGGTGGGCGGCCTCGAGCTCAATGCCAAGTCCTGGTGGTATCGTAATGGCCACAATCTCTAGCCGCTTATCTTGAACAGCAACCATCTTTCCAGTAAGCCGCGACATCACTTCGGTCATCGCTGCCAGTCCCTGTCCTTCGCGAGACATCTCCGTTAAACGTCGATATAGTTGCAGACCTCGTTCGGCAATCTGTTTCTGCCGGTCTACCAACAGTCCTGCTACACGTTGGTGCAACTCTCGCAAGGTCACCTCTCCCGATACGATCATCACGGGAAGGTCATTGAACTCGGCCGCCTGGTTGACATTCTTCGATATGGGGTGAAAAGTTAGAAGCGCCGAGGCCGATAACCAGGCCAGGGATTGGATCATTTCGGCCAGGGTCACATCAGATGCGCTCTGTTGTAATGTATCCGGCAGAAAAACGATGTCACCGGCCAGGATCTGGCCCTCGAGATTTTCGAGTTCTGTTAGAATCGATACCCAATTTGCCTGTCTTCCAGAATGATCACCTCCGACAACAATAGTGGTAAGCGGTAATACCAGGCGCATCACATCGTCAAGAGTTACGGTAGCAGCAGATGATTGGTTCATGTTAATGTCTTAGTATAGAGCAGAACGACGATTATTCAATTGGACCAGGAAAATTCGCGAGTTCGTTCCTTATGATCGCCGGCAAAGATATCCAAAACACGTCAAAAATAGGCTTCTTTACCTTTCGCCAATACCTGGAAATCAACCAATGGGATTAAGTCACTATAATGGAAGCCGATTGCGTTGGCAACAACTGTACTCGGCGAATGATTTCCTCGTAGCAAGAGGTGACGCTTCGGCGATTTGTATTATGTCTACTTATCTGACTGTCGCCTCGAAGGTATCGTTGTTCTTTCTTTTGGTCAATACACGAGAATCTCCAAAAGGGATGGTAATAACTTGATTGGATTAGAAACCAAAAAGCCCTGCCGGGTCGGCCGGCAGGGCTTTTTTCGATTCAACTAGGAATCAAAAGTTAGTCCTTGTATTTGAAGGAAAGCGCTACCCGGGCCCGGTAGGCAACTACTTTGCCGTTTTCGATTTTCAGATCAAGCTTGTTGATCTCGGCGATACGCAGATTTGACAGGGATTTTGAAGCCGTCTCAACCGCATTCTTGGCCGCCGCCTCCCAGGATTCCTCACTGGTGCCCACTAACTCAATTACTTTGTACACACTGTTGTCCATCAATGGCCTCCTTTCGCCTTAGCTTAAGCAAAATAATATATCTGGCACCATCGTACAACATCGCCTTACCCACGGTCAAGCACAAACCCAACAAATAAATCTACTATGTGTCAAACGTTTGAAGGTGCAACAACTTTCATTGCCCAAAACCCATCTAAATGAAAAGTTATCAACGTGCAGCAACACCTTACGTCAAACCAAAGATAGCATGAGAAAATATGAACAAATTAAACAGATTCAGAAAAGTTGCCTGGCCTCCGGAAGCAAACGTGGCGATCTGGATCTTGCTCAACACGCACAGCGAATTGGCCCAGATGGATGATTTAGAGAACTCGCAGGAAGCAGGGTAGTCACCGGCCTGCAGCAATAAACAAGCCCCATACGCAACCGTAACCAGCTTCCTCGGTTCACCTTGATGACAGCCCTTAGCGGGAAGGTTTGCATGCCACTCCTAACTGGGTGACCAAGCAGGTCGTCGAAATCCTGGTCCCTCAGGGCGTGGCGGTGGTGGTCAAATGCACCCAGCTGTTCTCCATGATCCTCGGCGAAAAAAGGAACATCCCTGCACGGTCAACTGTCCTGTTCTTGGCTCCATCAAGGAAAAATGCGCTCCGAGCAATGAATTTATTCTGCATCATCACTCTCCAGGCAGGACAATGTTCCACATAAGTACTTTGGGAATGAATTTTGTTGGCGGCAATTTACTTCATGATGTTGGCCGGTAGTATTGATTGACATTCCAGAATGATTGCGTAGTGTCGCTAAAAGCGCGGGCCAAAGAATTGATAGACATCAACAAAGAACCGGCTATTTGGCAATGAACCGGTTCTTTTCTTTTTCACTCTCAGCATAGTTTGTCCGATGAAGAGCCGGTCTGTTTACCAGCTCTTGAGTAAGTCATTGGCCATCCAGTTGTGCCGAATTAGATAATATATTGACAATACTTATGCAATATGTTAATATTGTGTACAGATTTACTATTACACAAGAGAGGAAATAAAAATGTCAAACGAAACGATTATTCGTGCTCAAAATGTTAAAAAGAGTTTCGACACCGGTCGAGTTGTTGTCGAGGCTTTGCAGGGAGTTGATATTGAAGTCAGCCGAGGGGAAATGGTAGCTATTATGGGTCCCTCAGGCTGCGGCAAAACAACGCTTCTAAATACCCTATCAGGGCTGGATAGCATTGACAATGGGGTTATTGAAATTGACGGTTTCAATCTGGCCGAAATGAATGATCGCCAGCGCACCAGCTACCGGGCAGCCAATATGGGTTTCATCTTCCAGTTCTACAACCTATTACCGGTCTTGACCGCCGTAGAAAATGTCGAGATGCCATTGATACTGGATGATAAAAATCATTACTCAAGCCGGGAGGCAAGGCAACTGGCCCTGGAAGCCCTGGAATCAGTTGGTCTCGCTGAACAGGCTGACCAGTTTCCTGCGGAATTGTCCGGTGGCCAAAGACAGCGGGTTACTATCGCCCGGGCTCTGGTCAACCGACCGGCTATCGTTTGGGCTGACGAACCTACTGGTGATTTAGACTCCAAAACGTCTCAAGACATCCTTGACCTGATGCGCCGCCTGAACCAAGAAAACGGCCAATCATTTGTAATTGTCACCCACTCTGAAGAAATCGGCCGGCAAGCTGACCGGATCATCCGGATGCGTGACGGTCTGATTGAGAGCAATTCTAACCCAATTATTCCCGAGTCGGTGGCGGGCTACGGTTATGGCAGTAACGGCACAATAAAAAGCAAACGTCAGTTGATGCCCGAACTACAGATTAGCGTCGAGGCCTTGGGCTAACCGAAACCCGACGAGACTTTATTGGAGAAATTACAATGGATACAATTTTTGGAATTCCGGCCGATACCCTCTTAATTATATGCTTGGTCATGCTCGGTCTTATCTTTGTAGGATTCTTGCTCACAACCTTACGCTACCCTATCCCTTTCCGCATTGGTCTTCGCAACATCACCCGCAGGAAGAGTCAAACAGCGCTGATAATTGGCGGATTGGCCTTATCGACGGTCATCATTACCAGCGCATTGGGAATAGGCGACACGATCGCCTATTCAATCCAATCAGGAGTTTACGAGGAATTGGGCAATATTGATGAAGAGATTAGCGCGAGCGAACGCCTTACCAGCACCGGTTTTGGTTTTGGAAATGCCGGTCCATCGCCGATTTCCAGCCAGGATAGCTGGTTTGAAGCGTCAATCTATGAAGAGATAACGGCACTCGTCGATGGTGCTCTCATCGATGGATCGGCCGCGCTATTAATTCAGAAGCTGCCCGTTGTAAATGGTGATACGAAGCTTTCGGAAGCTGCCGTTGAGATTCGGGGGCTTGGATCGGTTTACGGTGATGGGCTTAGCCAGCCGACCGGGATTGAAAATTTGTCGCCCGGCGAAGTGATTATCAACACTAGCCTGGCAACGGTCCTAGACGCCGATGAAGGCGATCAGTTGCTTCTTATGAAAGGTGCGCCGACAACAGTTAGCGTAACGGGTATCGTACCAGATGGCGAACTTGCCGGGAGCAGTCCGGCTGTCATCTGGGGTTTAGCCGAGGCGCAGACGTTTTTCAACCGACCGGGAGAGCTAACCAGTATCCTGGTCTCCAACACTGGGGATGTGGAGCAAAGTGTTGAATTAACGGACGCGGCCATAAAGGCTCTTCAGCCGGTTACCGGAGACTTGCTAATCAATCCGGTGAAGGCAGATCAACTCGAGGCCGCGGCCAGCAGCGCCGAATTTCTGACTACACTTTTCGTCACCTTTGGCACTTTTTCAATTTTCTCCGGCATCCTGCTTATATTCTTGATCTTCTCGGTATTGGCAGCCGAACGGAAATCAGAATTAGGGATGGGGCGGGCAGTAGGCATGCAACGTTCTGACCTTGTTCGCCAGTTTGTAACTGAAGGACTGGCCTACAATTTTGTCGCCGCATTGATCGGTGCTACTGTTGGTGTATTACTCGCTCTGTTATTGGCTGAAACACTCGCAACGCTGTTTTCAAGTAATGATATAAACGTAACCCCGCGCGTGTCCCTGCGTTCGGCATTGATCGGGTACAGCATGGGGCTCATCGTCACCTTTGTGACTGTTTCCATCGCTGCTATCCGGATCAGCAAGATCAACATCATCGCCGCCATCCGCGATTTGAATATCCCATCACTACCACGGGAAGGACAATGGACTCTTTTCTTGCGCCCGTTTACCGTTTGGCAGGCAGCGGCAGACGCTGCCGGTAAGGGCAATCGTCGCGAAGCGCTACGATTGTTCTTGTTCGCCGGTCCCAAAACGATGATCGCTTTCTGGTCTGGTCTGCTCGCCCGTGGTCCGCTGCTGATGGTCCTGGGCTACCTCCTGGCTTTCATCGGTGTCAATCTAGCCAAACAAAGCGGCGTGTATGGTTTAGGCGTTTCCCTTTTCATCATTGGCCTTGGCCAGTTGGCCGCCTGGCTCATCCTATCAGAAAGAATCGCCTACTCGTTAACAGGGCTGTCGTTAATCCTCTATTGGTCATTGCCCACTCGATCTGTAGGTGCACTGGCTGATCTAGGGACAAACCCTGGAGATTTTTTCATAAGTGGTATGTTTTTGGTCGCCGGCGCCATTGTACTATTTCTTTATAACGCAGATAGTTTATTGAACGTGTTTTCTAGACTTATCGGCCGCGGTGGCAGATTGTTACCGGTCGCACGTATCTCGGTCGCCTACCCGGTGAAAGCCAAAGGGCGTACGGCGACCATGCTGGCCATGTTTAGCCTGGTTGTGTTCACGTTGGTTGGAACAACAACGATAACCAATACTTTCAGCAATTTTCTCAATACAGAGACGGGAAGCGGCGGTTTCGACATCCTGGTCCAGACAAATCCATTCAACCCATTAAATTCATCAGAATTCGGCGAATCTATCCAGGCGCTATCTGCGACAGGTGCTATGCCTGAGCCTTCAGTCCTGGCAGCGGCAATATTTGCCCCAGTATTAGCGCAGAGCCCGAACATGGTCCAACCCGCAAGTTACGCTGTCAACGGTGTCGATGACATATTCCTGGCCACCCAACAGCTGGAACTTTCTGGCATCGCCCAAGGCTATGAGAACGAGGCACAGGTGTGGGCTGCTCTGAAGGAAGACCCGACTGTAGTGGTAATTGACAGTTTTTCCATCAACCGTGGCGGAGACCCCACCTTCCAGGCCAGTGATGAGGCTTTCGCCATCAATTCTATTGACGCTTCAGCTAGCCGTTTCGAACCCGTAGAGATTCAGATAACTGGCAGTCAAAATCAGTCGCAAGAATTCACAGTAATTGGGGTCTTAGGCTCAGCTCCAAGCTTCTTTGGGGCTATGATGAACGAGAAAGCTGCCAACAATTTAGGTTTTAGCGATACCAATCGTTACTTCATTGGCCTGGATGAAGGGAGCGATGCCCAGAGTGCAGCCAACACCATAGAGTCAACATTTAATCAGGAAGGTTTGCAGACCACATTGCTTAAAAACCAATTAGAAGCCAGCCGGGAATCAATTCGTAGTATCTTCTACTTGATCCAGGGCTTTATAGGCCTGGGCTTACTGATCGGTATCGCCGCACTGGGCGTTGTCACTATCCGTGCTGTCATTGAGCGGCGGCAACAAATCGGCGTCTTAAGGGCTATAGGTTTCCAAAGAGACATGGTTCAGGGCGTATTCGTCCTCGAAGGCATATTTATATCTGGATTGGGAATAATTATTGGATACTCGCTGGCCCTTGCTTTTGCTTATAATCTCTACCTGCAAGTGGCGGCGGATCAAGGACTGGCTTTTCTGCCACCGTGGTTAACTCTGACCGGCATTGCCTTCGCAATTCTTATTGCCAGCCTGTTGACTGCCTGGATTCCGGCAAGATCCACCTCAAAAGTGGTTATTGCCGAAGCGTTACGCTATGAGTAGCTGATTGTTCTTATCTCCCCCACCTCTGCTGGAACAGGCGGCCAAATGGCCGCCTGTTCACTTATCCAAAATCCGAATGCTGAATCTCAATTACACAGAACTCCCTGGTACTACCGGGCCACTTCTCAAGAAGGTTCTCAGGTCGGTTTCTATACTTCTATGGCTGGATGCGCATGATGAAGTGTGTTTGATTCTCATCCGTGACTTCAAAACCCAAACGCTCGTAGAGCGCTCTTGCGGGATTGATTTTGAGAACTTGTAGGTTCACCGGGCGGCTACTGAACTTCCCCTCGTGGATTAACCCTTTGATAATCGATGAACCAAAACCAAGACGTTGAAAATCAGGCAACAAATAGATACCGTTAAGCTCAATCTTCGATTTGCTAAAGTGAATCGCCAACCAGCCAATATCTTGCTTATCAACGATGATTACCTGGATATCGGCCGGCTTAAAACTTTGAGCAAAACGTCTTTGTTGGAAAGCCTCATCCCAGCCCCAGGTTGCGGCCACATACGGTCCTAAAGCCGCCTTTTTCACCTGGTAGATAAAGTCGTAATCAGCTTGCTTTGCCGGTCGCAGTTGATAGACCACAGGATTATAATCTAGGGGAAAATTCCTCGTTCGCGATATACCTTCTCCAGGCGAGACAAGGCGACAATATAAGCCGCCGTTCGCCAATCAGTATCATAGTCAACGGCCGCTTTCTGAACCCGATCATAGGCCTTCATAATCATCCTATGCAATTTGCCATCTACTTCTTCCAAATCCCAAAATTCCGAGCGTTTATTCTGCAACCATTCGAAGTAACTAACGATGACGCCGCCGGCGTTACAAAGCACATCGGGCAATAGTTGGATACCTGTCTCGAATAGTATGGCATCTCCTTCCGGTGTTGTAGGACCATTAGCCCCTTCAGCGACCAGTCTAACATTTAGCAGGACGGCGGTTGTCTCTGTTATCTGACTTTCCAAGGCGGCCGGTATAAAGATGTCGGCTTTGGTCGCCATAAAAGTCTCGTGATCAATAGGTTCAGCGCGCGGATAACCCTCCAATAGGCGATTGGCAGCAACATAGGCTGTTAACTCATCAGCATCGATCCCTGCTGGATTGAAAATGGCGCCCGATGCATCTTCCACAGCCAGAAGTTTGGCCCCGTGCTTTTGCAACAGTACGGATGCCCACGATCCAACATTGCCAAAGCCTTGCACAAAGAAGGTCGCACTAGAGATATCAAATTGGTTGTCCTTGGCCCAACGCTCTAGCGTATAAACCACGCCTTGTCCGGTAGCTTTATCCCGGCCAACACTGCCACCCGATTCAATTGGTTTTCCGGTGACCACGTGAAAATTTGCCTGGCGTTCATGGGGAGGCTGCATGGATAGATAGGTATCCATTATCCAGGCCATAATCTGGGCATTTGTATTGACATCAGGCGCTGGTATATCGTATTCAGGTCCAATATTACTGCCGAGAGCATAGGTGAAGCGCCGGGTGATTCTTTCCAAATCTTCTATGCTATAATCCTGGGGATCAAACCGGATTCCCCCTTTAGCACCACCGTATGGAAGATTGGCGATAGCCGTTTTCCAGGTCATCCAGGCAGCCAACGCCCGAACCTCATCACGATTTACCAGTGGATGATATCGGAGCCCACCCTTGAAAGGACCAAGGACACTACTATGTTGGACACGATAACCTTCAAATAATTTGATCGTTCCATCAGATAACTTAACCGGAAAATGAACGACAATTTCATTGGTCGGCATCGATAGGATTTCGCGAATATCCTCGTCGAGACCCATTAATTCAGCCGCCTTATCGACTTGACCGGTCACATTTCTGTATAGACTGGGTTTATCTGCCATCATCCCTCCTTGCTCCTGCATAAAATCGACTCTCGGCCATTCATTCGGATGAAAACCAGGAAATGCCTGGTGGATTGATGACCACTTGAACAACGCTCACCATACAAGAATTATTATAAAACAACCCTGATTGAACTGCTAACGTTTCTCTGATATTCCACCAATGGCTCTCTGATGTTCTTGACCGACAATAATCATGGCTATTTGGGATCGGACATTCGTTGCGAAGCTGATCACCAGAAAGTAATCAGTGAATCAAGCGAGAGGAAAAGATGAATCTAAACAAATATACGCAAAAAGCCCAGGATGCCGTATTGGGTGCGCAGAACCTGGCCGAAGAGCAAAAAAATAGCCAGATCGAGGCGTTACACCTACTGGCAGCCCTACTTAACCAGGAAGATGGCGTGGTACCTCAGATCATCAATCGCATTGGCGTCAACCGGCACCAACTCGATAGAGAGGTTGATAGAGAGCTTAGTCATCTGCCAAGGGCGGTGGGTCCAGCCACCCAGGTAGGGATCTCTAAAGAACTGGCCAATGTGACCCGGGCGGCTGAACGAGAAGCAGCCAAAATGAAAGATGACTACGTCAGCACCGAACATCTCTTCTTGGCCCTGGTTGATATTGCCAAGGACATACGAAACCTCGCTCCGTTGGCTGATGCCAATGTGGGCCGTGAAGACGTGCTGCGGGCATTGACAGGTATTCGTGGCGGGCAACGGGTCTCAAGTCAAAATCCCGAGTCCACCTACGAAGCCCTGGCTAAGTATGGTCGGGATCTCACCCAGCTGGCCCGGCTTGGTAAACTAGATCCGGTCATTGGCCGGGATGAAGAGGTTCGCCGAGTTATCCAAGTCTTAAGCAGGCGGACCAAGAACAATCCGGTGCTTATCGGTGAAGCTGGTGTCGGTAAGACAGCCGTAGCTGAAGGGCTGGCTCAAAGAATCGTCAAAGGCGATGTGCCAGAAGGCATGAAAGATAAAACGTTGATCGCCCTCGACTTGAGTAGCCTTGTCGCTGGGGCAAAATTCCGAGGTGAGTTTGAAGAACGGTTGAAAGCGGTACTAAAAGAGATCGCCGAAAGTGAAGGTCAGATCATTCTCTTCATAGACGAATTGCACACTATGGTTGGAGCCGGTGCAGCGGAAGGTTCAATGGACGCCAGCAACATGCTCAAACCCATGCTGGCCAGAGGAGAACTGCATACCGTGGGAGCAACTACCCTGGATGAATATCGCAAATACATCGAAAAAGATGCCGCCCTGGAAAGACGATTTCAGCCGGTCTTTATCGAGGAACCGTCGGTAGAGGATACTATCTCGATCCTGCGTGGACTGAAAGAACGATACGAAGTCCATCACGGCGTACGAATCCAGGACAGCGCCGTGATTGCCGCGGCCACGTTATCCAATCGATATATCAGTGATCGCCAGTTGCCGGATAAGGCCATTGATCTGATTGACGAAGCCGCCAGCCGCTTAAAGATGGTCATCGATTCGAAACCGACCGAACTAGATACCGTGGATCGCCATATTCTGCAGCTAGAAATCGAGCGCGAATCCCTCAAGAAAGAGCGGGATGAGGCTTCGAAGAACAGGATCGGCCGGATTGAAGCTGAGATTGCAGAATTGAAAGAGAAAGCAAATGCCCTTCGTGCCAGATGGGAAACGGAAAAAACGGCTATTGATGAGATTCAGGCCACCAAGGCAAAGATTGACGATGCTAAAATTCAGATTGAACAGTCAGAACGCCTGGCTGACTTGGAGGCCTCGGCTCGCTTGCGTTACGGTACGCTGGTCGAATTAGAGAAGCAGCTCAGTTGGCAAGAAGACCGGCTTCGCGAACTTCAAGCAAATGGGGCCATGTTGAAGGAAGAGGTGGATAGTGAAGATGTAGCCGAGATTGTTTCCCGATGGACAGGTATACCGGTTAACAGGTTGCTGGAGGGCGAGGTCGAAAAGTTACTCAATATGGAGCAGCGTCTCCATAGACGGGTGGTCGGTCAGGACGATGCGATCCGTGCGGTCAGCAATGCCGTACGTCGCTCCCGGGCCGGGTTGCAAGATCGACAACGGCCGATTGGCTCCTTCATCTTTCTGGGTCCTACTGGTGTAGGTAAGACTGAATTGGCCCGGTCATTGGCTGAATTCCTCTTCGATGATGAAGACGCTATGGTTCGCATCGACATGAGCGAATACCAGGAGAGACACTCGGTCAGTCGCTTGATCGGTGCACCACCCGGTTACGTGGGTTATGATGAAGGCGGACAATTAACGGAAGCAGTCCGGCGTCGGCCATATTCGGTAGTCCTTTTCGACGAGATTGAAAAGGCCCATCCAGATGTATTCAACACCCTCCTTCAACTGTTAGACGATGGCCGCCTAACGGATGGCCAGGGCCGTTCGGTCAATTTTCGCAATGCGGCTATCATTATGACCAGCAATATCGGCAGTCAATTCCTGCACGGAGAAACTTATGATCCTGATCAGGCCCTGGTTGCCTTGAGGACCAAGTTTCGGCCGGAATTTCTAAATCGCATCGACGATATCATCATTTTCCACAATCTTGGCAAAGAAGAGTTGAAGCAAATAGTGGATATTCAATTGGACCGCTTAAGAAAAATGTTGGCGGACAGGATGATGTCTCTGTCACTTAGTGACGAGTCAAAAACATATATTGCCGATCATGGATATGACCCCGCCTTTGGCGCGCGTCCGATCAAGCGCACTATACAGCGATTGCTGGCCGATCCCCTGGCCCTGGCAATTTTGGAAGGGCAGTTCAGCGATGGAGATGCTATTCAAGTTGAGGTGAACGGAAGTGGTCTCCTGCTCACGAAGGCTCCCCAAAATTAAGAAAGCTTCGCTAAAACAATTGCCCCATGAGGGCATGCAGGGACACAGACGCGGCAATCATAACATCGCCGGATATCAAGGTAGGGAGATTCATCTGGATCCATGTGGACAATTGCTCGGACGGTGCAGGACCGGGCCGCCTCGCAGACGGGGCATACCTGGCATAATTCATCGTGGATGCTGAGAAGAATCTCCCTGGCCACTTTCACTGCTCCATGGGACTTACGTTTCTGGCGCTAATAATTGCTTGAGTGATTGTTGGCGCCTCCCTGTAACTGTCGCTTAAGCCTATGATACCCAGGTCCAACTTCTTATTTACCCAAATATTGGGACTACTACGTCCGCCACTCTTCGTGGTGGCCGGCCGACTTTCCAATAACCCTACCTGGTTTTCGCCTAAGCCGCTGATCGCGATTCCAATATTAGTAACTTGACCCGCACCGGCAAAAGCTGGCTGGTCAACCACTGTTATCTTGGCCCTTTTAGCCTGCAACGGTGGAAGTTCGATCTTCCTCATGGCAGTTGGAGCAATTGTTGATGTTTCCACGTCGATAATTCTCGCCAATACACCCTATTTTCCAGTAATCTAAAGTTAGGAGCGTGTTAACATTGTTATCCTGGTCGTTAGCGTGCTCGTTAGAAGATTCGACCAAAAGATTGGTCAACAGTCTTAACAGCCGTGAGTTTTTTCTTCAGCAACTCTCACACTATCGCTATGATAGTCTTCTTTTCAACCGCCGTGAGCATCTCCATTATCCGCTCAACGCTATGCCAGTATATGCAGAAAGATTTTACCCCAGGTCGATCATGGAATCGAATACACGCCTGAAATTCAGAAACTTTGTCAATGAGGGAGCAAGAACTTACAATTTGATAATAGGAGAAAACAATGTCGATGAAACCATTCAATCGCTGGCGACCCCATCCATGGCATGGTTTGAGCGTCGGCCCGGAACCACCGGAATTCGTCCATGCTTACATAGAAATTACACCTTATGATTTCGTAAAATATGAGGTAGATAAGGCAACCGGTTATCTGATGGTTGATCGGCCTCAGCGCACCTCATCTCAACCTCCGGCGTTATATGGTTTTATCCCACAAACATTTTGTGGCACACACGTCGCCGCGCTCGAAACAGATGTAAACCAGTCAGATGGCGACCCCCTTGATATCCTGGTTGTTAGTGAACGACCCATTATGCACCCGGAGGTCATCTTGACCGCCAGGGTCGTCGGCGGTGTACGGATGATTGATAGCGGTGAGTCCGATGATAAAATCATCGCCGTTCTGGCCAAGGATAGCTTCTGGGGTGATGTCACCAGTGTATTTGACCTTCCCAAGGCTCTCATTGAACGTGTTCGTCACTATTTTGGAACTTATAAAATGATGCCTGGGGAACAAAATCGGGTTGTTCTAAAAGAAACCTATGATCGCGCCCAGGCTCTCCAGGTTGTCGAAGCATCAATGCAGGATTATCTTGACGAATTTGGGCATTTGAACCGAAATTAGACCACACTGGCACCTAATTGCATTCCTGATTTTCAAAGAACAAGAGATTCTACATGGCTGCTATTCAAATGATAGACACCTTCCCCGCCTTTCTTTTGTTTTGGTCAGAAGTAACAGGCAAAGATTTCGAGCAGCAGATTGATCGCTGGTCCTCAGAATACCTGGTCAACTGGCTTGAACTCAAGCAGAAGACAACGGATGATTACGCCAATCAAGATATGGATTGGTTCACGGTCGCCAGAGAGAGAGTATTCCCATATTTGAACGAAAGATTACCAGCCATGAAGGTGGCTCACGCAGGTCTGCTTGAATCATATTCAGGGCTCCTGTCACTAGCTCAAGAGAGGTTGGGGTTTGACAGCGATATTATCTTTGTCATTTATGTTGGTCTTGGCAATGGCGCCGGATGGGTAACAGATTATGCCGGAAAACCGGCAATCCTTTTTGGGCTGGAGAATATCGCCGAGTGTCATTTTGAAACGCAACCGACACTTAATGGCCTTATTGCCCATGAACTTGGCCATGTTGCCCATTTCCACTGGCGCGCCGAGCATGGATTATCTTATGGGACCGGACCCTGGTGGCAACTGTATACAGAGGGCTTTGCCCAGCGTTGCGAGCACATAATCCTAGGCCAGGATCTCTGGCACATGAAAATAAGTAGCTCCGATGATAGATGGTTGAGTTGGTGCCAGGAGAACAAGGCCTGGTTGGCTGCCGAGTACCTGCTTGCGGTAACCAGCGGTAAAGCGATTAATTCTTTCTTCGGCTCCTGGTATGATATTCGTGGTCGAAAAGAAACTGGTTATTACCTTGGTCATGAAGTGATTAGGGAAATGGAGAGGAATATTCCTTTGACCCAGATTGCCCTGCTTGATAATCACGATTATGGTATGCGATCAATTTTAGAGCAGTTTGCAGTTATCGAAGCGTAACGATTAGCCAATTTATCTATTTCTGTTTTTCCACTTGTCAATTATTTATGGATATCAGCCCAAAGAATCTAACCATTGTATTTGACCTCGGCGCGGTACTGATTGAATGGGATCCCCGTTATCTTTATCGCAAGCTATTTTCAGGGGATGAAGAAACAATGGAATATTTCTTGACCAGTATCTGTAGCCCAGCGTGGAATCATCGATTAGACCTGGGCTATTCCTTTAGACTGGCCGTTGCAGAATTGGTCGAGGTGTTTCCCAAGTATGCGGACATGATTCGCGCCTACCATAAGCGCTGGGAAGAAATGGTCCCCTTCGCATTTGATGGCACTGTAAGGTTGCTTGAAGCTTTGGGAAAAAGTGGATACCGAATGACCGCTCTGAGCAACTGGTCCCATGAAACCTTTCCTTTCATGAGAAGGCGATTCTCTTTCCTGGAACTGTTCGACACTATAGTGATTTCTGGGGAAGCAAGATTGGCAAAACCTGATCCTCAAATGTTTGCATACTTCTTGGATCGGATAGGGCAAGAGGCAGAAAGATGTTTATTTATTGACGACTCGCGGCCGAATATTGTAGCTGCCCAACAGTTGGGATTCAAAACGATACACTTTCAATCTCCTGAGAGTCTGGAGGATGAGTTTGGTCGTCTTGGGCTGCTAAATATATGACTATGTTCACTGATCAAGGCGTCACTTGTCACTTTCGGCTATCGAAACAATATGTCATACTATAGTGGTAGAGTATTTATGAACTCTAGTAGATACATGCTCCAGGGGAGGTTTTCGTGGGTAAAAATGACGACGATGAAAAGGATATGGGGAAGCGAGGTCAAAGAGACGAAAAAGATGTAGAGAAGCGCGAAGAAAAATCAGCGGAGGAGAAGTGGCAGCGCGACCCTCTTGGGGCTCTGGTCTGGGCGTTCATTTTGATTTGGGCTGGCGTAGTAATGCTGGCCAGTAATCTCGGCGCCTTCGATTTAATAACCGAGTTTACGGACCGCCTGCCATTTGATCTAGCGAATATGCCATGGGAAGGGGGGTTTTTTACAGTTGAGGCCTGGACGGTCTTCTGGCTAGGGGCATCAGCTATTTTGTTAATCGAGGTTGTCATTCGTGTACTGCTGCCCCAATATCGCCGTTCAGTAACAGGCACCTTAATTCTGGCTATCGTTTTTCTGGGATTGGCTGTCGGTCGATGGGAATGTACCGGACCGCTTATCCTGATCGCCATTGGCGTAGGGATCGTATTACGCAACGTCAGACGCAACGACGGCAAGGAATAACCATCGCGATTTCTACTAAAGCTGGTCCAGATTAAAGCTGGTCAATTCATCCCAATAATATCGGAGAGTCGTCCACCACTGCTCGCGGCCGATGCAGCGAAAATACGGCGGTTGAAAAGCGCGAACAACATCACCGATCCGGTATCGAGGTAAGATTGGGGTAGAGACGATTAATGATCCTTGTTCCCTAGGTCGCATTTCATGCAGCATCTTAATGCCTCGGCGTGTTTCAACCTCGAAGAAAAAGAGATCGTAATTTGGGACCCAGGCCCGCAGGTGGTCTCTTTGTTGGCCGAACATTCCTTCAGTCGCCCCATATATCTCCCGGATCACGACAGGTCCGTAAAGCGCTTTAAGAGTGGATCGATATCGCGTATTAATTCCCGGTGCGCTTCCTAAGGTCATGATCTTCGGCCGCCAGATATCTTTTGGGTAGATTTTGTGCTCCTTGCGCAAATATCGGGCGAATTGAACCGCCGTCTGATAAACACCGCCGACAAGGGTAACATTATTATTTCGGCAGAGTTTTAAGGCCAACTCAAATCGCCGAGTCCAGTCACTCATCTTCTTGCCGCCTCCCAGAGCATCAATCTCTTCCTGGCTCGGCACAGAGCGAATAGGCGTGAACTGGGCTACATGTTTGGCATAGATGCCGGAGCTATAACCATAATCTATCTCTCGGCCGTCGATGGTCAAGGTGCCGACGACAGAAGGAAAATTCAGGTTTAGGTTAACACCGGCTAACAGCTCATATTGGCCCGAATCCGCCACGTAATTCATCATGGCCCGTCCCGCGCTAATGCGCTGGCGCATATCCGTGGGCGTCATCGGGATGAACTTAGATTCTCCTTTCGTTGTGCCCCGGGTTATTGACCAGCCGATCGGTTCTTCGCTGAGCAACAAACGAATATCGCCGGCCATCACCCGATTAATAAGCGGTTTAAATTCTTCATATGTTGTGATAGGGAAGGCTTGCCGATAATCAGCTAAAGAGTCAATCTTATCCGCGCTATGCCACCGGCCGTAAGCCGTCTGGGCATAATCTACCAGCAGGCGGTCTAGAATTGCTTCTTGCGCTTGAACCGGCTTTGCAACTGCCGTATGCCAGGGCTGGAGCATTGCCTTGAGAAGTTTGGCAGTAGCCTCTGGATTCATCTTGGTCACCATATCGTTTTCGAAAACAAGCTGATTGTCAAAGTTGGATATATTTGGCATGGCCTTTGATTCTGATATCCGATTTAGTGAGTCGTTTTAATTGTTACACCTTTTGTGGGATATTAAAGGAAATGTATCGCCAGTCAAAGGGATGAATGATGAAAAATGATACGAAGGTGACGTTCATCGGACATTCGACCATATTGGTCGAGATGAGTGGCGTTCGCTCTGCTTACAGATCCGGTGATCGGTAGCTTCATCGGCCCAATTCGTCGCCAGGTCCCTGCCCCGGACCCGGCCACACTCAGAGTCGATGCGATCCTGATTTCTCACTTACATGGAGATCATTTCAGTTTATCATCATTAAAGAAACTGGGCCGCGAAACCCAATTAATAGTGCCAGCCGGCGCAGCGCTCTACTTAAAAGCTCGCGGATTCTACAATGTCCATGGAATTAGCGAGGGTGAAGTATTGAATGTCAAAAGCCTTCAGGTTTCGGCCACAAAAGCCGTTCATGGCGGCCGACAAATCCCCTGGTCGCCTATTGTAGAGCCGCTCGGCTTCTTGATGGAAGGCAAACATAAAATCTACTTTGCCGGAGATACAGACATTTTCCCGGAGATGTCGCTAATCGGCCAGAACCTTGACCTGGCTCTGATCCCGGTATGGGGTTGGGGTCCAAATTTGGGCAAAGGGCATATGGATCCCTTGAATGCCGCCGAATCGCTTGTTCATCTACGCCCTCGCCTCGCCATACCTATCCATTGGGGAACGTACGGGCCTATTGGCATCGATCGATCTGTATTCCCGTTTTCTGAGACGTCCACCCCTTGAATTTGCCCAACACGCTGCAAATATCACGCCTGATATCTCGGTTCAGATCCTGCAACCTGGAGAATCTACCTCAATACCTTAATTAGATGCGGCTGTTATCCGACCATTGGTGAGTGAAATTATATTGGGTCCTTCTGAGTAGAGTTCGGCAATCAAGGCACATCTGTTGTCGATCATAAAGAGCGCGTGATTTTTTCGCAGTCACCTTACGTTTTCCGTGTCGCCGGAGACTTGCCAATTAATGACCCAGGTTCGACTCATCTCGTATTAGGACCTTTGGCCAATTGCGGATCCAGGATGAGTTTACGGATAATGTGATGAGGAAATGCTTTGCCAGAAATTGCAGAAAATATAGATGCATAGGTATTATGTAAGGTTTTAGTCAATATGTTCAGGGTTAGGGATGAATGGGTCCGTTTAGTATTATTAGTTATTAGAATTTATCTCATTCGGGATTTGATCGGACAAATCTGGGAAAATGCTTATCCCATCGGTTGATAACCCTGCCCTGGCAATATATTGGATGAACCGTCCTTAATCCACCTGCTTTAGATTGCGAGTTTAAGCTCGCGACGGTAGTATGACAGATTACAGTGAGAAGACCGATGAGCAACTTCTAGTTGCATGCCAATCGGGGATGAAAAAGCCTGGGAAGCAATCATTAGTCGATACGAGCGCCTGGTGTACACCATTCCATCACGTTATGGTCTCACGCCTGCCGAAATTGACGATGTTTTCCAGTCAGTCTGGTTATCCTTAATGAAGAACCTGAGCCGGCTAAGGGAACCAGATAGGATATCAGCCTGGTTAGTAACAACCGCCCGGCGGGAGTGTTGGGAAAGAAGACGCGGCGCTGATTATGAACGTTCAACAACCACCAGCTTTGATTCAATACTAACAGACGAAGAAGGCAACGATATGCCGCCAGATGAAGTTGTAGAGCTTTATCGAGAGCAACAGACGATACGCCTGGCTTTGGATCAACTAGATGAACGGTGCCGTCGCATCCTTTGGATGCTCTATTATGAGGCGACGATCCCCTCTTATTCTGATATCGCCAGAAAAACTCGAAATGCCCGTCGGTTCCATTGGCCCGTTACGCGCTCGATGTCTTAGATAAACTCCGAACTATCCTGTCTGGCTACATTCAAGAGACGTAAATGTATCAATTTCGTCATGTATCACTCTGTATGCATAGAAGTAACGTGAATTTGGATTAAATGTAGTATGGACCAACGGCGCAATCTTAGGTAACACATAACAACTGAGCAATTGCTTGATTTTTTAGATCGGCGTCTCAATGGCGACCGAATCTAGCGAAGTAGAAAATCATCTTGCTACGGGGTGCCAGCTTATGCCAGGCTGATTTGGTCTGGTGGCAAAATACTTTGAACCTTATGGCTTCAGATATTTGGCTTGATCCACCTGCCCGCCTACACGCATCTGCCCGGCGCCTTTTTCAGGATCGACAAAAAAGTAAACCAACCTTTTTTCTTGGCGAGTGGTTAAGAAGACTCTCGGTCCAACCCCGGCCGCTGTTTGTGGGCGCCGCGGCTATGCTTATTATAGTGATTATCGCTGGCATTATGCTTTTGTCAGGACCAGGGAATTCCTCAAGTACTGAAATCGCCAATGTACAGGGTACCGCTGAGGTCCAAACGGCGGGCAGTGATACCTGGGTACCCGCCTCGGAAGATGATACGCTCCAAGACGGCTCGAACAGTCCGGACCGGGGAAGAATCAAGCGTTGTGCTCACTTTTCCCGATGATAGCAAGGTGCTGATTGCTCCTGACACAGAACTAAGCATCTTACGAATGAATTCTCAGTCTAATAGTTCAACCAGGGTGATCGTTCTCCGTCAGACATCGGGTTCTACGCACAATATTGTTCAACCTACATCCTCATCGGCATCACGTTATGAAGTGCAAACACCTTCAGCGGTTGTTACAGTCATGGGTACCGAATTCACTGTCGATGTTGACGACATAGGCACAACGCGCGTCCTGGTCGATAAGGGAACTGTTACGGTAGCCGGCCAAGGAGTCACTATTACCCTGGACGCCGGTCAGACGACCACGGTTAACGTCGGTGAGCCTCCTGCGAGGGTCGAAACAATCCCGAAGATACAACCAACTCAAGAACTCACCAATAAAGAAGAGAACGAATCAAACTCCAGGGCGAGGATTTCGGCCGTTGAGCCAAATGCATCGGCTACACCGACACCAACGAGTATGCCCATAGACCCAACTACGCCGAGCGGAACTCCCATAAGCACGAACACGCCTAATGGCACGTCCACAATGCCGGCTTCGTCCACTCCGGCAACACCCTCCCAGTCGGCGACTGAAATTATCGCGACGCCGCAGTTCGCACCTACGTACACGCCATCAGTACCTACGCCACTACCAAGTGCGACCAACACTGCACCAGCCCCAACACCGCTACCAAGTGCGACCAACACTGCACCAGCGCCAACGCCGCTGCCTACCGCTACGAGCACGCCATCAGCGCCAACACCACTGCCAACGGCTACGGAGATACCGCCACCGACTCCTCAACCAACGAAGACGCCGAAAAATAATCCTCATGAACCGCCTGGTCTGACTAAAACACCAGAGCCCCCTGGCCACTTTACATGGACACCTGTTGCCTCTGGTACCAGTGGGTAGTTAGCCTAAGAAAAATACTTCACGAAGCCCGGAATTCTTAGAGACATATCACAAACCAATCGTTGCCGCGAATCTACTTATAGCCGATATATGCTCATCCGCCGTCTGGAATCCGGCGTGCATGGTATTAACGGATAGGTGTGTCGCCCCGGATGCTGTCCAGTCTTCTATCTCGGCTGCCAAGCGATCTGATTCCCCATCGCCAAACAATATTCTCGGTTCAAGACCCACCTCTCCCCAACTGCGACCGGCCTCGGCCAAATAGCCACCTATCTTTTCAAGCGCAGGTTGGGCATCGGCCGCTTTATTGTAATTGGTCATCCACCCATCGCCGATTGTTGCTACCCGGCGCAAGACGGCATCAGCATGCCCTCCAAACCAAATCGGTATCGGTCGCTGCAATGGAAGTGGATTTATACCGGCATCAGGAACTGAATGCCATTCTCCCACATAATTAACGAGCGGCTCTGTCCATAATTGGCGCAATATCTTAATTTGCTCCTCAACACGCCGGCCGCGGGTGTGGAAATCCTGGTTGAGCGCTTCATATTCTATTCGATTCCAACCGATGCCCACACCTAGCCTGAGACGACCGCCGCACAAAATATCTAAGGTCGCCGACTGTTTTGCCACCAATGCTGTCTGGCGTTGGGGCAGGATAAGAATACCGGTGACAAATTCAATTGTTTCAGTCAACCCGGCCATGTAACCAAATAGAACAAACGGCTCCTGAAACGCATGGTTGTGTGTATACGGGCCATGCAAGCCTCCCGGTCTCTCCGGGTTAGCACCTAATACATGATCGTAAGTCAGGATATGCTTGTATCCCAGGCCTTCGGCCGTCTGGGCATACTCTCGAATGGCCCCAGGATCACTACCAAATTCTGTCTGTGGAAAAACCACACCTATTCTCAATTTCTTTTACCTCCTAAAATTCGCTGCTATATCGTTTCATCATTCATTATCATGCTCTCAAGTATGGGAAGCCTGAGAAAAATACGCTATCAAAAAAGTATACTCGCGATGGAGTAAAGCAACACTAGCGATCCAAAGGATTTAATTCTCAAGTTTTGTTTGTGAAATAAAGTACAAACGTCATAGAAAAGATATGACATCTGTCACTAAGGCGTCTTTCGAATGGGGTCTACAATTTCATCAGGGGAAGAATATTAAAGATAGTGTGTCTGCAAATCGTGTCCTATTGTAAATGGGGCTTGAGTATGGCATCAAATTGAAATAATGGTCTTTTCAAGCGCATTCGTGGCGCATGGAAGGGCCATTTTTTATTTTAGTCAAAGCAAGGCAACCATGGGAGGTGAACATTGACCACAGTAATAGATCATACCGCTGAGGCGGTCCTGGATCCTGCTGAAATTCCCAAGAAAAGTTTTCTTGCGGAAGTCATGGCAGCTACTCCGGGAGTTTCACGTCTGGAGATGTGCATCCAATGCGGTACATGCGGTGGATCGTGTCCTTCGGGCAAGGATATGGACCACTCGCCAAGACAGATATTTGCCATGATACATGCCGGGATGAAAGACGATGTACTTGCCAGCAATACACCCTGGTATTGCGTCTCTTGCTATTTCTGCACCAGCAGGTGCCCGCAGGAAATCCACATTACCGATGTTATGTATACCTTGAAGAGAATGGCGATCAAGGCCAATCTATACGAGGACCGTAATGCGGCTAATTTGTCCAAAACTTTTGTTAATCAAGTTGAAAACAACGGGCGTAGCTTTGAGCTTGGATTGGCCACCCGGCATTATCTTCGCCACCAACCCATGCGCCTGGTGGGTAGCGCGACTTTTGGTCTGGAGATGTTGAGTAAAGGAAGATTGGACTTGACCCCCCAGAAGATCGATGGTTTAGACCAGTTGAAAGCCATTTTGAAGAAAGCGAATGAACTGGATAAGGTGGAGGTGTAGGCATGGACAGATATCTGCTGTATCCCGGTTGCGCAATGGAGCGCAGCGCTAGTGCTTACCTCGAATCCACCATGGCTATACGGGATGACATCGCCATTGAGTTTGAAGAAGTCAAGGACTGGAATTGTTGTGGGGCAACCGAGTATATTTCCGTGGCCCAGACGCCCGCCCATGCCCTGATTGGACGAAACCTGGCTCTTGCCAGCCAACAGATTAATGGCACCAATACTCTGGTCGCTGGCTGTAGCGCCTGTTATCTAAACTTGTCCAAGACTGATAACTACATGCGAGAGGACGATAAGCTGAGTGACCGGGTCAACGACGCACTATCTGCCGGAGGTCTGAACTATCAACCCGGCACACTGAAGATTCGACATCTTCTCGATATCATCCTGAACGATGTGGGATTAGCGACAATTCGCGAAAAGGTTGTTAGACCCCTGAAGCAACTACGTGTTGCGCCATATTATGGCTGTATGATTACCCGGCCTGACCCAAATAAACATTTTAGAAACGCGGAATATCCCCAATCGCTAGATAAGGTAATGAGAGCCTTGGGCGCTGAAGTCATAGATTACCCGATGAAGACCCATTGTTGCGGGGGTCACATGACCCAAATCAGCGAGTCAACGGCGTACGAAATGATTCGCGGTTTACTCTATGGCGCTACCCAGTACGGCGCCGATGTGATGGTAACGCTCTGCCCGATGTGCCAGTTGAATCTTGATGCTTACCAGGAAAATGTGAATAAACATTTCAAGACCAACTTCAATATCCCGATCCTATACTTCACCCAGCTGATGGGATTGGCATTCGGTCACAACGCCGAAGAATTAGGCATAGGTAAAGAGTTTGTTAGTGCAGGTCAGGCCCTGGCTAAGATTGGTGTTGAAATGCCGGAAGAACAAGCTAGCCCAAAGACGAAACGCAAGAAGGATGATCCCAGCTTGCCGATGCCCGCTATGCCGAATGACGAGGAGGTGACCCGATGAGTGCTACGCCAAAGAGCGAAAAGGAACGCGTTGGTGTTTATGTATGCCATTGCGGCACTAATATCGCCGGTGTCGTGGACGTTGAAGATGTCGCCATCTGGGCAAAAAAAGAGCTAGGTGACGATGGCGTTGTTATATCGCGTGATTACAAATTCATGTGCTCCAGTCTAGGGCAGGAGTTGATTGAACGCGATATCGAGAACGAAGGGTTGACTCGCGTTGTGGTCGCTGCTTGTTCTCCTCACCTGCACGAAGCTACCTTCCGGGGCGCATGCGATCGGGCGGGTTTGAATCCGTATCTTTGTGAGATGGTTTCGGTTCGCGAGCAGGTTTCCTGGGTGACCACCGACAAGGTTAAGGCGACAGCCAAGGCGAAAGCGATGGTTGCCAGTGGCGTCGAGCGCGTCATTCATAATGAACCTTTGGATCGCATGTATGTACCGATTCACCCAGACACTCTGGTCGTCGGTGGAGGTATAGCCGGTATCCAGGCTGCCCTGGAGATATCAAATTCGGGCAAGAAAGTTTACCTGGTCGAAAGAGAACCATCAATTGGTGGCCATATGGCCCAGTTTGATAAGACCTTCCCGACGCTAGATTGCGCCGCCTGCATCTTAACCCCACGGATGGTGGACGTAGGTAATCAACCAAATGTTGAGCTATTTACCTGGAGCGAAGTAGAACGCGTCGATGGTTACGTCGGAAATTTCACGGTGACCATTCGAAAGAAAGCCCGCTACATTGTCGAAGCCGACTGCACAGGTTGTGGCATCTGCTGGGAAAAATGCCCTAAGAAAGTGATTGATGACGTATTTGAAGCGGGGTTGGGGTATCGAAAAGCGGTTTATACACCGTTTGCCCAAGCAGTGCCCAAGTATCCGGTCATCGACACTGAAACATGTATTTATTTCCAAAATGGCAAATGTCGCGCCTGTGAAAAATTCTGTCCGACAGACGCTATCGATTTCAACCAGGAAGATGAATTTGTCACGGTAGCTGTCGGCAACATTATCCTGGCCACCGGTTACGATACATTTGATGCCCGCAGGATCCCACAATATGGCTACGGCCGACTGGCGAATGTTTTCACCAGCATCGAATTCGAAAGGATGTGTAATGCAGCCGGTCCAACTGATGGTGAGATTGTTATGCGAGATGGCGTGACGAAGCCCAAATCGGTGGGCATTGTTCATTGTGTGGGCAGCCGTGATAATAAATATAACAGTTACTGCTCTGTCATATGTTGCATGTCCAGTCTCAAATTCGCACACTTGGTAAAAGAACGTACTGATGCTGAAGTGTATGAGTTCTACATCGACATGCGCACGGCCTATAAGGACTATGACGAGTTCTACCAACGTGTACTGGAGGAGGGAACCCATTTCATCCGGGGCAAAGTAGCTGAAATCACAGACGCAGCTCGGCAACCGGGTGAGGAAGGCAAGCTGATAATTCAGGCCGAAGATACGCTGATCCCTAAACAGCGTCGCATTCCGGTTGACATGGTCATCCTATCGACGGCGCTGGAACCGCGACCTGACTCCAAGGAAGTGGGACATAAGTTTGGTATATCATGTAGCGCCAATGGTTGGTTTATCGAGAAGCATCCAAAGCTCGATCCGGTAGCGACGATGACTGAAGGTATTTTCATCGCCGGCGCTGTCCAAGGACCTAAAGATATCCCAACTAGTGTCGCTCAAGGAGCCGCGGCCGCGGCCCGAGTGTTGTGCCACATCGGTCAAGAACAAATCGAACTCGAACCGGTTAGGGCAAGCGTCAATGCCGAAAAATGCTCTGGCTGCCGCATCTGTAATGATCTATGCCCATTCAATGCCATTCTATTCCATGAGGATTTGATGGTCACAGAAATTAACCAGGCCCTCTGCCAGGGTTGCGGAACATGTGTTGCTGCCTGTCCGGCCGGAGCCATTAGTGGTAGCGGTTTCACGAATGACCAAATAATGGCTCAGATCGAAGGCATGCTCATGTTCAGTGAATCCACCGGCATGACCCGGGTAGCCGAACCAGTGGCAGCGTAGGAGGTGCTTCATGACAGAACAATTTGAACCTATCATTCTCGGTTTTACCTGTAATTGGTGCAGCTACCGCGCTGCAGACTTGGCCGGAACTTCCCGGCTCAAATATCCTCCAAATATCCGGCTTATCCGGATGATGTGCTCCGGCCGTATGGATCCCACTTTCGTCCTGAAGGCGTTGGCAGACGGCGCAGATGGTGTTCTGCTTACCGGCTGTCATCCAGGCGAATGCCATTATCTGGAGCAGAATTACAAAGCGTTACGACGCTACCTGATGCTTCGACGAACCTTGCCGTATTTCGGCATCGATGCCGAGCGGGTCAAGCTAGTTTGGGCAAGCGCTGCCGAAGGAGTCAGACTCGCCAGGGAAATCACCACCTTTGTGGAAGAAATTCGGGCGTTAGGCCCTCTCAATTGGAAAGACAGCAGCGCCTATAATAACGGCTATGAAGTAGCTGAAGTTCAAGTCAGCACGGAGGTGCCTGCATGAGTGAAAACGGCAAACCGAAGTTTGCGATGTATTGGGCATCATCTTGTGGTGGGTGTGAGATCGCCGTTCTCAACATCAACGAAAAGATACTTGATGTCGACGCGGCCTTTGATGTGGCATTTTGGCCAGTTGCGATGGACGCAAAATACAAAGATGTCGAGGCCATGCCCGACAAGTCAATTACCCTGACCCTTTTCAACGGCGGCATTCGAAACGAGGAAAATGCCCATTTGGCAAAATTACTGCGTCAAAAGTCAGTATTCCTGGTAGCTTTCGGCTCCTGTTCATCTGAGGGCTGTATCCCAGGATTGGCTAACTTTAGCAGTGATAAAGATCTGTTTGACACGGTCTACGGTACCATTTCGACAGAAAATCCTGATAGCATCCGGCCCCAATATAATTGGTCGACGCCTGAAGGACTCGATATACAGATCCCTGTGTTCAGCCCAACTGTACGCACCTTGGATCAGGTTGTCGATGTCGACTATATCATGCCGGGTTGTCCACCAGAGTCCCATCAGATCGCTGCAGTGATTGAACTGGTCATCAAAGCCCTGAATGGCGAAGCGGAACTACCACCGAAAGGATCGGTCATCGGCGCAGGTGGCACAACGGTCTGTGACGATTGTGCCCGGCTACGCAACATTAAAAAAATTACCAAGTTCGTTCGAATCCATGAAGTGGAGAGCATCGATCCCGAGCTGTGCTTATTGGAGCAGGGTATTCTGTGCAATGGACCGGCCACTCGTAATGGTTGTGGTGCGCTCTGCCCGCAAGTCAATGCCGCTTGCATCGGCTGTTACGGACCAGCCGCGGATGTCGCCGATTACGGCGCCCGAATGATGACCGCCCTGGCCTCAGTTATAGACAGCAGAGATCCGGAGGAGATTGAGTCCATAATGGATGGCATCCCCGATCCCGGCGGATCATTTTACCGCTTCAATTTAGCCCATTCACTGCTCCATGCCGCAAAATCGGCCTGGGTCGGAAAATAATGAGGAGATAAGGATATGGAACGTATCACAATTGACCCCATTACCCGGCTGGAAGGCCATGGAAAAATCGAGATTTTGTTAAATGAAGATGGCAACGTTGCCAATACTTATTTCCAAATTCCCGAGTTGCGCGGCTTTGAGCGCTTTTGCGTCGGCCGGCCGGTCGAGGAAATGCCCCTTCTTACTAACAGGATATGTGGTGTGTGCCCCGAGGCCCACCATATGGCCGCGGCTAAAGCGGCCGATGCAGTCTATGGCGTCGATCCGCCTCCAACCGCTAAGAAGCTCCGCGAATTACTTTACATGGGTTTCTACTTCACCGACCATACGACGCACTTCTACGCTCTCGGCGGCCCCGATTTCGTTATGGGTCCTGATGCGCCAGTCGCCGAACGTAACATTCTCGGCGTCATTCATAAAGTTGGACTGGAAATTGGCGGCAAAGTGATTCAAGCCCGTAAATATGGGCACACCATTGTGGAGATGCTGGGAGGACGCAAGGTACATCCTTGCACTTCCATCCCCGGTGGCGTTACCAAGGGATTGAATGAAGAAGAACGTCAAAAGATTGAAGATATGGGTCGATGGGGTATCGATTTCGCCCAATTTAGCCTCCAGCTATTCAGTGATTTGGTCCTGGGAAATCAAGCCTATGTCGACCTGATCCTGGGTGACATCTATACGCACCGTACCCATTATATGGGTATGGTGGACGAGAATAACCATGTCAATTTCTATGATGGTCTGGTAAGCGTCGTGGACCCGGATGGAAAACGATTGGGCAAATATGCCCCCCACGAGTATACAGATTGGGTAGCTGAACGCGTTGAACCGTGGACCTATCTCAAATTTCCATACCTTAAGAAGGTGGGTTGGAAAGGTTTTGTAGATGGCAATGACTCTGGTGTCTACATGGCCACACCCCTCTCGCGTTTGAATGCGGCCGACGGTATGGCGACGCCACTGGCCCAGGAACATTATGAGAAATTTTATGAAACCCTCGGTGGCAAGCCGGTGCACCAACGATTGGCGACCCATTGGGCGCGTCTCATCGAACTTCTTTATTCGGCCGAAAGGTTAGTGGAGTTGGCCACAGACCCCGAGATAACCTCGCCGAATTTCCATACCGTCCCGACTAAAACACCTACTGAAGGCGTCGGTATTGTTGAAGCACCGAGAGGTACACTAACCCATCATTATTGGACTGATGAACGCGGCTTGCTTACCAAGGTAAACCTCATTGTAGGCACGACTAACAACTACGCACCGATCAGTATGTCCATTAATAAGGCAGCCAGGAGTCTCATCAAGAATGGTACTGTGGTCAATGAAGGTCTGTTAAACATGGTCGAGATGGCCTTCCGGGCCTATGACCCTTGCTTTGGTTGCGCCACCCATTCTCTGCCAGGTCAGATGCCTCTTGAGCTAACAATCCGTGATGCGGATGGAAAAGAGGTGGATGTCTTACGTCAATTCTGTTAACCAAACTGGAAGGGGTGCGGAACAGAGCACCCCTTCCAGGACTCTTGTTATTGGCCTTGGAAATCCGATCCTGGGTGATGACGGGGTTGGCTGGCGGGTTGCCGAGGCGCTGAAGGAGTCCCAGCCTGCAGTTGAAATTGACTGTCTGGCACTTGGTGGACTTAGTCTCATGGAGCGGCTGGTAGGCTATAATCGAGTCATTATTATCGATTCTATTCAGACTCATGGTGGCGTCACCGGTCAAGTTTACACATTCCCCCTGGACGATTTACCTGATCTATCAGCCGGTCATACCACCGCCGTCCATGATACATCGCTGCCTACAGCCCTCAAGCTTGGGCGCGCCATGGGCGCCATACTCCCCGAAGATGTGATGATTGTGGCCATCGAAGCTGATCGCGTTTTCGATTTTACTGAACAACTAACGCCTGACGTAGAAGCAGCCATTCCAGTGGCGACCAAGGCGGTTATGAAACTATTGAACGGCAAGGTAATCGATTAGTTCTCTGCCGGGTGTAAGGCTGAGATTCAACCGACTCACTACTGCTCTAAAGCCGAGGAAAACAAGATGATTTCTCCCGAAACCTTAAGACGCTATCCTTTCTATTCGTTCATGAGCACAGATCAGTTGCGTGATGTGGCCATGATCTCAGATGAAGTCAGTTATTCGACAGGTGATCTGCTGTTCAACATTGGCGATCCGGCCGATGTCTGCTTTATGTTGATGGAGGGTGCTATCGACCTGCATTACGTGGTTGTGGATGAGCATGAACCTGGTTTGCGCAAGGAGTTTGTGGTTGGAACAATCAATCCAGGTGAAGTGCTCGGTATCTCGGCGATTGTCCAACCATATAAATTCACTGCTACAGCGATCGCCATCAATGATAGCCGCCTATTGAGAACAGATGCATCGGCGTTGCGTGAACTCTGTCAAAAGGACCCGGCTCTAAACCTGGGCCTGCAAACCATGGTCGCCAAGGCGACGATGGAGCGACTACACGCGACCCGAGTTCAACTGGCGGCGGCGACCTCCCCCGAGTAGACCAGCGATATTATCCTATCCAGAAGTCAGGACAAGGGGCGATCAGAAACCATCGCCCCTTGATTTATTCACTGATCCCCACCCACTTTAGGCTCTCAGATTATCATTGTCCGGCAGCCGTATGATCTCAGTCACCTCCAGGCAGTGACAAAGAACACTTAGCTGATACCAACAGACGTGCTATGATCGCAAGTATAAAAATAGGTTATGGTAATAGGTTGGATGACCATGCATGAACTTATGGTTACCGAGAGTATTTTAGAGATAGCGTTGCGACACGCCCGGAGGGCAAAGGCTACGAAGATCTCTAATCTATACCTGGTGATAGGTTCACTCTCTTCGGTTGTTGACGATTCAGTTCAGTTCTACTGGGAATTCATTAGCGAAGGCACTGCTGCTGAAGGGGCGACTTTGCATTTTCGGCGGATCCCAGCTGAATTAGCTTGCCAGGCTTGTGGACACACTTATTCTCCTAACGAAAATTTAACGTGTCCGGTCTGTGAGAGCAGCGATATTCACATAATCGCCGGTCAGGAATTTTTCCTGGAGGCGATTGAAATCACCGAAGACCCAGCGGGAGAGCCGCTCAAATCCGCAGGTAAATCAAGAACATGACTCAACGGATTACCGTCGTCGAAAAGATAATGGGGGCTAACGAACGCATTGCTAAGGCCAATCGCGAGGAAATGGATTTGGCTAACGTATATGCACTGAACCTTATGGCTTCGCCAGGTGCGGGCAAAACTTCTCTCATTGAGCAGACCCTCAAGAGGCTGGCCAATCGTGGGCGGGTAGCGGTTGTAGACGGTGATGTTGCTACGAGCATTGATGCCGATCGCGCAGCGGCCGCCGGGGCCCAGGCAGTACAGATCAATACCGGTGGTGAATGCCATCTGGACGCCGTTATGCTCCAGGCAGCCCTGGCCCAACTTAACCTTAGCACTATCGATTTACTGATAGTCGAGAACGTAGGGAATCTTATTTGCCCGGCCAACTTCCAGTTGGGAACGCACCAGAGTGTGCTTATCGCTTCAATACCGGAGGGCGATGATAAACCTTACAAATATCCTGGCATGTACCAGGGTGTAGATGCCTTGGTCATCAATAAGATTGATCTACTGCCCTATATAGATTTTGACATGGACTATTTTCGACAAGGCGTGGAAGCCCTAAACCCAGGTCTGGTAACTTTTCCAATATCATGTCGAGTTGGGACAGGCCTTGATTCATGGCTGACCTGGATCAGCGAACACCTACCAGGCGGAAACGGATCGTAGCTGGAGGCCGGCGATTGGAAAAGCGCGGTGTACGGATACATATAACAGGGGTCGTTCAAGGGGTTGGATTCAGGCCATTTGTTTACATTTTGGCCAAACGCCTGGAGCTTGATGGATGGGTCCGGAATACCTCGGCCGGAGTGGATATCGAAGCAGACGGGTCCGCAGAAGCGCTAAATTACTTTGAAGAAGCTCTGTTGAATGAAGCCCCACCCCTGGCCCGCATCGACCACATTGAAGTGATGGCTCGAACGCCTGACGGGTTCAGCAGTTTTGAAATAATACCTTCAGAGGTCATTGCCGGCGCATTCCAGCCGATCTCGGCCGATGTCACCATTTGCCAGGACTGCCTCAGGGAGCTATTTGACAAGGCCGACCGTCGTTACAGGTACCCGTTTATCAACTGCACTAATTGTGGACCTCGTTTCACCATAATCAATGATATCCCTTACGATCGCCCCCTTACCACAATGGCCCCGTTTGCCCTATGCCGGCCGTGTTCCACCGAGTATCAAAACCCTTTGGACCGCCGTTTCCACGCTCAACCGGTCGCTTGCCCTGACTGTGGTCCCCATATTTGGCTGGTATCGTCAATAATCGTGCCGGAATTCAGCAGCCATCCAGGGAAATCGCGATCAGATTCAATTCAAGGTGAAGAAGCTATCCAAGCCACTCGAGCGTTGATTCGTCAAGGTAATATCGTAGCCATGAAGGGCCTGGGAGGGTTTCACCTGGCCTGTGACGCAACCAACCCAGATGCAGTAGCTGAACTACGACGGCGAAAGTTGCGCATTGATAAACCCTTCGCCCTGATGATGCCGGACATTGAGACCGTACAGGTGCATTGCCATGTCAGCGAAAACGAAAAGACACTCCTGGAATTGCGTTCGCGACCTATCGTCCTTCTAAAGAGGCGATCGTCTTCACGATTAACAACAAAGTTAGCGCCAGGGCAGAACACTTTAGGGGTCATGCTACCGTACACACCGCTCCACTACCTGCTGATGGAACCGGCGCCTGATTTCCCGGTTGCGTTGGTTATGACCAGTGGCAATTTAAGTGAAGAACCTATCGCCACCGACAATGATGAAGCAAGGCAGCGGCTTGGCAACCTGGCCGATGCTTTCCTATTTCATAATCGCGCCATCCGCACTCGATGTGATGACTCAGTTATTCGATCGAACCCAGTTCACGATGATCACCAGAGGAGCAGTTTCAGCACCCTCAATAAATGTTCCACTCAATCAGAACCTTCTTTCTACATCATGCGCCGTTCGCGTGGCTACGCCCCGTTCCCTGTTCCGATGCCCTGGGCTTTGCCACCATTGTTGGCCGGAGGCGCCGAACTAAAGAATACTTTTTGTCTTTCCAATGGCCGGCAGGCTTTTCTCAGCCAGCATATCGGCGATATGGAGAACTTCGAGACGTTTCAGGCGTTTGAAGCTGGTATTAGCCATTTTCAACGACTATTTCGAGTTGAACCCCGGGCGTTTGCCTACGATTTGCACCCAAACTATCTCGCCACCCGGTATATTCAGAAAAGAGCGCAAGAAGAGTCGCGACCAGCAATTGGCGTACAACACCATCATGCCCATGTTGCTGCTGGTATGGCCGAGCATGGATTTAGGGGTGACCGGCCGGTGATTGGCGTGGCCTTTGACGGCACCGGTTACGGCGACGACGGCGCGATTTGGGGCGGCGAAATCCTGATTGCGGATTATGCCGGCTATGAACGACCTTATCATCTGTCGTATGTACCCATGCCAGGTGGCGACAGAGCCATTAGAGAACCCTGGCGAATGGCTCTGGCCTGGCTGGATGCCGCTGAGGTCGAATGGGACGAAACCTTACCTCCCATCCACCATTCATTTATCCGCTCCAATCCATCCCAGGAGCTGAGCCAGGTTGTTCGTCACCAGATCAAGAGCGGTATCAATAGCCCACCAACATCTAGTATCGGCAGGCTATTTGATGCCGTCTCTTCATTGGCTGGAATTCGCCATACGGCAAACTATGAAGGTCAGGCGGCAATGGAGATGGAAGCTATTATCGATCCTAATGAAAGGGCCGTCTATCCCTTTATACTTACCAACGATCAAATCGACCCTACAGCTATGATTCGGGAAATCGTTCGCGACCTTCGTGCAGGGCGCGATCAAGCCATCATCGCCGCACGTTTCCACAATAGCCTGGCACAGATGGTAGTTGCTGCCTGTTCGAAATTGCGATTAACACACGGTTTGTCAGAGGTAATATTGAGTGGTGGCGTGTGGCAAAATATAAATTTGTTGGTCCAATGTGTCAAGCAGCTCCGGATACTCGGGTTCGACGTATATGTGCACCAGGTAGTGCCTACTAACGATGGTGGGATTGCCATTGGGCAAGCGGCCGTGGCTGCCTGGCAACTGGAAAACTGAACGGCCATTGTGACTCGCCATTCGACCGCGAAGGATTATTACTGATTAGACATTTCAGATAAAGAACGACTTGGAGTAAAAAAATGTGCCTTGGTATTCCCGGCAAGATTGTGGAAATATATGAATCGAATGGGCTGAGGATGGGTAAGATCGATTTTGGCGGCGTTACCCGAGAAGCATGTTTGGCCTACGTTCCTGAGGCTCAGTTGGGGGAATATACCGTCATCCATGTCGGATTTGCCATAAGCCAGCTCAGCGAAGAAGAGGCTCAGGAGACCCTTGCTCTAATTCGCGAGATTTCCAATATGGAAGAAGAGTTGGCAATTGAGCCTGGGGAAGAGATGGCGCTGTAATGAAATACATGGATGAATTTCGTGACGCCGACCTGGTCAAAAGGACCCTGAATGAAATTCAGCGAACGGTAACCCGGCCGTGGGTTATCATGGAAATCTGTGGCGGACAAACTCACGCCATCATGCGTTATGGTCTGGACCAACTTCTTCCTCCTGAAATCGAGTTGGTCCATGGGCCAGGGTGTCCAGTCTGTGTAACGCCGCTTGAGTTAATTGACAAAGCTCTGGCCATCGCCTGCCAATCCGGTGTAATCTTCACATCTTACGGGGACATGTTGCGAGTTCCCGGCTCTGAAAAAGACCTCTTCTCGGCCAGAGCGACCGGCGCTGATGTTCGCGTTGTTTACTCCCCGTTGGATGCAGTCAAGATCGCGCAAGAAAACCCCGAGAAAGAGGTCGTATTTTTCGCCATTGGCTTCGAAACGACGGCGCCGGCGAACGTCATGAGTGTTGTCCAGGCAAGAGCGCTAGGTATAAAGAACTTCAGCGTGCTCGTCTCCCATGTATGCGTCCCCCCGGCCATGGAGGCGATTCTTAGCTCCTCGGCCAATAGAGTGCAGGCTTTTCTTGCCGCCGGACATGTTTGTGCCGTGATGGGTTATTGGGAATACCCCCCCATCGCCGATAATCACAAAACTCCCATCGTGGTTACCGGCTTCGAGCCTGTCGACATATTGCAAGGTATCCTCCAGGCCGTCAAGCTTCTCGAAACTGACCAATATGTTGCTGGCAATGCTTACTCACGAGCAGTGACGTTCCAAGGGAACCAACCGGCCCAAAAGATCATAAACCAGGTGTTTGAGTTGTGCGATCGCAAGTGGCGTGGAATTGGCACGATACCTATGAGCGGCTGGTGTTTGCGATCAGAATTTGCTGAGTTCAATGCGGAAACCCGTTTCAAAGTCGAACAGATTCAGTCTGAAGAGTCCCCCTTATGTATCTCCGGGCTCATCTTACAAGGTTTAAGTAAGCCAAACGAGTGTCCCGCTTTTGGCCAGGGATGTACTCCTGAAAAACCGCTTGGGGCTACAATGGTGTCATCGGAAGGCGCCTGTGCAGCTTACTATCGCTACAGACTTCACTTTGCCAACGTTTAATCGAGCCAGGTAATCCCAGGCATCAGAAAGAAACGATGTTTGACCATTTTAATCTTCTTGCCCCTTTTTACGAACGCCTGATTCCAGCGCCAGACACGAGTCGGCTTGAATATTTATTGGATCTGCCAATTACCGGCCGGTTATTGGATGCAGGTGGTGGCACGGGCCGGGTATCCTCTCTATTACACCCGCATGTTAACGAGGTCTTCCTGACTGACGTGTCTCTGGGCATGTTGCATCAGGCAAAGCAGAAGGAGATCTTCGCTGTCTCCCAGGCCCACGCGGAAAATCTGCCGTTTCCAGGCGAACAGTTCGACCGCGTATTGGTTGTTGACGCCTTACATCATTTCTGCAATCAAGAAATGGCCATCAAGGAACTTTTGAGAGTTCTGAAAACCGGTGGGCGAATGGTGATCGAAGAACCGGATCTGCGCAAGTTCAAGGTTAAAATGATTGCCCTGGCTGAAAAAGTAACCCTCATGCGTAGCAAATTTTACTCACCGGAGATGATCGCCCAATTTGTCAGCAGCCTGGGCTACCCATTGCGCATAGAAAGGGATGACAAAATTACCGCATGGATAGTGGTGGATAAATGAGTGAACAGATTTTTCCAGAAGGACTAGTATGCCCGGTTCCCATACAGAAGCGTGGGCAGGTGATCATGGGTCATGGTAGCGGCGGCACACTGTCACAAGATCTAATCAACGATCTATTTTTACCACCATTTGACAATCCAATCCTGCGTGCCGGTGATGACGCTGGCCTGATTGAGATCGCATCAAACAAACGGCTGGCCATCAGCACCGATTCACATGTCGTTTGGCCTTTGTTCTTCCCCGGGGGTGATATCGGCCGGTTGGCTGTCTGTGGTACGGTAAACGATGTGGCTATGATGGGCGCCCGTCCCCTTTACCTCACGGCCGGCTTTATCCTGGAAGAAGGTTTAGAGCTTGGACTGCTACAACAGGTCGTTTCATCGATGTGCGCCGCTGCCCAGGAAGCCGGTGTACAAATAATCGCCGGGGACACAAAAGTTGTCGAACGAGGCAAAGCCGATGGGTTGTATATCAATACATCGGGCGTGGGTCTTGTACAAGAAGGGACCCAAATTGGTGGCGCTCAAGCCCAACCGGGTGATGTTATCATCCTCTCCGGTCCAATTGGCGATCATGGCATTGCCGTCCTGAGCGCCCGGGGCGAGTTGGGTTTTCAGGCGGATGTTAAGAGTGATGTGGCCCCGCTTAATCATTTAGTTGGCGCCATGTTGGCCACCGGCGCGTCTATCCATGTTCTTCGCGATCCCACTCGAGGCGGCGTTGCCAGCACCCTTAATGAAATCGCCAGGCAATCCCAAGTTGGCCTCATACTCGATGAAGCCAACATCCAGGTTCGCCAGCCGGTAAGGGCTGCCTGTGAAATGCTGGGATTTGATCCGCTATATATCGCAAACGAAGGACGTTTGCTGGCTATCGTCGGCCCCAATGATGCCGATCGCTTGTTAGGAATAATGCGCCAAAATCGATATGGCGAAGAGTCGGAAATTATCGGCCAGGTTGCTGAAAGGCCGGCCGGTCGGGTTCTGCTCAAGACGGCCATTGGCACAACACGGATTGTTGATACATTATCTGGAGAAATGTTGCCTCGGATATGTTGACGAATCCTGTTTTAACCTGAAACAGAAACAGGCCTGCGTGATAAATCGCAACCTCTGGCAAAAAGTATTAACGGCCTTTGTTTTCTTAGCGGCCTTCCAAACCGCGACTTTCATCAAGATTTGACTCCACACGAAGTTGAGCCGTTGCCGGATCTCACAGGGAAGCACCAATAAATCATATACCTTGCATTTCGGTCGCGGATCTTCCGGCTGGTGAACCAAAGTTAAGGGTGGGATGAGCTTACTATAGTTGGCAGGTCCGCGCATTTTATGTCGGAGATGTCGATAAACCTCATTAATAACAACACCCATACAGCCCTGTACATCACCTTCAGGCCAGGCTGGGCAAGACTGGGTGAAAATGAACGTTTTCTTCGGAAATGTTCAGTGATCATGGGCGTGTTACCGATCGTCCTGGCCACGCGAACCGGTTACTGAGTTAGCGCGATAACCAGGTATTCAGCTAACTCTCTTTTAACTGCCTAATAGCCAAACCCAGAAATCAGCATCCTCAATTTTCCCACCGCACTGAAATATCATAGCCTATAAACTATTTCCCTTCGACCGCCACGGCGTCAACCAATTCCCTTTGTCAATATGACATTTACCACCCAAAAACCATGACGGTTGTCACTACATCACGGTAACCGACTGCTGTAATATAAGGTTAACCTTACAATAATTGATTTGGATCACCTTAATAAAGGAATTGTCGCTCTTCCATTGTGACAATTGGTGAACGAACTTACATGAGCAACACCAGTGAAAGCGTAGAAATGTATCTAAAGAGCATCGCCGAATATGGCGGTGTTCATGATCCGGTACCGATCGGCCGAGTTGCCGAACGTCTCGGTGTGTCTCCAGTCTCAGCCAGCGAAATGATGAAGCGTTTGGGGGAACAGCAGCTCATAAATCATTTACCTTATAAAGGCGTTGTTCTTACGGATCGTGGGCGACTCTTGGCGAATAGCGTCATTCGCCGACAGCGACTTTGGGAATGTTTTTTAGTTGACGTGTTAAAATTAGACTGGGCCCAAGCCTATGATTTGTCCTGCAATCTGGAGCATGCTACCGATACAGAGGTTACTAAAGCCCTGGCCTCCTTCCTCAGACATCCGCAACAATGCCCCCATGGAAACCCTGTCCCTGGTGAAGATGGCCGGGTTAATGAACATAAATTCAAGCCACTACTTAGCCTGGATATTGGCCAGCCTGGGTATGTCAGGGCTATTTCCCCAGAAACCAGCGATGTTTTAGCCTACTTGGGAAAACGAGGTATTCGCCCTGGGCAACGGATTATCTTGATTGGCAGTGCACCGATGGAGGGTCCGCTGACAGTAAAGGTTGGCCCAGTAAATGAGGGGGTAGAGGTAGACCTGGGCCAGGCGCTTGCCAGTTTGGTGTGGGTAGAACTAGAGGCGAGTAATTAGAATGGCAAACAACGTTCTCTTGAGTTCGTTGACTCCAGGGCAGAAAGGCACAATCACGCGGATATCTGGACCCGGTCAAATTCGCCGTCGTTATATGGAAATGGGATTTGTAAAGGGTGAGGTTGTTCAGGTAAAGCGCCTGGCGCCACTGGGGGATCCGGTCGAGTATCAGGTAAAAGGATATCGTGTATCCTTGCGACAAACAGACGCCGCTCGTATAGAAGTTTTACTTTGTCAAGGTAGCGAAGATGAGTGATCTGACTATCGCTCTGGCCGGAAACCCAAACGCCGGAAAAAGCACAATCTTTAATGCCCTGACTGGGATGCACCAACATACGGGAAATTGGCCCGGAAAAACTGTCGAATTGAAGAGTGGTGCTTTTTCATACCAGGAAATAAGCATTAATCTTGTTGATCTACCTGGAACATACAGCCTGGCCGCATATTCCCCAGACGAGATTGTAGCCCGAGATTTCATCATCTCAACCCATCCGGATGTGGTAATTTGTGTCGTGGACGCGACGAATCTCGAGCGTAATTTGTACCTGACAGTGCAAATACTGGAGTTGGGAGTTGCCGTCGTGATCGCCTTAAATATGGCTGATCAAGCAAAAACATTAGGAATAAATATTGACCAAAATCGGTTATCCGAGTTATTGGGGGGCGTCCCAATTATTCCAACTGCAGCCAGTAAGGGTGTAGGAATCGATCAATTGTTGTCCACGGCTGTCGAACTCGGTGTGCAAAGGGCCCAGTCTTCGCTAACCTTCGAGGTTGGCGGTAAGACATGTCAGTGCGCTATACCTGGCGCCTTCACAATTGATTATGGTGACGAGATCGAAGGAGCCATCGCTGAACTCAGCCTCTCAGCAACTCAAAGCAACCTACCATTAAATGGCTATTGTTCACGTTGGCTAGTTCTAAAACTCCTGGAAGGAGAAGATGATATTGTCAATCATGTAGCTGCCCTACCCAATGGTGACAGAATAACGGTTGAGGCTGTAGCAGAGGCAACCAGATTAGAAAGCCACCTTGGAGATAACCTGGATATCCTGACCGCCGATCACCGTTATAGCGCCATCAGCAACATAAACCGGCAGGTCAGCCACCGGCGCACTTCAACTCAGGCGACACTAACCGAACGCATAGATACGCTTGTTGCCAACCGTCTGCTCGGCCTACCCGTTTTCTTGTTCGTAATGTATCTTGTATTTCGTCTTGTGATTGACGTCTCAGCGCCATATGTGGATTGGATTGATACGGTAATCAACGGACCACTGGCCGCTGGATTAACCGCGAGCCTCACCAGGCTAGGCGCGGCCGCCTGGATTCAATCCCTACTTATTGACGGGGTTGTAGCCGGGGTCGGAGGCGTTCTAACATTTGTACCAGGCCTGATCGTGCTCTTCTTGTTCTTGGCCTTGCTTGAGGATTCGGGTTACATGTCTCGAGCTGCTTTCGTCATGGATCGTTTTATGCAACGAGTTGGGTTGCATGGAAAATCCGTCATACCGCTAATGCTCGGTTTTGGTTGTGCCGTTCCGGCCGTCTACGCAACCCGTACCATAGCCAACCGTCGTGATCGGCTGCTAACCGCGCTCCTCGTTCCCTTTATGTCCTGCGCAGCTAGGTTACCTGTATATCTCGTTTTCGCCATGGCCTTTTTTGGTTCAAAGGCCGGGACCGTCATCTGGCTGCTCTACCTCCTCGGTGTGATCGTCGCTATCTTGGTCGGTTTGATATTGTCCCGTTATGTCCTAAGACCCGGTGAGAATAGCGCTTTCGTTATGGAATTGCCGCCATATCGAATGCCAACAATTAATTCGCTGGCCATACACACCTGGGAACATACACGACAGTTTATACGAAATGCGGGAACGGTTATCCTGGCCATATCTATTCTCTTATGGTTTTTGCTTAATTTGCCCTGGGGTGTATCCAACCAGAAAGATTCCTATTATGGTCAAATCAGTGCCGCCATCGCTCCGCTAATGCAGCCAGCGGGTTTCGGCAGTTATGAGACGTCGGGTGCGTTGATAACAGGCTTTATCGCTAAAGAGATGGTTGTCAGCACCTTATCCCAAGTCTATACAGGTGAGGATTTAGCCACAAATGCCCGTGCTTCTAGTGGAAGTTTTGGCCAGGAGCTAATTGGCGTGGTGATTGGATTCGCGCAGGCCACGGCCGATTCTTTTCGCACTTTGATTAGCCTGATACCGGGTGTTAACCTGATCCAGCCGGGCAACACAGAAGAGACTGCGCTAAGCCAGGCCTTACGCAACAATTTCACGCCACTAAGTGCCGTCGCTTTCCTTGTTTTTGTACTCTTGTATGTTCCATGCCTGGCCACTATTGGAGCCATCAAGCAGGAATTTGGGGGTCGCTGGGCTGCTTCCGCCGCCGTATATCAAACAGTTGTGGCCTGGCTCTTCGCCGTATTGGTTTTCCAAGGTGGACGGCTACTGGGTATAGGTTAAATGCTAACTGAACTGCTTCGCTTACTGGAAGAGGATCATGCGGAGTATAGTCTGCAGGAACTCGGCCGGATTTTGGGCGTGCAACCAAGCGCTGTTGCGGGTATGTTGGAGACGCTGGTCCGTAAGGGGCGCGTCTTAGAAGTGGGAGGAGACTGCGGCATTTGCGATAGTTGCGGTATTCGGGGTCATTGTGATATTCCTGTCACTCGCGCCAAACGTTACAGAATTCCGACAAATTAATGCGGTACCTGGTTATAGGACAGGATTCCGGCAAAAACAGCGTGCGCTGCCAGTTCTCATTTCTGGGAAAAGGGTAATTTCAGGGAGAACAGGCGTGATTGTTCTGCGGGAACCATCACCTTAATCGCGTTGGCAATTATCGTAGCCTCGATTGGCGTCTCCCCTAAGAGTTCACCATCACCCTGGACTGGCATCGCTTTGTCGGCCATGACATTTACCGAGTGATACGCGGGAGAATAGATCAGATTTCGATGCCGGCGTGTTCTTCCTGGTACCACGATGTCCCAGGCAACACCAAAGATGTCAAAAATCGATTTAGCCCGCATGATGCAAATATCAATACGACCGTCGTCCGGTTTAATATGCGCCCCCCAACGAAATGGCTTTGTCAAGGTAGCTACATTTGCCAACATGACATCAGCCGCATGATACTCGCGCTCTTCGCCATCAGCAATGATGGTAAAAGTTCGCGGCTGGATACCGATGATTAATTTGAATATGGCCCATATGTAGGCCAAAGGCCCAAAACGACGTTTGTTGGCCCGACTGGTATCGCGCATTGCCTGAGCGCCTAACCCCGTGCCAACTGACAGCACATAATAATGTTCGCCATAGAGTATTGCATCAATCGACCGGCGTTCTGTTTTTCCGGCCAACATTTTAGATGCGCGATCTACTTGAAGCGGGATTCCCAGCTCCTGTGCCATCACATTAGACGTACCTGCGGGGATGATGCCCAGTGGAATCTCGCTATTCACCAAGCCATCAACAACAGCTGAGACAGTACCGTCACCACCGGCCGCAAAGACCTGATCGGCGCCATCCTTTATTGCTTCAGCCACTAATCCGCCAATATCCTCTCCTCCAGTCGTTTCGTAGATGACAAGTTGGATTGAATCCACGCTGAAATTGCGCTCAAGAGCGTCCCTGACAGCGCCAGGCTGGGTCCGGCCGGCAACGGGGTTGAGTACGACAAAAATCCGCATCGGTTACCTATCAATATGAAAACAGCTAACAGGTAGTATATCAACAGGGTAATATTTCGCCCGGTTTAATAAAGAGAGGCTTTAGACGCAGGGCCCTAAAAAGGAGATAGACCGGACTTAGGGGGCAAGTCCGGTCTATCCAAACCCTTGCACAGAACAGGAGGAATCACACTGTTGATTTGAAAGGATCGTCGCCTTGTTCCTTGAAGGCCCACTTGCAGGGAAAGCCAGCTAAATTGCAGGCAACTCCGAGCGAACACTTGCGAGCGTTGATCCGATAGTTAGGGAAATCCGGCATGATTTCTGCCGGAAATACGCGGTGCTCCATCAGGTGAGCTTCCGCTTTCATCAGATCACACCAGCGAGTGCCCGTGGTTACCCATGCTAAATGTGCCATTTCGTCAGTTCCACTTTCCTCTAAACCATCAGTATGCCCCAAGGATAACTGACTTTGATCAAAGGTTCCAGTGCCATATGTCATACGATCACCTATGACATATATCACCCATATGCGATTACATTCCAAGATACGCCATTTTTTATTTGATGAGCATGGACCTTTCACGTATCTACTTCAGCCGCGAACCTATTGAAAACATTGTGTTTAAAACCGGCGATCTAAGATTCCGTTGGATGAATCATCAATGAATGTGCAGAATCAATTCTCATTGCCCGAATTGCCCAGGACCCTAATTAATTTATTCTGATTACTCCGGTCTGACTCTTTCGATTATAATGATAAGTATCATGTATTCGAATAGAGAGTACACCGGCGAGAATCACCCAGATATTGTTTAACGATTCGGAGAAGTACATCTAATGTCAAGACCTATTATCGGCTGGGAACAGGAAAAACCGGTTCCAAATCATTCCTTCAATAGATATCTGCACGCCAGGGATGGTCGCCTTTTTCTGGAAGATCTCGATTTACTCCAGCTTTTTATCGATAACGGGAACGATCAGGGGCTGGGGCGTAGCCTGCCTAGCCCGTTGGAAATCATCTATCTGCCCATTATTCGCCACCAGATCCACTGGATGCAAGGATTATTTTCTGAGGTCATAGCTGAGCTAGATTTCGACGGGCGTTTTTTCTATACCTATGCCTCGAAAGCCAACGCCGCCGAAGAGATTGTGCGCACAACCCTTAATGCCGGGGCTCACCACGAAATGTCGTCAACGGTGGATGTAGATATTGCGCGCATCATGATCAACCGTGGCCACCTTACACCCGACCGGCTAATCATTTGTAACGGCTTTAAGCCGGCCGGCACCGACTACGCCACCAATCTCATTCGACTAAAAGACCAGCACGATAACGTTATACCAGTAATCGAAGATCTCAACGAACTGGCACCTCTACGCGCCTCCAGCCACCACTTCGATGTTGGCATTCGCCAAAAATCTTATGGTCCCCACCGGGACGAAGCCGAGATGAACCAATACAATTCTCGCTTTGGTATGGATACGGATGACATCTGGAAAGCGGCTGAGAATATTGCCGCGGCGCCAAATCTTACTTTGAAACTTTACCACGCTATGGTAGGGAGTCAGTTGTTAAGCGAGGATGATTTTGTATCTTGGTTGAAACCCCCAATGGAAACCTACGCTAGATTACGGCAGCGATATCCTACTCTGAACGTTTTTGACTTTGGCGGTGGTGTGCCAGTTGCCATGACACTGGACTTCGATTTTGACTATCGTCGATTCATTCGGCTCTTGCTCACGGAACTGAAGGTGGTTTGTGCCCGGTATGATGTGCCGGTCCCAGATGTAATGGGTGAATTCGGCCGCTTTACAGCTTCCGAACATGGCGCCCACCTGTTTAAGGTTATCGGACAAAAACAAAACAGCTCTGACCTACCCTGGTATTTGATCGATGGCTCGATCATGAGTTCATTTCCCGATAGTTGGGCGCTAGGTGAACATTTCATTGTACTGCCGCTCAACCATTTGGATAAGTCTTTCCAAAGAGTCCAATTGGGTGGCATCACCTGTGACAGTGATGATATCTATCCACCAAAACATAGCCAGGCGCCACTTTACCTGCCTTCAGTGACTGAGGATTTATATATTGGCTTCTTTAGTATTGGCGCCTATCAAGAAATGCTTGGCGGCGTAAAAGGTAGCAAACACTGCGTATTACCGGAAGCATATGAGTTGATTATCGACCATGACGAGAATGGTAAGTACCAATTCGAGATCTTAAAAGGTCAATCGGCAATCGATGTTCTTCGCAACTTGGGCTACGCAACAACGTAATGATAGTAGCGGCACATATGGCAATTCTTAGGTCATATTGGGTTTTATCCCCATATATAGGGGCAATGAAACAAATATCAAGCGAGCGTTTTTCAGCCCAAATGAGTGTCTCAAGCGCCGAATTTTACCATAATGTTTATTATTTAGTTTAAGGGCAACAAACCCTACTTGGAGGATTCGCCCATGCAGAACATGGATAGAACCCGGATTATCTTTATCGCGATCATAAGCCTGGCACTGGTAGTTGTCTGTGTCGTTTTCGCCGCTACCTTCATCGGAGACCGGTTGGAAAGCACGGATCCGACGCCAACAATTGCCGCTGTTGCGGCTCTTGATACGCCAGACACTGAGGTACGCCCGACACGAGCCGTCGATCTTGATTCGCCTGACCCGATATTTGGCCCGAATTATGATCCTGCTGACGGCTTGCCAACTTATATTTGCGGTGCAGATGCCTTTGGCAGTTATTTCACTTTGCAGCAGATGCAAATGTCCGGTAAAGACATCGAACATGGCTTCCATCTCGGAATTGTGCCCTTTTTCCTGGATGATGATCCAAATTATGATGTTTCTGAAGAACAGCGCACGGCGCTGCTAGATGCCGGTTTATGGAACTGTCTGCTTACTACCTTGGATTCGGTCGCCTTGACCAGCCCGGGGGTTATTACGGCCATCGTCGATGAGAGCGCCGGTGCCGATCAGATGTGGGCTCGAGACATAGAAACCATCAACGATCTTAATGATCAACGCATCGCTTTTTCGAGAGATAGCGTAGGAGAATACTTTGTCTATTATGCTCTTTCGATCGCCCAGCTCAGCCCGCGATCTGATGTTACCCTGGTTCCGCAGGATAGCGTCGCCGACGCTGTGGCGGCTTTCAATGAAGGCCAGGCTGATGTCGTCTCCGGCTGGGAACCTGATATCTACGACGCCGAAGTAAGTGGTGGCGTTCCTCTTTTAAGTTCCAACCAACTCCGCATCGTCATGGATGTCATCGTTACGTCCCGGCAATCTATTGATCATAACGCAGACCTGGTCCAGGACTTTCACGATGCCTGGTTTGACACTTTGAAAGACCAGGTTGAAGATTTTGACAGCGCTGCACAAGCAATAGCTGCCTGGGGACACAACGATTGGAGCTTTGTTTACCCGGAAACGGCCGCCGATGACCTGGATATCTGGCTTCAAACGGTTGCGCAGGCTGATTTGGGAGACAATGCCTTCGTCATGCGCGATACGCGCCCAATCGTCAATCGTCTGGAAACAGCCCGCCGGGTTTGGGAGGCCTCAGACATCGATGCCGTAGATGATAACGTTGAGGAGTTGGTCAATCCGGGCTTCGTAAGTCGCGCGGCTGAGCAAGCCAGTCTACAGCCCAACGGCAAGCCAGTAAATGACACTTTTTCGATCTCCTCCCAGCTCGATTTGAGTGGGGTCAGTTCCGATGCCGCCGCTACCCTGGTCGTGCTACCTTGCCGGACCTTCACCTTCTTGCCGGAGTCAACTGAATTAACCCTGGAATCACGTCGAATCTTAGACCGCTGCGTTATTCCCACACTCTCCCAGAGCGTAGGGCTCTTCCTCAGGGTAGAAGGATCCTCGGCCTGGCCGACCAACGATCCTCCTTACACCGAAGACGATATTCTTGAAGTGGCGGTTGGGCGGGCCCAGTCGGTCGTCGATTACCTCGTATCGCAGAATATCGATCCGGCTCGGTTTATACTCGAAGCAACGCTACCACCGGAAGATCATCGAAATACTGATGACGCGCAGATTCAGATACAGGATCGATTTGTCGAGCTGACGCTAATCACTGCCGGACGCTAGCCAATAACAAGGGTAACGCTAATGAACACTCACGCTACGGGAGTCTACCCAAGCCTGGTAATTTGCGATTCGTTAGCTTCTACAATGAGATGAGGAACTGACATGGACAAGAGAACTTTTCGCGGCTTCTTTACGCTGGTTTTCGCTGCCGGTCTGGCGATCGTGGCCTGTAGCCTGGGCAGCAATGATGGCCCACCCCGTAATGCGGCTGTTGTGGAAGTTGTGGCTAATAGCAGCCTCGAAGCATGGCTCAGCCAGGCCATCGACCAGTTCAACGGCGCTGAGCTGATGACGACCGAGGGCAGCGACGTCTACGTCGTCCCGACTTTCGTCGATTCCGGGCAAGCGGTGGCCGATATCGCCGACGGGGAGATTAATCCAGCCCTTTGGATTCCTGAAGAAGATGTATGGGTCAATATTTTGCGCAATCAGGGAAATGGAAATTTTGCTTCTGATTGTGAAAGCGTGGCTACGAGCCCGCTTGTAATTGCCATGTGGCGCTCCGCGGCCGAGTCCTTGGGTTGGCCTAGCCTACCCCTCGGTTGGCTGGATATAGGCAGTCTGGCGGCCGATCCATCAGCGTGGGCTTACTATAGTGGTGGTGAATTCGGAGAGTCCTTGCGCCTTGGGCATACTCACCCAGGCTTGTCCGGAAGCGGCGCCAGCACCTTGCTTGCCCTGGTCCAGGCCGCACAATCTAAAACCGAAAGCGTTACTGTTGAAGATATCGAACAGCCCATCGTGCAGGCATCCGTTAGCGCCTTTGAAGCGGCTGTATCCTGGTTCAGTGCCAGTACGGCAGATCTTAGCCAGGCAATGGCCCAGCGTGGCAATCAATTTTTAGGGGCCGCGGTTATGTATGAAAGTGATGTCGTTAATAGCGGTATCGGAGACCTCGTGCCCATTTATCCGCTGGAAGGGAGCTTTGTGGCCACACATCCGGCTTGTTTAAATAACGATACCCCTTCTGAGACCAGAGAAGCGACCCAGATATTCCGTGATTACTTGGTAGGCGAAGAAGCACAGCAACTGGCCGTTACCTCTGGTTTGCGGCCGGTCAATAGTAACGTTGTGATTGGACCACCTTTGACTGCAGATTTCGGTGTTGATCTGAGCGAGCCAAAGCGCCTTTTCTCCCCTCCGACAGTTGAAACAGTATACGCTGCCCAGGAACTATGGCAATCCGCCCGCAAAGATGTCAACCTGGTCATGCTCCTTGACGTATCCGGTAGCATGAGCGGCAATAAGATCAAGAATATGCGCCAAGCAGCAACCCAATTCGTGGAGCAAATGGGCGACGACGACTACCTGACCATCATTGCCTTCTCCGATAGACTGCCAGTCATCGTTGATCATCAACAAGTCGGCCTTGCTCGCGATCAGATTGTCGCTGCGATTGACAATTTGAATGCTGCTGGCGATACCGCCCTCTATGATGCTGTAGGAGTTGGGGCACTGCTCATCGACGAGACGAAATCTCCAGATACAACCAATGCCCTGATTGTTTTGACCGATGGGCAAGACACCTACAGTTACCGTTACGCTTTTGACCAAGCCCTGATGGATCTGGCTGCCGGTAACGACACATCCGTTTTTACCATCGCCTATGGTGATGATGCTGATCGCAATGTTCTCACCCAGCTAGCCTTGGGCGCTAATGGTAATTTTTTCGTGGGTGACGAAGCCAGTATTGCTGCGATTTATCAAGAGTTATCGGCCGCATTCGGAGGCAGTGTTGGAATCGGGCGCTAGTCGCTGAAGGAGCAACAGGATGGATCTGAGTGAAGACAGGTTAAAGTTGCGAGGAAAAGCCGTTGGCCCTTGGCCTATGAACACCTACGTTCTGGTTTGCCCCCATACGGACCAAAGTGTATTAATCGATCCTGGCGCGGACCCTGACACCCTGTCAGCCATGTTGGCCGGCAGCAAGCCCGTGGCGATTATACTGACCCATACCCACCCAGATCATGTTGGGGCGCTGGATGAGATGCGAACCCGACTAAATGTGCCCCTGCTTGCCCATGCCGGCCCTCATTCCGGAAGAGTGATATTAAACGCCGACCGCCACCTTGATACGGGTGATATCATCCAGGTCGGCCATCATTCTCTAAAGGTGATTCATGCCCCTGGCCACATTGAAGACCAAATCTGCTTGGTCTTGCAAGATGACAACCGGGTAATCGTCGGGGATACGATTTTTGATGGGGGTCCAGGGAAAACCTGGTCGGCTGACGGTTTCAAAACAACATTGCAGACCTTGCAGACAGTTGTCTTACCCTGGCCTGACGATACGATCTGCTATCCCGGTCATGGACCATCTTTCCGCTTGGGAGACCGGCGATCGGCGATCGAATCCTTTCTCCAGAAGGATCAGGGGGATTTTTACGGTGACGCAACCTGGAATATGTAGGGTTCAGTCTGTTCGTCCTTAGGAAGAATTCAGACCTGGCGAATCCGGATGGGCAAAACGGTCAAAATAATCCATGGCTTCCGAAGTATGCACCCATACCCAAAGGTCGTTAGGAGCCCCAGCCGACCAATAGTAGACCCACTCAGCATCCCGTGGAGGCATATTCACACAACCGTGACTATGTTTATAACCATACCGGTCGTGCCAGAAGGCGCCGTGTAAGGCGATCTCATTCTTCGGGTCAAAATACATGGTATAGGGCACGTCTTCGATGAAATAATAATCGACTTTGCCCTCGGCGCCCGACATTTTGGTCTGATAGAACCGGCTGAATACCTGAAAAAGACCTTCATAAGTCGGCCAACGATTAAGACCGCTTGAGACCAGGCCGGCGTATACCATTCTTTCGCCTTCGTAGGCAGCGAACGACTGTTCGTAGAGATCAACTTCCACCCAATATTCCCCTTCTTTGACATCATCAGGTGGGGCGTGAACATCAACAATGCTAACATAGGTTTGGCGGATCCAACGGTTACCGCCAATGTCATACCAGACCCAGCCATCCTCGTCGAGGGCTGCGTCAAAAATCTGAAAGAAGGTGAAGCGTGCCAGTTCGGCATAATCAGGGTTTGGCTCACCTCCGGGCTCATCGCTGAGACGACCAGCCTGAACAAACCAGCCAAAAGGTCGATCAGGTTGAATTTTGACCTCAACGCCACGGAATTCGGGCGTCTTTACCAGGCGGATGTCCTCAGCCAACGCATATTGTCCGGGGTTGATGATGTACCAGTGATGGCCGTTCGCCTCAACTTGACCTTGAATGGTTACATAAAGAAAGCCATTGCCAACGTTATAGAGCGGGGCGACACCGAGTGATGGTTCTGGATAAATATTGGCAAGATCCTCCATGTAGGCATAGGTCACATAGTTTAGCAGGCTATCCTCAACCTCTTTGGGCACTTGAAACTGGCCTGGCTCAGACTCCACCCGGCCGTCACAGACCACGCCAATCTCTTCATCATAATGAAAACAACGATTTGCATCCGCCGTCCTCACCCCAATTAATAAAGCCATTACGACCGTCGCAGCGATTGCGCTGGCCTGTCTTGCTCGAACCATTCCTACTCCTGCTCTATTTCTTTCTTTTCGCTATTATGCGATAAAAGTATAACCATATGGGGGATAACTTGCTTGTTGGACAATCAACGCCCGAACAACGTTTCACCCACTATGCTCAGTTTAACATCATCCCGGCTGCACTTACAACTATTTTTCTTACAACTTAATAATACCTAGCCGTAGAATGGTTGGCGGGATGAACTTTATCTGGCTCACGGCAAGATGAATTGCCGGGAGTTTTACCCCGGTGAGAGCAAACGCCCACAACTATCGCAGGTGACCAGTTGCCCTTCTGTTACCCACTTAGCCAGCATGACCGGTAAAGTCACCTGGCACCCTCGGCACCGTCCGTTTACCATAAGAACCACCGCCGTAGGTCCGGCATGGCGCTGAGCCCCCTGATAGGCTTTCAGACTTTGTGGGGTTATTGTGGTCAATTGTTGTTTCCGAGATGCTAGCATCTCCCCCAGCCGCTTTACTAATTCTGCTTGTTCCATCTGTAATGAGGCTTGATCTTCTCTCCACTTTTCTTCAGCTTCGAGAAGCTCGGTCGTGGCGATATTTTTTGCTACTTCAGCATCTTCAACAAGAATCATCGCCTCAAGTACCTCATCCTCGAGGATGGAGCGCCTCCGTCCTAAGGCTTCGATCTCTTGTTGGATATCAGCCAATTCCTTGGGGTTTTTTACCATGCCAGAATATAAACGATCCTCGGAGCGTTTACTCTTTGTATCCAGCGTACCTAACTCCAAATTTAAGTCAGTCTGGATGTTTCGACAGCGTTGAAACTCAAGTCTGGTTACTTCCGCTCGTTCACGGGCGGCTACAAGTACGGGGTTCCCCTCGAGTAAGCGCAGGACATCACTCAGGCGCTCTTTTGCCTGGCGGATTTCGTCATCTAGAAGTTGCAAGCGATAAAGATGATCTATCTGGCTCATGTCCCGAATTGTAACACCAACTTTACTCATGAGGTAGAAACAAGAAGTCATCGATAACCCGGCCCAATTACTTTCAGGTATAATCCCGATCGTATGTTCGAGCAATTTCTAGAAGTACAAGAAAAACCATATGATGAAGAAGATGCCGAATGGGATGCCTTTGTCATGGACCATCCCAATGGCTCCCTTCTACAGACGACCAATTGGGCCCGTTTAAAGAGTCGATTCGGCTGGCGGTCACATCGGGTATGGTTACGGAAAGATGGCCGGTTGGCGGCCGGCGCGCAACTACTTGTCAGATCTGCCGTCCTCGGCCTGGTTCGGGTTGTTTACATTCCCCATGGTCCACTGGTTGACTGGCACGATGACGAGCAGGTTGCTGTCCTGTTTAACCAGCTTGACCATGCTGCCTATGGACAGCGCGCCGGTCTTTTAAAGATGGAACCCCGGTTATGGCAGTCAGAAATGTCCGCCGGCCAGTGGGCAACTCTCTGTGACAGGCATCATTGCTTATCTAACGTTGACACAATTCAGCCCCCTCGGACGGCCATCATTGATTTACAGCAGTCCATTGACGAGATCCTGGCAGGGATGAAGCAAAAAACGAGGTACAACATTCGCCTGGCAAGCAAAAAGGGGGTAACGGTGAGGCTAGGGACCGTCGAAGATATCCCCATATTCAATCATATGATGCAGAGCACAGGCCAGCGGAACGCCTTCGGTGTCCATGCTGTGAACTATTACCAGGTCGCCTTCGAATTATTCTGCCCGGAAAATGGCGCCTTGTTCATCGCTGAATATGACGAAAAGCCTCTGGCTGCTATTATGGTATTTACATCCGGTCCACGAGCGGCCTATCTTTATGGCGCCTCGAGTGACGAGGAACGGAACCGGATGCCCACCTACGCCGTCCAATGGGCTGCCATTCAATGGGCTAAAGACCGCGGATGCATGGAGTATGATCTGTGGGGAGTCCCCGATTTCTCAGAGGACGAGCTTGAAGCTAATTTCAAGGGCCTAAATGAGGGTCTTTGGGGCGTCTATCGCTTCAAACGTGGTTTCGGAGGTCAAATCAAGCGTACTGTCGGCCCGGCCGATCGCGTCTACAACAAGTTTGTTTACCGTCTCTACCAGAGACGGAGAAGTAGGTGACCTTCCTTTGTTGTTCTTACCCAGAGGATTTTGATTGACCGCGGAAGTAGATAGATATCACCACTCAGTATTTGGGCTGGTAAATGATCCTGGTGCGTGGCGCCAGGTTTTAATGAGCCTCCCGAACCCCCACCCTTTACAGAGCTGGCCATGGGCGCAGTTAAAGAAAGATTGGGGCTGGTCAGCGTCCCCTTTACGACTGGATGTTCACGATGATCATGAGCAGCAGCCCCCTTTGGCGGCTGCCCTGGTACTCAAACGAAGAATACCTCGTCTGCCCCTCTCGATCCTCTACGTCCCAAAAGGTCCAATACTTGATTACAATGATGGCGCCTTACGCCGGGTTGCCCTTATTCAGCTTGAACAGATAGCCCGCGCCGAGAAGGCGATCTTTGTCAAGATCGATCCTGATGTCGTCTCGGGTTGGGGAAGCGAAGAGCCACGCCTATCCCCTACAGGCGCCAAGTTTGTTCAGGAATTGAAAGTACGAGGCTGGCGATTTTCCGACGATCAGGTTCAGTTTCGCAACACGGTGGAGCTTGATCTGGGACGTTCAGAGGATGATATATTGGCCTCAATGAAGCAGAAAACCCGCTACAATATCCGCCTTGCCAGTCGTAAAGGTATCGTTATTCGTAAGGGGACTGACGCGGATTTTGAGCTGATTGCGAAGATGTATATCGAGACAGCCAGCCGGGATTGTTTCGCCGTTCGGCCGGTGAAATATTACCTTGATGCCTGGCAAAATTTTTACGCGGCCGGCCTGGCTCAGCCGTTTATAGCCGAATTTGAGGGACAACCCTTGGCAGCGGTTATCATCGTGCGCTACGGGAAGAGGGCGATCTATATGTACGGCGCTTCCACCAACCAGGAACGCAAACGGATGCCAAATCATCTCTTGCAATGGGAGGCCATTCTTTGGGCAAGGGCAGAGGGTTGTGAAACCTATGACTTCTGGGGTGCACCTGATGAGTTCGTCGAATCAGATCCACTGTGGGGCGTCTGGCGATTTAAGGAAGGTTTTAACGGTCAGGTGGTGCGGCACATCGGCGCCTGGGACTTTCCAGCTCGCCCATTCTGGTACTGGACTTATACGGTCGTCATCCCAAAATACATTAGCTACCTGCGATCGATAAACCCCAGGCCTGTGGCCGGGTAATCAGAGATTATTCATTCACAGCCGGCCGTTGGGCTATAAATAGATGCGCCCGCATTTTACTAGCTCTCCAGGAGGAGAATCATGCAAAAAACAATCGTTGTTCTGGACGGTGATCAAACCGGGCAAGAGCTATTGTTAGAAGCGCTACGGGTCATCAAGTCGGATGCTGTCAAGCTGGACCTGAGCTTTGAACATTATGACATAAGTCTCGAAAACAGGCGGCGGACACAGAATCAGATTGTATACGAGGCAGCCGCCGCCATGCGCCGCACAGGTTTGGGTTTGAAAGCGGCAACGATTACCCCGAGTACTAAAGGGGATGTCGGCAGTCCGAATCGGATTCTCCGCGAAGAGATTGGCGCCGAAGTCATATTAAGAACGGGCCGGCGCATTCCCGGCGTTCGGCCAATTGCCGGAGTATACGCACCTATTAGTGTGGTCCGGATGGCAATTGAAGACGCCTATGGCGCACAGGAGTGGCGTGAAGGCGCCGATGGATCTCTTGAGGAGGTAGCCTACAGGACTGAAAAAATCACCCGCCGCGTCTGCCATTCTGTGGCCGAGTATGCATTCCAACACGCCCGCTATGCCCGCGCCAGGGTGTTTGGGGGTCCGAAATTCACAGTCAGTCCGATCTACGAAGGCATGTTCAAAGAAGAGTTAGATGCGGCAGCCGGGCGTTATCCCGATGTTCAATATGAACCCCAATTAATTGATGCCACCTTTGCTCTTCTTCTGGCGACTTCCGGAGAACCGCTGGTGATTCCGAGCTTGAATCGCGATGGTGATTTGCTCTCCGATATGGTACTCCAGATGTTCGGTTCCATTGCCGGATCGGAATCCATGGTCATCTCCTTGGATGATGCCGGCCAAGTTGCCTGTGTGATGGCTGAGGCGCCTCACGGCACCGCCCCAACCCTCGAAGGCAAGAACCTGGCCAATCCAATGGCTATGATTCTAGCCACGGCCGGTCTCCTAACCCATTTGGGCGATGAACAGGCCGATCGGGTTAGCAGGGCTATCTATGAATCGACCTTGGAGGCTGCCTATGATGGGATTCGTACGGCCGATTTGGGAGGAACTGCCAAGACCGGAGAATTCACCACCGAGGTGATTCGAAGGATCGAGGCCAAACTCGAGGTATGGTCGTCGCTCTCTTAAAGACTCGATCCGGATTATTCGTCAATGCACACAATCATCTTAACATGTCTCGGAAACCAATAACGAGATTTAGCTAAGGCTTGTTTCGATGGTTTCCATGCATTGTTATAAGAGTGATCTCGGGCGGCGCCAGGAATCGAATACGTGGGGCGCTTAACCCTTCCAATCCCACGCCCCGGCTGACATACATATGAGTCCGGCCGGATCGATACAAACCCATCTCAAACCTTTTGCCAAGCTGAGAACTGGTTAGGATGGCGCCATAGCCCGGCAGGCGGACTTGTCCGCCATGGGTATGTCCACAAAGGTACAGATCAACCTCGTGTTGGCTTGCCTCTTCCATCAGGTCAGGCGCATGATACAGGAGGATCTGGGCGCCACTATCCGGAACTGCCCTGACCAGATCCGCCAGTTGCTTTCTATCAGTCGGCAAATGGTGGGTACAGTCCAGGCCTAACAAAACCACACACCGGTCATCCCCAAGTTGAATCTCTTCCCACTCATTTATCAACAAACGTACCGCTAAGCCATCAAAAAGCGGTGTAACGACCTCGCGAATATCGACCAGGGGGCTGCCTAGAGTAGCAAAGACGCCATAGGGAGCGCATATGTTCTCAAGTAATTGTCGCACCTGGACGTGAGCCTGCGGATCATTGGTATAGGAGAGGTTCAGGTAATCGCCGGTAATTAAAATCAAATCGGGTTGCGCCTGACGAATTAGCTGGAGTAGCTTCTCCTCGCGAAAGGTCAGGCGCTCAACATGCAGATCACTTATATGTAATATTCGAATCGGTACAGCATTGTCGTATAGTCGATCTGTTTCTACATCTAGAAATGTCATCTTCAACCTGAACGGCTCAATAACAGTCCCATAGACCAGGGCTAATGAGCCGATGAGCTGACCAATGGCCATAATAATCAAGCCCCAGCCGTCCCCCAGCACAAATGCGATGGCAGAGCTCATGCTGGCTACGAAAAATCGTGGAAGTGCCAGCGCGAATAATTGGGATTGCCATGGCCCGAACGAGATTTCTTGAACCGGTAACGAGCGTAGTAACCAGGCATCACTCACCATATACAATACGAGGATCAGACCGGCTGCCAAGGCAACGGCCATGTCCATCGTTATCAAACTCCAGATTAAGAAAACAACGCAAGCCAACAACAACCCGCCCAAGCCAACCTGCCAGGATGACCAGGCTGCCGGACGGTGAAAAAGCAACAAGACTATATGAAAAAAGCCTTTCTCTAAATAATCTACCGGCTCCTCATCAACCGCAGTTTTTTTGTCCTTCAAAACCAGCCCTCTCACAGTACCAATATAACCGGGGAATTATAGACCTGGTTATCATTACAGGAAAACAGTGGCGCTTGTTTGCTCTGTAAACCGGCCACTTTGAAGCAACATCAAGAGTTGGGAAATCAGCGATCACGCCATAAAATATGTTTTGACGTAGGAGCGACCTCTGGCTATGAACGGCATCTAGCAAGGAATAAGGTGGATCCATGGAACCAATATTTCCCGACCGTTTATCGTTAGCACACCTGCCAACTCCCATCGAGAGACTTGATCGTTTAAGTGACTATCTCGGTGGACCTGATCTTTTTATCAAACGGGATGACCAGACTGGCCTGGCCTTGGGCGGCAACAAAGCCCGCAAGCTGGAGTTCTTGTGTGCGGAGGCGATGGCTCGAGGTTGTGATCACCTCATCACTTGTGGTTCAACTCAGAGTAATCATTGTCGACAGACGGCCGCCGCAGCTGCTCAACTCGGTCTGGGGAGCAGCCTGGTATTATCCGGCGATCGCCCAGAAATCCTTGGCGGTAATACCCTGGTAGATGAGATGCTGGGAGCCCATTTATATTGGACTGGGATGCAGCCGGCGGAAAATGTCATGCACGAGCTTGGCCAGCGCCTGATGTCCGAAGGACATAGACCGTACACGATACCCAAAGGTGGCTCAAACGCTTTGGGCGCCTTGGGATATGTGTGGGCCATGAAGGAGCTGGCCTGTCAGCTAAAAGAAAAGGATCTAGAACTTGATACCGTTTTCCTGGCCAGTTCCAGTGGTGGAACCCAAGCCGGCCTTGTCCTGGGAAGAGAACTGTACGCTTTACCATGCCGGATTATTGGGATCAGCATTGATCACCCGGCGGGCGCCCTTAAGCGACGAGTAGCAACTTTAGCCGAAGAGACAGCCGCCTTACTTGGGCTGAACAATTTGAACCTCGCAGATATAGTTGAGGTCGATGACAGCCACCTGGGGTCAGGTTATGGCAGCGTTAGCGAATTGGAAAGAGAAACAATTCATCTTTTAGCGAGGCTTGAGGGCATTCTATTGGATCCGGTCTACACTGGCAGGGCTATGGGCGGGCTAATCCGGCAAATACGCCAGGAACGCTGGCAGTATGGGCAAAAAGTTCTGTTTTGGCATACAGGGGGTACACCGGCGCTTTTTGCCTATGCCGGTGACCTGCTTCGAGGTTATGGGCAATAAATAACTGGGTTGTCAAGGGCTCAGAATTGAAATATTGCCAACTGACAGTGTATCAGTGAAACCTCCCTGCATTTGCACGGGTAAGCGGGCTACCGGATCAGTAAAATCATACAATCCGAGCAACAACGTATATTCACCGGCCGGTAATTGAGGGGGGATCTGAAGGCCATGATTGTCAACGGTTATCTCATCCGGTAACCAGGTGGAAGTTAGCGCCAAACCCCCACCTGGCTCGCTATCGCGCTGGCTGACGATTTGATCTTGCCCATCAACCAGGTGCAAAAATACCTTATAACGTTGATCTAAGGAGACATCGGTCTGCCAAAAGAGTGATATCTGCAATATATCACCAGGGGCAAATTGAGTGGCACTCAACGAATATCCAAGCAATCGAATATGATCGCCAAACTGCGCTTCGACCGGCGTTGCCATGTTGGTCGTCTTGCTTTCAGCGACAGCATAAGTGACAAGGCGTACATCTCCTACCCATTCTTCGCTGGTCTTGAAGGCCCGGGCATCTAGCCAACGTTCAACAAGGCGCTCTGGATCCCGCTCGCCTTCACCCCAGAATAAGACGTATATCCGATCATGTTCGGCCATGATCTCGGCCAGTTCAGCGGCAATTAATTCTGGATCCGGGGTACCTCGCGGGATCGGATAAACAGGCGCGCCATCTTTGTGATAATAGGTGAAAACCTCCCACTGATTTGCGGCATTGAGGATCACCGCAGCCCCAGGCTCATTACTGGTAGCAATGCGGTTTGCGATGCCTCGGTAATCTGCCCGGGCATAAGCAGGATCAGCGTACATATTGTTTAACGAGTGAGTAGTGCCCCATAAGATTAGAACGCCTAATATGGCCGTGGAAAGGCGTCTGGGAATGAGCGAAATAGCTGGATACCCACTTTGCCAGCCCCACCACCAACCGGCCCCGGCCGATAAACATAGGGGCGGTACAATGACCAGCATAAATTTATAGTAAGAAGAGCGCGTGGCCCCTAAGACCCACATTAAAAGCAGCGGCGTGACCATGAGCAGCAGCGACGTATTCGAAAAAAAGATATCTCCCCGCCCCAATTTCCTACCAATAAGTAAACCGATAAAGAGTAACAAACCATAACCCAGTAGTGGTAGCAAGCTACCGTCCGGATCGGCTGTTGGGCCAAAGGTCGCCCACCTGGCGCTATCAAATATAAATGTTGTTAGTGGTGGGCGTAACGCCAAACGACCACCGGTTTGGCGGATATAAATCGGTAACCAGGGCAGGTAGAGCAGCAGCATCAGCCCCATCATGATGAACCAATTTCGTCCATCGACCCACATCTGGCGCCTTGTATTTCTGATGATCATTGCATGTACCTGGCTTTCTGCTGGATCGGATCCGGCAGGAAGGGCGATCGCTTCTTCTCGCCTGCCAGGTTTGTTGGCAAAAGAGTTAATCTGAACCCAGTGTCGGTGCATGAACCAGGCTATATATAAAAGGTTTTGCGTTAGAATTACGGCCGGGAAGAAATAGTGGGTATAAAGACCAGCCAAGGAAACGCCAATATAACCAGCGGCGATCGTAAATCGCCAGCGTTTTGCCTGCAACAGACGAACCAACAAGAAATAAGAGAGGATGGCCAAGAACACTAGCAGTTCATACATGCGTGTTTCCTGGCTGTAATAGATTAATGCTGGATTCACGGCCGCCAGGAGTGCGCCAAACACGGCGGCAATAGACCGCCCTCGTCCGAATAGCTGTCGCCCAAAGGCGTAGCTCAAGACGACAACTCCAATCCCTAGAAAGGCGGAAAAGGCGCGTAAACCAAACTCGCTCTGGCCGGCTATTTCTCGCCAGCCACGTAAGAGCAGATAGTATAAAGGTGGATGTACGTCGCTGGCGGTGCCTTCAATAATCAATTTTGGAGAGCGTTCGCTCAGGCGAGCACTGTTACCCTCATCATTCCAAAATGATTGTTCCTCAATGCGGTGGAATCGCAAAAATGCGGCAAGCAACAGGATAACCACCAGTGCAGCGAGGACGGTTCCGCGTTTCATCGAATGGCTTATTCTCGTTCAGGCGCCAGGTAATACAACAGCCAGAAAAAAAGGATGGCCCCCCCGGCAATAGCCAGAACCGGTCTCATTTGCTGCCAGGTATCGTCGATAGCCGGTTGAGAGTTGGTCTCTGTTGAAACAGGATCACTGGTATAATCAGTAAGCATCTTCCAGGCCTGGGTGGGTGTGAAATCTGGTTCTACAAGCCGGAAATAGTACCAGGGCTGATCCAATTCCGCACTTGAGGGACGCTTGAAGAACCAGTAATTGACGACGCCAACCCATGGCCATTCTGATTGAGAGCGCTGGAAAGCCTGGACCGCGTATCGCCCTTGTTGCTCACTATTAACACGACCATAAGGATCGTCTAAATCCTCTGGAACCGAATTCCAACCGGCTTCGCTAATCCAGACGGCCTTTTCAGCGTCGCCATAGTTAACCATCACATCACGCAAGTAGACCACATGGGGGTAGTTGATGACTGTTGGCCGAAGGCGTTGATCTGTTGGACCAGACCATAACCCATACCCTTGGGCCGACAAAATATCAAAACATTCTCCGGCACCGGCTTTGTACATTCGTTGCAAGAAAATGAGGTCGTTCAAATCCCGGCCGTTTAAGGCGATTGTCGGCGAAAGCGCACCGGCCAGGAGGACAGCATCTGGATTCGCTTCCTTGGCCCGCCGGTATCCGGTACATAGCAGGTCTGAATATCTCTCTGGATCCACCACTTGTTCGCCCCACTCCGGGTAGATATTGGGCTCATTCCAGAGCTGGAAGAAACGAACCCGGCCACGGTAGCGATCGACCACTGCTTCAACAAAATCCCCGTAATCATCAAAATTATCCGGCGGGGCATGCGTACCAATCGTATCCGTCATAGCCCTGGTCCAGGCTGGCGGATTGTCGAGGCGGGCAATAATCTCGACATCGTAATTTTCGGCCAGATCAACAATATTGTCATACTTGGCCCAGGCATCGACGCCGGCCGGATCATTTCGCAAGTCAATAAAATTGTCCTTGCCATGAATCTCAATATCTTCCCAGGGAAACTGTTGGCGAATGGTTCTAATACCGGCCTCGCTCAACATTTGTAATGTCTGCTCCCTAACCTCAGGCAACACTTCCTGCTCGAGGAACGTATTCATTCCAAATGGCACCAGACCGGTATAATTGATCTCGGCATCCAATGCCTGATCCGGCTGCGGCCGGATCGCACTGTACATCCATTGGAAAACCCCTCGCAACTGTCCGGCCAATTCTTCTTCTCCGGTCAGCTCGGAGAGCGAGCCACTCCTTGGCCAGAGAGCGACAATCAGGAATACCAGCGCCACCAATGGCACGATTTTTCTAAACATAGGGTCCAATTATACATCAGCATGGACTGCAGGCTTTGTCCGACTTTTCATATATGATAAACTCTAATTCAGTGGTTCAGGGCTTTCAAGGTGCAACTCTCGTTGCCATAAAAACGCTTTAAATAGCATCGAGGAGACCATGCTCACAAACATCGAAAGAATCCTCTTCCTCCTCCTGGCCGTCATATCAGGAATTGCGGTCTACATCACCTTTGGTCAAATGATCCGTACCATTCTACGGGGCCAGGGCAAAATCCTGATAGAGAATAAATGGATATTTTTAACAGATAGTTTGGTAGCCCTCTTGACCCAGGGTGGCATTATCCATAAGCGCCGGATTGCCTCGATTTTCCATTATGGCGTGGCCTGGAGTTTTATTTTTTATGCCCTCGTCAATGTTGTTGATCTCCTGGAAGGCTATTTTCCCGGTTTTGTCTTCTTGGGCGACAGTACTCTCGGAGATTTATATCGACTGGCGGCCGATCTATTCACGGTCGCCGGTTTAATTGGCGTAATCTATTTCCTGGCTCGGCGATTTGTTGCGAAGGACGCACATCTTGGGGTGCGGGAAAACGTCACGATCTATCCAAAAGCGTTAAAAGGGATTCCTAAAGATTCCCTGATTGTTGGCCTCTTCATACTGCTTCATTTAGGTTTCCGGTTCTTGGGCCAAAGTTACCTGGTTGCCTTGGAAGGAGGAGATGCCTGGGAACCGTTTGCCAACCTGGTGTCCGGTCTCTGGTCAGGGATGTCGTCTGATTCGCTCGAAATCGCCTGGCACGTATGTTGGTGGGGCGCACTAGGGGCAATTCTTATCTTCCTCCCCTACTTCCCATACACCAAACACGCCCATCTTTTCATGGGGCCAATCAACATTGGCAGCCGGCCTAAGCGCAAATCTTTGGGTGCGATCACCCCCTTGAATTTCGAAGATGAGGCTATCGAACAATTTGGCGCCGCCAGGCTGACCGACTTATCTCAAACTCAAATTGTGGATGCTTTTGCCTGTATCATGTGCAATCGCTGCCAGGATGCCTGCCCAGCCTATGTAACGGGCAAAGAATTATCCCCCGCAGCCATTGAGATAAGCAAACGTTATTACATTCGTGATCATATGGTTGATTTGGCGAAGGATGGTGAGGATTCTTCACCTCTTCTCGAATACGCTATCAGCGAGAGCGCCCTTTGGGCCTGCACAACCTGCGGGGCTTGTGTTAAGGTTTGCCCAGTTGGCAATGAACCCATGTTCGATATTATTAACATGCGCCAAAATCAAGTCTTAATGGAAAGCGCCTTCCCTCACGAAATAAAGGCTGCCTTCACCGGTATGGAACGACTGGCCAATCCGTGGGGCATGACTGAAGATCGTCTGGCCTGGACACAACCCTTGGCGTTTGATGTACCTACGGTGCAAGACAATCCTGACTTCGAGGTTCTATTCTGGGTTGGTTGCGCCGGTGCATTTGATCCTAACGCCCAGGCTATCGCCCAGGCAACGGCAACTGTTCTCCACGCGGCCGGTGTAAATTTTGCCATCTTAGGCAACGATGAAACCTGCACAGGCGACAGTGCACGCCGTGCCGGCAACGAATATCTCTTCTTCGAAATGGCGATGGGTAATATCGAAACGCTAGATAACCTCGGTATGGATAAGAAGCGCATCGTTACCAGTTGTCCCCATTGTTTCCATACTCTGGGTAAGGAGTACCCCGATTTGGGCGGCAACTACAGCGTGATGCACCACACGCAAATGATTGCCGATCTCATTGGAAGAGGCAGTCTAACATTGAAAAATGGCTCCCTGGAAAAGACAACGTTTCATGATCCATGCTATCTAGGACGGCATAATGATGTTTATGAAGCGCCACGGTCTGTTTTGGCCAAGGCGGGCATGGTGTTGCTGGAGATGAATCGCAGCGGTAGTGACTCCTTTTGCTGCGGCGCCGGTGGTGCTCAAATGTGGAAAGAAGAAGAGCAGGGTCAACAGGCTGTCAGCATGAATCGCTTTTTGGAAGCCAAGGCCACCCAGGCCACAACCCTGGCCACAGGCTGCCCGTTCTGTGCCATTATGATGAACGATGCCAATATCGAAACAGGTGACTCAATGGTGGTCAAAGATATTGCTCAAGTTGTTGCTGAAGTAATTACATGAATTACTTACATCAAGATCGGACAATGAAAAACCATTCGCCAATTCGCTCAATTGGTTTTTTTCTTCTTACATTGTTGCTGACCGCATTGGTGAGTATTGGATGTTCGCTCCTGGAAAATGGTCCTTATGAAGAGACGTTCAAAGAAGCAGGAAGTTGGGGAATTGGCCAGTCGTCAGATGTCGAAGGGCAAGTCCAAAATGAAGTGTATGAGATGTATGTCAAGAGTAATCATGGCCTCTATATGGCCTCGGCCGGCGAAAATTTCGCCAATGGCTTATACGAATTAGAAGCTACCCAGATAACTGGTCCTCTAAACAATGGCTATGGCATGCTTTTCCGAGTTGATGGGGCTACTGATACCTTTTATGTCTTCGAAGTTAGTGGAGACGGCTATATCTGGATTGGCTATTGTGAAAACCTCTGTGAGGATGACGAGGTTGCCTTGGTCGGTGGTGATTGGTTCCCTTCGCCGGCCGTCAAAACCGGATTGCATGCCACGAACCAGCTCCGGGTTGTCGCTGACGGTCCAAAGATGACCTTTTTCGTCAACGGCGTTGAAGTTGGGCGGACATCTGATAACCGCCTTACGGAAGGAGATATCGCCATTATGGTCGAGGCATTAGGTGAGGGCGACATCAGGGTCGCTTTCGACAACTTTAAGTTTACGCCAAATTAGAGTCCTGGTCAGGCAATATTCCCAATAATCCGGATTTTGTTAGCCCTATGTCAGCCAATCATGATGTTAGCATGTCCAATCATTCAAAGCGTCGCAACCGCCTGATAGGTGCTGTTGTTGCCTGCCTCATTATTATAGGGCTCGTCTTTTTATTCGTTGCCTTACCTCTCGAGTCACCGGTCCAGACAGATCCGTATCATGAACAATTCGATAACGAAGGCACCTGGAAAGTTGGTGAAGGAGTGAATGCCCAGGGTTTCGTCGTTGATGGCGTGTACGAGCTATCAATCGACCCTGATCTGGGCGGCGATGTGTTTTGGGCCACAGCCGGTGAGAACTTCGCCGATGGCCGCTACGAAGTTGAGGCTACTCCCTTAGAAGGGGCGATAGACAATGGCTATGGGATGTTGTTCAGGGTGGATGAGGGAAAAGACAGCTTTTACGTCTTCAAAGTAAGCAGCGATGGTTATGTTTTCGTTGGCCGCTGCGTCGATAGCTGCCTTGATGAAGAAGCCCTGGTAAATCAGGATTGGTTTGATTCACTTTCTGTCCAGACCGGATTTGGTGTGACCAATCACTTAAGTGTAGATGTAACTGGATCCGAAATGACCTTTTTTGTAAATGGGGTTGAAGTCGGTCGAGCAAGCGATGACACTCTCAAAAAGGGGGATATTGGCCTGCTGGCCGAAACATTTACCCCGGGCGGGCTAATAGTGGCCTTTGATAACTTCCGCATCACGCCCACTGAGTCCACTGCAGATTAGGGCTTTTCGAAAACAGGTTCAGGCGACATACAATCGTTTCCCTGGCAATTACGCACACAAAACAGTAAGATTGTTAATCACAATCATGATATATTTCCACCAACACCCGGTGGATTAACTCAAGACTCTTGCTTCATCGCTGGTGAAAATTATGGCGGATTTTCGAACGCTTACCATATGACCGGTCAATCAAAAAGAACTTATTGGGCTTCAATTGTCGTAGCTCGAATCATATCCAAAGCGTAATCGGGCAATTATATTGGAATATGGTTTGTCCTCTTTTTATCACCTTTGAAAACTATTTAAATGATTAAGATACGGGAAGCTGAATCGCCTGGAGAACTATTTGAGCGGAGTGAACTCCTGACAGATTACCGGATCGCTTTCCAAAGCCGGCAGGTTAGCCTTATTGGGCGCCGAGAAGTGCTGGGTGGCAAGGCGAAGTTCGGTATTTTTGGCGATGGCAAAGAAGTGGCCCAACTGGCTTTAGCCAAGGTTTTTCGCCCTGGTGATTTTCGATCCGGTTATTATCGCGACCAAACCTTATTATTTGCTTTGAACATGGTTACGATTAAGGAATTTTTCGCCCAACTATACGCCCATGCTGACGTTAATGCCGATCCAAGTTCTGCAGGCCGATCTATGAATGCCCATTTCGCAACCAGATTGCTTGATGAACAAGGCCGCTGGCATAATCAAAGTGAGACCTTTAACACCTCGGCCGACGTATCACCCACGGCTTCCCAGATGCCCAGATTAGTTGGCCTGGCTTATGCTTCGCGACTATATCGCGACTTAGAAGAGCTGCATCAATTTTCGACCTTCTCTGACAAAGGTAACGAGGTTGCTTTTGGTACGATTGGCAACGCCAGTTGCGCCGAAGGAATGTTTTGGGAGGCTGTCAATGCGGCCGGCGTATTAAAGGGCCCCATGGTGATTTCCATATGGGATGATGGCTATGGCATCTCTGTGCCAAATCATTACCAGCTTGCCAAGGCAAATATCTCCGAATTATTAAGTGGCTTTCAGCGACAGGAAGGCGGCGACGAGGGCTACGAAATCTATGTTGTTAAAGCCTGGGATTATCCTGCTCTGGTCGAGACTTACCGCAGAGCAGCACAAACAGCCCGTCAGGAGCATATCCCGGCCATTATCCATGTAATCGAGATGACCCAGCCACAAGGCCATTCAACCTCTGGTAGTCATGAACGATATAAGCCTCCGGAGCGATTAGAATGGGAGCGCGAATTCGATAGCCTACGTAAAATGCGCGACTGGCTCATAACGGATAACTATGCCTCAGCAGACGAACTCAACCTAATCGAAGAAGAAAGCAGAGAGCTTGTCGAGAATTTTCGGGTTGAAGCCTGGGAAGCGTATGTAACCCCAATACGCTCAGAAGCAAACCAGGTAGTCAAGATCCTTGAATCCGTTTGTGCTTCTTCTGCCCAAGCCCCGGAACTAACAAGAATCCGGCGGCAGTTGTCTCGAATTTCAGTGCCATATCGTCGCCATAATTTGGTGGCAATTCGTGAAGCCTTGGTCGCCTTAAAGAACGAAAATGGCGATTGTCGAAGACGGTTGATCGCCCTCAAGCAAGAATTTGAATCGGCTGGCCGGCAACGTTATGATACACATCTACACAGCCAATCTCCACAAGCAGCGTTAAATGTTGCCAGGGTCGACCCAATCTACGCCGATGATTCACCCATGGTTAGCGGCTTTGAACTCCTTAATGCCTGCTTCGATGCCATGCTTGATCGAGATCCTCGCGTCATCGCCTTCGGAGAAGATGTAGGTCAGTTGGGGGATGTAAATCAGGGATTCGCCGGTCTGCAAGCAAAATATGGGCCTCTTCGAGTATCGGACACAGGTATTCGGGAAACCACGATTATCGGCCAATCTATCGGACTGGCCTTGCGTGGTTTGCGACCCCTGGCCGAGATTCAATACCTGGACTACTTACTGTACGCCCTGCAGATCATGGCCGATGACCTGGCCACTTTGCATTGGCGAACTCGCGGTGGCCAGAAGGCCCCGGTAATAATTCGCACTCGTGGACACCGCCTGGAAGGCATCTGGCACTCCGGCTCACCCATGGCCGGAATAATAAACCTAGTCCGGGGAATTCATGTTCTAGTGCCTAGAAACATGACCCAGGCCGCTGCATTTTATAACACTTTGCTCCAGGCAGATGAGCCAGCCCTTGTCGTCGAGGTGTTGAACAGCTACCGTCTGAAAGAACGATTACCTCAAAATACGGGTGAGATAAGGTTACCGCTTGGTGTTCCGGAAATTTTACGCTCGGGTGATGACATTACGCTGGTAACGTACGGTGCTATGTGTCGAATAGCCTTGGAGGCGGCCGAGGTGTTGGCTAATCTCGGTATTGCGGTTGAGGTGATCGACGTGCAGTCGCTTTTACCCTTTGACCTCAACGCTATGATATTGGGATCAATAAAAAAAACAGGCCACATTATTTTCGTGGACGAAGATGTTCCCGGCGGGACCACTGCGTACATGATGCAAGAAGTAATGGAGAAGCAGGGTGGTTTTTGGTGGCTGGATTCAATGCCGCGCACTTTCACCTCAAAACCTCACCGGCCGGCCTATGGGTCAGATGGCGATTATTGGTCAAAACCAAACACCGAAAATATTATTGAAGTGATTTACGAAATGATGAGCGAAGTAGACCCGGTTCGTTACCCATTATTCTACAAATGAAACCTGGAATGCGACGCATGATTTGAGTCGTTTTCAATTTTAACTGGTCGTTGACATATTTATTCCTGTAGGTGGTGAGCAATCATGGCAACAGAAGTTTTTATGCCCAGCTTAGGCGAAAGCGTATTCGAGGGCACGATATCTACCTGGTTGAAGAAAGAAGGGGATAAGGTCGAACGTTACGAACCCATCCTTGAAATCGAGACGGACAAGGTAACCACAGAGGCCACGGCCGAGATTGCCGGCACGTTACTCAAGATTGTGGCCAAAGTCGGAGAAACAGTCGCTGTCGGTTCAATATTGGCCTATATTGGTGATCCGGAAGAGGATGTGAATGGCCTGACAAGCAATAGAGCGGACAAGGCATCAGCTATTTCAACGAGTGAGAGACCCAGAGCTGTTGAACCGGCCAGGCCACCGATAGTTCAACAACCGGCCAACAATGGTCCCGCCCAACCACATCGGCAACATTACACCGGCCGGGTAAGCCCAGTTGTCGGACGAATCGCCGCTGAAAATGATGTCGACCTCAATCTCATTACCGGCACCGGTCGGGATGGGCGGATTACGAAAAAGGACATTCTGTCATTCATAGAAATCCAAGAGCCGGATCAACGCCAGGCGCCGATCGCGGCTAAGGTCTCTCTTGGGCAAACACCCAGCCCTTCCGCTCCTGGTGGGATTCCTGGTGAAATCGTGGCTCTATCGAATATCCGCCGGGCCATCGCCGATCACATGGTCCGCAGCAAACAGATCAGCCCCCACGTGACAACCGTCTTCGATGTAGAGTTCACGAATGTTGCCAGCCACCGGGCGGCAAATAGGGAGCGATTTTCCCATGATGGCGCCAATCTTACATTCACGGTCTATATAGTCTCGGCGTTAGTCCAGGCCTTAAAAATCCACCCTATCGTCAACAGCACCTGGACCGATAGCGGTATCTTGCTAAATCAAGAGATAAACCTGGGTATAGCCACCGCTATCGACGATGGTCTTATCGTGCCCATTATCAAGAATGCGGACGGGCTAAGTCTCTTGGGTATTGCCCGAAGCGTAAATGATCTGGCCCGACGAGCCCGGATAGGCCAATTACTACCGGATGAAGTTCAAGGAGGCACGTTTACCCTCACGAATCATGGCACCTCTGGTAGTCTATTCGCCACACCTATCATCAATCAGCCTCAATGTGCCATTATGGGTCTGGGAAAAATTGAGAAACGGGTGAAAGTAATCGAGGATGCAATCGCCATCCGCCTAATGGCCTATGCCAGTCTGACCTTCGACCATCGCATCCTGGACGGGGCCACAGCCGACGGATTCATGAATACATTCAAGGAAATTATCGAGAATTGGTCTTGAGTTTGCCGCCTAACAGTATCAGGATCATCGTTTAAAAAAATCAACCACCAGAACCCGGGTCTTCCTGCTGTCGAACCAACTCATATAGCATAACACCGGTGGCCACGGCCAGGTTCAACGATGAAGCACGTCCGGACATGGGTATCGACACCACCTGATCGGCCATGGTCATGGCCTGACTTGACAAGCCCTCGCGTTCACTGCCCATTATCAATAACACCGGTCGCCGGTATCGGATCTGCCAATAAAGTCGTTGCCCCTTTGCTGTTGTGGCGGTGGCCTGGAGTCCATGAGCTAAAGACCAATTTATCAGCCCCTCGACATCGTCCACCCGGACCATTGGCACAGAATAGAGCGCACCCATGCTTGCTTTGACAGCAGTAGGATGGAAAGGGTCCACCCCTGGTCCAACGAGGATCAATGCCGCGGCCCCAGCGGCATCCAGAGAGCGTAACACTGCACCCAAATTACCCGGCTCGGCAACGTGGACTAGGGCTACAAAAATATCACCTGGATGGACAATTAACTCGTCCAGGTCTGTCCAGCGACAGTTAACAATTGCACCCAGGCCGACGGGATTGTCCCGATCGGATATCGACTTAAATACGGAGGCAGATAGTTCGACACATGTTTTTCCAGCATCCTGTTGCGCCGTAATCATCTGCCAGGCAACGGTGCTGTCCAATAATTCCGACGAATAGACAAGAGCCTCAACCGGCGCACCGCTTTCGACAGCAGAAATAACGGTCCGCAAACCTTCAACAAAATATGCGTTCTCCAACGCGCGGTATTTTTTCTGACGCAATCGTTTGATCCGCTTTACCAGGGGGTTGCTAAAGCTGGTTATCATGACTCCTCTGGGTATTGTTTGCGCAGATAATCGACGACTATCTGGTCGATCAACTGCCCGTCACCATCCCAGCGATCTTCCATGTTTTCTCTCCCCACCAGGTTCACGAGGGCTTGCCGGGTTATTGCGTCAAAACGACCATTTATGGCCCCAGTATAATCCCCAGAACGCTGCATAATCCGCTGCAACTCCTCCGCTATCTCAGACAATTGGACCAGATCGTCAGGATTAACATCACCAAAAAAAAGATGGTGCATTTTCACCAGCTCACTTAGCTTACGAATGGGATAGGGATTGTCGTCAACTCTCAGGTCGAGATATCGGTCAGTCCTACCGCCATACCCACCATTCTCACACACAACCAGGACCCCGGCTGCCTGCCGGCCGCGACTGTCACCTCCGGCGTCCTGGCCGGCGGCCAGCGATGCGACCAACCAGTCAGCTAATTCACCTTTGCCTCGGCGGGTTTCTTCAAACCTGGCCGCCATCGCTTCTAAAGTGCCCGGGATCAAAATGTTTCCCTGGCAGGCATATCCTCGACCAATGATATGCCCGGCCCATTCGTGACAGGCGCTGCCGGTAAAAGCGGCCGCCTCACCCTGGCGGTCAATTAGGCCCACTTGGCGAACTTCTGATTCTTCATCAGCCGAAATGAGAGCTGTGATAACTTCAGGGGCAGATATGCCCCTGGCCAGTAGATCCAATCCATCCGGGCCATAAGCCATGTTCGCGTTAGCCTGGGTGGCAACCGCCCCGGCGCCTGCCCTGGCCCATGAAACGACTGCGGCCGCGGCCATGAATTTGGATTGCACCGCAACTCCCCATTCCTGGCGATTGGGATCGAAAGCGACAATGGAAAAAGTGGCTATTGTTTGCATTGAATGAATACCTCCAGGTTGAGACATCGACACAAAAAAGACGCTCACCCAATAGCAAGCGTCCGTTTCGTCTATATTATTAAAAAACCACCATCGAGATCAAGCCGGAGGCACAGGTCTAGTAGGCAACGGCGTGGATTTGGTTCGAGTTCGCCGTTCAGATTTCACCGCCGGTAACAAGGCGACCTCTAGCACTTCTTCCATGCGATCTACCAGTACATAATCCAGGTCCTGGCGAAGTTTCTTGGGGATATCCATTAAATCGTTCTCGTTTTTCCTGGGCATGATAAACGTCTTGATACCGACTCGCCTTGCGGCCAGGGCTTTCTCGCGAATGCCACCAACAGCCAGGATGCGCCCTCGAAGCGTAATCTCCCCGGTCATGCCAACATCGCGACGGATTGCCCGGCCTGTGTAAGCCGAGATTAACGCAGTGGCCATGGCCGCACCGGCCGATGGTCCATCCTTAGGGACAGCTCCTTCAGGAATGTGCAGATGAATATCCGTGTTTTCGAAAATATCATCCTTGATGCCATAAACTGAAGCATGGCTCCTGGTGAAACTGAGCGCGGCCTGGGCACTTTCTTGCATAACATCACCCATCTGACCGGTGAGGGTCAGATTGCCTTTTCCCGTCATCACCGTCACCTCAATGAATAAGATATCGCCACCTGCGGCCGTCCAGGCAACCCCGGTAGCCACGCCAACCTCATCTTCTTCCATGAGAAATTCCTGGATTAATTTTGGAGGGCCGAGTAAATCCACCAGGTTATTGGTTGTTATACGTTTTGGATAGCGCTTCTTTTCAACCACCATCCGGGCGATCTTGCGACAAATATTAGCAATTTCCCGATCCAGATTACGCACACCAGATTCGTACGTGTACTGGCGAATCAACATCTTTAGAATGGAATCATCTAGACGGATTCCGGCTTCCTCCAGACCATGTTCTTTTACCTGGCGGGGCACGAGAAATCTGTGACCGATTTCAATCTTTTCCTCTTCCAAATAACCCGGAAATTCGATAACCTCCATGCGATCGTGAAGGGCCGGCGGCACCGTATCCAGCATGTTACAGGTCGTGATGAAAAGCACACCAGATAGATCGTAGTCGAGATCCAGATAGTGATCGACAAACGCCTTGTTCTGCTCTGGATCGAGAACCTCTAAAAGCGCAGCCGCCGGATCACCGCGAAAATCTTGGCCCAGCTTGTCTATCTCATCGAGCATAAACAGCGGGTTTACCGTGCCAGCCCGACGCATGGCATGAATTATCCGGCCGGGCAGTGCCCCGATATAAGTCCTGCGGTGACCTCGAATCTCTGCCTCATCACGTATTCCACCGAGGCTGATACGAAGGAATTCCCGGTTCAAGGAACTGGCAATTGACTGACCCATGGATGTCTTTCCGGTACCGGGCGGTCCTACGAAACATAGAATCGGGGTCCGCATCGATTCAGAGGCGATACTCTTGACGGCGATATACTCCAAGATGCGGTCCTTAACTTTATTCAAAGCAAAATGTTCGGCATCTAACACTTCGGCCGCATGCTTGACATCCAGGTTATCATCCGACTTTTCTACCCAGGGTAACTCATAAATCCAGTCCAGGTAGCTCCGAATAACCCCTATTTCTGGGGCCATGGGCGGCATACTGGCCAGGCGACCTAACTCTTTCTCCACCTTCGCACGGACATCTTCGGGCAATGCTTTATCTTTGAAACCCAGGCGCAATTCAGCAAGCTCCTGGCTAAAAGTGTCCATTTCACCCAATTCACTTTGGATAACCCGCATCTGTTCCCGTAAAAAATGCTCGCGTTGCATCTTGTCCACTTCTAGTTGGACCTGAGAATGGATTTGATCTTCCATCTCCAACACATCCAGCTCACGAGCAAGAATAATGCTGATTTTCTGCAGCCGGCTAGTTGGATCGATGGTCTCCAGTATCTCTTGTTTGGTGTGTAGTGGCATTTCCATGGCCGAGGTGATGAAGTCCGCCAGCCAACCGGGTTCATCAATGTTCATTGCGAAGGCGAATACTTCTTCTGGCATCTTACGACTCAGCTCGACCACTTTTTCGAATAGAGCGGTCACCGCCCGCATGAGGGCCTCGGTCGTATGTTGCCATTCCTCAGGTTCAGAAATCGTTCGGACACGTACGCGAATATATGGATCCCATTGGACGAATTCTAGTATTTCTACCCGGCGACGTCCTTGAGCCAGGACGCTGGTCGTCGAATCTGGCATCCGCAGAGTGCGGCCGATAGCCACCTCTGTTCCCATACGGTATATATCGCCCTCGGTCGGATCAGCGATCTCCCCGTCCTCCTGCGCCGATACAATCAGTGTCTCGCCATTGGCCAGTGCGGCTTGTATCGCCGCCAGGGATCGTTCTCGGCCGACAAAGAGAGGCATAACCATCTGCGGAAATAGAACCAGGTCTCGCAAGGGGAAGAAGGGCCGCTCAATGATGCCATCCTCAAGATGCACATCCTTCTCAGTTTCGAACAGTTCGTCCGAAAACGGCATGGCCATACCTATAAAATCAGGATATTGGTTGAATCCAAGATAATCTTCTACTTTCATTGTTTATCCGTGCCCGCCTCTTGATTTTCGCTGGGAGCTGTCCCCCGCTACCAAACACCTACGAGCCGGAATATGCCTGGTCGCGAATATTCAAATCAAATTGTAGGCTTTCCCAATGATTAAGCAAGTCGCCAACAACAAAGATTGAGCCGGTCACACAGATAAGGTCACCTGCCCCGGCCGACTGCCAGGCCATGATCACTGCCTCATCAACTGATTGGCTGGAGGTTGCTTCAAAACCGATTTCACGAGCAATTTGCATCAGCTCGGCCGGTTGGGTGGCCCGGGGGTGGCCGGAGGTTGTTACGATGATCCGATCGTTCAGTGGGCGTAAAGCCTTGAGGATTCCGGGCACATCTTTATCAACGGTCGCGCCGACAACCAACCATAAATCATCAAAATTAAAATCGTGAGCCAGAGTAAAGGCTAGCTTTTCAGCTGAGTCAACATTATGGGCACAATCCAGCAGCAGGGTCGGCTTCCCTGGCCCTTGATATAAGATCTGAAGTCGACCTGGCCACAGAACGTTTGCCAATCCTTCCTGAATCGTTTCCATATTGAGTTCCGCAAAAGTACCGGCGAGGACGTCCAATGTTGCCAAGGCCACAACGGCATTATTCTGTTGGTGCCGGCCAAGCAAAGCGAGACGAAAGGTGCTTGGAATTTTAATGATGGATGAACCCGGCGCCGAGTTAATCACGATCTCCTGGCTTGTTTCGATGCTGCCCGGAACTGTCGCTGTTCTTCTGAGGGGTTTGGGTTCGTAGAGCCAGTCACGCCCGGCGACGGTAAGTACAGCGTTTTGGTAACGGGAGATGGCCAACAACTGTTCGATGACCTCCGCTTCCTGGGCAGCCACGATGACCGGCACGCCCGGTTTGATAATTCCACCCTTTTCTCTGGCGATTTCGGCAAGCGTATCCCCCAGCAAGGCTGTGTGGTCGAGGCTTATGGAGGTGATAACGGAAACGAGGGGTGTAATGACGTTGGTGGCATCCAACCGACCGCCTAAACCTACTTCAATGACCGCCACATCCACCCCTTCCCTTGCGAAATGCAGGAAAGCCATGGCCGTAACCAGCTCGTACCAGGTCAGGTCCGGAAAAAGCGCGACGGCCGGCTTTAAGATTTCAACTATGTTGACGACATTCTCCTGGCTGATCCGCCCGTCATCATCATCCGGGGTCACGATGCGGATGCGATCCCGAAAATCCTGCAAATGCGGAGAAGTATAGAGGCCTACGCGTTGGCCTGAAGCTCGCAGGCAGGCGGTCACCATGGCCGCTACCGATCCTTTGCCCTTGGTTCCGGCAATATGTATCGACCGGTACTCCTGATGGGGGTTGTCGAGGAAATTTAGTAACTTTTCCGGCCGTTCCAGGCTTATATTTTCCGCCGAGTATTGGTCAATTCGCCGGTGCTCAAAATTTACAAATCCATAGAGATAATCGATAGCCTGCTGATATTCGTTGCTCATAGAGGCGGATTGTAACCGTTTGATTATCATGAGCAATATATTGACACGAATCAATCGTTGACAATGGTAGGCCTGCCGGATAAACTCCACCAGGTACCAGGTCAATAACTGTCGGAGATGGCATGTTGATAGAGTCATGGAGGATTTTGAGATCATGGAAATAATAGTCGAGTTACACCGGGTCATATCTCTGTCCTCCGTTATTTTTTTGAGCTTTATCGGTATTTGGGGATTCGTCCAGGCCATTCGTAAGAAGGGCGTTGAAGGTAGCTACATGGGGGCGCTGGTTATCGGCGAATTACTGCTGGTCTTCCAGACCTTGTTGGGCATTATCCTGGTCATATACGGCGAACGGCCGGGTCGAACCGTCCACTTTATCTATGGGGCGTTTGCCCTGGTAGCCCTGCCTGGGTTGTTCGCCTATCTAAAAGGGGATGATTCCAACACGTCCCAATGGTACTATGCGATAGCCACCCTCTTTCTCGCGGGTGTCGCCGTGCGGGCTATTGGCACCGGCGCTTAGATAGACTGGATTTTATTCTGAGCGAAATCCGTGGTGAGTCGCTGAATTGCCATACCACGGAGCATCCCTGGTATCAAAGGCCTTACAACTTCCGGAACAGGTCAATTGGCATATTCCGGTGCACTAACCGCTTCTGGAAGTACTGCCGCCTGCTGACCCCGATTATCCTCTATGTGCATGATTGCCGGGATGAAGAAACCAACAATGCCGGCTAAAAGCATGACCACCCCTGCGATTAAAAACCAGGTTTGAACGCCAACTCTGTCCGACAAAGGCCCGGCAATAATCAAGCCGACAGGCGTCATCGCCGAGGCAAGACTGGCAACCAAGGTGAACACCCGTCCTTGCATCTCGGGATCAACCGTTGCCTGGAACACAGCCTGAAGTGGTCCATTTACCATGGCAATGGTTATCCCGGTTATAAAGGTAGCCGCGATGGCCATAATAAACACGCTGGCCGGAGTTAAACCCAGCAACAAGATTGCCAACCCGCTGATTATCAGGCCGATTAAAGTCGTTACGATTCTGCGCCGAAAACCACCCCATATACCAAGAATCAAGCCTCCCAAAATCATTCCGATTCCAAAGGCCGCCTCCAGCCAGGCCAGGTCCAACGCATCCCCTTGAAAATAATTCCTCACCAACAACGGTAACAAAGCGAAGGCCGGATTCACCGTCAGATTGATCAGCATGGCCATGATGAGTATGGCTACTAGCCCAGGCCATCCCCAAACATAGTTCAGACCGGCCTTTAAGTCAGCCCAATAGCTACCAACTAGATTATCTTCCACTATACCACCAGAATCTCCAGGAGATCTCTCCGGCTGGGGGATGCTGATAAATATCAGCGGGATAATTGCCAGAACGGCCGTGAAAAGATCAATGGTTAATATAACCTGGATGGGTACGATGCTCAGCAATAAGGCGGCTAAGGGAGCGGAAATGATATTGAGACCGCCATTCAGTATCTGATTCAGACCTTGCACCCGGGAAAGCTGTTCTTCCGGCACCATCAAGCTCATAGAGGCATTCATGGCCGGCCAATGGAAGCTGCCCGCCAGGGCTCTGATAAACATGATCACATAGACCTGCCAAATCTGGACCAGACCGGTGACAAAGAGAACGGCCAGCACCAATGTTGCCAGGGCAACCAATGCATCCGCTCCCATGATGGTCCAGCGACGATTCCAGCGATCGATCAGAGGACCAATAAAAGGTCCCAGTATCACCTGGGGCAGGAGCCCCACGAGGGAGGCAGTGGCCAAAACCGTGCCCGATCCTGTCTGGCTGGTCAGCCACCAGATGAGCGCAAATTGGACCAACTGGCTGCCAAATATTGAAAACGCCTGCCCGGTCCAAATGACCAGGAACGACCGCATGCCGGATTTTTCAACTGCTGCCGAGGAACTCATCCGTCATTCTCCACCAGAATATCTTGAGTGTTATTAATTATATTAATATGTATGTTAAGATTATTAATTCTTTGGGAATATTACGGCATCTGATCAGCCATGTCAAGGCGAATTTGCCAAAAATCTACAAGTTGGCCGGGAACCTTAAGCGATTTGTGTTATTAATGTTACGGACATCGAGCCTAAGGATCGGCACTATTGAGGTGTACAGGGTTCAGAGCCAGCTCACTGTCGTCGACCTCCAATAAATAATAAACATTTCGCTTATGGAATGTTAACAGAGGCTTGCTAAACTATTTGGCGATTGATTAAAAATCAGAGTTAGGAGATTTATATGGCCCAGTCAGCAAATATTGTAGATGTTCAGGAAGCCACTTTTGAAAGTGATGTCATCCAAAAATCGTTTGAAAAGACAGTCGTCGTTGATTTCTGGGCGGCGTGGTGCGGGCCATGTCGAATGCTTGGTCCGACCTTGGAACGGTTGGCCAATGAGCCCGATAGCAATTTTATATTAGCCAAAGTTGATGTTGATTCTAATCAGGGCCTGGCGATGCGCTATGGGATCCAGGGTATCCCTGCTGTAAAAGCTTTTCGAGATGGCCAGGTAGTCGACGATTTCGTCGGCGCCCAACCCGAGCCGATGGTCAGGCAATTTATTCAAAGAAACGCCCCGAGTCCGGCCGGTGAGGCAGTTATTTCGGGCGAGAATTTATTACTCGATCGCCAGTGGACTGAAGCAGAGAGCCTCTTCCGGGAAATGCTGGAAGAGGACCCGGCCGATGCCAAGGCTAGGCTTGGATTGGCAAAATCTTTGCTGGGCCAAGGGGACGGCTGCAAATCAAAATTCTATCTAGAGGATTTGACGTTAAAAGCAGAGACGATGGATCCCGCCGAGCGGTTAATGCCTCTAGCGGACTATCTCTGCACGGCCGCAGAAAGAAAGGAAACAAACGCCGAGGTAACCGTAATTGAGGCCCAGTATCGCCAGGCGGCCCGCCTGTTCACTGATGGCAAACTTGCTCCAGCTTTAGACGGTCTATTGGAAGTGTTGCGCCAGAACAAGAATTATCGCTCGGGTCAGGCCAAGAATGTTGTCTTAGGCATCTTCGAACTCTTAGGCGACGAAGATCCTCTGACCCAGGTTTATCGCCGGGAAATGGCGTCAATCCTATTCTAGGCTGACAAATAAGCGACAACTAATTGGCCCGGTGTGCGATTTTCATGCACACCGGGCTTTTTTATTCGTTCTTTTCCTTCAAGAAATAGGATAATTCCAATTCATCTAGGAGTGGGATGCCATCCAGGCCAACCTGGGGTATTTGGGGCTTCAACTTTCGTGATTCGGACAGCGCCCCCCGGTGTAAGGCGACCAAAACAAAGCCCTGCCGCTGGTAAAAACGTAACCCGGCCGTATTATCATTGGTCGTGATCAACCATAAGCGGAGACAGTTGGTCGCCGCTGCTATCTCCTTCACCCCGGTTAACAAAGCAGATCCAATGCCCAAACCCGGCAATTGACTTTCCAGGGTGACCAACTCGCAAGAATCCCCTTCTATCCGATAAGTGGCCAGGCCGGCCGGTCGCCCCTGATAGATCGCTACCAAGCCAGGTAGCCGGCTAGCATCATGAAGCCGCCCCCGGCTAACAATCATCGGGCCAGCCCAGGACTCTGCCAGCAGCACCCGCGCCCAATCCCGGTACCTTTCATCCAGCGGAATGATCTCGATCAAGATATTCCGTTTCATCGAGACCGGTCAGCGCCCCTGGTCCAGCACGTAGCGATTCACATTGTCAGGCAGTTTGATACCTCCCTTCAATCTGGGATCGTCTATTGGCTGGCCAATTTGTCGTTTTATCGGCAAGACCCCGGCCCAGACATCGAGCTGGTAATCTGCCTCCTCATCACCCGGTGGTCCCTGCCTCACCTTAGCCGTGGCCAGTTCGATGGGTATGGCCACTACGGTCGTCGCCTTCAGCTCCCTCTCATTGGGTTGGCGTGCTTCCGCCCAGCGGCCGGGCATGATCCATTCAGTGAGCTCCTGCAGCGCCTGGAGTTTCTCCTCGGGTTTATCGATGATCGCCCCCTTCCCGAATAGCACCACTGAACGGTAATTGGCGGAGTGGCTGAAAACCGATCGGGCCAAGACAAGACCATCCAGCAAGGTCATGGTGATACACAGCTCAGCCCCACTTGCCGCATGTCTCATGAGCCGGCTGGACGAAGCGCCATGCAATAAGATGTTATTGTCTCTCCTGGCGTGTAGTGTCGGTATGACAAAAGGCTGCCCATCTTCCACAAAACCCACATGGCAGATGATGGCCTCGTCGATAATCGGATATATGACCTCAAAATTGTAGGCAGCCCTCTCGGGAAGCCGTTTAATCCGATTCTTTTCAGTTTTTTTTGATGTGGTCAAGATCAACCTTCCTTGATGTGCTGAATGTTTTTTCCTAAGCCTATCTGAACGATGAGATAATATAACTGCAGTTCTGAATCTACGTGGTTTTGATACTTTTCGCCAGGCATTCAGACAGCCCAGATCATACCAGGCAACGACTTGCTTGATGTTGCCGCAACTCTAGCAGTTCTTGGCCGGCGATCAAAGATCCTAATGGAAGAATTAAAAGTTGTCTTTCTGTTGGGTCAGATTCTCTTCTCGTCCGTCCTTGATGAATTTACCTCATCCAGCGAAAAACAGGGATCAACCGGCAATTGCAGCCAAGCATTTGGCCAAACCGCTTCCGGCGAGAACCGTCGACACTCGACCAACGAATCCGGCAGTCGCTCCTGGCGGATAAAATATGTCCCGAACAACCGAGATACACCTCTGCTCTTGATACACGGGCACTATATTCGCGGATCGCGATCAATGGCCGGCCACAATCAGGCTCGATGGATTATCCAGGCGTTTTCCGCTTTATCAAAGCCAATATCGGGATAGTAAGCCATCGCCTCAGGGGCGGCCAGTAGCAGGAGCATGACCTCGCCTCCCAGATGTTCGCGGATTTGGGAGACTATGGCCCGGCCGATACCCTGCCGCTGGTAATCCAGGTCGACGGCCAGATCGGACAGGTAACAGCAGTAGCTGAAATCTGTCAAGGCCCGGCCGATGCCAACCAGCCGTTCACCATCCCAAACTGTAACGGTCAAATCGGCATGATCGAGCATCTTTTGAATACGAGGCAGGTCATCCACCGGCCGGCGAATGCCTGAACTGCGAAAAACGGCGGCGACCATCTCAGCCGACACCGGATAGTCAAAACGATAGATCAGGGGCATTATGTTTCCTTTCTAAGCTTAGGCTTATTGTTTCTCAGGCGACTAAAAACTCTTTGTACCTGGTCATGTTACTTGGCAAACTAATCATCGGCAAATTGACCCGATTGCCCTTCATTTTGCTTGTTACGGCCAATCGGATAATATCAGGCCTTCATAGAACCCGGTTGCTCCAGGGCAACAGGATGAAAAAAGGACAAGGAAATATGAATAAGGTTTTGACAATTATTGCAGCCGTCCTGGGTGGCATCATGGTGATACTCCTGGGAGTTGTATTTGTGTTGGTGCTACAGGGCGCGCTATCCTCGGATGGCGATCCCACACCCACGGCCGTGGTGGCCATCGTCCCACCCGAGTCAACAGCCATCATGGAAGTTGCTTCACCGCTGCCACCGGCTGGTCAGCCGCCGGCCACATTCACACCGTTACCGACCATCGAAGCGACGAACACGGCCGTTCCTGTCACACCGAGTGATACAGCCACGCCACTGCCGACAAATACTTTGCCCCCACCGACGCCAACAAGGACACCGGTGCCGATCGTATACCCGACCAATACACCACCACCCCCCGCTAATACGCCTGTCCCACAACCGCCACCGCAGGATACTCGAGGGCTTGTAGCCACTGCCTTTAATATCCAACCCCGATCAGATTTTCGGGTTAACCAACCGGTGTGGTTCGATTTCCAAATCGTCAATACGACCGGTGGTGATGTAGCTTACAATCGCCTCGGGGTCATGCCTAGAAAAGATGGCCAGGACCGACCGGACTGGTTCCAACAGAGCTATGGCGGTCCAAATGCAACAATTAAACCCCAAGGTTTGTCCCACGAAGACAATATCAGATTGCCAGAAGCCGGGAATTATACGCTACGATTAGCCATCTGTTTCGATGGCTACGATAGCTGTAACAGCGGTGGCGGAACATGGGCAACCTTGTCATCCGAAATACCCGTCACCATCAACTAGATATAGCCTTCTCACGAGAGAAAATGCTGGGTCAGTTGTTATTGATTGGTAAAGACAATCCAGAATTCGCCTAGGCTATCATCATTTATAGAAATAGCTGGTATTTTGAAAACAGGTTGAACAGGCAACGTCTCCCCAGTTGAGACAGGCAAGTAAATGGTCATTTTTGAAGGTGTCGTCGTCAACCAACAGCAGAAACGACTCCTATCTCTGACCATTTCCATCGCCGGCCTGCTCCTATTTTTTTCCCTTGCCCTGCAAATTGCTACTTCCAAGTCGCCGACGGCCGATGAAGGCATGCACCTCTTGCGTGGCAGCGTACTCTGGCAAACCGGCGAGCTCGATCTGCAAGGAAACCATTTACCTCTGAGCCATTGGCTCATCGGTTTATTTCTGTTCACTGAGCCATCCCTCCCAGACGTTCATCAATTGCCCTCCTGGTCTTTGCGAACTCCCGTCGAGCTAGTCCAGGAGTTTCTGTGGCAAAGCGGCGTGAATGTTTCCCGAGCAATTTTCCTTGGTCGCCTCCCTATAATATTTGTGGGTTTGTTCCTTGGGGCGATATTGTCGTGGTGGTCCAGAAATAACCCGGGGTTGGTGGGACAGGTAATTGTGATGGTCCTGTTCGCCTTTTCGCCCAATCTATTGGCCCTCGCATCATTGGCGACCACGGATCTTGTAACCGTAACTATGATTGTACTCACCTTGCTGTCGACCTGGCACTTCTACCAGAAACCGGGTTTCTGGCGTTGGCTATTGGCCGCCCTTGCTCTAGGGCTGGCTCTGAGCACGAAACTATCAAGCACGGTTATTCTGCCGAGTACATTTATCTTGGCCTACATTAACCAACGAGGCGACCGCTGGTGGAAACCGGCCACTCTCTGGTTAAGCCTGTTGCCCATCGCCGGATTGGTCGTTTGGGGAGTTTATGGCTTTGAGATTGGCCAGGTTAACGATTTCCCATTTCAGCTCCCAGCGGCCTCCTATGTAAATAGCGTTCTTTCAATTACCAACCGTTTTGACGTCGGCAAATCGGCTTACCTCCTGGGTGAACGATCTACTGAAGGTTGGTGGCATTACTTCGTTGTCGCCTATCTTGTTAAAACGCCTTCTATCACCTTAATCCTTCTACTATTTTCTCTGATAGTCATCATTTGGCAGCGTCGTGGGCGGCAGACCGCCTATCTTTGGTTTCCAGCCCTGGCCTTATTTCTTGCCGCCTCATATAGCCGCTTCAACATCGGCTACCGCCATATCCTGGCAATTGTTCCGCTAACCTGGCTCCTGATAGCGGAAGGTGCTTCTTATTGGCAGCATAAATCGAGGCTCCGCCTGGTGATCTTTGCCGGTCTGCTCCTCTATGTCATATTGGCTCTACGCCAACAACCCAATCAACTAGCCTACTTTAATGAATTTGTGGGGGGATCGGACCAGGGCTGGCGCTACCTTGGCGATTCCAATATTGATTGGGGTCAGGATTTGCACCTGCTGGCCGAATATGCGCGTGACCTGGAGGATCAGCCGCTCTTTATCAGCTATTTTGGAGCCAGCGATCCGGCCTATTATGGTCTCGACCAACAGCCATTATTTGATCTGGAAGGTAATCCAACCGGCTTCGCGCCGGCGAACCCACAGCCTGGGCACTATGCCATTAGTGTTAACCATATTCAGGGGGCAACCGCTTCCGAACCAGAACTCTTCAATTGGTTCGGCCACCAGGTTCCAATCGACAACCTAGGCTACTCGATTCTGATCTACGATGTACCCACGGATTCAGATGGTGCCTGGTTGGCTCATTGTTACGATCCCCTTCCCATCTTTGATGAAGCAAGCGCGGAGATGTTAGTCGGCCGAGATAATCTGCGCCACGTCTACTTTGATTGTCGTTCCACCTGGGTTTTCCCGGTGGGAGATCAGCCGGGTTGGTATCTACTTCCGGCTGACGTAGAACCCTCCACGATCCTCCAGATCTTCCCTGAGAATCTGTCGCTGGTTTATACGAATGACAAGGGATCACACCACTTACCTTATCAGGTTTATTATTGGTCTGGCACTGACAATGTCATCGAATCATTAACAAACAACCAGGGTCAAGTCACATTTTCTGATGGCCGGACAGCCGAGTTACCCCTCGAGATCAACGGTATTGCCCAACTTGAGGGGGCTCTGATTCGCCCACCGATTTGGGGATCAGTATGGCGAACGGCGGCCCCGACGGATCTTCCCTTAACCTTTCTGCTGCACTTGTATAGTGGGCCAGACTCACCGGCCGTGGGCGATGGTCTGGGCTATCAGCCTTTGCAGTGGCAACCAGGCGACATTGTTATCCAATTGTTAGATAACGGGGTAAATTCAGGCGAATATCTCGAGACGGGCGTTTACAATTTCATCACAGGCGCCATGTTCCCCTTCGACCCACCTGGTGAAGATCGTTCAATCGTGAGATTCTACCCGGTTAGCGGCAAATAGTGCTCCGGTTAAAGTTTGGTCAGGATTTCAGGGCCGTGGTCCGTAATGGCCACGGTATGTTCATATTGAGCAGATAGCGAGCCATCGGCCGTAATCACCGTCCAGCCATCTTCCAGGGTGATCCATTCATGGGCGCCGGCGTTTATCATGGGTTCGATGGTGAACACCATACCCGGTCTTAACTTCGGTCCAGGATCGGGCTGGCGAATGTGGGAGACCGAGGGGGCTTCATGCAGTTCCCGGCCAATACCGTGACCACCCCATTCGCGGACAACGGTCACACCTTGCTTATCGGCGAAATCCTCGATTACCGCGCCAACTTGATTCAGGTAATTTCCCGGCTGGGCGGCTTCGATGCCGAGACTAAGGCATTGGCGGGTGATAGCCATTAAACGCTCTGCTTCAGCTGAAACCTGGCCAATAGGGAAGGTAACACAAGCATCACCACACCAGCCACGATAGCGCAAGCCGATATCAATGCCAATAATATCCCCCTCTACCAGTACCCGGTCATCTGGTATCCCATGGCAAATCTCGTGATTAATCGAGGCACAGATCACCCCTGGAAACGGAGGATGGCTGGCCGAACTGCCCTCATAACCCTTATAGAGCGGCTTAGCGCCCCGTCTTTTAAGGTATCTTTCAATCTTTTCATCCAATTCGATGAGCGTCACGCCCGGTTTGATGCTCTCTTCCAAAATAGCGAAGCTCTCAGCTACCAACCGGCCGGCTTCCCGCATTTTAGCCACATCTTTGGGTCGTTTAATCGATATTCCCATTTGATAACATCTTCCTGGAGACTGGCAGATTCATTCGAAGTAATCCATCCGAAGGTTAATAATCTTTGTCATCGTTCAAAGGAGCGACCCGGTTATTATCCAAGGTATAAGCGATCCATACAAATGACCGCTTCTGTCTGGCGGCATCAATCCAGGAGTTGGATATGGTCTCGTCCATATGATAGCCGGCCTAATCGCAAAAAAAAAGCCCGGTCTCCGCCATCGCTGGTTGAATCCGGGCATTACAGGATTACTCATCCCTTTCGTATCCAAAAAAACTCTCTCACCGTGGAAATGCCCATTCTGGTCAGAGGGTTAAATTGGCACCATAAATCCTCAACCAACCACCGCCTTTGTTGCCCGCCGCAAAGCGATAAATTCGACAATAGCGAAGATCATTACTGCTTCGGCTACAAGGGCGATGGCCCACTTTCCGGCCGAGTTAACCGGGAACCAACCCAATAATAGGCCGGCATAGCTAACAATCACCCAGGTCAAGTTGAGGAAAATCGCTAACCTGGCGGCTGCCTGTTCTAAATATCGCCCAGCGAAAAAGAACAACATCGCCGCATAGCTGAGTAGAACGATCCCAAGGAGCATCAGGGTGGTTGCTTGAGGCAATTCAAATAGATCCGCCAAGGGATTTGCCCCAATTAGAAGAATCAAACCAGAAAATAGGGCAAACGCGCCATCGGCCCGTAGGGCTTTTCTTAGCAGGCTAACACCTGCCGGTGAATATTTTTGTAGATTACTCTTTGTTTCTGAAGTCATTTTTTGATACCTCCCAGGTATGTTTGATATGACTACAGCATAGGCCGTATCGACGTGCCAAGTCCATGAAAAATTGTGCCAATTAGTGCCAATGTCCAGGTTAGATACCGGCTATGACAAGCGATATTACCGAGGGGACTCAGCTGGTCATTTTGATCGGTAAAGCTAATCTGGATCTTGAGTGATCCTGCTTGCTTGCTCTCGAATATCCTGGGCTACTAATTTCGAAGCAGCATTTTGCCAATTGTATAATGTCCTTTCTGGCACCTGGGATTGAAACCAATTTAAAGTACGCTTAGCAGGCAGATCAAGCTCCTGGTAATCATTTCGCAGGCTGTACGGTTTTAGACCAATTACGTAGGGATAATACAGGGCATTGTAGTATCGCCAGGCGTCTGTGGTCCCAAATTCATTCCCATCCCGTGGTTTCAGGCGCTCGATGCTTTCACCAAGGACTTTTTTTAACTCGGCCGCTCTTTCCAGGGTATTGTCAGCAACGTCCCTTTTGGCCAGGCGTCTTTCAATGAGATCCATTCGAGTAAGTGGGCTGGCTGAGAGTCGAGGCAAATTGCCCAGCTGGCTAAGAGCCCGGCGGGTAAGGCGGGAAAATTGCTCGTCATTGAATTGTAGCGGGTCTACCACTTCCCGGGTTCGAGGAGCGCTACTGGCCATGATTCGCCCATCCGCTCGATCCTGCCTGATCCTGGGAAGGCGGGCAAAAAGTAGCCAATCTAATCCGGCCTGAATGGGGTCGGCAAATGTCTGGGTGATAATTGCGGTCATGATCACGGCCAACAAGAGAAGTAGCATGATAAACGTGACGCCGCTCCCCAGGGCCATTGCCAGAGCTACCTGACCGCCAAATAATATAACAAGCAACAGAGAATAGGCGAAAGAACGAAGGAAATCCGGCAATAGTGCCTCGCCCTTATCGAAGGCATCGGTCAGCGCGATTCCGATACCCAACAATACCAGATCAAAACCAATGCCGATTATGAGAAACCAATCTGGTACCAGTTCCAGAGGGATTAACAATAACCCCGATCCCAGGCCAAAGAAAAGCGTGGCAATGGCTATCAATCTCCAGGGGAGACGAGATTGCTTTCTCCGGGAAGATCGAATAAGGAGTAAAAAAACGCTAATGAGAGGTAAAAGTGCCAGGATGGAAAACAGTAAGAAGGCGGGCGTTCTGACAATATCTCCACCGGGATCGATGTCAAACACTTTTGAGGCAGACGCAATGATGTAAAAAAGCAGAGCCAGAGGTAATAACGCTCTTTTGACAACCGGTTCGAGCCGGCTACGAAGGTTAGATTCAGCGGGTAAAAAATAAACTAGCGTACCCGCCCAAAATAAGGCGGGTAAAAATAGAAAGGACCAACCCCACCTGCCTAAAGCCTGGACAAGGCCGGGTTCTGTGGCATATTGACGGAGCATATCAAATCCCAGCGTCAACGCATAGGCAATCAGTCCCAATCCAGTGTAGAGTAGAATCGGTGCGTGTCGATCACGACCAGGCAAGTAAAGTCCGAGCCACCAGGCTATTACGAAAGCAGCTAATTCACCTATCAACAACGCGTTATCCATAATGGCTCTAGCGGTCTTAGAGTAGGATAAATGTTTGACAGGACGCTTGGAGCATCTTGCTAGCAGCATCCGGTTGGAAATCGATTATACTTGATTATGCCTTTTGCCGGGTCTCGTGACATTCCTCGTTATTGCCTATGCTTTTTATCACTGTCAATTTTGACGGTTATGCAGCAGACTTGATCGATGGGCTAAGCACTCCACAAATACATGGACCATCTAATGACAAGAATGGTATTGAGCACCTACGCGGTATCTATATATCAGGTTCGTACGAACCAAGTTTCAGGATGATATTCCAGAAAAACAACTGCCATCACGAGAAGACAACCTGGTGTTCTAGCTTAGGAGGAAAGGTTGTGGCCCATAATACCGCCACACCATCTCAATCGATCACGAGAGCTATCCTGAGAATAGCCTTTCTCTGCCTAATTGGCCTGGTTTCCGCGGCCTGTCAATCTTCGCCTGCTTATTCGCCACCGGTCCCTTTTTCTGAGTCAAACCATCAGAACGGACAAGCGTTAGACGAGAATTATCGAGTACTCTCCCCAACTGAGGTCAGATTCAACCACCTCTCTCTGGAGGAAGGATTGTCACAGAGCACCGTAACGGCCATTCTCCAGGATAGTCAGGGATTCATCTGGATCGGTACGTTGAATGGTCTTGACCGGTTTGATGGCTATGATGTGACAATTTTTAAACACGATCCGGCCGATCCAGCCTCTGCTAAGCGCCAATCAAATCTCAGCCTTAATTGAAGATAGGTCAGGAACGGTGTGGGTGGGTACCGAAGGGGGAGGCCTGAGTCGTTTTGACCGCCCTACCGAACAATTCACCAATTTCCGGCATAACGCTAACGATTCCACAACTCTGAGCAACGATTTTGTCCAATCCCTCATGGAAGACAACCAGGATCGCCTGTGGGTGGGTACCGATAATGGCCTGAACCAATTCGACCGAGAATCGGAACAGTTTACTTTTTATCAGTTAGCCAACCCAGCACCGCAAAAAACTGGCGGCAGCAATTCGGTCACGGTCATCCATGAAGACTCGGCTGGAAAACTTTGGCTGGGCACTCCCACGAGCCTGCTTTCTTTTGATCCTGACAGCGAAACATTTCTACCTCAGGCGTTAATACCCTTATTGTTCGTCGATATCCCGGGTGAAGTTGTTCCGGTAGAGGTATTGACCATCCTCAATGATGATGCTGGCTCGCTTTGGATCGGCACCCGGGGGGATGGTCTATTCGAATTACTACCAAAGAGTGGCAAAGTGACCCAGTATTTTCCGAGAAGAAACGATCCTACCAGTCTTAGTGACTCCGTTGTTTCCGCCATAATACAGGACCAAACCGGTTCGCTATGGGTCGGGACGGCTCAGGGATTGGACCGTCTTGACCGGGAAAGTCAACATTTTGCACATTTTCGTCATGATGTAAATGATGAAAATAGCTTGAGTGACAATGAGGTAAGTTCGCTTTATCTTGATCAAGCTGGGATTCTATGGGTTGGTACTCATAGAGGTGGGGCAAATAATTACGATCCATACAAGGTAAAATTCCAGCATATTGGTCCGGTGGACGGAAACAAACAGCTGCTCAGCCACCCTCAGGTTTGGACGTTTTTCGAAGACGATCAAGCTAATCTTTGGGTCGGCACCTCGGCCGGTGTAGACAGAATTCAGGCCGAGACCGGGCAAACGACCCATTACTTACCCGACTCGACAGATAGTTCAACCCTCACGAACGCCCATGTCACAAAGATCCTTGGGGATAGCCAGGAGAACATATGGATAGCCACCTCTGGTGGACTCAACCGCTACGATCCCCTCAACAGATAGTTTCGAACAATTCGGAACTAATCCCGATTTTCCGGTAATCCTGAGTTCCGATGTAGATCAACGACATCTATGAAGATAGCTCCAAGCAGGCTGTGGATTGGTTACTGCCGGGTGCCGGTCTGGATCGTCTGGAGTTGGATACGAATCGCCTCAACCACTTCGATTATCAGAATGGCGATAGCCTAGAGGGCTCTGGAACCACCGACATTGTTACCACTTTTTTCGAAGACAAAGACGGTTGCTCTGGATCGGCACTTTGGGCGGCTTACTTAAGTATCGATCCGGCCACGGAATCCTTCTCTATCTTTCGCCACGATCCGACGAACCCAGCGAGTTTGGCCAGTGATATTATTAATGCCATTCACCAAGATCAACGCGGTGTACTTTGGCTGGCGACAGCCAACGGTCTCGACCGATTATGATCCCGAAACGGGTTTATTCAGTCACTTCCGAGAAGGAGATGGGCTCCCCAACAACAATGTTGTTGGCATTCTTGAAGAACAGTCGGGTGATCTTTGGCTGAGCACCAATAGAGGGCTATCTCGGTTCGACCCCGAAAGACGAAACATTTCGCAATTTTGATTCTAGTGATGGGCTTCAATCATTAGAATTTAATTCAGGCGCCTATTATCAGAACGAATCGGGTGATATGTATTTTGGCGGGATCAATGGTTTCAATGTATTCCGACCCGAAGATGTCCAAGATAATCCTTATTCAACGCCAATAATATCTATCTGAACTTCCGTATACAAAATGAAGTTATTTCCTTTGGACCGGAATCCCCTCTTGCTGTAACCGCTAACCAGGCGGGAGAAATTGTGCTTTCCCGGGCTGATACTGTCGTATCCTTGGAATTGGCCGCACTACATTATGGAACACCTACAGAAAATCAATATGCCTATCTCCTGGATGGTTTTGACCGCGACTGGAACTACACTGGCGAACGGCGAGTCGCAACGTATACGAATCTTCCACCTGGCGACTACACTTTTCGAGCCTATGGCGGTAATAGCGATGGCGTCTGGGGCACCAAAGAATTGGAACTGGCCATTCGTGTGCCTTACCCGTTCTGGCAGACCTGGTGGTTCGCTATCATCGTTACCATAATGATTGCCGCTGCGATCTTTGGTGGCTATCGTCTGCGATCCCGGAGTACCTTAGCTAGAACTCGTGAATTGGAGGAGCAGGTATCGGTCCGAACAGTTGAAATTGAGCGCCGCCGGCAAATTGCCGAAGGTTTGCGGGAAATAATGGTGCAAATCAACTCCAACCGGTCGCTAGAAGAGAGTTTGCATTATATCGTTTCACAGGCCGCAAAATTGACTGATGCCGAAGATGCCATCATTTTCCGTCGAGAACAAGACAGTGGCATGAACATTGTTGCCACAAATCCTGGTGGCCAAATTCGCTACTCGCCTAATCCAGGCCTGTCAATGATAACCGACCAGTGGGCCCAGGCCGCCTTATTGGAAAAAGAACCGTTGATCGTGCCTGATCTCGTCGTGTATTGGTTGGCAAATCCTGACATCCGCGCTGGATCATTTGGATCTCACCGGGCCATATTAGGCATCCCGGTTATTGTTGACGACGAGGTATATGGGGGCCTGATTATGCTTTATGATCACGAGCGATCATTTTCTGAAGAAGATCAAGAATTGGGCCTTACCTTTGCCGACCAGGCCACATTGGCTATCGCCAATAACTACTTACGGAAGCAGGCGGAACAAATGGCGGTGGCCTCAGAGCGGAGTCGGTTGGCGCGCGAATTGCACGATGCCGTAACCCAAACGATCTTTTCAGCCAGCCTGATTGCTGAGACAATACCTGCGATATGGGAAATCGATCAGGGAGAAGGAAAAAATCTTCTTCGCGACCTGCGCCAACTAACGCGGGGAGCTCTGGCCGAGATGCGGACGTTATTGCTAGAGTTGCGGCCAACCGCCTTAGATGAGGCAAATCTGCAAGATCTACTTCACCAATTATCCGAATCGGTGGGTGGTCGCACCGGTATCAGTGTCATTACAAAGGCAGATGCGATCAACGATCTACCTGTCCATGTGAAAGTTGCCTTGTATCGTATCGCTCAGGAATCATTGAACAATGTGATTAAGCATGCTCGGGCTTCACAAATTGAAATCCAATTGAGCAGCCGCGAGGAGAAGAAGGTACTGTTGGTGATCCAGGATAATGGTCGAGGGTTTTCTATCGACGACGTTCCGTCAGATCGCTTCGGGCTTTATAATATGCGCGAACGCAGCGAAGCTATTGGCGCGATTCTGACTGTTCAAAGCCAACCGGAAGAGGGCACCAGGATTATGGTTGAATGGCAGGAAATGGCATAGGTTTCCTAGTTGGTCACTTCCTAATCGTAGTTAAACCTGGAAACGGACATTTCTTCGTCATCCGTGTATCAGACAAACAATTGGGCTTAATTGGACCATATCAAGGTTCTATGTATAGTAAAGGTTCATATAAAAAGAAGGACGGCTAATGGCGGAAATCGATCCAATCAGAGTAATGTTGGTAGATGATCATGATATGGTTCGTCGCGGGTTGGCTGCATTCCTGCAGGTGAAGTCTGATCTGACGCTGGTCGGCGAAGCCAGGGATGGACTTGAAGCATTGGAAGTCTGCGACACGGCCCAACCAGATGTCATCCTAATGGATCTGGTTATGCCGGTAATGGATGGCGCGGCCGCGACCCTCGCTATTCGCGAACGCTATCCGGATGTTCAGGTCATCGCCTTGACCAGTTTCCAGGAAAAGGACCTGATTCGTGACGCGCTCGAGGCCGGCGCTATCGGCTACCTGCTTAAGAATGTGACGATAGATGAACTGGCAGTCGCCATTAGAGCAGCCCATGCCGGACAATCAACGCTTTCGCCCGAGGCCCTCAAAACCCTGCTCCAGATGCAGACGGCTGAAGCAGATGCCAAGAGTCATTTTGACTTGACGAACCGGGAAATGGAAGTGTTGGCCCTGGTTGTGGAAGGTCTCAACAATAGCGAAATAGCCGAGCGTTTGTTTGTAAGCAGAGCAACAGCAAAAGCTCACGTAAGCCATATTCTAGACAAAATGGATGTGTCCAATCGTGGAGAAGCCATTGCCATGGCCCTGCGTGAAGGCCTTATTCTTTAATCCCCCCCTTGCTAATAACCTCATCAAATACTATTAAAAGAGGTGTAATAAAAATCGGCCACTTGGCCAATAAAACAATGCCACATCTGCCCGATGTCTTTGAGGGTCGATTGGTTTAAACTGCGAGTATCAGCTTTGATAATGCAGAGTGAGAGACCTGATGAAAATATTACTCGCCGATGACCAATCGAATGTTCTTTACGCATTGCACGTCTTATTAGCCAGCCGGCCGGAGTTGAACCTGGCTGGTGAAGCTATGGATGCCCACGAGTTATTTGCCCTCCTGAAAACAGCTAGCCCCGATATGCTAATCCTGGATTGGTTATTGCCCGGTTTATCCGGGGCTGGATCGATAGATACATTGCGAGAGTTAAGACCTGGGATAATTATTATCGCCCTGAGCGGCCGTCCAGAGCTTGGTCGCGAAGCAATCAGCTCTGGTGCAGATGCCTTCGTTAGCAAAATTGATCCACCCGAACGACTGCTGGCCGCGATCGACAGCTTTCATAACCAGGACGCCTCCGCACCGGTTGCTTCCAGCCCAGCGTAATCAGACAACAGTTTATCTTTACAAATAGACTAAAACCCTTGCCCGAAAGGTCTAACAGTAGGCCTGTACTATCCCTTATTTTCCCTTGCATGAGAATTGGCCAACTGGCTACAGCCTTTTTGCCCAGGTGGCCGATGTGTGGTCTTCCGGCTCATGTTAGACTACCCTCAATGTACCAACATATCTTATTGAGGCTCATCCAATTCCAACGGTGTCGATACACCCGCGGTGATTGTCAAGCTTAGCACTAGAGGAAAAATGAATTCTATGAAACGTCAAGACCTTCAGATGCATATAACAATCTTAGGCTGGATTCAGGCTATAAACGGCTCACTGATGCTTGTGGTTGGAGGTTTCATCCTCTTGCTCCTATCAGGAATTGGATTCGCAAGCGGCGATCCGACGGCATTAGCCATCCTATCTGTGGTCGGTACCAGTGTGGGTTTCTTGATGCTTATCCTGGCTTTGCCCAGTCTATTGGCCGGCTATGGCCTGTTAAAGGGAAGATCTTGGGGTCGCCCGCTGGCTATTGTCGTCGGTATTCTGGGAATATTCAATTTCCCAGTTGGCACCTTGATTGGCGCCTATACGCTTTGGGTACTTCTACAAGATGATGCCGCAACGTATTTCGTAGTCGCCAAAACCGCCTGAGGTCATAGCGCGCCCTGATTAAACATGAACTACTTTGTCCCATTTACTTTGTTAACTACAGCGTAGAAACCATGACGGACTCTCAGGCAATTCGAGTGATGTTAGTTGATGATCACGCGATGGTTCGCCGAGGTCTGGCATCTTTTTTAAGAGTCTATCCTGATCTGGAATTGGTAGGCGAGGCCGCGAATGGCCGGGAAGCAGTTGATAGCTGCGATCGATACCTCCCGAATGTCATCCTGATGGACCTGATGATGCCAGAAATGGATGGCGTTACCGCCACACGTCTCATTCGCTCGAGCCGGCCAGAGATCCAGATTATCGCCTTAACCAGCTTTCAAGATAAAGACCTGGTGCGGAATGCGCTTCAAGCAGGGGCGATTGGTTATTTATTAAAAGGGGTCACAGCACAGGAATTGGCGAAAGCTATTCGTGCTGCTCAGGCTGGCCGCTCCACCCTTGACCCCGAGGCGACTCGAATTCTGATCCGTTCGGCAAGTGAAGGACCTGCCCCAGGACATGATTTGACCCCTCGAGAGCATGAGGTTCTAAAATTGGTGGCTGAAGGACTCAGTAATCCGGAAATAGCAAAAGAATTGAATGTCAGCCGGTCAACAGCCCGAGCCCACGTAAGCCAGATCCTATCCAAGTTGGGGGTCTCGAATCGGACCGAGGCAATTGCTCTGGCTTTCCGCTCAAAACTCGTCACATGAGGACACCTCAACTTGAACAGATGACCAACGTCGCTATTGTACTGGCGTCCTATATCAAAACTCTACATGAGTCCGATGCAAATTGACCTCTTATTCTCTAGGCTATATGGGACACAATCTTTATGTGTTAAGGCTTTCGAGCCGCGAAAGTATACAAGCGAAAAGACTTAGGAACACCTAGTAATAATAGGGGCAGTGATCTCCTCCACTGCCCCTGTTTTTCTGTAATATGGGAGTTATTCATGCAAAAAAGAAGACGCTGGGAATATCTGACCCGGTTTATCTACGCTAATGCCAGCAACCGGGGAGCACAGGAATACTTTGGTCAACATTGGCCAGGTAGTGAGCCAGACAAATATGCTCCGGAAACAATGATTCCCGAGTTAAACACGCTGGGGGAGCAAGGTTGGGAAATGGTGCATATGGAGCCCATTGGGGCTGTGGGTAAGAAAGGGGATGTCGGCTTTATTGCCGGAGATGCTATGGCCCGCTGGAGCAACAGCTATTTCTGCGTATTTAAGCGCGAGATAGAGTAGTCAAGTTGCCCGCCCTGATGATTTTCTGCGCTGCTCCCACGTCGGACGGTAGAGCTGATAGATATAATGATGTACTGGTGTGGTGTATGCAGCCATTGCTACCGGGAATTGATACATTTCCTCGGAGAGACGAACGGCGCCAACCGCTTCCTGCATCTTGATAGAGGCTATATTGTTGACATTTGGCGTACCCTCAACAGATAAGCAGCCAGTGTGCTCGAACAGATAATCCACCAAGGCCTGTTTAACCTCTACACCATATTTGTAGCCCCAATGTTCGGGTGCGATCTTGACATCAGTGCGACTAATCCCCTCTTCGTCCGGCATATACATTTTGCATTCCCCGATAGATAACGAGGTTGCTTTGATATCGATTATGAGATACCGCCCAAATGGCCGGGTGAGGTCTTGTTCAGTGATACTCTTGACGATCTCTTCTTGAGTTATGCGCAAACCTTGAGGATACCCAACATAGATCATCACCCGCGGATCGGTCCAGAGCGTGAAAAGGAGCTTAGAATCGTGCGAACCGGCCGATCTAATTAAGAAACGCTCTGTCTCAATTATGGTTGAAGCTCTTTTCCTGATCGTCCGATTCCCCTCTAACTGAACTGGAATGTGCCCCTAATATGCCTGGGCCAACCCCAGGATCGATGACTGCACCCTTAAGATCTATCAATAACTGCTGGCTCAAGTTTACCTAACTCCTGGAAATCATCGATATGTTTTCGATAGGCACTTCGAAAAATGGCCAGCAGTTGACGGTACCGGATCGTATGAGCGGGTTGCGGTTCAACAGCCGGTCCATAAACAGCCCAGGATTGGGCGGCCTCGATCGGATCAAGAGCATCGACACCTCCACCGGCTAGCAGACAGGCCCCCACGGCCGATTGTTCATTTACGAGTAAAGGTTGAACTGGTAAATCAAATATATTTGCCAAGATCTGTTGCCAGAGTTGGCTCCGGGCTCCACCACCGGCCATGATAATCTGTTTTGGGTATGCTCCCATTTCGACCAAAACTGAATAGGCATCATAACAGGCCAGGCAGACGCCCTCCATTACGGCCCGAACCATCTGTTCCCGGCCGTGACCGGCAGTCAAACCCAGGAACATGCCCCGGGCATGGGGATCCATATGGGGCGTCCTTTCACCGGTCAGATAGGGCAAAAAAAGCAAGCCATTAGCTCCAGAAGGTGCTTCCTCAGCCCAGGAATTCATCCGCTCATATGCCGCCTCAGCGGGCAGGCAGAAAATTTGATCTCTTAACCAACGTAAGCTCATGCCCGCCGAAAGAATTGCCGCCATCTGATACCAGCCTGCGTGACCGTTGAGGGGATCAATCGCACTGCAAAATGTATGCACACGACCCTGGAGGTCGAGATTAAGCTCAGTTGATGGCAAGATAATTTGGCCACCACTGCTAATGGTAACTAATAATGTCTTGGTACCGGTGACCCCGGCTCCCAGTAAGGAACAGGCCGTATCGGCCGCCCCCGTGACAACGGGAATACCAGGTTCCAACCCCAACGCTTCGGCGGCCGGCTGGGTAAGTACACCGCTGACCGAGATCGATGGGAAAATTGGTGGAAGCTGCTCCTGCTTGATGGACAACATCTCCAAGAGTTCGGCCGACCAATCACGCTTCTGGACGTCGAGCAATAATGTACCAGAACCGTCGCTGGGTTCGGATGAGATTTCGCCGGTTAAGCGCCAGCGCAAATAATCCTTTGGAGTCAGGATAAATTGTGTTTTTTGCCACAATTCAGGCATTTCTTGCTGCAACCAAAGAACTGTGGCTGCTTGAAATCCTGTTGCGGCCGGGCTGCCACTTATTTGGATTAAGCGCTCTCTGCCAACTCGACGACCGATCTCCTTAACTTGTTCCGTGCTTCTTCTATCAGGCCAAATGATCGCCTCGTGAAGCAAATGATGAGTACGATCCTGTAGCACCGTCCCGTGCATTTGCCCTGACAGACCAATTGCCAACACCGCCTGATAAGGACCTCCGGCCTGTTCCATGGCCAGACGGACGGCGCCGGCAGTTGCCCTCCACCAATCATCAGGGGATTGTTCTGCGCGATCTGGCTGTGGCCTAGAAATCGCATACTCGATGCCGCCAATACCCGCAACCTGGCCGTCAGTTGTGGTCAGCACAGCTTTTACTGCAGATGTTCCCAGATCAATTCCAAGCAGGTACATTAGATCATCTTTGACAATTGTGCCCGGCTATCTTGTTACCTGGCCGGCGGTTTTCTGGCCTAGCCTAATTCAACGATCACCCGGTGTTTTTGGCCATCATTCATAATGGGGACAACGTTACCAGCTATCTGCCGGTCATCCACGAGCAGATACCGGACCCCACGACAAACGCGATTTGGATTGCGCACCTCAATCTCGTATTGAACACCCCGGAAATGGCGTTGGATAGTAAAACCAGACCACGATCGAGGGATGCACGGGTCAATAATCAGCCCATCATACGCAGGCCGGACACCCAAGATCCATTGCGTAATTGCCACATAGTTCCATGCGGCCGTGCCTGAAAGCCACGAATTTTTTGCTTCTCCAAAAGTCGGGGCGTCACGTCCGGCAATCATCTGAGCATACACATATGGCTCACAACGGTGAACCTCACTGATCGATTCTCGGAAAGAGGGATTGATCCGGTTGTAATAATCATGGGCCTGGTCACCATTGCCGGCTATCGCCTCGGCAATCATTATCCAGGGGTTGGTATGACAGAATATGCCTGCATTTTCCTTATATCCCGCTGGATAGGTGGAAATTTCGCCAAGTTCCAGGTAATACTTAGAGTACGCCGGTTGCTGTAGAACGATACCATGGGGCGTTGCCAGGCGCTCGTGAACCGCTGACAAAACGCGTTGCCTGTGATCACTCTCGTCGCCGATACCAGCCATTATACATATCCCTTGCGGCTCGATGAATATTTGCCCTTCATTACAGCTCTGCGATCCGATTTTTGAGCCATAATCATCGTATGCACGAAGAAACCAATCCCCATCCCAACCAGAGGTGAGGGCCGTTGCCGCCAGTCGTTCCGCTTCTTCACCATAAGTTACGGCGTCATCTAGGCGCTCATACTGTTCGGCCAAGGTGACCATTTCCCGGGCGGCCAGAACAAATAGCCCGGCAATAAATATAGATTCGGCCGTCTGGCCATCCCGGCTGGTCGTCGTTTGGAACGATTCCCCGGATTTTGAGGAAAATGTATTCAAGTTCAAACAATCATTCCAGTCTGCCCGACCGATAAGAGGCAAACCGTGAGGTCCCAACCGTTCTAGGGTATAACTTAGACTACGCTGCAAATGTTCATACAATGGTCTTTCGCTGCCCGGACGGTTGTCATAGGGAACCTGTTCCTCAAGAATCGCCAGGTCACCGCTTTCCTTGATATAGGCGGTTACGCTCAGGATAAGCCACAAGGGATCGTCATTAAAGCCTCCGCCAACAGTGTCATTTCCCCTTTTGGTAAGGGGCTGGTATTGGTGATAGGCGCCCCCACTATCTAATTGAGTTGAGGCTAGGTCCAAAATCCTCTCTCGAGCCCGCAGGGGGACCATATGGACAAAACCCAGAAGATCCTGGTTGGAGTCGCGATAGCCCATACCCCGGCCGATTCCCGACTCGAAGTAGGATGCTGAGCGAGACATATTAAAGGTCACCATGCACTGGTAGGCGTTCCAAATATTGACCATCCGATTCGTATGGTCGTCAGGGCTTTGCACTTGTTGGATGGTTAATAGCTTATCCCAGTATGACTTTAATTCATGAAAGGCGCTGGCAACTTTTTGGCCATCAATAAAACGATCGATGATTGGCCTGGCTGACCGTTTATTCACTGTAGAGGAATTCGGTGGGTCAAATTTCTCATCGGCCGGATTTTCTTGATAGCCAAGTAGAAAAATGAGTTCTTTCGTTTCACCAGGAGCAAGAGATAATCTTACCTGGTGGGAACCGATGGGGGCCCAGCCATAAGCTATGGAATTGCGGGCGGCGTCCTCGGCTACCGCCGCCGGGTCTGCCCAAGTTTGATACGGTCCCAGAAAAGCGTCCCGTTGGGTGTCAAATCCGGCAACCGGCTCAGAACAAGCGAAGAAGGCATAATGATCGCGGCGCTCACGATATTCCGTCTTATGATAAATGATACCATCTTCTACCTCAACTTCGCCGATACTAAAGTTGCGTTGGAAATTTGTCGCATCATCCCACGCATCCCAAAGGCAGAATTCGATCAGAGAAAATATCGAAAGGTTTGCCGCCTGTTCTCGATGATTTGTGATAGTCGTTTGCCAGATTTCTAGATTTTGGGCCAGGGGAACAAAGTAGCGAACCTGGGTATGAATCCCGGTATAAGATGAGGAAATAGTCGTATATCCCAGGCCATGGCGGCAGGTGTAATCCTCCAGCTCATGACAGGTGGGCTGCCAGGTCGGCGACCAATAAATACCACTTTCAACATCGCGAATATAGAGATACCGTCCGCCGCTATCAAGAGGAACGTTATTGTATCGATAGCGGGTCAGGCGACGTAAGCGGGCATCTTTATAAAAACTATAGCCGCCGGCTGTGTTGGAAATCAAGCCAAAATATGCTTCGCTTCCCAGGTAGTTTATCCAGGGTAACGGTGTGTCGGGTCTCGTTATAACATATTCCCGGGCACTGTCGTCAAAGTAACCGTAGCGCATGGTGTTTTCCCTTAGAATGAGTAGAAAGCTATGATAAGAAAAGCATATCTTATCAGCGGGCGACCGCCAACCTTATTGTTATTTGCAAACTCGCCTGGCTTTGCCTATATTCTAGTAAATCAGAAGTCTCGCACGATAAAACAAGCGAACCAGGATTCCCTAAAGAAATATACTCTGTAGCTGCATAATTCGCAGAGTGACTGGCTTAATTGCACACAACATTTTTTCGATAATCATTATTGGAGCGACGTAGTCGCACAGCCGCATTGTTAGTTAGGAGGTACTGATGTCAGAAGAGCAAGCACCATCACCGGGCGATGTTGATCAAAGCGCTGGACAGCCGGTAGCGGCAGATGCGGGTGCGGAAGTCGATACAGAAAACCGATACTTTGACGATATTGAACAGAAGTGGCGAAAAAAATATCGAAAGAATGGTAAACTGAGCAACAGCTTTTATATGCAGGAACTCACCCAACTCCAGGAAGAGTTGGTGAAAATGCAATATTGGGTCAAAGAAAAAGGTTTACGAGCGGTTATTGTTTTTGAGGGGCGAGACGCGGCCGGCAAGGGGGGCGTCATCAAACGGATTATCGAGCGGACCAATCCGCGGATCATGCGCGTAGTCGCCTTGGGAATCCCTACGGAGCGAGAAAAAACCCAATGGTACTTTCAACGCTGGGTAGCCCATTTACCGGCTTCCGGCGAGGTCGTTCTCTTTGACCGCAGTTGGTATACCAGGGCTATCACCGAGCACGTGATGGGCTTTTGCACCGAAACGCAATATGAAGAATTCATGCGATCTTGTCCACAATTCGAGCGCATGTTGGTTAGAGCAGGGATTGTTCTCCTGAAATATTGGTTCTCAGTCAGTGACGAAGAACAGGAGCATCGCTTCCAACTTCGGGCAGCTGACCCTAAACGTCGTTGGAAATTGAGTCCGATGGATATCAGGTCAAGAGATAAGTGGGAAGAGTACTCTAAGGCCAAAGACCGCATGTTTGATTATACCGACATCAAACAAGCACCCTGGTTGGTGGTCAATGCCGACGATAAAAAAAGAGCTCGGTTGAACTGCATCAGTCACATTGTCAGCTCAATCCAATATGAAGACATTCTCCCGCCGCCCATTGAACTGCCCCACCGCGTAGAAGGTACCGGTTATATTCGGCCGCCCTTTGACGAGCAGACATTTGTGCCTGAAAAATATTAGGCGGTCTTCCCCATAATCGGAAAACCGCCTATTCATTGCCAAGCAATAGTTATCCAGATCGAAACTTTTCTCTTAAGCGATACCTGACTGAGCCTTACTTCTGCGGGAGATTGCGTCAATGAGCACCGCCACGAGTAATACCAGGCCGGTGACCACAAATTTGACGCCGGAGCTATAACCCAGCAAGCCCATGCCGTTTTCAACGCTCATTATGACCAACGCTCCTAGTACAGCGCTGATGACCCGGCCGCTGCCGCCAAAGAGGCTGGTGCCGCCAATAACCGGGGCTGCGATGGAGATGAGCAACAAGTTCCCACCACCGGCGGCCGTATCGACTGAACGCAGGCGAGAAGCCAGCACGATACCGCCCATGCCGGCCATCAGACTGGAGATCATAAATACCAGAACCCGGATCCGCTGCGTATTGATGCCGGCCCGGCGTGCTGCTTCAATATTTCCGCCAATAGCATAGACATATCGGCCAAACTTCGTTCTGCCTGCGAGGAAGGTGAATATTAAGACCAGGACCATTAAAATGATACCCACGAGAGGCACACCTCTGTCCAGGTTGCAGATATAGACAATTATCCCCAAGATAAGGGAAACAAATAGAATCTGGGCGACCACCATCACTCCAGGAGTACTGGAGACTCCCCGGCCGATGCGGGAACGCCAACGAGAGGCTCTTGTTATGGCAAACGCCAACGAGACAATAAGCCAGACCCCCCAACCCTGGATTGGAGTTAGAAAGTGATTGGCAATGCCAACGACCGTATCGTCCTGAATGATGACGGTACCGGCGGCGCCGATCAAAATAAGCACAACTCCATTCCAGACCAAAAATCCGGCCAGCGTCACTACGAAAGAGGGCAAGGCAAAGCGGGTGATAATCAGGCCCTGGGAAATGCCAATCAGGCAAGCTGCGCCCAATCCAAGCGGTAGGGCAATATACCAGGCCATGGCATCTGGCTCACGCAACAACAAGGTCATCGTCACAGCCGTTACTGCACTCACATAACCGATAGAGAGATCGATTTCTCCCAATAAAAGAACAAAAACAACGCCAATGGCGATAGTGGCCATGCCAGACATCTGTACCATCAGGTTAACGAAGTTACGAGGTGTGAGGTAATTTTCGTTTTGTGATTGAAAAATGATGGCTATGACCACAACACCCAGAAGGATTGGCAGTGAACCCAGATCGCCGGATTTCATCCTGACCCAGGAACTACGAGCGTATTGTGACAAGGTTTGAGTGGTATTCTGGCCAAGGAGCAGGCTTTTTTCTTTTGTTACAGTGTCTTGTGATTCGCTCATGCTATTTCCATCCCTGGAACGTGGTCCATTTTACCGGCCGTAATGGCATGAACAACTTGCTGTTGGCTTGTTTCAGCAGCGTTGAAAATACCAACCAGCTTGCCCAGCCGGAGTACGGTGATCCGATCGGCTACTTCAAAAATATCGTGCAGGTTATGAGATATAACCACGACACCTAATCCTTTATCACGCAAGCGCTTGACCAGGTCCAATACTTGTCGTGTTTGAGCCACGCCCAAGGCAGCCGTTGGTTCATCCAAGATCACTACCTTGGAATTCCACATAACTGCCTTGGCTACGGCCACTGCCTGGCGCTGGCCGCCGGAGAGAGAGACAACCGGTTGGCGCACCGACTGCAGAGTGGTAACCGAGAGTGAATCTAGCGTTTCGATAGCCGCCTTTTCCATGGATATTTCATCCAGGCGCCAGGGGCTTTGTATCGACTCGCGGCCGAGATACATGTTGGCCACGACATCTAGATTATCAGCCAGGGCTAAATCCTGGTAAACGATTTCGATACCCAAATCGGCAGCATCTTTCGGACCGTGGATTTTTACTGGTTGGCTGTCAAAGTAGATCTCCCCCTCATCGAAGGGATAGATCCCGGCTATTCCTTTAATCAGGGTTGACTTACCAGCCCCATTGTCCCCCACCAAAGCCATGATCTCGCCCCCGCATACCTCGAAGTTAACGCTGTTAAGCGCCTCAACCGCCCCAAAGTTCTTCGACACGCCCTTCAATTCAAGTAGGGGTTCCTCTGACATAAGCCCTCCTTTATACAGAACAACACGAAGATTATATAAAATGTGGGGACACTCTCCAAGAGAAGTATCCCCACATTTACTATTGGAATGGACTAAAGATTATCGATCGGCCGGGCAGAATGCCTCGAAGTCTCCGACACAGATTTCTTCCCAATTCCGGAACCCATCGGCAATCACGGTCTCGGCGATGTTAGCAATGGTCACAGCCACGGGTACCAGCTTGATAAACGGTACGTCGTTTTGACCATTGTTGAGTACGTCGCTGGTCAGGGCGCTTACATCCTCACCCTTTAGAAGGGCGATGGCTGCCGCTGCAGCGGCTTCTGCTTCTGCCTTAATCGCTTTATAGACAGTCATGGACTGGTCACCGGCCAAGATATTCTGGATACCGACCACGGTCGCGTCCTGACCACTTACAGGGATCGGACCTAGACCCTGACCCTTCAGGGCTGAGATAACCGAATTTGCCAGCCCGTCATTGGCGGCGAAGGTTGCATCAACGTCGCCACCGGCAGCAGTCAAGATCTGCTCGTAGATCACCAGGGCTTGCTGGTTATCCCAATCAGGCACAGACTGGTCATCGACCAATTCCCAATCACCAGCATCGTAGCGGGGTGAGGCCACACCGAAGTAACCTTCCCGGAACAAGGTGGCGTTGTTGTCGGTCGGTGAGCCGTTAAGCTGGACAACGCGAGGGACATCTACACCAAGAGCATCAATCAGCGGCTCGAGGGTCTCGCCCATCAGGCGGCCGACCGAGACGTTGTCAAAGCTCACATAAACATCAGCGCCTGGTCCCTCAATGGTCAAACGATCGTAATCGATGACCTTGACACCAGCTTCTCGGGCCTGGGCAATGATGGCCGCGCCACTACCACTATCCAGATTGACCAAGAGGATAACCTTGGCCCCGTTAGTGATGGCCTGTTCAGCCTGAGTTTGCTGCACGCGAGCGTCGCCTTCGGCATTGACAATTGTGTATTCAACGCCGGCCGCATCAAAAGCTTCTTCGAAGAAACGGCGGTCGTCTGCTTCCCAACGAGCCGATGAAGCACTATCAGGCAGAAGTACGGCGATGCTTCCCATTTCCTCGTCGGCCATGGCTACACCACCGAATTCTTCCGGACAATACTGGGCAAAGTCGCCAACGCAAATCTCTTCCCAGGTGCGGAAACCATCGGCTATCACTGTTTCGGCAATGTTGTCGTTGGTCACGGCAAGAGGAGTCAACTTGGCAAATGGCACATCATTCTGGCCATTGTTGAGGGTATCGTTAGCAACGGCCGTTACATCTTCACCCTTGAGCAAAGCGATAGCAGCGGCGGCGGCGGCCTCAGCCTCCAGCTTGATGGGTTTGTAAACGGTCATGAGCTGGTCGCCGGCCAGAATGTTCTGGATGCCGGCCACAGTTGCATCTTGCCCACTTACAGGAATTGGGCCCAAGCCCTGGCTCTTAAGAGCCGAGATAACTGAGTTTGCCAACCCATCGTTAGCGGCAAAGGTTGCATCCACATCGCCACCAGCCGCGGTCAGGATCTGTTCGTAGATAACTAGCGCTTGCTGGTTATCCCAGTCGGGCACAGCTTGATCGTCAACTAATTCCCAATCACCAGCATCGTAACGGGGTGAAGCTACTGAAAAGTAACCTTCCCTGAATAGTGTGGCATTGTTGTCAGTCGGCGAACCATTTAGCTGAACGACGCGAGGTGTATCAACACCAAGGGCATCGATGGCCGGTTCTAGGGTCTCACCCATGAGGCGGCCGACAGAAACATTGTCAAAGCTCACATAGAGGTCAGCACCCGGGCCTTCAATTGTCAGGCGATCATAATCAATAACTTTTACGCCGGCTTCTCGAGCCTGGGCGATGATGGCCGCACCACTGCCGCTGTCCAGATTGACCAGCAACAGTACTTTGGCGCCGTTGGTGATAGCCTGTTCAGCTTGTGTCTGCTGCACACGGGCATCGCCTTCGGCATTTACGATGGTGTACTCAACACCGGCCGCGTCGAAGGCTTCCTCGAAGAATCGGCGATCATCTGCCTCCCAGCGGGCCGATGAAGCGCTATCCGGCAACAAAACGGCGATGCTACCTTCAGCAATCACCTCTTCAGGTGTAGCGACCTCTTCCCCAGTTGTATCTGTTGTGTCGGTTGTTTCAGTTGTTGCAGGTTCCTCAGTAGCATCATCACCACCACATGCTGCCAGCACAAAGACCAACAACAGGGCGATGATTAGCACCGAAAAACGGCGAAATTTGAAATCTAACATGTTCTTCTCCTAACTTTACTAAGTACTCTTTAGCCATATTTGGCTACATTTAATCAGGGATGAAGGTCTCATCCCCTGGAACTGAACCTAATTTAGTTATCGATTGTCAGACACCTCCTTCCAATGCAATTATTCATTTCTTCGGTACCTCTGAAAACAGAGCAGGTTCCGTAATGTGTACACGAGGAATACCGCTAAATGGACAACATCTTAACGATATCATTATTGGTAGATGCAGTCAAAATCCACGGTGATTCCTAAGGGGAAAGCTTAAAAGTATCAATCTTTGGCTGAATGGTTAGCTTGTCACCATTGTTCGAACCTTAAAGTCAATAACGTGAGGAAGTAGATTTATGTCTAAGCAGGTTGACGATTGAACAGGCTGTGGTACGTTTTGCGTTTACATTGAAACCAGGAGAAATGATGCAAATCCGACTCATTCGAAATGCAACCATGCGCCTCACATATAACGGCCGTGAATTGTTATTAGATCCTTTCCTGGCGCCCTCAAAGACGCTGGAATCGTTCGCCGGGATCTCGCCGAATCCAATAGTCGATCTACCCTGCCCGGCCGCTGAAGTTTTGGCCGGGGCGGAAGCAGTCGTTCTCTCCCATCTCCATATCGATCATTTTGATCCCCTGGCCCAGGAATCCTTAGCCAAAGAAATACCACTCTTTTGCCAGCCCGGTAATGAAGAGCGGATCGCGGCGATGGGCTTTAAAGATATACGGCCAATTATTGATGCTGTTACCTGGCACAGGATCCACATCAATCGTTGTCCTGGCCGGCACGGTAGCGGCGATCTCGCGGAACGGATGGGCCTGGTTTCTGGGTTCGTTTTTCGAGCAGCAGGTCAACCCACCCTCTACTGGACCGGGGATACGGTCTGGTATAGTGAAGTCAAACTAACAATCGAACAATTCCGGCCGGACGTTATCATCACCCACTCGAGCGGCGCCAAATTAGGCGATAGCGATCCAATCGTCATGGATGCCCAGCAGACCATCAAAGTTTGGCAGGCGGCGCCCCAGGCTACCATCGTTGCTGTGCATATGGAGTCCCTTGACCATGGGACGGTCTCGCGGGATTACTTACGTAAGATTGCCGACGAGGCCGCTATTCGGAGTGACCAGTTACTTATACCGGCTGATGGGGAGCGAATCTCATGGCCGCTAACAGCATCGTGAATATCGGATGCGACTCCTCAAGAACACCTTGAATAACCGACCGGAGACGGAATGATGAGAAAAAATGGGTTGGCGGATTGTTGATGATGGGCGCGGGTTTGTATTTATTGGACCAATTCGGTCACCATCGTGGGGCGACCAAGGACGAAGTTCGCCAGGCAATTGCTGGGATGAGTTGGTGCCGAATGCCATGTTAGAGACAACCCACGGTGTCACAATTAATGCCCCGGCCTCGGCCATCTGGCCCTGGCTCCTCCAGGTCGGATATCATCGCGGTGGCTGGTATACCGATTCGAAGATCAGCGAATTCCTGTTTAAATATTTGTTCGAGCCCATGGCGCCCCAGGACAAAAAGCCGAATTACTGGCCGTGCGCCAATCGCATCATGCCCGAATTCCAGGAGCTGCAGTTTGGCGAAATCGTCCATGATGGACCACCTGATACAGTCGGGTTTGTCGTCAAGGCGCTGGAACCAAACCAGGCGATGGTCTTGCATACCGATCAATATCACCGGGCAATAATGCTTGATCCTGTGACAACATCCTGGTTTCAAAAAACAAGCGCCTTTTGCTGGGTATTCGCTCTGAACGAGATTCAACCAGGTGGAACCCGGCTTCTATCTAGGGGCTCGGATCAGAGTCTGGCCTCGGATGGTTTATCTTTTGTTATGGCTTCCCCTCATGCTTGGAGAAATCCTGTTCCCCCTTCTCATGCTAAACGGAATAAAACGGCGAGTCGAGCAAGCGGCCGCCGCCTCAGATCTGGATGAGCGTTCGTATTAATGCAAAAATACAAGATGATCTTCGATGAGGTTGCACGTATTAACTTGGAAAGTGAGGAGCGAAGAAATTGAACACAAGAGACGGGTTCCAATCATATTTTACCTTCCTGGTAAGAGTATTGTTGCTCATGGCTTTGTTTGTCATAGCCGGCAAGGCATCTGCCCTTTCTGAGAAAAACAGAACCACCTACTCTGAACTAACACCCTTTACCTCAGCATGTCCGATCCTGGTGGCGTCTATACAGCCATCCAAAGATAATACGATGTTTGAGGCTGAAATAGACCAACCCATGCTGAGCAATGGTGCCGGCAGTTACATTTTTACCGGGAACACCGACGGTTTCGGAGCTCGCCGGGCGCTGGTCTCCTTTGACATCGCCGGTAACATCCTGAAAAATTCAACCATAATTAGCACGACCCTTGATCTGCATATGTCAAAGACCATAATCGGCGATCAGACAGTCTCGTTGCACAAGCTCTTAGCCGATTGGGGAGAGGGCACATCCGATGCGCCAGGTGAAGAGGGGATGGGGACAACCGCTACCGAAGGTGATGCGACCTGGCAACACACTTTTTATAGTTCGACGACCTGGTCAAATGAAGGAGGTGACTTTTACTTGAACGCCAGTGTCACCCAGACGGTGGGCTTTGCCGGCTCCTACATATGGGGGACATCTTCCGGCATGGTCGAAGATGTCCAGGGCTGGCTCCAAGACCCGGGCAGCAACTATGGCTGGATTATTCTTGGCAATGAGAATCTCATTCCCACGGCAAAACGTTTTGATAGCCGCGAAAATCCCATTGAATCAAATCGCCCAAGGCTAAACGTCGCTTATATACCGCCAACCTGTATATTTTTGCCGGCGGCGGTTAAATAGGTCGAAGCTACAAAATTGTGCAATTTACCGGCAGATTAAATCAATACATTCTAGCGATTCTTGCCATCTGATAAGCGTTTTATGGCACAATGGGAATCCTGGTTAAGTGACTGCCTATCAGAGCGTGGATTGGCTCGCTTCAATTGCTTAAATTTGGTAGACGATTTGTTTTCGCGTTTATCGGTAAGCCCAAGATGACCCGCACAACCAGCTCGTGGGCAATCATAATTTCCACCAAAACCAGATGTCCACATTGCTTGGTCTCGTCTTTGCTGGCCTTCAGCTCCCATCTCCTGCGATCCTCGGCGCCAATCCGCCGAAACTCACGGGAACCAGCTCAATGAAAGTATTACCCGGCGCCAAGGGTAAAATTTCGCCCTGTGAATTATAGAAGGTCAGCATATCCAGGGGATACTCCCGTTTCCATCGACCATCATATTGCTGGCCGTCGCGGAAAATAACGGCCGGACCTTCGCCCCAGATTTGGATCTGAATCGACGGCGACCCGCCGCTATCTTCAATGATCTCAGTATTAACATGTGGCGCTCTGACGATAACAATATTCTTGAAGCTTAGTTGATCACCGGTGGAGGCATCCAGGTGTTTTTGGCCATCACTCCAGCGATTGAAGCGACCGGTACCAGGTTGGTATTCCCAATAGATCCCAGTACCAGCATAAATAACTTCCACACCTCGGACCGGCGTGCCTCCTAGTGGCGGATTCGGATTGAAGGTCATGCCATTGTGGAAAATGGGCGGTTTCTCCTCTCCGCGATCTGCTAAAATCTGGCGTAAATCGACCGTATTGGTGAACAAGTTATCAACTCTAAATTCGCTCGGGTTTTTTTCGTCAAAGGTTCGCCAGAAACCCCCATGTCCAAAATCAGGTGAGATGACCCTATCGAAAAACATACTTTGGCGGATCAACTCTTTAATTTCATTGCTCGATCCAGAATAGGCGAAGGCGGCATCGTACATGATGGGGATCTCCAGATCAATTAAACGGCCGCTGCGAATCGATCCCACTCTTTTGGGTGTATTCGTGTAAAAAATGGCTGTGAAGCGAGTGATCCCACCCTCGCTATAATGCTCGAATACGAGGTCAGCCTGATTTAGACCGGCTTGGGGTCGTACCCGCGCCGTATTTGCCACCTTGACTGCCAGGGGACGCCGGTTAAGTATGGCCGGATCTTGAACGCTTTCGCCAGTTAGCGGATTGACATCTTCGGGGAAGTTATCCGGACCAATCTGACCTGGGACAGCCGTCGCCGTGGCTGTGGCTGTTGGTGGAATGTCAGCTGTTGGCTGCGGCGTGATTGTGGGCGGCAATACCAGTAAAGTTGCCGTCGCCACCTGGACTGGTATGGTCGCAACAACTTCTGCACCAGCGTCCGCTTGTTCGGGACTGGCTTCAACAATAGGAGTCCGTTCGACAGTGGAAACAGGGGGGGTGATCCCCTGCTTCTCATTGTTGGCGCATGCTGCCAAGAGTAAAGTAAGTGATAGACCGAGCAGGATGGTTAAATAACCGATGTTAAGCCTTTTTAGTGACAATTTTTATTTCGCTCCGTGCAAGATGGAATTTTCTGTATTACTTTAAGCTCATTATCATTCGCAGATCATCGACCGAACAGCCCAATTCGGGCTACCAACTTTTGGCCTCGATATATTCCAGGGACTGGTGCCGAAAGTAGGTATTGTACAGTTCGGCATAATGACCGCTGCGCTTAATGAGCGATTCGTGATCGCCTTCTTCGATGATACGCCCATCTTTCATCACGATGATCCGATCGGCATGCTTGACAGTGGAAAGCCGGTGGGCAATCACGATGGCTGTTCGCTCAGCCATAATTGTATCCAGTCCCTCCTGGATTAAGGTCTCCGTGAAAGGATCGACGCTGGCGGTGGCCTCATCGAGGACAAAAATTCTGGGATCTTTCAGCAGTACCCGGGCCAGAGCGACCAGTTGCCGTTCGCCCATGGACAGGTTTGCCCCCCGCTCGCCGACGTCCGTATCCAGGCCGTTGGTTAAGTTTTCCAGCCAATCTCCCCGGCCGATATGCATGGCCGCATCCACTACTGCCTGGTCGCTTGATTCCGGCAGACTGTAGCGGATATTATCGCGCACTGTTCCGGTGAATAAGAAAGGTTCCTGGGGCACAATCCCTACAAAACGACGGTACGCTTTTAAATCCAATTCGCGAATATCACGGCCGTCAATCAGTAATTGGCCTCCCTGAAACTCATAAAAACGGCTGACCAGCTTGGCCACACTACTTTTGCCGGCCCCGGTATGGCCTACCAGCGCAACCGTCTCGCCCGGTTCAATGGTGAGGGAGAAATCGGGCAAAACGATTTCCGTGCCGGTATAGGACAGCATAAGGTGTTTAAATTCAATACGTCCGCTTAGCCCGATCACTGTCTCCTGAGCCTGCTGGGTAACTTTAGGTTCGCGATCCACCAGGGCAAAAACACGTTCTGAAGCCGAGAGCCCATCCTGAAATTGACTCCAGAAGGAAGCAATACCCATCATCGGAAACCAGAAGAAGCCGACGGCCTGCATGAAGAGGTACCATTCACCGGCCGTAATGCCCAGCGGTCCTCGGGTTGCCAGACCACCGGCATATACCAGAACACCCATTCCCAGGCCCGAGGCCAGGCCCATGATCGGAAAAATGGTCACCAGCGTCAAACCTCGCCGGACACCAACCTCATACCCCTGGCGGTTGTTAGCATCAAAAGTTGTGTAAATGGCCTGTTCCTGGCGAAAACTCTTGGCCACGGTTATGCCGCTGATCGATTCCTGAATTTGAGCATTAATTTTGGCGGTCACGCGCCTGGCCCTTTGGGTGACCCTGCGGGCTACTTTGCGAAAACTCAGGGCAACGATGACCGCAATAGGCATAAAGGCCAGCATAATCAGCGTCAATGGAACACTGATGGTAAACAATACAATGACCAGGATAAACACCAGTAGTACCTGGCTCATCAAATTCAGGACCAGGTTAACCGTTTCGGAGAAATCCTGGGTATCCGAGGTGATCCGGCTGACGATCTTGCCCGACGGATGCGCGTCAAAGAAGGACAAATCGTGTTGGACCGTCGCCGAAAAAGCATCTTCTCGAAGCTGAAGGACAACATCGCCGGTCACTCGCGCCGAATGCCACTGGCGAATGTAGTTGAAAAGCCAGGCAGCGACGCCCAGCAGCAAGATTCCTAAAGACAAAAGAACCATTACTTGCGTGGTCGGATCTTCGGCCATGATGTCGATAGATTTGGAGATTAGTATCGGACCTCCGGTTCCGGCCAGTGAGTTCAAGGCAATCATCACCGCTACCAAAACCATTTGCCGTCCATACGGCCGGAAATAGCCGGTAATCCGGGTCAATAGCTCTTTGTCATCATATTGGCGGTCATAATCTTCTGATTCCAAACCGCCCAGAATGAAACCCATCTACTTCATCCTTCGCTCGTCTAATCATAGCGGGCAAAAATCCTTTGATAGGCCTCACTCCGGCCCAAGAGCTCTTCATGGGTCCCTTGATCCACCAGCCGGCCCTGTTTTAGAACCAGGATCTGGTCAGCCCAGCGAATCTGACTAAGACGGTGGGTGATCAGGAAAGTCGTGCGTTGGCTGCTGATAAGACGCATAGCTTTTTGAATTTGGTCTTCGGTAGCGCTATCGATGGCGCTCGTACTATCGTCAAGAATTAAGATTTGGGGACTGGTCAAAAAAGCTCGGGCAATTGCTAATCGCTGTCGTTGGCCACCTGACAGGGTAACACCCCGCTCGCCAACTTCGGTGGCATAGCCATCTTCAAAGCTCATAATAAAATCGTGAGCTTGGGCCTCAATAGCCGCCTGTTCTATTTCTTCCTGCGTGGCATCAGGACAGCCAAAAGCGATATTCTCGGCGATGCTCCTTGAAAACAGAAAAACATCCTGTTCAATAGTGGAGATCTGGGAACGGAGAGATTCCATGTTCCAATCGCGCACGTCGACGCCATCAACGTAAACCCGGCCAGAATCAACCTCAAATATTCTGTTTATTAGCCGGGTCACAGTAGTTTTTCCAGAACCGGTTTGGCCTACAATGGCGACGGTCTGTCCGGGGTGCGCCGTAAAGGTGATATCTTCTAATACAGCTGATCCGTTGTAACCAAAGCTAACGTGTTCAAATTTGACTTCGCCAGTGATAAGGCGGCTGAGACCGGCCTCATTTTCATCTAACTCGGTTTCAGTATTAATCGTTTGTAATATTCGTTTTGCACTTGCCAGGCCCAATTGCACTAAATTAAAGGAGAATATGGAAATAAAGGTTGGGAACCTTAACACATTCAACAACCCCATATAGGCTACTACTTGTCCAAGAGTGATGACATCATTTTGCCACAATAGAAGGGCATGAAGAAAACCCAGGGCCATAACGACACTCAGCACCAATAAGGGCAGGTAACGGGCTTGAATTTCTCCCTGGCGAACGTAATAATCGCGGAAGATTCTGGCGTCTTTGGCAAACTCGCTCTTTTCTTTCGCTTCCTGAACGTTGCCTTTCACCACATCGATACCGGCTATCGTCTCCGCCAATTCCGAGTTCATTATCCCAAATTGCTCTCGTTGGGCGGCGCTGACCGGGTTTAGCTGTCGAATATATCCTCGCAGCGTTAACCAAAAGAAGAACAAAAACAAGAATGGCGCCAGTAGGAGCTGGGGCTCTAGGTTGGCAATTAGAATAATGGGTATCACAACCCCAATGGCCGCATCCATGATCAACATCAACCCGGGGCTGAACATGAAGTTTAGCTGGCGCACATCATTGGTTGCCCGGGCCATGATATCGCCAATCCGCTGCCGGCCATGAAAAGTCTGGCTCTTTCCTAACAGGCTGAGGTAAAGTTCATCCCGGCTGTCGCGTTCGATGCGTTGCGCGATGAACTCAGTGGCATAGTTGCGAGCGAGACCCATGGATCCCTGGAACACGGCCGCCAGAAAGACGGAAAATGCCAACCCCAGGAGGGCAATGGTGGTCCATACAGGTGAGGTGATTAAATCAAATGCCCGGCCGATAAATACCGGGATCATGCTGGCGGCAAAATTATTGACAACGGCCGCGCCAATGGCTACGAGCGGAAGATAAGGGTAGCGCATCAGGTGGGAGAATATCCACCGTCCTGGTCCTGATCGATCATAAGGATATTCCTGGTCGAGTCGGAACTCGCGCTTGCTGACCATACGTGCCTCAAAAAAGATATTAATAGACGGCTGAGCGCCTGGAGAGTCGCTATTATATCCGACGCTTTACGCAAACCATAAGTGTAGTCGACAATTGAAATATGACCGCAAATTAGTTTACATTTTGTTGACAATGGGGGTTCAAGCTGTTATTATGCCGCTCATCATGTCCAATAAACAGTTTGCCTTTGTTTTCTTCTTTAGTGGACCCGCCGACGCCGTGCCGGCTAGGGAGGTTCGTTAAGCCTGAGAAACTAGGGCAACGAGACCAACTTCTAGAAGACGCGGCGTCCGGGCCGGGTCTTTTTTTTATTTATTGGCACCCCTGATTGGCTATGCTATTCTAACAACTTTGTCCGGACAGAGAGTAACAATATCACGTTGAGTTACCATAGAGAAAAGAATTATGCTCGAAGAAATCAACCTCATTTATGCCCAATCAATTGATGCCTTGGCAGCGGCGAATAATATGGAGGCGCTGGAGGGTTGGTACAGAGATACGCTGAGTCGAAAGGGCCGTATCACTTTGATGACCCGACAGGTGGGGCATCTCAACCCTGAGCAACGGCCGGTTTTCGGCCAACGGATCAACCAGATAAAAAAGGCGCTGGAAGGCGCTTACCAGGAACGCCAAAACAGCGTTCGGGCGGCCGAGTTAGAATCCCAGCAGGCGGCCGAGAGTATTGACGTCACCTTGCCTGGCCGGCGCCATTTTCGCGGCCGCTTACACCCGGCAACCCAGACCTTGCGCGAAATCAATCGTATTTGGGGTGATATGGGTTTCCAGGTCTATCGCAGCCGCGACGTCGAGAGCGACGAATACAACTTTGAATTGCTTAATATCCCCGAAGATCATCCGGCCCGAGATATGTGGGACACCTTCCACACGACAGAACCAGGATTGATCTTGCGCACCCATACGAGTCCCGGTCAGATCCATGCTATGCGCGAATATTATCCGGAACCAATCCGCGTGATTCTGCCCGGCATGTGTTACCGTTATGAGCAGATAACAGCCAGGAGCGAAATCCAATTTTACCAGGTTGAGGGATTGGCCGTCGGTAAGAATATCACCATGGCTGATCTGAAGGGCACATTGTCTGATTTTGCCCGGCGGATATTTGGCGCCGACCGGAAAATTCGTTTTCGAGCCAATTATTTTCCTTTCACAGAACCCAGCGCTGAATTAGATGTAGAATGTATTCTCTGCGACGGCGAAGGCTGCCCAGTATGTAAATATACATCTTGGCTAGAGATCTTGGGCTGTGGCATGGTTCATCCCACCGTCCTGCGCAATGGCGGTTACGATCCGGCCGTTTACTCTGGATTCGCTTTCGGTATGGGCCCTGAGCGAATTGCCATGCTTAAATATGGCATTGAAGATATTCGCCATTTTTGGGCAAATGATCTGCGATTCCTGAAACAATTTGGATAACCACCTCTTGATTTGTTTTATTGTTTGAGAAATAGGTGAAATTATGCGGGTACCGATATCCTGGTTGCGAGAGTATGTAGACATCACCCTGCCTATTGATGCGCTTGCTGAAAAGCTAACTATTGCCGGCTTGGAAGTCACTGACATCGAATATATCGGGATTCCGGGCGGCAATGACGACAGCCGTCTACTGTGGGATTCCGAAAAGTTAATTGTCGGTCATATTCAAGAAGTAAGTCGCCATCCTGATGCCGAGCGCCTGGTCCTGGCCCGGGTAGAATATGGCGCAGATGAACAGGAAGTAGTTGTCACCGGCGCTCCCAACCTGTTTCCGTACTTGGATCAGGGAGATATCAGCGACCTAAATCTCTATTCACCTTTCGCCTTGGAAGGGGCAACGCTTTACGATGGTCACAGAAGCGGCCGGGTTATGATGAAATTGAAGGGTCGCCAATTACGCGGCATCTATAACCGCTGTATGTTGTGCTCCGAAAAAGAGTTGGGCATTAGCGATGAACACGAGGGGATCTTGATTCTTCAAGGCGAGTATACGCCCGGAACCGCGGTTCAGGATGTGCTCGGCGATGCCGTTCTGGAAATTGACATTATTCCAAATATTGCCCGTTGCGCGTCCATGATTGGGATAGCCCGAGAAGTGGCGGCCTTAACCGGTCAGACTCTGCGAGAACCAGATTATGAGGTCAGGCAGGATGGAGCTGAAGTTGAGCAGTTGGTCCGGATTACTACCGATGATCCACAACTGAATCCCAGGTTTGTTGCCCTGGTTATCCAGGGTGTGGAACAAAAACCAAGCCCGGATTGGATGCAACGCCGCTTGCGCCTGGCCGGTCAACGGCCGATAAATGTGGTGGTAGACATTAGCAACTACGTTATGCTCGAAGTTGGCCAACCGAACCATACTTTCGATTATGATTTTCTGCGGCAACGTGCCGACAGTTATGACCCAGACGGGCCGATCCAAATCCACACCCGGTTGCCGCACGAAAACGAGAAATTGACCACCCTCGACGGGGTGACTCATACTCTCCCCCCCTACTCTATCCTGGTCACTGATCCAGCCGGACCACTGAGTATCGGCGGGATTATGGGCGGCGCTAGCAGCGAGATCAGCGAGCAGACGACAGACGTCCTGCTCGAAGCTGCGGCCTGGAATTTTATGAATATCCGGCGTAGCACCAATCAAATGAAGATCACCAGCGAAGCGGGCTTCCGCTTCAGCCGGGGGGTCCATCCCAGCCAGGCGATGTTAGGGGCCAGGCGAGCAGCCGAACTGTTGCGTTTGCTTGCCGGTGGGACCGTAGCCCAAGGCATCATCGATTATTATCCCAACGCGCCAAAAGCGAATCCGATCATTCTAACCGCGGCCGAAGTCAGACGGATTGGGGGAATCGATTTGAGTCTCCAGGAGATAGCCGGCTATTTACGAGCACTTGAATTCGATGTCGAAGAAACGGGCAACCATCTGCTGGTCCTCGCTCCCAACCATCGTCTGGATATCGAGGGTAGCCATGATCTGGTGGAGGAAGTTTGCCGGATGTACGGCTACGACCGCATACCTACAACGGAGATGAGTGATACGCTGCCGCCCCAACGCAGTAACATTGAACTGGACAATGAAGAGCGAATGAAAGATATTTTAGTTCAGTTAGGTCTCCAGGAGATTATCTCGTATCGATTAACCACTCCTGAGCGAGAAGCTCGAATACTCACACCTGGAATGAGCCGGCCTGATGATCGCCCATATGTGACACTGAGCAATCCTATCACTGTCGATCGGGTGGCCATGCGCCACAGTCTACTGGCTTCGATGCTGGAGATCGTCTCGGCGAACAGTCGTTTCCAGGAGCGGATCACGCTCTTTGAAATTGGCCAGATATACCTGGCCGGTGAGGACGGTATCTTCCCCGATGAACTACGCCGGCTGACGCTAGCTATGAGCGGGCCAAGGGTCCAGCGTAATTGGAATACCGGAAATGGAAAAGGTTCGCTGGACTTCTATGATTTGAAGGGGGTCCTGGAAAACCTCTTCGCTGCCCTGCATATCGACGATCTGGTGGCCGAACCAGGCAGCCAGGTCACGTTTAGGCCTGGTCGCTGTGCCCGTTTGCTTGTCGGGGAGCGGCAAATAGGTTGGCTGGGCGAAGTTCACCCGTTGGTGGTTGAAGCTTTTGATATTCGCGGCGAATGGCCGGTGCTGGCGGCCGAGCTCGATCTTGAACTGATTCTGACCCTCATCCCAGAAAGACACGCAATTCTGGCCGCTTCACCATTTCCGGCCGTGCTCGAAGACATCGCCGTCATCGTGGATATGTCCGTGCCGGCCGGTGGCGTCGCCCAAACTATCAGGCAGGTCGGGGGAGCGCTGCTCCAAAAAGCAGAGCTCTTTGACGTCTACACCGGCGCCCAAATTCCGGCCGGCAAAAAAAGCCTGGCCTATCACCTGACGTTCCAATCAAGGGGAAAAACGTTGACCGACAAAGCTGTTCGCAGGAACCGGCAGCGAATTGTCAGTGAACTTAGCCGTGAATTCGGCGCCTCATTGCGGGATTCCTGATCCGTTTAGTTTCTTTTCCCAGCCGTTTACAACATTCTTGACATTCAAATAGATCGGTGCTAATCTTCGCCACCAGATGGTTGACATATCAACTATTGACCACGCAACTATTGCGGCCGCATCTACTTGGTTAATTAGATGTCGCAGTTTTATTACGATGAGTGATACCCAAACGCTATACAGCCTGATAAACGAGATATACCTCATTTTGGATGATGGTGACCGTCGTTTGCTGAATGAATTTAATTTGTCCTCTTCCCGTTTCTATGCCCTGGTGCATATTGGAGAAAGGCCGGGGATATCACTCAGTGATTTGAGCCAGCTCCTCATATGTGACAAAAGCAATGCCACCCGAATCGTTAAAGGGTTGGAGGCCGATGCACTGGTTTATCGCCAGCCACATGAGAGCGACGGACGGACGTTGCGGTTGTTTCTTACGGAAAAGGGAAGAACTCTACGAAACAGATCGATATCCGCTCACCAGCGGTATAACAATTTACGGTTTGTAAAGTTGCCTGCAACTGAACAAGAAGCGCTTACCCAGAGATTACAAGACTTAAAAGAGAGTCTCAATGGGCAATTACAAATGAATACCCATGTTTAGGAAAATTTACCCGGACTATAAACCAAAACTGTCCGATCCTAATTGGTAAGTTGAGTAGGAATTCGCAAGTTTTAGACGATACGCTTGACATTAATAGTTAAGTAGTGCTCCAGCATATATCAATCTGCCAGCGTTATAATTTATTTATGGAATCACCTGTCGTCCATGTTGAATTAACATTCGAAAGCGTTTAAATAATGAGGGAGGGTTCGAATAAGATCTACACTGAAACCGTTAATGAAAATTACGCCGTTTTTGGCACCGTACAAAGTTGATAATACAAATATATTTTGGAGGAGAAACGTACAAATGTTTAAGAGAATTGTTTTATTGCTATCCCTGTTGTTAATTGGCGTCCTGGTTCTCTCCGCCTGTGGCGGCGACGATCCCACGCCAACATCAGCACCGGAACCGGCCGTTCAGCCAACGGAAGAACCGATGGAAGAACCCACCGAGGAACCGATGGAAGAGCCTACCGAAGAGCCGATGGAAGAACCCACCGAAGAACCGATGGAAGAGCCGACCGAAGAAGCCGCGATGGAGCCTGAAGTATTCCTGACCATCTGGGCCGACGACACGCGCACCCCAATTCTGCAGGCTTTGGCCGATGATTTCGAGGCCACTTACGGCGTCGGCTTGGTTGTGGAGCAAGTCATGGACATCAATGACCAGCTACCCATCGCTGCTCCGGCCGGTGAAGGTCCCGACATCTTCCTTGTCGCCCATGACCGCAACCCTGGTTTTGTTGAAAGCGGCCTGGTTGCCCCTCTGGATTTGGGCGACAAAGCCGGTGACTTTGCCCAGGTAGCACTTGACGCCTTTACACTGGACGGCCAACTTTATGCGATGCCTTACGCCATGGAGAATATGGCCCTCTTCCGTAATGCGGACCTGGTACCCGATGCGCCTGAGACCTGGGACGAGCTCCTAGCCGTCGGCGCCGCGCTACAAGATTCCGGCGATGTCACCTACGCCCTGGTCCTTGAAGATAATGGTTACAAAACCTACCCCATCCTGACCAACTTTGGCGGCTACGTCTTCGGCCGTGATGCCGATGGTAATTGGGATCCCAATGATGTCGGTATTGACAGTGAAGGCATGATTGCCGCCGGCGATTGGATCGCCGAAAACGTCGCTGCCGGCCTGATCAGCCCCAACGCCAATGATGGCAACACCGCTGAAGCCCTGTTCGTTGAAGGCGATACGCCATTCCTCATGACTGGACCTTGGGCTTTGGAGCAGTTTCGTGATGCCGGCATCAATTATGCTATTAGCGACTTTCCAGAAGACGGCTATGCCTTTGGCGGTCTTCAGGGCTTCGCTATAAACGCTTTTAGCGAGAACGTTCTGTTAGCCCAGGCTTTCCTGACCGAGTTCGTAGCTACAGACGAAATCATGACCGAACTCTTTGTGGCCGGCAACCGACCATCAGCATATTTACCAGTCTTGGAAGCCACCGAAGATCCTGATATGATGGCCTTCGGTGAGGCAGCCAAAACCGCCGTATCCATGCCGAATATTCCTGAGATGGGCGCTGTTTGGGGTTCTTGGAACGATGCTGTCGTCCTGACCATTACCGGTGGCGATACGGCAGAGAATGCCTTCACCACTGCGGCCGGCCAAATTCGTGACGTCATCGCCGGTGTGAATCCCAACGAGGGCATGGTCAACGTGCCCGGTTCCTACCAGGCTGCTGCCGGTTGCGATGGTGATTGGGACCCGACCTGTGCAGTCACAGCTATGACCCTGGGTGATGATGGTCTGTGGACCTCCTCCCATGCTCTGCCGGCCGGCGATTACGAAGGTAAGGTTGCCCTTGACGGGCTGTGGGCAGAGAATTACGGCGTTGATGGCGAACTAGATGGTCCAAACTATCCGTTCAGCCTGGCCGCCGATGGTACCGTGAGCTTTTCCTATGATCCGGAATCTCACCTTCTGACCATTACTATCGAGTAACTATCTAGCTGATTATAAACAGAAGGCCGGGGCGGATTGCTCCGGCCTTTTTTTGTCCCACAATAAATAAATATCGATTTTGAATTGTGCGAGTTTGCCCAATTGCCTGTAAAATTGTGGCCAACTTTTTCTTCAAATATTTGACCTTAACTACTTTCAACGTCAATATTCATAGTCTCACGGGGGCAAAATATGGGCGCAGCGAAATCTGTTTTTGATCGTGGAAAGCAGGATGAAGGGACATCATCCGTCGTCGGGTTGTTAGTCCGGCTGGTGCTGCTGGCGCTTATCGATGTTTTCGCCGTCTGGTTCATCATCAACCTCTTTAGCTTCAACAGCTTTGTACTCGCCGTAGCCGTCGGTTTATTAACCGTAATCAGTAATATCATCATATTTAGAAACGAATTCTTCCCGATTCGTTGGATGTTGGTCGGCCTGGTTCTCATGGCCTTATTTGCCGTCTATCCCATCCTTTTTACGGTCAATGTCTCCTTCACCAATTTTGGCTTTGGTCATTTGTTAACCAAAGAACAGGCGATTGAGCAGCTGGAGAGTATTAAATATTTACCTGAAGGCGCAGGCGCATACACTTGGACAGCCTATGTCGCTGAGGATGGCCAATTCGCCTTGTGGCTGCAAGATGAAGATGGTCGGGGTTTGTTAGCCTTGCCGGGTGTAGGAGCTATCGAGGTCGCTTCAGGGGAGGAGGGTGTTGGCGAGTTCGATGATGCCGGAATACCCCTTACCATCGAGGGTTACGAACGACTAAAACGGACTGACCTTCTCCGCTATATCGGACAGTTGGGTGATCTTCGACTAGGTGACGAAGATGATCCCCGGCCGGTTCAAGTCACAGGTCTAGACGCTGCGGCCGAGCTGGAACCCAGATATGTCTATGATGAGGAGAGCGACACCATCACAGATCAGGTTACTGGCAATGTCTATACCCCGATCGACGGCTTTTTCACCGCTGATGATGGCGAGCAGTTAACACCTGGTTATCGAATCTACGTCGGTTTGGATAATTACAAGGACTTCTTTAAAAGCCCGGCGTTACGTGGACCCCTGGTGCGCATTATCATCTGGAATTTTGTCTTTGCTTTTCTTAGTGTGACCACAACTTTCTTTTTGGGTCTTGGAATCGCCCTAATTTTCAATGACAAATCGCTTCCAGGTCGTAAAGTGATTTTAACATTGCTTCTTATTCCCTACACGATACCCAGTCTTATTACAATCCTGGTGTGGCGTGGATTACTTAATCCCGAGTTAGGGCTTATCAATCGGATCCTGACTGATTTATTTGGTTGGGCCCCGGCCTGGTTTACTGACCCATGGTGGGCGAAGGTTGGGATTTTATTAATTAATCTTTGGTTGGGTTATCCGTATTTCATGCTCATTTGTAGCGGGGCACTTCAGGCCATCCCTACCGATATATACGGCGCGGCCGAGGTGGATGGCGCGAACATGTGGCAACGTTTCTGGCGTATCACTTTTCCCCTCTTATTAGTCGCCGTGGGACCTCTCCTGGTAGCCTCATTTATTTTCAATTTCAACAATTTTAATGTCATCTACTTGTTTAACCTGGGCGGCCCGGCCATCGCCGGGGCAGCAACACAGGCCGGTCATACCGATATTCTGATCAGCTATGTCTATAAACTGGCCTTCGCCGGTGGGCGAGGTGCCCAGTATGGTTTTGCCGCGGCTATCACCATGATCATATTTATTGTCGTGGCTATCTTGACTTTACTCCAATTCCGTTACACGCAGATGTGGGAGGAGGTAGGCGAAAATGTCTGATTTTATCCAGAGCTTTCGAACTTCACGCAAGAGACAGAATCAGCTTGGTCTGGTGGTGCGATATCTTATCGCGTTCATCCTAATCATATTTGCCTTGTTTCCGGTCTATGTGACCATCATGGCTTCCTTGAACCCTCTCGATACGTTGGCTAGCCAGGGTTTGATACCAGATAATATTGATTTTGAAAATTATGAGAAGCTACTGACAGATAACCCTTTTTCAAAATCATTTCCCTTTAAGAACTGGCTACTCAACTCTCTTAAGATCGCTTCGATAACAACGATAGGTTCGGTCTCAATCACGACGTTGGCTGCCTACGCCTTTTCCCGCTTTCGCTTTGGTTATCGTCAAAATATGTTAAGGAGTATCTTACTCATACAGGTTTTCCCAGGCATCCTGGCTATGGTCGCTCTATTTTTGTTGATCCTGCAAATTGGCGATGTCATACCAGCTTTCGGTTTGAACACTCATAACGGCTTGATCCTGGTCTACCTGGGCGGGGCTATGGGTATTAATATCTGGTTGATGAAGGGCTTTTTCGACTCGATACCGCGGGAGATTGATGAATCAGCCATGGTCGATGGCGCAACTCACTGGCAGATTTTCACTCGACTACTGCTACCTCTTATGCGGCCGATTATCGTCGTTGTGGCTATCCTAACCTTCATTTTCGTCTACAGCGACTTCGTTATTGCCCGAGTTCTCTTGAGCACTTCAATCAAATACCCTTTGACCGTTGGTTTATTTGGATTTACCCAAGGCCAATTCTCTCAGCAGTGGGGCGTCTTTGCCGCCGGAGCTATTATGGGTGCTTTGCCCATCGTCATCGTCTATATCGCCTTACAAGACCAGATAGTCGGCGGTCTCACCTCCGGTTCAGTAAAAGGCTAGCCTAGCAAACAAGGAGATTCGATAATGGCACATGAAATAATCCTGGGTGTCTTTCCCGGGAATGTAGAACAAGGGCTTACCCAACTCCAGCGTTATCACGAGATTCAAGATGAAATAGGCATCAACGATGCTGTGGCTATCTGGAAAACCGATGATGGCAAGGATAAATTTGAATGGCTCGGCGGCAAAAAAAAGGCTACCGAAATAGGCGCTATTGTGGGAGCTACCCTGGGTCTATTGGGCGGTCCGGCAACCATGGTAGTGATGGGTGCAGGTGGGGCTGCGGCCGGTAACTTGATTGCCAGCCTGACCCATGCTGGTATTTCAAAAAAAACTATCAGCGCAATCGAAAAAGGACTGGAGCCGGGCAGTTCGGCCGTGCTGGTTGTTGTCGATCATGGAAAACACAATGTTATATTAAATGACTTGAAACATCTTGATGCCCGACTTTACAGCGATACCATCGATTCAGACGAGGTCGAGGGCAAGTATATGATATCCCCCGTATCTGGTATGGGCGAGAGCCAGTAAATGTTGGCAGTGCTCAAAACCACATTGTAAAGGTCCTGGAATCTTTCGACAGAGCGCGCCTGGAATTCTATGGCACATTGGCAGCCTGAATTCAAATAAATATCGGGGTATACCTGAACGTATGCCCCATTTTCATGTGTACCTATGGTAATAAAGCATATTTTCTATTATTCTTTTACATCGATATGGATTGCTCTATCGTTTGTCGCTTGTAATAGTCGGGATGTGGCGCCCCCAACTATCGCACCCTCACCCGATAGCTCGTCATCGACTGTTACCCAAATGATACCAATCGCAGAATCGACTCCGGTTGAAGTTGACCCAATACCAACAGCGACACCCAATCCATTCTATAGCGGGACAGGAGATATGCCCTGGTGGAATGATACTGTTTTTTATGAACTTTTCGTCCGAAGTTTCTATGACAGTGACGGCGATGGCATCGGCGATATCCAGGGTGTAATTCAGCAACTGGACTACCTGAACGACGGCGACCCAGATACCGCTGATGATCTGGGCATCACCGGCATTTGGCTCATGCCCATCATGGAGTCGCCCAGTTACCACGGCTATGATGTCGTCGATTATTACCAGATAGATCAGGAGTATGGTACTGAGGAGGATTTCCGCCAGCTTGTAGAAGCAGCCAACGCCCGGGGAATTCGGGTGGTGGTCGACCTGATCCTCAACCATACCAGCAGCCAACATCCCTGGTTTGTGGAAGCGAATGATCCTGATTCGGAATTTCGCGACTATTATGTATGGTCCGAAGAGAATCCTGGTTATCGGGGACCTGATGCCCAAAAAGTCTGGTATAAGAGTGATACGGGTTATTACTACGCTGTCTTCTGGGATCAGATGCCCGATTTAAACTTAAAAAATCCTGCGGTAACTGACAGTATTCACGAGATAGCCCGCTTTTGGTTAGAGGATATGGGCGTCGATGGATTCCGGTTGGATGCTATCAAGCACCTGGTCGAGGATGGGCGGCTTCAGGAGAATACCCCGGCTACTCACCGGTGGCTGGGTGATTTTTACAAATTTTATAAAGCCATCAATCCCGATGCCTTCACCGTCGGGGAAGCCTGGACCGGCACGCAACAAGTCGTCGACTATACCGGTGATGAGGTGGACATCGCTTTCCAATTCGATCTGGCCGAAGACATTATCAGCAGTAGCCGTGAAGGTATCGGCAGCCTGCTGACTAAACAACAGTCTGAGATTGTGGATGCTTTCCCGGCCGGACAATACGCGACCTTCTTGGCCAACCATGACCAGAACCGGGTCATGTCCCAATTTAGAGGCGATGAAGGAGCGGCTAAGATCGCTGCTTCCATATTATTGACCTCGCCTGGTGTCCCATTTATTTATTATGGCGAAGAGATCGGGATGATGGGCGTCAAACCTGATGAGGATATCCGCTTGCCGATGCAATGGACAGGGGTCCAACCAGCGGCCGGCTTTACAGAAGGCATACCCTGGCGAGCCCCCTATGAGGATTATAATGAGCGAAATGTGGCCAACCAGGATCAGGACTCTGACTCATTGCTCAGCCACTATCGCACCCTCATCCAACTACGAAATCAATCGGATGCCCTGCGAGTTGGCGATTGGCTGTTGGTAGAAAGTGATCCCGGCCGGCTTTATGCCTTTTTACGCTACGTTGACGATGAAGTGCTTTTGGTGCTGGTAAACCCAAGTAAAAGGGCGGTTGAGGATTATACGTTATCCCTTGCGGAAAGCCCCCTAAGAGGTCAGATAGAAGCCTCGCTGTTATTTGGAGAAGGCTCAGTCGTGGCGCCCATCATCAATGAAAAGGGCGGATTTTTGAATTACGCCCCCCTCGAGAATTTACCCCCACAAAGCACCTATATTCTGCGACTTTCATCATAATTTATTACGTCCATCCACCAGGAACAATATTTAACGAGAAACTCCATGCCAGATTTCATCTTCGGAACCCTTTCTTCCCTTGAACGACGGGTGGAGATCACCCAGAAACATACGCTCGGTGTGTACCATGGCCATCAACTGGACCCTCTGGCGCCAGCACCTGCCGACACGCCCATTATCACGGTATTTGTTGGCCTGAATCAACGAATTACATCCGTAGTCTGTGATTTATTAGAACCCCAGACTATTACTCTTCCGCTGAACTTAATGGCCACCAAATGGGATACCATGAACTGGCACTATTACCAGACCTGGCAGGTCAGATTGCCCAGCCAACCACCTGGTACTGTCGTGCGCTATAAAATTATCGCCATTCCCGCAGACGGAAGCGATCAAATACCGGCCGACGACGGGGCGATATTTTCCTACCTGGTCGGCAATCCAGACCAACCGGCCTGGGCAGAAGATGCGGTCATCTACCAGATATTTCCAGATCGTTTTCATCCGGGAAAAGACCGGGAATGGAACGAAACCAAAGCCCTCGACGAGGTCTACGGTGGCACAATTAGAGGCATTATTGACCATATCGACTACATTACCGATATGGGCTTCAATTGTCTGTGGCTAAACCCTTTCTTCCCTGATGACACCTATCATGGTTACCATGCCGTTGACTACTTCTCAATCAATCCTCACCTTGGTACGGCCGCTGACATGCATGAATTGGTCCAGGTAGCCCACGAGCGGGGCATTCGTCTGCTCCTTGATTTCGTGGCCAACCACTGGGGATGCAAACACCCAACATTTCAGGCAGCCTTGGCGGACCGCACCAGCGAATATTACGATTGGTACAGTTGGCATGAATGGCCGGACGACTACAAAACTTTCTTCACCGTCAAGGAGTTGCCCCAAGTCAATGTCGATTACCTACCGGCTCGCCAATACCTGTTAGAGGCCACGCGTTTTTGGTTATCCGAATTTGACTTTGATGGATTCCGTCTGGATTACGCGCTGGGCCCCAGTCACGATTTCTGGGTAGACTTTCGAAAAATTGTGCAGGAAGTAAAACCCGATGCCTGGATCTTCGGTGAAGTAACCGATACGCCTGAATCGCAGTTAAGTTACTGGGGACGTCTCCACGGTTGCCTGGACTTCATCTTACTGAAAGCCTTACGCCAGACATTCGCCACGGGGACCATGAGCCTAACGGCGTTTGACGCCTTTTTGGAAAAACATGAGGCCTATTTCCCTCAAGGCTATAGCCGGCCAAGTTTCTTGGATAATCACGATATGGATCGCTTCTTCTGGTTGACCAAAGGCGATTCACGCAAGCTAAAATTGGCCGCCTTGTGCCAATTCACCCTGATTGGACAACCAATAGTTTATTACGGTACAGAAGTTGGTCTTTCACAGATTGACGCCATGATGCCGCCTGGGGGACCCCATAATATGGCCCAGGCGCGCTTGCCGATGCTTTGGGATTCGGAACAGGACCAGGAACTCCGCCGCTTTTATCGATGGCTTGTTCATTTCCGGAGAGAACACCCTTCCCTTTGGCGGGGTGATCGCAAAACCCTATTCCTGGACGATCCTGCCGGCATCTATATTTATTCGCGGAGTGATGGCCAGGAAACGATCTTAGTGGCTTTGAATTTAAGCGATCGAACCCATCAGGTCAATGTAGCCGGACACGAATTTAATCTGTCCCCCTGGTCCGGAGATGTTGTTTTCAAGGCACAATAAATGGAGACTGGCTGTTGACCGGAGAGATAGTGGCTAACACTAATAGGGGGCTGCAAACCCTCTTCTCTCGTATGCAGACAAGTCGCTGGAAAGAAGGATCTATCCTAGTCTTTCTAGCATTGCTGGCTTTGTTCCCGCGGCTTATCAAATTGAATGCCGTTCCCCCCGGACTGGATGGGGATGAACTATTTAACGCGATTGATGCCATGCAGATCGGGTGGGACCACCTACCTATCTACTTTGAAGGGAACAACGGGCGCGAAGCCATATTTATCTACTTGATGTCGTTTTCCCTGAGACTTTTTGGCCAAACTGTAGCAGCGGTTCGTTTGCCGGCGGTTTTACTTGGAACCGGTAGCGTATTATTGGCCTATGGGATTGGCCGTCTTGAGTTCGGCCGTCGTATTGGGCTGATCACCGGGATCTTGATGGCCATATCCATTTGGCCCATTATGCACTCTCGCTGGGGTCTACGAGCTGTGGGTCTAACATTCTTTTCCGCTCTGACCGTTTACCTTTACGGCCAGGCTCGGAGGGCGAAGAGGAGAGACAAAATATGGTGGCTGGCCTCAGGGGTTTCCCTCGGGCTGACGATTTACACCTACATCCCCGCGCGGGTTTTTCCCCTTGTTATTCTGGGTTGGTTCATATGGATTGCCCTCACACGGCGAGAAGTTTGGCGGCAAATTAGGTCTAAGTTCATCCTCTCCCTATTGGTAGCTCTGGTCGTATTTGCGCCTTTCGGTGTGTACATGGTCCGGAACCCGGAAAAGGTGAACCAGCGCATCGCCACCGTCAGCGGCGTCAATGCCTGGGAAATGGCCTTGGATGGTGAGCCGGCCGCGTTGGTGGAAACTGTCTCTTCGGTCCTGCTGATGTTTAATTTTAGCGGTGATACTGCGCTCCGTTATCATGTGGATGCCCGGCCGGTTTTTGATCCATTAAGCGGTCTGCTATTTCTAGTCGGCCTTATCGCGTCTATCTGGTTGGCATTCAACCGGCGTTCCGACAATCGAGCCGGCTATGGCTTAATCCTATTGTGGTTAGGAGCCATGTTGGCCCCCAATGCCATTCTGGGAGCGGATACCTCCTTCCTCCGGGGCGCAGGCGCCATTGTGCCAGTTTATCTCCTGGCGGCCATCGGTCTGGATGCGATTTACGGCTGGTTGTTGATGCACTGGCCCAACCGGAAAAAAGCCTGGCGCGGGGGATTGGTTGTTTTGATCGTCATCGGTTCGCTGGCAACCCTGGCGGATACCTGGCGAACCTATTTTGTATTATGGCCGGAAGGCATAGTTGTCCGTGAGGTATATCATGCCGGGTTGGCCCGTATTGGTGATTTTCTCAACCAAAACCCGCCCCCTGATGGCGCAGAGGTTTTTATTGCCTATGATTATGTATCCGATGCCACACCCCGATCATTTGCCTATTACTCCGATCAAGAAGTCAACTGGTTTGACAATCAGAATACGTTCGGTTGGCGGCCTCTCGCCCAGAAAAGTTACTACTTTGTCCCAGATAACAGGTCGTTGACTTCCGCCGCAGTGGAAAAATTGTCCTCCGTTGCAGATTTCGAGGAGCTAACATTTTCAAACGATGACCCGGCTTTTCGGTTGTATAGTCTCGAAAACAGCCGCTTCAATTGGTTGCCCCAACATGAACTAAATCTGCAATTTGTTGACGGGCCTCAGTTTATCGGATTTGATCTGGAACAACCACTGTATCGTGGCGAGCCGGCCCAGATCACCCTCCACTGGCAAGTAGCCGGCAATCAGCAACCGATTCCTAACCGGCTGACCTATGCCCAGGTATTTCTGGAGGATGGCAGTGGCAATATTTGGCAACAGGCTGAAAGCCTATCGGGTTACCCTGAAGCCGGCTGGCAAGCGGGTGATCGCTTCAATCAATTTTTAACCCTGGAGATCCCCGCTGGCATACCGCCGGGTCCTGTTTACCTCCGCTTTGGCTTGCGGGATTGGACTGGACCAACTTTCCCACTTATTGGCGCGTTGGGTTATGATGCCCAACCATTTATTGTCCACAGCCGGCCGGTCCAGAATATCACCCTGGATCCGGAAACGCCCGTTTTTGGAGAAATTCTAGCCTTGTCCGGTCACACTTTCAGTTCATTGATTGCACCGGGACTTGCGGTCGATATGTCCCTTGAATGGTTGGCACTAGCTGATCCAATCCAGAACTATCAACTCATATTAGAGTTGATTCTGCCCGGGGTTGAAGAGCCATTGGTGAGCCAGAACTCTGGACTATGGCCTGATCGTTATCCGACATCCCAATGGCAAAAAGGTGAGAGGGTAACAACCCTGCACCGCCTGCAAATTCCCCTGGATATACCGACAGAAACATATCCACTGTTGCGCATTCGTGTTGTGCAAGAGGATGACGGATCACTTTTGCCGGTAACTCGCGGAGACAATACCTTGTCAGAGATGACACTGAGTTTGCGTGACCATCTCTTCGAAGAACCCACGATCAGCCAGCCCGTTCAGGCGCAATTTGGCGAACAGATCAGGCTACTGGGCTACGATCTGGAATCAGCGAATGTCCGGCCAGTCGGGTGAACTCAATTTAACCCTCTATTGGCAAGCAATCGAAACGCCAGAAGTATCTTATACGGTTTTTAACCATGTCGTCGACCAGGTTGGGCAAATTCAAGGGCAATTGGACAGCCCGCCTGTATCCGAAGCATGGCTGACCAGCACCTGGTTGCCCGGTGAAATTATCGTTGAAAGACGAACGATCCCCATCAGGCCGGGCGCAGCGACTGGACTCCATGCCTTAATTATCGGGCTTTATGATTCCAGGGATGGGTCTCGGCTACCGGTGCGAACAGATGGGCGACTTCAGCCTGATGATCAGCTTGTCCTCAGCGAGATCTCGATAAATCCCTGATCGGCGATAATCCACTATGGCCTGATAGTTACCGGAACTGAATAAGGCGCCGGGTAATTGCCATCGTTTTGCACAACTATCAACCGAACGACGTACGCTCCTGGAGGGAGAGCTGTGGCTTGCAATGTCTCCAGCAAGCCATTGCTGACACTCTGACGGTGGGTGGAACCAAAAGTAGTCCATGAGTTTGGTGAGATGCCAGAACCGATCTCTAACTTGTAATATTGCACCTCGGCCGGGTCGAAGCTTACAGAACCAATGATTGGCACAACACCGTTTATCTGCTGTCCTGGAGCCGGTGAATCAATGCGCCAGGCGGCCGAAAGTGGGGCAGTCCCACCGCCAGCCTCCACCGGTCGGCCACCCGCCGATCCGGCCGCGCCTGCTGCGGTTCTGGCGGCACATACAACTGGCGGGGCTATCCTGTAGCCGTATTGACCGGCCCAGCGACGGGCAATAACTTCATCCGGGTAATATGGCGGAATGGGTAAGAACAGTCCCCGGGATATTCCAGAATTGGGCCGGACCAAATTTACGACGCACTGAGTTGGCAAAGGAGGTCTAACCCCTGAATCCAGGGCCGGCTGTGAAATCAGTTGGGCCTCTGAAGCAGATAGCGGGGCTACGGCCAATGTCCAGGCTCCGGGGTTGGTGATTACGTCTGGAACATAACCCAATCGCTGGATGCCATGCACCGGCCCACCACTCCTGAATAGATCTGTTCTTTGGGCTGAACATTGGCTGCCGCCGGTACCCGAAGGCAGGCAGACCTTGCGCTCCTCAATACCGCTAGGAATTGGAAATTCCGTAGGGGGCTGCCTACCATCTACCACTAAATCACTCAGTATCGTTTCATCGGCATAGATATGTTCTATGATAGAGCGCCACAAAGGCGCCGCTCCCCGGAGGCCTGACGAGTTTTGCATGGGATGGCCGTCGGTATTTCCGACCCATACTCCGACTACCACACCAGGGGTATAACCCAGGGTCCAGTTATCACGAAAATCATTAGTGGTACCGGTTTTTGCTGCGACCGGAAACGACAATGCCAGATCATTATTTCGCCCCATGGCCGGGGCGCGTGCAGCATCATCGTCAAGGATATCAGTCAGAATGTAAGCGATACGGGGATCAAGGGCGTTAACGGCCGGTACTCTTTTTTTGCTCGAACTAAAAACGAACCGGTCGCGACTATCGGAGATCTCCAGCACACTTGTCAGGTGAGGACGCTGACCCAAATTTGCTAGCGTGGCAAAAGCCCTGGTCATCTCTAATAAGGGTACTTCGCCGCCACCTAGAGTCAAGGCCAGGCCGTAATATCCTGGGGGTTCGGTGAGGGATTCGATTCCCATCTTCCGGCCGGTGGCTATGAAAGACTGAACGCCAATATCACGGATAAGTTGGATAGGTGGTATGTTGTAACTATTCGCCAGGGCATCTCGTAGCAATAACGGCCCATGATACCGGCCGTCATAGTTCCTGGGGATCATCTTCTGGCCGCCGCCGAGGTCCAACTCGATGGGTACATCCCAAATTACATCTGCGGTCGACCAACCACGCTCCATAGCGGCCGCGTAGGTAATTGGTTTGATACTACTCCCCGGTTGTCTGGGTTGTAGGGTAACATTGACCTGGCCGTCGATGGTTGAGTCAAAATAATCAAGACTGCCAACCATAGCCAGAATCTCACCGGTGCCAGGTTTAAGCACAACAATTGCCGCATTATTGACATCGTTTTGAGCAGCTCGACCGGTAACCCATTCTCGCGCTTCTTGTTCAACATACTTTTGCAGTTTCAAGTCCAGAGAGGTGGTTATTTGCCAGCCGCCTCGGGTTAAGGCTTCTGGTCCATACCGTTCTTCTAACTCACTCTGTACGTAAAGTACGAAGTGTGGCGCCTCCAGGATGCCTTCAGAGGCGACGAAATCCGTTGGGAGCAATGGCGCGAGGGAGAGCGCTTCCTTCTTGGCGATACCGGCCATCTTATGGTCAATGGCGCCTTCCTCGACCATCAAATCAAGGATGATCTCTTGCCGGATTTTTGCCCCATCAAAGTTTTCGTACGGGTTTAGCTCATATGGAGCCTGGGGTAGGCTGGCCAGGAAAGCCGCTTCGGCCAGGCTTAAATCAAGCGCGCTTTTCGCAAAATAGGTCTGAGCTGCGGCTTCGATGCCATAGGCCAGGTTGCCGTAGTAAATCTCGTTCAGGTACATCGTCACGATGTCCTGTTTGGTTCGCCGCTGAGTTAGCATATAAGCCAGAAAAATCTCCCGGACCTTGCGCTCATAGCTGGTTGCCACGCGCTCCTCATAGGAGAAAGCAATATGGCGAACTAATTGTTGGGTTATGGTGCTGGCACCTACTGGGCGTTCCCCCGGGTTGCGATAGTTACTAATCAACGCGGCTACTATCGCATCAGTGTCAAAGCCGGGATTCGTCCAAAAGGTATCGTCTTCCACAGCCACTGTCGCATTGATCACATCCGGGGGTATTTCATTGTAATTCAGCCAGCGTCTTTTTTCAGCCGTCTTGAGTTCAAAAAGCAAGGCACCGTGCCGATCAAAAAACCGGGGTGTACCACCCGGTCCCTGACCTTGATAAACAGCCACCTGTTCGATGGCCTCAGCCAATTCATTATTGAGGTAAAAGTAGCCCCCCACTACTCCAATGACCGCTAAAATGGCAGCAACCAGGACGATGATGAAGATGAAGTTTATGAGCGCGGAGCACCCACCCCGCCAGCGGCGACCAGGACCCCTACGTTTCGACCTGGCCGGCTTTTTTTTCGTCCCGCTATTGGATTTGGCCGGTTGCGCCTTTGGTCCGGTCTTGCTCACCGGCCTGTTGCCTAGATAACGGCTCATGCCAATATGGTAGATGGATTTAGCAAACGGTCAAGGGTACCTTATGACCGGCCGCTCCTTCATGAATGGCTGATAATTGACCTGGTTTAAATTAGGGCTTCGATCAGGCGCCATACCTGGGCAACGACGAATATTAGCAAAAGACCCATACCCAGGGGCAGGAGCGCCGTTAAGGCCGTCCACTTTCTGCTTCCAGTTTCCTTGTACACGGTATAGATAGTTGTACTACATGGGTTGTGGACCAGACTAAACAGCATCAAGCAGACCGCGGTTAACAATGTCCATCCCCCGACCTTTAATATTGCTTCCGTGGCCGCCAGAGAATTGGCCTCGAATAATACCCCCGCCCCGGCCCCTAAATCATCAACACCAGCCAGGAGAATCGTGAGCATCAAGATGGTGGGAATGACTATCTCATTAGCCGGTATGGCCACGATGTAGGCCACCAGAATGATGCCATTCAAACCGAGCAATACTCCTAAAGGATTTAAGAAGTTAACAATATACTCGGCGAGAGTTGTGCCATCAATTGTGACATTAGCGATTAGCCAGATGACTGCACCGGCCGGCATGGCGAAGACAATCGCCCGCCATAAGACATACATCGTCCGATCAATGAGGGACGTGTAAATCGTTCGCCAAAATCGTGGCGGGCGATAAGGGGGCAGTTCCAGGCTAAAAGTTGATACTTCTCCCTGTAAAAGGGAGCGGGACAGGCCGGCCGAGACAAGAAAAGTTAGGAACACACCGAGAACGGCGATCCCCACGACAGCCAGTGCAGAGGCAAGCCCGGCCAGGTAGGCCGGGACCAGGCCACCGATGAAAATGGTGGCAATGAGTATCTGGGTCGGCCACCGACCATTGCATAAAGCGAAGTTATTAGTAATGATGGCGATCAGCCGTTCCCGTGGACTGTCGATCACCCGGGTTGAAATCACCCCGGCAGCATTACAACCAAATCCCATCATCATCGATAAAGCCTGCTTGCCGTGAGCGCCAGATTTCTTAAAAACATTATCCAGGTTGAAAGCGACACGGGGCAAATAACCAAAATCCTCCAGCAAGGTAAATAGGGGGAAGAAAATGGCCATCGGCGGTAGCATGACGGCTACAACCCAGGCTGTGGCCAGGTACATTCCATCCAGGAGGATACCCTCTAACCACCAGGGTAAACCAATCGCGGCCGAGATCTCTTTCAAGATCGGATAAATCGTATCCAGCAAAAGCGTCGATAAAAAAGCTGAGGGAATATTGGCCCCGGTGATGGTAATCCAGAAGATCAGCATGAACAGAAGGATCATAACTGGAAAACCCCATAGACGACTGGTTACAATGCGGTCAATGGAACGATCCAGATCAAAACGTGGTTTCTCTCCTGCCCTGGTTACCGACCGTCCGGCGATGCGAGCAGCGTCTGCATAGATATCCTCCATCAGGTTCTCATGAAAATCCTGGCCAATGTTCCAGCGCAACCTCTCGGCCGTGCTGAGAATATCGACCACGCTTAGCTCCTGCATCATGAGGCCATCCCGAGATTGATATTCAGATCTTGGCCTTCATTTTGAGGACCATTTTCAACATTTGCTTGCATTTCCCCGGAGCGGATCGCTTGCACAACCCGTTGGTCGCCATCCAATAAACGCATGGCCAGCCATCGCGCATTAGGCAACGCTGGGTATAACGTCTTGATTTGAGCAGATAATATATCTATGGCATCCTGCACAGCCGGCGATCGACTCTTGATTCGATGAGGCCGGCAGACGGTCCGGCCTGTAGCAACCTCGGCGACGATCTGAAGCAATAAGTCCAATCCTTCACCTCGACGAGCAACGGTAGGTACCACCGGCACACCAAGATCCCGTGCTAAACGACGCTCGTCTACCTGCAATCCGTGGCGCTTTGCTTCATCTACCAGGTTTAAGCATATTACAGCCCGGTCTGTAATCTCTAAGACCTGGAGGACAAGGTTCAGATTGCGCTCCAATCGGGTGGCATCAACTACTATCAGAGTTACATCTGGCTGGCCGAACAGGATAAAATCCCTGGCTATCTCTTCATCATAGCTCGTTGACAAGAGGGAATAGGTTCCTGGCAGGTCAATGAGCTTGTAGCGATGATCACCATAACTGTAGCCACCTTCAGCCCGGCTGACTGTTTTCCCGGGCCAGTTACCTGTATGTTGTCGCAAACCGGTCAAGGCATTGAAGACCGTACTCTTGCCCGTGTTGGGATTGCCGGCGAGCGCAATTACATAGTCCCAGTTGTCCATACTAATACCCAACTGGCGTAAATTACCTACATTGTGTGCCGGACATGTTTCACAAGCTGGGGAGGTTTTGGATAACGTTTCGTTTTCTTGCATCTTAATCTCTTGCCTGATGAAGGCTGCCATCATCTATGTTTGTGATTCATAACCTTCGAACCAGTTACCAAACCGGCTCTTACAGTCTGCGGACTGTAATGAGATCAGCCTGTTCCCGGCGCAGGGCAATCAGTGCATCCCGTATCCGATAAGCTGTCGGATCACCGCCCGGGCTACTGATTTCAGCGGTTATTATTGTTCCTGGTAATAAGCCTAAATCAAGAAAACGGCGTCGCTCGTTTCCCCTGCTTATGCGGGATATTCCAATTACTTCAGCCCGCTCTCCAAGTCCTAAGCTCGACATTTTTTCGCCTATCTCATCCGCTTTGTGAATGATGGCGGGAACGGGCAGGACAGAGATATTGGCAGCGACGATTGGGGCTAAAATATGCTCGTCTCCATCAGCCCAAAAACGAACCCGGTGGGGCGATAGCTCCAATAGGCGGACTTCCATACCTGGCCCTAATCCTTCGGCCACCAGTTGAGCGTAAACGGTCTCGGGTTCATCTTCCAGATGCACGATCCGCACCGGTTCATTAAGAGGCATTTCAATTAAGGACTGGCCTCCGTGGGGAACCAGCGATCCTTCGGCCGTGGGGATGGGATCGCCATGGGGATCATGGGTCGGATTACCTAATTCGGAGGCTAAATCCTCGACTTCGGCTGGGGTAAGACTATGTTCCGCTCGTTCAGCCCGATCATGCCACTCTTCACGGGCATAGCCAGTCTCATCGGCCAAATATCGTTCCCAAAGACGATGCGCCCGGATGATGTGTAAAGCGTAATCGCGCCCCCGGGGCGTAAGCCCAAAGCTCTCACCTTCGAGCTGAACCAATTCATGTTGTTCTAATTCTGATAACAATTCCATGGCTTCGTTGATCGAAACCTGGGTAGCGCCGGCCAAACTTTCGAGCGTTGGTGATCGACCATGACGCTGGCATCGATGAATATGTTTGAGGGCATCCTCGCGATGCACTTGCCTGGTGAGACTCCTGGCGTGTTGCCAGCGCCAGAAGAACCCTCGTTCCGGCCGGAAGAACCACCAAACCGTAACGGTTATTATCAGGAGCACCAGCAAGGAAATTAAGGAGTTCAACATCGAGTTCAACAGACAAGGATATTTAGGTGTATCTAATTTTCTATTTTGATATAAGGATATCAGCTAGTTGCCTGGAGAAAACATGACGAATGTCACTTATTAAGCATGACAAATGTCACTTGCGCACTGTCTAGCGGATAGTCGCTCATCCGACTTCTTGATGATTAGCTCCGGCTGTGTGATCCATGTCAGTTTTGGACGCATCCACCCTTTCAACCCACCGCGAAATCCTGACTAAATGGCAAACCTTATCGCCATTTGTCACCATTCCAAGTATGGAAGATGTGTCATTATCTGGGAACCAAAAGCGTCAGGCCTGGCTATTTACCTAGCCAGGCCTGATGCTTAATCAAATGTTGTAAAAACTTATCAATCTAGATCCACAAACTTCGGGAATCAATCACATGGCACTTGTCTGGTGTTTTTTACCAGAAGCCTGAATTCGCCGCCAATCGCGGACGCACCCTTTGTTATCAACGAGCACCAGGCTTTGTTGATGAGAATCACAATCCCACTCCCCAAATCCGTAGAAACGCTTGAGGGAGCCATGTTCATCAGTAATAAGTCGGAAGGGGAGATGCAACTCTTTGGCCATTTGATTCGCCTGTTGAAGATAATGGTTTGGGCCAACTAATACCACGGTAATCTCGTGATCGGCGAGCCACACATCCATCTGCCCGAGCGCTTCTGCCAGGAGCCAACACCTGGAACATGTCCAGCGCTCCATAAAAAGGTACATCATATATAAACTAGATGCTATCTCCGAGGAATTTATTAGATCTGTTTTTCGTTGCCCAATCGATTGTGGAGTAACAACCCGGGAAGAGAGATTATTCACGCATAACGAAAGATCTGAGGCGTAGGGTCTGCATAGGTCATGTTGCCTGTTCATCTTTAACTCCTTAGCCTCATCCGCAAGGTATCCATTGACAGTGTTCAGCTAACTATCGGGGGCTAACTTACCGATCTTCGTCACGATCGTACTGAATCACTTGAACCCACCAAGCCTAATTTCAAAAGGATAAGTAAATCACGCAACCGAAACTGGTCGTTACCCTCAAGGGATCGCCAGGGAGCATAAAACAAACGGTTGGTGGTTTCTTCGATCCTTTGACGGCATTCCTTGCCGGCAGTGGTGATCTGGTAGCCGTCTTGACCCTCTACCACCCAACCCTTTTCCTCCAACTCGGTCAAGGATTGGGCATAATCATCCCGTGAGTAGCCACGAAAGGCTAATTTCTCGGCCAATTCATCGGCCGAATTTGCGTCTCCCCGCCAGATAAATGTCATCGCTTCTCGAGTTCGCCCATCTATCTCGCTGTCTTGCCAGGCGGCATTATGCGTATCATCACGAAACGCATTGAGATCATCCAGGTACTGGTCGATCCTGGCCAATGGCAAATATTCTTTTTCAGAGTGACAGTTGTGCATATTGTTTATGGCCCATTTATCTTGCGGTTCCCCGGCCTCAAGGCTGGCCTCGACAATCCGGTGTAGTAATTCCGCCAACTCTGCAGCCTCTCCATCTGCCAGCGGGTCACTCTGCCCGAGTTTGGTGTAGAAGATATCATTGAGCGCAGTTACAGCCGTTATTCCGGCTGCGGTCACGCGATATTTACCATTTCCCGCACTGGCCAAAATTCCTTCTTTGACGCCAGCCTTGAACCGAAGTTCAACCTGGTCGCCGCTGATATATGGGAATCGCTGCCGATATAGTTGGGCAGATATAGGTTCTGGTTCGTTGCCGATGGCCATCAGGGTGGGAAAAAAAATGGATGGATCTTTAAAATGCTCCTGGAAAGCCGGCTGAACGACATCTCTGGTCACCGGGAAGATGGCCTGGGACACCTCCACTGCCAGGGGCCAGAATCGTTCCATGGCCATCTTGTTTAGGTTATTAATCGTGGATTGCAACAAATCTCCCAGTTGGACCAGTTCTTCATCGTCAAGAACCGACCATGAAGCGTAATACAACCGGTCGGTATCACCCTCAGCTTGTTCACGAATGCGCCGACCATCTTCTGTTACCTGATAGGAGCCTTCTTCTCCGCTGATCCAACCGCGTTCAGACAACTCTTGAAGGCTCTCGGCGTATTGCTCTTTGGAATAGCCGCGGAAAGGCAGTTTCTCGACTAAGTCGGCCGCGGATGATGCCTCCCCCTGCCAGATAAAGGTGAGCGCCTCCCAAGTCCGGCCATCGACGCTAAGGGATCGCCATGCTGCCAGGTGAGCATCATCACGGAAACACACTAAATCGGTAACCATTTGGTCAATGGCGATTGAGGGAGCTATATCCGGCCCAGGATCGGTCCACCGGCTGATTTCAAGGAACAATTTCTCAACTGGTTCAGGCGCGTCCAGGGTCGCTTCAAGTATGCGCTCCAGCAAGCCGCGTAGTTGATTCAGTTCTTCCACTGGTAGCGGCTCTGTCTTAGCCATACCTACATTAGCAACCCGGTAAAAACCTTCAATGACATCACGACCCTTTTCATTCAGCCGATATGAACCGTCTCTATCTCTATCCAAACACCCTGCTTCGACCAGGCCGTCGTATCTTTCAGTTTGTCGTTCAAGCGAGACATAGGGCGCCAGCGGTTGCATATCACCAATTTTCAGAGCATTCGGTTCAACAGCACGTACCGCATTTAGTACGAACCAATTGTCAGGTATATCGAATTCTCTTTGCCATTTGAGAACATCCTCGCGATAGAAAGGATGGTACGCTTGCAGCGTTTCATTCAATAACTCACGGATCTTCTTGTTATCTGCCATGGGTGTTGCCTCCATATCGGGTAAGTGCAAGCTTGCTTTTTTGCTGACCTGCAATTTCTGTTAGTGATTCTGTCTCGCCATCAAACCATTCGTAACCTATTTAGTGCGGGTAGCCGTAGCGGTCTGCAAGGATGGAGACGATAGCCGAGGGTTTTATTAGTCTCTAGACCCTGCTCAAATAAGCCAATACCGCCCGCAAGGTGTCCTCCAGTCGATCACTATTCATATCGTAACACTTGGCTCCCTCACACCTTCGCTCAATGAGATAACCGGTGGCGCTGAGTTGTTTGAGATGGCGAGAGGCGGCCGACTGGCTTAGATCAAGCTGCTGAATAATCTCCTGGGATCGTTTTTCCCCTTCCTCGGCAATGAGCCTCAGGATTTGTAGGCGGCTGTCGTCGGCCAAGGTACTCAAGCGCACCAGGATTTCTGCGCGGCTCAAGTCGGGGGCGTAATAGTGGGTTCCTTCAGGAAGCCGTGCGCCGAAAATTACACCATAGGTCTGCTCATATCTGAACCCGCCTAGATAAGGACCGACATGGGCAGATGGCACAAAGATCACTTCTTCAGCTTCCGCGATCTGCTCAAGCATATGACTTTCGCCCAGGGTTTGGCCGGTAATAAATTCGGCGGCTTCGAGACGACTCATCGGCCGGTAATCAACCTGAGTGAAGGCCGTTACCGCATCCTGCAACATGGGCTTGACTCGTTCCCATTCAACCTCAAGATACTTTTCCCACATACTCCTAAAATGATTGACGATGAGCGCCTGCATTGCCGGAGGATCAATGACATAGGCATATGCCTGTGATTCCAGGGAGGGATCGACGTATTCGGTCGAAAACCGCTCCCGCAAAAATGCTAAAAATGCATCGACAGAAGATAGCACGTTCTGGAGATCTTTTTCAGAGAATATCTTCTGACTTTTTTCTGTAACATCAAGGCAAGGCATGTTGAAATAGCTGTACAATAACTTATCGCGCAATTCTATCGGTGACATCGCTGCCAGATGGATGACGTAATCTAGAAATGATGGCCAACTTCGCCCCGGTTGAATGGCATAGTACAGCCCAATCATCACAAGTTGGTGCTGCTGGTTCTCCATGGCCGACATTGTTCTACGCGTCTCGCTAACCCAATTACCAAAACCGCTCAATTTATTTGTTTTTGCCAGCAGCAATAGGCTATGGAGAGCAGATTGAGCCGGCTCGAGGGATACTTGTATTCCGGTCTGGCTTGGAGCGAGAAGAATTTCTTGTTCTGGGGCTGGCATATTACTTCTCCGGGTTAGCTACTCGATAAACCCATTATCCTAATATATTCGGTTACCCGGGTATGTGGGTAATATGGATATAGTAGCCGAATAAGCGGTCGCTGTCAAGGGTTTTCCAAATTTCAATTGAAATCATGAGATGAATTGTTGGTTTGGCCGGCCCCCAGCCTGGTCGCTATTCCAACGCCAAATAGTCGCGGCCCTGCAGGCGATCCTCAATACGACGCCAGATCAAATCGAGATGCTCATCATATTGGATGTAGTTCAGGTTATTCGTATCGACCGTCAAAACCGGGCAGAGACGAAATCTTGTCGCCCATTCATCATACAAATCATTGAGTTCGGTTAGATAAAGATCAGTTATCGACTTCTCATATGTCCGGCCGCGCTGGGAAATGCGCCGCCGTAAGGTTGGCACCGATGCCTGGAGATAGACAACCAGGTCCGGTGGCCGGAGCAAGGTAGCTAGGGTTTGATAAAGCTCGAGATAACAGCGCCAATCACGTTCGCTTAAATGTCCCTGCCCATAAAGATTTCGGGCAAATATCTCTGCATCTTCATAAACGCTGCGATCCTGGATAACCGAGGAACTCATCTGTAGCAGATCGTGATGTTGCTGGAGGCGCCGGGAAAGGAAAAAAACCTGTGAATGGAAGCTCCAACGACGCATATCCCCATAAAAATCAGTCAGATAAGGGTTTTCTGAGAAAGCTTCATAAACCGGCTCCCAGTCCAGATGTTCGGCAAGAAGTCCGGTTAGGGTCGATTTCCCTACCCCGATATTACCTGCGATAGTAATAAAATATTCAGCCATATTCTTCCAGCTGATCGACAACTAGCGTTCGCACAATAATCTTGGGCGTTGCGAGTACCTGTTGAGGATTATCGCGGTCGACCCTGCTTCACCAATAGCAATGATTTCTGAAACGGGGAATTTGTCAAGGACCTTGCCCTTTCAGGGTGGCATCTATAGATTCTGGCTGATTGACTGTTCAGGTGTTACTTTTTTACTTATTCGATGGTCAGGGCAATGGTGTATGGTTCGCCAACGTAATTGCCATCCCACTGGACTACGATCAAACGCAAGAGGTAATCGCCAGGAGGCAATCCATCTGCGTGCAACATCTCTAAAGTTCCGTTGACCACCGGTGTAGAGCTGGTTTCGCCCAGGGTTACCCACTGGGGATCGTTCTTGTCGCCAATTCCCAACTCCAGCTTATAAAACTGGACCTTTTGCGGATCAAAATCGGCTGTCCCAACAATCGGCAGGATACCACTTACAGATTCATCATTTTTAGGACTGGATATCCGCCAAACGGCCGGGATATTTGGATCACGCGCTATGGCCAGCAACTCATCGTTACAAGCGTAAGCCGGCAGTATCGGCAAACCATGCTCTATCGCCCACTCATGGGCCGCTTTAAGACTCTCCGGGTTGCGCGGAGGCGATAGAAATAGTGATGCGGCCGCATCCGGAGGTAGTTGCGCCAGCTCCATCCCCTCACGAAAGTGGCAAAAAGCTTGGGGAGGGAGTTCATTCTCGTCAGTCGATTCCGCAAGTGAAAGTGACAAATCTTCCGGAAGTGGCGGTAAAGCTACCACCGGCACCAACCAGGCAGCTGGATCAAGCTCAATCCAAGATAATAAGGTCGAATCTGCGGGAGGTTCGGCTTGACCGGTAACCAAAAACCACTCGGAATCGCTCAAAGTACAATCAGACGACCCGATTGTTATGGAATTGATGTCACATATCTGGCGTTTTTCCAATCCGGAAGGGGGTACAAAACCATCGGGTGGTCGAGCGCCGTTGCTATAAAGAACGCTTAGCAGATCGAGGTCACTATAGATGGCTTGCATATAGGCCGACCACAATGGCGCCGCACCACTAAGACCACTGATATTGAGCATTTCGCTATTATCGGTATTACCCGTCCACACCCCGACTACCAGGCCTGGTGTATAACCAACAGTCCAATTATCGCGATAATCGTTGCTGGTTCCGGTTTTTGCTGCGGCCGGAAATGGCAAGTCAAGCGGATTTTCTCGACCCATAGCCGGGATTCGGGCTAGATCATCGTCCAGAATGTCGCTAATCAGGAAAGCGACCCGGGGATCAATCACGGGTTCTGGTGGTGGTGGTTGGTAATCGTACAATATTTCACCGTGGCTATCCTCCACCCGCAAGATGGCAGTTGCTGGGATACGAAATCCACCGTTGGCGAATGTGGCATAGGCTTCTGTTAGTTCCAACGGAGTGAGTTCGCCACCTCCGAGGGTCAACGAAAGGCCGTACCGGGCAGGATCGTTCTCAAATGACTTGATGCCCAACCGGGCAGCCAGATCGAGCAGGCTTGCAACGCCGATATCTTGCAATGTCAATACGGCCGGAACATTGTAGCTGTTTGCCAGAGCGTCCCGCAGCCGTACCGGGCCGTGAAAACGGCGATCATAGTTTACCGGAGAGTAGGTTGTTGCGTCATATTGTTTGTAATCAACCGGTACGTCCCATAACAAGTCGGCTGCACTCCAGGACGGACCCTGACCATCTGGCGTTGGGGAGAGGGCGGCGGCATAGGTGAGGGGCTTTATTGCGCTTCCCGGCTGCTGTGGGCTGAGAGCGACATTGACATTGCCATCGATCAATTCATCGTGGTAATCCAGGCTGCCTAGCATGGACAGGATCTCGCCGGTGCCCGGCTTTAAGCTCACCAGCGCCGCGTTGGTCATGTTATGTTCTGGCCCGACGGCATTCACGTGTTGGCGGGCCAATGACTCAGCCAGACGCTGATATTGTAAATCCAAGGTTGTGATCACCTTCAGACCGCCGTTGGCCACTACCTCCGGACCAAATTGCTCTTCCAGTAATTGCCGGACATATACGGAGAAATGGGGCGCCTCCAGGCTGACCTCCTGGGGCACAAAATTGAGGGGTTCCAAATAAGCCGTTTCAGCCTCCAAACGGGTAATAAACCTTTCGTTTACCATGAGGTTCAATACCAACCACTGGCGTTGTTTAGCCATCTCGAGGTAACGAAAGGGGTCAAGATCCACGGGACTCTGTGGCAAGCTTACGAGCAGGCTAGATTCGGCGAGATTCAATGCTGTCGCGTTTTTCCCAAAATAAGTTTGAGCGGCCGCCTCAATACCATATGCCAGGTTGCCATAGTAAATTTCGTTTAAATACAATTCCAGGATCTCATCCTTGGTGAATTTCCGGTTCATTATCCAGGCCAGGATGGCTTCCTTACTTTTTCGCGTGTAACTAACGGCGGCTCGTTCATCGTACTCAAAAGCGATGTGACCAACTAGTTGCTGGGTAATGGTGCTGGCCCCTTTGGGCCGTTCATCTGGGTTACGAAGATTGGCAATTAACGCCGCTACCAGCGATGGTGCATCCAGTCCAACATTTTCATAGAAGGTGTCGTCTTCCGTCGCTATCGTTCCGTTAATCACGTCCTCTGGGATCTGCGCCAGGGATACCCGGGTTCGTTTACCCTCACCAAATATCTCCCACAACAATTGGCCATTTCGGTCAAAGATGCGGGTTGTTTCAAAGGTCTCCCGGTTCCGTGCAGCATCCAAGGCGACAATACCTTGTTCTATCTCACCCGATAAGTCACTATAAATCAGTGTGGAGGCAATCACAATACCGGTAAAAATAACCAGGGCGAAAAGCAGTAGGCCGCCTAAAAATAGGCGGCCCATGCAGCTACAACCACGCCGACCCCCCGTCTTACTCGGCGCCTCATAAAGAAAATCAATGTTTTCGAATGGTTCTTCTGTTGACATGCAATCCTCAACATCTATGATCAAAGAAACGCTGGCCCGGTAACCAAATATTCTGGGCAATTAGGCGGAAATGGCGGTGCTGAGCCGGTCTTTTTTTGTTAATTAAGTTGAATATTAGTTTATCAAATCCCACAACCACTAACCGACTGGAAGCAATACGATTGCGTGACGCTTAGCTAACAGAAGAACCACGACAACCGGCAGAAAGGACCAGATTACTATCCATTATTAATTAATAACGAAGGATCCACTCTGAAAGTTCCGGGCACCCACCCTATCTTTCGTGGTCAGTTGGATCAGAATACGAATTTTGCAATAGAAATATGGGGTTGGTTCGGCTTGGGTCGTTGCAGGGTGTAACGGTCGATTCTCAGGCTATCAATCCAAGCTGGCGGCCGACATCAGACATAATAGCCAAAGCTTTATCCAACTGATCTTCTGTGTGGGTGGCCATGTAACTCGTTCTCAGCAAGGACTGGCCCAATGGAACGCCCGGAGATACGACAGGATTCGTATAAAGTCCCCGCTCGAAGAGCAATTTCCAGGTGAGGAAGGTCGGATCATTTTCACCAATAATAACCGGGATAATCGGCGTCTGGGTTTTACCGGTATTGAAACCAAGGTCATTCAAGCCGGTGAGCATCTTGCTACCGTTTTCCCATAATTGTTCCACGTGCTCAGGTTCATTTTCCATGATGTCCAATGCAGCCATTACGGCCATGGCGTTCGATGGCGGCAAGCTGGCACTAAAAATAAATGGACGAGCACTATGCTGGATGTAGTGCATAATATCCGCGTCTCCAGCAACAAATCCGCCTATGGAGGCGAAAGATTTGCTGAATGTACCCATGATTAAGTCAACATCATCAGTCAAACCAAAATGCGCGGCCGTCCCCCGACCGTTTCCAAGAACGCCCAGTGAATGGGCATCATCAACGTAAAGTCGAGCATCATATTTTTTGCACAGCCTGACGACGTTCGGCAAATCGACTATATCCCCTCCCATGCTGAATACGCCGTCGACCACAACCAACTTCCCGGCACTATCAGGGATCTGGCTAAGAACCCGTTCCAGGTGAGACATGTCGCCATGCCGGTAGCGCTTCATTGTACCCAGGCTTAGACGGCATCCATCAACAATGGAAGCATGATTATCTTTGTCGATGATGACATAATCACCCGGACCAACGATGGCCGATATGGCGCCCAAATTAACCTGCATGCCGGTGCTAAATACCAGGGCAGCTTCTTTTCCCACAAACGCGGCCAATCTTCGTTCCAGTTCCAGGTGTAAACCCAAGGTGCCGTTTAAGAAACGAGAACCCGTACAGCTGGTGCCATAGCGCTCGATCCCCTCTATAGCGGCTGCCCGAACTTTAGGGTGGGTGGTCAGGCCCAAATAGTTATTGGATCCGATCATAATAATTTTGCGGCCCTCCACCGTCACTTCAGTCCCTTCTGTCGCTTCTAAGGGAATAAAGTATGGGTAAAGACCTGCTGCTTGCGCCTCTCGAGCAGCCGTAAATTGGCCACACTTCTCAAAAATATCCATCCCTATCTCCTAAACGATTAGCGATAATTTCTGATGCAGGTGGCAATCATCTCAGTCGATAGCTCATCGCCAACCACCTTGTCGGACTCCCCAATTCGACATTAGCTACCAGGTCGCCTGACACCTCAAGACCATAAAACGGATTGTAGTTCTTGGCTGAAATCAAGTCAAGCAATAGTAGGCAAAGAGTAACCGGTGGTCTTTGCCTGGCACCGGTCTGCGTGATATAATCTAGGCGTTGTTCGCTTCGTACGGCACGAAGTTCAGTAGCTTATAGTCATCCTCGGAGAAAAGTGGGCGTCCCCCACTTTTTTGTTTTGTTGAAGGGTGAAGAATTAATTCTTGGAAAGCTATCTAGGTAACAACGGTTTGTGACGATCACCTGGCATTTGCAGGGTCGGAGGTGGCTCATAGCTCAGCTGGCCTGCGCTTGTCTCATCTAATACAAAGGGCAGTGGATTAGACGAATGAAAAACGAATTCATGTTAGCATTCAACGAAATTTGCGAAGCTCGCGGGCTTCCTAAAGAAGTTGTGATCGATGCGCTCAAAACAGCGTTGGTCTCTGCTTATCGAAGGAATACAAACGTCAGCAACACCCAGGAGGTGGCTGTTGATATCGATGAACGCACCGGCGAACCGACAATCTATGCCGAAAAAGAGGTCGTGGATTCGCTTTTTGACGGTCGAACCGAAGTGTTGCTTTCGGCGGCCCATGCTGCCGGTCATGTAGACGCAGAGCTTGGCGACATGGTGATGATGGTAAGCACACCTGAGAATTTTGGGCGAATCGCTGCTCAGACTGCCAAACAGGTAATTCTGCAACGCGTTCGTGAAGCTGAACGGGATATGTTGTATGATGATTTTTCTGCTCGAGAGGGCGAAATTGTAAATGGCACAGTCCAAAGTGTTAGTGGTCAAAATATAACGGTCGGCCTGGGTCGTACCGAAGCGGTGATGCCTAAAAGCCAACAAGTCCCGGGCGAACGATATCGCGCCCACGATAAAATTCGGGTCTTTGTTCTCGAGGTTCGGCGGACCAGCCGAGGCCCGCAAATAATCGTCAGCCGCAACCATCGAAGTTTACTCCGTCGACTTCTGGAGTTGGAAGTACCCGAGATTTTCAACGGACAGGTTGATATTAAGAGTATCGCTAGGGAGGCGGGCGCCCGGTCCAAGGTCGCGGTCATGGCCATGCAACCCGGGATTGATCCTGTCGGCGCATGCGTCGGTATGCGTGGCGTACGTATCCAAAGTATTGTCCGTGAGTTAAACGAAGAAAAGATTGATGTTATCGAGTGGGATTCTGATCAACGAACCTTTATCGCCAAGGCGTTAAGCCCAGCGCGCGTTAGCCAGGTCTTCCTCGAGGATCATCCTTACGAAGGAAGGACCGCCATCGTTATCGTTCCAGACGACCAACTATCCCTGGCAATCGGCCGGGAAGGTCAAAATGCTCGCCTGGCAGCCAAATTGACTAGTTGGCGAATTGATATCAAGAGCCTGACCGAAGCTGCCACTGAGTCACTCAATAATCTTGATCATCCAGTGGCGGATCAGAACATCGCTCGGGACGAAGAGCTCATCGCCAAGGTGAAGATTGTCCTGGCGAAAAAAGTTGCTAACCGGCCGATAACCTCAGAAGATTACATGGTGCTCAATCGTCTGGTCTCTGGGATTGAAGGGAACATTGTTGCGGAAAAAGCGGCTGAGTACGAAGAGATTCAGAAAGCCAGGCAGTCTGCCCGGAAGAGCATACCCGCTGAGGCCTGGGATGTTCCTCTTGAAGATCTGCTAGTAAGCGAACGTGTCAAGAACTTACTTGTAGAGAATCATGTTACGTCTTTGGGAGAAATTTTAATCCGTATGGAAATGGGTGAGGAATCACTCCTTGAAATTGCCGGTTTTGGCGCCAAGGCCCTGGAAGAGGTTCAAGCTGCCGTGGACGGCTACGAGTTTGCCGAAGTTGAACCTGAAATCGAAGTTGGGCTGGAAGCCGAGGCGGAAATCCCGGCCGACCAAATCGAAGAAGCTGAAGCAGGAGAAAGCGAAGTAGTTGAGTCAGTCACCGAAGTCGAAATCGAAGAAATCGCTGAGGTCGATGTCGTAGAAGAAATTGATGTCGAATTGGAGATAGAAGAAGAGATAGTTGTGGCGGAAACAGTGGGCGAAGAGGATACGGAAGCCGCTGTAGATACGTCCATCGATGATTTGGCGACGCCCTTAGTAAAAGCCATAGAAAAGAAACCCCAACCGAAAAAGCGGGTCATCGTCGTCCAGACACCGGCAGGACAACAAGAAGAAGAGGAAACCAGATCGACTACCAAAGGGAAACAGCTGGTATTCGATGAGCAAAGTGGGACGGTTGTTGTCAAACGGAAACGCAAAGGCGGTCGCGCCCGTGAGAGGTGGGAGGACGTTGACGACATTGACATCGATGAATTACTGGAAGATGAGTTCTAGGTTAAGAGCAGAATGGGATGGTGATATGTCCCATTCTTCATTTTCTTCAGCCATGGGCTGAGAGGAAGAAGAAAGTTGCGGCGTAAACAAATACCACAACGTACCTGTGTTATTTGTCGCCGAAAAATGGATAAGCGACAACTTTTACGGGTCGTGCGGACGACCGCGGATGGGACTGTGGCCGATCCAACAGGAAAGCGAAACGGTCGTGGCGCTTATCTTTGTAATGAGGCAGCTTGTTGGGACAAGCTCTTGAACAGCAAGGTGCTAGATCGGGAATTACAAGTCGAGATTACAGAAGCTGAGAAGGAATCATTACTCAGCTTTCGCCCCCAGGCCAATGCTGGAGAGCAAGATCCTTGATTTGCGGGGACTTTTACGGGATTAAACCCGGCAAAGTCAGCGATTCACACCTTTTGATCATGACTACACAGCATAAACCTCCGCTTTCTTTACAGGTTGGCTTTTCATTGCCATGTCAAAGGTGATGATTAGGGCTAAAATATGTTGTTTGGTGTTTTGATCGTTAGCTTATTGATTCGGCAACCGGGAAAAACGAAGCAGCTACATTAGTTCCGGGCGAGATTCAGAAGAAATAGATAATTTTCACCGATTGTGGCATGGTATAGTAGGAACGGCATGGTTATGGAAGAAACAAAAACATTAATTGAAGTACCAGATTTTATCACTGTCCGGGAATTGGCTGACATTATGGATGCCAGCCCGATCGAGGTGATCAAACAGTTGATGAATAACGGTATCATGGCCAACATCAACCAACAGATCGACTTCGACACCGCTTCCATTGTTGCAGGAGAAATGGGCTACGAGGCAGTGACGTCCTTCGTTGAACCTGAAGAAGCTGACCAGGTTGAAAAACCATTGTGGCGGCAAATTCTGGCCAGCGAAGAAGAAGACAGTTTGGTGGAGCGTCCCCCGGTAATCACGATGCTCGGGCATGTAGATCATGGCAAAACATCTTTGCTGGATATCATTCGCCAGACCAAGGTACAGGCAGGTGAAGCTGGTGGTATAACCCAACATATCGGCGCTTACCAGGTAGAATATGAGGGGAATCTGATCACGTTTCTAGACACACCTGGCCATGAGGCTTTCACCTCCATGCGCGCCCGGGGTGCCCAAGCAACTGACATAGCCATTTTGGTTATTGCCGCCGATGATGGCGTAATGCCCCAGACTCGCGAGGCAATCGATCACGCGAGAGCAGCCAGTGTGCCAATCATCGTTGCATTGAATAAGATGGACCTGGATTCCGCCAATTCAAACCGGGTTATGCAACAATTGGCTGAGATCGGCTTGACCCCTGACGCCTGGGATGGCGATACCCTGGTAATCCCAGTATCGGCGAAGCTGGAAGTGGGCCTAGATGATCTCCTGGAAGCGATCTTGCTCACAGCCGAAGAGCTTCAACCCCGAGCCAATCCGGATGCTTCTCCGTCAGGTACGGCGCTTGAAGCACGAATAACGAAAGGGCGCGGCGTGATGAGTACCCTGCTGGTCCAAAATGGTACCCTCAGAGTTGGCGACACTTTGTTGGTCGGAGAGTATTATGGGCGGATCAAAGCCATGTTCGATTATAACGGCCGAGCTATTGAAAGCGCTGGACCATCAACACCCGTTTCCGTCTCAGGTCTTAATGGAATACCCGAAGCTGGTATTCAATTTAAGGTTGTGGAAAGCGAAAAAGTTGCCCGGCGTCAGGTCGAAATGGACCTTCTGGATTCGGCAGTGGTCGATGACAGACGGGCGCCGGTTAGCCTGGATGACTTTTTCATTCGGCTGCAAGAAGGTGAGACCAAATCTCTTAATCTAATCATCAAAGCCGATGTGCAGGGTTCTCTGGAACCAATCGTTACCTCAATAAACCAGCTGAGTGGTGATGAAGTAACCATTGATATCCTCCGCGCTGCAACCGGAGATATCTCTGAAAATGATATATTACTTGCCTCAGCATCAGATGCAGTCGTTCTAGGTTTTAACGTGGACGTCGGTCCGGTTGCAAGAGTCGCCGCGAACAACGAACAGGTTGAGATCAACACTTATTCGATCATCTACAAAATGATCGAAGATATTGAGAAGGCCATGAAGGGTATGCTGGCGCCTGTGTTTGCAGAAGTAATCATTGGCCGGGCGGAGGTCCGACAGACTTTTGTGATTAAAAGCGCTGGCACGATAGCGGGTTGTTATATGCGCACCGGTGTGGCTCGACGGAATGCCCAGATTCGAGTTATACGAAACACCGAGTTATTACACTCAGGCAGCGTAAGTAGTCTGAAGCATTTATCAGAAAATGTACGGGAAGTTAAGGCTGGATTCGAGTTCGGTGTCTCTATTGAAGGGTGGAACAATATCGAACCGGGAGATATTCTAGAGTTTTTCGTAGTTGAACGTTCTGAGGCATGAGTAAGATCCGCCAGCAGCGAACAGCAGAGCAGATAAGAGTTATCCTCAGCGATCTGGTACTGCGTGATTTAAATGATCCTCGCTTACAGGGATTGACGATCACTGGCGTCAAGATCGACCGGGAATTGACACATGCCGACATCTATGTCAATGCTCTCGGTGACGATACACGTGAAGCTGAAGTGATGGCTGCACTTTCTAGGGCAGCCGGTTTCTTTCGCCATGAACTGGCCGGCCGGCTAAGAATCAGAACAGTACCCAACCTGCATTTTCATTGGGACCCTACGTTAGCTCATGCTGTCCGAATTGATGAGTTGCTTGCCAGCATAGATATACCGGCTCCACCTGCTGAGGATGAAGAGGTCTAGGGGTGTTGCCTCCATCCATAACCAATACAATCGGCACTTTACTTGACCAGGCTGAGCGAATTCTAGTTATTACCCATCTTGTTCCCGATGGTGATGCACTGGGTTCCTTAACGGCTACCGGGCTGGCTCTCCGACAATTAAACAAGTCATTTTCTCTGGTAGTTGACGATGGCTTACCCTCACGGTTTTCTTATCTGCCAATGGCACAGAATGTGCTGGTCGCGCCTGATCTAGATGCCAATTACGACTTGATTATAACCGTCGATTGCGGCGATCTTGAACGACTCGGGATGGCTTACACCAATCTGAAGCAAGCCATCCCCCCCATCATCAATATTGACCACCATATCACCAACACTAAATATGGCCAGGTAAATCTGGTTCTGCCAGAAGCCAATGCAACGGTTGAAATTCTCTACTATCTATTTCCTGGCCTGAACGTGACCATAACCCCTGATATCGCCGTAAGCCTGCTAACCGGTTTGCTCACCGATACGCTGGGTTTGCGAACAGCCGGCGTGCGTGCGGATACTCTCAAGGTTGCCAGTGCTCTGGTAGAAGCTGGGGCTGATCTGTTCACCATTTTCACCAAAGCCCTAACGCGAAAACCGCTTTCTACGTTGTTGATTTGGCAGAAAGGGCTCAACAACATGAAATTAGAGGGTGATGTGATGTGGACCACAATAAGCAAGGCAGAACGCCAGGAAACCGGCCAGAATTCCACAGGTTCTTCTGGGCTGGGAAATATGATGGCTGACATTGACCAGGTCGCTATGAGCGCCGTTCTAACGGAAACGGATGACGGTTATGTGACAGCCAGTTTTCGTTGCCGCCCGCCCTATAATGTATCGAGCCTGGCCAAAGATTTAGGAGGTGGGGGGCACCATTTGGCGGCCGGCTGTACCCTGCCAGGGTCATTGGACGAGATCGAATCGATAATAGTGGCCAGATCCATCGATTCAATAATAGAACAACGAGCCAGCCTGGCCAAGATTGATCAATCCAGTGTTGGTAGTTAACCAGGTTAATCGCACCGTATCTCCTGAATGGTGAATGAATAATGACACCCTTGGAGGGAGTTCTCTACGTCGACAAGCCGGTTGGATTGACCTCTCACGACGTTGTGAATTATGTGCGTCGGCTGGCGGGAATCCGACGAGTAGGTCACAGTGGGACATTGGACCCTATGGCTACCGGCTTACTTATTATCTGCCTGGGCAAGGCAACTCGGCTGGTCGAATATCTTGTTGGTCTTGATAAAGAGTATCTGGCAACAATTCACCTTGGTCGGGCGACGGATACATATGACGGAGAAGGTCAAATCACGGCCGAAAAACGGGTCGAAGTCACCGCGGAGCAGGTGGATAAGGCCCTCGATCAATTCCGCGGTCAAATCGAGCAAGTCCCGCCGATGTTTTCGGCCGTCAAAGTCGATGGCCAACCTTTATACCGGCGAGCCCGTCTGGGAGAAGAAATTGCTAGACCTCCCCGCCCGGTAACAATTTATGCGCTGAAGCAATTTTCCTGGCAAAGTCCGATGTTGAAGATCCGGATTTCATGTTCCTCCGGCACTTATATCCGCTCCATCGCTCATGATCTTGGCCAGGTATTAGGTTGTGGCGCTTACCTATCTGGTTTGCGCCGCACCGCCATAGGCGAGATTACAGTCGAGGAAGCCACCACCCTCGAACAGCTGGATCCGGAGAAGTGGCGCCAACATCTTCAACCACTCGATTCAGCTGTCCATCATTTACCGTCGCTTGAACTAACGACCACAGAAGTCCAGAGAATTTCTCACGGTCAGCGGATTCCCTTGGACGAAGTTCGCCATCCTGCCCTTGAGTCTCCAGTCCGAGCTTATGATCAGGCTGGGAATCTCATTGGTATTCTAATTATTGATCAGGAGCAGTGGAAACCGCATAAGGTTTTGTACCAACCTGATTTGTAGTCAGCTAATAGGACGATGAAGAAAAAGAATTCTATCCTGGTGACCAATATGGAGTCGGTTGATGAGGTGAAACCCACCTTCCTGGCCATTGGCGTATTTGATGGCGTTCACCGCGGTCACCAAAAGTTGCTCCAGAATATGGTATTTGCCGCCCAAGAAGCCGGAGCACAGGCGGCCGTGCTTACCTTTTTCCCTCATCCCGCCGCAGTAATCCATCATCGAGAGGGCCGCTTGTATTTAAACACCCTCGAAAAGCGGATTTCATTGCTAGCCGACCAGGGTCTGGACATGGTGATCGCCCAATCTTTCGACGAACGACTGCGCCAGACGCCGGCCGCCGATTTTGTCAACCAGCTATGTCGTCACCTGGGATTAAGTCAGCTTTGGGGTGGCGCTTTTGGTCTTGGCTTTAACCGGGAAGGCGACTTGCCATTTCTTCAAAAAATGGGGAAGGAGAAGGGGTTCTCCGTCCACCATATTGAATCGATGGTTCAATGGAATGGACAGCCCGTCAGCAGTAGCCGTGTTCGGCAAGCCCTGACCGGTGGAAAAATAACCGAGGTAGTCGGCTGTTTAGGTCATAGCTACAACGTTACAGGAACTGTGATTCATGGGGATGGGAGAGGTGGACCGCTTGGCATCCCTACCGCAAATTTGAAGGTTTGGGAGGAGCTTTTATTACCGGCAAACGGCGTCTATGCTGCCTACGCCTGGCTCGGGGGGCAAAAATACCGCGCAGCCATGAATATTGGCTACCGGCCGACTGTCAACGGACATAGCCTGAATGTGGAAGCTCATCTGCTTGATTTTCACGGTGACATTTATGGTCAGGAGTTAACACTGGAGTTTGTTAGCCGCGTTCGAGACGAGCAGAAGTTTTCTGGTCTGGACGCCCTGGTAGCCCAAATCCAGGTCGATATCGCTACTGTCCGCGCCCAACTACCTCTTGATATCTCCCCTTAAGTTTAAGTTATTATCGACGCAAAGTTGCGTTACCGTTGCATTTGTTTGTTGGTAACTCTAAAAAAAATAGCGTCGGGTGTAAACGATTGCTGGCTGCGTGAAATCTTTGCGGCCGGGCTGTATATTGATATAGCTTGTTCCTGCTGAGGGCATCCTTGGTTTATTAGGTCTGCACCGGAAAAGTTACTAATTATGAAAGGTTGCATTGGTCGCCTGCCCCGGGTTGTCGGGATGTGTGCTGGCGACAGAAACGAATTAGGCGAAAATGACTATCAAAAAAAGGCGAGTAACAATCTTGGAACTCGCCTTTATCGATTCCACGAGGGTCAAAAAATTACAACTGGGAGACTCCTGTCGAGAGGCGCTCTACAGCCCTTTCCAACTCATCCATGGATGTGGCATAAGAAAAACGCAGGTGTCCTTCTCCGCTCAGGCCAAATGCCACTCCCGGGGTCGCAGCGATCCCACACTGATCCAATAAAGCGTTTGCCAACTGCAAGCTATTTTGCGTCGTGTTCACAAAACGGGGCATGAGGTAAAAAGCCCCATCTGGCCTGGCGCAGACAATACCATCAATCTCGTTTAATGCTTTGACCATGAAATCGCGACGATCTTGATAGGCGAGACGCATTTCTTCCACGACATCCTGAGGTCCATTTAAAGCCGCCACCGCAGCGGCCATGGTGAAGGTCGCCGCCGAGGTTACGGTCTGGCTGTTCATTTTCGCTGCCAGCTTCATGATGGCCGTTGGACCGACTAACCAGCCCAACCGCCACCCGGTCATGGCATAGCCCTTAGAGAGCCCGTTGATGGTCAAGGTACGGCCGGCCATCCCTTCCTCTGAAACCAGTGCATAATGCTCACGATCATCATAAATTAGTTTCTCATACACTTCATCGCTGATAACAAAGAGATCGGCCTCAATCGCTACATCGACAATAGCCTTTACTTCAGCTCGATCCAATACGCGACCAGTCGGGTTATTAGGTGAATTAACCATGATGGCCTTGGTTTTCGGTGTCACCTTTTCCCGGATCGCCTCCGCCGTAATCCGGAAGTTATCTTCGGGTGAAAGATTAATCGGCACCGGCTCACCACCTGCTAGCCGGATCATGGGCGGATAGGAAACCCAGACCGGTTCCAGGTAGAGCACCTCATCTCCGGGATTAACCACCGCGGCCAGGGCGAGATTTAGAGCCCATTTGCTTCCAGGCGTCACAACAATATCCGATTGATATTTGACATGAACACCGTGGTCGCGAACCATTTTCTCAGCTATTGCCGCCAACAAATCATTCGTGCCCTTAGTTGGTGATGGATAATGAGTTTGACCAGCATGAATCGCTGCCAGGGCTGCTTCAACAATGTGGGCAGGGGTGTCAAAATCAGGATCGCCCCCGGCAAGGGCGATCACATCATGGCCCTCAGCTTTGAGCGCCTTAGCTTTATCATTAACCGCCATTGTCGCCGAAGTCGGCATTCGCACAAGGCGCCGGGATAGTTCTCGCATCGTAATTCCTCCAATAAGTTCGTGACGGCTAATTCTAACAAAGCCGCCCACGATGTCTAACTATTGCTGGAAAATGAGCCATTTCTTAGCGGATTCAAAGGCAACATGTGAAAATATAGTCGATGGGAATGCATATGAAACTGTTGGAAAGAAATGTAATGGCTGTTGTTCTGGGTATGATGCAGGATGGCGGATTACCGCATATAGGTTGTCGCTGTCATCGTTGTGCGGCTGCTTACCTTGATCCGACTCTCACCCGGCTTACGACCTGTCTCGGCATCATTGATAATCGTCACACTCCGGCAAAAGCCTGGTTAATCGATGCATCGCCAGATATCAGATTTCAACTCGAGATGTTGGGTGATATCCTGGGAACTGATCCACAGAGGCCCGACCGCTTGCGGCAACCTGATGGGATATTCTTGACCCACAGTCACATGGGTCATACGGCCGGGTTGGTCCAACTTGGACCGGAGGGTATGGATGTTCAGAATTTAGCCCTATATGCTTCAGAAAGATTGTGCGCACTCATACAAGATTCAAAACTATGGCAACCCTTGGTGAAAAATTTGAACTTAATACCCCTGGTGGCGAGGGAGTCCCTACAATTAGCTGGTGACCTGAGGATCACACCTGTCCCTGTACATCATCGAGATGAAGTTAACGCGGGGACTTTTGCCTTCCTCTGCTCCGGGCCTACCCAATCTCTGCTTTATTTACCGGATATAGATTCCTGGAAATCGTTTGAAGACACAGGAGTTGCGCTGGACGGGGTGGATATCGCACTAGTCGACGCCTCTTTCTTTGACAGGGAAGAAGTGAGCGGTCATAAGACTGTCGCTCACCCGCTCGTTACCGATTCCATAGAATATTGGGCCGGTTCATCTAGCCAGCTCATACTCACCCATATCAACCACACGAATCCGATTCTGGATGAAGGAAGTGTGGCCCGGTTGGCTGTCGAATCGGCTGGCTTATTGATCGCCTATACAGGACAGATCATCCCTCTTTAGACTGGTGATAGCCAAATCACTGCCAGGGGTTGATAGAAATCTCAAGCACCAGCCAATCACATTGGCCCGGAATAAAAATAGTTAGAGTTGCCCCGTTGTCGCGTCCCAGTTGGCCAATAATTGCTGGTAGGACGGGTCTTCATAGCGCTGAAGCATAAAATCTGGCGCGTAATCTGGTAGAGCGCTACCGGTGATATGCGCGGCCAACAACTCCCCTGCGGCTGAGCAAGCCATAACGCCGTAGCCTGACAAAGCACCAATGATGTATGCGCCTTCAACCGGAAGAGGTCCGATAAGCGGCCGGTTTTCTTGGGTTTTACAGTAGTAACCGCCATCCACCCATGGTTTACCCATCCGGTTGACATAGGTCGACAGGACAGGCACCATCCGGGTCAAACCACGTAATACAATTTCTGGGTAATGATCGTCAAAATGAGGCGGCCAGACAGGCTCCTGTTCTTTAATGTCGTATGTCCACAAAATCAACAAAATAGGACTGGGTCCAAGCCCTTCCGGACGAAAGTGAACGCCGGCCGGAAATTCATCGAGTAACCAGCGCGTATCGTCATAAGCTTCTAACTCGGTTCGCTCTTGTTCTGTCCACGGTAGATAAATTGGATCGCTCCAGATCATAAGCGGGACATCCCTGGATATAATGCCCAGGTTATCATTGAAAGATATTTTGCCATGAAGTTCGTTAAAAACCGGCAAATCGACCCCAATCATCGAGGCAATACGATGGATCAAAGGTCCTGCGGCATTGACAAACGTCTGGGTCCGGATTTGGCTGTCGCGATTTTCTACCCTAATCTGTACGCCGGTCACTTTTCCCTGGGCCAGGTCAACCCCAGTCACCGTACCTGACATTAGGCGCAGGCCGTGGGCTTTTGCCTGATCAAGCATATACATCCCCAATTGTTGGGCGCTCAGCCAGCCGCAACGGCGGGGGGTTAGCATAGCCACCACATCCCGGGTAATAAAGGGGTAGTGCTCGCGGATCAGCTCTGAACCGACCAGTAAATCTGCCCCATCAAGGCCCTCTTGATAACCCTCGGCGGGCGACGGTCTAAAAGTTGAGTTCCCCGGCTTATGATAACGGACAGGCCCGGCCCCCAGCGCAGAAATGGACTCGGCCGCTTCTGCATAGGTCTGAATACGGTCCTTCTCGCCGGTTAAAAAGACGTAACCACGACGATTGAGGCCGAAAAAATTATCACTCTCGCCTGCCATCTCTTCCAGAAGATCAATACTGCGGTTCATGAAACGCACCATCGTGTCCCCAGGTCCCGGCCACCAATTTCGATAACATTCTGTTGACTTGTCGCTGGTTAGGGTCAGCGGCGGGCGTTCGTCGACGAGCACGACATTGGTAATGCCCTGTTTGACCGAAAGGTGATAGGCAGCCGCAATACCGGCTAGACCGGCCCCACAAATAACAACATCAACATCTGGCATAACAAACTCCTCAAAGATTGGATTATTTTCAGGAGATCCTGGTGCATGTCTGGCAAACCATAAGGAAACCTGGGATTGCCGGTCAGCGCTGGCAGGATGATGTTGAATAAAATTACGTTAATTGATTTGTTTTTTTTCCAACCGCGTCGCCCCGCCTCTAGAAATATGAAAATGGTCAAAATCGCGCGCGACATGGGTTCGGGGGAAGATAGATCGCGCTTCGTGTAACACATCTCGCTCAACATAGCGCCGGGATAAATGGGTCAGGATCAACGACTTGACATTCGCCGTAACCGCAAGGTGGGCGGCTTGAGCCGCAGTGAGGTGGCCAAATTGCCGGGCCATGTCTGCTTCTGATTCAAGGTATGTTGATTCGATCGTCAACGTGTCGGCGTTTTGGCATATATCAACCAGTTCATCAGTCCGGCCGGTATCGCCAATGTGCACGTATTTTGTCCCAGGGATAACCTCACCGAGTACCTCATCGGGATGAATCGTCCGACCATCTGCCAATGTTAGCTGCTCGCCACGGACAAGCTTTGCGCGTTCAGGACCAAAGGGGACGTTTAGCGCTTCGGCCTTCTCAGCCAAAAAGGGGCGGCGGGCTTTCTCTTCGAATAAATAGCCAAAACAGCCGCTACCCCGATGCGTAACCGGAAAGGCGGATAAGCGGAATTTTTGATCCTCGACAATAACGTCTCCGGCCTGGAGAGGAACCAGTTCTATTGTGGATGGCGGATGTTTCTCGGGAAAAACTACGCCATAGATAAGTCGTGATACCCGGTCGAGCGCCGATCGCCCACCATAGATTTCTAATCTTTCCAGCATCTCCCATCGTCCAAGGGTCGAGGCCAAGCCGCCCAAACCCAGAATGTGATCGAGATGGCCGTGAGTTAACAAGATCCTATCCAGGCGTTTGAAACCCAGACCGCTTTTCAGGATCTGTTGCTGGGTCCCTTCTCCACAATCCAACAGGAATCGATACTGCCGGTGCAGGATGATATGGGCAGGAAGCCCCCTGTAGGCAGAAGGAGTCGAGGCGGAAGTACCTAAAAAAACGACTTCAAACATGATTGATCACCATATTGTACCGCGAACTCCTGGTCATATTGATTCCAATTACAGTGACAGTCCCCGGCTGGTTTAATTCACCGCTAACTGTAATCTCAACGGCCAACCATTCCCGCAATAGATTGATGTTGGTAAGGGTATGGTGACTAAGTTTGTCGACTGTAAAAGTTGATTTGCCCCGAGCCAGGGCCATCGGAAGGAGAAGCTGGTCAGCCAAATGATAGTCTACTGCCGCTCCATTGTCGAGAAAGGTACGCAGTTCGGCGACGGCCGCTTCGGCAACTTTATCGGCCGGATAACCTTTACGACCCAGGACGCTAAATCCGGCCTGGTCCACCCAGAGGACAATTCCGGCCCCAGGTCCGGCGCCGCGCTCTCTTTGCGGATGAATGGCCGGTTCGAAGCCTGCTTCGAGCAACAGGTTATGGGCCCGGCGGGCCATTCGATGGGGGATATGACTGGGAAGATTACTGACCGCAGCAATTCCATGAACCGTCTCACCGACAATAGGCTCAAAGGATACGGCGCTAAGCCTGGTGTTTGGCTCGATGGTGGCCACGACTTCCCCGCCACCGGAACTCATCCATCCCCAACTGGCTAATTTGGTTTCTACCACTGCCCCAAATCTGGCAAAGCTTGGCGAAGCAACCTCGGCAAAATAATGATATGGCGGGCTGAAAGGGACAAATGTGCCGCCCCGAATCGTAATTTTTGATGGACCAGCGGCAAAAAGCAAGGGCCACAGTATCGCCTGCAAGATCAATGTCACGGCGCCGGCGGAATGTCCAGATGGGCTCGCCTCGGCAACATCAAAGCGATATTCCGCAGCTTTTGGGCTGGCCCCCGGCCGGAAAGTCAGGGTGTTTGAATTCAACTCATCGCCTTCTACATCTGCCTGGCAAAGGGCTGCAACAGCTCGAACTGCCGTAAGATGCTGTGCTCGTAATCCCGGCTTAGATCGCTGGCCTCGAATATTTAGCATCCGAAACGACCGGCCGGTTAAGGCGGACAGGCTGAGACTGGTGCGTAAGATCTGACCACCTCCTTCCCCCCGGCCGCCATCAAGGGTCAACATTGCAGCAGTCCAAAGAGACCCGAAAGAGATAAATCACGTTGGTGAGTGGAAACGGTCCGTAGATATTGTGAGCCAGACATTGTTAGCCGAGATACAGTTGCACCCGGTCTCCATCTTCATCGTCCACATTGATCATAATCGGTTCCCGGTCTGGATCATTTTTCATCTGCTCCATCAATACGGCTGCCATCTCCAGGTTTGCTGCTTGCCCGTCAGGCGCAAATCTTTTAGCGATATGAAAAACACCATTTGCCAGGCCTATCGGCAACGGTAGGCTTATGGCTATCCGGCGTCCATCTTTTTCTTGAATCCGTATATGAAGCCACGGGGCTTTTCGAGCCAGTAAGATGATCAAGGTTGCCAGGAGGGCTAGAACAAAGATAGTCCAAACGCACATGAACCCGATCAGAGCAACCTCTCCGGCCGATTGGTACATCAAGACCAAACCGAAAGCACTCAGCAAGAGCGAACCTGCAGCGATAAAAAATGGTATCTGCCAGAAACGACGGAATCTTGACATATCTGGCGGCGCTTCATTCGGCGTTGAATCCGGCAGGTCGGGCGTGATAACAACCTGGTCGACAAAGCCGTCCCCCATTTCTTCCTGGCCGAGGGCCGCCAGAAGAGTTTCTGCTTCCTCGGCCGTGATCGTGCCATCTTCTAACATTTGTAAGATTTTTGTCTCTTCCTCACCCATGAAGCCCTCCTTAAACCAGTGTATGTTAATGGCTAGGCGGCCGTGGCGATTGCGGTAAATAACAATACCAGTAACGCACAGGCCAGATTCAGCCGCAACACCAGACCCTCTTGCCTGGTAAGCCGATCTCGTTCAGCTTCGGCCAGGTCGGCCTTTTTTTGCTCCAATAAGGCCAGTCGGGCGAGGGCCGGGTGCAGCCGCCACTGGGCATACAGCCCAAATACCATCATGCCTAAAACGGCAATGTGCTTTAAAAGAATTGCCTGAGCCCAAAGCGAGTCTACCGCTAAAAATCCATCATAATTTGGATTGGCGGACATCTGAAGAAAGCCGGTTACCCAGAGAAATACCAGGCTGATATTGGCCCAGGGGGTTAAACGGCGCAACAACTCCAACCAGTGGCTTCCATCCATCACCTTATTTCTAACGGCCGGCCAGGCAACGATGGCCATCATCATTAAGCCACCCAGCCAGGTCACAGTGGCTATTAAATGGATCCAATATGACAGGGCCAATAACCATGTTGGCATGTTATTTTCTAATGACATGACCGCTCATATTTAAGCTTGTTCCTTGTCGGCGAATCTGGAGGAGTGCCTTCCTTTAATCATAATGGCCTTAGGATACCACCTTAGCGTCTATCGCCAACTGGCGCCGTTCCAAATTTCATTTCGCGATCTGGAAAATCGCCCCATTACGATTGACCTCGGCATCCAAATCCATAATTGATTGAGCGAATACCCAGTCAGATTGCAGCTTATAGGATTCGCATATCTATTACGCACTGAGTGACCGGTACCATATACCGGTGCATTCAGGTAGCACCAAAGAACCCTTCATTATTAATTGATTGGCAAGCTCTTTTCCAAAGAAAAACTCCGTTAAATCATGCGCTTCTGCGATGGACCGAAACTGGTAATCAGTTCTGATCCAACGCAGAGAGAAGCCATGATCCTCCTCCAGCCAGCGATAATAGCTGGCCAAGCCCAAACTGGGTGGATCGGGTGTCTGGCTGCCGGTTCCCAGGCTCTCAACGATAATAAGCGATCCTTCAGGGCCAACAACCCGGCGCATTTCTGATAAGGCCAAGGCGATCTCCTGGCGCCAAGTCTGTCTGTACCAGCCGACGAAGTGGCCCAGACTCCAACCGGCAATGGCTAAATCTGCCGACGCTGGCCCAACCGGCAAGCGGCGGTTATCGGCATTGACTAAGCGCCAATTTTGATGCCCTACCTTGGAAAGAGTGGCAAGGGCCAGCTTTTCTTGGGCCATTTTAAGCATGTGGACCGAAATGTCCAGTGCCAAGATCTCGGAAACATGGGATATCAGAAGGCGGGTTATGCGGCCGGTTCCGGCACCAAGCTCGACGACGCCGATTCCTGCCAACGGACAGATCGATTCCAGGGCAGACAACAGATTCCCCTGATGATCCTCCCGGCTAACCAGGCGATCGTACCGTTCCGCTTCAGTATGATAAATTTGCCAATAATCAACCATGATAAAATTCTTCTCCCGAGCGGCTCGTCAAGCTGGCCCTACAAGCCTGCTTCTCCAGCTCTGCCGTGGGGCATTCGAAGGACGATAATTATCATAACCACTGTCCCACCGGTCAAAACCCAAAACATGGCCGAGGTCAAAGAGATTGATTCGGCCAAAAAGCCGAAAAATAATGGAAGTGGAACAAGGCCTAAAAGTGACTGAACAGCCGTAACTGTGCCGCCTCGGCCAGGGACGCTGGCCAGCGATTGGGCTTTGCCGATAGGCCAATAAACGGTAAATAAAAAACTAATCGGTAGCGATAATACAAATCGCTGCCAGATCCCCGGGGTCAGCAACCATAGAGGGTAAAGAACCAGCAAACCGAAACTGGCCCATAGAAGAATTCGCCGGTGGCCTGTTCGGGCCAACCAGCGATCAAGAAATACCAGGCTAACGATACCGACCGCCATCTCAACCACCCGGTAAATCCCGATTAGAGCCTGGCTCATTCCCACTTGCTCCCGTAGCCAAACTGAGGTGAAGCGTAACGGCGATTCCAACACGGCCAGTACAAACAGAAATAACAACCAGTTCAAGGCATTATGATTCTCTAGAACCTCGCGTAATCCTAGCCGGAGGGATCTTTTCCAACCGAGTTCGGCCGGCTCGTCACTATTCGTCGCTGATGGAAAACGAGTTCTGAGAATAATAATAGCGTATGCCAGGCTTGAAAAACCGAGGCTAATCATTAACCAGCGCCAATCCAGACCCAAAAAGAAGGTGAGACTGACCAACAGAGGCGCTAAGAGAGCGCCGAAGTAGTCGATGACTGTGGCCCGGGAGAAGATGCGCTCAGGCGTCTCTGGATAAGATTCAACCAGGACAACATCGGCCGTATGGGCCAGCGGGCCACTGGCCAACCCGTAAATAGCGAAGCCCAATAGAAGGATTAAAAAGGTGGGGGCGACGCCCATCACCATGGTCGCCAGGCCGATGCCGGCCGCACCCCAGGCCATTAACCAGGGTCTTTTCCATAGATCGATCAGCAGGCCGTTTATGGGCTCGATGATGGCTGCTACATAATTGAGAGCCAATCCCAAAAGGCTGATCTGAGTGTAACTCAGACCAAAATGGGATCGCATGGTCGGCATCAGCACTTCCGGCAGGCCACTCAAGATCTCGTCCATGAAGCGAGCGGAGAGCAAAACGGCTACCAGCCGGTCGGTTACATTTTTCGCTCGGGGAAGTGAATCGAATTTGATTATTCGGGCCATTTGAATACGACCAGTAGATATCGACCATCGCCAGGCAACCATCAGAATAATGGCGCTATGATAGTGGTTCCGTAATTAATTGCCACCATAGTGCCTCAGACCGCAGGGCAATCGCATAAGGATACAAAAGTGTCATGATCGCTCATTTCGGCTCAGAGTTGCTATCGAAAACGGCTTGTAAAACATCCAATGTTGACATTATTTTACTTTTTCGGGATTTCTTACTGTTAACAAAGTTGATTTGTCACCAAGAACACAGAAATCCCACTTGAATGGATTTCGTGTACGATTGCCCGGCAAATTCCAACGTCGCCCACGGCCGCAATGGACTACCCGGCCCGGTAATTGATCCCGGTAAAGTTTTTTTTCTGTGGAATTACCGGAATAGGGGCGGCCGTGGATGGGTATTTGCCAGAGAAAGGCGAGCAGGCGGAGCAGGCAGCCCAGTAATTGTTTTGTACTGGTCATCGGGATTCGGGGATTGCACTCGAACCGGGCCATTACTCTTCTGGCCTCGGACTTGAGGTAGAGATCCTGGCGCATCTTGCAAAATTGGAAATTGGAAATTGGAAATTAGAAATTCGAATATTGCAATGAGAAATATAGCACATATGTTCTGTCCTGGCAAAGATGGCAGGGTAATCACATGTAGAATCCGATAGGTCATGATCGCCCATTTCAGCTCAGAGTTGCAATTGAAAACGGCTTGTATAAAAGCTCAAGTTGACATTATGTTGAGTTGTTTGGGATATTTTACTGTTAACAAAAGTGATTTGGCACCGAGAACCGGCAAGTCCAGGTGATCGGATTTCGTAAACGATTGCCCTGCTCAAACCCGCTGTTATTTACCCTGGTGGCCATTGCCCGTGTCTCGGTAAGCGCCGTGTTTCTTCAGGCAGACAAACAGCCTCTAGAAAGGGCAAATCAAGAGAAAGGAGATACAAACTACCACAGTGGCGCTTGCCTCTCGCTCAGGGGATAAAATCATGCCAGAGGGGGGGTGACACCGGTGGTACCGTCAGGTTGAGTTGTGGTGATCTCGCCAATCGCTCCTTGAAGCGGATCCTATCATTGCCGGCCGCGGGTTTCTCAAGCCGGTTGTCACAATATGTCTAATTGGCTTTTTACCAGCACGCCGTCTATTGGCTTGGGCCTAGATTGGTGACCACTTCATAAACATCACTCTGGCTATGAATGTCTGACCAGGCGAACCAGAAGACAAGAGGTCCGGCTAGCCGTGTTAAGGATTCGCCCTTCAACGGCCCTGCGATTGCAGCGCCCGTGCTTATCAACCAAATTGAACCGGTCTGTTCATCGGTTAACGTTCCTGAATTGCTTGCTGAGGTAAAAGTCAGGTTCTGATCGGAGCGCTGGGAGCGATAGACCAGGACCGTATCCTGCGCCTCATCAAAGGCTAAAAGCAAGGGGATATCGTTTAAGACATCATTGACTACCTTCTGATCTCGAATCACCTGAAATGGGTAACCTCTAGCCATCTCGCCGATGGCCATTCCGAGCACTAGCTCCTTGGGGCCGAGCAGTTCATTAGGATTCGCCCAGCCGGTGATCCCGGCCGATCCATTGGTATAGTATCTAACATAGGGATCAATCACTTCAGCATTATTTCCCATCTGGATGGCAGAAAGCACCCAGGAGTCCGGGTGAATCGCTTTCCATTCGCCCCAACCGGTCATCAGGGAAGGTAAAATAGCCAGCCGCTCTCCGTTATAAGCGCCCTTTATGCCTTCACCCAACATCTGGCTCCAGAGGGTGTTTGTCCGGTAGTCATACATGACCAGGTTGTTGTAATAGAGTTGACCCGAGACACCGAAGGTCAATTCCTTGCCGTCGACCAGGCGATCAAAGACGATGGCGGAAAAGCAAAGCGGGCACCAGGTAATCGCGACGGCAGTTCCGCCGACCGTATCATTTACAATCTCATGCAAACTCAACAAACGCACCGGGTACGCTCGAATATCGTCATTTATGACCAGGCCAACAACTATTTCTTCGTCCGACCACTCTTGATCGCCATTTTCAACGTTCACAAAAATGTCATCTTCGGCAAAGATGGCCGGAATATCGTCCACATCGGCCGCTAGTTGTAGCTCTCCAGCCCACAGACGGCGGGAAGCAGGCGTTGGAATCGCCGGCAGCTTTGGCTCCGGACTCTCGTCAACCGGTAAACTATCTTCGGCAGAAGTCGCGATTATTGCCAGCACTGGTTCTGGCGCCTGAGGGAGTGGTGATTCAGCCGTCCGAGCCGCCGAGGCAGCCTTACAGGCGACTAGAACGAGCGAAAACAGAATAAGTGGGAGGATGACTCGTAATTTCAACTCAAGCTCATCAGGGCGAAAATTTTGATTCATCTATCAACCTGTTCTCGGACGGCCAAAACGACCAGAGCGTTTGGATTCTGCTATTTTGCGGGCGTTTCTTTCGAGGGTCTGGAATTAATCTCTGCTGTGTGCCTGAATAAGGCCTAATACGGCCGGCGCCACCCAGCACTCAGAGTGCACCTAGGAATATGATGCCGTAGATAGACAAGGTTATGACACCGTCAAATACCATAAATAGTGCCGCTAAAAACAAAAGCGAATGCGTGCCCTTGCTGTAGACAAATTTCCAGGTTGCCCATAATGCAAATATTGTAATACCAACCGGCACCAAATACTGTAAGGGCGCTTGCAACCACTCAGGGACCGGTAACCAGGCCGAAAACGGCACGTAGACGCCAAATTCAGGGGTCGTGGCAATCTTAATAAGCATATAAGCAATAAAGGCCAGTCCCAGGCTAATAATCGTCCCAGGGTTTGATAATTGGTCGTTTCCCCGTCGAATCGGACCCGTAATGGCGATAATGAAGAGGGGAATAATCATCCAGAGCAGCACGACAATGGGTGACAGAGCAACCCCAGATAACAAACCAAAGATCGTTTCACCTGTCAGGAGGCGCAAGTCCTTAAACGTTATTGATCCCAAGGATTCAACAATAGTAGGCGAAGTACTTGCTAGGTATACAGAGAAACCTGTCTCACCTGGCTCAATCCAGGTGATGTAAAGATAGCCATCCTCGTCACTAATGATCGCCGGGGCGGAGGAGGCTGTGCGGCTGAAGCTCAACAACTGGTAGTGAACCGGTATTCCATCCTGGCTAAAAAGCGTACTGATCTGGGAGGCTGCCTTGCGCCACAAATGGGGCAAAGTTGATTCGAAAGCCATGACCATCTCATTGGTTATGACCGGGTTGAAAATGATACCTTGTAGTGACGAGGTGCCTGGATACTCCCCGGGCGGCAAAGAAACCCGTTCACCAGCCTGTAGATCAAGGCCGGGAACGGGCTCATATTCCTCCATTAAGCCGGCCGGGACCATTAATCGGGCCGGTTCCCCGGCTAATTCGGGCGCACCAAGCGGGAAGGATAAATAATTGGTGTCTGTCCGGCCTGCCTCCGTGCCGGTGCGAACTTCCACCGCCCAAATGACGGTGGCCGTGGTCTGGTCAAGCCCTAGAAACGGACCCCGTAGCGCGCTGGTTGGCGCCATCAGCGGCCGGGCCATGGTATCTTCCTGCCCGTCCGAGAAATGCCCATTCTGGTAATCCGCATACAATATCTTTGGTTCGCCAAAACCTGGCGGATGTTGAGCCCAACTGGCGTGCAAGCCGCCTTCCAAATCATATTGGATCGCCGGCCGGATTCCTAACATATCAACCATTGCCGGTTCAATATCCGAACTGTTTAGGGTCAAAGCATAGACACCTGGCGCCTGGCGTGCGCCCGCATACCAAACGGATATATTGCCTGCTAAGTCATTGGCCACACTGTACGAATCAACATTGTAAGTGCCGGACAACAGCCGCGGCTCCTCCAATACGCTGCCAGCGGGGTCTAGCTTTGCCGTATAGAGCCTATTGCTGTCCAGCCAAAAAAGCCAGAGTGACTGCCCAACCCACAACAGGCGGGGTTTATCCGGCCGGTCGATAATAACATCCAGCGTTTTATCCCAAAGTACCTCGGCCTGGGGATTGAGGGCCATAATCCGGGGGCGGGAGATTTCGCCATCGGCCGCAATCAAGAAAGTATAAATGGTCCCACCTTCTCCGATGACAAGAGAGGCGGGATCGTTTATTCGTGAAGTGCCAATGATCTGGGCCCGGCTCCAATCTGGTGCTTTCAGCCAAATACGCTCGGCTGAACCACCACGGAGGGCCACAAAGCTCACGGCCAGGACCAGCAAGAACAGGATGATTATTACCAGGCGAGTTCTGGCGCTGATTTTCACGTTATCGACAATCCATTCTGATAATAAAAGAGGCGAAGAGTCTCTCCTCGCCTCGCAAATTCATTTCAAGTTTAATTACTGACTGAATCTATTTAGTTTTGGTTACCTATTTGTCTCGAGGGAAACCAATATTCAGAGACCAGACTGCTCAGCCAATCAAACCGCCGGCGCGCTTTATTACGGCGCCTCGGTGGAGATATTTTCGGCCGGTAGCCAGCCCTCACCGGTCGGGGCATCGACCAGGTACCAGGGTTCACCTTCGAAACTGCTAACTTCCAGGAGGGTCGCAGGTGTACCTTTCTCTTGACCGGCACTGATAAAGCCACCGGGTTTGGCAAAAAGATTAATCAAATACTTCACGCCCGTAATATAAACCGTATCCCCGGGGAGGGGTCCTTCCGCAACTTGCCCTGTGCCGTCTTCGCCTGCAACCGCCTCAATATTATTCTGGCGCACCCAGCCATCTCCGGCAGAACTATTAACAAGATACCATAGTTCACCCTCATATTCGGCGAGATCTAAAATGGTGATCTTGGAATCTCTTCCGGCACCACCACTGATTTTGCCGCCAGGGCTATTGAAAAAATTAACGATCACACCTTTACCGATCAAAACAGCCGCTTGGCCAATCTGCGGACCCTCGGTCACGATATTCCCCCCGGTCACTTCGCGGGGGCCTTCTTCCGCCTCTTTAGCAGCTGCCGTGGCTTCCTCGGGGCTTAAAATTTCACCCGACTGAGCGCAGGCCAGAGTAACCAGCACCACTAAACCGATTAACCATAACAAACCGGACTTTCCCTTCATTCTTCCCCTATCCTATATTCCCAACTAACCTGGTATTTATCAGGCGTTCATCCTGTTTCTGACCCAGGCCCTGCATATGCCTACCAGGATAACAAATCTTTAATCCAGTTCGTACCTGATAAATCCTCAATCAACCACGCAACCGTACATCAAAGGCATCCCGAAGTCCATCACCCATAAAGTTAAATGCCAGGGTCAAGGTGGTCAGGGCTATGCCCGGAACCAGGACCAGGTAAGGCCGGGAACGGACCGCTGCATATCCGTCATTGATCATCGCTCCCCAGCTTGGCGTGGGTGGATTGACGCCCAGGCCAATGAAGCTTAGGGCCGCCTCTAGGAAAATATAACCGGGAATGGCCAGCGTTTCGGCAATGATTAATGGTCCAATAATATTAGGCATCAGGTGGCGGAAGATGACCCTCGTATCACTGGCGCCAAGCGCCTGGGCGGCCTCGATAAACTCTTTTTCCTTGTATGATAGAACCTGGCCTCGAGCCAGCCGGGCCATGCCAATCCAGTTCAAGGCCCCAATGGCGATAAACAAGAATAACAAACCCCCGGTTGAATTATTTAATTCAATCAGGACACCCGTAAACCCACCGGTATCCCCCCGCCTCCCCAGGGCCTGGAAATAAAAAGTCATCAAGATGATCAGCGGCAAGATCGGTATGGCGTACATGAAGTCGACAATGCGCATCATGAAGTTGTCCACATTGCCACCGGCATAGCCCGATACCGTGCCAAATACGATGCCTATAATGAAGCTGACCGAGGCAGCGACCAGGGCAACGGACAGGGAAACCCGGGTACCATAGATCACCCGGCTATAGAGGTCCCGTCCCAGTGAATCCGATCCTAAAAGAAAGATGGTGCAACCCCATTCCAGGGGTGTGCCATACCAATGGCATTTTTCAGCGGCATAGGCGGTTGTGACATTATAGCCCGTCATCGGTCTTTCCCGGCTGTTATTAAGATTCTGTGTGGAAGAATCATAAGGTGTGACAAGCGGTGCCAGGATGGCAATCACGATGACAAAGATAATAAAAACCGTGCTTACCACGGCCACTCTATGCCGGCGGAATTCCCGCCAGGCATCCTGGAGCGGGCTGCGACCCTTACGGACTGCTTCAGCGGTTATGACATCACTTTCAGCAAGTTCGGCGACCATTCGATTTCTTACCTCTTTCGAATTATCTTAATATTGATCGATCTAGAAACCTCTCCAGGCTAGCCCTCGCTAATCGTAGCGAATCCTGGGATCCAACCAGGCGTACAAAATATCGACAAAAAGATTACCCAGCACCAGTAGTACCCCATAGATCAGGGTCAGGCTGGTCAGTAAGAAATATTCCCGGGCGCCGATGCTGGAAACAAAGCGGCGGCCCATGCCGTTCAGAGCGAAAATCTGCTCTACAATCAGGCTGCCGGTGACCGCCCCGGCCAGCAGCGGGCCAAGCAGGGTCACCACAGGAATAAGTGAATTCTTAAGGGCATGGACGACGATGACCACGCGCTCTCGTAGCCCCTTCGCCCGCGCCGTACGGACATAATCGGCTGTTAGAACATCCAGGAGCCCCGCCCGGGTGAGGCGGGCAATACCCGCTGCGTAGGCTGTTCCCAGGGCTAAAACAGGCAAGATAGCGTGGCTGAAAAAATTCCAATCCAGTTTAGGAAATAAGCCCAAGGTGAAAGGTGGTTCGGCGCCCCAAAAGGCGATAGGCAGCCAGTTCAAGGCCACACCGAAAATGAGGATCAGCACCGGCGCCAGAACCAGGCTGGGAATTGAAGCCGACAGGACCGCAAAGAAGGTCACCGTGTAGTCGACCATGGTATTCCGCCGCAGGGCAGCGATAATCCCCGCCGGAATACCAATGGCAAAACCCAGGCTCACCGCCATGACCCCTAACTGAAAGAAACCGGGAAAGTTTGTTTGATGATGTCGTTGACCGATTGGGAGCGCTCGCGCAACATCGGACCAAAATCACCTTGTAAAAGACTACCCAGATAAAGAATGAACTGTTCAAACAACGGCTTATCCAAGCCGTATCTCCGCTCCATAATGTCGCGCATATATTCTGGCATTGCCCGCTGGCCAACGGCATCGAACGGTCCACCTGGCGTGGCCTGGATCATTAAGAAAGTGACCATGATCATAAGCAGGACGACCGGAATGGCAATTAACAGCCGGCGGATTATGTAATTGACCATTTACATCTCCTCACGCCTATAGAGGTTGATTGTTTTGTTGGAGAAATTATAACTAATACTGCTATGAATGATTGCTGACACATAAAGAAAAAGTATAAACAAGCCTAAGATACAATATTTTCCGATGATACGCAATGCAGATGGGTATTTATGGGAGGCAGGCCCATGCAAGAAATAGGGAGCAGCCATTTTGGTGGCTGCTCCCTATCTTACTTACTCAAAACAACAATTACCTTACCGTTTAGCCGCCTGTGGCTGCCAGTTGGGCTTCCTGGTCAACGGTCCAGTTATACCACTGCTGACCACCAAACAGAGCCTGCGTTTCATCGAGCCAGCTGTGCTCGGCCAGGAAGGCAATACGGACAAAGATCGGGAAGAAGGGATATTCACCCTCTGGGCCGAAGAACATCTCTTCGATTTGTCGGTATAGCTCAATCCGACGGGCCGGATCGGTCTCTTCTCGGGCTTCGACGATCAGATCGTCAACTTCACCACATTCACGTTTCTGGCGGTTTTCAGCATTACCACACCAGAGCACGTCGCCAACCCAGTTATTCTCGTCGGCGTAGTCAGGGCCCCAGCCTAGAGTCCACATGTGGGGTGCTTCCTCATCCGGGACGTCAGCATCGGTAGCTGCCAGTAACTCGCTGAACGGCTGCTGTTCAATCTGGATCAGGTCGGCGCTGCAGCCCAGGTTCTCAGTCCACTGGCCTTGCGCGAACTCGATCCAATTTAGTGTGCTTTGACCGCTATAACCAAGCAGAGTAACCTGCGGGAAGCCTTCACAATCCGGATAACCGGCGGCGGCTAGCTGTGCCCGGGCAAACTCAGGATCGTAGCCAACACCTACCTCATCGATGGGCGGGGCGCCGAAGATGCCTGGAGGAGCGAAATGCTTCATCGGTAGGCCTTGGCCCTGGCGAACCTCTTTCATGTAAGTTGCGCTGTCAAAGGCGGCGCCGAAGGCACGACGCACTTGCGGATCATCAAAGGGTGGTTTGGTCTCGCGGAAGGAGATATAGAACACGGCCAGGTCAGGAACCTGGATGGTTTCATCGCCGAACTGCTCCAGATGCGCTTCGAGTTCCTCTTCCGGGATACCTGATTGCTCAACTTCGTTGTTGAGCCACAAGGCGTAACCGGTGCTGGTGTCAGGTACCACCGTGACTACCATTTTCTCGACATTGCCATCACCGTACATATCGGCCGGCATTAACGGATTGCGCAGCAAGGTGCGTCGAACATCATGGACCCATTCATTCATCACGAAGCGACCATTGGTAACGAGCCGACCGGCTTCGGTCCACCCATCAGCGCCATATAGGTCGATGGCCCACTCCGGGGTTGCGGTCAGGGTCCACATAGGAGCCATGGTGAGGAAATAGGCGGCGGGGAAATTCAGCTTGATTTCCAGGGTGGCGTCGTCAAGAGCTGTGACGCCGACGGCATCTTTCGCGGCCGCCACTGCTTCTTCGTCGGCCGGATCTTCAACACCGAGTACATCTTCACAACCTACAATCAGCGGGGCAATAACGGTGCTGTAATAGCCGCCGGTGTTGGGATCGCAGGCACGCTTGATGCCATAGACGAAGTCATTGGCAGTCACAAAGCGGGGGTTGCCCTCATCGTCCACTTCCTGCGTGGTTTCGAGGGTGACCGGGTTATGTTTCACCCACGGAATGTCCGTGCGCAGGTTGAAGGTATAAACCAGGCCATCGTCGCTGATGGTCCAATCAGTGGCCGCTTCCGGCACAACTTCATTGGTATCCAGATCGTAATTAGCCAGGGCTACAAAGAGATTCTCAATATAGCTGATGCCGACCTGGTCTTCGGCGATCTGTGGGTCAATGGCGGGGATATCCGTTGTGGAGTAGAGGTTCAAGGTCACTGGACCAGCTTCCATCATTTCTTCTTCTGGGGCAACCTCAACCGGGACTTCTACTTCAACCACTTCTTGAACCACCCGCGTCACCTCAACCGTTTCGCCTTCGACGACCTCGGTCTCAGTAATGACACGGGTAACTTCCTGCTCGACGACGCGGGTAACTTCAACCTCTTCGGGCTGGCAGGCTACCAGTACAACGCCCAAAAGCAGGAAAGCAAAAACTAATATACTAACTTTCCTTACGTTCATTTAATTTGTCTCCTCAAGACTTAGAAACATATTTTCTCTTCTTCTTAATTCTTCGAACCACAACATCTCTTTTATAATAATTATTTGATTCAGCCTCACCTCCTTCGGGTGGTCTTTAGTGTATATCCTGTTGCTGGATGTTACCCTTACATAAATTTTTCCGCGTGGTGACAGGCGACCCAATGTTCCGGACCTTCTGTATCTCACATTGCGAAATACAGGGTCGTCCTGGGAGCATATCTCGGTCGCATAGGAGCAACGCGGATGGAAGCGGCACGCTTTAGGCGGATTGGCCGGACTGGGCACATCGCCTTCCAGGATCAGCCGTTTGCGCTTATCTTCTTTCTCTGGATCAGGGATGGGAATGGCCGAAAGCAAGGCCTGGGTATACGGGTGTAAGGGACGGTCAAATATGCCATCACGGTCGCTCAGTTCCACGATGCGCCCCAGGTACATTACGGCGACGCGATTACTGATATAGCGGATCATCGACAGATCGTGGGCGATAAACAGGTAAGTCAATCCCAACTCCGCGCTCAAATCATCCAACAGGTTGACAACCTGGGCCTGGATCGAAACATCCAGGGCGGAGATCGGCTCATCAGCCACGATAAAGGAAGGATTCGTGGCCAGTGCCCGAGCAACACCAATACGTTGTCGTTGTCCACCAGAAAATTCGTGGGGATAGCGATTGACAAAGAACGGGTTCAGGCCGACAATTCGTAGCAATTCCTGGACGCGTTCTTTTTGGCTCCCCGCATCCCCGATATTGTGGATCTGCAATGGCTCCCCAATGATGTTACCAATGGATAATCTGGGGTTCAGCGAAGCATAGGGATCTTGAAAGATCATTTGCATGTCTCGCCGGGCTTTACGGAGATCGCTCTTGTTGAGCGCGGTCAGGTCCTTCCCGGCAAACAAGACCTGGCCTTCAGTAGCCGACAAAAGTTGCAGAATCGTGCGGCCGGTTGTCGATTTACCACAACCGCTCTCACCCACCAGACCTAAAGTCTCACCCTTGTAGATATTGAAAGTTACGCCATCCACCGCCTGGACTGCGCCAACTTGTTTCCGAAGAACACCCCTCATGATTGGAAAATGTTTCTTCAGGTTTTTGACCTCAATCAAGACTTCTTTGCCATTTACCTCATTCATATCGCTTCTCCAAAGTGCATGTCATCCCGTATCTCCTCGGCACGCCAACAGGCGGTAAAGTGATCCGGACCAGTCGGCATAAGGGGTGGATTTTCATGCTTGCACTGGTCAATGACATATGGACAACGCGGAGCAAATGGGCAGCTGGTTGGCTCATACAATAGATCCGGGGGCAGACCTTTGATAGTCGCTAACCTGGTGCGTTCTTTTTGGTCCAGCTTGGGCAGGGAGTCTAACAAGCCCATCGTGTACGGATGGCGGCGGTGCTTGTAAAGCTCGTGGACTTCTGCTTTTTCAACGATGTAGCCGGCATACATAACCGCTACTTTCTCAACCATTCCGGCCACAACACCCAGATCATGGGTAATCCAGACGATCGCCATCCCCAGCTTAGATTGCAATTGTTTGACCAGATCCACGATCTGAGCCTGAATCGTCACATCTAAGGCTGTCGTCGGCTCATCGGCGATTAACAATGAGGGGTTACATGACAAAGCCATGGCGATCATTACTCGCTGGCGCATACCACCAGAAAATTGGTGGGGGTAGTCAGATAAGCGGTCTGCAGCGCTGGGAATACCCACCATCTCCAACATCTCGGCCGCCCGTTGTTTGGACTGGCTATCATTCATCCCCAGGTGCAGTTTCAAACCTTCTGTTAACTGCCGGCCAATGGTAAGTACTGGGTTGAGCGAGGTCATCGGGTCCTGAAAGACCATGGCGATCTCTCGACCACGAATGGTTCGCATCTCCTCATCAGTAATGTTCAGTAGATCGCGATCATTATAAGTGATCTCACCACTTTCAATCCGGCCTGGGGGAGATGGGATCAAGCGCATAATTGACAAAACACTAACCGATTTGCCACAGCCACTCTCACCCACCAGGGCCATGGACTCCCCTTCATCCAGGGTATATGAAATGCCATTTACGGCATGAACGACGCCATCTTCAGTATAAAATCTGGTTACAAGATTATCAACATCAAGTAGTCGGGCCATTTCTGTCCTTCGAATGGTCTTCAAAAAGTTCTGCGGTAACGGTGAAGAATCACCGCTTTTGTCCGCGTGTCCAGCACCTTTGCTGTGATTGCCTGCATCAGTCCTGGCCTGGGTGCATTTTCCACTCATTCTTCCTGGATACACCTACTTGAAATTCTGCCCGGTGTTAGAATCCTATGTGATTAGAACTGAAACACCATGGCGATTGTAAAGTAGTTTACACTAAATGTCAACTTGGTGGCATTTTGGTAACAAAAGGGAGTCAGTGATTGGCATCCAGGTGCGGTAAAGGCCAGGAGTAATCATTTTGCGCCAGGCGACGCTCAAGGTGGGATCGTGGTATTCACGAGTTCTTCCTCCGACCGGATTGTTTGTAAGCGAGAGACGTCATTTTACCTCTTGTGATTACCAGTGACAACGTAGGATTCCTCATAAAGGGGATCGAAGACGAGTATAGATAGCCGGATCGGTGAAGATTACTGCCAACCTTTTTGGTGTAAAAAGGTAACTCCTTTCTTTATCCCATGGGAATAGACGGTTTTTAAACCCTGGTCGCCGGCCGTCGTATAGTTAACTCCGAATTCACCAGGATCAATATCTGGCGCGATTACCTCGATGGTCGCCTGCTGCCAATGATCTGGGATTATCTCGGATTGGAAGATATCTTGAAATAAAACCGGTTCAGTAGCCAAGGCTATCACGCGCTCATAGCCTATTTCAGCCAGCTCCTTTGCCGGACAGGCACAAGTATAATAAGCATCAACAAACGGCCGGTCGCCTACCCAGGCGGGAATGTCCCAGGCGTGTAGCATACGCGACGAAGCATAGGCCACCTGGGCAAAATCTTCGGCCGTGAGACAATAATTATCGTCCTCAGATCCTGTATCAAATAAGCGGGCTGACAGATGCGCATCCACCCATCCCCTGTCCCCGCGAGCGGCTTCTAACAAAAGTTGCCGGCCACGCCGCCGCGCCCCTTTGCCCTGGACTTCCTGGGCCACCGCCGGATCTACCTCACTGGCAGCAATGAAGAACCTGGGCGCTTCCTTTTCAAATAAGAGCGGCAACAAGTCAGGTAAAAACTGTTCAAGACCATTCAGAATCATTTGACTCATACCCCGGACGGGTTGTTCTAATATTTTTTGACCTTGATGCCAGTAATCAAGCCCGAGAGTGTTACTCCTACCCACCGCCGCGGCCGCGGCCGGTAGAACTGAAGAGGATGCCCCGGCATAGGCCCCGGCGCGAAAACCTGCTTGCTCAAAAGCGGAGAGTACCCCATGAAGAAAAACCCCCTTGAAACCACCGGTGGCGCAAGCGATGGCTGAGCCGGCTGGCGATATGCTCATTCCCCCTACCGCCATATATATTGTTTAATTGAAAAGCTATCCGGCTGCATACCTAGCCACTTCATGCTGGTTTTATCGTAGAGTTCAGATGTTCAGTCCATTCCTGGCGTAATAATCCATATAGGATCATGTCATGCCGGCGGCCGTCCCGTTGAATATGCTCCCGGAATACGCCTTCGCGCTGAAAACCTAATTTTTCGTAAAGATTGATAGCCCGCTCGTTGTAGCTGAAAACGGTCAACTGGACACGATACAAGTTAAGCTCATTGAAGGCAAATCTTAGGGCGAGTTCCATGCCTTCCCGGCCCGAAACCCTGTCCCCTATATTTTGGACATCCGATTCCAATACTTAACCAACTACTTTGATGGGACCACAGAATGCTATCAAGCTCAATGTAACCCAGCAAGGTGTCATTCTCCAAAAGGCGAATGGCGAATAAATAAGAATCGGTGGCTTTGTTTACGCCTTCCAGCCATTTTTCCAGTTGAGCCTCGCTTTTTGGGAAGGCCGGGGTAGCATCAAACATCCGGCTAAAGGAGGTATTTTCAAACCATTTAGAAATCGCCGGCAAATCCGTCCTGGTTATCGCAGTCAGCTTGATTCTTGGACCATGTAAGATGTTTTCAGTGAGCATTTCTCTCCTGGAGCAAGCTTGTTTGACATTGTCCAGCATATCATTTCGATAGGTTATAGGCAATCAAAGAAGTCCTAACCGGATTCGTTCTTGGTAGAATTTTCCGGTCTAAGACTTTTTGACTTCTCCCCACAAAAGAAGCGATCGGCGGCCCTGAAGCATCTGCTGAAAGTCAGGTGGAATATTCGGCAGAATGGCGCGCCATCCCAGCCGCGAGCGGGAAGCTTAAGCTTCTCTGCCTCGAGGATGCTCCACGCGGCTTTAGAGACCAATCTATGCCTCAGAGAGTCAGCCCGTGAACTTCAAAACGATACCCAAATCAGACGGTTCACACGAAACTTTCCTGATTGGGCCGTGAACTGCCGGTATCGAATCAGCCAGTATCTTTTTGCCACATCGGTCAAGCTGCCATATGATCATTGGCGACTCTTATTTTTTATATGCCAAAAGTCGCCTTCCCTTCCCGGTTCAATATCCTGTCGCCAGGAAAAGATTCAAACCAGCGGCATATTAAAATCATTATTTGCAGAATATCAAAATCTAATCCATGAGGAGTATTCATCGTGACCCTGCCCATCAACGAATCTCATCGAATCAACATTCCCCAGCTTAATATGCCACCGCGCATATTGTTGGGTCCAGGGCCATCCAATACCCACGCCCGGGTTCAGCAGGCCGCCGGAGCGCCATTGGTGGGACATCTGGACCCTGCCTTTGTATCGCTGATGGATGAAGTCAAGGAACTATTACGCTACACCTTCCAGACAGACAACGAAATAACCTTGCCCATAAGTGGGACGGGCAGCGCGGCTATGGAGGCTAGCCTGGCCAATACGATAGAACCTGGGGACGTGGTCCTGGTCGGTATCATTGGCTACTTTGGACAAAGGATTGCCGAAATGGCCGGCCGTTATCATGCGGATGTCCGGCTTATGGAACAGGAATGGGGAAAGGTGTTTTCGCTCGACCAAATACGCGCAGGCTTGGAAAAACACCGGCCGGCCATCCTGGCCCTGGTTCATGGAGAAACTTCGAGTGGCGCATGCCAGCCGCTAGAAGGCGTCGGCGAATTATGCCGTGAATACGATTGTCTCTTATTGGTTGACACGGTAGCCAGCCTCGGTGGCGTCCCTTTTTATACCGACGCCTGGCAGGTAGATATAGTCTATAGTGGCGCTCAGAAATGTCTCAGCGCTCCCCCTGGCGTATCACCGATAACTTTTAGCTCGCGCGCAATCGATAAGATACAGAGCCGCAAAACAAAAGTGGCTAATTGGTATCTGGATGTAACCTTATTGATGAGTTATTGGGGTAGCCATCGCGTCTATCACCACACCGCCCCTATAAACCTTAACTATGCCTTGCGTGAGGCTTTACGCCTGCTGGCCGAGGAAGGGCTCGCCCAACGATGGGCCAGGCACCAGCAGATGGTAGAACTGCTATGGGCAGGCCTGGATGAAGCAAATCTCTCTTGCTTCATACCCGACCCGGCCGTTCGCCTGGCCAGCCTTACCACCGTTCAAGTACCTGATGGCGTTGATGCAAAAATGGTCGCCGGCCGGTTGCTAAATGAGTACAACATTGAGATCGCCGGCGGTTTTGGGCCGCTGGCGGGGAAAGTGTGGCGGATTGGCCTGATGGGCTACAACAGCAGGCGAGAAAATGTAACCCTGTTGGTTGAGGCATTTCGAAGAATATTGAATTGATCCGATTTGAGCATTGAACGGTCTGGTGACCTAAGGTTCCAAGGGCATGATCGTATCTGGATTGCTTTCCACCAGGGTCGGTATTATAGCGCCATGGGTTAGTTGCTTTAAGGCTTCTTGAAATTCAGGAAATCGGCTCGCTCGAAATTGAATCGTCAGGGTTACATCAGCGGCGAAAAGTTCGTCGAGAAGGGAGCCAGCGTGAGCGGCAACTAGTAGTCGGGTTTGCTCATACAAGTTGTATGGTACGGCCACCGTCACCACCTGGGTTGGCACCTTTTCTGCCCGGGTTAACGCAGATAAAACTTCTCTTACTGCGTCGCCATACGCACGGACCAGGCCACCGGTGCCCAGTTTCGTGCCCCCAAAGTAGCGCGTTACGACAACAACGACATCCCCTAACCCACTGCCACGCAAAACGGCCAGTGCCGGTCGCCCGGCCGTTCCTGACGGCTCGCCATCATCCGTACAATGAGCAATTGTGGACGGTCCATGGCCGATCACGAAGGCCGGGACATTATGCGAAGCATCGGAATATTCGGCCTTGATACGCTGGATAAAAAGCCGGGCTTCATCCACGCTAAATACCGGGGCAACGGTGGCGATAAAGCGGGAATTCTCCACGCGCATTTCAATTCGTGTCTCCTCGGCCGGAATCAGGTTAGCGGGCATATGTTAATTTGTAACGCCGGATAGCCAATACTGCAAGAATGACTGGCCCGATTATCCCGAGGAAGCTTCAACCCACCATTCGATTATGAGAAGGGTTTGTTCCATTGAAGAGTAGTCACTACAATTTACATGGTCTTTCACTTGTATCGCCCCAAGAAACCATGTTTTTACCACGAGCTGTTTATCTATATTCTCTGCTCATTCTGATCCCTTTCTTTGCCGCCTGCACGGCCGGTCCGTCTACACCACCTGTAACACCGGTCGCGGCAGGTGTGACAAAGCCGGTATCGCCTGTCACCGTGGAAACCATAACCGGCACTCCTGGGCCAACAGGCACCGCTGCGACTGTGCGTGAAGATTCGACAGGCGTAACTCAAAGCCCTGAGGCGACGCTCACTGCCTCATCAACGCCATCACCACCAACACCAATACCCACCCCGACGGTCATCTTTCCGGCGTACAATGGACCGCCGTTAAACCGGGATGATGCCGGCATCCAGATTCATCTCCACCGGGAAGATCTCGGGACGCTTATGGCCAGCCTGAATGAACTTGGCCTCGGCTGGGTGAAAACCCAAGTATCCTGGAAACTTTACCAACCGGAGCCAGACCGATTTGATGACTTTCGCTGGGGGGAACTGGACCGGCTGTTAGAAGCTGCCGAGGAAGCTGGCATCAAGGTCATGCTAAGCGTGGCTAAAGCGCCAGAGTGGAGCCGGCCAACAACGGAGTTGGATGGGCCGCCAACGGATTTCTCTAACTACCAGGCCTTTATGGAGGTCTTAGCCGCTCGCTATCGAGGCCGGATCGCTGCATACGAACTGTGGAACGAGCCCAATCTTCAACGGGAATGGAATGGTTTACCCCTCAGCGCCGATAGCGTGGTAGAACTAATAAGGGCCGGGGCGGCCCGGCGTCCGCCTGGCCGATTCTGAGGCCATACTCATCAGCGCCGCACCGGCGACTACTGGGATTAACGATGGTTTATCCGCTATCGACGATCGCGTCTTTCTGCGCCAGATGATCTCCGCCGGGATCACCGATATTGTCGATGCCATTGGCGCACATCCTTATGGTTGGGCAAATCCACCGGACAGCAGTATATCCAGTCCCGATCTTTCCATTCCCAGCCACAATGACCATCCCAGTTTCTTTTTTAGCGACACCTTGAACGATTATCGAACCATTCTGGACCAGGCCGGCCGAAGTGACGTGGCCATCTGGGTGACGGAATTCGGTTGGGGTAGTTATGATGGTCTGGGGATTCCACCACCAGGCGAGGTTGCCTATATGGCTTTTGTCGACGAACAGCAACAAGCGCTCTATACCCTAAAGGCGTTTGCGGCAGCCCACGAAAGAGATTGGCTTGGACCCCTCATTTTATGGAACCTCAATTTTGGTCCGACATTGGGACCGGAATTTCCTGTCTCGGCCTATAGTGCGCTCCGGCCAGACGGCTCGCCCCGGCCGCTCTTTTATGCTCTCTCAGCCGTTCCGTGGGTGGATGATGCCAAACCTGAGGCCGGTCAATAAGTGCTCCGGTTTGTTGACTGCACCACTCAAGTTCGTTAGCTCAATGAAGCGAGTATTTCTGGTTGCCAACTAGACCAGACACGTTTCGTATATTTTCTCAACCTTTTCAGCCAGAACCGTCCAGGAATAGTTTCTCGCCAGGTGAGCCCTGGCTGCTAATCCAAAGCGTGTCCGGAGTTCGCTATCTTGCAACAATTCGGTTAAGTCCGCGGCCAGCCCCTCGTTATCGCCACTTTGTCGTAACAAGCCTGATTGCCGGTGCTGGATATATTCCGGGACCTGGCCAACGGCCTCACCGACCACCGGAATACCTACTGCGAGCATATCGGCTAACTTGACCGGGCATTTTGCGCGGTTCAGCAAGGTATCTTCCATCAGGTATATCCCTGCATCGGCCGCCGCCAAATATCCTGGCAATTGATCCTCGTCCAACCAGCCTACATCTACAAATGACTGGTTTAAGCTTGAATTGGTTAGTAGTTGCCTGAATTCGGTTGCCTCCTCCTGGTTCAATCCGGATCCCACGCCCAATATGGCCATTTCAGGTAGGCTAGCCTGTACTACTTCCATTATGGCTAACAAACGGGCTGTATTAAACTCGAATAAACGACTGTAAAGCAACACCACCGGCCGGTCAGCCAGGCCTAGCTCTGTCCTGATTTGACGAATTTCCCCGGTACTTCCAACCCCGATTCCCGGACCATTGGGCAAGTAATAAACCTGCTCAGGCGGTTTGCCACTGGCCCAGGCCAGGCTTTGCAGCGTGCGGCTGGCTACCGTTAGCCCGTGATTATGGTCTAATCCCCACCGCTCTTGCCAGGAAAAAAAACGTTTTTGCAGCCTGGTGTAAGGCGCTATTTCATTCCAACCACCCCACCCTTCCCAATCATCGGTATCAGTGACCAGTCCAACACGGCTCCGCCTAAAATACCACAACCACCAAGCAACCAGCCCGCTATAAGCCTTTGGCTTAAAAGTGTGAACGATATCGGGTTGCCAGGCCAGGGTTTGCCCGAGCATACGCATCGTTCTCTGGACAATACCCCCTCGAAGGGAGATGTAACGTATTTCGACGCCTTCTTCTGTCCATATCCTCTCCGCTTCAACCGGCGTCTGCCAGGGCGGCATGATCATCATCACCTCGTGGCCCCGACCGACCAATGGTTTGGCCAGCTGAAAAGCCCGGCTCCGCATTGTCTTGTTGGGGTGAAAACCAAACGGACCGACCATGGCTATACGCATAGCCGTTTTTTATCACGAAACCAAGGAAACTACGAGTTGGACGGCCAACAAGGGTCCGTTAGCACTGGCGGGGTCAATATCGCCTACTGGGTCGATTCCAACCTACTGTCCTTAAGCTCCTTCTGAAGTAGGAGTGGCTGTGGCGGTTGCCGGCGGCGGCGGTGCGATTTGGGTCGAGGTTGCCGGCGGTGGCGGTGCGATTTGGGTCGAGGTTGCCGTGGCCGGGGGCGGGGCTACCAGCGTATTTGTCGGTATTGGTGTTTCCGTCGGCGTTGGCGTCGGAGTGCCCGTTGGTGAAGGGCTAGGCGTCGTGGTGGGTGTTGGCGTATCCGTTGGCGTCGGCGTATATGTCGGCGTCGGGGTTGGCGTCGGCGTCGGCTCAATAATCATTATTAATACGCGAGTTTCGATGGTCACAGGGTCGAATTCGCTGGTATAGGGGTTATCCGGACCGAGTAGTGTCAGCCGAATTGTGGCGGGTCCACCTTGGAGTTCCGATGTATCCCAGCGAGCCAATAGGCCATCTTCCACCACGTGGGTCCGCAAATCCTGGACGGGCGCCCACCCTTGAGGGTCGTGAGATAGGCCAAAATCAAGCTTATATCCGCTATAGTTTGGTCCCTTGACTGACCCGCGGATTTCGATCTCACCGGTTACCGATTCCATCACCCGGGGTGAAGTAATTGCCGCGAGCGGCCGGGGCGTGTTCCCGTCACAGGCCGCGGACGGTGGCAAACGGAGCGGTAAAGTAATATCCCGAAATGCGGCCCAGCTTTGACCGGCGGGGGTTTGCTCAAGCCATTCTCTGGCACCCCGTTGCTCGCGATCCGTGGTCTCCTGCCGGCCGCTGGTCACGAGGTTGAAGAAGTTAGCCTCGTAGACAGATTCTGGGCAAGATTGATTCGCTTCCAGATTACTCCACAAGTCAACAAAAAGTGGCTTAATAAAATCCTGGTCACTACCTAGCGGTAATTGATTTCCGACAAACAACTCAACGATGCGTTGCCCACAGCCTATCCCAGGTCTTGCTCCTGAATCGGCGCATATCTCCGCTTCGGCAATACCTGGCGGGCGGTTGAAATTGGTTGCCTGTTTGCCAGCCAAATAGCCATTCATAAATCGATTCCAAAGAGGAGAAGCCATCTGATAGCCTGATTGTCCTTCATAGACGACTTCATTATTAGTGTTGCCTACCCACACCGCCGTCACAATCTCCGGTGTGAAACCAATCGTCCAGCCGTCGCGTACATCAAAGCGATTAGTGCCGGAGGTGCCGGTCTTGGCCGCGACTTCATGGCCGGGAATAACCAGGAAGTTGATCGGAGAGAATTCAAGCTGGCGAGCGTTGTTATCAGATAAAATGTTACTCAGCAGGTATGCATGCTCCGGACGAACAACCTGGCTGGCTGCCGGACCTGCGGACTGGTGCTCAAAAATTATCTCTTGGGAACTATTCTCGATACGGCTAATGGTATAAGGTTGATTGTAGTGACCGCCATTGGCCAAGACGCCAAAGGCGCCGGCCATTTCGAGCGGGGAGATTTCCCCTCCCCCCAAAGCAAGAGACAAACCATGTTCTCGGGGCGAATTTTTTTCGGCACAACCCGCATCCTGTAACGACTTGAGCCCTAGCTGTTGAACCCGGTCGATGAAATTACAGACGCCGACAAATTCCAATGCCTTAACGGCTGGGATATTATAGGAGTTGCCCAAAGCCGGTCGCAAGCGCAAAGGACCGTGGAACTGATCGTCGTAATTCTTCGGCTGATAAGGCGGATTCACACCGTCTGGAAATTCTGTCGGTACGTCCCAGATGAGGGTAGACGGGGTCCAACCCTGTTCCATGGCCGCCAGGTAAACCAACGGCTTTATCGACGAACCAGGCTGCCGCGGCGAGAGGGCCATATTCACCTGGCCGTTAATATTTTCATCGTTAAAATCGACACTACCGACCAGGGCCAGCACCTCCCCTGTTTCCGGATGAAGGACGACCATGGCCGCATTATTGGCTCCAGCTCCTACAATCTCAGCCCGGCCGTTCGTTATCGTATCCTCAGCCAGTCCCTGAACAACTGGATCCAGGGTCGTGTAGATTCGCAAGCCACCCTGGTAAATGGCCTGGGCGCCAAATTGTTCTTCGAGTTGCTGAAGAACGGTTACCGTAAAATGAGGGTGTTCGATGCTGACATCGGGAGGTTGCATCGACCGGACCACCGGGGCTGATTCTTCAATAGTCGCCTGAGCTTCCGCCGGCGTGATTACGCCCTCAGAAACCATCAATCCCAGGACTTCTTGCTGGCGGGCCAAGGCGCTTTCGGGTGCCGTAAAAGGATCCCACAAAGCCGGCGCCTGGGGTAATCCGGCCAAGAGGGTGGCCTCGGCCAGAGTTAAATCGGCAGCCGGTTTGTCAAAATAGGTTTGGGCAGCCGCTTCAATACCATAGGCGCGATTGCCGTAATTGATCTCATTCAGATACAACTCGAGAATTTCTTCCTTCTCGTAGGTCCGAAATAGCTCGGCCGCCAGAATAATCTCCTTCACCTTGCGGCTGAATGTACGCTCAATTCGCTCATCCTCGTCCAACAGCAAAGCCCTGGCCAATTGTTGCGTGATGGTGCTGGCGCCTGAAACAGCCTCACCTTCCCGAGCAGCCTGAAAAATGGCTCGGGTGATGGCGATGGGATCGAATCCGGGATTGTTATAAAAACGAGCATCTTCTGTGGCAATCGTAGCGTCCTGCAAATCCTGCGCAATTTCATCCAGAGAAACACGGGTCCTATTCCCGGTATTCGGATCGGCCAACGAATATAGTATATTGCCTTCTCTATCCAGGATTTGAGCCGTCTCAAAGGTGCTGGCTCTCTCCCGCAGTTCACTAGGTGGCGGCAATTGTCCGGCGATCAATACATATCCAATACTGGCGCCCGCGGCCGTCAATAGGATACCAACTGCAAACAATAAAAGAATTACCAGCGCCATCTGGCCCATACAACCGGTCCACTGACGTCGTGAGCGAGTTAGCTGTTGGTTCTTACGGTCCGGAATTACAACTCTGATAGATTCTCGCCGGGGTTGGCGTACCGGCACGTTGGCCGATGCTGGCTTCGCGGAGGCTGCCACCCGTGGCACGGGTTGTGGCGGCTGGGTAGGTTGTTCTGAAATGGGTACGGGTTCAGATGGTCGCGGCGGTGGTTCGGTAAGTTGGGTGCGGCCGGGAAATGCGCTCCTTGGCTGTACCTGGGTAGCGTCACTATCTTCTTGGGGCGGTAATTCCGCTGGCGTCAGATCCTCGGCCGCCAGGGGCAAACGGGCCGGTGCTGATCGGATAATTATCGATGGAACTGAGGTGTCGGCCGGCGTGGCCTCCTCAGCCAGTGAAGGCGCCGCTTGTTCGTTGTGAATGATAGGCTTTGGAGTTGTACTTTCTGATTGATTGCTGTCATCCCCTGGGTAAGGTTCGCCAATTTCGCGCATCAAGTCAAGCAACGAAACCGTCTCCGCTTCACCGGCCACACGTTTTGGGACCTCTACTGATGGGTTGATGTTCTCTTCAGGCAGGTGCGCGTGATCCTCCGGACGGTCTACCCCCTTAGCCGGTTTGCCCGATTCGTTCCCAGAATCTTGCGCTGGTTCATCCTTTTCGTCGTGCATCAGGTTGTCTCGAAAGTAAGATAATCGTCAATATTGGCCAATAAGCTAATCACTATTCAGACGTTAAAACCCTTCAGGAGGTTCCATTTCTTAGTCAGGGTTGCCTATTAAAGCCACCGAAGATCCCTTCAACTTGTTTTTACCAGGGAAAAGGTTTGACTACTCCGAACAGATCCACAAAGCATCGAAAAGATGATTGAACATCCGATTGGTTAGATTAGATCCGGTCAATGCTTCTCACGAAGCTGCTCATTCAGGTTGGCTGCGCATGAGGAGCACCATATTACCCCGGTGAACAGCTTGATCGTTCTGGTTGAGAACAGTGATTTTGGCGTTGATACTGCCCCCCCCTAGTCTGGGCAAAGCCTTTAAACCGGTAATTTCAATCTTAGCCCGAACTGTGTCGCCAATAAATACCGCCTGGCTAAACTTCCAGTCCAGCTCTCGAAAAGCAAGGACGGTTCCTTCCATCAATCCAGTCTGGACTATCAGGCCGGTAACGATAGATACGACCAACAGACCATGGGCTACTCGCTGGCCAAACTCACCAGCTGCGGCGTATTGGGCGTCAACATGCAGCTGGTTAAAATCGCCCGAGATGCCGGCGAAGCTCACGATGTCACTCTCAGTAATTGTCCGACCGGCCGTTACCAGGGTCTGACCGATTTCAAACGCTTCGTAGTACTGGCCTCTTGGCCGGAATGCTATAGAACTCATTTCTAGCTCCAGGCGACATTACAAATAGTCAATATCAGTTAGATAACTATATACTTGAAGCCATTTTCTCGGCTTCATCTGCCATAGTCAAGGCATCAATAAATTGGTCCAGATCGCCTTCCAAAACCCCCGGCAAATTATAACTGTTAAGGCCAATCCGGTGATCTGTGACTCGTCCTTGAGGGTAATTGTAGGTGCGAATCTTCTCGCTGCGATCGCCGGTACCAACCTGAGCTTTTCTATCAGCGGCCAGAGAAGCGTGTTGTTTCGCTTCTTCCTGTTCCTGAAGCTTGGCCTGGATGATGCCCAAAGCCACTCTTTTGTTCTGGGATAAGCTTCGTTCCGATTGAACCTTGGTCATAATCCCACTGGGTGTATGAACGACTCGAACGGCCGTTGCATTCTTTTGCATATGTTGTCCACCGGGGCCGGAAGCGAAGGTGGCGGTTATCTCTAAATCCCTTTCATCAAGGGTAATCTCTACATCATCGACTTCCGGCATGACAGCCACAGTGGCCGTACTGGTATGAATACGCCCTTGAGACTCGGTAACAGGAACTCGCTGGACGCGGTGAACCCCGCTTTCAAATTTCAATCTAGAAAAAGCGCCTTTTCCTTTTACCGACAGAATAACTTCCTTATAGCCGCCTACACCAGTTCGATTTTCGCCAACCACGCTGGTTTTCCAGCGCCGAATTTCGGCATAACGCAAATACATCCGCAGTAGATCGGCGGCGAATATACCGGCTTCATCGCCCCCAGCACCAGCTCGGATTTCTATTAACACATTTTTTTCGTCCCGCGAATCCTTCGGAATGAGGAGCGATTTCATCAGCTGCTCAAGCTCTTCCTGCCGGTTTGTCAGGAGCTCAATTTCTTCTTCGGCCATGGTGATCATTTCGGGATCTTCGGCCGCTGCTAACAACTCTTCAGTCTCTGTTAATTCCAGCGTAATGGCCTCATGATCATGATAAGCATTAACAATCAATGCCAGCTCAGATCGTTCCTGGGCAAGTTCGGCCAGCTTCTGATAATCGGCCAATACTTCAGGATCACCCATTTCTCTTTCAATTTCATCGTAACGTTCTACGATCTTCGCAATCTTTTCTAACATATTACCTTAAAACTACAATCTAAATTTTGAGAAAAACCTTCTCTTGAGGCTCCGGCGTGGATTAAACAAACCTGATCAATGCATAGGATTCTGGATTATAGCGGTAGCCAGGGGTGCGTCAAGCAGCGGGATGTGGACGAACGATCGAGTGAACACGGTTCCACTTACTGCAAATATACTCCCGGAGAATAAGCGTGCATAATTACACATCTTTGGTTGGAGTAGAACAGAATTTTGAGTTTCCACAACTAAGTTGATCTATCCTCTCTGAAAGCTACAATACCGGGACTCTTGTTATCAAAACTGTAGTCGAACTAAAGCGAGCAGCATTGACGTGAAATTGCGCCAGGGAATAACCGCAATGACAATATTGAAGGAAGCGAAAGATATCGATGAACCGAGAATATCATCGTTGGTTTAGCCCCTCGCTGGGGCGAGATATGGAATTATTAATCTTCGGGCATACCGGTGCCCGGGTCTTGGTCTTCCCAAGTTCGCTGGGTAGCTTCTTTGAGTGGGAAGATCGCGGGATGATCGCTGAACTAGGACAACATTTGGAAGAAGGTTGGATCCAGATGTTTTGTGTATCCAGCGTTGACGCCGAGAGTTGGTACGCACGGTGGAAAAATCCAGGCGACCGCGCCTGGCGGCAAGTGCAATATGATAATTACCTTCTTCATGAAGTCCTTCCCCTCTCCCGGCAGGTGAATAACAATCCATTCATGATTACCACCGGCGCCAGTTTTGGCGCGTATCACGCAGTTAATTTTGCCTTCCGCCACCCGCAGGTTGTCGGCCGGACCATTGGTCTCAGCGGCGTTTATAGCATCGACCGTTGGACGGATGGACACAGCGACGATAATGTTTACTTCAATAATCCTATGGCCTTTATCCCTAATGAGCATAATATGGATCGTTTACAGGCACTTCAACGCATGGATATCATCCTTGTAACTGGCGCAGATGATCCAATGCGTTCAAGTACCGAGGAACTTTCCGGCGTTTTGTGGAACAAAGGCATTGGCAATGCAAAACGAATCTGGGATGGTTGGGCCCATGATTGGCCCTGGTGGCGGCAGATGATTGCTAGATATATCGGTGGCTCTGTCTAAAGCCGGTCGTCGCTACTCGTTTTCACACAGATTCGCGACCCAGTTTTCGTCACCTCGCTCTGCAGGCTGAAGGAGATTAGGCACTTTATCGCAACCCAAAGGAGGAGAAAATGACCCAAAAAATTGGTTTGCTGGTAGGGCGCGAATGGTCGTTCCCCCCAGCATTTATCGAAGAAGTGCACAAGCGGGACAACGACGTGACCGCAGAGTATGTGATGCTGGGCGGAACACAGATGGACGAGCCCAATCCTTACGCTGTCATTATTGATCGAATTTCCCATGAGGTACCATACTACCGTTCTTATTTAAAGAATGCTGTCCTCCAGGGTGTCACGGTCATCAATAACCCCTTCATGTGGACGACAGATGATAAATACTTTGAAGCTTCCTTGGCAACGAAGCTAGGCATCGCCAGCCCAAAAACCATTGTTCTACCAAACAAGGAGTACGTACCCGGTATCGCCCATCCAGAAAGTTTGCGTAATTTGCGGGCGCCTCTTGATTGGCAGGGAATCATAGATTATCTTGGGCTGCCTTGCGTCCTCAAGGATGCTCATGGTGGTGGGTGGAAAGAAGTTTATGTCTGCCATTCAAAAGAAGAGTTGATTTACAATTACGACCAGACCGGATTGCTCACCATGATCGTCCAGGAGTTTATAGAGTGGGACCAATACGTGCGATGCATGTGCCTGGGCCAGGAGCAGGTCTTGCCTATCAAGTATAATCCCCACGAACGTCGCTACTATGTTGAACATGATCACCTGACGCCGGAATTAGGAGCGCGTATCGTCGAAGATTCGTTGCAATTGGTCCGGGCGTTGGGTTACGACATGAATACGGTTGAATGGGCTGTGAGAGATGGCATACCCTACGCCATCGACTTTATGAATCCCGCTCCGGATATGGATGTAAACTCTCTTACCCCGTTCTATTTCGATTGGGTCGTCCAGAATATGGCCGATTTGTGTATACAACTGGCTTTAACCCCTCGATCGCAGATTCAAGAGTTGAAATGGCATGTTTTATTCAATGGCCGGGAAAAGCAATCAAATAATTGAGGCAAGGACTATCCATGTTGCCTGAACCCGCAATGCATCATGTACTAAAAACATATGACAGTCAGTAACCTGCGCTTCACATTTAGGAGCTGACTATGCTATTACAGGAAGCCATCCAGACCTACCACGATCTATTGAGCGATCAGATTGCTCAGGATTCCCAGGAACAACTCGACGAGCAGCTGCGAAGGCGCGACCTTTTTTTTGGCGACCGGCCGCTATGCACGGTACTGCGACCGCGGTTTTTTACACCCAGGCAATACCGCTTCCTGCGCACTCAGGTTAAAGTCATTCTGAGTGCTTTTGATAAAGCCTATCGCACGGCCATCGCCGATCCATCATTTTTAAACCAGTTTTTCCTCGAGGATTGGGAATTGGAATTGGTCAAATTTGATCCCGGCTTCAACAGTCCTACGCCAGTTTCAAGGCTTGATGCTTTCTTCATTACCAACCGCGATGAACTTCGTTTCACAGAATATAATGCTGAAGTGCCGGCCGCCGGCGCCTATGGTGACGCCTTCACCGATTTATTCTATGGCCTGCCGGTTATGCGCGAGTTCATGCATCGCTATGAAGTCATCAGCTTACCGACTCGCCAACATGTCATGCATGCCCTTATGAGTGCCTATGAAGAATGGCTGGGCCGCCGTGAAAGACCTAATCTTATCATCCTTGATTGGCGGGAAGTGCCTACCTACAGTGAATTTCGCCTGTTCTTGGATTATTTCCATTCCCAAGGGCTTGACTGCATCATCGCCGATCCCAGGGACATGGAATATCGAAATGGCAAGCTTTACGCCGGCAACTTTCGGGTCGACCTTATATACAAGCGTGTCCTCATTACCGAGTTGGTTAAAGAGGGCGGCCTGAACCATCCCGTTATCCAGGCTGTGCGAGACAAGGCGGTGTGTATGGTCAATCCCTTTCGCTGCAAGATACTGTATAAAAAGACCAGCCTGGCCGTTCTGAGTGACGAGCAAAATCGCCACCTGTTCGACAGAGATGAACTGCTGGCTATTGATCAAACCATACCCTGGACCAGAACAGTTGAAGAACGCCACACGCTACATGATCATAAACCTGTCGATCTAATCCCCTTTATTGTGAAGTATAAGGATCAATTCGTCTTGAAACCCAGTGATGAATACGGGGGCAAGGGCATCGTCTTGGGCTGGTTGGTTAACCAGGCAGAGTGGGAACGAGCCGTTACCGTGGCAATGGAAACCCCATTTATCGTGCAAGAACGGGTCGATATCCCCTGGGAACCATTCCCCAGTTTAGTTGGCGGCCGGGTCCAGGTAAGCAACCGCATGTTAGATACAGCTCCCTTTGCTTTTTATGGTTCATACATGGAAGGTTGTCTCTCCCGCCTGGGAACGGATCCCTTGCTCAATGTTACGGCCGGTGGTGGATCTTCAGTTCCTACATTCGTCATTCAAAAAAGATAGTTGCCCTGGCAAAATAATAGAAAGAGGTAAGCATGCGAAGCCCATCGTTGACCATCGGTATCGAGGAAGAATATCAGATAGTTGATCCTGCTAGTGGGGAATTGCGTTCGTATATTACCCAAAGTTTGGAAGAAGATCATCGTGTGCTTCGCGAATTTGACTATGAACCGCGCGTGCGCCAGTCCATTATTGAGATCGGTACCAGGGTCTGCCGGACACCGGCCGAAGCAGCGGTTGAACTGGTCAAGATCCGCCGAGGTGTGGCTGAATTGGCAGCTATTAATGGCTTGCGAATTCTAGCCGCAGGCACCCACCCTTATTACGCGCCCGCCGATAGCGAGCTTGGCGCCGAACAGATGCCTTTCATGGGAGGCAGCGACGAAGCCGGGGACCTGGCTCTAAAACACATGACCTTTAGCACTCACGTTCATATAACGATTGAAGACCGCCAATTCCTGATCGATGCCATGAATGTCTCGCGGTATCTGCTACCCCATGTCCTTGCCCTTTCAGCCAGTTCGCCCTTTTGGTTGGGCCGGGATACCGGGTTCAGATCCTATCGCAGTGTCCACCTTCGAAATTTCCCGCGCACCGGTATTCCCCGCGCGTTTTCTTCCTGGTCTGATTACACCGAATTGGTCGACATGCTGGCCCAAACCAATTGTATAAAAGACGGCCGGGACATTTGGTGGGATATTCGACCGAATTGGACGTACCCGACGCTGGAGTTCCGAATTTGTGATGTGTGTACCCGGGTTGAAGAAGCGGTTTGTATCGCCGCTATATTCCAGGCCATCATCGCAAAATTGTGGAAACTCCGACGCGATAACATGACCTTTCGAGTCTACCCACACGATGTTATCGAAGAGAATAAATGGCGGGCTGCCCGTCAGGGGCTTGACGGCCGGCTCATCGACTTCGGCAAACAAGAAGAATTACCGGCTCGCGAGTTGGTTGGCGAACTTATCGGTTGGTTCATCGACGATGTGGTCGACGAGCTTGATAGCCGGAAAGAGGTTGCTTACGCTTACCAGATATTGGAACAGGGCACCAGCGCCGACCGCCAACTCGCCACACTGCAGAATACCGGTGATATGAAGGCTGTCGTTCGTCAATTGATTGCCGAAACCAATGATTTTCCAGAACTGAAATAGTAGTAGCCGGTCACCCGTACGCCTCCTCTGGCCTCATGGGCTCTCTCCTCAACCATTAGACAATACCCCCCGATATTTCCTGGGAACTTTTCCAGCCTGCCTGGCGTTATCAAGGTATGGACAGTCAATCATCTTGAATGACGCAATCGGAGGTTCAACCATGAAGAAGAGAGTATCTTTACCACTAGCCATCCTGTTTTTTCTGTTCGTTTTTGTATTGACGGCGGCCGCGCAAGAGCCGACCAGGCCGGATCCGCCTCTGCCACCTGTTCTACCGCCGGAATGGGATTTCCAAGGATTGACGATCGAATACCAACGCGTTGATACTGTGATTGAAAACCAGGTGGCAACGACACATATCGATCAGCTGTTTGTCAACAACAATGATTGGATGCTGGAGGGAACTTATCTCTTTCCACTACCTCTTGGTGCGGCCGTCAGCGAGCTAACGATGTGGGTAGATGGGAAACCAATCGAAGCCAAGATCTTGGAAGCGCCCGAAGCCCGCCAGATATATGATGAGATTGTTCGCCAACTCCGCGATCCGGCTCTATTGGAATATGTCGGCACCTCGGCGATTCAGGCGAATGTATTTCCGATACCCCCTAATGATGAACGGCGGATTGAAATCGAATATAGCCAGATTCTCCCGGCCGAGAACGGTCTCATTCACTACACCTACCCCCAATCGACTGACCTTTACACCAACACGCCGCTAGAGAACCAGAGTATTCGGGTGGAAATATTGTCTGATGAAGAGATTCGAACCATTTATTCGCCCAGTCACCCCGTGGCAATAGATCGCGACGGTAATTACCGGGCTATTGTGGGTTACGAAGCAACAGACCTTATTCCGGACAAGGATTTTGATCTGTATTACACAGTTGCCCCTGAGGATATCGGCCTGAACCTGATAAGTTACAAGGAATCGGGCCAAGATGGATTCTTTTTATTACTGGTATCGCCAAGCGTGGAGACGGATCCTGACGAGGTCGTTGCTAAAGACGTGATCTTGGTGCTCGATACATCCGGCAGTATGTCCGGCGAGAAGCTTGCCCAGGCCCAGGATGCCGTCGCTTTTGTGGTCGACAGCTTAAATAATCGGGATCGCTTCAACATCATAGCGTTCAGCACGGGTTTACAGAATTACGCCCGGGATTTGGTGCCAGCCAGTGAACCCGGTAACTACGAAAAATTTATTAACAATCTGGAAGCACTTGGTGGTACGAATATCAGTGGCGCCCTTCTGGAAGCGATAGCTCAAGCCGATCCAGAACGGCCGACAACCATTCTCTTCCTAACTGATGGCCTGGCCACCGAAGGAATCGTCGACACGCCACTACTACTGGACACGGTCAACGCCCAGGCTACAGATAATGTGCGCATTTTCGCTTTCGGAGTCGGCGATGATGTGGACACATTGTTACTGGACAGCCTGGCCCAAGAACACGGAGGCGCGACAACTTACGTAAGACCAGGGCAACAGATAAACGAAGCAGTCAGTTCATTTTATGCCAAGGTCAGCACTCCAGTACTGGCAAATATCGACCTGGATTTTGAGGATATCATCGTTGAACGCCTCTATCCCCAGGAACTTCCCGATCTCTTTGCCGGGACACAATTAGTACTTACTGGTCGTTATCGCGAAGGTGGACCAGCTTCAATCACCCTCAGCGGAGATGTAAATGGTCAACATCAATCCTTTGAATTTGAGGATAATTTCTTTCGCAACAGCGGAGGTGATGACTTCATCCCCCGTCTCTGGGCTACTCGCGCTGTTGGCAATTTGCTGACCCAGATCCGGCTGCATGGAGAAAATCCCGAATTGGTTCAAAGCGTGATTGATCTGAGCATTCGTTATGGGATTATCACGCCATATACCAGCTACCTAATTGAAGAAGATGACATATTTACCCAAAGCGGGCGAGATATGATTGGCGAAGAAAGCATGATGGAATTCGCTGCTCCGGCCGAAGCCAGCGGCGAAGTGGCTGTCGAGAAGGCTGTTGAGGAGGCCGAGATGGCCGCCGCTGATGCGCCACTCGCCGAGCCGCAAGCCACGATGATAAGCCGGGATGGATCTGTGCGTACGATCAACGATGTCGTTCAGAGCATTGGCAGCAAAACCTTCGTACTCCGCGAAGGGCAATGGATTGACACGACCTTTGATGCCAGCCGCTATTCACCCCAACAGGTTGGCTTTGCCAGTGAAAACTACTTCGAGCTACTCTCAGCCGCGCCCGAACTGGGCCAGTACCTGGCCATTGGCCCTCGTCTGATAGTGGTTTTTGACGGGATGGCCTATGAAATCGATGAAGGTGATGGGCAAGCTACTGTCACATTGCCTGAAATCCAGCCATCTGACAACTTACAACCCGGTAATAGTCCGGCACCAAATGGACAGCCAAATAATAGTAATACACCTACGCCACAGGTAGATAACCAATCACCAGCTATCTCGGAAGAAAGAAATAACGGAGTAGAAGAATCGAAAAGCGGTATTTGCACCTCGGCTTTGATTGCACCCATGTTCATAGCCGGATTGGTTCTCGTAGCCGGCAAACGGCGCTGGCCAAAACCCAAATAGGGGCCCGCAAGCAGTCAATGCAACGAGGATTATTTCAGATTCCGCAACCAGATGGGGATTGCTAGCAGGTTGGAAAAGATGGTGATGCTATTCCAATAGTTCATCCCCCCGGGACAGAGGCGTGTACTGGCAATGCCTTCTGTCCCGGGGGACATTGTCCAGGTTAAGATTTGCTTGTGTGTTTCTGGTGCCGCTAAACTCATTCGGCTGCACAAACTAGGTAAGCCCACTTAGATTGACAGTAGACTCAAACGGATCCTGAAAAACCCGAATGTAGCCAGTCGGTTAGTATGCTTGCTCCTCCAATGATTCGTGCTCTTCACGCAAGCGCAAATAGCTATCATATCGCTCAAAAGAAATCTGATCGCTTTTTACGGCAGCCAGCACCGCACATTTTGGCTCATGCCGGTGGGTACAATCGCTAAATTGACAATCACCGACTAATGGAGCAATCTCCCGAAAATATCCATCTATTTCACGCGGCTCTAAATCAAACAACGCCACCCCGCGAATGCCAGGCGTATCAGCTAGATACCCACCCACATCCAACGAAACGAGCTCCACATGACGTGTCGTGTGCAAGCCTTTATCGGTAGCCCCGGATACTGCTCGAACCTGCAATCCCAGCCCGGGCTGAATCGCATTCAGTAAACTGGTTTTGCCGACGCCTGATGACCCTGTCATCACCGATATTTTCCCTGTTAATAACCTTTTGAGTTCGTCTACGCCTGTACCTTCTACGGCGCTGGTATAAATAACCTGATACCCGATTTGCTCATATATCTTAAATGTCTCTTTCGCCTCATCCATTAAGGCCAGGTCTATCTTGTTGATACATATCCACACCGGAAGTTCGTTCATCTCGGCAACAACCAGCAACCGGTCTAATTTTCGCAAACTTGGTCTAGGCCGGCGGATAGAAAAAACGAAAATTACCTGGTCAGGATTGGCAACCAATACCTGCTCCTGATCGGAAAGCACTTTCCGGACATCCCGCCCCGGTCTGGCTCGAGAGAGAACAGTTATCCGTTCTGATACGGACTCAATGATGCCTTTTCCAGGTTCATCAAGGCTGATGGTCACCCTATCCCCAACCGCCACGATAGCCGTATCCAGCCTTTCCTCTTTCAGCCGGCCGGGAATCTGGCACACAATCCGTTGTTTGTCTTCGGTTTCGACAGTAAAAAATCCACTTTGGGCCTTAACCACCAGGCCTCTTACCAATCGACTCAGATTAACACCTCCATACAACATATGCGGGTCAGGTGATAACTCGACCCTACATGTACAGTCTCAAAAATCATTATAGTCTAAATCAATTGATTATGATACCTGGTAAATCACCAACTGTTTTGTTCGCTTAGCTCTATAACCCTTTAAACAAAAAGAACCCCGTGGCGTTTTGGTCAACGATCAGCCCATGACCTCCGATAGGGGGCACCTCTTTTATATTTGGTTTTCGTCAAAGCATAAACCAGCTAGCGTGGTTTAACTGTATTAAGACATATCGCTTTTTTAAGGCCAGAACGATCTTGGATCCTAGCCGCCAAGTCGCTTTTGGAATTCAGCGGTTAATGCCGGGACAACTTTAAACAGGTCGCCAACAATTGCATAATTGGCCAATTTAAATATTGGCGCATCGGGATCTTTATTGATGGCGACAATTACCCTAGATGTCCGCATACCGGCCTGGTGTTGAATAGCTCCGCTGATTCCACAAGCCACATAAAGGTCGGGGCTAACTGTCTTTCCGGTCTGCCCGACCTGGTGATCGTAAGGGATCCAGCCAGCGTCAACGGCCGCCCGGGATGCGCCCATCGCTCCGCCCAATACATCGGCTAACGCTTGAATAGGCTCGAAGCCATCGGGACCGTTGACACCGCGACCACCGCTAACTATGATATTTGCGTCAGACAAACTTACAGTACCCAGGCTGGTTTCAAAACCAATAACCTTGGCATTGATATTTTGTTCGCTGATAACAGGTTCAACCCACTCTGCTTCACCACCTTTGTCCGTAAGCTCGGCCGGGGCAAAAGCGCGACTTCGCAGGGTCATTATTTGTGGGTCTTCGGAAACGTAGACTTCGCCTAATAACTTACCGGCATAGACAGGTCGCGTCACTTTAAGGGTACCGTCCTCAACGGTCAGGTTAATTCCGTCGGCCACGAGGCCGGCATCCAGTGCGGCAGCCACCCATGCCGCCAGGTCACGTCCGCGGGCTGTTGCGCCGCTGAGCAGTGCTGTTGGGCTTCGCTCCTGAGCTAAATGGGCGACCAGGGCGCCATACGCTTCGACGCGGAAATGGGCCAGCGAGGGGTCATTGGCAGCAATCACCGCATCGGCGCCGAAGGCAAATGTCGCCTGGGCAACGTCCTCGACATCTTGCCCAAAAACCAGGGCTGTTAATTCTTCGCCAAGCGCATCAGCAACGATCCGGCCGGCTCCAAGTAGCTCCTGGCCGATCGGTCTGATCTGTCCATCATGATGTTCGATCCATGTCCATACGCCGCTCATATTACTTTCTCCTCAAAAAGCCGGTCAACGAGAATCCGGGCCTGCTCCTCGACCGTGTCGGCTTCGATAATCTCAACGCTCGAATCCCGTGGCGGCAAGGCGTATACATTGGACCAGTCCGCCTTCTTTGCCGCGGCCCCAGTACCCCCATCAACCGTTAAATCGGAGGCCGTCCAAACTGGAATAGTCGCCCGATTCGCCTTGCGGATTCCCATGAATGACGGGTAGCGGGGTTCATTAATTTCTTTCACGACATTAATGGCTACCGGCAACTTTGCAGTTACTGTCTCTTTTCCTTCATCAACCAGCCTTTCGACTGTAATCGATCCGCTACTGGGATCCAATGCAGTAATTTTTGAGACAAAGGTTAAGGGGGTCCAGCCCATTTTCTGAGCGGTCTGCACGATAGTTTGTCCGGTGTCACCATCGATGGCCTGCCTGCCGAATACGGCGATTTGCACATCATCTATCTTTCTAATAGCAGCCGCTAAAACCCGGGCTGTTCCCAAAGTGTCCGCGCCTTCAAACGAGCTGTCAGATAAACGAATCGCCTCTGAGCAGCCCATGGCCAGGCACGTTTTTAGGGCTTCCACGCTTGAGTCTGGCCCCATGGTGAGAGCAATTGTATCTCCTCCATGTCTTTCCTGGATGCGTAGCGCTTCCTCCACGGCATATTCATCCCAAGGGTTGAGAATATTGGGCTTGCCACCTGGATCCTCCCAACTCACCGTGCCGTTCACCACTGTGAACTCGGCCGTTGTACTTGGCGTTTGTTTAACACAAACAACGACTTTCATATGTAGAACCTCCTTTTGAATGTAGCCTGGAAAATGAGTTGGCGCCCTGGCCTATTACCCGGTACAACCAGATTCTGGCCAATACAAACCTCTCAATTTTCCATCAACTGTTGTTCATTGAGTTGGCAAAATTGCTCTGAAAAATCTTCTCTACTGAAGTGAAAAGTAGTCGCCCGCCAGGTAAAACTATCCATTCGAGCCGAGGCCAAAATTGCTAATTTTTCCGGTCGAGCCATTTCTGCGGATCTCTGCCGAAATATTCCCCGCAAGGCTAAGGCAACCAATCCAGCAAGGATGATACCGGCCAACAATCTCAGCCACACCGGCAATGCTGACGGCAGTAAAAAAAAGCCAAGGAGCATCGTGGTGACTCCCACAGCCCCGGTAATCAATAATCCAATCCGTTGCCACCTTTCTTCGGCCCAGGAACGACGGTTTATCTCTTGGAAGCAATCGGTGCACACAGGGACGTCGATAAGCCGGGTTATGCTTCTCTTACGCTTAGAGATTCTCATACGCTCGCTGGCTTGATGGCCGCAGTGGACACATATCCCAGGAAATAACAGGTCATTTTCTGGGCGGATCTTGACTCTCACCGATGGGCTCATATGGTAGATCCTGATGATTGATCTGGCCGGCTAAGAGGCGCCAACTGACACAGCAGCATTTCCCAGAAAACGGAGTCGTTTCTATCCAAATTTACTCTTCCTGCCAAAACAGCGGATCATACGCCGGCAACTCGCATCGTAGTGGTTTATCCCGCCGCAGGCCAAGGGCGTATCCGGCCTGCATCAATTGATGGATCTCACTTGTACCTTCGTAAATTATAGCGCCTCGGCTATTACGCAAGTACCGCTCCACATCATATTCGTCGGAATAACCATAAGCGCCATGAATTTGCAAGGCCTCATGCGCCGCCTTAAATGACATATCTGTGGCGTACCATTTTGCCATCGAGGTTTCGCGTGTGTTGCGGATCCCTTCATTTTTTAACCAGCCCGCCCGCAAATATAACAATCTTGCGGCATCATACCACTGCTGCATCCAGGCTATCTTCTGTTGGACCAACTGGTGCTGGGCAATAGGTTTGCCAAAAGTATGGCGCTCCTGGGCATAGCGAAGCGACGCCTCTTGAGAGGCTCGAATGAGACCGGTCGCCCCAGAAGCAACTGTATAGCGGCCGTTATCCAGGCAACTCATCGCAATCTTGAAGCCCTCTCCCTCTTCACCGATTCGGTTGGCCGCCGGAATACGCACTTCGGAGCAATTGACCCAACCTGTAGATCCGGCACGAACGCCAAGCTTGCCGTGAAGATCGCCGGAGGTTACCCCGGCCATATTGGCCTCAACCATGAAGGCCGTTATCCCATCGTGGGGCGGGTCAGCGGTGGGATTGGTCTTAGCAAACCATAAAAAATGATGGGCTTTGGTGGCCAGGCTGATCCACATTTTCTCGCCGTTGATAATGTAATCTTCACCCTCCCGCCTGGCGGTTGAGCGAATGGCAGCCACATCGGTTCCGGCGCCAGGCTCTGTCAGGCAAAAAGCGCCATAACGTTCTCCCTGGGCCTGGGGTATTAAGAATCGGTTTTTCTGACCCTCATCACCCCACTGGAGTATGGCCAAACTATTAAGACCCATGTGGACGGACATGACGACCCGCAGCGTTGTATCGACACACTCCAGTTCCTCGCAGACAAGTCCAAGGGTAACGTAGTCAAATCCCTGCCCGCCATAGCGGACTGGAATACAGATGCCCAGAATGCCTAGTTCGGCCATCCGCGTAAGTGAGGCCGGATTCATCTCCTGGCGGCGATCATATTCCTTTATCGTCGGATAGACCTCGCGTTCTGCGAAATCTTTGACCATATCGGCAACTTTTGTCTGTTCATCGGTAAGGGAAAGGTTAATCATTGATCTGGTCTCATGGAGATAAACGGCCGATAAGTCGCTGGGATTATAACTTTTTCAGGGGGGCCGGGCAATACTCATAACGCTGTGCGTCATAGCTCAAGTTAATCCTTAAAGGCAGAGATTCGATACCCTGGTACTTGCGGAAAACCTATGTCTATTGCGTGAGAGACCAGGATAAATCAGTTAGCCGTCTTGTGGCCGGACAGAAAAAATGAAGGCGCCATTAAGAGCATAGATCTGCTCTAGATCCGGGTTTCGGTCGAGGAGCGCTGGATCGAAAAAACCACCCTTTGCCCCAACATATATGTGGGTTACTCCTTGCTCACGCAACCAATCCGCGGATTCAGGAACGGACCAATTTTCAACGGCCGTTGCGTTTTCATTAAAATTGACGACCTGCTCTGCCAGATGCCGACTATAGATATAGTCGACCGGTGGGGTTGTACTCTCCAGGTTGGCCAGGGGCACAATCCAAGCCCCCCCATCTGCGCCCGCCCAGCTTCCACCCAGCCAAAGCCAACTGTTAACTGCGACCTTGGCCGAAGCGGGTATATTTTGTTGTAGCCAGGTGATGGCAGCCTGATCGGCACTTTCGGCCAGAATTGTCTGGGTATTCAAAATCATTATCTGCTGGCGGAGACCAAACAACAACGCAGCAGAGAACACGACACCCATTGCCACGGCAACTAGTACTCGTAAGACGATTGACCGCCGCTCAAACCAATCCCAAATGGTAATGAAAACCAATGCCAGCATCCAGGATAGGGGAAGAAATAGAACGATATAGGCGCTGTTCGTGTTAAGGAGACTCGATTCTGGCAAACCCAACTTCTCACCAGAAAGAAGAATGGCAACCAGGCCAATCCAGGCAACCAGGAATAACAAGAATATTGCCTGGCGGCGTCTGAGTAGCATACCCAGCATACCGAAACAAATAGCGAGCAGCCCAAGATAGATAAAAATTCGCTCCCATCCCGTATTGATATATCCAAGTGGGAAGTCATTGTAACCTGGAATTACATGGCTAATTGATATGGACTCACTATCCCGGAGCAGGCTGAGTACCCGTGGCCCGACCAGGACTAAGGCCAGAATGGCGCTTCCGAGGACCTGGCGGGTGTGACGACCACGGCTAAATATCCAGACAGGGACTGCGTATGCCAGAAAAAGAAGAAAGACCCTAAAATGAATGAGAAAGAGTCCGGCAACGAGAACCGCCAGAAGCCACCAGGCACGCCGCCAACCGCGACCACCCCGAATAATTTTCCAGGTCATGGCCAACGTAAGGGCCAGGGGTAATATGGCCGTCAATTGGGTCATCCGACCCCACGTTGCATAGTAACCCGGAAATAAGAATGGCAATGCAACCAGAAAAGCAGCTACCAAACCCACGTTCTTTCTCCGGGTAACAAGATAGGCGCCAGCGTAAACTACCAGAGGGACCAGCCCGTTGATTAGTTGGCCGAAGATCAGGAGTAGCCGGGGAAGTTCCGTGTCGCTAAGCAGGTAAAGCCCGGCCGAAAGGCTGTGAAATCCCGCGTGGTAGGGGAATTTATCGATGTCCAGGAAGGGCTCATAACTATTTAGCCATTGACCACTATCCGCCATAACGGCCGTTATCAGAGCATGACGGCTAGAATCTACCCATGGTGGAAATACAATATCCCGGACCGCTAGAAGGCGCGCGGATAAGCCAAGGAACAGAATAAAAAGCAGAAGCAGATGCTGCCAGGCAATTCTCTCTGCGTTTAATTTTGTCCTAGATTGTGGAGGATGAGGTGCCAACGATGGCTGATCTTGAACAGGCTGATCCCCGGCTGAAACAACGACCGGCGAACCAAGGCCCTCTTTACGTCGCGAAAGCAAGTACAAAGCCGCAGTTAGTGTCCAACCCAATATCAGCACAATCCACAAAGAGTATTCTCGCCAGCGGCTGCCTACAACCGACAGCCATAACCATAACAGCGGCCATAAACTCACCCCAAGGGCCAGAGCTGTTCCTAACCAGGCGGCTGGATCCCAGATCGGTGTAATTTTTCGGACAACTACCAGCACCAGGCAACCGGGCAGAAGCAAAAGTGCCAGTGAAAGCAACATGAGAGCGCCATCCTGGCGCAGTACCCGTAGCAAGTAGCTCATGGCAGCCCCAGGCACCAGCTGATAGCGGGTAATCAGGCGCAGGTCCTGGGCATTACTGGCCGGTCCAAGAACAGTTACCTGGCCGTTTTCCATAACGTCCAGGTCATAACCCCACACGGTAACATTATTGCCGGCCGAACCGCTGATAACCAGTGTGTAAATCTGCCCAGCCGAACCCACCTCCGGTGAAAAAACTAGTTGGATTGGCTGATTGTGAACCAGGGCGTTCGATTCTAGCCGCTGGCTAGCCACAATCCGACCGACTGGGTCCAGGAGTTGTACAGTGAGCCAGCCGCTGCTATTTTCGTCGGTAGCGCGGGCGGCCAGAATTTCAACTTCGGCTAATCCATCTCGCTCTGATCTGAACGATTGCCGGATCTGACTATTTACTCCAGGTGTTGGAAGCGCCGTGTTTGCCCGCAATTGGTGCAGATCGTCGGCCCTGATTGGCGCCGGCCATCCTCGCTGCCAGGCCCAGACTAAGAGAAGCGCCAATCCCAACAGGAAAGCGAGCCAGAACAATATTCTATTGTCATAGCGGGCGAAGAATATCCTCTTTCGCTCGATCGTATGGTCAGGTGGGCTTTCCATCTATGGGGTCCAAAATAATCAGGGCCGCCCGGTCGGGTGGCCCTGATATGCTGATTGTATTGGTGGCGCCGGGTGGACTTGAACCACCGACCCAGGGCTTATGAGTCCCTTGCTCTGCCTCTGAGCTACGGCGCCATTTGATACGGCTCGAATTATAACGAACTCACTTCTGGTCGCCAAACCGAAAATGGTGTCTGGTATTCCATTCATCAATGATGTCAGGGGCTAATTATTAGGAAGGGGATCGGAACAAATACGAGGGGAAAGAGGATTAATGAGGCGATCGCCACCCATTTTCGCCTAACGTCCAGGTTTGTTAGTTCATCGAGCGGTTGCGCGTAAACTCTCCCCAAAACGATGATTAGGATCACCCACAATATCCAGGTGTAAGCCTGGGTGAGAAAAACCAAGCCTATCAATGCTACAACCACAGGCCAAAAAAGCAGGCGCGCCCGGGAGCCAAAAAGAGCATATGCGATATGCCCGCCATCCAGTTGGCCGACTGGAATCAAATTAAGCCCGGTGACAAACAATCCAACCCAGCCAGCCCAGGCAATTTGACCCAGGAAAACATCCTCATTGCCGTTAGGGTACATTTGACCTTTAATCATTATCTTGGCCAAGGCATAAAGGATTGAATTACCCTCCAGCGAGTATAACTCAGTGGGCAAAGGTTCGATTTTTGACAAAGACAATCCATATAGAATTAGCGGCAAAGCCACCACAAATCCAGCCAGCGGGCCGGCTGCTCCAACGTCGAGTAAGACTCTTTTGTTCTTGAGTGGCGCCTTTAGTCGAATGAAGGCACCGAGAGTTCCAATCGGTGAAAAAGGCAAAGGAATAAAGTAAGGTAGTGATACCGGCACTTTATGGAAGCGAGCAGCAAAATAGTGGCCCATTTCGTGGGCTCCCAGAATGGCCATGATGCTGAGGCAATAAGGAATTCCGAGAATGAAGTCTCCAATCCCTGGGTTTCCTGGCAGATCTCTGATCGAAAATTCGATCGATGCCCCAATGAACAAAGTAGATAGGATCGTGGCCATCAGTAAGACCAGGTTGATGATCCATCGCGAAGGCTTGGGATCAAAGATAATCGGGGATGCTATAAGAGAGGGTCCATCCTCGTCCCGGACAAATGGCGTAAATCCATGATCTTCGAAACGCTCCCTTAATTGATCATAACAGTCGGCCAAATCACAAAGGAATCGTCCGCGGAAACGGATGTGGCCCATCTCCGGCCGGTCAAGGGTAATACTTTCCTCGATGAATAGCCCGGCCAATTCTTGACGGAGCGCGTCAGCCTGTTCATAGGTAGCCGGTGAAGTGGCAGGTTCGTTCATATTATTGGGTCATGGAAGGGCTTTATTTTGGCGTCCGGTGATTACCGTCGGACCTTAGGTAATCGTACCAGCAATCTGAGGGGGGCCGACTTATGCGGCCGGCTCTTCGCTTTCTTCTTCGTCGTCATCACCCCAGCTAATTATCCAGATACAGGCTCCGGCAACCAGAATGGTTACAATAATCAGCCAAAACCATTGCATGGACTCCAGGCCAACATCCCTGGCTTCAAATACCAGGATGACAACCATGCCCAAAGCCAGGACGAACCAGGCTGTCAGATTTGGGTGGTTGCTTATCCAATTCTTGATCGAGTTCATAGTAATTCCTTTCACGAACAGCAACCAAAGTCTAAACTCTTTTGCCGAGTCGAGCAACAACAAATGTTCCCCAACCTGGGAACGACAGCATCAAGGTGATCGAAGAGTCCGCACCTGGCGGAGATACCTGATGTTTGTTTGACGCGTATTACGCAATATTTTTACCATGACCAGGCTATCTTCAGAGCCCAACTCGGAAGCGGCCGCCTGCCAATTATGAGGCAGGGATTTGGGATCTACATAATTAAAATCCCATTTAATCAGTAGTTGGTGAATTTCATCGGGGTCTTTGCCTTGGGGAAAAGCCATGATGACCTCACAAATTAGCTCGTTGGCCGTTCTTTCGATCTCGCGCAGAACGGCCCCGCCAAACTTTGTGGCAGATTCCAGAGGATAAAGGAAAATTTGATCAATAGTTGCAACAAGGTTTTCCGCGCTCCAGCCGGCCACAGCTTTGATCTCATCATCGTGTTGGGCAAGAAGATATCCACGTTCGCCCAAATCCAACAACAATTCAGATCGGCTCATCGCCACAGCGCCATCTGTCGCTTTGCCGATAAGCTGGGCAATTTGACTCACATCGGTCATTTGAGCCCGCCGGACGGTTACCCCGGCAAATGCCGCGTCTTCTGCGCTGGTTGTCGGTCCCCCGGTGCTTTGGGAAGGATCAGACTCACCAGTCGGTAACGGAGTGACACTTCCCGGCTCCTGCCCCTCTGAACTTCCCAGACCCTCTACAGGTCTTTGCTCGGCAATACGCATTCGGCGCCTCAACCCATGCCAGGCCAGATCGAAGTATCTTTCGGTTTCCGCCATCGTTCCAGCAGTATCGATTACAACATCAGCCAGGGCTACTTTTTCCAGCTGGGACGACTGGGCGTTAACTCGGGAAATGGCATCAGTCCGATCCATGGCCCGAAAAGCGACCAACCTTTCAATCTGCATCTCCCTTGGGCAGCGAGTTACCCAAATTTCCTGGCACTCGTCGGTTAACCCTCCTTCAAGCAATTTGATCGCTTCGATGAAAACAATCTGATTAGGGCTAAGATCGATCTGTTCTAAAAGACGTCGGCGAACAGCCGGATGGATAATCTGCTCTAAAGCCAACAACGCTTCAGGGTCGTTAAAGACCTTCTTGGCCACGGCCGCCCGGTTAATCGTGCCGTCACGGAATTGGATATCAGAGCCAAATAACGCCACAACAGCCTCTTGGACAAAATGATCACTATTGAATAAGTAGTGAACGATCTGATCGGCATCCAGGATCAAAGACCCTCGTTTGGCAGCCAATTTCAATACAGTTGACTTGCCAGTAGCAATATTGCCGGTCAAACCGACAAGATACTTATCGGGCCAGCGTTTCCGCATGCGCTAGATTCTCCCATTCTGACAACAATGATTCGAGGCGTTCTGCCACCGCTGCATAATCCTTACCCAGTATATGAACCCTGTCGAAGGCTTCTGCCGCACTGGCCTCCTGTAATTCCTGGCCTAATTCTTCAAAGGTCTTTTCCATTTCAGTGATTGCACTTTCCACTTCCGCCAATCTTTTGATCCGCTTTCGGTTGGCATATTCTACCTGCCTGGAGACCCGCTCTTTATCCTGATCGTTCACCCGGATCTCTGCAGCATCTTCCCTGGCGGACAATAGTTCTACTTCTCGTTGGGCGATGTATTCCTTGTATGGGCCTTTGAAAAGTGACAACTGGCCATCCTCCAAATACCACAGTTGGGTAGCCAGACGGTCGACAAGATAACGGTCATGCGAAACGAGCAAGATGGTCCCTTCGAATTGCTCCAAAACATCTTGCAACATCTCTTGTGCCGGAATATCGAGGTGATTTGTCGGTTCATCTAGTAATAAAAAGTTTGCACCTTGGAGGGCAAGAATTGCCAGGGCCAGTCTCCCCCGCTCGCCGCCGCTTATGGCAGATATCGGCTTGTAGACGTCGTCGCCTCGGAACAGATAGCGACCCAGATAGTTTCTAGCCTCGCTAATTAACATGGTGTGATGGCTCATCAATTCGTCAAGGACAGTGTTCTCGGGATTCAATTGTTCGTGAGCCTGGGCGAAATAAGCGATATCCAGACTGGCGCCCTGGATAATCTCACCTTCCAAGGGCGCTAATTGGCCTAACAGAGTTTTCAAAAAGGTGGTTTTACCACTGCCATTGGGTCCTATCAATGCGGCGCATTCCTGGCGATGTAATTCGATGTTTTCGGCGGTAAATAACCGATTGCCAGGATAGCCGATGCCTAAGTTTTGGGTCCGCAGGACAATTTGGCCGCTACGCTGCCCCGATTTCAGACGAACGTCAAAGGTATGGGCGTGACCATCCGGCCGCTTCAGCCTCCTTATGGCCTCGGTTGCTTCGGCCACACTCATCGAGTGCCGGGATGTGCCACCAAGGTCGTTGCTAATTTCTGCCCAGGACTTGTCTTTCGTTGCCTCTAGCCCGCCTCGTCCAATGGCATCAAGCTCACGGCTGATTCGGCTCAACTTTCCTTTGGCTATTTGCGTTCTTTGCCCGGCAATATTCTTACGGATGTAATCAAGTTCTTTCTCAAGGCGTTCTTTTTGCGCATCGAAGGTCTGCTGGTTCAACGCCCACCGTTCCTGACGTTGCCGGACATAAGAACTGTAATCCCCCCGGTACTCCTCAATATGTTGCCGGTTCATTTCCCAAACCGTATTGATGACACGATCCAGAAAATAGCGATCATGGCTCACCAGTAAGATCGCCCCGTCCCAAGCCCTGAGCGTCCCTTCCAACCACTCCAAAGCGCCAACATCCAGGTGATTGGTGGGCTCGTCCAGAATGAGCAGTTCTGGTTTTTCCAGTAATAATCGAGCCAACAAGGCCCGGGTTTTTTGACCGCCACTGAGATGATTTAGTGGTAAATCCCAATCTTTTTCAGCGAAACCCAGCCCTTGCAATACTTGTTTAATTCTTACATCATAGTCATAGCCGCCGGACATTTCAAATTGATCCAGGGCCGATCCATACTGTTCTAGAATCGCTTCGGAAGAATCCCCGCGAGCCATTAATTCTTCCAACTGGCGCAGCTGTGCTTCTCTCTGTTTTAAATCAGCGAAGACGGTGACCATCTCCTTGTAAACAGAGTGCTCTCGGCCGGAAAATGCCTGGGCGGATTCTTGGGGCAGGTAACCCAGTCGCTTCCCTTTTGCCCAGTAAACGGTCCCCCGGGTCGGTTTGCTTAGGCCGGCCAGGATGAGTAGCAGGCTTGTTTTGCCGACGCCGTTAGGTCCAACCAGCCCTACTTTGCCATCATTTGGGATGCTGACGGAAATATCACTAAATATATCTAACGCGCCAAAAGATTGGCCCAGATTGGTAGCTGTTAGAATCGCCATACGCTTCTATCAATTATATCCAACGATTCCAGCGGAATCGCCAAGGTATTATAGTGGCTACATAAAGAAAGGCATCCGCCTCAAGTGAAAAGCCGGATGCCTCAACCTTGTCAATACTCTTCGCTAGCGAAGGGTCACCTCACTCCTGAGCGAACCCATATAGAGAGAGGGGTAATGCGTTTCAAAATTAGCTAAGATATTGCCTCAAATGACCGGCAAAATTTGGATGGCGCAACTTGCGCAGCGCTTCCTTCTCCAGTTGGCGGATGCGTTCGCGCGACAGACCAAACATTTCGCCCACTTCCTTGAGCGTTCGTGATTCCCCATCCTGAAGTCCATAACGCAGGCGCAGGATGCGGGCTTCACGAGGTGTTAGCTGGTCCAAAATGTCCCCGATTTCTTCGGTCAGCATATTTTGAGCGACCGTTTCGGCTGGCTGCGGAAGTTCGACATCTTCGATGAAGTCTCCGAGTTCCGCGTCAGACTCATCACCCACCGGACGTTCCAGATGAACGGGCTGGCGACTGGTTCGTAACATCCAACGCACGCGATCGGCTGGCAAATCCATATGCTCCGCTATTTCCTCGGCCGATGGCTGGCGACCCAAATCCTGCTCCAACTCTTGAGCTACCTGGTACAGTTTGCTAATGCGGCCTCCCAGATGAGCCGGAATTCGGATGGTTCGACCATGGTTGGCCAAAGCGCGGGTCACAGCCTGCCTAATCCACCACGTCGCATAGGTGCTAAAACGGTTACCCCGGCGGTAGTCATACTTCTCAACCGCTTTCATCAAGCCAACATTGCCTTCCTGAATCAAATCAAGAAATTGCAGACCACGGCCACGGTATTTCTTGGCAATACTCACAACGAGCCGGGTATTTGCCCGGATAAGATGGGCTCGGGCAGCGTCACCGATTTCCTTAATCCGCCAATATTCACCCCACTCTTCTTCAATAAACTCATCGCTGTCAATGACTTCATCCGCTAATCGACCCGCCTCAATTTCCTTGGCCAACTGTACTTCTTCATCGGCTGACAGTAATTGTTGCTGGCCCATCTCGCGGAAATAAAGACCTACTGAGTCATCAATCGGCACATTGCTCAAATCAAAAATCGGTGCAGCATGCGGTGCTTCATCGACAAAGGTCCCGTCGGTGATATTCTCGCGCAGGCTCTCGGCAATGGCTATCTCTGCTTCTTCTTCGCTTTCATACATCATCACGCCGGCCGATTGGATCTCTTCCAAAATCGTTTCCAGCAACATCAAGTTATCTTCCACTTCCGGAAGTGTCTCTAGAATTTGATCATACGTGATGTAACCCTTATCAGTAGCCTCAGCCAACATGACGGTTACTATCTCTATTTCATCGTAATGGTCCGTATTAACACTCATTAATTAATCTGTTATCTCCAATCAGAAAATGTGTGGGCTTCGTTACCCAATGCTTGTACCTTTCAGGACAAATCAACGGTGCAGTCTAGCATAAATCGGAGACAAAAGTCAAGGGGGGGAGCAATATCTGCAACAACATGTATCTTCCCTGGAAAAGAAGCCGAATTTTACTGTTCACACAATATATTGTAATCGATCTGTGGCATAATAATCATTAACCTTTCCTAGTAATTTCCTTAAGCCAATATTCAAAGGGCGTAGCCGGCAATTTTCGCTTCGTGCCATCCTTTTCTTTTTTTGAAGTGGTTGCTTCGTAACCAAAGAATAATCCTGGAAGTGATCATCGACCCCTCAGATTCTTCACTCCGACCCTGTATCACAAAAATGCAAACCAGATTTGATCCTGGCGTTGACGGACGGCTCTCAATGACTATAATTTAGGTTGATATTGCCCTGGTGGCGGAATTGGCATACGCGGCAGGTTGAGGGCCTGTGCTCTTATGGGCGTGGAGGTTCGAGTCCTCTCCAGGGCATTGAAATGCCAGGAAGCAGCAAGCTGTTACCTGGCATTCTTTGTATTTTGAGCAACATTGAGAAGCAGACCAAGCCCTCTGAGCTAATCCGTGATTGTTGGTTCCTGGAAGGTCAGGTCAAATCTAGGATCGTCATTCATCATCAGTCCAAGCCCAGCGGTCAAAGGTACCCGCGGTCTGTAATTGAGCAGTTTCTCTGCCAGGCTAATATCCGCAACCAGGCGCCGAACCCCACCAGATTTCTCGCGATTCCAGACTTGGGAGGTGTGTTTTCCCGTAATCCTTTCAAGTTCTGAAATTAGGTCCCGAATCGTCGTTTCCCGGCCGCTGCCAATATTCAGTACCTTGCGATTCACCGATTTTGCAGTCGCCGCCCTAACAAGGGCTTCGACAACATCAGAAACAAATACAAAATCACGACTCTGCCGGCCATCTTCATAGATAACGATAGAACCGTCCGTTAAAATTGCCTCGAGGAAACGTGGAACGACCGGAGCGTGAGATACCGGCAATCGTTGGCCGGGTCCGTAGGCATTGAAGATCCGCAGGGCTACGGTTTCAATACCCCAAAGCTCTCCGATGGTGTGCACATATTGTTCGGCCGCCAATTTACTCACGGCATAAGGGGAATCAGGATGCGGGGTATCATCCTCCTGGACCGGTTGTCTTGATTGTTGGCCATAAATCGCCCCCGATGAAGCTAAAACAACCCGGTGAATTCCCGCATCCCGCATCGCTTCCATCATGCTAACCGTTCCCCCTACATTGACCATGTTATAATCTCTGGGGTACAAAATGGATTGAGCCACAGAAACTCGTGCCGCCAAATGATAAACGCAGTCCACATCCTGGAGCATCGACCATAATAACGGAATGTTATTCACATCGCCGCGGCTGAAACGGACTTCTGGCGCTAACTCCAAGCGATCACCGTTGCTCAAGTCATCTATAACTCGTACCTGGTGTCCTTCACTTACCAAACGATTGGCTAAATACGAACCCAAGAATCCAGCCCCACCCGTTATTAAGAATCGCATAAGACCTCTTTAAGTTTCTTATCAGGATGACGAGTCTATAATAGATGGTGATGGTTTATTCGATCACCATAATCAATCGGGATAATTTCCATAGAGAATACGCTTGCCAGGAGAGACCATTGTACCATACTCGACGCTGGCATTTGCCATTGAGATTAGCATAATTGAACGTCATGTTTTGGAATCGCCTGATTACCGCCCTAAAAATATTGGTTTGCAGCCTCTTTATTATTATCGTTGTCGCTCCTGAATGGCCGGCGTTCCAAGACGAACGGTTTAAGATCGACTCGATCCTGGATCAAAAATATTTCGATTATTTTGTCTGGGAGGCAAAGGCCTTGCTGGCGAAAGGAGAGGCAGCGCTTAACGGGAGCCAGAATTATTTGACGGCCGATTCACGGAAAGCGGTGGTGTTAGAGTACCTGGACACCATGGGCCAGGTTAGACAATTGAATGCCCGGGTAAATCTCATCTACACTGATCCGGAGATAAACAATCCCGAGGAAGAAGCTCGTGAATATCAACAACAAATTGAAGCGAAGCGCGCTCAATTAAGTGAATTGCAACCTGTGGCTGAGTCGATCATACAAGAGCAAGTTGCCGATGTGTTAATTAACGAAGGATTTAATTTATTTGACTGGGCCTGGCCCCCAGTACAAATGCGTGTTACCACACTACCCTACATTCTTGTTGTCTCACCTCGAGAAGAGATACGCCAGGTCTACAGCCTTTCCCTCGAACATGGTCTGACCATTCCTGATCAGGAAAGAATAGAATCATCCGTGTATGAATCCGTCGACCTCTCAGCGCTAGTTTTACCCATCGGGGGCGTTGGAATCTATCCCTCCATGGTGGTCGAAACAGGCGACATCAATCATTTGATGGATACAGTTTCCCATGAGTGGGCTCATCATTGGCTCAGTCTGCATCCCTTGGGTATTCGATACGCGGTTAGTCCCGTCATGCGCACTATCAACGAAACTGTCGCCAGCATTCTCGGCGAGGAAATTGGGGCAAAGGTAATCGAAAAATATTATCCCGAGTTTATCCGTCAGCCAACCCAGCCATCAACCCCACCCGCAGAGAATGATCCCAATTTACCGGCCAAATTCGATTTTAATGCTGAGATGAGGGAAACGAGAGTTCGAGTTGATGAACTTTTAGCCGGCGGTCAGGTCGAAGAAGCAGAAAGCTATATGGAAGCACGTCGCCAACATTTCTGGGATAACGGATATCGCATACGGAAAATAAATCAGGCCTATTTTGCATTCTATGGTGCCTATGCCGATACCCCTGGAAGGCGGGGATCAGATCCTATCGGACCGGCCGTGCTGGCGGTCCGTGACAATAGCGTATCAATACGCGATTTTATGGACAAGATCGGTTCCGTCACATCATTTGCAGATTTGGAGATGTTGGTAGCGGAGAACAAGGATATTTGAGGAAGAAGCCAAGCCTTTGTCGTTAACCGGCCTGGTTGCTTCTCGAATCCTCCAGATCGGCAACGACTTCCCGCAATATGGCTGCCGTCCTGCTGGCCAAATGCCTATACTCATCCTCCTCTCCAGCCAAGAGGAGATAAGCCTCAAGATCGGCCAGGGCCAGTGCATATTGACCTCGCTCCTGAAACAGTGAGGCCCTATTTAGCAGAGCCGGTCCATAGGCAGGATCGTCGTCTATCAAAGCATCAAAGTCCGATTTGGCTTCGTCGAGCAGCCCTAATTCTCGATAGAGCAAGATACCCCGATCCAGTCGCGCCTCGCGCAATTCTGGGTCTATCTCATAAGCCTGGCTGAAGCGACGGACAGCATATTGATGCTCGCGCTTGAAACTACTTCTATTGCCAAAGTTACGGTGCAGACTCCCCCACATATAGAGTATACGCGCCCAAATGACTCGCCACATAGTTGATTGTCAGTACGCCTGGAAGATGAAAGCCTTATTCAGCCTATATAATGTGTCTTGTCGTCTCCACGGTCACTCGCGCTCGCTCAACCACTTCTCACACTGCATGGCTGCCGCGCATCCCTGTCCAACTGATGTTGCGATTTGGCGAAAGATTGAATCCTGAATTTCGCCGGCCGCATATACGCCCTGGACGCTGGTCCGCATCTTTTCATCCGTGATAACGTAACCATGTTCGTCCATGGCAAGTTTTCCTTCGAGGAACTTGCTGTTGGGGAAATGGCCAACATAGATGAATAGGCCATCAGTTGTGATCTCGGCTGATTCGTTGGTCTCAAGATTAGTTGTCTTGATCGCAGTAACCATACCGTTGCCGATAACTTCGTCGACGACGGTATTCCAGGTGAAATTAATCTTCTCATTAGCGAAGGCACGCTTCTTGAGGGCGGGACCGGCACGAAGTTCATCTCGACGGTGAATGATCTGAACGTTCTTAGCAAATTTTGTTAAGAATAAACCTTCCTCAAGGGCGCTGTCACCACCACCCACCACAACGACATCCTTTTCTCTGAAGAAGAAGCCATCACAAGTTGCACAGAAGCTCACGCCCCGTCCGATAAAATCATTCTCTCCTGGGATGCCAAGCCGGCGTGGTGAGGCCCCGGCCGTCACGATCACGGCCTCGGCTTTTAATTCATCACCATTGGTCTTTATGTAAAAAGGCGATCCTTTTGAAAAGTCGACATCAATAACTTCATCATATTCAAATCGAGCTCCAAAACGCTCCGCCTGCCGGAACATCTTGTCAACGAGTTCGGGGCCGGTCAAGTCGGACTCTGGAAAGCCAGGGTAATTCTCGACTTCTGCGGTAATGGATATTTGGCCGCCTAGCTGGTTCCCGACGATAACCAGGGGGTCCAAGGTAGCTCTAGCTGTATACAAAGCGGCCGTAAGACCGGCCGGTCCTGACCCAATGATAATAACTCGTTCTTTTCGCATGATAATTACTCTCAGAGAATTTATACTATAAAACTGATAACTACTAGCAGTCAGATCGCCTTGCTGCCAAGGGTTTGATGTTTTCTTGAAATATCATCTAAGATTGTATCTTACGCAGTTTCGGCCAACAATAAGCGAAGCATAAACGGCTTCCGGCCTTTCGTCCGTAAGCAAACCAACAGAATATTCGGTATGCAGGTGGTTCTTAACCGGGTATGGCTGCAGATTGCCCCTTATGGGCGGGGAAAATAGCAACGGAAGGTGCTTCCATGCCCCAATTCGCTCGCGACATCGATTCGACCACCATGTTCCTTAATTATCCTGGCGCTTATCGAAAGCCCTAACCCGGTGCCTTTAGTGAATCCTTCATTATCAGGAATGCGGTAGAATCGTTCAAACAAATGCGGCAAATTCTCTTTAGCGATACCTGGTCCAGTATCGGTGATCTCAACGATGGCCTCGTCGTCAATCAGGCAGACAATTATGTTCACATTACCATGTTCACTGTTATACTTGATAGCATTACTGGTTAGATTTAATAAAACCTGTTTCAATCGATCATAATCACCCAAAACAGTTGGCGTCTCTTCTGACATCTTTCCGGAGAGGGCTATATCGCGCCGTGCCGCCTCTGGTTTTTGTACCCGTATGACATCATGAATCAATACATTCAGGTCGACGGGTTCGTGGGCAAATTGAGTCCTTCCTGATTCCAAACGAGCTAAGTCAAGAAAATCCTGGGCCATCTTGGTCAGGCGCTTTGTTTCGTTTTGAATCATATCAACCAGTTCTCCTGGTTTTTCGCCGAGATCTTCGCGAGTCAGGAGTTCGCTCGCCGCCGTCAGAGCCATCAAAGGTGTTTTGACTTCATGCATAAACTCGCTGATAAGATCTGTCTGTTGAAAAAGACGGGCATTTTCGATGGCCACTGCCGCCTGAGAAGCCAAAGCTTGAAGGACAGCTACGTCCTGATCACTATAGCTACTACCCGACTGCTTGTTTAATACCTCCAAAACGCCAATTACCCTATCCTTTGTCACCAAAGGCACACCAAGCATGTTCCGAAATGAAGATTGACCTCCACTGGCAAAATCATCATAGCGATGACCAGCTTCACCATTGATTATAAGAGGTTGTCCTTCAATTAAGATCCGGCCGGCCGCACTTCCTTCGAGAGGAACCGCCTCTTCATCTATCGGGCCCGGGCCGGTTGAAGCAGCTGTATGTACCTTCCCAGTAACTCGATCTATTAGCAAGATAGATGCATATTCAGTACCGGTTAAGTCGCTGGCAGCCACAATTATCCGCTCTAGCAATATTCTGAGATCCAATGTGGAACTCAATGTTTTGCTGATCTCAAGCAACATCAGAAATCGTTTTGGGCTGATGGCTTCAAGTTGTTGGGGGATGTCTCGGGTCACTGGCTCCTCATTTGTTTGGGTCATATCTATTGAAAGTGTGCTGCCAATTTGGGTAAAACATCTAAAACATCAGCATGAATGACAATATCTGCATGTTGATCCATATGCGTTGGCTCTAAGTTTACAATAAGTAGCCGCGCTCCACAATTCACAGCCAGCGACGGAATATCACAAGCCGGAGCCATTTGAAGAGATGAGCCGGCAACCAGCATCAGATCACAGGTGTTGATCTGTTGTTTGGCCTCATTAAAAATTCTAACTGGTAACTGCTCGCCGATGAGGATCACATTGGGCTTAAGTATGCCTCCACACTCACTGCAATGTGGAACATCACCGGTGGCTATAAAGCTCTTGAGATGAGGTGATGCCGAAAAGACAGTATAACAACTTAAACAAGTTACTTCACGAAAATGGCCATGTATTTCATATACTGTTTGTGATCCGGCTTTGCCATGGAGCATATCCACATTCTGAGTAATCACCCCAACAAGAGGACCGTGTAATTCCAGTTTAGCCAGGGCGTAGTGAGCGGCATTCGGCTGGGCTTCAAGGGTTTGGCTGGCCAGGGGCTGAATCCAGTCATAGAAATCTTGCGGGCGCTGGCGAAAACTATAGATAGAGGCCACCTCGAACGGATTCGTCTTCTTCCACAAACCAGAATCAGAACTACGAAAATCGGGTATGCCGGATGGCGTGCTAATACCGGCGCCGGTCAGGGCCATCGTCCGCTCCGATTGTGAAAGCAGACTAATAGCTTGTTCGATCTGAACCTCGAGCATTGTCATCTTTAATCTTCGACCGCCCTATAGATTAGACAAGAGGCCATGGGTAGGGTCGGCCTGGCCCTGGCAGAGGAAAGGTACCCCTTTTGATAAGCTGCTCAAGCCTTTCCAGAAGCGCATCCATCTCAAGACTATCCAACAACTGGCTCAATTCTACATACTCTGGTGTGTTACGGTAGCATAACCAGTCGTGGAAGGCAATCGCATCATCAACGAGGGTTTTGGGTATCCGTTCTCCGGCATATTCCCATATGACACTGCGTAACTTATATTCGTGGTGAAAACAGACACCATGATCGATAGCCCACAAGCGGTCCCCTTCACCGATCAATACATGACCACTCTTACGATCAGCGTTATTAATCAAGGCATCAAGAAATACAATTCGCTGCACCTGCAATGGATATTTACCCTGGATTGTCAGATAATGTTGCTCTGGATCGTGATCTACAAAATATTGAAAAGACCCCCAGCCATGGGGTCCTTCTCGCAAGATCGTAGGGGGAACCAGGCCCCAGTTTAATGCTTCGCTAGTTAGGTATGCTGCGCGCTCGCGCAGGCATAAGGTGCCCCGGTTAAAGTCCCAGAGAGGGCGTTCACCCTTGCCCGGTTTATATATCGCTTCCGCTTCAATGTCAGCGAAATGAACTCGGACCAGGAAGGTATAATTAGAACCCCATGGGACTAACCCCTCCATGGCTACCTCACCCTGTTCCAGGGTGTTGAGCATGGCGACCGTCGTAGCATCATTGGTCATAACTACTTTGGCAGTGAAGGATCGTAGGTGATTGATTGGACGAGGTCACTTTGATGGTGGGATAGGGTAACAAATCAGTGGGTATGACCGTTTCGATTCGGGCAAAAGTGTCCATCGGCATCAATTGGCTGACCACAGTTTCCACAGATGGGTCGACCTGCCTCAGCGGTATCTCGAGCATGTTTTATCAGAGACTGAATCTGAATTCGGCTAGCCCACAAACTAACCGCATTCGGCTCCTCTTCTTCATCAACCAATTCGTATGCAACGATGGCGACCCGTTCTACTTCCGCGTTAAATCCCAGGCCAATATTACCGACTCTAAACAACGGTTCAATCGGTTCGTGCAGGCGCATATCAGTCCATACAGGTTCCCTATCATCTTCGGAGGGGAACTTGTCACCCAGTTCTTCCAACAACGTTTCGAGACTGGATGCCAGTAATATCGCTTGTTGTTTTTCTATTTTGAGAGTGATTAAGTCGGGTCCCTTGCCACCCTGTAAATAAAAAACACGCTCGCCAGGAGGTCCTACTGTTCCGATGGTTATATGAGACACTGGGTTTAGTTCGATTTGGCGGGCCATATTCGGGTTTATTCCTCTTCTCGTTTATGTCGATCAGGTGGATCGGCTGGGCTTACTTATTCAGAAAAAGATCACTTATCCGGTTCAATCCCATCTTTAACCGGCCTGTCTGAAGCTTTGTGGTCCTTGCCTTCGTGACTCATGGTTTTAGGATTCTCAGGCAAACGAATCGGGCCAGCGTCGTTTATGCGCAGCACCCGACATGAACCATCCTTGCCCAAGGCCAGCACGCTCACCGAAGCAGGGGATACGATAATTCGCTGAAACAGATCAATGTGTGATCCAATATAATATGCCAACAATAATTTTATAACATCGGCATGGGAAACAACAGCAATTAGTTCTCCGGCATGGTGATTGTTCAGTGTTTCTAGGCCGGATACGGCTCGCGACTGAACCTCGAGAAAAGATTCACCGCCAGGAAAGCGAAAACGGCTGGGATAATGTTGCACAGCATGCCATTTGCGCTTTTTCTTGGCTAATTTTATTATCTTCTTGCCTTCCCAGTGTCCATACCGGACCTCGCCGACTGAATCCCGAATTTGCACGTCCAGCTCACGCGGATGAGCAATTGCCTGGGCCGTTTCCACGCATCGTGCTAATGGGCTACTGTAAATGGCTTTGATTGGTATTTTTTCCAGGCGTTCGGCTAATGAGGCGACTTGCTTTTGCCCTTCTTCATTGAGGTGAACACCAGGGGTCCAGCCAGCCAGTCGTTTCTTGTCAACCCAGTCGTTCTGTCCATGGCGAATCAGAAGGATAACCGTCATGGGCGGATAATAACACAATCAGCCATAAAGGGTAAAGCAAGGCCTCTAAGGTATCTCCACGGGCGGCGATTGTTCTTCTGGATCTGGCTCGAGTGGTTGCTCAGGAGGCGTCTCCGTTTCAATCTCCGGCTCATAGGCATCTACTCCAAAGTAAGCTGCCATTACCTCGCGTACGGCCGGAGCCGCAAATTGGGAGCCTTCTCCGCCATTAAAAATGAACGCGACCACCACAATTTCTGGATTCTCATATGGCGCATAGCCAACATACCAGGAATGGGTAGGCAAAATTTGACCTTCCAAACACCATCCCCGTTCAATTGCAATATTGTCACAATACTCAGCCGTGCCGGTCTTTCCGGCTGTGGTTATACCGAAATCATCTAACCATGTTGTGAAGGAGGTTCCCGTACCACCTTCCTGATTTACTCCTCGCATGCCTTCGGCAACGACATCCAACCATTGGCGATCCACATCCACAGAGTTCAATACTTCTGGTTCAAAAGGCTGGACTATATTGCCGTCGGCATCGCTGATATGGTGAATAATAGTCGGCCTATAAAGGAAACCACCGTTGGCCACAATGGCTGCCATCTGAGCAACCTGCAGAGGCGTTGCCGTCACAAATCCCTGGCCTATTCCCATATTATAGTCATCACCGGTCGACCATGGTTCGCCTTGGGTCTGACGCTTCCAGGCCTGGCTCGGATTATTGCCGGGCGCCTCTAGGGGAAGCTCGATCCCTTGCACCCGGCCGAAACCAAACTGATCGGCGTACTCGTGCAAGCGATCCACTCCCAATCCTTCCACGACTTCGCCATCCTGGTTGAATCCACCGCTGATTTTGTAAAAATAAACATCACAGGAATTGCTCAATCCCGTATACATATTCATATATTCATGCCCTTCGCGGAACCAACAAACGAAAGTTTGAGCTCGACCAGGATCATTAGGAGCAAATCGGTTAGGAATAGTTATCTGACCAGGATCGAACAGCAACCGGTTGGGCGAAACGACGCCCTCCTGCAGAGCGCCTGAGGCAGGCACGAGCTTGAAAGTTGATCCAGGGGGGTATTGACCACTGATAGCATGGTTAACAAGGGGCGTGTAATCATTCCGAGCCAGACCAAGATAATAGTCAACCGGCACCTCAGTTGAAAAACGATTGTTGTCAAAAGTGGGAATATTGACCATCGCCAAAATCTCGCCCGTATTTGGATTCATGGCAATTATCACACCTTGTTCCACTTCCACCGGATTGCCGGTGTAGGGATCAATGGTATCTCGCCGTCGTTCAATCACATCCTTGAGAATATTGAAGGCTTTTTCTTGCAGATCGACATCGAGGGTCAAATGCAGGTTAAGCCCGGCCTCGGGATCGTTCGTTGGACCAAGTTGGCGCAATTCTCGGCCGGTCCAATCCTGCTCGATTTGGCGTTCCCCTTTTTGGCCGGCCATTTCTATCTCCATCGACGATTCCAGTCCAGCCCAGCCGACACGATCATCACGTTGGTAGCCCAAATCTAACCAATTCTCGTTGGGGATGGGTCCCATATAACCAATTAGATGGGATGTCAGTTCACCGCTCGGGTAGCTGCGAATAGGCTCCTCGACAACTCTGACCCCGGGTAAGAACATGCTTTCCTGCTCTATCTGATAGGCAAGCGTGATAGGTATATTCGTTTTAATGGCCGCAGGTAAGTAGGGGGCAAAACTGAAGCGGTCAACGATTTCTTCGATACTATCAGGCAATGCCGGTACGATTCCGGTGACGTCCAGAGTCTTTTCCAAAGGTTCGTCATATAACTCCGCCAGCCTACTATATGTACTGAGAAGGGCAGGATCGGCCGATTCAATTAATGCCTGCTTCTCGACTGTATTGGTCACCGGTACGCCTGTAAGCAGTGACACCCTCTCAAAGATAGCCTGTCGTTCTTCTTCATTGGTGGGTAAAAAGGCAGGCGTGATCGTTACGTTGAAGCTCGGTGTATTAATCGCAAGCGACTTGCCATTGCGATCAAACATAACCCCACGTGGCGCATCAATCAGGACGCGTGCCAACTGATTCTCTTCAGCCAAAGTTTGCAGTTCGTCGCCCCGGGTTTGCTGGAGCCAGTAAACTCGATAGAGTAGCAATAGCAGGACCAGGATTATCAGTCCTCGTAGGAGAAGCAGGCGTCCGCGGACTCCTGTGTCCTTCTGCGGCGTCTCAGCATCCTCGACTCTATCCCAGCCTATTCTTGACATCTCTACCAGCGAATTTGAACCTTTATAATTGGGATGATTATGCACTAACAAGCCGCGAGTAGTGGCTACCCTTATTGATTACTAATTTGGGCTGGGCTGGCTTCCTATAGCTCTACTTGCTTCGGCCGAAACATTTGCTCCAACTGCGATAGGCCCCAGTATAAGGGTAAGACGAATAAGCTGTGTAGGAAGGCCGTTATGAGAATGCGGTTTAATAGCGATCCTCGAAAAGCATATCCCTGGGTAATATCTGCCATCAGATCTGTGGCTCGAGTACCACTGACCAACTGGCTAATACCTAAAAAATGAGTTTGTTCAATCATGATTGGCATGATAATCCGTAATAGGATGAGATAGACCAGCCAAAAAACCAGGGTCCCGATCACCGTAAGAATGACTGGAATGACAACTCGATAAAGCGGTAGATGATTTTGCAGAAAAACAACAACGCCAACGGCAGCCATTAAAGCCAGAGATGTTACTCCTAGAGGGGCGGCAGAAAACAGATCCACTAATATGCCGGCAACAAAAGCCCAGATGATGCCTTCCTGCCAACCGCGTAGCAGAGCCCAGGCAATAGTCGCTATCAACCATAGCTGTGGCGTGGCACCAAGTATGGGGAATTGAGGTAAAAGGGTTGATTGCACGATGGTTAGTACAATCATCAGGGGAATTACCAGATAGAAACCCAGGCTCATGGGGAAGGAACCAGGTCGCTTGGGATTGTATCAAAGATGCTGGTATCGATTTCTCGAAAATCCGTGATTACGAAAACCAATTCCAAGGCGTTGAAGTCGACAACCGGCTGAATCACAGCGCGTTGGAAGAGATCGGACTCGCGCTTTTCTAATTCGACTACCCGGCCGATAACCATATCTTGGGGAAACTTGCCCCCTAATCCGGAGGTTAAAACAACCTCGCCGATGGCTACCTGTTCCTCCAGGACAATCCAGTCCATTGTCATGGATCCGCCTAAACCCCCACCCCGGACAATGCCGGTTGCTCGTGATGCATCAAGCCGGGCAGGGATGCTACTGATATTGTCGGTTATGAGGATAACCATCGCGGAGTGAGCTGTCGTTCGGAATACTTGCCCAACAAGGCCACGAGCGCTCTCTACGGGCATTCCTACAAATACGCCATCATCAGAGCCTTTGTCGATGATGATACTCCGGAACAGGGGGCTGGTATCATAACCAATTACTGCGGCTGTTTGGCGGCCAAATTCAGGACTTTCTCGCGCCCGGTCAAATAGATCCTGTAATAGTTGGTATTCGCCCTGAATTTCGCGCAGTTGTTCATTCTCGCGTTGCAGGCTGTCGATTTGTAGGCGCAACTGATCGACTTCAGCCAGTACCGCCTGCAAATCTTGCGGACCTGTAAGGGTATCCACCACTGCATCGGTGCGAACCGTTGTCCATTTTAGAAGCGATGAGAAGGGGCTCTCAATGAACTCAAATGCGGAATCCAGGCTGCCAATGCTGTCCAGGACAACCAATGAGATTGTGACGCCAACCAATACAAGGAGCGTCACCCAGCGTACCCTATCTCGTGTCCCGTTCGGGTTCATGAACCGTCAACAGATAAAAAATGTGTCTGGCCGGCCCACTCTTCCCTGATCGGCCGCTTGCTACCTAGAATTCTAATGATGAGTGCTGCCACGATCCAGGCCAACCAGAACCCTCTCATAGTTATCCAGGTCTTCAAGGACCTTCTCTGCCCCGCGGGCGACACAAGTCATCGGATCTTCGGCAATCCAGACTCGCATTTTTACCGCATCCTCGATCCGCTCAGCCAGACCCTGGATCATGGCGCCGCCGCCGGCCAGGCAAACGCCAACCTCCATCAGGTCGGCCACCAACTCTGGGGGCGTCTCATCCAGTGCATCTCGAACTGTATCGACGATAATGTTTACCGACGGAGCCATAGCCTCGCGCAGCTCGATACTGCTTATTTCGACTGCCTGCGGCAACCCGTTAATCAGGTTTCGCCCACGTAAGGTCATTGTCTTTTCTTCGGGAAGGGGGAATGCCGAGCCAATGCCGATCTTTACACGCTCAGCCATCCGTTCACCAATTAGCAGGTTGTATTTGCCACGAGCGTATTGCACGATGTCTTCATCCATTTCGTCTCCAGCCACGCGTATGGAACGGCTGATAACAATGCCCCCCATAGCGAATACGGCCACTTCTGTTGTGCCACCACCGATGTCGACTATCATACTCCCACGGGTCTCGATGATAGGCAAGCCGGCTCCGATGGCCGCGGCCATTGGTTCTTCAATCAAATAGGCTTGCCTGGCGCCAGCAGAGATGGTCGCGTCATAGACAGCACGCTTCTCAACCTCTGTAACACCGCTGGGCACGCCAACGACGACTCGTGGGCGAGGAAAAGGAACAATCATCTGCTCATGTGCTTTATCAATAAAGTACTTGAGCATGGCTTCGGTAATTTCAAACTCTGAGATTACACCATCTCGAAGCGGGCGGATGGCCACGATATCGGCCGGTGTACGGCCGACCATTTCTCGGGCTTCAGCGCCGATAGCTAAAGGACGCCGTGTTCGCTTATTTATCGCGACCCAGGATGGTTCATTTATAACGATTCCCCGATCACGAATTGCAACAAGTGTGTTTGCTGTACCCAGATCAATACCAATATCTAATGATAACAGACCGAGTAGCCAATCGAGCGGTCTTAACAATTTTCTTTACCTACTTAAATTGAATTAATTTAACACTATGCTAGCCAAACGAATCGATTATACCACAAGGAAAATGCCCTGCACGGCAGGCAGAATTCCTTGGTCATCAATAGAACATGCCGAAACCAGACAACTTGTCTGACCACGTTATGGGCTCTTTTGCATTCAGAGTCATAAAAAGGGGAAGCAAGATGGTGATTCCCTGGCATTTTTGCCCGGTGCTTCGTGACAAGATAAAAGAGAAACTCAATACTTAGAGATTAGTGAGTTAGGGTGATTCCCCCAGACTACCAGTCTGAGCCTTGATGGCTTTAACTTGTCATCCCACGGCTGGAAAGTATTATCTGACTGAGATGAACATGGAATAAGTTAGATGCGACGATGGAGAATTTGTTTCCTGTTTCTTCTGACGGAAAAAAGAGGTAAATATCATGGCTCGACAAGCGCTGTTTACTGGACTGATCTACGATGAGCGGGAACTTCCCGTGGAGACTGCCTACATTGGGTCAGAGGCTCATTATGTTGTAGATGATGACGGCTTTCTGCGTCACATCAATGCAGAAGAGGTCGATCGCCAGATTCTCGGCGTATTTATTCGGCAGTTGCAGGAAAACAAAGATTTGGCTGTCGAACAGGCGCTAAAATTCATGGGGCGTGACGATCTATTTACCAAAGCAGCAATCGACGCTTCAATGCGTAATATCGATATGGATCAGATTATCGCCCAGGGAATACCTGAACAAGCGCGAAATATGATGGGTATGTTAGGTTTCAGAATCATCATAGATATTCACGGTCAAGTCATACGAATGGACCAACCGGAGATACCTGACGACTACGATTAGTGACAGCTAATAAACCTGTATTCAAGCCTTAAATCGGGGAAACCGGATAGAAATCTTTCCAACCTAATCAGAATATAATCATCATCTTGACCCGGTCCAGTTTTTTACCGGTTGTTGAGCCGCATATCGCTTCACCAGTAAACGCATCAAATATGTAATGGGTATCTAACCCAGTTATAACCAGGATGGCGATCTTAACGTCACAAACAATATCGTTGACGATATGGTCGAAATCCGCGGCGGCATCCAATTAGCCATGGAGATGACACGCCAGGTGATGATCGCACCATTAGAATCTGACACGGTTTTGCTTCAGGCTGTTAATAAAAGAACAGCAATCATCAAAGATTAAGCACGCGAAACAAAACGAAAATACCTCGAATCCACCATTTCCCTTACCTGGTTATATCTTCGCAATTCATTCAATCGGGAGGGGATCATATCAGGTGTAAATGCCTGCATTTGTAATATTGACACCCCACTTCTCGCTGATATACTCTTTATCGAAGAGGGAAATTGGCAATCATTATCCCCGGTCCCAATTTATAGGAGTGATAAATGACCTCAGTGACCAAAATATTTGAAAACATGCCTGACGCATTTAATGCGGAAAAAGCTGGCGATTTAGATGCCACCGTACAATTCGACCTGACTGGAGAGGGCGGCGGCAAGTGGTATGTGGTCGTGGCCAATGGCCAATGTGAGGTTGAGGAAGGTATACAGGAATCGCCTACCGCGACCATCAGAATGGAGGCTTCAGATTATGCCGCGTTGGTCGCTGGAGAACTGAATGCGATGTCTGCCTTCATGCAACAGAAAATCCGCGTCGAGGGCGATCTCAATACGGTAATGAAATTCCAAAACCTCTTTGACTAACCTACCCCTCCATTAGCTAACAACTCCTGATCATAACCTGATTCCGCTCTCTTCTGAGAGCGGTTTTCTTATCGATTGAGGTCAAGGGCCAGCTCGTGGTAATCCTTTGGCTCGACTGTCTCCAAATCAACGCCGAAGAGGACTAATAGTTCGCTTATTAGTGCGGCCTTCCGTTCGGCATCACTGCGTGACCAAGTCCGAGTTTTTATCTCTAAATAACGGCCGGGAAGTTCCGGTCGGGTAACCTGATCGATGTTCACGGCAAAATCTGTACGTTTGTAAAGGATACGCCACCGCCAGCGATCCTTGTGAACTTCCACCTCATCTTGGGGCTCGAAATATTCGCGCAGGAAACGCAGGCTTTGTTCGGCCGGGGCCAGCCAGCGTGATCGGGACAAGGTGACAGCGTTAGGATATTCTTGTTCGTAAGCTTCTCCCAAAAGGGTCAATCGCGATCGGCTCTCTGATATCTTTCCATTGGCATCAATAAATTCATCATCGCGGTAACGAAGCCGGGCTGCATCTGGATCGCCATCTTCAAAGATGAAATAGCTGTCATACTGCCGGTAATGAGACTCTTTCGTGATTTCGATCTCTTCACCTTTCAGGCTGGCCAATACCTGGCTGTCATCTGCCAGCGGCACTTTTACCTGGACTTCAAAACTCATCAATCGTTGGACACCAGCCAGAAGAACCAGCTTATTATAAGGACTGGATTCCCGCTCTACGACGAAAGCGTCGATCTCGGCGGCAACGACGGCAGCTTCCTTCTTAACGGCTTCTTCATCGACAGTTAACAAATCTCGCCCACGCATTAACCATTTTCCATTGCATAGCACGTGGGCAACGTCGGTGCTCTTGGCTGCATATACCAATCGAGCATAGACATCATCCTCGTGGCTATGGAAATGCGGCCAGTTATGAATTCGGTTCATATCAACGATAGCCAAATCTGCTCGCTTGCCTGGTTCCAGGCTACCGGTGTGGTCCGATAGGTGGAGGGCCCTGGCCCCGCCGATAGTCGCCAATTCCAACGCCTTTCGGGCCGGCACAACCGTTGGATCATTGCTCTTTGTTTTGGCCAGAAGAGCGGTCAGTCGCATCTCTTCAAACATATCCAGGTCGTTGTTGCTGGCCGGTCCATCTGTTCCTACGCCGACATGAAGACCCAGCTCTATCATCCTTCCCGTTTCCGCGATGCCACTCGCCAACTTCAGATTGCTGGTCGGGCAGTGGGCGACGCCCGCGCCAGCTTCCTGTAAGTCCATCATTTCATCGTGGTTCAGGTGAACACAATGTGCAGCCAATAACTTTGTCTGCAAGATACCGTGCTGGGCGTTCCAGGTCACAACCGCCATCTGATTCTTTTCCCGGCAATCCTCGACTTCGATGGCGGTTTCACTGACATGCGTGTGCACTGGTACGTCAAAGGCGCGGGCCAGATCGGCACAAGCCCGGAGTAATTCAGGTGTTGCCGTGTACCAGGCGTGGGGTGAAACAGCCGGCGTAATCAGAGGGTGGCCCAACCATTTTTCGATGAAACGGCGACAGAGTAACCAGACCATCTTCGTAACTTTCAGCGTCGGGTGATGGGAAAAACGATTAACGTCTGGCCAAGCAATGCCCGCATGCCAATTTCGGCCGTCGCCTCGGCAATGGCGTCTTCAAAATAGTACATATCGGCAAAGCTGGTTACGCCAGAGCGTATCATTTCTGCACAAGCAATTTGAGTGCCCAATCTGACAAATTCAGGGGTGATAAACTCGCGTTCCAGGGGCATCAAATATCCCAACCAGACATCGAGACGCAAGTCATCATTTAGACCGCGAAACAAGGTCATAGGTACATGTGTATGGGCGTTAATCAGGCCGGGCATTACGACCTGACCTGAACAATCTACAATCTCATCGGCCTCGTATTCAGATCGCAAGTTCCTCGGCCGGTCCTACAGCCACGATCGTTTCATCACGAACTAGCCACCGCCCCGCCGGGGAATACATCAAAATCGCCATTCATGGTGACCACCATTCCCCCGCTGAGCAAAATATCTACCTGTTCCGCCATGTTGTCCTTCCTCGAAAATGGGCCGTTATTCAGGGCATTATACTAGGTTTCAGTGTTTACCTCTAGATGTTATAATGAAAGTCCTGACCAAGAGAATGAATATCTGAGCTTCTCGAGCGCCACGACCGCGGTGAGGGTGAACTCGAGAATTCGAATATCCTGCCAAGCTATCTTGTGACGAAGTTCACAAACTAAAGAACTCAGAGCGGAGGATATGCGCAGAAAATGTACATGGTGGAACTGATAGAGCAGAAGAGAGATGGTGGCAAGCTGAGTACGAAGCAGATTGAATGGTTCGTCCGCGCCTACACTGACGATAAAGTCCCTGACTACCAGGCTGCCGCTCTGTTGATGGCTATCTATTTGCGGGGCATGAATCGCCGGGAGTCGGTAGATTTGACCCTGGCCATGGCAAATTCTGGCGAACGGCTCGATCTACATGATTTAGTACCCTTTGTTGTCGATAAACATTCCTCTGGGGGAGTGGGTGACAAGACAACTCTGGTCGTGCAGCCCACCGTTGCAGCCTGCGGCGTACCTTTTGGTAAAATGAGCGGTCGCGGGCTTGGACTTACCGGCGGCACCTTGGACAAAATGGAATCTTTCCCCGGTTGGTCTTCCGAACTAACCATCGAACAATTTAAGAAACAGCTAGGAGAGATCGGCCTGGCTCTTGCCGGACAGACAGCAAGCCTGGCCCCAGCCGATGGAAAACTGTACGCGCTTCGAGATGTAACGGGTACCGTTGCCAACATAGCACTTATAGCATCATCGATCATGTCCAAGAAGCTGGCGGCAGGCGCGGATGCTATCGTTCTCGACGTAAAAGTAGGCCAGGGCTCTTTCATGCCTACTCTTGACAAAGCCCGTGAACTTGCCCGGCTGATGGTTGACATCGGCAAAGGGGCCAATCGGGAAGCAGTTGCCTTGATTTCCGACATGAACCAACCTTTGGGCCATGCGGTTGGCAATTCCCTGGAAGTTCAAGAAGCTATCGCAACGCTACAAGGCGGAGGTCCGGCCGATTTTACCGCTCATTGCCTGGAGATTTCAGCCCACCTGCTGACGCTTGCCGGTAAAGCACGTTCATTGGACGAGGCCAAACAAGTTGCAGCCGTAGCTATGAGCGACGGCCGGGCCCTGACTAAATTCAGGCTGATGGTTGAAAGACAGGGCGGCCAAGCTGGTATGGTAGATAATCCTGACAGACTCCCCGCTGCTTCGTTGGTTGAACCAATCTTTGCCGAAAGAAGTGGATACATCGCCGGTATAGATGCCGGTGTGATTGGTTCTAGTTGTATTCCCCTTGGAGGAGGTCGCGAAGTTAAAAATGAGCCTATAGACCATGCGGTAGGGATGGTCATACCGGTGAAGGTTGGGGATCATGTTGAAAGAGGCGACTTATTGGGTACGGTTCATGCGAATGATGTCCAAAAGCTTGACCAGGCCTGTTTAGAGTTGATAGCTTCGTTTAGCTGGTCGGACCAAGCGGTGCCTGTTTTACCACTTTTCTATGACACGATCATGTGAGGTGATGAAACTCGCTACGAGGGGTACTTTACACTCCGACAATCCGGTCAAGGATACGTGTTAAAATGAAATTTGGATTAGCCCTGGGCGGCGGTGGTGCGCGGGGCGCCGCCCATATCGGCGTATTGATGGAGCTTGAGAATCTTGGCTTGAAGCCAGACTTCGTTACAGGTACCTCAATAGGTGGCCTGGTTGGGGCATTAATAGCAGACGAACTAGATTCAACTCAGATAATCGAAGTGTTTCGGCGCATGCGCTTTGGGAAATTATACTCCCCACCCTGGCTAAAACCTGCCTTTATGAACAACGACAAGTTGGAAAAGCTCCTGGAGATAAGCATCGGCCGGCCCACCTTTGCTGACCTAAAAATCCCCCTGGCGGTCGTTACGACAAACCTGGTAACTCGCCAAGAAGTCATCCTGGATGAAGGTGATGTTGTCCAGGCGGTTCTGGCAACAACGGCTTTTCCGGTGGTATTGCCGCACGTGGATTGGCATGGCCAAATCCTTATTGACGGTGGCGTACTCAACAACACCCCCTTCAACATTGCCCGGGAATGGGGAGCTGACTTTGTATTGGCCGTCGACCTGGCCAATAGCGCCCCATTCGGTACCGAACTCCCTTACCCAACACCAAATAATTTCTTGACTCGACTATTGACCCGGGCGCAACGAGATCCACTGTATCAGGCGGTTTCGACGCTGGCCGATATTCTTACCAGCCAAAATGTGAATGATCACTTGGAGGAATCTAAGCCAGACATCATGTTGCGGCCTAATATGGCAACGATTGGTCTTTTTGATTTTCATCGTTTGGAGGAAGGGATCGCTGCCGGCCGGGAGGCGGCTCAGGCAGTTGAACCACAACTGAGCGAGTTGGCCGCTCGGATGAATGCACCCGAAGAATAGTCTGAAGTAAACTGATCGAAATAAGCTGAGGTGGTTATATGGATATCCTTGGAATTGATGTAGGTGGCTCGGGCATTAAGGGCGCTTTCGTAAATATTAAGAAAGGCAAACTAAGTTCAGAGAGGATTCGTATCCCGACGCCCCGGCCGGCGCTACCTGACGCCATCAATGAAAAGATCGGCAAATTGGTGAAAAAACATAAATATGATGGACCCATTGGCGTGGGCTTCCCGGCTATTATTCAGGATGGTGTCGTCAGATCGGCCGCGAATGTTGCCGACGAATGGATAGGATATCCAGGGGCAAAAGTTATGAGTAAAACCACCGGCTGCCCAGTCACCTTGCTGAATGACGCCGATGCGGCCGGGATTGCCGAAATGCGATTTGGAGCCGGCAAAAAGAAGCGAGGTGTGGTCATCGTTCTCACCCTGGGTACAGGTATTGGCAGCGCGCTGTTTGTCGATGGTGAACTAGTTCCAAATACCGAGTTAGGTCACCTCTATCTACGTAATAGCAAGGCTGATGCGGAAGAGTACGCCTCCGACCGCATCCGGACTGCCGAAAGATTAACCTGGGAAGAGTGGGCAGTGCGGCTGGATGGATATATCCACCATCTTGATTTCATATTTTCACCAACTCTGATTATTCTAGGTGGTGGGGTCAGTAAACGCTATGACAAATTCATTCCTCAACTAACTGTTAAAACCAAAGTGTTGCCGGCGCAGCTACGTAATGAGGCAGGTATAGTCGGGGCTGCGATTGCTGCAGTCGAAAGCATCCAGTAGGGATCTAGTATGAAACATGCCAAGCTTCAATAATGGCGGTCCAGCATCCGATGTTGAATAGATCACCGGGACCGCGGCTTGCCTTCTTATCCGAAGCAAATCCTGAGTTGCTTGCTGAATGCCTCATCGCTTTTGCCAATGGCGATGGTGGGATGATTATCCTGGGTCTCGATGAGGATGGTAATCTCGGGGAAACGATCTGGGAGGAAGAGGCCGAGGGTGCACTTCGAGCCGCGGCCGGTCTTTGTCGCCCACCCGTCACCAGCCAGTGGCAGGCAACTGAAACAGATCAGGGTGTATTGATTGGTATCCAGGTTAATCGTAGCGTCGAGCTACATAGCCTGGATGATGGCCGGGTTTTCATCCGGAGTGGCTCTCAGAATCGATTGTTGGGTGGCGATGAAATTAGCAAGTTAGCCGCCAGTAAGACAACGGCCGATTTCGAGGTCGATGTCGTCCCCGGCGCAACCCAGTCTGATTTTGACGAAGAAATTCTCGATGAATATCTAGCTAAGAGAGAAGCCAGGGGTGTTTCCAGGATAGGTCCCCTATCAGATCTTTTGTTCGAGATCGGCGCTGTCGATCCCCAGGGAAAGCCGACCGTCGCCGGTATGTTGTTATTCGGCCGTAACCCGCAGGCTTTTTTACCCCAAAGCGGCATCGTTTTTGTCAAATTTCCAAGTGTAGAGCCACGGGGTGATGATGGTAGCGCCGGTTATGGCCGTCGCGATGAAATAAGTGGTCCTCTGGCCCGGGTAGTCGAACGCACCTGGAATATTATTTGGGAAGAAATGCGAGTCGGGGCGGTCGTGAATGGTCTCCAGCGCGAAGAGTTAACCGAGTATCCACCCTTTGCCGTTCGCGAAGCGTTGGTGAATGCGGCCGCTCATCGTGACTATCGAATACGAGGCCGGCGGATCGAAATCCGGATGTACAGTGATCGTATGGAAGTGATTAGCCCGGGCGGGCTTCCTGGCTACATGACGGTAGACAATATCGTCGAAGAGCATTATTCAAGAAATCCGCGTCTGGTTAGCGGGCTTTTCCAGTGGGGTTATATCGAGGAGTTAGGACTCGGTATTGATCGCATGATTGAGGAAATGGTCCAGGCAGGCCATCCGCCGCCAGAGTTCAAGGCAACGCCTCATCTCTTTACAGTAAAGCTATCAAACGAACGCAAACGATTGGCCGTCCCGCGCTGGACTCGAAGCATGAATGAGCGCCAAACGCGAGCGATCACCTATGTGCGTGACCGGGGCAGCATAACCAATCGGGAGTATCAGAATCTTTGCCCTGATGTCTCCAGCGAGACGATAAGGCTTGACCTGGTAGACCTTGTGGAACGTGGTTTGATGCTGAAAATCGGTTCTAAGAAGGGCACCTACTATATTATGAAGTGATCGCTATATCCCAAATATATCCCAAATTAGGGTTGGGATAAGCTGGCATCAGAGGGAATTTGGACCTGCGGCGACAATCATGAAATTTACAGCCCCCGCACTATTCATCCTGCTCTTGTTTATACCCTATTTCATCTGGTTAGGCCGGCCGCAAGCAACTAGGGCAGGCTGGCGGGTGTGGGGTAGCCTGGCCCTCCGTCTGCTGATTGTCGTCCTTCTGATTCTAGGGCTGGCCGGTGCCCAGTTGGTGCGTGCGGCCGATAACCTGGCAGTGGTTTTTCTTGTCGATGCCTCTGATTCTATTCCGCAAGAACAGCTTGAACAGGCTGAGAGGTTTGTTCGCCAGGCTATCGAACAAATGGTTCCTGCTGACCAGGCAGCGGTCATTGTTTTTGGGGCTGATGCCCTGGTGGACCGGCCGCTGAGCGGCCTGGCCGAAATGGGTCCGATTACCTCCGTCCCCCAACCTTTGCATACGGATATAGCCAAAGCTATCAGACTGGCGCTGGCTCTTTTTCCGACGGGAACCGCCCGGCGAATGGTATTGCTGAGCGATGGCCTGGCTACGACCGGGGATGTGAACAAAGCCAGCCAGTTGGCGGCCGCCTCTGGGGTACAAATCAATGTCTTTCCCATGAGTAGGTCGACGGGGACAACGGAAGCGATGTTAACGGGGGTTGACGCGCCTTCCGAGGTAAATGAAGGGGAATCATTTACTATCGAAATAACCGCGGAAAGCTCTGACAACATGACGGCAATCTTGCGCGTCTTGGCCAGTGGGCAAGTTGTTCATGAGGATAGGGTCACGCTTCGACCTGGTGAAAATCACTTCACATTGCGCTTGAAAGCTGTCAATCAAGAATTTGCCCGCTATACGGTGCATCTAAATCCAGACGAGGACACTTATTACCAAAACAACCAGTTAGCGGCTTTTACAAATATTATCGGCCCACCCAGAGTATTAATGGTTGGCGCTGAAGAAGGTTTAGATGATGAGGGCAGGCCCATCCCTGATGATTCAGCCCAGTTAGCGGCCGCCCTGGAGGCTTCCGGATTGGCGCTTGATCGCATTACACCCGCAGAATTATCACCTGCGTTAGCTGACTTAGGCGATTATGCCAGCATCATTTTGGTCAATTTAAATGCCAAAGAGCTATCAACGCGCAAGATGGAAATCTTGCGGAGCTATGTGCGTGATTTGGGCGGCGGTCTTGTCAATGTAGGAGGTCCGGAGAGTTATGGTATGGGCGGGTATTTCGGTACACCCCTGGAGGAGATCCTGCCGGTTGACATGCAAATAAAGGATCAGGAACGGTTTCCATCCGTGAGTCTGGCCATCGTTATAGATCGTTCTGGCAGCATGGCGACCAACGAAGGTGGCCTGGCCAAGATCCAGTTAGCGGCCGAAGGCGCCGTCCGCGTCGTAAAACTCCTGAACGATTTTGACGAAATTACCGTAATCCCGGTGGATACGCAAGCTGACCAAACTATTGGGCCAGCCCCAGGCGTCGACCGAGAACAATTGATTGGCCAGATCAGGCTAATTGGCGCCGGCGGGGGAGGCATCTATGTGCGGACCGGTCTGGAAGCCGCAGCTGCCGCATTAGCTCTGAGCCCAAACCAGGTCAAACACATTATTTTGCTCGCCGATGGCGCTGATTCTGAACAGCAGGAAGGGGTTCCAGAACTGATCGGCGCGCTAGTCGAAGAAGGCATAACGATCTCCACGGTTAGCATTGGCGCGGGTCCTGACGTACCTTGGCTCAAAGAAATGGCCTCTTTAGGCGGAGGTCGGTTTCATTTCACAGATCGCGCAGCAAACTTGCCCCAGATTTTTACCCAAGAGACGACGGCTATTCAGCGCTCCTACCTTATTGAAGAACGCTTCTTCCCTGCCCTCGCCCCATCACCCTTCGCCAGTAACCATGCCATCATCCGAACCATGGCCAGCAGTGGCGTTAGCCGTGTTCCGTCGCTGGCGGGTTATGTGGGGACCAGCCCAAAAACGACAGCGCAAATTATCTTGGAGACCCATCTCGGCGATCCCCTGCTGGCAGCATGGGAATTTGGCCTGGGGAGGAGCGTAGCCTGGACTTCAGACGCGACCGGTCGGTGGGCTTCTACCTGGATCGGATGGGAAGGATTTCCTGAATTCTGGTCGGCGATCGTCCGCTGGTCCATGGTCCATGGCCGCGAGTCCACTCTAGAAACCGATATCAGCTTCGATGGTCGAGAAGCACAACTTAAGATAGAAGCGCAAAGCGGACAGGGTCAGTTTCTTGATGATTTGGATCTTAAGGCTAATGTCATCAACCCTGGCGGTAACGTGCAAGATATTAGTCTTCCCCAGGTTGGGCCGGGTCGATATGGGAGTAGTTTTCATCCCGATGAGGAAGGGGCTTATCTGATAAGAGTCTCCGGAGGCGGTGAAAACCAGGAATCAACGTTGGGCCAAATCAGTGGCTGGGTATTAGGCTATTCACCAGAGTATCGCTCCCTGGAAAATGATCCTGGTCTGCTGCAAGCCATCGCCGAAGCAACAGGAGGTCGTCAGCTTAACCCTGAGGATGACTCAGAGAGCACCCGGGTTTTTGAGCATAATTTGCCTGTAAATAAGGCGAGTCGGCCAGTGTGGCCCTGGTTAATCGGCCTGGCCGTCTTGCTCTTTCCAGTAGATATTGCAATTCGTCGCCTGATAATAACCCGTCGTGACCTGGAAATAGCCCGGGCGGCAACTATGGGCAAGCTCTGGCCCAACAAACGGTCGATGTCCGAAAGCAGCGAACAAGTATCGCGCCTATTTGAGGCAAAGATGCGGGCCGGAACCAAGGGGCCCGACCTGCGTGATCCGCCTTCACCGGCATCACGGCCGATTCAGGCGCCCGATACAACAGACCAGGTTCGCGAATCCGGTGAGGCGCCTCCCGAAATCCCTCCGCACGAACCACCAGATAAAAATGCCACAGAAAATGCAACGAACCTTGCCTCTCGATTATTAGAGGCCAGGCGACGGCAACAGAGTGATTCCGGTAAAGATTAGGGTTCTAATCGACTGCGACAAGCGTGGGCCCGGATTAGGACATACCTCTAGACCGTTTACCACAAATCTGACGACCGGTCAGAAATCAGTTGGCCAAGCCGGCCGATAAAGTTTTCAAGTGATATTTCGTTGAGTTGCCGGCCATCCCGAATACGAAGCGATACATTGTCATCAACCATCTCGTTATCACCGACAATAATCATATAGGGTAGCCTAAATATCTGGGCCTGCCGTATCTTTTTACCAACCCGACCAGAGCTCAGATCAGCCCCGGCACGAATGCCAGCGTCATGCAGCTGGTAGAGTATCTTGGCGGCATATTCATTGTGGGCATCGGTGATCGGGATCACCCGGACCTGCTCAGGTGAAAGCCAAACCGGAAATGCACCGTTATAATGTTCTATGAGAAAACCAATCATCCGCTCATGGCTGCCTAGAGGAGCCCGGTGGATGCATAGCGGTGTTTGTTCGCGGCCGTCTTCGCCCGTGAAGCTAAGATTGAACCGTGGAGGAACGGCAAAGTCGACCTGGTTGGTGGCTAATGAAAATTCTCGGCCGATAGCGCTCCAGATCTGCACATCGATTTTGGGGCCATAAAAGGCGGCCTCGTCATCCGCCTCAAAGAAAGGGATCTCCCCCTCAAGCATGGCCCGGCGAACCATATCCTCGGTTTTTAACCATAACCTTTCGTTATTGACGTACTTTTTCCCCAGGCCGGCCTGGCTATGCTTGCTGAGGCGCATGATGTACTTTTCTACACCGAAGAGCTCAAAATATTTTAGATACAGATCGATAACACCCATGAACTCGCTTTCAAACTGGTCTTCGCTACAGTAGATATGGGCATCGTTCTGTTGGTTTCCTCGCACACGCATAAGTCCAAACAATTCACCACTTTGTTCGTAACGATAGACCATGCCGTGTTCAGCCAGACGTAGTGGCATATCTCGATAACTTCTTGATTTGCTGGCAAAGATCTTGTGGTGAAAAGGGCAATTCATGGGCTTTAAAAAATATTTGGACCCATCTCGTTCCATTGGGGGATACATGCCGTCGGTATAGTAAGGTAGATGCCCGCTTCGAAGGAAAAGCGTTTCTTTCGCGATATGAGGCGTACGCACCCGCTGGTAACCGGCCGCCGCCTCCATTTCTTGGGCTAATTTTTCGAGTTCCTCGACAATGATTTCTCCATTCGGTAACCATAGAGGTAAACCCGGGCCAATTTCCTCATCGAACATAAACAGTTCGAGTTGTCGGCCCAATCGACGGTGATCTCTCTTTTTCGCTTCTTCAAGCATTTGTAGATGGATTTTCAGGTCTTTGCGATTTGTCCAGGCCGTACCGTAAAGCCTTTGCAACATCGGATTTTTTTCATCACCGCGCCAATAAGCGCCGGCAATGGACATCAGTTTAAAACCGTCGGCCGGAACCTGGCCTGTATGGGCCACGTGGGGTCCACGACACAGATCCTCAAATCGGTCCTGACGATAGGTGCTGATTATCGCCGGTTGGTTTCTCATATTCCCGTATTCATCTAGCTTTCCCTCCGCCAGCCCGGCGATCAGCTCAAGCTTAAAAGGCTGATCCTGAAATAGATCCCTGGCTTCCTCCATGGTTACTTCTCGATAAATGAAGGGATGTTGCTCGCTAATAATCTGGCGCATCCTCTTCTCAAGCTTATTTAAATCTTCGTGTTTGAAAGTTTGAGGCTGGCCATTTTCGACCTTCCCCAGATCAAAGTCATAGTAAAAACCGTCGGCCGTCGGCGGGCCGATGGCCAGCCTGGCTTTTGGATATTGTTCCAATACCGCCTGTGCCATGATATGGGCGGCCGAATGACGTATTCTGTAGAGATCGGATTCTTCGTAGGGTATCGCCTGATTATTTGACACGATCGCCTCCAGTTCTGATTTCTCTGCTTAACATTGACGCTTCACATATGTTTAGGCAGCGGATAGGACTAAAAAAGGCCGCTCTCTCGAGCGGCCCATCTACATCATCCAGCAATTAAATAATGGGTGACCGCTCATAAATCTAATGATTTGGCAGTGACCAAGGTGGTTGCCTGTTCGATAAAATCAGCCAGGGAGACCGCTCCACGATCCTCATTATTGCGTGTACGAACGGCTACTGCACTGTTTTCCATCTCTCGATCGCCAACGATGAGCATAAAGGGCACCTTCTGAAGTTGAGCATCGCGAATCTTTGAATTCATTCGATTACTGCTGTCATCGACTTCGATCCGTAAGCCAGCTTTTCTCAACTCGGCCGCAACCTGGCCAGCATATTGAACATGGTTATCGGTGATGGGAATGACGATTGCCTGCACAGGAGACAACCACAAAGGAAATGCACCGTTAAAATGTTCGATTAGAATGCCAACAAATCGCTCCATACTGCCAAAAGGTGCACGGTGGATCATGACTGGCCGGTGTTTCTGACCATCTTCAGCGGTATATTCCAGGTCAAACCGTTCTGGTAGCCAGAAATCAACCTGAACCGTTCCTAACTGCCATTCTCTTTTAAGGACATCTCTAAAGATGAAATCCAGCTTCGGTCCGTAAAAAGCCGCTTCGCCTAGCTCGAGGGTATAGTTGATGCCTACCTGATCGGCCGCATTTTGAATCGCTCGGACACCATTCTCCCACATCTCTGGACTGCCGGCGTACTTGTCACTTTCCGGATCGTTTATACCCAACCGGGCCCGGTAATCCTCGAAGCCCATGGCCTCGAATACATATTGGATCAGTCGAACGACATCGACAAACTCGTCTTCAAGCTGATCGGGGGTTACGAAAAGATGAGAATCATCCACCGTGAACCCCCGCACGCGGGTAAGACCCGTCAGTTCGCCGCTTTGTTCATATCGGTAGACGGTTCCAAATTCGGCCAGTCGGTAAGGAAGGTCTCGATAGCTCTTCGGCTCGCTCTTGTAAATCTCTATGTGATGGGGGCAATTCATCGGTTTGAGGATGAACTGCTCCCCGTCTACGTCGATGGGCGTATACTGACTGTCTTTATAGTAAGGATAGTGTCCGCTGGTAATATAGAGGTCAATCTTGGCAATATGCGGGGTGATTACCGGTAAATAACCCCTTTCTAATTGCGCTTCTCGCAAGAAGCCTTCTAAAGTATCGCGCAAAACAGTACCTTTTGGCAGCCATAGAGGTAAGCCGGAGCCTACAACGGGTGATATATGGAACAAGCGCAACTCTTTGCCTAACCGACGATGGTCTCGCTTTTTAGCCTCTTCCAATCGTTTAAGATAGGCATCCAGCTCAATACGGTTGTGCCAGGCCGTGCCATATAGGCGCTGTAGTTGCGCTCTCTTTTCATCCCCGCGCCAATAGGCGCCGCTGGTGCGAAGCAGTTTGACTGCGTTGCCTCGAATTTCCTTTAACGAGGTCACATGCGGCCCCCGGCAAAGATCAACAAAATCGCGATGTTGGTATATGCCAACCTCTGTTACCGGGTCGCTTATAGGGTTGCCATTTTCATCGATCTTGCCGGCCGCCAATTCCTGGATAAGTTCGACTTTGTACGGCTCATCGGCAAAGAATTGCAGCGCATCCTCAACACTTTTGGTTGATCTTTCAAACTTGGCATTCTGGTTGAGAAGCTCCTTCAATCGCTCCTCTATAGCCGCCATGTCGTCAGGTGTGAAGGTGACCGGCTTGCCATTCTCATCAAAGCCTAAATCAAAGTCATAGTAGAATCCGTCCTCGATTGGCGGGCCGATAGCCAGCTTTGCTTCCGGGAACAGACCTAAAACCGCTTCAGCCATCACGTGGGCGGCCGAATGTCGAATACGATAGAGATCCGACTCCTGATATAGTCCTCTACTTTCACTCAAAACGTCACCTTCTTTTATATAGAAACAACAAAAAACACCATCACCCATTATCGGGGCGATGGCGCTCAATCGCGATTCCACCCAATTTCGGCATTCAGCTTATACTGATGCCCTCATTGAGGCCTTTAACGGGGCGAACCGGATCTCCTTACTAATTCAGGTGTTCAGGAAATCGCTCCCGGGGGGTTTTCAAAGCCGTCTTTGTTGTGATGGCTCTCAGCCGGTGGCCATCTACTCTCTGGAACAGGCTCGGCAACTACTCGTCCCGGTCACTGCTTTATCATATGTTGATGATTTCATTATAAGACAGACCCTTTTAAAGTCAAGGAGATGATAATGAATATGTTGTTGGCCAATGATATCGTCTTTAACCAGCTGTTCAGTGACAATGTCAATCTAGGATCCCAAAAGTGATTTCGTCCTTGAACTCAAAGGAAGTTGACAATCTCTGGTTTGTTTAGGGCGAGACCAGACGGACGGTGAGAAGTAGTTGGGCTATAATCAGTACGTATGGAAGCTCGCCAGACCAGAGGAACCAAACACATCGGTATCAACGCTCACCTATTAGCCAATTCCTTTGGTTATCGTAGGGCAGGAATCCACCACTTCATTAGCCAGCTGCTTACGCATTTGCCAGCATCAAGTGCTGATTATAGATTCACGGTTTTTACTAATGACCAGAGTAGTTTGGCACTGAATCATGCGCTTCAGATAGTGACCTCGCGATGGCCAACTTCCAGGCGCCTGGTTCGTATTTTATGGGAGCAATTGGTATGGCCTCTGGCTGCGGCGCGGCTTCAAATCGATTTGCTCCATAGTCTGGCTTTCGTTAGCCCCATCCTCCCCGGACGCGACACGATCGTGACTGTTTACGATTTGAGTTTCTTGCATTTCCCTGAACGATTCCCAAAGTTTCAACGTGCGTACCTGTCCAGCCAGACAAGACGATCTTGCCGGCAGGCCCGGAGGGTGGTGACGATTTCAGAATCTGGTCGCCAGGATGTCAATAAACTTTTAGATATACCCCTTGACCGGATCGATGTGGTATACCCTGGTGTAGACGTCGATTTTTCCCCACGACCGGCCGAAGAGATTGAGCAATTTCGCCGCCGGCAAGCTCTTTTGCGCCCATATATTCTCCATGTCGGCACCTTACAACCGCGCAAGAATATTCCAACCCTGGTTGAAGCATTCAACCGTCTGCAACGTCCCGAGTTAGACCTGGTTCTCGCCGGTGGAAAAGGATGGCTATATGACGACATATTCGCCCGTGTCGATGAACTGGGTTTGAAGGATCGGGTTCGTTTTGCAGGTTATGTAACAGATACCGATCTACCCCTGTGGTATAACGGCGCTGCGATGGTCGTAATACCTTCAATATACGAGGGCTTTGGCCTGCCGGCTGCCCAGGCTATGGCCTGCGGCACGCCGGTGATCGCTTCAAATATTTCCGCTATCCCCGAGGTGACCGGTGAGGCAGCGCTGCTTTTCAGCCCGCATGATGTGAGCACGTTGTGCAATCATATGACATCCGTATTAGACGATCCTCAGATAACAGCTACAATGCGAGAATTAGGGTTATCCCAGGTGAAAAAATTCACCTGGCAAAATGCCGGCCAAAAGATGATTCAGGTATATCAAAAAACTCTGGATGAAGACGCATAAAAGGCGGGTCGTCACCCAAGGCGCTTAAAATGCCGTTCCATCGCCACCGGATAACCTTACTTTAGAGAAAATGAGTAATCAGTTAGGTCATCGCACCGTACGAAATATAACAATAATAACAGACCTGATTTTGATAATATTGGCATTTGTTTTTGCCTATGTGGCCCGTTATCAATTCCAGTGGCTTCTGCCAACCACTCTGATTGTCCCCTATCAAGAATACCTCGGTCAACAAGTATTACTAACCATAGTTTTGGTAATCATGTTTATCCAAAATAAGGTGTGGGTGCGCCGGCGCGGAGAATTCTGGATAGATGAAGTTTCGCGGGTCGGTTTCGCAACTGCGACCAGTATCGCCCTTATGATGGCCTTTACTTTCTTCTTCCGGCCGCTGGCTTTTTCACGGCTTTTGCTAGTCTGGGTATTGATTTTCACAATTCTATTTATTGCTATCGCTCGATTATTAAGGCGCTTCCTTCTCCAGATCCTCTACCGACGTGGAATCGGTGTTGACCGGGCCCTTATTGTCGGTTCAGGGGAAGTTGGGCGTGGCGTTATTCGAACACTGTTGGCCCGGCGAGACCTCGGGTTTCGCGCTATTGGGTACCTGGATGAAGGATCTGCAGCCAGTAACATCGGCTCTGCACAAATACCCCACCTGGGTAGTTGGTCAGACCTGCAGAAGATCCTCGAGTCTGATATCAACGTACATACAGTCTTCGTTGCTATGCCCAACTACAAATACAAACAGATCGAGGATTTAGTACGCATCAGCCAGCAGTATGGCGTAAGCACTCAAGTCGTACCTGATTTGTTCCAGCTAAGCCTAAACCGGGTTGAGTTTAATAACATGGCCGGTATACCGATGCTCAGCGCTCGGGATGCTCGTCTGAGTCCGGCCAACCAAACCGTTAAACGACTACTGGATCTGGCTACCGTAGCCATTTTGGCCATCCCAGTTGGGCTCATAACAGTGATCACCGCTGTAGCCGTGAAATTAGAATCCCCTGGACCGGCATTTTTTCTACAGGAACGGGTAGGCTACCAGGGTAAAAGATTCAGGATGGCGAAGTTTCGATCAATGGTTGTTGACGCCGAAGATCAGAAACAAGCGCTGGAAGCAATGAACGAAGCTGATGGGCCGATCTTCAAGATACGCGACGATCCACGATTGACTCGGGTCGGCCGGATCATTCGTCGCTTTAGCCTGGATGAGTTGCCACAAATATTTAATGTGCTGATTGGGGACATGAGTATTGTAGGCCCTCGCCCACCTCTCGCCGATGAAGTAGCCCGCTACCAAACCTGGCACAGGCAGCGTTTGGAAATACGTGGCGGCATTACCGGACTTTGGCAGGTGAGCGGTCGCTCTGATCTCACCTTTGATGAGCAGTGCCTGCTTGATATCTACTATATTGAAAATTGGTCGCTGGCTCTTGATTTGCGAATTATGTTGCAGACCATCCCTTATGTGATCGCGGGACGCGGCGCCTATTAGACGAGGACCGTCATTCCTCGAAACGGCTCAGGAGGCAGGGCAATCATCACACGCTGGTAGGATGGGCAGAATTATAATCCAAAACCCGAAAGTCTCGTCCATGATAGCTATTTTTCTCCCAGACTTGCCATATCCGACGACTTGCCAACGTTTGCTCGGCGTTCGATGAGTAAGTTTGGCGCGCTATTTTGCTTGTGCTAGAATCGCATCCGCTGGCGTAAACGTCGGTTAATAATAAAGAACAAAATGGCGGCGTTGGAAGACGACCGCCATTTGTTTGTCTCAATGGCCAGGTCAATAATTCGTTATTTAAATCTCGAAATCGTCGCTAGGAACATGGAAGACCGAGATGAGCCATTGCTTAATATGAACCTAACGATAATGCTGAGTTAAAAGAACCACGTAAAATCCGAGGTTGGCCAGACGTTTAGTTGACGACCTACTTGTCGATTTGGTAGTGCTGCCACTAGTGTCGACTGGTCAAAGTACCTTATTTGGCTGAATCGGAGGAGGAACAACAACGGTATGAACGAAGAGCGACCCATTAAGGATGCCCGCGAGGCGCTTGAACAGGATTTGCCTGAACCCGCCGCTGACAATAGCCCTGAAGCGGCCGCGGGTCAGGATGAAACAATCGTTCCTAATCAGGCTGAGGAGCTTGATGCGGCGCCAGCAGCTGTTGAGCTTGATACGCCAGCAGTGGACTACGACGTCGATTCATTATCGGCGGACAACGAGCTTGATTCGTCAGCGTCAGACGATGGATCTGAATCAAACAATGGCGCTGACGCTAATGGTTTGTCTAAGAACCACACCAGGTTAATCGTCGGCGGTACTATAATTGTCGTTTTGTTGATTGTCGCTGGCCTATTTCTGCCGCCTATTTCGTTAGGTGAGCGGCTGGGTCTCGGTGGTGACAATAGTGAGGCTGATCCGACGGCTACAACAGCAGACATGGAAGAATCTACCCCTGTTGAGGGCATTGAGTTTACGCTCACGGACGAATCATCTCGGGTCAAGGTCAAGACCATCAGCCAGGAAAAATTCCTGGCTGGAGATGCTGGAAATGATTGGATAACCGCGCTCGAGGCCATCCCTGGTAATCTTCAGCTCGCCGGAGATGTCTATGAACTAGACCAAAAGGACGAAGGCAATTCAGGCAGCGCTAAGATAGCTATCCCGGCCTCCGCCCAACCATACCAGACACTGGATCTGTATGGCTGGAACGGCCAAAGATGGTCTTTCATCGCCAGCCAGGTAAGCAGTAATGCCGGCTCGTTGATTTCGGCCGAGCAACCGCTTCCGTTAGCCCTGGCCCTGATGCAAACTTCGCCGACGGACGAGTTAGCAATTGGAGCTGAGGCATTGCCGGCGCAGGTATTACCCGCAGCTGTCCTCCCTTACTTAACTGAAATTTCCGTCGGAACATTGACCCTGGGGGACAATGGGCAACTGAAGGGCGAGTTGGTAACGGTGCCCAGTGGTAACTACCGTCAATATCTACGGGCAACCAATACCGGCGTCATCGTCGATACGGTTACTCTCTCCACTCTGCTCAGTAACCCCGAGGCGCAACAGACCCATAATCAGATGTTAGTAGATAAGGCTTACGGTGGCGGTTATGCAGGGGTCAATCTGGACTACCAGGGCGTCCCTCTGGAACAGTCAGCGGCGTTTACTGCATTTGTAAAAGATTTGGCTGAGAGCCTTCATGAAGAAGGGCTTGATCTGGTCTTGACTCTGGAAACACCACTGCTTCTGAATGGCGAGTGGGATACCGCAGGCCAGGATTGGGCAGCGCTGGGCGCCCTTTCCGACGCGATCCATGTGCAAATGCCCCTGGACCCGACCGCTTATGGCGATAATGGAGATGCCCAGGCGATTGTTGAATGGGCTACTCGCCAGATTGAGCGGAGCAAGGTATCAGCCCTGCTTTCCATCAATGCTATCGATGCTGTCGGTGACGCACGGAGAGAGGTTGAAGATGACAAAGCGTTAGCGAACTTTGGCGAGCTTGATTTTGTCAAAGGATCGGCCGGTGTCGAACCTGGTGAATCGGTTGAAGTTGTTTTGTCCGGTACAGCCGGCGAATTGGTCTGGGATCCGGAAGCGTTAACTTATAAATATACCTATGAACAAGGCGGTCAACCGCATGAAGTCTGGCTGGGAAGTGAGGCAATTCTGGGCCACCAGGGTCGCTTCGCCAATCGCTATCATATTAACGGTTTGACGGTGCGAGGGTTGGGCTATCTCGATGATGGCACAGGTTACGCTACAGCTGTAGAAAGTTTGCTTGGCCTTGCTGATGCCCCGCAACCGCAAAGCGCCGCCATTGTCTGGACCGTTGAAGACGAAACCGGCGGTGTTGTCGCCAGCAGTAGCGGCGATACGAACTCCTTCTCTTGGGAAGGTAGCGAAGTCCCGGGTAAATATGTTGTCCGAGCAGATTTTGCCCATGGAGATAGCATCGCCAGCCTTGGCTCCTTGGAGGTGACTGTTGCTGAAGCGGCCAAACCCACCCCTAAGCCTACCCAAGAGAAACAGGTAGCCGAAGTCGAAGAAAAGCCAACAGCAACACCTGACGCCGCGCAACCATCTGCGGCCAACCCCGGCGATGCTGACGCGGCCGCCAACATAGCCTCCAATGTTCGCAGCGGTCCGGGAGTGAATTACGGGATTATTGGCGGCGTCCAAACCGGCGAAAAATTCTCGCTAATCGGCCGCAATAGTGATAAATCGTGGTACCAGGTAAGGTTGGGAGATGACACCGAGGGCTGGATTTTCGCCCGGTTAGTAACTGTCAATTCCTCCGTCGATACCGGAGCCCTGGCCGTTGTCGAGGTAGAACCGCCGGCCGTGGCTGCCGGCGGTGCGGCGCCCCCAGTGTTTGCCCCAGCAGGTGGTGGTAATTTTGAGTTGGGTGGCCAAACTCATACGCTGGCCAATCCTACCATCATGCAGATGGCCGGTATGACCTGGGTGAAATTCCAACATAAATGGGGACCAGGCGACTCGCCGGATGGTGTGGGCGGCCGCATTCAGCAAGCCCAGGCCAATGGCTTTAAGGTGCTTCTGAGCATCCCCGGTGGTAGCTCTTATCCTGGTAGCATTGACTTCAATAGCTATGTTGAGTTCTTACGCGGTGTGGCTTCCTATGGCCCTAACGCCATTGAAATCTGGAATGAAGAAAATATCGATTTCGAATGGCCAGCCGGACAAATTAATCCGACGACCTATGTCAACAGCATGCTGGCCCCGGCATATAATGCAATCAAGTCGGCCAACTCTAGTGTTATGGTTATTAGCGGAGCTCCGGCGCCTACGGGCTTTGACAATGGCACCAATGCCTGGGCGGACGATCGCTACATGGCCGGGGTGGCCGCCGCAGGTGGGGCCAATTACATGGATTGCATCGGCGTCCATTATAATGCTGGTGCTACCTCCCCCAGCGCCAGCTCAGGACACCCGGCCGGCAACAATCATTACAGTTGGTACTTCGGCCCCACTCTAAATATGTATTACAACGCATTCGGCGGTGCGCGGCCAGTGTGTTTCACCGAGTTAGGTTACCTTTCTGGCACAGATTACGGCGGCGTTCCGTCACGCTTCTCCTGGGCATCGAACACAACGGTTGGCCAGCATGCCCAATGGCTTGCCGAGGCAGCCAGTCTATCGGCAAACAGTGGAAGAGTTCGGCTGATGATTATCTTTAATGTTGACTTTACCCAGTGGGGTGAAGATCCCCAGGCCGGATACGCCATGCTTCGAAAGGACGGAAGTTGTCCGTCCTGCGGATTATTGGGTCAGGTCATGGGCCGGTAGGGAATGGCTAGGGCCGATAGGAATCGTTACGACAGTTTATCGACCGGCCAGCTGAGCATGAATTTAAACCAGGCCTCCTGCTGAGATATGGTATCGGACTGGGGCCTCGTTTTATTACTGAAGGGGAATGAATAATGAAAAAAATCCAGGTCTTATTCCTACTGTTATTGTTATTGACCTTGGTTGCTTGTGGCAGCGAAGGGGAACCGGAACAAACGGCCGACAACCAGCCTGAGCAGGCGGCTGAGGTTTTGCCAACATCGACGTTGCCGCCGCCGGTCATCGTCAGTGATACGGAAAACGGAAGCCAACCGTCAGATGCCGCTGGGGAGGAAGCGACTACGGCTGAGGAGGCACCCGCCGAACCTCCCGCGAAATTGCCGACCTACCCCTGGCCGGCCGATGCTTTCGGCTATGGCACTCAATCTCATGCCATCGTGGGCGATCCTAACTACGCCATGGACGTCATAAGCAACCAGCTTGGTCTGGATTGGGTCAAGATTCAGATGGAATGGCCTTTGGTCCAGCCCGATCCTGAAACGTTTCAGTGGTACCATTACGATGGCGCAGTGGATGATGCCAATGCCAGAGGTCTCAACGTCTTGTTCAGTGTGGTTGGTTCGCCCGAATGGACCAGGGCGGCCGGGGGCAACAATGGACCGCCAGACGACTACGCCCAATACAGCAATTTCTTGACCGCGCTGCTCAACCAATACCCGGGCAAAATCCATGCTATCGAGGTGTGGAACGAACAAAACATCGACCGCGAATGGTCCACACCCCAGGGACTCAGTCCGGCCAATTACGTACAATTCCTTTCGCAGGCCAACGCGGCTATTAAGGCTGTCGACCCAAATGTCATAGTCATAAGCGGCGCACTGGCACCAACTGGTGTTCATGACGGGGTTACCTCGTACGATGACTTTCTTTATTTGGATGAAGCCCTGGCGGCCGGTTTGCTTGATAACACGGATTGTGTTGGCGTACACCACAATGGCTATAATATCGCCCCTGATGTAGCCTTTGAGGATGCCGGAGCTCAGCCAGAAGCAGCAACGGCTATTTTCAGAGGACCTTTTGATAATCCACACCATAGCTGGAGCTTTAAGTCGACGGTAGACACCTACGCCGCGAAAGTCCAGGCGGTTGATCCAGGGAAGAAACTTTGCGTGACCGAATTTGGATGGGCTAGCAGCGAGGGTTATGACTCTTTCCCAACAGGCTTCGAATTTGCCCAGGATAATACCCTTGAAGAGCAAGCCCAATATATCGTGCAGGCTTACCAACAGATGAAAGACTCTGGAAATGTCTGGCTAGCATTCTTATTCAACTATGACTTTGGCAATAAGAGTGGCGGTCCGACAGACGATCCAGTACCTTATAGCATAATTGACACCAATGGTGTTCCCCGGCCGGCCTTTAGCGCCGTCAGCGAGATGGCCAAGGATTAGTAGGTAGAAGTGATTAGCTCGAGCAGACCGGCAAGATTTGAGGGAAAGCTCTTCTGTCTGCTCGAGCGACTAAACCAATCATACAGTCTGAAACGGACTGCATCTTGAGTTCCATGAGAAAGATTATTGTCCTGGCGCTATTGACAACGCTAGCTCTCCTGGTTGGCTGTAGCGGTGAGATAGAACTAACGCCGACCCCCCCTGGTGTCCGTGGTTCCGCTGGCCCGGCGTCAGCCACCGTGGAGACGCCCACCAACACCCCAAAAGCAACTGAATTAGTGGTTGCTGATCCCGAGACAGCAGCGCCAACAGGAACGCCGGCTATAACTGAACAGCCGGCCACCGCATCAACCATAGAGTTAACCCCCCCCTTTAATTCCCCGGAATATGGCGTCCATACTTTCATGTGGTGGCTACCTGATATTGCCGAGCGCGACCTGGCCCTGGTCCAGGAGATGGAATTCGGCTGGGTAAAACAGTCATTCCCCTGGCGTGATATCGAAACACTGGAAAAAGGGAAGTATGATTGGTACCGTCCAGATCTGATTGTGGACCTGGTTGAAAAAGCCGGTCTCAAAATGCTGGTTCGCATTGACCGCCAGCCTTTTTGGTCTCAAGAAGAGGAATGGCCACCGCTGGAGAATGCTCCACCCAGTGATTATCAGGATTTTGGTGACTTTTGCGGGGCCATGGCCGCCCGATATCAGGGTCGTGTAGCCGCTTATCAGATCTGGAACGAACCCAACTTGAACCGGGAATGGGGCGGCGAGCCGCCTAATCCGCGGGAGTACACGGAACTACTTAAAGTGTGTTATCAGGCCATCAAAGCGGCCGACCCGGAGGCTATTGTCGTCTCGGCCGGCCTGGCTCCAACGGGAACAGAGCTGCCAGTTGCCATGCCAGATTCGGATTTCCTGCAAGCGATGTATGATGCCGGAGCGGCCGATTTTTTCGACGTCCTGGGTTTGAATGCCCCCGGCTATAAGGCGCCACCCGAGATATCGCCTGACGAAGCAGAAGCCACAGCCGAATACGGCGGCGGCCGCTGGTTCACCTTCCGCCATGTTGAGGATATGCGGGACATCATGGTGGCCAATGGTGACTCGGATAAACAAATAGCCATCCTGGAGTTGGGCTGGACAACCGATCTGCTGAATCCGGCTTACGCCTGGCATTCTGTCACCGAGGAACAACAGGCCGACTACCTTGTCAGGGCTTATCAATACGCGGCCGAAAATTGGCGCCCCTGGATTGGGCCTATGTTCACGATCTACATTGCCGATTTTTTCTGGACGCCTGAAGATAATGAGCAGTGGTGGTGGGCTATCACATTGCCAGATGGTTCTCCCCGTCCGGCTTTCGACGCTCTAAAGGAAATGGAGAAAATTACGGCCTGGGCATCCCAGAATGATCTTCAAAATTAATTTCCACCAGAGTTGGTAAATCCATTCGTCATTTCTGCGAAAAACGCTGAATTCCCCCCTGAAAAAGCGGCTTAAGGTTAGCTGTTTCAGATCTTTGCACTCTGATAGAGGCCATCCGATTCAAAGCCAAACCGTTCATAGTAGCCCTGGGTACCGATAGCACTGATCACAGCCAAACGATTATAGCCGGCTTCCCGGGCGATACGCTTCGCCTCGATAAGTAATTGGGCGCCCAGCCCGATATGTTGCGCATCTCCCTGGCTCGTTTCGCCAATGGGGACGGCCGGGCCGTAGATATGCAGCTCCCGTATCATGGCCTGTCCGGCCAATTCCGGGATAGGCAATTCAACATCGGAGTGGGGTATAGACAGCCGTAGGAAACCGGCGATATGCTTCTCCGTCTCAAAACTTACGAAGTACTCGGTAGTCGCGTCTGTCTCATATGAAGCTCGCTTTAAGCTTAGGTCATCTAGCTCGATTTGCGTGCGCCGTACTTCCCGACATCGAATACACCGGCAATGTAAACCCCGATCCGCCATTCGTTGTTGGGCGATCTGTCTTAAGTTTGCCTTTTTCATACCGGCCACCACGTTGGTAGTCGGGATATCACGGACGATCCGATTGATGCGCACATAGGCTGGCACCTGAACCTTGCAGGCGATAAGCACTTCAGTGATCTCTTCTTCTGTATACGGCCGGTACTCCCCACGCTGCCAATATTCGTACAGTTCAGCATTCTCCACCAGCATGCAGGGGTATATTTTTATCTCGTCAGGTCGCAGAGCCGGGTCCTGCCACAAACGGCTAAAATCTTCGACATCGCTTTCCGGTGTGGCGCCTAGCAGATTGGGCATCCAATGAGCATGAATCTTAAAGCCGGCCAAACGTAATAAACGCATGGCCTTTCGCATATCCGCCACGGTCTCACCGCGATTATTCAAGGCTAATATCCGGTCATCCAGACTTTGCACACCGATTTGTACCTTGGTCACACCCAGGTAACGAAACCAGCGCAACTCTTCGGCATTGATGTGATCCGGCCGGGTCTCCACGACCAGGCCCACATTTCGCCTTGTCCCGGCAGCGTTAGTTAGCTGCGCCTCAGTCAGCGAGGCAGCATCTTCGCCATTCATCGCTTCCAGGCAACGCTTAACAAACCACTCCTGATAATCACGGCGGTAACTGGACCAGGTCCCGCCAAGAATTAGAAGCTCGAGCTTGTCAGATGGATGCCCGATGCGATCCAGCGCTTCGATACGAGCGCTAGTCTGTTCATATGGATCAAAGGCATAGCGCTCGGCGCGCATGGCCCCAGGCTCATCATGAAGGTAACTTTTGGGCATACGAATATCGGTGGGGCAGAAGATACACTTTCCGGGACAGGGGTAGGGCTTGGTCAACACCGTGATCACAGTTACGCCAGCCTGACTGCGGGTAGGTTTGACCTGGAGCATGGTGACAACCTCTGGATCAAAAACCATCCAGCCGCCATCACATAGTTCCTGGTAGACACCTAAGACCTGGCTCTTGGACAACCAGGGCAAACCTCTTCGGGTCGATTTATTGATGATTTTGCTGTAAGCATCACCCCTGAGCGGCTTGTGCGTAATCAGCTCCTCGATCAGTTTAACCAACGCCGGCTGCTTGCCGTCGATAGCGATGGGACGGTGGTTGGCCAGCCAAAGTTTCTCATTAAATGGATCCTGTTGGATCTGCTTAGGATTTTCAGTCATCGTAAGAGAGTTTGTTGTAGGCAAACAGTGGTTATCCGACCAACTCCACGATCATCCGTAATGTCTCAACATTAGCCAGGGTGAGATTGAGAGTCGTCGCCGGGCCGTCTAGCCAGAGCGATAAACGATCCTTTATTCTCTCTTTAGAACCAACCAGGGCTACTTCGTCGATCAACTCGCCAGGCACAGCCATCATGGCCTCACCTCTACGGCCGGACAGGTAATGCTCCTGGATCTCTGTCGCGGCGCCTGCGTAACCATAACGGCTGGCCAGGTCTTTGTAGAAATTCTTGTCTTTTGCACCCATTCCGCCGATATACAAGGCCAACATCGGCCGTAGCGTGTTATAGCAGACCTCCAGGTTGTCATCCATAACGACAGATACCATCGGGGCGACATCAAAATCAGTCATCCCTTTCCCATTGCCGGCTCGCGCGAAACCGCTCTCAAGATGGGACCGGTATACCTCGTCAAATTTCTGGGGCGAATAGAAAATGGGCAGCCAGCCGTCAGCGATCTCGGCCGCCAGGGCGACATTCTTCGGGCCTATGGCGGCCAGGTAAATTGGAATGTCAGGCGTCGCTTCTAGAGTGCTGTAAAGCGGTTTGCCTAATCCGGTGGCGTCACTCCCGTCGTAGGGCAGCCGGTATACTTGCCCTTTGTAGTTCAGGCGCTCTTCTCGTTTGAATATAGTCCGCACAATGTCGACATATTCCCGGGTACGAGTGAGTGGTCGGGCGTAGCTGAGGCCATGCCACCCTTCCACCACCTGGGGGCCAGATAGGCCAAGACCCAACTGGAACCGCCCACCAGAGAGCTGGTGCATGGTCATCGCTGTCATAGCCGCGTTAGCCGGTGTCCGGCCGGGCATCTGCATGATTGCCGTACCTAGTTTGATATGAGTCGTTAACGCCCCTAGCCAGGCCAGGGGGCTGACGGCGTCGGAACCATAAGCTTCGGCCGTCCAAACCACATCCACCCCCAGGCGATCAGCTTCCTGGACCATCTCGATGGGTAGGTCAATTCTTCCAGCGGCGTAACCGAGCATGAGTCCCAGACGCATTTCTGTCTCCTTTAAATATTCAGCAGAAAATCCGCACTAACGAATATCCACGGATTGTAGGTTAGGTAGTGGATATTGACCAGAGTGGCGACTATAGAGGTTCAGAACAACAAATCATTTTCGGCATCTCCCATAGCAGCGATATTTGTCAGCAGGTTGACACTGTAGGTTGGCTGCTTAGATCCGGTCAACAAGGATATGCTATCGTATTTATTTTGACAGGTGCCAGGCCTTTGCGTACACTGATAGCCACACATCGTCGAACCAGCATGGGAGGTTCAAATGAGCCGCTTTCTTCAGGTGGTAAAACGTAGCGGCGCGATAGTACCCTTTAACCAGGAACGAATAAGTAACGCCATTTACCGGGCGGCCGTGGCCGTTGGCGGTCGGGACCGGGAGCGGTCTGAGTGGCTGGCCGAACAGGTAGTCCAATATCTGGAAGCAACCTTGCCGGCTGAACAAGTGCCCCATATTGAAGAAATCCAGGATGCAGTCGAGAAAATTCTTATCGAGAATGGTCATGCTGCTGTAGCAAAAGCCTACATTTTATATCGGGATGAGAGGTCGCGACGGCGGCTGGCGGCAGCTAACCGGGCAGCTCACCCTTCGGGCAATATTCCCTGGGCTAAAATCTGGCGAGTACTCGATTGGGCCACTTCTCATTCGCTGCACACGATACCGGCAATGAACGAACGTATTTCCCGGGGCGAATTCCCCCAAATAGTTCACGAGTCAGAATCCGCTTACGAAGAGGACGTCGAGACAGCCGCCAGCCTTATTATCGAACGACGTGATGAATTACGCATGGTTTTGATCACCGGGCCATCTTCTTCCGGCAAGACATCGACAACCTATAAACTGGAACAGCGTTTAAACCAGGTAGGTCTTCGATTCATGACCTTAAACATAGATAATTACTTCTTTGACCTGGCTATGCACCCGAAGGATGAATTCGGTGACTATGATTTTGAGACGCCCCAGGCGCTTGATATGGATCTGATCAACGAACACCTGCAACGTCTTATCGCCGGCGAGGAAGTGCAGGTTCCATACTACGACTTTAAAAGCGGCACGCGGCATGCTAATCGCACCACTTTGCGCCTGACCGGGGATGAGATTCTGCTCATTGATAGTCTGCACGGGCTCTACCCACCGATGACCTCAGATATTGCAGAGGAGAGGAAATTTAAACTGTACCTCGAGCCTTTACTGCAAATGAAAGGTGACGCCGGCTATCTTCGTTGGACCGATCTGCGTCTCATCCGGCGCATGCTCCGCGACGAAGCCCACCGGGCATATAAACCGGAAATGACCCTGGCGCACTGGCATTATGTTCGAGCCAGCGAGTTGCGCAACATTATTCCTTACAATGGTAGCGCAGATTTCATCATCAATAGCGCGATGCCATATGAGCTATGCTTTTATCGCGCCCGGTTATTCGATTCCTTTGGCAAATGGGCCGACAAATATCGGGGCGATCCGTTACGCGAGGATGCTTATTTCCGCGCCGACCGCGTTCACAGGATGTTACGGAGTGTCATTCCGGTCGAGGATGAATCGGCCGTCCCCCACGAATCCGTCCTGCGTGAATTTATTGGCGGCAGTACTCTCTTCAAATGATCCAAGCTATAACTTTACCCTAGACCAACGGGAGATGATTCATGGTAATTAACAAAGCGGTCATCACGGCTGCGGGGAGCGGGCAACAATCCCTCCCCTTGCAAACGCTTATTGATCGTGATGGGAAAGAAAAAACTGTCCTCAACGTCATTGTCGAAGAGGTGTTACGAGCCAAGGTTGAGGAAATAGGCATCGTCGTGCGGCCTGGGGATGAAATTGCTTATGCCGAAGGGACCAAAGAATATGCCGGTCGTATTCAATTCATCCACCAGGAAGAGCCCTTAGGCTACGGTCACGCTATTTTCTGCGCTCGAGAATTTGTCGGCCGAGAGCCGTTCCTTCATCTGGTGGGTGACCATCTCTACGTCAGCCGCACCGCCCAGGGCTGTGCTGAGCACCTCACCCAAGTCGCCGCCTCAAATGCTTGTGCGGTCTCAGCAGTGCAAGAAACCCGGGAAACCTTATTACCCTACTATGGCACGGTAGGTGGGCAACCTGTACATGGCCAAAAAGATTTATATCGCATCGAGACAGTCGTCGAGAAACCGACGCCAACCGAAGCCGAACGTCACCTGATCATGCCCGGATTACGAGCCGGCCACTATTTGTGTTTTTTCGGCATGCACGTTCTGACGCCAACAATCATGGAGATCCTGGACAAGCTGATAAGGGACGCAGATCAAAAAGGTGGCGTCTGGCTGGCTGACGCTCTGACCGAATTAGCCAATCGGGAGCAATACCTGGCATTACGAAAACACGATTGGCGTTACGATATCGGCGCGCGGTATGGCTTGTTGAGGGCCCAACTGGCCCTCGCCTTCAGCGGTCAGGATCGGGACCAGGTCCTGGCCTTGTTATTAGAGCTTTTTGCCTCGCGAGAGTTTGGCTCTAACCAGGGGCAAGGATAAACGATGAGTGAATTGGTTAAAATCATCACCGCTGGCGATCCAGAGCATCGAGACAGCCCGCTTGATGTCTTCTGCCGCGCGTCTTCGCTGCAAGTATTGCTCGGCGAATGTCGTGCATTAGACCAGTTCAGGCGTGAAAATGATAATCTCTATCAAAGAGTGCGGGCCTTATTTTTTCTCTACGCTATCCATCGCTTTCATCTGCCCTTAAAACAGGGGTTCAGAGTTGGCGGTCATGTCCCATACGATGGTTACAATAATCTGCTCAGGAGGAGGTTCGAGGAAGCCATCAATATATTCCTCACCGCTCAAGAAGGATTCGGCCCTAACGATGCGATTTCCAGCGCCTTGGCTGCAGCCTACCATGGGCTGGCTTTTCAGACGCTGGCTAACCAGGTACGGCGCAGTGTCCGCTCAGTCCAGGGCAACCAATGGATGTTTCGCATCGGACATCCGGCCGATCACCCATTGAGAATCCAGCCGGAATTACTCTGGCAAACGCCAACGCTGCCCCTCTTTCCTATCTTGCGCGAGACGACACCGGTGCGCATGGACTTATCCCACAGCGGCTGGAGCGATATCTTCTTTTTAGGTATGGACTTTCCTGAAGGCGCCCGGGTTGTCAATGTGTCTATCGATTTAAGCGTCCGGGGCCAGGATGGCTCCGATGCGCCTCATGAACCCAGACCACCGGTTGAAGCCTATTTTCGGGTTATCGATCGCCCGGTATTGCGCCTGTCCAGTGTAGATTTAGGCGTCAGCGCTGAGATCACCACCCTGGCCGAATTGTTTGATTTTGCCCGGGACTACCTGGGTTTGTTAAAAGCGGCAGTGATAGCTTCAGGCATCGTGCCGCCGGGGATGGAAGGCGCCGATCAACCCCTGGCCGAGTTACTGGCTCGTCTTACCCGGCCTGGTCACGGGATAGAAATTGTAAGCCAGGTGAATGGCATCCCTAAGGGTTCTCGGCTGGCCGTTTCTACCAGTTTGCTGGCCTGCCTTATCGCCGCCTGTATGCGGGCTACCGGTCAGGCCGGCTCTTTGACCGGTCCATTGAACGAGGACGAGCGTCGCCTGGTAGCAGCCCGGGCGATCCTCGGAGAATGGCTGGCCGGCTCAGGTGGTGGCTGGCAGGATTCAGGCGGCGTATGGCCAGGCATGAAATTGATTCAAGGTGAGTGGGCTGCTGAGGGCGATCCGGAATTTGGCATCAGTCGCGGCCGGTTGCTGCCTAGCCACCACATCTTCTCCCTTGATGATGTCTCGGCCAAGACCCGGCGAGACCTCCAAGATAGCCTGGTACTGGTCCACGGCGGTATGGCCCAGGACGTCGGTCCCATCTTAGAAATGGTAACTGAAAAGTACCTACTCCGTTCTGAATCGGAATGGGCGGGCCGGCAGGCAGCGATGCGGATTCTAGACGAAATCGTTCTCCGGTTACAGGAAGGAGACATCCAGGCTATTGGTGCGGCCACCCACCGTAATTTTGCCGGTCCGATTCAAGCCATCATTCCTTGGGCCGGTAACCTGTATACAGAACAGCTAATCGCCCAAGTTCGTGGTGAATTCGGCGAGAGCTTCTGGGGCTTTTGGATGCTGGGTGGCATGGCCGGGGGTGGCATGGGCTTTCTTTTTGACCCATCACAGAAGCCGGTCGCCCAACACCGCCTCCAAATTATCATGAACGAGACCAAAAACCGCCTTGATAAGGCAGTCCCCTTTGCCATGGAACCGGTGGTGTATGATTTTAAAATTAATGAAGATGGTACAAATGCTCGCTTGTTCACAGAAGAGGAAGCGTTGATGCCGCCAGGTTATTATACCCAGATCTTGCCGTCACTTCTGCGTACAGATCCACGACACTTGAGTATTGTTCGCCGGGCAGAAATAGACCGTTTCAGTGAAGCCTGCCGGACTAACCCTGAATTGTCCGGCATGGTCCAGCAACTTTTTGATCGTCTGCTCCCCTACAATGGTAGCGAGGAAGCCGAGCGGGCAACTCTGCAATCACTACTGAACCAATACGGATTCGATGAGGTCCAACACGAGGAGATTCGGGCCGATCTGCGCAGCGGCCGGATCGGGCTAGCCCAAAATCGTCTACCGGTTAATAGCCAGATAAAGGATGTCGCTCCCGGAGAAATCTATAATGGCTTGCAGGCGATGCCGGAGGATCTGCAGCGACTGGGAATGGAAGCTCTGGCTTCAGGGTCAGTGGCTGTTGTATCTCTGGCAGGCGGCACCGGGAGCCGCTGGACAAAAGGGGCCGGGGTCGTCAAAGCGTTAAACCCATTTAGCATGCTCGGCGGCCAACACCGCTCTTTTGTTGAGGTGCACCTGGCCAAGAGCCGGCGAATAAGCCGTCTATGCGGGAGCCAGTTGCCCCATATCTTTACGACCAGTTATATGACCCACAAACCAATCCAGGCTTACCTGGAAATGGTCAATAATTTCGCTTACTCGGGACCACTCATTCTCTCACCTGGCCAGATCGTTGGTCTACGTCTCATTCCTATGGCCCGTGATTTGCGTTACGCCTGGGAGGAAATGCCCCAACAGCTTCTTGATGAACAGGCTCAAAAAATGCAGGACAGCTTGCATGCCGCTTTGATTGGCTGGGCCCAACAAATGGGTGAAGGAGATGATTATACGGATAACCTACCGATGCAATGTCTTCATCCCGTTGGCCATTGGTATGAAATCCCAAATCTTTTTCGAAACGGAATCTTGGCCCGACTCCTGGCTGACCGGCCCCAACTGCAATACTTAATGGTGCACAATATCGATACAGTGGGCGCCGATGTCAGTCCGGGCATTCTTGGTTTTCATATCGATCAAGGCGCAGCCCTTACAACCGAAGTCGTACCCCGGCGAATTGAAGACCGTGGTGGTGGCCTGGCCTGGGTTGATGGGCACTTGCGCCTGATTGAAGGGCTGGCCCTACCAAGAGAAGAAATTGAATTCAATCTTTCGTACTATAACTCCAGTACAACCTGGATCGATATCAATCAAATATTGTCTGTCTTTGGCCTTACCCAAAACGACCTGTCTGATGGTTCGCGCGTGGCTGAGGCTGTGCGTGACCTGGCCTCCAAAATGCCTACTTATATAACGATCAAGGATGTCAAGAAACGTTGGGGTAAAGGGCAGGAAGATATATACCCTGTAACCCAATTTGAGAAACTTTGGGGTGATATGACCGCTCTTCCCGATGTTGAATGCCGCTATATCGCTGTACCCCGGTTCCGCGGGCAACAAATAAAGGAACCGGCCCAACTTGACGGCTGGCTGCGCGATGGCTCGGCTGCCTACCTGGAATCAATCTGTGACTGGTAATCATGGACTATTCGACGCTCATCTCGGCCCAGGCACTTTCCGAACAGATTAAGCATCCGGACTGGGTGATAATTGATTGTCGTTTCTCATTGGCCGAACCCGATCGAGGTCGCCGAGAGTATGAAGAGGCCCATATTCCTGGTGCGGTTTATGCCCACCTGAATACAGATTTATCGGGCCCCCATGTTCCGGGTCAAACCGGCCGCCACCCCTTGCCCGGTATCGAGACGTTTTCTGCCAGGCTAGGGTGCTGGGGAGTTGGTCCAGATGTTCAGGTGGCCTTGTATGATGACGCAGGCGGGGCCATTGCGGCCCGCTTATGGTGGATGCTGCGTTTTTTGGGGCACAGCGCTGTTGCCGTTGTGAATGGTGGCTGGCGAATTTGGACGGCGGAGAAACGCCCGACCCGCTCCGGAACAGAAACGTACCAACCGAGGATTTTCACTCCTCTGCCAAGAGGCCAAATGATGACTGATGCGCAAGAGGTAGATCGACTACGATCAGCGGCTGACGGCAGGGTTTTTGACTCCCGCTCGGCCGATCGTTTTCTTGGATTAAATGAGACCATCGACCCGGTTGCCGGCCATATACCTGGGGCGATCTCGGCACCGTATCAAGAAAATATGGGTCCCGACGGTCTATTCCTCTCCAAGGATCAACTCTGCCAACGTTTTCTGACCTTACTGGATGGTGTACCACCTGACCAAGCCGTCTTCTATTGCGGGTCGGGCGTGACAGCGGCGCACAATTTACTTGCCCTGGCCTATGCAGGATTGGGTGATGCCCTGCTCTATGTTGGCTCCTGGAGTGAGTGGATTACGGACCAAAAGCGACCGGTAGCCATTGGCTGATACCTGAGACCGATTATTTATGGCGGTAATCATCCTATTCGTCTATCTGGGGCAAATTGCTCCCCCCTACTCCAAAGTCTGTAAAAGCCTGGCCAAGGCTAAAGCGGGTTCCCACCTCTGACCATGATCTTCAAAGCTCCACCAGGCCGATAGCACAGCCTGGGCTATGCCCCATTTAACTATGCGCTGACGGTCCAGCAGCAGTTGTTCGGCAAAGTGATCGATGGCCCGGGCTAGTTGATTTTTTGCCTGCCTTTCATCAGGCAGTAGGGTGATATTGCGCAAAAACGCCCCTGTTTCATAGGCAGGTTCACCTATGACGCCTTTGGGATCGATCCCCAGCCAAGGCCGGCGTTCACTCATCAGAATATTGTCATGATGCAGGTCGCCATGCAACAGTACTACCTCATCCATGGAGTCGATAAGTTCGGAAAAAAGCTCTTCCGCCATTTTTACCAGGGGCACCGGAAATGGGCCGAATCCACCATCAAAGTGGGCCCGCAATCGTTGTAAACCGTTTGCCCAATCTGCGATCGAGGGAAAGGCATACTTTGCCGGCGGCGGTTTCCATATCGCCTGCATAACCCCGGCGGCAATCGAGGTCGCCCGCTCATCTTCCGCCATCGATTTTAGCGATGTGCCCGGAATCAATCGCTCCAGCAGCATGACCCCTGCCTTCAGATCTGCCTCAAGCAGGCGGACCATGCCCTGCCCGTCAAAGTGGGACAGTGCGCCATGCTCACTCAAGAATTCACGGTCTGGCACGCCCGCTTTCACGACGCCAGCCTTCAGGACAACCTCGCGGCCGCCGGCCTGGATAGCCGGGACCACATAGTTATAAGACAAATTATCAAAGGGGGGCTGGAGGGTAAGCGTCCACCTGTGCGCGCATTCAGTTAGTAATTCTGGAAGATTTTCTAGCCACTCAAGGCCGGCCGAGCCATGAACCTGGATGATAGTTTGCCTAAAAGCCATGGCATCACTGGTCATGATTCGCGTGGGCCACCATTAATCTGATTATTCCTGCCACTCGCTTCTGAGCAAGCCGAGGATTGTTGTATCCCACCAGCGCCCTTTGAAGTATTGGTTTTCACGGAGTACGCCTTCTATTCGCATTCCCAGGCGTTCTGCCAGGGCGATTGCAGCGTTATTCTCGGAGATCGTTTCGGCATAGATCCGGTGTAAATTTAGCTTCTCAAAACCCAGAGAGATCGCCACAATCATGGCTTCCGAAGCGTATCCTAAAGACCAATACTCATAAGCAAGGCCACAGCCAATGGATCCCTGGCGATGATCAGTCGATTCAATTCGAACGCTCACCACACCAATAAACAAATCTCCGGCTATGATAGCAAGTGTAAAATTTTGCCGGGGGACCCCAATCTGCGATTCCATAAATTGCTTCACAAGGTTTTCAACATGGGGCCCCCACTCCGTCGGTGTTTGCGAATAATACTTTAGAGCATCAAGGCTGTTTCCGATTTGCCGAAACGGGATCAGATCCTCTTCCCGGAAATCTCTCAATACCAATCGTTTCGTCTTTATTGCGAACATGTTATGCCCAATGGATAAAGAGGTTGTGTCAGGTGACGCTCTCTATTGGTCTTTGTCTACCTCAAGCAACACACGCCACTGAGGATATAATTGGTCAAACTCTTCACGGGTCATGCCCAGGAGGATTTCGTCATAATACTCTCCAGCAGTGAAATGATTACGTCGAAGCCGACCCTCATCTACAAAGCCTAGATGGCGATAGAATCCGAGCGCTCGTTCATTATAAGCATACACGCCAATATTGCATTTTTGGTATCGTAGCTCATGAAACATGTAGCGCAACATCAGCAACATCGCTTCTTTAGCATAGCCTTTACCCCATGATGACCGCTCACCAAGGCCGAGGCCAATTGAAAATGTTCCGCTTCTGGGATCTGTTGTTTGCGTATTGATGCCGCCAACAGCTTGACCGTCCCGGGTCTCAATCACCAAATCTTCATCGTCGTTTTTGTTGTTCTTGGTCCGATCCTCAAGCTTGTGCCGGATACCGGTCAGCGTTTGAGGCCATTGTATCCGCGCATCCAGGCGACTGATCTCATCATCCTGGCGATGTTTAAAAAACATATCGGCGTCTGAGGGGTCGATGGCTCGGAGCCTCACAAGTTGGCCCTCAAAGAGGCTGCTCACGGAATCACTCAATTGTTACACCTGTTTTTGGCTATTTAGAAAACAGTTCAACGCCTCGGCTACCGCGACGAGTTTAGCCGGATTTACCCGGTCGGGTGTATCCTGGGGCGTATGGGTAATGGTGGCCATTAACTCCACAACCATCTCGGCCGTGATAGCGATGGCGGCCACTCCGTTCTGGACATAAATCATGTGATCGCCATTGTACCATGGTTCTCCCTCTACCATTCCGGGGAATTCTTTGAAAACGGCACCGGCTTCATCCTGTAGATCAGGCGGACAGCCATAAAAAGAATAGGCGGCCCGGCCGATTTTGTAACCCACATCATCGATGTTTATAAGGACGACAATCTGGTCAAGGGTGGTGCCGTATCGCTCCAGATAATCCATCTGTCCGGCAACGCTATAATGATCTTCGCCATTGAGGGCGACGATCTCAATGCCCAGTGGTCCGCGATAATCAGCCAGCATCTCTGCCAGGAGCATCAAAACCACGGTACCTGAAGCATTATCCGAGGCGCCGGGACTGTTTTCGTAGGCATCAATATGGGCTGTAAAAACGATCTTTCCCTTCGATTCAGGGTTCTTCCGGGCGATCACATTGTTAGCCGTCGCCGGAATCCGCTGCGCCTCGATGTAAAGGTGAAATAGCTTGCCCACTTTTTTTGATAACCTTTCACCAACGCTATCGGAGCAGTAGACATTCGGAATATCAAAATCGCCGTCGACGATTAATGGAAAGGGATATAACGCACCAACCAGATCCGGGTTACGAGAGGTTGCTGTTATGATTCCGGCCGGCTTCTTATCCTCGAGGAGGCTATAGATTTCCTGGTGATGTTCAGGATTATAAAAAACAAAATTCTTGGGCATCAACTGTTCAGCAGAGATTCCACCCTTCATCAAAAGGATCTGCCCCTGGCAGCTGCTGTTCTTTAAAGCCTCTACTGAATCGACGACAGCCAACTGGGCAGTGATATCGCAACCCATCGAGTAAGGGCTAATATAGATTTCATAGGGTTCGTCGCCGCTAATTAAGTGAGATATCCCGCAGGCATAGTCCAGACAGGGAAAGGGTGTCGTATCAAGGCGATAGCCGAGATTGGCGACGATACTGGCAAAAAACTCCGTCGCCTCTCGATTCCCTGGGGATCCGGTACGCCGATTTGGTTTTACGTCGCACAATGTCGTTAGATATGCAAACGCCTTTTCAGAATATGCTTTTTGGTCCATTTGTCCACTCCCGATACGATGCTGGATGGTTTGGATGATCAGCCGCTTAGTTCCGGCAAGCGGTCCAGACCGGCCGATTGAGCCATAGAGATCATCATTTGGCGAAGTTCGCGCTCCTCGTCCGAGGCCATCAGGGGTGGCGAATAACCATCCAATAACTCGGCTACTCGCCTTTTGGCTCTGGCGAAGGTATCCAACCGCCCGTCTGCTACCCAGCTTCGACTAGATCCGCGGTCGATTACAGCCGAAGGTAAGTATTGTTCCTTGGAAAATAGCTGGCGGGTCAACTTTTGCCGCAAAAAATCCGCCTTAAAATCTATACCGGTGAAGAATTCCATGGCCAGTGTCTCAGTATGCAACTGCACACCGGTTAACAGGCGTTTGACCATGGCGATTGCTTCGGCGTCGATTACCAGTTTCTCAGGACTTTGACAGGCCAGGAAATCCAGCATGCCGGCGCCTGAGATCATATTGATCCCTGCCAAAGCGCCTACCAGTGCAGTCATGCCGCTTTCCATTCCTGCCTGGGCATCCACCAGCTTCGCGTCGCTGGCGGCGAGGTAGGTGTGAGTCGGCAGGTCCAAAGATTTCCCTACCTGGGCATAACAAGCATTGATCATGGCCGTTTCGATTGCTCCCATTGGCGTTGTGCCATGACGCATGTCAAAAACCGCCGGCGCCCCTCCCCAGACAATGGGAGCGCCGGGTTGGGCTAGTTGGTGGATGGTAATACCACTGATACATTCGGCCGCATGTTGTACCACCGATCCGAGGAGGGTGACTGGTGCGGCTGCGCCGGCCAGGGGCATCGAAACGATCTCGGCCGGTACACCAGCCCGGGCCAGATCCAGGAGATTCTGCGCGGCAAAATCAGTCCAAACCAGCGGTGGCGAGGGGCAGACATCAAACACGGCCAGGGGCCTCTGTTTTAAAGCATCACGACCACCGGTGAAAATAGCCAGCATATCAAACATGCGCTGCGTGGTAGCGGTTGAGAAAGCACCGGTAACAATCGGTTTGGTAGAATGGAGCAATAGTAAATAGAGCCGGTAAATATCTCCGATTTCCTTCGGTACCTCGTGACAGACCACTGCCGTAGACTGGGCGTCATAAACGTCCAACATCTCCGTTACCTTGACCAGTCGAAGGAGACCGGCTGTAGTGGCAGGCTTGTGTTCCAATGTCTCCGGGTCTAAAATGCTAACGCCTGATGAACCAGGATCAAAATGAACCGCGTTGCCACCATAGGAAACCATCGCTTGGCCTTGGCGGTTGTATAGATTAAAGTGAGAAGGGGCGCTCTTGAGAGCTTGACGGCCCAGGATTTCGGGAATCTTTACGACCTGTTCGCGTGTGTCTATAAGCGCCCCCGCACCGGCCAGAAGCTCCCTTGCTTCGGCTGCCAACACTTTCACCCCGGTGGTCCGCAACAACAGGAACGATTCATCCAGGATGCGCTGGACCATCTCCCCCGAAAGCAACTCTGTTCTTGGTTGCATGATACCTCCCATAATCTAGGAATGTTCGGTACTACTGATAATTGTCGATAATTCGGCCAACAATCTGGGATTAAGCGGCTCTGAGTGATGGGTCTGCAAAATTCGACGCGCCTCGACAGCGGCCCAATCTCGCGCATTATCACCCTTCTCCTCCCAAACGTTGTACGGGCGACGGTCCATATATTTCGGCAACCATATATCATGCATATGCTGTTTGGTATGTTTTTGGGTTAAAAAATTTCCACCAGGACCTACTGCTTGGATCACATCCATAGCCAGGGATTCTTCATCGATTGCGATACCCTGCATCATTTGGTGGACCAGGTCAAATATCTCAACATCCAGCAACATCTGGGCATATGACCAGATGCGACTGCCGTGAAGCATACCGACGCCAAGCAGCATATCAGACATCACCACCGAAGCCATGAATGTTGACATCACATTTTCAATACCGGCCTGCCAATTCGGCTCTTTAGCCCCGGTGGCAAACGAACCCATGGACAGGGGTAGATTATAGAAGTCGGCCAATATATTGGTTGCCGCACCAAACAGGAAATCTTCCGGTCCGCCACCGGTGTAGCCGCCCGTGCGTAAATCCATAACTGTTTGAGCCGCGGCATAAAAGACCGGCGCGCCGGGAAAGGCGAGTTGAATGAGAGCCAGGGCACTGATGACTTCGGCATTGCCGACCACCAGGTTACCGGCCAGGGACATCGGAGCCGTTGTGCCGCAAGAAGTCATCGTCATAAAGCCTACCGGTAGGCCCGCCTCGGCGGCAATCAGCGCCGCTTCCAGACTGCCACCATCATGACCGAGTGGCGGCGTCGTACATTGCATAATTGAGAGGAGCGGCCGCTGGCGCAATCTCTCCCGTCCACCGGCCAGAACCGATGCCATCTCTACGGCCGCCCGGGCCTCAGTCTCGGAATAGATGCTCTCCGTCTGGACATGCTTGGTAGAGTTTTCCCAGATCGCCTTCAATTCATGCAGGCCCCTGCTTTCAGCGGGACAATCCTGGGCTGAGACCGCCACCCAATGAAAAGCAACCTGAGGGAGAAAATCGGCCACGGTTGCTATATCGGCCACATCTTTTAGTCCAGACCGGCGACGAATCCCGGTGTAGAGATCGATGACTTCCACTCCGCAGCCGTCAGTTCCCAGGAAGACATGATTGCCATCCATGGGTAAATCTAGATCCGGATTCAAGGCGGCCAGGCTATATGCCGGGGGCGCATACTTCAGAGCCCTCTCGATAAGGTGGCCGGGCGCCTTGACGATCTGCGTTTCACGATCAACGGTTGCTCCATTGGCCGCCCAAATTTCAATCGCCTTGGACGATGGGAAGCGGACTCCCGTGTTCTCAATCACGTCAAGCGTAGCCGTGTGTATTCGCTGGACCTCCTGCTTATCAAGGATGTTCAGACGCAGTCGGGGATTGCTAATTGATTTGATTACCTGGTTCATTGGCTTATTCCTTGTTAATTTTTCTGAGGCCACATCGAGCAATCGTTTGGCCAGTTTTACTGATTTATTCGCATCTTCGCTGTAACCTGGGTATCTTTCTCAACCACGCCGTCAATGACGTCGTTGATCATTGCTTTAAGAACCTCTTGGCTCATCATGTTTCTCCACACAATTTTACGACGCTTATTTCACCCGGCCGCCTTTCAAGGATCGATCAGACGAAGCTATTTGGTTAAAGTTATTCCTTCTGTTGTGACTGGTAGGGTTCCCCACCATGGCTGGTGGTTGTATATTATTTGACGTGTTGTCGCCCGAGCAACATACTATCAGCGGAAAGTTTTATCAATTGTATAGAGAAGAAGCAGCCTGCGCATTCTTCCAGGCAAGCAGGCGGTCCTAACTCGTCAAGACCTCAAATCGGCCGGCAGCCGAGTTGGCGGGAAACATGGCGGGCTTTTTCACATACCAATAATCCAATATTTGGAATCTGGTCTGGCGTCAGGCGTAATGTTGGTCCAGAGAGGCTAATGGCGCCTACAGGTTCACCATCATGATTCCTGAGCACTGCGCCCACTGCAATTAACCCGATCTCCAATTCCTCGTTAGCAACAGCATAACCGCGGGCGCGCGTCCGTTCGAGGTCCTGATTAAACAATGCCAGGGAAGAATAGGTGTGGGGAGTGAGCGCCAATAATTTTTCCGGCAGCCGTTTCCTGATTTCCTCGGCGGGCAAGGTAGCCAATATAGCTTTGCCCGTAGAAGTCGCATAAGCCGGCCAACGAGTGCCCACTGATTGAGCGCCACGCATCACATGCTTTCCGACCACCTCATCCAAGATCAAGGTTTCAGAGCCAGAGAGTACCTCCAGGGTAGCACTTTCCTGGGTCTTGGCGGCCAGGGCTTCTAGCTCAGGATGGCAAAGCGATCGGATTTCATTTGAGCGTAGGGCCAAACCGCCCATAGCCACAATCCCGAAACCCAGCCGATAAGCGTTCGAGCCCGGATCCCGGGTGACCAATCCTTCGCTTTCAAGAGCCGTCAACAACCGGTAGGCGGTCGTTTTATTCATGCTAACCTCTTGAGCCAGATCAGAAAGCAGCCATTCTGAACGCTCGTCAGAAAAGGCCTTCAACAAGGCAATAGCCCGCCGCACAGATTGGGTGCCTGGATAAGGTTTGCCAATCATCGTTGATCCTGTGCTTTATTGGCCAGATAGGTATTGGATGACCCTGGCGCTCTTACTCTTCCACCTCACCGGACGTACCAGCTTCTTCTGAATCCTGGTCCGGCTCGCCGATCGTTTGCCGGTTTTCCGCCAACTGTGTCCCTTCAAAAGCGCCAACACCTAACGCCTGCCACTTGTGGCTATCCTCACTGCTACGCAACCGGTGTTCGGCGCCACCTCTCGAGCGGGTTTGAGAGAATCCTTCGGGCTCAATTGTCAACCGCTGACCCTCTAGCAATTCTAAAATGCCCTCCTGGCCCGGTTCAGGACGTGGATCAATGAGCGCTTCTTGTGGCTTGATCTCGTCTGCATCGTAATCCAGGGGTTCACTATAAGTCGTGATGAAGCCTTCAAAATTGCGCAAGACGACTTTGCCTGGCGCCTGGGAAATAATGTAATTGGGTTGAACAGGGATTTTGCCGCCACCGCCAGGAGCATCAACCATATAGATGGGCACCGCATAACCGGAAGTATGGCCTCGTAAGCCTTCCATGATCTCAATGCCTTTACTAACAGTGGTTCGGAAGTGCCCTGCCCCTTCAACCAAATCACATTGGTAAAGGTAATATGGCCGCACACGGATTTTTACCAGGTCGTGGACCAACTTCCGTTGGATATGAACTGAATCATTGACGCCGGCCAATAAGACACTCTGATTTCCCAGAGGAATGCCCGCTCGCGTCAGGCGATCGCAGGCGACAGCCAACTCTGGCGTGATCTCCTTGGGGTGGTTTACATGAATATTCAACCAGAAGGGATGGTACTTTGCCAGGGTATCAGCAAATTCTTGTGTTACTCGCATTGGTAGAAATACCGGCACCCGGGAACCTATACGAATAATCTCCAGGTGCGGGATGGCTCGCAGGCGGCCGAGGATCATGTCCAGCAACTTCGGAGCGAGAACCATAGGATCGCCCCCGGAAAGCAGAACATCGCGAATCTGCGGCGTGTTTTCAATATAGTTAATTTGAGCTTCGAAATCATTTCGGCTGAAAGTTTGGGATGGATCACCAACGATCCGGCTTCGGGTGCAGTACCGACAATAAGTCGCGCATTGAGTTGTTACCAGCATCAATACCCGGTCCGGGTAACGGTGCACCAATCCGGCCACCGGGGAATGTTTATCTTCGGCCAGCGAATCTTCCATCATCGAGCGGAATGGCACCATTTCCTTAGCGGTGGGCAGCACCTGTTTTCGTACCGGGCAATTAGGATCGTCGGGGTCAATTAGACTGGCGAAATATGGTGTAATATCCACCCGGAATAAGCCACTGGTTCCCATGGCTTTCTTCTCCGAATCCGTGAGGTTTATTACTTGTTCCAGCTCATCGAGGGTATTAAGCCGGTTGGCCATTTGCCAGCGCCAGTCCAACCACTTTTCATCTGGCACGTCTTTCCAATAAGGAGCCCGGGTATAGACGGTTTCAGCAGTCGTGGTTAAGGTTTTATTTTCCATCGATCAATCTCCTGGATAACCAGCATGTGGATTGTTTCATAATATGAAATCAGGTTTCAAAGTTACAGTTCTCAGTATATCAATCCCGGCAAATATCTCAAAGACAATACGAACTGGCAAACGGATCATAAAGTATTGGCCCTTTTCTCGGGATCGGCCGGTACCATGCGGTTTAAGAGCCAATAACCTTCGTCGAACTTCATGGGCGGCGAATAGGTGGGAAGTTCCTACCGATTAGCTTGAGCGCCGGGAATATTTCCGTGCCCGTCGGGCTGGACTGGAAGGGGTCGATCGTCCGACGTAGGCCGGGAGTTGTGGAAGCGGTTCATCGCCAACCATTCCAAGCTGTAGCAGGCGGCGTAGTTCAGTGTCAATCTGCGGATCTGTTTCAACAGGTTGGTAGGCAGCCAGGCGCCTATCGACTTCCTTCCTGGTTCTGCTGAGCAGATCAACGGCTCCACCAAGGATCCAACTTTCTCGGTTAGCACGATCAATCACAGTCCCCGGCAAGTACAATTCTTGTGGCCAGTGTTTATTGGTATGTCCGGCCGTGATCAAGTGTTGTTCGATTAGAAGTTCTCTTACCAGGTCTCGTGTTGGCAAATCCTCCTGGGGTTTCATCTCCCGAATAAAGTGTAAGGCTTGACCGCATAATTCGTTGTCAAAGACAAGCTTCTCGAGACTGAAGACAAGCACATAATCCAACATCCCTGGTCCAGAAACGGAATTCACACCGGCCAGGGCAGCCAGCAAGGCGCTGCCAAAACTTTCGGCACCGGCCTGGGCGTCAAGGTGTTTACCATCACTCAAGGCCATATAGGCCTGGGTGGGCAACCCCAAGGAACGGGCGATAGCTACATAGGCCAGGTCCAGGTGCAACGCTTCTATCGCTATCATGGGTGATGTGGCTGTTTTCATATGGAAGGTGGCCGGGGCGCCGCCAAATAACAGTGGCGCTCCAGGCTTGATTAGCTGGCTCATGGTCAGGCCGGCTAAGACATCGGCCGTGTGAAAAACCGTAGCCCCGACCAGTGTAACTGGGGCGATCAAGCCCATCAAGGTAACCGGCACAATTTCGATAGGAATACCGGCTTCCACGCAATCAATCATATTCTGGCAGGAGTCCTCACTGTAACGAAACATGCCCGTAGCGGTGATAGTGAAAATGGACATCGGCCGGTTGATCAGGTCGGCCGCATCCTCCCGGAACAGGCGCATCATCTCGACCATTCGAGGCACGCCATGCTCCGTAAAGGAGCCCGATACTACTGGCTTTAGGGAATGGGTCAGGCAGAGATAAAGGCGCCAAGCATCGGATACTTGTGGTTCGATATCATCATTGGTGGAAAAGGCCGTAGCTAGGTAAGAGATGTGCTCCAGTCCGTCGGCCAGGTGTATATATTCAACGAAATCTTTTGTATTGGCCAGACGGGTCTCTCCACTGCGATGATCCAGAACCTTCAGGCCGCTGGAACCGGGTACGAAATGAACCTTATCGCCGCCAAGCTCAGCATGGGGTCTGCCCGAGCGGTCATAGAGCGTGAAAGAACGAGGTACAGTGGCGATAGCCTTATCGACCGTATCGGCCGGAAATAAAATTCGGCCGTTTTCCGGATCACTTTTTAAACCATGCTCTAAGAGACGTTGCCGGAGAATGTCTCCCCTGACCTCAACTCCGATTTCGCCCAAGATCCGTTTGGCTTCAGCCAGGATCTCGCTGATTAACTCGTCTGAGATAATGTTTAGTGTTGGTCTCATAATGCCGGAATGCTAGCACGATCAACCCAGAATGCCGATCAATAATCTTGACCTTCTGGTGTAGGGGCAATGGTTTGTCTTATTCATTATTTAGCCCAATCCACGACTAGTACCACCGAAATGGTAGCCTGCTCCAGGTAATTGGCCATAATGCTCCCCACTTTCGTTCACCAAGTATGGAGAACGTTCCATATTGCTCAGCAGCCAGGTAACCAATGTATTCCGACACAGCCCGGATCTGCAAATATCCCGCCTTCTCTAGCGTTACGGTAAGCTGGCTAAATGAATAATTTCGCAGATCAGGAGAGCGGCGGTGCAGCTCTGTTTAGACAACCTCGCCATCCTCGAACATCTCATAACAACTTTCGGTATGGCGAAATTGGATACCAGGGTCATACGTCGATCGTTCCCAACGCCTTATGCTTTTAGCGTCCTCAAAGCCATCGTTTTCAGAGACTAACCACCAATCACCCCATTCCGCCTTCCCTTTTCCCTTACTATGCCAGTCGGAAAAGACCAGCGTGCCTGCAGGAAGGAGATGATTCAAGAATCGGTTCAGGGCTCTTTTGGCCTGGTCAATATCAGGCATCAGTTGGAAGGTATAAGACGGAACTATAATGGTTTGGTACTGGCGAGGTATGGCCATCGATTCCATAGACTGGTTGTATAAAGTGACCTGTAATTACTGTTCGCCAGCCGTCGCCTTACAGATCGCTGGTATCTCCGGGAGGACATCAAACCCATCTACATCTAGACTGTTTGCCCGGTACTCAAGGAGCAAACGGCCGGTGCCACAGCCCACGTCTAGGACGGGTTCACCACTATTATTGATCGTCTCTTGATAGAAAAGCGTATCAGCAAAACCTGAGGTATCGCGGCGGAAAAATCCCAGCTTTTGGCTACTAAATCCCGGTATTCGTAATCACCAACACTCAATTTAACTCCTATACTTCGGACAATAGGATGTGATCTCGGCCAGATACTGTGCCATCCGGTCAGGGGCCACCGTCGGATTGGCTGGCAGTGGTTTTCTGATATTTACTTCTTTGAAACCTAATCGGCCGAACAATCGCTCCGAAGGCAAATTGCCTGCTGTGATGACGGCACGCACCTCCAAATGACCCTTTGGCGAAGCGCCGACAGCACTGACCAAACCGGATGTTTACCCACGCAACGATTTTGCCATTCGCCATGGGTCATCACATAGGCGATTAAGGGAAGCCGCCGTTCATCCCACCACATAGCCTGGCAGGCGCCAACCAATTGAGCGCTAATATGGGCTAATCGTGATTCATCCATAAATGGCTGGCCACGGCGCTCGCCGGCAACTTTGGACCTCAATAAGTGCATCTTCTACTATCTCATCATCATATTCAATGGTTCCCCGGTAGGCTTCAATCATCAGTACCGCCAACGCGTGGGTATCCGAGAGCCGTGCAGGTTTAAACTCAATGTCAGTGATATTCGATGGCGGCTTGGATTGATCGAAACTGGAAAAGTCCAGGAAGTATTCATCACGATCGCTCATAACATCCCCTTCTCAAACGGGACAGCACCCGGCCGTAATCCATTCAATTTTCTAAAACAGGCTTTCAGACACTTGTACAGTGCAAGATTAATGTCTGTTGATCGGATTGTAACCAACCCCAGTGATTGTCTCTGCCTTTCGAACCGATCTTGGAGCTTTCACCAAAGTCTCAGACAGGAGCCAGTAAGAATCGAATTAGGTTTGGAGCCAGGGAATCAAGTATCAGTATCTTCATTTAGGCGCTTTTATGTATCAGTTCAGGTAGACGCAGAGAGTAGGCTGGGGACGTACATTTTTTTGTTGTAAGGCAATGTGGCCATCTGTGGTATCTCTCTGCACATTAGGAATCTGGTCCCTCGGGGAAGCACCGAGTAACACTAGAGTTATTGGTCCCAGATTTGACTAGCCAAAGAAAATGGCGCCAGGAAAATACGCAAATTTTCTGTTGTGGATGACTGATTTCTCGCGATTCTCTTCATCTGTCCTGGGTGGTAGATGTCTAGCCAAATCGAACAGAAACCGCTAACTATTTTTCAGAGGCTACTTGATGCAGATTTCTGCTCCAAAAAAACGATCCGGTTGTCTGTTCGGGTAACAAAGTAATCGCCTTTCCGACCGGCCAACTCCGATCACCGAGCATTACCACGATTGGGTGGCATCAAGCTCCAAACAAAACCTCCAAAAAACCACCACCTAACTTGTCAAACGTTTGGGGTGCTGTAATTTCTAAAAGACCTAACCCAAAAGCACCGGCGGCAAGGGCAAACAGGATCACTCCTGGCAGAAGTCGAGAGGTCAACAGTGTTAAGTAGACCTCAAAACGCCCACCCTCCTTATCTTCGACGGTCCCTGCAAGGGCGCTTGTTGCTGTCATCAACAAAATCAGTCCAAAGGCAAGCAAGACCAAACCGGGATGGCGAACAAAGTGTAAAAAAACATCATGACCGCTATTTCTGTAAGACGCCAGCGCGAGGCCAATGAAAAACAGGCCCAACATAACAAAAAGGATGCCCTGGGCTATCGCCGCGATGCCCACATAGGTCTCGTCTGAGCGGCGATTATAGCGAGATATTTGTACTAACCGCTGGGTAACCACTGCCTGCAATCCAATAACAATGGCCACCAAGCCCACCATACTAAAACCGGCGTAGGTCATAATATCTAGTGAAAACCGTTGTCCCAGGAATATCAACAACGCAGCAACTAACCCAAATACGATCATAAGGATAGTCCAAGGATTCATTAAATTCTCCTCAACTTTTATCGACCGCCTGAGAGCAGCCATTGCGAACAAGCTTATACGGTGGGACCGCGCTTATGACCAAGGGATAATTTCCGTCAAAGAGTTAGATAGTATTGATCATTATACAATGGAAGCTTCGAAATGAGGCAAATAAGGACGAATTATTTTGACCTCATTCGTGACCTGTGTCCTTTCCATTATGCAGAAGATGATGGGCTTTAAAGACAATATAATCCTTAAACTCATCCTATCGGAGCCAATGTCAAGGGTATTGGAGCAGCGAGAACCGCCGGGTATGTCCAAAGATTCTTGCTAGATATTACCTTTCTTTCAGCTGCGGCTGCGGCGGCGTCGGTAAATAAGATAGCCGCCTGCACCAAGCGCCAGCGGAATCAAGGCCAGCAGCCCTATTGGAAACTCATTGCCGCCGGCCGCCGCACCAGCTTCTGGTTCGGCAACGACCGCTGTCTCTGTTGGTTCGACCGAGGCTAATTCTTTTACATCTGGTCTCGACTTCAGCAACATTCGCAGCCTTATCCGCTACCAGAGGAATACTGCCTTCCTGGGCCACTAACACCGTCGTTGAACGAGCCGGTAGATGGATAACGCCACCGGTCGCCTTACCTCTCAACGTTGAATCGCTTAACAACGCCTGCTCGGGATGCAAACCAAAGTCGATCTCCGCCAGGCCGTCCGGCAAGATAAATTCCTGTTCCGCAGGTGTGGCGTTGAATAACACCAGGATCATATCCGCTTGCGGATCCAGGTTTTCAGCCTGATCCACGTCGGACAAACTCATGACGATGAGGCCGGGAATCTGCTGCGGACCGGTGTTGTGGAAGGTCAGACGCGCTTGTATCTCGTCGGCAGTTCGCAAGTGAAAGAGGGGCGAACTCCTGCGAATGCGCAGTAGCCGTTGAAAGGCGTTGTTACTTTCAATAATCGCAAACTGGTCCGGAACGAGTTTTGGATCAGCCAGCAAGGGCCGCATAATATGCCATTTATCCTGATTCTTGTCGGCCGGTGGCAAGCCCTTACCCCAGTTGTTGTTATTGTAGGTCCAATCGAGGGCGTTGAACCAATCGCCCGAGTTGTAACTATCCCGGTCAAAAGATTTGGAGCGCAAAAGTTCGCTGCCGGCGTGGAAAAAGGGCACACCCTGACCGAACATAACCAGACTCAGACCCAGGTTCTGCATGCGGACGCGGTCAGTCATGGTCAAGTCCAGCGGCGCTTTGGCCTGGATGGCGTCGAACCAGGTTTCATTGTCGTGGGCCGAGATATAACTGATATGCTCTTGAGGAGAAAGCGTATAACCGGTCGGAGCGCCATTATAATCCACCTCGCAGCCGGCGACTTCGTTGCCATCGGCCCCGATATAGCGATACTCAGCCAGGTTCCCCGCCAGGGCCACCCTGATTTGGTCGGTTAGATGCAGCAGACGAGCTTGTTGTTCCTGTTCATTCCCATCCTCAACCTCGTTGGGATCGGCGGCAGGCCGGTGGCAAAACCCTGCTCTTGATAACCGCCAAAGGGATTGCCGCCTCTGACAGAGCATCACGTACCCGGTCGTTAAAGCTGCCAATGCCCAGTCCGCCGATGTTCAGTTGGGTAGCGTCTTGCCCCGGGCTCCATTGGCCACCTCGCCGAAATCCCAGCCTTCGCCATAAACATAAATTTGGGAGCCAGCTACACCATGCTCTTTTAGCGTCAGGGCATCGAGGGCATTTCTGACTGCCTGCATATCGGCTGCCATATGGTGTCCCATCAAATCGAAGCGGAAGCCATCCACTTTGTACTGGGTGGCCCAATAGACCACAGAATCGACCATGAGCCGGCGCATCATATCATGTTCGGTAGCGGCGTTGGCACAGCAGGTGCTGTTAGATACCCGCCCCTGTGCATCCAGGCGATGGTAGTAACCGGGCACAACCTTATCCAGTACTGATTTTTCTGCCTGCACCGCTGCGTTGGTGTGGTTGTAGACGACGTCCAGCACAACCCTTAAACCTGATTCATTGAGAGATTGCACCATCTGCCGGAACTCCAATATCCGGGTCGGGCCATTAGGGTTCGTGCTATAACTTCCTTCGGGAAACCTGAATGGAAGGGATCGTAGCCCCAGTTAAAACCGTCGCGGTCGCGGGTGGGATTGAGCAATGCCTGTTGTTCTTTGAGTCAGGCGCGAAGGAGGCTAGCGTGGCAAAATGAGCGGATTCCCAGGTGGTTTTGTCCTCCTCGATAGTCGCGATGTCGGAAGGTAGGTAGAAGATGGATATGCGTCAAACCTGCTTCGGCCAGTTCTCGCAGATGAGCCATTCCATCAGAATTGGACTCGCTGAAGGCTAGGTAGGTACCGCCGTAGTTCGGCCGGCACGCTCTGATCCCTGGCACTGAAATCCCTTACGTGCAATTCGTAAAGCACGATATCGGTTGGCGCCTCCAAGGCCGGTTTGTCCAATTTTTCCCAGCCATCAGGACTTAGCGCCGGATCCGCCGGATCGATAATCTGGCTATGGCTGCTATTTATTGAAAGGCTTATAGAGTAAGGATCGGTAGACCCAGGTTTGTCATACCTTCGCCTTTTGAGGGTACAAAAACCTCGACTTCATACAGATAGTAAAGGCCGGTCCACGAATCGTCGCCGGTTGCCCACCATATACCCGTGTTGGGATTGGTCGCATAACCAGCGTCTCTGATGCTTGATCCGACTAACGTTATTGCCAACAAATCCAGGGAAGGCGAATTGGCGCTGGCGAGAGATGGTGAGGGTTCTGGAAACACCAACACTCAACGAGGAACTGGAATAATTATGGATAAACACTGACCAGGATTTCATGGATATTATAATGGTTGGGCGGTTCAGTTGGTCATACTTACCTTGCCAGCATTAGCAGCTGCAGTTGATGGAAATGCCAGGCTACATGTAAATATTTTGTAATTAATTTTTAGTAGCCAGGCATGCCTGTAATACTGGGAGCCTGAGGCATCACAGCTCTGCTCAAAGCCAGGCATGGTAATTGCACCTGTAATCCCACCTTGGGAGGCTGAGGCAGGAGGATCAGGAGACCATAAGGAGTTCAAGATCAAGAGCAAGATGGTGAAAGCCCGTCTCAGCCTGGGTGATCTCCTGGCTAACTGCTGCCTTGGGAGGCAGAGGCTGTGGAGATGAGATCCTGCCTGGCCTGGGAGGCAGAGGAATGGCAAATCATGCCAAGATCAAGACACGGTGGAGACTGTCTCTACTAATACAAACAGAGAAAGAGGCTGGCATGCCTCACACAAGGCCTGAAGAAGCTGTATCATTAGGCTTCCCATTTCATTACATATTAGCTGTAGCCTCAAGTTAAGCCCTGGCCAGCAGGCTGTGGCAGAAATCCCATGTGGGCACCTGCTGTATGTGCAAGGATCATTGGACACAGGACCTGGCCAATCACTCCTGTAATGCACCTGCCTCAGACTCTGGAAGGGAAGCTCAGGAGCTGTCGGTCAAGACAAGGTCATTGCAAGACTATCCTAGACAGTGGCAACTCCACCTTCTCTACTAAAAATACAATTTTCAAGAAAATTATTGACAGGTAGTGTTAAAAAGGTAATATATCAAGGAACCAGCTGGCCTCAGGGATGCAGCTTCCTGAGGTCAGCCCTGCCTCAAAACCGAGCCAGCCTTGAGACCAACAAACCACTCCAGCCTGGCCAGCTCTGCTAAAAAAAACAAAAAAAAAAAAGGGACAAAGACCAACTAACCTGACCTGGAAGGCAGGAAGGTCAGGCTGAGCTGCCAGCAGTTAGAATAGTATTGGCTTTGAGAATGCTCTAGGGTATGGTGACAAACTGAATTTACAAGCCAAGGCAACTGTTCAGCAGTCACACTGTTGTTAGGCAGCCCTGAAAGAAATGCCTGTATCCCTTACCAACAGGACGTTATTAATATTTTGGCACAAGTGCCAGAGGCAGTGGTTCAGGTGCTATATTGGGAGACAGGGTCCAAATCCTTTGATGCCAGAGCTGTCTTTTTCAGGCTCAGTCAGGCTGCTGGAATCCAGGCTGTTGGGATCCCAGCCTTCCAGCCAAGACTGTCTCTCTACTATAAGTAAAAAAAAAAAAAAGTCAGTTCATTAGCGGTTCAAGCCCAGGCACAGAAGCTTTGGGAGGATGCTTGCCAGGTCAGCTGATGCAGGCTGCAGGTGAAGAGATTGCCTGGCTGCAAATTGTGAAGGTCAAGAACTCAGCTAGCAGGAGCAGAAGGGTTGAGAAATAATGTTTCTTTTTATCCTATGTTACTTTTTCAAAGGAGGCTTAGCATTAGCAGAACCAGCCAAATAACGATCATCGTTAGGCCACTAGTATGCCTTCATTTTAGAATACACGTTCCCTGCAAATCACTGATGTTACAAGCTGTCCAGACAGCAGGCCATGTTTGTTGGTATGTGGTGTGCCAGGCTGGGGAAGCCATTCCAGCTCAGGCAAATTGCTTCACCTGGAATCAGCAGTTTGCCAGGGTGCAGCAGAAATTCACCTTGCCAATTTCAGTTTTTGAATTAGGCATTAATTTTATCAAGAAGGTTTGAATCCCTTGGCACCTTGGGAACTTGCAAAGACACTGTTGAGTACTAACTGGAGCTGGAGCATCATGATTCCAGTGTATCAGGGTAACAGTAAAGCTCAATAAATAGTCAAATGGCTCTGAAGGCAATCATGCCATCAGGTTGTGGAAGTCACAGATCATTTCAGTGTGATAAAGAATGCATGGACCAGTGTTATGCCAGCAGTGCCCTGCCAGCTGGGTGCTGGAATACAGGATCTTGGCAAGCCAAGGCAGCACCTTGATCATGAGAGGTAAGTCAGCAGATTGAGGCCAGCCATTCTCCTGTGTGTGGCTGGCACATCACATCATGACAGGGACAAAATCTCTTAAGTCAAGGACAAAAGAAGATAGGGATGGCTGGGTGGTCATTGCTCTGGATACCAAGAGCAGGCTGAGGCTCACCTGGCCTGTCCTCAGAAGTCAACAGCCTGCAATGAGCCGGGTGTGGTAGCTTGTCACCCTTGCAAGGCCAGAGGCAGATCACGTGGTGCAGTGACATGCTGGTCACCCTGTCTCTCCAAAAAGAATATGACTAGTTTTAGCCTAACCATCCAGTCTTCATGTGGGTGGTGGCTTCTGCAGGATCATGAGGCATGCATCAAGGCTGGTCAGCTTGGTTTGCAATACAGCTGCTCCAGCTGAGCTTTCAAAGCCTGGGAGTGAAACCTCACAAGATACCAAACAACAGCAGTATGGGCCTCTGGCAACTAACATTGAGCTTCCTCTAGAGAAAGGAATGAGCCAAGAGGGCATAGGTACTTCACAAAACCCAATTTGCCAAAGGAGCAGCTGTGATTGGGGTCATGGCTGACATAAAGGCCAAGGGCACATGATCCAGATTTGTGTGCAAGTTCCAGAATATGACAGTGAATCAGTGAAGAAACTACACAAAAAC
>CAVOYS010000003.1:0-38048 GCA_963700725.1 uncultured Chloroflexia bacterium
TGCACCACCAGATATGACAAGCGGACTATGGACTTCGTCAATATCTTCTTTATGATAGATGGAGTAAATCGTTCCGTTTATTATATGTATGCCTTCCTCAGCATACAAAGGAGCTTGGAGGTAGCGATCAAGAAATATACAGCAGTGCTTCTTGTGGGAGTTATAACGTTGGTCTTGCTAGTAGGAGTTGTAGCGGCCGGATTTGCGCCCAGCACAAACGATGCCAATCGTAGCCTTGGCTGGGCACATGTCGATGAAGTTGGCGTTGACATCGGCGAAGTGACTCTAAAGTTTATCAGCACTCGGGGTTTTTACAGTTGTTTCGAATATAGGACGGATGGTGATACGAGCCAGGTAAGCGAAGAAAATGGTGGTGTCAATTACAATGCTGAAATCACTGACGGTCTGTATCCTTATTATTGCCAAAACAACAACAGTCGAACGGTAACTATTGACGCTCATTCGTACGTCGAAGTTCGTATGGGTTTTGGGGCAGAGCGCGATGAACGTTTCGATTGGACACGTTTCGATGTTATCGATGCCCAAACCAAAGAAGATTGCAAGAACGACGGTTGGGAAGCGTACGGCTTCAATAATCAAGGACTGTGCATCCAATATATAAATACTGGCAAGGACAGCCGTTAGGGATAGATCAAATATTGCCATCAAAAGCAAGGTGCAGGCATTCCGTCATCGTGTATGGCGGAATGCTTTCCTATTTCCAGCCTGTGATCATATTCATTGAGAGTCACTTCAAACCATTCTCAGAAGATCCGGTCTCGGTTTGGGACATGTACAGATAAGCGGGGTTCTAATGATCCATCTTCCTCAGATCGCCGTTGGAAGTAATTCTATATCCGAACGTGTTTATATCGACTGGTCGGGCCTTCGCTTCAGTATCTTTGCTTATTCTATTTGGAATTCTGAAGGTAATCTGCCCTAATCTGCTTTTGATATGAGCCAGTTTTGTCCCGTCAATTGTTCCAACAATACCCCTGATATCGAGATGTTCAATAAGCGAACGCCTAATGATGTAGTCTGCGTTCTGATCTTTCGGATAAATGTACGAGGGATCAGTGATGTCTATATCATCAGGCCATCGTTCTCCGAGCAATTCTAGCTTAGATCGCAACCTTATTTTTTCTTTCTCCAGGGCATCAATCGTATGATCCAAATTGCGTTTTCTCTCTTGAAGATCCTGGGCCGGTAACAAAGCTTCTGCAGAAAGTTTTTCTAGACGCTTCTGTTGTCCATATTTCTGGGTGGTAAGGATATGGACAATATTCATTTCTTCTTCTAGTTGAACTATGTACTTTTCTCGCAGCGCAAGTTGAAAATTCCTAAAAGCCCTTCCTCCAAATTGGTGGTATGCCCATTCAAAAACGGCTATTTCCAGAGAAAGATGTTGATAATACGCTTTATTATTGCATGTATTATTATTACGATGAGCGTGTCTGCAATATGACCGGAATTGTCTTTTTTCTGATATTCTGTAAGAATATGCCGCAATTGACAATTTCCTGTCGCACAGTAAGCAACGCAAGCGCTCTCCCAATATATACTGATATTTCATTGCTCCCTGCACCCGTTTTAAGCACCTATTCCGCCTCGCCTTTTCCCATGTTCCGGCATCGATTATTGAGGGCACCTCGACGCATAACCGTTCTTCCCTGTTGATTTTGGATTTTTCTTCTGATTCGGAGCGATGATGTTTGCCATAGTACCAGCTACCCTTGTATGTTTCTCTTATCAAGATTTTGAGGACGCTATAACGGCTCCAATGTCGCCATTCATCTTTCCGCTTATTTCCTCCAAGTCCTCGATTGTGGCCGGGAGTTGGCAACCATAATTGACGGAGTTTTCTGGCAATCGATATCGTGGTAGGAAGATTAAAATCTGAGTCACCCTTTGTATACCAATGAAATATTAATCGAACGACATATGACTCATCCTTAAGGATGGAGAGCTTCCTTAGCCCATCTTCGTACGTACCAAAATATCCGTATGGAGGGCAGGAAAAAATAAGTATATTGCCGGCTTTGACTGTCGCCCTAAGGCCTCGATGTAAACGATCTACAATTTTCGATTGTTCATATTCTGCTATTGCTGACCTGATATGCTTATCAAGCCGTCCATCACTAGTTTCTTTATAGTGTCTATTCACGTATTCTATTTTGATACCTAATCTATCTAGCTCCTGTTCGATTACTATCTGCTTGGCCAATGTGCGACTCAGTCTATCGATTTCAGTAACAACCAGGACATCAAAGGAACCGGCAGTGGCCCTATCCATTATTTCATTTAATTCTGGTAAATTCCATGATGTTCCCGATGTTTGCCCCTCGTTTTCTGCCATTTCAGAGACGACACGCCAACCATTTTTCCTAGCCGTATTGCGGCATTCTTCGAGTTGATTCATCAATTTTCGAGCGCGATCCTGCCAATTACCTCGACTAACTCTTGCATACAGTATGGCTCTCATAGACAACTCTCCGTTCTCCGCCAGGTTTCACAATGGACTCTTTAGTTCTCAGATGGGTGGCCTAAACTGGTTCAATGATAATCTTTCTGGGTAAATTCTTCCTTGGTTTTTTCGAAAAGTCGATGTTTCCCAGGAGGCTGGTCATTTTGGCGTTCAGCTGACCATTTTTGTAACACAATATACCAGTTGTATCTGACGCATCGATTATTCTCTTACGATAGCCCATGTCAGTCCGACATTTATCAAAGACCTCCTCGATTGTCTCTGGCTTAAAGAATGATATGAAATCGGTCCACACATCGGGAGCGTAAGCCATATTTTCAGATTGGTTGTCAGCGTTAATAGCTTCAACCATTGACAATGTTTCATTAAGCTCTTTCTGCTTCTCTTTGATCTCCGCGATTGCTATTTCTCCACATAGATACAGATATATTGAGAAATCCAGATTTTTCTGTTGGCTGGAGACAGCCTGTTTTATGTCAACGAATGCCTCATTTTGGGATATCTTTTTCTCGCGCAGACGTTCATTGGCCGCCTTTTCGTCTATTCTGTGGGCTTTAACCAGGTTTTTAATCCAGGAAAATACTTCGCCATCTATCCACTGTGCTGGATAACACCGATTGTTTGCACAATGACTTTGTCGTGATATTCCATTAGAGCATAGGTAATATCGAAATTTAACACCAGAGGAATTGGTTCTCCGATGAACATTGATAATTGATCCACAGTCTTGGCACGAAAGGCGCCGGTAAAGCAGAATATCCGAGCCGTTTCCAATATACTTCAATCTAGCTTTGGCAACCGATTCATGGACGATTTCCCACTGTTCTCTTTCAATAATGGCAGGCACTTCAATACTTTGAAGCGTTGTCAGATCTTTTTTAATCCAGCGACCTTCTTTTGTTTTGTGCAGCTTTCCCCAATGCCATACTCCTGCATAAGTTTCATTCTTCAGAATTGATCCAATGTCTTGAAGTCTCCACGATTCGCTAACGGCTCGTTTCTTTCCAAGGTAGCCCATGGATTGAGATCGAGTAGGTATACCCAATTCGTTTAATCTCCTGGCTATCGCTGAAAATGACAAACGCTTTCCGAGTTCTATGCTATTCGAATACCAATCGAAAATCTGCTTGATTATCTTGGCCTGGTCATTATCTACCACAAGGCTCCGCACGCCGGCAACAGTAACAATCCCATATCCGTACGGTGCCATCCCTTTTCCCGTTACGTTTCCTGCATTTCTGGACAGGCGAACACCTCTCTTGAGACGTTCCAAAATCTTCTCCCTTTCATACTCGGCGATAATTGCGTGAAGATTCTTCAGTAACTGACCGTCAACGGTATCAGGATAATCTCCAAGCACGTACTCTATCTTGACGCCCAAACGACCAAGGAAACTTTCGATCCGCAATTGTTTGGCCAGGCTCCTGCTTAATCTATCCATTTCCCTGGCAACCAAAATATCAAATTCGCCATTCTCAGCCATCGCTAGTAGCTTCTCGAGCTCCGGAAGATGTTGTTCATACCCGGAGGCGCCTTTTTCATCCTCCATTAGCTCTGCAACGACATCCCACTCGTTTTCTTCGGCATACTTGCGACACATCTCAATCTGGCTGCGTAAATTGCGGCCATCCTGTGGCCTATCATCGCTACTTACTCTTGCATACAGTATGGCTCGATTCATAATGATCCTCCTGATTCTTATTCGGGTGAAGCCGTGTCAGGCGAAATGTCCCATGCCGATAGCTCCGAGGGGCTTGCTTTATTCTGTCAACATGATAACCGATTAACCGCGCAAAATTATCAGACCCGCAACAGACTTAGCTTGAATGCTAATTAAGTGAAGTGATCCAAATTTTGGTAATATAGAAGTGGTGGTAATCAAGACCAAGTCAGGTTGTCGAGAGGATCATGGGCGGGGATGATGGCGGAGTCTAGAGCTTGCTTGCACCAATCGCTACAAATTCGAAAGCGGTAGCGTAATAAGTATCTACTTCACTTAAAACACCTTCCTTATCGGGCTGGCCGGCAGGGTGACGAAACCGTCTGTGAGGGCGTTGAGGATGCCTACGGGCGCGCCGGCGCCGCGGGCGCTGAGTTCGTGATCGAGATGGGAGCGGCAGGTGACGCAGCCGCGCATTCCCACCGCCTGAACTGAGTAGCGCGGTTGGCCTGCTACAATTGGCCCATGCTGGCCCGGATTGTTTTCATTCTAAAGATTGCTGTCGTTTTAAGTTTGGGGATTCTGGTCGGCCTGTTAGTCGGCCCCGGCTTGACGGCGGTGGAAGTGGATCCAGCAGAGTGTGGAAATGGGCTAAGCAAAACGCCGGCTGAACCGGCTAGAAGAGAACCCTGGCCAAGATACTGATTACGTGGTGCGCGTGTTATGGGGGAGACGAACCACTGGACTGAACCGTGTCCACCGCGTGTTTACGGTTCTTCTCATATTCTCCAGTTATTGTTGCCCCTTTCTTTGTTCCAATCCTGGAAGTATGGGAGCGATGGTGTGTCCCTCATCACGCATACACTTCTTTTGGCATACCGTCTTGGTGCAGCGCTATCTCGAATAGTCCTAATTGGGTTTTTATGGATACCTATCAACCAGACTGCCGGTGTTGTCATATAACGCTGCTGGATCTGACTCGCTATTGTTCCAAATGTTACTGCCATAACCGCAGTTGAAACCACCTTGACCAGCGTCTTCTGCCCGGGCCCAAACGCGGAGAACCGCACCTGGTTCGATAACGCCGCCGAGGGTGCATGTTTGATTTCCTTTCTCTGAAACCAGAACCCAGCCAGATAAGTCAACTGGCTGGCCGCCAATATTATTCAGATCCACGTATTCAGCACTCTTGTCCACTCGCGTAATGACTACCTGGCCACCGGCCGGCGGTTGTGTGGCTGCTGGAACCGGAACAGGCGTGTTGGTGGGCAATGGAACGGGTGTAAATGTAGGTAACGGTGCCGGCGTAAATGTAGGCAGCGGAATCGGCGTGTTTGTCGGTGGTGGTGGCAATGGCGTGTTGGTGGGCAATGGTTTTGTTGTGCTCGTCTCCGCTGGCGGGAGTGGCGTGTTGGACGGCAATGGTTTCGGCGTGCTAGTTGGAGGAACCGTCGTACTCGTAGCCGTTGGGTCAGGTGTGAAAGACGGTTCTGATGTGGCCGTCGCTGGTGGGCTTGTTGGGGTGTTGTTTGGTGTTGCCGTCACATCTTGAATTACTTGTTCCGTTACATTGAGATCAATGACCGCTGGTTCACTTGTACACGAAGCAAGAACTAATAGCACAATAATGACTGTAATAATCTTCATGGCCTTTCCCTCCAAATGGCACGGCTCAATAAGTCAGTGTGGCAGCATAGCACGCCTCCACCCCGCTTGCCATGTGACTAATGTCACCAATAGTCCAGTAACTTTACGCTTTCCGGATAATTGACCGTTGCTTCAAGCCATATCCGACACGGACATAATGAAATACTTGCCAATCAGAATTAGAGTCATTTCGGGGATGTGGTAATATCTGGGGTGACGGCCAAGCTCGGGCCGACGCCGAACAGAATCACTCCGCCCAAACCCGGACCGACTAACGCGCCGGCCAGCATCCCTAAGCTGAAGGTGACAGTAAGTGTTAGGATGACCGCAAGCCGGGCCAACATGGGGGGATTGTAGCAGGCCTACGACGGCCGGCTATCGGGGATGGGTGGGTTGGCGGCCGGAAGATTAGCAGTAGTGTGGATCCGATCCATGCGATCAGAGCTAAAAATGCTCTCCGCCTATTCATCTACGCTACTTCCCCTTTGCCAATCGGTTCCGTTGTTGAGCCCGGTGCTGATGATTGGCTTTGAAGGGTCTTTGGGCCTGCCCAGCGACAACTGCTGGAAATATTACTTTAATTTTAGTCGATCTGGGCGGCCGGGGCCAGGGGAAATTTGTTGGAAATGGGCGAGTTCGAGAGGGAAGGGGCGGGGATGATGGCGGAGTGGGCGCGAGCGAGGGTGTGTCTGGCTGACTTTTTCGGCGATTGAATCGACAGCTGTTGGAAGATGGGTTATTATCATTGCTGTAGAAATACTCATATCCTGGCCTCCAGGTCAGCGGTTAGTACAGAAAAAACGACGATCACTGAATTACTAATGCTGGCGTACCGGCACACCAGACAGCGGTCTTGGATCCTGAGGTAATAGCGTTATGTGTGGCGGGACGATTAGCCGCTCACAGCGAGGGATGGGGATGGAAAATGGTGTCACAGAGACACAGTGGAACCAAGAAGATAAGAGGCAAACCCAAATCAGGGGGGCTGGCCGGTCAGGCGATATTTCCAAGGCTGAGCGGCAGCAAAATGGCGTGGAAGCAAACCAGCAGGTGGCGCCAAACCTGGGTTCATTGTCGCCGGCCAATTTATTGCATCTGCAGCGCACGGTGGGCAATCAAGCTGTCCGGCGAGTCGTCAGACAGGCATCGACCGCGCCGGGCCGGGCTCATCCAGCGACGAAACGACATGGCTCGAGCGGTTGTGGTCACGCGTCTGAATGATCTGGCCGGAATCGGTGGACCAAACGGCTTCGATACAGTCAGGGCCAAGATCCATGCGCAGTACGCCAAGCTAGACAAAGATGACGCTAAACTCAAAAAGGCGGCTGATGCGTATTTGGGGATCTTCGAGCTGGCCCATCAGCTTTTAGGCGGGCGCAATACCGCACTAATCCAGGATAAGGAAAAGCTGAAGATATTAAAAAAGGTCGAGAGCCAACTCAACAAGGCGAATCGCATGGTAAGTAATTTATCAGACCCCGGGTTGCAGAATTTGGAATGGGATGCGAGGAAGATTTTGGGGACCATGGGTACGGTCTCAACAAATGAATCGCTCATCGACGAAGGTGTAACTGAAGGGCTGCCGAACCGTGGCCAGGTACTGGCGGAGAAAGAAACCAGGAGAGAGCTTCTAGCTTCTTTTACCGAGGTATTGGATGGGATGATTGCAAATGGCGAGGTGGATGAAGGTATACGGGCATCGCTAATTAAGCGATATACAAAGATTATTTCATCAGAAGGTCTTCAGAACGATCGGACTTATGTCGGTAAGGTGGAAGCGAAACTAAAGCTGGAGATTTCGGGCTGGCTGAAAGTGGATGTGCCGGTTCAGGGGAGCGAGTGGGACGCAGGATGGGGTCAGGGCGAGCGGGTGCGGTTCCTTTGACGATCTTGGGTCATATGGCATGAGGCAACAGAAGTCCAGGTCCTTCATGTTTAGGGCTGATGATAGATCTCGGGCGTGGGGGTTTTTCTGCCAAGCGGTGGGCTCACTGTTTCCATAGTGGCGATGACCCAGTATGGGCCAGGACATCCCTCGATGGGCAGGCCGGGGATGCTTTCCTCCAGGCGGCCATAACCGGTGGGCGATTCGATGGCCCCGCCGCCGGCCCGCAGAGGCTGGCCAACCCGGGCGATAGGTTGACCTCGGCCGTCGAGCACTTCGATGAGATCGCCGGCGACCCGGATATCGGCGTCGTTCCGCCAGATTACCAGGAAGCCGTGCTCGTAATCAGCGCTGGTGAGCCGCAGACAACCGTTGACCTCAATGAGATCCCCTTCAATGAGCGCGGCCATGCTCATATCGGTCGGGGCTTGTTTGGGCAGGTAAATGGTCCGGCCGTCGGCCGTGGGAGCCTCCAAGACAAGACCCTGGTTACTTTCCGGAAGATCCCCACCAGCCTCAAAGGCGCTGATTACGACGGAGGGCGGCAGCCTGAGACCCGCTCCAATCAGATCATTTTGGAAAAGCTCGGGGTTGCCGACCCAGAGCTCGACCCGGTTATGGATCACGTCCACGGCCGTGGTTACCGAGGCATGGACCGTTTCGGCGGCCCGGCCGGCAGCAGCCTGGTCGCGGGTTAACTCTTCCAGCGTGTAATCCACGTGGATGACCTCGACATAGCCGGCCCAGTCCTGGCCTTCAATATAGGGCCGGATGGATGCCTGATCCCCCTCGGTCAAGGCGATGACGATGCGATAGGCGGGTTCATGCTCGACCCACAGCCCGCCGTAAGTGTCTCCCAGGTCAGACATCAGTTGGGGCTGAATGTCGCCGATGGTTTCCTGGAAGACCAGGCGTTGGTTGGCTTCCTCCAGGGTGATGCCGGCATCTTCGGCGAAGATGGCTGCATCGGGGTTAGGCGGGTCGGCCGGCCGGTCTGGCCCCGTCTCTCCAGGCTGGCTGTCAGCGGCTGGTTGGGTAGGGATCGGGAGAGCGAGATCGGCGGGAGTAGCGGGCGAGCAGGCGGCCGTTAGGAGCAGAATGAAAATTAAGAATGAAACATGATGTCTAGCTATGGCCATTTGATCGCCTCCTGGTACGTTATTTTAACAGTTAGTAGACGTGTTCGGGTGGTGATTTGTTCCTTTTTAGGCGAGATGGTCTCTATAAAACTTCCGCGCTCTCCTAAGGATTTAAACTTCCGATGTTTAGGAAAAGTTCGGAAGTTGAAGAGGAAGTTGGTGAATGGACTGGCTGTAACGTTTCCGTAACGATCTCCAGACGATGAGCTGGTATTGTATGATCGTTCAGATGAATAACTTGTTTTGGACCACCAGTCAATCTATGACCAAAGCACGAAGGAGAAGATGTGGCCGGTAGCGCCACCAACAAGTCACTTTATATGAAGCAAGTCGCCCAGCTTATCGCGGTGATCAACGCTGTCATCTTACTGGTAGCTTTTGCCATAATGGTGAGCATCTCCGGACGGCCGGTATTTGACACCTATCCCTTGATTTCCATCGTGTATACGGTGCTGGCTATCCTGATCCTTTCCCGGCAAGCTGGTCACACGGTGGGCTGGCTTTTTTTGACCATTGGCTTTTTCGCAGCCCTGGGTACATTGGTATTTGGATTTAAAGAATTGGCGCCTTCTATCAGCTCGATTCAGGTCCTTGGCCTGATGGTATGGATAGGAGAAATGACTTGGATGCCGGTGTTTTTTATACCGATCACCCTGGTCATCCAGCTATTTCCTGATGGTGAGCTGCCGTCGCGACGCTGGTGGCCGGTTCTGGCCGCGGCGATTATCGGCATCGTGGGCCTGATGGCCGGTTACTTACTCCAGCCCTGGACAGAAGAGGAGTTAGCAGAAATTGGAATCGGCGGTATTTACAATCCGTTCGGCATCCAGGGTAGCGAAGAATTCTTGGATTTAATCCTCCTGATAGCGCCCGTCTTCTTGTCGATCGGTGTTATTGGAGCCTTGCTCATAGTTATCGTGCGCTATCGCAGATCCTCTGGAATCAATCGTGCACAGATGAAGTGGCTGGTTTTCACAGCGGTTGCCGGCCTTTCACTATTATTAGTCTCGCCTTCGGTTATCAGCATCATCAACAGGCTGGGATTAGATTGGAACCTGTTATCTGATCCCAACATCATTTCGGATTTTCTTTTCATAACCTTTCCAATCTTTCTAGCGATAGCCATGGGCATCGCCATTTTGCGTTACCGGCTATTTGACATTGACATCATTATCCGGCGCACGCTGCAATATACGATCGTGACCGGTATCCTGGCGCTGATCTATTTCGGGCTGGTGGTTTTGTTGCAAGGGTTGTTCTCATCCGTGGGCAATCAAGAATCGCCCATCTTTATTGTCATCTCGACCCTGGTTATAGCCGGTCTTTTTAATCCGCTGCGCAAGCGTATTCAGAATATCATTGATCGCCGCTTTTACAGGAAGAAGTATCACGCTGAACAGGCGCTAGCCCAATTCTCGGCCGCAGCCCGGGATGAAGTGGACCTGGCCCGGCTGAGCGAGGCGCTGTTGGAAGTGGTTCAGGAGACGATGCAACCGGAGAGCGTTAGCCTGATATTGTTGTCGAGGAAGAAGTGAGCGATAACTTATTCAGTGTGATCAATTAAAAACTGAGTTTTATCTTTAAAACTCAGTTTTTTGGGGAATGGCGAGAAATGGAACAAGGTATGACGAGCCGAAACAGGGCGGTCACTTTGAAGAGGGTGGTCCTGATTATCGCCGGGATAAACGCCGGACTGTTGCTATCAGCACTGGCCATGAGCCTTATCGTTAGCGGCGGAATTGATGGCGGCGTCGGCTATGTCGTTGGCATCGTCTATACCGTGCTGGCAATCATGATTATCTCCCGACACCCCCGTCATACGGTGGGCTGGCTTTTTCTAACGGTGGGCTTCTTTTCGGCCATGACGGTGTTTGTTTTCGGTTTTGAGGCTGTGACTGATAACAAGAGTCTGCAGCGTATTATTCCCCTGATGGAATGGATCGGTTTCTGGAGCTGGGTGCCGGTTTTTTTCATACCCGATCAGCCTGGTTTTGCAGTTCTTCCCGGACGGCCGGTTGCCGTCACGGCGCTGGTGGCCGGTGACGGCGGTGACGGTGATAGGCATCCTGGGAATTGTCGGCCGCCCTGCAATTCTCGCCCGTGCCGTAAGAGGGATTCGATGTTACTTTTACGGAGAATCCTTTAGCTATCCCGGGCAGCGAAGATTTTTTCGCGGCTGTTAGCCCGATAGCCACGGGCATGATGGTATTGGGCACATTAGGCTCGATGATGGCGGTGATTATTCGCTACCTCCGATCTTCGGGCATAGAGCGTATCCAAATGAAGTGGCTGGTATTCGCGGCCGTAACCGGTATTTCGCTGGTTTTAGGATTACCGGTCGTCATCAGCTTCATAAACGACCTGGGTTTTAATCCTGGGTTCTTATCTGATCTTGACCAAATTGCGAATTATATTTTCGAATACTTCCCCATTTTTTTGCGATGGCCATGGGCATCGCCATTTTGCGCCACCAACTGTTTGACATTGACATCATCATCCGGCGCACGCTGCAATATGCGATCGTGACCGTCATCCTGGCCCTGGTTTATCTTGGGCTGGTGGTTATCTTGCAGGGGTTATTCTCGGTCGTGGGCCACCAAGAGTCGCCGATCTTTATTGTCATCTCCACACTGGTTATTGCGGGACTTTTTAATCCCTTGCGGAAACGCGTGCAAAACAATATTGACCGGCGTTTTTACAGGAAAAAGTATCACGCCGAACAGGCATTGGCCCAATTCTCGGCCGCAGCCCGGGATGAGGTGGATCTGGACCAGTTGAGCAAGGCGTTGTTGGAAGTGGTGCAGGAGACGATGCAGCCAGAGAGTGTTAGCCTGACGTTGTTGTCGGGGAAGTGAGGGGTAGCTGGGTGGTTATGAGATAAAAACTTTCAGTTTTTCTTAGCGCAGGTGAAATTGCGGCTGAGGAGTACGGCTTAGATGCTTTTTCCATCGATAGTCGTCGAACGGGTTAGCTCAACTTTCAAGCGCATCTTGACGTCGTTGTCGACATAGAGGGCGCCATGTTCCTGGTAGACGGGATGGATCTCGGAGTTCTTGAGGACAGCGCTGCCGGCCGGGACGGTCAGGTCGCCGGCAACTTCTTCGACGAAACTCACTTTATGCCAGCCACCCCCGGGCCGGCGCTCAATAAGAGCCCGTACAGCCGTTTTGTAGCCATAGCCAAAGATGGAGACGGTGGGCACGCTGGAGTGTAGACCGAGCTCGCGATGAAAATCGCGTCCGGCCTTCAAGAAGGGGCGCTGGTTTTCCGGCAACCAGCTCTCATCCCTCAAGACATCTATCTGCCGCCCTTCCTGGTCAAAGACGCAGGGGTAAATCGGTAAAATCTGGTAGGAGGTCGGGTATTGGGACATCACCTGGCGAATGCGATTATTGGCCAGTCCAAAAGGCAGGATGCCGGGCCCGGTCAGGATGGCCAGGATCGCTTTTGGGGTTCCGTAGTGAGGTCCGCCCATTAAAATGATGCGCTCGGTGAGACGTTTGCCGCCCAATTTTTCGACGTAGTAGCGGGTGACCAGGGTGCCCAGGCTATGGCCAATGATGGTGATGGGTGCGCCAGGACGCCATTGTTCAATCGTTTCGGCCAGTTTACGGGCAGCCAGGCGAATATCTTGCCGCCAATCGTAAGCGAACTCTAGCAGATCGTCGCCGCGACGATAGCCGAGGCCGCTTACCAGGTAGTCGCCCAGGCGGCTGTATTGCTCCTGCTTAAAAACGCCGGGTAAGATGACGACATCGCTAACGATCTGCCGGGCTTCGATCCGAGGATCACCCGGCAGGCTGAGGATTTCGGGATTGGACAGGAGTATTTTTGGAATGGGGTAGATCCGTTCGCTGCCCAGCCATAACTCTGAGCCACCCAGGCCGGGCACAAATATCACCGGCCGGCGGCGGCGCTGGCCGTCAATGGAGGGGGTTCCGATGAGGGTTAGATCATTGGGACTGAAGCCGGCTTTGAAGACGATCCTGGCCCGGCCCAGGCTGATAATATCGCCCGGCCGGAGCTTGTGCGCCTCGACATGTTCTTTACCCAGCCACAGGCCATTGTCGCTGCCGGCGTCGCGAATAATGAATTGCTCACCCCGGCGATCGATAGTCGCGTGGCGACCGGAAACAGAAGAATCAGGGATAATGATATCGTTGTCGTCGTCGCGGCCGATGGACATATGATCCTTGGTAAAGAGCACCTGCCAGGTCTGGTCGACCAGGTGTACCACCAGGTGGGGGACGGCCGTTTGCCACAGGCCAGTCGCCTCAGGCAGCGGCCGGGGTCCGGCTTCCAGGTGCCGGGCCATGTCAATAACACTGGTCTGGCCGCCAGCAGACAGAGGCAACGGGTCCACCTGTTTTTGAGGCCCGGCCGGCTGCCGTTGACCAACTATCTTGAAGGTCAGGCTAACCTCAGCGGCGATCTGGATCAGGTCGCCGTCGGCCAACACTTTTCTGGTTACGGGCTGCCCCTGAAATTTGAGGCCAAAGGTGCTGCCGAGGTCGATCAGCTCATAAGCGCCGTCAATTTGCTCCAGCCGGGCATGAAAGCGCGATATGCCGCTGTGGTTGATAACAAAATCGTTTTCTTCAGCCCGGCCCAGGCTAATGACGGGCTCGAGGAGCGGCAGTTGACGGCTCCATTCAGGGGTGGTTACGGTGAGGAAATATCGACTGGGTTGGGCCGGTTCCCCCTCCCCTATTTGAGCCACATCCAGACTGGGCTCGCCCGGCCGCCAGTTAAAGCGCAACCCGGCGAATTCGAGGGTATCGGCAGCAATTAAGATCGTTGGTTGTTGAATTTCTAAGGGGGCGCCATTGACGGCCAGGCGCTCCAGCCCACCCAGATCGGTAACTGACAATACCCCCGCCTGCCACTCCAGCCGGACGTGATATTGATGGATCACGCCGGGTTGACCGGCTTCCTCTCCGGCCGGGGTAATTTCCAAGGAACCTGATTGACTCATTTTTTATAACCTGTCTAAAACGCCCGAGAATGCCAAGTGTGGGCAATCGTTGGTGGGCTGTTGGCAGAAGGCAGCTACTCGAGGTCGAAAGATACATCGCCGGCATTAAAAAATTCGAAGGCGGCCAACTTCAAAGCCTGTTGGTAGGCAGTTCGGATGCCGCCCTCGCCAGGTGATGGGCTGATGAGGCCGTCTCCGTCTGCGTCGCGGCCGTCGAGAATGGCGGCCAGTGCGTTATTGAGGGCCAGCTCTGACAGTTGAGCCTCGGACACCGAATCAGAGGCCAGGACGCGCCCGGCCACCTGGATAGCCTCGTCGATGAAAGCCAGGGCATTGTCGCCGGCATTGATGGTCGCCTCGGCATGTCCTTTGACTTGCTCGCCAGCCCTCTCGGCCGCGGCCGCCAGCCGGGCCTGTTCCATGGCTCGTTCCAGGTAAAGGATGACGCCGAAGCCATCGCCGGGATTTTGGGCCTGCCCATCTCCGTTCAGGTCACCAAAGGCGCTGTTATCCTGGCCGGCCAGGATATTGATGACATGCTCAGCGTGCTGTTGGGCTTCAGCCAGGTTACCGGCTGCCAGCGCGTCTGACATAAAACCACCATGGTCAGCGGCCAGCCGGGCCTGCTCTTCGGCGCCCGGGAGATACCCTTTACCCGCGGGCGTATCGGGCGCGGTAGCCAGCAACAAGGGGATCACATCAAGCGAAGCAGGCGGTCTGAAAGCCAGGAATAGAGGTTCTCCCGACGGCCCATCACTTTGACCATCTGGCTCAAGAGTAATAAAGGCGCGGTCATAGATAGCCGGCAGATTTTCTTGGCTCTCGACGGTTATCGAAATGTCGCTGCCCGGTTCAATCTCGGCCATAATAACATCGACCAGGCCATCACTAAACCACAACGTGTAATGCGTTCCGGCGGCCGGGATGGCGACACCAGGGATCGTCAACGAAAAGGTGCCGGCCTGGGCCAGTTGATTGTCTGAGAATAGAAGCAAGCCTACTCTTTCCGGGACGGGTGTGGGTTCGAGTTCCAGGGTCGCGGTAGGTTCGATGATTGGGATACCGGCCGGCTCCTGGGTCTCTACCCGACCAGGGGAAGCGGACGGAACAAGGTCGACAAGCGGTGATTCGGTTCCGTCGGCCGGCAAAAAGGCGAGCGCCGTACCGGTCAGTTGCTCGCCAGCCAGGACTGTGCTGGTCTCATCACGGCCACGGGTCAGCACAAAGAGGGCCACCAGTGAAATGGCGACAACGGCAAATACTCCCATGAGCAGTAGAACCAAGACGATCAACGGTTTTTTATTACTTTGACCAGAGGTAACGACCAGTGGCGGCTGATAATCCCCTGCCGGCGCGGCCGACGAGCTGACCGGGGCGACTGGTTGCCGGATTCTTGTGGCGTTGCCACTGGCGTTGGTCTGGCCGAGAGCGGTCGAAACGGCCGGCGGTTGGCCGGCCGGGGAAGGAGCCGTCGGGGCCACAGCGTCTACGCCTAAGGCAGTGGGTGCCTGCAATAAACGCTTCAGTGCGGCCAAGGCTCCGGCGAGGGCGGTATTCATCTCGGCCGAACTCTGGTAGCGCTGGGCGGGATCTTTGGCCATGGCTTTTTCAACGATCTGTCGCAAAACGGCCGGGCAGTCCGGCCTTGGTATGTTCAGATCGGGCACGGGATCGCCAAGATGCATCATCAAGATGGTCATAGGCGACACGGCTTGATACGGGGGCTGGCCGGCGATCATCTCAAACAACATCACGCCCATGGCGTAAATATCGCTGCGAGCGTCTACTCGTTCGCCCCGAATTTGTTCGGGAGGCATGTAGATGGCGGTGCCCATGGTCGCCCCGGTGGCCGTGTATTCGGGTCCACCTATGATCTTGGCAATGCCAAAGTCCATCAAGACGGCCTGGCCTTGTTTATCGAGGATGACATTGGCCGGCTTGATGTCCCGGTGGATTACATTGCGCTGGTGGGCATATTCGATGGCCTGGCCAAGGTTAAGGGCATATTTCATTACCTCCACCAGGGGCATTTGCCGGCCGGCCTTGTTGAGCCGGTCCAGGGCGTCGCGCAGGGTATCACCGGCCACAAATTCCATGACCATGTAAAAAACATCGCCGTCCTGGTTAAAATCATATACCTGGACGATGTTTGGCTGGCGTAGTTGGGCGACCACGCTGGCTTCCGCCCGAAAACGGTCGACGAATTCCGACTGTTCGGAGAGGTGGGGATGGATGAGCTTGACGGCCACAGTTCGATTTAAATTGGGATCGCTGGCTTTATAGACGGAGGACATACCACCCTGACCGAGCAAAGCCTCGATCTGGTACCGCCCACCTATACTCTTACCGATCCAGCTTGATGACGACATACATTGACTCCATAAATACGATTAATTACATTTTTGGTCTAAGCCACTCATTGGCCGCGACCCTCTGAGAGCCCGGCGGCGATGACCTATGCCGAGGGAAAAAATAGGCAGCATCGCGGATCGACCTGGTCAGAGAATCTGGGGCAAGAGGGCTCGAATTTTATTCCCGGCGCCGTTCAATATGGGATCACCATGGCCGGTGCACAGTACCTCGGTGTCAAATTCCGCCAGCCGGCGAATCGATGCCCGGTGTTGGGTCGGGTTTAGCAAAAATCCGCGCCAGCCTAATTCCAGGCGCGGCCAGGTGACGATGGCATCACCGGCAAACAAGACCTTTTTTTCCGCCCACCAGAAGGTCAAATGGCCCGGGCTATGCCCCGGCGAATGGACGACAGTCAAGGGACCGATCTGGTCACCTTCGTGGATAAAGTGGTCGGGCGCTACGGGCTTGTGTTTGCTCAAGTCCAGGTTGTTGCCAAGCTGGAAAGGGTAACTTTGCAGCGGCGAATGGGGCAACCAGGAGACGCTTTGGGCCGCCCGCTGACCGGCGATAATGTCTGCTTCCCATTCGTGGGCATAGACCGGTGCGCCACTCGAGGCCGCAAGCTCTGCCAGGCCGCCCAGATGGGAGCGGTGTCCGTGGGTTAATATGATGTGCTTGATGTCATTAACCGAGCGGCCGATGGCGGCGATCTGCTCCAAGATCAGACGGGGATGGGTCGCAAACAAGGTATCCATGATGATCAGATCGTCGCCGTCTTGCAGGACAAAAGCCCGGACGTTGGCGCCGGCGCGCCCACCTAGAACATATAAACCTGGAAATATTTCCATATCCTTCCTTTGGTTAGCCGGCAGGGGCTTCAGAGGTTTGTGGTAAATCCCTTTTGGCTCGCTGCTGCCGGTAATAATAAAAGGCCAGCAAGAGGGTAAAGCCGGCCGTGATTATCCCGAATTCAATGATATTTTGGCGATCCGGATCGTAGTTGGGCAAGTTGTAAAGCCAGACCAGGAAGAGGGCGCCGGTAAAGAGCAGCGAACCGACCAGACCCGGCTTGACCTCGGCCCAGTCAGTGGCCCGGTAGCCGTAAAGCGCCCACAAGCCGACCAGGATGGGAAAGGCGGCCATGATACGAGCGTCGAAAGGATCGAGGGGCCAGGGCCAGCGGGTGTCCATGAACTCGGGATTGATGAAAAGCAGCAAGCCCAGGGCAACACCTGACACGAAACCTACCAGCAAGACGCGCTTTAAGCCGACAAAGATAGGGCCTTGTCTCAACTCAGCCGGCAGGGGCGCCCTGGCTTCCTCGCTCCGCGGCTCATAAAGGGGCAAGACCAGCGGTTCGACGATATAGGCCAGTACCCAGATGTGGGCGATGATGATGTTACTATCCCAATTCATTTCGCCGATATGCCAAAAAGTAGCCACCAGCAGTACTGCCAGGAAGGCGTAGTTGCCCCACACCTGCCAGCGCAGGCCGTACCAATAGGTCTGACGCCAGAGAAATACTCCCACGTAGGCCCGGGCAATGAAGCCAGCGCCGATAAACATGGCGCTCTCCACTGGGGCGATGGGCCAGGCGAAGTTGGTGGCTGTGCTGGGGAAAAAGATCAGCCAGATTACAAAGGTCGAGGCCAGGATGACCTGGACGATGCCGATGCGGGTGATGGTTTTAGGTTTGATTATCATGATATGGTCCTCCTGCGCAAAGAGGGGTTCAGGCAATCATACAGCATAAAATAGGATTGATACAAGAAAACGGGGGTATATTCTTAAGAGAAAAACCCTCGTAGAACCTGGGGGCCCGGGAGGGCTGGGTGGTGTGGGCTGGGTAGAAACTAAGTCTTTTAAAAAAAACTCAGTTTCTCTAGATGATGTTGGAGAGAAAGGGAAAAGGAGAAAATAATACAATTCTTAATACACCGTGTCCAGATAGAGTCAATGGCTGAACAGAATTCCCTATTTTTGGCAAGAAAAAATTCCCCAGACCAATTGGCCTATTATGGGTCAACCCTCGTTCTACAACTCGTTCAACGTAGTAAAGACTCATGCCTTTCGCTTCTTACGCAAACGATAACTTTGTCCACGAATGTTGACTGTTGTCGGATGATGCAGCAGGCGGTCGAGGATTGTCGCAACGAGGATCTGGTCGGCGAAGATGTCACCCCAATCACCAAAAGATTTGTTGCTAGACAGGATAGTGCTCCTCTGAGATTACGCCTACCAACCAACTGGAATAAGAAGTGGGTAGTTCTGCGCCTGGCCGGATTGACAATCCGGCCGAGACGGCGTTAAACCTCGCAGGTCTCAGAGACCTGCGGGTTTGGGCGGTGTGGGTAGGACTGGTTGCCGTGACAAGCAACGCCTGTGGATGTTGGCTGTTCTCGTTTTCAACTTGCAGAAATAGAACATATGTGCTATGCTATAGTCGTAAAACATTCAAATATTGACCGTGCCTTGCTAATGTTGCTGGCCGGGCCATCACCAGAAGTTTGGGTTTCTGTGAAACTCTATCCGGTGAAGGTCCGGCCTTTTTTTATTGGCCTAGCAGCGATGGCAGCACGGCCCGTATAGATTCAGTAGGAGGAAAGTTAACCCAATGGAAAATGAAATGAATGATGGATCTCAAAACCTCGGTTATTCAACCAGTCCGGACGGAACGCGGATCAATATCAGCCGGCCAACATTTCCGGAGCAAGATGACGTCACCGGCCGCCTGCTGCAAATCAAAGGAACTCCGTCGACGATCCTGCTGGTTCTATTGCTAACCAACCGGCCGTTTAGTAAACAACAGCTTCACATGCTAACTGGTATCAGTCACAAACCGATTCGGCGTGCTTTAAATCAATTGCAGGCATTAGCGGCCGTGTGTGAAGATGAATACCACCATTGGCGTATCTCTGACGAATGGCGCTGCCAGATTATTGCACTCATCGTTGCCAATAATACAGGCGTCCCCTTGGAACATTTTTCTACTTCATATGGCTCTATGTCCTCATCCAGAAGCACTATCTCGCCAGCCAATGGCAGTTTATCCCTGGCCAACGGGACTATCTCCGCAGCGAGTGACACTTTGTCCCCAGCCAATGGCCGTATGACCCAGTCGAGTGGTATCTTGTCCCCATCGGCCGGTACTGTTGTTGTTGATTATATGAGTGAAGAAATGGAGATAGATTTACAACAACAACAATCTTTTAATTCTGTTGGGCAGCCAATTTCAGATGTTGGCACTATCTCCCCGGCCGGTAGCCCAATGTCCCCAGCCGGCGACACGATATCCCCAACCAATAGCCCAATTTCCCCAGATAGTGGCACTTCGTCCCCACCAGTTGGCGCTATGCCCGCAGCGAACGGATCAAATGCAGAAACGGCCGCTGTATCAAAAGGGGAGCTCGCCGCTATTCTGCGGCGTATGGGCGTGGTCGGCCGGGCTAAGGAGAATTTATTAGCCCGACAAGACCTGAAACTGGATCCCACGCCGGTCCTGGCCTGGTGGTGGAATCTGTTAGCCCAGGAGGGAGTCTACCGGCCGGTAGCCCTGACCATCCGCTACTTGCTTTCTGGCGAACCACCCCCGACCGGATACCTGGCGCTCGTTCGCTTGTGGCCCAAGGTTGACCGAGAACACCGCCGGGCCATCGAAGAAACGGTCCAGCGCAACTGGTCGGCTGAGGAGCTAAGCCATTATTGGTCAAATAGTTACCCTGAATGGACGGCCGAAGCGTTTATCGCTTTGAAAGAGCTATACCTTTCCAACCCGGACGTCTTAGAATTATGATCTGATTGATGGTTTGTCAATAAAGCTGTGATGCGGTATGACTGTTATAGCGAGAGGCACAAAATTGGGCGAATATTTGCATCAGATAACTGAACAAGGCCGCCTTTACACCCTGAGCTGGGTGGGCGGCAGGATGGTTGTCCCTTCGCGGGTATACGCACTCGCGTTTATCTCGTCGGCCGAGATGCTGCTAGTTGGGGAAGATCCCGATGATACCCTACGCTGGGTCCCTGGGGGAGGAATCGAGGCTGGTGAGACAGCCGAGGAAGCCCTCCGCCGCGAACTCATGGAGGAGGCTGATGCCTCGATTGTCGCCCTGGCAACACTAGGATCGCAGCAGGCGATAGATGAGCAGGGTGACCTCACCTACCAGCGCTTCTATTGGTGCCGTGTGAGCCTGGCCGAGCAGAAGTTCCCCCGGACGGAACAGACAATGCGCTACATGGTTTCTCCGGCCGACTATCTGGATACCTTGGCCTGGGGGCGGAGTGATCCCAAAGCGCCCATGTTGTTGGAGAAGGCATTGGCAATGGAGCTCAAGTATACGGATAATTCCGTTTCATGGGCATAACAGGGTTGGCTAAACAACAGGCATTTATTCCAGTCGACTCCGGAAATCCCTGGCCCAGAGTATGCCGGTCATCATCTTTATAATCAGTGGGAAGGGAATATGAATTCAACGGTTAACCGAGAGATGCGGCTGCGGGACCGGCCGGTGGGGCTGCCGGATCCTGATAATTTTGAGCTAGTTGAAACGCCCATGCCGGAAGCGGGCGAGGGCGAGGTGCTGGTGCGAAACATTTTTATGTCGGTGGATCCCTATATGCGCGGCCGGATGCGCGAGGGCAAGAGTTATGCGGCCGCGTATGAGATCGGCCGGGTGATGTCTGGCGGCGCAGTGGGGCAGGTAGTCGAATCCCGGAGTGAGGCGTTGGCGGAGGGGGATTTTGTTTACAGCACCAAGGGCTGGCGAGAATATTTCGCAGCCCCGGCCGGTAAGTTAACCCAGATTTACCCAAACGTAGCCCCGATCCAAAGTTACCTGGGCGTTTTGGGTATGCCGGGACTGACGGCTTATGTGGGGCTCCTGGACCTGGGGCAACCGAAAGAAGGGCAGACGGTTTTCGTTTCGGCCGCGGCCGGGGCGGTGGGCTCGCTGGTTTGCCAGATCGCTAAAATCAAGGGTTGCCGGGTGGTGGGCAGCGCGGGATCGGCCGAGAAGGTGGCCTGGCTGGTAGAGGAGGCCGGCATTGATGCGGCTTTGAATTATAAGCAGACGCCTGATCTCAACAACGAGCTTTGGCGACTCTGCCCACAGGGTATTGACATCTATTTCGAAAATGTGGGCGGCGAACATCTTAAAGCGGCGCTAAAACGGATGAACAATTTCGGCCGGGTGGTCGTGTGCGGGATGATCGCCCATTATAATGCCCGCAAACCGGTAGCCGGACCCAACAATCTTACCCTGGTTATCAGCAAGCGCCTGTCGATAACCGGCTTCATCGTCGGCGACCACCAGGACCGGCTGGTTAATTTTTACGCCGATATGGGCCAGTGGATGGGCGACGGCCGGATTAAGTGGCGGGAGACGATAGTCGAAGGATTGGAAAACGCGCCCCAGGCTTTCATCGGTCTCTTTACCGGCGAGAATATCGGCAAGATGGTGGTCCGGATCGGGGCACCCCTTTCTTAAAAACCCCTTCTTAAAAAGCCGGTTTTTTTGGAAAAACCGGGTTCTTGTCATGCGCCAGTAATCGCGAGCATGTCCAGCGCTTCAGCAATGGCTTCTTCCCAATCGTACGATTCGCCTTGCTCCAAGGCTTCTTCCAGTTTTTGCTGGCCGAGCTTTGCCTGAAGTCCCGATAGTAGATCGTCGTATTCAAGCAACGATACAGGCATCCGGCGAATTGTCGTCTCGTCACGTAACGAGGTGGCAGCCCCCAGGAGAAGGACGGCCTGCTGCTCCTGACCTTGGGCTAGCTGCAACTCGGCCGCCCCTTCCAACGCCTGTATTATCGACTCATCCTCGGGGTATTCTTTTAGGATTTCCAGGCTCTCCTTAAATAAGTCAGTGGCATAACCATATTTTGCCTGCCGGGTAGCTATCTGACCGAGGCCGGTGAGGGCCCAGGTTACGAAATGGGACCGGCCGTACTGCCGTAACTGGTCTAGAGAAGTTTGGGCAATTTCTCGCGCCCGATCGTAATGCCCGGCACGCATCTTTATCCCGGCTAATGTCAACATATAGACCGCTTGCTCACCATAGAGCTTAAGCGGCGCGCAGAGTCTGACGGCCAATTTTGATACCGAATTCGCTTCTTCAGTCTCACCCATGCCGGCCAATAGCGAACCAATATTCCCGGTAATAATGGCCACACCCCGTGCTTCATCTAAATCCTTGGCCAATTGCAGTGCCTCCTGATAATAGCCCCTGGCTTCTTCGTATTTACCCAGGCGGGCAGTCAAATTGCCCAGAGTATTTATGGAACTCATCAGCTTATAACTGTCACCTATTGTCCGGTGAATCGACACCACCCCTTGAATGACAGTTCTGGCCTCCAGTAAACGGCCTGGGACCAACATGATAGTCTGGCCGACGCTTTCTAAGGCCCTGGCCCGGAATTCCGGATCGATTTTCTCGGCCTTCACCAGGGCTTCTTCCATCCAGCTCAGCCATTCAAGACAAGTATCAAGGGGAAGAGATTCCATCAGAATCCCGCGCCCGGAGCCAACTTGTAAAACCGATGACCAGGCGCCTGCTTCCCTCCCACGTTTCATTGCCGCCCGCAAGTTGCCATACTGCTCCAGAAAGAGCTGGAATAGCCCGTCTGGACCATAGAGTCGTCTGCGTTCCCGGGGCTCCTCATCAGCCACGATGGCATAGTAATCGATATAACGTCTAACAATTGTGGGTTGATCCTCATTCTCTTGAAATTTTTGCCAGGCGAACTCACGAATGGTCTCCAACATCGAAAAGCGCGTCTCGCCGTTAGCGCTTATGAGCTGTTGAATCAAGCTCTTGTCCCGTAAGGAAGCCAAACCATCCAGGACAGAAAAAACGTCGCCACCAAAACAGATTGCTTCGGCGGCCGCCAGCGACCAGCCATCGACAAATAGTGAGAGTTGGGCAAAAAGCCTCTGCTCATTCTCATTCAAGAGACAGTAACTCCAGTCAATGGCCTCGTGAATTATCCGTTGTCGGGCAGGTGAATCCCGCGGCCCTCCCGTCAGGATCTGCAACCGTTGCCCTAGCCGGTCAAGCAGGGCGCCGGGCGGCATTATTCTCATCCTGGCGGCCGCCAGTTCCAAGGCGAGAGGCAAACCGTCAAGTCGGCGGCAGATGGAGGCCACATCTTGTACGTTCTCCTCAGTCAGCAGAAAGCCAGGGCTGGCCACGCTGGCCCTTTGACAAAACAGGGCAACTGCTTCGTTTTGAGGCAACGGCGCGGCCGTCATTTTCTCGTTCTGATCCGGTACCATAAGCGGGGGGACCGGGTAATCATGCTCGCAGGAGATCCGCAGAATCTCCCTGCTGGTCACCAATAACTTGAGTCCCGGCGCCGATTCAAGCAGTTCGGCCAACTTCGGCGCGGCCGCCACAACCTGTTCAAAGTTATCCAATACCAATAGCATTTGCCGCTGTCTAAGAAATCGATTCAACACCTCGCCGGCCGGCGTTCGTGGGCTATTTTTTACACCCAATAGTTCAGCGATGGCCGGCAAAACCAGGTTGGGATCATCTGCCGAGGCCAGTTCGATAAACCTGATCCCATCATGAAAATCGGAGGCTAAATCCTGAGCCACCGCCAGCGACAGACGGGTCTTGCCTGTCCCACCCGGCCCGGACAAAGTGACCAGCCGCACATCATCGCGCCGGAGCAGCTTTGCCAGGGCAGATCGCTGGTGCTCCCGGCCCAGGAACGGCGTAGAGAGGGCCGGCAAATTAACGTCTTTAGCATCTAAGGTGGTCAGGGCTGGAAAATAGGCCGGTAACCCAGGTCCCAAAAGTTGATATATATGTTCAGGGCCAAGCAGCCCCTTCAGCCGGTGTTGGCCAAGATCTAATAGTTTGAATTCATCCGGCCGTTCGGGAGTGAGAAGTTCCTGGGTGGCCGAGGAAAGCAATATTTGGTAGCCGTGGGCTGCGGCGCACAGTCGGGCTGTCCGGTTGACCGCCTGGCCATAATAATCACCGCCCCTTGGCTCGGCATTACCCGTATGCAGAGCCATGCGGACTTTTAATTCTTTGATCGGCGGATCCCATTGGTGCTGCAGGATCTGTTTTTGGGCTAGATAAGCCGCCTGAAGCCCCTGATCGGCCGTTGAGAAGGCCGCGTAAAAGCCGTCGCCTGTATTTTTAACGACTACCCCACCCTGTGCCTCGATGGCGTTACGAATGATTGAATTGTGTTGGCTCAAGGCGAGTTGCATGGCCCGGGCATGTTGCTCCCAGATTAGTGTGCTGCCTTCAATATCAGTGAAAAGGAATGTCACCGTGCCACTGGGGAATTCGGTCATTTTGCCGTTTCCTCCTGACCTGGAACCTGCTGAAAGCGGCCAAGCTTTGATATTATTCTTATGGTCGAGTGGACTTATGTCAAAGGCAACTAAGATCGTTCCTCATCGACGTCTTCGATGAACTTTACAAGTCCCTGGAAATAGCGTTGCTGGTCATCGTAAAGGGCCAGATGGCTACCTTTGGGGCAGTGGTGGTAACGGCCTCGGGGCATCTCTTTGGCCATCCACTCCAGGTGTTCAGGATCCATCGTGTCGTACCTGGCGCCCACGACCAATGCTGGCACTTCGATTTTCGCCAGGTCGGCGGTTCGGTCCCATTCTAACAGTTTACCGCTAGCGCCCAGCTCGGAAGGTCCTTGCATCGGCACATAGATATCGGGGTTGATATGACTAAAACCGCGATTCACCGGCTCCGGCCATTCCTCAAGCGGCATACGCAAGATATGATAAATGTAGTGATGCGCAACCAGCAAATCCATATAACGTGGGTTTTCATAATCCTCGGCCGCTTCAAGCGCCTTGATCTCTGCCAGCACACTGGCTTCGATGCCGGGCATCATCACTTCGGTCGCGTATTGGTTATATAAAGGGATACTGGCCATCATATTGGAGATGATCAAGCCCTTGAGATGCTGCTGGTACTTCAAGGCGTACTCGATCCCCAGTAGGCCACCCCAGGACTGGCCATACAGATAGAAGTTATCCCGATTTAATTTTAAGGCCAGGCGGACCTGCTCCACCTCTTCCACAAAGCGTGGCAATGACACCAGGTCGGGATCGGTCGGTTGATCGCTGAAGTGGGAACCCAGTTGATCATAGTAATAATACTCGATCCCGGCCCGGGGGAAGTAGCTGTCGAAGGCCTCCAGGTATTCGTGGTTCGCGCCTGGCCCGCCATGCAAGAGCAGCACCTTCTTGGATGGATGATTCCCATAACGTTTTGTCCAGACCTTGAACTGCCCCTTCGTCGTCTCGATGGGGATCATCTTTACGCCGCCGCTTAAGACGTCATCCCGTCCAGTATAGTCCAAGTAATCGGCTGGAAATTGATAGTTGTCCATCATCTGGTCCTCCCTACAAGTATTAGGTCACTTCGGAGCTAGTCGGCTAATTCACGCTCCATACGATCATGATGAATTGAATGGAATTTAACGTTTGGCGTTTATAGGACCACTTTTAGTTGGCTAACGTTCTGTAAACGATGGTAGTTTTGGGATATTTCCTTCTTCTAGGCCAGCTGCGCCAAGGCAGCCTGGGCACGGGCAACGTCCGGCTGGGCCTGGAGTGCCTCGAACGATTCCAGCGCCTGGGAATATTGCTCTCCGGCCGCGTCCACGGCCGCCCGAGCCAGCTCTAATTCGGCCAACTCTACCTGGGTCCGGCCGACTTGCCAGCGGGCGTCCATGTCGATAAAAATGGCCAGGGCTTGTTGCAGCCGCTCTTCTGACAATTCATAGTCGCCGGACAGCCGGTGTAAAATGCCCCAGGCCCGGTGAGCGACAGCCAGGTAGGGTTGGTGGTCGTCCTGCCCGGCCAATTCTTCCAATAGCCCGGCATAATTTTTTAAGGGGGCTACGTCCTGTAATTGGGCGGCCGCTTCAACGAGCATCATATAAACTATATGTTTATGGGCCATCGTCCCCCGCTTGACAGGTTGGCCGGACAGTTCGAGGGACGCTTCCAATTTTTCCATTACCAGGGCGAACTCGCCCTCTGCCTGCAAAGGCAGTGCGTGTCAGTAAAATTGGTTGCGTTGCCAATCTTCCGGCAATCCGGACATGGAAACCATGTAATCGTACGACTCGATGGCATATTCGCTGGCCAGCTCGCTGTCGCCGCGAAGGGCATGAATCGCCCCACTCAAGGCGACGAAGAAACAGGTTTCGCCGATGCGTTCCCGAGGATACTTCTGCTCCAGATCGCGCCACTTTTCTTCGATAGCCAGCACCTCATCCCAACGATCGAGGCGGTACAGGCATTGGGCTTGGATACCCAAGGCGTTGGCGATCTGGTCTGTCGCCTGGATAACCGTGGCCAGTCTAGCCGCTTCCTCCAAGTAAGGCATAGCCCGTTCATACTCGCCCACATACATAAGCGCCACACCGTTCCCGCGTAAGGTATCGATTTTCTCCCGCTGATCGTGGAAGGCCTCATCCTGGCTGATAAGCAACCGTCGCTGGGCGACGGCCACATGTTCGCGTAAGAGGCTGCGGCCGTCCAATACGTTGGCCAGAGCGCCCAACGCTCTCGAGAGCAGCACCGGGTCGTCGAGATTTTCCGCCATGGTCACGGCCGCCTGGGCGAAGCGATGGGCTGATTCCCAATCGGGAGGGCTCTGGATGCGCCAGGCATCGATGGAGAGCACGACCAGGGAGCGCACCGTCTCCGAGTGGACCGGCTGATCAGAAAGGGCTTCGATGCCGGCCACCAGGCTGGCCTGGGATTCCATGCTGATCCGACCATACTCCCGGTAACTCTTCTCGTCCACCGACCATTTGGTATCGGTGGCAATCTCAACAATTTTCCGATTCAAACGTAAGGCGATAATGTCCTCATGGGCAGGCAGGACTTCCCAAATTCTGAGCGCCTCTTGATAGAGGGCGATAGCTACCGAAAAGTCGCGGACCAGACGGCAAACATCGGCCAATTCTTCGAGCAAAACAAGGTGGATCTCATCTTGGACGCCTGGCTGGGTCAACTCCAACGCCGCCCGAAGATTTTTTTCCGCTTCGCCGTAGGCATAAACCTTAATCGCCTGCTGGGCGGCCAGTCGACAATGCATGATGGCCTTGTCTCGTTCCTCAGCCAGGGTGAAGTGATGGGCCAGCAAGCCGTATAAGCCATCCAGCCGGTCGGCATAGAGTTGCTCCATGGCCTCACCGACGCGGCGGTGAAATTCACGACGACGCTTTAATAAAATAGTCCTGTAGACCGCCTCTTGGGTCAGGGGATTACGAAAGGCGTATTCAATTTCAGGTACACGGGCCGACTCACGGATCATATCCAGTCGCAACAGGGTGCTCACATGCTTGTCAACCTCGGGGCTGGCTTCGTCAACCGCCTGCAGAACCCGCAGATAAAAATTGCGGCCGATAACCGAGGCTAGTTGTAGGGTGGCCCGAGTTGCCTCTTCGAGTCGGTCCATTCGGGCAGCCAACAGGGCCTGCAAATTATCAGGGATGGAGAAATCGGAGCCGTCACTCTGGGCGACCCAGTAGCGGACGGGATTGCCGTCGATGATCCGGTCTTCGGGAACCACCACGTCATTTTCGATGAGGGTGCGCACCACTTCTTCAATAAAGAACGGATTGCCGTCAGATTTTTCCAGAATGCTATCTCGAAGCCCCCTGGGAATTTCGGCGACGGCCAGCAAGCGGTTAACCAGTTCATTGCTCTCTGAATGGGAAAGCGGGCCAAGCGATACCTGGGTGTAGCGGTGATGATATTCATCGTCGGCCAGGTTCTTAATCTGCCAGGCCGGGGCGCTGCGATCGGCGCGAAAGGCAAAGATCATAACCAGGCCTATCTCGGCGGTCAGGGGCAGCAACTCTTCCAGGAGATCGATGGAGGCCGCATCACTCCAGTGCATGTCATCAAAAACCAGGACAGTCGGCTGTTTTGAGAACCACACTCGCCACCAGGCCAGCATGGACTCGCCTAGTTCGCGCTTAAAGGTCTCCCCTTCGAGGGGCGGGCCGCCGTTGCTGCTGCTCAAACCAAACAAGGCCTCAAAGAGCTGGGTGGCTCGCGCTCGCTGCGCCTCGGGCAGATCCTCAGTGAGACCGGCCAATTTCTTCTGCATCATGCGTGGCGCATCGTCAAAGGTGATGCCGCTGACGCGGCGGATCAGGCGCTGGAACAGGCCATAGGCCTGGTTTGTTTCATAGGAAAGGCTGGTGGTTTCGTACCAGCTGCTTTCTGTCCCAGGTAGATTTTCAAAAGCGGTCCGGGTCTCACTGATAAGCCGGCTCTTACCCATGCCCGCTTCGCCCAGCACGCAGACAATCCGGCCGACGCCTTGTTTCAGGTCAGTCACCAGGTTGCACATGGTATCCAGCTCCACTTCCCGGCCGACCAGGTCGGCATGCAGGCCTTCGATACCCCGCACTCGCCCGGCGGACCCCTTACGGCCCAGAACGCGATAAGCCTGGACCGGCTCTTCTTTGCCCTTGACTTCAATACCACCCAATTCTTTAAAATCAAATAGCGGCTTAACCAACTTATAGGTGTCGTAGGCGATTTGCACGGTGCCGGGTTCGGCTGTTTGCTCCATGCGGGCGGCCAGGTTGATGGCATCGCCCAGGGCAGTGTATTCCATGCGCAAATCTGAACCGACGGCACCAACGACCACCAGGCCGGTGTTGATACCTACCCGCAGGTTAAAGTCGATGCCCCAGGCTTGTTTAATTTCCTCGCGGTAGCCGTCAATACTGGCCAGCATATCAAGAGAGGCCATTACGGCCCGTTGGGGATCGTCTTCGTGAGCCAGGGGGGCGCCGAAAAAGGCGAGGATACCATCGCCCATCAGGCGAGCCACGGTGCCTTCATAGGTATAGACCGGCTTAATCATATGTTCGAAGGCGCCGTTGATAATCTCCGACCATTCTTCTGGGTCCAGTTGTTCAGCCGCGGCCGTGGAGCCTTTCACATCACAAAAGAGCATGGTCACCACACGACGCTCACCGACCATGTCGCCGCTGGAGCGTGCGTTTTCCAGCTTGGCCATCAACCCGGCCGGGATATATTGGGCCAGGGGTGAATCGGGCGCCAGGTTCTGTGGAGCCTCGGGTTGCGGCGACGCAACCGCCGGCGTGGGTTGTCGCACCTGCGTTTCAAGACCTTCCTGGGTTGCCAATGGCGTTTTTGGCGGCGCTGCCTGATCTGGGGGTCGCGGCGCTGTCGTTAGCCGGCCGGCGCTCTCTGGTTGGTTACTGTCTTGAACAGCCGCTGTGGCCTGCGGGAGGGGGTAAGCTACCGGCTGCGCCTCAGCCTGCACGGCCGGAGGCTGGCCTGTAAGCCCAAAACCACAGCCATCACAAAAGGCCGCGTGAGTAGCTACTCGCCGGCTACATCGGGGGCAATTTAAGGAAATCCGGTAGCCACACTTCAAGCAGAAGTTGGCATCTTCTAAATTAACTGTCTGGCAGTTAGTACAGATCATGGCGGCTTCCTCCTGGGACCGCTAGCAGCGGGAGCCCAAGCTTAATCTGGTCGGTAAAGGTTTCCGTTACCTTTTGAGTACATCGATGATGTAAATAAGTAAAAATGTGAACACCCCAAAAGCCACTCCGGCGATCACCGAACTGTAAAGGATCTCTTTTGTCGTCGCCCAGTTTCCCTCGGGCAATGAGCCGTTGTAATGAGTGTACATATTAAAAACGAAGATATAGGAGGCGACACCGAGGGGTGGGATGGGTAGAAAGAAACGAACGTTATCCGAAATATTGTCGCGGAAAATATATAAGAGGATCCCGGTTAGGAACATCAGAAGCCCGGCGACGGCGATAGCCAACATGTTGGTTCTGAGTACGTCTTGCTGCATCATTTTCCTCATGATTCGTTATGAAATCCGGTAGGATGTTTCGACAAACATTTAATCCGTACCAGGCCGGCTGCAATTTGTGGACGACACTGGCTGGTTGGTATGCATGGGTATCTTGGAGCGGGTTCACAAACCTTTACCTGAAGACTTTACAATGAATAGGCACATCTGACCACAATTTCGGCTACATTAGCCTATAAGTCATGGCCTCTATCTGGCACGAGGCAAACAGCTACGATGGACCAAAATAAACGCCCCACCCCAACAAATAGAAAAAGGGACGAATCTCGCGGAAGATTCGTCCCTTACTAAAAGCTTGGATCTCAAGGTATGGACGGCAGAATCAAATACGGGACAAACCCATTGATAAGCGGTTTCGCTTATCTTGTCCTGGAGTTGAAAAGTGCGCCCCCATCGACGGCCGTGTCGCCTTTATTGTGAGGCACGCTTACGAGCACATCACTTGAGCAAGAGGCACCGTTACTGTTAAAGGCAGTAAAACCAATATGGTAGACACGACCGTTGCCCCGGCCATTTCTCTCGGCTCGAACTTCGGCCGTGGAAGTGCCGACGCCCCGGCCGTCCAACCCAGTATTGCCGCTTCCGCGCCCACGAACGGGTTCATCCTGATAGATAGTGTCGATATTTATGGTGATATCGTCTCCGTCAGGATCGGTCACACCCAGGATGTTAATGGGCGCGTACCTGTGGTTTGGCGGCCAAAGGGTGCCACGGCTCGGATACGCTTGCAAACAGTCCAGAGCCCGATTACACATCAGGGTAACATCGTCCACCTGGGCATACCAGTCCCAATCATTTTCAGAGGGATCATAGTAACGCCAACGTAATTGCAGGTTGGGTTGGCCGCTGTAAGCCGTCAGGTCTATGGCCACAGGCTCGCCTGGCTGAGCAAAGAAATCGCCATGGTCCTCATTCCAGCGCAACAAGTTGGTCCAGCTGGCGCCGCCATCATTACTGATATCCAGGTCAAGGAAGTCGGCATTGGCATAGTTCTGGTAGTTGACCAGGTATTCGAGTGAAGCGGTATATACCGTTGCCAGGCTGAATACATTGCTCCGTAGCTCTGTGTCGAAATCGGCCGGGCCAAAGGCATCACTGGAAACGGAGGCGGCATTATCCGACCCACCCGTGAAGTTACCGCCAATGCCCGAGCCGGCGATGTCCGACCATATCAATCCCGATCCAGCGTTGTCAACGATATTCCAGCTATCGGGGATACCGAATTCAAACCCGACCGATCCCGTGTTACAGGAAAGTTCGGTAGCAAATGTAGCTCTTAATTCCGCCTCCTCAGGCGTAAGCGTTGGCGTTACATCGATGGCGATCTTGGGGATGAAGGTGCCGTTGGCCGCCGTCACCGCATTTTTGTCATTCATATGAACTTTCAGCTCACCGGCAAACACAGGGACCTGCCGGTAAACCTGCTGGTAAGCGGCGTGGGCGTTGCCGAAATTGTCAACAACCGTGCCCTGGTAAACCAATTCGGTCTGCGCATCGGCGACTCCGAACAGCTCGCCATATTTGACAAGAAAGGCGCCGGCCGCTGCTTCTGCTGTACTCTGGACGAAGAGCGCTCGCGGCTGACTTGAGAGCCCGCCAGGAATCTGGACGAAGCTTGCGGCGCCGGTAGTGCGATTCACGCTAAGCTTTACCTCACCCCTCGCGTCCTGGGCAAGATTTGGCCTGCTGCTTTGAGCGGACTGTAAATCCCCAAACACAGGAGATGAGGAAAAAAGCACCACCAGGGCAAAAAGCAAAATAATAGCCAAGGCAATAGAAAAGGGCTTGAAGTTGACTATCCGCATCTGTACCTTCTACGGTCGCTGAAGGTAAAAACAGCGTTGTCTAATTAGCCAAGACGTTGAGACACAGGCCGCGCTTTCCCTCGCATTGGCCAGGCATTTGCCGATCGGCTGACAAGGCTCAATCTCACCGGTTTTTATCTTTGAATTCGGACAAGAACTAATACTGTCCCTGCGACTTCTGTGCACGAAAACGGTATCTGTTTGTCCTAGAACAGCAAACAAAACCGTAATGAAGTCCACGTCAATCCGTCAATTCGTTGAGATTTTATTAAGTTTACGGTTAGGGGATACACTAGTCAACCTGGATTGGATGCAATATCACCGGCCGGGCAACATTTTAAGGAAAACAAGGACCCAAGTCCGTTCTGATTATCCCCGGCGTTTTGACGTGATGTAGATTATTTTTTTGCAGCTCTGCAGGTAGAAGTGATATTGGAAAAAAGGTCAATGAACCCAGATTTTGCGGCAACAGCCATACTTTACCCACCAGAGCCCCATTCTTCTATTCCTTTCTGATATCCCCCCTGGTACAATAATCCTCTAAGCAGCAAAGCTATTGGAAATGGTGGGGTAAGAATGTCTGTTCAGCATAACGACCCTCGCGTCGCCCACAGGTTACATGTCATCATCGAAGTTGCCCGGACCTTGGCCGTTAACCTGGAGTTGGCCGAGTTGCTCCAGGCAGTTTTGGACAAGATTACGGAAGTATTGGAACCGGCCGAGTTTGGGGTCATCCTTTTTTGGGAACCGTCCACCCAATCATTCCAGCCACAAGCCGCAGCCGGTCCGGCTCTCCAGGATCGGGATACTGTCTTAGGCATTAGCCTGTCAGAAGGGGAATCAATTACGGGCAGCGTGTTTACCAACGGCCAGGCACGTTTGTTGTCTGAACCCCGGGAAATCGCCGGAGAAATGGCCAACCTACACCCGGCCAAACGGTCAGCTATGAACAAGGGGTATGGCCTGGAGGAGATGCCGCTTAGCGTCGTTGCCGCGCCATTACGCAAAGATGAACACAGATATGGTGTTCTGGTCCTGGAAACCCTCTCCGGTCCGGCCGTCTTCAGCCATGATGATCTGCCCCTTGTCCAGGCCCTGGCCGACCTGATTGCCCTGGAAATTGATCGCGACCGCCTGGATGCAGAGGCGGCCATCACCCAGCAGCTACAGAAAGAGGAGAGATTACGGTCAGAGTTGATGGCCGCGCTTTCTCATGAGCTGCGCACGCCCCTGGCTTCCATTAAAGGGTATACGACGGCCCTGATGTTGCCCGAAGTCGATTGGCCGGAAGAGAAACGGTTGGAATTCTTACGCCTGGTCGACGAGGAAACAGATAATCTGGAACGGATGGTCAGCGACATCATGGACGCCTCACTGATCGACATCGGACGGCTCAACATCGAACCCCAGCCTGTGCGTCTACCATTGTTGGCCGAAGAAGTAGCGCAAGAGATCCAGCTTCACTCTGGGAAACACAACTTCGTCGTCGATTTCCCGGGGTCCTTTCCCATTGTCGACGCGGATCCGCGCCGCGTCCGGCAGGTGATCCTAAATATCATCGACAACGCCATCAAATACTCACCAAAAGGGGGCTTGATTGTGATTCGTGGAGAGATCCGGCCGTTGGATGTGGTCATTAGTATCGCCGACCAGGGCGTCGGGATTTCTCCTGAAGACCTCATTCCCCTCTTTGACAAATATTTCCGGGTCAAGTCGCCCACGGGCTACCATGTGCCCGGCACCGGCCTCGGGCTACCGGTTGCCCGGGCTATTGTGGAAACGCATGGCGGGCGTATCTGGGCCAAGAGCAAAGTCGGTGAAGGAACAACCCTTTTTTTCTCCCTCCCTCGCAATACGATGAGTAATTGGGATAGGCCAGAGGCGGCCGACCCAATGAGTATGGGTCGCAGGTCAAGGGAGTAACGATTTGAGGCGTGGGAAGTCGCATGAGTAAACAACGAATTCTTGTGGTAGATGATGAACCCAAACTATTGCGCCTGGTCTGGGAGGTCTTGACCGCGACCGGCTTCGAAGTTCTAACGACCGGTAGCGGCCGGGAAGCCATTCAGCAGGCTGCCCTTGAACAGCCAGATCTTATCCTGCTGGATATTGTTTTAGCGGACGAGGTCGACGGGTATGAGGTCGCCCGGCAGGTGCGCCAATTTTCTGAAGTTCCAATTATTATGTTAACTGCTCGGGTAGAAGAAGCCGACCTTTTGGCTGGTTTTGAGGCCGGGGCCGATGATTACATTACCAAGCCGTTTAGCTCCAAAGAGCTGTTAGCCCGTGTGCGCGCCGTGCTCAAGCGCTCCGGCCGCAGCGAACCGTCCCTGGCGGTCATACAATGTGGCCAGCTGGAGATCGACCTGGCCCGCCGGAATGTGTCCCGGGGGGGCGTCACGATTCGCCTGACTCGCACCGAGTTTAATCTATTATTCGAACTGGCTACCCATCTCAACCAGGTTATGCTCCACGATCAACTGTTATCGGCCGTCTGGGGTCCGGAATACCGGGACGACCTGGATTATCTGCGAGCTTACATCCGTTATTTACGCAAGAAGTTGGAGCCAGATCCCAAAGAGCCCACCTATATCATCACCTACCAGGGCGTGGGTTACATGCTAGCCTGCCCTGGAATACCGTCCTAACGGCTCTAGCAGACCGGTCAGGTCGCTGCCGGGAGTGCCCTTTTTTCATACCGATTTCATATTCTCATCCCACACTTCGATGCGGTTTTCAGGCCTTCGCTGCTACAATAGAGGCGTTGATCAACTTATCGTGCTAGTAACAAAGAGAGAAATGAAATCAATCAACGAAGTCCCTTCCTTAGAGTTGCCAACCAAGAAACCCCGCAAAGATATGTTGGGCACAGCCCTGTCGCAGCTTGAAAATGCCTTTGAATTATTAGGTCTTGATGATGGGCTGCGAGCATTTATCAGGCAGCCTGAACGCGAGTTAACCGTCGCCGTCCCAATCCGCCTGGATGACGGCGGCATATCGGTATTCACCGGCTTTCGAGTCCAACATTCCTCAGCCCGTGGCCCGTGCAAAGGCGGCATCCGCTTTCACCCGGTGGTAGACCTGGACGAAGTCCGAGCGCTAGCCACCTTGATGACCCTCAAATGCGCGGTCGCCAACCTGCCCTATGGCGGTGCGAAGGGCGGCATCTCGGTCGATCCCTCCGCCTTGTCGGAGCAGGAGTTAGAACGGCTTACCCGGCGATATGCAGCCATGATCTTGCCTATTTTAGGCGGTAAGCGGGATATTCCGGCGCCAGACGTCAATACCAATCCCAAGATAATGGCCTGGTTCATGGATACGATATCCATGATTCAGGGCTATCACTCGCCGGAAGCCATCACCGGTAAACCCATTGAATTAGGCGGCAGCCAGGGACGAATGGACGCGACCGGCCGAGGTGTGGCCATCGCCACCGTCGAAATATTAAAACGTCTGGGCCGCGATCCTGAAGGAACCCGGGTGGCGGTACAGGGTTATGGCAACGTGGGCTACTACGCCGCACAAATTCTCTCCCAGGAGTATGATTGTATAATCGTTGGCATCAGCGACGTCAGCGGTGGTTTATACGATCCCAAGGGACTGCAGCTAAAAGAGTTGGAAGATCATGTCGCCCACAATCCGTCGAATTTGTTAAGCGACTATGGGAACAACGGCCACCTGGACTGGGTTACCAATGAGGAGCTCCTTACACTGGATGTGGACGTGCTGATCCCGGCCGCCATTGAAGACCAGATCAACGAAGAAAACGCCGATCTTGTTCGCGCCAAAATCCTGGTGGAAGGGGCCAATGGGCCAACCTCCTATGAGGCCGACGCCATCCTCCGGGAACGGGGCGTTCACGTGGTGCCCGACATCCTGGCTAACGCCGGCGGTGTCATGGTCTCTTACCTGGAATGGGTCCAGGGACTACAGTGGCTATTCCTGGATATCAATGAAGTCCACAACCGCTTGAATATCATGATGCAACGGGCTTTCGCCGAGGTCTGGTCGGTCAGCGAAAGACGCCAGATAGACCTGCGTTCAGCTGCTTTTCTGTTGGCCGTCGAACGCGTAGCCAGTGCCATCGACCAGCGCGGGATTTTTCCGTAGATTATTTAGGAGATATATCCATGTTAACTGAAGTCTCATTACCTGAACAAAAAAGACGATTCGAGGAGAAACAGGTCACCACCTTGATGGAGACAGCTGAGACCATCAAAAATAACTCCCTGAAGCGGGCACGTACCAAGCTGCCGCCAAGGGACCGGCAAACGGAAGTGGCCGTTTTATTAGCCCGCCGCGATTTTGTCGATTACCTCAACTACTATCTAGCCCATGAGGTCGCCAGGGTTATCGCCAGCTACGATCAGCGCGTCCAGGCGTTCTATTTGTTCGAGGAATCGGCCAATCCTGATGCGCAAACAGAAGAGTACCCAGCTGTGAAGGATTTGACCATCCATCTCTTGACCCTGGTCTCCTCCGCATCGGCCGCCCTGGAGGCCTTTGTCATCTCCCTCGATCGCACATTAACGGAGGTCCTGAATGAGTTGCCCAGCGAACCTTTTGCCGGACGCACCTCATTTCTGAACGTTTTACCAATTACTGAAGCTGACATCGAAGAAGAGCGTGGCTACGCTGTCTTGCTGTCGTCCATCCATGCCCGGCCGATTAAGATATGGCAGCGCGCCTAGGCGGGTTACTATCCGGTCAGGTCCAAATCTTCGACAAGGCCATACCATTTTGAGTTCATGAGTTAAGTAATCCCGGGTGTTGGGTGCACCCGGGATCGCCTCCAAGGGTGAAGGTGGTCCACAGTTCAACCACCTTCACCCATTCCTCTTAAGAATACGCTTCACGCCCGAGAATTTGCCCCTTGCTGCGGAATGGTGAAAAACCGGAATCTGCCCGGTTCGTCCGTCTTTGACTCGACAGGTCGCCACGAGTTACCGGCCCTGATGCCAAACCAGCGTGGTTCGAAGCAGATATCCCAGCGCGAGGGACCTTGCTCAGTTCAGAAACATAGGCGCCCGGCCGCGTGCGATTATGTAAACTTCGAATTTTTTGGGCAAACCCTTAAGCCGGCGACAGAATTATGTAAACTGTGCAACCTGTTCGACGACGCCAATGTGTTAAAATAATGGGCAATCAAATAGTTACTGGTACGGTCGCCGTTACGGCATATACTATCCAAAAGATTCGCTTTACCCATTTGTCTCGAGGGAGGAGAGGATAATAAGCAACCTGTCTCGCGTCACCTTATTTGTACATTTCGTCCCGCTGGCGGTCGCAGGAATGGGCCCGCAGATAAGAAATAGCCGCCATAGCTACGCCATCTCTACTTAACATAATACACATACATGTCCACCGGATAGCATTTTCGGATTCAATCCATGCCCTCATTTAGCCAAACTTTCAAGAGAAACCCGGTTATATTGCCGGTCATCCATGTCGAGTCGTTGGACCAGGCCTTACGGAATGCCCGGATTGCCTGGGAGAAGGGTTGCGACGGTATCTTTCTGATCAATCATAGCCTGGCCTATCCTGAACTGCTGGCCGTGCACCACGAGGTTTTTCGCGAGTTCCCCGAATGGTGGATCGGCTTGAACTGCCTGGACCTGGCTCCCTGGGACGCTTTCGCCCAGCTTTCTGAGGAAGTGGCCGGCCTCTGGGTCGATAATGCTTACATAGACGAACGGGTTGAGCAGCAAGCAAACGCGAACAGGATCGCCACGGCTCGGGCGAAAAGCGCCTGGACGGGACTATACTTTGGCGGCGTCGCCTTCAAATACCAACGCCCCGTCGACCACCTTGAAAAAGCCGCCAGCCTGGCCAGCCAATACATGGATGTGATCACCACCAGTGGTCCGGGCACAGCCCAGGCCGCCAGTCTGGAAAAAATCCAGAGGTTGAAGAGAGCGCTGGGTCCTTTTCCCTTAGCCGTCGCCAGCGGCATCACCCCGGCCAACGTCCATCAATATCTCGCTATCGCCGACTGCTTCCTGGTCGCTTCAGGCATCAGCCGGACCTGGAGCGAGCTAGATCCCCTGCTGGTAGAGGAGCTGGTTACCCGGGTCCAGTCGGCGCATAGAGAAAAGTTAGCCGGTTGATGACCAAGGAATAGGCGGTTGAGCAGCAATATTAAGTCACAAATAATTCGTCACGCTCCACTTTGCGGCATGCTGGGCCCAGGCATCATCGCTCTGGGCATGTTCCTTTCGGCTGCAAC
>CAVOYS010000004.1:0-423913 GCA_963700725.1 uncultured Chloroflexia bacterium
GCCAACTACCCAAAAAACCGTATTCTAGCTTCCGGCACTAAAAGGCGACGCCCGCCCGCCACCACCTCACTTTTTTGCCAAAACAGAACATATGTGCTATAATTACCCCAGTGTGATAGCCCTTTTCCCATTTCGAAATTCCCATTCAATTTCCAATTTCCTCTGGAGGCTCTTCATGCCCCGCAACCCCCACAAAAAACCCTGCACCCAGCCCAAATGCCGCAACTATGCCATGCGCGGCCGTCTCACCTGCCGTTCCCACCTTGATCACGAGCTCGGCCCTCGCGGCGCCGGCGCGCCCATCGGCAACCTCAACGCCCTCACCGAAGGTTTCACTACCCTGCCGCTCAACCCGGTCGCCGCCAATCTCCTGGCCCAGGGTATCGTCGACGACCCCGACAACTACATCTATCTAATCGGCGCAGCACTTCGCGAATCCCGGCGCCCCACCATAAACCCCATCAGATCCCTGAAATTCCTGAGGCGCTTCATCGATCAACTGCTACCCATTGTCGCCCATCACACTTTCACGCGCGAGGCCGAAGCCTTCATTGAAGGTTTTCCCTCCCATCTCCGGCCAGAAGCAAAAGCCGTAATCTGGGAAGGTTTGCTTCATCTCCCGCCCCTTGAAAGGCTCAAAGAATTCCGCTCAATCAGGGCCAGCTACCGCCATCGCCACCGGGACAGATCTTTTGCCAACCAGCAACAAGAGGCCCCAAAATGATCCAGGACCCATCGTTATGTTCCGCTAAACAATTACTGGGTGATCTGCGCCATCCGGCGCCTTTCCTCTGGAAAATCCCCTTTTTCTCGTTAAGAATCCCGGCAATTCAATGCCCGAAAAAAGCTCAATGGAGATCAATTAGCGGTACCGGAACACACCCAGCCCCTATTCACCTGCCCCACCAAATAATGTCCGAACTGGCAGACCAGGTGCCGGTAATCGGTCGCTTCCACGATCAGCACATCCGCCTGTTTACCCACTTCGATCGAGCCCACCCGCTCCCCCGGCCCCACCGCGTAAGCCGCGTTGATCGTGCTGGCGTTCAGCGTCTCGGCCGGCAGCAGGCGCTGGTAGCGGGCGGCGCTGGCCATCACCAGCGTCATCGACGGGCAGGGCGCCGAGCCCGGGTTGATATCCGTCGACAGGGCCACGGCCGCGCTTTGGACCAGAGCCCGTTATGCCCTCCGCTGCACCCATTTACCCAGGGCAGCTCCTGGTTTTACACCCATTCTTGCGCTAAAGTTCCCACATCGGGCAACAATGGAGGAATTATGGACAAAGAAAAAGATGATTGGCCGGAACCGCTGGCCTTATCATGTTACGAGGCGATGGCCGGGGATTATGCAGCGAATATTGATAGCGCCCCCTATAACGCCTTCTACGAGCGACCGGCCGTCCTTTCCCTTCTCCCCGACGTCGAAGGCCGCGCGGTTTTTGATGCCGGTTGCGGCCCGGGTTGGTATGCTGAATATCTGGTGGAGCGGGGCGCGATGGTGACGGCCGTGGATGTCAGCCCCCAGATGGTAGCCTTTGCCCGGGCCCGCCTGGGTGATCGGGCAAAGATTCTGCAGGCTGATCTGGGGAAGCCCCTGGACTTTGTGCCGGACGGTGCCGTTGACCTGGTTCTTGCCCCCCTGGTTATGCATTACTTGAAGGATTGGCAGCCCGTTTTTACCGAGTTCGGACGCATTCTACGGGGTGGTGGTAAGTTACTCTTTTCAACACACCATCCAACCATGGACTATCTTCTGTTCCGGACGAAGAGCTATTTCACCACCGAGTTAGTGGAGGATCAATGGCGGATAGGCAAGGTCCGCTTTTACCGGCGTCCCCTGACCAGCATGATTGACGCCTTGGCCAATAGTGGTTTCGTCATCGAACGGATTGTAGAGCCCCGGCCGACGGAGGAATTCAGGCAGGCGAAACCGGAGGATTACGAAAAACTTTCGACCCAGCCCTGGTTCATCGTGATTCGAGCCAGGCGTGATCGCGAGCAGGCTGACACAACCGGCGCCCACGGTTCAGAGGTCATTTATCAGTAAATTTTAGGAGAGTAGCGGCCGGTGACGGAAGCAACTTCACTTGCGGCCAACATTGAAAGGAACACTCTCAGCGGTCTACTGTTCAGCCCCTTTTTTAGGGATGAAGGCAGTGTCCATTACGGAGCTAGCGGCCATTCCAAAACAATGACTTGCCAGCTGAGGGCGATAGCCCAACTTAGCAAGGCTGATGCCATGACGATCCACAATCCGCTGTGAAGCATTTTGGAGCGAAGAACGTTTTGGTTGGCATCTGGCTCGAAGGTTACATATTGAAGCCAAACCGCCGCCATAATCGCCGGGTAGGGGGCCATCATCAGCCAGATCTGCCTTGCCGCTGCCAAAATCTTTACCTGGAACGTAAACCAATCCGGGACGTATCCAGAAACCGAAACCCTCAGCGGTTCGTTATCGCGAGACGAAGACGGCTGCCTGCGAGTTGGCGATTATTCTATTATTTCGCCGCCGGGCGTCTAATTACCTGAACTGCCCTAAGGGACAATCGTTAGCCAGCGCAAACCCATCGTCGAGTTTTGTGATTCTGTTGAACATATAGGCCGGTATAATAGACCGGATGAGTAAGGATATTTAGAGAATAAAGATCTTTATACGGCACCCTATTGGGGCAATTCAATTGTTTCGCTGCCATCATGCAGGTCTACAATCCGCAAAAGCAGCGTGTAGTCTTTCTCCCAGCACTAAGCTAGAGTACAACCAATTTACATCGGTGAAGGCCAACCCAGGCTAATGACTTGCCAGCGCATAGTTATGGCGTAGGCTAGGGCGGCTGTGGCCAGTAGAATCAACAGGCCGCTATTGATCAGCCTGGTCATCAGTACATTGTTGTTAACACCTGTCTTATAGGTGACGTATTTAATCCAGGCAGCGGCAAGGAGCGCTGGAAAGGGGGTAAGCATCAGCCATATCCGGCCAGTTTCACCTCGGATAAGGCCGCTAAGATTAAGCAATAGGAGTATCAACCAAAAAGAAATGGCAAGGGCAGGAATGGCTTGGGGGAGTTTTGCATACCGATTAATGAAGGGCCAACTTGAGGCCAATAGCACGGCCGCGAAACCGCCGAAAAGGAAAAAATCCACCAAGTCGCCCACAAGCCAGAACCAGTAGCTTCGACCCAGAATAATCGTATCCCGGTCTAATTTCAGGGTTAATTCTATGATCGATACGCCGAAAAATATCCAGAAGAACAGCCAGATGCTGAGGACACCTACTCCAAAAATACTGAGATCTCGCCACAAAGAACGCGCAACATATGAGTTGCCGCGTTCTTTGGTATAGATTAGGAAGATGTAAAGACCTATCAGAGCCACCACGGCAAAATTAATAGGGCTCATATAGGTAGTGATCGACATCACCAGACCGGCCCAAAAAAACCAGGAACATTTATTTCTTCGCAAGCCCATATCAGCAAGATATAGAGCAAACAAGGCTAGAAAGGGATATACAGTGTCCATTTCCGGTGCGAAGGCTAATCGGCCCGGAATAAGGGCAACCAGACCGGCCGCTATCCAACCTGTCCGTGTCCCCCAACGACGACTGCAGATACCGTAGGCGGGCCAGATTATTAGAGTTGAAATCAGCGGGGTGACAACGGCTAAGACCGTGTTGGCGGCCAGTACGCTGGTGGTTGGTTTAACGAGCCAATAGCTGGGGTTGACTATATCGTGGGATAAATTGCTGATGGGTTCAGCTAGCCAGGTCAATTTATCCATAACCTGAAACAGCCCCCAATAGACTAGCAGAATCCCGGGTGGCCGATTCCGGACATGTGTCGTGTGGGTGATGCGATTCATCCATTGTGGATAGTCTTGGAGCACGGCTGGCATGTCCTCAACTGTCTGAGCCATGGTCAGATATCCTGAGGCCCGGTCAGACGCCAGGCGTTCGAACAATATATCAACTGGATTCGACCGGTAGGTAAGCATAATGGTCACCTGGACTGACAGGGTCAAGATTAGCAATATGCCCCTGGCCAACCAGGTTTGACGCCGGGAAGGGTGGCTGGGTAGCCGTACCCCAATCAGATACCATATTACAATAAATAAAATGAAAGGCCCGAGGCTGAACAGCAACATCTTGGTATCAGTCAACGGTCGGGTATACCAATGCCATTGTCCAGGTCCTCGCAAGGTTGGTACCAGATCAAAAAAAATCACCACCGCAATTCCTACCGTGACCAGAGAAATAAAGGATATAAACCACGTATCACGCTTCATGGACTCAATTTTAAGACGATTCTGCCAGCTTGTGAAATGACAATCCGCCACTGCATGAAAAAAGGAGCTTCTCGCACCTTAGCGTTCCGCATCCCCAGAACCCTCAATACGGGTTTTCCCGGCCCCTGCTGGATCATCTCCGCGATGGATCCGGCAGACATGTCGTAAGTGAATCGGCACCCTCACCCCAGCCTTCCCGCTGCCAAAATCTTGGCTTAACTGGCCGATCTACGGTATCTTATACTCAACCCTTGTCCCGATTAGGCCGCAGAGTATAGAGAACCCTAAAGTTAGACAATCTACCGGCTAATCCCAGAATAATTTGGAGGCAAATCATGCTTGGAAATTCACCTGTTAATGCGACCTTACCCTGCGTTGATCTGGTAGCAGCCCGTAAATTCTACGCAGAGACTCTAGGTCTGAAAGAGATTCCTATGCCTGGCCTACCCCCCGAGGTAGCTGAGCAAGCGGCCGAAGAAGCGGCCATGTACGAATGTGGCCGCGGAACGGTGCTGGTCCTGTATAAAAGAGATACACCGACCACGGCCGATCACACGGCCGCGGGTTGGTCTGTGGCAAATTTTGATGAGGTGGCGGACGATCTACTTAGCAGGGGGGTTACTTTCGAGGTCTTCGAGGATATGACGGATGTGACCTGGGATGATCGGGGTGTCTCCCAGGGAGGCTTCAAGGCTGCCTGGTTTAAAGATCCCGAAGGGAACATCCTCTCCATTTTTGAGATGGCCATGTAGCCTGGTTCGCCAGTGAGAAAAACGGTATATGGTAAGCGGGTCTCGAGCCAGGGAGAGGCCTGCAACCCTGTGAATTACGTGGCAGGAGATTAGGATGCGTACAATTACATTCTCAGTTGAAATTGATAAGCCGCTCGATGTTGTCTATGATTTTTCGGTCGATCCCAGCCATTTAAGCGAGTGGCTGGTGGACGGTAACAGACAACTGATCGTCGACGACGGCCCGTTAAAGAAAGGCTCAACATATCGAATCCAGGAGGGAAAAGGAGGAAACAGCCGCCGTGCTTTAGTCTATGAGGTTGTGGCCCTGGAACCTATGGTCCTGGTAGCCGTGAGAACGAGCGGAAGATTGTTGACCTACACCGCCAGCCGCAGTTACTCGCAAGAAAACGGCAAGAGTACGGTCACCGAAGTCGTCGATATGGAGGATCCTCCCGGGCTGTCCAAGCCGTTGGGTAGATTTATGCTGGGCAGAATCAAAAAATCGCGGCTGGCAACTCTCCAAAGATTGAAGACGGTTTTGGAGTCGCCAGGCTAAGGGCTTACAGGGTATGGCCATGACTACGCCGGGATCAGCCGGCAAAGCTGATAGGGTATGGTCTGGAGTCCGTTGAGTGAAGTTCGTTCTTTCAACGAGTTCATCATAGCGCCCAATTCCATAATCTGAAGTGGGCGATGAAATTCGGTCTGGTGTAAGGCATTCCCCAGACGGCTATGGGGCGGAAGGGGCCGGAAGACTAAGATATTCGTTCCAGGGTAATCACCGGAATCACCCGGCCGGCTTTCTTTTTGTATTCAGTAAAGGAGGCCATGCGCTCCTCCATCTTACCGTACAATTCCGTACGCTCGGGCTCGGTGGTGACGCTGGCCTGGGCTTGAAAGGTTTCTGGACCGTACTCAATGCCGACCACCGGGTTGGCCAGCAGGTTGTGATACCAATCGGGTGCGGTGGGCGCGCCGCCTTTTGAGGCGACAATCACCAACCGGTCCTTGTCTTCATAGGTGACCAGGGGCGTAACCCGTTCTTTGCCACTCTTGGCCCCAATTGTGTGCAGCAGTAGAAGCGTATTGTTGGTGAAGCCACCACCGACTTTGCCCTCGTTCGCCCGAAATTCTTCTATTATTCGTTTGTTCCAATCAGACATGTTTATTCCTTTGATATGGTTTATGTTTGTTTTGTTATTCTATTGGGTCAGTATCAAAAAAATGTAAGAAAAGTTTCAATCCAAGTTGAGCTGAGGCGTACTCCAGAGATCTATATTCATGATAGAATCTTTTGTTGAGTGCTAATTGATTCCTTGTAGAACTCTATCGTTACCCGGTCGCAGAACAGATTCAACCGTGATTAAAACATTATCCGATTGCCCATTGGGTTCGGTAGTAAATACGGCATTCGCGAAACCAACTCTGGTATCTACGGAGGAACGTTGAGTTTGGAGATCTTATTATCAGTGCGATGATCATGACCCTCGTGCTTGTCGGTATCACCCAGGCGTGTATCGTGGATACCTTCGCCCTTGTTGGCGACCATTGGATCCTTAGCAGCCGGAGAAGTCGCAAGCAGGCTGAAGCGCTGCAGGCCACGGGTTAATAACGGCATCGACTGTCCCGAGCCTGGAGGATACCGGCGTACGGGTCAATAACAATCCCCGGGTGCGGATTGGCCTGGAGGTTCGGATTGATGGTTACCCGCCTTACCGGCTGGTTAAGAGTATGACCGTCCCATGATTCGATAGTCCCAGGTCCAGGTTGGCTCTGAAATTGCCGTGCTTGTCGATCCCAACGAGCCGGATAATTACGATATAGTTGGGCAGCTCCTGCGCTGATCTGCGGAAAGTTCACACCAAAAGCGTGCGGGGGCGAACTGATAGCGCCTTGGGAACCGACCCAAGGACAGATGTGGGAGTTCGATTATTCAGCTGACGGAATAACGTAGACACCTCGAGCTGTCGCCGCGTACAGGGTCTCCCCCGATAAGGGATCCACAGCCAGAGAGCGAACCATGAGATCGGTGGGAAACGCGTCTATCATACGCCACAACCCACCGCCGTTGGTACTCTTGAAAAGACCTGCATCTGTTCCCGCATAGAGGGTAGAGGGGGTTACCGGGTCAATCGCCAGGTTATAAACCATAGATTGGCTCAAGCCAGTGTTGACCTGGAACCAACTTTCGCCACCGTTTACACTTCTGTAAACGCCATTTTCCGTTCCCGCATAGAGAGTTGCGGGGGTGGATGAGTCAATCACCAGGGAAAATACAACGCTTGCATCAGGCAGACCGGAGCTGATATCGCTCCAACTCTCGCCCCCGTTCATGCTCCTAAACACTCCAATAGCAGTACCGGCGTAGAGGATCGCAGGGGTCTTTGGGTTAATGGCCAGGGACCGAACACTGGGGTTGTCCAGGCCAACATTGACCGGAATCCAGCGGCCGTCGTTCATCCTCTTATATACACCGCCGCCATCGATACCGGCATAAACGGTAGCCGGGAGCAATGGGTCAATTGCCAATGCCAGAACATCCCCATTAAATAAAGTCTCAGAAAAGCCCCAAACCTCACCACTATCCGTACTTGCCCAGATCGTGTTACCTATTCCTGCATACAAGTTTGCCGGTGACAGCGGATCGATGGCCACTGTATTAATCCAGCCATAAGAAAAAATATCTCCCACCCCAAACCAATTCCCACCTCCAGCGGTACTTTTGTACAAGATCGACATAGCTCCAGCGTAAATGGTTGCCGGCGTCTGTGGGTCTATCGCCAGGGAGGAAATAGAAACGACGGGCAAACCGATATTGACGGCTGACCAGTTCAAGCCACCATCGGCGCTTTTAAAAACGCCGTCCCAAGTTGCCCCTGCATATAAGATAGCGTTTTCGAGCGGGTCAATCGCCAGAACCTGGATCTGGTTTATAGTCAGGCCAGTGTTTATTGAATTCCAGTTCTCACCGCCATCTGTGCTTTTATAGACACCTGACCCTACGGCATACAAGGTAGTGGGCGTGACCGGGTCGATGGTCAACGAATCAATCTGGCCGAACTGGGGCAGATTGATAGTCAGCACCTGCCAATTTTGGCCACCATCCGTGCTCTTATACAGACCCCTTCCCCCAGCATACAGGGTAGTCGGCGTCAGCGGGTCAATGGCCAGGGACAAAACTGAGAAATTCTCCGGCAGGCCGGTGCTGGTGGAGAACCAACTTTGGCCACGGTCAATACTTTTGAATAACCTCTCGCCGGGTTGGTTATCATCGATCACGGGAGTTGGTGAAGGAGGCATGGCCCCTGGCTCTGTCGTCGGGATCTCGGGCGGAGGGGGCTGAATATATTCTGTTCCGGCATAGAGAGTATCAGGAGTTAGCGGGTCAATTGCTAGCGTTAGAAGATGAATATTACCGGCAAAGTGGTTACTGATGTGAATCCAACTCTCACCGCTGTCCCCGCTGGTGAACAGGCCAGCTGGCGTGTCCGCATAGAGTGTAGCGGGAGTTAGCGGATCTATCTCGAGGAGGCCAACAGACAGCGAACTCAGGCCGTCATTGGCTGGCCTCCAACTTTCACCACCGTCTATGCTTTTGAATACACCGCTGCTATCTGTCCCGGCATATAGGATAGTGGGTGTCAGTGGATTAATCGCCAGTAAACGAACAGACGTGTCAGGCAGGCCAATATGACTTTCTTGCCAGATGTCGCCACTATCGGTGCTTTTAAAGACGCCAGGTCCATCTGTTCCGACATACAAGGTGCTGGGAGCTAACGGATTCAAGAGTAAGGCATAGATGGTTCCACCCCTGGGACCGCTGCTCATTGCTTCGTCAAAATCTGCCGGCGCGCTCGTTGGCCGGAACGAGAAAGGTGTCGGGGTTACCAGGGGCGACGAGGGTGCGATAGAAATCGGGAGAGGTAGTGCTGTTGGGGAGGATTCAGGCACGCCCATATTGTCAGGGAAAATAACTGTTGGTTCCAAAGTCGTGGCGGTCATGGCAACCGGGATCGGGGGCTTTGCGGTTGGCGCTTTTTGCAATCTGGGAAGCGCAACGACTGTGGCGGCCGGCGTTGTTGTAATGTCCGGCAATTTCTTGCAGCCAACAATAAGGAAGAATAAAACAAAAAGGAGCAGAAGGAGAACTGTTTTCACAAGACACCCTCCTAGACAAATAGAATTGCCATTCGTACCATTAGCCCGTAAAGATAGTATAACAGAAGGCGCAGGATGTAAACTGAAGTGACCGGGCTTTATGGCGCCCAAGACGAAGTGGGGCTCTGGCCTGATCACCCAGCTGTGGATCGGGGGTTAGTGAAGCAGGAGGGCAGGGCGCCCGGGGCGGTATTTGCATTTGTTAATCAAGAATTTACTCACCTGACAATCGATTGCTATTCCTTTATCTTGTATAGAGAAAGCGGATGGTGCCGTTATTTCGGACCGGCCTCGTGACACCGGCCTGATCAACCTGGCTAAATCAAGGCCGGAGACAGCCAGATCATTTTAGATGTGGGGGTTTAGAATGAATCGACGATTGTTTTCTATTACGACGGCGCTATTCGTTACCGCGGCCGCTTTGTCCATCACGTTATTCCTAGGCGCCAGCTACCGGGTGGCCGAGACGGCCATTTCCCCGGCGAGCGACCCAGGAAGGATGGGATACGTTCCCCTGGACGACATGGAGCGCGATGTATCGCCGGTTTCCCAGGCAGTGTCAACCGTGGAGACAACCGGCTGGGTAATTGAATGCATAGATTGCCCAGAATCGATACCCAGCGTCGCGCCGCCTGACACGCCTTCGCAAGGGGAAATCAGCTTCAAGCGTGATTCGGCCGGCGAGCTCCACGTACTCCATCCAAATAACAACGACGAACTGGAATATGTCTACCAGGAGGGGGATGCCTGGCACACTGTTGTGCTCACCACGGACATGGGCTGAAAAGCTGGTCGATACCGTGAGCTACCCGGCGTGCGGCGGGGCCGGCCGCTCGGAACAGTGGCTGACACCGGCCGAAGTCAAAGCCATTCGACGGAGTAAGATAGTCCGAATCGCTTTTGTCGCCGGTTTATCCCATATATTGCTGTTTATCCTGGCCACAGTCATCTCCACCTCTTCCAGGAGCCAGCCCCTCTGCTGCAGTTAGGGATATGCGGCGCCTCTCCTCTTATTATTGGTCAATTATTTGTGGCCAGCCTGATGATCAATAAATCCTGGGAGGCAGGCCACCAGCGGAAATCTTGCACTCCAAAAGCGTGGTTTCAGGCGCGCTTTCCCATAAAGCAGGGCTAAATAGAGCAGGGCTAGAACAAAAATTTGCCCTTGATATGTAGTTCCATACCCTTAAGAGGGTGATTGGTTAGGATTGGAGGCTACACCGCGGGCGAAGAGCCATAAGGGGATGAAACAGATCAGTCCCAGAACCAGGACCACCAGGACATCGACCAGGGCGAACGGCTCGCTGCTAAGCGCCGGCTGGAGCAGCAAGACGAGGATCAGGCCAATGAATAACATGCTGGCCTGAAAAAGCAAGCCCAGGCCGGAAAGGTAGCCAAAGGCTTTACGACGCCAGAGGAAAAGCCCGCCGATCACCCAGGCTGGCGAAATCAAAAAGTCAGTGATATGTAGCGCTACCTCCGTATCGACTAGCGGGGTGGAAGTGGTGATTGCGCTGGCCAGGCTGCCGGCAGCCTGCAAGAAGAACAAGAGACCCAGTGCGGCCAAAATGCCACCGGCCAGGCGCTCCGGCACCCGCCCGTTAAGTTGTGCTTGCACAACGGGACCATCCAGTGCTGCGAGAAGACCGAAGAGTGTGTAAAGAGTTAGCGCGACCAGAAAAAGGTGCATCAAAAATGCCCCATTGAGCGGCATCGCTAGCAGGTAGATAAGATAGTTATAAAGAATAAAAAACAGGACCCCGGGCCATAGTAGCAGCCCGATCAGCTTACCCCGTCGGGAGAGCCACAACGAAAGGAGTAACAAGGGCAGGCCAATGGCCAGGTTAGACACGTCATTGGGCAGGAAGGATTGGCGCAGATCATCCGACGGATAGACCGTATCCGGGAAAAGCAAACCGGCGATGGAAGCGGCCGTCATGAGTATGGCGATGATAATGGAACTGGCATATGCCAGGGCCAGATCATGCCGGACAGGTTGGTCTGTGCTTTCTTGATTGGTATTCATCTCATATAGCTCCTTGAAAAAGATTCACTAGCCTTAGGCTTGCTGGACCGGTGATGCCGGCCAGTGTAACCAGCGAGGCGACCCCAGGTTTAGCCGGTAATAGCACGACGGGCCAGACCATACCCGGCACACCGTGGCAGCCGGATGCTAATCGGGATACAACCGGGCGAAAACCTCTTGGCCCGGCAAGAAGAAGGTCCCCACGGTTCCTACAATAGGCAGGATGATCAAGGCCTGCAAGGCCACGGCCAATCCAATGCTATCGGCGACCAGGGCCAGAACAAAGGTGCCGATGGCCCCGCTGAAAAACATCAGGCCCAGGATCAGGCCCGAGGCGAACCCCCGCCGGCCGGGCATCAGGGCCTGGGCCATAATGACCAGCACACTGTGAGGCATACCGGCGAAGAAGCCGGCCATTAGCAGCAAGGGAAAGCGCCAGGGATCGCCAACTGGTATGTATAGGAAAAGTGGGATAATCGAACCCAACATGCCGATGCGAATGGCCAACCGCCGGCTACTGCGATCGGCGATGGTGCCGCCTACAATACCCCCCGCGGCCGAACCCAGCATGAACAGCCCGGTCACCACGCCCACATACAGCGGCTGGTAGCCCATCTCGGTAAACAACTTGGCGGCGTAATTGATGATGGCGATGCCCACCGAGCTGTAACAAACAATCACGATAACCAGGGGGATGGCGATAGTCCAGGGTACCCGCCGAAGCCCGGTCCAAACGCGTTTCAGGCGGATCGAGGTGCGCACGGTTGCCGGCTTCGTTGCCCCGGCCTGTGCGGTTGCCGGAGATTTTAACCCGGATTCATCCTTTGTCTCGGCCACGGTTGCGGTGTCGTTACCGGCAAAGCGCCAGATATAATAGAGGCCGATGGTTGCCAGGCCGGTCAGGAACAGGTAACCGGGCTGGTCAAAGAGGGTCAACATCACCCCAGCCAGCACCGGCCCGATGAACAAGCCGACCTGGCCCATGGCAAAAAAGACGCCCGTTGCCTGGCTGCGGTCCGTGGCGCTGGTTTCGCTGGCCACTTTTGTCCCCGAAGGGTGGACGGCGCCTGAGCCCAATCCGGCCAGGCTGATGGCCAGCAAGGCCGGCCAATCGCCAACCACAGCCGCCAGGCTGTACAGGAGGATCATCCAGGCCAGCCCGCCCACCACAAAGCGCCGTGGCCCATAACGATCGGCCAACAAGCCAAAAAAGGGTTGGGAAAGCGAGCTGCCTACATTGTAGAGCAGCAGGGCAATGCCTACCTGGGCATTACTCAGGCCGATACTCACCGCCAGGAGAGCCACCAGCAATGAACGACCGTTGTTGAGGATATCGACGAAAAAATGAGCCATGGAGGCCGCTTTGAAGGAACGGTCCCGCAGATAGGCTGCTTGCAAGATAGTCATGAAACGCTTCCTGGTTTATCGGTAAGTTTAACCTTAAAGTATGGTCGGAGCACAATTGTCTCCAAAAACTGAGTTTGTTCTCTAGAAACTGAGTTTTTTCAAAAAACCCAGTTTCTACAGAGGTGGAATTTGTTTTCAATTGAGGTGATTTGTGATACCCTGCTACCTTCAGAAACAGGAGTGCTAGATCATGTTAGAAAAAATCTTCGGCCGGCGCGAGCAAGAAAAAGCAGTGCGCGATCAGAATCGTTTACCGCCGGGCCAATCTTTAACCATCAAATTTCCCGTTTTACATTACGGGCGGACGCCCCGTACCGACCTGGCAAGCTGGGATTTTCGGGTTTGGGGATTGGTCGAGGAAGAGAAGCGTTGGAATTGGGAGGAGTTTAACCGGCTGCCCCGCACCAGCCTGACCATGGATATTCACTGCGTCACCCGCTGGTCCAAATTCGACACGGCGTGGGAAGGTGTCTCGCTCAAGACCCTGGTCGAGCAGAAGTTAGTCGTTCCCAAAGCGGAAGCCAAGTTCGTCATCCAGCATTGCGAAATGGGTTATACGACGAATGTACCTCTGGAGGCTATGTTACAAGACAACGTCTTGCTGGCGACTCACTATGAAGGCGAGCCGCTACCATTGGAACATGGTTGGCCTCTACGAGTCGTGGTCGGCTCTTTTGCCGATCGCAGCGAAGCCTATAACGCCTATTTTTGGAAGGGCGGCAAGTGGTTGCGCGGGTTGGAATTCCGGGCAACCGATGAGCGCGGTTTTTGGGAGCGGAACGGCTATCACAACGAAGGCGATCCCTGGAAGGAGCAACGTCACAGCTTCCGTTGGTAAGGGGCGACTCCGCAAAATGACCACATCCGAAATCACGCCCCCCATCGTATCGACCACTGTTCGCAACCGCATCGTTGGCTCGCTCTTTGCCGCCCAGAGTCTCTTCTCAGCCGCCACCATCCTCTCCTTCACCCTCACGGCCATCATCGCCGCGGAGCTGACGGGCAATGACCGCGTGGCCGGTCTACCCACCACCGTAACACTCATCTCCCGGGCCATCCTGGCTTATCCGTTTGGCTGGCTGCTGGACAAGGCCGGCCGCCGGCTGGGTCTGAGCCTGGGCTATCTGATCGGGGCGGCCGGCGCACTGGTTTCGGTCTGGTCCGTAGTCAACGGCTCTTTTGCCGGCTTCCTGACCGGGGCGGCGTTGATCGGTGGGGTAAGAGCATCGGCCGAGCAGGGGCGTTATATCGCCGCCGAGATTTTTCCCGTCGGACGCCAGGCCCGGGTCATTAGCTGGATCGTCTTCGCCGGGACTATTGGGGCTATCTTTGGGCCGTTATTAGTCGCGCCGGCTGCCTCTGCGGCCGAGGCGCGAGGCTTGATTGAGTACGCCGGTCCTTTTATTTTATCCGCCCTGGCATTGTTTATGGCTGCCGTCCTCCTATTCATTTTCTTGAGACCGGATCCTCGCCGGCTGGGGATACAGGTCGAGGCGGCCGAGGCTAAGGCCGCATCCATCGCCCGAGGAGAGATCGAGCAAAAACCACTGGCTGAGGCCAGACCCCTGCGCGTGATCTTTAGCGATAGTACACCCTTGATGGCCGTAGCCTCGATGACCATCGGACAAATGGTGATGGCCATGCTTATGGTTATTACCTCCCTCTATATGCGGCACAACGGCCATGACAACCAGGCCATTTCCTGGGTCATCATGGCCCATACGCTGGGTATGTATGGTCTTTCGGGTCTTACAGGCTGGCTTATTGGGCGTTACGGCCGCTTATCGATCATCACAGCCGGGGGCATCATTTTGGTCGTCGCGGCGCTGCTGACACCGGTATCGACGGAAGTGCCGCTGCTGATGGTGGCCCTCTTTTTGCTGGGCCTGGGCTGGAATTTCGCTTTCGTCGCCGGCTCCTCGCTACTGAGTAACCAGCTAGAAAGCCACGAACGCGGCCGGGCGCAAGGGGCGGGCGAGATGTCGGTGGCTACCGGCGCGGCCATTGGCGGCCTGAGTAGTGGTTTGCTTTTTGATGCCGGCGGTATCATCGTCGTTAGCGCTGTGGGGCTACTCTTTTCGCTGGTCCTGATTGCCCTGGTAACCTGGGTCCGGCTCTACCGGCCGCCCGCACCGGTATTGTCGAGTTCGGCCAATTGAGACAAAACCATGCCCCAGGCGAAAGAGGCCCGCATAAAGAATAGCGACGACTCGTCTATCACCAACAGCCATTGGTGGCACAGGCGCTTTCGAGAGTTTGCCGCAACCCGGCCGGGCGCCTGGGTTGGCGCGCACCTGCTCCACCGCCTTGACCGCCTGGCCTTTCTATTGAGTGGTGGTAATCGTTCGGCCGGTCAGTTGTTGGGCGGCATTCCGGTAATAACCCTTACAACGGTTGGTGTTCGCAGTGGATTGCCGCGTTCTGTCCCCCTCAACGAATTACCCGATGGCCCGAACTTCGTCTTGGTCGCCTCCAATTGGGGCCAGCCGGCCCTACCGGCCTGGTATTATAATTTGCGGGCCAATCCTTCGGTGACGGTGACTGCCGCCGGCCGGAGTGCGCCATACCTGGCGCTTGAAACGCGGGACGAGGAGCGGGAGCGTTGCTGGCGGCTGGCGGTCAACATCTATCCAGGCTATGCTGCCTACCAGCGCCGCTTAGAACGGCCGGTTCCGGTTATTCTGGCCCGGCCAACTCTGGACATCCCTCATGAGGTTTAAGATGATGCAGCAGATTAAAGGTCCTTCCCAGATCGCGATCATCGCCGATATCCACGGCAATCCCTTCGCCCTCGAAGCGGTTCTCGAGGATATCGATCAGACGGGTGGGGTAGACGCCTACTGGCTGCTGGGCGACTACGTGGCCATAGGTCCAGATCCGCTCGGCATTCTGCGGCGGCTGGAAAAGTTGAACAACGCCACCTACATCCGGGGAAATACCGATCGCCTGGTGGTGGATATCACCGAACCATGGCCGGTAACGGCCGAGGAGCTGGCCGATCCCGCCTTTATCGATCTTTACGCCCGGGTAAATCGTAGCATGGCCTGGACGGCCGGGGCGGTGAGTTGCGCCGGGTACCGGCCCTGGCTGGTCGCCTTGCCGGTGGAACAACGCTTCCTGCTACCCGATGGCAGCCGGGTGCTCATCGTCCACGCCTCCCCGGGCACTGACGACGGCCCGGGTTTCCACCCCAACCAAGATGACGAAGAACGCCGCCAACTGCTGGCCGGGGCCGAGGCCGACTTGCTCTTTGTAGGCCACACCCATCTTCCGCTCGACTTTACGCTTGGCGCCACCCGGGTGATCAATCCCGGCAGCGTGGGCAACCCGCTGCCGCCGGACCTGCGTGCCTGTTACGTCCGCCTGGATATCGATAAGTCAGGCTACCAGGTATCTTTCCACGCGGTAAATTATGACCATGAGCAGGTCCTGGCACTAACGAAATCAGTCAATCACCCAGCCTATGATTATATTCGCTCGTTTCTTGTCGGTGAGCGCCGGCCGGGTTGGATGCATGGTGAGCCAGAATAATAGCGATACCGTTCCGGTGTCGAGCGATACACTCATCCGCTTCAAAAGACGAGAAGAAGGTAATCGCAGACGCCACGGCAGATCAGCCAACAACCATCAGCCAGCCTTGGCGATTCCTGGCGGTGGCCTCCGTATCGCAGCGCTTAATTCGCCGGCTACGAGCGTGGCCCCGGCGCTATTCAGGTGAACGCCGTCGAGGGTTAAGTGCAGCCCGCGCTCCCTGGCTTTGGCATCGACCTGCTCATCGCTCCTGAGCGTTAAAATATCCGAAAGAACGCGCAAGGGGTTGGTGAGCAGATAGTTGGAAATGGGTTTATCTGCCAGGGCGTTGGCAAAGGCCGGTTGAAGATCCAGGTATTCGGCTTGCGGATAACCGGCCGCCAACTCCTGGATCACATGCGCCAGCTCCGCCAGGCGGCGATTCCAGGGGTTTTCCAGCATTTCGCCCTTCAAGGCCGGCGAAAGTACGATCAGCCAGCCGGCCTGGGCGCACAGTAGCTCAAGGGTGGCCTGAAGATAAGCGCGGAATTCCTCGGTGTCCCTGGCCCGCGGTTGGCCGATCAGCGTATTGAAAGCTCGTTGCGGCCGGCCGTCGGTTTGCAGCACATCGTTTACCCCAATCCACAAGATGGCGATGTGCAAAGGTTGTTGGAAGCGCCCGGCCGCGATTCTGCGGTAAAGGCTGACCGCGGTATCGTTCCCCCGGCCGTAATTGAGCAAGGTATGCCCGGGGAAATGCCCCTGGAGTAGGGCAAAGTAGGAACACCCTGGTGTCCCTCTGGTCAGGCTATCACCAAAGCAGGCTATATTCATCTGGCGGCTTCTCTTCCTCTTTCCTCTGTTACTATTTTTCGCATTACCCGGCCGGGGCCCATTTAATCATGGCTATAGATATGTACCACCCAATTGTGCCTCAGGGTACAGGCATTCGCCATCACCCCGGCGTTTCTCAGAGGACTCGCCTTTTTGGCGCGCTCATGCTGCCGGCCTGGTAATATTTTATCGTGTACGCAGGACAGGTGAAGGTTGTGCAGGCTGCCCCCTTTGAGCCAGCGCATGACCAGGTAGGCGCCTTCTGAATCGCGCCAGTAGTCGTAGAGAGGAACGATGTGTGGGTGCTCCATTCGAGCCGCGAGGTGGGCTTCGACGTCGAAGCGGCGGATGAAATCGGGTTGGTTGGCGAACTCGGGCCGGATGATCTTGATGGCCACGTCCCGCTTAACGGCCGGTTGGTAAGCCCGGTAGACAACCCCAAAACTGCCGGCCCCTAAACGCTCGCGCAATTCATAGCCCCGAACGGTCCGATCCATCAACTGGTTGGATTCTTGCTTCAGCTGGCCACTCCGGATTTGCTCGACCAACCCTTCGGTCTGAGCATCGGGTTCAACATCTAGCTCCCTAGCCAGGGTTTGGCGGTAGATCTCGTAATAAGCCAGGGCTTCGCTCCGCCGCCCGCTTAGGGTCAGCAAGCGCATCACCTGGCGATGCCCATCCTCATCCCAGGGCTCGATCTTCACCCGGTGCCGGGCGCTTGATAAGGCCTGGCCGAAAAGCCCTACTTGCTCATAATAATCAGCCAGCCGCCGCAAGACATCCACCATCGTTTGCTGTATCGCCGTTTGGGTGACAAGCTGCCACTGCTCGAAGGCGGCGCAGTCAGCCAGGGAGAAACCCTGCAGGAACGGGCCTCGATAGAGGGCAACCGCCTCCTCCAGTTGATTCGATGTTGCTGGTAATTCCTTTGTGCCGGCCGACAGTTGGGAGAAAGCGGCCACGTCCAGCCAATGGTCGCTGGCGATATTGAATTGGATGGCTTGACGACTGACTTCCAGGAAAGGGGGTGAGGCGGCCTGATCGCCGATTACCTGGCGCAAATTTGCCAGCGCCCGGCGTAAATTGGTTCGGGCCTTCCTTTCGCTCCATTCCGGCCATAGAAGACCGGCCAAGGCCTCACGCCGGTGCGGTCTGCCGGCCTCGACCACCAGGTAAGCCAGCAAGGCACGCACCTTGTCTGAATCAAAGCCGGTTGCCGGCTCACCACCCACGGTGATCTGGATAGGGCCAAGCAAGTTGATGCGCAGCAAAGACACTGGTACTCCGACTTGCTAAAAAACCTCCAGGTGAACGACTTGTAGCAATAAATGCTGTAATCAATGCAGCATTCACTGCGTCATTATATGCCCCGTTGATCGGGAGTTCAAGCCTCACGTTCTCTTCACGATCCCTGGACGATTCCTTCTCGCCTCTCAATTACCTTGCCTGCAAAGGAAAGCAGAGAGGTGAGGCAAATGGCGAAGAGAGCAAACAAATGGACATTGGGGCTACTTTTTCTGGCTCTATTCATTCAGGGGACGATAGCTCCCGTGATCGCGACTCCGGCAGGGAACGGCCCTGTTGAAGAGCAGGTTCAGGCGTTGGCGTCGTTGAGCCTGGAATGGGTCGATGAGGCCATTTATATTCTGAATAAAGGCTGGGCGGGCATGACGCCGGCCGAGCAAGCGTTATTCAGCCAGCTGTATGACCCTGGAAACACCGGTAAGCTTGATGATAGGTTTGTCGCAAACGTACTGGCTAATTATCAAAAGGTCCGCCAGCGCCTTGATTCATTTCCGGCCGTCGCCTACCGTCCAGACAGCGGCCGGTGCGAGGACCAGCGCCTATATTATACGGATCTGTTCAAGATCTATGTGTGTCCGTACTTCATCATCGAGGGCAGTACGGATCGCAAAGCTCGTGTGCTGATTCACGAAGCCGTTCACATGGCCCTACTGGCCGGTGACCGTCCCTACTTCCATAAGAATACCTATTCCACCCGTTACCGGGCTTTAACCCCTCGGGGATCCTGGACGGCCGCGATCCCGCTGCTGGGCTACCTTTTCCGTGAAATCGCCCACGACGATACGCTCTACCATCCTGACGCCTACGCCTGGTTCGCAGTCGAACTAGCCGCTCTAGGACGTTAATCTATTGGGGCTGATTCGATAATCATATTAGGGTGCCGCAGTAACAGGTGATGGCCCTGTTGGCCTCACTGCCACTATTGTCGCTCCACCCCTCCGATAACATGCATCAAAAAAATGAAGCACCGTTATATCCTTAATCTTCTACAGCATCTGGCTCACCACCGGTAACGGCTTTGATCTAGGCTTCCCAACTTGTTTTCAGAGATGTCCGGCGGCAAAAATAAAGGATGTGTGGTTGGTGGATGCAGATATAACGCGGCGTGCTGACATTTTTTTGCCAGACAGCGCTGGTGTACAACGGCGCAATGGTGGCAGCATTGGTGCGATTCTTTGGCACCTTTGCCCTCCTGGATCAGTTTTCAGCAGGGGCTTCGGCTGATTCTCACCGGCTTGTTGACAGATAGAGGTCTGTGGCATACATTTCAAATCTACTCATTAGCTCGGGTGGATTAACAATGCAGCCTCTGAGAAAGAAGCCAGATAAGCAAGAACAGCAGACCTTTGATGAGGCCATCGCCGATGTCCTTGGGCCAGATGCCTCTGACCGGTGGGATGTGCATGGATTGTGGTTCCGTCACCGCTTAGAAGTCAAGGATCGCGCCGAAGTTCTTCAAAGAGTATTCCTGGACAGCGATCCGCGTTGGTTGAGCGCTTTCATCGTCATGTTATTGTTATCTGGTGGTGTTGCCACGTTCGGCCTCTCCTCCGATTCCGCGGCAACGGTCATTGGATCCATGGTCATCGCTCCCCTTGGCGGTCCAATTCTTGCCCTCGGTGATGCGATTGCAATTGTTTGGCCTCGTGAAGCCTTCAAGATGTTTGTAACTATTATTGCGGGTTCAGCGGCTGTGGTGATGGTCGCCTACCTCATAGGCATCTTCTTACCGAATGGCACGCCGAATGCTCAAATATTGTCTCGTACGAATCCCGATCTGCGCGATCTTGGCGTTGCCACCCTGGCTGGCGCGGCCGGAGCGTACGCGCTCACCCGCAGCAGTCTGGCTTCCTCCTTGGTTGGGGTTGCCATCGCGGTTGCCCTGGTGCCGCCACTGGCAACCATTGGACTGATGCTCGAGGAAGGTCACTGGGATCTGGCGGCGGGCGCCTTGACGCTTTTCGCCACAAATTTCGTTGGCATCACCCTCGCCGCAGCCGCTACGCTCCTGATAACGCGTTATGCGCCGCTTCCCAAGCTGCGTCCTGCTTCAAAAGGACTCGCCGTAGATCTCGGTATTACAATTCTGGCCAGCGTCGTGCTCATCTTGCCGCTGGGCAACACCTACATCCAGGTTATCAGGTCAGCTCAAACCATAACGGCCGTCCATCAACAGGTCGTTGATACACTTGGTCCCTCCTCGCCTGTGGTCGTGCAACATATCGATGTGAATGGCGCCCAGGTTACCATCGATCTGTCGGACGTCAACGGCGCCCCCCCGGCCACGGTCTTCGAGGCTGATCTGGTAGACGAATTGGGGGAAGATGTCAGCGTTGAACTGCGTTAAAGATGCAACTAAGGTCATGACTGTTAAATAAGATGTTGGACAGGCAGATACTTTATTGCGCCTGGAAACCGTGGTTACTCCGTTCTGCCCCGTCCCTTCCCCCAAAACGCCTATATATCCATATGCGCGGTGTGAGCAGTGCTTGTTACAAATTTATTAGCCTTGGACATGGCCGATAAGCCTTGAGCCCAAGGCAAATTCGGCAAAGAATCGTTTTTTCTTGCGAGTCTCTAGGTTTCCGAAGATCTTTCCCACTCACTCAGCGCCCCGCGGGCCACGATCAATTTCTTGTAAATCCGGGGGAACTTTTCAACGTCTCCTTTTTTGGACGCCTTCAGCAGGTCTCCCTCGAGTTCGGCAACATCGAGCCGGAGATAGTAGTCCAACATCTCCTTGAGATGGGCTAAAACGATTTTACCGGTCAGAATGGGGTGGTTGTTGGTGACATTGGCGTCCGGAAATTGTAAGCCATGCTCAAGTTCCACCTCCAAACCTTGTTGAAAGCCCTCAACCGGGATTAATAACGCTTCCGAACCCACAAGGGTCTGGATAATTCTGGCCTCTTCGAGCTCTACCTTGGTATCCGTCAACTGGGTCCAGTCACGAATACCAATCTCCTGACAAACACGCTGTACTTCCTCTTTGGAGACATAATCGGTTATATTCATTGATACTCCTTGCATCAACAACTAAATTGGCTATTTCCAAACCGTATTCTCGCATATTTCAGGATGTTTTTCACATTTGTCCGGAAAAAGCTCGTGCTGGTGAACAGAGTTTTGACTGGCCATCTACAATAGCAAGGACGATGGTCAATCGTTCCAACTTGTCGGGACTGCCGAGGAGCAGACCAGGAATAGCTGGATGCAAACCAGCATCGTCTGATAATCCCTTAACAACCGGGCAGGCAGCTCCCATTTAAATGCTGAGTAAACGTAACCGGAAAGATGGATAAAACCCCTACGAATGGTTTAATTCCCCGGGTGATTGTCTATTGGCCAGCACACGAAAGCGGTTGTGCCTTGCTGAATACCGGCGCTCTCTAACCAAATCGTCCCGCCATAAAATTCAACAATCAACTTGCTCAAAGATAAACCTAAACCAGCTCCAGGCACAGAGCGAGATCGGGATTTATCGGCCCGATAAAAGCGCTCGAACAGGTGCGGTATGTCTTCAGCGGTGATCCCCTGACCGGTGTCGCGAATGGTGTGCAGGACATGATTTTCCTCGGGCTTTATATGCCAGATGATTTGTCCACCGTCGGGCGAATATTTGATGGCGTTACTTAGCAGGTTGCGGAACACGATGGACACATGGATCTGTCCGGCAATTATATAAGGCACGGGTTGTGGTGCATCCAGCGTGAGGGTGATGTCGCGGCTTTCTGTTTCTGGCATAACTTCGGCTACCAACTGTCGTGCCAGGCGAATCGTGTCAATTCGTTCCTGCCCGTGTTGCAAGCGGCCGGCATCTAGCTGCGATAACAACATCAGCTCTTGCACCAGATCGCCCAGTAGTCGGGCCTCATCGTCAATTTCGCTGATGTATTGGCGGGCCAGCCCTTCGTCAACCGTGTCGTTACGCAAAGCTTCGCTGCGCAGGCGGATAGCGGTGAGCGGCGTGCGTAGCTCATGGGAGGCGTTGCTGGCGAAAACACGCTGCTCTTCGATCATGTTTTTTACCTGGGCACTCATCTGGTTGAAAGCTCGGGCCACTTCCCCAAATTCATCCGGCCGGTCTTCTGATACCTGCTGGCTAAAGTCACCCTGGGCGATTTGATTGGCGGCCAGGCGTAGTTGCTCTAACGGACGGGTCAGAGTGGTCGCCAGCCAGAAGGCAGCTATGCCGGCCACGGCCGTCACGGCCAATACGGCGCCAGCCAGGGCCAACCAGCGCTGCCAAATCAGGCTTTGGGCGGCGGCAAGAGGTGCGGCCAACTGCACAACGCCGAGGACCCGGCCGTCCTCAAGAATAGGGGCGGCGGCAAAGACCATGTTGTTCTCAATGTTAGTGCCGATTTTACCGCTGAGCGCCAGCGCAACTTCGGGACCATTTATCTTATTGCTGTTTCCGCTGCTGCTCCCCAGAAAACGGCCGCTGGCGTCCGTCAGAACGACATCTACATCTGTTTGGTTGGCGTAAATGCGCAATAAATCCTGCACCTCTGACTGATTGGACTCTCCTTCGGCAAAGTGCTCGAGAGGCTCTTTGAGAGCCCGGGCTACCAACTGCGCTTGATTCGCGAGCCCGCTGGTAAAATCTTGCACTGTCCCCGAGGAGATTTGGCTGCCAGCCAGCAAGACCAGGATGGTGAATCCCACCAGGATTAGCCCGGCATAAGCGAGCAACAGGCGGCTGCGGAGGGAAGTTGGTTGGAATTTCATGCTGGCGCTTTAGCAAAGCGGTAACCAACGCCGCGCACCGTTTGGATAAGTTGCGGCCGGCCGGGATCGTCCTCGATTTTTTCTCTCAGCCAACGAATGTGCACGTCCAGCGAGCGCGTATCTCCCAACCATTCTGTGCCCCAGACTTGGTCGAAAAATTCAGCGCGGGTTATCACCTCTCCAGGGCGGCTAAGTAGCAGGGCCAGGATATCAAACTCCTTCTGGCGCAAGATTATTTCTTGCCCGGCATGGAAGGCGCGGTAGGTTTTTAATTCCAGGCGCAAATCCCCGGCGACCAGAGCGTCGCCCGGCAATGGCTGGCGCATATCCAGCTCAACACGTCGCAGGAGAGCCCGCAGCCGGGCGATCAATTCGCGTGTGCTAAAGGGTTTTACAAGGTAATCATCAGCGCCCAATTCCAAACCCAAGACCCGGTCTACTTCGTCACCCAAGGCCGTGAGCATCAAAATTGGAACCGGACTCTCCTGGCGTAGGGTGCGGCAAAGTTCCCAGCCATCCATCCCTGGCATGAGCACATCCAGGATTGCCAAATCCACTTTTTGCTTTCGAGCCATAGCCAGGCCATCGAGACCATTCGCCGCGACCAGCACTGTATAACCTGCCTGGGTCAAGGTCCGCGCCAGGGGATCCGTTATCATTTTCTCATCGTCCACAATTAATACGGTGGTCATTACCTGGATTGTGGCACAGGAGGCATCAGTAATCAATGCTGCCCGCAAGATTTAAGTTGGATTTAACATTGTTTAGGTTGGATTTAACCCAAGAGGAACCAAATCAGGTTATGATCCTGCCATGAATATATCAGGACAATGATCTAAAAGGAGATTTATCATGACCCGTTACAAAGGAATTATAATTGCCGGCACTTTTTCTGGATTTGTAATCATCACCTTGCTGGCCCTGGGATTCGGAAGTTTGCGAGCCGGGGCCGACAGCGGCGCATCTATTTCGCCAGAAGAATCGCAGCTACCGCTGCCCGAAACCACGGATTTAACGGCTGAAGAGGCTTTGCAGGCCTGGCAGCAGTACAGTGCTGAACTGGAGCAGACTGTTCGTACGATGCAAGGTCGGGAAAACACCTACCAATCGCAGATCGATGCAGCCAACCAGACAATCTTATCACTACAGGATCAGGTGAATACCACAAACGCAGGCAGCAATGGCTTTTTCTTCAATGATGACGACAACGACGAAGTTCACACAGAGCATGAAGAGAATCATTTATTCGAGGAGCATGAAGCTAACGATGACTAACCGAACTCGAAGACCCAAAAGAAAAACAGGTAAGCTGAAGGTATTGCTACTAACCAGCAGCTTCTTTGCGACAATGGCCGGGACACATCTGTTGAATACTCAGGATGCATTGCAGGCTGCTGCCGCCGATAACCAACGGGTAACCATGGTTGAAGTTGCAGCGAACGGCACAATTTTCTTATTGCCTCCTGCCGAACGCGGGGAACAAATTGAGCTCAAAAAAATTCCACAGGTGCTCCAGCCGCAAATAAGACCTGTTGCTCGCTCGCGATCATCTAAGTAAGCGTATCCTGATGACCATCCCTTACCCTATAACCTGGCGGTCCCATACCTTCCGAGCGATGGGTAGCCAGATCATTCTCTGGCTGGATACAGCCGACGATGCGGCCGCGACCCGCGCTTTTGAACAAGTGGAAGCGCTGTTTGCTGCTAATGAGGGGGTTTTGAGCCGTTTTAGACCTGATAGTGAGCTGTCACTCTTTAACCAGCGTAGTGGTCAATGGGTGGTTGTCTCTGAGCTGCTGTTCGAACAGGTGAGGCTGGCTGTTCAAGTGGCAGCGTTAACGGACGGCCGTTTTGACCCTACGTTGCTGAACGCTTTGAAACAGGCCGGTTATGGTGAAAGTTTTGATTCGATGAGCGCCATCAATGGAAACGGCCCCTGGCCGGAAGATGAGCTGTACTTAGGACAATGGGCGGAGATTGAATTTGATGAAGCCAACCGTTCGTTGAGAATACCAATGGGCGTCCATCTCGATTTAGGCGGAATCGCCAAAGGGGACACGGCCCAGCAGGCGGTGAGGTCACTGCAAAAAACCGGTCCCTGCCTGGTGGATGCCGGCGGCGACCTGGTAGCCGGAACGGCTCCGGATGGTTACCCCGGCTGGCCTGTGGCCATCAGCGCTCCCTGGACAGGCTCTGTAGTAGAGAGCGAAGATCTGGCCACCATTTGGCTGGCTGATAGCGCCCTGGCTACCTCGGGTGTGGATTACCGGCACTGGGTGCAGAATAACAAGGCCATGCACCACCTCATCGATCCGTTTACAGGCAGCCCGGCCGTGAGCGATGGTTTAACGTGCACCGTGTGGGCCCGAGAGGCGGCCGTGGCGGAAGCATGGGCTACCGCTACCTTGGTAGCCGGCTCTGAAAAAGGCCTCGATGCCCTTCTGGATCATGACCTGGCCGGGCTGTATATAACGCAAGACGGCCGAATTCTGGTAACGCCGCCCATGGACCAACTTATACAACATCAGCTATCAGTACCCACACCTTAATACTTGGAGATTTCGATGACAGATATAAAAAAAATGGATGCAGCCGACCATACCTGGGGCAAAGCACTCATCTTTGCCTTCAGCCTGGTGGTGGGTCTGACGTGTGGTCTGGGTCTGTTGGTTGGCGGTTGGTTCCTGGTTAACTCATCAGCCGGTGCGACCATCGCCGGCGCCCTGGCCATTACCGACAAAACGCCGTGGCATTTTTCGCGCTCGGCCGGTACCGTTGCTTATCTGCTGCTGGCTGGTTCTACAATTTGGGGGTTGCTCCTAACCACAAAACTTCTGAAAGAGTCAGTACCGGCCGCTTTGTCCCTGGCCATCCACAATATTCTGTCCTGGTTAGCCATATTGTTTGCCGGGATGCATGCCCTGGCACTACTAGGGGATAGTTTCTATAGTTACTCGCTGGCAGATCTGACGGTTCCTTTTGTGGGCCCGTACCGCCCGATTTGGGTTGGATTGGGCATCGTAAGCTTTTACCTGGTAATTATTACCTCAATCAGTTTCTATTTTCGTAAACAGATGGGCAAAAAACTCTGGCGGCAGTTGCATTACGCCACATTTGTTGCCTATGTGCTGGTCACCGTTCATGGAATCGTGGCGGGCACAGATACGGGTAATTTTGGGATGCAAGTCCTCTATTGGACCAGCGCGATGATGGTTCTATTTTTGACAATTTACCGATTCAAGTTGCCCAAAGCCATCGCCGCTTAATCTCCAAACAGCCGGTGGGAGCTTTCAAGAAATCAGATTGACGAACTAGGACAAGATGCTAGAGTTGAGTTGCATCAACGAGATACTGGAGATCACGAGAGGCTAAGATCAGTATGGATAATTACACATTCTTGCAGCGCTTAGAAGCGCTTGGCTACTACACGCTCCCTCGGTCTCATTCTGAGAGTCCTGGCTACACCGGATTACTGGTTGTTATACGACAGGCGCCCCATGGACATGAACCGCTGAGGGTGCAAATACCTCTCCATGATCGGAATGGCAGAACATCCACTGTGAATTTGCATGCTGAGATTGGACAGGCACTATCTCAGGTGGTCGGCCCGGGAAAAATCGTGATTCGTAGTGGGCAAGGTCGGGAAGCCACCTTTTACTCTTTTGGGGGCAACCTCGAAAGCGAAGCACTGGCAGGTGAAACAGTCTATTCGCTGCGCTCGGCCGCGCCGATCTTGGAACTGGTGTCAGAACGAGAAACAATCGGCGATTTACTGGCCGAAGAAACAGAGATATTGTTCGCCCAGGCAGAAGCACAGCTACGGCTCTCCTCGGAGGAGCTGCTGGATCGCCTAATACGGACGGGATCTGAAGCTGTTTACCTGGCTGTTTTGCAGTCGCTCTTGGCCGAGGAGGAGGATCCAGCTGCCGGCCATGTGCGCCAAGGTGACTTCAGGAAGATGCTGGCAGGCGAGAAAATCTGGTGCCAATCGAGTGGCCGGTGGCCCAAGAATCCCCATGACCTCACTGCGCTCCTAAAGGCGGCGGGAGAGAGCTAGCCAACGATTTCGTTGGCCAGCGGGAAGATCCACTTTTCGGGACGAGCTACTGAGAAGCTAAGCCAAATGATGTAGGTTTCCCTGCCCTCATTGCGTCATATGATTGACGATTTATTGGTCATTCTGCCGAAGTAAAAGTCCAGTCACAGGACTATACTTTGACCTCTTTAACTTGTTGATTGGAATAGGTTTTGTTTTGCATTCTAGCCAGTCCTTAATAAACAAATTGACCTGGCGCCGTGCCCGGGGTTGAAGATAGGCTCAGGAATACGGGTTAGAGCTTCTGGTCCTGGCAGGGACAAACCGGTTAGTTGCCTGGATCCCTTAACGAATTAAGAATATCAAATAGGAGCTTCATGATGTCTGTTAAGAAAATTATAGGAATAGTTGTCGGGGTAATAATTGTTGGGTTTGTGGTAATTCAACTGGTGCCCTACGGCCGGGATCATACCAACCCGCCTGTTTTGAGCGAACCCAAATGGGACAGCCCAGAGACCCGCGCTCTAACTCAAACAGCCTGCTTTGACTGCCACAGCAACGAGACGGCCTGGGGTCGTTGGTACGAAAGTGTGGCGCCTGCTTCCTGGTTGGTTCAGCGGGATGTTGACGAAGGTAGGCAGCACCTCAATTTCTCAGAATGGGACCAGGGCGGAAAGCCGCGGGAAGTACATGAAATAGGGGAAACTGTGCAACGCGGCAGTATGCCCCCCTCGCAATATCTGTTGCTTCATTCGGAAGCCAAATTAAACGCGCAGCAGAAGGACCAGCTGGTTGCAGGCTTGCAGGCAACCGTTCAGAATTAAGCGATTTCAGGCGTTCTAAAAGAACAATTTAATTAACGGCCCCCATGGAAAGCTTGGCGTTCCATGGGGGTAGGTTATCGCTGGCAATTTTGCAGGACAAGGTTGCGCTGTCGCCATATCCGCTTCAAAATAGTGGAATGTGTGTCGCAACTTTCTGGGAGTAGATCATGTTGCCTGATACAGCACCTTACTGGAATCAGCCCCCGGCTGAATTACTGGCTAAACTGGAAAGTTCAGCGGAAGGCCTGAACTCAAGTAAAGCGGAAGAGACTTTGGCTCGGACCGGACGAAATGTCCTCCAAACCAAGAAACAAGCTACTGCTTTTGGTCTATTTCTCAATCAATTCAAGAGCCCCATTATTCTGATTCTGATCTTTGCCGCCCTGGTATCCCTGGCGCTAAAAGATTGGGTTGACGCAGCTATCGTTCTGATAATCGTCTTGGGTAGTGCAGTCCTGAGCTTCGTGCAGGAGTACAACGCCAGCAATGCAACCAATAAGCTCCAGGCCCAGGTATCGCTCAAAGCCACTGTCCTGCGTGATGGCCAGGCGCAGTCTATTCTGGCCGAGGACATTGTACCGGGTGACATCGTTTTGCTTTCGGCCGGTACACTGATCCCGGCCGACGGTATCGTTTTGGAGAGCCAGGATTGTTTTGTTAATCAAGCCGTCCTGACTGGGGAAACGTTTCCCGTTGAGAAGAGCGCCGGTGTCGTTCCGGTTCAGGCCAGCCTGGTTGAGCGAACCAACTGTGTCTTCATGGGCACCAATGTTCGTAGCGGCAGCGCCCGCCTCCTGGTGGTGCAAACGGGTAAGGCGACGGCTTTTGGACTAATCGCTGAAAAATTGGCGCTGCGCCCTCCGGAAACGGATTTTGAACGGGGCATCCGGCGGCTGGGTTACTTGTTAACCGAAGTTATGCTGCTGCTGGTTTTGAGCATCTTTCTCTTTAATGTACTAACTCACAAGCCCATCATCCAATCCCTGCTCTTTTCTTTGGCTTTGGCCGTGGGTCTGACCCCCCAGCTGTTGCCGGCGATCATCAATATCAATCTGTCCCGGGGAGCGAAAGCAATGGCTGCCAGCGGGGTCATCGTTCGCCGGCTGGCTTCCATCGAGAATTTCGGCAGCATGGACGTCCTTTGTACCGATAAAACCGGCACCCTCACGGAGGGTGTCGTCCAGATAGACGGTGCGCTTGGCCTGGACGGGCAACCATCCGCGGAACTGTTTCGACTGGCCTACCTGAATGCCTTTTTTCAAACAGGTCTGAGCAACCCGCTGGATGAAGCGATTATCGCCCATGAAAAAGTAGATACGCAGCCATACCAAAAACTGGGCGAAATCCCCTACGATTTTACGCGCAAACGCTTGAGTGTAATCATAGAAGATGAGATGGGCTGCCGCTTGATCAGCAAAGGGGCCTTGACCAATGTCCTGGAGATTTGTACCAGTAATGGTGTTAACCAGCCGCTGGATGATGAAGGGCGGGCGGCCATTGAGGGACAATATGGCCAATGGAGCGCGCAAGGATATCGTGTCCTGGGTGTGGCCGACAAGGTCGTCGATGCCCGGGATCACTATAGCCGGGCCGACGAACAAGCGTTACGCTTTGCCGGTTTTTTGTTGTTCTTCGATCCCCCAAAACCTGGGGTGAAAGAAACGGTCACCGACCTGGCCGAATTGGGCGTCGCCTTGAAGATCATCACCGGCGATAACCACCTGGTCGCGCTGCATACTGCCAATGACATTGGGCTATCCGTGAGTGGTGTATTAACGGGCGCCGAGATCAATGGCTTGTCAAGCGAAGCCTTGTGGCAGAAGGTTGGGCAGGTTAACCTGTTTGCCGAGGTAGATCCCAGCCAAAAAGAGAGAATTATTGATGCGCTGAAAAAGACAGGGCATGTGGTCGGTTATATGGGCGATGGCATTAACGATGCGCCCTCGTTACACATAGCTGACGTTGGCATATCCGTCGACCAGGCAGTGGATGTGGCCAAAGAAGCGGCCGATTTTGTCCTCTTGCGCAAGGATTTGTCTGTTTTGCACCAGGGGATTGTTGAAGGCCGAAGAACTTTTGCCAACTCTATGAAATACATCTATATGGCCACCAGCGCCAATTTTGGCAATATGTTTAGTATGGCGATTGCCTCCATCTTTCTGCCATTTCTGCCCATGCTTCCCAAGCAAATCTTGCTGATCAATTTCCTGACCGATCTACCGGAGATGACCATCGCTTCTGATAACGTGGATTCGGAGCAATCACAGCGCCCTCAACACTGGGATATCGGCTTGATCCGGCGCTTCATGCTTATTTTTGGACCGCTTAGCTCCGTGTTTGACCTGATGACTTTTGGACTGCTTTATTATGTGCTTAAGGCTGACGAAGCGACATTTCACTCGGGTTGGTTCGTGGAGTCGGTTCTATCAGCCCTGCTGGTTGTTTTTGTCCTAAGAACGCGCCGGCCTTTTTTCCGAAGCCGGCCGGGGCGCGCCTTGATGATAGCGACAGCCATCGTAGCCCTGGCAGCCTTGGTCATACCCTTTTCACCTCTGGCCGGCGCCCTGGGTTTCTCAGCGCTGCCGCTTAAATATCTATTAGCCCTGGTGGTTGTTGTGCTTTTTTATGTGGCCTCGGCCGAGATCTTCAAGCGCTGGTTCTTCGGCCACTATGCCCGACGATGAACCAGAGGTACCAGCCGCTAATTCTGCCGTGCCCGGGGCAGACCAGTTCCACCCGGTAGCCGTCCGGCCGCTTCATATCCGCTTGCTGCGCTATATACCAACGCTGCTATTGCTGGGATTGGCCGTTCATCTGGTCTTACCTCAAATAGCCAGCCTGCAACATTCAGCAGACGTCATCAGGCAGATGGTCTGGTGGTTGGTAGCTCTGGCCGCCTTGGCCCAGGTTGCCAGCTACTTCGGAAGTGGGTATCTCACCCAATCCCTGGTATCTATGACCGGGGAACGAATATCCTTAATTCGGAGTATCTCAATTACCCTTTCGGCCTTCAGCGTCGGATTGGTGGCCGGCGGCATGGTGGGCAACTCAGCCTCGGCCTTCCGATGGCTAAAGCAGGGTGGTGTAACTAGTCAGTCAGCCAGCCTGGCCAGTACCTTGCCGGCGTTGATCAACAACCTCTTGCTCCTGTCCCTGGCTTTGTTTGGGGTAATCCATCTGTTGCTGGTTCACGAATTAACGGTCTTGGAAGAGATTGCTTTCACCCTTATTCTTTTCGTTGATGGAACTATCGTCTTATTGCTGGTATGGGGCATTGGCCATCCGGCCGGGCTGACTCGTGTGATTGACCGGCTCACTTCCCGCTGGCACAAATTCCGTCACCAGGATCATGATCCCCAGCGGGCCCAGGATCTCGTCGACCAGATCATGAATACCTGGCTGGCTTTGCGAAAAGGTGGCTGGCGAGGTCCTACCCTGGGCACATTTTTAAACACCGGCTTCGATCTTTTGACAATCTATCTGCTTTTTATGGCCGCGGGATACCGCGTCGGTTTTGGTCTGCTCCTGACAGGGTATGGTCTGCCCCTACTGCTGGGTAAAGTTGGTTTCTTGCCTGGTGGCGTAGGCATTGTCGAAGGAACGATGGTGGCCCTATATACGGGCCTGGGCGTGCCGGCTGCCACCGCGGTCGTGGTCGTGCTGACTTATCGCGTTTTCTCTTTTTGGATACCAACCCTGCTGGGCTTTCCTTTAGTCCCTTATCTCGAACGGGCTGGGCGGAAAAACACTTTAAGGCTGTGAAGACCAGCATTCAAACACCGCTTGCGACAAAGACCTCTAGTGCAGCATGTCGTCGCTCATGAACGCCAGCAAAAAGAGGAATACCCACCTCGACCTACACGTCTATAAGACTCGATGGAGACGATGGGACTTTAACACAAAGCAGGGGAAACAGGCTTTTCAATCTTGAGCTTTCTTTAGGATCCGGTCAGCGATGCAAGATCTCTGGCTAATTACAATGTGGCGCTGAATAGATACGCCGGCCGTAAGATTGACAATTTGTTAATCGAGCAGCAACCCGTCCTGTGATCTTCTCAGAGACCATAGCTACCAGGCGATTGCCCGGTACCTGAGATCAGATAGAGACAGTATACAACTTCAGCCAACCATTTTTGTGGTAGGTATACCCGGTTGTTTCTCTCTGAGCGGCCGCCAAGCGTTGGCGCTACCAGCCCGGCTGGACATTTCTATCACCACATCGCACTTCTGCGGCCGCAGTGAGCCCTGAGTCCGGCCGGGCTGGCCAGAAGGCTTTGACAATCTCTCTACAGGCGCCGGCGATTTGCGCGCCCTATATATTGCTCTTGACTGGTTTCAACTTTTACCGGTGCCTGACGATTCATAACCTGGTTACCAAATGACTGGTCAAGAGATCAGATCGCTATCAGGCGTCGCCGCCGTTGCTGAACTCCATGCGTTTTTCACCACCGGCGTTTTCCAACGCCAGGCCGCCTGATCCGTCTGGTCCACCGGCAACCACCTGGGATAACAGCTCCAGAAATTGGACATCCATTGAATCCTCACCACAGAAGGCCATCGTCGATGGTCCTACGTTAATGGTGAACCCGCTGGCCGTAGAATAGGTTCCGGCGATAGCGTTGCAGTCGGCCATGCCGGTGAACGTATCATCCTCGTTGAAGACCAGGGTATAATTGCCTGGATTGGATACAGTCGTTGTCTCGCTGGTGGGCTTGACCGTGACACTCTCCCATTCCCAGACGATGCCTGTGATCGTATTGGAAGAGGCGTCATCTTCGTCGGATTTGCAGCCGGCCAGGACCAACAGTCCCAGACAGACCGCTACTAGAATATAGAACTTTTTCATTTTTTTCTCCTTTGGTTTTTTTTATTTGATTTATCCTGAGCGAATGTTTGTTACTCTAAACCATTCCCGCTACCTTTCAGTCTCCGTAACCAGGATCGTCCGTGATAGCATGCCACCGGCCAGGTTGCGGGCTTTAAAGCCGTTTTGCACCAGTATGCGGGTGGCGTAATAAGCGCGCTGACCGGACCGGCAAATGACTTGAATTTCCTGGTCCCGGGGAAGTTCGTCGAGACGCCCCCGGATTTCATGCAGCGGGATGTTTACAGCGCCCGGCACATTCTCAAGGGCGATCTCTTCCGGATGGCGTACATCCAGCAGAAACCCGGTATGTCCCTCGTTCCAATGGCTCACTTGAAGGTCGCCACGCAGGACTCCAGCCGCCACCATCCCGGCAAAGTTAACCGGGGACTTGGCGCTGCCGAACTGGGGCGCGTAGCACAGCTCGGCTTCTTCCAGGTCGTAGACTGTCGCCCCCAGCTGGATGGCCATAGCCAGGGCATCAATCCGCTTGTCTACCCCATCCTGGCCGACCGCCTGCGCGCCCAGCAGATGGCCGTCGGATTTCCGGAAGATGATCTTCATGGCCAGATATTTAGCGCCCGGGTAATAACCGGCATGGGAATTGGGGTAGAGGTATATCTTTTCGTAATCTGTCTCACCCAGCCGCTTGAGCATCTTCTCATTGAGGCCGGTCCAGGCGGCCGCGGCCCCAAACAGGCCGATGATGGCCGTACCCTGGGTCCCGCGAAAATGGCTGTCGCGCCCGGCGATGACATCGGCCGCGATTCGGCCCTGGCGGTTAGCCGGTCCGGCCAGCGCCACTAGCGTCCATCGGCCGGTGATGGTGTCTTTGACCTCGACGGCATCGCCAACGGCGAAGATGTCAGGATCGCTGGTCCGCATCTGATCGTCAACCCGGATGCCGCCCAGCTCACCAATCTCCAGGCCGGCATTCTTGGCCAGCCAGTTCTCTGGACGCACACCGATGCCCAGGACTACAATGTCGGCTGGAAAAATCTGGCCGGATTCGGTGTGGACGGCCAGAGGACCAGCCGCTGTTTGCTCAAAAGCGGCCGCCCCGTCATCAAGTACCAGCTGGACGCCGTTTTTCTCCAAATGTCGTTCGACGTAGCGGGACATTTCCGGATCCATCGGCGTCATCAGTTGATCGCCCTTCTGGATAAGCGTCACCTGGAGCCCTAGGTGGGCCAGGTTCTCGGCCATCTCCAGGCCGATAAAGCCGCCGCCTACCACGACCGCCCGTTTCGCCGGAACCACTGTTTGATAGCCTGTGTACGTGTGCATGCCGCTAGAAAAAGGGTCATGTCCCTCAAGCCATTCCTTGATTTCCTTGACATCCGGCACGGTCCTCACCTTAAATACGCCTGGAAGATCAATGCCGGGCATCGGCGGCCGGATCGGAGTCGCGCCGGGAGATAGGACGAGCTTGTCGTAGGACTCGAGGGTCACCTCACCGGTGACAACATCCCGAAGTGCCACGGTTTTATCTTGTGGCGAGATGCTGACGGCCTCGCAGCGGGTGCGTACCTTGATGGCGAATAAGTCCCGGAACACGCTTTCATCAGCTACCAATAGGCTCGACTCTCTAGGGATTACACCGCCAACGTAATAAGGCAACCCACAATTTGCATACGAAACGTACGGCCCGCGATCCACCATGAGGATTTCCGCATGTTCATCCAACCTGCGCAGTCGGGCCGCACATGACGCCCCGCCGGCCACACCGCCAATGATGACAACCTTCAACCTTGCCGGTTTACCATGAGTTTCCATTAGCTGATTCCTTTCAAACTTCGGTCTCTCGGCTCAGGGGCCGTCGCCCCTTGAGAATGGGGCAGCCGATCCTTCAAGCGTTGGATCACATCTCTGCGAAGGAAGATCGGTACATAGGTTTTGACGCGAACACTTTCATACTCAGGAGCAACTTCAGTCAGCGCCATTCTAATCTCCGAGTGAGAAGCTGCTCCGCCTAAATCGTCCCAAATTTGTCCAACGATTGCCTCTACGTCAACCTGGGAACTACCATCAACCGGCGTGTTTTCTACCGACTGTGGCTCTATCTTGTTCATTTTTTACCCTTTTTCTTTCCGGTTTTTTTGTCGGCTTGTTTCTTTGTTTTCGCTTTCTTCTTGCCCTTTTTGGGTTTTTTCTCTTGCCGCTTTTTCCCGGGCTTACTTGTCTTCTTTTTAGCCTGCTTGGACTTCTTGGCCTTTTTTGATTTCTTTTTTGTTTTCGACTTGGCTTTCTTGACCTGCTCCGCCTTTACCGGCGCTTCAATAGCTGTCTCAAGCGGTGGGCTTTCTGATATGGGCTGGTCACTTTCTAACGCACCGGTCAACGCCGGCCGATCAGCTGATGATGCTGATGAAAGGCTTTCTGGCTCTGGCTGGGCCAGGAGCTCATCCGGAAAGATGCCCATCCGATTTTTTTCGAACTTGCTCAGCCAATACCGTACCTGGCCTACCGTTTGTCCGGATAGGCCGGCGGCCGCAGTTTGGGTGGCGCCGCCATCGAGGGCCAGGAGGGCTATTGCCCGTTGGCTATGAGGGGGTTGGCCGGCCGCGAGTTGTTGGCAAAGCGTCTTTTCTTCAGGTTGAAGTAACATGACAATAGACTCCTATATTAACCAAAGCATCCATCCCGGTTCACTCTATACTAAAATTCTTAGGATCAGGGCAGCCGATCAAGATGCCCTGGAATACGCCGTCCGCTGTCCCAGCTACAACCAGGCTCTGGGCTTGCTTAGCCCGCCCAGGCCCTGGTTTGTTCAAGCCGGACGGCGTTGACAGCCTCTTCGCGTGTGATCAGACGCTCTTGCTGCAGATGGCCGAAGGTATCGAGCCGCTCCGTAGCACCGGTTGCCATTCCAACGGCTAGGACATATGTCCTAGATATTTATTCAATATGTGAAAGTATATTAGCGAAACCGGATTGTGATCATCATTCTGCATAATGAATCCTCCCGGTTTCGCTTTCAGGGTAGCTAATAGGTGAAAGTTGGCTACAGGCGTCCTCTTTTAGAGAGGCTATTCTAGCTAGCTTTCTTCGTCGGGACTAACGGCCCTCATAACCCGGAAGGCGCTTACGGCCGGCGCCGCCGCCATAAGAGACGATGTCTGCACCCAGCATGAGCGCGAGCCACAGCCAGTCCCAGCCCGCCACACCGCCGGGTGAGACAATGATGAACATGATGGTGGTCCAGGGCAGGAAAACGATACCCAGGATCGGCCATATCCACCAGAGATTGTCCATGGGAAAATCACGAAAAGCTAATTCCCAGCGCGCCGGTTGGATTAGCCACCAGATCGCCCCGAAGAACCGTGGTCCCAGGAATACGAGGGTTAAAAATAAACAACACATGGTTAAATCTCCTTGAACTTATTGGTATGTGGTGAAGACGCCAGCCCGTCTTCACCGGAACTAAGTTGCAACTCTGGCTACCTGAAAGCTGGCTCAGATAGCAAAGAGGGTTGTTGTTTAATTTGCCGGGCAGCCTGGCCTTTTAAGCAGCGAACTCCTCTTTGGAGAATTTTGTGCTGCTCAGACAGCCCTATTATGGTTTCTTCGCAGAATGAATTTGACCACTTCGTCGATGAGCAGCAGAGCGATGGCCAGGCCAATACAGATCAGCCACTTCTCACCGTCCAGAGAAGTCAAACCAAGGATGCGTTGTAGGAAATCCATCTCGGTTGCCAGGAAGGTCATCACGAAGGCCAGGCTGTACAGGAGCACCTGGTTTCGATCCTGGAAGATTTCCCGGTTAAAGGCGGTAGCGAACTCGTGGCGTGCGCTGAGCCCCATAGCGATACTGAGCATGGCAAAGACCACAAATCCCATGGTCCCGGCCAGGACTATATCGGTCCCCTCGTAAATCGCTTCCATGGAGATAGTGGCGATGGCGGTCAGAATGCCCAGGAAAATGATACGCAGCCATTGGGAACGGGACAGGATGGGCTGCTTCAACGGTCGCGGCTTCTGCTCCATCAGGCCTGGCGCCGGCTTGTCGAAGCCCAACGCCATAGCGACCGGGACCGTGATCAGGAAGTTTAGGAACAGGACGAGGACCGCTGTAAACGGTGTTCCTCCTAATATAAAGAATAGGGCTGCCAGCAGATAGCAGGAGATGAAAGCCACCAACTGCTCCATCTGGAAGCGTACAAAGTTGAAGAGGTTGCTGTAGATCGCTCGTCCAGAGGCTACCGCCTTGACGATGGTGGCGAAGTTGTCGTCGGTCAGGATCATCACCGCCGCGCCTTTTGAGACCTCGGTACCGGTGATACCCATGGCCACGCCGATGTCAGCCTTTTTCAAGGCCGGGGCATCGTTGACGCCGTCGCCGGTCATGGAGACGATATTGTCCATCTGCTGGAGCATGGTTACCAGCCGGATCTTGTCCTGTGGCGTCACGCGAGCCACTACGCCGATCTCGTTCAGTTGTTTCTTTAACTGATCGTCAGGGATGGCGGCGAATTCCGCCCCGGTTAAAGCCCGGCCCTCGATGCCCAGCTCGTGGCCGATAGCGGCCGCGGTCACAGCGTGGTCGCCGGTGATCATGCGCACCTGGATGCCTGCGCTGTGGCACTGGGCGATGGCGTCCCTAGCCTCGGCTCGCGGCGGATCGACGATGCCGACCATGGCCAGCAGTGTGAGGTCGGTCACCAGTTCAAGCATGTTCGCCTCTGGATCAAAAGTAGTTGGATCGAAATCGCGCCGAGCCACCACCATGACGCGCTCCCCACCGCCGGCCATGCGTTCGTTTTCCTGGAGGGCCAGCGGCCGGTTTTCATCGGTGATAGGCGCTGTCTCGCCTCCTGGCAACCAGTAAGAAGTGGCCTTCGAGATCAACACATCAGGCGCGCCCTTGACGCAGCAGCGCACGACGGGCTGGCCCTTGGCATTGGTCATGTTGTGGAAAGTGGCCATGAACTTGTAATCGGCGTCGAAAGGCAGCTCGGCCAGGCGCGGATAGCGTTGCTTGGCGCCTTCCAGGTCGATACCGCCTTTGGCTGCCAACACAATCAGGGCGCCTTCCGTTGGGTCGCCAATCAGGTTATCGCCATCGAGGCGGGCATCGGCGCACAAGGCCATGGGCAATAATACCTCGTCGAGATCGACCTTGTTGCCGCCGTCGTTAAGAAGTTGTCCTTCGACGCCATAGCCTTCCCCCGTGACCTTGTAGTGATTCCGGCCGGGGATGGTGAATTCGCGGGCCGTCATCTTGTTGAGGGTCAGCGTTCCAGTCTTGTCAGTACAGATGGCTGAGACCGAGCCCAGCGTCTCGACCGACGGCAGCCGCTTGACGATGGCCCCCTGGTCCGCCAGCCCCCGCGCGCCCATGGAGTACATGGTGGTGACCACAGCCGGAAGACCGGTTGGGATGGCTGCCACCGCCAGGGCCACACCGGCGACGAAGATGGCATCCAATTCTAAGCCGTTGTTCAGTCCCAGGATAACCATCAAGATGAAAGCCAGGCCAGCCAGCGCCGCAATGATCATCGTCAGTTTGTCGAGCTGCTTCTGCAGCGGCGTTTTGTCGGCTTCGGTCTTGTTGAGTAGATCGGCGATCTTGCCCATCTCCGTGCCCATGCCGGTGGTGGTGACAATCATCTCGCCCCGCCCGCGGGTCACCCCGGTGTTCATGTAGGCCATGTTGTGGCGGTCGCCCAACGGCGCGTCCTCCTTAGCGATGACCTTGATGTCCTTGGATGTGGCAACGCTCTCGCCGGTCAGGGCGGATTCCTCGATCTCCAAGGTGGCGCTGACAAACAGGCGTCCATCGGCCGGTACACGGTCGCCGGCCTCCATCAAGACGATGTCGCCCGGCACCAGTTGCTCGAGTTCGAGTTCCTGTGACTCGCCATCACGGCGAACCCTGGTAAGGTTCTTCATCGTTCCGGCCAGCGCAGATAGGCTGGCCTCAGCTTTGGCCTCACCGCGCAGGGCCAGGACCGCGTTAAAGATAGTCAGGCCCACCAGTACCAGCGTGGTTCCCCATTCGCCGACAAAGACCTGGTTGATGAGCGCGGCTGACAACAATACGATCTGCATCAAATCTTTATACTGGCGCAGAAAGGCCTGCCAGCCCGGCTCTTTTTTCTTGGCGGCCAGTTCATTGGGTCCATACTGCTGTAAGCGCTGCTTAGCCTCGGCCGCGCTCAGGCCCTTGGCCGGATCGACATTGAGCTGTTGCTCTACATCCTCCGAAGTCAGGGTGAACCATTTCGTTTGACTCGTAGTTTCTGCCATTTTCACCATCTCCATTAATAGATTTCGGGGACTGTCCGGTAAGGATAGTCCGGTTCTTTGTAATCACCCTTGCCCTGGCGCTTCGGAAACTTCACCGGCTCGCGTGGCACTTCTTCATATGGGACTTGCTTTAACAGGTGCGAAATGCAATTTAACCGTGCCCGGCGTTTATCGTTGCCATCTACCACGAACCAGGGGGCTTCTTTTGTGTCTGTCGCCGCAAACATCGCGTCACGAGCCCGGGAGTAGTCGTACCAATGGGTGAAACTTTTCATATCCATTGGCGTGAGTTTCCAGATTTTACGCGGGTCGGTGTCCCGTGCTCTTAGCCGTGCTTCCTGGTTTTCCATGCTCACTTCCAACCAGTATTTGATCAGAATGACGCCCGAGTTTATGATGGCCTTTTCGACGCCAGGCGCATTCTTCAAGAAATAGTCCACCTGTTTCTCAGTGGCAAAGCCCATCACTCGTTCGACGCCAGCCCGGTTGTACCAACTGCGGTCAAAGAGAATCACCTCTCCTGCTGCCGGCAGATAAGGCATATAACGTTGAAAATACATCTGGGATTTCTCGCGATCGGTTGGCGCGGATAAAGCGATATGGCGAAAGACGCGCGGGCTGGTTCGCTCGGTGATCCGCTTGATCACCCCTCCTTTGCCGGCTGTATCACGACCTTCGAACAAAACACAGACCTTGGCCCCACTGGCCACTACCCACTGCTGCATCTTAACCAGCTCACCCTGGAGTTTCTCTACTTCCTTATCGAACTCCTTGGCTTTCATCTTCTTATGTTTAGACATTCCTCTCTCCTTGATTCAATTTAGCAAAATTGCCTTATCCGTATAAGTGCTAGGCCGGCGCAGTTCTGTTCATCTCTTTCTCCTCCTGCATCATAATCAACCTTATTGAAGTTACTTGCGGTGCCGCGACCGGTGAGCCGTGAAGTTGATCCATTACCGGCCAGTAAATAATACCTCTTGCAGCTCCGTCCAGAGCGCTTGATAAGCAGCAGTAGCCCTGGAACCTGGGGCAAAGGCGGGAACCGGCTCCCGGTAAATGCCCATCTGCTCGATCTGTGATAAATAAGGAATGGCGCTCTCTAAAATGCCATCGAATCGAGCATTCAATGAGTTCATGATCTGGTGATGCAATTTTTTACGCCCATCGACCATTGAGAAAAAGGCGGAAACCCGGCTACTGTTGCGCCCTTCACTGGCCAGAAAGGATAATAATTGGTCATGCGTATGAACGGAGAGGGTCGTAGGGATCAGCGGAACCAAGAGATGGTCGGAAACATTGAAAATGTTCTCTGCCACAATATTAATGGTGGGTGGGCAGTCCAGAATGATCAAATCATATTCTTTGCGGAATTGCCTGAAAGCGATATCCAGGCGCTCTTTTCGCCGTTTCTGCCGGTCGAATGTGATATCGAGATTTCGATGGCTGAAATCGGCCGGCAAGATATCCAGGTTATCGTAATCTGTCGCCTTGATGCTGTTATCAAGGGGTTTGTTACCGCCGACGAGCCCGCGGGCTTTCCGTTTCAGCTTCGGTTTCACCCGAAAATAATAGGTCGACGAGCCCTGGGGGTCGAGATCAGCCAGGAGCGTCTTGTAGCCGCTCTGGGCAGCCAGGTAAGCCAGGTTAACCGCGGCCGCTGTCTTGCCCACGCCGCCCTTATTGCTATACAGTGCCAACGTCGTCATGATTTGACCTTTTTCCCCCGCGAAAAGACACGATGGAACTCTTTTTGATGGCCGGGTGAGGCGAATTTCTTGAAGGTTGCCGCAAAATGAGCCTTGGCCTCCTCGCGCTTTCGATCGGTACTCTCGACCAGGTACCCGGTGGCCACCAGCGCCTGCCTGGCCAGGGCTTCATCAATGTCCAGCGTCCCAGCCACGGCCAACAAATATTCGCGTTGCAAGGTACTGTCGGTGAAGGTCCCCAGGTTGTTCTGCAGCCGTTTTAGCTGTTTGCTCACCCGGTTCATCTCTTTCGGTGGGAAGAGGCTGGAGAAGAATTCCAGCAGGTAGCGCAATTTCTTGCACTCTATCCGTAGAGCATGAAGGAGCTCGTCTTCGGTATGTTTAAGAATGGCGTTGCCGCTCTTAACAATAGATCGATATTGACGTGTGAGATCCCTTCGGGCCAAATCAATAATGGGAAGCGTCGCTCTTTCCGCACCATTTTCGCCGGCCGGTCCAGATAGGAAGCTGTTCCACTCTGCTACCAGCCGGACATAGGATTCCGATTCGAGGCCGGCGACGACTTTAGCCAGCGCTTCGGCGCGGCGGGAGCGTAAGGCATCGAAGAGGGGGGTGATGTCAGCTTGCATGGCGTCCGGCAGAACGGCTCGATAATCGGCTTCGGCCAGCAGATAAACGTCCAGGTCGCGCAGGTCATTGGTTAGACGGCCCAGGATCCTAAACTCTTGCTTGAAGTGATTGATTCTAGCCTTGGGCAAAACCTTCCGAATTTGGCTCAGGGCGGATCGCGTGCGGCGTACAGCGATGCGGTAATCGTGCAAGAACTCGGTGTCCAGGTCTGCCTTAAGACCGGCCTCGTTAGCCTGCATCATCTCCAGCAAGCGGCGCAGGATCAACCTGGTTGCCTCACCGGCCGGCATGTTGGGATGTAAATAGACATCTAGCTTGCCCGAATAAGCGGCGGACGACCGCCGTGTGGCCTGAAAGGCAGCAAAGCGGATCTCTTCATCTGTCCGCGTGAGATCAAGATTGCCTCTTAAATGTCGAGCCAGCCGGCCGGCCTGTTTGGCATAGCCCCGCAATGGCCAAACGGTCAGGTACATAAAGAGCGGTGGTTCTCCGTCGGTGACCTCCGGACGCACTTCCGTGTATGTCAGGCGAGCGACCGTTTTCTGTTCCTTGTTGAGGATTCGATAGTCACAAGAACAGGTGTGGACGATGGTCAGTCGTAGCAGCGCCCGCATATCGATGATCGCTGAGAGTTGGGCTTTCAAATCGCTTTCCCGCATAGCCAGCGCGAATCGTGGCGGTGCTGAGAGCGGCAGTTGGTGGCGTATTTCCCCGGCCGGTAAAGCGCGCAGGACGAGGTCGCTGCCCGACCACTGCAAGGTCAACGACTTGGCGAACAGTCGCCGGTCAAAGGTGTCGTATAGAGACCAGGATTGGGCATGTGGTGATTCAACCGAGAAGGTCCCGTGTCTGGCCAAAATGGCCTCGATCTGGGATTGCCCCAAACCAGCGGATAATTTGAATTGTGTTGGTACTTTCATAAACTCTTCATAGACGTTCAAGCTTTTGGATCTGGCGATTTTTGGCCCGGAATAGGAGTTACTTCTTCTTGTTCTTCTTATTCTTTTTCTTCTTCTTTTTATCTTTCTTCTTTGCCATGAGACTCTCCTTGTGTTTGTCACTCATTCAATTCAGTAAAAAAACAGGCCAGACCGCCGGCATAGCAGTATGTGGAACCTTCGATATCGCCAGATCCAATAACACGCCTTAGCCCATATTGCCTACCAGACTGAAAGGTTCCTGATTCAGGACAACAACCATACGGGGTCAAGAAGAATATAAGCTTTCGCTAATCACGATTCATTTATCTTATCTGATAATGGGACAAAAGTCCCGCTTTCGCAAGCCAGTCCCAGGCAGGTTCGCGACTGGCAGAGTGAATGAATTTTACCTCGCGGGCATAGAAAGGATCGGCCAGCGAGGCCAACCGCTCCTGCCACTTCTTATCGCCAACAATGGCCATTTTCGAAATCTATTTACGAGACTATGCCCAAACCTGAGGCCAGCGCCCCAGGCCTTGAACTCTTCTCCCTCAAACGCCTCCATATCGAGCAGCAGGCAGACTTCGTTCTCCTTCTTGATCAAGCCATCTAGATCGCCCGATATAACGGCGTAATCCTCCTTGGTGATCACGCCGCTCGCCTTATAACCCCGGATAATTCCGGAGTTCAGACTCAGTTTTTCTAGCATTCCAACCTCAGATTATTGACAAGCAACTATTTTTGTTGGCCAATCAAACAGGCAATAATGGTATATAGAATTAACGCTAACCTCGGCGGGCTAGATGTCGCCGCATCACCATAAAGCATCACTACACTACCCAACAGGATAGTGAGGGCGATGATAGGGTTCAGGGCATCAACCATGGTCGGTTGGCTGATCTTCCTCTGTGACAACGTAACCTCTTCTTCTTTCATTATTACTTCTGCCGGCAAGTAGTGGGGACCCGAGGGTCAGGTCGTGCGCCGGGTTCAATCCGACCGCGGCGCACGACGACCTATTCTAATAGTTAGGCCGGATCTCGAAGCACCGGGCAGGTCATGCAGTGACCGCCGCCACGGCCGCGGCCCAGTTCCGAGCCGTCAATCTCCATTACCGTGATGCCCGCTTTGCGCAGACGGGCATTCGTCCACTCATTCCGGTTGTAAGCCACGACCACCCCAGGTTGTAGGGCGACCACATTGTTGCCGTCATCCCACTGTTCCCTTTCTTGCTCGAAGGCATCGCCGCCGGTGGGCACAACCCGCAGTTTCTTCAGACCGAGAGCCTCTTGAACAACATCCAGCCAGCCCTTTTGCTCGACGGTCACATCCAACAAACCTTCGGCGTTACCGGGGCGGTAGCTGATAGCCTTGATTTTGCTGACCACCGGTTCATAAATCGTGACCAGGTCACGATCGCAGAAGGTGAAGATGGTATCCAGGTGCATGCTGGCCCGGTCGGGTGGCATCTTTGCTGCAATCACCCGTTCGGCCGCACCGTGTTTGAACAATGACTGCGCAACCTGGCCCACGGCCTGGAACGTGGTCCGTTCGCCCATACCGATGAGCACAACGCCATTACCAACGGGCATCACATCGCCGCCCTCGAGGGTGGCGCTGCCATGATCCACGGCCGGGTCGCCCCACCAGATATGGAAATCGCCCCCCTTGAACTCGGGATGGTATCTGTAGATGGCCGTTAGATGCAGTGTCTCTTTACGTCGGGCCGGCCAGAACATCGGGTTCACCGTCACGCCGTTATAGATCCAGCAGGAACTATCGCGGGTAAAGAGCTGGTTGGGTAAGGCCGGTAAAACAAATTCCGTGCCCGCGTAGGCCTTCTCGGCTATTTTACCGAGTTCCCCGGGCAATTCGGAGACGGTTACACCGCCGATTAGGTGGGCTACCAGGGTTTGAGGCGACATTTCGTCCATCCAGGCGCGCATTTCTGCCACCCCGCCAACGCCCACCTCATTGGGAACTATCTTGTGGTCAAGGATGAAGGCCCGGCCTTCGGGATCTTTCACCACTTCTTCTAAAAGCTCATGCACCCGCATCACCTGGACGCCGAACTCTGACTGCATCAAATCTACAAAGGCATCGTGATCCTGGCGGGCTTTGCGGGCCCAGATCACATCATCAAACAACAACTCGACCGCGTTGGTGGGCGTCAGACGCCGCATCTCCAACCCCGGCCGGTGTACGATTACCTTGCGCAACTTGCCAACTTCAGAATAAACACCAAATTCGCTCACTTTCATTCTCCTCAAACTATCGCAGATTATCGGCGCCAGGCGCTTGAATCGTACGCCGTTTAACCGGCATTCATATTCGTGCCGGCAATCCGTTCAACAATGTGTTCAATCTCTTCCAAATAGCCCTTAGCCACTCTTTTACCTGTATTCTCAACGAACCGGATCGTAGCGGTCACTGGCCCCTTGCTGGGCGGGACCTCGGCTGCCATCCATTCACCACGTTTCAGCAAGGGGTTGCAGCTTAAAGCAACTTCGATTCTTATCAGAAACTCCTTTCTCTGCCGGCCGGTAATCTCTAACAGCAGTCATTATCTGCTCGCAGCCATCTCTCTTGTGCCCCAGAGTTGCATCAGTTGGGCATAAAACTTAACCATCCTGGCCATCCCTTCAATCGGAATTCTTTCGTCGTCTCCATGCTCCAATCCGCGGAAGCTCTCGTCCATCACCAGCGAGGTGAAACGATAGATATGATCGCACACCGGCACAAAATGTTGGCAATCTGTGCCGCCCAGCATCACGAAGGGGGCCACCGGGGGGTTGTTAAACACCTGCCGGACCACGTCGCTAAGACCCTGGTAGGCGGGCACATCCCTTGGTGAAACCGGTAAGGCTTCATTGAATTTGCCTTCGACCGGGTGGAACTTAACGCGGTCGTCTTTGATCACTTTTTTTATGTGCCTGAGCACGTCGGCAATCGTATCGCCTGGCAACGGGCGAAAGTTGACGATAGCCTTCGCTTCGGCCGGGATGGTATTATCTTCCACGCCGCCGTTGATGATGGTCAGCGCGGTTGTGGTGCGGATGCTGGCATTCATTTCCGGGTTAGGCACCAGCCAGCGTTTCAACAGGGGGCCGAACAGCCAGACATTGGCGAAGCCGACCTGGATGTAGAACGGTGCTGCCAGGCCAATCCCGTGATACAGCGGGCGCAGCCGGCGCAGATGGGTCGGCATCGGGTGGGCTTCCAGGCGGGCCAGGGCTCGCGCCAGGATGCCGATCGAAGTCTGGGGGGGTGGTGTCGAGGAATGACCGGGCGGACTGACGACGTTGAATTCGACGGTCAGATACCCCTTTTCACTCACCGCTATCAAGGCAACTTCGCCCCGTACGCCAGGCGCCAGGCCCGCGCTGATGCCGCCGCCCTCGTCAACGATCCCGGCTAAGTGGATGCCGCGTTCTTTTAACAATTGGCCCATCACCTTGGCTCCATTCACCCCGCCGGTTTCTTCGTCGTGGCCCAAGCCAAACAGGATGGTCCGTTCCGGTTGGTAGCCTTGTTGCAACAGGCTTTCAGCCGCTTCCATGATGCCGATCAACTGGTTCTTGATATCCAGCGTGCCACGGCCCCATACAAATCCACCGGTAATTAGCCCCTCAAATGGCGGGTGAGTCCAACCGGCCGGGTCGGCGGAAACGACATCCTGGTGGGCCATGAGCATGACGGGTTCTAGCTCAGGTTGGCTTCCCGGCCAGGCGTAGAGCAGGCTGTAGCCATTCACCACCTCGCGCTCCAGCTTCTGGTGAACCAACGGGTAAGTTTCTTTCAACATTTGGTGTAGTTGCCGGAACGCTTCCGGGTCTGGTTTGCCAGATTCATCCAGGGGCACAGTCTGACAACGCACGGCGGAGGCCAGGTGCTCCGCTACTAGCTGGTCATCCACTGGGATACCATCAATCGTTTCAACTGATCCACGGGAGCGTTGAAAAAGGATTGTGCTGACTACCACATAGAGGGTGGTCAGAGCGAGGATGGCCACTATGGCGTACAGCAGACCAGTTAACATAAGATACACCTCGATTCCTAAATAAGTGGCTATGTTATGAGCGCTTTCCTCACAACATAGCCGCAAATCCATTTTATTTGCTTATTCCTTGAGCCAAAGCCAGGCGTCTTCCAGTTGATCAGGCAGGAAGAAACGTTCGTCCGTGTGGTGAGTGAAGGGATCCATAATTTTAACCAACCACTCTTGCCACGATTTGTCGCCGACAAAGGCGGCTTTTTCCACCTGGCGGTACTCATGGGTTCCAAATTTGATATCCTGTTTGGCAGCATCCAGGCTGTCGTAACCCTCAAGATCTTCGAATACAACCAGCATGTTGATTTTCCCATGGGCACTGATAGCTTCGTCCAGTCTGGGCAACAGAACATCGTAATCTGCAGTTGTCACTTTGCCGCTTATTGAAAAACCAATAGCTGTTTCTGAACTTTCGGGAAGGATGGTTATCATTGTTCAATTTCCTAATGTGGCCACCATAATCGCCTTAATGGTATGCATCCGGTTCTCGGCTTCATCGAAGACGATAGAAGCCGGTGACTCAAAGACCTCTTCAGTCACTTCCATGCCTTGCTCCAGGCCGAACTTCTCTTCCATCTCTTTTCCAACCTCGGTATCGGTGTTATGGAAGGCGGGCAGGCAGTGCATGAATTTGACATTGGGATTGCCGGTCAGGGCCATCGCCTGGGCATTAACCTGGTACGGTTTCAATAAGCGGACCCGTTCCTCCCAGACCGAATCGGGTTCACCCATGGAGACCCAGACATCGGTATAGAGGTAGTCGGCGCCTTTGACGCCATCGGCCACATCGTCGGTCAGGGTTAGGCGAGCGCCGGTCTCGGCGGCGATTTCACGGCATTGGGCGACCAGCGCTTCGTCGGGCCACTGGTGCTTAGGGCCGCACAAGCGCACATCCATGCCCAATTTGCAGCCGCCCACCATGAGTGAATTGCCCATATTATTGCGGGCGTCGCCCATAAAGCAGAAGGCGATATCGGGCAGATCCTTGTAGCTGTGCTCGGTCATGGTCAGCACATCGGCCAGGATCTGCGTAGGGTGGAATTCATCGGTCAAACCATTCCAGACAGGTACGCCGGCATATTCGGCCAGGGTCTCCACCGTGGCCTGGGCGAAGCCCCGGTACTCGATACCATCGTAGGTGCGGCCGAGTACCCGAGCCGTGTCCTTCATGGTCTCCTTGTGGCCAATATGGGAACCCCCGGGACCCAGGTAAGTCACGTTGGCCCCCTGGTCATAGGCCGCCACTTCGAAGGAGGTGCGGGTGCGAGTAGAGGACTTCTCAAAGATGAGGGCAATATTCTTGCCTTTCAGATGCTGAACCTCATAGCCGCCATACTTGGCTGCTTTGAGATCGGCCGACAATTTCAACAAGAATTTAATCTCGGCCGGGGTGAAGTCCAGCAGTTTAAGAAAATTTCGATTGCGCAGATTGAACGCCATTTCACTATCTCCTTTCTAAAAACAATCTTCAAAACAAAACATAATCGTCTACGGCCCAGAGAGACTATCGATATAGCTAATCTGAACCTAGAGCCTGCCAGGGTTACCTCATTGACTCCATCAACTAAAACACGATACTGTCGGAGAAGAAGACCCCGATGCTCAAAACAAGAGCGTAAAGTAGGAGCAAGATAACCAGGAGCGGCAAACAAAAGCGCAGCCATTTATCATACCGCACTCGCCCCAAGGCCAGGCCGCCCATAACCACGGCAAAAGTGGGGTTAACCAGATTAAGCAGGCCACTGGCCGATTGGTAGGCGGTGACGATCAGACTGCGATCGACATTGGCCGTATCGGCCAGCGGGGCCATGATGGGCATGGAAACCGTGGCCAAGCCGGACGAAGAAGGAATGAGAAAGCCCAGCGGCAGATAAAGCAGATGGACCAGATTGATAAAGGCCACACCGCCCAGGTTGCTCACCGCACTCTCGGCCCAATACAAGATAGTGTCGATGATCAGGCCGTTGCTCATGATTACGCTGATGCCGCGGGCAAGCCCAATGACCAGGGCCACGCCCAACATGTCTCTGGCGCCATTGATAAAGGTCTCTGAAATACCAGCCTCGCCCAAACCGCCAATAATGCCGATGACGATGGCAAAGCCCAAAAAGAGGGCTGTAAACTCACCGAACCACCAAAACCACGTCGGAAAGGGCAAGCCCAGGTCAACCCAGGGGATGACGCTGTAGATCATGATCAGGAAGGCGAGGGCAAACAAGGCCAGGATAATCTTTCGGCGGCGGTCGAATTCAGGCATGGCCTCAGCGCCTGCGCTTTTCAGGAAATGTTTTTCATTCTCTTCTTTTTTGTCATAAACCAGGGATTGGCTTGGATCATTCTTCACCTTTTCGGCATAACGTGAAACATAGATAATCCCGATGGCCGTGCCTACGACCAGGATGATGACTCGGCTAACAAGCCCGTCGGCGATGGAGATCCCGGCAAAACCGGAAGCGATACCCGTGGCGAAGGGATTCACTGTGGAAGCCAGGACCCCGATGCCGGCTCCTATCATAATCACCGCTACCCCGGTGAAGGCATCATAACCGGCGGCAATCATGACCGCGATAATGAGGGCATAGAAGGCCAGTGATTCCTCGGCCATGCCGTAGCTGGTTCCACCTAAGGCGAAAACGATCATCAGGATGACGATCATCCACTTTTCCCGTCCTTTTAGTGCTGTCGTAATCTTGCCGATACCGGCATCGATTGCTCCTGTAGCCATGGTCATGCCTAAGAAGCCGCCGATGACCAGCACAAAGAGCGCTACATCAATGGCCCCGTACAAACCACCTAGATTGTAAACACTGACGGAACCGTCATCGCCCTCTAGCCCATACATCCCGTTTACCGGGGCCATCAAGCCGTCGGCGATAATTTTTTGGGGATTGCCTTCCACCTCGTGGTAACTGCCGGGGATGGGTTCGCCATCTTCGTTTTTATCATATTGGCCGGCCGGGATAATCCAGGTGGCGATGACCACCAGGATGAGTAATAAGAACAAAACGGTGTAGGCGGTGGGGAACTTGAAGCCGCCCTTCTTTTTCCCGGCCGCTGCTTTTTTCTTTCTGTTCTTAGCCATTAAAAAATCCTCCTTCTTTGAAACTGGTCTTCTTAACGACGACCGCAGCTGATATTGCGGATTTGCTCAAGTTCCGTTGATAACAGGAATGCCCCGCCCCGAATGGCCGCGGCCGCTTCGCCCATCGTAGCATTGCCGGGAATATCGTTAATGGCATCCTGGAGGTCATCCCAGGCTTTCTCGGCCTCACTGAGCTTTGCTTCTCGTAAATCCCCGGCCGCATCCTGGACATCTTGCCAGGCCCCGGCAACCGCTACACGATTCTCCTGTAATCCATCAACAGTGGTACTGGCGCTGACACTCTTCAAGCTTTGTAAAGAATCGCCATAGGCCACCAGGGCCTGGCAAAAATCTACCTGGGCTTCTTCCGCTGATTGGGGGATACAGCCGCTGATAAGGATGACCAGGATCATGATGGCCAGGGCTTTACTTTTGTTTTTCATTGTACCTCCTTTTGCTGAAATTTCTGCTATTCTTCAATCCTTAGAAGGTCTCGGTGGAAAAGGAGTTCCGTCCCTGTCATCATGCACTCTTTCATAGTTGAAATTATCGACATCCTCAGTGACCTTAGGGTCGGCAATTACCTTCCAGGCCAACTGTTCACCTTTGCCTACGATTAGACCCTATTTTCCCCTTGAGTCATGCTGCATTTTTCGGAACCACTTCATTTGACGATCGCGCTCTGTTTGACTATTTTTGGACAGGTATCACCTTAATCAGATCCAGCAGGGCAATCCAAAGAACGCGTTTGTCTAAGCTTCCTCCTCTGAGCCGACCGGCTTGGGATAAATATCTGGAGAAATGCGTTCGACGGACACAACCGTATGGCCCATGTTATATAAGGCATTGAATACGCCAATGAGGGCGGCCTGGTCGCTGACTTCACCGACTAACATCGTTTGAACCAGCTCATCACCGGAATCAACAGGATCGGCTGTCAACCCCCAGTGACGTTTCACCCAGTTGCTATCCATTGCACCCGTCACATAAATGCGATAGTAGGCCGGCAAATCTAATGGGAATTCCAGGTATGGTTCACTCATCGTGCCCTCTTCTTCAGCAGGAACTACGCCAAACACGGGTAAACACAGATCGGATCGAATACCCTCCCATTAGCATATTGTAAACAGGATGGATTCGATAGCACCGTAAAGGTGTAAAAAGGGTGTATTACGTTAGCTTAACTGCTCTCTTAGAGGAAGACGTCTAGGGGGGCGGGATCAGCTCTAAGGCTCTTCCGGCCATTACTGCTTCTCTCCTGCTGTGGACGGACAGTTTCTGGTAGAGATTGACCGTGTGTCTTTTTACAGTCGCTGGAGAAATAAAAAGTTCGGCGGCGATTTCCTTGTTGCTGTAGCGCTTGGCCAGTAACTCCAAAATCACTGTTTCACGGTCGGTGAGTGGCTCAAAAAGTTGACTGTTTCTGGAAGACTCCATATCAAGGTGCGAACCGTTTGCAAAAGCGTGAAGGATGGAGTCGATGTATTGAACATAGGGTTCGCGATTTTGTAGTCGTACGAGTAAATCGGCTATCTTGGGACCCAGGTCAACATAGAGCCGGATAAAACCACCCGGTTGGGCTAATATCAAAGACTTTTCCAAGACTACCAACGCCGCTGCCTGGTCATTGTTGGCAGCATGCAGCATGGCTTGCACTGCCAGCACTTCAATCAGGACCCGCGTATGGTGCCTGGTCTGGGCAAAATGGTGTATCCGTTGAAGACAACGTGCAGCCATCGTCCGGCCGTTAGCTGTGCCTACGGCCAATAGCACCTTCGGAATCGTCAGCGCCGGCGCGTAAAAGGAAATAACCGGTGAAAGCTGCATCTGAGCATAGGCTAGCTCCGCCCATTGGACTACCTCCTGCGCCCGGCCCTGCATGACGGCGAGTTCGGCCTGAAAGCATTGCACGAAGTAAATGTATGCCGGGCTCCGGATCTCCACCGCGAATTCCATGGCTATTTTCAGCATCTCGCGGGCCTGTTCCGGTTTGCCTAAAGCCTGCTGGACCAAGGTTAAAATGAAGGCACTATCAACATTGGCTGAAGGGTGGAAATGGCGATTATTGAAGGTCTGTTGGGCATGATGTTGAGCACTCTCCAGGTCATTGCGATAATAATAGACACCAGCCAGAAAATGGTTGGCCCATCCTTGCGACTCCCAGTAGCCGTTTCTAGAGGTGATCCCGAGCATCAACTCGCCAACATCTTGCAAACCTTTCAAATTTCCGGCCATCCAGGATACAAATCCTTCGGCCGCCACATTGCGAGCGAAAGGACCCCCACTGGCGGTCTGATCCTCAATCCGGCCCTGGCCAAGCCATTCATAGGTGGCGCTGATATCGCCCGTTGTTTGTAACGCAATGGCCCCGGTCATCCAGCAGTAGCTACGCATGGTAAACCACTCTTGTGGCAATCCCTCCAAAGCTTTCCGGCAACAATTCAAGGCGTTCTGTGCGTCAGGATCAATGTACAGAAGTGCGACAGCGCGCAGAGCTTCGTTTTCGGCCGTCAACAATTGTGCCCTGGCTGGCTCGAAGTGAAGATGCTTGAGCAGAGTGCCCACCATTTCTGTAAGCTGGATTAGTTCCCCGATGTCAAAACGAACAGTCTGAGCAAATCGCGCCTTGATCAACAGCAGGTCAGGAGAGCGCTTAATAATCTCCGGAGGGAACATATCCAGCCAGCGTGACAGGCGCTGGTAGCTTCCTTGATTAATCAACTCATACCGGTTCGCGGCAACCAGGTCTAACGCTGTTTCTACATCATTGGCCGTAAGCGCGTGTCGTAATGCTTCTTCAATATAGTCATGGGCAGCGTACCAGGCGCACGCTTGCCCGTGTAGAGCTGCCACAAATTGGGGTGAATAATCTTCAACCAGTTTGGTCTTCAAATAATCTCGGAATAAATGGTGATAGCGGAACCACCGGCTTGATTGGTCAAGCGGAATCGTGAACACATTGGCGGTAACCAATTCTTGCAACAATGCCTGTACTTCTTCTAGGGATTTATCGGGCAAGGCCACTGCCCGGCCCAAGGAGCCGGATACCCGGTCGAGAATGGATGTAAAAAAGAGGAATCGTTGCGTTTTAGCCGGTAGTCTGGAAAGAACCTGGGAGAACAGGTATTCGCTAATATAGATATTGCTGCCACTAATTTCGCCCATTTGTCCGCGAAAGGTCTCAATGCGGGAAAAGGATAGCGCGGCCAGACGCAGACCGGCGACCCAACCTTCAGTCTTTTTATGCACCGTCCGGATCATATCCTCGTCCAGTGTCTCGCCAATCACCCGCTGTAAAAAAGTGCTCGACTCTTCCAAGGAGAAACGAAGATCCATTGAGCGGATTTCAACCAGCTGGTCATGGATGCGCCACTGGCTCAGGGGTAAAGGCGGATCGTAACGTGTACCTAATATGAGATGAAGTCTCGGGTGGGGGTGGCGCATCAACTCGTTAATAAGCTCGTGGATGGCACTATTGGTGATGACACCGTAATCGTCAATCATAATCAAGAGGTCCCTATCAAGCCGGTTGAGCAGTTCACATAGCATTTCTGCAAAAAGGGGCGTCGGAAGCTGACTCGCACCTCTTAAGGCGTCCTCCAGGCTGTTGTCGAGGGAGGGAACGGCACCCTGGATGGCAGACAGGAGATAAGTCTCAAACACGTTGAGATCATTGTCACCCTCATCCAGTGACAGCCAGGCGCTGTAACAGTCGCATTGCTCAAGCCAGGCGCCCATCAAAACAGATTTACCATAGCCGGCCGGCGCGCAGACAACAGTCAGTGGACGTCTTCTAACCAATTCCAGGCGATCGTGAAGCTCCGGCCGGCGCACATAATCCTCGATGAGAGTAGGCCGGAACAGTTTCGTTTGAAGAATCAACGGTAATGGACCGGTTACAGCCAAAAAAACCTCCAATTTGTTGAAAAGTATTATAGTTTCATACGCCAATCTGGGCCATTCACCTTGGCTAAACACCCGTGCGTTTCCTATTTCAGCCGGCATAGGTTTTGCTGGCTACTCCCAAACCCGGAAATAGCCGAAATGGGTATTTTTTTTGGCATACTCATTCTCGACGCTCGTCTCTCCGTAATCCAAAATCCCGCAAGATGCCGGCTTAAAGTTCCGCCGGCCGGAATTCCCCGTAATTGATATGGGCAAGAATCGAAAGGTTGTGATAAATTCAATATTAGGGTACGAAGCGGAACTTTTTGTAATTATTTTTGGGACCGAAACATCCGGCAGAAACCGAATCAAAGTCAATTTATGCCGGCGTTCCATGGCTTCTCGTACCATAACGGCATATTAGTTGGTCAAGCAGTCGTCCACCTGGTCCAGTCAATAATACGATTCTTTTAGCGATGGTTAAATAATGGCTATGACAGAAATCAACCCCATCGATTCATCTGAAAAAACCGGACAGCCGCCAGCGTTGGTCCAACAGGCAGAGAACGGCCGGCAGGCCTGGCGGAGAGTCGGTCTGCAATTGCGGAGCATCACCCCCAAGCAATTTGCCCGTTTTGGGCTTGTGGCCGTAACCTTGATCGCGATAAGTTGGCTGCTGGTCCGTTCCTGGCCTGCCTTGATACCCTTCCTGGTTGGTATTGTCTTGGCCTACGCACTGTTACCTGTCGTTAACGGCCTTGACCGGCTAATGCCTCGAACTCTGGCCGCCTTGTTGAGCATGCTGACCGTCATCGCGCTGCTAGCCCTGTTTGTCGCCCTGCTCATTCCGGCGCTAGTGTCGCAATACGAGCGCGTGGCGGCCATTCTGCCGGATAAGGAGCGGGTCCAAACATTGGTGAACGACCTGGATAGATCGCTTGAAAATCTACCTGCGCCGGTGCGCGAGACCGTGGTTGACTCGCTAGATCAAATTGCCGCCAATTCGCGAGCAAGGCTAGACGAGGCAACTCGTCATTTGCCGGATCTGGTTGTTCGGGTGCTGCTACAGGCGATCAACATCGTTGGAGCAATCCTCGGCTTGCTGGTGCTACCCACCTGGTTGTTAATTATCCTGTCAGAACAACGGAAAGGATCCCAAGCCTTTTACAACCTGTTACCGGATAATATCCGGGACGACCTGTGGGCTACCATCCGGATTCTTGACCGTTCTTTTAGAGCATTCTTCCAGAAACAGGTCACCCAGGGGTTGTTGACCGGTTTCTTTATGTTCCTGGCGGCCAGCGCCCTCACCGCTCTCGGGTTGATCGACGTGGAATATCCCTTGTTGATCGCCCTCTTCGCCGGGCTGATGGAGCTCATCCCTGAGATCGGGCCCATCATCGTGGTCGTCTTGGTTGGCCTGGCTGGCTTGTTAACGTCGCCGGCGACAGCCTTGCTCCACATTTTCCCCTATATCATCATCCACCGCCTGGTGGGCAGCTATGTAGAAGGACGGGCGGGGCGCAAGGTAAAAGAGGTCCACCCGGCCGTCCTGGTGGTGGCCGTCGTGGCCTTAAGTGAATTGGGTTTGTTCTGGTTGCTCCTGTCCGTGCCCATCGTGACCGCCTTTCGCGATCTGTTTCGGTATGCCAACAGCCGCTTGCGAGAACCAGCCACACCCGCCGGTCTCATTCCGGATGAGGTAAGGCGTGTAGCGACCGCTGATAAGAGAACGTCCACAACTCCCCAGAATTTACCCTTGGCCTACCGGCGCAACCGGGCTGCCCAATCTTCCGATGCGAGTCCGAAGTCGCCCTCCTGATTGATAAAATAGCTAAAGTAGAAGGAAAAGATCAATGAACGAAGAAATGGAAACAGGGCAGATGAGTTCCTCCCAGTATACTCAACTTGTCCAGGTCCAGGTGCCGCTAGACCAGGCCGCGGAGGCCTTTGCCACCCGGGATGCCAGTGGCCGGATCCCCATCATCTTAGTGCCCAAACAACTCAACCGGGTGCGCAACGAGGTGGTGGCGGCCGGCGGCATCTTGCTAGCCGGCGCATGGGTCGCCGGGAGGTTGTTGGACAACCCTTCACTTTTTTGGATGGCGCTGCCCATCGCCGTGATCCTGATTGTTATCGGAGTCTACCGATCTTTTATTGTCCGGATTCCCGAGGGGGTAAACGGCCTTTTGGCGCGAGGCGGCCGTTATTCCAAGACAATTGGCAGCGGGACCCACTTTATTCCACCCTGGATCGTCGTCTCCCACATGGTGACCCGCCGGGAGATCCCCTTTGATGTCCCCGTGGTGGACGCGCCAACCCGGGATAACGTCCGGGCCACGGTGGATACACTGGTAACTTTTATCATCAATGACCCGTTTCGTTTTGTCTACAGTATTTCGGCCGACGACTTTGACCAGGTATTCCAGGCCACTTGCCAGGATGAATTACGTTCCATGGTTCGCCAGGTCGATTCCGAAGAGGTGATGGACATCTCCCAGAGAGATATGAGCGAGTTCCTGGCGGATATGAATAGGTCTGTGGCCTCCTACGGGGTTAGCGTCTCAAAAATTACCATTCCCTTTGCCCAACCGCTGGCGGCGTTCGTGCGCTCCATGGAAATGGTCAAGCTGGCCATCGTGCAGAAGAAAGAACAGGCCGAGCAACAGGCCCTGGCTAAACTGCGCCAGGCGGATAATGAGGCCTTACTGCAGCAAGAGGTGATCGCCCGGGTGCAGCGAGAGCGGGAGGAGCTCCAACTCCAGTTGCAGCAGGCGGAAATGCGCCAACAAATTATTGAGCTAGAGGCGAAAGCGGAAGCCTACCGCCTCGCGAAAATGGAAGAGCGACTCAAAGCTTATCCGTTGGCGGCCCAATATGACTGGGAAAGCGCCCAATTGGAGGTTGCCCGGGCCCTCGCCGGCAATACCAGGGCGGTACTCCAGGTTGGAGACGCCAGCGATATTAGCCGGGCCTTTGTATTGGGTGATTTGATGCGCTTTCCGCTGCCAGAAGAAAAAGCCAACCCGGAAACAGTGAAACCTGCCCGGTCCCAGCGGCGGCCGGCTCCCAAGGCCAAGGATGAGTAAGTAATAGCCTCGATGTGTCCGTTTTGTTAAGAGGCCGGCCGGTTCCTCGGCCCGTTAATCTTCGGTTTTGCGAGACCTGGTAGATTACTCGCTGATGGCCCCGCCGTTACTGAACGCCATGCGTTTTTTGCCACCGGCGTTCACCAGAGCCAGGCCGCCGTCCCCATCCGGTCCGCCTGCTACTACCTGGGTTAGCAGATCCAAGAACTGCACATCCAGGGAATCCTCACCGCAATAAGCCATCGTGGATGAACCCACTGTGATGGTAAAGCCGCTAGCCTGTGAATCGGTGCCGCTGATGGCGTTCCAATCGGCCGTACCGGTAAGAGTCTCATCCTTGTTTAAGATGAGGGTTATTTTTTCGGATTGGGCACGGTGGTCGTTTCGTTCGCCGGGTTAACAGTTTCGCTCTCCCACTCCCAGACGATGCCGGCGATCGAATTGTTTGGGGTGGGTTCTTCTTCAGTCGTGCAGGCTGCCAGGACCAACACTCCCAAACATAGCGCGATAGCGATCAAGATCTTGTTCATTTTTTCTATTCTTGAAAGAATAATGAGCAAAACCGGGGAGGGGTCATCATTCACGACAACGACTTCTCCCGATTTCGCTCATCCTGGTGTAAATAGAAAATATTTATTGGCGCCTGTTTGCGGAGACGCCTGGCAAACCAGCTTTGTTTATTGCTCCTAAGATCCGGAATAGCCAGGTAATCGTTTCCTGCCGGCGCCGCCGCCATACGAGACGATGTCCGCCCCTAGCATAAAAGCTAGCCACAACCAATCCCAGCCGGTCACGCCGCCGGGTGAGACGATGATAAACATGATCGTTGTCCAGGGCAGAAAAATGACGCCCAGGATCGGCCAGATCCACCAGAGGTTATCCATGGGAAAATCGCGAAAAGCGATTTCCCAGCGCCCCGGTTGAACAAGCCACCAGATCGCCCCAAAGAACCGCGGACCCAGGAATACGAGGGTTAGAAATAAACAACACATATTGATTACCTTCTAAATATTATATGAAGTGAGATTGTTTCGCCTGCTCATCTTCAATCGTGGGACATCTGGTCGATGCACACCGCTACCGCCAGGATGATGATATCGTCCTGACCGGAATCAATAGAAACACCGTAGCTGTCGCGAACCCGAAACCACTTTTTTGATACCTCCGCTACCTTGTCCCGGCCTTCGCCAATGGTGTACTCGTGATCCAGGATGTTGCCTTTAACCTCCAGATCCGGGCCGCTTTTGATCTTGACCACCCAGCGGTCTCGAACCGGGGTGATCAAGGCCTTCTTGACCGTTGCCAGATTCTCGCCGCCAGGTCCTTCGATCTCCATGCTGTCCTTGACCCGCAGTTTTCGTTCCTGGATCTTGGCCAATTCCTTGCCGTGAGCGTCTTCGAAAACCAAAGTTTGTCGAACGCGCAACGCCTTACCGTCTACCTTGAAAACTTTTTGACCATGATCATTCTCAATCCAGAAATCGTCGCCAATAGAAACCATCTTTTCGCGCATCTGGTAGTGATTGCCGCCTCCAGATCCTCCTGGGCCGCGGCTTTCTTGTCTATCATCACGTCGTTCTCTTCCTCTAGCAGGCATATTAATCTCCTTTTACCTTCAGCTAGCTGGGCCATTTCGTTGGCCCACAATAACCTGGCTTAATTATGACCAAATTAGTACCTTTTTGGCAAATTAGCCGGACGACAATCTCTCGTATTAGCTGGTGTCCACGAACTACCATTCAGGTCAGGCCTCTTAACCAGGGGCACGATATTACTCCAACCTTCCCGATCCAGTCTCGAGCCGGCCGGCTGATCGCCGGGATTTCAACTCCTTGAAGCCCATGAATCATGATCTGATGATAGACGATTGTGGTCGACAGCAATACCAACAGAATGGTGTAATTTAGGTGTAGCCCGATCGAGCCACCAACTGATTTGAGCCGGCCTATCAGGATCGGCCGGCTGATCTGCCGGTTGCCAGTCGACCGCGGTTTAGAAACTATCCGGCCTGGATTAAGATTAACAGGCCGGAGATCAGAAAATCCTGTCTTCGCTTTCAAGGCCAGGAAGATCGGGGTAAAATAAGTAGATGGAGATTGTGCCGTTTGTATGCCTGATCAACACCTGATTCTTCTGCAAACCAAGCTACACCGGCCGCCGATCGGCCAGGGTTTAATCTTACGTTCGCGGCTTTTTGAGCAGCTTGACAGCCATATTCGCCGCCCCCTTACCTTGATCAGCGCCCCGGCTGGTTTTGGTAAAACTACCCTGCTTTGTAGCTGGCTGGCGAGTTTAGAGGACGCCGAGGATGAGACGAACGCCGCTTTACCTTCCGCATGGCTTTCATTAGACGAAAAAGACAACGATCTCAACTTCTTTTTGCGTTATTTCATCGCGGCCTTGCGCAAAATTTTTGACCAGGCCTGTGAACACACCTGGGAATTGCTCCAGTCGCAGCAGCAACCCCCTCAAGCGCTCTTGTACATTACCTTTTGTAATGAACTCTCAGCGCTTCCCGGAGAAGCTATTCTAGTCCTCGACGACTACCAGTTCATCCACGATGAAGCAGTGCACCAGTTACTTATTGAATTGGTCCGCCACTGGCCAAAAGGACTACATCTGGTGCTGATATCCCGCATCGACCCGCCCCTACCGCTGGCCCGTTTACGAGGGCAGGGGATGCTCGGTGAGGTTCGAAACCAGGACCTCCGCTTCACTTCGCAGGAGACGGCCGCCTATGTAAACCAGGCGCAAATTGTCCATTTGAACGAATCCACCCTCCATTTCCTGGAAGAGCGGTTCGAAGGCTGGCCCGCCGGTTTGCACCTGGCTGCCTTGTCATTACGATCTGAAAATAATCAGCAATCTGTCCTGTCAGTTTTATCCAGCGACAATCCAAACATCACCGGTTACCTGATGGAGGAAGTGCTTTCCCAGCAGGTTCCGGCGGTTCACTCATTCCTTTTACAAACTTCCATCCTGGATCGCTTTAACGCGGCCTTGTGCGAGGCTATTATTGGTGAAATAGATCCGGCTTGGAATGCTACTGCCTGTTTGGACTGGATTGAACGCGCTGAGTTGTTCATCATCCCCCTGGACGACCGCCGGGAATGGTACCGCTATCACCATTTATTTAAAGCCTTTCTGCAACAAAGATTGTCCGCCGACTTGCCGCCAGACCGGGTGAATGATTTGCATCGTCGGGCTTCACGATGGTACGAAGCCCAAGGTCTGATCGAAGTAGCGTTGCAACACACCCTGGCAGCCGGTGACCTGAACCTCGCTGCCAGCCAGATGTATGCCGGGTTGTGTGAGGTGCTCAATCGGGAGGACCGGCCGACCCTGGATCGCTGGCTTCGGATGCTACCGGAAGAAATGATCTGGCAACGACCAGAGTTATTGATAATCAGGCTCTTTTCTCTCCACTTTTCCTGGAGGCTTGACCAGGTAACCCAAGCGCTGCCACACCTAGAAAAGTTGCTGAATTCTGTTGGTGAAGCATCATTGCCGGCCCGTGATCTGCAACTAATGCACGGGCTCGTCCTCTTGTTAAAGGCTCAGCAGGCTTATTTTACCAACCAGGCAACCCGGGCGATTGCGCTTTGCCAGGAGGTATTGGAAATCTTCCCATCATCATGGAAATTCGTCCGCGGCGGGGCCATAATGTATCTGGGTATGTCCATGCAGGCTAACGATCAGGCCCTGGCGGCCGAAGCGTTATTGCTAAATGAGTATGACAATTACGATAATAAAATTGACGGCTATGCGCTTTTCCTCGTGTTATCCCTTGGTTTTGTTTACCTCAATTCCGGTCAGCTTGAGCAGACCAGGCAGATGGGGGAGTTGCTGATTCAAGGAGCAACTCGCAGCAGAATATCCATTATGAAGAACTGGGGGGACTGGTTTATGGGCCTGGTCTCCTATTATAGAGATGATCTGGACGAGGCGGTGCGCCATTTCAGCCAGATCGTGAAAAATCGCTATACTGCCCAAATGACTGTTTATCGGGACGCTATTGCGGGTCTGGCTTTGATCCATCAAATAAAGGGGGAGCAGGCTAAAGCATGGCAGTCGGTGGAATCGCTCAGCCAGTTTGACCTGGAGCAACGGGGAAGTGAAGATGTTCGGACAGTTTCCCTGCGGTCCAGGTTAATCCTCCTGGAAGGGGATCTAAAAGGAATGGAAACCTGGCTAAAGAAGCCATCCGATCCCAAGGAGGAACAACCCCTGATGTGGCTGGAAGAACCCGAGGTGACCCGGGCTTTCATCCTGGTCTCTATTGGGGGGTCGCCAGCCTTGCAACTGGCCGACACCCTGTTGGACAATTTGGAAGAGATTGCCAGCCGGACCCATAACAGTCGTTACAAAATTACAATCCAGGTCTTGCGCGCCTTGGCCCTGAATGCCCAGGGTAAAACCGGCCAGGCCGACGACGTGTTGAAGCAAGCGTTGGAGCTGGCCCGTCCGGGTGGCTTTATCCGTGTTTTCATCGCCCAGGGCCAACCCATGCAGAAGATGCTCCGCCGGCTTGCCGCTCAAGGCCATCTGGTGGAGATGATAGGCCGCATTCTGGCGGTATTCCCTGAGGTGGATAACCACCCGCTTACCAGCGAAAGCCCGCTACGCCGTCTATCACCCGATACGTCAAATCTGGTTGAGCGCCTGACCCCCCGTGAGCTAGAAGTCCTGACCCTGTTGCGTGAGCCGTTCAGCATTAAAGAGATTGCTCTCAAACTCAATACTTCCTACGCAACCGCCAGGCGCCACACTATCAACCTATACGGAAAGCTCGGCGTCCACAAGCGCTGGGACGCCGTCGCTCGGGCCATCGCACTGGGCATCCTTCCCCCTGAATAATCCCATCTCCTGGCCATAAAACCGATCCTTCTACACCTTAATTACAACATTCTGTTGGTATTGTCTCGCGCCTTAATCGTCTATCATCTTACCAAGATGAACAAGCAATCTAGAAGTCCAATCCCTTTTGATCAGCCGGGCAACTACCAGATCAAAGTGTTGGGGCAGATTGACCCTACCTGGAGTGATCGACTGCAAGGCATGACGATTTGCCAGAAGTTGGAGGCTGGCCGCCCGCTCACAAACCTTGAGGGGGAGCTGCTCGACCAGGCTGCCCTGGCCGGTGTGCTCATGACGCTCTACGAGCTGCATCTGACTTTACTGTCGGTGCGGCGCCTGGAGAAGGGCTAGTTATCAGTCATAACGATGACCGTCCGAGCTGGACCGACTGGCCTAAACACCCAAATTGGGCTTCCACTTCATGTGGATGGTTGGCCAGGACCGAAGGTGATAGGTCCCAGAGATCATAAGCCAGAGTCAAGGAGGATGAGTTATCGTAATGACAATGGAACGAAACGCTAGATCATCCAGGCGGCCGGGCCTGGTCTCAGACGAATCCCCCTTACCGCCGGCCCGGTAGGTGTTTTCAATAATAGAGAGGACCATGAACATGACAACAGAAAGAGTATCTACCACCGTGCCATTGAACTGGAACGAGGTCTGGTTCACCAACTGCCCCATGGTGTCCGCCAACAACGTGGACCAGGAGCTTGGCTGGTGCCGTGAGGAGTTCAAGAAGATTGGTGTTGAGTACGCCTACTTCCGCCACGCGCCCGAAAATAACTGGTACCCACATTACATCCACAACCTAGACAACCTGATCCGCTTTGGCGGCCTGTATCCCCCGATCGCCGTCCACGCCGACATCCGCCGCACCGTGCTTCTTGGGGCGACCTGGGTCTACGAGGGTGGTGTGATGCAGGTGCGCTCCCGCGACAAGTTATTCCGCGTGAAGGACCTGAAAGGCAAGAAGATCGGTATCACCAAGAGCCTCAACACCATCAAGAACGACTGGTGGCGCATCCAGGAGCACATGGGCATCGAAAATATCCTGATGCTGAATGACATGACCATGGATGATATCGAGCTAGTAGAATTCCCCTACCCGGATGACTGGTACGACAAGCCCGAGATGCTTGTGCCGCCGATGAACAACCCTTCGGAACTGTGGATGCGCCGCGACCACAAGCACGACTATGCCTTCCGACCATTGGAGAAGGCACTGTTGAACGGGACCGTCGATGCCATCTACAACCAGATGGGACAATTAGGACAGCTCTCGGAGGCCACGGGCGAAATCAAGGCCATCTTTGACCTGTCCAAGCTCCCAGACTGGACGATTCAGGTTGCCAACACCCCCGCCATTATCACCTGCACCGATGTGATGGCCAAGGAGCACCCCGAGCTCGTCATTGCCTACATGAAGGCCATGGTCAAGGTCGGCCTGTGGGCGAACCGGAACAAGCACGCTGCCGCAGAAATCCTCAACCGGCAGACGTTTTACCTTGACGCGGAGCACACCTACCAGGGCATCAAGCATGTCGACATGGTGCCGAGCCTGAGCGCGCAGAACCTGCAGTGCGTCAAGATCGGCAAGGACTTCATGTTTAGCCACGGCTACATCCAAAACGACTTCGATGTGGATGCGTGGGCGGCGCCGGAATTCCTGGAGCAGGCGGCGACTGAGGTACTCAAAGAGGAATGGCAGAGAAGAAGCTGGAGCAAGCTTCCTGAAGGCGGTGGGCTCGAGGTGGAAGGCACACGGCTCGGGTAATCGCGAGATTGTCATCGAGTAAAAAAGGACATCTAGCCTCGCTGGATTGAGGCTAGATGTCCTTGGAAATTCTCTGGAGGAAAGATGAATCAAGCATATAAACTCGACGCGATGATTAAAGTTGATGAGGATCTATGCATCTCCTGTGGTGCATGCATCCGAGCCTGTCCTGGCGGTCTGATTACAAAGGAGGATTTCCCAGTTCCTATTGAAACAGGGTAGGAGCGATGTATCGACTGCGGCCACTGCGTCTCCATCTGTCCGACCGGGGCCATGCACCAGCGCTCGATGGGACCCAAAGATTGCGAGGAGATCGATATTCATCTGATCCCCCAATGGGATCGGGTCAGGCAGTTTCTGATTTTGCGCCGTTCCATTCGTGGTTATATCAGGAAGCCTATCCCACAGGAGAAGATCGAGCAGCTATTTGATGTGGCCCGCCATGCGCCGAACGGTGCGAACCGCCAGGTAATTCACTGGGTTGTGGTCAACGATCCGGTGAAAGTTCACCGGATGGCCGAAATGACCATCGAGTGGATGAAGGCTGTCAAGGAAAAGAATCCAGCACTGTACGACGAAGCCAATTTGGAATTATTTGTTACGCCGTGGGATCTAGGCGAGGATCATATATCTCGGGGAGCGCCGTGTATCATGATGGCCTGCGCCCACAAAGATGAGCGGACCGCCCCACCGGCAGCCATGATCGCCATTCACCAAATTCAACTGGCCGCACCAGCACTCCACCTGGGAACTACTTTTAGCGGCAGCCTCAACACCGCAGCGCAAGGCTATCCGCCCATCGTGGAGATGCTCGGGCAGCCCGAAGGATATATTCCGCATGCCACGTGTTTGATCGGCCGCCCGGCTGAAAAGTATCACCGCATTCCAGTGCGAAAACCCGTGAATGTGACCTGGATCTGAGAACCAACTATCTCAAACAGATGATAGATAGCAAGCAAAATGGGGCATAACATGACAGACAATGCCAACACGAGGATGAGGAAAATTGGATACCGTCCACCTGAAAATGTCGCTGAGCCTGATCAGCTCGTGCTTGTCGAGTACGTCTCTGGTGGACGCGTGGTCATCATCACCCTTAACCGGCCGCATGCCGATAACGCCATCACTACGGAGCTGTCTATCCAACTGATCGAGGTGTTGGAGAGCATCGCGGCCCGTCCTTCCGTTCGCGTCGCTATCCTGACCGGAGCCGGTGACAGAGCCTTCTCTGTTGGCGGCGACCTGTACGAACGCAAAGAAATGACAAAAGAGGAATGGCTGCGTCAGCGCCAATTCTTCGACCGCCTTCTCTACAGCTTGCGCCAGTTACGCCGGCCGATCTTCGCCGCCGTCCACGGGATGGCTTACGGCGGCGGCTGTGAGATGGCCATCAGCACAGACTTCATCATTGCCTCCGACGAGGCTCGCTTCGGCCAGCCCGAAGCGATGGTCGGCTTGAGTGCCGGCGGCGGCTCGCCGGCCTTCTTGCCGCGTTTGCTCCCACCGGGGAAGGCGATGCAGATGCTAATGACCGGAGAACCGATCACCGCCCAGGAGGCGTACCGTCTCGGAATGGTCAATGAACTCCACCCCAGGAGTGAACTCATGGATGCAGCGCTGAGCATTGCAGAAAAGATCGCGGACAATTCGCCTACTGCGGTGCAGTCGGTCAAACGCGCCGTTCAAAATGGGCAAGGCGAGCCCGTCGAGCAGGCGATCGCCATCATGATGGATGAGCACTGGCGCTCGGTCGTCCATCCCGATCGTGTCGAGGGCATTCTTGCCTTCACTGAAGGCCGCGAGCCCATATATCCGGATCCTGACTTTTGATGGGCATCCCGGCCAGGTCTATCCCAGCATAAATACGGGCGTCCGTCATATCGAAACATCTAAGCATGATAAAAAGGAGTTGAACCAATGACAGTTGTTGAAATATCCACCCCCTATTCAACCCACCAGGTCCGGGAAGCAAAAACGACCAGCCTGGGTAAATATGTAACCGCCCGGGAAGCCTACGACATGTGGAAGGCTGATCCGGAAAATATCAAAGTCCTTGACGTGCGCACTTTTGAAGAGTACGTGTTGATCGGCCATGCGGAGATGGCGGCTAACGTGCCCCTGGCCTTTCCCAGCTACAAATGGGATGTGAACAAGGGTAATTATTCCGTGGCCATGAATAGTGATTTTGTCGCCCACGTGAGCGAGCGTTTCCAATCGGATGAGACGATCCTGGTCAACTGCCGCTCTGGTGACCGCAGCGCTATAGCTATCAATGCCCTGGCCAAGGCCGGTTTCACCAACTTGTACAACATCATTGATGGGTTTGAAGGCGATAAAGTGACTGATCCAGAAAGCGTTTACTACGGTAAACGGATGCAGAACGGCTGGAAGAACTCCGCGCCCTGGACCTATGATCTCGATCCAAATTTAGTCTGGATGCCCTCTGGAAAAGAGATGGAAACGCTCCGGCAAACCCTGGATCTATGATTGTAAAGATTAGTTAGAAAAGGATTCTGAGTGCAAGTTGACCCGCTCAGATGCATGGGCGAATACATCCCAAATCTTTAAGGGTCAACAGGATAGAGATTCAACAAAAGGAGATTGACATGAGTGATCAAAGTGAAAGTTCAGCAGTATTCAATATTCTGGCCTTTGCCTTTCAAGGCGAGGACACGGCCCAGATCGTCAACAAGGAGGTCAAATCTTCTGGCGCTCTAGACGACTTATGGTATTGTTGCCCAGGCAATCATCGATCAGAACGAGAAGGGCAAGGTCGATGATCGCAGGCGAACCGGGCCATGGGGTTTTGGTCTGGGAGGCGCGAGGCGCGGTAGGCGCGGCCTGGCGCTGGGCCTCATCGGTGGACCGTGTGGTGTGCTGGCTCTGGCTGCAAGCGGCGCGGTCGTGCCGCGGCGGCTGGCCACTTAGTGGATGCGCTGCATTGCCCAAAGAAGATTGGAGCAAAATTGGCGCAGCCCTAACTGATCAGCTCGGCCTTCCTGCTGCTGCTCGAGGACCTCTATAGCGAAAACGTTGTCGATAGTATGTCAGGCTACAACGCCTGGAACGTGATCACCCTGACTGTGGGCAGCGAGCTCTCAGGCCAGATTGACAACCTGATACGGAAGGTACGGCTTCTGACGCGGCTGCTCTTCGCGCGGGACGTGATCGCATTCGCCGGAGGCGCTGTGCCGATGCGGAAGGAAACGGGGTTGATGGTGCAAGAAGGTTGGCTGCCACTGATGCCGATGCAAATGGGACGATCGCTCCTGTATGTGCTGGTGGCGCTATCCTGAAGGAGACTTGTTGCAATCGCCCGGTGCTGAGCAGCGCAGCTGAGGCACGCTGATTCCGATAACGACAACTCAAAATCCCAGATTGTCTGACGACGCTCAGCACTGGAAGATCAAGAACAGCGAGTAGAAGATCAGTTTCAAGTCATAGTGAAACATAGGTCAGTTTACTAGTGAAAGATTCACTGAAAGAATTTCTATTTCATTTTAGGTGCAGCCATTGGCGCGATCTTCGCCTTACTTTTCGCCCCACAGAGCGGTGAAGCGCTGCGGAGCAAGATCCAGGACACGGCCGAAAAGGACTGGACTGAAGTTCAAGCACAATGGCAGACTGAACAGGCGAATGTCCGCGAACGCCTGGACCAAATTCAGCAAACGCTGCAGGAGCAGGCAACGAAAAGGCGAGCGGTGTATCTGCCTAGCGCCTGCTAGAAGGAATTCCTCAGCATTGTGGGTGGGAATTCCGAAAGGACAGGTTATGGAACTTCGGCTGGCAGGATATTAAGGAGGAGAAATCTCGATGGACAGTTCTGGGCTCAAACGATACATTCCAATCCTCTCCTGGATGCCGGCTTACGATCGCAGTTGGCTGACCGGGGATGCCATCGCTGGGCTGACCGTTTGGGGATTGATTGTGCCCCAATCGATGGCCTTTGCCGGCGTTGCCGGCTTACCCCCCCAGTTTGGTTTGTACACCCTTGTGGTGTCGCTGCTGCTGTATGCTGTGCTGGGAACCTCGCGTCAGCTCATTGTTCAGTCAACGTCAGCGACGGCCGCCCTGATCGCTTCGTCGGTTACGGCAGTGCTCGTTACCGGCGGAATCGTCGCTAACGGGGCGGACATCGATCCTGTCATATACCAACAGTATGCCCTTGCTTTTGCTATCGTTGTAGGTGTGGTATTTCTGATCGCCGGATTGGCGCGTATTGGTTGGATTACGCAATTTCTCTCCAAACCGGTGCTGGACGGGTTCGTGACCGGCCTGGCTGTGTTCGTGATGGTTGGTCAGCTCTACAAGCTTTTTGGCGTGCCGAAACCTGCCGGCAACACGGTGCAGAAGTTTATTGAAACGCTGCGTGAGCTGCCCGAGGCTAATTGGGTTACTTTCGCGATAGGGGCGGGGGCGATCGCTCTCCTTGTTCTGTTGCCGCGCTGGAACAAAAAAATACCGGCCGGGCTAATCGTTTTGTTTGGTTCGATCGTCCTGAGCGCGGTACTCAACCTGAACGTTGCCCACGGCGTAGAAGTCGTCGGCGTACTACCTGAGGGCCTGCCATCCTTCAGCCTGCCGTCGGTTTCATGGGAGGTTCTGCTACTCATGATCGCGCCGGCGATCGGGGTCTTGCTCGTCTCTTTCAGCCAGTCGTTGGGCGTTGCCAGCGACTACGCCGATAAGCACGGATATGAGATTGATCCGAACGAAGAACTGAACGCCTTTGCCCTTATCAATCTCGGCAGCGGCTTGTTCGGCGGACAAATCGCGGGCGGCAGTATGGCGCCTTCGGCGGTGAATGACAACGCCGGCGGACGCTCTCAGATAGTGAGCCTCGTCGCCTGGGGCGCAGTGATCCTGACGCTCTTATTCCTCACGCCGCTTTTTACGAACTTGCCCGAGACGATCTTGGCGGCCCTGATTTTGAATGCCCTGTGGCACACTGTCGCGGCACGTAAATTGCACACCGCCCGCCTGGTGTCACGCCCAGAATTCGTGCTAGGGTTGCTGACGTTTGCCGGTGTGATCTTTATCGGAGTATTGGAAGGCATGCTTGTCGGGTTGGTGTTTTCGATGTTGCTTATCATCTATCGCTCCAGCCTTCCGCATCTGTCCCAGTTGGGTAAAGTGCCTGATGATCCCGGTGCATACACGGATGTCAGCCGCCACCCAGAGAACGCGCTCGTGCCCGGCGTAGTCATCTTGCGCATTGATTCGCCGATCTACTACGGAAATGCTTTGACGGTTCGCGACACGATATTGGACATGATCAAGAGGTCAGACTCAGCCGGTGAAAGCCGTGGTCTTTGACGCCGCCGCCCAGGATGCCCTGGATATCACCAGTTCCAACATGTTAAAGAGCCTCGTCAAGCGGCTGCACAACCAAAGCATCATTACCTATTTCGCCGAGGTGCAAGACCCCGTGTTGGACTTCAGCGCCAAGAGTGGTTTGCTCGATCTGATCAGCGAAGATCATCTGTTTTCAACCTTGGACAAAGCAGTCCATCATATCGAGAGTGAACAAAGCCAACCGACCACGCCAGTCGAAACCGCTGAACCGGACACAGGTTCCAACCCGGCCGGTACGGAGGATAAAGCTTAGTCAGACATCTTTTACAGTTGATTGAAGGCGGTACCCTTGCTCAAAAAACCAGCCAAAAGGGCGTAGTTCTCTTCGATACCGTAGTTATCGACAAGACCGGCAAAAAGGCTTAGCGACATCGATGGCAGGCCTGGTTACCGGCTTACTTCGGTCTTTTCTCTGATGCCGGTTAAGCTGAGAGCTTCCCTACCGATACGCCGGCAGCTTCCTGAGAATGGCTATTGACGCTGCGCTCATGACAGAACTTTTACATTCCAGTTTATCCCGCGAGCGAAACGTTTCGTTTGCGATAGGGATGACCCGGCTCGTTTTTGGACTAATCGCCAAATCGCCAGGGTTTAAGCTAATTAATCGTTGAGGTGGGTTAGCGTCTTCACCCAATTTCTTACAAGGAGATAAATGATGGAAAGTGAGAATTATTTACAGGACGATGAAATGATTGAAGAGCTGGTGGAAGCTGGTGAGATTGATGTGGAAATAGGCATGGAAGAATTGGACATGGCTGGGGATGCCGCGGCTGTCGCGGCAGTAGCAGCCGCGGCCGGCGCCTCCGACCTCACCCGCGCGGTGGACGCGGAAGTAGTCGCCGACCGTCTGGCTACGCTCAGCGACGTGGTAGCCGCGGCCGGGATCAATGACCTGGCAGAGGGCGTTGAACTCTTATCCTTGTCTGATGATGTCGATGCTATGAGCGCCCTGGTTGGCCTGATGAGCCTGGGCGACCTCGAGCGGGGCCTGGAATTGGGCCGCCTGGCCGGTGAGCTCTCGACCATCGCCAACGTGGTGGATGCGTTGGATATGCCGATACTGGCGGCCGTCCTGGACGATCGCGGCGATCAGCTTCAGGATATGGCTGTGGACGTTATCCTACGGGCCGCATCCGAACGCAGCTTGAGCCACCTTATGGAGGCTACCGGCCGGCATATCGGCGAGCTGGGCGACGAGGAGATTGACGATGGTGTGCTGCGTCTGGCCGCCTCTGACATTGCCGCTGAGCGTTCGGCCGAACTGGCTGAGGCCGGTGTTGACCTGGCTGCCAGGGGCATGATCGAGATGGCCGCGGCCGGCGCGGCCGCAGACCTGGCTGGAGAAATGGCGGCCGAGGGCGTGGCTGATACGATGGCCGGCTCGGCCGAGCTGGGCGCTGCCGCCGCGATGGACGAGGAGGATTAACCGGTACGGTGGCGTTAACATGCTCCTGTTTGTCATCTTCGTGGCTATCAGCAACCTGGTGCGTAATTGGCTGGTGGTAATATTAGCTGACGAGATCGTGGGACTGATATCTAGATCTTAACTGACGTGGTACTTCTGGCGAAGCCGGCAAAGGGATAGCAGTGCGAGTGGCAGAATCAGCTGGTGTGATTGGTTGGCACCAGCGATGAACGGCGCTGATGCAATCCATACAACAGAATTATCGATTGCAATATTCTGAAGAGAGGAGAGAAATTAGGATGGACCATTCGGAAAATAATATGGAATATAGCGACCCCCGGCCGGACTCGGAGAGCTTCTATCCAGCGCTTGACAGGTTCAGCGCCTTCTCTGACGGCGTCTTCGCTATCGCCATTACGCTGTTGGTGCTTGAACTCCCTGTTCCACCTGAAAACGTGCCGTTGCTCCCGGCATTGAAGGAGTCTTGGCCAGATTTCCTTGGCTACATAATGAGTTTCGCCTTCATTGGCGGCATCTGGTTGACCCATGCCGGGCTTACCAAGCTCATGAAGCGTGGGGACACTATCGCCAACGGCGTGAACCTGTTATTATTACTACTGATCGCCATCCTCCCCTTCAGCACCAGCCTCATGGTCACCCACCTGTCCACTTCGGAAGTCAGTATTGCGGTGTTCTTGTACGGTATCAATGTGCTCCTCGCCTCTCTGACGCTCACTATGCTTATCCGTTACATCTCCCGAGAACCTTCACTGGTGGTGGACGGCCTTGCGGATGCAGTATTACAGCGGATCGCCAGGCAGCGTTGGCTCTCCATCGGCGTGAATTCCATTGCCGTCGTCCTGGCGATCATCGTGCCGTACGTTGCTGTCGGCCTGTACCTTATCCAAACTGTTCTGTTGCTGTTCTTTCCACTGGCGGGGATGCGTCGGGTAGGCCGTTAGCGCTCAAATAAGCGACTTGTTATGGATTAATGTTAACAAAGATTTACCAACAGGAGATTATTCATGACCGTAAATGATTTCTTTTCCGCGATTGCCGGCATATCAGGCCTGCTATTCGTCGTGACCAGCATGTTGGCCATGAGCCTCAGCCTGAGCGTGCAGCAAATGACCCAACCCCTGAAGAATGCGCGCTTGGTAATCCTGGCACTGCTGGCCAACTTTGTGCTGGTGCCGCTCCTCGCTTATGCCATCATCAAGGTGATTTCCCTCGATGAATCCCTTGAGATCGGGGTGATTTTGCTGGGCACCGCGGCCGGAGCGCCCTTCATCCCCAAATTGGTGCAGGGAGCCAAGGGCAATGTCGCCTTCGCCGTTGGGTTGATGTTCCTGATTATGGTCGTCACCATCTTCTATCTGCCCATTGTCCTTCCCCTGCTCTTGCCGGAGGTGGATGTCGATCCCTGGGCTATCGCCCAGTCACTGATCGTGACCATGTTGATCCCACTGGTGATTGGCATGTTGATCAAGTCCCATTCACCCGACGTGGCCGATCATTGGGCGCCGGTGATGAACAAGATCTCCAGCCTGTCGGTGCTAGTACTGCTGGTGGTCGGGTTAGGGCTGAATCTCTCCAACATCCTCAGCTTTATTGGTACACGAGGTCTTTTGGCGGTCTTGTTGCTTATCCTGGGCGCCCTGGTCGTCGGCCTGCTGCTCGGCGGGCGTGATCCCGGTGTGCGCAGCGCCATGGGACTGAGTACAGGAAACCGTAATGGCGCGGCCGCCCTGCTGGTGGCCACCCAGAACTTCTCCGGCACCGACACCTTGCCTTTTGTTCTGGTCGGCATGGTCATCATGCTACTGATCCTGCTACCGGTCGCTAAATATCTGGGCACACGCAGCGAGGCGGTGGCCGCAAGCGAGGCAGCGGTCTGAAGTAATTGGTAAGTCGATAACGCCGTCAAGTGCACTGGTGTGCTCGGGGTTAGGAAATGGCTGTGGTAGTTGAACCAAACGGCGGCTAATCTCCCTGATTCGCTATCTACCCACCCTATGCCGCCTATCAGACTATTCGCCGGTCTGAGTGAGAAACAGCTCAGAATACCGGCTTAACGCCAGCGGTTTTGCTGAGCCCGGAGGCTTGTCTTTTGCCCGGCTCGCCCGCTTGTCGCCCCCACTGAGCGCCGGCCTGACCTGGCGGCGATGGTGGTCGGGCTTGAACAAGCTATTCAGCGGAGCGACCTACAATGATTGATCTCCAGGCCTGACGAGGAGCTTACATCAAACTCATGGCCCTCGTCACCCTGATTGCCAGCGCCAGCCTGGGTCCCGAGGCGCCCCTGGCCGATGCCTGCGGCGGAATTGGCACCTGGGCGGCCGATCGACTCAAGCTCGATGAAAAGGAAACGTGCACGGCTAGCTACGGTGGCCTGAGTGGCATGCTGGCCGCCTTTATCACCAATCCATTCGTTCTGCCCGCCAGGCTGAGCGGTTGGCAAAATCTCGCCTGGCCGGTGAATAGAAGATACACTCGATAATTTATGAATAATATAATGCCAACATCCCATGGAATTAATGGATTCGATCCCGCTCTCCAACTCTTTGAGGGAGTGAACGCCACCATGCTCCCTGGTTTGTTCATTGGCGATGTCGCCTTATCTATCCGGCCAGGATCACCCCTTCCTCCGGCCATCTGAGGCTTTGTTATCGAATCAAACTTAATTGCGTAACCTAATAGGAGAAATCATGTCTACCGAAAGCCTACCTGAATTGACTCAAGCGCCAATCCCAGTGCAAACCCACATCCTTCGCTTGGAAGAACGAATTAAAAAAGGCAAAGAATTGCGAAAGGTTGCCCCTCATGCTAGCCAAAGCGAATTGAACTCCCCCTCAAATCGCGCTGATCCCGTCGATCTCCTGATCGAAAGCAGCAGAGGACGCGTGGAAGAACTGGTCCCTATACGTTACGGCCGGATGATGGCCAGCCCATTCGCCTTTTACCGCGGCGCGGCCGCTATCATGGCTTATGATCTTTCCCATACCCCATCGACCGGGCTTCAAGTGATGGCTGATGGGGACTGCCACCTGATGAATTTCGGCGGTTTTGCGACCGCTGAGCGGAAGGTCATCTTTGACCTCAATGACTTCGACGAAGCCTCCTTCGGCCCATGGGAGTGGGATCTCAAACGACTAACCACCAGTTTTGTCGTTGCCGGGCGTTCCAATGGATTCAAGCCGGAGTGACTGCCGCGAAGCTGCCAGGCTGACCGCGCAGAGTTACCGCCAACGCATGGGGGAATATGCCGGGATGCCGGTTTTGCAGGTTTGGAATGAGGCGTTTGATTTTGACACCATTGTAGGAGGTATGAGCGACAAGGAAATGAAGCGCTTCTACAGTAAAAAGTTGGCTGGCGCCACCCATCAGAGCGCGAAAGAAAAAGAGTTCGCCAAGCTAACTTTTACCTCGGGTGATATACCGCGCATCGTGGACCAGCCCCCCCTGATCTATCACTACGGAGATCAGCGTGATCAGCAGATGCGAATAGAGGTGGAACAAGCCCTGGTGGAGTACAGGGAATCGTTGTCTCCCTCCCGCCGGCTACTCCTTGATCGCTTTGAGATCGTTGATTACGCGATGAAAGTAGTTGGGGTAGGCAGTGTGGGCACTTTCTGTGGCATCTTGCTGTTGATGTCAGGCAATGGCGACCCGCTTTTTTTGCAGTTCAAGGAGGCGCGCCAATCGGTGTTAGAGCCATACTGTGGCGCCACTCCGTTTAGCCATGCCGGCCAGCGGGTGGTGGTGGGCCAGCAAACCCTGCAAGCGGCAGGCGATATGTTTATCGGTTGGACAACGGGTACAGGTGCCCGAAAACGCCACTTCTTCATCCGCCAGCTAAGCGATGCCAAAATAAAGCCGGTGGTCGAGATCATGAAAAAGGCCAACCTGAAGGGCTATGCCCAGTTGTGTGGCACGGTGCTGGCTCGAGCCCACGCCCGGACCGGTGACGCGGCCGTACTAAGCGGCTATATGGGCAAGAGCACCGTCTTTGAGGATGCGGTCGCCGATTTCAGCGTTGCCTATGCTGATCAAAATGAGCTGGATCATGCCGGCCTGTTAGCTGCAGTGCGTAGCGGGAAGATCGAGGCCTATAGCGAGTAACCCAAACAAACCTTGACTGAACCGTTCCCGTTGGATCTACCTGTTGACTAAAGAAGGAGTTTCACCATGAAAAGCAGTGAACAAATAAGACTCGAAGAGGCTCGGGAGCAAAAAGCGCCTTGGAAAAAATGGGGACCCTTATCTGAGCGAACGTCAGTGGGGCACGGTGCGCGAAGACTACAGCGAAAATGGCGATGCCTGGAATTACTTCACGCATGACCAGGCCCGTTCGCGTGCCTACCGCTGGGGGGAGGATGGCCTGGGCGGCATCTCCGATGACCGTCAGCAAGTCTGCTTCGCGCTGTCGCTGTGGAATGGCAGAGATCCGATTCTCAAGGAGCGGCTGTTTGGATTGACAAACAGCGAGGGCAATCATGGAGAAGATGTGAAGGAGTACTACTTCTATCTTGATTCGACGCCGACCCACTCCTATATGAAATATCTCTACAAGTATCCGCAAGCGGCTTATCCTTACAACGACCTAATTGCCACGAACCGCGACCGTGGCCGCGGCCAACCGGAATATGAGTTGCTCGACACGGGCGTGTTTGACCAGGATCGATATTTCGATGTCTTCGTCGAATACGCCAAGGCGTCACCGGAGGACATGCTCATTCAGATCACTGTGTACAACCGTGGCCCGGAAGAGTCGATGCTCCATCTCTTGCCCACCCTCTGGTTCCGGAATGACTGGGCGTGGGGGGATGATGTCGTGCGCCCTACCCTTCGTCAGGTCGCTCATGAAGAAACCGGCGGGATCGTCGCGCTCTCGCATCGAGATCTCGGGGAGCGCTTTTTCTATGCACAAGGCGCTTCGGCTCTCCTCTTCACGGAGAACGAGACCAATGTCCAGCGGCTTTGGGGCGGGCCCAATCCCTCGCCATACGTGAAAGACGGCATCGGCAATTGCATCGTCCACGGTCAAGCGGACACGGTCAATTCCGAGAAGATAGGGACAAAAGTTGCTGCCCATTACCCGCTCACGCTGGCGGCCGGAGAGTCGCGCACGATCTGTCTGCGCCTAAGCGATCGGTCACAGGAAGATCCCCAAGAAGCGATCGACACCCTTTGCGGGAGTGCGTTCGATTCCATCGTCAAGATGCGGATCCAGGAAGCCGACGAGTACTATGCGGCCATCATTCCCGCTTCGTTTGACCCGGACGCGGCCAGCGTCATGCGGCAGGCATTGGCGGGAATGCTCTGGTCCAAGCAGTTCTTTTTCTATGACGTCGGTCGCTGGCTCAAAGATCATGGCATTCAGCCGCTCAAGGCGAATCAGAGATCCAACCGCAATGACCATTGGGGGCACATGGTCAACGCCGATGTGATTTCGATGCCGGACAAATGGGAGTATCCCTGGTATGCCGCCTGGGATCTCGCCTTCCATGTGACGGCATTGACGTTGGTCGATGCGGACTTTGGCAAAGCGCAATTGGAACTCTTTCTCAAGTCGAATTACATTCACCCCAGCGGTCAGGTTCCCGCGTATGAGTGGAACTTCGGCGACGTCAATCCACCCGTTCATGCCTGGTCGACGATCTACACCTACTTGAGTGAAAAAGCGCAGCGTGGGGAGGGTGACATTGCCTGGCTGGAACGCTCATTCCACAAACTACTGCTCAACTTCACCTGGTGGGTAAACCGCAAAGATCGCACCGGCAACAATGCCTTCGAAGGCGGGTTCCTGGGGTTGGACAACATCGGCGTCTTCGATCGTTCCTCTCCGTTGCCGACCGGCGGTTACCTGGAACAGGCTGACGGCACCGCCTGGATGGCCCTTTTCTGTCAGAACATGGTTGAGATCAGCGCGGAACTGGCGCTGGCCAATCCGGCCTACGTGGAGATGACGAAAAAATTCCTCGGGCACTTCCTGATGATCTCGGCGGGGATGATCCGGCCGGGCGAGGAAGCCGGCATGTGGGATGAGCAGGATGGCTTCTTTTATGACGTGCTGCGCTTGCCGGACGGACGGGGCGAGCGCCTGAAGGTGCGCTCAATGGTCGGGCTGCTGCCTTTTTGTGCGGTGACTGTCTTTGAGCAGGAGTTGGCAAAGAAATACCCCGAATTCAGCTGGACGGTGAACGAGTATCTCAAGAAACGCCCAGAACTGACGGCCTTCATACATGACCCGCTGAAACCTGGCTACAAGAATCGTCTCCTGGGATCGACCTTGAATGAAACCAATCTTCGCCGGGTGCTGATGATCATGCTCGATGAGCAGGAATTCCTAAGCCCCTTTGGCATCCGCGCCGTTTCGCGCATTCACCAGGATCACCCCTACATCTATCGGTTCGGCGATCAGGAGTATCGGGTATCGTATCTCCCTGGGGACTCGAACGATGGCATGTTCGGCGGCAACTCGAACTGGCGCGGCCCGGTCTGGATGCCGGTCAACATGCTCATTCTGCGTGCGCTGCTGCAGTACTATCTCTACTACGGAGATTCATTCACCATTGAATGTCCGATCGGTTCAGGGCAGCAGATGAATCTCTACCAGGTGGCAAATGAAATCGGGCGCCGGCTGTCCAGCATTTTTCTCAAGGACGAAGAAGGAAGGCGGCCCGTACACGGGAGCGCGCAGAAATTCCAAGAGGATCCCCATTGGTGCGACTATCCCTTATTCTATGAGTATTTTCACGGCGACACGGGTGCAGGCGTCGGCGCCAGCCACCAGACAGGATGGACTGGGGCAGTCGCGCGGATCATGCACACCTTTGCCGCTTCTGAAGCGCAAACGCTTCTCGACCAGAGCAAGGGGGATTCGACAGTCGGGACGTCTCAACCAGGGAGAAAGCGATGACCAAGACCCTTTGTCCATCGCTCTATCAGATCAACACGCGGGTCTGGCTGACGTCACTGTCGGAGACGTTGGGCCGACCAGCACAGCTTGATGATATACCGGACGCGGAACTGGACCGACTGGCCACAATGGGCTTCGATTGGCTCTGGTTTTTGAGCGTGTGGCAGACAGGCCCGGCAGCGCAGGCGATCTCGCGCTCTAACCCAGGATGGCATCGCGAGTTCGAAGAAACGCTGCCTGACCTCAGGCAAGAAGACATCGCCGGCTCTGGGTTCGCCATCCAGAACTACGCCGTGCATCGCGATCTGGGCGGTGATGAGGCGCTGGTGCGCTTGCGGCAGCGGCTACAAAGACGCGGGCTGAAGTTGATGCTCGATTTTGTCCCGAACCACATGGCGCCGGATCATCCTTGGGTCGAGGAGCACCCGGACTATTTTGTTGCCGGCACGGAGGAACTGCTTTCGCGGGAGCCGCAAAACTATGTGCGGGTCAAGAGAAAGAAGGCAGACCTGATTCTGGCATACGGGCGGGATCCGTACTTCACAGGCTGGCCGGATACGCTGCAGATCGATTATGGTCATCCCGCCGCCCAGGAAGCGATGATCCGGGAGCTGGAGAAGATCGCCAGCCAATGCGACGGTGTGCGCTGCGATATGGCGATGCTGCTTCTGCCCGAGGTCTTCGAACGGACATGGGGCGGGAAGCCGGCGCCCTTCTGGCCGGCAGCGATCCCGCGGGTGCGAGAGCAGAATCCGGACTTCTGTCTGATGGCCGAGGTCTACTGGGACCTGGAATGGACGCTCCAGCAGCAGGGATTTGACTACACCTATGACAAGCGTCTCTATGATCGACTGTGCGAAGGCGATGCGCGGCCGGTGCGCGAGCATCTCCACGCGGCGCTCGATTATCAGACGAAGTCGGCGCGGTTCCTGGAGAACCACGACGAACCACGTGCCGCGGCAACCTTTGATCCTGACATTCACCGAGCCGCGGCGGTGATCACCTATACCATCCCCGGCCTGCGCTTCTTCCATCAAGGGCAGTTCGAAGGCCGCAAGAAACGCATTTCGCCCCATCTCGTTCGCGCACCGTATGAACCTGTAGACTTGGAGATGAAGGCGTTCTACGAAACGTTGCTCGCTGTTCTCGAGGATCATACCGTGCAGAACGGGGCATGGCAGTCGCTTGATTGCCTGCCGGCTTGGGACGGCAATGGCTCCTGGGATGCGTTCGTTGCCCATGCCTGGCGAGGTTCTGATGGCGAACGGAGGTTGATCGCAGCAAACTACGCGCCCCATGCCAGCCAGTGTTATATCCCCCTGCCATTTCCCGAAGTCAAGAACCGATCGGTCCAGCTTACGGACTCGCTCAGTTCCACCTGTTACACACGCGAAGGCGACGATTTGCTAGCACGTGGGCTCTATCTGGACATGGGCCCCTGGACCTATCATAGCTTTGCCCTGGAGATAACATGATGAAAGCGATTACTGTAGTACCGAAGACACCCGGGTCCGCCCGGTACGAAGAGATGCCGGAACCTGATGAGCGGGAAGGCTCGGTCCTGGTCGAAGCGGTGGCTGTTGGCGTCTGTGGGACGGATGTTGAGATTGTCGAGGGCAAATATGGCTGGGCCCCGCCGGGAGCGTCGCGCCTGGTGCTCGGCCATGAATCCCTCGGTCGCGTCCTGGATCCAGGGCCGCACAGTCCCCTCAAAGAGGGCGATTTGGTGGTGGGCATTGTCCGTCGTCCGGACCCGGTTCCCTGCCCCAGTTGTGCCGTGGGCGAGTGGGACATGTGCAGCAACGGCCAGTACACCGAGCGCGGGATCAAGGAAATCCACGGCTTCATGTCGGAACGCTGGCGTAGCGAGCCCGAATACCTCATCAAAGTAGACCCCTCGTTGGGCATCCTCGGCGTGCTGCTTGAGCCGATGACGGTGATAACGAAGGCGTTGGAACAGGTCTTCCTGGCAGGCCAACGCGCCTTCTGGGAGCCCAAGACAGCGCTAGTGACCGGGGCAGGGCCGATTGGTCTTCTGGCAGCGCTTCGATTGAGCGTGCGAGACATTCAGGTTCACGTCCTGGATCGCGCCGAAACCGGACTGAAGCCAGACCTGGTACGCGCCCTAGGTGCAACGTATCACACCGGGAGTGCCCTGGATCTTGATTTCGAGCCCGATGTCATTGTCGAGTGCACAGGAGTGGGAACGGTGATCTCCGACTCTATCAACAAGGTCGGATCGGGCGGGATCATCTGTCTTACGGGAATCGGCGCCGGCGGTGTCGGCCAGGGGGTCGTTGCCGATGTTGCAGCGGCGGTGGTCTTGAAGAACAACGTGATCGTCGGCAGCGTCAATGCCAACAAGCGTCATTGGTACCGGGCAGGGCAAAACCTGGCTCGCTCGGACCGGGAATGGATGAGTCGCCTGATCACACGCCGCGAAACGCCTGAGAATTTCCAGAAGGCGCTGGAAAGACAACCCGACGACGTCAAAGTCATCATTCAGTTTAGTGAGGTCTAATGCAAGATTCCAACGGATGGTTCGATATCTCCGTGCCGATTTACTCGGGCATGGCACACTGGCCGGATAATCCAGCCGTGCGCATCGAGCGGATGCAGGATATGAAGCGTGGCGATGCCGCCAACGTATCCAAGATCGAAATGGGCGCCCATACGGGCACGCACATGGATGCACCGCGACATTTTCTGGCCGACGGCGGGGGGATCGATGAAATGCCCCTCGACGCCACGATAGGGCCGGCGCGCGTGATTCGCATCGAGCACCCTGAGGCGATTCTGCCCGCCGAGCTTGAGGGTCACAACCTGCAAGCAGGGGAGCGCGTGCTGTTTCGCACCCAGAACTCCGAGCGCTGTTGGAACACCGACCAGTTTATCGAGGACTTCGTCTATGTCAGTGCGGCGGCCGCCCAATTCCTTGTTGACCGGCAGGTACGTACGGTCGGTGTTGATTACCTTTCGGTAGGCGGGTATGTGTACGATGGTGTGGAAACGCACCAGATCCTCCTCGGCGCAGGGCTTTGGGTCATCGAAGGGCTCAATCTGGCTGCCGTGGAACCTGGATCGTATGAGTTGATCTGCCTGCCACTGCGAATAGTCGGTGCGGATGGCGCACCAGCGCGGGCCGTTCTGCGCAAGCCTTGAGCGGCAAGATACTGTTCAGAGATACCAAGAATACTCAATCCGAATTTCCAAGGAGAGAATTGACAATGAAAATCATCATAGTTGGTGGTGTAGCCGGCGGCGCATCATGTGCGGCGCGCCTTCGCCGGTTGGACGAGCGAGCCGAAATTCTCATGGTCGAGCGCGGTCCCTACGTTTCGTATGCGAACTGCGGGCTGCCCTACCATGTTGGCGGCACGATTGAACAAGAGTCGAGCCTGCTGGTGGCGACGGAACAGACCTTTCGGGAGCAGTTTGCAATCGACGTCCGGACGCGCTGCGAGGTGGTCGGTGTTTCGGCTGCAGAAAAGACCGTGGAACTAAAGAACCACGTAACCGGTGAAGTAACCACCGAGTCATACGACAAACTCGTCCTGTCGCCCGGCGCAGCGCCGATCCGCCCGCCGCTGCCCGGCATCGATCTGCCGGGAATCTTCTCGGTGCGAACCGTGCCCGACGCCAGAGCCATCCGCGCGTGGCTGGACCGGGATATGGCGGGTCGATCTGGCATGCACTCCTACACGGGCTACCAGACGGTGATGCCTGCAAAGCGGGCGGTGGTGGTCGGCGGCGGCTTCATCGGTCTGGAGATGGTGGAAAATCTGGTCCATCGCGGCCTCGAAGTGACGCTGGTCGAGCGGCTCAACCAGGTCATGCCTCCACTCGATCCGGAAATGGCGCGCCTCGTCGAACGCTATATGGTGCGGCACGGCGTCCAACTCGAACTCAATGATGGCGTCGCCGGCTTTGAGCAGAGCGAAGATGGCACACTGGAAGTCCTTACGGCTTCGGGCAAGCGTCTGCCGGCCGACATCGTGATCCTGGCGATTGGCGTGCGTCCGGAGACAGCGCTGGCCAAGATGGCCGGAATCGAGATCGGCCAGCATGGTGGTATCCGTGTCGATGAGCAGATGCGCACAAGCGACCCCGATATCTTCGCGGTCGGCGATGCGATCGAGGTCAGGGATTTCGTCACCGGCCAATGGTCGCTCGTCGCGCTGGCGGGGCCGGCAAACCGGCAGGGCCGCATCGCCGCCGAAGTGATTGTCGGGCGCAATTCCCGATTCCGTGGCACCCAGGGCACCTCGATCTGCCAGATTTTCGAGGGCGTGATCGCCTCGACCGGCGCCAGCGAGAAGGTTCTGACGCAGCTTGGAGAGACGGATTTCGAGAAGATCTACCTCTACCCGAATTCGCATGCCGGCTATTATCCGGGCGCCAAATACATCGCAATGAAGGTGATCTTCCGCATATCCGACGGTCGTCTCCTGGGCGCGCAGGTGCTCGGCGAGGATGGTGTGCCCAAACGGATCGACTCCTTTGCGATGGCGATCCAGGCAGGATTCACCATCTACGACCTGGAAGAATCTGAACTCTGCTACGCGCCCCCCTTCGGCAGTGCCAAGGATCCCGTCAACTTCGCCGGCATGGTCGCGGCTGATGTGCTGCGTGACGACATGCCGTTGATCCACTGGAACGCTGTGGACGACGGGTTCATCCTCGATGTGCGCCATCCGGCAGAACTCGCGGTGGAATACGTGCCGGGCGCAGTCAACATCCCGCTGGATGAACTGCGTGTGCGACTGGACGAACTCCCGCGCAACCGCGAGATTCTTGTCGTTTGCCGTTCCGGCCAACGCGCCTACTATGCGACGCGCATCCTCTTGCAGAACGGGTTCAGAGCCCGTAATGTGGCGGGCGGCATGCTGTCACGTTCGCATCAAGCGGAGTGATTGTGGACCCGCAGGGCGAAGTATGTTAAACATATCAACTCGTTCCGCATACGTGCTCGCGGGTACAGATAGAAGACTGTGATCCAGGATGGGGCAAATTGAAAACCCGATCCCACACCTCCAACGGCATTGCACAATACATGCCTGGTCCCGGCCTCTTGCTAGGCGTTAGGACCGAGCCGCTCCGCACCGAATTCGTCGTGGCGATAACAGTTTTGGCGGTCCGCGTGTCCTCGGCGATGACCTTCGGCGATTTCGCCGGGGTCACGCCGGTCGCGGGACTGTATGTCGCTCTCGGCGCCATGGCAATGGTCGCGCTGTTTGGGACCTCAATACAGGTTATCATGGGGCCTTAAGCGACGAGCGCCATAATGATCGCCGCGGCGGTTGCCCCGCTGGCAGGCGGCGATCCTGTGCTCTCTATTATGACAGAGCCTCGCCAGTGAAACGGTTTTTTTGAAGAGAGGAAACAATGACTGAGACAAAAGCATCATTGGCTCGCCGAAGACTCAAGACACCACGCGCAGCGGCCATTGCCGGCATTCTCTTCGCCCTGCTGTACGGCGCCAGCCTGGTGCTTATCCGCATCTCGATTCCTGCCGACCAGACTGGCTGACAGCGCCTGGTTGGAGAGCAGTTCCAGAAAGGTTTCACTGGCGCTGAACCTGGTGCCATACGCCGGCATCGCTTTTCTATGGTTCATCGGCGTGATTCGCGACCGCCTCGGCGACCTGGAAGACCGTTTCTTTGCGACTGTGCTCCTGGGCAGCGGCTTGCTCTTCCTGGCCTTGAATTTCGTCGGCGCGGCTTTGGCAGGCGGGTTGTTGACCAGCTACGCGATCGAAAAGGAGGCGCTGTTTGTTGGCGGCACGTACACATATAGCCGGGCGGCGATGTATAATCTTATTAATGTCTACGCAATCCGCATGGCGGGCGTCTTCATGATCTCTCTGGGCACCATCTGGCTCCGTACCGGCCTGATGCGGCGCGCCTGGACATTCCTGACCTACACTTAGCGCTGGTTCTGTTGTTAAGCGTCAGTCTTTCGGCATGGGTTACCTTGATTTTCCCACTCCTGGGTGCTGGTGGTCAGCGTATCTTTCCTGATTCTGAGTCTTCGCGGAACAGGGGCTGAAGGCATCGGGTGAGATTTGATAATGGGCCAGTGATGCCTGGTTCTGCATTAATAATCCAAAAAACGAGAAGAGTCACAACCTGTTACAAATGGGGAGCCAAAATGGGCATTCGTATGGGGAAGTCTATACTGATTTCACCGCTCTTTTGATGGTGTCAATGGCAGAACAGATTTCCCTATTATTGGCAAGATAAGAATCCCCAGACCAATTGTTCTATATTGAGCTATTCCTCTTTTTGCCGCTTGTTCAACTCAGTACACTCTCCGGTCTTATCCTTCTCCCGTAAACGAAAACTTTGTCTACGAATGTTGACCATCGTCGAATGATGCAGTAGTCGGTAGAGGATGGCCGCAGCGAAGACCAGTCAGGCGAATTTTTCAGCTACACCACCTTGGTTCACCCCAGCTCGTAGGAATTCACATTTTATAGAAGTAAGGCGCGTGTGAAAGCAAACCGCAGAAACCGAGTTTTTTCAAAATACTCGGTTTCTAAATGCTAACGACTGCCCATCTGTTTTGACTAAAAAGAACATATGTGCTATTCTTGCCGAAGGTATCGCGCTCTGCGCGACAAGAGCCCCTAAGCACTCAGGAGCTCCGCAACCCGGCCGGGTCTCCACCAGAACGGCCCCTCTTCCCAGGTCCTTTCCGGTGGAAGCCCGGCCTTCGCCAGGTATATATTCATCGATACACACTAGCCGCTAAACAGATCTGGACGATATGAAACCACAGGCTACCCCGTCCCAAGATCGCACCAGCAACGCAAACACCCGCTGTCAGACGTTCTTAACTGGGCCGCCAAAAGAACCCCTGTCAACGGCAAATCAGACATCCCTACCCGGAGCTGTCAGGCCAAAAATCAACCACCCAAATATCAAACCCCTTGGATATCCTGCTGAAATTACCAGGGTGCCTAAACTTCTTGGGAAGTCGCCGACCGCCAATCCTACCAAACGACTCCCGTGTTCCGATGACTAGTACCAAACAATTACCGGGAAGGGAGCATGCTTTCCTTCCCTCTCTGGCGCACTCCCAGGTCCATCAAAGGCATGTCAGATTGTTCATCCCCGCGTTGCAAGACGGCCTTTTGGCGTTCAGAGCGAAGAGTGGTTTAATCGATACAGTCGCCGCATATCATCTGTAAATGACGGTGTTGGTAGCCGGCCACCCAAGCATGAGTAGAGTTGAGACGGCCGGTTTGAAACATAAGAGCCATATCCATGAACTTCACTTAACAAGAGCATCATCATGAAATACAAAGCGAAGGATCCACCAATGGCGTTCCCAACAAAAATGAAGAGAGAAATTCCCTGGCCGGCGACGATTAACCTTCTTGCTTGGACCGGCCAAAGCTCATGAGTGCGGGAATCGCGGTATTAACCCTCAGCATCGTCTTATTCGCTGCGTTGGCCAACAAACTGGGACGTTGGTCGATCACCATGCCCATGGTCTTGGTGGCGATCGGTATTCTGCTCGGTCCATTGGGTACAGGTTTACTGGCGCTTTCACCAGAAGCCGAAACTATCAAGGTGTTCACCGAGATCACGCTGGCCTTGCTGCTCTTTGCCGACGCCTCGACCCTAACCTTTGGGCAGGTACTGGACGATGCAGGTCTATCGGCGCGTTTGCTGGCTATCGTCCTGCCCTTGACGATGCTCCTCGGCGCAGTCGCGGCGCTATTACTGCTGCCCGGAGAGGGTCTTACTTTTGCCTGCTTGCTGGGCGCAATACTGGCTCCTACCGACGCAGCGCTTGGTCTGCCCATCTTCAATAACCCCCGTGTGCCGGTGCGCATCCGGCGCGCGCTCAACATCGAGAGTGGTCTGAATGATGGTATTGCAACGCCCTTTGTACTGCTCTTTCTTGCCTTTGCCGTCGCGACAGAAGAACATTTGGAAGCCTCCGGCCAGTGGTGGCGCCTGGCCTTGAGCGAGATAGTCCTGGCCCTGGTTGTGGGGGCGGCCGTCGGCTTAATCGGTGGTTGGCTGCTGCGGCAGGCGGCCCGCCGTGGTTGGTCCACCTCTGGCTCTGAGCAGATCGCCATTCTGGGATTGGCGTTGGCCGCTTATTTTAGTTCCGTTGCATTAGGCGGCAACGGCTTTATCGCTGCCTTTGTCGGTGGTCTTGCCTTCCGAGCAACCACGCGCAACCAGCTCATGGATCAGGCCGAGTTCACCGAGACCTCCGGCACGTTCCTTTCGCTGATCGTTTGGTGCATTTTTGGGGCCGTTATGGCACCCTTGCTCTTCTCGGAACCCTTCTACTGGCGGCCGCTGATCTACGCCCTGCTGAGCCTGACCGTGGTGCGGATGGCGCCGGCCGCACTGGCTATGATTGGTGCGGGCCTGCGCCCTGATACAGTCGCCCTTATGGGCTGGTTTGGTCCGCGGGGACTGGCCTCGGTGGTTTTTACCCTGCTGGCACTGGTGGAATTTCAGAATACCGGCCGAGCGGCCGATACATTGATTCTAGCCGCTACCTGGGCGATCCTCTTAAGCGTCATGCTGCACGGCTTGACGGCTGCACCACTTTCCTCCTGGTATGCTCGCCGCTTGGGAGCAGCCCAACCACCGCCGGCCGAACTAGACGGCGTTTCCCCTGTGCGCCAGCGCCGAGGTGTTTTCACCCATTCAGAGCAGTAGCTGTTGCAGGTACTAGTTGCGGGTCAGAGTCAGGGTGTAACCGATAGGGTTGAAGTCAATCTCGCCAACGCCGATGGTGTACATGCCATTATCGGTTAGCGGGAGTTGCCGGATTTCCTCTACGTCATTGGGTGGTCCGAGAGTCAGGTTTTCGTCGGCGAAATCAAGCTCTATGGAATCAGGATCGTTCAGGTATAGGATCAGGTCAGTATCGGTCGTAGCTTCAGCCCGGATGGAGATTGTATCGCCGGCCGAACCCATGAAGGTCCACAAATGATCTTGATCGATAGGCACGTTGCCGCTCACCGAATCGCCGTAAGCAATGTTTCCCTTGAAGACTATGTAGGGCAGAGCGTCCGTTTCCTGGACCACTATGGCATAGTAACCGGAGCCGTCGATGGAGTGGATGATCACTTTGTGAATCCCAGACCCGGCCAGGGTAAGCGGGCCGAGACTTTCTACCTGGCCAGGACCGGTCAGGGCCTGGGTAAGCAGAGTCGCACCACTCGGACCGATCAACTGGATGGATACGTCCAGGCCATTTTGAGGCACGGCGGCAATGTTAATCACATCGCCACTACTGCCCACAAATTGATAAGTATGGGCACCGTTGGCCGAGATGGAATTTGTTCTTAAATCTTCATAACCAATCGGAGTCGAGCCTCCGGCGGCGGTCGTGGCCGTAGCCGCAGTGGCTGAGGTGGGAGCGGGTGTGGTCGTCGCTCCGGCCGTTGCCGTCGGGGAGGGTGTACCTGTGGTCGGGGAAGTGGGGGTTGGGGAGGTTGCCGGTGTACCTTGTTCACCGGCCGGTAATGTCGCTGTAAGGCTTCCGCCTTGCTGGAATGTTGCCGTTGGCAGAGGTGTTGTTGTCCTGATTGGGGTGGCCGTTAATCCCGCGGCGATGGTGCTGCGGCCGGCCTCTTCCCCGGATAATGTCGGCTCGGCTGGCACGGTCGCTTCGCTGCTACCAGCGGATCCAGGAGCCAGCTCCGGCGTTGGGGACAACAACTCATCGCCGGCCCCTTCGGGCAGCGACTCGGAAGGCAATTGAGCGATAGCCCCGCCGCTGTCGTCGCCAGCGACCAGCGGATTGGGTGAGACAATATTGCTCACGGCCAGGTACCAGATCTTTTCGGCCGGTACGCGCCGGCCGCAACCGACCGGCCCTTCCCATTGTTGCCAGCGACCCTCGATCACCAGTTCCAGGCCGGTGTTCGCCAACTCTCGCAAGGGTTCATCGAAGCCCGCGGCCAGGATCTCTATCTCGCCATCGACGATGGCCCAGGTGGCCGGAGACGAGTGGGCATCCTGGCCACATACCAGGAGGGGCAATGGTTTGTATTGGCCCGACAAGGCGATGTCAAGGTCGGAGTAATCAGCGGGAGCCCTGAGCAAGGAAATGGCTGAAACCGGGACGGCGCCGAACGGCGCCCGGCCGATGGTCGGCGCGGGAGCCGGTGTGCCGGTAAGCGATGATTCCGACCGGCAGCCGGCGGTGAATACCCCAATCAGGATCACCAGGGCGATCCAGGCCTTGTTCATGCGGAAAACCCCTCTATTCAATCCTGTTGTAATAATACCAGAATTAAGGGTGCCTTACGATCATTATCGGACCAAGACCTACGGGGTTCTTAAAACCCCGTAGGTCTCTGACTGATTACTGTACGTCGACGATCTCAACCTCAAAGATTAGAACAGCATTGGGTGGAATCGGGCCGCCGCCGGTATCGCCGTAGGCCAGCTCGGCCGGAATAACCAGTTGTCGCCGGCCGCCGAGCTTCATACCCTGCAGACCCTCATCCCAACCCGGAATAACACTGCCCGCGCCGACCACGAGCGTGAAGGGTTGTTTGCCAATGGAACTATCAAACATGGTGCCATCTTCCAGCCAGCCGGTGTAATCAACGGCGACCTGCCGGCCTGCTTCGATTTCGTCGCCGCTGCCTTCCTCGAAATCATAATATTGTAAGCCGCTGTCAGTGATGGTGAAGTCGCCTTCATCCACAGCCTGAGGCGCCTCAGGTGGACCATCGCTGATGCCAACGACTTCCATTTCAAAGATCAGCAACGCATCGGGCGGAATGGAACCGCTACCGGTAGCGCCATAACCCAGCTCGGCCGGGATAACCAGCTGGCGTCGGCCGCCGAGCTTCATACCTTGAAGCCCTTCATCCCAACCCTCGATGACTTCTCCGGCGCCAACCGCGACCTTTATAGGATTCCGGCCGACAGAACTGTCAAAGATGGTATCGTCTTCTAGCCAGCCGGTGTAATGAACATCGACAATCTGACCTGGCACAATGGCCTCTCCCACACCTTCCTCGAAATCGTAAAGTGTGAGCCCGCTGTCGGTGACGGTGTAATCGCTTTCGTCAACAGGCTGGGGCGCCTCGGGTGGGCCATCAATAATCTCAACCACTTCCATATCAAAGGCCACATCCCCCGGCGGCAAGCCGCTCGGTTGGCCGATCTCATCAACCAACAACTCGGCCGGTATGATGATTCGGGCCTGGCTGCCGGCGCTCAGGTAGCCCAAAGCCTCGTCCAGGCCGATGAGGCCGGTGGCTCCAGAAGGCAGAGGGATCGTTCCACCGGTGCTGGCTGAATTGGCAAACACCGTGCCATCCTCCAGGTACCCCGCGAAATTCACCAGCAAGATCTGGCCATCCTCGGCCGTCTGGCCTTCGCCTTCCTGAAGAATGTAATATTGCAAGCCACTATCAGTCGTCTCAAAATCGGCGGCGGTTATACCACCGTAGATATCGAAAGAAGCGATTCCCTCGGCGCTTTCTCCTGCGTCTGGTTCGGACGGGGAATCCTCGGTGGGCTGGGCTTTGGCCGGTTCAGGGGGTGTTTCTTGGGTGGACTCTTCTTCGGCAGGCTCCGCTGATGCTTCTTTGGCTTCGGCCGTTAAATCGACAACTTTCGTCGCCGCAATCGGCGCGGTAGCCGTCGGCGCCGGATCTGATTGGCAGGCGACAGCGATTATCGCCAGTAGTATTAACATACTGGTCCAGGCTATTTTCATTAATTAATCCTCAACTTGCAGAACATGGTTATTGATTCCGGCAACAGCTTGGCCGGCTAATTAAAAAACTATTGCCACTTCATGAAAGAAGTGGCAATAGTTTATATGAGGTTGGTGGGTTGTTGATTATTGGGCGTCGACGAGTTCTATTTCGAAGATCAGGGTCGCGCCGGGAGGAATGGGGCCGCTTCCGGCTTCGCCATAGGCCAGATCCCCGGGAATAACCAGTTGGCGCCGGCCACCGACTTTCATGCCTTGCAGGCCTTCGTCCCAACCGGGAATAACCTGGCCGGTGCCGACTACCAGGCCGAAGGGCGAGCGGCCGATGGAACTGTCAAAGATCGTACCATCTTCCAGCCAGCCAGTGTAGTGCACCGAAACCTGCTGGCCTGGTCCGACCTCTGGGCCGTCACCTTCTTCAAAATCATAATACTTCAAACCACTATCCGTCACGGTGAAATCACCCGCGTCAACGGGTTGGGGTGCTTCGGGTGGGCCGTCGATTATCTCGACTACTTCCATTTCGAAGGCAATGGAACCTGGCGGGAGAGGGCTGGGAGCGCCATCCGTACCGCCTGTCAGATCGCCCGAGAGAACGATTCGGGCAGTGCTACCGGTGCTCAGAAAAGTAAGCGCCTCGTCAAGGCCAGCCAGCCCGGTAGTGATTCCAACGGGCAGCGGCACCGGCCCGCCAAAGGCCGCAGAATTGGTGATCTCTGTGCCATCCTCCAGCCAGCCTATAATATTAACCATCAACAATTGACCGTCATCGGCCATCTGGCCATCGCCTTCTGTAAGGAAGTAATACTCTAGCCCGCTGTTGGTTGTTTCGAAGTCGCCAGCGGCGATGCCGCCATATAGATCGAAGGAAGGCGCTCCATCGGCCGGCTCAGGTAAGGTCGCTTCGACAGGCTCAGCGGGTTGTCCCTCAGCCGGCTCAGCGGCCTGCTCTTCGTCCGGTTCAGAAGCAACAGCCTCGTCGTCCAGCTCGGCCACGGCCGTGAGCGTGGCCATTTCTTCATCCTCGCTTTGGGCAGGACCGCAGGCCGCCAGGCCAAAGACCAGTAACAGCAGCAATAACAATATCCGGGTTGTATTCAACCGATTAATCACAACAATCTCCTTTTCTCCGGCCGCATTTACCGTCTGAGCGGTACTCTCTCAACGTTATCCGGGAACTCTGTTTATATTAAAGGGATAGCACATGAGCGCCAGCCGCGAAGCCTAAGTTTAGCCGGAAAAACTGAGAATACTAGCCTGGAGGGGGGTTCGTAAACAAAACTAACCAATTTCCTATATTCGTCGCCAACAGGAGCATTTGTCGCAAGCTGTCCCCCTTCACCGCTTAGCGCCTGTTCAGAACAACCGAGTATGCGCCTCCGGCGAAGGCTGATTCACCGACGAGCAAGGAATATAAGCCCGTGGCCGGCAAGGTATATGCAGCGATCTGCTCTTCCTGACCGGCGGGTCTTTCATCATGGAAACTCAGGAGCGCGACGCCAGCAGGATTAAAGAGGCGCAGGAAGAGATCAGCGTCGGCCGTCGGCCGGGCGATCAGGTCAACCACATCGCCGGCCGAGCCATAGAAGAAGTAGAAATGATCGTTTTCCGGGAGCAGTTCGCCTGAGAGTGTGACGGCGTCGGCCAGGTTCTGTTGGAAGAGGAAGTTGTAGGTATCCGCATCTGATAACAGAATGGCATAGTTCCCGGAACCGCCTGTTAATGTGGTCAGCAGGATGGCGAACTCGCCCGCCTGCGGCAGGTTAACGGCCCGGAGGGTCACTTTCTGTCCGGGGGCGGTGGTCGAACCGGCCGACAATACCTGGCCATTCTGGTCTAAGATAGTGACGATGAGTTCCAAATCGGGGTCGGGCATGATCTGGAGATCGATGGTCTGGGTAGTGGTGATGACATAGGGCCAACGCTCAGAGATTCCGGGACCCAGCGCGCCAGTCTCTAGCGAACCAGCGTACAGCTGTTGGCGATCCAAAGGAACTTCCGCGACCGGGACGGACGTTGGCCCGGCGGGAACCAAGGGCGTGGGCACCGGGCCTGGATAGGATCCGCCACCACTGGTCGGGATGGTGGTTGGCGGTGGGTAGCTGCCAGGATCTGGGGTCGCGGGAAGGGTCGCAACAGGTGAAGGAATTGGCGTTGTTGTGGGTAATACCTCGGCTTCTTCCACGGCCGGTAGCGTATCGGTGGGCGCCAACTGGGGCAGAGGCACGGCCGATAGATTGCCAGGGGCCAGGGCGATGGGATTGGGCGAGATGACCTGAACGACAGCCAGGTAAAATAGTTCACTCGGATCGCCTTCCTGGCGGCAATTGGCCGGGATAGGCCAGGTACGCCAGACGCCCTCGACTACCAGGGTGATCTGCCCATCGGGCAGGGCAGCAGCCAACTGTTCCAAGCCGCCGGCCGCTATTTGTTGCGGGCCGGCCGCCAAGGCCCAGGACGCCGGCGCGCTAAAGCGCTTATCGCTGCAAGTAAAGCCGGTCGCCGAGGTGAATACCCCTTCAACCTGGAGCAAACGACCCTCGAAGGCGCTGGGATTGGCTACCAGGGCGGCGATGTTAGCCGCGGCCGCGGTCCGGTGTTCCAAGTCGGCCGGCAACAAGGACGGTAGCGAGTCGCTATCGTTTGGTTCAGAAGAGTCTTCGGCTCCGCCTTTGAGATCGCCTTGCCCACCGGCGCATCCGGCCATCAGGAAGAGCAGGCCAAAGAATAATAGAAATGATAAACGCATGGTTCTTTTCTCCAGCCCCGATTTGTACTACGTCTGCTGCACGGCTGCTAATTCTGTCATCAAACCATAATGATCCGAGATATCCCGGCCGGGACTGCTTTCGAGGTGGATTAACCTCGTGTCGACGTACTCCGGCCGCCATTCGCTGCCCGGGAAACTTAAGAAGTAGTCGAGCCTTTTGCCTCGTTCATGTCGATTCGGTAACCGGCCTTCAACCAATTCGGTCAAAGCGAAGGTGCTCTGTTCGTCGAAAGTCAGGCCAACGTCCGTTTTAAAGCTTTCGCGGGCATGCCGGCCAAATAGTTTCCCGTTCCCGCCCGATTCAGGCCATAGGTCAGCGGGCCGGCCGAGGCGGGCCAGCAGGTCGTCATACTCTTCGGCCGAAGTGGCATCTGAATTCAGGTCACCCATCAGCAGCGCCGGGTAACGATGATCGCGACTGTACTGTAAAAAGCCGGCCAAACTGTCCAGCTGGGCCTGAACCTTGCCCCGCCCCCCCGATCCCGGGCCCATATCGGGTCCGGCCAAAAGGGGCGTTGGATTCTGCAGATGCGTCAGGTAAAGATCCAGTGGTGGGGCTTCTCCAAATAGCTGCACCCGGCCGTGTAACACCCCTTTGTGGGCCAGGCAATCTTCGCCCAGGCAAGCTTCGAAAACGACTTCATTCTGGGCCATAAAAGGTATGCGGGAGAGTAACAGCAAGCCGCCATCCAGGTTGAGATCGTCGACCTCACCCGGCCCTTCCAGGGCATAGGGGTAGAAGCGGCCCAGTTGTATCCGCAATTGGCGCCTCTCCTCCGCCACCCACATCTCAGATAGGCCGACGAAGTCGGGAAGATATTCCATCAGGAAATAGGTCAGACAATCGAGGGCTGCTTCTCGCTCCCGGCCGAGATACAGGTTCTGGCCATTAGGTAGCCGCAGTGGGGGGAGCAAAGCCATATTCTGTTGAAAAATGACGACAACTCGCTGCGTTCCACCAATATCCCGCCTGGTTGCGCTCATTGATACTCTCCGATCCAATTCATTCCAGACAAAGATGTGAGTTTACGGGTAGCGGCGCTAAACGTCAAAAGAGACCCAGGGAACCCAGGATCCTCATGCTCTCCCTTATTAGCTTTCCAAGTGGTTAATTGTGTGTTTTTTCAGCCAATTCACTTTAGGTCAATTGTAAGCTGTGGTTCAAACATGCTAAATAATCTTGCTCCAAATTGGCCGTTGCCAATATAGACGATAAATGAGTTATCAGATCAAGATAAGTTAATTCCGTGATATAGTATAGAAATACGCCTGGAATGATGGGCAGTTATACAGAAAAAGTGAACCTGGTTGGTCACCAACAACTTAACCAGGCAAGATGATGAGGATCACCTGATGGCATATGAAATCGAAGCGAATGAGGGAGAAATTAGCTGGGTCCAGGTTGCTGTCGCTAACGGCCCAACGGAAGCAGGCATGATCGTCGAATATCTGCGAGCCGAGGGGATCAGAGCTGTCGCCTGGCAGGAAGGCGCGGGCAACGCCCTCGGTTTATATATGGGCAGCCTGGGAACCGCCAGGGTCATGGTCCCCGAGGAAGATGCAGCAGAGGCCCTGGCCTTACTGGAAGAGGAGGAAGAGCCCCTCGGATCAGAGGACGACGAAACGGAAGAAGAAGATTCTACTTCTGGTCTGACAAAGGCCGTGCTGGGAGCCACAGCCGTGGTCGTGAACCCCATCGGCGCCGGTATCGCCGTAGGTCTCTCTTACTTCATGGGTAGCGATCCAGAAAAAGCAGAAGGCAGAACAATTGATTGTCGCATCTGTGGTACGAATCTGGAACTGAGTCCAGAAGAAGTGAACCAGGGTTGGTTTGTTTGCCCCGAGTGCGGCAGCACCGTCCATCTCACTGTCTTGTCTCGATGTCCTACCTGCCAAACAGAACTGGAGCTGGACGAGACGGAGATCGCCCAACGCTGGTATCGATGCCCTGAATGTGACGAACTGGTCCAGCTACAGTAGACGGCGTTCTATGATGAATGTTGCATTCGAAGACGAATGTTGCATTCAAAGACGAATGCTAAAATCCAAATTGATTGCTTCCAATAGAGTGTGATTTACACAGATCCCCTGTATGGCTCTTACCCAATAGACGATCCGGCCATCCTGGCATTGCTGGAATCGCCGGCCGTACAGCGACTAAAAGGCGTCCTGCAGCATGGCGTCACGGCACTTATCGAAATAACGCGGCCGACTACGCGCTTTGAACACTCACTGGGGGTGATGGTGCTGGTGGGCAGGCTGGGTGGCAAACGAAGGGAACAGATCGCCGCGCTGCTCCACGATGTCAGCCACACCGCTTTCAGCCATGTCATCGATTACGTCTTTGAAAACCATCATGGTCAGAATTACCATGATGAGCACAAAGAGCGTTATATGGCCGGGACTGACCTGCCGAAATTGCTGGCCCAATTCGATCTCGACTGGCGTGATTTCCTGGAAGAGAGTCATTTTCCGCTCCTCGAACAGCCGGCTCCCCGCTTGTGTGCCGACCGGCTGGACTATTTTCTTCGGGATTGCCTGGACCTGGAACTGGCTACGGCCGAGCAGGTAACCGGTGCTCTGGACAGGTTGGTGGTATACCAGGGCCGGATCGCGGTGGAGAACCTGGAGGCGGCCCGCTGGCTGGCCGATACCTATATGGCGGCTGACGAGGCGAGTTGGGCCAATTTTCGCGAAGTGGGCCTCTACGAACTGACCGCCCGGGCGATTCGTTACGCCTTGTCTACCGGGATCCTGGGTGAAGAGGATATCTGGGGCATGGATAGGGTGGTCTGGTCCAAGCTCCAAGCCTCGGCCGATCCTCAGTTACTGGCTTTGTTAGCTCCTATCAAAGCCTCGACTCAGTTTGTCTGGGATGCCGAGCGGCCCGACTTTCGAGTCAGTACCAAGTTGCGCACCATAGACCCAGATATTGTCTCGGGTGGCGAATTGCGATCCCTATCGGAACTGGATCCAGAGTTCGGCCGCGCCGGGAAGCGTACCTGGCCCAAAAAGCGGGGTTATGGCCCATGCGAGTGCTTTCCGACCCGTAGACGAAATTGTCTGACAATGAACTTATTCCGTTAACCAAAGAGATCCACCTCGCCACTTAACGATCGGAAATTGTCCACCCAGCAGCCACCACCACCCCTGGTAAATTGTCGAAACAAGTTTGATTAATTCCCCGGTTGGCGCTAATCTTGGAAACATAATCAGTCGCTTTCTTTTGCCAGGTAAAGCGCGATCTAAAAATAAATCCAGGAGGGACGGCCGGATGGCTGGTAGGAAGTTTACCGCAGAAAAAACCACAGCTATCCTATTTCGAGAAGTCCAGAAGATGAACCGGATCTGGTGGGTTATGGTGTTGGTCTATGGTTGCACTGCCCTTTGCTGGTGGGGATTTATCGAGCAAATCGTTCTCGGAGAACCGTGGGGGAGTAAACCGGCGCCAGATTGGATGATGTGGCTCATTTGGATCCTATTCGGCCTTGGTTTGCCAATTTTCTTTAATCTGCTGCGCCTGGACTTTCAGCTAGACGGCAGGAGTATCTTCATTCACTTTTATCCACTGACCAGCAGGTCCATATCATTGCTCGATATTGACCATTTCGAAGTCCGGCAATACAGTGCCATAAAAGAGTATGGCGGCTGGGGAATCCGGGGAACCCCGCAAAAAAGGGCTTATAATGTTCGTGGCAATGAGGGGCTAGAGTTGACTTTGCGGGATGGCAGCAAGATTATGATCGGTTCACAAAGAGCGGACGAACTAGCAACCTGCCTCAAGAGCACTGGGAACTGGTCTTAGAGTCCAGAATTCTTGGGTGCGCGAATCATTGCCTGCCGGCAAATCGACGTAGCTTTTGACCAAGACCGCAGCTTCTTCCATCAAACAGTAGAGACTTTTGCAGTAGGCATTTGAGTCAAGGGTAGGAGATCTGTAATTCGCCAGGAGATTGAGACGTGGAAACTGATAATCAGGTAAAAGTGGCAGTTTACCGGCACTTTGCAGAAACGGGACACAGACCGTCTGTAAGCGAAGTAGCCAAGCGGAGTGGCAGGGATACAGAACAAGTCCTCGAGAGCTACGGCCGGCTCCGCTCCCAGCGCGTGTTGGTATTGGAAGCCGATGGCAGATCGATCCGTATGGCGCCGCCTTTTTCGGGAGTTCCGACTCAGCATATTGTAGAAGCCGCTGGACAGCGCTATTTTGCCAATTGTGCCTGGGATGCCTTGGGAATTGTCGCTGCGTTAGCAACGCCGGCTACGATTCATTCCCGGTGTGAACAGACGTGTGAAATACTAGAACTGAAGGTGCGAGCCAACGGCCCTGAGACCTCGGATTGGTTTTTTCACAGCCTCGTCCCGGCCGCAAAATGGTGGGACAATATCGTCTTCACCTGAAACAATTTGCTTTTCTTCCGGTCGGAAGAAGCAGCCCGCGATTGGTGCGCGGTCAAGAGCAGCCCGTTTCGGCCGCTGGTGACTATGAACCAGCTTTGGCAGCTGGCCACCAGGTGGTATTCAAGCCGGCTCCAAGTGGATTCGCGCCGGCCGAAGCCGGAAGAAATGCAGGGGATATTTTCGGCTCTGGGCCTAGTCAGCGATTTTTGGGATCCCTCTGCAGACATATTTGGTTAATGGTCTTTCAAATCCAAGCAGCAGGCGGAAAGGTCGTTCCCTCGCCGGCTGTTAAGCCTCGTCGAATTGGATGACCTGGATGTCAACCTCGGTCGATTCGCCAGCATCGATGACCAGGAATTCGCAGGTTAGCACTTCCTCAGCCTGAATCAGGTCCAAGTCATGGGCGATGATGAAGGGAGAATTGCCCACCAGGAGGGTGAGCACGCAATACGGTCGTAGCCAATCGTCATGGGGCGAGATTTCGAGGCCTTCGGGGATACGAAAGGAAGGTTCCTCATTTACCACGTCGACCCCCAGGAATTCGGTCAACCACTCCCGGTTACCAAAGTGCAACGTTTTACCGCCCCAACGCTCCATGGCCTGGTCGAAATCGCTTAAGCCTGAATCGTAGAGCACAAAGTAGGTGCCCTGGGGCACATCATCGAGCTGGAAACGGCCGAAGAAATCGGTGTCGGCCGAACGGTCCATCAAGTCGCAGTTGCCTTCGCGGGGATCGGCCTGGCTGCGACAGAGGACAATATGCCGGCCGGAGACAGGTGTACCCTCCACCCAGGCATGGACTGTCCCCATTACGTTGCCGCTAGGTTCCGGGGAAGCATGTGGTTTCCAAAAGCTTACATCAGAACAGGCGGTAAGAATCACAGTCAGGAAAAGCAGCAACCCCGCTAACACAACCGAGTAGGGGGTGTCCGGCCGGGGTGTTGATATGCTTTTGTTCATCTACTCACCAAACCATCAGCCCATCCAAAAAGAGCATGCAGAGTGGGCTGAACTCCTGAAGTCAGTATACACCCGTTCCCGGGGTATATTGTGATAAAATTCACAATCTACTAATATTTGGGTGGTAGTTATCCAGAATGGCATACCGATCGGCTGGGGATTAGTTGAATTATCGAGGAGCGCATAACGGATTATGCCTTCATATACTAATAGTCCACCGGCACGTCAATCATGATGACCTGGAAGTGAAAAAAAGTTAGGGGGCATCGGCTTTGGCCTGGCCGCTTTTTAGGTCAAGAGACGGCAGTCGTGCGCTGATTGACTCCATCGAGGTATAGGCCAGGTCTACAGCCGGTTCTGCTTGTCGATGGACTTGTCCACGACATTAAAGAAGTTTAGCCTGGAAGGCTGCGGGATAAGGCAAACCTTGCCGTCTAGTTATTCGTAAACCGCAGCGCCTTCAGACCCGGACAGAGGGCGCAGTATGAAGAAAATCCGGCCATCAACCGACACGGCCGGGTCACCCAGGGATGCTTCCATGGCAGCCAAGATTCCCAATTGTGTGGCCCGGTAGAGCGGTAAGGAGATGGGTTCGGGATAATCACGGCCGTCGCCGATGGTGAGCCGGGTTATGATCATTGGTGGCAGGAAGAGACCGATCAGTCCGCCAATAATGTAAAAGTCGATCATACTCACGCTGATCCCGTGAGTTTGGTCGAATTTAGGGTGTTAATGATCATCGTTCTTCTAGAGTTTTCGTATTATTCAGGATTGGTATTGGGGAGTAGAACCGCCGCGGCCGAAAATATGAATGTCAAGACTGAACAACCGTTTTCACGCTGGATCGATGCTATCCTCTGACATTACATGATTCAATTGGATGATACTCAAAAGTGGTTACAAAACCCAAAATTTTGCGATACAATCCCAAAGATATGGGCAAAAAGAACCGATTTGGTCTTTTTATTTTTATCCTGGTTTTATGGATCCAATTGGTGTTTGGAACAGGGTTGGCGATCTGGCGGTACTGGGCGGTTGGCGTGGGAAAATCCGAAATTTTTGTTGGGGTAGGACCCTCTGAACGGACCGATAATTTGATCGAAGCTACCATACAGCATTGCACTGATGATCTTCGAATTGTATATATGGGTGACCTCGAAGCTGATAGATTTTATGTTAAGTACCAGTTATATCCAAGATATGTGACAGTGGTGGATGCCAATAGGCTACACGATCTGCCAGAAAACGAGATATTGAGTACCGTTGAGACGGCAATTGGCGAAGATGGACGAGGTTGTCTCATGCTTGATGGGTTATTGCTGGATTCAGTTGTAGGGGCTGACCGATTTGACGTGAACGAACGACAATCGGTGCTCTTATTCAGCGGAAGACAATGAACTATCTTGTTGGCTTGATGAGCCTAATACCTATCATCTTCTTGGGCGATCTGGTCTTTCAACAGATCGCGAGGCGGATTCAGATTTCAGCGCCTTTTGCTCTTCGTCTTGCCTTGGACTGGGCTTTAGGAACGGGGACAGTCACATTAATCGTCTTTTATTCCTCCTTGCTTCATGCCAGTTCGGGCTATTTAACTTCAATAGTTCTGATCTTTTTTTTGGCGGTATTACAAATTCTTCGAATTTTGAAAAACAGAGCCAATACCAAAAACAAGGCAGCATTATTCAGCCTAAGATATGGTCTGTTCATGCTTCTGTTTTTGATTTTAGTCGCTGGACTTTGGTACGTGGCAACAGCCGCAGGCTTGGGGCTTGATGGGACTGCGCATTGGGGGATCAAAGCAAAAGCAAGCTTTCTTGAAGGCGGATGGATTTTGATCCCATCTGGCCTTAGCCGCTTTCCTCATCACAATTATCCTTTGCTGGTTCCGACACAACAGGGTTGGCTATACACTTTCGTAAATGCCGTCGATCCAAAGGCGGTAAAAATCGTCTTTATAGTCTTTTATCTAGCCTTGGGATCTCTCTTTTTTCACGCCATTCGGCGCCATTACGTTCTGATATTGGCCTTTCTGTATACCATGCTGATGATGACGACACCACTACTGGCAATATCAGCCCTTCCAGCATATGCGGATGTATCCCTGATGGTTTTCGTTTTCGGTACTGTCGTATTCATTCACGATTGGCTTGATAGTGGTGACCGATCCCAGCTGATCCTCGGGGCAACGCTGGCTGGCTTCGCTCTTCTGGTAAAAATGGAAGGAATGGCGTACTGGCTGGTCAGTTTTGTTTTCCTGATGGGCTATGCCGGCTGGTCTTCCTGGCGCAATCATTCAACTCGACTAATCGGCCAAGCGCTATTATTTCCTCTCATTACTGCACTTATCGCAGGTAGCTGGTTTGTCTATACGAGGCAGGCAGATCTGGACGTAAAGAGTTTTGCGACACCAACGGTTGCATTCTTCCTTGAGCATACGGATCGATTACCGGTAATATTGGACCATGTAGCAAGGCAGTTGTTTCTTGGCATCGGCTATTGGGGTTTGATATGGTTGGTTTTTTTGTTGGTGACTATCTGGAAATGGCGCAGCCTCACCAGGGCAGATGCTCTTTATCTCTGGCTATGTGTTGTGGTACCGATAGGTATTCTCAGCTTCTCATTTGTATTCTCTAGATGGCCCGCTTATATTTTGCATATTGAAACAGCACTGCCTCGAATTATCCTTCAAACAGTACCTATCGTCTGGCTTTTTATCGCTACCCAAACAACCGAGGTGAATAATTGGATTCAAAGTGTGAAAAGTGGTGCATTTGCTTGAGTCCAGGTAGACCTATTTCGCCGAACTTGACCAGGTTTGTTGCATGTATAATTACTGTCTATTGAAATTGAGGCGCCTTGATGTTGACATTTGCTGATCCAATGCGACCGTGGCCGACCCTTGAAGCCTATGGCCGGACCGTCTCCTTGCCCGAAAGCGGAATCGAGTTGTTTACCTATGATACCGGACCGGCCGAGGGCGGGACGGTGCTGCTGGTGCATGGGTTAGGGGATGAAGCCGATACCTGGCGTTACGTGTTGCCGGATTTGGCGACCGACAACCGGGTGTTGGCCCCAGATTTGCCCGGCTTTGGGCGCAGTGGCCGGCCAGATCGACCGCTTTCGGTTCTCTTCCTGGTGTCGGTTTTGATGGAATTGCTCGACGAGCTGGCGGTGGACCCGGTTGTGCTGGTTGGCAGTTCGTTGGGCGGGCTTCTTTGCCAGGAGATCGTATTAAGCCAGCCGGAAAGAGCCACCGGCCTGGTTCTGCTGGACGGTACGCTGCTTACTACCGGCCAGGCGCTGAATCTACGCCTGCTGCTCTTTATGATCCCCGGGTTGGGGGAGTGGCTGTATAAACGGTTGCGGCGGGACCAGCAGGCTGCTTATGATACTTTGCAGCCCTATTACGCCGGTCTGGATCAACTGGCCCCGGCCGACCGGGATTTTCTATACCAACGGGTGAACGAGCGCGTGTGGAGCGAAGAGCAGCGGCGGGCTTATTTCTCGATTTTGCGCCAGTTAGCCTTATGGTCGCCGCGACAGCAGAAATCTTTACCAGATCGGCTCGGTCGTTGCTCGACGCCGACCCTGGCTATCTGGGGAGAGGAAGATCGGATCGTTTCAGTGTCCGCGGCCGAAAGATTGGTTGAACTGCAACATACGGCCCGCCTGGTATCGATTGCAGGTGCCGGGCATCTGCCGCACCAGGAGAAACCGGCGGCGGTTTTGGGAGCGATTTGGGAGGACGGCCGTTTGTTTGGAGGCTGGATAAGGCTGCGTGGGCAAAAGAAGCAATGGATAAGGCCGCGTAATCAAGGGTTTAAAGCTGAATCTGCGACAGAGCAAAGGTCAAATTTGGGCTGAGTTGGGTATACGCCAAAAGTCCCAAGTCCCACCGGGACTGCAAAGCGTACCATAGGGGTTGTTCAGCATCCTCTATCTTTAATTCGTAAAGACACTTCTTGTTCCTGGTCAAAAAGCCGCCCGCCAGCTTCGTCTGCTGGTCGTAGGTTAGGGAGGAGCTTGATTACAACAGCCAGGAGACCGGCTTCACCGATCCGGACCTAGTCAACAACAAGATCGGATACCCCCATTAATGGCAGACAGCCGTCGAATTTAGGCGGATCTTTCACGGTTCGGCGACGGCCTGTAGTGGGAAAAAATAAGGGGACCCAACGGCCGGACCAGATGTTTTCGCCTTGTTTCCAGCAGGTGGTTGATTATTTGTCCCAGGGCCGGCCTGGCGGATGTGTGGGAAGTTCCGCTGCAGGGGCCTTGCCCAGTTGTCAACCCATGTCTGCCACGGCCAGCACCGGGGCGACCACCGGTACTACATCCAAACCGGCCAGAACGGCCTTTCCACGGACGGTAAGATCAGATATGAAGCTGAATTGTTCTCGCCCGTCAATGGGGTAAGCCTTGAGCCGGTAATGGGTGCCCCAAGGCTTTTCTTTCACCACAATAGAAATCGGCCGGTTGATTTGCAAAAAAGGGCTGGTCAGACCGACCAGGCGCAATTGCTGCATCACTTCTTCGGCATCGTGTTCGGGATGGAGGTAGAAGTCGGCGACGCAAAGATGCTCGCGGTTACCGTTATTATTGTTATAAATCGTCGAATCCCACAATTTTTTGTGCGGGATCAAAACCACCGTATCGTCCGGGGTCCTCATCTCTACCGCCCGAAAGCGAATGGCCGTTACTTCTCCGTAGGCTTCTCCAATTTGTATCCAATCGCCCACACCGTACGGCCGCTCGTAAATAGTCACAATCCCGGCGATCAGGCTGCTAAAATATTCCTGGAAGGCAAAACCCAGCCCGATAGCGACAACGCTGAAAACAACCAGCAATTTTTCTGGGGTCGGATCAATAATCAGGGGCACGATACTCACGATGACGCCGATGAAGATAGCCAGTTGCAACAGGGGCACGATGGCTAGCAGATAGAGACGGAAACGGCTGGGTGCTTGATTGGCCAGCCAGGGAAAAAACCGGCCTATGAAACGGAGCAATAACCAGGCTCCGACGATGATCAGGATGATCCAAACGAAGTTGATCTGAGCGAAATCTTTTAACAATCCGTCGATTCCCATCATAAAGGCTTCTCCTAAAGGTTAGCCCGAGTAAGGGTTTAATAATTGTGAGCCGGTAGATTTGAGCCGGTCCTCTGTCGATAAAGGGTAAGCGACCCAATTGAATAAACTGGCTCCGGTAAGACAGTTTAGAAAGCGTCCACCAGATAACCTTCATTTTCCATGAATTGACGCACCGCCGGATAGCCTGCCAGGGTTACTTGCCAGCGGCCATCTGGTTTGTTTTCCACCAGCATCCACTCCATGAGTTGGTGCAAGGTCTGTCTGACCTGGTTGTGGGAGAGGGGGAGCAACAATTCTAATACCCCGGTCGTCGCCCCACCATGGAGTAACAAGGTATGCAAGATTATCGAGTCCGCCGTTCCGGCCAAACGCGGCACCAGAGGCAATTCTATTTGCGACCAGGGTTTAACCCAGACCGTGTACCAATCATCGACCTGGGCCATTTTTTGGGCGATTTCCTTTTTTTCATCAGGGGCGACTAACAAACATTCTCGCCAAAGAGTCCAGGCGACCTGCGGCAGACCTCTGCTGTGGGCAGCTATTTGTTTGATAAGATTACAAGCACCGACCCACTCGCCGTAAGCTTCCATCTGGTCCGGTTTCGTATTTCTGCGGATGAGATCGTCGTAGTTAGCGGCCGACAAAAAAATAGGCTTTCCGCTACCGGAATCACGAAAAATATAATGACCCCCATTACTTCGAGCCAGGGTTGGCAACCAGAATTGTAGACGCGCTGCGTCGATGGGCGCCAGGGCTAATGGTAGCGGAAGAATGGCATCAATGCGTAGCGCCTTTACCAGATAAGCCCAGGCCCAACTATCACAGGCAATGAGGCATCGTCTCCGTGTTGACTCCAGCCAATCTAACAGGCGACTTATAAGGTTGAGGCCGTCCTGGTGGCGCAAGAAGCATGCACCCAGTCTGGGTATGACCAGGGGCACCAGTTCGTCACCCTCGAGGTTATTGAACCAGGCGCGGCCGCCGGATAATATCTCAGTGGCAGTTGGTGGTCCGAGCTTGGTCCAGCCCTTTCGGATAGCCAAAGTTGCTACCGCCTGGTCAACATTGCTGCCTGGCGGACCAACGATCACTTTTACGCTTTTTTTTGAATCTTTGGTGAATGACCAGTTTTGCATGGCATCACCGAGGGCATTCACCATCTGGTCCAGATCTGGCTCTGGTGCGGCGCGATTTAGCAGGTAGGGAGGGGCCGCCGACAATTTGGCCTGATCGAAGCCGCCTTGCCGGGATTTGGGTCGCAGCAGACGCCAGGTGGAGGTGAGCCCACCTCGGACCACTTGCCCCGCTGGGGCATGTGGTTTCTCGTATTGGGTTAAGGGGATGTATTCCCAGATCGCTTTATAGATAGCCAATAAGGATAACCTTCCGAAAAAAGTCTACTGAAAGTGACGAGTGATGCAATGGCTGGTTGGAGGATGCTTACGGCCTGTTAATGTAGATGGCTCTTGTCACTTCACTAGCCGCCAACATTGATAGGACTTTAGCTCTGATGAAGCGCGAACAAATCAGAGTTTTAGAAACAAACCAGGCGGATTGTGAGGCTCTTGGTCTGTATTGGACTGTCCAGGAAGGACCATAGACCAGGATTCGCTTGACTGCAGTTTCGATTTTCGGGGCGGCGCCGGTCGCCGGCCCGGATCGGGCCTAAGAAAAGCCCGAACCAGTGATTAATCTGAGCAACTGTTCGCTCTACTGAGCCTATCGCGCCATAATTAAACCAACCCTTTACCTGTCATGGAGGAATTTGATGTCTGAGCTATTCTTGATTCGTGCCTTTGCATTCCTGCTGTTACCCTTGATCCTGGCTGCTATCGTTGTCACCCTGGACAAAAGCGTAAATTCTCGAGAGCGACGGCTGGAGGTGTTTCTCATCTATCTATTCGCCTTAAGCGCGGCCGGTGGCATCGCCGGGGCGTTGGGCCATCTTTTCGCGGCCGATGCAGTGGCCGAAGGCATCGGCTGGCCTACGGGCAGCCCGTTCCAATTGGAGATGGGCTTTGCCAACCTGGCCTTCGGCGTCCTGGCGGCGATAGCCGTCAACCGGCGGGATGGCTTTCGCGAAGCGACGGTTATTGGCTGGACCATTCTCAGTGTCGGCGCTTTCACGGTCCACATCATCGAATTTGCTAGGAACGGTAACCTTGAGCCCGGCAATACGCTGGTCAATATTACCAACCTGGCCCGGCCGGTCTTACTTATCACCTTCTTGTGGGCTTTGCGGAAGGTGGAACGCTCCCCGGTTTCCGAAGAGAGCTCGCCGGCCTTCATATACTGGCAGAGTAGCCAGGCGGCTCTTGGCGGTATGATCGGCGCGGGGGTCGGCATCGGCTTGGGTACAGGCATGGCGGTTGGTCAGGAGTTGATCGGGCTGATCCTTGGCTTACTGGGCGGTCTTGGTATGGGCCTGGTGATGCGTAGGAAGGTTATCGCGGATCAAGCGGCGGCCGCTTAATAAAGAAGGGTAGCAGTCAGTAGATCGGGGGCATTTGGATCGGCCGGAGTACAGTCCGAGGCTGGTTTCAGCCCAACTACACCGTCCGGCTGGACGCTGGTGTGGCAAGGACCCGGTGGTAAACGGCGCTATTCGGGATGACGGCCGGTTGCTGGCGGTTGAGTAATGATGGGAGGATAGTGAAGAGATTCATGTAATGATTGATGCCAGCAAGACAAACCCAAATGGTTAGAGCGCACGGTTCACATCGGTTAGGGGCTGAACTGCGTGCCACTTGAGGTTCGAGTCCGATCGCGCCCACTTTTTCCCCTTTTATTGGCACATCAGCCTAAATGGTAAATGATCCCATCAGAGTTGGCGAATAAAGATTCTCGTTTGCCTCCATGGTTCATGTTCCAACGGATGTGAACCGTGCACCAAGCATGGTCACAACAGCACCGGTTTCTGTCTTCCAATAGCTTCTCAAGATACCTTAACTTGCGTCTCATCAATCCCTTGCCTGCTTCCATTGAACGTTTCAATCGCACATTATGGAGAGGACGTCCTGGATTTCTGCCTAATCAACAACCTGGACGGAGTTAGAGAAAATATGGACCAGGAGTTGGAAGAATGCAATGTTATCCGCCCCCACGATTCGCTCAATGACCTAACGCCGTATCAGTACGTAGCAGTTAACAGCCGGTGCTGAAAGCTGATGACTTGGATGGGCTAATCGTTTCGTAATTTCTTATACGATCCACCAAAAAAGAACGAGATCCAAAGGATAGACGAGTCACACTGACCAAATAGTACGCCAATTCTGACTGGTTCTAAGAGTGAGCAATTTACGATGTTGAAGAAAAGTAACTCATACTTGAATTTGGTCTGAGTTGGCATTTCGGTTTAAAGAAATTTGCCCATAATTTACCTGTCCTTTCCGTTTTGGTTGTCAAGAGGATAGGGTTATCGAGAAGTTTCAGCTGTTCAATGCAAGGGTTAACTGACCGTTTTAATACAGAGCAGAGTAAAACGGCGCGGCGAATTAAAACGGTCAAAGTTACAAGTATTGTTAGGTTGTTTCTTCGCTTTTAAACCAACGGTAGACGACTCCAGCCAAAATGGCCCCGATTATAGGAGCAAGCCAAAAGAGCCATAATTGAGATAATGCCCAGCCCCCTTGAAAGATCGCTACGCCCGTACTTCTTGCGGGATTTACAGATGTGCCGGTAACAGGAATACTGATGAGGTGAATAAGGGTGAGACCAAGACCAATAGCGATAGGGGCAAATCCTTGAGGTGCTCGTTTATCCGTTGCTCCTAGAATTATCGTTAAAAACATAAAAGTCATGACTACTTCAGTAACCAGCGCCGCAGTTAAACTATATCCACCTGGAGAGTGTTCTGCGTAGCCATTCGATGCAAATCCAGCAGAAACATCGAAGCCTGCTTGTCCAGAAGCGATAACATACAATACGGCTGCACCAGCTATACCACCTGTTACTTGTGCTGCGATATACGGGAAAAGTTCACGAATTGGGAACCTTCCACCTGACCACAGACCCAATGAGATTGCTGGATTAAGATGGCAGCCCGATATATGGCCGATAGCATAGGCCATTGTTAATACGGTAAGCCCAAAAGCAAAAGCAACGCCCAAAAAGCCAATACCTAACTCTGGAAATGTCGCAGCCAGAACAACACTGCCACATCCTCCAAGTACGAGCCAAAATGTGCCCATAAACTCTGCACCTATTTTTTTTGTTAGTGACATCTTTTCCTCCATTGTTTAATGAATAACAAGAAAATACGATTTCTTTCTAGACCGCCCCCAAAATTAAGCCAGTTACAGCTTAGCGAGATCAACATCAATCCTTCGAAGATTTATATCGAAACTAATTTATGAGAAAATCCAGCTAAGTAATTCGGCTGCAATTTACTTGTTAACTTTCTGTGTGAAGGATATGTTACAAAGTTGCTGATCAATGCGCTATCAAATCAGGTCCGATTTCTTTCAAAGAAAAACAACCCCAAAGTGCCATAGCTGTGTCAAGCGCCAGTTCAAGAATAGCCTATATCTGCTTCACATAGTCTTGCCCAGCAGCGTCTAGACCCTAGAACCCCGGACGTCCTACTAATACGACCCGCGTTCCTATGGCCAGAGCTTTGATAATGTCAGTTCCACGCCGAATACAACCATTGACAAAAATGCCAGTTTGTGTATCGACAGGAGTGACCACTTCGGGCAAGGAATAAACGCCAGTCACAGCTGAATCCAACCGCCGTCCCCGGCAAATGGATACAATTATCACAGATGCAACGCAATCCTGCGCTCTTTTTGCATCATCTGATCGTAATATACCTTTGACCAGGATCGGTAATGACAAGATGGACTAAACCATTTTCGGTGATCCCGGTTTAGTGAAGAATCGAATTGGGATCGCACAAAAGGTACGATGGGAGCAGTCTAGGAATCGTTAACTTCATCCAATTTTTCAAGACTGAGACCTCTCGTAAAATGTAATCCAGAGCGTATGAGGTTTTCACGAACTCCAGATACAGGTAAATCCGCGGTAAGGACAATGGCCTGAGAACCGATTGCAGCAGAATGTTCTACCAATTGTGTGGTGAACCTACGGTCTTTGTAAAAACAAAGTTGGAATCAGTCAGTTTCTCCGTTATTGGCGTCTGTTTCCAAAGATACATTGAAAAGCGCACTGAGATATTGAATAATATCATTATATTATACGGCCTAAGCAATCGCCACCTTCCCATCGGGAGTGGGTCTGCGTGGCGATTGGCTTTAGCCAGTTGTTCACGTAAAATGCTAAATCGATTGAGGGAAAAAGAGACACAGTATCAATATTGGATAGTTAAGTTGCTCGAAACCGATAACAATCAAGATTTCACGGATACATTTAGTGACCAGTTCTGATTTGCCCAGGGAATTACCCGTTGCTCCCAGGTTCTCTAAAAGCCGGTCGGTGATGAAGAGGATAAAACCAATGTCCTCAGGACTGCCCTTGAGTTCCTGCGCCAGGTGACTGAATCGAGCCGGGCATTTCTATATAGGAACGTTGAAGATCCAGAGATGGGCTTCTGCTCAGAGATAGTTGCAGTTGCCCATGACCCCAAGTATCCGACTGATTCGACAACTTACAGGGAGCTGCAAAGGATCCCATGGTCTGCCGCACCAGAAAGAGTCCGTCAGACCCTCGAGTCCGGACAACCATACGGCGGCATCATTGATGATCTATCTGCCACAGAATCCGAATTCTTGTGGATTGTCAAGGAGGATGGAGTCTTATCGTTTCAATTCTTTCCCGTTCATTTGCAGGGTCATTGGTGGGGCTATATTAGTTTCGACGAGAGCCATCATATCAGGCAGCGGACAGAGACAGAGATCGACTTTTTGGGTACGTCGGGTCAGCTGATTGCTAATAACCTCAATCGTTGGCAAACAGAAGCGGTCCTGAGGCGGCAGAATAAATACGAAGAAGCCTTATCCAATTGCTCGCGGACCTTGCTTCAGATTGCCCATACCGAAGAGGAACAAAGGGCTATCCTAAACCAAGCCCTGGAACAGTTACGGCAGGATCTGGCAAAACCACTCTGGTCAGCAAACTGATTCCCCCGGGGCGAGCGATGGTTGGTCCATCTACCTTTTAGCATCTGCTTGGGTTGGATTACAGTGGCCACAATCGCTAACATCACGGCATTTATAGATTATGTAAATTAGACAGGTTTTGGGATTGCCCCTGAAATCTGGGCGATTAATATGCTGTCTGTTGCAGTAGTGGTAGCAGGATACATAGCATAATATTGACGACATCTCGCCTACTTGCTTGTTTTGATTTGGGCTTTTATCCCCATCGGAGTCGAGCAGGCAGATACGCCTTTAGTCGCCAATGCTGCCTATTTTGCGGCCGGCATTCTGGCCCGATTCATCGTTTCGTCATTGTCCAGAAAATCAGGAATATGCGAATACCGACCTAGACCACCTCATCAAAGGACTCGGTAGCATGAGCAGTGGCATGGCCCACAACCTGCTTCAACACGACGTGCCGCTTATTGTGCACAATCGGACGCTCGCCAAGGAGGGATCGTTGCTCGTTTGAGGAGCGACATGGGGCAAATAGCAGTGCTATGTAGCAGCGGCCAGTGTCAAAATCTGGACAGACGGGCGCTAAAGTTACAAGATTACAATTAGCAAAATCGGCGGGGGGACAATGATCTTATAGCTCATCGCCTTTGGCTAAGTCATCCCTGATAGCTTGCTCCACTGGAATGCCAATCCGGTAAGCCGCCGAAGCAATGGCATGAGAGGTGACTGGTCCGGCAACCATCAGCAACAAGATCAACAACAGAGCCCGCCCCCAGCTCAATGGCGTCCAGGCAGCCGCAGCAACCAATAGCAACACCACGCCAAAAACCGCTACCTTTCCGGTGGCTTGTAGACGGCTGTACACGTCAGGCAATCTTATCAAACCCAATATACCAACGACCGAAAATAGGGTGCCGGTGATGACAGCGATGAGGGCAATAAACTGTAGAAAACTATCCATTGTGTGTTCTCATAATGATGAAAGATTTGGTGATATCTTATTATCGTTGTCCTGCTTGCCTAAAACATCTGTTCGTCGGCCACGTATTTAGCCAGCGCGATTACGCTGATGAACCCCAAAGCCGCCAGGCCCAGGGCAACATCAATATAAATACTCTCCCGGAATATGAGGGAAATCAGCACCAGGACGGCTAGGAATAAAGTCCCCACCAGGTCGGTGCCAATGAGGCGGTCGATCACATTTTCGCCACGCCACACGCGCCATACGGCCACACCGATCATGATGATATGAACAAACAAAGAGATATACAGTGCGATAAACAAGATATCTAGCATAGCCATTTAAACCGTCCTCCAGGAAGTGAGTTGGGCAATGATTGTCCTTCTTAATCTACTCGAATATCTTTTCCAATAATTCAACACGTATCGTCTGGGCCTGCTCAATGACTTCTTCCGATTTCGAAGCGTCTAGACAGTGTGTGTACATGGTGCCATCTTCACTCATTTCAACGACCAATTCACCTGGAGTAAGCGTGATAGCATGAGCATTGAGGGCTGTCGCCATTTCACTCCGGCACTTGGAGTGAATGGCGATGATGCCAGGCTGGATGGGTAGGGTCGGGTTCAGGACGATACGGGCAACCTGGATACCACTGACAACCAAGTCGTAAACAAGCACCACAACATATCGCACCAGAGCCAGCGCCGTTTGGGGAAATTGGCGCCAAATCACTTTACGAGGTTGTGGTTGGATTAACAAGACAACCAGGATGGCAACGATAAAGCCGGCGATGATGTTGAGCCATTCCAGGTTGGCAGTGAAAGCCAGATAAGCCATGGTTAATAAAATAATGGGGCGAAGATAATACATATCTTATACCTTAATCTCCTAAAACCGCTTGGATATAAGCGAGTGGATCGCCAAGCCAGGCGGTGGTGTCTTGGGCGAGTTGGACTAGGGGATTGGCCCAAATGCCTAGAACCAGGATCAACCCTACCAACAAGGCTGGGGCGATCAGGCGATCGCCTGTTGGCTTGATAGTTTCTTCCTCGTCTGGTTGCCGCCACCAAATACATTGGAAGGCCCGAATCGTGTAGATCATGGTCAGGATGCTGGCCACGCCAATGATAAGCAGCGATGCAAATCGGGCGTCGTCGATTCCGCTGTCGAAGAGCAGCAGTTTGCTGATGAAACCATTCGTGGGCGGCAGCCCGGCAAGGGCCAGCGCGCCGACGAAGAAGAGAACGCCTGCCCCTGGAGCGGCGCGACCGACACCCATGACAATATTGAAAGCCGCTGATTTGACGGTCGCCCGGCTGGCAACGTAGCCGGCAAGCATGAGCATCGCCGCCTTAATCAGGCTGTGATTAAACGCGAAGACAAGCGCAGCCATGACGGCCAACGGCGTTCCCCAACCAACGCCCACCAGAATGAAACCGATTTGCGCTATTGTAGAATAGGCCAGCATTCGTTTCACATTATGGGTGCCAATAGCCGACAGCCCACCAAAGATGATGCCAACAATGCCGAGTATGAGCAGAATACCGCGAATGATGGGCGCCTGGTCGACAAATAGCAGAGTGGTCATCCGTAAAAATCCGTAAACGCCCAGCTTCACAACCACTGAAGACAACATGGCGCTTACCGCCGTTGGTGCAGCCGCATGAAAGTCGGGCTGCCAGAAATGGAAAGGAAACACAGCACTTTTCACCATGAAGGTTGCCATCAGAAAGGCAATGGCCGGCCACAACAACGCTTTGTCGCCATCGGCCGCGATTCGCACCGCCAGGTCAGCCATGTTCAAGGTGCCATAAGAAGCATAGAGGCTGCCTACGGCGATAAGCATAAAAAAGGATGCTATCAGGCTAATGTAGAAATATTTGTAAGCCGCTTCGGTGCCGTAACGATCGTCTGAGATAGCCGTTAGAACGGTTCCAGAAATGACCAGTAACTCGGCAAAGACATACATATTAAATAAATCGCCGGTCAAAAAAGCGCCACTCAAGCCGGTAACGAGTGTCAAAAAGAGTGGATAAAAAGTTGGGTAGCGCACCACCGTATCTTTGCTGCCCAGCGCATAAATTAATCCGGTGACGACGACCAATTGGGTCATCATCACGAACATAAGCGATAGGAGATCGCCTACCAGGGCAATGCCAAAGGGAGCAGGCCATCCGCCTGACACAAAAACAAGGGCCTGTCCTGTTTGCCAGACATCAAATAGGAGCAAGATGCTGATAGCCAGCGAAAGGATCATAATGACAAGCGCAAAGCCGGCCTGGATAGCCAAGCGACGGCGTAGAATCAGCGCGATCATTGCCCCAGTCAGAGGGATTAAGATAGGCAAAATAACAAGTTGATCACTAATGTTCATTGTGTCTAGCGTCTACTGCCTAGTGTTTAAGGCCATCAACTTCATCCATGTCGCTCGTCTCATACCTTGAAGAAATGATGTAAAGCATGGATAGGATAAAAGCGGTGCCGCCCATGCTAATGACGATGGCTGTCAAAACCAACGCTTGTGGTAGGGCATCGCTATGGGTGCCTGGCAAATCGGTGTAGGCCGGCTCCACTCCTGTGATAGCGCCCGTAGCAAGCAAGAATAGATTAACGGCGTTTGCCAGTATGATTAAACCAATGACCGACCGAATAATGTTACGGCGCAGCATTTGAAAGATGCCAATGGCAAACAATATACCGGTAGCCAATGCTGTCAAAAGCTCCATTTTTTTCCTATGGCTCCTGTTTGTTTATTTCTCGTAATCGTTTGCTGCTTTCTGCGCCCTGATTGCCAGGGTGGCCAAGGGTATTAAGCATATAGACGACGCTACCCAACACGGTTAAGCAAATGGCGACTTCCAGCAGGAAGGACGTGCTAATATGAAATCCTTGAGGTAAAGGCAGGCCTATCCTTTCGCCAAAATCCACGTTGTCTAAAAAGGCGCCATCGATCAGTAGGGCGACAGAACCAGTCATGATGGCCAACAATATGCCGGCACTAATCAGGACTGCTGGCTTTAGCCATGGCAGCCGCCGCCGCGTCTCCTCGTACCCAAAGACCACGTACCATAAACCAACCCCGAGGCTAATAATCACCCCGGCCGTAAAGCCATCACCCGGTTGGTCATGACCGTACATGATGTGGGTAGCGGCCAGGATCATCGAGAGAGGTAAGGTTACATAGGTCGGAACGCGAATGAAAGGTGATGTTCGCAAGCCGCCGATACCCAGCGTTGGCACGCGGTGGTCGGTCGTTTTCGGTAGTTCGGCGGTCCGAACGGCAGAATCGCCAAATTTACGGGCTGCGTAGCGCAGCAAGGTGTAAACGCCAAGACCGGCAATGGTGAATACGGCGATTTCGATCACAGTATCCAGCGCGCGAAAATCGACGACGATGGCGCCAACCACGTCTTTAGCGCCAGTCAATGACTTGGCGTTGGCCTCGAAGTATGGCGTCAGCGCGCTGCCGCGCGGTCGCGATAGCAGGGCCGTGAGCGTGACAGAAGTCACAACAAGGCCAATAGCGCCGGCGATTAAGATATCCCGCCCGAGGCTGGATGATCGCCGGCGAAGCGTCTCAATGGTAACAAATTGGGCTTTTTGTCTCTGCTGGCGCGGCAGGCGGCTGAGGGCCAAGACTAGGATAACCACCGCCAGGATATCAACCACGATTTGCACCAGGGCCACATCCGGCGCTGGCTCCAGAACCATGAATAGGGCAACGCTTAGGCCTGTCGCGCCTAATGCCAGGACGGCCGAAAAATCCCGCTTTAAAAGCACTGTGGCTAATGCGGCGGTCACGGCGACTAACAAGGCAAACAGACGCAAGCCGACGATTTCACCTCTAAAACTCAACGATGGGGAGGTAATGGATTTTATATCGGGCAACAACACCAGGTTACTCATGCCTACCACCATGACCACGGCAGCGGCAATGATAATAACCAGGTAGGTCCGTAACTTACCTTGTTGCAAGCGAGTCGACCAGGCAGCGCCGGCATCAATAGCCCGCAACACCCAATCATATAGATCGTTGAACGATAGCTTGGGCCAAATCTTCTCCTGGATCTCTCGAACGCGCCCGCGGAAAATGAATATAACGGCGCCCAGGCTGATAGCAACTATCGAAAGGACAAAGGGTGTATTCAGGCCGGTCCATATGGCCAGCGAAACCTTTACGGGCTCACCTAGTGCGGCACTGGCAGCCTTGGCCAGTAAAATGGCCTCTTGTCTTTGCTCTGGCAACAAACCGACGGCTAGAGAAAGAAAGGCCGGTATAGCTGGCCCGATCAGCATCGCCCAAGAGGGATCATGGCCCTTGATAGTCGCATCTCTGGGTTGGCCCATGAAGGTGTCCCAAACCAGCATCCCAGCCTGGGCTAAAACGAAGGCACCGGCAATAACCGCCGCGGCCGGGAAGATCCAATTGATCACCTCAGGTAACGACGTGTAAACGGCCGTTGCCAGGAGCGTCTCTTTGGCCAGGAATCCAAACAAAGGCGGCAAACCGGCCATTGATAGGGCAGCAATCGTGGTTATCACGAAAGTAATCGGCATACTTTTTCGCAATCCACCCAGACGGCGCAAATCGCGGGTACCTGTTTCGTGGTCGATGATGCCCACTGCCAGAAACAGGGCGCTCTTGTATAGGGCATGGGCTAAGATGCCGATCACCAACGCCTTGTACGCTTCACTGATATCTTCGGCGATCAGCACCACCAGGATGCCGAGCTGGGCAATGGTCGAATAAGCCAGCAAGGCCTTCAGGTCATTTTGTTTCAGGCCCAGGTAAGCCCCCAACAGCATAGTGGTCAGGCCGACCAACGACAGCAGCCAGAACCAGGCTTCCGTTAAGCCCAAGGCCGGGTTGAGCCGCGCCAGCAGGTAAATTCCAGCATTCACCATGGTCGCTGAGTGCAAATAGGCGCTGGCTGGTGTAGGGGCGCTCATGGCATTGGGGAGCCAGATATGGGCCGGGAATTGGGCGCTCTTGGTAAAGGCGCCAAACGCCACCAGGCCTAGCATGACCAGGTAGAAAGGACTCTCTCGAAGAGCATCGCCGCTGCTTAGGATCTCGACATAGGTCGTTCCCCCCGCGACGTTTCCGACAAAAAGTAAACCGGCCAATAAAGCGATGCCCCCGCCACCGGTGATGAAGAGCGCCTTAAAAGCGCCGCTTCGCGCTTTTTCATCGTCGGTCTTATAGGCCACCAGCAGGAAAGAGGTGATGCTCGTGCCTTCCCAAAAAATAAACAAGGTGATGACGTCGCCGGCTAACACAAGCCCCAGCATTGCGCCCATAAATAGAAATATATAGGTCAAGAACCGCCAGGCGCCTGGATCCCCGTGAAAATACTGGCCGGTGTAAATAATGATCAGAGTGCCGATAAAGGTGACCAGTAGGGCAAAAAAGGCGCTCAAACCATCCAGATATAATGTTAGCGGCAAATCCAAAGCCGGTAGCCAGTCAATAGACCAGACCAACACCTGGCCCTGGTTAACTTGAGCTGTCAAAGGGAGCAAAATTACGAAGGCTGCCGCTGGGGCCAGAGACAACAGCCAACCAAACTGGCCAACGGTCAAACGCCCCTCGACCAGTCGACTGTTTAGCGAGGGAGTCCCAAATGCAGAAGCGGCCGCGGCAGCGCTAAAAACGATTAGAATGGGAATGACCAGGACTGAACTATCCATGATATTCCTTCGAAATGGCCTACTGCCTAGTCCGTATTTTACACCGCTAGCAATTCGGGCTAATTATATCCGTAATGGTTAGATGTGGAACATCTAATATCTCTCGAGAAGCCAAGAACCTGTAGGCAGGGAGAGCAGGAACGCTTTGGCCGATGGAATAACTAATTATGGACTTCTTAACGCTTTCTTACAGGTCAAGCCACTACGCTCTGCACGATCTGTAGTGCGTGATTAATCTCGTCCTGATTGATGGTATGTCCCATGTTGGGATAGATTTTTTTGGTGACGGATGCGCCGAGATTGGTCAGCGTATCGTCCGTCTCCGCCACTCGCTCGATTGGAATGTGCGGATCGACATCGCTGCAGCCGATAAAAACCGGCATTCCGCCCAAAGTTCCCTCATAGTGGCGTGGCGTCCCCGGTGGGCCAATCAGCCCGCCGCTAAACACCAGCAAGCCACCGTAACGTCGCGCATGCCGGGCCACAAACTCACTCGCCAAACAAGCCCCTTGCGAAAAACCACCCACAATGATCTTTTCGGCAGGAATACCGGCTGCTTCAATCGCTGTCACCGCCTCTGCCACCGCTTGCAATCCAGAAGTAATTCCCGGTTCATTTTGAGGTATTGGGGCTAAAAAGCTGTATGGATACCAAGTACTGCCGCCAGCCTGTGGCGCCAAGTAGGCCAAGTCAGGGTGCGCTAAAACTACACCTAGTTCTAAGATGCTCTGCGCAGTTGCCCCGCGTCCATGTACCAAAATCATTGCCGCCCTGGCCTCTTCAAGCGGCCGGCCTGCAGCCAGCAACGGCTGTCGTTGATGAGGTCCTTGAATTGATTCAGGCATTTATTGTCCCCAAAATCGGTTAAGCTGCTTTGTCGGCCAGTGGCATTAAAATGGGTTTGAGTCCGGCTTCAATCTGGGCGCGCCTTGGTTCCAAGAATGGAGGTAGGGCCAGCCGTTCACCCAGGCTTTCGAGCGATTCATCGGCCGCAAAACCAGGTCCGTCGGTGGCAATTTCGAAGAGAATGCCGGTAGAAATGCGGAAATAAATCGACTTAAAGTAATAGCGGTCGATAAAATTTGAGACCGGTAGTCGCGCATTGGTAATCCGTTGGTGCCAATATTTTTGTTCCTCTATGATCAGTTACGCGGAAGGCAAGATGATGGACACCACCTGCACCTAACCGGCCAATCGTTTCCCCAGGTTCTTCCACAACCCACAACTCTCGGCCTGGACCACCCGTATCCATGGTATAGATAGCGGTTTCGCGGCTGCCTGGGTACACAGCGCGACTGGACTGGCTAAATTGGAGCACTTCGGTCAAGATCGGCTCAATGGCTGCCAGGTGCGGCACTGAGAGCATAGTCGCATAGAATCCACGAATAGCATATGCTGCGGGAATATCGACCTCGTCCCAAATCTCGCCCTCGTAGTCCGCGCCGCCATCGTCAACAAATATCAGACGTTGCCCTTCAGGATCGGCGAAGCGCAAGATATCGCGACCGGCGAAGGTCTCCAGGCCGTGATGATCGATCCCATGGTTATCAAGGCGTTCAATCCAGAACTCCAGAGCTGCCCGGCCATTTACTCGGAAAGCAGTTGTGATAATACTGTCCGTTCCCCGGCGATCAGGTCCAACTAGGGGCCAATCAAAAAATGTCATATCGGTGCCAGGACTACCGATCTTGTCAGCATAAAAGAGGTGGTAAGCGCTGACATCATCCTGGTTGACTGATTTTTTAACCAGTCGCAAACCAAGGAAGTTTGTATAAAAATCTGCATTTTGGCTAATGGTAGCCGTAACGGCCGTCACGTGATGAATGCCATGAAGTTGCATGATTTTTCCCTTTTAGTATGTCTAAGTCTTTATTGTTTAATGGTCAAACTAGATAGTTTGATGTAAAGTAGTTTAAATATTAAATCATTATACAATATATTCTAATAACTGATCCAGATAGCGTCAACACCCTGAGGATAAGAAAAAGATAAACATTCAATTGAAGCGGAGTGGCCAATGCCAACTAGATATCAAGGCACTGAAGAAGAAACCTGTGCTTTAAACGCTTATATTAAGCTGCAGCGCGCAGCCGAGACGACACTCAACCGTACCACTTCCCATTTGAGCGATTATCACTTATCGACCAGTCAATTCGCTATTTTGGAAGCCCTTTATCATTTGGGGACCTCGTCACAGCGTACGCTCGCCGAAAAGCTTCTCAAGAGCACTGGCAATATATCCATCGTGCTAAAAAATATGGAAAAGCGCGGGTTGGTTGAGCGACATCGCGATCCAGCCGATAATCGATATATGCAAGTCTCCATTACCGCGATTGGACGCGAGTTGATTGACGGTATGTTTGCCACTCATGTGGCCGGAATCGTAGATGAGATGAGCGTATTAACAATCTCGGAGCAGGAAGAATTAGGTAGATTATGCCGGAAACTCGGTTTACGAGAAAAATAAAAGGAGCCAAAATGAAGAAAATCCAGACCCAGGGGGTCCACCACATCACCATGATAGGCGCTGATCGCCAGACAAGCATCGACTTCTGGGAGGGAGTGCTGGGCATGCCTTTTGTTTTTGAGCAGCCTAACTTAGACGTACCAGATGAAAGCCATCTATACTTTGATCCTGGTGATGGCCGCTTGATAACTGTATTTACCGATGAAAAGCGGCAGCCGGATCCAACTCGTAATCCTGAGGGGATCGGCAATCTTCATCACCTGGCGTTCTCCGTTTCGAGGGCCATATACACCCAGATCGTCAAACGGCTTGACGAGCGAGGTATTAGCCACACAGGCGAAGTCGATCGCGGATTCATGGATTCGATTTATTTTCGAGATCCATTGGGTCAACTAATCGAGTGTGCCTGCTACAAGTTTGAACCACCAATCGGATCCAACCATGTAGAAGTGCTTTTTGAAGCGCACCTGATCCGGGTGGAGCGCAGCGACCATCATATTGCTGAAGAACATCTGGCCGAAGCGATTGAGTTGTTAGTTGAACGTCACCAGCGAACCCTTTCAGCCGATCGCTCGGCAAAGGATCCATATACGATCAAGCCGCCAGTTTGGGATTAAGTACGGCATCAGGATACATGGTATAGGAGCTGCCAACATAATTAAATGATCATCCTGAGTGGCTCGCTAAGTTAACATTCATTGTGACAGCGAAGAATATGTCAATATTGTCTGGATATTGACGATTCTTAAATTGGGAACTGAAAATTATGGGATTGACACCTGATTTGAGGTTTGTAGAATGCCGGAGGATATATAAGTTTTAGGCCGGGTAGACTTATTTACAATAATGCTGCAAATCAGCCCTCACAGTTCCTTGGAAAAAAGCTAGTTGTTAAAGGATTCAAACACAAGTAGTATGACATTACAGGCGTGATCCCGGTTCTGCGAGTTCACATCCCTTAGGGGCGATGAGGACATCGCTTTTGGTTCGAGTCCAATCGCGCCCACTTTGACCCATTTTTTGTACGCCAGGTTGAATGTTTAAGGCTCCGATCTCTGGGGGAGGAGCAAATGTCTTTTTGTCTGTTCAGTTCATGTCCTAGCGAATGTGAACTGTTCTCCAAGCAAGTTTCCGGCAGCAAGAGTTGCTTTCTTACAGTCGCTTCACCGAGCTTCCTTCTTGGTCACCCAGAGCCAAAGTTTTCACATATAATGTACGGATATTTGCGACTTTGCTGCGCACGAAGCTGTTTATCCTGCCATTACGACCGAATCGGGTCCCCCGGTCCCATCTCATTGAAGGCCAGAGCGAGGATCTCTACCGCAAATTCACCGTCGTTTCCGTCCCGGCCGGCTTTGGGAAGAGTACGTTGGTCAGCGAGTGGGTCGCCGGTGGCCCTTTGAGAAAGCCATTGAAGAGGGTAAAGGTGGCTTGTTTACGGACCATTAGGAGGTCCGCGCCTGGTTGTGTTGGCATCATCAAATGACCATGAGTCTTTTGGCTCATCACTTCCTGGTCTTTGCCCAAGACGGGTAAAATAAAACGCACAAGCACTAACCATCTGGCAATCATTGTTGCTAGTGACCTCCGTTTTGCCACTCAAGCAGCAGATATCCAACGAAGCCTTGAACCGAATTCAGTTTATTCAGAGGCAGAATCATGCCGTTTACCTTTCGCATCGCAAACGATTCCTAAACGAGCATGATTATCAAAGATCGATTGTAACATTGTATTCTTACTAAATACTGAAAAACACTGAATTCACACCCGGTTGCCTCGCCTTTCCCCCCTGAATCGAGTAAACTACAAATGACTATTGGAGCTTATTTCCTGGGTGACGTCACCACAATATCCAGATAAGGAAACCGAAAATGACGAAGTATGAATTGATCACCGAATGGTTCTTTGACGCGCCTATTGAAAGAGTTTGGGAGGAGGTCTGCGACCCGCAGGGCTGGTCGACCTGGCCAGAATGGTGGCCAGACTGGAAGGAGATGAAACCTCGTGGCAGCGGCGAAGTTGGCGTCGGTACGATCATCGACTGTGCCGTCAAAGCAGGGCTACCGTACACGCTCCGCTACCAGTTAGAGGTTAGTAAGATTGAGGCGCCCCGCTTTAACGAACACGGGGTATCAGGCGAACTGGAAGGCATCGGCCGTTGGACGCTCGAACAACGAGACGGCGGCACGGCTGTTACCCACTACTGGAACGTCGGCACCACCAACCCCATCCTCAACTTCTTCGGCGGTTTCTCGTTTGCCAAATCGATGATGGAAAAAAACCACGTCGAAATGATGACCCGAGGGTATGAGGGGATGAAAAACCGGTTAGCTACCTGATCGAACCAGCTGTTTCCAGACCCCGCTACCAGACCAGGATCGGTGGGGCGAAGTGATCGGAAAGGCGGGAAAGGGTCAATCGATGATTGTATAGCGGATTGGGCTGAACCCACCTATCTCCTTCGGCAACAAGTAAACTCGACACCGTGGGAGAGTTTCATCATGGCTATCCGTGTACTCTAGTAAACCGGTTAACGGGGCAAGAGAGAACAAACAACTTGCTGAAACGCTGTCCTTTCGGGCGCGTAGCTCCGCTGGTTAGAGAGCACGGATCACATCCGTAAGGCGAGCTTTTCAAACAGACTCGAGACAGTCTACAGGAATTGCTGAGCGTTAAGAACAAAATGTACAGTGAACCGAGATAGACCTGCCAATTGTCCCCATTGCTCCTGATCGTGCCTCCTTGTCTTGTTGAAGAACGGAAGATCTCTCGATACGAAGCTATCACACCGGCGGGAGGGGATGCAAAAATCCTCTGCCGGACGGCTAACTCATCGGTAAGGTGGGTGTCATTATAGTCCAGATATTCCGCCTTGGCCAGGCGCACAATCTCTTCGGTCACCGGCTCGGCTACTTGTTGACCGGAGGTCGACCGCGGTTCCCGTGTGCCAGCGCAGGCGCCCCTGCTTGCCGATAGCCAGCTATCAGCCGGCGAGTGTGCCGCAGCGACACCCCTAACATCTCTGCGGCTTCCTGACCTGTCATCTGTCCTTCCAAGACCTTATTCAATACGATTACACGTTTTTGCTCTTTCTTGTTCAATGTCACCTTTTTCATCATGGTGACATTTTCCCTTTTCCCTTAATGGGTGACAGAATCGCTGAAGAATAACAAAGCTAATCATCTTCTGTTGACAGTCAGGCGGGCATTTGCTAGTCTGAACGTTAGTGTCCGATGAAGCCGACCAGTCCCCAGTCACCATTTTGATTATTGCGGTAGATTGGCACTTGTTCGAGTCTCTGACTGTAGGGCTGCAAGAGAGGTTATGGGCTGTTGCTAAAAATAACCCGGTTGAAAGAAGAACATCTCGAAGATGCTGCTGCACTTGTGTGTCGTCGTTATGGACAATTGCTTAAGCAGGAGCCTCTGCTGCCAGATCGAGATAGGGACGTGTCCTACTTTCTGCCGCTTCTGCAAAACATCCAAGCTGCCGGGCCAGGGGTCGCTGCAATCAAAGATGGCCGGCTAGTCGGTTTCCTGGCCGGTTGGCTAATGCCAGCTTTTAAGGGAAAAAGAAGTGCATACAGTCCTGAATGGGCAAACGCCGCGGACCTAGAGGATAGCCGGATAATTTACGAAGAAATGTATAGGCATCTCGCCGCTGATTGGGTTGCCGATAGCTTTGTTGCCCATTATATAACTCTATTCGCCAACGATCTCAATGCCATTAGTGCCTGGCATTGACTGGGTTTTGGAATGCTTTCGGTCGACGCCGTTCGCGGATTACATCCAATAGAAGGCGTCGATGCACAAAATTACATCCGACGAGCAACGCTGCAGGACCTTGAACTGTTTCTGACACTAAACGATGAACTCAGGCAATATATGAAAGGGTCCCCTGTTTTCTTTATTGCTGAACAGTTCAGCGAAAGCTACTTCAGAAAGTGGCTTGAAGCACCTGATAAAGTGATTTGGCTGGCGAGTATAGATGGAGAACCCGTGGCGTTTTTAAGGATGGGCTCGGCTAATGATGATGTAAGCACCATCATCTACGATGATAAGACGAGTAGCATTTATGGTGCCTATACTCGGGAAACAATGCGTGGCAAAGGAATCGCCACTGCCCTACTTGACCATGGTTTGAGTTCTGCTCGAAGTATTGGTTTCGAAAGGTGTGCTGTGGACTTTGAGACAATGAATCTGTTGGGTACTCGTTTCTGGCTAAGACATTTTCGGCCGGTGTGCTATTCACTTTTCCGCTATGTTGACGAAAGAGTTGTACGGTAAGAGTTCCATTTAAGAACCGCTGGGGCATATTTGGGGCGACAATTATGAAGCAGTCGTATCGTCGAGGCATAGGCCAATTGTGTGGGTGAAGCTGGCTCCACCGATGGAGCAATCCCGGCCGGGGGTGGCTCAGGGCTGCTTGTAATGGAGCGGCTCCCGGTGGTCAGCTACCGGCTATGGGTGGGGAGTTCGACTGGAGCGGCTGTTGATAGCCTTTCTTCAGCCACAGTTTGATTCAATACTTATCGTGTGGCAGCCGCACAATCAGATGTTAGGATCGGACAAAGAAATGTGTGTTTTGGGCTTTTCCCCTTTTGTATGTGTTCAGAGAGCGAAACTCCTCTAATTTCCAATTCCTGATTTGTCCCATAGATTCTAAAACGACATCTCCTTCTGTTATTGCACGTCTGCTAAATTACTTGGAGCTTATGAAATCGCCGTTCAATGATTCGGCATTCAAAAGCTGTTCTCGCAACCTTTCGTTTTCAGCGACCAGGTCGTCGATGATCTGCTCTTTCGAGCTGTCAGGATCATCCTTAAGCTGGCTCCAACCCTCGTCTTCAGCAGGGAGGTCGCTCAGGATCTCCGCTGGTGTTCGCTCCCAGAAGAGGTTAGCTTGCCACACATTTACTTTGCAGCGTGTCTCATGCTTGCGGCCAAGCACGTCGGCGAACTGCACGTTGTAGTGCTGATTGTCCCGATCGTAGCCAACGAACTTAAACGAGATCTGAACCGGCTCGCCTCCGACCCGCCGGATCTCTGTTTCGATGCGCTCTTTATTCTTGCGATCGCGCATGGACATAAACGTCCCTATCACAAGCGCAACTAGCAGAATTAATACGAAACCAAACAGGGGGTCCATGCTATTCCTCCTTATAATCGACAAATCTTAGAATATTACTTTATGTTAACCTAATCCGTCCCAGCCTAACTCTCGACCATCATACTCAACAACGATTATCTCAAACGCCATGCCGATCAACACAGCAAATAGAAGTTGAGGCGCAGCGATGACAAGGATCAGCGCCAAAAGGAGGGAGATAGTGAGCAAAGTTTTCCCTTTTTGATTCTTGAGAGACACGCGGTGTCTTTTTCCTTCTTCGATTAACTCGCTTAGCGTTGACATAACATTCTACCAAATTCTTCGTTTTCCATTTTAATAAGTCTAATATATCTGCCTTTTCACCACATCCAACTAGTGGCCAATATTTCCTGGGCTGGGTGGATAATTTCAACGCTAATGATCAGATAGGATGGGATTGGGTCAGCAAATTACCTGCGTTTATTGGTATTCTTACGCCTTCATCAATTCTGGGACGAGGAGACGAATTTCAATGAGTGGATTCGACATTGAGAAAGATGATGGTCGGAACAGAAAAGAATGTATTTGCGATGGTGTGGTCCCGGCCGGGGGCGGGGATCGCTTCGGCTGAAAGCACGGCGGTTGACCAGGAACTGGCCTTTCTGATCGAACTCCCCCTGGGCAGCACTGGTCTAGGCCTGATGATACGATGATAGGTAAGAAATTTTTCGTTGACGAAGCAGCGGCCGTTTAATCAGGTGCGCTATAGGCTAGGAGGGGTTATTTTCGGCCGGGATACAACCCGAGGCTGGTTCCAGCCCAAGTATGCCGGCCGGTTGGCCGCTGGCAGCGGTAGGGCCCCCGGCTGTACACGGTTCTATTCGAGATGACGGCCGGTTACTTGCGGTTGGGTAAAGATGCAGCGGATAATGCAGAAATTGAAGTGATCGCCGATCCGGTGGGCCAAAGCTAATTGGTTAGTGCGCACGGTTCACATCCGAGCGAGGTGATGAGGACAACGCTTGTGGTTCGTGTCCAATCGCGGCCAGAACCCAAACACCTTGATGAAATTCAGGGGTTTTTGACTTCTCTTCTCTTTAGACAAAGAGAATAGCTCGATCAAATAGGGATTGATATAAGCAGCAATGAATTAAAACCAACATATTGTGGTTCGAGTCCAATATCCAATATTTCAAGTTAATGGAGACCAACTACCCTTTTTATGAAATCAAGCAAAATCATCGCGGCAACCTCAAACTGACCTGCCATGGTGAAATGATCTGCATTGGGGATAACCGCTAATTCCGCCCCGTTCACCATCCGGTACATTGCCAATGAGTGCTCTGGGGGACAAAACACATCCCGGTCACCGCACCAGAACAGGGCCGGGTCGGAAATCTTTCCAAAGTCGGCCAGCGTGAGATGGGGAGGCGACATCCAACATTGGGATACCTGTTCCAGCATGGTTTTCCAATAGCCCGGCGCATGAAAACTATCATGCCGCTGTTGCATGATAGGGATGATCCCTGCATTGGTCTGAGCAATCCGCTCGAAATCCACTTTCCCGGGACCATCAAACCCTAATGGACCTTGCATCATATCAAGCCATTCCTTTGTAATGGACTGGAAAATACCGCCAATCAAATAACCTCGCGCCAGGCCAGGGAAAGTCATTGCCATGTGCAAGGCGGTTTGCCCACCGTCGCTGTAGCCTGCCACAAAAGGCTTCTCCAAGTCCAGCACCTTGATCAACTGGGCGATATCCTCAGCCTCCTCGGGGTAGTTAAACTGCCCGGAAGGGTTATCCGTGCGGCCATGCGCGCGGCTGTCGGGCGTGATAACCTGGTAATATCTGGAAAAGGCTGGGATCACAGGCGCCCACATCCGGCAGGTTTCCAATCCACCATGGAGCAGGATGACGGGAATCCCTTCGCCATAGGTTTCATAATACATATGCAAGCCGTTGACTTGAACAATTGCTCCCCGATTACTTAATGATTTAGAAGGTTTCATCTGGGTACCACCTGGGTGAGACTGTTCAGTTTTCGACTCTTTCTTTGAGAGCTTCGCCCATCGCGACCATAGCAGGTTTTGCATTCGTTTCCAGATTTTTAGCTTGGAAGGGGACCAGCAAGCCATGGAAGATTTCCCGGTCGACGAATCGAACCTTACGTTCGTTAATTGGCTCGATCTTGAAAATATGCTCGCCTCTGAAAAGAAATGGGAGAATGACGTGAAACTTCCAAGAGAATTGGCGGTTTGGTTCTACTGTTGTTACCGAACAGAGTAATTTCATCTCGCTTGACGCTGATCTGGCTGCTAAATTGACTATTTCACCAACTATCAATTTCCCTTCAGCGCGACAAAGTAATGGATTCCATTCCGGATATTTGTCAAAGTCTGTCAAGACTTCCCAAACTCTTTCTGGTGTGGATTGAATCTCGATTTCGTTGCGGTTTTCTTTCATGAAGGTTTACTCCTTTCTTTCTTTGATTTACTTGTTTGACAAAGCCATCATCTCAGTCAAAGGAGGTGGATTCATCCCTGTAGTAATGGCTTCCAGCCTGGCCTTCACCATGGGCAAAAATTCGGGATGCGTCAGGATATAGAACCGATTTTCCTGAATAGCTTGAAAAACATAATCGGCAACTGTACCCGGCGGTATCCCATATTCGACAGCCTGCTGAAATGCTTGCGTTGTGGCTTCCATTTCCGGGGTAATCGATCTTTGAGCTAAATCATTCTGAAACTGAGGAGGACGGTTCCTGTCTGATTCCAATATTCGGGTTTGGACCCATCCCGGACAAAGCACTGAAACTTTGATTTTGCTATCATTTTCTCCCAGGTCATAAAACAGTTTCTCTGAGAGAGCCACAACCGCATGTTTGGAAACTTTATAAGGGGCCACCGCATGACACGGCAGCAACCCTGCAATCGAGGATGTGTTGACGAAATAGCTTTCCCCCTCCTGTGCAAACATGATAGGGAGGAAGGTTCGAATACCGTGAAGTACGCCCCAGAGATTGACGTTCAGGGTCCAGGACCAATCATTCTTGGTTGTCTCCCAGACAGTCAAACCGGCACCGACCCGGGCATTATTGAGCAGCAAGTGCACTGCTCCGAAGGCATTCAGTGCTTCTTTTGCCAAGGCCTCGACATTATCTGCCCTGGACACATCTGTCTGTACGGCAACCACCGCCGCCCCTCTGGTTCTAACCGCCTGCTCGGTCTGGGCTAAAGCTCCTTCCTCGATATCTGCCAGGACCGCCTTCATCCCTTCTTGAATACAACGTTCAGCCATGGCGCAACCAATGCCGCTGGCTGCCCCGGTGATAACCGCGACCTTGTCAATGAACTCTTTCACTGTCTCTTCTTTCAGATGCTTCATGTCTCTAAAAGATCATTTTTCAATTTCAATCAGATAATCATAGATGACATCCCCATAACCCAGGGTGATATCATCTACCGTAAATCTTCCTTCCAGTATCGCCAGTATCGGGATATCGCCCAGGGGGTCAGACACCGAGCAACCCAGCTTAAGAGTCGCCGAACCTGTGTGCATATCCTTCATTTCACTTTCGATTAGCGTGGAGGTTAATTGCATCACATCGGGTGGCGCATTTTTCTTCACGGAGGGAATAAGTTTTAGATTGAACCAGGGTGCACTTGGTTGTTGGGGAATTGGATCAACCTTTTCCAGAAGATGCAGTGCGGCATCGGCCAACACAATACCCTCTCGTACAACTTGAGCTGCGACGCCGTCTTTAGCTTCTGTGAAAGAAATTCCGGCATCTTTTTTCGGCCATCCATAAATTTCCCGACCGGGCACAATTGCACCTGCATTGTTAAGATAGAGATAAACAGCATATTGCCCCGCAATATCTGAGAATGAGGCTGGCACGGCAATTCCCATCTCCAAATAGCGAAACCGTTTAGGAGCCACCTACATTGAACTGGGCGAAGTAGATAAACAGCACGCAATCAGGGTTGGGTACTAAGGGAGCCGGCACCAACGCTTGGAGCGTTTCGGGGTTTGTTTTGAACAAGATGTTGATAGATCGGTTCCCTTGATAGATATATGGTGGTGCATCATAAAGGGGAGCTATGCCGAGCATACTATATCCAGATATCATTTTTTAATTCTGCGTAACCAAAATTATTTTCTTATCAAAGAGTGTACCCACCGACCGTTTCCTGATCGTTTCCACTGGCGTATCCTTTTCGCTATAATCATGATATGGACGTCTTGTCTATCTCTGGGTTGGGTTCTCCGCAGATATTGTTGAACGGCCAGGTTGTCAAAATCAAACGCCGCAAAGCTGTAGCTTTGCTTGTTTATCTGACGGTGGAAAAGCGGTCACAATCCAGGGAATATCTGTCAGGTTTGTTCTGGCCGGAATACGATCAATCCAGAGCCTATGCCTACCTGCGGCGTGCTTTATGGGAGCTCAAAAACGTTCTTGGAGATAAGTGGTTGGAGGCCAGCCGGGAATCAATCGGTATTCACTCATCCAAAATTTTCCAGATGGATATAAACCAGTTCAGGGGTTGATTCAGGGGGTAAAAGAACACGATCATCCCAGTGCAGAACCATGTGAGCAGTGTATCGATCAATTAGAAGCAGCCATTCAGTCTCTACCGGAGGAGATTTCCTGGAGGGATTCAGCCTAAGTGACTGTCCTCATTTTGATAACTGGCAGTTTTTGCAATCCGAACTCCTGCGGCGGATGTTCCAGGATGCTATCCAGGAGCTGGTGAAATCCTGGAACAGTGCGACAGGATCAGCCAGGCAATCCCCTATGCTCAACGTTGGTTGGCCATCGACAATTTGGATGAGTACGCCCATCGAAGCTAATGACCTTGTTTCGCCAAAAACGACCAGGTGCATGCTGCCTTGCGCCAGTTCGAAGTCTGCCAGACTGTCCTAAAAAAGGAACTTGACCTGACTCCGGAGACAGAAACCACCGATCTTTACAACCGGATTCGGGAGAGGCGTTTTTCTGCTTCGCGCTTGGAAGTTGGTCAAACACAAGTTCTGCTATCCGAAGGTGATCGAACCTCCTGGTTGGAACAAATTCTCTCATCACCAGTCCGGGTTGCTTTCCAGAACAACTTGCCAGTTCAAACAACACCCTTCATCGGGCGAGAGGCAGAAATAAGAGAGCTTACTGGGTTGCTATGTAACCCCGATTGCTGGCTCCTAACCATCACTGGCATGGGAGGCATAGGAAAGACTCGCCTGGCCAATCAAGTTGGGCAACGGACAAGAACTACTTTTCCTGATGGAGTCTATTTTGTCTCCTTAGAAGGGATGAAAACCATCTCTGCCTTGGTGCCCAAGATTGCAGAAACTCTTGGGCTTTCTTTCCACTCTCAAGAGAGTTCCCTAAACACCCAACTTATTTCTTTCCTACGAGACAAATCACTGCTGATCATATTTGACAACTTTGAAGAATTCGTTTCAGAAGCTGCCATCCTTCACAAAATGCATGCTACCACAACCAGTGTCAAATTCATGGTAACCTCTCGAGAGAGGCTCAAAATATCTGGTGAATGGGTGTTTGAAGTCCAGGGTTTGGATTATCCCGAGTTGGATAGCGCTAGATTCGATGAACTCCTTCGTTATCATGCCATTGAGTTGTTCAGGTATGCTGCTCGTCGAACCTCAAGCCATTTCAGATCAGTGAGGAGAATTACCAGGAAATAATTGCCATCACCCAATTCGTTGAAGGCATGCCGCTTGGATTAGAAATGGCAGCATCCTGGGTGAACCTGCTCTCTCCCAAGGGAAATTCTAGCGGAAATTCGTAGTAATTCGGATTTTCTGAAAACCGAATTACAGGATACACCAGAACGGCAGCGGAGGATGCGCGCCGTACTGGATTATTTCTGGAATCGTCTCAATCGCGAGAATCAATCTGCCCTCGCCAAGTTATCTGTGTTTCAAGGGGGATTTACCCGGGTCAAGCTGCCGAAAAAGTTGCCGGGATTTCCCTGGTGGATCTGAAGAAATTTATGGATCGATCTTTCGTGCGCCAGAAACACCCGGGTGGATTTCACATCCATGAACTCATGCGCCAGTACGCCCTCGAGAAGTTATGTCAATCTCCTGAGAATTTTAATAATACCAGAGATCGACATGCAGCTTATTATTGTGTAGCTCTAGGTTCAGTGGGGAAAAGGATTGAAAGGTCCTGATCAAGTCGAGCTCCTCCCCGTAATTCGGCGGGAAATCGATAATATTCAGGCAGCTTGGGTTTGGGTCACCCAAGAAAAGCAGATTGAGCAAATCAAAATGGGGCTGGAAGGATTATGTTATTTCTACCTGCGTACGCTGCGAAATGAAGAAGGGTTGCAGACCTGCCAGCTTGGTCTGGCGACTCTGGAAGGGGCAGAGGCTGAAGGTCAAGCAGAAATTTTGGCAAATTTATTGGCGTGGAAAAGTATATTTTGTTTGAACCTGGACGATCATGAAACGGCAGGTAACTCAATTGACTCTGCCCTGGGAAAAATGACTGAATTTAGGAATAAACGAGATGATTTTGCTCCCTTATGGGCGCAGTTGTTCATGACGAAAGCAATCATCGAGAATTACCGGGTAACCGTGAAAGCGCCATAGAGTATTACGATCAAGCCTTTGAGTTTTATCGACAATTGCAGGATTTTTCCGACTTCTCTTATTTGATGCTTCGTTCTCTCGATATTGGGGGAGTCACTTCTGAAAAAACTTACCAATTCTTATCCGAGGCCATTTACATTCAAGAGAAAATCTGGTGACTTATTCAACACGGCTTATTTGGCCTATATGTATTGCATGGTTGTGGCCTACCATTTAGGCCAGCCTGTTCCAGCAATGGCCTTGATGCAAGAAAGTTGTGATATCTTTGAAAGATTAGATGATCCACTCAGCAAAGAAATGTCACTTGTGGCTGTAGACCCCATTCTCAATACCAACGGCCGCTATGATGAACTACTGGATGGTCAGAGAAAAGAAGCTGGCTTATGCCCGCGAACGTGGCGATCGTCAGGCTATCGGCATTTACCTCGCTGAGGTTGGAGAGACCCTTGGTCACTTGGGGGATTATCCTTCCGCCGAAAGTCATCTAAGGGAGGCGTTGATTCATATCAAAGGTGGCACTCCTTACCAGTACGCTTACCGTTTATGTGGCCTAGGAGAGATTTTGCTTGTACAAGGTCAAATCGCTGAGAGCCGAGAAATATTTCAAGAGAGTATCGATGGTATGAAAATTGGCGAAAAGTGGGGGCAAGGTAAGGTACTTGCTGGTTTGAGTATGGCAGCTTTACAAACGGGTAACCGAGATAAGGCCTGGGAATACATCCAGCAGGCTGTGCAACATCACTACGATGGTCACACCCATTACTTCACCCATTTCTCTCTGGCGGCGTATGCCTATTTGTTATCTCAACAAACCGATATACGAACTGCGATAGAGATATATGCCATGTTGCATCAACAAAACTTTATCCGTGGTTCGTGTTGGTTCAACAATCTTTATCGAAAACCAATCTATGCTATGGCGATGGAGAAAAAACCGGGAGAAATAAAAATAGCCGAAGCGATGGGAAAAGAAATGAAGCTATGGGAAACGCTGGAACAAATTATCCAACAGGTCAAAGTGTGATTCTGAAAATGAAGAGGATCATCTGTGGAAAAAGCATTCCATTGTTTTGAAAATGTATTAGGTAGCACCAGCTTTACTTGACAAGGTGTATCAGTAATTTGGCAAGGACTTTTTCTTAAACGTTCCCATAAAGGTGCATTCGGTGGCAGGCATTAGTTTAGTTGATAGCACGGCAAGAATTCACGGATCAGTGATACCTGCCGACGAATCTGAGATTCGTGTTTTGTATCTCCATGACGGCGGCCTCTCTATTGACGGGCAATGATTTGGCGCATTATCTGAGAGCAAGCAATGAAGTGATGTTTGGGCTAAATCTTCGTTACTGTTGGACATCGATCGTGTAAATGGTCGCTCCCGCAGCGGCAACACCCGCGAGTGTCGGGATCGGTCTGGGTACCGGCTTGGACGTTGTCAAGGAGTTGATCGGGCTGATCGTTGGTTAGCAGCGCGGCCTCGGTATGGACCTAATGATGCGCAGGAAGGTTCTCGCGGATGAAGCAGCGGCCGTTTAATAAGGTGCGCTATAGGCTAGGAGGGGTTATTTTCGGCCGGGATACAACCCGAGGCTGGTTCCAGCCCAAGTATGCCGGCCGGAAGGACCTGGCTCGCAGGGTTGTTCGCCTTTACGGCCGCCAGGTCCTATCCGCCGGTTGTTCTGATACTCCTATTAACTTGATACTCCTGATCTTAAAGGTTAGTCGACAGCAAGAAACGAGCAGAGGGCGTCCAGGTCGCCCGTGAAGTAATCATGTTGCCCCCTCTCCCAGATGACGCTCCAATCTGGGTTGAGGATAGCTCTTCCGGCATCAATGGCGACAACGCCGTATCCGGGTACGTTGAAGTGGAACGCCAGACCTGACTCGTGGATGATGCCTGTCACAGGGTCGACAACAAACAAAGCATGGTCGGGGCCTTCTGGATATTTGATGTCCGGATGGTTCGAGTTATACAACTGACCATTGCGGATATCGTAATGGATCTGAATTCTCTTAACGTTACCATCCTTGTCGTAATATTCAGTCGTTGTTAATTTGTAATCACTATCGACAAGGGCTTGGAAATCGTCACATTCCGCAATAAGCTCCCCTGCTAAAAAAAACTCTTCAACAATTTTAGAGGGTTGAACAGCCAAAGCAGAACCCAGCGGGAGCATAACGATCATGATTATCAAGGTCACAAAAAGTAACCTGGTCGCGCGATATTTACTCATTCTAAACATCTCCTTTGGTCAGAGTCGCGAAACAGCATGGTAAATTCCAGGAATCCACGCTGTTCGACAGTAAATTAAGTTGCGACGATGAGGAATGGGGGCTTAACCTCAGGTTGCTTCCCCTTCTTTTAGCAGAGATGCCAGTTCCAGTTCATGGCATAGTACTCCTCCCGATCCACGGTGGTAGATCCTTTCCACATGACTCCATTAATAGCTCGAGATCCCAATAATAGAATACTATAACAAATGCACTGGCGTCAATACAATGCACCGAGAATGAAGGTTAATTATCTGGAATATCACGCCATTGGAAACAAGCCCAGACAAAATTAAGACAGTGACTCATTGGAATCGACAAATGGCCTCATATATCTTATCTTTGGGGCGGCGGTTGAAATCTATTTTAGTCACCTTTTGGATATTATCGTTTTCCGACGAACTGGGGTCGGATCGCCGCGATTCAGGTCGCCCCCGGTAAAGAAGGAGTTAATAAATGACAGTTCAAACCACCGGCCGGGAGATCAAATTCCTGGATCGCAACCCCCCACACTTTTTAGAGGCTGAAGCCCGGCGGATTGCCCGGGAGCATTTTGACCTCACCGGCGACTTCCGGCCGCTCAAGAGCGAACGCGACCAGAATTTTCACATCCGTACGGCGATGGGCCAGGAATATGTGCTGAAGTTATCCAATCTCGTCGAAGATGCCGTTGTTATCGATTTCCAAACCCGGGCTTTAAGCTTTATCGAGCAACAAGATCCGCTCCTGCCGGTGCCGCGGGTTGTACGGACCGTAGCCGGAGACGCCTTCACCATGGCTGCCAGAGGTAATGGCGAACGGCACATCAGCCGCGTCCTGACCTATCTGCCCGGCATCCCCTTGAATGAGGGTCCGATCAGCCCGGCCCTATGGCGGGATCTAGGTAAAATCGCCGGCCGAATGGACCTGGCCCTGCGCGGATTTTTTCACCCTTCCGCCCGCCAGGAGCACCCCTGGGACATCACCCGCTGTGCTAGTTTGCGGCCGCACACGAGCCATGTGACCGATGCGGCCGCCCGCCAGAGCATCGAGAATGTATTGGATCACATGACTACAGAGATCATACCCAGGCTCAGGAAACTTCGTCACCAGGTCATCCACAACGATCTCGATGCCAACAATACGTTGATCATTTCCGAACGGCCGGACAACATCGCCGGCATCATTGATTTTGGCGACATGATTTATGGTCCAACCGTGGTTGAAGTGGCAATTGCCGCCCACGATGCGATTGACGAGGGGGACTTCTTGGAGGGCGTTTGCGCGGTTGTGGCCGGTTTTGACAGCGTCCTGCCGTTGGAGGAGGAGGAGATCGATCTCGTCTATGACCTTGTGCTGGCCCGGCTGGCGGCCACGGCCACGGTCATCGCCTGGCGCAAGATGATGCGGCCGGAGCAGCCTGATTATATTCACGAATCGGAGGCGCCTTGCTGGGAAGCCATTGATAGGCTGTTGACATTGGGCCGGGACCAGGTGCGGGCAGCTTTACGCAGGTGTGCTCTCTTTCCTCCATACTGCCCGACCGGCGAAATCGACGAGATCTCAGATGAAATTTCAGAAGAAGTTTCAGATGAACATGCATACAATTCCGGCCGGTTCCTGGCCCGCCGACGGCAGGTATTGGGCGCCGGTTTGCATCATTTTTATGACCGACCGCTACACTTCGAACGCGGCCGTGGTCCCTGGCTCTACAGTACCCAGGGCAGAGCTTATCTCGACGCCTACAACAATGTGCCGGTGGCCGGTCACTGTCACCCGCACGTGGTGAAAGCCATCGCCCGCCAAACAGCGGCCTTGAATACGAATACCCGGTATCTTTATGGGTCCATCCTGGATTATGCTGAGCGCCTGGTGAGCCTGCTGCCCGGTGATCTCTCGGTCTGTGTCTTTGTCAACTCGGGCAGCGAGGCCAATGACATTGCCTGGCGTATAGCCCAATTTATTACCGGACAACAAGGGGCGCTGGTGATGGAAGATGCCTACCACGGCATCACCGAGGCTATCGCTGAGCTGACCCCCAGTAGCCTGAAACGAGGCCTGGCAGCCCATGTGCAAACCCTGATGTCGCCTGATCCCTACCGGGGCAATTATCGATATGGGCAACCCGACCTGGCCGAAAGATATGCCCAAGATGCCAGCCGGGCTATCGCCGAATTAAAGGCGGCCGGCTTTCAACCCGCAGCCTTTATGATTGATTCGGCTTTTGTCAGCAACGGCATACCGGACGTTCCGGAAGGGTATTTGAAGGCTGTGTCGGCCATCGTACGCGGAGCCGGCGGCCTGGTCATCGCCGATGAAGTTCAGTCGGGCTTCGGCCGGTTGGGCAGCCATTTATGGGGTTTTATGCTCCATGACCTCGAGCCGGACATTGTTACTTTGGGCAAACCCATCGGCAATGGTTATCCGTTAGGGGTGATCGTCACCCGGCCGGAGATATTGCACCCTTTTTCCCAAGAGACGGGTTTGTTCAGCACCTTTGGGGGAAATCCTGTCGCTTGTGCGGCCGGGATGGCTGTGTTAGATGTGATTGAAGGTGAGGGTTTAATGGGTAAAGCCGAACAGACGGGTGATTATCTGCGCGAATCCATCCGGCAATTAATGCCAAGCCATAAGCTGATCGGCGATGTGCGGGGGCGAGGGCTGTTGGCCGGGGTGGAGCTGGTGCGCGATCGAACCACCCGGGAACCGGCGGATTCGGAGACGAAACAGGTGATTAACCTGATGGCTCAGAAAGGCGTCCTGGTCGGCAGTGAAGGCCGACTTGGTAATGTGATCAAGATCCGGCCGCCGTTAGTATTCGGCCGGGAACACGTGGATATACTGGTCGAAGCGCTGGACAGGTCCCTCGCCGCGCTTTGATCTGATCAGATAATTCCGCAAGTGGGATAGGGTTGGGATCTATCGTCGCGGCTTGTTTGATCCCGCGAAATTGGAACCTTATATCTCTGTTAACAACTGCAGAAAATCATCACGTTCGATAGCCGGCATCGTCTGGCTACTGGCGCCAATCAGATTACCCGCTTTAGCGGCAACCTTCATCGCCGTGCGATTGTCGGGACAATCCAAAATCGCCAGGATATCGTAGGCGCCAAGCAGGCCGTAAACCTGCTGGATCTCACTATTGGCGTCGACCATGATCTGTTGGACTTTAGCAAACCGTTTGGGCCCGCCACCCTCGATTGCCCCATTATACTTGAACAATGATATGAATTTGGCCATTACATCCTCCTGCCGAAAGGCGTCCATAAAGTCAGGCATCCAGGGCGTAAAAAATCCCGATCAATACCTGTTAACCGTTGGAAAATTGGATAGGTGATTTGTCTCGATGTGCAAGTGCGATACCGACCCCACTAGCAATTAGGATAGCACCGGCTGACGGCCGTGTCAATCAGATAGGTTAGAAACCCGGTTTTTCTAAAGCCTTTCAGCGTATATTGGGGGAAGATACGATTTCAAATTAGAGTAAAAACCGGGTTTCTTTGCTTTCACCGCCGGCGCCTTTTTTATTCAATTTCCCCGGCCAAGGCCATGATTTTGTCGACAGACCGCCAGTTGCGAGCTGTTACCGGCACGCCAAGGGATTTTTCTACACCTGCGGCCAGCTTGGATCGGCCAATGCCTGCCGGGGCATGAAGATAAAACACCCGGTCTATTAAGGCGAACTCTTCGCCATCTTTCCTTGCCTTTTCCAGCGCCGACAGATCGGGATCTTGGGGCGTTGAGACCAGGAAAAAGAGGTGGAGCGACTTTGGTTCGGTGATTGCATCTGGGAAAGGATTTAGGGCAATCGCTTGTGCTAAATCCTCTTCGGTCAATACCAACACGCTCGGTTCAAAACCATAGCGCTCGCTTATCGCCCTGGCGATGACGCCGCTTAGCTGTGAGCTTGCTACTTCCGTATTCTGAAAGACAACGTTGCCGCTCTGAATATAAGTCCTGACCTGCTGCAAACCGAGCTCTGTGAGTAATACCAGCAGATCTTGCATCGGTAAAATATTATTACCACCTACGTTGATTCCGCGGAGCAAAGCAATCGTGACCATACAGTTACACCCTCTTGCTAATCGATGAAAACCTGACAAATGTGGGCTAAAACACAAGGTAAGACAACCATATCAGACAGAATCTATAAGCGCAATTCCTGCGCCGGTCAGACGGTTAGCGGCCGGTTGACTCTGCCGAGGTCTTGTTTATAGGCCAGGTGGATAACGGAAAAATCCATCGCCCGGCCGATGCGATCTGCTAACCAGTCCCGCTATGATGTTCATGTGTCTCATCAATGGCGCAACTTAAGAGGTTGGTTGATCAGTGATCCAATAGACGGATCGAAGGACGGGTAGGATGGGTAAAATTGAAGATACTTTAGCAGGCGCTTTTGTTTGTCCAAAATGCCTGCATAGCGGCGGGCATGTGGAACATTTGGCCATGTCTGGGACGGGTATTTCCCGGTTGCTGGAGATCCAGACTTATCGTTATGCCTTCGTTTCCTGCAAAAACTGTGGCTTCACGGAAATCTTTAACCTGAATATCCTTAAAGGTAAGGATGATGTGGGGACGATCTTGGAACTTCTGTTCGCGGATTAACCAGTAGCGATAGAAATTTGTATTTTTTATAGCTTTGTACCGGCTTCCCGGAGTAAGCAGCAGAGGTATTAGCCCGCGGTTTGCGAGCAAGCCTGGGACAACCGGCAAGAACCGGATCTGCTCTCTTTTTCACCGGCTTCGTGACCGAGCTGGTTCTCTCCCACCTGTATGTTATGATATGCGGAAAGGTCGTTTTGATGGCCACAATCCGATCTATCACCCCACAGCGGCGTAGCGATACCATGGTAACGCCTTGAATGGGGTTATTTCCCATGATGTCTTTTTCATAGAGAGAAGGAGGGTAAGAGCGCGAATGAGTAAAACGCAGACATTGGAAGCCGGCCACCTGGAAGCAGCACTGAATTTTTTGCTTGATGAGACCTTTGACCAGGTCCACGGGATCTACCTGGATCGCGGGACCAGCCTGTTTGAGACGTTGGCCACGATTTCGGCCGGGGAAGCATCCATCCCTGTCGGCGATCGCTGCGCAACCCTGGCAGCCCAGGTCAAACATATAGCCTTTTATCTCGATGTTGTAGTCGAATCGATGCAGGACCCCAATATGCCGCCGGCCGATTGGGATAAGATTTGGCGTACAGTCTCGACGGTTGACGAGAAAGGCTGGGCGGAGATGAGAGAAGAACTTCGGGTCGCCTACGACGGCGTCAAACAGTGGATATCAGAAAAGTCTGCCTGGGAAAGTGATCGTCAAATTGGGGAGGCGATAGCCATCATTGCCCACACCGCCTACCATCTTGGAGAGATTCGCCAGGCATTGTGTACCCTCAAACCAGGTTAAGGCCGGCAGAAAAGTAACCTCGACTTAGACTACTGGCACGGTCCGCCATAAAACGATTCCCCCAGGTGATTGGGCCAGCCATTGGGCGCGTCAGACTATATCTTCCGGTGAAGCGAATTGGATTGAAATCGAGAAAAGAAATTCCATTTGTCTCGAGTTTTGATTTATAATCTACTTATGTCAGAAACCCCTCAGGCTGCGGCACTTTTCACCCCCCCAGAAAACCGGATCGTGTACCCCGGCCGTGATGGAATTAGCAGATAAGACCGGACATCATTCCGGTAGTCAAAGTCCAATATAGGCGGCCTATCCAAAGGGAGAAACTAGATTATGTCAACAACCAGGCTGGAAAAAGCCCAGTCCTTTATTTGGAACAATGCCCGCCTGCTCGAAAGGCAGTACTTTTCTTTTCTGTTCGATGACGGTTCCAGACAAAATGTGCTGAGAGCTCTGGTCGCCTATCAAAATTCTGACGGCGGCTTTGGTAATGCCCTGGAACCGGATAAGCGTACACCCAGTAGCCAACCCATCGACCAGGAGTTTGCCCTACGTATTCTCGATGATATCGGCTTCGATCAGGGGCTGGCCGGCGATATTTGTGAATATTTAGAGACGATCACAACGGACAGAGGCGGTGTGCCCTTCGTATTGCCGACTGTCAGCGATGCCCCCCGAGCACCTTGGTGGAATTCAGAAGCTAATCCACCCGCCTCCATTAATCCCACGGCCAGCATCGCCGGGTTATTACACAAACACAAGTTCGAGCATCCCTGGCTGGTTCAGGCCACAGAATTCTGTTGGCAAAAGATTGAAGCCTTGTTGAGTGCCAGTGACAACGATCTTCTATGTATCGTTTTGTTTTTGGAGAATGCGCCGGATAAGGAACGGGCTGCCAGGGAATTCGAGCCTATCGGGGAGATAATCAAACAGCAAGTCGCTCTGGACCCAATGGCGGAAGGGTACGTTCACAAGCCGTTGGACTGGGCCCCTAACCCGGACAGTCTCTGCAGTGGGCTCTTCGTTGGTTCTCTGATTGAACCTCATTTGGAGGCGTTGGCAGCCAGGCAGCAGACGGATGGCGGTTGGCCTGTCTCCTGGCCGGCTACCAGTCCGGCCTCGTTATTAGAGTTCCGAAGTGTTGTAACCATCCAGGCCCTCAAGACGCTAAAGGCCTATGAATATCCCTTATGAACCAGCAACCAATCGCTGGTGGGTTGAAGCTGAAGAAGCGCGGCCGGCCATAAAGCCGGGTGATGCCTGGCTACCGATCTTTGATTCGGTATGCGAATCGTGACTTACTTATTGTTTTGATGGAAGGAGGGTGACATGGATCTTGGCAACAATACGGTACTGATTACCGGCGGCGGCTCCGGAATTGGACTCAGTTTGGCCGCCCATTTTGTTAATAATGGCAGCCAGGTCATTATCTGCGGCCGCAGTGAAAAAAGGCTCAACGAGGCGAAGGAAATTTATCCGCAAATTACTACTTATGTTTGCGACGTAGCGAATGTGGCTGAAAGAAGTTCCCTATCGTCCTGGATCAGCAGCGAACACCCAGAGCTGAATATTCTGATTAACAATGCAGGTATTCAACGACGAGGCTTAGAATTAATGAAGGAGCAGCCCTGGGAGTCGTTAGCAGATGAGATAAAGATCAATTTGGAGGCGCCGATACACCTGTCCATGTTATTCATCCCCCAACTGCTCAAACAAGCCAAGCCGGCAATTATCAATGTCACCTCGGCCCTGGCTTTTGTCCCTCTGTCGATCGCCCCCATCTATTCGGCTACCAAGGCCGCCCTGCATTCTTTTACCTTAACCTTACGCCAGCAATTGATTGACACGCCGATAGCGGTGCTTGAAATCATCCCCCCGTCTGTGAACACTGATTTAGGTGGCGTTGGATTACACACCTTTGGCGCCAACGTAGATGAATTTACCCAGGCCATCGTCGATCAGCTAAAGAGTGGGCAGATAGAAGCTTCCTATGGCCAGGCAACGGTAAATAGTCAAGCTTCAAGAATGGAACTAGATCTGATATTTAAGAGGATGAATCAACATTAATCATTATGCTAGCTGCGCAGCGTAGAGGTTTGAGATAGGCCATGAACCGAAACCGGCCGATAAGTAGCGTTACGAGAACGAAGGAAGAAGCCAGGGCCAGCTACGACATGATGAGCAGGTGGTATGATCTGCTGGCCGGACCGGCCGAGAAGAAGTACAAGGTAGAGGGGCTTCACCAGCTGGATGTCCGGGAAGGTGAGATTGTCCTGGAGATCGGTTATGGAACCGGGCAGATCATCAAGGCTTTGGCGCAAGCGGCTGGCAGCGCCGGCCGAGTCTATGGCCTGGATCTGTCTGAAGGGATGCTGCAGGTGGCCCAGGCTAAAATCAATAAAGCAGGGCTACCGGCCGTCGTTGAACTGAAGCGCGGGGATGCAACGAAGCTGCCATTTGATAACAACTTTTTCGACGCAATTTACATGAGTTTCACCCTGGAACTATTCGATACGCCAGAGATCCCGGTTGTCTTGGCCGAGTGTTTCAGAGTGCTACGGTGGGACGGCCGGTTGGGTATCGTGGCCATGGCCAAAAAAGAAAAAAGTGGCGTGGTGGTTAGGCTCTATGAATGGAGCCACGATAAGTTTACAAAATATGTGGATTGCCGCCCCATCTACGTCCGGGAAGCAGTCGAAGCGGCCGGCTTTCAGGTCCAGAGAGTGACCGAAATGTCCATGTTCAGGTTGCCCGTTGATATGATACTGGCCAGGAAGCGGCCTCAGGGCCAATCTTTTGCAACAAGGGATGCATCAAATACGTAGAGAATATAGCAAAACCGAGAGCACGATACTTTAATAGATTAGCGATGAACCCATCGCGCGACATGTAAACTGGAGGGTTAGCATGGAATATGGCAAGATAATCAGTCGTTCAGTCAATATTGTTTGGCAAAACAAGTTTCTCATCATCCTGGGTTTCCTGGCAGCCATCGGCAGCGGCATGTCCAGCGGCAGCATCAGCAATGATAGTAGCAGTGATTTTACGACCAATCCGGGACAATTTTCCGAGCTTGGCGATGAAATTGCCGCCTTCGCGCTGGCCGCAGTGTTCGGCCTGGTATGCGTTGCCCTTCTGGTGGGCATCGTCCTTTGGGTCGTTTCGACTATCGCCCGCGGCGGCCTGATCGCCAGCGTGGACGGAATTGAGTCCGGGGAAAAATCTGGCTTCCGACAGGCCTGGGGCGCTGGCTGGCGCAAGGCCGGAACCTTGCTGGGCATTAGCCTGTTGCCGGCAATACCGGCCATGGCACTTTTTGTGCTGGGGATATTAGCCTTGGGCGCCTATGGCGGCATCTTCGCCGCCTTTGGCGAGGAATTCGCCGAATCGGCAGGGTTGGCCGGCCTAGGCGCCGTAATGGTGGTCCTGGCCTGTCTTCTCCTTCCCGTGATGCTGGTTCTTTCCATCCTCCGGAATTTTGCGGAACGGGCCTGTATGCTGGAAGATCAGGGCGTTATCGACTCATACCGCCGAGGTACCAGTGTGCTCATGGCCAACCTGGGTGAGGCGTTGGTTCTAATCTTGCTGCAGATCGTCATCTTCATCGTCATGGGTCTGCTCCTGTTCCTACCCGGTCTGATTGCGCTCCTTTGCTGCTGCCTCTGGCCGTTGATCATCGTATTCCAGGGATTCGTAGAGTCTGCCGTCTCCGCATTGTGGACGCTGGCCTGGCGCTCCTGGACCGGCCGGGACATGGTGGAAAAGACTCCCGCGATGGCCTGATCGCTGGACCGCAGTAGAAACAGCAGAAAGTAGAAAACAGTAGAAACCGAGTTTTTTCAAAAAACTCGGTTTCTGTCTTTAATGAAAAGAGAGGCTGCATATTTTCCTGTTCGGCTAGCCTCAGCCGTTACCTGACGAAAGACCAACCGGCAGAGTTATTTATAGAGGATGCCGAATAATCGAGTTCTCGCTGGTATAAAGCCTTCTATTATTCATAGGCCTGCCACCCTGAATTTCTAAGTTCTGGATTTTTTGTGCCGGGCCTCGCACCAGCTCCACGGCCCTATCCCAGATTTTCTGGGAGCAGGCATCAGTCCGGTGTTACGCACAGGGACTCTTTGAGGTTATCTAATTCCAACATCGCATGGTGCGCAAAGCGCTGGCCAAACGTAGTTCGCCTTTGGACCTGAGTTCGCTGAAGAGGAATCCAGGGAACCGTTGCGGGCAGTCGTTGATAATTAAGGAGATGCTTTACCAGCGTTTTGCAGAGAAAAGGGGTGCGGACGGACAATGATCCGCTGCCAGTTTTGGATATTTTTCCGGAAGGTCGATATCAAAATCATGTTATTGACTGTTTGGCCATCAGCCGGCGTATTCAGGGGATGATGGAATTGATTTCGGCACCGGCCCAGGATCTTTATTAACATCGTCGAGTATCGGCTCCAGATGGCTAACTGTCTCATATATCCTGGACCAATACACGGCCATCGCTCGTCATCCAATGAGACTTGTTTTTTGCCTATGGGTCTGGCTATCACCTAACCCATGATCGCTTTCTCACTCCTGGGTGGTCCGATCAATAGAATGGTTGAAATCAATTGATCCTCCACTTTTTGCGGCCGAAGGCTTCTTAATCTTTACGCCTCCCCTAAAGGACCAGGGAACTTGACCTTTCGTTTATCAATACTGGCTGGTGGATGGAATCAAGAACTGAAATGAAGCTGATGCTTGACATAACAAAACAGCGAATCTATCTGGCTGTTTCACCTATTTGATCTCCTCATCCCGCCAATACGCTTTCCCACGATAAAAACAGATCCACGACTTAGCCGGTGCCTGGAACAAGACCCAGATTACAGCGATGATGTCTCCTCCAGAACCTAACCCGTTCAGCATAAACAATATCTGTAGAAAGACGATTATGACATACGGTCCTGGGATGAAGTAAAACAGAGTCAGCAAGCCTATCGTAACAGTCGTAATGCAAACGAAAGGCGTCAGGCGCATCATCAGCCAGCGGCTGCGAGACATGCACCCCTCATAGTAGATACCAAAGCGTAATTTCCCGGGCCAGATGATAACAATCGTCTGGGGTGACAACCCATATCCTGGAAGCGAGATAGCGTGGACTATTTCGTGCAAGGGGATGAAGAGCAACAAGGCCAGGATCAGGGCGCCCCATGGTGAATTTCCCAGGTCAGCGGTTCGTTCCACCGGGTTGTCGGAGGCGAACAGTGATACAGCGATCAGCCAGCCAAAGAGCAACAGGATAATCAGCACTCCGGCCAGTACTGCAAGGGTATAGCCAACACGGGAACCGGGTGATTGTATGCGGTTCCAGCCTGCCTCAGTCAGGGACTCCTGCTCAGGCCAGGACAACTTCCCAAAATGAAATCTCAAAATGTCATCCTCATTGCGCTTGCTTGTTCTTTCTGTCCGCCCGGCCGGCCGGATGTGAGTGATCCAGATAGAAGTCGTAACACCGTATTCTGACATACAGTCCAGGCAGTATCAACTCAAACTGATGTTCCTGGCCACTAAGATACTCCATCCTAAGGATTGCCGCGACCATCCTGGCAATCGGGGGCCGGCCGCGATGATAATGAGTCTGCGCCCTGCCTGTCCTTCAAGAAATGGTTCACCAATCGCAACCATAAAAGAAGGTGGACAATCAACGGACAACAGGCGATCGCCTCTGCCCGGCACTGGTTCCGATCATCTTCAGGATATTGCTGCACTCAGGTGCTTAACTTCTGGATTTGCATCTGCTATCATTGAATCGAACAGACAGTCCGGCCGGGTAAACGATAACTTTTCGGAGGCAGTGATGGAACTTGATGAGGAAGTCAGGGCAGCAGGTTCAGACCCTGGCAAACTGGAGGAGCTTTATCAAACAGCGACACAGCAAGGCCAGAGAGAGGTTTTCAGATCTGCCCTCCTGACCTGTTATGAAGCGGCGCCAGACAATCTGCTCTATGGCGCCTGGTTTTATCGCCTCCAACAAATAGTTGTTGAGTCACCGACTTCGCGCCTGGGGGTTAACTGGATTGTGGCCATTCCGCTGAGCATCCTGACGGGCTTGATCTTCTGGGTGCTTTCAGATGTCGAACGGTTGACCGTCCAAGGGGGGATGCCCCAGCTATTTCTTTGGTGGTCATCTATCGCGACCATGAGCGCCCTGATCTTTCTGGCCCTCACCGCCAGGAACAATCTAGTTCGCGCGCTGGCACTGGGGGGAGGTCTCTTAGCAGTAACCGCTTATGCCCTGTTAGTAGGACCGGCGTTGGATCCCCCCACGATGATCGAGCATTATTTCCTTGTGGCAGCCATTCACATCCCTCTGTTGTGTTGGATCGCCCTGGGGATATCGGTTCTTGGTTTCAAATCCAGCCCCGATGATCGATTCGCTTTCCTGAAAAAATCGATTGAAGTGGTGATCGTTGCCGGCCTGTATCTGATTGCCGGTGTTGCTTTTGGCGGTATTACCATTGGCATGTTTGCGGCCTTGGGCATCACGCTTCCGGACATCTTGTTGCGGCTTATTATCGCCGGTGGTTTTGGTTTGTTACCCGTTATGGCGATTGCTACTGTGTATGATCCTGGCAAGCGGCCGGCGGAGCAGGATTTCGACCAGGGTTTGAGCAAATTTATCGCTACCATGATGCGACTGTTGTTACCGCTGACACTGGGTGTACTGCTGATTTATGTGCTGGTGATCCCTTTCTACTTCACGGAACCATATGAGAACCGGGATGTGCTTATCGTTTACAACTTGATGCTCTTTGCCATCCTGGGGCTGCTTTTGGGAGCGACGCCAATCCGAGGTGACGATCTGCCGCCAAGGCTCCAGAGGTGGCTACGCGCCAGCATCATTGCTGTGGCTGTGCTTGCTGTGTTGATCAGCCTCTACGCTTTTTCGGCCACGCTCTACCGTACTTTTGATGGGGGTCTGACCCTCAACCGGGTGGTGATCCTCGGTTGGAACCTGCTAAACATCGGTATCTTGGTATGGTTGGTTTACAGGCAGTTCAAGAACGGCCGGGATAAATGGGTGGAATCATTGCAGAATGTATTCAGCCAGGCAACGACTCCTTATATGATCTGGGGTCTGGTTTTGCTGGTGGTCATCCCGCTATTGTTTATTGTCGCCCGATGATTGATCCATAGCGGGATTTTTACCTTTGTGGTTTTTCAGATGAATATGCTCATCGAATAGCCAGGGCCAAATTGTCGATAGTGATCTGAGCTGTTTCTAGACCCAATTGTTCGTTTTTCATCCCACTAGCTGACGCTCCTACCATCCACAGATTTAACCAGCCTATTTGCCCTGACGTTATGTGGTATAGTCCCTGTGCCCGCCGGTATGGTGGCATTCCAGAACGGGCGAGCGGCAGTAAAGTGGCTGATAAGGACCCCTATTTAGGATGGATTCAGAAAGCATGATGCCGGTAAAAAGAGATATCCAGATCGGCAGCGATGTAGAAATCGTTCAAAAACAAGACCAGCGTACCGGGAAAAGAACCAGGGGGCTGGTAGTAAGAATCCTGACTCGCTCGGCGACGCATCCCCACGGCATAAAAGTGCAGCTGGATTCGGGTGAAATCGGCCGGGTCAAGCAGGTGGTGGATGTCTCGCCGCCACGTTAAACTTAGTACATTCTTGCTGATTACCGCGATGAAAATCAGCAAACCATGTGAAGTTTTTGCCAGGTAGGGTATGATCAAATAAGGACTTTTATCTCCCTAAACCCTGGCACGGCGTCAAGATTTGGGAATCGCGCTAACTAATAGTTTGATCACGCTTTCGGACTGGATAGCACAAGGGCAACTCGAGCAAGCATAATTTTAGAGACACACCAGGAATCTGGCGGAACGATTTCCGAGGCCAAGTTTTTCATTTCGCGCCACTTAGAAAACAGGAGGATCCATTGTGCACGTAAAGAATGTGTTGACCGCGAATACTATTTGGGTTACCCTGATCGCCCTCGTTTCAATTCTCGCTCCCACCTTCCTAATCGAAAGAGAGGGCGTCGAGGTTACTGATCTGGCAATCAACCTGACCCGCATTGTCGGTGCAGCCTCTGTAGGCTATGGGGTTACCAGCTGGCTGATGCGTACCGCTCCGCCCTCGGTGGCTCGCCGGGCTTTCCTGATTGGTGGTGGAGTCGGATATTTCGTTGTCGCTGCTGTCTTTGTATTCAATATGCTAACTTCTGACCTGGGCAACACAATGACCTGGGTATATATTGTTGTCAGCGGACTATTCGGACTTGATTTTATCTTTTTTGGGATGCAGGAACCGGCTGGAAAATGACGGAATGGCCTGGGGGATTGGCATATGCCGATTTGGCGGATAGAGATGGTTACCGTCGGTCTCAGGCGACGGTTGGATTTCCAGCCGGCAATGTGGAAATAACATAACCGGGAACACAATAGTTGACATAAGGTCAGGACCGGATTGACAGAAGACGGGGCAGGAGACAGCAAATTCAACGTCAGGCATTGGATAATCGCCGTGCTTATCATCTTATGTGCCGGGATTCTTTTTTGGGAGCTGGCGGTTGGTATTCAGCAAGAGGAGGGGTTTGCCTGGGATGAAGACTTGATGTTGTCGCTGCATGAGCTCAATCATCCCTGGTTGGACAACCTATTTACGGCGATAACACATACGGCCGGGCCGTTCATTTTGGTGCCAATCACTGTGACGTTCGTATACTTGTGGCGGCGTTCGGAAAAGATAGCGGCCGCTCTGGTGGTCACTTCTTTTTTGACCTCGCTCCTGGTAGGCCAGCTGTTCAAGATTCAGTTTGCCCGGCCGCGACCGGCCGTCTTCACACCCCTGGTTGTAGAACATACGGCCAGTTTTCCCAGCGGGCATACCCTGGCGGCCGTTTCCTTTTACGGTTTTCTTTCCGTTTTACTCTGGGAGCGGGGGCACCGGGTTCTCTCCATTATCGCTGCCGCCTGGGTATTTCTTATCAGCTTGAGTCGAATTTACCTGGGAGCACATTACCCCAGTGATGTGCTGGCCTCCCTGGCCCTGGGAACTATTTTGCTATTTATCACCCTGTTTACCTACCGCCGTTTAAATGCTGCCTCTTCTACTTGAGACCTAGGTGTTTTGGCTATCGGACTCGGGCGAGAACGAACGAGAGCGGATAAATTAGGGTTTCCTAGTGGCAGTTAGGCAATCCTTTTTGGAATCCAGGTATCGCTGCGAGACCTTTTATCTATTGGATTCGGTTCGTCTCCTGTCGTACCAGACCGGATCGCTGTTCAGGACTACATCATGTTGTCGAAAAACTCATTGGATGAGCGGCCGCCAGTCTGCCTTGTCCACGCACGCCACTTACGCAGAACTCTCAGCACCTCTTCTGGAGGAACGGGTATGTAATCTGACCACTCATCCCAGCAATCGTGAGGATAGCCCTGAAGCATGTTCATCGAATTATTGATTACGGTCTGAACCTCCTGATTCCCCCATGTCAACGTTTGGCCAGAGATCGGCAATGTCGGCCACCTCTTCCGGCTCGAGCCCAATGAGAGTGGGAAACTCCCACCACTGATCATCCGCCTGTTGATCAATGAGGAATGGGCCTTGTATCACTGCATCCAGGCACTTCCCGATGATCTCGATTTCTTGATTATTGAGAGATTCCATGTGATATTTCTCTATGTGAATTACCTATCAGTAAACTGACTCTTGCAATATCGAAGGCGAATTGTCTAGGATGTGTTGTGTTAAAAGAAACTGTTACTGAGCTAGCAAGGAGCATAGTTTAGCTGTATTTAAGAACCCAGGCCGCCCTGGTTGTAACCCATTTATTGGCCTGTTTCTTCTCGCCAAAATCGACCCACGTTTTTCCAGTGTAGGCGTATTCCAACGGCCATCGCCCATCCTGATCTTGTTTATCGCGGATGATATCAAGCGCGTTGGCCAGCCTTGGGTCTTGTCCATACCCCAGCCGGACCAGGGCTTCGACGTTTTGCAACAAATCGGTCACGTAAAAGACGGGGAAACCAAATTTCCACCAATTGCCACTGGGTTGGTCAGTCCAACCGGTGGGATAGGTTGCGTCGGCCGGGTCGACGCCGAAAAGAAAATCAATGCCTCTTTCGATGGCATGGTCGATGAGCGACATTCGGCGATCGACCGGTAGTTTGCCCAGAGCAAGCATGGTTTTAACCGCCCCCCAGGCGCAGGGCAGCTTATTGTTCGCCCCGCAGAGAAAATCGGGGCCACAGTTTCCGGAGTAATAGCGAATTGGCGCTTTTTTTTCACTCAGTGGGGCCACGCCTTCTCCGGTGACACTGCGGGCCAGCCATTCGAAGGCCTTGTCCAGGCGGGGATCGTCGATTCCCAGATCGAGCAAGGCCGCACACAGGTTGCCCTGTAAACAATCTATAGTGCCTGACGGGTTTCCCGATATAGTGAACTGTCCATTCTCGGTGAGGGCATGGTCTAAAAGATAGCGGCCGGCCATATCAAGACGTTTGTCCATAGCCTTGGATGCCCCTAGCTGGGCCAACATAATGACCGCCCAAACGGTGCTACGATATTTAGGCAGATATCCCGGACCCACTTTAGCCCAAAATCCAGCATCATCCATTTTAGCCAATATAGCGGCAATGGGACCATCGGTATGGGCTGCTTCTTGGGCAGCCATCAATTCGGGGTCACCGGCCGGTAAGTCCAACAGATTGCGCATGGCCAGATAACGGACGCCTGGCTCATCTTCTGTCATAAGCCAGGACAAGGTATCTCCATTTAGTTGTTCTTGCCAGGTCATAATATTTTTCCTTTATAAATGATGTCAGAAGCGCTTTTGCCTCAGAGACATTTATTCAAACACAGCCTTCCTGAGTGACTCACACATGATAAATGACCGCGCTGTTGCCGGAGCTATTACCCAAAAAGGAGATTTCCCCCGATAGTCCGTATGATGATTATCATCTCAGATCGTGCTCGCTTGCATAGAAATCATAATGCGCTATCAGGATGGTGATATCACCTATATAGATTTGCCAACTCTTTAATGTTCTGAGCTGGAAGAAGCATGCTGTTGGCCAGGTTTCCGACAGCCCACTATACTATATTATCCTTGCACAGTTGAATCTCGCCCCAACCCAAGAACCGGCCGCGGTGTCTTGAACATGACTCGCTCCTGTCGGTGGTTGGCATTGCCGAGATTTCGTTGCTGACCTAAACCGGCCCTCGGATAAACAGCTTCTTTGGACGTAACCACGTTCATTAATCAAGATGCCCTCGTTTTTCGCTCGATATCACATGATTTTAGATGAACGACAAAGAAGTTCCGTTTAAAGAAGTATCATGTGGAATATTAGTAGGAGAAAGAAACCATGAATCTTCGTCACCTATTTGGAATCCTCACTACGTTAATCATTGGAATCACGTTGATTGCTTGTGGTGATTCGCTGACCGCAACTGTTGGGCCGACCGGCATAGCGATCCGGCCAACAATAGCCCTGCCTTCCCCGACTGCCACACCCACGGCGGCAGAAAAAGGTCGTCTGATCTTTGATCTGGGCGGTGAACACGAACTTTACAGGCCTGAATATACTTGCATACACTGCCACAGCCTGGATGGTGCCGATGGTGATGGACCTACGCTGAAAGGGATCTCATCACGAGCCGCCGATCGGGTACCAGAGCTAACAGCCGAGGAATACATTCACCAATCCATCATAGACCCTTATGAATACTTAGTCGAAGGTTACGGCAACACTATGACCAAGGCCGCCGCCTATTTACTCACTGAAGAGGAAATCGATGACCTGGTTGCCTTCCTGCTAACACAGTAGATTATTCGTTCTAAACATTCTGGCCTTTATCAACCCTATCAAGAATATACTTTAACCTCTCTTCAGGTGGTAAGACGGGTACCCTGATAAGTTGATATCCGAGAGCCGCGTAATCGCGGATCATCCAAGATTCAAAGTAAGCGGCCGAAGCATCATCACCACCCCGGATGCCATCCTGTTGGTAAGGTAAGCGATCGAGCATAAATACGGCCGCGTACCGGTATAGGAAACAATCGGGCAAAATCCCGTTGGGATCCATGCCGGCGAAGCGGTAAAAAGCCAGGCTATCAGGCAGGCCGCGGTCGAGGAAGCTGAATTGATCGACTGGCAAGCGGCTTTCTTGCTCCAGCCATAAGGCATATATCTGGCGTGTCAGGGCTGCCCGATCTTGCCGGATCTCAGCGATGGTCCGCCCTTTAGCCAACTCTCTCTCAAAAAATTGGCGACCAGGCTCTGGAACGGTTTGGAAACCCTGGCCGGCCAATAAATCAATCAGGGTTGTTTTGCCTGACGACGAGGCGCCCGTGATGATCAGCCATCTAGTCTGGACTTCGTAGGGTAACAAGAGAAGGTCCCGATTCAGCTTAGTTTCTCTGAAGTCGGTCGATGTAATGCCGGCCATATCGTTGGCTTCGATCCTATGTGGGCTGTATAGTTGACATAACATAACGATACAGCAGGGGCTAGTTTAGGCGATTTGATGCCCGCAATGTCATTTGCTGGTGACATCATAGATGATCCAGGGCTCACCGGTCAATAGCTCAATCGATATAACGAGCCTTGGAGTTCTCGGCTACTGGTTGACGAGACGTGCGCCTTGGAACTCTCGGCTACAGGTCAACCGATGGGCTACCATGCCTACACGGCCACACTTACCCGGCCGCGGGCCTTGTAGGGGTCGCGCATTTCAAATAGGCGGATTCCCACACCGTAAGTTATAAAATCCTTCTCCGGGGTTACCTCGATGAGACAGGTGCCAGCCAGAAATTCCGGGTCGTCGGCCAGATGGCGATAGACGCCTTGAAGCAGCCTGGGAGAGGCCTCGGTTGAAGCGATGATACGGGCTGTACCGCAGAAGGTGATGGTTGCGGCGGGGATCTTGATCCAGGGTAGGAAGGGGAGCCGCTTGGCCAGGGGGATGGTCACGGAAACGTGGGGATTGGCGCCAATGTGCCGGGCTTTCCAGGTATCTGTGTGGGTGCCAATGTACAATTTACGCTGATCGGCAAAGTAGACCACACCGACGGTGCGCGCCTGGCAATCGGCCGTGACCATGCCGATGACGGCAAACAGTTCTTTTTCTATCACTTCCCAGACCTGGTCCGTGGTAACTTGAGCGGGCATTAATTACTCCTTGGCGATGACGGGGCGGACAGGCGCTTGCCCTTGCAGTTGATTTTGTGAACGAAGCGCCCTGGTTAACAAAGTCTCAATAAATAGCCTAGGTGGTAAGGTGGGGATGATGCGCAGTTGCTCCCAAGGGCTGGCATCCTCGTCCAGAAAGCGGAAAATTCGCTCCCCAGGGTTGTTCCTGAACAAGGCGCAAAATATCGATTCGATCTGCTCGCCATGGTTCTCCATGATCTCCAGCAGTAGCGAGTCGCTCAACCGGTAACGTTGGGGATCGGCCGGTACGGCGAAAGGATGGCCGTGGGACACCAAAGAGTGCGTTATAGACACCGAATCGCGCTGGATGCGGGTAAAAGCGTAACCGCTACTGGGTTTGAGACGGCCGCCCCTCAAGCCAATATTCATGACCCGCTGTCCAGAGCGCCGAGGATAGACCCGGTCAGTGAGGGGCAGGCAACCGCTCTCCCGTCTTTTTATTTCATAGTGGCTAACGCCCAGAGTACGAGTCAAATAGTGGTGCAGACTCGTTTCATAGCCGTTGCGGGGCAATGGCTCGGTGGAAAAGTTGGTAAATTCGATCAGGGCTTTGTGCTCGGAGTAGGGCAACAAGTAAAAGAAGCGTGTGGCGCCTTCCTGGGGAATGCGGAAATCCATCAAGGTGGCTACACTCGGATCGAAGGCCAGTTTGGCAGTAGCAATCTCCCAACCGAGAAATTGCATATTTAACGATAGGGTCCGGCCGGCCGAAGCTGCCGGCTGCTTTGATTGCCCACGAGCGTCGAAAACCCAACTTCCGCCAATAGGCCGGCCGTCGACGATCACCTGAGCACTTTCCACGCCATCGTGAATCTCCTCAACCCGGCCGTGCCGGAAGTGAATATCAGGGTAGGCCGCTAATTCCGCCCAGGCTTGCTTGAAGAAATCGATACCCTGAATAACCTGGTAACGATAGTCGCCCAAATCGATAATCCCTTGAAAATCGCGGCCGGCAAAGTACATTTTGTTCCAGGATCCGCTGACAGCTGCATCGAATGCGCCCTTCCGGTTGCTCCAGAAGGCCCAGGTACGATCGGTTCGCTCTTTGAAGGAGGCGTCGACAATCAGGATGGACCGGCCGGCAAGCGGGCTTCGGGCCAGGTGGCAGGCCAGGCTTAATCCAGACAAACCGCCGCCAGCGATAATGATGTCGTAGTAGTCCACTTCTTCGTTACCCTTCGATATTAAAGTCGGGTCTGATACTGCCAGCGTAAGCAAAGCCTGGTGCGTTGTAGTCGCCCGCTGGTTCCCGATATGCCGCCAGGTGACTGCTTCGCCACCAAATGCTTGGGAGCATGCTCAGCTTGGCCAGGGATCCGAGGTAAGCCCGGCGGGAGAAGACATCAAAATTATGGGCTTCGATGTCTTTTAAAATGGCCCTATAATAATCGGCCGCAGCGGCCACGGCCAGCCGGCCGTCTTTTTGGAGCAGCCCGATGCCCGGCCAGGCTTCGTCGTAGAGCCGGCGGTTGCGCCGGATTTGAAAAGCCATGAAGGATCGCCACCCTTTATTACTAGTGCCGGCAGCGATGTCGGTCTCGGCGAGGTTATAAGCAGCCAGCTCCTGAGTGGGTAAATACAGCCGGCCGGCCCGCCAATCTTCACCTACATCACGCAGGATATTGGTGATCTGTAGTGCGACGCCCAGCTTGATGGCGTACCGGGTGGCCTCAGGGCTATTGAACCCTATGATATGCTGGCTCATCAGGCCCACCGTCGAGGCGACGCCATAGGCGTATGCGGCCAGCTCCTCAAAGGTTTCAAACCGATTCCGGTCGAGGTCCTGGCTGACCCCGTCCAACAACTGCTCGACATAGCGTTGGGGGACCCGGTATCGGCTGCGAGCATGGGACCAGGCCAGGCAGACCGGGTCGTCTAACGCGGGCCGGTTCGATAACACCTTAGCCCGCCATTGTCCAAGCCGGTAGCGGGCGTCCGGCTCGGCCCGGTCGACGATGTCATCGCTAACGCGGCAGAAAGCGTAGAGCGCGCGTATAGCCCGGCGCTTATCGCCGGGCAGCAGGGCAGTGGCCAGGTAGAAGGAGCGGCTATGGTGGGCCGTCAGTGAAGCACAGTAATCGTAGGCCTGGCCGATAAGTTTTTTATCGATGTGCATGATCGCCCCCGAAGGGACGGCCGGCTGTTGCGCCTCGCCGGCCAGCGATAACAATGAATGTTCCCAGTTGGCAGGTAATGCGGTACTCATGATTGCCTCAGGATTCTATAACACGGAAGTAAACGATCACGAATGATTGAACGAACCTATAGACGGCCGGTTATGCTGGGGCCGGGTAGGGAGTCAAGAGCGGCCGGTTTTGGCCCATTTCTTGCAACACCCGCTCGGTCGTAAGTTGGCCTGAGAGCAGGGCCATGGGCAGCCCGGCTCCAGGATGGGTGCTGCTGCCTGTGAAATAGAGATTATGGTACCGGCCATGGCGGTTCTGGGGGCGAAAATAGCCGACTTGCCAGAAGTTGTGGCTAAGACCAAAGGCCGACCCCTTGGCTAGGTTGAGTTGGTCCGCCCAATCCTGGGGACTGTAGCTAACCTCAAATTTCAGATGTCCTTCCAAGTCATGGATGCCGATATCGGCCAGGCTGTTAAAAACGGCTGTGCGAGCCAGGTCTCGCAGCGCGGTCCAATCCTGGGGGTTATCCTGGTCCAGATGGCCCACCGGCACCAGGACAATGAGGGTATCCTGACCTTCCGGCGCGGCCGCGGGATCGATGCGGCAGGGGGCATGGATGTAAATGCTGGGTTGACCAGGCAGCGTTTTTTCTTCAAAAATCTGGTCAAAACTGGCCCGATAGTCGCCGTTCAGGAAGATATTGTGGGTGGCAAGTTGGGGGTAGAGCCGGTCGACACCCCAGTAGAACATGATGGCCGAACAGGTGTACTTCTTCCCCTCCAGCCGCTCGCCTTCTTTATTTTTCGGTAAAAGGTGGTTATAGACGTACGGTAAATCGGCGTTGGCGATGATAATATCGGCCGCCAGATTCGAACCATCCACCAGCCGGACGCCGGTGGCCCTGTCGTTTTCGATGAGGATCTCTTCGACGGGCTGGTTATAGTGGAATCGCACCCCTTTGTCTTTGGCGATGGCCACCAGGCTCTCGACGACGCGATAGAGGCCGCCGATGGGGTACCAGACGCCATCGGCCAATTCGCTGTATTGCAAGAGAGAGTAGGTGGCCGGCGCGTCGAAGGGGCTCAGACCCAGGTACATATTTTGGAAGGTGAAGGCGGCTTTCAACCGGGGATCGTCGAAATAGTTGCCGATATTGTTGTAATGTTTAGCCAGGGGCTTTAGTTGGAATAAGAGCGGCAAATTGCGCGGGCTGAAATATTCGGCCAGGTGGATAAAATTGCGGCCGACGAAATGGGCCAGGGAACCCTGGTAGTGACGACGCCCTTCGTCCAGGTAGCGCAGCAAGCCACCAAAACTACCAGGCTCGATGGCCTCAAGTTGCTCGCGTAGGCTCAACATATCGCTGGTTAGCGATAACATCGTGCCATCATCGAAGCCAATGCGGTAGGTGGGATCGACCCGGCGCAAATCAAGATGTTCTTCCATTCGCTCGCCCAGGTCGGCGTAAGTCGTGGCGAACACCTCGGGCATCAAAAAGAGGGTGGCCCCGATGTCAAAGCGGTGGCCATCCCGGACGAATTGGCCGCACCGGCCACCTGGAGAACTATTTTTCTCCAGGACTGTGACCTGGTACCCAGATCGAGCTAAACGGGCCGCTGTAGAAATCCCTCCTAAACCGGCCCCGATGACCAAAACAGAATCCCCGGTGAACATCTTATAGTCCTTTTGGTCAAAAAGCGGTCCATCCGGGGAGCCAGACTCTTGTTCGTCCAACATCCGCGGCTGAACCACTCACCTATAATTTTTTAACCAAACAACAGTGATAATCATTACGGGGATCGGAAATAAAAGTTGCGTGAAACATTTCACAAACTTAGGCTAACCTATTTCTATTTTCTTGGATGGGTCGTGCGATGGCGTAACGATGAATCGCTCGCAAAAGGTAGTAGCACGTATGTTCTATTTATGCTACCATCCATATTGTTAACATCTTGATTATTGACAATGAATTAAAAGGAGGATCAGACATGCAAGTTGTAAAAAGATATCCCGATGGTGTCTTTTCTTGGGTTGACCTGGGCACGACCGATACAGAGGCAGCCAAGCGTTTCTATGGCGGGCTCTTTGGCTGGTCGTTCCTGGACCAACCGACTGACTCTGGTGTCGTTTATAGTATGGCGCAGATCGAAGGTTACAATGTGGCCGGCCTCGGTCCACTGGATTCTGAGATGGAGAAACAGGGCGTGCCTCCCTTCTGGTGTTCTTATATTAAACATGATGATGTGGATGCGATGGCAGCCAGATCGACGCAGGCGGCTGGTACGGTTTTATTCCCACCCTTCGACGTGATGGATGCCGGCCGCATGACCATGATTCAGGATCCGGCCGGGGCGGTGTTTGGCGTCTGGCAACCCGGGCAGCATATTGGCGCCCAACTGGTCAATATACCCAACACACTGGTCTGGAATGAGCTGCAAGCGCCGGATCTGGATGTTGTCCGAGATTTTTATTCGGCCGTCTTCGGTTGGTCCTATGAAGTCGACCCGAATGGTTACGTGGCTGTCAAGGCGGGCGACCGGGTACAGGCCGGTATGATGAAGATGCCTGAGCAGATGGCCGGGGTCCCCCCGAATTGGTCCCTGTACTTCTTAATCGAGGACGTGGTCGTCGCAGCCGCCCTGGCAGAGGAGTTGGGTGCGAATGTGATTGTACCGCCCACCCCGGCCGGGGAGATCGGCAAGTTTAGTGTGCTCCTGGACCCGCAGGGGGCAGCTTTTAGCGTTATAGAATACAACACCCCGGCTTCGCCGCCGCCTGGCTACTAAACCATCGGTCAACAACTGTCAAAATCAGCGCCCCGTACAAGGCAAATGTGCGGGGCGCTTTTAATTAACATATTATGTATCTACCGGTTTTTCAGTGCGCACTTCTTGATGTGCTGGTGGGCGTTGAGCCGCGCAATAGTTACCCTTAACGCCATTTCCGTTTATCAGGTTGGAGTATATGAGCAGGGAACCTACAGGCGGACCATAGACGAGTAAGCATCCGCAACGGCCGGTATGGTGAAGGATAGCAGGAGATGATCGCTCAGATACCGGTATTCACATTGGCCTAGGCCTAGTTACTTTTGCTTTCCCAAATTGTCTCTTCAAAAAATAGGAAAAAAGAGTTATCATATATTAGGTTGCGGAGGGCAGTAACTGTGGAGCTTGTCGCCCAGTTAACGAGAATAGGGTTTTACAGTCGACGAAGCGGAATTGTACCTCTCTTTGCTGCGTGATAATCCGGTGACGGGTTACCAGGTAGCCAAGGAGACGGCGGCGCCACGTACCTTGGTCCGAGAAAGATTAAGCCACCTTTTTGAGCAGGGGGCTGTCCTGGAAACGCCGGAGGGCCGGACGACATGGTACCGGCCGCTACCCCTACAGATGCTGCTGGCTAGACACGAAGCTGACCACAGCCGCATGTTGGCCAGATTGAGCCTTGATTTGGATGAACTATACCAGGTTAGTGACGACGATCGGGTCTGGTCAATCGAAGGCCGGGTCTCGGTACTTACCTATGCAGCCAGGATGATCCAGTATGCGGAGTCGGCCATATACCTGGTTCTGAATGATCTCGATCTCAACGCCTTGCATCCGGAAATCGAAGGGGCCTGCGCCCGCAATCTCTCTCTAAATGCCTTGCTCACCGGAGAAGGGGTAATCCGTTGCGGCCGGCTTGCCTACCACCCAGCACTGGAGACAGAATCACGAGATCTCGGCCGGACTTTATTGGTAGCAGTGGAAGGGGTGGAGGTTCTTATTAGCAGTAATAGCCCGGAAGAAGCGATGCAGGCAACTATCACCCGCAACAATGATGTAGGCAATATCTCCCGGCAACTGGATCGGATGCGGCCAAAATGGCTGACATCCCCCGACCGGAACAGAGCCGCGAAGGGCTGCCAGTACAGAAACAGAGTATCGGCCGTGCTATAGATGCCAATATGGCAGACCAAGCACGCCAATGACTGATATTCGGCCGGAATGAATGGAAACCGGCTACGAGACATGGAACAGCCAGAATGTATTCTGGCAGGTTTGGTATTTCATTTAGTGGTCTGTAGGGCTGGCATCCGGGATAATAGCCAACGAGCAGGTCAGTTGAGATTAGAGGAGGCGAAAATATGTCTAATATCCTTGAAGTAGAAAATTTGGTGAAGAAATTTGGTGATTTCGCGGCCGTGGATGATGTTAGTTTCAACGTCGAAGAAGGTGAGGTTTTTGGTCTTTTAGGGCCCAATGGGGCAGGCAAGAGCACCACTATCTCTATCCTGACCGGGATCACCGAAGCGACAGCCGGCACAGCCCGTATCGGCGGTTTTGACATTCACAGCCAGATCGATGAGGTCAAGAAGATCAACGGGCTGGTGCCCCAAGAACTGGCTCTCTATCCGACATTGAGCGCCCGCACCAATGTGGAGTTTTTCGGGCGGATCTATGGTCTGGCGGGCAAGGACCTTACGGAGCGGGTGGAGGATGTCTTACGCATTGTTGCCCTGACTGACCGGGCCGATGAGTCCATTGAGAATTATTCCGGCGGGATGAAGCGCCGGGCCAATATCGCGGCCGGCCTGGTCCACCATCCGAGGCTGTTGTTCCTGGATGAGCCTACCGTCGGCGTGGATCCACAAAGTCGCAACCACATTTTCGAGAGTGTCTTACGGTTAAATCGCGAGCGGGGCATGAGCATCATCTATACCAGCCATTATATGGAAGAGGTGGAGATGCTCTGCAAGCGGGTGGCAATTATCGACCAGGGCAAGATCATCGCCCAGGATAGCGTGGCCAATCTGATCGCCCTACTGGGCGGAGGCGTTTTGCAGATTGGCCTCAAGCAGGCTGACGCAAAGCTCCTGGCCGATCTGGGCGAGTTGCCGGCCGTAAGGAAGGCGATAATTGCCGAGACGCCCCTGGCGCCGCCGCCGGCCGAAGGGGATGAACCCAAGGCATCTGAAGCCGCCGCAACCCCGGCCGGTGTCGTGGTCAAGATCGAGACCGAGGATAGCCAGCAGGCCCTGGTAAATGTATTCGCCTATCTGAACAAGGCCGATATCACCGTGACTTCTGTGGGGATCTTGGAGCCAAATTTGGAGAGCGTTTTCTTGCACCTGACGGGGAAAAAACTACGGGAGTAATCAGCGATCGACAGTATTTAATCTTATGCGATTAGATAAATTGTTGATCAAAAAAGTCGGGCAGTTTTTCCCCGATGTTAAGGAGTTGGCGATGAATGTGCTGAATATCGCGCGAAAAGATATACGCATCTTATTTAAAGAACCGGGAACATTGGTCTACCTGTTTCTTTTACCCCTGATCTTTATCCTCATCTTTGGCGGCATTGCTTCGGTCACGGCCGGTGATTCCGAACAGCCGCTGGTTCCCTTACCGGTCGTAAGCCTGGACGAGGATCAGCTGGCTTCTACCTTTATTGCAAACCTGGATGCCGGTGGTGGGGTCGAGGTCGTGCGTTATAACCAGGCGGAAGCGGAGAGTTTATACGAGCAAGGTGAGATCGAACGTATGTTGACCCTCCCGGCCGGTTTTAGCGAAGACCTGGAAGCTGGTTTACCGGTGACCATAGGTCTATTAAGCGCCAGCACCAACACGGATGAGAATAATTCGGTCAGCCTGGTTGTCGAAGGCGTTGCCCGAGACATGTCGCTGAAGCAACAGATCTTGGCCAGCCTGGAACAGATTGGCCAGATGCAAGGAGCCAGCCCAGCCGATCAACAGGTCTTCACGGCCGAACGCAACGTCGCCCAGGCCCAAAGTCAATTCGACAGCGCTCAGGAGCGGCCGCTTATTGAAGTTCACCAGCAACTGCCGGCTACACTGGGTGAAGAAGCCACGCAAAATATCACCGGGGTCCAACTGGCCGTTCCGGGTGCGACGGTGTTGTTTGTATTTTTAACAGCCCAGGCCACGGCCAGCGCCTTGTACGAGGAAAAAAAGCACGGCAGCTTCCGCAGACTGCTTGCCGCACCGATCAGTAAAGCTGCTTTGCTAGAAGGCAAGATGTTGCCCAATTTCGTGATCGTAATCATGCAGGTTGTCTTTATCTTTGCGGTGGCCATCGTGATCTTCCCTCTAATTGGCATGGACCAACTGAGCCTGGGCGAAGATCCGCTGGCCCTGACGCTGCTGGTGTTGGTGATGGCCTTGTGCTCTACTTGCCTGGGTATTCTTATCGCAGCCGTGGCCCGTACAGAGGCTCAGATTGGCGGCGTGAGCCAGGCTTTCTTGTGGGTAGCCGGCTTCATCGGTGGGGCGATTGTGCCCTTTTTCCTGTTGAACGATACGATGGCGAATATTGGTAAAATCACCCCCCAATATTGGGCAGTTACCGGTTTCAATGAGATTATGGTCCTGGGAGGCGATTTAGCTTCGATCACCTTAAACCTGGTTGCCTTGCTAATTTTTTCGATACTATTTTTCGCCGTCGGCCTTTGGCGTTTTGATTATAACTAGCTAGATGAATATTTGCCTGAGAGATCGAAACTGCGGCGGTGTCAACCGTTGCCATGTCCAGCGCACGAGTATGCACTCAAGAATCGGACGCTCAGTGATCGGGCGTTCGACCATCGTTCGGTTGGGGAGCAAACTTTCGAGGAGCGGGAAATGAAACGCACATTATTAAATACAATTGCTGTCAGCGGCAAAGAGATAAGGATTCTGCTGAAGGATCGCGGTAACCTGGCCATCTTGTTCCTGATGCCTTTGTTGTTCAGCGTCATGCTAAGCAATTTGAATGTCCAGCTAAGCGGCTCTGACGAAGAGGCCGACCAGGCTGCGATCACCTTTCCAATTTACCTGGTCAACCAGGATACGGGTCCTTTCGGCCAGCAGGTAAGCGATGCCTTGCTGGCGATGGATATGCTGGATGTGACCTTTGAAACGTCTGTCGAAACGGCCGATGATCAAGTTCGCCAGGGTGAGAAGTTGGCCGCGGTGATTATACCGGCCGCTTTCAGCGAGAAGATTGATGCGTATGAGCCGACGGAAATTGTCGTGATTGTCGATCCTCTTCAAGAAGAATACGCCAGTTTCGTCACCGGTCTGACCAATTTTGCCGTTACCGGACCGACAGTCGTCGGTGAAGTGCAATATGGCGTGCGCACCATTCTCGCCGAGTCTGGCTTGCTGGAAGGGGCAGAACCGGAAGTGGTCCAGGCGGCCGAGGCTCAGAGCGTGGGCGCCATCATGACCCAGCTACTGGCCATGCAAGAGAACCCGGCTATCTCCATCGAAACCGAGACAGCGGCCGGCGAAGAAGAGTCTGGTTGGAGTAGCGGCGATATATTCATCTTCTTTATGACCGCCTTTGCCGTCATGTTCGCCTTTTTCCTGGTCGGGGTTATCGGCCAGTCGCTGCATCGCGACAAGGACAATGGCAGTTTACGCCGTTTGCTAGCCGCGCCTCTAAGCCGGGCTTCGATTATTGGCGGCAATTCATTGGCTTATTTGACCTTTGTGGCGCTACAGGTGATTTTCTTATTTGGTTTTTCAGCCATAGCCTTCAGCATGCCCCTGGGTGACACGCCACTGTACCTGGTCCTGATAACTATCGCCTTGGGCCTGACCGTGGCCACCATGGGCCTGATGATCGCCGCATTGACCAAGACAAGCAAACAGGCGGATAGCCTGGGTGTCATGTTGGGCTTCATCCTGGCCGGCCTGGGAGGCGCGCTGCCTGTTGGCCCGCCGCTCTATGAAAGTGATGGTTTCCTGGGCTTGTTATCCCGGCTGACGCCCCAGGCTCATGCCGTTCAAGGGTACCGGATGGCCATGGGCGGCACCGGTACGGACCAGGAGATCATACTGCAATTTTTGATACTGCTTGGTTTCGCGGCCGTGTTTTTCGCCGTGGCTCGCTGGCGGTTTCGGTGGGAGTAGACAACTTCTTGCTCATTGCACGGTTTCAACTTAGATAACCCGAACGGCTGATATTCAGACCGCGATTTTTATCGTTCCCTTTGCCCAACCCTGCAGCTTATTGAACATATCTCGAAAAATCGGATCACGTTCCACATAGTAAGCACAACGAATATGGTGACGTGCAGCATCAAAACTCCAGGTCAGCGGATGTCTATACCAGGAATGTGGGTCTTGATTGAAAACGCTGTCAGCCGTGCTCTGGGCAATTATCGGACTCGGCACTATTTGTGAAGGAATCCAATCATCATTAATCAAATACGCGATGGCAACAACATCCCAGATCTCTTTAGACCAAGCAAAATGATCGTCATTGTATCCCTTGAATGTCTCGGCAAGATAGTCGCCAATGGTGCCTTGTCCCTGGACATATAGGTCAATTTCCGAGACAGTAGTGCGCAGGTGGGTTGTAACCCCGGCGCAAGGGATCAATACCAGGGGGACGCCGCAATCTAATACAAGCCTTGATGCCAACACGTCACCTGCCAGATTAAACTCAACTGCATGAGGCCAATGCAGTGCGGTACCACCCAACCAGACTATGACTATCTTCTCGATTAATCCAGGTTCAATGAGAATAGCCGAGGCAATGTTTGTCAAGGCGCCAATGGCCACGACGTAGAGAGGATCCTCGGAGTTCATCGCCCGTTGAATGAGATCGTCGACGGCATCACTGGCATAGGGATGTTCATAATCGACCAAAAATCCAGGTGAACCGTGGTAGGCTAAGTCTTCTGAAGGCACATCAAGTTTGTCCAATAGACGAACTAATTCGTCGTAACTCTTCTCCATACCATCCCCAGGAGTGGTCGATCGCTCATTGAAAAAAGGCGCCGCATACAGAGCCTCAACCGATAATTCATCTTGTGAAAGCAGGGCATAAACGACCGCAAATTGATCATCTATCTCATTGAATGTATCGGTGTCTAGAACCATATTGACTTTGCCGGCTGGCGGCAACAATCTTTCAAAGCGTTTCTGATCTGATATATTGGGAAAATTCATTGTTCTTGCCTTATCTAAGAGTTCGGTTGTTGAGGTTGCACTTGCGTGAGATAATCACCCTTCTAAATCAGAGAGCAGCACGCTGCTCCGTTCTAGTTTGACTTTGTTCCTTTCGACGACCAAATTGGTCAAGTCTTTCGCCATCTGTTCCAGATCTGGGCTTGGATTTGCTTCAATCACCCGGTTAGCCCATTGAGCCGGCAGGGCATCGAAGCCATAGAGTGCGCCGGCGAGCTCTCCGGCAATACCGGCGATGGTATCTGCATCACGACCCACATTGGTCGCGCCAATGATGGCTTGCTCGGTATCCTCACCGGCAATGGCGCAGATCGCCAGCGCGCAGGGCACCATCTCCAGCGTGAAGACTGAATCCCAGGGCGGGAAGGTCACCAGGAATTCATGATAGAAGGATTCATACAGATCGAAGGGCGTGGAACAGTTTGGCTGATTTCCATTAGTCGATCCAACCGCCCTTGAATTCACTGCGTGATGACCAAGGGTCCAGGCGTAGCTGAGCACGTTCTCTATGATGTCTTCCATGGTGGTGCCTGGCGTCAAGGCGGTGGCAATGGCGACGGCCATGGCGTAGCCGGAATCGGCGGCCGCGACCGGATCTCCGGCATGGATTATTCCCATGGGCGAGTCCCAACCGGAAAAGCAGGGCCGTTTTTGGTTTGCGAGATGCGACAGTCGTTCAAGGGAGGCCATTTCCCGCGCATAAGCTCTTTGAGGCCCGGGCCAGCTAAGGGTTGGTTCATATTCTGCGGCGCCCTCCGTCATCAGGCGGTAGTTAAACCAGGTCTTCGCGAACTCCTTACCGTTGATCGGACCGCCTTTTTTTAGCATGGCCTGGCAAGCCATCAAGCGATAACGCATATCGTCAGTGTAGACACCCGCCTCGTAGCTCCAACGGCCGAGGGGATGAAAACCTTCTCGTCAGCCCATCTGCACCCCAAGCGGATTCCAGCACTCGAGGGGCGATTGGGAAGTTGGTTTGCGAGGAGGTAGATCGTCGAAATGGGTCACCCACCCGTACTGATCTTTGATGTCAGGTAGTGCATCATCTCAACCCGGATGCCAAATGCATCTCCGATAGCACCTCCCACCAGACAGCCGAAAATCTTGTTGAATAACTTGTTGTTTTCCATGATTCTCCTGCGGTCTTCCCAGAAATTACGACTCTTTTCTTCGATACTCCCGTCGTTTAAAGCTCCCAAGCCTTCCGCCGGGCTATCTGGCAGCAAACGATAATCCCCACCGTTAAAATCTACAAATTGCGGATCCGCCATAAACTCTCCAGGTCCCGGTTCCACCCCCAGGTCGACCAGGCCATCGTCGATGTCCCAATAGACGTTGTTTGTATGTTCTGATGAGTATACTCGCTCACCGGTAAAAAGTGGTTCCCACATGGCATCACGAGCCACGACAATATTTTCGCTGATGTCAATAGTTTGTAATCCATCCAGAACAAATACGGTGTCCACAGCCATGCCATCAAGAAAGTCGGTTCTGATGATCGTATTGTTGCTTATGCGGCTCCCTGAATCTCGTCCCCACCAGAAGACAAAATCCTGGTAATCACGACTCACGTTGTGCTCAATGACAATATCGTTCGTAGGCATTCTCTCGATATCATCGTACCAACTGATTTCCAAAAACCCCATATTGTGCGTCGTTTGATTATGATGAATATGGATATTGTCTTTGTGATTTCGGCCGTCGTCTATTTCAATGGCTCCTCCATCGCCACCCCATTCACCCCCTTCGACATACATATTCTCTATGGTGTTGTAAGAGATCTCCTGGTTTCCGATTCCTAATTGAATACCTATCGGACCCCAGTAGGGGATCGAAAGAAACCCCTCTTGTTCTAATTCGTTGGTGTCATGGATGTAGTTGTTCGTGATCAGGCTATATTCACTGTACGACTGTATGGCCTTGGCAATGTGCGAAAACTCGTTGTTCCTGATAATGACGTGATCGTGTCCAAGACCGACGTGGAGCGCGCCACTGGCCCACACCTCAAAGAAAGTTGCATCAAGGGGGGCGGAGGCAGTGTGGTGAAAATAGAGGTCTTCGACAATGTGATAATCCCCTCTGATTTGCATGGCGTTGCCATTCTTATGGCTCTTATCAGCATTGGTAAAACTTGGCGCTCGCCACTTCCATACGCGCCGATCGTGATGGGATTGTCAGCGGTTCCGTTTCCTCTTATCGTGGCGCAACCGGAATAACTGCTGCCGCGTTTGAAGTAGATATGATCACCTGGTGAAAGGTTATGCTGGAGACTTTCGCAAGTGTTTTCCAGGGGCTATTTTCACTGGTGCCACTATTCTGATCATCTCCGCTTTGCTGTCGATGTAGAATATTCTCGTACCTTCTGCTGTACGAGACCTGTTATCTGACATCTCTGGCGATTCCATTACTGAGGGTTTGGGTCGGATTGGCAGGCTGCCAGCCACAGAACGAATACGAGCGGCAGAAAAAGTATCAGAGCATTGTGATGGTGCTTCAGGTTTAGCCGCATCAATGGTTCTTCCATTCTTCTTTATAACTGGTTCTATCGATTCATCCAGTATTTTTAGTTTGCGCCGATATTGGTATTAGCCAGGTGTCACCTTGATGGAACCACCCATCTGTTCAACCACCACCCGATCAACGATGCCCACGCCACGCTCGCCCAACGCGGTAAAGGTGTCCCAATCTGGGGAAAAGTTGACCCGGGTCCGGCCGATCCAGTACACGTCGTTAAAGTCAGTTTCATCATATGCCGACTCGACGCCGTAATAGCCGTATAAGAAGCCCAACAAACCGCCCCAGGTGGCGGTTGGATTATCCGAATCCATCCCCGCCAGTGAACCAATGCTGCACTGTTCGAGGTAGATCACCTTCGCCGTAAAGGAGGCTAATCATGCTTAGAGCCAAAGTTACTGCCTGAGTCATACCAGTTGGTAAATCGATAACCATCCGCACCGCCTTCAACATAAACCGTATGAAAGGCATCACGAGTCGCTTCCCAGTTGTCCTTATCGGATTGTCGTTGTATTCATTCAATACCCAGTCATACATACCGGCAATGTAGGAGTCATCTGGGATTTGGGCCCGCGCTTGCTCAGCCAACCAGGAGACCTGTTCGTCATAAGGGTCGCCATCACCATTCCGATCCTAATATGGTCGATAGCCTCGCGGCCAGCGAGTGCATAATGATGTAGAAATGGGCCGCCAGCTTTGCCTCCCCACGAGCCGTCACTGTACGGGTAGTTCGCCATCGCCAACGCCACGTCAGTTCGTCCCGGCGCGAAAGAGTCCAAAGATCTCAGTGGTCAGTTGGGCATCAATCTGTTCCCAATTCGGGTTGTTCTCCGGATGCTGAAGTCTCTGGCGGCAACAGACCATCCTCCAGCATGAGGTAGTAGGCCGTTTCATTGGACACCCAAATATACGAGCCGTCAATATGCTCCAACCATTGATCCCGGATTTGTTCCGGCGTCAGGAATTTCCGTATCGTAAATTTCCAGGGCATGTTGGTAGATATATTCAATATCCGTGTCATCGTCAGCGCTCCGCACGCCCTGATCAAGCACAAAACCAAAATCTTGCCAATCTTCATCGGTGTAGTAAGGCATCGAGGTGCGTTCCCCTTCAGTTTGCAGCCCCGTCCAGTTGGCGATACTTTGGGACAACCAGAAAGCGCGCATACGGTCCGCATAATCTGCCGGTCAACACCAAACTTCGCTGCTGCTGCCACAACCGCAATAGGAGAAGGAAGATGATTAGGTAGGAGAACGGAGAATCCGTCATCTTCTTGGCGTGCCAGGGGAGTCGCGCGTGCCATCGATCCTAGGGCTGTGGGATCTCGCCGTGATAAGAAACCACCCGGCCAGCGAATCTCGCTGCCTGTGGCTGCAGGATATGACGTCCGAGTCACCACGACTCGCAATAGGTGGCGCTCGTCACTGAGACCCGTAATCCAGACGGCCGTTGCCTGCACATGCCCATTCCACTGCTTACGGATGTACATATCACGAGTTTGCAAGAGCTCTCTATCCACATAAGCCTCAAGAATGCCGAAGTTCTCATGCAAATTACCCTGCACATAAACACAGGTCCCGGAAAAAGGCACTTCGAGATAATCTCCCGCTTTGTCGGAACTAAAAAAAGCCAACTTTTCGCGCTGCCCCAGGCCTGGATGGTCAGGATGCTGCCAGGATCCCTGCCAATTTAGCTCAGGTGAGAGCTCGGGCAGCAAGGTATAAATGTCTGCAAAAGAAAAGTCATAAAAGGAAACTTCACACGGTCCTTGATGTTCGGCCATCTGAATGGGCACGATGATATCTTCATCACGGATTGATCCACCGTTGGCGACGATATTCTCCAGGGCTAGCTCATAGCTCAACGAGGCAGCGCTGTTGATCGATAGGGTCGTGAAGTTATAGTCGCGGTCCATATACGGCCGCAATTCATCCTTGACCGTCTGGGGCAACTCCTCATAGCCAAGCATGACGCCCATAATGCCCCCACAGTTAGCCACATTAGAATCAGTGTCCTGACCACAGCGCGTGCAGATGCTGATCGCCTGCAGAAAATCCCCCTGGCTGTAGAGCAAGCCAATTAAAATATAAGCGCCGTTGAAATGGCCTTGAATATTGAAGCGACCGGAGATCGGCTCAAACAAAGCATCCACCGGATCAGAGTGCGCCCAGGGGCAAAGGTCATGATTCCATTTATCTTCAACTTTCTGCCAGGTGGCCCGCCAATCATCTGGTTCTTCAGCATACCAAAGCAAGATGTCGTCAATGATCTTGGCGTACTGACTCTCGGCCGGGATTGCCCGCAAGGCCAGCTTAATGATGCGCACCATATCTAAGCTAGATTCAGTGTAGGCATAGCTGTAGAGTGCCGACAAGAAAGCCCCGGCATAGTAGCCATCCCCATAATTCATCAGATGACCCACTTTGTCAGCCAGTTCTATAGCTGCGTGCGACAATCCGGGGGAAACAATGCCGATGAAGTCACACTCAATCTGAAAATCAATGTCGTCGGCGTGCGGACTGTAGTAGGGATGGCCGGATAAGCCAGGGGGGACACCGGCGAGCAGATTCTGCCGGGCCTGTCCATTGGCGTGCCAGAGCATGAAATCGCTCTTGCGAAAGAGATCGGCGAAATCATCCTGTGTCGCCTGTAGCCCTTTCTCGCGCACGATCTCCAAAAAGGCCATATTGGTGTAGAGATCATCTTCATTATGCAGCCATATCTTGGCAGCGTCGAGATGGATCTCTAATGACCCCTCATAGATATGCCCCTGAGCCTGGAACTCCATAGGCTCGCCCATCATCGCGCCATATGATTTGCCGACCCACGCGCCCAGAATTTTATTCTTGAGACCTGTTTTACTGATTTTAAGCATGGCCACAATTCCTTTTATTATGTGAACCTCGCAAGGTCTTTCGGAATTGCCAGAAATCTTTTATTGCGGTTTTCTCAGGGAAGACGGGAGGAACGTCTTCTAGAAAAAACTAATTCTCTCCCGCTTTCACCTGAGGCGGTCGTTTATCTTCCGTCTCTTGGAGGAGGTTGGGAATCTTAGGACAAAATTTGGTCGATTTCAGACATTTGCTTTGCAGTGAGCGGCCCAAATTGCATCGCACCGACATTTTCCTGTACCTGGGCAACTGTTTTAAATCCAGGGATAGGTACCGTCTTCTCACTTCGAGCCCATATCCAGGCCAGCGCACCCTGGGCAAGCGTGCGTCCCTCACTGGTCAGGATATCCCGGATGTGTTCCATTCTGTTTATCCATTCCGGATTTGGATGACCGTCAACCAGGCCTACAAACCAATCGGCATGTGCCCGTAGGTCATCTTGGGGAAAGCTGGAGGCAGGCGTGAATTTCCCGGTCAGCACACCCATTCCTAAAGGGCCACGATTGATGCTACCAAGATTATATTCATCACAAATCTCCAGCACCTCGTCGACACCATCAAAGATGTTCAGCTGCTGCTGGACGACCGAGCAGTGCTTTCCCTGAGCAAACGCTCGGACAGCGTAAGGCCGATCGGTACTCCATCCATAACACCTGATTTTTCCCTCTTTTACGAAATCTTCTAATAGCCTCCGGATCTCGAGAGATTTTTCAATATCATAGCCCCAGACATGGAGTTGATAGACATCAATATAATCCGTCTCCAGACGGCTCAAACTGTTTTCCAGATCTTCCCGCATGTACTCGGCAACAGGGGCAGTCTCAAACGGATCGGCATAGGGCCGGACATCCTTCGTCTTCTCATTGATTTTATCCCCGAATTTGGTTGCGATAACCGCTTCCTCTCGCTTCCCTTTCAAGGCCTGGCCCAAAATGCGTTCGCTGTAACCGCAACCGTAATTTGCGGCCGTATCAAAAAGGTTTGCACCTGCGTCCAGCGCCGCATGAATGGCCCGCACAGACTCGGCATCATCTACTTCACTCCACCCTGCAGGAGAACCCATATAGGTCCAAGGACCGCCAATTGCCCAGCACACCATCCCTACAGCGGAGACTTCGATTCCCGAGCGACCTAATATTCGTTCATCATACTGCTGCCATTCCATCGGCTCCGGTTTGTTGTCTAGTATCTGCTCGATCTTCTCCATAATCTCTTCGGTGATCTCTTCCACGACATCGAGCGCTTTCAGATTTTCTTCCAGCTGAGACACTTTGGAAGCACCCAAGATAACTGTACTGACATTGGAATTCTTCAAACACCAGGCCAGGGCAAGTCTAGCCATCGTTGTTCCAATTTCGTCCGCGATCTTCGTCAGCTTCTTAACCTTTTCGAGTTTTGCCAGTCCATCTTCACTCTCAAACCACTCTTTCAGCCACTCATAACCAGGAAGGTTTGACCTGGCATCTGCGGGGTGACCATCGTTATACTTTCCGGTCAACATACCGGACGCCAGAGGCGACCAAATTGTGGTGCCCAAGCCAATCGTTTCATAGAGCCGCCCATACTCAACCTCGAAACGGTATCGCTCAAACATATTGTATTGGGGCTGTTCCATCGTCGGCGGGATCAGGTTGAATTGACGAGCAACACCATGGGCTTCCATCAATTGCTGGGCCGACCACTCAGATGTGCCCCAATAGCGGACCATGCCCTGTTGAATCAGTTCTGTCATCGCCCGAACAGTTTCTTCCATAGGAACACGAGCATCCGGCCGGTGGCAGAAATATAGATCCAGATAATCTACCTGTAGCCTCTCCATGGCCTGGTAACAGGCATCGTAGATGTGCTTTCTGCTTAGGCCCCATTGGTTAGGGTTGGGATCGGGAATGCAGCCACCGTGAACCTTGCTGGAAACCAGGTAACTGTCTCGCCGCCAGCCCAGCTTCTGAATGGCCTTCCCCATGACGATTTCAGCCTGACCATACTCATAGATCTCGGCATTGTCATAGAAATTCACCCCGGCATCATAGGCTGTCTTGAGCAACTCTGCCGCGAGGTCAACATCCGCTTGCTTCCCAAATGTCACCCATGCTCCAAATGATAATTCGCTTACTTGAAGTCCTGATTTACCTAGAGGACGATATCTCATTTTATTTATCCTTGATACTGAGGAAAGTTAACCGACGTTGACTACCGTATTGGCCGAACCCGCATAGCCTCACTCATCATGTGCCCCTCTTCGACGATAAATGCAGCTGCGCCGTCGGTCAACGGCCGCTCCTCATCCTGGACAGTTAATAGCAGCTGGTCATCGACCCAGGCTCGTAGTGTACTGCCTTCGGCTTGCAGCCGTAAACCGTAACTCTGGTTTACCTGCCATTCAAAATCGGCTTCGGCCAGGACCTGGTCGCCATCTAAGGCCTTAATCAGTCGCACTTTGTTATGGTCACATAGGAGCAATGCATAGTAGCGGCGCATGCCCTGGGCGCGAATGCCAATACCGCCCTTTGCCATTAACACCGGGACCACGGTGGCGATCACTTCATAATCGGTCCATTCTCGCGTGCCCTGGGTGATCAGGCCGCGGCCGCTATTTTGAATTAAGCGGTACGATTCCTGCCACCACGGCTCCCACAAATCGAGTCCGTCGACCCAGGCCCGCCGCCAGACCAGCGGTGGATCCCAGGGATGTTCGCCCCCGACCGGCCGGGTCAGGGTGATGTCTGGGGCACCTTCCCAGCCCAGGCTGTCCAAATATACGGTCGCGGGTTCAGCTCCAGCGTAGACCAGGCCAACCTCGGCGACTGGCTGCCCACCGGTTGGCGGCACAACCCATGTTCCAGAAACGAACTCTCCCGCCTGAAGATCGAACTGCGGCCCATCTATTTGGGTCAGTTCATCTTTCTCATTGTAGGCCCGCACGAACAATTGCACTTGCGTTTTCTTCGTTGCGCTCAATATAGCTTTTAGGCGTTGCCCAGGGTAAATCGTCGGCGAAGCGACCAGAGCATAACCGGGCATGTCCAGTTCTGACGGCAAAATGAATGTTGGCGTGGAAGCACGGCCGGGACCATTGAATTGCATGGCCAACGCACGCCGCCCTTCCTGGCTATGGCCGGGGACATTGGCCAGGGAAACGGACTCTGTCTCAGCCCTAAATCCCTGGAAGCTGCCTGGCAGATCGAAATGGAAACGGGCGCCATTCTTTGGCGCGATGGGCGCCTCTTGGTGCAGTGCTCGGCCGGCATTGACTACATGGTAGGTCTCAATCAAGGCATCCGTGACCGAGCGCCCGCCATCGGCGGCAGCCAGGAACAGGCGGTCAGCCACCGGACCACGCCAATCAGGACCGGCATCCAATCCAGCCAGGCCATTCTTGATGCCCAGCAAGCATCCGAGATTGCCGGAATTACAGTCTGTATCCCAACCGGCCGTATTGACCACCTTCATCGCTTCCTGGAAGTTATCATGTCCATAAAGCAAGCCGAGAATGATCAGGGCATGGTTGGGGACCATATGGCAATTGCCGCCGAAGTTTTCATAGTTGTATAGGCCGGCGATACGACCTCGGGTCTTGTGCCAATCTGGCTCGGCCGCGTGCCATTCGCGGATATCGCCGATCATGCGGTAGATAACAGAATCATTGGGAATAAGTGAAACGGCGCAGTCAATTAGCTTATCCACATCGGATTCAACAAAGGCCAGAGATTCCATGGCGGCCACAACTTGAGCGCCCAGAATTGCCTCGCCATCATGACTGACGCTGGCGGCCCGGCCAGCGAGATCAATGGCCAGTTCCGGATCGCCTGGGGCAATCATGGCCCAACCGTCGATAAAGATCTGTGAGCCGATCTGTTCGGCGATTATCTTGCCGTTCAAGGCCATTGAGCCACTGGCTGGGGCAGAGGTGCCATTTTTCAACCGCAGATAAGCTGTGTGTTCCGTCGAGTTGCCGAAGCCACCCCACCATAAAATGGTCCGTTCCTCGATAATGTAGTTTAACCAGGATTGGCCAATCTGAGCCGGCGTCAAGTCCCGTGAATTGTCGTAATCAGGCAAGGCCCGCAAAAAGGTGAAGGTGCCGGAGATATCATCGTCGGTGACGACCAGGGGCGGTTTCCAGGGTAGCTTATCATTCACATAGTATGTGATCTCCCCCAACTCTTCCATGATCCGTTCGTACTTCCACTGTTCAAACGGCCGTCCTACATAGACCCCAATAATTTTACCCAATACGCCGGCGTAGACTCTTTCTTCATAGTCAGGTGGTAGTGACATTCTGTTCTCCAAATGAAGTTTAACTGTTAATCGTGATTTAAATTGCCAGTCGTTTGGCTTACTCTACCCCTTCAAACCTACTGAGGCGATACCGCCAATCAATCTTTCCTGGGCGAAGAAATAGATCAATATTGGCGGAATCATGATGAGTAAATTTGCCGCCATAACTAGATTGAGCGATGGATCGGCTCTTGTGGCAATATTGGCCAGGCCAATGGCCACGGTGAATTTGCTACCATCATCCAAATAGATCAACGGTCCAAGCAAGTCATTCCATTCATCCAAAAAAACGAAAATGGCGACGACTGTTAGAACAGGTTTGGATAACGGCAAGATGATCCGAAAGTAGGTCTGAAACCAGTTACAGCCATCAATGCGCGCTGCCTCATCCAATTCTTTTGGCAGGGTAAGCATATATTGCCGGATCAAGAAAATATAGAATGCATTGCCCAAAAAAGATGGCACGATGAGCGGTAAATAGGTTCCATACCAGCCGATCTTATGGAACATGAGGAACTGTGGGATCATCAACACTTGCCAGGGAATGAGCATGGTAATGATCAGCACGGTGAATAAAAAATCCCGCCCCCGAAATTTTAAACGAGAAAAGGCGAATCCGACTAACGAGCAGGAAAGTAAGGTTCCGGCTAGATTGCCTAAAACGATAATCATCGTGTTCAATGCATAGCGGAAAAATGGCCGGTTTGCAGCCGTCAAGACACGGATGAAGTTATTCCATTCCCAATGTTCGGTTGGGTACCATTCGGGTGGAATCGTGAAAACGGGTAAACGATCTGGTTTCAAGGCGACGGTAAGCATCCAGCCCACCGGCAAAATGATGATTGCGCAAAATAACAACAAAACGGCGTATATCACGGTTGAACGACTGATCCGTTGTATATGATACCTGTTTGGCCCCTTACGCTTCTTACCAGAGATGAGAGAAGATTTGCCGGTTGTGGTCATTGGTTATTCTCCCTCACCTTCAGTTTCGTAGTAAACCCACCGTTCAGAACTGCGGAAAATGATGACGATCACCACCGCGGCAAGGATAACGAGAACCCAGGCCAACGCCGATGCGTAACCGAAGCGGCCATTACGGAAACCCTCGTTATACAGGTTGAGCAGATAGAACAATAGTGAACTTCCCCGCCCCCCGCTCGATCCACCCAGAATGTAGGCCACATCGAATACTTGAAAGGCGCCAATCAAACTGGTGATCAAGACGAAGAAGATCGTTGGCGTCATCATGGGTAGCGTAACATGACGAAATTTTTTCCAAGCGCCTGCGCCATCGATTTCCGCCGCTTCATATAAATGGGGTGGGATGTTTTGTAAACCGGCAAGATAGATGATTGCCCCGCCGCCAACGGCCCATAAGCCCATTAACACCACGGCCGGTATTGCCCAATCAGGACTGGACAACCAACGCGGGGGATTCGCAATCCCAATTCCCCGCAGTATTTGATTAAGAATGCCCAGATCCGGGTGCAGGACCATGCTCCATAAGACGGCAACCGCTACACCGGCAAGCAAAGACGGAAGATATAATACCGTGCGAAAAACGTTCATGCCGCGCAGCTTTTGATTGAGCAGCAGGGCCAGCCCAAAGCCGGTGACCAGGTAAACAGGCACTGACAAAACCAGGTAGCGTAAAGTAACCTTCAAGGAGATTAGGAATTCGCGATCGTTGACCATCTTCTGGTAATTCCCTAAACCAACCCATTTAGGGGGGGACACCAGCGACCATTCGTTCATACTGAGGTACACCGAGGCGATGATCGGACCAACGAGCAATACAATAAAGCCAATGATCCAGGGCGATAGGAATAAATAGGCCGCACGTTCCTCACCCTTTGCCAACTTGCTCATCTTTCTTTTTGGGGGGCTTTCTGAGGCCTGCCCCTTTCGTCGGAGGTTGGGAATTAGTCTCATTTTGTGATCTCCCAGAATGGACCGGTCGGATTAGAGAATCCGACCGGTCCAGACACCATTTACTCAATGCTCTCCCATGTATCCCAGGCTTCATCCAGATTTTCCTGAACATAGATTTGGGCTTCTTCAAAGTATTCTTGAGCCGATCCACCCTCTTCGGCAAGGGTGTCCCAGGCGTCCCACATTGGGTCTATGACGTCCCAAAAATTGGGGACAAAGACGCCTTGCCGGCCGAATTGCAGCACTTCCAACATTTCCTTACGGCCTTCGCTATCACCGGCCCAATTCATCTCCTCGGCGATGTTCAGATTCAGCGGGATGCCGCCGATCTCGGCTCGCAAGCGGTTTCCTTCCGTAGCTAAAAAGGTGATGAATTTCATGGCTGCTTCCGAATTTTCACTCTCGGCGAAGACACCGAAGGCGTCGGTCCAGGATGATACCCAGGGTGCATCCCCGGCAGTTTCCACCGGCACAGGAGCCACGCCCCAATTGATGTCGCCAACGGCTTCTAAGGACTCAATTCCGACGACATTGTCAATGAGCCATATCGCCTGCTGTCCTTGAGCCGCCATGTCGCCATCACCGAATAGATCGAATTCAGACGGTGAAGGGGCATGCCCAGCAGCAATCATGTCGGCCAATACCTGGTGGGCATTAATGGTGGCCTCGTCATCGACAACAGCAGACCGGCCGTCTTCGCTGAAGATATAAGCGGGATCCGACCAGTAAAGCATGATGTCAGAAGAACCACCCCACACTTTTTCGGTTATGTCCTCGGCGTCATTGGATAGTTGGGCGGATATATCTGCATATTCCTCGATACTTATCGCCTCTGTAGTTGAGAGGTATGGAAGCCCCGCAGCATCAAACATATCTTTGTTGTAAAAGAGGACCATACCGCCTGAATAGGTCCCTATGCAGAAAATATCGCCTTCGAAAAGACAACTGGCGCCGAGCGGCCCTTGGTTGAAATCAGCCGGGTTAATTCCTTCCGCTTCGAGTGCCTCCTGAATGCTAAGAACCCTACCAGCCTTAACCCAACGAGGCTCGTAAATAAACCCTATTTCCGGAGGGTCGCCGGCGGCCAGAGCGGTATCGATTTTGGTCGAATAGTCACCTTCTGGGATTTCAGTGACCTGCAAATCAATATTAGGGTTCAGCGCTTCAAACTCTTCTTCCAGGCGGGGAAGAAACCCCTCCTCACCCTCGAAAATCCACAAGCTGACTACTGCTGTTTCCTCTGCGGCCGGGACGGAATCAGCACTTTCGTCTGCCGTACTGTCGGTCTCGTCCTGTGCCGCGTCATCACCACCGCCACAAGCCACTAAAAAGACCAGCAGCAACAAGGTTAAAATAAGCCAACGACTTTTTCCTTTAAACATCTTCTCTCTCCTTACTTTTCCTAAATAAGGCTAATTCGAGACCATGGTGAACCGAGAAGCTAGATGATTTTAGAATCCGTTGTTTTCCTTATCCCAAGTCCACCTCCATGGCAATGCTGCTCTTATTTTTACGCCGATTGACGGATAATTAATTCAAAAGGCATTTCTATTGACCGGCCCTCTCCGGTCACCGTGCCAGTTAAACGTTCAAATAGCAACTCGGCCGCCCGGTGCCCCAATCGTTGCTTAAATTGGTTTATCGTTGTCAGCGGCGGGCTAATCAGCCTTGCAGCGGGGATATCATCAAAGCCAACAACGGCAATGTCTTCAGGAATGGATAGTCCACGCTCGCGAATGGCGGTTATCGCACCAATAGCCATGAGATCATTGCTTGCGAAAACGGCCGTTATTCTTGGAGAAGCATCGAGAAGCTGCTTCATGCTCTTATAGCCGCCCAGTTCGGTAAACTTCCACCCTGAATAATCGTCTCATCCAGCGGCAGATGATGGCTGGCCAGGGCCAGTTGGTAACCCTGAATACGCTTCTGGCGAGGTGCCGTTCCGGCGCTACCAGCAATCATGCCAATCCGGGAATGACCTTTTTTCGCCAGATAGCAGACGGCTTCGTACGCAGCCGCGGAATTGTCAACGAATATCGTATCTAAAGAGAGGTCGCCCACATCTTGTGGGCCACTAACTAAGGATACCAGGGCAACACCCCTATCCAATAAGGGACGCAATACCTGGTGGTCGTGATGAAAAAGGGCAACGATAGCGCCATCCACTTGCCGCTCCTCTAGGGAGCGCAAACATCGCAACTCTTCACTTTCCTGCTCATCCGTGTTGTAGAGGATCAGATCATAACCGAATTGTCTTGTCACATCTTGAATACCGCGTTGGAAGGCGGGATAGAAGGGATTGGTGATATCGGGAATGATCGTGGCGATCGTATAGGTCTTGTTGCTGCGCAGGCTGCGGGCCGCTCGATTGGGCACATAGCCAAGCTCCTCCATGGCTACAAGAATCCGCTGGCGCGTCGCTTCTGGAATGGCGATATCGCTGTTGTTTATCACATAGGAAACGGTCGTTTGGGAGACTCCGGCCCAAGCAGCTACATCGGATTGGGTCGGCCGTTTAGCGAAATTGTCAAGCGAAGGCATTTATTCCTCCTGAATAAATGTTACGTATCACTAATACGAATTACTGATACGCATCACTAAAATGGATTATACGAGATTTCAACCGATGATTTCAAGTAACGAGAGCGTGCGATATGTCCATCTTCAACAGATGAGTAGGTGGTTCCGTCGAATAGTGGCCGCCAAAAACGCCGGCTAATTTTTGGAGCTGTCTGGGATTGTAGAATAAATGGGCGGCCGGTAAGCCGCTGTTTACTCAGATCGAATCATTTCACGACATTTCCCCGACCCTTTCATAGTTTCTTCACAACTTTCCCGCATACTGTCATTAAGTCGACGGCAGGGCGATCCCTAAGATTTTATCGGGGCGAAGCAGTTGTCCCTCCGTAGACATTGAGTGGAAAGTGCAAGCGCTAATGCGCAGCGCTCAGGCTCAGCACCTGAGTGCAGCACAGGACGCATGACCTGGCGGCATCAGAAACAATCGCCAGGCTGCATAGAAAAGGAGAAATTTTATGTTTCGTGGACGTTTTTTTGGCACCATACTGGCTTTGATGCTCATCGTCGGCCTCTTTAGCCTGGTCGGCTCTAATATTTATCGAGCCGGTTGGACACAAGGCTACTTTACCGGGAAAATAACGGATGCGGCCGAGGCCGGCGTGGAAGTCGTCGGACCTGAGCAGGCAGCCGGCCGTGAGGTATATCCTGTCTATTCGCCCTTTGGCTCAATGATGGGAGGTTTATTCAAATTGTTCGTCTTGTTCATGGTCATTGGCTTGTTCTTCAAGATGTTCTTTGGCATGATCTTCTGGCACAAACGTGGTAAATGGGCCAAGAATGGGAAAGAAGGTCATGGCTGGCATAACAGACGCGCTTGGGGTCATGGCCGCCGGCCGCCCTGGTGTGATGATTCTTACGATGAATCGTACGATTCATCGATTGGCGAACCGGTGATGAAGGCTTAATACACAGCGATGAATGAATTGATTCTGGTCGTGGACGACGAACCGAAAATCGTTATACTGGCCCGCGACTATCTTGAGCGGAGCGGCTTCCAGGTTATTGGGGCTGCCAGAGGGCAGGAAGCGCTGACCCTCACCCGCCAGGAACGGCCGGACCTAGTCGTCCTCGATCTGAATCTGCCCGGTATGGATGGGCTGGACGTTTGCCGGAAATTGCGGCAGGAATCCAGCGTACCGATTATCATGCTCACCGCCCGGTCAGAAGAAATCGATCGTTTAATCGGCCTGGAGTTGGGCGCCGACGATTACATCACCAAGCCTTTTTCCCCTCGGGAATTGGTCGCCCGGGTGAAAGCGGTGCTGCGCCGAACGAAAGGTGAGAGCCATCAGCCCGGTCTGATCAGGATCGCCGACCTGGAAATTGATCTCCACGGCCACAGAGTTAAGCGCCGGGGTGATCAGGTGACGCTTTCGCGGACTGAGTTCAACTTGCTGGCGACGTTGGCCCAAAACGCCGGCCAAACCTTTAGCCGAGCCCAACTGCTGGACAGGCTCCACGGCGTAGCCTATGATGGATATGACCGAAGTATCGACGCTCACATCAAAAATCTGCGCCGTAAACTGGAGCCGGATCCGGCCGTTCCCCGATACGTGCTGACCGTCTACGGCATAGGATACAAATTCAGCGACGAGGACTACACTTGAAACCAGGAGAACGATGGTCAAAAGAAGCGTGGCGCTCTCACAGATGGAGGGAGGGCGGCCACCAAGGGAACTGGTCTCCAGAGTGGCGAAAGAGAGGCGGCGCCCTGTTCTTCCGTTTCGCCATGGCTTTTGGCTTTATCGTCCTACTGTTCTTAGGCGGCCTGGCTATCGCAGCCTATCTGTTGACCCGGCTTTTTGGCGGCGATGGGCAGACGGCCGTGCTGGTCTGGGTCTTGGGCTGTGGGTTGGCGGTTGCCCTACCCTTGCTGGCTCTAAACCTGGCAGCCAGGGCTTTTCGGGGCATTGCCACGCCCCTGGCCGGCGTCATGGCTGCGGCCGACGCGGTGGCTGAAGGTGATTTTAGTGCACGGGTTCCGGAGAATGGACCGAGAGATTTTCGCCAACTGGCCCGATCCTTCAACCATATGGCCGATGAGCTGGAAATGGCCGAACAGCGGCGACGCAATCTCACGGCTGATGTGGCCCACGAGCTGCGAACGCCGTTACACATTATCCAGGGCAATCTGGAGGGGATCGCCGACGGCGTTTACGAGTCGACTACGGCTCAAATAAGCAGTACCCTGGATGAGATCCGCCTGCTATCCCGGTTGGTCGAGGATCTGCAAACCCTTTCCCTGGCCGAGGCCGGTCAACTGGCCTTGTTGCGTGAAGAGGTCAACGTGGGCGAATTGTTGGAGGATGTCCGCACCAGCTTCAGCGGCCAGGCAGAATCGGCCGGGTTAAGCCTGGATCTGGCACTCAGCGGGCACCTCGAGCAGTTAACCGTCTGGGGAGATTACGGCCGCCTGGACCAGGTAATGAGCAACCTACTGGCTAACGCTCTGCGCCACACCCCATCTGGTGGAGTTATCAATCTGGCGGCGACTAAGGACGCGGCATGGCTGCTGATCAGGGTCAGCGATAATGGCGATGGCATCCCAGCCGAAGATTTACCCTATATATTTGATCGCTTTTGGCGCGGAGATCGTTCCCGCCCGCACAGCGGCTCCTCCGGCCTCGGGTTGGCTATCACCCAACAGTTGATCCAGGCTCACGGCGGCCAGATCGAAGCCGTCAGCGAGCCAGGTCAGGGAACAACTTTTACCATCACTCTCCCGGCCTGGGAAAGGGCACCTCAATAGAGCCATGAAACGATGGTTGATTACGATAGTCTTGAACAGTTCCAGGATCCGCTAATCTATGATCTGGAATGTGACGCCTTTGACAATGATTTTCCCTGCCTTGAACAGTGGGCTGTCTTCTCTGGTGGTCCTCTCCTGGATATTGCCTGCGGCACTGGCCGCATGGCCATTCACATGGCTTTGTTAGGCTACCAGGTCACCGGTCTGGATATCGTTCCCGAAATGATAAACAGTGCGCGTCAAAAAGCGGCCGAACGAGATGTTACGATCGAGTGGCTGGTAGCCGATGCACGCGTTTTCCACCTGGGAAAAAGATTTCCCCTCGTTTTCATGTTGATGAATGCCTTTCAATTTTTACTGACTCGAGCAGACCAGGAAGCGTTGTCTGCCCGGGTCCGGGAACGCTTACAGCCGGAGGGCTATTTTCTCTTCGAGACCCGTAACCCCTCCCAACAAAACCTCGAGGAGCTTCGCCATCCGGACGGGGCGGTATAACTGTTGCCCGATGGTGGAGAACTCCGGATTACCGAACAGCAACTGTACGATCCTATTGCCCAACTCCAGCACTAAACCTACCAGCACATGTTCATCCATCCGGACGGAAAACGGATTAAGAATACTTATCGTACAGCCCCGCGTTATCTCTTCCCGCAAGAGTTGGAAACCTTACTCTTGTACAACGGCTTTCAGATCCACACCTGCTACGGCAATTGGCAACAAGATCCGCTAAAGGCCACTTCTCCGGCGATGATCTATGTTTGCCAGAGCCTTGGCTAGCATGGTGGTTTGGCCTAAGGTGATCCGGCCCATGCCGAGCGGCTTACCGATCTACCGGCGGTTCGTTGATCACCTGCTCTAATAACCAGGGCTCTTCGCTAAAATAACGATCATAGATTGCCCACCAGGTACCGTCATTAAAGAACTCCTCCAGAACAACGTTGACCTCATCGCGAAAATCTTCGTCGCCCAGGGCGACCATGGCTGCCATCGGCTCGCCGCCGATGTTGCCGTCACTGCGGCCGATTTGACTGAGCAACGCGCCCACAATGGGTAGATCCACGTCGCCGCTGGTGCAGTTCATCAACACAATCCAGTCGGCAACCAGCACATCCACCTCTCCTTCTAAGAAGGCCAGACATGCCTGACCCATATCATCATAAGCGACCGGCTGCCAAGAGATGTCCAACTCCTGGGCCACGGTTGTTAGAAGAAGCTCGGTGATTGTGCCGCCAAAAAAACCCACTGAGTGGCCGTCAACATCCCAAAACTCCTCGATGCCACTCAAGCCATTCACGGCCAGCCGGGGACCGCTTAGGAAGTAGTTGTGGGTAAAGGCGTCCAATTCATCGCGGCCGGTGGCCACCCGTCAGGTACATAGTCCTTTTAGGCTATATAGCTACTCTTGTTTATTACAAGGTTACATTTATAATCAATTCTGGCCCCTCCTATGCGACCATGTTTAGACCCAAAATTTTAGATGCAATTGGTCACAGCAATATTGTCCAGCTCAATTGGTAGAAAATGTTGATCCTCGATACAATTAGTAGTCGGAGTTGACCAATAACGACGATCCGTTCGACATCCAGCCACTAAGCAGATTGGGTTATCCATGCCAGAACCAGCACAATTGATATTGAACCCATCCGGGCAACGGCTAACCGCCGGCAAAGGAAAAAGTAGTAAGGGCCTGCGCACATGAATAATGCCTATTCCTGGTTGTTGTTCGATGCGGATGGAACCTTATTCGACTTTGAACACGCAGAAGCCCAGGCGCTGGAGCTAACGCTGAATCAGGCTGGAGACCAGTTAAGCCTGGTGGAGCTGGAGGTTTACCGGCAGATTTTTAAGCGCATAAATGGCGACTTGTGGCAATTGTTTGAAGTTGGCGGCATCACCCAGGACTCCCTGAAGGTGGCCCGCTTTGCCAAACTGGTGGAGGAAACAGGCCTAAGCGGCGATCCCCAGGCCATGAGCGCAATGTACCTGGCCAACCTGGCCTTGAACAGTGATTTGTTACCTGGGGCTGAAGAACTCTTGGAAACCCTGGCCGGCGACTACCAGATGGCTATCATCACTAACGGGCTAAAAGCCGTTCAACGGCCGCGTTTCGGCCGAGCGACCATTACCCATCATTTTGCGGCTATTATCATCTCAGAGGAAGTCGGTGTGGCCAAGCCTGATCCTCGAATATTTGAAGCGGCCTTCGAGGCGATGGACAGACCCAGGCGGGAAGATGTCCTCATCATTGGTGACAGCTTAACGTCTGACATAGCTGGCGGCATCAATTTTGGCATCGATGCCTGCTGGTATAACCCGCAGCGACGACCACGGCAAGATGGTATGGTCATTCAATATGAAGTCCAATCGTTGTACCAACTGGCCGAATTACTGAAGGTAGAATAAGCGGACTTGTTATTCTGACCGGATCGAGCTAGACTCTGATCATCCCCCAGGAGAATAAAATGAGCGTACAAAAATATTATCTGGTTTATGCCGATCTTGCTCAGGTGCGAGCGCCCCTGGACGATCCCATCATGCGTGGTTTTGCCGCGCGACAGGACGAAATTAATTCGCAGGCCGAGCGTATGGCGGGTTTCGTAATCCAGCCCGAGCTCGCAGATCAAGGAAAGGTCTTTAATGGAGATATGTTGCTAAGTGTCACGGTCTGGGAAGAGATTGAGAGGCTTGAGCAGTTTATCAATAATGAAAAACATGCGAAGCTACTTTCTCGACCCGAAGAGTGGTTTGTCAGCAACGATTATCCACCATATGTTCTCTTTTGGGCGCCCGCAGAGGGCAAGCTTACTGAGAATGAGATCAAAAAACGCTTCGATTTACTCCACGAAAGCGGCCCGTCAACGCTGGCCTTTACCTTCGACCGGCGTTTTACGGTCGAGGCGATGCTGACGGCCGGTCTTAAGAATTATGAGAGACTATCTCTAGTCTGATTCGGCTTTTGTTTCAGAGAATGCCCACGATCTCTAATCTATAACTCCCCCCGCTCTAAATTGTTAGCCAATTCCGGTCGGGCGGCTCTCCCCGGCCATGATTGCCGATTTCGCGTGAAAAGAGTGTCAACAGGATTCTATAAACGCGAACCCGCTACATCCGTATTAGCGAGCCGACCGCGCCAAGAGCCGTTTCAGCCTTTTCTAAGAATTGATCTCCCTCCAGCCAGAAAAGTACTTCAATCGGCATTGCTGGCTGCCTGGCCAACGCCAACGCCAGGATCACTGATAGCGTACGCATGTCCCGTTCAATGGCGAAAACAGTCCGCCGGCCGACCCCTAAACGGCTAGCCGGCTGCTTCTGAGTTAGACCGTACTTCGGGTGGCTCTATTGCAAACGGTCATTCAGTAGCTGTCCCGCCTTAGTGGAGATCACTCCAAGCGCCAGAGACATAACCCTGAAACTTGTTGACTGTGCTGTTGTAGATTAGCATACCATTGTATGGGGTGAGGGCATTGCGTTGGCTAGTTGTCATGGGGGTTAGAACGAATGCCTTGGTAGCTCTGACTTCAGTCGCACCCAGAGTTATGCGATCGTACTCAGTCTCGGCCGATACGTTGACAGATGCAGCACCGGCATGGGCGTTGCCATCATCGGTCATCGCTTGCAGCCCGACGCTGGCTTCATGGTTGCTGCTGTCTTTGCCGATGCTATTCAGGGTCATGGTGGAGGTCTGGGAATCAACCAGCGTATATAGAGAACCGAGAAAATCAACGCCATCATGGAATTGGATCTGTACGGTACCTCCGCTATCGATGAATAGTTTTAACCCCGCGGCGTCAACCTGCACATAGCGACCGGCCCCCAAGTTACCAATCTGGATCAGTTCCTGGTTGATGACATGAGCCTTTAGACCGCCTTCAATAACCTTAAAAGAGATAGAGGCGCCAACATCTTCCTCTTCGGATTGACCTGGCAAGACGCCTCGTTTTCGTTTGAAGGGATGTGGTTTTTTAAGTGGTCCGGTCATGGTCTGATCCTTCTATAATCCTTGGTGTGAATGACCTGAGGAGAGCGCATTTTTAACGAGGCCAGGTACGGACTTTACAGCTCGTCGGCGCGTAGGAAAGTGGGCGACCATCTTTCGGACGCTTGTTTCTCTCAGGTGCGCTCAGCAGGTTGCGCCGGTGAAGTCAAAATTGTCTAGATACCCCCCAATTCTATTAGATGTTGGGTTTGCCACGCTCGTTCTCTGAGAATAGCCTCTTCGGTGTCAGGCACATCCGTTGCCCTATGAATAGCCTGCAGGGCGTAATTTGCAGCGGCAATAGAATGGGTAGGAACATGGGCGGTTGCTACTGCCTGACCGGCGGCACGGGCCGCTGATCGGGCTGGATTATCCTCGCCCACTTCGCGGGCTGCTGCATGAGAGGCCAAGGCAGCTTCACGAATAACAGCCATGTTAAATAACCCCGTATCTATCCAGACCTGGAGTACTTCTAGCGCTCGGCGTGGCCGAGGATCTTCTGGAAATCCTTCTTCGAAATAAGGCAGAACGCGCTCGACACAATCAATTGCCCAGATGGCCAAAGTTTTAGGATCTGACCTTTTTGTAAGCTCCAGCAATACCTCGACTTGATAGTTAAGCGAGAATTTGGATTTTTTCATAAGATTATCGCTGCTAAGTAACGAGCCAAAGATATTCTAACATAGGCAGGCGCATCGCTCGATATCGGGCTGAGGACAATACGAACTAATATATCCTCCTGGTCTCTTTCGTTTGCGCTTTCCAGGATATGACGGCGCTATTGCTTACTGTGTATAGAGCTTTGGCCAGGCTGTCAACGTAAGCGCGTCGTGCCCGATCGACATTGATACCCAGCTGGCTCATCAACAGGCTGCTGTTGCTGGTGGGCGTGGCTTCCTCGGCTACTTTAAGCTGATTTGCAGCTTGCCACAAAACATATTGTCTTAGAAGTCTATGATGAATGGCTGGGACGGTAGTTGGTGTGCCAACTGCTGCAATGATGTTGTGATTAGCCTGGTATAAAATGGTCAATTCTTCACCGGTGGTGGGTTTGGTGGAAATGAAAATCTCATTTGGGGTTGTGTCGCCTTCATGGGGCACGATGTCATAATAGCCATCCTCGGACCAAAAATCGGGGTGGGTGTACGGCCGGCGCTGCAGATAAGTCTTGGGGTCATTGGTGTTGGGGTATTCGACGCTGATCATCGAAACAAAATCACTTTCGAGATAATATTCGCGATCATCCGTGGTAAGTGTAATGTCATCACTGATAAACCTGGGAAAGTGGGCGGAGTAGTCGGCGATAGCATCGCGGAGCCATCGCTCGATGTCGGCTGCAGACCAGATGGCGTTGCCGCTGTCGTCGAGGTCAGCTTCGCATTGGTCGATTAGTTGGGTCAGGGTTGTAGACATGGGTCAGATCCTTTCTCTTGGGGGTTGGGTGGGTGGGTTCTTTTCATTCATTCTCTTATTATTCATCTTATTATCTCTTTCTTTTTATTGGGCGGGGGGTGGGATTTGCTTCTTTTGCCACGGTGCCCATTATTACAAGGGAAAGCGATAAATTCGATGATCCTTCGGCGGTTAGTCGGCCGGTAGTAGTCTGCGGCGATGATGTTGTACTCCTTCGATGTTGGGTTACGCTCTATGTACCACACGGCGCCGGTCGCATCCGCCTTGGCTTGGGCCTTGGCGATGAAAGGCAAGATGCAGTCGGGCAGATCCTTCTGGGGATCAGGCATAATTCCCGCTTAAAATTAACTCCCCTTTAAGAGCAGCTTATCGGCTTCGCGGCCGACGTCGGCTGCAGCCCAGCCGGCCAAGTAGGCCACGGCCGGGGCCATGTTGGACACGGCCTCGAGGTCGGAAATGAGCAAGGGCAGGACCAGGAAAACGACCAGGACGGTGATCAGCTGGGGCCAGATGAAGCGCCAGGACCAACTGAGCGTGGGATCATCACGCCTGGCCAAGAGGAACGGTACAAAAATACGGCAAAGGACACCAAGAACTAAAAAGATCCAGGGGAGATAGGTTTCCATGAGATTTCCTTTCCCGCCTTCGCGGGAACAAGCCCCCGCCTTCGCGGGAACATGCCTAAGATGTAAAGCGGTAGCCTCGCTCGTCACCGCTTTGCCGGCTGAGCAAGACGCCCAAAAATAAAAGCACCAGGCGGTTTCCGCGATCGACCTCGGCCGGGAGCTCAATACCCAGCACATTCAGGATACGGGTCTGCCAGGTGGCGACCTCGGCCGGGGTCCAGGGCGTGTTATCGAGATCACCGATGGCACCATCTACAATCTCGGCCTCGACGATGATGGAGTTATCAGGACTGGCAGCTATACCAGCGGCAGCAGCATCGGATCCAGCCCAAAAAACCATGTACCAGTCGGGGATAGGGTCTAGTGCCGGGTGGGTATGGGTATAGTCGTGGGTGTGGTCAGGGCCGCCGACGGTGACCTGCTGCCAGGTCGCGCCGGCCTTCACAAAGTAGTGGCGGTGGCCGTCGCCGAGCTCGTCGTCGGGCAGGGCGATACCACCTACCAGGAGATGCTGGTGGGCATTGGGGCCAATCGGGCCGGTGAATTTGACAATGTCACCAGGAGAGGTCCAACGGCCGCTAAAAGCGTCCAGTGAAGGACGATTAGGGTCATCTTGGGCACCGGTGCCGGCATTTTTGCTGAATAACCAGAATGCTTTAGGCATGTAAAACTCCTTAGAATGCGTTTAGCGCGCTATATTCTTCGTCAGTGCCTCGGGGGTAAATCACAAAATTGTCGAAAGTATAAGTGCCGGCGGCGTTTTTAGTTTGGATACCATGAATTTGTGCTGTCTCATTCAAAGCGGCCGAACCGTAAGAAACCAAGTTACCACCGTCCAGGTAACCATCAATGTTTTGAGCATCGGCTATCACCCGCAAAGTAACAGGCGATCCAGTTGGAACAGTGACGGCCGTGGAGGCGCGCTTGGTATCTGAACCAGCGTTACGCTCATAAATTTGGATCTCATTATCCGCATCGTTGGCGGAGATCCACCACAGGTTATCATTGTCAGAATAGCGCAAGAGGATTGAAGCGAAGTTACCGCCGGCGCCGATCGTGACGGTGCAATCTATAATGACATCGGAAATGCTAGCCGAAACAGTGGCGATAGCGCCTGGTGCGCCAGGATTGGGAACCGCGGCATTGGCCGCATTACTTTGAATATCCCAGGTTCCGTTACGCTCGGTCCAGTCGAAACCGTCACCGCCGGAACCGAGGCCGCCGGCCACGCCTTCGGCATGGCCCAGGCCATCGGAAGAATGATCGTCAAGACTGGCTCCGTTAATATCCGCGAAACCATCACTGACAATAGGAGTGGGCAGCCAGAGAGCAAGGGGGATGCGCATATTATCAAAGGTGTAATTCACAGCTGTTGCTTGGTGGGCTACCTTGAAATATTGATCAGCATTTTCTGCGTCATAAATCCACGCAAGAATCCAACCATCCCCATCGTCATTGTAAAAAAGAAAACCGCCCGTTGCCCTCATTACAAAAGCAAAATCACAAGGGTTTGGAGATGCGCTTATGTTGACGGTGTCGATAACAGATACGCCATCCTTTATTCTAAAAACTGTCGGGGTTCCGGCGTCGGCACCTATATCTAGAGAACCACCTAAAGCAGCATCAAAACCGAATCTGCTGGCGCCGGCGGCCCAAGAAGACCGATCTATAAAACGAATCAAACCCAAGCGCCCTGCTAACCTTTCAACGAGGGCATAAGTTAAATGATCGTTTGCGGCGGGTGTTCCGTTAACAGTGACAACGCCACTACCAACAGAGATGACAGAATTGGTATCAACTACAACTCGGGTGCCAGGACCTGGCGTGGCGGCCGTGCCGTCGACGCTTCCGGCCGCGCGAGTGTCGGAAAACAGATCACGGAGTAGATAGAGTTCTGTTTTTGAAGGGCCAAAAACATGAGAGAGGCCAATGCCGATGCCTAGAGTCATGGGCTCACCTTAGAGCGACGATATTGGTGGCGGTGGTACCGGTCGAAAAGACCAGAACGCAAGTGATAGGGTGAATGACACCGGCCGCCAGGCCGGTGAAAGTGACGGTCGTACCGTCGAGCATAATCACCTTCACGTCACCGGAAACGCCGACATAGAGACCACGGGTAGGGGCGATCCTGGTTGTATCATGTGGGGTAACGGCCGCGGCTGCGGCAGCCGGCGCGATATTGTCAATGTTCATGGGTTATTCTCCGTAAATAGCAGCCTGCAGGGCTGCGGGATCTTGTTGGTTCAGGGCCTCAAGTAGTTTCTTCTTCGACATCTTGGCACGGCCGGGAATATCAAAGCTAGCGGCAAGGGTGCGTAGATAGGATAGACTCATTTCATCAAGGGTTGGATTTTCCACATTAATAAATTCGGCTGTGGAGCCGCCTAACATGCGGAGTTCTACCCGGTTACCCACCACACGATAAGACATGACAGGCTGATTAATTTTCAAGGCTTTAATGATGGATTTGAGCTGATCAGGAGAAAGTTTTTCGGGCATGGATGAACCTCCTTCAAAAGAGAGATGATCCCGGCCTAGGGAAGTTATCGGCCGGGATCAAACATAAAGCGGCCCTTGTACCTATAGCCGCGCAGGTATTTAACCGTCGAGAACAGTGACGACCAGGGTGAAATCGTCGGTAGCCGTGCCGGCGGCGCCGTCATGGTCGAGGGTGGCGACCAGGATCTGGCCTTTGGAGAAAGCGCCGGTGGGATTGGTCGTCGCCCAATTATCAACGTCAAACTCAACCGGGGCATTGCTGTCGCCGATGCTGGCGGAGGCCAGGATCGAATTGGTATCAGTGGAAATGCCGAAGATGAGCAAGCCGTCATTGGCATTGGAGCCGACAGCGGAGATATGTTTAACCCGGCCGTCGAAGGGCGTGGTCCAGTAGATAGCCAGATCTGCGGAAAGAGTACCTGGCACATGGAAAGGGATAACGATACGGTGACCTTGCATTATTTATAACCTCCTAATAACAAAATAGGTTGATTTGTTAGGGAATAAGTGACCAGGCGAAAGGAACTTCTTAAGCTGCACAGAGTAAGAAGCGTCATGCGATGGAATACCAACGGGTCCTGAGTAAGAGCCGTATGCCTCCTTCATGGGAGTGGACAATAAAACGATCACCTGGTCACCCTAGATCCCCGCCTTCACGGGGACTTAAAAAACAATTAACCGGCAACAACTCGGCCGCCGATGCCCTTATAACCGTTGACACCGTAGGCGAATTCGTCACGGATCTTGATGGGCAGAACATCGGAGGCGAAGAGCAGGCCGCCGGTCTCGGACACGGCCGAGTAAAGCTCGGGCGGTGGGAAAGTGCGGCCGCTGGGATCAGCAGAGAAACTCATATGGACCACGGGCCAGACCATTGGATCAGCGATGTAATACCAGTTGGTCGCATCGGTGAAGTGGGGCACGGCGATTGGAACCGGCCGGGGATCGCCGATACCTCGGTCCTGTGAGAACGGGGCGTAGGTTGTGGGCATACCTTCGCCAAAGCCGAAGATACCCAGGGCTACATGATAGAGATCCGGTGGGACCAGGCAATACTTGGGGAAAACACCAATACGGTCGCCGGAGTTAACCTCGGTCTGTTTGAAACATTCCAGCGCGGCCGCCTTCCAGGCGGTCGTGTCGGTGCCTAAAGCGGTTGTGGCGTAGTTGGCATGGCTGTTGTCGGATTTGAAGAGCTCATAGCCGTCCTGGTCCAGGACCGGGCCCTGACCGGAGCCGGCGGTAAAGATGGAAGCGATCTTGGCCGACCTGGTCTTCACAGAAGCGGCCGCTAGAGCACGGGGTACGGCCTGGATGCGTTGGATGTCCGAATTCTTGATCATTTCGCGGGTAATCCCGACATAGCCGCCGTACTTGGCGAAGCTGTCGGACTCCTTCACGTCGTCCGTGTCGAGCTCATCGTAGGCGCCGCCTTCGGACACGACCGGCAGCGTCGAGATGCCGCCAAAGCTGGTCCAAGCCATAGCATGAAGCGAGCCGTCATTCGGCGTCGGTTGGGCGATGGTCTCATACCAGCGGTAGTGCGTGAGAAGGGCAAGCTGGGCCATGACAACCTTGTTCATGGCATTAGCGGCCATATTGGCCAGGGTGCCGGTATCGGCGCCGGCCAGGAACACACGATCGGAACGATAAACGCCATGGAAATCATAATCACCGGTGAGCATGGTGTAGACCAGGTCAAGCCGGCGGAGTTGGGGATCTGGCGCCTTGGCGCCCTGAATGCCGAACATCCAATCAACGGCGTTTTCGATCTCATCTAGGCCGGTCCTCATGCCGGTGATACCCGATCCTCGAGGCGCGCCGCCGTAAAGCTGGATCACGCTCTGTTGGGTCAAGGTAGCCAGATAAGAACGTTCGTCCTCGATGGCCTTATAAACTTCATCAGGGACAGCATAGATCCGCTGTGTCAGACGTTCTTTCGAGATGTCTGGCAAATTGGATGATATGATGATCGATCGGGCAGCTTCCTGCCCGGCCGCATCACGCCATGCGGTCAGGGCGTCGACGGTTTCAGATGGTTTAGGAATGGGAGCGGATAACTTCCTCTCCTCGACCAATTCACCGTTTTCATCCTCGGCCGCTACATTATAGACTGGCTTTGGTTCGCTCATGGGTATTTCTCCTTGTATTCTGAGCTGCGATGATTTCATCGCTGACGATAGAACTTCTAAAATCCGACCATCAGCGGCCGGGCCGAAAACTACATCAGCGGAGTCAATCTTACGGAAATAATCCAATTCCCAGGGGATCTCGTCGCGCTGGCCCCAGGCGGGCCAAAAAGTGAGGCTAATGCCAATGTCGGGGATGGGCAGGCCTTCGGCCTGGTCATCGACGATCATGGCCAGGGTCCTGGCAAGATTAGCGGCAAGGCTGCCTGGCTCTTCATCATAGAAACGAATGGTTGCATCGACGCCATTGGTGATCGCGTTGTAGATTGCATCCTTCGTCATGCCGACCAGGGCCTTCACCGAGGCGTTATCGAACATGGCCGGGTGATCGGCGAAGACAGCCAGGCCATCGAACTGGCCATTCTTAACGGCCGCTTGTAGAGCTCGGTGTGGGACCATAAACCGGCCAGGCGAATCATCAGCGTTACGGATCCGGCCGGCACGGATCAGGCGAGCGCGGAACTCAGATCTAGAACGGCCGGGTGTAGAGGAAAGGGTGAGAGGGTGAGAAAGGGAAATGCGATCGTTTGAATTGGTCATGGCAACTTCCTTCTGATTGGGGCGAAGAGATCTTCAACGATGCCAGTTGATAACGTGACATCATCGATCATCTTAGGGTCATAACCGGACTCCGTTAAGATGTCATTAAGAATAGAATCATCCTGAGGTTCACCGGCGAATTTGAAGATGAGACGTAAGGCAAGTTTAGATAGGGTAGGTGATTTAGAGGGCGGTAGGAAAGTGAAAACATTATTGAGAGATTCACTGAGCTCGTGCGATGCTGTGGCTAGAGTAGTGTTGTCGGTGCGGCTGATGTCGGATACGTTGGCGTTGAATAGGTTGTGGAATGGGGTGCGGGGTACTCCACCGCCGGCTTTGTTGATGGCGGACGCGCGCGAACAAACGATTGGTAGATGAGGTCCTGCAGGATAAAGACCATGTAGTTCTGGCGCCGGCGCAAGATGTCTTTCCGGCCGAAGCTGCATGGCAGTGGCTGTGGCCAGGTTGGCATCTCCTCCTTCACCACGCCAATGAGGCGGGAATCCGACCGCGTCGATCATGTGCCGGACCGATTGCATGTCCCATTTGGCGTCGGAACCTCTTAGATTAGGGCTTTGGACCTCCCATTGTTCAGCATCGTCCTTGACGATGATAGAGCCGGCCTCGGGCGGCCGGGAGTATTCAGACTTCTTAGCCTCGACGCGATTGGTGGGGACAGTGACAAACCAGAGGAAAGAACGAATGGCCCAATGTAAGCGAACGCGATCTTCCAACATGCTGGAATAGCGGAGCAGCCAGGGGATGATAGTATCCAGGTCGCCTTCGCCGAAGCTGGCGCCGATCGGCCGGTTGACGGCGTAGTGAAGCATGATAGCAGGGGCCTCTTCGGCCTGGGGATGGAAAGGTGATACCCAGTCGATAGGGTTGGCGGGATCGTCGGTGATCTGTCTATAGAGGATCTCAGTCTCCCAGTCATTCTCGGCCGTGACTATTTCAACGATACGCTCTTTGGGAACGAAGCGAACGTAGGACATGCCATCTTGCTCATTACGGAAGAGAAGGATAAAGAGATCGCCGGCCCGGGCCAGCTCGTCCGACATGGCCTGCAGGCGCTGGTCAATACGGTTTAGGGGATGATTCCAGAACTTGTTGATGAAGGATTGCATCCGGTTGTGATTGGAATGAAATGGTAATGCCGTCGCCTAAAACAAAGTCAGTGGTGATGTCGACGATGGCCTTGGCCATGGGATTTTTACGGGTGGCTTCGAGGGCGTCGCGGTAAAGCTGGTGAATCTGGCCAAGATCCCGGTCGTTCGGCCGGCTAGAGAGAGAGGTCCAACCAGAGGATTTATCATCGACTTGGGTGCTGATGGCGCCGAGGAAGATGGCCGCGTTGTAAGCCGCAGAAATAAGAGGAGAGAACAATCGCTGAATTAATTTATGAATCATAGTCCATAACAAAAAAGCCGGGCTGAGACCCAACTTTCGTTCGGTCTTAGCCCGGCCAGCTAAAGGTGCGCGAGGCACGGTCAATATGGGGTGATGTCGGCGGCGATTTTACAAGATCAGGGTGATTATCTATGAACCATCGTCGCCCTTATACACTTAATAATAGCACATATGTTCTATTGATGCAAATTCTGGTTTGATAGCCCGGCAACCGCCAGCAGGACCTGTTGGATGTAACGTGGTTCTAGCTTGGTAAAATAATTACTAGGTGGGAAGAAGTTGGCTTCAGTCTATGAGCCATTGGATATTAGCCGTTATGGGAATCGAAGTATCTGCGGATTAAAAATTTTCAAAGAGGTTATCTTGCTGACCGAGGTTCAAATAGCTGATCGAAAAGAGAAGGTGCTGGACGGCCTACTTTGAGTACAGCGAAGCGGCAATCACGTTCCCAACATATATCGTCAGTCACCTGCCAGCCCCTGGAGAGATATTGGTCATTCAGTTGATGGATAATTGAAGCTGCATTTTTTTCCTTGCTTCGGCTGGCAACGAAGCCCACGGGCGACCACTTGGGTCTGAGAGTCACAATCTCATATTCCCACCGGCGGATAAGATCCTGTTCAACCATAATGGCCGTCTTCACAACGCATAATGCTCTCTTCCAGCTGATTAATCACATGATATAGTACTAAAGTACCAATGTCAACAGTGTGTTTTTGACCGTGTGTTTTTGACCGCTTCACCCCACTTTTGCATAGGAAATAGATCCTATTTTGTAACCAGGCTGTATTTATCTCCTAGCTTGGCTCTCTGTATTACCAAGCGAGTCTGGAACCGCAACACCCTCCTCCTTTGTTCCGGAGCCTTTATCTTGTGCATGAACTGTCTTGCTCGGAAACGAGCAAGACAGTTCTTTTTATTTGCCTTGAGTAATTGAGTTCTTCATCAATAAGCAAGATCAATCCTCATATAAAATGCCTATGGTAACGACCAGAGCTACGAGCGTCGTTCGGGCAGAATAATACTGTTACAGGGAGCTTGAAGGAATTAGCTCGTCGTCCTTCTTAGCGGTTCAGGAGAGGGACAAAGAAAGTGAACGGGGCGGGGAAGGTGGTTGCACCGGCGATATTGGAGTAAGCTGAAGTGCCTCCCAAATTGTATGCGCGAACCCGGTAATCATGGCTGCTGTCACCTGGCAGGCCGCTATCGTTATAGCTATTTTGATTCGCCGCGACCAGGCTGATAACCTGCCAACTGCCACCTACCGGCTGGCGTTCGACGGTAATGCCAGCAGCATTGCTGGCATGATTCTGCCAGCTCAGGTTTATCTCATGGAAGGAAGACGGGTTCGCAATCAGGCCGTCGGGCGCTAGCGGGGGATCGGGTAAGGGCGGGTTGCTAACTCGCCAGTTGGCCACTGTAAAACGGGCGTTATTTATGGAACGTGCGTTATCGGCCGCATTAGCCGGATCAGTGCCGTAGTCGATGCCCGTCGGCTGACCGCCAAAATAGACCCAGGGATTGGAAAAAAATTGAATCCTTGGGCACCCACCATTCGGGCAGTTGTAAGCCATAATCGTTCGAAAAGCTTGGTTTGGAGCCTGGTAGCCAAAACTATAGTCAAACAATCCAAAGCTGGCATTGGCCCGATCATGCGCCGCGCCCATATTATGACCCAGTTCATGTCCGAAGCTGTAATAGCCGGTGGCACAATTGACGTTGACAACACTAAAGGCTAAATTCTCAAAGTCGTGAGATAGACCGGTCATCAGGTAGGCTACGCCACAGTAAACGTTGTCGGTGCTGATCAGGCTAACCATGTCTGCCTTTACCGATTCCCGCCAACCATGGACATCATCCATGTAACCGTCGGATTTGTTCTGGACACGGGTCAAATCAACGAATATATCCCCCGATTCAGTGTAATTAGTCTCGGCCGCCAGTACCAGTTTGAGACGTGTGTGAATCTGGCTGTTCTGGTAGGCTTGGTTGGTTTCGGCTATGGCCAGATCGATAAGCGAGTTGATGCCGGATGTGCCGCCCCGACTAACCCTGGCATTCGGCGTGTAGGCCACCAGGACATCAATGACCGATCCATCGTCTGTGTTTACAACCTCATTATCCTCGGCTTTCGCTACCCCATCGGCAGGCGGCGGCGTTTGCCGTCCGGCATTCCCTGCCGGTGATACAACCGGCGGGTGCTCGGGCATGGGCTCGTTTGGACCGACTTCTGTTATCAGGTGCCGGCCGTCGCCAATGTAGCCCAGCCGGAAATATCGCCCATCTACCTGCACGGTCCCTGCAGCCGCCTCCCCAGAAACCGCAATGATAACCTGCCCACCGCTCGCGCCGTCAATCGTTCCTTGCCAGGTAAGCTTACCGGGAGCAGAACTCTCAACCATGAAGGGTTTGGCGGTATAGGAAATCTCGGGAAATAGATTGAGTATCAGTGGTTGGCCGGAATGCATACCTTGGCCATCGGTTAAACCAAGCAAAGTCAGGTTCACCTGTACCGGCCGACTGTGTAAAACCTCCTGGTAACCCGTCGAGCCCGGGGCTGTGTCGTTTACCTCATCTAGAGGGTTGAATAACGCAGCTGGCGCCTCATTCTGACCGGATGCCACTCTGGGTACGGCCATGATAGCAACCAGACACATCGATAATAGAAGGAACGGCAAGACAAAGTCCTGCCCAGCCAGGCCAGTGAACCCGCTGTACCGGTGGCCAAAAATCTTTATAAAACCCATCCACAAATATCCAATAGATCGCCTTCTCCAAAAACTACCAAAAAATGGTGTAGTGGCTAACTAAAACAGCGGGGGAATCTTACTCATGATCGGCCAAGTAGCACAGGATCCGCCACCGATACTTCCCAATTTCTAAGCCACCTTGCCGGCTCTAGTACCCTCAATCTTTTTGCAGCTTCCCCGGGGATTCATTCTCTGAGCCAAAAAACAACGGAATCTTTGATAATTTCAAATATGGTCTATGTGGTTCATTGCCTTAATCCAACCGCAATAGATATTCTTTAATCTCCTTTCCCCGGGCGTTGGCGAAGCCCTTGTCCTCGCCGATAATGGAGAAGCCGTTTTTTTCCATAACCCGGATTGATCCTCTGTTGTCTTTGGCCGCCCGACCATACAGGGGGCGCGTCGTGACAACTTTTAGGAAAGCCGCCAGAGCCGCCGTCGCTACTCCCAATCCCCAAGTATCCCTTCCCAACCAGTAGCTGATCTCGCGCTCGTTGTTCACCTCGAAGCTTGAGATGTTACCGACGACCTGGCCTTCATAGAGAATAGTCCGGGAGATAATCGTCGGGTCTGCAGCAATCTTAGCCCAATGAGCGGCGAAAGCCTCCCGATCCTTCGGGTCCTTAGCGGTGAAGGCGGCCATGTAAACGGCTGGCGGATCTACCTGGTGCTCATAGAAGATAGGTAAATCCCCTTTGAATACTTGCCGCAAATGGATACCCCTAACTTTAAGATCAACTATCTCCTCTCCCAAGGTGATACTCCTCTCTAGTTGTGATAATTATTTTTCTAATGGCCCTTTTAATACGAATAATATTTGTTTATAAAGGGAATAATATCGAAAATACAATGGTAATAGTTCGTATTCACCAGATAATATTGTGAGTTAAAGTACAGGTTATCCGCACCGGCCGGCGCTGCTTCCGCCCGCCGGCCCGTTGGCAACCCCGTTGCTCCAACCAGGGCCATATGGTTGTGGCCGAAGCCTCAACTGTCACACCCATGGTGAGCTGCGATTTGGGCTGGGGAACCAGGTTATCGCCAGGAATGGCCAGACTCACCTCTTCATCCGTCGCTCCCCAAAGGCTATTTAGCGAGCGCATTATCGGGGCCAGAATCGCTGTTGCGACAATGGCGACCGCGCCAATGACACCTTCGAGAATGACATGTCCCTTCATATTTTACTCTTTCCAAATGCAGATATTAGTCATAGGGAGCTTACAGTATGTGAGAGCTTTCGCTCCATTTTCCGTTGAATGCACAGAATTCAGCCTGAGGGTCATTCCGTGTTTGGCTAGCCTCAAGGGAATCGGCGCCACCTAACGAGATACTTGACCCAGCTTAGATACCCCGCACACCAGATAATATACCCTTTGCAATCACGTAATGTATTCTAATTTCCATGGGGCAAAACGGTAAATAATGGTGTATGATTTCTAGAATGTAAGCGAAGGAGTGGGAGATAATGAGTGTGAATCGTGAACAGCTGATCAAGCTCATCCAGGTTAGCTACGGAAAACAACGGGAGTACCTGGCTACTTTAACTGAAGAGGAAAAGTCGGCCACCAGTGATGTCGCCTATTGGTCACCCAAGGATGTGATAGCCCACATTATCTATTGGAACGCCGATATGGCTAAAGAACTGGCCGATCTGGACCAACAAGACAGAGAAGATGGCGACGGAACCGTCGACCACATCAACGCCGACGTCTGGCAACAGTACAAGGATGTGCTCTGGGCCGAGGTCGAAGATCTTCTTGACCAGGTCCAATACGACTTATTAGAAAGTTTGAAGGGTTTGGCCGAGGATCAGTTAAATGATAAACAGCGCTACCCTTGGACCAATGGCCGGCCGTTGTGGCAACGAATAAATTTCGGCAGTTTTTACCATCCCATGCAACATACGGCCGAGCTGATTGCAAAAAGAGGGGAGATCGATCAGGCCAACGACATCATGGAGGAGATGACCACTTTGCAGCTGGCCTTGTCGGAATCTGATGCCTGGTGTGGCAATGTGCTCTACAATCTCGGTTGCCACTATGCAATCACCGGTCAACACGAGAAAGCTCTAGAGAATCTCGGCCGGGGAATAAAAATGTATCCTTTCCTGAAGGAATGGGCACTCCAGGATAGTGATTTGACGAGCTTGCGTGATGATCCCGGTTTTATCGATTTACTCGAATAGGCCGATTGCCCATAGCTGCTAACTCTCTCAGATTCCAGTTTAAGCCAGGGTAATATACAGGCAACAGTAGTAGTGAGTTTTGCCACTTTATAGGAAATGGGATGGCGCCTCGAAAGGGTTGGGACCATTTTCGTATGGCGATCATATTGGACCCGTGTTACCCTACTGTTAGAGGCGTAGTGTTTGGTTTTTGTTGTGTGATTTCTTCTGTGTTGGAGCGTTCAACCCATGCTTTCCGACATACCCAGGCGCTCGAGCATTATCCTGGTCATATCGATCATCCTTTCCCTGTTGCTTGGGGGCTGTCGCGCAGCATCACCGACGTCCCCTACAACCATTTCAGAAAGCGCGCCTGAAGCGACCAGGTTTGGCACAGAGACGCCAACAATGATCGCCACTGTCCTGGAAAGCCAGGCCTCCACTGCCTTGAGATCTACACCATTTTTGCTCGAGTCTCCCTCCCCGAACATTCTAGAACTCGTCTTGCGTAATCAGGGCTTTGCTCAGAATGGCAACCTCCTGGCATATGGATTCGAGATAGAGAATCCAAATAACATGGCTGTTTCAGGGAATGAATTCCAGATCCTGGCTTTTGATGCGGCCGGGATCCTTGCCGGGAATAAGAAGGAGAATATCGCACTGCTTCTACCGGACCAGCGTCTGGGTATCGCCGGCTCTTTGCGGCTGGATGATAACCAGACAATCACTCAAATCCAATTACAGATTACAACGGGGGATATCCTTGATTTGGAGGTTGCGCCCGATTTGACAATATTTGGCGTGAATTACCGTCCATCGGAGTTCTATAATCGGGTATCGGGCTTGCTAGCCAATGAAGGAGACCTTGATCTGGAAGATATTCGAATATCAGCTATAGCCTATAGCAGCGACAGCCGGATTGTTGGTGCGGGCTACACGTTTTTGAGTTTTCTGCCGGCGGGCACCAAGACCGGCGTTGACATTGTACTGACCACCAGCGAACTCATTGGCCGAGTCGAACTCTATCCACGTGTTTCATTGCCAACCCTTTTATCATCCAGGATTCGGAGGCCGGCCTTTTCCTTGGACCTGGGCATCCTGGACTACGGTTTCTCTCAAGGAGGGATTGAGGTTGGTTATGGATTTCTAATAGCCAATCCCAACACTTCCCACACTCTCAAGAACACAGAATACCGGGTTACATTCTTTAATGATGAGGAAAAGGTCATTGCAGTGGACCAGGGTTATATCGAGCTCCTCGTGCCCCAACAGATTTATGGCATCGGAGACTCTCTCCTTGTGGATGATGGTGAAACAGTCGGCCGGATGGAGGTGCTGGCCTGGCCCAATGCATATGTGCCCGCTATTTCCGTGCCGCTTCTGGTGGCCGAGAATGTGAGCATCATCACAAATACCGTCGGTACCCTTGTGCATGGTGAAATCATCAATCCGTACCAGGTCGCGCTGGAAAATGTACACCTTTCGGCCGTGGTCTACGACAATGCCGGGCGGATCGTTGGTGGTGGTCAGGAGTGGATTGACCATATTCCCCTGGCAGAACCGGCTGAAGTAGAGGTTTGGATTACCGTTCCCAGTGAACCGGTCGCGGCCAGATTATATGCCAGCATAACGGAAAGTATCCCAGAGGAGCCCTAACGAGGGCAACTTTTGGTCAGCGATCTACCGCTTTTACCTTATATAACTATGATCAGGAGGAAAAACCTATGTTAATGGGTATTGTGATGTTAATCGTATCGGCCGCCGCTGCTTTTGGCAGTGTCCGACAATCCCAAATCGCCAGGGGGATTGGTAAAAATGGAATAGCGAATTTCTGGCTGATCATTGCGGGGTTCTGTGGCCTCATAGCCATACTCCAATTTGTTGGTTTGTTCACCGGGTGAGATGGCCCTATCGCTTACCGCCAACCGTCGGACCTCTTGATCAAATGAAGATTTCTTTCATCAAATCCTTGACCATTGGACGACATCGCGTATATTGTAAGGATGACGATATCACGACAGGTCCAGATAGCGGCAACCTAAGTTATTGTACACCTGCTGAGTAAGATAAACCCTTGGCCGCCTAGGGCTCACGCCGGTAATGCCGGTCGCCGGGTCCAGGCTGAAAAAATCACTCCGGTAAAAAAATGATACAACAATTTTTACGAAATGTTCCTCTGTTTGCCGATCTCCCCGATGATGATCTATTCCAGTTGTGTGAGATGCTTGATCGAATTGAATTAAAGGCCGGTGAACAGTTGTTCGCCGAAGGCGATAAAGGCGACAGCGCGTACATCATCCAGGAAGGCGAACTGGAGATCACTAAGGCTTCTGGTAACCGGCAGATTCTATTGGCCGTTCGGAGCACCGGTGACGTCATTGGCGAGATGGCCATGTTGGAGGACCGGCCGCGTATGGCCTCAGTGACAGCAAATACCGATGTTCTTTTACTGGCCATCCAACGCGAACAGTTCCAAAAACTGTTGAGTACCAGCTCGTCGGCCGCGGAGGCGATGTTTTATACCGTCTTGCGACGTTTTCGATCGACCCAGTCCAAGCTACGCCAAAGTGAAAAAATGGCTCAGATTGGCACCCTTACCGCCGGGGTAGCCCATGAACTCAACAACCCGGCCGCGGCCGTTAAACGAGGCGCCGAGCAACTGGAACGAGCCATCACCCTCTCGGCAGAAGCCTTTGCCCAACTCAACAGTGCCGGTCTCTCCGAGGAACAATGGCGCACCTGGGACGAACTTTCCAAAAAAGCCCAACTCCAGGCTGCCCGTCCGCCTGAAATGGACGCCTTAACCCGTAGTGATCGGGAATATGAACTGGAGGAGTGGTTGGAAGATCTGGGAATTGAAGATGCCTGGGAGGTGGCTCCAGACCTTGTTAGTATTGACCTTTCCTCCGAGGACCTGGCTACCCTGGCCGACACCTTCTCCCCCGAACAGTTCGTCTTCGTCGTGAAATGGCTCAATACCACCTATACGATGTACAACCTCCTGGCCGAATTGAAGCAGGGCGCCGGACGGATCTCGGGCATCGTCAAAGCGCTAAAGACCTATTCCTACCTGGACCAGGCCCCCATCCAGGCCGTCGATATTCACCAGGGACTTGATGATACCTTATTGATCCTTGGCCATAAACTGAAAAATGGTCCTAGTGTACGCCGGGAATATGATCCCACCCTGCCGGAGATCCAGGGCTACGGCAGTGAACTGAACCAGGTCTGGACTAACATTATTGATAACGCCGCCTATGCTTTAGGCGAGATGCCGGCCGGCGAAGGGCAGATTGTCTTGCGTACGGAATTGGATGATGACTGGATCTCAGTCCAAATAGAGGACAATGGGCCCGGAATTCCAGAAGAAGTCCAGGGTCATTTGTTCGAACCTTTTTTCACCACCAAGCCTCCTGGGGTTGGCACCGGCCTTGGACTAGATATCAGCTATAATATTGTCATCAACAAACACCGCGGAGACATTAAAGTGACCTCGGAACCGGGGAAAACCATCTTTACCGTCTGGTTGCCGGTTGACATGGACAATTGTGGCCCCCTGAAATCCAGCTAATTCTTCTCTTGGCGGGAAAGAGTATAGCTGCCCCCAGCCGGAACAATCTATTATCAGACAACAACGAGGAGCGATAATTCCAGATACCGTTATTACCCATATTGATCAAGTCACGACCCATTGGCTGACCTCCGTCCTTGCTGCCCGGGGCGCGATGACTCGGGGCGCTGTGGACTCATTCGCGGTAGTTGGAGGCCAGGGAAACTGGTCATCGAATGCCGCGTTGGTGCTGAAATACACGGCCGACGCCGCTGGCTCACTCCCAAATCGCCTTTTTTTGAAAATGGTTAAAACTGACTTGGGCGACGGGGAGACCTTTAACGATTCCGAAGTAACCTATTACACGCGCGATTACCTGGATCTGCCGAATTCGTCGCTTCTCGAGTGGTATGATGCAAGCTATTCAAAAGAGTTAGGACGCTATCATATTCTGTTGGCAGACGTCTCGGAAACCCATATATTGGCTTCTGAGAAGGAACCGACCCTCGAGTACGGGCTGGCTCTGGCGGAGGGATTGGCCGTACTACATGCCCATTGGTGGGGCGGGAAGCGAGTGGCCGAAGCCGGCGCGCCAATTCATAGCGCCAACTTTATTCGGCGCTTTGTCGATATTGCCGAACCTGGGGTAGGGCACATCCTCCAACGATTCTCCTCTGAATTGGAGCCTCATTGGCCCGATCTCTTATTGGCGCTGTTCGCCAATCATCCCCAGACGATTATCAATAGAGCCTCCGAGCTTAACGGCTTCACGCTCATTCATGGTGATGTGGGACACAATAATGTTCTGGTACCTCGGGTTGGTCAGCGTCCAATATATATAATTGATCGCCAGCCGTTCAACTGGAGTCTGACGACCTGGTTAGGGGTGTATGACCTGGTCTATGCCCTGGTGCTAGATTGGCAAATTGAAGCGCGCCGTCAATTCGAATTACCCATCCTACGGCGGTACCATGCTCATCTCCTGGCCAACGGCGTGACCGACTATTCATGGGACCAACTTATTAATGATTACCGGCTATGCGTGCCGATGGCTGTTTACATAGCAACGGAGTATTGCCGGGGCGGTATCAACGACCGCTGGATACAGTACATCATGCCCATGCTCCTCAAAGCGTTGACCGCTTGTGACGATCTGGATTGTCGGGCACTTTGGCAGCCAGGTTGAACCGGATCTCCGGCAATCGGCGCATCACCTCTGGCACAACTGCTGAGGTCGAGATGACTACCCGATAGGAGTAGGTCGGATTGCCAATCCGACATAAATATGGACCAGGATCACTGATTGCTATTAGAAGCTAATTTCGCTAAGATTTATGATCATGATCACGGACACGCTGCTATACCAGGAAATCAACCAACAACCGCAAGCAATCCAGCGGCTTTTTGAGTCCAGGTGGTCTGATGTAAATTCGCTGGCCCGAGCCATCCGGGAACGGAAGATTACCCACGTGGTTATCGCCGCCCGGGGAACTAGCGACAATGCCGCCATCTACGCCAAATATCTGCTCGGGGCACTGAACGGCCTGGTTGTGGCTTTGGCGACCCCCAGTCTCTTCTCCCTCTACAAACAACCACCCCAATTTAACAACGCCCTGGTGATAGGCATCAGCCAAAGTGGAAAAAGCCCCGACATCGTCTCGGTTCTGGCCGAAGCACGCCGTCAGGGAGCCCTTACGGCCGTCATCACCAATACACCGGAATCAGATCTGGCCTTGTTGGGCGATGTGGTGATTGATCTGCAAGCGGGTGAGGAGCGGGCAGTAGCCGCTACCAAGACCTATACCACATCTCTGGCGGCTATTGCCATGTTAAGTGTCTCCCTGGCCGGCGATGAATCAGTCACCGCGGCGCTCAAGGCGATACCCGAGGCTATGGCTTCTACCCTCACCATGAATGACATTATCGCCCAAATAGCTCCGCGCTACCGGTACATGAACCGCTGTGTGGTGATCGGCCGCGGCTTCAATTACGCCACGGCCGTCGAGCTAGCGCTGAAGCTGAAAGAGCTGACCTATACCATCGTTGAACCGTATAGCAGCGCCGATTTTCTCCATGGCCCCATGGCCCTTTTGGAGCCTGGATTCCCGGTCATAGTAATCGCCCCTTCGGGCGTGCTTGAAGGTGCGCTGGCTGAATTTGTGGCCTTGTTAAACGAGCGCAAGGCGGAAACCATCACCATCAGCGACGTGCCCGCCATTCTGGAACATGCTCGTATTCCCCTGGCGCTCCCTCAAAGTGTGCCTGAATGGTTGTCTCCCCTGGTTACGATTCTACCGGGCCAGTTGTTGTCACTACACCTGGCGGCCGCTCGCGATTATGACGTTGATTCTCCTCGAGGGTTGTTAAAAGTCACCGAAACACGGTGACCCATTTCTGCTCGTTTGGCATGGTGTGACGGAGGGAGGGGAGATAGCGGGCTGACTGGCTGCCGCGCTAGTTCTTTAGGCTATACCTATCTGGTCGCCTACACGCATAAGGCCACCGTTCACGACGCGGCATAGAGTGCCCCGCCGGCCGGCAATAGCCTGGCGCAAACCCGGCCGTAGATCTTCAATATACTGGCAGGGTGCGCAATCACCAGTAACTTCCAGAAGCACCTCGCCAGCTTGAATCTGGGATCCGGGCACTAATCCGGCCAGCACAATCCCGCTGACCACCGCGTTTTCCTTCAATTGGCCCGCTACCAGGCCAAATTCACGCAGGGTCTCTTGTTCGATGAGCAGTACCTGGCGCTTTTTCTGGCCGTAACTACTATCACCTCTTAGACCCTGGCCATCCACGGCCGTTACCTCGTTGACCTCTTCCATCGGCGTTCCACGCAAACGCTTGACATAAAGATTTACTATTTTCCCGCTCAACAAATACCTCCGTAATCATTTTCTGCCAATTATTCGAACGAATGCCATGGATCCTTGACTTTCTCAAATTGCATTGGTGGGCAGATTCGACTTCATGTCTTGGAGTCGTTAGCCGGCTGGAATCTCAAAAACATGAATAGATTGGTCCCTCTTGGCGCAACTTTTATTGGGTCGCCGGCTGTGCTGCCTACCAGAAATCACGGCCACTTTATCATCATCGACCCAGGCAATCCCTTCTACGGCGCAATACCTGATATCATCTTTACTGCCTGGCGGCAGGTCGTAGATGATGCCGTCGTCGATAAAACCCCATCCGCTATCCTGGAGCGTACTGATCCAGATGGCCGAGTTGGCCTGCGAAAGGATTACCAGGCGATTGCCGCGTACCTCCAGGCTGACGAAATCTCTAAACGGTAGATCCTTCGGTAGCCTTATACTCTCTTTGTGGCCCCACCTGCCAGCAACTGGCTGAAAGACATGGATCTGACCGCCGCCGGGTATTTGCCCTTCCTTGCCTCCCCGGCAATTGTTATCTTTGCATATGGCCAGGATCGAAAGCTGGTCATCGCGCCAGATGGCTGCGATGCCTCGTAAGATCCGGTCATTCCCTTTCGCTTCATAATCGATAAAACGCCCCTCGACGTAGCCTAAATCGGTATTAAACTGGTTAATCCGCGGCAAATTGGAGCCGTCTCCCTGCTTCGTAGCCGTGGTCAGAGCCAGGAACCGCTGCCCCCGGCCGTCGTAAGTGACGTCCTGGTAGCCGGTTGCTTTGCCCATATTTCTGAACAGACAATTTGAATCGTGACCGGTGGTCAGGGATTTGTCTATCCGCGCGAAATGAGGGGTATCGTTAAAGACGACTAAAAAATTATTGCCCTTGCTGGCGATACCTGTTGACTCAAAATGATCATCTGGGTTAGCCCCGGGAATCAAATCGTGGAATTTCTTTTCGGCAACCAACTCGAGCGCCAGCTTCTCCGTCAAATTCTTTATTGTCATCAATCCTCCTCGAAAGCCGATTTCCCCTAAAACGCGTTTCAAAGTGTTACCGCGCTTTAGACCGGCAATTTTTCCGGCCGCGACTTTTCTTTTACTCTGGTGCTGATATTGACATGGTTGAGTATAAACCACCATGGGCGACAACTCAAGGAAAATCAGGATCTGGCCTCATAGCTGCCAGGACCCATTCAAGGCAAGAAACCGAAAAACCCCCCAGATGGGGGGCTTTAATTGGGGGGAAAGAAAAAAGAGAAAGATTTGGTTGCTGCTGTCTGTAAATAGAATACATGATCCCGGCTAAGAGTTCTGTGCCCCGCCTTACAAAGGTCAATTAACGGCATCAAACTGCTTATTGACGCTCATTAAATAATCCCATGCCGCCGGAGGCAATCGATGATCTTTGGCTGGGTAGACTGCTTCTGGATTGACCTACAATCTTAGGTTTAATCAGAAACTTTGTGGACCGGTTTCTCGTAAATAGTTATGTTGGCAATAGTTGGGAAACGATTCTTCACTAAAATCCTACCAAATATCGCTATCCTTAGAACATTCGAATTTAGCCGGGGGCTTATATGCGCAAGCATCCAGGAAGCTTTTTCTTAACCTCTCTGTTGCTTCTCCTTTTACCACTTCTGGTTGCCTGCCGGACGTCAACCAACGAGTCGGCCAAAATCCAGGAAGCGCCGGCGCCGGCTGTCAGAGATCGTTTAACTTATGAGAGTTTGATTGGGGCCAAATACCAGGGTGAAGGACCGGTCCAAAACGCTTACTTTCTGCCTATCGGAGATACGGAATCGACTTCTATCCCCTTCGAAGGTTTCTTATCCATTCCGGAATTTGTTATGGCTAGCCTGACTCACAATCGTGACTACTTGCCTGATCCCCGCCAGGTCATCTTCCCGGCCGTCACCATCTCTTTATTCAGTCAAGAAGGTTATCTGGTTCCGGCCGTGCGCGAGATAATCCCCGCCGAGGGGCGAGGTAGTTATTGGGATATCATTCTCTCTCCCGGCAGGGTCTGGTCAGAGGTTAAGCCGACCAGGGTATGTCTCGGGCTTCATTTCCCTTCCTGTTGGTAGCTGACGACTACAACGAGGCCCATAACGGCCTGGCCACCTTCCTATTTGACGAAACAATCCGTTTCTTCTTTATTCATTCAGATAATCCAGGAGACGGCTGCCTGGAACCATACCGATTTCTGGGGGCAGACCAATATCGTATTCCAATCCCAGTCTCTGCCGGACAAGGAGCAGCTGGCGACCGCCTTCAGCGAGGAATTAGCCGGCTTATGGCCCGTGCGTCCCTGGAGCGAAGTGGTGGCCGGGCTCAACAGAGAGCTGATAGACGGCTTTGTGGCCAACAGACGATCTCCGGGACATCAGCGCCACCGGGCTGGTCGTGGATGGCGTTATCTACTTGCAGGATTGTTATACACGTTACGGTCCTTTCCCCTACTGCCAATTCATGCGTCACGGCGTATTTTCCGTCACCAAGTCCATGGGCGCGGCCGTGGCTTTGTTACGGCTGGCCCAAAAGTACGGTGAACAGGTCTACGATTTGCGAATCGCCGATTATGTTGACATAAAGACTGATCACGATGGTTGGCAGCAGGTGACTTTTATCGATGCCCTGGATATGGCTACCGGGGTCGGCGACAACATACCCCGGCCAGTCGAACCCAATGTCCTGTTCGGGGATGAGGATGAGGAAAAATTCGATAAATTTATGATGGCCAATAGCCGGGAAGAGAAGCTGGCTTACGTATTCACTTTCGGCAACTATCCCTGGGGACCAGGGGAGATCGCCCGCTATAACTCGATCAATACTTTCCTTCTATCGGCGGCCATGGACGCCTTCCTCAAGAGCCAGGAGGGGCCGGATGCCGATATCTGGGATATGGTTGTCGAAGAGGTTTACCGGCCTATCGGCGTACAGCACGCACCCATCATGCGCACTGTCGAACCGGATGGCGGCCGGGGCTTGCCCATCTTCGGTTATGGTCTCTATCCGACCGTAGACGAGGTGGCCAAGGTGGCCCAACTCTACCATGATGGCGGCCGGTACCAGGGACAGCAGCTGCTACATCCCGGGAAACTAGCCGGCGCCTTGTATCAGGATGGGCAATTAGATTTACCATCGGGCATGCTTTCGCCGGATGGAGAAGTGCGTTATGGCCATAGCTTTTACGGCCTGCCTTTCGTCGACGAATCTGGCGAAAGCACATACGTACCTTATATGATGGGTTATGGCGGCAACCTGGTTGCTCTTCACCCCAACGGCGTCACCGTGTTTCGTTTTTCCGATGGCCATAACTACGATATTTATCCCCTGGTTCAACTGGCTGAGGTTTTAGAGTGAGAGGACTGATAATTTATGCAGATGCCCATGCATTAGCTTAATGCTTTCCACTAAGGCTCACACACTGGTGTGATTTCTTCTATCAGCGCCTATTCTTCCTCGGAATCTTCCTCGGCAAATACCATTTCTAGGATTTCATCCTCGCTCATGCTCAGCCCTTGCCGGCGGGCATTCAACACTTCATCCGCCGATAGCCGGACTGTCGCTCTGGTGATGACTTCCTTGGCCTGGCGCTTCGTTTCCAGCCAACTCCTATGACTCTGGTAAACAAATGTTGCCAGGAGCAACGCCGCCTGATAATCGTTTGTTGCCGCTTTGAGCGCTGCTAGACCGGCCAACGCGATCATCGTCAGATCATGATAGTTTGTGGTCTGATTAAAGTGCAAGGCTTCAAAGAATTGATCCTTAGCCTCAGCATACCGTTTGTCGCCGAGATAGGCTCGCCCCAGTCCGCTTAGTCCGTAGCCAACTGCCCACTCATGACCGATTTCCTGAGCCCACCTCAGCGAATCCTGGTAGTGGGCAATGGACGCCATGTAATCATCGATTGCCTGGCAATAATCTCCCATTCCCATGCTATAGAAAATTCGAGCATACACGATATTATCTCGCTCGATAAGCTGGTGGGCCTGCTGAAAATAGTTCAATGCCAGCTCCAGGTTTCCGGCCAGCCTTTCAATATTACCCAACTCCCACAATACCCACGCTTTGTCTGTCTCGTCATTGAATGCCGTCAACAAATCCAGGTTTTTTTGATGCAGTTCCCGGGCATGATCAATGCTCAAATAACGGGCAGCATGGATGGCTTCAAATGCATACACCTCTTTCAGGAAGCTACGGTTGCCGGTAAATTCGATCAGGTCTCTCTTCTCCTTAAAGTAGGCAAATGACTCCTCGAATTCACCCAACCATAAACTCCTTAAAGCCAGTGTTCCTAAAACCTGGGCAGTCATGATAGGATTACCTAGCTGCTCGAACAGCGATTTTGCCCGCTGCAATGGCTCCAATGCAGCTCGAGGATTTGTAAAATGAAGGTGGTTGCCCAAGAGGCGGAGTGAATCTGCCAGCTCTAATTGATCGCCCAACCTTTCAAAGATTTGGGCAGCTTCCAAGAATAAGCGATCCCATTCAAGGCCATCAATCATAGAAGCAGGGATACTCTCTGGCTCAATCTGCTCCGCGGAAAAGACAAAATGTTCGCTGCCCATCAACGCCAGATATTTCATGGCAAATGCCTGGCCCCATTCATCCTGACTGTCTCTGTATGCGCCTATTAGCTGGCGAAGCTGTTTCATAGTTTCCCGATTTCTTTTACTGGTAAAAGCATAAATGATGGTTGATGTGACAGCCCATAAAGGATCCAGTCGCCTAGGGTCAAGAGATTTGAAAGTAAGCCAGACTCGTTCGCTTACGTCGGCCTGGACCTCTAGAGAAACATTCAGCCCATGGAAGAAACTGGGCAAATAACCACCATAGGTTGTGGCCAGGACAGCAGTCTCCAATATCGCGGCATCAATCAAATCCATTTCCCGCTCAGCCCGGTTTTCCATAGCCACAGTTGCCAGGGCAACTACATCTTCGCCTCGAGCTCGGACAGTGCAGAATTGAAAAATAGCCGGCAACATTTGTTGGGTTAGGGTGGATATTTCCCTCTGGCCAGACAGCCAGGTCCAGGCCTGGCGAATATTCTCGAAATAATCTTCGATCAAGGTCAGGGTTTTCTTTTGTTCCGGCCCACGTATTGCCTGTCCCAAATCAACCAGCAACGAAACAAAATAGCTGGCATGCTCCTTCCTCGCTGTTCGCCATTCGTTATCATCTTGTTGCAGCGCTTCCTGGCTAAACTGGCGCAATAATTCGTGAAAATGGTAATTGCCTGCTTTATCTCTGGTCAGCCACGACTTGTTTACCAAGGCTAGCAGCATATTTAGATCTGCCCCAATGACGGCCAGGGCTGCTTCCCGGCCGAACGGTCCTCGGAATACAGATAGTCGTTTAAGAGCATGTTTTTCGACCTGGGAGGCCAACTGCCAGGAAGCGTTAAAAATCGCCCGCATACTTCTTTGCCGAGAGGGCATATCTGCCCAATCCGCCTCAAGAATATTGAGACTACGATCGATTTCAACCACAATTTCCTCCGGGGAAAGCACTTCCATCCAGCTGGCTGCTAACTCGATGGCCAGGGGCAATCCCTCTAATAACGAGCAGATTTTGACGATAACCGGCCAATTTTGAGCCGATAACTCGAATTCGGCACTGATCCGACTGGCACTTTGGGCAAATAATCGGATAGCGCCGCCAATGGATTCTCCCACCTCGGTTAGTGATAGACCTTCCTCCGGCAGGTCCAGGCCACCCACAGGAAGCAGCTGTTCACCCCGAACGTTAAGACGGGCTCTGGAAGTAACCAAAATCGTCACCTCAGCTGCGCAACCCAACAGATCGGCCGGGAAAGGTTGTGTCCCCTCGACCAATAGCTGTTCATAATTATCCAATAGCAGCAATAACTTCTTTTGGGATAGGTATTCCATGAGTTGCTGCTCTCTGGGTTTATCTTCACCGGCAAGAACCATCTGGATGCTCTTGGCCACTTCCGGAACAATTGCTGTCTCTTCGCTGAGAGCAGCCAGAGGGACGAACCAGATGCCATCAGGATAAGTACCGGGATTTTCCCGGGCAATGAACCGAGCCGCCTCAATGGCCAACCGGCTCTTACCACTTCCCCCTGGACCTAACAGGGTAACTAACCGGGTGGGCGATCCATCTCCTAACAACCGGCTGATTTCGGCTAACTCCTCCTCCCGGCCGACAAACGGCGTTGGCTGCGGGGGTAGATTATTGGCCGCCGGCCGGTCTGCTGGCAGTGGCTGCTCTCTTGCCGGGAGGGTCGTAGATTGACCAGCCATATCGAGCGCCGGTTGTCCTGCCGGGGCTATATCTCCGGCCTGGATACCCCGGAACAGGTCCAGGGTTTCAGAGGCTGGTTCGATTTCCAACTCTACTGCTAGCCGTTGTTGCAGCCCTTTAAACTCGGCCAAGGCCCTACTTCGCTGGTCCTGCCCAGCTAAGGCGCGCATTAACTGTCGCCCAGCCGGCTCGTTTAGATCGTCCAGGGATAGCTGTCGCCGGGCATATTCCTCGGCCTGCGCATAATCCTCTGCAGCCAGATACGTTTCGGCCATCCGGTCGAAGAGGCTCGCCGCCAGTCGCCGGTAGTAAGCGCGCCGCATGGCCGCCCAACCTTCAAAGGTCTTACTATCTGGCAAATAGAAATCGCTAAGAAAATCGCCCCGGTACAGACCGGCCACCTGTTCAAGCCGGTCTAACTCCTCGCTCTGAGCTCCTGACTCGAAGCGATTAGTATCTAAATCAATCGTCCAGGAAGGGTTCAAAGCCACTGTCTGCCGGTCTGCCAGGATCAGGGGCTGCTCCTCGGTGCCTGAACCGGCAATTAACTGGCGCATTTCATAAAGGGTTTGCCTCAGGTTTTTTTTGCTTGAAGTTGGCGGCAGGCCGGGATAAAGCATTTCGGCCAAAAATTCCCGTTGTATAGCGCCTCCGGTCTGGCTCTCCACTGCCAGGTAAATAAGCAAAGCCTGCACGCTTTTGGTCCGGAACACCCTGAGCGGCGATCCGCCGATGGTCGAGTAAAAAGAACCCAATAGTGATAGTGACAAGATTGGCATGAGGCATTTTAACACAAAATTGGAGGCTTGCTGACGCTTTTCTGACGATCGTCTGGCGGCCGCCATCCATATGCTGACGCTCCCCCGACGAGCGCCCGACGGCTATCTGCGAAACTGCTCTTAATTAATCACCGAGCAGGAGACAGGACATGGCCGGCAAAGTTATCTTAATCACCATAAGCCTCATCAGCGGTATCATCTTTTTCTTCAACCAGGTCGAAGCGGACCGGCAACCGGTTGCTACTGAAGTGGCCCTGATGGCTCTGGCGCCTGCCGCCATCTTGGACACCGAACTATCCCCAGCAGCGCCCCCGTCTAATTCACAGCCTGAGCGCTTTATCGTTGACGAGACCAGTCAATGGACAACAGATGAGTTGGCTGTCATAAACCAGGTGTTACTCCACACTTTCCGAGCATTGGCTGAGGTAGGGTTGGATGGTCCGGAGCTCCTTTCCGGTTATCGCTTCCGGCGTGAACCCGGCGAACATATCGACGAAGCCCTGGGCCTGGTCGGTCTGGTCAACCACAGCACCAAGATTATCAGCCTCGCCGATGCCGCCTTCGTTCGTATGGGTGGATTCTACATCTACCATGAAATAGGCCATGCGCTCGACCACCAACTGGGCCGGGCTCTGAGCGCGCAGTTCCACGCTCGGGTCGCTATTCTGGCCGGTGCGGATATCGTCGAAGAATTAGAGCCGGTCGGAAGAGATCTCAAGACCGCTTACTGGCAAACGGTCAACGGATATTGGTTACGCGCCCATGCCCATGAGGATCGAGAAGAAGCCACGGCTGATGCATTCGCCTTGTGGATAGGCAGCGAGTACGCGAGTCTTCGCCGGCCAGTCTTCCCAGGGACACCCCGCGACGCGGATTATGAGGGAATCAGCAGCGCGCTAAGGGACGCATTGCTGGCCATCCAAAGTGGATAAACGAATCTTTGTTATCCGGCTAGATCGAGGTGCCAGGAGTGGGCGGCCGTAGTTTGGGTGATCAGCCGTAGACGGATGCGAGCCGCTAGGAAGGCCATCTGGTCGGCTGATACTTCCAGGATGCCATTGCCCCAACTTAGAGCCTGCAATTGTTGTTCCTCAAAGGGCACGCCCGGGGGTAGGGGGGCGATATGCCAGTGGACATGGGCGTTTCCTTGCTGGCTGCCTAACGAAAGAACATAGACCCGTTCTGCTTGGACTTCATAGCGTACCGCTTCGGCGATGGCATGAACCCGGCGTTGTAATGACAAATAATCTTCCAGGCAAAAATCGCCGGTCACTTGCTCTCGGTGGCTTTTTGGAGCTACCAGGGTATGGCCGTAGAGAGTCGGAAAGCGCTCCAAAAAGGCTATTACGAGCTCATCTTCAAAAATGAGCTGGTGGGGATAGTCGGGATTGTTGTTGATGATCTGGCAGATGAAACAAGGTCCATTCTGAATCCGCTTCTGGTAGGTCTGGCTATCTGAGTGATTACGAGTAAGCATAGGTACCTCCAAGATTGTATTGTGCCTGAACTTTAGCGCCCCTGGTCTCCCTGACATGGACGGCGCCCCACCGCTTTCCCGATGCTTATTCGACGAAGGCTACGGCATACCGGCCGGCTCTTCTTATTTGCTGGACACTTCATTATCCTTATTGTTAAACTGTTTACATTATTGGGATATTGACAATACTGTGTAACAAACAGTATAATATTGGACATGGTTAAGAAACGCGAAACCCCTGAATTACAAAACAAGCTGATGCTCGAACTACGGCGCGGAATCTTGGTCCTGGCAACTTTGAGCCAGCTTAAACAAGCCCGTTACGGCTACGCGCTTATTCAAGAATTGGGAGACCACGGATTGGAGATCGAACAAGGCACACTATATCCTTTGCTCCGCCGGCTTGAAGAGCAAGGTTTGCTCCTCAGTGATTGGGATGTCGAGGGTTCACGACCCCGAAGATATTACCGCCTGAGTCCCGAGGGAGCCGCGATTTTGGCTAGCCTGACGGTGGAATGGTATGGACTTGCCGGTATTATGGATGAAATCCTGCTGCCGACCTTAAAGGAGAAAGACAATGGATCTGATTGAACGTTATGTAAATGTAGTTGGACGGAAATTGCCCCGCAAAGGACGGGCTGATATCAAAGCCGAATTGAATTCCCTTCTGCGCGATACGGCCGATGACCGCTACAAAGGTCAGGCGACCGAAGATGAAATCGTGGCCTTGCTGCAAGAATTTGGCTCACCCGATGAGGTAGCTGCCTCCTACCGGCCGGCCGGTCAATATCTAGTTGGGCCCGAGCTATTCCCCATCTTCAAGCTCGTTGTTGGCGCTATGTTGCTGGCCGTTACCATCGGCCTGACGGTGGCCCTGGCCATCGGCTTTATAATCACGGATCGGGAATCGTTGGAGCTCGGCCAAACTCTGTTGGAAGTGTTCAACGGCTATTTCCAGGCCTACCTAACCGGCTTCACCGTTGTAGTTATCGTATTCGCCATACTCCAACGCCTGGACGTGAAGCCTGACGAAGGCGGCGGCGATGAATGGGATCCTCGTTCGCTGCCCGAAGTCAAGGATATAGACCTCGTCGGCCGGGGCGAAGCGGCCGCCGGCGCCGCCGTTAGCATCGTCTTTCTGATCTTGCTCAATCTGTTTGCCGACCGGATTGGTTTCGTATTCACCTGGGGTGATGAGCCGATGTTTACGAATATTATTTTAGATAACCTGGTCTGGTTGAACAGCGCCATGCTGTTAAGCATCGGCCTATGGCTAATTCTCTTGTTCCAGGGTCGCTGGCACATCTATACTCGTCTGGCCAAAGCCGCCATCGATCTGTTCTGGATCTTTGTTGCCTACCAGATAGTCATCACGCTAGCCGGTGAAAAGTCGGCCATGGTCGAAGCCGGACTTGTCGAACCCTTGCCCACGATGTTTGGCGGCATCGGCTATTTGGTCATTCTCATCATGTTTATCTCTTTCGTAGTGAACCAGGCCAAATGGATAGGGGGCTCGATACGTGCGGCCGTTACCGATAACTCGTTGACGCCGAAGATGAGTTAAGAACACGCTATCTTAATCTGAGTTTCACTTGGGTTTACTAGATGGCCGGGCTTTTCTTTAGGTGTGAGAAGCCCGGCTTTTATATTGGATCGAACTGGTTTGGTGAACACCACATGCGAAAATAAGGCAAAATTTTGTCGGAACAGCAGCTATCTTGATCAATTTTGCCAAATCGTAGGAGATTCTAGTCACGCGTTATATAATGATAATTACCAAACCCTTGCACTTCTTATCCCATTTCTATAACTTTCAAATAACACAACTTTTTACCAGGTTAATTCTCCTGGCTGATGCCGGTCGGCTACCCAGATTATCGACCGGAAAAGGGTCCTTAGCGCGAGCCCCAAAAGACCTCAAAGCCGTTGTTTCCTGGTATCGACTCCAGAATCGGCATGAGATCGGCATAGCTGCTCCCATCAATTGCGATCAATTCAACGCCATCGAAGCAGGAAACGACGGCCTGGTTACCGGCCGGATCCCAGGCGATATCCATCACGAAACCACCAGAACACAGTTCGCGATCCGGCCACACCGGCCTAAACATTTCTTCACCCCCGGCCGCCTGTCCGATCTGGTAGAGGCGAGTCCGAGTAGCGTTACTATCTGGATCACTTCCCGCGCCCACAAAAACGATCCCCTCTGGTAATTGCTGGGCGTTCGATATAAGTAGCCCGGCCGCTTCGCCGTCAACCAACCTGGTAAGCATCCCGGATTCTATATCTACCTGGGCCAAATCGCTATAAGCCGCCATGTCCCAACCTGACAAGATGATAGACCGGCCGTCGGCTGTCCAGGCGCCATCCCGCCACAGCCTCTCGGTGTCATGGATATTGTCCTCGGCCGGACCGGCGCCTAGGGGCCAGAGCCACAAAGTATCCATGTATTCCCAGTAGCTGGCCTGCAGCATTAGCGCCGATCCATCGGGGGAGTAATCGACATCAATGATCTGCCTGACGACGCTCACGTCGGCCTCACCAGGCTGGAGATGGCGGTTATTGATCAGCTGGCTGACGGTTTCGCCCTCCAAACCAAACAGCCATAGCCCTCCACCCTCATTATCAAAGGCATCATCTTGATAGGCGGCGGTGAAGGCCAGCCATTCACCGTCGGGCGACCAGGAGAGACTACCAATAGAAGGCAGTTCGCCCTGTTCGCCGGCCGGGTGGGTGTAGATCAACCGGGCCTGGTTGTCAGGCTCGAGTAGGAAAATCGCCCCGTCACCGGTGCCGTAGGCGATGCGGCCGTCGGTTTGTTGAAGGTCGACAGCTGTCACATGCTGGTCTTCTGGGGTAATCCGCTTCACCGCTGGACTACCCGGCTCTAGAACCCAGAGGCCATGCCCGTCGCCGATCACCGATGAGGTCGGTAATTCACTGGTCAGGAAATAGAGCGGCCGGGTCACTTGAGGAAGCGCAGCTTTAACGGCTGGGGTGGGGGTCATGGGCGTTGGGGCAGCGGGCATCGGTTCGTCAGGTGTGCTGATGGTTTTCGGGCCAGCGCCTGAGGCTGGCGGCCGGACCAACACTTCGATAGCATCTCGTTCCAAGATGGACTCTGGCGGGCAATAATAAAAATCATCCTGGGTGATGTTCCCATCCTCATCTAAACGACAGCCAAATTCATCGAGTTGAATTATTTGACCCTCTTCGTTTAGATGAAATAAGGTGAAGATCCGCCAACCTGCCTCGTCGCCGGCTTCGAAAATAAGCCCAAATCCGTCGCCGGCTGTGATCTCCCCCAGCCCTGATATTTCTTTCTCTCGATAGGCTGCATAGAGTAAAGTCGCGTCAAAATCCAGCGTCAGATCAATATCTTGCGGCGGGACCGGTTGGCTTTCCCCTGGCAGGAGCCGGAACGGGAAATATTCCAGCGGTGTACCTTCATCCATTCCGGTCGAACATTTGGGTGGGCCGGTAATACTCTCCATAAACATACAGCCGGCCGTACTGAATTGGACTAGCTCTCGCCTGGCCTCGCGGTCGTTGCTGAGGACGACCGCAACGACTCTCTCAAGTGCTGGATTACTCCTTGTCATGACCCCTGTGGCTGGCGGAGGCTCAGCAATCGTCGAGGGTGCGGCTCGCTCATTTGAAGAAAGCATTAAGGGTGGTTCGTTCCCCTCGGCAAAGGCAACGACCTCAGGCAAATACCGGCCGAATGCTTCGACACCCGCATTGGACGTTTCCAATCCGGAAAGGTCGATATCCAGCTGTTCGACCCAGGTTTCACCCCCAGTAGTGCGGATAAAGAACAATTTTCCACGGGCCAGATCATAGGTATTGCCGTCGATACTGAAAGCGCCCGTGAAGCCGTCCTTACTTTCCAGAATATAATCATAACCTCGCCCATCGGGACCCTGGGCTCCGCCGTCCATATGGAACACCGGATCGCCGCTGGAGCTGCTGGAACCATTATTATGAGCCCCGTGAGGCAAATCGTCCCAGATCATAATTCGCAATCCTTCCGGCCAATGGAGTAGTAAATAACCGGCCCGGCCGTCCAAGGTGCCAAAAACCGAATGGCCGGCCGGTGGCGTCGACTGGTTACCACAAGCTGTCAGTACGAAAAGGATAAGAAAAACAGCCATGACAATAGGGGGTAGGCGAAATATTCTGAACACAATTGAGCGCTCCTGCTAAATCCAATAAATTAGTTGTCTCATGCTTCTAAGGTTACCAGGTTGATGTTACCGCCATAGAATAGAAATGTTACCGTCTCAGCAATTTTGGTTACAGAATTGTGACACTGGCTTTGTCGCCGGCTTACTCACTCTACCACACCCCAAAGAAGAACTTCACCCTGAAAATTACTGGTCACCATCAAACGAGCGTCGGGGGAAAAAAGGACGTTACTGGTCTGAGCCGTTAAGGTCAGTAGATTTTCGCCAGTGACCGTATCCCAGAATCGCAATCCGCTCCCAAAGGCGGCCGCCAAAATGTGGCCCTCGGCCGAGAAAGCCAAGAATTGTGGCTGCGGCCCGGCGCTGTTGTCCAAGGACAGGCGCGGGGAAAAGTCGCCGCTTTCGAACAGCCATATTTCCCTTTCTGAACCGGTGGTCGCTGCCATCTGCCGGGAATCAGGTGAGAAAACTAGGCGATCTAACATCTTTTGTTGGGCCAGGCGCTCCCCCGTAAGTGCATCAAACAGGTTACTTTCGCTAGATAGCCCTCCGCTGGTTATGGCCAGGTAGCGACCGTTTGGGGAGAAGCTGGTAGCGACAACGGTGCCGGCGACGTCCAGCTCGTACCGGTCAGAACCAGAGGTGCCCTTAATGACAGAGAGTACCGATGAATCAGCTCCACTATCATAGGAGGTGTAGCTGACAATAGAGGACCAATCAGTGGAGAGCGCCAGGGCATTGGGAGATTCAATAAAACCGACGTTATTGCCTGCTGCCGCCCTCCAAAGGTAAAACCCTTGCCCGATGGCCGCGGTCGCTAAGCTGGAACCGTCTGTGGAAAAAAAGATTGCCGGGCCGCCTTTGACGGTGTAAAGAGCCAAACCGCTGTTTAGATCCCATACCTGGACCATCCAACTACGATCCTCCGCCTTTTGAGCAATCGTGGCCAGCTTGCGGCTATCGGGTGAGAATTGGGTCCAGTAAACCTGGGGTACGAAAAGCGTGGCCACAGGTTGTATCCTCGCCACATTCTTGGACGAGATTATCTCGAGACTAACCGGTATCAACGATTCTTCGGGTAGCGTACTGATCGCAGGAGACATCCCCTCGAGTGTCGCTTCAGCCGGATATGCGTCACCTTGCTCCCGGTCAAAAACGTCAGTCTTATTGTCCAAGACAGCCGGGGGGGTATCTTGCACGGATACGGCCATAACCATATCGTCATTCTGAATGGATCCAGTCCTATGATTCTCGCACGCAGTGAACAAAGATAATACAAGAAAAAGCAAAGCCAACCAGCATCTCTTTTCGCCTATGGATCCACACATCTGGCGTTTATTTCCTCGCGGATCTTGCATACTTTTTCTTGGGTTATTTTATACAATAGACGCCCAAGATTGCCTGATTGTTCCAATCATGTTTACTGACAAGTGCTTAACACAACAGGCTGTTTAAGCTTGCTGGGCCGTGGGCTGGCCCGAGGAATAGTAGTGACGACAGCGGATTAATCATAACCAAACGGCCAGCAGGATGGCTAGAAGGCGCACATTTGCACGAGGTTTGTTACTGGGTTTTCGGCCGGAATCTGCAAAATGGCTGGAAAGATGGCCTCAAATTGGTCGTAGTCTTACAATTTGTAGCACCTTTCAGTGAGCCCAAAGAGCAGGAGACGAACACCATGAAGAGAATAGCACTGATAATCGTAATTTTTTTGGCGGTGATGATCGGGGTTATTTCGACTACCTGGGCCCTCAACGGCGATCGCGAGGCGCTGATGGCCCTTTTCGACAGTACCAATGGCCCCGGATGGACAAATAGCACCGGTTGGGGAGGGACCGATCCCTGTGATCCAGTTTGGTTTGGGTTGACCTGTGATGCCGGGAATGTGATCCGCCTGGACTTGGACTTGAATCAGCTCACCGGCACGTTACCGGCAGACCTTCAATACCTGAGCCAGGTGCAGTATATATCCCTTGATGAGAACAACCTAAGTGGTCCCATCCCTGCAGAATTGGGCAACTTGAGCCTGTTGACGGAGATATATATGGAGGAAAACCACCTGAGCGGTCCGATTCCTCCCGAACTGGGCAAGCTCAGCAATTTAGAGCAGCTGGCTTTATATAGTAATGAGCTTAGCGGGTCCATCCCTCCCGAATTGGGGAATCTCAGCAGTATCGTCGAGATCTACCTGCCTAACAACCAGCTCAGCGGTTCGATCCCGGCTGAGTTAGGCAAGTTGAATACGATGGACGCGCTCGACCTAAAGAACAACAACCTGAGTGGTCCGATACCGGCTTCCTTGAGCGATTTGGCTAATATCACGCTTATCTATATCTGGCCCGGCAATGCCAATGTTGTCTGCTGGCAAACGCAGGCGGCTCTCGATTGGGCGCAAGGTACATTGCAGTTCTATTCAGGGCCGACCGTCGCGTGCCCCTTCGTGGCCATGCCCCTGGTCTACAAGGGCAGCTAATCATCTCGTTGGGTAGCGGTAGAGATACGCAGAATGCGAGGCTAAGTCGGAGATTATTGGTATAAAGCAAGCTATGAAAGTGGTAAAAACGATCATCGGGGTGCTAGCCATTCTGGTTGGTCTTGTTTGGTTATTGCAAGGTACCAACCTTCTGGTTGGCAGTGCTATGAGTGGAGAAATACGATTCGCCATTGCCGGCCTGGTGGCCCTTCTTGGCGGTATCGTCATTATCATTGATACATGGCGAAAGCCTTCATCCCCTTCTGATAGAAGCTAGGTCCTCGATTACTGGCACACTTCTGGGAAATAAGAGGTATATTCAACGAAACCTTTGTTGTTGCTGCGTCAGCCAGGTGTTCGTTCTTTGATAAGGGGACAGATGATAGATGCTGGGCAAAACGGAGCTGGTTGGAATTTGGGTTTAGATTCAGGATTGCCGTTTGCGGATGGATAACAATACAATGAGGAAGAGAGTATGAATATGGAAAACGAGCCAAACCAGGCGCCAGATTCCAAGCCAGCGGCTAACAAAATGGGCGCTTTTACTGCGATTGGGGCAGGCGTCGGCGCGGCCATTGGTGTGGCTACGGATAATCTGGCGGCAGGCGTCGCGATTGGCGTCGCTATCGGCGCCGCCATTGGCGCAGCCCTTGATCGTAAGGGTCGGAGTTAAGCACTTCAGCGGATCAGGTGTTTCCGTTTATCGTTGAATCTACTCCGAATTGCCGCTCGGCAATTATCCCCCTCCTATGGGCAGGCTTCGGCCGAATTAACATACAAGCTGCTACCACCTAAGTCACTACTCACCGAGAAAGTGCAACTCCGCCAACTTTGCTGCTGGTATGGGTCATTAGCGCTGGACCTGACTCCAAAATTCACCGTCCAATAATATCCCCAATCGCTATTGGCGTCGCGGGTATGTCCTACCCCAAACTCCTTGAAGGAGCTGCTTAAGATGAGTGATTTGTGGATGGGACTGTTCATCCACCAATCAACCACGGCTACCGAATCCCCGCCAAAACCCCAGGCGATTATTTCACCCCAGTATGACGCCACGTAACCCGCGGCCAATATTCGTTGGTCTGGAGACGATCCATCTGAACCTGTATGACCGGTAAAATGATTATCGGCCATATCTTTGCTATGCGCCCGGGCAGATTGAGCAAGTTCCGGCACAAGCGTTAGTTCAGATAGGCCGTTTTTTACCCTTAGCGAATTAAGCATTTGGGCAACAGCCTGCTCAATCTGTTCCTCTTCGGTGGGGAGATTTGGTTCGCTGTTATGGATAACCGGCAAGAAGATGAATGAATCTTCCTCAGTGGCTGATACTGAAATTTCCGCCTCGATGAAGATGGCGCATGTTATCCCGAACAGCAGACAAATTAAGAATGCACCTTTGAGGCCCATATATTTCTTGGTTTCCCGGCGGTATTGGCATTCTAGTTGCCGGTTGTTTTTTTCATGTCCAAACCCAGCAGTCATTCTGCCTGGGTCGGCTGAAGATGTGGACAGATTGGCAGCTGATGCGCCGCTGAAAATTGTCAGCTTCTCTTGAAGCGCCTGCTAAGCAAGAGGAGAACCAGAAGGGCGACCAGCCCCAGGACGATGCCTGGAACCCAGACAGGTACATTCACCAGCGACTCGGGCAAATCCTTGGGGGGTACTTTTGCGCTGGACCAACTTACCGCTGTTGATTTTGCCCCCGTTGTTGTCGTCTCCGAAAAGTCAGCGCCTTCGACGTTGACGCCAACCCAACGGCTATCGGTGAGATCGGCCCCGGTGAAATTGGCGTTCTCTAAATTGATGCCTGCTATTGTCGCCCCGATCAGAGTGGCCTGGGCCAGATTAGCATCTTCCAGGTTGCCACCAGCGATCATTGCCCCGCTCAGATCGGCCTGGCTCAAGTCAAGTTGCTCGCCATTAAAGCCTAGCAGTTTGATGCCCGACAGGTCAAGGCTGCTCAGATCTTGATTGCTTAGCTCTCGATTTTTTTTGAAAGCCGCTTCCACTTCGGCGCGGCCGGCCGGTTTTTCCACTTCCATCATTATTCTCCTTGGTGAACTCATACGTTATCTATTTAACGCATGACTGCCATCTGGTGATGTTGCCTTGGTTCAAATCAGAAATCAATGGCCATTATTATAGCCATAGCCAACGCTTAGGACGACCTAAGCACCAGGAAGAATCGCTTGATGTGCCCGTATTGCGTCAATAGAATATGTTACCGAGCAGTCATTCGTTGCGTCACAAAATATGTTACCCTGTCAGTCGTCCCAGGCGCATCAGACTGGCGTCGATTTGCCGCCTGAGACCAGCTGGGTTGAGCTGTAAGTAAGTGTGGTGCCATGAGATCTCCTCTCATTTGGTCTATAATATCGATCTGAACATAGCCTGTATTCGGCCGTTCATAGAATGATTGATTGGATTGCGAGCCGAAAAACATCTTGATTTCCACCACAATCCTCCTCATAACTCTGGGCGTAGTTATCCTGATCGTCTACTCTAGCTACTTCTTTTCCAGGTCCCGAAAGTTGGTCAGGCGCTGGCCTGAGGAAAATGGCTATACTTTGTAAAAGATGGAGCACCGCTTGATTCGTAAAGGGCCCTATCTTTTGACCGGCAGAAACCAGGCAGTCGTCTGGGTAGTCGTTCGCGATGAAAACGGACTCAAACAGGCGGGCTGGGTGCCTTGCGGTAACCAGTTGTCAGGGATCTTTGGCAATGATATAGAGGCCTAAATGGATGATTTAGTCTCCGCTGATTCGTGGGGATAGCCAAAGTCGACCCATGACGATTTTCAGTTCGTGGTAGCCAGTGGATTTGAGCTGAGCCTGCAGTTGGAACAGAGTATTTCCTGTAAAAGCACACTATATGGCATGGCCTTTACATGGCCCTTTCCATATGGTAAGATGATTTGAGAGCCTTGTATCATTGCTTAGTTCGATTGGCTGCTTGTTAGCAGTCTCTCATGGGGTCAAAGGAGTAGTCAAATGAATAGGTCCATCTCAAAAGGTTTAAAGATCACATTCTTGCTACACGCCATTCAGGGCTTCTTCACCGGGGTCATTTTATTGTTCATTCCGATCATTTTTGGCGACCTGGTCAGCTGGAACATGGCTGACGCTGCCTATCGGATTGTTGGCGCGGCCGTTCTTGGATGTGCGTTATCATCTCTGCTTTCTTATAACGCGGAATTGTGGAGGGACGTTAAGATTGTCGTAGAAGCCAAAGTGGCCTGGATGTCGCTGGCAGCCATCGTGATTCTTTGGGCTTTGTTGACCGATAGAATACCCGCGTTCGGCTGGCTATTTTTTGTTGATTTGGCAGGATTTGCTATCGCCTTTGGCTATTTCTTATTTCAATTCAGCGCAGCACCAGATCCCAAGCTTCAGATTTCGAATTGACCGACCCTTTATCTTATTTTGCTCTTGATACCTGATTGGAAGTTTCGGGGTGATTCCGGGCGTGTCCTGACCCGTATCCGGGCAAATAGTCCCTGTCGCAACACAGAAATTATTGGTGAGATTAGCGGACGACATCACCCTGTAGACTTAGCTCCAACATATCAGCCCAGGGCCGATTGTCTGGAAAAGGTTATTCAATCAAACCAGAGTATCGGATCGTCGGCAGCCTACATCCAGCCTACAACCCAAACGTTTTTTTCTCCGTATTGTTATCGGTAGTATCCACTGAGATTTTTGTATGGAGGAAACAGTATGAGCATATGTGGGTGGCTTGTCTTAGGCGGTTTGGCCGGCTGGATTGCCAGTATGATCACTAACCGGAGTGATCAACAAGGCTGCTTGATGAATATCATCGTCGGCATCGTCGGCGCGGCCATCGGCGGTGCTGTCATTGGTATATTTGGCGGTGGTGGGGTAACCGGCTTCAACCTGTGGAGTTTGATCGTCTCCGTAATTGGCGCCGTCTTGCTACTGGCAGCGGTTAACTTCTTCACCAGGAAACGGTAGTACGATCCGTTCGCACAGATCATAAACCGGTCGCCAGAACTATCGTTGTTTTCTTCGGCCAGGTCCGATGAGTTCGAGCGCCCGGCCTGGCGATCCAATCAGTGGGCCGGGCTGCCCAACTGCAGAAATAGGATGTTATTTGCCATCTAATCCGCAACGTGGTCAGGGAAAGATTAGCCATCCGGCCAATATCGATTTCCCCGGTCGGCTGATGCCTGGGGGAGAAGGATCACCTATCCTTATATCAGACCAGCTCTCTTATTGCTGGTCATTTACTTAATCGGAGGATAGGGTGACTAAGTTGCAGGGTAATGAACGGCTCCGGAGCCGCTATATGGCTTATGTCGATGATGGCATTCTCGACATCTTTGTGGGGTGGATCATTTTTTTTGCCGGCCTCATGGTGATCACTGAAATGTTCTGGATGGCCGGTGTGTATATAGCCATCTTTATCCCAGTCTCGTGGTCGGCCAAAGAACAGATAACGCTACCTCGTTTGGGCAAGGAAGAATTACGGCCGACGATGACTCAGAAAGCGTTCAATGCCACCACCAGCGTCATCATCAGCCTGGTCCTAATCGCCGTATTAGGTACTTCACTCCTGGTGTTGCTTTTCGGTGGTTGGCCCGGCTCAACCCTTATGGAGATCGTGCTGATTGTTGCCGTGGTTGTTATCGCCCTTACCCTCATCGCCGGCTTTATCGCCGCAGGCCGTAGTTACCGGGCTCCTCGCTGGTATGCCTATGGCCCGTTGGTAGTCATCTTCGCCTTACTGGCCTATTTGACAGGTATTGGCTTGCAATGGTGGCTTATGGCCTTGGGCGCAATAATTTCTTTGATGGGCGTAATCTATCTGGCCCGCTTCCTTCGTAGCCATTCAATCCTGACTCTAAGTGAACAGCCGGTATTTTAGCCTGAGCTTTAATACACCTCGATTATTCTCGAATCACTAATCGATGGGAAAAGAGATGAATACCGAGGATCAAAACCAATAGCATTATGACGCAGGGTCAAGATCGGTCACTGCTGTCACAGCTATGGGCTTGCTAATCGGCGGCGCAGTGGGCATTGTCATCGCCTGGATTGTGGGCGGCGTCGATCCTATTAGCCCGGAATCATCTTCGGGGCCGGACAGCCCGTGCGCCTATTTGATTTCTCTGATCCAGCGGGTTCCAAAAACAAATCTTCGTCAGGAGTAAACAAAATGAGTTCTGAGAAGCCAATGCACGTAACACGTGGCGAAACAGGTCAAGCCATTGGTACGGGCATCTGATTAGGTGTGCCTATAGCCATAGGGATCGCCATCCTCATAACCAGGCTTCTGGGCGATACCGGGGCCACCTGCAATAGCATCGTCTTCGGTACTATTTTTGGCGTTGTGTTCGGACTTGTTTATGGCTACTTGACCAAGCGCCGTACTAAAGGTTAAGCGGGCTTCTGGATCCCAATAGGCAGTGCTGCCGCCGCTCAATCGGAGCGATCGATACCAAGGGTGGATCGGATCGCTTCTACAGGACGGGCATCCCGAATAGGCCCTGTCTGGACCTGATGGACTTCCAAGGTCAACTGCCTGAAGGCCTCCGGGTCATTCTCTCTAAGTTCCCTTAAGCGGCGGATGATTAACGTTGTGTGGGCACTGACAGCCCGACCGCCCGACTCCTCCAAACAGCGCACATGAGCTCTGGTTCCGCTAACCCCGCCGCCTTGTCGATCAGCCCAGAAGTTGGATAATCACACTTCCTTTATCCACCCTTATCCTTATCTGGAACCCTAGTTCATGGCAATTGAATCCGGCTATTTTTTCATCACCGACATCACAGGTTACACCCAATTTCTCACACACTCTGAGCTCGATCACGCCAAGGAGATCCTGGATGCATTGTTCGAGTCGATCTTGGATAACCTGGCCCCGCCGCTGATTGTCTCCAATACCCAGGGCGATGCCATTATCTGTTATGCGCCGGCAAGCGCTTTTCTTCAACCCCGGCATCTATTGGACACCATGGAGCAGACCTACTTCAACTTCCAACGCCGGCTGAACCTGATGAAGTTGAATACCACCTGTAATTGTGACGCGTGCATCAATATGGCCCTCTTAGACCTAAAGATCTTCATCCACAATGGGGAGTACCTGGTCCAGGAAATCGGCCGGCAGCGGGATCTTCAGGGGGGCGACGTCATCCTGGCCCATCTGCTGATGAAAAACTCCGTGTCCGAAAAAACGGGATTGCTTGGCTATGGCCTGGTCAGTGAGGCCGCCCTGACCGGCATGGGTATCGACGGGAAGGCCGAGGGCTGGCTTGACCACCTTGAGAATTACGAGCATTACGGAGCAGTAAAGCTCTTCATTTATGATCTGCGCCAGGCCTGGAAGGTTGAAAGGGCGAGGAACCGCCGGGTTGTCACGGCCGGGCAGGCTATCGCTCATTCCAAGACATTCTTGCCTGTACCGCCCTGGCTTACCTGGGACTACGCGGCTAATGTGCAGAATAAGACGCGCTTCTTTGACATGCTCAGTGTCACCCGCACCGACAAGCGGGGCGGCCGGGAGGGCATTGGCACAGCCTACCATTGCCAGCACCGGACCGGCGATATCTACTATCTATATGTTGATTTTGACCCGCCAGATTACCTGACCATCGAGGCCCAGGCTTTCGGACTGCTTTCCATAATCACTCTCCGGATAACCGCGGCCGAGGGTGGCTCAACTTTTGAGATATTATATGGCACGCCAACGCCCCTAAATCCGGCCGAGGAAATCGATATGGCGGAGGTCGTGGCGTTTTCACAACAAGGCGGTGACGATACAGTAGCCCGCTTCGCGGAAATCATCGCCGAAGATATTAAAAGTGGCTTGCTTAACCCTGCTAACTTCGACCAGATTCAGGCTGAAAAAGGGTCGCTCAGACGGCCCGGCGTCTCTGACGGGCGCTATGGAAGGCTGCCTAACTCTTAGAAATTTCCGAAGTTTTCTTAAACTTCGGAAATTGGTACCCTGGGAAATCGTCGATTTGAACATTAGGAAAATCCTTTCGTTGTTGCCATCCATTATTGACAGAGGTTGGCAAAGAGTATGAGCTATCGAAGTATCGTTGTGACCCAAAGGGGTGGGCCAGAAGTCATCAAGATCGTCGAAAAAGATCTTCGGCCGCTGGCTGCAGACGAGGCACAAATAAGAATCCTGGCCAGTCCCGTATGTCAGGACGATATCGCCGTCCGGGTCGGGAACCGGCCCTTCCTGGCCAAGACGCCATTTATTCCCGGTTATTCCATCCTGGGGGAAGTCGAGGCCACCGGCGCCGGTATCACTCAGGTCACTGTGGGCGATCGTGTGGTAGCCTTAACCAATTTTGGCGGCCATGCCGAGGTGATCTACTGGCCGGCCGCGGATCTCGTCCACGTACCGCCGGCATTGGACCCGGCCGAAGCGGTCGTCCTCATCCTGAACTACCTGGTCGCCTACCAGACCCTGCATCGTGTCGCCCAGGTCAAAGCAGGCGACAAAGTGCTCATTATTGGCGCCAGTGGCGGCGTCGGGAGTGCCTACCTACAGCTCGGCCGGCTGGCCGGCTTAACCATGTACGGATTGGCCTCCATTGGAAAACACCGGTGGCTGGCCGAATATGGGGCAACGCTAATCGATTACCGGGATCACGATTTTGTCGAAATCATCCACCAGGCGGAACCTGAAGGTCTCGATTTCGTCTTTAATGGTATGGGTGAGGAATACCTGCGGCCGGGACTGTCTGTGCTGCGCCGAGGCGGGGCGCTAGTCCATTACGGCGCGCCACAAAGTTTTCCCCGTTTTCTCAAATTTATGGCCGCCTATTTGTGGTTTAACCTGCTGCCCAATGGCAAGGGGATCAAGGGTTATGGCACCCATCGTTTAGGCGTCGAGCTGTTCGAGCAGGATTGGAAAACCCTCTTCAATCTGTTGGAAGAAGGTAAGATTAAACCCATCATCGCCGCCAGGTTTCCCATCCTGGAAGCGAGGCAAGCCTATGCTTTGTTGGAAAGCGGCCGGGTGACCGGCAACATCGTCTTATTGGCGCCTGAATTACTGCCGGCCGGCTAAGGCGATAATTCATCATATTGCTGCAAAGAATAAAATTGCCCGTCAGGCCTCCAGAAATGAGTCCACTTCACCGAACCACCGGATAGGTCCTCGATGGGATCAACAAACTGGCCCCCTTTTTTATTAACTCTTTCCTGGCCAGGGCTACATCCTCTAGCGTTAAGCCGATCAGCGGGCCATTATAATGACAATATTTGGGGTTCCGGGTCCGGTTGCCGGGGCAGACAGTTCGGACTCTTGCCCGGTTGTAAACCGAAACATGGTGATCTGTTTTTCTTCGTTTCGCTATTCATATTCCAGGCCAAGCGTGCTTTCGAAGAATTCACAGGTTGCTTCATAGTCATGGACCAGCATGCCAATCCAATGATAGTCAATAATCTTCATTTGCCTGCTACATTGTCTGAATTAATAGTGAACTGAGACGGCATACCCGCGATTGCCTTCCTTCTGGGGCGTTTTCCGATCGGACCGGTCAGGACTGGCCCAGGACCTGACCGAAGAAGGCCAGGGTGCGACGCCAGGCGTCGGCCGATGCCTCGGCATTATATTGAGCACGCTCTCGATTAAAGAAGGAATGTTTCGAGTCAGGATAGATCACAATGTCGTTGGGCACGTCGTGGGTGTCCAACATTTCCTGCAGCTTGCGCCCGCCCTTGGCGGTAAAATCGTTTTCGGGGAAGGAGCCTACTACCGGACATGAACGGGCGACTGCATCGAGCGGTCGGGGGTTCATTGAATAGAAAGGGGCGGTGACCTTCAAACGTTGATCCGTACAGGCCCAGGAGAGCGCGAAGCTGCCGCCCAGGCAGAAACCGATTACCCCCAGCCGATCAGCCTCTACTTCTGGCCGCTCGGCCAACCAGCTCAACGAGGCTTTCAAATCTTGGATGCCTTGGTGGTTCAACGGTTTGAGCACCAATGCCGACATGAAGCGGGCCATGCAGAGTGCCCGATTCCGGCCGCTCATCATGTCCACAGCCAGGGCGGCGTAGCCTTCGTCGGCGAAGCGTTCGGCTGTTCTGCGGATGTTATCATTAAGTCCAAAAATCTCGTGGATGACCACAATCCCTGGAAATGGTCCCTGGCCATCCGGCCGGGCGTAGTAGCTGTCAAATACACCAGATTTAACCGGGACTGTTACTGTTTCTGTGATCATAGATATTCCTCCTGAAGCGATCTGTATTCTACCAGTCTATATGAAGATTTATCGCGAGACAATTGACCTGGCTGGCCACTGCCGAACGAGGGTTGGCATCTCTGGTCGAAGTGCGCTATCGTATTGCCTAATGTCAAGAGTAACCATTAATTCCATAGCCCCAGATTTCTCGCTGGCGGATTATCAGGGAAACCAGGTCATATTGTCCCAGTTCAAGGGAAAGCAGCCGGTCCTGTTGGTGTTAAACCGGGGCTTTACCTGACCCTTCTGTCGTGCACATCTGGCGCAGTTGCGCCAGGATTATGACCTGTTCCTGGAAAAAGGGGTGGCCCTGTTGGTGATTGGTCCGGAAAACGCTCAAAAATTTTCTAAATACTTCAGCCAAAACCAGTTGCCCTTTCCCGGACTGCCCGATCCCGAACACCGGGTTTTAAAGCTATATGGGCAAGAGATTAAAATCTTTAAGTTGGGACGGATGCCGGCCCAGATCCTGGTCGACAGCCAGGGAATTGCCCGATTCGTCTACTTCGGAAATGCGATGAGCGACATCCCCACAAGCCGGGAGCTTCTCGATCTGTTGCCGTAGATCCTAAGCCTCTTATGGTTGGCACAATGGGGGAATTTAGGTTGGCTAGCCGGCCGTTTACAAGGTCGATTCTTCCCAGGCTTCCTTCACCGCTTTGCCCTCTCCGCGGCGGGCTCAGAGCAGAGGTTGATCGTCTGTTCCGGGTTCGATGACGATGACTCAATTATTTTTGATTCTTTTGCAGATTTTGCTGCGCTCTAAACTTGGTTATTGCCCCCACGAGAGCATACGGTACCGGCTCATTTATTGGAAATTGGATAGCACCCTTGGATGTCTTGTACCCGGATAATTCATCTTTATACTGTTCGATGGCTGAAGGCGTCGGATAAAAGCCAATATGCTTCTTATAGGCGGCGAAATGCACCAGGTTGCCCCTCAGTTTGAAAGTGGGCATTTGATAACTGATCGCCTCCTCAGCATCAGGCGCTGATTCCCGGATTGTCTGCCGCAGCTTCTCTAAAATCTCCTGCACATCTATGGGAAATTGGGCGATATACTCGTCGATATTCTTAGGTTTGACTGGGGGAGGGGTCATTCTGATCCTGTCACGGCCGCCAGGGTTATGGTCTGCGAACAACTACCCTTACCTTCAAAATCGGCCAGGTTCATTAATGTCGTTTCGGCGATATTATTCAGAGCACGATCGGTCAAGAAGGCTTGGTGGCCTGTGACCAGCACATTGGGAAAGGTTAATAGACGGCTGAAGACATCATCGGTCACCACTTCGTTGGACAAATCCTGGAAAAACAGATCGCCCTCGACCTCATAGACGTCAATAGCCAGGAAGCCAATCTTACCTGATTTCAGCCCATCGATCACAGCCGCGGTATCTAGCAGCGCCCCGCGGCTGGTATTGACGAGGAAGACGCCATCTTTCATCTGGGCAATTGTCCGCGAGTTAATCAGGTGGTGAGTCTCGGGAGTCAGGGGGATGTGAAACGTAAGGATGTCGGCCTGGCGGACGATCTCCAGTGGATCGTCGCAAAATTCGACCAACCCGGCCACATCCGGATTGGGGTAAACATCATAAGCCAGGATTCGCGGCCCAAATCCACTCAGATTGCGGATAACGGCCGAGCCAATGCGGCCGGTGCCGAAGACGCCTATGGTCTTGTCCCGGATCTCAAAGCCCTGCAACCCTTCCAATTCGAAGTTGTTTTCCCGCACCCGATTGTAGGCCCGGTGAATCTGCCGGCCGAGAGTCAGGATCAGGCCCACGGTGAACTCCGAAATAGCATTCGGTGAATAGGCCGGCACCCGCGTCACGCAAACCCCGTATTCCTCGGCCGCGGCCAAGTCAATGTGGTTATAACCGGCGCTACGAGTGGCGATAATCTGGGTCCCACCACCGGCCAGGATCTTTATTGTCTCTCGATTGGCCTCGTCGTTGACAAAGATACAGACCCCTTCGTAACCGGCCGCCAACGCGGCCGTGGCCGGGGTCAGCCGGGTTTCGAAATAGGTCAGATCGTGACCGAAGCTCTGGTTGACGTTCGTAAAAGCAGCGATCTCATATCTCTTCGACGCAAACATGGCTACTTTCATTATTTTTTCGCCTGGGCAACCAACAATTCTCTAAATGCCTCTTCGATGTATGCCACCGGCTCCGCTACCGGCCCGCTCAACTTGGGGTCAATTTTTAATGATTGGAGAAAGAGCCGGCAAGCCTGGGCCTGGGCATGTAAGGCGACCAGGTCCGTGTCATCAGGATAAGCCTCTTTTACGGCCGATGTCAACTGCTGGTAAATCATGTAAGCCATCTACTTAACCCGCCTCCGCTACCGGAACTTATCCAGGTGTCTGCCCGAGAACATGGCATTATCGGCATAACACCAGATCCAGCTTTCCTCCAGGCGAATCGAACGCATCAGCGGATGGCCGGTCTCCTCGTAATGGGCCTTCATATGTTTATTCTTGGAGGTATCGCAACAGCCGACAAAACCACAGGTGAGACACATGCGCAGGCCGGGCCAGATGTCTCCGGATTCCACGCATTGGGGGCAGACCTGCAAATCTGTGTCGGTAACCTTAATATCTTGGAGATGGGAACATGGTTTGTCGGCGATCTGCCCGGTAAATAGCGTTTTGATGAGGATTTCGGGTAATGAGACGGGGTACTTCGGGGGCTTGTCCATATCTTCCGGGGGTTGAACCAGATCAAATTGGCGCATGGCTCCCATGATCTGCGGCACAGCCAGTTCCGGCCAATGGATGGCAAACTTATCGCCAGAAAAGCGCACGGCCGCGGCCGAGGTCCACGAACCCGAAATGCCAGAACCAGGAGCGCCCCACAGATCATAGCGGTGTGTGCCGCTGAGCGTCATGGTGAAGCAAACATCATCGCCCTCTTCCCTAAAGTCGGAGACTTCGACCGTCAAATCAGGAAAGGCAGCCTGGAAGTCGGCCATGATCCGGCCGAATACTTCCGGTGCGCTTTCTTCTCCGGCCGCCGGGGAATAATTATAGAAATCGTTGAGCATCACGCGCTCATAGACACCCTGATCACCCTGGTTGATGGCCTGGGCTGCCTCTTGAAGAATCTCTGACATGTTGTGGATTGACATGCTTATACTTACCTTTTAAGAATGAATGAAATCCAGGAAAATCGACATAAGTTGACCCTCAACCTGGTGGCCCCTTAGCTCAGACGGATTTCGATGTCACGAGAAAAGGGGCCTGTTGCTGCTTGACTTTGTCTAAGGCTAACCAAGGTGGTCTTGGGTTGGGAATTAACTCTCGGTGACCACCGGTTCCAGACTGCTTAAAAATAACCAGATTGAGGCCAATTCATCATCGGTCATTAAAGTGGTGATCGGCCAGGGCATTTCATCGGGATCTAGCGATTCTCCTTCTGGTGTTACGCCCGTGCGCAGGGTATTGATGAAATCTTCCTGGGTCCAGTGGGCCAGGTCGCCGGCCGGGGTCAGGTTGGCCGGAGGGAGAGAATCGGGCGGCGCACCAAGCTGCGATCCACCGCTGAAATCGGGTTTGTGGCAGCCGGAGCAGACGGCCGCCAGGTAAGCCCCGTACTCGGCCGAGACTTCTCGGGAAACGCTCACCGGAGGCGGGGAATCATGATCAATTTCTGCGGCCGCATAAGGCAACAGGCCGGCAGCGACCAAAACCGTTCCCAATGGACCTAGCGAACTTATTGGCGGTGAATTGTCCACGGGGTTCAAAGATTCCAGATAGGCGATCATCAGCGCCAAATCTTCATCGCTGATCCGCGAATATTCGGTGCTGGGCATCACCTTGAGTGGCTTACCGTCCTGGTCGATGCCATGGCGAATTGCCCGATCCCAATCGGCCGCCGTAAATGAGCCAGTTCTACTCCCTTTGCCTCCGCTGATATTTCTCGGGTAGAAAGCACCCATGGCCGGGTCTTCAAACAGTAATTGTCCTTCAAAATGATCCCCGTGACATTCTGAGCAAGCTCGGATAGCTACTAGTCGCGCCCCTTCTCGGATGCTTGCCTCGTCGGTAGGGATGGTCAAATTGGCCGCATTGACATCATAGGTTTTGTTGCCCCGGCCACGGGCGACGAAGAAGATCACAATCCCGGCGATTAAGATTAGGCCAACCAACCCGGCCAGGATGATGCCCACCCATTTCAAAATCTTCCTAAACATTATTATTACTCCTGTGTTTATCGTTTGGCAACATAGTCAAACGATGACTCTCATATTAACATAAAGTTCGAATCAGACCGGTAGAAGAATCCTCAGGAAGGGTGTTGCAATTGTTAATTGAACACCTGGTCATGGGTTCTCTTACGGTTGGTCAGAAAAGACATGCCTGATACTGCCGGAGCACACAGGTGCTCGGCATCCAGGCACATACCAGTTTGTAATTCTGAGGTGGATCAGATCCCGCCAAATCTTATTCGATTCTCCTGTCTGCTTATTCACACGGCGCCAACGAATCAGGGGTGATTCGTGCTCGGCCGATAATAGGGTTTGTTATTCGTAGATAATATGGACGGGGGGTTAATCTGTCAACATATTAGCCATTCTTGACAAGATTTGATCATCGGCTATGCAAACTTTCGAATATTGGGGCTGGGCGCGGCTCGAATCTCGTTATGTTAACTATAGTTTTGGCTTTTTGATACCCTGGTTATTCCTTCCATTGGTCTTTACCCGCCTTTTTTCGCAATATCCTGCAGCCTCATACCGCTTCTCTGGGTGATGATCCTGGAACGCGAAAAGCGCCTATTTGTGAAAAGGTTGCTCACCGGCCGCGGAATTCAAAGCCCTAGGCCCAGCCGATGTCTCCCACCTTGTGCGTTCGGGTAATCAGGTTAAGCCAGCCGGTCACTCGCGATACCTGAATATGCTCGATGGCCAGGTTAAAACATGGGTCTTGTTCGAACGGCCGAGAGCCGTTTTGTCGCTCGATATATCCTTGAACCCCGGCTTCGGTGGGCGCCATCTCAGGGACGGCTAGGGCAACCGACGAGTGGTCAATGAATTTAATGAGATCCATGGTGTCAGAAGGCAAATAAATGTTCTCAAGATCAGCCGATCGGCAAATATGGGTATTGTCATATCGTGCGCTTTTCATTCAAATCGGACCAACGGATCGAATTAACGCTGGTTTCACAAATGATGATCAGGGTCAAGAAATCGCCCACATCGTTTTTCTTACCATGCTAGTGAGTGACCGTCAGGATATCAGCTAAGTGGTATGTGTTTACAACATTTCGCTGTGAGTCCTGCGTATCAGGAAACTACTACCATGAAATAGTGCTATTTGAGCCCAAGAAAAACGGGAAGAAACCCGCATTAACTCATAGGTTAATTGACTTGCGGTCGCATAAAAAAATTGGTGCCATGGGGCCAGTTCTACATTGCCTTCTTGGTCCGTCTACCTTACAATAAGAACAGTCTTATCAGGTTTGGCGCAACCACCTGGTTACACTTCTCATTAAGCGTTTCGGTTCGAATGAACAATTCCTCATCGTATCTTATATAAGGAGAAAAACCATGAACAAATCTTATTTTTTGCTGGTTTTAGTGATAGCCGCCCTGGCCTTGATGCTCGCGGCCGTGCCAATGCAGAGTGTCCAGGCACTATCGGCCGACATCGTTATTAGCCAGGTCTATGGCGGTGGAGGAAACTCCGGCGCGACCTACACTCACGATTTTATAGAATTATTCAACAGAGGCACTTCCTCCGTCTCCCTGGCAGGCTGGTCAGTTCAATATGCCAGTGCTACGGGAACGGGAAACATTGGCTCCAGCGCAACCCAGTTAACTGAGTTGCCCAGTATATCACTTGCACCTGGCCAATATCTTTTGATACAAGAAGCCCAGGGAAATGGTGGTACGACTGCTTTGCCAACACCTGATGTTATTGATGCTTCTCCGATACCAATGAGTGGTACGGGTGGCAAGGTCGCACTGGTTATGTCAACCACGAGTCTTGGTTGCAATGGTGGATCGACCGCTTGTTCTCCGGGACAACTAGCCCTTATTAAGGACCTGGTTGGTTGGGATGGTGCGAATTTCTATGAAACAGCTCCTGCCCCGGCAACATCCAACACAGTAGCGGCTTTACGACTCGCCGATGGTTGCACGGAGACGGATAATAACAGTTTAGATTTTGTTACAAACCCGCCAACTCCACGCAATACAGCATCACCTCTTAATTCCTGTGACGGCGGAGGCGGACCAAGCACCAATGTCATCATCAACGAAGTTGACTCCGACACACCAGGAACGGATGTGGCCGAATTCGTTGAATTATATGATGGCGGAGCGGGCAACACAGCGCTCGATGGGCTGGCAGTTGTTTTCTACAATGGAAGCAATGATCTATCCTACGCATCTTACGATCTGGATGGTCTTAGCACGGATGCCGATGGTTATTTCCTGCTTGGTAATGCCGGTGTAATACCAACACCTGGTATCATATTCAGCAGTAACGGCCTGCAGAATGGGGCCGACGCTGTTGCCTTGTATCAAGATGATGCGGCTGGCTTTCCCAGTGGCACGGTGATTACAACGACCAACCTTCTTGACGCCATCGTCTATGACACAAGCGATGCTGACGATGCTGATCTGCTGGTCTTGCTCAATGCCGGCCAGCCTCAGGTTAATGAAGATGGCGAGGGTAACAAGGAAAATCATTCCAATCAGCGTTGCCCGAATGGCAGCGGCGGCGCACGTAATACCGACACCTATGCCCAATATGCTCCTACACCTGGAGCGACCAATACCTGTGTAACGCCGGTTGCGGTCGTAAAAATCCATGAGGTTCAGGGTAATGGCTCCGCCAGCCCGTTGGTCGGGCAGACGGTCGCCATCGAAGGCATCGTTGTCGGCGACTTCCAGGATGGCGCCAGCGGCACCAACGGCGATTTGAACGGCTTCCATGTCCAGGAAGAGGATGCCGATGCCGATACTGACCCGCTGACATCCGAAGGTATCTTCGTTTATGATGGAAGTTCGCCCGCTGTAAATGTTGAGATCGGCGACCTGGTGAAAGTGGAAGGCGCCGTTTCTGAATACAACGGCCTGACGGAAATCACTTCCTACACCGGCGTTACAGTTATAAGCAATGGGAACCCACTTCCGGCAGCCTCAATCCTGGCGCTGCCGGTATTAAACGTGGATGACTTCGAAGCATACGAAGGCATGTATGTTACCTTCCCGCAGGCCTTGGTCATCTCTGAATATTTCAACTTTGACCGCTTCGGCGAGATGGTCTTGACTTCCGAACGGCGCCTCACTCCGACGGCCGAATTCGAGCCTGGCCCTGATGCTATCGCCGCGGCCAACGACTTCTTGCTCAACAAGATTACCCTTGACGACGGTCGCACGAATCAAAACCCCGACCCGGCCATTCATCCTAATGGGTTAGATTTTGACTTGTCTAATCTGTTCCGTGGCGGTGACACCGTCGCGAATGTAACCGGTGTCATGGACTACGGTTTCGGCCTCTACCGCATCCAGCCCACGCAAGGGGCGGACTACACAAACACAAATCTCCGTACAGACTATCCTGAAGAGGTCAATGGCAGTTTGAAGGTGGCCTCGTTCAACGTTTTGAACTATTTCTCCACGCTGGATGATGGTGTCAATGATATCTGTGGTCCTGCCCAGAACCAGGAATGTCGTGGCGCCGACGACGCAAACGAGTTCACCCGCCAGCGCGATAAGATTATCGCTGCCCTGAGCGCCATTGATGCGGATGTGGTCGGCTTGCTGGAGATCGAGAATAACATTAACGACGACGCAGTAATTGACCTGGTCAATGGTTTGAACGCTGTCAATGGCGCGGGAACCTATTCCTACGTCAGCACCGGCGCCATCGGAACGGATGCCATTAAGGTGGCCTTGATCTACAAATCGGGATCCGTTTCCCTGGTTGGCAGTTATGCCCTCCTTGACTCGTCTGTCGATGTCCGATTCGACGATACGAAGAACCGCCCGACCCTGGCCCAGACCTTCATGGATGATGCCACCGGCGGCGTGGTTACTATCGCCGTCAACCACCTGAAATCCAAGGGTTCAGCCTGTGACGATGTCGGCGACCCGGATACCGGCGATGGTGCGGGTAACTGTAACCTGACCCGAAAAGCGGCCGCAGAAGCCATGGTTGACTGGCTTGCCGGTGACCCAACCGGCAGCGGCGATGAAGATTTCCTGATCATTGGTGATCTAAATTCCTATGACAAGGAAGATCCGATCGATGTCCTCTTGGCCGGCGGCTATACTGACCTAATCGATTACGAACTTGGCGAGGATGCCTACTCCTACGTCTTCGATGGGCAGACGGGTTATCTTGATTACGCTTTGGCCGGAGCAGGTTTGCTGGATGAAGTCAAAGGCGTAACCGTGTGGCACATAAATGCCGACGAAGCCGACCTGATCGACTACGACACCTCCTTCAAAGGACCCAACCAGGATGCCATCTACGCGCCAGACGCGTATCGTTCCTCAGACCACGACCCGGTTATCATTGGCCTGGATCTCTGTGACGAGATTGCCCCGACCTTCGATGAACTCTCTGTCTCACCGGAAGTATTGTGGCCGGCCAACCACAAGTATGTGGACGTGACGGCGACGGTCCTGGTCAGCGATAACTTTGACCCAAATCCGACCGTTAGCCTGGTTTCAGTCACTTCTAATGAGCCGGATAATGGCGAGGGTGATGGCAATACGGATCAGGATATCATCGTAGAGGATGACTTCAACTTCCGATTGCGGGCAGAGCGCTCGGGTAACGGCGACGGCCGTATTTACACAATTACATATGAGGTGACAGACGCCTGTGGCAACAGTAGCCTGGCCTCGGTCACGGTAACAGTACCTTTAAGCCAACGTGACCGATCGTTATCCCGATTGCGCTAGCCGGGGATCGTAACTGCTACGAATCTTAGGAAATAACCGGTGCTTGCCTTCGAAGCGCCGGTTACTCGCCCTCATGAGGGTGAATAATTTACGACCTCCTTTCGCGGGAATGTGCGTCAGCATATTTTCCCGGTGATGATTATTAACCATCACCTTAACCGGGAAGGAGGTCTTATTCATTTGACCCGCGGTCCACGAATCTGTCTCTTATTGCGCGCGATAGATCCTCTTCTTCCGGCCGGCCGCTGCCCTCCGTTTCACGCCAACGACACAGCCCCCTTATTAACCTTCCGAAAACAGGCATTCGCCAGATAGATAAGCTTTCAGGCCGCCTTGTCAAGTTGGAAAGACATTTACATAACGTTTGCCATCGCCGGAAAAGCACGCCAGACAAACAGCCAAAAAGTAGGTATGTCCATACTTATTCACTTCTTCATCGGCCTTATGGCAGGCGAAACAAATCTTCCTTTGGCAACGATGGCATTGTATCGGCACGGTGAAAGACAAGGGATCATCCAACCGGCCGGAGAAAAACATCTCCTGGCCGCACAACTCACAATGATATCCACCCGTGGCATATCGCGGACCGGTGAACAACGTCAAATAAATGATACTGAGCCAAGCATGAAATAGGGCGCTGAAAGAAACCTTGAATTTATGCCACATGACATCACCCCACTCTGAAAGAAGACAGGAGGCGCCTAGATTCATTATAGCATAAGCACCATCTGACCACTCTTTCGAAATACCCTGGCGATTATCGTCAGCTGCCTCAATAAATGCCCAGGTGAGAAAGCCAGGATTATCGTTAGGCGGGGTTAGTATCAAACGATATACTCGGCTAAACGTCATTTCCTGAAGTTATGGAGGTTTATCATGGCCGACTATTACCTGGACGACAGCCTGACCCATGCCTTCTGGGACAATTCTTACCCGGCCCGCCTTGAGATCGAGCCCGGCGACACCGTTATTTTCGAATGCCAGGAAGCTACCGGTGGGCAGCTAAACTTGGACTCGAAACATACTGACCTGGAACGAGTGGATTCCGAGCGCATCCATGCCCTGACCGGACCTGTCTACATTAAAGGTGCGCTGCCGGGTGATACGCTGACCGTTGAAGTTCTGGAAATGAAGCATAAAGGTTGGGGCTGGAATGGCCACATGCCCGGCTTCGGTTTGCTGGCCGCTGATTTTGACACTTTCTATTTACAGCACTGGCATTTGGCTGGTGATTCTTGCTTCCTTCGCGGCGACCGACGGGTTGAAGTGCCCTTCGAACCATTCTGCGGGGTGATGGGCGTCGCGCCAAGGGAAGCCGGCCGGATCAACACCATTCCCCCGCGATTCAACGGCGGCAACGTCGATATTCGTGGGCTGACCATCGGGGCCACCGTTTACCTGCCGGTCATGGTGGAGGGGGCACTGTTCTCTACGGCCGATTGCCATGCCGCCCAGGGTGATGGCGAGGTGGGTGGGGCGGGCATCGAATCGCCCATGACGGTCACCCTGAGATTTGGCCTGGACAAACGCCTGGCGGTCAAAGAGCTTCAGTTCAGGACGCCCAGCCCGCTGACCAAAGCGGACAGCCAGGGCTATTACGCCACCACTGCCCACGGACCAGACCTTTTCGCCAACGCTCAAAACGCCCTTCGTTACATGATCGACTGGTTGGTCAGCAACTATGGCTTCGAGCCTAGCGAGGCCTATTGTCTGTGTAGTGCCGCGGCCGATCTGAAGATAAGCGAGCTGGTTGATCAGCCCAACTGGATCGTTTCTTGCTACTTCCCCTTGAGTGTCCTGAAGCTTTGATGGGCTATTACTGCCCGGCTTCCCTATTCTAACTCCGACTAATAGTCGGATTATGTCAAAAATGTACCCAGAAGCCAGGCTAACTCGGATCACTGATACTCCGGATTATGTCAAATAGGCTCTGGAATTGACTCACTCAAGGATCTTGAATTTGTGATGGCCATCATCCTTGCCTATAATCTTCTGCGGCCGCTAATCGTGGCCAACAAGGAGAGACCCGTGGCCAATCCTGGAGACGAATTGCAGAGCGTGGATGGGGAAAAGTTAATCTTCCATCAAACGGCCGCCTCGACCGGCGGTGCGTTATTGGCGATGGAGGTTACTTACCGGCCGAATTCCGAAAGGCCACCGGCCCACTATCATCCCGGTCAGGAAGAGCATTTTCGGGTTGTTAGCGGGGCCATGAGCACCTGGATTGATGGCGAAGAGCGTATTTACCATCCGGGAGAAACCTTCACCGTGCCGCCCGGGACCCCTCATGCTATGAACAACGACAGCGACGAGGAAGGTCGGATGGTCTGGGAAGTGCGACCGGCTTTGAATACAGAAACCTTCTTGGAGACCATGTGGGGCCTGGCAGAGTATGGTCTGACCGACAGCAACGGCATGCCCAGCCTGCTCCAGATTGCCGTACTCTTTCGGGCTTATAATCAAGAATTCCGCCTGTTGAAACCTTCTTATCCCGTCCAGCGGATTTTGTTCGGAATCCTGGCTATTATCGGCCGGCTGAGAGGATACAAAAGTACTTACGCTGGGGTTTATTGAACCAGACAACCGGGCAGCGTGAGCCCTAAAAGGGGAGCGCCTCAAGAGCTATTGTCTGCTCGAAGGACAATCTATCACCATCCAGCCATTGGGTCCGTTCACATTTGTCCCACTGTGATAACAAGATTCCCGGCTTTACGCCCTGTTTCAACATACCGGTGAGCCTCAACCATCTGTTCCAGCGGATAGCTTCTATCGATGACCGTTTTTAGCTTCCCCGCCTCAATGAGCTCCCTGAGGAAGATCAAATCCGCCATTGTCCCGCTGGCCGTTTGCATAATCACCTTCTTGTTACTGGTCATTCGGGTAAGCGGTCCACGAAAGAGTTGAGATCCCAGGGGGTTTGCCAAAAGATAGGTGCCATTTTCCTTTATCGATTTACCGCTATGTGGCAACGAGATTGTACCGACCACATCAAAAATAACATCATAGATCTGCCCGCTTTGGGTAAAATCATCCTGGGTGTAATCGATAACCCGGTCCGCCCCAAGCGAGCGCAGCATGGCCAGTTTTTCGCCGCTGTCGACAGCCGTGACTTCTGCCCCAAAATATTTGGCCAGTTGCACGGCAAACGTACCGATGCTCCCGCCGGCACCATTAATCAGCACCTTTTGCCCGCTTTGAATGTTTCCTTTTCTAAGAAAATGCAAGGCATCCCGCCCGCCGAAAGGCACGGTAGCCGCTTCCTGGTAACTCATATTGGCCGGCTTTATGGCCACCCCACCATCCGTTTGACCCGCCTCTTCAGGCAGACAGATATACTCAGCATTCGCCCCAAATTTTAAGCCGGCCGATCCAAATACCTGGTCGCCTACTTTGAAACTCTTGACGTCCTTTCCCACTGCTTCAATTTCACCGGCCAACTCCGTACCCAAAATGGAATTTTCTCTCGGTTTCAGCAGTCCCCGCCAGGCGCGCATAGCCAGATTCAAGTAGATAGGAAAATTGAGGCTGCGCATCTCGCAATCTCCGGCCGTGACCGTTGTGGCGACGATGCGGATCAGTAACTCGTTGTGTTTAGGAGCAGGTTTTGTAATATTCCGCAATTGAAGAACTTCTGGTGGTCCGTACCTCGTCCATATGATCGCTTTCATGACCCATCCTTACGCTTCCAGTTCACTTTGAGATTGAACGCATCTGCTATTGCGTTACAGCCATCTGGAGATTATAGAAGGAATTTATTGGATCTGGTACTGAGGGCTTTTACGCCAAGGGGGGGGAGGCACCAGGTTTGCCACGACTCAGTTCTGAAGATACCCGGTGCCTAAATTTACCTTTCTATGCGATCAGGATAGGAACCTCCCTCCGGGTCATCGCCTGGTCGTATCAACCATCTCTTGAATGGCCTCGATGACCAGCTCTGGTTGGTCGAGTTGAATGTGATGGTGGCTTTCATCAGCGACAATCTGCTTGCTCTGCGATGAAAGGTCTACCAATTTTGATTGCCATTGCTGCATGATTTCCCAGAGTTGTTGATTTTCAGAATCCGAGACGAGCGGGCTTGGATCCGGTAGTCCGCGGCTGAGCACAGTCAGTGGCATTTCTCCCAGATCTGTAATATGCAACGAGAGCACTTCATCGTAGCTCTCCTGCAAGGTGTTCCATTCGGTCGTATAAGCCTCGAAGTTCTCGGTCGTCGCTAAAACTGCGCGATATTGTTCCAGAGCATCATCAGGAAGACCCCGGTTTGGAATGCTTTGCGGTACAAGTGCCATGAGGCCGGTTGATTTGAGCCAGCCCAAATATTGAAATTGCTTTAGAAAATTTTGAGATGCTTCCAAAACCGTCGTGGGATAACGGAGAAAATGCTCTTCATGGACTGAATTTACCATCACCATCCCGACCACATCTTGTGGATAATGGTGAGCATACACTCGCATAATCACGCCTCCCATGGAATGTCCGACCAGCACATACGGCCCCTGGACACCGGCTTTTGTCAGCAGCGCATGTAATTCTTCCACCATGACTTCGGCGGTGCGGGGTTGTGGGCTCGATTCGCTCCAGCCTGTCCCGGCACGATAATAGGAACAGACCCGGGTGATCTTGGCGACTTCTGGTTGTACGTAGGTCCAAAGGATTGAAAAGTCACTCCAGCCCGATTCCAGAACGACGGTGGGGCTGCCTTGTCCAAGGCAGTTGATGTGCAGGTTGTAACCGCCAACATCTATCATCTGACCTGGTGCCGGATACCGTTCTTTTAAGTTGGCTTTGGCAACGGCACCGGTAACGGCTAAGCTCAGACCAAGAAACAGAATGACCAACAGCAGAATGGAAAGGCCTCGGATTCCCCTTCTTTTCATGATTATCTCCTTCATCAAGTAGAATTTACTTGTAGAGTAAACAATCCCTGAGGATTAGCGCAGAGATCAGCCGGCTTTAGCCAGGTACGGCCGTCGTCGCAGCGATCTGAGCGTTCTGTAACTTCTAGCGTCCACCAACCAACGAAAGCTGCTCATCAGCCGGTAAGCCAGGTGGGGGATAACAGGCGTGGCCATCATCTCTTCTGCTGCTAACGGGATAGCTTGGCCCCAGGCCAGTGCCTCCGCGGATTCTTCCAACGACTTTCTGATGCGGATTGCCATCCCACCCGCTTCAACCAGTGGTACACCGTTCAACATCTGGCCGCCACCCAAGGCCAGCGAGCCTGCCCATTCAAACCCAGCCTGCCGGGCGAAACTCTCGCAAATCGCCAGCGCGGTGTTGCAGTGGTGCGCTTCGGGGAAACCACAATTAGCGATGGCGGTGAACAACGGCCGCTGAGACGGCGCAGATCCCAGCCGGTGAGCGGCGATGCGCTCGAGCGCTTCGATAACCGGGGCGGGCAGGGTATCCACATAGATCGGGAAAGCCAGGGTAACCAGGTCGGCCGCCTCCAGCGCCTCCATCATGGCTTGCATCTTTTTGGCGTTGCGTAATACGGTGTGCAGGTAAACGGTCTCAATCTGAACACCTTGCGTGCCTAACTGCTCGAACAGGTAGCCACCAAGGGAATTCGAGGTACTCTTGCGCGTTTTGGGGCTGCCTATTAGCAACAGAGCCTGGCGGATCACAACCGGTCCTGGGTCTGAACCGACCCGAGGCTGTTCTTTCGAGCCTGATAAGACGGCTGGCGACTCGTTGCCATTTTTCGGCAAGGACAACGTCGCGGGCGGTTGGCCATTACCCAGATCACTCAGCCATTTCTGCGCTAAAAGCGCCAATTCCCCGTCTGTTTGATCGGTCAAAACTATGCCACAGGCATATTTCCCGGCGTGCCAGTTGATGGCGTTGCGTTGAACGAGATGCCGGAACAATGCCTGATCATGCGCATCCGCTGCATCCTGCCAACCGACTACCAGCAGATCTGCGTTCTTTTTATAGCGCCGGTGGTGATGTGTCTCACCTTCGATCTTGGTGAAAAAGGGCGAAACAACCTGGATCTGGTGGTCAACCATACCTTTCAGCGTCGAGGAATAGCCGCCAAAGGCAATAGGTGTTAGATAGACCAGCAAATCACTGTTGACGATCTCTCGGGCAATAGTCCGGTTGTCATCGTTTATATTGCACAACCCTGGGGTGCGAATCCAACAAAAGAAATCGCCGGCGCAGTTACCGATCTTCTTCTCGCGCAGGGCAAAGTTCGTCACCTCCCAGCCCTGGTTTTGAAGTTCTGTCGCCACGGCCGATTTGACCCGCTGGCCGGTGTTGTCATTTGTCAAAGAACCATCGAGAAGAGTAGCTTTCATCGGATATCTCCTTATTCTGTGTCCTGCCTCCGGCCAGAAATGAAGAGACCGGTAGGTGCCTGATTAACTAACTCTTGTAGATAACATTCTATAGCTCTTGAGGACCCCTGTAACCTGTCTCTTTCGACATTTCGCCCTATCTCTTTTAACTAAAAAACCTGTCCATCTGGACAGGTTTTTCAGTGATATCGTTTGTTAGGGAAGCGGGGAGCCTGGAGGGGCGCTCGCCCATATCCTGGCTCTTTAACCTACCCCAACAGATTCCAATATAAGAGCACCCAGGTCAGGAGTAGAGCCATCAGCGCCAAAACGCTGTAGAAGATGCGGCCGCCTCGGCTCCAGTACCGCCGCACCCAGGCCAGCACCGCAAATACCACGATGACTAGCGCCAGCGCGCCTAACACGTAACGAAAGGGACAGCAAGGTGTCCAACAGTGGCACGGCTTCATAGATGATCCTGGGTCCTCCAGTTTCTGGCAGGACGTCCATAAAAATGGACATGATTCCCAGCAGCACCGACAACCATAGCAAGCCAAAGAATGCCGCCGCCCAGTGCGCCAGACGCGCAGGAAGAGGTCTGGGCTGGACATTTGGGCGCACTTCTTTCGTCGGCCGGTGAAGAAGCCAATGGGCCAGGCGATCAACGAGCCCAGGAATAATAGGGTGCCGCTCGCGAACAGCAGGAGGTGAAGGATGCTCCCGCCGTACCAGGGGGTCCTGAACATGTGCAGGGGTTCAGATCCCATCAGGAACAGGCGCCCGTCTGGACCGGGGCGATAGACCCGCTGGTTGTCCGGTTCACCAATCTCCTGCAGCAGGCCCGGCTCCACCTCGGCATAACGAACCCCAGCGATCACTAGACTGCCATCGCCCTCCAGACTAGCACTGATGGGTGAGAAGACGCCATAGATTTTTTCGTAGGTGGTGAAATTACTGTCAGCCGAGGTATATTGGCCCAGGTAAGGTGCGATTCTTTCGGAAAAACCTTCCTCTGGCGGCGGGGGAGTTGGCGGTTCTGCTTCCGGGAAATAATGGTTAAGGAAAGCTTTTTTCACTTGATCGATAGAGTCATAGCCACCCTGGCTGTTCGTGGAATAGAACAAGCCCACGTTTTCGCCCGGGGATCAACCACAGTCCGCTATGGAACTGCGCTATATCCCCGCCGTGGAAGAGGAGGCGCTGGCCATTTTCGGTGTGTTCCCAGAAGCCATGAGCCATACTCTCCAGGCGAGGATCTGGCGTGTAGAGCTGGGAGTGCATTTGCAGGGCAGTCTCCTCCTGGAGGATACGCCGGCCATCCAATTCCCCATTTCCCAGGTGGGCGTTCATAAAACGAGCCATGTCCTTCGCCGTAGAACTCAGAGATCCAGCAGGGAACGGTAGTTGATACATGAAACCACCCTCAATGTATTCGTCCGTGTAGTTGTAGCCCTTGGCCATGGCCGGCTCTAGCTTTTCCGGCAGCGGCTGGCGAAAGGTACTTTGCGTCATCTCCAAAGGCTCAAATATGTTTTGCTCGATGTATTCGTTAAAAGGTTGGCCAGAGACCCGCTCGACAATATAACCCGCCAAAGCTGTGCCGTAATTGGAATAGGCGGCTACTTCGCCAGGTGGGAATATCCTTTCAGGGAGGTTGGCTTTGAGCCAATCACCCAGAGGGAGCATCCGTTCGGCCTCCAGGCCCCATAAATTAGTGCCTTTGAATTCAAAGCCGGGCGTATGGCTCATCAGGTGGCTTAGCGTGATAGGCTCGGGATTGGTAGCCGGGATGGCGAAGTCCAGGTACTCGTTGACATCACTGTCCAGCGAAAGTTGATCCTGCTCCACGAGCTGCATTACGGCCTTCCAGACGAACAGTTTGGAGATTGAACCCATGCGGAACAGTGTGTGTTCGGGATCTACCTGGACCTCTCCCTCCAAGTCTGCCAGACCGTATCCTTTGGCTAACAGCACCTGTCCCTCCTTGACCACCGCGACCATCGCTCCCGGGATGTGTCTTTCGGCCATTTCATTGGCCAGCAGTTCATCGAAGAAGCCCTCCAATTCCTGGTTATCGATAGCGCCGGCATGTTGCAGCATGGCCTGTTCCGGGTCAATGGCTCTGGGTGATGCAGATGCAACCAATGGGCGAGACGCAGTCGTGATAAAGATAGTTGCTAACATCATTACTGAAATGAATTGAAGGATTTTTCTTTTCATTATTTTCTCCTTTGCCTATTCCCTATATTTGCCAGGTCGGTAACTGGCCGGCAGTTGCTTTTCCAACTATGTGGTTATCTATTAATGATTCTAAGGGTTTGGCCGCCGCCTGTAACCCTTCTCCTTGGGCATTTGCACCCTGTCTCTTATCAACAGAATACCTGTCCAGCTAGACAGGTATTTCGCTTGAATTCATGTGGCTCTGCCGGCGAAGTCGCCGGATGAACTTGCGCCAACAAATTCACGAACCTCAGCTAATAAGTCGGCAGAAGAGGCCGCCATCGCCAGCCAGTGTCTGAGATCAGAGAGTCACGCGGGTCATGATGAGGGACTCATCCCCCATGTGAGCCGGCGCGGCCATCGCAGGACGGGCCTGGTCGAATGGTTCTCCTCCTGGAGGCAGGTCATAGATAGTATCGACAACCAGGATTTCGACCGGAGTCGCACCCTTGAGATGCAGCTCAACGGTGAGCCCTTCACAGGCGCGGCCGAAGCATAGCAAGTTATAATAACCGTTTGAATCACCTTCCGGTGTCACCAGGAAGTTATCCTCCGGTATGAGGGCCGAAATCAACGCTTCGACAGGTATGTGGAGCAAGATCGAATCTGCGCCTCGTGGCGAGTGTAGCCGGCCGGTAACAACCCGTTCTCCGTCGGCGAGTTTCTCAGAGATTATCTCCAGCGTGGGTGCCGGGTCTGTTGTGGGTTGTGCGTCGGTGACTGGCAAGGGATCGGCCATCCAGGGGAAGACGGCCACTGGCTCCGTATCGAAGAGGGTTCGCAGCGGTTCTGGTACCTCCCCTTGGAGGCTGGTGACCGTCCAGAAAGCATTGCCTCCATCACGATCATCGAAATGGGCCAGGTTCACCTGCTGCGGATCGGTCTCGGAGAAAGGTTGTACCAGGATGGCAATGACCGTCGCCACAATCATAGTGACGGCCGTGGCCAGGAGAAGCCAGCGACGTACACGGGTCTGATTCTGAGGGAGGGCAAAAAGAGGCGCCAGCGAGCCGGCGACCAGCCCGAGGCCAAGGGTGATGGCTGGGCTCATCGAAAAGCCAACAGCACTCTCGAAGATCAAAGAGAGGTAAAGCCAGACGATGCCCGCACCCAAGGAGGCGGCGATAAAAGCTGCTTCTTTGGCTGACGCCGAGCCGGACAACCGGGAGAAGGCCACGATGGCGAAAAAGATCCCTGCCAGGAAGGTGGGCAGTAACAGCATGATCGCCCCGCCTGGTAGAAAAATGCCCAGCCGAAGCGCCAGCAGTGCCCAAAGGAACCATCCGCCGACGGTAAGACCCCAGGCGCCACTACGGCGGGCTGTCGCCGTAGCCACCAGGCCGCCGCAAAGCAGCGCCGCCGCCCACACCGAAATTCTTATGGGTAACGAATGTGCCTAATAGGGGTAGGGTTCACCGCTCACCAGGCTGACCAACAACACCAGCACCAATCCGGCCACAATGGCCGCCAGCAGGCAAAGGAAAGCGCTTAACAGGCCCATGAGTATGCCGCCAAGAGTGACCAACCGGCGGCGGATTAAACGGGCGGCTACGACCAGGAGCAAGATCAGGGCCAGGATCGCCAGTGGAATGGTCCAGGAGGCCGGCCAGTGGACGACGGAAATTCCCAGAATGTCGGTCCAGGCGGAGCCGCCTGTCGGCGGATTGGCCAGGTCGACCTCGACAAGTTCCTGGGCAACCGCAAGGAGACTTTTACCCTGGTGTTGGACAGAACCCAGGTCCAGATTCTCAAAGTTGTCCAGGTAGGTATGGTAGTGGGACACCCGGCCGATAAAGCCGAAGTTCATACCGGCCATGCCGCCGGTGCGGAATACGGTCAGGTCGGAATTGTTGGGCATAATCCGATAGATTTCGTAATGAAGAGAACTGCTTGCCGGCCGGGGAACAGCGAAGGCATAGGCATCGACCAGCCAGCGATTGTCCTCACTGGTTTCAAACATGAAGCTCTGGCCGGTGGTGCCCCGCGCTTCCTGGTTAAGGACCACGGCGACATCTTCGGCCCAGGGATTCTCAGAGACGAAACCCTGGGCACCCAACATGCCAAGCTCTTCGCCATCTGTGAGTAGGAAGATGATCGTATTCCGATGCGCTCCTTGTTCCTTCAAAATTCGGGCCATCTCCAGGATGCCGGCGACAGCCATCCCGTCGTCCGCCGCGCCTGCGGTGGTTGGCACCGAATCATCGTGTGCGGTCAGCATCAGCGCCGGACCTTTCTCCCGCCCGGGCAGCCGGGTCATGATATTATGCACCTCGCCACAGCTGGAAAAATCGCTTGTTTGCGCCCGACAGGCTATTTCCTCTTGTACCTCGACCTCGTAACCCATTCTTTCCAGGACAGCGACGATATGCTGCCTGACCACTTGGTTTTGCTCACTACCCAGGATATGAGGGCTTCCATCGTCCAGTATCTCCTCCAACAAAGTCAGGACGCGCCCGGCCGAGAATTGATTGGTTGGCGCCTCTACACCTTTTGCCACCGGCGGCTGTACGCGGAAGACAACGAAGACAAGCAACAAAGCTATAAGTACCAGGGCAACGACAAGCGATGCCGGCCGGACGCTCTTCTGATCTTGACCCATTGATTCAGACATGATCATCTCCTCCATCTAGACTTTGAAACATTCTAACGGGTTGGAGGAGTGCTGTAATCTGTCTCTTCCGGTAATTCCACCTGTCTCTTTTTAGCGAAACACCTGTCCTTTTAGATAGGGATTTATAGAGCGACAAAATCATGGGCAGGGATTCGTTCTGAAGCAAGGTGAACTGGATTTTCACTGGCAAAACCGTGCGATTCAGCCAGAAGTAGAAATAATTCGATTCAGTTTCGTAGAAGAAGAACTTCCTTTTTGATTCTTTTCCCTAATCAAACGATATACCAGACGCTCTCCCCGTTAATAATCCTGGTTATCAGATCGGGAAAGGCCTCGATATTCAATGGCTTGGCGATGGCCCCATCAAAACCTCTTCGTTTCAGGCGAGCCACCTCTTCACTCATGACGCTGGCAGTAAGGGCGACTACCTTGCTCATTTTGAATTCCGGATCGTTGCGCAACATGGCCAACAAATCAAAGCCGTCATAGGGTTTCATTTGGATATCGAATAAAAAGATATCGGGCATCACGGCGATCTGTTTGACCTGCTCGATAAAGTCGGCTCTATTTTGCAAAACATGTAACGTCTGTAATTTCATAACCCTTTCCACAATCGCTTTCATTACAATGATGCTGGCCTCGTCATCTTCGACGTAAACGAGAACGGGTTGTTGAGAGTTTTTGTCCATAATGTTTTCTCCATTATTGCGAGATGGCTGAGCGTAAGGGTAGGCTAAAGAAGAAGGTGGTCCCTTCCCCGATTTTGCTTTCCACCCACAGCTCACCGCCGTGGGCCTGGATCAGGCTACGCGAGATAGGCAGGCCCAGCCCTGTACCTTGGGCCTGCTTAAGGCCTTCGGAGGATTGGATAAAGGGCTCAAATATCCGGGACATCATTTCTGTAGGAATGCCGGGTCCTGTATCCATGATAGCAAACAAGGAATTCTCTGCCCGGTGTTTGGCGCTGAGTGTGATGCTGCCCTGTTCGGTGAATTTAATCGCATTGGAAAGCAGGTTTAAAAGTACCTGGCGGAAGCGCCGCCGGTCACAAGCGGTCGACGGTAAGTCGCCATCGATATCCTGAATGAACTTTATGGGTTGCGCCAGCCCGGTATTATGTTTTTGCAGGAGCGGTTCAGCCATATCAATGACCGCTTGAATCTCGTCATTTAGATTGACCTCTTCTTCAATATAAAGGCTCAATTTTCCAGCCTGAATTTTGCTAATATCGAGCACGTCGTTAATTAACTGGAGTAGATGCCTGGCACTGCTAAGGGAGGTATTCAACATGCTCTTCTGATCTTCGTTCACCGGACCGACAACACCCATGGCTATCAATTGGGTGAAGTTGATAATGGCATTGAGCGGTGTGCGCAATTCGTGGCTCATGCTGGCCAGGAACTGGCTTTTCATCAGGTCGGCCCGTTCCAATTCCCGGGCCAGGTGCTCCTGTTCGCGGTATAATTGCGCGTTTCGCACCGCGATGGCGATTTGTTCGGCCAGGGTGGAGAAGATTTGCGCCTCATTCTCTTCGAATCTCCCGACAGTCTCAGATTGCAGATCAAGCACGCCGACGAGTTCATCGCTTATCAGCATGGGGAATGCCGCTTCTGCTCGCGTGTTTGGCAGCTGGGGATCGTAGACTTGAATCGACGACACACCGATATCATTGATAATTTCAGCCTTGCGTTCCCGGGCTGCCTGGGCCACCACGCTCGGCCGGGCACTGATGGGAAAAGACCTTGCTTCCGAATGGGTCGAGGAGCCATGTCTACTGGTTCCAGCCTCCAATAACAATTCTTGAGACAGAGGATCGAAAAGATAGAGCGAAACGTAGTACAAATCGAAGCCTTCCCGTGTCGTTTCTACTAACTCCGGCAGGAGAAGATCCATATCCAGCACACGAGTGATCTGCCGCGAAACGTCGGAGGCCATGGCCAGGTCGTGCGTGCGTTCAGTCACTTTACTTTCCAAATTTGAAATTAAATCGCGTAACCGGGCTGTCATGGTCGTCAAGCTGTCGGCCAGCACAGCGATTTCCCCTTCAAAATCACGCTTGTCGATGGTGGCATCCAGGTCTCCCGAGCCGACCTGATCGGCAAAATTGGCTAGTTGTCGCAGGGGGTTAATCACGGCTAGGATGGCCACGCCGCTGACAATCGAGGTGATCAACAAGATGACCGCAAGCTGCAAGAAAATGGATCTTGAGAGGTCGTCCAGGGTGTTTCTAACGGATTGGTTGTCTTTGACAACCACCAAGACAGAATTTTGCCCAGGGATAGGTGCATAACCGATAATCTGACCGGCCGCTGAGTCTTCGAGACTGCCGCTTTCCCCCGATAAGAAGGTTTGCCTGAGGTCTTCACTGAAGTCGCTCCCTGCAAGGGAGCCGGTTTTATCGGGATGGGTATGCTCCAGATATTCGCCGTCTGGCGCCAGGATGAACACGTTTATATTACTGCCGTCATATATTTGCGTATGCTGCTTAAAAGCGTCCGGATGGTACGCGCTCTCCGCGGCGTGCAGGCGCGCTTCCTGGATGGCCGCCTGCAGTTCGACATCCACTACCGTCTGGTTTACTTGCCGTTGCACGAAAATAGTTACCGCACCCAGAGGAATGAGCGCCAACAGGAGGAACCAGGCCAGCATTCTCCAAATGATTGAGTTTTTCACTTTCATAGCGTATTTTCTTTCCTGGGATTCGATCTCCCACCGCTCTGCGGTGCTGTTTCTGTGGACTCATACCACAGCGGTTTACGGTAGCGCCTGGGAAGAGCCACTATGATGAGCGTGGTTATGATAAGCGTCATCTGGAATTCTGGCAGAAAATCCTGCATTAATGTTATAGAAAACGGTGTGTCAGGAATAACCATGCCCACCAGAATCGATTGGAGAAACACCAGCAAGGTATAATAGGCAGCCACAATAAATATCCATCCAGCCAGGAAAGTAATTAACTTATTGGCGCGTTGATAAAGAAATCTATAACCATAAGCTGCCGCCAACAGCGCCAATACGTGGGCTGAAAAGTCGGCTATGGCAAAGGCTACCACCGTTGACGACATCTGGTCTGGTGAGAACACGGACTTAAAGACGTATAAGGAAATACCCAACTCGTGGATCAAGCTGGCGAGAAATAAGCCCAAGGGTCCGCCGAAGACGGCTGATAAAATGAGTGGGATTTCCTGTGGGCCTGAGGCCTCTCCGGAGAACCCAAGATGAATCAGAAAGCCGCCGGCCGAACTTACAAAAGACAGCAATCCGAGTATGCTCCCAATTGCAATGGGTCTCCAAGTAGTCTTATTCATTCGCATCGTGAGCATTCTTACTATTCGTCTGGAAGTTTACCATTTCGATCTGGAACTACCTTCGGCGAAATCCACTGTGGGTGGCGGTAGCGGGCCGGCGCGGCAAACCATATTAAGCCGGTTATCAGCGCCGTCCCTAGGAACTCGGGGACAAAGTTTCTGGCAAAAGATGTATAGGTTGCCCCAAAATCAGGATCGACAAGGTTGAGTAAAAGTACCTCAAGCGGCAGTAGGATCACGTAATAGTAGGTGCCAACCAATAGAAACCAACCTACAAGTAACAACACTGTCTTTCTCGCCCTGGGGTAAACCAATTTATAATAGCCTAGGGCCAACACCAACATTGCGCACAAGTGACAGAAGGCATCAACCAGCAGAATATAAACGGATGGTAAATTAGGGAACAGGTCACGATTGAGCAAGAAATGAACGCTATATCCCACGATAATTGTGACCATCGTGGCAACAGGTCCTCCCACTGCGGCCGAAAGCGTGGTGAATATCTCCCCGACTCCGATCGAAGTATCATTTCCCAAGGGAATTAAAAATTGGGCTTCAGCAGCCAAAAGCATCAAGGCGGCTGCTACCAGCCCGATGACAACGGGTATCCAGATCATCTTATTTATGGTCATGGCGAGATTTCTTCCATTTCAAGCTCAGCCGCATCGAGGTGAACCTGCGTCTTTTTCGGTTCAACCCAGTGCGGCCGCCGGTAACGCTTGGGAATAGCCAGTAAGATCAACGAGGTGATGAGCGTAACGAGAACAAATTCCAGGCGCACGCCAGAACCCAGAAAACTTGCGTAGGTGGCCCCCAGCCCTGGGACGGCCAAATTGTGCAGTGGCACCGTTAGTATGATGCCCACCAGATAATAAACGACCATGATCACAAACCAACCGGCTAATAAACGGGGCATTCTCATGCGCTGGTAAACGTATTTATAGCCGAAGGCCACGAGCAATAATGGCACAAGATGGGCGAAATAATTGCCAATCATGAAGTTCGCATCTTGCGGCGCTGGATAGGTCCCTTTGACCAAGTAGATATAGCCGCTAACATCCAACCCGAGTTCTGTGATGAGCAGTCCGATCGGACCAAATAGCGCGGCCGAGAGGGTGTTGAATATCTCCCAGGGACCAAGGATCAATTCTTCAGACAGTTGAATGGTCAAGTTGGCCACCGTAGTCAGGAAAGACAGAGCACCAAAGATGAGACCACCCACGATGGGTATCCAAATCGTCTTCTTAACTTTCATAGCCTGCCTGTTCTGTCGCATTTTCAATCTCATCATCATGGTTGCCAGCATCTTGAGGCTCATACCACAGCGGCCGGGTGTATGCCGATGGCAGAGCGATGAAGACCAACGAAGTGATGAAGATGTCAAAGATCGCCTGGGGAATATAGCTTTGATAGCCGTATTGGACAGCCGGTATGATTTCAGAAGTAGGATTTGAGTGTAGTAAGTATTGAGGGATCGTCGTAGCCGGCACCAGTATAATATAATAACCGATTACTATCCCGGCCCAGGCTAGCAAGCGGACCGGCATTTTCAAGCGCTCGAATATAAAGCGATAGGCAAAACCAACCAGGGCGACAGATATCCCAACACCTACCACGTTTGACCAAAATGTAATCGGGTCATCGAGAACCGCTTTCATGGCAGGTGGGCCAAACAAAGTTGATATAATCACCAACAGGATTGAGGCGAGGACTCCCGATAGTGGGCCTCCTAGGGCGGCGGCGAGCAATAAAAGGACCCCGAAGAAACCGATCACGTTATCGGTGATGCCTGGAGTCAAGAATGAGAGGCCTGTGACCGTCGTTACCCCGGCCAGGGTGCCTAAAAATAGGCCAAGTACCAGAGGTCTCCAGATTGTTTTTTTAACCCTCATATCTCTTCAAACCTTATTCCTGTCTTTTATGGAAAATTTGCCAACCTCACCAGCACCACAAAAAGCCGAGCCAATTTTGGGAGTATTCTACCCTGTCAGCTGATGGCTGTAACCTGTCTCTTTTAAAAAAATACCTGTCCTATTGGACAGGTATTCAATATTAACGAGTCAAGATAATGAGCACACTCAAAATCAAGTCAATTTATCACGCAAGTAGAAAGCCTTTACCAGGACGATAACGCCAATCCCTATTAGTAGTAACGGACCGACTATTGACCAGGGAACTTCGGTTTCTTGGAGGATCCAGATAACGATAGGGATGGCGCAGAAAAAAACCAGCGTGCCAATGCCCCGGGCAATTTTACCCTGGAAAACCAACTCCGCCCCGCCGGCCAGACCAATGGCGAACATAATGCCCGGCCACCACCAGCCCGTATATAGCAGCACCCCCAGGCTTATGAGAAAAATTCCGCCAGAAATCCCGGAAGCCTGACGTTTCTTTGCCTTTTCTGCTTCCATCACCAACCTCCTTGTAACCTTACTGTCAGAATAAACCGAAGATGCTAAAACACTCCTGGCAATGCTCAATCTGATGCATCGTCAGGCTATGATCCGGACCTATGCTGCGACTACTCGCCCAGGCTGGTAATATCTCCAGAACCGCTGGTAGAACTGTTCAAGACTGGCCGCCCGTAATAGCTGATAGATCCACTGCCACTGGCATCCGCATCCAGCGTCTCGGTGGCACAAACAATGATTTCGCCGGAACCGCTGACATCCGCTTTAACCGTCGCAGAACAGAGATCGCCGCCTTTATAGTTGCCGGAGCCGCTAACAGAAACCTCTTGTACGGTCGCTTCCCCGGCCAGTTTAACGTCCCCAGAACCGCTGATGTCGGCCGTCACTTTGTCCGCCATCAACTCATCTATCACCACCCCACCAGAGCCACTGACCGACAGTACCAGCCGGCCGGACTCAATCCGGTCGGAATCAATCTCGCCAGAACCGGATACATCCAGTTCATTGAGCTGATCCACGCCAACGCGAAAAACGAGTCGTGTAGGGGATATGCTTCTGAAGCCGCTCTTGAAACCAAGTTCCAGGGTTCCATTATTGACGTCCACTTCGATATATTCCATGATATTATCGTCTGTTTCAACAGTGAGGAACTCACCCTCCCTTTGAGTTAAGATCACTTCACCCGATCCACTCAAAGAGATGCTGTCAAAATTCCCCACTTCCCAGGACTCAGTGATCATATCGCCAGATCCGTCAACGATGATGGTGATGGCATTGCAGGCCGTGACGATGAAAGCCGCCAAGAGCAGCGGAAACAAGATGAAACTCTTTTTAACCATTTCATAACCTCCATGGGTACTTAAGCTAGGATCAATCACAAATCGAACTAGTCTATGTACATTTTAAAGGATAGGAGATTCCGTGTCACCTGTCTCTTGGCAACAAAATACCTGTCCATTAGGACAGGTAGGGGCATGAAATGGACTTGCGGATCGTAAGATGTCGATATTAGATCAGGTTATTTTTGGCCGCCAATACCAACGCTTCAGAACGGGTCTGTACGCCGAATTTCTGATAGATATTGTTCATGTGGTACTTGAGTGTGGACTGGCTGATGGATAATCTGAGCGCCGATTGTTGGTTGGTTAAGCCCTCTGCCAGGAGTACCAGAACCTCCAACTCCCGGTCCGTCAAGTGAAAATCCACGGCCGGTTGGGGCGAGGCCAAAAGCTGAGCGCCGACTTCGTTGGAAAAGACCATCTTGCCCTGGTAAGTGGCCCGGATAGTTTCCGCCAGGTCCTCAGCCAGCGTACTCTTGATGATATAGCCCACAGCACCGTTTTTCAGCATGGTATGGACGCTCTCATGGTCAAGGAAACTGGAGGAGACTAATATCTTGATCTCCGGCTGGCGCTCATGCAATATTCTTGTGGCTTCAATGCCGTCCATGATGGGCATAACCACATCCATGAGCACAATATCCGGCTGATATTGCTCGCACAGCGAGATACCCTCCTGACCGTTACCCCCTTGCCCTACCAGCTTAATATCCGGCGTCGCTTCCAAGGCCGCGCGAACGATACGATGCATTTGAATGTGATCGTCAACCAGAACGACGCGGATGAGGCTATCTTCACCCATTTGATATGCTAGAAAGAAGACTTCGATCTTGGCAACATTTCGATTTCCAGATACTGGCAGATGAAAGCTATCTCGATTCTACTTTCCTTTTTGTTTATTACAAAGATCCATCGCTGGATCCTTTTGTCCCGGATGGGCCTTCTAAGCGGGTTACTCGACGAAGGTGAGCCCTGGCCAACTATATCGAGAGGCCAGGGCTCAAAACAGTGAACCTACTGCCGGGCCATGATCATCCGCATCTCCGCCTCTTCGTCCTTGATGACTTCTCCGCTGAGGTCGAAGGTCACACTGTGAACTGTGCCGGTGAACTCGAAGGGTTCTTTGTAGAAAGGAGCGACCGGCGCGCCAGGATCGGCCCCAACGGTGATGCCGCCGGTCAGGCCCAGGCTCAACGGCGTGGTGTGGGGGAAATTGGCCTGGCCCACCAGCTTGCCATCAATATAGAGCTGGGCCCGGCCGGGTGTGCCCTTGCCGTGGGCGATATCGGGCGGGCCGGTCACTTCGAACTCAAAGCGCAACGAGTGATCCCCGGGTGTTACCGGCTCCAGCGCTTCCACATGCAGGTAATCCTTGGCTACATAATTGTGCACATATTGCAATTTGCCATCCTTTAAATAGAGGGAATAACCGCCGTCCGTACCACCATATGAGACCAGTGCGCCCTCTGCGCCATCGTCGGGAATAGAAACCTCGGCTGTTATTGAATGTGTCCGATTAAGCAGCCGCGGTCCGGCATTGAAAGGCACCGACTGGGTATTGGGATAGAAAGTATAGCTGGTGCGGTCCTTCGTTAGCTGGGGCCGCTCATCGGCAAAGCGAGCCACGCCCCGGCCGTCTACCGGTAGTACATGGTACTTGCCCGCTTCCACATACCACTGGGCGATCAACTCAATCAGCTTGGCCCGGTGAAACGCTTCTTCTTCAGACTCCTCTGTCAGCCCCAATGCCTGGCCAACGCCCTCCAATCCTTTCCGTCGCCTGGGGGCCAGGTTGTGATTTTCGGCAAAATCCTCGGCCACATGGTATAGCTCCCAATGATTGGCATCCAAATCGGTCAGCTTTTCGGCCGGGATCGGCTCACCGAACGGTAAGCCGGCCTCGGTAAAAGATGGCCCGGGCCAGGGGCAGACGGCTCGCCAACCGTTGTGGTAAATCGAGCGGTGGCCCATCATTTCGAAATACTGGGTGTTCCTCCTGGAGGACACTTGTCCATCAGCAAAGGTTTGGGCAAAGCTTGTCCCTTCAATCGGTGATTGGCTTACCCCTTTGATACTGGCTGGCGGATCAATTCCCAGGACCTCCAACACGGTTGGCACCATATCAATGGCATGGGCGTATTGGCTGCGCACCTCTCCTCTGGCCACGACGCCCTTGGGGTAGTGAACGATGAGGGGGTCGCTGATGCCGCCCCGGTATGTCTCCCGTTTCCAACGCCGGAAAGGAGTGTTACCGGCCCAGGTCCAGCCCCAGGCGTAATGGTTGAAGGTGGTGGGTCCGCCTATCTCGTCAATCAGGCGCAGGTTCTCTTCTACGGACTCGGGAACGTTGTTGAAGAACAAGTTCTCATTGACCGACCCGGTGGGCCCGCCTTCCGAGCTGGCCCCATTGTCTGAGATAAGCATGATCAGGGTATTGTCAAATTCGTCGAGGCTTTTTAAGAAATCCAACAAACGGCCAATGTGAAAATCTGTGTGTTCAAGGAAGCCGGCAAAGACTTCCATCATCCGGGCATAGAGTCTCTTCTCGTCGGCAGAAAGTCCGTCCCAATCGGGCACATCGGGATCATGGCGGGATAGTTCGGCGTCGGCCGGGGCGATGCCCATTTCTTTTTGCCGGGCAAAGGCTTTTTCGCGATAAGCATCCCAGCCATCGTCAAACTGTCCCTTGTACTTGTCTGACCACTCCTTGCGCACGTGGTGGGGTGCATGCATGGCCCCGGTGCAGAAATACATGAAGAAGGGCTTATTGGGCGCCACCTGCTTGGCGTCGGCTATAAAGCTAATTGCCTTGTCTACCAGGTCTTCGGTCACATGATAACCCTCTTCGGGGGTCTTAGGCGGCTCTACCTGGTGGTTGTCATATACCAATTCCGGAAAGTATTGGTGGGTTTCACCACCCAAAAAGCCGTAATAACGCTCGAAGCCGCGGCCCAATGGCCAGCGGTCATAGGGACCGGCGGCCGATATCTGGTCGGCCGGCGTCAGGTGCCATTTGCCAATGGCATAGGTGTTATAACCATTTTGCAGCAGAATCTCAGATAGAAAGCCGTTTTCGAAAGGTATATTGCCGTTAGAGCCCGGATAGCCGGTGGAGGCTTCGGTGATGCAGGCCATGGCGTTGGAGTGGTGGTTGCGGCCGGTCAAAATGCAAGTCCGGGTCGGCGAGCAGAGGGCCGTGGTGTGCATATTATTGTAGCTCAAACCATTTGCGGCCAGGCTGTCAATATTGGGCGTGGCGATGGGGCTGCCGTAACAGCCAAGTTGGGCGAAGCCCGTGTCGTCCAGGACGATAAATAACACATTGGGCGAGCCTTCTTTGGCCCGCAGGGGTTCAGGCCAGGCCGGTTCTGATTGGTCGAAGGTCCGGCCGATGACGCCGTCGAAGGCAGCGCCGGGTTTGTATTCTTTGAGGGACATAAATTTCTCCTTGTCTGAGATAGTGAGTAGCCTTATGGAGGATCGGTGCTTTTCCACGATGAAAAAGATCGATCTGCTAAAGTTCGTGACGAGTGAATATCTGTGAAGGCTCATTAGTCGCCGGGCAACCGATGAGCCTTACGGGACCATACATTTAATATTCTGTCTAAGGGCAAGGTATGAAACTTGTTTCATACCCAAGCCGCGAAAGCTGGGCCGCGCCTCACTTCACCCGTTCGATGTCCAGGGCTAACACAATAAACTGGGTGAATTGGCCGGGGCTGAAGTTATTGTCGCTGACAATAACCAGGGTCTGCCGGCCGTCGGCTTGCGGCGGGCCAAAGGTCATGCCCTCGATGTTGTCGATGGGGATGCCCAGATCGTCGAAGGCGAAAATCTCCCTTTGGGACACCGGGGTGAAGGCAATCGGGGAACCGCCATTATAGAGGGCGTCGATGCCCGAGACGTCGGTGGCGCCTTGAGTCGATACTTCCTTGATAACAACCACGTTACCTGTGCCGCCGCCCAGCACACCGCCGACTGAGAAGGATCTTTCCATCACCAGCATAGTGCCCGCATCGTCAATAGGCAAAACCTCGACGATGCCATTTACTCCAAAGATGGCCGATGGTTCCGCCCAGGGAGCCACCTCATAGACGTATTCCTCAAGCGGTCGCCGTTTCCTCAGGTCGTAGTTCAGAATGCGGGCCAGGCTACCATTGGTAAAGCTTGAAGCCGGGCCATCCTGGAACAGGGCATCTTCACCGGCCGTGACCAGGTAGCGACCGTTGGGGGTGGGGTTAAGGCTTTCAAAACCAAGATTGAAGCGGAAGCCCCAGTCAACGCCATTGGGGATAAACTTGCCCGGGATAGGTAGGTTCGCTGTGACCCGGCCGTTGTGGTTGTAGCGCCGAATGAACGGGTTGATGATGGGATCCGCCAGGCTGTTCCCCTCGGAGGACATGAACAGGAATCCTTTCCGGCCAAGGGTGAACCCTTCCGGATCGAGACCACCAGGAGCAAACGGCCTTTTTCTGCGTTCGAAAAGTTGGGTGACGTCGACGAAGGTCACGTCGCCATCGTCCAGCGATCCATCAGACACGTCAATGGCCACCGAATAATAACGAACGGGATCGCCGGTCGGCCGGTTACCCTGATCGTCGGATAGCGCGTAGAATACACGGCGGGCGGCATCGTAGGTGATGCTGGACAGGCCGCCAATCTCCGTACCATCGAACATCGTGCCCGTAGGTATCACAACTTCGCCAAGGAACTCGACGTCGACGACTGTTTGAGTGCCCCCATCTTTCGCGGCCGAAGCTACCACCGGCAGTAAGATCAATAGAGCCAACATCAACGATAACAATATCAAGAACTTCTTCCGACTACTCATCACGAATTCTCCTTTGAAATTTTGGTTGAACTCTCCATAGAGGGGTAGCTGAAGTTTGAATGAGCGTTCGCCAAACCATGCCATTCTGTGCGCCTATTCTGGACATTCTGCTACCTGAACGAAACCAGAATCTATAACCCCATAATACCATAATCGAGCCCAGGTGGGAATAAGGATCTGACTATCTCTTCAAGGTTCCTCCCCAGATAGCCAGGTGGATGAGGTGAAGGCTTATTGGGCCTTTGGCGCCAAACAAAAATGTTGTCGTGCGGGGATAAAGTTCCTTGACCGCTATGTTATAATGATCAAAGGAGCTTTCGCCACTCTGATCGATCTACGCAACAAAACCAGGAGTGAATACACAGAGTGTGGGAGGTGATGTTATCGAACCGGCCGAAATGATATATGACCCTGTTTATCGGATCTGTTCTGTTCGGAGAGAGGCAGACCATTGAGGAAAAAACACGCGGAGAGCATAAAAAATCCGCCGACTGGCTTCTCGCTGCCTGGCTTTCTCCAAGGAGTGAATTGTCATGACTAAGATCGTCAAACATATCGAGATCGATGCCCCAGTGGAAAAAGTATTTGAATACATGAGCCACCCAGAGAACTTGCTGGATATCTGGCCCAGTATGGTTGATGTAAAAAATATCGCCGAGCAGCCAGATGGCGGTATCACTTATGATTGGACCTACAAGATGGCCGGATTGAAATTCAACGGAACCAGCGTTACCAAGGAGACTATCGAGAACAAACGCTCCGTGGTGGTCAACGAGAAAGGCATTCCCAGCACCTTTGTCTGGCAATACCGGCCGCAAAACGACGGGATGGCCCTGGATGTGGAAATCGAATACAAGGTGCCGACGCCGGTGTTAGGTAAGTTAGCCGAGAAGGCTATTGTCAAGATCAACGATCATGAAGCGGAAACACTACTGGCCAATTTGAAAGTGGTCATGGAAGGCTGACCTCGACCGCCTGATTAACCTTTATTTTGGCAACCACTCGTACTTGCTACGAGTGGTTTTTTTTTGCCCGTTTATTCACAACTAAAAACCCTGGAAAAATTGCCCCACAGCAATCATACTCTAATAATCGGGGAGTTCGAGTGCTAACAAAATGATGACCATTCTCAGGTGTTTGTGTCCCATTAACCCGTGCAATTCCGAAACTATAAGCCTTCGTAGCCATTATTGTTCCAGGTCTGTAGGAACCACCAATCCTTTATAAAGAGCAGGACGAACATCCGCTTATTAACGAACAGCTGGATAAATTCATTATGCCGGGTCTGCATGCTGGCAAGCAACGAAAGCAATCAAAAAAAATGGAAATTGATACCATTAACAAAGCAGACACTTACCAAGAAGTCCAAAAGGGCAAAACAATCGTCTCGCAAAACGGCCATTGAAAAATTGGAAGGCGAAGCCCACAAGCAAGCCCACGCCACAACCATTCTACAGAAAGCGAAGGAGTATCCGGGTTCACTGAGCTGGGTTGAGGTCCAGCAACTACAGAGGACTTTGGTGAATCATACAGTTACCCGATTATTGAAGAAGCCCGATCAACCTCAGCCCATCCAGGGGATAGTGGCTCCTGCTCCTGCAACCAAAATAGATTTGAGTGCAAATCCGCCGCAATAAGAATATGGATGGTAACATTAGGACCCATCAAATCTTGATCAGCCCTGCTTTGGCGTCTCTTCCAGGATATCCCGTAGTTTTTCAACATCAGCCTGATTTCTTCGCTGACCCATTCTGCGAAAAAGTGGTCCCAAAAGCTTGTAAAAACCAGTGGGTTCAACGTCAGCCACCAAGGTGAACTTAGTACCGCCGGCGACGGCGACGAGCCGGTACCCACCTCTGCCTTTGAAAGGTCCGTTCAGGAATTCCCAATCCACACTTTCGCCTGCTGTGAAGGAGACTATCCGCCAATCGACTTCCTGGTTACCAGCGGCCGTGTGGCCTACCGTCCCAACCTCGAGCGTTTCTCCCGAGTCTAACCTGGAACCCGACACCCCATATCGCCAATTGACGTCATTCTTTACATTGAACACATATGCGGCAACGGTTTCAACAGGTCGGGCAATTACAATCGTACCGTTCATCTCCATTGGGATACTCCTCAAATCCTGAGTCCAGGAGAATTTTTCCTGGCCCACAACGATATTTTCGTTGATTCCAAGATTATATAATAACCTGCGGTGTAGCGGGATAGCCCTAATAGAGATTATGGTCTGAGCTCTTTTTCCTGTTGAACTAATTCGCGCCAGTAGATCCATGCTTTGCATCCCTGTGACTAATTGACTCACAAAATGGCATGGATAATGGCGTTTTCAGTCGAGCGAGTGTGGGTTTTGTGTTATCCTTAGCCATCGAAACCGACAATAGGAGAATAGATGAAATCTGCCGAAACATATCAGGCCGAGGTCGAAGCGGTCTTGGGCATCAAGTTGGAAGAGGGTGAGAGTTACTTATGGGATTACGAGACGGTCACAGGCGCTGAAAAGTCCCTGATAGATATTCGCGAGTCGATTGATCGGCTAACTGATTTGCGCCGGGAGCTCAATGCCGACATGAAGGCCATCCGCGACGACTATCGCGACAAGATGGCCAATGCCGCGGCCGGGTCCTCTACGGCCATGAACTTGTTGGGCAAGAAGCAGAAAGCAGGCCAGATCAAAGCCGACGCCAAACGCCAACTGCGAGCCAAAAGAAATGAGACGTTGTTGCCCTACAATGAGATCAAGACCAGCCTCGACCGGATTATCCCTGACTTGGAAAAACAAGCCGCACAGGCTCAAAAATTCATCGATTCAGGTAATGGGGGATCATCGGGAGAGCCGGCCGAACCCGACAGGCAAAGTATCGGACTGGCCACTTTCTATGTGGCCACACCCCCAGCTGGCAGTCAGATGGAATTGAAGCCGGCGCCTTATACCGCCCTGAAACCGCTCGAACCCCCCCAGCAATTTGTCTTCGACCAACCGCAGCCGGTTGCGCCAGAGCTGAAGCAAGCCGGATTGCGGGGCGTCTTTTCGGCCCGCGCGCCGCCAACAGATCGAGGAGGAAAATCGCCAGTTGCAGAGCACATATAAAAAAGAGCTCCAGGCCTGGTCATCGGCCAGAGAGGCGGCCGAGGCCACTTATACCAAGGAGCGCGAAGCTTATCAAGACGTTTTAGCCGCCTGGTTGGACCGCAAGGAGGCTTTCGACGCCGACGAAATTGAGCGGGTACGCCAATTGGAAGCAGCGCGCCGGAGCGATCCGCCTACCATGCGCGCCTTGCTCGGCCGGCGACTGGATCACCTGGCCTGGCCCCCTGAACTGGACATGAGTTACGCCTGTGAATATACCATTGAGAAGGGTGGGCAGGTGGTTCACCTGGAAGTCAGGCTGCCAGATCAGGACCGTTGGCTCGCCGACCACGGAGGCGCCGGCTGGATAAGTTACGTGGACCTGGTCCACGCCATCACCTTTCGCCTGGCCGGCGAACTCTTCTACGTTCTACCGGCCGCGAACAAGGTTATCCTCTCCGCCTTCGAGGAGGATTCTGCTGGTTCCGGCCGGCACACTTTTTTGCTCAGTAGCAAAGTGACACGCCACGATTGGTCCCGTATCGATTTCGAGAATCTTGAACAGCTGGACCTGCAGGGTTGCCTTGCCTCCTTCGAAACCCGCCGCAAGATAACCGAGGCCGGCCGTTTCCTGCCCATTGAACCCTTCAGGCACTGACCCGGGGCTAATGCTAACGTCAATTTTTTTCCTGAAGTACAATATTTATCTATCCAGTGCCGGCTAAAATCCAATCGGTCCGATCATGCTGGTCCGCCATGACTTCGTGGAACGTATTTCCGCCATCCTGACCAATTAAAGGCAGATCGCTTGATTGGAATGCTTCTTTCGTTGCTTGGATTGGAGGCTACTATGGCGGTTTCCTGACCAGCTCAAGATTATGTCAAATATGAGTATATTTAGCAGGCAATAGTTGCCCTACGTTGGGGCGAGAAGTGGGCCGACCAGGCCGGCAATCTACCAATACAAGTACACGCATCTTTGATCGATCCAGCTTCTTACCAACCGTGGCGTCAGCGTTGGTGGGAGATTGCCTCCCCGCAACTTGGTCATATGCCATGAACATCATCCTGGTTCTGGCTTTAAAGAAAGATATTTAACCGCCGGTCTCCAGCATATTGGACGTTTATCATTAATGGCCGTGACATTCATTACCTGACGGTGGCTATCCTCCTATGCTATTATCATCGCAGGCTGTGGGCTGGGCTGGCTTTTTGGCAACGTGGCCCGGTTCTCAGGCTGGTTGTAGCAGCGATAGCGAACCTCAAAGAAAATAATTGACCGGCCCTAACCAGGCTTGTTAGAACCCAAAGGACGTTTGCCCATGCCTAAAACGATGATCCTGGATCTTGAGGTCAACTACGATGTGGCCGGCTACGGTCCGGCCCTTTTATTCATCCATGGTCTGGGTTCCAGCGGTCAGGATTGGGCGCCCCAGGTCGCAGCTTTTTGTGATCATTATCAATGCATCACCTATGATATGCGTGGCCACGGCCGCAGTGGCAAGCCGCCCGGTCCGTACAGCATGGTCCAATTCGCCGCCGATGCCGCGGGCCTGCTTGATTTCCTGGAGATCCCTTCTGCCAACCTGGTCGGTCTCTCCCTGGGTGGGATGATCGCTTTCCAGATGGCTGTCAATTTCCCTGAGCGGGTCAATAGCATGGTCATCATCAACAGCGGCCCGGCCGTGGTGCCGGTTACCTTTAAGGAAAAAATGGCCGTCTGGCAGCGTCAATACATGTTTCGCCTGTTGAGCATGAAGCGCATCGGGGTGACCATCGGTGGCCGGTTGTTTCCCGACGAGGACCAGGCTGAATTACGGGCTGAATTCATTGCCCGCTGGTCGAAGAATGACAAGCGGGCTTACCTGGCGGCCACCCAGGCCATAATCGGTTGGAGCGTCCAGGAGCACATTGCCACCATCACTATGCCCACCCTGGTCATCGCCGCCGACCAGGATTACACACCGGTGGCCGCCAAAGAGGCTTATGTGCGCCAGATGGCCAACGCCGAGCTGGCGGTTGTGCCCGATGCCCGCCACGCGGTGAACTTCGCCCAGCCGGAGAAAGTGAATCCATTAATCGCCGCTTTTCTAGAGAAGGTTGTTTTGACTTGATTTTTTTCACCGGGTCGATGTGCGCAGAAAGAGGAGAAATTTATGTCAAGTGATGTTCTGCGCTTGTTGCTGTTTGGTGTGCTGCTCGTTCATGGGCTCGGCCAGATGCTGGGCGTCATGGCCGCCCTGGGATATAGCAAGTTAGATGACTGGTCGAGTTATTCCTGGTTACTGAGCGATCTTCTGGGGGACCCGTTATCCAGGGCGATCTGCTTTGTCATATTCCTTATTCCCCTCATCGGCTTCAATGTCGCCGCCCTGGCGTTGATGAGCTGGCTGTTCCCTCATGATTGGTGGCGGCCGTTAGCGCTGATCTCCTCGGTCACCTCGCTGGTCGCCCTGGCCCTCTACTGGCACGCTTTTCCGAAGTTCTTTCCCAACAAGATTGGTTCCATTGCGGTGAATGTGGCCATTTTAATCAGCTTTCTCATCGTCGATTGGCCAACCGAGGCGGCCATCGGTTATTGATTGTCGAACAGCCCATCCACGCTCAAATAGCGCTGGCCTGTATCGGCGAAGACACAGACGATTAGTTTGCCCTGGCTTTCCGGCCGTCGGGCTACGGCCAGGGCCGCCTGGGCGGCCGCGCCGGAGGATATGCCCACCAGCACCCCTTCCCGGCAAGCAATCTGCCGGCACATGGCGAAGGCTTCCTCCTCGCCAACCAGGAAAATCTCGTCAATGATTTCCCGGTTCAGGGTCTCGGGCACAAAGCCGGGAGCGGTGCCCATCAGGCGATGTGGCTGGAAGATGCCTTGGGAGATGAAGGGTGACTCCTTGGGCTCGACGGCCACCAGCTGTATTTCGGACTTTTGATCCTTCAGATAAGCGCCTGCACCACACAACGTACCCCCCGTGCCCAATCCGGCCACCAGGATGTCAATTCTGCCATCGGTATCGGTCCATAACTCAGGCCCAGTGGTCAGGCTATGGGCCTTGGGATTGGAGGGGTTACTATGTTGACCGATATAAAAGTACTCCGGATGGGCGGCTAGCGTCTCTTTAAGCACCCGGCGGGCCCCGGCCGTACCCTCGGCTGCCGGAGTCAGGACGAGTTCGGCTCCCAACGCCTTCAGCACCTGGCGTCGTTCCATGCTCTGAATCTCCGACATAACCAGGATGGCCCGGTATCCTTTTAAGGCGGCCATCGAGGCTACGGCCATGCCAGTATTGCCGCTAGTGGCCTCGATCAGGGTGGCCCCCGGCCGTAAACGACCATCCGCCTCGGCATCGGCAATGATCTGCAAGACCGGCCGGTCCTTGATGCTGATGGGGTTCATGAACTCACACTTGGCATACAATTCGTAATCGGGGACCAGCCGGCCGAGGCGTAGCAGCGGCGTCCGGCCAATCAATTGGCTGATATCGTCATAGCTTTTCATTGCATTATCACTTCGTTTCAGAGGGCCAGGTAGCCGCCGTCCACGTCCAGGGCTATGCCGGTTATGAAGGAAGCCTGATCAGAACAGAGCCAGAGCACGGCCGCGGCGACTTCTTCTGCTTCGCCCAGGCGGCCGATAGGCTGGTGATTCAGCATCAGGGTTTCATTGGCCGGATCCCGGGCTAACATCCTCTCCACCGGGGGAGTTTTGATCCAGCCCGGACAAACGGCGTTGATGCGGATACCCTGGGTAGCATATTGCAAGGCGGTCGATTTGGTCAGGCCCAGGACACCATGCTTGGCGGCCGAGTAGGCCGGAGCCATGGTAAAAGCGCGTTTGCCGTCCACGGATGAATTATTGACGATGGAACCGCTGCCCTGGCCCAGCATCTGCTTCAACTCAGCCTTCAGGCAGTAGAAGGTGCTGGTGAGATAGCCCAGCAGCGTTGCCTCCCAGGCAGCATCGCTCATTTCGGCCAGAGGACCGCCGCCTCCGCCACTGCCAGCATTGTTAAAAGCGTAGTCCAGCCGCCCAAACTGGGCGACGATCTCATCAACGAGCCTGTTGACCTGACCGGCCTGGGTTACATCCGTCTTGATCCAGTGCGCCTCGCCGCCGGCGGCCTGGATTTCGGTCACCGTGTCTTGCCCTGTTTCGGCGGTGCGGTTGGCGATGACCACCCTGGCCCCTGCGGCGGCAAATGCCAGGGCGGTGGCCCGGCCGATGCCTGTGCCGCCGCCGGTAACCAGGGCGACCTTATCCTGCATCCTCGTGTTCATCGATTTACTCCTGGAATGCTATTCAATAAAGGTGATGATAAATTGCCGGCCGTCATTGGACCAGGGCCAAGAATCGTTCTACATAATAGGTAGCCGTCTGGGCGGCCGGGGATATGCGCGGGAAAAGGATGTCAAAGGCGTGATCGGTATCGGGCAATTCCAGGTAGACGGCCGTGGCCCCTTCCTGGCGCATGACCCGCTGCAGCCGTTTGATTTGCTCGACCATGCCTCCGATATCGTGCGCTCCCTGGACGAACAAGGTCGGTGGGCTGTTGGCGTTGACATGGCTGATGGGCGAGGCCAATTTGTAGGCATCGAACGCTGTCTCCGGGGTGCCGCCGAAGAGATGTTCGAACCATAGGCAGGGATCTTCCCACTGGGAGATGGCCGGGACGAAGCGAATGTATCGCAGCCACGGTTCAATGATTTTCATGACTTTATTAGCCATTTGCCAGGTGGGCCGATCGACCAGGGTGGGATCGGGTAGGAGGTGATAGTAGGTTTCGACCATGTCGGCGAAGCCGTAGTAGCAGACCACTGCGCGGACCGACGTGTCGGCCGTGACATCTTCCGGCTGCAACTCGGGGAGATTAGGCGTGTAGCCCGCCAGCAGCGACAGATGCCCGCCGGCCGAGCCGCCCATCAGGACGATCCGCTCTGGATTGACGCCGAATCGCTGGCTATTATCCTTGAGCCAGGCGATGGCCCGCTTGACATCGCCGGTCATTTCCTTGATATCAGCCTGGGGCGCAAGGGTATAGGCGGTGTCCATGACGAGGTGACCCTGGCTGGCCAGGTGGCGGAAGAATGGGCGGGTCATAAAATCTTTGTCCAGGTAATGCCAGGCGCTGCCATGCAAGTAGATGATGCCAAGACCGCTGGGCTCTATGTCTTGCGGACCCTGCCAGATATCACATAACAGATCGTCGCCCGATTGGGGCGCCTGGCCATAAACGACATCTCGTTGCCAGCGGTAACCGCCACGGGGGTCGGGCATGATGGGTGTATAGCGGCCGGCTAACATCCGTCCTGGGGATCCGGCCGGTATTCGCTGCTGCCAATCCCGGCCGAAAGCTCCGTCGAATAGGTAATCCCGGTCGCGGGTGACCAACTTGATATGACGGACGGAAACATAACTAGCCAGCAATCCGGTCAGGACATAGATCGGCCGCCGCCGCAGCAAGTTATGCAGAGCTCCGGCCGCGCCGATGATAGCCCACAGCGGCGTCAGGCCGCCGGCCAGAGCCTTGGGAATAAAAAGCAGGGAAAAACGTAAATCCAGGGGTTTGCGATTAGAAATGAGGGTCAGCAAGCTCATCACGGCCGCTACGAGGGTCAACAAGCGCATGGTTTATCTCCGATTTCGATGACCTGGAACATGATGGCTGATCTGCCACTCCTTGCCCCTTAACCAATAGGCAGGCATCCTCGATTATCCATCGAAAAATGAAGATTGTCACCATTGCCACTAGGTGATGATGGCTCAGAGTATAGATCAGCTCCGGCAATGTTATTCATACGCCATGCCGAGTTTATCCATCGCCAGCTCAAGTATTGCTAAGGGACTCATAATCTATAAAGGTTAATTGTCCGGCATTCCAATATTTAGGTTCATTCAGCCCATATTCAAGGAGAAGTTGCCATTTTGCAGTATAATCTCGTGTTACAGAATACCCCTAAAAGAACAGGAGATTTTATAGATGACCAGTATGTTGGATAGGCTACGAAAGTTGAGAAGCGGGGATGAGCTACCAGCCAACGGTTGCCAACACCAGGATCTCATAATGGATGTAGAGCCAAGCGCAAAGGGCTGTGAAGATTGCTTAAAAACGGGCGACCGTTGGGTCCACCTGCGCATGTGCATGATTTGTGGTTATTCCGGCTGCTGTGATAGTTCGCGTAACAAGCACGCTAGCAAACACGCCCGGGAGGCCGAGCATCCCCTGATCACTTCCCAGGAACCAGGCGAAACCTGGATCTATTGCTTCATTGATAACGAGACGATATTCCCTGACTGATTGTCCATGGTGCAAAGTTGTTCGAAGGCCTTTTACGAAATCGGCTGACGATAGGATTAACGGAGAGTATGAATGGCAAAGGCAATAATCTTAACTGTTGATGATGAACCTCAAGTTCTGAATGCGATCAATCGTGATTTGCGCCAACACTATCGCGGTGAATACCGTATTGTGAAGGCTGGATCAGGTCAGGATGCCCTGACGGCCGTACAACAGTTCAAGCAACGTAATGAAGCCATAGCCCTTTTCCTGGTGGACCAGCGCATGCCCCTGATGACCGGCACTGAATTCCTTTCGCAGGCGATTAGACTCTATCCTGAGGCGCGTAAGGTGCTATTGACCGCCTATGCCGATACCGAAGCAGCCATCGTCAGCATCAACACCGTGGGCCTTGACCACTACTTGATGAAACCGTGGGACCCACCCGAACAGAACCTGTACCCGGTGTTAGACGACCTCCTGGCCGATTGGGAGGCGACGGTGCCGATTCCCTACGATGGCATCCGGGTAGCCGGCACCCTTTGGTCCTCCGATTCCCATGACATCAAGGATTTTCTGGCCCGCAACCGGGTCCCCTACCAGTGGTTGGATATCGAAACCGACAAGGAGGCCCTGGCCCTGGTGGAAAGTACCACTCCCGACCACCGCAAGCTGCCGGTAGTATATATGCCTGACGGTGAAACACTGATTAGCCCAAGCTTGCGCCAACTGGCCGATAAGGTGGGCATGCGTACCGAGGCTTCCGAGGCCTTCTATGACCTGGTGATCGTCGGCGCCGGCCCGGCTGGCCTGGGTGCGGCCGTCTATGGCGCCTCCGAAGGATTATCGACGCTGCTGATCGACAAGGAAGCCACCGGCGGGCAGGCGGGCACTAGCTCGCGCATCGAAAATTATCTCGGCTTCCCCAAAGGGCTGAGCGGTACCGACCTGGCCCGGCGAGCCACCGCCCAGGCTCAACGATTAGGGGCAGAGATCATGTTGGCACAATCGGTAGTTCAGGTCCGGGTGGAAGATCCCAACCGTTACGTCACCCTCTCTGATGGCAGCGAAATCGGTTGCCGCTCATTGATTATCGCCAGCGGCGTAACCACCCGCCGCCTGGACGCGCCCGGCGTCGAAGTCCTGACCGGGGCCGGCATTTACTACGGTGCGGCGTTGACCGAGGCAGCCCATTACAAGGGATTACCCATGTACGTGGTTGGCGGGGCAAATTCGGCCGGGCAGGGGGCCATGTTTTTCGCCCGCTATGCCTCAAAGGTGACGATGTTGGTCAGAGGCAGTTCTCTCACCAAGAGCATGTCCCAATATCTCATCGACCAGATCGACGCCACCGAGAATATTGAGGTTCTGACCCGCACCGAGGTCACCGCCGCCCACGGATCCGACCGCCTGGAAGGAATTACTATCCTGAATAACCAAACCGGAGAGAGCCAAAAAATGGATACGCCGGCCCTGTTCCTCTTCATCGGCGCCGTCCCCCATACGGAGATGGTCGCTGGGGTGGTGGAGCGCAACAACGCCGGCTTCATCCTGACCGGCCCCGACCTGCTTATCGGCGGCCGCCGTCCCAAAGGTTGGCCCCCCGGCCGGGAGCCCTACTTGCTCGAAACCAGCGTGCCCGGCATCTTCGCCGCCGGCGATGTGCGCCAGGGTGCGGTGCGCCGGGTAGCCTCGGCCGTAGGCTATGGGGCCATCGCCGTCAACTTCGTTCACCAATATTTAAAGACGGTCTAATTCATTCTAGGCTGGGGATCAGGGACTGATTCTCGAGACCGCGGTACTTTATTCAACAAGTTGTTGACATAAGAAAACCAATATACCTCATCCAAAGTCCTCTCTGGTAGATCTTTTAACTTAAGCAATCTCAAAACCTCCGAGGTCTCAAGCTGGTCTGCCAGCCGAGCTCTGAGGTATGGGAACACGTTAAGAGGGAGCCAATTTCCATCGCCAAGGAAGGTCACTCTGTGGTAGAATGTTTGTGGCATCAGGCGACGATCACCAGGCATCGTCTGACAGGGATCCTGCAGGAGGAATGATTGTTATTTCGTGATCGACTGAAATGTTGATTTACCGTGGATGACCAACCTGAGAGGAGGAGACGATGAGCCAAAAACCATGGTTAGCCCAGTATGACGAAGGCGTTCCTGCCAGCATCGATTACCCGCGCATCCCCCTGGATCAACGGTTAAGGGATTCGGCCGCCAAACACGCCAACCACCCGGCCCTGATATACGGGGCGGCCGTTGGCTCGCGCATTATGGACGCCACCATCTCCTATGCTGAACTCGATACGGCCGTGGACCGTTTCGCGGCCGGCCTGCAAGATCGCGGCGTCCAACCGGGTGACCGGGTGACAATCATGCTGCCCAACTGCCCTCAATTTGTTATCGCCGCTTACGCCACCTGGCGCATTGGCGCTATCGTCGTCTGCTGCAACCCGCTCTATGTTGCCCGGGAGATCGAACACTTGTTGAACGATTCTGGCAGCGAGACCATGGTGGTCCTAAGCCAATTTTACGATCGCGTCCAAGAGGTCCGGGCTAGTAGTAAACTGCGTCAGGTGATCGTCACTAGTGTCAAAGAATATTTCCCCAGACTGCTGAGCTTGATGTTCACCCTGACCATGGAAAAGAAGGACGGCCATAAAGTTGACATAAGTGGCGATGCCGATACTTTCTTGTTCCAGGACGTGCTCAAGGAAGGGCGTGGCAAGCCCAGGCCGGTCGAAATCGACCCAGAGAGTGTGGCTACGCTGATTTACACCGGCGGCACTACCGGCGTACCCAAGGGGGTCCAACAAACCCACTACAACCTGGTCTCCAACGCTACCGTCCTGAATGTCTGGGGTAAGACCCGCGAGGCCCAGGATGTGATGGTTGCCGTGATGCCATTTTTCCACTCCTACGGTCTGACAGTCGGTATGAATGCCAGCATTGCCCAGGCCATGAGCATCGTCCTCATCCCGAATCCGCGGGATACGGTCCATGTCTTAGGTTCCATTGAGAAGCACAAGGCATCCTACTATCCTGGCGTGCCAACCATGTTCGTCGCTTTCAATAACCATCCGGACCGGGGCAAGTATGACTTGTCTTCCCTACGCGGGGCATTTAGTGCGGCCGCGCCCCTACCAAGCGAGGTCCAGGTGGAATTCGAAGCTAACACGGGCGGCCGTTTATTGGAAGCCTACGGCCTGACCGAAACTGGGCCAACCCTCACGGCCGATCCGATGGATCATCCGCGGCCCAATTCCATCGGCCTGCCGCTGCCGGATACGGATCTGCGCATCGTCGATGTGGAAACAGGGGCCCGCGAGTTACCCGTTGGTGAAGCCGGGGAGATCATCGCCTGTGGACCCCAGGTCATGAAAGGGTATTGGCAACTGCCAACGGAAACAGCCAATGCCATTCGCCAGGGACCTGATGGTAAGGAAGGCTGGTTCTTTACCGGGGACATCGGATACATGGACAACGAAGGTTTTTTCCACATTTCCGATCGCAAGAAGGACATGATCATCGCCGGCGGGTACAATATCTACCCGGCCGATGTGGAAGGGATCTTGTACGAATACCCCAAGATTATGGAAGCGGCCGTGATTGGCATACCGGATCCTGTCCGTGGAGAATCAGTGAAGGCTTTTGTAGTGCTCAAGGAAGGAGAGACGGCCACGGCCGAGGAGGTCGAGGCTTTCTGCCGCGAAAATTTGGCCGCCTACAAGGTGCCGCGTGAGATTGTATTTATCTCTGAATTGCCCAAGTCAGTGGTTGGCAAGGTATTGCGTCGCGAACTGCGTGAGCTTGGCTAAGCGGCTTTGGCTAAACCTAAGGAGAAGTGAATGGCAATTATCAGACCCATGAAGGGAAGCGACCGGGAGATGATGGTACCCTTGCTGGCCCATTTCCGGGTGACTATGTCTCGATTTCACGGCCGGGCGCTGCCAACCAACTTCGCGGATGCCGATCGAGAGATGCAAATATTTACCGGTGCGGATTACCAGATCTTCATCGCCGAAAATGAAGAACAATTCCCCGTCGCATTCCTGATCTGCCGCATTGAAGATAATGTGGTCTGGACTGAAGCTCTCTTTGTCTTGCCTGATTATCGTCGCCAAGGTATCGGTACGGCCCTGTACCAGGAGGCCCAATCGTTGGCCGAAGACCTCGGCGGGGAGACCGTCCACAACTGGGTCCACCCCAATAATGAACGGATGATTGCCTTTCTAGCTCGTCAGGGTTACCGGGTCCTAGATATGATCGAGATCCGTAAAGCCACCAGCAACGAAGGGAAATTGTCCCCCATCAAGGTGGGTCTGAATCGCTTTGATTATTGCTGTTAAGCATAACCAATGGTCCGGCTGCTGGTTTATTCAGACCAGACCGATCCAAGATGACCGGATATTTACATAAAGCAAACGATAGCAGTGATAGTCTCCAAACTACCAGACATTGCTCAACAGCTGGCCCAGAAACAACCGGAATAAAGTTTTGATGTTTACATAACAAATCATACAAACCGACCCGTGAGGTCGGTTGTGGCTTAGATCAATGGTCCGCCGGCCGGAATCAATACACTCAGCATCAGCTGAACTTCGGAATCGTCCAATGAACGATCCCGAGTTAATCGTAAACAATTAAGCCGGTAAAGTTGAGTAGCAGGAGGATTTCATGCCAAGACGTCGGATGGGTGTTGCTAAATTGACCGATAAGGAATTAGCTCGTATTCAAGCCATGGAGGCGGAGTTAGGGGCGCTGGTTGTGGCCCTGGAGCCGCAATACAAGATGGCCGACTTATCGGCCGAGCAGGTGGCTCAACTCGCAGCCTTGGAGGAATCTTTGGGGGTCATCTTGCTGGCCTATCAAAAAGATTAAGCAGATTTCTCACAGGTAGTTACTGCTGGTTTGCCGCCAAATATCTGACCGGGACGCTTTGCCCGCCGGTGGAACCAATCGGTTGCTGGCTAACCACGTTCCTAGGTGACGATTAAACCGTCCAGTCAAATCGAGGGATATTATGATTATCAAAGGAAAAAAAGTTGCCCTACGGTCAATTGGCCCGGCCGAAGTGGATGAATTTTATAAACTTGTCAGCGCCGTCGAAGAGTATGGCGAGCACTACCCCATAAGCTTCAAGGCGGAACTGCTATTTATAAAAGAATATTAAGAAACAGGTTATTGTGGAGAGAAAAGAGGGACGCTGCTCATTATTGACCAGGAGGAATCAATTATCGGCGTTGATTCATTCTTCCAATCAAGCACGCACCATGCCAGCTTTGAGATTGGATTTATAGTGTTTAAACCGGCCGAGAGGGGTAAAGGGCGCATGGCTGAAGCCATCTATCTATTTATACCCTATCATTTTGCCATCAAGCAGGTGAAGCGCATTGAGGCTGCCGTGATAGAAGGGAAGAAGGCTACGCAAAGGGTGTTGGAAAAATGCGGTTTCACTCACGAAGGCACAATGCGCCAGGCGCTCTTTTATCGGGGAGATTATGTCAATCTGGAGCCATGTTCAATCCTGAGAACAGAAGCAGGACCTCTAATCTTAGGCTGATTTAAAAATGGAAACCTGGGCGGGGCAGGTATCAAGTTTTTTGCCACCAGGATCGCGGCGACAAGTTCTCTAGCCGGCAGCCAGGTAGTTACCGACCAGGGCAATAACGGTCATACGGATGCTCTTGCCGGCCCAGGCAAAGAGGATGAACTGCCAGATGGGCATCCGGGTTACCCCGGCTAACAAGCCGCCAATGTCGAAAAAGAAATTGGGAATGGCGCCTAATAAAAAGATCACGATGTGGCCCGACTTTTTCATATGCCGCTCAACCCACAAATAGTGCTTCTTCTCTTCGACACTGCCTTTGCCGCTGGCTCCGGCTAGATAGCCGGTAAGCTCGCCGAGAGCGGCCCCTAAACCGGCGACGATGCCCACGGTAAGGGGATCCAGGGTGCTACCGGCCGCAACGACCACCAGGTAAAAAGGCGCCGGCAAAACCAGGGTGGCGTTACCCAGTAGACTGATAAGGAACACGGCCGGGTAACCATAGATAGGTAGGTTAGGTACTTCTTCGCCCCACAAGAGAATGGCTACGGTTATGGCGACAACCAGTGCAAACCCGCCGATACGGGCGAATAATCGCCATCTTCGTTTTCTGGCTTCGACTTTTATGTCGGCGGCTAAAGTAGCCATCAAGTACTCCAAATCTGCACTATGTCAGATCCACCCCGAAACCCTCCCTCTACCTCCCTTACATATTACCATAGATTGTATGTTCTTGTAATGGTTAATTTGGGCCTAATCCACCAATTTTCCTATAGCTTATCAGGTTGGTAGATTTTGCCAGTCAATAATTTAACTCAAAAACAGAAAACATCCTGAAACTTGACATAAAAGCTCAGTTCTGGCAGAGCTCTAGAGTTCTATTAGGATCTGGTTATCACTTTATCACCAGTCAAAGTGTATAAGTCGTGAATTGGGAACCGGGGTGATCAGGCATACGGATAAGAACAGCCTTCGCCATGGATTTAGGCGCGATCACCAAGTTGTGCTCTTGTACCGGTTAAAGGCCGATCTGCGCGGCCTGACCGGCTTTGAGCTACTTTTGACTTTGCCGCTGGGAGAGACGGCCACTCGAGAATGCCACATCATTGTCCTCTTTGGATTCGAGGTCTTAATAATTAACAATTGCACCAATGTTAATTTGTTACCAGGACAAAAAAAAACCTGGATTCGCTCATCACTCCTTGGCGAAAGAGGAATAAAGCGTTATGTCAAGAATTGCTGGACTATGCCCTTTTGCCAGCCTGAAATTACTTTTTGCTGCCTAACCCGTTTTCCTTGGCGATCTCGCCATCGGCCGGATCTACGAATCGGGTTTGGCCAGGTTTCTAGCACAGGGTGGTGCCGGTAGCATTGCGACCAAGCAGTCCTCCGGCCTGCTGGTTACCGGCCGATCTCCACAGCTCTTAATGATTACCGGCCACTTTGAAATTGAGCTTGGTATTCAGGGGTCATATGAAACGGCCGTTCGTACCTAGTCCTCTGGTTCCCGGCAATTTGACATAATGAAGTATCCTGACAGGTACACCGCCTTGTGTTAGAATCATGTGACCGCTATATTCAACGAGTAACAGCCCATGAGTCGTGTTTTGGTAACTGGGGCGAATGGCCACTTGGGCGCGAACGTAGTACGTGCTTTGTTAAGGCGTGGCCACAAGGTTGTAGCTTTCGTCCGGCCGGCGGCCGATCTTCGTGGCCTGGCCGGTCTCAAGCTGGAATACGCTTATGGTGATGTCTTTGATGCCGGTGCATTGGCCAGCGCGGCCGCGGGCTGCGAAGTAATCATCCACTCGGCGGCCGTATTCCGCTACTGGGTTAACGATGGCACCGACATCATCCAGACATCAGTGGTTGGCGCGCAGAATATCTTCGCCGCCGCCCAGTCGGCCGGAGTGGGTCGCCTCGTTTACACCAGCTCTACCTATGCCATCGGCTCGACCAGTGACTTCTCGATTTCGCTGAACGCCGATCATTGGAACGAAGTGGCCTGTAGCCCATATGCCATCGCGAAGGTCGAAGGTGAGCGAGAGGCCTGGCGCCTGGCCGGGGAGTGCGGCATTCCCCTGATTGTCCTCTGCCCGGCCGGCATCTGGGGTCCGTACGACTATCGCACCACGCCGCCCATGGCCTGGATCAAGGGACTGGTAAATGGCACGGTGCCTGTAATCGACGCCGGGGGCAGTTTTATCGACGCCCGGGACGCGGCCGAGGCCCACGCGCTGGCCGTCGACCAGGGATCTCCCGGCCAGCGATACATCCTCACTGGGGCTGATTTGCGCATGACGGATATGGCCAGAATCGTCTATCGCCTGACCGGTAGCCGAAATTTGCGATTAAAGCTGGGCAAACGGCTTATGGTGCCGGCTTCCGGGCTACTGGAGTTATGGGCGAGGGTAAGTGACCGACCACCCCTGACCACCCGTTCCTTTGTGCGCGACCAGCTAGGCCAATTTTTTTGTGCTGACGGCCGGGAGAGTAATCAGATCTTCGGAATCAAGCCCCGGGACGGCGAAGCGATGATAAGTGGCGCAATTCGCTGGCTGCTGTTTACCGGTAACATTCACAAGCGCATGGCTCGCCGGTTGGCTGCCTGCTTTCCGCCTGATCTTGAATGGGTCCATCCTCCGGGTGGAGAATCGGATCGCTTTTCTGATGAATTCGAGTCCTAAACGTAGGAGATAAGATGACTGAAAAACCATGGTTGAACTTTTACGAAGCGCATGTTCCTGAGTATCTGGACTATCCGGATACGACGCTGCCGGCCGCCTTGGCTAAAACCACCCGGGAGAATCCAGATTTCCCCTTCCTCATTTTCATGGACCGTGTCTTGACCTATAAAGAGGTGAATCGGGCGGTTGACCGGATGGCTCTATCGTTGCGTCAGCTTGGCCTGGTTAAAGGAGATCGCCTGGCCTTACACTTGCCCAACTGCCCCCAATTCGTCATCGGCTACTATGCCGCCCTACGCCTTGGAGCCATTGTGGTGCCCTGCAATCCAATCTATACGGCGCGAGAGCTGACTTACCAGCTGAATGATGCCGGCGCAAATATGGCTATTACCCTGAGCGCCACTTACCCAGTGGTCAAAAAAATTCGACCGGACACAGCCTTGCAGCAAGTCATTGTGGTCTGTATCAAAAACTATTTCCCGGCGATAAAAAAGCTGCTTTTCGGGCTTTTACTGGAGAAGAAGGGTGGCCACAAAGTTGACATAAGTAAAGACCTGGCGACCACCTATTTCTCTGATCTTTTGGCCAGGGACGATGAAGCAACCTTTTCTCCGGCCGAGATCAGCAGCGACGATACGGCCATTTTGATGTATACCGGCGGCACCACCGGCCTGTCCAAAGGAGCCCAACTAACCCATCGCAATATCATGACCAACGCTTATATGGTCCGGGTCTGGGCCAATGTTGTAGACCGGCCGGTGAAGATTTTGGCCAGCCTGCCCCTATTCCACAGCTATGGCATGACCACTTGTCTCAACCCTTCAGCCTTGGGACCGGGGACGATCATCCTGGTACCCGATCCTCGCGATGCAGGCGACATCCTCAAGAATATCCAGAAGCACCGGCCGGCGATGTATCCCGGAGTGCCGGCCCTCTACGTGGCCATCAACAACTACCTGGATGTGGATAAATATGATTTAAGTTCGCTGGAATTGTGTAACAGCGGGGCGGCCGCCTTACCGCCGGAGGTTTGCCACCGTTTTGAAGCCTTGACCGGCGGGCGGTTGGTGGAAGGGTACGGCCTGAGTGAAGCATCCCCCATCACCCACGGTAACCCCGCTTTTGGCGAGAGCCGCATCGGTACTATCGGCTTGCCATGGCCAGATACGGATGCCAAGATCGTAGACGTCGAGAGTGGGGACGAGGTAAAGGAGCCTGGTTTACCCGGAGAGTTGTGTGTGCGCGGGCCGCAGGTGATGAAAGGATATTGGAATAGCCCCACCGAGACGGCCAACGCGCTCAGGCCTGATCCCGACGGCCGGGGGCCCTGGCTATATACGGGTGACGTCGCCACCATGGATGAAGACGGCTATTTCCGCATCGTCGATCGTTTGAAGGATATGATTCTAGGCGCCGGCGGCTTTAACATCTATCCCCGGGAGATTGAAGATGTGCTTTTCGAACATCCCAAAGTGCTGGAGGCGGCCGCGGCCGGGGTTCAGGTCGAGGGGAAGGGTGAGCGGGTGAAGGCCTTCGTCGTCCTGAAACCTGGCCAGACGGCTACGGAGGAAGAGATCCTGGACTTCTGTCGCCAGAACCTGGCCCCGAACAAGATCCCTCGTTTTATTGAGTTTCGTGATAGCCTGCCTAAGAGCCAGGTCGGCAAGGTCTTGCGCCGGGAATTGGTCGACAAGAAAGAGTAAGCCGACCTCATTGTCTATCAACTATCCACACCCGAAGACGGAAGAAGGCCATAGCCAATCCCACCGCCAGCAGCCAGATCCCAACTTGCAAGAAGAGGTTGCGGGCCAGGAAGTTATCGGCATCGGTGATGTAGAAATAACCATCGCTGAAGCTGATATGATGGAGCAGGGGAAGAAAGAGATAGGCGCCGGTCAATCCGGCCAAAAGTATGGGGGCAGGGCCGGTACCCGGCCGCCGCCGCCAGACCCGAATAACCGTCCCCAAGGACAAAACGAACAACCCTATAGCTGTAACGATGATCATCCCGGTCACATACAAAATTGATCCACGTTCTATCCAGCCGCCTACTCTTTCGAGGCCAACCAGGCTGGTGATGATTAACATCAAGCCCAACCCGTCGAGGGCCAGCAGCAGCAACTCGCTGGGCCATTCAGCCGCCAACCGGCCGGGAAGCAGCGCCAAAGCCAGTCCGGCCAGGGCTACCAGTATGACCCACAAGGCCAGGACGAATGGTAAAGTCGGTTCGTTGACTGTCATGGTGATTAGCGGGATGGCCAGGGCCAGGGGGATGGCTGACAAAATCCAGATCCGCTGCCAGGCTGGTGCCTGGTAACCTCTAAGCAGGCGGCCAAGCAACCAGTTTACCCCTGTATAGATCATAAGCGCGCTACCGCCAGCCACCAGGCCGGCCATCCAATAACGGCTGACGGTCACATAACTAAAGGGGGAGGTATCTTGAATCAACGGGCCCATGTCGTGATAATAAAGGAATACATTGTAGCGGTCGGCCAGTGCAAACCAGCGGGTGAACAGGTATACATAGAGCCCGGTTAATACTACGGTGAAAGGGAAGGCCAGGATCCAACGCCTGCGCTGTGAAAATTCCAGGTTCTTATCCATCAACTTATTGTCACTCATCACAAGCCAGCCGGAAGCCAAGATCATTATCGCTAAACCAGGGATCGTTGTTACCCCGGCTGGTCGTTCGGAGCCGTAAGAAGTTGCTTTGCCAGGAGCCGCCCCGGGTTACTCTTGGAGCTTCCTCCCCAGGCTCGTTTTGGGCGCCAGCGGCTCGAGAAGGATACGGCCGGAATATCGAGGCGGTCCACTCGGAAACATTGCCGGCCATGCCGGCAATGCCCCACGGTGAGTCACCGGCCGGGCTGTATTGACCAACTGGTGACGTGTGAGTAAGCCCGTTGGCGGCCGAATTACAGCGAGCAGGATCAAAATCAACACCCCAGGGGTATAGCCGGCCATCGTTCCCCCGGGCTGCGAACTCCCACTCGGCTTCGGCCGGTAGACGATAGTTTAGGCCACTCTGGTCGCTCAGCCAGCGGCAATAAGCACCGGCTTCGTACCACGACACCCCGATTACTGGGAGCGTATCAGCTTCCGACCAGGTTTGATCTTCCCAATGTTTAGGCTGCGTCCGGCCGGCGTGCTGAAGCCAAGAATAACCCGCGGCGCTCCAATAAAGGCGCTCCCTGTAGCCGCCGTTGGTCACGAAGGGACGGTACTCGGCAACTGTCACTGGAAACTTACCAACGAAGAGGCCGGGCACTGCGATCTCATGAGCCGGCTGTTCGCGCTGGAAATAACCCTTCTCCAACCAGCGTCGGGCCAGGTCACTGCCATGAGCCAGTCGGTCAGCCTGTGACTGGCTGAGGCCCATAGTGAAAGTGCTCGCAGGCAGGTAAATCATTTCCGGTAGGCGTGTTGCTTGGGGAAAAGAGGAAGGCGCATCAGGCATCGTCTGATCAGTGGATTCTTGACCTCGTTGTGGATCACTGGTATTCACGCCCATAGACTCCAATTGTTAGTATATTATAATAGTAGAAAGTGATGGAAGCTGGCTTGAGCTATATTGACATAATATAAGGTACTTCTACCGGGGTTAATTTGACATAAAACGAGAATCCAAGAGGCATCGTTCAAGTTTACATAATGCGAGATACCCTAAGCTGCATCATTCAAAACTTGTATAGATCCTCTGATTACGCCGCTTCAATGATCCACGAGGAGATCATTTATGAACGACCTACTCTATGATGAAATCACCCACGATATCCAGGCCGCGGCCGGTTACCGGGAAGCTGTTCCGGAAACTCGCTACCATAAACATCGAGAGTACCTGGCCTATGGTCTGCCTATGGCCGAACTGTGGCGGATCATGAAGGCTTACCGGCCGCGGATCATAACCGAACCATTGGCGGCGAGATTGGCCCTGGCGACCCGCTTACTGGAGCGCCACATCGGCGAACTAGGCCATGCCGGCATCTATGTCCTGGCCAGGAGCACCAAGGATTTGGGTCCCCACCATTTCCCCTATCTGGACCAACGGATGGACGACTTCCGTAGTTGGTCCCATGTCGACTATTATTGTGGGGAGGTCTTGCAGCCCCTGCTCAAACGCTTCCCGGCCGAGACCCTGGCCCAGCTTGATGACTGGAGCCAATCGCCAAACCGCTTCAAGCGGCGGAGCAGTGTGGTCGTTTTTACCCGCAAACTGGGCTCCTCAGGACAATATACGGCCGAGTGCTTGGCCCTGTGCGACAGCTTAATCTGGGACCCGGAAGATATCGTCCAAAAGGGTGTCGGGTGGGCGTTGAAGGAGAATATGAAGGCTGAACCAGAGCTCATTCTTGATTATGTCAAGAATCTGCGACGTATGGGTGTGCCTTCAACCATCACCCTGTATGCCATTGGCAACCTGAAGGGCGAGGCTCGCCAGGAGGTCCTGGCCGCGAAAAAAGAACAATCATAAGATTATGTAAAAATAAGAGTAACATTTAGTAGCCAAAAGGAGCAAATATGAGCGCGATATTACTTAAAGGATTGCCCGTTGCCGAGGCGGTTCTCGAACAAGTGGCCCAGCGAGTCGCCGCCTTAGAGGAAAAGGGGATTACGCCTGGCCTAGGGACAATTTTGGTCGGCGAAGATCCGGCCAGCGCGGGTTACGTCCGGAAGAAACACGAGACATGCCAGCAGTATGGAATTAATTCCTTTGATAAACGAATCTCAGCAGATGCAACCCAAGGTGATCTGTTGCAGGCTGTTCGGGAGTTCAATGAGAATGAAGGGGTGGATGCCTTTCTAATTCAAAACCCTGTCCCCAGAGGATTCGATTTCAACGAGGCCTTGCTGGCCATGGATCCGGGCAAGGATGCTGACGGATTACACCCGGTCAATCTTGGAAAGCTGGTACTGCAAGAGCCGGGACCGCGGCCGTGTACCCCAGCGGGTATCCTGGCCATGCTCAGCCATTACAACATTCCCGTGCAGGGTAAAGAAGTGGTGGTCCTCGGCCGGGGTCCGACCTTGGGCCGGCCTTTGGCCTTGATGCTCTCCTTGAAACAACCGGACGCCAACGCGGCCGTCACCGTGGTGCATACCGGGGTGCCCAACATCCCGGATTATACCCGCCGGGCTGATATATTGGTGGCCGCCGTGGGCGTGCCCGGTTTCGTAACCCCGGACATGGTTAAACCTGGCGCGGTCGCCGTCAGCGGTGGCATATCCTGGGAAGGGAAAAAGCTGCTGCCGGATATTGATGAGTCGGTAGGAGAGGTTGCCGGTTATATTACCGCCCGGTTGGGCGGTGTTGGCCCGACGACTGTGGCCTTGTTGTTGCGCAATGCCGTCGAATGCGCCGAGGCCAGAGCCAGCTGAGAGTATTGGGGCTAAGAGCGTTTTAGTCGTGGCGATTGGAAAGCAGGCACGCGAGTTGCCTGGCTATTCTTAAACCGGAAATCACACCGGGAGCAGACCTCGCAAGGGTCTGCTCCCGGTCCAGACCCTGGTCAGGCAACTGCCTGGCAACCTGGTCAACAGCACAAGCAACGGGCGCAAAAGCAGGTGCACCCTGGGTCTGGAGAAATTTGGTGCTGGTACAGTGGCTGGTGTCAATCCCGTAGCCGAAGGCTTTCCGATCCGATCGACAAATAGAAATACATACCCATCAGGACAGGATGGCTGCTACGCTGCGGTCGTTCCTCGGTGCAGGCGAATCTTGAAGATTCCCGAGAACCAGAGAAGCTTGATCAAGCGGCGGACGTCAGGTGAAAGTGCTCTATTACCAGCATCGCCCAGCGTATAAACAACCTGCCCGATCTCCTCGAAGGTATGGCCGTGGCCGAGCATGGTTCGATAGACAGCCAGGTAACGAGTTGCCGGGTGCAAGAAGAGATGCAGAAGTAGACAGTTACCGATATCCAGTATCTGGGTATTGACGATCGGGTATTCCTGCCTCACCACACTGGTGAGAATCTGGACCGCTTCCTGACCAAAGACGGATACCAGCCAAGGTTCCGTACGGTCAATGACTTTGTCGAGAGCTTTGCGAATTTTTTTATCTGCCGGAACTTATATTGAGCGGTCGTTGCACAGTATCCTCGCTGTGAACCGATTATTTTAGCTTTTTATGTAAACATTCTTGGTTTTATAAGATAGTAGGCATCGTTGCTTTTACTCAGGGAAACCAGGAGAATTGGCTTTTGGTAAGTTTAAGAAAAAAATCACTCTTGTAGCTGAGTCGTTCAAGGTTTCTGCATACTGTTTTATTTTGTCGTTTAGCTGGATCATTTCTGGTATGTTCAGCTTATTGTTTGAAACCTTTTGAACTTAGAATAACGGATAGTATATGCCAGACATGCCAACTTTTGATAATTTCATCTCGCCTGAGATCTGGTCACTTATCGAACAGCGTTATTATGCGCGCATTAACGAACAGGCTCGTTTTGAAAATCTAATCCTGGACCCCTCCTTCGTCCACTCGGAAGAATTGCATCCCGGGTTTTTTTCCGATCATGGGGTGGTCCACATGAAGGATGTGGCCCGCCAGGTACTCGCGGTCCTGGACAAAGTTCATGGAGCCCTCATTCCCAGGCGATCAAAGTCACGCTACCAATGGATGCAAGGGTATGCTGTATTGCTGGCCTGCTTTCATGATATTGGCATGATTGACCTTTCTGAATTCGGGCGGGCCATGCACCCAGAGGCAGCCGCTCAGGCGATCTTTTCACCGGAACTTGAAGACGTCATCCAGGCTATCTGGCGGGATAATTGCGGCAACGTGGCGGGTCGTCTTATGTCGGTCGCTGGCGCTGATGCCCAACTGCCAAACCCCGAATTAATGTTACGAGAACTGTTGGCGTTGTCTTTAGGCCACAGCAAGAGTAAAGTGCCGATAGCGGCCCTGAACAATCCGCAGGCTCTGCGCGCGTTGGTCTTTGAGAAGGTGTCTACGGATTTGAACTACCTTTATGCCAAGGAAAGGGTGGCGGAGGAGCGTCAAAGGTTGATCCAGGCCAGGGAGACGGTAGCAGATGGGAGCCGCCTGGCTTGGCTGCAAACGTACCTCGATCAAGCGGAGAAGGACCTTTCTTCCCTTGCGGCCGAGGACCAAGCAGGGGACAGCCGGATAAACCCAAACTTTTACCGCCACTATGCCGACGCTCCCGAAGCAGCCTTCAGTTGGCTGACAGCCAACAGCACAGAGATACAAGCGATAATTGTTGACGTTATAGACTCAGTTCGTGTTTTGCGCTGCGCCGATTCGCTTCGCCAGCGAGGCACGGTGCTGAAAACATCCGGAAATTATGAGATATTCGTCGATTTTCGCTCAGCTAGTGCTATTTGTGCGATTCGCAAGGGGGATGAACAACTCTTTCTGGTAGAGATGCCATCCACGATTGGCGCCGGTGAAGCGAACATTGTAAGCAGCGAGTTAGAGGCATCCGGTGACCTGCGTATCGCTTTTCACCGTGGTTTATTTTCTGAAAGGGGGGCAACAGAGTACGCGTCAAGGTGCGCCGCTATTGTTATCTCTGGCATGAAAGGCGATGTCCTGGATAGTTTTCAGCGGGCGTCAGACGGCGACCTGACACCGGGTATGTACTCCTCGACCCAATTGTGCATACTATTGGAGGAGACGGATGATAATCCTGATTTTGCCACCAGTGTCAAGGCGCAATTGATAGCTATGATGCCGGAGATGGTCGACCGGATCGTTATCGTGCCCTCCCTGGCCCTGGCAACCGATGTGGAACGGCAATTGTACTTGGCCGGCTTGCCCCTTAATTGGGATTCAGACTCCTGGGCTGAGTTTCTAAATCGAATTGGTGAATCCGGACAACTGGTGGACGAGATAAATGTCATGCAGGCATTTGAACATGTCAGGGTAGCCAACGTCGCATCTGGACAGCAGCTTATCGAAGCCGGCGCGCCGGCCGGATTCGTTTACATTCCCCTGCAGCCGGGGCTGAAGGTCATTCCTCTTGGTGGTTACCTCTCTTTCTACGTCAAACCATGGATGCCGCTTGGTATCACCGGCGTCATTCGGGGCGGAGTCCGTAACGCCGCAGTGGTTGCTACGGAGGAATTACAATTGCTAATGATCCCCAAATCAGTCTATTTTCGAGAATGGCACCGGACCTATTCTCGGGAGGAGTTTGTGCGCTTTATGCGAATCCAGAATCAGTAGGCGGCTGGGAATTAACATCTGCAGCGGGTTACAGTCACCTACTGGTTAATGCTCAGTAGCCGCCATTTCCGCGGCCAAATGGGCTACTCGGGGGTCCTGGTCGGTCAGTAGAGCAGCCAGGTGGGCCTGGAAACGATCAGGCGCCAGGTTACCTAAGGCCCAGGCCGCTGTTTCCCGGATTGCCGGTTCATCAGCCGATAGCGCCGCTTCTATGCCCTCGGCCGTCTGGCTTAAGCCCAGTTTTCCGGCGGCGTAAATGGCGCAGGACCGGATCCAGGGATAGCCCCAGACACCTTCCTCATCCACGATCATTTCGAGTAACCGCGCCTCGCCATCCCGACCGGAAACAGGCAGGAGTTGGCCCAGTTGTTGGGCCCGTTGCTCTGTGGAGAGACGGGGATCAACGAGTGGAAAGACCAAATTCTTGAGGTTTGCTGTCAATACGATATCAAGGGTCTCCATGGCCAATGCCTTTTGCGCTCCGCTGCCGGATTGCAACCCCTCAAAGGCTTTCAAGATGACGCGGCGATCAAAGATATAGGTTAGTAAGTAGAATACTCGTTGGCGCACATTGTCGAGTTCATCCGCCAGGGCACTTCGCAGTGGTTTCGTGGCGACCACTTCACCCACCTCCTGCCCGGCAATTAAGAGTCGCACAGCATCTTGCATCTCACCTTTTAACATCTCTCTGATCCGGGGAGCTTCACCGGGTTCAGCCTGGTATCCGCAGGAGCTCAGGGCACCCAGGAGAGCGGTCCGCACCGCCCCATCCGGCTGATCAATATGCGCTATTAAGAAGTCAATGCTGGCGCTGCTCCGGACCTGGGCGCAAGCGCGTAATAGTCGTGTCGCTCTGGTTGCGATGCCCCGTCTTTCATCTGCTAGGGCACTCGCCACATGGGGCAGAATCTCGTCGCCATAGGCTAATACTGCGGCCATGGCCGCAGATCGCGTGCCCGGCATGTCCAAATTGTCAATTATCAGCGTTAATAGACGAGGATGCCTCACCCGGCTGGCAGCTACCAATGCTGCTCGTCGCACGGCCGGCTCCTCATCACACAACAAGCCTAATAGGGGCTGGTAAAAATTGGCTGTTTCAACCCCGCTGATAATCTGGGCTACGAGACGGCGATCAAGTGGGTCGGGCGAACGCTCTAACGCCGTCAGCCATTGGCCGGCGGCCAGGACTCCTGGGATACCGCCATAACGAAGCAAACCGACGCCGGCGCCCCGCTGAACTTCCCGGTTGTTATCATGAAGGTAAGAGAGGATCCCTTCACCAATCCCGCCTTCGTCCAATGCGCAATAAGCTTGCACAGCGGCCGCTATGGTCAGTGGTTCGGTCTCAGATTCCAGGCAATCTCTGACGGCCGGTAAGGCTGAGGCCACCTTGTGTCTTTCGATCCGGCCTAATGCCTCGGCCCGGATCGCTGCGTTGGGATGTTTTAGCAGGGCGATTAGATTTTCATCCAACTCAGGTTGATCGCTATTTTCCAACAAGTCCAGAGCCAGGCGAACTTCCCTGATGTTGCCGCTATGCAGGAAACCTTCTACCACCGCCCGGCTAGAACCATCGTCCAGTGTTAATTCGGCCGGATCTAATGCTCGCCGCCGCAATGTCTGAACCAGCGATCCGGCATAACCCTGGTAAGCCAGAAAGGCTGACGCTGTCCATGCAGCGCCGACGATCAAGGTAAAAATAGCAAGATGAAGAACGGTCAGACCACCAACGGCGTTAAAAAGCAACAAAAGGACCCCGGTTAAACCCAATGCCACAGGTACACCAATCCCCTCCACGCCGGTCTGAACGGTGACTCTCTCATGTGCAGGCAAAGCCTGGTAAGCTGTATTGATGGAGCCCCGAGTTGTGCCGTCGGTCAGGGTGATATCGACAATTCGGGCAGACATGACCAGGATAAAAAAGAGCCCGCTATCGATGCCAAGCGCCAGACCGGCGCCAATTTCGATTACCAGGAGTACGAGGTCGGCAATCGGATTGGCGGCCATACCAAACTTTAGGCCGAAGCGGCTTAGCAGCAGTCCGGCGAAAAGAGCCAGGAAGAGGATGTCCGAGAGATTGACCGCGATGGTGTAATTGCCCAGAAACTGGGCCAGTCCCAGGCTATCGGTGTACCTGGCGGCCGCCTGGTCAAACAGCATAAAATCCAGGAGTTGGCTGACCATGGCAGACAACATCTGGTAGAGCACTACCAGCAAAACAAAACGCTTGGCCAGTAATTGCCACAATGGTTTGCTGGGCTGTCGCCGCTGAATAGACCCGGCCTGGATCAAAATGTCATGGTAGCGCCGGTCCGTAATTATTAGGAAAGCCAGCATGCTCAAACTGCTGATCGAGGCCAGCAGTAGCAAGTTTTCTGTCCGGCCGATGACATTGGCCAGGAGGGAGGCGATAAAACCGCCGAGCAGAAAACCGATAGCAAAACCGGCCACCACTCTCGGAAACTTCCCCTTCATCTCGCGGACATCAAAAAGACGACCGGCCTGGTTACCCAGGAGGACAAAGCCCATCTGGATGATGAGTGAGAAGGAGACCATCAGAAGGAAGGTGATCCACCCGGCGCCGGTTAAGGCTAAGCCTAGCCAGGAAAGAGCAAAAAAGAGGGCAATGGCGGCTATGGTCGCGATAGATAATGACGGCAGGGGGAATCGCCGTTGGAGTTCAGCATATCCGTAAAATACCAGCGATCCGAGGATCGCTACAGCGATATAGACGTACGGTAAATTTTGGGAACCGAATCTTGTTAGAAACAGCGCGCTGGCGGTAATGACGAGTAGGGCGAGAGTGATACCAAGCGATACGGACTGGCCGATCAGAAAAAGCCAGGCGATTGTCAAATCTGCGAAAAGAGCCGGGTTCCAACCGGGTGAGGGAGGCCATTAATACGACTGGGCGCCCGTTATCGTCCGGCCCTGCTCCCGAATGCGCCGGCATAGGGTGGTTATGACGGCCTGGGCAATCTCCGGCCTGTCGGCAATGACCTCGTCGAAGGGTTCTTTGTCAAGGCGAAATAACAGCGTATTGCCGATGGAGGTGACCGAAGCGGCCCGCGGTTCCGGGTCTAAAACGGCTAATTCACCGACGGTCATACCCGGCCCTAACTGGATAATACTTTTTCCCTGGCTATGCACCTGAACTTCCCCTTCGACAACGATGTACATCGAGTCTTCGATGGCCCCTTCCTCAATAACGGCCTCTCCAGGAGAGAAGTACACTTCTTCGATGATGGCCGCGATTGAAGCCAGGATATAGTCGGGTGTATCGCCAAAAATCTCAACGGATTCTAAAATGGCAACTTTTTCAATGGTTAATAGCATAAACGCTCCCAATGTTTCTCTCTGGGGATGGCCCACTGCTCAACAAATAACCTATTGCCAGCATGAAAGAGATTGATTTAGTCCAAGGATTCAAACTACCGAATGCTATCACAGGAAAGTCGATAAGACTAAAAAAAACGGCGAAATGTCCGGTATAAAACATTATGTGAAATGACCAAACGACGAATATCCATGCGACCGCAACTGAGTCATGTCAAAGGGTCCGATTGGTGCGATGATGAACGAGCAGCTGAGAAAAGGATAACGAATTGATGATGATCATCATTCCGACCAGGGGACCTGCGTGTCAGCACATGGGAAGCACTAACATTATGTCATATGATGACGCCGTTAAGCAGGATTTAGTGTGTTGGGTTTAATAGCGGCACCGCTCAAATATCTGCTAAAATAGCTGTGTCCTACATATTATTTCGGTCGGTGAGGGGGATTGATGGTTAAAATAGCTTTGTGTAAGAGTCGGCTGGTGGCTGATTTCTTCCATGATGGCTCGGGCAGGTCGCGGCCGACGGTGATCATGTTGGGCGGCTCCGAAGGTGGAAAATTTTGGAGCAGGCCAAAGCGATTGCTCCAGGCATTTATCGATCGGGAGTACAATCTGCTTTCCCTGGCTTATTTTAAGGCGGATGGTTTGCCATCTTCGCTGGAAGAGATCCCCCTGGAATATTTCAATCGCGCTTTCGCCGCCCTGGATTGCCGGCCGGAGGTTACCTGTGGCGATTATGCCCTGATCGGGGCTTCTAAAGGCGCCGAGGCGGCTCTACTGTTGGGTTGTTATTATGACCGGGTGGCGGCCGTAGTCGCTTTGTCACCCAGCTCCGTAGTCTGGCAAGGCGTGCCCCGAAACCGCTTTGATCTCAAAGCAGAGCCTAAATCCTCCTGGACCTATCGAGGAGAGCCCTTACCGTTCCTGGCAACGCCTTTCACCAACCGGGATCTGCCGGCTTTGTTGACCTTGCGTCTGCGTAGTATTGGCGAAAGAGCGCTGGCAGATCGGGAAGCTGTGCGCTTGGCGGAAATTCCGGCCGAGAAGATCCAGGGACCGATCCTCTTGCTCTCCGGCCGGAAGGATGCTGTTTGGCCGGCGACCAGTATGGCCGAATCCGTGGTCAGACGACTGGAGAGCCACGACTTTGAATACCCTTACCAGCATCTTGCCTATGAGAGCGGCCATAATGGTCTGATCAGGAACCGTAGCTGCTGGCGGACTGTATTTGATTTTCTGGACAACAATTTTCGGCCGGATGCCCGGTATTATGATAAAAACCATTCCCAACAAGAAGCCGTTTATTCTCAGGGGTAGGTGGCGCTATCGATTCCGTAACCTGGCCTGGTTAACGGGCTCATCGATTTCTGTTTCAGCTCGCAGGCTGGTTCGCGGACCATCCTCGCCCGGCTGCAGCTGGGGGGCTGAAACAGGCACCGCGTTCTTGCGCTCCCAATTTTTATATGCCTTCGGCCAGGAGCATATCGCCGACGGCCGTGAGTACCTCGATTCGGTAATCTTCCACTCTCCGGCAATAGACCAGGTAGCGATAGAAGAAGTTGACGAGGGCATCAAAGGGGCCTGGTATACGCCACCTGAGCTGGTTGATGACATACCACTGCTTTTTTTCCCCGGCGGCGGCTATGTTTTTCTGCCTGTGGCCACGGCGACTTTGCACGCCCTGATCGCCCTGGCGACCGGCCGGCGCCTGTTTGCCCTCACTTATCCCCTGGCCCCTGAATACCCCTTTCCGGCCCAATTAGTGACGGCCCAACGAGCAGTAAACTGGCTGATTCAGCGGCAAGGCATTCAACCCGAGTCGCTGATCCTGGGCGGCGCCTCAGCCGGGGGCAATTTGTGCCTGGCCCTGTTGCTTACCTTGCGCGATCAGGGCCGGGCGCAACCCGCCCTGGCTTTTCTGCTCTCACCCTGGGTCGATCTGACGAATAGTGGCGCCAGCATGGTGGCCAATGAGCCCATGGATTGGATCAGCAAAAAAACAAGCGACATGGCCTCGGGCTGGTTTTGTGGCCTGGAACAGGCTGATCATCCACTGGTATCACCGCTATATGCCGATCTCCAAGACCTACCGCCTATCTATATCCAGGCCGGCGGTTCGGAGATATTCGTCGATATGATCCGCGCCTTTGCCACCCGGGCCGCGAATCAGGGCGCTCAAGTCCAGCTTGAGGTGTGGGAGAAGATGATTCACTGCTTCCAGTCCTTCGGCGATGATATGCCCGAAGCCAGAGCAGCGCTGGATCAACTGGGGCAGGTGGTAAATTTTGGACTGTCGTAAGTTCCGGGCAGTGAAATTTTCGGAAGTTTTCTGAAACTTCCGAAAATTGATCACACCTAATCATCCAACAAATACACCGGTTCGCCATAGTAACGGATCCGGCCTTCAATTTGCTTCTCAACCAGTAATTCGTGCAACCAGCGATTCTTTTCAATCAAGGTGCCTTCAGCCTTCAGCCGGGAGAGGTCGGCGTTAAGGCGCATGACCCGGCCGGGGACCAGGAAACGGGTGATGCCGGCCGGAAATTTACGCTCACCGCTAACAGTAGCCTGGATGACCTGGGAGACGGAATAGACGGGAAACAAGACCAGGGCGGCCATGTCCGGGTACTCGTGTTGCAGGCTGATCAGGTCATTTCGCAGCGTGCGGTGGGCCACGGCCGCTTTGATGTAGGCATTGGTCAATTGGTTCAGCGCATCCAACCGGTTGGCCCCTGGGGCGGCATAAACCACATAATCATCCCCATCGACGGTTTTCACTTGACATAAACCCCCATACTCAAACATTACCTCTTCCGCCCGCCCCGGCTCGGCCGGCTTCAGGGTGACGACGGGCAGGTCATCCAACAGTTGGACCAGATCGGCGACACTTATCTGGCGGATAACATGGTACCAAGCGGCTAACTCCAGCCCCTCAGTAGGGGAAATAACCTGGACAATAATATGTTCAAAGCCAAGATGGCGAAAAGCTGTTGTCCGGCTGGCCCCATCCAAGACCAGGTAAATATCGCCGACCTCGGTCACAATAGGCGGGTTGCGCAACAGGCCATCGGCCTCGATGCGGCCGGCCAGCTTCTTAACCCGTCGGGGATCGACATCCTCGTGACACACCACCCGGTTCAAGGCCACTACCCGCAGTGGCAGGATCGGCTCAACCTCAACCTGTTGGAGTAACTCGATGATAGCTGTCGCTACTGTTAAGGAAGCCTCTTGTTGGGCATCCTCGGTGCTGGCCCCAATATGTGGTGTGGCAATGACCCGTTTGTGCTGTATAAGCGCGCTGGGCTCGGCCGGTTCCTGGACAAAGACATCCAACGCGGCCCCGGCGATCTCTTCATTATCCAGGGCGGTCAGTAACGCCGCTTCGTCAATGATGCCACCCCGGGCTGTATTGATAATATAAGCCGTTGGTTTCATTAATTGGAGCTGCTCGGCGCCAATGATGTCCCGCGTTTCGACCGTCAGCGGGATATGTAGCGTGACAAAATCAGAGCGGCGTAACAAATCTGTTAAATCGACCGCCTCTATATCATCGGCCAGTTTGAGCTGGGGCGTTGGCCGGCGCTGGTTGACCAGCAGATGCATACCGAAGGCCCGGGCCCGGCTGGCCACTTCGTGGCCGATCCGGCCGAAGCCGACGATGCCCAAAGTCTTTCCTGCCAGGCCGGTACCCATCAAGTTTTTCTTCTCCCAGCGTCCTTCTTTCAGGGCTTGATCGGCCAGCGTCACCCGGCGGGCAAGGGAAAGCAACAATCCCATGGTGTGCTCGGCCACAGCCAGCGTATTCGCATTAGGGCTGTTCACTACCAAAACCCCGCGTTCCTTGGCGGCCGCGACATCGACATTGTCGAGGCCTGATCCGGCGCGGGCAATGACCCGCAGATTGAGCCCGTGTTCGATGACCTCGCCTGTAATCTTGGTAGCGCTGCGAGCAACGACCGCCTCGTAATTGGGTATAACCGCCAAGAGTTGGGTCTCGGACATGCCCGTTTTTATATCCACTTCAAAATGTTCTCGGAGCAGGTCGATACCGGCCGGAGCGATAGGATCGCAGATGAGTACCCGAGGTTGGCGGGTGTCCAGATTGTCTTTCTTGTTCATCCTTCTGTTCCTCCTTGCTCTCCGTTATCTTCCCGGTTTAACAACGGCCATTGGCCAGCTTGGTGAAAAAACCAAATTAGCGCTGCCTGGTGAGTGATATCCCTGGGGATTCAGCCAGCGGAAGCTGAACCTGCAGTTGGCCGGTAGGGCCGGGCGGGGATCCACCAGATCATACTGGACTTGGGCCTGACCGCCAACCGGAAGGACCTGCCTGCTTCCATTTAACTAATCCATCGCCGGTAGCCCGCAGCGAAACAAATCAACCAACAGGAAAGGAGTTATAAAGTTACTTCGAAAGCAGGAAGAGGTCAATGACGACGACAACCGCGATCTAGGTGAAGAAGATTAAGGATGCCTCTTCTCTTAGGCGGCTAAGTGGGGCTCGAAAGCAGATTAAATTGCCTTGGTGACGCCTGCGGAAGTCGCTTTATCGAATGGCCGCCCGGTCTTACCTGACGGCGGTTGATTGGCCTTCCAATCAGGGAGATCCCGGCGGTAGGCAAGTTTGCCTTTAATGATCGTGGCAACCACCGAGAATTCGGGATCCAGGACCACCATGTCAGCATCATAGCCCGGCGCAATTTGTCCGAGACGATCTGAGAGCCCCAACAAGGTGGCTGGGGTCGTGGTAATGGTCTGCAACGCCTCGGCCTGGGAACAACCGGTCAGATTCAGCAGATTGCGCAAAGCCTGGTCCAAGGAGAGAACGCTGCCGGCCAGCGTGCCGTCAGCGAGCGTGGCCTGACCATTTTCAACCGTAACCCGGTAATCTCCCAGGAGATAGTTGCCATCAGCCATACCCAGGGCAGCCATGGCATCGGTGACCAAGTTCAGGCGGGTAGCCCCAGTCATATGCCAGACAAGTTTGACCAGGGAAGGGTGCACATGCCGCCCATCGGCTATCAGGCCGATAGTGACTCGCTCATCGGCCAAGACAGCGCCCAGCAAGCCTGGTTTGCGGTGGTGCAGGGGGGGCATTGCGTTAAACAGGTGGGTGGCGTAGCGGATACCGGATGTGACGCTGTAACGGCCTTCCCCGAAGGTAGCCATCGAATGTCCGGCGCTGACGACGATCCCCCGTTGGACCAGGTTGGCGATAATATCCATGCTGCCCAACAACTCTGGGGCCAGCGTCACCAGGCGGATACCCATCTCTGGCGACCAGGAGACCACATCCCGCAAGTCCGGCGGCCGCAAAAAAGCCGGATTATGTGCTCCCCGTTTAGCTGGATTTAAAAAAGGACCTTCCAGGTGCAATCCCAGGGGTGTCGGTCCGGTATAGAGCGGGGGAGGTCCTTGCATCCAGACGGTCTGGGCCAGACGAATCGTCTTTAGGGGCGAAGTGATGATCGTGGGCAGGAAGGAAGTGACCCCGTATCGAGATAACTGCAAGCCAACGTCCCATATTTTTTCAGGATTATGGGTCAGATCATAGCCGTAGGCGCCGTTGAACTGTAAATCGATAAAGCCAGGAACCAGCAGAAGACCCTGCCCGTTTATTACCTGGGTGCCCTTGGGGATCGTTATTTCACCGGCTTGACCCACGGCAACGAATTTATCGCCCCGAACCAGCGCCATCCCATGGCTTATAGTTTGGGCCGGTGTAATAATGGTCGTGTTCGTAAAACAGAACATGCCTGATTGTTGATTAGTGCGACTTAATGATCATACCCAATAATAATGAAGCAAATTTATCTTTGTAAGGATACTCCACACACAGGATTTACCCAAGCGCGGATTCCAACGTGGTCAACCTCATAAATCGTGATAATGATAGTATCACGCCCATAAACCGGATTCTGTGGCGAAAGATCCAAAAACGAATTGGTTCGCATCAAATTCTGACTCAGACAATATGTGTCCCATCATTTAACGGGAAAGCCATAAAGGATTACGAGGCGTTATTTGCGCTTTCTTCTAGAAGGGTGACAGATTCCCTGAACAAATACAAGAACGATTTCAGGCTATTGACACAAGAAAATTGATAATGGTAGAATGAACGATAGTCAAAACTTGGCACCTTTCATTCTGGATCCAGATTCTGACCGGTAACAAAGGTCAATTAGACATCGAGATTCAAAATAGTCATTGACTGGAAACAATGGCTATTTTTTTAATGAAGCTTTGGTTTGAATGCCATCTCGTGGTCCGAAACTTCGGTCCAAGCATCGGCAGGCAGTCGCCGAGAGCGGCTTACTAAGCCGGCCATTAGTTCATTCGGGTTAGGGACCAATCGTCCATAAACCAACCATTATTAAGGATGGCCCAGCGGCCGCGGATGGCCACGAGCAAATCGACCTGCTGTTGCTGAGAAACTTCAAAGGTAGCCTGAAGGGTGTTTTTCTGGCCAAACTTGGGCAGGATCCAGTTGCTGCTTTCACCGTTGATCTCAAAGCGCACTTCCCCGGACAGCGGGTCGGGCGCCCAGATCTTTTCTCCATTGGTATAGCCGACGACCAGATCGGGGAAGATGTGGATGTTGAGTAAATAGGTGCCCGGTTGCAGATTAACCTCGGTACTCAGTCGGTAGCTTATAGCGCCGCTGCCCTTGAAGATCTTGACCGTCCATTCCCCATCCCAAATGAACAGGGAGTGCTCGGCCGTCGGTAGAAAATCCTTACTCAATAAGCGACTTTCAGGCCGGACAAAGACATTCCAGGGCGCCGAGTCAAGGGGGTTTTCTCCCTCGTCCCAGGCGATGTGCCACTTGACGGGGATCTGGATCTCAGAAATGTACGGAGTCGGGTGATACCAACCTTCCTCGAAAGAGGGATTGGGCAACAGATTAGGATTGCCGGGGACAGGCGTAATTAATGGTCTTGGAGTGGGAGAAGGCGTCGGATCTTTGCGCACGACCGGTATGTAGTAGACTTTGGTCACAACGTCTTCGTTGACAGCCGTGAATCTACTGCTGACCGGCGTTTCTTCCCCGGCCGTCGAGCCCTGGCCTACAACCAACGCGACAGCAACGAATAGAAAGCCGGCCAGTCCGGCCAGATATCTGAGTATGTTCTTCCGCCAAATCTGTTGCATGTAAAGCCTTGTTTTTGACAAATAAACCCACTTTAACTTTACCATAACTAGACTATACCTGTCACCTACTAGAGTTCATGAATCCGTTAGCTCATGCCGGTAAAGTGGCGATTTCTCGTGGTGATAGGTAGGGCGCCATCCCCGAAGGAGGAACCTATTAGGACTTACTTCTCATTTCCCAGAGCTTTCAAGCGCACTGGCAACTTGCCCTGGAAAGGCAGGCCACCCCACAGCGCCGCGGCGAGTTCCCGCATCGACACCGGCAAGATGCTATACGTACATATATGGGTATCCGCCTGGGGGTAGGCAGTCAAGTCATAAGGCGTCCGCATGGCTACGGTCACGGCCGGTATGCCGGTGTCCAGCAATTCGTTGGCCAGGATCGCTTGCTCGGGTTGTAGGTGGGCGCTGATGGTGCCGATGATCAACAGATCGTAACCGGCCGCCCGCTCGCGCAGAGTTGCGATATCGGTCGCCGCCGGTCTCTGGGCTACTAATATTTCGTCCACATTTGGATGGTAGGCCCGCACAAACTCGGCCAGTGATGGCTTGACATAAGAGGAAGTATCAGCCGGGGTCAGATCGGCCGGGTGGGGCATGATAACGGCCACGCGCTTGTCGCCGGCCAAATCCAGGGGTAACAACCTTTTTCTATTGCGTACCAAAGTTAAAGAGCGCCGGGCCACAGCCTTGGCCAGCGTCAGGTGTTCCCCGCAACCAACCACGCCCAGATCCGGCCGGGCCTGATTATTAAAATCCAGCCACTGTTGCAAGGCTTTAAGGCGTTTGCCGGTGACGGCCAGGTGTTCATCCCCGATCAAACCACGATCATAGGCCAGAAGCAGACCCGAATAAATCCGTTCTCGCACTGAGGTGTCGCCGGTCAGTAGCAGCAGATCGACCCCGGCGCGAATGGCGGCGATGACATCGATGAGCTGGCCGGCTCCCTGGGTGATGGCTTTCATATCCAGGGCATCGGTAATCGACAAACCACGGAAGCCCAACTGATCCCGAAGCAGGCCGGTCATTATCTCCCGGGAGAGAGTGGCCGGCAGGTCTGGCCGGCCGGTTAGCGCCGGCAAGCCAATATGGGCGGTCATTACCAGGCGGACCCCGGCCTCAATCGCCGCCTGGAAAGGTAAAAGCTCAACTTCCTTTAAGTACTGGGCATCGTGGCTCAGGACAGGCAAGCCGAAGTGAGGGTCGAGGCTGGAGCTGCCATTGCCGGGGAAATGTTTGGCGGAGGCGGCCACGCCGGCCGATTGTAAGCCCTTGACCATCGCCGCGCTCATTTCCGCAATTAATTCTGGGTCGTCACCGAAGGAGCGAATGCCTACATTAGGATTGTCCGGATTTCGATTGATATCGCTGTCTGGGGCGTAGTTGACGTTGAGTCCCATGGCGGCCATCTCCAGGCCGATGGCCTTGCCGACCCGGTGGGCAAGTTTTGGATCGCGGGTCGCGCCCAGGGCCATGTTCCCCGGAAAGTCCGTTGGCTGTTCACCTAAGGCGTTTAATTGACCCCCTTCCTGGTCAGTGGCGATTAGCAGCGGACCGGCACCGGCCGCAGCGGCTTGCAGGCTATCGGTGAGCGCGCGAATTTGGGCCGGGCTCTCGACATTTTTGGCGCGAAACAGGGTAAAACCGGCCGGGGGCCGTTCTTTGATCCATTTAATTATCTCGACCGGCGCTTCATATCCCTCAAAAGCCAACATCAAGCGCTGACCGATCAAACCCCTGGTTTCCTCTTTACTTGTTTTCATCACCCTCTTTTTCCGTTAACATCTTTATTGCCCCCCAGGCGCCGGCATTGTATCCGGCCGGCAACAAGATTATTTTATCATCCGCGAGCATCTGCGTCGCCAATGTGGACTGGCTTCTGAGAGTTGCCAGTTCGATCAGCAGCGGAACCAGGATGGCCGGCCCGGCCTGGCTGACGCCGCCACCAAGAACTACTTTCTCCACATCATAAAACATGATCAACATCTGGATGGCCCGGGCCAGGTAGCGGGCGGTTTGTTGGATGATCCCGATAGCAATCAGATCGCCAATACCGGCCGCTTCAAAGACCGTTTCAGCGGTAATATCCACTAAACTGCCTGGAGCACCGGCAACATTCAGGCCTTGATTGGCTGGTCTCATTTGTTCACGAGCCTGCCGGGCTATGGCCGTGCCCGAAGCCAGCGCTTCAAGGCAACCAGCCTGACCGCAGCCGCAGATGGGACCGGCTGGTTCAAAGATAACGTGGCCTATCTCCCCGGCCATCCCGTTGGCCCCTTTGTAGAGCCGGTCGTCTAGGATGACCCCGGCCGCGATGCCCGTGCCAATACTCAGATAGGCCAGGTGGCGAAGTTGATAGTCCTGGTTAACATAACGGTAAGCTCCCAGGGCGGCTGAGCGAACATCATTCTCCAATTTGCAGGGGATCCCCAACCGAAGGGCCAGGACTGGCCCAAGGGGATAATCCACCAGCCCCAGATTGACGGCCAATTTAACAATGCCAAGTTCCGCGTCTATCAGGCCGGGAACGGCGATACCGGCGGCACTGACCTGGTCTATCGGGACGCTTGCTTGGTTGAGGGTCTCGTCGATGACCGCTAAAACGGCCTCGACCAGGGCCCCGGCGCTGGATGTGACCGTCGGCCGGATCAGCTGTCCTCGGATCTGGAATGAGCGGTCGACCAGCAGCACAGCCGTCTTAGTGCCGCCGATATCTAAGCCAAGCAGCAGGGGATTTGCGCGTTCATCATGAGTTGATCCGGCCTGTAGTTTAATTGGTTTCATCCACGAATTGCTCTTGATCTGTCACGCCCGCCACGAACTATTATTCACGACCTCATATAAAATAGACTTGGCCCAATTCATTCAGCTGACTCATCAACATTCGTTCTAGATCGCGCTGGTACTCTAGGTCGTGGACCCTGGCCAGGTCGGGAGCCAAATCCTGATAATAACGGCAAAGAACAAGAGCGGCTTGCAACATCGCCTCATATTCCAGCGGACAAAAAGTTGTTTGAAGGGGGGCTAACCGCTCTATAGGTAGGACTTGCTCAACCTTAAAGTATGGCTCATCTCCATTATAGGCATCTGAAAAGTTGTGTCTTAGGCGAGCAAGATTGACACAGATCTGCCGCATGACCTCTATCTGGCCGCGGGCAAACCAGAGTTGCCGGCGTCCCATGGCTTTGACGAAGTGAGCCAACTCATGCCAGAACCAGTTGATCTGTTGGCAAAAAGACTCAACCTGCGCGGTCGGGTCGGCCAGGCGTTTTGGAAAGACTGCCCCCTTCAGGCACTCTTTTTTATCGAGAAGAACCCTGAATGGTCCAGCATGAATTGTTTGAAAGTTACTTTCCCGGCCAAACCAAACTTCCCCTTCGGTTCCATTGGCGAGAATAAACAAATAACCGTGCGGCAGGCCAAAATCTTCCAGAAACAGGGGCTCTCCCAACAGGCTGATAAAGTGTTCACGCCTGGCCAGAAAAACGTCGTAGGCCTCATCCGTCGTGACAAAGTAAAGATCAAGGTCGGAGTAGTTATCGGCCGTACCACTGGGATAGGAGCCGCCCAAAATCGCGGCCACAATGCGTTCATCGGCAAAACAGGCTGTGATGAAATTGTCCAGAACCTCTTGATGATTTACCAGCAGATCTATTTCGTGTGAATCCATACTAGGAATTACCTCAACTCTTCAGCCCAACCTTATTCACTTCCGAAAAAAAGACCATGTAGGCGGCCGGTTTATCTTCCGCCGCCGGCAGCTAATCCTGACCGATGACCGCTCTCTTTTTTAAGTGGCTAGCTAATCATTGTCCTGACTATTTCACGGAGATCGCTGCCCCTAATTGTTGAACCAAATCTAGCATATCAGGACCACCCCACTGTTCAATGAATTTGCCATCTTTTATATGTATGATATCGACTAAACCCACGGCTATATTTTTACCGGTGGGCACTATACCCAACAATTCCCCTTGGTGGCTGGCCCTTATAGTCGAGCGAAATGCAATCCGATTGTCCTCGGCGATCACCTCTTCAACGGTGAGTTGAATATCTGGGAAGGCCATACGAAATCGCTGAAGCAGTTGTTTTTGCTCCCCACGATTCAAAGAAGGGACCGTTGGTGAGCGATGGCGTTTGTACTCTTCCGCAAGAAATTCATCAATCGCTTCCGGATTATTATTATCCCAGACCTCTTTGATGTATCGTAGCAACAGCGCTTTGTTCTCAGCTGCAGACATAGGCTATTCCTCCTTTGGTCTCTACCTATTATCAAATAATTTTACTTCAAGATCAGGGAAATCCCGAAGCAAGTCCAAACGATGCACTATGGCGAATACCTCATGAGAAAATGCCGGACTATGGCAATTGGCTGTTATGACGAAGGTCATCCCTACCGCAATCTGCGCCTCAGGCCAATATTTATCCAGGACAGTAACCACAGACCATTCGCCATGGTGAATCTTAGTGGACCAGGCCAAACTGGTTTTCAGGCGAAGGAACATATTGGACGATCCGGCCAACACGTAATATTATCAGCGGGTCACCGCAAGGTGAGCTGTGCTTTACTTTTTTAGGAAATCGGGACATTTTTAGTGGATTCCTTGAGCCGTCGGACTTTGACGCTGCTTTTAGCTCTGATGCTGGCCTCCATACTCGTCGCCTGCCAGGGTGAGAGCGACCCGGCCGTAGCCTACGATCCGGCCGATTTGCTCTTTTCCGGGGACGTCGCCCTGGAAATCGTCAAAGCGATTACGGAAAACTTTCCCAATCGCGCCAGCGCGGAGATCAACAACGAGTTGATGGCCGAGTGGCTGGATGCCGTTCTAAGCCAATTAGGCTGGCTATGTGTTAGCGATGAGTGGGAAGTCGTCAATTACAGCCGGCCGCTGCCTTTGCATAACATCATCTGCCAGCTCCCGGGCGAGTCCACCGATGAGATCCTCCTGCTGGCCAATTACGACCAGTCGCCGGAGACAATCGAAGGGGCCGATGGCAACGCGTCGGGATTGGCCGTCTTGCTACTCCTGGCCCAAATACTGGCTTCTGAACAGCCCTGGCCATATACCATGGTCCTCGCGGCGACCGACGGCGAGGTTTATGGCCAACTTGGCGCCCAGAGAGTCATAGACGTTCACCCCGATCCAGAGCGAATCATCGCTGCCATCTCGCTGAGTAATTTGGGCCTGGATGCTTATGAAGGTCTGGGCATGTCGGCCGCCGGATTAACCGATAATTACGGACCATTATGGTTACAACAAACGGCCCGGCAAGCAGCCTGGGCGGCCGGCGATCTATGGCTACCCCAGATGCCATCTGAATTACGACAAACGTTGGAACAGGCTCTGCCTATGTCTATGAATGATCAGGGTCCCTTCGTCGCGGCCGGGGTGCCGGCCATCTCTCTATTTGGCCAGGTGCCTGACAGGGAACGCGATCAACTCCGGGAGTTCTATGATACCCCGGCCGATACTTTCGAACGCCAGTCAGCAGCGAGCCTGGCCCAAGGCGGCCGGGTCGCCGAGGCCTTGATTCGCCAACTACAGGGTATGGAGGAGTTTCCCGCCACTTTCGCCCCTTACCTGGCCTATGACGGCGGGCTGAGGTTGGTGCCGCCCATCGTTTTTTACTTGATTGGCCTGGTCTTGGCCGGTCTGTTCTTCCTGGTTAGCTATTTATCAGGCTATCGACTCGAGGGTGGCTATCTGCGGGCTTTAGCTGGCGGTTTACCCCATTTCTTGAGCCTTTGGCTACCCTTCATTGCCTCGATCCTGCTGCTCTATTTTTTTGTAATCTTGGGCTTGCTGAATGAATTCGATACCTACCCAGCCACACCCAAAGATCCAGAGCTCTTGAATCCGCGCTGGTTTAGCTTCACTATCTGGTTGATCGCCCTGTGGGAATTTCTGCAGATTGGTCGCCTGCTGGAAGTTCGGCATCGGCGACACCGCCCGCGGCCCGTCTTCGCCCAAATCAGAGCCCTGGTCTTCCTGTTGGTCGCCCTGGCGATCATCTTGACCTTGCTGAAGAATCCCGTATCCACTTTCATCTTTATACCCGTTATAGCCTGGCTTCTCATCGGCGGCCGGCAGGGTCCTCGCCACGGCCTGGGCAAATTCCTGGATATCCTCCTCTTCCTGGTGGGCGGGCTCTTCGTCTACGTGCTTGTCTACTTCGTCGGGTACACCATCCTCGCTGAGAGGCTGACGGCATTATGGTACCTGTGGCTGAGTCTGTCGGTGCAAAGCATCGATTTTTGGACCGCCTCCCTGCTATTCGCCGTGGTTGCGGCCGGACTGGCTCTGCTGAACTCTCCACCCCAGGCGACACGGAGCGCTGTCCCAAATGAACCAGCCGGTGAAGTGACCGGCAGAGAAATGTCGCCGGATGTTGGTGAAACGGACGGTGTAGAAGATGGGATTGTCAGTGCGATGCCGCTAGCGTCTAAAAGTGATACCAATATTCAGGGTGTATGAGCAGTACTATTTCCTGGTCGATATACAAATTGGGCTGCCACGGGTTCTGGCAAGTAGCCAGCTCCCTGAATTAGTTGACCTCTCCACCGCTCGTTACATCTTGATTGTCAGCGCCTAACCCCTCGACGTTTGCTCGTCAGGAAACCCTTGATCTTGCTCATTCGTATCGTCCTTTCGTCACATTGTTTTCCAGCAACGAAAATCGTAACCCGCAGCGAGCGAACCAATCAGCCCGTCTGAATCACCGGTCCCAGGTCTTGTATATCGCTGTTATCGTTTGCTCGCCGAAAATATTTGGTGAAATCATTCACAATATTGACTTTATTCAGCCCCCTAGACTATTGTATAACCGTGCCAAGGATCGACAGAGCTGGATTGTAGGGACGGTAGGGATACAAAGAAGTGAATGTCAATACTTGCCCATGTCGGTGTGCCTTAATTGATAGTGGTAGCGGGCGCTGCCCCGCTGTGCAGGATTGGTTGTTTCTCTGTATATGGCCAGGTGATAGACGGCTAACAACGAAATAAAATGTGGAGGGCATGATGCGCGATTCATCTACGAAAGGCTTTGGCGGCCCTGTGGGTATTGCCATTACTTTTGTTGTGCTTTGTTTATGTTGCTGTGCATTTCTCTTCTTGTTCTATGTTTTTGGGGATGCTTCCATATTCGGGGGTTAATCGCTAGCCTTAAAGCCGGCATCGTGGCCTGGCAGGCGGTGATAATCATCAACTTTATATTTGGCTATGAGCGGACGGCAATGATATATCATTTCCGATCTCGACCGTGCTTATCCCCGTCCGAGATAACATTCGCCCGGAATATTGACCTGGTTTGGAGATGAGATGGCGAGATCCTTGGCATAAACATCAAAGGGGTAAAGGCTATACCAGGTTGAGCCTGGTAGACTCCCGGCCGACCCGGGCTTGGTATGCCCACCCAAACAATCGCTGGTGACATCTTATTCCGGCCTGCAGCTGGTTACCTCACCTTAATAGCCGTCTTACCATGCCCCCATTGCACAAGCCCCACGCCGAGAATGACGATGAGGATGCCGGCCAGTTCAATGGCGCTGACCGTTTCACCCAGGAATAGCCAGGCCAGCAGAGCCGTTCCCAGAGGAGCCAGATTCAGCAGCATATTCACTTCCAAGGCCATCAGGGTCCGCAGCGCATGGTTGTAGAGCATATAGGCCACGGCTGTATTGACCAGGGCCAGGAAAAGAATAATGGGCCAAACCGGGCCGGGCATTTTTGGCCAGCCTTCGACCATCACCGCCAGAATCAGAGAAGCGGCGCCGCCAATAGCCAGGGGCACGGCCGTCAACACCAGGGTATCGACCTGCCGGTCCCGGGCCACTCCCCGGCCGAGGATCGTAAAGAGTGCGAAGCCGAACAAGCCGGCCAGGATGATCACAGTTCCGATTGACTCGCCATCGCCAAACCCAGGAGAAAAGAACAATAATGCGCCGGCCAGTCCGACCACGACGCCGATCACTTGCCAGCGGGTAGGCATTTCCCGCAACCAAAGAGCGCCCATAAATAGGACCAGGAGGGGCACCAGGCTCAACAAAAATGATCCGGTGGTGGCCGGCACATATTCAAGCCCCCAAAATAGGGCGCCGTTGCCCAGCGTATAAGCCGCCAGGCCGATTAAGGCCAGGCGGAGCCAAAGAGTACCGGACCAACTCCGAAAGACCGGTCGCCGGTGAATCAATAGAGGAAACAGGAGTAGAAAAGCCAAAAAGTAACGGAAACCGGCCAGGGTCAATGGCCCCACATACGCCAGGCCCTTTTTTACCAGGATAAAGGTCGAGGACCAGATAAGCATGGTAATAAGGCCTTCAGCAATGGCCAGGGCACGAACCGACCCGGTGAAGGCAATGTGGCGTTTCATGCTTTTATTATAAACTGTTCTTTCACCCTGGGCTTGGTCCAAAACGAAGTAACACGATCTCTTTCCATTGCGACGATTGAAACTTCCCGCAACTGGCCAAGCCGCCGCCAGCAAAATTGAGATATGTTCCCTTGGCTTAAATGAATGTTGAGTATAATCCCCAAACCTTGTCCACTCAGCCGGCGAGTTTTCGGCCGGAAATCCCAATACGATGCGTTTGAGAAATCCATTATCTGCCCTAAGTGCGAGCTTGATAATCCAGAAGAATCCGGTTTCTGCCTGAACTGCGGTTCGAGAATCGGGCATTACTGCCCCTATTGTGGCCATTTTTTGCCGCTGATGGCCAATTTTTGTAATCGTTGCGGCCGGACCCAGCGACCATCCGCGGCTGGTGGTCAGGTTACCGAGCGCGGCAACGAGGGACAGAGCCGGGAGGCAGCGGCCGACGCCCGTTCAGCGCCCCCGGCTGAAACCAACCATGCCCTCCAACAATACATCCCTAAAGATCTGCTGGGCAAGCTGGAGAACGCCCGGGTAAGTAGTGGCATGGCCGGCGACCAACCTGGTGATGTACAAGCGGCGGTCATGGCCACAAATCCCTCCATATTGGAGACGCCAGTAGTTGCATGGGGTCTATACCGGCCTCTTGCTCTAACCCTTCTTTTCAAAGCCTTTGGCCCACAGGTGAAGCTGGCCGGTAGCGGCCGCCTATGGCAATTAGCGCTCAAAATCATCCGGCCGGCTAGGGGAAACCATACCCCTGGACACTTCCTTCAGCTACCGGTAGAGCGGTTCCCACTCCGCAGCCAGCACTTCCCCAGCCACGGACCAGACCGAGATGGAAGAGCCGGCGGCAAACCAATTTGAACTGGTCTTAATTTCAGATTCTTCCCTTGAGCGTTTATCCGTTATCGTCGGCGTCCAGCCTAATTTCGTTTTGCCAACCACATGCCGCTGTAAAACAAGTCCCAATACCCGCGCCACATGTTTACGCAGCAACTTTGATCTCGATCCTTGACAAATAGATAAATATCGATATGATACTGATATAGACGATCATCTATATGTTAATTACCTCAAAACTATCTTTATTTAAACAATGATTACAATGATGGAGGTGGGATAATGAGTTCAGCTGAGAAGGTCAATCAGGATACGGAGATTCGCCGGCACGTGATGGAACGATATGGCCAGATAGCCGAAGAATTTAAGCTGGAAGTCGGACCGGCCAGTTGTTGCGGTCCGGCCGATAGCGGCGGCAGTTCTTGTTGTGGGCCAGACGATACGACGGCCATGGACAAGGTAGCCATGATGTACGATACCCCGGATGTCGGCCAGTTACCAGAAGAGGTTACCGGCCTTTCCCTGGGCTGTGGTGACCCGGTAACCCTGGCATCCTTGCAGCCGGGCCAGACGGTGCTTGACCTGGGCGCCGGCGGCGGAATCGATTGTTTTCTGGCGGCCAAACAAGTGGGCGAGAGCGGCCGGGTGATCGGCGTGGATATGACGGCAGCCATGTTAGAGAAAGCCCGGGCCAACAAAGCTAGGCTAGGCGCGGACAATGTGGATTTTAGGCTGGGCGAGATAGAACATCTACCGGTCTCAGATGCCAGCGTAGACGTAATCATCTCCAACTGCGTCATCAATCTCAGCGTTGACAAACCCCAGGTTTTTCGCGAGGCATACCGCGTACTCCGACCCGGCGGTAAGCTGGCGGTGAGCGATATGGTGACCGATGGCCCTTTGCCGGCCAAAGTTAAGGACAGCCTTAGCGCCTGGGCTGGGTGCATTGCCGGCGCCTGGGACGTAGACGATTATATTGGGGCTATCACCGCCGCCGGCTTTGTAGACGTCGAGGTCACCCCGGTTTACCTGGATAAACAGTTGCTCGATGAGGCGCTGGTCCAACTTGACCTGGGAGATTCGATCTCAGAAGGGGATGAGGCCATCTATAAGAGTTGTTACAGCGCCAAGGTGACTGCCAGAAAAGCCTGAGAAAAAGAGTGCTATTAAGAGGGAAGTGGCATCCGGCCACCTGACAAAAAAAGAGAGACCCCGCTAATAATATATAATAAATACGCGGGGTCCTTTCTTAGGGATGAAGACAAGCACTTTTGGCCAAAGCGTTGTCGTATATACAGAGGTAAAAGTCCTCTTCCTGATACATTTTGGCCAGGAATTGTTCAAGATTCCAGGACATCCAATGGGTTCACATTCTGACCCAGGCTAAAATCGTATACATTCAGATGGGTGTGGTAGCCGCAGTCGCGGCCACTACAGGAGTAACCATTCATGTCAGTGGTATAGCCATTATTACTTTCGCTGCCGATAACCTCCCCCAGGTTGACCTGCTGGTTCAGCGTCGCACTATAATTACCATGTAACAAAGTGACCTGGTACCTTTCGTTCTCGATGATCAGCGTCGTATTGCCGTATTGGTCCACATAGTTGGCGGTTACCGTGCCGAAAATCGGCGATTTAATGGCCACGCCATTCCCGGCCGCTAGATCAATGGCTGCGTGACCATAGGCAGAGCCGTGAGGTCCTTGGGTTACCCAATAACTTTCATAGGGATAGGCGATGGCTGAAGACGAGGGAATAACCGGCGCCGGGTTTTGAATTATCTCTTCCGAGATCGTTTCCGGCTGAGCTGGATTATTGCTATTCTCATTAGCCTGTTCAGAAGTAGTAATAGGATTCGGAACCGCCACCTGTTCCCCGGCCCGGCTACGGTCCCTGATTAGTTGGAATCCCAAGAAAAGCAGCAAAATTAGGGCGGCGATAGACACCCCGTCGAGTTTCACACCGCCAACTGGGGCGAAAGGAGCGTCACCGGCAAACAGATCCGTTTCGGCATCGGAATCGTATGGTTTGTTGCGAACTGGATAACCAACAGACATGAGATTAACCCCATATAGAACAAGTGTTCTATATGGTATCACAACTGCTATACTGGGGCAAATGTTCAAGAAGGTAGGCGGTACAGGTTGTGGCGATATCCAAAAGGTCGCAAATTACCATTGCTTGCGAAGCGTTCCAATCCTTTCAATAATTGACGGGCGGTCAGGCACGACCTTTTTATTTGCCCACCCTCTGGGATTATGGCGCGTATGTTGATTTTAAGGAAGCGCGGTTCTAACAACCATCAATTTGTTGTAATGTTACGCCTGGTCTTCCGGGCCTTTCCAATCGGAGCCTGGAAAAGCTCTGCCAGCGATCAGGCTGCGATCCGCCATCAGTTCGCCTAACTGTCCCCTTCACCAGGCGGCCTGTATGTACGAGCTGAGAGCACCATCACAATACGACCTACCGGCGGAAGCGCCTTCTCCCTTTCGGGGTAGATCGTTTTCCAGGTCCACGGTTCTACCAGTGGATTCCATGAGGGCCAGATACAGTTCGGCGTCGACGGGCAGACAAATGTTTCCCGTCCAGACCAGCATTTCTACCCGGCCGAAGAGGTCCGGGTTTCGATCATTTCCCAGGATGCTGGCGGGTCCGATCGATCGAATCTCATTACACGTTGCTGGTCGCCTTGCCCAGGGACGAGTCGGCGCTCATCTGGCCGGATGGTGGCGCACAGTTCGCCAACAAGCCCTGTCTTTCGACCTCCTGTGACAGCTGGCTTGCCGCTTACCACCACCAGGAAATACGTTACGGCCCCGGCAGATTAACCGATTTTCCAGGTCGCGGCCGGTGATACCGGAATTGACGACGGTTATATCTTTTTAAGTTACTTCGATCCCGGTTATCTGACTTTTCCGGCGTATGCCCTGATCTTGGACAATCGAGGAGAGCCTGTCTTTTACCATCCCATGGATCCGGTGCCTGCGATACTTGATTTTAAGGTCCAGCCCAACGGCCAAATGAGCTTTTATAATCCCGACCCGAATAAAAAGTTAATTGAGATCCGGGTTGAGACCTATCAGATCGTTCAGACATATGCGACCGGCAACGGTTATCCAATCAATTTGCACGATTCCTATATCATGGCTGACGGCCGGGCGTTGTTATTAGTCGCCGAATAACGGCCGGTTGACATGAGCCAGCATGTGACCGGCGGTGATCCCAATGCCATCGTGAAGGGTTGTGTCATTCAGGAGGTAGACGCGACCGGTCTTGTCTTGTGGCAATAGCTGAGCCTGGACCCTATACTACCGACCGACTCCATTGTGGCTCTGACCACCGAGCTGATCAACTATATCCATATCAATTCGCTAGATCTGGATGACGACGGCAATATTCTGCTCTCCAGTCGCCACCTCCATGAAGTGACCAAGATCAATCGCCAGACAGGCGAAATCGTCTGGCGTCTGGGTGGCAAGGGAAATGATTTCATCATCGTCAATGACCCCCATCAGGGTTTTTTCTTCCAGCATGAGGCCCGGCGTTTAGCCAGTGAAAATATCACCGTTTACGACAATCGCACTGAAACCGATCCGTCATTTTTCTCCCTGGTCGTCGAGTATTCTCTGGACCAGACCAAGATGGAGGCGAGGATGGCCTGGCAGTACATCAATACACCGGTAACCTACGCCGGGGCTATGGGTAATATGCAACGCCTGCCAGGGGGGAACTCCCTTATAGGCTGGGGCTTTTCAAGTGCGCCCCTCCTTACCGAAGTGACGCCGGCGGGCGAGAAGGTATCTGAACTCAGCACGGCCCTCCCCGGGGCCTCTCACCGGGCTTTTCGCTACCCCCGGGGAGGACCAACCTACCTGGGCGCCGGCGCTGGGCGCACGTTCGGCCGGTTCATTATTGTAAATAGAAGAGAGTAGATCGTAATCCCACCAAGAATCCAGGGCCGCTCTGAACCATTTTTCTCATTTCTCAATTTGTTGATGAAATAGTAGCTGGCGCCAGATCATGATAGTTAGGACCACATAAACAAGATCAATAGTTCTTTGAGCAGATGTCTATGACCAATTAATTGATACGGCATTAGATGCTCCCGTTCATGGTAAATTTCAATGAACGTCGCGGTATAATCCGGCGTCATAACCTATCATTATGAAGGTCGCACCAGTAAACAGCTTTGTTAGGATAATGGCGGATAATTCGGGTATTCCACCTGGCAACGAGGCAAGATGGCCACGTTGGCTCCGTTCTTTTCAGCGAAAGGCGTACAAGACCCCATTCTGACCGGATAGGAATAGCTGGCCATCGGCCACCGCCACGGCCGCACGGGAACGGACCTGGGGTATCGTGACCCAGAGGATCTCACCACTCTGCCGATCCAGGGCGTATAGCCGGTTGTCATTGCCCTGGAAGTAGACGGTGTCCTGGTCCACGGCCGGCCGGCCTCGAGGGCCGTTGAAGGTACCTTCCAGGGGTGTGCGCCAGATGGGCTGGCCGTCTTCGCCGGTGACCGCGTGAACGAAGGCGTTGTCGCTACCGAAGTAAAGGGTGCCGTCATTCTCGGTTAAGCCGGGAGACCAATTTTCCGTGGGATAGCGCCACAGCTCCTCACCGTTTTTCGCATCAAGGGCATAGACCATGTCGGTGTAGGCCAGGTAATAAAGTCGCTGGCCGTCGCTGGCCAGGGATTTGAGAAAACCATCGGTCCTATCGGCCGTCCACAACGATGAACCATCATCCTGGCTGAAGGCGTGGATGCGCATATGTCCGCCTTCTTGTACGTCACTTTTATCGATCCTGCTACCGCCCACAAATAAGGTTCCGGCCCCGGTCGTTGGTGTGGTCAGCGCATAGGCTTGTGTCTCGGCCGACCAGAGCTCTGCGCCATTGTCCGGATCGAAAGCATAGATCCAGGCCTGGCCCTCGGGATCCGGGTCTACGCCGGGACCGACAAAGGCGGATGGGGCGTAAACGGCCTCGTCTACCAGGGGCGACCAGAGCACCTCGCCTGTGGTTGGAGCGAACCACATTTCCCGGCCATCCGCCGCATTCAGGGCTAACAATCCCCCAGGGACACCGGCGATTACCCGGCCGTCGCCCACCGCCAGCGATTTGGACCAAACGCCGCCATCGGGCGTGACACGCCACGTCTCTTTACCGGTATCAGCATCAAAGGCGAAAATCGCCTGGTGAGAGGCCACGATTACCTGCCCTGAGGCGATCATTGCCGGGGCAGCCAGGCCATCACCCACGGCCGCTTTCCAGGCTAAGGTTGGCCCTTCCTCTATGTCGGCCCCGACACCCCTGCTTGGTTGATCGGTAACTTGATCCGTTATAGTTATTTCTGGTTCTGGAGGCAGCATGATTTCCTTGGTTGCCATGGATTCTCGTTCCGCATCAGGAGTAGCCTGTGCACAACCATTTACCAAGACAGCGGTAATCAGCAGGAAGAGGGTTATCATGATATGTTGGGGTCGGGCGAAAATCCCGAATTGAGCAGAGTAGGCTTTTATAGGTTTTGGCATAGTGGCTGATTGCTGGACCGGCGAAGGGTCCGGTTGATTACCACCGGACCCTTCGCCCTGGTTCGCATGTTGTCGTAGATCTTACTGGTATTCGCCGGGCTCCTCAGGCAGATGGCTCAAGAATGCGACTAAGATGTCTATCTCTTCAGGACTGAACAAATCTCCAAAGTTGGCCGGCATTAGGGTTGCTTCCTCAAAACCAGACACGGTAAAGCTTTGTGGTTCGAGGATGGATTGGCGGATGTATTCTTCGGCTGAAAGGCCGGGGACGCGCTCCATGGCGTTGATGCCAACCTGGTCCCAGGCCGGGCCGATTTTACCACCCCGTCCAAGGTACTCCAGCCGGTGGCAGCCGAAACAACCACCTCTTTCGATGATGGCGATCGCCGCCTGTTCGCCTTCGTCGATATTCTCACTTGCAACCTGGCTGCGAATGAAGCTAACCAGTTGCCAGCGTTGCTCTTCAGGGATCATGTGCCGCCAGGCGGGCATGGCCGAATAGAAGGGCGATTGAACACCACCTTCGCTAACTCGCCAATAGAGGTAGGCATCCGTCATGAAGGGCAGACTCATCAGCGCCGGGTCAGTCAGATTAACCGGTTTCGGCCGCAATCCGGGGCTAAATTCACCGTCGCCCTGCAGCATATCACCATGGCAATCGACGCAATCATTATCGTTAAAGACGACTGCGCCGGCTTGAGCCGCGGCGGTATCTCCGGCAAAGGGATTTTCCAGGCTGGCGTACGCTTCGGGGATACGCGCCTGCCACTCTTGAAGGCGCTCCTCAGCCACGATCGGGATCACCGGGGCAACTTCCACGGCTACCGGTTGGACCACTGTCGTTTTTGTGGTCACCGTCTTGGTGAATTTGTTTCCGGTTACGGCCGTCAGCAGTAAGCCTGCGGCGACGATGGCCACGATGGCAAAGAGCAGCACTGCCCAATCAGCCGCTTTGGTCACATTGTCAGCCTCCCGGTCTTGGTTTCGCAGTCGATTGCCAAAGACAAAGATGACGACGACCGCGCTGACCAAAGTCATAGCCCCAAAGATAACCAGGAAAATGTGAGCCGTCTCCGCTTCATCGGTAGTCGTCATTTCCGTGACCGTTGGTTCAGGAAGGGGTGGCGGCGCGATTTCTGACACAGGTTGGTCGACCTCAGTCGTCTCTGTGTTGGCGCCTTGTGCGCCGTCAACATTCCCGGCGGCTACGACACCGGCCGAAACCATCGGACCGTCGCGGTTGGTCTCCTCAATGTCAAACTCCCAACCTGGCGGCATACGGTTATTGCGTAGGCGAGCCCGCAGCTTGGAATGCTCCCAATCGCCAGGCACGACAATAGCCACGCCAGGTGGTTCGCTGAGTACGTCGCCGCCCTTCATGATGCCGTCCAGGCTACTCAGGTCCATCTCGTGCCGGGAATCTTCGGAGTTATCGAAATGGCAGTTCGTACAGGCCTCAGAGCCTTCAAACCAGGCGTTTTCCGTGTTGAACAATGACAAGACATCGGCTTCAAAGTCGGCCGTATGGTCAGCACCATCCGTATCGCTCCAGGGGAACTCGCCTTCGGCCGCACCGGAATCCACCCAGGCGGCTATGAGGTCCACGGCGTAAATCTCCGCGCCGTCCAGTTCTAACAGTGGACCGTCGCGGTTTGTCTCTTCAATATCGAACTCCCAACCGGGCGGCATGCGGTTGTTTCGCAACCGGGCTCGAAGGTTGGAATTTTCCCAATCGCCGGGCAAGACGATGGCTACTCCTGGCGGCTCGCTGAGCACGTCGCCGCCTTTCATGATGCCGTCCAGGCTGCTCAGGTCCATCTCGTGCCGGGAATCCTCAGAGTTATCAAAGTGGCAGTTGGTACAGGATTCGGACCCGGCAAACCAGGCATCGTCGCTATTGAAGAGGGGTAAAACGTCACTTACGAAATCGCCCAGGCAGGCAATGCCGTCAGAGGAGTCAAATGGGAATTCGCCTTCCGTGGCGCCGGCATCGACCCAGGCGCCAATAAGGTCAACGGCATAGACGTCACATTGACCATTCAAAATACCGGCTGCTGGTCCCTGGCTACCGTCGGGTAGGTTGCCGATAGAGATGATTGGACCATCCCGGTTTGTCTCCTCGACATCGAACTCCCAGCCGGGCGGCATACGGTTATTGCGTAGGCGAGCCCGCAGCTTGGAATGCTCCCAATCGCCGGGCAAGACGATGGCCACGCCAGGCGGTTCGCTGAGTACGTCGCCGCCCTTCATAATGCCGTCCAGGCTGCTCAGGTCCATCTCGTGCCTAGAATCTTCGGAATTATCGAAATGGCAGTTAGTACACGCCTCAGAGCCTTCAAACCAGGCGTTTTCCGTATTGAACAATGACAAGACATCGGCTTCAAAGTCGGCCGTGTGGTCAGCACCTTCCATATCGATCCAGGGAAACTCGCCTTCGGCCGCACCGGAATCCACCCAGGCAGCGATGAGGTCCACGGCGTAAATCTCCGCGCCGTCCAGCTCTAACAGTGGGCCGTCGCGGTTTGTCTCTTCAATGTCAAACTCCCAACCGGGCGGCATGCGGTTATTTCGTAAACGAGCCCTTAGGACGGAGTTTTCCCAATCGCCAGGCTCGATGATGGGCACGCCGGGCGGTTCGCTTAGCACGTCGGCGCCTTTCAAGATACCGTCCAGATTGCTCAGGTCCATCTCATGCCGGGAATCTTCGGAGTTGTCGAAGTGGCAGTTGGTACAAGCTTCAGAGCCTTCAAACCAGGTGTTGTCTACGCTGAACAGGGGCAGAATATCCTTTTCAAAATCCCCCTGGCAGCTTTCATTATTTATCGACTCAAAGGCGAACGGCCCTTCGGCCGCGCCGGCCTCGACCCAGGCGCCGATGGCGTCTACCGCGTAGATGTCGCAGTCGCCGTCTCCTGTGGTTGAATCGTCAAGGATGCCGATCAACACGACCGGGCCATCCCGGTTGGTCTCCTCGATATCGAACTCCCAGCCGGGCGGCATCCGGTTATTGCGCAGACGAGCCCGCAGCTTGGAATGCTCCCAATCGCCGGGCAAGACGATGGCCACGCCAGGCGGTTCGCTGAGTACGTCGCCGCCCTTCATAATGCCGTCCAGGCTGCTCAGGTCCATCTCGTGCCTAGAATCTTCGGAATTATCGAAATGGCAGTTGGTACACGCCTCAGAGCCATCAAACCAGGCGTTTTCCGTATTGAATAGTGACAAGACATCGGCTTCAAAGTCGGCCGTGTGGTCAGTACCTTCCGTATCGCTCCAGGGGAATTCGCCTTCAACTGCGCCCGAGTCCACCCAGGCGGCGATGAGGTCTACGGCGTAGATCTCCGCGCCGTCCAGTTCTAGCAGCGGGCCGTCGCGATTTGTCTCTTCAATGTCAAACTCCCAACCGGGCGGCATGCGGTTATTTCGTAAACGAGCCCTTAGGACTGAGTTTTCCCAATCGCCGGGCACGACGATGGGCACGCCGGGCGGTTCGCTTAGCACGTCGGCGCCTTTCAAGATACCGTCCAGATTGCTCAGGTCCATCTCGTGCCGGGAATCTTCGGAGTTATCGAAATGGCAGTTGGTACAGGCTTCAGAGCCTTCAAACCAGGCGTTGTCCTGGCTAAAGAGAGGCAAGATATCAACCTCAAAATCCCCCTGGCAGGCTACTCCATCCATCGATTCAAAGGGAAATTGCCCTTCGGCCGCGCCGGCCTCGACCCAGGCGCCGATGGCGTCTACCGCGTAGATGGCACAATCGCCGTTACCTGTAGCCGGAACATCAATGACGCCAATCAACACGACCGGGCCATCCCGGTTGGTCTCCTCGATATCGAACTCCCAGCCGGGCGGCATCCGGTTATTGCGCAGACGCGCGCGCAGCTTGGAATGTTCCCAATCGCCGGGCGCGACAATGGCCACACCAGGCGGCTCACTGAGCACATCGGCACCTGCCAAGATGCCGTCCAGGCTGCTCAGGTCCATCTCGTGCCGGGAATCTTCGGAATTATCGAAATGGCAGTTGGTACACGCCTCAGAGCCATCAAACCAGGCGTTTTCCGTATTGAATAGTGACAAGACATCGGCTTCAAAGTCGGCCGTGTGGTCAGCACCTTCCGTATCGCTCCAGGGGAATTCGCCTTCAACTGCGCCCGAGTCCACCCAGGCGGCGATGAGGTCTACGGCGTAAATCTCCGCGCCGTCCAGTTCCAGCAGCGGGCCGTCGCGGTTTGTCTCTTCAATGTCAAACTCCCAACCGGGCGGCATGCGGTTATTTCGTAAACGAGCCCTTAGGACGGAATTTTCCCAATCGCCAGGCTCGATGATGGGCACGCCGGGCGGTTCGCTTAGCACGTCGGCGCCTTTCAAGATACCGTCCAGATTGCTCAGGTCCATCTCGTGCCGGGAATCTTCGGAGTTATCGAAATGGCAGTTGGTACAGGCTTCAGAGCCTTCAAACCAGGCGTTGTCCTGGCTAAAGAGAGGCAAGATATCAACCTCAAAATCCCCCTGGCAGGCTACTCCATCCATCGATTCAAAGGGAAATTGCCCTTCGGCCGCGCCGGCCTCGACCCAGGCGCCGATGGCTTCAACTGCGTAAATCGCACACTCACCCGTCTGATGAGCTGGACGTGCACTCGAGATAGTCTGCAGGCGGCCCGAGTTCGTTTGATGATATGATGATGCCGGTTCAGTTACCACGGCCGTTTCAGCTGGCGTAGCTACTATTAGGACCAACAACCCACCAAAAATGAACAGGGAACCAACAAACTGCCAAAAAACTCCTTTCCTCGCCATCGCTTCCTCCTGTATGAATCGCTGAGAATTCTCAAACAAATCCGGGTCCCAATCCATCTACTGGCCATAGATTGTGGTCTGCGGATTCCATGAAGCGCACGTCACCATGGTTAATCGTTTGCTTGACCCGTTAGGCTGATAGATTCGACGGTCGATTGTCGAATGTCGCCGCAAAGCATCGTTTTGTGTTTAGCCAAAGAGGTACTTAACTTGTTCCGTGCCGACAGTTAAGGCTCAAGAAATTGGTCTTGTCTGTTCGAAGCGTACTATGTAGATTAGTCTCATATTAACAGAACATTAAAATAACAACAATTTTATCAGCTGTTTGGACAGTTATTAACCCGAGTAGTTTCGTCAGGACACGAAGAATCTAAACAAATCTAGGCATCGGTAGCCATTTACTATCTGTGAACCAATGCCCGGCCTTGATCTTGGAGATCCTTAGATCGGAAGTTGCTTGGCTATGATCAGCTGCCCCTGGACCTGGTCCTATCTGGTCAAGAGTCAAGCAAATGAGGTGAACGAACGGTCAATTCCGGCCTAGAGACCGGCCTACTGGATTCTCGTGCCCGATTGAACTCTCACCGCCCACGTTCATTTTGAAGCTCGTCTTGATTAGTTGAAAATATGCAGGGATTTAATTCTCCCGGGGAACAAGCCTGGCCTTAAACGGTTATTAAAGAAGGTGGATTGGATTTCTACTTCCTTGATGTGATGGTAGTTAGATGCCCTCAAATTGCTGAAATCGTTTATTGGAGAATAACTTAACGAAGAACCATTGGATAGCTCTGCTAACATTGCTCCTGACTGCCACCTATTTTCTAGCAGCAAGGCCTCGTGCGCCGGGCCAGCGGATCGCGCCGCTTGATGATGCATATATTCATTTTCAATATACCCGGTAGATAAGCCATGGATCTTTCTGGCATTGTAATGATGGCGATGCTCCCTGCACTGGTGCCAGCAGCGTTCTTTATCCATTTATCTTGGTCACCGGATTGGCGCCGGCCCAAAGGTGGCAATTCGATGGTCCAACTCGATATTCTCAGGTTGATAAAGAAGATGACCCTGGTTGATAGCCTGGATGTCGCTATCCTTGATGATGAGCGGAAGCACGCTCTTAAGTGGTGGGAAGGTGCGGTGGTGCCAGGATTCCCAGCGGAGGTACGCCAAATTCCATATCAAACCCAGACGGAATCCGTGGTCTTGGATGGTGGACGTTTATTAACCGGAGGCATAACTTTTTACGCCGCCACCGAACCCGGGATGGAATTAACGATAATTGGTCGATTTCATACCCAGGATCCGGCAACACTGGATGTGACCGTGAACGGCCAGTACGTTGGCGAGTGGCGATACCCGGCCAACCCCGGCAAGTGGTTGGAGAGCGCCTTCCGGGTACCGGCGGTATACGTGACCGGCAATCAGCCGCAAATTCAAATCGTCCTTTCTGAAGAGAACCCACCTGAATTCAAATTTGAGCCTTATTATTTTTGGTTCTGGCAGGGGCCACCAAACAATATACGGACAACCCCTCAATATCAAATGCAGGCTCAATTCGCAGGCGGTCTGTTGTTGACCGGCTATGATATTGATTTGCGCCAATTTCATCCAGCCGGTCTCATAACCATCCAATTCTATTGGCGATCGGAGGTCGTTAATGATATTGACGCTATCCTCTTTATCCATTTTTTTGATGAATACGGCGATCTTGTCGCCCAGCTGAGATCAAAGACCTTCTCTGGGCACCCGGCCGCCTTCTAGCTAGTTTCCAATGAGACCGTTCGTGGTCGTCAGATCCTGGATTTACCCGAGGAGTTGCCGGCTGGCACATACCAGTAGGTAGTTGGCCTATATGATCCTGAAACATTAACCCGCTTGAAAATCGTGGAAAGCGATCTTAGCGAAACGGCCGATGACCTGTTACTCCTTCAAACCCTCAAATTAGGCCCCCACCAACCCGAAAAGGATTGCCGGGCATCAACCAAGTTATTTGAGGAAACCAAACAGGAAATCAGGTATCATAGAGCCTATGAAACAGTCGCGACTGGCTTTGACGCTCCTTGTCACTGTGTTGGCCATCACCCTGATTGTGATCCTGTTTTCCATCTCACTGGTCCTAAGTGCTGGCGACGACGAGGCTACCGGGACTGAAGTTGCCGTCGCTTCCAGCCCGTTTTCAACTGTCGACTACCTGGCTACGGCTGTCATGCCTTTGCCCGGACCGCCCACCGTGGTCTTGGATTATCCGGAAGCAGATATCTCTAGCCGGCTGCACATCGTAAAGTCCGGGGAAACCCTATATCGTATATCCTTATTCTATGGCCTGACTGTGGATGATATCCTCAGGGCTAATGGCCTGGTCGACCCTGACATCTTGCCAACCGGTCAGGAGCTGATAATTCCCGTGGCAGTGGCCGGCCAACCATGGGCAACACCTACCTCAGCGGCAGTGCCGTCAATTCCAGCCTCGCCAACCATCCCCGGCCCGCCCACGGAAACGCCGCCTCCGACCGCCACCCCGCATAGGATCGTAAACACCTTGCCCCTTGAGGCCTACTTGATCATGCCCGAGGAGGTCATTGCTAATTCCCGGGCGATTTTCGCCCGAGGGCAGGATCTGGGACGCAATCCTCGGGCGTACTCCAAGGTTGGTGATAGCACTATTGAGAACCCCCATTTTATGACTCGTTTCGATGAGGGCCCTTACAATCTGGGCGAATATGGCCATCTTCAGGCGGTTATCGATTACTTTAGCGGATCCCATGGCCGGCAGGGTATGGCCGTTAGACGGGGCTTCCACTCATGGACGATTAATGATCCGATGTGGGCCGATAAGGATGTTTGCCAGGCAAACGAATCGCCGCTTACCTGCGAGATCCACCTGCACAACCCCAGCATTATGATCTTCCGCTTGGGTTCAAACGACCGCGGAGTGCCGGCCGGTTTCGAGGAAAATCTTCGCGAATCGGTGCAGTATGCCATAGACAATGGTGTTCTGCCCATCCTGGGTACCAAGGCCGACCGATTCGAAGGCAGCAATATTAACAACGACATCATCCGCCAGCTTGCTTCCGAACTACAGATCCCCCTTTGGGATTTCGACCGGGTAGCCCAAACTTTACCCGATCGCGGCCTTGATGAGGAAGGTGTTCACTTGACCATTTATTATGCCCATGACTATACTTCACCGGTAGCGTTCACTCGCGGACACGGCCTGCACAATCTGACGGCGCTATTGGTTCTTGATGCTGTCTGGCATGAAATCATCCAGGCGACCGGTTAAAATAAGAAGACATTGGATTTCGCAGTGTGAAATAGGGATAGCGCTGTATAGAGAAATGCACAAATATCTCGATAGATAATTATTCTGTATTGGCAAAAAGTAGTTGTTAAGACCTTCCATCATGCCCCAATTATCCCGGGTGGCTAGCCTCATGTTTTTGGCTATGTTATTGCTTCTCATTTCGGGCTGTTCTCCAGCGGTACGTGGGGAAGAGACAACAACAGCTACCCTGGTAGATAGCATCCCTTCGGTAGTCGATGCCAGCGCCAGCCCACTGACCAAAGCGGCCGAACCAGCCACCCCGACCACACGGCCAACCCTCCCGGCTACCAACACCCCGTTGGCAACATTAGATCTAAACGATGGATCTACGGAAGCGCTGCCGGCCGAATTAACAGTATCCCCAACACCAACTACGACGATGGTTACCAGTGGAACTAACCCGATGCAAGCTGATCCAACCGTGGTGGCCCTAACCCCGGAACTGCCCCTTGCCATCGATCCGGCCTTCGTGAATGGGATCCCGGTCAGCGAAATAATCGTCGTCACAGATGAAGTGGCTGCCAACATACGAACGATCTATGCCCGCGGTAAGGCGCTCGGCCGAAATGGTCAGGCTTTCTCCAAGCTGGGAGATAGTCTTATCGCGACCCCCAGCTTCATGACCCAGTTTGATGCAGGCCAGTATGACTTGGGGGCCTATGCTCATTTGCAGCCGGTAATTGACTATTTTGGCGGCTCCTTTGAACGTTATGGCGTCGCCCTGCGGCCGGGATTACACGCCTGGGGTGTATTTGATCCACTGTGGGCTAACAAAGATTGGTGCCTGGCCAACGAGGATTTGCTCAACTGTGAGGTTCGTTTAAACAATCCCGGCGTATTGCTTATCCTGTTGGGGACAAATGATGCCGGTAATCCTCCCGGATTTGACTATAATATGCGCAAAGTCGTCGTATTCGCCATTGAGAACGGGATTATCCCGATTATTGTAACCAAGGCTGATCGATTTGAGGGACCGGAAAACATTAACAATGATATATTGCGCCAGATTGCGACCGATTTCCAGGTACCCTTATGGGATTTTGACCTGGTCGCCGGTACGTTGCCCGGCCGTGGTCTGACTGATGACCAGGTACACCTGACAGTTTTCCCAGAGAATGATTACACGCTTCCCGAGGCTTACCAAACCGGGCACGGCCTACATAATTTGACCGGTCTTATGGCCCTGGAAGCGGTCCGGCAGGCGATAACCAGGTAAATGTCAGGCCCGGCTATAAATGAATTTGTGGATGAGGAAGGATGAAACGACTTCTTTTTTTATTGATAGGTCTACTAGTTTTTACCGCCTGCTCCGGCAGCGGGGCTGATCCAGCTACGGCCGTGGAGGATTATCTATCGGCCAAGGTAGCAGGCGACACCGATCAGATCCGGGCCTTGCTGTGCTCGGAGATGGAATCCGTCTTGGAGCGTGAAACCCGGACTTTCGAAAGCGTTACCGGTGTCGAGATCGAGGAGATGAGTTGCTCTCAGGATGGCGACAGCCCTGTCGTCCGCTGTGAAGGGCAAATCGTCGCCCTCTATGGTGCGGAAGAAACCCATTTTCCCCTGGTTTCCTACCGGGTCATCGAAGAGGATGGCCAGTGGAAGTGGTGCGGAGAGGCGCCCTAACGGTGCTGAAACGACTTCTTTCGCGTGAAAACCTGTTGGCCTTGATCCTATGCCTGATCTTGATCCTGCTCATCATTGTAACCACGGACAACGCCCCTTTATGGATCTACCAGGGTTTTTAGCTTTGAACCAGGCGTCACATATCCTGATTGATGTTTTGCACTAAACGAACCGGCGTTATGGCCGTGCTGGGGATTGTCCTGGTTCTTACCGCTTGCAGCGGAAGCGATCCGGCCGGCATTCCGGCAGAATCCCTGGCCAGGCCGTCGCCCACACTGCCTTCGCTGGCGGCCGTGATCCCCTCGGCCGAACCCAGCACTATCCCGGTTCCGACGGCGAGTTCAACGCCTTTGCCCACCCAGGTTCCGGTGGCCAGCCAAACGCCCCTACCATCTGAGACGCCGACTGTTGCCCCGTCTCCCTCGGCAACGCCGCTGTTTATCAACCAGGTCGATATAGCCCAGGTCGTTTTCCTGCCGGCCGAGAGGCGGGTACGGGTAAAAGAGATCTTCGCGGCCGGTCAACTGCTGGGCCGTGATCCGTCTTCTTTCTCCCGCCTGGGAGCCAGCATCGTTGACACGTTTCATTTTCTGGGCCGTTTCGATACAGGTCCTTATGATCTAGGTCCCTATAACTATCTCCAACCGGCCATCGAGCAATACGGCGGTTCATTCGACCATGTGGGTGCGGCCGCTCGAAGGGGCCTGACCGCACAAGCCGTCTTCAATCCAACCTGGGCTGTGGACGAAGCCTGCCTGGCCAACGAAACGATGATCGATTGCGAAATCCGTTTACATAATCCGAGCATCCTGTTTGTTATCCTGGGCACAAATGATATCTATCCCGAGTATGAATTTGAGGAGAATTTTCGTAGCCTGGTCGCTTATGTTATCAACCAGGGCATTATTCCGGTGTTGGCAACAAAGGCAGACCGTTTCGAGGGTGCAGATGACCGTAATAATCGGATCATTCGCCAGGTTGCCCAGGATTTCCACATACCGCTGTGGGATTTCGATCTACTGGCTGAAACCATACCCGGCCGGGGAATGGGTGGGGACGACGTCCATCTGACCCTGTTTGATTATTATGATTACAACATGGAAAAGGCCTATGAAACCGGGTATGGCCTTTATAATCTGACTGCCTTGATGATGCTCTACGAGATATGGCAGGAGCTATCGACATCCTGAAGTATGGCCCTGGCCACTAAAGCAGGCTAATTTTGACCTTTGATCTCCGGGCTATCCTTGTTTTTGTTTTCGCCGCCGCTATATACGCCGGCTTGTTAAAAGGCGCCCGTCGCCAATGGGCGATATTGCTGGCCAGCGTTGTGGCCGTTTACTGGCTCCAGCCGCCCCTGTCCATTCGTTTCAGCGACTTCATCCTGCCCACCGCCACCATCGCCCTGACGATTATCACCTGGCTCTTCACCCGCCGGCAGCAGTCTGACGAACAGGCTGCGACGGTGTCCCAGGACCGGAAAACCTTTTTGTTCATCCTGCTGTTGGTAGTCGGGCTAGCATTCATGAGATATATCGATGCCGATTACCGCATCACCGCCTCCCGGCCGCCGTCCCCACTGGCCGTTTTGGCCGGGCTGTTGCTCCTTGGCGGGTTGGTGGTCATTGGGCGACGCCTGGCCCAGGCCCAGGCGGGGCGTCGCCAACGGGATATGCTAACCGGTCTGATCTTGCTGCTGGTTACCCTTTTTATCCTGCTGAAGACCGAAGCCCTGGCCAGTGGCGCCGCTCGTTCGTGGCGACTTCTTACCGGCCAGGATACAACCCTGGCCTCTCCTGTTGACCTGGCCTGGTTGGGTTTTTCCTTTGTAGCCTTTCGTCTGATCCACACAATACGGGATCGCCAGGTGGGCATTTTGCCGGCCATGTCGTTGCTGGAATATGTGAGTTACGTCATTTTTTTTCCGTCCTACATCGCCGGGCCTATTGATCGCGCCGAAAGATTTGTCGGTGACTTTCGAGCATTGCCGGCACTAGCCGGCCTTGATGCCAATCGCCTGTCCGAAGGGGCCTGGCGGATCACCCTGGGACTACTGAAGAAGTTTGTTATCGCCGATAGCCTGGCCCAGGGTATGGCCCTCACCGTCACCAATGCCCAGCAAGCTGACTCCAGCCTGGGACTGTGGCTTCTACTCTACGGCTATGCTTTGCGGCTCTATTTTGATTTCGCCGGCTATAGCGACATTGCCATTGGTTTCGGTATCCTCTTTGGTATCCGGCTACCTGAAAACTTTCACCGGCCGTACCTGCGGACGAATATTACTGAGTTCTGGCAAAGTTGGCATATGACCCTCAGCAACTGGGTGCGCTCCTATGTCTTTATCCCTCTGTCCCGGTGGCTGTTGCGACAATCCTGGCGACCTTCGTCAACCCTCATCGTCCTGGTCGCCCAAATGGCTACCATGATCGTCATTGGCCTGTGGCACGGCTTTACCTGGAATTTCTTCATCTGGGGCGTCTGGCATGGGCTGGCCTTGTTTGTCCACAAATTATGGAGCGACCGTAGCCGAAAGTGGCAGCGCCGCCTGACGCTCCACCCTAATCGCAAACGGGCCTGGTCGCTTGCCAGCTGGTTTTTAACCTTTCAATATGTTGTGCTGGGTTGGGTATGGTTTGCCTTGCCCACTGTTGATCTGTCCCTGAAAGTCTATGCTGGCCTGTTTGGCCTGGGAGATTAAGCGTGAGCAGCCAGAAAGATAACCCTCAAGAAATGGACCAAAGCGATCGGCCGCGGAGTTGGGCTCCTCTATTGCGCTTATTATTGAAGGTTGCCGGGTTATTCCTGCTGCTAAACTTGCTTTTTGCCTGGCTGCTGCCTCTTGAGGCGTTAGGCGCCATCTCTCTTTATAATACTGTCCTGCCCGGCCGGGCCCGTTTGCCTTATGGCGAAAACCCGACCGATTCCTATAGCCTAAGCCTCAACAATATCCCGGCTATGTTGGCCAGCCACGAGATAAGTAAACCGCTCACCAAGGATGTTTTTAAGGTCCTGGTCATCGGCGACTCCGGTAGTTGGGGCTGGTTACAAGAAAATGAAGACACCCTGGCCGGGCAGATAAATGCCCTCGAATTGACCGCCGCCGGCGGCCGGCCGGTCGTCGCCTACAACCTGGCTTACCCCATTATGGCCCTGGCCAAGGATCTACTGCTCCTAGACGCGGCTTTTTGTCTCGATCCACCTACCTGCCAGGATCCTGACCTGGTGATCTGGCCTGTGACCTTACAATCATTCCCCATGGAACAACAACTCCAGGCTCCTTTGGTCCAGGAAAACCCGGAAAGAATGCGGTTGCTCATTGACGAATATGATCTGGCCTTAGACCCTGACGACGATCGTTTTGTTGATCCTGGATTCCTGCAGCGCACCATCGTTGGGCAGCGCCGCCCCCTGGCCGATCTGTTACGCCTGCAACTCTATGGCTTTTCCTGGGCCGCCACAGGCATCGACCAGGCCTATCCAGCTGAGGTCCAACTCCGGCAATCTGATTTTGAGCACGACCTGAGCTGGGGTGAAATTGAAGAGCCGCTACTCCTGGATGAATCGTTATTGGCCCTGGACATCCTCCGGGCTGGTCTGGCCCGGGCGGGGGATGTGCCGGTGTTAATCGTCAATGAGCCAATATTTATCAGCGACGGCGAGAACAGCGAGATACGTTATAACGCCTGGTACCCACGCTGGGCTTATGATGCTTATCGTAATCTGCTGGAGACCTCAGCTGTAGCCGGCGACTGGCACTATCTTGATCTCTGGCAGGCCATTAAGCCGGCTGAATTTACCGATAGCCCGGTACACCTGACTCCGGCCGGCACACGCCAGTTGGCAAAGATTTTGACCCCGGCCATATTAGAGTGGGCTGGGGAAACCCAATAGTAAAAGTCGCACAGCCATTTTAACCCAGTCCATTCAGGGAAATAGAACTTCATGGTGACATAAGATGCAAAACATGCAATTGCCAACAGGTGTAGCCTGAGTTGGATATTGTCGGAAGATTTAACAATAAGAATATTCTACTATACATAACGACTGAACATAACAACTAAACATAACGACTAAACATAACGACTAATACATAACGACTATACATAACGACTATACATAACGTAAAGCCGTGTCTTATGAAAAGGGAAAACAACCTTCCAGGTCAATCTGATTTTGCCATTCTACGCCCAACCCTTTATGATCGACCTGGTATCCGGGCAAGCCAGCGGGCGCCCGGAATTAAACTTAAGCTACCGCCAGCCGGGAAGGTGTGATGGAAGAGCAAGTGATACGATCCAGACTTAGACAGTTCATTACTCAGGACTTAATTCGGGATGAGGCGTATGAACTGGCGGATGATGAAGGTATTATTACCAGTGGCTTGATGGATTCCTTTGCCCTGGCCGAGTTCGCCGTTTATGTCGAAGGGGAATTTGACGTTTATATCCCCGATGCCGACCTGACCGTGGCGAAGATGGACACCCTGGATCAGATGGTGGAAAGGGTTCTACAGGAGCTGCAAAGGAAGTAAGGCAGCTCCGGCCGGCAAGCGAGCCAAATTACGATTATGTTGACCCTGGCTAATCGCGCAAAATTCAGCACCTTATTGGATGCCGTCACCCTGGCGAACGACGCCGGCCAATCTCGCCCGGCGATCATTTATTGCGAGACCGGCCGCGAAGATACTTTTATTTCGCGCGAGCAATTTCAGCAGGCGGCCTTCGAACAAGCAGCGGCTATGCAACATCTTGGCCTTCGTCCGGGCGACTTGGTGGTGATCGCCCACACTCAGAACCTGGACAGTATCTACCTCTTCTGGGGGGCTATGTTGGCTGGTGTCATACCCTCCATGTTCCCCACTTTGACCGAGAAGTTGGATAGCGAAATATATATGGCCAATTTAGCCGAACTGGCTTGCTTGTCAGATGTACAGGCTGTCCTGACGACGGACGATTTCGCCGGGCAGTTGGATGGCCGGGTCGCCTGCCCCGTCTACGGATCGGCCGGCCTTGCCCAGGCTGTTGCAAATTGCCGGCAAAGTGGCGCTAGCTTTACACCATACCGGCCTGATCCCGGGCAAATTGCCTTCCTGCAACACTCCAGCGGAACCACCGGATTGCAAAAAGGAGTGGCTTTGTCGCACCACGCCGTTCTAAACCAGCTGGCCAGTTATGGCGAGGCTATTCGACTGGTTGAAGACGATGTGGTTGTCAGTTGGTTGCCGCTATACCACGACATGGGCCTAATCGCCGGATTTTTATTACCCTTGTTTCAGGGTGTGCCCCTCGTCTTGATGTCTCCCTTCGATTGGGTCAGCCGGCCGGCTATGTTGTTTCGGGCCATCGACCGCCACCGGGGTAGCCTTTGCTGGTTGCCGAATTTCGCCTACAACCATTGCGCCCGGCGGATTCGTCACCGCGATACTGATGGACTCTCGGCCGCCTCGATGCGCCTGTTCATCAATTGTTCGGAGCCTGTCCACGACGAGAGCCACCGTCTTTTCCTGGAACGTTTCGCCGGCCTGGGCGTCCGTCCGGAGATGTTGGCGGTCAGTTACGCCATGGCTGAAAACACTTTTGCCGTCACCCAGACCCCGGCCGGGGAGCGGGTAAGAGTTGACATAATTGATAAGGCACTGTTGGAAGAAAACGGGCAAGCCCGGCCGGTTGGTCCGGACCATCTCCAGGCGGTGACCAAAGTTTCTTGTGGCCCGCCAATCAACGGCACGGCCGTGCGTGTTGAAGATAGCCAGGGAAATCCCTTACCAGAGAGGTGGGTGGGGGAGCTACTTCTACGCAGTGACTGCATGCTCCGGGAATATTATCGACGGCCGGATCTTCAGCCTTTCCTTGAGGGTTGGTACGGAACCGGCGATCGCGGTTACTTGGCCGGGGGTGAGGTCTATATCATCGGCCGCTCGAAAGATTTGATTATCAATGCCGGGAAAAACGTTTATCCACAGGATATCGAAGCCATCGTCAACGGGGTGGCTGGTGTTCATGCCGGCCGGGCGGTTGCTTTTGGCGTTCCCGACCGGCGTGAAGGTACAGAGCTGATCGCCGTGGTGGCCGAGGTAGCGGATAGTGCTCTCCTGGACGACCTGCCGGCGCGAAAGGCTGTCGAGAAGGTTATCCGCCAGGAAGTGGCCCGGCAGAGCGAAACGACTCTGAGTTATGTCAAGCTTGTGGGACCCAAATGGTTAGTAAAGACTTCCAGCGGCAAAATAGCCCGGGCAGCCAACCGGGAGAAGTGGTCGGCCGAGAGAGGTTGACCCAGGGGCTTCTTAAGTTCTTTAGCAATGCCCAAAGCCCAATAACCATCATCGCTGCCTGCCTGTACGCTGACGAGATCGGCAGAAAAACTTTAAGATAATTTTAAGTAATTATGGTTTATTCCATGGTACAATTCACCTATAAACATCAACCTTGTCCTTTGATATGGGGCGTGTTTGGCGCAATAAGTGACTGACGACCGCCAATCACTCTTTTCGGGTGATATGGCGGTTTGTTGGTTAATATCAACACTCCTGGTATATAATCGGCAATGTATTCCACATACAAAATGTATCCCACATACAACTGCAGGCTTAGGATAGTGCGAGGGCAAGCATGGAGATAGAATGGGCCGGCACGGTTGTGCTGGTAATTGACTCTGACGTGGACCGGCAAGCGGAAATCATCTCCATTCTATCCCAAAAGGATGTTGAGGTGATCGAAGCCAGCTCTGAAGAAGGTGGCCTGGAGGCAGTTTTTAGTTCCCGTCCAGGGTTGATCTTGCTCGACGCCGATTTGTCGGAAGGTGATAGCCTGGCCATATGCCGGCGCATCCGCCAAGTGACCGAATCACCGATCGTGATCTTGGCCGCCAGCGAACAGAACCGCCAGATTATCCAGGCGCTAGAGGCTGGGGCAGACGATTATCTCATCTCACCCATCGAGCCTGAAGTTTTATTGCTTAGAGTTTGGGCAGCCTTGAAGCGTTCCAAACATTTTGTGGTGAGCGATCAGGCGGTATTTGATGACGGATACTTGCGGGTTGATCCGGCTGTTCGCCAGGTAATGGTTAAGGGCGAGACCGTCAAACTGACCCCTACCGAATACTCCCTGCTGCTCTATGTGATGGAAAAGGCGGGCCAAGTCTGTACTTTTGAACAGTTACTATTTAATGTGTGGGGGCCAGAGTATAGTAATCGTTCCCAATATGTCCATGTTTTTGTCTGGCATTTACGGCAAAAGCTGGAGCCAGATCCCAAATATCCTACCTACTTAACCAGCGTGCATAGTGTTGGTTATCGTTTCCAGGCGGTGAACGGGGAAAATGGCAACGAATAAACGAATTAAATGAGCAGGCGCGGTCACGGCTACAGTTACTATCCCCTCCTCCTGGGTTTTATCGCCACACTTATCCTATTGCTTCTTCTGGTTCTTGTTCTTGATCTGGCTCTTTTTCCGGCCTGGATCCTCGCTTTCTCTGTGACCACTTTTTCCCTCTTTGGTTTCGATAAAGGCATGGCCAAAGCCGGCAAAGACCGGGTTCCCGAAAATGTGTTACATCTTTTCACGATCCTGGGGGGCTTTCCCGGTCAATTTTTTGGTCGCCTACTCTTTCGACACAAGGTCAACTTTAGCAAACACCCCCTGTTCAATATTATTCTCATAGCCAGTTTTATCCTCTGGGTCACGATTGCCATTTTACTTCGCTGACCGTCCACAACATCCTGCAAGAATTTTTAAGAAATATTTGAGATCTTCATCGCTTTTATATGTTACAATGCGGGTGAAATCGATTCATTTGCAACGGCAGTTATTGGTTTACCTGCCTGTAAATTGATTCGGTTTGCAGTGCGGAGTGTTTGCGCGGCCTTATGGAAAGCGGAGGTTTATTTAAATAGGTATTAAGCCGAATGGGTTTGTTGAATCCGGTAGGCTTTGCCACCGCCAGAAGTAACGGCGCCTGCTAGTTGGTCGATATCTGCGTTTTGGGTGTGTTGCCAGCTCATCCTACGATCGACCACAAAGGAGGAGTGTTTTGCGCGCGTCACACTTTAAGCTTGTAATCTGGTTGATGTTCCTTGTTTTTCTTTCTTTGTTATCCCTGTCGTCAACCTCCAAGATTGCCAATTCTGCCTTCGATTTGCAAACCAATGGCCAGATTGAGGATCTGGATCTGACCGTTTATCCCTATTCGATATTTCTACCAGCGATTATTAATTCAGACGAACCCGGCACAGAACCACCGTTACCCGAAGGACCAGGCGATCCCCCGGGTGAGCCTGGGGAACAGGCAACAGGTTTTGAGATTGACGGCAATACAAGTTGGGACGAGATCGGGTCAATCGATTGGGAGACCGCGAATTTTCCGCCGGCCATACATATACAAGATCCCCATTCAAAAGGCGCCAGGGATACAACGGTATTTAAGGGGAATGGGAAGTTTGACCAACCGGAAGATTGGAAGATTTCCCAAGGCAAGGTAGGTCCACCCCAGACAGAGCTAACCAATCTGATGACCTGGTTTGTTAAGAAAGGTGATCTTGGATCCAATACACCAAGCAACGCCTGGCTTATCCTGGCGATGGAGAGGAGCAAGACCGAAGGCACCTTTTTCCTGGATTTTGAATACAATCAAATAGCCTGGGACGGATCTTCCGGAGGGCTTCACCGTTCACCCGGAGATATATCAATCGGTTTTGCCATCCATGGGAATCCTGATTCGCTAGAAGACGATTTACGACTCTTCATCATCCAATATTCTCCCGGAGAACCACCGGTTTCTTGCGTCGTTCAAGGTGGACCAGGGGGGAAACCGGAAATGATCGAACCGGGAAATGAACCATGTCCGGCTTATGGCGATCATGGCTGGTACTATCGTTTCCTTGGCAGCGCAGCTCAGCTGGCCTCATCTGGATTGGGTGAGGCATCCATGAACGAAAGCGCTTTTCCAGCCGCCTGGCCTTCTTTTGACAATCAGGGTGATATACGGGATGAGATCCCTCCCTTCCAATTCGCCGAGGCGGCAATTAATCTGGATGCGCTCAGCATTGAAGTGAATTGCGCTACATGGGGTTCTGTTCATGCTAAAGGTCGATCGTCTATTCAAGCCACATCAGACCTAAAAGATTTGGCCGGACCCATTCAACTGGCACAAAACTGCCGGCTGGAAGGTCATAAATTCCTGGATGTAAACGGGAACGGAACATGGGATGAAGAAGAACCGCCGCTTGCTAACTGGCAAATACGCCTGTCAGATAACGAAATGGTGACTACTGATGAAGAGGGATTTTACGAATTTACCGGACTCCAAGATGGCGTCTACCAGGTGAGTGAAATCTGTCCTCCTGATTGGGTCCAGACGTCACCCGGTTTAACTGATTTTGCCGGTTGTGGTTCCCAGGATTTTGAAGTTGACATAAGCATCGATAACGCCCATGTGAAAGGCTTGGATTTTGGGAACGGCCGGCCAGAATTGAGTGCCAGCCAAACATGCCAGGGGGATGTCTTCCTGGGCGATGACATTCGCTACACCGTGAGTTTGACCAATGAAGGGATCGTTGACTTGCTGGACGTTGTCATTGACGAGCCCGAGGCGGGAGAGGTAAAGGCCATCGACCGGCTTCATCCCGGTCAGTCGGCGACCATGACTTATTTGGTCAGGGCGACAACGCCTGGTCCGGTTATAAAGGCAGTGAAGGTCAAGGGGACATACGGCCTGGCGACCGTCCGGGCGACGGCCGAAGCCGGTTGCCAAACCCAAGTCCATTCCCTCGATGTCACGAAACAAGCTCAAACTACCTTGGATCGCCGCTACAATTGGACCATAAACAAGGAAGTTGATAATCCAGGACCTATCGCGCTTATACGCGGGGAGAGCGCCCAACCGGTTTACACAGTGACCGTTGGCCTGGCTGAACCCCCCTATTTTGATAGTAACCCGCGAGTCGCCGGTACTATTATGGTGGATAATCCAGCGCCCATTCCGGCAACCTTGACCCGCGTGATGGATCGCCTGGAATCAGGGGTTGAGATACCAGTGACCTGTCCAACAATGGTCATACCACCCGGAGAATCGCTGTTATGTACCTACGGCCCGATGGATCTACCTGATGTTGGCAACCTGTTTAACACAGCTACGGTTACGTTGAATAATAATAACGGCCAGACGACTGATTTCACGGACACTATTGAAGTTGATTTTAGCAGCGGCGTCGTAAAAACGATTGATGATATTGTTGACGTCAATGACAATCTGGTTGGCTCATTGGGTTCAGTTCACTTTTCGCAGGCTCCTAAGAGCATCAGCTACAACTATCGTTTCGAGCCGCCAACTGACACATGTGGCGAGGTACTTATCGACAATGTGGCCAGATTCGTAGCCAAGGATAGTGGCGCTACCGGCCGGGCGGCTGTCTCGGTGAACCTCTTCGTGATCTGTAATATGCGTCTTGGGTTTGAAGACTTGAGTTTCGGAGGAGGTAACGACTGGGATTACAACGACCTTGTTGTCGATGTGGGAATCAGGGTCACAGTAAGCGACGAACCTGGCGAGCCGGACCTGGAAGCCGTTCATTTGACCATGAGTAGGCTAGTCGGAGGTCCAGAATACTCGATCAAGGTCCATGAATTTCATGTCGCACCGGATATGTTTACTTGTGATGGCAGGTACCTCCTGCGAACCTATCCAAAAAATGGCCCTTATTTCGATAAGGTGGGAGATTATCATAGTGGCGATGATTTTATGATCTTCACTGAAGCTGGGACTCTGCCCAAACGAGTGGAACTGAGCATTTTCTTCGACATTCCTCCTGAAGGTTGTCCTTTCGACGATGGCATTTCGGATGATCCATTAAACACATACCACGGGGAAGCGCTCTTCTTTCGGCCGTGGATGAAGGCGACAAGAAACGGAAATGTTGTCATAGTCAAACCCGGCGATTCTCGTTTACTGGCTGTGCCCGACACATGGCAGTGGCCGGATGAGATGCAAGCTATTTGGCTGAAATACTCCAAAGTCATTCCCGGAAATCCACCGATATTTACGCCATTTTGGTGGCAGAATTAGACTTAACAATGGGAAGTTGGCCTGGCAATTCTTTAATGGGTTGCCAGGCTTTTTTTCTTTATCCACAAAAGTAGATGGTGCGAGTCAGAACCAAGCGATTGTTCATTGATACCCTGGGGTAGCAGCGCTCAAACCGGTCCATCGTGAAAGCAGGGCGAAACTTTGATATCATAGGCTCTATAGGCCGGCCTGTTTAAGCTGGCGCTAACGGTATTGTTACTATCGAAGGAGAACGGGCTATGGTCATACCCAGCCTGGTTTTGAAGCAATTGTATACCTTTGGCAGCCTGGAAAATGTGGCTGAGGGCGTGCAGTTCACGATCAAAAATCGATTAAGCGATGCGACCCTGACAGGCTTACAATGCGTGAGGTTGAACGGCCGCGATGTGCCGTTGAAAGACGTCAGCCTGACCTTTGCTGATGGCACAGACTTAAACCAGGACGATCTAGAAGATAATCCGTTGCCTTTCCCTTTACGGCGCGAGTTGTTCGTTCGCTGTATCGTCGATCCTCTCCCCCTGGGCAAACACAGGATCGAAATCCACTTTTCAACGCGGCCTTTTGGTAATTTGAAGCTTAAGGTTGAGGACGCCATCTCAGAAAAAGTCGAAAGGCGGGACCAGATACCCCGGGATTCAAAGGATGATTATGCGCCGGCGATCATCGCTGAGAGACAATCATTTGTGCAGGAGATCACAGGTCAAACTTTGGATCATTTAACTCGGTATTCCTTTGATCCACACCTTCTCCGCGGCAATATCGAGAACTTCACCGGCGTCGCCCAAATTCCCATCGGTTTCGCCGGCCCAATTCTCATTAATGGCGAGCATGCTCAGGGCGAATTTTTTATACCCCTGGCCACCACCGAAGGAACCCTGGTCGCCTCGTACAATCGAGGGATGAAGGTGCTCAACCTGTCGGGCGGTGCGACCTGCAGCGTGGTCGGTGACGCCATGCAGCGGGCGCCGGTATTTGTCTTTAGTAATGCCCGCGAAGCGCGCGATTTTGTCAGGTGGGTCGAGGACAATATCGAGAGGATTCGGGAAGAGGCCGAAGCCACCTCGCGCTTTGCCCGGTTGAGCTACGTGGACCCCTTCCTGGCCAGCAAATTCGCCTATCTACGCTTCAATTTCACCACCGGGGACGCCGCCGGTCAGAATATGGTCGGCCGGGCTACCTTCGCCGCCTGCAGTTGGATTATTGACGAGTATCCGGGTATAAAGAATTTTTTCCTGGAGTCGAACCTGGCCACCGACAAAAAAGCCTCGCAAGTTAACATAATGCATACACGGGGCAAACGAGTGACAGCCGAAGCCGTCATTAAGCGTGACGTGCTGATCCAGCATACTCGCGTAGAGCCGGAGAGCCTGGCCTACCACTATGGCATCGCCAACGTCGGCTCGATCTTGTCCGGGGCAAACAATAACGGCCTGCACTCGGCCAACGGTATCACTGCCATGTTCATTGCCACCGGTCAGGATGTGGCTAATGTGTCCGAATCTTCGGCCGGCATCGCCTATGCCAATTTGACGCCCGAAGGTGATTTATACTTCTCAATGACCATCCCCTCCTTGATTGTGGCCACCCATGGCGGCGGGACAGGCCTGGCCACCCAGCAAGAATGCCTGGGCATTTTGGGCTGCAGCGGGGCCGGTAAGGTGCAAAAACTCGCCGAAATCGTGGCCGGAGTGGTTATGGCCGGTGAAATATCGCTGGCTGCCGCAATATCGACTTCGGATTGGGTATCCAGCCATGAGCAATACGGTCGTAATCGTTGATGCCGGCCTTTAGACTACTCTCATCCGACAACCATCTGCTTGTCTTGGCCCGGCTCGGTCGCTTACGTTTGCCGGCGACTATTTCCGAGGGCCGCTACCGGATCATCAACCGCTTCGTTTATCCGCCGGCCGTGTTAATCTTTGGCTTGTTTGTACCCATCATCGCCGGCATTGCTTTGTTACCCTACTATATCTTCCGCGAGCCGGCCGGCGACACTCTACTGTTGCCCGCATTCTGGTTGGAGACTGGCGAGTTTATGATCTTGTTGGTCGTTGGATTTCTGCCCTTTTATCCGCTCATCTGGTTTTGGCTATGGTTGTTCGAACAGCGGCGACCACGAACGACCGGCCTTGAGGGGGCTGGCTGGCTGGCAAAATATGGCCGGGGGGTATTGATCGGATTCCTCATGTTTGGTGGGGTGATTGGCCTCATGGCTGGCCTGGGATATGTCTCACTGATCCCTGGGAATCCGGCCGTTTCGCAACTGCTCGCCGGGGGTGGATCCGTGGTGCTCCTGTTGGGCTGGATGGTGCAGGGGGGTGCCGAAGAGCTGTTAGCCCGGGGTTTCATCTTGCCTGTCATAAGTGTTCGTTTCGGCGTGATCCCAGGAATTCTCATCTCTTCAAGCCTTTTTACCTTGCTCCACCTGTTCAATCCCAATCTGACTGCCCTGGCGCTGACAAACCTTTTTCTTTTTGGGGTATTTGCCGCAATATTCGCCTTATACGAGGGTGGTCTGTGGGGCATTTTTGCAATCCACACTATCTGGAATTGGGTCCAGGGAAACCTGATGGGATTGCCGGTTAGCGGTGGTGATTCAAGTTCGGCCACTTTTTTTAGGCTGTCCCTAAGTGGCCCAAATTGGCTAACCGGTGGTAAATTCGGCCCAGAAGGTGGTCTGGCGGTGACGGCCATCCTGGTCATAGCCATTGTGCTTTTGGTTCTGGTGGCCCATCGCCGGCGGGTCTGATGACCGTCAGGTTGCTGCCATCTGATCATCTCAGTTGATTGCCGGGTGGGCAATGGTACAATCTGATTAAGTTGATCATGCCTGCGGCCAAGCTAAGGCGAGAGCATATGAAATGTAATCGAATGCAGCTGGTTTTTACTTTGATATTGCTGCTGATGGCCGCGACAATCCTGGGAGCCTGCGCCAACAGCTCTCCGGCTTCGTCGCCGGCCGGCGCGACCACGATCCTGGAGGTAACGCCGCTTCCGAATATCACGCCAACCAACAAAGCCAGCCGGCCAGACGAGAACTTACCGCCGCCGCTCATAATCACCATCCCGGCTGATCAATTTGATATCACCGTGGATGGGGTGGCCGCCGCGGCTGGGGCCGTCTCAATCGAGGGGGAGGCCGCCGTGGACCTGGTTCAATTCGACGATGGCCTGCCGCCCGAGGTAGATGCCCTGTTGGAGCGGATCTACCGGGGTGAATATCCTATCGATACGACGGGCCAGACTCCCGGCGCTCTGCCGGCAACCTTCACCTATAGTGATATGAATGGCGATGGCATTGAAGACCTGGTCATTATCCTGGTTGTCGGGCCAGGCGACTATTCCAACATAACGGCCGGCACATCCCAGGGTCATCCGGTCATCCAGATAATTCCCCGGCCGGAACCCGGTACCGTTGTTGAAGGCTTGAGCATTCCGATTGAAGAGTTATTGGCTATGGCCGGGGATGGGGCGCCTGATAATATTGGCCAGGGATCCTATTTGATCACGCTGGCCCCGGATGAGCTCACGCGTTGGTCTGAACCGGTTCTACCGGAGTAAGTCGCCGGAACCCAACAGGCCGCCCGTCATGGCCGCACGCGTGTCGTTGGAGGCAGCTATCCAGCCGTGAACGAACAACTGGTTATCCGGTCCAAAACCATCCAGGTGGCTTTTTTGACTGGCGCTCCACTTGGATGTCGAAAGTAGCGCATTTCTTTGCATGTCAGGTGTGGTATGACCGGTTATAAACACTTTGATTTTCGTCCAGCCCATTTCCGTTCCTCCGTATAAGGATAACGGCAAGTCCTGGCCCCTAAAGTTACCAGGACTTGCCGCCCTATCCTCCTCACCCGAAATCTGCTGGAACAGATTTCACCCGGCACAAGTCTGGCCTATTATGCAAATTCTGCCTATGGACGATTGTCATACAATTTATATGACTAATGTCGCTTAATAAAGGTGATAGGTATGGCTTATAGTGAAGTTCCAGGAGGGGGCGGCTGGGGAAGATGGTGAGGTCAGCAAAAGTTAGCGGCCGGGTAATAAGCCTATTCTCCGGATCGAATCAGGTTAGTTATTATTCTGGTGTGCGGGCGGTCCCGGTAGAAGCTCCAGGTCAGCGGTGACTGGCGTTTAATGCCCTATTGGTGGGAACCTGTAGCCGCGGCCAGTGTTTTTTCCACATCCGCTTTATCTTCCGCCGTGATGGAAATTTCAAATAATTTGCCATCGGATTGGCGGATGGCTGACTCAATGAAATCTTCGTTATCGCTCTCGACTTCCGCGATGATGGCTGAGCTAGCCCCGTGGAGGGATTCTGTAACTTCCTGAATGATATCTTTGGGAATGCCAATGTCGACCTTAGACGCGGCCGCGCCTAATGCGCTGCCGACGATGATGCCGCCGACAGGTCCGCCGATAACCGCCCCAACGAGGAAACCAGCCACACCACCCCAGGCCAGGCCTTTTTTAGTGGTCAACTGTTCCGTTTCGTGGACTTTGACCTTGCCCTTATCGTCCTTGACGATAACGACAGCATCGACCAGGGTAATCATTTTTTCATCCTTCCAATGTTTCAGATTCTTGAGAGCCTGATCAGCCTTCTCCGGGTCTTCCCAGGTCAATATGACAATCCTATGTTCCTCCATCGTTTTCCCCTTTATTTGCAGTTGTATCTGTTAGGTCTAAATAACGTTCATAGTGAATAATCTATAAACAAATATACGGCATGGATGCAAAAACGCCAATTTGAAAGGCAACGAATGGCAGGCAAAGTGCCTCTAAATTTCCGAATTTCATAAATATTCGGAAATTTTACCTGATTGAAGAGCCTGATCGTGACCAAAAGGATTCAACTATTAGCAGATAATACTCCTGGTCGCAACCGTGACCAATCCAAGGTCATCAATACCGGTAGGTCCTGTCGAGGCGAATCTACCAGACAGAGAAGATTGAGGTAATTTTGGGATGAGCCACCGCAGCCAACCATCGTGATTAGGACGATCATGAATGTGAAACCGATTGTCCATCGGTAGTGACGGTCGAAGGAAATGTCTCCGGCCGTTTTGATAAACCGTCCAAAGCCCAGGAAATAAAGATTAAGAGCGAACCCTTCTCTGGCACCTCCCGGGCTCCCTTACATATTCAGATTGCTTCAGTTCAATCTGATTCTTTCGATCGGTCGCCAGGGATATGGTGAATAACCCGATGATGCCTCCGGGTCATCCACCGTCTCTACCGTTGTACGGCCGCCAGGCCGAATTCCGCCGTGGCTGGCCGAATAATAGGTTTAGCTCGCGTCTTCTTCCTCAACTGCTGCTTCGGCTTGTTCAATCGCCTCGTCCGTCACCTCGTGGGTTTCCGGCACACCACCGAGCTCGGCCAACTTTGCCGATACGGCTGCCGCTTCATCCGCTTTGCTCAGAAGACAAACGGCCACTTTTCCACCGTCCAGTTCTGCATCGTATCTGGCCAGGTCGTCCTTAGATAGACCCATTCCTTTGTGGAAGAAGGCGCCAAGAATACCGCCGACTACCGCCCCGCCTACAACTGTCATTCCGCCAGATAACGCTGCGGCCACTGCTCCGACCACGGCATAATTCTTGGTCCGGCGTTTGCCAACCTTATCTGTCTTAATCTTGCCTTTTTCGTCTTTGGTCAGAACACCAATGGCGCCTAGCTTCACTTCCTTGTCGGCGTTGTCCCACTTTTTGATTGCATCCACCGCTGCATCTGCAGCGTCTTCGTTTTCAAAGAAAGCCACTACTAATTGTTTATTTGCCATTTCAAGTTCTCCTTTGGCTACTGTAAGTTTACTTTGCCGGGGTGCATTATATCTACGACTGAAGCACCAGATGGCCGTTTTTATATCACTCACCCCACCCGCTTTTCTATATTTTTAAAGAGACGGACGCAACCTTGATGGGCAGCTATCAAGAGGAAAATCAACCGTCGAGAACTCGGCCGTTATCGATGTTATGGGGAACTTTTTCCGGCCCGAAGAATCGATGGTGACAACCATCAGGATAAGCTATGGTTTTTTGGGCTCTTGTTTGATCATAGCGGGGTATTGGTTGACAGTGCTGCTGGACGCAGTAGCCAGAATCATATATCTTCCGGCGCGTGTTATATCGTTTAGGTGGTCACAGGCTTTGGGTATGATATGAGCCAACTCCGACGGCCGCTCACCAACGAAGACAGGGTGGGGCAGGTTCGAAATTATCAAAGAATCTTTAATCTAATAGATTCGTCGTTTTAACGCTCCGGAGTGCTCCACAAATTGGGCCAGGATTTCATACGGTTGGGCGCCGGCGACCCCGGTCATTCCGACGGCGAATGTAGGCACGCTTGTTACACCGATAGACAGGGCATGCTGCCAATCGGCGTCAATCGCCGGGCGCATTGTTCTCTCTTCCAATATCGAGCGGACCTCTTCAACAGGCAAACCTAGCTGTTCCGCCACCCCTATTAGCACATCAATGTCCCCGATATTCTCTCCGGCCACAAAATAGGCCTGGTACAAGGCCATATTAAGTTGCTCGCTCTCCTTTTGCCCCTTACCCCATTTAGCCAGTTCTTGAGCCAGCCGCGAATTGAAAGTCATAGAACGCCCCTCGCCAAAGGGCAACCCTTCATCAGCCATCAACTCCTTTAGACGGCGCGTTATGGCCGGTATATCGACATCAGGTCCAAACAATTCACCTAATTGGCGGCCTTCCGGCGATGTCTCCGGATGCAGTGGGAAGTAAATGTAGTTGATGTTTATATCATAATTTTGTTTCAGCTTTTCAATACGCCCGGTACTGAGATAGCACCAGGGTCAGACAAAGTCGGTGTAGACATCGAGTGTGATGGTTTCGGTCATAATTTCCCCGTCGTTCTGTTCAGCACATTTTTCAAACGCTAAGCCATGGCCGTATTCGCCTCTAAATAATATGGTAACTGTTTAGCTCCAATTTGCCACTTCCCAGCTCCGGTCCGATTGGCTAATCAGGCGCCGATCTGGGATATGTCTGGCCCGGTCACTTTGTTCGCTACTGGTGGGTCCCGTCCGAAAAACAAGCAGCCTCAGGAGGGGTCGGGTCTGAAGCCAAGAAAGATGTTCGCTTTTGGATAGGATCTTAGGCTATTCTGGTTTGGGAATAAACGAAGGGACATCCAGGCCCAGGCCATACCCCATCCACTTTGCCTCCTTCCAGGCACTGTATTCAGGTACATACCAGAGGGCTTTGCGCTTGTTATAGAACTGGATGACCATTTCGCGGTAGATACTTTTTCGATTCTCGGAATCCACCTGTTTATAGACCTCCCCTCCCCGGGTTTTCAATTTTTCTTTGAGGGCGATCCTCAATTCGTCCTGTGTAAATTTCCAGGGGGCGAAGACCGGGTGATTCTGGATCTTGACGATCATCGCCTGTAATTTGTCTTTCGCGTCGTCGAGCCCTTTGTAGAAGAAGTTTTCCGCGCCCGAATTACCGAATTCCTCAATTCCCCAGCCAATACAGAAACCGTGCACATAACCGTCGGCGGCTTTCTCAGCTGCGTGCCTGGCATTTTCTATAGCATCATTGGATTCCATGGACAGGTATGCGGCCGCCAGTACGCCAGCCCCCCCGATAATAAAACCGCCGGCCCCCAACATAAATTCGACCATTCCGGTTAGGGCGGCCCGGGCAAACTGCCTGGCCATCGCCTTGCCTCCCTTTTCCGCCAATTCTAGAAAGATTTGTTTCCAATTAGGCGACAACTTCATCGACATCTTGACTTCGCCGCCCAGGGTCAGCTTGGCATCTTTATTCTCCCACAGAGTAGCTTCGGGGAATTTGAAGGTCGGCGTTACTGACAGGTTAGGTCCATCCAGGCCACTCTTGGCCGATCGCTCGAACAGGGTCGCTTTGACGACCGCTTCGTGGCCATTCTTAAAAGTAAACTTCACTCCGGTGGCAATGTTAGCCTTGCCATGCCCTTCCTCCTCGCCCACGCCAAGTTCGCTTTCCCAGTCAACTTTATCAATCGACCAGTCGGCGCCCTCCCCCAGTTCCTTGTAAGCCATTTCGGAGAATTTGCGGCTTCCGGCTGCTTTGGCCTCCTCCTTATAAACATTAACGCTCACCTTGCCGCCTTCTTTGTTGGCGCTAACCCCGGCCGCGGCTTCTTTTTTAGGTTTCAACTCACCCATAATAGCTGCACCGGGCTCCAGGGTGATCTTGGCATATTTGGCGGTAAACTCTTTCTTGGCCCCCATGGAGAGTTCTACCTTTATGCCTCCGCTGCCAACTTCGACATTGCCGCCAGGATCTCGTTGAACCAGGCTCTGCTCCACGGGCGCCGATTCAATCACTAAAGGCGGATTGGCGAGGATTTCGGCCGGCTCCGTCGTTCTTATCTGGGGAAGAGACGGTGAGCGGTTACCAATCCCGGGAGAATTCTTTCCAGCTGGCCCCGGCAGAGTCCCATTGGCCGAACGCAGGATCAGGTAACGTTGGACGGCCTGGTTGCCGTGGGTCCGCTGCATTTGTAAGACGGCCGCCTGTCGAATAGCCCGATTGTTAGGCGAGTTGGGTAAATCGCCGGGGGCCAGCCCTTTGCCGGTCAATCCCAGCCCTTCCAACAGGGGCGTCTGTTCGGCCGCCTGTTTGGGATCCGGTTGGTGTTGTTTCTCTGCGCCCTTGCTTTCGTTTGTTTTTTGCTGGCTGCCGCTCACAGAATTATTGGACCCATCATCTGCTAAACTGCCTACGATTGTTGTCCTTGCGCCCCGAGAGTGCGATGATGAGTTGTTCTATATCAATGCAAGGAGTCACTTGGTTATTGGCGCTCTGTGCAAGAACCGCCTGACCCTGATGATATTAGCATAAAGATCGGTTTGGACAACAAAATGGAAGAATATCCATGCTGTAGATCCGCGCCGGAAGAAAAGCTGATTTCTATATAATTGCTGCCGAGGATTCACTTTGCTCCCGATGAACAAACTTGGTCCTGGTGGCCTGAATTACCACCGCGACGATTCTCAACCGGCCAGTCCAGTTAACCCAAAAATCCGGGTTTGTTTTTGCTTCCAATAGCTGGTGGCAACCATCTTTAGGCACACTTTGCCATAACCTAACCGGGGTCCTCCAACCCTTGGTCCATAGCACAACCAGATCCGACAGGAGAAAATACCATGCCTAAGATTGAATTTAACGTATTCATCAAGCGGTCGCCCCAGGAGATTTTCGATTTTATGGCCAACCCGGAAAATGAGCTGAAGTGGCAAAAAGGCCTGATATCATCAGACCCATCGCGACCGGGGCAAAGAAACGGGTCGTTACCCGATTCGGAGTCATGAATGTCGAGGCTAAGGTGCAATCAACCGCCTGGGATGCTCCCAAATCCTTCCCCATCCTATCCGAGGACAGCCCATATTCGGTTAGCGAAACGACGAACTTTGCGGCAAAAAAAATTGCACCCAGGTGACTTCGATCGGTCAGATTCAAGGGAAAGGTCTTGCCAGGCTATTCCAGGCTATTGTGGCCAGACAGGCGAAGAAGGATGACATAGAAAATTTCGAGAGGCCCAAGGAAATCCTAGAAGCGATTTAGCCATGCTTCAGACCCCCGTCAAATATTTAGAATTGTGGTGATCTAAGATAAGAAGAACAAATCCACTGAAATCCCTTTGAGGAGCGATATGGGAACCGCGCTTTAGAAGAATTCAGTGGATCTGTTGATCAGCGCTTGACTGATACAAATACTTGTATCAATCAAACGCCGACCTTAGGACGAGAGCTATTTAGGATCAAATAGCGCTCGTGAATTAATTATTGTGTTTCCGCTACCAACTCATCAGCCGTGACCTGTAACTGATCCAAAAGCGACTGGATCGCTGCTTCATCGGTCTCTTCGAGGATAGCGAAGAACGTATCGCTTATAGCCCCACGAACAGCGCCGTGAGCCGGGATATTAGGCTCTGACTTACCCAGAGGGCTGAAAGCAAGCGCCTGACTCCAGATTGGATTCGCGGCGGCATAATCTTCGATCAACGGCAATGTCGCGGACGTGGAGGGGAAGTAAGCACTGGAGTTGATCCACTGCGCCTGGACTTCTGGTGAAGTGAAGTGGCGCAGCCACAGCCAACTGGCCAGATTTTGTTCTGGCGTTGTATCGATAATGCCGATGAGCTGGCCGAAAGCGTTGACCGCCAGGTTGCCATCAGGTCCCGGGAAGGGAATTAAAATCCACTCGTCATCGTTACCAGCATCTTCAAAAGCAGCCGACTGGAACGGAATACCGGCCGTCGAACTGGAAACGAACAGTGCCTTTCGAGTTGCGAATTCGGGATTCGGATAGGTATCGGTGGCGAAAGTGCAACCGTTATCTTGAACATCATTCAAGAACAGGGCCACATCTAACAGGGTCTGGGAATTCAGATCGTAGGCATCGCGGCTCTCGTTCACGATATCACCACCGAAGGCGTAAGTCCATGAGGCGATATCCGAAGCGCCGGGATAAAGAACGAAACCACCGGTGCCGTCGTTGTCGGGATCGTCATCACCGGCATTGAATTCAGCGGCAGCGCAGGCCTGTTCCTTAAATTCAGCTGAAGTGGCCGGTGGCGCATCAAATCCTAATTCCTCAGCCCAAGTCTTGTTGTAAAACAGAACATTGGCCGATTGGTGGATTGGCATGCCGACCTGGGTACCATCCGATAGCGTTCCCTGGCCGTACGGTCCGGGATAGATGGCCGCTTGTTCGTCGGCCGTCAGGCCATACATGGGATCGTCAAGGTATTCGTTGACCGGCTTAACAACGCCAATTCCGTACCAGTTGGCCAGTGAGTTGGCAAAAGCTGGCGCCACATTGGGCAGATCACCCGAGGCAACGGCGGCATTGATCGCAGTTTCCAGGTCACTCTGTCGACCCTGGTCGACACCGACGACGGTGATTCCCCATTCGTTAGTATTGTTGAATTCATCGATAATGGCGGTCATGCCCTCAGCAGGCTGACCGGTGCCCCAGACGTGCCAGAAGGCAATCTCGGTACCGCTGAGATCCATGCCCATTTCTTCTTCGACCATGGGTTCTTCAGTGGGTTCTGCGGTGGGCTCTGCTGCGACCTCTGTGGCCGCTTCTTGAACCGCTTCCACCACCTGGGTGGCCGCTGCTTCGATGGTTGGTGCGGCTTCGGTAACAGCTTGTTCGATTTCCGCGGCCGCTTCTTCAACCGCTTGTTGTACATCGTCGGCGGTATCGGCGCCACAGGCAGTTATAACGAGGGCAGCCATCACCAGAGCTAGTACAACGACGGCTAATTTACGAATGAACATTTATTTCTCCTCCTATAGGGAATATGTTCCAGGAATGATCTTCTTACAGTTTCTTTGGATCGATTATTATCATATAAAAAGGGTCAGTTTATTTTTTTTCGGTTCACCTCCTTTGCTACCTAGTTTAACCCTTTAGCCCGCTTCGGGCGATGCTTTCGGTAAATTGCCGTTGGGTAATGAAGTAAAGTATTAAAATAGGAATGACCGTAATTACCGTTCCGGCCATAACCAGATGTGTCTGTTGGCCCGCATCCTCGACAAAGTTCATCAGGCCCACGGAAATAGGCCGCCATTCCGGCGAACTGGTCACTAACATCGGCCAGGCCAAAGAATTCCAGGCACCGATGAATGACAGAACAACGATGACCAGGATGGGCGCTTTTGAGAGAGGAATGACCACCTGCAGTAAAAACCGCCAATGGCCGGCGCCGTCAATACGCGCGGCATCAAAGAGTTCATCGGGGATCTGGCTAAAAAACTGTCGTAACAGAAAGATAGAAAACACACTACCCATGAAGGGAATGGTTAAGGCGGGCCAATTATTTAACCAGGCAATAGGTCCGATCCGGCCGAGCCAGGTCACCGCCAAAAAATTAGGGATGATGATAACCATGGCCGGGATCATGATGGTCGCCAGTAGCAGACCAAATAAGACGTTTCGGCCGGGAAAGTTGATCCGGGCAAAGGCGTAAGCGGCCATAATGCTGAAGGTCATCTCCCCGGCCAGGGTGATGACGGTGATCAAGACGCTATTGACATAATATTCAGTGAAGTCGCCTTCTTTCCAGGCTGTGGCAAAGTTTTCCCAACGCAATTCAGAAGGGATCAAGGTCAACCCCTGGGCTTCACCCAGAGACATAAAGGCGGTGGAGATCATCCAAAGAAATGGAACCAGGGCTACGGTTGCCCCGATGATCAAAAAAGCATAAGTTAAGAATCGACGAGCACCAGCTCCGAGCGTTAGATTTGGACGACGTTTTTGAACAGGCTGGTCAGCCATAAAAAACCCTCGATCCCTGGATTCTATTATTGATTAGAGTCAAGCTGATGATGATAGCAAACAAAACGAAGGCCAGCGCCGAGGCATAGCCATAACGGGTTTTCTCAAAAAACTCGGCGAAAATCACCACGCTAAAGGGATCGGCCGTACCCAAGGCAGCGCCATCCCGCATTATCCAGATCGTATTGAAGGCCTTAAAGGTGCCGATGATGGCAATGAGCGACAAAAAATAGGTTGTTGGTGATAAGAGTGGGAAAGTCACGTGCCGGAATACCTGCCATTTTCCGGCTCCGTCTATTTCGGCCGCTTCATTTAGCTCTTTGGGGATATTGGCCAGGCCGGCTAAGTAGATCACCACGTTATAGCCCACGAAAACCCAGATAGACAGCATAATGATGACCACCAGGGCCAGGCTAGGTCCGGCCGCCCAGGCGGGCAAATCAATGCCAAAATGACCGGCGATTAGCGCCAGCAAGCCATCCGGTTCTCGTAGCCATAGTTGGGGTTCGAGGCCCAACCTGGTAAGCACTGCATTTGCCGGTGAGGTTGCGCGATTAGAAAACAATTGTTTAAAAACGGCCGCGCTGGCAATCACCGGGGTCACATAAGGCAGGAAAAAAATCATGCGAAAAGCGGAAGCGCCGGCCATTTTTTGATAAAGCAACACGGCCAGAAATAAGGCGATAGCCAGTTGCAAAGGCACCGTACCCAGCGAGAAGAAGACGGTAACCTTAAGTCCCTGCCAAAGATCCTGGTCACCAGAGGCCAAAATGGTGGGAATTTCAATGATGAGCAGCACGGCTCCTACCATCAGACCGATGGCCGCCAGCATCCGAAAGATCATACCTCGATTCGTATCCACATGTTCGATGCTGCGCCATAACCTCCAGGCCACTATCAAGAGCAATAGCCCTGAAGTGATCAGGAGTAGCTGGGGCCAGATGCCGGGATCACTATCTGTTTCCCTGGCGACAGCATAAGCGGCTCCGATTTCCAAAGAAGTAACCCGCAGCAAGGCCACGCCAAGCGCCCCAAACAACCAGAACAAAGTAAACCTGGTCTGGTAACTCATATTGTCCGATGTCTTTAGGAAAGTGTGCGAAATGACAATCAGGAGTAGCGAGGCCGCGAAGAGAGCTAAAAACAGCATAAAGGCGGCATAGACTTGCTCAACTTTGAACGCATCACCCAGCAAGCCGATGAAAAGTTCACGGGTTTTTTCCAGGCCGCGAATCTTATCGGCGATGTCCAGAACCTCAGGCAGCAGCAGGTAGATCCAGCGCACAAAAGCGACGATGGTGGCCGCATAAATAGCAGCTGGAATTGCCAGGAGCCAGGGACGCTCTTCCATCGCAGCAGCATTTCGCCAGGCGCGACGAATAAAGATGTAGGCAGCGTACAAACAGCCGATGCTCATTAGGAATAATAAGGTGTAGACCAGCGTATCCAGAGCGGCGAGATAGTTACCGATACCCCTGAAGTCCGTTCGCACCAGTCGCCATTTATATAAACTCACATAGAGGGCAAAGGCGACGGGGAAGATGCCAAAGAAGAAGATGAGGATCATGGCCGGGAAAATCATGATATAAGCGGTCAAATATTCGCCCCATATTCGCTTTTGCCTGGGCGTGATAAGCCCATTTCTTGTCTGGGTTAGGATTTGAGAGGAGGGTTCTGTTTTGTGTGATAGGGCGGTATCACTCATGCGATTCCCGTGGACTGTTCATCCGATGGATAATCAACTACATTGACCGGATTATAGCACCACTCAACTGTCCAACAAGGGCGAATGCCGATGGTAATTGCTAGCTAGCAAGGTCATTGGTCGTCGGTCGGCCGCTGCCAGTACCACTTTGGGCTAACAAATGCCCTCGAAAATCGGCCAACACCTGAGCTCCACTCTTGGAATCCAGGCCGGTATCCCATTGACGTGCCGTGCCTACAGAAATCGTGTCGCCATCGATAGAGATTCTTGCGGCCTCAGGAATATTTCTGGGTTATATACTCCACGAATAAAAGTATCACCCGATGTCCCCGGCCGAGGGCAGCCTCCTATATCGCGCGGCCGGCGAAACGTTTACCGCCTATGATCTGCAGGTCCATTATTGTTTTCTCATCTATGGTGAACCCGCCCAAGCGTTTCAAGCACGTATAATACGGTGTTATACTTTGCCCATGAAAATTCACCGACGGGCTATTCCGATTCTCCTGTTTCTTATGATCGTGGTATTGAGCGCCTGCCGCCAGGATCCAGAAGCGACCCCGACGGTTGTTCCGGCTTCGGACCCGGCAACCCCGAGGGCCGAGTCGCCACAAATTGATCCGCTGCCTGCTGGTGAAGGAGTTATGGCGAGTAGCCCAGCGGCCGGTGCATTGATTAGTGAACTGCTTACCGGCGTCCCGGGAGCTAACAATCATGAATTTATTGAGCTATACAATGCCGGCGAAAGCGCCGTGAACCTGGCCGGCTACCGATTAGTGTACCTGACGCGGCAAGACCAGGAAGAAACCCTGTTATACAACTGGGATGATTCGGTCGACATTCCCGCTCAAGGTCACTATCTACTGGTCCACGAGGGTGAAAACATTGGCCTTTTACCCGACGCCCATTTTTCAACGGCCATCTTTGAAGGGAAGGGCGGGCTGGTCCTGCTCGATGGCGATGGCCAGGTAGTCGACCGGCTCGGCTGGGGCGAGGCGCCGGATGGGTATTTCTCCGGCTCGCCGGTGACCGATCTGCTTGCAGGCTCCAGCATGGAGCGGCTGCCCGGTGGGGAACTGGGCAGCGGTACCAATAGCGGTGACAATGCGGCCGATTTTTTCCTTCAAAGTGAACCCGATCCCCAAAACAGCGGTAACCTACCTACGCCGCTCAACGACGACCGGCTGGCCATCCACCTGGCTTTTCCCCGGGCGATTGCCCCGGGCACGGCGTTTGAGTTGGGCGTCCAGGTAGAGAATCTGAGTCCAGCAGCCGTCACCGGCGTCCTCGTTTCTTTGCCTCTGGCGGACCATTTTACCGTTGTGGCCCTGCCGGATGGCGCAGAAGCGGCCGACGGCCGGGTGAGCTGGTCCATCGACAACATCGGTCCGGGTGAAACGACTTCGGAGTCGTTGACGCTGACCGCTCCTTTCGCCAAAATAGCTGCCTTGTTTAGCGGTTATTATGCCGAAGCTGCGACCTTGCCCCGGGCTTATGGCGAATTAGCCATGCTAGAGATGGATGGGACAGCTATTCCCGTCGCTGTGGCCCGCGAGTTGCCATACGGTAGTGTGGTAACCGTGGAAGGGGTGGTGACCATGTATCCTGGCGGCTTCTTTGCCGGAAGCAGCAGCGCCAAATTTTACCTGGAAGATGAAAGCGGCGGCGTCCAGATTTTCGCCGACGGTGGCCTGTTTGATGTGTCCGTAAACATTGGCGATCGCGTCCGGGTAACCGGGGTGACGGAGTTGTTCCGCGATTCTCTAGAGGTGATCCCGGTTGACAATGTGACCGATATTATCGTGCTGGAGAAAAACGGCCCGGCACCCCAACCGGCGGCGATCACCATCGAACAGAATGAGACCGATGCAGCTGTATTGGGCCGGCTCAATATGCTAGAAGGAACGGTTGCGCGCATTGATGAATTTACCTACAACTATGAGGTAGACTTGGCTGATGAGCGCGGCAACCAGACCCGGTTATACATCGATAAGGATACGGGCATCAGCGATGAGCCGTTAAAGTTGGGCAGCCAATACAGGGTGACCGGTATCAGCGAGCTGACCAGCAATGTGCGCGAACTAAAACCTCGCTTGCAATCGGATATCGTCGAAATCTTTCCCCCGGTCCTGTTGCTGCAACTTTCTGGGCCAACCAGCGTTCTGCCCGGGGACAGTATCACCATCACCATCACGGCCGTGAATCATACCCCTGAACCCCTGACCAATGTGATCATAAGTGCCGTAAACCAGGCTGGATTCACCCAGGAATGGCTGATTGAGGAACTGGCCGGTGATGGGGCGGCTGAATCTGTCATCTACCAGCTTCAAGCCCCGGCGGATGCGGCCGGTCTTCTAGAGTTGGGGACCATTTCGGCCGTGGCTGACCAATGGCCAGAACCGGTTCTTGCCGGCGATTACCAGACCTATATCGGCGAAGGCGTGCCCATCTGGGCTATCCAGGGCTCTGGAAGCAGGTCGCCCCTGATTGGCGAGCGGGTAACGGCCGTGGGCTTGGTGACCGGCGCTTTTCCTGAAATGGACGGCTTTTTTTTGCAAAGCCTGGATCCCGATGGCGATCCCCTCACTTCTGACGGACTGTTTATAGCGGCCGACAATCTGGGCGGACGTGTTCAGCAAGGGGACATCGTTCAGGTAACGGGCCGGGTGCGGGAAGACGCCGGGCAGACCATTTTACGGCCGGCCTTACCGGCCGACATCGTGGTACGAAGCGGCGAGCCGGCGGCAGAGATCGGACCTGTTGTCTATGATCCCCCGGCCAGCCCGGATGAGGCTGCAATTTATAAAGAGTCCCTGGAAGGTATGTTGGTGACCATCAATACCCCGGCTGTTGTCGTCGGTCCCAGCAACCAATATGGTGAATTCATGCTGGTCTACGAAAAATGGGACACTGACCTGGTCCGGCGGACTGATGAGTTGAACGGTTTTGTCATGTGGGTAGACGATGCGACCTTTAATACCCACGTAGATCAATCGACGCTGCCGTTGGCCGTAGCCCGGGGGGATGTAGTAAAAGAGGTCATAGGTCCGCTGACCTACACCTACGGCAACTACAAGATCGCACCTCTGGCCACGCCGGATATACAATATGGCCAACACCCATTGCCTTCCATAGCGGAAGCGGCCGGAAACCAATTCAGTGTGGCCACCTTTAATGTGGAAAATTTGTTTGATACGGCCATTCCCCACCCGGCCGATCTACCGCGCTTGTCCGAAGAAGAATTCGCCCAACAGCTGGACAAAGTGGCCCAAACCATCATCGCTTTGGGCGCGCCGGTTATCGTGGCTCTACAAGAAGTAGAAAACATCGGCGTCTTACAGGATTTAGCCGGCCGGTCTCTCCTGGCCGATTACCATTACAATCCGTATTTGCTGGAAGGAAACGACTCCCGGGGCATTGATGTGGGTTACCTGGTGCGCGATGACCGGGCAACGGTTGAGGATTTCGCCATTCTTGATGCACCTAACGCCTTATTCAGCCGCCCGCCGCTGATGCTCCAGGCGACAGTCCACCTGGACTCGGGTGATGAGCAGCTAATCTTACTCAACAATCATTTCCTATCCCTTTCGGCCGGTGAATTACAGACTGAAGCGGTGCGCAATAACCAGGCAGCCTGGAATGCCGGGCTGGTGGATCGACTGTCGTCTGAGAATCCGGATATGCACATCATCGTTCTGGGCGACCTGAACTCCTTCTATGGGACCATGCCCCTCGATACGCTGCAGGAACGCGGTTTGTATCATGCTTACGAATTTTTTGAGGATGATGAGCTGTTGCCTTATACCTACATTTATGAAGGTAGCGCTCAAAGTCTGGACCATATCTTGATGAGCGAGAGTTTGTTCGAAAGGCTTAGCCTGGTCGAGGCGTTGCATACCAACGCCGATTTTCCCATCCCCGACCCGGCCGATAGCTCCCCCCATCGGGTCTCTGACCATGACCCTCTGTTGGTGATGTTTACCTTTGACTAGCCACGCTCCTGACAGCGCCGGTGGCGGATCTAGATTCCATTCCGGACCAGGGTTTCAATGGCCTTGGCTGCATGGCACCGAACAGTCAAAAATGCATCCTCTTTTTCCACTCGTTGCAAGGTCGCTATAGCCCGGGGATCACCAATCCTTTCCAGTGCTTGAATCATATTACAGCGTACCATCCAAAAGGGATCGGCTGGTAAAGCAGTTAGCAGCCCCGATACGGCAGCCGGGTTGGCCAGGTCGCCTAATTTTCTCGCTGCTTTCCGCCGGTCACCCCAGGAGGCCTTGGGGGATAAGTCAGAGATCAGCCGGTCCAACAAATCATCACTCTGAGGTTCAATTATCCCAGGCCCTTTCCCGATCGGACCCTGACTAAACAGCTCAATCTTGTCTGCAACGCTTGCATGTCGGTCTACCACTACTTCTAACATTTTCAGCTTCCTTTATTCGCGCACCTATGTTTTCTAATGTCTGATGTCTTAACCATAAATCATCCTGTTCGCCAGGTCATCCTTCTTTTGGGAGGTAAAAAGTAGGGAAAGCCGGTATATATCCTTTTCGGTTATAATGAATGGCGAATGTTTCATTTTTGGCCCTGTTGTTATCAATTGGGACGCAGATGCATAGGTACTCTGGCAACCAGAACCCGGCCGATGAACTAACCTGGCGAGAGGTAGAGGTCTTGCTTCTACTCTCGGAACGGCTGACGAACCGCGAAATCGCCGACCGCCTTCATCTGGCCGAGAGCACAGTCAAGGATTATGTAGGCAATATCCTTGCTAAACTTTATGTAAAGAACCGGCGCCAGGCAGTTGAGCGAGCCAGAAATCTGGGTCTGTTGGAAGGCGCCGGCAAAAGTGGGATCAGGCCATCAAGCAACTTACCGGCCGAACCAACGCTTTTTATTGGCCGGCACGAGGAATTAGCCGAGATAAGAGGGCAGTTACAGTCAACTCGCCTGTTAACGTTGACCGGACCGGGGGGTATTGGCAAAACGCGCTTAGCCCTGAAAACGGCCGAAGCGCTGGCGTCCGAGTATCTGCATGGCGCCTGCTTTGTTTCGCTGGCCCCCATTTCATCGAGCAGCAATATCATCCAGGCTGTATGTGAAGCAGTGAGCTTTCCCCTTGCAACCCATGAAGATCCCCAGCTTCAGCTGTTGCGCTATCTGCGCAAGAAAGAACTTTTGCTTGTGATGGATAATTTTGAACACTTGTTGGACGGAGTGGCTATCGTTAGCGAAATCGTCCGGGCCGCGCCAAAAGTGAAGATCTTGGTTACCTCGCGAGAGAGGCTGAACCTGCAAAGTGAGACAAACATTATTGTTGAGGGCATGTCCTTTCCTAGAGTACTGTCCGATGCCTCAGTACTGGGCAGATCTAAGGGGTTACCGGTTTCCGGCCAGGCCTTCGTTAATGAGTGGCCGAATAATGATGCCATTTCCTTGTTTGTGCAGAGTGCCCGTAAGGTACTTGCCGGATATAGTCCTTCTCCCGGGGAATTAGCGAAAATTACGAAGATCTGTCAGTCAGTGGAGGGGATGCCGCTGGCAATCGAGCTGGCGGCCGCCTGGCTTCAAATACTCTCCGTCGATGATATTGAGCGGGAACTCGATAAAGGCCTCGATATCCTGGTCACCGAGGTCCGTGACAGACCGGACCGTCACCGAAGCATACGTGCCGTTTTTGATTATTCCTGGTCTTTGTTGCCGGAAAGTGAACAGGAGATTTTTTTGCTGCTTTCGATATTTCGAGGCGGTTTTACGCGGGATGCAGCCCAACAACTTTCGGGCGCTTCGCTCCAGATTTTAGCCGGGCTGGTTAACAAATCTTTCCTGAGTCACGATCCAGGCTCAGGTCGCCTGGAAATCCATGAATTGCTCCGCCAATATGCGCAGGATCGGCTGGAGGCAAAACCAGAAATTGATGGCGCCATCCGTAATGCCCACGCCGCCTATTATGCCGATTTTTTACATCACAGGGGGAAAGAGCTAAGGACCCACAGGCAAATGGCGGCCATCACTGAGATCGATGGTGACATTGAAAATATACGCACCGCCTGGCGCTACTATATCGAGAGAAGAAACTCGGTCCAGATTGACCGATTTCTCTTTGGACTTTGGCAACTGCATTGGATACGGGGCTGGAATCTTGCGGGAACACAAACGTTCGGGGAAGCAAAAAGAGCGCTTCAAGGACAGACCGGTGAGCAATCCGAAGCCGCCCTGGCTTTGACGATGGCTTTTGAGGGATATTATTTGGGTTGGTTGGGCTTTGCCGAAGAAGGATATGAATTGGCCCGACAAAGTGTCGTATTGCTTGAACGCCTTGCTGCTCCGGAGAGGTTACTGTTTGCTCTCGATAGCTTATTGATCAACGCCTATTTTTTGCAGAGGTATACGCAGCATTGGGAGGCGATAAACAAGATGCTCAAAATCGCCGCCGAATTGGATGATCCCTGGTTAACTACAATGGTCTACTACGCTGCGAGTCTAGGCGCAGTCATCAGGGGGGATTACGATGAAGCGCGGCGACTCGCAGAAGCTAACTTGAAAATAAATGAAAAAATTGGTGATATGTTTGGTTGGACGACATCTTTGGTCGCCAGGGGTCACTCAGCCTTTGCCAGTGGAGCTTATGAAGAAGCCAAGGAATTCTATCGGCGATCTCTTGTTATGTCGAAAGAGATAAATTTCCACTATTCACGGCAAACCTCGAGTAAATACCTGGGCAAAGTTAACTTGACTCTGGGCCGAATCGCCGAAGCTGAAGCGTATCTGGTAGAGAGTTTAACGCTGACAATGGAAAGTGGTTTTGTTCGAGACAGCATCAATCTCTTGTACGAGTTCGCCCGCTTGCGTCTTGCTCAAGGAAAATTAGACCAGGCGGCCGAGCTATTGAGCCTGGTACTCCAACACCCTGGCAGCCAGGAGACCCGAATGTTTGAAGGGCGGATTGGAGACAGCGCCAGGCTTTTACTGGCTGATGTTGAGGCAGAATTATCCCCTGATAGCTTTGCGGCCGCTGTTGAACGTGGCCGGAGGTTGGATGTGGATTCGATAGTTAGCGAAATCCTGGAACCGGCAAGTCGATCGTGACAACTTGCCAGTCCCATTCTACATCCGATCTAGCATCTGGCCTGGTTGTTAAGGTAGCCAGGTGCTCCAAATATCCTCGTGAGCATCAACCCAGGCCTGGGCCGCTTCTTCGACCGTCATCCCCGCATTGACATTGGCCAGCATCTCAATCTGGGCCTCGCTACCGTATCTCATATTCGCTAGGAAGGTGTGTACGTCACTATCTTTATCCTTGAGATCGGCATTGAAGATCTTCATCAGCTCATCCTTGGGGTAGGCGCAATCGATGGTGGCCGGATCGGCGTAACATTCATCGCTGTAGGCCGGTAACTCAACCTGGGTCAGATCGAATTCCTGGAACAAAGCATGGGGTGAATAGAAGTAGAATAACACCGGCTCCTGGCGGCTATAGGCGGAGGATACTTCGGCCAACAAGGCATCCTCTGAACCGGTCCAGACGACCTGGAAGGGTAAGTCCAAATTTTTGATTATCGCCTCGTCGTACTGGACCCAACTGGGATCGGCGCCAAGGAAACGACCTAAGTCACCGGTTTCGGCCGAAGCAAAGTCGGCCGCTGCATCTTTATACCCTTCCCAGGTGGCCAAAGCCGGGTTGGCCTCGATGGCGTAGGTCGGGACGAACCAGCCGATCTCACCAACCGGTCCCAACAGGCCGCCATTTTCCACCGTACCCAGGTCGTCAATGTATTCGGCGATGCGCTCGCTGTGCCCGGATGGCCAAACTTCCAGGCTGGCATCCACGTCACCCGCTGAGATAGCATCCCACTGGGCGTTTTCGTCCAGGGCCACGATCTCCACCGGGTTTCCCAACTCGCTCTCTATGATAATCTTAGCCACTTCCACATTGAGTTCGGAAGCCGGCCAAGGGTTCTCAACCAGAGAGATTGTCTCCTCGGCGCCGCCACAGGCGGCTAAAAGCAAAACCGCGGCAACTAACAGTACCAATAACTTTCTGCTTGACATATCTATCTCCTTTTTCTGTGCTTATAAGGTTTTTAACTTATTATCACCCTCGAGTAAGGGTGGCAACGTCTGGCCAGTTCGCGTCAGGCTTAATTGCGGGCAAGACAGGTCCTCTTGTTTGTACAGGCTACGAATCCACATGTGCTGCCCGGGCAGCTTTGCCGGCCAGGCTTTGGGTAATCCGGTCAATTACAATCGCGATCAATACAATCGCCAGTCCGGCCTCCACGCTACGCCCCAGATTGTCATTAGCAAATCCTTGATACACCTCGAGTCCCAGACCCGTTGCCCCAACCAATCCGGCGATAATCACCATGGCCAGGACCATCATCGTCGTCTGGTTGATACCCAGCATAATGGAGGGAAAGGCCAGGGGTAATTCGACGGTCGTTAAGGTTTGCCAGCGCGTACAGCCGAACGCCTCGGCCGATTCGATACAGCTCCGGTCCACACCACGGATACCCGCATTGGTCAGGCGAATAACCGGCACCACCGAATAGAGGATGGCGGCCATAAGGCCGGCCACGCTGCCTGTACCCAGGAGCATGATCACCGGCACCAGGTAAACGAAAATTGGAATCGTTTGCAAAAAGTCGAGCAGCGGCCGTAGAGCCTGGTCCACCCCGTCATTGTGTGAAGCCCAGATACCCAGCGGTATGCCGATGACGATACAGACTACCACGGCGACCAATGTTTGCCCCAGCGTATCCATAGCAAAAGGCCACATGCCAAGAAAGCCGATGGCCATCGTTAGCAGAAAAATAGTTATTGCCAATCTCCAGCCCCCGGCATGGTAGGCAAATAGGACGAAGATCAGGGTGATGACGGTCCAAGGTACTTGCTCGGTTAAGAGTAACTTGAGAGGTTGGAAGATGTAGATAATGAGGAAGTCGCGAAAGGGACCGGTGCCGAGGCCAGAATCGCCGATATTATAAAGGTTCACCTGCATCCACTTCACCAGAGCGTCGATAGGCTTGTTGATCTCAAGTCGCAACTGGTCAGGGAAAGTGTGTGCACCCAGAAGCCGCAGACCCAAGGTAATGAGCGCCAGCAAAAGCAAGGGAATGAGCCATATACCGTTCGCCTTCAACCAGCCACGACTAAAAAAACCATCGCCCGGTTTTAAGAGTCGCCCTAAAAAGGAGGTCACCGAAGCGGATATCTTTCTAAATAGCCCATATATACGCTCTATACCCTCTTCGATTTGTCCCACCAGCTTATTACCACGACGTTTCTCGTTAAAAAGGCGAAAACCGCGATAAGGGGTGACATGGTGGCGCGTGTCTCGGACCAACGCCCCGCTCAAACGGTCGAGCAGGATGGCCAACAGGACGATAGCCAGGCCCGCTTCCAAAGCTGAGCCGACCTGCAAACGACGCAATGATTTCAGCACCACATCTCCAAGACCGCCAGCCCCAATCAACGCGGCTATCACCACGATACTTAGGGCCATCATAATGGTCTGGTTGGTGCCCAACATGATGGTCGGCATGGCCAAAGGGATCTTCACTTTGCGTAGAATCTGCCGTTCGGTAGAGCCAAAGGCCGAGGCCGCTTCGATAACATCAGCGGATACTGAACGCAACCCCAAGCTGGTCATGCGGATGGCTGGCGGAATGGCATAAATGACGGTAGCGATGATGCTGGGAACGCGGGCGACGCCGAAAAACAAGAGCACGGGTATCAAATAGACAAAGGCCGGCATGGTCTGCATAGCATCGAGGACCGGCCGCAACAGTTGCTCGACCCGGTCATTTTCAGCCGACAAGATGCCCAGAGGAACGCCGATTAATAGGGCGAAAAGTACGGCCGTCACCATCAGGGCCAGGGTCTTCATACTCTCTTCCCAGAGTCCAAAGAGACCCATCAACAGCAAACAGGCCGAGACGAGCAAGGCCAACCCCAGACCTCGAAGCCTTTCTGCGACCAGGAAACCAATAATAATAATAACGATCCAGGGTACAAAGAGCAGAAAATCCTCGATCCGGCGCAAAAGAAAATCAATGAATGAACTCAGCGGCTCAAAAAAGAAGATAAAAATGAAGTGGGAGTTCCGGTTAATCACAACCCAACGTTTCAGCTCATTCAGATCCTCGTGCAAACCGATATTCCACGAGTCTGAAAATGAATTGAGGTCGCCGGCGGCCTGGCCAAGCGCGAAGAACAGGTAGATGATCCCCAAAATCAGCGCCAAAAGAATAAGATTTCGATATTTACGTGGCAGGTTGATCCGGTCAAGAACGCTGATATGAGACATGGCTAGCTATCCCCCAGGGCCATAAGTACAGCATGTCTATCCAGAACGCCTATCACGATGCCCGCTTCATCCACCACAGATATCAGGCCGTCATTGGCACTCACTCGCGGGATCAGCTTCTCCAGCGTTGTATCGGAGGCGACCTGTTCCAGGCTGCCCGGCTCATCGCCATTCGGGCTTCGCATAATCGTCCCGGCCGTTAACACTTTCGCCCTTGGCACATCCTCCGTAAATTTCAACACATACTCATTGATGGGGTGGGCGACGATCTGCTGGGCGGTGCCAATTTGCACAATTTCGCCATCTTTCATGATGGCGATGCGGTCGCCAAGCTTTATGGCTTCAAGGAAATCATGGGTGATGAAGATAATGGTCTTATGCAGAGTTTTCTGCAGGTTGAGTAATTCGTCCTGCATGTCGCGTCGTATCAGGGGATCGAGGGCGCTGAACGGCTCATCACAGAGCATGATTTGGGGGTCAACCGCCAGGGCCCGGGCTAAACCCACTCTTTGTTGCATGCCGCCGCTCAATTCGTGGGGATAGTGGTTTTCCCAGCCTACCAGGCCTACTAACTCCAGAAATTGCTGGGCTTTCAACTGTCGCTCGTCCGCCTTTACGCCCTGAATTTCCAGGCCATAACCCACATTGTCGATGATCCGCCGGTGAGGGAATAGCCCAAATCTTTGAAAAACCATGCTGACCGTGTGCCGGCGAAGTTGGCGCAGTTCATCTCCATTCATGGCCGTAACATCCAGGTCATCAATGATCACCTGGCCGGCCGTCGGCTCTATCAGGCGGGAAAGGCAGCGAACAAGGGTTGATTTACCACTGCCTGATAGGCCCATTACCACGAAAATCTCACTTTGGGGGATGTCGAGGGAGACATCTCGGACGGCAACCACGTGCCCCGTCTCGGCCATGATCTCGCTCTGAGACGCGCCTTGATCCATGGACTTATAAATAAATCCTGGATTAGGGCCGAAGATCTTCCAAACATTACGCAGTACGACTTTACTCATTTCAACCGTCGATTGGTTCAGGGTTAAAAGTCATTTGTAAGATCATCTCAACGATTTGCTCCCGCCGGGCCGGATCTGGAGGCGCATAGTTGTGCATTTGGGCAAACCATAAGCCGTCTACCGCCAGGCGCACCAATTCTGTACGCCACGGATCCAGGCCGCCATTTTTCGCCTGTCGCTCCCACTGGAACCATTTACTGTTCATGAGGGAATGGGCTCCAACATATTGTTCTTCGGCCGCAAACAGACTGGCATACAGACTGGCATTGCTAGGGTCGGAGATCTGCTCAATTAGGGCTTTGGCATAAGCACGGAGCCAGGCCCCGAGGGGTTCATCTTCAGTAGCAGCCAGGAGTTCAACCCTCTCCTCAAATAGCTGATTATGATGCACAAACAAAGCTTCAATCAACGATTCTTTATTCGGAAAATGGTAAAGCAAACCACCTTTACTCAGACCGGCTTCCTCAGCGACATTTTCCAGGGTCAAATCAGTTAAGGCGCCCCGGCGCAAAATACGATTGCAGGCCATTAAAACCAGCAAACGAGTCTCAGAAGCGGTTCTGCGCTTTTCCAAATTGTTCTCTCTACTCGAGGTGAACGATATGACTATTGCTACTTAGTTCGGTGTTGGCTACTTGTATTGTTTGTGCTTACAATAACAGAAGAAAGTCACTATACCATCTGGACGGTAAAGTTGTCAAATGAGGAAAGATGGATCCTGAAAAACGTTTCGATACGATTATCGTCGGAGGGGGATCGGCCGGTTGCGTCCTGGCTAACCGTCTGACTGAGGATCCTGGGCATCGTGTATTGCTTTTAGAAGCCGGGCGGCCCGATTACATCTGGGATTTTTATATCCATATGCCGGCCGCCTTGACCTATCCTATCGGCAACAAAAATTATGATTGGCTTTATGAATCGGAGCCAGAACCGTACATGCACGATAGGCGGATATCCCACGGCCGGGGCAAGGTTTTGGGCGGATCGAGTAGCATCAACGGCATGATTTTCCAACGGGGCAATCCCCTGGATTACAAACGATGGGCCGGGGACGAGGGTATGGCCAATTGGGATTATGCCCATTGTTTACCTTATTTTAAGCGGATGGAGAATTGCCTGAGCGGCGGCAATGAATTTCGTGGCCATGATGGCCCGCTGGTGCTCGAACGTGGGCCGGTCGCCTCCCCCCTATTCACTACCTTTTTTGAAGCGGTCCAGGAAGCCGGCTATGCCTTAACCGACGATGTAAATGGCTATAAGCAGGAGGGCTTTGCCGCCTTTGACCGGAATCTGCATCGCGGCCGGCGCCTGAGTGCCGCGCGAGCCTACCTGCACCCGGTGATGAAACGTCGCAATCTGAAAGTCATGACCCGAACCTTCGTCACCCGGATTCTCTTTGAAGACAAAAGAGCCGTTGGCGTCAGGTTAGGCCAGGCCGGCGCCAAGGCCCAGAGGGTCTACGCCGGTGAGATTATATGCTGCGGCGGGTCGATCAACTCACCCCAGCTGTTGCAGCTTTCAGGAGTGGGCAACGCGGCCGAACTGGAGCCTCTGGGTATTCCTATGGTCCACGAGCTGCTGGGCGTAGGCGAAAATTTACAGGACCACCTGGAGGTATACGTCCAACATGCCTGCTCCCAACCGGTATCGATGCAGCCGGCGTTGGAGTGGTATAACAAACCGTTGATTGGCCTAAACTGGTTGCTGTTCCGTAAAGGCCCGGCGGCAACCAATCATTTTGAGGCCGGTGGCTTTATCCGCAGCAATGAGGAAGTCACCTATCCCAATGTGATGTTCCATTTTCTGCCCCTGGCGATTCGTTATGACGGCTCATCGCCGAAAGGCGGGCATGGCTATCAGGTCCATGTTGGCCCGATGTATTCCGATGCCCGAGGCTCAGTGAAGATCAAATCGGCCGACCCCACCATTGCCCCTGCTCTGCGCTTCAACTATCTATCGACCGATCAGGACCGGCGAGAATGGGTTGAGGCGATCCATTGTGCGCGGCATATCCTGAGCCAACCGGCATTCGCTGAATATGATGATGGGGAGATTTCGCCCGGTCCGGCCGTGGCCAGCGACGCCGAGATTTTGGATTGGGTCGCCCGGGACGGAGAGACTGCCTACCATCCATCGTGCACCTGTAAGATGGGCAAAGATGCATTGTCGGTGGTCGATCCCGAAACCATGAAAGTTATGGGTGTTGAAGGTTTGCGTGTGGTGGATGCTTCTGTGATGCCCTATGTCACAAATGGCAACATCTATGCCCCGACGATGATGGTGGCTGAAAAAGCGGCCGATCTGATCATGGGTAACACACCACTTAGCCCATTGACTGTCGAGTTCTATAAGCATCAAGGGACCGGTTAAGATTGACGATAGTGGTCACGGCAGTAACCAAGAGTTGCAACGGATATTTGTGATGGGCAGATGACAGAAATATTTGCCGATCCTGGTTTATTAATGGGTCAGGTTTTGAGTGCCCGGCAGGCTGTTGGGCGTTAGGGTGGGGAAGCTAAGGCATGGCATATTCTGTTCAATTAACCTTTTAACATTAAGATCATCTCTGCCACATCTAAGCTTTCCGCAAAGCTGCCTGAGTCCTGCTCTATGTCCAACCTCTCGCGCCAGGTCCTAATCTGATCGAAGGTTTCGGCGCCGCTCTTATCGGAAGCCAGGATAGAATCAAAAATAGCGTCGGCCACACGAGCATCCCCGGATTGGGCTTTGATGACCGCCAGCCCAACCAGGTGTCGTGGACATGGCTATAAGCTTGATCTACGCCGGTTTTTATCTAGTTGTCTTGGTTATGACACCCCACCAGCCATCCGAATAAATCCGGCAGGCAGTAAATAAGAGTCCCATCCTCAGTTGCGGCCGGGATAAACCGCCAGGTCTAATATTGCCCGCCAACGGTCGTCAAAACATACCCGGCATAGCCATAAGAAATAGGAGTCAGCATCCTCAGCCGCAGCCCGTATAAACCAGCAGCCTGGTTTTTGCGCATCACCAGCCGTCTAAAAATACCCGGCATCGCCATGATAATTCGGTGTCAGCATCGTCAAATGTGGCTGGGAAAAACCGGCGGGTATTGTCTTGGGAACTATCGAACACCGGCCGAAACCCAACTCCTCCTGTTCGCTGCTATGCGGCGCGGTTCCATTTCAACGATAACCCGACTGACAGCGTCGCGAAAATAGCGCCCAGGGCGACAAATAGGACCGTTATCTCCAGCGACTTTTCCTGCAATACGATTTGGGTCGGCAGATCCAGGAATATCTCATGGAGCTGGTCGGCATTTTGAGCCCTGAAATACGCGCCGCCGGTGGTATCGGCCACCGCCTGCAAGGTCTCTTCGTCGATGACGATAAAGCGCCGGAAGTCGCGGCCACCACCACCGCCACCGAATCCGCCGCCAAAACCGCCTCCTGGATCGTTGCCAAAACCCCGGCCAAAAGAATCAGGGCCCAACTGTTCCTGGCTGCAAACCATTTGCGGCACTTCGTCGGTGCCGAAGCCAATGGTGTAGACGCGAATGAGGCGGTCGGCCGCTTGCTGGGCGGCATCGATGGGTCGCGGACCGGTGCTATTCGCCCCGTCGGTAAGCAAGACGATGATATCTGGCTGGTAGAAGCCGGCGGATGGTCCTGATTCGCCTTCTCCCAGCAACAGATTCAGACCGCTGGGGGCTACCGCGTCGTTGATCTCGGCGATGGCATCGATGGATTTAAGCGTGGCGCTGCCAATAGCCGTTCCCAGGGAAGTGGTGAAGTTGTTCACGGCTTCGCGCAACAAATCTTTATCATTGGTTGGCGGCACGATAATCTCCGCGAAACCGGCGAAAGCCACGATGCCGATCTGGGTGCCGTCGGCCTGGTCTTCAATAAAGGCCAGGACAGCCTCCTGGGCTACGGTTAGCCGGTTGGGTGGCACGTCGGTGGCACACATGCTTCGGGATATATCCAGGGCCAGGATGATAGAGGTCCTGTTGAGGGGCACCTTGATCTCGGCCGCCGGGCGGGCCATCGCTGTCCCTAACATGGCCACGCTTCCCAAAAAGAGGGCAAAGGGCAAATGTTGGCGCCATCGAGAGCGTTTGGGCAGCGCCTCCCGGATAATTGACAGGCTGGGATAACGGACAGCGAAGCGCCGCTTACGCCGTAGAGCCCAGATATACAGGCCGATCAGCAGGGGTACCAGCAAGAGCAGTAACAAAAACCAGGACCAAAAGAAGGTCATAAGCAAGACTCCCCAGTGGCGGCAAGGTAGACAACCATGATCAGTTTATTTGTTTTCAGATCCATCAGGGCATCCGTCCATACCAAAACAGGGTTAACAACCCGCCGAGCAGCAGTAATAACAAACCGAGGCCGGCAAAGATAGCGGTAACCTCAATTTTTTCACCTTCGACTGTCAACTGTAAATCGACGTTTTCGTAAATCGTATTCAGGGCTTGCTCGTCTTCGGCGTGATAGTAGGCGCCGTTCGTAAGAGCGGCGATGTCCAACAATGCCCCTTCGTTGAGCTGGGTCAAAATGCTATAGCCATCTACTTCCAAAACGCTGCCTTCGGCGCTGCCAATACCGATGGGATAAATGCGAACGCCCGCATCGGCCGCCAGTTGGGCTATTTCCATCGGTTCCGGCGGACCGGTATTCTCGCCATCGGTAAGTAACACGACCACGGCCGAAGAATAGTCCTTAATCTGTAGCGAAGCGCCGCCGTCATCGGGCGAGAACTCTTCAAATGCCAGGGCTTCGCCGGCAATGGCGTTCAGCGCGGAGAAGATGCCCTGGCCTAGGGAGGTGCCGCCTTGTGGGCTCAAGCGATCGATGGTGGCCAATACGGCCGTTTGGTCGTTCGTCGGCTGTTGCACAACAAGCCCACCACTGCCGAAAGCCACGACGCCAATCTCTATAGGCCCGGGCTGGTTTTCGACAAAGCTTCGGGCGGCGGATTTTGCGGCCTCGATCCGCGTCGGCGCTAAATCTTCGGCCAACATGCTATTGGAGACGTCAAAGGCGAGGATAACGGTACCGCCAACGTGGGGCAGCTTGACGAACGTCTCCGGCCGGGCCAGACCGATCAGCAGGATGCTTAAACCCAGCAAGAAGAGAGCGGCTGGAAAGTGGCGATATCTACCAGGTTTCCGACCGGTGCTACTCTGGACCAAACCCATTGGCCCCAACGCAGCCCTGGCCGCACGTTGTTGAGTGAGCAAGCGGAAATAAATGACAAAAGCCAGGGGTATGAACAGAAAGGACAGGAGCATCCAGGGCCAAATGAAGGACATTTAATGTTATCTCTTATATCCTGCTTCTTCTTTTGCGTCGCTTGCGTAAGGCGGCCATATGCACGATAGCCGGCACTAACTTTTCTCCGGTCGAGATAGTGAACAGATCGACGCCGGCCTGCTTCACTTTTTCTCGGAGCAGTGTCTCCCGTTCCCGAGATATCTCTTGAAAGCGGCGGCGGAAGGCCAGGCTGCTGGTATCGACAAAGATCTGTTCGCCCGTTTCGGCATCTTCAACCACGATGAACCCGGCGTCGGGCAGCTCACTTTCTAATGCATCAAAAGTGCGGATGGCTATCAACTCGTGGCGCCGGTTGAGCAGGGTCAACGGCCGTTCCCAGCCTGGTTCGCTTAAGAAATCGGAGATCAGAAAGACTATTGAACGCCTTTTTATTGTATTAGTGGCGGCATGGAGCAATGGGCTCAGATCGGTCGAATTGCCAGCAGGTGGATCACCTTCAGCTAACATTTCGCGGATCAGTCGTAGGACCTGGATCCGGCCGCTGCGTGGGGGAATGGTGCCGGTTAAACGATTGTTGAACAGCATAGCCCCGACACGGTTACCGTTGCGAGTTAACAACCGGGCTAGTATGGCTACCACTTCAATCATCACCGTCCGTTTTGTACGATCCTTGAGACCAAAGGCCATCGACGGGCTGAGATCCAGCAGGAACCAGGCGGTTATTTCCCGGTCTTCGACATATTGGCGCACATAGATGTTATTCATGCGCGCGGTGACATTCCAATCGATGTGGCGAATATCATCCATCGGCTGGTACTCGCGTAGATCGGTGAAATCGATCCCGGTTCCGAAAAACAGAGTCCGGTAGTCGCCCTGCAAGAGGCCATCGAGCCGGCGGATTACCTGCCAGTCGATACGGCGCAGTATTCGATCAGGCGTTTGGACGGCTGAAGTCGGCAGTTCGATTGCGCTCATGAAGCGGCGCCTCCGGCAAGGGTAAGGCAGCGAATATCGTATCTAACAAATCATCACTGCTAATATTATCGGCTAAAGCTTCGTAGGAAAGGACCAGGCGATGGCGGATGACATCGGCCGCGATATCACGCACGTCCTGGGGCAGAACATAAGCCCGGCCGCGCACGAAGGCCAATGCCCGGCCGGCCAGAATCAAATTGATGGAAGCTCGAGGGCTGGCCCCGAAGGTAATGAATGGCTTTAGTTCATTCCGGCCGACCAACTCTGGGTTTCTTGTCGCCGATACCAGTTTAACAGCGTATTCGATAAGCGAAGGATCGACATAAACCGCATCGACCGCCTGTTGCAAGAGTAACAGCTCAGCCGAGTCGATGGCTTTCCGAACCGCCTGCAAGGCGCCGGTCATCCGTTCCACAATGACAAACTCTTCCGTTTGGCTGGGATAACCCACCAGGACCTTAAGCATGAAGCGGTCAACCTGGGCTTCGGGCAAAGGGTACGTACCTTCGGACTCGATGGGGTTCTGGGTGGCCAGCACCAGAAAGGGATCGGGCACCCGGTGGGTTTCACGGCCGATGGTCACCTGGCGCTCCTGCATCACCTCCAGTAAGGCGCTCTGCACTTTGGGCGGCGCCCGGTTTATCTCATCGGCCAGGAGCAGGTTGGTAAAGACCGGGCCAAGCGTCGTGTTGAATTCACCACTTTTCTGATTATAGATGCGGGTGCCGGTCAGATCGGCCGGGACCAGGTCCGGGGTAAACTGGATACGTTGAAATTCACCACCGATGGCCTGGGCCATGGTCTTAATAGCCATGGTTTTGGCCAATCCAGGCACTCCTTCGACGAGGACATGCCCCCGGGCCAGGAGAGCCACCACCAACCGCTCCAGCAGAATATCCTGGCCAACGATGACCTTTTTGACCTCATACAATACCCGCTCCATGGGCTTGTCGGTGTTACCGTCTTTTGGATGATCCATGTTTGTATCCTTCAATAATTAGCCACTACTTTTTAAAAAGACCGATCTCTTCGTATATATCTTATGTTAACTAAATCCACGGCGAAAACAAATCTCCGAATTTTTTTGAAGCTTCGGAAATATGAACGCCGGCTAATAAGGCGGTCCACCGGCCGCGCTGACGGCTGTCTGGATGGGCACCGCGAAGCCGATACCCGAGAATGAATTGTCATTTTCGGGATTGGCCAGGGCGGTAACGATGCCGATGACCCGGCCCTGGCGGTTGAGCAAGGGGCCACCAGAATTGCCCGGGTTGACGGCCGCGTCAAATTGAATCAGCCCTTCCAGTCGCTGTACGTCGCTATTCACTGGGACGGAGCGTTCAAAGCCGGAAATGACCCCGGCGCTCATGGAGGCAGTTAGCCCCAAGGGGTTGCCGACGGCATAGGTCTCATCGCCGATGCGCATCCGGTTGGGGTTTCCAAGCACGGCCGGGACGATCAGGCCGGGAGATTCTAACGGATGCAGGACGGCAATATCATTTTCCGGTTCGCTGGCGATAATTTCTGCCGCGGCTTTGCTGCCATCGGCGAAGATTACCTGTATCTGGCTGGCCTCATCTACCACATGATAAGCGGTCAGAATGTCTCCGCTTTCATTGATAACCACGCCGCTACCGACACCGAAATCATCATCCTCACCTTCGTTCTCTGTGCGAACCTGGATATAAACCAGGGAGGGCAGTATTGTCTGGTAAACGTGGGTTGAGAAGGCGGCCGCTGGTGTGGCCGAGGCCATCGCTTCGACGACGCGAGCATCGATTTCGTTAAGGGTTAAGGGGGTGGGCGAAGGGTACAATGTGGCGTAAACCATTGCGCCAAGAAGAGCGACAACCAGACCGGCAACTATCGGCCAGAAGCGCCAGATCCGACCAAGCACCCTTTGATACAGCCGCGGGTCTTGTCTGGATGTTACCACCGATGACTCGGATCCTGAACCGTTTAGATCATCTTTCATAACAGATCGATTTGATTTTCAGTGCAAAAGTTTAGGAAGTATACATTACACTGATAAGAATATTGTTACGGACCTTACGAAATGATACGTATTGTTCCGTCACCTGGATGTGTTTTGTAATGGGGACCTGTCTTTTAGGAAATATTGGCAGGCGGAATCAGGGGTCCATGAAAGGGTTATTAGCAAAAATGACCTAAATGGATTGGGTGGTATTTCTTAGGACATCTTTTTCACCTGTAGTGAACCCGGGTCATCTTTCTTGGTGAAGTTCTCTAGATACTTTCTGGTTCACCGGACCACCATCATGTTTGACCAGATAGAACAAATGTTCTAACATTCCCCTATCCATCGCGCCCTGCGCGTCATGAGCCCCTAAGCACTCAGGAACTCAACAAGCTCACTCTTCTGAGCAGCTCAGTCTTCTGAGCATTTGGCCGAGCCTGCACCAGAACGGCCCCTTTTTCCAAATCCTTTCCAGTGCAGGCTCGGCCTTCGCCAACTATTTATGTAAATAGTTAAAATATATAAGCATGTAGTTATACATCTGCCGGTAAAGAAACCTGTCCCAAATGGAAAAACCAGAAACCCTTATGCAAAGATCGCGCCAAGAACCCAATCGCCAGGTGCCAAACGATCTTAACCGGGCTTCCAAAACAACTCCGAATGACATCCTTCCCAGGGAGTGGCCGGCCAATATTCACCCTCCTAAAATGTCAAACCTGATTCACATCCCATTGAAAATTGCCGGGAGCCCCAACCTGTCCCGGAGGTCGCCGGCCGCCAATCCAACCGAACAATTACCATGTCCCGTTGTCCGGTACAAAACAATTACGGGGAAGGGTTCCTCTTCAGGTGGTAGCCCTCTCGTTCCTCCCATTAATTTCAACAAAAAAAAATTCTACCAGGAACAATTACCGGGAGAGGATTATTTTTGCCCCAATTTTTCGCTCTTTCGGAATCAGAAGTCTATGGTCGAGTACTCGGAATTGTTGTATAGTTTTTTTCCTTCTTTTTGACCGTGATTCAGGTTCCTGAATGAAATTTATCGCATAGACAACAATATCTAAGGAGCAATATGACCTCACCGATCGCCCTACAACTTTATACTGTCCGAGACCTGTTGAAAGAGGATTTTGACGCCGTCATCCGCCGAATCGCCGATATCGGTTATGTTGGGGTGGAGACGGCCGGTTTCCCTGAGGGTATCTCGGCCGCCTACGCTTCGGCGCTCTTTTCTGAATGCGGCCTGACCGTCGCCGCCGGACACATGCCTCTACCTCTTGGTGATAACCAACAGAAGGTAATCGAGATGGCCCAGCAACTTGGCCTTCAGTGTATTGTCAGCGGCCATCTACCTCCGGAAGAATACCGGGATGCGGCATCGATCAAGAGGACCTGTACACGCCTCAATGATGCCCATCAGGTCGCTGCCGCCCATGGCCTTTCCTTTGCCATCCATAACCATTGGTGGGAGTTCCAGGAGGTCGATGGCCTCTATCCTTACCAGGTGTGGCTGGAAGAGCTGGATCCGGCCGTATTTTTTGAGCTTGATGCCTATTGGATTCAGAGTGCCGGGGTCGATCCCCTGGAGATGGTCAGGTTATTTGGCGAACGTGCACCACTTATACACGTTAAGGACGGCCCGGCCGGATCTAATACAAATGCCTCTATGGTCGCTGTGGGCGAAGGGGCGGTGGATTATAAGGCTATTGTGCCTGCCGCCGCAGAGAACACCGAGTGGCTTATCGTCGAACTTGATCGCTGCGCCACCGATATGATGCACGCCGTGGATAAAAGCTATCAATATCTTGTCGGGGAGGGCCTGACCCATGGTCGAACAGGTTAAGGTTGGCATCCTGGGCTGTGGCAACATTTTCGGCGCCTACGTAAGTGGCTGCCGGGCCTACGAAATCCTGGATGTCGTAGCCTGCGCCGATCTTGTGCCAGAAAAGGCTCGCACCGCAGCCGAGGAACACAATATCCCGCGGACGATGAGCGTTGAGGCGTTATTGGCCGATAGCTCCATCGACATCATCATCAATCTAACCATACCAGGCGTCCACGCCGAAGTGACCCAGGCTATTCTCGATAGCGGCCATCATGCGTACAGTGAAAAACCTTTGGCAACGAGTCGTGAAGAAGCCCTGCCAGTCATGCAGAAAGCAAGGGATTCCGATTTGCGCATTGGTTGTGCGCCGGATACTTTCCTCGGTGGCGGTTTGCAGAGTTGTCGCAAGCTGATCGACGACGGCTGGATTGGAGAGCCAGTCGGGGCTACCGCATTCATGCTCTCCCATGGGCCTGAAAGCTGGCATCCCGATCCCGCCTTCTTCTACCGGCCGGGCGCTGGGCCGTTGTTCGATATGGCGCCCTACTACCTGACCGCCTTAATCCACATGTTGGGACCTATAGCGAGATTAGCCGGGGCAACCCGCATCAGCTTTCCCGAACGGATCGCCACGAGCACGGCCCGTTTTGGCGAGCGTTTACCAGTTAGTGTGCCCACTCACTCGACAGCTTTGCTCGATTTTACAGCCGGGCCAGTAGCCACCCTCATCACGAGTTTTGACGTTTGGCGCTCGACTCTGCCAAGGATCGAGATCTATGGTTCAGAGGGCACTCTCCTCGTGCCTGATCCCAATACCTTCGGTGGGCCGGTAAGGCTGTGGCGGAGCGGAAATGATGAATGGCGTGATATGCCATTAAGCCATAGTGATGCAGTGAGCCGGGGCATCGGGGTGGCCGACATGGCTCACGCCATCAGGAGCGGCCGGCCGCACCGGGCCAGCGGTGAGATGGCGTTTCATGTCCTGGATGTCATGCAAGCCATCGTTGAATCCAGCGCTGACAGCCGGCATAGCCAGATCGAAAGTAGCTGTCAGAGACCGGTACCATTGCCCTTAGGCCTGCTGCCAGGCCGGCTGGACAGCTAGGATAGTTCAGGCAAATCGGTGGCGCCGGTTGATAGCTGATTGTCTATATCTTCGGTTGTCCGTTTTAACTATTGGCGAACTCGGTGAGGTCTTACCCTTCGTACTCGACCGTATAGAATGTCCGGTGGCCGGATTCGATGTATTGCATCATGGTTCCCATGATTTTGGCCAACTCGGGGTCATTGAAGCTGGCCATCATTCGCTCACGGATGGCATCGACGCTTTCGCCGCTGGTCTCGAAGACCAGGGTGAAATGATTGCCGCTAATATCGGTGAGCACGCGGCTCACATTGCCTGTATCCTGACCCTCTGCCCGAGCTTTCTCGAGCAATGTCAGAACATTGTCCATCTGACCAACTTTCACCTGGAATACATCACGCGCTATAACCATTATTGCCTCCATTGTGGGATTTGCTGGCCGGAATAGTGATTTCGGAATTCTCCGAAATGTCCCGGCCGAAAGACCGTTCTGTGCAGTGTTGAGTATAGGGATACCACAATTTCTTGTCAATATGATAGAATAATTCAACCCATATTCAACCATGTTAGACAGTTATGTAAACTATTTACCCCCAACACCTCCATTTGACAGCAGAACGCACTAAAAATCGCGAAAATATAACTGCCGGTGCCAATTTTTGGACGTTGGTTTAGAGAATCATCCTGCAGTTTGGCTTAATCAAATTCATGGGGCTCGAAAAAGTGGAACCGTTGGCACTGGCTCACCTCATGATCATAGCTTCAAAGTCTACAGGGGTTCCTGGCTAATCTAGAGGCTCAAGTAATACAAGGGGATATCCAGAGATCGCGAAATAGCTATGGCATGTTGCTGAAAGCCCTGCCCTCGGCGGCAGTGATTATGACGTATGGTGTCTCGCCGGCAAAGATACAGAATTATTATTGGCTGACCGCCAAATTCTGAACCTTCAGAGGTTAATATTCTTTCGACGATACCTACTCCCTATTCTGGATCAAAAGGAGTACGAGAACAACCAGGGCGGCAAGTATGATCAGGCAACATGTGGCGATGGCGAGATAACCTAATATTCCAAACATCTGCAAATAATAGCAGGTTTGCTCAGAAACAGTTCAACCTTAAGCAAGATCTTTGGTAGAATCCTAGCCATGGCAGACAGACAACTCCCCAGTGATTTCACAGCCGCCGCTGGCAGGGCATTGAATCTAACCGGCCGGCTCATCAATCATTATGGACCTCGGCCGGCTGGAAGCGATGAGTCGCGAGGAACGGCCGATGCTTTGAAAGCCGAAGCGACGCCCTTCGCCGATGCTGCCTGGACTGAAGATTTTCCAGTTCATCCTGGCGCCTTTTTGGGCTGGATCCGAATCCTGGTATTGCTCTATTTAATGTCCGTACTTCTGCTCTGGCTAGAGCTTTACCTGCCGGCCGCCCTGCTGGTAACACTGGGCCTAGGTATCATGGTCGGGCAATTTTTCTTCTACCGGGAAGTGATCGATCGTTTGTACCCACGCCGGACAGGCCGGAACGTATTGGCCTCGCTAGAACCGGTCGGGGAGGTGCGCGGACAGCTGATTATCAGCGGTCATCATGATAGCGCCCAGGTCTTCAATTTTCTTGCCCACCAACCGGCTTTGTATCCTTTGCGGGTGATGGGTGGGATTGGCACGCTGGTCTTGCTGTTCCTGGTAAGCTGGACGCTATGGATCTGGTTAATTGCATCCGGAACAACGCCTGGCTGGGGGACTTATGCCGCGGGATTATTCTCTCTGCTTTTTTTATTGGTCGGCCAACTCTGGTGGTTTGCCTCGGCGAAGTCGACGCCCGGGGCGGGGGATAACCTGGCTTCCAGTGCGGCCGCCTGGGAAGCGCTGCGCGAAATGGCCGGCCGGAAATCCCGGGGAGGCGGTCTGAGTTACTTGCGACTGGTGGCGGCCAGTTGGGATGCCGAGGAAGCTGGCCTGCGGGGATCCCGATTTTGGGTCTCGAAGCAGGCGGGCGGCCGGCTTGATCTACCTACCTGGAATTTAAACCTCGAGTGTCTTTACAACACGGAAGATTTTTTCTTCCTGACCAGCGATGTCAACGGCAGTGTCCAGCTATCAGCAGATTTGGCCGCGCGCTGTCAGCGCTTGTTAGCCAAGCAGGGTCATATAGTACCGGCCAACACTATCGCCTTTCTCACCGGCGGCACCGATGCCGGCGAATTGGCCAGGGGAGGCGTTGAGGCGACTTCTTTGATCGGTATGCCATGGGGGAACAGTACTCGATCATCGGTATACCATACACCGGACGATGTTCTGGATGCGGTGAGTGTGGATGCTATTATCGCAGCCATTCAATTAGCTGTGGACCTGGCCGAAGATCTTGACAAGCTGCTGGTGGGAGATGGCGGACCTGGGCAATAATTTATTGTAACGCATGATGCACCACCCCCTCTTTTCAAATCCCGGCAAATAAACTGTGAGACCCGCAAGGGTTTTTAAACCACCGCGCCACTGCGGGATAAGCCATTCTTCGCTCCGACCATGACCTTTGGGTTATGACAAATGGGTCATGGAAACCTGGGGACTCTTCCTGTAATCTTTATGTTAAGCCGTTTCTGTCGAGATATTGGGCCCGGCCAGTAACGAATGGCTTTTCGATAAACAAATTAATCATATTTATGGGAACGGACCTGCTCCAATATTACCGACAGAGTTGATAGACCTTTATTGCGGAGGATGGGATCACCCGACCGCCTGTTTAGACTGGGTATGGTTCAATTCAACAGTTAATAATATGCGATGGTCCAACCTATTCGCCAAGGATTGTTTAGGCAGCCATTCATTAATGATACCTAAAGCTAGATCGATCATGACATTAGCTCAATCTAGCCAAATTAGGATGAATCGCGAGGTGTTGCCTTGATCAGCGACCTGGCTGATGTGACTTTCACCAGCTCGGCAACAACGCTTGAGGGTCGCTAGATTGTATCGCGATATACCATGAGCAATGCTGATTTAATCTCCAACGGGGAAGGTTAAGTAATGTCGACGCCAATTTCTAGTGAAGAGCCGGCCGGAAACGTCAGCGGCCAACCCGAGAGTTCAGAGATCGATAATGGGTTGATTTTGCCAAAGTTAAAGATCACCACACCGGCACTATTAGATGTACAGCCCCTGGGGACCGCCCTTGACTTTTCAGCTATGGACGGACAGGGAGGCCCCCAACTGGTTCTAGCTTCATTGCAGAGTGAGAGCGACCCTACGCTCGTTGTTTCCAGTGGATACCAACCAAAACCTGGCGTGTATACGGTCGTGGTCACAGCTACAGACAGGAGTAACAAGGTCATTGTCAGCGATGAGCGAAGGTTGGTTATCTACGATCCCGGCGGCTTTACCACCGGCAGCGGTAGATTCATGTCAGCTGCGGATGCCTGCCCGGAAGGGAGCATCTGTTCTGGCATTTCTGGCAGGGTCAATTTCAGTTTTTTGGCCAAGTATAAGAACCTGGACAAGCGACCAACCGGCAATATGCAGTTTAATTTTGCTGCCGGTGGTCTGAACTTTCAGTCAAGCTCGTATGATTGGTTGGTGGTCCGCCATGGCGGCAACTATGCCCAGTTTAAAGGATCTGGCTCTATCAATGGCGAAGAAGGTTATGAGTTTTTACTGTGGGCAGGCGACGGTTTGAGTCGTAATGGCGAAGATACAATCCGCATAAAGATCTGGTCAGATTACGACGACGTCGTCTACGATAACGGCTTAAACCAGGAAATTGGCGGCGGTAACATCAAAGTCCACAAATAAGCCCAAACACCGCGGTTAAATTACCTGTAGGGTAAGCGGAAGGGCGGTTTGAACAATCAAGCCGCCCTTCATTATTTATCTCATCATTAATTGAGGGATGTCCACGCCGACAAGAGGTAGCATAAAGCAAACAGCTTTGCCGGCGTGATGTCCCCCCTGCCATGAAGCCTCTTTACCTGGCTGTGATATCCTAACATCCGGTGGGATGTCCTAACATCCATCGTGATGTCACAACTTCCTGTGCGATGTCCTACTGGCCAGGAAGGTGATATTCCCACCAGAAAATTATCAATCCCGTCAGGTAAATATAAATGTCAAACCCGCCAGGTGTTTACCACCCTGACTAAGGACTTGTCATTCCCACCTAAGACATGTCAACCCGTTGAACGACTGGGTGATCGAGTCCCTCTATCGCGGGAATGACCGGGAGGAAGGATTAGTCGCCTTTGCGGAACCTGCCCCCATGATGATGGGGAATCCTTGCGAGGCCAGGGGATAGACACACCTCTCCAAGCTTGCAGTGGTTCCTGGATTCATTACAGCCGCGCAACCATACTGTGGATGCCTGTGGCGCCGGACGGCCGGTTGCCCATTTTTTCCTCTATCTGAAGCTGGCCGGCTCCATCGTACGTGTGCACTTCAAAGGTGTGTTTGCCCTCTGCGTAGGGCCAATCATAGCGCCAGATGACCCAGGTTGTCTCTGAAAGTGGTTCCTTCAAGCGGGCTTCTTCCCATGGACCTCCATCGACCCGCACCTCTACTTTAGAGATGCCTTTGTCGCCGGACCAGGCGATACCACCGACGGGCACCAGTTGCTGGCCTTCTACCTCGATAATATCATCGACGGCTACGGTATCGATAACCGAAGTCGTTCTAACGAAGGCATCTTCGTCCCAATTACGCTCAACCCAGTACCCTTCCTGGTATTCGTTTACGACTTCGATACCTGTAATCCATTTTGGCTGTTTCATGCCAAATCGGTCGGGAATCCATATCCGCAAAGGGTAGCCATGGTCTTTAGGCAGGTCCATGCCATTCCAGCCATAGGCGAACATGATCCGCCTGTCGGCCGCGATCAGGTCCAGGTCTACTGTTTCATGGAATCCGTCACCACTGGTTATGACGAGATAACGGGCATCTTCCATGAGACCGGTCTCAGCCAGAACATCCTGAACGCTAACCCCGGTCCAAAGGGTCGTGCCGATCAGATCACTACCAACCCGGCCCGAGATGCAACTGATGGTTACAACCTGGTCGCGAGATTCCCACCGGCCGCTATGAAAATCTTCGACAGTTAAGGTCAGGGGATTTTCTACCAGGCCGGTAATAGGTAATTCCCAGGAATCACCTTCAATATTTGTTGGGCTGGTCTGCAGAAATACTTTGTAGTGGTCTTTGATTGCCGTGAGTTCCGGACGAGTGCCTGGTGCAGGCTGGAAGGGTCCGCTCAGGCCTAACGGATCGGCCGGATCTGGTGGAGGTAATGTTGGAGTACTTACCGGTTGGACGCCAGCAATTTCGGCCAGGGCTTCTTCCTGTTGTCGCCGTTCAGCCGAGGTCAGGACCGCTCCCAGGCCACCGCTCAACACTGTGATGGTGGCTGTCGTTGCCCCCAGCTTGATCAAGAATTGGCGCCGGTCCAACTTCTCAACCGACCGAATTTCACTCTCTTTATTACTTATGTCAAATGATTCCGACTGGCCGGTAGTAGCTTTAGCTGCCTCCCCTTCCTGAGCAGGGATACCAGTCCCCTCTGTCACCAAGGCCGACATCGCCGTTTGGGCTGAGAGTTCAATATCTGTCAGCCGGCCATAGACCCGGTTTAGAGCGACACCCCAGGCCAGAAACAGGATGGCCAGGTAGAGGATGATCAGCAAGGGAGTGGCGGAGGATTGGGTGATGGCCAGGCTGATGACGACCTGGGGCAGACCGTATAGTAAGCCCATGATCAGGCCGGCTGATTCGCCGGCCTGGATTTTCCGGGAGCGCATAATACCAAAAAATATAATTCCCGCGAAGATGCCGCCTGCCAGGAACATCATCAAGGCCATCGTTTGTTCGGCCGTCTTGGCTGTATCGACCACGCTTATGCCCAGAAGGCGCATCGAATCGATCATGAGGTCGATGCCAAAGGTTACGATGGCCCCTGGAAGCTCACGAGAAACCCAGTTGAAGATATCAAAAGGCACAAATGGGAGGCTGAATAACGCCTCACCCAAATACATGATGCCCATCAAGGTCGCGGTTAATAACCCACCGACCAGTGCCCCGATTCCCAATCCTAATTTTTTCATATTACTCCTTACCTACCTTGAGATACTCTCTCCAAGTCGCTTGACCAATTCTACTCTGAAAAAACCGTCCATCACAATACAACCCGTTTGCTCGAAGCAATAGTCATATTATAGGGTTATAAAGCTTATGAAATCCTTACGAACCTATTAATGCTCTGTTACAGCAAAGGAAATGCCATCCTGTTACACCACAGGAAAAGCCCATGACCCGGCAAATGATCAGCGAATAAAATGGGTCTTGTACGTAAAGCCGCTGAGGAGAGGACTGCCAGCCCGGGTAATATCCTACCGGCCGAGCAATTCCAGGTTTCTGGCCTTGGCGATGGCCTGGGTGCGGCTGCCAACATCTAATTTTCCGTAGATGTTGTTGATATGGCGCTTGACAGTGCCCAGGGCAATATACAATTGTTGGGCGATTTCGGCGTTAGAGAGGCCTTCGATGATCAAGGCTAAAACCTCGAGCTCGCGTTCGCTGAGGGGTTCAAGCAGAGGCTGGGCAGCCGCAGTAGATGCCAAATCCTTGCCCCGGGAGTAAGCCAAAAGCTGGTCTACAAGGCGGGGGTTGAGCGGGCGGGCGGACAGGAGTAGTTCGATGGAACAGACTTGTTCATCTAGGAACAGGCGGATGTAATCTTCGCTGCCAACCTGCTGCAAGGCCCGGGCCAGGTATGATTGAGCCATGACCGGCTGGTTTTGATCATTGGCGACTACTGAAAGTTGACATAAGACAACCAACAGCAGACGATTTAGCTCTCGTTCCTGGGCAAAGGTTTCCAGGCGACCGAGCAAAAGGACGGCTTCGTCCCGCCGTTCCAGATGACGTAAGACCCGCGCATAAACGATATAAGAATCCAGGGTCAGGTAATCAAGCTCATCGTCGATTGCTAATCCGGCCGACTCAGCCCAGTGAGAGGCCGCCAGCAACTCACCCCGGCCGAGACGGATATTGGCCTCCTGGGCCAGGTACCATCCAGGGTTAGTCAGCCCGGTCTGTTTGGACAATGCATAAGCGGCCTGGAGCGATTCGAGCGCCGAGTCAACATTGCCCAGGGCAGCCTCAGTCAAAGCGCTCAAACTTTTGGCAGCTAAAAGATAACCGGGCTGGCCTAGTTGCCGGGCGGCCGCCAGAGCCTGTTCATGAAAAATTCGCGCCTCTCCCAGCAGGTTAGCCTCATGATGAAGGAGCCCCATCTGGCTCAATAACAAACCGGCCACATGGGCTGTGCGCCCCAAATTATCCCTATGGCGATCCAAAGCCTCCTGGCAGGCGATGAGGGCTTCGCGGCGACGTCCGTGATTGTTGAGGGAGGCTGATAAGGCCATGTCAACCGTTACCAGGAATACCTGGTCTCTGGCGCCCCGGCCAGCCTCTTGGGCCTGGGAGAAGCATTCGATCGCCTTGGAGAGGGGACCGGTGCGCTCCGAGGCTTCGGCCATGGCCCACAGGGCGATGACCCGCCATTGGGGCATTGAATCTGGCAACAGCTCAAGTGCGTCCGTGGCGAACTCAATCGCCTGGTGGTAGTCGCTATAGGCCATTAAGGCGATGAAACTGTCCAACACCCCTATGCGACCCCTTACGGCCGGGCTCGCTCCAACTGTTAAACTGGTCGCTGCCGCCAGGTATCTTTCGGCCGTAGGGATGTCGCCGGTAATGGCTGACAGCCAGGCTTTGCTGATAGCCAGGTCCGGATTGGCCTGGAGGCGCCTCTCAGGCAAGGCAGAGAGCCAGCCGTTAACAATTGAGGTATTGCCGGTGACAATGCCTTCCAGGGCAGCCTGAGCGATTAATCTTTCACCGTCGTCCAGGTTGCCCGAGAGTTTGGCATACCCCAGGGCATGGCTGATGGCTTCGGCCGTGTAGCCATTTTCCTCGTACCAACTCATAGCTCTCAGGTGCAACCGCTGTTGCTCTTCGGTGGCCAGGCTCAGACGCAAAGCTTCGGCGAAAAGACGGTGATAACGGTACCATTGGCGGCGATTGTCCAGGGGGATGAGGAAAAGGTTGGCGCGTTCCAGGTGCTCCAAGGTGGCCTGGCTATCGTCGCGACCGGTTAAGGCGGCGCATAGAGGGGCTGACAGACGCTCCAGAACGGCAGTCTGGTATAAAAAATTGCGCACAGGTTCCGGTTCACGCCCCAATACCTCGCTGAGCAGGTAGTCGATGATGTAACGATCATCACCGGCGAAGTCGGAGATGAATTGATCGGAGACCATTTCATTTTGTAAGGCCAGGCCGGCCAGCTGCAAGCCGGTAATCCAGCCCTCCGTCCGGTGTTCCAGGGCGTTTATGGCTTCTGGGGAGAGGGCTAGGTTCATCGTCTGGCTGAGGAAAGCAGCGCTCTCAATAGCGTCAAAACGCAACGAGCGCTCGCGCACCTCGGTAATCTGTCCTCTCGCCCGGAGGCGGGCCAGGGGGAAGGGCGGGTCTTCTCGAGTACCCACGGCGAGGTAGAAACCGGGAGGCCGGTTGTCGAGCAGGAAGGAAAGCAGTTCGTGCACCGGAATGGCCGAAATGGCGTGATAATCGTCAAGCACCAGCATCAGACCACCTTTGATCTGCGACAAATCGTTGATCAGGGTGGCCATCAAGGAATCAATAGCCAGTGGCTGGGGAGAAGTCAATAGGGGGAGGGCCATCTGGCCAATTCGTTCATCGACTTGTTGCAGGGCGGTGATAACATATTTAAGGAACATCCTGGTATCAATGCCGTTCTCATCGAGGGATAACCAGGCGACAGGCAGCTCGACGGTGGCGATCCATTCCCCCAACAAAGTTGTTTTGCCGAACCCGGCCGGGGCCGCGACCAGAAAAAGGCGATGATCGAGTTCCAGGCCCTCATTCAGCCTGGCGACTAATCGCGGGCGGGGTACCAGGTTCGGCCGGAGAGAGGGAATCTGGTAGCGAGTCGTTAGAAGTTCGTCGGATATCATTTACAACCAGCATATCTGTTGAAAAGTAAGATCATGAGCCATTTATCTTAACCATGGCGTTTGGGCAAAAAGGCGAAGCCCAGACCCAGTATCATATTTCCCAGGCCTATTTTAGCTTGATTGAGTCGTCCAGGTCATGATCCTGGTGATTATCCGGATCCTGGCTTGATGTTTCCCAGTCACCATCCATCCCATCAACTTTGTCAGCTCTCTTTCGAACATAATAGAGAAGATAAATCAAGCCGCCCGCGGCCAGGAAAAATATCGTCGCATTGGTCAGAAATGGGTTAACCCAACCTGAAGTTGCCAGGGAAATTAGGAAGGTCAACAATGCTGCCGGCCACATGATATAGCTGACAAAAAGCCACAATCTGGTCTCGCTCCAGAGATAAAAAATGTAGGCCAGGGCGCCTAATGCGGCAAATAACATGGCAGTGGCCAACGCCTGGGGCAAGATCTCCGTGGCGAAGACAGTCAGGGTTATCAAGCCACCTAACATAAACAGGTAGATGCCGATGAGAAGGAGATTGTTTAATAGCTTAAAGCGCCTGCTTCTGGCCCGCAGTTTTCGCTGGGCTTCAGCATCTAGAACGTTTACCGAGACCAGCGGCACTGCCAGGTCCCGCAGCCGGCCAAGTAATCCATAAAGAGCGGCGTGGTCTTGGACGCTGCCGCGCAGCACCGTCTCGCTTTTTTCGGCCGCGATGCTCAAGTTGTCAAACCAGGAAGACCACTTTTCCTGGGAGAGCCGACCCTTGACACGAATCTCGTATAAGAATGGTTGATTGGTTGTTTCGAGATCAACTACTGACAAATCCTTTAACTCAGACATCCTGTAGTACCTCACCCTTAATAGTGTAAGCTCCGAATAGTTCCACCATTGCGAAAATAAACCTTCAGTAAATTGGAGATTACATCAAAAAGAGGTTGAGGGGATCAACCAAAAGGTACAGAATGGGGGTGTATCTTTAATCGCGGGTTGACTTTTCAAACCTCCGAAGTTTTCTTGAACTTCGGAGGTTTTTCGTACTCTGTCCTGGCTCACAGTTCCAGCAACTGGATTGTTTGAAACCTTCTTGGGACCTAACCAGTGTAGGAGCTGCTCATTCCGGTCCTGGCGTCACGCCGGCTGGTTCATCCTCTAATGGGCTGGCAGGTGCAGCGCCCATCAGATCGGCCAGCCAGCGCGTACTGTCAGAGCTACCCAAGACCAACTGTTGTACGGCCATGGACATCGGCACCGCTATCAGGGCCCCTAAAGGTCCCAAAACCCAGGTCCAGACAAATAATGACGAGATGACGATCAAGGGCGACATATTTAACCGATCACCCATAAGCTTGGGTTGAACCACATTTTGAATCGAGCCATTGATTAAGACGTATCCTAGAAAAACGAGTAGCGCGGTCTGGGGGCCAAACTCGGCATATGCTAATAAGACTGGTGGGATCAAAGCGAACCAGAAGCCAATGCTGGGAATGTAACCCATAAACCAGGCCAGGAGCCCCCATAGGATAGGGAAGTCCACTCCGACAATGTACAAGAATATGGCATCGCCCAGGCCCACCAGGAAATTGATCCAGGTGAGAGTTAGAACATAATGGCGGATATCAGCCCCGAAATTGGAGAATCTTTTTATAAACTGGTTGTCAATGATTCGTGGCATATGAAGCTTTTTCGACATGCCGAGTGATTCATAGAGCATGAAGGCCAGGATGAAGAGCATGATCCCCAAAAGAGAAAAAACGCTGACCACTGCAGACAGGATTTTACCAAATAGATCAAAAATTTTCTCGGTGTTTATCGTATTGAGCAAGCTTTGAATATTGATCCCATTCTCGGACAGGGTCGCTTGCAGATCAGAGGTCTGGCTCTCGGCACCTGATTGATAGGATGGTAGAGCCACGATTAATTCGTTGATGGCAGTGACAACAAAAAGGATCAGCAGTATACCTCCGCCAAGGATGACGATAAGTGTTACCAATAGTGATAGCCAGCCTGGCAGCCCCTTCTTTTGCAGCCAATGAAGCAATGGGCCGAAGGTAAAGGCGAATATAAAGGCCAACAAAAAAGGATTGATGATACTGGCAGCCACCTTCAGGCCGGCGACCAGCAAGACTAAACCGCCCCCGCCCACTAAAAAACCCATTATTGATGATGATCCTTCTTGCTTGCTAATCACGAGATCCGCTCTCCTTTCGATGCAGGACTGTAAACAGGTGTCAATTTCTCTTAGTAGATTCTAACATTCTTTTCTCCATTTGCCCCACATTAACCGTAGGCGAAATGGTCAGGCGATTGATTGTACATGGGAACAAGCCATAGAGTACTTTTTGTTACCATTATTTATGTAAACTCCTAGGCGAGCCAACACCCGGCAACCTGGCAAGTATATGAGATGCTCGCATCCAAAATCTAGAAAGTGCCGTCTCGTTTTTCACCAGCCCGGTCGTCGAGCTTGGAAGCGTAGATTCCTGCCTGACCATGTCTTAGTATCTTCTTCTCCTCCAATAAAAAAGTCGAACATCGGCTAAAATTTGATGCCGGGGCTCGACTCAAGGAGAGTTCTACTCTCTGGAGGTTGGATTAACCGAATGCTCGATTATTAACCGTCTCCGTCAACAGTAGCTCCTAGCCCATCTGATCGATGCACACTGTGACGGCCAGGATGATGATCTCATCTTGACCTTGTTCTATCTCCACTCCGTAGCTGTCACGCACCCGGAACCATTTCTTCGAGACCTCGGCCACCTTGTCCCGCCCCTCGCCTATGGTGTACTCGTGATCGAGGATGTTCCCTTTGACTTCCAGGTCGGGACCGTTCTTAATCTTGACGGTATAACGGTCGCGAACTGGGGAGATGATAGCCTTCTTGATCACGGCAAATTGTTCACCCCCTGGTCCTTCCACTTCCATGCTGTCCTTAATTCTGATTTTTTTCTCCTGGATCTTGCACAACACATGGCCATTTCGGTCCTCGAAGTTTAGCGTATCGCGCACACGTAGGGCTTTTCCGTCAACCTTGTAGACTTTCTGACCGCCTTTTTCAATCCAAAAATCATCGCCGAAAGAGGCTAGCTTTTCCCTCATTTGAAAGTGGCTATCGCCGCCACCGCCTCCCGGCCCACGATCATCTCGTCTTTCTTCTCTTCTTCCACGTCCCATCGTTCAATATCTCCTTATATCCATGTCGTTAGTTCTTTACTATTTTATTATCTTGGTGGATCGTACCGATAGTCACGACCTGCGGCAAGCACCTATCAGGCACTATAACCCGAAATGCAAAGGGGTAAACAGGTGAAAACCATCTCCACCTGGAGGCTGCGTCTCCATGTTAAGTCAGCCTGCTGAGATCTCATCAATCATTAACCGCCGCTGCTGCCACTCCCGTAACGGCTCTAAGGCAGTCTGATAACCAATCTCAGCCAGGCCACTAAAAGCGGAAAAATCGGTGCTGCTAAATCTATGCACATCAGGTTCAATCAGCAGATCAACCAATTTGTCACGGGTGCGATTTTGATGAACGCTGCTAATCTCCATCGCCCGTTGCATCGTCCCAAATAAAGATGGCGATCGTATGGGTTTGCTGAAAGGGTTTAGGCGGCTGAAAAGGACTCGCCAACCGGAGAGACTGGTGTCGAAGTCATATTGTCGTTTTCTTTCTCTGTTGGGGCTAACGTGAACGCCTACGAGGTAGTCGCTTTCACACAGTCGAGCCATAACATCGGTGGGGAAGTTGTTCATTGGTCCACCATCTACCAGCACGTCGTCGCCTTCCATAACCGGGGTATAGATGCCGGGAATGGCCATAGAGGCTCTGACAGCTCGCCACATGAGTCCCCGGGTATGAACTACCGGTTCGGCCAGGGATAAGTTGCTGGAAATACAAAAAAAAGGGACCCACAGATCTTCAATCATTATGTCAAGACATAACTTTTGGCATATTTTTGTGACATGCTCTGAGCTGTTCAGAGCCGTAAAGGGTAGGGTAAAATCGGTAACCTTGTATTGGGCCGACCAGTCAGCCAACGCCTCGACGTCGGGATAAGATAGTTCGCGGGCCACATTGGCCGACATCAAAGAACCGATGCTGGTGCCGCCAACGTAGTCGATAGGGATGCCCAGCTCCAAGAAGGCGCGGTAGACACCCATCTGGGCAAAGCCCCTAGCGCCGCCGCCGCTAAATACCAGGCCGATACCCCGACCGCTCAGACGCCGGGCCAGCCGAGCGAGATGCTGCTTGTCGCCGCGGCGGACGTGGTAATGGCTTTGCACATCGCGGATACCCAGCCAGGCGGCCGTTCCCGCAGGGAATTTGGTATCTTCAGGGTGCCAGAGGAGTAGATTTGTGCGAACCGGCATCTCTAATTGGTCTAACAACTTTTCGGCCGGGCCTGGCGCTACATGCCCGTTTGGATCGGCGATAATCAGCACCCGGTCGGCTTGACCCAGGCAATGGCTCGTCCATGGGTTGGGGCGGTCATCGGCGACATAGATTACAAAATCATTCTTAGCTTCGAATTCAGTCAGCCAGGCCAGCACGGCCGGGTAAGCCGCATCCAGGCGATCAACCTGGGCAGCGCCCGTCATGGAGGAGAGTTCTTCAAAGCGTTCGGCATTCAGCGCGGTGGCCGATCCATATTGACTCAGGGTGGTTGCCAGTTCATGAGCGAAGGTGTCGTGGTCCTGCAGCCCCCCGGCCGGGATCAAGGCGATTGTCAGAGCGCCAGATGGAGGGCCGGTTATCCCCTTGAGCGCTCGTTGTTGCCGTTCGATGATATTACGGGTGATCTGCCTGATTAAGGCCGGATATTCGCTGATCAAGCGCCAGAAAACCGTATAGCTGATCTTCGCCAGATTCGTTTCGCGGACAGCGTAAATAGTGGCCGAGCGGGGTTCATCGGTCATGATGGCGAATTCGCCGACCGTTTCCCCTGGCCCGATCTCGCCAATAACCCGTTCTTCACCTTCCGGGCCGGTAACGGTCATCCGCAGCCGGCCGTTTACGACGAAATATAAGCCGTCACAGGCATCCCCCTGGCGGAAGATGAGACTGCCATTGGAATGTCGTTGCCACTCCATTTCCTCTTGAAGCTGTTCAAACGCGCCCTTATCGAGATCGACAAACAACTTTTTAAGTGCCTTGGTTAATTGTTGCCGTTGCCATTCTGGCGTCGGCGATGGAACCATCGGCTTGCCGGTCCTTGATTCAGTCCCTGACGGCTCTTCACTCTGTGATTTTCCTCTAGCCATAACTCTTGCTCTCACTCTTTATTACGTCGAAGAAATGCATCCCAGGACTATGTTAGGCTCGGGACAAGGCCTGGTTCTCGCCGGCCCTTCACAGCCGGTCAGAACGATTCAAAAATGTTTAATCCCTGGTCTTATGGTTGGTCTGCAGGGGTTGCGCCGTGCGCTTAAGCCAGGTCCCAAACGTGTTTCCCCCGTAACTGTTTATTTAGGCAAAGGTTAACAGGTCGATTCTAGGGTAACCGGCAATAAATCGCAATAAATTTCCCAAAAATGCAGCGAATGTAGTCACCGGCCGGTTATAATAAAAACGTATCGCTTGAAATGATGGGAAGAGGATGAGGATAAAAGGTAGATGATGAGTCTATATAAACTTTATGTCGAATCCGGACCAAGGCGGAAGAGGACCATGGTTCACGTTTTGGAGCTATTAGGCTGCATCGCCAGTGGGCCGACGACTGAAGAGGCACTGGCACGAACCCCGGCAGCCATTGACAATTTTCGCCGTTTTCTGTCCCGTTATGGTGCGGTTGTTGATGTGGATGCCGGAATAACGATTGAGATCGCCAGCCACATTACAGAAGGTATCTGGTTGGGTAATGGTGATCCCTCACTCGTATTCGAACCGGATCTGCTGCCATTAACCGCACAGGAAGGCGAGCTATTCATTCAACGATTGGAATGGATGTGGGCGGAGATCATAACCCTGGTTGGCGAGCTGAACGAAGCGCAACTGGATGAACAACCCCTGACCAAAGGCCGGTCCATCCGGGAGATGCTGGAGCACATTTTGGAGTCTGAATATTTCTATCTGGTTGCCTTCGGCCGTCTTGAAGGACTGCCCGGTTCAGGATCCATCGTCAAGAAAAAGGAAGGCACGCTCTTGTCCTGGATGGTTTATGTGCAGTCGGTAGAATACGCGCGGTTGCGCTCGCTAACCATGAAAGAGCGCTCTGAGCCAATTCTTTACGGGAAGGATACCTGGACGACGAGGAAGGTGGTGCGGCGCATGCTGGAGCATCGCTGGGAGCATTTGGTGGAATTACATGAGCGCCTCGGTCCAACACCCTAGCCAGGTCGTGGCCGGTTATTCGTGGCGCAAAGCAGTTACCGGGTCTAAACGAGCCGCCCGCGCGGCCGGATAAAGGCCGGCCAATATACCGATCAAGGTGGCGAAGAGGAGAGCGCCCAGGGCCAGCCAGGGCGGGACGATGGATAACTGCCCGACACCGGTGACGCCCTGGTTAGCTAAATATTGATGGCCGATCCAATCAACCAGCCGGCCGAGTAAGGTTCCCAAGATAAGCCCGATGATACCGCCGATCAGACCGATCATTCCCGCTTCGATGGTGAATAGTCGACGTATCTCCCCGGCCGAAGCGCCGAGCGCTTTGAGCACACCGATCTCGCGAGTACGTTCGTAGATAGCCATCATCATGGTATTGGCGACGCCCAGTGCGGCGACCAACAATGCCAACCCGCCGACTGAGCCAAGCAAGGCCTGCAACAAAGACAGCACCTGGTTGGCCACATCCAGAATGGCGTCCAGGGATTGGACGTCCAAGCCCAACTCCTCGATGGCTGCCGTAACCGCCGCTACGGAAGCCAGATCTTTGGCCCGGACAGTTAATTGATCATACCCTTCTCGTTCGAGGAAGCCGGGATCGTCAAACCACCAACCTTTCATAGCCACCCTTTCATCGATACCTATATCTAACGACCGTGTGCCAAAGCCATCCTGCACGCCAATGATGGTCGTGGAGAACTCAGCCGATTCGCCCCGGGGCAGTTTGACCGTTAATAACAGCGGGCGGCCGATGAGATCCTCATATGTCTCATCATTAACCAGGAGACGATCAGCCAGGCCGGCCACCAGCAGAGAGCCACCAGACCGGTCGCCAAAATCGGTTCCGGCTAATAAATTCGTGGTGGCAAAGGGACCAAAACGGAAGGGTGCATTACCGTCGCCAACGATGTTGACACTCAAAGGTTCACCTTCAGAGATGAGGGTGATGTCCATTCCCACCGGCAGTGACAAGACCGGCGTGACCGTATCGACGTTTTCCAACGCTTCAATTTCGGCCACCAACGCCGGGGACAGCGGCATTGTACGCTCTCTTTGGGCAAAGGGGTCGAAGCCATCAGACTCTTCGAACTGGGGGCTGACAAATAAGTTCTCAAGTCCTATCGTCTCAAAATTGCGCTGAACTTCCTTCTGGACGCCTACTCCAAAGGAGACCATGGCGACCAGGGTGATGATGCCGATGAGAACGCCGCCGGCTGTCAGAATATTGCGTACCGGCCGCCGGCCAAGATTGCGAACAGCCGCTCGGACGGTATCACCCAAGGTCAGCTTGCCCGACTGTTCGCGAAAGGCCCGCGAAGAGGCTTGCACCTGGGTAACCTTTTCTTCATTTTCTGTCGCCCGCTTTTCAATGGCCACGATCTGACCATCTCGCAAGCGAACGATCCGGTCGGCGAAGTCGGCCACATCCTGGTCGTGGGTAACGACGATGAGGGTAATTCCTTGCTGCCGGTTTAAGTCGCGGAGTAGCTTCATGATCGATTGGCCAGTCACCGAGTCGAGATTACCGGTAGGCTCATCGGCCAGGATTAGTTCAGGATGGTGGATTAAAGCCCGGGCCACGGCCGTGCGTTGTTGTTCGCCGCCAGACAACTCGGCTGGATAATGGTCAAGGCGGTCTCCCAAACCCATTTGGGCTAACAAGTGGCCGGCCCGTTTTTCGCGGACATCCTGGGCCACCCCGCCCAGGGTCAGGGGGATGGCCACATTCTCCAGGGCCGTCAAGCGGGGTAGCAAGTTGAAACTCTGGAATACAAAGCCGACGCGCTCTTTTCGATGGCGGGTGCGCTCGGCAGCCGATGCCTCATGTAAAGGTAGATCGTTGAGCCACAACTCACCGGAAGTAGGCCGATCCAGCCCACCCAACAGATTCAAGAGGGTCGATTTACCCGAGCCGGAGGGTCCGACCAGGGCAATGAATTCCCCCTGATTTATGGTCAAATCAAGTTTATACAAGGCCTGTATGGTACTATCGCCGCGTTGAAATTGGCGTTCCAGAGATACAAGTCGAATAGATTCTGTCATGATGGGGCCGGGGTCTGAGGTGATAAAACCGGCGGATGCGCGATTATTATTGCCGCGCATCCTTGACCGGGTTCTTAACGATTACTGTAACGAATCGGCGATGGCCACAGCTTGCTCAGGGCTCAGGTCGCCGCCGATGACGAAGAATAGCTCTCCTTCGCTCCAGGCTAACAAGGTGCGGCTGGCCGATTCATCGGTGAACAGCGTTCCATCGAAGCCGCGAACCGTCACCTTCTCTGGGCCGGTGGCCCCTACCGGTGGATCCAGGGGCATCGCCGTACCCTGGGCGACGATAAACGACAAATTGTCAGGTAATTGGTAACGCTGGACGAGAGCGCCACCGATTTTCTGAGCTTCTTCGGCGACCGCGCCATCAGGTAAAGCAGTGGCAGTCAGAGGCTCAAAGCTCCTCACTTCGGTCTGATCTGCCATGGCTTCTATCTTGGCCAACATCTCCTCAGCCGGGATTATTTTAACGTCCTGGGGGATCTCGAAGGTGAAGATACTGTTGTCGAGATCAAGGTTGATCTCGGCCGTCGTGGCTTCAATCCGGCCGTAGGCCAGAGCGCTCTCGGCATATTCTATAGCCAATGGAAAGTGGTCCGTGCTCCTAAGCCACAAGTTGACATAACCACCGACCAGGGCGAATTGTTCTGGCATTTTTTCGGCAACCGGTAGCAGTCGCAGACGATAGGCATCTCCCGCCAGCAACGCGTCCTGGCCATCCCTTTCGGCGGTGACATATTCCAGGAGCCTGGCCACCGCTTCGGCCACGCTTTCAGGATGATCCACCGCTTCGTGATCGAAATCCTGGAGCTGCCCAAACTCGCCTTCATGCCCCGCCATTTTTTCCAGTAGAATGGCGGCCATGTCCTCATGGGCGCCTGTTATAACCGTATTTTTATTAGGGTCATAGATCCAGAATTGGGCGCCATCGGAGACGACCGTCAGGCCGGCCAATCCCTCCTCAACGGCATCCAGGACTTCAATTCGAAAACCTGGCTGTCCTTCCGGTCCCACAGCCAACTTGCCCCAGACCTCGAAGGAGCCGTTTAGCGATTCCGGTAAATCTACCTGGGCGAATTGGCTCAGCATTTCGGCTGGCAAATCGGCATTTACCTCGACGATAAGATGGGCATCCTTGATATTTTCAAGGCTTTCCATGGATTGGGTCAGCAGATCTTCGGCCGTGGGGATGATCATGGCGGCAACAACTGTCACGCTGGCAGCGAGCAACAGAACAACCAATACCACAATAGATATTTTTTTCTTATTCTTCATTATCTACCTCAGTGATTATGGTGGTGACGATTCACCAACATTTTCAAAGCCTATTATCTCTCTTACTGGTCGATACACCACTAATCTCTAATTTGTAACAAATAATCTCGTTCCAGAAGTGACTGGAGTTACTCCTTCCCATCATGACATTGATCATATGACGCGTGTGACATCTTTGACTTACCAGAATGAGCCACGACGGATAAGATATTGGTAGAGGAAACTCTGGATTTCAGAACCGTCTGAACTCTTGCGGGAGGGAACGGTGTTGGAGGTAAAAGCCCTCGGGCGATTGGAATTGATTTCTGAAGGGAGTTGTTTGCCGCTCCCGGCAACGCTCAAATCATGTTCATTACTCCTGTATCTCCTGGTAAATAGAGAGCGTGACCATCACCGCAATCAACTGGCCGATATGTTCTGGGGAAACCGGACTGAACAGAAGGCGCGACGAAGCTTGACGACCGCATTGTGGCATATCCGTCGTGCTCTACCAGATAAGGAGCTGATCTGGAGCGACTATAGGACAGTCGGGATTAATCCGAACAGCCATCTGGTTCTGGATTTTGAACGATTTAGCGATCTGGCCACGTCGACTGTGATCAGAGACCAACAAGCAGCCGTCGAGCTTTACCAGGGAGAGTTCCTCGATGGTTTCTACGATGATTGGGTTATCAGCGAGCGTTACCGTCTCGAAGCCATCTTAATAGATACCTTGATCCAGCTTATGGACAGGTATGAGCAAGACCGACTTTACGAAGCTGCATTGAATATCGCAACGCAATTAATAGAGCGAGACCCTCTGCGTGAAGAAGCTCACCGTGTAGCGATGCGGGTTTACTGCAAATTGGGCCAACGTAATCAAGCTATCGCCCAATATCATCACTGCCGGCGTATCGTGATGGAACAGTTGAAAATGTCGCCTCTGGCAGAAACTGAGGCGTTGTACCAGGCAATTGCATCCGGTGAGATAACCATCGAGGCCAATCAGCCAGGTAAAGCCGTTAGATTAACGACGCCGGTCCGACCGGGCTACAGCCCGCTTGATTTTGAAGCTAGGAGTAAACTGATCGGTCGGGAGCAGGAGGAAAAGCTCTTGGACAATTTCTGGAGGGCTGCCTCAGACAAGCGGGGCGGACTACTTCTGATTGGCGGTGAAGCAGGTCTGGGAAAAACCCTGCTACTTAACTATTTCGCCGATTCCTTACGCTGGTCTGGTACGCCAGTGCTGTGGGGCTGTTGTTTCCAATTTGAGCGAATATTGCCTTACCAACCGCTGACCGAGGCGCTCCAGAGCATACTTCCGCATTTCTCCGAAAAAGAGTTGGCCGGATTTCCGGATTGGACGATTAAAGAAATTGCCCGGCTGGTACCCGAACTGACAGAAAGGCGACCAGAATTAACCCACTTGCCTTTCACCAAGGCGGATCAAGACCAGACTTATCTCTTTAACGCGACCAGCCAATTCCTAACCCACCTGGCAAACTTTCGTCCTTTGCTGATGGTTTTCGAAGATCTGCACTGGGCTAGCAAATCGACTTTGGCGTTTATCCACTTTCTTCACCGCCAGGCCACCAGGGAAAGGATCCTCCTTGCAGGCTCATACCGTCCCGAAGAACTAGACCAGGATCATCCTCTTCTATCGTTAATTCAGATATTGGAACAAGAACAGCCAGAGCGATCGCTGCACCTGTCGCCTTTATCGCTGGCTGAGGTGTCGGTCATGATCGAGGATATGGCCGGAGGCAAAAAAGACGCCAGGTCATTAGCAAGAAGGCTCCATCAGGAAAGTGAGGGCAATCCATTCTACATCATGGAGCTCGTCAAATCGCAGTTCGAACGGGGTCTGATAACCATTAACAACGACCAATGGCAAGGGGACTTTCCGACTATATGTGACTTACCTTTGCCCTTGCCGAGAAAAGTACGCAGCGTCATCCGAGAGCGGGTTAATGGTCTGGGCGACCTGAGTAGCGAAGGATTGTGCCGGGCAATCATCCTTGGCCGGGAATTTGATTTCGATGTTCTCCAGGAAATGTGGGGCAAGGACATTGAAGAAACATTAGAGGTCGTTGACACTTTATTACGCCGCCGGCTGATCGCCGAAGGTGAAGGTCCTACAGCAAGGGATTATGTTTTTACTCATCACAAGATCCAGGAAGTTCTCTATGAGCAGATGCCTCGCGTTCGCCGGCAACATTTTCATGCCTTGGCCGGCGCGGCTTTAGAAAAACACACTGAGGCGTTTGCCGAAAGGAGCGTAGCCGAGATAGCCTATCATTTTAAAGTAGGGCAAATCCTGGATAAAGCCTTGATTTGGTACGATCGGGCCGGGGATCAGGCCAGAGATCGCTACGCTTTGGATGAAGCCAAAACGTATTATTCTCAGTCCTTGGTGCTGATTGAACAGATTGAGTCTGGGACAGAAGAACAAGGCAGCCTCCTACTGAAACGGGCCAAGGTTTTACTGCTCTTAGCCGAGTTAGGCCTGGCAAGAGCGGATCTAGCTAAGGCGTTAACGATCTATCGGCCACTGAATGATCAGGCGAAGGTTATCGATTTGCTCCTGATTGATGCCGAGTGCCTGATCAAGTTAGGGTGCTATGCAGACGCTGCGACGGTTGCCTATGAAGCCCATTCTCTAGCCTTACTACAAGGCGATTTAATGTTAACCGGTCGAGCCAGGCGATGGCAAGGCGAGGCCCTCCGCTGGCTTGGACGTGGCGGGGAGGCTCGACAATTCCTGGAGGAAGCCTGCCGCTTGTTAAGCGAAATAAATGCTCCACAAACCCTCGCCTGGGCCCATTTCTCATTTGCCTGCAATTCTATTTGTTTGCTGGGTGAAATTGACTCGGCAATCCCCCACCTGGAGCAGGCCGGAAGGTTGTTCCAAAAAGGGTTGAATCGCCTGGGTGAACTGCAGACAATTCATCATTGGGGAAGGCTCAAGTTCCTCCAGAGAGATGTCACTGGTTCGATAAACGAATATTCGCGGGCCCTGGAAATGGCTGGCAATTATGGCTTGCAAGTTCAGGAGAGCATCTTGAATGGGGAATTGTTAGTTAGTCACTTATTCCTTGGTGATCTCGAAAGGGCAGAGGAGTACGCTGAAAGATGTTTGTTAAGCTCCCTCCAGAAGAATGAAAAACATTGGCAAGGACATGCGAAGTTTTGGTGGGGGGTCATCTCCTACGAATTGGGTGATTTTGAAGCAGCCAGGAGACGTTTGGAAAACTCTTTGAAGATCAGCCTCGAACTTAGCCACCAGCCAGGCATCTATCTAGCCAACAAACAATTAGCTCTTATGTACCGGAGGTGTGGCCGAAGGAAAGATTTACAGAAAGCCTTGGCCTATGCAGAGGCGGCCCTATCGGCCGTCCGTCATACTGGGGACAAGTGGCACGAATTACAGGCCCAGGCGTATCTTGCCATAACTTATGCCGCCTTAAATGAGTGGGATCAAGCCTTGGCTTGGGCCAGACAAGCCAGTGACTTTTGCGGGGAGCCAGCCGATATATTCTTTTTCGATGAATACTTATTTACCCTGGCTCAGGTTTACCGGGATTGCAATCAAGGGGCAGAAGCAGCCCGCTATTTGTTGGCAGCCCAACAGGAGATGCAGGCCAGGGCAGAGAAGATCTTCGACCTGGAGCTAAAGAAAGCATTTATGGAAAACCTTTGGGTCAATCGCGCAATCCTGGCGGCTGTTGAAAGTTGGACCGCGGGGGTAGACTAATTTTTGGCACTTTTTTGGCAGCCCTCCCATAAACTATTCCCAATGAAATAGTTATCGCCGATTTGGCAAACTGGGAAGTATTCAGTAGCGGCAGTTTGCCGCTGCTAGAGGCCATTTTCCTCTGAGTGAAGAACTTCACTGTCTTAAAATCAGGCGAGTTTATCCACTACTTGGGAGGTAGTATGATGAATAGGAAACGATTTTTTTTGATGATGTCGATGGTGGTAATGGGTGTGGTCATGGTGATGGTTCTGGTTACTCCGGCCGCCCATGGTGAAGGTGCGCAGGTTATCATTGACAGATATGGCTGCTTCGTACCGGACATGAACGGACAAATACATCAAGTAGATGGACGGGGTACGATTGTCTGGACCAACAACGATGGAGGCGTCGTGAATGTTTCTTGCAGCGGAAAATTACCTGCTGGCGCCGCCTTGCCAGACCGCGCCGTCAAATTCCAACCAGGGGACCTTCCTTTCCAACCAGGGGACCTTCCTTTGGCCTGTTACGTGGCGAAGGATCCCTCTTTTACCTCATTTGTTTTCGCAGATGATTGGCGCTTGCATCTAACGCCAGGTGGCCAGGCTCAACTCATTTGCGAGATTCATTAGCTGAAGCACCAGAGTTCTGAACACCCACAGTCACCGCCTTTTCCAGGATTCAGAATAGTAAATGGGGACCTGCCTTAACTGACAGGTCCCCTGTATAATGTATGTTCTTCACATGATCAAGACATAGGATAATATGTCCGCCGGCGATAAGGCAAGAAAAGATACAAATAATTTACTACCACGGGAAGGGATAGAGATAGTCCCGAGTCGGGACCAGGTCAATTCATTGGGTGAACCAGGCCAAGTCAGGCGATCAATACCGATAACGATATTTGTGATTCGAGTTTCGGGAGAATGGTCCTCAGCTGGTCTGCAGTGGCGCGGCCGGATTGAACACCTGCCCAGTGGCCAGACAATGCCTTTCTCCACTCTGGAAGAGATCTCCCAGTTCATTCTTAGCGCCAGCCGGTGAGAACGAGAGCCGGGGGATTCTGCACGTTGAAGCACCAGCCCAAAACCCCTAAAGTTTACATAACATCTTATTCATGTCAGCACCAGGATCGAGCGTTCGGCTGGTAAAATTTTGAGGAACAACCGTTTTCTGCGGCTTTGTTTCGGCGGACAGCTTGTCGTTGAGTTTACTTGGACGGCTGTTTGAACCAGCGTTGGATACGATCATCTTCGAAATGTCGTTTACCTTCCCGCAAGGCTTCAGATGGTCCCTCTAAGGCAACAGCAGGTTCAGCCTGGCCCCGGTAATTGGCGCTGATCTGGGCTACTTCCTCATCGCCAAACTCCAGGAAACAAGTGCCAATAGCTTCAAAACGGGCCGGCCGGCCCCGGCCGGTCAGGTCAAAGATCAGGTTATTCACCACCACCTTCGCCGCCGCTTCGGCAAAAGCGCCGGCCTTGGGTACGGCCACATCGCCGACCGGGACGGTGGTAACATCACCAACGGCGTAAACGTTCTCATAAGTGGTGGCCAGCGTATCCGGATCGACCTGGATCCACCCTTTCTGGCCCAATGGAGAAGTGCGGATAACCTGGGGCGGCCGGTGGAGGGGTACGCCGATGAAAAGATCGTAGGACATGGCCTGGCGACCCTCAATTTGGGCCAACCTGGCCGAAGCATCGAGGCCAATAACCTTGTGTTGGGTGAATAGCTTGATTCCTCGCTCGGCGAAGCGGCGTTCTATTTCCACGGCCGCGCCTTTGGCCACCGGTAAGGGCACGCCACCCGGGATCAACATCTTAAGCTCGATATCCTGGCGGACCCCTTTGTCCCTAAAAAAATCATGGAGTTGAAAGACAGCCTCATAAGGAGCAGGCGGGCATTTATAGGGTGGGCCAAAGATACTCAACAAAAGAGTGCCAGAGGTGAAGTTGTCCAGCACCGGGAACAACCGGCCGGCCCCTTCCAAGGAGTAGAACTCATGACCCCCTTCAACAAACCCCGGGGTTAATTCGGGGGCTAACTCAGCGCCCAAACCGACAATCAGGTAATCATACCGGTAAGCGTCCGAGCTTGTTATCACAACCCGGGCATCGAAATCGATTCTCTCAATGACATCTTGGATAAAATTGACGCCGTCATGGGTCAGGTTGGTATAGTAGGATTTTACACCGGAGACCGTCTGCCGGCCGAACATCACTTCGAACTTGCTAAAACCGATAATGAAATGATCATTCTTATCGATCAAGGTTATCCGGTAACTTTCATCCAAACCTTCACGCAAGCCCGTGGCCGCTTCCAGCCCGCCAAAGCCGGCACCCAATATCAGGATCTCTTTACGCATTGTCCTTCCTGCGCCTTCATAACCGGGGGCGATTTGTTTGGTTTCTGGAACCGGCTATTGTCTTCTTTAGCATGTCAATTTCGTTTCCGACCTTTTCTGTGCGCTCAATCAGCTGCTCGATTTTAGCCACCGCCTCACCAATCTCCTGCCGAAGCAGGTCCAAAGTAGCCCTAGAGGCGACCAATTCTTCTTCCAGGGTCGTTCTATCTGTTTGTTTATCAGGATCAAGCGCAGAATTCACCTCGCCGCTCCCAGACTGTTCGACAATTACCTCGGCAAACTCGGCCGGAAAGGCAACCCCTGATCCGCTCTCCTGCCGGTTGGCCGTCTCAGCACCTTGGCCGAGGCTCAAAGTCAACAACTCTTCTGGAAAATCGTCCTGGAATACTCCCTCATAAAATGCGGGCAATTCGCTGCCCAGGGCCAAAGCCAACGCTTCCTGTGAATCAGTCATCCGGGCTAAGCCGTCAAGGGGAGGCGACCCCGGCCGGCCGGGTATCAAGGCTGCGCCGGCCATCAGCAGTTCCCCAAGCGGAACGTCCCGTCGGGCTGTCTCTAAGACCCAATTTGCCGGCAACCAGATCAGGTTTGGCAATTCTTTGTCCGGCCGGGGTTGGCCCTTGAGTTCGCCCAGGAAGAGTACCAGGCAAGCCAGCCCTTTGTTATAGGGGTGCCAAGGGGAATGGGGTGGGCTTTTATGGTGGCGGTAGATGATGGCCAGTGGCTTTTCCGGACCAGCCACTTCGATCAGGCTCACATTGTCGTAACCGCTGACTATTAAGGTCATCGAACTGGGAACCAAGGTTACATCGCAGCCGATTTCTTCCCGGGCTTCGCGAATCGCCCCGGCGCCGGGCGAACTATCCGTTGGCTCCAGGCCGCCGCCTATCCCCGTGACATCCAGGACTAATCTTGGTCCTTCTTCCTTGACCGGTCGCATGCCATAGAGGAAGCGGTTCTTCCCGGCCGGCTCGCCTTCGGGCAATATTAGGCTTGTGCCGATAAACATATCGGCCGGCAATAGCTCTTGTAATGTTTTTGGTTTCTCTTTGTTATTCGCCATTTTCCTGTTCCGAAAGGTCATTATACACCAGGGCGGCTAGACCTCCGAAGTTATCGTGATGATCGATATCCCCGGTGTGAACGCCTAAGATTCCAGCCTGCTTGCCTCAAATTTTAACATGGTATAGCCGGTTATCGCCCCGGCCGCAGCCCAGGATAAAATGCCGCCACAAATACTGCCTACACTCCAGCCACCGGCTCCGATCAGGATGGCGAACAGGCTCACTGGCAACCAGATATCAGCTCGTGGGTAATGATGCCGGAGGAACAGCCACTGAAAAAGGCCGCTCCACAGACCGATGATGAGCCAGGGAAGGAGTTGGAGCAGGGCCGGGTGGAGCAGACCGCTCGTGACGCCGTACACCAAGAGATAGCTCCAATACCCGGCCAGCCAACCTGCACCGCCAGCGAGAATCCACCGTGCAGAACGAGGCATGATCATGCGCAAAGCCAGCCATTGACCGGCAGCGATGGCCGCTCCGGCCAGGGCAAAAAAGAGCGAACCGGCTAGCTGGTCAATGAAAGTTGGCGGAACAACTGCACTCTTCTCCGCGAAAGGTAGGCTGAGCCAAAAGAATGCCAGGCCGATGATAACGAAACAGGCGGTACTGGCCACGGCCGTGAAGGCTACCCACCACATCCAGAAGTTCCAGTCATGATCTTTCAGGAAACTGCCCATAGACAAGATATTAACATGTCAGGCCTTAATAGGCAGGTCAGCGGATCAATCGCCGTTCCCTGGCAACCGCGCCAGATGGACAATCTTGACGAAAGTATCATCCGGGCTTATAAAGTAATTAAAGAACGGTTCCGTTTCCACCGCTAGATTGGCCTGGTGGAAAGCTTCTTGTTTGTTGCGTTTTGGGGTTAGAAAGCTGGCTTGCTTGTTTGTTTTGATTATTTGGGGAAATTTTCTCAATGGAGGAGTAAGATGTCCAAAGGTCGCAAGATTGTCGTTGGCCTGCTAGTAGCTCTATTGCTTATCGTGATTGTCGCTTTTGTCACCCTGCGCTGGTTCACCACCCAGGCACTGCCAAAAACTCGGGGAACGGTGGAGGTGGCCGGGATCTCCGAAGCGGTGGAGATAGTCCGGGATGAATTCGGTGTCGCCCACATTTACGCTGATAACCCGCATGATCTGTTCTTCGCCCAGGGTTATATCCATGCCCAGGAACGATTCTGGCAGATGGAATTTCAGCGGCGAACGGCCACCGGCCGCCTCTCAGAGTTTTTCGGTGACGCCACCCTGGAGATCGATAAGTATCTGCGTCACTTTGGTTTTCCTGAGCTTGCCCAACAAGATTATGATAATTTGGATGAGGTGACCCGAGAGAAAATGGACGCTTACGTGGCCGGGGTTAACGCCTACATTCAGGACCGTTCCCCGGCTGAATTGGGGCTGGAATTCGCCATTCTGAGCTTACAAGGAGCGGATATAACAGTCGAGCCCTGGACGCCGGTCAGCTCGATGAGTTGGGCCTATATGATGGTCCTAGAACAATCTGGTTTGGGCGGAACTGCGGAAGATATCATGAACGCCGATCTCCTGAATACCGTCGGAGCGGAGATGTACGCCGAGTTGCGGCCGGCATACCGCGAGGACCGGCCGGTCATTATCCCTACCGAAGAATTGATTATGATGGGCTTGCCCACAGTCAGCCTGCCAGACCCAGACCCTGTCGCCCGATCGGGGATTGTGACGGCAGGTGAACCCCTGGCCGAGTCGAAAAGGATCCAATCCCCATTAGCAGCCATTGGCTTTACCAATCATGGCGGCTCCAACAGCTTCGTATTCTCTGGCGACAAAACAACCACCGGCACGCCGATTCTGGCCAACGACACCCATATGCTCATCCAGGCCCCATCACTCTTTTACCAGATTGGTTTGCACTGTCGCCAGGTATCAGAAGCCTGCCCGGAGAATATGCGTGGTTTCTCCCTGGCCGGCGTACCGGGCACTCTGATCGGCCATAATGATCATATCGCCTGGGGGCTGACCAATGCCGCGTTTGATTCCGAAGATGTCTTCATCGAAAAGGTAAACCCGGACAATCCCGATCAATACGAAGTAAATGGCGAATGGGTGGATATGGACATCCACCAGGAAGAGATTTTGGTCAGTGGCCAGGACAATCCCGAGACGGTCACCGTACGCCGGACTCGCAATGGGGTTGTGGCCAGTGACTACCTGGTAGATCCGCTTGAATTCGACCTGGGAGATGGCTGGCCTGAGCCATATGCCATCGTCTACGCCTCAACGGCCTTGGAGCCGATGCGTACGCTCCAGGCCGTGTCCGAGGTGAACGTCGCCCAAAATTGGCAGGAGTTCAATGACGCCTTGTCCAAATTCGACGCCGGCAAACAGAACCTGCTGTATGCCGATGTGGAGGGTAATATCGGCTTTGTTATGCCTGGAAAAGTGCCCATCCGGGCTGCCGGCGATGGCACGATGCCTGTGCCTGGCTGGAACGACGATTACACCTGGACCGGTTTTATCCCCTATGAAGATATGCCCCGGACCGTCAACCCGGAAAAAGGATTTATTGTCACCGCTAACCAACCGCAGGTGGTGGAAGCTGATTACCCCTATCTGTTAGGCAAGAGCCAGGATCGGGGTCAGAGAGCTGAAAGAATAAACCAAAGGGTGGCGGCCGATACGGACGGCATCTCCATCGAGGATGTGATGGCTTTTCAGACCGATGGCGGTAGCGTCTCGGCCCTGGAGATAATCCCCTATCTTGATGGTCTCACCATGGATTATCCGGCCGCGGCCGAAGCGAGGGACCGGCTTTTGTCCTGGGATGCGGTGATGGGCATGGATAGCAGTGAGGCTGTTGTTTACAACTACTTTTGGGACGAATTGTTGGCCCAGATATTCCGCGATCAGCTACCGGAGCGACATTGGCCTTATGGCGGACCGGCCGATGCTGATACGGTTTACCATCTGCTCGAAGAGCCCAATAACAAGTGGTGGGATGATGCCGGCACGGCCGGGGTGGAAAGCCGCGATGATATCCTGGCCAGCGCCTTCGTGCAGGGCTATGCCCGGGCAGTGGCCGACCTGGGTAAGGATTCAGAGAGTTGGCGCTGGGGAGAAATCCATACCATCATCTTTGAAAGTCCTACCTTGGGCCAGACTGGAATCGGCCTGATCGACAATATATTTAATCGTGGGCCCTATGAAACCAACGGCAGCTCGTTGGTCCCGCAAAACACCGCTTGGATCGCCCGCAGTGAATCTTTTGAGGTAGGTTGGATCCCACATATTCGGGAGGTCATTGACCTGGGTAGCTTGGCTGATTCCTGGATGATTAACCAACTCGGTCAGAGCGGACACCCGATGCACGCACAATATGATAATTTTGTCGATAAGTGGCGCTTTTTTGAATATATCCCCAACAATTGGCTTCGTGAAGACGCCGAGACGGGCAAGAGTGACCTGCTTACCCTGGAGCCGGCACCATGACCTTCCAGACCTAGTAGGTTTTCTTAAACCTACTAGGTCTGGCGGTTTAGCCCGGAGCTGTTGCCGCGATAATAAATTTCGCCAGATCCCTTTTTAAGGCCACCAAAGACGGCCGGTGGATGTACATCATGTGGCCGGATTCATAATAAGTCAGGCTGATGTTACCTCGCAATGCAGGCTCCAATTGCATGTGGCTGACCGTGTACTCGGTGGCCAGGTAAGGGGTCGCCAGGTCGTAATACCCGTTGGCCATGATGACCTTGAGATTGGGATTTTGGCTCATCGCTTTGCGCAAGGTTTCGCTCACATCGACATATTCATTCTGGTGTTCTTCGTAACGCCAGCTGGCCCACAAGTTGGCCAGGATCTCATAGGGGAGATCGCTCTCATATAACAGTTCGCCACGTACATAATCGTTAAAGGTGGCCGAGAAGACGCCCATAAGCAAGGCATGGCTCGGATCATATTCCACCTGCTCGCCGGCCGCATCACGGTCGTAACCCATATAGCGACTGTCCAGCCGGCCTATCGTTCGCCGCTGATCGCGTAGTAATTCCTTTACATAACGGTAAATGTTGATCCGTAAGTTGCTTCTTTTTATATAGTCGGGATCAAGCGCCGTATAGCGGGCCAACTTCTGGACAATCTGCTCGCTTTCAGCGGCCGGTAGATCGTCTCCTTGCAACAGGGCCAGGGCGTACTCTCCCATGGCAAACGCGCTAACCTCGGCCAGGGTCTGGGATAGATCCTGCTGGAGATCGGCCTGCAACCGGCCGTGATACCAGGCCGTGGCGGCGAAGGTGGGCAGAAATAAGATGAAAGGCAGGTCATTGCCCGAGGATATTCGGATCGTCTGGAAATTGAGCACACTGGATATCAACAGCAGCCCGTTAAGATACAAACCATGGCGATCTTGCAGGTAGCCCGCCAGACCGGCCGCCCGGGTGGTGCCATAACTTTCGCCGATAAGAAACTTAGGCGATCCCCAGCGTTGGTAGCGGCTGGTAAAGAGCCGGATAAAATCACCAACCGATTCGATATCCTTTTTAAATTCGTGGAACTCTCCTGGTTTTTCGCCGGCCACGGCCCGGCTGAATCCGGTGCTAACAGGATCGATGAATACCAGGTCTGTTATGTCAAGTAATGAATATTCGTTGTCCTCCAGGCGGTAGGGGGGCGGACCTGGCCGGCCGTCCTCGTCGAGCACTACCCGGCGAGGCCCCAGCAAGCCCAGGTGCATCCAGACTGACGAAGATCCAGGTCCACCGTTAAAGGAAAAAGTCACCGGCCGGTTTTCCGGATCCTGGATGTCATCGCGGGTGTAGGCGACAAAAAATATAGACGCCCGGGCTTTTTCTCCGGCCGATTTTTTCTTTTTTTCCTTTTCTTCTTTGAGGACGATCCGGCCGGCCGTGACCGTATAGGGCACGGTCAATCCATGAATGGTGACGGTGTGTTTGCTGATGACCAATTCGTCTTCAGGTGGGGCGGTTTCATCGTCGGCGGGGTCGCCTATTTCTTTCTTTTTTTCTTTCTGTTTTGCCATTTTATCGTTCCAGTTTGTCGGTGTTGTATCCAAGGTTTAAGGTCGCATCCCTCCATGAGTCGAAGGCCGGTCTGAGAATGCTAATTCCTAAGTTTACCCCAGATTTTAGGGTGCTCTCTCTTTAGTTTATGCCGTATTTTAGGATGTTTGCTCCACGGATGTATGGCCACATCTGGGGTTGCTCTTGCCTTTTTATAGCTGAAAGGTCGCATACTGATCGGGCAAATCTTACCATCATTCCCCCGGCCGGTCACCCACAATATGAGCATTACACAGCTTTTCCAGGGTGAGATACAGAAGCGGATCTGTTTTTTCCCTACCTTCGCTGAGACAGGCATTAGGCGGGCAGGTAGAAGCCGGCTGTATTTAAGGCGTCCTGAGAGAGAAAGCGGCTGTTCCGGGTTTCCGGAATTTACCCGTTTCGAAATTTGAAGTTGTAAGGTAGGATAAACAGATTATGTTGGCTCTTAATCGAATCGATAGCAGGAGATTTCCATGAGCACGCCTTTTGACGGCAAGATCTTATTGGTGAACTGGAAAGCCCGGAATACGCCGGGGATGACCATCGAGGAGTGCGCCCGGCTGATCCGGGCTGAGATGCCTAACGTGGCCGGGATTATGCTCAAGTGCAGCAATGGGAACCGCTGGCAAGGCGAGTTGAATGACTTTGGCCCCCAGGCCATCACCGGTGTTGATCGGATCGGCGACTGGGTAGAAACGTTTGCCGGACACGGCCTGGAAGTGCATACCTGGGGCGTCCCCAGGGCCAAAGCGGAAAGCGGGCAGGCACCGGATCTGGCCGGGGAAGCGGAAAAGTTTATCCAGGCTGGCCGAGTAGAGGGGGTGAAATCGGTGTCCCTAGATGTCGAGCACGGCCGTTTTTATTGGCAGGGTACGGCCGCTCAAGCTACGGAGCTCATGACCCTCATACGGCAGGGACTGCCACCGCCGGCCCACCTGAGCATGATTCTAGACGGCCGGCACAATCGCCCCTTCGAACGCTACATCGATCCCTGGCTGCCCTTTGTGGATAGTATGCAGCCGATGGTTTATCCGGTCATGTTCGGCCGCAAAAAAAGTATCGAACAGCATTTGGATGTGGCTTTTGATCTGCTCGAGCCGTATGGCAAACCGCTGGTGCCGATGCTGCAATCGGTAGCTGAGGTAGGTGGCCGGCCGACGCCGGAGGAGATCACCCACCAGGGAGAGGCCGCCTTTGCCCGAGGCGCGGCCGGTATTACCTTTTTTCGTCTTGGTATCGACACCTGGTCCGGCGATGGTTTGCCCTTTATGGGCCCACCCGAGTACCAGGCCGTAGCCCAAATCCAACTGCCCGAATCATCCGGCCTGGCCGATTATTCTTGGTACGATGTTATCAGGGGGACCGAGGGCATCGCCCGGCAGAACGAAGCTGATTGGCGGGCCTGGCTGGCCCAGGCCGCGGTTTGGCCGGCCTTCAGCCAATTCCTGAAGGAGAATCGTTATGGCGGGCCACCTCTGGCCGATTGGCCGTTGGCGGATGAGAGCCGGGGCCAGATAATGGCCTGGTTGGAGGAGCATGCAACGGCCGCGGAGTCAGATGACGGGCTGATGTAAGACCCTTTCCTTTCTACCTGATTTCCAGGCGACGAATCGCTTCGAGCCGGTGGATTTGCACGAGCCAGGGCGCCCGCCGGCTGGAGGGGACCGTCACCGTGACGGTATAAGTGCCGGGCAGGCGACACAAACGGTCGATGGTCCGGCCAATAGACAAGGCGCGCGGGCTCACATTGGTCGGCAGGCCGGGTGCGATGAGCGTCTCCTTTTTGGCCATTAATAGCCGGGATCATCCCAGTTATTGGGTGGCGGGATAATGGCGCTGGCCGCCTGTCCCAGGTGCAACCGCCCAGCCTGCCATAATTCATCATAGACGGCCACCAGCGCGGCCGAGATCAGGCGATCATCATGGACTAGCTGGCTACCGGCCGGGGTGCTAACCCGGACGCCATCAGGGACCCCCCAACGTAGATCTCGCTCCATGGCCCCATCGGCCGGCAGCGAATAGGTACAAGCCTGGGCCTGGGTAAAGAACCACCAGCCATCGGCCAGCGGGTCATCATCGCCTCGCCAATAGGCAAAACGACCGGTCTCGATGAGGCTCAGAAAATTGACGCCCAGCGTGGCCTTTCTGGAACGGCTGAAAAAAAAGCCGGTCACCCGCTCCGGGCCAAGTTGGGCTTTAAGCCAGTCAACCAGGCCGGCCCCGACGCCACTGTTATCTGCTACCAGGTGCACTACCTCCCAGGCCTGGAACCACTTCAACAGCCGTTGCGCCAATCCTGGTTGGCTCGTACTCGACGAAAAATGGCGGCTGCCCTGGTCGACGAAGATATCGACGGCCCGGTAAGTGGGCGAAGGCTGCTCGCCGGCCGGGGCTTCAACGACGAAAATATGGGCCACGGTGTAATCGCGACCCGGATTGGCCAACCGGGCCAACGGATCGGTCGCCGCCTCGTCAACGCCGCCCACATCCAGGGTAGCTAAATAGATTGCCTGGTCACCATGTACTTCTGGAGCCGGCGGATCAATATTCGCTCTGGTATCCCTGGCTCTGCCGGCCGCAGGAAAAGCTTCCTTGGGCCGGCCGCGGAGGTGTGCGCCGCGCATCAAAGCCAGGCGCCGGCTGTCGAAAAGCCCGCCCGCTCCGGCCAGGGGTTCGTTGAAATATTCACTGGCCACAATCGGGTGGTGACGGCCTAATAGGCGGATCTTTCGGGCCAGGAACTGTCCGTAATCGGGATTATCGGCCACGACTTCAGCGGAGGAGACCAGAAAAACGCGTTCCCGGCCGTCCCGATCCTGCTCCACCTCCAAAGCAACTTTCTTCTGCCATAAAGCATCGGTGGTACTCTTAACCGTGCCCACGTATAGGGCGGTGGCATTATGGGCCGCCCGCATGGGTTCGAAGACGGCTTCGAGGTGGGCGGCCGCCTGGTCTTGCATCTCGTCGATGACCAGCAGCCAATCGGCCGTTTCCCCCCTGGCGGCGGCGGCCGGGTGGGTGGAAATGAAGATCGCCCCTGCCTGGCCGACCACCCGGCTTACCGGCCGGCTTCTTTTGGACCAGCGACCTTCATTCCAGGAATTATCGAGACGCTGCTCCAGGCGGCGTATGCCCCGGCCGAGCCCATCTCCGGTGGCGCCGAAAACCATATTGCCTCCTCGCCGTTGAAAGAGGTTTAGCAGATAAACGATGAGTTGGGCCACCGCCTCATTTTTGCCACTTTGCCGCGGGAATACCAGCAAAAATTCCAGCCCATCGCCTTGTATAACGCTACGGATGACCGCCCGAAGTGGCCTGACCTGGTAGTTGTACAATGGCAGGCCAATTACCAGACGAGAAAAACGATCCACCTCGGCCAGAGTGTAGCGAACCGCCGCCACCAGATCCTGCTGGTTCACTTGCTTCAGATTGCCTGTTGTAGGACGTGCGTTCACAATTTGAAATTCCATTCCTCGGATATTTCGTCGAGAGCCAGGCCGATGGCCAGATGAAAGCGGTCGGTAAGTGGATCGGCCAGATCGTGTTGGGCTTGGAGCAGGCGCACGATGGTACTGGTACCGTTAAAGATAACCTGGGCCAGGTGAGCGAACTCGCTGGGTGTCAGAGACTCTTCCAAAAATTTTAGTACCCGGTGGACGGTCACCCGCGCGGCCGCTAGCTCATCGGTCAGGTCATTCTCGGCATTTTTATTGACCAGGTCGGCAATCTCTTGCAAGGTGAAATTGCGTACGTATAAACCGCCAGGAGCCCCGACCGGGTCAGTTTCTCCGGCCGGAAGAGCCGGTCCGACCAGCATACTGCTGTCCACGACAAAGTTGACCACGTCAGGCGTGTGGGCCTTACAACGCGGCGGTTTGCCATGCCGTCTGGCCCAGGCCTGGCAGGGCAGTCCATCAGCCCGGAGGGCGGAACACTTTAGCGAAATGGTATTCGGATTCGTCTTTCTCATTATTTTCTTACTTTCGAGATAAGTAGCGCCCAAGGCTCATATCAAAAAACACGAGGGCTAATCCAAATTATAGCACAAATGTTCTATTTTGACCAAAAAATGTTGTCCTCTGGCGGCAACTTGGTATAATTATGTAAACCAGATTGGAAATAATCAGTCAAGATGTTAGGCTGCTGCTAAAATAGGCCCCGGTAGCTCAAGCTACAGTGCCAATAGGAAGAATGGACTATAAGCAATTCGCATTTTTCTATCGGGAGACTCCTCTGTTGAGGAGACATATAAAGCAGATAACGACGGGGAAATTTGATTATTTTTGACGATTAACAGAGAATCTACCCTAGCTTGGTCCAGGACATATCAGTCCTGGTGGCGACGGAGGTAACCGAGTGTCTCAGATAGCAATAGAATGGCAAGCCGACGGCAAAACGCTCAGAAAAACTGTCAATAGCATGCAGTCCATCTCTATCGGACGGCATCCTAATTGTGATATCGTATTAGGCGATACGCATGTATCTCGTCGCCATGCTGCTATCTATTTTAGCGACGGATCTTTTCACCTGCACAATAAGAGCACGACCAATCCCATCCTGTTTAATGAACAATGGCCGCTCGCTCACAATCTGAGATCGGATTTGCAGATTGGTGATTCGTTCCTAATCGGACAAGTAAAGTTGAAGGTCGTACCCCCAAGCGCCGTGCGCGGCGGAAACGGGAACGGCGCCGATGCTAACCTGAGGTCCCGCTGCCCATCTTGTAACCACCTGATGGATTATGGCCAGGCCGACTGTAGTTGGTGTGGCACGTCGCTGGCTGAGGCGGAGAAAGTTGTCCTCGAGCCGGTCAAGTCTTTTATGGACCAATAACCTGGGGTAATTCATTGCCACACCTGACGATTGAATGGCTAACAGAGGAAACAGGCGAACAAACAGCCACCATCGATGACAGCCGGGGGGCGCTCATCGGCCGTGCCCTGGAAAACGATATCATCATTTCCTGCCCCTATGCTTCCCGCCAACACGCAGTCATTTACTACGTCGACGACGAATTTCGACTGTTAAACCTTAGCGAAACAAACCCCACGGTCTATAATGACCGCCAGGAGCTAGCGCCGGAAGAGAGCATCCCTCTGCGTCCGGGTGATTCTTTTACCATCGGCCGAATCTGCTTGCGTATCCCTCCAGCGCCGCTGAAACCGGACCAGGAGCGGACGATGCTTCTGCAATCACTTCCGCTGCTAAGCCGGCTGGGCACCAGCAAAAAACGACGCTGAGCTTCGATTGTTAAACTACGGCCTAAAGCGCCGTCCTAACTGACCGGCATGGTCTAGCCTACGCAATACAACAGCCTGACCAGCCACTCGTTCCCTCCCCTAAAATTATAGAACCATTTCACTAATCTGATTGCTAAAGTAATAAGCGGTCAAAAGTTTGGGGTCTGGCTCGGCCGTTACAAAAATATATACCAAGCGGGCAGGGGATCAACAAGCAGCAACTTTCTGTGACACTAAGCTTCATTTCATCCGCGAAACCACCGTCATTCAAGCCGTAGAATGCTCATTTTACCGGAGTCAATGGCGGCTTGATGCCCGGATTATCAATCATGATAGATTGTTCTTCTTCTCTCATTTTTACAGGGCTGTTCTTGCCTGAACGATCCTATGTGATGTCTCCAGCCCGGTAAAGATACGAAAGAACCCCTTCAGCCGGTGACTTCTGTCCCCAGCGGTGATTGTAGTAGAGCCACATAGGCCGCGATCGTTTAACCGGGTGGACGCTGCAATCCCACAGGCTGGAAGCGCAGCCGGTCAGCAGGGAGATTACCTGCTGACCGGCCGCGAACCGGCCCTGTTTTACCCGGTCGAGCAGACAGGCAAAGACTTTTCTGGTGAAGACGAGGTCCGACAAAATCCCTTCGATTTCGGCGAGCAGGCTCATCGAGAATGCAGATCCCGGGTTGGGTCGGTCATGTCCTTCTCCGTCATACTTTTGTGTTTGTGGAGGGCTGTGGCGGCAATTTAGCCCAGGTTTGTGGACTTTTACTCAGGAGATTTGAATGGGAAAGGTTGCGGACGAGAACGGACGAGAACAGAAAGAGATGTAGATAATAGATGGTAAAAAAAGGATGGCCTGGATGGTTTGGATCACCTCTGAGGATGCTGACCCCTATGTTAAGTGGGGTTGCTTTTAAGGATGCTGCTTTTGGTTTAGCCGTTGCCAGATCGGTTGTTTCTGGTTTAATTGACCCGATTTGGCCACATAATATGTCTGTTTAGGGTAACTCAACTGGAGCAAATGACTGAGACGGCCGTTGATTCAGAGAGTCTACAACGAGCTATCATCAAAGAGGCGCTGTGGGTGCTTGGTCTGGGGAACTATCCCCGGTTGGGCCGCCTGGTAACGCCCCTGCTCCGGCCGCCGGTCAGACGTTTTGCCCGTTTCGCGGCCACTTTTGAAAATGATGTGGCCACAGTGGGCTTCCGGGAAGCGGCCGGACACGGTATCGCTGATTTTGTCAGAGAAGTTGACATAAGTGGCGCAAGCGCTTTGCCCAGGGTTGGCCCGCTTCTATTGGCCGCCAACCATCCCGGGACGATCGATTTTCTGCTGACCGCTTCTATATTGCCACGGGACGATCTGAAGATCGTGGCCAGCAATGTCTCCATCGTGCGCCTGTTGCCGGCTACGGTCGATCACTTCATCTTCATCGCCTCGGACAGCGTGGTCGGCGATTCCTATTCGCGGATGGGCGCTCTACGGGAATCGTTGCGCCATCTTAAGCAGGGTGGGGCGCTGTTGACTTTTCCCAGTGGCCGCTTAGATCCTGACCCGGCGATACGGCCGAGGGAAGCCAGGAGTGAGCTGGCCAACTGGTCATCTAGCATCGCGCTCATGCTGCGCAAGGTGCCTCACTGCCAGGTGGCGGCGACCATGGTCAGCGGCGTACTTTCTGCGGGCTGGTTCCGCAGCCCGGTGACCTGGTCCCGGCGAGAGCCGCACTATAAACAGAAAGTTGCCGAACTGTTCCAGGTGATGGGCCAGCTCTTTTTCCCGAATAGAGGCCAATTGTCGCCCCGGATCGCCTTCGGCCGGCCGCAAGGATGGGCCGAGCTTTCCCTGGCCGGGGATACGGCCATTGCGACCGCAGCCATCATCGACCAGGCAGCCTCCCTGCTGCCGGGTTAAGGGGTTTGGTAGAGCGAGTCTGGACCTCCCAGCCTGGGGAACCAAAGGATACACGCCACGGTTTTCAGGGCCATCGCATGTGCTGGCTTGCCTAGTAAACTGTCAAAGGTCAGCGCTCGGAGGTGACATTCTTCACCTGTCCAATACTTTTTCCTCGGATAAGCTACCCGTGAAAGAATATGGGACGACCTCTTTGGCTGGTAGAAATTATTAAAAGAGCTTTTCCCACCCGCTTGTGGCTGGCCAGCCTTACCCGGGCGCCGGGCATCGGCCGGCTGGTCGATTACAGCCTGTTTTGGGACGACGACATTATCTATCTGCCGCGAGATAATGTTATCCAGGTAAACGAGCCCATCGACCGCCCGGCCGACACCGTATTGCCATCGGCTGTGGTTGAACATTTTATCCGGGAGGCCAAGCACCGCTGGATCATGAATTTTTGCCTCTGCCGGGAAGCCGACCACTGCGCTGATTATCCGCGGGATCTAGGCTGTATCTTTTTGGGTGAGGCCGTGCTGAAGATAAACCCCAAGCTGGGGCGATTGGTCAGCGAGGTGGAGGCCCTGGCCCACCTGGCCCGCTGCCGGGAGGCCGGCCTGGTTCACATGATCGGCCGGAATAAGCTGGATAGGATCTGGTTGGGGGCCACGCCTGGGCAGAAGCTCATGACCATCTGCAACTGTTGCCCCTGCTGTTGCCTTTGGAAAGCTTTGCCCCGGCTAGACAATATGATCAGCCACAAGGTGACCCGGATGCCCGGGGTGACGGTAGCAGTCAACGATAACTGCCAGGGTTGTGAAATATGTACCCAGGAGCTGTGTTTTGTGCAGGCAATCTCAATGGTTGGGGGAATAGCGGTAATCGATAGTGAAGTTTGCCGGGGTTGCGGCCGTTGTGTCGAAGCCTGTCCCTTTGAGGCCATCGATCTGCGAATATCCGGCAACGATTATTTTCAGCGCTCGGTAGAGCGCATTGCAGCCCTGGTTGATCTGGCATGAGCTTCTGTCATCGGAAAGGATGTCTACACCACACCTGTTTGGCGACAGGTATTATCCGCAATATAAAGCACAGCCTGACGATGAAACCACCCTTATTATTATGCCAAAACCGCTGACAAATACCGGCGCCTGTGTTATTATGTAATCTGCACAGATTATGAGGAAGCGATCAACCGGATACGATCTCATCTAGTCATCGGATTGCTCCGCAGGCAACCGGTTGGTGAATACCTCGATTCTTGAATTAAGCAACTAATTAGTAAGGCGAATAGGGACCTGGCTTACTTGGCTAACTAGCTGGGTGGGACGGTCAGAGCTTGGCCCACTTTTCCCAAGATTTGGGTGCTAGGTTGGCCTGGGCAAAAAAGTGTCACGATCGCGAGTCCTAATTTACCGTTTGCCATATAAATGTAGAGAATATCGGCTATGGGAGTGCCGGTTCGCGGATCAGGCAGGCCACAAGATACGGAGGATTGAAATATGACCAAGTTAGGCGCGCATTTATGTTCGGGAGAGAGACTCGGTTTTGCTGATTTTCTTAAGGCCAAACCGCGACTCGTCACTGCGGTGGGCGAAGGGGGTAGCCTGGTAGAAGCCAAGAGCCTCAGCGGCGGCCATACGACCACAATCTATCGCGATGTGTCAGTTTATCTCGAGGCGCCAGGGGACATAAATTCCTTGCCGGCGGGCATCACCCTGGAAATGGCGGCGAAATATTGGTACCTGGAATATGATAATGGTGGCCTGCGGGCACGCTGGCAGAAGAACCCGGCCGATTATTACACGATAACCAATGAACAGGGCGGGAGCGATCCCGCATCCTTAAGAAATCTGGTGACATATGAACGGGCGGTCATGAAGCTGGCCAATGCCGATGGCTTCAAGGTCTGTGTGCTGAACCAGGCTGGCGGCAGTCCGGGTGATTTTGAGATGTGGATAAAGCTCCTGGTACCCTTTATCCTGGAAGCCTGGGCCGATGGAAATATCTACGGCCGGCATGCTTACGGCTTCCCCGACCTGGTCGGCAACGACGGAAAGGTTTTGTTTGGGAATCCCTACCGGCCGATAAAGGAGATCGAATATCTGAACTCCCTGGGCGCCCATGGCGGCATGGCCATCAAAGAGTGCGGATTGGATGGCGGATTTAATTTCGCCGGCGACGATCGTTTCTTCTTCCAAATGACGAATTACGAGCGAGAGTTATCTAAATATGACGATATTATCGGAATCGCGATGTGGAACCTGGGCTATTGGCAAGCAAGCAAAGCCAACTGGCAATCGGCTATCCCCGAATTCGTGGCTTATATGCAGGCCAACGGCAGCCCTGCTTACGTGCCGCCGGAGCCCGGTTCCATTCTTACACCCCCACAGGAAATCAAGAAGGTTGTCGATCCGGAATTCCCGGCCGTCCATCCCCAGGAGCCGGAGGCCAAGCCAGGCGCCGTAAAGGGTTTGTTTATCACGAGTTGGGAATTGGAAAAAAACCGATGCGACTTCCGGATCCATGATGGCGATATCTGGTTCAAGTTCCATTATGCCAATAATGTCGGCCATGGCGTGCCGTATGGCGGGATGGGCGTACTGGTAGAAAAGTGGCAGGGTGAGAAGTTGATTCCTCATTATTACCAACATTCCTATGCCGGGACGTTGCCAGGATCTGGTGGTCCCGGACCTGATGCCAGTTGGATCGATCATTGGAAACCTCACGATGTGGGCATCTTTGCCCTTACCCCCTACCTGACTTTTGATAATGGCGCGACGAATAAACGCGCCAACCCAGATTCAATCATCGACGGTCACAAGATGGGCGAACCGATTTGGGTGAACATCGGCGGCAAGCTTGAACCCGGGGGGATTGTTAAAGCGCCGGCTGGCGCGCCTGAACCGGTTGAAGTGGTGCCGCCGCCACCTCCACCCACCGATGCCGAGAGCGGCAACAGCGGGGTTGGCGTTGAAACGGAGCAGCCCGGGTACCAGCCGGCCGTTGACGGTGAAGACGCTAATGTGGAAAAGTACATCTGGCAGCAAGGTCTGGAACACCGCTTGATAACCCTCAACCCATCCGCAGCCTTGCAGAAGGTTATCTTCGCCCATAGCTTTGTCCCGGTATCACGCGAGTTCTGGGCGGAATATGATGGTCTAAAATATGCCTGCCAGATGTCCGAGAATTTACAAATTGGCGAGAAGCGAGTCTATTACGTCCTTGAGGGCGAATGGGACAACGTGCACTATCTCAGCAATGCTCCCAAACGGCCGGAGCCTCCGGATTTCGTCACCGGCTCTGACCCGGTCACCACGGTCGGCAATCAGCCGCCTGGCCCTGTAAAACAGCCGAAATCAGAGCCGGTCAAGACACCGGACCCGGTGATCGAAGAACCAGTGGAGTTGGATAGTATCCAATTTGAACGCTGGCCAACGACCCAGAAGTTTGTCACCCAGGCCTTTGCCAGTCGCCCGGAGTATTACGCTCAATTCGGATATCCCGGCCATGAGGGAATCGACCTGGCCGCGCCGATGGGTTCCCCTTACTATGCCGCTTCTCCAGGAACGGTGTTGAAGGTGACGGATAAGCGCCGGGACGGCAAACCCTCAGCTTATGGCTGGCATGTGATTATCGACCACGGCGACGGCTTGAGCACCCTTTATGCCCATGCCTCGGCCGATATCGCGGTGAAAGTAGGTGATCAGGTGAACGCCGGTCAGATAATTGCCTTCAGCGGCAACACCGGTAATTCGAGCGGGCCGCATCTCCATATGACCGTAAAGAAAAATGGTTATCAAGTGCCCGGCTGGCCCGCCGGTCTGATGGACCCCTGGCCTCTTTTAGAGCCCCTTTTCAGCAGCCTCAAGCCGCCGGCCGGCGATCTGGTCGAAGGTTACCTTTGGGGGCCCAGTCTCGATATACGCGGTAATAATCTGGCCATAACCAAGTTAAAACTCAACATGCGCGAGCAGCCCGAGAGTGAAAGCCCGTTACTCTTCAAGATCAAAAATGACGCCACCGTTCGCTTGTTGTCTTCAGAAAAGTTTGGCAGCGGCTATTATCACACCGAAGCCAGCGTTTTGGACGCCGAACGGCCGTCTGAGAAAGTTATCGATGCTATCAAACCAACCGGGAAGGTCTATGATCTGAAGGATTACATTGGCGGCGACGGCCGGATTTACGAAGTGAAGAACGCGGATGGCGGCCAGGAACGATTCCAGACCCAATGGGATGGCTCGACCTTCTACCAGACAAAGAATACCAATTGGGAGCAATTCTTCTTCGATAACGACTTCATCTATCGGGATATTGACACCTCGCCAGGTGCAGGTCGCTACTACCGCCTGACCGACAGCGATCGCAAAAAGGGCAGTCGCTGGGCCAGGCGTAAGATGGCCTTGGGCCAGGTCTTTAACGCGAAGACTAAAGTTCAATTTTATAAAGATAAAAGCGGCGAAAAATCGGCCGAAAATTCGGGGAATGTGGGTAATTCGTTACAGCTTGTCGCCCACTATGATGAATACACTTTCCGCACCGGGATTACGGTTAAAGATGTTCTCGAGTTTCATTGGTTGAACGGTGGTGAGAAGTATTTCTACGCTAAGAGTTACGGCCTTGTTGGCTGGGAGCGCATTCACTTTGATCCGAATACGCCGGCCTGGAGCGCCATCGCGGAAATCCACGAACCTGGGAAACGACCGGATAACATCCGTCGTAAGGTAACCGGCGTTTAGACCCCGTAGCTTCACCCTATACTTGGATGGATTTGAATTTCCTCAGGGTATATGAATCCGTCTTTTTTTGTTGCTCGCTTGCCCACTCCCGGCTGGTATTCTTAATAAAATTGTGTTTGTTTCCCCTAAACCGTATACTGATATCAGTTGAATACGGATAGCGGAAAGATGATCGGAACGAGGCTCGGGCCTTACGAGATAATTGAAGAAATCGGCCTGGGGGGGATGGCTACCGTTTACCAGGCCTACCAACCTCGAATGGACCGTCATGTGGCTCTGAAGGTGATCCGGCCGGCCGTCATCGAGGATGAATTAGTGCGGGGTCGATTCCAACGAGAAGCACGAGTTATAGCCAGGTTGGAACACCCACATATTCTACCGGTCTATGACTTTGACAGTTCTCATGAACCACCTTATATCGTCATGCGCTACCTGGAGGGCGGCACACTGGAGGATGCCTTTAGCGACGGCCCAATTCCACTGCAGGAGGTGCTGTTCCTGCTGAACCAGGTCGGTCCGGCCCTTGATTATGCCCACCGCCAAGGGGTCATTCATCGGGACATCAAGCCGTCCAATATCTTGATCGATCGCGAGGGTAATGCCTTTGTAACGGATTTTGGCATCGCTCGGATAACGGCCGGGGCCATGGTCGATAGTGCAATCACAGGTGGCGGTGTAACTTTAGGCACGCCGGATTACATGTCACCGGAACAAATAATGGGTATGGAGACTGTCGACCATCGAGCCGACATCTATTCCTTGGCGGTTATGGTGTTCCAACTGATTACCGGACGCCTGCCCTTTGTCGGGGACGCGCGGATGGCCACCTTGTTAAAGCATCTGCGCGATCCGGCGCCTGCGCCCACGCTAGTTAACCCGGAGTTGCCGCTCGAAATCGATGAAGTTTTGCTACGAGCTCTGGCGAAGGATCCAGAAGACCGGCCGGCTTCGGTGCAGGAGTTTACCCATGAAGTAACCAGGGTTTTAGGCGGTCTGGGTGGCGTCGTCCCGGCTTATCTACGGCGGGCAGCCGAGACCGCCCTGGATCATAGAAAGCGCCGACCGGTTACCCAGCCGGTCCATCGTTCCTATACCGCCAGCAAACCAACAGAACAAAACAAGACGATTACCGTTGTTTATGCTAACGCGGCCGAATATGCGGCGCTGGCCAATCTCAGCCTTGGTCCTGAGGCCGCCCGCCACAAGGTTGAAGAACTATGGACAGACGCGACCCGGTACATCGATGAAGGCAGTGGTTTGGTGATTAATCTTAATGAACGTGATCTGCTGGCCGTCTGGGGGGCTGCCCTGGCCCGGGAAGATGATCCGGAACAGGCGGTGCGAGCCAGCCTGGCTATTCGCGATTCCCTGGCTGAGCACGCCGCAGATCTCATTCCGGCCGGAGAGCCACTACCTATTCGGATTGGTGTCAATACCGGCCCCGTCTTACTGACTGTCTCGGAGCCGAGTGGCGACTATTCGGCTACCGGGGCAACGATCAGCCTTGCCAGCCGAGTGGCCGGTATTGCCGATGGGTTGGTCCTTATCACCCGGGATACCTTTCGTGAAGTTCAGGGGATTTTCGAAATTGAACCGGACGCTCCGGTACGCGCGCGTCGCCCCGGCGGCCGGAGCCTGGTCGAAACCTATCGCGTGCTTGCCGGTAAACCGCGGGCATTTCGCATCCAAATCCGGGGTGTTGAAGGCGTGGCGACCCGTATGGTCGGTCATCTGGCCGAGCTGGAAGTGCTACAAAAGGCATACATCAACACCGTTGAAGAATCTGAGTCTCAAATAGTAACGGTAACCGGTGATCCTGGCCTGGGAAAATCGCGCCTTCTTTCGGAATTCGCTATATGGTCTGAATTGCGATCAGAAATGTATTTCATCTTCCGTGGGAGGGCCACGCCGGCGATGACCATGCGACCCTATGCCTTGTGGCGTGACCTGCTCTCATTTCGCTTTCAGATTCAGGATAGCGATAGCTCGAAAGTTGTTAAGGAGAAGATGGAACGTGGTGTAGCAGGTCTCATAGGGGAGAATCAGGAGTTGGCTCATTTAATCGGTCATCTGGTCGGATTTGAGCTGACTGGCTCACCTTACCTGGGCGGTGAGCCCCAGGAGGTAGCCGATCGCGGCCGGAGTGCTGTCGGTGCATTTTTAGGCCAGTTGGCGGCCGTCGATCCAGTTGTCTTTCAAATTGAGGACGTGCATCTGGCCGATGAAGCCTCTCTAGACCTGATCATCGAATTGCACCGATCATTGCCCAAATCGAAGCTAATGGTTGTGTGTATGGCCCGGCCAGAGCTCCTTCAGCGGCGACCATCTTGGGGAGTTGGCCAGGAGAACCACACCCGGGTTCACATGCGCCCACTGGATAAGCGGGATAGTCGCGACCTGGTGGCGGAAATACTCCAGAAAGTAGATGATCTCCCTCGCGATCTGCGCGACCTGATCGTAGAGCAATCTGAGGGGAACCCCTATTACATGGAAGAGTTGGTCAAGATGTTGATCGAGGACCGGGTCATCCAGAAATTGGACGAACGGCATTGGACCGTCGAGAGGTCTCGAGTGGGCCGGCTGCGAGTGCCCCGAACGTTGGTTGGTTTACTCCAGGCCCGCTTCGATAGCCTGCTCTATCCTGAACAAGTGGTATTACAGCGGGCGACCGTCGTCGGGCGCGTTTTTCAAGATGATGCGCTGGTCGCCCTTGATGCCGCAGACGGCAACCATATCGACAACCTTGAAGATATTCTTGAGGGGTTGGTCGCCCGTGAATTCATCTATGAGCGGGAGGTACCTGCATTTGCCGGCAGCCGGGAATTCATATTTGGGCAGGCGATGATGCGCGACCTGATAAAAGAGACGTTGCTCCAACGACAATTGTGTACCTACAGCCTGGCCGCGGCCGAGTGGCTGACGGCCCAGGGTGGTGAGCGCTCCACCGAATTTAATGCCCTTATCGCCGAATATTATGAACAAGCCGGCGAGTTGGTCCAGGCCGGTGAATATTTCCGCCGGGCTGGTAATGATGCCGTTGGTCGCGGCGCGCTATTCGAAGGCCAACGCTTGTTGGAACACGGTTTAAGCTTGTTAAATCCGTTAAAGAATGAAGCAGAATCGATGCGATTACAGGTGGCATTGGGCAATTTGTACAGTTGGATGGGCGACTACCGCCAGGCCAATGATTCATTGTTGGCTGCCTTGGCCTCTTCACGACGCATGAACGACCGGCGGCTTGAAGCCAATGTCCTCGCTCAACTCGGCCGGGTGACCGGTTTGTGGTTAGGTGATTACGACAAAGCCCAGCGAGAATTGGAAGCGGCATCGGCCATCGCTCGCGAACTGGACGACCGGCGGACCTTGATCTTTACCCTTCGTCAGTTGGGTAACCAGGCGTCGGCCACCGGCGCGCATGCTGAGGCGAAAAACTTTCTTGAGGAAAGTCTCCGTCTTGCTCGGGAAGAAGAAGACGTGGGCGACGCCGCCAACGCCTTAAACAGCCTAGGGGAAAATGCTCGCAACCAGGGAGATTATGAGGAAGCGATATTCTTTTATGATCAGGTCCTTGAGGTTCTAGGCTCTCAACCATTTCCCAGCGTGCGAGCCATGGTGGCGGTCAACAAGGGGACTGTGCACCTTGAACAAGATGATTTTGTCCTAGCCTGGACGGTTGGTCTGGCAACCCTACCGGCGGTAACGGAACTCGGCACAGATTACTTGATTGGCAACTGTCTGCGAATCCTTGGAGGTGCGGCAGTAGGTTTGGGCGATTTGAACGCCGCCCGAGGGTACTTGGCCAAAGCGCTCCGCCTGTACCGGCAAATGGGCAATCTGCCCGGCGCACTCATTACCCTGGCTGAAATTGCCCGCTTGCGGGCCAAGGATTCGGACACGCTGGAGGCCGTCACCTGGTTAGGTATGGCCCTGGTCCATCCGGCCTTATCGGCCGATGGGCGCTTGCGAATTTCGCACGTATTGGACGAGTTACGGACCGGCCTGCCGTTAACGGATGTTGATTTGGCACTTGCCCAGGGAGGCGAATTAGAGGTAGAGTTAGTCTTAACGCAGGCCGATGAGTGGATTCTTGACCAATAAGAGTCACAGCTCAGCCAGCCGTTGACCGTTCGATCAGGCCCCAGGTAACAGGAGATGCAAACATTGCCGCAACATTCTGAAATAAAAATATCAATCATCATCCCCTGTTGGAATGAGCAGCGAAATATTGAAAATGGGGTACTTACGGAGATCCAACATTACCTGGCCGGGCAGAGTTTTACCTGGGAAGTTATTATCGTCGACGATGGATCCACCGACGAAAGCCGCGCCTTGATTGAGGCCGCCATTGACGAGCTGGCGGGCTTTTCTCTGTTAACTATTCCCCATGGCGGCAAGCCGGTGGCAGTCTGGACCGGTATTCAACACAGTCGTGGGGGGATCGTTCTTTTTACAGATATGGACCAGTCGACGCCTATCAAAGAGTTGGACAAAATTTTGCCCTGGTATCCGGAAGGTTTTGATGTGGTCATTGGCTCTCGGGGGAGCGCCCGGGAGGGTACTTCACTCATGCGCAAGATGGGCAGCTTTATCTTTCTGAATTTTCGCCGCCTTTTTCTATTGCGCACGATCTATGATACCCAATGTGGTTTTAAATCATGCCGGCGCGAAGCGGCTATGGCGACGTTCCCTCATTTGCAATATTTCTCTCAAGAAACAGAAACAGCCGGGTGGAAAGTTTCGGCCTATGATGTGGAACTGCTTTACTTATTTGACCGGGCTGGTTATCCGATAAAAGAAGTCGTTGTTGAATGGCGCAATCGAGACCGGAGTGAGACCAAGGGCAAGGAAGGGGAAATGGCCCGTTACCTGAAGGAGTCCTTGGAAATGGTTCGGGAGATCCAGCGTGTGAAGCTAAACCAGCTTAGAGGGGTGTATGATCGCCGGGAAAGCGAACAATAATTTGGCGCACGGTCTCGACCGGGACCGTTTAAGCGTACTGAGCGGGGCGCTTTTATTAGGACTGGCCTTGAGCCGCTTTGTTGAGACGCCGGTGCAATCGCTTGGCACATCGGTTTTGGGTTCTCCCCTGAGTATAGACCTGTCGGAGACAACTCTCATGTTACTGGTCATGGTCGGAATGGCGGTGACGGCTGTCGAATCGCTGTTGCGAAGCCATCCATTAGCTCGTCAAGGAACTTTGGCCAGAACTTACCATTTTTGGATCGTTCCAGGCCTCCTGGTTGCCGGCCTGGCCCTCTGGTTGGCCATTTTCGAAAACATTGGTTCCTGGACTTTGGGTCTTATTGCCAGCGCGATCATTATCCCGCTCTCTCTCGCAACCGAATATGCGGCTGTTGATCCGGAAAAAAGAGGTCGGGCTATTGTCGGCTGGCTTGAGACGGTGCTGGTTTACCTGACCGCCTTGCTCCTCTACACCCGCATCTACGATGTGGGAGCCCGGGCTCTGCTCAGTGGCCCCGCCGTGTTACTCATAACGACTATGTTGGTTACCCGGCTCCTCTGGTATAGCACCGAACGGCCACTTCTTGCCGTGGGCTATGGGCTGTTTATCGGCCTCGTCCTTGGTCTTGTAACCTGGCTGCTCAATTATTCGGCATTGTCCACGGCCACCGGAGGCCTGGTACTGCTCGTACTTTTTTACGCACTTGCCGGCTTAATACAAAGCTCTCTCGCCGGAATCCTGGACCGGAGAGTTGTTTTTGAATATGTGGGCGTGGTCGTGCTGGGGTTGCTTTTAATCTGGTTACTGACCTGACGGCTGGATCTCACCCGGATAAGTGACCCCGGGTTGGATTTGGGTTGGTTTGCCCGATGGCCCGTGATTAGATGAATGTTGGCGAGAGGGTGGCCAGGGCATAGGCCAGGCCAGGTAGATCCCTGTCAATCGCACTTACCGGCTCGGTTTGTATCTCCTCTAATAGTGCGCCTTCGGGCAGGGGGGCGTTGCTATTACGACCGCTCGAACCCAGGCCGGCAATTAATGAGACCAACATGCTTAGGGCTATTATGATCCCTAGAACAACCATGACCTTCTCGCTGGTTGAACGTTTTCTTCGACGTGTCTTTTTTGCCATCTAACGGTTATTCCTCAATGGTATAAGGGCGCTGGCCAGAACAATAACCATGTTTACCCATCTTGACCGACGCTGTCTCTCAGTAAATATTTAACCCTAGCGTAACAAGGGTGTTATTATGATTCAAATCCCCAATATGGGCTACTCCTCGTCACAGGTGCGTAGTATAGCACACTTTATCCGGTCGCCATTTATTCTAATTTTGGTTCCAAAGATCCATTCTTTGCGATAAAAATTTCCCGCCGGCGTTGGATTGGAAGACCGTTCCTAGGTCATCGATTCCCCGGTTGATTTATCGCAACTTGTGCGCAGATTTTGCGTAATGATTATTGAATATTCCAGGAGCAATTGGCCTGGAAAGGCGATGTAATTGCTATCGAAAAAAGATGACGGTTTTGGTTGTTATTCTACACGATATTTCTTACGGATTCTTGAATGACTCTCGGTATAAGCTTGATAAGGACCAGAGATGTTGAAAGAATTTAGTACCTGGAGTGCGTTGACCTGTGTCTATGCCTTCGTTGCGGCCATCAGCTTTCTTTTTGCCGTGTTAAGCCTGATTGGAACGGAATTTGGCGATGTCCTCGACGTGAATGTGGATGCCGACGCGGATGCCGGCGTTGATTTCGCCAGCGTGAGTCCCTTTGCCCTAGCTGTATTTGGGGCTACCTTTGGTCTGGTCGGCATGATCACCTCGGTCTGGTTAGAATTGAATCCCATTCCAAGCATCCTGATTGCCACTCTGGCCGGTCTTGCAGTGGGCGCGCTAGCCCAGGCACTGTTCCTTTACGTGTTGTCGCCCAGTAGATCAAGTCACTTTTCCCTGGAAAAGGATGCCATTGGGCGGGAAGCCCAAGTAACCATTACCATCCCCGCGGCCGGTCAGGGCCAGGTGACCTTCAACAACGTCAGCGGCCGGGTCCGCCTGGGAGCTCGCTCGGCGTCCGGTGAGAGCATCGCCAATGGCGAATTTGTCATTATTGAAAAAATCACAGGCCGTAATGCCGTAGTCAGGCCGGTAGAGAAAGATTAACCCCCCCTTTACCTTTTCCTATTCCTGGGTTACCTCACAGAGCGTAATCCTGATGTTTTGGGCAAAGTAATTAGATCTTCCAAAGGAGCGAACGATGTCTCTGGCAATCCCCCTTTTAATTGGTATTTTCCTGTTTACCATAGTCGCCTTGGTCACCGTCTATTCCAGCCGAGTTAAAAAAGTGGGTCCGAACCAGGCCCTGATAATCTCCGGCCGGGGAGAGGGGCGTGAGGATGCGGGTCAAATGGTCAGCAAGTTCCGTATCGTCACCGGTGGCCGGGCCTTTGTCTGGCCAGTACTTGAGCGCATCGATGATCTCTCTCTGGAAATCCTGACCATCGATATTACTACCCCGGATGTGCCCACCAGCCAGGGCGTACCCGTCACGGTTGACGGCGTTGCCCAGGTAAAGATCGGCAGTGATGAAAATTCCATCCGTACGGCCGCCATCCAGTTCCTTTCGAAAACCCAGGATGAGATCGAACATGTGGCCCACGAGACGCTGGCCGGTCATCTACGAGCCATCTTGGGTACCTTAACCGTCGAGCAGCTCTATCGTGACCGGGAAGCCTTCGCCCAAAAGGTGCAAGAGGTCTCGGGCGACGACATGGCCAGTATGGGCCTGGAAATTGTCTCCTTCGTCATCAAAGATATCAGCGATGTAGAAGGCTACCTGGAAGCCTTGGGACGGCCGCGCATCGCCCAGGTAAAGAGAGACGCCAACATCGGCGAAGCCGAAGCAGAAAGAGACGCCACTATCCGTAGTGCCATAGCCCGCCAGGAAGGGGAGACGGCAAAATACCTGGCAGAAACCAAAATAGCCGAGAGCCGTCGGGATTTTGAGGTGCAACAAGCAGCCTATGCAGCCGACATAAACCGAAAAAAGGCTGAGGCTGAACTGGCCTATACTCTCCAGCAGAATATCGAAAATCAGAAGGTGAAGGCCGAGGAAATTCAAATTGAGATTATCGAGAAGCAGAAGCGCATTGAGGTGGAGGCGCAAGAGGTTGGCCGGCGGGAAAAAGAGCTCGAAGCGACCGTTCGAAAGCCGGCGGAGGCGGAGCAATACCGGGTAAAAACGATTGCGGAAGCTCGTCAATATCAGCTACGCACAGAGGCCGCCGGTGAATCCGAAGCGATTCGGCTTCGCGGTCAAGGCGAGGCCGACATGGCCAAGGCGAAAGGCCTGGCTGAAGCGGATGTTATCCTGGCCCAGGGCAAATCTGCAGCAGAAGCCGCCAGGGCTAACGGCCTGGCGGAGGCCGATGTCATCCGCCAACAGGGTCTATCCGAGGCGGAAGCAACTCATAAAAAAGCGGAGGCCTGGAAGGAATATACCCAGGCGGCGGTTATCCAACAGATCATCGATGCCTTACCCGAAGTGGCCGCGGCCGTTGCCTCTCCGCTCGCGAAGACCGATCGCATCGTGGTTATTAATAGCGGCAATGCCGGCGGCGCAGGAGCCTCAAAAATCACCCGAGATGTGACCGACATCGTTGCCCAGGTGCCGGCGACTATCGAAGCTTTGACCGGCATTGATTTGATGAGTGCCCTGCAAGGGCTGCCAGGTTTGGTGCCGGCCGCGCATCACTCTGTTGCAGAGAATAAGGCCACTGAGACAATGGCTGGGAGTGGCCTGAGCAGCGAGACAACTTCTTAAGGCCTGGATGATTTCACCTTATGGTATCCAGGATCAATAACCCCGCAGGCGTAACGAGTTTATCCGGAGCAGCTGCGGGGTTATTATTTGGGGAACCCTATCGTTGTCAGGGAGTTCACAACATTGAGTATGAGGGACCGGTCGATTGGCTCGATAAGCCACGGTGATCCCTGGCCCGGAAGCAGTGCCCGGTGACTCAAGCCCTGATTACCGGTTCCGCTCGCTAACTGGATGGTGCTTATTGCATAATTGCCACTTCACCGCTCATGGTATTCGGTCCTTGCTCTTGCCCTGGCCCGCGGGCGAGATATAATTCAAGTAATTAAATACCAACCTTCGGGGCAGGGTGAAATTCCCGATCGGCGGTGAGGCCAGCGCAGGCCAAGCCCGCGACCCTAAATCTACAGCCAAACGCTTAGATTTAGGTGGATCTGGTGAGAGGCCAGAGCCGACAGTTAAAGTCTGGATGAAAGAAGGTTAAGCCAAACGATTCGCGTTTGTTTGTTATGCCCCACCTTCTGCAAGGTGGTTTTTTTTTGACATGGCAAACCCAATCGGGTGGCCATTGCCGTATTCCCCCGCCCCGTTTTAGATAATGGAATTGATCCATGATCCTCGATGCGTTGCGATCTCGAAAAAAGAGACCGGACCATAAATCTGGCGAAAAAACTGGTCTTTGGCAGATGGTCAAGCGTGTTCCAGCCTGGCTTTCAATAGGGATTTCTTTTCTCTTTTTGATTGCCGCCTGGCATTTACTGGCTACCTTGGGTGATTACGACAGCTTTATCTTGCCGGCGCCCAGCGATGTATGGCAACAATTTAAGGTGGTGTTATCCGACGGCCGTTTGCTCAAGCACGCCGCCATTACCATTAGCGAGATCATACCCGGTTTGTTGATCGGTTGTCTGGTAGCCATGCCCTTGGGCTATCTCCTGGCCAAATCGGCCGTTGCCGAGCGATTTATTTCGCCCTATCTCATTGCCTCCCAGGCTATCCCGATCATCGCGTTGGCCCCCTTGCTGACCATCTGGGTACGCTCAACTTACTGGAGCCGGGTCATGGTTGCTGTGCTGGTCGTCTTTTTCCCGATAGCAATAAATACTATCGCTGGCTTGCGTTCGGTGCCGAACGAGCTCTATGATCTGATGCACTCACTCCGGGCCACCCGCTGGCAGGTGGCCCGCAAGTTGGAATGGCCGGCTGCGCTCCCTTTTACCCTGGCTGGCTTGAAAGTTGGCGCGACCCTGGCCGTGATCGGCGCTCTGGTTGGTGAATTTGTGCAACCGAAGAGCCAGGGCTTAGGTTATCTGTTGGTGACAGCCCGCTATCAGTTCAAGACTGATCTGGTTTTCGTGGTTTTATTAACGTTGGCGGTCATTGCCCTGACGTTGTACGGTCTTGTGGCGTTGCTTGAAAAGCGCCTGTTAAGGTGGAAAGGCGCCAATGGAGAATGAAGGGGCGAGTAGATTATGGATAATCATCTTCAGTTGTCCTATGGAGTTTCATCATGCCTAGAATATTATTCTTTTTGCTGTCCTTCCTGGTTCTGACTGCTTGCAAGACCGATTTGAAATCAGGCGGGCTGAGTGCCGGCGCTGGTTCAGGAGACTCGCAGCAGAATTCAACCAAAGCGGAGCTGCTTTCAATCCGATTGCCCATGGGTTACATCCCCGATCCCCAGTATGCGCCATTTTATGTAGCCGATCAGAGAGGCTATTTCGCCGACGAAGGGCTGGCGGTTGAATTTGATTACAGTTCAGAGACTGACGGTATTGCCCTGGTCGGGGCCGGCGAGCTGCCTTTCGCAATCGTAAGTGGCGAACAGGTTATCCTGGCCAGGGCGCAGGGAGTGCCTGTAGTTTACATAATGGAATGGTTCCAGCGCTATCCCATCGCCATCATCAGCAAAACCGAGGCCGGGATTACCGGGCCCGCGGATCTGGCCGGTCGGGAAGTGGGCTTGCCTGGCTTCTTCGGGGCCAGCTACGTCGGTTACGCCGGTCTACTGGCAGCCAATGGACTGACCCAGGAAGATGTTAACGCAAGCGAGATCGGTTTTAGCCAGGTAGAGGCCTTGCTGACTGATCAGGTTGAAGCGGTCGTCGGTTACGCTAACAACGAGCCTGTCCAGCTGGCCGCTCAAGGCGTCGATGTCAATGTTATCTATGTGGCCGACTCGGCCGACCTGGTCGCCAATGGCCTCATCACCAATGAGACCTTGCTCGAGGAAAATCCGGAGTTAGCCCAGCGATTGGTGAGGGCTATCCTGCGCGGTTTAACGGATACCCTGGCCGACCCGGTTGCGGCTTTCGAAATAAGCAAGAATTATGTGGAAGGGTTGGATGAGAGCCGCCTGGACGTCCTTAAAGCTTCCCTGGATCTGTGGCGAGCCGATGTTTTAGGCTATTCCGACCTGGCCTCCTGGCAGCGAACCCAGGCTGCCCTGTTGGCGATAGGCTTTCTGGATAAAGAGCTGGATGATCTGGAATCGGTTTTTTCAAACGAGTTCGTTCTGGATGCCCAGGCTGACTGATGGCCGAACAACTGCTGCCCTATGCCCAGATTCGCAAGGTTGGCCACACCTTTAGCGACAGCCTGGTGGCTATTGAAGGCGTTTCGCTGGACCTGGTTGCCGGGGCGTTTGTCAGCCTGGTAGGCCCATCCGGCGTGGGCAAGTCCACGCTGCTGCGCATTCTAGGTGGTTTGTTGGAGCCAACCACCGGCAGCGTTTCTTGGAATGGCAGCGGCCCAGAGGAGCAGGCCGAGTCCATAGGCATCGTTTTCCAGCGAGATAATCTGATGCCCTGGCGCTCGACACGGAAAAATGTGCGTCTACCCTTGGAGCTGTCTGGTGTCCCCACCTCGGAGGCCGATGACCGCGTGGCAGCCATGATCGATTTGGTGGGCTTGAGCGGTTTTGAGGAGAGTTATCCTGGCCAATTATCAGGCGGCATGGCCCAACGAGTCGCCTTGGCCCGGGCGCTTGTACACCGGCCGACCCTTTTACTTCTGGATGAACCTTTTGGCGCCCTGGATGCTATGACCCGGGAACGAATGAGCCAGGAGCTGTTGCGTATCTGGCAGGCGTTGCCGGTGACGGTTTTTATGGTGACCCACAGTATCCCTGAAGCTATCTTTCTTGCTGACGAGGTGTTGGTCATGACCGGCCTGCCGGGAACAATTACGGCGAGACTGTCGGTTAATCTACCCAGACCCCGGAAGCTGGAAATCCAGGGCACAGCCGAGTTTCACGCCTACGTGGCTGAGTTGAGGCAAGCTATAACAACCCATCCTCAATAGTCTACCCGGCCGGTGTTGATACAGTTATCTATACTTCCGACGCTTCGTGGTCTTCCTTAGAGTCTGCTTCAGACATGTCCGGTGCTTCACCAGCCGGCAGGTCGCTGGTCGCTTGTTCTTCCTTTCCGGCCACTCTACGTCGATAGACAGCTCGGCCGATGAGGAAAAGTGGTAAGCCAAAGAGAAGCGAGAGGGGGACACAGAATATGCCAATCCAAATGGCCGCACTCCCCAGACTTTCCAGGGCAGATAATAGGCTTTCAAAAGCGTCCCTGGCAACGCCCTCAGGTCGCCAGCCGGCGATCTCGATGGGCTGTGACAGTTCGTCAGGCGTCAGGTAAATGACCAGCAAAGAAAAGGCAGCCGACTGGCTGAGGTACTTCATGCGCGCTTTGAGAGATTCGATTTCACCCTCCAGGCGGCTGAGCTCGCGGTTGACATCCAGCGCTTCATCGACCGTCTTTGCTTCATCAAGGAAGCTGCGCACCCGATCGGCCGTCACTTCCAGGTTGCCCACCCGGGCCTCCAGGTCAACATAATCTTCGGTAACATCCTGGCTGCTAGTTGATTCGGAATCCACTTCAACCACAGCCTGCCTTATGGTGGACATGGTATTGTCAAACTGGTCAACCGGAATACGGATAGAGATGCTACCCGATTTCGCCCGACCACCGCCGTAGAGTTCGCTGCTAACTACCCAGCCTCCCTTATTTTCGGCTAACCTGGCGAATTCAACCAGGCTTATGTCGGTATCTTCGACGATAACATACATGGTGCCTTCGCGAATGATAAGTTGTTCCTGGTTATCCTGGGCTTGAAGCGAGGTTTGAAGGATCTCTCCGGCGATATTGGCTTCATTGGAATCGAAGGCGGCCGGTTCTTCGGCCTGCGAGACCGAATAACTGGCTGTATCCGGGGCATATTCATCGACGGCGTCCCCCGAGCAGGCAACCAGTAAGACCAATGAGGCCAGGAAGACGATCAAGGTGATTCTCCTAAACATGTCACTACTCCATTGAGTTTCCGAAGATATTCATTTACCAGTTAACGTCTTCATCACAACAAAGGTTCCCACCAACATTCTAAGTCTTTTGGTCGTTGTTTTTTTGGCCGGTAATGATTTGTTATTCCTTGCCAACCTGGGCAAACCGGCAATTATCTGGCAAAGCCTTCGTTCTACCCGCCACTGTTCTTTTCCCTAAGGAGGATTGGATGAAAACCGCATTGATGGACACGTGGTCTACCGCATCCGTGACAGCTCGGCCGGCCTCGTAGCAAAATAGTACTAATTTACCAGCCAAATTGAAGGCGGTTGATCAGCCGGCCTGGCATATCAAGGCTGGCCATCCGCTCTTGGGTCTTTCTAACATCATAAACGACGCGATGATGCTCCCAGGTCATCTTGTCCGTATCCAGAAGGGCGTAGGCTGCCCGGGGATCGTAATCCCTGGGTTGGCCCACGCTGCCTGGATTGATGATGAGACGACTCCCTTCCAGGTTCAGTGGCTGGCTATACATGGGATTATATAGATCGACTGATTTTTCATTTATCTCGACGAAGATAAACGGCGTATGGGAGTGGCCAACCAGGCAATACCGGGTCTCGATGATGGCGAAATTAGCCAGAGCCGATTCTTCATCAACCAGATATTCCCAGACAGGATGGCGGGGACTGCCATGAGCAAGTGTAAAATCGCCCTGGACGATTGATGTGGGTAGCTCCTCGAGGTAATCCCGGCTCTCTTCTGTCAGGACACTCTGGGTCCATTTGATGGCCTGGCGGGCTTCGTCATTGAAGTTTGCCAGGTCAAGCCTGTTTAGTACGGCCCAATCATGGTTGCCTGATAACGCGATATGCTCCGAGTCGCGTACAAGAGAGACACATTCATTGGGGTTCGGGCCATAGCCGATAATGTCACCCAGGCACCAGATTACATCCCACTTCCCTTGGGAATCTTTCAGAACAGTCTCAAATGCGGTTAAATTGGCGTGGATATCAGATATAATGAGGTAGCGCATAAATATTAATGATATTAAGTGTAAAATCGGCACGATATTATAAACCAACAATGATACCATGATCCGACCGTGAAGGTATAATAGAGTCAATGGCTATTCTAGACGAGAAAACGTTAGACTTCATCAGCAGTAGCGTTGAACAGACGGAGCGCCTTGGTGTGCGTTTGGGCGAGCTATTGGATGTGGACGACGTCCTATGCCTTTCTGGAGAATTGGGCACCGGCAAGACAGCCCTGGCCCGGGGAATCAGCCGGGGTTGGGGCGCTAGTCACCGGGTAACCAGTCCAAGCTATACATTGGTGAACGAATACCCGCGTCTAAAAGATGGCCTTATCCTTTACCACGTGGACTGCTACCGGCTGGAGAGTCCCGGCGATGTCGCTACCGTAGGCCTGGAAGATATTCTGGACGAGGTCGGGGCGGTGATGATCGAGTGGCCGGAGCGTATCAACAACTTGCTGCCGGAAGAGCGATTATTGATAGAGCTCCGTTATATTAGCGAGACCCGGCGCGGCCTTCGTTTTAAGGCAAGTGGCGATAACCCTACTGCACTGTTACAAAAGTTCCGGCAGAGCGCTTTTGGAGTATAGGATTCGATATGATCCTGGCGATTGATACGGCAACAAAGTGGACCGGACTGGCTTTACATGACGGCCGCTCGATAGTGGCTGAATTAGGTTGGCAATCGGTTAACAAGCAGACCGTGGAGTTGGCCCCAGCCGTTCTTGACCTTTTGCGGCGAACGGGGTTGCAGCCATCAGATCTGGCAGCCGCCGCAGTGGCGATCGGTCCCGGCTCTTACACGGGCCTGCGGATCGGTTTAGGCTTTGCGAAAGGCCTGGCCCTGGCCAACCAGACTAAATTGATCGGCGTGCCGACCTTGGATATTCTGGCTGCCTCCCAGCCCTGGTCAGAGGAGCATCTTGTGGCAATCGTCGAAGCTGGCCGCAGCCGAATTTGTGCGGCGATATATGCCTGGCAAGCCGCCAAAGGCTGGCAGATCGAGAGGGATGCCGACATTTACACCTGGTCCAGTCTGTTGGATACAATCGAAGCACCATCGATTTTTTCCGGTGAACTGTCCCCGGCCGGCGCAAAGTTAATCCGCGCCGCCAAAAAGAAGCATAAAATCGCCACGACGCCTCAGACGGTCAGGCGAGCCGGCTATCTGGCCGATATTGGCTGGCAACGTTTACGCCGGGGATGGACAAACGACCCTGCGGCGCTGGCGCCAATTTATCTGCGCGACGCGGCCGGGGCGCGTCTGTAGCCGGCGATTTAGAGGCCCATGTTAAAGCCTCCCAAACCTTACCGCCTGCGCGCCATGCGTTTAACCGACATTGCCGAGGTTATGGCAATCGAAACGTTGATTTTTTCGACTCCCTGGAAGGCCAGCGCCTACGAATATGAAGTCACTCAGAATCGCCTGGCCCACTATAAGGTCCTGACTGTCCAGATCGCGGATATAGCCGAACGGGTCATTGGTTATGCTGGTTTGTGGAAATTGAGCGACGAGGCCCATGTTAGCACCATCGGCGTCCAGCCTGGCTGGCAAGGCAACGGTCTTGGCGAGCTATTGCTCCTGGATATTATGTTTGTCTCCTTCGACATTGGCGCCACTCTGACGACTTTGGAAGTTCGCAGGAGTAATACCGTAGCCCAGGCCCTTTAT
>CAVOYS010000005.1:0-131444 GCA_963700725.1 uncultured Chloroflexia bacterium
CTCACTGGCCGTACAAAATACCAGGTCCTCAGGGTGCGGTGGTTTATCATTTTGTTTCATCTAGACACCTGAAAGGCCAAAGAGATGTGTATTTAACCCAACATCATCAGCGGTTCCCCATTTCTATAGCACAGTACGCGATTTTCACACGATAAGTCGCAGAATGATTGGCAGCAGGATACATGATAATTCTAAGCGGTTTCGCATAGTCATTAAGAAAAATACACTACCCCCCAACACTAACAACAAACATATTTTGCAGCTCAGTTGGGGGAGCCCACGACTCCCATAGGGGACGATAATAGCCACATTTAAGTCTTTTGACTTAGGGTGAGTCAGGTCTTTTTGCCATTTCCTAATTTGTTATTGTCCTGGATAATCAGCGGCGGGAAAAGGGGCTTTACCCTTACCCTGTATCAGTGGCGTTGTATCTTGAGGTGCGGCCATAGAGAAACAACTGTACCGGCGCGAGGACATTCTGGTTATTCCCAGGTTCAATAGGGGGAGGCGACAGCTAATGCCTTTCGAGAATGAATGAGTGATCTGGAGAATATCGAGCCACCGTTGGAGACTGTTGTTGACCCAACAACCACTGTGGAAATATATCCGGAACCAGTAAATTACCCGGCCGGACAACCCATTCTTGCACTATGGGGTACTATCGATTGGCGAAAAGTCGCTCTATTTGGTGTTAGTCTCTTCCTATTTATTCTGGCTATTATTCTTATGAAGGAAGGGGCGAAGAGCCTCGTCCCGCTGATCCAGGACCGCCTATCTGTAACCAGCCCGGCGAACAGCCTGGGGCTTGGCTGGTTATTTGCCTACGCGATTATGAGCGGGTCGCCGGTCGCAGCCTCGGCGCTTACATTCTTCGATGCCGGTGCACTCAGCCAGTTGGCGACTTTTACGATGATCACCGGGAGCCGCCTCGGTGCCGGCCTGATTGTCCTCCTGATTGGTTTTGTCTATATTCTACGCGGCCGGGATCGGGTCAATAGCTTGAGCATGGGACTGTTGTCATTGTTCGTCACCGGCAGCACCTATTTGGTTGCCCTTGTGATCGGGATCGCTTTATTACAATCGGGTGCCTTAGACGCCATTCAACTGTCGTCTGGGCCCCTGCTAGCATCCTTGATTGATCTAATTTTCGGCCCAATCGTCTCGTTCTTGAAAGGATTTTTACCTGGCTGGACCTTGTTCCCCATAGGGTTGCTTGTGATCCTGGTCAGTTTCACGTTATTTGACCGGTGTTTGCCCCAAATGACCCTGAAAGAGAGCCGGGTCGGGCAGGTATCACGTTTTGTTTACAGGCCTGCGGTGATGTTTCTATTAGGCGCTGGCGTAACCATGGTCTCAATGTCCGTGAGCCTTTCTCTTAGTCTTCTCGTACCTCTCAGCGAACGCGGGTTTATTCGACGGGAAAATGTGATACCCTACATCATGGGGGCCAATATCACGACCTTTGTCGATACGCTTTTCGCCTCAGTATTATTAAACAATCCGGCCGCGTTTACCGTTGTGCTGGCAGAAATGGTTAGCATCAGCATCGTATCGCTTGTCATTTTGGCCGTATTCCTCAGGCCATTTGAACGAGCTATGCTGAGTGGCACGGCCTGGGTTGCGGCAGAAAAACGTAATCTGGCGTTTTTCTTGGTCCTGGCACTGGTAGTGCCTATCATATTGCTGGTCGTATAGGGGACAACAATCTATGCGTATCCTTATTGCTATTAGAGGGGCTAAACAGTCTGAGTCGGCCTTGCGTCTTGGCGCACAAATAGCCCTCACCGCTCATAGCTCCGTCACAATTCTGAATGTCATCAAATTTGATAAAAACAGAGCCAGAGCCGGTGCGATCTTGGCCCGCTCTCTCGACCTGTTAGGACCTGAAGTGGTGACGAAACAGGGGAAAATCAGTACCGGCGACCCGGCGACAGAGATCGTGCGTGAGGCCGTAGAGGGAAATTACGATTTAATCATTGTCGGCTCTCGTTCAAACAGAAATCTGGTGGAGCGGGTGAAAGGATCCACAGGCGAACAGGTGCTAGCCCATGCCCCAACCCCGGTGCTGATCGTCAAGGGCAAAAACGTCTTGCCGGAGGAGCCTATTCGCCATACTCTCGTTTGTTCAAGTGGGATCGACAATCATGAGGGGCCAAGCTGGCATGTACCACGGTTGGCGACCATCTTTGCCGATAACGAAATGACTATCCTCCATGTCATGTCGCAGATTAGTTCCAGTCCGCAAGCGCGAGAAGGGTGGCAACTCCAGGCAGATGCGGAAAAACTGATAGACGAACACACACCCGAAGGTAGACGGCTTGAAGAGAGGGTCATATTACTTCAGAACGAGGGCTTTCATGTCAAAGCAAAGATTCGCCATGGCCTTGTCGTCGACGAAATCCTGGAAGAGGCGCAGAGTGGTGATTACGACCTCGTTGTAATCGGCGCCCATCAAACTGTGGGCTGGAAACACTACTTGTTGGATAACGTGGCCCATCAAATAATTCTCCAGATTGACCGGCCAATTCTTGTCATGCCCGCTTCACAAAATCAAGAGCCCAATAGCGAAAGCCTTACATGATGAATCAGTAACTTTACGACTTAACGGTCAGTACAGATCTTTGGCCGGGATATTGTTGGTCAGTAAGCTGGCCACTGATGCGCAAAAGCTACACCAATAAATTTTCTTGGATTTCTTTCCTGGTACCGGCAGTCACCCCCAGACCATCGAGGATATAGTTATCGATCGAGCCGTAATCGGCCGTGATACTCTCCACGGCCGCCGTCAAATAATCGCGCTTCGCCGTTGTCAGCGCTATCATAGGCGACAGATCCACCGTCTCGGCCGCCACCCCATTATTGCCCGCAATGGCCTGTCTGAGTCTGCCCAGCATCATCTCATTTCTCTGGGCGTTGTACGCATTGGTTAATAGATAATCGGCAAATACCGTTTCCATGGACACGCCCAATATCCACAGCAGGATGGCTGCTCCGAGACCAGTGCGGTCCTTACCGGCCGTACAGTGGATCAGCGCCGGCCGGCCATCGTTTCGGACTAACCGCTTCACCATTTCCGCATAGGTTGGCGTAAAGTCGCGCACAAACAGGCGGTTCGCCCGGACCAGGTGCTCGCCATCCAGCTCTGAGAAGTCGCCGTTCCCCACGGCCTGGTAGAGGGCGGCCATGGGCACGTCGCCCCCTGATACCGGCAACTCCAGCAAGGTCGGGCCATCCGGCCGCCGCCCGGGTGACTGCTCGACCTCGAACGAAGTGCGAAGGTCACAGATCACTTTCAAGCCCAGACCATGCAAATAAGCCAGGTCGCCTTCGCTCAACCTGCCCAGTTCCCCGGAACGATAAAGCTGTCCCCACTTGATTGACCGGGACCCGACGCCTATGTATCCTCCCAGATCCCGGAAATTGGGACTGCCCTCCAACGGCAATCTGCGTTCGCCAACGACGACGCTTTCTCCGCCGGCCGCGGTCAACAAAAAGTAAGGCCGTGACCCCGGACTGGGATCGGCCACCGTGACCTGGATTTCCTCCGCGACCGTCTGCAGGTATTCCCAATCACCGGCGACACTCTCCGGCCGGTTACTCCAATAGATCGCTACCGGGGACGGGAAGGCGCCGGCCGGCCATTGAATGCGTAACTGCCCGGGAACCTGCCGGGTGACAAATACCGGTATTTGCATATTCACCTCTCTTATATCGACCCTGATCGCACTTCTACGCCCAGGCGAATCATATCAAGGATTAACCGTTTGGGCTCGACCGCGTTGGCCTGCAGCCATAAGCCCGGTTTACGGATCGAGCCGTCGAGGAGCTGGAGCAGGCAGGCCACCACCGGGATAGCCGTGAAAGCATAACCGTCCTCGTGGGCCACGACCAGGTCGATGGCCAACGCATGACCGGCTTTCTCGCCTCGGGCCTCCACTTTCAGCAAGGTGCCATAGGGCGGCCGGGAAAAAGTTCTCAAACCCCAATACATGAGTCTGCCCAGCGGCCGGGCGCTCTTCTCCGGCGCAAGCCATAGGCCCAACATGATCAGCGGCGACAAAAACCAATCGACAAACCAGTTCAAGCCACCCACGAAGAAGGCAGTTTCCTTTATCTCGGGATACATTTCCGGGATGGCCCGCATCTCTTCCAGGAACATGGGCAGGCCATATTGCCGGCCGAAGGGCTCGCCGAAATCCATCCTATTTGGATTGATCATGGCCATCATGCCGGCCTTGTCCCATGCCCCCTCCCGGTAAACCAGCCCCTGGAAATCCAAAAACTCGGCCACAAACTCGGCCATCGTCTCTGGCGCCAGGTCCAGCTCACGCCAATCGACTTTGATGACGCTGCCCACCAGGGCGCTATCCAGCCGGTCAAATTCCCCGGCCACATAGTGAATCAGGGCGGCCGGCAAACCCGGGTGGAAGCCGCCATCGGTGATAAAGCAGCAACCGGCCGCTTCAATATCCGCCGCCATACCCTGCAAAATGGCCATCTTCTGGGTGCTATACTGAACATCCAGGTAATCGATACCGGCTGCCAGCGCTGCTCCGGCCACCTGGGCTGTGTATTCGGCCGTGCTGGAGGCCACCACAACCAGGCCGGCTTCAGCGAACAAAGTTCGCAGGCCCTCCGGCTCGGCCGCATCGGCGAAGGCGCCCTGTACCCGCTCTCCTGGATACGCTTTATTCAGCCGTGCGGCCTCTGCCTGCGCCTTGTCCCGGTTTCGGCCGGCCAGCACTAGCTTTGTATTCGTCTCCTGCAACAACAATTGGGCGATCAGACGGCCGGTGCTGCCATAACCACCCAGGATGACAAGCTTATCTTTCATGGGTCCCTCCACTAACTCATCTTGGTCCATCAGGCTGTTAATCCCATTGTAATATACCCATTCCAGGGGTCAAATGCCGGCAAATTAATGGCCGGCTGATCTAAAAATCAATTGAACGCGAAAAACCTGCGGGGTTTTAGCCTGCCGGCAAGTGTACAATTATATGATTAGAACCCCGCAGGTTTCTGTGCAACTACTTCGGAATTGCCGCGAAATCAATGACCCGGAGCTTGACATGCGCCTGAACTGCGGCGATCATTATGCGCTGAGATCAACATGGTTTTAAACCAACCCTCATGAAATCCTTACGCCGCATGGGCCCCTTCGTCGGCCCTTATCGACTGGTCGCCTTTTTCCTGGTGATCACCGTGATTCTGCCGGTGGCCATGGAGCTGCTGGTGCCCCGGGCTTTGAGCTACGTCATAGACCAGGGCATTGAGGCCGGTAACATGACCGCCATCGTCCAGGGCGTCGCTGTCATGATTGTCGCTGCCCTGGTGGGGGCGGCCGCGACCCTGGGGCAAGGCGTCTGTCGCGCCCGGCTATCCCAGGGATTGGCCTATGACATGCGCAATAAAATGTTCGCCCACATCCAGACCTTCTCCTTCGCCAACCTGGACCACATGCAGACCGGCCAATTGATTACCCGCCTATCCAGTGACGTCAACCTCGTGCGTGATTTTGTCAGCACCGGCCTGGCCCTGCTCTTGCGGGCCTTACTGATGATTGGCGGTAGTGTTGTGGCCATGTTTCTCATCGACTGGCAACTGGCCCTGATCATGGTGGTGCTGCTGCCAATGGCCGGGTTGATCATCTGGGTCATTATGCACCTGGCTCAACCCCTTTTTGCCAACGTGCAACAAAGGTTGGGGGCGCTTAACAGTATCGTCCAGGAGAATCTGGCCGGGGTCCAGGTGGTCAAGGCCTTTGTCCGCGAACCCTATGAGATAGAGCGCTTCCAAACTCACAACGTCGATTATATGGAAGATAATATCCGGGTCGGCCGCCTCATGGCCGTCGCCTTGCCCTCGCTGGCCATCCTGACCAACCTGGGCATTGTGGCTGTGGCCTGGTTTGGCGGGTTGAGCACCATCGACGGGCGGCTGACCGTGGGAGAGCTGGTCGCTTTCAACAGCTACTTGATGATTGGCATGGCCCCCTTACTGCTGCTGAGCAACATACTGACCATGATGTCCCGGGCCGAGACCTCAGCCGGGAGAGTCTGGGAGATATTGGACACCGAGCCCGTGATCAAAGTGGCCGCCTCGCCCCACGAGGCCCCGGCCGTTTCCGGGCAGGTGACCTTCTCCGGCGTATCGTTCCAATACGATAGGCCAGACAACGACCGGCATGCCGGCCACGCCTACAGGTAACGGTCGCAGCGGCCGGAACGTGTTGACCGGCCTCTCCTTTTCAGTGGCCCCCGGACAGCGCGTCGCCCTCCTGGGCGCCACTGGTTCAGGCAAAAGCTCCCTGGTCAACCTGATCCCCCGTTTCTATGATGCCAGCGCCGGACAGATCCGGGTCGACGGCGTTGATGTGCGCCAGTGGTCACCCGAGGTCTTGCGAAGGAAGATTGGCGTGGTCTTGCAGCAGACAACCTTGTTTAGCGGCACGGTGCGGGAGAACATCGCTTACGGCCGCCCAACGGCAACCCTGGACGAGGTGATAGTCGCCGCCAAAGCCGCCCAGGCCCACGACTTCATTTCTGTGTTGCCGGCCGGCTATGACAGTCTCGTCGAAGAGCGAGGCGCCAACTTCTCGGGCGGGCAAAAACAGCGTATCGCCATTGCCCGGGCCCTGCTGATCAGCCCGGCCATTCTGATCCTGGACGACAGCACCAGCGCCGTCGACATGGAGACTGAGGCGAAGATCCAGCTGGCTTTGAACAGCCTCCACGTCAAACCGACTATCTTCATCGTTGCCCAACGCATTAGCAGCGTCCTGAGCGCTGACCAGATTATTATCCTGGACCACGGCCAGATCATGGCCCAGGGCACTCACGCGCAACTGCTCACTAGCAGTCCCATTTACCAGGAGATCTATCACTCTCAGCTTGGTCAGGACCAGGATAACGGCCGGTGAGCAAACAAACGGGAAACACGTCCTCGGGTAACACGTCCTCGGGTAACGCTCCCCGCGTCCGGCTTGGTTATGGCGGCGGGGGAAACTTAACCGGCGAAAGCGCCCACAATACCCGGTCTACCGTTCGTCGCCTGTTCCAATATGCCCGGCCGTACACCTGGCAGCTCTTCATTGTGGCCCTGTTGGTTATCGTGGGAACGCTCTCCAGCCTGGCCGGCCCCATCTTGTTCGGCATTATCATCGATCGCTACGTCATTCCCGGCGATACCGGCCGGCCTGGCTCGAACCGTCTTGCTCATGCTGGCCATATACCTGGTCGGCGGGCTGGCGGCCATCATCTACGGTTTGCTCATGGTGCGCATCGCCCAGCGCCTGGTCGCCGACGTGCGCGCCGAGTTGTTTAACCATCTGCAGTCCCTTTCCATGGCCTTCCACGACCATAACCGGGTCGGCGACTTGATGAGCCGGGTCAGCAACGATACCGAAGCCATCAACAGCGTCCTTTCTAATGGCCTGGTCCAATTCGTGACCAACGTCCTGATGTTAGGCGGCATCATGGTGTCTATGTTCCTGCTAAACTGGCAGCTGGCCATTGGTACGCTGATCCTGCTGCCCCTGATGTTACTCATCACCGGGCAGGTAACCCGCCGCAGCCGTGTCGCTTTCCGGGAAGTTCAGCACAACCTGGGGGCCATGAATGCTGTCATGGAGGAGAATATCGCCGGCATTCGCGTCGCCCAGGCCTTTGCCCGCAGCACCGACACCCTGGCCCAGTTCGAGGTGGTCAACGACCGCAACCGCCAATCCGGTACCCGGGCCGACATCATCACCGCCGCCCTGGGCCCTATGTTCACCACCATGAGCACCATCACCATTGCCGCGACGGCGCTGTTGGGCGGCTGGCTGGCCCTTGAAGGCATCGTTACGGTTGGCGTGATCGCCACCTTCGTCGTCTACATCATGAATTTCTTCCGGCCCATGCGGGCCATCGCCATGCTCTATAATTTTCTGCAATCGGCGCTGGCGGGCGCGGAACGGATCTTCGCCGTGTTAGACGTCCGGCCGGGTGTGGCCGACAAACCCGGCGCCTTGCCCCTGGCCAAGGTTCAAGGAGCGGTCGTCTTCGACCGGGTTACCTTTTTTTACAAGGCCGGTGAGCCGGTGCTGGTCGATGTCAGCCTGGAAGCCCGGCCGGGCCAGACCATCGCCCTGGTCGGCCCTACCGGTGCGGGCAAAACGACCATCGTCAACCTGTTGAGCCGTTTCTATGACGTGGATGAGGGGGCTATCACTATCGACGGGCACGATATCCGTTCAGTACAGCAGGCTTCCATCCGCTCCCAGTTGGGCATCGTCCTGCAAGATACCTTCCTCTTCTCCACCACCGTCATGGAAAATATCCGCTACGGTCGTTTAGGGGCCAGTGATGAAGAAGTACGAGCCGCCGCCGGGCTGGCCAACGCCGATTGGTTCATCCGCCATCTGCCCCAGGGCTACGCCACCCCGGTATCGGAGCAGGGGCACAATTTCAGCCAGGGCCAGCGGCAACTGTTGGCTATCGCCCGGGCCATCCTGGCCGACCCGCGCATCCTCATCCTGGACGAGGCCACCAGCAGCGTCGATACCCGTACCGAGATGCACATTCAAGAGGCCCTGTTACACCTGATGGCCGGCCGCACCGCCTTTGTCATCGCCCACCGCCTGAGCACCATTCGCCAGGCCGACCAGCTGTTGGTGATCGACGGCGGCCGCATCGTCGAGCAAGGCACCCACGATACCCTGTTGGAGAAACAAGGCTTTTATCACAAGATGTATATGAGCCAGTATATGAGCCAATAGCTGGCGATGCCATGCTTATCGGGCGCTGATCAGAAGCACAACCTTCTGGACGCCCCCCCAACAGGCATATCACAATCTGCGACGCGCCACTTAAACCTGAGTTACTCACGAAAGAGTTTAAATATATAAGTCTCTTTTAGAGTATGTGATATACGCACCCACCAGGCTGGCGGCAATAATCGCGGCTGTGAGCAACAAAAATACACCGTCAAAGCTTGACTCCTGCAGCAATGTGACCGGGTTGAAATATTTGAAGGGTGAGAAGTATTCCAAGAAGGTCAGGTTTTCATTCATGCCGGCGATGACCGACAGAAAATACGTCACCAGCAAGAGGGAAACCGCCACAGAACCGGCCCGCTTATGTTGTTTCATCGCACATCCCAGGAAGATGCCGATAGCTAGGAATATCATTTGCATGAAGAAGAGGGCCAGCATACATAAAGCGAAAAACTTATAAAACACACTGTCGGTCTGGTAGATGGAGGCATTGGCCAGGGTGGCGATTGTCGTGATCAACAGCAGGCCTACACAATTCACAAGAGCCGCCAGCGCTTTGGCGGTTATCACTCTACTCCTTGACACAGGCAGCGTCAGGGAAAACTCGACGGTTTTATCCCGTTCTTCCTTAGAAATAATGTCGCTGCCCCACATCGCGGCCGCGATCGATAGGAGAAGCGCGAAGTAGGAGAACATCACGCCAAAAAAGCCCGTGACAGTGGTCAGGTTAAAGGCCGAAAAACTGAAAGCCTCTAGCATGGCCGAGGGCATATTATCCAGGATCTTCAACATTTCAGGGTTGCCCTCATATGCTGCAAACTTTGAAAATCCCACGACGATAAGAAAGACCATGATGACGCCCCAAATGAGCAGAGATCGCAGATTGGCCTTAACTTCTCTCCAGAATATGTTCACCTTATCATCTCCTTACACCGCTGAAGCGATGTTTCGCCGCGCATAAAGCAGGTAACTACCGGCAATCGAAATAACAATAACGACCACGCTCAGCAACACCAGGGGCAGGTCATAGCCCGCATGGGTGATGATGTAGTTGGCGTCAAAATGTTTGAAGGGCGAGATTATCTCCAGGGTATCCTCACCCAGCATGTTGCCGAAGGCGTTCAGAAAATACATCCCAAACACCAGGCCCATGGAGAAGGAGGTCACGCTTCTTACCCTTTTCACCAACAAAGAAATCACCATCCCTACGCTGAGGAAAAATAGTTGAAATAGCGCGATACTGAGCAGCAGTAGCAGTAAGGTCTTCGTATCATACGTCCGGCCATCGCGCAATAGGCTGATGGCCGTCAGCGTTGCTATCCAGACCACGATATTCGTGATGAGCAGGCCGGTGCCGGCCGAGAGCAGCTTGCTGGTCAAGATCTTGGAGCGGCCAACCGGTTTGGCCATCAGGAAATCGGCCGTTAACTCTCTTTCCTCTATGGAGACAAGGCCGAAGCCATAATTGGCCGCTTGAATGGCCAGGCATATCTGGATAAAGAGGAAAATAAGACTGTAGAAGCCCAGTACCGTGGCCAGGTCCAGGCCAATCATGCCAAAGGCGGCCAAAAATTCAGGGGGAAATTGGTCCATCGCCTCGTTCAACAGTTCCGCATCGGCCGCCATGCCGGAAAATAGGGACATCACGACAAATATCAAGATGATGAGCGCTACGGACCAGGTTATGACCGATCCCAAGCTCATTTTGAATTCATGTTTGTATATGTTCATCTTGATCACCTATTCGTAGTAATGAATGAAGATCTCTTCCAACGTAGGCTCTTCGATGGTCACGTCGGAGATCTCTTTTTCACTGATCAGCTTGGCCATCACGTTAATGTCGCCCTTGTACAGAAAGCTCAAGGCGCCATTTTCTCTGGTCATGTTGCTTACGCCGGTTATGTCGAACCGTTCATCATCAATTTCCTTGGTCGCTATCCTGATCTTTTTGTAATTATCTCTTCGTATTGTTTCGATCTCGTCAATTCTTATGACCGTGCCGTCTTTAATAATGGCTACCCGGTGGCACATCTTTTGCACTTCGCCAAGAATATGTGAGGAGAAGAAGACTGTGGCCCCTCTTTCCTGGTTCTCTTCTCTAATGAGATTGAAGAACTTCTGCTGCATAAGCGGGTCGAGGCCGCTGGTCGGTTCATCCAACACTATGAGCTTCGGCTGGTGCAACAGCCCCTGCACAATGCCCACCTTCTTTTTATTGCCGTAAGAAAGGTCGTCGATCCTTCTCTTCAGATCGAGTTCCATAATCTCGGCTAGTTCATACATCCTCTTCGTGCAATCTTTTTTGTAAAAACTTGCGGAATATTTCAACAATTCCAGCACTTTCATCCGCTCGTAATAGAACACCTCCGACGGCAGATAACCGATGTCCTGCCTTAACTCCGGTCCATGCTCGATGGCATCCTTGCCAAAGATTTTCGCTTCTCCGCTAGTGGGGAAAATCAGCGACAGAAAAAGCCTGATCGTCGTCGATTTCCCGGCTCCATTGGGGCCAATAAAGCCATAGATCTCTCCTTCTTCGACGTTGAAGGAGACATCGTCGATGCCCCTATCTTTTCCATAATATTTGGTTAGATTGTTAACTTCAATAGTGCTCACGGCTTCACTCCTTAGGCATTTTCTAAAGTTACTCTTACTTCCACATCTGTGACTGTGGACCCTCTCCTACCAATTCCGTTCTTGAGGAAATCAAGATACTTTTCGAAACCGGCCATCATGTTTTCATCATAGTCTTGGGCAACATTTTTTATATAATATTCGACAACAAGCGCACTCATGGAGGCGATCATGAAGGCAAACATCTTGACATCAATATCTGCTCTTACTTCGCCCCTAGCGATTGCAGCTTCTAATAATATTTCAAAAAATCCATACGCAGCCGGTAAAATCGTGGTCACTGCTTCCTCGTAGATGGGCGAATCCTTGTTCTTCAGTAGTTTGTTACTGATTTCCGCATAGTCGGGATGTTCCTCTGCAAACTTAATCCCTGATATATACATCTCCCTGAGCAGGGTGAAAATATCATGTTTGTCAGGATTGCCCATAATGGGCGAGATGTATTTGACCTTTTCCTCTGCTCCCAACTGCAGCAGGTACAGGTACAACTCCTTCTTATTATCGAAGTACTGGTAGAAGCTTCCCTTGGATATACCGGCTTTGTTTACAATCCGGTTAATACTGGCCAACTCATACTCATATTCTGCGAATTCGGCGATCGCGACCTGGCAGATCATTTCTCGTTTTTCGGCCGGTAAATTGTAGAAAGTGTCCTTCGGCAACCCAGCATCCTCTCTTGTGACCAGGCGGTCACGTGACCGCCTGGTCATATTATACATCCTTGGGGGGCTTTGTCAATACCCTGTATAGGTTCGGTAACATTTTCCTTTGACGCAATACGGATCTTTTTTTACCGGCTGTAACTCATGGTAAACTCCTTGCTGATTTCCCTTCTTAGAGAGGAGAGACAAACCCGCATGGACAAAAATCCGCCGCTGGAAAATGATCAGCAGGGACACAGTTCTGAGCCCTGGAACGAGGAGTTGGCCCAATGGTACGTCGAGCAATACGGCGACCATCCCACTAATCACAAGACCGTCGAAGCAGCCGGCTTAATACCCGGCGATTGTGTGCTGGATATCGGTTGCGGTAGCGGCACGGCCGTGCGCGAGGCGGCCAGGCTGGTCACTTCCGGCATTATTATCGGTGTAGACCCTTCCCCGGCTATGATCCGCATCGCGAAGGAAAAGAGCCTTGACCCAACCGTGGTCGGGCGTATACGCTTTCTTGTGGGCAGCGCGGAACGTCTGCCGGTTGAAACGGACACGGTCACCGTAGCCTTGGCCATCAATTCCGTACACCATTGGATTGATCTGCCGACCGGGCTGGCCGAAATTCGCCGGGTACTTCGCCCTGGCGGCCGGCTGATTTTTGGCGAAGAGATTGTCGACGACGAAGCGGACGGATCAGAGGAGCGGGATTACAGGGAAGACATTAACCTCATCTTACCGGCCCTGAAAAAAGCCGGATATACGGATGTTGCCTTGACCCAACTCCCCATCGCCGGCGGCATGATGAATATCCTTCAGGCGGTCTCGCCCAAACCCGATGGTGGCTGAGTATTTTTTACTTCTGACTTCGCTATTGGGACGACATTCAATGCTGGTCAGGAGTCAACCCTGCCCAGCTGGATACTCAGCCGGCGTCGCCGGTCCCCGGGCCGGCCGGTGACGATTCCAGTCGCCTCCCTGGCAGAGATTATTACGGCCGTCCCCATCCTGCTGGCCCCTAAAGAGAGCCCGCAAAATTTCTGAAACTTACGGGCTCTTCGCTTTATAACCCGTTACTACTTGAATATGACTGGCAGGTAAACCGACCAACTATCGACAGCCGGCATTTCGACCGCGCCGATGTCGCAGGTGTCTGTCCCGTCACCGTCGCCGTCTTGGGGCCGGGGCTCACCTCGCTGATCGGCCACCGGGCAGCTACTGTTATCGCCGGCGTCCAGGGCGGAGCTGCCAGAGAGCAACAGCTGGGTGAAGGTAGGGCCGCCATTGTCGGTCAAGGGGCCAACTTTGGGGTCCGTGACGCCAACCTGGTCGCCCGCACCGGGGAAGACCGCGATATTAGGGCCAATGAGGCCAAGCAGATTGTAGCCGCCGCTGATGAAGGTATCGGTAAGGCCGCCATGCAACGCCAAGTCATCGGCGTCGATTGTGCCGCTGACGAGATTACCCGAGACGATCGAATTGGTGATGGTGGTAAATGTGCCGCCGATACCATAGCTGGCAATGCCACCGCCGGCCGTTCCGGCGCGGTTGTTGGTGATCGTACTATTGGAAACATTGACGATCAAATAATCATTCATGATGCCGCCGCCATATTCGGCCAAATTGTCCGAAACAGTGCTGTTTGTAAGGTAGGTTGTACCGTCTTCGTTGTAGATACCGCCGCCGTAAGTAGCCGAATTGCCGGTAAAGGTGCTGTCCGTAATTTTCGTCGGGCCCCAGGTGCTGAGACCACCGCCGTACACAGCCGAGTTTCCTGAGAAAGTACTCCGGCCGACGGTCATTGCGCCACCATCACTGGCGACGCCAGCGCCATAATAGCTGGCCTTATTGCCGGTAACGGAGCTGCGGTCGATATGTAGGTTGCTGTCTCGATCGTTGAGCAAACCGCCACCGCCGGCATATTGGTAAGCGGTGGCCGTATTTTCCGTGATAAAGCTCCTGGTGATGGTCATCGTCCCCGCGTTGAAGATACCACCGCCGTCAACCTGGGCATCGTTCTCGATGATCAGACTGGCGTAAAAACCCATGGTTCCGCCGTCGTTGTAAATACCGCCGCCATTATCGGCTGTATTGCTAACGACAACGCTGCTGTTTAAAGTCACGGACGCCCCGCCTCGGACCAGTAACCCGCCGCCGCAAGAGGCGCCATCACACTCGGTGCTGCTATCAGCCCCATGAGTGATGGTAATGGCCTCGAAGGTCGCGATGGAACCTTCTACCGTGAAAGCCCGGTAGCTGTTGGCCCCATCGACTGTATAGCCGTTCCCGGCTACCAGCAGATCCGCCCCGCTACTATTGCTAATTACCGTGGTAGGGCTATCCAGATTGATATTCGTGGTCAGGCTGATAGTGTGGCTGCCGCTAACTTCGGCATTGTAGCAGGCGATGGCCTCGTTGAGCTCGGCCGTATCAGCCGCCAACAAAGGTGATTGGTTGCAATCGTAGACTATCAACTCGAAGGCGCCGATGTCGCAACTGCTACCTTGCGGCCGGGCTACGCCTCGCTGGTCGTCAGCCTCGCAGCTGCCGTTATCACCGTTATCAATGGCGCTGCTGCCGGTGAGCAGGGCGTGGGTCCAGCTCTCGCCGCCATTGTCCGCCAAGGGCCCCAGCATGGGGTTCCCCGAGTAGGCCGGGGTACAGGTGTTATCCCCTATGAAGTTGTGGAAGTTTAAGCCAATTGTAGTAGAGGCGGCGGTACAATCTGAGGAATTGTCGCTTTCGTTGGCGATAATCGAATTACTGAAGTTCAAAAACGCAGAAGCGCTATTATTCCGGATACCGCCGCCTGAACCACTGGTCGCCCCGTTCAGGTTCAAGGTGCTGTTGTTGATGTTCAGGGGGCCATCATTAAATATGGCTCCACCAATGACGGCCCAATTCGCGCTCATGGTGCTGTTAATGAGATTTAGCACACCATCGTTGTAAGCGCCTCCTCCAAGACCGTTACTGGCCGTATTGTTATTCAGGGTGCTGTGGCTGATCGTCGCTGATCCCGGATTATAGAGGGCGCCGCCTAGATAAACACGGTTATCGCTGATGGTACTGAAAGTAACCGTCAAACTGCCTGTGTTGTAGATACCCCCACCATAATAGGCTACGTTGCTGATAATAGTGCTGTTGAAAATGGATAGCCGGCCGCCGTTGGAAATACCCCCGCCGCAATTCGCCGGACAGCTGCCGCCGGTGGTTAAATAGCCATCGCTTATCGTGAGCGACGTTAGTGTAACAGGAGTGGTGACGCCAATTTCCAATACCCGGCTGGAACTGTTACCACTGATCGTTAGATCGACGGCCGTGCTGCCATCAATGGTCAATGGATCGGTGATGACCGGCAATTGGGTGTCACTCAAAATGATCGTGGCGTTGGGCGAAAGATCGAAGGTGATGGTGTCGGCACCGCCGGCGCTGTTGGCCGCCAGGATGGCCTCTCGCAAGGAGCAGTGAGACCCGTTGCAACTGCCATCGGTAGCATCATTGGTGGAATTGACGGTAAAGACGGCGTTTGCCGCATTGATATCAAGTGTTGGTCCGGCCGCTTGCGCCCCGGTGCTTACGACCAGGGAGAGACCACTCAAAAGGATAATAACCAGGGTGATACTGGAAAGACAGAGGATAAGTCCTTTATTCATTTTATACCTTCACTTGTTCACATTGGACCCAGAAGGGCAGATCCGGCTTTTGCCGGTTTTGGCGTGGTGCCTGCCGGCCCAATTGGGCCGGCGATTTACACCGTCTTGTTTATCCTGAAAAAAGGAGTAGCGATGATGAGGTCTAGGTGTCACCAAACAACATTGGTTCCCTTAGCCGGAATCAGTGTACTATCAAACGGCCGAATTGCCTAAGGATTCGCCGGAATAGCCCAGTCTGGCCGTGTTGCCGGGACTCAGAAGCAAGGGCAAACAAGATCTTGCTGGCTACCTCCCTGATAATAAAGCTGACGATGTCTGCGGCAACCACTTTCTTCTGCCGGCGCGCATCGTTGCCAGCGCGTATCGCTGCTAGCCCTCTGTTATCGTGGGCGTTCTCTGGATTATTGCTTGAGTCGATACGAGACGAAAGCCAATGTCCGGTTATCTAGAGACCAGGAGTTCACATTCAGCGTTCCCTGGCCTCCAAACAGCTTCACAATGGTTTTTGAGATACCGCCGACAGAGGGACACAGGCGGAGTTCCACATTTTTGTTCGCCGGATGATCGCCAGGCGACACATCATCTTTACCATAGGCGATATAAGCCACCCAATTGCCATCCGGCGAGATATGCGGGAACCAGCAGTTAGCCTCCTCCTGTAGCATGTGAACCGGGTTAGATCCATCCGTTTCCATCCGCCAGATCTGCATCAAGCCACTTCGCGTCGAGTTGAACCATATATATTGGCCTGAGGGTGAATATTCCGGTCCGTCATCTAACCCCGGTAAATTCGTCAATTGGCTTTCCTGCCCCCCATTCACTGAAATCGTATAAATATCATATTGACCGCCGCGTTCGGCACAATAGGCCAGCCGTTTACCGTCAGGCGACCAACCATGTAAATAGCTGGGCCCCTTGCCAGTCACCAAGATCGGATCGCCGCCTTCAAAAGGCAGAATATAGATTCTCGATGTTGCGTCCTTGTGTGTAAAATGGCTGACGGCAATTTGGGCATTATCTGGTGAGAGAACATGGTCATTATTGCAGTCAATGGCAAACCCCGTGTCAATTTCCTTGATCTCACCGGTTGCCAGCTCATATGTGTACACACGCCCTCGGCTGTTATAAACCAGATACCCGCCATCCTGCGTCCAGTTGGGCGCTTCAATCACATGGTCAAATTCTCTGAGGATTGACCTGGCCCCGGTGTGCACATCGACCGTTTCCAAAATACTGATTGAATCCCGTTGTGCTAAAAATTGCCGTAGTGTGTTGATATCCATTTCTTTTACGTCTCCAATCTTTTATCGCAGTGATCGGTACCCCATAAAATAAGACAAAAGTCTGAGATAATGAAGGTCAAAAAGGGTACCACAAATGAGTCGACGAATACCTAAAGAGATCAAGGAAGAAATCATCAGCAAGGTGCAAGGTGGTGAGCGGGTGGCGGATCTTGCGGAGCAATATGCGGTCAGCACCAAGACGATGTACGCCTGGCTGCGGCAGGATACTGGTGAAGGCAGTGGTCTCGGTGCTGCAATACAACAAGCTGAAGCGCGAAAACGAAGAACTCAAGCGGCTGATTGGTGAGTTGACGTTGAACATGCACCTGCAAAAAAAGTCGAAATAGTGCGCCAATGCCACGATCAGGTCCGTGTGTGCTGAAGCCCTGAGGCATCAATCGCAAGAACATCTACCGTGAGTGGAAGCAGCCGGTCAAAGATCAGGCACTCAAACAGCAGATTGAAGCAGTGCATCGGCATCATCCAGCTTACGGTCATCGCCGGGTCGCTCTGCATCTGGGAATAAATCACAAACGAGCGCAACGAGTGATGGCAAAATACAGCCTGCGCCCACCCGACGACGAACGAAACACTATGCGACGGTTTCCACACCGCATCACACTTATCGCAACCGATGGCAGAATACCTAGCGATCACACAACCCCATCAGGTGTGGTGCAGTGACTTGAGTCGGATTGAGTATCGTGGAACCGTGTGGTTCTAGCAACGATTGAAGATGTCGCCACCCGACAAATCATCGCTCGACCAGATCGGCAAACACCATATAGTCAGCTTGTCTTATCATTGTTACAACAAGCGTTTAGGACTGGTGCACAACCCATGATCTTCCATTCGGATCAGGGCACAGAATTCATGGCGCAACGCTGTACCGATTATCTCGAACAACTCGGGATACAGATTTCAGTTAGTGATGTGGCATCACCCTGGCAAAATGGCTATCAAGAATCCTTCTTTGGACGCTTCAAAGAAGAATCTGGGGATCCCAATCGCTTTGAGTCGATAAGCGAGATGATCGAAGCCGTCTATCATCAAATCCATTATTACAACTATGCGCGGATAAACACTGCTCTCAAGATGCCACCATCGAAATATGCAGCACAGGACTTCTCAGACAGTTATCTTGGTAGACTGGAAACTTGATACTGATACATATGTCGTTTAGAATTCAATTTCCATCCTATCGAAAGCGACCTCGGTTTGAGGGAAGATTGATTGGATGCGATCAAGCTCAGGCTCACCTGATTCGGGACGTATCGTGCTCAGGTGAATCAGTATGAGGCGACCAACCTGAGCTTCAGCAGCCAGCTGAGCGACCGGTGTGATGTGGCTGTGACCAGACCGCCTGGCGAATTCCGGATCATCGTCCGATACGAAGCATTCATGAAGCAATACATCTACTCCTCGAATCTTTTCCAGGTAGCTGGCATCGGGTTCGCCGTATGTATCGGTGACATAAGCTAACGAACCTCCCGGCTTATCAAGACGAAATCCAAAGCATGTCACAGTATGATCAACGGGAAAGGATATCAACGTGGCGCCGCCCGTAAGCTCTTCAATGTCTTTCAGCGGTACGAATTCAAAATATTGATTATCACGATGATACCTGAAATAGCTAGGAATATCATCTAGTACTTCCGGAGCAACATGGACCCGAGCTTTAGGTAGTGACTCTTTCATTGACTTGAAGATTGACCCCATATCCAGCTTAGCATCCCTTTCAAGAGCTTCAAGTGCAAATTTTTTCCAGAATGCGGATTCCAGGTACACTAATCCCCCATAATGATCAGAGTGGGCATGAGTGATGAAGATATCGAGCTGATAGCTAACGAGATAGTCAGCCAACCGATAAATTCCAGTCCCGGCATCCAAGATGACACCCAATTCGGGGATGGCGTAACATGCGGTCTGTCCAAGATCAGTGGGACGGTATCCATTAGATCCCAACACGACGAGTTTCATGTCGAATACTCCCTTTATTACACCATACGATTATTCAATTCTTTTAACAACTTAGGTCTATTTTATCAGAATCTTCTCTCCAATCTACGTATTTTTGCATCCCAAACTTTCGCAGACACCTATCTTCGAAAACTGGGTACTTGACACAGCATAGGAAGGGGCATGCCGTTCGGTAATTCCTGGATCAAGTCAGCCTTATCCGCCTGAAATTCACCCACACTTCTAACCCCAACTGTTCTTTTGAATCAACGCAAAGAGTCGAGCCGTTTGGCTGATAGCCAATGTGCCAAGGAAGATCCACGCCGGTGTCGGTGTTGCCAATTAACTGGTTGATTCCATTGTTAACTTGGGTACATCAGCTATGAAATTATACCACTTGACCCGAAACGACTCCGAAGAAGACCGACTTATACAAAACACTTGACTTGGAGTAAACTCCAGGTGCTAAAATACCTTGAGGAGGTGTAGCAATGAGAATCTCAGAAATGAGTCAACAATCGGGTATTTCATCGGATACGCTGCGTTACTATGAACGAATTGGCCTGATCCCGCCGGTAAATCGAAATGGTAGTGGGATCAGAGATTACAGCGAACTTGATGTGAAGCGGGTTGAGTTCGTTAAGTGTATGCGGAAGGCGGGGCTGTCCATCGAAGTGTTAACTGCGTATTTTAAACTGGTCCATCAGGGTGACCGGACCGTTGAAGCCAGAAAAGAGATCTTGAAAGAGCAGCGGGCGCGGCTTATGGTGAAAATGGAAGAAATGCAACAAACATTGGATTTGTTGAACTACAAAATTAGCATGTATGACGAGACACTGTCGAAAAAAGAGCATGATATCAGCCAAATAAGCGGCTAAAAGGAGGAATAAATATGCAAAAGCGAAAACTTGGCAACAGTAATCTGGAAGTATCGGCTCTCGGGCTGGGTTGCATGAGAATGAGCCATGATGAAGATCCAATTCCCGACAAGCAGGAAATGATCGCTTTTCTTCACCAGGCGGTTGAGCGGGGCATCACCTTCTTCGACACGGCCGAAGTGTATGGTCCATTCACCAACGAAGAGCTGGTGGGTGAGGGACTCCACCCTTTCAGGGGACAGGTGGTGATCGCCACCAAGTTTGGCTTCAACTTGGACCTGAGCAAGCGAGGGAATTTAGGCGGGCTGAACAGCCGGCCAGAGCACATCAAGCAGGTCGCCGAGGACTCGCTTAAGCGACTCAACGTTGAGACCATCGATTTGTTCTACCAACACCGCGTAGATCCAAACGTGCCCATCGAAGACGTGGCGGGAGCGGTTAAGGAACTGATTCAAGAGGGCAAGGTCAAACACTTCGGCCTTTCCGAGGCAGGGGCACAGACCATCCGCCGTGCTCACGCCGTCCAGCCGGTCACCGCCCTTCAGAGCGAATACTCCTTGTGGTGGAGAACTGTTGAGGCGGAAGTGCTGCCTACCTGCGAGGAACTCGGCATTGGCTTCGTGCCCTACAGCCCCCTCGGCCGGGGCTACCTCACGGGCAAGATCGACGAAGGCTCGACCTTTGCCACTGTTGACATCCGTAGCCGGCTCCCTCGCTTTACGCCGGAGGCGCTGAAAGCAAACCAGGTAGTCATCGATCTGCTGGCCGAGATTGGCGAGCAGAAGGGAGCGACGCCGGCTCAGATCGCCCTGGCCTGGCTGCTGGCCCAAAAGCCCTGGATTGTTCCCATCCCCGGTACCCGCAAGCTACACCGCCTGGATGAAAACAACAATTCACTGAATGTTGAACTCACAGCCGACGATCTACGAGAAATCGAAGCTGCCCTTTCAAAGATCACCGTCCTCGGAGATCGTTATCCCGAAGAACTGCAGAAACTAACCGGTCGTTGAGCAAGACAAAGAGTAAAAGGGAGTTCAAAAAAAGGAAATCAAAAAAAACGATATTGTGAAAAAGATTAAACGATGGACATAAAAAGAAATGGCTTCACAGCCATCCGCTAAAGGCCCGGTCGAGTGGTTTACCGGCATTGTGCGTATTGACCCTCTGTTCGAGCCAACGGATCCGGCGCGCACGGGCGGCGCCTATGTCACCTTCGAACCCGGCGGCCTGGCACTCGAACAGCATGGCGCTCTAGCGTCCAAGCACACCCATCCCCTGCGGCAAATCCTGGTTGTGACGGCCGGTTGCGGGCGGGTGCAACAGTGGGGCGGCCCCATTGAGGAAGTTCGTCCCGGCGATGTCGTCCGCTTTGCACCGGGCGAGAAGCACTGGCACGGGGCCGCGCCAACCACCGCCATGACCCACATCGCCGTTCATGAATACCTTGACGGTAAAGTGGTTGGCTGGCTGGGACACGTCAGCGACGATCAATATCATATTGTAATAAAGTCCAAGTAAAGGAAAGTGTAATTATGCCTACCTGGACAAGCGACGAACTTAACAAGATTGAAGCAGCAGAAGAGTTGCAGATCGCCCCCCTCCGGAGCGATGGCACGCTGCGCAACCCGGTGACGATTTGGGTGGTACGGATTGGCGACGACATCTACGTCCGTTCCTACAGAGGGCCCGGCGGCGCCTGGTTCCGCGCCGCTCAGTCCCTCCACCAGGGTCATATCCAGGCTGGCACCGTCGCCAAAGACGTCACTTTTGTGGATGAGTCCGACCTTGTCATTGGCGACAAGATTGACGCCGCTTACCGGACAAAGTACGGCCGCTACCCTGAATACGTTGCCCCCATGTTGACCGCCGAGGCGCGATCGACAACCCTCAAACTGGTACCGCGCTCAACAACTACTTAAGTCAACACAAAAGAGGAAATATGAAATGGAAGTTGTGAAACTTGGAAATACCGGCCTGGATGTATCACAGATTTGTCTTGGCTGTATGAGTTTTGGTTCTGCGGAGGGCTGGGTTCACAATCCATGGGCCCTTGATGAAGAGGACAGTCGAGCGATAATCAAAAAGGCGCTTGATTTGGGCATCAATTTCTTTGATACGGCCAATGTCTATGCCCTTGGCACAAGCGAGAAAATTCTCGGCCGGGCCTTAAAGGATTTTGCCAGTCGTGATGAAATAGTTATCGCTACAAAGGTCTTTGGCAAAATGAGTGAAGGCCCCAATGGCAGCGGCCTTTCCCGCAAAGCCATCATGAGCGAAATAGATAATAGCCTTAAGCGCCTCAACACCGGCTATGTAGACCTCTACATTATCCATCGTTGGGATTACAACACCCCCATAGAAGAAACCATGGCCGCCTTGCATGATGTCGTGCAAGCCGGGAAGGCCAGATACATCGGCGCTTCGGCCATGTACGCCTGGCAGTTCCAGAAGGCGCTGCACGTGGCGGAAAAGAACGGCTGGACGCGCTTTGTAGCCATGCAGAATCACTACAATCTCATCTACCGCGAAGAGGAAAGGGAGATGATGCCGCTTTGTAAGGAAGAAAAAATCGCGGTGACGCCCTATAGTCCCCTTGCCTCGGGGAGATTGGCCCGTGATTGGTCGGAGACAACCAAGCGATACGAAGCGGACCCCATTGCCAGGATGAAATACGATGCCACCGCTGAAGCGGATAAAGGGGTGATTGAGCGACTCGCTGAAATCGCCGAAAAGCGCGATCTTCCGCGAGCGCACATCGCCCTGGCCTGGCTGTTACACAAAGAACCTGTCGTCGCGCCTGTCATCGGCGCCACCAAAATCTCTCACCTCGAAAGCGCGGTCGAATCAGCGTCAGTCGAGTTAACCCCCGGAGAAATTTTATTTCTGGAAGAACCTTACATACCCCACCCAATCGTTGGCCATAATTAATCAAAGAACCATTGTCAACGATTCTGAAAAAAACCTTGTCGCGCCGGAGCCCTCTGGCGTGCGGCTCATGACTGGTCCATCTCCCTGATCCACAGGGAAACATGTTCCGGTTCCATCGCCTCCTCGACCGCAGCGAGCAAAGTAGCCATCAGGCGCTCCAGGTCAACTTCATCTCTGGCTGTCTGGGCAAAGTTAGCCAGGATGCGGTCCGCGTCATATTTCCGGCGATAGAAGCGCCGGTCAAGGAACTCCTGGATGGCGCCGCGCAGCGGAGTGAAAAGAGCGGCGATAATCAAAGTGGAAACGACAATAACGATAGGGGACTGCTGGTCGCTGACAGCGGCAAAGATCCTTTGTAGCAATGTTACGATCCCAAAATAGGCGGTGGCCAGAATGGCGGTCAACAGCGCGTACAGCAAAGTCCGCCGGACGATCACACTGATATCCCACAGGCGATAACGCAGGATCGCCAGGGCGACCGTAATGGGGATCAGGGCCACGCCGGCTAGCAGAATCGGGCCGAAGAAGATCACGAACAACAACTGATCCGAGCCGGGCTGCCGGGACCCTGGCAAGAGGGCAAACAACATCAAGCTAACAAACTCGACGACAATAAAGCCAACGATGCCCACAATAACCCATTTCGTCTGCTGGCGCTGAACGGAATCGGATACCTTTCGATACCTGTAAACCTGCCCCGAAACCCCGGCTATCGTCAGCAGCACCAAAGGAGTATATAGCCTGGCGGCCGGGCCATCCGTTACCTCGGCCAGGATGGCGACGGGTGGAACCATGACCGGGAAAATTAACCAGGAGGAAAGATAGAGCCCGGTGAAGATCCCCAACCAGCGACTCCAACGAGGCACAAAGTGCCCATCAGGAAAAAGGTAAAGGAATAGCAACATCAGGCCCACACCAAAGGCGAGTATCAATAGAACCGGCCAGCGCCAGCCAGGATCGGACATGACCAGGGCCTCGGGAAGAGGCGTGCTACTACCCATGGTGACGAAGGCGGCCGAAGCGAGAATGGCCATGGGATAACGTGAAGCTTTCCAGAAGATCAACCAGCCTATAATCATAAAGATCAGCGCGAATATTAACTCGATGCTGGTGAAGTAGATGGCGAATTGATCTATCGTGATACCCAGCCGCTCATATGCGTCGCCAAATCCGTAGGGATCACTCTGGAGTTGGGCGATACGTGGGCCAACGGCCGCCGCCAGCGTAAACAAGGTCATCAAGGCCAGCAGTGCCCAGGCAATGCGGGCTGCGGGGGTTATCCTCCAACTAAACATGCTACTCCCTTGTAGCCACCGCCAGCGTCGACCCCGGCGCTTTGGTCAGTGAGTGCATGCGAGGTGAGGAAAAGCCACTCTCGGTCAGTAGACGGTCGATTTCCCCGGCCGAATAGACCCGGCCGTCGGCAAAGAGATAATACTGCAGGGCGATCAGCCGGACAAAAGCATTGGAGGCGGCGCCATTGACCCGGCCTTCTACCTGCTCCAAGATAGCCACCTTTCCGCCGGGCTTCAGTGCCCCGGCCGCCACTTCCAACAGTTTCTTATTGGTATCCAGGTCAAAATGGTGCAGCAGGTTGAAGAGCAGCACACAATCATAGCCTTCCCCCCATGGAATCTGCCACATGTCACCCTCGAGCAGATCAATTCGCCCGGCCAGCCCATGTTTGATCACCATCTCCCGGGCTGTTTTCAGAGCCACCGGGCTATCTAGAATAGTCGCCCGCAGCTTTGGATAGCGCTGGCAGAAGAGGATGCTGAAAACGCCGTGCCCGCCGCCCACGTCCAGCAGGCGCCCGGCCGGTGGGGGCAAATTAACTTTTTTGGCGATGGTATCACCGGTCAGCATAGCGTTGGTTACCATCATCCGTTGAAAAGCCGACGATAGATCCGGCTCTGCCTCAACCCACTCATAGAACCGATTGCGGCGCCGGCCGGTGCGAATGACCTCGGCCGCCTGGGGTAACATCTCAATGATCATGGCGCTCCAGTAACGAGCGGCCGAAGCCATATCGAAGACACTCTCACCTACCAGCCACTTTTCCGTTGCCGAACTATTACCATAGCGGGAGCCCTTCTTTTCGACATAGCCTATGGCTTCCAAGGCCTGGAGTAGCGACAGGATACCCCGTTCGTCACTCTCCAGCCTGGCAGCCAATTCCGTAGGCTCCGAAGGACCTTCAGACAGAGCCTGGAAGAGATCCAGTTCCGCAGCCGCTGCCAGGGCCTGGTAGGCCAGCGCACCGGCCAGGTCCAGCAAGGGCGCCGGGGCCTGTTGCAATTGAAAGAAGAGTAGGCGTTCCAGCAAATTTGGTTGTACGGGCATCGAGTTTGATCCTTAAGCGTCAGGCGACATGAAAACGCCCGGCGCCAATATGACTAGCTAGGCAGTTGCCTTGGTCATCTCGGCCACTGCCTCTTTCGTTTCCTCGTAATTGGTCGCCTTAATCTTGCTTTTAGCCAGCGTGTAAGCCAGGCCCATAATCAACATCCCACTCAAGCCATGCAAACCCTGGACTGCATTCGGCAGATCGTCGCTATAAGCCAGCATCCCTTGCACAGGGAACAGCAACAGCAAAACCACCAGCGAAAGCACCACGTTCAGGGCGCTGCTACGAACGACCAGCGAAGAGATAAACATGAGCAGCGCCAGAACAGAGATCAAGAAGCCGCTGAAAGCGTGGGTTTCCACCTCAATAGCCCCAAAATAGGCCAGGCTGATCAAAAATATCTGCAGAATAGAGCCGGCGAAAATCAGCCAGGCCAATATATTATGAATACGGGCAAAGACTCTTTTCATGATAATCCTCCAATTAAATGACAACTAATCTTGTCGACTTTCTAATACTTAGACGATCTGAGCGCCATCTTCGTATTCTGGTCACCTCTCTTCCTTCTAATAACCATACTTTACCAATCGACCGTCCCGAGATCGTTACGAAAAGCGTTACCAAAATCAGTTCGTCACGCATTCCTGGCTCTGGTTTTACGGCCGGTCGCCACTAAAAACACAAACCCTCTTCATACCATCTTCACATTTGTCTGCTATATTATCAGCCAGCAGATCCAGCCCTACCGGATGGCTGCTGGTAACTATGGAAAACAAATGAGTAAATCAATTCTGGTTGTTGATGACGAAGCGCGGCTGGTTAGCCTGCTTCGCGGCTATTTGGAGCAAGAGGGGTACACGGTGTATTCGGCCGCCAACGGCCGGGAAGCGCTGTTTGTTGCCCGTGAACAGCGGCCGGACCTCATCGTCCTGGACCTGATGATGCCCGAAATGGACGGCTGGGAATTCATGCGGGTTCATCGCAAAGAATATAACACCCCCATCATTTTGCTCACTGCGCGGATCGATGATATCGACAAAGTGGCCGGCCTGGAAATGGGCGCCGACGACTACATCACCAAGCCTTTTAGCCCGCGGGAGTTGGTTGCCCGGGTGCGCGCTGTTTTGCGCCGGACAGATCCGGCCGCCGAACCAGGGGTCATTCTGCGCGCCGGGGATCTAGAATTGGATCGAACGGCCCGCAGCCTGAAAATAAAAGATAACTATATCGAACTAACCCGCATGGAGTTTGACCTGTTGCAGACGCTCATGGGCAGCCCCGGCCGGGCTTTCAATCGCCTGGAATTATTGGAGCGTACCCAAGATTATGCTTACGATGGTTACGAGCGCACCGTTGATGTCCATATCAAAAATCTGCGCAAGAAGATTGAGCCTGATCCCTCAAAACCGTCTTACGTGCTGACCTCCTTCGGCGTGGGCTACCGCTTCAATCCCGATCTCTAAATAAAAATGCCTGCCCTAAGCTCTTTACGACATAGCTTGTGGTTCAAACTCACAGCTGCTTTCCTATTGGTGGCGGCAGCCGGTATCATCATCGTGGCTATTCTGGCCAACCGGGCCACAACCCTTGGTTTTCGCCATTTCCTAAACCAGGATATCGCCGCCGAATGGGCCGGCTTGCAGGCTCAACTCAGTGGTTATTATGAGCGGCAGGGAAATTGGGACGATGCCGAGTCCCTGCTGGTGGCCGCCGGACCCGGCCGGGGGCAGGGTGGGGGCAGCCTGGTCTTATTAGCGGCTGACGAGCAGGTTGTGGCCATCGCCGGGGGAAGACGTAACTACCCGACCACTATCGCCGAGGCTGATGTCAGCCTGCCCGTTCTGGTTGCCGGTCAGCGGGTAGGCACGTTACTGGTAAAACAACCTGGTGGTGCGGGCGGCGGGGCCGGCGAACAATTTCTAGTCGAGGTGAATAGGGCCATCTGGTGGGGCGGGCTGGCGGCCGTATTATTGGCCTTGCTCCTGGGCCTCCTGCTGGCCCGCCGTCTTACCCGGCCCCTGCGCCAGTTGACCGAAGCGACTCACAAGGTGGCCCGGGGAGAGCTGGGGCAGCAGGTGAATACCACTGGAACCGGGGAAATTGGCGAACTATCAGCCAGTTTTAACCAGATGTCCAGCGCCCTGGCGGCCTCCGAGCAGCAACGCCAACAAATGTTAGCCGATGTCGCCCATGAACTGCGCACCCCGCTCAGCATATCCCAGGGTCACATCGAGGCCATGCTGGATGGGGTCTTTGAGCTGACCCCAGACAACCTGGCCATCGTCCATGAAGAAACGTTGTTACTCGGCCGCCTGGTCGAGGATCTGCGGACGCTCTCACTGGCCGAGGCGGGGCAATTATCCCTTAACCTGGAAACAGTGAACCTGGCCGGCATAGCCGTTTTGACACTCTCCGCTTTTGAACCGTTGGCCGAAGCCGAAGGGGTGGAACTGGCGGCTGAACTGCCGGCCGATCCCGTGCTGGTCGCTGCCGACCCCGGCCGCCTCAGGCAGGTGTTGGGCAACTTGCTTTCCAACGCCCTGCGCCACGTCAAAACCGAAGCCAATGAATCGCCGCAGGTAACGCTGTCCCTGGTCAAATGGGGCACTTTGGCCCAGATTCGGGTCCGTGACAATGGGCCGGGCCTATCGGCCGAGGCCCAGGAACACGTCTTCGATCGCTTTTGGCGAGCCGATCCCGCCCGCTCCCGGGACCAGGGCGGATCCGGCCTGGGCCTGGCCATTTGCCGGGCCATCGTAGCCGCCCACCACGGCCGTATCTGGCTGGAAAGCACGGCCGGTCAGGGCGCCACATTTATTATCGAGTTGCCCATTGCCGTGGAGAACTACCCCTAGAGTTCTCCGGCCGTTAAAGGTTTCCCGCCTTCATAAATACTCTATTCCCCTTTCACATCCTCTTCACAACTGGTTGTTATAGTTCCGTCATATCCTGACCTGAGATGGATCGAAACCTGATGATCAATAGCGGCCAAGGCCGCAACATAGAAAGTCACACAAGGAGAAAATCATGTTAAATAAAAAAGGTTCAAAAAGATCGACACTGCTCTTAGTCGCTGGATTGCTGATCCTCTCTGTATTTCTGGCTGCTTGCGATACGGCCACCGACTCAGTGGAAATACCTTTCGGCTTGAGGGCCGAATCCTCAGACTCCCTGGTCGAAATAGAGGCTGCCGCTGGGAGCGAAATAGCCCAAACGACGGCTGACGATGGTGCCGGTACGCCGGCGGAGGCGGCTGCCAGCGTACAACCCGCTGTCTCAACAGCCGGGAATCGTGGCCTTGCCAATCAAGCCCAGATCGCAGACAGGTCCGCTCATAACTTAGTCCCCACGACTGCGGTTGCGCCAAACGCCGCCGAAATAGAAAGCCTGGTTTACATGCGCGAGGAGGAGAAGCTGGCCCGCGATGTTTATCTGGCGCTCTACGATCTCTGGGGGATGCCCGTATTCCAGAACATCGCCGCCAGTGAGCAGGCCCATATGGACTCGATAGCCATGCTCCTGGAGCAATATGAATTGGCCGATCCGGCCGCCGGTAAGGATGTAGGCGAATTTACCAATCCCCTATTCCAGACCTTATACCTCCAGCTGCTGGAGCAGGGCAGCCAGTCCCTGGCCGAGGCTCTCAAAGTGGGCGCTGCCATAGAGGAATTGGACATCGTCGATCTAGAAAAAAGTTTAGCCCAAACCGGCAATGAAACCATTATCCAGGTCTATTCCAACTTGCTGGCCGGCTCCGAAAACCACCTGCGCGCCTTTGTCACTAACCTGGAGCGCCAGGCCGGGGAATTTTACCAACCCATCTATCTAAACCAGGCTGCCTACCAGGCCATCATCAATGGCGCCGCGGCGCGGGGCAATGGCAACGGCGGCTCTGGCGGCGGCAACGGCGCCGGTGGTAATGGCAACGGCCGTAGAAATGGCCAGGGCCGTGGCGCCTGATAGTTAACCGCTATTAATAAAATAACCGGCGGAATCTACCTGTTCAGCGAATGACAGCAGATTCCGCCGATTGTCTGCTAAAGCGGAGCACCCGGCGCCATGGCTACAGCCGCGACAAGAATTGACTCGCCGCCCGTGATCCCAAAAAATCATTCTGGAGTTTACCGAGATGTCTGATACAAGCAGTGAAGCCTGGAAGAACACTCTTCCGCGAACAGCGAAGAGTGCCGACCGAAACCGAATGCGGGCTGTGGCCAACAACCTGATCTTGCACCTGCACCCAACCAAAGTTCCGGCCCCCGCGCTCCGCTGGTCCTATACCTGGGGGCTGGGCGGCATTTCCGCCTTATTAGCTATGCTACTGGCTGTGACCGGAGTGTTGCTGTCATTCCGCTATGACGCTAGCATAGAACGCGCTTACACCAGCATCCAATACCTGGAAACCCAGGTCTTTTTCGGCTCCCTAATCCGGGCAATTCATCACTGGTCCGCCAATCTACTCATCGTTACCGTCTTCCTGCATCTACTGCGGGTATTTTTCACAGGGGGGTTTAAGAAAGGCCGGGCAACCAATTGGATTGTGGGCGTCATCTTGTTGTTGCTCGTGGTGGCCTTCAATTTCACCGGCTACCTGTTGCCTTGGGACCAGCTAGCTTTTTGGGCAATCACCGTCGGAACCAGCCTGCTGGCCTATGTGCCCCTGGTAGGCACGACCGTGAGCCATTTTCTGCTCGCTGGGCCAGAAGTAGGCCAGGGGGCCCTACGCAACTTCTACGCCATCCACGTGGCCGTCTTACCGGCCGTCCTGGTGCTGCTCATGTCCTACCATTTCTGGAAAGTGCGTAAAGACGGCGGCATCTCACAACCCGATGCCCCACCGGCCGAAGACGGCCAGAAACAGCCGCCGGTTGTGCGCTTAACCACTATCCCCCACCTGGTCCGTCGCGAACTGGCCGCGGCCATAGTGGTGATTGCCGCCCTGGTCCTATGGGCCATGCTGGTCCCCGCCCCCTTGGAAGCCCTGGCCAACCCGGCCCACCCGCCAAACCCGGCCAAGGCCGCCTGGTATTTCATGGGCCTCCAGGAGCTATTGTTGCACATGCACCCGCTGGCGGCCGTGTTTTTCCCCGGGGTCATGCTCCTGGCCATCATGGCCATTCCCTACCTGGACAAAAGACCGGCCGGCATAGGCCGCTATTTCCGTTCCACGGTTGGGGCGCTCACCGCCCTATCCGGGGCATTTTTTGCGCTGGCCCTGGTGCCCCTTCTGATCATCGTTGACGAATATTGGCTTGACCTACCGGCCTTGTTGCCTGCCTGGCCCACTGTCCTGTCCAACGGCCTTATCCCCCTCCTCCTAACTTTAATCGGCCTGGTCATCATGTATGCCATCATGCGCCTGGGGGCCAAAGCCAACCACAGTGAGAGCCTGGCGGGTCTCTTCACCTTTGTAGTCGTTGGCTTCATCGTCTTGACTCTATTCGGCATCTTCTTCCGTGGCCCCAATATGGCCCTGGTTATACCCTTCTAAGATGGGACTGGGCCCTGGCCAGAACTCACAAGTTACCTGGGAAATATTCTCCCGGCAATTTATTCTAGGACACAGTTATGGAACAGCATCAAGAAAAACCTTCTCCCCCGAGCAATAAAAATGATGGCTCCCAATTATCCCGGCGTAGCTTCCTAAAGATGGGGGCCGGCGCTTTGGGCGCCTTAGCCCTGCTAGAAGTAAGCGGCGCCACGCTGCTATTCATGCAGCCTCGTAGCCTGGAAGGAGAATTTGGCGGCCTGGTTCAGGCCGGCCTTGTCGAGACCTTCCCACCCGGTTCGGTGGTTGAATTTCCCGCCGGCCGCTTTTTCCTGGTTCGTTCTTCGGAAGGCGGCTTCCTGGCTGTCTACCGCCGTTGTACCCATCTTGGCTGTTCGGTCAACTGGCAAGCAGATCAAAACCGTTTCTTTTGCCCCTGCCATGCCTCCAGCTTCGATGTGCATGGGGATATAGAAAATCCTCCTGCGCCCCGGGCCCTGGATACTTTTCCCGTACAGATCGCCGCTGGACAGGTGACAGTCGACACGGGTCGTATCCAAAGTCGCGACACTTTCGCGCCAGAACAACTGGCTTTTGCCAACCAGGTAACCTGACAGCTCCAAAAAACCACGGCCGTCGCCATGATAACGCCTGTCTGAGGAATTCGAGATGAACAAAACCATCGTCATTAGCCTGCTCGCCTTAATTGTCTTAGTAATCGTGCTCCCGGTTTACGCGCTCCGGGAGCCACAGCGCATAGCCCAGGCTCAGTTGGATCTGCGCCAGGAATTTGTCTCCGACGCAGCCGCGCTGTACGTTGAAAACTGTGCTATTTGCCATGGCGCCGCCGGAGAAGGCATTGGCCCCATTCCTGGCCTCGATAACCCCGGCTTGCGTGAAACCGATTATGGCACCCTTTACAAGACGATTGCCCGGGGGCGCTACGGCACGGTCATGGCCGCTTGGCTCATCGACGAAGGGGGTAGCTTTAACAGCTACCAGGTGGATGAACTGGTGGCTTTGATCCGCTACGTGGATTGGCCCCTGTTAGGAGAATTGGCGGCCAGCCAGGGCCTGATTCCCCCATCAATCCCGGTGCCCCACATTGAGGAAGAATTCCTGGAAGAAATAGCAGCTTTGAGTCCCGAGGGGGATGTCTGGGCCGAGGGTATGCAGATCTTTGCCAACAACTGCACCGTTTGCCACGGCATCAATGGCGAGGGATCTGACCTGGCTGTCAGCCTCAACAACCCGGACCTCCGGAACAGGGAGACAGCCGACCTTGTCCGCATCCTGAGTGAAGGCGTACCCGGTACCCTCATGGCTGGCTGGGCCACTGTTCTGGAATTGCAACAGATTGAATCGGTGGTCTCCTTCTTACACAACTGGGATGTGATCGCAGGGCAGGGCCTGGCCCTCACACCCCCGGAACCGGTGCGCATCGATCTCAATAACCCCGAAGAAGTATTGGCCTTAGGTGAACGGCTCTTTACCACCACCTGCGCCGTCTGCCATGGCGACAGTGGCAGCGGCGGCGCAGGGCCGGCGCTCAACAGCCAACAGGTCCTGACCCGCAACACCGATGAGCAACTTCAAAATACGATTATCAACGGCGGCCGCCGGCCGAACGCTGCCATGCCTGCCTTTGGCGATCGCCTGACCTCGGTGGAAATCGACGCCCTGGTCGCTTATCTTCGCGCCTGGGAACCCACGGCCGCCTGGGTAGAAAATCCCCGTGGCAGCCAACAGGGTGGCGGTCCCCCCTGGCTACGCGCCACGCCCGATACCGGTAACCCCATCGCCCCGGAAAGCAATGGCCAGCTTGGCCATGGTGTCCAGGGTGGGGGCCCTCCCTGGACGCGGTAAGAGACAGCTCTTGTAGGAATTCGCTTCTTGTAGGGGTAAGGCCAGCGGGAAAGCACATTCCGAAGCTGAAGACAACCTCTAATCCGCTGGCCTTTCCCTCAACCCGGCCGGCAAAGCCACCCTCAGGCAATATAGGCACCCCTGCCTTGCTCACAAGGCGACGGTCAGGTCAGTCACCTTTACCAAAGATAACGCCAAAAACCAAAAAGAGTGTACGTGGCTTCTGTTGACACTTCTCGGGTACGAGAAAATCTGTACCCTTGGGCATACCCCAAACGTCAACGAATTTGACGTGTAACCCCAGTCATATTTCATTTGTCAATGCAGAACACAAGTTCTATAATTGGCACTGCTTCTGGATAACAGAACTGGCTGCCCGGCTGAGGCTGATGCTCAGGCGGAAGGGTGGCTCTGCTCCAGACCGGGTTATCAAATCCGGCAACTGAATTTCCTGCTGCTGCATACTCGCTGCTCAAGGAACATCATATGGCCAAAAAAGCACTTCCTGTTGAGAATATTCTGACCCTGCTCAAGAATAATCCGGTGACTATTGCTAAGCTATCGGCCGATTTGACGCCAAAACAATTACGGGAACTCCCCCCGGAAGGTGGCTGGTCGGCCGTTGAGGTTCTTGCCCACCTGCGCTCGTGCGCTGACGTTTGGGGCGACTGTCTGGTAACCATCCTCGCCGAGGACCGTCCAACGATCCGCGCTATCAATCCTACAACTTGGATCAAGAACACCAACTATCCCGACCTGGAATTTCACCCCTCTTTTTTAGCCTTTACAACGCAGCGCGCAGAATTATTACCCCTGTTGGAATCAATAGCCCCCGAAGATTGGTTGCGAAGGGCGACCGTGACCGGGGCAGGGAGGCCCCTAGAACGGACGGTGCAATTTTACGCCCAGTGGCTTGCCCGGCACGAGCGATCTCACCTGAAGCAGTTTAAAAACATCGCAAACAAGATGCCCCAATAACGACGACCATCGCTGCAGCCGGCGGCCGCTGGGCGGCGAATAAAAGCGCGCAATAAGGAGATGAATGATGGATCATGAACTGGAGAAGGGGGCGCAGCCTGCCGCCTGGCCGAAGGGAATCAGCGCTATTACTTTATTTGTTGAGGACATGGAGGCGGCAAAGGAATTTTATCAGCGAGTCTTTGAACTCCCGGTATTCTTTGAGGATGACGCCTCAACCGTCTTTAAGTTCGGCGACACGTTAATAAATCTGCTCAAGACCACCGCCGCCCCAGAACTGATTGCACCGGCGGCCGTGGCCATCCGCGATGCGGGTCATCGATCTGTGTTCACGATTACTATTGGCGATGTGGATGCCCTGTGTGTCCGGCTGGTCGGGCGCGGCGTCAAGCTCCTGAATGGCCCGCTGGATCGCCCCTGGGGCATCCGCACCGCCAGCTTTGTGGATCCGGGCGGCCACATCTGGGAGATTGCCCAATAAGGAATCATGGATGAAGAAATCTGAACTTCTGAATTGGCTGCAGGCAGAGCAGCAGCAATGGCAGGCACTTCTCGATCAGATTGGCCCAACCCGCCTGGATCAACCCGGCGTGGCCGCTAACTGGTCCGTCAAAGATATTATCGCCCACCTGAATGGCTGGCAGACCGGCCTTATCGGCCGCTTGCAGGCTGCCCAACGCGGTGAACCCGACCCGCTCCCACCCTGGCCGGCCCAGCTACAAAGTGACGATGAAATCAATGCCTGGATCTATCAGACCAATCAGCAGCGTCCGGCCGGCGAAATCCTGGATGAAACGCTTCAACAGTTTCAGCAGCTCCTCGCGGTCATTGAACTCTTGCCCGGTGATGTCCGCATTGATCCGGTCCTCCACCTGCTGTGGTTAAACGATAAAAGCTTTGCCGCTGGCGAATTCTTTGACCATTTCCATGACGACCATGAGCCAGACATACGCGCCTGGTTGGCCCGAGGTGAGAAAACATAGATACTCCGGCCAGTCGTGGGCAGAACGGCCTCATCTGGCCAAGCTGTGCTCAACTTCCGGGGATCAACTTCTCTGGTTGAAAATCATTTTCAAAGGAGGCCGCTATACTGACCATCGATATCAAAACAGCCCGTCGTTTCATCCTCGGCAAACAAGGCCTGTGGCCCGGGCGGCGCTGGCGTAGCCTCGAGGGCACACAGCAGGCCATGCGAGCCATGGAATACCTGCAACTCGATCCACTACAAATCATCGCCCGTAGCCACGACATCAAGCTCCACAGCCGCGTCCTCGATTACACCCCTGGCCTGTGGGAGGAGGCAACCTACCAGAAGCGCAACTTCTTTGATTGGGGTGGCTGGCTGGCCGTCCATTCGATGGACGATCTGCCCCATTGGCGCGTGGTCATGCATCGTGAGCGCGATAGCCACCCGCGAATTCGCAGCATGGCCCGTGACCACGCCGAGGCCATCGTCGAAATGCGGGCCATTTTGCACGAGCGTGGCACCGTGAGTAACCGCGACTTTAAGATGGCCTCCCGTACCCGTACAGATAGCTATCGCGGCCGGAAGGACAGCTCCCTGGCCCTATACTACTTGTGGCGCACCGGTGAAGTGATGACCCACCACCGCGAGAACTTTGAGCGGGTGTATGCCCTCACGGATACGGTCGCACCGGCACAGCTAATTCGTGAGAGCGAGGAAGCCGAGGCTGACCGCTTCTTAATCAAAAAGGAAGTCAGCTTCGCTGGCCTTTCACGACTGAACCGCACGGCTCATTCCTATGCCAACAGCGTGCCATCTGACACGGTTGCGCAGATACGCGAGTCACTGCTGGCTGACGGCGACATCATCGAGGTGCGGGTTGAAGGCTGGAAGGCCGTGCACTGCGCCCTTGGCAGCGACGCCCAGGTGCTACGCGATTTGAGCGCCGGGCGACTGCCGCAGGCCTGGACCCCCTTGGAGACCACCACGACAGAAGAGGTCGTCTTCCTGGCCCCCCTCGATCCCGTTAGCGCCCGTGGGCGCGCCAAAGTTCTCTTTGGCTTCGACTACGTGTGGGAGGTATACAAACCTGAGCACAAGCGCAAGTTCGGTTACTACACCCTGCCGGTCTTGTGGGGCGACCGGCTCGTCGCCCGTTTCGACAGTAAACTCGACCGGACCACCAATACCTTTATCATTTTAGGCTTCTGGTTGGAGGAGAAGAGTCTGGGCAAAGATGCGGCATTTGCAGAGGCCCTGGCTCGCGGCTTTGCCCGGTTTGTCACTTTTCTCGGCGCGAGCAAGTTGGATGCCGAAGCAATTTCCGAGCCGCTGCTGCGCCGGCGTATTTCCGCATCATAAAATATGAATTTAATCCAGGTACTATCATTGTTGAAGGCTCGACAGGTACAATTAGAGTCGTAGGTCATGCGGCCGCTATTGCAGTTGAAATAAGGCGGCCGGTCACGAATCAACAATCAAAATGCTGAGGGAGAAACATCAATGAATATCGAGCGACGACATTTTGGGCACACCCTGGACGATGAGCAGGTAGACCTTTTCACCCTGACCAATAACAACGACCTGGAAGTACAGATAAGCAACTATGGCGGAACCGTCGTTTCAATCCTGGCCCCCGATCGCCACGGCCATTTCGGGCAGGTTACCTTGGGATTTGATAACCTGCAGGACTATCTGAATAAAAGCCCCTACTTTGGCTGCCTGGCCGGGCGCTATGCCAACCGCATCGCCCAGGGAAAATTCACCCTCAACGGCCTTGAATATACCTTGGTCCAAAACGACGGGGACAATCATCTACATGGCGGTCTCAAAGGCTTCGATAAAGTACTTTGGCTGGCGGGAGAATATGCCGGCCCTGGTGAGGTGGGGGTAGCCCTCCACTATCGTAGCCAGGCTGGCGAGGAGAATTATCCCGGCGCCTTGAATGTACGCGTCCTATATACCCTGAACAATAACAATGCCCTAAAAATAGAATACCAGGCCACCACGGATCAGGATACTGTGCTCAATCTGACCAATCACACCTATTTCAACCTGGCCGGTTCCGGCGACATTTTAGGCCACCAATTAACCCTCAACGCCGGCCGCTTCACGCCGGTAAACAACACCCTCATCCCTACCGGCGAATTGCGTAATGTCACCGGTTCCCCCTTGGATTTCACCACGGCCGCGGTCATTGGTGACCGGATCGATCAAGACGATGAGCAGCTCAACTTTGCCGGCGGCTACGACCACAATTGGGTCATCAATGAATCTGATGATGCCCTGGTTTTGGCAGCCACCGTTTTTGAACCTACCACCGGCCGGGTATTGGAAACGTATACCACCCAACCGGGCCTTCAATTTTACAGCGGCAACTTTTTGGACGGCTCGGCCACCGGCCATGGCGGCGTGGTTTACCATAGGCGCAGCGGCTTCTGCCTGGAAACCCAGCACTTTCCCGATTCGCCTAATCAACCCCACTTCCCCTCAACCCTGCTCAGGCCGGGCGAGCGGTATAACCAAACCACCATCTATAGATTTTTATCCCGCTGATAATTCCAGGAGCGCAGCTCGCCGTCCCAACGTTGTTCCAGGTCCAAGAAGCTAACCAGTACTCATATGCAGGTAGCTGCGCGTCTCCGCACAGGAAACGTCATAAAGGGATGAGAGCCATCTATGGGTACCAGGAGCCTGGGCGCGTAAACGTACGCTAAGCGAGGTGGCTGGAGTTATTGAAAAACCCCGGTTTTGTGCCGGGGCTTAACTTGGTTCTTTTATTAGCTCCTAAGAATGTGCGCCGGCCGCACGACATGATGCTTATTCTGGAGGACACGGCAACGTCTTCAGTCGGCATAGCGCTGCTGGTGGTAAGCACCCAGAACGTTACCCGTCTGGTCAGCGGATTCGCTGGCTTGTCCGCGGCCGAACAACTTCCAAGCGGTCTTGAACACAGAGAAACCACCTTTCTGTTTGCCTTGTTTGGCCAGGCGGTGCAATTCCGCTTCTTGTAAACGGGCCTGGACTCGGGCGTTGGCTTGTTGCTTGTGTGATTGGTAATGCATGCTCATTATGTTTCTCCTATTACTGAATTACCGGCATTAAACCACGGGCTTGTTTCGGCCGGGTACGCCGGCAGCGCAAGGCACTGGCAGCTTTAACTGATGGAATTCACTGGAAAAATAGCTACGACACTGGCATCGGTTGGCCGTAACGCGCCTGTTGACATATTTTTTATCATGATTGTCATCCACATATTTGCCACCAGTTCCCCTTCGTGCCAGACGCTGCCGCCCGAGTCGCCGCCAACAATAGGTTGACCACCCAGGCTCCGCAGGTGGTAAACTGGGCGGCCCAGCCTTTGGTCACTTCGCTCAATCTCAGCTCTAACGACAGAGACACCAACCGAATCACCCTGTTGTCTCTGGGCTACTAAGACGATAGAGCCGGGGCTGAGGTCATCGCTTTTAGCCGGATCGGTCAAGCCCAATGCCGGTAACCAGCTCAGATCACCTACTCCGGGGAGGAGTAGATCTTCTGGCGCCTCAATAACCATGGTGCCGCCATCTCGATAGCGGATGAGATTCTTGAAATCTATCAACTCGACCTCCAATAGCAGCTCGCCAGTTGCGTCACCGAACTGTACCCTGCCCAGATCCCTATCCAATAAGCTCCAGTGATCATGGGTAATGATCAGCCGTTCTTCGTCTTGAGTGACCAGGGCGCCTAGCCCATCGGCGACAATGTAGCGGTTCGGCCGGGTATTCGGCCGGTGCTCATCGTTGGGGATGGGTAAGATCCCATCTTCTGTGGCGGTTCTCTGATCTAGCTCAGGAGCTATTATGGTTATCGTCATCGTAGTGGCCAAAATCTGTTGCTCTCTAATCCTTTCCATCAATACCGGGAAAAAGGCAAAGCCAGTACCTGTAAAAAACATCAAAACTATTGCTAATATCGTTCCTTTCCGTTTCACTGTTCCATCTCCTTAACGCTGTGTCCGGAACGCTTGGTTCTGGACCTTGCCGATTCGATGTAGGCAGTCTCTCATTTGGCCGCCAATGAAATGTCAGATCGATGTCAATCAGGCAAAAAAAAACGTCAATAGAGTGTCAACATTGATTTTTGGCTCCGCTACCTCTAAGGAATGGGTTGTTGGCTGATTGAAAAAGCAATAAGTTCACGAAATCTTAGGTCTTTGTGTGAGTTAGACGGTAAACCGTCAATAAAATCCGCGAAACCGTCAATAAATCAAGATCCACAGCAAGTTCGTGTTACACTCTTCAGAATCTATTGGCGGCTAATCGTCAATGGCATCACAGAATTGCACAGTGACAATCTACTCCTTAAATACGGTGTTGGACCCTGGTGAAACGCCAGAATCGAGGCAGCAATGAGGAAACACCCGGTTTCCAAACAAGCGTTTCGTCTTAAATAGAGAAATTAGTATGGCTACGTTATTGCTATCGCTCCTTGGGAGATTTCAGGCCAGTCTAGACGACCGGCAGATACCCAGCTTCAAGACCCGCAAGGTCCAGGCCCTGCTGATTTACCTGGCGGCCGAACCCGGCAGACACATGCGGGAAAGCCTGATGGATCTTATGTGGCCGGGTATGCCCGAGCGGTCAGCCAGGCACAATCTGCGGCAAGTGCTCTACTATCTTCGCGGCGCTATCCCTGACCTGCAGTCCAACCAGAAAGGAAGCGTGGACAAAGTCTCGCTATTGTTAACCAACAGGCAGATGATCCGGCTGAATCCCGAGGCCTCGGTGCAGGTGGATGCTGCTCAGTTTGAATCGCTGATGAACAGGGTACAGGTTCATGAGCATATCAATGTGCTTAATTGCCAGACCTGCCTGGCCAATATAGAAAAAGCCATCGACCTTTATCAGGGTGACTTTCTAATCGATTTTTTCCTGGATGACAGCAATGCCTATGAAGAGTGGGCCCAGGTGACACGGGAAGCCTACCGCCGAAAGGTCCTGGATGCGTTGGAAGTACTGACGGCGGCGGCCACGCGGCAGCGTGAATACCCGAAAGCCCAAGCCCTGGCCAAACGCCAATTAGAGATAGACAACCTACGGGAAAACGCTTACCGTCAACTGATGGAAGCCTTGGCCCTCTCTGGCCACAGGGAGGAGGCGCTGTCTGTCTACGAAAACTGCCGCCGCCTGCTGGCCGAAGAGTTAAGCATGGCTCCGGCCAACCGGACGACCGAGCTATCCGAAAAGATCCAGGCCGGCGACCTGAGTTTTGATACGTCCCTGACCAAGGGAGTGCGCGGCTATGAGTTAAAAGAGGAGATAGGGGTCGGCACATTTGGCACCATTCACCGCGCCTACCAGTCTGCCATCTCCCGGGAAGTGGCCGTCAAGGTCATTCGCCGCCGCTACGCCAACGACCCAGAATTCATCCGCCGCTTCGAGGACGAAGCCCAAACCGTCGCCCGGCTCGAGCACCCCTACATCGTTCCCTTATACGACTATTGGCGAGACCCGGATGGCGCTTATCTGGTCATGCGATATATGAGGGGTGGAAATTTGTTAGCCGCACTAGAGACGAACCCCTGGGACATCGAGCCGGCCAGTCAGATGATAGACCAGGTGGCCTCAGCGCTGTCGGAAGCCCATCTACGAGGGATCATCCACCGCGACATCAAGCCGGCCAACATCTTGTTGGACGAAGCTGGCAACGCCTACCTTTCAGATTTCGGCATTGCCAAGGACTTGGGCAGGGACCGGCAGCTCACCGCGGCCGGGGGCGTCATTGGCACCCCGGACTATATCTCGCCCGAGCAGATACTGAACGAGCAGGTTGGTCCGCAGAGTGACATCTACAGCCTGGGCGCCGTACTATTCGAAACGCTGACCGGTGAAAAACCCTACGGCGAATCGTCCGTGGCTAACCTGATTTATAAACAACTCAACGATCCTTTTCCCCTGGTTAGCGCCAGTCGCCCTGACCTGCCACCCGAAATCGATATCGTCATTCAGAAAGCCACGGCAAAACTACCGGCCGATCGCTACCAAGACGCCATGGAAATGGCCGACGCCGTTCGACGCACCTGGGCAGGCAGTTCATCCATAGAAGTATTGTCTGTCCCGGCAGCGATTCCGGCTGGGATCGAGGTCTACAACCCATACAAGGGCTTGCAAGCTTTCCAGGAAGCAGACACAGACGATTTTTTCGGCCGTGATGCCCTCATAGACCGGATGATAAAACATATGGCCCCCAGCCAAACCCTTTCCTATGCTGCCTCATCCGCGAACGGGGAGGATAGGGGTGGGGGACGATTCCTGGCCCTGGTCGGTCCCAGCGGCAGCGGCAAGTCCAGTATCGTCAAGGCCGGGTTGCTCCCCGCCTTACGCTCAGGGGCAGTTGCTGGTTCAGAAAAGTGGTTCTTTGCCGAAATGGTGCCCGGGAGTCACCCACTGGAAGAGCTTGAAATGGCCCTTTGGCCGGTGGCCGTTGACGCGCCGCCTAGCCTGGTGGAGCCCATGCGACGGGATGTGCGGGGATTGCTTCGCACCATTCGGCGCATCTTACCCGAAGCTAGCGAAGGGCAAGGGGCGCAACTGCTACTGGTGATTGACCAGTTTGAGGAGCTATTCACCCTCGTCGACGACGACGAGAGGCGTAACTTCTTCCTGGATAGTCTCCTGGCGGCCATATCTGCTCCACGCACTCCTTTGCGGGTGGTCGTCACCCTGCGGGCGGACTTTTATGACCGGCCGCTGCAATACCAGGCTCTCGGCAACCTGCTGAAAGCAAGCACGGAGATTGTGCTGCCCATGACGTCGGAGGAGCTGACCTGGGCGGTACGTGAACCGGCGCGGCGCACGGGTATGGGGTTAGAGGAAGGGTTGGCCGAGGTTATCGTGGCCGACGTGGCCAACCAGCCCGGCAGCCTGCCCCTGATGCAGTACGCCCTCACCGAGTTGTTCGAGCGCCGCCAGGGAAACCAGATGACGCGGGAGGCCTACCAGGAGATTGGCGGGGTTTTCGGGGCTCTCAGCCGGCGGGCTGAGGCGTTGTATGGCAGATTGAACGACGATGAACGAGAGGCGGCCCGCCAACTGTTCCTGCGCCTGGTCACCCTGGGCGAAGGGGCGGAGGATACAAGGCGGCGGGTGTTGCTCTCGGAGCTGCTAACGATGACAAACGGACAACAACCAACAGTCAACAAACCACGGGCAACAGACAATGGACAACAATTAACCATGGTTATTGACTCATTCGGCGCTGCCCGCTTGCTAACCTTCGACCATGATCCGGTCACCCGCGGCGGGACGGTTGAAGTGGCTCACGAAGCTTTGTTGCGAGAGTGGCTGAGATATCGTTCCTGGCTGGACGAGAGCCGAGACGATATTCGGCGGCAACGATTGTTAGCCGTTGCGGCGGCTCAGTGGGCTGGTGCCGGAAAGGATGCCAGCTACTTGCTGCGCGGCAACCGGTTGACGGAATTCGTCGCCTGGGCTGAAACGATTACCAGTGAAGCTCACGCTGTTGCCTTAACCGCGCAGGAACATTATTTTCTCGATGCCAGTTTTGCCGCTCATGAGCAGCAGGTGTCTGAGGAGCAGGCCCGGCAGCAACGCGAACTGGAAACAGCCCGGCAACTGGCCGAAACGGAGAGTAAACGGGCAGAGGAGCAGGCCAATTCGGCGCGAATCTTGCGACGGAGAGCGGCTTTCCTGGCTGGAGCGTTGGTCGTTGCTGCCCTCTTGGCCATTGCTGCCTTATTCCTTGCCCGGCAATCTAACAAGAACGCTATCGTAGCCCAAGATAACGCCGTTCTGGCAACAACTCGCGAGGCTCAAGCTCAGGCAGAGAGCCTTCAACGGGCAACGGCACAGGCCCAGGCCGAAAGTGAAAGGTTACGAGCCGATGGGCAACGAGATGCAGCCCTGGCGGCCGAGGCGGAGGCCCAAGCAGAAGCTGATCTTCGGGCCAAGGCCGAAGCTGAAGCAATCTTTGAGCGAGAAACGGCCGAACAACAAGCCCGTCTGGCCATCTCCCGTGAATTATCCATGGCAGCTCTGACCAATCTCGAATCTGATCCTGAATTGAGTATCCTATTGGCCCTGCAAGCGTTGGACACGAGCCACACCAAGGAAGCTGAGGAGGTCCTCCACCAGGGATTACAGATCTCCCGTGTATTAATGACACTTTCAGAACATACCGACAGAGTTTATGGCTCCATTTATAGTCCAGATGGATCCAATATAGCCACAGCAAGTGATGATGGCACAGTAAAAATGTGGGAGGCGGCATCGGGCCAGCTACTGCACACGATGCCTTATTCAGGGATTTATCTTTGGGGAGCAACCCTTACGTTTAATGAGTCAGGGGATGAGCTGGCGCTGGTTGCTGCTGGTGATAATTATGAGAGCGCCATTCTGCACGAATGGGATAGCGTCTCAGGTGAGTTGATAAGCCAAAAAGAACTACCTATCGGCTTTGAAATCTGGGGCATGGCCTTAAGCCCAGACTGGAAAAGTGTGGTGGCAGGCGGTGAAAATGGCGCTGCTGAATTATGGGATGTTGGGGCAGCCGAGAAGATATTTAGCTATTCTGATCATGAAGATACTGTGTCAGGAATTGCCTTTAGCCCTGACGGATCACGCCTGGCAATTACAAGCGAGGATGGACAAGTAACGATCCTGGATGGCGAGGCCTCTCTAGCAGCTGGCGAGGGTCAGCCGGTTGCCACTTTTGAAACAGCAAACGAGACGCATCTGGTCAATGCTCGCTTTAGCAACGATAGCACCCGCCTGGCCTTGGGTTTTACGGATAATGATCTAGAGTTGTGGAGTCTGGACGATACCAGCCAAGCTTTATTCATCCTAAAGGGCCATACAAATTGGACCAGTGATTTCGCCTTCCATCCAGATGACACCTATCTGGCAACGGGAGGCGGAGATAGCACTGTAAAAGTGTGGGATTTAAAAACAGGCGAAGCGTTATTCACGTTGGCTGGCCACAAGGGATTTATTCAAAGCCTCAATTACAGCCCTGATGGAAGTCGCCTGGTTACGGCCGGTAACGACGGCACTTCCCGTATCTGGAACGTGATGCCCCAAGCCGGCGGCGAATTGTCTACTTTTGGGCTCACACCGCCAGCTATGGATCTAAAACTCAGCCCAAATGAGGGTAATTTTGCCCTGGGTAATAGCGCTGGCCCGGCAACCGTTTGGGATGCTGCAACTGGAAAAAAACTGCTCAGCCTACAAGGGGAACCGGATACAGGGGTTTATCGGGTGGCATACAGCCCGGATGGCTCGCGCATCGCCACGGTTGGTGAGGATGGTATTGTTCGTATTTGGGATAGTGAAACAGGTGAGGTTATGCTAGCTTTTACAGGGCATACCGGGGGAAATTCAGGCGGTTTTTTTACGGGTGCACTGGACGTTTCCTATAGCCCCGATGGCAGTCGCCTGGCCTCGGCCGGGGCCGACGGTTTAGCCAAAGTGTGGGATTCTGAAACGGGAGAGGAATTGTTGGTGTTGGCAGGGCATACTGCCGGTCTTCATAGTTTGGCCTACAGCCCGGACGGCCGTTACATCGCTACTTCCAGCGACTCGCCAGATACCTCCGTGAAGGTATGGGACGCACAAACCGGCTCAGAAGTCTATTCTTTTGGTCCCAATCCCGGACGCGCGTGGGGCCTGGCCTTTAGTCCGGATAGTAAGCAACTGGGCGCCGGCGGTCAGGGAGGGTACATTAAAGTCTGGGATATGACCACCGGTGAGGAAGTGAGTAATATGACCGGCAAGGCATCTACAATTAGCGCCGTTGGATTTACAGCGGATGGAAAACAGTTGATATCCGGCGGCGGTGATTCAGTCAGTATTTGGGATATAGTGACCGGCGCAGAATTGTTAAATCTTGCACCAAATTATAGCTCTGAATTTGCGTTAACCCAGGATGGGCGGCGGCTTTACACCGCAACAGATCAGAGACCCGCCGTGCGAGTCTATGCCTTACCATTGGAAGATGTGAGTGCTTTAGCCAAGTCACGGGTCACTCGTGAGTTGACCAACGCCGAGTGCCTACAGTATTTGCATCTTGACGAATGCCCTTCGGCGTCTGGCGAATAATAGTAGTCGAACCACTGAAGAAGCATCAGACAATGGTTGCTTGCCGCCAGGCCGGTAAGCCCGTTCCATTGTCTCTTCATGGCCGGCGAAAAGTCTGGGTTAAAGGGGTACCGTGCATATTCGCGAAGAAATGTGCAATAGAAAACGGTTCCAATGCTGTGAGACTTCCACAATGAATACAATTCTGAGTCTGGCACAACGAAATAGCCGTAAGCAGCGTAGCTCATTGATTAGGCCAGCTGTGCGTCACCACGCAGGAAAAGTCGTTAAGGGATGAGAGCCATTTGGTGTAGGTCTGAACCAGGCTTCGATCCAAATCATTCACGCCTTCCATAATTACCTCCGAGATTTCTTCTATTCATGAGAATGTGGGGCAGTTGACGGTGTAAACATCCCTCTTACCTGGCCTATATTGACAAATGATGCAATGCCGTAGTACGCTGGCGATGATTATCTTACGCTCATTGTCTGCGGAAATGGAACGAAGCATTTTCAGCCGGCGGACAAAGGAAGCCAGGGCCGTTCAAGAAACGCAAGGTGTTCAATTGGAGGAATACGATGACAGATTTTCCTGATTTTACGCTGGCTGCCATCCAGGCGGCGCCTGTCTACTTCAATCGAGAGGCTTCAACAGAAAAGGCCTGCCAACTGATTGAGGCGGCAGCGCTGAAGGGAGCCTCCGTTGCCGCTTTTGCCGAGACATGGTTGCCTGGCTATCCATTCTTCCACCGCTGTCGAGTCGGTTCTCCCCTCTGGAATCAAGCTGTCGCAGCTTACCTGGCCAACGCCGTGGAAATCCCCAGTCCCACCACCGATCGACTGTGCCAGGCTGCCCACAGAGCAGGCATCGACGTAGCCATTGGCCTTGTCGAACTCGATGCCAGGACACGAGGCACGGTATACTGTACGCTGCTTTTCATCGGCCGTGAAGGCAAGATTCTAGGTCGCCATCGCAAACTCAAACCCACCCTTGCGGAAAAAATGCTCTGGGGAGAAGGTGACGGGGTCGGATTGACGGTCTACGAACGCCATTACGGTCGCCTGAGCGGCTTGTCCTGCGGAGAGCATTCGATGTTACTTCCCGGCTATGCCTTGATGGCTCAGGGGACCCAGATACACCTCGCTGCCTGGCCCTACGCCAGGCACATGACCCAGTTCGGGTTGCTCCTGTCGCGGGCTTTTGCTCTCCAGGGAAGCTGTTATGTGCTAGCTGTCTGCAGTCTCATAGGACCGGAGGATGTCCCGGAACCCTATCGCGACCTAGTTAATGAACAGGGCCATGACCAGGGCGATGGCGGCACCTGTATCATCGCTCCGGGAGGTGAGGTAGTCGTTACCGCTCCGGCGAATGAGGAGATGATTCTAACAGCCACGCTGTCCCTCGAGGCTGTGTTTCAGCACAAAAATGTGGTTGATGTTGGGGCCCACTATTCTCGCCCTGACGTCCTGCAGCTACACGTCAACCGGCAGGCTGGGGAACGTATTGTTTTTACCGGTGAAAATGAGACACGGACAGCAGTCGAAATGCTGTCGCCATCAAACCCGGGACCGGAAACTGACGCACAACACGTCTAGATTCTGGCTTGTTCTGATACCAGGCTCATCTTATTTATCAGCCGCCTAGAATCCGGCCGGCCGGATTGCCGCTCAAGAAGTTGACCTCGATCATCCACCAACACCGTCGCCGGCACCATTCGAATGCCATACTGACCGGCCACTTCGCGTCCTACACCGCTCACCAGGTTCAGATGAATGACTTCCATCCGCTGATCTGTTTGTTCCGGGATCCCATCCACGATGGGTTTCGCCAAAGCGCAAGCCCCTCACAGCGGGACAAAAAATTGGACAAGCGTATACGAGTTCTTTTGGATTCGGCCTTGAAAGTCGGCCAGGGAGTTAATCCCCCGGGTGGAATGCAGTCGATAGCGGATTTGCACAACCATGGCGCCTCCAACCCAAAGAAGCAATACAGCTAACAGGATGATCGGCACAATGTTCGTCGGCATAGATAACTCCAATCTTGACTCACTTCATTTTAGTTATCGATTAGATGGGCTATTGGCCCAAAGGTTACACGGCCATCCCCCACGCTCGTTTCAGGCAGCCTTTTTATTCTAGAAAACAGCCTTCTTCGACCTGGCCGGCCGCTAGAAACATGCTTACCGTTCTCGTTGGTCCAACTTAAAAGCGATATTGCGACCCAACCCCTGCGCTACCGCCAGCCGAATCCAGACCAGGGCAAAGGGCTCCAGCAAGCGCGCCGCGCTCAATGGACCCAGGTCCACGGCCGCAAAACCCAATGCCTCGGTCAATTCGCTAACGGCCTCTTTAGCCTGCTCGTCATCCCCACAAATCAGCATCAGAGTTGGCTCGCCCCGGTAAAGCGGATCGGCCATATTTTCCCAGCCGGTGCTATTAAAAGCCTTGACCACCCGTGCCCCCTCAGCCCAACCGGCCACCTGTTCGCCGCCCGACGTGGTCGTGCCTACGGCGAGTTGTAATCCCGGCCCAATTGGGTTTGTACAATCAACCACGATCTTACCCCTCAGATCACCCAGGGTCTCGATGGTTACCTGGGCAACGCGCCAGGGCACGGCAATCACCACTACCTCCGCGCCAGTCGCGGCCTCCCTCACTCCCCGGACGCTGGCCATGTTGCCCAAACTTACCAGCAACCTCTGAACCTTTTCACCGCCAGGGTTTCGGGTTCCAAAAACAACCTCATGTCCTTGCCTGGCCCAGCGAGAACCCAGGGTACTCCCAACCTGGCCTGTTCCAATAACCGCGATCTTCATCTTTTATCCTTTTTGGATCCTGCCCAAACCCCGCAGGTTTCAGAAACCTCCGGGGTCTATACAGCCCGGCCGGTCCACGGGCCCACACCGCTGATCCGCTCGACCTTAATTCGGTTGGTGAAGCCCGGCGGGGGATCCTCCATGGGCGGGAATTTCACCTCCGGCCCCATGTAGATCCAGGCCAGTTCCTGGAGCAATTGTGGCGCCCCGCCTTCCTCGATGGTCGCCTGGCCGTAGATAACCAGGTACTCCGCCAGGCCCATGGCGCTCTTCGTATCGCACTCGAAGGTAATAGCCACCCGGCCGTCGGCGCGAATATTCTGCACCTTTCTGGTGGCAAACAGGTGGGCGGTGACGATATCGTCCCCATCTACGCCGGCCCACACCAGGGTAACTTGTGGACTGCCATCCGGGTTCAAAGTGACCAGGTGGGCATGTGCCCCTGATTGAATGAGCGACCGTGCCGATTCCGGTAATTTCATGAGCATCTCTCCTTGCCCAAACCCCGGAGGTTTTAGAAACCTCCGGGGTTTATCTACTTCTTAATCAGTAAATAAAAGGGATCAACTTCCGTACCCGCTTCTGGTAGGCCGGGTAGTCAGCATATTTTTCACAGAGCCACTGCTCCTCCCGCCGGGATTTGATATCAAAAAAAACGAACAGAACCAGGGCCAGTAGCAAGGCCAGCAAGCTATTAGTAAAAAGACCCCAGCCCACTGCTCCCAGGATAATACCACTGTATATAGGATGGCGGACAAAGTGGTAGGCGCCTTTTTCCACCAGGCTCGCTTCATCTTTGGGGTAAGGCACGGCCGTTAAATTGCTACCCAGGCTCAACACACCGGCCAGGGCGATCAGGCCACCGAGCCCCAGCATAATGATGCCCAGCCCTACCCCCACTACATCCCAGGGCTCCGGCCAAGCCACCAACTTCGGCACCACCAGGGGCGTCAGGAAAATCAAGATAAATAAGTAGAAACTGAAAAGCCACATACCATTCGCCCCGTTGACCCCAGCCAACTTTTTCCTTCATCCTTCCTCCTTCTTCTTTTTTCCTTCCTCAATAGCGGCCGGGTAACAACAGCCAGATGTGCTTTTCAATTATTATTCATTCACCCTGAACATGCTATGAATTCGATCGTTAATTTGTGCTACCGTAATGCTTCTCGTAACGTTTGGCAGACGTTCTTCGGTTATAATGTGCCTGGATAACGAATATACGAACAATAAACCTTCAGGAAATGGTGTTGGCTAACGGTACTGCCGGGGGCAACCGGACAAACATCGCTTTAGTGAGGTAAGGATTTGCCACGTAGAAACTATTCAATATTAGTCTGGGCGCTGATCGCCGTAATCACCCTGGTTGCCTTATATAGTATGGTCCAGGATGTGCGCGGGTTGCCGGCCGGTTCCACTCTGCTCAATATCCTTGAATCCCTTCTATGGGGCCTCTTGCCAGTTGAGTTTGCCCTGGTGGGCGCCTTGATTGTCTTCCAACGGCCGGACAACGTAATTGGCTGGCTGATGCTGGTGCCAACCTCTGTATATGTTGTGGGTTTTTTTACAGGGAATTACCTGGATCAATTTTCTGTCCCACCATCTGAGCCAACGCTGATATTCTATTCTATCGCGTTAATGAATGACGCACTCTGGTTAGCGTTGATCTTCCCGCTTCTTTTCACCTTGCTCCTCTTCCCCAACGGCCGTCCTCCATCAGCTCGCTGGCGCTGGATCCTCGTCGCTGGATTGGGCTTGTGCGCTTTCTTGATCCTCTTTGGCCTGGCTATGCCAACCTTTACCCTAATCCAATATGACAACTGGGAAATCACGAATCCAATCGGTTTCTTGCCAGAGGGTACCGAGTTTCCCGAGGCGCCCTGGTTCGTTAGTCTAATAATCATGACCCTGCTGTGCGTGGCGGCGCCAATTGTCCGCTACCGCCGCTCAGCCGGCGTCGAGCGAGAACAGATCAAGTGGCTATTCTACGCTGCCGGGTTGTTCGCACTAATCTATATTCCAAGTTTCTTCATTACCGACGAGCAAGGTGATTTCCTTACCGACTGGGTGGGGCTGATATTTCTTCTGGGCGTCATGGCTATTCCGGCGGCTATCGCCATTGCCATCTTGCGCTACCGGCTCTATGACATCGATGTCATCATTCGCAAGACCCTACTCTATGGCCTGTTAACCGGGCTATTGGCCATCATCTACTTTGGCGGTGTCCTGATCCTACAGTCCCTGTTCGAATCCATCACTGGTCAGCGTTCGCCCGTGGCCATCGTCATTTCCACGCTGCTCATCGCCGCCCTGGTCGGCCCACTACGCCGTCGCCTGCAGCGCATCATCGACCGCCGTTTCTTCCGTCAGAAATACGACGCCCAGCAGGTGCTGGCCCAATTCGCCCAAACCGCTCGCGATGAAGTCGATCTGGAAAGTTTGACCGCTGAACTGGCCCGCGTAACCCGCGAAACCGTCCAGCCCGAAAGCGTCACCATCTGGTTGAAATAAAAACAGCCGCAGTTTCCAACGACTCAAACACACCTGGGCCATTGACATCCAGCACGCGCCATTGGAAATCGTAGTCCGGTGTCAAAGAATTTAACCCCTACCGCAGGAACACGTTGCTTCGTTTTTTAGTCGCGCAGTCATATCGAGACTATGCCTCCCATCGAGCCACTTCAAAACCTGCGAGGTTTCTTGCCACCAGATTGAGGGGTGGCGAAACTAAATACCTCGCAGGTTTTTGCCTGCCCGGCCGGCCGCGCGAATCTTCTGCACCTTACCGGTGGCGTCAAGGTAAGCCGTGACGATGTCATTACCAGATCTATCAACCGAAGGCTCACTTAAGGATCTGAAGTGATTCCTATGCTAAAATGTCATTGGGACTACCAATGGGATATAAGTGGGGCTATTCTGATCTATCATTTCATTTCGCTATGCCCGAGCTTACCAGGCGGGCGTCAGTTTTTGCCAAATCGTTCTCTTGCGTTTTCTGGTGGCTCATCACGACGTCCCATCGATTCAATTCACTGTCAACAAATAGTCTGGAGAGAATTCGATGAAATACACAACGCCACTTCCATTTGTTACGTTCTTTTTTAACCGGTGCGCGGCGCTTCTGGTTTTATTCCTACTGGTTTCTTGTGGTCCAGCTCCAATAACATTGACAGAGGCCACAGCGACAGCACCACAACCACCGGTGACATTTCCGGCGGCCACGGCAACTTTACCGCAGGCGATAGCACCTTTATCGCAGGCCTCCGCGACGCTGCAAGAGTCATCCCTGACCATATCTCAAGCCGCAGCCACCTGGGAAGCCGCGACAGCGGCCGCCCCGCAGGTTACCCCCGTACCGCTATCACTTCTTTACCCCCTCTCAGATCCTGGTCCGTACGCCGTGGGTGTGCGGGGGTTCGACTTTGAGGATGCGGGCCGCGAAGGCCGTCACGTAGGCGTCGGTATCTGGTATCCAGCCTTGCCAGATGAGGATGCCATCGACACCAGAGCGATTGAAGATGCCGAACCAGATACCCGTGGCGCCCCATATCCATTGGTGATTTCATCATCCAAGACGGCCGGTACTTTCGGGACTCATCTTGCCTCCCATGGCTTTGTTGTCGCCGGTGTCAGGGGCCAGGATGCGAAAAGTAGCTGGGGCGACTGGCTGATCGACTATCCACGAGATATCTTGTTTGCCCTGGAACAGATCGCCTCCACTCCCCTCGATGGATTGGCAGAGCTCATCGATTCCGACCATGTGGGCGTGATGGGATATTCCTTTGACGGGTACAATTCGCTGGCCACGAGTGGCGCCCGTATTGACCCCCAATTCTATCTGGACAAATGCGCCGGTGCCCGGCCAGTGGATCCTGCACCAGAAGCGTGGTGGATCACTTATATATGTAGGCCAGCGAATGAATGGGATAAATTCGTCGCCAACGCTGGAGACGTTATTCCTTCTGTTGATGGTGGCCTATGGCAACCGATGACAGATGATCGTATTCGCGCTGTTATGCCAATGGCTCCGGAAGGCGCCTGGTTATTCGGCGAGCGCGGACTGGCGACCGTCGACCGGCCAGTCTTAATCATTGGGGCCACAGAAGATTCGGGAAACGACTATAATCTGGAGGCAGTTTATATCTACGAGCATCTTGGCACGCCAGATCGGCTTATGATTTCATTTGTCGGCGAAGGACACATGATGATCTACGATGGGGAGACGATCAATCGTTTGCAGCATTTCGCGACTGCTTTCTTCGGTTACCATCTCCAGGCGCGCGAAGAGTTGGCCGAATACTTTTCAGAAGAGTTCGTTGCCGGGCATAACGAATTGGCCTGGGGGGTGTTTATCGAAGAATGACGCCTGGCCATTTGTTCATTGACCAGATTGCGAGTCATTGACACCTGCAATCTAGCATCATAGAATGTTCATAGTCGACCTGGTCCACCTATCGCCAAGGACAAAAGGGGTTAACGATGCCACATTCAAGGAGCCAGAAACCACAGACGATTATCGTTTTCGCCATCCTCTTTCTATTCTTCTTCCAGCTACTGACCGACTCAATCGCCGATATATACGGCTTTGGTGTTTTAGGTACCGATCTGCCTGTCGAAATGGTCGCCCTGATCCTCTTCCTGTCACCCTTTTTGCTTCTGTTCTTCAGCCGCGGCCTGCCACAAACTGTGTTGATCATCCTGGGTGAACTGTTTCTACTCAGCCGTGCCGTCGAAATCATGCTGCCCATCCGCAGCCAATTCCTTGTTGCCGCCTTTGGTATCGGCCTCTTCCTGTTTCTATTCCCGGCTTTGCTCTATGATCGGAGCCAGAAACGGGACAACGCGGCCGGACCTCTCATGGCTGCCGGACTGCTGTTGGCCATCGCTGCCTCCATTCTGCTGCGTTCCCTCGGCGCCACTATGGATTTGAGCAACGTGGGCATGTTCAAAGCCGGCGCCTGGCTGCTGGCCATCATCGCCGCCGTTTTTATCCCCCGCGTATTCCGGGCCGCGCCCGATCCGGCCGGAGACGACGATCCAGCCCCGGCATCGGCCGGGTGGGGCAGAACCATCGTCCTGGCCAGCGGCATAACCGCCGTGTTCCTATTATTATACTTCGCCTTCACCAGTCCCACGGTCATCTCCCGCTGGACCGGCTCAAATTATTTTCTGATCCTGGCTGTAGCCACCCTGGCCCTGGTGCTATTCGCCTGGCTACTGGCGGCCGGGCAAAAAATCCTGGGCAAGATCTCCCGCAACGCCGCCCTCCTGCTGACCGCCCTCTTCGGCCTGGCCTTGGCCCTGACCCTGGCCGTCAACCAGGTGGCTTTGCCCCGGGAAGCTGCGGGCTTTCCCCTGCTGGATCCTGAGGTCAGCCCCTGGTGGATTATCGCCTTGCTGGCCATGCTGCTGCTCTTCCCCGTGCTTTTCCTCGATTTTGGACTGCTCGTCGAAGACGACGGTTCTCGGCCGGCCAGGCCAGCGCCAGTTGGGTCTCGCTTTTGGCCTGGCCTCGCTGCTCATGCTGTTGCTGATCATGGCCAACATCTTCACCAGCACCTGGTCCTACGTTGCCACGGCTCTTGAACCCATCGTCCGTTACCACTTCTGGCACATCCACCTCATCGTCGCCCTGATCCTCACCCTTTCCCTGCTGGCTGTCAGCAACAAAAGCGCCCAGAAGGGCGTCCAGGCCACCGATAAAAGCACCGGCCGTTCCTTGGCCATCCTGGTTACCGCCTTTGGCCTTGTCGCCTTGCTGGCCGCCATCCTGCTCTCCCCCAACCCGGCTACGCCAGACACAAATGCCCCCTTGAAAGTCGCCGGCTACAATCTGCAGCAGGGTTATGGCGCCAATGGCGAAAGAGGCCACCAGGAGCAATGCCGGGTGCTCAAAGAGATCGACGCCGGTATCATCGCCTTGAGTGAAACCGACACCAGCCGCATTGCTGGGGGCAACTTCGACATCGTGCGCTTCCTGGCCCAATGTCTGGACATGCACGCCTACGTCGGGCCCAAGACCGGGACAGGCACCTTTGGTTACGCCCTGTTATCCCGTTATCCCCTCGAGAACCCCCAGACCTTCCACCTCTTCAGTGGCCCCGGTTTGCCCAGCCCGGCCGGTCCGGAGGAGTTCAGCGACGGCGACCAGGTGGCCGTCATCAAAGCCCAGGTCAAGGTCGGCGGCGAGACCTTCACCATCTTCGTCAACCACTTCGATAGCGACCCGCCTTACGCCCAGCCTGAGGGCTTCGCCAGCCTGGCGGCCGGGTTAGAAAACGTCATCGCCATCGGCGACTACAACTGCCGGCCCGATAGCGATTGTTTCGCCATCATCGCCCAGGTCCTCGATCATTGTGATCCCGACCAGGCCGAAGGCCATATCGACCACATCTTTGTCTCGGCCGGCCTCTCTTGCCCCAACTACACCTACATCGACAGCGACGCCTCCGACCACCCGGCCGTGGCCGCTGAGATAACCTGGTAACAGCAAAATACAACCCTCTCAACCTTGCTGCGATCCCCAGTATCGGCCTACTCGGCCGGTCCCCCGACGGCCTGCTTAGCCGGTCCCCCGCGGGCCTGCTTAGCCGGACGGTGTTTCCCCCTGGCTGGTCACTCCAACGGCGGGTATCTGGCCTGAGTTGTAATCCACCGGAGGTCGGAGTAAGTAGCTTATGCCTCATAACGCCTCGGATCGTGCAGCTTCGAGTTAAGAAGATAGTCCCTGAACATACAACGCTGTTTGCAGAACCGGGTTTCCGCGAATATCATACCCTGAAGAGGAGTGGTTGACCGGTTATCTAGTGGACAGCCCATTCGAAAGTCCAATACTGATCATCACCGGCCGGCAAGATCTTGTGACAGGATATCAAGCTGCCTGGGACCTGATCGAAAACATCCCTCGGGCGACCTTTGCCGTGCTCGCTCGAGCGAGTCATTTTCTTTCATATTGCAGAGCACTACTGTAAAAGGTTATGACAGTGAGGCAGTGATGGCGGACCTTCAAATTGCACCACCACTACTAAAGACCAAACTCCATATTCCCCACCGGCGACCGGATATGGTCCCTAGATCACTGCTCATCAAACAACTGAATGAACGGTTCCAGCGCAAACTCACATTAATTACAGCGCCGGCCGGGTACGGTAAAACGAAACTGGCCTCCGAGTGGATTCATGGTCTTCAATCTGAGGACACATCCAGTATTCGAATCACCTGGCTCTCTCTTGACGAAGCTGACAGTGAACCCATCCGCTTCCTTTCATATGTAATCGCCGCGCTGCAACAAGTAGCGCCTGAAATCGGGGTCGGCGCGCTTAGTTTTTTTGAGATGGTGCCGAGTCCTTCAATAAACACTGTTCTGAACGAACTGATTAATGACATAGCCGGGCTGGACCATCCTATTATGTTGGTGCTGGATGATTATCATGTGATCAGCCACCTGGAAATACACGAGGCCTTGCGCTACCTGGTAGAACATCAGCCTCATCAAATGCACTTAGTAATAACATCGCGTGAAGACCCGCCTCTTCCATTGCCGCGACTCAGAGCGCGCGGTGAGATGGCTGAAATCCGCATGCATGATTTGCGTTTTTCGTTGGATGAAGCGACGCAGTTTTTCTCTCTCGCTATGAAACTGGACCTGGAATCACAGGTGATCAGCCTCTTGGAGGCACGGACGGAAGGGTGGATCGCTGGGTTACAATTGGCAGGAATTGTGTTGAAAAACCTGCCCGATCATCAGGCTTTTATGGACACGTTTAGCGGCAGTCACCGTTATGTGTTGGATTACCTTGCCCATGAAGTTCTCCAGAGCCAGGCTGAAGAAGTTCGCCACTTTCTCGTGCAAACAGCCATTTTGAAGCAGTTTAACACCGATATCTGCCAGGCGCTCACCGGCAACCCAAACAGCCAATTCATCCTTGAGCAGTTGGAGCAAACAAACATGTTCATTGTCCCCCTGGATCATGAGCGTGTCTGGTACCGATATCACCAATTGTTTGCTGATTCGCTCCTTACAGAGTTGAGTCAGGCAGAAGCATCTGAACTATACAAAAAGGCCTCTGCCTGGCATGAAGCCAACGACATGATCTTTGAGGCAGTGACCTATGCCCTGGACAGTGCCGATCCTGAATTTATGGCCGGCATGATTGATATCGCCTTGCGGAAAGAGACTATCTGGTCGAGTGGTAATCTGGTACTGTATTCATCGTGGCTTGAAAAACTCCCCGCTCAGGTCTTTACCAATCGACCGCATCTAAGTTTGAATGCCGCCTTTGTTTTGTATCTGTCAGGCCGTTTTGATGATGCCCTAGAACTCATCGCCCTGGCTGAGACCAGTCTGGCGGCACAACCAGCCTCGCCGGAAGTCGAGAAGCTGCTCGCTTTAGTCGCCTTGTATCGTGGATCAATAGCCGCTGTCCGTGGTGATGTGCAGCAGGCCATTGAGCTTATCACCTTTGCCCAATCATATTTACCTCGCGCCGATCACATGACCCATGCCCGCGCCCATTTCAGTCTGGGTGTGGCCAATGCAAATTCAGGGCAGGCCGACGATGCGGCAAAGAACTTTTTGCGTGCCAGTGAGAACGCGCAATCAGCTGGTGTACTGCACCTCGCAGTCCACGCCCGGTGTTCGGCGGCCCAGGCATTGATTGACGTGGGGCGCTTGAATCTTGCTGAGCAAGCCTGCCGCACGGCGATTGACCTGGCAGAAGGTCAGCGATTCCCTCCATTGGGCGTAGCTTTATCGATCCTCGGCAGTATTGCTCTGGCGAGAAATGATCTGGCCTCTGCCGAATTACACCTTAATGAAGGTATTGCCCTGTCAAGCCAGCGGATGCTGTTGTTTCACGTGATTGCCGGTATGTCGTCTTATGTCCATTTGACAGTATGCCAGGGAAACACGGCCGAATTTTTAAACGCCATTGATAAGGTGAATGATATCCTCGAGGAACATGATGAGGAATATGATGTGGATCGGTTCTATTTGGTCGCGGCCGCTCTCCAGGCACGTATGCAACTCTTTTTGGCGGATAGGCAGGCTGTGGATCAATGGGCTAAAGGATATCAAGCCAGCCGGTCTGATTCCCCGTTCGAATATGCAGAACTTACGCTGGTCCGTTATCTCCTCATGAGCGGGGACACCGCGGTTGTGCCATCCATATTGCAGCCTTTGCTCGACGCTGCCCGCCACGAAAGACGATTCCGAGCCAGCATGGAGATCAAACTCCTGTATTCTCGCTATTATCAAGATATGGGAGAGATCCCAACAGCTCTGAAGTGGCTAGCCGAGGCCCTGGAAATCGCTGCGCCTGAGGGATTCATTCGCATATTTCTCGATGAAGCCCCGGTGCTTGAACTGCTTCCCCAGGTTCGAGAGACCGCACCCGATCTTGTCGATGCCATTTTAGGCCAACAGAAATCAGCGGATGACGTTGATAGGCTTGTCTTGAGCGAAGTCGAAAGGCCTGCTCAACCGTTACTGCCTGAACCATTGACGGAGCAGGAGTTGAACATACTTGCCCTAATCGTGGGTGGAAAAACCAATCAACAAATCGCTGACGAACTGGTTGTCACAGTGGGGACAGTCAAATGGCATGTCCACAATATTTTACAAAAACTAGGCGTCAACAATCGCACGCAAGCAACCATTCGCGCCCAGGAATTAGGGTTGCTCTAAGGCCTTTTCGGAAAAATAAAATAAGCCTTCAATCCGGAAATGCTTAACTCTCCTGGCGGACCTGGCCACGAGACATTATTGGCATCAGACAGGTAAAAAAGACAAGCAGCCGCAAGAAAGCCATCATTTTCTGAATATTTAGAAGCGTTACTATATCGAGACGCATTACACAACCAGTCTGGTTAATAAATGGTTAGGCCGACATCCAAAGTCGTGAGAGGAGAATCATGAGCAAGATATTCGTAAACATCGGACTTAGCCTTGACGGCTACATGGCACCGGAAGGAATGACCTTGGAGAATTGGAATAGGCCCGAGTACAAGGACTGGGGCGCGAAGTGGGGTGCGATGATGGGCTGGATTCTTAAACTGCAGCACTTCCGCGAGAACCTCAAGTTCGGACCAGGCGGAGAGTCCGGTCCGGTTAATGACATGCTTCGTTACACCATGGAGCGTAGCGGCGCCAACATCATGGGCAAGCGAATGTTCGAGCAAGGCGAGGTCGCATGGCCCGAGGAGGCTCCGTTTCACACTCCAGTATACGTTCTTACCCACGAGAAGCGCGAACCTTGGGTCCGGCTGGCCGGGACGACATTCTACTTCGTCAACGACGGCCCGGAGAGCGCCCTTGAGCAGGCTAGAGAGTCTGCGGGCGGTCGCGATATTCGCATCTCAGGCGGTGCGGACGTAATCCAGCAGTATTTAAACCTGGGTGTGATCGATGAACTGGAGATCGCGATGGCGCCAGTGGTGTTCGGCGGTGGGAGACGCCTTTTCGAGAACCTACGCGAGCCGGTGCCGCAGTTTCGAATTGACAAGCTGGTTGATAGTCCAGCCGCTACACACTTGCGCTATGTGCGTGAGTAAGGGCGGCCCAACAATCGATTGCAGCGGACCGTCCGCTGCGCGACCCGACGGTGAACCGGAACGTTAGGAAGCAATACACCTTGAAAACATGAATGCTGAAGCATTTTCTCCAAAATCGTTATTAAAATCACGTCGTCCTGAGTGGTTCTCTGATACGGTTTTTAAAGAGATTACTGAATTGGATCGCTCATTACTTGAGTTTCATCTTAGTTCGCTAACTAGCCGAAGCCTGGAATTTGACTTTGAACGATTTTCTCGTCGACTTTGTGAACGCGAGATTTGCCCAAACTTACGCCCACAGACTGGTCCTACTGGTGGTGGGACAGTCAAGTGGCATGTCCACAATATCTTACAGAAACCAGGCGTCAACAATCGCACCCAAGCAACCATTCGCGCACGGGAATTAGAACTGCTCTGGCTTTGCTGGACGCGTTAATCTTTGTTTATCTCCACAATGGCATTAGACAGGTAAAGAACGAGCGGCCGCAAGAATGCTATCATTTTCTGAATATTTAAAAGCGTTGCTTTACCGAGACTCATTACACAACGAGTCAGGTTAATATATCGTTAGGCGGCATCGAGAGATGCTTCCGGCCGGTAGTCCGCTTCCGACCCAAAGCGGACACCAACGGTCCGAATGTATGCGGCAGAATTTCGTGTTTAATCCGGACCATGTGTCATATATCTATTGGGAACGGAACATGGGTGTCAAAAACTACCTGATCGAAGGCGTTTCCGGCACCGGCAAAACCTCGGTCTGCGACGAGCTGCGACGGCGCGGCTACTACGCCATCAATGGCGACAGGGACTTGGCCTATCAGGGCGATCCAAAAACCGGTGAGCCCTTAGATGGCTTCGCCCACGAGCATCATATCTGGGACGTCGATAAGGTCAACGCTTTGGTGGCCGACCAAAGTCATGCGTCATCGTTCTTTTGCGGCGGTTCCAGGAATTTCGACCGTTTCATCGATCTATTCGATGGCGTATTCGTTCTTGAGGTCGATCTGGACACGCTGAACCGGCGTCTTGCCGTCCGACCTGAAGGCGAGTGGGGCGGACGAGCAAGCGAACGGGAAATCATTGCCCGATTACATGCGACAAAAGAAGACATTCCAAAGAACGCAATCATAATCGATGCTACGGCGCCCATCTCACGCGTCGTCGACGCAATTCTTGGAAATGCCAACTAGGCGTCGCCTTAAGAACCTTTGGATATTAGTGCCTGCTTTTGACCGAAAGCGGACTCTCAGGCGCAGGTGTATTTTAGGCAGTATCAGAATTCATTCTGGGAGAGTGTTGTGTGTGCCGCCTAACAGTCAATACAGCGGACGTTTGACTCTGGCTTAAGCAATCAACAAATTTTTAATCAATATGCAGATTGGGATTTTCAACTACTGAGAAATGTGTTTGAAGATCTACCAGATAATTTCCCGGCTAACTGTTCTAACCTTACGGAAGTATTAAATGAAATCCCCAAAAATTTAATTCCCAAAAATGAAAAGACGCATAATGCCTGATCCGATGCCCTGTGGAATTACAGGATTTTGGTTATCTTCATATTGGTATCAGACAGGTAAGGAACAAGCAGCCGCAAGCAAGCTATCATTTTCTGAATCTTTAGAAGCGTTGATTTATCGAGACTCAGTAAACAACGCGTCAGGTTAATAAAAAGTTAGGCCGCGAAAAAAGTGTTGGGAGTATAATCAGCGGGAATAAAAAAATCTAATGGTTGAGAGAGCAGAAAAAGCTGATGATTGAAAACGGGGGGGAGAACATGGCTTCCAGTGTCACCATTGAACTTCCACGGCAGATGATGGCCAGGATCACGGGCGGCCTTTACCTCGCGTTCGTATTGGCCATGATCGTCGCGGACACGGTCAGCCACATCGGGGTCGGCGAAGTTGATCAGGCCCAAGAAGTGCTCACAGCAGATCCGTGGCAGTTCTCAGTGGGCCTCGTGTTCGGATTGCTATCGGCCTTCCTCTTCGTCATGGCGGCATGGGGTCTTTATGTTCTGCTCAGACCCGTGAACCAGGATCTGGCGCTGCTCTTCCTTCTGCTCAACGCAATCGGCGTTGCCATACAGGTCGGGAGCTACTTCCCACTCATCTTCGTGATACTGTCGACAGACGGTTCCAAATTCACACAGGCCTTCTCTGCAGCACAGATCGAGGGCCTGCAGTACATCTTTCTCAATCTGTACAAGTTGAGCTTCGTCACCGCGCAGCTGTTCTTTGGCACGTGGTTGTTCCCGCTCGGCTACCTGGTCTACAAGTCCGGGTTCCTGCCCAAGTTCCTGGGTGTGCTGCTGATCCTCGATGGCTTCGCCGTTGTCTTCTGGTTCTTCCAAGCGATATTGCTGCCGGACTACCCGGCGATCAGCTATCCCGGGCTGGCGCTAAGCTTCGTCGCGGAAGTCGGATTGGGGTTGTGGCTCCTGGTCAGGGGCGTGAGCGTCATCGGGGATGCATCTGGTCTGCGAGGCTGACTGGGCAGGAGTTGAACAAACTTGCCCTAAATGTGGACGGGAAACCAATCAACAAATCGCTGACGAACTGGTTGTCGCCCTGGGGACAGTCAAGTGGCATGTCCACAATATTTTACAGAAACTAGGCGTCAGAAATCGCACGCAAGCAACCATTGGCGCCCAGGAATTAGGGTTGCTCTAACTCTCCTGGCCTTCCGGTACCTTTATAGAACTGAGCAGTCACTTCTTTATTAATTTCCCTACCCCTATCCCTACCCCAGAACCTATCTTTCGATAGGCGACTAATGCCCCCATAACTCTTACACTGCTGATGATAGTAATTCCACCAACATTAAAGGACAGCCTCATGATAATTCGACGCATGTTAAGGAAAGATTTTCTTCGGAAGAAACTGATAACGATCGTGGTGTTTGCCTTCATTTTCTTGTCGGCCTTACTGGTAGCCAGTGGTACGAACTTGATTATTGAATTGGGTAATTCCCTGAATGCTCTGTTTACCAAAGCCAATACCCCGCATTTCGTCCAGATGCATGCTGGGCCGCTCGACCAGGCTGAGATCGATAGCTGGGCAGCCGCCAATGAGTTGGTCACAGACCAGCAGACGGTCGAGATGATCTCCATGGATGGCTCCAATCTTTATCTGGGAGAGAACCAGAAACCTGAAGAAAACAGCATCATGGATATCAGCTTTGTGACCCAGAATAAAGGCTTTGATTTCCTGCTGGATCTGGATAATGAGATCATCCAACTATCACCGGGAGAAATTGCTGTTCCTGTGTACTACAGTCAACAGCAGGATCTGGCAATTGGAGATGATGTTCGTGTAAACACGGGTGCCGGGGAACTGCTCTTCACCATTACCGCCTTCAACCGCGACTCCCAGATGAACCCCGCCATTGCGAGCTCCAAACGCTTCCTGGTTCACGAGCAAGACTATACCAACCTGAGAAAATATATTGATGAGACCGAGTATCTGGTTGAATTCCTGCTTGTTGATGACAGTCAGATCAGCAATTTCGCCTCAGCATACCAGGCATCGGATTTACCCAAGATCGGGCGGGCCGTCGATCAGGGTTTGTTCAGAATCATTAATGCATTATCCGACGGTCTTGTTGCCGGTGTGGTGATCCTGATGAGCCTGCTACTTATCGTCATTGCCATCCTCAGTTTGCGTTTTACGCTCCTGGCAACCATTGAAGAAGACACGAAAGAGATCGGTGTCATGAAGGCAATCGGCATCTCACGCTCTGACATCAGGCGCCTCTATCTTGCCAAGTATGTCGTTATGGGTGCAGCTGCCGTGTTACTTGGTTACCTGGCCTCACTGCTGCTGAACCAGGTGCTGGCCGCCAATGTTCTATTATATATCGGGAGTGCCTCAAAGAACGTACTTCAAACCGCTCTGCCACTGGTAGCAGCTTCCAGTATCTTCCTGATTGTGACCCTCTCGTGTGTGGTCATACTCCGACGATTCAACCGTATCTCCGCCGTTGAAGCGCTGCGCTCTGGTACGGTCGGCGAATCCATGCGCAGCATCCCGCTGCTCAATCTTAAACGGGGCAGGGCCTTGAATATCAATGCCTATCTTGGCATTCGCGATGTCTTACAGCGCTTCAGGATATATGGATTGCTTGCCTTCGTTTTTTTCTTCTGCGCGGTGATTATCATCATCCCGATCCATTTCCTGACGACCATTCAATCACCGACATTCATTACCTACATGGGCAGCGGGCACAGCGACATTCGGATCGATTTACGTCAATCAGAGGACGTTGCAGACCGGTTCGAGCGTACAATCGCCTATCTCACGGCTGATCCCGATGTAGCGAAACTATCCCCCCTGGTAACATCGCAATTCACAGTCATGCAGAGTGACGGCGCCCTGGAAACCCTCAATATTGAAACCGGTGATTTCTCATTATTCCCGCTGGACTATGTAAACGGAAATGCGCCACAACAGGAGAATGAGATCGCACTCTCTTATCTCAACGCCGGGGAAATGGAAAAAAAGATTGGCGATATCGTCACACTTATCATCGAGGGGCAGGAACGCGAGATGGCGGTCAGCGGTATCTATCAGGATATAACCAATGGCGGCCGAACAGCCAAGGCAACACTGCCCTATAATCCGCAGACTGTACTCTGGTATACCCTCAACCTGGACCTGGTATCAGGCGCCAACATCGACGAGAAAGTGTTGGAATACTCTCGGATATTTGACCCGGCACGCATCACCGACACGGCCAGCTTCGTCTCTCAGACGGTGGGAAATACCGTTCAACAGCTAAAGACAGTGACCACGGTCACGGTGGTTGTGGGGCTGGCCTTATCCGTCTTGATCACATCGCTGTTCATGATGATGCTCATTACGAAAGATACCGGTCAGATTGCGATCATGAGGAGCCTCGGTTTCTCACTACGCCATATCCGAATTCAATATCTCACCAGAGCCCTGTTCCTGATGGCATTCGGTATCGTACTGGGAACCCTTTTCTCAAATACGTTAGGACAGCAGTTGGTGAGTATTGTTTTTTCTTTGCAGGGCGCATCTCGCATCACTTTCGTGATTGACCCCCTCCAGGCTTATGTGCTGTATCCCTTGCTCCTGATGTCTACGGTTGCTGTAACAACCTTTCTGAGCACGAGAACAGAGATCAAAGAAACCAATATCGCTCAAATGATTATGGAATAAGGAGAACTAAAAATGACTGCATTACTGGAATCACAACAACTTTGCAAAAGCTTTGTACTTGGAAATGACAATGAGTACACCGTTCTATCTGATGTTGACCTCAATATAGAGCCAGGCGAGTTTGTAGCCGTGATGGGGCCGTCAGGCTCCGGCAAATCGACGCTGCTGTACAACATCAGTGGCATGGATAGAGCAAAATCAGGGCGCGTTCTGTTCAATGGCCAGGATATCACCGCCCTTTCTGAGGAAGAATTATCAAAAGTCCGCCTGACCGGTATGGGATTTGTTTTTCAACATATTCACCTGCTGAAGAACCTATCTATCTTTGATAATGTCGTTCTTCCTGCTTATCTGGCCCGTGAGGAAAGCTACGATCAGATCGACCGGCGGGCAGAGGCGTTAATGGAACAGGTCGGTGTCGCGCAGCTTGCTGGCAACGATATCACGCAGGCTTCAGGTGGTCAGTTACAACGTGTTGGCATATGCCGGGCACTGATCAACAACCCTGACATCCTGTTTGGTGACGAACCCACCGGCGCCCTCAATTCAAAGGCCGCTGGCGAGATCATGGATTTGCTGGCAGAAATCAATGAATCTGGCACAACCATCATGCTCGTGACCCACGATGTCCGAGTAGCGGCCAGGACAGAGCGAGTGCTCTTTATGCTGGATGGACAAATCGTCTCTGAGAAGGTCCTGGGTAAACCTTCCGATATCGGGACAGAGCAAAAAGAAAGAGAAGAGAGCTTATCAAGTTGGCTCACTGAGCTGGGGTTCTAGCTTCACGAATTCCATTCTTGAGCGAGACCCACATCGTGCTTGATCAATGCTTCTGGCTTTCCAAAGTGAAACAAGAAGGCTTTTATCATGGCTACACAATTTTCTGTAAACGACAATATAGCTTGGAAAACGCGCTTCTATACCATCTGGGGCGGACAGGCTATCTCAATTGTTGGCAGCCAGCTTGTTCAGTTCGCACTGATCTGGTACCTGACGGTTCAGACAGGCTCAGCGACTGTTCTTGCAACAGCTTCACTGGTCGGGTTACTGCCCAATGTGATACTGGGCCCCTTCATCGGCACACTTGTTGACCGCTGGGATCGCCGCCGAATCATGCTGGTTTCCGACACAGTTATCTCGTTGGTGACATTTGGGTTGGCGGTTTTGTTCGCCCTGGATGCTGTTGAACTCTGGCATATCTATGTCGTGATGTTCATTCGTGCATTATTTGGATCGTTCCACACCAATGCCATGACGGCCTCAACGTCGCTGATGGTGCCGGTTGAGCATCTGACCCGTATTCAAGGGATCAACCAGATGCTTAATGGCGGTCTGAATATCATCTCCGCTCCGTTGGGCGCACTGCTTCTCGGCGTACTGCCCATGCAGGGAATTCTGGCCATTGATGTCGTCTCAGCCTTATTCGCCATCGTGCCTCTGTTATTTACTCGCATTCCACAGCCGGATCGACACACCGGCATCACAGAGGCTGGCGGGCAGGAAACCATATGGCAGGGCGTAAAATCCGGACTGCGTTACGTGACTGGCTGGCCGGGCCTGTTGATTGTCAGCCTGATGACCATAGGCATTAACTTCACGATCATCCCCGCCTTTTCCCTGATGCCACTCCTGGTGAAGGAGTACTTCGGTGGCAACGCCATCCATCTAGGTTGGGTTGAGTTAGCTATGGGAATTGGCATGTTTGTTGGTGGCGCACTCCTGGGTGTATGGGGCGGTTTCAAGCGTAATATCGTGACATCCATGCTTGGATTGACGGGCATGGGGCTTGGCACGCTGGTTTTTGCGGTAGCACCCTCGGCCGCTCTATGGTTGGCCATCATTGGCTCGCTGCTTGTTGGGATCATGACGCCGGTGACGATGGGGCCATTCTACGCCATGATACAGACGATTGTTGAACCTGGTATGCAGGCCCGGATATTCTCGCTGTTGAACAGTGTCGGTGCTGCGATGGTGCCCATTGGGCTTCTGGTCGCAGGTCCGGTAGCCGACCGGTTTTCTATCCAGGTATGGTTCCTATTAGGCGGGCTGCTCTGCATTCTAATGGCCATATGCGGCTTGTTTATCCCTGCGGTAATGCAAATTGAATCACGTAACACCACCTTACCGGGTGATGTCTCGCAGAGTCTGGCCTGACCGCGAAAGTTGATACATCATGAACACGAACGCCTGTTATCAAATTTATATATTCGGCCGTCTGGATGAACGCTGGTTACGCTGGTTTGAAGGTCACGAGGTTGTGTATCTCGACAATGGAAGAACATTGATCGTGCTGACAGATGTCGATCAATCTGCCTTGTTCGGTGTTATCAATCGGATACGTGATCTGGGATTAGAGCTGATTTCGGTTCAAAAAGATGATTTGCCGTAGTTGGGTGAGTGATTGTCCGGTACAACCGGCTAAGCCTATCTGAATAGAGCACCCATTAGACCGGCGGGTCGGATGGATGCGAATGCAGACTGGTGACTATTTCAGGATCGGGATGAAAAACCCGCCTCTACCAAATACCAGGCCCCCGGTCCGGAAATAACAGTTACAACGAGTATTCAATTGTCTGCAAAAGCATCCGCAAAGCCAGGCTATCGGCGGGCCGCCCCCCACATCATCCATCCCAGCCTGCCCTGCTTCGGCCCCAGCTTCCACTGACGCTATCAAGCTGCGCTGGATATCTGCCGCTTCGATGGTGGCGATGGGCTGTCCATGCCCACCTTACCTTTTTGTTTATATATACTGGCTCGTGATCGAATTTTTGGCCTTCTTCAGGTCAGCTGGCGTGCCTTCGAACATCACCTGCCCGCCCTTGCTTCCGCCTTCCGGTCCCAGGTCAATGACCCAATCGGCGTTGCGTACCACGTCCATGTTGTGCTCGATTACGATCACTGTGTTGCCGTCGTCCACCAGCTTGTTCATGATCTTGAGCAGGTGCGCCACATCCGACTTGTGCAAGCCGGTGGTGGGCTCGTCCAAAACGTAGATGCTACCTTCCTTGTGCAGCTCGCTGGCCAGCTTGATGCGCTGGCACTCGCCGCCCGAAAGTGTGTTAAGCGGCTGGCCCAGCGTCAGATAGTCCAGTCCCAGGTCGTTCATAGCTTGCAGTTTGCTCTGGATCTCGGGTTGGTCAAAATATTCGAGCGCCTGGTGCACGGTCATATCCAGCGCCTCGACAATGGATTTGTCTTTTAGCTTGTAATCCAGCACCTCGTCTTTGAAGCGCTTGCCGCCGCAGACCTCGCAGGGCGATTTTACACTTTCGAAGAAGGACAGGTCGGTGTACACCACGCCCAGGCCTTTGCAGTTCTCGCAGGCGCCCTTGGAGTTGAAGCTAAACAAGCCGGCGTCCACCTTGTTGGCTTTGGCGAAGGCCTTGCGCACATCGTCCATGACGCCAGTGTACGTGGCCGGGTTAGAGCGCGGAGACACGCCCACAGCCGATTGGTCGACCACGATAGCGGCCGGAAACTGCGAAACGAAAGCCTCGTTAATCAGCGAACTCTTACCGGAGCCGGCTACACCGGTCACCAACGCGAGCACGCCCTCCGGGATATTCACGCTCACATTTTTCAGGTTATTAACGCTCGCCTTCTTTACCGCCAGGTGCTCCTTGGCCTGACGAAACGCCTTCTTGATTGGCATGACCTCATTCATGAACTTGCCGGTCAGCGTATCTGCCTTGAGCAGGCCGGCATAGCTGCCTTCGAAGACGATCTCGCCGCCCCGGCTGCCGGCGTACGGGCCGAGGTCCACGATGTGATCGGCCACCTTGATCACGTCGGGGTCGTGCTCTACGACCAACACCGTGTTACCCATGTCGCGCAGCTCCTGCAGCATTTCATTTAGCCGGTGGATATCCCGCGGGTGCAAACCCACGCTGGGCTCGTCGAAGATATACATCACGTCGATCAGGCTGCTGCCCAGGTGTTTAACCAGCTTGACACGCTGTCCTTCGCCGCCGGAGAGCGTATCGGTCTCGCGGTTTAGCGCTAAATACTCCAGGCCGATGTCAACCAGGTTCTGCAACCGCCGCACCAAGTCGTCTACCAACTGTTTGGCCGCTGGGTCTTTGATGCCCTTGATCACACCGATCAGGTCACCCACTTCCATCGCGGAAAGCTCGGCGATGTTGTAGCCGTCGATCTTGCAGCTCAACACGGCCTTGTTGAGGCGCGCGCCTTTGCAGACAGGGCAGGGGCCCTCGGTGAGATATTGACCAATCTTTTCTTGCGTCTTCTTGGAGCGTGTTTTCAGGTCCCGCTCGATGTAGGAGCGACTGAAACTTGTGATCACCCCGTGGTAGGTGCGGGTCATGTTGCCCAATTTGAATTTTTGCTCCGTGCCATAGAGGAGCAGGTTCATCTCTTGCTCGGTAAACTCGGAAAGCTTCTTATCATTGTCAAAAAAGCCGCTGGCCGCGTAAATGCTGTCATCGAATATCGGCCCTTGGATCGCCCCTTCGTTCAGCGACTTAGAAGGATCGTAGAATTTTTCAACGATGGCTTGCAGCTTGCGGCCGAGCCCGTTGCATTCCGGGCACATGCCGATTGGCTCGTTGAAAGAAAAGACGTTGGAATAGCCGACAAATGGTTCACCAACCTGCGAGAACAGCAAGCGCAGGATGGTATAGGTATCGGTAATGGTGCCCAAGGTAGAATGCGAACCGCCGCCCAGGCGTTTCTGGTCCACCACGATGGCCATGCCCAGGTTCCGGATCGAATCGGCGTCCGGCTGGGAGTAGCGCGGCAGAAAAGTGCGCACCATCATGCTGAAGTTCTCGTATAGCTGGCGCTGCGCTTCCGTGGCGATGGTGTCAAATACGATGGATGACTTGCCAGAGCCGGACACGCCGGTGAAGACGGTGATCTTGCGTTTGGGAATACGCAGCGTGATATCTTTTAGATTGTTTTCGCGCGCGCCGCGGATCTCGATAAATTCTTGGTTATTCTCTTCAGCCATTGTTACCTCTTGATATCTACTGCTCTGTTAACTATATACCTGGACAGTCGCCGTTTAGTCAAAGCGCATTAAGCTTTGGTAATTCGTACCATAAAAAAGCTCATAATATGGGTTACCAAAGCATTGGTTTCGGCCGGCCGGCGATTACTCCAGCCGTGGAAAACAGTTCGCGCCTGGTCGTTTGGCCCATCCCTGGGCTCCTGATCGCGCCCGGGGATAAGCTTTGCCCAAATCACCTACAGGGGGCTTGCTTGTCGCGCTCATACCTTGGCCAGATAATCGGCGAGATTTTCCAGCGCCTGCATGGCGCCCACAATTGCGCCGTATTTCACTGCTTGTTTGCGCTCGGCCGCCGTCGCAAACAGCAACTGCAAGGTGACTTCGGTTTTTCCACCCTGACTCTCAAAGGTCACGGTGGTGCGCACCGGCTCAGGCGCGTTCACCGCGTCGGTTCCAAAATCGTAGACAAGCCGCGCTGGCTTGTCGAGCTCGATGAACTTGATCTTGAATGGCATTAGGGAGCCATCGCGGCCGGGCTGGCTATATCGCCAGAACCCCCCGGCTTTCACATCCATCTCGTGGGTTGTAGCGCCTTTCGGAGCCCACCATTGTTCAATATGCTCTCGTTCCGTAAACGCCTCAAAGACGAGTTCCCTCGGGGCATCAATCACTCGTTTGACGACGATTTCTCGATCTGCTGTTTTATCTGCCATCATTCATTTCCCTTTTTACTGCGCTTAAAACTTATATCCAAACTTGGGTTAAACCAGGTAATTCACAAAAGATCTTATTTATTAAAGATGGGACTTGTGCATTACTTATATGATAGCGCCGTATTCGTTGCCATTTATTTCAAAGAACTTTTGCCCTTTCCCATAAAAGCCAGGCAGCCGGGCAACTCAGCTAGCCTTTCTGCTCCTCTTGAAGCTTGCGTAAATACGCATCCAGGCGATCGAGATCTTCTTCCCAGTTCACGCGGTATTGCTCCAGCCATTGGCAAGCATCCTTCAGTGGGGCGGCCTGCAGTTGCGCCGGCCGCCATTGGGCTTCGCGCCCGCGCTCGATCAATCCTGCGCGCTCCAGCACCTTTAGGTGGTTGGTGATCGCCGGCATACTGATCGTGAACGGCTCGGCAAGCTCCTTCACCGTGGCCGGACCCTCCGCAAGCCGCGACAACATTGCCCGGCGGGTTGGATCCGCCAGGGTGGCAAAGGTCAGGCTAAGCGTATCATTCTCGGTCTGCATGAGTCACCTAATTAACTAATTAGCTAATTAACTAAATATTAAAATACAAACGACAAAATGTCAAATCGGATTTTGCCAGACATTTGGAGGTATCGCAAACCATGGCTCTTATGGGTAAAGCGAAACTTGTCACGCACCAAAGGCGTCAACGATTTTAATTGGGTAACGATTCTCGTAACGTTTACGAGACGCTATTGTGTTACCCTGGGTAATAACATGCAGAAGAAAGCAGAGAATAGGAGAGAAGCAGGTCGTCGGTGGAGATCCTTGCTGCCGGTCCCCTGGATGATGTGGCTGGTGGCGGTAACCCTGGTCCTGGGCACCATTGGGTTGGGGTTGTCAAACCGTGCGCTGAGAAACCTGTTGAACCCCTGGGAAGGTTTGTTTGTCTTAGCCAGTGTACTGGCCTTCGCCACCCCGGGTGCGCTCATTACGGTTCGCCGGCGTGGCAACCGCATTGGCTGGCTCTTTCTCATTTTCGCCGTGTTATTCGCCGTGCAATCTTTTTCCAGCGCGTATGCTGTCTACGTTTTCCGGGTGCTGCAGCGCTCGCTGCCTGGCGCCGCCTTTTTTGCCTGGTTGCAGAACTGGCTTTCGTTGCCTATCTTCTTTTTAGTTTCCCTCTTCCTTTTACTCTACCCTGACGGGCGACTGCCTTCCCGCCGCTGGTCATTTATGTTGGGGATACTGTTTTTCCTATTTGGCGGCCAGGCGTTGGTCTCAGCCATTGGTGTCGGTGAGATAGAGTACAATCCCATGTGGACCGAACGGCCCGTCTTCTTGCTACAGCAAAATCCAGCAGCGGCGCCGGTGCTGGCTGCCCGCCTACGGTCAGTTGAGGAATTATTCTGGATCGTCGGGATCATCTTCTTCATGATACCAGCTATCGTGCCACTGCTACGTTACCGGGCAGGAGATAATATAACTCGAAAGCAGTTACGCTGGCTCATGATTCCGGCCGTGCTTCTGCCCATAGTGATTATTGCCAACATGATCGGCAGCGACCTGAACTGGTCTGTGACCCCGGCTCTATCGGCACTTTGGATGCTCATAGGTCTGGTCGTCTTCCCCCTTGCCGTCAGTGTGGCCATTCTGCGTCACCAGCTTTATGACATCGATCTCATCATCCGTCGCACCCTGGTCTACGGTGTCCTTACTGCCGCGCTTGGTCTCATCTACCTGGGCAGCGTCGCTGTGTTGCAATCGGCGCTTCCGGTGACTTCCGAGTTGGCCATCGTAGTCTCTACGTTGACAGTCGCGGCGCTGTTCAATCCTCTACGAGGACAAATCCAGGCCATCATAAACCGCCGCTTCTACCGGAATAAGTATGATGCAGAAGAGACGTTGGCCGCTTTCGGGGCCAAGGCTCGGGATGAGATAGATCTGAACGATCTAACGGCCGAGTTGTTACGGGTCGTCGACGAGACGATGCAGCCGGAGTCAGCTTCGCTTTGGCTAAGGGAGCGATGAGCTGCTGAGACCTGACCAACCCGTGCTGCAGATAGACTGTCTCTTGAAGCGCCGGGTAGGCTTGATACCAATTCAACTGGGTTTGTCAATCATTCAAAAACCTCGTAAATAAACGTTGGTTTTATCGTGTACACCCCAGTCCAATTCATTTAAAGGATGTAAATGAAAAATCTTAGACGGCACTCCTGGTTGTTGTTATTTTTTGTAGGCTTAGGTCTGGCGTTCTATGCTTATCACAATCTCGTAACAATTCCCGGATTGGATCCAGCCGATCCCGATCAAGGGTGGGCCTGGTTGACAACAGATCCGGAGGTGATTGAGTACATCAAATGGTGGTTCCGTACCCTGGGTTTTTGGGTGCTGGCGGTCGCCATTATCGTTATGATTGTATCTTCGACCGGATACAGAAAAGGTGAACGGTGGGCCTGGTACACCTTAGCCTACTTGCCGGTACACATCTTCATTCATATCTTACTCTGGCCCTGGCTTGCCCCGGCCCTGGTGATCGTCCTTCTACTCGTCATAGCGGGCCTGGTATTCCCGTTTCGGATATTCTTCCCTCTTGCAGCGGGTGGATGAAGGGTGGGGCATACGGGTACGAGATCAACCGATACTCGTTAATTATTCCCCGGCGCAGAAATAAATATCTGTAGCACAGCAAAATGCGCCGGCCATTTTTTGACCGGCGCTCGGATAACGATCTGTACCGATCTCCCAGTTGAACTTTACCGGCTGATTCACGGCTTCACAACAAATGGCCCCGCATTGCCAATGGCCACGTCAGGCGGTTTAGAAAAACAAATCATGTACAGCAAACCCTCCTCCACGGAGAAACTATCGTAGCTTTCGCTTTCACCCGGATCCACTTCTGTAAAGAACACCATCTTTGACCAGGGGGTCGGGTCCACGCGGTTAGTGGAGGCCATCAAATCGATCAAATCCTTGCCCTCATCTAGCGTAAAAAACCCCACCCCATACTTCTCTTTGTGCTGATCTTGCACATCCACATTCAAAAGCACATCGCCGGCCTGCACAGTCATTGGCCCGCTATAGGCGCAGGTGCCGTCCGCGATGGTGATGGTCAGTTCGCCGGCCGGCGTCTCATCGGCCGGCAACACAACCTCAAACAATTCCGGTATAACCTCCGCCAGGGCTGGTTTAAACCTGGCCAGCGTTTCCTCATTCATGATTGAGGTGTACTGGGTAATCTTCCCCTCTTTGACGGTAAACATCTCGTGGAAACTGTTCGGGGCCACCCCCAGATCCCTGGTAAAATCCATCCAGGTTTTACCATTGGCAAAGACAGTGCCGTTGCTTACCCACTTAGGTACCACTTCCCACACAAAGTTCTGTCCTGTGCAGCACTCCTCCAGAAATGTCCGAAATTGATCTTTTCCCCAGTAAATCTCCATCCCCGTCGGGGGCATGCCGATGAAATAGGCCATCATATCGTCAGCCACCAGCTCGGCCGCCCCGGCATAATCCTCGCTATTAACTCGCTCTATCATCTCTAGGACGATGTCAATGGCCGGATCAACAGTCGGCGATGGCATCGGCGTGGGCGATTCTTCGGCTACCGGCGTCGGCTCGGCCGTAGGCGCTTCCTTTACTACCGGCGTCGGCTCGACCGTTGGCGCTTTTTCAACAACCGGTGTTGGCTCGGCCGTGGGTGCTTCCTCAACAACCGGCGTCGGGGTGGGCGTTGGTGAAGGCTCGCTTTCCGGCGTAGCACAACCGGCAATACCCAATACCACAATAAAACAAATCACGGCCAAAATCTGCAATTGCTTTCTCATTGTTTACGCTCCTTTTAATCGATACCAAAAATCTCTGAAGGTCAGGGAAGAGTTGTTGCCTCTTCCAGGGCCTCCATAGCGTACACAATTTATTACTGCAAGAGTTGACAATTCTTGACAAAATTCCCCATTCACCCTGAAAACAGACTATACTATTGCAGATTGGTGGAACGAATACGGGGCGCCCGTTCTTCCGCGCCATTTGTTCCAGTAAGAGCCGGTTACCTTTCTTGTGCAACGGAATTAGGAGGCTCTATGACAGTCTCAAGCATCAATATCGCGCTGGATCGTTTTACCACCTTTGGGGACCTGCTGAAGTACCTTCGCCGCCGGGCCGGTTACACTCAGCGCGAGCTGGCCATCCAGGTGGGCTACAGCGACACCCAGATCTCCCGTCTCGAACACAACGACCGCCTGCCCGACCTGGCCACGTTGACCGCCCGCTTCCTACCCATCCTGGATCTCGAAAAGGAACCGGAAATATCAACCCGGCTTTTGGAATTGGCCGCGGCCGTCCGCCGGGAGGATGCCCCCGCTTCAGGTCTCCCTCCCTACAAAGGACTACACTACTTTGATGAGGCCGATGCCGAACTATTCTTTGGCCGGGAAGCCTTAACAGAGCAATTGCTGGCCAATCTCAGCCATCTTGTGGCCTCAAATCAACGCTTTCTGGCCGTTGTCGGCGCTTCGGGCAGTGGCAAATCTTCCGTCGTACGGGCCGGTTTGATCCCGGCGCTGCGCTGGCAGCCCGCCTCATCGGGTTGGCCGGTCATTGTTTTGACGCCCACCGCCCATCCTCTGGAAAGCCTGGCGGCCGGCCTGATCGGGGAGACCCAGGCCAGCCTGCCAACCAGAAAATTTGTCGATGAATTAGCCGGCCAACCGGAAAGACTTAGCCACGCCTTGTTAGACATTGCCCAAACGGCCGTCGCCGCTCACACGCTTTTAGTTGTAGACCAGTTCGAAGAACTCTTTACCCTATGCCGCAGTGAGTCGGAGCGACTGGCTTTTGTGCACAATTTGACCGGTGCCGCCTGCCAGGTTGGCGGACCAGCCGTCGTGATTGTCGTTCTGCGCGCCGATTTTTACGCTCACTGCGCCAGCTTCGACTTGCTCCGGCATTTGCTGGCCCGTCACCAGGAATACATCGGCCCCATGGACCTGGAAGAACTCCGCTGTGCCATTGAAGAACCGGCCTCCCACGGGCACTGGGAATTAGAACCGGGGCTGGTTGAACTATTGCTCCACGACGTGGGCGCAGATGCCGGCCACTCCCCCGAACCTGGCGCATTGCCCCTGCTTTCCCATGTCCTGCTGGCTACCTGGCAGAGACGGCGCGGCCATACCCTTACCCTCAGTGGTTATACCGCCTCCGGCGGTGTGCGCGGCGCCATCGCCGAAACGGCCGAATCCGTATTTTACGACCAGCTCGATCGGGATCAGCGCCTGATTGCCCGGCAAATCTTCCTGCGCTTGACCGAGTTGGGCGGCGGTGATGCCCAGGCCGATACGCGCCGCCGTGCGACCATCGATGAGCTGCTCTCCAAACCAGAAGACAGGGACGCCGTCCACCAGGTATTGAGCGCCCTGGCCGATGCCCGCCTGGTAACGACCGACCAGAATGCCGCCGAGGTAGCCCATGAAGCGCTGATCCGCGAATGGCCAACCCTGCGCGGCTGGCTGGAAGAGGATCGCGAAGGCCTGCGACTGCACCGCCATCTCACCGAGACCGCCCAGGAGTGGGAAGCGCTGGGCTACGATCCCGGCGGACTCTATCGAGGTGCACGCCTGGCTCAAGCACTGGAATGGTCAGCTGAACATCCGGAAACCGTGAACGCCCTGGAGCGCACCTTTCTCGATGCTTCCCTGGACCTCGCCGAAAAAGAAGAGCAGGAGCGACAGGCACAACACCGGCGGGAGTTGCACTCTGCTCGTCAACTGGCCGAGGTTGAGCGCCAGCGGGCCGAAGAACAAGCCAACGCAAACCGGCGCTTGCGCCGCCGGGCCGTGTTTTTGGCCGCAGCTTTGTTCGTTGCCGGATTGTTGGCTCTAACAGCCATCGTCCTTGGGCAGCGGGCTATTCGAGCGGAGCAGTTGGCTACTTCGCGGGAGCTGGCCGCCGCGGCCGTCGCCAATCTGCAGGTAGATGCCGAGCGCAGCGTCCTGCTGGCCTTACAGTCGCTGGAAATAGCCGATACCCTGGAAGCGCGCAATGCGCTGCATCAGGCGTTGCCGGAATTGCATCTCTTACGGTCGCTCCCGGCCCACGAGGGCGGCGCAGCAGATGTGGCCATCACTCCGGATGGGAAGCGGCTCGCCAGCATGGGCGCCTATGGTGACATTACCGTTTGGCAGGCAGATTCGGGCCAATCACTGCTGGCTCTGCACGATGAGGCTATTGCTTTAGGTAACAGCCTGGCCTTTAGCCCGGATGGTCGTCTCCTGGCGGCGGCCGGTACCACTGGTGTTGTCATTTGGGACGCTACCACCGGGGAAAAATGGGCTGCCCTGGCCGGACAATCGACAGGAACGACGCTAGGCTATAACCTGGGCGTGGGCCAAATCAGCTTCAGCCCGGATGGGGAAAGGTTGGCCGTAGCCAATATGGACGGATTATCAAAAGTTTGGGACCTGGCCACAAAAACAGAATTGTTGGCCTTGCCACCTAACGATCAGCCGGCCAAGGCCATTGCCTACAATGCCGGTGGTACGCTGCTGGCTACCGCTGGCGACGAGGGCATCGTCACCCTCTGGGATGCCGGTAGTGGTGAACAATTATTCACCCGAACCCTGGGCGGTATTATCCACAGTGTCACCTTCAGTCCTGATGGTCTACGCGTGGCCGCTGCCAGCGAGGATGGCGGGGCCAAGATCTGGAATGCGAATAGCGGTGAGGAGCTAATAAGCCTGCCCCGTTTGTCTGGCATGTACGACCTTGCTTTTTTGGCAGACGGCCGCTTGGCTACAGCCGGACAAGATGGCGCTACCCGGGTCTGGGATCCCGGCACAGGCCAGCAGCTGCTGACCCTGGCCAGCTCAGCCAGCACCGTCATTGGCGTGGCCGGTAGCCCTGATGGTGCCTGGATTGTCACTTCCAGCTATGATGGCGCTCTTCGCTTCTGGGATTCTGCGCCCGGTCACGAACTGCTGACCATCCCGGCCCATGACGGAATTGTCTGGAATGTGGCTTTCAGCCCGGATGGCCGCCGTTTTGCTTCGGCCAGTATCGACGGGACGGTGAAGCTATGGGAGGCGGGCACAGGTCGCCTGGTGGACACCCTTTCGAAGGGCGATAGCCCTACCGGCGGCTTTACCACGGTCATCTTCTGTCCGGATGGGACATGCCTCGCGGCCGGCGGCGCAGATGGCGACATTGACATTTGGGACAGCAACACAGGAGAAATGCTGCTGACTATGACGGGTCACACCAATATGGTCGTCGCCCTGGCCTTTAATGCTGATGGTACACGCCTGGCCAGCGCCAGTTGGGATGAAACCGCGAAGGTCTGGGACCTCACCACCGGCGCAGAAATGACCACTTTCTCCGGCCATCCCAGCCCGGTTTTGATAAGCGGCATCGCCTATAGCCCGGATGGCCAATCTGTATTCACCGGCGGCGATGATGATTTTGTCCGCCAATGGAATGCCTCTACGGGTGAGGAGATCCGCACCTTTTCTGGCGAAGGCAAAGATATTTATGGCCTGGCCATCTCGCCGGATGGGCAAACCTTGGCCATGGGTGACCAGGATGGCATGATTACCCTATGGGACCTGGCTTCCGGCGACAGGTTGCGCACCTTTTCTGGGCATGCCGGGCTGTTGTTGCGCCTGGCCTTCAATCATGACGGCACCCGCCTGGCTTCGGCCAGCTTTGACCGGCTGGCCAAAGTCTGGAATGTTGCCTCTGGCGAGGAATTAAGCACCCTTTATGGCAATCTCAGCAACGTTTTTGGCGTCTCCTTCAGCCCTGACGGCGCCCAGTTGGCCACGGCCGGAGCCGATGGTACGGTGCGAACTTATGCCCTGGCGCTTGACCATCTGGTAACCCTCGCCCAGAGTCGTCTTACCAGAGAGCTTACCGGCGAGGAGTGTAACAAATTCCTCCATACGGAAGCCTGTCCGTGAACTCGGATAATCTTCATATTTAAAGGCAGTAAGCCGGGCCTGTGGGCGTCTATATAATCAACGCCAACATTCTTGCCGGGCCACCATGTCCGCGTAGAGTTTGGACGGATATTATCCGCCTCTCACCACTTGTTGCCGCTTTGTTAGCTGGTCCATCACGGCTGTCCCAAAGTGAGCTACACCGGCGGATCCGTCATTCCCCCACCTTCGTGGGGGCAGGCTCCGCGAAGGCGGCCGCCGGCCCCTCACAATTGGCCTGGTTACGCAGCCTGGCCGTCGAAGCCCTCGTCCTCGACGATCCCCCGTCCTTTGAATACCCACCATCCACCAACCCGTACCTGTAGGGGCAGACCCCCGTGTCTGCCCCCGTGTCTGCCCCCGTGTCTGCCCTCGTGTCTGCCCCCGTGTCTGCCCTGAAGTGACCCCAATTTAGTAGACACACAGAAGAGGTGATAATCTAGACCTTGGAGGTGTGTCTTGAAACAAAAGAATCAGAACCGGAAATATACTCGTGAATTCAAGTTGGAGGCGGTCCGCACGAGCGAGTCCCCCTGTCATTTCGCGAAGGCGGGCATCCATCCTCACCCCACACCAGCGCGAGCATGGCACAAACTGGCCGGCTATGGAAACGCCCTGGCCGGTCCATATTCGCCTGCTTGCCACTTGCCCTGATGACACGGATAATGAATCTGGAAATCGTTTGCCAAATTATTATTACCGGAATTCAAGCCCATGGAAAACGACACCACAATTTGGCTAATCCTGCTCTACTTACTGGCCGCCTACCTCTTTGGCGCCATTCCCAGCGCCTATATCATCGTCCGTTTGCTCAAAGGCACTGATATCCGCGACTACGGCTCGGGCAACGTCGGCGGAAGCAACGCCGGTAATGCCCTGGGTTTGTGGGCCATGATCCTGATCGCCGCCATCGACATCGCCAAAGGCGCCCTGGTGGTCTGGCTGGCTTTTTACCCCCTGGATTTCGGCTATGCCCCGGCTGTGGCCGCCGGTCTATGCGCCACCATCGGCCATAACTGGTCCATTTACCTCCGTTTCAGCGGCGGCCGCGGCCTCAGCACCATGGTCGGCACCCTGCTGGTCGTATTCCCCTGGGGGGCCGTCTTTTTTTTGCTGAGCGCCTTCATCGGCTGGCGTTTGAAAAGCACGGCCGGCAGCTCCGTCGGCCTGTTAGGTTTGCCGTTGTTAAGCCTGCTCCTCGATATGCCCCCGGCCGTAACCTGGGGCGCCCTGGCCATGATCTTGATTACCTCCCTGAAGCGCCTCGAAGCCAATCGCCGGCCTCTGCCCGACGGTCCCGATCGCTGGGCCGTCATCTGGCGCCGTCTCTGGTTGGATCGCGACCTGGCCGACCACGCCCAATGGCTGGCCCGCCGCCCGGCCGATCAATAGTTACCTTGCCTGGCATTATAATTTATCGCGGCCCACTTTTTACTATCTTCACCCCCGCTCAAATCACGCCTTCTTCCCGCAGCCTCTTGATCTGTTCCAGGGTATATCCCAGCTCCGCCAGAACACTGTCCGAATCACTGCCCAGCACCGGCGGGGCCTGGCGAATCTCGGCCGGCGTTTCTGAAAGCTTGGCCACAGGTCCCAGCAGCTGGATCGTCCCGGCCGTCTCATGCGCCACCTCTTGCACCATATGCCGCGCGGCAACCTGGGGATCGGCCAGAATCGTCGGGATGTCATTGATCGGTCCCACCGGGATCCCGGCCGCCAGCAAGAGGTCGATCCACGCCCCGGCCGTCCGCCCGGCAAACAGCTCCTGTAGCATCGGCACCAGTATCTCCCGGTGCTCAACCCGGCCGGCGTTGCGCTGGAACCGTTCGTCCTCCCATAAGTCGGGACGCCCCACCGCCTCACAAAAAGCCCGGTATTGGCCATCACTGCCCACGGCCAGGGCCACATAGCCGTCGGCCGCCCTAAAACTCTGGTAGGGCACAATATTGGGATGGCCGTTACCATACCGTTTGGGCTGTGATCCGCTGGCGAAATAGTTGTGGGCTACATTGGCCAGCCAGGCCACCTGGGTATCCAGCAAAGCCACATCGATGAACTGTCCTTGACCGCTACGTTCCCGGTAGTGCAACGCGGCCAAAATCGCGTTGCTGGCAAACAGCCCGGCCGTAATATCGACAATAGCCACTCCAACTTTGTGCGGTTCGCCATCGGCCGGGCCGGTGACCGACATAATGCCGCCCTGGGCCTGGATCATAAAATCGTAGCCGGGGCGATCGCGATAGGGCCCCGTTTGTCCATAACCACTGATTGCACAATAGATCAGGCCTGGATTATCCCGGAGAAGCGTCTCGTAACCCAGGCCCATGCGCTCCATGGTGCCCGGCTTAAAATTTTCGATTAGCACATCCGCGTCCTGGCACAGTTTTTTGAGGATCCCTTTGCCTTCATCACTCTTGAGATTGAGGGTGAGAGACTTCTTATTTCGATTGATGCTAAGAAAATACGCGCTTTCCCCTGCTAGCCACGGCGGCCCCCATTGGCGCGTGCCGTCCCCCTGGCCCGGTTGCTCGATCTTAATAACTTCCGCCCCGTAGTCGGCCAGGAGCATGGTGCAATACGGCCCGGCCAATATCCGGGATAAATCGACGACCCGGATACCAGACAATGCGCCTTCAGACATAGGTTCTCTCTCCTATTCAAGAACGGCCGGTAAACCATTAGCCAGGCCCGGCCGCCTCAAAACCATTCATAACCGGGCTGATCCCCTACTGCATCAAGCCCGCCTCGCCCAGCCGGTCGTGAACCGACAAAAAGATATCAGCCTGTTCCTGGCTCACATCGCCGGCGGTCACCAGGGCGGCCAAAATATCGGGCATCAGCTCATCCATACCCTCGCTGGCCCCTTTCTCCCTCATTGTCGCCATCTGCTGGTCCACCATGAGATGCACCTCGGCGAAAACGGTCCCTTCGGCTTCTGCGATCACCCCTTGGGCCACGGCCGCAGTCAACATTTCCGCCCGCTTAGCTGCTTCCACCTCGGCATCAAAGGCCACGCCGCCCATATTCTGACCGGGCATCACGGCCCCGCTACCCAGCGCCTGCACATAATTGATGACATCCCAGCGCGCGCCCTCGTCCAAAACACCCTTCCAGGAAATCATCGCCGAGTTAAACGGGGCCATCGCCCCGCCTTCGCTGACCCGCCAGAAAAGATAATCCTCACCCAGCATTTGGCTGGTATGGGCAATAGGTGCCGGGGCAGGATCAAGGCCGGCCGCGCCGGGACCGTCCCCCATGCCCCCGTCGCCATGGCAGACCGCGCAGTTCGTTGTATATATTTCGCCGCCCCGCTCAAACGAGGCCTCATCGGCCGTCACCGGGTTGGCCAGGCCGGCGTACGCTTCAGGAACCGTCGCGTGATGGCGAGCCATCATGTCGCCGCCCGCTCCCATGCCCATCCGGCCGCTGGCCTGGGTGGGCTCACTGGCAATGACAGCTTCCTCTTCGCTGACAGATGTTGCTTCGCTGGCCGGTTTTGATTCACTCTCAGATGTCGATCCACAGGCAGCTAACAACAAGGCCAGTCCCATCAATAAAGTTATTACAATTGATTTTCTCACGTTCTATTTCCTTTTGATATAACTTTTCTATTCAACATTCGGTTCAGAGAGGGGTTAGCCGCCCGATTTTTCCAGGACCTTACCACATAATTCATCAACGGATTCACGACCCGTTTGAAAGAGAATTGTCATCTGCCGCTCAGTGGCCTGCTCCTTAATAAGCTGATTGTACCAACGGCTTCGCGCCAGAAAATTCTCGCGCATCCGATCAGGGTCTGTGGATTCCTGGTACCAAGCCACGTTCTTCTCGCGTTCTTCAAAAACTTCGGCCGCGGCCACTATCCAACATGACCACACATTATTCAGATTCAATTCAGCCACCCAATTTGGCCGGAGATACCACCCCTCAATCACGCTCGGGGATCCCCAAGTGGCGTGCCTGTGAATAACCCGCTCAACCATCGGCCACACCGCCTCGTGCTGCACTGTTGCATCCCTTGCGAGTTGGTCCACTGAGCTATTTGTGAAGTACTCCAGGGCAGACACCTTATTCATGACATGTAATTTGGGATGGGTCTCAGCTGTTGTAATCGCCAGGGCCGCACTCTTGAGATCATCAATGCAGAGCGACGGTACACCGAGCTTTGCTGCCAGAGCTGTCCCCAATGTCGTCTTGCCGGCGCCGGGGGCGCCCCCGATCAGGAAAACCTTCGGAATTATTCTTGTCATGATGCTTCCTAACCAATAATATGGCAGCCCACGACCTATCTGTCAATTTTGAACTGCCGTCTCTGTAGGCTAAAGCGATAACCATGTTTGATTATAAATCGATTGCCGGCTCAAGACCCATCCTATGGCTGCTAACCATGCTACTCCTGACAGTGCTGGCCTGTGGCGGCGCAGGGGGCTTTTTTGCCAACCCATGAACCACCGCTGACGCCTTCTCCGGAGGCAACAGTCCTGGCACCGACCGGAGAGCCGGCCGGTACCTTCGTCGCCGGTCCATTCCACATCCCCTTGCGTGGCTGGTCCGATAAGGGCGCCGTCGATGAAAACACGTTAATCACAGTTACCAAAGACGGCGAGGCTGTCAATATCGCCCAGCACATCTGGTACAACCTGCACGACGGCCAACCGGACAACTGCCCCACGGCCGCCCTCAGCTTCTCTCCCCCTGATTTTGACCCGGCCAGCCGGCCCGGCGAATTTTGGGGTTTCTTCGAGGATTACCTGTGCAGCCTGGGCTTGCGCTACAACGACGGTCTGCCCAAGGAAGGGTGGGGGTGTTTTATTGAATCGTTGGCTGCCTATACGGCCGGATCCCCCCCATCTGACCCAGAATAACCTTACCAAACACCTGGGTAGTCTGATTAACCGAGGCAGCGGCAGGGTCAAAAAATTAAACGCAACTTCAATTCCAATACACCTGGGTAACCTTGCCTGGTTTGGGGACAACAAGATGGCGAGCCGCTGATCGCAGCTCGCCATCTCTTGCTATCTTAGTGAGGCGCTGGACATGGATTGATACGTCCGAGGTCAGATACCCAGGGCACTCATCTCGACCTGCCGTAGGGCGGGTTTCCAACACCATCAATCTTCAAGATCTCCCCGTCCATGGTGACCACATAGGCGGTTTTCCCGATAAACTCTAACGAAGTCGGACGGTCCAGGCCGCTCACGATTTCGGTGAAGGTGCCGTCACGGTTGGCCTCAAAGAGCGCCCCCGTGTCCTCAAACGCTGGAGCACCCGCGCCGCCGCCGTTCCATTCCCCCTGTGAGAGTCCATAGAGCGTGCGACCGCGGCCATATTCCACGTCGACAATCAGGCGGGCGCCAGCGGCTAACTCAGTGGCCGTGGACGAATAACGTCCAAACTTCACGACCTTGCCATCCTCGGGAAGGTGAGGAGTGGGGCCGGCCTGGGCCATGTACACCAGGCTGCCGCGCACCTCCAGCCCTGTCGGAACTTTATTATCGAAGGCGATCATTTCGCTGACCTCGCCGTCGAGTGTCACCCGCAGCACCCGGTTGTGGTGCCCATCGGTGACCAGGAACGCACCCTTGAACGTTTCCATCGCGTACTGGACACCTGTTACGAGGGCGATATCCGTGTTGGTCGGCACATTGTTCATGGAAAATGTGCTAATGTCGCCAATCAGGGTGAAACTGTTCGGGCCGTCCACCCGGTAGATGCCGGCAACGTCGCTTCCCCCGCCAAAGGCTGGGTCGTCGACAACGGTTACCAGGGCGTAAGCGGTATGGTCGATGAAAGCCACGTCGACTACGCCACCGAGGAATATTGGGGACGCCGGTAAACCGCTGGCAAATTCTGTGACCTCCCCGGTACGGGGATCGACGCGCAAAATCCTACCGCTTTCGTTTTCGGGGCGGTCAGTAACGTACAGCGCCCCATCCGGGCCGACGGTGCTACCTGCGGTGGATCCCAGGCCCGACGCCAACACGGTGACGGTGGGCTCCTGGTGCGGTGTTGCTGCCGCGACGCCCATGCTGCTGACAAGGATGATCAAACTACTTAAGATGAAACTTATCGCTAACAATTTCCTGTTCACTTTCATTCTCCTTTTTGAATAGGGTGCAGGGTTTTTAGGCTCTCTACCCAATATTAAATTAATGCGCTCAAGACCTTTCGCGCGTCTCCACCACGTTGAAACCTCACTATAAAAACAACTAATTCAGACTGTGTTCCTCGTAACGATCAACTTGAAACGGGTCCATAACCCCACTTGACGCAATCTCTTCACCGATCTCGACGATCACATCGGCCGGGATACCGGCCTGTTGCGCCGCCTCGCGAATCGCTTCGGCGCTGTTCGCTTCGTACAGGCAGAACGTTTTTTTCTTGTCGACGCTTAGGAAAGAGATCAACCAGCGCACACTCTTTTCATCATTGATCTTATTGATCACCGCCGCCCCCTCTGGCGTGACCTCCAGCTTCTCTGCGAAATTGCGCTCTATCATAAATACTGGCATAAACTCGCTCCTTCACGCTTCTCGGAAATGCCCACAGACCACTGATCCCCGGTCCATAAGTAAGTTTGACTATTTAACCAGATTCCCCCGCCTTATAGGTGTCAGTTGGCGACACAATAGGTGACACAATGTGTGTTATACTAATGGCCCAAAACATGTGCCCAAATCTTGGGCACGCGTTTTGGACAAAAACCTTAAGTCCAAGGATTGGGCAGCACAATCCTTGGAGCGGGCAGCACAATCCTTGGGCAGCACAGTCCTTGGGCAATTTCCTTGTCCACGGGGGAACGAACAGTTTGGAACGATTCGTATCGTTCGGCGAATGGGTACAGCGCCGGCGCAAACATTTGTATATGACCCAGAAGGATCTTGCGGGCAAAGTTAGTTGTTCGCTCAGCATGCTGCGCAAGATCGAGCGGGATGAAAGGCGGCCGTCTGAACAACTGGCCGAACTGCTGGCCGGCCACCTGGCCCTTGACAGCTCCCAACAATACGATTTTCTGCGACTGGCCCGCGGTCACTATACGCCGGCCATCTCCGATCCGGCCCAGGCCTCCGTCACGCTGATCAAAGCCCAGGCAAACATCGACCAACAGTCGGCCGATCACGCCCCCTTTGTGGCTCGTGAGCGCGAACTTGGCCAACTTCATAACCACTTAGACCAGGCCCTGGCTGGTCAAGGACGGCTACTCTTTATCTCCGGCGAAGCCGGCCGGGGCAAAACCAGCCTGCTTTATGAGTTCGCCCGCCAGGCCCTGGCTGTTCACTCCACTCTGCTCGTCACCGGCGGCGCCAGCGACGTCTACACCGGCCTGGGCAACCCGCTCCTACCCTTCCGCGATATCTTTCGTTTGTTGACCGCTGATTTGGAGAATGCCGGTATGAGCGGCCTCATCAATTCCGAACTTGCTGCCCGCCTCACCCGCGCCCTACCGCTTACCATTGAGCTCTTACTGGATTACGGACCCCATCTCCTTAATACGCTCGTTCCCGGCCCGGCGCTTGAAGCCCGCCTGGCTTGTATCGCCCCCCAACACTACTTTAACCCTGCGCTGATCGGCCGCTTACAGGAACGGCGCTCATCCCCATCGACGGCCGAACTACAACAAGAGCGCCTTTTTGAAGAGATTTCGGCCACGCTGAATGCCCTGGCCCGCCAGCAACCGCTGGTGCTCTTGTTAGATGATCTACACTGGGTCGACATCTCCTCGGCCGGCCTGTTGGGCCACCTGGCCATGCGCCTGCAACATAGCCCGATCCTGGTTATCGGCAGCTTCAGGCCCGAAGACCTGGTCCAGGGAAGGAGCCTGTCCGATCAAGGAGATCCCATCCCACACCCACTCCAGGAGATTCTTAGCGAAAGCCAGCGCCAATTTGGCCAGAACCGCATCGATCTCCACCACCACGATCCCGGTGAACAACTTGATTTTGTCAATGCTTTGTTGGCCGCCGATAACATCCATATGAGCAATGACTCCAGCCGGCGGCTTGCCCGTCTGACCGAAGGACATCCCTTGTTTGTCGTAGAGTTACTGCGGGATATGAAAGATCGGGGAGACATCATCCAGGGCAGCGACGACCGCTGGACAGAGCGTGAAATAATGATCTGGGAACATCTTCCGGCCCGAGTGGAAGGGGTCATCGAGAAACGTATCGATCGCTTACCTGAAGATCTCCGCGACTTTTTAACTATCGCCAGCGTCCAGGGAGAAACCTTCTTCGCCGAGGTTATTGCTCGGGCCAGACAGATCGATGCCCGGGAGTTGATCCGCCGCCTGAGCGCAGACTTGGACCGGCAACATCGCCTGATCTTCGAGGAAGGTATTGTGCACGCCGGTACCGGGCGCCTTTCTTTATACCGCTTCCGGCATCATCTAATCCAGAAATATCTCTATGGACGTCTGGCGCCGGCCGAGCGGATGTACCTGCACGAAGATGTTGGTTATGCCTTGGAAGCCCTTTTCGCAGAAGACGCCAAAAAGGATGATATTCCGGCTGCCCAGTTGGCTCGCCACTTCCAGGAAGCCCGCCTGGACGCCAAAGCCGGTCAATATCTGCTCCTGGCCGGTCAAAATGCGGCCCGGGTGATCGCCTTTGATGAAGCAGCAGCCTATTTTGAACGTGGTCTGGATTTATTGGCGCATCTGGCTCGAACTCCTGAGATCACCCGGCTGGACTATGAATTATCCCTCGGCCTGGCTCGCGCCTATTGGCATGGCGGGCGTGTGGCAGAAGCGATGTCTACTTATGAGAAGTTGATCCAAATTGCTCGCACCCTGAACGAACCCGAAGCCCTGGCTCGTGCGGTGCTGGCTTATGAGGAGCCGCGCTGGCGGTTAAATCTGACTGGAGAGCCCTCGCAACATTATCTACGTGAGGCGCTAGAGTCCCTGGGGAATGTGAAGAGTGGTCTTAGGTTACGGCTACTGGTCAATCTATCTCGTGCGCTCCTGGCATCTGGCGAAAAGGAGGAGCTACGGACCACCGTTGACCAAACGCTACAGATCGCTCGCCAGATCGGCGATCCGGTCGCCCTGGCCGACACCCTGCGCATAAGCGCACATATCGACCGTACGCCGGGGACCAGCGCCGCTCGTATCGAGGCTATCGAGGAAATGATTGAAATTGCTGAATCTATCGGTAACCAGGAAATGTTGGCTGATGCCTTGGATCTTTATATTTACGACTTGCTGGAACTGGGTCAAATCGACCGGGTGGATAAAACAATTGCCGCCCAAAAACAGGTGGCTGAAGAGATAAAGCAACCCTTTCAACTACATATCGCCACCGTCTTCCAAACCATGCGGGCCATTATGCGTGGGGAATTTGAGAAGGCCGAACGCCTGGCCAATGAAGCCGCCGATATCAGCCGGCAGCTCGGTATCGCTGAACTCGACGGTATTTTTGGCATCCATATGTTCACCATTCGCGCGGAACAGGGACGTTTACGGGAAGTTGCGCCCATTGTGAAGCTTTTTGTGGCTGCAAACCCGGCCTCGGCTGCCTGGCGTCCTGGCCTGGCCTTGATTTACCGCACCCTTGGTATGAGAGATGAGTGCCAGGCCATCTTTGAAGAATTGGTCTCTGATACGCTGACCTTTTTACCACAAGATTCTCTTAGGGTTGCCTCACTGGCTTACCTGAGCGAGGTTTGCACCTTTTTAGAAGATGCCCAGCGGGCAGAGATCCTCTACAACTATCTACTGCCATTTGACGGCCGCACCGTGGTCGTCGGCGGCGCCACCGCCTGTTATGGCGCGGCCGCTCGCTATTTAGGGTTGCTGGCTACCACGATGTCAGATTGGCCGGCGGCCGAACGCCATTTCGCAGGAGCCTTGGAATTAGATGCCCACCTGGGAGCCCGGCCGTGGTTGGCCCACAGCCAATATGAGTACGCGGCCATGTTGCTCGCCCGGGGACAGGCCGGCGATCGCCAACTTGCCTTGACCTTGCTTAATGAAGCTTTGGCCGTTGCCCACGAGTTGGGCATGGCTTATCTACTTCAAAAAATTTCGGCCCTACAGATGCGCCATGAAATCCTCTGAAGCGATCACTGGCCATCTTACTGTGCTATTTATCAAGGAGGAATAGTATGCCGGTTTATATGATTGAACGTAATTTCGCGGAGAAGCTGGAAGTAACGCCGGAAGAGGCCGCCGCTATCAACGAGATCAATGATGAAGAAAGTATTCGTTGGTTGATATCCTTTCTTAGCGTCGACAAAAAAAAGACCTTCTGTCTTTATGAGGCCGCCAGCCCTGAGGCCATTCGTGAAGCAGCCCGCCGGGCCGGCATACCCGCCGATGCCATCATCGAGGTCGGCGAAGAGATTATGCCTGCCGGGCAGACCAATCCGCTACAAACGGAGCGCTTCGAAGAGTAGCTGGTTTAGCCACTGCACTGTTCCCCTGGTTCGCCATGAACCGCAGGTCGCCCCTTTACACCACCGGCAAGGGCGGTCCCACCAGCTCCATGCCATGGGCACGCCACAGTTCCGGATCCTGCGCAGGCATGGCCTCGGCCTTGGTTACTTCCCGGAAGAACGCCTCCATTTTCCCGGCCGGCATAAAAGTAATCAACATTCGGCCGGTCGTATCCCCCACGAAGGCCCAAACGTGAGGCACCTGGCGCGGCGCCAGCAACGAATCGCCCGGTTTCATCGTCCACCTTTCATCGCCCACCTCGATGATGAACTCCCCTTCAAGCGCATAGAACCATTCGTCCTGGTCGTAATGCAGGTGGCGCGCCGGGCCGCCCCTCGTGTGAAAAGTGTTCTCGATGATCAGCAGGTCGCTACTATCCTGGGGACACACCTTAAAAGCAACCACGCTGACGCCCAGTCCTCGGTGTTCGCCAAACCGGTCTTCACCGGCCGCGACTCGGACGATAGCCAGATTACTGGAACTGGCCGAAGTGGGTAAAGATTCATTCATAGAAGCTCCCCTTATTTGTTTGATATTGTTATTGATAGAAGCCGCTCAACCATTGATTAACCCGATCAGGACTATAGTGATTGATTATAAATCAATTCGTCCAATTATCCGGAAAACGGCAATCTTCGGCTGCATGCTATTTTTTCCCCGCATCAATCATAGCGTTGGCGCTCGTTAAATCCGGCCGGGGAGAAAATCCTATCCCAGCCATCGGATTGTGCTTTTTATAACGATTTTGACAGGTCAGAATTGACGTCCTAAACTACACGCCTATCGATGCCTCTGCTTGCCGCTTTCGTCGCACCCAACAGGCTTATAGGCTTTCGCTTAAAACCTTTGCGAGAACAGCACCGATGTCAAAAACCCATCAAGGCTATTTTTTAATCGCCGACATAACCGGCTATACCCAATACCTGAACGAATCCGAGCTGGAACACGCCCAAGAGACGTTAACTTCTCTGTTGAAGATGTTGGTGGCCAACACCCGGCCGCCGCTGGTCATTTCCCGTTTGGCTGGCGACGCAGTTATCAGTTATGGTTTGCAAGAAAGCTTCTTCCAGAGCCAGACCCTCGTCGAAAAGATCGAAGACACTTACGTCGCTTTCCGCAAGACCATCGAACGATTGGTACTTAACAATACTTGCCACTGCAATGCCTGTGCGAATATCTCTAATCTCGATTTGAAATTTTTCGTTCACTTTGGGACTTTTGGCATCCAGAGGATTGCCGATCATGATGAACTGGTCGGCAGCGACATCAACCTGTTGCACCGTTTGCTCAAGAACAGCGTAACGGAGAAAACAAGCATTCGTGCTTATGCCCTTTTCTCTGAGGCCGCCGTCCAACAATTGGGTCTCGAAAGCCTCACCGATGGGATGACGGCCCACTCTGAGACATACGAGCATCTAGGCCAGGTGCAGGTCTGGGTGCAGGACATGCAACCGGTCTGGGAAAAGAAACGTGTCGGCGCAACCATCACTTTTCCAACCGATCAGGCCTGGTGGCGAAGCGAGAACCAGATCAACATGCCCCGCGAACAGGTCTGGGATTATCTGCTTCAACCACAATTCCGCAATACCCTGATCGGTTCAGACCAGATGAAAATCGCCAACCGGACCAACGGCCGTATTGGCCCCGGCAGCGTCTTTCAATGCTACCATGGTGATAAGCTGGTCCCACAGACTATCCTGGAGTGGTTGCCCTTCGAGAGCATGATCGTAAAAGAGCTTTTTCCCATGTCCCATACCGTCAGTTGGCTGGCCGAATACCGTCTGGACTCGGCTGAAGGGGGAACGCGGTTGACCCGGGCAATCACTAAACCGGATGGGCCCATCGTGGGGCGTACTCTAATGCGTTTGTTATGGCCCATTTTCAAACGAGTCAACCGGCAAATGGAAGCGGCCTTTGTCCGGCAGATCGAGGATGATTATTTAGCTCGCACCGGGTCGTCATCGACTGAGCTAGAAATTACAGGGGAGCAAATTCGCGAGGCGGCCGCGGCCGGGCTCCAGGCCTCTTCCGGTGCTCAGTAGGCTCGAGGATTACCAGCAGTTTACCATCTCAAGCAACCGTTCGCCGCTGGCGAAGGTAACGCCCGCTGTTCCAGAGCAGCAGCGCCAGCGGGAACAATAGGACAATAACAACAACTGGGATCACATCCTCCACCGGTAGGATCTTATCAGGTTCCACGTAGAGTAAAAAAGATCGGCTGACCGCCGGCGCAAATGATTCTTCGGGCGAAACGACTGTGGCAAACGTGGCGAATTCTCCCTCGACGAGAGCGTGAACCTGCCAGTTTTGCTGGCCAGTTCGCCAGCTTGAAGAGACTTAATATTGTGTGTTCGTCTTGGTGATCAATCCCCCGGGTCCCCAAAGACAGATCCTAATACCCATTCCTGCGGCATGCTGCCCACGCACAGGATGCCGGTTGAACAGCAGTGCTTGCCTGGATAAAGGTGAATGACACTGTTTTGTAAGAGTCGCGCCTGGAGGGGATTAGTGGATTAGGAGGAATGTCATGATACGGAAGCAATATCCGCCTGAGTTCAAGATTGAAGCAGTCCAACTGTCAGAAGAGAGTGACTGACCAATCAGGATTTGATCTCTACTGGTCTGTGAGATTGCTCGCTCCAGAGAATATCCGGGTAGAATCAACGCTTGCCGATAAATGCGTGATAAAAGTGGTTCCCTGACCCACTTCGCTTTGTACTGACAACGTACCCCCATGTACCCGGGTTATCTCGTAAGCGATCGCCAGCCCTAGCCCGGCCCCCCCTTGACCGTCGCCCGTCCAATTCCGTGCCCGGTCTTCTTCTGCGCGATAGAAACGCTCGAAAAGATGGGGCATGTACTCGGTAGCAATGCCCGGACCGGTATCGCTGACCCCGATTTGTATTTCGTCTCTTTGTTTTCGCGCCCAAACTGTCACCTGGCCGGCTGGGGGTGTGTATTTGATGGCGTTATCCAGCAAGTTTAGGTAGAGGCGAATGAGTAGATCCATACTGCCTTTTACCATCAGACCTTCTGGAATGGATTCTTCGAGCGTGACTGATTTAACCTCGGCCAACGGCCGAACCTGATCTACTATTGCGCCCAGAAAGTCATCCAGTTCAATTAGCTCAGATTGATGCTCGAGCTGCGCACGATCCAGGCGGGCGATATATAGTAAATCACTGCTCAGGCGGATAAGACGATCAACTTGCTGTTCTACATCTTGTAACGTTTCAGTATAATTCGTTTTCTCACGGGGCCGGCTTAAGGTCACACCGATGCGCCCCTTGATCGCTGCCAGTGGCGTTCGCAGTTCGTGGGCGGCGTCCCCCGTAAAGCGACGCTCGCGTTCAAACGCCGACTGTAGGCGATCTAGCATATTGTCAAACGTTTGCGCCAGTCGCCCAATCTCATCGGCCGGGCCTATGTAGTCGATCCGCTGGTTTAAATCGCTGGCCGTGATGGATTGGGCCGTGCGCGTCATGCGATCTACAGGACGCAATGCTCGGCTAGCCAGGAGGAATCCGCCCAATCCAGCAAGCAGGGTTGCCAGGGGTAAGCCCCAGAGCATTTGTGCCAGCAGGCTCTGTAATGTGCTTTGAACAGTTTCCAGTTCCTGGACGACTTGTAGCCAACCAGCTGTATCCCCGACGATCACTTCTCGACTGTACACACGCCATTGATCTTGGCCATCAATCAAGGTCGAGAAAGCTTCTGTTGGTGAATTTAGAGCGGGTATCCCATCGTTACCACCAAGTGTTTCCCATACGGTGCCATCCGGCGCCGATAGTTGGATGTAATAATCGTCGCTCAAGCTGCTTACTGCTTCGGGATTATTCTCGATATTTTGAAAAGCCAAGCGTCCGACATCCTCGTCTAGATTGATGAGAGCCTGTACGGCCGCTAACTGCAACGCTGTATCTACCTGGGCAATTAGACTGTACCGCAATTGAATATAAAGAAGGGCGGCAAATAGAACTAAGATAATGCTAAACGAGAACATGTACCAGAAGGTCAATCGAATTCGCAGTGTAGCCAACAGCGGCCACCGGTTAGTCAGTTGACTCATTACGCTCCCCTGCGCTTATCCGGTAGCCCACGCCGCGCACCGTCTGAAATATCGAGCGCTGCTCCCCCTTATCAATCTTGCGCCGCAGATAGCCGATATAGACATCCACCACATTAGACTCATTATAGAAGTCGAAGTTCCAGACATGTTCGCCGATCTGGGTGCGGCTGAGCACCTGGTTTGGATGGCGCATCAAATATTCCAGGACGGCATATTCCCGCGGGCTGAGATCAATAAGCCGGGATCCGCGCCTCACCTGTCGCCTGACCGTATCCATCTCCAGATCAGCCACCTGCAACGTGGTGCCCATCTGTAACGGCGGCCGGCGTAACAAGGCTCGCACCCGGGCCAGCAATTCGGGAAAGGCGAATGGTTTCACCAGGTAATCATCCGCCCCGGCATCCAGCCCCGCCACCCGGTCCTCCACCGCATCCCGAGCTGTCAGCATCAGCGCCGGTGTTTTAATGCCCTGGTCGCGCAGTTCCCGCAACAGCGCCAGGCCATCCATCTTGGGCAGCATAATATCCAGCACCAGCGCATCATAGTCGGCCGCCAGGGCGAAGGCTAACCCCTCCCGGCCGTCCCAGGCCAGGTCCACCGCATGCCCGGCCTCCGTCAACCCCTGGCGCACAAATTTGGCGATCCCCGGCTCATCTTCGACAACAAGAATTCGCATAGGGGCATTGTACCCCTGGAAATTAAGAAGACGATGAAGACACTCGCCAAGCTATTCCCCAATAAGAGTATCTCCCAGATACGTCCACAATTGTCCGCTAAGGGGACATGTATGACCCAATACCGCGGGAATCAGGCGGGTCGAGTGATTTGCTGAAGGAAGACGCGTTCTTGGGCAAAGCTGCTTGCTATTGAACTCCGGTGCACTATGTTTCTATCGGAACCTCTTCCAGGTTGCCCCACTCCGCCCAGGAGCGATCATATTCGCGGACCCTGGCAAATCCCAGAAGCTGAGTCAGGACAAACCAGGCGTGTGTCGACAGGCCGCCTCGAACGCAATAGGTGGTGATTTCCCTGTCGGACATGATGCCCAGAGTGTCAAACACAGCTCTCAACTCTCTGGCAGGCTTAAAAGTGCCATCTGGCTGAACCGTGGGAATGCGCCACGTTTTGAACGCTCCGTCCGAGTCGGTTTCCCTGTAGGCTGCCAGGTTGACCGCACCTGGGACATGACCACCGTGTGCAGTTCCAGCCTTGTCAATACCGTTGTACATCTCTACCGTCCGGACATCCACGAGGAGGTGATCTGCTTTGCCAATTGACTGGAGCACGTCATCCCGATTGGCACGAAGGCTCCAGTCAGGCTCCGGGGCATGGTACAGCGCCGGTGTGATTCGCGGAATTTCGCTTGTTGTTGGACGATTTTCATCCAGCCACTTTTGCCGGTCACCATCTAACAACCGGACAGGCTTGTGTCCATTTATCTTCAACTGCCAGAAGGCGTAGGTCGCCAGCAAATTACTCAATCCGCTGTAGACGATAATTGTTGTTTCCGGTGTAATGCCTGACCGTGAGAGCAGTGCCTCAATACCCGCTTTGTCAAGAATGTCGTGGCGGACAGGGTCCTGAAGCTCTTTTTCATAATCCCAGGCCACCGCACCGGGAATGTGCTCCCTCTCGTAGGCAGGCATCCCGAAGCTGGGTGAAGCGCCCCACACAACCTCAACCAGCCTCGTTTGTGTATCGTGGAGATGGTCAGCCAGCCACTGAGTGCTGACCAGGCTTTCGGGGTGAGCGTAATCTGACACAGGATACTCCTTTCATCGTCTGAAGTGAACGCCTGAATTGGCGGACGGGTGGTTTAAGCCAAATAACTGGCCCGGGACTCAATTTCTGAGATCTCATCGTCAGACAGGCGCAGCTCCGCCGCGCCGGCAATACATCTACATGCGCGGGGCGGCGCACCCCGGTGATGGCTCCTCCTGGTGGGCAGCCATCGCATGGAGTTCCGTATGCCGCCACACCTCTTCTTCTCTTACAGCGTAGAACAGCCCACGGCATCTCTCCATTCCCACACAATCTTTACAGGCTTACGAGCAAACCTTTATCTTGGCTTATCTCCACAATTTAATATTTAGCTACCAAAAAGCCGCCGACTTGCTGTCAGCGGCTTCCTGTGATCGCCACAGTGCTATTCCGGCAGCGAGTAGGCAAAGCCCAACTCCTAAAAATCACCAAAATCACACATAATCGCTATTCGATTTCTGCATATCATTATAAATGGCCTCAAATGCAAAGTAAACATTGGGAAATTAAGCACAATATGCTGGCCACTCTTGGATCTATGCATCTACCCGGGCAGGCTGTGCTGGTTGGGTGGGGGAAGCTTTCCTGGCTTCAACCAGGGTAGGGCCGCAGCTCACTTGAACGGGCCAGAACGGCGCAAATGACGGCGTTTCGGTTGGCCATTGGTTGCCACCCAAGATGAAGGTGTGTCTGAATTGGAAATCTTTTTTACAGCGCAGATTGCGCACTTTACATGGGCAAGCGCTTTTTTGGTCTGAGCTGAGCTTTTGTGCTAAACACCGACATAAGCATTGGGGATGATGAGTGTGTTAGCCATTGCTGCCCAGAAAAGTGCCTTTGGAAACGGCACCATCCTTTCTTCTCTGCGACTAGTCGAAAACAGCCTTCAGACCTGCCACGAAAGATGGCATCGGAGATGCGCAGTGCTCACACGCCATGATAGATTTATGGGTGATACTCAAATCGTTGTATCCCCGGCTTTCAAGAATTGATACAAAGCGCTGGTTATCCTCGGCTGTTTCCCGGCCACCTTGTGAAATAAAAAGCTTCGCAGGGAGCGAATGATGTGTTTGCGCATACGCTTCCTCATATTTGAACAGAATGCCGTCACCGTAAGGAAGATCAGGACTGCAAATGAGGTAGTTCTTGAACAACAACGGGTCACGGAACAGACTGTAAAGCCCGAATACACCGCCCCAGGAATGACCCATGAACGTCCTGTTGGCCGGGTCGATGGGATACGCTGCTTCGACCAGCGGAATAACTTCCTGTGTAACAAACTGATAAAAGGCGTCAGCACCACCGCTAGTCACTGCCTGAAGTGTTGGACTACCTTGCAAAATTTCCTGCTCAGCCTTGGGACTAACCACAGGAGTAAAATCGCGCATGCGCCAACCAACTACCATGTCAATCATTTCATTAGCCGGTCCGTCGAACGGGTATCCGATGCCGACAACCATCGTGACCGGAAACTCATTGCACTTCCGCATCAGCCGGATAACTTCGGTGATGCCTCCGAAATAGAAATTCGCATCGAACAGATACAACACAGGATAGCTTGTTGGCCTATCCCCAGGATGCAAAAGCGGCCGTGCGACCGAGATTTGAAACTCTTGCTCCACGAAATGAGAAGCGATGCGTCGAGTCTCAGTGTCAACCAATGTATATGCTGGAAGATCATTCATGCCTGCTTACTGCTCCTTTCCCCGTCCAAAGGGTATGTTCTGGCCGAACCTCGATTGCATTAGGCGGGATTCAATTTCAACGATACGGCTTCCTGTTTTGCCGCACTGCTATTCCGGCAGCGAGTGGGCGAAGCCCAACTCTTGATAATTACCAAAACCACAAGCAATCGCTAGTCGATTTCTGCGGATCATTATAAATAGCCTCAAATGCGAAGTAAACATTGGGAAAAAAAGCACAATGTGATAGCCACTCTTAGATCTCTGCATCTACGTGGGTAAGCTGTGCGGGTTGGGTGGGGGGAGCTTACCTGGATTCAACCAGGGTAGGAGCATCGCTCACTTTGAACTGGCCAGGACGGCGCTAATGACCGCTTGATCTTCCCCAATAAGGATCAGATCTCCGTACCAGTCATATGGGCTACGCCAGGCCAGGCTAAAAGTCCAACCCGTCCAACGCCATACGGACACTGCCTCGCCCGATCCATCAGCCTTCTCTTCAATCACGACGAGCTCATCTGAGCCGTCGCCATCTACATCGCCCACGGCCAGCTCCTGGATAGGATCGACCACCGGCCGCCCCCCCCACAAAAGCACATAGTCGCCGCCTCGATAGCCGAGAATATATGGCTGGCTGCGCTCATACCCGGCTCCATCCTTTCGCCAGATAGCTAGCATAACTTCAAAGCGGCCGTCATCATTGGGATCGCCCAGGGCCACATCCACCACCCGCCACTCCGCCGGGCTTTGCCAGGCCAGCGATCCTTTCTCATAGATGGTGATCCGCTCCCCTTCGCGGCGCACCGTCTCAGGGGTACCATCCCCGGTCAAATCAACCTGTCCGCCATAGAACAAGCCGTTCTGCTCGGTTTGCGGAACATCCGCCGGGATACAACCAGCTTCGTCACAGGCAAAACCCACCCGTGGCGCTGGCGGTAGCACCCTGGCCAATAGCGAAGCTCCTTCACTAAGGGTCAGCAGGTGGGGGCGGGGTCCGCTTTCCACCGGCAGCGCCTGTACCGCTCGCAAACCATTCTCATCAAAGAAAGCCCGCAGCGCCAGCCCCTGTCTGGTATCACCGGCCCCCTGGTCGAAGACAAAATTGCCCAGGCTGTAAGCCGTAACCTGATCGCCGTTTATGGCCATGGCCTGGACCACATGCGGATGGTGTCCGATGATCAGATCCGCCCCCGCCGCCAGGATGATTTCAGCCGCTTTTTCCTGGCTGGGATCTGGCCATAGTTCGTACTCAAAACCCCAATGCATGGAGACGATGACGGCATCAGCCTGGCTTTTGGCGGAAGCGATGGCCGCAGCCGCTTCCAGCGGATCCCAACGGACTGGTTGGGGGGAGCAGCTTTTCCCGGTGGGGCAGGCTGGCAAAGGCTGAGGATCGGGGACCGCGTTGAAAGCCAGGAAAGCCAGGCGTACCCCATTCACAGTCTGATAGATTATGCCGCTCGCCTCACTCTCCGTTGTTGATCCGGTGATCGCCAGGCCGGCTTGCTGCAGGTGGCCTGTCGTTTCCTTCAATCCGCTCCCACCGTAATCCAGGCTATGGTTGTTGGCCACGCCTAAAATGTCAAAACCTGCCTGCCGCAATGAATCGGCGGCCGCTGGCGAGGCGCTGAGCAGAATCGGCTGCGCTTCGCCTTCTGGTCCCTGGCCTGGCCTGCCGCCATCCACCAGCACCCCTTCCAGGTTGCCTATCGTCAGATCCGCCCCCTGCAACCACCCGGCGACATCGCTCCATGGGTCGGGCTCGGCCGCCACACCCCGTCCCAACATCACATCGCCCACCGCGATAACGCTGACCGCCCGCTCGTCAGGCGCCATAAGACGGCCGTGGCGCAAATAAGCCCAGGGATAGACCTCCAAATCAGGCGTTTCAGGGCCATCGTCTGCCGGTGTTAACCAGGCCAGGACCAACAATGGCAATAATATGAATAATAGTAGAACCCCTGGCAAAAAGAGCCGCTCTCGGCTTCTCGGGTTCTTAACCTTCACCGGTTAGGATCGTCTCCCTTCCACTTGTCGGTGCGTCATGTCTGCGTACCACCATCTCGTCTACGATCTGCGCCTGCTGTAAGCCGAATTTCCCATACCCGCGCCGGATTGCTTCGATGACATGGTGACGTTCAAAATCATTTCTTGCACTGCCGCTAATCGTAACGACGCCCTTGTGGCTCTTTACTGAGATACTTGAATGGTCCACACTGGGATCGCTCGCCAAAATCCGTTCGGCCTGGCGCATAAGTAATTTATCATCGTATTTCTTCGTAAGTAACTTCATGTTAACACAACGCTCCTTGACCTGGATTTCAGGTGTCTATGGCTAATGTCCTACCAACAACAATAAAACAGCCGCGAACGAGCATCCTCCGATTTATTAATTACGCCTATCCACTAACCTCTTCCCAGGCCGGCGGTTCGTTAGTCTGTACAACGCGGGTCACTTGCCAACCCTCACTTCCCCGCTCCAGCGTGTAAGTGACGTCCAGGGTGTAGGGACCGCGCTGGCCAATAAGGGGATCGCCAAAGTCAGGCATCTCCCCGACTTGTTCATAAAGCGTGTCAGCCCACGTCTCGCGCACCGTCACAACGGCGAGATCCGGTGACTGCAGGTCAAAAGAACGGTAGCCGGTGTTGATCCACTGCCGGCCGCTGTATTGACCGGCCGCCTTTAACGCAGCAAGTCCATCCTGAAAAGTCGCGCTGACTTCTGGCGCCCAGCCCTGGTCGGGAAGACCCCAATAGAGTAAAGGAATCGTCTTTTGAAAGGCGTACAGACCACGTTGCAGGTCGGCGAATTCGGTCTCGGTGGTAAAAAATGTACCGTTCCAGGACGGCCGGTCAGGCGCTTCGCCATCATCTAGCATCTGTTGCCACTTTTCGTCAGTCAAGCGATCTTCGGCCGGCCAGGGAAATTCATAGTAAGAAAAGACGCCGCCCTTGGCCACCTGCAAGAAGACCGAGCCATCGTCGGCGACCGCCGGCACGACCACGTAGATTTCGTCAATCCGGCCCACGCCTTCTTCAAGCACGGTCGGATCGGGAACACCGTCCCGAATGTAATCAGGGGCGGTGGCCACGTCGGCCACCACGGCCGCTTGCGGATCCTCGTCCATGAATGGCCTTGCGGCCGGATCCTCGTCGGGTGTGTCGCCTGCGGCCATGACCAGGTGTTCCAGTTCGCCACCGTAGACCCGGATCAATTCGGCTTCCTCGGCCGTGAGCGGTTCTCCGCGCAATTCTTTTTCGGACATCACCTGGAAGGCATCGGCCAGCCGGATGATCCGTTCCAGGCTATTCGCATCCTTTTCCTCGATCAGCCCACGACTTTGCATCCCATCGCGGGTCATCGCCGCCAGGGCCGACAGGCGAGCGTAGAATTCTGGCACGGGCTCCACATAGCCTTGGGCCTCTTTAGGCAGGGGTGGATTGTACCCACCACCACCGAGCTCGGCATACGCTTGTTTGGCGTAAAGGATCGTGTCATGTTTGAGTTCAGTCCAACTGCCCAGGGTACTGTTCAGTTGTTTATCCAACCAGGCATCCGACTGCATAAACTCGGGATAACCCTCGCCCGGTATCGCCAACAGCGGTTGTAAGGTGTATAGCCAGCCATTGTAAAGGGTTTCGGTCCACTCGTCGGCTGTCAGGCTCGCCGTCCACGCCTGCATCTTGGCCATCTGCTCGGGATAATTGGCGTAATCGACCTCACCCAGATCCGTCAGGATGTCGTAAGCCCGGTCAGAACCCATGGCCGCCATAACGTCCAATCCCATGGGCAACTGCCGGGAATTGTCCGATGTACCCACATTGCGCCAGATCAGCTGGCGGAAGATGTAGGCGTCGGGTACAAATCGTTGGCCCATAAACCGGAACCCCTTGGTTGCTTCAACCTCGTCATCACTGTCGCTGATAACCAGGCCGAGAATGCGGGGTGGGGGCAGCCGCTCCGCTTCTTCTATGAAGGTCGTTAGCAACCCCTCGTTTACCACTTCTTGAAGAGCCGGATTTTCGCCATAGACACTGTCGATGACGGCTTGATACTGAAAGGCGGTGAGATCATCGCTGCGGCCGACCAGGAAGGCGGTGGGATCGTAGAGGTCCCGCCACGCCTCCAGCGCCGGCCGGCCATTGACTTCCGCATTGCGCAGCGCCTGAACAACTAAGAGGGCCGCCCGTGTTTCCTCTCGGCCGACCTCGGGATCCCTCGTTTTCAGGCGAAAGGTCATCCGGCCGTACCACATCATGCTCTTGAAATAAGCCTTAAGCTCCTCGCTCAGCGTGTAATGGCCACGGGGTATATATTGCGTGTAATCCTCGCCATATTCCAGGCCGGGAAATAGAGGCGAAGGCTGAATCCCGGCCGCTGCTTCAATGAGCGCCACTTCACCCTGTACCAGTTCCTGGGCATAATCCGGCACAACTGTTTGCGGATCCAACAAGGTGGCCCCGACGCCCACAAAAGCCACCGCTCGCTGGGCCGCCTCTTCCCAGGCCGTACCCTGGAGAGTCTGGAACTGGGCATCAGTTTGGGCCAGCATAGACTTGTTTAACTCGCCCAGCAACGGGGCGAATGCCTGGCGCTCGGCCGTGCGCAACACCTTGTCAAAGATGAGATGGTAACTGTGCAGGAGCGAGTCGCTGGTCACAAAAATGGGCACATTATCGTAGCGGGCCTTCTCGTAGACGGTGTAGAACTCCTTCTCTATGCCAGGGCTGACCACCACCCCGTTCTGTCCCAGGCGGATAAATTGATCGGAGGATATTGCAAAGGGCACCAGGACATTAGCCAATTCCGGGGAGATGGGCTCGTGGAACATCGCCGGCGCCCCTTCTATCGGCGACGGTTTGAACTGAGCAAACCGGGGCACCGGAACCGCTGCCACCTGGCTCGTTGGTTCCGGAAGAATATCGACGGGCGTAGCCGTGGGTGGCGCGGCCGTCTTCGTCACCTCAGGGATAACAATCGTCGGCGAAGACACGGGTGGAATAGTGGCCGTCGCGCTGGCTTCCAAAATAGGGGATGTTGGTGTTGGGGTGGTCTTTTGCTCGCTGCAAGCAACCAGGGACACAAACAGCAGTAACAAGGTGAGAATCTGTGTAAGTCGCTTCATGGCTTTGCCTTCCTTCCTGGATCATTTGCCGGAGAGATCGATTATTTTAAGGGCTCGCATTACTCCCATAATAACTATTATAGTTAAAAAACATGGGCCGCTGATACGTCAATTGATGTATCTTTTTATTGGTCATCTGACCTAACTTCTATGGGGTGGAGAGGGACCTCCTTCGCACCTTTCGTTTAGCGTGCTGGCCTGGCTGAAGTTGGCTGCTAAACGGCTCTCCGGCCGGATCTGGCGTCGACTCAGATCACCAGCCTCTCTCGTCCCCCTGCAAGACGACCAGACAGGTGAATCGGACAGTGGCCAGGTAAATGGTCAGGCAAAAGTTACTGAGTTCTGCAACGATATCAGCCCAGCACGAACACATAAAAATACTAGGAATTTCCCATGAGGGCATCCCATTCATCCCAGTTGAATTTCGGCCGGGGCAAACCGCGCCGTTCCAGGTAGCGCCGGGTGGTGCGCCGGCCGTTCACCAGAAATCGCACATAACTGCGCCAGCCGCCAATGCCTACCCCGGGAATAAAAAGTTCCGGCCGGATCACCCACCCTTTGTTTTCCTCAAGAAGTTGGCCCCGGACGGCAAAACTGTTTAATTTCCAAAGCCGGTCATCGTGGCGGTGCCAGAGCAAACTGGCCGGGCCTGATTTTAATTCGAGCCCCGGCGGCAGATCCAGGCGTATCAGCTTATGAGCCTCCTCGGGCTCAGGCTTACTGCGGATACTGAACGGGTAGCCGTCCTCCGCCACCCAGGTCAGGACGGCGCTCTCATACGGTTCACAATATTTCAATATCTCAGGCCACATGATTCACCTCCTGGACGGTAACACTTCCGGACAATAATATCCGTGATCGCTACGCGACCACCATTGGATTCGCCTGGGTGTCAGGGTGATGATCAGTCGCATAAAGTACCAGTCCATCAAATAGCGAGAGAGCGGATTACTGATATACATCTTCATGGCCGGCTGGCGCTGCAACATCTTTAAGGCCTGGCTCTTGACCAGGTCGCCTAATTCCGGTTCCAGCCCGTTGAAGGATTCGAAGATTTGGTCGCTCACGGCCGCGTCTCCCTGCACCAGCACCACGGGCGGCTCGGCCAGCCCACTACCGGTGGGGTCAGAAAACAGAAGAGAAACATGCGGGTTTTCCCGCACGTTAAAAGCTTTTTGCGGCAAGCCAATAGAAGTGAATAACACGAATTGTCCTCGCTGCTCCCAATAAAGGGGCATAACCGGCCAGGTGATCGGCCGGCCGCTCTTGCCAATGGTGCTCATTTCGCAGGTTAAAAACTGGAGAAAAACCGTTGAAACGGATTCGGGTATTTCAACAGTTTGATCGGCTTGGGCGTAATTATTCATCCTGGCCTACCTTCTGAGTTGAGGGATAGAAACCCGGCTCAAAGTGAACAAAAAATGAGTTACTTGAATCGTTGGCCAGCGCATCATCGTCTTTTATTCGTTAGCCGGCCCTTCATTTTTTCAACCAGATAGTGGTGCTTTCTGGCTGAAGCGTTTCTTGCACGACCTGGAGCAACGCGGCCGCCAACTCGTCTAGGTCGACCTCGTCCCGGGCGGTCTCGGCGAACTGGGCCAGCGTCACCTCGGCATCGTATTTACGCCGGTAGAAACGGCGATCGATAAATCCCTGCACCCACCGCCGTAGGGGTGTAAATAAGGCGGCGATCAGCAGCGTGGAGATAACGATGATCAACGGCGACTCCTGCCCGCTGATGGTTGATACCAGGCTTTGCATCAAGGTCACGCTACCAAAATAGACAACCAACAACAGACTGGTCAACGCGCCATAGACCACCGTCCGCCGGATAATCAAATCAATGTCATAGATCCGGTAACGGAGGATGGCCACGGCGATGGATATGGGAATGATCGGACTGACAAAAATAAGACCGGTGGTCCCTATCCCAATAGGTAGGAAAATCAGGAAAATGGCGCAAGCCCATAGAGCCACGGCGAATATCACCCACTTGATTTGCTGGCGTACGCGCTGGTTGCCTTGCCGGTAGCGGCCGATCTGAGACCAAAGGCCCAGCAGCACCATAACCAGAGCGATAACCGCTATGAGCAAAGCCGCCTGGCCGAGCTCGGGAATCATCCGCACATGCTTGGCCAGAGAAAAAGGGCCGCTGGCAACAACCTGGGTGATCGAGATCGCCACGCCCTCCCGGGTTGCCCTGGAGAAAGCCTGGGCCAGGTCATAGCTCAGAAACAGGAACAGGCCAAGGCTAAGGACAGCCTGCAGGCCCAACAACCAGGTAGCCGGCCGCCAACGCCGCGTAGGCAGCCGTCCAGTGGGAAATATGACGACGATATAAGCCAGGATGGTATAGGTAAGGCCGGATAACAAGGCCCAAAAATTACCAATAAACAAAAGCCAGGAAGTTGGTTCGACCCCCTTTATCAGGGCAATGCCCACCACGTGATGGATGTATGAGGCCTGCCGCAAGAGAGCCACTAAGATGAACAGCCAGCTGATCACATTCTCGGGCCGGCGGTAGGAAAGTAAAGCGCCTAAAAAGCTAAGGGTGATCGCTGATAGCAACCCATCCAAAAAACCAATATCTGCCTGGGTGATATAGGCCCGATTCATCAGCAGGAAGCCTACATAGGCAAGCGTGAGGATGACGCTGTAGGCGCCAAAGCCCAGGCTGATCCATTTTCTCGAGCGATTCATACCTTCTTCTCTCATGCTTCCTGACCCTGTCCCGGCCAGGGTATCTCATGCTCGCTCTAACCACCACTTTTTTTCCACTTTAGCAGGCCATCGTCTCCAGATCGTTACGAAAGGCCATCCGATTACCTTGGGTCAAACCCTTCTGAGGGTCAAACCCTTCTGAGGGTCAAACCCTTCTGAGGGTCAAACCCTTCTGAGGGTCAAACCCTTCTGAGGGTCAAACCCTTCTGTAAAGGACAGACCGCTTCCTGCCCGGTCGCACAAAACGCCGGCCGGCCGCCGACCATGGTCATCCACACCGCCATCCCCGGGATCTCTTCAGGCACCGCCGCCAGCGGGTTGTCCGAAAGCACGATCAGATCGGCATACTTGCCCGCTTCCAGGCTGCCCACTTCGTCATCCCGGAAGAGCGCATAAGCGGCGTTGATCGTCATCATCGACAGCGCCTCTTCGGCCGTGATCACATGTTGTTTTTGCCATGCCGGGGCCGGGCAGATACTCCCGTCACTGCCCACGCCATCTCGGGTTAGCAGGCTGTAGAGGTCGTCCAGCGGCCGCACCCGGCCGGAATAGGGGTCGTCCCCATGCCAGGCCACCGGCAAATCGGGATTGGCCTCCAACAGCGCCCGCCAGGGCCATTCCCACGATTGGTATGCTTCGGGCGGCGGCGGCCCAAACGGCTCGCAGGTTGGATAGAGGCCAAATACGACCGGCACAATGCCGATCTCACCGTAGCGGGCTAACAGCTCCGGCCGAATCACCGCATTGTGCTCGATGCGATGGCGTAGTATGTTCGCCTCTCCTCCAAGGGCAGCCTCGATCGCCTTCTGCGCCTGTTCCACAGCCCGGTCGCCAATAGCGTGAATCGCTACTTGCCGCCCGGCAGCGTGAGCCTGGCCGACCAATTCGTCCAATTCCTCCTGGCTGTGGAACAGATCCCCCAGCCCTTCCCCCGGCCTTAGCTCATAACTCAGCGCCGGCCGTTCGCAGGTGCCGCCGTCGGTGAATATTTTGACCCCCCCAATACGAAGCATCTCTCCCGGCTCATCCGTCGCCGGATATTCCAACCACCAATCCCCTTTAGACTTGCCGCAGTTGTCTGTGGCCACCAGGTAAAGGCTGGTGCGGATCTGCAGTCCCCCCTGGTCGTCGAATGCCCGCATATCCTTTACAAAACCCTTCTCCACATAGAGGTCGCCCAGGCTGGTAATGCCATTCTCCAGCGCCAATTGCTGCACCTCGAGCGGTGACAGTTCAAAATATTGCTCGGAATCGTTGAAAAGATGGCTATGTGCGTCGACGAAGCCCGGCATCAAAGTCGCCCCCTGGAGATCCACCAGTGTCGCCCCCGGCCTTTCCAGGGCCAGGATTTCCATATCGCCGCCCACCGCGCTGATCTTCTCGCCTTGCACCGCCAGGGCCGTCGCCTCTGGCATCTCCGGATCCATCGTTAAAACAGTTCCGTTATAGAAGAGGATCTGTTGTTCCGGGTCAATCGCCGGCACGGGCGTAATGGCTGATGACTCCGAACAGGCGCCCAGCAGGAGCAGCAGAAGTAACTGGATAGCCGCAAATGTTACGTTTTTCATCTGTTCACCCTTTATCAAATTTGTTTGCCAGTATCAGGTAATGATCATCCACAATAAGTGTAGCCGGCCATCGTCTCCGGATCGTTACGCAAAACGTTACGAGATTCATTTCAGCCGGTCTCGGTTTTTTAGTGCCAGGATATATACCGTCATGCATTTGAGGGTGGCGGCCAGGGTAAACAGGCCGGCGGCGAGAGTAGGGCGCTCGTCCCCCAGAAAGCGCTATTGGCGTGTTCCCCTTCTGCAGCTGGCCAAAGCTTCTGTGACGACAAAAAATACCCCCATTGGCTTATCATATACCATATATCATATATGATTACCGAAAACCATGAACGGCTGTTTGGTCGGGGCGTTACAACCGGCTCTTCGGGCCAGGTGCCACTCTTTTTTGCGGACAGGGCTGAGGAAGATTCTCTTGAGTGAACGTACTTTGTGGGCGTGCTGGCTCTAGATGATTTGATTCCTGGCGGGCTCCCTAAACCCAACGATGCTCCCGGGATGAGCTCGGGTATACGGCCGCTTTACCGCGGAACCGTGAGCGCCTCTGGAGAAAAGTAACTGAACCGTCCGCTATTACCGATGGCCGAGATGCTTACCGCATACGTTATCCCCGGGTCTAAACCGCTCAGGACGACACTGCCGGTTTGGTCGGCTCCTACAAACTGGAATGGTGGGTAATCATCCGAACCGACAGGTCGGAAAGAAATGGCGTAACCGGCTGCATCAGGTGAAGGGCTCCAGTTAAGCAGAAAAGTTCCGGGATCGGCCATGGGGCTGATAATCGGTATTGGCGGCGGCGGCGGCGCGCCCGCGACATTGCAGAGAACGGCCAGGTTCAGCTTCACAATATTAGCAAAATAATTGTAATCGATCAGGCTCCAGGTATCACGGATTGAATTTTGAATACTCAAATCCTCTTCCGATTCCATAAGGCGCACGGCTGGAATGCCGACTTCGACAAACTCGCGTTGGTCTCCCCAACGCTCCTCACGGTCCAGGGCATTGATGGTGTTGATGGGGAATGCTGGCAGGTACAAACCACCGGTGAAATCAATGTACCGGGCCAGCTGTAGATTCCCCGAGGTGTCGGGGCCCTCCGAGAAAAGCCGCATCGATTGGGGAATGCCCGCCCGGCCGCCTATCATATCGTTATTGATGGCCGCATCGATTTGAGCGCCATCCAAAACTGCATTTTGCACAAAGTACCGGCTGCCAAATGTCCCTTGTTCCTCGGCTGTCAGCGCGACAAACACAAGGGTCTGGTTCCAGTTGCGCGAACTCAATAAGCGGGCATTCTCCAACAGGTTTGCTATCCCTGAACCATTATCGTCAGCTCCTGGCGATCGACTCCGGCCGTCAAGCCAGTCGATTGCCCGCGTATCATAATTGGCCATCAGGACAACGATGCCGGGATAGTCACCGCGCCCGGGTAGGGTAGCGATGATATTACGCTGGGTCGTATTGATGCCCTGGAAGGTAAAGGAGTAATCCTGGTACTCGACCTGGAGCCGGCCGTTACCAACCCGTTCGAACTCCTGGAAAATCCAGCGCCTGGCTGCACCTATACCAAAATCATCTCGCTCTGTTTCGCTGAACGTATTTCGTGTGCCAAAACCTTCTAAAGTCTGCACGTAAGCCATTAACTGTTGTTGTGATACCGCGTTAACCAACGTCTCGCACACCGGATCCACAGCCGGCACGACTCCCCCGGTCGGGTTCTGCAAGAGTTCCTCTGATGCTGCCTGCACCTCTGCTAGCGGAAGGGCTATTGGGCCAGGGGTTGGAATAACCGGTCGTTTTGGTTCATTAAGTAGCGAACAACTGGCCGTGAAGAAAGTGACCGCGATTAGGGATAAAACCAGAAAAGCGAGGTGGTATTTTTGTTTATCTTTAATCGTTGGTGTCTTTTTCATTTGAAAATGATTTTCTTCATCTTTACTCTGATTTTGCCATCAAAGAGACTCGCCATCAAACATGAGAGCCCTTCTAAGCGATTTTTCTGGGACTCGCTTGCCCTTCCGGCGAATATCTTGCCCCAGCGGCAACAGACATGTTGGCGTGCTAGGCCAGCTCAGAATCTTGTCACCGTTCTCAAACTACCAGGGCTATTTTACCAAAGAACAACGCCCTTTATATCTTTATTAATGATTACCGGCTTGTAAACAGACCTATTTGCACCGCGGACATCATAGCGTGACGAGGGCATGGCATTGTATCGCCTAAGAGAAATTGGGGGGCAATACGATGGCCGCGCTTCGCTTGGTACCGCAACCTGCTGAAAATCGGTTGCGGCAATCTCCTGCTGAGAGGCTATCTCATCTTGGCAAATGAGCTAATCTTGAGCCATATCTATACCTTATTACATGCTGATCACGATGCCGGCTATTGTGAAGTAGATAAACAGGCCGGTGGCGTCCACCAGCGTCGTCATCGCCGGGCCAGAGACCACCGTGGGATCGACCTTAAATTTAGACGCCAGCAGCGGCAACACCGAACCCAAAATGTTGGCCCACAGGACAATCACAAAAATAGCGATGGCTACCGTCAAGGCCACACCTGTGCCGGTTTGCCACAGAAGCGAACGGAAGTAAGCGACAATCCCCATCGCCAGGCCCAACAAAAAACCCACCTGCAGCTCGTGCCACAACGGTTTGATCAGGTTCTTCTTGTCTAGTTCGCCCAGGGCCAGGGCGCGAATGATGGTGCTTGTGGTTTGTGAACCGGCATTACCGCCCGTGCCGATGAGCAAGGGAATGAAAAAAGCCAGCGAGACCACGGCCGCCAGTTCTACTTCAAAGTGGCGCAAAACCGTGCCGGTAAGCGTTTCCGTGAGAAAGAGCAGCAATAACCAGACGATCCGTTTGCGGAAAACGGTGTAGGTCGGTGTCTCCAGATAGGGTTTGTCGAGTGGTTCCGAAGCGCCAAGACGCTGAATATCTTCGGTGGCTTCGGCTACCAGCACGTCAATCACGTCGTCCACGGTAATCACGCCCACCAACAAGCCGCCTTCATCCACTACTGGCAGAGCCAGCAGGTGGTAACGGCCAACGATGCGGGCCGCCTCCTCCTGGTCCACGCCTACTGGTACAGAGATAACTTCCGGGTTCATCACCTCTCCCAGCAACATGGTAGAGTCAGCCATCACCAGTTGGCGAAAGCTGATTTCGCCGGCTAGCCGGCCATGCTGGTCAACGACAAAGAGCAGATAGATTTCTTCGGAATCGGGTTCAAGCGTGCGGATGGTGGCCAGGGCATCGGCCACGGTCATACGCCTTCGCAGGGCCAGGTGCGAAGAGGTCATCAGGCCGCCGGCGCTGTCTTCAGGGTGAACGAGTAACGGCCGGACTTCGCTTGGATCTTCCAGTTGGGACAATATATCGTTGACCTGAGCTTCGTCCATTTCGGCCAGCAGGTCGGCCGCTTCGTCCGGCTCCATCTCGTCCACTATCCTGGCCAGGTCGGTCATTGTCAATCCATCCACCAGACGAGCGGCCGCTGCATCTTCCAGTTCTTCCAGGATGTCCGCCGAGTCGCCAGGGTCTAATTTTGGTAACAGCGCCGTCTGTTCTGCTTCTTCTAATTCGGCGAAGAGGTCGGCCTGGTCGGGTGAACGCAGCGATTCGATCAGCGTCACCGCGCCGGCGAGATCGCCTTGCTCCAGCCGGTTACGCACCAGCGCCAGCACATCGTCAATTGTCTGTAACATGGAACACCTCCAGCTTTATTGCCCTGGAGGCGGGGGGCTCCTGCCACACAGGGGATACTTATGTGGTTTGCGGGTCTGGTAGCACTTCGGTTCTACTGCCAGGCTCGGAAGATTCGGTCATAGGTCCTTTTTGCTTTACTGGGTGAGTCTGCTTGGGCTCACCATTTCAAAACTTGCCGCCAGAATTATAGTCCCAACCATGCGGCCGGCAACCAATCAGTCTGGCTCCCTGAACCTTAACGAACTTGCCAGGTCATGCCCCCGTGTTCGATTACGCCCTGCCCGGCATCAAGGTAAGCGCACTATCATTGGCTTGTGAAACAAACTGGAGTCGTCTCCAATAATGATTATGCCCGGAAAGCTATTGAAGCCCTCATGGGCCACAATAAGCTTTAGTTGACTGGCTGCGCTTGGTACTTCGAACACCCGGGTTGTGGTAATAGACTGCCCTGGCTGAAGTAAGATGTTGAATGGCTTTGCGGCCGGATCTGGGACCGGTTCAAACCGCCGTCCCTGCTCATCCTCCAGGTAAACGACCAGGCCATTCTCCCGTTGGGCAACTCGCCGCGCTCGACTGGATAGCCGTATAGCGACCTCGTACGCCACCTCCATCCCTGACTCCGATCGCGCGACATCCTCAACGGCAATGCACCAATCATCAAAACACCGGTTTTCTCCCCAATCCAACACCCGCTGGGGTGTAGTCAACGAGACCAGGACGACAAGGCCCAGATAAATAACCAGGCAAATCCCAAGCAGGGCCAGAACTTTAGCGGCCAGGCTGGGACGGCCTAACAGAAAGCCGGCGAATACGATTACCAGCGTGGTAAGCGTGGCCAGTGCAGCAAAGAGAAAGACAAGGTCGAAGAGTGTCATAAACGTTTCGCCTGCTTTTCTGGGCGGGATCACGTTGCCCCGCGGGGATAACTTAACCCATCTGCTCTAAGGCTCGACTCTTTTTTTCATAAAGATGGCGATTTCCCCATCCGGGAAGTCGTGGTTCGAGTAATACGAGAGATCAATGCCTTCCACATGGAAGCCCAGGTTACGATAGAACTGTAACGCCGGCGTATTCGTATTCTGTGTTTCACAAACCATCGTTCTCAGGCCGGTCGCTCGCGCCTTCCCGGCCAGCGCCTCAACCAGTTGCCGGCCTGTCCCCTGCCGGCGATGGCTCTCGGCCACATGCAGCTCCCAGACCCACAGGCTCCGGTTCCACTGCTGCGGTTCGGCCAGGGCCATGGCCACGCATTTTTCGGCCGCATAGGCGCCGAAGGAGAAACCCAGGGCCGTCACTTTCTGGTAATACGCCAAAGACTCGGCATCGGGCTGGTCATACCGTTTGCAAAACGGTTTCGATAAGGGGACCAGCTCCAGGGTCAGGCTGAACTGCTTTTCCGATTCCGTCCGGCTGACCTGGTACCTGGCCTCGGCGATATAGCCGGTCACCAGGCGCTGGAGATCATCAAGATTTAGTTGGCTTAACAACCTGATTTCGACCATGGGTAGGTGCTCCGTAGCTTTTGGTTTCAATAGTAGCCCCAATCCGCCCCCAAACCCAATAAAAAAGGCCCGGTCTTGCGACCGGGCCCCTGGTAAATTGTCTATAGAATACCGGCTGGGCAACCCCTATCTTGGCGCCATCTTCCCCGGCTTTACCGGTTACAGCCCCTTAGGCATCCTGATTGGCGCCGGTCTGAACCCTAGCTGCACCCAATCGCCCCCAAATCCTCCTTCCCATTTCAAGCCTGGACCATGGGCAGCTCGCCTTGAAAATCAAGGCGAGCTGCTTGTCAATAATCATTCCGTCATGATTTATTCATCTTATTTCATGACGATTGGCAGAAAAACCCCGAATAGCTTAACCTCAACAGCATCTGGCACGATCTTGCTGGCTTCATATGAACAGCTGTCGGTAACAGTCAGGGTCACACTATAAAAGCCGGTCCCGGTATAGACGTGACTGGCTAGTGGACCGCTGGACGTTTGACCATCGCCAAAATCCCACATGAAACCGGTCAAGGATGGCCCGTTTGTGGTGCTGGTATCTGTGAAAACAACGGCTTCATATGGATCTATGACACCGGCTGACTGGGAGAAGTTAACCTCAATAGTTGGCGCCTGGATAGTAAATGAAACTGGTTCACCCCATGGACTACTGATTCCTTGGTCGCTCGCGCTGACCCGGTATCTGTCATTAACTACCTGGCCACTACAGGCTAGTTCACCGCTGAATTGGACATTTTCCGATATCCCGGCCGCTATGCTCTCTACGGTCCAGGACACTATCCGTGTCACCGGATCATAGCTCCCGCCACTTAGCCAGGTAACATTGGCCGGCACACGGTCGGTGATAATGACGCCAGTAGCCACTGAATCACCGTTATTAGTCACGGTCAATGTGTAGGTGATGGGTGCTTGTGCTATTTCATCACTCTCGTACTCTTTATCGATGGTGAGAATTGGCGAGAATGTTGTGACAGCGTTTGTCAACTGGTGCGTATCTGTATAACCCATCTCGTCGGTCACCATGAGCGTCACGGTGAAGGTGCCGTGCGCTGCATACTTATGGTTGGGATTACGGAGGGTAGAGAATGGGCTACCATCCCCAAAGTCCCAGCTCCACTGCCCAATCGCGCCGCCATCCGTGGTTGATGTATCAGTGAATTGCACACTGCTATTGATAGGTACAACATTCTCTGATTGAACAAAGCTTGCGACAAGATTCGGCCGTTCAACGAGGATGGTTTCACTATAGCTATCGCCGAAACCACAGGTATCAGTTACCACAAGGGTGACATCATATTCACCATCCTGTGTGTAGACATGCGCTGCGGTCACACCACTCTCCAGCGAACCATCTCCGAAAGCCCACTGATAGGAAACGATGGTAGAACCATTTGTGCTTGTCGAACCATTGAAGATGACGCTGGCGCCGGCAATTGGATCCCCCGAGTAATCAAAGTTTGCGGCGATGGTTGGTTCCTTGATATCAAAACTGATTGCCGGAACTGGACCACTGGTGATCCCCTGTCCACTGGCGGTGACGCCATACACCGCGTTCACCGCACTGTTACCATTGCACGCCAGTTCGCCGACAAACTGCACACTCGCTTGCTCTGATATCGCCAGCGAATCGACGGTCCAGGAAATAACCTCTGTTCCAGGATCATAGGCGCCACCGCTGACCCATGACAGATCGCTGGGCAGCTCATCTTCAATAAGCAAGTTGGTCCCTGTGTAGCTCCCATTATTGGTTATCGTCAGCGTATAAGTGACCGGGGTACCGGCGACCTGGTTCGTCTCGTATCTCTTTAGAACATCAAAAACCGGGGCCAATGTCGTGACCGCATCCACCACGATAGTTGAATCGCCATAGCCATAGCTATCGGTTATCGTCAGTGTGACGGTAAAAGCGCCATGACTGGTATAGACATGGCTTGGGTTTTGGATGGTTGACTGTGGCGTGCCGTCGCCGAAGTCCCATAGCCAGGCCACGATCGTTGCCCCATCGGTGGTGGATGTGTCAGTGAAATTGACGCTGCTTAGAATGGGCACAACATCGTCGCTTTGGTCAAACGAGGCGACGATCGCTGGGGCGCTAACCGACAGACCGGTGGTATCTGTCGCCTGGTAAGCGCAGTCATCTGTGGCTGTAAAGACAACCGTGTAATTACCGTCCTCAGCGTAAACATGAGAAGCATTCAGGCCTGTACCAGATGATCCATCTCCGAAGTCCCACTCATAAGTTGTTAAAGTCGGTCCATTACTATTCACCGTCGCCGTGAACTGCACGGAATCGCCGGCAATCGGACCGGATGAATTATCCAGGCCAATCACTATCGTCGGTTCGGCTATCGTGAAGGCCACCGGCGAGCCAACCGGGCTGCTCGCTCCCTGGTCGCTTGATGCGACTAGATAGGTATCATTATCCACTTCGCCTGCGCAGGCCAGCCTGCCAGAGAAGGTTACGCTCGTCGCCTGGTCAACGGCCAGGCTCTCATACGTCCACGATACAACTCCCGTATTCCCGTCGTAGCCACCCCCGTCAAGCCAGGTCACATTGCCCGGTACCAGGTCGGTGATGACCAGGCCACGGCCGGTGTCATCGCCGGTATTGGTAAAGGTCAGGCTATAGGTCACAACCGTTTGAGCAACCTCACTGCTTTCATATCCCTTGGTTATCTCAAAAACAGGTGCGATCGTTGTGACGGCGTTGGCCACCACTATTGAACCACTATACCCATAGGTATCGGTGACCATTAACGTCACAGTGAATGTGCCATGGTCGGCATAGAGATGGCCGGGATTCTGGGCAGTTGACTGGGCTGTGCCGTCACCGAAATCCCACAACCAGGCCGCTATAGGCGGACCGTTGGTCGTCGAACTATCAGTAAATTGCACGCTGCTGCTAACCGGGATCACACTCTCACTTTGATCAAAAGAAGCTAATATTTCTGGTGGATCGATGACCAGGCCGGCCGAGCTGTCATCACTATAACCGCAGCCGTCAGTGACTGTAAAGCCGACGGTGAAGGTGTCGTCTGAGGTATAGGTGTGGGCCGTTGTCTGGCCGCTCGCGCTACCGAAGTCGCCAAAATCCCAAGCATAATTAACCAGGGAAGTGCCATCAGTCGTGGCCGAGCCTGTAAAGTAAACGGTGCTACCGACGACGATGGGTTCAGCGGTGTGGTTGAATAAAGTTGTTATCGTTGGGGCGATCACATTGAAACTTACGCCCGGTCCTTGGGCCGTTATGCCCCCCTGGCTACTGGCTACACCATAGTCATCATTGACGACCCCAAAAGTATTTGTGCAGGGCAAGGTCGCCACAAACCAGCCACTCTCACGACCACCATCGGCCGGCAGATGATCATAGGTCCAGCTAACAGCCGAACCGTCAAAGGTACCATCACTGTCAACGAACAGTAAACCCTCGGGCAGGGTATCGACCACCACAACATTAATGCCTGGTCCACTTCCCACGTTGGTCACCGAAACGGTATAAGTAACCAACGTGCCGGCCACGGCGCTAGATTCGTATATCTTGGCCAATTCAAACGACGGGAAAGCGACCGTCACAGATGCGGAGTCGTTATTATTGCTATTGTCAGGATCGGCGTCGACATCGGGATTGGAACTGCCAATTTCTGCCCAGTCAACCAGGATATCGCCCGCTTCGGCTGTTTCACTAATCCGCAGGGTTAATAAGATTTCATTCCATTCGCCAGCATTGATCGGCCACAATTGCCAGATTACCTGTGTTTCATCGTAAGACCAGGGCTCAATCGGGCACCACTCTTCGGTGCCACAGAAGCGAAGTGTAGATGTATAGTATGTGAGCCCGGCCGGCAATGTATCAGTCAGTAAGGCATTCTCCTGCATACTCCAGGCATACTCGTGACCATAACGCTCATTTGCAAAGCGCAGACTGAATGTCACCAGTTGGCCAGGTAGCGGGATGCCCCCAATGTAATCCTTCGCTACCGAGAGATCGGGGCCGGTCGTCAGCAACGCATTGTCAACATTGTCGTCGCCAGGTTCACCTGGCACCGTCATGACAGTTGCTGTATTGACGAATGTCAAACCTGGCGGTACTGGACCAGGAGCATCAATGAAGGTGTTGAAATCGATATTTGTACGCTGGCCAGGATTTAGAGACTCGAACGTAACCGTGAAGCTGTTACTCGCCCCATTGTCGACCCAATCCCAGGTCCGCGGGTAGTTGGAGCCGATATTGCCATCGATTATCATGGCTGCTGGATAGGTATCGGTGACGACGACGTTGCCTATGGGCACATCACCGATATTCTCGACATCGATTTGGAACCAGGAGTTATGCCCTTCCCCAAACCCATGCCAGCCTCCATGCTTTCTCACACGTAAGTTCGGACCGAGGTTATTTACTTCTTCCACCCAACTGCTAACGTTGTCATCATACCTATCTTCATCAGGCGAAGGGCCGATCATGACTGTATTGGTCAATATCGTGCCGGGAATCGCATCCTGATCTAACCGCAGCACAATTTCAAAATTGGTTCGCTAAAACCGTTCTCCAGGCCATCTGGAAGAATGTTCCAAACTGCTCGCGAAGCGTTGATATAGACTGGGTTGAACGGCACTTGACCAAAATTGTTCTGCCGCCACGCAGCTTCGAATGTGGCACTTATCGGGAATGTGTCGGTGATGACGATCGGTCCCGTCACCGGCATATTACCATTGTTGATAAAGGTAATGTTGTAATGTAGGTCGCCTCCGGGAACCAGCTGACCCCTATTCCACTGTTTCTCGATCAGTAAATTGGCATGGGGTTCTCCGACATTCCCTTCCCATGTCCACTCATCGTTTTCCGGTGAAACATCGTCTAAGGAGGAGATTCGGACTGTATTGGTGATGAGTTGACCGGTCGAGGCAGAAGCCATCAGTTGCGCGCGCAGGTTCACCTGGTAACAATGTCCGCCGGGGATGGATGGGATGGTGGCAGCCATCTGCTGGTTACTGCTGAACACCTCTGTCCAACCCGCCTGTTCCGGGAATATCGATTGATAGGTCATCGATGGATGCAGTGTGTCGGTTAACACGACTTCGGCGCTGTCTATATTCAAATCATTGCAAACATTGATGCCAAAGATGACATCGTTACCGGCCGCCGGATCTTCTGTCCAGGCCCACTTGTCTACCCTCAAATCGGTGGTTCCTGCTCCTACCTGTCCATTCCACTCGGCAAATCTTTCTTCAGGGCTGCTCTGGTTAAATATGCTGCTGGTGCTAATCGTGACCGAGTTGGTGATCGTTTCGGATTCAGCCGCCGCCAGTCCGACGAAGATGTCAAAGGAGTTCTGGCTATTTCTTGGAACTGTGCCCAATTGCCAGACTACCTGTTCACCACCGGGTACAGTGCTGGTTAAGACCGGAACTCCGCTGGTATCCTCAATATAGACCATCCCCAGCATCGTGTCGGTAATGACCACGTTTTCGGCCAGAGCCGCGCCATCATTAAAGTATTGGATTTGGTAAACGAAGTTGTTTCCTTCGCCCGGATCGCCATAAGACGACTTGTTGATCCGAATATGTGGTGCCGGCGCCTTGAATACATTGTAAACCCAGTTGCCATTCAGCGTCTGGTAACCCACGCCAACATCTTGCCCAGGCAAAATATCCCAATCAGATGTGAAGTCACATAAGTATTGACCGCCGTCGGGATCTACCGTGAACTCTCGGCTAGGACCACCATCCAACCAAACCTCACATCGACCATTCAGTGACTCTTCAAGCCAACTTGCATAAACATTGCCGAATATTGTGTCGGCATTGACATCTATATCACCGTAGATGCGTCCTACCAGGACGGTTGCCGTGAAGCCATTTTCAGCACTACCAAAGACCCAGTCGAACTCCTGGATTGTTGGGCATTCCGGCAATCCCCAATCCTCGCAGCTGGTCCAGAAATCACCGTTGCCATCAGTAGCAACCACGGTTTCAACTTTAGGTGAAAAGTTCCTGCTCGTCAGCGTGACGGTAACCGTGGAATTCGGTTCGGAACTGCCGCCAATCCAAACTTGCCCGTAGTTGACCGTCAGGAACAAGTCTGCGCTACGAAATCCACGATGATAAGTGACCGGGGCAAAATTGATTTCTGTGTGATAACGTACCTCACCCTGGCCCCCTTGTGGGATGTCGTCAAACAAAGCGCTGTATAAGCCCCCGCCATCCGTTTGTATATTAAGTACCGGCCCGTTTTCCAGGTCAACTTCCAGTGACTCTGAGTCAAGATGATCGATTTGGCCGGTAACGAGATCGGTGCGGGAATCAGCCTCGGCCGTGAAAGGTGAGGGTACTTCGATGATAACCGGTTGCACACCGCTGGCTGCCTCCACCGTAATCGTGTCTCCTGGATAAATTGGCCCGGCATTGTCGATATTCCAGCAGCCACCGCATCCCGCATCAGCCCAACCAAGCGATTGGGTATGAACCGTAGTGACCGTTACGACACTGTTTGGAATCGCCTCGCCCCAGACATTGCTATTATCAGTACCTACCGAGAGTTCAACTCTCCTTACCTCCCCGCCGCTAAAAGCGGTGTCGTCGTAGGAATTGTCCGCCGGATTTACATCCCCTGGCGGTATGGTAATCGCTACATTGTTTACGAACCAGCGAAGTGGCACGCCAGGTTCATCCAGGCCTACCCAAAACTCAAACTGGCCGGCTTCCCCTGGCTGCAGATCACTAATATTCCACATGAGGCTATCCTCAGTGTAGCTGTAGTCGGCAATCCGGTTACCGTCAAAGTTTGGCTGCCACTCATTATAATAGGTAGTAGACATTGGCATCGTATCAGTGATCCAGAAGCCAAATATTGGCTCACTCCCTATATTTGCGAAGTCGACCCAGTAATGTAGCCGGTCATTTTCTCCCTCCCATTGATGAACTTTTTCGACACGTAAATTAGGACCGGCCGTGCTTACCAGGTCACTACGGCATGAGACATCATCACCTGGATTATTATCTGGTCCATCAGCCGTAACGATAGCGCAATTCATAATGAAATCAGGAGCCGTAAAATCCCCGTCGATGGCCAGGTCGAAATCAAAATCAAACCAGGCGCCTGGCTCGAGCAGGCCGATATCCCAGCCAATTTCATCGGGTTCCATAACGTTTGGCGGAAACGGTATGGTATCAACTCCAGACCAGGTCCATGCTTCGCCAAAGGTTGTCCCGGCTGGAAGCACGTCAGTTACCCAAATTGAAGCAGCCATATTTCCGTTGTTACTCACATGCAGATGGTAATTAACATTTCCACCCGGCACTAAAACGCCGCTATTGAATGATTTGTCGATGCCAACGTTCCACTGTGGTTCACTAACCCAGGTGTCACCGTGCTCCCTCTGGTTGTCATCCGGATTGGCCTCATTTGCCGCTGTGATTGTTATTGTATTGATCAGCTGCGTCCCCGGTTCGACGCCGCCATCCACGAGCAGGCGCAAGTAAAGGCGATCTCCCCAAGGGCCACCCGGTAATCCGGGTGCTTCAAGAATTAACTGTTCAGGTGTTGAGATGTTATTCCAAAACGGGAAACCATTCTCCGAGAACACGCCAACGATCGTTGTGCCGGTAGGTAGGGTGTCAGTAAGCAGGACCGGGCCGCTGGGCACTGGCCCATTGTTTCCATAGTTTATTTCGTACAAATAGGTCTGGCCTGAAGCCGGATTATTTGGATTCGAATATTTGTCTACGTAGAGGTCCGGCGCTTCATCAACCACCGTAACTTCAGCGTTGCCACGATTGTTATCAGGATTAAAATCCCCGTCGGTATAGATACCGACCTCGTTGACCAAGGTGCCGTCTGACGCGTTGTTTAACAGGACGAGCTGGAAATTACCTTCTTCTCCCGGGTGTACCGGGCCAAATGTCCAGGTAATCGTCTCAGAATCGACCACAGCAGAAAAGCCACTGTTATCGGCCAGATAACTTACGCCTGCAGGCCAGGAATCGGTCAGGATCACGGTATCGGCTACGACATCCCCTTCATTACGGTAACCAATATTGAAGAAAATTGCCCCACCGAGTGCTGCCTGCCCACTCCCATCCACCCATTTCCAGGCGCTCATGTCCGGGCCTTGATAGGTGTTAATGACCGTATCGCCATCTGGCTCCACATACATAACAGCCACCATCTGACCCGGTTGTATATCCCAGGCGCTCGAGAAATCACAGGAGTAGCTACCGCTATTTGGATCAACGTCGGCTACCTCAATGCTCTCGGGGCCATTATTTTCCCAGATCTCACAACGTACGGTAACACTCTCCGGGGATATCCAGGGGGCTGAAATAGTGCCAGAAACCGCATCGCCAGGATAATCGACCGCGATCGTTATCACCCCCACGTCAACCATATTGGAATAGGCGTCATCTGTACCGAAATAGACCTTGTCGCCGGCGACAATATCGGGCTGTCCCGGGTCCCAATTTTCTGCCAGCGTCTCAAAACCTGGCCCATACCAGCCGCCGCCAGGAAAGGAATCTATTGTGGTCGCGGCCTTGACCTCCCCAAGGGCTGTGGTATTTGTCAACCAAAATGTATGGCCGGCCGGGTAATCGCCGCCGGCCCAATCATGGCCATAATTCACCCGCATCCAGTTCCACAACAAGTTGTTTATCACCAGATCGCCATCTTCCTCGAAGTACATGATAGCTACTCGTTGTAGTGGCCCCAGATCCCAACCAACATCATCGAAATCACAGGTGAAGCTGCCGCCATCGGCGATGGCCGTGGTATGGACCGGTTCGGGTCCATCCATCTCCCAGATCTCACAGCTGACATTTACCGTGTCGCTAACCCAGGCCGCATTAACGATGCCAGAAACCGTGTTTTCAGCCGCATCCAGTAGACCGGTGATGGCCCCTACCGGACTGACCGTTGAAGTGATGAGACCATTCGTCCCTGTTACCAGATCGCCCGGGACGATATCAGGGCAGCCGGCCGGAGACCAGTCGTCACAGCCGGCAAAGAAATTCCCGTCAATATCAGATACGACCGTCGAGCTTGCTTTGACGCTGCCCCCACTGTCCGCGACGGTAATGGCCACTGCTGTTTCAGATATCGTGCTCCCGGCAACCCATTCTTCAGCATAGTTGACCGCGAGCTGCAGGAAAGGCTCGGTAGCAGCCGCCACGATGAAGGATAGATCGGGCAGATACGATGTGGCTTTCTCAGCGGCAGCCAATTCTGGCACTGTTTGATCGACTACGGGCTCAATATGTGTGTCAGCATGAATCGACTTCTGTTCTGAATCTGCTGCCGGCCGATCTGCTTCCTCGGCCTTACTAATAGACGCCTCCTGCTGATAAGCTGTAACGGGCGTCGTCGAGAATGTGGCCATTAGCATAAAAAGAGAGGCAAGAGCACAGGTCGTAATTAACAACACATACAGGGGACGTCGCATCGTAAGCTCCTTCATTCTGTACAGAAAGCGGTGGATCTGAATGGATAAGTTGATTCCAAAGCCAAAGTTAGGCGCATATACGAGATCAATGAAATATCTATTTGTTAATATTTAGGGTAAGAAAAATAAGTACGCGCTTCCGCGACCATGGCCATGGCCACCTGACCACTCACACAGAAGACCCGATTGGAAATAGTTGCCCGAAATGAATCAAATTCAAGATCGTGATGGGGTGAATATCGGCTGGAAAGTTGCTTTACCCTTGCTTCGTTATGGAGCAGCTCGCGCACTATCTGAAACTTGATCTTCGGTGTCCTGCCAACCGTGACAATCGACGCAAGAACACCCCTGGATTTCGTAATAGCAGCGAAATTTTCCACTATACGACGCAAGAATGACCTCCACGTGTCGCTATTGGACAGCCCGGCAACCTTGTCCTTTTGTTCGCTTGTATACGGTGTGATTTCCCTTCCAAGGCCCCTCCGGCTCAGGCTCATGACATTGCGGGCAACTAATCGATAACAACTGCATGCCAGATCAATCATATTGGAGGGTTTGCCTCAACCCGCATAAGAAGCAAGCCCACTTACTCATCTATCAGTCTATAACCTGCCTTTCTTTAAGGCTATGTGACATTCATCACTGTCGTATATGACATTTGTCACGGGTATCCGCAGATGCCTGGGACCACAGTACTAATCTTGTCTGTATAACCTGCCTTCGCTCTGTTCCCTATCTTTGCCGCCTAATAATTATGTCCCCGATTGATCGGGACTATTCTAATAGGAAGAGACTCGGCAATGATCGCCGCGTTTTAGTCCAGCCGCGAACGACCTACTATATCTACCGATCTGCTTAGGAACAGCTTTTCACAATCTGGCACTAAGCCTTGCGGCTGTCCCCCCTGTTACTATTTGACACTGACCCCAACGAAAAAAGGCCCGGTCTTGCGACCGGGCCCCTGGTAAATCTGTTTATCTACCTTGCTTTTACTCCTTCACAATAAAGGGCAGGTACAGGAAGTGTCCCGTCATCCGGATCGTCGTTTCGTCGTTAACACTCGCCGTGAAGCTATTATCAGTCACCGAAGCGGCCGTGAAGGTCAGTGTATCCACTGTCCCCGAAACAACCCCGCCGGGAATAACCAGCCCCACCTGAACAGTTGTCGACTCCTCAGGGTCCAGGAACACGTTGCCGGGTGCTTGGACGGTCCAGCCCTCACTGGAAACGCCGCTAAAGCTAAACCAGTCAGAGAAATTACCCTTGTTAGTAATCGTATGCGTATAGAATACCGTTTCTCCTGTCCCGGCTATCTGGGCCTCATCCGCTGCCAGCGTCAGGTCAATCACATTCTGAATCTGGGTAACCGCTGCCAGCACCGGTACGCTGGCCAGGTTAGCCGGTGATCCCTCGACCTGCGCCGTATTCACCACATCGAAGGGCGTTCCGGGCGTGCTGGCCACCAATACCTTGTATTGCAGATGAATCGAGTCCTTTGCCGCGATGGCCCCTTCCCAGACTATCGCATCGTAGGTGCTCGTGTAGCTGCCACTGCCGCCGTCCACAACCAGCGAATTGTTGATATAGGAAGTCCGATCCGGAATCTCATCGGTCAGTTTCAGCCAGCCCGAAGCCGTTTCGCCGCTATTTTCTAGCCAGATGTCGTACGTCAGCTCGTCCCACAACCAGCCCTGGTTGCGATTAACCGCCTTCTGCGAGTTGACCAGGCTGGCCGGTGATTTTACCTTACTGGTCGCCTGGACGATAGGCTTCAACCCGACATCCAGGTGGACCACTTCCGTGATAACTGTCAGCACCTTGCTTTCAAAGGGCTGGTAACCCGGGGCGACCGCCTTTATCTTATAACGCCCCGATGGCGTCAGGTAGCTATAGAAGCCGGGCGTCATGACCCCATCATCGGTAGATGAATCAGTAAATTGTGGGTTCACCTGCCCGTATAGACCGGCCGGCCAAACCACCCAACTATTACCCACCTTCACGTAGCAGGTTACCTTGGCATTGAGGAGCAAGGCGTCATCAATCGCCGACCCACTATTTACCAGGCTCTGGTCATAGACATAACCATAGGGGTCGATCAGGATAAACATGAGCAGAACACGTTCAGTCACAGGCCCACACTGCCATTCGAGCCATATTTCGTAGCTGCTATGAGGCTCGGCCAACCAGAAAGTGAAATCTACCTGCCACTCGCCGCCGCCCACATCGTTCACCTGGACTGGCGGCACGGCATAACCAAAGAGGGCGTTTTCGGTTACCCGCAAGGTCGGCATCGGCTGGCTGCCACAGGCCAATACCGCCCCAATATTAAGATTGCGCATCGGCATCATTCGCCGTTCGGCTTCCACGCTGCCGGCGCTCAGATTCACGCCTCCCGAACTGATCGTGACGAAGTCCGGATCCAGCGGCAAGTCATCTTTCACCGTGATGGTGGCCGCGTTGGAATAACCGCTATCCAGGCCTGATTTGCTGGCCGTAGCCGCCAGGATATAGGTTCCCGGAGCCATCGTCGGTTCAACTTCGAACTCGCCCAGGCCATCGGCCGTGGTGCTGATCACCCAGCTGGGTGATGCCGGCACGCTGATGTCCCAGATGTCCACTTGCCCATTCGAGGGCGCCAGGCCAAAGATAGTCGGCGTCTCGTCGGTGCTGCCCTGCGTCGGCCGCAAGAGAGCCGGCGCCAGGATATTGTCCACCACTTCACTATGATCGTCGCTATTGTTCTCCGGCACTGAATCCACATCCGGGTAGCCAACCTCGGCCTCATTGACCACCGTGCCGTCGGCGTCTATCTCGGCCGTGATCTCGATCCGGCCGCCCCACTGGTTAGCCGGCACCGCGCCCACATCCCAGGTCAGCAGCTGGCCGGCCACAGATGTTGGCGCCGGGTCTGCTTCGATGAAGCTGACCTCAACCGGCAACATGTCAGTGATGACCACCCCGGTCGCCGGCGCGCCGCCCAGATTGTAATAGTCGAGCAAGTAATTGAACTTCTCGCCTATAGCCGGTTCGCCCACGCCACTCTTGGTAATGGCCAGGTCCACATCGTCCCGCACCGTCAGCTCGAAGATGAAGCTATTGTTACCCGGCCGGATATCGTCCCCAATCTGATTGGCCCACACCTCTGCCTGGTTGACCAGCTTCATGCCGTGAGTCACCGTCAGTGGAATTTGCACCTGGACATAAACCGGCGGGAAAGCGCTTTCGCCGGCGATCGTGCCCAGGTTCCACTGCAACGCATTCCCGTCTATCGAGGAAGGCGCCGGCGATGCGCCCAGGAATATCACCTCGTCAGGCAACGTTTCGTATAAACCAACCCCCGTCATCTCAAAGTAACCTACGTTGCGAACTTCTACCTCGTAAGTAATAACGTTCCCTGGTTTTGGCGCCTGGCTATCAGCGGCCAACGTCTTCCGTACCGAAATATCAATGGGGATTTCCGGCACCTCCCAATATTCAGCATTAAAAGTAACGGCCATATTGCCTCCTCCCTCTGGCAGGAAGTCCAGCAGGAAGGGTGACACCACATGATAATCCAGCATGTGGTTTACCGGTAATTCTGGCAGCTGGTCGCTGTACAAGGCCAGATGATCACCATACAGGGTCGACAGTTCATCAAAGTCCAATTCTGTGGTCGTATTCAGCAGAAGGGTGTCGTTCACGCCGTCATACCAGCCGCTATTGTGCACCGAGCCTTCATAGCGGTTGTAGGCCGTGGGATGGTTTCTACTGTGATACAGGCCATAAGCCATGGGATCAAAGCGACTGTCAAAGAACCAGCCCATGATATAAGCATCCAGCTCGCCTCTCACCGCGCTCTGGTAATAATCCTCCCAGGGCATACTGACCACATTGGCGTCCACGCCAATCGTGGCCAGATCGCTGGCGTACATCAGAGCCAGGTCCTGGCGCTCGACGTTGCCCTCATTGTAGTAAAGGTTAAATTCAAATCTTTGGCCACCCTTCTCCCGGATGCCGCCGCCACCCACCAGCCAGCCAGCCGCGTCCAGCATCGCCGCCGCCGCACTCAGGTTGTAGGAATAGGTGACATGGGTGCTGCTGTATAATGGGTGATCCGGCGGTAGATAACCATCGGCCACCATATCCACCAGGCTGTGATCATCAGAGTATTTCTGGCGATCCAGCGCGGTAAAAAGCGCTTTACGAACTGCGACATCCTGGAAGAGTGGCTTCTCCAGGTTTGGCACGATAGTCGCAAATCCCATGCCATTAACCGTCTGCACGCCGACGCCGAAGGTGTCCCAGTTATCCGGTATCTGCCCTGGGTCGGCCAACAAAGAAACGTCGGCCCGGCCGTTCAGCACGCTCCAGAATGGATGGGCGTTGAATAGCAAGCGCATTTCCGTGATCTTTGGCAGGCCAAGGCCGCGCTTGTGGTAGTTAGGGTTGGCCACCAGGTCCATGTGGCTGCCCGGTACCCAGTCGGCCACCATATACGGCCCGTTACCTACCGGGTAATGGGAATAATGGCTGAGCAACTGGATGTCCGTGGCATGTTTTCCGCCCAGGAGATGTTCCGGCATCAGGTAAGTCATCGCGGTCAGGTAGTCCGGCGGGATGACGCCTCGTTCGTAGACAAAGACCGCCGTCAGCGGATCCGGCGTCAATACCTCTGCCACCTTCCAGATTTTACCTACCTGGACCAGGTAATCATCTAGTAGCCAGCGCACTTCAGTGAGCTTCTGCCAGGTGAAGCGGATATCGGCCGAAGTCAGCGGTTCGCCATCTGACCACTTCAGCCCAGGCTTCAATTCGTACGTCACTTCCAGATGATCGCCGGCCACGGCCGCCAGGCCATTGGCTTCCGTAGGCAGTTGGACCAACAATTCACTGGTCCAATCACCCTGGTCGTCCAGATCCGCCAGCGGGGCATAGAGCAATGGTAGAATCTGACCCCGCATATCCAAACCCATATAGCGGATAGGCGAATAACCAAAGACCTCTTCTGCGCGAATCGTGAAGACATCCGGCAAGCCCGTCCCAACGGTAAGCGTCAGGTCCACGCTATAGCTCGTACCCGGAGCAGTCGTCAGGGTCGTGGTCACCAGCCCATAATCATCATTGCCACAGGTGCCCAGGGCCATGACCTCCACCTCACCCGCAGTGACGCCTTCAAGATAGTAGTTTCCGTCCTCTTCAGTACAGGCATAGGCCGCATTTTCCCAATCGGCGGCGCTGTCCACCGTTAGCGCTGTTACCAGGATGCCGCCCAGCGGATCGCCGCTATCGGCATCCCGCACCTGTCCCTCAATAGTCGCCCGCCTTTCGAAGACGATCTTAATCTCGGCGCTGGCCGGGAAGGGGGGTACGGCAACCACAGTGGCGTCGGCATAGGTGCGGGCCCCATCATAGTAGCCAAACATATGCTGCTGCCAATCGGCCGGTTGGTATTGCACTTTCACATCCGTCGCCGGCAAATCCATAGAAAAGTAGCCGTCAGGTTGGGATTGTGCGAACCACGAACCCACACCATCCATGGCCGTGATTTGCGCGCCCTCGATCGGCGTCGTCCCGTCACTGTCATAGACGTGCCCTTCCAGATGTCCCAGGGGTTGAACTTCGATGTCAATATTGCCCACTACCTGCTGCTCGCCCAGTTGGATAACCGAGGCGAAGGAGTAATCATGGCCGCCATAGTACGTCCACATATAATCCGGATTGCCGTCGAAGTTCAGGCGATACTCACCTGGCGGTAGATTGTGTATCTCGTAATAGCCATCCTGATCGATGCCCACGCCGTGATCCATCCAGCGGCTTTGAGCGTTTACCCCACCACTGCCGGGTGTTCCTCCGCCCTTGAGCTGGACCCGGCCGCTGATGACCGATTCCTGTTCCAGGTAAAAGTCCCAATTTGTTTGTGCCAGATCAAACTGGCTGGCCTGTTGCATAGTCAGGGGTGTTTCCCCCGGCATGGCCCGCACCGCCCACCGGCTATCATAGATCGGCGGTACCGGGATGATGTAATCACCATTCGTGTCCGTGCTTCGTCCCGTGCCAAAGCCGTCGGGCTCTTCTTGCCAGGCGTCCATCTGGATATTGCCCGGGTTGTAGCCGCCGGGAACATAGACGGTGCCCGTCAGCCAGATACCGGGATCCAGCGTCATATTGATGCCCGTCGCATTCGCGCCGGTAGTGATGGATATCAGATCGGCATCCCGGATGTGGTAGGCGTCTGGATAATACTGCTCGACCAGCAGGATATCGCTGCAGCTACTGCAGGCGTAAACGGCATATTCTCCTGGCGCCAGCGGGCCCAGGCTATAGGCGCCGCTCACATCGGTTGCACTCTGGGTAACCCACTCGTGGCACCATGGGCAATCCCCCGGGATGACGGCCGCCATTTGCAGACCTTCCACCGCTGCCCCGCCTGTTTCGTCAACAAACCCTTCAATGGTAGCCCCAATCTCAAGACTAAAGTTGATCCCGCTCACCGGGTCAGGGCTGTTGATGGCCACCGGGTTGGCGTCATTATAACGATAGACATGGTTGTAATACTGCCGCGGGTAGACGTCATTGGGTTGGTTCAAACACCAATTCCAGTTGCCATCTGCGGCCTGGACAATATGATCGCCATAGATCAAACCATCCAGTTCATAGTAGCCCAACTCATCCGTGCAGACTCCTCGCCCACCTCTACCATTCTGGGGTCCGGCGCTCACAGTCATATTGGCGATGGGCAAGCCGCTGGCCTCATCAACCACGGTGCCGGTAATCACTCCGCCGGGTTCCAGGTGGAAATCGATGTCCGTCGCTGTGCCAAAACCGGAAATATTCACCCGCCCGGCATCCTCATGCACAAACGTATCCGGATAATATTGTTGGGCATATCCGGCCGGGATGGGCCCTTCAATGGATACCAGGAAATCGTCGTCCAAAAGCCCGGTGATGGTGTAATAGCCGTTGGCGTCTGTTTCGCCCCAGCGGTTATACCAGCCGTTGTCATAGGGCCTGGCGCTGACCTGAACATTGGCCAGCGGATCGTTGTTGCCGGCATCGGTCACCCGGCCGGTAATCGTGCCCCCCTGCAGCATGGTGAAATTGATGTCAGGGACAACGGTGTTGTTTTCATCGATCAAGAACTGTTGCGCCTGGTCCCAGGAATAAACATTGTCATAGAACGTCTTCAAATAAATGGACTGCTGGCCCAGGCAGTGGTTCCAATCGCCGCCGGCGCTCACCACGTAGTCGCCCGCATAGCCTAGGCCGTAGATCCCGTAGTAGCCGTTTTCATCGGTGCAGGTTCCTTCACCAGAGCCCCTTGATTCACTATAAGCATCGATATTGATATTCGCCAGGGGTTGGTCGAATTCGTCGGTAACATAACCCGTAATCCAACCGCCTGGCTCTAGCGTGAAATTGATCTCTGTATAGAGCAAGTTACCGCCGTCCAGGGTCAGGATAGTCGCATTCTCCTGGTTGGCTGTTTCGTTATAATACTCCCTCGCCCAGGCTGACGGCTCGTTTTTGCAACCGTTCCAGTTCCCACCCGCCGTCATGATCCACGCCTCGTAGGGCAAGGTTCTTATTTCATAGTAACCATTCTGATCGGTGCAGAATCCCCAACCATAATCGCCATTATTGACCTGGGCATCAACCTGCACATCAGGCACCGGGGCGCCAAACTCATCGGTCACCCAGCCGGTTATCACCCCGGCCGCTAAGAGATCAAAATCAATGCCGCTTTGAGTATCTCCCCCCGAGATTGTTACCGGGGTGGCCTCATGATGTTTTTGGGTATGGTCGTAAAATTGAAAGGCATAACCAGCCGGCATTCCATTCTGATCCTGCACCATGACCCTGTAGTCGCCATCCAGCAACCCGGTTATGGTGTACATACCACTGGCGTCGGTCCAGGCTTCATATCCGTAAGCGCCGGATTCATATTCGTTTGCTTCAACCCTTACATTTTCCAGGGGCGCGCTGCCATCGGCCGCTCGCACCTGCCCGGCGATCTGCCCCCCCGTTCCCAGGGTAAAGTCGATCCCCGTAATCAGTGTCTGTGTTCCCGATAGGGTCAACGTGGTCGCTGCCTCAGGCGTACTCTGTTCCTGGTAGAACTCCGTCGCGTAAACTGACTGGCTCCCGGTACACCAGTTCCAGCCGCCGCCGGCCAGGACAACATGATCCCCGAAAGGCAGGCCGCCCAGAACATACTGGCCGTTCTGGTCTGTGCAGGTGCCGAAACCACCCTGCTGGACGTCCACATTAATATTCCCCAGGGGCGTCGTCCCGTCCTCGGCATAAACCGTGCCCGTGATCTGCCCGGCCGGATCCAGGGTAAAATTGACCCCCTGGACCACATCTTGTCCCCCTGAAAGAGAGATGGCCGTCGCCTGGTCATACTGGCTGACCTCCTCGTAATATTCCCTGGCGTAATCGGCAAAGCTTCCCGTACACCAGTTCCAGCCGCCGCCGGCCGTCACGACGTGGTCGCCATAGCCCAGCCCTTCAATCATGTATTGGCCACTGGCACCGGTGCAGGTGCCATAACCGCCGGGTTCCAAATCGACATTGATATTTTCCAGCGGAGTTGTACCATCGGCCGCGTAGACCGTGCCGGTGATCATCCCCCCTGGTTCCAGGGTTACCGTAATGGCCACCGGGTTCGGGTTGGCCACATCGATGGCGTCGGCCTGGTCATAGGCCGCATTGTTATGCCGGTCATACCACTGGCTGGCCCAGGGATAACGAGCCTGGATCCACATCTCATACAGGTCAAAATCCAGGCCACCCATATAGAAGCGGCCGTCACTCATATTATAGATATCGCCATAATGTTCTTTGGAATAAAAGTTGTTCAGGCCGACATTGTTGACCTCAACCGGCGTCACCCCATCGCCCGCCACCACCATCCCGCTTATCCAACCGTAATCCGGGGTCGTGATCTGGCCAATAAAAGGCTCGTCGCTGTTGATATGCACTTCACCAACCCAAGGCTGCTCGCCGAAAGTCGCATCACTTCCCAGCGAAAAATATTGTGTCCCGCCGGCAGACAGGTGAACAATGTGCGTGCCCACCGGTTCGCCATTAGGCCAGAAGAAATCCAGTGTGTAATCAGCTGCCACGCCGCTGGTATTCGTAAAGACGAACCACGAGGAATTCGGACTTCCACCCGATCCTCTATGGAGAGGCGAAAGGGTCAGCGTTAAGGCCGGCTCGGCTGTTATCATGGGTTGGAAGCCTTCATCCGCGGCCGTCCCCGTAAATCCGAGATCACTCTCTTGGTAAGTGGCCACTCTTTGGCTTTGCACCGGCCTCGTCTCTGGGGGGCTGCTAGTAACCGGCCAACGTTCCAGGTGCGCGCTATTGGACCTTTCCACCCTTGGCGGCGCCACGATAGCCGGCCGTTCGGGAGGGCGGGGAGGCCTGTTGGTCACGTACGGCGACGGCCCCTCTTCTTGCCGGGTCCGATCCCCTGCTGCCAACTGCCCGGCCGGTAGGTAATTATCAACCTCTTCCTGCAACCAGGGATCGGTCACTCCGTCCCGCTGGCCCGATGCTTTCTGCGTCGTTGGCCTATCCAACTCGACCGCTCCGGCGCTCTGCCCGGCCGACCCGGCCGGAACTTGCGGAATCACCGCTGCGTCTTCATCCACCGCACCGGCCACGGCCGTCGGCGTTCCACCGGCAACAAAGATCAAAGCCAGAATAGCCACGGGTATCACGAGAGCAGCAAAGAGAACCAATATTCGACGCATGAAGCACCTCCAGGTGTCACTCTAAGGCTATGGAGTAAACATATTCAATTGTTCGTTTGTGCTGAATTATTTTCTATTCCCCGGCCCCTCCGGCACAGGTTCAAGAATTGAGGGCGTCTGTGGGATAAAAATAGCAAACCAAATCAATGATGTTGAAAATACCCTCCAACCTACACAAACAACAGAGCCATCGACCCTCATATCAGTCTATACCCTGCTCATCACGGGGGTCATGTGACATTCGTCACTCTTCCATATGACATTTGTCATTTATCGTTATGAAAACCTGGTACCTCAGTACTGCTCGAGCACAAACCGGTCGTATACCCTCTTTGTCCATCGTGAACCGGCCCGCCATCCGTCATCGCCTGCCATTGATGGGCATGAAAATAATTCCGGCTTGTCCATACGGCAAACGAGAGTCCTGTCATTCCCACCTTCATGTCTTCCTTGTCATTCCCGCCGTCATGTCTTCCTCGTCATTCCCGCCGTCATGTCTTCCTGGTCATTCCCGCCGTCATGTCTTCCTCGTCATTCCCACCGTCATGTCTTCCTCGTCATTCCCGCCGTCATGTCTTCCTCGTCATTCCCGCGAAGGCGGGAATCCACTCGCCCGGGTGTGTGACGTCACAAAGTAATCACTGCCCGTATGTAAAACATGTTAACAAAGAAATTGTGCGTCTTGCTAATGATTATCAAACTCTCGGTGTTTCCTTCGTGGCTATCAGCTCTAATGATGTCGAAGCTTACCCGGCGGATTCGCCAGAGCGGATGAAAGAGATCGCTGGACAGTATGGCTACTCTTTTCCATATCTGTATAATGAGGATCAAAGCGTGGCCAAATCTTATCAGGCAGCGTGCACGCCCGATTTTTACATTTTCGATGAGCAGCTGAAACTGGTTTATAGGGGCCAATTGGATGGGTCCCGTCCACGTAATGATATTCCAGTTACCGGTGTAGATATGCGTAGCGCTTTAGACGCGCTAATTCAAGGCGAACCAGTTTCTGAAGAACAACAACCGAGTATCGGTTGTAATATTAAGTGGAAAGGAACATGAAGAAAGTAGGGCTCATCAACCAACCCATATCTTCGGTTATCAGCGGTTTGGGGCATACCGACACTTTAACCATCGCCGATGCGGGATTACCGATTCCGGCAACTAGCCAACGCATTGATCTGGCTCTGACAGCCGGCGTCCCATCCTTTGTCCAGACATTGCAGGCGATTCTTGAAGAGTTGTTTGTGGAAAAAGCGATCGTGGCCGAGGAAATGAAGGCGATTAGCCCGCAAATTTACGCGGAAGTAACAAAGATTCTTGGTGAGGTGCCGGTCGAATTACTTCCTCATATTTTGTTCAAGGAGCAAACTGCCCGTTCCAGGGCAATTGTCCGCACTGGCGAATTTACACCTTATGCCAATATCATTCTTGTTGCCGGCGCATGGGGTTTTACCCTAGATTGATGGTTCCATAGGACGTTTCTTTTGCCACACATCGTTGTCGTAGGCAGCTTAAATATGGATCTGGTAGTAAAGGTGCCAACCATTCCATTAGTGGGCGAAACTATCCTGGGAAATAATTTCGCTACTTTTCCAGGTGGAAAAGGAGCTAACCAGGCAGTGGCGGCCGCCCGTTTGGGTGCCCGTGTATCTCTGATTGGTCGTGTAGGCCAGGATGCATTCGGCGACCAGCTATTAACCAGTGCACAGGCTGACGGCATCAATGTGTCCTATGTTGGACGCGATGAGACAGCGGCGACGGGTGTGGCAATGATCGTCGTTGATGACCAGGGTCAAAACAGCATTGCCGTTGCCTCCGGAGCAAATTTCTGTCTTACAGCCGGGCACGTGCGAGAAGCTTGGGACGCCCTTGAAGAAATAGATATTCTGGTGATGCCCCTGGAAACACCTTTGGAGACTATCACCACGGCCGTTGAGTTGGCCCACCGAAGTGGAACAACAGTTGTCTTAAATCCTGCTCCTGTTAGACCTCTACCGGCCACGATCCTGACCTCTGTCGATGTGTTGATTCCCAATGAAACGGAAACCACGCAGCTAACGGGAATGTCGATTGAAACCTACGCAGATTGCCGGAAGGCTGCAAGGCAGTTATTGATGCTGGGTGTCGGTAATGTTGTCTTGACGTTAGGAAGTCAGGGTGCATTGGCTCTTGATGGGAAAAATGATCAATTTACTTTGGTTCCCGCCTGCCAGGTTGAGGTTGTTGACACCACGGCCGCCGGTGATGCTTTTGTTGCCGGCCTTGCTGTCGGCTTGAGCGAAGGGAAATCTTTTGTTGGTGCTGTGACATTTGCCAATGCTGTAGGCGCGTTAGCTGTGACGAAGTTAGGTGCACAACCAGGCATGCCAACACGCGCTGAAGTAGAACAATTTTTAGCCAGTCAAAACTAATCTTCCATGGCTCAAGGAAACAAGATTTTAGCAAAGAGGAAATAAAGTGTGGCAACGCTAGGTGTAGTTGCTACAAACCGGGAGTTTTTCTCTGATTATTTGGTCGCCAACGGCCGCAAAAAAAATTGGATCGCCTGGAAGATTTAGGTATTGAGACCATCGTTTTGGATGAGGACACAACTCCTTTGGGCGCTGTCGAAACCTGGAGCGATTCCCAGAAATGTGCCGCATTGTTTCGCAAACATCAACCTAATCCCCGTAGGGAACCGGCCACACACCACCGATTTTTACGGCCGCCCCCAATTTCCCCGCCAACCCTTCTGGCTTCTTGAAACCACTCTGCATCCTTCTGTTACCATTTAGTCACAACGCTGTAAAATGTTAGTGACCTCGTGAGGCTATACTGGCGACATCATATAACCAATAGGAGATGTTTGCTGATGATAAAAAAAGAATGGCCGCTGACAATCGTTATTCTGGTTCTGTTCACCCTCTTCCTGGCCGCTTGCGGCACCCTCGAGGTCGGCGTCGAGCCAGGCCTGACTGCTACATCCGAAGAAACTGCGGGACAGGTGTCCCCAACCCCGCTGGTTACCCCAGGGCCCTTGGTGGTGACGGTCTCGGTCCCCACGCCAACGCTCTCCCCAACAACACCCACG
>CAVOYS010000006.1:0-275694 GCA_963700725.1 uncultured Chloroflexia bacterium
CGGGGTGCACCGCGTCCAGCGAGTGCCGGAAACCAGAACACAGGGCAGGATCCACACCTCTGCCGTCACCGTTGCGGTCCTCCCGGAGGCGGACGAGGTGGACGTGAAGATCGATCCGTCGGAGTTGCGCATCGACATCTTTCGCTCCAGCGGCCCAGGCGGCCAGAGCGTGAACACGACCGATTCGGCGGTCCGCATCACCCACTTGCCCACGGGCCTCGTCGTCTCCTGCCAGGACGAGAAGTCGCAACACAAGAACAAGGCGAAGGGATGCGGATCCTGGCCGCAAGGTACAAGAACCGGATGGAGCAGGAACAGCACCAGGAGATTTCACAGCAAAGGAAGACGATGGTGGGCACGGGTGATCGGAGCGAGCGAATCCGGACGTACAACTTCCCGCAGGGCCGGGTTACCGATCACCGGATCGGACTGACGACTCGTCGACTCGAAAAGGTCCTGGAAGGCGAATTGGACGTCTTGATCGACCCGATCCTGTCCCATTTCGAGGCCGAAGCGCTGGCCCAGCAGAAGAGGTGAGTAAACCCTGGACGTTGGTACGCCGATGAAGAACAAGCCGACGGTACCTTCCCCGCAATCACGGGACAGCGAACAGGCCGGCGAGAAGGCCTGGACCGTAAGCAGTGTCCTCAAGTGGACCACCGATTTCTTCGCCCAGCACGATCTCGCGTCCGCCCGACTGGATGCAGAGGTGCTTCTGGCACATGTGCTCAAGCGGGACCGGCTGGCTCTGTATCTGCATTACGAGGATACGGTTCCAGGGCCGGCCCTTAAGGGCTACAGGCAGCTCATTCGAAGGCGAGTGAACCACGAACCGATTGCCTACATAACGGGCATGCGCGAGTTCTATTCAATCTCCTTTGCCGTGGAACCCTCGGTTCTGATCCCTCGTCCCGAAACCGAACACCTGGTGGAATACGTGCTCGAGCATGTCAAGGAGAACGCCGGTACGGCCTGCGAGGAGGCGCTGCGGCTCCTCGAGATCGGCACCGGATCAGGGATCTTCTTCTTGCATGGCTCTTTTACCTGGAAGAATTGGCTGTCTATGCTTCCCTTGCCCGCGACATTTTTGATTTTGTGGATAGTTTCCAGGCTTTTGGTTTGCCAGGCTTTGTCTGTAGGACCCAGGGGGTCACTGGAAGCTAATTCGGCTGTCGTGAACTCGATGACCGGTTTGTCCTTGCTATTGGTACTCTCGTACGCTGCCATCACCATGCGCACATGGGCCCCTTTCCTGGTTACCCAAATATCGCCTGGCCTGAGGTCTTTGGCTTTGGTTACTTCATCCCCTTTATGCGGCTGCTGCTGGCCGGCATTGAAAGCCACCACAGGTTGGGCGCCAAGTGGAAGTCGGTTGGTGATTGGGTCAAGTGGCTCGAACAGTGCCAGGACACGGTCGTGGGAGGGGCCCAGATCATGCACTCGTTGTGGTAACAGTGGTCCAAGAAACGACTTAGCTGGAAAAGAAACTCACCGGGAGGGACTTGTTGGTTTGAGCCATTAAATTCGCCTGGCGGCAGGCCTGTGATAAGCAATTCTTCTGGCTAATCTCCAACGCCCCCACCGTAGCTGAATTCGTCGGGAAAGGTGACGGCGTTTTTCCACCAGGCGGCCGTTGTTTCTTCATCCATCTTGGAGAAATCTGGGGCGTCCCACACAAAAGCCCGCTCCATTTGCCGGCCCAGGGCAACCAGGCGGTGGCCAATATGGGTTTGTGACCGGCCCCACTCCTCCAGGGCGACATCCACGTCACCATGCTCGCGTAACGCGGCCGCCAGGTCGATGGCGTTGCCGGTGCCCTTAAATACACCACTGCCGGTGAACGGCTGGGCTAATGTGCCCGCGTCACCGATCAGGCAAATGCGATCCCGGTGGTAGGCCGGCATGTCCACCAGGTAGATGGGTTGGGCGAAAGTATCCTGGCTATCGTTGATAATGCCGGCGTAGTAGGTGGGCAAATGAGATCGCATCAGGCCTTTCAGCCGCTCTTCTACCTCCGGTCGCATTTTACCCGGTGGTAAGGTGCCAATGCGCTGGCGGCCGTGGCGGTCAGTCAGAAAAGAGGAAAGCCTTTCGATAGGCAAAGGCACATAACAGGCCCAGTTGACCCAACGTTCACCTCTGCCCACCGATCCGTCAGACCCGGGCACAAAGTAGAAGACCGCATGTCCGGCTATGCCCTTATAATTCACCCGGGGCAAAAGTCCTTCCAGGGGCTCACTTTCGGCCAACTTCGCCTCCTCCAGTGCGCCCCGCCAGAGGATATAACCGCGATACTCTAATTCCACATCAGGGAATAAGCACAGGCGCCCGAACGAGCGATAACCATCGGCGTATATGACCAGGTCAAATTCCCGCTTGCTGCCATCATCCAAAAACAACGCGACCCGCTGCTTGTCGATCATCTTAGTCCCGGTCACCGTCCGGCCGGCATGAAAGGTGGCGCCGGGTACGCGGGCCCGCAACTGGCGATAAAGGTCCCCCCAATTAATCAGGGCCAGGTTCACTGGGGAAGCCCAGGCGGTGTGCCCCAGGTAGTCGTTTGGCCCGGTGCGGCTGATAAAAGGCTGGCGGTGAACGACGAAATGGGGGATCTCGGCCGGGATCAGGTTACGGGCTACCAGGGCTTGCAGGGTGGTAATGGGTGTGCCAATACCCGCTCCGCGGCCGGTCAATTCCCGGCTGGACCGTTCGAAAACAGTTACATCATGCCCGGCCCGTAAGAGATGGATCGCCGCCGTACATCCGGCGATCGATCCGCCTACGATACCAATCCGCAAAGGGCCGAATGAATTTGCCTTTTCCATGCTGGTGATTCTCCTATACCTGCTCTGCCAGGGTCAAGGGGCTTCCACAAGTATTTTTGTTCGATGACCACCATTCTACACCAACTTTACCAATACCTGTTTCCTGGCGATGGCCCTCGACCGGCCGCTGCGTATGTTCCCGATGCCGCAACGTCACTGGTACAGGGACCGGGGTGGGGTAGGCGGCCGTCAATTTTGAGAAAGTAAGGTAATTAATAGTATTCTTATGGTATTGTGTTATTATTGCCAAGTAAGAAATGTATTTTGAAGTGCTTGACCTGTAGTATCTGACTGCCCCGCTTGACTGACGTCCCGCAAAGTATTTAGAAATCTCCAGATGGCCCAACCAGCTTTCGCTGGCGTTCCCCTGTACCAGGCACAATCAATCTAAAATAAATAGGCGTTCCCGCTTAGGGAACGCAGTAGACTGCTAAAAGAATAAAACTGCTAAAAAAATAGCTAAGCGGTAAAGGAAAATATACAAAGTAGAATGGCACAAAATTTAAAAATTATTCCCCTGGGCGGCGTGGGCGAGATCGGCAAAAATATGACGATTATCGAATACGGCCGGAACCAGATTATCGTCGATTGCGGGGTTATGTTCCCCGAAAGCGACATGTACGGCATCGACCTGGTGCTGCCCCAATTCGACTATGTGGTCGACAATCAAAAGAGTCTGCGCGGCATCGTGCTCACCCATGGCCATATGGACCACGTCGGTGGCCTGGGTTATCTGTTAAAACGAATTACAGTCCGGGCCAGCGCCGTGCCGATTTATGGCACCTCCCTGACCCTGGGCCTGGCTAAACGCCAGCTAGAAGAAGCCCGCGTAAGCGATCGGGCTGAGCTGCACATCATTGATGACAAACAAACCGTAACCCTGGGCCCGTTCCAGGTCAGCCCCTACCAGGTGGCTCATTCGATCCCCGCGGCCGTGGGCCTGGTGATCGATACCCCGGTGGGCGCGATAGTCCATACTGGCGACTACAAATTGGACGAGACCCCGGCCGGTGGTCGGACCACCGATCTGCAGCGCCTGCGCCAGCTTACGCCCAAGGGTGTGCTGGCTATGCTGGGCGATAGCACCAACGCTGATAAACCCGGCCGGACGCCGACCGAAGCCCTGGTAGCCGAAGCGCTGGATGAAATATTCGCCGACGCTGCCGGCCGGCGCATCATTATCGCCACCTTCTCTTCGGTCTTGGCCCGGCTGCAAGAGATCATGGACCTGGCCCATAAATACGGCCGGAAAGTGGCCCTCACCGGCCGCAGCCTGCAACAAAACGTCGAATTGGCCCGTGACCTGGGCTATCTGAAGGTGCCCAAGAAGCTGTTGGTCGATGTTGGGGCCAAAGTGCCCCCCAGCCGGCTGCTGATTCTCTCCACCGGTTCCCAGGGCGAGCCTCGCTCGGCCCTTAGCCGTATGGCCTCTGGCGAACATCGCCAGGTTAAGGTCCACGCCGGTGATACCATTATCATCTCTGGGGGCACCATCCCCGGTAATGAGGAAGATGTCGGCCGGATGTTAAACAACCTGTTCGCTCGCGGGGCCAACGTCATTTACGGATCGCTGGCGACGGTGCATGTTTCCGGTCACGGTAGTCGCGAAGATATGCGCATTATGCTCGAAGCGGTGCGGCCGCGTTTCCTCATCCCCGTGCATGGCGAAATGCGCCATCTGCATCTGCACGCTCGCCTGGCTCAAGATAGTGGCCAAAAGGCCGAGGATGTTTTTATCCTGCACAATGGGGCCGCCTGGGCGACCGATGGCCAAAGAGCCTGGCTCGAAGATCCGGTTCCGGCCGAAGATGTGTATGTGGACGGTTCCCTGGTCGGAGAAATCGGTGAGAGGGTTATGCGCGATCGGGAGCGCTTGTCCCAGGATGGTTTTGTCGTGGTCTACGTGCCCATCGATAAAAAACAACGCCTGGCCGGCGAACCGCGCATCTTCAGCCGCGGCTTCCTACCCATGGATGCCTCGGCCGACCTGTTAAGAGAAGCCGGTGAACAAATAAAGCGGGATCTGGCCCAAAAAGCCGGCAACAACGGCGCCGGTAAAAACGGCAAGAACGGCACTTCCGACCGTCACCAGAGCGACACCGTTCGTGAGAGTTTACAAAACTTCTTCTATAACAAAACCCAGTCCCGGCCGGTGATCTTGCCCAACATCGTCCGCGTCTGATCGCCGGATAACGAACTTCTATATGAACCAAGACCTCGTAGGTCTCAAAGACCTACGAGGTCTCTTCATTCCAGGATCTGGTAACACCCCCGGAAAAATGCTAAGCTCTAGCCAACGCTTCCATCATCGATTCAACCTGGCCTGAGGAGCAGCGCATGACTTTCTCATTTGATGAAGATATTGACCGCAAGGGCACCCATTGTACAAAATGGGAGTTCATATCTGAGAACGGCCAACTTAAATATGGCGACCATGCCGATGCCAAATATGGGGCGAACCGGCTGCTGCCCATGTGGGTGGCCGACATGGATTTTCGCTGTCCGCCGGCCCTGGTCGAGGCCCTGGTGGCCCGGGCCGAACATGGCATTTATGGCTACTGTGAGCCCACCGCTGCCTATTACGAGGCAGTTATCGGTTGGCATGCCCGGCGCTACGGCCGCACTCTAAAAAGGGAGTGGATCACCCTGGCTCCAGGCGTTGTACCGGCCATTAAAGCCCTGGTCCAAACCTTCGTCGCTCCGGGTGAGAAGGTGTTGGTGCAGCGGCCGGTATACCATCCCTTTTTCAGCGCGGTGGAGAAAAACGGAAGGCAGATTGTTTCCAATACTTTGATCTATGAATACGGCCGCTATCGCATGGACTTTGACGATCTGGCCCAAAAAGCAGCCGATCCCGACCTCAAAATGGCCATCTTGTGCAGCCCCCATAACCCGGTCGGCCGGGTCTGGAGCCAGGAGGAACTGGCCCGCTTCGGCCAGATCTGCCTGGACAATAACGTGCTGGTTGTCTCCGACGAAGTGCACTGTGATTTGATCTATAGCGACAGCACCTTCACCACCTTCGCCAACATAAGCGAGGCATTTGCCCAAAACAGCGTTATTTGCACGGCGCCCAGTAAGAGCTTTAATATAGCGGGATTAAAAACCTCAAACATCATCATCGCTAACAAAGAGATTCGTAAACAATTCGCCGCCGCCCTGGACCGGAATGGGCTGACCGGCCCGAATGTTTTTGGGCTCACCGCCGTGGAGGCAGCTTATAATCATGGTGAAGCGTGGTTGGCAGCAGCCATGGCCTATGTCGAGGCCAACTACCATTTTATGGTCGATTTTATGGCGGAATACCTGCCTACATTGAAGGTGGTCCCCCCAGAAGGCACCTACCTGGTCTGGGTTGATTTTTCTGCCCTGGGGCTGGATCCGGAGGCGAGGAAGGCATTGTTGATGGATCAGGCCCGGGTTTATCTGAATGAAGGTAAAATTTTTGGTCCGGAAGGCGCGGCCTTCGAGCGGATCAACATCGCCTGCTCGCGGACGATCCTGACCGAGGCGTTACAGCGGATCGAGAGAGTTGTACATTGCTTGGGGCAATGTTAACAGTCTGGGGCAATGTTAATTCCCTACGGCAATGTTAATAGCCTGAATCAAACGAGGAAGCATGGCTAAGGAAATGACAGAGCGGATCATCATAAACGGCGATGATTTCGGCATGTCACCGGGCGTGAACCAGGCCATCGAGCAATTACATCGCCAGGGCCGCCTGACCAGCGTCTCCATCATGGCCAACATGGCCTGGTCGGCCGAAGCCCTGGCCTATGCTAAAGCGGCGCCAGACTTGCACGTCGGGGTTCACTTTAATCTGACGACCGGCCGGCCGCTGTTGCCGGTCGAACAGGTGCCCTCGCTGGTTAACTCGGCCGGCACCTTTTATAAGATGCACACACTCCTGCCGCGGATGGTCGCCGGCCTGGTGCGCCAGGAAGAGATGGAAGCAGAGTTGACCGCCCAAATAGAACGCTGCCTCGACTATGACCTTAAACTCCAACACGTCGACACCCACCAGCACCTTCACGCCTTGACCACAGTCGGCAACCTGGTGGCCCAATTGATGGACCACTATGGGGTGGCGGCCGTACGTAACCCCGACTTCTCTGCTTTTGTCATCCCGCCTACCCGCAACCGCCTGGTCCAAAATAGGGTGCGTAAAACCGGGAAAAATGTAATTCGTTCAACCCAGGAGATGATCGCCCGAAAAAGTATTCTGCTCGACGGACCGGCCAACCGGTCTGATCAGCTGGCCTACTTGCGCTCGTACGTGCGACGAGGGGACGACGCCCTGGACTCCGTTCGAGCCTGTTTGACCGGCCTGAATGGCCGCTCTTTGGAAATCATCGCCCACCCGGCCGTCGCCGATGATGTTTTGCCGGACCTGAGCAACTACGTCGAAGGGCGGGCGCAAGAATTGGAATTGTTGGGCAGTGACCCGTTCTTTGCCTTGCTCTGTGATTTGCAGGAATAAGTACCGCAGTTGCCGCAGGGGTGTTTTACTGGCAACCGCTTCGGAGGATTCGTGAAAAGAAAACTGAGAGGTTTTAAGCGAACGGCCGTCGAACTGGACTTTAATCTTTACCGTAAAAGCGTGCCCATTCCCGGGGTAGCCCGGGACCAGTTGAGCGTCATTGATATCCGGCCGGGGGAAGTGGAACGGGCCATCCTGCTGGTGCACGGTTACGCTGGCTGCGCCGAGACGTGGGAGCACCAGATCAACTACTTCTCAAGACGGTACCGGGTGGTGGCCCCTGATTTACGCGGCCACGGTCAGAGCGACGCCCCCTTCACCCGCTATACCATGGATGAGCTGGTCGCCGATCTATTCCAGGTATCCCGGGTCTTGGAATTGCCGGAAAAGTTCATTCTTGTCGGCCACTCCTACGGCGGCTCTATCGGCGTGGAATACGCCACCGCCCATCCCGAGCAGCTAGAACGATTGGTCCTTATCGCCACGGCCGGCCAATGGCCGTTGCCCTGGCCGGCCCGGCTGCTATTCCGCCTGCCGGCTGCTTTTTACCGGCCCTGGTGGAAATACCGGCCGCGTTGGAATGCCGAGATCCAGGCCTTCAGACGCATGGCCTTGAACAACATGATCCCCTGGCGCGGCTGGGATAAGATGAAGGCGATACAGACGCCTACCCTGGTCATCACCGGCCAGCGGGATAACTACTTTCCTCGCCAGATCTATGATGAGGTGGGCCAGGTGATCCCCGGGGCCGAGGTGGTCGATATCGGCGCCTCCAAGCACAAAGTCCAACTCGAGCGGCACCAGGCCGTCAACCGGGCCATCGAACGCTTCGTCAGCGAAGGTAAAAAAAGCAGCTCCTGGCGGGCGGAACTCGACCAGAGTGACCTGGAAAAAAACCGGCCCTGGCTTAACTCCTATAGTCCGGGAACGCCCAAGACGGTGCCCATCCCCCGCCGGTCGCTGCCCGATTTCCTGCAAAGCGCGGCCGAGCAACTGCCTAAACGGACGGCCACCATTTGTTTCGGTAACAAGATGAACTATCTGCGCCTGAGCCGTTCCGCTAACCAGTTCGCCCATGCCCTGCATGGGTTGGGGGTAAAGCCCGGCGACCGGGTCATGGTGGCCCTGCCCAATATTCCCCAGTTTGTCATTGCCTACTATGGCGTCCTCTCCATCGGCGGCGTGGTGGTGCTCTCTAATCCGGATGCCGACATCAAGCAGATTTTCCGCCAATTGCGGCAAACCGAGGCCAAGGTCCTGGTGACCCTACGCGGTTTTGCCGGCCTGGCCGCGGCGGCACGCAAGGAGTGCGTCGTGGGCGAAGTGGTCCTGGTCGATTTCGACAAGGGCGTGCCCGAGGTGGTGAACCAACGGTTAATGGCCCGCTGGGGGGCGACCGGTTACAGTGACAACGGATCGATCCCGGCCGGCGAGTTGCCCGGTTTGCTGATGAGCGACCTGACCCGAGATACGCCTTTCGAGCGTCCTGATGTGCCCGTGTCCAGCAAAGACCTGGCGGCCATCCTTTATACCAGCGGCACCACGGACAATCCCAAGGGGGTGGCCCTCAGCCACTACAACCTGGTAGCCAATGCCACCCAGACCCGCCATTGGGTGCCCGGCCTGGAATACGGCCGGTGAGATTTTTCTGGCTGTTCTGCCGCTGCTCCATAGCTATGGCATGACCACGACCATGAATTTACCCATCACCGGGGCCGGGACTATCATCTTGCTGCCCAGCCTGGAACCCATCGAGGTGCTGGAGCATATCAGGGCTTATAAACCAACGGTCTTCCCCGGCGCGCCGTCTCTGTACGCCGCCCTGGCCCGGGTGCCCGACGCACGCAACTATGGGCTGGACTCCATCCGCGCCTGCATCAGCGGTAGCTCGCCGCTGCCCCTGGAAGTGCAGGAATCATTCGAAAAGCTGACCCACGGCCGGTTGGTGGAAGGGTACGGCCTGACCGAAGCCGGGCCGGTGACCCATGCCAACCCCTTCGACCGCCGCCGCGCCGGTTCCATCGGTGTGCCTTTGCCCAATACCGACGCCAAGATCGTCGACCTGGCCTCGGGGGAGGATTTGCCGCCGGGCCAGATCGGCGAATTACTGGTGAAAGGACCCCAGGTGATGAGCGGCTACTGGCGCCAGCCGGCCGAGTCGGAAACGCTGCTGGAAGATGGCTGGCTGAATACGGGCGATGTGGCCGTGATGGATGGCGAAGGGTACTTTCACATCATCGGCCGCAGCCGGGATCTGATTCGCGCGGGCGAGCACACCGTCTACCCTCGCGATGTCGAAGAGCTGCTCTACGAGAATAACAAAGTGCGCGAGGTGGCGGTGGTAGGCGTGCCCCGTGCCGCGCCCAACCAGAAGGTGAAAGTATTCGTCGTGCCCCGGGAAGGAGCCGACCTGTCCAAGGAGGAGCTACTGGACCTCTGCCGCCGCCGGCTGGAGGAGTACGCCGTACCCTGGGAGATCGAGTTCCGCAAAGAACTGCCCAAGTCGTTCACCGGCAAGGTGATCCGGCGGTTGTTGGTGGAGTAGGGGGCTGCTCGCGGCGCGATATGAGGGCGAACAACCAGCCGGCGAAGGCATCCAACTGTGGTACCCTCGGCGCCGAACAGACGACCGATCGGCCGCAGCGCCTGCTTCTACCGGGCCATGCACATTAATCTTGTTAGACTAAGAAAGATAAGGTTCGCTATGGAAGCATAGTAGATGTGAACCAGGCTAACCTTTTCCTTCCTCTCAGGCCAAATGGCAACGATCGGCGCTTTTGCTACGTTTGGGCCAAATAGAATCAGGTCATTGAATTCGTAAAAGCAAATAAACGAGCTGGATTTGAGACAGTGATCTTCTCTACGATTTCGCTCCCCACTCCAAGCAGCTTGAGCTGCGGCAAAAACTCCTCTACCAGCGCTGTATAGCCGCGTATCCCACCTTCTGGTTGGCCAGAAATCTCTCCTGGTTGGTACCAACCGGCATCATGGGAAAGCAATAGCTGATCGGCAAAGCCGGCTTCAATCAGAGATAATGTGGCCTTTAGTAACTCGCCTTCATCTTGCCATGGCGCGCCGACCGTATCAAGCTCAATGATCACGCCCCGCTTGGCGGCCTCCAGGAGAAAAGTGTTATCCTGCTCTATTTGAGCATGAACCCAAATAAATCGGGACAGATCGAAATCTAACGCTTGAAGCAGATCGATTTCTCGCCAGGCGACAGCGCCGCTTATCGTATGGCTGGCTATTACCGCCCCGGTCTTGCGGCTGGCCATGGCTGCTGCTTTCAAGTTCCGTTCTTCCAAGGGTGTTGGTCCATCATCACTCATGGCGATCTTGATGAATCCAGCCTTGATGCTCGTCCCTTCGATACCTTCAGTCAAGTCGCGAACCCAAATCTCGGCTAATTCTTCAAAGCTAAGCGGTATTAATTCTTCTGGAATGTATCCATCCCGATAGACACCTGTCGGGGCAATCAAGTGAACGGGCGTGGCTTGGGCCAGATGTTCCAGGATGGCTACATTTCGACCTACGCCCACGGTGGAACATTCAACAAGAGCCCTGACACCCACTGAATATGCCGCCTCTAAGAATGGCGCCATCACCATGACAACATCGCTCGGCGTGGCTTGAGCGTAATCTGCAACATGAGGACCGCGAAGGTCTGTAAACAAATGCTCGTGGGGCAGGGTCAGACCCAGTTCTTCAGGGCGAACATCGCCCATTACCGTGTGAACATACTTTCTAAGCATGTGTTTCGTATCTCCTTACGCTTCCTTAAACCCCTTAAATGCGGATGTATACGCGGCCAGGTCCCTGGTACCCTCCATTGGCTCTGAGGCGTGGCTAATCCTTTTCGATATTTGTTTTCTTACTACGACTAACGTCCATTTAATTAACTTATCGAAGAGGAATGCATGGTTTCTCACTGACTGACCAATTCAGCGACCGCCCGACCGATCAACTGGAACCCATGACCCAAGTATAAAGGGTTACCCCCAGGCTTGTCTATACGTATGCCAGTTCGGTAACATTATCATTTGACGCAATACGTAGCACAGGCAGGCAAACAGATTTAACGCCGGCCGGGCCCCGGCCGCCTACTCCAACTCCTCTTCGCCAAACACCTCCTCCGAAATCGAGCCCGACCACACCCGGCTGACCGAGCCGGTCATCGTCGCCGAGCCGTCATCGCCAAGCACGACCTCGATTTTGCCGCCCGGCATGTGCACGATGATGGCCTGGTCACACAATCCCAACCGGTGGGCCACGGCCGCGGCCGCGCAACTGCTGCTGCCTGAGGCCAGCGTATAGCCAGCCCCGCGTTCCCATATCTCGATCTGGATGTTGGCCCGGTCTAAAACGCGCATGAACTGGACATTGGTTCTCCCGGGGAAGCGGGGATCGTTCTCGATCAGCGGTCCCAGGCGCACGGCCTCGGCCGCGCTGACCTGGTCGCGTAAAATGACACAGTGAGGATTGCCCAGCGAGACGGCGGTGTAGGGGAATACCTCGCCCTCCGGCGTCAGAAGCTCGCCGGTCGCCTCGCCTGATGGGTACTGGGCGCCAGAAGTTGCCGGGCCGGGGTAAGTGACCTGGCCCATCATGAGCGTCACCCGCCGGCCGCCGGCCTGCACCTGGGACATGACCCGGCTGCCCTGGGTCTGGATAGGGAAGGGGCTGAGCCCCACCCGCCCCACGTCCCACAGGTAGCGGGAGAAGATAAGCAGCCCATTGCCGCTTTTTTCTGCTTCACTGCCGTCGGGATTGTAAATCCGCACGGCAATTTCCCGGCTCGCACCCGAAACGTCCAGGAGCAGCCCGTCGGCGCCGAAGCCGTAATGGCGGTCGCAGAGGCGCCGGATTTCGGCCGCTGTTGGCGCTCGCCCCCAAACAGCCCGGTCGACCACCAGGTAGTCGTTGCCGTTTCCCTGGTATTTGTAGAAGGGCACAGAAGCCCATGACGGTGATTTTCCCGGCAACGGCCGGTCCCGCTGCAACAGCTGGGCTGTCGTCTCCCTGGCCTGGATCACCGCGGCCTGGCTAGCTTCTAGCCACAAGACGGCCGGGCGGGTAGCGCCGTTGTAATTGCTGGCCATGCTCAGCTGGTAGGCGCCGCTGACCGGCACGGCGATCAATTCCCCCGGCTGTACGGCCGGTAGGGGTAAATTTTCGATGAGTACATCGCCGCTCTCGCAGTATGTCCCGGCCAGCGTCGCAGGACCGACCGGCGGCCGGAATGGCTCCTGAACCGGCAGGGCCGAATAGCGGGCCTGGTAGAGAGCGAAACGGGGATTATCGGCCATACCGCCGTCCAGCAGCAACCAGCGGCGGTTGCCGGTCTGTTTAACCTCGCCGATCCGGTATAGAGCCACGCCGGCCCGGGCCACCAGGCTGCGCCCCGGCTCCAGGCGCAAGCAGGGTAAGGGCAGGTTATGTTGTTCACAGCCGGCTACCACCTGTTCGGAGACCAGGTGAACGTAAGCCTCAATGTCCGGCTGTGGCAGCATGTCCTCGTGGTAGGCCACCCCCAGCCCGCCGCCGGGGCACAACGTCCAGCCTTCTTCCAGCTGGATCGACTGGGCCAGCTCCAGGGTACGCGACAAAGCAGGGATAAGCGGCGCCGGGTCGCGAAATTGGGATCCCAGGTGGAAATGCAGGCCGCTCAGGGGCAGGTTGTGGGCCCGGCAAATGGCCGCCGCGGCTAGTGCTTCGTCCCAACTAAGGCCAAATTTGCTCTCTTCCTGGCCGGTCTGTACGTGGCTGTGGGTATCCACCGCCTGGCCCGGCCGGAAGCGCAACCACAGATCAGGGGCCGGCCCGTCGCTTTGCCCAAGAAGGGCAACCAGTCGTTCTAACTCGGCCAGGTTATCAACCACAATGGTGCCCGCCTGGCGTACGGCCGCCTCCAGGACTTGGGGTGATTTGTTGACGCCGTGCAGGAGAATATGGGAGCGCGGCACCCGGGCCACGGTGGCCACGGCCAGCTCGCCCAGGCCCGCGCAGTCCAACCACAGCCCGTGGCGCTTGCTCCATTGGGCTATCGCCAGGCACAGAAAGGCCTTACCGGCATAGGTCAGCCCCGTCTCACCCGGGTATGTTGCGGACAGCGCCGCGAGATATGTGGCCACGGCCCTATCCAGGGTCACGGCGTCATAGAGGTAGAGGGGCGTGTTGTACCGGCCGGTCAGCCCGGCCAGGTCACAGCCGCCGATGGATAAGCGCCAGCCAGCAGGCTCCCTGACGACCCGGGTCGAGTCTGGAAATAGAGCCAAGCGTCGCTCCGGCGCCACAGATTTTTTTGTCATTGGTGGTGGATCTTGCACGGATCGTCTCCCGGGGGCTGCAAATTCTTCTGCTATTCTAAAGAGCCCAGCACGGACTGGGGGCTTTTTGGTGGGGTAGAGGTGCTCGTTGTTTTCATTTTCGCTGCTGTTTCCCGGATCTTCCGCAGTACGCTCTGCATCTCGGCCGGCGATAGCCTGGGTCGCGACTGGCTATCGATGATTTCCTCCTCACTCGTGCGCAGCCGGGGGTACCAATCACCCGGCCGGGGCAGGTCACCGAACTCTCTGGGGATAAGATGTAGATGGAGATGCCGCACCGTCTGACCGGCCGCTTCTCCTTCCTGTATCGTCCAGTTAAAAGCGCCAACCCCGAATGTTTTCAGGAGAAGTTTTACTGCACTTCTAGAAAGAAGCATCATTTCACCTAATTCAGAGTCGGTTAACGCCAGCAAGCTTTCCAGGTGCCATTTGGGGATCACCAGGGAATGGCCGGGCAAAATCGGCGCTACGTTATAGACGGCCAGAAAATTTTCAGACTCGGCAAAGCCGGTTTCTGTGATAGGCGGATAACAGAAAGGACAATTCTCTACGTGCTTTTTTTCCATTTTTGGATATCGCCTTTATCAAGGTTGTGGGTTAAGGAATTCAGAAGCAGGGACCGTTGATCTTCCAGGCCGTCGTTAGTTAAACTCTCTGTGAACCGTTTTTCTGCTTTCGCAGAACGCTATTGTATTCGTTCCGGAAATATCTGGCAGGTGGCCGGACCTCTGCGGACCACCTCTATTGCAGGAACAACAAACCGCCGGCGAATAAATCCAACTCTTTGGCCGCAAACCCTACCGGCTGCACCGCTGACCGCGCGGTAAACTGAACTGTCTCCCGCACCTTCTGACGCCATTCGGAGAGGTCAAAGTCGGCAAACTCCTCTGGAGTAGGCGCTTCGGCCAACAGCTTGCGCGATTTCTGAATAAAGACGTTGGAGAAGAGAGTCTCGTACTCTGGGAAAACACGGTCCAGTATGCCGATGACCTTGCGCTTGGCAATGTCGATTCCAAAGTAGAACCCAAACTGTTTGGTTTAGGTGTGAAAGTCAGAACTACCCGATTCCTTTAACCCTGCCCGCATAAAGTTTGCGGCGATTATTTGCAATTCAATCAAAAATGTTGCCAAGACCAACGATCAGCATAATAATTGATACCTGCTATTGAAAGCAACACAGAATTCGCTGTTTCTCCAAAAATATTTAACCAATGTCAAGTTAGCTGCGATTTACTGCGATGAGATCGTTCTGCCTGACTTCAATATCAGCCTCATGGAACTATCGGCTGAGTTTGATGAATCAGGTATCAAAACGGCCAAATCGGTTGCTCGTTGGTCATCTGTGCCAAGAGAAAATATGGCACAATGACAGCTACTATTTCTATTCTTTCGATGTGGTCCGGCATATTCCGGAATCGGCGAACGTTTTCGCCGGAAACCGCAACAATAGGCCATCACCCAAGCACTGGCGGTCAATAGGATAACCCAATGGTAAAAATTATGCGTTTTAGTCTGTGCATTATTGCTGTCGTGCAGTTCTTTTTTGCTGTTGCCTTCTTTATGCAACTCCCCTTTGCCGTAAACCTATGGCCTTTCCCGGGAACCACGCCGCTGACCTTTATCTTCATTTCCTCCATCTTCGCCGCCGCGGCCGCGCCCACTCTTTGGGCAGCGGTTTCTGAGAATTACGGAGTCCTGGCCGGAATCGGCCTCGATTACATGGGCATCTTGTTGCCTGTAGCCATTCTCTCATTTCAATTGGGCGCAGCGGGAGACTCCGCGATGACCATTTACGGCATCGTCTGTATCTTTGGAGCCCTTTTCGGATTGGGTTTATTATTGTGGAGCCTACGGTTTCCAATAGACCGCTCGTTGCCCATGCCCGGTTTGGTGCGCTGGTCATTCGTTTTCTTCATTATTGCCCTGGCCATCGTCAGCTTCCGGCTGATCACCAAAGTGCCTCACGTCATCCCCTGGATGATAACGCCGGAGCTCTCGGCCGTTATTGGCTGGATGTTTGTCGGTGCGGCGTTGTATTTTATCTACGGCCTGCTTCGTCCGAGCTGGTTGAACTCGGCCGGCCAACTGATCGGATTCCTGTTTTACGATCTGGTTTTAATCGTACCGTTCCTCACCAGACTTTCGAGCGTGTCCGAAGAGAACCGCCTTGGCTTGTATGTCTACACGGCTGTTGTCATCTTGAGCGGCCTCCTGGCTATCTACTTCCTGTTCATACATGGGGCCACCCGCGCCGCGACCTGGAAGCGGTCCGGCAGTGTTTGAACAGCTTTTCAAGAGACCAGGGCCAGGGCGTGTGGCATTTTCCGGTGCGTGAGGCCAGCCAGCTAGAAAGGGACAGCCCCAACACCACCCGTGTCCCTTCTTCACGGTAATGGTCATATAAACCAACCGCCAGCACCAACCCCAACAGGCAGCCGATCAAAAAAATAAAAGGGGGGCAGAGGAAATGACGATCGTGATCTGCATGATAACCTTCTCCTCAAGTCGAAATCTCGGACTGTTACCCTAAGGTATATAGTAGGTCACAGTATGTTGAGCCGAAGCAGCTTATAATGAAGGGATGAAGCCGATGATAAAGATGCTGGCCTTTATCTTTATCTTGTTCCTGGTTGCCGGTTGTTCAGAGCGGCCGCAGCCCGCCGCCACGTCTCAAGTTGTTCCGGTGGTTCCCTTACCAACCCCCACGGCCGTTCCCGAAATGGGGGCTAGCGTTGGGCCATTTCCAACGCTCACTGGCAGCGAATTTGGGCTGATTGCTTTTTACTCTAAAAGGGATGGCGATGCCGAAATCTATGTCATCAATGATGATGGCAGCGATGAACGACAACTGACCGACAACCAGGTTGACGATGAGACGCCGGCCTGGTCGCCCGATGGCCAACTGATTACCTTCGTTTCCACCGGCGAGGGTAACGAAGATATCTATGTCATGAATGCCGATGGCAGTGACCGGCGGCGATTGACAGACCACCCGGCTAACGAGCTGCATCCCAGTTACTCTCCTGATGGCGCTCAGATAGTTTTTGTATCCGACCGCGACGGCGATATGGAGATCTATATCATGGAAAGCGATGGCGGCAACCCACAGCGCTTAACCCACAGCCCTGCCGGCGATATGCGCCCTGACTGGTCCCCCGACGGACGACAGATACTGTTCAACTCCGAACGGGACGGTAATTGGGAGATTTATGTGATGGACCCCGATGGGGGAAATCAGCGGCGACTGACTGAAAGCCCAGCCTGGGAGCTCTTCCCGGCCTGGTCGCCTGATGGCACAAGAATCCTCTATTTTTCGCTGGTTCAGGGAGAAGAAAAACAAGACATCTATATGATGAACGCCGACGGAACAAACATGCAACGCCTGACGAACAGTCCCGATACGGTAGACGAGGATCCTGCCTGGTCACCTGATGGCCGTCAAATTGTCTTTCAATCTGATCGTGATGGACAGTTCGAGATCTACCTGATGGATGTCGAGGGTAATAATCAGCGGCGACTGACCAACGGTATTGCCAGCGCTTATTGGCCTGCCTGGAACCCCGGGTCATTTGGCCATGAAGAATCACAAGTCCTGCCGAGCATCTACGCGCCCCCAGGGGAGCCGGCGACTATAGACGGTGTAATCTCTTCTGGCGAGTGGGATAAGGCGTTGACCATCGACCTGGCTTATGGCCAGTTGCTGCTTATGCACGCCGGGGACACCCTCTACCTGGGTATCCGCTCCGAAAGGCTCGGGCTGGGCAGCCCTTGTGTGCAATGGGCTGATAAGATCTCGATTCTGCACTCTTCGGCCGCCCTGGGCACGGCCACCTATGAGAAAGAGGGCGGGATATGGCAAAAAACCAGGGATTTCTCCTGGACAAACAGGGATACTTCTAATAGCCAGCAGGCGCTGGAAGAACGTCAAGAACACCTGGAGCGAGAAAATTGGTTGGCCAGTAACGGCCTTATGGGCCCGCGTAACGAGATGGAATACCAGATTGCCATGACGAATGGCGAGGTTCTTCTTGGCCTGGCCTATCTGATGAGCCCGGAGTACGAAAGCACTGACTACTGGCCTGAAACGCTGGGACCCGGCTGTCGAAATTTTACGCCTGCACCAGATGGACTCCCGGAAACGGTCGATTTTGCCCCCGAGACCTGGATGACCATATTGGCTTCAAATACGCCCGCCGTGACCGGTGCGCCGCTGCCGACCGCATCGCCAACGGCTCCGCCAACCCCAGCCAGGCCAACCCCGCAGCCCATTTCCCTAAACCGCGCCCCAATCTCGCCGGAAAACGCGGCCGGGGTGATCCAACTTCGCCAGGCAGAAATGCCAGGTTTTGAAGATCTGCACGAGACCTGCGGCGTCGCCTTCAGCCCCGACGGGCAATACCTGGCGGCCGCCTGCCGCAGCACTCTCATTCCCCTCTGGGACGTGGCCACCGGGCAACTGGTCCACGTAATGGGTGGTGGTGGCTACGTATGGACCAATGTAGCTTTCAGCCCCGATGGAAAGACCCTCGCTTCGTCGGGGATTGAGAAGGCTATCTCTTTATGGGATGTGGACAGCGGCGAACGCCTGCGGAAAATCGGCGGCGCGCCGGGCTATATGAGTGAGGTCATTTTCAGCCCTGACGGCCGCTTACTGGCTGCCGGTAGCTTCTTAGGCTCGGCCAGGGTATGGGACGTGGCGACCGGCGACGAACAGGTAAGATTTTTCGGACATGACTCGCGGGTGAATTCCATTCGCTTCAGCCCTGATGGGAGTATGCTGGTTACCGGCGGTGGGGACAATTTGGCCCGCGTGTGGCCAGCTTCCTCCGGTGATGAAACACTGGTCCTGAGTGGGGCCACTCATTTTGTTGAGGATGTCGAATTTTCTCCCGACGGCCGGCAAGTTGTGGGGGCCAGCGATAACGCCCGCATCTATTTGTGGGACGCGGGTGATGGCAGCTTAATCGAGACGTTCCAGGGCCATGGCGGGCCGGTAAACGGGGTCACTTTCAGTCCAGACGGCCGGTTACTGGCCTCTACGAGTAATGACCGGACGCTCCGTTTGTGGGCCGTGGACAGCGGCGAGCAATTGGCCCGCCTTGATGGGCACCAGGACCTGGCTATCCGCTCCGCTTTTAACGCTGACGGCACCTTAATCGCCTCGATAGGTTGGGATGGTTTCCTCAGATTGTGGGGCCTGCCTGAAAACGACGGGTAGCGCTGCCCGGGTCCACCAACAATTTGTCATGCCGCTAAGTGCCTGCCCCCGCAAAGGCGTGGGCGGGCATCCATTCGCCTGGATTCTTGCCAACGCAGAGCCTGCTATCAGCGAGGTGGGGGAATGACTAACCCTGACCACTTTTTCGTTAACCCGCGCAGCCCGGTGACCTTGTAAATGGGAAAAGATCTATTGTATGATAACCGCTAAACCCGCTTGTTTGGTCTGACCGAAGGTGGCAGTATGAACGGCCGTAAGTCGTCAATCCTGTGTTCAGGGCTTATCCTGCTGATCGGCTTATTCTTCCTGATCGGCTGCGGAGAGCCTGTTGCTAACGTTGGCCCGGTCCTCGAGATCGCGGCCTCTGCGACCAACACCACCCTCCCGGCGGGCACCGTTCCCCCGGTCGCCAATCCCACGCCCACGGCCGGTCCGGTTGCCTGTCTGGAGGGGTTGTCACTTGAGGCCTGCGCGACGCTCCAAAGCCTGAAACAGGTCGATGATTATCCTCTCTACACGATGCATTACTATGGGGAATATGGCACAGCCAACCAGCCAGATACCCCGGCCGATCAAAATACGACGGCTGATTTGAAGCGTTCCGTACCGGCCTGGGGCTGTTCGCTTTTCGCCGCTTACGCTGATGGTAAAAGTGGTCTCTTCGGCCGAAATTTCGACTGGCATTACAGCCCGGCCGTGCTACTTTTTACCGATCCACCCGGTGGATACGCCTCCGTTTCCATGGTGGACATCGGCTACCTGGTTTCTGAAAGCGACGTCCGCGATCTGGAAGGGCGGCCGATCGAGGCCCGATTGCCCCTGCTGGAGACGCCGTTCTGGCCTTTTGACGGGATGAACGAGCACGGCCTGGTGGTGGGCATGGCGGCTGTGCCGGCCGGGCAGGGAGCGCCGGACCCGGACAAAGAAAGTATCGATTCGCTGATGGTGATGCGCCAGATGCTGGACGGCGCCCGGGATGTGGACGAAGCGCTGGAAATCTTTTCCGGCTACAACATCGACATGGGCGGAGGGCCGCCGCTCCACTATCTGATCGCCGACGCTTCGGGGCGCTCGATACTGTTGGAGTTCTTCGAAGGCCAACTGGTGATTTTGCCCAACGATACGAACTGGCAGCAGATGACGAACTTCCTGAAGGCCTCGGCCGGCGACACGGCCGAGGGTCAATGCTGGCGCTATGACCGGATGGGGAAGCAGTTGGGCGAGACAGAAGGCAGCCTGTCCGGACAGGAAGCAATCGACCTGCTGGAAAGTGTGGCCCAGGCCAATACCCAGTGGTCGATTGTCTACAGCATGAACACGGGCGCGATCAACGTGATCATGGACCGCCAATATGATACCGTCCACACCTTCCAGTTGGACGGCAATAGCGAAGCTGAGGGCGGCTGAAGATATTCCAGACCACTTTTTTGTATAAACTATTCAGGCAGAGCTCTTTTTTGCGATTTTATTTATCAACCAATAGGCAGCCCGAGATTGCTGATTGGAGGTCCGGTGAGTGATTGGAAAGCCTTGCTCAATGGCGACCCTGCTGACTGGTTGCTAGAGGAGTCAGATCCATCTATCCGCTATTTTACCCTGCGCTGGCTTTATGACCTGCCGGAAGATGATCCCGCTGTATTCAACGCAATCCAGGATATCGCTGAATCAGCGCCTGTTCAGAAGCTCAAGTCACGCCAGCGCCCTCAAGGTTACTGGGGATCTGATGACCGGCCACATCACGGTACACAGCGCTTTCTTCTGCTGTTAATGTGGCTGGGCTCCCGGGCGGATGCTGGTGTTCTGCGGGGAATGGAGTACCTGATCGATGGTTGTCTTGCCGATGATGGCTCCTACGGCATGGAACTGAAAGGGCGCATCGTCAACCTTCCCTGCCATGGCGCCGATCTGCTGCGATTGATGTTGTGGTCTGGCTACGAGCAGGATCCACGGACGAAGGCGCTGCTTGGCTGGCTGGTCAAAATCCAGGGGGACGACGGCATCTGGCCTTGTGTCTCTAAACTGAAACCGTTCTCCTGTCTGTGGGCGACGGCCGACGTTCTAAGAGCCTATAGCGGTTTGCCGGCGAGCTGGCTCACGCCGCAAGTTGAAGCGTCCAGGCGTCTGGCCATCGAACAGATTCTAGCCTCGAATCTGTACCAATATGGCAAAGGCAAACCGAGTTCAAGATGGTTCGAATTCGGCTTTCCGCTGCGCTTTGACACCGATATTCTGGAAGTGCTGGAGTTGCTGGCCCCCTATGTTTCTCCTGACGAGGAGCAGATTCAAGAGGGTCTCTCGCTGGTATTGGACAAACAGACCGCTGACGGCCGCTGGCTATGTGAAAAGCATCCTAAAGGCGGCCTCTGGATGCAGCAATTTATCCAATTTGAAGAGATAGGCCGGCCATCGAAATGGGTCACCCTCCATGCCATGCGCATGCTGAAAACATTGTACCGTGATGGTATGTGATCCCTACGGGGCGTGCACCCCTGGGTTTCGTTCAGGATAACAGGGGCAACAACCGGCCGGCGAAAAGGTCCAGCTCATCCAGGCCTTTATCCGGCAGGGGGACCAGCACCACTGAATCGGCGCCGGCTTCGACCAACCGGCCGATAGCCGCGGCGCATGCTTCCGGTGGGCCAGCAACGTTGAGTTGGTCGATCCACTCATCAGGCATCGCCGCTTCCAGCAGTTGAGGTCCGCCATCAGCCAGCATCCCTTCGGCCGCCGGTAGGATGCCCAGGGGCGCGATCTGAGCGTTGATCTTGCCTGAAGCGACGGCCGCGGCTACCAGCGGGCATAGTTGGCGGCGGGCTTCGGCTGTGTCATCCTCGAGGCAAACAAAGGCGAAGACAGTAAGCCGGTGCGGTCGATTGCCCCCGGTCTCCAACCGGCCGCGGCCGATCTGTTCCCGGGCCCAGGAGAGATAAGCTGGGGACGCGAATTCGGCCAGGATGGTGCCGTCGGCCACCCTGCCCGAAAGGGCCAGGGACTTTGGCCCCCTGACGCCCAGGGAAACAGGGGGGATCTGGTCCGGCGGAAAGCGTAGGCGGGCATTCTGGAGTTGGACCTCGCGGCCGGAATAGCTCACCTCTTTGCCGGCTAAAAGCCGGCGCACAGTCAATGCCGTCTCTTCCAGGGCGCACAGCTGGGAGTTGGGCATGGCCCCGATCTGGCGCATCCAGCCGGCCACCCCATGGCCGATCCCTGGCAAAAAGCGCCCCGGATAAATGCGAGCCAGGGTGGCGATTTCCATGGCCGTGAAGACCGGGTTACGGGCGACGGCCGGCATGATGCCCAGGCCCACCTTGATTGTCCTGGTACAGGCCAGGGCCGTGGCGACCGAGGCGATACCGCTGCCATAGAAACAATCTTCAACCAGCCACAATGAATCAAAACCCGCCTCTTCAGCCCGGGCGGCAAAGGCAGGCAGGTGTTCGGGGGCGTGCTCGCGCCGGTACATGATACCCAGATCACTCATTTTTCTCTCCTATGAAAGTTACCCGGCCCTCCGGCCCTCCGTGGCGCTATTGGGAAAGTGATTGACAAGTTCCCGGGCCGTTGGCTCATCGACAATCAATTCGGCGATCAGATTTCCTTTTAGGGCCGAGAATAAACCAGCCACTTTCCCCAGCCCGGAGACGACACAAACCCCATGTTTCCTCTGAAACAAGGCCAGGTTCGGGCCACAGGCCCGGCTGTTGAGGGGTATATTGTCAAACGTGCCATCTTTTCTAAAAAAAACTGTGGCAATATCCCCGACGATACCCTCTCTTTGTATTTCCAAATAATCACTTTCCTCCAAATATCCTCCGCTGTAAACGTGGCTCGGGATACCGGCATTTACCGCGCCAATACTATAAAGAAGAATATCGGCTTTTTCCTGAAGATTAAGTAATCGTTTGATACTCCGCTCGCGCCAGAGAGCCTCCTTCGTATCGGCAAAATCAAAAAAAGTCGGAACAGGAAAGAGGTGGGCCCTGGCTTGATAGTTCTCGGCAAAGCGCATGATGATTTCACTGGCATAATTTATGCCCATCGAATGGGTATTTCCGGCCCCATTCAATTGCACAATCTGCGAATTATGGGTGCTCTTTCTCAGTAGATGTTTGGATACCGCACTTAAAGTTGTTCCCCAGGCGATGCCAAGAATCATCTCTGATCCAAAGAGCGTATTTAGATGATTCGCGGCGTATTGGGCTACCCTTTCCAGCCAGATTGCTTCACCCGCAATATCCGGCACGGGCACAACATGGGCGTTCTTGATTTTGAAGTAATCGACGATCTTCTTTTCCAGCTCGACGGGTTCCCGGGTTGGCGTGGTGATTTGAATATGTACCAACCCCTCTTTTTTGGCGAAGGTGAGCAGCCGGGATACGGTGGATCTGGACACCCCCATTTCACGAGCAATGGCTTCGCTGGTCAGGTTCTGATAATAATACAACCTGGCAACTTTGATGGCCTTATCGATTCTTTCTTGATCAAGATTGAACGCCACAGATACCTCCCAAGTTACTCAAGAATACGCCTTTTCTAAATAGGCGTATTCAGAATTCAGGTGATTAGAAAAGCGTTATGCGCACGTTCGTGCGAGAAACTTGAAAAATTATTCACCCCAAACAATGGATAGAACCCCGGCCTGCACGTATGTTCATGGGTGTTGACATTCCGTTCATGCCTCTCTAATATTTGACCATAAAATTCTCTCTCAGGCGAGTTTTACAGGTGGGTTCCGATGCATGAGTATATTGCTGCCATCGACCAGGGCACGACCAGTACCCGGTGCATGATCTTCAATCGACAGGGGGAACCTGTCGGTCATCACCAGTTGGAGCATGAACAGAAGTACCCCAAACCGGGTTGGGTTGAACATGACCCCTTGGAAATATGGGCCAGGAGCCAGGAGGTGATCAAAGGCGCGCTGCGGAAAGCCGGGGCGGCGGCCGGGAACATTGCCGCTATTGGCGTGACCAACCAAAGAGAAACGACAGTGGTCTGGGATAGATTGACCGGCCAACCCTATGCGAATGCGATTGTCTGGCAAGATACCCGAACAGATGCCATTATCGCCGAATTAGCCGGAGAGGGGGGGCAAGATCGTTTTCGCGACAAAGTCGGTCTGCCTCTGACCACCTATTTTTCAGCTCCCAAGATCGCCTGGATATTACGAAATGTTGCCGGCGTCCAACAAGCGGCCGAGGAGGGACGGGCACTATTTGGCAACATGGATACCTGGCTAATCTGGAACTTGAGCGGGGGTACCCATGGCGGGAAGCATGTGACCGATGTGACCAACGCCAGCCGCACCATGCTCATGGACCTTCAGACATTGACCTGGGATCAGGGGATGTGTGAGGTCATGGGCATCCCGCCGTCCATGCTGCCCGAAATTCATTCTTCGGCCGAGATATACGGGCATACCGAGGCCAATGGGCCTTTTGGCGGCGTCGTCCGTATCGCCGGGGATCTGGGCGACCAGCACGCAGCCATGGTGGGGCAGGTCTGTTTTGAAAGTGGTGAAGCGAAAAACACCTATGGTACGGGCTGTTTCATGCTTTTGAATACGGGGCATGAAGTTATCCAATCCAAGAATGGACTGCTATCTACCGTCTGCTACCAGTTTGGGGATGAAGCCCCCAACTATGCTTTGGAGGGTTCCATCGCCATCACCGGTGCTTTGGTCCAATGGCTAAGGGACAATCTAAAACTAATTGATTCTGCTCCCGAAATAGAGAATTTAGCCAATACCGTTGAGGACAATGGCGGCATCTATTTTGTGCCGGCTTTCTCCGGGTTGTTTGCCCCCTATTGGCGATCGGACGCGCGCGGGGCGATTGTCGGCATGACTCGCTTTGTTAATCGTGGCCACATCGCCAGGGCTGTGTTGGAGGCAACGGCCTATCAATCTAGAGAGGTGCTGGATGCGATGAATGCCGATTCGGGGGTCGACCTAAAATCATTGAAGGTTGACGGTGGCATGGTCCAAAATGACATGCTCATGCAGTTTCAGGCGGACGTCCTAGGCGTACCGGTCATCCGGCCCAAGGTGCCCGAAACGACGGCCCTGGGGGCAGCCTACGCGGCCGGATACGCGGTCGGTTTCTGGAAGAGCAAAGCGGAGATGAGACAGAACTGGCAGGTTGATAAAACCTGGTATCCCGATGAAGCGAGCAAAGCTGGAACTGATTATTTCGCCCAATGGAAAAAAGCCGTGACACGAACATTCGATTGGATTGAGTAGTGCTCTGACCGATTAGACACTGTTTACAGTTGTAGTTTGCGAGCACTAGAGGGTTTATGCTCAGCCGTAAAGAAAGGCTTCAAATAATAAAAGAAAACCCCGCAGTCAGCGTGCTGATCGTCGGCGCGGGTGCTAATGGGATCGGGACCTTTTTAGACCTGGCCCTTCAGGGCGTCGATGTTCTGATGGTCGATCGGGGAGATTATTGCAGTGGGGCCAGCGCAGCCTCATCCCACATGGTCCATGGGGGTATTCGTTACCTGGAAAATGGCGAGTTTCGCCTGGTGAAGGAAGCGGTTCAGGAAAGGAATCGTTTACTGGAAAATGCCCCCCACCTGGTAAAGCCACTACCCACTACTTTCCCGATCTTTAAGGTCTTCTCAGGCTTATTAAACGCCCCTTTCAAATTTATTGGCATACTGGACAGACCCGCGGAGCGGGGGGCGATTGTTATAAAAATTGGGATGACCCTCTACGATTTTTATACGCGAAAACAGAAAACCGTCCCCAGGCATGTGTTTAGAAATAACGCGGATTCATTAGAAATTTTTCCGCTGCTGAACCCCGAGGTTATCTATACCGGCACGTATTATGATGGTTCCATGCCTTCTCCGGAGCGAATTGCCCTGGAGTTGATCACCGACGCCGTCGAGGTGAATGAGCGCGCCTGGCCCATGAATTATGTGAGCCTCGTGTCGGCCGCGGGCAATCAGGTCACGCTCAGAGATGAAATAGACGGCACGACCTTGACGGTGATCCCCCGAGTGGTGGTAAACGCAGGTGGCCCCTGGATCGACCGGGTAAACGCCTCCTTTGGCCGGGATACCGAATTTATTGGCGGCACAAAAGGCTCCCATATCGTTGTCGAAAACCCGGCGCTGCGGAAAGCCATTGGAAACAACGAATTTTTCTTTGAAAACAAAGATGGCCGTATCGTTCTCATCTACCCGCTGGAAGATAAAGTATTGATCGGCACCTCGGATTTACAAATCGATGATCCTGATCAAGCGGTAATCACCGATCAAGAGGTGCAATATTTCATCCAGATGATTGAGCGGGTATTCCCAACCATAACGGTCACGCCGGCCCAAATTGTCTTCACTTTATCTGGCGTTCGACCCCTGACCAACTCGAAAGCGCCTTTAACCGGTCAAATCAGCCGGGATCACCAGATCATGATCGCCGAGCCAGATAAAGAAACCGATTTTCCGATCTTGTCGCTAATTGGCGGGAAGTGGACAACCTACCGGGCTTTCTCCGAGAAAGCGAGTGATGCCGTGTTGCAACGTCTGGGCAAGCAGCGCGCACAAAGCACCCGGAACTATCAAATTGGAGGCGGCAAAGGTTACCCCAAGAGTGAAGAAGAAAAAGAACAATATTTCTCAAAAGTTGTGTCCCAGACAGGTATCCTCCCAGAACGATTAGAAATCCTTTTTGCCAGATATGGCACAAGGGCAGAACGGATGCTGGACCAGGTCGAAATCCAGCATGATGCCTATCTTCACCATTTTACCGGCGTGAGCCAACAAGAGGTAAAGCATATTGTCGAAAATGAAGATGTTGTACATCTAGACGATTTTATCCTTCGACGCTCGATGCTGGGCAAGCTTGGTCACGTGACGGCGGAAGGGTTGGAAGAACTCGGCCGCCTGGTTGGTCAAACCCTTGGCTGGGATGAGGCCAAAACCAGGCAAGAAATTAGCCGGGTCATAGAGATATTACGGACAAAACATAGAATGGATTTCAACCGATTTATTCAGGGGCAATAGCTGATGAAATCAACAGGAGGTGATGGATAACAAATTAAGACTGTTGCTTGTGACTAACGGCAAACTTTTATCCGTATCAAAATTGTGAAAAAGGAAAGAAGATGAAACATCCTGTAAGAATTCTCATTATTGCTCTTCTACTGATCCTCCTCGGGGGATTCGTATCCTGGACGGTTCAGACAAGCGGCGGCTCAACAACGATTAAGGATGTACGTTGGGTTGGTTCCAACGGCACAATGATGAGCGGCCTGTTATATATTCCAGAGGGCGTCACGGCCGAAAATCCGGCGCCGGGAATCGTGGCGATTCACGGTTATATTAATTCACGCGAAACACAAGACGGTTTTTCGATTGAATTTGCCCGGCGAGGTTACGTGGTCCTGGCCTCCGATCAGACAGGCCATGGTTACTCCGATGGACCGGCTTTCGCCAATGGCTTTGGCGGGCCCGATGCCTTGGCTTACATGCGGACCTTAGACATCGTCGATAAAGACAACATTGGCCTGGAAGGACACTCCATGGGTGGCTGGGCCCTGGGTGTTGCGGCCGGCGTTTATCCCGATGACTATAAAGCTATGGTATTGGAAGGATCTTCCACGGGCACCTTTGGCGCACCCGAGGGCACGCCGGAATGGCCCCACAACCTGGGCCTGGTCTTTTCGGAGTGGGACGAGTTCGCCTCGCTGATGTGGTTAGTCCCGAAAGCGACAGATATCGTAGGCGGCGACAAGCTAAAGGCGCTGTTTAACACGACGGAAGATGTGGAAATAGGCAAACTCTACGGCTCTATCGAAGATGGCACTGCCCGGATGTTGTACCAGCCTCGCACGACCCATCCTGGCGATCATCTCTCAACGGCAGCCATCGGCAATGCGGTTGAATGGTTCCAGATGACCCTCGATGGGGGCAATGATTTGGACCCCTACAGCCAGACCTGGTTCTGGAAAGAAATTGGCAACCTGGTCGCCCTGATCGGCATGGTACTGCTCTTGTTACCGGTTGGGATTTTGTTGCTGAGGACAAAATTCTTTGGCACCCTGGCCCAGGACCCGCCGCCGTTAAAAACCTCCAGTCGTGTTGGTTGGTGGGTAGCGGCGGCCATTACCATGCTCTTGGGACCGGCTACCCTATTCACCTTCAAAAGCATTTATGAAGATCAAGAGTGGACCGCAACCGCTCTGTTCCCACAAAATATCACCAACCAGGTTATCACCTGGACAACCATCCTCGGGGTGATAACGTTGGTTCTATTCCTGCTCTGGCATTTTGTCATCAATAAAAAGGCCGGTGGGACGGCCGATGACTATGGGCTTACTTGGAGCGGCAAGCTGAGCCTGGGCAAGATCGGCAAATCATTGCTGTTGGCCCTCCTGATCGCCCTGGCCGGCTACATCACCCTGTTCCTAACGGATTATTTCTTCAAGTCAGATTACCGTTTTTGGGTCTTCGCCGTCAAATTGCTCACGCCATTGCAGTTGCGGATTGCCTTTACCTACTTCTTCCCCTTCCTTTTCTACTTCTTTTTGCTGAACTTGGTGCTGTTTGCCCAGTTACGCAAAGAGAATATCGGCCTCGGTAAAGAGATCCTGATCAATGTGGTCATCCTGGTTCTGGGGTATGTTGGTCTGCTACTCATCCACTATATTCCTTTGCTCACTGGCGGCACATTATTCTGGCCCGACGAGTCGCTGTGGGGCATTATTGCCTTCCAATTCCTACCGCTGATGACGATGGCCGGCATCTTGATGACTTACTTCAATCGCAAGACCGGCCATATTTACCTTGGCGCTTTTCTTTTCTCCATGGTAGTTTCCTGGATTGTTGTCGCTTCGACAGCGATTCACTGGGCTTTCTAAGCGATAAGAAAGCCGGCATAGAATACAAGGGGCTGCTCAACCCGGTTAGGCAGCCCCTTTTTCGTTTTCGGCCAAACATTTAACCCGACGGGTAGCGGCCATTCACTGTGTAAGTTGTCTGCTCAGCCTAGAAACGACCGGGAAAGCTCATCCAGCCGGGCCAACGCTTTTCCGCTCAGCTTCAAATCCCCAGTCAAAGCTACATATAATCATCAAATCATATACACATTCTCAACACATTAATTCCCTATTCTATGGGCAATGAAAGGACGTCAACCGCTTGGATTGACTGCATAAGAAAGAGGATGTTACAGACATGATGACAAAAACTCAATCCCATCATCCCGGAAGAACTGTATGGTTGGTAGGGGTGCTGTTAGGCACACTTATCTTTACATCTTGCACTGCCCTGATCGCCCCAGACCGAGGGTACACTTACAAGATACCGGAGCAGATGAGCGATGGTTGGCCGGCGGCCTCCTTAGAAGATGTGGGGATGGACACCACAGAAATGGGTGGCCTCATGGATGGCCTGGCAGAGTACCCCGACCACTGGCTGCATGGGATTGTCGTGATCAAGGACGGCCAGCTCGTATTTGAGGAGTATTTTCCTGGCGAGGATCTCGATTTGAGTGACCTGGACCAGGGCTTGACTTTCGCCACCCACAACTTCGACCGAAACACGTTGCACAGCGCGGCCTCGGTTTCCAAGAGCGTCACCTCCATCTTGCTTGGAATCGCTATCGATGAAGGCCTGCTAACCGATACACAACAATCCTTGTTTTTTTACTTCCCCGACTACACACACCTCAGTGACGAAACCAAAAGCCGGATCACACTGGAGCATTTGCTGTCAATGACGTCTGGGATTTCCTGGACCGAAGAGTATGATTATGATGATCTGCGCAACGATCTGGGGGCCATGATGGCTGCGGACGACCCCATCGAATACGTTCTTAATAAACCGGCGATCGCCGAGCCCGGTACACAGTTTATCTACAACAGCGGCACAACGAATCTCCTTGGCGAGATTATCAAGAGAAGTAGCGGTATGACCCTGGCGGAGTTTGCGGAAAAGCATCTATTTACCCCGCTGGGCATTGATTCATACCAATGGTACCCATTTCCAAAGGCAAGTGATATGACGGTGGCTTCATCTACGCTCTATCTTTATCCCCGGGATATGGCGAAGATCGGCCAGCTTCTCTTGGATGGTGGGGTTTGGAACAGGATCCGCGTGGTATCAGAAGATTGGGTCTCGTTATCCACCCGGCAGTCTGCCACCATGGCCGGGTCCGATACGCCGGTGCCGGCCCTTAGCCCTGCCTACGGCTATCTCTGGTGGTTAGGAACCTTTCCTGCAGGAGAAACCGCTACGTACTTTGCGGCCGGATATGGCGGCCAATTCATCTTCGTATTACCCGAACCTAAGATGGTGGTCATCTTTACCGCCGGTGGCTTTGAAGGACGTGATTATGCTGCTCTACTTCAAATCATGAATGAGTACATACTGCCAGCTGCCGGCCGGTAGGGATCCCATACCGGTGAAGATCCGAAAATACGACTTGATAGGCCAACCGGTAGAAAAAGGAGAGCAATAAACTGAGCTGCATTGTTAACCCGCGAGGTCAGGTAGCCAGAGATTCATGGGTACGGTGGAAAACCGGCCTATGGTGGCGCTTCAGCCTCAATCAGGCTACGACCGGGAAAGCTCGTCCAGCCGGGCCAACTCCTCGGCCGACAACTTGAAAGCCATGGCCCCGGCCGCTTGCTCGGCCTGGGTCACCTTGGAGGCGCCGGGGATGGCGACCACCGTCTGGCCATGGAAGTGGATGAGCCAGTTCAAGGCCACCTGGGCCGCCGTGGCCTCATAGCGGGTCGCGATCGCTTCCAACGCCTCCACCAGGGGGCGGCTGGACTCAATTTGACGGCCCATCGAACTGCGCCGGAAGAAAGATTTCTGAGCCAGCAAGGCCGGATCCTGGTGATAGATGCCCGATAGCACCCCTTTTTCCAGGGGTGTATAGGCGATGATGGTCACGCCTAGCTCCTGGGCCGTTTCCAGCACACCATTCCTTTCAATACCCCGCTGCAACAAACTGTAATGGACCTGGTTCGCCGCCAGGGTCAGACCCCGTTTTTGCAGAGCCGTCTGCGCCCGACGCATCTGAACGGCGCTGAAGTTACTCACCCCGACAGCCCGAATCTTACCCGCCTCAACCAGGCCGGCCATGGCCGCCATCTCGGCCTCTGGCGGGGAAAAACTCCAGGGCAGGTGAACTTGATAAAGGGCGATCGGGTAGCCATCTAAAAAATGAAGTCGCCGCTCGATGGTGCGGTTGATATTCGCGGCCGTGCGTAAAAGCGGCAGCCATTTCGTCGCTATCTGAACCTGCCCGGCTTCGATGCCGGCCGCTTTCAGGCCATTGGCCAGCGCCCGCTCCGATCGACCCCGGCCGTACATCTCGGCCGTATCAAACCAGTTGATGCCCCCATCCAGGGCCGCCTTGATGATGGCGTTCATTTGTTCTCCGGACAGAACGGACATCCCCATCCCGAACAACCCCTTCCCCCCGGCGAATTGCATGACCCCCAGCCCGATGGGCGTCACCGCAATATCTGTTTTCCCCAGACGTCGTTTTTCCATGGTTAGAATGCCTCGTTGCGTGTTGTGATGCTAACCTATATTCAAACATTTACTATTAAATATACTCAGGGATATTATGACTGCTTAATTCCCCTGTCAAAATAACCCTATCGCCCGCCGGCCGGGGAAATGATAAAGTCTGTTCCATTCATTATTCAAGTTACCGCCAACCTGGAAGGGAATAAACAGTTTATGGCCCATAACCCCTTTGACATCCTTTTTGAACCGGTGCAGATCGGCCCGGTCGTCGCCCCCAATCGTTTTTACCAGGTCCCCCACTGCAATGGTTTCGGCTACCGCATGCCCCAGGCTTTGGCCGCTATGCGGGGTATCAAGGCGGAAGGTGGTTGGGGCGTGGTTTGCACAGAAGAGGTAGAGATCCACCACAGCAGCGATCTCTCGCCTCATGTGGAAGGGCGCCTGTGGGATGACGACGATATTCCGCCTCTGGCCATGATGGCCGAGGCGGTGCACCGGCATGGCGCGCTGGCCGGTATAGAGCTGGCTTATAACGGCATCGATGCGAGCAATCTCTACTCGCGCGTACCTCCCTTGGGGGCCAGATCGATGTCGGTATTTGGCGGCAGCGACTATGCGCCGGTGCAGTCCAGGGCCATGGACAAGGAAGATATCCGCAACGTGCGACGCTGGCATCGCCAGGCGGCGCTGCGGGCCCGGCGGGCCGGCTTTGACATCATCTATTGTTATGCCAGCCATACCATGAGCATTGCCGCACAATTTCTCTCCCGCCGTTTTAACGATCGCCTCGACGAATACGGGGGCAGCCTGGTTAACCGGACCCGCTTACTGCGCCAGCTGATCGAGGAAACCAGAGAGGCGGTGGGTGACAGGTGCGCCGTGGCCGTACGCCTGGCCGTTGATGAGCTTCTCGGCCCGGATGGGATTACCAGCCAGGGCGAAGGGCGAGAGATCGTGGCCATGCTGGCCGAACTGCCTGACCTGTGGGATGTGAATATAAGCGACTGGAGTAATGACTCGGCGACCTCCAGGTTTGAGAAGGAGGGGTACCAGGAACCCTACACAGCTTTTGTCAAATCCCTGACGGGCAAGCCGGTTGTGGGCGTGGGCCGTTTCACCTCCCCGGAGAGCATGGTCTCGGCCGTTCGCCGGGGGATATTGGACCTGGTCGGCGCCGCCCGTCCTTCCATCGCCGATCCTTTCCTGCCCAACAAGATCAAAGAAGCCCGTTTTGAAGATATCCGTGAATGTATCGGCTGCAATATCTGTGTCACCGGCGATACCAAGATCGTGCCCATCCGCTGCACGCAAAACCCGACCATGGGTGAGACCTGGCGCCGGGGCTGGCATCCGGAGCATATCAGGCCTAACAAAACAGCCGTCGAAATCCTGGTGGTGGGTGGCGGTCCGGCCGGACTGGAGTGCGCCCGGGCGCTGGGACAACGGGGCTACAGTGTGACTCTGGTCGAGGCCCGGCCGGACCTGGGTGGGCGGGTCGCCCTGGAATCGTCCTTGCCAGGCTTGAGCGAATGGCGCCGGGTCATCGATTGGCGCCTGACCCAAATAAACAAGCTAACCCATGTGGCCCTTTATCCGGGTAGCCCTATGACTGCGGCCGAGGTGATCGAAGCAGGTTTTAAGCATGTCATCGTCGCTACCGGCGCGCGCTGGCGCCGGGACGGCATCGGCCGGGACCTGTGGCAGCCCATCCCCGGCCATGATCTACCCCATGTTCTTACGCCTGATGACTTGCTTGCCGGCCAAATGCCTTCCGGCCGGGTGGTCATCTTCGACCATGATCATTATTACCTGGGCGGTGTTCTGGCCGAATGGCTGGTCCGCCAGGGTAACAACCAGGTGGCGCTGGTTACCCCGGCCCCCCTGGTTTCTTACTGGAGTGGTTATACCCTGGAGCAGCGGCGTATTCAACAGCGCCTGTTGGAACTGGGCGTCACCAGCCACACCCAACAGACCCTAACCCGGATCCAGGCCGGCTCGCTTACCCTGGCCAGCGCCGCGACCGGCTTAAGCACCGAACTGCCTTGTGATACGCTGGTTTTGTTGACCGACCGCCTGCCTGAAGACGCCCTTTACCGGGAACTGCGCTCTTCCCCGGACCGGTCTGGACTCGACTCGCTCCGGGTGATCGGTGATGCCGAGGCCCCCAATATCATCGCCCAGGCCGTCTTTTCCGGTCACCTGGCCGCCCAAGAATTCGACGAACCGTCCACACCGGACCGCACACCCTTTCGCATCGAACGGGTAGGACGCGCCTTCGCTTCGTAACGCGCCCGGTCGCGTGTCCCAAGACAACGGCCGCTGATAACAAGGTCTGGGTTTGCTACCGTGGCTGGGGGGCCCCAACTCGGCCCGACCTGGGGTTTCAAGGCTGGGCACGAAGCTCGTCGTTCACAGCTCACAGCTCAAAGCTTTCGCCCCACATACAATAAATGGCGCGAGGCGCCCATGATCGACGGTTCGGTGCCGATCTCGTACAGCAGGTCGAGCCACAGCCGGCGCTGCTCCCCGCGCAGCCGGTTGTAACTCTCGTCGTCGGTCGAGATAGCCGGTTCCACCGCCGCCAGCGTTAGCGTTTCGAAGCCGGTGGCCTCGTGCAGTGGGGCGATTTCGGGTACCGTGGCGAAGTAGCCGCGGAAACCGCCGGGCGGATAACCCTCGGGGCGCTTGCCGGCCGCCAGATGAATACGAACCTTGCGCCGGTCCTCGATCCACTCTGGCAGATCTTTTATCAAATCGCCCAGGATGCCGTAGCGACAGATGAAGGCCGAGAAGATGAGCCCGCCCGGTCGGAGACGGCCGCCCGGCCGCAGTCGGCCGCACACCTCTTCCAGCGCCTTGATCCGGTCCGCTTCGATCGTCAGGTGATAGAGCGGCCCCATCAGCAGGGCGGCGTCGAACGCCTGCCCGGTCACCTGGCTCAGGTCACGGGCATCGGCCTCGACCAGCCGGACCTGGTTTAGCAGCCCTTCGCCAGTCAGGTTCTTCTCATTTTCCGCCAGCAAGGACGCTGACATGTCCACGGCCGTTATTTGGTAGCCGCGCCTAGCCAATTCGAGCGTATAGCGGCCGGTGGCCGCGCCGACCTCCAGGATAGCGCCCTCGGCCGGCAGATACCGGTCCAGGTAACGCCAGGTAAGTTCAAACTCAAGCTGGTGCCTTTCCAGGCGTGTCTGCTCCCTTGCCGGGTCGCTGCTGTAATAGGCCAGGATATCGCTTATATCGTCGCTCATCGCCTTTTCTCCAAGCTTGTCGGCTGCGAGCGGCAGTGCCCCTCGCCACAAGTCGCCGGTGACTATGATACCCGGTGGCAATTCCCAGGGCCACGACCGCAAATCCGTTTGACAAGCAGCGGGCTCCTGGGTATGCTAAGGACATAGTCATGCGGTATTCGGATAACAACGCCATGGCTGTCAAGAACCATTAGCGAGGCTGGAACGGAATGACGGACTGATTTACCACCATACGAGTTCTAACGTTGACCCAGGGACGGAACGAGACCCGTAACGATCCCTACGGTCCAACCTATGTGAACCTATTTGGAGGTAATATGCTGACCGTACATCAACTCGCGAAATCCTTCGCCCTGACTTCTCTTTTCTCAAACGTTACTTTTAATATCAACGCCGGCGACCGGGTGGGCCTGGTGGGCCCTAACGGCTGCGGCAAGAGCACCCTGCTGCGGATCATCGCCGGAGAGGAAGCGGCCGATGCCGGTCATGTCGCCCGCGACCCCAGTACCCGGCTGGGTTATCTGCCCCAGGGCTTTGTCCCTGATGGCGCGACCACGGTAGCCAACATGGTCGGCCGGGCGGCCGGCGACGTGACGGTGCTGGAGGCGGAACTGGCCCGCCTGGCCCAGGCCCTGGCCGGCGAACCCGACGATGTACGGCTACAGAACCAGTACGATGCGCTCCTACAGCGCATCAGCACGGCCGATACCGGCCGGGCTGCCCGTATTCTGGCCGGGTTAAGCCTCGACGAGGTAGCCCCGGAGCTTTCGGTAGAGCGGTTGAGCGGCGGGCAGCAGACCCGCCTGAACCTGGCCCTGGTCCTGTTGGGCGACCCCCAGTTGTTGCTGCTCGACGAGCCTACCAACCATCTCGACATCGGCATGTTGGAATGGCTGGAAGAGTGGCTGACCGGTTTTCCAGGGGGCGTGCTCATCGTCTCCCACGACCGGACCTTCCTCGACCGCAGCGTCAACCGGATCCTGGCCATCGACCCTCGCCAGGGTTCGTTGCAAGAGTATGACGGCAACTACAGCGTATACCGGGAGCAACTGGAGCTGGCCCGAGAAAAGCAGTGGGCGGCTTACAATGATCAACAAGGGGAAATCCGCCGGGTCAAGCAGGATATTCTAAGAGCCAAGGCCCAGGCGGCCCGCACCGAGCGAGAGGCCAGTTCCGTACGTATTGGCGGCGAGAAGATGAAGCTAAAGGGGTATAAGGATTACCAGCGTTCCATCGCCAAAAAAGTGGCTAAAAAATCGAAGGCCCGGGAGCGAAAGTTGGAACGCTACCTCGATTCAGAGGAACGGGTGGATAAACCATCCCAATCGCGGAGCATACGCCTTGATCTTGCCGATACGGTTCATCTGGGTCGATCGGTGTTGAGCCTGGTTGATCTCCAGGTAGGCTACGAGACCGACCGGCCGTTATTGCGCGATCTGTGGGTGGATGTCTCGCCCGGGGCTCGCATCGTGATCACCGGGCCTAACGGCAGCGGCAAAACCACGCTCCTTCGCACCATCGCCGGCCGCCTGGCCCCGCTGACCGGCCGGGTAGAGTGTGGACCCAGCGTGAAGCTGGGCTACATGACCCAGGAACAGAGTGGCCTTGATCCCGCTCTGTCGCCCCTGCAAACTGTCCGTCCGGCCTTTAATAACGAGACGGCCGCCCGTAACTTCCTGGCCTATTTTTTATTCACCGGCGAGGAACCCCTGAAGCCCAACAGCCAGTTGAGCTACGGCCAGCGGGCCCGCCTGGCCCTGGCTCAAATGGTGCTGGCCGGTTGTAATGTGCTGCTGCTGGACGAGCCCATCAATCACCTGGACATCCCCGCCCGCGCCAGCTTCGAAGAAGCCTTGGGCAGCTTTGAGGGGACTGTGCTGGCGGTTTTGCATGACCGTTACTTCATCGACCGCTTCGCCAGCGAGATCTGGTGGGTTGAGCAGTGTGGCATCCGGCGCGAGCTCCTGGATTAACTTCGGCCGCTCCCGGCCGCCTTCTATTTCCTTGATTTACTATCGCCGGCCGAGTATCTTTATGAGTATCATCCAGGATTAGTTCCAGTTAACCAACTGTCTCATAAGTCCTGAACGATTGCAGAAACTGCTTGGAGCGCCTCATGAGCCAGAAGACAGAAAAGAGCCCGCTGTGGCAGCCATCGGCGACGGATATCAGTGATTCGAACCTGAGCCACTACCTGCGCTGGTTGCAGGACGAACGCGGGCTATCGTTCAGTGATTATTCCCATCTCTGGGAGTGGTCAGTCGAAAACCCGGGCGATTTTTGGCACACTTTGTGGGCATACTTTGATATCATTGCCTCCCATCCGCCGGAGCATATCCTGCGCCGACCAACTATGCCGGGCGCGAAATGGTTTGAGGGCGCGCAGTTAAACTACACCGAGAACTTCTTTGCCCGCAGGCAGCTGGACCATCCGGCAATGATATTCAAGCAAGAAGACCGGCCGCCCCTGGAAATCTACTGGCCCGAGATCCAGGAAAAAACCGCCGCCTTGGCCGGTGCATTACGCCGTCTTGGTGTTCAACGGGGTGATACCGTTGTCGCCTACATGCCGAATATCCCTGAAACGATCATCGCCCTCTTCGCGGTGGCCAGTATCGGGGCCATCTGGTCGAGCTGTTCACCTGATTTTGGCAGCCGGAGCGTCCTGGATCGTTTTCAGCAAATAAATCCCAAGGTGTTGCTAGCCGTTGACGGCTACCGCTATAACGGCAAGCTATTTGATCGCCGGGATATTCTGGCCGAGCTTCAAGCCGGCTTGCCTTCCCTAATTCAAACCGTGCTGGTACCGGTGGTTACCTCCGGCCGGGATCTGGATGGGTTGTCAAACATCGTCACCTGGCCTAATTTGCTGGCCGGTGTTTCAGATCCACCGCCCTTGAAATTTGAGCAGGTGCCATTTGACCATCCACTTTGGGTGCTCTACTCCTCGGGTACCACCGGCTTGCCCAAGCCGATCGTCCACGGCCATGGCGGCATCCTTCTTGAGCACTTCAAGATGGCCTCACTGCACCTCGATCTGGGGCAGGGGGACCGCTTTTTCTGGTATACCAGTACCGGCTGGATGATGTGGAACTTTTTGATTGGCGGGCTACTGACCGGCGCGACCATTGTCTTGTATGATGGCGCGCCAGGGTATCCGGACCTTTATGCCCTCTGGCAAATGGCGGCTGAAACCGGTATCACCTACTTTGGCACTTCGGCCGCCTTTATTAGTGGCTGCATGAAGGCTGGTATCAGGCCGGCTGATCGTTTTGATCTGAGCGCTATCAGAGCGGTCGGTTCAACCGGTTCGCCCTTGTCGGCCGAAGGCTTTGAGTGGGTATATGCGCATGTCCACCAGGAGCTGGCCCTGGAGTCGGTCAGTGGCGGTACAGATCTGTGTACTGCCTTCGTGGGCGGCTGCCGGCTATTGCCCGTCTATGCCGGTGAAATCCAGTGTGCGGCTTTAGGGGCGCGGGTTCAGGCCTATGATGACATGGGTTCTCCGGTTATTGGCGAGGTTGGCGAACTGGTCATCACCGCCCCCATGCCGTCGATGCCCCTCTTCTTCTGGGGCGATAAGGATAATCAACTTTACACGAGCAGCTATTTTGATACCTATCCCGGGGTTTGGCGGCATGGCGACTGGATCGAGTTCAACAGGCGGGGCGGCTGTGTCATCTATGGTCGCTCAGATTCAACCATTAATCGCCAGGGCATACGCATGGGTACCAGCGAGATCTACCGTGTCGTGGAGTCATTTCCCGAGGTGGCGGACAGCCTGGTTATCGATCTGGAACTATTGGGCCGTGAATCTTTCCTGGCTCTATTCGTTATGCTCCGGGAAGGAATTAGCCTGGAGGATGACCTGAAGAGGAGAATAGAACAAAAAATCCGCTGGGAAATTTCACCACGACACGTGCCCAACAACATCTTCCCGATCCTGGCGGTGCCTTATACATTGAGTGGTAAAAAGATGGAGGTGCCGGTTCGTCGCATTCTCCTTGGCCAGCCGCCTGAGCAGGTGATCAACCCGGGTGCTATGCGTAACCCCGACTCTATTCAATACTTCATCGATCTCGCAGGAACAATGGAGCAAAGGGAATAGCCCCCTGGGTTGGGGAACCCTTAAAAGGGTTTCGACCAGAGTCGTTGCTGACATAGCCGTGCAAATGTGGATATGGTTCAGGGCCGGCTCGGGGCACCTGTGAGCGCGGCTTAGTTTCGGCCAGAGCCTGTCCCTAGCAGGAGAATCCGGACGCGCAAAGCGTGATAGATCGCTGGAACCGGCCAGGTCGCCGGTCAACCGGTTTTCCAGAGCTAAATCACAGCCTATAATAGCAGCGTGTCTGAACTGCTGTTGCCAACCAAACTGTTTATCCCGCCGCAGCGGCCCATGCTGGTTCCGCGACTTCGTCTCGTCGAGTACCTCAACCAGGGGATCCGTAGCAAGCTGATTCTCATGGCCGCGCCGGCCGGCTTTGGCAAAACAACCCTGGTTACAACCTGGTTGGCCCAGCGAGCGGGGTCCGGCGACCGGCGACCGGCCGCCTGGCTATCCCTGGATGAAAACGATAACATCTTCCCTCGCTTCTTCAGCTACTTCATAGCCGCCTCCCAAACGGTTTACCCCGACCTGGCCCAGGGCCTGTTGTCCAGCCTGCGGATGTCGCCACTTCCTGACGAGGAAGCTATTTTGTCGGCCCTGGTGCATGAAATGGCCACCCTCGACCAGCCTTTGCTGCTGGTCCTGGACGATTACCACCTTATCACCGATGAGGCCATTCATAAGGCGCTGGGCAGGTTAATTGATACCATGCCGCCTAACCTCCAGCTGGTGATCACCAGTCGTGAAGATCCGCCACTGCCGCTGCCGCGCTGGCGAGCGCGGGACCAGCTGACCGAACTCCGGGCATCCGATTTGCGTTTTACCATGGATGAAGCGGCCGCTTTTTTGGGGCGGACTATGGGCTTGCAGCTCGATGAATCGGCCGTCACCATGCTGGAAGAGCGCACCGAGGGTTGGATTGCGGGTCTACAGTTGGCCGCTCTCTCCCTACGGCGTGCGGCCGATACCCAGGGCTTCATTGACGGCTTCAGTGGCAGCAACCGCCGTGTGGCCGATTATCTACTCGAAGAAGTACTCTATCACCAGCCGCCATGGGTGCAGGCATTTTTACTGCAGACCTCTATATTGGAAAGGTTTTGCGCTGAGTTATGCGACTTTGTCCTCCAGAGTGTAGATCGTGAGATCACAGCCGGGGAAGAAGCGATCCAAACGCCGGCCCCTAATTCCAACGCCCTGGAGATCATCGAACACCTGGATAACGCCAACCTGTTCCTCATCTCCCTGGACGGACGCCGTCGTTGGTACCGCTATCACCATCTATTTGCCCAACTGTTACAGGATCGTTTGTCCCGGGAGCAGGGACAGGCGTCTGTTAATCGGATCCACCAACAAGCCTCTCGCTGGTTTCTTATCCAGGGGCTGTTAGAGGAAGCTATTCATCACGCTATTCAGGGCCATGATTTTGCCGAAGCTGCCCGGTTAATGGCCACCTATCCGAGCGATAGTTTGTGGGATCAGGGAAGCACAAGCCTGTTCAAGCGTTGGGGACAACTGATCCCTCTAGATTTTTTGTTAGGCCAACCCAAATCGCTTATCTCAATTGCGGCCGCCTATCTGGTGACGGGAGAATTTCACGGCTTCAAGAAATATATGGCCCTCTGTGAAGGCATCGAGAGTATCCATGGTGAATATGCCTTGCTCAAGAGTACGCTCGTGCGTAATGAGGGTGATTTTAGTCAGGCCATCCATCTGGCCCAGGAGGCGGGTGAGTTTTTGCCTGAGGATGAGACAATGTTGCGGGCCGTCGCTCTGGTTCAGATCGCCAACAATCTTGAACGCCTGGGAGCCCTGGATCGCGCGGAAAAGATAATCATCCAGGCCCGTTTGCTGATGGAAAGGGCAAGGGTAACAAGCCCCAATATGCATCTGCAAGTAATCCAAATGCAGGCAGCCGCGGCCATCCTGCGGGCCGACCCTTATCAGGCCCAACGATATCTCCGGGATGGATTGGCCCTGGCGGAACGAACAACCCCTGGCCCGCCGCCCATGGTGGGGATGATGTATGCGGGCCTGGGGCAGCTTCATTATGAATGGAATGAATTGGCGGAAGCAGGCGCAGCCTATGGGCAAGCCCGGGCCTGGGCCGACTCCACCGGTATCTCCGATATTCACATCGCCGCGCTGGTCGGCGAAACCGAGTTATTGTGCCAACAACGTAGGCTTTCCGCTATGGAGGCCAGTTTTGAGATTTTCCGCGACTTTACCCGGCAAGGGCGGTTGCAAGATATGATCGACCAGGTAGAAAGCATGATCGCCACCTATAACTTGCGCTCAGGCCGGCTGGGTGAGGCGGTGCGCTGGGCCAATAGTTCGGGTTTCAATTTGGCCGACCGGCCGGACAGCCCACAACGTTTCTATTACCAGGTATGGGTCGCTATACGTCTGGCCGAATACCGCTCTTCAGGCAGCAGAAAGAATTTACCCCAACTCTTGACCCTGCTTGATTACTTGTTTCAGGAAGCACGGGCCGGTCATTATCAGCGCGACATGATTGAGCTCTTGATCCTGCAGACACTGGTGCTTGATTATCGGGGAGATGGCGCAGCGGCAGGCCAGGCCCTGCAACAGGCCCTCGAGTTGGCCCAGCCCGGCAACCTGGTGCGCGTATTCCTGGATAGCGACCCGGCCTTGGTTTCCTTATTGGCCAAAAAGGAAGAGCCGTTCCCCCGTCGTCTGGTCCAGGCCTATCACCAGGAACAGCGAGAGCGTGGGGATGAAAAGGGATCCTTGCCCTTCGATCTCACGCCCCGGGAACTTGAGATCTTGTTGGAGATTGTTGCCGGCCTGTCCAATAAGGAGATTGAAGAAAAACTGGTCATCTCTCACAATACCGTTCGTTCGCACATCAAGAATCTGTACAGTAAACTCGCGGTCAACAGCCGTACTCAAGCCATAAAGAAGGTTCGCGAGTTGGGCTTGTTCTAGCCCTGCAGCGCAGCCATCGTCCGGATCGTAAGCCTCACCCCCCTATCTCACCCCCTATCTCACCCCTGGCGGTGACGACAAAGGCGCGACCAGCCCATAAAATATGTTGGCAGTCAAGGAAAGGCGACAGGTCCAAATCCGGATCAGCCTTCGTTGTAAACTGGTCCCAAACACAAGGGTTTGATCCCTGAGGAGAGACACCTGATGATAAAAACATTACGAAACCGCAACTTCTTCTTACTCTGGTCGGGTGGGCTAATCTCCATGATTGGCACCTGGATGATTTTGGCGGCGCTGCCCTTTTACATCTATCGGGTAACCGGCTCGGCCCTGGCCACCAGCGGTCTGTTAATGGCCTATATTGCCCCGGGCGTCCTGTTTGGTTCGGTCGCCGGCGTATTTGTCGACCGTTGGGACCGCAAGCGCGTGCTGGTGATCGGCAACCTGATCCAGGCGGCCATCATTCCCCTGCTGCTTCTGGTCGATGCCCATGGCTGGATATGGCTTATCTATGTCGTCGCGTTTTTCGAATCGACCGTAAACCAGTTCCTTGGCCCGGCCGAAAACGCCTTGTTGCCCACCCTGGTTGACGATGAACACCTGGTTTCAGCCAATTCGCTGAACGCGCTAAATGATAACCTGGCGCGTATTGCCGGCGCGGCTTTAGGTGGCCTTCTATTGGGTGTTCTGGGCTTTAACAGTGTGGTTCTGTTTGATACGTTTTCCTACCTGGCCGCGGCCACATTAATTGTGCTCGTCATCGTCACACCGGCCACGCGGCCGGCCGAGACGGACGAAGCCGGCGGCGTCCCGCGTTGGCTGCAAGTGTGGCGGGAATGGTTTAGTGGCTTGCGCCTGGTCGCCGAAAATGACATCCTGCGTAATCTGTTCATCGTGATTGGCGTGGCCCTCTTTGGCGACGCCATCCTCAGCGCGCTCCTGGCCGTCTTTGCCCAGGATGTGGCCGGTTTCACGGCCTTGGATTACGGTTGGCTCCTGACCGCCCGTGGGGTGGGCGGCATCGTTGGCGGACTCGTGGTTGCCCAATTTGGCCCCAGGTTCTCCAGCAGCCAATTGATTGTCGGCGGCCTGGTTATTTCCGGTCTGGGTGTTTTGGTCATGGTGCTATTTCCCACCCTGGCGGTTGTGGTTGCCTTAATGATTTTGGTCGGGCCGGCCCTGATGGCCTGGATCATCAGCATGCAAACCGTTCTGCAGCAGGAGACGGAAGATAGTTATCGTGGCCGGGTCTTTGGGGCCTACGGCACCACCAGCACCATCCTCATGTTCGCCGGCGCCGGTCTGGCCGGGGCCCTGGCCGACACCTTGGGTTCGTCAATCCTGGTGGCCGCCGCAGCCATCATCTATGTCGCCGCCGGTCTGTTGGCCTGGGTCTTGTTAAGCAAGCCCTTGAACCGGCTGGCCGCGCAGGCGGCCGCCTGAGACTTTCCCGGCGGCAAAAGTGCGGTAAACTCACTGCCTGATGTCACCTGATAAACGGAATCCCGTCTACTCAACGGACCCAGCTTTTAAAAAACGTTGCCCACGGTGCGGTAGCTACCCCTGCCGATGTCCCAAACCCAAGAGCCTGCCCCCCGACCAGCAGACGGCCCATATTCGCCGGGAAAATAAAGGGCGCGGCGGCAAGACAGTAACCGTCATCATGAATCTGCAACTCACCCCGGCCGATATGAAGGCCCTGGCCAAGGAGCTCAAACAAGCATGCGGGGCAGGCGGGTCGGTTAAAGGGGAGACCATCGAAATCCAGGGGGATAGCCGTGATGCAGTTGACGCCCGGCTCAAGAAACTTGGATTTGCCACCAAATTCGTCGGCGGTTAAGGCCTGGCAGCGCTGCTTCTTTGAGGGCTACTGAACCACCAACGTTTCCATCGCCTCTCGCAATACCGCTTCAGGTTGTGGGCCGAATAATTTTTGAACGATACGGTCGTTCATGTCGATCAACGCAAAAGTAGGATGACCCCGAAGATCCCACTGGTTCTGAAGTTTTTCGTTCGCTTCTTCTGCCGCATTCAGCCGGAATGTCGATACCCTTCCCTCAAATTCCTCGTCTAGCCCATTCACGATGGGCATCATTTCCATTCAAGGAGCTCAGTTGTCGGTGTAAAACATCACTAAAGCAGGCCCGGTTACTTCAGTGGGACTGTCAACAGCCTCGTTGGCGCTGCCCCCGGAACAAGCGCCGGCAACGACCAGAATCAGAAGGGCTAAAGCAATTATCTTTGGTCCAATTCGCATTAGCGATCACCTCAAAACTTTGATTCTCAGAGTTATCTGCTCTGTTGAGTGGCCAAAATGTCATTTGGCCAGGTACTCTTGATGTAGGTCAGCACGGCCACAATCTCCTGATCAGTCAGAATAACATTGTATGCCGGCATGGTGCTTGTGCCTACGTTCGCCGGCAGCCGGGCGCCGCCCAACTTGATGGATTCAATGAGAGCCGTATCGTTATGGTGCCAGGTATGCCCTGTTTCATCGTGGGGCGGCGCTCGCAATGAACCGTCGGGGTTGGCTTGTTGCCAATCAGGCTGGCCTTCAAGGTTAACGCCGTGGCAGCTCGCGCAATTTGTTGTGTATATTTGCCGGCCTTGGGCGACCACTTCATCAATGGAGAGATCTGTCGAATTCCCTGATCCATCGGCCAGCAGTAAGACAACCAATATTATCAAAGAGACAAAGCCAATCGCACTGAAAACCCAGATCATAAGCCGGCGTCGTTTTTCCCGCCGCGCCTCCTCCATACGTTCTCGTTTTGACAATCTCTTCATATGGATAACATCCAATTATCTATAACTCTCATTATTAGAGGGGAGTTCCCAAACCCCCAGAGCAAGGCGCCCCTGGTTCTGGCCCGCCGCCACGATACCGGTCGACAAACTCATCGATCCGCTCATCAGAAATGGAATCGGGTTCAAGCTGAACACCCCAGGCGGTTACGACCACATTGCTTTTCAACTCTGGATATGGGCTTAGCAGCATGTAGGTCTTGCCGCGCACCATATCCTGCAACACGGCCACATCTTCGGCCGGTAGGTTTGGGCGATAGGCGATCCAGATCGCGCCATGCTCCATGGAATGTACGGCTGGGCCGGTATCTACCGGCTCTGTATAGATGCCACAATTTTGCCAGCGGGGATCATGAGTGCCCCCAACGGGCGGCAGGCCGGCCGTAACGAATTCGGCGGCGACGTCGTGGCCACGATCCTGGGCGCCGAATTCGTTTATACCCTCAATCGGCCGAAAACGAAAAAGAATGAATGCGCCCAGGGCTATAATCCCAATTACAATTGGTACAGCGATCAACAACTGACGCTTTCGCCTCTCTTGGGCAAACTGCTGCCGGCGTTCTTTCTTCCGGTTGACTTTTTTATTCTGGGTTGTCATTCTTAATCTCCGATCTCGGTCAGATTCGCTCTCTTGAGCAGGGTGGCATTAAAGGCAACGATAATGGAGGAGCCGCTCATCGCCAGGGCGCCAATCTCCGGCCGCAAGGTAATACCGGCCCAGGCTAAGGCCCCGGCCGCCACCGGGATTGCTGTCAGATTGTATCCGGCCGCCCAGCCCAGGTTCTGTTTCATCTTGCGCAAAGTGGCCCGGCTGATTTCGATAGCCATTACCACATCGGCCGGGTTGGATTTCATCAGGACCACGTCGGCCGTTTCCACAGCGACGTCTGTCCCGGCGCCAATGGCAAAGCCCACATCCGCCTGGGCCAGGGCCGGGGCGTCGTTGATACCGTCCCCCACCATGCCAACCTTCTTGCCTTCCGCCTGTAGATCTTTCACCCTGGCTGCCTTGTCGCCGGGTAATACCTCGGCAATGAATATCTCGATGCCCAGCTCATCTGCTACCTGTTTAGCTGTGGCTTTGTTATCGCCGGTTAACATCACCGGTTGGATCTCTAACTCTTTGAGCCGCTCTATTGTGACTCGGGCAGAAGGGCGTATGGCGTCGGCGATGGCGATGAGCCCGGCCGCTTCTCCATCCACGGCCACATGGATGACCGTACGACCGGCGCTGGCCATCTCAGTTGCTTGAGCTTCCAGGCCGCTTAAGGTTATTCCTTCCCGGTCCATCAGGCGCTGATTGCCGATTAAGACGGAACGGCCGTCGACTTGGGCTTTTAACCCGTGACCAGGGATGGCTTCGAAGCTGTCTGCCTGGGCATTATCTACGTCGCGCTCAGCGGCCGCCTTGAGGATCGCTTCGGCCAGGGGGTGCTCGGAACCGCGTTCGGCTGCCGCTGCTAACCTGAGCAACTCATCTTCGGTAACAGGGTTCCCGGTAACGACCAGATCGACTACTTGTGGCTCGCCCACCGTCAGGGTGCCGGTCTTGTCAAATACCACCACGTCCAGGTGGGCCGGGCCTTCCAGCGCTTCGGCGTTCTTGAAAAGAATACCATGATCAGCGCCCAGGCCGGTGCCTACCATGACTGCTGTTGGGGTTGCCAGCCCCAGCGCGTCCGGGCAGGTGATCACGACCACCGTAATGGCGAAAGTCATGGCGATTACCAGATCAGCGCCGACCAGGAAATACCAGATCAAGAAAGTCAGTATACCGCCGATCACGGCCACCAGCACCAGGTAATGGGCGGCCCGGTCGGCCAGGCGCTGGGCCGGCGCTTTGCTGCTTTGGGCGGTCTGGACTAATTTCACAATTTGGGACAGGGTCGTATCCGCGCCGACCTTGGTGGCCCGGAACTTGAAGCTACCTGTCTGGTTGATGGTGGCGCTAATGACGATGTCGCCAACCTCTTTTTTAACCGGCCGGCTTTCACCCGTGATGGCGCTCTCATTGATATTGGATCGTCCTTCTACAACTTCGCCGTCCACCGGGATTTTGTCTCCCGGCCGGACGACCAGGATGTCACCCACCTGCACGTCATCGGTCGGTATCTCGACCTCCTCTCCATCGCGCTCGACACGGGCCATAGGCGGGGCCAGGGTGAGCAGCTTCTCAATCGCTTGATTGGTACCGGAGCGGGCCCGCATTTCCATCCAGTGGCCGAACAATACGAAAGTGACCAGCATCGCGGCCGCCTCGTAAAAGACTTCGCCCTCAAAAAGAAATGTCGCGGCCACGCTAAAGATATAACCGGCCAGGACGCTCAGGCTGACCAGCACGCTCATATTCAGGACACCGGCTTTCAGGCCATTGCGGGCGCCGATAAAGAAGGGCTTGCCCCCGTAGATAACCACCACGGTGGTCAGGATGAAGGCCAACACCTCTGTCCTCAGCCCAAAAGGTACCGGTAGATCGATATCGAAAAGACGGGTGAAGAGGGGCGAATAGAGGAAGATGGGGATGGTGAGCACCAGGGAGACCAGGAAGCGGTTACGCATATCGCGGGCCATGTCGGCCATGGTCATACCTGCATGACCACCATGAGCTGAGTGGTCCATAGTCCCGGCCGCCTCATGGTCGTGCTCCATGTCTGCATGGCCCATTTCATGACCGGCGTGTTCATCTGCCATGGGTTCCATGGCGCCATGATCGTGGTCCATATGGGCCGGGCCAGCGGCGGCCGGTTGGCTGTGAACCACGTGCCCCCCGTAATGTAAGGGCAGTGATTCGCCATGACAGCGCAATCCGCAGTCGTCAACGACGGCTTCCAAATCCACCAACGTCACCAACTTCTCGTCGTAGTGGACGGTGGTGGTACCGTTGACCGCATTGGTATGGGCATGCTGTACGCCTGGCAGGGCCAGCAACTTCTTTTCGACGCCCTGGGCGCACAAGGGGTCCTTCATGGTGCAAATCTGCAAAACTGCTTCGCTCATTAGATTACTCCGCCTGGTACAGGCCACCAGGCATTCACACTCTCGACTTGTTGATAGATTTTACTGCCGAACTGTCTGTTCCCATTGAATGGAACGAATATCCTCGGGCCAGGTGCTTTTGATGAAGGTCAGAACGGCCGTTATTTCCTCTTCTGGTCAGCGTTTCACCGAAGGCGGGCATGTTGCTGGTACCGCCGATATTATCCGGAAGGCGGGCGCCGCCCAACTCAATCGATTCAATAAGAATTCTGTCGCCATGGTGCCAGGTGTGGCCACTGGCATCGTGGGGTGGGGATCGGAAAGAGTTGTCTTCGTTCTGTTGCTGCCAATTCGGTTCTCCCTCAAGGTTTACCCCATGACACTCGGCGCAATTTTTATGCATACACATCTTGCCCCAAGGCTATCTCTTTTGGGTCAAAATCTGGCAGAGGGGGGATTTCTAGTGCGGGCGTCCCGGCCAGTTCTGAAAGGGAAGGTAAGCGGGGAATGATTGCTGCGGCCGGTGTTTCCGGAGATGGTCTGGACTCATCGGCCTGACTCTGACAGCCGATCAGCAACAAGAAAGTGCCGGCGAGCCCCAGGCCTATCTTCAAACTTTTTATCATCGTATCATTATTTCCCGGAAAAAAATCACCGATCAGCCAATGAATAGTAGGGAATCCTTGCCATGAGGAACAGCGCGAAATGGCGCAGGGCGAATAGGCCATCTGGCGTGGGCTTGCGTTCAGGGGTGGCCTATTCTAACCCCCAGCGATTTGTGGGCCTAGAATACCAGCAAGCAACTCAATCGTATCGTTGTGGTCGCCGACATACAATACAATGAGCTTGCCGCTATTGTAGAAGTGGGGTGTGGCCATCCAACTCATCATGGAGGTACCAACCGAACTGCCGTCCGCGGAAACGAGGCCGGCTTCGACTTTGGCAGCCGCCTCATTCTCGTATTCAAACACCTGCACATCTTGACCGTTGATTGTGATCACCTGGCCCTCCGGCGTAAAGAAGGGCTGAGATACGGTACCGGTCATCTCAACTGTTGCTCCGGTCGCCTCTAATTGATCAACAAGAGTATCAAGATCTACCGGCGAATCGCCTTCTATTTCAATTGTTTGTTGCCGGTTATTGCAGGCAACAAGTAGCAGTATACCTATCAAAAAGCCAATCAGCAGGGTCTGACGAAAAAGTTTCATTACATTTCTCCTTTATTTTATTCTGTGTAGGGGATTAGACGCTGCAGCCAGGATATTGGTTCCGGACCATAAAAGGGGGCTCAGCTTTGCAGGCTGACAGTCACGTTTGTACCCTGCTCCATAACGGATTTTATCGTGAGTCGAGCACCGATAAGTTCTGCTCGTTCTTGCATACCCAGTAAACCAAAATGCCCAACAGGGGCCATCTCGGAGGGACTTTCGGGTACGTTGAAGCCGCGACCGTCGTCAATGACATTCAAGGTGATTGTCTCTGGGGTCAATTCGAAGATAACTTCTACATGTGATGCTTCTGAATGGCGAGTTACGTTGTTTAATGCTTCCTGGACGATGCGATAAAAAGCCAACTCAACCTCCGGCCGCAAGCGACGATCTGGGCCAGATGTCTTGAAGTTCACGGGGATGTTCAAGATTAAACTTGTGTCACGGGCCAGCATGTCTAAGGCAGGCACCAAACCCAGGTCTTCCAGATAAATGGGGCGAAGATCTCGGGTTAAGCGGCGCAAATCGTCAATCACCTGGGCTGTCATTTCCTGCATCTCAACCAGTTGCTCAAGTGCTGGATGGTCGTCCAGGGCCATTTGAGCTAACTGTCCGCGCTGGTTCAAGGCAATAAGGGATTGGATCGTGTCGTCATGTAGCTCTCGGGCCAGGCGTCGTCGTTCTTCCTCTTGCCCGGCTGTGACGGCGCCCAGATAGCCACGCAAGCTCTGTTGGCCGGCCTTAACTTTTTGGGCCATATGGATCAACTCAGTTTGTAGCCGTTGAATTTCATTGATGCCGCCAACCGGTTCTTCAATCGCCTCAAAGTTTCCCCAGGCCAATTTGGTCGCTTTCTGTTCTAGCGACTGCAAGGGCTGCACGATCTGACGCACGCCAAACCACAAGCCTACCAGGGCAACAGCTAGAACCGGAACAAGAACCAGCGGAGCCAATTCTGTTGTTCGCAGCAGGGGATCAGCCACGGCCCGCCAGGGTTCTTCCAATACCAGCGCCCAGTCTGCCGGTGATATGGGGCTGAAAGCGATAACGTGTTCATTGCCCTCAACTGAGACATAGGTGGTTCCACTTTCTCCGCGGAGCGCCTCCGCGACCCCAGGGATATTGAGCTGTATTCATACCGGCATGTAGTTCCGCGCCTAACTGATATAGCATCTGCCCTGATGAGTCAACCAAAAATGCAGCCGCCTGGTCGCCGGCTTCAAAAATATCAGCCAGAGCCCGCCGGGCCATCTCGGCCGGGGAAATAGCTCCCACGACTGTGAGACCATCCGGCATCGTCGCGGCGACGAGCATGATTCCCTCGCCACTATGGGGATCTGTAAAGATCGGCACGAACTATGCTTCATTGCGGGGATCATAGATCAGGTTGGGATCTGATAGTCGAGAGCTTATTTCTCGACGTTCCCATATACTGACGTCGTTTGTCGCAGCTAAGATAGCCCCACCAGCATCAACAACGGCCAGACCACCGTCGAAGTCTGGCAGGAACGAGGTCGCATCAGCTAAAGTGTGGTCGGGGTTTCCGGTAGCATAGGCCTGAAGGCCCAGGCTGTGGACTGCGGCCGCCCGGTGGTTTAGTTGTTCTGTGATTGCCGTAGCGGTCGCTCTTGTGGCTCGCTCATCCCGCTCTCCGACCAGCGTACGCATGGCACGTTGGTGTAAGGCCAGGCTGCCAAAAGCGATTCCAATAAAAAGAACGGTTAACGGTAAAATGATGAATGCGAATAATTGTAGGGGAAATCCACGCCAGCGTTTAAACATCAGACATTGAATATGAGATGATGTTTGGTAAATATCGAAATGGGAAAACGCTTTTGGGCAGTATGCTATTCAATTTCGCCTATTCTGGAACTATCAGTTCCAACGAGACAGCCCGCATCACGGCTTCTGTGCGGCTGCCAACCTGCAGTTTGCTATAAGTTTTGGCCAGGTGCCCCTGAACAGTTCGATCACTTATCCCCAGTTGTACGCCAATAGCTTTGTTCGTAAAACCTTTGCCCGCCAGAGATAACACTTCCAGTTCACGATCAGTCAGCGATTCGTAGGTGGTTGGCGGGCCGCTGCGGCCGGCAATATGGGCCATGAGTTTATATGCGATGGTTGGATCCAGGACCGACTTTCCCTCATGCACATCCCGAACTGCCTGAACGATCTCGGCCGGGGCAGCAGTTTTCAACACATAGCCGTTCGCCCCAGCCTGGAGAACAGCCAAGACGTAAGGGTCATCATCGTAGGCCGTCAGCACCAAAACACCGACTTCCCGGTAATTGGCTCGAGCCCAGCGGGTTACCTCAATGCCGGTGGCTTTGGGCATCTGAATGTCCAGCACGGCCACATCGGGTTTGTATTCCCGGATTAACTCCTGGGCCATAAGTCCATCACCAGCTTGAGCGATCACCTGAATGTCAGCTGCTTGTTCCAGAAATTGGCAAATACCTGCTCTGACAACAGCGTGATCGTCGGCCAGCAACACGCGGATACGATCGCTCATATATTCTGACCTGCTTTATGAAATTTCTCTTCAATTTGATTTGCCGTCCTTGTAAAGCTGCTGTGCAATCGGGGGTATAGCATCCATACGATTCCCAGGCTGAAGAGCAATCCAGTAATTAAGCGCATCAAAGAATTGAAGGAACCTAAAGCATCACCGGCATAAAAGGTAACCGGATAAGTATGGTTGGTCAACCCAGCCAACCAGGCATTACTATCACGGAAGCCAAGCCCAATGCCGGCGGTGAAGTCACTGATCATGTGGCTGAAGCCATCAATTGCCATGGGCAGGAGAAGCAAGACCAGTCCCCACCAGGGGAGAGGCTTGAGTCGTTTACGTAAAAGCCAGAACAGCAAACCCCAGAGAAGAATGGTTGTATACATGAAGACCATTCGGTCGGACCAGGCGACCTTCCAGCCCATTGTTGGATCGCCTGTGAATTGGCGCAAGACCATGGGGTCGCTGCTATTTTTCCAGGCCGCCTGGACTTCAGCCAAGGAATACATTGACCGGTCTCCAAACAGGAAGAAGGATCGTTGCGGTAGCTGGTGGCACTGGGTTGCATAGAGCAAATAGATGGCGTTGCCAACACGGTACCAGCCCATCTCCATGAATAATGGGGCCAGCCAGGGTAACCCTGCATAGATGGCTACAAGCAGGCTGAAGGGAATTAGCCAACGACGGCTTAGCCTGTATAAAAGTCGATTAGACTGTGCAGCCCAAGATCGATAGTTGGAAGTGATAGGAGTTGACGACATTACTTATCGATAACAGAAATAATCGGTCTGCCCTTCATATTCGGATGTCCATTGAGACAGCTTCTCATAAACTTCCAGGTGACCCACGGGGCCAATGGCCATTATTCCAATCTCATTTCAATTTGCTGAACTTACCCAGACTACTTGAATACATAGAACTCCTATTATCTTCCAGTTTTATCCCAAGAGCGCCAGAGCCATACGGGCTATTCGTGAGTAGGCCATTTGGCGGGTGTTCGTGTTCTGAATACCTGCTTTTAAATCGCTTGCTGAAGTACCAATTGGCGCGAGATCAAGGTGATATCACGGCGACGCCAGCAAGGTAAAAGGTCAAGAAAGTGTTACCCTACCAGGGGTAAGCACGCATATTTCCCAGGGATTGTACCGGGTAATCCCAGAGTCTACCCCTCGCGACAGCCATGTGACAAATGTCATGTTTTTTATGTGACGGGCCATTTGGCGCTGTTTAGCCTGGCGGGGCTCGTTTAATCTTGAGCCATCAGGTTGTTTATTCAAGCTCAAATGCGCCACGTGCTTCTCATGGCGCTGCAGAGTTCCACGAGGTGTCATATCATGAGTAAAAAGAGTGTTCAACGCAGTGCCCAGCGCCGAGCCCGGCGGAACAACATAGTCGCTTCTACCATACTGATCGTTGCTTTGCTGGTGCTTGTTGGCAGCCTGTATGCCTATTTCTCTGGATCGCAAACGGCCGCAGTAGGGCTGGATTATGAGCCGGCCGATATCGTTTACGATCGCCCGCTTCATGCCATTCACGAGATGGGCGAAAGTCCGCCGATTCCTTTCTTGCCTAGTGATCAGGCGCAACCAGCCATCGTCGTTTCAGAGAAGTCCTACGATTTTGGCAGCATTGGCCCTACTGACGTCGTTGAGCGATCCTTCGCTCTGTTCAATACCGGGAATGCCCCTTTAACTATTAGCCGAGCATACACAACTTGTGGCTGCACAACGGCCGAAATTAGCGCCAGCTCAATTCCCCCTGGCAAAGTGGCTATTGTCACCCTCACCTTTGATGCTGGTTTCCACGATACGGCCGGGCAGACCGTCCGCCGGGGTCTGATCATCGAAAACAATGACCCGCGCCATTCGCAGGCTGAGATCTGGGTCCAGGCGTCTGTGCGCAACAGTTAAGGAAAGAGTTGCATGAAAAATATCTGTCGTTTTCTTCCGCTAACGATAACCGCGCTGCTCATCACCAGCCTAGGGCTTGCAGGATGTAGCGCCGAGGGTCAGATTGGGGCCACGAACCATGATTTTGCCATGGCTTCCCTGGCCAGTATGCCGGCCGAAGTGCAACAAGCTCCGGTTTCCGTGCAACAGGCATACCAGTTTGCCGTCGCCAACCCCGAGATCCTCAAACACATACCCTGCTATTGTGGCTGTGGCGCCATGGACCATACCTCCAATTATTCCTGCTACGTAGCCGGCGTCGGGGCCGGCGGGGAAGTCGCTTTTGACAATCATGCCTTAGGTTGTTCCATTTGTGTGGATATCAGCCAGGACACAATGCGCCTGTTGGATCAGGGCAAAGAAGTGTCCGAGATCTTTACTTACGTGGACAATAGCTACGCCAGGTTTGGCCCGCCGACACCCTTAGAGAATTAAAATCTATGAATGCGCAGGCAACAGTAACGAGCGTCGCCTCTCCAGCTATGCGCCATTGGCCCTGGTTCGTCATGGCCCTGCTTGCCCTGGTTATTGTATTCATCCCTCTCCCTACCGGATCTGGCGTTCCCGGGTCGCGTGATTTGCACATTGTTGCCGGCCAATTTAATTTCAGCCCGGGCACCATCCGGGTTAATCAAGGTGATCAGGTCACGATTGAACTGGAATCCACAGATGTCGTCCATGGTCTCTATTTGGACGGTTACGACTTAGAAGTCACGGCCGATCCGGGGCAAACCACCCGCCTCAGCTTCATCGCCGGCAAATCCGGCACTTTCCGCTTTCGCTGCTCAGTGACCTGTGGCCCGCTCCACCCTTTCATGATCGGCAAGATCAAAGTGGGTAACAACACGCTATTGTGGCGTGGAATGGCCCTGGCCGTAATGGCGGCCGTAGCCGGACTGAGGAAGATTCGCCCATGACCCGTTCGACATACTCAGGGCGGGCCCGCTATGACCTGATGCGAATTCCGGCTGCCAGAGCATTGCTGGTTAACCGCTGGCCCCAATTCCTGGCAAGAGTTCTGGCGCTAACAGGTTTTTTGCTCGCCATCGTGGCCGGGCTAGTCGGCACGCCGGTCGGCAGCCGCAACTTCACTATCGTGTTCGTGTGGATCGCCTGGTGGGCCTTGCTTATCCTGGTGGCGGTTCCCCTTGCCGGCCGGGGCTGGTGCACAGTTTGCCCTATTCCGATGCCCGGTGAATGGCTACAGAATCAAGCCCTATTGGGGCCCAGGGGTAAAAAACCGCCTTTTGGTTTACGACGCAAATGGCCAAAAGGCTTGCGCAACATCTGGGTACAAAATGGTGCTTTCACCCTGATGGCCCTTTTTAGTGCTGTAATCCTGACCCAGCCCGCAGTAACCGCCGTCATATTAGCCGCCTTTCTCCTTGTTGCTATTGGATCGAGTATGATGTTCGAGCGCCGCGCATTTTGTCGCTATATGTGCCCGGTCGGAGGATTTATCGGCCTTTATTCCCAAACAGCCCCTATTGAAGTGCGGGTGCGCGACATGGCCGTTTGCGCCACACACACTACCAAGACATGTTACACCGGCAGCGAAGATGGTTTTGGCTGCCCCTGGGGCGTCTTCCCAGGCGGTCTGGTTAAGAACACCTACTGTGGCGCCTGCCTGGAATGCCTGCGTACCTGCCCCCTGGACAATATAGCCATCAATATCCGCCCGGTAGGGGCGGATTTGTCACAGCCCCGGGGCCGGAAGCTGGACGAGGCTTTCAAAGCCTTCATCATGTTGGGTAGCGCTTTTATCTATTCGGCCATCATGCTGGGACCCTGGGGCCAACTAAAAACGGCCGCTTATGGTATTGGTTCTCTCCCCTGGCTGTTATACGTCCTGGTCTTTCTGGTGTTTGTCTTCGGTTTGCTGCCCGGCCTCTTTTATATGGCCAGCCGGGCAAGTCAAACCCTGGCGCCAACTCGCTCTACTCCGCAACGGAATTTTGTCGCCTATGCCTACGCCCTGGTCCCTTTAGGTCTGGCGGCCTGGATCGCTTTCAGCCTATCCTTTGTCTTTTCCAACGCCTCGTACATATTGCCGGTCTTGTCAGATCCCCTGGGCTGGGGCTGGGATCTGCTAGGAACGGCCGGTTATGGCTGGATGCCTTTCTTTACCAACATGATTCCCGTGTTGCAAACCCTTGTTCTGGTGGTTGGCCTGGCCTGGGCCGGCATCACCGCCCGGCGTATTGCTCAAGAAAGCAACCACCCGGCTGCCTGGCGCCAGGCCATGCCCATGAACCTTTTCTGTTTAATGGTCACGGTTGGATTTCTATGGTTATTCATCGGTTAAGGGGGGAGTGGGCAGCACGCCTGTTGCTTGTCCTCCTGATCGCCGGCTTGTTTGTGGCAATTATAGCCGGTCGCAATACGGCCCATGCGGTAGAGGTCCATGCCGTCATGCCCGAAAGGGGGGGCTGGTTGCCGGGTAACCTATCTGCCGAGGTTGACGTCCCTCTAAACTTGCGGCTGACCTCTGATGACGTGATGCATGGTTTTGCCGTCGGCCAACAACCCTGGGCGGCCGTTGATGTCGTCCCAGGCCAATTTACCGATCTGTCGCTTATTTTTGATGAACCGGGCACTTATACCTATTATTGCACCCGCTGGTGCGGACTCAACCACTGGCGAATGCGGGGGACGATAGCGGTAACTGGGGAGGCGAGCGGCTCGGCCCTCTGCCCCTACCCGGCAGCCGCTTTACCTTAGCCTGGACCTGGATATCGACGCGCCACACGAAGTCGATGTCCGATTAGAGCGACCACCATCGGCCGCTCGTGGAGAAAAGCTGGACTTTACCACCCCAACCCGAATCCTCACCCGGGAACACTATTTGGAGCAAACACCGTTTGAGTTTTGGATAGCCTTGCGGGCAGATCACGGAACGGCCGGTCTCAGCGATACAGAGCTTTGGGATCTAGTGGCTTTTGCCTGGCACTCGCAGGCAACCCCTGACTCTTTGTTACTGGGCCGGCGCCTGTATGAACAGAATTGCGCTGCCTGTCATGGTGAGAACGGAGATGGGCAAGGGGTAATGGCAGGGTCAAAATTGACACCAAACGATCCCGAAACCTTTGGGCGGGCACTGTTGCCGCCTGGAGATTTCACCGATGCCAAGAAAATGCTCGGGGCCAGTTCGGCTCTATTTCAGGGCAAGATCATGCGTGGTGGCATGGGCACCGGCATGCCCTATTGGGGCACCATCTTTACCGATGAAGAGATTGAGGCGCTTGTCGATTATATATGGACGTTTCAGTTTCCATTTGTGGTCGATGAATAACGAATAATACCCGCTATTGCAGAACGATACAGGCAGGAGTACCTATGCGTAAATTTCCTTTTATTGTTGTCTTGGTAGCTGGTTTTTTACTGGCTGCTTGTTATTCTGGGCAGCCCAGCATAGCTGTAGAAGCTAACAATCTTGATTTTGGCAACGTGGTCAACGGAGAGGTCGTCAGTCGGAATCTAACCCTTCGTAATGATGGTGAGTCTGACCTGGTTATCGACAGCATTGTTACTTCCTGCACCTGTACCCAGGCCACCGTCAACCCAATGACCATCCCCGCCGGTCAAAGCGGCATCCTGCACATTGAGTTTGACTCGGGTTTTCACGGCCCGGACCTCACCGGGCCTTTGATCCGCCAGGTATTTATAGCCTCTAATGATCCCCAACTTCCGGAACTGCAGGTGGAGCTAAGCGTCTTTGTAGAGGCTAATACCCCATCATCTGGATAAAATGATGGGACACCACTACTTATTCCCAATTTCCTATCGTAGCGCTCCCTTAGCGAGTCGAGCGCCTCACACTTGGGGATGGGAAGGTGCTTGGCCTGGGGTAAGCGCTGTTAGAAAAGCGGCCCGAAATGAGCGCAAATAAACAATCCTTGTATTATTTCTCGGATTCCGAGTGGCCTTTCTCGACGGCTTTGCGTAACTGCTCCTCTTCCTCGCTGGAGAGCGTCGTCTGAAATAGCTTGCCGGTTCCCTTCTGTTGGCGTACCGCCGATAGGGCAACGGCCGGGTCCCCATCGCGCACGATGACGAACAGGGCTGAACTATTCGGTTGAATCTCCTCCGATACCTCTTTCACAAATTTGTGGCTGATACCCGAATCGGTTGAGGCGCCTATCAAGCCACCGGCGATGGCTCCGAGTACAAGACCGCCAACCGGGAAGAAGATACCGGCTAACAAGAGGCCCAGAAAGCCACCAGCCCCAGCGCCGATCTTGACGCCGCGGTCGAGCTGATGTTTCACATGCACTTTGCCATCAGCATCCTTTACGACCACGGCCGAATCGTCCAGGCTGATTTTGCCCATGTGCGCGACTGATTTCAAAGTATCTCGCATGGCCAATGCGCCATCAGGATCATCGTAAACAATGACGATTAAGTTGGGCATAATTTTCCTCCAAAGGAATAGATTAAGGTTAACCGGTCACATTGACCGGCCATTTTATCACACATTTTTCAATAATTACTCCTGCCCCGAGTAGTGGCGCTGGATAGTCACACCGGGCAGATCCTGGATGTCTTTCTTCATAATATTGAGATAGAGCGATTCGTAATCGCCGTGGTCGATGGCGGAAACAGGTATCACCACGTCCCGCTTGCCCCATAAATGCCCCTTGCGCAGCACAATGTGGGTAACATGACCCGAATCCGGGTCAACGACGAATTCCGCTAACTCGCCGATGCGGCCGTCTTTTGCGTAAACAGTCGTTCCCGGGTGCACCGCAAGCTCTCCAATGGGTACTTTTTCTTCTTCAAAAAACCCGCCATACTCTGGAATCTGTGTCGCATAGGGCGCCAGGTATTGGCTGCCCTGGTACATATCGCCATCGAAAAGATCGTCATGTACGTAATGTGTCTCGGTAAAGGAGTGCATTTGATGCAGCTCGGCGATTGTGCAGTCGAGATGTACTTCCTCCGGTGTTGTTTCGGTTATCTTGGCCATTGGAACGAGAAAATCAAGATATTTGATCGACGCCACCACGATGTGAGTCACTTCTCGTTTCACCGGATTGATGATGATAGCGGTCGTGGTGCCGGCATGTCCATCCGTGCAAATAACCCTGGCCTTAAGTGGCATGTTTTTCATGCTGTCCTCGCGCGCCTATGATCAACTATTTCTCAATTATTACTGTTTACGCCCGAAGGCGCCAGCTCCAACAATGGCGTGGACCTGCAGAGTATGAGTCGTTCAATAGTACGCCTGTTTCCAGGATGGAACCCTGTAAATTATTTCGTGTTCATGGAACTTTGGAAGCACCCTGAACACAGAAAGATGATCTGCTCTGAACTCAGGCACCTCCCATGGTCCCGGTCGTCTCGCCCCTGGCCATTTCTCTGACCTAAAAATCCGTCCGTATTGCGACCCTGATCAACGCTTCGTCAGAAGTGAAAGATTTACCCAGTTCCACCACTGTCGTCATCATGATGATCGTCGACTTGGGGATCCTGATCTTTTCTGATAAATTAACTCCTATCTTTCCATAGCAACCACTGAATTGTTGAAGGTGGTCCTGGGAATTTTCCTGGAGGTCCTGGCGATTCAGTTGCGGCCAATGGCTAGGCCGAGGTGGGGGGTCATTACCCTCGCCGGTCATGCTTGGTGGGCGCTTCGAAAATGGCCAATTTGATTTCGAAAACGTTAGTTATCGCAAAGGAGTGGAAAAATGTGTTGTTTCTTTACCGTACTAGTATTCTTAGGCCCCCGGTTTGCCAACATCATCTGGTGGATAGCCAATCCGACCCGCTGGGTTGGTAACACCAACCTGTCCGCCTTCGATTCAGCGATCTGGCCAATCCTGGGCATCGTATTCGTGCCCTGGACAACCCTCATGTATCTCCTGGTCTTTCCGGGCGGGGTAACCGGCTTTGATTGGTTCTGGCTGGGCCTGGCCGTTTTGGCTGATATCGGCATGTACACCGGCGGCGGTGTTGGTAACCGCGACCGTTTCGGCCGCTAGACCCAGGAGGGTTTGGCCATTAGGAGAATCAGATCTCCCAATATAGCCGGCGCTTTGTTTTTACTGTTGTGCTGACCTGTTCGAAATACAAAGGGCCAGCATTAATTACTTGTTTGGAGGAAAAATGGCAGAAAAGTTAGAGAAGTACAATTTTATTGTCGTGAAATACCAGGGCGCGGACACGGCCGAGGCCGCTCTGGGCACCGTTCTGGAATTGGCCAAGGAAAAAGTGGTCAAGCTTAAAGATGCCGTGGCCATCACCAAGACGGGGAAGGGCAAGATTAAGCTGCACCAGACCAAGGACGATCCGGCCGGCAAAGGCTTCCTGAAAGGCGGCCTGATCGGTCTATTGTTCGCCCTTTTGTTTGGCCCGGCCGGCTGGATTGTCGCCGGCGCGGCGTTAGGCACGGCCTTCTCCATGTTCGATCGGGGTATTAAGAATAAGTTGCTCAAAGAACTGGGCGATAATATGACCTCCGACGAATCGGCCCTGGCCGCCCTTATTGTCGAGGCCGACTGGGATACCCTCAAAGCCCGCATGGCTGAAAAGTACACCGGCGAGGTGGTCGTCCAGCAAATGGTCGAAGACGAGCACCTGGACGAGGCCGAAGAGCTGGTCGACAACGAAGCGGTCGCCGAGACGGTACCGGACGAGGTGGAAATCGGCGAGAGCGCAGAGTAGCACCTCGTTTAACTCAATTCATTTCTGCCAGGTAAGGGCGAACCAACGGTTTTCCCTTACCTGGCCACCAACACCGGCGATATCGCTCTAGTTGAGGGCTATTGTAAGGGCAAGGGGGATTGCCAATACTTACTGCCGGTGTTAATCGTTATCCGGCGCAACCATTTGACCCAATAAACGCCTCTCGCCCCGGGAATAACCAGCCTGAGGGGAAAGCCATGACCGTGGCTCAGCAGGTCACCGGCGACATGGGTCGCCAGTAGGAAGCCGGCGCTTTCCTCGAGCCCAAAGCGGCGCGTGTAGCCTGTGATTGACTCAAAGGTGACGCTGTGTGCTTCCGCTTCTGGCTTGATTATATTCAGGATGGCGCTGAAAGGGACCCCGGACCAGCTCTGGACGCTGTACCAGCCACCGGTGCAATCGATGACCACATCACTTGCAACGCCGGGCACCACGAGGAGCTCCTGGTAAGTAAGAGCCAGCGGCCGGGCGACCGCGCCGGTCACCAGCAAGCGCCAATCATCTATCTGAATCAAAGCCGGACCATCATTGATCCAGCTGACTCTGGGGAAATTGGGGCTAAAGCTGCCGGTTTCATAAGAGCCGGTGAACCGCCGGGCGCTGCCGGGTAATAGGAACTTCCGTTTGGCCAGATTAGTCATCTGCCAGGCGGCGAAACCGACCGCAGCCAGAGATATCGTCCGGAGAAAAGCCCGTCTGTCTCGCGATTCAGGCACTTTGACGATCCAGCGATAGCTGACCAGATGCCAGCCAAGCAGTAAAAATAAAAGTACCGCCAGGAATATATGGATGGTGACAGTGCTGAATCCCCAAAAATAGTTTGGGCCGAAAAAGGTCCATAGCAGGCCGGAAATAAGGGTGACGATCAATAGGCCGGCCATGAAGGCGAGAGCGACGCGCCGTAAAGTCCACTGCTTTTTACGCCGGTAAAGATCGAGAATGATGGCCCCCTTCCAGAATAAGACGAGCAGGACGGTGTAGGCGCCGATTCCGTGCAGCCAGAGTAGCCAGCGTTCATTTTCACGGCCGCTGGTAAAACCAAGATAGCCGCTCACCAGCAGTACGCCTGCCGCCAGCAAGAGGAAAATATTTGCCCAGGGAAAGCGCATAATGGCGACTAGGCGCTCCTGGTGATAACGTCGCTTATTCTTAAGGTAACCATAGGCAAGTATAAACGACCTTGCTTTATCGCCCCAAAAAGCTCTTCAAAAGGTCGCCGCCCCCCCCGTGGGCCAGGATGGCTAAGTCAATCGTGCTGAGGAGACCGGCATGAACTGTAGATTGGCTGGCCAGTCTTATGCTGCCGGTGAGCTTTCACGGCCGTTACTATCCCGGATCTGGCCGATGGCCTCGCGCAAAATATCAGCCTCTGTTGCTTCCCCGCGCTTATATTCTTTGCAGATCTTCCCGCGCCGCATGACGATGATCCGGTGGCTCATTTCCAATGCTTCGGCATAGTCTGAGGTCAGCATCAGGATGCCTACACCTTGCTCCAATAGCTCTTCCATAATCCGGTACACTTCACGCCGGCCGTTGATATCGATGCCTCGCGTCGGCTCGTCGAAAATCATCACCTTGGCCTGGGCCCCAAGCCACTTGGCCACCACCGCCTTCTGCTGGTTGCCGCCCGACAGCTGGCCGGCCAACGTATGCATGTCTGGGGCCTTGATATCGAGACGTTCCATATAGGCCTGGGTTTCCTCGTCGATCTGGCTGTGTTTCACCAGGCCTAACGATGTGCTAAAGCGGTTTAAGCTGGGCAAGGCGAAATTTTTGCGGATGCTGTGATCCAGGATCAGGCCCAAGGCTTTGCGGTCTTCGGTCAGGTAAGCGATGCCTTCCCCGATGGCCTGGTTCGGCGACCCGGCCGATACTTTCTTCCCGTCGACAAAGATATCTCCCGAATCTCGCCTGTCTACTCCGGCAATGGCCCGGCCTAATTCTGTCTTGCCGGAGCCCATCAGCCCGGTTACACCCAGAATCTCTCCCTTTTTAATGGACAAATTGATATCAGATAGAACACGGTGCCGGGAAAGACCTTCTACGAGGAGAGCGTCTTCTTTACTAGGAGGAGAGAGCGCCGGGTATTGCTTCTGGATTTCACCCCCGATCATGTGCTCAATCATGGTGTCAAGGGTTAGTTCACTGATGTGATAAGTGCCGGTGTTCAAGCCATCACGCAGGATAGTGACCCGATCGCCCAATTCGTAAACCTCGGCATAGCGGTGAGAAATGTAGATGAAGCCAATGCCGTCCGCTTTTAATTTGTTGATCACGTCAAAGAGATCCTGGCGAGAACGATCCTCCAGCACGTCGGTCGGTTCGTCGAGGACAATGACTTTGGCCTGTTTGGTCAGGGCCCGGGCGATCTCCACCATTTTTTGTTGGGTGACGCTGAGTTTGTTGACCACCTCTGTTGGGTCCAGGTCGATATGGAACTGATCCAGCAACTCGCCGGCCCGCCGGTAGAGGGTTTTCTGATCCACAATGCCCAGCAACTTGAATCGTTGGGGCTCCATGCCCAGGAAAATATTGCGGGCGATATCAATCTCCTGAACCAGGTTGATTTCCTGGTAGATAAAGCGCAAGCCCAAATCGAGGGCATCTTGAGGGAAATCAATCTTGACCTTTTTGCCGCCTATGAATATCTCACCTTCGTCTTCAGAATAGGCGCCGCTCAAGACCTTGATAAGGGTGCTTTTGCCGGCGCCGTTTTCCCCCAAAAGGATGTGAACTTCGCCAGGCTTTAATTGAAAATTGACGTGGTCCAGGGCCACGACGCCAGGAAAACGCTTGACAATATCTTTCATCTCAACGACGAATGGTGTGGGATTGTTTTCGTTTACCATGATGTCCCTTAGTTGTTATCTCCGGGCCGGCACACTTATGCTTAGGGGGAAACATACGTTTCCCCCTAAGCTCTGCAATATAGGGGTGATTACTCTTCCAGGAACTCGTCCACATTGTCGGCCGTGATCAGGACGCCGTCAATGGGTGTGAAATCAGGTACTTCCTCGCCCAGGATGACTTTCAAGGCCAACAGAACGCCTTCGGCGCCCATCCGCTCCGGGTCCTGGCGTACAGTCGCTTCCATCTCGCCGGCGTCGATGGCTTTCAGGCCAACGGGCAGGCCGTCAAAACCAACCAGGGTGATCTGGTCCAGCAAGCCTTTCTGCTTGATGACCGACATGGCGGCAACCGCACCGGGATCGAAGGCGACGAAGACGGCCTTGAGGTCCGGGTAGGCGGTCAGGGTATTCTGAGTGATCTCGGCCGAGACTGTTTCATTCCAGTCGCTGTACTCGCCGATGACTTCCATGCCGGCTGCCAGGGCTTGCTCTTCAACGCCTTGCTTGCGGGCGTCGCCGGTCTGGTGGCCGACGCTGCCGCCCATGACCAGGATGGTGCCTTCGCCGCCGGTCTGCTCGACGATGTAATCGCCGGCCAGGCGCGCGGCCGCCAGGTTGTCGGTCTGGATCAGGGTGGAGATGTACGGATTGTCGATGGCCGTGTCGACGGCGATGACCGGGATGCCGGCCTCTTCAGCTTTTTTCAGAGTGTCGTCCCAACCGCGGGAGTCGGCCGCGCCGATGATGATGGCGTCCACGCCCTGGGTGATGGCCGTATCCACGGCCGCCTTCTGGGCCTCGGCATCCTGGACCTCGGTGGTTACATTCAGGAACTCAATGCCCAACTCTTCGGCCTGCGCCTCGGCCGCCCGGGATAGAGTCAGCCAGAACTCGTTGGTCAGCGAAAAACCGGAGAAGGCAATGGTCAGACCTTCTGGCACCTCGGATGAGGCCGGCGCTTCAGCCTCGCCCTCTTCCAGGAAGTCAGCCACATTGTCGGCCGTGATCAGGATGCCGTCAATGGGGGTGAATTCAGGCACCTCCTCGCCGTTGATGACCTTCAGGGCGAGCTCGATGCCCTCGGCGCCCATCCGTTCCGGGTCCTGGCGCACAGTGGCTTCCATCTCGCCGGCCTCGATGGCTTTCAGACCAACGGGCAGGCCGTCAAAACCAACCAGGGTGATCTGGTCTAGCAAGCCTTTCTGCTTGATGACCGACATGGCGGCAACCGCACCGGGATCGAAGGCGACGAAGACGGCCTTGAGGTCCGGGTTGGCGGTCAGGGTGTTCTGAGTGACCTCGGCCGAGACAGTTTCATTCCAGTCGCTGTAGTCGCCGATGACTTCCAGGCCGGCTGCCAGGGCTTGCTCTTCAACGCCTTGCTTGCGGGCGTCGCCGGTCTGGTGGCCGACGCTGCCGCCCATGACCAGGACGGTGCCTTCGCCGCCGGTCTGCTCGACGATGTAATCGCCGGCCAGGCGCGCGGCCGCCAGGTTGTCGGTCTGGATCAGGCTGGAGATGTAGGGATTGTCGATGGCCGTGTCGACGGCGATGACCGGGATGCCGGCCTCTTCGGCCTTGTTCAGGGTGTCGTCCCAACCGCGGGAGTCGGCCGCGCCGATGATGATGGCGTCCACGCCCTGGGTGATGGCCGTATCCACGGCCGCCTTCTGGGCCTCGGCATCCTGTACCTCGGTGGTTACGTTCAGGAACTCAACGCCCAACTCGTCCGCTTTGGCTTCGGCCGCCCGAGATAGGGTCAGCCAGAACTCGTTGGTTAGCGAGAAACCGGAGAAGGCGATGGTGAGTTGTTCGTCGGCAGCGGTTTCCCCGGCTTCCTGAGCTGGGGTGGCTTCTTCCTCGGTCGTATCGGAACTGCCACAGCCTACGATAAGCAGCGAGGCAACTAATAGCAGCAATAGCAGGCCATACCATTTTTTCATCTTTTGTAACTTCATGGTTGATTCTCCTCTTCCTAAAATTATTTTCCAATATAAAGTAACAGATCATTCTGGCTCGTACAGTTGTCCTTTTTGGGTCTATTCAAACAAGGTTCTCCTTTTACCCTAGAAATTTTCCAGGGCCATAAAAAAAATTAGCCTAAGCTTGTTGGGCACGTTTGCGTTGCAGAACATCGATCCAAACCGCCACGATGATGACGGCGCCGATAGCGACTTGTTGCCAGAACGAAGGGACGTGTAAATGGATCAGGCCGGACTGCAGGGTCTTGATGATGAGCACGCCGATAATGGTGCCGCCGACGCCGCCAATGCCACCAAACATACTGGTACCGCCAATAACGGTGGCGGCAATGACCCATAACTCCAATGACTGGCCCCGGTTAGGTGTGGCGAAGTCGAGGCGAGAGGTCTGAACAACGGCCGCCAAGGCTGCTGTCAGCCCGCTCAGTAAATAGACGATAATGATGCTCATCTGGACCGGAATGCCAGATAAACGGGCAACTTCTTTGTTGCCGCCGATGGCGTACGAGCCGAAGCCAAACTTGGTCTTGCTCAAAATAAACCACATGACCACCACGGCGATCACGGTGATGATGAAGGGCCCGGTGAAGCCGCCACCGATGAGCTTGAAGGACTCGGGAAAGCGGGACATATCTTTGCCGGTGCCAAGCATATTGGCAAAGCCTCTAAAAATCATCAGCGTGCCCAGCGTAACAATGAGCGTCGGAACGCCGGTCTTGACGACCAGGAAGCCGTTGATGATGCCGCAAAGGGCGCCGGCCGCCAGGCCAACGGCAATAGCCAACCAGATTGGCGAGCCAGAATATAACAGGCTGCCGACAATGACTGTTACCAGGGCCAGGAGAGAGCCGACGGACAGATCCAGATTGCCTGAAATCAAGACAATTGTCGTGCCGGTGGCCATAATGAGCATGACCGTAGATTGTTCTAATACGTCTCGAATGGCCGGCCATTGGCGGTATGTCGGGGCCAAAAGAAGAAATATGGCGGTAATTGCCAGGAGGCCAATGAGCGGCCGGAGGACATCTCGAATCTGTTTCACTGTCCCATCATCTCCTTAGATAAAAGATAGCATTCGACAAATTGTTATTGGGCGGCCTGAAAGCCGGCACGATCATAAAAGGGCGCGTCATACTTCCTGACTATTTCCTAGGTCAACGAATAGCCTCTCCGCTGGAGAGGCGCACGATTAAATCGATTGGCAATACGATCTCCCGACAGGCGCCTGGCTCTTTGCCGGCAGCCGTGTCCGCCAGCCGGGCCAGGAGTAATTTGGTCCCTTCCTGGGCCATCTGGTAGGCGGGTTGGGTGGCGACTGTTAAAAACGGGTGGATGATCAAGGCCTGGGGTAGATCGTCAAAGGCTACCAGGGCCATATCTTTCGGTACTTTTAACCCTGAATCCACCACAGCTTTCAACGCGCCCAAGGCGATGAAGTTGTTGGCGGCCAGCAGCGCCGTCGGCCGGGGCACAACCGATAGGACCCTCCCGGCCATCTCCTGGCCACTGGCCTGGGTGAATGAGCCGGCGTGTAGCAGATCGTTATCTACTTCGATACCGGCTTCGGCCATGGCCCGCAGGTAGCCGGTCAGGCGGTCCTCCGCGGTGGATACGCCTTCGGGTCCGCCTAATAGGGCAATTCGCCGGTGACCCAGGTCTAAAAGCAATCGGGTTAGCCGGTAGGCGCCTTCCTCGGAATCGCAGCGTACGACATCCGTTTCCGCGCCCGGCGCCCGGCGATCCAGTACGACGACTTGCTTGCCATGTTGCTGGAGATAATTCACCGAGTCGGCCGTACTGCGCGCCGGTACCAGCAAGATGCCGTCCACTTGTTGTTGGATCAAGAGGTCCAGGTACTTTTTTTCCTTGCTTTCGGATTCGTCTGTGTTGCAATAGGTGACCGTATACCCGGCTTCGCCGGCCGTGTCTTCCACGCCACGGGCTACGGTTGTGAAGAAGGGATTGGTAATATCGGTTATCACCAGGGCCAGCACATGACTTCTTTTGGTTCGTAGGCTCCGGGCCAGGCGGTTGGGCACATAGCCTAATTCAGCGATGGCCGCTTCAACCCGGGTTCGGGTCGCCTCACTTACATAGCCGGAATTGTTTATCACGCGCGAGACGGTGATGGGGGCGACACCGGCTCGTTTGGCGACATCATTGACGGTAGGCATCTATTATCGTCCTGGAAGTAACGAACCTGGTTCGTACGATACGGGCACCTGGCGATTATTATGGTAACGATACCATAGGGTAACGTTACCATATTAGCACAAACCGCCTGTAGCTGTCAATATTTCCCATTGAACGCGACAATCGTATCCTCGACGGCGGGCGTAAATCGTTAATTGGACCGGTAAGACACCGCTGCTACAATTTGCCGGATGGGTTCAGAGTTAGCGGCCGTTTTACTAGGTCTGACATCGGCCGCATTTTGGGGAGCCGGTGATTTCAGTGGCGGCATGGCCACTAAACGCAGCAACGTCTTCGGCGTGATTATCATCTCCCAGTTGATCGGGGCCGCTTTTCTGGTCGTCCTGGCACTCATTTTAAACGAGGCCCTGCCCACACCCGCCGACATGCTCATAGGCGCATTGGCTGGTTTATTCGGGGCGGCCGGGCTGGTGGCCCTGTATAGCGGCCTGGCCAGCGGCCGCATGGGGGTGGTCGCGCCCGTGGCCGCTGTGGTCTCGGCGGCCGTGCCGGTGATGGCCGGCTTGTTCCTTGAAGGGCTGCCGGCGGTCGTGCAATTAGTAGGTTTTCTACTGGCTCTTGGGGCTGTTTGGTTGTTGAGCGATGCCGGTCATGGGCAGAAGTTAAGATTGGAGGAACTGGGCTTACCTGTGGCCGCCGGTTTAGGCTTTGGCCTGTTTTTTATTCTTATCGACCGGGTCAGCGATAGCGCCGTCTTGTGGCCCTTGGTGGGGGCCCGGTTGGCCTCTATCACCATGGTATTGACCGTTTCGCTGTTGTTTCGACGACTGGCGCCGCCGGCCGTCAAGCAATTACCCCTGATCGCTTTGGCCGGTCTTTTGGATTCTGGCGGCAACACCTTCTTCGCCCTGGCGGCCCGGGCCGGGCGGTTAGATATAGCCGCTATCCTGGCTTCCTTGTACCCGGCCATGACAGTCCTGCTGGCCTGGCTTATCCTCGGAGAACGACTTTCCGTGCGCCAATGGTTGGGCCTTGTACTCGCCCTGGTAGCGGTCATATTTATTGCCGCTTGACGGCCGTAAGCCGAATTAAACTTGTTATTCTTCAGCGAATATGTCACCCACCAGCGTTCAGCCCCAGCGTATGGGACCTCGTACGCTCCTTGTCTCGCCACCCTATGGCGACGCGACAAGGCGCCTTACCGGCTTTACTGCGAGGTAGTCATGCTCAATACACCTTCGCCGCTGTCGGGCAAGGTGAAGAACAGATTGCCCACGGTAACCAGTGTGCCATCACTCTGTCGACTTTCTTCCCAGACATAGCCGTTGACCGCTTCTAGCGCTGCCAGGTAAGCTTGCTCCTGTTCCATCACCCCGGCCGGTTCGCTGCAGAACATCCGGGTGGTGATGATTGGGCCGATGGTAAAGTAGTCGTCCACTGGGGTCAGGGTGCCGGAGTAATTGTTGCAACCGGCGTTACCTGTGACCACCTCGCCGGCGAAACTGGCCGTAATTTGAGTGCCGTCCATAATGGGTTGGGTGATCCCTGGGGCACTGGTGGATACGAGATAAAAGGTTTGCCCATCAGCCTCCCCGGCCGGCGCGTCCGGGTTGGGCGGCGGGGTACCCTGGGGCACGAAGCGCATCGTGCCGCTGTCGGCCGGTAAGTCCAGGTAGAGGTTGCCGCCTTCGATGAAGTAGATAGCCGCCGCACTCAGCTGGGCCAGGAATTGGCTGTCCAAGGAATCAGGCGGGCAGGCGGCCATGGTCGATGGGCCGGGCACGATGTTTATATTGCTATCCTCAGCGGCATAGGTCGCGCCAACACTGTTGCAGTCGGCCTGGATCGCCGCGCTACCATCCACATTGAAGAGGATGACGTAACGGCTCGGGTCATTCACCGCTACCGTACCCTGGACCGGATCGGTGGTCGAAACCCATTCCCAGGGCGTTCCGGTCAGGATCGGCTCGAGGGGTGGGGCAGCCACTACCGGCACATTCTCGGCGCCGCTTACTTCCACGAATTCGGCCGCTGCCCAGACCTGTCCGCCGGGCTGGTTAGGTGCATTGGCCAGCCACCAGGCGCCGTCTTCGCTGATGCCGATAATCTCGCCCGTTTCACCAAAGGGCGCCGCGCCGATGTAGGGGTAGTTGGTGCCTGGTCCGGTGCGCAAGAAGACGCCATCGGGGGCGATGACCGTGCCGCTGGCCGCGCCTTCGGCCGGCTCGGGTAGATCCACTGCGCCAACATTCAAAAAGTAATCAATCGGTCCGCCGGCAACCCAAATAAACTTCAGGACGTTGCCATTCCCTTCGATTGAATAGGACTGGGCTGGCCCAAATATTTGGGCCAGCAGCGTATCCAGCGAATCTTCACCGCAGAAGGCCATTTGGGCGGGTCCTAATTCCATGAAGATGTTCCTTTGTGCCTGTTCAATACCGGTTGTGGCATATTTGCCGGCGCCATTGTTGCAGTCCAACTTGGCCGTGAAGGTGCCGTCTTCGTTGAAGAAGAGGGTGTAATTTTCCGGATTGGCCACGGTGATGGCCGCGCTGGCATTGCCATTGGGGTCCCGCCTCTGCCAGGCCCAGGTCTTATTGACCAGTTCCGGATCAGGCACATGTTCTAGCGAATCGAGGTAGGAGCCTTCCAGAGGCTCATTGGGAATGGTGGCCAGGTTACGATAATAGTCGACAGGTCCGCCGGCAACCTGGATGAATTTCACCACGGCGCCATCTTCTTCGTATTGATAATTTTGTGCCGGACCGAACATCTGCGACATTTCCACGGATACGGATCCTTCAGCACAGGCGGCCATGGTCAAGGGACCCAATTCCATGAAGAGACTGGGCTGATCACTGGTCAGCGAGGAGGTGGCATATTTACCGGCGCCACTATTGCAGTCCATTTTGGCGCTGAAAGTACCATCTTCTTTAAAGTAGAGCAGGTAATCTCCCGGAACGGGCACGCTAAATGTGGTTTCACCATTCTGCTCTCGCCGCTCCCATTGCCAGTTGATGTTGACCAGGCTCGGATCAGGATTATGTTCCAGTGAATCCACATAAGAGCCTTCTGTCTCCGTGGCGGTTGTCTCGGTCGCCGGCACTTCTGTTGGCGGCGCTTCGGTCGGGGGTACCGGCGTTGCTGTGGGATCAGATCCGCCGCAGGCGGTCAGGGCCAGAATCAAAACAAAGGGTATGAATATCAGATATTTTTTCATTAAATTCTCCTGAATCTTAATGTGCCGATCTTATAAATGCAGGCTACAACACCGGCCGGCTGCTTCCATCATATTCTCGGCCTCGTTATGGTTTTTCTAACCAGATCATTTACGAGTGACTCGCCGCCATTATCTTGAATGGAGACAAGCGGGCGATTATAGCATAATCGCCTGCCAACTTATCTTTTTTCCAGCCGGTTTTCGCTGCGGTTCAAAGAAGCCGGCATTTCTTGCTTCCGGCCCACCTTGAAGAGTTGTCAGGCGTCATAAGTTGTGGAGGTGACGTTGCCGCCCTCGCCGGTCCAGTTGGTGTGGAAAAATTCACCTCGAGGTTTATCTATCCGCTCGTAGGTATGGGCGCCAAAGTAGTCGCGCTGGGCCTGTAATAAATTGGCCGGCAGCCGCTCCCGGCGGTAGCCATCGTAGAAGGCCAGGGCGCTGGACATGGCCGGCACGGGGATGCCCAGGGATACGGCCGTGCTCACCACCCGCCGCCAGGCCGCTTCCGCGGTTTGGACCTGCTCCTTAAAATAGGGGGCCAGGAGTAGATTGGGCAAGCCAGGCTCTTCGTCAAAAGCGGCCTTGATGTCGTCTAAGAAAGCGGCGCGAATGATACAGCCGCCCCGCCACATCAGGGCGATACCGCCATAAGCCAGTTTCCAATCCTTTTCATCCGAGACGGCTTTCATGAGCATATAACCCTGGGTATAAGAGATGATCTTGGCCACAAACAGAGCCTGTCGCAGATCCTCGATGAAGGCCGCTTTATCCCCCGAGTAATCCGGGATCGGCGATCCCAGTGAGCGAGAGGCGACAACGCGCTCATCTTTTAACGCGGAGAGTGTTCGGGAGAATACCGCTTCCCCAATCAGCGTGAGGGGTATGCCGGCCTCGAGGGCGGAAACGGCCGTCCATTTACCGGTGCCCTTCTGTCCGGCCGTATCCAGGATTTTGTCGACCATGAAGCCGCCATCCTCATCTTGGTAGGCCAGGATATCGGCCGTTATTTCGATGAGATAGGAGTTCAACTGCCCGGCGTCCCACTGGGCGAATACAGCGCTCATCTCATCAGGGGCCATGCCCAGGGCCTGCCCCATCAGGTCATACGCTTCGCCAATGAGCTGGATATCGCCGTACTCAATACCATTGTGAACCATCTTCACAAAATGGCCGGCGCCCTCTTCGCCCACCCAATCGCAGCAGGGGGTGCCACCGGCCACCTTGGCCGCGATGGCCTGGAAAATATCCTTCACGTGAGGCCACGCTTCCGGGTTGCCGCCGGGCATGATGGAGGGACCGAAGCGCGCCCCTTCTTCACCGCCGGAGACACCCGTGCCGATGAATAACAAGCCCTTCTCGGCCAACTCTCTCGTGCGGCGGGTCGAATCGGGGTAATGGGAGTTGCCGCCATCGATGATAATGTCGCCTGGCTCCAGCAAGGGCACCAGCTGTTCGATGGTTGCATCAACCGGCCAACCGGCCTTGACCATGATCATCACCCGGCGCGGCCGTTTTAAGACTTTGACCAGCTCTTCCAGGCTATGGAAACCCATCACCCGGGTGCCCTGGGCTTCGTTGGCTAAGAAGCGGTCTACTTTTTCCACTGTGCGGTTGAATACGGCCACGGTGAAGCCATGATCGTTCATATTTAAAACCAGGTTCTGGCCCATCACCGCCAGCCCGATCAAACCGATATCTGCTTGTTGTGCCATGTTATTTTCTCTCCCAGGAGATTTTCTGGTGCGGTTGATTTCCAATTCCCTATTATACCCCGGCCTGCTCATATTCGAACCAGGTCATATAAGCCAGGATTGCCGATTTTACCCCTCCTCTACCCTGTTTTTCTGGAATGTAGCGTACCCAGGCAAAATCCGCTGCATCATGCTTCCAGTCGATTATCGAATCTACTATAATATCCCTGTGGACACGACGCTCCTGCAGACAAAATTGTTCATCCCTCAGATCCGGCCACCCATTGTATCGCGGCCGCAATTACTGGAGCGCCTTAACGCGGAGTTGTTCATTCAGCCCCAACCTGGCCTTGGCCGGCTGTTTGGCCGCAAGCTGACGCTCATCTCTGCTCCGGCAGGCTTCGGTAAAAGCACCTTGCTGGCCGAGTGGGTTTCTACAATCGATCCTGGCAGCCAAATAGCTGGCGAGGGATCACCCCCGCCTCTCGCTTTCGCCTGGCTCTCGCTGGATGAACGAGATAACGATCTGACCCGCTTCCTGACCTACCTCGTGGCTGCTTTGCAGGGATTGGCGCCGGACACCGGCCAGATCGCGCTTTCTGCCTTGTCCAGCCCAGAGTCGCCCTCAATGGAGGCCGTGCTCACCAGCCTGATCAACGAGATCGCCCGGTTGCCGCTTATTGAAGGCGAAACTAACCTGCCCTTCGCCCTGGTCCTGGACGATTATCACTGGATCTATTCTCAGCGTGTTCATGAGGCGACAACTTTTTTACTCGAACATTTACCACCCCAGATGCACCTGGTCATCGCTACCCGGGCCGATCCCCCAATCCCGTTGGCCCGGCTGCGCGGCCGGGGCCAACTGCTTGAGTTCCATGCCGATGACTTACGCTTTTCGCTCAAGCAGGTGGGTGAATTCCTGAACGGGGTCATGGATCTAGATCTATCGCAGCCAGTCGTCGAGGATTTGGCGGCCTACACCGAGGGTTGGATAGCCGGCTTGAAGATGGCCGCCGTCTCTCTACGGGACCGGTCACCCCAAAGTAGGGCCGGCATTTATGATGGGAGTAGCCGGCTTATCGGCGATTACCTGTTGGAAGAAGTGTTGCAGAGCCAACCGGCCGAAGTGCAGTCCTTCCTGCTCCAGACGTCCATCCTGGATCGTCTCTGCGACCCCTTGTGTGATGCCGTGACCGGCCGGCCGGCCGGTCAACCTGCGTTGGAACAAATCGAGCGGGCCAATTTATTCCTCCTTCCCCTGGATGTCGACGGAAATTGGTACCGATACCATCACCTCTTCGCTGCCTTATTGCAGAAGCACCTCGAACAAACAGATCCTGCGACTTTACCGCTACTCCATCACCGGGCCAGTGCCTGGTATGCGGCCAATGATCTGCCGGCCCCGGCTATCGAGCATGCGCTGGCTGCCGGGGAGGCTGAGCTGGCGGCGACCCTGATTGAAGAAGTGCTGGACCAAACTTTGAGGCGGGGCGAGTTCGTTTTTTTGCTGGGCTGGCTAGATTTGTTGCCGCCCAGTTTGGTGAATGCCCGGCCTCGATTGGGCGCCTATCACGCCCTGGTGATGATCCTCGCCGGTCGCCCCTTAGAAGAGGTGGAAACCAAAATGCGCCGGGCGGCCGAGAACGATACCCGTGGCCTGGTTTCCGGCCAGATAACCTTGCTGCAGGCCCTCCTGGCAGTCATGCGTGGTGACGGTCAGCGCGGTTACGATTTGTCTTTACAGGCCCTTGAATTGCTGCCGGAAGAAGATCGTTTTCTGCAAAGCCTTCTATTCCGTAACTTGGCGATGGTTTACAAATTGACTGGTGATGTGCGGGCATCCAGAAGGGCTATCGAAGAGAGTGCCCGTATTGCCCAGACCAGCGGCGATGTCCTGAGCACCATCGTCAGCCAACACCTACTGGCTGACGTCTGCATGCTATCCGGTCAGCTCCACGAAGCCCTGCTACTTTACCAGAGCGCCCTGGAATTGGCCGTTGACCAGGAGGGCCGGCCGATGCTTATCGCTGCCAAGAGCATGATATCCATGGGTGAGGTCTACCGCGAGTGGAATGAGCTGGAGACGGCTGCCTCGTACCTGACCCGGGCCATTGATCTGGTCGGCCAATGGGCCGAGATTTGGAGCTTGAGCGCATACATCATCCTGGCCCGGGTACGACAGGCCCAGGGCGACCTGAACGCCGCCAGAAAATCCATACAAATCGCCCGTCAGATGGCCATCAGCTATGATTCTTCGGAAGTTGACGATCTGTTTGTGGCTGCTTACCAGGCCCGAATGTGGTTGTTGCAGGATAACCTCGATGGGATGCTGCGTTGGGCCCAGGAGCGAGGGTTGGAAAAGTACGCCGCGAAAACCAAGCCGGCGTCTCCCGCGAAAACCTTACCGGCGGACGCTAAAAAGCGCCCGCTTGTGCCTGACGCCCGAGCCAGGCCGGTGTCGCCGGCGCGTATGGGGCAGATGCCATACTATTTGCAGGAATTTGAATTGATCACCCTGGCCCGTCTTTACCTTGCCCAAGGCCGCTTTGCCCGGGCGGAAAAAGTACTGCGGCCAGTATTGGAGGCGGCCGAGGATTTGGGGCGTAGCAACACAATCATCGAAATTATGGCCCTGCAAGCCCTGGCCCTGCAAGGCTCGGCTTCCCAGGGCCGGGGGGATTTTGCCGAGGTGACGAGGTATTTGAAGAGGGCATTAACTCTGGCCGAGCCGGGAGGGTACGTGCGCCTGTTTGTCGAAATGGGACCGGAGATGGGCCAGCTGCTTGCCCGGCTTGCCCAACAAGGGTTCGCCCCCGACTATTCCGGCCGGTTGTTATCGGCCTTTGACCTGCCCGGAGAGATGGTTCGGGTCTCTTCGCCGGGGCTCCAGCCCCTGCTCGAACCCCTTAGCGAGCGGGAATTGGAGGTGCTGCGGCTGTTAACCACGCATCTGACCAGCACCGAGATCGCCTTCGAGCTGTCCATCTCGGCCAACACGGTCCGTTTTCACACCAAGAACATCTACAGCAAGTTAGGCGTCCATAGCCGGGCCGGCGCTGTTACCCAGGCCCGAGCCCTGGCCTTGTTATAGGAAGAGCCCGGCGGCGACCGTGCTTTCACCAAACTCACATCCACCAGCCGTTCAAAAAGCGTCGTTAGTGAGCTAACTACCAAGATTGGGTAGTGACAACCTACCCGGCCAGCTAATAGGATTAAACTGTTTTTATTGGCTGTTAGGCTCAACAGAAAGTTGAGCAAGGGAGTTGTGTTCGCGATGAATAATTTACAAAATCAGGTTCAATCGAAGAAGTATCAACGGCGCTGGTGGACGCTAGCGGTGTTGGTAGTCACCGTGATTGCCATCGGCCTGGATCAGATGATCTTGAACGTTGCCATCCCCACCTTGCAGCGGGAGTTGGGCGCTAATTCCTCCCAGTTAATCTGGATGGTGGATGCCTACATTGTGGTTTTTGCCGTGTTGCTCCTACCGGCCGGCCGGTTGGGTGACCGCTTTGGCCGGGCCAAGGCCATGCAGGCAGGAGTCATCATCTTTGCCCTGTCCAGCTTGGCGGCCGCCTATTCGGGTACGGTTGAATTACTTATTGCCGCCCGGGCGGTCATGGGCGTTAGTGGCGCGCTCATTATGACCGCGTCTCTGTCCATTGTTACCGATGTGTTCCCCCGGGATGAGCGCGGCCGGGCTATTGGCATCTGGGCCGGTGTATCGGCTATGGGCATTTTCCTTGGCCCGGTTATCGGCGGTGTGCTGCTGGAGAACTTTTGGTGGGGTTCTGTTTTCCTGATCAATGTACCCATAGCCGCCGTGGCCTTCGTCCTCGGTTTCTTCCTGTTGCCTGAAAGCAAGGATCCGGCCAAACCCAACCTTGACCTTCTGGGATCGATCTTCTCCATAGGGGCTATTGGCCTTTTGGTCTATGGTATTATCGAGGCGCCTACCCGGGGGTGGACCGACCCGGTGGTCCTGGTCACTTTGATAGCCTCCATCCCGCTGGCGGCCGGCTTCGTCATTTGGGAGCGGCATACCAACCAGCCTCTGGTCGACTTCCGGGTTTTCAAGAACCCGCGCTTCACCGGCGGGGCCACCGGCACCAGCCTGGCCTCCTTCACCCGAATGGGCGCCGGCTTTGGCCTGACGCAATATCTGCAATTCGTCCAGGGTTACACGCCTTTGCAAGCCGGTCTCAGGTTATTACCGCTCGTCTTGGGTATTGCCGTTGGGGCCAGCTTCAGCGATCGGCTGGTCGGCCGGTTAGGGTCAAACCGAGTTATCGCCGGGGGTATGGCTGTGCTGGCGGCCGGGGTGGCAGCCTTTATCTTGTGGCGGCCTGACACGGCCTACTGGGTTATCGCTCTGAATATGTTCATCATGGCTTTTGCCGTGGGCAATATCATGGCCCCTTCGACCGATGCGGTGATGGGCGCCGTTCCCGAAGCCCAGTCGGGGATGGCTTCGGCCATCAATGGCGTGACCCGCATGATTGCCGGCGCGCTAGGCGCCGCGGTTATCGGCTCGGCGATGTACACTATTTTCGCCGGTAAGGTAGCCTCGGCCGTGGCCGTTCTGCCGGCCGAGATGGCGGAATTGGCCCAGGATTCGGTAGGGGCATCGATGGTCATTGCCGAGTCACTGCCAATTGAGGTTGGCGGGCCGCTGGCCCAGGCGGCCGGGCTTGCTTTTACCGATAGCTTTGGCCTGGCTATGCTGATAGGCAGCGCGGTCGCCTTATTTGGCGCAGTGTTGGTAGCCGTCTATATGCCTGCGGACCATCTGGAAACCGAAGACGGGGCTGATCAGGAAGCCATGACTGCTACCGATTCTGGCACCGGCCCGGCCCCCGCCCCTGCCCATCAATAGCCACAATACTCCCAGGGCAGGGAAGCTTGCCGGCCTTGCAGGGGGACCCCAGAATTGGCTGAGGTCCCCCATTTGTCTTCTAAGGGCTTGCTTGGTGGGGGACATCTTTGGGCCCCCATTATTGAGGCTTCACCGGCAGGTTGCCAGCATAAGTGGCTCACAGATATCCTTTCCTAGCTCAGGGAAGACCTTATCTGTTCGGCCAGCCGGTCCAATTCCGGCCAGTCCGGGCAGCTCGTAATAGGAAGGGCTGAAACGGTGGCCGTGGCCGTCCCCGGCATAGCGGGGAATGACATGCAGATGAACATGGAAGACATCTTGCCCGGCCGCCCGGCCATCGGCCAGGAACAAATTCACCCCTTCACAGCGCTCCCCACTCTGTCTCAGCGCCCCGGCCAGTCGCTGGGCGACCCGGAACAGTTGCGCTCCGGTCTCGATCTCCAACTCGGCCAGACTGCTCGCGTGGCGATTGGGGATCACCAGCAGGTGTCCGGGGTTCACGGGCTGGATGTCCATGAAAGCCGTACATGTCTCGTCTCGATGAAGAAAGCTGGCCGGCTCTTCACCGGCTAGAATCTCGCAGAATACGCAATACTCATTCATAATCAATCAAACCTTCCTCTGGCGCCGGCTTTGGCCCCGGTTAAACGGGGTAAGCGCGAGACCATTTTTTAGAAAGCTTTCATATAAAAATTGCGGAGAGCTCATTTAGCCGGGATAAATCCTTATCGGTCAGTTTGAAGGCCATCGCCCCTGCGCTTTCCTGGGCATGATGGACTTTGGAAGCCCCAGGGATGGCTACAACCGTGTCGCCTTGAACATTGACCAGCCAATTCAGCGCCACTTGAGCCGGCGTTGCCCCGTAGCCGGGTCCAATTTCTGCCAGCGCTTCAACCAGGGGGCAGCTGCGCTCAATATGCCGGCGCAGCATCAGCCGGCGGCCGACCGGTTTTTGAGTAAGACGTTCCGGATCCTGGTGGTATTTCCCGGTGAGGACGCCTGAACCTAGCGGCGCCCAGGCGATAATCGTTATCCCCAGCTCTTTAGCGGCCGCTACTATCCCGTTGTTTTCGATCTTGCGGTTGAGCAAGCTGTACTGGACCTGGTTGGCGGCCAGGGGTAGGCCCCGTTTTTCCAGGGCCGCGTGAGCCCGGTGCATCTGCTTGACGTTAAAATTGCTCACACCTATTGAACGGATCTTCCCCGCTTCTACCAGATCGGCCATGGCGGCCATTTCGGCCTCGGGCGACGAGAAACTCATGGGGTTGTGCACCATGTAGAGGTCGATGGGGTAACCGGCCAGCATACGGAGACGATCGTCGATGGTGCGAGGAATATTGCCGGCCGTTCGCAAGAACGGTGACCACTTGGTGGCAATAATAGCCTCGCCGGCCGCTTTTCCCGCGGCGCGCAAACCGCCGGCCAGCGACTTTTCCGAATGGCCGTTGCCGTATAACTCAGCCGTGTCGAACCAGTTGATGCCTCCGTTCAGGGCGGCTTCAACGATCTTATTCACTTCGTCCTGGGACAGATCGGGACCGATAAAGCGAGAGACGCCGCCGCCTCCGGAGAACTTGTTCCCACCCAGGCCAATAGGCGTAACCTCGATAGCGGTGGGGCCAAGCCGCCTTTTCTGTGATGTAGTTTCCTGGGTCATTAACCTTCTCCGAACAGGGGGTCTTTCGCTTTGCCATCTGGAGCCAGGTCCGTCATCCATGAATTATTTAGTAAATATTAGTAGGAATCAACAAATAGACCAGTTCACTTTACCCTGCTCTAGTTGAAAACCAGGTCGCCCCTCATAATATGATCAGGAATAGCCATTCTAACTTGCCTTTAGCGTAGCATATCCTAAAATTTGTCCTGATCGTTTTAATGAATCAAGTTGCAGGGTGACGGTCGATCATTTATAGACAAATAAAGCGTATTCCAGGTGAGCGGCTGGGGATTGTCCAGACGACTTTACCGCGGATGAAAGAATCATCCACTGTTCGTGCCTAAACATTGATACAGACCCGATGGCAATAAAAATCTTTTCCGGACGGCCTCTTATGGCCCTCTTGCTGCTGTTGGCCCTGGCCATGATGTTGGCAGGTTGCCGATCCGACTCTGAAGGCGCTGAGGCAGGTGGTGATGCCCAACGGGCCATTCAAAATAAGGGCTCTGATACCATCGTTAACCTGGCCCTGGCCTGGGCCGAGGCTTATGGCGCGATTAATCCAGGCATCAGCATCGCCGTGACCGGCGGCGGCTCGGGCACCGGCATCGCCTCTCTTATCAATGGTACCGTAGATATCGCCAACGCTTCCCGGACAATGAAAGATGAGGAGATCGAGGACGCCCGGGCCAATGGTATTGAACCGGTCCAACATATCATCGCCGTCGACGCGTTGGCCATCATCATGCATCCGGATAACCCCGTCAACGAATTAACCATTCCCCAGTTGTCGGACATCTTCACCGGTAGGATCACCAACTGGCGTGACGTCGGGGGCAATGATGCGCCGATTATCCTTGTCTCCCGCGAGACTAATTCTGGAACCCACGTCTATTTCCTGGAGGAAGTTGTTCGCAAGGGGGAGAAAGAGAACAGTGATATCTTCGCCCCACAAACCTTGCTGATGCCTTCCTCGGTCGGCATCACCAGTGAGGTGCGTCGCAACCCCAATGCCATTGGTTATGATGGCCTGGGCTACGTTGACCCGGAACATGAGAAAGTCTTGGCGGTGGCCGTGGATGCCGGCCAGCCTTTCATTCTGCCATCGGTGGCCACGGCGGCCGACAACAGCTACCCGTTATCCCGTGGCCTGTTCATGTATACTGCGGGTGAGGCCACTGGTGTGCTGGCTGATTACTTAGATTGGATCATGGGTCCAGAAGGACAACAGATCGTCATCGATCTCGGTTTTGTACCTCTGCCGGCCGGTGAATAAATGCTCATGACTAAAAGGCAGCATCATGGCGATTGTTGAACGGGAGCCGGTCGAGCAAGCGGCTCGTAAAACGCCCTGGTCGGAGCGGATCGTCGAATTTTTCATCCGGCTATCTGGGATTTCGGTCATTATCATCGTTGTCCTGATCTTCCTCTTTCTGGTTAGGGAAGCCCTGCCTATTTTCGGCCAGGTTTCGCTGAGCTCCCTGTTAGGTTCCCGATGGTATCCCATCGAGGGCCTGTATGGTTTATCGTCGCTCATTGTCGGCACTTTGATGGTCACTTTTGGAGCTATCGTTATCGCCGTTCCCTTGGGATTGGTCACTGCCGTCTACCTGGGCGAGATCGCCCCGAACTGGCAGCGCGAGATCCTGAAACCGCTTATTGAAGTACTGGCGGGCATCCCTTCCATCGTCCTGGGCTTCTTTGGCTGGATAGCGCTGGCGCCGGCCATCCAGTCCCTGGGCGCCCCCTCTGGCCTGACGGCTTTCAGCGGTTCCCTGATCCTGGCCTTTATGTCCTTGCCCACCATCATCAGCATTACCGAAGACGCGCTCTATGCCGTGCCCCGAGAATACCGTGATGGCGCCCTGGCCGTTGGGGCTACCCACTGGCAAACCATCTGGCGGGTGGTTGTACCGGCCGCGCGCTCGGGCATCGTCATCGCCATCATGCTGGGTATTGGCCGGGCCATTGGTGAAACCATGGCCGTCATGCTGGTAACCGGCAATGCCGCCAACATCCCCGATTTTGGCCCGGCAGCCTTTTTCCAGCCGGTCCGGACCATGACCGCGACCATCGCGGCCGAGATGGGCGAAGTTGCCCAGGGTAGCGTGCACTATAGCGTATTGTTCACCATCGGCATCGTCCTCTTTATGATTACCTTCCTGATTAATTCACTGGCCGGCCGCCTGGTCGGTGGCCGGAAACGGCGCCGGAGTAGCCAATTGTGAGCCCCCAACGAACGGAGAAGATTGGCAAGGCAGCGGCCGCCGTGGTGACAGCCCTGGTGGTGATACCGATTGTCCTGGTGATCGCCTTTATTGTGGTCAACGGCATCCAGGCGCTTAGTTGGGACTTTCTCACCCAGCCGCCCAGAAACGGCATGACCGAGGGCGGCATCTGGCCTGCGATTTTAGGCACTTTCCTCCTGACGATCGGCGCGGCCATCGCCGTTTTACCCCTGGGTATTGGGGCGGCTATCTATCTGGCCGAATATGCCGGTGATAACTGGCTAACCCGGACCATCCACTCAGCCATTATCAACCTGGCCGGGATTCCCTCCATTGTTTATGGCCTGTTCGGTCTTGGAGCCTTTGTCCTGTTCCTCAATTTCGGGACCTCCATCCTGGCCGGCGCCTTGACCCTGGCGCTGATGACTTTACCCATCGTCATCAGTACGGCCGAAGAGGCTATCTTAACCGTGCCCCCGGAATTCCGGACTGTCAGCCTCAGCCTGGGCGCGACCCATTGGCAAACGGTGCGCCACCAGGTTCTGCCTAACGCCTTGCCGGGCATTATCACCGGCGTCATTCTGGGATTGGCCCGGGCCGCCGGCGAGACAGCGCCCATCCTGTTCACGGTGGCTGCATTTTATTTGCCCCAACTGCCTAAATCCGTATTCGACCAGACCATGGCTTTGCCTTACCATCTCTTTGTCATCAGCACCCAGGTGCCTGGCATGCCGCTCCAGATCCAGTATGGAACGGCCCTGGTTTTGCTCATCATCGTTTTGTTCTTTGTCGTAATCGCGGCCGTGATGCGCTCGATCATGCGCCGCCGGCGGGAGTGGTAGCTCCAATGGCCAAGCCCATACTCTCGATCCAGGATCTCTCCTTCTTTTTTCCTGATGGCACACAGGCGTTGGATCACATCAATCTGGATGTACAGCCCACCGAAATATTAGTCATCTTTGGTCCGTCGCGCAGCGGTAAAACAACCTTGTTACGCTTGTTGAATCGCCTTTCGGACCAGATTGAAGGCGCCCAACGCGAAGGCACCATCACCTATCATGAGCGGGATATTTTTGCCCGTGATGTGGATGTCACGCGGTTGCGCCGGCAGATTAGCATGGTCTTTGCCGTGCCAACACCCTTACCGGGCACTATTTTTGACAATATGAGCTATGGGCTTAGGATGGCCGGCGAACGGGATCGCGACATCCTTGAGGAACGTATTGAACTCGGCTTGCGCCAGGCTGCCTTGTGGGAAGAGGTCAAGGATAGGCTTGACAGCTCGGCTTTCGCCCTATCAGGGGGTCAGAAGCAGCGGCTTTGCCTGGCCCGTTGTCTGGCCCTTAAACCCGAGGTTATCTTGCTGGATAATCCAACTTCTGGCCTGGATCCAATCTCCACAACCATTGTGGAGCAGTCGCTGAGCGAGCTGAAGGAACAATATACGATCATCATGGTCCCTCATAGTGTGCAACAGGCTGCCAGGGTGGCCGATCGCGCCGCCTTCCTATTGGATGGCCAACTGGTCGAGGTTGGTAATCGCTCCGAGATGTTCATAAACCCGACCGATAAACAGACTGAAGCTTATATTACCGGTCGCTTTGGATAAGATAGTCAATGAGCAGTAAGATCGAAGTCCGCAACTTCAACTTTTTTTATGGTGATTTCCAGGCGCTGGAGGATATAACGCTGAACATCAGCCAGAACCAGATTACGGCCCTCATCGGGCCATCTGGCTGTGGCAAGTCGACCTTTTTGCGGGCCATCAATCGCATGAATGACACCATCTCCTCAGCCCGCCCCGAAGGCGAGATCCTGCTCGATGGGCAGAATATTTATGACCAGGGCGTTGACGTGGTCGAACTCCGGCAGCGGGTGGGTATGGTTTTTCAGCGACCCAACCCTTTTCCTCAGAGCATCTTTGATAATGTCGCTTTTGGCCCCCGGGTTATGGGCAGGAAAGATAAACAGGAGCTGGAAGAAATTGTGGTCAACAGCCTGCAGGGTGCGGTGCTGTGGGATGAGGTCAAAGATCGTTTGCAGGAGCCGGCCCTGGATCTTAATCCTGGCCAACAGCAGCGTTTGTGTATTGCCCGGGCTATCGCCATTCAGCCGGAAGTGATTTTGATGGATGAACCCTGTTCGGCCCTCGATCCTGTGGCCACCCTGGCGATTGAAGAGTTGATGAGGCGCCTGTCTGAGGAGTACACCATCGTCATTGTTACCCATAATATGCAGCAGGCGGCTCGAGCCTCCGATTGGACCGGCTTCTTTTGGCTGGGTAAACTGATTGAATTCGGTGATACCTCCGAACTGTTCACCAATCCTCACGAAGATCTGACTGAATCGTATATTACCGGTCGCCAGGGTTAGGTAAGATACGGTCGGCATGCTTGCACGGTGCCTATCGTTGGTCATAATTTTTTGAAGGAATGAACCACTATGCGCAGGTTCTTCTCTTTCCTGATTGTTTTTTTGACCCTTTTGACCGTTGTGGCTTGCAAGCAAGAATCGTTGCTAACGCCTGAATCGGAACTGGTGAACCCGGCGCCGCCCACGGCCGGACCAGAAGAAACTGTGCTTGAGCTTGCTCAGCCGACTGAAGTTGGTCCGGCTGAGAAACCAACCCCAACGGAGGTTGGCGACGAAGACCTGGCAGCGGAAGATCCTGCGGTTATTGCAACACGATCACCAGAGTTGGCCGAAGAAAGTGGGGTCAAACCGGATGATGAACTTGTAGAAGTAGGGCCCACAGTCGGCCAGATGATGGCCGGGCTGGATGGGCTGAACATCGATGCCTTTTTCGACCGCTCCTTTGAATTGATTTTGCTGCGCCGGCCGCAATGGATCACGGAACTGGGCCTCGAGGAATACTTTGGGATGCGCAACGATCGCCTGGATAACCTGTCCGACGCCTACATCCAGGAGACATACGATCTCCAGGAAGCCATCCTGGACCGCTTGCAGCAGTACGATCAGGACTCCCTGACGCCAGAACAGCAAATCTCCTATGACATCTACGATTGGTGGTTGGAATTGGAAGTCGGCGGTCGCGACTTCATGTACCATGATTACCCGGTCCACCACTTCATTAACGGCTATCCGGATAATTTGCTGCTGTTCTTTACCGACACCCACCCGCTGAACAACAGGGAAGATGCCGAGGATTATATCAGCCGGCTTTCCCAGGTGGATGAACAGATAGCCCAGGTAATTGAAGGCCTGGAGATCCGCACGAAATCAGGCATTATCCCGCCGGACTTTATCCTCCGCCTGACCCGCGAGCGCATGATCGCCGATCTGGGCCAGTCGTCCCTTGATCCTGATTTGCTGGATCCCGCCAATGTCTCCCTATACACTGCCTTCCAGGCAAAACTCAACGATATAGAAGGCCTGGCCGAAACGGATAAAAAAACATTGAGGAGCGCGGCCGCGAATGAGATAGAACAATCCTTTTTCCCGGCCTATGTTGAGCTGATCAGCTACCTGGATTCGCTCGCCGGACAGGCCACGGCCGATGCCGGGGTGTGGCGGCTGCCTGATGGCCAAGCCTATTACGCCTATCTCCTGGCCGAGAGTACTTCAACTGATATGACCCCGGCCGAGATCCATGAACTGGGGTTACGAGAAGTCGAACGGATCCACGCTGAACTGAACGAGCTTTTCGCCAGGCTCGGATATGATACCAGGGAAGATTTGAAAACCCTGATGTACCAGGCCATCGATGACGGCGGAACTATCAGTGGTAGTTCACAGGTCCTTGAATCGTATAATGAGTTGATTGCCGGTGTTGAAGAGCGCCTGGGTGATATGTTTGACATCAGTCCGAAGGCGGAGCTAGTCGTTGTCGGCGACCGGGGTGGGGGAGGAGGTTATTACCTGCCCGCCTCCATGGATGGGAACCGGCCTGGCGCCTTCCATGCCGGCGTGAATGGGCCGATCCCAAGGTACTTCATGGCCACGGTTACTTATCATGAAGGCGTTCCCGGGCACCACTTCCAGATCGGGCTAGCTCAAGAGATGGAGGGTCTGCCGTTATTCCGGAAAGTCCTCCAGTACAATGGCTATATTGAAGGGTGGGCGCTCTATGCCGAACGGCTGGCCAAGGAGATGGGCCTTTATGAGGATAATCCATATGGCGATGTTGGCCGCCTGGAGTTGGAACTGCTGCGGGCCATCCGCCTGGTCACTGATACCGGTATTCACGATCTGGGTTGGACTCGCCAGGAAGCGCGCGACTACATGATCGAAGCCATGGGCGGCGCCGGCTGGACCCACGAGGTCGAGCGCTACGTGGTCTTACCCGGCCAGGCCACCGGTTACATGGTGGGCATGCTTACCATCCTCGAACAACGCCAGAAAGCCCAGGAAGCGTTAGGCGAAAGTTTCGACATCGTCGACTTCCACCGGGTTGTGCTGGAGAATGGCAGCCTACCCCTGGATATTTTGGTAGAGGTCGTCGACCGCTGGATCGCTACGGTAAAAGAGCCGGCCTGAGCGACCCTGCCGCTCCAAACGGTTAGCTCACCCGGGCAACTCTGGCCTGGTTAACGATGTCGGTGATCTGACCCAGGTGGCTATCGTCGTGCATCAGGCCAAAGATGAACCGGGTTATAGCATTGATAGCCGGGCCGCTGGGCGTCCTTGAATAGGTGTTGTCCAGATACGGCTCGTCGGGCCACATATTCAGTGAGGCCAGGCGCATCCGCCGGCTTTCTTCCAGCCGTTGGCGGCACTGAGCGATGGTCGTGATGGCCATCCAGGGTATTTCACTGCGCGACCGGCCTTCACGGTAGGGGACGCCCCGGGCCAGCTCGGCCGCCAGAAAGGCCGATTCTTCCGACGAAGCCGTGGTGTGTACGATCACATGTCCCAGCGTCCAGCTCAGACCGATCTCCCCTTCCGTGGCGGCGTCCGGATCATACGCGCCGGGATCCTCGGGCACCAGGAGTACATCCTCATCAACACATGCTCCAATAAGCTCGCCCATGGTATCGATCATCTCGTTGGTTAACGAGCAAAGATCCTCCCGGGTTAAGTTTTTAACCAGTTCTGAAAGAGCTATCGTTTTCTGCCGCACCGGTGAGAAATCTAGCATCAAGAACCACCTTCCTTATTAAGGGCCTAAAGAGTGGATTTGCTGGTTTGTCCGTGCTGGACCAGTCCGGAAAGGCTGTCCCAACCATACAGGATTATCTGTGTTTCGTACCCGGCCCAATTGATCGGCCGGCTGCCCACTCGCCTGGCGCCCAACCGTTCATAAAAGACCGAGTTTGGGTTTTCCTTCAGCACGCCGACCAGTAAGGATGTTTCCCCTTGCCGGGATAACTCGCCGGCAATCCTGGTGACGAGCTTGCGGCCGACACCTTGCCGCTGCCAGGGTGGAGCGATCATAAGTACGCTTAATTCCCGGGGGTAATCGTCACGTTCCGTCTTGCGGCCGGCCAATATATACCCGGTCACCAGGCCACCATCAGCAGTGGAGACCAGCAACATTTCGTCGCTATCCAGGCTGCCCGATCGGAAAAATTTAAGCCAGTTGCCTTCACTTTCTTCCAGGGTTGGCGAAGTGAGACAGTGATCAGGGACCAATCCCTGAAAGGTCTCTCGGCCTGTCTCGGTTAGAATCCGGGCCAGGACCGGCGCATCTTCGATGGTGGCCGGCCGGATATTCATGTCGCTCATTCCTCTATTTTAGCCGATTTACGCTGGCCTCGCGCAAGATAGTCTCGGTTGTTTGTTTATGCTGGCCACATTTTATTATTTTTCCGTTTCCTTATGAGCTCGAAAGGTCCTAGAGTATAATCAGACATCGTTGAGGGAATGGCACAGACCCATCAAACTTAGAGCGGTAAAACAATATCTATTGATAGAGAGCATCCAAGAATGTATTAGCTCTCCTGGCATTGGCGAATAATGGCCAAGAAAGCATGACGCGGGCGGCATTGCTCTCGAGAGCGAGATTTTAGCTCCCCGGCGGCCGCTATCGGCCGTCCGGCCTCGATGATTTACAGCATGAATGGTGTAGCTTATGGCACAAGACGAGATAACCTTGCCTGATGACCGGTCGCTGAGTCCTCCAGCGGTCGAAGGCGACCTGGCTTCCCTTCAGCGGCGGGCAGACAAAGCCGGGACCGTCTATGACTGGGAAGAAGCTTTGCGCCTATACACATCGGCGCTGGCGTTGCCTGATATTTCCCCAGAGACAGAAATCGCCTTGCGGACCGGCCGGGCCAGGAGTTATCGTTATTTGGGCAATATTGCCGCGGCCTTAGAGGATCTGGCGATCATCATTCAAATGGCTCAAGCATTGGACGCCTTTCCGGCCTATGTTAATGCCCTTATCTGGCAGGCGGAAATTCAGGTTGGGAAGGCGGCCGAAAGCAACGAGTTGCTTGAGAGTGCTTTGACACAGGCGCGCGCAAGAGGAGAAAGCGCCCTGGAAGTGCGACTCCTTTGCACTTTGGCCGCCTTGTTGGAGAATTTGGGCGACCTACCCTTGTCGAAGGCGTACCTGGAAGAGGCCCTGCTCCTGGCCCGCACTCAGGGCGATCGGCCGGGTACAGCCAGAGCATTGCGGAGCCTGGGTCGCTTGTTGGCCCTGCGATTTGGCCAGCTGGAGCAGGGTCAAAGTTTTTTCCGGGAAGCACATTCGATATACCGCCAGCTTAATGACAAGGAAGGGGAAGCTTTTGCTCTTTATGGCCTTGGCCTTGGCACACAAGACCTGGCCCAAATACGTTCTTTTTATGAGCAAGCCCTGGCCATCTATGAAGTTACCGGCCGGCTGGAACGGCAGGCGGTACTTTATAACAACCTGGCCATGACCTATGCCAACCTGGGCCTCTATCACCGCGCCCATGACTATGCCCGGCAGGCGCTTGACATGAGCCGGTCTATGCAATCCCAGGAATCCATGGCTTATGCGCTGAGCACCATGGTCATCTGTAGCCTTGGCCTTGAGCAGTACGAAGAAGCCCAGGCTGAGATCGAGCAAAGCCTTAATGCTGCCAGGGAGGCTGGTTCAAAGTATTTAATCGATAGTAGTGACCAATTGTTGGGTCGCCTGGCCTGGTTGAATGGCCAATATGCTACAGCGTTGACCTATTTCCAGAAATCTTATGGGGTTTTTGAAAAGCAAGCCCTTCACCCAGATCGGGCTGATGCCCTGGCCTGGCTTGGCGCTACTGAGCTAAAAGTGGGCCAGCTCGAGGCTGCCCTGATCCATACCACCCAGGCTGTTGAAATCGTTGAGACGAGCGCGGATTCTCCTACTCAAGAGAGATGGTGGTTCTATTATCAGGCGCTCTTGGCCCAGCAGGCGCCGCCGGCGGCCGCCGGTACTCGCGACATAGCCTCAGCTTTGGCCTGGCTGGCCCTTGAAAAAGCCCGGGAAATCATGCTGGAAGGCATTGAGACTCTCAGTGATGAAGGGTTGCGGCGTAATTTTCTAAACAAAGTAGCCATCAACCGGGGTATCGTTATCGAATGGGCGATCCAGGCCAGCCTTCGCGGTCTCTCGCTGGATCTATTTACCACCCGCCATACCTCCTCTGGCATCGCCCAAGAGCAATTCAAACGGTTGTTGGACATAGGCACCCGGCTGAGCGCCCGCCGCGATCCTGAAGCGTTACTGGCCTTCATTTTAGATGAGGTTGTCGAGCTTAGTGGCGCTGAAAGAGTCTTTCTGGCTATGGCCGGTAAGGATGAGGACGAGCAGTTACAAACTGTAATTTCAGGGGGTTTTGACGAAACAAATTTGGCAAAGCTAGCTGAAACCGTGGCTCCCTTGCTTCAGCAGGCGGTAGAGAGTCGCTTTGCGATTCTGGAGGAAAGCCAGGGCGAGGTTCCGGAAGGCGACCTACCAGAACTATATCGACGATCGCTGTTGGTCGTGCCCCTGGTCTCCCAATCGAGGGTTCAAGGTGTAATTTACGCCGATATGCGACATATCTTCGGCCGCTTTGACCAGGATGATCTCGACGTGCTGCTGATGCTGGCCAACCAGGCCGCTTCCGCCCTGGAAAATGCCAGCTGGCACCAGGTTCTGACCGCACGAGTAGAGACGCGTACGGTCGAATTATCGGATGCCAAAGAGTCGCTGGAAATACGAAACGCCGAGCTGGGCATTATCAACAGCGTCCAGGAAGGGCTGGCGGCCCAGCTGGATATCGATGCCATATATAAGCTGGTTGGCGACAAGATCCAGGAAGTATTTGAAGCGGATACGACCTACATCGCCGTTTACGATAAGGAGCGCGATCTTCTTTTATGGCCCTATTACATGGAACAAGGGCAATTGACGGCCATCGATCCCGAGCCTCCGGCCGGGTTGACTGGCCAGATCCTGGCCACACGCCGGCCGATGGCGATTCGAGATGTATCACACCTGCCTCAGCTTGAGGTTCGATTTGAAGATTCGCCGGGCGTTGCAGAAGATCTCAACCGCTCTTTTCTCGGCGTGCCGGTATTTACCCGCGACGAGGTCAGCGCCGTGATCAGCGTTCAAAGTCACCGCCTTGACGCCTATGACGACGACGATATGCGCCTGCTGAATACCCTGGCGGCTAGCATGAGCGTGGCCGTGGAGAATGCCCGTCTTTTCGACGAGACCTCCCGCTTACTCCAGGAAACGGAACAGCGAGCGGCCGAATTGACCATTATCAACCGGGTGGGCGATGGTCTGGCCAGGCAACTTGAGTTTCAAGCCATTATCGACCTGGTCGGCGACCAGATTGCCGCCCTCTTCGACGCCGATACCATCTACATCGCCCTGCGGGACGATCGCTCTAACCAGATTGAGTTCCCTTATTACCTCGAGGTTGGACAGCGAACAGTGCAAACGACGATCCCCGCGGACCGGCCGGGGCTTACCTCTCATGTCATTAAGTCCCGCCAGCCATTGGTCATCAATCGCAATGCAAAAGAGCGCTTCCTCGAATTGGGAGCGCATTTTCTTGAAGGCGAAGTACCTAAAAAATCGTGGGTGGGGGTACCTATCATCAGCGGTGACCGGGTCATCGGGGTCATCTCCCTGCAGGATGCAGCGCGAGAAGAGCTGTTTAGCGAGAGCGATGTCCGGCTCCTGGACACGCTGGCCTCCAGCCTGGGCGCCTCCATCGAAAACGCCCGCCTCTTTGATGAGACGAAACGTTTATTGAATGAGACCGAGCAGCGCAACGCCGAATTGGCCGTGATTAACCGGGTGCAAGATGGGTTGGTAGCGGAAATGGAGATCCAGGCTATCTATGATCTGGTCGGCGATACAATCCGTGATCTTTTTGATGCCCAGGTGGTCATGATTGCTGCTTTTGACTATGGGACTCAGCATGAACATTTTCTTTACGAAATTGAGAAGGGCATAAAATCAGTCAGTGATCCGCGACCGATGGACCGCTTACGCCATTTTGTCAGTAACACCCGCCAACCCGTATTGATTGAGGAGATTACCCCCGAGGTAGTTGAAAAATACGGCCTTCGCGTCCTTCCGGGAACAGAGGAGCCCAAGACTTTGTTATTTGTCCCTTTGGTAGTCGGCGATCGAGTTAACGGCTATGTCAGTCTGCAAAATGTTGATCGCAGTCACGCCTTCAGCGAGGGTGATGTCCGGCTCCTGGCCACCTTGGCCAATGGCATGAGTGTGGCCCTGGAGAATGCCCGGCTCTTTGACGAGACCAGCCGCCTCTTGGAGGAAACGCAACGGCAGGCGGCCGAGCTGTCCACCGTCAACACCGTGAGCCAGGCTCTGGTGGCCGAATTGGAACTGGAGGCGCTGATTGATCTAATCGGCGAGCAGATGCGCCAGGTCTTCCAGGCCGACATCGTCTATGTCGCTCTACTCGACCAAAGGACTAATGTAATTAACTTCCCCTATGCTTTTGGCGAGACCTTTGGCCAAATGACTTACGGAGAAGGCCTGACCAGCAAAATCATTGAAACCGGCCAGCCGTTGCTAATTAATGAAGATTTGGATGAACGCACCGACGAGCTAGGCGCCACCCATGTCGGCATATCGGCCCAATCCTACCTGGGCGTGCCCATCGTCGCCGGCAAACAGGCCATTGGCGTCATAAGCGTGCAGAGTACCAGCGAACAAGGCCGCTTCGATGAAGCCGACGTTCACCTGCTTAATACCATCGCCGCCAATGTGGGCGCCGCTATTTATAATGCCCAACTTTATGAAGCCGCCCAGGAGGCCCAAAAAGCGGCCGATGCGGCCAACGAGGCCAAGAGCGCTTTCCTGGCCACCATGAGCCACGAGATCCGCACGCCCATGAACGGCGTCATTGGCATGACCAGCCTGTTACTCGAAACGGAACTCGGGGCCGAACAGCGCGATTATACGGAGACCATTCGCGATAGCGGCGAGGCGTTGCTGACCATCATCAACGATATCCTCGACTTCTCCAAGATCGAGGCTGACCGGATGGAGTTGGAGAAACCAACCTTTCGACTTACGGGACTGCCTGGAGGCCACCCTCGATTTACTGAAGGTCAAGGCGGCCGAGAAGGGCCTTGAACTGGCCTACCTGGTCGAGCCGGGCACGCCGGCGGCCATCGTCGGCGACGTCACCCGCTTGCGGCAGATCCTCATTAACATGCTCAACAACGCGCTGAAATTCACTGAAGAGGGCGAGGTCGCCCTGATTGTGGATGCGGACGAAAAAAAGCCGGATGGAGCCCAGACCTTGCACTTCGCCATTCGCGACACCGGCATCGGCATTCCCCCCGAACGTATGGACCGGCTTTTCCAGGCTTTTAGCCAGGTGGATGCCTCGACGACGCGAAAATATGGCGGCACCGGCCTGGGCCTGGTCATCAGCAAGCGGCTCAGCGAGATAATGGGCGGTGAGATGTGGGTGGAAAGTGAAGTGGGCCGGGGAACAACCTTCCATTTCACCATCTTGGCCAAAGCAGCCCCGAGATCTGACCCAACGGCCTTATTTGGCCGGCAAGCAGCCCCAACTTGGCGGGCGACGGGTACTGGTGGTCGACGACAACGAAACCAACCGGCGCATCCTGACCCTGCAGACGGAAGCGTGGGGAATGTTGCCCCGAGCGACCGGCGATCCCCGCCAGGCCCTGGCCTGGATCGAACGAGGCGACCCCTTTGACCTGGGCATTCTGGACATGCAGATGCCGGAGATGGACGGCATGGCCCTGGCCCGCAAGATCCGGGTTCAGCGTAACGCCGGCGCACTACCTTTGTTGCTTTTCTCATCCTTGGGCAACCGCGAGGTCGAGGCGGCCGCTGAACTGTTCAGCGCCCAGCTTCAAAAGCCCATCAAACCCTCGGCCTTATTTGATACATTGATGACTATTTTTGCCGGTGGTTCGATAGATGCACTCCAGGCTAAAAGGCCGTCGCCAGAAAAGGTGAAGATGGACCCGGAGATGGGCCGGCGCCATCCTTTGCGAATTCTGTTGGCGGAGGATAATGCCGTGAACCAGAAGTTGGCGCTACGTCTGTTGAGCCAAATGGGTTACCGGGCCGATGTCGCCGGCAATGGCCTGGAAGCCATCGAAGCCCTGGAGCGACAGCCCTATGATGTTATTTTGATGGATGTGCAGATGCCGGAGATGGATGGCCTGGATGCCTCGCGACAGATCAATGCCCGCTGGGTTCGTGTCAAGCGGCCAAGGATTATCGCTATGACGGCCAATGCCATGCAGGGGGACCGTGAGCGATGCCTGGCAGCCGGCATGGATGATTACATCAGTAAGCCCATCAGGGTGAACGAATTAGTGAGGGCCCTGCGTGCATCCGAAGCGTTAGGACAAACCGACTCGAATAATTGATCATTTAGGAAAAAGTTTCCATGACAGAAACTACTGTGAGCCAACCTATTATTGAACAGAATGGATCGTCAGCCGATCTACCCTCCCTGCAGGGACGAGGCGAAAGGGCCCGTGCCGCCTACCAGTGGGAAAAGGCCCTCGAGCTCTATGACTTGGCCTTGGAACTTCCCGATACCCCTATGGAGGTGAGCTACGAACTGCTTGATGGACGGGTCGAAAGCCATCTTCATCTGGGCAATTCGGGTCAGGCTAAAATGGATCTCGAGGAAATGGTCCGTATCGCCGAGATCTTCAACGACCTGCCCGGTCAGATCAAAGCCCTCAACAAGCTATCTAATCTCGCCAACAACACCGGTGAGGTGAGCAACGGTTTGGCCTGGGCAGAATCGGCCCTGGCCCTATCGGCTGAAGCCGGTGTTCCTTCTCTAACCGTGGACAGCCTGACAGCGCTGGCACATATGTGGGAAAGCCAGGATGAATTGGCGAAGGCCCAGGATTATTTCGAGCAAGCCTTAACCCTGGCGCGCCAATTACCCTATTTAGAGGGCGAGATTATGGCCCTGAATGGCATCGGTGCTTTGTATGCTTTGCGTTTTGGCCAACTGGAAAAAGCCTACCCTTTTCTGGAATCAGCATTAGCCCTGGCTCGCGAAATAGGTGAACGAGACGAAGAATCTCGATCCCTTAACGCCTTGGGGATTGCCTCTACGGACGTGGCCAAGCAACGTAACCTCTACGAAGAATCTCTGGCCATTGCAGTGGCCATTGGCGCTCTGAACCGGCAACCCGCCATCCTCAACAACCTGGCCATGACCTATCATAACCTGGGCCTTTATCATCGCGCCCTCAACTATGCCAACCAGAGTCTTCGTTTATCCCGGGAGATAAAGGCTTACAGAAATTTACTGTTCGTAATAGACACCCAGATATTAATTGGTTTGAATATGTCGGCCTATGAGCTTGTCGATCCGGCTCTCGACGAACTTCAGAACCTGGCCGAGAACATGGGTTCGAGGTTTATACGCAATGGGTATCCCCATCCACCGGGGAACGATGGCCTTCCAGCGCGGCCAGCTTAGTGAGGCTCGGCTTCAATTGGCCAAGGCGGTCGAGGGCTTAAAAGAGTACCCGGCCTCCCTGGCGGTGGCCCTGGCCAGGCTGGGGGCGGTAGAGCTGGCCCTGGATGAGATACCCGCCGCCCTGGACCACACGGCCCAGGCAGTGTCCATTCCCGAATTAACAACTGATTACCCCCCACAAGAAATATGGTGGTGGCGCTACCAGGCTTTGAGGGCTTCGTCCGCGGGTGATAAGCCTACTTCCAACCGGTGGGAGGATCCGGCCTGGCAGGTGTTGGAGCGGGCCCGAGAGATCATGATGGCCCAGATCGCCAACTTAAGTGATGAGGGGCTGCGTCGCGTATTTCTGAGCCAGGTCGCCGTGAATCGCCAGATCGTTCTGGAATGGGCCCGCCAGGCCCACCGCTACGGCCTGCCCCTGAATTCTTTCACCCGCAGGGAGGTCACCGCCGGCAATATCCAGGAGCGTTTTAAAAGGCTTCTGGAAGTCGGCGCCCGCTTGAGCCAACAGCGGGATCCCAAGGAGTTGACCGGCGTTTATTATCGACGAGGTGGTGGAATTGAGCGGGCTGGAACGCGTATTTCTGGCCTTGAATAATGAAGAGGGGGATGATTCTACGCCAGTTATCATCTCCCGAGGCATCGAACAAGACGCCCTTGACCTGCTGTACGATTCCGCCCAGCCACTCCTGGAAAAGGCCAGTAAATCCAGATCGGCCATTAGCGAGCAAGATGTGGGCGAGGTGCCTGATGGCGGCATTCCGGCGCTTCACCAACGTTCCGTGCTGGTCGTGCCGCTGGTCTCCCAGGGCAGGGTGCATGGACTGCTGTACGGCGATATGCGCCATATTTTCGGCCGTTTCGACCAATCTGACTTGGATTCGCTGAGTATGTTGGCCAACCTGGCCGCCGGCCGCCCTGGTGAACGCGAACTGGTCCCATACCTTGGAGAAAAAGGTCGAGCAGCGCACGGCCGAGTTGCAGCGTTGCCTATCACTCCCTGGAACAACGTAATGCCGAGTTGGCGGTGATCAATCAGGTCCAGGACGGCCTGGTGGCTGAGATGGATTTACAGTCCATCTATGACCTGGTCGGCGATACTATCCGCGATATATTCGATGCCCAGGTTGTTGTGCTCGGCGCCTACAATGACGAGACCGGGATGGGAACGGTACATTACAGTTATGAGAAGGGCGAACGGTACTTTCCACCGCCAGCCCCACTCAACGCCCTGGCCCGTTACCTCATGGACTCCCGGCAGACGATCCTGATTAATGAGAATGCAGTAGAGTGGAGTGCTGAATATAGCATGACCATTATCCCGGGTACCGAGAATCCCTTGTCGGTGGTATTTGTACCCCTGGTGGTGGGCAATACGGTTAAGGGCGTTGTCAGTTTGCAGAATATCGACCGGGAGAACGCTTTCAGCGAATCGGATGTGCGGCTGCTAACAACCCTGGCCAACAGCATGAGCGTTGCCCTGGAGAATGCCCGCCTGTTCGACGAGACCAACCAGCATGCGGCCGAGCTGGCCATCATCAACAGCGTCGGCGAGGCCATGGCCAAGCAGCTGGACGTCGAGACCATCGCCCTCATCGTCGGCGACAAAGTGCGCGATATTTTCAATGCCGAGGTGACCAGCATTAACCTCTATGACGCCGTTGCCGGCACGGTTCGCGAGATTTATGCCTACGATCGGGGACATCTGGACCTGACATCTTTCCCCTTAGGCCAGGGTCTGACCTCCGAGGTGATCCAGACCCGCCAGCCCCTGGTTATCGGCTTGAAAGAGGAAGCGATAGCGTTTGGAGCCAGGTATGTGGCCAACGCGGCCGGTGATCAAGAGCAGGTTGAGTCATACATGGGTGTGCCCATCATCACCGGGGAGCGCATCGTCGGCGTGGTTGATGTCCAGAGCTACCGTAAAAACGCCTTTGACCAGGGCAGCGTTCGTTTACTCTCCACCCTATCGGCTAATATGGGCGTGGCCCTGGAGAATGCCCGGCTGTTCCAGGAAACCAACCTTCGGGCCGACGAGATGGCTGCTTTGAATGACATCGGCCGGGAGATTTCAGCCACGTTGGATCTGAATGCCGTCTTGGAACAAATCGCAACCCGGGCTAAAGATGTGCTGGATGCTAGAGATATAGTCCTGCGCCTGCTCCAGCCCGATGGTAGCCTGCCAGCCGTGGTTGCCCTAGGAAAGAATGCCCCCATGCTCCTGGCCCATGCCCTCCATATTGGCGTGGGTATCACCGGCAGCGTTGCCCAGAGTGGGCAAGCAGAGATGGTTAACGATCCGGTTGCCGACCCGCGGGTTTCTCACACACCCGGGACAGACGAAGAGGAAGACGAAGACGAAGCAACGCTGTTTGCACCCTTACTTCTTAGAGAGAAGACGATTGGCGTCATGGTTATATGGCGGGAAAAATCTTCGGTCGGCCCCTTTACCGAAGCGGATCTGAGTTTTGCCACCGGCCTGGCCGGCCAGGCGGCCATTGCCATCGAGAATGCCCGTCTCTTTAATGAGGTTCAGCAGCAAAAACAATACTCTGAGGCCCTGGTCCAGAATAGCCCGGTGGCGATTATCACCACCGATATGGAGGCCAATGTTGTCTCCTGGAATCCAGCTGCCGAACGGCTTTTTGGCTATTCGGTCGGGGAGGTCACCGGCCGTAACCTGGATGACCTGGTGGCCGGCGACAATCTGCATGACGAGGCCAGCACGATTACTCACCAGGTGGCCACTGAAGGTTTAATCAACACGGTCACCCAGCGCTACCGCAAAGATAAAACCCGGGTCGACGTGGAGCTGTTAGCCTTACCGGTGATCGTTGAGAATGAGCAGGTGGGCATCATCGCTATTTACCATGATATCAGCGAGCTGTTGTTAGCCCGTCAGGAAGCTGAAGCGGCCAATGAAGCCAAGAGCGCCTTCCTGGCCACCATGAGCCACGAGATCCGCACCCCCATGAACGCCATCATCGGTATGACCGGCTTGTTGCTCGACACCTTTCTCAACCCGGAACAGGCTGAATTCACCGAAATCATCCGCAGTAGCGGCGACGCCCTCCTGACGATCATCAACGACATCCTCGACTTCTCCAAGATCGAAGCCGGCCGGATGGAAATGGAAGAACAGCCCTTTGATCTGCGCGATTGCCTGGAAACATCGTTAGATTTACTCAAAGTGAAGGCTTCAGAAAAGGGCCTGGACCTGGCTTACCAGATCGAAGCCGGTGTCCCGGAGGCCGTTGTGGGCGATGTCACCCGCCTACGCCAAATATTGATCAACTTACTCAATAATGCCATCAAGTTCACCGAAAAAGGTGAGGTGGTCCTATCCGTCGACTCTACGGGAGTCGACCAGAACACCTCAACGGACGGAAACACCCTGCACTTCACCGTCTGTGATACGGGAATCGGCATTCCGGCTGAGCGGAAGGACCGGCTATTCCAGGCCTTCAGCCAGGTGGACGCTTCTACCACGCGTAAATATGGTGGTACCGGGTTGGGACTGGTTATCAGCAAACGACTGAGCGAATTGATGGGCGGCGAAATGTGGGTCGAAAGTGAGGTTGGCGTGGGCACGACCTTTCATTTCACGATCGTGGCCGAGGCGGCGCCGGAACTTAAGCAACGGCCGCATCTAAACGATAAACAACCTGAACTGGCCGGCAAGCGTTTACTGATCGTCGACGATAACGCGACCAATCGGCGGATCCTTACCTTGCAGGTCCGGTCCTGGGGCATGAATTCCCGCGACACCGCCTCGCCGGCCGAAGCGCTGGCCTGGATAGAGCGGGGCGACCCCTTCGACCTGGCTGTGTTGGACATGCAGATGCCGGAAATGGATGGCGAAACCCTGGCCCAGACTATTCGTAAGTTACGGCCCGACTCGGCGCTGCCGCTCGTATTGTTTTCCTCTTTGAGCGTTCGAGAAGCTGACATCAGCCAGGGTCTTTTCGCCGCTCACCTGCAGAAGCCGCTAAAACCTTCGGCGCTCTTTGATATGCTGATGACCCTCTTTGCCGGGCAAACTCAACAAATGACCAGGCCCCGGCCGGCGAAGAGTGAATTCAACCAGGAGATGGCTGCTCAGCATCCCCTACGCATCTTGTTGGCTGAGGATAATATGGTCAACCAGAAGGTGGCCTTGCGCCTGCTGGCCCGCATGGGTTACCGGGCCGATATCGCCGGCAACGGTCTCGAGGCTATCGAAGCCCTGGCGCGACAGATGTATGACATTATCCTCATGGATGTGCAGATGCCCGAGATGGATGGGCTGGAGGCCTCGCGGCAGATCTGCGCCCGCTGGCCTGCCGGCCAAAGGGCGCGCATCATTGCCATGACCGCTAATGCGACCCAGGAAGATCGCCAGATGTGTTTGGATGCCGGCATGGATGATTACATCAGTAAACCGGTCCGAATTGAGGAACTCGTACGGGCCTTGCAGGACAGCCAACCTCTCCCTAAATAACTGGAGCCGGAACCGGCGATATTTCAGTAAAACTACTTTCAGGAGTAACTTGATGGCAGAAGACAACAGTATCGATCAAACCGCCTTAGACGAACTTTTCGAGTCGGTAGGCAGCGATAAAGAATTTATGGACGAGATAATCGAAGAATTTTTCCAGGACACCCCGGGGCAACTGTCGATTATCCAGGACTCACTGCGTTCTGGCGATGCCGAGGCTTTACGCAGGGCGGCGCATAGCTTGAAATCAAACAGTGCCAGTTTTGGCGCCACCCATTTGCATGACCTGTGTTTGCAGCTAGAGAATATGGGCAAAATTGGCCAGCTCGATGGCGCGGCGGGGCTGCTAAACGAGATTGAAGCCGAATACAAAATGGTTCAGCAAGCCCTGGAAAGTTACCAGAAAGAGAGCTGATATGGACGGCCATCACGGTCACATCCTGATCGTCGACGACAATAGAATCAACCGCATGTTGCTGGAGAGAGCAGTGACGGCCCAGGGCCACCAGGCCACCTCGGCCGAGAATGGCCGGCAGGCCCTGGATCTGCTCAACCTGGCGGACGCCGGCCCGTTCGATGTGGTTCTGCTTGATATTCTTATGCCAGAGATGGACGGTTACCAACTCCTGGAAATCGTCAAACAAGACCCGGTTTTGCGCCATATTCCAGTGATCATGATCTCCGCACTGGACGAATTGGACAGCGTCATACGCTGCATCGAAATGGGCGCGACTGACTACCTGACCAAACCCTTCAAACCAGCCTTGCTCAAAGCTCGCCTGAATGCCTCCCTGGCTGAGAAGTGGTTACGCGATCTGGAGCTGGAATATCTGGAGCAAGTTGGCCTGGTGGTTGGCGCGGCCGAGGCGGTAGAGCAAGGACAATTTGAACCCGTCCAACTGGACCAGGTCGCTGCCCGGGAGGACGCTCTGGGCCAGTTGGCCCGCGTATTTTTACGCATGGCCCAGGAGGTACACCTGCGCGAACAACGCCTCAAACACCAACTTGAACGTCTGCGCCTGGATATGGACGAGATGAAAAAGGCGCTCACCGAACCTCTGAGCGTGTACATGCCCATGGACCGCCGCCAGGCCCTGGTTGAGGGCCGGGAGTTGCCCGAAGAGAGTGTCGGTGCGGCCCTTTTTGCCGATATCTCAGGCTTTACCCCCCTGACTGAAAGTCTGGCTCGGGAACTTGGCCTGCAACAAGGCGCCGAGGAGTTGACCCGGCTTTTAAACCAGATCTACGGCACGCTCATTAACGAAGTTCACAATTTTCGCGGCAGCGTGATTGGCTTCAGCGGCGACGCTATTACTTGTTGGCTGGATGGCGATGATGGCTTGCGTGCCCTGGCCTGCGGGTTGGCCATGCAACAGGCCATGAAACCATTTGAGGTGATGACCACCACGGCCGGGGTCACGGTTTCCCTGGGCATCAAGGTAGCCGTGGTAACCGGTCCGGTTCGTCGCTTGCTTGTTGGCGATCCCCAGCAGCAGGTGATGGAGGTCCTGGCCGGCCATACCCTTGACCGCCTGGCCGCGGCCGAACACCAGACCCGGCGCGGCGAGGTGTGTGTTGAAGCGGCCGTCGTCGACCTTGCCCCTGAGGAGATCACCGTTTCCGATTGGCGTACGGCCGGGATCAATGGCGAACGATTGGCTATCGTCAGCGCTTCTCCGGCCCCGACCGGCTTATTACCCTGGCCCGATCTGCCCGCGGAAGCTCTTTCTGAATCACAATGCCGGCCCTGGCTGTTGCGGCCAATCTATGAATGGATCGCCACCGGCTCGGCCCAGTTTTTGGCTGAATTACGGCCGACCGTAGCTCTTTTTATTCATTTTAACGGGATTGATTACGATGGCGACCCGGAGGCCGGCAAGAAGCTGGATGCTTACATTCATTGGGTGCAGAGGATTCTCCAGCGGTATGAAGGGTTCGTTCTCCAGCTGACCATCGGCGACAAAGGTAGTTATCTTTATGCGGCCTTTGGCGCCCCGATCGCCCACAACGATGACGCCCTACGCGCCGTCTATGCGGCTCTGGAACTGCAGGCCCCGCCGCCGGAGCTGGACTATATCGGCCAGGTAAATTTGGGCCTGGCCCAAGGGCAGATGTGGACCGGGGCCTATGGCAGTACTGGCCGGCGCACCTATGGCGTTATGGGCGAGCGGACAAACCTGGCTGCCCGTCTAATGCAGGCAGCGGGCGCCAGCATCCTCTGTGACGAGGCGGTTTATCAGGCCGCTCAAGGCCGCCTGGTTTTTGAGCCCTTACCGGCGATAAAGGTCAAGGGTAAAGAAGAGGCCGTCCAGGTATACCGGCCGACCGGCGAGAAGAAGCGTTTTACCCGGCAAAGCACCCGGCTGGTCGGCCGTAGCGCCGAACGGGTGCGCCTGCGGGAAGGTCTGGAGAACCTGCTTCAGGGCGCCGGGGGGATCCTGATGCTGGTGGGTGAAGCGGGCATTGGTAAGTCGCGTTTGTTGGCGGATGTGAGCGCCCAGGCCGAAGCCATGGGACTCCTCACCGGGCGAGTCACGGGCGCGACCGGCAGCCGCGCCCTGCCATTCCAGGCCTGGCGGGAAGTGTTACACCTTTTACTTGATCTTGATTCGTTCCCCGGGCCTGAGGAGCAGCGCCGGCATATCGTCGAGCTGTTAGAACGCACCCCCCAGCACCAGGCTTTTGTCTCGCTCCTCGACCCCTTATTGCCCTTTTCCTTCGACGAAAACCCGGAAGCTGCGAAGCTGACCGGTCGCCTGCGTGATGAGAAGCAGCGCCAACTGCTCCAGGACCTGCTAAGCAACGCCATCGATGCCCGGCCGGTTCTGCTCGTGATCGAGAACGGCCAGGAGTTAGATCCCGATTCCTGGGCGCTGGCCGCCTCACTGAGCCAACAAAACCAATCACTCCTGGTCGTCATTGCCAGCCGGCCCCTCCCGGAGCCGTTACCGGCGGGTTACAGCCAGCTACAACAGTTATCGAAGTTCCGGCTGCTGCTCCTGAAATCCATGTCGGCCGATGAATCTTACCTGCTGGCCTGCGAGCATCTTGGCGTGGTCAGCCTGCCCGATCCGCTGGCCGAAATCGTCAAAGAGGCAGCCGGTAACCCCTATGTCATCGAGGAGCTGATCTACTTGCTCAGGGACGAGGGGGCCATATCAGTTGCTGGCGGCCGTTGCCAGCTATCCAGTGGGGTCGAGCTGAATAAAATCGTGCTACCCACCACGGCCCAGGGGGTAATCATCAGCCGCATTGACCAGCTTTCGCCCTCCGAACAGATGGTGCTCAAGGTAGCCAGCGTGATCGGCAACGTCTTCTCCGGCCGCCTTCTGAATCAGATCTTCCCGGTGCCTTCTGATCGGCCTTACCTGGATAGCCATCTAAAAACGCTGCAGCGGCTTGAACTCATCGAGCCTGGGGATGGGGATGCCAACTATACTTTCCAGAATGCTCTGGTCCGGGAGACGGCCTATAACGCCCTGCTCTTTGTCCAGCGGCGCCACCTGCACCGGCAGGTCGCTGAGTGGCTCGAGGCCCATCATGCCGACCACCTGGCCCCGCAATTTGCTACCCTGGCCACTCATTGGCGCTTTGCCGATGAGCCGATCAAAGCGATTGGTTACCTGGAGCAGGCCGCGCTCTACGCCCGGGAATCAGGCGACTACCAGGAGGCTGAATCACTCCTCAAACAAAGCCTGGAACTGGAAGCGCGCCTGACGGTTCTTAGCCAACAGATCTAAGTTAACCAGGCAGGTGTGCTCCAGTACTAAAGCACCGGCTAATCCCCCGCCTTCTAATTCCAAGGACCGGTAATGTTTGAAGCCGCTGCGCTGGCTTTCCCGCCAGGAGTTTGTTCAGGTGGGACGGGTCCGGTGCTGTTTTATCGGCCTAGGGTACGGTTATGATTGGAGAGCCGCTTGGAGCCGGCGACTCTCCTGAAACAGATTATTGGCGGGCCATCAGCGCGCGTACCTGGACTTCGTCGTCCTGGATGAGATCGCCGGACAGATCAAAGTCAACCTGCTTAATTTTGCCATTGAAAGTAAACGGGGCTTCGTATTCGTCAGAGACAGCTTCACCAAAATCGTAGCCACAACTCAAGCCCTCAATACCGAATAGAATTGGCACCGTTGTTGCAAAGTCGTTGTTACCCACCAACTTTCCGTTTATATAAAGCTGGCCGCGGCCCGGCGCTCCCCGGCCGTTACGCGGATCGGGCTTTCCTGTTGGCTCAAACTCATAGCGCAGCGTGACCGCTCCTTCCGGAACATCCACCCCGGAGCTGACCTTTAGCTCTTCCAGGCCCAGGTAATTATGGATGTAGTGCAGTTTGTTGTCTTTCACGAAAAACACAAAGCCGCCGGCGATGCCGCCTTGGGCCAGTAAAACTCCTTCCGCCCCGCCTGCGGGAATCTCCACCTCGGCCGTGATGCTATGGGGTCGGTTGAAGGACGCCGGTGTATTGCCGATAGGCACAACGGAGAGATTGGGGTAGAAGGTGTATTGGTTGCGATCTTTGGTAATGCGTGGCCGTTCTGTGGCAAACCGTTGCATTAAGGTGCCGTCGAGAGGCATCACTTTGTACTTACCGGCTTCCACATACCAGCGGGCGATCATCTCTTTGAGTTTCGCCGGGTATTGGGCTGCTAGATTGTGGCTCTCGGCCGGATCCTCGGCCACGTGGAATAATTCCCAGCCGTTGGCATCCAGGTCGTCTAAAACTTCAGGCGTGATTTCATCGCCAATGTGGCGGCCTTTTTCAGCCCCTTCGGTATAGCTGGGCCCGGGATAGCCACATACGGCTCGCCAGCCATCGTGATCAATCGCCCGGCAGGCGAACATCTCGAAATATTGGGTGTGATGTTTTGACGCGGCCGTCGCGGCATCAAAGCTGTGGGCGAAACTGACGCCCTCGATGGGCGATTGAGCCACGCCGCGAATGTTCTTTGGCGGCTCCACACCCAGCACATCGAGAACCGTGGGCACCATGTCCACGGCATGGGCATATTGGACACGATTCTCACCTCTAGCCTTGATGCCCGCCGGCCAGGAGACAATCAGGTTATCGGTGCTGCCGCCCCGGTAAACCTCTTTCTTCCAGCGCCGGAAGGGGGTATTACCGGCCCAGGACCAGCCCCAGGGATAATGGTTGTAAGATCGGGTTCCGCCTATCTCATCCATCCTGGGCAAGATATCTTCGAGTGTTTCCCAATAGTAATTGAAGCTGCTCATCTCGTTGAAGGCGCCGTTGACCCCGCCCTCGGAACTGGCGCCATTGTCGGGTAGGGCCATGATCAGCGTATTGTCTAATTCTCCAATCGCTTCCAGCGTGTCGAGAATCCGGCCGAATTGGTGATCGCAATGCTCGATAAAGCCGGCATAGACCTCCATGAACCGGGCATAAAGCCGCTTCTGGTCGGCGCTCAACGTAGACCACTCGGGCACATCGGGATCCCTCGGCGACAGCTCGGCGCGGGCCGGGAAGATGCCCAGCGCTTTCTGGCGGGCGAACACGACCTCGCGATATTCGTCCCAGCCCATATCAAATTTACCTTTGTATTTGTCACTCCATTCCTTAGCCACCTGGTGCGGTGCGTGGGCGCAGCCAGGGGCATGGTACAGGAAGAAGGGCTTGTCCGGGGCATTCACATGGGCGTCCAGGATGAATTGGATGGCGTGGTCGGCCAAATCTTCGTCCAGGTGGTAGCCTTCTTCAACGCTCTTCGGCTGGAGCACGGAATGGTTATCGTACGTTAAGTCGGGGAACCACTGGTTGGTTTCGCCGCCCAAAAAGCCGTAATAACGCTCGAAGCCACGACCCAGTGGCCAACGGTGGTACGGGCCGGCCGGGGTGCTCTCCTCGGCCGGCGACAGATGCCACTTGCCGGTGCAAAAGGTATTGTAGCCGTGCTCCAATAACATCTCCGGCACCATGCCGTTCTCAAAAGGCATGCGGCCGTCATAGCCGGGGAAGCCGGTGGCCGTCTCCATGATGGCCGCCACGCCGTTGGAGTGGTGGTTGCGGCCGGTCAAGATGCAGGAGCGGGTGGGCGAACACAGCGCCGTGGTATGCATATTGGTGTAACGCAGGCCGTTATTGGCCAGCCGTTCGAGGTTAGGGGTATTCACCAGCCCGCCAAAGACCGACATCTGGCCGTAGCCAATATCATCCAGAACGAAGAATATGACGTTAGGTGAGCCCTCCTTAGCCCGTGTCGGTTCGGGCCAGGCCGGAGAGGATTCGGATACGGTGCGGCCGATGACCCCGGGGAAGGTGGTTCCGGGCGGGTATTCTACTAAGTCTGACATTTCTGGTGCTCCTCAATTAGGGTGATTGAAGTTGTTTGAACAAGTGAGTAAACGGCGTATACAGCTTTTCGGTCGAACAAAAGAATGCCTGGGCCTGTTCGATGCAGAGTCCGTTATCGGCGGGATTGCTGCTTAGATTATAGCTGTCATTTTGGTCCGGGAAAATAAAAGCGTCATGATTGTTGCTTGCCCGGGGATGATAGGTGCGGTTAACATATCCTTTCATGCAACGGCTCATTATTGCCCTGTTCCTTTTACTCATCTTCGCCGGTTGCCAAAATACGGTTCCCGATCCCGTTGCAGATCCCCAAGAGAGACCCACGCGAACGGTTCGCCCCACGGCTTCGGCTACGCCCACTTTGACGCCCTCAGCCACCGCCACGGCGACGGCCACTGCCACGGCCACGGCCACCGCCACGCCGACGCCCACCCCCACGCCGACGGCCTTGCCCCTGACGCTTTCCGGTGACCCCAGGGCTATTGGTCTCATCGATCCCCCGGGAGCCGGCTCCGCTTGTGGCGAGGTGGACTGGCTGGATTTTCCCCTGGATCCCCCGGATGCAGATAGTGTGACCAGTGGCGGCCGGGATTTCGGCTCTTTCCGAGGCCGTTACGATCTATATCATGCCGGTGAAGATTGGTGGCTTAGCCGGGGTCGCTCCAATTTTGGTACGCCGGTCTACAGCATCGGACACGGCCGGGTCACTTATGCCGCGCCTCTGGGTTGGGGTCGCGACCAGGGTGTGCTAATCGTTCGCCATACTTTTGCCGACGGCCGGACTATCCTCTCCTTCTACGGCCATCTCGATCCCCCCAGCGTTGTCTTGCACGTTGGCGACTGCGTGACCCGCGGCGACAAGGTCGGGGAGATCGGCGACCCCAGGACGCCGCCGCACCTACATTTTGAGATCCGTACCCACATGCCCAACGAACCGGGGCCGGGCTATTGGGCGGAAGATCCGACATTGGCCGGCTGGTTGCCACCTTCGCAGACTATTTGGGAGAGTCGCATCGCCGCCTCGCCCGGGGTGGGTTGGATCCGCCCGGCCGCGGCCGCGGGCACTCGGGGGCTGGCTATTTTGGCCGGGAGTACCTATGTCGTGGTTGAGGATGATCAGATAATCGGCCTCCAGCTGACCGACGGCCGCCAAAGCTGGCGGATTCTCGATAAGAACAGGGTGAAAGCGGCCCTGGTTGACGAAGCCCGGTCACTGCTCTATACCGCCAACTCGCTGGGCCAGATCGCTGCCTTCCAACTGCCCGTAAACCAGGATGGTTCTACGGTTGATACCGGCTCCGAGCCGCTGTGGTCCCTGGATCTGGATGGTTTTGGCTTACCTATAATAATGCCCTTGCCCGGCGGTGGAATGGTGCTGGCCAGGGGACGGGCAGTTATTGGGTATTTCCCCGGAGGGAGAAATTCTATGGGAAAATGACGACTTTGCCCGGCCCTTCGATTGGCTGCTGACTGATGACGGGCTCATCATCTCTACGACCAGTGGTCAGCGTTCCCTGTGGACAGTCGACGAAGGGGGCCCGTCCCCCTGGGGAATTGAATTAGGGGGCCGACTGACCGGCCAGGGCGATCAGCTCTGGCTTTACAGCGCCGACGGGATATACCGGCTGGATGTGCCAACGCTTTCGGCCACGCTACTGGTCGAATTACCCCAGGGATTGTCTGGTTCGGGCGATATCATCGCCTTGCCCGGCGGCGGCGCCCTTGTTGCCCACCGGGACCGGGCCGACCGGCGCCTGATCGTCCTGGAGCCCGACGGTTCTGTCCGCTGGCAACGCTCTTATGCCGGTCTGGTCGAAGGCAATCTAAGCCTGCTGTTGCTCGATAAGACCGTTTTTGTGGCCGCCGACCAGGTGGCCAATGGGAATGGGGAAGTCGCCATCTATGCCCTGGACCTGGAAGAGGCTGCCCTCACCCATCTATTCACCGGCGGCACCCGCCTTGCCATCCCGGAATTCACCCAGGTCCTGCCGGCCGGGGAGGATCGGATCTTGATTAATATCGGCGGCGGCAGTATGGTCTTGCTTGATCCCCAGGCGGCGCTGGAAGCTGTTTCGCCCCCTCTTGCAACCAATTAGGCTCGCGAAAATTATTGGCGGGTACTCGAGGATACGATAACCAAAGAAGCTCCGGAACCTGGCAATACCCACACCATCCGGCCGGCCGGGCGGCTGCGAGATCCCGGGAAGGGCAGACCGGCGCTAATGAAAGGGTATGATCTGTTAAACTTCCTCCAGATCAAGACCGCTTGCACTGACCGGGCCGTCCCCCGTTACCTCAATTTCATACTGTCCAGGCCTGCCCGGTTCAGCGGGTAGCCGGCCTTCGGCAAGCGCCCGGAACAGGGGTAGGGGATCAAAATCAAATTCTGTCAGCCTGGCTTCGCCATCCAGCAAAGTGCGCAAAACGTTACGTTCAAACTCAAGGACTTTCAACACCTGGGGCACCTTCAGCTCCTTCTCAAAGAGATAGGTTGCGAATTTTCCGCTTCCGAGGCGGCGAATTGCTCCGGCGGATAGTGCTGCCAAAAATCTTGCAGGATCAGGCGCAAGACATCATCGTCCACAACCAGCATCAACAACCTTGAAGTCAGGCGCAGAACGGTGACGATCATGGAGGCGCGGAATTCAGAGATTAAGTTGTTGACGATTTTTACCCCGGGATCCAGGGCCAGGTCTTCGGCTAGAGCGCCCACGCTCTGTTGGCCAATGACCAATGCCCCCAGGGCGCGCTCCCATTCGGCCGGAGAAGGAGTTCCGTTGGCTGTTGGTTCTGATTGGTGCGTGGGTGAGACAACAACCGGCCGGGTTAAAGCCGGCGCGACGCCCGGATTCCGCAAGGACCATAGATGATGCAGTTTTTCGATCTGTTCACGGATAACCGCGAAACCCACCACTGGAATGAAGGCTGGGAATATCTCAAAGATGATCGCCTTCAGATTGGGCAAGGCCGGGATAGTGCGTTCGGCAATAGCCAGGAGGTGGTCAGGGATTTCACCAGAATGAGCATCAAGCCAGAAACCATCCATTTCAAAACCGCCGGCAATATGCACCTCAATAACCCGCTCAAGGGAAATTTGGGAGAGGAAGTCGTCCATTGTTTGCCGGCCGTTCAGATGGTTACAGAAGATATTGTGCAAATCCAGCAACAGGCCGCAGTTAGCCGTCTGCAGCACCGAGGCGACAAAAGCACCGTCTGCCATTTCGTCAGCCCGCGGCTGTAAATAGTTGACCCCGGTCTCCACGGCGACCGGCACCGGCAACTGCGCCTGCAGATCGCCAATTGAGGTAGCGACAGTATTGACGCCGGCTTTCGTCTGGCGCGGGGGAAGAAAGAAGGCCGTGGCATATTCGGGCGTAGAATTAAAGCTCAGATGATCACTGAACCAGGGGGAAGCGAAAAAGGCGATGGTTTCCCTTAGCAAAGCGAGCTGTACCGGGTTTGGTCTGACCGTGCCCCCCCACCGGCGTGCCGATACTGTGGACGATTTTCCGGCCGGGCATTTGGGAGATATGGTGTAAAGAGGCCTGAGAAATGCGGTAGGGCGCGCCCTCGCTATGGGTTTCTATCCAGGTTGTCTGAGGCTCAACTTCAAGGATATCAAAAAGGTCGGGATATTCCTCTAGCAGCGGCACCAACGCCGAAGAATAGGTTATCCCGACCCCCAAAGCCGGCAATTTGTGCAGCTCACCATTCAAAATTGCCATTGACTAAATCGCGGGCTTAGATGTTGATTTCTCGAGGAGCGATGACCCGCTCCAGTTCTGTGCGGAAGGTAATATCGAAACCCGAACAGCAGGCCATACAACCAAGCTCGCCAAACACCTTGTCCAGAATATTGAAGACACTGTCAATTTTGTAGGTCGATTCCGGGCTGCGAACATTTACCAGGACGTCGCGACCCAGGGAGCCCTGGCGTTTCAGGCGTGATGGCGTCGCGTAGCGAGTGATCTGTTTGGCAGGGTTTACCACGAATTCGCGTTCAAGCTGGAAGGTGCAATCAGCGCCAGAAAAACAGGCGCGGCAGCCTAATTCTTCCAAAATATTCGTTAAAGAATCCCGAAAGTCGTCGATGTTGTATGCGATGTGGGCGGGCATGGTAATCCGAACGGGACCTATCGGATTTTTCATCAAGAGTTCACGATTGATTTTCTCAGCCATTGAATGAATCTCCTTTTGAGTTGTGCATTTTTTGGTCTAGTTGCAAGGGTCCTAGATCCGGATACACAGCATGGTGAACCGGATTATCGATGTCAACATTGGGAAATAACGCACAATGACCCATGGGCAGTAGTGGGAGTTGAGAAAGCGAAACGCCCTAATTAGGCGGGTAAATTCTCAGAAATTTGCAATCAGCCGGCGGCTATTGCAAGCCCGACGAAACTGGCTTGTAGGCGGTTGCGGCCGGGGCCGGCCAATAAAAGTCCCGATTACCTGGCAGTATACCGGCGCACCTGCAATAATCTACTGCTTCAAAAAACGCGCCGGGCACTTTTGCTGCCTGGCGCGTTTTTGTTGTGTCGTGCCTTTAGAACTCCCAATCATTCACACTGGCCAATGATTGTGAAACAACAATCAGCGAGCCATAATACCTACGGTCCCGGCCGGGACGGTGACGTCACCCAGATTAACCAGGCTACCGCCGGCTTCGATCTGGAAAGTTGTCACGGTATTGGAAACGCCGCTCAATACGTACAGATTGTGGCCGTCCCGGCTGATAATTGCGTCGATGGGACGGCTCCCCGGGCGAATAATGTATGGTCTTAGAAAACCAAGAAAAAATATCCCAGGGAATGAGCTGGCCGGGGAAATTGAAGCCGTAGGCAAAGATGTAACACGATTTAGGAAAGGTGACCAGGTTTTTGGAATTATCTGGGAGGTGAGTTTTGGTGGTGCTAATGCCGAGTACATTTGTCTGCCTGAAGAGAGGGTGGCAATAAAACCGGCCAATATGACCTATGAGGAAGCCGCCGCCGTTCCTATTGGGGGACTGACAGCATTGCATTTTCTCAGAAAAGGAAATATCCAGAGCGGACAAAAAGTTCTTATCTTTGGCGCTTCTGGAAGTGTAGGTACATTTGCAGTACAGCTTGCCAGGTACTTTGGGGCGGAAGTTACCGGGGTATGCAGTACCACGAATATAGAAATGGTGAAATCTCTTGGTGCCGATAAGGTCATTGATTACACCAAAGAGGATTTTACCAAAAGCGGCCAGACCTACGATATCATTTTCGACACGGTAATGAAGACATCGTTTTCACGTTGTAAAAGCTCGCTAAAGCAAAGAGGGGTCTTTCTTACAGTTGATTGGCCTCTTCTTCAAGCACTATGGACTTCAATGGTAGGTAGCAAGAAAGTAGTATTTGGAATAGCAAGCCAGAATCCTGAAGATCTCATTTTCCTCAAAGAGCTTATTGAGGCGGGAAAGATAAAATCGGTCATTGATAGAAGCTATCCGTTGGAACAGACTGCCGAGGCTCACAGGTATGTCGATAAAGGGCACAAAAAGGGAAATGTAGTCATAACTGTGTGAATGGATGGGACAAGCATTAAGTTAATCCTCCGATTAACACTTTCGGGGTATGACACTAATACCGCCGGGCGCATATGCTTATTGTTGAATGTGGTGACTTTCTATCCAACTGTAAGATTCTTGATTTACCGATTGTGGCCATAAATTGGAGGGATATTATGCAAGCTGGTTCAACACTTTGGTGGATAGTCGCCGCCGAAAGAAGCGCGAAAATACCTCTGCAGAGGGCGAAGAAAACGGAGAACTACATGGATAACGGAAGAACAGCTCAAAACGGAAATGTCATTGTCATCAATGATCTGGTGAAGCAATTCGACGATGTCACGGCGGTTAATGGCCTGAACCTCGAAATCCGCAAGGGAGAGATGTTTGGTTTCTTAGGACCGAACGGCGCCGGGAAAACGACCACGATCAGCATGCTTTGTGGCTTGTTGGAGCCCACCGCCGGATCGGCCCAGATCGCCGGCTTTGATATCGGGAAAGAACCCCAGAAGGTGAAGGAACTCATCGGCGTCTGCCCGCAGGAAGCGGCGGTTTTCAAGTTCCTCACCGGGATGGAAAACCTCGAGCTCTTTGGCAACCTTCACGGCATGGACAAGCAGGTCCTGAAAGAACGGGCTGCAGATCTTGTCAACCAGGCGGACTTCTCGGAAGCCGCCAGGCGGAGGACCAAAGGCTACAGCGGTGGGATGATGCGGCAACTGAACCTGATGATCGCCCTGATCAGCGACCCGGAGATCGTGTTTCTGGATGAGCCGACCGTGGGCATGGACGCCCGCGCCCGCCGAAGGACCTGGGAATACATCGGCTCGCTGAAGGATCAAGGGAAAACCGTCATCCTTACCACCCACTACATCGAAGAAGCACAGGCGCTGAGTGACCGGGTGGGGATCATCGATTACGGTGAGCTGATCGCCCTCGGTACACCAGCAGAGTTGATGGCAGAACACGAAGCGAAAGATCTGGAAGCGGTCTTTCTGAAGATCACCGGCCGCCGGATCGCGGAGGGAAGTTAAGATGAAAACGCAGAAAATTGGCGCACTGGTTGTCGTTGAATTGAAGAAACTGTACCGGGATCCGATGACCCTGGCCGTGATTGCTGCTCATGCCGGTCGGGCTGACCCTGATCTTCTACCTGGCTCTGAGCAGGTGTCCGATCCAATGACTACTATCCCGTCCCGGGGATGAACCATTTCGAATACCTGCTGCCGGGTGTGATGGGGTATGCGGTCATTTACATGGGCATGATGGTTGCGCTGGCGCTTGTCGAGTACCGGCAGGCTGGCTTGCTGAAACGGGTCGAGGCCACACCGGTTTCCCCATCGGAATACCTGGGAAGCCTTATCATTGCCAACATGTTCATTGCCGTGTTCCAGGGTTTGATTGTCCTGCTGGTGGCCCGGCTCCTGGGTTTTGAGCCCCAGGGCGGACTGCTTGGATTGTTGCTGGCCTCGTTGTTCCTTGCACTGCTGGCGGTTACGGCGGTAGGTTTGGGGCTGATCACGGCAGCCGTGGCCAAGGAAAGCGGCGCGGCCAGCTGGGCTTGCGGTGATTTTTATCGTGCCGATGATGATGTTCGGCACGTTCCTGGCGGTATTCAACGAAATGACCCGCAACATTGCCCGCTTCATGCCCAACTACTACGTTACCGATTCGTTGTCTGTCATTTTCCACACCGGCAGCGTCTCTGACCCGGTCATCTGGCAGAATCTGTTGATCCTGGCAATCATCAGCCTGGTCATTGTTGTGATTGGCATCCAGCTGTTCAAGAAGACTCAATATCGATGAAGGGTCAACAGGTCTTTCTCTTGGACGTTATTGTGAAGTTAGATGAAAGAAAATATACAGAAACTGACCTTGGACAGGCCGGCGACCTACCAAATCAAAATGCCTGGCCACCTCGACGAGAGTTGGTCAGACTGGGCCGGAGGGATGACTATAACGGTCGAATGCGGAGGAGATGGTCAGCCAGTCACCATACTGACCGGCATCATGGATCAGGCTGCCTTGCCTGCTTCGCCGGCTCTATTCCCTGGGCTTACCGTTGATTTCGGTCAATCTGGTTGAGGGTGGTTGATGTGCCAAACAAAACCATAAGAGGAAGTCATATTGCTTGGTAGTCAACTGTATCGTATCTGGAACAAGAAGATAGTCGGGTTGATGCCAGATCAGGTGAGAAGTAAACGCCAACTGTCGGTTGGGCGAGCCGATGACGGCGCTGAATACGTTATTCCCTGAGTGGTATTGAGTCATAAGCTTGTAAGGAGAAAAGTGATGATCTGGACGACAACGGCGATACACTCCTAACCGGCCTGGCGGTCGATCAGGCCGTGTTGCATGCATTGCTATCCTGTTGATCGGATTTAGCAAGGAATACATTCAACTGCATATCAAGACAAAAAACGCACTGAACGGACCTTGGCGTCCGAAAAGCATTTGAGAGGAGAATGATGATGAATATACGCAGGATCGGCATCGGGATTGGAATAGCTGTAGGAGTCGCTGGGCTTGTGGCTCTAGTGATCCGGCTTTGGCAGTTGCGACGGGGAGCAACCGATGCTGAGGTTCGACGATCTTCGCCAGGTGACGATCTGGTGCCTGATCCCAAGTGTGGGTACACGCAGGCAATCACTATCAAGGCCTCGGTTTCTGAGGTCTGGCCTTGGTTGGTGCAGATTGGGTACAAGCGTGCAGGCTGGTATAGTCACGACTTTCTCCATCGCTTGACGGGCGTCGCAGGTTGTGTGGATGATGAACGCCGTTCCGCAAAACGAATAATTCCGGGGCTGCAGGGTTTGAAGGTCGGGGATGTAGTGGAGATAGCGCCAGGAATGGGTTATGTGGTAGCAGGTCTTGAGCCGGAGCAGGCGCTGATTCTGCATATGAGACTGGACATTGGCAAGTGGCAATCGTTTGCCAGCAGCGATCCTTTGCCCGAGAAGTATCTCAGTTCGAGCTGGGTATGGTCCCTTGAAGAGACAGATGAAAGGACAACGCGGTTAATCGTTCGAGTACGAAGTGATTACAGTCCAGGAATGCTGAGTGCATTGAGCACGCGCATCTCAAATGAATTGGGGAGGTTGGTGATGCAGCCGAAGACGCTACGAGTGCTCAAGCAACGGGCAGAGAAGGAGATCGCGTAATGGGGACTAGCGGGGCATCTGTGCAATAAGTTTCGGTTTCCTCTGGTGGGAAAGTGGTGATACTATGCCTGAATTGTTGATAATCTACTCGACCAATCAGTGCTGCACTGGAAGTCGCCTCTAGCTTATTTTGACAGCAGCGAGCGATAAAGCATGTGGCACCCTAACCGCACCCTGCATAACTGCGGCTGAGCTGACCCATAGGCAGGTGTCTAGAAAATCCCCCGTTTTGTTAACCCGTCCTCTAAATCCGATTGCCCCCCCGTTCCTGTAAGATTCACCTTTATCTGATCTTATTTCTTCGGAATCACGAGATCCCACTTGAGGGGCAATAATGGCCCAGCTCAGCCAACGGCATCCGCCAGCACCTCCAGTCGGGGATAAATGAGTCTTGATTCTCCCTAATTAAATATCGATAATATAAGCAGATAAGTAAAGTTATCTGTAATTAAACTGACAAGATAGATCCTTAAATGGCGCTGAAGACACCAATTATCTATATGTTTGAGTTTCGAATAATACTTTTGGAGATATGGGAATGAGTGGGGAAACGATCGCCGCGGCAAAGGAAACTAAACGATTCGCCCTTTTTCTGCAGCAATTGCAGGAAAGGGGACGTAGTCCACGAACACTACGCGCCTATGAACTTGACTGGTCCCAGTTAGCCGCCCGGTACACGGAGGTCAATCAGGAGCCGTTCATGCTTGAGCGCCTGGCCTCGATGATAATTTTTTGCCTGGGCTCGGTCATCTGGCTTGCCTACAGTGTAAATGTCCCGGGCGGAGCCGGGCTTCGACAGGCTCAGCCCTCGTATCCAGGCTCAGCTCTCGTATCCGGGCTCAGCCTTCAGTTGGTGCATTCTTCATCCAGTAATCTAAAGACAATCAATCATAGTTGACCATCACCGGGCCCATACGAGCCGGTCAGTTTCCGATTCTTGACGCTTCGCCAGGTCCAGAAATAGATGGCGGCGATGACCAGTGGGATCCAAAAGAAGTACAACTCATTCGGAGTTCGGATGCGTTGATAATAATAGACCAGGTACATCGCACTGGTCGAGGTCACGATCAGCGCTGTCTGCAAACGGTTGATTTCACCGGCCACAAGCCACGACCAACAATGCATCAGAGGTAAGAGCAAAACAACAAAATCATAACTCCAAGCGAATGGGGTAGTGATAACCGAGGCGATGACCGCCAGGTCAATCATCACCAGGAATGGTAGCCGGTCTCTAAAGCGGAACCAGAACCAAATCGCCAGGGGCATTAGAAAGAGGCCGGCAATTCGCAGCCATGACCAACCTGTCGTTACCTGAAGATAGGTAGTCAATGTGGGCGTATGCCAGGCTAGTAGATTGCCGCTGCCCGTGCTGGCTAAACATTCAAAGATAAAACTCGGTCTGCGCAATAAGACAACCCCGATGGCCAAGAGCAGCGCGAGACCAAAACCAATAACGACCTTCCAGCGCCTTTCCCGCAATACAACCAACAGGATGATCAGGAGGGCCAGGTAAATGAGATGCGGTTTGACCAGGGTCAATGAGAGGGCAACGCCGGCCCCGAGGTCATGCCTGTTACGCAACAACCACAGAAATAGAATCAAGCCGGCGAGGACCAGTAGATTTACTTGCCCCATAAAGATGGTCACGATAGATGAGGGGAATAAAATCGCCCCCAAGGCCAGCAGCAATAGCAGGCGCAGCTGTCTGGTTTCGTTGGTAAATAAGCGCCCGGCCAGAAAAATACTAGTGAGAAGCAGGACGATATTTATCAAAAGCCAGATTTGGGTTGCCGGTTGAAAATTCAAAGAGGCTAAGGGCAAAAACCAGGCCGACACCCAGGGTGGATTCCAGATTCTCATCGGGTAATCCCGCGGCCAACGGGTTTCATTATTTTGAATCGCCAACAACAGGGAATCATCGGAGCAATCTTGACCCTGGACCAGGAGATGGCTTGTGCTCCAGTAGGCCCGAAAATCACCCCCACCTATCCCGATGGGCAGTTGGCGGAAACCAAACAATAAGATAAATCCTGCCAAGGTAATAGACAGGGTGTATAGAATCAATCGTTGCTTTCGAACGCGGTTCATAAAATTTTGGTCCAATCTTGGCCTTATATGGTTGCTACCCAAAAATGTAACAAACGTGGAATCATCCGCAATAGGTATTTGGGTTCTGTTGCAAATAATTCTACCCACCTGAATGCAGGCAGGGGCAGACAATTTGACAGCCTCTGGCTTAAACGGCTAAACCAAACAGCACGACAACGAACTGATTCTGTGCTTGGATATTTCCTTTTGCAGCCCCCTCAATCTGTCCTTTCCTAATCATATGCATAGCTTCGTACCCTCGTATTGTCCGCCAGGCTGATGGGTAAGAAAATAACCCCAGACCCGGCTTGATCTTCCATTTTATAAACCGGTGATCCTGCTCGATGATGTTGTTCATGTACTGACTCGTCCTGCGCTTGCATCTCTTTGGCAACAGGTTGTCTTGCTTCAAGTCGCGGACAGCTCCGATGTAAGTGGGATTCTTGTCGACATTGATTACTCTTGGGGCGGCGATGTGGGGTCTGCCCAGGACTTTGCGGAAGAAACGCTTGGCTGCTCGTGTGCTCCGGGTCTGGTTCAGGAGGAAATCGAGTGTCTGACCAGTGGAATCAACAGCTCGATACAGATACATCCATTTGCTTTTAACTTTGACATACGTTTCGTCAACGCGCCATGAATCGTTGGTTTGTTTCAAATATGGGCAGCTGCGTTTATCGAGTTCTGGAGCGTATCGCTGAACCCAGCGGTAAATGGTGGTGTGATCCAGCGACAAGCCCCGTTCCGTCATCATTTCCTCTAGATCTCTGTAGCTGAGCGCGTAACGCAGATGCCATCTGACTGTTTAAAGGATTATTTCTGGCTGGAAATGACGCCATTTGAAGGGATTATCCACTTGAGCCGCCTTGATATGGGATGATTCAGGTTTGAAGCGGCGGAGGTTACTTGAGCTCAAGATTTTTTGCAACAGAGCCCTTTTCTTACAGTTATCTGGAGAACAATAGCAATGACCTGGTAGCGCTGGTAGATATTCTGGGTCATAGCGACCTCAATACCACCCGCATCTATACCAAACGGCGGCTAGGTGATCTGCAGGCGGGTGCTGAAGAGTCCAGTTTTTCTAAAGCCCTATCCCAGCCGAAGATTAGCGGGAGAAGATTGCCGATTTCTGAAGAAACGGGATCACTCAATTCTGAATCTTACACCGTTCCCCCTCTAATGACATGGGATAAGAAACCCTGTCATGAATTCAAAGTCAAGAAAACAACAATATTTGTTGTTCTTCAAACCGTTCGTTTTTCGCTTTCACCAGTCCAAACTATACCTGTAGATTGATACCTAACCACGGAAAAGAGTATGATATATCATGAGGTACCACAATAGATCGCGGCTGGATAATCCAATTTAGCCAGCCAATGAATCTTGTTACAAGGAACTCAATATGGACCGACTGATGGATTGGTTGTTAAGTGGCCCTCCTTGGGTTAAGTACCGTACCCGTGCAGATTTACTTGAACAGTCAGAAGATGCTCCTGAAGTTCGAAGAGCTCGTGAAGCAATGTTGGAACATCCCCAGGTAAAAATGCTAATCGAAGAGCTGGGTGAATGGCCCGGCCCAATTCTCAAGTCGCACAAGTCCGCGGGTCATTTGCTGCATAAACTGGTCTTCGCTGCTGACTTAGGTTTTCGTGAAGACGACGCAGGTATCTCGCAGATTATTCACCGTATCCAGGAGCCCCAATCGGAAGAAGGCCCATTCCAAGTGTTGGTGAATATCAATCCGAGATACGGCGGAACAGGTAAAGACCAATTTGCGTGGATGCTCTGTGATGCTCCGTTAGTTTTGTATGCGCTGAGAAAGTTTGGCCTGGATGACTCCCAGGAGGTACCGAACGCCACAAACTACTTGGTTGGGCTGGTACAGGAGAATGGCTGGCCGTGTGCCGTTGCTCCGGAGTTGGGGAAGTTTCGGGGGCCGGGGCGTAAGTCAGATCCTTGTCCTTACGCAAATCTGCTTATGCTCAAGCTACTGGGCCAATTTCCAGAGCATCACGCCAGCCATAGCGTTCAAATCGGAGTAGAAGCATTGTTATCGTTGTGGGAGCAACGAAGAGAACGACGACCGTACTTGTTTGCTATGGGGAGTGGTTATGCAAAACTCAAAGCACCATTGATTTGGTACGATGTTTTGCACGTTGCTGATGTGCTTACACAATTCGCCTGGGCACGCGACGATAGACGTCTGCTGGAGATGGTAGACATTATCAAGGGTAAGGCCGGTGATGATGGGCGTTTTACCAGTGAGTCGGTGTGGCGCGACTGGAAAGGATGGGACTTTGGACAAAAACGTGATCCTTCCTGGTGGATAACATTGGTCGCCCACCGAATTCTTAGACGCGTAAATGCCTCCCTGTAACGGATACTTGCTGTCTAACTAGCGCTAACAATGAACGGTTTCTCCTCCATCTGCTCGGCTCGCCACCACTGAAGCTCAAGCTTAGACACGTAGTACCTTTGGTAATTGGGTCAGCTTTAAGAGGGGGATACGCCAAATAATTATCCAACTTCCATCTGATGATATGGGTCAAGAAACCCGGTCATGAATTCAAAGTCAAAAAACGGGTAACAGGCACGGTTTATCACACTGTTCTTTTTCAGCAGCCGGCAGCCTCACTGACCGCCCTCGCCTGAAGTGAAAGCGCTCGTTGAATCCTGCTCTTGCTTGAACCCGGCGCCGGAGCCGGTTGGCGCACAACTTTATCTAGTGCGTCTGGTCGGCAAAACGCCACCAGAGGAAGGTAGCCAGCATACCGGCCGCGCAGGTCAGCAAAACAATCAGGTAGCTGACCAAAGGTAGCCGGCCGCCCTGGGAGATCAAGGCCGGGATGGACCAGGGGAAGTATTCGCCCCAGCCGGCGACGGCGATGACCTGGGCTAGAAAAATGGCCAGGATGGTGGCGGCCAGGGGCGGTAAATAACCATGCCCGGCGCTGGCGACGAAGGCGATGGGCGTGACCAGGATGATGGTTAAAACGGCCGATAGGGCGATGGTGACGGTGCCCTGCCAAAAGACCTCACCTGATGCCTGGGGCAGGCCGACGGCCGCGCCCACACCCAGACCAACAAAGTAGACCATGGCCGTCAAGACCGCTGACCAGGCGATAATGAGTACAAATTTGGCCAGCACAATGGTCCCTCGGGAAGTGGGCAACGCCAGCAGGTCCTTTACCGTACGGTCGGCATACTCGCGTCCGAACACCCAACTGCCGACAAAGCCAAACAGGATAATGCCGCCAATGGCGATGGCCTGGGCCAGCAGGTTCAAAAAGGTCGGCCAGTCAGCCACCCCGGCCATCAACTCGGCTTTGGCGCTGATCAGGCCAACCTGGCGGGCTAATTCGGGATCCTTCAAGATGACCATAAAAAAGCCGCCTACCAGGGGGATCATCAAGAAGCCCAGCGTGGTAAGCAGGGGCATTTTGGAGCGGCGTGCTTTTAATGTTTCTACCCATATACTTTGTGTGAGCTGGTTCATTTTGTACATCCCATTTCGCGTTACTTTTTTGTTGCCTGGCCGACCAACCGCAGAAAATAGGCCTCCAGATCTTCTTGTTCCGTGACCAGCATGGTCGGCGCCTGGCCGGCCTCAACCAGGTAGGTGGCCAGGTCATCCGGCCGGTCGATAGCCCTTCTGTCATTCACAACGATGGCCCCGTCTCCGTGCATCCCGGCCGTATAACCGGCGCTTAGCAATAGGGCGCAAGTCGCCTGCTGATCGCGGGTGCGCAGCAAGAGCCTTTGTCGCCGGACCTGGTCCAACTCGACCGCCGTCAATTCCTGGACCAGCCGCCCTTCATGTATAATGCCGATGCGTTGGGCCATCCGGGACACTTCATCAAGAAAGTGGCTGGACATGAAGATGGTGACGCCCTGCTCGCGAGCCAGGCCCAAAAAGAGATGGCGCATTTCCACAATGCCGGCCGGGTCCAGCCCCTTGGCCGGTTCGTCCAGGATGAGTATTTGCGGTTCGTGCATCAAGGCTTTGGCCACACCCAGCCGCTGGGCATTGCCCGATGATAGCGCGCCGGCCCGGCGATGGACGTAGGCGGCCAGTCCCAGCCGTTCAATGACTGCATCGACGGCTTCTGGCCGGGTGCCCGGCCGCAATCGACGCATGATTTCCAGGTTTTCGCGCACCGTCAGTTCCGGATAGGCGTCGGCCGATTCCACCAGGTAACCGACGTCAGCCCACAAATCCCGGGCGCTGGGGCCGATGATGTGGCCCAGGATACGAGCGTCGCCGGAGGTGGGCTTGACCATACCCAGCAGCAGGCGAATGGTCGTCGTTTTTCCGGCGCCGTTCAGGCCGAGGAAGGCGTAGATTTCCCCCTGCTCAACGTGCAACGTCAGGCCGTCGACGGCCGTCACCGGTCCATATTGTTTCAGCAGGTTATTCGTTTCGATGGCTGGTCTCATTTTATTCTCCAGGGAGCGTTTCAGGGGGGCGGGCCGGCCCGGGAGCCCACTGATGGAAAACAAAGGATCGCCGGACCAGGGCCGGCATTCTTTGCGCCCCTTTGGCTCCGCTCTTTAAGCCGGTATTAGCAGGCGGCGCAAGGTCTCGCCGATGCGCACGGCCGCCTGTTCCAGATCTGCCGGCGATAGTTCCGGCCAATGGGCGAAGAGCCAGCGATCATGGGCAATATCGATGGCCATCACCAGGGATAACAACAACTCATCCTCTATATCGGTCCGGATAACGCCCAGTTCCTGGCCGCGCCGCAGCAGCTGAACCAGCAAAAACTGGGCCTGTTGCCACAGTTCGGCCAGCGGACCAGCGGCCACTTCGTCGATGGACGGCGAGCCACCAGCTTTGACCAGCCCGAAGACCCACGGCCGTTCCGCGTAACTGGTGAACTGGTGCCGGTAGACGGCGGTTAGCTCATCCCAGAAGGTAGCGGCGCTAAAGTGGGGGGGATCGGCGACGGACATCAATTCCTGGCTGTAATGCAACACGGTTGTGGCATACAGGTCGGACTTGTCATCGAAGTAATAGTAGGCCGCCCCTTTGCTAATGCCAGCTTGGTCCAAGATCTGGTTGAGCGATGCGCCGTCGTAGCCATGGGCGGCAAACTCCTTGGCCGCCGCTTCCAGGATACGCTCGCGCTTTTCTGGGGGCAGCTTGTCAAATCGCGGCCGGGGCATGGTTGTTCCTTTAGACCGGCTGTTTAGACTGTATGGTTAAACCGGATGGTCTAATTATATCGAAACGTGGTTTTTAGGCAAATTCCGGACCGATAGAGACGGGGCGTTTTTGAGTTCAGCCGGTTTCTGACATGTCCGCGAGCTGACTTCAAAGGTGGATTCCCTCCTGCGAGGGAATGACAGGTGCGGGCAGCCACCCTCTTGTTGGCCAAGATGGATTCCCTCCTGCGAGGAATGACAAGTACGGGTTATGGTTGGACCCAACCAAGTGTGGGCAGCCATTCTCATAACGGCAAAGATGGATTCCCTCCCGCGAGGGAATGACAGATCCGCGCAGGGCTTGCCCAGCCCCGTTTACCTCAGGCGGCGGGCTATCTCCTGGCGTACGGCCGGCGCCACCTTGGTGCCCAGCAACTCGATCATGTGCATGATCTTATCATGGGGCATGGTGCCCAGGCCGGGCATAATCAGAAAGCGCTGGTGGCCGAATAGCTCATGCTGGTAAAGGATCTTCTCGATGACATCGTCGGGAGTGCCGATGAAGTTAGCCCCTCGCAGCGTGGCCGAAGCATTGAAGCTCTCCCGGGTCATTGGCGAAAAACCACGCTCGCGGCCGATCTTGTTCATGGTTTGCTCGAAATACGGAAACGCACCGTCCAGCGCCTCCTGGCGATCGTCGGCAATGAAGCCATGAGAGTTAATGCTGAAAGCCAGCTTTGCCGGATCATGACCGGCCTGGGCAGCCGACTGACGGTAGAGGCCCACCAGAGAGGCGAATTGTTCTGGATAGCCGCCAATGATGGCCAGGGCCAGGTTCAAGCCCAAGATGCCGGCCCGCACCACCGATTGCGGCGTGCCGCCCACGGCGACCCAGATCGGGATCTCTTCTTGCAGCGGGCGGGGATAGACGCCCTGATCCTCCAGTGGCGGCCGGTGTTGGCCCGACCAGGTCACCCTTTCGTTGGCCCGGATCTTGAGCAGCAACCCAAGTTTTTCGGTGAACAAATCGTTGTAATCCTTCAGATCGTAGCCGAAGAGGGGGAACGACTCGATGAATGAGCCTCTTCCGGCCATGATCTCGGCCCGGCCGTTGGAGATTAGATCCAGCGCGGCGAAGCGCTGAAAGACCCGCACCGGATCGTCGGAGCTGAGCACGGTGACGGCGCTGCTCAGGCGGATGGAGTGGGTGCGCGCCGCGGCCGCCGCTAGAATCACTTCCGGGGCCGAGGAAACGAAGTCCGGCCGGTGGTGTTCGCCCAGCCCGATGACGTCCAGGCCCACCTTGTCGGCCAATTCGACCCTTTCCATAAATTGCCGGAGCCGTTCGGCCGGGCTGATGAGATCACCCGTGCGGGGATCGGGGGATAGTTCGGCGAAGGTATAAAGGCCAATTTCAAAGCGGTCACTCATAGGGTCGATATTTTCTCCTTTGGCGGCTTAGCAAGCAGGACCCAGTGTTAGCTATTTCGCCTGATCTTCCTTGAACTCGGCGACGATATCCTGCACTTGCTTCAGCTCGCTCTCGCCCAGGGGGCCAAAGGCCATCGCCCCGGCGTTGTCCTCCACCTGCTGGACCGTCTTGAAGCCGGGGATGGGGATCATCCTTGGGTCGAGAGCCCAGATGGTGGCCAGGGCGCCCTGGGCCATGGTTCGACCATTGGTGGTGAGCAGTTCGCGCAACACGTCGACGACCGGCAGCCACTGCTGCAGATGCTCATCCTGATAACCCGTCTGGGAGCGAACATCATCGTTGGTGAAAGTCGTCGCGGCCGTGAACTTTCCCGTTAACAGGCCCTTGTTCAGGGGGTCTTTATTCAACCCGGCCAGGTTAAAATCGGTGCAGAGCCGGCGCATTTCGGGGTTGTCGAAGATGGCATTGAGTTGGAATTGGATCGTGGCGCAGTGCTCGCCGCCGGCGAAAACCTGCGCCCGATCGGCCAGGTCGGTACTCCAGCCATACCAGCGGATCTTGCCTTGCCGCACCAAATCTTCCAATATCTCTCGCAGTTCGAGGGCCGGGTCCGGGTCGAAACCCCCTTCGTGGAGCTGGTAGATGTCGATGTAGTCTGTCTGCAGGCGGCGCAGGCTGTTCTCCACGTCCAGGCGCACATTTTTCAGAATCTGCTTTTCATCGCCGTAAACGACCTTTCTGTCCTCGTTGATGATATGGCCAAATTTAGTGGCGATCACCACCTCCTGTCGCCGGCCCCTGAGCGCCCGGCCGAGCAAGATCTCGCTATGACCGGCGCCGTAGTTGGCGGCCGTATCAAACAGGGTAACGCCCATTTCCAGGGCCAGGTGAATGGCCTGGATTGACTGGGCATCGTCGGTCCGCCCCCAGCCAGCCGGGTACGCTTTTTGGCCAGGCTGGGCCCAGGTCCAGGGACCGCCAATGGCCCAGCAGCCCATCCCCAGCGCACTTACTTCGATACCGCTTTTACCTAGCGTGCGGGTCAACATGGTCTCACCTCCAAAGGCGTTTTCGCTTACTTAAATTCAGCGACGATGGTACAGGGGCTGCCATCAGAACCTTCGATGAATAGCGGCCAGGCATAGATACGTGACGCCTGGCCCAGGTCGGAATCAATCCGTAAATCCTCAAGGATAATGATATAGCGACCGTCTTGCCGGCCGACGCCGGTTAGAATCTGGTGGGTTTCCACCGTCTCTGGAATATGGTTGGGCGCGCCGACGGATGGGGCGTCGATAGCCAAGCCGCGCAGATTGGGATAACGGTCCATCAAATAACGGGCCCCATCCGGGTGCAGCATGGGGTTCTCATTGGCGTACCGGCCCGGGTCCCTGTCTCGCAGTTCGCTCCAACCGGTGCGTAACAATACCAGATCGGCTGCCGGTAACTGCCGGGCAAAGGGTTCCAGCTCCCGGCGCTGGATCATCCCCCCCTCAGGTTTAGGCACCTCCACGACCAGAGGTTTGGAGAAGATAAACCGTTCGAGGGGCACATCTACCGCGGCCGGTCCTTCGTCGTTGAAATGCCTGGGGGCATCCAGGTGAGTGCCCGAATGGGAAAACAGGTGGATTACCGTCATATTGGCCAGCTCTCCCCGGGCAATTGAACTGAAAACTTCGGTACGGGCGGCCGGTGGGTTGCCGGGCCAAACCGGGGCATCTTCCACCAACGGATAAGAAAGTAAACGGTACATCGTTCCTCCTTTTACCAACTGCTATCTAATCTTCTGGAGCCAGGAACCTTATATGGCCGAATAGCCGCCGTCCACCTGCAGGTTGGCCCCGGTCACAAAAGATGCCCGGTCGGAGAGCAAAAAGACGATGGATTCGGCTATCTCGAAGGGGCTGCCCATCCGGCCCATAGGATGCCCGCCCACGAGTTGTTTTTCGGCCGCGATCGGGTCAACCTGGCCATTGATGTACTCCCAGACAAATTCGCCGTCGATCGAGCCGGGGCCAACGCTGTTGCAGCGGATATTCTCCGAGGCGTAATCAATAGCTATCTGGCGAGTGAGTTGCAGAATGCCGCCTTTGGAGGAGCAGTAGCCGGGTTGTTCAGGCAGGCCAACCACGCCTGAGATGGAGCCAATGTTGACAATCGATCCCCCACCGGCCTGGGCCTGGAATTGGCGAATGGCGTGCTTGCAGCCGTAAAATCCACCGGTCAGGTTGACGCTGATCACCCTATCCCAATCTTCGGCCGTTAGTTCGGCCACCTTGCCCACGACCATGGCGGCCGCGTTATTCACGTAGCCGTCGAGCCGGTCGTAGGAATCAACGGCGAAAGCGACCAGCGCGGCAACGGAAGCTTCATGGGTCACGTCGGCTTCAATGAAACTGGCTTCCAGCCCTTGTTGCCGAATCTTACTGGTCACCTCGTTGCCCCAATCAGCCCGGATATCCGAGATCACAACCTTCGCGCCATGGCGGGCGCATAATTCGGCCGTTGCCGCGCCAAGCCCGCGCCCAGAGCCGGTAATCACGATTACTTTATCTTGTAGATCCATAACTATCCCACCTCATTTGAACCAAAAGTTTCTATAATGGTTAGTCGCCAGGCCTGAAGCCTAATGAGTCGCGCTGCCCTTGGTTTGCTTCGTGGCCGGCACCACAGTTCCGATGTTTCCGGTGACTGGCCTATTATCCCCGATCCTCGTCAAAGTCGGAAATAGGAACTTGCCTCAGCGTCGCTACTTCCTGTGGGGTCGGAGGTCGGATTCAGTCGAACCCGCCTTTTTTGAGGCGTCAGAATCTATTTGTCCGATACCACCGGTGACTTTCCGATCAGCGTGTCATCCGTTACGGCCGTTACCAAAAAGTTGGCGTAATCGGCCCTTGATAGGGTCGTCTTCATGCTCTTATTGAGCGGTCCAACGTATAAGTTGCCTGTAGCCGGTTTGTCAACCAGCCGGGGGGCGCGCGCCAGGGTCCAATCCAATCCCGATCCCCATACCGCATCGGCAACCGCCATACTTTCCTCATAGGCCTGCCTGGAAAAGGTCTTAATCAGCCAGGAGATAATTTTCCCGGAAAAAGGCGGCTCGTCGCCGGGGATATCGATGCCCGCCCCCGAAGTGACGATGAGACGCCTGGCGCCGGTATCTTTCAGATAGGCGATGATATTTTCCATACCAACGGCCGTCGGCGTCAGGCTGCTAATGACCGCCTCTGCCCCGGCTACTGTTTTGGCGACGGCCGGTTTATCCGTCACATCGCCCTGCAGGACCGTAAGCTTCTTATCTTGAATGGCCAGCTTCTCAGGTGTTCGGGCCAGGAGTACGACTTCGTACCCCTCTGCCAATGCCCGCTGCACCACGTGTTGGCCGGTGCGGCCCGTACCACCCAAAACTGCGATTTTCATGGTTGTATTGCTCCTTATCTGTCAATGGTCTCGCGGGCGGGCTACGACTTGCTAACTATGCCACCATCGATGGAATCGAGAGCACCGGATCATTAAACGGAACCAGGCTCGGAGGCGACTACGCGGACAGGGAAGGGTTCGGTCATGTTGCCTGTATACAGCGAGCGATGGGGAAAAGGGATCTCGATGCCGGCGGCATCAAAAGCTAACTTTATCTCTTCCTGAAGACCGTCTCTAAGGGGTATATAGTTTTCCTTTAATACCCATACTGAAAATTGCGTCTCAAGGGCAGATTCGCCAAAGCCCTGAAAGGTGAACTGCGGCCGGGGTTCTTCCAGGCACATGGGGTTTTTGTCGGCTACCTCGGTTAGAATCTCACGCACCCGGCCGATATCCTGGTTTAAGGCGACGCCAATGGTCAGATCCAGGCGACGCAGGGGGAATTTCGTCAGCGTCCAGAACTCTGTCTTGATCAACAGCTCGTTGGGTAGGCGAACAAAGGTATTGTCAGCTTTTCGTAATTTCACCGACAGCAAGTCAATTTCCAGGATCTCCCCAATGGTTGAACCGATCTGTACGGTGTCGCCGATCTTAAAAGGGCTTTCGGCGATTAGAAACAGGCCACTTATCAAATTAGACATAGAAGTTTGGGAGGCGAAGGCCAGCGCCACGGTTAGGATACCGGCCGTTCCTAACAAAAGGCCCAGATCAAAGCCCAGCTGGATGAGGGCGGTAATGACAAACAAAGTCAGAATGGCATAGTAGCTGAAACGCTTCACGATCATTTGCCGGTGGTGGTCAAGGATTGACCTGGCGGACCGCACGAGAAAGGCGCTGGCCAGCCGGGCGATTACTAAGCCGCCGATAACGATAAGGATAGCTCGAACGACATTGAGAAATTGCTGTGATCGAATGAAATCGGTGACGCTTCCTGACAGATCTTCCATGATATCCTCCTGGTGATAAAAACGATCTCAAGCCTGTGAATGTTTACATTGGAAAGGATCAGCCAAATCTTTATATCTTTAGCGCACTAATAGCCCTGACCAGCATGCCTTCTTGGGCATTTTGCCTCGGCACGCAGAGAAGCTTCGCGCCGGTCGCGTCTGTTGGGGGTTCCTCTTCAATATTAAATTCGGCCAGCGACGTCCCCCGTGTTTGACCTACCGTGACCGTCTCCGTCCATAGAGCGCCAGCCTGGGTATGGAACAGAGATAGATAAGGTACAGGAAGGTTCAGGCGTTCAATGAGTAAAGGTATTGGGGCGTTGTTGTGAATATGGACCTGGGTGATGGCCCGACAGGGGTCCATGTTAAGATTTAGCAGATTGAGCCGGACGTGAGTGCGGCTTGCATAACACGTTTCTCCCTCCCGTGTGGAAGGACCAAACCAGGTGTCGGAAGGGCGTTGAATGGGGATCTCGAACAATGTCTGTGCCGGAGAGCCGGAAGCCAGCACAAACCACAAGGGCGTGCTTACGTATACAGTGGCTCGACCGCCGGCCGCCACCGTGAATGGCGTAAAAGGTCGAGAGACTACGGCGCGATCCGCTAATGCTGGAAGGACAGTGATTTGCTCCGGCTCACTCTCCCATAAGTACCGGGAGACGGAGGCAAAGGCCTCCCGATTCAGATCCAGGTCGCTATAAACAGATCGCCACACCTGTTCGTCATCCGTGGTTTCATTGTGCTCATAGGCGACAATCCACTCATTCGCTAGGCGCTGAACGGCAATTCTTAATGGGCCGATTTCCCATTGCGCTGTGGCCCCCGCTTCGATGGGAAACTCGCCCCACCATGGGTCTTTTATTTCTTCCATAGTCGATTTACCATCCTACATTGTTGGTGGAGAACTAATTCATCTTGACTTTAACAAAACGATAGCTGCCCCTGTTTACCCGGGGTAGCTAGAAATATATCCAGCTATTTTACCATCGAAAGTGCGCGGCGATCGAAGCAAGCCCAGTTGGATACACGACATTTCCAGATCAATTGCTCGGATACCTGTGGGCTTTTAGTCGTTCAGATGCAATCCTGGGTGCATTTTGAAACCCCGCAGGTATTTCGCGGACTATTGAATTTAGGCTCAACCGGTAAAATAATGGGTTTTGCTTAGTGTATAATAGGGTCATTGTCCATCGCCGAAATACTCTGGATGTTCCGTATCAGTGCAGGAACTACGGGGTCTGGCACATGAAGCTAAGGAGGAATCATGCCCTGGGATCAAGAATTTTGGACAGAAACCATTGATGAACTCCAATCCAGTCTGTCTGCCTGGCTGCCGGCGGTATTGGGAGCCCTGCTATTGTTACTCGTCGGTTGGCTGGTTGCCCGGATCAGCCAGGCTTTGGTCGCCCGCTTGATGCGCCGGCTGGGCCTCGACCACCTGTCAGACCGGACGGGAATCGCCCGAGGCCTGACTACCATCGGCGTACGAAGCACGCTTTCTTATCTTTTGGCGCGAATCACCTACTGGTTGATCCTGATCTTCTTTATCCTGCTGGCTCTCGGGGCGCTGGGTCTGACTGATGTAGTCACCTCTGCCTTGAGCGGATTTTTCGCTTTCCTACCCAATCTTGTCGCGGCCATGGCCATCTTCCTGGTTGGCGCTTTTGTTGCCCGCATAGTTGGCGACGCCGTTACGGCCGTGACCGTGCAGTCCGACATACCGAGCGGCCGGGTGCTGGGCCAGGCGGTTCGTTATTGTCTCTTGCTCGTCGTGGTCATTCTCGCCCTGGATGAGCTGGGCGTCCAGACCACCATATTGACGACGATCATTATTGTCACCGTGGCGGCCGTCGCCCTGGGTTTGGCCCTGGCCTTTGGCCTTGGCAACCAGCAGCTGGCCCATGGCATTATGGCCGGTTTCCACGCCCGCGAGGAATTTAAGACTGGGCAGACACTCACGATTGGCGACCATACTGGCCGCCTGCTCCGGATTGGGGCGACAAAAGCCCTGCTTGAAACCAGTGAGGGGCAGATTTCAGTGCCCAATACCGTGCTGATAAATGAAGTGGTGCGGCTTCGTCCGGTTGTTGAAACCACCATCGTAACGAATGACCGGGCGGCCGGCGATTCCCAGGAAGAAACCGGCCAATGAACACCGGGGTTGATGACCGTGGGCAACATATCAACGCCGTTGAATATGTTACCGGCCAAATACCGCCTTCTGATCGGCCGGCCATGGACGCACATCTGGCCAATTGCGATCACTGCCAGGCCGCTGTAGAGACCGTCCGCCAGGAAGAGGATGAGGGAGTTGGCCAGAATACCCGGGCGTTGGTTGGTTATATAGCCGATCTATTGGTCAGCGCCGTGGTACTGGTCGCACCCATAGCCAACCAACTTTCTCAGCCGGTCCCGCCTCCAGAGCCAGAGGAGGAACCGGGCATTCCGCTCCTATTTGAGCCGTTGCGCGTTTTGACACCGCAGGTTGCCGCCGGAGCGAACAAGATGAGCCGGTTCGTCGGGCGCTTTGGCCTGGTGCTGATCCTAACCATTGTCGTTTTGTTACTCCCTCGACCCGATGGACTGTCAGAAGCCGGCCAGCATGCCCTGGCCGCCTTTGTCTTCACCGGTAGTATCCTGGCCCTGGAACCGGTTTCGTTGCCAATCGCTGCTCTCATGGTTCCCCTGGCCCTGGTCGCCCTGGCCGTCGCCACCAGTACAGAAGCTTTCGAGACCTTCTCTCGTCCGGTCGTCTTTCTTATCTTGGCCAGCTTATTTATTGCCGAAGGACTGCGCAAACATGGACTCACCCGCCGCCTGGCTTTCCAGACCCTGGTAGCGGCCGGCGGCAAGGTATCCCTTATCCTCCTGGGTATCATGTTGATCGCTGCCCTGTTTTCCATGTGGGTCGAGAACACGGCCACCGCCGCGGTCTTGATCCCGGTTGCCCTGACCGTAGCTTCACAGGTCCCTGACCCGAAAAAGGCCAAAGGGTTATTGATTCTAATGGTCATGGGCATCGCCTATGCCGCCAGCCTGGGTGGCATGGCCACGGTCATGGGGGCGGGTTCCAATGCCGTTGCCGCCGGCTTTTTAGGGGAAATCCAACCCTTTACCTTTGTAGATTGGATGGTCTACGGGCTGCCGGCCCTGCTGGTGCTTTTTCCGATTACCTGGTGGTTACTACAAAAACTGATTAAGGTTGAGGTTGATTTTATTGATGTGGAGACCGTTAGCCGGCAGCTTCAAGAAATGGGCCCCATGTCCCAGGCCGAGCGGGAACTTTCGGCTGTCATGCTGGTGACGATCATTCTCTGGGTTAGTGGTTCCTATCTCGAATCAGCCCTGGGATTGCCAGGCACGCTGCTATCGCCGGCCATGGTGGCCATTATGGCGGTTTCCTATTTAGCCATCCGGGGCATCATCAACTGGGAAGATGTGAAAGGCGTCAGTTGGGGCATATTCTTCATGATCGGGGCCGGCCTTGCTTTGGGCGCGGCTCTTACCAGGACCGGGGCTACCGACTGGCTGGCAGAGCTGATCAGCCCTATCGTCTCTGGTCCACCGCTGATCGTCAGCCTGATGCTACTGGTTTTTATTTCGGCCTTGTTAACCAATGTGATGAATAACACCACCATTGCCGCCGTCTTTGTGCCCATCCTCATTAGCCTTTCCCTGACGGATCCGACACTGAACCCCGTGCTATTGGTGATGGCCGTTACCCTGGCTACGACCTTTGGCTATTCCCTGCCTTCCGCGTCTGGCCGGATGGCCCTGGTGAGCGCCAGCGGCATCATCGCCCCTCGAGATATGATGCGTTACGGGCTGGTGGCCACGGTTATCAGCGCCTTTATCTTAGGATTGCTCTTTTACCTGTTATCCTTTTTGAACCTAATTTAATAGGAGGGTGTTGCGATGCGAATCCTGGTTGTCGGCGCCGGTAAAGCAGGAGCAAAAGTATTGCGCCAGCTCCAAAAGAATTCTTCCCTGACGATAATTACCTGTGCCCCGCATCAGCGGCCGTTTGCCGTCCAAGAGGGCATCATCTCCAAAGTTGATATTCAAGAGACACTGACGCCCCTTACGCTGGCCTATGTTTTAGACAAGGCCGAGCCCGATCTCATTCTTCTCACCAGCAGTTCTGAGGACTTCGGGTTGGGCACAGCGCCGGGGGTGGACGTGATGGTCGACTCGCTCAAGAGGGAGCTGGCCGCAATCTCCAAAGTGCCTCTTATCGAGGTCTCCCGGGGCAACAGCTAATAAAAGCCGGTTCACGCCGCCTTGCTTCGCCCGGCGGCCGCGGCCAGCTAGAGAACAAACTTCGGTGTTGGACGGTGGGCGCGTAGGATTTGGGGCGGTGGCGCCATGGAACAAGCTTGACAAGCACCCGGCCGGGGATAGGATCTGAATTGTTGCCAGGCGTCACTTTTTTACTCGAAAGGGCTTTCGAAAAGGATTGGGGAAATCATGGTTGAACGCGACTATCGTCTCTACGGTTACCGCTGGGTGGTGCTGGCTGTCTTCATGTTTATCAACCTCACCATCCAGATCCTGTGGATCAGTTACGCCGGCATTACGGGCCCGGCTGCGGCGTTCTACGGCGTCAGCGATCTGCAGATCGGGCTGCTGGCCATGTCCTTCATGCTGGTATTTATACCCCTATCGTTGCCCGTCTCCTGGGCGATCGATACCCAGGGCTTCCGCAAAGCAGTCGGCATCGGCGCCATCCTGATGGGCTTGTTTGGAATTATTCGCGGCCTGGCTGGGGACAACTATACAGTGGTGTTATTGAGCACCCTGGGTATCGCCGTCGCCCAGCCCTTTCTCCTGAATGCCTGGACGACCGTGCCGGCCAAGTGGTTCTCTATCGAAGGGCGGGCCACGGCCGTAGGACTGGTCGTATTATCCAACCTGCTCGGCGCAGCCCTGGGTTTGGTGCTGACGCCGGTTTTTGTAGAGGAAATGGAAGTGGCTATCCCAACCGTGCAACTAATCTACGGCGCTATCGCTGCCTTTTCAGCCGTGCTGTTTATCGTCCTGGCTCGCGAAAATCCGCCCACGCCGCCGTGCCCGCCGGGCCTGGAGGTTCGCGCCTTGATGTTGGATGGATTAAAGCAAGCGCTGAAGGTTAAATCCTTCGTTCTTTTTTTGATCGTCTGGTTTATTGGTATGGCCGCCTTCAACGGCGTCACCACCTGGGTTGAGGCCATCGTCCGGCCGAAGGGGATCACCCCTACCGAGGCCGGGACGATAGGCGCCTTAATGCTGGTTGGCGGGATATTGGGGGCGGTGATATTGCCGGCTATCTCCGACAAGCAGCAGGTACGCCTGCGCTACTTACTGCTGGGTTTTTCTCTGGCCATCCCCGCCTTGCTGGGCCTGGCCTTTGCCGAGCAATTCTGGGTGCTGCTGGTCGCAGCGATCGCTCTTGGCTTCTTCCTGGTCGGGGCCAGCCCCATCGGCATGCAGTACGCCACCGAAGTTACCTTCCCCACGCCGGAAGGCACCTCCAACGGCCTGATCCAACTGTGTGGGCAGGCCTCGGTGCTGGTGGTTTTTATCATGGAGGTGGTCAGCGGCGACGATGGCTCATTTACAACCTCGTTGCTGATTACCACGGCCCTGATGGTTATCAGCGTGCTTTTGATCAGCCGCATGAAAGAGCCAGAGAAACAGACTGCACCTGCCGTTTAGGAAAACAGGCCGGGCAGAAACTTCCCTGCCTTCAGGGTTTAGTCGAGATGATATTTAATGTCAATGAGCAACCCCACCGGCACTTGAACGCCCTGAGCGGCGAATATGTGCTGGTGTCGACGCACTGGGCGATACAGCCGCCCAACGTCTACGAGATCTATCGGAAATTCATTACAAGTAACACAGGATAATTGACCATGGAACAATTTCGAACTGATTTTCTGAACATGGTAAAGGAACGCTCGGCCGCCGGGGACGTATTTTTCCGGCCGATCGTGATGCAATTCGCCGCGCACCACATCGGCAAGAGTTACCGCGACTTTTATCTCGATCACCGGGTCCTGGTAGCCGCCAATATCTCCTGTATGGAGACCTTTGGCGTGGATGCCGTCAGCCTGATTTCCGATCCCATGCGGGAAGCGGAAGCGTATGGTGCTTTATGTACCTACCAGGCCGAGACGGTGCCCCATTGCGCCGACCCGCCGGTCAAAACGCTGGCCGACGTCCAGGCATTGGTAAATCCTGATGTCACCACGGCAAAGCGTACGGCCGACCGCATCGCCGGGGCCAGGTTGTTCCGGCAGCAGTTAGGCCCAGGCGTGCCGGTCATTGGCTGGGTTGAAGGCCCCCTGGCGGAAGCCTGCGATATCGTGGGCGTGGCGCAGATGCTCATGCAGCTAGCCCTTGATCCTGAATTCAGCCGGCAGTTACTGGCGAAGATGGTGCCGACGGCCAAAGCCTTTGCCCTGGCTCAAATTGAGGCGGGCTGCGATATTATCGGCATGGGCGACGCCATTTGCAGCCAGATATCACCCCGGATGTACGAAACCTATGTGAAAGAGCTACACCGGGAGATCATCGACTATATTCACGACCAGGGCGCCCTGGTCAAGGTCCACATTTGCGGCAATGTGACCCGGCTACTGCCCCATCTGCGGGAGTTGAAACCGGATATTGTCGACTGTGACTGGATGGTCGACATGGAGCGGGCTTATGAGACGTTGGGACCGGAGATTATTCGCGGCGGCAATTTGGATCCGGCTTCCATAGTGGAGCGGCTGACGGCCGAAGAAGTTTATGACCGGACTCGGGCCCTGGTCGAACGAGAGCGGGGTCGGCCCTTTATTATGGCGGCCGGTTGCGAGATCACGCCCTTGACGCCGCCGGAAAACTTGTTGGCCATGCGAAGGGCTTCCCAAAGTGGCTAAAAGAGCCCTGGTCTTGGAGTAGTCCATAAATATGACGCGCAAAGAAAGAATGCGTCGGGCCATCCAATACGAGGCCGTTGATCGTCTGCCGACGCAGATAAATTACACGGCCGGCATGGGCCAAAAAATGGCCGCTCACTTTGAAATAGCCACGACCGAATTGCCTGAATTTCTGGGCAATCACATGATTCGCCTGGATTTGAATTACCCGGAACGACTCAGTGAGGATGGCGCGGTGAAATTCGATTGGTGGGGCGTGGGTTTTGATACCCGAGAAGAGGGTTACTTCGCGGCCGTGAGCCCTTTGAAAGAGAAGCCCGATCTTGATAATTATCCCTGGCCTGACCCACAGGATCCCCAGTTGTTAGTGGTTGCAGAACAGAATATCAAAGCATTCGGGGACGCCTATTTTGTAGCCCCGAACCTGGGCTTTGTGTTGTTCGAAAGGGCCTGGACATTGCGTGGCTTTGAAGAATTTTTTATGGACCTGGCGACGGATCCCGGCTTTGCCAATGATCTGTTAGATCGCATCACAGAGATTCAGCTGGCCCTTATTCAACGCTACCTGGATCTGGGGGTTGACGGCGGCTATTTTGGCGACGATTATGGCGCGCAAAAGAATTTGCTCTTTTCACCACGCATGTGGCGCCAGTTCATCAAGCCGCGCCTGGCCCGGCTGTTCGCCCCGTTTCGAGAACGAGGGTTGCCGGTGTTAATGCACTCCGATGGCCAGATTCAGAAGATTTTGCCCGACCTGGTGGAGATCGGCCTGACAACGCTTAATCCGGTGCAGCCGGAAGTGATCGATCACACCTGGCTGAGGGAGAATTTTAGGGGAGACCTGGCCTTTTACGGGGGTATCTCTACCCAGACAGTGCTGCCCTATGGATCGCCGGCCGAAGTGCAAAAAGCGGTCGCTGGCTGCGTTGCTGAATTAGCTCCCGAGGGAACAGGTTTGCTCATTGCCCCGTCGCACCGTTTGATGAGTGACATTCCCCTGGCCAATGTCGCGGCCATGCTGGAGGTCTTTAAGACTTTGTAGGCGCCGTAACCAGGCTTATGATAGTGTCTGGCGCCGACCGTTTGGTGGCAGGAGCAGGGTATGGTAGAAATCTTGGTCCTGGTGCGGCCGGCAAAAAATTTCCCTTGCCATGAGTCTGTGAGGCGTTGCTTGGCGGCGTGTTCGACAATCTCGTATACTGCGCCTTTGCGATGGTGTCCTTATCTGTTGATACCTGGTCCCCCATAGTTCTAATTTACAATAAATCATGACACCTATGAATAAGAATACTATCCACCGTTCGATGCCCGGTCCAGTTGCACGTTTTGGACGCTTTGCTGAAACGCTTGTCATATTCAGTGATCCGATCAAGTACATGGATAAGTACTTCAAGGAATTCGGCAAACTGTTCGCAGTTCCATCGGCTTCAATGTTGACGCCACCTGCCCCAGGCTATCCGGGCACAGTTTTCATTTGTGGATCCGACCTCATCCGTGAGGTAAGCAACGACAGAGAGGGTTTTCATCGAGCGGCGCTGTCACACCGGCTCTATCCCGCTTCTGGTGCTTCTTCTCGTACCCAGCCTCTATTGCGAATCATGACTGGCCTTGGGGCTCAAAGAGGTGAGATACATCGAGTTCACCGGGGCCTGATACTACCGGCCTTCCACAAGCAGCGAGTGAAGTACTACCTTGGCGATATGGTTGCTGAGACTGAGAGAATGATGGATGAGTTGAATGCTGGTGAGACGTATGATATGAGCAAAGTGTTGAGCAGGCTAATCTTGCGGATCTCGACCCGTTCACTGTTTGGGCAAACAGAGCAAGCTGAAGGCGAAAGGATAGGGCTGCTCATTGATCAGTGGGTGGACTTTGTCATGTCGGTGAGTCATCTATTTCCAATTGACATTCCTGGTGTCCCGTATCATAAGTGGCTTAACCTATCCCATGAGATCGAAACAGCAACTCGCAACATGATAAGCGAAAAACGTTTGAGCGATGCTGATGATGGCTCGCTTCTTTCAATGCTCATCAAGGCCACAGATGATGAAGGATCGAGTCTCTCGGAGGATGACTTGATCGGACATATATCCCTCATGTTATGGGGGTCCAGAGATGCGACGGTAGCTGCGCTCTCCTGGACGTTCCTACTTCTGTCGCTGCATGGAGACGCTCATGAAAAGGTTGTTCACGAGGCCGAGTCCGTGTTGTCTGGTGCTCTGCCAACTGTCGAGCAACTGAGCCAGATGCCGATGACAGAACACGCCCTGAAAGAAAGCCTTCGCATTCTGCCACCTTTTCCGATCATCAATCGGGTGGCTTCCATGGATCAGGGGCTTGGCGGATATGAGATACCAGAGCGAGCTGAATTGATGATGAGCGTCTACCACACGCATCGCATGCCGGAAATATACAGCCAGCCTGATGCATTTCTCCCCGAGCGATGGGAGTCTATCGATCCGAAGATCTTCGAGTATATGCCTTTTGGTGGTGGCCCTCGCATGTGCCCTGGTACAAACTTTGCCTGGCAAACACTCATGATTGTGACAGCCCTGATGCTGCAACGTTACCGTTTTGAACTTGTTGACAATGCCAAAGTCGATCGCATCGTGAAGCTGGGCATGTTCCCCAAACAGGGTTTGCCCATGAAGATTCATGTTCAGGATTATGAATTTTCCAAGAGTGTCAAGCGCGTGCGTGGAAATCTTAATCAAATGGTATCAACCCTGCCCAAGTAAAAGTACGTTGATCGGCAGCTGCTGGCATCGCTGGTCCATTGAGTATATTCCCCTAACCAATGCCGCGGCTATGCTGGAGGCATTTCAAGCTTTGTAGGCCCGCGGTGCGCCAAAAGAATAGAGAATAAGCGATGTGGATTTTTACGCTTGACGGATTTTTCTCGGCCGTCCAGGACAGAAATGATCCCGGCCAGATTATGGTCAGGTCCCGGCTGAGGGTGGATCTGGAGAAGATGCTGGCCCGGCTGGAGATGAAAGAAACAGAGATCCTGGCCTGGGTCGGCACAGATTACGCCTACCGGGTTTTCATCCCGCGATCAGCCTGGCGGGGCTACCTGGAGATGATGTCCGACGGCCTGGACTATACTAACTTCAAGGCCGCGGTCGTCGAACACCAGGACCAGGGGCGTAGCGCGGCCTATTATAGCGTCTGGCGCCGTTTGTACGATTGGCAGGAGCAGAGCGCTCAATAGTTCTCTGTTTTAGAGTGGTCGCTCATCGTTGCGGTCGGTGGGAAGAAAACAAAACTCGAGGCACAAATCAGTTCATGGGCTCGATCCCCGTTGCTCCCGTTAGACCTGCAGTCTAATACACAAGGACGCAAAGACCCCTGAATACCAGGGGTCTAATTCTTTTCCCCAGAATTTTTTTCGAATCCTGCAGTCCAACTGTGTGAGCGAATGTCTCGCTCCCGTCATAATCTGTAAACGAGTAAAAAAGCCCAGATCAAGTAATGCTGAGAATACATGAGCAAGGGCCAACCAAACCATCAAACTCTTACCTCAGCCTGCGAAAGTATCGGATTTTCCAGAACAAGAAGATTGAACAGGTATGGTACGAACTCCCAGGCGCTTTGAAAATCACCGAACTATTCGCACGAAACACGATATTCGTGCCTGGATTAGGGAACTACTAAATTCTTGACACCATAACAGTTTAGTGCTAAACTAATATCAAGATGGGTAAACTTGAATCTCTGATCGAGGATCGCAGCCGTGATCTTGAATTATTAACCTGGTATCGTTTCATACGAGTCTTGCGCAAAGCGCTCTCAGTGATGGATGAGCCTATGAGGGATATTAACGTTAGCCGCTATCAGTTCGATCTGCTGATGCAGGTCGCCTTTGAAGATAGGATCAACCAACAGACTTGCGCCGACCGGATGAACGTCACCAAAGGCAATATCACCCAGCACATTGATCGCCTTGAGAAACGAGAACTCATCCAGCGGCAAAAAGAAGGCCGAACTAATTGCCTGCATTTGACCGAAGCCGGCAATGAAATGGTGGCGAATGTCATACCAGTTCATGACCAACGTGTAAAAGAGATTCTATCTCTGCTGACCCGGGAGGAACTGCGACAATTTCAGTCGATTTTGCGAAAGCTTGATCGCGGGCTTGAATAGTTTTTTTGCTCTGATAGTTTAGTTCTAAACAGATAATAGAGGTTTATCACCTAGAAACATTTGCTAATGAAGGAGTCAATTATGTCAGAAAAGATTGAAATCAATGCTAACGAGGATGGTCCTCTGGCTAGCGCTAGAAAAACGAGGTTCGCTGATGAAAACAGAGGAGTAGGCGAGAGCAAAGAAAATATAAAAATCCTAGCATTTGCGGCGACTAACAGTCGTAACTCAATCAATAAGGCATTGGTTTCCTATGCCGCAAGGTTACTTACCGACGAAGAAGTCGAAATAATCGACATCAATGCGTACGAAATGCCGCTGTACAGCATAGACCGCGAACGTGAAATTGGAATTCCTGAACAAGCACGGCGATTTTACGATAAGATCGGCGATGCAGACGCATTGCTGATCGCTTTCGCAGAACACAATGGATTCTATACAGCGGCGTATAAGAACCTGTTCGACTGGACTTCCAGGATTGACAAGAAAGTGTATCAAGGCAAACCGGCCGTCTTATTGGCAACCTCTCCCGGCCCTGGTGGTGGGAGGCGTGTTCTACAGGCGGTAAAAGAATCAGCGCCCACTTTTGGTATGGACGTACAAGCAGACCTTTCTATTCCCCGTTTTTACGAAAACTTTGATACAGACTATGACCATGTCAACAATGCTGAAATTCAGGGGCAACTCGAATTGGCACTCGCCAAGTTGAATTAGAACGTCATTATCAACCTGCTAGAACCAATATTATTGATAAGAAAAAGTAGATTAAAAGATGAAAGCCGCATGGAACGCCAGATATTCGAAGTCGAATTAAATGAAGGCGATCTCCACAATGGATTCGGCAAGGTCATTAGGTTAGTTGGAAGAAAACTTTAGACGGCTAAATAGTTCACAGGGGAAAGAAAATTGGAAATTGGCATAGATAGTTTCGCAGGCATCACCCTACAAGACGATGAGGACATAGCGACCAAAAGCAGGGTCGCGATGGCCGAGTTACTCGAAAGAATCGAGCATGCCGACCGAGTTGGCCTGGATGTATTCGGGATTGGGCAGCACTTTCGCAAGGAGTTTCTTGATTCCGCGCCGGCCGTCATACTTGCGGCGGCGGCTGGACGTACAAAACAAATTCGCCTTACTAGCGCCGTGACTGTACTGAGCGCGGCCGACCCCGTGAGAGTCTTTCAGGAATTCGCAACCTTAGATCTGGTTTCTCAGGGCCGAGCGGAGATGGTGGTTGGTCGAGGATCATTTACAGAATCCTTCCCGTTGTTTGGCCTAAATCTACAGGATTACGATGCCCTGTTCGCCGAGAAACTAGATCTCTTGCTCAGGATACGCGAGAACGAATTCGTCGACTGGTCAGGTCGCTTTCGGCCGGCACTGGTCAATCAGCCGATTTATCCACGACCTATTCAAGACCCGTTTCCAATTTGGCTAGGCGTGGGAGGCACACCTACATCATTTGCCCGTGCGGGTGCGCTTGGTCTACCGTTGATGGTTGCGGTCATTGGCGGTGAAACGCATCGCTTCCGGCCCTTAGTTGACCTTTACCGGCAGGCAGGCGAACAAGCAGGACACCCTCCTGAACAATTAAAGGTGGGATTACATTCGCTTGGCTATGTCGCTGAAAGTAGACAGGATGCGACTGAAGATTACTATCCAGGATATGCCGAAATGTTTAACAAGGTTGGAAAAGAACGTGGATGGCCGCCGGTTAACCGGACCAGGTTTGATGCTCAAACTGTCCCGACCGGCGCGATTGTGATCGGCCGTCCTGAAGAGGTAGCCGAAAAAATCTTACGTCACAGTGAAGCCTTGGGAGGTATTTCACGCTTTACGTTTCAAATGGACAACGCTGGACTATCCCACGAACAACTCATGCGCTCGATAGAACTCATTGGAAACCAAGTCGCGCCCCTCGTCAGGCAGGGGAACAAGTGAAGAATGGGGAATCAAATGACTGACGACGTATATTCTTGGGGATCCCAGCAATGGGAAACCCGCTTCAAGCAAAGTAGCGCGGATAGTCAGCCTTTACAGGGCAGTGTCGGACTTGAAGTTCACATTGCAGCGGACGCCTATAGAGCCCGCTACGGCGAGGGGACTGCGCACGCTGTTGACATTGGTGCGGGAGATGGACGGCACACACTCTACCTGGCAGCCCGAGGTTTCGATGTCTTAGCAGTGGATGCTGCACCTTCTGGAATAGAATTGATTCGGCAGAGACTCAAACGCGATTCTCTACAAGCTGAATTGATTGTCGCAGACCTGCGCAAATATGAGAGTCCTGCTCCTGTGGATTTACTGGTGGCGAGCTATATCATTCACCTACTGCCTTTACCATATGACCTCATCGATACCTGGCAAGCAAAGGTTCGTCCCGGTGGGATTTGTTCGGTTTCCACGCGCGGGCGCTTTCCCAACGACCCGGATGAGCTTTGGTTTCCGGCTGATTTTGAGTTGAAGCGGTTGTTCGAGGGAGCAGGCTGGCTGGTGCTCCACGCTCGTGAGGAAGATAATTGGAACGCCGGAATGGAGAGACCAATCCGGGGACGAGCTGTTGTCGCGATTAAACCAGAGACGAGTTAAGCGGGGATATCTAGAAGTGGTAAAACTTCGCCCAGACCGCGCTTTAGCGAGGTCTTGGACAATGGTTTGGAAATCTGTTAGACAAAGGTCAAGAACGCCGTGCTATTCGTTAGGAATGCTCGCTTGAGACGTATGTTGACTACATGATACTATGTCGGCGAATGATGCAATATTCAATAGACCCTCTTGGTCGAATTACCGCGGTAAAATGTAATTGACAGGTTTATACGCGTGAGTGATCGACTCCCGTGGCTCCCGCCTATCGTAAAAGATATAAGGATATAGAGCTCACTGTTTCAGAGGGCTCTTTGCATTTTGGGGTGATTTCATATTTGTCTGAATGAGGCCAATAGAAGGAAGAACCAACCTCTATAGGTTATCATCTCATTTAGCAAACATGCTCGAGACGAACCAAATTGGCTTGATGTATTAGGCTGGAATCACGTTGTTCTTGCGATCGCGGGAGCGAATCAATTGTCAGAACAACCGTTTGTTGTGTCCGGAAAGAAACTAATATTCAGGTCTGAATACTGAATCATTGGATCATTTTCCGGAGTACTTTCACTCAACGCTCGGTCCACCTACCTTTGGAAAATTCGACCAGAATCGGCTGAAAAATTGCAGTAACCTAATCCAAAGGAGGACTCCGAAAAAGGTCCGTTTTTGGGACTTTTCTGGCCAATCCTTGCACCCATTTCTCCAGCCGTCAATCTGTCTTAGACATAATAAGAATACTCGTCTGAGATATGGATTGGGCGAACTCGCCTGCCATTTCGCGAAATGCCGACCGAAGTCAGCTGTCCACTCTCAAATCTGTAGACATTCTGAAGATCCCTCGATAAGGATTTACAGGCGATGCCTTGCCTGATACAGTTTGTATATGCCGGGGAAGACAATACTTCTGGTCGATGACGATCCAGAAATAGTGAAAACGGTGCGGCACTATTTGCAGCAAGAAGGCTATGCCGTGCTGGTGGCCTACAATGGCCTTGATGCTTTGGTAATTGTGCGCGATCAGGCACCTGACTGCATTGTCCTTGACGTGCTGCTGCCCGATCATGATGGTTGGGAGATTATCCGGCAGATACGAGCCCATCCCCGCACGGCCGAAATCCCCATCATCATGTTGACTGCCCGGGTGGCTGACTCGGAAAAAGTACTGGGCTTAGAGCTGGGCGCAGATGACTACATGACCAAGCCTTTTAATCCCCGGGAACTGCTGGCCCGCATTCGCGCCCGCTTGCGTCGCTCCCAACCGACTCGGCCGGCGCGGCAAATACAGGTCGGCCAATTGTACCTGGATATCGATCGCCATATCGTCACCGTTGCCGGGCAGGAGATCGACCTGACTCCGACCGAGTTTGACCTGTTGCGTACCCTGATGCAGCATCCGGGCTACGTTTTTTCCCGCGATGAACTATTGGAAGAAGCGGTGGGCTACACCTTTGAAGGGTTGGGACGTACCCTTGACAGCCACATCAAGAACCTGCGACATAAAATCGACATGGATGGCCATCAATATATCCAAACGGTATACGGGATTGGTTATCGTCTCACGGAGAGTGTCTCATGAATGAGAGTGCCTCATGAATTGGAGCAAATCTACGATTATGCGCGTTACTGGGCAGGTCATCGTTTCCGCTATTAGTGGTGCATTGATCGCGGCGTTATTTGCCCTTTTCGTTGATAGCGAATTTACACTGTTGGCAGCGACATTGGGCGCAATTTCCGGTGCTTTTTTTGGCGGGCTTAACGGCCTCGGAAAAGATAGCTTGTGGACCCAGATCGCCGGTATGAACAGCCTCATCATTCTCGTAACATTTGCCGTTGCCTTTCTCGCGCTGCCAATTGACTTTACTGATACAGGTTGGCTCATGTTGTTCATTGTGATTGCCGGGATTCTGATGGCCCTGGTGACGAGTTTTTTGGTCACCCGGCCGTTGCGACTGTTGGCTGAGGCCACCCAGGCAATCGGCGAACAAGATCTGGATGAACGGGTTCCCGTTGAAGGGGCTCGGGAGATTCGTGAGCTGGCCCAATCGTTTAACGGGATGGTTGAAGCCTTGCAGGCGGCCGAAATCCGCCGCCAACAGCTGCTGGCCGATGTCAGCCACGAACTGCGCACTCCGCTAACCGTCTTGCAAAGCAACCTGCGGGCCATCCTCGATGACGTTCATGACCCGGACAAAGAGCAAATATTCACACTTTACAGCCAAACACGTCAGCTCAATCACCTGGTCGATGATTTGCACGACATGGCCCAGGCCGATGCCCATCAACTACCGCTCGAAAAAACGGAGATTGACATGATCCCTCTCGTCGAGCAAGCCGGTGAGCTATTTGAACCGCTGGCCCAAGAAAATGGCCTCACACTACAACTCTCCACCCCTGAGAAGATGCCTGTTTTGTTGGGGGATCGGAACCGTTTGATCCAGGTGATGCAAAACCTGCTGGCTAATGGATTGTGCCATGCCCGCAGCCGGGTTGAGCTACGACTATGGCAAGACGGAGAGATGGCCTGTGTGGAAGTCGCCGATGATGGGGATGGTATCACAGCCGAACACCTGCCTTACATTTTTGATCGCTTCTACCGCGCCGACCCATCCCGCAGTCGTGAATTGGGCGGCTCCGGGCTGGGCCTGGCCATCGCCGAGGCCATTGTTGAAGCGCATGGTGGCAGGATAACGGCAAATAGTGAGGGGGTGGGGAAGGGAACGACCGTTCGCTTTGTACTGCCCATGACGCAGCAATCCTCTTAAGAATTCCCGCGCCTTTTTTGATCCCTGCGCTATTGTGGCATTGTAGGGGCGATCTTTACGGTCCTCCTTGACTGAGCGGGCATCTATCTTCTACGCTAGAGTGGATTCCTGCCATCGCAGAACTTACCCTCACGAATATAGAGAAATAACAATCTGCTAACTCTATAAAACCCAAATTCCTAAACCGTTTTTACGGCCAAAATTATGCTCAAAACTGAATAGATTCTCGAGTACTTCTGAAGATTCTGTAGGGATTCTGGAGATTTGCCAGATCGGGCGAAAAATATGCTACTCTTTCAAAATAACAATGGGGCCTGGTATTGCACTATGTAAATCCGCTAAATCTGATGCGAGGCCATCAACGAAACAGTTAAGCAGTTTTGCGCGGCAACGGTACCTTAGGAGTAAGGAAAACAGGATGAACGAACAAGTTTTACGTATTGAAGGTCTCACCAAGACTTTTGGAAGTCGAAAAGTCATCGACGACGTTTCCTTCGACGTGAAGCGCGGTGAGATATTTGGCTACCTGGGCTCCAATGGGTCGGGCAAGACCACGACAATTCGTCTGGCCCTGGGGATCCTCCGGCCGGACGATGGCTCGGTCACGATCCTGGGCTCGCCGCCTGAGCGGAGCGTCCTAAAAGGAGTGGGCTATCTGCCAGAAGAAAGAGGGCTGCCGCGCAAGATCCGGGTACTGGACGCCATGCGCTACCTCGGCCGCCTCAAGGGTCTGACATTCAAGGAGGCCGAAGAGCGTGCCTGTGAGCTGCTCCGGCGGGTGAATCTGTACGAACACCGGAATAAGAAGGTGGAAGAGCTTTCGCGCGGCATGACACAGCTCGTCCAGTTCGCAACGGCCATCATCCAGGAGCCGGAGTTCATCATCCTCGACGAGCCCTTCTCTGGCCTGGACCCGCTGAACGTTGAGCTGATCAAAGAGTTGCTGCTGGAGCGGCAGCGCGCCGGAATGACCATCATGTTCAGCACGCACATTATGTCTGACGTCGAGGAGTTGTGCGAGCGGGTCGCGCTGATCGCCGACGGCCGACTGCTGCTGCACGGGGACCTGGCTGAGATCAAGCGCCAGCGAGGTGTGAACTCGGTTCAAGTAAAAGCCCCGCGCACACCCGACGATCTCGTCGATAGCCAGAATATGTTCCCGAGCAACGGCCTGGTTGAGTATCTAATTGATGGTGATACGACGCCAGAGACGATACTCAGGTCATACCTGGATGCCGGAATAGAACTAGAACAGTTTGAAGTGGCGCTGCCGTCACTAAACGAAATATTCATTGAGGAGGTTTCCCATGCGCGGTCCGTCAGCTGAGTTTCGCATCATATTTTCTGAGGAGTTCAGACGGCAGGTACGCCGCCCGGGTTTTGTTTTCTTCGCCCTGCTTATCCCCCTCCTAATGTTGATCGCCATCCCGCTGACACCGTTCGTCGTGGATCTCATTGAGGAGGACAATCCGGAGCAAACTCAAGATTTCGAAGCAGGTTGGGATGCACTGGCAACAGTCGGTTACGTCGATTCGACCGGCGTCTTACCGGGCGCCGGTTCGCAGGATTCGCCAAAAATGTACGGCGATCGTGCTGTAGGCATCCGGGCCATCCAACAAGGCAAGATCGACACGCTTTTCATACTTCCGGCTGACTATCTTGAGTCTGGTCAGGTCGAGCAGTACCGGGCATCAGGTGAGAGTGATAGCGGTTTTGTTGGAACGATCTGGGGAAGCCCGGCCGAGTGGAATTTTGCTGGCTTTCTGACGTACGCATTACTCGCGGATCAGGTGGACCCTGACATCCTGGCCCGAGCTCTCAATTCCGCGGAGTATAGGAACTACGCGATTGCGGATAACGGGGCTGCCAGTGATGCAATCCCACTGGTTCAGGAAGTTGGAGAAATCATGGTCCCGACGCTTTTTGGCGTCCTACTCGTCTTGGCACTCTTGAGTGGCAGCAGCACTCTTATGAGCAGCGTCGCCGAAGAAAAAGAAACCCGCATGATCGAAATGTTGGTCACCTCGGCCGCTCCGCTTTCGATCATGTCTGCCAAGCTGCTGGCCCTGGGCCTAGCTGCGTTGATTCAGATCGCGGTGTGGATCGGCGTGGCGACGTTCGCCCTACCGGCGATCTTCGACCGGATACCGAACGGCGGCGAGTTAACTATCTCGCCGGATCTGCTAGTTGTCGTGCTGGTGGCTTTCGTCTTCGGTTTCTTCCTCTACTCGGCCCTGGCGTTGTTTATGGCCACCCTTGTACCCTCGACCTCCGATGCCCAACGGCAAGTGGGCCTATTGAGCATGTTACTCATGCTACCGATTATGTTTGTTGGGCTATTCATGAATCAACCGCAGGGGACGCTTGCCCAGATATTCACCTACTTCCCGTTCGCGGCGCCGACAATGATTATGCTCAGGCTTGGGCTGGGGAGCATCTCGGGCAGTGAGATCGCTGCAGCCCTGGGAATTGTCGCGATAACGGCCGTGCTGTTGCTTTGGGTCGCGTCCCGAGTGTTCCGGGCCGGAATCCTGCTGGCCGGTCAACGAATCACCCCCGACAATGTGTGGGCTGCACTGCGTTATGCTGATTCATGATTGAAGTGTGGTTTCCCTAGATGGAATGCTGACTAGGTTGAACCCAAACTGGGAGTACACATGACTGGGAATAAAGAGAATTGATCGGATATGCGTCTGCGGTTGACTTCCGACGCTCCCGCTGAGTACAAATGATACTTAATTGAGAAGCCTGTTTGGTAGAGTGGGCTATTTGCTTTCCAAATACTATACAGGCGCAGGATCGACAAAGCGGTAGTCGACTCATGTGGAAAATCAATTGATCAACATCTGGCGATTGGTTAACTCCCGAATAGCTGGAGCGATGACGGTTTTTCAATATGCGGGCTTAAAATGAGGACCTAATATGTAATTGGTACTGTTTCTTCTTGAGTCACCAAATACAGATAGCCAGGTCAAATTGAGTTATCCTTCGTCCTGCCGCCCTCAAGCAATACCCGCAACTGCGAAACAGCCGTATCGTACTCCAATGCCCTCCCCTTTTCCCAGGCGGCAGCGAACGCATCCACCCCTATCTCCTTTTCGATTTCCCGGCAGAGGCCATCAATTCTCTGCCTGTAAAATGGGATGGCCTCAGGATGATGATAGACCATCGATAGGAGTGGAATTGCCAAACCAAAATCCAGTAGTTGCCGAAAATCATAAACCAAACCCCAGAGGTAACCGAGGGTTTGCCATCTCTGGCCAATCGCCAAATGCCACCTCAGACCATCCAAAAGAGCCCGTTTGGCCTGTTCCTTTTGTTCCACATATAGGTATATATATGCCAAATCGGTTGTAACAAAACCGATCCAGAACAGGTTCTGCCACCCCTGGGCGAGGTTCAAGCATCGTTTAGCGTAACGGACCGCCTCTTGATACTCGTCTTGCCTTAACAGAACCATACTTAACGAGTTCAAGATTCCGAAAAAGACAATACTGTTGGAAAAATCGAGTTCAAAAAAGGCCAGCAGCTCTTTTAACTTAGCCAATGGCGTATCCACCTGGAACTCCTTTCCAAGTCTCGCCCAGATCGTCCGGGCTTCCGTCATCTTGATGAAGACCTCGTCATTCATTTCCAGGGCAATCTCGTACGCTTTGTCATACCATTCGAAGGTTTCTGGATTGTCTGGAAGATCATTGAAGCTGATCAGGCCAAGTCGTTCGTAAGACCAATAGAGCAATTCAAGCTCCTCTTTTTCACGAAGCAATGGCAAGAATTCCAGAAATTTCGGCCGGATCTGGGAACGGTCATCCTTTTCAACACGATAGCCCAACTCCACCAATCGCAGGCGTAACATGGCCGGATCAAAATCCGGCACCCCAAGGGTCTTTAACCTTTGAATGGCCTCCTGCGGGATGTTGTCCGCTCGAATGCCCCGGGCATTGGTAAAGGTTACGACACCGCTGACCAGTTCTGACAGTTCTTTAGACAGGCCTTTTTCCAATGCATAATCCCAGGCTTGATGGACGTTTTCGCGTTCCGCCGAAAGTTGTCCGGCGATGTGTTCGGGTAAGAAGAAAAGCGCGCGTCGCTCTTCCCTGTCGACCAATCGGGAAAAATAGCGGCAGTGCGCCAATTCAACTTCACTGCCATCACCTGCCTCCAATCTTTTCTGAACCGCGAACTGACGCAGGAGTTCATGCATGTTAAAACGCCCGCTGTCTGGCTGGCGTTGCAGGAGCGACTTGTTGACCAGAGACAGCAGGATGCGAAGATTGGCCCTGGCAACTTCCCCGGCCGCTTCTCGGGTAAACCCGCCGCGGAAAACAGTGAGATCAGCCAACACCCGTTGTTCATCTCTAGTAATCATCTCCCAGGAGTGTTCAAAGACAGCCTGCATGTTACGTTGGCGTTCGGGTAAGTCGGCTAATTCGACTGAAAGAATATCAAGACTCTCTTTGAGCTCCACCGCGATCTCGGCTGGGTGCAGCAACTCCAACCAGGCGGAGGCAAGGATAAGCGCCAACGGCATGCCTTGAACCTGCTGGCAAATGTGGACTACATCGAGCAAATTATCATCGGCCAACGAGAAATGGGGCTGGGCTCGCCTTCCGCTGTCAACAAAAAGCTTGACAGCCGGGTTGTTCAGCGCCGTTTCTGGAGTCAGACTTTCGGGAATTTCCAGGCCGCCCAGCTCATAACGACTTTCACTGGCTAGGTTGAGTCGCTGGCGAGATGTGACCAGAATGGCAACTTCAGGACATGACTGAAGTATGCCGGTTAACAATGTCGCTGCGACCACCAAATGCTCATAATTATCCATGATCAACAAGAGCCGCGCCTGGCTTAACATCGACAGCAGCTGTGGCATCAATTCTTTCGAGCTATCAGAAGCCTGAAAATCGAGCTCGGCAGCAATGGCCGGGATGATTTCTTCTGGACTGGAGAGAGGCGCCAGATCCACGAAATAAACGCCATCGGCGAAATAATCTAAGACCAGTCTGCCAACTGCCAATGCCAATCTGGTCTTGCCAATGCCTCCGGGTCCAATGATCGTCACCAGGCGCTCGTTGTTTGTCGTTATGGCGTCTCTAAGTTGGGCCAACTCCAGATCCCGACCAATAAAGGGTGTTGTGTCAGCTGGAAGATTGTGCCGGGCTTTAACTGGTGGTTGAATCGGTTGGTCAAAAGCAACAGGACCATAGCTGCCGGCCTTGATCTCCTCATGAAGTGCGACTGTTTCTGGTGACGGTTCGACGCCTAATTCTTCCCACAACTGCTTCCGGCACAATTCGAACTGTGCCATCGCATTTCCGCGATCGCCAGCAAGTGAATACGCTTGCATTAGTTGGCGGTGAGCTTGTTCGCGCCAGGGTTCTAGGTAGAGTTGTTGGGCTGCCAATAGCTTGGCTTTACCATGCTTTCCAGTCCGCAAATGCTCTTGGGTCACCTCAAACATAGCTTCTAGTGCCACTTGGTGTAATTGCTCTCGTTCCATACGCAGCCACTCTTCGAACTGCAAACTGTCACAGGTGAAGCCAGGAAGCAGGTCTCCGTGATAGTTGGCAACGGCCGCTTCCAGGTCACCTGCGTCAATCGCCTGCGAAAAGCTATTGACATCCAGAGTGAAGTTACTTGCAGGATTAAATTGCACTGTCTGGCGGGTGACCAGTAAATACGGATCACTGCGAGAGTCTAAATCGCCTAACAGCTTGCGTAACTGATAAACAGATTGGCGGAGGTTGTTTCGGGCGCTGCTTTCTGGCACATCAGGCCAGAATAGCGTTGCAAGCACTTCGCGAGGAATCGCTCGATCAGCCTGCATAACCAGGTAGACCAGCATCCCCTGGTTATTACTGGATCGAAATCGTGTAATGGGTTGGGAGTCCAGGGTGACCTGAAATGTGTTCAAGAAGGCAAGGGTGAGCTGTGTCACGGCTTCATTATAAAGAGTGCTAACGTAAGTGACAAAAAGTGCTAACGATAACGCGACAGAATGATAACGGCCGATCGCTAAAGTAATGCCATCGATGATGGATTTTATCTCGTAGGAGGCCAAAGATGTCAGCACAGACGCTCTTGTCGCAACAATCAATATTCAGCGACCGGCTGAGCAGTTCCCAAGATTCGATGCAGAATCGTATGGTTGCCGTCCGATCTTTCAACCGGGCAAGAACGCGAGGTTCCTTACGAGCACTACTAGCTCGATTGACGCGTGGTTCGACCCAACTTCAATCCCGCAAGATACAAACAGAACGGTCCGCGAGCAAGACTATTCGTGGTGTTCAGAGCATATCTTTCGATGAAATTATCGGCAGCGAAGGACGCGGCCGTGATTTCGACGATCAATTCTGGCCGTTGAAGGAACACAGTCGAGATCGATGGGTAAATATCGCCCTGGCTATGAGTAGCGGCACACCGCTTCCCCCCGTCCAACTGGTTCAAGCTGCTGATGGTTACATCGTGCGGGATGGGAACCATCGTCTGTCTGTAGCCAGGGCGTTCGGCCGGGCTACAATCGAAGCTGAGATTGTTATGTAGGTTTGGCACGAGAAGAAGTGTCCTCATCCACGTAAGCAAACGACTCCCGTCGCTCCCGTCTATAGTAATACTTATGATGACATGAGGAGTTCTCTATTTCAGGGGGCTCTTTGCATTTCAGAGGAGTTTTACCTCTTACCAGGCAAAAACCTCGATCACGACGATTATTCTCTCGAAATAGCAGTTCGGATGGTTTTTTGCATAGTACGCCCTTTGTACATCTCGGTGAAGCCCAGACTGTTGTACAGGCGATTGGCCGGAATCATATCGCCTGTTTCGACCACCACATCAATCGCTCCCCATGCTTTGAGCCGGAGTAGCCCTTCCTGCATCAATGCTTTGGCCAACCCTTTTTGCTGGTGATCCGGATGCGTACAGACTGGCTCAAAGATGCCTCGTTTGTTGAATTCGTCATAGGGGACGCCTACGTAGGCGGCGAAGCGGCCGTCTGGAGCCACAGCCACCAGGTCAAGTTCCGGGCGGAAACAGGTCGCGTTGCGTGTAAATTGCTGATATTCCAGGGCATTGTGGAAGGTGCGGTTGAATGAAGCGTTTAACAGATCGGCAATTTGCTGGGCGTCACGGCCGTCTTCAGGCCGGGGGGTGCGCAGCGTGTAACCTTTAGCCAGGTTCGGTTTCGCCAACGGCTGTTGGCCCAGGCGCAGATGGCGAATCCCCCCGCCGTAGGCCGTTTTTTGGTAGCCTCGTTCTTCCAGGATCCGCTGCCGGTGAACGTCGTAATCATAGACGAAGAATTGGAGCCGGCGGCCCGTTTTGTCAGTGTTAGGTTCCGCGAGATGTTTTTCCGCCCAGGCAATCATGTCGGCTTCCAGGTGACGGTAGTCAGGGTGGAGTTCCAGGTAAGGAAAGCCCAGGCCGGCCGCATGAACCAGCCCGATGAGCTTTCCGGCGTTTGTTTCCCACAATTGGCTATTTTTGTGCCAGTCGGGATCGCCTGTTGCCCGCCGGTCATACCAACGCTTTCCTTCCCAGCGCCGGATATCCCAGTTGAACCCCGGCGGCATCAGAGCCAGGGTCTGCACCAGGAGCTCGCGAATTCGCTCATAATCCTCCTCTTGAACTGCCCGGGAAAAAACAGCTTCTTGGGTTTTGTCATGGGTATATTTCATCGAATATCTCTCTCGTAATAGCTAAACCTGGTGGGTCCAGATGATAGGGAGTCTCATCTTTAATCTCCCAAGGCTGAGACGGTCTCAATGATTGTGTGAGTCTAATCTGATGCTACCCTGGTGTGTAAAAACGGGGCTGATATCCAACTCCGATTGGCCACTCACGACCAACTGGCTGATGGTGCGGCCGATCAGCGGGGTGATAACGACCGTGCTTCTGAAGGCGACGGCAAGCAAGAGCCCACCCAGGCCGGTGACCGGCCCTAAATACGGCCGTCCGTCTGTGGTAAAAGCTACCGGCGCCGCCCAAGAACGAATGATGCTGGCCTGGCGCAGTTCTGGAATAAAACGCAAGGCAACCCTCCTTATAGCCAAAAGCCCGGCGACATCACTCTCCCGGCCAAAATGGTCCACCACTTCCGCCGTCTCGCCCAATAACAAATTGCCCCGCACTGTGGGGGCAATGGCCAGGACGGCCGCCGGGCCTGCCTGCCGGTCGAGATCACTCTCGGCATGAGCCTCTTCAAAAAAAGCAGCGGAGGCAAGATAATTTCGTAATAAATTCCCCACATGGCTGGTGGCGGCGGCTTGTCCACGGACGTGATGAACGGGAATGTTTAGGCCCAATTGATCTCCCAAATGTCTGCTCCAGGCGCCGGTGGCCAGGATGGTGATCCCTCCATAAAGCAGGTCCCGGTCTGTCTTGACCCCTAACAAACGACCGCTCTGCACCATAAACCCCGTTACCGGCGTGCGCAAAAGCAGGTCGAGGCCGTGCTGCCGCGCCTGGTGGACGAAAGCCCACATCAATCGAAAGGGGTTGATCTGCATTTCGTTCGGGTTAAATAGAGCCCCAAATGTTTGATCAGCCGCCAGGTGGGGTTCAAGCCTCTTTAAATCAGCCCTGTCCAGCCAATCCACTGCAATGCCGTTGGCCCGTAACTGGGCGGCCCGATCTTTCAACCCGGGGACATGCTGCTCTCGTTCAGCAATGAGCAGGCTGCCCAGGGTACGTAAGCCGAAGTCGGCCTCCAGTTCCTCTTGTAATGTCTCAAAGCTGGCCCGACCGGCCAAGACCATCGGCAGGCTGTGTTCTAGTTCTGCGTCTTGTACCTGGATGTTGCCATAGTTAGCGCTCGAGGCGCCCGCACCAATGCTCCCCTGGTCAATCAAAACGGTTTTTAACCCGGCCTTGGACAGATAGTAGCTGATGGAACATCCGAGATACCCGGCACCGACGACGATTGCGTCCCAGGTATTCATTATGGCTCACCTTCTGTGATACGATCACCCATGGCGCCGTCAGCCATAGGGAAGGGGTGAATTGGAGCGCGGATGCTGAACTGGCCGCAAGTGGCGATCGGTTTTCCCGTGATGCGGGCAATTTGGCCGGCAATGAGATGGCTGCATAATCGACCCTGGCAGGAACCCATACCGGCGCCTGTTAATCCTTTAACGGCCGTAACCGTCTGGGCGCCAAGGGCCACGGCCGCTTCCACAGATTCTCGAGTGATACTTTCACAACGGCAAAGAATTGTATCTTCTCGAGCCCAGGTATGGATCCCGGCTTCTGGGGTAAATAAGCGCCCATATAGACGTTGAAAGGCATGCTGTTGATCCAGTTCCTTGATTGCAGGCCGCAGCCTATGCATTAAATCAGCATTGTTCGATTGCATATGTAAAAGTGAAGCCGCCGCAGTTCCGGCGATTTGGCCTTCCAGCGTTGATTGCGCTGCACCCCCGATCCCGGCTCCATCACCCGCGGCAAAAAGACCGTGAATCGTCGTCTGTAAAAATGAATCGCGCACGGGTACCCAGCCTCCCAGTTGGGATTCATAGGTATATTCCGCACCCGCCAGACGACCAAGCGCGGTTTCGGGAATGAATCCGTAACCGATACAAATCGTATCGCATTCGATCTGCCGGGCTCTTTCCATCACCGGCCGCCATTGTTCATCGAGTGGCGCGATTACCGCTCCGCTCACCTCCTTTTCCGGTGTGCCTAATGCCTCAACGATTCCCCAGCCAAGCCGAAAAGGCACCCTGGCGTGGCGTAAAGTGCGCAGATAGCGTCCACCTTCGCGCAATCGAGCCCATTGGCCCCATAAAGCGCGCCATTGAGGCAGCGGGAGACTGCGGATGGCTGTTGAACCTTCTAAGATCCCGGCCACTTTTGCCCCGCCCCGGGTGAGCGCTGCCCCGGTGGCTAAAAGCAACGGGCCTGTTCCCACAAGCAGGAACTTATTCCCGGGTAAAACACGTTGCCCTTTCACGGCAGCTTGTGCTGCGCCAAGGGACATGACGCCAGTTAAAGTCCAGCCGGGAAAAGCGACCGGACGATCATATGCCCCTGTCGCTAAGACAACAGCCGCTGCTTCAAGTTCCGTAGGGGCATCAGGCCCGTGCAGCCAAAGTCTACGGCCGTTCGCGGCAATACCTAAGACCTGGGTTCGAGGTTGAAGCGCGATCCGTGGATGGTGTAAGCGGGCGAATAAGGCTTCCGCTTCAGCTTGATGCCGGTCGGTTGTCTGCCGGTGAAACGAACTGGGCAGTTGCCTGTAATATTGTCCGCCAGGCTGTTGATAGCCATCGATGAGGGTCACCTGAGCCCCGGCATTTGCTGCGGCGATTGCCGCCTGCAGACCGGCCGGACCGGCCCCAATGACGGCGAGAAGATTCTCACGTTCTTCCCGGTGGTTCAATCTTCTAACCCCAGGTTTGTCGAGATCACCATTTCTGGGCGGATAGTTGCAACGCACGCCCGCTGCGGCCGGCCATCGACCATCAGCTGGCAGCCATAACAATGACCTATGCCGCAGTAAAAACCGGCGAGGCCTGGTTGATTGGCATGCCTGGTTGGAGAGGGGGAACGGCCGTAAGCCAGTAATACAGCCGCGATAGTCTCACCGAAAAAGGCCTTATATCGCTGCCCATCGATCGTGATATGGCATGATGGGCCTCGTTCGATACCAGAGAGTTGAGGGTGATGATTTTGAATTCGCATCCCGACCCTGGTTTGTTATTCGTTCACCAAACTTTGGTAGCTCGAGCAGTTTATCGTAGAAGCGCCGGGGTGGCAATCCCACCCAGGAGTAATCGACCTCTTTCGGCGAAAAAAAATCGATCCGGCTCGATCAGAGTGTGATCAACAGGCTTGTGAAAACCAGCTGCCCGCAGGCACCACTTCAGTCAACTTTCATTTATAATATCTGGGTGTTTGAATCATTGCTGCAAACCAAGCTCTATATCCCGCCATTACGGCCGAACCTCGTCCCACGCCCCCAACTGATCCAACGGCTTAATCAAGGCCTCCAACTCGGTCACAAACTGTCCCTGGTCTCTGCCCCGGCCGGCTTCGGTAAGACCACGCTGGTCAGTGAATGGGTCGCCAGGGGTGAAAGAGTGGCCGGCTGGCTCTCGTTGGATGAAGGCGACGACGATCCCGTTCGCTTCCTGGCTTACTTCGTTGCTGCTTTGCAAACGATTGCCCCGGCTATTGGAGAAGGGGTTTTGGGCATGATTCAATCCCCCCAACCACCGCCAACTGAAATGATGCTGACAGCCCTCGTTAATGAAATTGCCACCCTTCCCGATAATATCATCGTCGTCCTTGACGACTACCATGTGCTTGATGCCAAATCCGTTGACCATATCCTGGCCTTCCTGCTCGAACATTTGCCCCAGCAGATGCACCTGGTCATCGCCACGCGTGAGGATCCAGACCTTCCCTTAGCCCGGCTGCGAGCCCGGGACCAATTGACCGAACTACGTGCCATAGATTTGAGATTTACCGAAGCTGAAACGGCCGATTTCCTTAACCTGGTTATGGGATTGAATATTTCAGAAGACGTTATAACTGGCCTGGAAAACCGCACGGAGGGCTGGATCGCAGGCTTGCAGCTGGCCGCGATTTCAATGAAGGGCCGCCAAGATAATTCTGGTTTTATAGAGGCCCTCTCGGGCAGCCACCATTTCATTTTAGATTATCTGGTCGAGGAGGTTCTCGAACAGCAACCTCGCGACGTTCAGGAATTCCTGCTGAAGAGTTCTATCTTGAAGCGGATGACGGGCACCTTGTGCGACGCTGTCACGGGCGATAGTGACAGCCAGGGGATACTGGCCCAATTAGAACGGGCCAATTTGTTCCTGGTTTCCCTGGACGACGAACGACGTTGGTATCGTTATCATCACCTCTTTGCCGGCCTGTTAAAAAGCATACTTGGCAAACGAAAACCGGTTGAAGAGATATACGAATTGCACCGCCGCGCTAGCCGGTGGCATCGAAGCGAGGGTTATCTGGAAGAGGCGATGGTCCATACCATAGCTGCACAGGATTTCGAGCAGGCTGCATCGATGATCGAAGAGAACTTCGCCACTATGTTCTCCCGAAGCGAGGTGCCCGTCCTCTTGGGTTGGATCGATAAGTTGCCGCAAGAGATTGTCCGCGACCACCCCTGGATCGACGTCTATAGAGCCAACACCCTGGCCCTGGCTGGTCAACCTACCGAGGTAGATTTGCTGCTTGAGGGGGCGCAAGAGCGGATTGATCCGGAAGATCCCCAATCCTCGGCGCTATTGGGTCATATCGCAGCCATCCATGCTTACACCGCCAATTTGCGGGGCGACGCAGCGCGCTCTATTGAGATGGCGGCGCTTGCAGAGAGACGCCTGCCGGAGGACTTTTCAACTGCTCGAGGGATGACCGCTTATACTCTGGCGGATACCTATTTCGCCAGTGATGACATGGACAGTGCCAGCCAGAAGTTGTTGCAGCTGGTCCGGATTGGTCAAGAGACGGGGCAATTGATGATGCTTGTACCGGCCTTGTGCGATCTGGCATCTGTTAAAAAAGTTCAGGGACGACTTCACCAGGCACAGGAACTTTATGATAGCGCCTTTCAATGGATGACGAAGCGGGGCGGGCTGGATTCGCGGGTGCGCTGTTCCTACGAGTTCGGCTTGGCCGATTTGTTTCGCGAGCGAAACCAACTCGATGCAGCCTACGAGCATGTCATGACCGGCCTGAAGTACAGGCAGCGGTTGGGGGGGTACCTGGTCGTTGGCGACCTGACCCTGATGCGTGTCCTCCAGGCGCAGGGCGATGTGGAAGGCGCCTTGAAGGCCCTGCGAAAGGCCGAGGAATATATGCAAACCTACCATTTCCAATTGGCGATAGGAATCGAGTTCAAGACCGCGCGGGTTGTGCAGTGGCTGGCGGTGGGAGACGTGGAGACAGCCACTCATTGGGCTGGGGAATGTCGTGGCGGCTCTGAACGGGAACAAATCACCCTGGCGCGACTGAGGTTGGCTGAGGGGCATGCGGCCGAAGCACAATACTTGCTGGTTGCACAACGTGGGCTGGCAGGGGAGGGAGGGCGAAACGGGCGTTTGATCGAAATCCTGGGACTGCTGGCCATCGCCCTAGAAGAACAGGGCCAATTCGACGAAGCGGCCGCGACATTATCTCAGGCTATCTATCTGGCCAAGACAGAAGGATTCAAGCGCCTGTTTCTCGATATGGGACGGCCGTTATCCGCATTGTTAGAACGATTAGCCATGCGGCCCACGGCCGCAAAAATCACACCTATCCCAGCGGCATATGGACATGACCTGCTGGCTGCTTTTAAGCAGGAGAGAGAAGCTCAGAAGAGCCAGGCACCGGATAGGGTGTCTCCTTTTCCCTTGTCCGATGAACTATTGTTATCTCCCCTTACCGAACGTGAGGTGGATGTGCTGCGGTTGCTTGCCGAAGGTCTTTCGAATAAGGAAATTGCCGGCCGGCTGATCGTCGCGCCAAGCACAGTCAAACAGCATCTCAAGAATATCTACAGCAAGCTCGACGTCCATAGCCGTACGCAGGCTGTGACCCGTGGACAGGAATTGCATCTCCTTTAACATCTATTAGCGCGGCTGATTTTGTCCAGCTAATAAACGTATCCCCTTCTCCATACCCCAAAAATCCGTCTCTCAATATCCCCCATCACATTCCCCATTTGGGGAATGACAGTTTGCTCCTAGAACCGTACTATGAAATCACAGTTGCCAGGGTGAAAACGGTCCACGTCCACCCAAGCTGAAGTAGACCCGATCATTGGTTCCTTTAAGTGAAGCTGACTGGGAGAAGTACTAAGGAGAAATCGAGATGAATGGAAATGGACAAAAGTCAGAACAAGTGGATTCGTACCGTTTCTTAGATCGCCTGACCAAGAAACTAGTACAGAACTGGATCGGCCTTGAGTCGCCACGGGTGATTCCATGGACGCCGCTGTCCAGGCCACTGGCGGAAAGCACCGTGGCGCTGATCAGTTCGGCCGGTCTGGCCCTCAAGACAGATCGGCCCTTTGATCAGGAAGGAGAGAAACGGAATCCCTGGTGGGGTGACCCCTCCTACCGGGTCTTACCACGCACGGCAACAGCGGAGGATGTGAAGCTCTATCACCTGCATATCCATCCCCGGGTTGTAAAACAAGACCTGAACACGCTCCTACCTTTGCAGCGGTTGCTTGAATTGGAGAAACGGGCTGAGATCGGGCGCTCCGCCGCCAATCACTACTCCTTCATGGGTTACATTCTCCAGCCACAGACGCTGTTGGAGGTAACTGTGCCGGCCATGATCCGGCGGTTGAAGCGGGACGGGGTGAACGTTGTCGTCCTGATTCCAGGTTGACCGGTCTGCTGCTGGTCTGTAGGACTGGTACAGCGCAAGATTGAGGCTGCGGGCATGAGCACCATCACCCTGTCGTGTATCCCCGACTTGACGATGGCCGTGAGCGTACCGCGGGTGGCAGCTATTGAGCATCCACTAGGCTACCTGTTGGGACAACCGGACAACCGGATGGGACAGACGGCCGTGTTGCGTTCAACATTAGATGCTCTGGTCGAAATGGATAAGCCGGGCAGCGTTGCCCATCTCCCGTTCGAGTGGCCAATCTCGGCGAGAAGGCTCAATGGTCATCCACCACAGCAGCCGCCAATCAGCAGATACCTGCTCAGTCACCCATGGCATATCCCCAACCTCTTTTCGCGTGACGTTCCTAAGACAAATATCATGCTGGCGCCAGAGGAATGTAAATGACACCCATGAAGGCGATGTTTGATCTCAGTTTTGCGCCATTCGCGCTACTAATAGCATAGCCGATCGTTTTATCAAATAGAGTATTTCAAAGGAAGGATTCGATGAAGAAAGCACATGTTTTAATCGCCAATAGTCTGATCTGGGGAATCGTTTTGATCGCCTGTTCGATTGCCTTAAAAGATGCAGGATCATTTCCAGATATCCAATTGCTGCTTGGTGCAGGCGCGGTCATTTCGCTGATTGTTAATGCCACAGCCGGAATGCGGGCAACATCGTAGGATAACCAAGGCAGATGTCGTCAAAATCGTGCGAGCTATTTATATTGTTGGGAGTTTTGCCGTGCTTTATCAGAATTTGCCCTATCTCGGAAAAGTTTCTGAATTAGTTTCAAGAGACAGATCGCAGTACCTGATCTTTGTCGCCTTATCTTTTGGGGTACTGGCCTTAACCGGGATCTTATATTTATCCAACAACCAGATATTTCAACGGTTTCTTGGCCGGGCAAACCCTTTGACAGTATTTCTGTTCGCCGCCATCTTGGGGTTTGTTCTGTTATCTTTCCTGCTGTCCCAAAATTGGTTCGTAGTCTATGAAAAAGAAAATCTAAAAGAGATAATTCGCTCCGCCACTCTGGCAGCGCTGCTTGGAATAATCATGATAGTGGTTGATACCAAGATCATATTCTCCGCCGACACAAACATCCTGTTCCCCAAGTCTCTGTTGTTTTACCCGGCAATAGCGTTTTTGGTGGACATTCTTTTTCATGTTTTACCCCTGACGGTACTGCTACTGATCATGAATTCAGTTCTGAAGAATGTCGGTTTTGAAACCGTTTTTTGGATTTGCCTGCTCATAGTCGCCTTGTTAGAGCCAACTTATCAAGTGATGAACATGGGCCCTTCAAACCATTTCCCTGGATGGGCCGTCGCCTACGTTGGAGTTCACATCTTTCTGATAAACATCTTCCAGTTGCTGATTTTTAGGCAGCATGGTTTCATCGCGATGTATTCATTCCGGCTCGTATATTATTTGTTTTGGCATATTGGCTGGGGCTACTTGCGATTAGAATTACTTTTCTGATTAAATGCGCTGGGTATAAAAAACTTGTCTGGTTAGGATTAAACCCGGCTTGGTAGTATGGCGGACAGCAGTCACCAAAACAGCCGGTCAGCTTCCGTGAATCAATCCGGTTTAGCCTTTCCCGGTCAAGAGAAGTGCAACCAGAAACAGCAGCACAAACGCCGAGATCATTAAGCCCAGTATCGCTGAATAGTTCTTTGGATCAACCTGGCCCGCCTGATCCATCTTGCGTATCAAAGGAAAGAGTCGCCAGAAGAAAGATGATATGGAGATGACCAGGGCCAGGCTTGTGTAAAAAAGGCCTTGGACATCGGCTGTGAAGAGAATCACGACCAACAACAGGAGGAAGATAAGCTTCGTCCCGGCGACCCAATTGACCAGGTACTTGACGAAGTCATGAATCTCCGGTTCTTGCTTAGATCTCTCCCAGGCTTTAAATACGCCAACGCTGTTGGCGTATTTTGATCCCGGGAAAAAATAGAGTGCGATGACATTGGTGCTTTCCAGGATAATGAAACCTATGATGACGATGCTGATCATATTCATGAGCTGGCCATATTAAAAAACATCGGGCTAAAATAGGGGATGAGCCAGATCAGCCAGACGGCGATGCTGAATTTGTGGAAGTTCACGATCATTTTTTCGTCTTTTCTGATCAGCACGACAGCCGCCCATGTAGCGTGGAGGAGCATGAGAATAATGGCAATCAGACCAGATATCCCGTGAATATCATAGGTCAATCCGCCCACATATTCGAACATTAATCCTGTTCCCCAGGTGTCACAGATGAGTCCAAGAACAAAAAAAACGAGATGCCAGGGTTTGAGCCGCCCTTGTATTCGTTCACCCCATACCCCAATGGAATAGAAGATTAAGGCTGCGGCCATGATAATACTGGCTTTTGGATCCATGCTAAACTCCTTTTTAGTTTGTTATCGTTACGGCCATGCCCACAAAAGCTTTTTCATCTAACGCTTTCATAATGGCCTGGGCGACATCGGCGCGAGCAATCCGTGAACTTTCGCCCTTTATATTCTCACCTATGGCATAATTTCCCGTCAATGCGCCGTTGGTCAGGCCACTTGGTCGCAGAATCGTCCACGCTAAATTGCTTTTTTTCACCACCATTTCCTGTGCTTCATGATCCTGACGACTACTGCGAAGTAGAGTAGCGTAAAAGAGCTTGTTGGTGAATGAAAGCGATGACCAGCTCTCCCCTGTCCCCATTGCCGAGACAACAATCAGCCGGTCGACATGTTCCGCTTCCATAGCCCTTACGATGTTAGCCATTCCTTGACTACGAACGGTTGTCTTTGCCAGGCTGGCCGAACCAAGAGAACAAATAACAGCCTCTTGTCCCTGAACAGCTTGCTTCACCGCACTGAAATCAAAGACGTCACCGCTCACGACATGTAGGCGATCTCCCATAGATAGATTCTCATGCTCGATTATTAATTTAGAGGGATCACGCACGAACGCGGTCACTACGTGGCCTTTCGCCAACGCCTGGCCCACGATCTCTTTTCCTGTCATGCCGCTAGCCCCAAAGACTACAACTTTCATATGCGTATTCTCCTATTCGGGATTGGATTCCTTTTGGTGGTTGATTTTTGGCGGGTGAAAATTCATTGATCTTCGAAAACTCATTTAGTGACCGATTGCCGCTGCTACCGAGATTATCATATGCTCCCAGACAACAGACATCCTTTGGCCTAACAAGTCGTTTGATTGGTGAACGAGGACAGTCTACAATTGTTGCCGGGCGCCTCGGATGCTCAGAGAGCTGCTTCTGCAGCTAACAGATAAAAAAGCTTCAGCAGCATACGCCGGCAATGGCGCCTGGATTAGCAAAGTAAATCTTGGTCTGGTTGAGATCATCTGCACCTCAGCGTATGGAATCAGAGGTGGTAGATATACTCATGGCATTACCTATCTGAATAACTGGAATAACTGGACAATAAATCGAAGCTTCTCTTGGAAAGGCCGTATATTCACATCCTTACACGCGTTTGAAATCTTTTGAAGAAATCCATATCCTATGGAGTTAACTTGTTAAGATATCGAAAAGAATATAAGTGGTCTAATATTTTCGCCATGTTGCGTAATCAAAAATTAGATCCCGAAATATGTTCAGATGATTTTAGTAACCGCTTGGTCATTATTACCGGAGCAACTTCAGGTATAGGTTATGCTACTGCAAAAAAATTTGCTGCTCATGGCGCCGATATTTTGTGTATCAACAGGGATGAAAGAAAATCAAAAGAATTATGTGAAAAGCTCAGAAGTCAATTTGATACGAAATGTACCTATCTGCTTGCTGATTTTACAAGACTAACAGATATCCATGCTGTCGGAAAGCAACTATCTGCCATGGCTAGAAATATTGATGTTCTAATTCATAATGCCGGTGTTTATATAACAAAAAAAACTTTCACGGCTGATAACCTGGAAATGGTGTTTCAAACAAATTATCTTAGTTCATTTATTTTGAATTATTATGTCAGAGAAAAATTCACCAAACAAAAAAGCGGCCGAATAATATTTGTGAACTCTGAGGCGCATAGATTTGCTGTATCGGGCCTATATTTGGATGACCTGGGCTGGGATAAGCATCGTTATTCAGGATTGAGAAGTTATGGCGCCGCAAAAATGGCCCAATTATTATCGATGATAAAACTCGATGAATATTTAGCCGGGACCGGGGCAACCGTGAACGCAATGCACCCGGGAAATGTAAAGACCAATAGCGGTCAAAACAATGGTAGAGCTTACAAGTTATTCAAGAGGATATTTATTGATAGAACGGCGAAATCACCCGAGATTTCTGCGGAAGCCTTATATTACTTAGGTGTTTCCAGCAAATTGGCGAACACTTCTGGCAAGTTTTTTAATCTCACAACTGAAGAAGAACCTGCACCGCCGGCATTGGACAAGGACGAAGCAGAAAAATTGTGGGTATTAAGTCATGAGTTAGGCGGGTTATTATGACCTCGAAAAAAAGAATTGTGATTGTTGGCGCTGGTATGGCTGGACTGACTGCAGCAGCTTATTTGGCCAGGGACAATTACACTGTTTTACTCTTTGAAAAAAATGACAGAACCGGGGGATTGGTAAATACATTTGATTATGATGGGTTTTTCTTTGATGCCGGTCCAAGGGCTTTTGTAAATTCCGGAATCATAAAACCGATGCTAAAAGATTTAGGAATTAGTTGGGAATTCTTAGAAAACAAGATTTCAATAGGTGTTGAGGATCAATCGTTCCGTGTCGATTCAATGGATGCACTTAAGGACTATGAACGAATACTGGTCAATCTTTATCCTGAAAACAAGGGGGATATAGAAGAAATCATATCAGTAATCTATAAGCTATCAGAACACACCAAGATCTTGTATCAATTTGATAATCCTAATTTTGTAGATCTTACGAGTGATAAGAAATTTATTTTTAGAAAACTGATACCCTGGACAATAAAGTTTCTTAATGCTCTAAGGGTGTTTAATCAGTTCAATATGCCAATGGAAGTTTTTCTTGAGCGAATAACTGATAGTCAGCCTCTAATAGATATATTGACCCAACACTTTTTTAAGAAGACACCCACCTACTTCGCGTTGGGTTATTTTTATGTTTATCTTGATTATTTTTACCCAAAAGGCGGTACCGGTGCTCTGGTTAATCTTCTAAATGAGAAGATCTTGGGTGACGGCGTGGAAATAAGACTAAATAAGCATATTACAGAGCTCATACCAGCGGAATCGAGGGTTACTGACTCAGAAGGCAATGACTATGACTACGATTACCTGATCTGGGCAGCAGATTTGAAGACGCTATATCGGAATGTTAATCCTGTAGGCTTAGATGTAGAAGTGACTGACAAAATTGAAGCAAAGACCCAGGGAATTCGTTCTTCTAAAGGGGCTGAATCTGTCTTCATTTTGTTTGTTGCCGTAGACCGTCCACCTTCATATTTCCAAACAAACGGTGGGGAACACATGTTTTACACCCCTTCAAAAAATGGGTTAGGCGAGACTAATCGGGGGGAAAAACAAAGTCTTATTGAAGATTTCGACGAAAAAACCAGGGAGGAAATATTGGCCTGGTTAGACGATTTTTGTTATCTAAATACCTATGAAGTTTCTGTACCTGTTCTTCGGGATCCCACCCTGGCGCCTGAAGGAAAATCAGGATTAATGATAAGTTGTCTTTTTGAATATGGTGTTATTGAAAAAATCGAAGCAGCCGGCTGGATTGATGAGTTTAAAGAAATAATGGAAGCTCGCATTATCAGGATATTTTCTCAAACAATATATAAGGACCTGGAGGATGATATCCTGTTCAAATTTTCATCAACGCCGCTCACGATAAATAAGGTATCTGGCAGTTCTAAAGGAGCGATTACCGGCTGGTCTTTTGAAACAGAAATTCCAGTCGTGAATAAATTGAAGGATATTCCAAAATCTGTCGTAACCCCTTTTCCTGGAGTCCTGCAAGCAGGTCAATGGGCATATGCTCCTTCAGGAGTGCCCATAGCCATGTTAACAGGCTGGTATGCAGCCAAAGAAATCGCCAAACGCTCATAGAAAAAAAGATAGATGTCTGTGGCATATTTCTCTACCGACCAGATGAGATATTGTCAAAAGTTGTGGATCGCGGACTGCGTGATTTGATTCTGACCGTCAGACAGCGTTCTGAGCCAATCAAAGACAACTCTTTCAAAACTTCCCCGAGAAAATGCCGCCGCCAGTAACCGGCGGCGGCATTGTTGTTACGCATTACGATCTGTCTGGGGCCATGAGCCTTACAACATTAAGTCTGTACTTCGGCCGTCAGGTCTGTTTCCGGGCGCGGGTCGCCGATGTGGAGCATCATCTCCAGATCGCACTCCAAGCGAACGGCGAGCTCTTCGTCTTCGGCTGTGATCGGGACAAGTCACACGTCACACTCAGCTGTTTAGTCGTGTCCATAGCAGGTCACGGCACTCCGGATTCGGATCCGGAGCCTTTGAAACGGGGTCGTAATTCAGTATGAAGAAGATTCCGATTGAGGTCGGAGTATATCAAATTTCAGAACCTCTTTTTCAACAGCCTGGAACCAATATGCGAAATTTACCACAAGATGCGCCACATCGATTATGGCGAAATATGGGTGACTATTAGAGGAAATGATCGAAACTCGCTAACCGATAATGTTGGAATCGAGGTTTTGATCCAGATGGATTTCTACCTGGTAAACATCAATTGAGTGCTTCGTTAAAACATAGGCGCTGCCATATATGGTGGCGGCTCTCACAGGATTACCTGGGTGGTTCCCGAGTTAAGTGGCAGACAGCGACTGATACTCTTGGCTACAGCACCAGTGATAAGCACCCAATACTTGTGCTGATTGGGATGGCGGTGCCAGCCTGAAATAGTGGCGGGAGAATCTGAGGCTTGGTCAATGGCAGAACTTGCCTTATCATGGACAGGCAAGGCTATAATGGCTGCATCATTTTAAAGAATTCACGGAGAAACGATATGATGTGGAACGAAAAATTAGCACTCTATGATCAGTTGGTCGCCAAATGTCCCAGATTTGAAAGAAAAGGAAAAACGGTGCCCTACACCTCTGCCAACGGACATATGTTTTCGTTGCTAAACAAAGATGGTGAATTAGGATTCAGGTATTCAAAACAAGTGCAGGAAAAATATATTCAGGTACTTGGCACAACAATCTTTAAATCCCATGGGGCAGTCATGAGAGGCTATGTGCTAATCCCAGATAAGATGTTTGAAGATTTGGACAATTTATCCATATATCTTAACGAAAGTCATGACTATGTCATGACCCTTGAATCAAAATGAGGCCTGTTCCTTCCGTTTACATTGCGGGAAGGTATCCGCGCCCTGCTCCTATGTCTTGGTATAGGTGCTTGGTGAGATGAAGACCCTAGGATGCGGGACTTGAACTGGGTCCTTCAAAAAAGGTATGAATTGACAGAAAAAGCCCCAACCATGGCCGCAACCATACCAGGGGGAATACCTTCAGATCAGGCTAATCGGAGAGAGTAGTTTGCCGGTAACGAGCCAAAACACCCTGACACGACGCTTGTCACTTGCCGCCGACGAGTTCCGGCCGCAGCGGCTCCTTCCGGTGGTCACGGTTGGCCTGATCATTGGCCTGTTAGAAGTCACCTTCGCCGTTTCCTTTGCCGTCCTTATTTTCGCCGGAGAGACGCCTGAATTCGTCCCTCACGGCATTGGACTGATGCTGGTTGCGGCCATGATTTTCACCACGATCCTGGCTCTATTTACTTCGACCGCTGGTGTGCTGGGCAGTATCCAGGATGTGCCCGCGGCCATAATGAGCCTCATCGCGGCAGCCATTGCCCTGGCCATGCCGTCCGGGTCCAGCCAGGAAGAGTTAGCGCTTACCATCGTCGCCGCCATCGTTGTCTCGTCGCTGCTCACCGGCCTGTTTTTCCTGGCCCTGGGATTCCTTCGCTCGGGAGGCATGGTTCGCTTTCTACCCTATCCTGTTGTTGGCGGCTTCCTTGCCGGGTCAGGTTGGCTCCTGGTAACAGGCTCGATCTCGGTGATGGCTGGTCCGCTGCCCGCTCTTGCTGAGATCGGCGACCTGCTGCAATTTCAGACAGTTGTCATGTGGCTTCCGGGGCTGATCTTCGCCATCGCTTTGCTGCTGATCTTGAATCGTTATAGCCAAACCCTGATCTTACCGGGAATGATTATGACCAGTGTCGCAATTTTTTACCTGATGGTCTGGCTGACCGGTTCCTCTGTCCAGGAGATAGGCCTGATTGGCTGGCTGGTGGGACCTTTTCCTGAAGGGGCGCTTTTCCGGCCGTTGTTGCCCTCCGATCTCGCCCAGGTATATTGGCCGGGGATAATCGGGCAAGCCGGTAATATCGTGACGATTGCCATTGTTAGTGTGGTTGCCCTACTGCTCAATGCCACTGGCATTGAGATCGTTTTTCGAAAAGACATGGATCTGAACCGGGAGTTGTTGGTCGCCGGTTCTGCAAATCTCGTCGCTGGCCTGGGTGGGGGCATAGTCGGTTTCCATGTCCTCAGCCACTCGGCGCTTGGCCATAGATTAAGGGTGTCCAGCCGGCTTACTGGCCTGCTAACGGCCGCAGTTTGTGGCCTGGCTCTGGTTGCCGGCGCTTCGATTCTCTCTCTTTTTCCGAGATTTGTCGTCGGTGGGTTACTTTTGTTTCTTGGCCTCTCATTTCTCATCGAGTGGGTTTACGAGGCCTGGTTTAAACTGCCCAAAATCGATTACTTCATCGTCATTATGATTCTGGTTGTTATTGCCCTGGTGGGCTTTCTTCAGGGCGTGGCCTTGGGTCTTGTGGCCACCGTTTTCCTCTTCGTTCTAAATTACAGTCGAACGAATGTTGTCAAACATGCCCTATCTGGCGTCAACTTCAGAAGTCGAGTCAGCCGCGAAGGAAGCCAGCAGCGATTCTTGCAGGAAAAGGGGGAAGAGCTCTATATTCTTCATCTTCAAGGTTTCATCTTCTTTGGTACGGCTAATACGCTACTGGGCCGGGTTCGCCGCCGAATCGTAGATCCAGACCGGGCATTGCCTCGTTTCCTCCTGTTTGACTTTAAGCAAGTAACTGGCCTCGACACGACGGCCATGCTCAGTTTCACCAAGATGAGACAGATTGCTGAAGAAAACAACATAGGCTTTGTGTTTTCCGATATGTCCGAAGAAAGCCGGCTTCAATTTGAAGCCGCGGGCTTCGAAGATACGGGCGACGGCTCGGTCCGCTTTGCTTCTGACACCGATCACGCTCTGGAATGGTGCGAGGATCAGCTCCTGGCTTCAGAGGCATTGGCAACTGGCGTCATGGACGTTACCATCGAAGACCAACTGAAGGCCCTAATCCCCAGCAGTTCAGATGTGACAACCCTGATTCGTTATTTGGAACCACGGGATTTAGAGGCCGGCCAATACCTCATGCAACAAGGCGATGCGCCTGATGATCTCTATTTCATTGAGAGTGGTCAAGTGACGGCTCTGCTTCAGTCTTCTGGCCGGAACCCGATTCGGCTGGAAACCATGCTCGGTGGGCAAGTCCTGGGCGAAATCGGCTTCTATCTGGGTGCCGATCGCACAGCCTCTGTCATTGCCGACAAACCCAGCAAGCTTTACCGCCTGACTAAATCTCAATTGGCGCGGATGGAAGAGGAGTATCCAGAGGCTGCCCTGGCTTTGCAGGAATCTATCATCAAGCTTCTGGCGGAACGAGTGTCCCACTTGATCGAGACGGTCAAAGCTTTACAGCGCTGATTTTTTTCAATTTGAAATCTTGAAGCCACCTCCCGGGAGCGGTCAATGATATCTTTGGATCAGTTGCCCCTGTAGTTCCCGCGCCTGGTAGCACCCTATGGCCGTTGAGATCGGCAGTCAATAGGTTACAATGCTCTAGATATGTGCCCTCCTTAGCCATTGCTCGTCTCGGTCCCATAGATAAGCTCTGCGCCGCGTGAACAAACCTGCCAGGTAATCCGGTGAGATGGCTTTCGCCAACCGATCGCATTTTTGGCGACTATCAGATGATATACTATATGTTGTCTGCTATAATCCACTAACCGTTCATTGTTGAGCTTGCGATACCAACTGCCATGACTCTTGATATTGCTCTTACATTGCTCATCATCCTGGGGGCCCTGGTTCTCTTTGCCACCGAGAAACTTCGGGTGGACGTGGTGGCCCTGCTCGTGCTCATTACCGTCGGACTCCTGGGATTAATTCCGCGGGATGAACTGTTTTCCGGCTTCTCCAACTCGGCCGTCATCACCGTCTGGGCAGTCTATATGGTGTCTGGCGGTTTGTTTAAGACCGGCGTCGCCGACGCGATTGGCAGGGCCATCCTGAAAGTGACCGGCAATAGCGAGGGCGGTCTCATCGGCGTTCTCATGTTGACCGTCGGGGTCATTTCGGCCTTCATGAACAATGTCGGCGCGGTGGCCATGCTGATGCCGGCCGCTATCGGGATCTCGCGACAAACCAGGGTGCCGGTATCGAAGCTACTCATTCCCCTGGCTTTTGCCTCTTTGTTGGGCGGTAAGATGACTTTGATCGGTACGCCGGCCAACATCCTGGCCGCTGGTATCGTCGAAGAACAGGGGTTGCCAACCTTTGGCTTCTTTGAATTCACCCCAATGGGGATCGTGGTTTTGGCAACTGGGATCTTGTACATGGTCTTGATTGGCAAGCGACTCTTGCCTATAAGAGAAGGCGCCCGCGGAAAGGAAGACATTGACCGGTTGCGTGATTACGTGACCGAAGTACGCGTTTCGCCCCACAGCTCGCTGAATGGAAAGACATTATTCAGTTCGCGCCTGGGTAAGGAGTACGACCTTAATATTCTGGCCATGCAGCGAGAAAACGGCGAACAGATCTCGCTGCACCGTGATACCGAGATTCTGTCCGGCGATTACCTGATTGTCCAGAGCTCAGCCTCGGATCTCTTAGAGGTCTGCAAAGAGCTGGCCCTGACTATCGCCGTAGATTATGAACTCGATATAGACAGCCTGGAGCCAGGAGATGTCCAGATCATTGAGACGACTGTGGCCCCTAGTTCACATATTGAAGGGCTAAGCCTGCGAGATGTGCGTTTTCGCGAGCGCTATGGCTTCAATGTGTTGGCTTTGTCTCGCCAGGGAGAAGTTATCACCCAAAGATTGCGCGACCTGCCGCTAAAGCTTGGTGATGCGCTACTGCTGCAAGGGCCCCATCACCACATCGCCGGACTGCTGGAGGGCGACGATTTCCTGGTCCTGGAGCCGGATGAGGTGGAGACATATCGCGTGCGAAAAGCGCCCATTGCCGTCGGCGCGCTGCTTTTGGCTATTGTCCTGACGATCTTTGGCGGCATGGAAATTTCGCTGGCCATGGTTATAGCCGCCGTGATTATGATCTTGCTCCGCGTCTTGACCATCGAGGAAGCATATGAAAGCGTGGATTGGCGGACAGTCTTCCTGGTAGCCGGGATGCTCCCCTTGGGCCTGGCCATGCAGGAAACGGGTACGGCCCAATACCTGGCCGACCTGATGTTAGGCATTTTCGGCCCCCATGGCCCTGTGGCTTCCCTGGCCGGCGTCTACTTGCTGGCGGCCATGATTACCCAACCCATGTCCAATGCGGCGGCCATTGTGCTGATCACACCCATCGCCCTGGATGTCGCTTTTGGTCTTGACGCAAACTACAAGACATTTGTTATGGCGGTGGTCATTGGCGCCGCCACCAGCTTCCTCACACCGGTAGGCCACAAGGCAAATATCCTTGTTTTTGGGCCTGGCGGATACAAATTTACAGACTACGCGCGCGTTGGTGCCCTTTTAACCTTCATTTTACTCATTGTATCGATGATCTTCCTGCCAATTTTCTGGCCTCTTTTCCCGGAATAGCTGCGCCTGATCCCTTCCAGGATTTCCGGACACGAATTCGTTGCTCTCAAGAGTTATGGGCTGGCCAGCCTCGACCTATAATCTGTTGCCGAATAGTTGAGCGGCCGGTATCTACAAGTTCAAGTGGGTCCAGCGAACGCCATCGCTTGCAAACCAACGAAAGGAAAAATCTACCTCATTGTGATCGGGGGCTTGATCCTGGCAGGTAACCCTTGCCGGCCTATCTTGACAGGGGTTTTGGGGCGGGTCTATTTTGACAAGGTATTTGCCGCGAACGATCGGTTTTGTTTTCGGTGACTTTTGTCACTAATCAGCGGGAGACGGTCTCTGCTACAATTCAATTGTGGTTGGATATTTACCTTGTTAACCTGGTGATGCTCCGGCAGACATTGTAGGCATAAAAAGTTGCCAGGGACAAGAAATGAAAGTCTCATCACCAGCCCGGCAATTTCGGACATCGTGGTTGAACCCAGAATTGAGGTGATCTGATGTACAACAAAGAAACCCTTTGGGGAGAGGTTGACGAACAGGGGCGCCTAATCTTCCCCGCGGAGACGGCCGTGAAATTCGGCCTGTCGCCGGGCACAAAATTTCGCCTAGACAATGGCGGCGACCGGATCGAGATACACCGTCCTGTCACCCAGCTGACAAAGGTCTATATTGAACCAACCGATCTGTGCAATATCACCTGCCGTACCTGTATTCGTAATAGTTGGAATGAAAGTCTGGGCCGGATGAACGAAGACACCTTTGACCGTATTCTGGAAGGTATTCGACAATTTGAGCCGCTGCCCACTATCTTTTTTGGCGGTCTTGGCGAGCCGCTGTTTCATAAACACACGCTGAAGTGGATAACCCGGGCTAAAGAAGCGGGCGCCCGCGTCGAATTAATCACCAACGGCACGATGCTCAACGAGAAACAGTCGCGCCAGTTGATTGACGCCGACCTGGATGTGCTTTGGGTATCAATCGATGGGGCGACGCCAGAAAGCTACGCCGATGTCCGCCTGGGGGCGGAACTGCCCAAGGTGCTTGGGAATCTCGCTCGCTTCCGGCGTATGCGGGGCGGTGGACATTTCCCGAGACCGGAACTCGGTATTGCCTTTGTGGCCATGGCGCGCAACATTGATGACTTGCCGGAAGTATTGCGCATTGGCCGTTATCTTGGCGCGAAGTATTTCTCCGTGAGCAACGTGCATCCCTACACGGCCGACATGCAGGCAGAAGTATTATATAAACGCACCTTTCGTAACATCGCCTTCATATCCTCCTCGGCCCATAAAAATCTATCTTTGCCGCCCATGGATCTCAACGAAAAAACCCACGATGCCTTCGTGCAAGCGTTGCAGAGCGGCTTCAGTGTCAATTTCGCCGGCAGTAATTTAGGCGGCTCCTTTGACGTCTGTAAGTTTATTGAACGGGGTACTTTATCGATTGGTTGGGATGGGGGTGTCAGCCCTTGCTGGCCGCTGATGCACAACTACGTCAGCTACCTGCATGGCAAACCGCGGGTCTCGCGGCGTCATGTAGTTGGCAATGTCAATGAACAGGATTTGCCGGATATCTGGTTGGATGATGAATATGTGGCCTATCGCCAAAAGGTACAGACCTTTGGCTTCGCGCCCTGCACCTCCTGCGGTGGCTGCGATCTCTCCGAAGCCAATGAAGAGGATTGTTTTGGTAATGGATTTCCCGCCTGTGGTGGTTGCCTCTGGTCCCAGGGTGTCATTCAATGTCCCTGAGCTAGGGGGCAAAAGGCGCACGGTAGTGCAATAACTCAGACCTGCGTTAACTTTCCCCGGCATTTTCAATCGCTCTTGCTCTTCCCTGTTCCCTGTCACCTTTTCCAACGGCGTGACATTTTCGCCTTTTCCATCATGGTGACATTTCCCCTTATCCTTTAATGGCTGACACAATCGCTGAAGAATAGCAGTCAAATTCCCGCAGCTTGACAACCGATTCGAGACAGATTAATATATCTGACAGATATATAGGTGTCTGATGGGACATGAGAGTCGTAGTAAATATGCCATATTAGGAATCCTGGCCCAGGGACCATGCTCCGGCTATGGCATCAAGAATAAAATTGAAGAAGAGATCAGTCATTTCTGGCATGAAAGTTACGGCCAGATTTATCCGACCCTAAAACAGTTGCACTCTGACGGTTTAGTGATAAAAGCGATTGAAAGACAAGAAAAAAGACCGAATCGCCACATTTACACCATCACAGATGCGGGTTACGAGGCGCTGCTCGAGTGGCTGCGGCAGCCTGTTGAACTTCAGCCGGATCGAATTGAGATCTTGTTGAAATTGTTCTTTGGCCGCAACCTGACCATGAAAGAAAATATCCAACACCTTGAAACTCACAAACAACGCATGACGGCCGCCAACTACTATTTCCAACAGGTGGTTGAAAATCTGCAGGCATATCTCCCGGAGGATCCTGATCTGGCTTACCAGCTCATCGCGCTTGACTACGGTATCCATACCACAGAGGCCATCATGCGCTGGTGTGATAAGACGATCCAGACGATGAAGAATCCGGAAATGGAGCCGGATTAGGAGATTCGAGTATGAACGCCACAGCCTTTGCAGCAACAGTTGATCTGGTTTTTTGAGGAGGAGAGCATGTCAACTCTAACCGTCAACGGCCAGGAGTATCAGGTCGATGTTGATCCCAATATGCCACTGTTATGGGTGTTGCGTGACATCCTGGGATTGACAGGCACGAAGTATAGTTGCGGGGTTGGCCTATGTGGTAGTTGCACCGTGCACGTGGACGGCGAGGCCCAGCACTCGTGTATCGTGCAAGCATCCAGCGTTGAGGGTCGACAGATTACGACCATTGAGGGGCTATCAACTGGTGGTCGCCACCCTTTGCAGGAAGCCTGGATTGCCGAAAAAGTCGCCCAATGTGGCTACTGCCAGCCGGGGCAAATTATGACGGCCGCCGCCCTGCTCTACAAGAACCAGGCACCTACGGACGACGAGATCGACGCGACCATGTCGGGCAACCTTTGCCGCTGTGGAACCTACCAGCGCATCCGCCGCGCTATCCACCTGGCAGCCGGCAATCGATGATTGGTAAGCAGCCCTTGGCGGGGCCTCGCTGCCGTCCGCAATCGTTCGAGGAGTAAGAATGACCGAAAAAACAACCATTAGCCGGCGGGAGTTCTTGAAAGTATCGGCCGTGGCCGGTTCGGGATTTGTTATCGGCGTCTATCTGTCCGGCTGCCATGGTGAACCAACGCCCACGCCAACGGCAACGGCCGTCGTAGATCCGACGGCGCGACCTGCAACCAAATCTGCAGCACAGCCCACAGCCGAAGCAAGCTCAACGCCGGTCCCGACAGCTGTCCCTGAACCCACCGCCTGGTTTGAACCAAATATGTATGTGCAAATTGACAACACAGACCAGGTAACTGTCACCGCCTCCCGGACGGAGATGGGACAGGGGGTGCGTACGGCGCTGGCTATGATCCTGGCCGAGGAACTGGAAGCCGATTGGTCAACCATTCAAGTGATAACGGCCCAGGCCGATGGAAAATATGGCCGCCAGCTTACCGGTGGCAGCCAAAGTGTCGAGCAGCTATTCACACCCCTTCGCCAGGCAGGGGCTGTGGCCCGGGAGATGCTGTTGGCCGCAGCGGCGCAGATCTGGGGGGTCGAGCCAGGTGCATGTTCAGCAGCCAATGGGCTGGTGCACCATCAGGAAAGCGACCGCCAACTTACCTATGGCGAACTGGCAGCGACGGCCGCCACCCTGCCTGTGCCCAGGAGCTCCGGTATTCCCCTCAAAGATCCCAAAGAGTTCCGTCTCATCGGCACAGCGAAAGGCCAGGTTGACGATAGCCGCTTTGTGGAAGGCAGCGCCATATATGGTATGGATGTGCGGCTGCCTGATATGCGTTACGCGGTCATCGCCCGACCGCCGGTCATCAGCGGCCGGGTGGAGAGCTTCGATTCGACGGCCACCCTGGCTATCTCCGGCGTGCGGGACGTGCTGGAACTGGATGGCAGCCTCGCGATCGTTGCCGACAACACCTGGGCTGCGATACAGGGTCGTCAAGCGTTGACCATCACCTGGAATGACGGCCGTCTGGCCGAGGCAAGCAGCGAGAAGTCTCGCCAGGCGCAAGTTGAGGCAGCCCAGGGGGATCTGGCCGATGTGGCGGCCGAGCGGTTAGCGGCCGTTTACGAAATGCCCTACCTGGCCCATGCCGCCATGGAGCCGCTCAACTGCACCGCTGACGTGCGCGACGATAGCTGTACCATTTGGGTTCCCACCCAAAATCCGCAGGAAGCCAGGAGCCGGGCCATCATCGCCACCCGCCTGCCCAGCGATGCGGTTACGGTCAACGTTACCATGATCGGCGGCGGATTCGGCCGTCGCCTGGAAGTGGATTATGTGGACGAAGCGGTCAGGCTCTCCCAGGCTGTTGGAGCCCCCGTCCAGGTGGTCTGGACCCGCGAAGACGATATGCGGCACGACTATTACCATCCGCTGACCATTATTGGCTGCCGGGAGTGGCCGGATCGCCCTGACCCGGCCGGTATCCGCCTCTATGAGGCTTCCTGGGACGTCCACACCGGCAACTGGCGCGCCGTCACCAACATCCCCGAGGCCTTCGGCCATGAATGTTTTATCGATGAAATCGCGCTCGCCCAGGGTCGTGACCCATATGAATTGCGCCGCGAATTACTCACGGACCGGGGAAAAACGGTCCTGGATTTGGCCGCCGATAAGGCCGGTTGGGGCACGCCTTTGCCCCAAAGCTGGGGACGTGGCCTTGCCTTTCATTCCACCTGGGGAAAGACGCATGTGGCCCAGGTAGCGGAAGTTTCCGTAGCTGACGATGGAGTCATCCACGTAGAGCGCATCGTCTGTGCCATTGACTGCGGTATCGTCATCAATCCGGACATGGTGGCAGCGCAGATGGAGGGGGGTATCGTTTTTGGCTTGTCGGCCTTGAAAGGGGAGATTGTGGTGGAGAACGGACGTGTTTTGCAAAACAATTTCCATGACTACCCTATCCTGCGCCTGGATGAAATGCCCCAAGTCGAAGTATATATCGTGCCCAGCAACGAAATGCCCCAGGGCGTGGGCGAGATGGGTACGCCACCCGTGCTCCCGGCCGTGGCCAATGCCATCTTTGCCGCCACGGGCACTCGCATCAGACAGTTGCCCCTCTAGCTAAGTGGGCTGGCAGTGAGCGCCATTTAAAAGCCAGGGTCAGGTTAATCGCGGGATCTCAACGTTGAGCCTGCGCGAGATCGCCGCATGACGTTTACCGGCGATTGTGACGGAACCAGAGTTTAGTCCCCGTTAGATCAGGGATCGACCTTTATGGTCAATGCCACTGTTCTGGGTACGATCTTGCCAGATTGCGGTTTATCTCTAGCCCGCTGATTGGCGCCGGTGTAGCCATGGTGTCTGGAGTGGTATTGTTTTCAGGAGGTTATTATGATATTCAGGAACACACTTTGTTGTATCTGGTTGCTATTGGCTATTTCAGCCTGCAATTCTCCATCACCAACCACTTCCTCGGATCCTGTGGCCCAAACGATTCCAAGCTCAACGGCGATGATATCAAAGGCGGCTGACCCCGTTACAAGGACGCACAACAGCCCAGAGGAAACAGCAGTAGACCCCAGTACAGCGGTTCCTCCCACTCCGACGGCAACGGAAAATGAAATAACCTTTATAAAAACCTTTGGCGGTAACCGTCGAGATCGCGGTATTAATTTGCTTCAAACCGCCGATGGGGGCTACGCCATTATAGGTTTAACAAGTAGCCTGGAGGCAATTCAAGAAGACGTCTATCTGGTGCGTTTGGACCCCCAGGGCGAGGTTTTATGGACCAAGACTTATGGCGGCGAAGGCGACGATAACGGCTGGGACATTTTGCAGACAGAAGATGGCGGGTTCCTAATCGCCGGTTTCACCAATAGTTTTGGCGCTGGTGAAATGGATATCTATCTTATCCGCACCGACGCCACTGGAAAACTGTTATGGGAACGCACCTTCGGAGGTCCTAAAAGTGAATATGGCTGGTCAATGGCGCCGGCCTTCGATGGGGGCTATGTCTTGGCCGGTCAAACGGATAGTTATGGCGAAGGAGATATAGACGGCTATCTCGTCAAAGTAAACGCCGAGGGTGAAGAAATCTGGAGCCAGACTTTTGGCGGACCACAAGAAGACCGGCTTTTTTCCATAGACCAGAGTGCTGATTCTGGGTTTGTTGTGGCGGGAACTACCAGGAGTTTTGGCGCCGGAAGTCGGGATGTATATCTGCTCAATGTCAATAATTCTGGAGAAGTGGTTTGGACAGGAATTTTTGGAGAAAAGCAGGACGATGTAGGACACGCCGTTCGTCAAACTGCTGAGGGCGGGTATATCGTAACCGGTTACACGAAAAGTTTTGGGGCCAGGAACTACGATACGTGGTTGATCAAGACTGATGAAGTAGGCGATTTGTTGTGGCAGAAATTCTTCGGTGAAGCAGGGGATGATCGCACAATTTACGGAGAGCAGACGGATGATGGCGGATACATATCCACCGGCTATACAACGAGTTTTGATTCGATTGGCCTTGACCTATTCTTGATGCGGACTGATTCATCTGGTCAAGTAACCTGGCACAAAACTTTCGGCGGTAGGGCTGAAGACACGGGATATACCGTTAAGCAAACAGCGGATCACGGCTTTGTATTGACCGGTGAGACCTATAGTTCTGGAGAGGGAGGAGGCGATATGGTCGTCATTAAAGTTAATCAAGATGGAGAAATTATTGAATAGAGGGAGCGACTTATTTGGTCACAAGATCCTTGACCCGGTTATTGATTGCCAGCCGGATGGTAAGACAAGCATTGGGCCTGCCGTGCCAGCTGATTCCGTTGTTATCCTACAAGTGGAGGCTACGCTTGTCCCGGCGATCCACAACATCTGACAATATCTCAATTGGCTACTTTGAAGCTATCAAAATTTTGGCCTTAACCCATATTACCTGTTAGATGAATTGGCGGCATGGTATAAGAATCCATCAAGATGCTTAATTAATCTCAAGGAGAAATAACTGTGGCGAAAGTAATTTTTGGAATGACAATGTCCCTTGACGGCTATGTTAACGATCTTAATGGAAGCGTTGGTTGCCTATTTTCCGATTTTGCGGCCGGTAACGTGCAAGATGAATCAATTCAAAACAATGAGGTTATGCAAGAAGCGATGCGTAACACGGGTTCTGTGGTGATGGGTAAAAACGCTTTCCTTATGGCCGGCGATCTAGATTCGTATGCAGATACCTATGAATTTCAGGTGCCAATATTTGTTCTAACGGAAGAAATCCCCGAGAAAAAGCCGAAAGAAAATAAAAACCTCACCTTTACTTTTATCACCGGTGGCATTGGAGCTGCCATATCACAAGCCAAGGAAGCTGCTGGCGATAAGGACGTTACGATAATTGGCGGCGCCAGTACCGGCCAGCAAGCCCTGCGCGCAGGGCTTGTTGATGAAATTCAAGTTGATATTATGCCTGTTATTTTTGGCGGTGGCCTACGGCTTTTTGAAAATATTGGAACGGAGATTGAGCTAGAAAAAATGCAGGTCGTGGAACTGTCTGTCAGAACACACCTCAGGTTTCGTGTTCTGAAGGTGGCGACAATATGAGCTCATAGCCCCCTCGAAAAATTACATCTTGACTTGACAATTCGAACTTGTTAAAATCATGTTATCGTTACCGGTACCGCTAACGGTACCGGTAACATGGCTCCAACAGGGATGAGGATAATGGCAAAGGTCGTGACGATCAAGGATGTAGCCAGGGCCGCCGGCGTTTCCTCCATGACCGTATCGCGCGTCCTCAACGATCGGCCCGACGTTTCTTCCAAAACACGAAAACGCATTCAGGAAGTCATCCAGGAACTGGGCTATGCTCCCAGCGAAATCGCCCGCAGTTTAAGCCACGGGCGCAGCAATACCCTAGGGGTAGTTAGCTCTGCTTTGGAGTTTTATGGCCCTTCGCGAACCTTGGTCGGCATAGAAAAGCAGGCCAACGATCTCGGTTTTTCTATTATGGTCAGGCTGCTTCACAACCCGCTGGAGAGCCCTGGAAAGCGAGCCCTGAACGAATTGTCGGCCAATCAGGTCGCCGGGATTATCTGGGCTGTGGCCGAGATTGGCGATCAACGAGAATGGTTGTATGAACATCTGCACAATGGGGGGATCCCGGTCGTCTTCTTGAGCATGAAGCCGCGTCCCAATACATCGCTCGTAGCGGTGGACAATCGCCTGGGAGGGCGGTTGGCTACCCTACACCTGGTGGAGCAGGGCTATCTGAAGATTGGTCTCATAGCCGGCCCGCGGGAATGGTGGGAGGCCCGCGAGCGTGAGGCCGGTTGGCGAGAGATCTTGCAAGAAGCAGGTCGGAGTGACCTGGAGCAGTTGACAGAGCGCGGCGACTGGACGGCCGCCAGTGGCTACCAGGCGACGCTGAAACTGCTGGAACGTGTGCCGGACCTGGACGCCGTATTTGTTTCGAATGATTCCATGGCCCTGGGGGCCTTGCAGGCGGCGGCCAGTGCCGGCCGTTCTGTGCCCCGAGAGTTGGCCGTGGTCGGTTTTGACGATATCCCTGAATCTGCCTTCTTCTCGCCGCCCCTGACTACCGTTAAACAGGATTTGCTGGAATTGGGTTGCCAGGCAGTTTCTCTGCTCAATAAATATCTACAGGCAGGGCGCAAAGAGGAGACCCTTCTCCCGCAAGTGGCCATGATCGCGCCGCAACTGGTTGTACGTCAGAGTTCTTTATGGGAGCCACTATGAAACCCCGCGATCGGGTCCGAATGGCCCTCAGCCATGAAGAAGCGGACCGCTGCCCGATGCAGATTAGCTTCACCCCGGAATTTGCCGATCGCCTGCGGCTGGATATGGAAATCCAGGGCCACAAGGTGCACAACCCCCACGGCGGTGGCAATACCTATGAGGTTGAGCGCGCCCTGGGTCAGGACATGTTGCTTACCTCTGTCGGCTGGGCCAACTCCTATTACCAGGATGACAAAGCATATGTGGACGAATGGGGTGTTGGTTGGGATGTGCAACCCTACGAAACCCCCTTTGGCCGTGGTAATTACACGGAAATGGTCAGCCATCCGCTGGCCAGTAACGCGGCGATCGCTGGCTACCGGCCGCCTGACCCAGACCGGCCCGAACTATATACCGATGCAGCCCAGGTCGTGGCTAATTTCAAAGAGGATTATTGGATTGTTGGCGTGACCGTCACCACCATCCTGGAAACTGCCTGGGCCCTACGGGGTCTGCAGCAGATGCTATTGGATATGGCTTTAGATCCCGACGTGGCCAACCACTTGCTGGACATCCCTTATCACTACCACCTGGCGGCCGCCAAAAAACTGGTGGAATTAGGCGTTGATATGATCTGGACCGGTGATGATATTGGCTCGCAGAATCAGATGATGATCTCGCCGCGCATGTGGCGGCAATATCTCAAACCACGCATGGCCAATTTCATCAGTGAGCTTAAGGCGATCAACCCGGAGATCAAGATCGCCTACCATTCGGACGGCAATATCAAGCGCATCATCCCTGAGCTTATTGAAATCGGGGTGGATGTCTTGAATCCCATCCAACCGGCCAGCATGGACCCGGCCGAGATCAAAGACAAGTTCGGTGACAGGCTTTGCTTTTGGGGTTCCATCGACGAACAACATACGCTGCCCTTCGGCTCTCCGGCCGATGTCGCGGCCGAGGTTCGTAAGCGTATGGAGACGATAGGCCGGGGTGGGGGACTGATCCTGGCGCCAACCCATCATGTGCAATTGGATACGCCCCTGGAAAATCTCTGGGCCATGGTGAATACTGTCGCCGGCACAAGTTATAGCTCGCTGGGCTGAAATGGAACGAACGATGCAACCAAGGCAGCAGACCCGCTGGTCAGTAGAAATAGAAGGCATGGATGACTTTGATCTCTCCATGAAGCGAGTTTATGCCTGGTATGAGAATGAGATTATTGACCGGCCGCCCGTTCGTTTTGTGGCGCACAATGCCTTTCTGGAGGCGGCCAAGGAGGATATCTCCCAGCTTTCGCCGGCCGGGAAGAAAGCCTGGTGGTTTGACGGTGAAGTCCAGGTTGACCTGTTCATCAAATCCATCGCCGGCCGCAAATTCCATGGTGAGACCTTTCCCGTTTTTTTTCCCAACCTGGGGCCTGATGTTTACGCCGCTTTCTATGGCGCGGAACTTGAGTTTGGTGAAGTCACTTCCTGGTCTGTTCCCCTTCTCCGCGAATGGGTTGATGTCGAGCAGCTAAGACTGGACCTGGATAATGTCTATTTTCGCAAACTGGAAGAACTTACCCGACTCGCTTTAGATCAATGTTCTGGGAAATACCTGGTAGGCTACACCGATCTTCACCCGGGTCTCGATTGTGCGGCCGCCTGGCGAGATCCGCAACAGCTCTGCTTCGACATGATCGACAACCCGGACAAGGTGAACGAATTGGCGGAACGGGCCATTGCCGATTTTGAATTCATCTATGACCATTTTGACAAGATGCTCAAAGATCACGGGCAACTCTCGGTGAGCTGGATGGGAATCCCTTCATTCGGCCGGATGCACATCCCCAGTTGTGACTTCTCCACGCTGATTTCGCCAAAATTCTTCCGAGAATTTGGCCTGCCTTTGCTGGAGCGCGAAGTACAAACCATGTCCCACAATATTTTCCACGTGGATGGCCGAGGCGTTGCCCGGCATTTGGAGGCGATTCTTGGCGTCCCCCAAGTCCATGCCTTGCAGTGGGTCCAGGGCGTAGGTGATGATCTGCCCATCATGCAATGGCTACCTTTCTTGAAGGAATTACAGGCTTATCGAGTGCCCCTGATCGTCGATCTCAACAAGAATGAATTGGATGCTTTTATGGCCGAGATGAGACCGCAGGGCCTATTTTTGTGGATTGCTACCGATAATGAGGCAGAAGAGTTTGAAATTCTGAAGCGCCTGTCCAAATGGGTATAAATCGAATTTCACTCTGCAGTAAGGAGGTGATTGTCGAGAGAAAATGCCTGAGTATGAATGTCTGGTTTTTTGATATGATAAATAAGCGTATATGAGGAGAAAGAAATGAAAAAGCTAAGTTTAGTGATACTGATTCTTCTGGCATTAGGCCTGGTATTGGCCGCTTGTTCCGACGCGGAACCCACCAATACACCGGCCCCGGCAGAGGAAGCTGCAGCGCCTACTGAAGAAACAGTGGCCGAAGTGCCGGCCGAAACCGAAGGTCCGGCCCCGGCCGCCGAAGGCGGTTGGTGTAGCGATACGGATATCGTCTTCTTCCCCGGTGGTTCACCTGGCGGTCCGTTCGCCACAGTTGTCTATAACGGCGCAGTGGCAGCGGCGGCCGATCTGGGCGCCAACGTGGAATACGTCTGGTCGGACTGGAACCCAGAAAAGATGGTCACCCAGTTCGCTGAAGCGGCCGCGACAAAGCCGGATGGCATCGCCATCATGGGTCACCCCGGCGATGACGCTTTCCAGGCTGTCGTGGATGACGCCCGGGCTGAAGGCATTATCGTCACCAGCCAGAACACGACGCTACCGACCCTTGAAGCCAAATATGCCTCCAGCGGTTTTGGTTATGTGGGCGCCGAATTGTACTCGGCCGGTTATGCGCTGGGCGCCGAGGCGGCCAGCCGCTTTGGTTTGGGTGCCGGCGATCGAGCCATGGTTTGGGGTCTGCTGGCCCAGGCTGGGCGTGGCGAGCGTACCAAGGGCGTGATCGATGCCTTGGAAGAAGCAGGCATGACCGTGGACTACCTGGAAATTGATGATGCGACCAACGCCGATGCTTCGGCCGGTATTCCGACCTTCGTTGGCTACGTCTCCGCCAATCCTGATGTGAAGCTGGTGGTAACCGACCACGGCGCGTTGACAGCCACGCTGCAAACCTACATGGAGACAGCCGGCCTGGGACCTGACGATGTTGTTGGGGCCGGCTTTGACCTGTCCGCGGCAACGGTGGAAGCGATTCGCGGTGGCTGGACAGACCTGGTCATCGACCAACAGCAGTGGCTGCAAGGCTACCTGCCTATTCTGCAGATCTGCCTGACGGATAACTTTGCCTTTACCGGCCTGCATGTCGATACCGGCGCCGGCTTTGCCCATGCCGATAACATCGATCTGCTGGTTGACCTGGTAGAAGCACAGATTCGTTAACCAAGATCAACTGTCACGGCGATCTCTTCTGCGATAAGGGTGCCGTACTGTATTTGCATGAGGGCCAGATGACCATCTGGCCCTCATATCCCTCCTGTGGAGATGGATTATGGAACCTACCTATCGAATAGAATTGCGCGACGTATCCAAAAACTTTGGCGAGGTGCAGTCCCTGCGAAATGTCGATTTTAAACTGGGCCAAAATGAGGTTGTTGGTTTGCTGGGCGACAATGGGGCCGGGAAATCAACCCTGATCAAGATCCTGACCGGTTATTACCAGCCTAGTTCTGGTGAGCTCTTTATCGATGGCAAGCGCATCGACTCCCTCTCCGTTCCCATGGCCCGTAGCCTGGGCATCGAAACCGTCTATCAAGAACGAGCCCTGGCCGAACAACAGACGTTGTGGCGCAATATCTTCTTGGGTCGTGAATTAACGACGTCCTACGGCCTGTTGGATGTGAATAAGATGAAGAAGGAGACCAGTAAATTAATGCTTGAGTCCATGGGTTTTACTTCCAGCGCAGTCAACCCGGAATCAATCATCGAAACCTTCTCCGGCGGTGAAAAGCAAGGCGTGGCCATCGTACGGGCCCTCTATTTTGATGCAGAAATCATCGTTTTGGACGAACCGACCATGGGCCTGTCCCTCAAGGAGACCCGCAAGCTGCTTAATTTCGTGCGCCATATCAAGGATATGGGTAAATCAGCCGTATTTATTGATCATAATATTTTCCATGTCTACTCGGTATCCGACCGGGTGGTCGTCCTCGATCGTGGCCGGGTGGCCGGCGAGTTTAAGTGTACCGATATCACCCTTGATGACCTGATGGAGAAGATGTACCTGGTCGCGGAGACGGGTAGTATGGAATAAGCTCTTTTCTGTTTTTTGCCTGTATGCAGGCTGTGCGTACGTTTTGCCTGGTCGCGTTTACAAATTAAGGAAAATAGATTATGAGTTCTGAAATCGAGGAATTAGCAGGCCAGGACCCGCTTCCCGAGCCGGAAAAAGCGCCGTTCAGTTGGAGGAACTTCCTGCGCAAGAACGTTACCCAGTTGGGCATGATATTTGTGTTTTTTGGGCTCTGGCTATTTTTTATCCTGGCCGCTCCTGAGACCTTCCTATCTCCCCAGATCTACTACGCATTTATGGCCACTACCCCGCTCTTCGCCATCATGGCCATGCCCTTGACTATGGTCATCATTGCCGGGGAGATGGACCTTTCTTTCACCTCAATTATGGCCATCGGCATGGTGGCTTTTATCGCCATATTTGAGCCGACGGGCAACGTATCCCTGGCTATCCTCGCCGCGCTGGCTGCCGGAGTGGCCTCGGGATTGCTAAACGGCGGGCTGGTCGTCGGCATCGGCATTCCCTCATTGGTGGCGACTATCGGTACGCAATTCTTCTTGCGCGGACTGTCGCTGGTGCTCTTGAACGGCAAAGGTGCGACCTTGGTCGGGGCCAGGGAGAGCTTTGTATACGCGATGTTTGTTGGCAAGACGATTGGCAAAATTCCCAATCAGTTCTGGTGGTCCATCGTTATCGCCATTCTGTGCTGGATCATTCTGAATCGCACCCGTCTTGGCGCGCACATCTATCTGATTGGCGACAACGTGCAGAGCGCCAGGTTGATGGGCGTCAATGTGAATCGCACCCGCCTGGCCGTCTTCATCATGATCGGCCTGGCGGCGGCTCTGGCCGGGGTATTGGCCAGCATGCAGGTCTCGTTTTTCTGGCCATCGCTGGGTGAAGGATATTTGTTATCGACGCTGGCTTCCGTCTTTCTCGGGGGCACGTCCGTTTTTGGCGGCGTTGGCACGATTTTAGGCACCTTCCTGGGCAGTTATATCATCGGGGCCATCAACGCTGGCATTGTGGCCATCGGCATGACTGGCTATTGGACAGAACTTATTTATGGCTTGATTATTGTGATCTCTGTTTCCATGCATGTGATTTTACAAAGGCGGGTTAAATAGCGAAGGTAATTAGCCGGCCGACTGTGGCGCCATGGTCCACCCGGCATCTTGCACCCGGATGGTGGTCGTATTGCCGGGCCAATAGAGGTGGCTCCAGTAGCTGGCGCCGCGCAGGGTTGATGGATTGCGACCGTTGGTAACAATAATGTGATTAGGCGTATATTGAGCGAAATGTTGTTCGCGAGTGAGGGTAGAACGGCCTAACGTGGGATCGATGGGGGTCCAACCGGTTCCTGGAAGAAAAACCTCCACCCAGGCATGTTCCAGGCGAGCTTCATCAGCCGCATCTTCACTCAGGAATAACAAGCCTTCGACGTAACGGGCAGGGATACCATTGGCTCTGCTCAAGGCGATTAACAAAGATGAATATTCTGTGCAGTCGGCCCCCATTTCTCCCAGCGCCGCTTGCGCGCCCCAATTTTGGGCGTTGTAACTGTACACAAGGTTGTCGCCCAGGTAGTTGTAAAAGCTCTTGACCTGATCGCAAACACTTTGGCCCGGCCTGGTAAGTTGTTCGGCTAAGGCGATGATTTGAGGATTGTTGGACTCGATGTGCAGCTCAGCTTGGGTGGCTTCATTGGGCAGATCGCCGGCGCACCCGGCCAGGTCGTAGGCCAATTCGTGAACGGCCACCTGGTAACTGATGTTGATTTGAACGGTATGACCGGGCAACAGATCTTTAAAATCAAACTCGGCATATTGATTGCCGTTCTCGTCGGTAACGATCTCGTATTTCGCCGGTTGAATATCCCGGGAGAGGATCTCCTGGTAAGGTGGCTGATCAGGGATGAGGGCGACCCATAGATTGTGCTTCCCTGGTTGGCTTGGCCCTTCATTCACCAGGGTCAATTTCTGTTCAACGGTATAGGCCACCGTGCTGGTAACGGCCGGATTGGTGGCGGTTATGTCGCCCGGATCCTCTTCAGCGACCTGGCAGGCCGGCAATAATAACAGCAAATAGAGGAGTATAAGGGATCTCATTGTCGTTAATGCTAGCATCGAACCAGTTAACTCACAATGGGCCGGGTTTTGTCATGCCAGAGCCAGACGGATCTTGTCATGCCCGAATCAGCCGGCCTTCGCCCCCCGCGCAAATTGGTTGACGTAGATGATGATGGAAGCACGTAAGCGATTTATCACAGAAGAATTCAAGAAGTTGTATGGCGAGTCGCCCACGATATGGACGCGGGCGCCGGGTCGGGTCGACCTGATGGGTAGCCACACCGACTACAATATGGGCTTTGTCATGACCATGACCATCGACCGGGACACCTGGATCGCCGCCACTCCCCGGAAAGATAATCAGATCGCCATCCATTCCTGTAATGTGCCAGGTGGGGCCTTGTTTTCCCTGGCGAACATCCAGCATGATGAGTCGGCGTCCTGGACCAATTATGTGCGCGGCATGGCCGTAGTCATGCAAAATGCCGGTTTCAGGCTGCGCGGCTTTAACGGGCTCGTGCATAGCACCGTGCCCTTTGGTAGTGGCCTGAGTTCTTCGGCCGCCCTTGAAATGGCCGTAGCCACGCTCTTCAAAAGCCTGGGAGACCTGGAATTGGATCCGGTGGCCATGGCCTTGCTCGGCCAGAAGGCCGAGAATGAATTTGTTGGCGTCAGCACCGGGATTTTGGACCAGTACAGCTCGGCGATGGGCCGGGATGGCTGTGCTATTCTGTTGGATTGCCGCCAGCTGACCAGCGAGGAAGTGCGCCTGAATCCCGCATTGCACGTCGTGATTTGTAATACGCGCGCTGAACGCAACCTGGTTGGCACGGAGTATGATGAGCGCCGGGCCCAGTGCGAAGAGGGTCTACGCCTATTGCAGCGCTCCTATCCTGGTTTAACCGCCTTGCGCGATGTCACCCCGGCCATGTTTGCCCAACACCGGCAGGCCTTGCCGGCCGTAATTGCCCGGCGCTGCCAATTCATTATCGAAGAAAACCAGCGCGTATTGGACCTGGCTCAACTGCTGCCTGAAGGCCGGCCTGAGCCGCTCCAGGCCCTGTTCGAGGCTTCCTACACCGGGGCGAGGGACTTGTACGAGATCGGATCGCCGGCTATGGCGGCGATGATGCGGGCCATGGTGAGCGCGCCAGGCGTGGTGGCGGCCAGGCAGGCCGGGGCCGGCTTTGGCGGCAGTATGGTCGCCCTGGTGAAGGAGGGCTTCCTGGACCCTTTCACCGGGCACGTTTCTGAGAGTTACCGGCAAGAGACACAGATTCAAGCGGAAGTCTATGGGGTGCAGGCCGCGCCCGGGGCTTCGCGCCTCAATTAAGGCCAGTTTAATGATGGATACTTTTTATTTGGAGTAGGGCACATGTATACCATTGGCATCGATTTTGGCACCTTGTCGGGGCGGGCGGTATTGGTCGACGTGGCCGACGGGACGGAAGTCGCCACGGCCGTCTTCGATTATCCCAACGGGGTCATCGACCACGTCTTGCCCGGCAGCGATAAACCTTTGCCGCCCGAATGGGCGCTGCAAGATCCCCTGGATTACATCGAAACGGTCAAACAAACCGTGCCGGCCGTTCTCAAAGAAAGCGGCGTGCCGGCGGCGGAGGTTGTGGGTGTGGGTATCGATTTTACCGCCTGTACCATGTTGCCGGTCAAAGCCGACGGTACGCCCTTGCGGGCGCTGCCGGAGTGGGCTGATAACCCCCACGCCTGGGTGAAACTGTGGAAACATCACGCCAGCCAGCCCCAGGCCGACCAGATAAACGAGACAGCCCGCCAGATGGGCGAAAGCTGGCTCAATCGTTACGGTGGCAAGATCTCTTCCGAATGGTTCTTCAGCAAAGCGCTGCAGATTCTGCAAGAAGCGCCGGCGATTTACCAGGCGGCCGACCGTCTGCTGGAAGCTACGGACTGGGTCATCTGGCAGTTAACCGGGGTTGAAACCCGCAACGCCTGTACCGCCGGCTATAAGGCCATGGTTCAAGACGGGCACTATCCCAGCCGCGACTACTTTGCCGCCTTGCACCCCGAATTCGCTAATGTCATTGACGACAAGATGACCCGTGATTTCGCCGAGCTGGGTAGCCGGGCCGGCGGCTTAACGTCCGCGATGGCCGCAGCGACGGGCCTAAAGGAAGGAACGGCCGTGGCCGTGGCCAATGTGGACGCTCATGTGACCGCGCCGGCCGTGAAGGCCACGGATCCGGGTATCATGGTGATGATCATGGGCACCTCAACCTGCCACATCATGTCCGGAACAGAGCTGAAAGAGGTGGACGGCATGTGCGGCGTCGTCCATGGCGGCATTATCCCCGGCCTATATGGTTACGAGGCTGGCCAATCGGGCGTGGGCGACATCTTCGCCTGGTTTGTCGACCACGCCGTGCCCCCGGAATACCATGCCGCGGCCGCCGATGCCAACCTGAATCTGCACGAATACCTCGAACAGGAGGCCGGCAAACAGGCGGTGGGAGAGCATGGCCTGGTGGCCCTGGACTGGTGGAACGGCAATCGTTCAACCCTGGTCGATGCCAACCTCAGCGGCCTGCTGCTGGGGATGACCCTGGCTACCCGTGCACCTGATATTTACCGGGCGCTTATCGAGGCCACCGCCTTTGGTACCCGTGAAATTATCGAGGCCTTTGAAGAGCGGGGTATCGAAGTGCGGGAGCTGGTGGCCGCCGGTGGACTGCCCGAGAAGAATTTGCTGCTGCGGCAGATTTACGCCGATGTGACCGGCCGGCCTTTTAAACTGGCTGGCTCCGATCAGGCCCCGGCTTTGGGTTCGGCCATGCACGCGGCTGTTGCCGCGGAGGTTTACCCCGACATCCAGGCCGCCGCCGCGAAAATGGGCAAGCTAAGCGACCAGGTCATTTCACCTATTCCCGAGAACAAAGCCGCCTACGACCAGTTGTATGCCGAATACAAGTTGCTCTACGAATATTTCGGCCGGGGGGCCAATGATGCCATGAAACGTCTAAAAACCCTCAAGCGGGAAATCAAAGAAAAGAGGCTGGAGGCCTGATATGTTACTTCCGGAACTGCGAGAAGAAGTCTGTACCCTGCATGCCCAATTACCCCTGAATAACCTGGTGGCCTGGACCAGCGGTAATCTCAGCGCCCGCGACCCAGAAACAGACCTGGTGGTCATCAAGCCCAGCGGCATCCGTTTCGAACACCTGACGCCGGGTAAAATGGTGGTGGTGGACCTGGATGGCCAGATCGTCGAAGGAGATTACAAAGCCTCTTCCGATACCGCCTCCCACTGCTATATCTACCGCCACATGCCGGAGGTATATGGCGTGGTGCATACCCATTCCCGCTACGCGACCGCCTTCGCCGTGGTCGGCCGCTCCATCCCCTGCCATACAACAGCCATGGGCGACGAATTTGGCGGTGAGATCCCCTGCGGCGGATTTGCCCTGATTGGCGGTGAAGAGATTGGGCAGCGGGTGGTCGAGGCCTTGCAGGGCAGCCGGAGTCCGGCCTGTTTGCTTATTAATCACGGCGTCTTTGCCGTCGGCCCCTCGGCCGAAAAGGCGATCAAGGCCGCCATCATGACCGAAGATAACGCGGCGATCATGCACTTCGCCTACCAGCTGGGCGAACCGGCGCCCATCAGCCAGGAAGATATCGACAGCTTATATGACCGCTATCAAAATGTATATGGCCAGTAGAACAAAGGCCAAGAGGAGACGCTCTCATGAAAATCTATGACACCTATGAAGCCTGGTTTATCACCGGCAGCCAGAACCTGTATGGCGAGGAGGTACTACGCCAGGTCGCCGAGGACTCGGCCGGTATCGTGGCCGGCTTGAACGCTTCTGGAAAGCTGCCCATCAAGATCATCCATAAGCCGGTCCTGACCACGCCGGAGGCGATAACCCAACTGGTCCAGGAGGCCAACGCTGCCACCAATTGTGTTGGGCTGATCGCCTGGATGCACACTTTTTCCCCGGCCAAGATGTGGATTCGGGGCCTAAGCTATCTCCAGAAGCCCTTCGTCCATCTCCATACCCAGTTCAACCGGGATATCCCCTGGTCGGCCATTGATATGGACTTTATGAATCTCAACCAATCGGCCCACGGCGGCCGGGAATTTGGCTTCATGGTCACCCGGATGAACAAGGCCCGCAAAGTGATCGTCGGCCATTGGTTAGACGAGGCGGTGGTGGCCGAACTGGGCGGCTGGCAGCGCACGGCCGTGGCCTGGCAGGATTCTTTGCAGCTCAAGGTCGCCCGCATTGGCGATAACATGCGCCAGGTAGCCGTCACCGAGGGCGACAAGGTGGAGGCCCAAATGCGCTTTGGCTACGAGGTCAACGGTTATGGACCTGGCGACCTGGTCGAGTATATCGATGAGGTGACAGAAACGGTTGTCGATGAACTGGTCGCCGTTTATGAAGCGGAGTACTGGGTGGTCCGGGAAATGTTGCCGGGCGGGGCCAGGCGCGAATCGTTGCGCGACGCCGCCCGCATTGAATTGGGCCTGCGTGCTTTCCTGGAAGCGGGTGATTTTAAGGCCTTCACCACCAATTTTCAGGCCCTACATGGTATCAAGCAGCTCCCAGGCATCGCCGTCCAGCGGCTTATGGCCGATGGTTATGGTTTTGGGGCAGAAGGCGACTGGAAAACGGCCGCCCTGGTGCGCACCATGAAAGTTATTGGGGCAGGGCTGGCCGGTGGCACTTCCTTTATGGAAGATTACACCTACCATTTTGAGCCCGGTAATAACAAGGTGCTGGGCGCCCACATGTTGGAAATATGCCCTTCCATTGCCGACGGCCAGCCGGCGGCCGAGATTCACCCGCTGAGCATTGGCGGCAAAGAAGATCCGGTGCGCCTGGTATTTGATACCCCGGCCGGGCCCGCCCTGAACGCGGCCATGGTGGACATGGGCGATCGTTTCCGAATGCTGGTGAATACGGTCGAGGCCGTCCTGCCCGATGAACCCTTACCGCGGTTGCCCGTGGCCCGGACCGTCTGGCTGCCCCATCCCAATCTAAAAGTAGCCGCACAGGCCTGGATCTTGGCCGGCGGCCCGCACCATACCGGCTTCAGCCAATCCGTCACTGTTGAGCACCTGGAAGATTACGCGGAAATGGCCGGGTTGGAATTTGTTGTGATCGACGAGCAGACCACCATCCGCTCGTTCAAACAAGAGTTGAGGAACAACGCCGTCTATTATCGCCTGAACCGGTAGTATCTTACCGGCCGGTTAGCGAGGTTAACTGCCACACTGGTAAACCAAATTCCTGGTCCAGGATCTCCGACAGCCGCTCCAGGGGCAAACCGACGACGTTGCTGTAACTGCCGTCTATTTCCGCGACGAAAAGGGCCCCTTTGCTCTGGATGCCGTAAGCGCCGGCTTTGCCAAAAGGTTCCCCGGAGGCGATGTAAGTCTCTATTTCGACCGCGCTCAATTCTTTGAACTTGACCCGGGTAGATACGCTGTCGAGGTACTCTTTACCGCTTCCGGTACTGATCAGGGCCAGGCCGGTGGTGACCTGGTGGCTCCGGCCCTGGAGGAGCTGTAGTTGCTGCCGGGCTTCCTCTTCCCCGGCTGGTTTTCCCAACGCCTCCCCATCCAGGACCACCTCCGTATCGGCCCCGATCACGATCTCTATCGAGGGGCTGTAGCTCCCCTTTCGGGCCAGAACCGAGCGCGCCTTCTGCAGCGCCAGCCGTTTCACCCGTACTTCCGGCGCTTCGGCCAGGTAAGGTTCGGCCTGCCGGCTGGCCAGTACCTCGATCATATTGCCGGCCACGATCTGTTTCAGTAGTTCGCGGCGGCGGGGGGATTGGGAGGCCAGCAGCAGCCGGGGGGACATCAGCCGCCTGAGCTGGTCCGGCGTTGCTCCATCGGCCAGCAGCCCATCGACACATCTCTTGACCAGTTCGAGGGCCAGCTGGCCGCCCGGTGCCTTCCCCAGGTCAGCCACGGCGTCGAGCACGACCAGCTTGCCGGCCCCTTTGGCCCGGGCCATGATCGCCAGGCTTATCTCTCGCTGCGCCTCACCGATCAAGAGGAGCCCGGGCACATGCAGCACATCAAGCTGCGCCATATCCGGCCCCTCCGGGTTCAATTCAAGAGAGGTATGGTCCAGCGACACGATCTTTATTTGGGGCGGGCCTTCCTGGACCGCCACGCTGTATCTTCCCCGGTCAGGTTCGGACAGCCGGAAGGGGATCCGGCCGGCGAACAAGGGATCGCGCAGCAGGTCCATCAGTTCGAGCAGGGGCAGGCCGCCGGTATTGCTGAAGCTGCCCTGGATCTTTTCACAGAGGACGATGCCCTGTTTCTGGAAGTCGACCCCGCCCGCCACTCCCAGCCCTTCGCCGGTGGCGATGTAGCATTCGATATCCTCTACCTGGTAGGGCTTCATTTTTACCCGGGTCAGGACGCTGGTCGCCCGCCGGTTGGCCGGCCTGTCGCCCTGCGTTACCACCAGGCCGGTGATAACCGTTAGCTCCTGGCCACGAAAGGCCTGCAGCATCGTCCGGGCCTGCTCCTGGGCCTGTGCGATCGCTTCCGGAGTTTCTTCCCGGGGATCGCCGGCCAGCGGCCGCTCCAGGATCCGGCCGTCATAAAACAGGATCGTTTCGGCGCCTACCAGGACGGCCTCGTCTGGGGACAAACCCCGCTCCTGCAAGGCCCGCGCTTCATGGGCCCGGCTGACCTGGAGCCCGGCCGCCTCGACCACCTGCTCTTTGACCTTGGCCAGGGTTAAACGTTCCGTCTTGTGGTGATAAGGGAAATCATGCGGCGTGGCGGCCGTTTCGAAGTCGAGTAACTCCCGAAAGCCCACCTGCTCCAACAGGGCTTTGCGCCGGTTTGAATCTGAGGTCAAAAATAGGGTCACGCTACGTCGCTCTTTTTGGTTGGCCGGGTTAAATCTGGCTGGCAGCGCTTTGCGCCGGCTTGAATTGGGCAAGTGCCCAGGGCCTACATGATGGTTTGTGTAAGAATAATTGCCATTATACTCGCCCTGGATTACAATCGTAACTTCCTTTCGGGACATTACCCGGCCGGTGTGGCCGGGTTTTTGTTGTATTGGTAACAGTTGAAAGAAGTGATTGGCTGGATTGGCGACTAGCGTTCGTAAAATATAATCCAGTACATCGATTGAGTAGGGCATGAATTCACAACCTAGAGAAGATATCCGCAACATCGCCATTATCGCCCACGTGGATCACGGCAAGACCACGTTGGTCGACGGCATGCTGCGCGGGACCAATGTTTTTCGTTCTAACCAGGTCGTTGAAGAACGGGTGTTAGACGACAATCCCCTGGAACGGGAGCGCGGGATCACTATCCTGGCCAAAAATACCGGGGTTCGTTACCGGGACACCACCATTAATATTGTCGACACACCGGGTCATGCCGACTTCGGCGGCGAGGTGGAGCGCATCGTCAATATGGTCGACGGTGCATTGCTGCTGGTCGACGCGGTGGAGGGCCCCATGCCCCAGACCCGTTTCGTCCTGCGCCAGGCCCTGCAACGCGGGGTTAAGGTCATCCTGGTAGTCAATAAGATCGATCGCGAGGCCTCGCGGCCGGAATTCGTAGTCAATGCCACCTTCGATCTCTTTATCGATCTGGGGGCCACCGAAGAACAGGCCGATTTTCCGGTGATTTACACTCGGGCGCTGGACGCCCAGGCCGGTTTTGAGCCCGATGAGTTGGCCCCGGATTTGGAGCCCTTATTCGAGACCATCCTCAACTACTTACCCGGGCCGATGGTTGATCCCGACGGGCCCACCCAATTACTGGTGACGACCCTCGAATATAGCGACTACGTCGGCCGGATCGCCATCGGCCGGCTGACCAGCGGTAGCTTGCGCGCCGGCCAAACCATCATGCATATCACCGCGGCCGGGGAGATGGAGCCGATGAAGGTGACCAAGCTATACACCTTCCAGAACCTGCAGCGGGTGGAGCAAGAAGAAGTGCGGGCCGGCGACATCGTGGCCGTAGCCGGCATACCCAAGGTGAGTATTGGCGATACCCTGGCCGACCGGGACGACCCCCGGCCGCTGCCGCCCATCACTGTGGAAGAGCCCACCGTGCGTATGGCCTTTTGTGTTAACAACAGTCCCTTCGCCGGCCGGGAAGGCAAATATGTCACCAGCCGCCAGCTTCGCGAACGGCTGATGCGCGAGTTGGAGAGCAACGTGGCCCTGCGCGTGGCCGAAACCGAGCGGGCCGGCGAGTTTGTCGTCTCCGGCCGGGGCGAATTGCACCTGGCCATCGTCATCGAGACCATGCGCCGGGAAGGGTACGAATTTGCCGTCGGACGGCCCGAGGTTATCTTCCACGATGGCGAAGACGGCCGGGAAGAGCCCATTGAAGACGTCTTCGTGGAAGTGCATACCGACTATCTGGGGGCTGTATCTGAGATGTTGGGCAAGCGCCGGGGGGAACTGTTGCAGATCCGTTACGGCGATGACGGTACCGTCTACAGCGAATACCGCGTGCCCACCCGGGGCATGCTCGGTTTCCGCCAGCCCTTCCTGACGGCCACCCGGGGAACGGGCATCTACCATACCCTCTTTCACGGCTACGAACCTTACCGGGGGGCCATTGAACTGCAGGAGACCGGTTCGTTGGTTTCCCTGGAAACCGGCCCGGTGAGCGCCTACGCCCTGATCCACCTCATGGCGAGGGGCATCCTGTTTGTCGCTCCGGGCGATGAGGTCTATAGCGGCCAGGTGGTCGGCCAGCATATTCATGGCGATGACCTGGTGATCAACGTTTGCAAGACGAAAAACCTCACCGGCCATCGGGCCGTGCCCCGGGGCATCGCCGAATCGTTGCCCGATCCCCGCGATCTGTCCCTGGACCAGCGCATCGAATACCTGGGCCCGGACGAGTTGCTGGAGGTTACCCCTGAATCGTTGCGCATTCGTAAAAGCGATCTGCGCCACGACGTGCGCAAAAAGATGACCAAAAAAGCGAAAAACGGCGTCGTCGAAACAGCCTGATAGCCCCCTGGGGGAGCGCGACCATGGAAATAACCAAAGACACCAAAGTATCGGCCATCCTCCAGGAGTACGGTGACATCGCCGGCGTCATGGAACTGTTCGGCGTGAAGCGGGTCGGCCGCTACTCCGTCCGCCGCCTCATTACTAAAGCACTTACCGTAGAAACGGCCGCCCGCATCCACCGCGTGCCCCTGGATGAATTTTTGAGTATATTGCGCGAGGCCGTGGCCAGTGTGGAGAGCGGGCAGGGGCCGGCCGTCAAAGAATCAGAAGAATAAAGGCGGCTTTCTTCGAGACAGATGGTGATGCGCTAATATGGGGCTTACATATGGCCTTGTCTGGAAAAAGTGCTGTTAGCCTAATGGGTTAATGGCTGAAGCGTAAGCAAAAGCCATAGAATCGATCGATGGATGCCCCACCCAATGGATCGTATTCTTTCATAGCTGCGATGATTTCTTCCCAACCAACGCATTCAATGTTTATCATTTCGCAAGTTGGGCGAAACCATTCTTCATACCACCCCTCTCTTTCCCCTTCGTAGCTCTGCACGCGCCGGCTAACTTTCTTGAGAATCGACTCTTTGTTCACCACCCTGCTAAAGACTCCTCTTTCTATCTGAGAAGAAGGCGCTAGTAGATAGAAGCCAAGGCTGACCATCTCTGACGGGGGACGCTTTGCGCGGTGCAAGAGTTCGGCTATACAAGCGACATTACGGGCCGCCTGATCGTAGTAGGTGGCATGGGCTACTCCTGCCGACAAACTGCTGAACATTTTGGCTTCCAGCACAAGGAACTGCTTGGCGACCGCTAGTAGTTTTAAGTCGGCTTTGCCGCCCTCGCCGATCTTAAAATGGCCGATGACGCCATCGGCGTGTGTCCAACTCTCCGCCAGTTGGTCACCTCGAAATCTTGCCAAGAACGGCGATGGAAGGAGGGCTTCTGAGAACCAATGGGCTCCGGCCGCGAACGCCAGTGGATGATCTTGCACCGAATGGCTGGCAAACCAGTACAGAACCAGCCGCAGGAGCCAGCCTTCATTGTAGAGCAGGGTCGGGGGGAAGAGCGGGTGGTTGCTTGAGGCGGATCGTAACATCATCTGCACTGATGAAAGTGCTTTTGTAGGAGCATCTTCCGAGTTGTTGAAACGAGATTCTGTTTCCGAGAAATTATTCATAATGTTTCTTACTCGCTTTGACCATTAACGCATCTCGTAACGGAGTAGATGACGAGTCTAGAAATGGCTATCGAAAAAAATCCAGCAATTCACCCATAAATTGTAGCACTGGTTGCCACCCGACCGGAGTGTGGGTCACAGCAAGCGCTAGTTGTTCTGGTATGGCTATCGCTGAATATTGCCCGGGAGGATTGCGCTCTTTATACTACTTATATCATGGCATGTCCGTTGGGATTTGGCCGGAAATAATGGATTCAGCCAGTGCTCCAATTAGATTTAAGCTTTGACCAGGTAAACGGAAGAACAGCACTGGCAACGCTGTGCGGCCATTTGAGAGTTCTCACTTAAGTTGTCTGAAGGGTATCCGAGGAGGGGTGGTGGCATATGGCCGATCAATATTACATGGACCTTGAGCAATTTAGCTTGCAGAAGTTCAGACAGATCCTGGAAACCAAAGAGTTAATGCCCGGCCGCCGGATCTTGAGGGAAAATATCCAGGAGCGTTTCGCGATAGTGGCCTCCCTGGGTATCACGAATATGCAGCAGTTGACAGAGCGTCTGAAAACGAAGAAGCAAGTGGAAAGCTTCTGTTTGGAATCTGGTCTGCCACAAGATTACGTGGTCATATTGCGGCGAGAGGCCTACAGCTACCTGCCCAAACCGGTGAACCTGGGCGAAATCCCTGAAGTCGATCCGCAGAATATCGAACGACTGGCCGGAGTGGGCATCAAGCATACCAGGCAACTCTTCGATCGCGGCCGGTCAAAAAGCGACCGGGCCAGGTTGTGCAGAGAGACGGGGGTACCGGCCGGTGAGCTGCTGGAGTTAGTAGGATTATCAGATCTGGCCAGGATCGGTGGCGTCGGGCCGGTTTTCGCCCGCATTATATATGACGCCGGGTATGATACCCTGGCCAGGCTCGCCGGCGCTTCAGCCGACGAGGTGTACGAACAACTTGTACTACTCAACCAGGAAAAGGAATTTACCAGGGCTAAGTTCACCGTGAAAGATGTGCGATTCTGCGTCATCACAGCCAGGGAACTGCCAAAGGTAATCGAGTATGAGTGAGTATTGCGGCGAGAAGCGTACAGTTACCTGCCCAAGCCGGAGAACCCGGGAAATTTTCCTGAAGTATATCCGCAGAATTTAGAGCGACTGGCCTCGGAAACCTACGAGGTCTTTAAGACCTCGTAGGTTTAGCGACGACAAGTGATCGGGGGGCTTTGGCCGCCGGCATAGTTATTCCCGCCGGCAGCCCGGCCGGCATATTGCGCTGGATGAGTCACCGCAGCTTCCAAGATACCCCCATATTGAGCAATATCCCCAAATCCTTGCGCCAGGGGCCGTTTATGGTATTCATTAGCTGAGAGCCAATCGACGGCCGGTCAAGAATCCGAGGCTGCTATTGGCTCGGGCGCGCATCAGACCTTGCACAAAAACCAAAAATAATCACGTACGCTATGCGTCCATAACCTGGTCCGGAGCAGTTCTGGCTTTCCCGTAAGCTGCAGGACCCTTAACAGGTGGAGAGTAAAATATGCGCTATTATCCCATTGGAGCAAATCGCCGGCATATGATCAGCAAGGAATTCCTGCTGCTTGCCGGCCTCAGCCTGCTACTGTTGCTGACGGCCGGATACGTGGCCGCTTCGCAGCCCGCCGCCTTCCGCCCAACCGTTCCGTCTGGCAATGGCCTGGCCCCAGCAGCGGTGAGCCAGGAAAATTACGCGCTGCAATTCGACGGATCGAACGATTACGCCCGGGTGCTCGACGTGGGCAACTTCGACTTCACCACCACCTTCACCATTGAGGCCTGGGTCAAGCCGGCCGTGGTGACCGGCCCCGCCCAGTTCAAAGGGCTGGTGAGCGGCCGGAGCAGCGACCAGCCAAACAGCGGCGGCGGTTGGGTCATGTATCTGCCCACGGCCGATCATTCCCAGTGGGGCATGAGCGTTTGCTCAGGGGGCTGCGATGCGGCGTTGGCGGCAACCGGCAGCCTGTTGGTCGATGAATGGCATCACCTGGCGGCCACCTATGACGGGACCACCATCCAGCTCTACCTGGATGGCGCGCCGGCGGGCAGCCAGGCCCATTCTGGCGACGTCACGGATATCAATTATCTGTTTATCGGCGCCTGGGGGGGCACCTTCCAGGGCACGATGGACGAGGTCCGTGTCTGGAATATCGCCCGAACCCAGCAAGCAATCGTCTCGACCTTGTCCTTCCGTCTGCAGGGTGATGAACCGGGCCTGGTGGCCTACTGGCCTTTCGACGAGGGCAGCGGGCAGTTCGCCGCGGACGCCACCGGTCTGGGCCAGGTAGCCCGGCTGGGCTCGACTGACGGCGTCGACAGCCAGGACCCAAGCTGGGCCGTCTCCGACTCGCCCCTTATTCCGCCGGCCTTTCAACTGCTGCCTTTCCTGGCCGGCCTGGAAACGGATATCGGTATCACCTCGGTTTTCGCCCCAGGCTTTCCTTGTGGTTGGGTGCCCGGCGAGACGGTCGTGATCTGGTGGGACGATCCCGAAGTAGACCTGGCCACGTACACTGTAGACGAGATGGGTTGTTTTGAAGGCCAATTCCCGCTGGCCGATGAGCGTATCGGCAGCAGCAAGCTCGGCATCCACGCTGTGCAGGCCCGGGGCAGCACCAGTGGTGTGGTTACTTATCCTTTTGAATTGGTCCTTCCCCAACTGCATTTGAACCCGTCCCAGGGGCCTTCGGACAGAGAGATCTCGATCAGTGGCTGTGGTTGGGATGGCACTTCGACGCTGAATATTTTGCTACAGCCAAACAACGACCTGCTAGCCAGGCCCACGGTCGACCCGTCCACCGGCTGCTTCGACGACATGCTCAGGCTGCCCAAAAAGAAGGACGGTCTGCTTGGGCTGTGGGCTCTTCCCGATAGTGGCCCTCTCATTTCGGGGGCGGGTTACTGGGTACAGGGTCCGACCATCCTGCTGACCCCGGCTGAGGGTCCGGCCGGTGCTCGTATCCCCCTGGCCGGCTGTAACTGGTTCGCAGAAGAGGTGATCGACTTCTCCTTTACCGGTTCCGGCCAGGTTTTCGACACCTGGGGAACCAGCATAGGGGGTTGTATCACCACTGGCGGCCCGACGGAACCGACCCTGGCCATCCCTATCACGGCCACCCTAGGCGCGAAGACGATCCAGGCCACCGGCGCCGACTCCGGCCAGGTGGTCAGCGTGCCCTTTCGGGTCATCGAACGCTCCCTGGTATTGAACCCGGATAGCGGCCTGCCGGGCGATACCAGTACCGCCTCGGGTTGCGGCTGGGTGGGCAACGACGATGTCACCCTGGAATGGGGCTACCCGGATACGAATAACCTGCCCATTCGCTGGTTGACCACGGTGGACGGCGGCAGCGGCTGCTTCGGTTCGGATGGCAGCTTTACCTTTGATGTGCCGGCCAATACCATCACGGGGCCTGTGGTGGTCACGGCGACGGGGAGCACGGCCGGGTTGGCGACGGACATCTTTATCGTCAACCATGGCGGCCAGATTGAGATCCCCGCCCCCAACGGTTATGCCGGCTCCCCGGTGACGGTCAATGTGATCGAGGCCATTGTCGGTGAGACGTTGATCTTCAAATGGGATGACGGCGCGCCCTTCGATGGGGTGGGGGCGGCCACGGCCAACTTTAGCTACGATATCACCCTGCCCAAATACGCCACTGTCGGCGCCCACACCGTGACGGCCGAGGGCACCAAGGGTTTTAGCGACCAGGCCCCAGTCAACATCCTGGACAATGCCCAGATCTCCCTGGTGACCGTCGGCGACATCTTCCAGGGCGCCACGATCCGGGTAGCCGGCTCAAACTGGGCGACCGGCGAGGTCATCAGCTTCCAACTTAAAAAGAACGCCGATAGTTGGCCCATCGCCGGCACGATCACGGTGGCGGCCAACCAGACCACTTTCAGCGAGCTATTGACCTTGCCCTCACCGCTGCCGGCCGGCCTCTATATCCTGGAGGCCCAGGGCGATAAGGGCCGGGATGCCGGGACCAGCATCACCATCGCCGCCGCGCCCCAACCCGCCTTCTCCCTCACGGCCGGTTTCGCCGATCCACCGCCTAACCTGGACGGGACCCTGATGCAAGGCGAGTGGGACGTTCGCCACAAAGTCAGCTTTGCCAAAGGCTTCCTCACGGCGCGCAGCGACGAGACCCGGCTTTATCTGTTGCTGGATATGTTGGCCGATACGGGAAACGATAACCTGGGCGCTGACAACTTCTGGTTGAGCTTTGATATCTGGAACAACCAGCGCATCGATGCCGGATGGGATCTAAACTTCCGCCTCGACAGTAGCGGCGATCTGATCCTGGAGGAATATGGAGGCCCCAATAGCTACTCCCCGCGCAACTCAATCAATCTGCGCTCGGCATACGGGGCCGGTTATGGCTGTTTCTTCCTTGACGGTTCCTTGGGTCTAACTTTTAACGGTTTTATCCCTAAATTCGGCTGTAACCGGCACCGGGTCTGGGAGATCGGCATCGATCTGGCAACCCTGGGCGCCGAGCCCGGTGATGTGGTTCGCCTGGGTGTTCGGACCCTTTCCCAAACGCCGGTCTTCAGCGTGGACAATCCGGCCGGTTTCCCTTCGGACTTCTCCGAGCTAGGCGCCATCACCCTGGCCCCATCCAGGCTCAGGCCCAATCCGCCGGCCGGGACGGTGACCGGCATGGGCGCCGATGACTTTGAGGTTGAGGTAACCCAGGCCATCCAGGACGTGTCCAACAGCCTGAACCTGGTCGCTGGTAAGGATACTGTGGTCCGGGTTTATCCTGAAGTCCAGGATGAAGCCTTGCTGCGGGTCTTTCTCTTTGGCCAGAAGGGCGGCCAAGATTTACCCGGATCGCCCCTGGTGGCCCTGGCGACGATCCCGCCGGCAATCGGCCGCAGTGCGCTGTCCCATACGGCCAATTTCGCCCTGCCGGCCAGTTGGACCACGGCCGGCCTCACCGAATTAACGGCCATCGCCGAAAACCTGGACGGCCAGAATCCCCAGGCCGTGCAAGAGGCGGTCATCTTTTACCAGCGCCGAGTGCCGGAGATCTGGGTTTTCCCCTTCAACGAGGGCAGCGCCAACAGTCCCAATATCCCGACCAACGCCGATATGGTTGATCAGGAACAAGTGCTCGCCCGGCTGTTTCCCACGCCCTCGGTGACCTTTGTTCAGCGGCCGTGGACGGAGATCGGCACCACCGGGGTGATCTCCTTCTCGACCATGAAAAAAGAGTTGAACGATTATTGGCGCACCCTGGCCCAGGCCAGGGCTATGAGCGGTAATAGTTCGGCCATGCCGGATTTACTCTTTGGTTTTAAAGTGTCTGGCGATCCGAAGGCCGTGGGCACCTCGGACCCGGTCTATTCCGGGGGCAACGGCCGTGTGGTTGTCGGCCAGGCTGACGGGAGCGACTTCAATAGCACGACTATGATCCACGAAGTCAACCACGATCTGGACCGCAGCCGGGCGGGCACCTGGGGCCGCCATGTGGCCGATCCCGATGATCTGGAGAGCACGAGCTGGGGCTGTGGCGCCGAAGGGCCAGACCTAAGCTGGCCGTACACCGGGGATGATTCCATCCAGGAAGTCGGCTTCGATACGACCCGGCCCTGGGATGATGGCGGCGGCGGGCGGGATTCGGTGGTGCCCGCTTCTCGGGATGATTATATGTCCTACTGCTGGACCAAGAGGCGGCCTATTCAGTGGATCTCACCCTATCGCTGGCAGGCCATGTTTGCCAAATTCACACCGGTTTCGCCCGATGCGGCGATGACGACCACGGACACGGTGACCTCGCTCTACTATATCTCGGGCCAACTTCATTTAAGCGGCACCGGCAGCCTCGATCCCATCCTGGATCTGCCAGGCATCGCCTCAACGGATGTTGTGACCGGCGATTACAGTATCGAAGTGCAGAATGGCAGCCAGGATATTCTCCTATCCTTGGACTTTACGGCCGTCTTCACCGATCCTGAAGGCGTGCCCTTGGACACCGTTTATTTCAGCTACCAGCTCCCTGCCCAGGAGAACGTGGCCAAGATCCTGCTCAAACACAACGGCCAGATACTGGACAGTATCGTACCTTCTGCCAACCCGCCGACGGTCACAGTGACTGCCCCGGCCGGCGGCGAAAGCTGGAGTGGCCAGGAAACGATCAGCTGGTCGGCCGGCGACGATGATGGCGACCCGCTGCATTTCACCATTCTCTACTCACCAGATGAGGGTGGCGCCTGGTATCCCGTAGCCACTAACCTGGCCGGGAACGAATATATCGTCGATGTGGGCCGGCTGCCCGGTGGCGAGGGCGGCAAGATCCTGCTCATCGCCAGCGACGGTTTCCACACCGTCCAGGTCCAATCGGCCGGCACCTTCACCGTCCCCCACCCGGCGCCCCTGGTGGTTATCAATAACCCGGCCGACGGCCAATCCTTTTTCACCAACCAATGGATCAACCTGAATGGCAGCGCCAGCGATTTGGCCGGTTCCGCGGCCGGTGCCTTCACGTACACCTGGACCATTGTGGGCCAGGTGGTTGATATTGGCCCCGCGACCAACATCTTGTTGGAGCCCGGAGATTATCTGATTACCCTGACCGCTTACGACGCCCTGGGCAATTATGGCGAGACCTCGATCACGGTTTCGGTGGCGCCGGTCCCCGCCTTCAAAGTCGTTTACCTGCCGACCATCTTGCGTTGAGCATATTTTGGGATTGAGCCAAATAAAAAGAGCTCTCGCACAAGGAGAGCTCTTTTTTTCTTGAGAAATTTATATGGTGGCCAGGATGTACGCTTTTTTAATTGGTGCCGGGCGATACAGAGGCAAATTCATGCACGTTGATTTCACCCAGCGAGGGATCGCCTGAATAAGTGACCTGCGAATTCTGAGCCGCCTCTACGTCCAAACTTCTCGTCGCATTGACCACGGCCTTGCTGGCGCAGCTTGCCTGGACGATCGCCTCTTTGGCGCGGAAATCGCTCAGATCGGCCAGGCTGTTGCCGCAACTGTCCAGCCATAGTTCTGCACCGGAGCCGCTTAGCTTCACATAGGCACTGCCATCAACGTTGAGCTTCGCCATGTTCGTCTCCAGCTTGCCGCTCAAGGAACTGGACCCGGTGAGCTCGGCCGCGAAATTCTCCACGTTTTTCAGGTTGTCGAGTTCGGCATGGCTGGATCCATTCAGGTAGAGCCCGGCCACTTCAGGCATGATCACTGCCGCCCTTAGTGTCGTGCCATAGAAGTTGTAGGCGTACTCTGGTTTTAGACCGAAGCTTATCGTCGTCCCGTCCTGGTTCACGTCGATGAAGTCGATGAAGTTGTCATCAGCGGTGATGGTAACGGTAGAAGCTTCACCTTGGCGGATACGCAGGTCGAAATGGAGCCCAGCCTCAACAGTGTCAAAGTTGCTCAGGGCGATCTCCTGGGTGACCAGCGTGCCTGAGCCGGTGACGGTGATGTTGTTGCTAGCTTGATTTTCTTGCGAGCAACCGGCGATCAGAAGGGCCATGATTACAAGCAATCCTATCGTTAAAGTTTTCATCTTGATTCTCCTTATGTTGTTAAAGAAATTCAGCCATCCGGGTGACACGGGATTGACCTTCATGTTATTCATTACTCTAGCTCCTCGGCAAAGGCGGCGGCCATATCGCCCAGCATGTCCGAATACCAGCCGCCGCCACAGTCACTGCCGGTGCGGAGCATCACCAGGTCGGCCGCGGGATAGACGTAGATGTACTGGCAGAAGTTGCCCTCGGCGTAGTAGGCCTGGTGGGCTTCATCCACCCACCAATAATATTGGTAGTGGCCGGCCGGATCGCTGGTAGTGTCTACCCGGGTGGCCTCTTCAACCCAGGTTGCCGGGACAACCTGCTTGTCGCTTGTTGCGCCGCGATTCAGGAACAGCCAGCCAAGTTTAACCAGGTCAATGGCCCGGCCGTTGAGGCCAACGGCCATCTTCTCAAAGCCCGAACTTTCGCTGTCCAGGTCCCAGGAGCCATCACCTTCCGCGCCCATCGGAGCCCACAAACGCGTCTCCAGGTATTCTGAGACAGGCATCCCGGTAGCCCGTTCCAGGGCCATTCCAAGCAATAGCGGGTTGTAATCGTTGTAGTGGAACTGCTGGCCGGGTGCTGCCGCAATCTGGCTGTCCAGGGTGGCCACCCGAAGATCCGGTGAGGCGTAAGTGATAAAATCGTCGCTGAAGGGGTTGGCCTCATCCCGCACAAAGCGCAGACCCGATGACATGGTGATCAGGTGGCGAAGGGTAATCTGCTCAAAACGCCTGTCCCTTTCGGTGAGTTCGGGAATGTAGGCGGTGATGGGATCATCCAGGCTGCTTATATACCCTTCTTCTAGGGCGATACCCACCAGGGTTGAAGCAAAGGACTTGGCGGCCGACAACGAGGCTTGGGTAGCTTCCCGGCTCGAGCTGTTAAAATAGCCTTCGTAGAGTAGTTCATCGCCGTGCAGGAGGATGAAGGCTGTTGTGTTGGTTTCCTCAAGGTAGGTCTCTAGCGGCTTGCCATCAATAGTCATCTCGGACCGAAATGAGGCGGTTGAATTCTGGAAATAGTGCGGCTCGGCGCTGGCCTGCAGCTCTCTGGAAGGGTATCGTCGCCAGTCATCGGCTTTGGCATCGCCCCACATGATACCCCGGGCAGTTAACGAACTGTCCGTTGACATCAGTGCCCACAGGTAGATTGCGCCGGCGATCAAGGCCAACATCAGGATGACGATCCCGCCGATCTGCAGAACTTTTCTCAAGACGTTCTTTCTCTTTGGTTTTGCACTCACGATACTTACCTCTTCTTTAAACTCATCTGATATGGTTGAATTGGCTGACAGATTATTTTTTATGCTGAACATTTTTTTATTCCTTTTGGGTTTTACCTTGTGTTCTCTTCCAGGCTGAGGTCTCTGCGGGTGACTGACAGCAACGGAGTGCCAAGATCCCTTATACGCAGCAGAACGCCGAATAAGGCCGATTGATCCAGCTCCTGTCCTGAGATGATGGTATGTCCATCGGGTGTTAGCGTTACCTCCAGGCCACTAAACGCCCTGGCTCGGCTCTCGCTCAGTTGACCCTGTATCTCGATCCGGTACTGGTAGCAGCTTTCTGTGGTTTCTTCCATCATGTTTTTTAGCCTCCTTGCCTGACAACGCTTAATTTCACACGTGTCCTCATGCTAAAGCGGCAGGGGTTGATTTGTCATTCCACCTTAGTGGAATCTTGGGGGTTGATTGTGGAATTGTTTATCGAGAAGCTTTTTAGAGTTGGCACAAATGAGGAGCCGGGGATCTGAGGATCCCCGGCTGGGAACTGAGGATCCCCGGCTGGGAACTGAGGATCCGCCCACCTCCTTGTGCCTTGCTTAATTGCTTTCTCTGTTAGGAATGGGGGAAGCGATCACTCTAGCAAACCTAGCTCTCTACCCCTGGAAACAGCCTGCGTGCGGCTCTTGACACCCAGTTTGCTGAAGATGTTATTGAGATGTTTTTTTACGGTGCCTACGGTCACCACCAGCCGGTCAGCGATTTCCCGGTTCGACAGCCCCATGGCGACATGATCCAGTACTTCTTGCTCGCGCTGGCTGAGCGGATCGATAAGGGCGCCGGCTTTCGCACCTGGCGCGGGCCGGGCGCCAAAGGCGTCTAGCAACTGATCTACAAAGACGGCGGCGACCGCCCTGGCCTGGCGAAGAAGTGGGGTGATCTCTGGCCCTTCGTCAAGAAAAGCGCGGCGGTAATCCTCTGGTCCGGCAAGACTCACGGCCAGGTTGACTTTCTCCATGGCTTCTTTTGTATTACCTGAGGCCAACTGGTGAAGAGATTGCAGCAGATAGATGGTTATTAACTTGCGATGTCTGCCACCCTCGCGAGCGACTTTCTCCATGGTTTGCAGCAGTTCTTGCGCTTCTGATAGATGGTTTTGTGCGATTAGCAGTCGTATGTAAGTGAAATAAGGAAAATCAGACCAGTGATGGGGCGAATCATGGGCTCCGAAACCGGCCGCTTCCGCCCAGCGAACCATCGGTGCCAGCGTGCCTTGTTGAAGAGCCGCTTGGGCTCCTAGCGCAGAAAACCAGGGGCCTTGGATGGACTCGCGTCCCAGTACCGTCGCGAGTTGAAGACCCTCCTGGCTGACTTTGGCCAGGGCGTCGAAGTTGTTCTTGGCCAGGTAGATGCGGGCCAGGATGTATTTCCCCCATAGGATCCCTTGGGAGAAGTTGGCGGCCGAAAATAGAGTGAGGGAGCGTTGTACCTGTTCCAAGGCAGTTTCCAACTCGTTGGCCTCGTATGAGAGCAAGCTCTGTGAAAGATAGACCGCATCCAGCAGGGGTAAGCCGTGAAGAGTAACCATTTTGCCCTGGGCTGCCAATTTTTGGCACATGGCAAGCGCGTCTCGTCGTCTGCCCAGCTCATTGAGAGCAAATATCAGGTTGGTGAAAACAACCAGGGCGCCCATCTGGTCACCTGCTTGCCAACCTGATTTGAAGGCCTGGTCGTAGACCTCGGCGGCCGCGCCGATATCGCCCTTCATCTCTAAAACCTGTCCCAGGATGTTATAAGTAAGATTGCGGAAGGAAAGATCATCTTCCGCCAGATGAGCCAAAGCCTGCCGGGCAAATTGAATGGATTCATCTACCTTTTCTTCGCAAAGTGCGATGTGCGCTTTGAGGCAGAACAAATGGCCAAGAGTCGCCCTGGGCGCATCTGGGGAGAGCGCCTGCTCAGCGGCCGCGGCATACGGGATAGCCACTTCGTAGGATAGGGTAAGGAAAAGGGCGAAGCCTTTATATAGGGCGAGGTCACTATGAAGCAATAACTTCTCCTCTGGAATAGCATTTAGCCAACCCAGCAGGGTGCTGTGGGAACCGCGATTGAAGGCTACCGGGGCTGCTTGTAAAACGGCCGTAACAGCCTGGTCTAAATCCCCAGCGACCAGGGCATGTTTCACTCCTTCAGAGTAAAGTTCATTGGCTAATAACCATTTGGCAGCCCGTAGGTGCAAAATGGCCCGGGTCTTCTCGTCAAGTTGGGAACCCAAGAAATCGCTAAGCAAGGGATGATATCGATACCATTCCCGGTGATCGTCCAGTGGTACGAGGAAGAGGTTGGCTTCCTCGATCTTTTTTAAGATGTCCGCCGAATTAACCCCGGCGGTGACGGCATCACAGAGCGGGGCGGTAAGCCGGTCCAAGATAGATGTCTGTTGTAAGAAGTAAACGATTTCGTCTGGCTGCTGAGAAAGCACTTCGTCGGCCAGAAAATCGATCACGAAGCGGTGGCTGCCGCTGAACTCTCTGATGTAAGTCGAAACATCTTTCTTGCCGGGTAAAGAGAGTGCCGCCAACTGCAATCCCGCGATCCAGCCCTCTGTTCGGATCTCCAGGGTTGTAACTTGTTCCCTCGTCAGGTTCAGGCCGGCGCCTTGATTAAGGAAGGTAGTTGCCTCCGCGGCCGTGAAACGCAAATCTGCCTGGCGCAACTCGTTGAGTTGGCCACGAACTCGCAAGCGACTGAGGGGCAGGGGCGGATCAGAGCGGCTCGCGATAACAATGTGCATCCGCTGCGGCAGGTGATCGATCAGAAAAACCAAGGCATCGTGAACATCCTGGGCCTCGATGGAATGGTAATCGTCAAGAAATAAGAAAAAATTAGCCGGCAGTCGGGACAACTCGTTGACTAGCGTAGTGAGCACCGTGTTGATCGGCGGCGGCGGTGTGGAAAATAACATGGCCAGTGAGAGTTGCCCCGCTTCTGGCGCAATAGCCTGCAGCGCGGTAGCCACGTAAATCAGGAAACGGGCCGGATCGTTATCGTCCGCGTCGAGCGATAGCCAGGCAGCGGGCAGGTCACGCTCCCTGGCCCAGGTACTCAAGAGGGTTGTCTTGCCATAGCCGGCCGGGGCCGAAATCAGGGTCAGCTTTGCCTCCCGGGCACCGTCTAGCTTGTCCAGCAGGCGCTGGCGAAGCACCAGGTGCGGCCGTGGCGAAGGAATATATAGCTTTGTCTGGAGCACGGTTTCCGACACAAGAACATTATAATGGAAAATCTGCAGATCGGGCGAGTTAGATTTGGGATGGCGCTGAACGGCTTGAAATGGGCTCGCAGTCCGCCTTATGCCAGCTTCTATAACGCGAACCCTGGCGTGGCGACGCCGCAGGTCAGACTTGTGCAAGGCTATCGCGCACGATCTGGACGATCTCCCCAGGGTGCTGAACGGAGACATCGAAGCGGGTGCTCCAGGCATCGTCGCCGGCCGTCCCACCGTAGAAGGCGCCGATACTAATCAACGCGATGGCCAGCCCGCGTTCCTGGATCACTTGTCGCGCCTTCACCGCTTGCAAGGCATCCGTCTGCCAGTCGCCGATATAGAAGGCTGCCCCCGGCCGCAACTGGGTCAGCTTTTCCAGGCAGGTCAAAAGGCCGGCCGGATCCGGCTTCTGCCGGTCGAGGGGGACTTCTTCATAGCCGATGACGGTCTCGATGTACTGCTCCAGGCCGGCCTGGGCCATGGTGGCCTGGATCATGGCCCGGCTATTTTGGGAGACGATCCCCTGGGGCAGGTCGCCCAGGCCGGTCAAAGCTTCGTTGATGCCGGGGAACAGGGGCATCGGTGTTTGGTCCTGGAGCTGGAACTCGGTCCACAGCCGGCCGGCTTCGGCCGTCTCCGCTTCTGATAGGCCAAAATCGACCAGATAGAAATCGCGCCAATTATTACTCCGGGCATCGGCCGCTTCAAATAGTTCCTGGGAACGCAACAGGGGAAAGGAATCGGCCGGTTTGCCCGTAACGTGGGCGATCAGCGCCCGGTTGACGCTCAGATTCTTCTGCCGGGAATCAACCAGCGTGCCGTCAAAATCCCAAATGATGGCGTTGCCTTTCATGTAGCCTGACCCTGGACCCTAAGGCCGCATTATGGGCAGCCTGACGCTGCAAGGCCCTTATTATGCCGGGTTTTTGATTATTAGAAAGGTTTGGCCATATATTTTTTGAGCCTTGAAAAAGGCAGCCGCATGCGTTGTACATTCTCAGGACAAGCAAGCGCTGACAGGATCAGGAACAGTTAGCGATCTCCATGTTTATCCGTCTCCAGCTAGATTCCTTGCGCTCAGCCTGTGGCGTGGCTAGCCTGCTGTTGGCTAAGGCTCTACCCAGATCCAGGTTCCTTCACTATGAGTAGCACGCGGGCGGCAGGGATCATCAAGCATAACAAGATGGATGGATTCAAGGGGAATAACTTCAATCTTGTATCGACCGATCTGTGTCGCTGGGCAGGCGGAACTTCCTCTGCTGTCTTCAATAAGAAGCACATCACCTTCAAACGAGAACTTTCCTCCTGCTTCAGCAGCGTCAGCGTCTTCGAGTTTAAATCGGCTCTCATCGACTCGTAGAATCCCGTCAGCGAAATACTGGATGTAATAGTCAGGTAGTTTTTGACCACTGATGGTTGCCCCTTCCTTGAACCAGATGCCAATCAGGTCGGCCGCCCAAACCGGCGTCGGTTCTGGCGTTGCTGTTGGAGGCTCTGGCGTTGCTGTTGGTTCTGGCGTTGCCGTTTCTGTTGGCGGTAAGGGTGTAGCCGTTTCCGTTGGAGGCAGGGCTGTTTCTGTCGGGGGTACGGGCGTTACCGTGGGTTCTTCGACCGGCTCAGCGGTCTGGTTCTCCTCCACTAAAGGTTCCGGCGTTGGCGTATCGGCCACTTCGCTTTCCCCACAACTGGCTAAGAATGGACCAAGCAGCAGCAACACGATGCACATGGACAAACCTTTCTTGATATTCATTTTCCCCTCCTTTTGGAGATGAGCCCCACCTTTCTCGAATGAACGCTCTAGCTTCCCGAAATGGTACCGCTCCAGTGCTCAACAGGCGGTAAATAAGTTGTTGGAAACAGGATATCATAGGCAAAAGGACGGTGTCAATATATATGCTGACCTCTGAAGCTTTCCCGTAGGGTCACCTTTTCTCAACAAGGGACGAGGCCCCGCTCTTTTGAACAGGACCTCGCCTTGTGAAACTGAGACCTCGCGGCAATGGAAACCGGAAGGATCAGTAACAAAGTGGTGCACATACCGGCGCCGTTCTGGCGATGCCGGCTTAGCCCAAGGTGATATTGCCGTTTACAGTTCCGCTATGTTGATTGGTAATACCGTGGACCTGAAAGCTCTCGAAATGAGAGCCCGGCCCCAAAGTGCCCTGGGCTACGACGTTGATCATGGCCCCGGCCGCACCCAGTAGCTGGGTTTCGTGGAACAGCCGGGCGATGCCCCTCTCCAGAGATGGTAAAGCTTCTAGTTCGGGAAGCGTCAACACACCGTCTCCGGCCGCTAATGCGAAGTCGGCCGGGCTGACGAAGTACCAGGGCACGGCCTGCCCGTGCAGTTCCTGGTGGATGGGCGGACCGGCCGGGCTGTCCTCAGAGAAGATGGCGAAGCCGTCGACCAGCAGTTGGCAACCGTAGGCGTTGAAATCGAAGCCACCCAACAAGTTGCGATCGGCCGGGATGCAAGCCAGGTCCCGGTAGAAGAAGACGGCCACCCAGTCGCCATCGTGGGTGTCGGGACCCCAGTTAGAATAGAAGGGCGGGCCTGGATACTCTGGGGTGGCGATGCGGCTATTGGCAAAGACCACGCCGGTCATGGCCAGCAGCGCCAATGCCATCAACAGCAGTAAAAAGATGCCCTTGAAATGATAGTCATTCCGGTGGTTTGGTTCTTGAGATTGCCGGTTGTTCATGAGAGTCTCCTTGTGTATGGGTGGGAGACCTGGTTAATCCAGGGCTGGCCCACGACTCGTTTGAAGTTGATCTAAGTGGTATGGTATTCGGCACATGGGCCTCGATTACTTAAGGTGATACCCAGGTCCACGTCCCTTCAAAGTTGGCTGCCCGGGCCCTGCAAGCTTCCTCAAGCTGCATGACCCGCATGGATTCGCCGGGCGATATCGTCAGTTGGTAACGGCCGATTTCTCCTCCTGGACACGGTATCTTGCCGCCGGTATCAAGCGCAACATAGACATCCCCTTCGAAGTGGTAATTTCCTTCTACCTCGTAACCTGAGGCTAATTGACTTTGTGTCTCAGCGACACGATAGGTCCCGTCGTCAAAGAACTGCATGAAATAATCTTTGCCCCTCACGGCTTCGAGGCCCGGTTTGAACCAGATGCCTACCAGGTCGGCCGCCCAGGTGGGTGCGGGTTCCAGATCGGCTACGGGCCTCGGCGATACCCAGGTCCACGTTCCTTCATTGCCGAGGACGCGCTGGCCGCAGGGATCTTCAACGCGCATGAATCGTGAAGAGGTGCCTGGTGTGACTTCAACCTGCCAGCGGCCGATATCCTCTTTTGGACAGCTATTTTTACCACGCAGGGCAACCAGCAGGAGTACTTCACCCTCAAACCAATACTTTCCTTCTTCTGCATAGCCCGTAGTTAATTCACCCTGCGAATAGGCTACGCGGTAAGTTCCATCGTCGTTGTAGCCTATATATAAATCCTGGTTCCCGTTTGCTTCGGTACCCGGTTTGAACCAAACTCCTACCAGGTCGGCCGCCCAGGGTGGGGGTGGTTCTGGCGTATTGGTTGGCTCGGGTGTTGGCGTTGGTGGTTCCTGGGTTGGTTCGGGCGTTGGGTGCACGGCCGTTTCTGTCGCCGGCACGGGCGTCGGTTCTGCCGGTACCGGTGTGCTCGTTGGCGGCGCTGTTGCCTGGACGGCCGGTTCTTCGGCAACCAGCTGTTCCGGAGTGCCTGCGGCCGGTTCGGCCGGCGCGCCGCTGCAGGCGGTAACCTGCACAATCAGGAGTAAAAAGAGTATGGATATGGCGAAAATGCGGTTACTATTCATGATACCCTCCAGGTTTCTTGTTTCGTCGCCCGCTCGCTACAGAGTGGGGACGAGATCCAGTTTCACGATTTCAGCGTATAAAAGGGGTATCAAAAAAGTATCAAAAAAGATATTTTTGCCTGGGGATTGTAGGCATAGTTTTTGCCGGCATTAATCCGGACAGCGGTCCCGGTGCAGAAAGCGCCGGCATTCTTCAACGCTCAAGGAGCGGGTCGCCCGAACCTTGGCCAATTCAACCAGCTCTTGCGGGTCCAGGGTGTAGACATGGGTTGTCTGGCTCATGCTGGCCGCGGCCAGGCGGTCCCCATCGGGACTGAATTCGACGCTGACCAGGGGATCGTTCTGGTTTGCCAGGGTGAGCACTTCCTGTCCTGTGGCCGTGTCCCAAAGTCGGGCGGTGCCATCAAAACTGGCCGAGGCCAGCTGCCCCCCATCCGTGTTGAACTCCAAATGTATCACCGAACTGGCGTGGCCGTCGAAGGAAAATATTTCTTGAGGTTCATCGGCGGTGACATCCCATAAGGTGGCGGTGCTCCGGTGGCTGATGGCCAGGCGTTCGCCGCTGGGATCAAAAGCCACATCATACACGCCATCTTCAATGGAGAGGGCCCATAACAACTGGCCAGAAGCCACATCCCAAAGCTTGACGGAATCGCCTTCAGCTTCACCCCAATTACCGCTGGCTAAATGTCTCCCATCGGGGCTGAAATCGACGCTGAAGACGGCAGAATCACTGGCGTGGATGGTTCGAAGCTCGCGGCCGGTGGCGGTATCCCATATTTTAAAGGTATGATCATTGCCGGCTGTGGCTAGAAGCGTGCCGTCAGGGCTGTAGGTGATATCCCAGAGACGGTCCTCATGGCCGGCCAGATCAAAAAGCTCCCGGCCGCTTTCGACCTCCCAGATCTTGGCCGTACCGTTCCTGCTGGCCGTAGCCAACTGGCTACTGTCAGGGCTAAACGCGGCCGAGACGACCATGTCCCCATGTCCCGGCAGGGTGAGCAGCGCCTGTCCAGAATCGGCCTCGCGAATCGTGATCGTGCCGTCGTCATTGCCGGTTGCCAGCCATTCCCCGTTCGGGCTATAGGCAGGGCTGGTTCCGGGCGTCAGGACCAATAGTTCCCGGCCGGGCCCGGTATCCCACACCCGGGCCGTGCCATCCTCACTGGTGGTGACCAGCTTCTCTCCGTCGGGGCTGAAAGCGGCCAGGAGTGCGGATCCTGAATGGCCTATGAGCGCCAGCAGTTCCTGTCCTGATTGGGCATCCCAAATCTTTACCTTGCCGTCGATCCCGGCGGTGGCCAGGGTCGATCCATCGGGACTGAAAACGACGGTGTTGAGCCCGTCGGGCTCGTTGATGACCAGCTGGGTTTCCATTGCGCCGGCGCCAGAGGACAGGCGCCAGACTTTGGCTGTTCCCTCTTCTCCGGCTGCCGCCAATCGGTTTCCATCAGGGCTGAAGGCCACCGCTCTCGCTGCCTGGGAATGGCCGGGTATTACCAACAGCGCTGCACCCGACCCGGCATCCCAGACCCGGGTCGTCCCATCTGTCCCGGCCGTAGCCAGCAATTGGCCATTGGGACTGAAGGCCACGCCGTTGACGCCAAGCAGGCCTACCGTGGTGGCAGATGGCGTGGGCTCGTGACCGGCCAGGGTAAACAATTCTTGCCCACTGCCGGCATCCCAGATTCTGGCCAGCGCCGCGTTGTCGCCGCTGGCCAGCAAAGAGCCATCGGGGCTGAAAGCCAGGGCAAGCACCGGTTCGGTCTGGGCGGTGATAGTGATCAGGGCGCGGGCCGTGAGGCTATTGCCAGCCTGATCAAGGGCCAACTCCCAGATGTTAAAGGGCATCGCGAAACCGGCCGTGGCCAACCGCCGGCCGTCGGGGCTGAAGGCCAGGGCCCGTACCGCTGCCCCGGGAAAGCCCAGATTGAGCAATTCGCGGCCGCTGGACAGCTGCCATATTTTTAGCGTGTGGTCCTGGCTACCCGTCGCCAGCAGCTGGCCATCGGGACTGAGGGCCAGACTGGCGACGATATTACTGTGTCCGCTGAAGGTCCGGATCAGGTGCTGGGCCGGCAGAGCCTGGTGCAAGGCGTTCTGCGCTTCCCGGGTATCGGCCACGGCCATCGCCTCCAGCGCCAGCAGCACACTCAGTTCAGGGTCTATCTCTAGGTTGTTGATGGCCGCGGCCGCCAATTCCCGGGAGGTGGCTAGTCGTTCGTTTTGTCTTGCCTGGCGGAACAGTAGGAAGGTGGTCAAGGCTAGCAGGATGGCCGCCAGGGATACACCGAATAGAACCAGGGCGCCGCGCCTGAACTTCGTGGTTGCTACAGACTGTTCTTCGGCGCGTCTTTTTTCTGCCACTGCGACCTTTCGTTGCTCCTCGGCCAACGCCTGGGCCGCGACCAATTCACGCCGGTGCCGGGTTTCCCGTTCGGCCGCGCGCTCTTGGGCCCGGTTCAACGATGCGCTCAGGAATTCCTGTTCCTGGGCATTGAGGATGGCTGGTCGCCGCTCAGCCCATTCCAGGGCACCCTCAAGGCGTGCCCCCCGGTAGAGGTCATCCGCGGGCCTGCCCAGTCGCTCCCATTCCTGGGCTGCCTCGGTCAGGTGCCGGTGCAGCCGCAAATCTTCGCGATTATCGTTTAACCAGCGACGTAGGGCAGGCCATTCACGGATCAGCGCTTCATGGGCTACCTCAGCCCTGTTTTCGGCGGTGATGACCAGCCGGGCGTCGACTAGCGTGGCCAGCACCGATTCCATGGCCGGGCGTTCTCCGTTGAGTGGCACTAGCTCGCCCAGGGTGGCCCGGCGGCGGGTATCCTGGGTCCCTTCGCCCAGTTCGGTCAGGCGTAAGAAGATGTTACGGGCAATAGCTTGCTGTTCAGGCGTGAGGCCCTGGTACACCCGGTCGGCTGTCAAGGCAATGGCGCCCTGCACGCCGCCGGCTTCATTATAGCCCGCCAGGGTTAGGGTCCGGCCCCGGCGGCGTGCCCACGTTTCCAGCAGTACATGGGAGAGCAAAGGTAGAGCGCCGGGCTCATCCCCCATATCCCGCTGGATAAGATCGACCAGGCCGGGCTCAATTGCCCACCGCCTGGCCCGGGCCGGCTCTTCGATAGCCATGCGCAACTCTTCCTGGCTCATCTGGCCCAGGTAAACCTGGTTTTGGACCAATTGTTCCCGTAAATCGTCGAATTGTGCGCAGTGAGCATAAATATCAGCTCGCAGGGCGATGACTACCGTTGTTGGCCCTTCTTCGTCGCCGGCCGCGGCCAGTAAATTGGCCACGAAAGGCTGGCGGTCGGCCGGGCGCCGACAAAGGGTAAAAAGTTCCTCGAATTGATCCACAACCAGCAGCAGGCGTCCCGGACCCTGCCCGATGGTTTTGCGTGATGTATCTGGATCGCGGGCCAGGTCATCTTTTAGTAGGGCGACGAGCGCCTCCCTGTCGGCCGGATCAGCCTCCTGGGTTTTCCTGGTCAAAAGGCCGGCTGCCAGCGCGGCCAGGGGATCGGCCGTGGGGGTGAGCAGACAATGTGACCATATCTCGCCACTTTGTCCGGGAACGGCGCCGTTGGCCAATATGGCCGGGATGAGCCCGGCCCGCACCACCGACGACTTGCCGCTGCCCGATGCGCCGACCACGGCTAGAAAACGATTTTGCTTAACGTGATCGGCCAACCGGCTTACCCACGCTTCACGCCCGAAAAACAACGTTGCATCATCTACGCCGAAGAATTGCAAACCTTTGAAGGGGGGTGGGCCGGGGGCTGGGGCCGCTTCCCCATCGGGAGCGCCGGTCGGTAACCTGGGTTCAAAATACCCTTCCAGGATCGCCTGGTACAATTCTGTTGTCTCGGTCACAGGCTCGATGCCCAGCTCTTCCAGCACTATCTCCCGGCAGCGGCGATATTGGCGCAGGGCGGCGCTCCGTTGGCCCAGGCGGCCGTAGGAGCGCATAGCCAGCCGGTGGGCCTCTTCGCGCAATGGATCCCGTTCTATCAGTTTTTGGGCAGTGGCCAACGCTTCCCTATCATCACCTTGCCCCTCATAGATGGCCATTAGCCGGCCCAGCATTTCGCTGAAGAGGCCCTGCAACCGGTAGCGCTGGTCGACGACCCAGTCATCATAATAGCTTTCCAGGAAGTCGCCCCGGTAAAGCTCACTTGCTGACTCTAGAGCGACCGGATCATCGTAAGCCATGAGGTTCTCGAATACCTCGGTATCGAGCCATAGATCGACCTGGGGATCAAATTGCACGCTCTGGGCATCGGCCGCTAAGAGATTTTTATCCGGCAGGCAATGACGCATATCCCAAAGTGCGGTGGCTAGGGATTGGCGCGCTTTATGCTCCGGCCGGTCACCCCAATAAAGGCTGGCCAATTGCTCCCGCGGCCAGGCCCGATCCCGGTTGACGATGAGGTAGGCCAGCAGAGAGCGTGCTTTGGCCGTGGCCGGCAGGGGCCGGTTTTTTTCATCCCACCAGCACTCAAATCCGCCCAGCATAACAATTCTGAGCATGTTCATCCTCCCCACAGTGGCTTAGTTGCGAGCTACCTTTCCTGGGCCACCCTCATCGTCATACTGGCACCAACTTCGGTCAATTCCAAGATAGCTTCATTTACATTATAAGTTAGGCAAGCTGGCCTTTCAATATACAAACTGGCCTTGGCTCGTTTAGTACAGCGGGTATCATTGGTTGCTGGCCACAATACTTAGTCTTATTAAGTCATTTGCTTGTAGGAGGAATACTATGCCCTTAACCTTCGATATGCCCCTGGAGGAGTTGCCGGCTTACCAGGGAACAAACCCGCGCCCGGCCGATTTCGATACCTTCTGGGACGAGGGCCTGGCCGAACTGGCCGCCCTTGATCCCCAGGTGGAACTGGTCCCGGCCGGCTTTGAACCGGCTGTGGCCGACTGTTTCCACCTTTACTTCACCGGCACCGGCGGCGCCCGGGTGCACGCCAAGCTGCTGCGGCCAAAGGCCAGCCGGGGCCCCCAGCCGGCCGTGTTGATGTTCCATGGCTATTCAGGCTCTTCCGGCGATTGGTTTTCCAAGCTGGGCTACGCCGCCCAGGGCTACACCGTGGCCGCCCTGGATTGTCGCGGGCAAGGGGGGTTGTCGGAAGATACCGGCGGCGTAACCGGCCCAACGCTGAACGGGCATATCATTCGTGGCCTTGGCGGACCGCCCGAACAGCTGTTATTCCGCCATATCTTTCTCGATACAGCCCGGCTGGCCCAGATCGTGATGGCCATGCCTGAGGTGGACGAGAAGCGGGTTGGCGCCCTGGGCGGCAGCCAGGGTGGGGGTCTGACACTGGCCTGTGCCGCCCTGGAACCGCGGATCAAGCTGGCCGCGCCCCTCTACCCCTTTCTGTGCGATTATCGCCGGGTCTGGGACATCGATTTGGCGACCAACGCCTACGCCGAATTGCAGGATTATTTCCGCCATTTCGACCCGTTGCATGAGCAAGAGCAAGCTATCTTTGAGACGCTGGGTTATATTGATGTGCAGCATTTGAGCCAGCGCATCCGGGCCGAGGTATTACTGGGTGTTTGCCTGATGGACACCATTTGCCCGCCTTCTACCCAATTCGCGGCCTATAATAAGATCACAGCGCCGAAATCGCTGCTGGTTTATCCTGATTATGGCCACGAGTTGCCTCCTGGTCATGATGACCGGGTATTCTCCTTCATGAGCCGGCTGTGATTTTTCCCTGGCCTGGCAAAGGATCACGTGAGGTAAAATGGTGACACAACTCCTAGGATCCGTGCTCGCGGATCGCTATCGCCTGGATAGTGAGCTGGGTCAGGGCGGCATGGGCATCGTCTACCGGGCAACGGATCTCCTTCTGGAGCGACCTGTGGCCGTAAAAATGGTATCCGGAGCCCAGCCGGGTACCGAGGGCCGGGCCCGTTTACTGGCCGAAGCCCGGGCCGCGGCCAGGTTGAACCATCCCAATATTGTCGCCATCCACGATGCCGGTGAATATGACCAGGTGCCCTATGTGGTGATGGAGTTGGTCCAGGGCCAGACACTGCGCCAGGTTGAACGGCCGGGCCTGGAAGAGGCATTGAAAGTGAGCCGCGATATTTGCGCTGCCCTCGATCACGCCCATCAAAATGGCATTATCCACCGGGATGTGAAGCCTGAAAATGTCGTCTTGACCCAGAGTCGGGTGGCCAAGCTGATGGATTTTGGCCTGGCATATGATCCCAGTCGTACCCGGCTGACCGGGTCGGGGATGCTCATGGGCACCATGGCTTACCTGGCTCCGGAACTCATCATGGGCCAGCCGGCCAGCGTCCAATCCGACCTGTATGCCTTGGGCGTGATGTTGTATGAGATGACGGCCGGACGGCCCCCCTTTGAAGGGGACAATGTGGCTGTATTGCTGACCAACCATCTCCATGCGGCGATCGTGCCCCCCAGCGCCCATAATCCCGCTGTCTCGCCTGTCCTGGATACCCTGGTCGTCGCCTTATTGGAAAAAGAGCCGGCCCGCCGGCCGGCTTCGGCAGCCGTGGTCTTGGCGCGGTTGGAAGACATCGCCCAACCAGCGCCGGGCGATCTGTCCCTCGTGCCTGAGGTTCCGGCCGCCTCGTTGTTGGATTCCATTGCCCGGGGGCGGCTGGTCGGCCGGGCCGAACAACTGGCCCAGGGCACCCAGTTCTGGCTGCGGGCTCTTTCCGGCCAGGCCGGTTTGTTGCTTATCAGCGGCGAACCGGGAATTGGTAAGACCCGGCTGGCCCAGGCGATTATGGCCCAGGCTCGGGTCGCCGGCGCGGCGATTCTTAGCGGCGGTTGTTATGAATTTGAGGCGACAACGCCTTATCTGCCGCTGGCTGAAGCGTTGCGAGACTGGGTTCGTGAACAAGAGGCCGAGACGATGCGGGCCGCGCTGGGGGGCACGGCAACGGAATTGGCCCGGTTGGTCCCGGAGATAGATACCCGGCTTGGTCCCTTGCCCGCCAGCCCAAGCCTGGGACCGCAGGAACAGCGGCTGCGCTTATTCGATATGTTCGCCCAATTTCTGGAGAAGCTCGCCGGCGAGAAGGGTCTACTTCTGTTCGTCGACGATCTTCACTGGGCTGACCAGGGCACCCTGGCTGTTTTATCGTACCTGATGCGCCGGTTGCGCCAGGCCCCACTTCTGATCCTGGCCGGTTACCGCGAGGTCGAATTGGACCGGAACCACCCCCTGGCCGAAGCCCTGGTCCAGTGGAATCGCCAGCGCCAGGTGAGCCGCATCCAACTGGCCCGTTTCACTGTCGCCGAGAGTAACGCCCTCATCGCCACGCTGTTCGGGCAGGAGCGGGTATCGGATGAATTTGCCGAGGCCATTTTTAGGGAAACAGAAGGCAACCCTTTTTTCATCGAGGAAGTGATAAAGGCGCTGGTTGACCAGGGCCAGATCTACCGGGTCGGCGACCATTGGGAACGGGACGAGTTGGATCAACTGGCCATTCCCCAGAGCATCAAGGAGGCCATCGGCCGCCGGCTAAACCATCTGAGTGAAACTTGTGTCGACATCCTGCACACCGCCGCCGTCATCGGCAAAGATTTCTCATACCCGTTACTGGCGGCTGTGGCCGGCGAAACGGAAGACCAGCTTCTTGATGCACTGGAGGAAGCTATCGCTGCCCAGTTGCTGCGGCCGCTGACCGGCGAGACGTTCATTTTCACCCACGACAAGATCCGCGAAGTGCTCTATGACGAGATCCTGTCGATCCGCCGCCACCGTTTGCACGGGCGTATCGCCCAGGCCTTGGAAGTCTCTCGAGATGAGGGCCGCGCTGCCCCTATCGAGGATCTGGCCTACCATACCATCGCCGCCGGCATGCTGGACAAGGGCCTGGAATACGCCTTGCTGGCCGCCCAAAATGCCCAGGGTATGTTCGCGGCCGACGAGGCGCTCGTTTATTATCGCCAGGCCCAGGAATGCGCCATTTCCCTGGGCAATAACCCTGCCCAGGGGATGATCCTTGAAGCGATGGGTGATGTTTACAGTGTAACCGGGCCGATGATCGCGGCCGTCGATCATTACCAACAAGCCGTTGCCCTATTACTGGAACAACAGCGGCAAGCCACGATTTGGGTCAAGATGGGCGGTGTTTATAATGTGATGAATGATGAGCGGGGGATCGTCATGCTTGAACAGGCGCTGGCCGAATTGGATCCGGAAAAACAGCCTTTGGATGTTGCCCAGGCCCTGGCCCACCTGGGGCGATATCACCATTATCGTGGTGACTATTCAGTGGCTATTGGCTATTCTGAGCAGGCCAGGGTTCTGGCGGAGCCTTACTCTGATCCGCCTACCATGAGCATTATCTACACCAACCTGGCCGCCGCCTACCAACATATGGCCAGCTTCGAGGATAGTATGGCCTGGGCCGCGGCCTCTATTGCGCTGGGCGAAACGTCGGGCTATTTAATGGCCATCGCCTACGGCCAAGAATTTATGGCCGAGAACTACTTAGCTATGGGCCACTGGGAAAAAGCCCTGGAAGCGGCCATCATGGACCGGCGGATCGGCGAGCGGATCGGCTCGGCTGCCAGAGTGGCCTGGGGGCAATGGTGTTACGGTTTTGCCCTGGCCGGCAAGGGTGAATTACGCCAGGCGGCCGATGAGCTCCGGCGGGCATTGGACCTGGCGACGACCATTGACGAAAAGCGTTTAGAGGTATTGGCCGAGTTAATATTGGCCCAGGTCTCCATTGACATGGGTGACGAAGGGGCTGCCTTTGAATACCTGGGCAGGGCCTTGGAAAAAAGCCAGCACATGAACGAACTGTTTGGGAAGGGCTACCTGCTCCAGCTAGAAGGTTACATTCACTTGCAGAGAGGAGATCTCGCTAAAGCTGCCGTTGTCTACAGCCAGACTGTTGATCTATTGGCCGGTTCAGAGATCAAAGATGTCTTCCTTTATTTCCTTCCATACCAGGCAGAAATATCGCTGCTTAGCGGGGATCAAGAAGCGGCGATGGCCATTCTCGAGGAGAGTTTGTTGTTGGCCAATGAGGCGACTGCGCCACAAGCAGAAGCGATTACCAGGCGAGTATTGGGCCAGTTGTTGGCTGCTCAAGGGGATTTTGCCGGTGCCGCGGCCGCCTTTGAGCAAGCGATCGCCCTGACGACCGAGATGGGTAGCCGTCTGACTCTCGGCCGGACCTATTACCACCGGGCGCTTATGCATGAACAGCAGGGACGATCCGACCTGGCTGCCCTGGATGGAATCGAGGCCCAGGCGATTTTCACCGGCTGTGAGGCTGCCCGGGATTTGAACCAGGCCAATGACCTGCTGGCCCGCCTGCCGTAGGCCGCTCTCTTTTTTGACTCAAGAAAAAGGAAAAGACCGATGGGCGCAGAAAAAAATGATTGGGAGCGCTTCTTTGACGAACACGCTCCCGGCTACATGGACAATGTATTTACGAAAAACACTCTGGCCGAAGTTGATTTTATGCTGGAACTGCTGCCTGTTGATCCCGGCCAGCACATTTTGGACATGGGCTGCGGCGCCGGACGTCACAGCGTTGAATTGGCCCGTCGCGGCTTCCGGGTGACCGGAGTCGACATCTCGGCCGGGATGTTGGCCCAGGCGGCCGGCGCGGCCGATGTAGCCGGCGTCTCGGTGACCTGGATCAAAGCCGACGCCACCCGCTATAGGGCCGGTCACCGTTTCGATGCCGCCATCTGCCTGTGTGAGGGCGCTTTTTCCTTGTTGACTTTGGCCGATGACCCCCTTAAACATGACCTGGCCATTCTGGGCAATATCCAGGCGGCCTTGAAGCCGGGGGGTTGTTTTCTCCTGACCGCTCTGAACGGCCTGCGCAAGATCCGCGAGCATGACCAGGAAGATGTCACCAGTGGCGCCTTTGATCCACTGACTACCAGCGATCTCTTCACCATGGAAGAGGGGGAAGTCAGCGTGATGGTGCGCGAACGAGGTTACGTCCCCAGTGAACTGGCCTTATTGTGCCGGATGGCCGGTTTTGAGGTGCAAAATATCTGGGGCGGCACGGCCGGGAATTGGGGTCGCCGGCCGGTTGAACTGGATGAGATAGAGTTGATGGTTCTGGCCAGGCGCATCTGAGCCATGCGGGAGCAGGCGCTCAATTAGCCGGCCGGTTGCTCCACCAGCATTATGCGATTGCCTTCGCTGTCCTCGATCATGGCGAAGGTGCCCCAGGGTTGTACATCGGGTTCCTGGACAAAAACGACGCCTTTGGCCGTCAACTGCTCGTGGAGCGCTGCCATGTCTGTTACATCAAGGGTAAGCGCCTGAGATTTGCCCACCACCTGCCGGTAGTGGTCCCAATTATCATCCGGCAAATAGAGGATGATCTCCGTCCGCGCTCCCTGGGGAGCCACGGCAATCCAGCGGGCGGTCGCCCCGGGAAAAAGGGGCGCATCGGCCCGTAGCTCAAAACCAAAAATATCGGTGTAGAAGGTTTTTGGCCCGATCCTGGTCGCTGACAAATACGGATACGGTGCCAATACGATTTATCAACTCGCTATCTCCTTGGTCATCATTTTATTATTCGCTGAGCGTGCCCGGCCGGATGGTCTGGACTCGTTTAAAAGGTTTGACCTGCCGGCCGACATCGTCCCGGAGCACATTGCCGGAGACGTGCATGAGGGTATCGCCAAAGTCCGGGTCGATGCCCATGCTGGCCAGGCAAGGGTAATGATGGTGGAGTAAACCGGCTTTCTCTTCGGCCTCGTCGGCTGAAATGCCCACCAGCCCCTCGGCCGCGAAACGAGCGCAGCCACAAACAGCGTCCCGGGTCACCCCCGCCGATGTGATGCAGCGGGTGTCAGGGTCCACCGCTATTTGAAGGACCGGTTGGCCGAAATAGCGGGCGAACTCGCTGATAAGGGGCTCGTCGTAGGTCAGCCGGTGCCGGCGGCGCACGCCGTAATCTATTTCGGTTAGCGAGCACAGCGGTTTGGGCGTCACGCAGACCACGTTCATTTCCTCCAGCCAGCCCCGTAACTGGCGGGCCAGCCCGCGTGGCAACCACGCTTCATTGTCCACGGCGGCGATCACGGCCCGGGCGCCGGTTACTTTGGCCACGTCGGGTAACAACTCGGCCACCCCCTTATGTTCGGCGAAGGAAAGGATCAGATCAGCCGGAGGCAACGTTTCCGGCACATAATCTTCCGGGTAATCGACGATCAGCGGCAAAATGGCCGGTGCGCGCCAGATCTCGATGGTCCACTCGGCCGGGCCGTGTTTTTTGACGTTGTCCACATGCCGTTGCCCATATTCACCCGAGATGATGGCCAGAATCCGCATTCATGCCTCCTATAATCGTCTATTATCGCTCATTTCCTGCAGTTTGGCTCCCAACGCTGCCCGGCCTCGCTCATCATCGCCATCTGAGCGTGCCCGGCTGCCAATACGCTGTGCAGTGGGCCCGGATGGCCATCCAACCGAAGCCTGTTTGTCACCAGGGGAAGATTACTTAGAGTTTTCCAGATCGGCCAAGTCTTGTGGCCGTCCCGCGGCACGCCTATTTCTTTTGAGATTATCCAGGTCGACGATGTTTATGGAAATATTATCGAAATGAATTACGGTCCGTGACGCATAACAATTCGCAAAATCAACGCCGGTCAAGGTTGTCCAAAGGACGATCCGTTTTGGGGGGTAACCGAGGTGGATAGATCTGCCGTGTTCGAGGAAATCGGCGGCAGTTAAGCCAAGCAAGGAGAAACCGGACTGCTCAAGAGCGGCGACGATTCTCACCGCATTCTCTGGGTTGATTTCAAGCCAGATATCGAGATCTTTGGTGTAGCAGGGATATCCGTATGGGGCGACGGCATATCCCCCGGCAACAAGATAACGAACCTGGTTATTGTTTAGTGATCCTAAAAACTCTTTGAAATCGGGGTTCAGTACAATACCTCCAGGTAGGGAACTCGTATCTTATTTGCTCTACTATGGCCTGGCGATGCTTTTAGGTTTGAGTTTGCCAATCATTAATATCGCTGCCCTGCTCGGCGACTATCGGCTTTCGAAGCACTTTTTCTATAGCTATGGGTAAATGCCTCAGGATATTCGCCGACAGATTGATTATACCATTCACCTGGCCAATTTGTTGCCGGCAAGTCAACTTCGGGGGAACCCATGAGTGGGCTAGAAGTGCACTTGCGCTTTGGTCGCGATTATTACTCCTGGGTCTGCCCTCTCAATTGTTGAGCCCAGCGGCTCATCCGCACTCGGATAGGTGGTCGAACACCCAGCGACTCCAAAAAGGGGCTTATGAATTCAGAGATCTCGTTCAGCTCCTCAAGGGTGCCGCTTTTCCCGCTAGGTACATGGGTGATCCGCCCCTGCCAGGCGCCCGGGTCGGCTTTTTCCGGGAGGTCGCTTGGCCAGATCTTGATAACGAATGAGTGTGTGGTTGACTCTGGTTCCATGGCCATGGGTGAAGACATGTTTCCCTGCCTTTACTTGACGATGTAACTGGTTAGATCTTTCTGTTGCCTGGCGATGCTAATTCCTGGGTTGAGTTTAAGACAGGGTAGGCCGATTGTCAATGCTTTGCCGGACGGTTGCCGCCAGGCCTGCTTGTGATAGAAATGGCGGCAGCATGTTGCCCACATCTCCTGCATTACCCGGCCATTTGAAAATTCGCCTGGCCAACTCTGATGACCGGGAACAAGTCATAGTGATCATGGCCCAGTCGGTCGCCTGGCTGGTGAGCAAGGGCATCGACCAGTGGCCGTCGCCGCCCAACGCGCCCTGGCGGCGGATTGCAGGCCAGATCGAAGGCGGGGAGATCTACTTAGCGTTCACTTCGAACACCGCATCCACTTCGGACGTCGCGTTTGCTGCGAACACCGTAGGCGCCGCTGAAGAGGCCATTGGTACGCTGCGCATTACCTGGGGTGATCCCTACTGGCCGGAGGAAGTGGACCGGGCCGGTTATGTGCATGCCCTGGCCCTGGCTGATCCATATCATGGCCTGGGGTTGGGAGAAGTTTTGCTTACTTGGGCGATGGCTCATATCGCCGGACATGGCCGGCCGGTGGCCAGGCTGGATTGTGCGGCCGGCAACAAGCCCTTGTGCGACTATTACGAGCGGTTGGATTTCACCTTCTGCCGGCAGATTATCGACCGGGACTTTGTGGCCGCGCTGTATGAGAGAAAATTGTGAGTACTCGGGCTATGCCAACCACGACAGGCAAATTCTGCGCCCCCGTTCACCACACCCGTATTTGCTTGAACGACTCGTAGTACGGTCCGGTATCCGGCTCGGCGTACGGTTTGGCGTCCGACTCGGTGGCTCCGGCCCGCGCCGCTTCGGCCTGTCTCCGGTCGATCTCCATCATCCATTCCAGGCTTTCTTCACCATTGGGGAATTGGCTGCGGTGGGCCAGGCAGGCTGCCATCTTGGTTTTGTAGACGGCCGTCACATCGACAAACACATCCAGCGCCCGATCCGTCGAGAATAGGAAAGCCCGCTCGATCCGGCCTAGTTCAGCCGCGGGTTCGTTCAGTTGTTCGGGGCGGTAGAGGGGCATCTTGGATGGCATATAGGCGTCTAGGGCCGCTTGCCCGGCCGCCCGGTGGTCAGGGTGGATCTGGCCGGTCCAATAAGGGTCGAAGGTCCACAGCGTATCGGCCTGGGTCAGGCGATAGAGACGAGCGATCTGGGCCCGTAAATCTAGGCCCGCGACCAGCTCGCCGTCGTGATGACCCAGGTTGAAAGTTCTTTCGATGCCCAGGATCTCGGCCGCATCCTCCGCTTCCTTCAAGCGGGTGCTGGCCAGGGCCGGCCGGGCCAGGGTTGGGTCTTGAGCGCCAATATCGCCCAGGGTGCAGTTGACCGAGAAAATCTTCACCCCGCGTCCGGCCAGGAGAGCTACCGTCCCGCCGCACAGGCTTTCCAGGTCATCGGGATGCGCCGCGACGACGATCAGACGTTCGACATCCTTGAAAATATCTAAACCATAGACTTCTTCCATCATAAGCCTGCATGATACCTGAGTTCTACCCATCGCCAAAGTGGTGCAGGCCGCGCCTGACCACACAGTTTAATTGCCTGGACCCGATTTTCACCTCGGTTTGTATCGATTGCCAATTGTTTGGCATTGTGCTTGAAATTTTGAAGTAACCGGTTTATTATTTATGCACACCTAAAAATGCGAGATCAGCCGATTTTACGAGAGGTGAACGATGAGCATCGTAAATTCCGCTCCCGAACAAAGTAGAGAAAACCCCGATCTGATCAGGGGGATATTGAAACGAGGCCGGCAAATCCTTTTGACCATCGTCTTGATGGCCGGGTTGTTGTTCATCTCGGCCGGTACATTGGACTGGCCCATGGCCTGGGTATACCTGGGTGTCTACGTGGCCAGTGTCGCGTTTACCGCTTTTTTCCTGTGGCGCGCAAATCCGGGACTGATCGCTGAACGAGCCGAGAGAAGGCCCGATACGAAGGGTTGGGACAGACTATTTGCCAACGTGGCCATCCCCCTGTTTTTTGCCATTTATATTGTCTGTGGTCTGGACAAACGCTTCGGCTGGACGCCGCCCCTGCCGCTGGAGCTACAATTGGCTGCCCTTTTTTCATACCTGTTGGGCAGTACTCTGGCCAGTTGGGCCATGATCTCAAACGCCTTTTTCGTGGGCACTGTGCGAATCCAGGAGGAGCGCGGTCATCAGGTCGTATCCACCGGCCCTTACCAGTTTGTGCGCCATCCCGGATACAGTGGCTGGGGATTGGGCTTCCTGGTCACACCGCCTATGTTGGGTTCGCTGTGGGGAGTGATCCCGGCCGGATTGAATTGTGTCGCCTTCATCATCCGCACCGCCCTGGAAGATCGGACCTTGCAAGACGAGTTACCCGGCTACCGGGAATATGCACAGCGCGTGCGTTACCGGCTGGTGCCCGGCATTTGGTAGGCGGGCAGGGGGGACCACCGGTAAATAAATCGCGCCCCGGCAGCCGGCCGGGGCGCGTTCACACTCAGTCTGAGATTCGACGGCTGTAGAAGAACACCCCGGCTCCAATTACCAGCAATCCGATCCCGATTAGCGCGGCAACCAGCAACGCGGGCGCGATGGGCGCACCCGATTCAGGGAGGGTCACTGCCCCATCGGACCCGCTACTTGTAGGCGTCGCCGTCGGCGCCGGTGTGCTCGAGTCTTGGGTAATGCAGAAATCCAGCCCGCTGACGACAGGTGTAGTTGAAGTCAGGGCCACCTGCCGCGTCGGTTGGCCGGTGGAGCGCCAGCCCTGCGGTGGTTTTACGGTGACATTCCAGGTGCCGAAACCGGCCGCCGTGTAACCATAAGAGCCATTTTCGTTGGTCTGCAAGGCGGTTAGGATGGCCGCCTCAACATTGTTGAACTCAACCACCATACCCGGCAGCCCCGGCTCACCGGTACCTACGCACACGCCGTCGGCGTTTTGATCATTGTAAACCGTGCCCAGGATTGCCCCTGATGCACTCTGGGCGAAAGCGGCCGCAGTGCCGGTAATAATCACCATGAGCGCGATCACTGCTAAAATGATCCATATCTTATTTCTCATCTCCATTACCTCCATTATCGCTTTGACAATAATTATTGCTTTGACAATCAATGCCGATCTGACAATCATTGTCGCTTTGACTCCGGTTGTCAATATGACCAACCTCTTAGCTTGTATCAGGCACAGGCATGGCAATGACCACAATTCGGTGGGTATTGCTTGTATTGGGCCAACAAGTAACGATGGTGACCCGTTCATCGCTGGTTGGAAGAATCCAACGGGCATTGTTTACCCGAGTTTGCAATGACTGGCCGGTTTCTTCCAGGAATTCTTGCTGCACAACCTCATACGTATAAGAACGATCGTCGTCATAGAGGATGATCTCAAGCCCTGGTTCAAGGTAGGCCAGATCGCGGAAGACGGCCCCATGAATGTTATTGTGGCCGTTGAGTACGGTATTTCCCGGTTGACCTAGCAAGGCGCTGTCATCGTGCCAGCCGGCCGCATACATCTCCGGCACCTGCCACTCCTTATACTGTTTCATGCCATCGTCTATCGTGAGCAGGCTCACCGGCTGGATCTCAGTATCGATCTGCAAGGCGGGAATGACCAAGCGGGTTGGCGCTGAAAGGGCCGGGGTATCGGCGGCGCCATCATCGTGCCATGGCGCCTGGCCGGCCGCTAACGTATCGGGGAAAAGGGCGGCCGTGCTGCCGGCCGGGGCCAGGGGGGTAGGCAACTGCAGCGGTTTTGACCCGGGCGCGACCGCCGGGCTTTCTGGGAGCCCTCCCGGTTGTAGCGGTATCTCCAGGCTGCTTTGGTGTACCTGTTCAGGTCCGTTGATCTGAGGCAATACAAAAATCACCACCACAGTTACCAGTAGCGCCGCCCCCGCGAGCATGAGTAATGTTCCCATTAGAGGCAAAAGTCGGTGGTTCCGTGGTTGGTACATGATGTTTCAGATGACCGTACATTTATGGCAGAAATAACCGCATCTTTTAATCACTGCTGTTGGCAAGACCGTAAAGAATTGATCCAGGCCAGCCGGGTTCCCGTCTGCCGAGGCCGTTAATAATGCTCATGGTACCAGGACGCGAACAAACATCTGCAGGAGGCTGTCACCGCCCGAACCGGTCGCCTCGATGCGGTAGGCGATATCACCGGCTTCCGGTGGGCAATCGTTTGTCGATCCGCTCACAGGTGCATTGGGCCAGATGATGGTCGCAGTGCGGAAGATGGAAACCGAGCTCACATCGCCGCTGACTGCCCACTCGACGGTTACGCATTGGCCCAGGTTGAGTTCAGTTGGCGTTACCGTGAACTTGTCGATGGATGGTGCGGCTACCGGGTTGGGTATTACCGTGACTGTGACAGTGCGGGTCACAACCGACCCATCGCGCATGAGCACCCGAAGTTCATAGGTCGTTGTTGTTGCCGGGCACACGGACTGGGTGCCGTTTCCGACCACGCCGTAATCTTGCCAATTTTGGCCTTGAGGATACAGGTAAACGGCCTGGACATTCTGGGTGGACCAGGTCAAGGTCGAGCAGCCGCCTTCGTTGATCTGTTGCGGGTTTGCCGTGAAACTTATAGTCGGGTATGGCGTTTGTGTTGGTATGGGTAGGGCGGTCGGCAGAGGCGTGACTGTTGGCGGGGCGATTACCTCGACCGCTACCCAGACGCGATCACCAAAGAGCCGGTTGGTGCGGGCATTGGTCATGGACCAATATTGCACGAAGTTGCCGGCCGAGGTCGGGGCGATCAAGTCGGCCCAGAAATCGAAGGTCTGCCCCGGTTGGGTCAGGATGGTAACGACGATGGGTGTACCGCCCATATCGGCAGCGGCTACATTGCCGTTGACGGGTATGAGGGCATATTGGCTGTTCCAGGCACAGGTGCCGGTGTTTTGAAGTCGCCAGCCTTTGCGGAATGTTTGCCCGGGTGACAGTTTGGGAATACCAGCGGTGTCGCCCAGATCGGCCACGAACTCCATGGAGTCGATGCAACCGCTAAAGCGCGTCGCCGTCGGCGCCGCAGGAGGCGGTGTTGCCGGCTTCGTCGTTGGCGTTGGCAGGGGTTGGATCTCTTCCTCTGGCAGGCGTATATAGTCGATTATTAGCTGGGTGAGGGTGCCATCGCCCTGCATTTCAAAAAGCGCCTTGTTGATCGCGGCCAGCAGCTCGGGAGACCCTTTTTGCATGGCAATGGCATAATGTTGGCTGTTCAGGTTTTGGGCGACGATCTTTACCCCTCCCAGGGCCGCTGCCGTCTCAGCCGGCCCCAGATCCATGGCTACCAGGTCGATGCGACCGGCGGCCAGGTCAACCAGGGCGTCGTCCATGAACTGGTACTTCAGTAGGTCCCGGGCCCGTATCAGGTCGGCCTCGACCAGGTTTTTTTGAGCCCAATCATCATAGACGGACTCATTTTGGACACCCACTCTTTGACCCCTTAGCTGCTCCAGGTTCGTGATGGTTGTCCAATGGGAATCTGTCGCGGCCAGGAATGCGTCCGCGCCAACATAGTAGATATTGCTGAAATCCAGGGCCTGCTGGCGTTCTTCCGTGACCGAAATGGCTGAGATGGCCAGGTCGATCTGGTTAACCTGCAGCGCGTTGCTTAACCCTTCAAAGGCCATATCGTGGAGATCCACTTTAAGTCGCAGTCGCCGGCCGATTTCCCGGACAATGGCTACGTCCAGGCCGGTTAGCTCCAGGTCGCTGGTGTAATATTCAAATGGGGGATAGTCGGCCGATGTACCTACCGAGATCGCGCCCTCGGCGAGGATCTGGGCCCAGAGATCCTCTGCGACCATGGCTTCTTCCGTTTCAACCACTTCCCCAGCCGCGCTTTCGGACGTGCCGGATAGGGCGACATCAATGGGTACGGCCGTCGGCACCAGCGTGGGCAACGTTTCGGTCGACGATTGATCCAGTAGGCCCCCTTGTATCACAAAATACGCGGCGGCAACACAGAGGATGATTAGCAGAATGGCAAAGGCGATGATGAGGATCTTCCGGCAGCCACCGCCATTGCTCTGATCCGCCCCATCGTCAAAATTATCCTCCGCAAGGGCGCTTTCCCTTAGTCCCTGGAAATCATCATCCTCAAACCCATCCATTCCCCACCTCCAACTGGCTAACAATTCGAACGCCGTGCCGGTAAACGGGATCCGGATCTCGGGGTAAGTCCGGGGTATGATCCGTTTCCTGGCCAGACGCCTGACACTGAAAAAGTTGTCAGAATTATAGCATGGCTGGGAGAAGAGGTGTGAGTCCCTCGGAAGGTGATTTCGAGCTATTTCGGCCGTTTTACTGGTTAAATCTCTTCCTGAACACTGGTAAGAGATATCCTGACCTCTGGTAATGAGTCGGAGTGAAGATGTTGTGAATTTTCCACAGATCCTGCGATCGCCTCTCGGCTGGTTGCCTTACCGAGTAACCAACCCATTTTGCAAGGCGATAGCCACCGCTTCGGTGCGGTTGCCCGCTTCCAGCTTGACCAGGATCGAACTGATGTGGAACTTGACCGCGCGCTCCGATATAGTCAGCTGGCGGCTGCGGGCGGAGCTTGTTGAGGGCGGAATTAGGATAAGGGGCTGGACGCTGTTGTCGATATGCCTGAGATTACGATTGAGTAGCGGCCGGTACGCTCCCTTTAAAAGCAGAGGACCCCGCACTTTCCCCTTTTAGATGTGCGGGGTCTTCCGGCCAGGTATCCAACACTCGAATTAATTGCGCCGACACTCCCATAATTGTGTTGCCTGACCGTTCAACCTAACAGAGGGACCAGCGTACTATTTGATACATCCAATTTTAGGATCCGCTGACTTACCACTGTTCGGCCGCTAATAAAGAAAGGGCTGCCCTGAGGCAGCCCTCTGATCCAGAGTATTGGGATGAATCGTTATGCACCGGGTCTGACGTGCAGCACACGCATCATCTCGTGGTCTTCATGGGAGCGGAAGTAGCAGTACCAGATGTAACGGCCGGGCTTGTCGAACGTCGGCTTGATACGGGTAACCTGGCTTGGTAATGCTGTAACCATATCTTTGTGTGCGTTCTCCACGTAGCCAGTGGGCCTGGTCACAGAGTTGCCCAGTGTACGTGGTTGCCGGCCGGGCTACACCGGGCTTTAGAGAAGTCTGGATCTTGCAGCATGGTACAGGCCACTTCGTTGTTGCACGATTGGTTGATAAGTGGAGGCGATAGAGAATTCAGCGGGTAGCGGAGGAGTGAAGGTTGGTTCTACTCCGGACAATTCTCCCTGTGCAAGTAACGCCGGCATTCCGCTAATGACAGGGGACGGGTCACACGTTCTCGGGCTAGATCGACTAGCTCGTCCAGATCGAGGGTGAAGATGCGGGTAATATCTGGCACGGCAAGGTGACAATTCGTTTGCCATCAGGACTGAAATCGGCCATGACTACCTGGTCGCCGTGGCCAGCCAGGTTAGTCAGCTCTTCCCCGGTTGTTGTATCCCATACCCTGGCTGTTCCGTCAAAACTGGCCGTAACCAGTTGATCGCCTGTGTGGTTGAAATTCACCCTGCCCACCGAACTGGCATGTCCGGTGAGAACTAGTGCTTCTGTCCACGATTCTCCGGTAATATCCCACAGAATCGAATTGCCTTGTTCCAAGGCCACTGCCACCATATTACCGTCGGGGCTATAGGCCAGATCATAAGGCAAATCAACCGGCTGTGAGTGCAGGAGTTGCCCTGAATGAGCGTCCCAGACTTTGATGGCGTGATTCCCACCTATGCCCCAGGTTGCAGCCGCGACCTGTTCCCCATCCGGGCTGAACTCGACAGCAGACACAAGCCAATCTGTGGCTGGTAAGTTCAGTAGTTCTTGACCTAAGTGCGTATCCCAGATTCTGACCGAGGCTTGGCCGGCGCCGGCCAAGCCGTCGCCCGTCGCCAAGTAATTACCGTCTGGACTGAAGGCCAAAGCATGGACCCGGTCAAGATGACCTTCCATTGCGAGAAGTTCTTTTCCAGTGGCTGAATCCCATATCTTGGCCGTACCATCCCACCTGCCGGTAGCCAGAAGGCTTCCATCCAGACTGTAGACGATGACTCCTCGGACAGGTTGGTCAGATATTGTCAGCGATACCTGCCCTGAGTTGGTATCGTAAATCAATATCCTGCCATCTAAGCCCCTGATCGCTAGGTGGGCGCCATCGGGACTGTAAGCGGGCCAGCCGCCAGGTGACAGGGTTTGAATTTCGCGATCTGGGGAAATATCCCAAAGCCGAGCTGTTTTATCCTCGGCGATGGTTAGCAATCGCTTTCCATCCGGGGTAAAGAGTAGATCTCTGACGCTGCCGGTGTGGCCATGAAGAGCCAGCATTTCGCGACCACTTGAGGCATCTCGGAGTATTGCCGTTCCGTCTCTGGAACCAGCAGCCAGGGCCTGTCCATCAGGGCTAAATTGCACTGCTTCAATCCCATCTTCCGTAATGGCCATCGTTGGTAGAGCCATTCCAGGATCAGTGGCCAGATCCCAGACTCTTATGGTGCCGTCTTCGCTGGTGGCTGCCAGCCGGTCGCCATCTGGGCTGAAATCAACTTTTGTAAAAGCCCGGCCGGAGCCAGGTATCACGTGCAATTCTTTAGCGGAAGGGATCTCCCACAAGCGCACGGTGCCGTCGGTTCCGGCCGTGGCCAGGCTTAAACCATCGGGGCTGAATTCCAGATCAGTAATACCCATGAGCCCGGTGGTAAGCACGGCCGGTTTCTGTTCATGGCCGGCCAAGACGGCGACTTCTTCGCCATTGGCGGCGTCCCAGAGCCGGACCGTGGCATCGTTGTTGCCAGTGGCTAGCAAGCGGCCGTCAGGGCTGAAGTCCGCGACCATCCCCGCATCGCTATGCCCGGTCAAGGTCAGTACTTTGCCTGCATTTAGCTTGGTTCCGGTTGGTTCGACTTCCAGTTTCCAGATGTTATCTGGTAACCAATATCCACCGGTGGCCAGATAATGGCCGTCGGGGCTGAAAGCCAGGGCTTTAGCTGCCTGAGAAGGGGTGTCCAAGGTGAGTAATTCTTCCCCTGAGTCGACATCCCAGAGCTTGATTTGTTCTGGGCCACCGGTAGCCAGAAGGCGGCCGTCCTGGCTGAGAGCCATCACCTGGAGGAAGTTTTCGTGTCCTACAAAGGTGTGCAACAGGTGCATGGCCGGTACAGCCTGGTGGAGCGCATTTTGAGCTTCCCGGGTGTCGGCGACATCTACGGCTTCCAGGGCCAGCAAGACGCTTAGTCCGGGATCGATCTCTAGATTATTCAAGGCCGCGGCGGCTAATTCCCGAGAAGCAGCCAGTTTTTCGTTCTGCTGGGCCTGGCGGAAAAGTTGAAAAGCGCCCACTGCTAGCAAGACAGCCACCACGGCCAGGCCGGCCAGGAGTCTGGCTGTCCGCCTGATTTTCCTTGTTGAGCGTGCCTGTTCTTCGGCTCGTTTCCTCTCGATTTCGGCCCGCTGGCTCTCAGACTCGGCCAGGGCCTGGGCGGATCTTAGCTCTCGAAACCGACGTTGTTGTTCTTCTTCTTGTCGTTCTCGGCGGGCAAAGACGCTTGCTGCAAGAAAGTTTTTTTCATCCGGTGTCAAGGCCACGGTATTGGCTTCGGCCCAACCGGCGAACTGGTCCAGCCGGGCGGCGCGTAACAGGAAGCCGGGCTCCTGGTCATTGGCCTGCCATTCCGTCGTAGCGGCTGCCAGCAAGCGTTGCATGCGTACGTCGCCGCGGCTCTCATCCAGCCAGCGCCGTAGTCGTCGCCACTCTCTTAACAGGGCTTCGTGGGCCACCTCGACGGTGGCTTCGCGGTTGGTTGGGTCGCGGTCGAAGATAAGCAGCCGTGCCCGGCCGAAGTCATCAAGGACAGCACTGATTACCTTGTTCGAATCTCGGTCAAGTGCCTCCAGCTCACTCCGCAATACTCTTCGTCGGGTATCTTCGACCCCTTCGCCCAGGGTGACCAGGCGTAAAAATAACTGGCGGGTCAGCGTCTGCCAGGCCTCGTCCAGGTCGGCATAGATCTCTTCCGCGCGGCGGCCGAGAGCGCCCAGCACGCCGCCGATAGCCTCGTAGGCCTCGCGAGTCATAAGCTCATGGCTTCGCCGTTCGAACAACTCGGTCAGGGCATACTGCAGAAGGGGCAAGGCGCCAGGTTGGTCGGTCAGGTCGGCTATGATGGCCGGGGCCAGACCTCGTTCCAGGGCGACGCCTACCCGGCGGGCCGGTTCTGGATGGCCCAGGTCAGCTCTTCTGGCATCAGGGGCAGCACGATTTCTGTATTTTCCTTGAGCAGGCGACCCAACGATTCATATTGCAGCGGCCGGTCGTAGAAGTCAGCTCGCAGCGTGACAACCACTCGTAACGGGGTGCGCGGAGCTCGCAAGGCGGTGATCAGGCTGTCGATGAAAAAGGTTCGCCGTTCTTCGTCTTCGACCAGGGTGAACAGCTCTTCAAACTGGTCGATCACCAGCAGCAGTTGGGCCTCTTCCTCATCGGGCAGGATCCGGCGGAGGGTGCGCAGCAGACCCCGGGCATCCTTTTGCATTGGCTCGACCAGGGAGGGTGGGGGGTCAACGGCGATAGGCCACAGGGCTAGCTCCAGCTCTTCCAGGGGATGGTTGCCCGGCACCATCTCGGCCACAAACCACTTGTCTGAGGCGGCCGTATGCCGCCCGGCCGGGATGGCCCCTTCGCGCAGAGCAGGGATGAGGCCGGCCTTGACCGTGCTGGATTTTCCGCTGCCCGAGGGGCCGACCACGGCCAGGAAGCGAGTATCGGCCCAGCGGGAACCATCGGCCCGGCCGGCGTGGGTCGGGTCCATGCGGGTTATTAACTGTTCCACTAACGCTTCGCGGCCCGAAGAAATCGTCGGCGTCGGCCTCCTGGAAGGCGCGTAATCCTTTGTAGGGGTTGTAGACCTCTAAGACTGGTGGCAGCTGTGGCAAGGTCATAGCTGAAGCTTCATCACTCTCCTGGACAGCCGCGCGGAAAGCCCTGGCCATCTCCAGGGCATCTGCGTAGCGGTTGGCCGGGCGCTTGCTGGTGGCCCGTTGTATGACCGTATCGATCTGCGGCGGCAGGTCTGGCCGGCTGCTGGAAACCAGGGGCACCGCTTCGTTAAGGTGTTTATAGAGGAGGCTGGCCATGGAGACGTCGGGGAAGGGCCTTTCGCCGGTCAGGGTCTCGTACAGCACGGCGCCCAGGCTGTAGATATCTGATTGGGGTCCCACCTGTTCGTTGAGGATCTGTTCGGGAGAGATGTAGTCGAACGTACCGATGACAGCTCCTTCGGCCGTCAGGCCCCATTCTCCGTCCAGGCTCTTGGCAACGCCAAAGTCAGACAGGTAGGCGTTGCCGTCCGTGTCGAGCAAGATATTGGCCGGCTTTATGTCCCGGTGAACAACCCCCTGACAATGGGCGGCCGATAGGGCGCTGGCGATCTGGTCGAACATCTGAACCGTCTGCTCGAGATTCCAGGGGCCTTGGCTCAAGGCCGAGAGCAGGTTGCCCCCACGCAGATAGCGCATGACCAGGTAAGCGCCCTCAGGGTCACGCCAGTAGTCGTACAGTGGAACGATGTATGGATGTTCCAACCGGGCGACGATCTGGGCCTCGGCTTCAAAACGGCGGATGAACACGGGGTCGTTGGCATACTTGCGGCGGATGACCTTGACGGCCACTTCCCGGCCAATGCTGGGTTGGATAGCGCGGTGGATCGCCCCGTAGGCTCCCTGGCCAATTTCATCCTTCAGTTCGTAACCACGCACGCCTTGGGTTAGAGGCTTGCCAAAAGCCAGGTCGCCGGCGAGGATCTGCTCGTATACCTGGGTGGTGCGCTTGGTTGGCGCCATTCCCAGCTCTTCAGCCAGGATGCGCCGGCAATTTTCATACACGGTCAGGGCTTCCGAGCGCTGCCCGCTGAGGGCCATAATCTCCATCAGTTGGCGGAAAGCACTCTCGCGCAGATTGTCGATTTCTAGCTGTCGTTCGACATAGCTCCGGGCGAGTGGATATTCCTTCTGTGCCGAATAGATAGTGGTCAGGATTTCCAAGGCGTCCAGGACTTTGCGCCTGTAATATTCCCTCCGGGACTGGGACCAGTCTTCGAACTCATTGCTATCGTCCAGGTAGAAATCGGCCAGGAAATCGCCGCTGTACAGCAGGACGGCCGTTTCCAACTCCTTACGGCAGGCCGGGCAGTTGGGCAGGTCCAAATGTTCATGGTTGTTGACTCGCTCAAGTAGTTGCTCGAATTGAACGGCGTCTATCGTGATGGCTGCGGCCGGGTTGAGTTGTAACGTCTGCCGGTTGGTGATTAGCAGCGGGACCGATCCCCGCCCGTGTTCGTCTTTTAGGGCGACCTCCGGCACGGCTTTGCGTAGTAGATAAATGATCTGCCGCAGGTTACCCCTGGCTGACCTCTCAGGTAATCCAGGCCATAACAAGTCCATGAGCGACTCGCGTCTTTGTGGACCTGGCTCGACGGCCAGGTAGACCAATAACGCCTCAACCTTGTGGGTGCGAAACCCGGGTAAGGTCTTGTCCCCTAAAATAGCCCGAAAGGAACCGAGAACAAAGAGTGCTAAATTGTTCATGTCAAGTACCCCCACGTCCCCTGGCGCTGGCCGGGCAATACGGCCGCGGTGATGGGGAGCCAACTCCCGCAAGGTCACTTCATGCTAAATGGTGACCTTGTCGCTTCGATATTGAGCTTGGACTTGAGTAAACTAGCCAGGAAAAATTGGCTATCAGTATGGATTTATCATAGCATAAAAATGTTGCGATTTGTGAGATGTTGACGCTTTGGAGCAAAATGTTGACGGATTGGCGTCAACTGCGACAAGGTGTGACCCTTGCACCTACTGTCGGTAGGCCGGTGGCTCAAACCGAGGCACTGTAGCGCTGGTATTGTATTGGCCGGCGATCTCGACGTCTTTACCGTAACCCAGCTCGACCAATTCTATGCCAGAAGGGCAGGCCTTGAGTGCCTCTAGCAGCCTGGCCTGGTGGGCCTCAAAAGCAGCCGCCGCCGCCCGCGCTTCAGGTGACCAGCTGCCGCCCAGGTGCGAGATAATCGCCCCGGCGCCCAGCCAATCCTCCAGGGCCGGCCTGAGCGAGCCGTCGGGCCACCGTTCTCCTGCCGGTACCAGCCCCACCAACGTATACCCCTGGCAAGCAGCAGCGACGGCCGCCGCGTTCCTGAGACAGCCACAGAGGACCAGGGATCTTTCGGCCGCCAGCAGAGTGAGGGTCGAGCCGTTCGGTGAGGGCAGCACGATCCTGTCAACGTGGGGGCCGGTGGCGAAACTGCTCGGTGACAGGGAGAATTGCCCCTTGCCCCGGCGCTGGGCCAATTCCGCATTGTGACTCTGGGCGAAGGCCGGCGCTTCCTCCAGCGATCCGCCATAAGGGTAGACGCGCATGGAGCGGCCGACGGCAATATCCACGCTGGTGGAAAAGGAGAGTACATCGACGATGACCGTAACCTGGCACAGTTCGGATAGCTTCTTGACCCCGTTGGGACCCCACTCGCAGTTGACCTGATACATATAGGAATGATACTGTTTTTAAACCTAATCTCGAACTGTCCTGTATTTGCCGGCGGTGTTTAGTTGTGGAAAGCGTAGATTGTGTCTTATACTGGCCGGGAAATAACCGTGAACACCTGACACTGGCCACTTTTACGGAGAAGATATCAAGATGAACGACCAGGACTCGTGGTATGGTCGGGATGCATTTTGGGAGCTGTTTGAGACGGTGCTGTTCAACGAGCAGCGCCGGCTAAGAACAACAGAAGAAGTCGATAGGATAATCAATCTATTACAGATAGAGGAAGGAGCCCGGATACTCGATCTCTGTTGTGGGACCGGCCGTCATAGCCTTGAGTTATCCCGGCGCGGCTATGACATCACCGGGGTCGACCGCACGACGGCCTACATAAACAAGGCGAGGTCAGAAGCGCAGAGGAGCGACCTGGAGGCACAGTTCGTCGTTGGCGATATGCGCGAATTCTTGATGTCCAACAGCTTTGATGTTGTTCTGAACCTGTTCGGTTCATTTGGTTACTTCGAAGATCCTGAAGACGATCGGCAAGTGGCTGCGCATATGCATGCTTCCCTGCGGCCAGGCGGGAGATTCATGATTGAAACGCAGGGCAAAGAAATCCTGGCCAGGGAATTTCAGGAAAAAGAGTGGTCAGAGGAAGGTGACCTGTTGATCTTGTCTGAGAGAAAGGTCAGTCAGAACTGGGGCCGTATCGAGACCCGCTGGATCGTGATCCGGGGCACCGAAAGGTTTGAGCACCAGGTATCGGTGCGTTCGTACGCTGCCGTCGAACTGGCCTCATTGTTGTCTGATTGTGGTTTTTCCGAAGTCCGTGTATACGGAAACCTGGACGGCGTTGCCTATGATCAGGCGGCGCAGCGACTGGTCGTGGTTGGCTCAAAGTAATTGGGTCCGTAATCGCTGCCTCGCCGCTTTCGATGCCCTGGCCATTTTCTTGCTCGTGCAGGATCCCGCCCGAAACCAACCCGGGCCCATGGCCCTCGCTCGCCCTCAATCCCCGAATTAACCTTGTTTTCACGCCATTCTGAGGAAATATCTTGACAAGAAGATAGAACTTTTGTTCTAATAGAGTAATGACTGCCCTTCCCGGGTGGGCAGCTGGCTATTGTTTTAGGGATTAATAAATCTTGAGTGTACTGAATCATATTTTCCAGACATTAGATCTCAGGCGTGGCTCCCGGCCGCCATGGGTCGCCAACCCGGAGCTACTGGCGCTGCTCGACCAGCTGGCGGCCGAAGAGAGCCGGGTCCTGGACGAACTGGTCGAAGAGTTGCTCTACGAGGCCATTGCCGAGCGCCATGCGGCCGTGGAGAACCTCGAACCGTGGCAAGAGCTGACGCCCCGCGAGAAACAGGCGGCCGCCCTGGCCTGCCTGGGTTACACCAACCTGGAGATCGCCGAAAGGATGGTCATCTCCGGCAACACCGTCAAGACCCACCTGCGCAGCGTGCTACGCAAATTCAATGTCAATAGCAAGGGCCAGCTTCGTGAAGTGTTGACCGGCTGGGACTTCAGCGGCTGGATCGACGGGCAGGACCTTTGCCCTGATGCCGGCGATTATGGCTTTTCCACCTGAGCTAACCCCGGTGGGCGAGCCGCTCACCCCCTGGGGTTAGCCCCTGAATCCTCCCCCAAATCACCCCGCGAGACGATTGTCCAGGAGCCCGGCTGGCACTATGCTGGCTTCATGACCTATCCACCAGACATCGTTGCCGGCACGCTCAACGTGCTGATCGGGCCCCGCGCCGAGCGGGCAGCCATGATCGAGCTGACGGCCATGCTGGCCCTGCGCGGCCCGGTCCAGATCCTGGACGGCGGCAACAGTTTTGACGCCTACCGGGTGGCCCGCCTGGTGCGCCGCCAGACCCCCCACCTGGCCGAGACCCTGGAGCGGGTCCGGGTGGCCCGCGCCTTTACCTGTTACCAGGTACTGACCCTCTTCAGACAAACCCCGGCCGGGCCGGCGCCTCAACTCATCTTCGACCTGTTGGCCACCTTCTACGACGAAAGTATCACCCTGGAAGAGAGCCACCGCCTGTTGCGGATCGTGCTGGCCCACCTGTATCGCCTGCGGCGAGAGGCCCCGGTGGCCGTGAGTATCAGCCGCCCGCCCCAGCCGGAGCGGGCCGGGCTGGTCGACGTGCTGGCGGCCGCGGCCGACCAGGTCCTTATTCGTGACACCCCACTGCCGCCGGTCCAGGTCCGGCTGTTCTAAGTGCAATGTCGCAGCTTCCTATGAAAAAACGGCCAATCCCGCAACCGTAATTACCTGGAAGCAAACTGCCACTGGCAAAGGCTATTCCGGGAAACCCGCGACACTTTACATTGGAGACGATATGGGCAGAACCCTACAAACCACCACCCAACTCATCCTTAACGAGCAATCGGCCTTCGCCAGCTTCCGGCGCACCTTGCGGCGAGAGGATCAGCGCCTGTTTGACCGCCTCTTTGGCAACGCCCGCAAACACACGGCCGCCATCAGCCAGGCCAACCACGCCCTGCCCTTTGAAGCGATCCTGCTGGCCATGCTCCTGGAACAGGCCCGGGAGATCGAAATCCTGCGCAGCGCGCTGCATGATTGAGCTGCGCGGCTGGCTGCTGGATGTCTACGAAGATGAAAAGGAGGGCGTTGTGCTCTGGCTGGCCGGTGAAGACGGCCGGCGCCACCGTTTTCACCACGCATTTCCGGCTATCTTCTACGTGGGCGGGCCGTTCCCGCGCCTGCGCGAGTTGTGGCGCCATCTGCTGAGCGAGCCTATCCCGGCCGTTCTCAGCCGGACCCAGCGGCGCGACCTGTTCACCGGCCTGGTAGACGTTCTGGCCGTGCAGGCCCCGGATCCCGTTTCGCAGAACCGCCTCTTCTGGACAGCGCGCGGCCGCTTCCCCGACCTGGACTATTACGATGCCGATATTCCCGTCGCGCTCCGTTACGGCGCGGCGCACGGGCTTTTCCCCCTGGCCCACTGCCAGGTCATCGCCGCTGAAGACGGCCGGGTCCAGGCGATTACCCCCCTTGACTCGCGCTGGGATATCGACCCTTCCTGGCCCGGGCTGCGCCTATTGACCATCGAACCGGACGTCGATCCTGGCCACGCCGAGCCTACCGCTCTGATCGTCAAATATGAACAGGAAGAAAGACATATCCCCCTGGCGCCCTTCCACTTCCTGCTTATCCGCCTGGAAGCCTGCCTGAAACGATACGATCCCGACCTGATTCTGACCCGCTGGGGCGACACCTGGGTGTTTCCTTATCTGCTGGAAACCTGCCAGAAGAGGGGCGTCGCCTGTTTTAATCCCAATCGCGACCAGGGCCGCCAGCCACGAGAGCAGGAAGAGAACAGCTACTATACTTACGGCCAGGTCATCTATCGCGGGCGCCAGGTGCGCCTCTATGGCCGCTGGCATATCGACGAGCGCAACGCCGTTATGTACGGCCAATATGGGCTGGCCGGCGTCTTTGAACAGGCCCGGGTCACCGGCCTGCCGGTCCAGGAAGTAGCCCGCAAGTCGCCCGGCGCCGGCATCACGGCCATGCAAATGCAGGTCGCCCTGCGCGAGGGCGTCCTTGTCCCCTATCAGAAGCAACAGGCGGAATCGTTCAAGAGCGCCGCCGATCTCATCCGCGCCGATCGCGGCGGCCTGGTCTACCAACCCCTGGTCGGCCTGCACGACAACGTGGCTGAGATTGACTTCGTCTCCATGTACCCCAGCATCATGGTCCATTTCAACATCTCCCCGGAAACGGTTTTGAGCAAATCAGCTCTGGCTGATCCAGCTCTGGCTGATCCAGCTCTGGCTGATCCGGCTTTGGCTGATCCGGCTTTGGCCGCCAGGCCGCGGCAACAAGAAGATCCAATTTGTTCCCGAGTTGGGCATCCCCGTCGACCATTCGCAGATCGGGCTGGTGCCCAAGACATTACAGCCGCTGCTGGCCAGGCGGATAGCCCTCAAGCGGCGCCTGGCCGGTCTGGATAGCCGCGACTGCCGCTATGGGGCGCTCAAGGCCCGCTCCAACGCCCTGAAGTGGCTGCTCGTGGTCTGTTTTGGCTACCTGGGCTACAAAAACGCCCGCTTCGGCCGGATTGAATCACATGAGGCCGTGACGGCCTACGGCCGGGAGGCGCTGTTGCGTGCCAAGGAGGCGGCTGAGGATCTGGGCTTCACCGTGCTGCACATGTATGTGGACGGCCTCTGGGTGCGCCAGGACGGGAAAAAAACGCCGGCCGACTTTCAACCCCTCCTCCAGGAAGTTACTACCCGCACCGGCCTGCCCATCGCCCTGGAGGGCGTCTACCGCTGGGTGGCCTTTCTACCCTCGCGCCTGGACAAGCAGGTGCCGGTGGCCAACCGCTATTTCGGCTATTTCCAGGACGGCCGGCTCAAGATGCGGGGCATCGAGGCCCGCCGCCACGACGCGCCTCCCTTCGTAGCTCAGACACAAATGGATATGCTCAAGCGAATGAGCCTTGTGCCCGACGGCCACCCCCTGGCTGGCTGCCTGATTGACCTGGTCTTGTTGTTGCGCCGACGGCTGGCCGATCTGCGGGCCGGGCGGATAGCGCCGGAACGCCTGCTCGTGACCCAGACTTTGAGCCGCTCCCTGGAAGCGTACCGGGTCCCGTCGCCGGTGGCCCGGGCCGTGGCCCAGATGGAGGCGGCCGGCAAACCGACGATGAAACCGGGGCAGCGGGTCCGCTTTCTTTATACCCGGGAAGCGCCCGGCGTGTGGGCCTGGGACCTGCCGGGCAAACCTGATCCGGCGTCCGTGGATGTAGCCCGATACGAAGAGCTGTTGCTGCGCGCCGCCAGCGCTCTGACGGAACCCCTGGGCCTGGATGAAAGCCAGTTGCGGGCCTGGGTAGCCGGCCGGGCCACGCAGTCGCGCTTCCATTTTGCCATGACGGGGCGCCGGCCGGCCGGCGTGCCTGTGCCGGCCGCCTGGACCTTCGCTCAGTCGACGTAATCCCAGCCGAAATCCAGATCCAGCGCCTGTTCGCCCGGGTCCAGGTAAAAGCTATAGCGACCCACGCCAGTGGCCGGATACGTCCAATTGCCGGGGATAAGGGCGTTCACGTTTTTTTCGCTCAGGGCGTCCATGAAGATGCAGTAGGCGCCTGTTTCCAGGTTCTCGAAACGATACAGGCCGTCTTCGCCGGTCAATGTCGTGCTGGTGATCGCCTCGGCCGGGGGCAGGCCGCCGGCCGGACAGGAAATGCTGGCCAGGCTAATGGTGATCCCGCTCAGGGGCTGCTCGGTGGCTCCAAAGGTGCCATCGCCGATAAAGTTGCCGCTGCCTTCCGGGACTTCCAGGCAGCTGTTACCAGGTTCGCCACTGAGACAAAAATCGTCCCAGACTACGCCGCCGATAGTGCCCGAGTTGGGGACCGTATTGCCGGCCGGGGTGGTCGCATTTTCGTCGACAACAATTTTCAGGAAGAAGGCGTCCTCAATCACGGCATTGATGCCAAAGGGTTCGTCCGCGGCATCGGCAAACTGCCAGTTGCTCCGGTAGGTGCCTTCCTGGTTTGGGGCGACCATCGCGATGGCTATTTCCAGATCCTGGCCGGGCACGACCACCTGGTCCAGTGGCGTTGTTTCCTCGGCCGACATCAGATCGCCGCCCACGAAGACCGTGCTGTAATCCGCGGTCCAGGGGCAGGTGCCATTGTTGAAGAGTAACCAGCGCTTAGTGAACGCTTCACCGGGCGGGAAAGCGGTGTCATCGGGGACGCTGAGGTCCTCGACGAAAGCGAAGCTGTTGACACACGCGGCCGGGTCGGAGCCGGCAATCGCGGGTAAAAACAGATAATCCCAGCCAAAGTCGACCGATTCGATGAGATCGCCGGCCCCCAGGGTGACAATCGATTCGCCGACGCCGCCGGCTGGGGCCGTCCATTCGCCGGCCAGCAGAATTCCCCGGTTCTCTTCGCCGGCCGCATCGATAGAGACGCAATAGGTTCCCGGGGCCAGCTCATCGAAAGCATAATCGCCGGCCCGTATCGGTAATCGCCTCGCCTAGACCGGCGGCCGGGCAGGGGCCCTGGCCAAGAGCGACTTGAACCCCTTCGATGCCCGGCTCGTTATCCGGCAGGCCGTTGGCCTGGAGAGCGCCGCCGGCCGTCACGCACCTGGGGTCGGTCTCAGCATCTTCAATCTCTGCCCCAGGGGCCGGGGCGGCGCAGAGATCGTGCCATACCTGGCCGCTTATGGAAGCCAGGGGCTCGGCCGTCGGGGCCGGTTCGGCCGTCGGCGGTGGGGCTTCTTCCTGGATGACGTTGTCTATGTCCAGCGTGAAAGATCCCTCAACCCCGTTGACAGCCACCGTGTAGGTCCCGGCCGGCAAGCCTAGCACATCCAGCGGGATCGATTCTTCAAAAGGCACCAGGGCCTGGGCGCAGACCTGCTCTGGCTCCCGGACTGTCGTCATCGCCACACCAAATAACTGGCCTTCCTGCTGGACAATGATATCGTCGATTTGGGTGCAACTATCAGGCAAAAAGCCCTGGGCCGAAACATGGATCTGCACTGGAAAGGATTCCAAGATCAGAACCTCGACACTATCCACGTTGGCCAGGCCATAGACAGGCTCGGTGGGGGGTTCGGCCGCGGCCGTAGGCGTCGCCGTTTCGAAGATCTCCACCGGCGTCGGGGTCTCCTCTTCCGGACTACCGCAGCCGGCTAATAGGAGGGCCAACAATAATACTAGAACGAATCGCTCAGGTCGTATATGAACCATTTATCTTTCTCCGCTTGGTCATGGGCGGGATACCGGTTCAGCCTGCCAACGGTTTGACGCTCCTGGGAGCCTCCCCGGGTCTAAGGCCCTGAACGCTATTCCAGCCCATGTGAGTGGAAAGCTAACGGATGATTACGTAGCTGAACGCGATTTTACCATAGTCGCCCCTGAGAGCATGCCCCGGGCCGGAAATATCTAGCTGGCTCTCACTCTTTCATTACCAGGAAACAACGGAACACCCTTACCTGGCCAAGGCGCTCAGTTGCTCTAAAGAAATTACTTCGGCCTGCCACGCCCGCCACAATCGCCGGTGCTGGCTGGACAACTTCGCCGCCTGAGCGACCAACTTTTCTACCACCGGCTGGCCTACCAATCATCTCGCGTCAGCGGCCAGCCTCGATCACCCTCCGGTCCCTCACCTTTGTTTCTTCGGTCACAGACTGCTTTGAGGTCATCTGACAAAATTATGTTATGAATTATTTGTATATTTATCTATTTAATTAGTTATATGTGCTATCATTCCGAATAATGATTGACGAAAGGAGCCTAAGAATGCTAGAATATTCAACAGAGATGAGGTTGGATGAGATCGACGTTGCTATTCTGAGGGAATTACAGGTCGATGGCCGGATCAGCAACGTGGAGTTGGCCCGACGGGTCAACCTTTCACCGCCGGCCACTCACGCGCGCTTGAAGCGACTCGACGAGCAGGGCTGCATTCGCCAGGTCGTGGCCCTCCTGGATTACGAAAAAGTGGGCTACGACATGATCTGCTTCGTCAGCGTCAGCCTGCAACTGCACCGGGTTGAGGAGTTGGAAGGGTTCCGGACCATTATCAACGGCATGCCAGAAGTGCTCGAGTGCTACCATGTGACCGGCGAATTTGACTACCTGCTCAAAATAGTCATTCACAATCGCCAGGATTTGCAGCGTTTTATCGTCAAAGACCTGACCCCGGTTCCCGGCGTCGCCCGGATTTACACCAGCCTGGTCCTGTCCGAAGTGAAGTCGACCACCGCCTTGCCTTTGATCTAGTCAAAAGACAGTTTCAACCAAGGGCTATTAACAAGAATCTGTCTCCAGGGAAGCTTTCTTTCACTGGCTTATTCAGAATCAGGAATGGCCGCCGGCTGTTCCCCGTCACGTCCTAAGAGGAGAAAACCGATGAGTGAACACCCGCCACAAACAATGGGCCAGCAGTTCGGCCGCCGGTCCTGGGCCGAGCCATGGAAGATCAAGATGGTGGAGCCCATCTCCATGAACAGCCGGGAAGAGCGCCAACGGGCCCTCGACGAAGCCGGCTTTAACACCTTCCTGCTGCGTTCGGATGACGTCTACATCGACTTGCTCACCGACAGCGGCACCAGCGCCATGAGCGACCGCCAGTGGGCGGGTATGATGTTGGGCGATGAATCGTATGCCGGCAGCCGTAACTTTTACCACCTGGAAGAGGCCGTGCGATCCTATTATGGCTACAAGCATATTGTGCCCACCCACCAGGGTCGGGGCGCCGAACATCTGATCAGCCAGGCCATCATCAAGCCCGGCATGTACATCCCGGGCAACATGTACTTCACCACCACCCGCCTCCACCAGGAGTTGGCCGGGGGCACCTTCGTTGATGTCATCATTGACGAGGCCCACGATCCCGTGGACGAACATCCCTTCAAGGGCAATGTGGACCTGGACAAAGTCCAGGCCCTGATCGATGAAAAGGGGGCCGGCAAGATCCCCTACATCAGCCTGGCCGGCACGGTGAATATGGCCGGGGGCCAGCCGGTGAGCATGGCCAACGTGCGCGCATTGCGAGAGCTGTGTGACCGCCATGGCATTCGTATCTATCTGGACGCTACCCGCATGGTGGAAAACTGTTTCTTCATCCAGGAGCGGGAAGAGGGCTACGCCGGGAAACCCATCGCCGCCATCTTGAAAGAATTTTGCAACTACACCGACGGCGCCTGGATGAGCGCCAAGAAGGATAACCTGGTCAACATCGGCGGCTGGCTGGCCGTGAACCATGAGCATGTCTTTGACCTGGTTCGTAATATGGTCGTTATCTACGAAGGGCTGCATACCTATGGCGGCATGGCCGGCCGCGACATGGAGGCCTTGGCCATTGGCATCGCCGAATCGGTCGACGATGAACATGTGCGCAGCCGGGTCGACCAGGTCCGCTACCTGGGCCGGCTGTTAATAGAGTGGGACGTGCCGATTATGTGCCCGGTGGGCGGCCACGCCATCTTCCTGGATGCCAAACGCATGTACCCCCACATTCCTCAGGACCAATTCCCGGCCCAGTTACTGGCCGGCGAGCTATACCTGGATTCGGGCGTGCGCAGCATGGAACGAGGCATTGTTAGCGCCGGCCGGGATCCGAAAACAGGCGATCACCGTCACCCGGCCCTGGAATTGACCCGGCTGGCCATCCCCCGGCGGGTCTATACCCAGTCCCATATGGATGTTGTGGCCGAATCGGTAAAGGCCGTCTACGACAACCGTGAGAATACGCGCGGCCTCAAGATGGTCTACGAACCCCAATATTTACGCTTTTTCCAGGCCCGTTTCGAACGAATTTGAACGGCCTGATCCTTACTGACGCGCTAACAGAAATAATGGAGCGATAAAATGACCGAGCGTAAGAAAGTGACCCTGTTAACCTTGTTTGAGAAGGTGGCCAAGAAGCAGCCCATCACCTGGTTGACCGGCTACGATTACCCCACCGCCTATCTCCAGGAACAGGCCGGCCTGGATATGATCCTGGTCGGCGACAGCCTGGGCATGACCATGCTCGGCTATGACAGCACCTTGCCGGTGACTATGGACGACATGATCCGCCACACCCAGGCCGTGCGCCGGGGTGCGCCGACCGCCTTTGTGATCGGCGACATGCCCTATATGAGCTACCAGCCCAGCGTCGAGAGCGCCATCCGCAACGCCGGCCGCTTCATGGCCGAGACAGGTTGTGACGCCATAAAGCTCGAGGGTGGGGCGGAAATGGCCGATCGCGTCAGGGGCATAGTCCAGGCCGGCATCCCGGCCATGGGCCACCTGGGGCTCACGCCTCAAAGCGCCAGCGCCCTGGGCGGTTTTCGCCTGCAAGGCAAAGGCGCACTGCAGGCCAAAAAAATCGTGGAGGATGCCAAGGCCCTTGAAAAGGCCGGAGCCTTCTGCATCTTGCTGGAATTGGTGCCTGACCGGGTGTGCCAGCTGATCACCGAGCGCTCCGAGAACTGCATTATTATGAGCCTCGGTTCTGGCCCCCATGCCCATGGCCAATTGCTCATCTACCATGATCTCTTCGGCCTGTATCCCAAATTCACCCCCCGCATGGCCAAGGTTTACGGCAACGCCGGTGAGGTAATACTCAACGGCCTGAAGAAATACGTGGAAGAAGTGACGACCGAGGAATTCCCTGAGCCAGAGCGCTACTTTGGCATGAAGGACGAGGAATACGAAGAGTTGCTGGCCTTGCTGGGCTAAGCAATGGCCGGCTATATCAGAATATGGAGCTAAACAATGAACGACGATATCCGCCGCCGGTTAGAGATTTCCCCTGATAGATTAACAGCGCTCAATGCGCTCTTGCTCAACCCCGATATGCGCGTCATCAACGATTTTCTGGCAGTGGTGGACAGGTATGGCTCGCCGGAGGAGATCAACGCCAAGGCCGCTTCGGCCAGCCATCTGCCGGCGCTGCGGCGGCAGGTTGCCGGTAGCTGCCCGGAATACCTGGCCGACCTGGATTGGCTGGCCGAGCAACGGGATAGGGGCGCCTTCATCAGCGTGGACGACTACCGGCTTAAAGTGCTGGGTCCAAAAGCGGGATCCATGACCTTCAACGATGATTTTGCCGTGACCCTGGAAGTGAGCGCCGCCCAATACTTCCCCTGGGTGATCGCCGGTATCAAACGGGCCATCGAGCAGGACCAGCTGGTGCCCGGCCGTTTTATCCGCGTACGCAAGATGAAGGAGCAGGAAGAAGACGGCGACCTGCCCGCCTTCGCGGCCGCCATGCAGATCATCGGGGCCAGCTACGTGGAGACCCTGGATACCAAGGGCACTGACGGGGCCAATGTCCACCTGGGCGGCCCGGAGACCATCACCGGTTACTTCGGCGGCGTGGGCCAGCCTAACAACTACGCTCTCAAGTGGCTTGACGAATACCTGTACTACTACACCCATTATGGCGTGCGCCAGGTGCTTAATCTTAACCCGGGCACCGTCCTGTTGGGCTACCTGCTGCACCGCCTGGGGGTGGATATTGAGTTCAAGATCTCCGTCTTCATGGGCAACGACAACCCCTATGCCGCCTTATGGACCCTCATCGGGGCCAAGCTATTCGCCCGGGACGACGGCACCTCGCCCCTCATCGGCTTCAACTGGTCTAACTCGGTTAACAACGAGAGCATGGAGATTACCGCCCAATTCCGCAAGGAACTGGGCTTTGAGGACGTGGTTCGTTTCGAACACCACATCACCGAGACGTGGAAGAGCATCGTCCGCCAGCCCTATAACCGCCGTGACGAATTGGTGGCCATCGCCGGCCAGGTGGCCAACATCTCGGCCAAACACGAAGGCGGCGATCCCGAGATCGACCAGACCCGGCAACATCCTTCCGATATCCTGGACTACTTCCGCGACAAAGAGGAGATCATTGCCTCCGGCGATTGGGAGAACCTGGCCCTCAATTTCCAGGACAAGCTCGACGCCACTAACAAAACCGCCTGGGCGTTGACCGAGAACGGCCTGTCCTTTATCGCCGCCCAAAATCTGCATCTTTAATAGGTCGGGCCCATATCTGTTGCTACGCCTACATTAGCCCCGATCGCGCTTGCTGTCACCCATGACGGCCGTCTTGCTCGCGCATAGCCGCAAACATGATAACGATGTCTGGTCAGGGAGGCAGGCGATGAGTGAACCGGCTCTGCAAACGTTAGAACCTGGCTAAGCGTAGGGCCTGTTCTATCGCATTGGCAAACCCACTCGGATTTTCCACCATCATTCCGTGCCCGGCATCCGGAATAATGGCCAGCCGAATACCGTGGGCTTTCAGTTTCTGGTAGGTTTCCCGGTCTTCTTCATACTCTTCAAGAGAACGACTGCCAAAAATAAATGTCCTTGGAATGGACAACTCGATCAATTGTTCCCACATGACAGGTTGGGTTCCTCTCACAAGGCTCACGGCACTTCTATGAAATGCCAATGGGGAAGCTATCTGCCACACTCCGAAAGCGATTGCGGCCTTTGGACCTATGTTTATAGCTGCACTTCGTCGGTTCTCGATCAATTCTTGATAGCCGAATCTTATGAACTCACTCTCGGTTTGAGCCGCGATCTTCGAGCTCATAAGCCCACCTCCGGCTTCAAGATTGGCTTCAGCCAAAATGAGTTGGCTGATCAGGTCAGGCCGTTTTGAAGCCAACTCAATGGCGACTGCTCCACCCATACTGTGACCCACCAAGACGTATTGGCTTGAGCCAATGGTGTCAAGTAGCCCTGCTAGCGTAGCCGCATGCTCCTCGAGGGTGTAACTGAAGTTAACAGGTCTGTCACTATATCCGCAGCCAAACAGGTCGACCAGGATTGAACGTCGATCGGACAAGCCGGGTTCTACCGCAATCCTTGGGTAGGCGGCCGTCGACGCAAGACCTAACCCGGCAAGGAAAACGACCGCCGGTTCAGCGCCAGGGAAATCAAAGTACCGGATGAACGCTTGAACTTTAGGCTCCAGATATGCTTCCATTTTTTCCTCCTACCTGAACTGATTTCGCTGCCCGGCCGCACCTCAAGACGCCTTCTTCCTGCCGGCCACTCTATCCAGCTTCCCGCTGCGCCAGCAGGAACCCGCGGGTCAAGGCGAACTGGCTGGCGGGCGTGGGCATCGTTCTAACGACCCTTAAACCGCTGTTCTTTATCTCGGAGCTCAAGGCGCTTAAGCTGCGCACCGGCACCCCCCAGCGCCTGAAGAGCAGCCTCTGCAGCGAGGCAAAGCGCCGTTCTTTCTTTCGCCGGCCGGCGTTGTCTCCCAGGAAATCATTCAAGAATGGCAAGAACGAGATACCGCCCGCCCGTAGGGCTTGCAGGGTCATGCTGAACATTGCTCCGCGCCGCGGTTCCGTGTCATCAGAGATCGAACCCAACCAGGGCATGAGCAGGTACCCGCCTGGCTTCAAAGCCCGGCGCATGGCTTGCAACACAGCCGGCCGGCTTGTCTCGGGAAAGAAGAACTGGCTCCACTGGATCGTGTCATACATCTCCCGGTCCTGCAGATCGCCGGCGTCCATGCAGCGCAAGGCCACGTGATCGCTGAGGCCCAATAAATCCGCGCGCCGGTCCGCTTCTGCGGCCACCAGCGCTTCGATCTCAATACCGACCGCGGTCACCTTGGGAAACGTCATCACGATACCCAACAGGGAATTGCCCACCCCGCAACCAACTTCCAGATGGTGCGCGCCGGCCAGCCAGAGCGCTTCCACCTCCGGCATAGCCTGGCCAATCACCGTTGGGCTGACCCGAGGCGCGGCCGACAACACTGAAATACCGGCCCCTTCAGCCATGGCCAGCATATCCTCGGGCGGCATGGCCGTGTAAGCTGTTTCCGAGGTAGAGACCCGCTCCAGTTCCCCGATCATAACCCGGGTCTGCCGCAGCACTCTTGAGAGGGGCACCGGCGCGGCCGGTGATTCGAGTAGGGCGTATTCTGGCGCCAACCTGAAGGCGCCGTCACTCTGAACGACGATGCCGTGAGCTGCCAGCGCCAGGCAGAGATCAACGACATCTTGCTCGTCTAAATCCGTTTCGAAGGCGACTTGTTGCGGCGTCCCCCCACTCTGTAGAGCCCGCAAGACGCCCGAGTCCATCGCCCCGGTGAGCAAGGCCAGGGCCCTGGCCCCGGTGATCCAACCGGTTACTTCCCGGCCGGCATTCTGGTAATTTCGAACTTGCTGGTATTCTTCGCGAGATGCCTTCATCAGCGCCCTCCTCTCTCTGCCATCCGCCAGCTTGACCGTTCCCTATATTCCCGGCGAATCAAACTAACTTGCCAAAGACCCAGAACTATCTCCCTGAAGTAGAATCTTCTCTTCCGGATTTAAGCCGGACCATCCAATTCTTTTCCCACGGGAATCCCCCTCAGTATAAAACGGATAGACCGGACATGTCCAGAACGAACTCGGCCCAGATCCCAGAATGGCTACTCGATCCCCTTGAGCAAAGACAGGAGCCCTTGCAGATTGCGCTCCATTTCCACATTTTGATGATCGCTCAACTCCACGGTGAATGAGGCGATACCTTGCTGGGCCAGCCAATTACCGGCGTCGCCGCTGATCGGATAAGCGGTAAACTGGCCAACGGGATAACCGGCCGCCTCCCCATACAACGCTGCTGCCACCAACGAAGGTTCGTGGCCCGCATCCTCGCACCCGGCCGGGATCACCAGCCCGGCCGCGCTATGCAACCAGATGACCACCTCCACCCCCGCCTGGCTCAAATAGTCGCGCAACGCGCGCGTTTCCGGCTCTGAAAAGGGTTCGGTCCCCCCCGATACGGTCACGTCGCGCCAGAGGGCTTCGGCCGACCAGTCACAGCCCCAGTTGCGGTTCAGATCGACGCCACGGCCGTTGGCCCGGCCAACCGTCGTATCGCCAGTTACCTGGGCAGCCGCGAACGGTCCGACCTGCCCGGTGACGGCCACTAGGCCATCGGGATTGCCGGCTGGGATAATGTGTAGCCGGATATTATCTGGCACCGTCTCAGGCTGGCGGCCGAAATAATCCAGGAACCGGTAGGCCAACAGGACCGAGTTCCATTCGTAACCCCCATGAATGCCCCCGACCACGACCACATGTTTGTCGCCATCGCCAAATACAAACGATTCTATGGGTTGGCCATTGGCTGAGATACCGATCACCGCCCGTGCATGCGCCACAGGCGCGGCCGGCCAGTCGACAAAATCTCCGGCACGGTATAGGTCCGGAGCCAACAGCTCTTGTCCCAGCCACAGGTAATTGGGGTCGATAATACCGTTCATTTCTTGCAGCGTTTCGACGGTCGTGGTGTAGCGGTCGGCCAGCGTCGCCAGGGTCTGGCCGGCTTCGACAGTTAGGACGATCACCGGCGGCCGGGCCGGCGTCACGATCGCGGCTTTCCCGACTGCCTTGAGCCTCGCGCTCACTTCTGCGTCTTGAGCAACGATGTCCGCAACCTCTGTCGCCCCTGGTTCAGCCACTGCCTGCGATTTCCCCGCGGCCGCCGCCACTTTGCCAGGCTCCCCACCCGGCTCTCTACGAGCGGCATCATCGGCCTGGCTTATTGGCCGTCCACTCCTGGTCGCCTGCCCATACTCTGTGCGGTTTTCGTAGCCCAACAAGAGCAGTAGCACCGCAACCGAGACCCATATCGCCAGGTTAGAGCGCGTCAGCCGGAGCCTGCTCATGGAAATAACGTGATGATAAAAGTCGCGCCGCTGCCCGGGGTCGATTCCACGCTTATGGCGCCGCCGTGGGCTTCGACGATCGACCTGGCGATGGCCAATCCTAAGCCTGACTCGCCATTTTGTTGCCGCGATCTATCGCTACGGTAGAAACGATCGAAGATATGGGGCAGGTCGACCGGGTCTATGCCGGGGCCGGTATCGCCAACCCGCAACTGCAGCGCCTCGCCCGCGGCCAAGGCCGACAGGCTGATCTCGCCACCTTGTGGGGTATGGCGTAGGGCATTATGGATCAGGTTGCCCAGTACCTGGCCCATACGCTCCGGATCAACCTGGATGCTGGGCAAGACCTCCCCTCTTTCCACCACGAGCGCGATCTGCTTTTCTTGAGCCTGAACCATGAAAGCCAGTGCCGTATGCTCCAATAACATCTGTGGCTCCACCGGCCGCCGGGTCAGGGTCAGCTCCCCGGCATCGGCCAGGGCCAGGGTGCGCAGTTCTTCGATCAGGCGCTGTAGATGCTGGCCCCGGGCATACATGATCTCAAAGGTCTCCGCCTTTGGTTCTAACTTGCCACTGTTTAAGGCCTCCATATAACCCAGAATGACGCTGAGCGGGCTGCGTAACTCATGGGCGATATCGGCCGTCATCTGGAGGCGTTGCTCATTAGAATAGGCCATATCAGCGCTCATCTTATTAAAAGATGTCGCCAGTTCGCCTAGCTCGTCCCTGGTTCTCACCGGCACCTGGTAACCCAAGTCACCTCCGGCTACCACCTGGGTGGCGGCCGTAACTTCCCGTACCGGCCGGGATATCGTGCGGGCCAGCAGGATGCCGACCAGCACCGCCACCAATGTAGCCACCAGCGCCCCCAGCAGGACCGCTTGATTGAGGTTGGCCAAAAATTCTGACTCAGGCGTTTCCAGCAGGACGAAATCCTGGGCGGGTATCTCGAGGAATTGCACCCAACCAACCGTCTGGCCGTCGATATCCACCGGAACGGCCCGCTCCAACTGCTCCTGTGGTATTTTGTCACCAGGCGTCCCGCGTAAGCCGGTGTACCTGACGATTCCATCGGCGTCAATCAGGGTCAAAGGCGCCGCCACCACGCTGGAAGGCATGCCCCGGTGCCGGGCGGGAGTACGGATAACGATGCTATCGATCCCTGCCCAGCTACCGTTTTTTTGATAATAGTCGGCCAGCTCGTAGAGCAAATCGGCTTGATAACGCTGCAAGACGAACTGGTCGAAATCGCGCTGGGTGCGCTGGCGAACAAATGCGGCCGTCAGCGCGACACCGATGATGCTGACCAGAACAAAAGCCAGGGTGAGTTTAAGCGACAGGGAGCGCATCACGGGTTTTCCGCTGCAAATCGATAACCAAAGCCAAAAACAGTCTCCACGTAGCGCGGCTGGCCCGGGTCCGCTTCGATCTTGGTGCGCAGGCGGCGGATGTGGACGTCTACGGTCCGCTCGTAACCGTCGTAGGCCGAATCCTGCAACTGGTTCAACAGTTCCAGCCGGGAAAAGGCCCGGCCGGGCGCAGCCATCAAAGTCGCCAACAGCGTGAACTCCGAGGGGGTCAATTCAATCCGTCTATCGCCGACGCTGGTACTCCGGCCGCCGACGTCCAGGGTGATATCGGCCGCCCGTAGAATTTGTTTTTCCGGTGGGCTTTTCCCAGCCCGGCGCAGGACGGCTCGCACCCGGGCGCTCAGCTCACGCAGGCTGAAAGGCTTGGTCACGTAATCGTCGCCGCCCAGCTCCAGGCCCAACACCTTGTCACTCTCGCCCACCCTGGCTGTCAATAGGATGATGGGCGTTTCCGCTTCCTTATTATAGAAGCGCATAAAATCATAGCCGCCTACTTCCGGCATCATCAGGTCCAGGATGATCAGATCCGGCTTCTCCTCTCGGGCTACAAAGAGGGCTTCCCGGCCGTCCGCCGCCGTAACCACGCGGAATCCTTCCTGGGCCAGGTAGGATTGCACCAGCACGCGGAGTTCCCTATCGTCATCCACAACTAAAATCGTTTGAGCCATGTTCTTGTGTGATCGCCGCCTACTTTCTACCTCGTAATGTTCATCAAATCAAGGGCCAGGCTCTCGACCCTACACCATTTCCAGAGTCCCTTGACGTTTACCTGTGCGGTATTAGTAGTTCAATTGTACACCTGGATGGCGGTTGAAACCCTGCAGGCTTTTCGTCTTCAACTGACTTTCGAATTACCCTGCCATCGACTCGGTTCAAATCCAAAAAAAGAAGGAGCGCAGAGTAATCCGCGCCCCTTGATTCAGCCTCAACTCGGCCAGCAGGTTATTTGTACCGGATGGAATTCCCTGCCGGACCGCGGATGGCCAGCAAACCGCAGAAAATGTTCATACCAATTAATAGCATATTTGCGACTTTCACAATATACCAAAAAGTTGTTGCAAAGTTATTACGGCGAACCCGGTCTGTTTACCCCGCCGTGGCTACAAAATCAATGTATAGCTCGACCTCTTCTTCCACATTGGCCACATTGGGCACACTGGGGATTCTGAGATCGTAGTCGCTCCGCAATACGACGGTGCTGGCCGTGCCTGAAAGCTGCGTCGCCGAATCGACCGTCGCTTCCACGTCAAAGGTGGCCTCGGCGGTGATATCGCGGATGGTCAGATCGCCTGCAATCGTGAAATTCACCGTTTCGCCCATACTCACGCTACCTGGCAAGCCATTAACGGCCGTCGGCGTGAAGGTGATGAATTCATTAGCCCCGGTCTGCAAAATCTCGTTGGCAATGGCCCGGTTGCGAAAATCGTTGTCGGTGGCCAGCGTGCGGGCATTGACCTGGATGACTCCGGCCTGGACCGTCGAAAGGTCATTGATATCCACTGCCAGCTCACCCGCCACCTGGCTGGTTGTGCCGACGACGGTCTTTGGCTGCCCACGAAGTTCCTCGTTTAACTCAAAGCGAACCTCTGAACCTTCCTGGCTGATGGTGAAGACAACTAACCCGCCGCCGGCCTCGGCGGCCGGTTCTTCGACCGCCGGCTCTTCGGTCACGGCTTCCGTCGCCACGGCTTCCTTGGTCGCACTATCTAACTCCAACGGAATCGCCTCGATGGTCCCACTCGCTTCTTCCGGTTCCTGCAGCAAGCCACACGCGCTGGCAAACAAAAGCATGAAGATGGTTACTAACCCTGTCAATATTACTCGTTTTTTCATGAATCAATTCCTCCATCTACTATTACGCACAACAAACGGTTTCGGATGATCATTCATTCGAAACCGTTTGTTATCTATTTTGGTCCGGCCCGGCTACATCTGTGCCGGTAGCCAGACCAGCCCACAATTCTATCTCATGTGACTGGATTAGGGTCGAGATCCGAGGGTCAGGGAAACATCAACCAGTTCGCCACCACGGAGGACCTGTATCTCGATTGCCTGGCCAACCGTTGATTCATACACTAGGTAACTATTCAAATCTGAGAAATCACGAATCGGCTGGCCGTCGATGGCCACGATGAGATCGCCGCCCCGGCCGGTGCTCTGGCTGGCCGGAATGAGTCCGGCCTGTTCGGCCGGACTGCCTACCGACACGCCCAACACATAAGCGCCCTGGTTCTGTGAGAGGCCATAGGCTGCCTGGTCGTCCAGGGAGATTTCGCCATCAAAGGAGACCCCCATGTAGGAGTACTCGAACGCTCCGTTCGCTATCAGGCTGGGAATGATTCTGGCTACCGCCCGGGCCGGTATGGAGAAGCCGACTCCTGAATTGGTGCCGGTGGTGGTACGAATGGCCGAGTTCACCCCCACAACCTCGCCCTGCAAATTGAGCAACGGCCCACCCGAATTGCCCGGGTTGATCGGTGCGTCGGTCTGGATCACTTCGGGCAAGGAGTAAGAGGATACTGAACCTGCTTCCCGCTCAGAAGAGAGGCTGCGATTGAGGCCGCTAATGATGCCCAGCGACATGGATCCCTGTTCGCCAAAGGGGTTGCCAATGGCGACCACAAACTGGCCAACCTGGGGCGCCTCGGCCACCGCCAGGGGTAGAGGGGTTACGCCTTCCGGTAAATGATCCACCTTGATGACGGCCAGGTCGCTGTCCACATCCTGGCCGACTAATTCCGCCGGCTGTCGCTCGCCATTGGAAAAGACGACCTCAAACTCCCGGCCGAGATCGACGACATGGTTGTTGGTGACGATGTAGCCATTTTCATCGAATACAAAACCGCTACCGCTGCCAATAGGCGGTACAATGATGAAAACGACGGCCGGGTTGGTGTGTTGGTACAGGTTGACCAGGGCAGCTTCCAGATCCTTAACGGCCTGGGTTGCCTCGTTACCAAAGATCACCGGAACAGGTTCTTCCTGTTGGGCCAACTGATCCTGGACTTGACCCAGGACAGAGTCCACAATGCTATTGGTATCAATATTCACTGGCCGTCGCCTGGTCCAGCTCTCCGGTCTGGGCCCGGACTTGCTCGGCTACCTGAGCCTCTAATTGTGCTGCTTGCTCTGCTGACTGGACCGCCAGCTGGCCCTCGATCTCGGCGAGTACAGCCTTGGTGATCGCGCCCGTATCGACCGTGGCCACAGGCTCGGCCGGATCCGCAAACGGTGAATCGACCTTCAGGCCACAGGCTGAAACGAGCAAGACCAAAACAATGGCCAGTAGGATAATCTGCCGCTTCTTCAATAATGTCATGAAATGACCTCCGTTCTCAAAAAGTTGTGCAAAAGCGAGAGAGACTCGAGATTCTCCAATGCGCGAATTTCCCGCCCTTGCTGCGTAAACCGCCTAGAAATGATGTTGTGCTCATTCATAAACTTTCTGCGGTTTACAATCTTGCCTGCCTCCTGCAATTCTAATAGATAAAAAGGTAGCGAGCGTAGTTAATACTACGTTCGCTACCGCTATTCGGTTCAATTCTTATGTTGCTCTAAAGAGAGGTCCCAGTTGCCGGAGCGTTGCCGCCATCTGGGCTAATGCCACCGGGACACCACCCGCGCCCGCCGAAACCGCCCTGACCGTGGAAACCTCCGCCCATGCCGCCATGCTCGCCGCCAAAGCCGTGCATATTACCAAAGCCGTGAGCACTGCCAAAGCTGTGCAGACCAACCAGGTTACTATTCAGGATCAGGTCAGCCTGTTCTTGGGTAATAAACTCGGGCACCGCGTTCTGGACCGCATTGGCCTGGGCTTCTTGGTGGGCCGCCATGAAATTCTCGACAGTCACACCCGCTTCTTCCAACAAGGTAAACAACGACTGCGGGTTTTTCAGTGCATCTTGCACCGCGACCGGGTCAAGGCCTAGCCCTTCGGCCGCCTCGAGCAGCACTGCCTCGCGGTCGATGGCCCCTTTGAGCGCCTGCTGCGCTTCCATCAAGGCCAGCTGCTCTTCACTTGGGCGAAGCTCCTCGGGCAATTGGGCCAACATCGCTTCGCGAGCTGCCTGGTGCGCGGCTTCGAGCGCTTCCACCGTAATTTCCCGGCCGCTGATATCACTCAAGGCCTGCGCTAACAGAGTGTTGAGTTCATCGCTGCCGGCGAACCCATGCTGGCCACGGAAGCCGCCACCATTTTCCTCGATAAGGGTCGCGAAAACCTGGGCATGGGCCTTCTGAAGTTGCTCGACCGTCACCCCAAGGCTCTCGGCCACAACTTCATCCATGGGTGTCAGACCCTCAAGCGGTCCGCCAAAACCATGGCCGTGATGGCCGCCTCGCCGGCCGAAATCACCGTATTCGCCAAAAGGCGACCCAGGGGGCGTTTCAGCCTCATCTTCCACTTCTCCGGCCTCTGGCTCATCCTGGTCGTCATCGTCACCCTGGAACACCGGTTGGGCCGCGGATAGCGCCGCAACCTGGCCGGCCGGTTGGCTTCCAGACTGGGCCCCATTCTGGTTGCCAGACTGGGCCCCATTCTGGTTGCCAGACTGGGCAAAGACCGCCGATACGCCGAGGGCGATGGCCAGGACCAGTATGCCCGCTATTACCAACAAAGTCTGTTTCTTTCGATTAACCATTTTTTATCTCCTTAACGCTATGCAAACGAACTGTTTTAAAATCCTGCTTCCAGTGTAGGAAGTAGTTTCTTCCTGCAAGATCTTGCTCCGGCAAAATCTTGCTCCGGCAAAATCTTGCTCCGGCAAGATAAGACCCCCTAACGATACCAAGAACTTATTGCAAAGTTGTTACGGTTCATTTACACACTTATTTAGGGTTAAGCATACTGGCTTGAGCCGCGACGGGGTGGAATTTCGTCGTGATCTGCCAATGTCGGACTAACCCGATACCCTACCATTCCCGGCAGCAACAAGCCCTGTTTCCGTGTATACTAAATGTGCGGATGCCCTGAAGTATAGGCGCCGGCGGCGATTTCCTTGAACAACATTCAATGAGCTACCACGAGCTGAGAGGCAAGTTCGATCATGGATTACAATCTAACCGAGGAACAATTCGCCATCCTAAGCTGGCTCGGAGAACAGATTCGCGGCGGCAAACTCTCCCCGACTTTTCGCATCCGCTTTTCCAACAACCCCTTCATCAAAGGACCTCATATCGACGGGCAGATCATTAAAACCGACTACCGGGGCAATTACCATCCCTCCATGCATCCAACGATAACCCGTGATGCCCTGGCGACCCTGGAAGACCAACGACTACTCTACTACACGATCAGCCAGCGATCTTCGCCGAAATCCAGCAACAAAACGGTTATCTATAAATGCAGATTTCTCGAGAAAGCCTCTGAAATTATCGGCACAGAAGCTGAGCCGGCGCCGGCCGCGGAAACTTCGATGGCCCCGGGAGGTAGCGCCCGGGTAAGCCTGGATCAAGGTTTGTTTCGGCAGCTTCTGAACCATCACTTCAGCCTGGATGAACTGAAAACCCTCTGCTTCGACCTGGATATCGAGTACGACAATATCCCCGGTGAACAGACCCGGGACGCCTTTAGCCGCGAACTCATCCTGTACGCCAAACGCAACGGCCTGATATTAAAGCTGATCGTTCTGGCCGTCACTATGCGGCCGAAGGCTGACTGGTCCAACATCTTGATTGCCGGCTGAGCGGCCGGCCCCAGTATTTGACATCCCTATATAATAGGAAGAGACCTATGCTGGCACTGCCAGGCGCCGGTAGCCACACGCCTGGCAGAAGGCGCCTTATTTCACCCTAAATTAACACAAAAATACCCTTACCGGGATGCCGTAGCTTGACATCGACCCGGGCCTCCTGTATAGTATTGTTGACGGTGGAACCGGTTCCACGGTGGCGAATTTGACCGCTTTCCCAGACCCTGTCGCCCTTGACAGTCGATTTGAGAAAGTAGCACAGAGGAGATAGATGCCAACAGTGACTATACGCGACGTGGCCAAACGGGCCGGCGTTGGCGTAGGCACCGTATCGCGGGTTATCAACAGCAGCCCCTCGGTAAGTGACGAGACTCGCCAGCGGGTCCTGGCTACTATCGAAAAGCTTGATTATTCACCCAATCCCATCGCCCGCCGTCTCTCTCTTGGTAGGACCTTGAATATCGCCGTGATCGTCCCTTTTTTCACCCGTCCGGTCTTCGTCGAGCGCCTGCGGGGCATCGAAAACGCCCTGGCCCAGAGCGAATATGATCTTGTCCTTTACAATGTGGAAACCACCGACCGCCGCGATGCCTGCTTTCACGAAACGCCCCGTCCGGAGCGGGTGGATGGCCTGTTGATCATCTCCTTGCCGCCATTAGACCGGGATGTCGACCGTTTTTTACGGGCCGAGGTGCCTACTGTCCTCATCGATGCCCGCCACCCGCTATTGCACCGCCTGACCATCGACGATGCCGAGGGAGGCCGGGTGGCTACAGAGCATCTGATCGAGCCTGGGCCACCGCAAGATCGCTTTTATCGGCGATTACCTGGAGAACCCTTTTGGTTTTGCCTCCAGCCGGGAACGATTTGAAGGTTATTACCAGGCCCTGGAGATGGCCGAGATTCCCTTCCGGCCTGATTATCTCAAGCAGGGCGAACATGGGCAGTTGCCGGCTCGCAAGTTAGCCATGGAACTGCTCACTGCGCCAGATCCGCCCACGGCCATCTTTGCTGCCAGCGACACCCAGGCTATAGGCGTTTTATCGGCCGCCCGCGACCTCGGCCTGGCCGTGCCTGAAGAACTTTCGCTGATCGGCTACGACGATATAGAAGTTGCCGAATATTTACATCTGACAACCATGCGCCAGCCTTCCTTTGCTCTAGGCGTGGAGGGCGCGCACATATTGATGGATCTCATCAACCGGCCGGATTCGCCGGCCCAGGAAGTACCCTTTACAACAGAATTAATAAGCAGATCAACCACCGCCCATCCCGGCCGGAACTGACGGCCGGGCACTGATTGAGCGAGAAAACCGAAACCAAAGGAGGTGATTGGTAGCGATAAACGCCAGGAGAAGAGCATAACCGTACCCGTATTTACTGTTAATTCACATTAAGTGGAGGAAAGAAGAAAAATGTCAACTAGACGATTATTAACTTTATTCAGTTTCTTGATCATTCTGTCGCTGGTCCTGGTGGCCTGCGGCGGTGATGAGGAAGCGACCGAGGTGCCAGCCACCGCGGTTCCAGAAGAAGCCGCTCCGCCCGAAGAGGCAACAGCAGTGCCTGAAGAAGAAGCGATGCCTGAAGAGGAGATGGCCGAAGTCGATTGGGCGATGATTCCCGGTGGTTATCTGGAACGTGCCCTTACCGGGGAATTTTCCGGCACCGAGGTAACCTTTGACGGTCCCTTCGTCGACATCGACCAGGTCCTGTTCGAACAGTCGGTGGCCCCCTTCGAAGAACTGACGGGCATCAACATCAACTATATTGGCGACAAGGAATTTGAAGCCCGCATCGCCATAGCCGTTGACGGCGGCAATCCGCCCGACATCGCCGACGTTCCGCAACCCGGCGTGGTGGCTGGCTTTGCCCGTCAGGGCAAGGTGGTCAATGTCCTCGACTTTATTCCCGAGGAGTGGCTACAACAGCAATATAACCAAAGCTGGTTGGATATGGCCACCATGGAAGGACCGGATGGCGAAGACATGATGGCCGGCGTCTGGTACCGCATGAATACCAAGAGCCAGGTCTATTATCCTAAGGCTCAATTCGAAGCGGCCGGTTACGAAGTCCCCACAACCTGGGATGAGTTGTTGGCCCTGACCCAAACCATCGCCGATGACGGCGACGCGGCCTGGTGCATTGGCATCGAGTCCGGCGCGGCCACTGGCTGGACGGCCACCGATTGGACCGAAGAGATGATGCTGCGCACCGCGGGCACCGAAGCCTACGATGCCTGGGTTGCCGGCACTCTGGACTTCGATTCGCCTGAGGTTCGTAAGGCCATCGAGACTTGGAGTGAAATCTGGTTTAACGACGACTACGTCCTTGGCGGCACCGACGGTATTGTGACGACCAACTTCGGCGATTCACCCGGCGGTATGTTCGAAGATCCGCCCCAATGTTGGCTGCACAAGCAAGGCAACTTTATCACCGGTTTCTTCCCCGAAGGCACCGAATACGGTGTGGACTGGGACATGTTCTATCTGCCCCCGGTAGATGATGCGTTTGGACGGCCTTACCTGGTTGCCGGCGACATCAACACCATGTTCAACGACCGTGATGAAGTCCGCGCAGTGATGGAATTCATGACCATTCCCGATTCCGCCATTGGCTGGTTGCAGAATGGCGGCGCCTTGCTCACGCATAAGACAGCCACACCCGAACTATATGCTCAAGACGTTGAGAAGGCTTACGCCGGGTTGGTTGCCCAGGCCGATAGCTTCCGCTTCGACGCCTCGGATCTGATGCCTGGGGCCGTTGGCGCCGGTAGCTTCTGGACTGGCATGACGGACTATGTTGCCGGTGTAGCCGATCTGGATACTATCCTACCTGAGATTGATGCGGCCTGGCCCGTAGGAGTTGAAGGTGAGGTTCAGGAAGATGAAGCGGCTGATGCTGCGCCCGAGGGAACAGGCGAGGCTACTTTCCTGGATCGCGCTTTCGCCGGTGAATTTGCCGGCACCTCAGTTGACATCCTGGGTGTGAAAGTCGATGCCGATGAGGTCATATTCGTGGAAGGACTGTCTTCCTTTGAAGAGGCGACAGGCATCGATATTAATTACGCCGGGACAAAGGAATTTGAAACCCAAATCGTCGTCCAGATTGATGGTGGTAACCCACCCGACATAGCGTTGATGCCCCAGCCGGCCTTGCTGGCAACTTTCGTGGCGGATGGCGATATAGCCGAAGTTCGTGACTATATCCCTGAAGCGGATCTGCAAGAACGCTATGCTCAGGGTTGGTTAGACAGCGCCACCTTCCCCGGTCCAGACGGTGAACCACTCATGGCTGGCGTCTGGTACATGGCCGCCAACAAGGACCTGGTCTGGTACAACAAGGCTGGCCTTTGATGCAGCCGGATACACCGTACCTACCACCTGGGATGAGATGCTTGAGTTAAGCGATACCATCGTCGCCGATGGCGACGCGCCCTGGTGCATTGGCATTGAGAGCGGTGTTGCCACCGGTTGGGTCGCGACTGACTGGGTAGAAGCTTTGATGCTGCGTACGTCGCCCCCGGAGGATTACGATGCCTGGGTTGCCGGCGACCTGCCCTTCAGCTCCGATCAAGTCAAGCGTGCGGCCCAGCTCATGGGTGATATCTGGTTGAACCCCGACTATGTCCTCGGTGGTTCGGATCAGTTGGTGACCGAGTTCATCGGCGATTCACCGGCCCATATGTTTGAAGATCCGCCCACTTGCTGGATGCATCGCCAATCATCCTGGATCACCGGTTTCTTCGGTGAGGGCCTGGAAGCAGGCGTCGATTACGACTTCTTCTACCTGCCGCCGGTCGATCCCCAATATGGCGAGCCCGTACTGATGGCCGGCGATATCTTCTCCATTATGGCCGGTCAGGAGCGACCCGAAGTCATCTCTGTATTGGAGTATCTGTCCACCGCAGCCAGCGTTGAGACGATCGTGCGTAATGGCGCCGGACTCTCGCCGCACCGGGATTCCAGCCTCGATTGGTACGGCAACGATACGGATCGTAGAGTGGCCGAAATCCTGCTGAACGCCGAAACAGTACGCTTCGACGCTTCCGACCTGATGCCGCCTGAAGTTGGCACCGGTACCTTCTGGTCAGCGATGACAGACTATGCCGCTGGCTCAATCAGCCTGGATGAAGCTCTTCAAGAAATTGATGATTCCTGGCCGCAGTAGTCGTTAAAACCCATTAGTTAGACGGCCAGTCCTGTACAGGACTGGCCGTCTTCTTACAGCCAACCTGTCGCTGAGCTCGTGCCCTCAGGCTGACCACAGGAAATGGAGGTGGGATATGGCACATTTGGATACAGTTGAGGAAAGCGATATCGGTTTGGGCGCACGGATACTATCCTTTATAGTCCGGGCGTTGCTGGCGGTCATCATTCCTCTGATCGCCTTTGCGATCCTCTACGCTGGTTTTCTCTTTCTTCGTGATAGTGATGCGCCTAAATGGCTGATTGCCATTATAGCCATCCTATGGGGCGTTGGCGGTGTCGCCCTGCTATATTGGATCTTTAACGGTATCGTCGAACGGCTACCCGATGCGTGGACAGCACGGCTGCAGCCCTTTGTTTTTGTTGGGCCGGCCATCGTCATCTTGCTGGCTTACCTGGCTGTGCCTACCGTTCGAACCTTTTACCTGAGCATGCTAGATAGAGATGGGGAAGAGTTCGTGGGTTTTGCCAACTATGTGGCTATCTTTACTGAGCGCTTATTGCAGGAATCCTTCCGTAATAACTTGCTGTGGATCATCTTCGGCAGCACCTTTTCCGTGATCTCTGGCCTGCTCATCGCCGTTTTGGCCGACCGTAGCCGCTTTGAACGTGTCTCAAAATCGTTCATCTTCCTGCCCATGGCCATCTCTTTCGTCGGCGCCAGCGTCATCTGGAACTTCATCTACGAGGTGCGCCCGGCCGCTTTGCCCCAGATCGGTCTGTTGAACGCCATCGTGGTCGGCCTGGGAGGCGATCCCAAACCATGGTATGCCTGGGTCGATATCGCACCCTGGAACAACCTGTTCCTTATCGTTATCGTCATCTGGCTGCAGGCTGGTTTCGCCATGGTGCTCTTCTCAGCCGCCTTGAAAGGTATCCCTGAAGAACTCCTGGAAGCGGCCCGCGTGGATGGGGCGAATGAGATCCAGATTTTCTTCCGTATCATGATCCCTTACATCATGGGCACCCTTATCACCGTCTGGACGACCATCGTCATCTTCACCCTGAAGATCTTTGACGTCGTCTGGGTGATGACTGGAGGTCAATTTGGCACCCATGTCATTGCCACCCAGTTCTATAGGCAGGCTTTCACCGCTCGAAACTCGGGCTTTGGCTCGGCCATCGCCATCGTCCTGCTGGTAGCGGTGATCCCGGTGATGATTCTACAACCTGCGCCAGTTCAGAGAACAGGAGGCCTTCTAAAATGAAAAAGCAACGACGGTTTGGCCCTGTCCTGGTGAATGGGGCGCTTTTACTGCATTGTTCTCCTCTGGACGATCCCGACTTTGGGCATCTTTGTCTCCTCCTTCCGTGATCGCGCTGACATCCAGACTTCCGGTTGGTGGAATGTTTTCCCGCACCGGGAATGGCAGACTGTTGAGACCATCGCGGTTGCCGACCTGGATGTGGACCCCCAGGGCGTCATGGATATCCGGGGCGCCGTGGGTACCTTTGAGGAATTACGTGAAGGGGTGCAATCAGAGGATGGAAATTATCAAGTCACCTGGGTAGGCAATCGCCGCCTGGGTCGCATTGAGATTCAAGAGCAGGTTTGGACGGTGACCTGGAACTTCACCCTGGATAACTACCAGCAAGTCATTGGCGGTAAGGATTTTGAAATTATCGACAATGAGGGCAATACTGAAATTATCCCGGGCGATGATATGTCTAACGCTTTTCTAAACAGTATAGCCGTAGCCGTCCCCGCTACTGTCATCCCCATCCTCATCGCCGCCTTCGCCGCCTACGCCTTTGCCTGGATGAACTTCCCCGGCCGGCGCTGGATGTTCATCATGGTCGTAGGCCTTGTTGGTGGTGCCTTTACAGATCGCCCTGGTGCCCATCCTGGACGCTTATGGCACACTAGAGCTGAACGGGACCTTCCTGGCCATCTGGTTGGCCCATACCGGTTTTGGCCTGGCCCTGGCGACCTACCTGCTGTTCAACTATATCAGTACCCTGCCCAGGGAAACGCTGGAGTCGGCCTTTATCGACGGCGCTTCGCACTTCACCGTCTTCGTACGCCTGGTACTGCCGCTCTCGGTGCCGGCCCTGGCCTCCTTTGCCATCTTCCAATTCCTGTGGGTCTGGAATGACTACCTGGTGGCCCTGGTCTTCCTGGGTAGTAACCCGGATTTCGAGGTGATCACCCAGCGATTGGCCGATATCACCGGATCTCGGGGCAACGACTGGCACTTGCTCACGGCCGGCGCCTTCGTCTCCATGCTCCTGCCTCTAGCCGTTTTTATCGCCTTACAACGTTACTTCGTTCGCGGGCTAATGGCCGGTTCGGTCAAGGGTTAATAGAAGATTAGAGACTTCCGAATTTTAGCTGCCTGCCAGCAAAATTCGGAAGTCTCATTTTACCTTGGCTGTATAAAAATGATCGCCAACGCCGACCTTGTCATGGAGCTCAAGGGCTATTATCCTCGTCTGCTGCAGGGCCCGCTTCTTTTGCTGGGCGAGACCGAGCAGGCCATCTTTCGCCTGCGCTTTGAACAGCATCTGGCCGATATCCTGCGGCCGCTGTTGCCCCTCTACGGCCACCGGCCGGATTTTGAGCTCTGGGTATACAAATTTCTGGAGATCGCCGCCCAGACTTATGCTGAGCGCTCAGACGAACTGCGCCTGCTCGACCTGGCCCGGGTCTCCGAACCCGATTGGTTCCAGCAAGCCAACATGATTGGCTACGTTTGTTATGCCGATCGTTTCGCCGGGAACCTGGCCGGAGTGATCGAGAAGATCCCCTACCTGCAGGAGCTGGGTGTGACCTATCTACATCTGATGCCCCTGCTGCAAACCCGGCCGGGCGCCAATGACGGCGGTTATGCGGTCATGGACTATCGCCAGGTCGACGAACGGCTGGGCACCATGGCCGGCCTGGCCGAGCTGGCGAGTTCCTTGCGGGCCAACGGCATCAGCCTGTGCATCGACCTGGTTTGCAACCACACCGCCAAAGAGCACACCTGGGCCAAACAGGCCCTGGCCGGCGACCCGCTATACCAGGATTATTACCTCATGTACCCTGATCGCATCATGCCGGACCAGTACGAGCTGACCTTACGCGAGATTTTCCCCGACTTTGCCCCGGGAAACTTCACCTACTATCCGGAGATTGCGCGCTGGGTTTGGACCACTTTTAACGAATACCAGTGGGATCTCAACTACAGCAATCCGGCCGTCTTCGCCGAGATGCTGGCGACCATGCTCTACCTGGCCAACCAGGGCGTGGAAGTGCTACGCCTGGACGCCGTGGCCTTCATGTGGAAGCGACTGGGTTCCGACTCGGAAAACCAGCCCGAAGCCCATGCCCTGCTGCAGGCCTTCCGCGCCCTGAGCCGGCTGGCCACGCCGGGCCTGTTGTTAAAAGCCGAGGCCATCGTCTCCCCGCCCCAATTGGTCCCTTACCTGGGGCAGGGTGAAGCCACCAATAAGGAATGTGAGATCGCCTACCACAACCTCTTCATGGTCATGCTCTGGAGCAGCCTGGCCGAGCGAAAGGTCGCTCTCATGACCCACGCCTTGCAGCAGATCCCGGCCATTCCTTCCGGAACTGCCTGGGCCACTTACGCCCGCTGCCACGACGACATCGGCTGGGCGGTCACCGAGGAAGATGCCGCCGCCGTAGGCCTGAATGGTTTCTTGCACCGCGCTTTTTTGAGCGATTTCTACAGCGGCCGTTTCCCGGGCACTTTCGCCAGAGGGGCTACTTTTCAATTCAATCCCAAGGACGGCGACCGGCGCATCAGCGGCTCCCTGGCCTCCCTGGCCGGGCTGGAAGCGGCGCTCGAAGCGGGCGACTCCCTGGCCATAGAGCTGGCCGTCGGGCGTATCTTGTTATTACACAATATGATTGTCACCTTTGGCGGCATCCCCCTGCTTTACATGGGTGATGAAATCGGCCTGATGAACGATGCCGGCTATCGCGACGATCCCGATTTGACCGGCGACAACCGCTGGATGCACCGGCCTCCCATGGATTGGGAGTTAGCCCAGCAGCGCCACGACGAGAGCCATATCGCCGGCCGCATCTTCCAGGGCCTGGTCCGGACCATCCAGGCGCGGAAACAGACCCCGGCCTTGCACGCCGCCGCCAGGACCCTGCCCGTCTGGACCCACAATGAGGCAGTCTTGGGCCTGATCCGTGAAAGCCCCCGGGGCCGTCTGCTCATCCTGGCTAATTTTAGCGACTACCAGCAATTTGTGACGGCTCGCCGGCTCCATGAATTGGGCTTTGAAGGTTTGCTGGCCGACCGGCTGACCGGCCAGGCAGTCGAAAGCTGGCATGGGCTCGACCTCCAACCCTACGCTTCCGTGTGGTTGGTCTGATCCAGGACGGCTTAGGTACCCCCTCTTGCCAGTGCTACCCACAATCCACTCCCGCGACGATTACCGCGCTGTTTATGCCGGCGATGCTGCCTGGTTACCGGCCATGCGTATCATCTGCGACCGCCACGGGCTGGATCCGGCCGGCCTGCGCCGCCTGGGACTGGGCACCCACCTTGTATTTAGCACCGGTCGCACCGTCATCAAGTTATTTTGCCCGCTATGGCCGGCTGACTTTCCGGCCGAAAAGGCACTCTTTGAAATCATTCGGGGGTTGCCAACGCCCGAGCTTATCACCGCCGGCCTCCTTGAAGGATGGCCCTATATGCTGATGACGGCCGTGCCCGGGGTTCCGGCCGGCGAGGTGTGGGACGATCTGGGCGATCAGGACCGGGTTCTATTGGTGGAGCAACTGGGCAACATCATGCACACGCTACACCAACACCCGCCTATTTCCCAACTGGCCACCGATTGGCAGGACTTCCTGGAAGCGCGGCTCTCCCGTTGGCGCGAACATCACCAACCGGCCGGGCCCTGGATCCCCTGGCTGGCCGGCCGGCTCGATCATTTTAGCGAAACCCCTTTTGAACCCGTTCTCTTGCACGCCGACATAACCGGCGAGAATCTGCTGCTCTCTAAAGGTGGCCCGCGCTGGCGGATCAGCGGCCTCATCGACTTCGGCGACGCCATGATGGGCCACCCCTACTATGAATTCATCGCTCCCCTTACCTTCTACACCCTGGGCCGGCCGCAGCTCTCCCGCCGGCTGCTCGAAGCCTATGGCCTCGAATTGACGCCCGAACGGGCCCGGCGGCTGACCACCACCTGTTTCCTGCATTGCTTTGCCCGCTTGCCCGATTATTTGGTCCGCTATCCCCTGCCTGACGGCCCTTCTTTTCACCGGGCCCTGTGGGGTGATATCTGAGAGAACCCAATCCGCCGCCTGCCTGATTACGTTGCCAGGACCAAAACACTTAATACCACGGCCACATAAAGTAATCCGGCCGCCAGTGTGCCCAACGTTAAGGTGGCGGTCTTGTGCTGGCCTGGCCCGTGCACAAAACGACGAACCAGCATGGGCGCGGCGATCAGGCCAAAGGGGATCATATAGGGCGGAATAGTGCCCTCAATGACCAGGACCAGGGCAATCAAAGCCAGGCTGATGGTTAGAGCGCGTAACAGACCCAGCGTCCGCCGGGCGCCCAGCCAGGTGGTGAAGTTGGGCTCCGTCTTGGCGTCCAGCTCATAGTCAGCCAGCTGCTGCTCCAACTGGGCCGATAACGAGGCCAACAAGAGAATCGACGCCAGGGCGTAATCCAGCCGGGTCCAGGCTACGCCCAACAGCCATACGGTCACCACGTAGGGGTAGGACTCTACAAACAGGGCATGAGTCAGCAGGTCCAGGCCCGGCCGGCTCTTCAGGCGTAATGGCCGGCCGGAATAGGCCCAGATGACCAGCAATGATACGACCATCACCCCAATCCCCCTGAAACCGAACAGGAGCCAGGCGCCCAGGACAAAGAGGCCACACAGCGAGGTCAGGGCCAGGCGCACCCATTTATCCGGGATCTGCGCGCCTACGAAAAAATTCTTGCGTCCCTTCTCCTGGTCAAGCGCGTCCAAGGGCGCATCCTGGTAGTCATTATAGGCGAAGCCGAGCCAGTAAGCCCCGGCTACGGCCAGTAGGATAGTGGCATGACGCACGCTAAGCGAGCCGTGGACGACCAGGGCCAGCGCGGCGATGATCAGGGCCACACCCCAGGCGTCCATATGGTTGATAAATAGTTTCAGCCACTGGCGCGGCCGGCGATCAGTGGATGTCGTTTTGTTCACTAATTTTGTCTATGGCCCTACTTGTTCTGATCCGGATTAATGTCCCAAGTGTACCGTGCAACGGGCTTCTTTTCCAGCCTTGGCATTCTTCGGAATCACCGCCCCATGCTGGCCAAAGGCCTTGCCCGCCCTAAATAGAAGCAAATGAACATAAACTATACGAATATAATGCAATAACTTGACATTATATAAACACATGTTATAATCTGTTCAAGTTTCGGGCAAATGGACACAAAAACATACCCGGACCCAGTACCAACCGGATGGACTGTATAGACAGAGTTTAAAAATGCGCCAAAGAAAAGCGCGAACAATAAAAATAACAATATTCAAATCAAAAGGAGATTCTGTATCATGAAAAGTTTACCTAAAAGTCTATTTCTTGTTTTTCTGGCCTTGTTTGTGGCTGTGCCCTTTGTGGCGGCTGAACAGGTCGTAGAAAGTGATGAGCCCACAATTGTTGAGATAGCCGTGGCAGACGGCCGTTTCAAAACATTAGTAGCGGCTGTCCAGGCTACTGGTCTGGCCGATGCTTTATCCGGTGGTGAATGGACTGTCTTCGCTCCGACCGATGACGCTTTCGCCAAGTTGGGCCTCAATGCCAACAACATCGCTTCATCTTTTGACAAAGCGACCCTGACCGACATCCTGCTTTATCACGCCCTGAGCGGCGAAGTAAACTCTGACAAGGCCATCGCCTCTGTTGGCGACGTCACTATGGCCAATGGCCAGAAGGCTGGCTTGAAAGTGTATGCCGGCTCCCTATACGTTAATGACGATTCCAAGGTCATTATCGCCGATATCAACGCTTCCAATGGCGTCATCCATGTCGTCGATACGGTCATCCTTGGCCCCTGGCCTCGTACCGAGGAAGCGCCTGGTGTGGGTGGTTCAAGCGATGCCGCTAGCGGAAACACCATTGTCGACATCGCCGTGAATGATGGCCGTTTTGACACCCTGGTTGCCGCAGTGGTATACACCGGCCTGGCCGATGCTCTGTCCGGTGGTGAATGGACCGTTTTCGCCCCGACCGATGACGCTTTCGCCAAGTTGGGCCTCAATGCCGACAACATCGCTTCATCCTTTGATAAAGCGACCCTGACTGACATCCTGCTCTACCACGCCCTCAGCGGGGAAGTGAACTCTGACAAGGCTATCGCCTCCGTTGGTGACGTCACGATGGCCAACGGCCAGCAGGCAGGTCTAAAATTCTTCGACGGTTCTTTGTTCGTCAACGACTACGCTAAAGTCATCATCCCCGATGTTGACGCTTCCAACGGGGTTATCCACGTTGTCGATAGCGTTATCCTCGGCCCATGGCCGGCAGTTGCTGAGTAATTTGCCCGATAAATTACGGCCGGTCTAACCCCTGGCCGTATCCTCAAAAGGGATAGGAAATGCCGGAGCTTCCTATCCCTTTTTTGATCCCCCCTCACCTTGCTTCTGAAACAACACCGCCCGGCTGGCCCGTATTTCGGGCTCACCTTCCACCTGGAAGCCAACCTTTATCGCCAGAGATACCGTTTGCCCGAAACCCTTTCCCGAAACATGGATGCGGGGTTCTGCTATCAGCAACCTCCCTCCGGGCTTGAGTAAATCATAAATTTGCCTCAGAAAACCCTCCGGCCGGCGCACTTCGTGGACCATCCAAAAGGCCAGGGCAAAATCAACCGGTTCGCTCACCCCAATCTGGTCTGGTGAACTCAGGTGCAATTGGATGCGCTCCATCAACCCGGCTCGCTCTGCTCGTTTCTGTAGACCGGCCAGCATCTGCTCCTGTAAATCGGCCGCATACACCAGCCCCTTCCGGCCGACCAGTTCAGCCAGGCCCAGCGTAAAGGCTCCCATGCCACAGCCCACATCCAGGACCCGGTCACCGGGCTTAACGTAGGCTCCTAGGATCTTCTCCGGGTCATGGATCAGTCTGCGCAGGGGATTATCGAAAGTAAAAAGAAACCACCAGGGGCATGTATGCCCGTCACTTTTTATCGTCGTTGGTTCCCGTTTCATCTTGCCACATCTACGCCTATCAAATCCGGCTGTTGATCCGTAATCTCAGCGGTGAAACTATTATACGAACTGGCGATTACAGGCAAAACCTGTTTACACGGGAGCACCATTCACCGTTCATGAAGTGCACTAGTGACAGACATCTAGCTTCCGCCAATGCCGCACCCCAGGTGTGCCACCATTTGATGTTGCAATCGCTCAATTATGAGGATATCATTAATGCTAGTATTAGCGTACTACTAACCTTGTAGTTTGTTACTAGTTTCCCAAGGAGGGACTAAGATGACTTTTGAACTATTGTGTATGGCGCTCATTGCGCTCTTTTTTGGCCTGGTCGTGGCTTTTTCTGGTTATAAACTTTTCCTCGTCTTGCTACCCATCTGGGGCTTTTTTGCCGGTTTCTTCCTGGGTGCGCAAACCATTCAATATATTTTCAATGAGAGCTTCCTGGAAACAGCAACTGCGGTTGTTGTCGGTTTCATCGTCGGGGCGATTTTTGCCGTCCTTTCCTATCTGTTTTACATCGCCGCGGTGGCTCTTATCGGCTTCTGGGCCGGCTACGCCGCGACGGTAGCCGTCTTTGGCTGGTTAGGCATGGATCCTGGCTTCTTGATCTGGCTTATTGGCGTTGTCGTCGGTGTTGTCTTGGCCGGCGTTGTACTGCGCTTCAACCTGGCTAAGATCGCCATTATCGTCATCACCGCCGTCGGTGGCACCTCCCTGGTCATCTATACCTTGCTGGCCGTTTTCAAGGGCATCGCCTTTGTGAGCCTGCTTGAGAACCCGGTGAAACTCGCCATCGATAATTCCTTCTGGTGGTTGATCTTCTTCCTCATCATGGCCGTCCTGGGCATTGTGGGCCAGATTCAGGCCAATAAGGGCTTTGAAGTTGAGACCTACAACCGGATGGAAGGTATGATGTAAGCCGTCGCTTCCGTGCAGACGCTACAGCTCATAAAGCTGTAGCCAGTGATAACTATGAACGGGGACCCGGATGAAATCCGGGTCCCCGTCGTTTTTTTTTGTGCTGGTCGCTGGCAAACCGTTGTTCGCCGCGCCAGCGCCGTCAACCAGGCTGATCACCAGCGCCAGGTTGGTTCATTTCTGGTAGGGTGCACTTACTTCCGCTCAGGGTTCAGCTGCTACTGCCGCCGGCTGGAGGTGTTCTTGGGTCAAGAATCAATCGGCAGTGATCTGGTAGAAGGGTGCTCTGAGATTGCGGCTAACTATTTGCCCTGACCCAAATTTACTTTTGCTCAGGCGTCATATTAGTCCAGGTGTTTGTATTGAAATCATAGGCCCATGTTTCCTGGCTGTACGGATGATTGGTATTTTCCAATCCTCCAAATAGTATAATCAGATCAAGGGCCGAATTGTAAGCCATTCGATGCATGGTACGCCCCCCAGGTCCATCCTCAAACACCATTTCCGTCCAGGTATCCGTGTTGTAATCATAAACCCACATAGTGTCCGTGAATGTTGAACCCGTATTTAAGCCGCCCCCGTAGCTAATCGAACGGTCGGATTCGGAATCATAGACCATGGCGCCAAAGCCATCGAAATTCTCTAGGGAAGGGGCTCCGTCCAAAGCATGCTCCATCCATGTGTTGCTATTAAAATCGTATGACCATACGTTATCGGTTGTGGCAGTTTCTCCTTCCCACAGGATCACTCTATCCGATTCAATATCGTAGACCATGTTAAGCCAGCGGCGAGCTGGAGGAGTGTTGTCGGGCTCCATGTTTTCCCAGGTATCCGTGTTGACATCGTAGACCCAGGTTTCATCGAGAGATTTGCTACCAGCCCAGCCTCCAAATAGTACGATCCTGTCTGACTCGCTATCATAAACCATCTCGGCACCTGCCCCGATCTCAGGCCCGGTGGTTCCTTCACTCCAGGTATTGGCATTGTAATCATATGCCCAGGTCTTCTTTTGGAACTGTCCGTTCTCAGCAAGACCCCCCAACATGATAACCCGATCGGACTCGCTATCATAGGCCATGGCAGGCCCCATAACGCCAATCGGTTCATTTGTAGGTTTCATTTGGGTCCAGAGATTATTGCCGGCGTCATATGCCCAAGTTGCCCCGCTGACCTTATTGCTGAAGAATTCTTCTAACTCACCGCCAAACAAGATAATTCGGTCAGATTCGCTATCATACGCCATCGCTTGAAATCCCCTTGCCGCAGGGAGATTAACTGGCTCCTGAGCGGGCGTTGGTGGACTTTCCGTTGGTTCGAGGGTTGGCGGTACTTCGGTCGGTTCAACGGTTGGCTCAAGAGTGACGGTTGGTTCCTCAGTTGGAGCAGGTTGATCCGTTGGCTCTTCCGTGGGAGCGGAAGGATCAATTGGCTCACCTGAAGTTGATATCGACGGGGATACGGCCTCATCCGATGTGGTTTGACATGCGGCTGTTGCTAAGAGGAGCACCAGAAAAAAACAGACAAAAACTACCCGATTGATGCGGTTCCCTTTGCGAAACATATTTCTTTCCCTCCCCAGCTCTGTCGTGGACAGAAACTGCTATGGTCGCAGCTAACCGCGCGGGATAGTACTGAGCTACAACGAGTGTCGGTTAGGCTCTCTGTGCGAGTGGAAAACGACTGTTTTCACTCAGTCTCTTTGTAAGTCCGAGAAACTCCCTGGTTCGGACGATCTATTCACATCTTACATTAAGAAGAAACTAAATGTCAAGAAAGTGTATTAGTTCAGGATATATGAGACAGTCGGCTGGTTGGAGTCAATCCTGGATGATGCTTATAAAGATACTCATCCGGCGACAGTAAATCAGGCAAATGGTGAGGATGAAGAGTGTTATAGAAATATTCCCAATCTAACAATACCCTGTTGACGCTCTTCAAATCCAGCTCGCCCACATAGAGGTCATAGAACTCTTGAGTATGAGTTCTTTGGGCCGTTCCACATAGCCATTCAACTTAGGGTAGCGGGAAGGCAATACGAAGAGACGGATATCTCAATCGGCACAGACCTGTTCGAACTCGGGCATGAACTCGCTGCCACCGTCAACCTGGATAGCCCTTACTGGAAAGGGGGCTCTGTCGATGAGTGAAGACAGGAACTTTTAGGCGCTGCCGGCTGTTGCCCGACGATAAACATGGGGTACATCCCAGCGAGAAGACATATCTCGAGCTGTGAAATGCTTGAACTTTACGGTCGGTAGTGGTCGATCATCCAGCATGTCCACCTGACCCAGGTCTCCTGAACTCTGCGGCTGATATTCTTTGAATTTTCCAGTTGCATAGGGCCGTACCAGGCGCCGTTTTTGCTTGGCAATATCATTTTTTGGTGGCTCTCTTAGTAGCCGCGTCGTTTCAAATAGTTCAGGTGTAGTTCCACGCTAGAAGCCGATGTCAGGAATCCTTCCCGAGCCAACAGAATCCGCAGTTATTCCATGCCCATCATTGGATGAGCTTCTTGAAGGTAAAGGACCGTCTTTGCCAGTTCCGGGCTCCACTGTGGCCGGCCCACTTGCTTCGGCCGTCGGTCTCAATCCTCTAGCCCGCTCAATCCCTGCTCCTTGAGTTGTTTCTGCCACCGATGTTTTTCGAGGCAACTCGAAGATTTTACCAGCCTTCTGACCACTGATCCCTTCTGCACACAGTCTCTGCCAGGTTATTAACCAATAATGCCGTTGATGGGCCTTCAGGCTAAGCTCAACCGGTCGATTTCCACAAAAGTAATATAATCGCTTGGATAGTCTAACTATCCGCATTTGGGCCTCCTTGGTTATCAGTAAACTTAAGGATGGTCCCTTTTTCTTCTTTGTGCCGCTTTCCCACATCTATCTAAACTTATACAATTTTCATGCTGCGAGGTCTGATTAATGATCCCGTCGCCCATTCTACAGATCTTCAGGTCGATGAATTAGCTAAAATCGCCGAGAATTCTAGAAAACTCTTCGGGAGAAGGCGTTTCAGCGCACGCAGGATCAGAAGCCTGGCGGCCGGCGAAACGGGCCGCTGATTTCAGTCAGGGCCTCGGCCGCGTTCAGCAGAGCCATCTCGCCCCAAAGCCGGCCGATGAGCTGGACGCCGATGGGCAACCCCTCCTTGGATTGGGTCAGGGGCACGACCACGGCCGGGTGACCGGTCAGATTGAAGATGCAGGTAAAGCCCAGGCCGGCCAGGCTGCCCGGCACCTTTTGGCCGTCCACTTCAACGGCTTCCGTCAGCCGGTTTGGCGGCCGGTGCTCGATGGCTGGCACGGAAGCCACCGGGCAAAGCCAGGCGTCATAACCGTGCAAGAACCGTTCCAGGGCGTTGATCAGCTTGTCGCGCCGGTCAAGGGCGGTGAAATATGCTTGTGCGCTGGCTGTGGCTGATCGCGCCGCCGGCCGGAAGATCGGGTCGCGAAACATGAGTGGGCCAAGCCGGCGAATAAAGAAGCGGGTCACGCCGGGCATGGTCGAATAAATCATCGCCCCATAGATCTGGCCGTAAGTGCGCCATGCCTCATTGAAATCAAAATCGGCCGGGTTCTGGCGTTCTACCAGGCAACCGGCCTGCTGCAACGATCCCGCCAGCCGGGCCAGCCCATCGCGCGTCTCGGCCGAAACCGGCAGGCCGCCAAAATCGTCGCTCCAGGCGAAGCGCAAAGTCGATAGAGGACGTTTGGGCGCATCGATTAACGGCACCGGGGCTACATCTCTATCGCGGCCGTCGGGCCCGGCGATAACCGACAGACACAATCGCAAATCAGCTACCGAACGAGCCAGTGGTCCATTGGCGGCCATGTGCCGTACCGGGTTGATGGCTCCAGGGAGTGGGGGGATGTGACCGGCATTGGAGACCCGCCGTTCGCTTGGTTTGAGGGCGAAGAGGCCGCAGAAATGGGCCGGTAAGCGCACAGAGCCGCCTATATCGCTGCCCAGGCCCATCGCCGTCAACCCGGACGCCACGGCCGCCGCCTCGCCCCCGGAACTTCCCCCCGGCGTCCGCTGCCGGTCCCAGGGATTATTGGTCACCCCAAAGAGCGGGCTATTGCATTGGATGCCGGCCGCGAGTTCGGGCAGGTTGCTCTTACCCAACAAGATGGCGCCTGCCTGCAGTAGCCGGGCCACCACCGTCGCATCCTGTTCGGGAATATAATTGGCCAGGGCTTTATGGCTGCTGGTTGTGCGCATGCCGGCCGTCTCAAATACATCTTTGACCGTGACCGGCACCCCGTGCAACGGTCCCCAAACCTTGCCCTCAGCCAGGGCGACATCGGCCTGCCTGGCGCGTCGGCGAGCACCTTCCTCATCCAGGGTGACGATGGCCTTCAGAGCCGGGTTGTGGGCTTGAATATGGGCCAGGAAAGCCTCGACGACGGTTACGGCCGAAACAGTCCCGTCGCGGATGAAGTTGGCTAA
>CAVOYS010000007.1:0-358466 GCA_963700725.1 uncultured Chloroflexia bacterium
CAATCGTCGAAGCTGGCCGCAGCCGAATTTGTGCGGCGATATATGCCTGGCAAGCCGCCAAAGGCTGGCAGATCGAGAGGGATGCCGACATTTACACCTGGTCCAGTCTGTTGGATACAATCGAAGCACCATCGATTTTTTCCGGAGAACTGTCCCCGGCCGGCGCAAAGTTAATCCGCGCCGCCAAAAAGAAGCATAAAATCGCCACGACGCCTCAGACGGTCAGGCGAGCCGGCTATCTGGCCGATATTGGCTGGCAACGTTTACGCCGGGGATGGACAAACGACCCTGCGGCGCTGGCTGCCAATTTATCTGCGCGACGCGGCCGGGGCGCGTCTGTAGCCGGCGATTTAGAGGCCCATGTTAAAACCTCCCAAACCTTTCCGCCTGCGCGCCATGCGGTTATCCGACATAGCTGGGGTTATGGCCATCGAAGCGTTAATATTTTCGACTCCCTGGAAGGCCAGCGCCTACGAATATGAAGTGACCCAGAATCGCCTGGCCCGCTATAAGGTCCTGACTGTCCAGATCGCGGATAAACCAGAACAGGTCATTGGTTATGCTGGTTTGTGGAAATTGAGCGACGAAGCCCATGTCAGCACCATCGGCGTCAAGCCTGGATGGCAAGGCCACGGTCTAGGAGAACTGCTACTCCTGGATATTATGTATGTCTCCTTCAACATTGGCGCCACTCTGACAACTTTAGAAGTTCGCAAGAGTAACACGGTCGCCCAGGCCCTTTATAGGAAGTACGCATTCAAAGTGGTTGGCGAACGCCTGCGCTATTACCAGGGCATAGAAGACGCCTTGATCATGACCGTCGAACCGTTGGATCGAGCTTACTGGAACAGCCTCCGGCTCCACCTAGAACAGCTCTTCGAACGTTTAGCCAGGGTGACCCCGGCTTGATACATAATTACTTGACATAAATATACTTCGTACCCAATCCATCACTCCATTATTGGCCAATTCTCGATGAAGAATGATGCAAGCGATTTAACCAGAGACAACAAATTCTCGAAGTGGGACCGGATGTTATTGGCCTTGTTGGTAGCCTTCTTCCTGGGCAGCAGGCTATTTTCGCTGTTAAAAATGCCGGTATTTATCGACGAAGCAATTCATATCTGGTGGGCGCGCGAGATACATGGGGGCACCATAGCCGCCGGCTTCCTTGAGGGAAAGTGGCTTTCAATAGTCTTAATGAGCTTGTCATTGGTTGCGCCAGGCGACGATCTGTGGTTAGTCCGGTTCACAGCCGTGTTGGCAGGCCTCCTCACTGTAGTAGCGATCATATTAACCGGCCGATCCTTATTCTCAATGCGGGTAGCCTTATTCGCGACGCTCTTATATTTGGTTTTTCCTTTTGCCCTGTTTTACAATCGGCTGGCTTTGGCCGATGGTATTGTCGCCGCTTTCGGGGCCTGGGTGCTTTACATCTCGATCAAAACAGTCCGTTTGACACGAGGGGGTTACAGTGTCATTTTAGCCCTGCTGCTGATGTTATCCATGTTGGCGAAATTTGCCGGCGTGTTGTTTTTTGTGATACCTCCCCTGGCGGTGCTGATGCTTTTCCCACGCAATCGTTGGAAAACGGGTATCCAACGGATCCTGCCGGCCATGTTATCCGGCTTTGTGACATTCCTGGCCGTATTCTTAGTTGGCATCCCCATCCACCAGATAACCCCAAAGGCCCAAGCCGGGGGTATTGGCAGCCTTTTCCCGGCCATTGTCCGCAATATTAAAACCCTGGGCAATTAGTGCTGGTTCCTTCTTGGACCAACTCTGGCTATAATGTCAGGTCTGATGCTGCTTTGGTCGCTGTTGACTAAACCCGGCCGGCAGGTTGTATTCTTGCTGCTGGTTTTGATAAGTACGATAGCTCCCTATATATTGTTAGCCAAGGCTTTGTATCCCCGTTATTTGACATTTACCCTGGTGCCTTTGGCCCTACTTCTGGCTCAGTTCTGGTCATGGGTGTCGGACCAGATCGCTCACGTGCTTTCCTCGGCACAACTTGCCCGGCTTCTTTCGACCGTACTCCTGGCTTTGTTGCTGATCTTGCCGGTTGGGATTGATCTGAGCCTGCTAACAAATCCCAAATCAACGCCCCTACCGGAAATCCTGGTATGGGAATTCAGGTCAGGTTGGCCGGCCGGCTATGGCGCTCAGGAACTGGCCCGGTATTTAGAAAAAGAAGCAGCCCAGAACCCTGGGGTTTTGCCCGTTTTGCATCCGATCTACTGGTCCCAGGTTAATAAGGGCGGTCTTCAGGTCCACCTGGTCGAGGAAAACCAGTTGGAATTTATTGAATTTGGATGGGACCTGGAGAGCGAACTGAATGATATGGCCGGATAACTGGCAAACGGCAGACGAGTAATTCTGGTAATCGATATGACACATCCCGAATCGGTCGCCTTGTTCGACGTTTTTGCCCGTCAGCTCGAATTAAGCCGGCTCTGGTTTTATCAGAAACCGGGATCGACCGCCGGACTTGAGGTTTGGGAAGTGACCAGAGTCGATCAGGTGAATAAAGCTATTCAAGGTTAGCGACCTGGATGAGATCACCATAAATGAAGTCAACAATAGAAAAACGAACCAAGAAATCCATAGACAGGCCAGGGTATGTTTCCACAAAAAAACCGTCTGGCTTATGGTAACGTTTGGTCATATCAGCCACTTACTCCGGCTTGAACACCTGCTCATATCCGTGGAGTAAGTTATGGAGATTTTATAATCCGTGTCGTGTGTCAATGCTCAGGTAGTGTAGACGCAATGTATGGAAAGCGGTGATCCATGTCGATAATGTCGCTATCAATCTTTCTCTTTGCGACGACCTGCTGATTCGCATCCACCTGGCTGAAGCAGTTCCCATTGGCATCTCTCCTTCCGTTTTCATGCTATGTTCCATTGGCCATTTTTCGGGACCTATAATAATCAAAATGTTCCTTGATTTGGATCGCCGATGGATTAAATATAACTCTAATTGAGGTTGGCCGGCACATTCCGGCCGAGATCAAATCAGCCTGGACCGGAGCAACTCGGCGGCAGATGGACGGTGCAACAGTCGTACAAACCTCACCCCCGGTCGTCAGAATATCTGATCTCATCGGCTCCTATTTCCAGGTTGTATGCATCTGGTACAATATCAAGCCAGTGGCTATAGGCTGGCTGGAGATCTGGGAGGCAACCATGTCTCTGGATAGATCTCGAATAAAAGACCCTGGAGAGTAACATCATTGGCCAACACCATGACGATACGGAGGACATTTGAAAATATTTATTACAGGCGGCGCCGGTTTTATAGGCGCTAACGCCACCGATTACTTTATCAGGCAAGGCAACGAAGTTGTTGTTTATGACAATCTCAGCCGGGCCGGTGGCCGGTTCAACCTGGAGTGGTTACGCGACCGGCATGGAGAAGGACTGACATTCTATCAGGCCGATATTCGAGATTATGACGATTTGGCCGGCAGAATCCAGGGAGCCGATGTGGTCTTACACCTGGCCAGCCAGGTGGCGGTTACCACTTCGGTATCCGATCCCCGTGAAGACTTCGAAATCAATGCTCTGGGAACATTCAATGTACTCGAGGCAGTGCGGAATCACTGTCCCCAGGCCGCCGTATTGTATGCCTCAACCAACAAAGTGTACGGCGGGCTTGAAGGGGTGCGCATTTCCGAGACAGACAGTCGCTATACTTACACCGACTTCGTCGACGGCATCCCCGAAAACATGCCACTCGATTTTCATTCTCCGTACGGCTGTTCCAAGGGTGCGGGCGACCAATATACCATCGACTATGCCCGGATCTACGGCTTGAGATCGGTCGCATTGCGTCAATCGTCGATCTATGGGCCTCGCCAATTTGGTATTGAGGATCAAGGTTGGGTTGCCCACTTTATCATCGCCGCCTGGCTGAACCGATCTATCGTTATTTACGGTGATGGGAAACAGGTCCGGGATATTCTGTATATTAGCGACTTGATCCGTGCTTATGAGTTGGCCATCGAGCGTATTGACGAGGTTAAGGGACAGGCCTTGAACCTGGGCGGTGGTCCGGAGAATACGCTGACTATCTGGTCAGAATTTGGGCCTATGCTGGAAGCCATGCTAGGCCGAACTATTCCCATCGAATATGCTGCTTGGCGGCCGGGCGACCAACGGGTCTTCTTTGCCAATGTGAAGCGGGCCCGGCAGCTTCTTGGATGGCAGCCATTGGTCAGTCCTGCTAAAGGCGTCGCAAACCTCTTCGACTGGGTTTCGAATAATCGCCAACTATTTGAGTAGTCCGGTTGTCGGTATGTCCGTGTTAGGCAGACAAATGGGATGTCGATGAGTCGACGGCGTAAGGCCTGGTATAGTTTTTTCTTCCTGCTTTTATGGGTCCAATTGATCTTCGCTATCGGTTTGATGATATGGCGCTACCAATTGATCATTCTCCGTGACGGCGATGTCTATTTGGGCAATACTTCGCCTGGATTGAACGGCTTCATCGGTTTTGTTGACAAAAATTGCCCAGAAGGATTGGCGATGGGCTATCTATCAGACCTGTATAAATCTGGTGAGTACGCCCGTTACGATCTCTATCCCCGCTTCGTGCAACCATTACCAAACGCCTGGCGGCCACCGGCACTCTTTAACTCAGGGAAGATTCTTATTCCAGGCGCCCCGGATGAGAGCCCACCGGGAGGCTGTTTAATGATTGAATATATGGAACAGCGGCTGGTGTTGGCGGGAAAGTGGCTAGATTACAATGCCAATCAAGCATTGATAGTTTTTCAGTAACATGGCTGTCCTATTGGCCTTATTGGCTCTCGGCATCATTCTGTTGACCGGCGATCTGCTGCTGTCGTTGTTGGCGCCTGAACATGGTATGAGCGCGGGACAAATGTGGCCGCTGGCTTTCGTCCTCGGCAGTGGCTGTGTGGCCTTGCTCGTGTTCTGTCTATCCTTCTTGGCGGGCAAATATGCATTAAAGACTACCGCTATCCTAATTCCGCTTTTCGCCGCGGCTGATCTCTATCGCCGAGTTAAAGCCGTCCGGTGGGCAATACCCGTTTTACACTTGCCAGATAAAAAGGGTCTGATAATCGTGGTCATAGCAGCTGGATTCCTGTTTGTTATTCTCTCAGCAGCAAGGACTACCAATCTTGGCTATGATAGTATTGCCTTTTGGGGTATTAAGGTCAAAATCGTATTTATCGAGGGAGGGTGGTCATCTGTTGCCTCCTACAGCGGTTGGTTGAAAAATTGAATTACCCGCTGCTGATACCCTCCCAGTAAGCCTTTATTTACGGATTTATGAATCAGGTGGACGAGCAAGCCGTAAAAATCATGTTTACGGCCTATTTCATGGCGCTGGCCACATTTTTTTATGCCACAGTGCGCCTGGATTATGGTCGCTTCTTAACCCTGGTCTTCACCGCTCTGCTTGTAACAACGCCTTTATTGACGATCTCGGGTATCTCTGGTTACGCTGATATGCCCTTGATGGTGTTTCTATTGAGTTCAGCCGTGCTAATCCAGCGCTGGCTAAAAAGCGATGCCAACACCGATCTTTTTTTGGCGGGGATCGTGATGGCATTGGTGATTTGGGTCAAACGGGAGGGATCTATTTTTTGGATAGTAGCTGCTATTTACATTGCTGTGTATGTATTTGTTCGAGCTGATTCGCGCCAGATTAAAACTACCATCCAGAAGTTGGCTATCTTCGCCGGGCCGGCCCTGGTTATCGCCGGTCCATGGCTAGTATATCTCGGCCTCAACGACTTTCCCGACACAGACTTTAACTCGATTGGTCTGGTTGAATTTTTCGCTAATTCCTCCCGATTTCCGACAATTGTCAATTACCTGCTCAATGAATTCTTTTCAATCCGGAGTACGGGGATCGTCTGGATCTTGTTCGCCATCGTCACCATTTGGCGCTGGAGAGATCTGACCCGTCCCGGCCCTCTTTTCCTCTGGATCTTTACCATAATACCCCTGCTAATGTTAAACATTGCTTTTGTTTTTACGAGCTGGAAGCCGTTTACACTGCATTTGGACTACGCAGTGGATCGACTGGTAATGCAGGTGGTGCCGCTGGCCTGGCTTTTTGTGGCTAGCGGAAGCCGGGGGTTGAACCAATGGCTGGCTGAGATGGTAAAAATACCGGTCGAGGCTGAAGACGAATAACAAATTCACGGGTAAGTGGGGATATGATACAATGCCCCTGCCCGATAGCTCAATTTCTGACGCCAATCTAAACGGTCTCGTTACACCTAGTGATGGACCAGCTCGCCCAAAGGGGCAAAAAGATGATCTCTTCATTATTAAATGATCGTTACTTGATCGAGGCTGAACTTGGCCGCGGCGGCATGGGTATCGTTTACAGCGGGCGGGACACGTTACTCTATCGTGATATCGCGGTAAAAGTCCTATTGTCCACGGGACTGGGAACCGAAGGCCAGGCGCGATTATTGCGAGAAGCGCGTGCGGCGGCTGGTCTCAATCATCCAGGCATCGTCTCCGTTTATGATGTGGGGGTTATAGAACCGGAGGTTGGAGAGCGGGCGACCGGTTTCATCGTCATGGAGCTCGTCAAAGGGGAGACGCTGGCCCGCAAAAGGCCTGAAACCTTCGAAGAGATCCTGGAGATCGTTGACCAGGTATGCGCCGCCCTGGATCACGCTCACCACCAGGGGGTCATCCACCGCGACCTAAAACCAGAGAACATCGCCATAACGCCTGATAACCAGGTGAAACTGATGGACTTTGGGCTGGCGAAGACGGCCGCTGACCGCTCACTCGAGGAAAGCTCAGGCATCTCGGGTAGTTTGCCGTACATTGCACCCGAAGTGGTCTTGGGCCAGCAGGCCAGCGAGCAAGGAGATCTCTACGCCTTGGGAGTTATTTTTTATGAACTGGTAGCCGGTCGCTTACCGTTTGAAGGGTATGATTTGGCCGCGGTGCTGACGCAGATGTTACACAGTCCAGCTATACCTCCCAGCACGTACAATGATCGCATCCCGCCCCTGGCGGATGCGCTTATTTTGCGCCTGCTTCGGAAATCCCCACAAAAGCGTCCAATCTCGGCTGAGGAGGTAAGACTTCAATTAGAACAGATCCGCCAATCGCAGTTGGGATCAACCTTACCAGAGTTAGCCGGACCGGGTGGTTTGGATCGCCTTGTTCGTGGACGTCTGGTCGGCCGGAAGGCGGAAATGGCCAATCTGGTGGACATGTGGCGGCAGTCGATGGCTGGAGCGGGACAATTTGTCCTGGTTAGCGGCGAGCCGGGGATCGGCAAATCGCGACTGTTGCAGGAATTGGCCGGCTATGCCAACATTTCCGGTGGCGATGTGATAAAAGGAGCTTGCTTCGCCGGCAGCGGGATGCCATATATGCCTTTTTCTGAGATCATCGCTGCCGCCTTGAGCGGCCGGCCGGACCCAGATTTACCCAAGGAAGTGCTGGCCGACTTGTTGGCCCTTGCCCCTGATATGCGACTTCATTACCCCCAGATCAAGACCAGACCGTCTGTTGTTTCGGGCGTCGACCAGCAACGGTTGTTTGAAGCAGTTGTTTTGCTTCTCGTTGCCCATTCGTTAAGAGGACCCCTGCTATTGATCATCGACGACCTGCATTGGGCTGATAGCGGTACCCTGGCGCTTCTTCAACACCTGTCACAGCGCGTACGCCAACGATCCATCATGATCGCCGGTACTTATCGTGAAGTCGATCTCACTGATGAGCGGCCAACGAAACTTTACCTGGACCACTTCTATCAGGAGCGCTTAGCCCGGAGGTTTAAGCTGTCTCGGCTGGATTTTTGGGAAACTCGGGAGCTTCTGGCCACCCTGTTTACTTCTTCGGTCTCCGAGGCATTTGCCCGAAATATTTTCCAGGAGACAGAGGGCAACCCATTCTTCATAGAAGAAGTATGTAAGGCCCTAATCGACAGCGGCCGGCTCACCTTCGAGGCCGGAAGCTGGCAGTACGCTGGAATTAGACCATTTGAGATTCCCCAGGGTATTCGCCTGGCCATCCAAAGTCGGGTCGATAAGTTAAGTGACCGCGAGCAAAACGTTCTGCAGAGTGCGGCCTTGCTGGGCCGAGAATTTGAATATGATTTGTTGAGAACCATTGTTTCGCTGGACGAAGAGCAGCTGATCGATATTTTGACGACCGCGATTTCGGTCCAATTAATCGAAGAGGTCCCTCAACGAATTCATCCTGGAGCGGCAACGCGACAAACAAAGCAGCGGATTTCTTTTAGTTTCACCCATGCCCTGATCCACACAACCCTTCTGGAGAGCCTGGGTACTTTAGGCCGCCAGCGGCGCCAGTTGCGAGTCGCCCAGGCTTTGGAAGCAGCCTATCCCGGGCGCCAGCAGCTCATGGCCCCGTTATTGGGACGCTACTTCGCGGAGGCCGGCGCCGGCGAAAAGGCGATCCATTATTTGTTGATGAGTGGCGATGCCGCCCGGGACGTCTTTGCCTTCGATGAAGCCATCACAGCATATAGCCAGGCCTTAATGTTCCTCGAGGAGCTAGATGATAATGGCCGCACTGCCCGGACCTTTATGAAACTTGGCCTGGTATATCACAATACATTTTTGTTTGAGAAAGCAAGCCAGGCCTACGAACGAGGCTTTGATTTATGGCAACACCCTCCGATCGGGCTGGACTCTCCGAAGTTGCAGCCACCGCAGACTTTGTTCACCCATATACTTAGCCTACTCACTATCGATCCGAGTCGCTCGATGCATTTCAGCGGCAGCAAAATTATTCACCAGCTTTTTACCGGCCTGGTCGAGATGGGCAGTAACCAGGAGATAGTTCCCGGGGTTGCCCGACGTTGGCAGATGTTGGATGGCGGCCGCCGATATCTTTTCTACTTACGCGAGGAAAGTCGTTGGAGCGATGGCCGGCCGCTAACGGCGCACGATTTTGTCTATGCCTGGCGCCGGGCTCTCGATCCAACCAGTGGGGAATTTCCAGCCGAACTACTCTATGACATTCGTGGCGCGCAGGCGTACCACCGCGGTGGCGAAAACGATGCCGCAACCATTGGGGTTGAGGCTCTGGATGATTGGACCCTGGCTATAGAATTGGAAGGGCCAGCCAGTTATTTCTTACATTTGTTGACCCAATATGTGGCCATGCCACTGCCCAGCCACATTATCGAGCGCTGGCGCGAGCGATGGACTGATCCGGCTCACATGGTTAGCAATGGCCCTTTCCTGTTAGAATCGTGGAAACCGGGAGAGCAGCTAAGCCTCGTACGTAATCAAGCATACCAGAGTCGAATATCTGGGAATGTGGCCCGGGTCCACATCCGCTTCATAGATGACCCGGCTGTGGCTCAAAACCTGTATCGGGCCGGTGAGCTAGATTGTCTGGATCTCACGCCTTTGTTCTCGCCCGAAGCGCTCAAATTGGCTCGCCGCCAATTTCCCGATGAATACTTCAGCGGTCCGACGCCATCTGTTACTTTCCTAGCCTTCAACCTGGTGCAGCCGCCATTTGACAATCCCCAAATAAGATTGGCTTTAGCTTTGGCCACTGACAGAAGCCAGATCGCCAATATAGCACTTGATGGTCTCTACAGGACGGCTAGCGGCGGATTTATTCCCCCGGGTATTCCTGGACATTCGCCTGGTCTGGGCATCGCTTACCATCCCGAACAAGCAGCAAAGTTGTTGGCTGAGGAGGGCTATCCTGGGGGTGTGGGTCTGCCCGAGCTAATCATCCGCGTTACGGGTGGAGCCATCTACGCCGCAATCTCTGAGACGCTCCAGAGCATGTGGAAAAGAAACCTCGGTGTTGAACTATCCTTCGCACCGCTTACTCCAGGAACGAAATGTCACCTCACGTTGGCCAGTGTCGTTCCAGAGTATCCTGACCCAGACGGCTATTTGCGGGTTAACAGTTGGGGACCCGTTACTGGCTGGAACAATGAAACTTTCAACAAGCTGGTCGATGAGGCGCGCCGCATACCCGATCGGGAAGAGCGTTTCACAATGTATCGCCAGGCCGAACAACTGCTAATCGGGGAACTGTCTTTGTTTCCTCTGACATATGGCCGTTTTCACACCTTGCTTAAACCGTGGGTAGGTAACTACCCGCTCAACCCGCTAGCCATTCCTATTTGGAGAGATGTGCTAATCGAAAATCGACAGGGTAAACGACCGGTATGAACAGGACTCACCGGTTACACAATAAAGGGATGGATCGATGATTGGTCATCAGATCCAAGAGCGTTATTTGATCGAAACCGAACTCGGCCGGGGTGGTATGGGTATCGTTTACCAGGCGCGAGATAAATTGTTGGAGCGGCCGGTGGCCATCAAAGTTGTATCGGCAGCGGCCATTAGCACTGAAGGACGGTCGCGCCTATTGCGGGAAGCCCAGGCTGCGGCCAAGATCAACCACCCCAACGTAGTCACCATATTTGATGTGGGTGAAACGATGTTGGAAGGTGAGGAGACGCCGTCTTCCTATATCGTTATGGAGCTGATCCGCGGTAAGATGCTTGGTGAGGCACCTCCCAGGGATGTGGCTGCGACGGCTGGGATCGCCCGGCAGATTTGCGCAGCGCTGGCGGCGGCCCACGAGCAGGGCATTATTCACCGAGATTTAAAGCCAGAAAACATCTTGATTACCGCGGACGGCCTGGTTAAGCTAACTGACTTTGGTCTGGCCCAAATACAAGGACGGGCCCGAGTTACCCGGGAGGGAGCGGTTATCGGCACACTGGCCTATATGGCGCCAGAGATAATCCTCGGCCGGGAAGCCGGTCCTTACAGCGACCTCTATTCTTTTGGCATTCTGCTCTACGAGCTTCTGGCCGGGCGCAGTCCCTTTGCCGGGGAAAGCCCCACGGCTTTGCTCTCCCAACATCTCTACGCCCCGGTCGTTCCCCCCAGCACTCACAATGGCCAGGTACCACCGGTGGCCGATGAACTAGTTTTACGGTTATTACGCAAAGAGCCGGCCGACCGGCCGGTTTCGGCCAGGGCCGTGACCCAAGGCCTGGATTCGTGGGTGGAACGGGCGGCGCTGCCGCCAGAAGTTGTCCACACGTCTCAACTGAACCGCTTAACGAGGGGCAGGCTGGTTGGCCGGGGGCCGGAATTCCAACAGGCGATTGAATATTGGCTGGCTGCTGAAGCCGGCCGTAACCAACTACTTCTGATCAGTGGCGAGCCCGGTATCGGCAAATCACGATTTGCTCAGGAGGTGGTCACTTACGCCGAGTTTTCCGGTGGCCTAGCCCTCACCGGCCGCTGTTACCAGCATGGCAGCATGCCCTATGGGCCCCTGAAAGAAATAATTGGCAGCGCCCTGGCCCTAGATCCCGATCTTGATTTACCTCCTAGAATCATGTCCGACCTGCTCTCCCTGGCGCCGGGTCACGCTGGGGCGCATCCAGATGCCACGGAAAATAGCAGTCTGGATTTGGAGGCCTCCCAGGAGCGGCTATATGACAGTATCATAACTTTATGTCAAACTTTGACGCCCATTCGCCCTTTGTTACTCTTTATGGACGACTTGCACTGGGCGGACAGCGGCACCTTGGGTTTTTTGCGCCAGTTGGCCCGGCGCTCGACTGGCTGGCCATTGCTCATTTTAGCTACTTACCGTGATGTGGAGCTGACGGCAAAGCGGCCGGCCCGGAGCGCCTTGCGGGAATTAGGATTGGAGGGATTGACCAGCCGAATCAAATTGTCGCGTCTGGATGAGGAAAAAACAGTGGCACTTTTGTCAACCCTATTCGCCGAGGAAATTACCTCGGAACTGGCCCGGAGCATCTACCGGGAGACAGAAGGCAACCCGTTTTTCGTTGAAGAAGTGAGTCGCTCCCTGGTGGATAGCGGCGAGTTGTTCTTTGAGGACGGCCGTTGGCATCATTCTGATGTCGCGAGCTTGCGGATTCCCGAGAATGTTCACCTGTCAATTGAAGCACGTCTGGAAAATGTCCCAAGCCAGGAGATCGCCTTGTTGCAAACGGCTGCTTTGCTAGGCCGTCGCTTTGATTTTAAGATGCTGGTGGCGGTTAGTGATTTACCTGAAGAAACCATAATCGAATCTTTGGAACGAGCGGAAAATTTACAATTGATTGGCGAAGAGGTCGGGATAAGTGACCCCTATCACGGTTTGTATTTCTCCTTTACGCATTCTTTGATCCAATCCGTTCTGATATCTTTACTGAGTCACCTTCGCCGTCAACGAATGCAATTGAAGATCGCTGAAAGGTTGGAGCAGAGCTATCCAGACCGCCTCGAAGAATTATCTCCCGTTTTGGGCGGCTACTACGGTCAGGCCGGCCAGGTCGAAAAGGCCATCAAATTTTACCTGGTGGCCGGGGACGCAGCCCGGAAATTATTCGCCCACGACGAAGCCATTGAGGCTTATGAACAGGCGCTGGTACTCTTGCGCGAAGGGCAAGACGACGGCCTAACTGCCCGGACGCTCATGAAGTTGGGACTCATGCGCCAGAATAATCATGATTTTGAATTGGCCAGGCAGGCCTACGATGAGGCTTTTGACCTGCAAAGGAGAGGGGCCGAGTTGTTGCCCAAATCCTTCGAGCACATTCCAGCCGCCCCTCATGCTTATCGCGACCATAAATTTGAGCCTTCATCATTGGACCCCGTCCTCGCAGTCAGTTCGGAGGTTGTAAAATTTGTCCAATTGTTGTTTAGCGGTTTGGTTTATCTTCACCCCAGCGGTGAGATTATGCCCGATGTTTCCTGGCGCTGGGATGTAGCAGAGGGTGGCGCCGGCTATATTTTCCATCTCCGAGAGGACGTATTCTGGTCTGATGGCCGGCCGGTGACGGCATCAGATTTCGAATTCGCCTGGAAACGACTACTCAAGCCCGAATACGGCCAAAACCCGGCCTTGCTTTTTTATGATATTGTTGGAGCCAAGGCACTTAATCTTGGGGAATCTTCTGATCCGGCCACAATCGGCGTTCAGGCTGAGGACGCCCACACGTTGCGGGTCAACTTAATCGGACCGGTCAGTCATTTTTTGCAGATCGTCTCCCAGGCGATGGCTGTTCCTATTCCCAGCCATATTGTCAGGGACGATCCCACGTGGGCTGATCCGGATAAGATTGTTACCAACGGCCCGTTCCAGGTAAAAGAGTGGGTACAAGGGCAGGGGGCAGTTTTACGACGGTACGCTCATTATCACGGTCATTTTCAGGGGAATGTGGAGGAAATTTCCTCCTCTTTCCTTGATCCGGCGCTGATTCCAGCCAAGTATGCGGCCGGTGACTTGGATGTAATGTACATCAACCAGATTAGGGAAGAAGATCAGCTGAAGGTGATACGCCGTTTTCCGGAGGAGTACACATCGATAGCGTTCCCCTTCGTCAACATTTATTGGGTCGACGTAAACCGGGCGCCAATGGATAATCTTTATTTGCGGCAGGCCTTGGCCTTGGCCATTGACCGACGCCTGTTGGTAGATAATGTGAGCGGGGGTCTCTATTACCCGGCTACCGGCGGAATTGTACCTCCGGGAATTCCCGGCCATCTTCCCGGCATCGCTACCCCATCCGATCCGGTCACAGCCCGCCGGCTATTAACCCAGGCGGGTTATCCCGGTGGTGAAGGTCTGCCGCCAATAGAGATCATCACCGGCGAACTCCCGATCGCGAAGATGATAAACCAGGAGTTAGCGAGACAATGGCGGGTAGTCTTAAACCTAAGGGTCAATGAGATCACTATCCCAACCGGCGATTTCCGCCAGCGCTGGCTGGACAATCCTCCCCATATCTGGAGCTTGGGCTGGACCGCTGATTATCCGGACCCCTATAACTTCTTAAATGATGCCAGCTGGCGGCCAATTGGTGGCTGGCATCATGATACCTATGACGACCTTATCAAAGAAGCCTGGCGATGTGCTGACCGGGAGGAGCGCTTGGCCCTATACGCCCAGGCGGAACGGATCATCGTTGAGGAGGCGCCAGTTGTTCCTCTAGCCTATCCCCGGCTTCATCTACTTATCAAACCCTGGATCAAGAATTGGCAACTTTACAGCAGCTATGATCCCTTCTATCCTGAAGTGGTCATAGAATCTCATTAGGCTGAGGGAAGGGCGATGTCGAAATGTTTGGGAGAGTGGCCATGTTGAAAGAGACGATGCTGGACCTGCCCGGCCGATTCCAACCGAAGATGGCCGGCAATTTTCGAGCGACCATCCAGTTTTACTTCTCTGGTGGAGAATCGAGTCATTGGGTATTGACCATCGGTGACGGCCGTTGCACGGTGGCCGAAGGGGTGGCCGAAGCGGCCGATTCCGTCGTGAGTATGGCTGCGGCCGATTTCATCGGCATTAACACCGGTGATATCCCGGCCTCAAAACTGTTTTGGGGTGGCCAGATTGATGTTGAAGGGGATGTCGAAACGGTGATTGGCCTGGCGCCGATCATGGGCTGGTAAGTTCCAGCTATCGGTCCGGCAGAACCCAGCTGAAGGGGCCAAGCGCCGACAAGTTTATCATACAGATTGAATCGTTGGTGCAGACATCTGGCCCTGGGTGCGACCGAGTTTTCTGGTCGCCTCAAGCTGGCACTCAATTCGCGAAGGTTGCGGCCGAAGATAAGCTAATAATTAGATGGAGGGAGCATTACTATCCCTTCCTCCCAATCGAATGGCTGTCTCTCAAAGGTAATGGCCGTTGCTGAATTGCACAGCGTCATGGACTACCATCCCTATCATGAACTAATCAAATCCCGAAAACGTTGACCAACGACAGAATAACCAGGAGATTATCATGGCCAGTATAACTACCTAAATGAATGGAACCCAGAAGATTTCGACCGCAGATCAGCGTTTAAAGCATGAATTAAGCCCGCGCTGGGTAAGAGTGGAATTTAACGACGAATTTGTAGCTGACAGCCAAGAAGTGCTGTTGGTTTGGGACCAGGGGCATACCCCTGTTTACTATTTTCCTCTGGAAGTTCGGTCTGAATTGCTGGAAACCAGCCGCGAAGGTAAATCCGACCGACAATATTTTAATGTTGTAGTCGGCGAGCGGAAAGCCGAGGCGACCGCCTGGAGTTATCCCGATCCTGCGGCCGAACGTGATTTTTTAGATGGCTACATCGCTTTCAAGTGGAATAAGATGGACCATTGGTACGAAGAAAAGGAAGAGGTATTCGTCCAAGCCCGTGACCCCTATCACCGGGTTGATAGTATACTTAGCTCGCGCTATATCCGGGTCGAGGTCAATGGGGTCACTGTGGCCGACAGCCGCCGGCCGGTGCTGCTCTTCGAGACGAATCTGCCACCGCCTACTATCTACCCCAGGAGGATATTTGCATAGAACTTTTTGTGGCAAGCCGGTCCACTGTCTCATGTCCGTACAAAGGTCTCGCTTCTTATCGGTCAGTCAGTATTGGGAATACAACCTGCCGCACTATCGTTTGGGGTTATCTGGATCCAATACCCGAGAGCCCTAAAATTGCGGGCTTGCTTTCCTTCTTCAAATAAAAGGCGGAGATTTTCGTCGACAGCGAGTTGGTCGTCCGGTCGCATACGGATTGGTCGTAATGGGACGTCGCCGGCCGCCAATATATGGCCGAAGGTTACAGATGGGAATAAGATAGGCCTGGTTCGCTAGACTGGACGTTATCTTCTTGGAGGGTGTGATGCGCCAACTGAATTTCCCCCTGGACACATTTCCGTCCCTGGAGACGACTAATCTCCATTTGCGTGCTCTTCGGCCTGGCGACGGCGAGGCTGTATACCGCCTTTTCGCCGATGATGAGGTGACCCGTTTTTATGATTTCGACAGCTTTACCGGTTTGGGCCAGGCGGCTGACTTGATAACCCGCCAGTCGGCACGTTTCGCCCTTGGGGAGGGGCTGCGCTGGGGGATAACCCAACGGAATACGGATGTGGTGATCGGCACGATTGGTCTGATGATCGATCAACAAAATGCCATCGGCAGCTTGGGCTATGATTTGGCCCATCCCTATTGGCGGTTGGGCATCATGAGCGAGGCGCTGGCCATCGTTACCCGCTTTGGATTCCGGACTGTCAATCTGAACCGGCTGGAAGCCCTGGTCATGCCCGGCAATATCGCTTCCTTAAAATTGTTGGCCAAATTAGGCTTTACAGAGGAGGGTTTGTTGCGCCAGTATCGTTTCTTCAAGGGCCGCTACCAGGATCTGATCTGCCTATCTCGGTTGCGGCAGGAGTTCGATTGATCGTTTACCGGGGTAACCAAGAGCCCTGCTAAAGAAGCGGAACAACGTATAATAGCATAAACAGAAAGTGGCAGAAGACGCCGGCCATAACCAGCAAATGCCATATCTCGTGATGGCCGAATACGTCTGGCCAGGGATCAGGGTGTTGACGATAGTAAACCACAAAACCGCCCATAAAGATGAGACCCCCCAAGAACAGCAAGGCCATGCCTGGTAGGGAAACCAGAGGCTTGACCCGGTAGGCCAGTACTGCTGGCAACACACCGGCCCAGGCCATGGCCGGATAGATAGAAGCGTTGAAGAAACCGTGGATGCCCCGGCTGAAAAGTTTAAAAAGGACGCCGATCAGGGCGATCGACCATATGGCCGCTAACACCCACCAACGATAGGCGACGGGGAAGAGGTTGTAAACGATGGGGGTATAAGTGCCGGCGATCAGCAGGAAAATGGCGACATGGTCTAGCCTGTTGAGCCACATTCGCCGGCCCTCGGGTAGGACGATGCCATGCAACAACGTACTGGCGGTGAATAGGAAGACCATGCTCAGACCATAGATGATCAGGGAGATCATCTTAGGGATATCCTCATAGGTCAAGGCTACCAGCAAGAGCAACCCGAGCAGCGCCGCCAGCGCGCCAATCATATGAGTCAAGGCGTTGACCGGTTCCAACAAACGCCGCCGAGCCTGTTGCACAAAGAATCGGCCGGCAATAATGGGCGAAAATGTGGTTCGCTTTCTAATTGACATAATTTAAGCGGCCAATGGGCCCGATCACCATGGTAATTGTCTGATCAGCTTCCGTTGGGCCCCAGCGATCGGCCAATTTCCGGCAAACAGGGCAATCTCTAGCTTTATACTAGCCCGGTCTGGAAGTTGAGATCAAGGTGCATTAAGCCCTAGCTAATTTTGAGCGGCGAGGAAGTAAGCGGTAAATCGTTCTTCGGCTACGCGGCTATAGGCCAGGATACCGGCGTTATCAAGGGCCATTTCACGAGCATCCCGAATGCATTTGATCATCGTCACCCGGGAGATCTTGACCTGGTGGCGGCCGGTGAAGAGGTTGGCCTGGCGTTCGGCTGCCTGTAGAAGAGTCTGGTATGCGGGGAAGAGGCAGAGCAGACTGGCGATGCGGTAGCCAACAGCATCTATCGGTATGTCCAGGACATAGCGAGTCGCCTCGCGCAAGTCATTGATGGCATCCCCAAGCACCTTTCTTTTCCAGGCCAAACCGGCGCCATCCAATGTTAGAGGGGTGTAATCGACCAGTTGCAGCCATTCAATAGGCAGGTAACTGATACCTCTGGTCACATCTTTGGCGAAATCCTTAATGATATTTGTCTTCTGCAAGCCCCGCCCGCATGCCTCACAAGTCGCGTCTAGGGCGGCGGCTGTCTCCTGATTAAAGTCGTAATGGGCCACGGCTAAATCTGTGGCTAAATGGCCGACTGTGCCGGCGACGTAGTAACAGTAGAGATTGTAATCGTCAGTCGATTCCAGTACTCGGACACCATTGCGTTTTACCAAGAGTGGCGAATTATCGGGATCTTCGATACGGTCCATACCATCGGCCATATCGGCCGTCCAGCGGTATATGATACCTCTGGCACCTTCTGGCAACTGGTTATAGATGTCCCAGAGCATGCCGCCATCACGAAGCGTCATCAACTTCTGTTCATCGGCCGATAAGCCGGGCCATTCAAAATGGCTCCAGGCTTCCAACACGTTTACTGCGACGGCCGGATCCACTAACAACCTCTTGAACTCGGCGAAGCGACGCTGCTGCCAGTCAAATGATTCGGTGCAATCCTCGATGTTGTCTACAACCCGGCAAATCAAATAAGCAGCTGTTAGTTGTTCTCGTAATGGTTCTTCCAGGTAGCTGACAACCAACGCGAAGGAACGAGAGACCTTCTTCATCTGGTCATCCAAATAATTCTGTTGTTTGGTTGTGAATTTGGTCACGAACATAATCATCTCTTCAAAAAATCAAGCTCTCCATTTTAGCCGAAAGTAAAATAAATGGGAGTATTAATTAATAACAAAGCGGAATGCTTTGGTCAGGACAAGTAATTCGAGGCATGGTATTCCGGACCGGCGGGCAAATCAGACTCCATTAGAGCCTGAATCAGCGGCTCACCATTCAGTTGATTCCCACGGCGGTGCACTAAGGTCGATCACCTCAATCTGATTCACAGAGTCGATCCGCCCTAGACGAGTCCCTTGGGTTAAGAGTACCAGGCCCTCGGTGACACCGCGCTTTTCCAGATAATCACGCGTGTATTGGGTCCAGCTTTTCGGACGCTCGGCTAAATCCACGGCCTGAACGCCATAGGAAAATTGAAGCGTCTGGCAGGTCGTTTCATCGGGACTGACGGCGATTATCCATTGCGGCAACCGGAAGCGAGTGATAAGACGTGGTGTTGCCCCACTCAAGGTAGGGGCGATCACGACCACCGGGTCAATTGTCTCGACACTCAAATAGACGCTCAGAGATACCAGGCGTTCTTTGCTGGGCCGGTCCCCTTTCCGAACTGCTTCAATGGCGACGCTGGGATCAAGCATCTGGTTATGGGGCTCGACGACGGTTGCGATGCGGGCCATCATGTCAACTGCCTCCACCGGGTAGAGGCCCATGGCTGTCTCCTCGGATAACATGATGCAATCGGTTCCGTCGAGAATAGCATTGGAGACATCAGTCGCTTCGGCTCGGGTGGGCCGCCGGTTTTTCGTCATCGATTGTAACATTTGGGTTGCCGTAATCACCGGCTTGCCGGCCAATCGGGCTTCATCGATCAGCTCTTTTTGAACCAGGGCGATTTCTTCGATAGGAATCTCAACGCCCAAATCACCACGAGCGACCATGATGCCATCGGCCAAATCAAGGATAGCTTCGATGTTTTTCACGGCCATCGAGCGCTCTATTTTGGCTATGACGAAGGGGTAATAGCCCAGGCGGCTGGCCGCCTGGCGAATCGCAACGATATCATCGGGGCTCTCCACGAAGGATTGGCTAACGGCATCTAGCCTCTGTTCGGCCGCGAAATTGAGGAACTCCTGGTCTTGAGCGGTGAAAGCGCTGATGCCCAAGTCGATACCGGGCAAATGGATTCCTTTATACGAACTTATTTCCCCGGCGACCACCACTTCACAGCGGACTTGCTGATCGACAACTTCTTCAACTTTCAGGCAGACGAAACCATCATTGACAAAAAAGAGGTCGCCAGATTTCACTGCCCCGGGCAATCCGGAAAAACTGACTGACGCCTGGTGGACATCCCCGACAATCTCATTTGTATGGAGAACAAAGCGCTGGCCCAGTTCTAAATGAAGGGGTTCTTGTGCTAGCTTGCCAAGACGCATTTTAGGGCCGGGTAGGTCACCCATGATGGCCACCCGTTTTCCAGAAGCGACTGCGGTCTTTCGGACGTCGGCTATCACCTGGGCATGGCCGGCTAGGTCCCCATGGGCGAAGTTAAGCCGGGCGATATTCATTCCAGCTTCAACTAGTCGGGCCAGGACTTTGGGGGATGAGGATGCCGGTCCGATAGTGCAGACGATACGAGTTTTATTGGCCGGGAATGTTAATTGGGTCATGGTTAAATATCTATTGGCCAGAACGGCCGTTCTTCCTATCATAAGTAAGCATGAATACACCTGTGCTTGACAAAAATCGAGCTGGATGTCCGCAGAAAATCTCGAGATGCAATAAAAGAGAATACGGCAATATTCGGCCCCATTGAATCGTCAAAAGGATCAGCTTTGCTTATTTTAGCCTGTTATGATCACCCCCGGCAACTCAGCGAGTTCAGGTAATATCGTATTACCAAAGTCAGCTGACATTGTGCATGCCCTGCAATATCTGTCCTCATACAGGTGCGGGGCTGGCATCCATTCTCTTGACTGTGAAGATGGATTCCCAACTGCGTGATTTCCCGCTTATGTGGGAAGGACACATCCGCATCTGTACACTACTTCAATAATGCCGGGGATCCTGTATCCTACATTCCGAAAGTGACCCTGTGATTGGAGAGCGTTCCGCTCGGTCAGACTGATCCTGGGTCGAGATGGCCAGCCGTCCTGTTTGTCTTGCGAATACCCATCCCCCCTGACCTATTGCTTACTTGACATAGTGAGAGGCCATGCTACACTGGCAACAGGATGGCTGATCAATCTGGAACACCCATTCGCGGCGTGTCGAACACCATAACCTTGACCTTTGGCTGGCTAATTGCTCTGCCAAAGCGTTTGCTTCACAATATCTGGTTGAGGCTCTCTTCAGTTGCCCTCTGGTTGGCAAAAATGTTAGCTATAATCGGCCGAGCCCCTGGCAGGGGACTGTACCTTGTTGAGGTCTTTATCCGGAAGATGTTTGATCTTCTTGTCCGGCGCCCCATTCTCTGGTTCATGCAATTGTTAGTTTCTTTTGCTGGCGCTATCTGGCGCTTTATTGGCCGCTGCGGCCTGGCCTTGCGCCACCTGCTGACCCGCATATTTTTACGACCCCTATTATTCATCACCTGGCCGTTACGCTGGTTATACCGACGGTTGCTCCGGCGACCGCTACGTTTTACTTACCTGAGTCTGAATGCCTTTGCCGTTTGGTTTTTTGCCGATGTTCTTTGGATCGCTCTCAAAGCTTCGCCTGGGTTTGTCTCAAGAAGCGCTCGCCTAATATATTCTCTCGCCGTGACCGCATTCGGGCGCGTAGAGCGGTTCATTCCCGGTCGCCGGATCAGAATCGAAGAGCGGTTAGTGGACTATGGCAGCCGGCAGATGCCCGGAAAACGATCCGTGCGCTTGACCGGTGCAATGGAGCCAGTCTCGTCTCGGGTACGTTTCAGCCGCTTCACCACGGCAGTTGTGACCACCGGTATATTACTATTCTTAGGCGTGGTAACTACCCAGGGTCGCCCGCCTGGCCAGGTCGCAGCCCTTAGTAAACTTGATCCTACCAGACGACCCGCATTGGCGCCCTTGGTACCGAAGATGACTTTCACGCCAACAACCGTGCCAACGCCAACGCAAGAGCCTACGCCAGTTCCGACAATAGCCCCAACCGTGGCGGCCGATATCTCCCCGTGGCCGACGCCCGATCCCTTGAGCAGCAACGGTACGATCGCTTTTACGGTTCGTGAAAATGGCAACAGTGATATTTATGCCCTGGCCATGGGTCGTTCAAAGCCCATTCAATTGACCGGTCATCCGGCTGACGATCGCACCCCTGCCTGGAGCCCGGACGGCCAGCAACTGGCTTTTACTTCCCACCGTGATGGCAACTGGGAGATTTATATTCTTAACTTGCCAACCGGGGATCTGCGCCGGTTGACAGAGAACGCCGAGTATGACGGCAGCCCAAGCTGGTCCCCTGACGGACAGTGGCTTGTCTACGAATCTTACCGCGAACAAAATATGGACCTCTTCATCTTAAATGTGACCGGAGACAGCTTGCCCATCCGGGTCACGGAGAATCCCGCTCTCGACTATGCTCCATCCTGGAGCCCTGACGGCCGGCACATCGCTTATACGAGCTGGCGCAGCGGAAATAAGGACATCTACATCATGTCCCTGGACACCGCTTCCGATGAGATGGCGATGAATATGACCGCCTCCCCAGACCGTCATGAGGACCGGGCCGTATTCGATGCAGACGGTCGCTTCCTGGCCTATTACGGTGAAGGCGATGGTCTGGAGTTGATCTATGTTTTGCCCCTCGAGAACTATCTTCCGGCCGGTCCGCCCTTCAGCCTTGGCCGCGGCCGCCATCCCGGTTGGTCGCCCGATGGAAACAGCCTGGCTTATGTAGTTGGCCTTGAGGACCGGAGCTATATTGTGGCGAGCAGCATTGACAACTGGTCGGTAGCTCCCCAGGCCTACAGTCGAGATGGCCTTGTTGATGATCTTGATTGGACGGGTCTTATCTTACCGAGTGGAGTGGAGAGCCATTATCCGATAGCAGAGGACGATTCAGGTCCCCTATTTGTCGAGCAAGTCGATCCTCCGCAGGAATTTGGACCGAGTTTTTTGCTGCGCCAGATCGAAGTCGACGCCCCTTCGCCTTATCTTATTGATAAGGTAGATGATTCATTCACCGCCTTGAGGGAACGTGTGGAAGAGCAGGTGGGCTGGGACTTTTTAGGTCAGGTAGACAATGTGTTTTCCTTTTTAACCGCTCAGCCATATCCCGGTGAGCCGGACGAGAGTTGGAATAAAGCCGCCCGGGCTTTCGATTTTTATTATCGATTTCCCATTTCTATCGAACCCCAGGTTGAAATTGTTAGAGAGGATCGCGGGGTTGACACTTATTGGCGAGTTTTTCTTCGGGCAGCCAATCAAGACGGTACTGTCGGAGAGCCCCTCCGCCAACTTCCTTGGGATTTTACCGCGCGCTACGATGCAGAACCCCGTTACTATGACCAGGGCGGTAAATTGAAAGAAGCTATTCCAGGTGGTTATTATATCGATTTCACTACTCTCGCGGCCGATTATGGCTGGAGCCGCTCGCCGGCGTTGGCTAACTGGCGCACATTCTTCCAGGGCATCCGTTATTGGCATTTTGAGAACCGCCAGGGGCTTACCTGGGATGAGGCCATCCTGGAGCTATATACCGCTGATGAACTCGAGCAGGTTTACGGTAACCGTTAACCAATGGCGGTTGCTTATACCGGTCGGGTTGCTTTTTTGGGCGCTGATCACCGCCGGTTGTTCAACCCCAACGGCCCGAACGACTCCTGGAAGCTCAACAACCATCCATCGCATCGAAGGATCCCCTTCGTCAACTAGCATCGTAAGTACCGGTTCCCCCCTTCAGTTGACTGAATCAAAGGCCGGAACAAACGCCCCGGCTATACCAACGGTCGTCGTCCAAACAGCCCAGTCTGAGACTGTCATTGCCCGAAACGAACCACCGCTTCCTGAGGGTGGGGGGATCCGGCCAGCGGAAGCGCAGCTCGTTCGTGAACCAAACTTGGACTTAGAATCCCCGGTCGATTGGCGGCCGCCACCACTACCCGTCCCCCATTCGATACATCCCGATGACCACTATTGGCTGATCCGACCAATTGCCTCCGATAGTCGAAATTATGATCTGACCTGGTACCACTATGGTAATAGGCCGATGCGTACGGAAGCCTTGCCCTATCGGGTCCATCACGGGTTGGATTTTCCAAACGGAACGGGCACGCCAATCTTTGCCGCGGGTAGCGGTACGGTTGTCTGGGCCGGCAATTTTCCGAGTAACCGCGACGGTGTGAATTATTACGGCAATACCGTCGTTATCAAACACGATTGGCAGTGGCTGGACCAAGATGTTTATACACTTTATGCCCATACCCTGGAATTATTCGTCGAGGTGGATGATTATGTGGAAAAAGGGCAGTTGATCGCCGGTGTTGGCGCTTCAGGTGAGGTAAGCGGACCGCACCTCCACCTGGAGGTCCGAATAGGGGACAACAACTACCAGAGCACGCGTAATCCAGCCCTTTGGTTGGCCCCTTTTGAGGGCTGGGGAACGCTGGCCGGTCGCTTCATGGACCAACGAGGACGTGTGATCCACGGCGCAAACATAACTGTCTTCCCCCTGGAAATCGATAACGATATCGAAGTCGAGATACAAAGATTGCGCACATATGAGCCTGGCAGCATCAACCCTGATGATGTCTGGCAAGAGAACTTTGTCGTCGCCGATTTACCGGCCGGCGAATATCGGGTAGTCATCACCACAGCCGGGGAGACCTTTCGCCGAGAAGTGTTCGTTCGTCCCGGTCAGACCAACTTCTTTATTATGCAGGCTGATTTTGAATGGCGGCCGACCGAGACACCAAGTCCCACCAATACGCCAATTCCAGCGACGCCCACTGGGACCCTGATCCCCGTTGATGCGTCAAACCTCGAGGGTACTCCGGCACCGGCCGGGTGACCGGTTCTCAGTGCTTATTCCCCAGGTGTCTATTTTATGCCGCTGAAGGCGTATAGCTCTCGTTCTCTGCCATTGTCGTCCAGAACATAGAAGGGCAACCAGGCGATGCCAAACATGGAAATAGCGATATCCTTCTTGTAAGGGGCTATGGCAATCGATGACACATCACCGGCCACTGCCAGCCACTTGTCTTCCACTGCTTCAATTTCTTCCTTCAACGCCACCTCGAGTTCTTCTATCTCTTCTTTGAACTCCTCGATGGCATCTTCAGACTCTTCCACATCTTCCTTGGCTCGTTCGGTCATGCTGCGCTTGCTCAGGGAGCTTGAAACACTTTTTCTCCGTTTCATGAACAAACTGATCACCGTTTCCGCGTGGCTTGCGGCTTCCTCGCGTTTGCGCCTGCTATATTCCGCTTCATCCTCGCGAAGCTCCCGTTCCTCGCGGGTAAGTTTGTCTTCCACACGCTCGATGCGTTTTTTATATGCCGCAACCAGCGTCTCGAGTTCCTTCTCAGAGGCGATCTCGGCCGCGGCCTCTGTTAGCCTTTGGAACTCAGGTTCGGACATATCAGGACCGGCATAAATTTCGAGCTTTTCGTTGGCCTTTATTTCGACCTCGCAGGAACGATAGGCCCAATCAACAAAATCAGCTTCAAACGAACGAACGGTTTGACCGTCTGTAAGTGGCGCTTCCAGGGCGGCGAATCGGGCATCCAGGGCCGGCGAACGGTCCAGGTCGTGTGGATCGATATCGTCAACGATATGTTCATCCCAATTCAGAAATCCGCGCCGGTCAAGCTCGGTAATAATTGCCGTTCGACTGACGTCATGGTCTAACTGGTACTTTCGATTATTAAAGCGAATATCTGCGCGAGCCAATAAAACCGGCCGGTAAAGAATTGACCAGGATTCCGGTTGCGCAGATTTTTGCGCCGCGGAGCCTTTCAAGGCTTCGTTGATGGTCAGATCGTTGGGCAGGAAATACTCGGCAATTCTATCTGGGACTGCGGGTTTTGTTTGGGAACCGGTCAATTCCGCTTGGATTGTGACCCCCGGCGCTGTGGCTAGATCTGCCGCCCGAGTTGGTCCGGCCGCCGGTGCCTGGGAAACGCTCCTGCCAACGCCGGCCAACTCATTGAGCGCCGGTATTTGTGCTCGGGTTAGCGGACCGGCCAGGTAGTTCATTGCCCAACGCGTATTAAACTGGACAGGCTTCTTTTCATGAACGTTATGCAACAGGAATACTCTCTTGCCTAAGGCTGACAATATTTGGTCATAGGACGAGCGATCGATCCCACCGCTGGCTCCGGCCAGGCCATCCAGCAGCCGTTGTTTATCTTGATCGGTCTGCAACTTGCCTATAAACCAGGTGCCGGCATTGGACAGGGCTTTATAGTCGACGTCGACCGGGTTCTGGGTTGCCAGCAACAGTCCAACGCCAAATGCCCTGGCCTGTTTGAGCATGCGCAACATCGTCTGTTTGGAGGGCGGATTGCCGAGCGGCGGGAGATATCCAAATATTTCGTCAAAGTAGAGTAAGGCGCGTAAGGAGGTAGACCCCTTTTGGGAGCGCATCCAGGACTCAACACTCGAAAACAAAAGGGAGACAAAGAACATGCGCTCCGCATCATTGAGATGGGCGATATAAAAAACACTGTGTCTGGGCTTGCCCTCAGGAGTGTACAATAACGCCTGAATATCCATTGGCTCGCCTTCGATCCAACTTTGGAAGCTTGGTGAGGCCAGGATATTGTTCAACCTCATCGCCAATCCAAAGCGGTCCTTTGAGGGGTAGAAAGTATTTACGTCAAAGACGCCGAGCTTATCGAACGGAGGGTTTTGCACCTGGAGAATCAGCTCACTTAGTGTCAGGTCAGATCCCCCGCGCCAGGAATCTTCAAAGATCGAAGATAATAAGATATGTTCCCGCGATTGAACCGGATCCACATCCGTTAAACCTACTAAACCCAGCAGCGCGATGACAATGCCGGTAATTTTTTCCCGGATCATGTCCGCTTCAATAGTCCAATCCAGCTTAGGCGCTTCGAGGGATGAGAGAATGCTCAGAGGTATGCCAGCGGTTGATCCGGGAGTAAAGATTGTGAACTGGGCGCTCTCCTTCAGGGCCTTTATTCGATCTGGCCCAATTGCCCATTTGGCCAGGCCATTCCGCCATAGATTGGCTGTATCGGCCGCTGCCTGGTCCACGGACTTCCCTTCTCGCCTGGCCTGATCGGCATTGATCCATGGCTGGAAATCGGCCGGTAACAAATCGGGAAAATGAAGTAGGGCATTGGTTATATCCCCTTTAGGATCTATCATAAGAGCCGGGATATTGTTTAACGCCGCCTCCTCAAGAAGATCGAGACAAAGGCCGGTTTTTCCCGAACCTGTCATCCCGACCACAACCGCATGGGTTGTCAAATCATCGGGATCATAAAGTAGTGGTTCGTCGCTTACCTCACCAGAACTTTCTTGTAACGGCCTTCCCAAGTAAAACTTACGATCAAAATCCATATGTATACTCCATTCGTAACCTGTCAGGTCCTAGGTGTCCTCTGGTCAGAAGTCTATCACATTAAGATGGGAGTCGCGATAGGGGTTAAGGCAGCATATTAGGTTAGGTTAGGACTGGCAGCAGAATATCCAGGCCAGGTCATTCATGAGGCGCTTTCCTTTTGCTAACACCGGCTCTTCCGGCATAGTCATGTTTGCTCCTTCTTTCATCCCCGCCAGGCAATCTTCTGCTATCTCCTCAACTATTGTCAGAGGTATGGAAACAGGCTGCTGGCTGTTCCTTAAACAGAGAATTGTCAATAGCTATGCATAACATAGGTTTGAAAGTCGGAGATCCATAATAAAGATATAAAGGATTGTCTAAGCCGGCATCTATTGGACCTGCCTCTGACCGGCTATTCCTCAAAGCTTAAATGGCGGCTGTCGTGTATAATCCAGCCAAGTTGGTTATGAACTTCGGCGGGACAAAAGCCAACTCCGTTCTCTTTGCTCAGAACCAGTATTAATATTTGAGGTAGATCTATGAGCCTTCCCACACCGGGTGCTTCCTACGATGACTTTCCCTATCCAAGTTTGAGTTATTCGTCAACCCATCCCGATCGCTTCGCCACGGTGGGTACCTTGTTCGGTCTGAAGCCGGTCAATGTTGAAAAATGCCGGTATTTGGATATCGGTTGCGCGGTTGGCGGCAATTTGTTTCCCCTGGCCTATGCGTTGCCCGAGAGTCAGTTTACGGGTATTGATTATGCCGGCCGGCAAATCGAGATCGGCAATCAACACCTGGCCCAGCTAGGGCTGGCCAATGTGCGGCTGGAACACATGGATATCATGGAGGTCCCCGAGGATTTTGGCCAATTTGACTACATCGTCGCTCATGGGATCTACTCCTGGGTGCCAGCACCGGTTCGCGACCGACTATTTGCGGTAATACGCCGTCACCTGGCTCCAAATGGTGTTGCCTACGTCAGTTATAATTGTTACCCGGGTTGGCATATGCTGGACATGGCCCGGGAGATGATGCTTTATCGAATTCGAGATATATCCGATCTGGGGGAGCGAGTAGAAAAGGCCAGAGAGTTGATAGATATGCTTGCCGGCGGGGGTTACGAGGACAACATGATATATGGTACTTTTCTAGAAACGTACCAAAAAGCCCTCAACAAAAAAATGACCAAGGCGGATATCGGCGGCAATTCATTGATACTCCACGATGAATTATCAGAGGTAAATGACCCTATATACTTTCGTGATTTTGTAAATCATGCCGCCGGCTTTGGACTGCAGTATCTGAGCGAAGTGGATATTTACCAGGTTTCCCCGGCTAGATACCCAAAGGAAACAATCGCGGCCTTGGGCCAGATGGCTAGGGATTTTATCGATTTTGAACAGTATATAGATTTCCTCCAACACCGAACATTCCGAAAAACTCTTCTCTGCCATCAAGAAGCAACCATCACCCGCCGCCTTCGGGCGGAGAGCGTCTCCGACCTGATTATATCTTCCTACTCTGAAGTGGTTGCTGAAGACCCGGATCTAAAGGGTTCTTCCATCGAGCAATTCAAAGGGAAGGACGGGGCTGTTTTTTCGACAGATCACCCTCTAAGCAAGGCAGCGCTGGCTTATCTATCGAAGCAGGCGCCAGCGATGTTTACTTTCGATGAGCTTGTATCCGCCGCGGCCACCGTGGTAGGGATCAAAAACCAGGAAAACGTGTCAGCCAAAGATATACTTGCGCTGGCGGCCAACTTGCTGCGAGCCTATGGCTATAGTGAGAGCCTCGTCCAGGTACATGTCTACCGTCCCCTTTTCGTCACCTATGTATCTGAACGGCCGCTCGCCAGTCCGGTTGCACGCTGGCAAGCCAGTCGATTTGGCAAGGTTACCAGCATGCGTCACGAACGAGTCGAGCTAGACCCCGTCAGCCGTCGAATATTCATGCAACTTGATGGGCACCATGATCGTGACGATATCCTTGAGCATATCCTCAAATTATTCAAAGACGGTACCATCGTCATTTCTGACGAAGAAGATGAACAGGTAGCCGAATCATTGCCTGACTTGGTTGCCAAGGATATTGAACAGAACCTAAAATTTTTCGCCTGGGCGTCTTTGTTGATTGGTTAATTTCTGGACTTGGGAAGGCTGAAACAAAGCTTGCCCTCAACTCGACGTCAGGGAAAAAGGTCGAAGACAAGCCTCAGAACGAAAAGTGGCGAGAAACAAGCAGGCTGGAGTTTTTTCGTCAGCTTGGATGGCCGGGACGAGCTATCGCAGGGGTTTTGTTGTGGGAACTCCGGCGCGTCGGGGATAGGCGGCCGGTGTCTGAGCCACTTTCTCGGCCACGACCAGAAAACGAGGCTGTTCAATACCCGGCAAATTGACCGCTACTAGCTGGGGGCGATCGCCGCCTAAGGTAAATATGGCATGATCGGCCGCCTTGACCTCGGCTTCAATACCAGCCCCTTTTTGGGCCAAGATGTGGCCACCCAGGTGAACCAGCGGCAGCAGATATTCTGCCAGGACCGGCATTGAAGAGACCGCCCTAGCCACGGCCCAATCATACTTTTCACGATGGGCGATCTGCCGGCCGATATCCTCAGCACGTTCATTAATCACCGTCACATCTTCGAATTTGAGTTCAACCAGGACCGCCTCCATGAAGCGGCATTTTTTGGCCGTACTCTCCACAAGTGTCAGATTCATGGCGGGAGAAAGGATCTTCAGTGGCAAACCGGGAAAGCCTGCACCGGTGCCCACATCAATTAAGCATTGGCCGGAAAGGTCGCCGGTTGCCACTGCACAGGAGAGGGAGTCCAGAAAGTGGCGTACTTGGATGGCCTGAACATCGACGATGGCGGTCAGGTTCATCTTCTGGTTCCATTCCAACAATAACGCTTGGAAGTGGGCGAATTGTTCCAGTTGATGTGGGTCAAGCCGGATACCCATGGATAGCGCGCCATTGCCTAGTGCTGCCTGCTCTCCTAAGCTCATCGGGATCTTTCCAGCTGCTTTACCTCGCTGTCTACCAGGTATGTATCGTATTGTTCGCCGCCGAAATGGGCTGGCGTGTAATCTATCCAACCGTGGCGGAGCACATAGTCCCCCCGAACATAAAGCGGTGAGATGGGTTCAAGGGCATCCGGTCCAAAGAACAAATTCTCTATGTCTCGATAGCTCTGCCAACGTTCGTCGATGGGCATATTGTGATTGGCTTGCCGGATCAACTTATCTACTTCGCTACACGGCCGCCTCTGGCGGTTATCTGAATCGTCACAGTGTAGAACGTCACCAACCCAATTGTTCTCGTCCGGGTAGTAGGATGCCCAACCCAGGTCCCACATATCAGGACGGACAGATCCGGCGTCGGACCTGGTATCGGCCAATAGCTGGCCAAATTGGACCTGCTCTATATTGATCTGATCTTCAGAACAGCCCAATTCTTCGACCCACATATCCCGTAGGAGTTCCGCCTGTTGAAGAGCCAGGTCTGAGGCGCTAATCAGGTAGGTAATAGGTTGCATCAGGCGGCAGTCGCCAAAAATTGATTCGGACATGACTTGCCTGGCCCTATCAGGACTGTATCCAGTGCCCACTTCGTCTACAGGTGGGGCGCCGATGACCCCTGGCGGACCAAGATGGCGCATCGGTACACCTTGTTGGTCGTGGACTTCTTCGACCAGGCGTTGCCGATCAATGGACCAGCTAAAAGCCTGCCGGATCTCCGGAATATTAAACGCAGGACTATCGAAATTGTAGGCCAAATAGAATACGGCCTGGTTGGTTACCAGATCAGCTTTCTGCCTATGCCGGCTCAGAATCGTCGCCTGCCCATCGGCCGGCACCGGACTCAGATCGAGCAGGCGTTCTTCCCACAGGGCAAACGCGTCACTGGGCTGCAGGTGGAGGATATTCACCTGGTCCACATTGCCTTCAAACAATATGGGCCAGTAGGGATTACGATGTAATACTGTCCGTGATTCCATGACAGTTTCGGCGCCGATAGCAAAGGGACCACTGGTCCAAATAACGTTTGCCTGACTCCATTCTTCACCCATTTCTTCTATCAGATCGGCCGGCACCGGTTTCAGAATCCAGTTACTTGTCAGGGAAAGAAAATGGCTGGCCGGTTCGGTCAAGCGGATCTCGAGAGTTTGGCTGTCCAACGCCCGGGCGCCAATCCGGCCCAGATCGTCCTGGTCAACTTCCTCCAAGCCATCAACTGTTTCACATCCCTCGATGATGAATAGCACAAATACGTCTGGCGAGTTGACTCGCGGATCGCAGGCACGTTGGATTGAGTAAACAACATCTTCGGCCGTAACCCGGCGAACCGCCTCAAACTGTTCAGTATTCTGGTCAAGCGGGTTCCGGCTTTCAAGATTTCTCCTGATCCAGTATATATCATCGCGCAGGTTGAATGTCCATACCCGCCCGTTACTGCTGATCTCCCAATCTGCTGCCAATTCTGGTTCGATGGTATCGGTCCTAAAATTGTAGCGGGTCAATCCAGTCAGCACATTTTCCATCATATCCACGGTTATATCGTCTACCGCAACCTGCGGATCCAGATTGCCATAATCGCCTGGATAGCTGATATCCAGGGTGATGGGTTCTTCTGGTAGTTGAATGACCGGCGTTACTTGTACCTGGACGGTCTGCCGCACGACTCGGGTCACGATAATAGTTTTCCCCTGGCGAGTTACGACTTCAGTGACCACGACAGGGGTTCTACCGACCGGTTCGCTACAAGCAGCCAGCCCAGACATGAAGATTAGCAAGGCCAAGCTGGCTAGAAGCAGATTTCGGCCAAATGTATGAACAATTCGCTCGATCATATCGATTCATCTCCGCAGACAGCCGGTAATCAACGGCCCGGCATGGAAGGAAGAAAAAAGGGCCAGGGGTGGCTGGCTTAGGGGTGTTCGCGGCCAGCAGATAAGGCAATTAGCCATTGGGCAGGATAATAAGTTCCCAACACCACCAATGCTGCCATATCAATGGGGTTAGCGAATCTGTTAACCGCCAGAGCCAGGTCGGAAAATACAAAGAGCAGAGCGCCAATAAAGGCCAACAAGGCTCGCCATTCGCCAATTTGGCGCCATTGGCCAAATGCTTGCCAGGCCATCACAAGGATGATGACCATGTAGATAAGTGCCGGCATCCTCATTTCACCCAGATCCGACCATAAGAGAATTGTCAAGATTATCCCGGTGAGCAGGAATGGCAATGCTCCCCAAAAAGATCGATAAAATCCAGCCACCGATACAAAGGCGCCGATATAGCAGAGATGGGCAATGAGAAAAAAATCAGTCCTATAAGAAATAGGTCTTGGGGTATTACCAGGACGACATCGCCGGCCAATGAAAATACCAGACCCGCCATAATCGTACGTCGATACCTAATCGATGGTGGTTTTGTAGAGACAATAGCAATCAAAAGAATCAGGATTATGGATACGGGCTTGAAGATGTAAAGACCAGTCTCAGATCCGTTTAAATCCAAAGCAATTGTCAGAATAGCCGAAATCAAAGCCAATAACGACAACAATATCGTCACTCGCCCCAGATGATTGGTCCGCCTCATCCCGCTAAGATCGGTACTTCCCATGTCGATCCCCTGGTTATTATCGTGAATGTCCAGAGTCAATGTCCAGGTTCGGAATCCCAGCCAGGTCATCCTGACCGTCCGGAACTCGGCTAAACAAGTACGTCAGATCCCGCAAACGATCGGCGATATCATCAGATAACATCTCGGGCGTATAGCGCCATCGCCACCAACCGCCACTCTTACCGGGAAAGTTCATACGAGCTTCATTGCCCAGGCTCATCAAATCCTGTAAAGGGACGACGGCCGAATCCGCTACCGATGCATAGGCCAGACGAATCAGATCCCAGGCAATATCGGTCCCATCGCGAGCTAAATAACGACGAACATGATCCTTCTCATCCGCTGAACTATTATGATACCAGCCCACGGTGGTTTCATTGTCATGAGTGCCAGTGTAAACAACACAATTGTGGTTAAAATTATGGGGTAAGAAGTTGCTATTGCGTTCACCACCAAAGGCGAATTGCAATATTCTCATCCCTGGAAAGTCGAATTGATCCCGGAGCTCTTCCACCTGAGGTGTGATTACACCAAGATCCTCGGCGATAATCGGCAATTCTCCAAGCGTTTCGTGGATAACTTGAAAGAAGTTGATCCCCGGCCCTTTAACCCAACGTCCGATGACGGCCGTCGGCTCGCTGGCCGGTATCTCCCAATAAGCGTCAAAGCCTCGAAAATGGTCAATACGAACGACATCGACCTGGTCAAAAATGATACGCAGGCGATCAGCCCACCAGGAAAAATTTGTTTTTGCCAGCACATCCCACCGGTAGAGGGGGTTACCCCAGCGCTGGCCAGTCTCGCTAAAATAATCGGGCGGCACGCCGGCTACCACAGTTGGTGAGCCATCTTCCTCTAGGTAAAAAAGTTCTGGATTGGCCCATACATCGGCGCTGTCAAGGGCGACAAAAATTGGCACATCTCCCACAATGTGGATATTTCGTTGGTTCGCATAGCGACGCAAGGCCAGCCACTGGCTATAGAAGACAAACTGGGTGAACTTGTGATAGTTGATCTCACCGGCCAGTCGCTGCGACCATTCTTGCACCGCTTGCGGATCGCGCATGGCGATGGCTCTCGGCCAGCTATTCCAAACGCCACCTTCCGTTTCTTTATGTCGTTCCTTCAGCGCCATAAATAGGGCAAAATCCTCTAGCCAACTCTTTTGCGAACGGCAGAATTCGGCATAGGCCTTTTCCTGCTCAGCCTGCTTTGTATTCTCGAACAGTGAGAAAGCTCGTTTGAGAAGATGAGTTTTATATTCAATAACCTCGCCGAAATCGATTAGGTCGGACGGGAAAATTGGTACTTCGCTCACCATTTCGGCCGGCATAAGACCATCACGAACCATCTGGTCAGGACTGATTAGCATGGAGTTGCCGGCAAAGGCCGAAAACGACTGGTAAGGTGAATCGGCGAATCCGGTTGGTCCCAAGGGCAAGACTTGCCAAATCGTTTGCCCAGCCTTCATTAGGAAATCGACAAAAGCGTAAGCGCCTATACCCAGGTCGCCAATACCAAAGCGGCTGGGAAAACAGGTGGGGTGAACCAGTACACCACCAGATCGGGGAAAACGCATCTCTTATCTCCTCTGGGTAAGGCCGGCCACACCTAACCCGCTATTCTAGCCAGGGCCCACTGGTAAAGTTGTTGGTAACCATTCGCCGAGCGCGTCCACGAAAAATCGGCCTGCATGCCAGCACGTTGGATTCGTTGCCAACCTTCTTTGTCTGTATGGAATACGTTTATGGCTCTTTGCAGGGCAAGCCAAAAAGCATCGGCATTATATTCTTGAAAGTGGAAACCTGTAATACCATCCTCCACCGTATCGACCAGCCCACCCGTCGCTCTAACGACGGGTACGCTGCCATAACGCATGGCAATCAGCTGCCCCAATCCACAAGGCTCAAAACGAGATGGCATCAAAAACATGTCACTACCGCCATAAATCAGCGGGGCCAACTCAGGCATGTAATCCAAGAAAACTGTCATTTTTTCTCTGTGATAACTGGCAATCTGAACCAGCATCCTTTCATATTCAGCCTCCCCGCTTCCAAGAATCACCAATTGGGCTTCACCGGCATAGGCATTCATTAGCGAATGAATGACGTGGCCACTTATATCGAGTCCTTTCTGGAAATCAAGCCTGGTTATCATCGCTACCAAGGGCACATTATCAAGCAGGGGCAGATTGGCACGCTCTTGCAAGGCGCGACGATTAATCCGCCTAGAGGCCAACTCTTCGGAGTCGAAGGTGCTGGCCAGGCGAGAGTCGGTTGCCGGATTCCACTCCTGATAGTCGAGCCCGTTCAGGATACCATGGACGTCATATGAACGATGGCGCAATAAGCCATCAAGCCCCGCGCCACCACTTGGAGTCAATATTTCCCGCGAATAGGTTGGGCTGACTGTGTTGATCATCGTTGCGTGGAGGATGGCCCGGGCCATAAAATTCACCTCGCCATAGCCTTCTTCGTCCAGCGAATACGGGGAGATGCCCAGGTAGTTCTGGATATTCCAGTCGCTCCGACCCTGGTGGGCCAGGTTATGAATGGTAAACAGGCTAGGGACTCGGTGAAAGTGGGGGTCTGCTTGGCCGCTGGTAGCCAGCCATGTAACGGCCGGTCCCGTGTGCCAGTCGTGAGCATGGAGGATATCCGGTCGCCAGGCCAATGCGGCGCTTAAATCGAGAGCGGCCCGGCTGAAAAAAGCAAACCGATATGAATCATCCGCATACCCATATATTTCAGCGCGATTAAACATATTCTTTTCGGCAATGAAGTAGATTGGTACATCGCTGCCGGGTAAAAGACTCTCAAGAATTCCGGCCGGGAAGGACTGGCCTCCCAAAGGCACCTTAAGTTGGCCAGGATGGATTTTTAAATCGTAGTGGCCGTTCGCGATGCTTTCCTCGATGTTCTGGTATGCCGGCATCACCACCCGCACATCGTGCCCCATTTCTTTCAATGCTTTGGGTAATGAACCGGCGACGTCACCCAGGCCGCCTTTTTTGGCAAAAGGCGCTACCTCAGCGCTAATAAACAATATTCTCAAGGATTCCCTCATTGGCCATCTTCGCAGGATGCCCGGCAACGTTACAATTGTCCCTGATAGGGCCGCTTTTTACAAATACGCCTGTCATGGGGTACAATAAATAAACCGTGGTCGGAGTTTAATATGCCTGCTCGTCGCCTGCTACCTTTTATCTTGCTAAACATCATAGTCTCGGCAACCGTGGTTCTTGCCATTTTGTTCTGGTGGGATAGCCGTCAAGATAAATCGACCGAGTTGCTTCCTGAAGTGGCTGATATTTCAACCTCGGAGGTGGCTGCCGAACTGGAGGCCGAGGCTGTTGCCCCGGATACTCCAGCCGAGGTCCTGGTCGAAGAGGATGAGTCAATGCCAAGTTATACCGTCCAGCCAGGGGACACGTTAGGCAAGATTAGCACCGAGTTCGACGTCTCTATTCCTGAAATATTATTGGCCAACAATATGGATAATCCCAATTTTCTCCAAGTTGGCCAGGTGTTACTCATCCCAGTTGGCGGCCTGCCTACGGCAACGCCGTCACCGACCGAAACGCCCATCACCCCACTCACTCCTACACCCCTTTCAGTGGAGCTGCCTGCTGACGGAGAAGCTATTGTTAAGATTGGTGAGGTAGTAGGCGCTGGAGATCTGGCCGAGGAAGCTGTGTCCATCGTTAATACGGGAAGCCGGCCCATCGCCCTTCTGGGTTGGCGGTTAAGCGATGCCCAAGGCCATACCTTTACCTTTGGCCAGGTGACGCTTTTTGGAGAAGGAGCAGCGATCTTGCTCCATAGCGGCCAGGGACAGGAAGGTCCGGGCGATTTATATTGGGGTTTTGAGGAAGCAATTTGGGAGTTGGGAGAGACAGTCACGTTAGTGGACGCGGAAGGGACTGGGCGGGCCATCGCGACTGTCGACAGCCCCTGAGCTCGCCGGATGTACAGATCAAGGCTGCGATTTCTGGCTGCCCAATTACTTAGACCATCGTTGAAAAAAAGTCCTGGAAAACCTCTTTCTGAACTAGGGCTGATTTCTCATATTGTCGGAGATGTGCCATGGGTGAACGCGGCTTGGTTGATAGAAAAGGCGAGATCTTCGCCTACCTGCAAGGCAATACCTTGTTTACCCTGGATGGCGAAGCCACCGGCCGCCTGGAGGGTGAATTCATTGTCGACATGGTCGGAAATCGCATATGGCGAGTCTATGGCGACGGCGTCTACACCTTGAGCGGCGAAGAACCGGTAGGCTTTTTCAGTGGGGAAACTCCGGAATAGTTCTAAGGATGATTTGCCGGCGACGATCCGAACCGGCTATCCATTTGAGGATAAATAAGATAAACGGCCGCGTTTGGCCTGGTGACCGGACTGATCCGGAAATTAGCGAAAGAGAAGGGTTAACAATATGCGATTAGGCGCACAAATAAGTACGGCCGGCGGCATCTTTCGAGCTTTCCAGCGTGGTGATGAGAGTGGCTGTGATTCAATCATGGTCTTCACCAAGAGCAATCGCCAGTGGAAAACCAAACCCTTGGAAGAAGAGGACATCGCCAATTATAAACAGGCGGCGGCTGATTTTGCCCACATTCATCCGGTGGCCATCCATGCCAGTTACCTGATTAATACCGGCTCTTCAGATGAAGTGCTTTGGGAAAAATCTTACCAGGCGTTGAAGGTAGAAGTAGAGCGAGGGGAGGCTCTGGACATACCCCTATTAACCTTTCACCCAGGCGCTTTTATAGAAGCCGACGAGGCAACAGGTCTGGCCAACATCGCCCGGGCCTTGAGCCGTCTGATGGAAGAGACGGCCGAATTTAAGATCGTTGTCTGCCTTGAAACCATGTCCGGAACAGGGACCACGCTGGGCTTTCGATTCGAACAACTGGCTTATCTGCTCGAAAATGGACAAAGGTCCAGGGGTGACTCTCGTCTCGGCATTTGCTTCGATACCTGCCACGTCTTTTCTGCCGGTTATGATATTCGTTCACCTGAAGCCTACGAAGCCACGATAGACGAGTTTGACAGGTTGGTCGGTATTGAGCATATCCGCTGCTTTCATTTGAATGATAGCAAACATGATTTGGGTGAACGAAAGGATAGGCATGACCATATTGGCCGTGGCTATATCGGCCTGGAAGGTTTTAAGAATTTCGTCAATGACCAGCGCTGGACCGATCACCCCGCCCATTTGGAGACACCCAAGCAAGAGGATGATGAGGCCGGCCACGAAATCGAGATGGATCCGGTGAATCTGCAGACGCTACGTAGCCTGTTGATTTAACTTTTTTCAGGGTATTTTCTCAAACAACGTTATTGGAGAAATTTGAACAGAACCTATCACGAGCTAGGCGCATCTTCATAGAATTAATGTGTCAATATTCTTGGAAGGTGGGTTATTTGTGAATAATAAAAAGGACCGGTCCGAATCTAATCGGACCGGTCCTTTCTTGTATATATATCTGGCCCAATATTTATAATTAACCGGTAGTACGAAGAGTTTCGTTTATCTGGCTGAAAACATTACCGATTTGTGGACCAAGAATGGACAACACGATAATTACTACGATGGCGACAAGCACCAGGATCAGGGCGTACTCAACAAGTCCCTGACCATCTTCATTCGACAGATACAACATAATTCATTTTCTCCTTCTATAAATAACTGGATGGCACGAGTAAAATTTCATCTAGCTTAACATTGAAGAATACCAACTACAAGAGTGCCTAAGTACTATAAGGGCAGTTGTTGGGAGAGATAATAGTACTATATAATGGAGCTGGTTGAAGTGAAGATGCAAGGTTATTTGGGAGGTTGGATGGATGGCGATACGAGAAGGTCGCTGGGATTGCCAATACTGTGGGGCGATTGGCAACTTAGGAAGGCACCGGCAGTGCCATAACTGTAACCATTCGCGACCTGCGGGCACTCGTTTTTACCAGGCTGATGACGCCGAATTAGCTGATAAACGGCTGGAACGGCAAGCGCTCGTTGGGCCTGACTGGATCTGCCAATTTTGCGGCACCAGCAATGCCGGCGACATTCATGTCTGCGGCTCTTGTGGCGCCCCAAGGGATGAGACAACCCAGGATCAACAAGTCATCGATTATGGGGTTGGGGAAGCGCCTACCAGCGGCGATATGACCTTTGATGAGGAGCCGGTCGAGGTCTCGCCTGGTACTGCAAAATCCAGTAGCAAGCTCCCCCTACTGGCGATCTTGGCTATTGGAGCGGTCCTTGTCCTTTGCCTGGGGATTGTTGCTTTTCTTATCTTCGGTGGTAGCAAGACCGAGGTGACGGTTGCGGGCTTTGATTGGCAGAGGACTGTCGATATTGAAGCGTTTCAGACCGTTACTGAAGAAGATTGGAGCTTACCCACTGGCGGCCGGCTGATTAGCCAACGGGAGGAAATTCATCACTACGACCAGGTGGTGGACCATTACGAGACCCGCCAACGAGAAGTCTCGGAGCAAGTCAGAGTCGGCGTCGAGTCGTATGTCTGCGGTCAACGTGACCTGGGAAATGGATTTTTTGAGGATATTGAGTGTGAGCGAGATATATACGAAACCCAGACGCACACCGAAAATTACGAGGAGCCTATTTATGTAAGCTTGCCGGTTTACAAAACCCTCTTTGTTTATGATATTGATAAGTGGCTGGTTATTCGAACAGAAACCTCATCAGGCCGCGACCATTCGCCGTCTTGGCCCCGGGTAAATCTAGAGAGTGACGAGCGTGAGGGTGGGAAGACAGAAACCTATTCAATGCGCTTTGTCGACGATGAAGGCAAGATTTACGAATGGGAAACCGAACTCAATAGGTGGCAGGGCTTTGAACAAGGCCAGGCGGTTGTCCTCAAGCTGAACGCCCTGGGAGACATATCGGATGTGGAATTGCCTTGAGCCTGCTGGTGCCTACCTTCTGCCTGCAGGGTGGACAGCGTAGGGGTATTGTCCAAAGTAAAAAACTTAAAGTAGCTTTGCCAGCGACATGGCCTTGGTCGGCTTAACCGAGAAGTTCTGACCCACGGCGACTTAGCCTGAAATATATGAGGCTGGGGCGGCTCTTGCCAGTTCAGTCACTTTGGCAGACAGATTTTTACTCTTAACCAAGGCTTCACCGACCAGGACGGCGTCGACGCCCAGATCAGCGAGCTGACGAACATCTTCCGCGTTCCGGATTCCACTTTCCCCAACAACTACGACCTCCGGCGGGATCAAATTGCGTAGGCGGCCTGTATTGGCGAAATCTACTTCAAAGGTCTGCAAATCCCGGTTGTTAATGCCTATTACCCGGGGGGACAGGGCCAAAGCCCGTTCAACTTCACTTTCTGTGTGAACCTCAACCAGAGCCTCCATTCCCAATTCATTGGTCAGAGCTAACAGATCCGCTAATTCGCCCCCTTCCAATACAGCCGCGATGAGCAGCAAAGCATCTGCCCCGGCCGCCCTCGCCTCGTAAACCTGGTAAGGATCGAAGATGAAATCTTTACGCAGTACGGCAATGCCCGTCGGCCGGCGCAAAGAGTCTAATTTCATCGAGGCCACAGTTTCTTTGACATCACGAAGATCGGCTAGAGAACCCTGAAAGTGGCGGCCGTCGGTCAGCACCGAAATCGCGCTGGCCCCACCGGCGACATAGCTCTGGCTCAGGGCAACCGGATCATATTTATTGACCAACATACCCTTGCTGGGCGAAGCTTTTTTGCATTCCGCGATCAGACTGACCCCGGGACGTTTCAAAGCACTGTAAAAATCGGCCACGGCCGGCGCGACGCTGGCCAAAGCCCGCAGGTCGGCCAAGGGGACTTCCCGCTTCACCTTGGGCAATGTCTCCCGGTGATAGCGCATAATCTCATCCAACATGACGCCGCGTCTTTTTGCTTGATTGGAAACACTCATTGTTATTTTCTCAGCCCTGTGAAATCAGTTGGATGATTGCCTGAATTCTACACTCTTTTGTATCCAGCTTTCCAGACAGTGTAATGCCCCGCCGCTTTGAATGGACTCCCGGGCCTTCTGCAATCCGGTCGGCCAATCATTACTTTCCAAGCAGAGCGCCGCCGCCGCGTTTAGCAAAACGATATCAGTCCGAGGTCCCTGGTCTCTTCCAGAAAGAATATCATAGGTGATCTGAGCATTCTCTTCCGGCGTACCGCCGGCCATATCCTCAATCATGGCTCGATCGAGGCCGAGAGCAGCCGGATCCATTTCGAAGGTGTTCACCTCGCCGTTCTCCAGACGACTGACCCGGTTTAGACCGGTCGTTGATAGTTCATCCAGGCCGCCGGCGCCGTGCACGACGAAGGCCGCCTGGGTACCCAGAGCGCCTAAAACCCGGGCTAGCGTTTCGGTCAGGTTTGGATCATAAATCCCCATCAACTGGTGAGTGGCCGAGGCCGGGTTGGTGAGTGGTCCGAGGAGATTGAATATCGTCCGCAGGCCTAGTTCCCGCCTCGGACCGATGGCGTAGCGCATGGCCGGATGGTGGTTGATAGCGTAGAGAAAGCCGATACCAACGTCGTCCACGCACGCGGCTACTTGGGCTGCATCCAGGTCCAGATTGCCGCCAAGGGCCATTAGAACGTCGGCCGAACCGGACTTGCTGCTGGCAGCCCGGTTGCCGTGTTTGGCGACTTTGACCCCCTGACCGGCGACGACAAAAGCGGCTGTTGTCGAGATATTAAAAGTATTCTTGCCATCACCCCCGGTGCCGCAGGTATCCACTAGCATTTCTCCCGGGGACAGGGCTACTTGGACGCTAACCACATGATCGCGCATTGAAGCGGCGCTGCCGGCAATCTCCTCCACGGTCTCCCCTTTCATTCGCAACGCCGTCAGATAACTGCCGATCTGGGCCGAGGTTGCTTCGCCGCTCATGATAATATCCATAGCGGCCTGCGCCTCATCCATGCTTAGATCGTGGCCATCAACGACCTTTGTTAGTGCTGATTTCAGGGGCATTTGATCGATCCTTCTTCGGCAAGCTGTATGGGTCCCATAACCCTCCCAGGGAGCACTACAACACCTTTGTAACTTTGAGCCATTTCGTCTCGTTGGCCGCGTTAATCGCTTCCGCGGACCCCATGGCAACGACAAGCCCGTTCTCTTTTACGTAATCCAACGCCTCGGCAAAGCGCTTAAACTCGTTGGCTGTCGTGGCTAATACCTGGTCTCGATACATCTGCCGGTTCTCGTCGCTAACGCCCACCAGGTAACGAGTTAACGATGTATAACCCTTGGCATCAGGCAATTGGTAGGCATCCAGGGTTCCGATAGTGCCGATAATCGACTTAACCAACTCGTCATCGTTTAAATCCAGATTACGCAGGAAACCGGCCGTGCCATCGTAATTGTCCAAAGTTGTAGTCAGGTTGGGATCGCGATAGGAGAGGTAGCTAAAAAAGCCAGAGAACCGGTCGAAGGTACAGAAACCACCATAAGCGCCGCCCTGGACTCGCACTTTCTCCCATAGCCACGTCGTTCCCAGGTATTTGGTGATGACCGATATGGATCCATTTAATTCGTAGCCAGATTCGTATAGATTGGCTCCTTTGGCCACATAGTTGACCCGCGCCGGGATGGTCAACCCTTCGTTGATCGGTGTGAGTGATGCTTGCCAGGAATCGGTCGAGCTATCTTGGACTGGCAATTCGTTAAGGAAATTAATAATCTGTGGCCGTACGCCTCTGAAATTATCGTTATCCAGGGTGACATTGATCACCATATTGCGCCGATTTACCAGGATTCGGTGCACCTTCTCTAGTTCAGAGAGCACAGCCGGCCAGTCAGATTCGATTTTTCCCACCAGCTCGTTCAAGAAAAACAAATAATCAAGACCGTCAATCTTCTCACTGATCCAGCCCGCTTCGTTTAATGTCGAGGCCATCCGATTTCTAACGACGGCATGGCCCATATTGACCAACCCCGCTTCTTCGCCAGCTTTGGCCTCCAGCACGATTTGCCGAAAACGCTCTCTATCATCCAGCCTGAGCGTTAACAGAACATCCCGGAAAATGTCCAGCAGCGCCTGGCTCTGGGAGATTGTGGCTTTGCCTCGCACTAGAAGCCAGGCAGCGGCTCCGGATCTGTCAGCCTTGGTGGAGATGATGGTCGAATGCCAGACGCCTCCGGTCTTCGTACTGATCCGTTGGGATAATTTGACATAATCTTCAGATGTTGTACCCATGTCGGTGAGGGCGCTGCCAAATAAGTTAACATAAGGCAGCAAATTTACCGGGAGCGGGTCAAGATTCAGGCCGGCGTCCAGATAAACGATGCCATTCGTAAAGAGGTCGTGAAAGAGTAGTTCGGCCGAATGGACCTGTTCCACAATGATAGGGATAACCCGGCTCTGCTTATCCAGATCCTTCATTGTGAGGGTGGGAATGGCCGCCAGGGCTTCCGCCGTATCGGGTGTTTCTTGCAGAAGCCTCAAAGCCCTGGTGTTATCGACAATGGCCTGTAGTTCGCTTTGCTGCATGGCTTCACGCGCATCATTGAGACGGGCCTGTTCTTCTTCGATGAGTTGTTGGGCTAATTCAACGTCAGGTTCCAAGAGTACGGTGGTTCGGTGCGGGTTGTCCAAGAGATATGCCCGGATCAGCTCTTGGGGGTAGGCCAGGTCGGTCGCCAGGCGATCTTTAACCGTGTTCAGACACGCCTCGTAGGCTAGCATAGATAGAGGATCGCCGTCATGAATCCAGGTGGTCATGGCTCGGAGCATCAAACTGAGTCCCCGCGGAAAACGCCCAGTATTATTTTCACGCAACTGGAACTCGACACTGTTTACGGCCGCCTCAATCATCTCCGGCTCCAGACCCTCCTCGGCCAGGCTAGTCAGGGTCTCCAGGATGAGATTTTCAACGTCACTGGCCTGCCGGCAGTCAATCCCTTTAAGCCCCACGCTGAAGACCAGTTCACGCAGATTGTTCATTAAACCGCCGCCTGTGAGCTCTTCACCCAGGCCGGAATCGATCAGCGCTTTGCGCAAGGGCGAAGCAGGTGTGCTTACCAGGGCGTAGGATAAAATGCTCAGAGCCATCGTTAAATCAGGATCATTATTTTCTGGGAGCAGCCAGTTGACCTGAACGCGACCTTTGTGATCACTGTCGATTTCGTCATCGACGCTATAGGGAAAGGTAAAATGTTTGGGCTCGGAGTATCGTTTTGCCAGGGCGATGGCCGAGTTGACCGGCCGGATTTCGAACTCTTCGAGGTAAGCATTCAACAGGCGTAATCGTTCTTCGGGGTCGTCATCGCCATAGAATACAATCCGGCTGTTCCCAGGATGGTAATATTCCTTGTGGAATTCCTTGAACATCTCGTAGGTCAGATTGGGGATCTCGGCCGGATCACCTCCAGACTCGTTGCCATAGATATGGTCCTCAAACAGCGATCGCTGGTTATAACGACTGAATAGGCTATCAGGAGATGAAAATGCCCCTTTCATCTCATTATAGACCACACCCTTGTAGGTCAAGGTATCATCCAGGTCCTCCAATTCGAAGTGCCAGCCTTCTTGATCAAGATGGTAGGGTGTAATCAACGGATAAAATACAGAATCCAGGTAGACGTCAACCAGGTTATAGAAATCCTGGAGGTTTTGGCTGGCAACCGGGTAGGTAGTCCAATCAGCGGCTGTAAAGGCATTTAGGAAAGTATTCAAAGAGCCTTTCAATAATTCTACAAATGGTTCTTTTACCCGGTACTTTCGAGAACCACCCAGGACAGCGTGTTCCATGATATGGGCCACGCCGGTCGAATTGGCTGGCGGCGTTCTAAAGGTAATGCCAAACACCTTGTTCTCATCCTCATTAATCAAAGAGAGCAGTTCTGCCCCTGATTTTACATGCCGGTACAGCCGCGCCTCATTATTCAATTCGGCGATTGTTTCTTGTTTTATCAATTCGAATCCGTGTGTTAAGGTCATGCAAGTGCTCCATTATTTCATTACTAAATCATGTGGATGGCCGGTTGGCTTCGCCTACCGGTGTTCCAGGAAATTTTGAAGTATCCGTTTTCCATGTTCTGTTAGGATACTCTCGGGATGAAACTGAACCCCAACAATAGGGAATTCTTTATGGGCTAAACCCATAACTTCACCATCTCGGGTAAAGGCCGTTACCTCTAAATCTTCGGGTACCGATTCATCGACAATAAGCGAGTGGTATCGGGTCGCCTTGAATGGACTGGGCACACCGTTAAAAACGCCCCGGCCGTTATGGTAGACGGACGATACCCGACCGTGCATGAGCCGCGGAGCCCGATTGACCTGGCCGCCAAAAACATAGCCGATACATTGGTGGCCTAAACAGACGCCAAGTAACGGAATCGTAGGCCCTAGATGACGGATTACCTCATTGGATATGCCGCTATCATCGGGATCGCCTGGTCCAGGGCTGATCACAATCTGATCAGGCGCTAATTGTTGGATTTCCTCAACTGTTACCTGGTCGTTTCGGAAAACGGTTATCTCGGATCCCAATTCACCAAAATATTGTACCAGGTTATAGGTGAATGAATCATAGTTGTCGATCATTACGATCATAAATCAGCCCACCTTCTCTGACTTTTTAATTCGATCACGACCTTTTCGGCTTATTTTATTCCAAACCCCGGTTAATCCCATGGCTTTCTTCATCAAGGAGGCCGTCTGGCCGGCTATTTCAGCAGTACGCAACGTTCCCTCGTATAGTACCTGTTCAGGTAAGCCCTTATCCGCTTCAATTCGCGATCTTTTCTCACGAATTGGATCCAGGAAATTATTTAGCGCAAGGACCAGTTTTTCCTTCACCTCCACATCCCCAACTTTACCTTCACGATAGCGCTCTTTGAGATCTTCGACCTCCGCTTTGTTGGGATTAAATACATCATGGTAGGCGAATACCGGGTTTCCTTCAACTGTGCCGGGGATATCGGCTCGGATGCGGTTGGGATCGGTGTACATGCTATGGACTTTCTTGGCCACAATCCTTTTATCATCGCTCAATAAAATGGCGTTACCCAGGCTTTTGCTCATCTTGGCCTGGCCATCTGTACCGACCAGTGTCGGCACATCGCCTATCAAAACTTCGGGTACCGGTAAGGTCTCCCCATATAGATGATTGAAGCGGCGGACAAGTTCCCGGGTGATTTCTACGTGGGACTCATTGTCTTTGCCGACCGGTACCAGGTGCGCCCGCGGAGTCACAATATCGGCCGCCTGCAAAACCGGATAGCCCAACAAGCCAAAGGGCATCTCACTTAAATCGGCGGCCCGGGCCATGTCCTTCAGGGAGGGCAACCGGCTTAGGCGCGGCACTGTCACCAGCATCTCAAAAATCAGGTTAATGTCATAAACGGCCGGGATGGCGCTTTGCAAATATATTGTACTCTTCGCGGGATCGATCCCACACGATAAATAGTCGATTACCATCTCAACCGCATTGATGCGGATGGCGTCGATATCCGCACGTTCGTTTTGGGTGGTCAACGTGTGAAGATCGGCGATGATGAAATAGCATTCATATGCATCCTGTAGTTTCACCCGATTACTGATGCTGCCCACGTAGTGACCCAAATGCAAAAGTCCTGTCGGCCGGTCGCCGGTTAATAATCGTTTTTTTTCCATAATATTTTATTGCTCCTTAAACGGACAAATATCCAAGGGTATTTGCCGGTTAACAATGCTGGCTCGATAACCTCTGGTTGCCGTTTCAAAGCCCATGAGCCGAATTGGTGGAATATGGTTCATGATCCCAACCTAGATTAAGCCTTGCTCGGCATGCTCGATTGCCACGGTGAGGGCCATGGCTTTGTTCAAACACTCCTGATGCTCGCGAGTTGGATCGCTATCGGCCACAATGCCTGCGCCTGCCTGTACATACACGGTATCTTTGTCTACCAGCATGGTGCGGATGGCGATACAAGTGTCCATGCTTCCGTCGTGACTGAAATAGCCCACGGCGCCGGCATATAAGCCCCGGCGTTCACCCTCGAGTTCCTCAATAATCTCCATAGCCCGAACCTTTGGCGCGCCGCTAACCGTACCGGCCGGGAAGGTGGCCCGCATGAGGTCAAAGGCGTCCAGTTCTGGCCGCATCTGTCCTTCGACATGGCTGACGATATGCATGACATGACTATAACGTTCCACGACCATCAAGTCGCGGACTGTGACCGAGCCATATTCACTGACCCGGCCGATATCGTTGCGACCTAAATCGACCAGCATGACATGTTCGGCGCACTCCTTTTCATCGGCCAATAGCTCAGCTTCCAGGGCGTCATCCTCGGCTGCACTATTGCCGCGCCACCGCGTCCCGGCGATCGGCCGTACGTGGGCCAGGCCATCTTCCAGGCGGACGTGCATCTCTGGAGAAGCGCCAATAACCTGGAAGTCGTATTGCCCGAAGTCAAAGTAAAACATATACGGTGACGGATTGAGCATTCGCAATGCCCGGTAGATAGCAAAGGGATGGGCGTCTGTTTTTTGCTGTAAGCGCTGGCTAAGCACAACCTGGAAGATGTCGCCGGCCGCGATATATTCCTTGGCGCTCTTGACCATCTCCTTAAATGTCTCTTGATCCTTGTTGGATATCAAGGTTGAAGCGCCGCGGCCGTTGCCATATCGATGGCCTGTGCGGCGGGGTATGGCCGGCAGCGGCCGGAGCAGTCTTTCGCTAACCCGCTCAATCCGTTGGATTGCTTCAACGTAGGCCGAGGCAACGTCCTTAGCACCGTCCAGAAAAGCATTGGCCAATATCATTAGTTGGTGGCGGGCATGGTCAAATACGACCAGGATATCGGCCAGGAGGAAGACTGCGTCGGGATTATCCAGAACCCGTCCGGCCGATTCCGGCAATCGTTCAAAGAAACGGACCACATCGTAACCAAGATAGCCTACAGCGCCACCGATAAAGCGGGGAAGTCCAGGAACATCAGCGGCCCGGAATTGCCCCAACTCCCCCTTAAGAATATCCAGGATATCTTCCCCGACGGCCAGTTCGCGGCTTTCCCGGGAAGGTCGCCCGTCGACTTCAAAGGTTAGACGAGTGATCTCTTTCCCGCGCAGGGAGATGACGCCTCTCGGGTCGACGCCGACGAAGGAATAACGCCCAACTTGCTCGCCGCCTTCCACTGATTCTAATAGAAAAGATGGGCCATACGACTCCATCAGTTTGATATAAACAGTTACCGGGGTTTCCAGGTCGGCTGGAAATGAGCGGTATATTGGGACCAGGTTGGCCTCACCGGCCGCCAAGTGCCGGAATGTTGGCAAATCCGGTTGGTAAACAGCCCGTTTTCCAGCTTTTTGAATGGTATCCATCACTTACTCCTTTCGCCGGATAAGTTAGCCGGCGTTCCCGGTCGCTTATAGCCTGGGTATGACCGGTGTACTCTCGCATAAATACAAAACGCCCTCGTTCCTGAAAGAATATCAAAATGACTCTTTCAGGGACGAGAGCGTAAGTTCTCCCGCGGTGCCACCCTGCTTAGATAGGTAATAAACAAAAGCGCCGGTGACGGCGCTATAAACTTTAACCTACCTCACTCTATTCGGTTCGGCGGTCATCCCTGACCATAACCAAAGATACCCGCGAAACCTTGGCCCTGATAACGGTGGCCTTTCCGTCTATTGCTACTTGGGCAGATTGTGCCGTTTGCAATAGCCACTCCCCGGTCCATTCACCACCTGCGCTGACATTGGTCTTTCAGCATTCCGACCAATTCTCTGGGACCCGCTCTGGCGATTACTAATCCGGATCTTCGTCTTTTAATAATTCAAGTTGCGAAAATGGTAGCACGGCCCTCTGAGACTGTCAAGATGCCTGTCAAAAGATTTACAGTAAAATTACTCTCATGGTGCCAGAGACATCTTTACGAGCGAATAGTCTTGTGCTCTACAAGAACCAGCCGAGCCGAATCACCCGGATGGGTCCGAAGAAGATCGAGATAAAGATGGCTGACGGCCAGATTCTGAGCGTCCGGCCTAAAGATGTTCAACTCCTGCACCCTGGACCTGTTGAAAGCTTGAAGGGGTTGGGCCAGGCGACTGGCGAACTGGGCACGGCCTGGGAACTTTTGGCCGGTGATGTTACTGAAATTGCCGACTTGGCAGAGTTAGCCTTCGGTGAATATACCCCGGCGACTGCCTGGGCTGTATGGCAGGCCACAGCCGAAGGTCTCTATTTTAGTGGCCAACCAGAGGAGATTCGAGCCCATACGGCCGAGGAAGTGGCCAACGAGTTAGCTACCCGCCAGGCCAAAGAGGCGGCCGAAAAAGCCTGGACTGATTTTGCAAATCGCCTGGCCGCCGGGTCATTCTCCCCTGACGATATCGCCTATCTCGAAGATGTGGCCGCTTTAGCCTTGGGACAGCGCAAAGGCAGTCACGTTTTGGAGGCCCTGAACCGGTCGGCGACGCCGGAAAACGCCCATGCCTTACTTCTAGATATCGGTTATTGGGATGTCACAAAAAATCCATATCCGCCTCGGGCCGGCGTAGCAACCACAGATTCTGGACTGGCAATACCGCCCCTCCCTGAGGAAGAACGGCGCGATCTAACACATCTGCTTTGCCTGGCTATTGATGACGCCGGTACCCTGGATCCCGATGACGCCATCTCGATGGACGGTAATAAGCTGTGGGTGCATATCGCCGACGTGGCTGCCCTGGTTCCGGCCGGTTCGCCAATAGATCTGATGGCGAGATCCCGGGGAGCTAATCTTTATCTGCCAGAAGGGACTGTTACGATGCTTCCCAAGGCGGTCACGGAACAGCTTGGCTTGGGCCTGCAAGCGATCTCCCCCGCGCTATCATTTGGATTGGAATTGAATGCTGAGGCAGAGGTATTGGAGCTGGAGATCGTTCCTAGTTGGATTAATGTGCGACGTCTGTCTTATAATGATGCGGAGGGGCTGCTTCAGGAAGAACCATTATATTCTCTGCTCCAAATCGCCCGAAAAAACGAAGCCCGCCGGACCGCAAACGGGGCGATTAATATCGATCTGCCCGAGGTAAAGATCAGAGTCATTGGCGGCCAGGTGATCATCAAGCCGTTGGCCCGGCATCAAAGCCGGGATCTGGTGCGTGAAATGATGCTGCTTACCGGGGCGGCGGTTGGGCAATATGCCATTGATAATGGCGTTGCGATCCCATTTACAAGCCAGGAGGCGCCTGTTGAGGCAGTCGCTGAACAGGCGGCCAGCCTCAGCGAAATGTTTGCTCTACGCCGGACAATGAGACCCGGTCAACAATCCACAAACCCTGGACCTCATACCGGCTTGGGAATGGACATTTATATCCAGGCCACCAGCCCTTTGCGTCGTTACCTGGACCTGGTTGTCCACCAACAGCTACGAGCCTATTTGACCGGGGAAAATATGCTGGTTGGCCAGGAACTTACGGAAAGGGTAGGGGAGGCCGTCGCGATTAGCAGCTCTGTTCGTTGGGCTGAACGGCGATCCAATGAACATTGGACATTGGTCTATCTCCTCCAGAACCCTGATTGGCAAGGTGAGGGTTATATTGTCGAGAAACGTGGACGGCGAGATGTGATTCTGATTCCCGACCTGGACCTGCAAACGAATATATATCTGAAACGAGAATTACCCCTGGATAGCCAGGTACGACTGGTCTTTCGGGAGATTAACTTGCCATTGCTAGAGGCCCATTTTCAAGAAGTTGGCTGATGAGGTAAAAATGGATCGTAATCAAGGGAAAAATCAATCCCCGGAGACGCTTGACACCGGTGGTGCTTCTGCAGAAATGCGACAGGGTCGGGGCCGCAGGAATTTAAGATGGCGTAAACCAATTGAAGTTGGACTCCATTGGCAATTTACTTTGCTAATGATTGTTTTATTGCTCTTCACAGCCCTCATTCCTCTGGGCGATGTAATCTCCTTTCGTAGCCTGGATGTTGTTTTTTCCATAGTCGTATTAATGGCTGTCCTGGTTGCCGGCCGTCAACATCGCTGGGTTTTGATTGGCTTGATATTAATCTTTCCGCCGTTATTATTGGCCTCAATCAAGGATCTCGACGATACAACTCCTCTAATTATATACAACGCGTATCTCGGTTTGCTTTCCCTTTTTATCTTGATAGCGATTGTCTCCATCCTCCAGGACGTGTTAAAAGGCCGCCAGATCACCATTCATTCCATCAGCGGTGTGATTGCGGTTTATATCCTCATGGCTCTCTTGTGGGCAATCGGTTATTCACTGGTTGCTTTGAATTGGCCTGGTTCTTTTGCTACCCAGGTGTCGGCCAGCTGGCCGGATGCGAGCATTTCATCAACGGCTGTTTTTGCTACCCTATTTTTCTACAGCATCGTTACGATCACGACCGCCGGCTATGGAGATGTCACGGCAATTTCTCCTTATGCGCGATCATTGACCTCCCTCGAATTGGTGTTAGGTCAGGTATTTCTCGCCGTTTTGGTGGCCTGGCTGGTTGGCATGTACATTGCCGGCTCGATAGAAGATAAGAATGAAACCAGCTAATGGGCTTCAGGCTTAGGAGCTAAAAAAGGTAATAGGGACCGCTTCCGCCATGGACTAAATAGTGGTCGATTTCAGTCATTCTGAGTTAGATAAATCGTGGCTCATGTATAAACTATCCTTCAACTATTCTGTTTGACTGGTTGAGACAGCAATGGCCACGCATCAACATTCCCCACTTTCGCCACAAAACCGTTACTTTTCTCCTGAAACTGGCACTTACTCTATAGGAAACACATTGTGAAAAGTGCAAGGAGATATATGAGACGGTCCCAAATGAAAAAATTGTCTATGCTGGCTATGTTTCTAATTGTGCTCCTCTTTGCAGCCGGTTGCCGCGCTGGAGCTGAGGATGGCCTTCCATCAGGCAGCCTGGTCGACTACAATCAAGTCGAAAAACAGCCGGGTGACACTGGGCAAGATAAGCAGCAGAATAGTGCACCGGCTGGGAAGGAACTGAGCGATCATGAAGCACTGGCTAAATTATTAGTCTCAGAAGAGTCTTCAAGGCTTTCAGGCAACTTATCAGGCAGAATTGTCAACCATTCACAGGCACAGGCCAAAACTACCGATCTTCAGGCAGCTGGTCATGACCTTTTTTCAAATGGCCTGGACGATCCTGATAATGACGACATTGACGATCCCGACGATGATGACATCGACGATCCTGATGATGACGACATCGACGATCCTGATGATGACGACATCGACGATCCTGATGATGACGACATCGACGATCCTGATGATGGTGACATCCACGATCCAGATGATGGTGACGTAGACGATCCAGATGATGATGACATCGACGATTGTGACGATGACGAGACCGATATTGATGATGATTCAGATGGCAGTGAAGATTCTGATGATGTCGATGACAACGATGCCGATTGTGATGACGACGAGAACGGTGATGGTAACAGCGATGACGACGGCGATGATAGCGACGACTCTGGAGATGATGACAGTGACCACAATGGCGGCAATACGGACGATGATGACGACCATAGTGGGGGTGATGGCCACCACAACGACGACGATTCGGACGATGATCACAACCATGGTGGTGATGATGGAGACCACGAGGACTACGATTAAGCCACTGAGGGCGAGGATTGGTTCTGCTATTCTGAGTGAAACAATGGCCGGACCTTTGTCCCGGCCCTGACCTTGATGGTCGCGGTGATTAAACAGATTTACCACAACCATTGATTGCCTGACGTTCTTTTGATTCTGGATTATTAAGATGAGCCTTGTTGCCCTGGGTGCACCATGGGAGCATAATCAGGAGTATGCTTATCCATAAGAAGCTGGCCACGGCCAACCACCCGGAGGAACTGTAACAAGTGCAGGATGAACTCGCCTTACTAAGCCGGGCGCGCGCCTTTGATCAAGAAGCGTTAGGCCAGATACACGATCTTTACTACGATGCAATCTTCCGCTACGTTTCTTTTCGTGTGGGCAATGTCCAGACCGTCGAGGACCTGACGAGCGAAGTGTTTACCCGTTTTTTGAGTTCTCTGAGTGAGCGTAATGCGCCGCAAAATACCATTCAGGGCTGGCTTTTTGGGACGGCTTCTAGGGTGGTTAAAGAATATTACCGCCGGGCGAGTCGGGCTCAACTGGCGCCGTTGAATGATACGATCGCCGCGAAAGGGATCAATATTGATGATAAATTACAGGCAGATTTGGAGAAGGAACTACTCCGTAAGGCAGTGACCGAATTAACGGACGACCAACAACATGTGCTGGCAATGCGCTTCGGATACGGTATGGCTATCCGTGATGTTGCCAAAACGATGAACAAGAGTGAAGCCGCAATCAAAATGTTGCAGGCTCGGGCCATCGCTAGCCTGGGTCGTAAGCTGTCCGGCATGGAGGTCGGGCAATGATTAAGATAACTGAAGAACAATGGGTGGAAATACTTGAACGAGTGGAAGGTGGTGACGCGCCTGATGATATCCTATCCAGTTACCCTGAGGTAGGCACACAGATAGCGGCCGCCCTGAAAATGGTCGATAATCTTTCTCAATTGGCTTCCCGGCCATATGTGTCAGCCAAACAGGCATCGCGCCAGGCCTTCCTGGTCCAAGCAGCCGATAAGCAGGCTGACCTGCTGCTCGCCAGGACCCCGGGCGTAAGCTGGCGGCGACTGTTCCGCACTCTATCTTTTGCCACTGTGGCGCTATTCTTGCTTCTTTTCGGTGGTGCGGTCTTGGCTCGCGAAGCCTTACCCGGTGACTTTCTATACAGTCCTAAAATAGCTTTAGAATCGGCGCGGATGTCGCTAACAGAAGATTCTTCGGCGATCCTACAATTGTCCGACGGGTACCAGGCCGAACGCATCACGGAGGTGGAATCGCTGCTAAGATTGGGCCGCTCGGCCGAGGTGGAATTTGAAGGACCCATCGAAGAGATTATGGCCAATCGATTGATTGTGGCCGGGTTAACTGTTCTTTTTGATAGTGAGACTCGGCTGGAAGGCAGGCCTCAAATCGGCGAGCTTGCTCGCGTGGTGGGCTACACCGAGGATGGTCAGCTCTTCGGCCGGATCATCATCGCTCTAACCGGCATCGTGGTGCCGGATGACAGCGAAGAATTAATCAATCCTGCCCAGACTCCCCCTCGACCAACCCTGAACAGTGTGCGACCACAGGTTGAAGCCGCCACGCCGACCCCTTCGCCTACTTCAAGCCCAACCCCAAGTCCCACGGCGAGCCAGGAGCCTACTCCCACGTCATCGCCGGCGCCGCTGCCTGCACCAACCGATGATAGCAGCTCTGGCGGAGGCGATAACTCGGACGGTTCCGAAGACCCGGAGGACAACGAGGATCCAGAGGACCACGAGGGGTCGGAGGACGACGAGGATCACGGAGAGCCTGAGGATCCGGAGGACCACGAAAAGCCGGAGCACCCAGACCATGATTAGCCCTGTCTGGCTTTCGTAAAAGCCAGTAATACAATTGGGTGGTAGATCAAAGAACTGAAGACAGCCTAGCGATGCGTAGGTCACACTTTCACGCATTCGCTTTGGTCTAAAATGGGAACACTGTTCGCCGTTACCAACGCACCTGATTCCCCCATGCTATTGTTTTACCAGCCTTGGCCTCGTAGAATTGTCGCCTATGCCAGCCGCGCGAGCACAATTTTGGTCCGGAGTTAAGGCAGAACTGCCAATCCTGGTGGGGGTCGTCCCTTTTGGGTTAATTTATGGCATCCTGGCGCTGGATGCCGGACTTTCCGCGCTGCAAGCCCAGGCCATGTCGACTGTGGTTTTCGCCGGCTCTTCCCAGTTCATCATGGCCCAGCTGTTTGCCATCAATACGTCGGTCGTGGTCATCATCATCACCGCTTTCCTGGTTAACCTACGACATGCTTTGTATAGTGCCTCGTTATCACCTTATGTAAAGCACTTGAGCGGTGGATGGAAATATGGCCTGGCCTATTTGTTGACCGACGAAGCCTACGCCGTGAGTATCAATCACTATCGCGAGCCCGGTGAGTTGAAGTACAAACATTTTTACTTGCTCGGTTCTGGTCTGGCCTTATGGACTACCTGGCAGATCAGCACGGCCGCCGGCATCCTGGTCGGCTCAGTGATTCCCCCCGAACTTCCCCTGGACTTTTTCATTGTGCTAACCTTCATTGCCCTGGTCGTGCCTAATCTAGAGGATAGAGCCGGACTTTTCTCTGCAGTAGCGGCCGGGACCATTTCGGTATTCGCCTTCCAGATACCTTTTCGTCTAGGGTTGGTCGTGGCGGCATTGGTCGGAATCGCAGTAGGCATGGTGGTTGAGGAGAAAGGGTCGTCGATGGCGGCACCTGGCCAGGAAAGTGGGGCCGAAGATAGGGGGACTGGATGACTATCTGGTTGACCATCTTGGCGGTAGGGCTCTTGACTTACGCGACGCGCCTCTCTTTCATCTATCTATTCGGCCGGCGGCAGATCCCGGCTCAGGTAAAACGCGGCCTGCGCTTCGTTCCACCGGCCGTATTGTCGGCTCTTATTTTCCCTGAACTCTTCTTACCTGAGGGAACCCTGGATATCTCGTTTGGCAATGAACGACTTATAGCCGGCATCATCGCCGCCCTGGTGGCCTGGCGGAGCGGTAATACCGTGGCGACCATCGTTGTAGGAATGGCCGCACTGTTGCTGCTTCAAGCGCTTTTGGGTTGAGTATTATCAACAGGAGTATTAAAGGCAGATATTCCTAGGATAGCAGTCTTTGTTCGATTCGTGCTACCCGGATACCTGCCTGTTTGATGTTCGTCTCTGATGTGCGCGATCTGGTTTATCTTGCTGTGGAACTACTTAAGGCTCCAAGCCCTCCATGCTGCTTTTGGCCCGAAGGTATCTGTCCGGCCATCTTTCCCCAGGCTATTTCCAATCTTTCAGCACGGCCTGGGCCGCATTGTAGCCGGGTAGGCCGCTGATACCGCCTCCGGGATGGGTTCCGGCGCCACAGAGATAAAGTCCTTCAAAGGGAGTCCGGTAGTTGGCATACCCCGGCACCGGACGCATAAACAGGAGTTGATCCAAACCCATCTGGCCATGGTAGATCTGCCCCTCGGTCAGGCCAAAATCTCGCTCCCAATCCAGGGGGGTGGATATGTGACGTTGGACAACCAGATCTGGTAGATTGGGGGCAAAACGGGCCAAAGTCTGCACCACCTGGTCACCCAACTTCTCCCGCTGGTCATCCCAATTGCTTTCGGCGAGTTCATAAGGGGTGTACTGAACCGAAATTGACATAACGTGATGTCCTTCGGGGGCCAATGTTGGTTCGAGAAGGCTGGGAATGTTCGCTTCCAGCACCAACTCCGGGGAAATCCGGCCGTACTTGGCCGCATCGTGGGCCCGCTCGATGTAATCCATGCTGGGACCGATGGTGATATAGCCGGTGAGCTGCTCTGTGCCGGTAGACCCGGTGAAGGTCGGCAAATCGCTCAGCGCCAGGTTAACGCTAGCCGTCGTGCCATGATACCGAATATTGGCTATTTCGCGCATAAAAGTGGGTTCGAGATGGGCGCCGCCCACCAGTTTAAAGAATGTGTGCCGAGGGTCCACATTTGAGACAACTATCTGGGCAGCCACTGCATCCCCATTGGCCAGGATGACTCCGTGGGCTCGTTCATCATCCATGATGATCGATTCGACCCTCACACCGACCTCAATTTCAGCACCATACCCGCGAGCCTGTCCGGCCAACACCTGGGAAAGCTGCCCGACGCCGCCCTGAACAAATCGTGCTGTGCGATAGCCACCGTTCTGTCCACCTAGCTGATGGTAGAGCATCATCAAGGTCGTCCCGGCGGCGAATGGTCCGACCATCCCGCCAAAAATGGAGGGGACGGCCAAGATGCCTTTCAGGGCACTGCTGGCGAACCAACCATCGAGGTAATCTTTCACCGGTAGCGGCAGCACCCGTAGAAATTCCATCATATCTGGTTGGCCAGATCGCCGTAGCTTCCAGCCAACTCTAAGCCAGGGTAATATTTCCCCGGCCGAAAGCTGGCCCAGGTCGGGCGGTGTCCGGCTCAAGGCTGTGCCCAGGGCCTTGACCAGCGCTTGTTGTTCGGCCAGGTAGGCCTGGTAACGGCCAGCGTCGGCCGGTGAGAGGGCGGCGAGCGCGGCAACCGTGCGTTGATTATCGCGCCATAAGGTTATCGCCGGCCCTTCAAGCTGAGGGGCGAAGACCGCGGCTTGGCTTTCGATGAAACGTAGCCCGCTCTTCTCTAACAGCAGATCTTTGATAATTTTAGGCGAGAACATACTGGCCCCGGCCGCGCCAATATTAAACCGATAAGCCGAAAATAACTCTTCAGTAGCCGCCAATCCCCCTAAGATCTCACGTCTCTCAAGAACCAAGACAGACAAGCCGGCCTTGGCCAGATACGTGGCCGTGACGAGACCATTGTGTCCAGCCCCGATGATAATGACGTCATAAGAACTTTTCATAGGCTTGGGTCCAGCTTCTCGTGCATATTTATTTCGCTGCCTTCAGCCATTCTATAACCCGTCTCTTAATATTTCGCCGGCAGCCAGGCGTCCGGGGGCGCCGGTGATGCCGCCGCCTGGATGGGTTCCCGAGCCACATTGGTAATAATTCTTGATTGGTGTTCGATACTGGGCATAACCGGCGGCCGGACGCATGAAAAACAATTGGGATAATGTCAATTCACCCTGGAATATATTACCCTGGGACAGACCCGTCATGCTCTCGATATCCTCAGGCGTCACCACCTGCCGGTGGAGGATAATGTCCTTAATATTCGGTATATATTCGGCCAGTGTGTCGATAACGGTATCACCCAAGGCTTCGCGCTTCTCCTCCCACGTCCCTTCACTCAACCGGTATGGGGCATATTGGATGAAACAAGACATCACATGCTTACCGGGTGGGGCCATACCGGGATCAATCATGGAGGGAATGATTATGTCAATATATGGCCGGCGAGAAAAATCACCGTATTTGGCTTCGTCATAAGCTTTTTCGATGTAGTCGATATTGGGGCTAATCGAGATCGCCCCGGCAAGATGGCGGCCGAAACCCGGCCGGCAGGCCAGTTCGGGAGCTGCATCCAGAGATAAATTAACCTTGGCTGACGAACCCCGGATGTTAAATTTTCTAATCGCGGATAGGAACTCGTCAGGAAGCCAACGCTTCTCGACCAGTTGCAGGAAGGTTAATTTTGGGTCCAAACTGGAAACGACGATCTTGGATCGGATCTCCTCGCCATTTTCGAGAACGACGCCACCGGCCTGGCCATCTTTCACCAGGACTTCGGCTACCCGGGCGTTGAGCCGGATTTTCGCCCCGAAGGACATTGCCGCGCTGGCAATGGCGTCGGCGATTGCCCCGGTACCCCCTTTGGCAAAGCCCCAGGCTCTAAACTGGCCGTCAATTTCACCCATGTAATGGTGCAAAAGCACGTAAGCGGTACCGGGAGAGCGTGGACCCATGTAGGTGCCGATAATGCCGCTGGCCGATAACGTCGCTTTGAGGGGCTCTGATTCAAACCAGCGTTCGACGAAATCAGCCGCGCTCATGGTCATGAGCTTGGACAACATGTACAGATCCGATTCGCTTAACCCTAAAGCATGACGGGCCAGGCCTAACAGGCCGGTCAGGTCCCGGAATCGGTTGGCTTTTGGATCGGGGGGGATGATTCCTAAAATGTATTTAACAGCCCTGGCCATGAAGAACATCTGGTGTGCGTATTCCTCATATGCCTCGGCGTCTCGGGCGGAGAATCGAGCGATATCGCGCAAGGTCCGGTAATGGTCGCTGTCTCGGTAGAGATAATCGCCATTGGGCAAGGGGCTGAGTGTACTTTCCAGGGGAAGGATCCGCAAGCCATGTTGGGGCAGATTCAGATCGCGAATGACCTCCGGCCGCAGCAGGCTTACCACATAGGACATGACCGAATAATCAAATCCAGGATGGATTTGCTCAGTAACCGTAGCCCCACCGACCAGGTATCGCTGTTCCAATACCAGGACACGCTTGCCGGCTCGCGCCAGATATGCGGCGTTTACCAGGCCATTATGGCCGCCGCCGATGATGATTGCGTCATATTGATCGGCCATTGGGACTATCCTTTTTTGTGGGCCGGATCGTAGAAAGGTCTCTGGACCACCTCCGCCGGGCAAGTCTGGCGCATGTACTCGACCGTCAGCTCAACCTGTAATTGAATGCCGGGTTTGGCGTAGGCTTTCTCAACCGTGGCCAGGGCGATGTACCGTTTGAGTATCGGTGAAAATGTGCTACTTGTTATCTGGCCGATCTGCCGGCCGTTCTGGTTATAGACCGGCACGGCTACCCGGGAGCTTCGACCGGCGACCAGGGGCGGCAAATCATGAGCAGCGAAGAGCTGTTCCAAAGCGGGCCAGTCGATCTCCAGGCCAACCAGGTCCCATTTTGAGCCGGCTTTCTTTTCAGCCGCCAGGGCTTTGCGACCGTTGAATGGTCCCTTGTTGAGAGCCACTGTCCAACCTAGCCCGGCCTCAAAGGGTGAAGATAATCGCGCCTCGGTCAGGGCTCTTTGGGAAGAAATATAGTCGACTTCGATGAGTAAAAGGCCGGCCTCAATGCGGGTGATATCCAGGGCAACCATGCCGGCCGACAACATACCATATCGATGGCCCTTGTCAATCAACGAATCCCAAAGCTTGAGGGCAAACTCGGGCGACACCCATAATTCGTAGCCCAGGTCCCCGGTAAAGCCGGTCCGGGTTATGGTCAACGGAAAGCCAGGCTCCTTCGTCGTAAGCAAGCGGTAATATTCCAGGGTTGCGACTTTCGTATTCGGTACCAACTCCCGGAGGATCTGACCGGCCAGCGGCCCTTGAAGCGCGAGGGCGGCCAGATTAGTCGATATATCTTTAACCTCAGCCCGCAGGCCAAAGCCGCTGTCCTGAAACCAGCGCAAATTGGGATCGGCCGCGGTGATGCGGAAGTGCTGTTTGGAAATCCGCCAGACTGTACCATCGTCTATGATGTGCCCGGTTTTGTCGCACCAGGGTGTATACATTATTTGCCCGTCGCTGCACTGTGAAACGTCCCGCGTGATCACTTTATTGACCAATTTCATAGCGTCGGGGCCGGTCAGGTCATACTTAAATAACGGTGAGATATCGATCAGTGCGGCGGCGTTGCGAATAGCCCAATACTCGCGTTCATGATTCGGTTCGTAAGTACCAGCAACAAAATAGCCTGACCAGTTGCGCCATTCAAGGTTCTCGTTTAAGACCGCTGTTCGATCGTGAAAAGGTGTGACCAGGGGCATTGTTACTTTACCTTTACAGCGGGGGTTCGATGGTCACACTTTTACCAAGGTCGTCGAAATCCAACTTCCAGATCGATCCGTTTTCTTCGCTGCTGCCTATCGGATTGGTTACGATGACCCGGTAAAGCGCATGGTCCTCAGGATGAACCCATAGACGAACGTCCAGGTCATCAGGCCCCATTAACCCGAGCGTTAATTCAGCCAGGCGATCACCGGCCAAGGTACCTTCAATAATGTAAAGTTCAGCGTCAGGTCCGCCATCCAATTTTTCTCGACCCACAACTTTGGGATCACGAAGATCGGCTGTTAAAACCGCCAGAAATCCGTCGTTGGCGTCAAAGAGCACGGCCGGATTGAATCCCCATTCCGCGGGCATCTCCATCCATGCTCCCGATAATATATTCGTCAACCATTGTTGTTGGCCAATACTGATCACATCAACATTGGTCACCAATCCAGGGGCCTGAATTGAAACAGCTCCCATCGCCTGGTCCGGTTTTGTATAAAATCCTTCTGCTTTTCCCAGGGCCAGAGTTTCATCACCATCGAGAAAAACCGGCAATCCGGACATTTTAATCGCAAAATGAAATCCCTCTAGGCCGGCCATTCGTTCACCGGCCGAGGCGATAAGATCCTCGGGCGGAGGTGGCGTAGGCTCCGGTTCATTGCAGCTGGCAATGGCCAGAGGGAGGATCCAGAATGCCAGCATTAATCCAGTAATCGAGACCACGCGCCTATAAGGCTTTAGATTCCATCGTTTAATTGTCCGATGCATAATTACTCCGAGCCAATATTAAAGTGGCCTGATTCTAGAAGCGGACAACTATGAGCGGCCGAATGCCCAAGAATTGATCCAACAGGCATCCGCATAATATATCTGCAGTTTGAAATTATCCAAGAGTGGATTGCGACAATTTTTTTCAATTCGATTAACTCGGTCTATACTCTACGCGAATGAAAATCATTGAGGGTGGATTACCTGAGGATAAGGCCTGGAGAGCTTTGGTTCTGCTGGCGCCGGGTGAAAGATTAGGGATCTCCTGGCAATTAGCGTTAACTCTGGCCCGGGCTAACAGCGGCGAGGTCGTGGCAGCCGTCATTGCGCCCAATACAGATCCCGGTTACCTGGCCAAAGCCAGCGAAACGCTCTCCCGGGCAAGAAAGTTATGCCGCCAGGAAGATCCTGTTTACACAGTTATTGTCCAGGACAATGTTTACCGTAATGCGGCCAGGCAGCTGGTCCGTCTGGCCAATATTGACTTGCTACTGACGTCGTCGGAAACACCTGGCTGGCAAAGTCTTGATCGGGTAAGTTGCGCCGTGGCAGTCGTACGGGGTGAACTATATAATCCCTTGTTTGAAGGGGAGGAAGCGACTGAATCAGCCACCGGACAGCGGCCAATCGCGGGCATCCTCGTGCCAACCTCTGGGGGTCCTAATAGCGCCTACGCTTTAGGCATCTTACGCCCCCTGGCCCAAAATCATGTAACTGTGAGAGCCTTGTATGTCGCTTTGGATTATCTGGGTTCAAACGAGGAAGCCTTAGGCCGGTCGCGCCTGCGCCAAACATTAGCCTATATCGACGCTGAGGACCATATTGAGAGCGAGTTGATCAGTTCTGCTTCAGTGGCTGGGGGCATTACCGGCGATGCAGGTGAAGATATTGATATCGTCATGATTGGGGCTAGCCGGGAAAGCCAATTAGACAAAACCATATTTGGCAACATCCCTGATACGATCATCAACCAAAGCCACAGACCAGTCGTTGTCGTTAGAGAGCCTACGAGCCGGGTGGGTACTTTGAGCCGGCAAGCAAGTTGGGCATTCCAACCCTTTCGCCTCAACCTGAAGAAACGGACCCAGGCCTATGTTCGCATACGGCGCGATGCCCGGCCAGATCTGGATTTTTACGTGTTAACAGGTCTTGCGGCGGCGATAGCCGCCCTGGGTTTGTTGGCCAATAGCGCGGCCGTCGTGATTGGGGCGATGCTGGTGGCGCCACTAATGTCGCCCATCGCCGGAACTGGCCTGGCTATGGTTCAGGGGGATACGCGCTTCGTACGCCTGGCTCTTGGTGCAGCCAGCCGTGGCGCCTTGTTGGCTTTGCTCATGGGTATTCTGGCTGGACTCGTCCCACTGAAAGATCCGATGACAGCCCAAGTTTTAGCCCGAACCCAGCCTTCGCTGCTCGATGTAGGCGTGGCTCTGCTCTCGGGAATGGCGGTGGCCTTTGCCCTGTGTCGCTCCGAAGCCACGGCTGCCTTGCCCGGGGTGGCTATCGCCGCCGCCCTGGTGCCGCCTCTTGCCGCGGCCGGGATCAGCCTTTCCAATGGCTTCTTCCCGGAGTTTGGCGGCGCATTGTTGCTCTACCTGACCAACTTTGTCGCTATCGCCTCATCCGCGGCCGTGATGTTTCTTTTCCTGGGCTTCCGTCCTACATCATCACAAAAGGACCGTCAGGCAGTCCGCTCGCGAAGCGCCCGGCTGGCTATCCTTGGCCTGATCCTGGTGATATCCATTGTCGCCTATACAACCTATCGTCTTGGACAGGAATCCGCCTTTCAAGCCCATATTCGCCAATTGGCTGAGACAGGTGTTTCCGAGATAACTGGCGGCACGCTAAACTCCATAGAAATCAATGAAGTTGATGGCATACTCGAATTGGATTTGATTGTTCGCAGCCCGGATGCTATTCCCTACTCTAAAGTGATTGAAATCCAGGAGTATATTGCCACTGATTTGCAACGGGAAGTGGCCACATCAATGACTGTTATTCGCACCACCCAGCTGGATTCCTTCAACCCACCAACGTTAACCCCAACGCCAACTGCTACGCCGACACTGATGCTGAGTTCCACAGCAGAACCAACCCACACCGCGACGCCCTTTCCCAGCCAGACGGCCACTCCAGCACCAACAGATACTGCCACACCAACCCAGACAGCGGCGCCAACCCAAACAGATACGGCAACGCCGACGACGACGCCGACAATTACCCCATCACCGACCCGGCCCTCCAGTATCGTTGATTTCGCTTATGGGCTTAATTTCCGGGCAGAGCCCTCAGCCGATGCGGAGCTATTGGGCTTTCTTGAATCAGGCACAGTCGTTACCATGCTGGATGGCCTGGAGAACAACGAAGAGGGAACCTGGCAACAAATACAGGTTAATGATTTAGTCGGTTGGGTCCTATCCCAATTTCTGGGCGACATATAGATCATCTTTCCAGTGGGCGTCTTGGGGCTGGATTCGCCCCAGCGGTTACTATAGACATAGTCTGTTCCCGGTGAGGGCGCCAACATTTTTCTTGCAATTAGCTCCTAAAGGGGCGATAATACGGCGGTTAAACTAGCTTCCGTAGCTCAATTGGCAGAGCAGGCGACTCTTAATCGTCAGGTCACAGGTTCGATCCCTGTCGGAAGCATGCCAAGGAAACAAAAGAGCCCATCCGCCTCGCGGTTGGGCTCTTTTGTTGGGGTTCGCTCTGCTGAAATCAAGTTGCGGCGCGCATTAGCCGGCTGTCACCGTAAGCTGGCCTGGTAGGGTACAATTCAGACAATAATTCTTATATAGTTGACAATATCGTGTTGACAGCGTCCGCACATCGATTCGAGCGCCAGCATAGGAGCTGAACCAAAGGTTCAAGATGTGAACCTGCTCTTATGGACCTATGAAGCATCATCTTCACTGGCTTTATTATTTCCGGCAGCGGCAATCACTAGACCGACGACAGCGATCATGGCCAGGAACGCCAAACCAAGGCTGGACACCAAGTTGCCCATGACCACGGTGGCCGAAGCAAGTCCAACCATAAAAGCCGCAGATAGGAACAATAATAAAATGAATCGCATCTTTCCTCGCTACCGTTAGAACCGGTTGATCCATCGTGATGGCATCTAAACGAAAGTTCAGAATGGTTCGCCAAAACGTCACAGAAACTCTGTATATATATTGAGAGAGTTGATAAGGAAAAAATACACTTTTCTATCAAAATGTACCTATAGTACTATGCCAGGATGGGAAAGGGACCAGGTATACCGGTATTATGAAAATACAGCTTTCTGAGATGAAAATTGAACATTATGAAGCGGTTATAATGCTGTGGACGACCTCAGAAGGCATTGGGCTCAGCAGTGCAGATTCACGAGAGGCCGTTGCCCGCTATTTGGCTCGTAATCCGGGACTCAGTCTGGTGGCGTTGGACGACGAAAGGGTGGTAGGAGCCCTTCTGTGCGGCCACGACGGCCGGCGAGGGTTTATTCACCACCTGGCGGTCGCTGAGAAGTACCGCCGCCAGAATCTCGGCCGGGAATTGGTCGAACATGTACTGGTCCAACTGAGATTAGAGGGCATAGAAAAATGCCACCTTTTTGTCTTTGTAGAGAACCATGGGGCGATATCTTTCTGGAACAAGGTCGGCTTTACTCAACGACTCGAATTGAGTACGATGTCCAGAATGACGGACGAGGCTGCAGATCCCTCTTCAAACGCGCTCTTTTTGACCAGGTAAGATATCGAAAGATGATGCCTCTAAGCAAACAGGTAGCCGATCTCTTGACCTGGGCGCGAATGCTGCTATTTCCGCTTTTTGTGTGGCTTGGATTGACCCAGGGAAGTGAGGCGCTCCAGACAGTAATCGTTTTGGTAATCTTAAACTGGACGGCGGATAGTCTTGACGGACCATTGGCCAGGCGCAAGCCTTTCTCCCATCAAACCTGGATCGGCGCCCGAGATCTTGAAATTGATATGCTTGTCTCCTGCGGCTTGTTGGCTTATTTGACTGCCACGGGACTGCTTGGCTGGCCGGTGGCGCTATTCTACTTGCTCACCTGGGGATTATATTTTGGCCTGAGAGGCATCTCGAGATCACCCGGCATATTGTTTCAAGCCCCTATCTACGCTTTGTTTATTGTGGTCTCTTTTCGCGTGGCAGCACCATTTGGCTGGCTCATGGTGCTCTGGATTGTTCTAGCTATGGCCGTCACCTGGCCCAAGTTTCCCCGGGAAATGGTGCCCAGTTTCCTCAATGGAATGAGAACTTTCTGGTAAAAGCGTTCCACCGATGGTGAATAATCTCGATTAATGCCTCTCAAAGCCTGCCCCAGATGGGTGACCCAATCGGGGTTCCGCGATTCAATTCCTGGCGGATCGCGCTAACAACCCAGCGTCCAAACGTAGCCATCGTGGTCAATCAATTTCTCAGAGGCTTCAGGACCCCAACTGCCTTTTTCGTAAGTATGCAATGGCGGCGGATTATCAGATTCCCAGCATTCTAGGATCTTGTCGACCAATTTCCAGGCCAGTTCAATAGCGTCACCTCGAGTAAATAATGAGGCATCGCCTTTCAACACATCAACGAGCAACCTTTCGTAGGCATCCGGGATAGCCAGTTCGTCAAAGGTGTCATTGTAATCAAAATTCATTTTCACCTCGCGCATCTCGGCCGCGGTATCGGGTACTTTAGCCTGGAAACTAAAGTGAATCCCTTCGTCGGGCTGGATGCACATGGATAGCCGGTTGGCGCGTATATGTTGCTGGGGTGGTAAAGGGAACATGAGGTGAGGTGGCCGCTTGAAGACAATGCCAATCTCTGTGGTTTTCTCGGTCATTGCCTTACCGGACCGGACGAAGAAGGGCACGCCTTGCCAACGCCAATTATCTATATACAAGCGGAAAGCCGCAAAGGTTGGCGTCTGGGAATTGGCGGTTACCCCAACGCAATCCCGGTAACCACGATATTGACCTCTCACAGTATAATTCCGCACGTCCTCTGGTTCGAAAGGCCGGAGCGACGAAAACAACTTGACCTTTTCGTTTCTAAGTGCGTCCGCTTCAAAGGAAGCCGGCGGCTCGATGGCCACCAGTGAGAGGAGCTGGAGGACGTGGTTTTGGACCATGTCCCGAACGACGCCTACACCATCATAATAGCCGGCGCGATGAGCGACATCCACCGACTCGGCCGCAGTAATTTGCACGTGGTCGATATAATTTCGATTCCAAACAGGTTCGAAGAGTGAATTGGCAAAACGGAAAACGAGAATATTTTGCACTGTCTCTTTACCGAGGTAATGATCGATGCGGTAAATCTGTGATTCATTCAAGGCTTTATGGACTGCTTCATTTAGTGCCTGGGCGGAGGGCAAATTGTGGCCGAACGGTTTTTCAATAACAACCCGGCGCCAACCGTTGTTTTCGACTACCATGCCGGCTTCGCCTAAATTTGTGATGGTGACTTCATACAGCCGAGGGGCGACGGAAAGATAATAAAGACGGTTAGCCAGCCCGTCATAGCGTTCCTCAAACTCTGCCAGGCGAGCGTCCAACCCACGGAAATCCTCTACGTTGCTCAAATCACCAGATTGATAACCGATATGCGGTGCAAAAACCTGCCAATGTTCATCATTAAATTTTTCAGGCGCCAGCGACAACATACTTTCTTTTAGGCCTGCCCGAAATTCTTCGTTGCTCATTTTGGTGCGGGATACGCCGATAATTTGCCAAGTTTCTGGCATACGACCTTTACAAAAAAGGTTAAGGAGAGATGGGATCAATTTTCGCCGGGTCAGGTCGCCTGAAGCCCCGAAAATGATGATGGATGTCGTCCCGCTCATGCTTTATCGCTCCTTATTCTGATCGCCAGAATTGGCCTTTTCCGGCAAGCTTGTACCTAGCTCTGGCTAATAATATCGCCAGATCATTGACCAGTTAAAGAATACATCAAGATGCTCTTTGAGGTAAGTGAACAGTCCAACAAAACCGGCAAATGCCGAAATCGGTTATAATCAGCGCTATGATTGAGCCATCAATAATCCTGACCGGTTTCATGGGCACCGGTAAGTCAAGCATCGGCCGGGGACTGGCCGAGACACTCGGCCGGCGTTTTGTCGACAGCGATGAATTGATTAGCCGGCGTACGAGCCGTTCCATCGCCGAACTGTTCGAGATTGAGGGCGAAGCAGCCTTTCGGGCTTACGAACGGGCCTTTGCCCGGGAATTCGCCGGTAAGGAGCAGCTGGTTATAGCCACCGGGGGCGGTTTGATGGTCGATCCCTTGAATGCGATCTTGCTTGGCCGGAATAATATTGTTTTTTGCCTCAAGGCAACCACGGATGAGATATTAAGCCGCCTGGAAAGGGCTGGAACGAGCCGACCGCTGCTGCAAGGGGAGCATCCCCAAGAGCAACTAACTCATTTATTGTCACAAAGGGCAACTGCTTATGCCCAATTTACACAGGTGGAGACAACCGGCAAGTCGCCATCAGAGATAATCGCCGAGGTCGAGGAATCTTTCCACGACTTTATAAAAAGCGGGGAATGGTCCCGCCCAATTGCACATATCGAGGTGCGGTACCCCGGCGGCGACTATCCCGTCCTGGTTGGGCACGGGCTGCTAAATCGCCAGGGTCAATATCTGGCGGAGCTCGGGCGAAATGTCATTATGACTGACAGTAATGTGGGACCATTGCATGCTCAGCGGCTGGATTACTCGGACGCATTGCGGATAATAACGTTCCCAGCCGGCGAAGCGTTTAAGACCCTTGATACCGTGAGAACGCTTTACCGCGAGTTACTGGCCTGCGGCGCCGATCGCCAAACAACGGTCATAGCCCTGGGCGGGGGAGTTGTCGGCGATATGGCCGGATTTGCCGCCGCTACCTTTATGAGGGGAGTGCCTCTCATCCAATGCCCAACAACGGTCCTGGCTATGGTTGACGCCAGTGTGGGTGCGAAGACAGGGGTTGATTTGCCAGAAGGGAAAAACCTGGTTGGCGCATTTAAACAGCCACAAGCGGTATTTGCCGATTTGGACACGCTGGTCACTCTTTCACCGGAAGAGTTCCGGGCCGGCCTGGCTGAGATCGTCAAACACGGACTTATTACCAGCCCATCCATTTTGACCCAGCTTGAGGGTGGCCATCTAATCCAAGACCAAGGCAGCGGAACGAAGGTGACTCTACCAGCTGGCGAGGTCGATTTACTGGCCCTGATAGTTGAAGCCATCCTGATTAAACGGGATGTGGTTGAGGCTGATCCCTTTGAAGCCGGACGGCGCAAAGTATTGAACCTGGGGCATACCTTTGCCCATGCGATTGAGCAGGTCAGTGGTTACACTATTCGGCATGGGCAGGCGGTAGCTATAGGCCTGGTTGCCGCGGCTAATTTATCCGCTGAATTGGGCTTTTGCCGACCGGACTTACAGCAGCGAATCGAACATCTTCTAGACCGATTGGAGCTACCTGTCGCCATACCAGCCGGCCTCGCGCCCGAAATACTGCTCAAAGCGATGAGCAGCGACAAAAAGAAAGCTGGCGGCCGGCTTCAGTTTGTCCTTATTCGGGAGGTGGGCGATGTGTTTATCGCCACTGATGTGCCAGAGGCGGCCGTCTTTGCAACGCTAACGACGTTGTCCGGCGGTAAGTAATGCCTACATAGGATTGACCGGCCATACTGGTCTTGTCGGATAGGTTCGACTCACAGTAAGAGCCGGGATCGTTCTACTCAAATGATAGTTTTTCTAGGAGGATCGGCCAGTGCAATTGAATATTTTAGTAGTTCACGGACCCAATCTCAATCTATTAGGCTCGCGTGAACCGGATGTTTACGGCCGGCACACTTTGGCCGATATTAACCAGGCCCTTGAACAAGCAGCCGGAGGTGACCGGCTAGAATTTATTCAATCAAACCATGAGGGTATATTGATCGATGGACTTCACCAGGCAAGAGAGTGGGCTGACGGCATCCTGTTCAATCCTGGCGCATTCACCCACACGAGTTATGCCTTACGGGATGCAATAGCCGCGGTCGCCTTACCGTGTGTGGAAGTCCATCTTTCCAACATTCACGCGCGAGAAGAATTTCGCAGTAATTCGGTACTGGCCCCGGTCTGCCTGGGTCAGATCAGCGGCTTTGGTTGGCGGAGCTACACTCTAGGACTCCAGGCTCTAAGGGACTATCTGGCGGCTGAGGAGTCGTAGCTGTTTTTCGAATAACCATTTTTCCGCTCGTCATGGCTTTTAATCAGACTCTCGCTACCAGCCGCTGGCTTGAAAGACAGCTTGCAATAGTTGTTGTCGTTCGGCGGCGCTCATTTCCCTGGGACAACAATAGTTTTCAATCAGCGAAGTGAACAGGTCGACATTAATCAAGGCCCCATCATAAATCGTGTAAGTATCGATAAAACTTTGACGGGTGCCCAGCATGTCCATCTGGTCGAAGAAGAGATTGCCCAGGCCATAATGAATAAAGGCGCCATTATACAGGTCAAATCCTTGGGCGTGATGGCCCTGGCTTCCGCTGACAACAGCTGCACCGGCCTCGACTATAGCTTGAAAATCGACTTGTTGCTGGGCTGTGGGCGCATAGTGATAAAACTCAAAGTATTGCAGGGTGGCGATTACCAGGTAGCCACTTTCCCGTAACTGGCGAATCTGGTTGTAGAACGCCTCATAATCGCAGGGATTTGATCCGGCGCTACCTTCTGTGGCCCAGGCGGAGGCCGGACCGACCGGGTTGCAACCAACAAAAGCTATTTTGTTGCCATGATGTTCGAAGAGTGCCGCCGCGCCGGCATCGACCAGGTTTCGTCCACCTCCAAAAGTCGCCATACCGGCTAGATCATACAAATCGATGGAATGGACAAGATTAGCCGCCCCCCAATCGTTCACATGATTACCAGTAAGCTCAACCAGGTCTGTTCCCAGGGATTGAAGGAGGGCCAGGTAACTGTCACGGGCACAAAATATCGGGTCGCCGATAGGATTAGGGTAGGGGCAGTCGGGTGCGAAAGCGACTTCGTGGCTGATATGGGCGATATCGGCCGCCTGCAGGACCGGGCCGACAACCAGGCCAGGTGTAGTAATGCCGCCGATTTCCATCTGGAACGCTGTAGCCCGACCCAGGGCCGTCACGCCGCTCATGGCCACGGTGCTTTGCCGCCCTGGATCGTGATTGCTCCTGTGACCCGACCAGGTTGATTGGACCTGAGCCACACCGATCGGGTCGCCTGTCAAACCGATGGAGATGGACAGAGGGTATCCAGTGCGATCAAAATCCGCAGCTAACGGTGATATGCCATCCAGCCGCAATACCTTTAGCTCTGGTGACAAACGATGAAAGGGGATGATTGTCCAAGAAGGCCGGGCACTCCAAAGGGCCTGGCTCAGGTCGTTCTGGAGGACGATCTGCGATCCTGGACCCGGTGGACCCCAGATTTGTGTCAGCACCGCGGCGGTATTCTCATCGACGATTAATGAACCGAGGTGATTTCTCCCTGCCTGCCAGCCCGCAGTTATCTCGGCTGTCGTCGTATCATCGATGATGGTTGCGAAAGGAGCAGCCACTGCATAATCCCACTGGGCTAGCGAGAGGCCATCATTGACTATGAATCGGACCGAATTCTCAGCTTCCCCATTCGGTGAATTCAAGGCGTATCGTTGTGGATTCAGGGTGGCCATCTGTCCGGCATCGGCCAGGATTTCGGCCGGTACCCCCGGCTCGGCCAGCAGATAGATATCGGGAATCTCCACCGGAACCGGGGTCGGAACTACGGTCGGAATAACCACGGTCGTTATTGCCAAAGTTGGGGTTGCCGTTGGGACGGCCGCGGCAATTCTGGTCCCAGACATAACTTGCGGCGTTGGCGGCGGCAATAACAATGGTGGATTCAGCGTCGGCACTTGAGTCGGCAATTCCTGGGAGCAGGCGGCTGTAAACAGGATGATAAATAAGAAGTACGAAGGAAATCTAGACATAAAGTGCGTCAATTACTAGACAAAGAGCGCTAAAACTGGTTAAATGTAGGCTATATTTTACTCCATTCTACAATTCAAATGCCCGATATTCCGGAAAATGTCCGGATTGAATACCTCTGTCCTGGGTAATATTTATGAATAAACTCACTGATTTAAAAGAAGAAGGGCTCGTCACTCCAGTTAATGGAGCGGATAAAGCGTTAGCCCTGAAGAGCGGACCAGATTTGGTAGAAGTACCTGCCATCGATTTAAACGATCCAAGTTTGTATATCAATCGGGAGCTAAGCACGATTGAGTTCAATCGCCGGGTCCTGGATCAGATTTATGATGAACAACATCCATTACTGGAACGCGTCAAATTTATTGCTATCTTTAGCGGAAACATGGACGAGTTCTTTATGGTTCGTGTCTCTGGGCTAAAGCAACAGGTATACTCGGGCGTTACCGGCCGGCCGGCTGACGGAATGACGCCCAGGGAGCAGCTGGTGGCCATCCACCGGACGATGACCGATCTGGTCGAAGAGCAAATGACATATTGGTGCCAAAATATGCTTCCTGCCTTGGAGGCGGAAGGCATCCAGATAGTCAACCACGACGATATCAAGGTACGCCAGCAGCGAAGACTGCGGGAATATTTTGAACAAGAGATCTTTCCCGTACTGACGCCGCTGCTGTTCGATCCTGGCCATCCATTCCCTCATATCTCTAATATGAGCCTGAACCTGGCTGTTGTGGTAAAGGATCCTGAGAGTGGTGAAACCCATTTTGCCAGGGTCAAAGTGCCGTCCACATTACCCCGCCTCATACCGTTAAAAAGAGTCGATCCGGACGATCTCTTATTACCTTCATTTCACAGGTTTGTATGGGTTGAACAGGTGATTGCCGCCAACCTTGACCGCCTTTTTCCAGGGATGGAGATTGAAGCTGCCTATCCTTTCCGGGTGACCCGTAATACGGATATGGAGATTCAGGAAGAGGAGGCGGATGATCTGCTTTTGACCATTGAAGAGAGCTTGCGCCGCCGCCATTTTGGCTTTGTTGTCCGCCTGGAAATCGACTTGAGCATGCCTGAGAGCATCAAACAGATCCTGATGGCCAACCTGGAGGTGGGTAGTTATGACATTTACCAGGCTGATGGCCCGTTGGGCTTGAGCAGCCTCTGGGAGCTGCGTGATTTGGAGATGCCGGAATTGAAAGATCCTGTTTTCCAGCCAGCGCTGGCGCCGCCTCTCAGAAGCAGTGAAAATATATTTAGCATTCTGAGAAGGCAGGATGTACTGCTCCACCATCCCTATGATAGTTTTGTACCGGTAATAGACCTTCTTGAAGCAGCGGCCGATGATCCCAAGGTCCTGGCAATCAAACAGACACTGTACCGGGTAGGTCCGAATCCGCCCATTGTCCGTGCTTTGATGCAAGCCCGGGAAAACGGCAAACAGGTATCCGTCCTGGTTGAATTGAAAGCCCGCTTCGACGAACGAAGTAATATTGAGTGGGCGCGCCAGTTGGAAAAAGCAGGCGTCCACGTCGTTTATGGTCTGATAGGCCTAAAGACACACTGTAAGGTCAGCCTGATTGTCCGGCGCGAGCGAGAAGGTATTCGCCGCTATGTCCATCTGTCGACGGGAAACTACAACGCCAATACAGCCAGGAGTTATACCGATATCGGACTGATGAGTTGTGACGAGAGCCTGGGCTCGGATGCTTCGGAATTATTCAATTATCTGACTGGTTACTCCAAACAGGAAGAATACCGAAAATTCATCACTGCACCGGTAAATCTGCGGCGAAAGATTTTACACTTCATCGAAAGAGAAACGGCTCATGGAGCCGCGGGTCGGATCATCATAAAGATAAACTCGCTGGTCGATCCCGAAATGATCGCCTCATTCTACCGTGCCAGCCAGGCGGGGGTGAAGATTGATTTGATTGTGCGCGGGATTTGTTGCCTGCGGCCGGGATTACCTGGGGTGAGCGACAATATCCGCGTGATCAGCATCGTCGGCCGCTTTCTTGAACACAACCGGATCTACTATTTCAACAATCTGGGCGATTCAGCCCTTTACGCCGGTAGCGCCGATTTGATGCAACGCAATATTGATCGCCGGGTCGAGGTGCTATTTCCTATTGAGGACAAGGTATTGCGCGAAGAACTCATCGTCAATGTCCTCCAGATCTACTTGAAGGATTCTGCTAGAGGTTATTCTTTGGCGGCCGATGGAAAATACAGCCGTATAAAACAATCATTACCGGCCGAGGAAAAACCCTTTAATAGCCAGGAATGGTTCCTGAACGGCCGCATCACTTTTCAGCAACAGGCTGATGTCACCGCCGGCTAACGTAATGCCGCAGCCGCCGGGCAACGGCCAAACTAAGGTCCGGATAGACTGTACTTTCTGAGGTGAAGCTGACTATTTGAGGGAGACCCCGAGGATTACGGCGACAAACCAAATCATGAAGTCCATCTTCATCAACTGGCTGATTCTTTCCAACTGCCGCCCGCTGGAATGACGACTCACTTTCACCAGGGCATAGACCAGGATGGGGTACACGCCGAAGGCCACAATATAGGCATAGATGTCATCGTAGACATCGAGCAGATATGGCAGGAGCATTATCCAGCCTGTGAGAGCGGCCAGGAGATAAAATACGATTCGAGCGCGTCTTCGCCCCCAGGTTGTGGCAACGGTACGCACCCGTTCCTGCAGATCCCCATCATAATCAGCCAGGGTCTTTAATACCTCCCGCCCCAGGATCGCCACCGCAACAATAGCGGCTAAAATGAGGGTAGGACGCACGTTGCCGGCCGCAATTCCGCCAAAGACCACACTGAGGGCTGAGATGATGGCCACGGTGGCGTTACCCATGAGCACGGTGCTTTTTAGCTTCCAGGAATAGAAGAACAATATCACCGAGGCAAGGAATGCCACCAGGAAGGCGGCCGGGTTTATGAATGAGGCGATGATCAGAGCGATTGTTGTCAGAACAATTGCTAACATCCAGGCAGCTTTGGGACTGACCTGTCCTGACGGCAATACACGCTGCGGTTGATTGATCCTATCAATCTCGACATCAAGGTAATCGTTCCAGGAGTTCCCAGCGCCCGTGACCAAAAAAGTCACGATTGCGGCCATTGCCACCTTTCCCCACTCACCGGTACCAGCGACATAACCGCCAAGAAAAACAGCTAATGCTCCAGTAAGGGCGTTAAAGGGTCGGGCCAGTCTGTACAGGGCTATCAGTCTAGTCACAACAAGACCTCCACTTACCATTATAAAGGTTGTTTGCTTTGCTAGCAATACGTCAACTCAGTCGCAGCAAAGTCGCACGTCGAGGATCCGCTCGACAAATGGTAAAACGATCTCTGTGACAGTGGCTTTATCCAACCCGGAAACCTTGAAGGTTACTTGCCGGTTAGACTGGTTCTCACCAGAAAATTGAGTAAAAGAGATAAAACTACCACCTGCGCCGGCGACTGCCTGGGTTATGGCAGCCAACTCGCCCCTCTTTTCCGGAACGAGGGCGGAAACGCGGACACCCATCTCCCGCGCACCCATTAGTTCAAGGAAGATTTTGAATAGATCAGTCTCGGTGATAAGGCCGACCACCTGTCTATCTCTGACCACCGGTACGCCGCCAATCTTGCTATCCGCCATAATTCGCGCAACCTCTTCGATAGGCGTTTCCTCCTCTACGGTGATCACTTTTTTACTCATGACCTCCTTAACCTTGATCTGGCTGAGCAAATAATTGATCTCCCAGACGCTCAACGAAGTGGCGTCCGAGGGGGAGGCATTAAGCAAATCCTTATCGGAGATTATGCCAACGAGTTTACCCGAATCAATGACCGGCGTTCGGCGAATATTCTCCTTCTTCATCAGGTTCAGCGCTTCCATAATCGGCAAATCCGGCTTGACTGTGATAACCGGTTGTGACATTCTTTCTCTAACTAACATGATATTCTCCTAAAAATGGATCCAAACCATAGAGGGACCGACGTGTCTGTAACTCATGATTACAAGTGATCGCAATCCAAGCATTAAATATGTCAAACGATTATTACTCAGTCGTCGCTTTCGACAAAACCAGAACGCCTATGTCGTCGAAGGCGATCGCTGGCTGGATGAAATTATCCAGTACGGGCCACGCCCAGATCAACTTTTCATTAGCGGCCGTTGGCACGAATCACCCATCAATCAGCAGCGACTGGACAGCCTGGCCGTACCATGGAAAGTGGTGAGTGATTCGGTAATGGTCAATATGAGCGACACAGAAACGCCACCCGGTGTATTGGCCGTTCTACCCATGGCAAGCTTGCCAATTCCCGACGACCCAACTCTTTTACTGATTTTAGATCGGGTCGCCAACCCAGGCAACCTTGGGGCGATACTCCGAACGGCCGCCGCGGCCGGCGTTGACGGGGTTCTCCTGGCGCCCGGATGCGTCGATCAGCATAATCCTAAGGTGGTACGCGGAAGTATGGGCGCCATCTTGCGCCTGCCCATCGCTCGCCGAAACTGGTCAGAAATTGAAGGGGATTTAGCTCATTTGAATGCCTGGCTGGCGTCCGCCGGCGGCGATACCAGACATGTCCAGGTCGATTGGCGGCAACCTTCCGCATTGATCATTGGCAGTGAGGCCCAAGGCGCCGGCCTCGAGGCTCAGCAACTCGCGAAGAGCATCTCAATACCGATGTCCCAGGGCAATGAATCGCTGAATGCTGCGGTCGCGGCTGGTATCATTCTATTTGAGGCTGTCCGGCAACGATCAGAAACAACTCATCATTTAGATGGCGGCGGATCTTTGGACCAGAATGGGTGAGGGTATGGGATGGGTTAGCGGGTTGGAGAAATTTTAACCCGAAAAGTAATCTCGGGTGGTTCGCTTTCCGAAGTGCTGAAAACATACGGCCTCTGGCAGTCGTCGCAAACGCCTTCAAAATGGGAATCAAGCTGGTTAATCATGACGCCGTAACTTTTTTGAACTAGCCTACGTGTGGATATACTCCACGTTAAATCAAGCCACTTACCGTCACTATTTTCCATGGACGCCTCTAGGTCATCATGAATGAGACTATAACCTACCAGGAAATAGCTACAACGAGGACAAGCAACGAAGGCCTTTCTGATCTCGTTGTTCGCCGGCCGATTTTTTTCTATCGGGCGCGGATCTTCAATTGATTCTGGGTCGCTCATATGGAAAATGGATTCTAATCTTCAGCCCAAATAAGTCAAGTTTAGTTCATCAGGCCCATTAATTAGGAGTACAGATAACTTGTCTCAGGTGAATATTCGCTCAGTTACGCTCTTTGCCGAGCCAGATCTCAATCCATCGACAATGGCCACCTTTTTTAATCAGGCTCAAAGTGTAATGCCCAGGCCTGTCCAAACAGTTCGCCTGGCAACAACGCCGTTCCCCGACTGGCTCCGCTTAAACGCTCCACAGAGTTACCAGGTAGGCGATAAGATCCAACCCTGGCTTGAAGCCGGCGCCCAGTTTGTGAGCCTGGGTCCTGTTCTGTTAAGACATGAGGCGAATTGGCTAGATCGTATACCAGAGATCATAGCTGAGAATGAAGCGATCTTTCTCGCGGCCGAGATAGCTGATACCCGCGGTGACGTGGATACTGGGCGTTGCCTGGTGCTGGCCAGTATCATCCGTCGATTGAGCAGCTTGAAAAGGGACGGATCGGCGAATTTGCAATTCAGTGCCCTGGCAAATTGCCGGCCCGGCACGCCCTTTTTCCCCACGGCTTATCATGCCGGCGGTCCGCCACAATTCGCCATCGCTGTGGAGGCGGCCGGTCTCATTTTCCAAGCTATCGACGGGGCTACCTCGCTTGTGGAAACACGAAGAGCGATCATCGAGGCGATAGAGCGGGAGGCGGAAGACATCAGTTCAGCCGCCAGGGAACTGGCCGTCGATCATCAGCTAACATATGGAGGCATCGACTTTTCGTTAGCACCGTTCCCAGATTCTAAGAGCAGTCTGGCCGGGGCTATGGAAAAATTGGGTTTGGCCCATATTGGCGTACCGGGCGCAACATACGCTGCCGCCTTTTTGGCTGACGCCATCGGCCGGGCCGACTTCCAGCGCTGCGGCTTTTCAGGTCTTTTTTTCCCGGTTCTTGAAGATTCCGTCTTAGCCACCCGGGCCGGAGCAGGCTTGATATCTGTCAGTGACCTGCTCGGTTACTCAGCCGTCTGCGGCACGGGTCTGGATACCATTCCCCTGGCCGGTGATGCCAGCCTCTCGTCCCTCACCGGCATACTGTTGGATATTGGCGCCATGGCCAGCCGGCTAAACAAGCCGTTGACTGCACGGCTGATGCCAATTCCCGGCGCGGCCGCAGGGGACCCGGTAAACATTGACTTTCCCTGGTTTGCGCCAAGTGGCGCTATGGCCCTTGCTCCACATGGGGTAAGCGGCCACCTGTCAGAGCCTGTTCGACTCCATTTCAACGCGTACCACCAGAAGTGAGGCCGGGATGAAATTGCCGGCCGAATCGAAACTGTTTCTGACGAAACTTGAAAATACCGCTATTTATGCTTGAACGTCCCGATTTGCCAGATGAACAGATCATCACCTGCCTGCTAGAGAATTACGGTTTGTTCACTGTCGATATTTCTTTTCTTCCTCTTGGAGCCGATTTCAACACTTCGGTTTTCCGAGTGGTTGCAGCGGACAACGAAACGTATTTCCTAAAATTACGAACCGGTAGTTTTAATGGAATCAGCCTGAGGTTGCCTGATTTCTTTAACCAAATGGGCATCAAGCAGATCATCTCGCCTCTGCCAACCAGAACCGGTGCACTTTCGTTGAGCCTGGGGAGTTATAATGTGGTTCTCTACCCCTTTATTCATGGGGAAAACGGATTTGATGTTGATTTGTCAGATCGCCAATGGATCGATTTTGGCCAGTCTTTACAACGCATTCACTCAGCGACCTTACCGGAAATAATTAGCAGCCAAATACCCGTTTGGAAATTGTCCGGGCGGTGGCGTGAGTCGCTGGCAAAGACCTTAGCTGGTGTTGAGAATGGGGTGTTTGATGATCCGCTGCGACAGCAGTTAGTGGCCTTTCTGAGAGTTAAGCGAGCCGAGATCCTGGATCTAATCAGGCAGGCTGATTGGTTTGCCACGAAACTAAGGATATCGGCTGAGTCATTGGTCTTGTGTCATTCTGATATTCACGCAGGCAATATATTGATCGAACCCGAGGGCCAGTTTTTTATCGTAGATTGGGATGATCCTATCTGGGCGCCAAAAGAGCGTGATCTGATGTCTATCGGGGCTGGTATTGGCGGCGTCTGGAACAGCAATCGGGAAGAAACCTTGTTCTATGAAGGGTATGGTCCCACACAGATTGATAAAAATGCCTTGATTTACTTTCGCTATGAACGCATCATAGAAGATTTAGCTATTTTTATTGAAGATATTAGCGAAACCCCTGAAGGAGGAGCAGATCGCCAACAATCCTTTCACTATCTGACTTCTAGTTTTTTACCCGGCCGGGTGATTGAGATAGCTAATAATTCAGGTAAGATTGTGTGAGACATCTTACTTGTAAACTGACCTTTCAATGAATTAATCAATGCCCAAATCCCTGAAAGAATTATTATTCTCTTGGGCTGGAGCAGTCGTTGGTACGAATCTCCCCCAACCACCGTCATATTCCGGTCCGGACCTGTTACTGACCGATCTGGTTGAACATAGCGCCCAGGTTACGGCCGGTTCATGCTTTGTAGCTCGAGTACGGACCGGAACCGATGGCCATGCCTATATCGGCCAGGCCATAATGAACGGCGCCCGCTTAATCCTGGGCCAACGGGATCCGAACGATTTGGATGTCGACCTGACCGGGATCACCTATTTGCAGGTCATCGATTCTGCTGCCGCCGAAGCGTGGTTGGCCGCGGCCTGGTATGATTTTCCCAGCCGCCAACTTATTATCACTGGCGTAACGGGCACTGATGGCAAGACAACGACGGTTAACATCCTATTCAACATCCTCCAGGCGGCAGGCATCCGGGTAGGGATGTTAAGCACCTTAAAGGCATCGATTGGCGGGGATGAGGAACCTCTGGCGTTGCATGTGACGACACCGGAGGCGCCGGTGGTGCAGCAATATCTGCGGCGCATGGTGGATGCTGGCCTAAGCCATTGTATTCTCGAGGTTACCTCCCACGGACTGGCCCAGGAACGGGTTGGGGCTGTCAATTTTAATATTGCGGTGGTGACCAACATCACCCACGAACACCTGGATTATCACGGTAATTATGAAGCGTACCTTTCTACCAAAGCGCAGCTTCTTGAAAAGCTTTCGACTGGGATCCCGGCTTCGCCTGAAACCAATCTGGGGAAGAGGCGGGGTTTGCCGGCTGGTGCTGTTGGCTCTCCCGCCTCAAAATCCGATTCCCTGGTGCCCACGGCCGTCTTAAACCAGGATGATTCCTCATATACGAGATTGTCCGCCATTCAGGTCCCGCAACGACTGACTTATGGACTTAACCGGCAGGTTGGGTTACCCATTCCAGATATATCGGCCGGGGACGTGGTCTATGGAACCCACCGGACGCACTTCTCGATGTTGTTGCCGCAGACAGCGCCGTTGCCAGTTACAGCTTCGTTGGTTGGGAGCTTCAATGTCTACAACATGTTGGCTGCCGCGGGGGCTGCCTTTACCCTGGGTATCGATCCTCATCAGATTAGGATGGGCCTGGAAAGCGTCCAACAATTAGATGGCCGGATGCAACAGGTCCAACAAGGCCAATCGTTCCAGGTGGTGGTAGATTTCGCTCATACTCCGAATGCCTTGGCCCAGGCTATCGCCGCCGGCCGGCGAATGTGTTCGGGCCGGCTCATAACCGTATTCGGTAGCGCTGGTAAGAGAGATGTGGATAAGCGGCGCTTGATGGCTGAGCTTTCCGCCAGAGAAGCCGATTTGACCATTCTGACAGCCGAAGACCCCCGCACTGAATCATTGGCAGACATTTTGGAGATGATGGCCGCCGGCTGCCGCAGCCAGGGCGGCCGAGAAGGTCACACTTTCTGGCGTGTGCCGGATCGAGGTCGGGCCATATATTTTGCCGTTCGCCTGGCTCAACCCGGGGACCTGGTCTTGATTTGTGGTAAAGGCCACGAACAGTCGATGTGTTTTGGTGTGGTCGAGCATCCCTGGGATGATGTCCGGGCGGCCGGTACTGCCTTGGAAAGTTTACTGGCCGGTAAGCGTATGCCAGACCTGGGTCTGCCGACCTATGGGCAAGATCCAGGGTACGAGGATTCTTTTCATAACGAAGGCGCCTCGGATACGCACCCGAAAACAGTTGAAGAGTAACAGGTTTCCTCTTTCGGATCTAGGTGGATGGATAGTGCTTCGTAAATTTGATCTGGGCATCAACCATGTTATGATGGACCGGTGCATGGCATAGCCGGACCAAATGAGATTATCGGCTGGATGTCGCCACCTAAAATGAGGTTCGTCAATTAGCTTATTCCTTTGCTAAAGGAATTAATTTGGAGTAGCTGAATATGACCGCTGAAATAGTAAGTCGTGTTATACGCAACCATGCACTTGAACATGCGACCATGAATGTTCTAAGCCAAAAATATACCAAGTTCAGTGCCCAGGGAAATTCAACCCCCTGGGGCTTCCATTTGAATATCTTTGGTCCGGTTACCGATGAGGTAGTTGTCGCGGCCGTCGACGAAGCCTTCAACAGGTTGCAGCAGGGTGAGCGAAAGCTAGCCTTACACCCCAACTGTGGCACGGTCCTGCTGACTACGGCAACTATGGCCACCCTGGCCGCCCAAAGTACTTTCTCATTGGAGCGGCGCCGACAACAAAATTCGACCATTACCTTAGGGGTCATGTTAAATGCCTTACCGGCCGCCATCCTGGCCGTCGTGGTGGCATTGATCGTCTCTCGCCCAGTGGGCATGGCTATCCAGGAACGCTTTACGGTTGATCCAGAGTTGGGTGACCTCCAGGTTGTCCAAGTCAAGCGGGTCTCGCCTTCCCCGATCACCCGTTTATTCCAATTATTATTAGGCCAATCGAAGAATCAGGATGTGAATGCCTACAAGGTGATGACCCGAGGTTGATTACCGATCTGAACTTTGGCCTTCAAAAAGGATCAACTAAACGCCGGCAGGTCGCCAGACGAATCGGACCATATCATGTTCTATATATTGCACGGGGACGACGTTCACTCTCAATTAGAGACTCTGGCCAGCCTGCAACGCCAGTTAGGCGATCCGGACATGTTGGCTCTCAATACTACCCGTTATGATGGCCGCAAAGTTTCCCTCTCCGAGCTTCAACATGTCTGCGATTCTATGCCATTTTTATCCAAAAGAAGACTCGTTATTGTTGATGATTTAATCAAAAATAAACCGGCGTTCCTGGAGGAGTTGGCGGATTATCTCGCCCATTTTCCCAAATCAACCGGCCTGGTATTTCTTGAGTCTGGCGTCATTCCGGCCAATAACAAAATTCTTCAGTTAGCCCAATCAAGCGAACTGGGCTATGTCAAAATCCACATGCTACCTGAAGGCAACCAGCTTGAGCGATGGGTCCGGCATCGGGTGAAGCGCGAGGGTGGTCAGATATCGACTCGCGCTGCCCATTTGCTGGCGGCCAATGTGGGTAGCAATTTGGCGCTCATGGCCAACGAAATTGAGAAACTGTTGCTCTTTAAGGGCGCGGGGATCATTGAGCCTGAGGATGTGGAGAAGCTCTGCCCTTATGTTGCTGAAGCAAGCCTGTTTGACATGGTCGATGCCGTGGGAAACCGCCATGGCAAAACGGCTGCTCGCTTGCTGCATGATAAGCTTGCTGAAGGAACTGACCCATCTCGCCTCTTTTCAATGATCGTACGTCAATTCAGGTTGCTTATCCAGGTCAAAGAGCTGGCAGTCGCCGGGTGTAAACCCCCGGAAATCGCCCAAAAATTACACCTTCATTCTTTCGTTAGCGGCAAGATCTATCAGCAAAGCACGAATTTTAGCCAGTCGCAGCTTGAGCAGATTTACGCTCACTTGCTGGAGGTGGATGTACGTGTTAAGACTGGCCGCAGCGATATATTGACATCTCTAGATCTGTTCATCGCTGGTGTGGCTCTATAGTCATACCAAAATGCAACCAACCTGGCTGGAATTACTGGGTGGCCAGATAGAGATATTTTTGTTTCCGGCAGGGATTTTACGAGGGACTTGACTCTCCTGGCCTCGAAATCGGAGGTGAGTGATTGAGGATATTTGTAAGAAGTATCGTGACCGGCCTGCTCTTGGTCCTGCTACTGGTGGCGTGTGGTAAGGACAATTCCTCTCCAACGGCAGTAGACAGCCAAAAGAATATTAGTCAACCAACCGATTCGGCCGATCCGGTCACAACCGCTGCGCCTACCCCAGAACCGGTGACGGTCAAGGCGACAACCGATTCAACCCCGGAGACAGACAACAACTCGCATGAGGCTGTCGGGCAAGAGCTTTTTGAATCGGAAGATCTGGCTTCTGGTGATTTCCCAATGGCCACTATCGGTTCAGACGAAGGCGGACCGGTAAGCATAACTGGCGTCGTCAGCTATACAAGTCCCTTCTTCACCGCTGGCGTCGCCGAGCCCATTGTTATCCTGGAGGACCAGGCCGGATTCGTCGACCGAAACCGAGGTTTCATCATGCCACGAGCCTCGCAAACTATAGGTCAGATCACTTCTGACTTTTTCCAATCACCATTTTCCTACCAGATCGCTTTGCCTATTGAACCCCAGGGAACACTCAAGGATGTTGACCACGATGGCCGGGAAGATAATGGGGTGCAAATCTTCGCTATCGCCTACTGGACCAATAAATTTGGTGATCCCTTCCTCGAGGAGCGAGATCTCGACGGCGGCGGCTGGTCGACGGCTTATGCTTCAACCCTGGTTAGTGATGATGCCGATACCGAGCGGGAGATAATCGGCGGCAAGTTGCTTATTTTTGCCCCAGATAACAAGCAAGGGTTTCCGGCCGGATTTGGTGATGATGGGTTGCTCTTCACGCAAGATGATCCCCTGGTGCTTGTCCCTAAAGGATATTCACTGGTTGATTTGGATTCTGACCCCTTTATATTTGATCGTTCCCGCACCCCGGTAGTTAATCTTATCGAACCTGATGCTACCGCCCTGGTCGATAATTCGGCCCTCGGCTATGCCGAGGCCTTTGATGCCCTGGTCGAACAGCTAAGCCGGGAATATGCCTTCACCGAGTACAAGGGAGTGGATTGGAGTTCGCTACATGAGCAATTCCGGCCGTTATTTGAAGCTGCCGAATCCACCGGCGATGCCTCGGCCTATCGGCGAGCACTGCGGGACTTTTCCTGGGCGATACCCGATGGTCATGTCAGCGGTCCTTTTGTTTTTGAGGATTTCCGAGAAGCAACGAGCGGTGGTCTGGGTCTGGCCCTCCAGAAATTGACGGACGAAAGTACAATCGTTAGTTTTCTAACTCCAGGCGGACCGGCCGATGAGGCGGGGATTGAATTGGGATCGCAGATATTTACATTGAATGGAAGTGATATCGACGATGCCGTGGACAGTGCCATTGCTTTTTCCGCGCCCTTTAGCACCGAGCATGACGAGCGATTACAAAAACTCCGCTACGTCACCAGGTTTCCTTTGGGCACAGAGGTTGACATAACATGGAAGAATCCCGGGGAACAAAAGATCCAGAGTGCAACCCTTACTGCGGTCAATGAGTCGGCCAGCTTTCAATTTACCAGTATTAGCAACACACTGTCCGGCTTTGAATTGCCCTTGGACTATGAATATTTAGACCAGTCTGATTTAGGCTACGTGCAGATATATAGTTTTTTCGACAATGAATTATTAACTATCCAGCTTTGGGAGCGGCTGATGGATGCGTTGAATGAAAAAGGCGTTCCTGGATTAATTATCGATCTTCGACGAAATGGCGGGGGAAATGGTTTTTTGGCAAATCAGATGGCGGCCTACTTTTTTGATAAGCCGCTGATCTTAGGTAATTCAGGCCGGTATGACGAAGATATTCAGAATTTTTATTTTGATTCTTCTACAGAACAGCGGTTTTACTTACCGCCTGAAGAGTTGCGCTACAGGGGAGAAATTGCGCTGCTTGTCGGCCCTGACTGCGCCAGTGCCTGCGAGTTCTTTGCCTATGATCTTTCCCTTGAGGATCGCTCAGATATTATCGGTCACTATCCAACTGGAGGCCTGGGCGGCAGTATAGAAAGAGTCCTCATGCCCGAAGGGGAGTTTTTTACCTTTACTCAAGGTCGCTTTGTTGATGCCGATGGCACGATTCATATCGAGGGTATCGGAGTGAAGCCAACGATCGTGGTTCCAGTTGATGAAAGCACGGTCTTTGGACAAAGCGACGTATTACTTGATGCGGCGATTGCCCACTTGAAGGATGATTCTACTGCTGAAATTGTCGATGGCGGCGTGATTATTTTAGGAGATCAAGCCACCGGGACGCTTGAACCTGGCACCCGCGTTCGCTACGAACTTGCCTTGAAACAGGGCGATATCTTCAAACTGTCTCTGGTCAGCGACGAATTCGAGGCGGTTCTTAGTTTATTTAATGAATCAGGTAACGAACTGGGAACTACAACCGGGGCGCCGGAGGCTGTCGTTGAGGAGCTTGAAGCGCCTTTTGATCTGGTATTGATAATAGAGGTCGCTGCGTTGGATAATGACGGTGGTGACTATATATTGATTGCGGGGGAAGGCAGCCAATAGCTACCAATTTTTAGTAATTATTTATAAACTGTATTTTATTTCAGTTGAATTCCTCTGTATAGTTGAGTTTGGGAGTAGCGGTCAGGATTTTTATGCCAACCGCCACCCCAATTACTCCTCTTTCCATAGGCCTTGCCTGCTCCGGCAAGGCCTTTTTTTCATCCAAACGCCAGCAGACCGTGGTGCTACCTGGACAATCCTTTGGCCAAGTATATTGTTCGCAGTACCCGAACTCCTATAACAGGCATGAAGGGGGATGGACCGTCTGGTGGCGCTGATGGCTATCGTCAATTGTTGACCTAATTGCCGTCGGCCGGAGTCGGGCAAGAAAAATTCCCCCAAAAAAGATCCTATTCTGGAACCGTTCAAGAAAGGTAAATATCAGCTGTGCCACGAGCGTCGCACAAAAAAATGCTGCATCAGGACATAATGCCAGCGGAGTGGGTGGGATTCGAACCCACGACCGGCTGTTACACCGGTACGCGATTTCCAATCGCGCGCACTAGGCCAAACTATGCGACCACTCCGATTCGATACATGTAAATTATAACAACGGGCTACAGCTTTGACCAATCCGAAAACCATCAAAATCATCCTTGGCAGGCAATTGTAAACAAAACTTGACATGGAACACTTGTTCTTGTTATAATATCGAACAAATGAGCGCATTTTTCGGCAACAACCTGATTATTCTGATTCAAATCACGAATCTTGACCCAATCCCGGCCGGTGTTCATTGGGTTGATAAAACGTTTGAAGCATTATAGGTCAGTCATTTGACTGCCCTGAAAGGTCCACGAAATGACGCTTGATTGCTGGTAACCTGAACATCACAGCAGGAGAAAAGCTATGAGACAATTAGAAAAACTTTCGGAACGGCAGAAAAAAATGCTCGATTATATCTGGAGCTACATCCAGTCATCGGGTCGCCCGCCAACTATTCGAGAAATTGGAGAGGAGGTGAAAATTAGCTCAACGTCAGTGGTCAATTACAATCTGACAAAGCTGATGGAAAAAGGATTTCTCGATCGGGACGCGGAAGTTTCCCGTGGCCTACGGCTTACAGAGAAAGGCCGGGTTATCTACGAAACGGCCGGTGCCATCGTCGACCATTTTATCCGGATTCCTTTATTGGGTGATATTGTTGCGAGTGAACCTCTGGAAGTTGGTCACGAAAGTTTTGGATCCTACGACGTTGAAGATGCAGTTGAATTGAGCCGCAGTATGCTGGATACAAAGAATACCGAGGATCTTTATGCCCTGAGGGTGAGCGGCGATTCGATGATCGATGCGATGGTCAATGATGGTGATATCGTCATAATGCGCCATCAGGAGCTGGCCAAAAATGGCGAAATGGTTGCTGTCTGGATAGATCCGGACGGGACAACAACTCTAAAGTACTTCTTTAACGAAGGCGACAAGATCCGCTTACAACCGGCCAATCCAACCATGAACCCGATCTACGTAAATCCGGCCAATGTTCGTGTCCAAGGGAAGGTCATGATGGTCTTGAGGAATACAGCCTGATCTCGATCCCGGGATCCAGGCGCCTGGTTTGAAAAATTGCCTGTTCTGATGGGCGGCATTTTTGCTGCCCTTCTTTTTTAACCACAAATAGAACATGCGTTCTTCGTAATACTTATAGGAGGCGACATATGGCGATCACAAATTTTGACCAATCTTACATCGCTGGGGATGACCTGTTCAACGCTAAAACATATGAGAATGACCGCCGGCTGCGCCATCGATTGGAGGTACAGACAGGCCAAATCGAAAAGGTATTTGCCCGTAACCAGGTACCGGTCGAAGTTACTGGCGGGGCAATTAGGCCGGAGGCGCTACGTTTCGACATGAAAGTCCACCTCCAGGATGGTCTGGATCGACTGCGAATCATCAAAAATGATCTGATTTCCGCGCTAGGAGTTACCGATGTTCGATTGAACCGTAATGACGGACGGGTAAAACTCAGCGTTGGCAGAAGCCATCCACATGCTGTTGATTTACTTGATTTGCATGCCATTGCCCCGGCTGAAGAAGGGGTAACTGTCATCCTGGGTCTGGATGGCGAGGGCAAGATGATCTTACTCAATCTGGGCGATAAAGGTATGGGAAATATTCTGGTCTCTGGGACGAACGCGGCGGGCAAGAGCGGTCTATTGAGAACGTTTGCCGTTTCCCTGGCTCTGGCAAACCGTCAATCTAAAGCGCAGTTAGGCATCATTGCTGCACCTTCCGGGCACAGTGGTTTTATCACCCGGCCTAATCTGATCCAGCCACTAAATTATTTACCTCACGTGTTGTTTCCAGTCGTTTCTTCAACAGAAGAATCAGTGGAGGCCTTGCAGTTTCTGACCGACGAATTGACTTACCGTGAGGAGACAGGATTGGATTGGCCGCTCTTGGTCATTCTTATTGATAACGTGGACGTCCTTTTGGAGCGTGGCGATTATGCTATACATTCGTTGCTCACACGGCTGGCAGGTGCATCGCCAGACGCCGGGATACGGCTCGTTCTTAGTGCGACCGATCCTGATTCCGGTGACCTAGGTCGCATCCTAAAGCATAATGTATCCTTACGCCTGACCGGCCGAACTGTTCGGCAACGGGATCAAAGGCGCGTTGACGATACCATCTATTTCAATGGTCAAGGTGACTTTCTGGCTGAGTCGTATGGCGCCAAGGTTCGTTTTCAAGCAGCCTTCATTGATGACTATGATCTGCATCTCACCCTAGAAGAACTGCATCGCCGGCACAAGAATATTCTCCTGGCCCAGTTTCAAAGCCAGATGGCGGAAGGCAGGGATGTAGGAGACCGGGATAAGGAGCGCGTTTTTATCTTTGATAAAGTTAATGGCACGGTCATGCTTGACCAGGAACAGGCTGAATTGGACCAGGTTGTTGACCTGTTTGAAGATGAGAGAGACCCGGCAGATTGGTTGGAGGAAATTGAAGCGGTTAAACAAACCGATGTTTTGGTGGCCAGGGAGAAGAATCCGGTCGAGATAGAACCTGAGAGCAGCGATATTATCCACCTCAACGCTGGGGGTAACGCCGGCCGGGTGAGTGTTATTAAGGCCCAGGCATTAGAAACAGAATATAGCGAATTTGAGGATGATTGGCGTTTGAATAACGAAGATGATGGGAATGAACAATTCCGTCACTACCATTAGGAGAGGATTCGATCAATGAATACGGGCATGTTGTGGTTAGACGACGATAAACACACTTCATTCGAAGAGAAGATTCGCCGGGCAGCCGGTTACTACGGTGAGAAATATGGCCAGACACCTGACCTATGCCTCGTAAACCTTAAGATGTTGGCGGAGGAAAAGCGGATCGACAAAATCCAGGTCCGTCCGGTCAATCATGTATTGCTCAATCATTTTTGGGTCGGAGTAAAAAGCGGTTAAGTCGCTTTGTTTTTTGCGCAATCGCTTTTGGGTTATAGTTGGCTGTCATGGGACGGCGCAGCTTCGCTCGGCGGGATTTTGTTATCGCTATTTCTGGTTTTCTGATTGGTCTAATCGCCCTGACACTTTGGTTTATGCCTCGGGTTGTTCGGAAAGATATCGAAAATCTGGCCGTATCGGCAGGTGGACCGCTAACTGTTACATTCAATCAACCCATTTCCCTGGATAGCCTGCCCGCCAATTTTTTTATCACACCTCATGTCAACGGCACTCTTGATGTTTCCGGCCATCAGCTTATCTTCCGGCCCGACCAGCCATGGGAATATGACCAGAGTTACAAAGTCACTCTCCGCCAGAGAATCCTGAGTAGTAGCGGCTTGCCGGGCCTAGTGGGATCAACTTTTACTTTTATCGTGGAAGAACCCAGATTGTTGTTCCTACGCGAGATCGACGGCCGCAGCAATATCTGGCGCCGGGAAGAATCCGGCTCTCTATTTCAGCTTACCGATGAGCCGGAAGGGGTCTGGGATTTTCAGGCGACCCCCGATGGTCAAGGTGTTCTTTTTTCCTCTCTCAAACCCGACGGCAGCAGCGATCTGATCCTTCGCACTGAAGATGGTAACCGACTTGTTATGCTTCATTGCCCTTCTGAACGCTGTATTTCCGGACATTGGCAACCTGGGGGACCGCTTGTTGCCTTTGAGCGCAAACCTCTAACAGCCTCCGCTGGTAAGACGGGTGAGGTGTGGCTCTTGGATTCCAACGATGGCGCACTGGAGCCCGTCGTTAATTCCAATCTACGCACGGAATTAGGACTTTCGGACCAGGTCAGTAACTCGCCTCGCTGGTCGGCTGACGGCCATTACCTGGCTTTATACTTGCCCAATGCCCGACTTGTTCTCATCAAGGATCTGGTTGGCCAATCGTCGAGTCTAGTTCCAGCTAACCTGGAAATCATGGGTGATTGGTCGCCAGGTGCCGCGCAGCTCGCCTATAGCGAATTGGCCTTTGGACAGCACGATTTGGATGACTCGCTTGTTTCTCCAGAGGTCGATTCCTCCGAGTCGATACCGGCTTTGTATAACCATATCACCATGGTTGACGTCCCCTTAAAAGCAGCCACGGATCTGAGCGCCGGGCAGGATATGGATTATGGCAGGCCTGTCTGGTACCCGAATGGCCAGTCTCTATCCGCACCGGCAGGCGCCAGGGGTGGGGTCCGGCAGATCTGGATCCTTGGCCTGGACGGAGAAGAGCCTCAGGTTTATTCAAACAATCCATCCTTAAACCACAGCTCGCTGGCCTGGTCCCCCGATGGCCGGGGTCTGGCTTTTATGGGGAATGATCGTAGTTCTGGCGAAAGCGGTCCGGCTGTCTGGTTGTTAGATTCAGAAACTGGGGAGTCGGAACTGATCGTCGAAGGCGCCTATTTACCGGCCTGGCAACCATAATAGGGCCGTGGTCGTGAAACAGGTTGACATTTAGGTGGCTGTATGGCAGAATCTGCCAGCTTCGGTAATGTGCCTGTACTTGCCCCCGTAGCTCAGAGGATAGAGCGTCGGCCTCCGAAGCCGAAGGCCCGTGTTCGAGTCACGGCGGGGGCATCATAGGATTCAAATATTATCTTCTAACTCATCCCACTTTCTTCCCGTCAACGATTCTTAGACAATTCTGTTAGCGAAGTATGATCTCCAGATATCTATAATATGCCTGTCAATTTATCCCTTAATCCTTGCGTCATGGTTGTCCACGGAATTAATTGTTGCTGGCCATTATGTAAACGATCATATAGGTTTTTTTTGCCCGGTCTCGGTTGAGATTCAGAATGCGATGGGAAAGGGATCTCTTGGCTAAAGGTTGACATTTTTCGGAGTAAATAAGGAATAACTGCTGTAGTAGCCGCCTTTTAGGCAATTTCCGCAATATTGAAACCAAAGTACCATTGCATTCCTCGTAAATTTTGAGTTAATTTACATAATAATGCCTGGATACCAGATGATTTACAGTGAGGTCTCTACTATAAGCTGATCCCAACTTAATCTTTTATTAATTTATCTAAATACTGGGCAAGGCCAGCGGAAGAGTCGCCTACTTTTGCGAGCCAATCCTTTATCAGCATACATTACAACTACCATTATTTGATTGCTTCGGGGGAAAGGTAGGGGGTTACCGCCAAGATGCCCAAAATAAGTGAGGTTACCCATGCCTAAAAATAAGCGGGTTGGTGCGATCCTATTCGTTTTTGTTATCCCCATTATTGTTTTGGTGTTCCTGATTCTTGCCGCGTCACCGGCGGCGGCCCGGCCGGTCGAAGGTGAATCGCCTGCTACCGGGAATATGAACATGGAAAGTGATAGTGTGGCTGCTGTTCCTACACTAACAGTAAGCATCATCAGTCCCAGGTATGTGATCCTGGATAACAACAACCCTGCCGGTACAGATGGTAGCGCGCCTCGCGTTTATGTCGTTGAAGCGGTGATCACCAATACCAGCGGCATCACGGCCGAGAATCTTCTGGTTACCTTGGATTATAATGATGATCCCCTGGTAGGGTGGGTCATGCAGACAGGAGCAGATCCCCAGCGGACCCAGGATTCTTTGGCGCCGGGCGAAGTCTACTACGCTTATTGGTTTGCCAGCTACCCTTCAACGCCTGGTTTAACCCATGTTTATACGGTGACGGCTCAAGCAACAGGCTTTGATCCGGTATCGACCTCGGAGAATTATTACGGTCCACCGGATAATGGCGGGACGGTTCAGACGAGAACCTTTCTCAGCACCGGTAATTCCGGGGTTGTGGCGGTTGCGGCCGATATCGTGGTTGGTGTCGCCTATACAGTCTCGGTCGATTATGACCTGGGTTCAAACCCGAGAAGTGTAACCTTAGGTCCGGCCGGGAACAATGATTTTGACGCCAGCACGAGTCGTCTAATATCCTCTTCTGTCCGTTTTCACAGCAATGGCGTGGCCCAATCCACTGTTGTCGATAACCGACTTTACTTTCCAGAGATACCTAATTTGCCAAACGGGAATGTCCCTGCCCTGGTTGAAACGACGTACACATTTTTAGCCTTAAGGCCATCCAATATGAGATTGTGCCCGTATGGAGGTGTTGGATACAACAGCAACTATAAGTACGACAACCGTTTTTGCGAACAGTCAAGTGGGACGGTTATCAACATCGAGGGTACCCTTTCAATTACCATGACCAAAACGGTGGATCAACTAGCGGTCGAGCAAGGCGAGTTACTTCAATACACACTGGCTTATACCAACGATGGCAGCCTGTCGTTAGGCCAGGCGTGGATCTGGGATGAGATTGATCCGGCTATCGGCCGGATCGTGGCCACCACTATAGTGCCTGAGCCTGATCTTGATGAAAGCTCTGATACCCTGGTGGCCTGGGATCTGGGTACGGTTGCCGCCGGCACCAGCGGTACGTTTACTGTGACGGTACTGGTTGACGGCAACGGGGCAGACCTCGTTAACGGCCATCCGGTGGTAAACAACGGATTTTTTGGTATTAATCCTGGAAGCTTGCCCCAAGTACCTGCCTTGACAGCTACCACCACGAGCCTGGTTCAAGCGCCGGTTGTGACTATATCCAAGAGTGATGGTCTCGAAACGATTGGCAATGGCGAACCACTGGTCTATACCGTGACGGTTACCAATGACGGCCCTGTATCAGCAACCGGCCTGGTGATTACCGATGTTCTGCCGGTGGGTGTTAACTATGGTGGTGGAGCCAGCGGTTCACCAGATTTCGACGGCGATAAGGTTCTGAATTGGCCATTAGGCTCTTGGCCGGATATTGGGCCTGGTGGCGGTAGTATCACGCTTACCATCCCAGTTAGCACAAAGATTGACCTGACCTCAAATACGGTCCTGACGAACACGGCCGAGGTTTCATACGAAAATCGAGCTGGCTACCGCTATCAGGCGGAAGACGCCACTGATATGACCACTGTCGTGCGGATCGAAAGGGCTGACTTAGCCGTATCCAAGGCGGATGACCCCGATCCTGTAGCGGCCGGTTCGGAGATAACTTATACAATCTCCTACACAAACAATGGTCCATCTGACGCTTTTGGCGTTGTCATCACCGACGATCTGTCGGCTAATGCGGCGTTCATCGAAGTAGTAAGCCAGTCACCCGATATCTGGACCTTGACCCAAAATGGCCAGCAGCTAACCTGGGAGAGCACCGGCTTGACCGCCGGCCAGGTTGGAACCATTGTCTTCAAGGTGTTTGTACAGCCGAGCTCGATAGGCGCGGTGGTCAATGACGTCGCTATCGACAGCGACATCCTCGATCCTGATCTAGAGAACAACATCGATCAAGAGGTTACCTCCATTGGCGACCCAACCACGGCCACCATCTACGGCTTTGTCTTTGACGATCTTGACGGCGATGGTGAACAGGACGCCGGAGAGCCAGGGATTGAAGATGCTCTCATCACTCTCGATGATGGGGCTACTACGAGAACAGATGCTGATGGATTATATTACTTTTTGACGGGGACAACGGGAACGCACAAGGTTGAGGAGACAGATCCCAACGGCTATTTCTCGACCACCGACAATCTGGCTCATGTTACCGTTAGCTTGGGGACGAGCTACCGGCTGGACTTCGGCGATGCCCAAGAAGGATCGGCCGGCTTCGCATCGATCTTGGGAACTGTATACAACGATGTCAATTACAACGGCCTTCGAGAGGATGGCGAGTTGGGTCTACCTGGCGTCTCTATAACCCTGGATGAATCAGTAACCGCTTTGACCGATATTTACGGACGCTACACATTCTCCACAACAGTAGCCGGATCCCATAAAGTTGTTGAGACAGATCCAGCGAGCTATATCTCAACTACTGACAATGATGTCCAGGTTGATGTCGCCTTAGGCGATGGATACCAGGTAGACTTTGGCGACGTTGAAAGTAGCTCGAGCTTCGCCATCATCATGGGCACCGTTTTTAAGGACATGAACGGCAATAGCCTGCGTGAGGCCGGCGAACTGGGTATACCTGGCGTTACCATCACTCTCGACGTCACTGAAACCACAACCACGGACGAATACGGTCGTTATACCTTCGCGACAGATAGCGCTGGTGTTCATTCGGTAGCGGAGAGCGATCTGATAGGTTACTTCTCCACAACTCCAAACCTGGTCCGGCCGCTGGTCAGTCTGGGCCTTACTTATCAAGTTGATTTCGGAGACGCACCAAATGACCTTGAGTTTGCCAGCATTCATGGAACTGTCTTCGAAGATCTGGATAGCAGCGGATCCTGGGATCCGGACGAGGTTGGGCTCAAAGGCGTAACCGTTACCTTGAACAGCACCTACGCCACAATGACTGATCTATACGGCCGGTACTCCCTGGTCACCACCCAGGTCGGGGAGAATAGCGTCGAGGAATCCGATCCACTCTACTATTTCTCGACGACTCCTAACTTTATAACTGTTACGGTGAATCTAGCCAACGGCTACGAGGTGGATTTCGGTGATGTTCCGGCCGGTATTGCCAATTGCCCGGCCGATTCGTATGAAGAGGATGATCTCTACTCCGAGGCCAATGACCTTCTGGTAGGCAGCGATCAATCCCACGACTTCTGTGATGACCCGGTTGATTGGTATAAATTCAACGTTACCACTGGTAACCTTTACACCATAACAACTTCGTCATGGGGCCAACGAGCGGATACTTTCCTAGCCCTCTTTGACAGCGACGGTCAGGAAATGTTGTTAGGCAATGACGACTACTCTGGTAGCTCTGATTTCTCATCGCAATTGGTCTGGTTGCCGCCACATGGAGGCGACTTCTATTTACGAGTGACCAACCGGGCCGATTTGCTAGGCATCTACACTGAGTACGAGATGTCTCTGCTCGAGAAGAAGGTTTTTCTGCTCTACATGCCCGTGGTCGCAAAGGCATACACCACACCCTCCGCACCTGATTTGAAAGAGCCGCACCTGTCATCCCCGGCCGGTTTTCCGCAATATGGTTTATTCGATATCCTGGGTCCTACAGGAGTCATTACCCACATGTGTATGGATGATTTCGAAATTGATGATACCTGGACGTCGGCCGTGCCGATTGCATCTGGGGAAACACAACTTCACTCCTTTGATAGCGATCCCTTGTTGTGGGCAGCCGATAAAGATTTCGTATCCTTTAACTTGCTAACTAACCAGGCGATAAGCTTCTCGGTTACTTCGATTACGGGCACGTCAGCACTTCTTGAGCTCTATGACGACCAGGGTCTGGCTACGGGGTTAAGTGGTGTTGACCAACTTGTCTTTGATCCAGGTCTTGCAGGTGGGCAGTTCTATCTTAGCGCGACACCGGTCAACCAGGTGTTTGGCTGTACCGATGTTGCCGGTTTCAACCTATCGGCTGAATTTAAGCCCATCTGGCAGTTGTTCACACCGGCGCTCTTCCTTAACTATCAAGCAAAGTAGGGGCGTAGTAAAGGAAATCGTTCGTAGCCAAGCGGGAGTTTGATGACGCCCGCTACCTTTCAGGTGGCGGGCGTTTCCTTCTGGAACGGCCGGCCGGGGTTATTATCTAAATGACCGCAGATAATCGCGGTTGTTGGAATACTGCTACCACGTTCCATTAGGCGCAAAATTGTTGAATTGTCTCAGCTTCACAGATTTTTCATCATCGCCGGTAGCGCCTGGAGGTAAAGAATGCTTCAACCTCACTTGATGCGTCTAAGATCGATAACTGTGCCGAAGATCTTGATTAAATGGGATACACACTCTGATCCAAATTAACGAGGTCACTAGTCCTCTGGGGGATGAGGGTCAGCGGATGAGAGTTGACCAGATTCCCCCAATATCGGTTGCCGCTGCCATTGCCGTTGAGGACAATTCCTTCTGAACTAATCAGGGTTTTGGTCTTCAAGACATTGGCCAATCCTTTTATGAGCAGGTGCCCGCATAAATTCCTTCTAGGAAGCCGTTAACTCCTATGACACTAGCCCCACCAGAAAGGTCCCGGCCGGTGACATTGTTGTTTTAATCTACGCCATCTTCTACCCAGAAATAAATTCACGAAGCAGGGGTCCTATTGCGGGTTATAAGAATAATATTATGGCCAGTTAGCTATTCATTCCATCGCTGCCGGTTTCCATTAAGGTGGCTTGTGAGCGGCATAGGTATAGTGCTTGAGTTGCAGCCAGATTGGTAGCTAAAATATGAGGACCGGACTCCAGGTCATGATAGAAATCATAATAAAATAAACCAAGTGGGAACGAATATCCTTTCTTGAGCGTCTTATATGTAGGCTCAGGTATGGAGCAGAATAGTGAGGAACTATGAATAATTACCCAACTCTCACATTAACAATTATTTTATTTGGTCTGTTACTTTCGTCTTGTGGTGGTACTGCCGGTGAGGTGAAATACTCATCAGGAGATACCCAAACGAGGGCCACCCAACTGGCCAAGCAGGTCACCGACAGTACCACCCTACCTAAAGCCTCAAACTCACCGCTTCCGGCCGCTACGACACCGTCCCTATCTGCAGCCAGCCCGACTCTATCTACTGCAGAGACAGAATCCTCACCGGATCTATCCAGTATGAAGCAGCGGAAAATGGTCGAAAAAGCCAGAGCGGATTTGGGTGAGTATCTGAACCTTACCGCAGAACAAATCCACGTGGTGGAGATACAGGCTACAAGCTGGCCAGACACGTCCTTGGGCTGTCCGCGGCCTGACATGAAATATGCAACGGTAGTCACACCTGGTTTTTGGATTCTGCTGGAAGCCAATGAAATAAAATACCCTTATCATACGGACCAATCGGATAGCGTACTCCTCTGCCTGGGGGATTCCGACGACCTGGAATCAGGTACAGCACCTCGGCCGGTATTTCCAGTGGATCCAGGCCAGATCCAGGATGGCATACCTTGGGTGCCTGTAGATTAGACAAAAAAGAGCCCACCTCTAGGAGGAGGTGAGCTCTTTAGCTAGGTTAACAGACTACAGCGTCTGCTAACGATGGCGTCTATTAATGGTGGTTTGGCTGGGAATGGTTCTGCCTGTAGTCCGATTTTACGCCATTGTTCCACTTTTCGACGACCTCGTAGGTGTAGTCTGCATAATCGTTAACGTCTTCAGGTGCATCATAAGTAACGATCATAACCGCTTTATTTGACCACCCTAATACTTTCTGCAATTCTAGCTTGCCTTCCTCGGTAATGTCATCAAGCTTCATGGTATGGACCCGGTAGCTCTCCGACTGATGGGCGTTACGACTACGAGGCGGGTTTCTCATACCGACGACGGTGACAGTGAAGTCATTGTTGACCGGTAGATACTCGGTGATGTCTTTGAATATTGAGACATCGGTTCCATCTGAAATCAGAGTGCCGTCCACCGTAACATTATCGACGTACCACCCCTCATAGTGTGTCGCCCAATCTGTGATCAGGCGAAAGGCAATAAGAATATCCTGGCCAGCATAGGCACTGAGATCGTAGGTCAACTTGACTGGATCAGTTATATAGCTTGTAAGACCCGGCAAGTTCTCAATTGCCTTCGGATATGCATTCGGGTCGTAATCGTACGTGGAGTAACCCTCATTGTCAGCTAAACTCGTCCAAGTGTAACCGCCATCGGTGGAAACCTGGACAAAGCCAAAGTCCCAGTAATCCTCCAAATCCCAGATAGTGTCGAATGATAGTTCTCCACCTCCGGGAGTCTCGAAGATGGCCCAGTTATCTACCTCGTCACCGGTGCCGCTGTAAAGCCAACCATCGACCGAAGTCCATGCGGTTGGCGATTGGGTTAAAGCTGCGCCGTTGAAAAGTAGTTTGTCAATATTCTTCGGATTACCGGAGAGCCAGATGTAATCAGCTCCCCAGGGCGGAGCGCCAGGGGTGTCGAAAGCATCGGGATTGGGTACATCGACAGTTCCGATATCAATGCCCACATCCAGATTCTTGAAACCATAACGATACCTGGTCTGGTTCGAGTCGATCAAAACGGCGACGGAGAAATCATGATAGAGATCGGCAAAGCTATTCCCTTTCCAGCGATTATTCATTGCCAGCGTAGAATTGATGCTGGTGATGCCATTATCAGGGTTGTGGAATTCAGCCTTTATAAAATCCTCGCCGAATTTCTCGTACAGGTACATCTGGTACAGGAAAGCGATGCCATAATCAGCGACAATCTCAGTTCCTCCCTGATCACCCCAGGCAACCAGCGAGTTCTCCGGTAATTCCTGGAAAGTGCTATAGGAATCTTCATTAACGACATAACCTGTCAGGTATTCGCTAAACATAGACAGGCCTTCGTTGATCCAGCTAACCTCGTCGGAATCGTAGTCATCATGCAAGAGGTGCTGGTACTCGTGGGCGAAGACGCTCTCGTACAAGTACGGCCGCGAACCGTCTGGACCAATACGATTCAGCCAGTCATGCGAATCGATGGACATGATATTGCGGTCGAAATAGGCTTCGAAAGTCGGCGAATAGAACCCGGCAATATAGTTCGGGTAGGTGGCATCATAATAACTATCATCTCGCACATTGGATACCAATACTACCTGGCGACCGTCCTCATTATAGAAATAACCGGGATCAAAATACCCCCAGGCTTCCAACAACGAATATGTGCCGTCGTGCAGATCCGGATCGCCAAAAAATTCCGTCTCGGTCGGGTACATATTGTTGTCGAATTCACTTAGCAGATAGGCAGCTTGTTCGCAGGATACCTCTGGCAAGTCCCTTGGATCGCCATCCGGATAACTCAAATCGGCCTGAACCCACAGTTCGGAAGTATCAGTTTCAGCAATGAGGTAAAAATCTGTGAAGAAATAGTTACCCAGATAATTATTGAGGGACAGCCATTCCTTTGTTTCGACATAACACGGATAATCTTCAGGGAGGGCTGCAATAGCGACGGCAGCAGCTTGTTCGTCGGCCATGGGAGCAATTCGGTCCTTGGTTGCCTCCCATTCGCGCAGCACAGGTCCTACATCCACCGGTTGGTAGTCCGGCAGATCAGGTTGGGCCAGGACCGACATGGGGGCCAATACCACTAATAAGACCAACATTCCCAGGATTATAAAAAATTTGCGCTTCATTTTTTTTCTCCTTTATTTTGAACACCACAAATACCATAACGCCATATATCAGTTAGTTCTTTTTTCCGTATTTCCTCCTTTTGTATAAGGAGCTGTTGAAACAATAAGCTTATAACTGTCGTGAAATCTGCGCGCGGGCAGATCCATTATTATCTTTCCCCATCAAAAAAGTGGGTCGGTAATATCGGGATGGGTGATAAAAGCTTGATTCATGGGTCGCGCCAACAACTCCTCTTAAATATTACCAGTATTCTTGACCCGGATCAAGTGATAGCTTTCACAAGTGATAGCTTTCACAAGCCATGTGGTAGTATGAAATGGCAAAAAAAGTTGCCGTCCGACGAAATCGCTCATGTTAGTTGTCAGCTAATTTCTTATTCGCTCTAGAGTATCGATACCGGTAGGTGGAACTCCTGCTATATGGTATGTGCCAGGTAGTTTGTTCTAATTGGTTCCAGATTAATGATAGGGCGGGGCTGTTGCTCTATGAACGGATTACGGGCACAATCGTTATATGCCTACTGTTTCACAGATTGTTCACCGTCGGCAGCAACGCCTGAAACGCCAGGGACATGGCCCGCGCACCTTCACAAAGGTTGCCCTGCTCATCCTCTTTGTTGGCCTGCTATTTGGCGGCCTTTTTACTGGCCTCACTATTGTTGCCTCGGCCGTTGCCCTCGATAGCGTCACCACGCAATTGCCTGACTTCAACGAAATTGAGCGGCTGGGTCAGGACTCGGAAACGACCTTTGAAACGACCAAGATTTACGCCTGGGGCGATGATCCCGATAATGATGGCTATCGCGACCTGGTTCTTATCAACGAGGTGATAGATCCTTTGGGCGGCGACCGCCAGTGGATGAGGCTGGACCAAATTCCCCAATCACTGGTTGACGCTACTATCGCCATTGAAGATAGGTCCTTTTGGACCAACCAGGGTTTTGATCTTCAAGGTATCGGCCGGGCTTTTTATGAGTACGTGCTATTGGGAGGTCGCATCCAGGGTGGCTCGTCAATCACTCAACAACTGGTTAAGAATTCCCTGATCGAACAAGATCTGCGGTCCGTGGGCAGCGAGATTGGATTGGAGGATTACCAGCGCAAATTGGACGAGCTGTTGTTAGCCCGGCAAATATCCCAGGTTTACACCAAGGAACAAATCCTGGAGTGGTACCTGAATACGAATTTTTATGGCAACCTGGCTTATGGTGTTGAAGCCGCTGCCAGGGTCTACTTTGATAAACCTGTTTCCCGGATCACTTTGGCAGAAGCCTCGATGCTGGCCGCGATCCCCCAATCTCCGGGGTTGAACCCTTTTGACGATCCGGAACAAGCCAAAATCCGCCAGGAATTGGTCCTGGAGGCGATGTTCGAGCAAGAGCTAATCAGCCGGGATGGATTGCTCGCGGCCCGGACGGAACCCATCGCAATTTCCCCAGGGATTGAGGAACGATTTGATATTATCGCCCCCCATTTCGCCCAGTATGTACGCAAACAATTGGAGCAGATGTTTGGTCCTGAGCTGCTGTTGGGAGGTGGGCTACGCGTCTACACATCATTGGATCTTACGATGCAACGCCAGGCTGAATGCCTCGCCCGTGCCCAGGTTGCCAGACTCTCCGGCGAGACTGTTAATACGCTTCCGGCCGATGAGCTGGCTAAATGTCCAGCCCTTGACTATTTACCGCCTTTGCGGACGGCCGATGTCGGGATCGATCACAATGTCAACAATGCAGCCGTGGTCTCCCTAGATCCTCGAACTGGCGAAATAAGGGCGATGGTTGGCAGCCTGGATTATTGGGATTCAGATATTGACGGTTCATTTAACGTCGCCGTCGACGGTAGACGGCAGCCCGGCTCAGCCTTTAAACCATTCACCTATGTGACCGCTCTAAGTCAGGGTTACACGCCGGCGACCATGGTGCTTGATGTCGAGACAGATTTCAGCGGTGACCGACCAGGTGTTGCCTATGTTCCCCAAAATTATGACCGGGAGTTTCACGGACCCATGCGATTGCGTGAAGCGCTGGCGAATAGTTACAACATACCGGCCGTTCAGGTAATGAGCTGGGTAGGGGTGGACAAGGTTATCCGCACAGCCCACAGCCTGGGAATCACCAGCCTCGACCAGGGTCCCGATAGTTACGGGCTGCCGCTTACCCTTGGGGGCGGCGAAGTATCGTTATTAGATATGGCTTACGCTTTTTCGGTTTTCGATAATAACGGCATCATGATCGGCCAACCTGTTTCTGAGGACGAGCAACGGCTGGGATATAGGACGTTAGACCCGGTGGCGATCTTGCGGGTAGAAGACAGTGACGGCCAGATTATTTATGAATTTAACCAACCGCAGCGGCGGGATGTCCTGACTCCCCAACTGGCTTATTTGATGAACAATATGTTGTCAGATCGTAATAGTCGCTGCCCGGCTTTCGGCTGTCCAAATGCCCTGGAATTACCTTTGAACCGGCCGGCGGCCGCGAAGACGGGAACGACAAATAATTATCATGATGCCTGGACCATCGGCTACACACCACAGCTGGTGACCGGGGTCTGGTTAGGGAATACGGATAATTCGTTCATGATTAACCTGCCCGGATCAAAGGGAGCCGCGCCCATCTGGCAGGCCTTTATGAGTTGGGCCCTGGAGGACGAGCCAGTTATTTCTTGGGAACGACCGCCGGGGATGGTTCAACTGGCCGTATGTGATAAGTCGGGCTTGTTAGCGACCAACCTTTGCCCGGCCGTAAATGAATTTTTTGTCGAAGGTACTGAGCCAGCTATTTATGACAATATGTACCAGGAATTCCTGATAAACCGGGAAACAGGGCGATTAGCCACCTTGTCTACGCCGCCAAATCTAATAGAGTCAAAGCTATTTCTGATCTATCCGGAAAAGGCGGCTGATTGGGTGCGCGAGAATGACATCGAACAACCACCTACTGATTACGATACGATTGGTGGAGAGAGTCAGAGTGATGGAGATGTGGCCATTTTATCATTGGACCCCTTTGATTATATTTCCGGAGAAACGGCTATTGTTGGCAACGCCAAAGGAGACAACTTCGCTTATTATCGCCTCTCCTATTTCCCGGGGCTCTCACCATTAAATTTACAGTCCATCGTTGGAGATGTTGGTGAAACCAAAGATAAGAGTGAGCTGGGTGTCTGGGATGTGAGCGACCTGGAAGGCTTGTATACGATTCTTCTGACAGTAATGCGACGCGATGGTACCTTTGATGAGGTTAGTGTTCCGGTTACAGTAGACAATACGCCACCCGAGACCCGAATTCTTTTTCCCCTCCAAGACCAGGTATTCTTCACCGACGATGAGTGGATCATCGTTCAGGCAGGTGTGGCCGACAACCTGTCTATCGATCGCGTTGAATTCTTCGTTGATAACGCCGGTGTTCCCTTCGCTATTAGCACAGTTCCCCCCTATACAGAGAAATGGACGATCCCCGGACCAGGTTGCCACAGCTTTAAAGTTGTGGCTTACGACGCGGCCGGGAACAGTACCACCAGCAACACGATTCGAGCTTGTTCCGTTAACCGGGACGGCTGAGCGTAGACCATTGACAAACCAGCATATGCTAGCCTTCCTTGTTCTGTTAAAGACCCTTCTCTGGCCGTTCATGGTCTTAGAGTATACGATTTCTGCACCGTACACCTCTAACATCTAACCCAATACGCGCTTTCATACTACTTAACGGGGGCTTCACATTATTTACGCGCTAGACGCGGAAATTCAGTAGCGAGTGACGTATGCTCAGCGTACTGTGAAATTAGCATCCTCATTTGAACACAAGCTCCGTGAAGAACAATTTCGGGATCATTTATTAGAAACCCAGCGTCTGGCCGGCGTTGGCACGCTGGCGGCCGGCGTCGCCCACGAACTAAACATTCCTATCAGCGTCATTACCACGACCTGTAATAATCTTCGACTCCAATTGGCCGATGGTGATTTGAGCGCTGTGGCGCTATAAAATCACATGACGATGATCGAGCAAAGCGCCTGGCGTTGCGCCCGACTGATCAAGGCGATGCGCGAATATTCCCATATGATTGGGCAAGCACCTAATTTGTGTGAACCAAATTATTGAGCAATCCTTAACCCATGTCACTTATGACTTTAAAAGACAGAATAACGTGACTATCGAAACTGATCTGGCTCCGGGATTAAGGCCGCTGCTTTGTGATCAGAATCAGATCACCCAGGTTGTCGTAAACTTGTTAACCTATACCAGGGACGCCCTGTCTCCGGAGGAGGAGTAATCCGGATCTTAACCTGGTTCGCGGTTGAAGAGAATGCCCAGGCTTTCTCTGTTGAGGATAATGGAACGGGTATTGAGGAGCGGCTATTACCGATGCTATTTGAGCCTTTGGAAACAACCAAGAAATTCGGCGACGGGAGTGGCTTGGACCTGGCCATATCCCAAAAAATCATGGAGGCGCACGACGGTTGGATATTGGCCGTAAATAATGCCGGTGGTGGAGCGACTTTCGTTGTGATGTTGCCTGCCCGGTCTTGATATTGCCAGACGGATAAATTCGCTTTTATCCACTAGGCCCGCTGAAATCTTTCAGGGCGCTGGTCCCTAAGTTATTTAACCCTCTCAATGAAAAATTGGTGAAAGCGGACGTCGTTGGTTAGCTCAGGGTGGAACGATGTTACTAACAAGTGTCCCTGGCGCGCGGCAACGGCCGTACCGTCTTCCAGCCTGGCTATCACAGTAGCCCCGGCAGATTCCTTCACGTTGACCAAAATCGGAGCGCGGATAAAGACAGCCAGAAACGGCTTTGTCTGGCCGTTGGTCAAATCAGGCGCTGATATCTCGGTGATGAAACTGTCGATTTGGCGGCCGAAAGCGTTTCGCCGAACGACGATATCCATGACCGCTAGCAGAGGCTGGTCTCCGTCAATATGCTTGGCCATGAAGATCATTCCAGCACAGGTGCCCCATACTGGTTTTTCAACAGCAAAGGCGCGTAAGGGTTCCATCAGCCCGTAGGTAACCGCCAGCTTCCCGATAGTAGTGCTCTCACCTCCGGGGATGATCAAGCCGTCAAGTCCCTCAAGCTGTTTGGGTAGCCGGACCTCAACTGATTCAACGCCAAGCTCGCCCAATATCTTGCGATGTTCCATGAATGCACCCTGGAGGGCGAGAACGCCAATACGCATTAGACTCTCCTGATTTATGGCAGAATCACCGGCCGCTTATCCGGGGTAGGCAACCGGCCACGTGGCCAGTCTACGATTAAATGACCGTTCAAAGAATCAAAGAGATTAGACTGCTACCAACCTCGGACGGCCAATTGCTCTTCTTCGGGTAGTGTTGAAGCTGAAATGCCAACCATTGGCTCACCTAAGTTCTCGCTGACCCTGGCTAAAATCTCCGGGTTATTATAATGGGTTGTGGCCTCGACGATCGCCTTGGCTCGTGGCGCGGGATCGCTGCTCTTAAAAATACCGGATCCGACAAATACGCCGTCCACGCCGAGCTGCATCATCAAGGCAGCGTCAGCCGGTGTGGCCAGGCCTCCCGCAGCGAAATTGACGACAGGTAGCCGGCCCAGTTTCTTGGTTTCCAGGACCAACTCATAAGGCGCGCGGATATCCCTGGCGTAGCTCATTAGCTCCTCATCAGGCATGAGCTGGAGCCGTCTGATATCCCCCAATACAGATCGGGCATGGCGCACAGCCTCAACCACATCACCGGTACCGGCTTCACCCTTGGTGCGAATCATGGCGGCGCCTTCGCCGATACGCCGGAGCGCCTCGCCCAGATTCCGGCAACCACAAACGAAGGGCACATTAAAATCATGTTTATTGACGTGGTGTTCCTCGTCGGCCGGGGTCAGTACTTCGCTCTCGTCAATATAGTCAACCCCTAAGGACTCGAGGATTTGGGCTTCCACAAAATGACCGATCCGGCATTTGGCCATCACCGGAATGGAGACTGAGGCTATGATCTCGCGAATTAAACCCGGATCAGACATGCGCGCGACGCCGCCGTCAGCCCGGATATCGGCCGGTACCCGTTCCAGGGCCATCACGGCTACCGCGCCTGCTTCTTCGGCAATAACCGCATGGGCAGGTGTGACCACATCCATAATAACGCCGCCCTTCAGCATCTGCGCCAAACCTCTTTTTACAGTGATACTACCAGTTTCTCGATTTCCATTTTTTTCCATAGTTCTCTCCAGGCCTTTCGAGCCGATCTGCTTATAGCGCTCACCCTGCGAACGAGCTGTTAATCGAAGGATTCCAAAGTGCGGGCTTATGTTGCCCGGACTATGATTTTCCTGGGCATTAATCAACTGGGCGGCAATTAGCCGCTCTTAAATGTGATTGTAGTAAGGGGGCGTGTTTATGGCAAGGGAAATGGATCTACTATTAATCTTGAAACACTAATATGATAGGGCCAATTTAGCGAGAGGTTAATTGTTGATAATCCCCTCGTTCCCGGCCTCCCGGGTCATATCCATTTCTAAATTACCAATAGCCCGGTGCAGTTCTTCGACCTGACCGGCGACCCGCTCGATGGCTTGTTCAATCTCCCTCCGGACTATCTCCCACCAGTGGGTATCTTTTTCGTCGAGGCGTTGGGCCTTCATCCACAAGCGGGCCGTATTTTCCTGTCGGTGGGCCGCGAGGCGGCGTTCTGCTCGGCGACGACGTTGTTTCAGATGGTTTAATTGCCGCTGGAGCTCCCTGCTTTCGACCGGAGAGATCTGAGCCAACTCGGCCGATTCCAGGGGATCCATTTCTCCGGCCAGGTCGTAGAGCGCCTGAACATCCCTGCCGGCATAAGCTGTGTTGACGGCCGACATCATATCAGTCCGGTAGGCGATCTCAACGGCCGTCATCGCCAGATCGGGGTGAAAGCGCCGGGCGAGTTGGCGGTATAGACGTTTTTCCGTTGCTCTGTCATGGGGGACATCGGTGGGCAGAATTAATTCTTCGCCATCACCGGCAGGCGAGGAATCAGCCTCTGGAAGCTCACCATCCCAGAAAGGATCAGATTCATCGTGGGGAATACCATAAGCGTCAGACTGGCGAAGCAATTCTAGTTGGGTAAGCAGAGATTGTTTCTCCGTCTGGAGCGCCAGGAGCCGTTCAACCCACTGATCCAGCTTCAGCCGGCAATGCATACGGAAGGCATTAACGGCCGCCTGTTCCTCGGCCAGAATGGCTTCTGCTTCCAGGAGGGCGCGTTGAGCCTCGATAAGCTTGGCTTCGAGGTTCTCCTCTTCACCGACGGGAATAGTTACCGGTTTGATCTTTCTGGAATGCATGAGGCCAACCAAAAGTCGCTGGATTCCTGCCTAATATATTATCATATCTGGCCCCGTGCCGGACAAGAATCCGGCAGGTCTCTAACGGACCTGCCGGGCAAAAGTTGGATGTATCAGCGGCGTGTCTGATTGGACAGTTGACTGAAGGTATTACATTCCTGGAGCCGGCTGGAGCAGGCCGACGGTATTGCCGCTGGGGTCGGTGAACATGGCGATTTGGCCGACACCCGGTACTTCCATCGGCGGCATGATTATCTGGCCGCCATTGCCCTCGATGGCATCTATCGTTGCCTTGATATCATCGCAATGAACATAGTTTACCACCAGACCGGCTGGATAATCGTCGCTAATAGGGCTAAAACCACCACCTAAGCCTCCTTCGCCAGTGGTAAATGTTACGTAGTTCATTTCCGGCCAATCTTGGAATTCCCAACCGAAAACCGAACCGTAAAAGGCTTTCATTTGCCCCTGATCTTTTGACGATAATTCAAAATGGACAAGTGAGTGATTTGACATTTTTTCCTCCGACCTTTGGATCTAATAAGTTTGTATGATTCAGGGACTGTCTGTGCAAACAATCCCTAATCTGGAGCGAGACCATTTTAGCAAATGTGGGCCTGGCATCAAAGCAATTCGATACAATCAGGTTTGGTTCACAGAATAATTGCTGTGACATAAGAGGCGGCGGCTTGAATGAACGCCGAGAGTGCTTTCTCGTCGGCAATAATTAATTCTGGTAGCAGAACATAGGCCTGCTTGATCGGTCCCTTGGGAAAGAAGCGAAATTCCTCTCCTCCATTCTGATGGATCAATACTTGCTTCAAGTTATCAGGAAACTTCAGAGCGAGGCCACCTGGATTATACAACCCACAGATTTGTCCATTGGCTTATAGCGCCGCGCCATTGAAAAAAAGCCTGCAATCCAACTCCAACATTGATGATTCTAACCAGTCAAGTCCATCTACTATCTGCATCAACTTTTTCAAGAAAGTTCTGCCACACCTGCAATCCTCTAAGATCAGCTTCACAAGTAGCTTAAAATCTCTTGAATATGATTATTTATGGTCGAGAAATGACCGCCATCCTCGACAACCTGGAGATTATTATTTGGTAATTGGCTGGCGTAATAATATCCCATGCCAACGGGCGCGTTCTTATCATATTTGCCATACCACAACCAAATCTCTTTGGAGATATCGGCTATGTTGAAGCCCCAAGGGCGAACGTATAGCCGCCACTCGCAGGCGTCGCCGTCGATGCCGTTCCGGTGAGCCTCCATGGCCGCTGCTGAGAAGATCTTTATGATCTCCGGCCGTTCCTCAATCAAACGCACATCGGGTTCTGGCAAGGTCTGTTTCATCCGTTTCAGCATCTGTTCTTCATTGGCGTAAAATGCGCCCATCTGTTTCAAGATGAGGCGATTTATTGCCGGCAATCTTTTTGCCAGGAAGAAGATAAGACGGATGGGCGGCCACATACCAGTAGAACGCCCCACCATCTCCGGTGGCGCAACGCCACTTATGATAGCTACCCGGTTAAGGCGTTCAGGAATCTGGTATGCCAGGGCGGCAATATGGGGAGCGCCCCCAGAGAGACCAAAGGCAGAGAAGTTCTGAATCTCAAGCGCGTCCGCCAACTGCGAAACATCCTCTGGCCACATGAGGAACGTTCGCCCAGGTAAATATTCGGATAGACCAAAGCCCGGTCTGTCGGGCACTATTAGATTTATATTCTGTTGATCAGCCGCCTGGTCAAACCAGCGCCCTTCTAAACGTGAACTGTTCCCGCCAGAAAAGTAGAATACCGGCCGGCCGGCGGCCGATCCATACTGAGCAAACCCAAGGGTCCGGCCGTCTCTGAGCTCCAATGTCTGATTTTCTTTATTCACGTTTGACCTCAATAACTGATTAGAGGCAAAGCCTGCCGAGTTGATAGGTTAACCTCTTTTCTCCAAAACGAGAAGGTGGGAGAGGCCAAAGGTAGAAAGGGGGGTTTTTTCGGCGGAATATAGCGATTTCTTTAATAGGCGGCCTAAGCGAGGCCAACGGCGATCGATATTATCGTAACCGCCATAGATGCGGCTATGATGGATGATCGTAACCGGTAAATTTTGATAAAGGGCGCGTACTTCCTTCGCCGTATAAGCGCGAACATGGGGGGCGAGCCGGTTGCGCACGGAGGTAGGCAGGTAGTTAACCAACGGAATGTTGCCAAATTTATATTCGCCCCGCCAATAGATACCATGCTGCTCAACCGGATACCAACGATTTGGGCAAAAGATCAATACCCGACCCCCCGGCCTCAAAACCCGGACCATTTCAGCGACTGCCAGTCGATCATCTTCAACATGTTCGATGACTTCATTGCTAAGAATAAAGTCAAAGCTGTCGGCAGCAAAAGGTAAAGTCTCGGCCGGAGCCTGGACAACTCCTTCAGAGTGGGGTAAGGCTTGGCGGGCGCGATCAATTTCCAGCTCCAGGCCCAGCCGCTGATTGCTGAAGGGAGCGAGGGCTTTAAGGTAGGTGCCTAATCCACAGCCATTATCCAGAATCCGGCCGTCCAACCTGGCCCATTGTTGGATCATTGCCAGGCGTCGTTGCTGGCCAGAACGCCATATATAGCTCGGTTCACCCCGGCTGGCTGCCTTTTCTGAATGACGTTCAGCCATCAGGGCTTAGCCGGCCACCAGCAGATCGTATTCCTGGCGAACTTCCTGGATATCCTTCCAGGTTAGATCTTTTGGGCTGCCAGGCTCCCGCGATGGATTTCGAAGGAGATAGGCCGGATGAAAGATGGGCATTACAAGGCGGCCTTGCCATTCATGCCATTTTCCCCGAAGTTTTGTAATTCCAGTTTGCCCCAATATCGATTCTAGCGCCGCGTTGCCGGTTAACAGAATAATGACCGGATCAACCACCCGAATAATTTCTAACAAATAAGGCTGGTAGAACTTGATCTCGTCTGGTGTTGGCTTGCGCAGCGGTTTGCCATCTATGCCCGGAGGCAGGCGAAAGACGGCATTGGTGATAAAGACATCCAGTTCAGGATCGAAATTGACCGCGCCGAGAATCTGGTCCAACAATTTACCCGACCGGCCGACGAAAGGTTTTCCCAGGCGGTCTTCTTCCGTTCCCGGCGCTTCGCCTATGATCATGAGCCTGGCCTGGGGGTTCCCCCGATATATGACCATATTGGTTCCTGCCGCGAAGAGGGGATCATCCTCCATGGCCATCATTGTATCGACGATTTCATCGAAGGAGTCAAATTGTTGCCGGTCATCAAAAAGGCCGAACTGCATTGGAACCTCCAGAGAATATTGTTGTCGACTTATTACGAGCGATCTTCGCAGGTTAATACCCTGTCATTTTAACGAACTCCCCTGGGACATACAAGCAAGCTGTTGCGCCTGCCCGGAAATGGGTTACAACAGTGATGATGATGATGGAGAGACTTACGAAATCTTCTTGGATTTTGGAACTCTAGAAAGTACAGTTCGTGCATTCATGACGATTAGCAGGAAGCGCCAATTCAACAGATGGGGAGCATGATAACAGGGCTGGCCCAACGCCTGAATTTACGCCATCGATGGCGATTTTGGGTTGGAACATTGCTTAGTCTGCTGGCGCTGGTCTGGCTGGCAGTTACAACGGACTGGGTGGAAGCCTGGCAGGCCCTCAAGGCGGCCGACTACCGGCTTGTATTGATGGCCGTCGCTTTGAATCTAGTGACCATCCCTGTGCGTACGTGGCGCTGGCGACTATTGTTTCCTCCTCTCCGCAGACCAGGCTTTAGGCCATTGACTTCGGCCATGTTGATCGGCCAGGCGCTTAATGTATTTACGCCATTCCGTTTAGGTGATCTTCTTCAGGCCAGCCTGGTGGAAAATGAGAATACCGCTTTCGTGCTGGGCACGCAGATGCTGAGAATAGCTCTGGATCTCTTTGTCCTGGCTGGACTAGTTCTAATCCTACTCTTCCAGGTCGAACTGCCGGCCTGGTGGCGAGGCTCCGGAGAATTGTTGTTGGTTACCTCGGTATTGGCCTTGTTGGGATTGGTGGCGTTGATTGCCGGCCGGAAATATATTATTCGCCTGCTGGCCAACCTTGACTCGCGCTGGCCTTTTTCCAGGGGGCGAGGTGGCCTGGCTATGGGTGGTGAATTTCTGCGAAGCCTGGAGGTCTTTAACCAGCCTATCTTAATCATGACACTACTGGCCGGAACAATCGTTATCTGGGCGATATATGCGGCGGTAAATTATGTGCTCCTGGCGGCCGTGGGGGCGCCGTTATCCTGGTTGGCCGCCCTGTTTTTGTTAGCCGTATTGCAGCTGGGCGTCGCTATCCCATCATCGCCCGGCCGCGTAGGCGTATTTCATTATTTAGCTGTGCAAGTCCTGGCTGTATTTGGCGTTGACCAGGGCACGGCGGTGACCTACGCGGTGTTGTTGCATCTGATATCCGTCATGTTGCCGGCGGGATTGGGGGCGGTCCTGGCCTGGAGAAGCGGCATTGGCCGGCGACCATTGCCGGTAGATGCAGGAGCTGGAAATGGCTAACAGGTTGGTCCGGTTCTATTGGCTTTTTGTGGCCATCATAACCTACACCTTTATCGGTTACCCTCTCCTGGCGGCCATATTTGCCAGGCTTTTTCCGCGGCCGGTGGCCAAAGCACCTATTACGCCGGAGTTAACCATCCTGATCCCGGCCTACAATGAAGCCGGGTTCATTGCCGCCAAGATTGAGAATAGCCTGGCCTTAGAATACCCACCGGATAAGTTAAAAATAGTTGTCGTGGCCGATGGCTCTGACGATGAAACGGCGGCTATCGCCAGTTGTTTTGCCGGGGTCATGGTTTACACACAACCTGAGCGACAGGGCAAATCGACGGCCATAAACCGGGTGATGCCGTTTATTAGCAGTGAAATTGTCTTATTTACCGACGCTAATGCCCTGATTAACCCAGGATCCCTGCAGAGGATGGTGGCCAACTTCGCCGATCCGGAAATTGGTGGGGTAGCCGGGGAAAAACAGGTAAAGGGTGGGGGGGAAGGTCTATATTGGCGTTATGAATCCTACCTCAAGCGAAACGATAGCGTTTTCGGCTCAGTCATGGGCGCGGCCGGGGAGATATTTGCCGTTCGCCGTAGCGCCTTCAGGCCCATCCAAGAGGGTACGCTCCTCGATGATTTTTACATTTCCATGCGGCTGGTGGCCGCAGGTTGGCGAGTCGTCTATGAGCCTGGGGCGGTGGCCTGGGAAGCTGCCACTCCGAGCCTTGCTGAAGATTGGGAGAGACGGACCCGGATCGCCGCCGGTGGTTTTCAATCCGTCAGCCGTCTACCTGAAATGTTTAATCCCAAGCTAGGCTGGCCGTTTTGGCAATATATGTCGCACAGGGTTTTACGCTGGGTGATAACGCCATTTTTGTTGCCGGCTCTGCTGATTTCCAACTTGCTTATGATTTCCCGGCCACTCTACGGGCTTTTTTTTGCGGGACAGCTCGCATTTTACGGCGCGGGACTGTTGGGCTACCTTTTGACGCTAAACGGCCGGCAGAGTGGCTTTCTGCGAGGAATCACCTATTTCTGCCTGGCTAACCTGGCCGCTTTGGCCGGTTTTTGGCGCTATGCTACCGGTCGCCAGCCCGTGACCTGGCGGAAAACCAGGCGGTCGTAGATATTTCGCTTCTGCCAAATGAACTTTCTACTCCAAGCTCTCCCTAAAGCATTGCCCTCATGATCTGCGCCAGTGCTTGCCGGGACGGCCGGATTTGCTCCTCGGGTAAGTAGGCCAGGGGCGTCTCGCCCAAATTGCTGACTTCGGCCAATGAGGGTCGATCCGGATTGATGTAGAGTAGTCCGGTGATCATCTCTCCATTCTCCCGGGCCTGCTCCAGGCGGGTCATTGCCTGCAAACGATTGGTGGGGTCAAATTCTTCTTCCAGTTTGCGTAATTGGATGAATGAACCATCATGAAGCTGGACCAGTTTGACCTCGCCCGGCGAAAATTCCTCCACCATTATCTCGTCTCGCCTGGGCACAAAATCCCTCGGTATATAGGCGATATCGAGCAATCGTTCAGCATGGTCTTTACCCCAGCCATAACTCTTCGTGGCGGTATCACGGTTGTTGAAGGTTACGCAGGGACTAATGATGTCTAACATGGCCGTTCCCCGGTGGCTCAGGGCAGCCTTGAGAAGTTCTCGAACTTGTTTGGGATCCCCAGAGAATGAGCGGGCTACAAATGTGCAGCCTGAGGCGATGGCTTCAATACATAATTCTTCTGGGGGGAAGGGATTTTTGCCGGCATATTTTAGTTCCTGCCCTTCATCGGCCGTAGCCGAAAATTGCCCTTTGGTTAGACCGTAAACCCCATTATCTTCGACGATATAGACCATGCGAACATTGCGGCGCATCATGTGTTTGAACTGGCCCAGGCCGATGCTAGCCGTGTCGCCGTCCCCGCTGACGCCAATGGCCAGGAGCTGGTGATTGGCCATCAGCGTTCCGGTCGCAACCGAAGGCATACGGCCGTGGAGAGAGTTGAAACCATGAGAACGACCCAGGAAGTAAGCTGGAGATTTGCTCGAACAACCAATGCCGCTGAGGCGAACGATCTCATGGGGTTGAATACTCAGTTCAAAAGCCACATTTATTATCTGGCTGGAAATCGAATTGTGACCGCAACCCTGGCACAACGATGTTGGCTGGCCTTTGTAGTCGGCCTGGGTCAGGCCAATCGTATTCTGGCGTAGGGCGCCTCGTTGGCTCATCGCGTCAACTCCTGTTCCTTAATTGCGTCAACCAGGTGGCCGGCCGTTAAAGGCAAGCCGTCAAGGTAGGCCAGAGAGGTAAGCCGCCCGGACAGATCCGCAAGTTCGACGGTCAGTATCTGGTGCATCTGTCCATCTCGATTTAATTCGACGATATAATTTGTTTCATATCGCTCAACAAAGCCTCGGACTTCCTCGTTGATTGGTAAAGAGCGTAGACGCATAAAGCTCGTGGGCAAGCCGCTCTCCGATAACCGAAAGCGGGCTTCATCGACTGCCGGCAGTGTAGAACCGAAGGCAATAATGCCCACTCGAGCGTCGTCGACCTGGTCAATTATTGGACCAGGTACGAGCCTACGAGCCGTATCAAACTTGCGCTGCAGGCGATCCATGTTTTTTCGCCAATCTTCGGCTTTCTCACTGTAAACAGCTTTTTCATTGTGGCCGGTGCCACGATTAAAATAGGCTGCCTGCGGATGGGTATTGCCCGGTAATGTGCGATAGGTTATCCCGTCGCCATCCCGGTCCACATAACGGTAGAAGCCCTGCGCTTCTACCTCCTCGGCCGTTAATACTTTACCCCGTTTCATGGGTTCGGCCGGATAGGTAAACGGTTCGCTCATCCAGGTATTCATACCCAGGTCGAGGTCGCTCAGGACAAGGACCGGCGTCTGAAGCTGGTCTGCCAGGTCAAAGGCCTGGACCCCAAAATCGAAGCACTCGCCGGGCGTGGCCGGAAACAGCAGCACATTATTTGTATCTCCATGGCCCAGGTGATAAGCGAACAGCACATCTCCCTGAGAGGTTCGGGTTGGTAGTCCGGTGCTGGGACCGAGTCGCTGGATGTCCCAGATCACACAGGGGATTTCTGAGAAGTAACCTAAGCCGACGAATTCGCTCATAAGGGAAATGCCCGGGCCAGAAGTGGCGGTCATGGCGCGAGCGCCAGCGAAACCGGCACCCATAATCATGCCAGCGGCCGCCAATTCGTCTTCGGCCTGAATGACGGCATAGTTGGCCTGACCGGTTTCAGGATCGGTGCGTAGCTTTGGCAGAAAATCGTTCAGGGCATCGATCATGCTAGTTGAGGGGGTGATCGGATACCATGATGCCAGGGTAACGCCGCCAAATACCGTCCCCAGGGCGGCCGCTTCGTTGCCTGTGATCAGGATTTTTCCATCGGTAAGATCCAGTGGTTCTACCTGGTAAGGGTCCCGCTTGCTGAGATTTGCCGCCGACCATTGAAAGGCAGCCTCCACAACGGCCATATTCTGAGTAACTACCGAGGCTCGATTGCCAAAATGGTAATGCAGGGCCTCTTCGATAAACGAACGATTGATCCCCAACAATTGTGCGATAACGCCGACATAGGCCATATTGGTCAGATAATCCTTGATCTTACCCTGCCCATTGGCTTGGCTTAATACTTGACTAACCGGCATGGCATAATAGATGACATCTTCACGGGATTCCGCCAGATTCCACTCGGCTGGATACAGGAAAACACCCCCGGGGGCGACCATGGCCAGATCATCTTGGTCGGTAGCCTGGTTAAAGGCAATGACGATTTCGGCCGAATCGCTCCTGGATACAAACCCTTCATGGCTTATCCGGACATGAAACCAGGTTGGCAATCCCTGGATATTGGAGGGGAAGATGTTTTTTCCATTGACGGGGATGCCCATCTTAAACAAGGCGCGGAGCAGCGCCAGGTTGGCAGTTTGGCTGCCGGTGCCGTTTACTGTGGCGGCGACGATAGTAAAATTATTGATTATCGGATCGCCAGCACCCTTTCTTGGGGAGATTTGACTCTCGTCCGCTAGTCCCTTGCTAAGCGGGGGTGCGCCGCCCGGGTCGCCTATCATTTCACTTCCCAAATGTCTGAATCGAGGTAGAGGGTCGAAAGATCGCCTTGACCCTTTTTAGCCATCGCTTCCTTGACCTGACCGAGTACCCCATCAGCGTAGGATAGCCGTTCAACGTCGCGTAGAATGCCCAGGACTGAAGGATGCTCCAGGCGACTCAGGATATAGGCCAGGGTTGTAGAATCAGCGAAGGCATCATGGACCAGAAGGTCGGATTCCGAAATTCCATTACCTAACTCGACGACGACAGGCTCTAAACCGCGAAGAAGAATGCCCTTGTCCCGGTTGACGCCAAATATCATGGGTTGGCCATGTTCCAGGTATAGCAAGTGATCGTCGCGACTCTTGCGATCAGAAAAGTCATTCCATTCGTCCTTGTTAAATATCAGGCAATTCTGGTAGACCTCTACAAAGGAGGTGCCTTTATGGGCGGCCGCCTGAGTCAAAACATCGACCAGGTGATTCGGATTGTTATCGATACTACGGGCAACGAATGAGGCTTCGGCGCTCAGGGCAAGAGCCAGTGGCTCCAAGGGGCGATCAATAGAGCCCATCGGCGATGACTTTGTCTTCATGCCCACTCTGGATGTGGGAGAATATTGGCCTTTGGTCAGACCATAGACGCGATTATTGAACAAAATGATGTTCAGATCGATGTTTCGCCGGCAGGCATGGATCAGATGGTTGCCGCCAATGGAGAGGCCGTCCCCATCACCGGTAATAACCCAAACGCTCAGTGCCGGATTGGCAACTGCCAGACCGGTGGCCAGGGTCGGCGCCCGGCCGTGAATGCTGTGGATGCCGTAAGTGTTCATATAATAGGGAAAGCGGCTTGAACAGCCAATGCCCGATATAAAGACGATATTTTCCTTGGGGAACCCAATTTCCGGCATTACTTTCTGCATTTGGGCCAGGATTGAATAGTCGCCGCAACCAGGGCACCAGCGTACTTCCTGGTCGGAGACGAAATCTTTTCGATTTAATGTTACGGTTTCTAACGGTACTGTTGTCATGATTTACTCCAGGTCATTTTTTCTCGAAGTCAGGAGAAACAGCGGGAGGTGAGTTAACCAGCCCGGTCTATTACTGAGCCAATACTTCATCAATCTTATTGCTTATTTCGTTGATCCGAAACGGTCGTGCATGGAGCTTGGGGTAGGACTCAATGTCTAGGGCAAATGTTCCGCGCAGCAAGAAAGCCAATTGCCCGTTATTAAGTTCCGGGACGACCACCCGCTTGTGGCGCCTTAGGATTTCTTCCAGGTTGCGCGGGAAGGGATTCAGGTATCGCAGGTGGGCGTGAGCCACTGATTTTTCCTCGCGAACGGCCCGCATGACAGCTGACCGTACTGCGCCAAAACTGCCGCCCCAGCTAACCAATAGCAGCTCGGCATTTTCTGGTCCATAAACGTCCTGTTCGGGTATCACATCGGCCAGGCGTGCTACTTTCTCGGCTCGATCTTTGATCATCTGTTCATGGTGCTTGGGTTCATAAGATACATTACCGGTTAGGGGGGCCTTACTTAATCCACCGGCGCGATACTCCAGGCCGGCCGTACCGGGGATAGCCCAGGGCCGGGCAAGCGTCTCCGGATCGCGCTGGTATGGCAGGAAAGGCTCTTCACCATTGGTTCCTGTGCGGGCAGGCGGGTGTTTGACGGATATTGGGGCTATCGAATCGACGTCGGGTATCTTCCACGGCTCAGAACTATTTGCCAGGTACCCTTCCGAAAGGATTATTACTGGTGACATGGCCCGAATAGCCAACCGAGCGGCTTCAATGGCGATGTCAAAGCAGTCAGTCGGGCTTTGGGGTGCCAGGATGGGAATGGGGCTTTCGCCGTTGCGGCCGAACATCGCCTGCAACAAGTCGGCCTGTTCCGTCTTGGTCGGTAAACCGGTGCTTGGCCCGCCCCGCTGGACATTGACGATGACCATCGGTAATTCTAGAACCAGGGCCAGGTTCATGGCCTCGCTTTTTAAGGCGATGCCGGGACCGCTGGTGCCGGTTACGGCCAGGTTGCCGCCGAATGCAGCGCCGATGACAGTACCCATGGCAGCTATCTCGTCCTCGGCTTGAACCGTGCGTACGTCGAAATGACGCAAGGCTGCCAGGAAATGCAAGATATCGCTGGCTGGAGTAATGGGGTAGCTTCCATAAAAAAGCGGCTTGCCGGCTTTGACGGCTGCCGTAACCAGGCCCAGAGCCGTCGCTTCATTACCCGTAACCTTGCGATAGGTCCCTTCAGGCAGGGAGGCGGGCCTTATCCGGTAGCGCTGCCGGAATATTTCGGTGTTCTCACCAAAATAGTAGCCCATACGCAGGGCTTTTTGATTGGCCTCGATGATCTCTGGTCGGCCGGCGAATTTTTGTTCAATCCATTCGCAAGTCGTCTCCAGTGGCCGGTCAAAGATCCAGAAGCTAATCCCCAGGGCAAAGAGATTCTGACTGCGATCCTTCTCCTTGGTGCTCAGCGCATCGATTTCTTTTAGTGCTTCCCGGTTCAAGCTGGTCAGGGGTACTGGCAGTACCTTGTGGCCATCCAAAGTGCCATCTTCCAGGGGATTGCTCAGGTATTTGGCTTTTGCCAGGTTCGACTTAGTAAAACTATCGGTGTTGACGATGATAATGCCGCCGGTCTCCAGGTCGGGTAAGTTCTTCTTTAAGGCCGCCGGGTTCATTGCGACCAGCACATCAGGAGAGTCGCCGGGCGTTAAGATATCTTCTCTGGAGAACATGACCTGGAAACCGCTGACGCCGGCCATCGTCCCGGCCGGAGCGCGAATTTCAGCAGGAAAATCAGGAAAAGTGCTGATATCGTTGCCCAATATGGCCGAGGTGTTGGTGAACTGGGTGCCCGTTAGCTGCATCCCATCTCCGGAATCGCCGGCAAATCGAATGACTATGGAGTCGAGTTCCTTCAGCGACGGATCTTTTTCCTCAATTATTGACATAATAAGTGATTACTCCTCTGCAAGATTTCTGTTTTGCACAAAGTGTTGGGATCATAGGAAGTGATTCTATATGCTTTCATCAAAAGCAGGCATGGTGACCGTTGGCAATAGTTGGAAATGTTCGACCAACAACTCCTGGCCCCGATCGAATTCCCCCTGGCAAATGGCATCGACAATTCGCTCGTGATAGTCCCATACTTTGAGCCAATAGCCGTAATCGGCAAAACGGGTTAACTCTGTCTCCTCGTATGCGTCCCAATAGGCTTTTAGTAGTGAGATAACCAGGGGATTTTCCAGACGGCTGAAGATCGTGAGGTGCAAATCTCGATGCTCGCCATTTGGGATGTGTACAGGCGCGCCTTGCAGCTTTTCCCAGGCCTTGGCGACCAATTGGCGAAGGTGTTCCTTATCCGCCTGGGTCAGACAGGTTACCGCCTTGAGCCACATATTAGCCTCCAACGTCCGGCGTAACTCGCTGATCTGTTGGAAGGAAGTTTCACCGGTTGCCAGGCCAAACATCAAGCTCGTATTGGCCGCTGGATAAAAATCAAAGGCCTCCCGCCGGATACCCAGGCGAGGGCGGACAGAAACGTAACCGAGAAGTCGCGCGACTTCTAACTGTTCGCGCAATTTGCCCACGCTCACGCCTAATTCAGCGCTGAGATCAGAGAGGGATGGGACACGATCTCCGGGCTTTAGCTTCTGAGCTATCAGATATTGGAGGAACTGATAATCAATCCGGTCCCGCATCATTGGTAGGAATCATCCAATAAATCGAATTAATAGAATCTGTAGGATTTTAACACAGGGAGGTTTTTCGTCAAGGGGTTATTGACAGTATGTTTATGCGTTATTTAAGTTCGGGATTAGCGTTGACAATGACCTTTTCCAGGGGATGCCGGGTACGTGTTTTTACCTCGGCCGGAAAGCCCAGCGTAATAAGACCTTGGGGTTGCCATCCTGGGTCCAAAGCCAGCACCCGTTTAACGGTTTCAGGGCAGAAGAGTGGCCCACACATCCAACAAGCTCCTAGTCCCAAGGCATGGGCGCTCAATAAGATATTCTGTCCGGCCATTGCCGATGATTGGACAGCCATGAGCCATTCCTTTTCCTGCCGTTCCTGGTCCGGGTAGCTGTCCATGTCGGCCATGCTCAAGCAAACGATTATCAAAGCCGGTGCTCCGGTCAGACGAAGGTAGGATCGTTGCACGTCAGCCTCGATTTGCTCGGCCGGCAGCCCATCGGCGACTAAATCAGCCTGCAGGCGCCGGCCCATAGCCGCGGCTAAGGTTTGTCTTAGACCGAGGTCAGTGATTACCGCGAAACGCCAGGGCTGCCGGTTGTGGGCTGATGGCGCCCAAATGGCGGCCTTTAGGAGAAGGGTTATAGATTCCGGCGGCACGGGCCGGCCATCATATCGTCGAATCGAACGTCGGGAAGTAAGCCAATCTATGAAAGTTTCGCCGGCGCTTAATTCTTGCATATAAAAACACCTGAATGTTTGCGGACGCGGAATTCCCCATATTCCCTTATTAAAACTTGCAGCTGTTGCCGAATTTCTTCCAGGAAGTTAGACCAACTGACTGTTGGAGGGAGATAGGGTAAATATCCATCTCGAGTCGAGTCAATATAGGCTAGGAGCGGCTCCGCGGTAGGAAAAACCAACGCGCTTTTTAGGTCATATCTTTCCACCACCGAAAAAGAGCCTCGGAGCAAATCTCCGCCGTTCTCTAAAGTAAAAGGCCAGACAAAATCGCTTTTTAATCCTTCTGGATTTTGGTCAATCCCAAAATAAGCGGCAATTATTTGGATAAGCTGTTTCAGTTCCAACATATTAAATGAGCTGTTTGTGGCTGCAATGAGCCGGCCGCCGGGTTTTAGGACTTTTTGAAACTGGCTAATAGCCGCCCGCGTATTTGGTACGTGATAAAGCATATGATTGGCCAATACAACGTCTAGCGATTCACGGCCGAATGGTAAAAACATGGCATCCAGATTCAGCAACGCATAATCACCGGCCGGTAAGCTTTGCAACATGCCCAGGGATATATCGCCGCCGATATAACGCCGGCAGCGCTGCCTGGCAGGATGCAAATAGAAACCTGCGCCGCAACCTACGTCCACGACGGTTTCGGTACCTAGCCAGGTTACCCGATCCAATACCCAGTCTGCGAACTCTATTTTGGGTTGGCTGTAGATTTCATGAGTGAGAATCCGGATCTTCAGCTTATCTTGCGTGGCATAATGATCCCGAACCCATGAACTGTCGTTGGTGACAAACTGCTTTTGCATAGCGCAGAGATTACCACGCGAGAGCCGGCTTATCAAAATGGAGATGGATCAAAATAGCTGAGACAAGCCGATCGATTCAGACCTCCCAAGGCGCTTAAAAGTTTCGACCGTACTTGAACCGTTTAAATTATCAAGTCGCATTTGTTATACTTGACGTTTGGACATTTATTAAGGGTGTGAATTGGATATCCCAATAAAATGTAAAAATTGTGGCCAACCGGCTATGCCTTCGGATGCAACCTGCTGGCATTGTGGCCAACCGCTGGAGAACCAGGCCGGGAAGAGAGCCACGGTAATGTCGACCGGCGATACCTGGCGGGAGGCCCAGAATACAAATAATATGCTTCCTTACCTAATCATGACCATTGTTGTGATTATCGCCGCCATAGTCGTTATGTGGATGATAGGCCGGCAACCCCTGCTCCAAATGGCCATTGGCACGTCAGTGCCACAGGAGTGGAAATCTGTATCACCGGCCGACAACAGTTTCTATGTTGTTTTACCCGAGGGTTGGATCTCCTGGGATGGTACAGATGCTGGACAGCAAACGACTCTTGAGCAACGCTTATCTAAAAATGATTCTATAACATTGGGCGCCTACCCCTTAGCCGCCCAGGTGGACGATTTCGAGATTAACTTTATAGCTCAGGAAGTGAATAGCGATCAAAACCAGCCACGCATCTTTCTCGTGGTCGGTACCAGCAGGGTTCTCTCTGGACTTTCTTACCAGGAAGCAAGACAATTCATAACAGAGAGCGAAGCCCAGGTCCGTAGTATCAGGATAGTCGATGATTTTGATAAGAGTAACCTGAGTATTTTTATTGACACGCCGCTCCAAGAAGAGGCAGGCGATTCTCTCCGCTGCCGGCAACAATTTATACTTGGTGATGAGGACGCGATGCTGGTGGCGGTATGTTCACCAAAGATCCAATACTCATCTTTTCAATACCAAATCTTGACGATTCTGGAGAGTTTCCAAAGGTTGTCCAGCTAGCTTGACGGGCTACTGGTCACTCTGTACAATCCGCCCATGCCCGAATCTTTTACGAAATCAAATTTTAGTTATGGGGGCCAGGCGGTCATTGAAGGAGTCATGATGCGTGGCTCGAAATCATTATCGGTCGCCGTCCGCAGCCCTTCTGGTGAAATAGTTACACACCTGGAACCCCTGGATCCGCGAATTTATGGCGGAAAAATGGCCCGGATACCTTTCCTTCGCGGTTTGACGCTGTTATGGGATGCTTTAGGTCTGGGGGTGAAAAGCCTCATGTTTTCAGCAGAAGTAGCCATGGAGGATGAGAAGGAAGAGGATAGCGGTAATGCTTTTCAGGGGCCGGCTCAATGGGGAACCGTAGCCCTATCTCTTGCGTTTTCGGTAGCCATCTTTTTTCTTCTACCGGCATTTCTAGCCGATTTAGTCACGCGGTTGCTGGGCTTAGAATCGGCCGAATTCCTGAGAAATGTGATCGAGGGGACAATCCGCTTGTTGTTGTTAATCGGATACATCTCGGTTATCGCCCTGATGCCGGATATCAAGCGCCTGTACGGTTACCATGGCGCTGAACACAAGACGATTAACGCCTACGAAGCCGGCGCAGAACTGACGCCCGCCTCGGTAGCTCGTTTTCCGCTGGAGCATCCCCGTTGTGGGACCGCCTTTCTCCTGACGGTTGTGGTTATTTCCATCCTTTTTTTTAGTTTATTACCCCCGATGACTTTGCCCATTAGGCTGCTATCCCGGATTGTATTTTTACCGGTTGTGGCGGGCATTGCTTATGAATTCATTCGTTTTACCTCCCGTCACCAGGACAAAGCCATTATCCGAGCCATTACCCGCCCGAACCTGGCTTTGCAACACCTGACCACTCGGGAACCAGACGAAAGCATGTTAGCGGTCGCGATTACCGCCTTTGAGCAAGTACTGGCCTCGGAAATTGGAATGGAACCGGCGGCGGACCAGGTGCGATTGGTTGAAATACCGGTCGCTGATTAGCGGAGAGGATCGCAAGAGTGGCTATCGAACAAACCTCAATAGAAGAAGTTCGCGAGGCCGCCAGGCAGAATAACCTGGGACTTAAGCTGTACGGGGCCTGGGAAATTGATAACGCGATTGTGGCTTTTAGAGCAGCGACAGCCAACCAACCGGAAAATCCTGAATACCATCTGAACCTGGCCCGGGCTTTTGTCAGGGCGAGTAATTTTCCTGAGGCAATGCGATCTCTGGGAGATTATCTGCATGTTGAAACGGACGAAAACCTGATGGAGCGATACGAGCGAATTTTTTCGTCCGCCTTCGATGAAGTGGAGAGTTGCTTGATCGAGGGCATGCGTGGTATGGATCTACCCGTCCAGATTACCGGAAAGGCCATGCATATGTGGCTTGAATACCGGTTGACTATCGGCCGCGAACCTATCCAACAATTGGAACATCCTGCTCTGTGGGCGGCGGCGTTAACGTACTTGGTCTGCAAGATCAACTTCCAGGAACCCAGTCGTATTGAAGTGGCTGCCATTTACGATGTAGACCTGCTGGAAATGAAGGAAAAATGTAACCTTCTGATAGAAACCCTGGATCTGATCTCGGCTGATTATCGATATTTTGTTGGGGAGAATAACCCCTTGGATGAGGTTTTCGAGGCGGCACAGAAGATGGACGAACTAGTTCGTGGATTACTGATTGAGGATTAGGAGAGCGGCGGAGCCTGTTCATCCATTGTGACGGTATGATTGAGCAGCAAAACCCCAGAATTTGGCCGCCAGGGCAACCATTACTTGGCATATCCCAGGTTTTTAATTGAGGTTTTTGGGGCGTATGCTGGTTTAATGGTGTGAAATCGCCGGAGAATTTAACGCCATCGGTTTATTTATTGACAATAATTCAGTTAACGAGGTAAACAATGCGAAACAAGATTGCTTTTTATGGCGCAGGGAATGTTGGCGCTACGGCCGCCCATTGGCTGGCCCAAATGGAGATAGGCGACTGTGTGCTTTTTGATATTTTTGGCCAGGTCGCGGCCGGGAAGGCCCTGGATCTTTTTGAAGCCGGCCCGCCTATGGGTTTTGATTCCAGGGTCACTGGCAGCAACGATCCTGAATCTATCGCCGGAGCTGATGTGATCGTGGTCACTGCCGGGGTGCCCAGAAGAAAAGACCCGGAAACGGGGCAATTTCCCAGCCGGGATGAATTGGTAAAAATCAACCAAAAGGTTATGGAAGATGTTTCGGCCAATATTGTCAAATACGCACCCGAGAGCATCATCGTCGTCGTGAGTAATCCCCTGGATGCGATGTGCCATGTCATCGAGCATGCGACCGGTTTCCCCCGGGAGCGAATTATTGGCCAGGCCGGAGCTCTCGATACGGCGCGCTATAAAACTTTTATCGCCATGGAACTGGGCGTCAGCGTCGAAGACGTTCATGGTATCGTTCTGGGCGGGCATGGCGACACCATGGTGCCCCTGCCGAGACACACTTCCGTGGCCGGCATCCCGGTGACCGAGCTGATTGACCCCGCGACACTGGACACGATCATCCAACGTACGGCAAAAGGTGGCGGCGAGATCGTCGGCTTGCTAGGGTACAGTGGCTACTTCGCGCCGGCGGCCGGTGTGGCTATTATGGTCGAGTCGATTCTGAAGGATAAAAAGCGGGTCATCCCATGCGCGGTCCTGACCCAGGGTGAATATGGTTATAATGACCTGTTTCTTGGGTTACCCGTCGTTCTTGGCCGGAGCGGGATCGAACGGGTTATCGAAATGGGCTTGAACGATCAAGAACGGGCCTTGCTCAAACATTCGGCCGAAGCTGTCCGCGATACGGTAGCCGTTCTGGGTTACTAATTACCCTACAAAGACCATAGCCAGGCTGGCCCCAGGCTGGCGAAGTCCACCCACAAATAGCTGCCCGGCCGGAGCTTTACTCTCCGGCCGCTACCTGTATGGGTACTGCCTTATGAATCCCGACCTCATTCTTTATAATGGCCAAATCTTTACCGTCGATTCCCACCGGCCGTGGGCCAAGGCCGTGGCGATAATGGACGGCCGTTTTTTGGCTGTCGGGCCGGACACAGATATTCTTTCTCTGGCCGGGCCGTCTACCCAAAAACACAACTTGGCCGGCCGGTTGGTTTTGCCTGGCCTAATAGACAGCCATATTCATCTCTACGATTGGAGCATCTCTCGTCGCCAGGCGCCGCTTGCTACTTGCGGTAGCAAGAGTGAGATGATGGCCCTGATTGAGGAAGAGGCGCGATCTGCCCCGTCAGGAGCATGGCTATCCGGCCAGGGATGGAATGAAGGTAACTGGGACTCAGCCGGACTGCCCACGCGGGCGGACCTCGACCAGGTTACCGGCGACCATCCCGCTCTCTTCTGGCGGGTCGATATGCATGCGGCCGTGGCTAATAGCGCCGCTCTGCAGTTGGCCGGAATTAGTGGGGTCACGTCTGATCCGGATGGCGGCGTGATCGGACGTGGACCGGTAAACAGAGAAGATAATATACCGGCCGGTGTGCCTAACGGTTTGTTATGGGAGTTAGCCATTAACCTGGTCAGCCGCCATATCCCTCAGCCTGACAGTGAGCAGCTTGAAGGTAGTTTAAGCGAGGCAATGGCCTTCCTAAACAGCCTGGGTATCACGTCTGTTCAAGATCAGCGGATGAAGGATAATACGGAAGGACCACTGGCTCTGGCCGCATACCAACGCCTGGAGCAGACCGGTCGCTTGACTGTACGCATCACATGCAATATTGCGGCCCATGATTTGCCCCACCTGATCGGCTTGGGATTGCGTTCGGGATTTGGCAGTGATCTGTTGCGCTTGGGCCATGTTAAACTTTTCGCAGATGGATCAATGGGCAGCCAGACAGCCTGGGTGCTGGCGCCCTATGCCGAAACTCCCCAAAAGACCAGCGATTACCTGGGGGTCAGTGTGACGCCACCAGGTCAGATGGCGGCCGAAATCAGGCAAGCCAGCGCTGCCGGTCTTGCCGCCAGCGTTCACGCTATCGGTGATCGGGCGATCCGGGAAGTGCTGGATATCTTTGAGGAGCTCGCCCGAGGAGTCAATTCGCTGGCTATACCCCATCGAATAGAGCATGTCCAAATACTCGATCCGGCCGACGCCTTGCGGTTGGCCGAGAACAATATCACTGCCAGCGTACAGCCAGTCCACGCCCTGGATGATATGGACATGGCCGATCGCGTTTTGGGTGACCGCGCGAACCGGGCTTACAATTTCGGTCGCCTGGTTAAAAGTGGGGTGCGGCTGGCTTTGGGGAGCGACGCACCGGTGGCCGATCCCAACCCTTTTCTCGGTTTTCAAGGGGCTATCTGTCGCCAACGGCCGGAGCGCATGGCGCGCGCCCCCTGGTATGGCGCGGAACGGCTCACCCTGGAAGAAACGATCTACGGTTATACCCTGGGTGCAGCGGAAGCGGCCGGATGGCAGGATACCATAGGCAGCATCAGCCCTAATAAACGAGCGGACCTGATCGTCTTGGACCGCGACTTATTCGATATCGTCAAACAGGGCGTCTCCGGCCGGGAAATAGCCGACAGCCAGGTAGAATTGACCCTCTTTAATGGACAGATCGTCTACTCTCGATCGGGTTAAGACAAGCTGATGAAGAGAACGATTGGGGAACAAGAGCCGGCCAATGGTATTGGCACCTTGCGTGAAATGTCGCTGCATGCCAGCTTAAAAGATTATTATGCTCAACCTGGTGATCACTTGGAAGTACCTATTGCCGGCTATCTGATCGACATTGAACGAGGAAAGGAGCTGTTTGAGATCCAGACGGCTAATTTCGGTTCACTAAAATCAAAATTAGATGTTTTGCTGGATGATTTTCAGGTAACCATCGTCTATCCAATTGCCAGGGAACGATGGATTCGCCGGGTCTCGACAGATGGCGAAGTGATATCCCGGCGAAAGTCGCCAAAGCGAGGTCGGGTGGAACAGCTTTTCGACGAGCTGATTTATATTCCCCAATATCTTCGGCGGGAAAATCTTTCGGTTGACGCATTGATGATTCAGGATGAGATAACCTGGCTCGACGACGGCCGGGGCAGCTGGCGGCGAAAAGGCTGGAGCGTGCAGGATCGCCGGTTATTGTCAATACTCGAACGGCATCCGTTTAGCGGCCCGGTCGATTACCTGGCATTGATTCCTGAGACGATGACCGGCGGCTTTACCAATCGTGACCTGGCCGAGAGTCTGAATTTGCCCATACGCCTTGCCCAAAAAATGAGCAATTGCCTGCGCAGGATGGGCCTGATTGAGCAATTGGGCAAAAGCGGTAGAGCCTATTTGTATCGGGTCGGAAAGTTACCGGCCGATTAGCCAGCGGACGAGGATTGGATACCATAAAGAGCCGTTTGTTTAACCACCGAACTCATTGTAAGATTTAGTCCCAATATTTGTCTAACGGAGCAAGAGGAGAAAAACCTGTGAGCAAGCGTATTAAGTACATACTGGATGAATCGAAGATACCTAAGGCGTGGTACAACATGAATGCTGATATGCCGCTGCCGCCTCCGCCCCCTCTTCATCCGCAGACACTCGAACCTGTTACGCCTGAATTTTTAAGCGTGCTTTTTCCGATGGCTCTTATTGGTCAGGCGGTAAGTGGTGATCGCTGGATTGAGATTCCTGATCCTGTACGAGATATTTACCGGCTTTGGCGGCCAACCCCCATGTATCGAGCCAGGCGATTGGAAAAAGTATTGGATACACCGGCGCACATCTATTACAAATACGAGGGTGGTAACCCGGTTGGCTCCCATAAGCCCAATACGGCCGTGGCCCAGGCATTCTACAACAAAGAAGAGGGCGTTAAGGCGCTAACCACTGAGACCGGCGCCGGTCAATGGGGCTCGGCGCTGTCGATGGCCTGCAATTTCTTTGACCTGGATCTGGAAGTTTACATGGTCAAAGTCTCTTACCAACAGAAGCCGTACCGGCGGGTACTGATGGAGAATTTCGGAGCGACGGTTTACGCCAGTCCGACGGATCGTACCCGTTATGGAAGACAGTTGCTGGCCAGTGATCCGGACTCGCCCGGCTCTCTAGGCATCGCGATATCAGAAGCGGTTGAGGTAGCTGCCACATCGGGTGGGGCAAAGAAATACAGCCTGGGATCCGTCATCGACCCTGTGCTTTTGCACCAGACGGTTGTCGGCCTGGAAGCGTTGCAGCAAATGGAGATGGCCGATGAATACCCTGACATTGTCATTGGTTGTGCCGGGGGTGGCTCTAATTTCGCGGGTCTGGCCTATCCTTTTTTACATTTGAACTTCACCGAGGGTAAAAAGACCCGGATTATGGCGGTCGAGCCGGCTTCGTGCCCGAGCCTGACCCGGGGCCAGTATGCCTATGATTATGGGCGACTCGGCCGGAATGGCTCCTGTATTTAAGATGTATACCCTCGGCCATACCTTCGTATCGCCAAGTATCCATGCTGGCGGCCTACGCTACCATGCCATGTCTCCGGGAATTAGCCTATTGGTGAATAACGGCGATATCGAAGCCCGTGCGGTCCACCAATTAGGCACTTTCGAGGCAGCCATCCAGTTCTCCCGCGCTGAAGGCATTATCCCGGCGCCAGAGTCAGCCCATGCAATTCGTGCCGCCATAGACGAAGCATTGGTGGCCAAAGCGGCAGGTGAGAAGAAGGTTATCCTCTTTAACCTTTCCGGACATGGCCACTTCGACATGGCCGCCTATGACGATTACAGGCAAGGAAAATTGGAGGATTTCGAATATCCTCAAGAAGAAATCGACAAGGCCATGGCCGATTTACCCCAGGTTGGCTAATAATTGATTGACCCCATTGGCTGTAAAACTCACTCAGAGCCCACTGGGGTCTTTATATCCCAAGAGCCTGGATGACCGTATCCAGATCCTTGTCCCCCCGGCCGCTTAGATTAACCACGATGATCTGGTCCGGGCGCATCTTAGGCGCACGTTTTATCGCCTCTGCCAGGGCATGGCTGGATTCAAGGGCGGGGATTATGCCCTCGGTTTTTGAGAGGGTCGAGAATGCGGCCAAGGCTTCCTGGTCGGTAGCATAGGTGTAACCAGCCCGTTCCATATCCCTGAGCCAGGCATGTTCGGGGCCAACGCTGGGATAGTCGAGGCCGGCGCTGATGCTGTGGGTCTCCATGATCTGGCCGTCAGGTGTCTGCATCACGTAACTCTTGGTGCCGTGCAGCACACCGACCCTTGAGATGTTTGGATCGGCGAAGCGTGCTGCATGTCTGCCACTGGCAATGCCCTCACCGCCGGCCTCGACGCCCAGGAGATCGACCTGCTCGTCGTCGCGAAAGGCGTGGAATATGCCCATGGCGTTGCTACCTCCACCAACGCAGGCGATGATCAGGTCGGGCAGCCGTCCGGTCATTTCCTGAATCTGGACCCGGGTTTCCCGGCCGATGACACTCTGAAAATCACGAACCATCATGGGGTAGGGATGGGGGCCCAGTACAGAGCCCAACAGGTAGTGGGTTGTACTCACGTTGGTCACCCAATCGCGGATGGCCTCGTTAATCGCATCTTTCAACGTTTGGCTACCGCTTTCAACTGGGCGGACCTCGGCGCCGAGTAGTTGCATACGAATGACGTTGGGTTTCTGCCGGGCAATATCGACAACTCCCATGTACACAATACACTCCAGGCCCAACAAGGCGCAGGCAGTGGCCGAACCGACCCCATGCTGTCCGGCGCCGGTCTCGGCCACGATTCGCCTTTTACCCATCCGCTGAGCTAATAAGGCCTGGCCAAGGGCATTATTGATCTTATGCGCTCCGCTATGATTCAGGTCTTCTCTCTTCAGATATATTTGGGCGCCGCCTAAAATATCACTCAACCTTTTGGCGTGGCTTAAAGGCGAAGGCCGCCCGACGTAGCTCTTCAGCAAATATTCAAACTCGGCCGTAAATTGAGGGTCCTGCTGGGCCTCGGTATAGGCCTCAATCAACTCCTCCACGGCCGGCATCAATGTTTCAGGGACAAATTGCCCGCCATACGGACCAAACTTGCCTCTGTCATCGGGCACGGAAATTCGTTGATTGCCATCAGGTACGTTTGTTGTCATCGTCCGCCGATTATACCGGCTTCTGAGGTCGGGCCAATCATTGGTGAGCCATGTCCATAAGATTTATTGGATGCTGATAAGGACGTTTGACGCTGAAAGGGAATATTGCCTGGCGCCGATTTATGTTGGTTCAGGTTAAAAACGGAAAAATTTCTGACTTGAGGATGGTACTAATCATGCTCAAGGGATCCAAAACCAAAAGGTCCGCAAAGACAGTGTGACCGCTTCAGAATCAGTCGAAAGGGCGTGGGTTTTACATTATTTCTGTCCTTTCAGCGCTCGTCCGTTCCCGTCAGCGTCCCTTAAGAGAGAACCTTTTGTCAGCTTGTTTTTCGCCCGCTGTAGGAGGGCAAGGACGGCTTGAGGGCTTAATATGTTACAATAGGCTGGCCATTTTGTGGGTGGCCAATGGTTGGCCTTCATGGACCAGATCATGGACGAAAAGTGCATTAATGCGCCGGCCTGTAACGGTCACGAATAGATATCGATGAATGAAGCGGACTGACTTTCCTTATTATTTCAGCCGAATCAAGGGCCATCTGTTGCCGCTGGGTGCTATCGCCTGCTTTGTCATAATTTCTCAATGGCAACTGGTGCGCCATATTAAAAGCGGATTCATCGGCCGGCCCTTTGAAGATGCCATAGCTGTAATTTGGGAATTCTGGTGGGGCTTGCAGGTACTCCTGGGCGAAACGGCCGCGGTATTTTTCACGCCCGACGTCTATTTCCCCAATGGTTATCCCCTGGCGGCCGACGCCCAACCTATCTGGTGGATGGTCTTATTCTCACCGATTACATACATACTCGGCCCATTGCTGACCTACAATTTTCTGTTGCTAGCCTCATTATTTGCGGCCGGGGTTGGTATTTATCTGCTGGTAACGCAGTTGACCGGGGAACGATGGGCCGGGGTGATCTCGGCCACGGTTTACATGACCGCGCCTCTGGTAACCGTTCGTTTAGCCGGCCATTTTAATATCTTAATGGGCCTGGCTTTCGTGCCTTACCTGGCCCTATTCTGGCTACGGGCTCTGATCTCAGACCAACGAAAGAGGGGGGTTACTTTTGCGGTTTTTGCCGGGATTGCCTACGGGCTGGCAAGCCTCAGCTCCTGGTATTTCGTATTTATCGGTTTCCTGGTGATTGGCTGCCTCTTTCTTTTCCCAACAGCACCGGTCCCGCTGCGTGAAAAATTAACCAAATCGGCCATTTTGACCGCTGTGTGGTTGTTGCTCACGATCCCCTTCCTCTTGTTGGCGCTTGAGGCCAACCAGGAGCTGTATGGCGGAACAGCCACTTTCTCCATCGCCGGCGCGGATGGGCAATCGATCAGCCTCTACCGCCTCCTTGTGCCCAATCCGTTGAATTCGATCTGGGGAGCCTGGTCGGCCGGCACCTTTCCCCTGGGTTACGAAGAGACCCTGCTCAGCTTGAATTATGTGGCCCTGGTCCTGGGGATCATCGGTTTCTGGAAAAGTCATAAACGGCTGAGACGCCCTTTTGGTTTACTCATTTTATGCTCTGTGATACTGGCCATGGGCACGACCCTCCATTGGCAGGACCAGCGAGTCGTATTGCGGCTACCCGGCGCTTTGGCCAGAGGTTATTGGTGGCTGACCGGCTGGCTGACCGTTGAAGTTTCCGGTGAACTGGCTATTCCTTTGCCCGGTTTGTTGTTGGCCAAATATCTGCCATTTTTCGCGAGCATGCGCGCCTGGCCTCGCTTTATGCTTCCGGCGATCCTGGGCTTGGCCGTATTGACCGGTTTTGGGACGAATTATATTATGTCAACATTTAAGCGTGGCTGGATCATCGTCCCCCTGGCGCTAGGCTTGATTTTTATTGAAGGCCTGACGATTCCCTACAAAAACTTTACCGAGGCAGCGACCATAAACCGGCCGGTAGACGAATGGCTGAAAGAGCAGGAACCGGGCTCAGCCCTGATCGAATACCCCTGGCCGGCCAGCAACAAGGGCGCACTCTATAGCCAGACAGTACACGGCCAACCCATTGTCAATGGCTACGCGCCCCATGGACCACAGTTCCTGAACGAAAATCCGGCCGTGTTGCGACAGTGGCCTGATGCCGAAGCGGTGGCCATTCTGGATTCATGGGAAGTTCGTTATATCCTGGCTACCGGACCCAATAATGAGGCTTTCAATAGCGGTCCCCTTGCCGATTTACTGGCCTTACCGGCGCTCTGCTATGTCGAGACACTACCGGCCGACGCGCCGCCCGGAAGGGCAAACGTGCACGTTTTTGAGATTGTTGCCGTAGATGATGGCTGCCCTTAGAAGGAGCAATGTGTCGCAGGGCTCTTTCGATCTCCCCCTATCTCTCTCTCTTTCTCTTTCAATTTCTCAGTCTCTTAATCTCAAACTCTCTTTCTGATTCCTGCTTGTTTATGCACCCTGGCTTCGTCGAAAGGCCCACTCGATAATCTTTGGCTCCTTGGCCGCTTCGGTACACAGATATTGCGCCTCTGGTTTGATGCCTACCCGGCCGAGATCCAGACGATCGGCGTCCCAGCAGGTCTGAACAGTGATATCGGCTTCGGTCAAGCCGTCGCTGTGGAAGCGAATGGCATAGACCAGGCGGTCAAGCTCAACGGCCGGATGCTCAAGAATCGAGCCTTGTAGCGTTCTCGTGTAATCAGCCGCCCGTTTGCCGTGTTGCCGGTCACGACCATCATTCATCCGCCGGGAATCGTGGAGGTAGGCGAACAATTCGACAACCTCCCGATTGGCCCCGGTAAGTTCGGCCAGGCGCAAGCCGTTGTCCTTGACCCGCTGCCAGTGCAAAATGCCGTGGATACCGTACCAGTTTAGGGCAAACTGATCCTGAATCATCGCTAGCAAGCTGTCCAGATTCATTGGCCAAGCTCGCGTAACCGGTCCTGATTAAGCAGCAAGGCCAAGGCGGACGGACCGTCGCTTACTTCATTGGCCTGGGCCATGCGCAGGACTTCCTTGACGGGTTTGATGTGGACTTCTATCACCTCGGCCGGTTCGTGAGCGGTGGCTCCCAGGCTCACACCACTAGCGATGAATATGTGAGCGACCTCATTTGTGATGCCGTTGGAGGTGTAGAAGTGACCGGCGTATTCGATTTGCCTGGCTTCCCCGCCAATTTCCTCGCGTAATTCCTCTATAGCTGTCTGTTCCAGGGAGAGGCCTTCCTTGAGACCGCCGGCCGGGATCTCCCAGCACCAGTCATCAACGGTATAGCGGTAATGCCAGAGCAGGACGATCTCGCCATTCTCCGTAACCGGGATGATCCAGACCGCACCTTCGTGCTCGACGACGTTATAGACCCCCGGCCGGCCGTCGGGCAACAGGATATTATCCTGGCGCACCCGGTACCAGGGGGAGGACCAGGCGATGCGACTACTTTGGGTAATAAATGGGGATGGCTGACGGATTTCGTCCATAGGTTAGGGGAGCTATTTGCCGGCGGACACTGCTCTCGGACGGGCAGCTTTTGCCCTGGCAATGAAGGAGCGAACCAGTCGGGGGTCTTTTTTACCTGGCCTGGCTTCGACCCCGCTGGCCACGTCGACGGCGTACGGACCAACCTGGCTAACGGCCGCGGCCACGTTATCCGGGTTTAAGCCGCCGGCCAACATTAGCTTAGGGATGTTCCTGGCTAGTTGGGCGGCGATAGTCCAGTCGGCGGTCTGGCCTGTGCCGCCATAAAGGGAGGCATGTTTGGTATCGATGAGCAAGGCCGGTTGGCCACTTATCATCTCGGTTGGCAAATACCACTCCGTTTCTACTTCGGCTTCGTCCAGTGTGGCCGGTCGCAACGCTTTGTAACAGCGGCCAAAGATGGGTGATCGGGAGTCGCCAACCAGGTTGGGTGTCTCGTCGCCACTTAGCTGGGCTAAGTCCAGGCCACAGGTATCCAGGACCCTGGCCATGGCAGATCCCGTCTCGTTGACGAATACCCCGACTAACAGCGGTAAGGCCTGCTGCAGGCGTAATTCGTTTATAATTTTTAGCGCGTTATTCACCGTCAGTGATCTTTTGCTGGGCTGATAAAAGATGAAACCCAGGTAATCGGCGCCAGCTTCCACAGCCAGGCGACCGTCCTCCACATTGGTGATGCCACATATTTTCACCCGGGTTTGCCCCCGAAATGCGGATGCTGCCTTGGTTTCGTCCATCGTTATAGCCTGCAACTGGAAAGAAGGACCCCGGAGGTTTGCCCCCACTTTCTTGGGCAAGCCCCGGGGTTATGTTTCATGAAAATGCTTTGGATGATCAGTCAGCTAAATCGCCGGCGACTTCCATTTCCTTTTGTGCGACAGCCTCAACGGGTCGTGGTTGGTGGCGATTTACCGGGGGGGTGAGTTTCTTCACTGTCTCGAGCGTATCGCCAACAGCGAGTTTATCAAATAGAAACTCAAATTGGTCCTGGAGCGCCCGGCCGATCCCTTCCTGGGTGCCGGCATCCATATTCCACCATTGTTTTTTAAAAGGCGCAATGGCTTTTTTGCGTGTAGAGTAGATGAATTGGTCTTCGGTTTTACCTTCTTTCCATTCACTCTGTAGATTCTCGCGAATGTAGGCGTAAGCTTCGTCTACCAATTCCTGGGGCAGCAGACCGAAGACGATGTTCTGAAAGCCTGTAGCCAGGTGAATCTCAATGGCCGCCGCTTCGGGGAACTTGTTGAAGGCGTTGGGCGGCAGGGTAGAAGCGCCATGCTGGACCGCACCGCCAAGGCCGTAATCTTCCCGGGCGACTCGGCTTAACTCGGCCAGGGTACCAAAATCGACCTTAACCTGGGCCAGGGTGCCATCAGGTAAAACCACACCACCGTGACTTGTGCCGGTCTGGACTGAAATTTTGGAAATGCCGGTCAAGTTGCCAATCTCTTTTTTATAGCCATTCATGAAGGCATGTAGCTCGGGGATTGTGGAGTTGTGACCGCCGACTTCTCCAATCTCGCCACCCAGCGAGATAGTAACCCCCGCGGGCTCCACCTGGCGAACGAAGCGGGTGATATCAGCGCAAACCGTGTAGTTCAAGCGCTGCTGATCATCCAGCGCCTCCGGCTCCAAGTCAACCAGCGTGGAACTGTCGATGTCGATATTATAGAAGCCAGCGCCCGAGGCTTCAACGATCAGATCTTTAACAGCCTGGACCTCTTTTTCTGGGTCGGCGGCAAAATTCTTAGCCGAAACCTGGAAGTGGTCACCCTGGATATAAATAGGACCGCGAAAACCTTCTTTGATGGCCGCTCCGATGACAACCGAAACGTACTCGGCCGGTCTTTGGGCAGTGTAGACCATTTCCGAGCGGGCGATCTCAAAGATCATCGCGCCGACATTTAGCTTGTTCGCCGCCCGAAATACAGCTCGGGAGGTGACGAAGTTAATGGCGCGGACGTTGATGGCTGGTACTGTGCAAACTTTAGGTAATTCACCCCGGCCGGCGGCCATGTAATATTCATGGATCGAAGCCGGGTAGATTCCGAGTTCCTGGCCTAATTCCCATAATAGCCAGCGGGCCGTATCACGCACCAGGCCTTCGGCGAACGCTGCCTGGTAGACCAAATTATCAACTTTTTTCGCCAGCAGTGCTTCGTCTTGAACAGTGATATTCTCTCCTTCAACCTGGACAGCACCGGCCAGGCCATCCAGTAATTCTTTTACTGATTTAACGATCATTAACTTGCTCCTTTGAATTATTCGATGGTTGCGGGAGGTGTTCAAAACAAGTCGTTTCTTAGAAAACCAGTCCGCAAGATGATTCTAAAATAACCCCTCAATTTTAACATACTCTGAAGACCGATTCGAGCCATTTTTAGCTTGGGTACGCGACAAGTCTGTTGATCAATGAAGAAACGGGTCTTTATGTCAACAATCCAAATCGATCTTTCTGAAATCTTTCCGCTGACTGCCTAAAAACCCTGTTTCCAGGTTGGGTCAACAAAAATGACGCACGCCCTTTCGCATCCTTGTTAAGCTTTCCCCCAAGGAGAATGGTGTAGATATCAGGGGGCGAGAGCTTTTTAGAGCGTTCGACTCGAGCCTTTCAGGATTGGCCGATGGTGAAGCGAGGGTTGGCCCAATAGGCATGATCATGAAGGACGTTATTGTTGGCGGCCGTTTCGAAACGTAATTCAATCTCCTGGCCCCAGTAATCCTTCATAGGTATGGAAATATCAGTCCAGGGGTTATCGTCGCTGTGTTCGTTGACATCCACAAATTGGTTGAAGAGCGTGTGTGTTGTGCCCGAGGCGTCGGTAGCTCGTACACGAAAGATCAGGCCATCTTCTTCGGCCAGGCCGCCGTTTTCCCGGCGAATTCCAAATTGCAGCGTGCTGTCTTGTGGTACGATAACCGGATAAACCAGGCTAGCCCAGCCTTCTTCAGGAGCCGGCGGGTGGAGATAGGAGGCGAACCGACGGGAACTGCTTGGCCCGACCACCTGGTACAGTTGGTAGTTATTCTCGGCTAGAGGGCCGGCCGTTCCGTCCGGCCTCACCGTTTCGATTAGGGGCGATTGTTCCCAGATGAAGAAGGTTAGTTGGGCTACCTGAAGTTCGGGCATCAGATTTATCAGGTGATTATCCTCATAGGTCAACACATAATCGTCGGTTTCTGCCGTTCCAAGCTGAAGCAGGCGATCAATATGGCCTCCAAGTCCGGAGAAGGGCTGGTCATACCAGACCGACGCCATGGCCTGGATATAGTCGGCCTCTGGCGGAAATTCATACGCAAAGAAATTTGAGTCCGGGTCCGGATTGGGGATGGTAGTGACCAGCTGTTGGCGGACTTCATCAACCAGCAAAACGAACTCCTCGACGACCGTTTGTTCTCGGCGGATCTGAACGGACTGATAAATAACGAAGATCATTAGTCCAACAATGATGGCGATACGGATGACCGGTTGGTAACGCGACCGAGGTCTCGAGAGCCGTTCGAGTGTTGCCCCAAGGGCCAGTGAAAAGCCAATCCAGGGGAGATAGAAATAGCGCATAGCCAACGAGAGCGAGAACGCACTGGAGAGGCCAAATAGACCTATTAAATATAAGATACCCCAGGCAACTCCCAGGCGAGAAGCACGGTTGCCGCGAATAAACCAGAGTAGCAGAATGGCGCCCATTATCAGCCCACTGAGATCTACGATCGTTTTACTTATCGCTGTCATGTCCAGTCCAGGCAACAGCAAAACAATGGTACTGCGGCTAATGATGGCGAACGGTTCCAGCTCACGGAGACCGGTAAGAATGCCCTCCAGGTTATTGCCGTTGACTGGTCCCGACCAGGTGGGCCTGGTCATTTGTAAATAGCCATAAAGCGCCAGGGAGATCAAGAGCAAGATGAAAGCGCTGATTTCGGGGCGCGTCGGTCTCGCTCTCCCGGGAAACAGCGCCCAAACGGCGATGAGTAGGAAGGGTACAACCACATTTTCTTCCCGCGAGAGCAGCGCCATAATGACCGCAAAGAAGGTCAATAATAAGAGCGCCTTGTGCCGTCGGCCGGTGTCCAAGAAGCGTGAATAGGCGTAAACAGCCGACAAAGAGAAGGTGGCTCCTAAAACAATGGAGGCGCTGCTTATCCATAGCACTGCATCAAGGTGAACGAGATTAATCGCCAAAAGGACGGCCGCCAGTAGGGATCCAAAAAGTCCCACCCGCCATAGCCGGGCCAGGGCGTAAAGCAGTACGATATTCAACAGGTGGATGGTGATCATGGCCAGGTAGTATCCGGCCGGATGGACACCAAAGAGCAGGAAATTGGTCAGGAAGAACCACATTTGGACCGGACGGTAGTTCCAACCGATCCAGGTCGGGCTGGCCATCTTGTAAGCTGTCCAAGGTTGTCCGGCTATTCCTCGGATGAACTCAAGATGCTTATAGTCATCAAAGTAGAAGAAAGAGCGGTACGGTGGTAGGAGGATGAGCAGAGTGGCGCCCAATATTACCAGAAGACCGACCCAACGAAATCGAGATAGATTCAACTCCTTTTTCATGACAGGAATAAGTTTAAAGTATTCATCAGGATACGCAACGAGGCCTGGTGAATCCTGGCTGATGTTGACAGGAATGGATTTTCAGCGGTCGATGGACGAGGGTCTTAAAGGCCGGATCTTCGTCTTTCGTTTGCCGGTTTCATTTCGGCGGTGCAGGCGAACAATCAAATTCGGAATCTCCACAATTCTGCCAGGTCATTTCTTCCAGGTTATGGCTCCGCAAGTCGGCCGCACAATGATCGGCAATCGTTGTAATGGTCAGACCATCATCGTCTAGCTGCCAGCTATATCGACCTACTTCGCGAGGGCATTTCGGGTCGTTAAAAAGCATCAGTTGATTATCAGCAAGCGTGTAGGATCCAATACCTGTCCAGCCGGTGACGAGGTGTAGGATTCTGAATGTGCCCTTGTCAAAGCCTAATATCCAAATACCTCCTTCGTTCATATAATCCGGGCATCTACGGCAAGGAATGGGGGTGGCTAACTTGGGATTAAACTTGACATAAGTACCATCGATTGCTGTGGTTAGTCTTGGGGGTAGAGGAGTAGAATAGGGATAGGCGCTTCGTAGAATCAACGACGACCACTCATCGGCCGGTGTGGCCGAACCGGGCTCTTGAGAATTGGTGCTACCCGCACTATCCTTGCGAGTGCCCGGCATTGAATTCTCCGTCGTGCAGGCAAAAAGGAGCAGCAGCATAGCCAGAAGTATTGTTGAAGAGTAGATAGACCAATTATTATGCGATGGTAAGGACCGTTTCATAAACTTTGTCAAAACTATCTCCTGAATCGTTTCACCTAATTTGACAGGCATTTGTTCATCTGGGCATGCCTCATGTCTGGGTCTCTGTGTGCAACAAACTCTAAATATTCAGGTTTTAGATAGGCGGACTGAGACTTGCGAGTTTATCACAGCAGCGGATACACAGGAAAGTCGAGGCAATTTCTTTTGATCTCCCACATACATCTCTTCAAATGAGCCGGTTTTTATGTCATAATCTAAGAAGTCGTTATTGACCGCGACCTATGGGCGTCCAGCTGCGTAAAGGGAGTATCAAGTTTTAAGAAGGAGGCATATCATGCGAAGAAGCTCAATCGTTGCCGGAATTATCCTGATAGTGGTGGGATTATTTTTTCTACTCTTACCCCTATTCCCAAATCTCTCTGGGGTTATCAACATTGCCGCTCAATGGCCATTGATCATCGTCGGCGTCGGCGCTCTTTTCCTTTTTTCTGCTTTAATTGGCACACCTGGCCTTGCGATACCTGGTAGCATCATCACCGGCATCGGATGCTTACTGTATTATCAAAATAGCAACGATGCCTGGGAAAGTTGGGCTTATGCCTGGGCTCTGATCCCTGGCTTTGTGGGCATCGGCATCATTATCGCCAATGCTCTTGAGGGAAAAGCGGGTCGAGGGCTGCGCTCCGGCGGAACCCTCATAATCATCTCTTTGATTCTGTTCCTGGCTTTTGGAGCCTTCCTTGGTGGTGGGATCAATTTCAGCGTGCTCTGGGCAATACTTTTTATCGGCCTTGGACTGCGCCTGGTGATCAAGACATTGCGAAGTGGCAGAACATATGAGGCAGCTTCAAGCGAAGCGGCGACAAATGAAGTAACCAAGGAAAAGTCAGATGGCAGTTGACAGAGTTTTTATCTGGTTTGCAACCTTTTAAAATCGATTCACGTATTGCATATCGATACTTAATTGGAGGTAATATGATGGGTGATAAACAACTTTTACGTTCGACCGATGACAAGATGCTATTTGGCGTTTGCGGTGGGCTGGCGGACTATTTGAATATTGATCCGGTACTCGCCCGCTTGTTCTTCGTCTTATTGGCGTTGAGCACCGGTTGGGGCTTCATCGTCTATTTCTTGCTGGCCATCCTGATGAAAGAGGACAAGCCGGTTGCGAAAGCCAATGCTTTCGATGATGAAGAGATTATCATTAAGGATGTTCCTTAACTCTGGTTGAACTCCTGACAGCCAGGTTTCCCCTGGTTTCTTAACCGGAGATAATGGAAGGCGGTCACTGTTCATGGCAGTGGCCGCTTTTCCTTTTCTGGACTGGGCCGCCAATTAGGCTGTTTTTACCTCTTGGGTATAATTCAGCCATGGCTTCCTTGTTTCAGAAGTTGAGAATCCTGGTCCGGGCGACGCTCCACGAAATGGCTGACGAGGCTATTCAGAAAAGCGATCTGGCCGTTTATGATGATTATATCCGCCGCGCTGAATATGAGTTGACGGAGTTCACCCAGACTATCCGGCCGATGATCGCCCAGGTCAAGACCACCAGGCGGCGTCGCGAACTGTTGGCCAATAAGGCCGCCGAGTACGATTTCGCCATCGATCAATTTCTCAGGAAAGGAAAACAGACCGAAGCGGTGGTCACTCAGAAGCAACTGCTCTCTACCCTGGAGCTGATCAAAACTTATGATGCTTCCCTGGAAAGACAGGTCTCGGCCGCCGAGCAGTTGGATGATGTGCGAATCAAGTTGGAGGGTCGCCTGGCGATCGCCAAGCAAGAACGAGAAGAGTTGGGTTTTCTGCTCCAACTAGCCAAGTCGAAGGAAATTTCCAGCAAGTCCATGCGCTCCCTGGATGCTTTGATGGATCAGAGTGATCCGGATGTCGCCAGGGCGGCTGATAATATCCGCTCTCGCTTGGACCACGCTGACGCGGCCTGGGAGATTCAAGCTAATAGCCTGGATAATCAGCTTGACGATGCGGTAAACAGTCTTGAAGTCGAGGCCGAGCTGGCTGCCCGCATGGAGCGACTGGGTATTTGACCAAGCTCCCAGCCCCACTGTAGCCAGGATGTTTAAGTGAGATGAAAGCTGCCCTCGTCCACGACTGGATGAACCAGATCGGTGGCGCAGAAGATGTGCTGGAAAACATGACCGCCATGTTTCCACGGGCGCCGATCTTCACCTCTTTATATGCGCCCGAACGAATGCCCAGCCACTGGCGACTTTGGGATATCCGGACCAGCTTCATCAACCGCTTGCCATTGGCCCACAAGAAACAGCAACTTTATTTTCCTCTCTACCCAACGGCTTTTGAGCAATTTGATACAAGCGGTTACGATCTCATCCTCAGCAACAAGAGTGGTTTTTGCCATGGCGTTATCACCGCGCCGGAAACGATGCACATCTGTTATTGCCTGACGCCCACCCGCTACGTTTGGCGCTTTGAACAATATGCTGAAAAAGAAAATCTGAGCCATTTAACCCGTTTTATGATCCAGCCCTTCTTACCCTCCTTGCGAAGATGGGATCGCCTGGCGGCCGGTCGAGTTGATCATTTCATCGCCATTTCGGAGGAGGTACGTCGGCGGATCGCTGAGATTTACGGCCGTGAATCGACTATCATTTACCCACCTGTTGATATTGGCCGGTTTGAACCATCAAATACGATAGAAGATTATTATCTATTCGTCGGCCGCCTGGTTCCTTACCGCCGGATCGACTTACTCATTGAGGCCTTTAACCAGCTAGACCGTCCCCTGATTATTGCCGGCAGCGGGCGGGACCGGCCACGCTTGCAGTCTTTGGCCGGGCCGAACATCACATTTTTAGGTTATGTGCCTGACGAGCAGCTACCGGCTCTCTTTTCTCGATGCCGGGCCTTTGTTTTCCCGGGCGAGGAGGACTTTGGTATCGCTCCCGTTCAGGCGATGGCCTCTGGGCGACCGGTCATTGCATACGCTGCCGGTGGGGCCGGTGAGACGGTTGTTCCCGGTACCGGTCGTCTGTTTGCCGAACAGTCGGTAACTGCTATGATCGAGGCGGTCGAAAGCTTCGACCCAGAGGCGCTTGATCAGCGCTTTATTCGAGCGCAGGCACAGAAATATGACGTGGCCAATTTTCGGCAGCGTCTAACCGAGTTTATTGAACAGAAGTTAGATGAGGATATTCAAGCTTAAATGGAACTTCGTGCTTACGGGCAACTACTCAAGCGTCGTTGGATCTGGATAGTGATCCCGGCCGCTGTGGCCCTAATATTAGCCCTGGTGACCTATTCGCCGTCTGGCCCACTCTACAATGCCGGCGTCCGTTTTATCGTCGGTCAGGAACCGACGAAGGCCGCCGATCTATCGGATGAAGAGCGCCTGGCCAATTGGAAGGCCTCAGAATACGTTGTCAACACCCTGGCCGACTGGGTCAAGGGCGGGCAATTTGCCGCCCTGGTCAGTGGCGAACTGGCCGCGCAAGGTTTGACCGTTGCCCCCCAATCTATTGTCGGAGGCACCGTCTCCGATAGCACCAGGAGTATGATGGTCCTCTCGATGACTTACGATGACGCGGCCATCCTTGAGCAGATGTTAGACAAGGCGGCGGTGGTGCTTAAGGAACAGAATGACCTGGGCCTACCCCAACTAGGCGGCATCCCGGCCGAATTGGTCCAGCTAGACGAACCCATCGTCAACCAGGTGCCGGCCGGTATCACGAGGCAACTGGAGTTGCCTTTGCGAATCCTCTTGGCCATCGGTGCGGGCATTGGCCTGGCTTTTTTGGTAGATTACCTGGATCCGACGGTGCGAGAGCGAAAAGAGTTAGAATCGATGGGCATACCGGTCATCGCGGAGATTCCCAAGAAGTAGACAGTCCTGACTGGATTAACCGAAAGTGAAGTTAACACATGCTAAACTCAGGAGCGATCCGTGGATTTAAGTGACTATTTACGAATACTGCGGCAGAAAGGCTGGCTGATTATTTTATTGGCCGTCTTGACCGCTAGTGCGGCATTTGCTTTTAGCAAGATACAGACACCGGTGTACGAAAGCAGCCTGCGTATGTTGGTCCAGCCGGCGCGAACGGATTTTGGTCAGGCGCAAGCAGCCAAACAGTTGCTGCGAGGCTATGTCCAGTGGATTCGCAGTAGTTATCGGGCGGCCGCGGTCATCGACCAGCTATCGTTGGATATGACCGCCGGACAGCTCCTGGGTGACATTGATGTCGCCTCCGACGATTCCAGTTTTATGATTCAGCTCAATGTGGAAAATAGCGACCCCAACCTGGCCAACGAAATTGCCCGAACTTGGGGAAATATCTTCATCCAGTGGCGTGTCGACGACAATTCGACGCAACGCCAGGAAGATCGGGTCGATGTGGAATTCATCGATGATCCCCAGGCGGGCTTGTCGCGACCGAATACAAAGATAAATGCTTTGGCTGGCTTTATATTTGGCGCCTTGATTGGCTTGATTGTTATCTTTGCCTGGGAATGGCTGGAATCAGGTGTTGTTCGGCGCAGTGAAGATGTCGAGAGATACCTGGAGATACCGGTCATTGGCAATATCCCCGGTGAGTAATTCAGATCGGCCGTCGCCGAGAAGATAACCCGGCCACTTGTAAAGACATGATCAATAAATATTCTAGCAACAGAAGACGATAAACGATGAGCTTAATAACCCTTTCCGACCCCCGTTCCCCTATCAGCGAAGCGTACCGGACTCTGCGGACCAACCTTTCCTTTTCGAGCCTGGATGACCCGATTCGGACATTGGTAATCACTTCCCCGGCGCCGGATGAAGGCAAAAGTACGACGGCTGCCAACCTGGCTGTCACCATGGCCCAGGGCGGAAAACGCACAATTCTTGTCGACTGTGATCTGCGCCGGCCGACCTTGCATGAGTTGTTCAACCTGCCGGCCGAGCCTGGCCTGACTAACCTGTTGTTAGAGGAGGGGAAGCAGGAACTGCTTCATGATACGGAGGTCGAAGGCTTGCAGGTATTAACCAGCGGGTTGCTACCACCAAATCCGGCCGATTTGTTGGGTTCCTTAAAGATCGATCAGATTATCGCCGAATTATTATCAGAGGCCGATATTGTCTTGTTTGATGCGCCACCGGTGATAGCTGTCACCGATGCCACTGTTTTAGGTTCCAAGGTGGATGGCGTTCTATTGGTAATAAGCGCTGGTAAAACGCGCCGGGAGCATGCCGCGCGAGCCAAGGAACTCCTGGAGCGGGCCAATGTCCGGGTAATAGGCGCTGCGCTAACGAATGCGCCAAAGGATAGCTCCATGGGTGGGTACTACGAGTAGAAATGCGGGTTACGGCCTGGTGGCTAGCGGATTCCTCGCCGTCAAGCCACAATCACCTACTCAAAGTTCAGGCTGATATAGATAGAACGATTCTTCCTCTTCGATCAAAAGATCACCGTACCGGCCGACAAACTCCCGTAGCGCCCGGCCATATTGGTCCACACTCCGGTATTGGTCCGGATCTTCCTCTGTAAAATCGAGCCAAAAATCGAGGCCTTTGTCGCTGATCAAGATATGGGTCAAGCCCTCTCGCCTGGCTATTTCATTCATTACCTCGAAAGAGGCGTTGCGGGGGAAAGGATAGCGCAGGCAATTCATCTGGCAATAATAGACCCGTGGTTCAGGCCAGGGTACGCCCACAATACTCTCTGAGGGGAGTTGCTCATTCATGGCCTTCATCATCTGATAATAACCCGGGGAAGTGCCACCGTTCAGATTCCGGCTGAGGTACTGATCACGATCCTGGACACCTACCAAATAACTGCCTGGATCAAAGCGAAACAGCCAGCCTAACAGAAAAAACATATTGAAAGGTAAATACAAGGACCAGGATTATCCGGAAAAAGCCCGAAATCGAGAATCTGTCAAGGTCGTATTCAGGCAAACGGGAGATGAAGTATGCCGCCAGGATGCTGAAGATAGGGTAGGCAAGCATCAAATGGCGGCTCTGATAATAACCTCTGGGAACGACAAGCCAGGCCAGGAACTCAATAGCGCCGGCCAGCATCAAGGACCAGATAACCCGGGGCTTATGAGGCAAGATCAGAAGCAGGGGGATCAGGATGAGAAAGAAGGGGGAGATGGTGCCATCATATCGCTCGCCTCCTTGCTGGCCGATGATGGTCATTTCCCATATAACGATCAGATATTCTCGAATTTTGTAAAGACCTGATTTCGATGTGGCGAATTCTCCGGCGACTTCGGCTGTTGAGGTGGCGATTTGGCCAACATCAGCCCCACCACCGGCCGCAAGATTGTTCTCGGCCGCTGTCCAAAGAACCGTCAGGATCAAAGCGATAACCAGGGCCAGGGCGACATCTGTAAAGATCCGCCGCCAGGCCCGGCGATGCCAGAAAAGGGCCAGCAGCACACCAGCGACGAGAACTGGATAAATAAAAAGGCCGTTTAATTTTGTGTGGGCGGCCATCACGCCGAATAGTGCGGCCAGGAGTAACCACGGCCCGGGGATTTTGGCTCTCGGCCGGGGTCTGATCGGAGCCAGATAGGCCAAGCTGCCAATTAACCAGCGCCAGGGCAGAGAGAAAACCATACATGCCCACGGGCACATCCAGGTAAGGCCAGGCGGCCGTGATGATGAATACTTCGACTGAACAAAGAATCGCTGAAGCCAGGATGGCTGTTCGCCGGCCAAAATGTTGCCGGCTAAACAGAGCCACGGCGGCGACCATGATTAGCCCTTGCGAGAAGCTCAGCAACTGGGGTAGGGTTTCACCACCCAGGGCCATTCCCCATACGAAAAGCATGTGTCCGGCGATAGGTTGCTTTGTAAACTGGCTGGCCTCAATGAATCCATCCTGGACAATTTGCCGGGTCAAGACCAAATGAGTCGATAAACCATCCCAGGCAATCGGCGGCGCCAGGGCTAATAATAGCCCGATCATTAAAGCCAGGCCGGTAAAAATGAGAAAAAAGATATCGATGCGCTGGAGTGGCCCTTCTTCGGCCGAGGGTGGAAACGGATTCTCCTTTTTATGGCGGAAGATCCACAATAGGGCCAGCGCACCGGCCAGCAGGATGAGCAACCAGAGTAGAGGCCCGCTGATAAGCCCGGCGAAGCCAAGCCCCAGGCTAATCACGCTTAGTATCGCCGCCCCTAAGGCCAGCGAATAGATGACTGTTTCAGCGAGTGAACGGTATTGTAGGCGTAACAAGCGTGAAAACCAGGCGCCCAGCCCGAAAGCCGCCAGCCAAATCAATCCCAGAATGAGCAATTGCATTAACGCCCGGATCAAAGCTATGACCACCGGAATTGTGGCATATTGATGGCCCCAATAATAAAAGGCGATGATCACGAAGAGCCAGAGGAGGAGTAGCGGCAATAACAATATTCGGCTAATTTTTTGCATCAATTTTACGACCTGGGCCGCTGATATTCTCCGGACGTTGACTTAAACAATTCATTGTCTGAAATCCTTGTTTCGCCAATCCCTGGTTACTATCTCAAAAAAGCCTGGTTCTGGCAATCGCCCCAGGGTCCTAATCGGGGATTTTTCTCCTTAAATGAGCGAGGGAAACGTGGTGGGCTGGAAAGCATGCTCCACCCAGGCAGGTGGGTTGCTTCTTTGCTATTCCGTCGAAGATATCATGTGTTTTCTTTGCTTCCCTTGCCTTATAATGGGATTGTGTCCCGGCTGGCAATATGCCAGATTGTTTATTTACCGGAGCTGTGATGTCTGGTTGGTGTTCCTGGTTGCCTGACCGGATGAAGAATCTAAGGGTTCGTCAGGCGAAGATGCCAGGGTACTTCTAATATCTTGTTGAGAATTAGTTCTGAGGAAACAGATGGGGAAACAAAAAGACAGGTATAGCAAATGGGCTGAAACCGAAATGAAGGCCTGGCTTTCAGGAGACGTGGAAGCTTCTGTAGCCTGTTATTCACCTGATTGCACCAGGATTTCTGTTAACCCTTTTGGCGATGACTCCATAATCCAGGGTAGAGCTGCAATACGGACGGCCTATGAAGATAAGGCGGCCAACTGGCAGAATAAACGACCGATATCATATGAGGTCTTGAGCGCCAACAAAGAGCGGGCCATCATCCATGCCTGGAAAAGTTGGAGAACGGCGGAGGGGGAAGAAAAAGCCTGCACATACATTCAGATTGTTAAGTTAAACCGAAAAAACAAGTGCACGGAGTACAGGGAGTGGAACGTGGTTAAAGTCAGGGACGAAGTGGTTGGTTAAATAGAAATACTGTCAAAGGAGTGAGGATGAACGAATCAGTTGGTTTCATCGGATTGGGAATCATGGGCCGGGGCATGGCCAATAATTTGCTCAAGGCCGGGTATCACGTCACGATATGGAATCGTACCGCGGACCGGATGGCACCTTTTATAGCTGCCGGGGCAAAGGCAGGCCTTACACCGGCCGATGTCGCGGCCCAAAGCGATATCACCATCACTTGCGTCAGCGATACCCCAGATGTCGAGGCGGTTGTTTTGGGGGATGCCGGCGTTATCGAAGGGATTCGTCCTGGATCACTGCTTGTTGATTGCAGTACGATCAGCCCGGGCGTGACCAAAACTATCGCCGGGCGTCTCTGGGAAGCCGGCGCACACATGCTCGACGCACCAATCAGCGGAGGAAGCGAGGGCGCAGTGAACGGGTCGCTGAGTATCATGGTTGGGGGGGAGGAATCCCAATTCGAACGGGCGCTGCCCGTTCTCAAGGCGATGGGCAAAACCATCACCCATGTTGGTCCAAATGGTGCGGGGCAGAGCGTCAAGCTGGTCAATCAGATCCTGGTCGTAGTAACCATGTTGGGGGTAGGCGAAGCGTTGTTATTCGCTCAGGCCGGCGGGCTCGACCTGGACAAGACATTGGCGGCTGTCAGCGGTGGGGCGGCCGGAAGCTGGATGTTACAAAACCGCGGCCCACAGGTTGTCGAACGTGACTGGCGGCCCGGGTTTACCATCGACTTGCAGCAAAAGGATTTACGCCTGGTGTTGGAGGCGGCCGACCAATTGGCTGTCCCCTTACTTGGCGTCAGCACAGTTTTCAATATGTATCGCTCGCTGCAACATCAAGGGCTGGGTGAAGAGGGCAATCATGCACTGGTGAAAGCGCTGGAGAATCTCAGCGGCATCAAAATTGGTGGCCAAAACGGAAATTGAACTTAACAACGAGCAAGAAGGTTATTCTGGCCGGTCTAATAACTTGGGAAACGTAAAGTCATACTTTACAATTAGGTGTATGTTACGCAATTGAAATTGTTATTCTAGGAGAGAATTCTTGTGAAAGGACTCATATTAAGTGGTGGGAAGGGTACACGCCTATATCCACTGACTTACACCAGCGCCAAACAGTTGATTCCCGTGGCCAATAAACCGGTCCTATTCCGGGTAATCGAAGCCATTATAGACGCTGGTATTAAGGATATCGGCATCGTGGTCGGCGATACGGCCGAAGAGATTCGTTCAGCCGTTGGTCGAGGCGGCCGTTGGGATGTGAACATCACTTATATTGAGCAAGAAGCGCCCCTGGGATTGGCTCACGCGGTCAAGATTTCTGAGTCATTTTTGGGCGACGATCGTTTTGTGATGTTCCTGGGTGACAATGTTATTCAGGGAGGGATCAGCCCTTTGATCGCTGAATTTGCCGACAGTGGCTGGAATAGCCAGATTGTGCTCACCCGGGTTGATAACGCCCAGGACTATGGGGTGGCCGAACTGGATGACTCGGGCCAGATCGTTCGACTGGTTGAGAAACCCAAGAACCCGCTAAGCGATCTGGCCCTGGTCGGCATTTACATGTTCGATTCCTCGATTATGCAAGCGGTGAAGAGCATCAAACCATCCTGGAGAGGCGAACTGGAGATTACCGATTCAATTCAATGGCTTGTCGACCATGGCAAATCGGTCCATCCCTATATCCACCGTGGTTGGTGGATTGACACGGGCCAACCGGGCGACATGCTGGAAGCGAATGATCTCGTGTTGGAAGAGCTGGATTATCGGATTGACGGATACATTGACCGGGACAGCAAAGTGGGCCGGCGCGTTACCGTCGAGAAGGGGGCGGAGATTATCAACAGCGTTATCCGCGGTCCGGCCATCATCGGCGAAGATTCTCGCATTATTAACAGCTATATCGGACCTTTTACCAGCATATACCATCATGGGTTCATCGAAGATAGTGAGATTGAGCATTCGGTGGTCCTGGAATATTGCCGCATCAAGAATATTGACACGCGTATTCAAGATAGTCTAATAGGCCGCTACGTGAATATCGAACGCTCTCCCATTCGACCTAAAGCCCATAAACTGACCTTGGGAGACCATAGCCAGGTGGGGATCGTTTAAGCGGGCTGAGGATCGGTAACAATTTATGAGAGTATTGCTGCAGAGGGTCAGCAAGGCCAGCGTGACCGTTGACGGTGAGACAGTTGGCGCTATCGATCGCGGTTACGTACTACTGTTGGGGGTGACTCACACTGATACACCAGACAAGGCGCGCTGGCTGGCAGATAAGGTGGCCGGTTTGCGGCTCTTTCCCGATGCGGAAGAGAAGATGAATTTGTCGCTCTTCGACGTTGAGGGGAGCGTGCTGGTTGTTTCCCAATTCACACTTTACGGCGATGCTCGAAAAGGCCGCCGACCTTCCTTTACGGATGCCGCGCGGCCAGAACTGGCTGAACCGCTGGTAGACCTTTTTGCCCAACGGATGCGCCAACGCGGTCTCAGGGTGGAAAGCGGCAAATTTGGGGCCATGATGCAAGTCAATATCCTCAATGACGGCCCTGTTACTTTAATATTGGAGCGCTAAGTCAATCATGCGTATTTCGTTCATCACCACCGCCAATTTTTCAAGATTTGCCCTGGCAATCATGAGCCTTGTGCTCCTTATCTCTTGCACCTCGCCGGAGCCAACCCAGGAACCGGCCGCAACATTACCGGTTTCGTCAGCGGTTCCAACGGTCGTAGCCTCGGTCGAAGTGGAGCCGGCAAATACCAGCGCCCCACCAAGGACAGTGACCCCGGTTGAGACCAATGCGCCACGAGTCACCTCGGAGCCGCTTATGCCAACCGCAACTGTCCCCCCGGCGTTACACGAGAATGTTGGCCAGGTGGCATACGCAGCCAGCGCGTGCAGCGACAAATATCCCTGTAACGAGGACTTTGCCTCATGGGAAGCGCGTATCCAGACGCCGCCGGGTTTTGAGGCGTCTGTATTCGCCCGGGTCGATGACTTCCCCACCAGCCTAACCTTCGGTCCTTCAGGCCAGCTGTTCGTAGCCGGCCACTCCGGGACGATCTATGAAATCGACGCCGCCGGTCGGGTTTCCGCCTTTGTGGATGGATTCGTGGTGCCCACAGGCATCGCCTTCCAGCCCGGCAGCCAGAAGCTGTATGTTTCCAGTCGAGTAACCGATTTAAATGTCGGCGGGGAGGGCAAAATCTCGATGGTAGAGAACGGCCAGGTTACGACCTTATTTGACGGGCTTCCATGCTGTTATTTAGGCATGCATGGACCCAATGGCATCGCCTTTGGACCGGATGGCTTTGGTTATGTCGGCGTCGGCGGTCGGGCGGACCACGGCGAAAGGTTGGTCGAACCCAATGTTGGCCAGATGGACGATATGCATCCGTTAGAAGCGTCTATCCTGCGCTTCAGCCCGGATGGGAGCCTGGTTGAGGTCTACGCCCACGGCTTTCGCAACCCGTATGATATCGCCTGGGACGCAACTGGATCGCTGTTCGCGACAGATAATGGGCGAGATCCCGATCTGGAAAGTGGTCTTTCGCCGGCGGACGAACTGCAATTGGTCATTCCCGGCGCCGAGCACGGTTACCCCTTTTACGAATGCTCACAATGCTTCGGCGTCCCGGACGGCATCGAAGTCATACCACCCAGCCTGGAATTAATACCCCATGGAGCAGTGACCGGAGTGGTGGCTTATACAGATGAAAAGCATCCGAACTATTATAACGATCTGTTTTTGGTTACCTGGAGCGCTTTTGAAGGTGCCCAAAAAGTCGTGCGTTACAGCCCGGACAGTGGGGAAAGCAGCGATTTCGCCACCGGGTTCGCCCAACCCATTGATATTACCGCTGGGCCAGACGGTAATTTGTATGTGGCCGATTTTGCCACGGGGCTTATCTACCGGCTGGCCTTTGTCGATGGATAAGTTGCTGGTCTTGGAAACGACCCAACCCTATGTGCAACCCCTCTGTTATAATTAGCGTATATGGATATTACATCTCGATTAGAGTCAGTTTGTGAGCGGATAGCGACTGCCGCCGAGAGAGCCGATCGCAGGCCGGAAACAATCGAGTTGGTCGCCGTCACTAAGACCTGGCCGGCCGAGACGGTGTTGACCGCCTATAAGGTTGGCTTACGCCATTTTGGCGAGAACCGCGCCGAAGAATTGAGCGCCAAGCGGGCGGCTGTGGAAGGCGACCTGGGCTCCGAAGCGGGCATAACCTGGCACGCCATCGGTGCCCTGCAAAGTCGGAAGACAAATCAGGTGGCCGATTCTGCGACCGTCTTTCATGCGCTAGAACGAGCGAAAATCGCCCAAAAATTATCAAGTCGCCTGGTTGAAAACGGGCGGGTTGACTCTGGGCCCTTGCGCATTTTTATCGAGGTCAATTTGTCCGGTGAGCAAAACAAGGCCGGACTGCTGTGCGACCATTGGGAAGAAGATGGTGGCCAACGGGAAAGCCTTATGGCTCTGGTCCAGTTGGTCCAAGATCTGCCGGGTTTGCAGCCATCAGGCTTGATGACTATGGCCCCATGGCAGGTTGATGAGCGCGTGATCCGAGATGTTTTTAAGCGCACAAGACGGCTTAGTGAGTGGCTTCAGGCCCAATTCGAGGTCGCAATTTGGACGCAATTGTCTATGGGTATGTCGGATGACTTTGAATTGGCCATTCTGGAAGGGGCGACTCATATCCGGGTCGGGCGGGCGATTTTTGGCTCGCGTGGCTAATTTTCGCCAATGTTTGGCCATTCAATTAGCGTACGCCATAATAAGAGGTAATCAATGTCTAATATTTTAGCGACCCTTCTCACCACCCTATATTACGCGATTTTTATCCTGATCTTCGCCCGAATGATCCTTTCCTGGGTGAATATCGGCGGCTACCAGATCCGGGAAGTTATATATCGATTGACCGAACCGCTGCTGGCGCCAGTACGCCGGTTGATGCCGGCCACCCAAGGGATTGACCTCAGTCCGATGATCCTGCTACTTGCCGTCTCGTTTATCTACCGATTTATCCTCCGGGCCATCTCATAGTTTTCCTTAGTTATTTCTTTTTGTTTAGTCTAGGCTGTAAAGCGAATGTTTGATCGAGTTCGTAAGGTTTACGCGGAATTTCCTGGCCAATTCTGGACATTAACCGGGGCAACCTTTATTGATCAACTGGGAGGAGCGCTTCTCTTTCCTTTTTTTGCCTTGTATGTGACCGATCATTTTGGCGTCGGTTTGACCGAGGTTGGTATACTTTTCTTTATCTTTGCCAGCGCGAGTGTAATCGGTAGTCTAATGGGGGGGGCGCTAACGGATAAACTCGGCAGGCGTTGGATGTTAATGTTTGGCTTGATCTTCAGCGCATCGAGCAGCCTGGCCATGGCCTTCGTCGACGATTTGGTCATTTTTTACGTATTGGCCGCAATAGTTGGTTTATTATCAAATGCGGGTGGTCCGGCCGCCCAAGCCATGGTGGCCGATTTGTTGCCAGAAGAGAAGGTCGCCGAGGGTTACGGCATGCAGCGGGTCTCGGCCAATCTTGCTGTGGCCATTGGACCGGCTATTGGTGGCTTGCTGGCATCCCAATCCTTCCTCTGGCTGTTCGGTATCGACGCAGCCACAAGCCTGATAACAGCTGTGATAGTTTTCTTCACCTTGCCGGAAACGAAGCCCGAAGCAACTGAAGAGCATCCAGAAGAGAGCATTTCCCAGAGCCTCGGTGGTTACAAACGCGTTTTCAAAGATCGCTTGTTTATCGCCTTCTTGCTCATATCGATGGTGACGGTCCTGATATATACCCAGTTGAATAGCACCCTCTCGGTCTACCTGCGTGATGTCCACGGCGTTACCTTGAAACAATTTGGCTTGTTGCTAAGTTTAAATGCGGCCATGGTGGTTCTGTTCCAATTTTGGATTACTCGTCGGATTTCAAAGCGTTCTCCGATGTTGATGATGGCCCTGGGCACAGCTCTTTACGGTATCGGCTTTGTCATGTACGGTATTTTTGGGGCGATGGTCTTCTTTGTCATCGCCATGATTATTATTACGGTTGGCGAAATGATCACGGTGCCGGTGGCTCAAGCTCTAGTCGCCCGCTTTTCGCCGGAAGATATGCGCGGCCGGTATATGGCTATTTACGGCTTTAGCTGGACGATACCCTTTGCCCTTGGTCCACTCCTGGCTGGCCTGGTAATCGATAACCTGGACCCGCGCATTGTCTGGTACGCGGCCGGCGTACTATCGGTAATTGCCGTGATCGGTTTTCTCGGACTGAATCCACGAGTGCCGGCACTCGTCGGACCTGATGTTAATGGACAATCCACACCTGAAAACGTTCTCGAACCACAACAAGCGATGGAAATCATGTTGAAAGTTGATCCCGATGACATTATCTAGCTTCGATCTATTGGAGAATCCATGAGGGAGACAAGTCCACCTAGGTCGGAGAAAGTACAGGAATTTGAGGCCAGGATCGAGCGAGGCGAGAAGATAGAGCCCGGCGATTGGATGCCCGAAGCTTACCGGCATCAGTTGATCCGCATGATCTCCCAACACGCTCACAGCGAAATCGTGGGTATGTTGCCCGAAGGGGCCTGGATTACACGGGCGCCTACTTTACGTCGCAAGCTGGTCTTGGTGGCCAAGGTCCAGGATGAGGCCGGTCATGGCCAATATCTTTACCACGCGGCCGAAACGCTGGGTATCAGCCGGGAGGAGATGCTAGACGCTCTGCTGGCCGGCCGGGCTAAATACGCTTCGGTTTTTAACTATCCCACTCTGAGTTGGGCTGATATTGGCGTGATCGGTTGGTTGGTTGACGGCGCGGCCATCAAGAACCAGACCATGCTCGCTCAATGTTCCTACGGTCCATATTCGCGGGCCATGGTACGCATCTCGGCCGAAGAAGGGTTCCATATGAAGCAGGGCAAAGAAATGGTGATCCATTACGCGCAAGGGACAACCAGCCAGAAAGCCCAGGTGCAGGACGCGATTAATCGCTGGTGGTGGCCAACCCTCATGATGTTCGGCTTGCCTGACGATGTTTCAAAACATAGCGACACGCTCAAGCGCTGGGGGATCAAGACTCGGAGCAATGACACTCTACGCCAGGAGTTCGTCAACGAGATGGTGCCGGACCTCACTACCCTGGACCTTTCAATCCCTGATCCAGATTTGCGCTATGACCGGCTGACGGAGAATTGGATCTACGGCCCGATCGATTGGGATGAATTTTGGCGGGTTGTAAACGGGGCCGGGCCGTGCAACGCCGAACGACTGGCCACTCGGCGCCAGGCCCACGAAGACGGCAGGTGGGTCCGCGAAGCTGTCACTGCCTACGCACACAAACATCCACTGGGTTCACACGATGAGTGACTCCCAATGGCCACGATTTGAGGTATTCCTTCAGGATCGCGAAGGCCAACCGCACCGCAATGTAGGCACAGTGCATGCCCCGGATAACGAATTTGCCCTGCAAAATGCCCGTGATGTCTTCGTTCGCCGGCCGATTTGCTTGAGTTTATGGGTCGTGCCCGCAGCCGCTATCTACGCCTTGACTAAATATGAGATCAGGGAAAATGCCGCCCGTCCGGCTGACGATTCCGAGCAAGAGCTAACGAAAGCCCTCCCGGTTGTAAGGAGCTACCTGGTGTTCCAAAAACGTAATCAGCGCCGAACGATGAGCTATGTTGAATATGTTGGCCAGGTTGACGCGACGACTCCCGGCCAGGCTATGGCCGGGGCAATAAACACATTTGATGATCCATCGTGTACTGTCTGGTGGGTTTGTCCAGAAAGCGCCGTTGCCCGTAGCAATATTGACGACGTCGAATCCATGTTTTCTCCGGCGGCCGAAAAAGCATACCGTATGCCTCAGCATTACCGGGTAATCCAACAGATGCTCGAGGCAAAGAGCCGTTTATTAGGTAAGGCGGATATCGACCGGGAAGCCTAGGTATCGTATAGTCATCAGGTTGGATTGCCTCAATGGAAGATTTTAAAAGGGAATATCACACAGCCATCGCTCATTATCTTACTGCCCTCGCGGATGATGAATTGGTGCTGGCCCACCGGGACTCAGAATGGACAGGCCACGCCCCGATTCTTGAGGAAGACATCGCCTTTTCCAACATCGCCCAAGATGAAATGGGCCATGCCCTGCTCTGGTACAACCAGCTGAGCGGGCTCATCGGAATTGCTCCTGACCGGCTGGTCTTCTTTCGCGAGGCCAGCGAATTCCGAAATGTGCAGTTAGTTGAACTGCCCAAAGGGGATTGGGCTTTCACTATCTTGCGGCAGTATCTATTTGATGCGTATGAGCTCGTTCAATTAAAGTGGTTAGAGAAGAGTCCTTTGCCACTCCTCGCCGAACCGGCCGCGAAAATTCGACGGGAAGAGATCTATCATTACCGCCATAGTAGCTCCTGGACCCGTCGGCTGGGGTTGGGCACCGGCGAGAGCAATCAACGCATGCAGCGCGCCTTGGATGAACTCTGGCTCTTTACCGGACAGTTGTTTTCCAAGGATGAATTAACGTGGCCCCTGGTCATTGCCGGCATGATACCCGATCCGGTTGATCAGTGGTCGGAATGGCAGGCCCTGGTTGTCCCCTTCTTATCCGGGTCAGGGCTTAATCTGCCGGCGGAAACAAACCCAATCCCGGCTGAGCGCACTCAACACTCTAAGCATCTCAGTGATCTGCTGCTCGATCTGCAGGAAGTCGCCCGATCTGATCCGGAAGCAGACTGGTAGAGGATATCAGATGGAACCAGGCCTAGATCTTACAACTTCGCTGATCTGGAAAGTACTGGAAGACGTTAAGGATCCAGAGATTCCGGTCGTATCACTGGTGGAGATGGGCATTGTTCGCGAAGTAGTGGTTGATGGTCAAATTGTGGTGGTCAAGCTTACGCCCACCTTCGCCGGCTGCCCGGCCTTGCAAGTCATGATCAACGATGTGGAAGACCAAATTCGCCAATTAGGGGCGGAAGACGTTAAGGTAGAGATTGTCTTAACACCACCTTGGAGCAGTGATTGGATCACTCCAGAGGCCAGAGGAAAATTAAAGTTATTTGGCCTGGCCCCTCCGCCGCTCCATGGCGGACGGGTGGAATTGACCTTTTTCGAAGTGCCTGTCTGCCCTTATTGTGATTCTAAAAATACAGTCGTAAAGAACGATTTTGGACCAACTCTCTGTCGTTCCATTCACTATTGCAAGCAGTGCCAGCAGCCCTTTGAGCAGTTTAAGGCCTTATAGTCTCTGCCTTTCAGGCACGTACAATTAATGGCCGGTTGTTTTTAGGCCACTGCGGCCATTTCTTCCCCAAATGATAGCAAAGCTTTGACCCGCGCATCGTCAGGCGCTTCGGCATAGACTCTGAGCACCGGCTCTGTGCCCGACGGCCGGATCAGCAGCCAACTGCCGTCCTCGAGATAATATTTAACGCCATCGGTTGTCTGAACATCTTCCACCTTTACTCCTGATATCTCCCCAGGAGCGTGGCTTAAAAGCAGATCAACCATTCTGGCCTTGTTCACCGACCTAACAAGTGTGATATCGGTCCGGGCATACTGGGCGGGACCTACGTCTGCCAGCAGATCTTCAACCAGATCATATAACGAGGCGTCGGCATCGGCCATGACCTCCAGCAACAGCAAACCCATCAAAATTCCATCGCCTTCGGGAATATGTCCTTTGATACTCATACCCCCAGATTCTTCGCCTCCCATGACGACGTTGTTGGCCAGCATCTGGTCGGCAATGTGGCTGAAGCCAACCGGCGTTTCCACGACTTCCATGCCATGTCGCTGAGCCAGGCGATCAATCATGCGCGTTGTAGAAACTGTGCGCACGATCCGTCCGCGCCAGCCACGCTTATCTATTAAGTAACGCAGAACGAGGGCGAAGATTCGGTGGGGATCGACAAAATTACCCCGATCATCTATAGCGCCAATACGGTCGGCGTCGCCGTCGGTGGCTAGCCCGACATCCCAATGACCGGCCTGAATCGTTGAACTTAGCATGCCCAGGTGTTTGCGGATTGGCTCGGGATGGATACCGCCAAAGCCAGGATTCATCTCATTGCGAATGTTGTGGACCTTGGTGCGACCCCGGGCCAGTACTTCTCCGATCACCCCCCGGCCGGCGCCGAACATGCCATCGGCCACGACTCGCAATTCGGCCGAGGAAATGGTATCCAAGTCGACCAGCGTACTCAGGTGTTCATAATAGGCCCAGGAGGGATCAAACTTACGAATCCAGCCCTCGTCGATGGCTTTGTCGAGGCTCATCAAGTTGGGGCCACGGGCTGAAGAAAGGTTTTTTTCTAGATAATATTCGATCCGGCTATTTTGTTGGGAATTTGCGCTACCGCCATAGTTGGCCTTCAGCTTAACCCCATTGTAGCGGGGCGCATTGTGACTGGCCGTGATCATCACTCCGGCGGTCGTTTCTTTGTTAACAACCGTATAGCTAACGGCCGGGGTTGGGGTGTCAGCCCGGGCCAGCCAAGAGTGGATATTATTCGCCGCCATGACCCGGGCTACTTCGGCCGCATAGCGATCGGATAAAAAGCGGGTGTCGAAGCCAATGACGACCGAGGGGTCATGGCTGTTTTCCTCGTGTACATAGTCGGCAATTGCCTGGGCAACCAGGCGAAGATTTCCGAAGGTAAAGGTCTCACTGATGACGGCGCGCCAGCCATCCGTACCGAACTTGATTGTCATTGAATTCTCCACTAGTCCTAAATCAAAATAAAATCCCGCCTGTTGTATGTCTAGGCAAAAGCAATCGTCGACGTTAAAGACGCTTCATATTTTAAGATAAAGAGCAGATCGTTGATATTCGTTCCGGTTTGTCCGGTCTGAATCAGCCCGCCAACTTGCCTGAAGAAGTTGTAGCTATCATTTTGTTCCAGGTACACCTGGGCATCGATTCCTTTTGAACGTGCGTTGGGAAGGGTCTCACCGCTTATTATCGCCCCGGCCGCGCCGGTCGGACCATCATCCCCATCGGTGGCCAGGCAGGCTACGACAACATTCTTCTCTCCGTCTATGGCAATGGCCGCAGCCAGGGCCACCTCCTGGTTGCGGCCTCCCTTTCCCTGCCCCCGTAGCGTAACCGTTGTTTCACCTCCTAGTAGCAGGCAGGTGCCTGGCGGCGCATCTTTGGCCAATGCTCCGACTACCCGCCCAACCTCGGCCGCTTCACCTTCTAGGTGAGTGGTCAATACCTGAGTGTTAAAGCCAAGCTCCGCGGCCGCTCCGGCGGCCGCTTCGGCCGCCACCCGTACATCACCTATGATATAGTTGGCCGCTACTGGCAATTCCCCAGCAGGTTTGGCCGTCGGCACAGCGAAATGATCCTCAATCCGCTGCCAAATCTCCGGAGCGAGCGACTGATCTAAATGGTAACGGCATAAGATTTGGTGGGCTGCCTCCGGTAGGTCTGGATTTGGCACTGTTGGCCCACTGCCAATGATATCCAGGGGGTTGCCGACGACATCACTCAGTATGAGTGTCAGGCATGTGGCCGGGGCTGCTATTCGGGCCAGGCCGCCCCCTTTTATCACATCCAACTGTTTACGAACTATGTTCAATTCATTGATGGTGCAGCCGCTGGCTAATAAGGCACTGGTTAACTCTTGCCAGTCACCCAGCGGTAATATGGGCTGAGTAAGCAGGGCCGATGCCCCGCCGGATATCAGGCAGAGGACCAGGTCTCCTTTACCGGCTTTGTCGACCAGCTTGGTGACCGCGGTAGTGGCGCTTATGGAGCGACTGTCCGAGATGGGATGCCCGGCGCCATAGACTGAAATCTGGGCTGGTAAATCCCTGTCCGCCACTAATTTATCGAGGTGTGTCTGGTCACGGCTCTTAGTTATCACGATTCCATTATGTAAAGTTGGGCCGAGTTGGTGCGCCGCTGCAGCCATCATCGGTATCGAGGCTTTACCAACAGCCACCACATAAACCCGACCTTGTGTCGTATCGTGAGATATGGAAGCTATTTTTAGCTCGGAGCCAGTTCGGCTGATGTATTTGCTGGTGAGGGTGGCCGGATCAGCTGCCTCGAGCACCCTGTCAATCATCTTGTTGACATGCTGCTGGTGGCTGTCAAAGATCGGCCAAGGCTCTTGATCAGTTCGGCTCACAGTGAGAGGCTGGAGATGGCGTCCTGAGCTGCTTGTTGTGGCGTTTTTGCCAGAGAAAGGACATCAAATACGGCAAGGCCAATGGCATTCAGTATCGGTCCGCTCGCTTCGGATGGATATGGATCGGCGACTTCCAGCTCCCGTTGAATAAATACAAGGTAGGGGTCGCCCTCAGGCCATTGCTCAAAAGCAGTCCGGCGCGTGGGAAGTTTATTTGCTGCCAGGGAATAATCGCCCATATTAGGCGCCGCGATTAACCAGTTGAGTAAATCAGCAGTTAATATTTGCCGGCTGGAGTCTGGCGTGCTGATGGCCCAACTCCAAGCTTTAATGATGGGCGCCAGAGGGGCTTCCGGACCGGGTAATCCCATATAGCCGCTCTCCAGGCTATTTTCGCGTTGAGCTATGTACAAGGCGTATGTAGTCTGCACACTGTTGACCACCTCATTGTCGAATAACTGCCAGGCCTCTTCGAGTAGGGTCAAATTGGTTGTTTGTATGGGTAATACACCACGCTCCCGTCCTTCAAGCAAGAGCGTTAATGCGCTTGCCAGAGGATCGAGATCTAGCATTGGCTGACCAGATTCGTTCGTGAGCGAGCCGCCGTTGGCCAGGTAAAGCTGTAAGGCAAATTCGGCGCCAGGCAGGCCGGCTCCAGGAAAGGTGAAAGTCGCTGCTTCATCTTCCAACAAATCATCCCAGGTGATGGGCAGCGTACCGGTATATACAGCCGAGCTGTAAGCCATATGGCTCAGATTCTCCAGGACGAAAGGATAGGCGTAAGCCAGGTCGCCGACACGGGATACCGATGATGCGCCTGGGTAAAGATCCGCTAAAAAGGCGTCGGACACGAGGTTATCCAAGGGGTAAATGAGTTCTTCGGCCACGGCCGTCTCAAGTTGGTCGTCCGACAGGATGATCAAGTCAGGCATTACAGAGGGGGCGACGTTTCGCCCGGTGCGTAGATAACTTAAGGCTCCTCCTGGCCCAGAAACCGATTTTACCGAGACATGAATTTCCAGGTCAGGGCGATTCGCTTGGAAGGTAGCCAACTGTTCGGCTAGAATCACACTGCCGGGTAAATCAGCCTGAGAGTTGAATTCCCCGACGAGCCAGACATTCAGAACGGTAGGTCCTGCCGAAGTGGGCTCATTTATCTGCGGCGTCGCAGGCGACGTGGGAGATGGGAGCGGGGTTGCTACGACCACTGCCTGGGTTACTTCGACAAGCGGTTCATCACTCCTATTTATTAGCGAACAGGCCGATAAGGTCAGGGGGATTAGAATGATTAACCAGGCAATCTTTCGCATAAGGTTAAGTATAAATGAATTTAACTGTGGGTCGAGGTGGATAAGCCAAGGGGGCATCGAGTCAGCTCGATGCCCCCTTGGCTTATGGTCTTTGAAACAAAACCTTGATCGCTTTATTCTTAATAGCGTAAGAGTGCGCCAATTGGGCCGGCCTTTTCCAACTCCGGAATATCACTGATTATCTCAACCTGGCCGCCCATGTCCATAGTACGCGAGACTGCCGCTTCAATAATGTCTTCAACCGGCGTCAGCGGGGAATCATAGGGCGTAGATACCGACTCATAAGCACTAAGTTGGCCGCGCTCATCATCTGAGAATCCGGCTGAGCGAAAGCCGTCACTGAGGATCAGGGTCTGAACCCTACCCTGGCTAACGGCCGACAAGGTTGCTTCCAGCCCAACAACTGCATTTTCACCTTTGGCAGCTGCCGTGATCAGAGTGTCAACTAACTTTTGCTCCCGTTCAGCATTAGCTTCCTGTAACAGTTCGAGTGAGAGCTGGCGAATCTCATGTTCTCCCGCAGTCATATCAATCGCGAAGGTGCCGGCTATTTGACTCTGCAATTGCTTGGAGAGCTGTTCCCGAAATTGGGCAACATTGGCGGCCGACCCACCCAGAAACAGGCGTCGTATAGCCTTGGTTGAAAAGAACTGCTGGGCTGCCGCCGCGCTATCGCGCATATTCCGCTGGACCACCTCATCCTCATGCCGGCCACCCTGACCCCCACGCTGTCCGGTCGTGGCCGAGGTCCCACCTCCACGGGATGAACCTCCCCCAAGCTTTTGCTTGCGGACATCTTCGCCCATGGTTCCTTCCGAGCTTATTAACTCGCCTAGATGATACTCGAAAAATCGAGCGCCAACCCGATCGACGACAATGACGCCATAGTAGGCGTAATAATCTAGAAGGTGGGCAAGCGGTTTCACATGGGGCCGGTTTCCGATTCTGACCCGGTTGCGAAAGGGTATAGCTGATGGGTAAGCACGGAAGAATTCCAATCCGGCACAAGAGAACAATGCCAGACCGCGACTGTTCCAGTCATAGGACAAATTCAGATATTGTTCGATTGCCTCAACATCGCCGTTGACGGCATCTGCCTCCTTTAGCATTGCCCGTACTTGTTTCTTGATTAGTTCATTGGTTTGTTTGCTAGTATCCGCATCGAGATAGAGGGTGATGACCGGGTTTTCCCCGCCATCAAATGATAGCAAATCTTGCAGATCCTCTTGCAGTAACATTGCTTCCTCCTTATGTAAAGTGTTTATCACTATCCCAGAAATATGTTTGTTCAGATCCTGGAACAGTGTAAATAATTCAATCAGGGCCTGCTGCCTAAAGTCAGCGGAACAATAGCTGTTTCCCCATCCCGAATGATAGTCAGCTTAACAGTCTGGCCGATGCTAGCGTCGAAAACCAGGTAAGCAATTAATTCCTCTGTATCACGAATCGGGGTTCCATCAATCGCGATGATAAGATCGCCGCCCGTGCGATCAGTGACTCTAGCCGCGATAAGACCTGCGGCTTCAGCCGGTCCACCTTCGGTGATCGAAGTCACGTATGCTCCCGAGGGTTGGGACAATTCGAATTGTTCCTGCAGATTTAAGTTAAGGGACTGAATTTCTACGCCAATGTAGGCATAATTATAGCTGCCCTGTTCTATGAGAACAGGGACAATCCTGCGAATGGCATTGACGGGTATCGAAAAACCGACACCGGAGTTGACCCCGGTGGTCGAGCGAATGGCGCTGTTAACCCCTACGACTTCGCCATTCAGGTTTATCAATGGCCCACCAGAATTGCCTGGGTTTATCGGCGCATCGGTCTGGACGACCTCGGGCAGAGAATAGCGTCCCTGTACAGTTGCAGACTCACGCTGCGATTCCAGACTGCGACCTAAGCCACTAACGATACCCATGGACATTGAACCCTGCTCGCCAAACGGATTGCCAATGGCTATCACTAGTTGTCCCACCTGTAGGCTATCGGAGTCACCCAGCTTAACAGCCGGGAAGGAGCCTGGTAGAGAGTCTACCTCCATAACGGCCAAATCACTATCGACATCATGGCCGATAACTTCTGCCCGCCGGCGACTTCCGTCGGAAAAAATCACCTCAAATTCATCACCACCTTGAACCACATGGTTGTTGGTGACGACATGACCTTTCGAATCAAATATGAAGCCACTACCACTGCCCAAAGGGAAGGGATCTTGGCGGCTGGTATATACCAGGATGTGAACGACTGATGGGTTTACCAACTCATACAGGTCGATCAGCCTTTCTTCCAACTCTAACATGCCCGCTTGTAGCACCTGGCTCTTTTCCGGGACGGGCTGTTCGGTTTCACCGAAGCCTGTATTCTCCACCAGGGCAGGCGTACTGGTAGGCTCAGAGATCTGCCCTTGGATTGACTCAACCACTGCACTCGAATTATCAGATACAGTGCTGAGCGAACAGGCAAGCGCTGCCAGGAGTAAGATGCCAAGAAATAAGTAAATGTATCGATTTGCTTTCATTATCATCAGGGTTTTCCGGTGCCTCATTGGCTAATATGGCTAATCCGCGGTAGTGGCAGGACTATGTTCAAAATGCTGAGTGAGAGTTCGCTTCCCATTGATCAAGCTAGGCGCTGTCAGAAGCATATTTTGCCAGTTGCTCATAGAGATTGCGCTCTTCCTCACTCAAATCAACGGGAATGACAATCCGTATCGTCGCCATGAGATCGCCAAATTCACCTTTTTTGCGCAAGCTAGGCATACCTCGTCCTTTCAGACGGAATGTCTGGCCGCCCTGTGTACCAGGCGGAATGGTTAGCTTAACCGATCCGGTCATAGTCGGAACGGTCACCTTACCGCCCAATACAGTGGTAACGACCTCCACCGGTACTTCCACTAGCAACTTATCTCCTTCCCGCTCAAAAGTCGGGTCAGGTTGCACATTAACAACCAGGAAGAGATCCCCTCGTCCGGCCGGGCCATAACCCCCTTTTCCTCGAAGGCGGATCTTAGTGCCATTCTTTGCGCCCTTGGGAATCTTCGCCGTAAACTGCTCGCCGTCCTCGGTGGCATAGGTCCTTGAAGTACCATGGTACGCTTCACTAATAGTAATATCAACTTGTTGCTCGATGCTTTGGCCCTTGGCCTGCTGGCTTCCCGCATATGGGTTGCCCATACCAGGTCCTTGCCCGCGCATATTGCCGCCGAACACGGTGCGGAAGAAATCAGAGAAAGCACCCGATCCACCAAAGAGATCTCCCAGGTCAATATTGCTAGATCGGTAGCTACCACTCGGACCCCCGGCCGCAGCCCATTGAGAAAAGTCAAAGCCATCCGGTGAGCCGCCCATTTGCTGGTAGCGATGATAATTGCTACCGAGTTGATCGTACTTTGAGCGGTTTTCTGGATTGCCCAAGACCTCGTAGGCCTCGTTTATTTCCTTGAATTTTTCTTCGGCTGCCTTATTGTCGGGGTTCTTGTCGGGATGGAATTCGCGGGCCAATTGCCGGTAGGCTCGCTTGATATCTTTTTCGCTCGCGCTCTTTTCGACACCAAGGGTTTTGTAATAATCCTTATAATTCATTACGATTATTTTACGGAGAGCAGGGTAAACATGTCAAGACCGTCATAGCGTTCTTATATAATGCTAACAAGCGTGGAACATATTGATCCCGGATGCCAATACAACCCTGATCGGCTAATAAAGAAACATCGGTTTGCCCAGGACTTTATGGACTTTGGCTCGATATCGCACTGTATCATATAACTCTTCAACATCCACACGTTTGAGGCCTTTGGTCACGTCACTCATCGGAATATGGGTATATCTACCCTCTCTTAAGGCTACCATCCGGCCACTCTCGCCGGCCAGAATCAAATCCATGGCCAGGTTGGCGTAATTTGTGCCCACCATCAAATCCAACGCGTCAGGAGCGCCGGAACGCATCATATAGGACAGGCGCTGGAAGATGACGTGCTCGCCGGTGATTTCCTTCAGGGCATCGGCGGTTATTTCCCCAATTCCGCCCAATTTTCGATGGCCATATTCGTCTGCTTCGCCATATTCGATGACCTTGCCGCCGGCAAAGTGGGCGCCTTCGCTGATAGTTACCGTGGCGTAATTGCTGGGATTATTATGCTTGTCGTCCAACAAAAGTTCCGCCAATTTTTCTGGGTCAAAGGGCACCTCGGAAATAAGGGCCCGGTCAACGCCGGCCAAATAAGAACAGATCAGGCTTGTTTCACCGGAATTTCGGCCGAAAAGTTCAAAAATTCCGATGCGCTCGTGCGAACCGATGCTGGTGCGGAGCTGGTGAATAATCTGCACGCCGCGGGTGACGGCCGTGCTAAAGCCAACGCAGTAATCCGTCCCGTAGACATCGTTGTCCATGGTTTTTGGTATGGCCACAACAGGGAAACCCTCACTATGAATGCGCTCACCAAAACTCAGGGTGTCATCGCCGCCAATTGGAATAAGGCGGTCAATCCCTAACATTTCCAGGTTCTTGAGAACGTGGGGCGTAAAATCGCGCAGGCGCCTGTCATGGGCTTCCGCTTCCGGATGCTCAGGGTCCTTCAGAAAGTCAGGCACATTTTTGTAACTGACCTGGCTCGGATTGGTACGGCTGGTATGCAAAAAAGTGCCGCCTGTGCGGTCGACGGTTCGAACCGCTTGTTTATCCAGCTCGACGGTGAATTCAGTTATCGTGTCAGGATCGTCGCGATCAATCCAAAATAATCCACCCCAACCTCGGCGAATGCCCATCACCTCGTGTCCTTCCTCAACGGCGCGAACAACGACGGCTTTGATACAGGTGTTTAATCCCGGGACGTCGCCGCCGCCGGTTAATATTCCGATTCTCATAATAAACTTCTCCTAAATAATTGTTAAGTTAACCATCAGCCTGGATCCGCGGACCTGGCTGGGCCAGCGTTCTGGCAATCGGCCGCAAAGCCAACCACCATTGTTCCTTCGGCCGGTTGAACTTCTTGTCCATCAGACGGGCCATATCTACTAAATCTGTGAAATCGATCTGTCCCCGTTGCTGGCCGATACAGGCGCTGCGGGGTTCTGGGCTGCCAGCTTGCTCTTCCAGGAAGGTGAGGCAATCTACAGCCAGTCTGGTGGCCATGACACGATCAAAAGGCGATGGGTTACCGCCTTGTTGAATGTGACCCAGGATAGCCTGGCGGACATCAAACAGATCGCCGCCCTCTTCCTCGAATAATTTGCACATAAAATCTGTCGTGTAAGTCTCGTTGGCCTTTTCGTTGCGGATAATAAGACCTAGGCGCTTCCCATGTTGGAAACCCGCGATTAGCTGATTGACGTCATCAACCAGATCCTGGAGCTTCAGCCCTTCCTCTGGTAAATATACACGTTCCGCTCCGGTGGCCAACGCGCTCATCAGAGCCAGATACCCGCAGTCGCGGCCGAATACTTCGACAACAAATGCGCGCTGACTGGCCACAGCCGATTGTTTGATCTTGTCAACGGCCGATACGATATTATTCAGGGCTGTGTCGGCGCCGATACTCAGTTCCGAACCGGGCAGATCATTGTCAATGGTTGCCGGTAAACAAACAATGGGCAGGTTGAAGGCTGGGTAGGAATCCTGGCGCTGGTGCAACGCCAGGGCCGCTTCATAGGCGCTCCAACCACCGATGACCAATAGACCATCAATCCGGTGCTCTTCCAGGTTCTTAGCGATGGTATAAAAATCGCTATTGACCGGAACTTTGCGGTTGGTACCCAAATCCGCGCCACCACGATGAGCCCATCCATTCACGCTCATCCAATTGAGCTCGCGAAAATCACCATTAATGAGCCCGAGGAAGCCATGTTCCACGCCAATGAGCTCGTGCCCGCGATCGAGACCATAACGAACGGCCGCCCGTACCGCTGTGTTCATACCTGGCGCCGGGGCACCGGCATTCATAACTGCCAACCTTAGACGGCGTTGTCCCGGCTTCGGCTCGTGAGGCATCGCCCGGACAAAGGTGCGCAGATCCTGGAAAGCCGCCGAAAAACTACTGCCCCGGGCAGCCAGAGCGCGTTTGTAATCGTGCGCGGCGATGGCTTCGGCTACTTCATGGGTGCGAACCAGGCAATCAGTCAGGGGTGTGCGAACCAGCTTGTTTCCTCGCATGCCGATCACCGGGATATCATCTTCGATACCTTCTTCAAGAATGGCTTCGACCGCGGCTGCGCCGAGCAGCGTACTCAAATTACGGTCAAAGGCGCTGGGTGATCCACCCCGCTGAACATGGCCGAGAATCGTCACCCGGGTATCCTCGCCCAACTTCTCTTCAATGATCTGCTTTACATAATTGCTGGTAATCTGCTTTCCATCCCGGTCTTGGGCTCCTTCTGAAACGATCACTACGCTATCACGCCGGCCCATCTCCCGGCCTTTGCGCAACACCTCGCACATCTTGTCTTCCCAATCTCTGAACATCAGGGGGGCTTTCCGGGATCAAGACCCAATCGGCCCCGCAGGCCAGAGCGCTCATCAAGGCCAGGTAGCCGCAACGTCGCCCCATTACTTCGACGACGAAGGAGCGTTGGTGACTGGCGGCCGTGCTGGAAATGGCGTCGATAGCCTCGGTGATGCGGTGTAGGGCGGTGTCGGCGCCGATGGTCATATCGGTGCCGTGGAAATCATTATCGATGGAACCAATGGTTCCCACGACGCGTAGATGTTGGTGTTGGGCGGCCGTTTCCACTGAGATATGTCCGAGTTCGGTCAGTTCTCGCACCAGATCAGGCCATTCCTGGCGGAAGATGTGAGCGCCGGTCAGACTACCGTCGCCGCCGATAACGACCAGGCCTTCGATGCCGTTTTCCACCAGGTTCCGGGCGGCTTTGAGCCGACCCGGACGCTGGCGAAATGCCGCGCATCGGGCCGAACCAATCACCGTACCGCCCTGTTGCAGAATGCCGCCGACGTCATTCCAGCCGATGGGCCGGATTCGCCCGCCGCCATCGACCATGCCTTGATACCCTTCGGTGACGGCGTAGACTTCCAGTCCGCGATCAATGGCCATCCGCACAACGGCCCGCACGGCTGCGTTCATACCCTGGGCGTCTCCCCCACTGGTTAATACGGCAATTCTTTTCACGATTGGTTAATCAACAATTTCAACCTTGAACCATAGAAAAATGATCCTCATATTCTGGACCAATTAGCCCATTTTGCCAATAGTGATTCCGGCTCGAAAATGGCATCCGGTCACGATTCTTGCTACAATTTCTGCCAAATTTATTTACCCTCGTAGCTCAAAGGATAGAGCGACGCACTCCTAATGCGTAGGTTGACGGTTCGAGTCCGCCCGAGGGTACTAGCGGTTGGCGATAAGTACACAAATTAGTTCCCTGAGATGCCGGTCCCTAGAGCGTGCTTACGGGATCAATATCCACCACCCAGCTCGATGGGATCTGAAAATCGGCCAACAAGCGAGCTGGATTGGGGGAGCGAATAATAATCTGCCAGCGGTACCGGCCGTCAATCCGATTGAAGAAAGGCGGCAGAGGGCCAACGATTTCGGTTGCACCCAAGGCTTTTTCCCGGGCGTGCCGGCGCAGGGCGTTAGCCAGTTGTTTCGCTTGCCTTTCAGCCCGCTCGTCAACGGGATCGGTGATGACCAGCCGGGCCAGGCGCCGGAAGGGGGGCAGGGCGTGCTGGGTGCGAAAGCGGATCTCTTCCAGGTAGAAGGTGGTGTAATCATGTTCGGCGGCCGCCTTGATGGCGTAATGCTCGGGCTGGTAGGTCTGGAAGATGACCCGGCCGCCTAACATACCCCGGCCAGCCCGGCCGGCTACCTGGGCCAGAACCTGGAAGGTTCGTTCGCCGATGCTGAAGTCGGGCAGACCCAGGGCGACATCGGCCGAGATCACCCCCACCAGCGTAACCAGGGGCAGATCGAGCCCCTTGGCGATCATTTGCGTGCCTACCAGGATATCGGCCTGTTGGTTGATAAAGCTGGCCAGTAGGGCTTCGTGACTATCCCGGCCGGCCGTCGTATCCCGGTCCCAGCGCACTGTTCTCGCGACTGGCCATTCCAATTCCACCAGCCGCTGCACCTCCTCGGTGCCCAGCCCAAAATATTTGATACGCCGGGATCCGCATTTCGGGCATGTATCTTTGGGTTCTTCTTTTCGCCCGCAGTAGTGACAAACCAGGAGCGCCCCCGGGCGGTGGTAGGTCAGGGGCATCCGGCAACGCGGGCAGTTGAGGACATGGCCGCAATCACGACACATGATGAACGTTGCTGTGCCACGCCGGTTGAGAAAGAGGATCGCTTGCTCTCCTCGAGAAAGTGTATCATCTAGAGCCGTGTGTAACGCTCGGCTAAATATGGAGCGATTGCCGGCCCGTAATTCCTGGCGCAGGTCGACAATTTGGATCGGGGGTAGCGGGATGGTTAGGGCATCCTCTGGATCACCTTCAGCCTGTTGGTAGGACGATTCTCTCTGTAAGCGGGCGGCCTGGCCCTCGATGCGCCGGCGATGGCCCATGATGCGCCGGGGGAGTTCCACCAGTTTACACCAGCCGCCCTGGGCCCGGTGATAGGTGACGATATCGGGCGTGGCGCTACCCAGTATGACTGTCGAGCCCGTAATTTGGCCTAGTTCGATGGCCGCCTCGCGAGCGTGATAATACGGTGGTGGCACAGGTGGCGTCTGTTTGTACGAGTGATCGTGCTCTTCATCCAGGATGATGATGCCCGGATTGGCAAAGGGTGTGAAAAGCGCGCTGCGAGGTCCAACGACGATCTTATATTGGCCTTCGCGGGCCCGGCGCCACGTATCGTAGCGCTCACCATCACTGAGCCGGCTATGGAGCAAAGCAACCTGGTCGGGAAAGCGGGAGGCGAATCGACGGACTGTCTGAGGCGTCAGCGCTATCTCTGGGACCAAGACGATGGCTTGTTTACCTGACGCTAAGGCAAAATCCGCTGCACGCAGGTAGATTTCTGTTTTGCCGCTACCGGTGACGCCATGCAGTAGAAATGGCGCCGGATTGTACTGCATAGCTAATTTGATCTCATTCCAAACCCGCTCCTGGTCCGAGGTTGGGACCGGCGGTGTCGTGGGAATATAATCTCGATCAGCCAGGGTATTCCGCCAGACCTCTTCTTCACCAAGCCGGATGAGCCCCAATGATTCTAGCTTTTTCAGGTGATTTAAATTGGCCCCGGTTTCCGCGTAGAGTTCGCTGAGCGGTAGGGGAATCGCGGATGAGGCCAGGCTGGCCAGCAGCTCATAATATTTGCCGGCGCCGCGAAGGATAAAAATCTGGCGCAGGGCGACTTCCCGAGAGACTGAAAGAACCACGGCCGTAGGTGTTTCCACCAATTCGACCAGGCCCTGCTCCTGAGCATTGACCAGGGCACTTTGGTCAGAAATTTGGCCGGCGGGTAAGGGTAAACTTTCCAGGAAAACTTTTAGTTCTGGGGAGTCAGCGATGTTTACCGAGGCGGGGATGACAATCGTTTCTTTCGGTGACAGACGTATAGTCCCGGCATTGTCTAATTTGTCCAGGTGAGTCGGTTTGGCGCCTGTTTCAGCCATAACCGTACTGACAGCAGGCAGCGGATCATCCTGGCCCAACAGATAAAACAGGACACTGGCTAATAAGTTATTCCGGCCTAGCCGAAGCGAGTGAGCCAGTATTTGCTCTGGCGTAGCGTTTAGTGTGGCCGTGCGGACCATCTTCGGCCGGACCCGCGGCGGGTCAAGGATAGTGGCCTTGCGGATGATGTTCCGGCGGGCCAGCTGGCTTGCTGCCGGGCGCCAATCGCTTCCTTTTGGCATTGCCCGGGCTATCTGCCGGCCGCGTAAGTCGCCCTTTTCCCGGAGCAGGTCTAGCAATTGTTGTTGAGTATCAGTTAGCCGGCCGGCGCCATCCCAATATGGGTTCAGATCCAGGGTGATGTCGGACCAGCGGGTCAGGCCAGGCGGCAGCATGAGTCGCAGGCAGGCGTTGAGGGGGGTCAGGTACTGTTCGCTTAACCAATAGGCCAGGTCTATTTGCCAGCTCCGGACTACCGGTTCGGGATCGATCAGGTTGATGATGGGCTTGGTATCTTCAACCGGGGCATAATCGTCGAAACGAATGACGATGCCTTGGGCCAACCGGCGGCCGAATTCAACCTCAACCAGGTGCCCAACGGTCAACAATGATTCCAAATCACGAGGAACCCGGTAGTGAAACGTCCCTTCAAGAGGCGCCTCAATATTTACCACCAGTTCGGCGAACATGCTCTCATTTTAACAGGAAGTAGCTCGCCTACGAAGGGGCTAAGCCAGGGATGCGAAACGATCCAAAATGCGGGCCAGGTGGCGAGCGCCGTTCATAAAATCTGAAAGGCGAACGTGTTCATCTGGCGCATGGATGCGGTTATCGGAGTATCCGGTACCGGCGCTGACAACCGGAATATCGCCCAGGGGTTTGGCAAAAGCATAAACAGGACTGCTGCCCCCGATCAGGGGATCTATCGAGGCCGGCAGGCCATATACTTCCTCAGCCGTTTCGGCCGTCAGAAGCACTAGCGGGTCGTCGGGCGCCACTTTGGCCGGCCACATGGCCCCGAGCCGGCTTAGCTGTACGTCAGGGAAGCCCTCGCTCGTGAAATGGGACTGAAGCAGGGCAAAGATCTCATTGGGATCTTGATCGGGCACCAGGCGAAAATCCAACTTAGCCTCGGCTCTGGATGGGATAACGGTCTTCATACCTTCGCCTTGGTAGCCGGTCGTAATGCCTTGAATATTGCAGGTTGGTTCAAATACAGCCCTGTTGATTGACTTGCCTTGCCGTCCGGCGGCGAAGGTAGCGATCTCAAGTTGCCGGCGTAGCTTGGCTTCCGGGTCAGGCAGTTTTTCGAGCAGCGACGCATCTAATGATGATGGCTTGAGAGCGCGATCATAAAATCCCTGAATGCGCAGTCGCTCATCGGGGCCTTTTATACTGTTTATGGCCCATAACAAGCGCCAGGCTGCACTGGGCAAGGCGTGCGCGCCCCCTGAATGGCCATCGCGGTTCATGGTTTGCACAGTAAGCCCTACAGCAAGGATGCCCCGGTAGCCGAGGACAAGTCCGGGGTGGTCGTCGGCATTCAGCCCACCACCTTCCCATACCGAACCATCACAGGCTAACAACTCACTATGATTGCGGACGAATGCGGCGATATGTGGGCTGCCAACTTCCTCTTCTCCTTCGACCACAAAGATGACGTTGCAAGGCAGCTGGCCATTATTGGCTGCTTTAACGGCATCGAAGGCGGCTAACCTGGCGACGAATTCACCCTTGTCATCCTCTGCGCCCCGGGCATACAAAGCGCCGTCGCGAATGGTTGGCTCAAAAGGAGGTGATGTCCACAAGTTGAGCGGTTCAGGCGGCTGAACGTCGTAATGATTGTAGAACAGCAAGGTTCGCTCAGACAACCCGGCTGCCCGGCCAACGATAATCGGATTGCCGGCCGTTTTGGGTCTTAGGATTTGTAAACCCCGGGCAGAAAGCATATTTTCTACCAGGTCGGCGCAATCCGCGATGCCGGCGCCAGTAGCCGATATGCTTGGCTGGGCACATAAAGTAGCCAATTCGGCGAGGTAGTCATCGAGATGTTGTTGCAGAAAGGTATCAATGTCATTGGTATTTGGTTTCATACCCTTATTTTAGTCGTTGCTCATCGCTCTAGCAATGAAAGGAATAAGTTTTTAACCGGTCACGGGTTTTTCGAAGTGAGAAACAGAGCCGGACCGATTATTTCCCCACCTTTGTAGGGGAATCCTTCTGTAATATAAACAGATTGCATGCCCGCCCTGCATTTCCGTGAGAAGCGGTACTGCCCGAGCATCACAAGGGCGCCCTGGCTTTAACAGCGCCCTATTTATCGCTTGACTTGCCAGAATCTACGGCAGAGAATAGGATCTGGCAGTTGTACCAGCGGGATATCCTACATGGAATCTAATCAGCAAACGACTATCACCCTCCATGCCAACAAAGAGCACCCGGGTGTTCGCCTGGTGGTAATTTTTGTTCTGGCGGCCGCCTTTTTTGCCACTTATATTGGGCTGAATGCAACCGTGCAGGGCCTTGAATCGCCAATTTCAGATTTCGCCTTTATCGTCTCATGCTCTTCAGCCTTGCTGGTGTCCTTGGGCCTGGCAGCCATCACCGAGCGCTTTCTCAAACGAAACTGGCCAAGCGGCCAACGTATAGAGCTGAATGAAAGCGGCGCTGTAGTCTATCTGAAGGACGCCCGCACCAACACGATTGATTGGTCAGCCCGTTTTACCGTTCTCAAATGGTTTTTTGCCGTCAAGGGTTATGCCGTGGGCGGACGAGAACGACGCTTACCCAAGAATTATTTTTGCCTGGCTTTCCAACTGCAGCAGGATGATCAGCGGTTTGTGGTTAACTGTTATCTTCCATCCAATCGGGTCAGTCCAATTATTGAAGGAAAAGGGTTCCTTAAGATCACGCCCGCCGACTATTATAAAGGCGGTTTCGTCACTCGCTGGATAGGATCGACCGACCGGCCGAAAATCCCACCCAATATTCTTGCCGGTCGTGAGGGTCCCTATTGGCTCGCCGAAAGGCGACGATGGACAGAAGGACTGGAATTGGAGCGTGACGATTTCCTGGCTTTTCTTGATTTGGTCGGAGAGAAATCTGTAGAATGGGATGACCTCGGTAATTGATAATGCTCGATGCTTTGCGGAGATGACTTTTTTCGAAATCTATAGGTACTAATTATTCGGGAGAACCACGATGTTAAATTTATTAAATGAAGAGCATAAGATGATGCAACTGGCGGCCCGCGATTTTGCCCAGCGGGAAATAATGCCGATCGCGGCCCATCATGACGAAACTGGGGATTTTCCTCTGGATACTATCAGAAAGATGGGAAAAATGGGCTTCATGGGTATTGAAGTACCCGAAGGGTACGGTGGGGTGGGTATGGACACGCTGGCGTATGTGTTAGCCATGATCGAGATCTGCAAGGCCGACGCCAGCCATGGGACAATTATGTCAGTCAATAACTCACTCTTTTGTCATGGTATCCTTAAATACGGCACCGAAGAGCAAAAACAAAAATTCTTAATTCCTGTCGCCAGCGGTGAAAAAATAGGCGCTTACAGCCTGACGGAGCCGATGAGCGGCAGTGATGCCGGTAATATGCGTAGCCGGGCTAAACTCAATGACGCCGGCAGCCATTACATTATCGATGGTCGAAAATCCTGGGTTACTTCCGGAACGGTGGCCGACTTCATCGTGCTTTTTTGCATGACTGATCCCGAGAAAAAACATCGCGGGATCACAGCATTCTTGATTGACACCAATCTCCCTGGCTTTGAGCGAGGTAAAAAGGAGCCAAAACTGGGTATCAGGGCTAGCGCCACCAGCGAAATATTATTTGAGAACTATCTGTGTCCAGTTGAAAATCGACTGGGTGAGGAAGGCGCTGGATTCAAGATTGCTATGGCGGTGTTGGATGCGGGACGAATTGGTATTGCCAGCCAGGCTGTTGGTCTTGCCGAGGCTGCTCTGGAAGCAAGCATCGTTTATGTGAAGGAAAGGGAAGCCTTTGGCCAAAAAATAGGACAGTTTCAGATGATCCAACAGAAGTTGGCCGATATGAAATGCCGCCTGGAGGCGAGCCGGCTACTTCTTTTTCAGGCGGCGCTGGCCAAGACTGAATCGGCTACAACGGGAAAGCGTTACACGTTGGAATCTAGCATGGCCAAATTGTTTGCCAGCGAGACCGCAATGTGGGTGACCACTGAGGCCATCCAGATTCATGGGGGCATGGGTTATAGCAAGGAGTTGCCTGTCGAACGGTACTTCCGCGATGCGAAAATTACTGAGATCTATGAAGGCACCAGCGAGATTCAAAGAATGGTGATTGCCAGGAACCTGACCGGTTTACGCTGATTATTTTTTGTCCGAGAAGTCAAAAGGGTTGCCAAAGCCAGGCGGGTGGGGAGGGTTCGCTTGTAGCCTGGATCAGGCCGCTATCTGAAAGGGAATATCTTGCTTATCTTAAGATGGATGGTCAGGGAAGCGGATTATGTATCCTTGATTTCCCTCATAGGTTTCAAGATAGTCCCAACATTCCCGCTCTGATCCGTATCGGCCGGTTTCTTGCCAGCTGAGGCGAGTGGGCGCCTCGGCGTGCCAAATGGCGTACTGGTTATCTGGGCAGAATACGACCTTGAAATGCCTGCTTGGACCCCGATACACCGATACCTCCTAAAATCAGCAATCGATCAACGGGCCTCAGCCTGGCCTGGGCCATTAATCGTGGCGGTTACTTGAATGGCGGCGTCATTATGCGAGATCTGCCTCTAAAAAGCTGTAAATACCCGGTAATCTCCGCGTAAAGGGTCCGTGAAATTGGGGATGTCGATCGCTTAGGATAAACTTGTATCCCCGGCCAAAAGAAGCAGATAACGAATGGAGGGGAGAATCAGGAGAAGGCTATGCAGATAGGTTACTATCGCTTTCCGGCGATATTTGAGAACGAGGTCGCTTTTGTTTGTGAAGATGACATCTGGCTGGCGCCGGCTGAAGGTGGTATGGCCAGGCGGTTGACCTCGGGAGTGGCGGAAGCCAGTAGACCTGTTTTCTCAAGCGATGGGCAAAGCTTGGTTTTCACCGGCCGGGAGGAAGGACAGCCTGAATTATACACGATGGCAGCTGTCGGTGGGCCTGTACGCCGGCTTACCCATATGGGCGCCACAGTTTGCCGTGCACTGGACTGGCGCGCAGACAATAAAATCATCTTTGCCAATAATGCCGGCCAGCCTTTCTACCGGCCCACTTTCCTCTACCAGATTGATCCCAATGGCAGTGCACCTGAGCCGGTCGCTGTTGGCCCGGCCTTGGATATCACTTTTGGGCAGGAAGGTGGGCTGGTAATCGGCCGGGACACGGACGATCCGGCCCTTTGGAAACGATACCGTGGAGGAAGAGCCGGTCAACTGTGGATCGATCGTCTGGGCAACCAGGAGTTCGAAAATTTGGTCAATTTGGATGGCAACCTGGCATCGCCGATGTGGGTTGGCAGCCGGATTTATTTTCTCTCTGATCATGAAGGGATTGGCAACCTCTACTCATGCCTACCAGATGGTAGTGATATTCAAAGAGCGACTGATCACGACACTTATTATGCCCGTAATGCTTCCACTGACGGTCGGCGAATTGTGTACCATGCTGGCGGTGATTTGTATATGTTTGATCCGGCCACTACCATTAACACATCAATTGAGATTGAGTTCCATTCGGCCCAAACTCAGAGAAATCGAAAGTATGTATGGGCAGCTTCTTATCTGGATAGCTGGGCGGTTCACCCCAATGGCCACTCAATGGCCGTCACCTGCCGGGGTAAAGCGTATACTTTTGCCAACTGGGAAGGCGCCGTTTTACAGCATGGCGAAAATCATGGCCCCAGGTATCGCCTGATGGATTGGCTCAATGATGGCGAACGTCTCATTGCCATCAGTGACGAAACCGGGGAAGAGAGCTTTGTTATATTAGCGGCCGATGCCAATCACCCCCCGGTCTACCTCAAAGACCTGGATATCGGCCGGCCCGGCGCCTTGTCGGTCAATCCCGTTAAGGACCAGGTCCTTTTCTCCAATCATCGTTACGAAATCTGTGTATTAGACTTGCAGACGAAGGAACTCCAGGTTATCGACCAGGGAAAGAGTGGGCCTATCGCCGGATTTTCCTGGTCGCCGGATGGAGAATGGGTCGTGTATAGTGTATCGATATCGTTGCAGATAACGGTGCTGAAATTATGGCAAGCTTCGACCGGTGATCTTACGCTTCTGACTCAGCCGGTTCTCCGGGATGTTTCACCCGCTTTTGATCCTGACGGGCGATATATTTATTTTCTCTCGTATCGTCACTTTGATCCTGTGTACGACAATCTACATTTCGACCTGGGATTTCCCCGGGGAGTCCGGCCATACTTGATAACTTTGCGGAAGGATCTGCCATCTCCCTTTGTTCCAATCCCACGAGCGCCGGGCGAAAAGTCAAAGAAGGATAACGACAACCAGAAGAAGCCGCTCCTGGTACCGGCCGAATTGTTTGATGGTGAGAGTGATAATGACGATTCTGCCATGGATCTGGCGGAAGAACTCGGCGTTGATGTCCTGGACTCAAGGGAAGAAACAAGCGAAAAAAGCCTTGACAGCGAGGCTGAGACAAAATTAATACAAATCGATCTGGAAGGAATTGAGCGGCGGATCGTGGCTTTTCCAGTTTCTGAAGGCAAGTACCGTCAAATCATAGGCCTTCGCGAAGATGCAGTGCTCTACAGTCGATCGCCGGTTGAAGGAGCGCTGGGGAAGGGCTTTATGCCTGAGGTTCCCCGGGCTACTTCGACGGTCTATAGCTATGATTTTCAGCAACAGAAAGAAGAGGCCTTGATCCACCAAGTATCTAGCTTCGCCCTTTCGCGCGACGGCCGGACCCTGGCCTATCGCGCTGAGAATCGCCTGCGCTTGCTAAAAGCCGGGGAAAAACCCTCAAAGGAGGATGGCAGCAGACCCGGCCGGACCAGCGGTTGGATCGATCTCAACCGGGTAAAGGTCTCCATTGAGCCGGGCACGGAATGGCGGCAGATGTACCGGGAAGCCTGGCGTTTGCAGCGTGATCAATATTGGTTACCAGACATGGCCTCAATTGATTGGCCGGCGATTTACGATCGTTACCTGCCCCTGGTCGATCGGGTTGCCAGCCGGGCTGAGTTCTCTGATCTGTTGTGGGAAATGCAGGGAGAACTGGGTACGTCTCACGGCTACGAGATGGGTGGCGACTATCGTGGTGAGCCCTCATATCACCAGGGTTACCTCGGCGCTTCATTTGAATATGATCAGGGTAGTGAATTCTGGAGAATCAATGAAATTGTCCAAGGGGATGCCTGGGAAGAGGAAAGTGACTCCCCATTGAACAGACCGGGGATAAACGTTTCTACTGGTGATCGATTATTGGCAATTAACGGGATCAGCCTCGGTAAACTCCATTCACCGGCAGCCGCCTTGGTCAATCTGGCCGGTCAGGAAGTCACCTTAACCCTGGCCGGTGACGATCCGGGCGAGGCCCGAATGGTCACAGTAAAGACCCTGCATGATGAGACGCCTGCCCGGTACCGGGCTTGGGTGGAGAGGAACCGCCAGATCGTTCACCAGGCAAGCGATGGGCGTGCCGGCTACGTCCACATACCTGACATGGGACCCTGGGGATATGCCGAATTTCATCGAGGTTTCCTGGCCGAGGTTGATCGCTCAGCGCTTATTGTCGATGTTCGGAATAATCGAGGTGGCCATGTTTCACAGCTCATCTTGGAGAAGCTGGCTCGCAAGCGTTTAGGTTATGATATCAGTCGGTGGGGCCAGGTTCTTGAGCCGTACCCGGTCGAGTCTGTTCCCGGACCTATCGTTGCCTTGACCAATGAATACGCCGGTTCCGACGGGGATATATTCTCCCATGGTTTCAAAATGTTAGGAATTGGACCGCTCATCGGCAAGCGGACCTGGGGTGGGGTGGTCGGAATCTATCCTCGGCATACGCTAGTTGATGGCACGGTCACTACCCAACCTGAATTTTCCTTCTGGTTTACAGATGTTGGCTTCGGTGTTGAAAATTACGGCACTGATCCGGATATCGAAGTGGAAAACCGGCCACAAGATTGGATCCAGGGAGTTGATAACCAGCTCCATCGGGCCATTCAGGAGATATTAGGCTTGCTAGAATCAAATAGGCTCGAGCACCCAGATATGAGCAGCCGGCCCAACCTGGCACTGCCTTCATTACCGTCCCGGGCTTAACTCCTAGAGCCCTGGTTGGCAGTCCGTTTCAATGTCGTGGTCCGGATAAAATATATGATCCAGGTGGAGAAAAGTAGGCAGCAGAGCGTCAGTCCATAAAAAGTAAATCGGATATTGCCAGAAGGTGATGAGCTAACCGCACCAGACGGGTGCAATTGAAGTTCAGTTGTAACCGTGCCCCATACGATGGCAACAGCAACGACCAGGTGCAGAAGGCCTTGCAGCCGGGACCGGCCCAGCCAACTTGCGATCACCTGGATGATAATGGCCAGGGCTAAAAGATTCAGATTGGCATCCGTACGTGGTTCATTCCAGGCGATACCGCCCCAATTGACGATCTCGGCGATGAGACTGGCGCCGACACCAAGAGCAAAAATAACCAGGCTCACCCAGGCGACCCATTCCATCCAAGTTGATAAACGGCTATCTGACCAGATAACGATAACCACCCCGATGAACCCGGCCAGTACAAGCCCGACCATCCCTGTCCAAATTAACGACACATGGATGGCCACAATCTTGATTCCGTCGCCGATTGTCGCTTCGGATGGCGCTGAAAGAATGAGCGTGGTACCGATTAAAAGGATGGCCACGGGGAGAATGAATATCCTAAGCCTGGCCCAACTGCCTCTTGAAACGTTCATGATTGTCGCTGGCGTTTTAAACGCCTGTTACAGAACGACTCTGTCAACAACAAGCCTGACTAATATGGCATCGATAAGCAAACCGACGATGAAAAGCAGACCAAAACGGCGGTTGTGGATAAACGCGAAGGCCACAAACCAAAGCGGCCAGCCATCTTCCGGATATTCAGGAGGTGGTTGGAGTGGCTTAGGTTGGCGATATACATTGATAACCAGGCGTAATTGCGGTAATGCCAGGAGAACGACCAGCATGGCCAGGGTGTAAAAACCGGTAATGACCAGCATAGCCACCAGGACATATTGTAGGACCATCAGGCTGATGGCTGTGTAACGAGAGTTCTTTTCGCCTAGAATGACCGGCAAGGTATGGAGACCTCGTTTTTTATCACCCACGATCTTGTCGATGTGTTTGCCAAAGATAACGGTAGTGGCTCCGAGGGCATAAGGCAAGCCGGCAAGGACGACCGGCCAGCTCCAATCGCCGGTTACGACATAGTAACCGCCGCCGATCATGAGCGGTCCCCAGACGATTAGGACGGCGATTTCGCCTAAGCCGATGTGTTTCAAAGGCCAGGTGTAGAAGAGGACAAAGAAGACACCCAGACCCAGTAGTAGGGCGGTCAGCCCGCCACGATAAAGGACCAGAAACAATCCACAAGCCAGCGCTATAAGCCCTGTAACGGCCGCGTAAAGGATGACCTGCCGGACGGTCATCAGGCCATGTTCAATAGGCTGCGGGCCGTATTGGGCGCGAAATGCATCCTCCCCCTTGTCGACGCCTTTCCACGAATCCGTCAGGTCGTTGACCAGGTTATTTGTTGCATGGGCCAAGATCAAACCGATGGTCATAACCAACCAAAGCCAAAAATCGAATTTAGCCGCACGGACAGCCAGAATTCCGGCGATGGCAGCCGAGATGAAGGTGATGATCAAGACGGCGGAACGGGTAGCTATCAGCCAGCGAGAAATAATGTCAAGGCCGGACCACTCCTCCTCGTCCAGACTAGGGATGACCCGTAATGCTTTTATCCACATCGCAAAATTCATGACTTTACCGATCCTATAACTTTTGATTGGTCGATGAATAACCCATTAACCAGGTTTGCCAGCATCTTTTAAACTTCGGCCAACGTGACTGGGGAAGTATAAACCAAGAGTGGATCCCGTCCAATATTATTGCTTTGGGTTGTTATGATCAGTGCCGCAACGATTAAAAACTTGTATGTTTCGCGAACGATTCCCGGCCATATCAGAGCGAATCCTATCATCAGCGATCTTTGGAGGTTCATTGTGTACGGGGCTATTTTAATAGCCAGATAAAGCGGTCATGCTATAATGAATCAGACACAGAAAGGAGTTTCCATGTACAAGAATGTTGCCGAGTTTCGAAGATTGGCGTTAATGGTAGCCATTTTGGCCTTGGCTGCCCTTGCCTGTAACTTCCAAACAAGCGACCCGGCGGAGGAGCCGTCGCCGACATCTCCTAGTACGAGTACACCCGCTCAGTCATCTACAGAAGGCGAAAATGGGCCGACCGCCAGACCTTCTCAGACATTAGCCCCACCGGAGACATTGCCGGCCAATTTTGCAACGGAGGCTTCGCCGGGGACCGCCAACCCTATTCCAACTTTTACACCGGTTCAAGTGCCTACCCTGGCCGAAACGCTGACGCCTACAGCGACGGCTACGCGTCGGGCAACAGTGACCAGGAGTACTGTTCAACCGCAAGGCACGGCAAGCGGCCCTCTGGCCTTCGATTATTCGATCAGTTGGCGTCTTGCAGATGCTTCAGCGAAAGACGCGATAGCCACCGTAATAATTAAGGCGACCGGTGGTGGGGGTGGCTACAGATACTTCAGAGATATTGACGAAGTCGAAGCCATGTTTGAGTATCGATGGGCTACTTGCCGGGGTAATCCGACGACGTTTAAAGTGACGTCGGCCAGTGGCGAGAGTGTTGAGAAAACCCTCTTCTTTAACCCACCATGCCCGACAGCAACGCCTTTTCCGTAGAGCTGTCAGGCCGGCGCTTCGGCCGGTGAAGGCGGGGACAGCGCCAGATCGGGATCTGAGGATGATTTCAGGTGATGGATATCGTTAAGGGTAACCAGACGTCCGCCATCATCGCCAATCTCAATAATTGAGAGTCCCGTATTACCTCTCAGGCTTATCTTGGCCGGTTGGCCTAAAGGCAAGCCAACGATATGGGAGATCAGGAGATTTAGGGCGCCGCCATGACTGACCAGCATAACCATCTCGCCCTTATGGCGCCGGCTAATAGCCTCAAAGGCGCTCGTCAATCGCTTAGCGACTTCATATAGACTCTCCCCTCCAGGTGGCGTCGCATATTCCAGGCGCACCCTGCGCCACATAACCGGGAACTGCTCCTGTAATTCTTCAAAAGTTAGGCCCTGGAAGCTGCCTCCATTTCTCTCCCGTAGGGCCGGATCGAGGATGGGCTGGATTTTTAACCGCTTCGCCACGATTTCCGCAGTCTCACTCGCCCGGACGAGATCACTGGAATAAATAGCCTTAATGGGTAAAGTAGCCAGCCGGCTGGCCAGAAGTCGTGCCTGGCGTCGGCCATTTTCGTTAAGGGGAATATCCAGATGACCTTGCCAGCGGCGAGCGAGATTCCAATCGGTCTGGCCATGGCGAACGAGCATAATGGTAGTGGTCAACAGGCACCTCGAGAGAAAGACGTCATACTCTTAATAATCTTGAGTACCGCTGCAAGGTAACTCTAAGCCGGTCGAGTGTGCCGACTTTCGGGCAAAACGAACCAACCAGCGATCTTTCCCGCCCTCCCATTCCCAGGCATCGATTATATCTAGTCCAGCAAGTTCTAGAAGAGGATCCAGCTCTTCTGACCGCCAGTAGGTGAAATGCCGGGGGCGCTCAAAAGCATTGAAATCCCAACCCGCACTATTTCCGATTTTTACTGAGAGGTAGAGTAGGCCTCCCGGCAATAGCACTCTAGCGAATTGGCCAAGCGTTGTGGGAACATCTGAGCGATCTAGATGTAATAGTGACGCCGAAACCCAGAGTCCTCCTATACACGGCGCTACGGGTAGAAAGCGCATATCTGCCAGGAAATATGGCCCTGGATGTTCTTTGCGGCCGACGGACAACATACCCATTGAAAGGTCTGTACCGGTAGCGTGCAGCCCCAACTCACGGAAAATAGCTGCATCGAAACCCGGACCACAACCAACATCCAGTACAGGCTGTTTATCCAGACCGTAGGCTTTCAACATAGCCCCAAAACGATCTATTTGTTCCCGAATAGCAGAGCGATCCCGCCACACTTCAAGATATCGGTCAGCGACCGCATCATAGGTTAATATCGTTAAATTTGATGAGGCAGAAGCCATGCTTAATTGATGGGCTGTCTATTTAATGAAGCGGCAATTTCGACCAATGTATCCCCATTAATCAGGGTAATTGGTTTACCCTGGGACCATTCGATCGCTGCATCGGATATGTCGGCCGTGGTGATGAGGAAAGCCCTGCTAGCTCGTTCGTGCAATAGTGTACCAAACAGATCCCGAACGATCTTTTCGCCTACTGTATCCCGGTAACGCTTGCACTGGACGATCGCTCTTTTCCCGTTGGCGCTGGCTAATTCAAGATCGACGCCATGATCCCCGCTGCGGCCGCGCACGGTGACCTGATATCCTTTCTGACGAAAAAGGTCGGCAACATAATGTTCAAAGCTCTGCGGATCGAGTGCGAAAAGCTGCTCTTTATTCAGTGTTAAGGATGATCGCCTGTTTCTGAGATGAAGGCGATTTTGCCAGAACAACCCGGCCCATACGAACAGGAGGGTAATGGCGGCCGCCATCTCGATGAGGCTGATGGTTTCATGAACGGCCGTTGGCAAGTGGGTCAACCAAACTGGTCGGTTGCCCCAGCGGTAAACTAACCAGAAAAGGTATGCAGAAGAAATCAGGATTAAGATCAACCAGCCACTCAGAAAAGTGCTTTGACCGCCGTTCACCAGCGCCGCCTTTTTCCTGCGAGTTATTGGCTGATCATCCGCGCCGTCGAGATAATATCGAGAGATCATGGTAGACGAAATTTTATGACTTTCGCTTCATTTGGCCAACCTGCCTTGTTTATAGTTCGCCTCGATTAAGAAAAAAAGCCAGCGTTATCTGGTATTCTACTGTCAGATATTAACAGAGGTTGATTATGACAGTCTTTCCAGCTAATCTCTTTTATCCTCAAGATTCGCCACTCAGACAATGGGTCGGACGAATTATCTGAATTAATGATCAGCCGAAAATATGTAACTGTAATGATCATCGCTCCGGCATTTGTAATCTTATATATATTGGCCTTGATCTTTGGTTTTTTGGATGGCTTTCACAATAGCGCCAACATCGTAGCCACCGTCATTTCTTCCCGGGCGATGCACCCCCGTCAGGCGCTGTCAGTGGCCGCCATAGCCGAGCTTGTGGGTCCATTTCTCTTCGGTACGGCAGTGGCCCGTACGATTGGGGCTGAGCTAGTTGATCCTGATGCGGTTACGATGCCGGTCATCTTCGCAGCGATAATTTCAGCCATTGTCTGGAAACTGGTTACCTGGCGAATGGGTGTACCATCGAGTTCATCGCACTCACTATTCGGCGGTCTGATCGGCGCAGTTCTTGTAGGGGCGGGCGCTGACGCCTTATTGCCAGCCGGAATGCGGACCATTATATTGGTGTTACTGCTCTCCCCACTATTGGGTTTAATTGGTGGTTATGTGGGCATGGGCATTACCATGTTCATTGTGCGTGGCTCGACGCCTGCCGTCAGTCTATATTTTAATCGCGGTCAGATCATAACTTCAACGGGATTGGCCATGGTACATGGCAGCAATAACGCTCAAAAAGTTATGGGTATTCTGGCTCTGGGTCTGGTCGCTACGAATATGGCTGACGAAGTCGACAATCCTCTTTGGATCATCATTAGTGCGGCAGGCGCGCTGGCTTTAGGAACCTTTTTTGGCGGAACAAAGATGATTCGCACTGTCGGAGGGAAGTTTTATAAGATCCGGCCGGTTCACGGCTTTACGGCGCAAGCTACAACTGCTACGATTGTCTTAGGTGCCACTTTGATCGGTGGGCCAGTGAGTACCACCCAGGTAGTTAGCTCTAGTATTGTCGGGGTCGGCGCGGCCGAACGGATGAGTAAGGTGCGATGGAGTGTCTTCAAAGATATCGCTCTTGCCTGGCTAATTACTTTGCCCGTCACCGCGCTACTGGCGGTTATTATTTACTGGCCGTTAGCTTATTTTTCGGAGATAGCTGGCTAGTTGGTTGCCGATTGGTCAACGGGAGGTCATGATGAACTTTATTCGTAACCTATTCAGACCTAGAAGTAATCGATTCATGGAGCTACTTAGCGAACAGGCCCAATTTGCGGTAGAAGCCAATGAGATGTTGCTGAAATATCTCAACAAACCCGGCGAAAAGTACTCCGGAAGGAGTAAACAGATCGAAAAGGATGCTGATGAAGTCCGGCGTATCTTGATTGATGAACTAAACCGGACATTCGTTACCCCGCTGGATCGGGAAGATATCAACGCGCTCTCCCGCAATCTGGATGATGTCGTCGATTACGCCTATACCACGACCGAAGAGATGGAGATTTTGGGCATCCAGCCGAATCAATTCTTGGTACGCATGGCAACCTTGCTATTAGATGCCTCGGTCGAATTAGAATTGGCAGTGGACCGCCTGGCGGAGAACCCCCGAGTAGCCAATGAGCATGCCCAGAGGGCCAAGGCATTGGAAAATCGTGTTGAAAGAATCTACCGGGAAGCACTTGCCGATCTCTTTGCCCAACCGCAAGATGTCGAGCATATTATAGAAATCCTAAAGCTCAGGGAAGTCTATCGCCACTTGAGCAACGCCGCCGATCGCGGTGACGAAGCCGCGAATCACTTGAGTGATATTGTCGTCAAGACAACGTAGCTTAAATGTCATTTACCGCACTTGCTGATTGGGCTACAATGACCGGGTCAAGAATTCTTTAACTATAGAGGTCACGTATGAAGCATATTATGATAACCGGTGGAGCCGGTTTCATTGGTTCAAATTTTGTTCATTATTTTCTCAAGAAATATCCCCAATACCGGGTCATCGTTTTCGATAAATTGACCTATGCAGGAAATTTAGACAACCTGCTCCCTATCGCCGAGGATCCGGGTTATCATTTTGTGCAGGGGGATATTTGCGACGCGACCGCCGTGACTGAAACGATCCAGCGTTATTCCGTCGACACGATAATTAATTTCGCCGCCGAAACCCATGTCGATAGGTCAATCTTAGATCCAGATGCTTTTATTACGACCAATGTTTATGGCACTTACGTGCTTTTAGAGGCGGCTCGCCTATTAAAACTTGAACGTTATCACCAGGTATCAACTGATGAGGTTTATGGCGATGTTTCGCCCGGCTATGCCAGTCTGGAGACAGATCCAGTCGCCCCTCGCAGCCCCTATGCTGCCAGCAAAGCCAGCGCCGATCTGATGACCCTGGCTTTTTACACGACTTATGACCTGCCGGTGACTATTACCCGTGGAGCGAATAATATTGGTCCCTACCAATACCCTGAAAAGGTTGTGCCCCTGTTTGCAACGAACGCTATTGATAATCTGCCCCTGCCGGTTTACGGCGACGGACGGCAGATGCGGGACTACCAGTACGTGGGCGATCACTGCTCAGCGATTGACCTGGTTCTACATGAAGGTGTCGCCGGTGAGGTCTACAATATTGGCACAGGGCATGAGATGGAAAACCTGGCCATGATCGAGGTATTGCTTGCCACTCTCGGCCGGTCCAACGATCTAATCCGGCACGTGGCCGACCGCCCAGGACACGACAGGCGCTACAGTCTGAATGTGGGTAAAATGAAATCCTTGGGCTGGACACCCCAATATTCACTCGAAGATGCCGTACGCATAACGGCCGAATGGTACCAAGATAATGAATGGTGGTGGCGTAAAATTAAGTCTGGTGAATTCAAGGAGTATTATGACCGCCAATATGGGGAGAGACTGAGGGCCGCCAACGAGCAATAGCTAATAATACATTTCAGAGTACCCTTTACGAAGAATGAAGGTCTCCAGGGAAGTTGAAGGATATTACCAGGAGCATCCATGAAAACCCTCACTATTCTAATCTTGCCACTTATGTTCTTCTTGCTGGTGGCTTGCCAGTCAGACCTGGCACAAGAAACCGGCATCGCGGAAACGAACACCCCGGCTGCCCAGCCCCAGGGGAGCGTTATCCCGACCGGTGCGCCAACGAGCGGGACGTCACCGTTTGCGACGCAGACTCCGCCGCCGGCGCCAACATTGACGATGGCGCCGGCCACTGGGGTCACGGCGTCAGCTGATCAAAGCCAAGAGACGGACACGCCAACAAGCGTTCCAAGTCCGACTGCCCTCCCGCTCGGTCACCCGGCTGAAAGCTTAAATATGTCTCTGTTTCTAGACGGCCTTGACCAGCCCTTATATCTCACCCATGCCGGTGATGATCGCCTGTTTGTTGTCGAGAAAGTTGGGACAATTCAAATGGTGCGTGATGGGCAACTCAATAGCCGGCCGTTTCTTGACATTCGGGACCGTACGGGTTCATCTGGTTATGAGCAGGGATTGTTGAGTGTCGCTTTTCATCCCCAGTACGCGGCAAATGGCTATCTTTATGTCAATTATACGGATCTGACTGGGGCCACTATCGTGGCTCGTTACCAACGTGATGCGACCAATCCGGATCAGGCCGATGCCCAGAGTGAGCAGATATTAATGCGCGTACCGCAACCATACGTCAATCACAATGGCGGCCAGTTACAATTTGGCCCTGATGGCAACTTGTATATTGGAATGGGTGATGGGGGCAGCGCCGGCGATCCCGAACGACGCGCACAAGATGCCACGGTCTTTCTGGGTAAATTACTCAGGATTGGTGTGGATGGGGACGAATCTTATGAACTTCCAGCCGACAACCCATTCGTAGGGATGAGCAGCAAACGCAATGAGATCTGGGCTTTGGGATTGCGTAATCCATGGCGTTTTAGCTTTGATCGCCTGACCGGCGACCTATGGTTAGCCGATGTGGGCCAGGGGCTCTGGGAAGAGGTCAACTTTCAACCGGCCGACAGCCAGGGTGGAGAAAATTACGGTTGGGATTTAATGGAAGGCACGCATTGTTATCGTGAGCCAGATTGTGATTCGAGCGGCCTGACCTTGCCAGTTGGCGAATACACTCATGAAGAGGGCAACTGCTCAGTCTCCGGCGGCTATGTCTATCGAGGGGATGCCACGCCTGAAATGAATGGCAACTACATTTTTGGTGATTATTGTAGCGGTTTGATCTGGCGGTTATTCCGAACGCCAGACGGAGCCTGGTCGCAGGCGCAAATCGCTGACACCTCTCTATTCATATCAAGTTTTGGCGAGGATGTAAACGGCGAGCTTTATGTGTTAGACCTTATTGGTGGTGCCGTCTACTCGTTGACGTTGCAATAGCCCGTATTTTTCCACCCAATGTGGCCACCTGCCGCTTCCGGTCAGCACGTGGCTAATACTGATCGAAATATCCTCAACCCAAGGACCAGGAACATTTATTTTGAAGTTATATAGTCAAGTGGTTTGGAAACCCGCACTGATAATGGTCATAACCCTGGTGGTTCTGGTAGCTGTTCATTTTCGGCCAGGAGAAGCCAGATCCTCACTGCCAGCAACGGATGAGGCCGAAGAACTTATACTCATCAGAACAAACCGTCTTATTTCCGGATTTGAGACTCTGACTGACTTAAAAATTGCTGACGATGGTCGTTTTTTGTAGGACAGAAGGGGGGGTCAAATAAGGATCGGTAAGAGTGACGGGACGATCCTTCCAACGCTTTTTCTGGACCTGCGTGGGATGGTTGGTTCCGAAAGCGAATTAGGGCTATCGAGTATCGTGCTCCACCCCCGGTTCGCCGAAAATGGTCGCTTCTTCGTCAACTACGATACGCCTAATTTGAAAACGCGGATTGTAGGCTACACAGTCAGCGATAATAATCCGGACCTCGCCGATCCTCTCAACGAGCAACTGATCCTTTCTGTCGACCAGCCTTCACCTATCCACAATGGGGCGGGCATGGCCTTTGGTCCAGATGGTTATCTTTATATTGGCTTGGGCGATGGTGGCCCTGGAAATGACCCAGATAACAATGCTCAAGATGGCCAGGTACTACTCGGTTCGATTCTGCGCCTCGATGTCGATGTTGGTTTACGCTATGAGATCCCGGATGATAATCCGTTCAAGGGTATTCCCTCTGTTAGAAATGAGATTTGGGACATGGGGCTGCGAAATCCCTGGCGTTTCAGTTTTGACCGGACGAATGGGGATCTGTACATTGCCGATGTGGGTCAGTATAGTTGGGAAGAATTAAACTACGAGATGGCAAACAGTGGGATGAAGAATTATGGCTGGCGTTGTTATGAAGGTCTTGAAGCCCATATCACCACCGGTTGTGGCGATGAGTCTTTGTACACCCGTCCCTTCTACGTACTACCAAATGACTCAGTTTGTGCGGTGGTCGGCGGATACGTATATCGTGGGGACGCATCACTGCCCATCGATGGTCATTACCTGTTTGCCGACTTCTGCTCTGGCCGAATCTGGGGCCTGGTGAAAAACGCTGATACAAGGGAAGTGAAATCTACCGGTAGAACCCCCTTTGGTGGGTTGACAACCTTTGCCCAGGGTCCGGCCGGCGAATTGTATGCCGCCGATTTTGGAAACATCTATACCATTGATGCACTCTCTGTTTTGGTAATCACCAAATTCTACCTACCGATGATCCCAAGCTCTTGACGAATCGACTTCTTTTCAACTAACAAATATGTGTATTTTCCCCTCGGACACCTTCAGCGGATAGGTTTTTAAGCAGTAGGTTTCGTCGGGAGGCCATAATGTGCGGCCGCTTCGAATATCGAAACGGTAGGCATGTTCCGGACAATCGATCCGTCCTCTATAAAGTTGTCCGCCTGTCAGGTCTCCGGCCGCATGGGGGCAGAAAGCGCTGAAGGCATAATATTCCCCGCCATATTTCGTTACCAGGATGGCCTGGCCGCTAATTGAGAGCCGGACTGTGCTGTTTTCAGTCACTTCGACTACTGGGATTGCCGGATAATATCCCTCATTATCTGGCTGTGGTTTTGTTTTGCGTATCTTCATATCGGCTAAACTTTCACGGACATAGCATGACGCTTGCCCCGGATCACCCCTCTGGCCGGCTACCTAACCGAAAACTTGTTACTCGGCACGATAATCAAGCAGTAGACCCAAACGAGCAGCCGCCTGGCGAAGTTTGGGCCATTCGTTTTGACGGACAACGATCGCCAGATCACCAAGCGCTTCCCCTAAATAAGGTTGGGTTTTGGGATTGGTCCTCAATTTTTCCAGGACCTCCGGATCGCCAACGCGTAAGATGACCACATCTTCCAACCGTCCTTCAATCCCATTTTCAGACCAACGACGAATCGCACGTTCCGTACCTGGTGGAAGCGGCCGGCTGCTGGCTTTGATCATGAACGAAATCAGGCGCTCTGTATCAATGCCTTGTTCACGAGCGATGCTCAAAGAGCCAGGGGTTAGTCGATAATAGAATGGCTGCCCTGGTTGGATTGGTTCAGCTTCGGATATTCGAGCGACCTGGAAGCGGTGGTAGCGGTTGGCGTTGAATGGCACTGCCAGCGAGGCATCGTCATGTACGACGATAGGGATAGTGACCTCCTGGGTAGGGGGAGGTGTGTTGTCCAGCCAGGCCAATGCCCTTGGGGTCAAACAAAAGATCGATTGACGGAAATCTTGAGCCAATGAAGTTTCAACCAGGCCTAACCAAACCATTGGCCCGGTTGCAAGATAAACCAGCAGTTGCCCCTCGACCAACTCCCAATTTTCAAACCCCGTAATATATTGGTCGGATCCAGATTCCCGAATATACCAGGTATCATAATTACCGCCTGGTCGCTGAAAGTCGGGATTGTTTTGTTTTATCGATTTGACTAAATCTGTGAGCCGGTACCAGCCGGATGCGCGAGGTAATGTGTTTAGCAGGGCGGTTCGGGCAAGCAAAGGGTCATTTTCCCAGCCACTCCCGTCGCAAACAAGGTTTGGTGTATGGCGCAGTTCATTCCAGGCGCTGGCGCTCCAGGAATCGATAAGATCGCGTAACTGGCTCTCTCGACTCTTTTTAAGCCAGGACACGGCCGCTTTCGCCGGCCGGGCGCCGTGGTCTGTTAAACGCAGCAAGTTGAGTTCCCAGGCCAGGGTTAGTAATAGGGATGCGCGATTAAGGTCGTCATTGAGCAGCAGTGGCTGAATCTCTGCCAGAGTACTTTCGCGCAAGGGCATTAGTTGCGCTGCGGCCAACATAGCCGTTAGATCATCGACAGCCTCCACAATCCCGGATCCAACTTCCGCCTGACCGGCAAGCGGTTCAAGATAGTTGTCCTGGTAAGCGACACTGCTCTTCTCAGCAACCCGTACAGTATCAAACTGATTGTTTAATTCTTCGGGTAAATAAAAATACTCGACTATCTCATTGTCGGAGATCTCGTCAAAAGCCTGGTAGAGGAAACCACGATACCATAGCGCTTCGGCCGGACTGACCGGGTCAAGCCAAGGTTCCTCCCGTTCCATCCTTCCAGGACCCATCCGTCTGACCGGACCATGTTCGCGCTCAAATAGCCCAACTGGCATTTGGCCGCCACTCTGGACCAGATCGATCAAAGCCGCCGATTCTTCCGGTCCCAAATAATCAATTTCACGCTGCATATCAAGCGCGCTGAGAGTTTTGGTCAATTGTTGAATACATTCACGCTTCTGCGAGCCGGTCAGATTTAGCTCCCACCATTCACCAATGACCCGCAGGATAATAAGCTCATGATCATGTAAGGCCTGCTCCAACGTTTTCATCTTTAATCACTCGCCTTGACCGATAACCCGTAAGATTGCCGGCAAGACACTAATATGAACTTCGTGGACATCATCTTCCGGATAAGCAAAGATCTCTCCATCAACGTGAATGGGCAATGGCTGATCGGAGGTGATTCTAATTACCTGGTTGCGGCGCATCGTAACGTGGCGAGAGCTTACATGTGTACCTCGCATCACTTTGGGTAACATATACAGCATTGTGGCCCGTCCCACCGGGTTCACAGTGCAACTGTCCAGCAAGCCATCATCAACCTGAGCATCTGGGGTGAGATGGAAGCCACCCCCAATTCTTGGACCATTGCCCACGGCGATAAATAAGGCATCTTGCTCGACCACCTCATCGTCAAAATTAATTTTTAGGTGAGGCGTCTGGTAATACAGGGCAATGGTGCGTAAGGTTGCCAGGGCGTACATCGCAAACCCGTGCACTCGCGTAATAAGCCGAGATTGGATATTGATGGTGGCATCGAAGCCAATACCCAGTCCATTATTTACGTATTGGACTTGTCTGTGATCATCTTCAATTTTGAGCACATCGATCAATTGCGACCGGCTGGAAAACAGGCGCTTTACAGATGATTCAAGATTACCATCCATATTCATTCCGAAGGCGAAATCGTTGCCTGAGCCTATGGGAATGATACCCAGGCTAACCGGCGCATGACCTTCTTGGACCAGGGCGTTGACCAACTCATGGACGGTGCCGTCCCCTCCGGCGGCGGCCACAATATCATACCCCTCGTTTATAGCAGCCCGCGTAAGCTCAATCGCATGGCCCGGATGCTCGGTCGCAACGATATCTAGCTGCCCATACTCATTCCCTAGAGAAGCTATCTTCTCCATCATCCGCTGGTTTTGACCATGATTAGCCATGGGATTAAAGATGACTCGAACGCGCATATTCCTCACTCTTGGTGGCAACAGGGATGCTGTCGTCGATTATACGCATCCAAAGTTTGCGGGCAATCTGGCAAATAGCCTCATCCGCGGCCGACTGATTATGTGAAGCCCAGGTTAGGATAATAGTCCTATATAGAGCATAAAACCAGAGTACCACCAACTTTACACCTATATGAAAACGTGTTATACTCAAATTCAATTAACGTTACGTCAACCTAATTTCCTGGTATAACCTGAAATTGGTCGGTGAACGAAGGCCTAATTACCAGTCGCAATATGGAAAATAAACGTCTTGTAAGCCAGATGGCAAATCTGCTCAAAGCTCGAGGCCTGGCAGGGACGGCGCTCATATTACTCGAGGTGGGCGGTCCTCTGGCGTTCCTGGTTGGCCAATTGATTTGGGTGGTACAGCCTGCTATGGGACTGGTAATACCACGAGAACGCCTGGCTGACCTGGCAACCATTCTGGAGGATCCACAGGCGATCAAGCAGTTGATCGGTTATCTTTCAGACGGGAACGAGGCCGAGGTGGGACAATCGTAATGGATATCAGGCCCGTCGTAGCCATACTGGTGATTGGAATAGGCGGCGCAGTTTTGATGCGCTGGCTTTCTTTCCGGATCAGTTCTGGCCGGCCAATAGGTTTGCGTCCTTTATCTGGCTATGCTGCTCTGAAAACGCAAAGTGGCCGTGCGGTCGAAAGCGGCCGAGGAGCCCACTTCTCGCTTGGGCGAGCCAGCCTGGCAAGTCAGGCCAGCCCTGCCAGTATCGCTGCTCTTACCTCACTGGATTATCTGACGAAAGATGGCTGCGCCAGTGATGTCCCGCCGCTAACGACGAGTGGTGATGGGACACTCATGTTGGCCGCACAAGATAGTCTCAGGGGAGCTTTTAAATCCGCTGGCCGTCCTGGTGAGTATCAACCACGAATGGCTCAATTCCTGGCCGGTTCAGATTTCGCAGCGGCTTACGCTGCTGGGGCTAGCGATGTGGTAAATAGTGAGACCCTTGGAAGTAATTTACTGCTCGGCCATTTTGGTCCGGAAATTGCCATCATTGCCGAGGCTGGTAAACGAAAACAGTTGGACCAGGTAATCGGTTCAGATGACCCGACAGCTATGGCTTTGGCGGTCACCGCGACTGACAAGGTGCTCTTAGGTGAGGAATTGTTTGTTGCCGGGGCTTACCTTCAGGGCAATCCAATGCAAGTTGCCAGCGTGCAACTGCAAGATATTTTGCGAGTTTTAGCTATTGCAGGCATTTTGCTGGCGGCTATTTTTAATTTAGTAGTAGGTTAATGAAAGAATACAGGCACACTCTTCCAGTGGCGTTAGCCGTTGCCTTTGGCTTGCTCACTCTTGTGGGTCTGCTGTTCGCGCCCTCAATCGGTGACTCGCTGATTAGTTGGGCGATGTTTCTGGCGGCGATAGCTCTTATTCTGGGTATTATTAACCTGCTGGGAGTTCACGCTCGGCGAGCCTCTGCTGGTAATCTATATAGTGCCGTTCTCATCATGAGTGCGCTTATCGTTTTCATTTTAGCCCTGACCGATTTCCTTGGATTAACAGAAGATGGCGTTGAGACCTCTTTCTCTCTTGTCCAGGCTCCATTAGAGGCCGCCGTTGCCATCTTGTTGGCGTTTTTCCTGTTGTTCGCGGGCTATAGAATGCTCAGAAGCCAGCGCAGTGGTTGGTCAGCGCTGTTCATTGTTTCTGCCGTGATCGTGATGCTCGGCAAAACCCACCTGCCACCCTTACTGGACACGATTTTTGGTTGGATAGATGGTGTCATTTCTGACGTTATTGTTGTCGCCGGCATGCGGGGTATTTTGATCGGTGTCACCCTGGGCGCTGTTGTCGTGACCCTACGTATTCTGATTGGTTCAGAGCGACCGTACGATAAATGAGTACCATAATCTGCGCAAATTGTAACAGTGAAAATACTGGTGAGAGTGAGCTCTGCCAGGTTTGTGGCGCTCCGATCCAGGATCGGCTGATATCGAAACCTTTACACAGTGATGCCCAGTATGCTGATCCTCTTAACGCAGGAACCAGACAATCACCTTCGCCGAGTTCTGCAGACCCGCTGAAGAAATCTCCGGCACAAGAAGAAGCGACGCCGCCAGAGAAAAGCTGGAGCACGTTGTCCGGCAAAGACGATCTCGATGAATGGTTGCGTGAATTACCGGCGCCTAAAACCGGCGAACTCCGCTTCAAAACGAGACCGCTGGACGCGGATGGCGTATTACCTACTTGGCTGCAAGAAGTCCGCTCAAAAGCCGACGATCAATCACCAGCCAACGATCCCAGCCTGGGTAACTGGCGGCGCGGAAGAGAACAGGGTGATATGGCACCGGCCCCAGGCGAACCTGAGGAAAATTTACCTGACTGGGTTTCGGCTCTTTTGCAACCCGAAGAGTGGCCTGAAGAAGATGATCCGGAGGCGATGGCAAAATGGTTTGCCACTTCCGGGGATGATGATGATTTGTTGCCGCAAACTTCCGAATTGGCCATGACTACACCATTGGACGCATCACGTGAACTGGATGGGATTCCAGAACAACTGGTCGGTCAGGCACTGCCCGAGTGGTTAATGGGTGAACGGGACGAGGACGAAGATGAGGATTCGGCCAATAACCGGCCAACGCTCAGGGTTCCTCTTATTGGGAAGGCCGATGACCCAGCGGGGGATGGCACCAGCCTGATAAAGGATGAATTTATATCAGAGCTGGAGGATCATCCAGAATATTTGGCTTTGGATGACGAGGCGCCGGTTGTCATCGAAGCAAGAGATCTGGGTCCTGCGGTCCTCGTAGCAGCCCCCAGCGAAGACAAACTTTTTTGGTTAGAGGATATTGAGGACCAGGAAATCGAGGCTGCCCTGGATGAAATCCTGCAGTTGGACTTCCAGCAAACTGAGGTTCAAGAGGTCGAGGGCGTCTCAGAAAGTACCCTACTTGAAGAGGATTTGATAGTCGAGGACCAGGATGCCAACAGTATCTTAGCTAAAGCTCTCATTTTGAGTGGACTGGCAAGTAGGGATCAGGAAGCGGATCCCCTACTAGACAAGACATTACTCATCGATGAACCTGAGCCCGATGACCAGGAGGTAGAGATTATCCTGGAGGCACCGTCAACGGGCGTGATAGATGCCGAAGAACAGACTTCACCTGATTCTCAAGATTGGCTGGGATACCTGGAGGATGCGCCTGCAGTAAAGACGGCTGACTCCATAAATGAACCGGTGCTGCAATCAGATCTCGAACTGGAACGGGCGGAAATTCCGGATTGGCTAAGAACAATGAAGCCAGGAGACCCTGGCCCGCCAATAAGTGGCGAGACTGAGGAATCTGGACAAAGAAGTGGCCCGTTGGCAGGCCTTCGGGATGTTATTCCTTTGGCGGTTGCCGCAACCGGAGCCGGAATGATTGCTGAGCCGGCCAGGTTTGAGATTACCAAGGAGCAACAGCAACAAATCGCCTTATTGAGACAGCTTACAATCACCTTGCCAGAACTCCCGCGGGAACGAACCAGCACTGGTAATAAGGATGGCGTAGCGATAGAGCGCCTGGCTCTGGGTTTACTCTTACTTATTGTAATTCTGATTGGTTGGTTTTTACCTGTGGATCGCTGGTTGCCTTTTTTGTCTGAGTGGACGCTCCCGGAGACAACCGAAAGCGCCTACCAGTTAGTCGATCAGTTGGGTAGCAAGAGTGCTCTACTGGCTTTTGAATACACGCCTGCCATGGCCGGAGAGCTTGATGTTGTCGCCGATTCGATATTGGCCGAGCTGGATGATAACAACAGTTCTGTTATCACGGTGAGCCAGGCTGCGGCCGGGGTTGCCGTGGCCCGGCAAGCTGTAGAACGATCCGAAATCGAAAAATCTTATGATTTAGGCTTCTTGCCAGGTGACGCAGTGGGTCTACGAGGGCTGGGAAGTTGTTTGAGTGCGGGTGGTGAATGTAATTCGCTGGTCGGTTTGCCCCTTGATGATGAAGCGGCATCGTTATTGAAGGATGTTTCGCTGATTATCATTCTAACGAGTGATCGCGACAGCCTGGTTAATTGGGTTGAACAGGTTGGATTGCATACCGAAGTGCCTGTTTTGGCCGGACTGACCCAATCCTTAAGCCCTGTCGCATCGCCTTATTTGGCCAGTGAGCAATTAGCAGGGCTTATTGAGGGTGCTCCCGCTGCGGCGATTTACAATTATTCCCTGGATGCGACCAACACCCAGGGTGCCCAACTACTGCGGACTTTCAGCATGGCTCAATGGCTGGTAATTGCCGCCATGATTGCCGGCGGATTGTATTTTAGCGTATCCCAGCGATCAGATAAGACCGCCCAGGATATGGGCTCGAGGTGATATCGATGGAAACGCTGGTTGAGGTTGGCGGTCTGGTGGTCGGATTGCTGCTAACGTTATTCGTACTTAGTTATGTGATAGGAGACAATCCGCTTTACCGGCTGTCTGTACATATCCTGGTAGGAGTCAGCGCAGCCTTTGCTGCGATCATGATCGTTCGGGAGGTTTTCGCGCCAATTCTGACCAGCATTCGAGGTGATGGCGAAACCTCAACAGGGATGTTTTGGTTGATACCCCTGACATTGGCTTTGCTGCTCCTTTTGAAGGCTGCTCCTCGTACAGCTTGGCTGGGCAATAGTGCCATGGCTGTTCTGGTAGGGATCGGTGCTGCAGTAGGGTTGGTCGGTGCTGTAGCCGGAACATTATTACCCCAGGTATTGGTTCAGTACGAGAATGGTTGGATAGCTTTGATTATCGCCTTGTTAACTGTCCTGACGTTGGCGTATTTTTTCTTCACCGGTAAGGTTGCCCTCGACGGTCGGGTGGCCATGCCCAGGTGGTACCCCGTCACTGCGAAAGCTGGCCGGATTGTCATAACCATCACCTTGGCTGGCTTGTATGTTGCCGTAATAAATACCAGCCTCGTCCTCTTGATCCAGAGGATTGCCTTCTATTCGGATGAGATAGCGCGTATGTTTGATTCACTGGCTTCGTGAAAATGATCCAGGAGCAAGAATTGGTCGTTGGAGAACAGGATATTATTAAGCCGGAAGTAGCCCAATCTTATCTGGTGGCAGATGTCGGGAACAGTAACACCCGTGTTACCCTCTATGATAGGGTGGAGGGAAGTTATCGATTCCTGGCCCGTGGTATCGCCATGTCTACGATCGATTCACCCTGGTACGATGCCAAGTATGGTCTAGATCAAGCTATTCAACAGATAACGTTGGCTACTGGAAGGGTATTGTTGGATGGCCACGGTCATTTGGTCCAACCGGCGAAAGCAGGCGGCATAGGCGTCGATCATTTCGGAGCGGTTGTTAGCGCAGGCGAGCCCATGAAGGTCCTGATTGCCGGATTGCTCACTGATGTAAGTATTGCCAGTTTGCGTCGGGCTATCGAGACGATCTACGCTGTGGAAGTGGATTGTCTCAGTCTGGAGGATCCCCGAGATCGGACCGCTCAAGTTGAAGCGATCTTAAACCAACGCCCAGAGTTAATTTTGCTAACCGGTGGAACAGATGGTGGCGCAGACCGGCGTATAAAGAAACTGGTGTACACTTTAACGATTGCCCTGGGTATATTGGACGAATCCCAGCGGCCCACGGTCGTTTTCGCCGGCAATGTTGAATTGCAGCCTCAAATCAAAGAAGCGTTAGGCGCCTTGACCACGTTGATCATAACGGAAAATGTTCGCCCAGAATTCGATAGGGAAAACTTGGATACTGTTATTGGGACCTTGGCTGACATCTACTTGAAAAAGGTCTGTATTGAAATTTCTGGGCTCGCCACTATTCGAGCAATGAGCTCGATGCCTCTGAAAATGACAGCCCATTCCCTTGCCGGCATAACAGAGTACCTGGCTGCGGCTGTCCATGGAAATGCGTTGTGTTTGGATGTCGGCAGTCGCCATCTTACTATCGCTCTGACAGATCAGGATCGAGTAAATTTGTTTATCCGAGGGGATTTGGGCCTTGGACGACCCCTCGGATCTCTTCTGTCAGACGGAGTCCCATCTACGTATCTTGATTGGACCTTTCCAGACACGACGGAACAAGACATTCGGGATTTTATCAACAGTCGCATTCTGCGACCGTCCACCTTGCCATTTACCGAAGATGCCCTTCGTATTGAACAAAGCTTACTGAGACAGATGCTAATTCAGCTCAAAGATGATGTTGCGGTGCGCTGGAATTGGCCTGGCGAACAAACACCGCCAATTAGAGTGCTTTTGTTACGTGGCGGCTCAGTGGCCAATTCAGTACAACCTCGGCCCGTATTGTTAGCGTTCTTGGATGCATTTCAGCCGACCGGCGTGTTCAGGGTAGCGGCCGATGGCTATAGTGTCCTACCGGCTATGGGCTTGTTGGCTGCCGAAAATCCAACGGTTACCGTCCAAGTATTAGAAGAAGGGGCGCTTGAAGAATGGGGATGGGTTGTGGTGGCATCAGGTCGTGCCCGCTCTGGTGAGATAGTCCTTCAGGTTCAATTGGAAACCCGAGATCAGGATACCATGCAGATTGAAGTTACCGCAGGTGCTTTGGAAGTAATTCCGCTGCCGGACGGCGAAGTGGCCGTATTGACCTTAACGCCGGCAGAAAAAATTGATGCCGGTTTTGGTCGAGGCGTCAGTAAAAAGATGAAGATTTCAGGTGGTTCAATAGGTCTGGTGATAGATGCACGAGGCCGGCCCTTACCCATTCCCTCCGATGCTGATGCACGACGTAATTTGAGACAGCGTTGGCTGCGAGAAGTCGGCTGATGACATTGTATACACGTATTACCCGGCTTGATGAGTCAGCTACTGTACGCAGGACCCGACGATTACCCTATCCAGGAGAAGTGTTGGCGTCTGTTGGCCAGCAAGTTGGCCCGGTTCAAGTGGTTGCTCGAGCGCCGGATTACATGGATTACCAGATCTTGCGAGCTAGCGACGCGCTGCAAGTGAAAGCTGAAGATCTGGGACAATACTTGATGGTCGAGGTTGGCACCCATATTGAGAAAGGGACGCCCATCATGCACCGGCCGGGCCTTTTTGGGCGTTCGAAGATTTTCAGGAGCCCGATGGATGGTTATCTTGACCTTGTCCAGGATGGTTGCCTGGTAATTCGAAGGATGGGCGAGTTTATCGAATTGCGATCCCAAATGTCCGGTCGTATTGTATCTATCATACCCGAACGTGGAGTCGTCATTGAGGCAACCGGTGCGTCGATTCTAGCGGTCTTGGATAGTGGTAAGGATGGCAATGGACGGCTTTTGCTTGCGTCAGAAAGTGCAGCGGATTCTGTGCAAGTGGACATGGTCGGCAACCAGGCGCGGGGCGCGGTTTTGGTTGCCGGTAGGGCTTCAAGTTTGGAAGTGTTGCGCCATTTTGAGGAACAAGGGGTTCGGGGAGTGATCATCGGCAGCCTGACCGAGGCCATGAGCAGGGCAGTTCGCGAACTGGCCTATCCGGTAATCGTCACGGATGGCATTGGTGATATGCCAATGGCTAAGCCGATATTCCATTTTTTAAGCCAATCAGAAGGCCGAGAAGTGACGCTGTTTGCGGCCGATCATGGCCCGCGTTCACAACCGGTTGAGATACTTTTACCATTGCCGGCAGCGAGACTGGGTGAAGCAAAGGTCAATGGCGTCGGCGTCGGCTCACAGGTCCGTGTGTTGCGGCCGGGCAGTGACCTGCCTGTTGGCACTGTGATTCAGATCCAGTCACAACCGCGAAAGAATAGCCTGGGAACACCTTTACCTGGAGCTGATGTAGAATTGAATGGTGGCGAACGATTGTTTGTCCCGTATACTAATCTAGAATTATTGGTTGGATGATCTCAAGATATCAAGGTGAATTTTTCTATCGATGACACGAAAGGCTCCTTGGAGAGAGGATGAGCCGGAAGGATAATGTCAGGAGGCGAATATGTCAGAAGAGTTTTCAGATGATTTTGTTGTAGAAGATGAAGAAGAGTCAAGCCGACCGTTCCTTATTGCGGCCGGATCATTGATATTGATATTTATCATTATCAGTGGTGTGCTGTTAGGTTTTATTCTCACCAGGCAGAAGGACCAGAGTGATGAGGTTAGTGCCCGGGAAGCAACAAATGAAGCAATCCTGGCCTCAAACGCATTGGTGCAACAGACGGCCGACGCTATGGCTGTGGAAGCCGAGATAGCGGCGGCTGAAGCTACCGAGAAAGCCAACGCCACAGAAGAACCGGAGGTAATTTTACCAAGTGCGACCCCCGAACTGGTTCCTACCCGTGACGTGAGCTCAGGAGCAGTCGACCCTGATAACCCGGCCGCCGGCTCTGGGGAAGACCCTGGAAACGGAGCCGGTGATGGGGTCGGAGATGGCGCAGGTAATAACACGGGTGATGGTGTAGGTGACGGCACAGGTGATGGTGTAAGCGATGGCACAGGTGATGGCGTAGGTGATGGAGTAGGAGACGGCTCCGGTGATAGCACGACAGCCGGCGACGCGCTGGCAACCCCCACTTTAGCGCCCGTTGTACCAGAGGCTGGTGAGCTTCCGCAGACTGGTTTAAGTGTTTTTGGTGTGGCAATCGCTGTGCTGGGAATGCTCGGTTTGCTCGTTGTTGCTCGCCGGTTAAGAACCACCTAGTCTGGTTCAGAACATATCTGGCGCCGGACTAAGGTTGAAGCTTTGTCCAACAGCTGACCCATCGTTATAGACCAGCGGCGATCTATGTGATGGTCCTACTGCAGGGCCGTTGTATGACCGGTGAGTCCGATGGGCAGTCGCTGAGTAAGGCTTGATCACCTGGTTAAGGAAAGCTCGCTTAAGACCATACGCTACCGGCAAGAGAGTTAGGAGAAATGTAAGCTAGCAGATTGTCATGGACTCTCTCCTTAACAGGATCGACGGATGTTTATATGTTTGAAAGGCAGCGCCTTGCGCTGCTTTTATCTGGTTAGAGGCTGATGGTTAATCCCGCTAGCATACTTCTGGTTGAGGATGATCGGGCGCTCCTTGAAGGTATCGCCGACTTGCTTGAGGTATCCATCACCGGCTATGAAGTCTTGGTTTTCAAGGCTACTGACGGAGAAATGGGTCTAAAGATGGTTGCCGAGGCCAAGCCAGACTTGATTATTTCCGATATCATGATGCCTAGAATGGGCGGGTTTGAGCTGCTGAAGCAATTGCGACAGAGGGCAGAATGGGTACATATCCCGGTTATTTTCCTGACCGCCAGGGGTACGGCTCAAGATGTTCTCAAAGGTCGGGTAAGCGGCGCTGAGCTTTATATTACCAAGCCATATGATAGCGATGAGCTTATCCAATTAGTAAATAGTCAGTTAAAGAGGACCTTTCAACTACAGGAAGATCGCCGGCGCCAACTCGATCTCATAAGTCGCAACATCATCCATTTGCTTAACCATGAATTTAGAACCCCTTTGACCTACGTTAACGCCTACTATGAGCTGTTGGCAACGGGGATGAAAAATGAGGAAGTGGAAGATCTCCGGGAGTATTTGCGAGGAATTCAAGTCGGCGCCGGCCGTTTAAATCGACTTGTCGGCAACGTAGTCCAGGTAATGAGGTTGCGGACCGGCCAGGCTGCTGGATCAATTGAAGAAGGGTCTGCCGAAACCGACCAACTGGCCGATCTGTTGCAAGCCTATGCCGAACAATTGCGTCGAAAGAATGCCGGCCAGCGGGTCGTTATCCACGCCCAGGTGCCAGACAGCCTGCCAAGATTATATGTCGATTTGCCCAGTCTATTCTTTGCGCTAGATCGTGTGGCTGAAAATGCCGTTAAATTTAGCCAAATCAGGTACGATCATACGCCGGAGATAACCCTAAGCGCCGTAGTTTATGATCGTGATATTAGGATATCAATCAGTGACAACGGTATAGGTCTGGATCCGGCCGTTCATGACCAACTATTTGACTTGTTTTTTCAGCATGATCGTGAAGAAATGGAGCAACAAGGCGCCGGGCTTGGACTGGCAATCGCCAAGGGACTGGTGGAATTAAATAGGGGTCAGATCACCGTAGTGAGCGAACCTGGAATGGGTTGCACAGTTACCATCAGTTTGCCGGCGCTTCAGGATGGCGCCATGTTTTTGGGCCAGGATTACGGCAAATCAAGATGTAAAGAGCGGGCGACAGTTTTGCTCGTCGAAGATGAAATGTATTTGTTAGAAGGGCTGACCGATCTCCTGAATCTTTTTGAGTGCGATTATCAATTAACGGTCTATAAAGCAGGTGACGGCCGGCAAGCGTTACAGATCATGGATCAGGTCACGCCGGATCTGATTGTTTCCGATATCATGATGCCCAGGATGGATGGCTACCAGCTGTTAACAAAAGTCAGGGAAAACTCTGCCTGGGTATCCATCCCATTTATTTTCCTTACAGCCCGGGGGGAGCGTCAGGATATCTTACGTGGCCTGAGTAGTGGGGCAGAAGAATATATCACCAAACCTTTTCGTTCGGATGAACTCTTTAGCTTGATTGTGGCCCAGTTGGATCGCCACTTCCACCGTCAGGTTGCCATGCGCCAGGATTTTGAAAATGTGAAGCGCAATGTGCTGGGTCTCTTGGTGGAAGATATTGAAATGCCCCTAAACGTGGTGTCGGAACAGACAAAGCGCCTGGCTCGAGATCTCGAGACAGCCAGCTCAGATGATGAGCTTATGCTGAATCTTCAAGCATTACAAGAGGGCAGTGAGCAAATCACCAAAATAATTGAGGAATATATCCTCCTGGTTGAATTACGAACCGCTGGATCAGTGGATTGGTTTTCAAGCGGAGCCGAGCAATCCGACATCAATTATTTGCTTAGGGAGTGGGAAAGCCTCTGGCTCTTAAGCAATAGCGCCTCCGAATTCAAGTTTCGATTTGATTTATCGCCTAACATCCAACCCGTGCAAATCGACCCAGGACTGTTTCGTTACTTCCTGGATCGTCTCGTTGAATCGGCATCGGCTAATCCCGAGCGACATCGCCCGATGAGCATTCATTTTGCTACCTGCCAATCTCTACAAGCAAGCCCAGATAATCATTACCCTATTCGGGTTAAATCGGTCTGCTGAGGATGTTCAACACATACGCTCGCTACTAGCAATACGGGAGTCGATAATACCCGAATTATTCGAATACGATCCAGCCTTGGTAATTGCAAAAGGAATTATCTGTTATTATCAAGGTTCGATTGACCTTGAATCATCTGGTGGTCGAAATACGATTATCCGGATATCACTGCCGGTAATCCAGACAGAACTTATAGAGTCTAGATTAATAAAAGGAGTCTGATCGATATGGCGAGTTTGTTGGAAAAGACGCAGACACTGATTTCAGCGAATCTTCACGATATGGTTGATAAGGCCTTGGAAGCAAATTCAGTTGCCGTTATGAAGCAGTATACTCGAGATGCCGAGGAAAACCTTGACGCCCTGGAAGACGCTGCGGCGACAGTGGGCGGCGAAGTCAAAACCCTGGAACGAAAGTACAAGGAATATAAGAAGAAGGGTGACCAACTCGACCGCAATGTAGACGCTTTATTGATGCAAGGCAAGACCGATCTTGCTGGAGCGACACAGACTGAGTTGAACAGCACCCGCCGCTTGCAAGAACAATACCACGATCAATGGGTCCGACAACAGCGAGAGTACGAGTCGTTGCTAAACGCGCGCCTTAAGCTTCAAGCCAAACTAAAAACAATCCGGCTGGAGCAGAGGGAATTGGAAGTGCTACTGGAACTGGCTAAATCCAAAGAGGCGACAGTTAAAGCGATCAAGAGCCTCGACGATCTGGTTGGCGCCGGTGATGGCGATATTGCCCGGCTTGGAGAATCGATTCGCAGTCGCATTGATAAAGCCTCGGCATATAGCGAGATGTATGCCGACCGCCTCGATACTCAGTTGGATGAAGAGCTAGGCCGGGCTGAAGTTGATCTGCAACTTGAGGAGCGTAAGCGCCGATTGGGGCTGGAAGATCCAGGCGAAGAGGTTGTTGCCAGTGAGGAAAAAGCAGACGAGGCCGGCGAAAGTCTCTAAAGGTTTGAACCGTGGAGGCAGAACGATCGTTTTCATATTCGGCAACTTTGTAGCTGTTCGGAGATGAAACCGGACGAGATCAACAGGCTATTGCAATCAGGAAAAGAGGCCGCAAAAAAAGACGACCCGGCTCTAGCCTGGGAATTGCTCCTCGCGGTCGTAGAAGAGGACGAAAAGAACGAAGAAGCCTGGTTATGGCTAAGTAGTGTTGTTGAATCAGATGAAGATAAGCGGATTTGCCTTGAGAACGTTCTGGTTATTAATCCTGAGAATGCACCTGCTAAAAGAGGCTTAACGCGCCTCGCCGGCGAGACGTCCGGTGCCGGGGAGATGAACGAAGAGTTCACTATCAGACGTCACAACAATCCAGTTTCGCCTGCAGCTTCAATCCTCTACCCTGGTCAGAACATCACGGAGTGGCACTGGCGGGAGCCGGCAATACAACACGGGGTAGCAATTCCAGGTTATCAGGGCCGCTCGAGCTTCGATGATATCTGGGAGCAAGATGTGGATATCTGCCCGTATTGTGCGGGCGAGTTAGCCTATGATGAATGGCGCTGTTCAAAATGCCGTCAAAATCTCAAACAAACACATTACCGCTATCCCAAACCAAGTTCTGACCTGCTAATATTTCTGGTTCTAATTCTGGGGGTTGCCCAACTTTCTTTTATCCTCATATTGATGAACCTGGCTGTGGGCAAATCGTTGGTAGCCTTAATCTGGCAGACCCTCATCTTCATCACCATGCTAGCCCTGGCAACCGGGATCCATCTCCGCCGTTTTTGGTCATATCTAGGTAGCATTGTCGCTCTGCTTATGGTTCTACTGACGATAATCATTGATCTCTTCGTCCAACCGAAAGTTCCTGGTGCTTTGGACGCAGCTTTAGCGGATGGTCTTTTTAAAGCGCTGGCTGAAAACCCATATCTCTTTGCTATGGAACCATTCATTGACCTGATAATTCCGTTCCAGTTACTTGCCGTTTTACTGGCGCTGTTTTACGCTATTTTCCGGGTAGGACCGGACTTTGAACGAGTCTTGGTACGCCAGACCGCCCGGATAGACAAAGGTGTAGACGGCGCTTCGATGTTCTATACTCATGGCAAAGATTATGCTGGCCGAGGCATGTGGGCTACGGCCGTCCTGCATTTTCGGCGGGCGGCTGCTCTCGAACCAACCAGGAGTCATTACCTTATCGCCCTGGGCGACGGGTATGCTCGTTTGGGTTATTATCAACGGAGCCTGGATGTGTTAGAATCAGCTAAGCAATTAGCGATCGATAGTCAGCAGAGAGATGCACTAGCCGGCCAGATTAGTACGGTCGGGCAACTTCTAGTGACCAGCTTGCAGAGTGGCGAAACGAATGGATCAGAGCTAGAAAATGGCTAATAAAGACCCGGGCTCACTTGAAAAACGCGCCCAAAACGCCATGTTGCAGCATGCGTTCTTTCGCTGGGAGAGCGCTGCTGTTATAGCCTTGACCCTGCTTCTGGCGGTATTAGGCCCGCGCATCTCGCCGGTTGATTATCTGCCCGCTTGGACCTGGTTATTGGGCGGGTTGCTTGCCGAGGCGGCTGTTGTTTATAGCAGCTACACAGACCCCGAAACGGGACGTAAAGTAGTCGCCGATATGTTGCAGGACGATTTCCATCCCGAACGGATCAGAGATAAGAAGTTGCAAGACCGGATATTGGAGGCGCTGGATTATCGCAGCCGGATTACGGCGTCTATTCATGAGACGCGCGATTCGGTGCTAAAGGACCACTTATCGGCCACAGCCGATCAGATTGACCAATGGCTGGAACTTATGTTTAACCTGGCTCAAAGACTCGATCGGTACCGGAGCGAACAGTCGATTCTTGATAGGGATGAGAAACGCACGACCGAGCGAATTCGCCAGTTAGAACAACGGGCGCAGGTCGAAGAGGATCCGGCAGTTAAACAGCAGCTTGAAGATACCATCGCGGGCATGCACCGCCAAATCCAGACGATCGATACTTTGGAGAGCACCATGGATCGGGCCCAATTGCAATTTGAGTCAACGTTTACCGCCCTTGGTACCGTTTATTCCCAGACGATGCTGGTGGGCGCGAAGGATATTGACAGCGGCCGGGCAAAACGATTGCAACAAGACATCGACGATGAGGTTCGGGAAATCGACAATATATTATTGGCCATGGACGAGGTCTACGCGAACAGTAACCAGTAGGGGGTAACGAACTATTGATATTTCAGGAGTTTAAACACACGATCCGTGCGACAACAACCACCAAAGCCCTATCTTTGGCGCTAGCCTGTTTGTATGTTGAAGAATACGTTAGTAATCAGCTATAAGTTTGTCAAAATGAGCAGGGTTTGATACCATCGCCGTTTGGTTAACTAACGGTTAGGAGAGTAATTCATTCATGAAAGTGCTACTGAAAGAAGATATCGACAATTTGGGTTATGCGGGCGAGATTATGAGCGTGGCCGACGGTTACGGCCGGAACTTCTTGATCCCCCAGGGTAAAGCTGTTAAGGCGTCGCCTTCCGTGTTGAAGCAGGCGACTGTCTGGCGAGAGCGCGCGACAGTACGTATGATTGAGTTGAAGAAGGAGCATGAAGCTCTGGCCGCACGGATTATCGAAGCTAATCTTGAATTTACGGCACGAGCCGGAGAAAGCGGGAAGCTCTATGGATCAGTTACGACGGCTGATATTGTTGAGCAGTTGAATATGGCCCTGGGTACTGAGGAGATCGACCGGCGTAGCGTAGTTGGCGGCCCTCTCCGACAACTTGGAGAACATAAAGTTACGATCCGCTTGAGCCGTGATTATCAGCCGCAAGTGACCGTGACCATCAATCCCTTTGCCGAGGAAGAAGAGGAGATTGTTGAGGTCGAGGTTGAAGGCGGCGAGGTTGAGACTGAAGCGATTTTCGAATCTGAGGAAAACATCCCCCAGGTTGAAGAACTGGTGATTGAGGATACCGAGCTAGAAGTAGCTGTCGATGACGTTTCCGAAGTTGACGACCAGGAGGATGAGGAGTCCGACTCTGATGAAGCTTTCGATGAGGCTTCCGAGGTTGAAGCTTAATTCATCATTCAAGCCGATTGACTTTAGCCGCCCGGATTTCCGGTAGCGTAGGATATTCTTTGTGCCACTGGCCGGCGTCAGTGGTTTTTTTTAACCAGGCATTGATAGGAAATAATAGAGAACAGTGGACGAGTTAGGCGGTCTCCTTCGTGAAGCCCGTGAGGCAAAAGGGTTGACCCTGGCGGAAGCTCAGTCTGAGACCCGCATCAGTAGCAGTTACCTGCAAGCCTTGGAGGAGGGACGGTATGATCAATTGCCGACCCAGGTCCATGTTCGGGGTTATCTGCGCAATTATGCGAAATATTTGATGCTGGACCCGAACCCTCTATTGGATCGATACGAACTGAATCAGACTTCTTTCGCAAACATCGCCCCTTTGAACAGCGGGCCCCAACCTTTGAACGGTCCGGCGCTTCAGTCGCGGGAAGATCGGGTCTTCTATGATCCGGTTAATATGGAGGTTTCAGCCGCCGGCCGGCGTGATTCCAGTTCATTCGTGCGTTTGATCATTATTCTCGCGCTGGTGGCCGCGCTGGTCCTCATCGGCAGCCGAGCCTACAAGTTGCTAACCGGCAGCGATGATAGCGCCAACGGCCTGACTGGAACTATCGAAGATGTGGTAAGCGACCTCACCAACGGCGCCCAGGCGACAGCGCAGGCAACGATTGATCCCGGCTTAATTCCTGGGTCGGGCGGCGTGATAACCTCAACAAACCGCAATGCTTCAGCTATCCAGCTACCCACACCAACAGCGACCCGGCCATCTTTGCCCGCAACCCTGGAGATTATCAGGATGCGCCTGGAGGCTACCGAAAGAAGCTGGATGCAGGTTACTATTGACGACGAGATTGTCTTCCAGGGTATTGCTAAAAACGGCGATGAGCCCTATGAATGGGAGGCGCAATCTGCTGCAACTCTGTTGACTGGCAACGGCATCGGCCTATTTGTGACAATCAACGATATCCCATTGGGCCGGCTAGGTGGTCGGGGGGAAGTGGTCGAAGAAACTTGGACGACCACAGCGACTGAATAAGTATGACTTTGAACCCAAAAGAATTCTATCTGCTAAGCCTGGGTTGCAGTAAGAACACAGTCGATTCTGAAAGCATGGCCGCTCTACTCAACAGGGATGGCTATCGAGGAGTTGGCCAGCCTGATGAGGCGGCCATTTTGATCGTAAATACCTGCGGATTCATTGCCTCTGCGCGTGAAGAATCACTGGCAGCCCTTCGTGAATTGGCTGAAAATAAAAAACCAGATCAATTATTGGTAGCGGCAGGCTGTCTTTCTCAGCGGGTTGGACCGGAACTTGTTCGGGAAGTTCCTGGGCTTGACGGCGTCATTGGCACCCGGCGCTGGATGGATATTGTTCCCTTTATCCAGCGTTTACGCGAGCGACAACTCCCCGAACCGATGTACCACCTGCCGGAAAACGCCAAGACAGTCGGCACCGACGAACAGGGTGTGCTTCGGGTTGCGATTCAAGGCGCCAGCGCCTATTTGAAAATTTCCGACGGCTGCCGTAGACCATGCTCTTTCTGCGCCATCCCCCAAATTAAAGGGACTCTGGTGAGTCGTCCCCTGGAGGCGATAATCGAGGAAGCGCAGCGGCTGGAGAAAGCCGGGGTCAAGGAAATAGTCGTTATCTCCCAGGATTCGACTGACTACGGCCATGACCTGGGCCTGCGCAATGGTCTGAGTTTGCTATTGAATGAAATAGTTCAAGCTGTTCCCGACATACCCTGGATCCGGATCATGTATGCTTATCCGGGCTATGTAACTGACGAACTCATAGAAACGATGGCCCGTCATGAGCAGGTCTTGCCTTATTTGGACATTCCATTACAGCATGGCCATAGAGAAACGTTAAAGCGCATGCGCCGCCCGGCCAACATCGAATGGGTTCATAGAACCCTAACCAAAATGCGCAGCGCCATGCCAGACATAGCTATAAGAACAACCTTCATTGTCGGCTATCCAGGCGAGACGGATGATGAATTTGCCACCTTGAAGGACTTTGTCAAGGAATTACGCTTTGATCGGGTAGGTGTTTTTTCATACTCTTTTGAATCATCAACACCTTCGGCGACGGTATCGTGGCAGGTACCTGAGGACGTGAAGGATTCACGTCGAGAGGAGTTACTTACCCTGCAACAGCAGATATCTTTGGAGCGGAATCAAGATCAGGTCGGCCGAATATTACCCATATTGGTAGAAGGTTATGGCGATGGACTGAGTATCGGCCGCAGCTACCGGGATGCGCCAGAGATTGACGGTTTGGTGATTGTGCCCGGTGAACTGCCGGTTGGAAAAATTGTACCGGTCCGGATTGATGGCGCGATGGTCTACGATCTGACAGCAACTGTTGAGACTGAACCAGGCCAGGTGATCGTCCCGATCCGGCTGCCGGCGAAAAAAAGTATATCGTTGGCTGAAAACGGCGAATAAGTGATCAAACTTACTCGTATCGCCAAACGCTGGTGATAGAATAACCCCATGCAAAAATCACGACTTGGTTGGGCTTTGGTATTGATAGCCGTCGGATTGTTCGGCCTGGCTTGGATCGCCTATTCAAAACAGCCGGCCAATAGTCTGTCCGCGAATTCAAACCTCACCGAGGCGGCAATCGCCGGTTATCTGGCGCCCCAGTTCACACTAAAAAATACCTTTGGTGAAGAGGTGAGCCTGGATGATTACCGGGGCCGGCCGGTCGTCTTGAACTTTTGGGCGTCCTGGTGCCCCCCTTGCCGGGCGGAAATCCCCCATTTTCAGGATGCCAGCACCAAATATAACGGGCAGGTAGCCGTGTTAGGGGTGGACCAGGGAGAACCGCTGTCTATCGTTGGGGATTTTGGCGCGGCCTTCGGTGTTACCTATCCCTTGCTTTTGGACTCAGACAACTCTGTGAGTCGGGATTATGGCGTCGTAGCCTTGCCCAAGACTGTTTTTATCGATTCGGATGGCGTTGTTCGCGAATTATTTACGGGGATCGTTAATCGAGCGGTATTACAAGATCGCATCGAGAAACTGTTGTCAGAAGGTTAAGCTAAAGACAGTTCGCTCCTGAAGTAATCTGGTCTAGACAACGGAATCAGGACTATGGCACAGAGTACCACATCGCTATTATGTTTCCATCGCTAAGTATTGGCGGGCTGGTATTGCCGACGGCCGGATTGGTATACATTCTTGGAGCCTGGCTGGTTCTATCCGTTATCGAGCGGACCGCCAAAGCTTTGGATCTGGACGCCGAATCAACTTATGGCCTGGCGGCGATATCATTGGCCGCCTCTTTTATAGGGGCGAGAATATTATTCGTCCTCTTCCATTGGTCTGCTTTTCAGGAAAATCTCATCGGCATCGTCTGGCCGCTAACGAGTGGATACCATTTTGGCGGCGGTCTATTCTTCGGTGTCCTGGCGGGGATAATCTATGGACGGGCCAAACAACTACCCCTCGCTGCGACTTTGGATGCGCTAGCCCCAGGATTGCTAGTAACATCAATGGTAGTAAGCCTGGCCGATTTTCTTGGGGGGCCTGGGTACGGTATCGAGACGTCCATTCCATGGGGTATTGATATCTTTGGGATTCAGCGCCACCCGGTTCAATTTTACGAGATCCTGTTTGCCCTGGCTGGCTTGTTGGTTTGGTTGTGGGGCTTTAAGCACCGGAGGCAAGCAGGTCAACTGTTTTTAATGACCCTGGTTTTCTATGCGACCGGCCGGTTGATAGTCGATGCTTACCGGGCAAATTCTCCGTTGACGGAGTCAGGCTACCACATTGTCCAGATTGGCGCACTGGCTGTCGTTTTGGTATGTGGCTATTTACTCAGCCGCATGATGACCCAAAGCGATGAGCAAGAGGTGGCCGAACTATCCTGAGCCATGAAGTAGCCGGTTGAATCGGTTCAATTCCTTGTCGCGAAGAGCCCGTAAAATTCGATTTGCAAAGCTGGATCGAAAGCGGTACTATGCACGCCTGATAAGTCGAGGAATATGGAGAGAGCAGGGGTATGTTTGAAGTAGGCGGCACTTATTCAAATCGGATCGGCCGGTATACCGTCTTAGAGATAAACGAACCTAAGATGATGGTTCAGTACGAGAATGGTACGAAAGCTGAATTGAATATTAATATCCAATATCGTATTTGGGAAAATATCATTGCTGATGATGAGGTCGCCAGCAATCGTGCCAATCAGAGCAAAAAGAGAACGAGTAACCAGGGCACGAGGTTCTTCGTGCGGCCGGTAAATTCACTAACAGCCGACTCTTTGAACGCCCGCGGTGTTAAAGAACAGATCACCTTAGAAGAATTGGCCGAATTAAAAATTGACCAGGGTGATCGACTGATCTATTATGCCATGGAGAGCCAGGTATATTTTGCCGTGGGAACGATTACCGGAGAAGCCGCAAAACCAACCGCCAGGGACAAGCGGGCCGGCAAAGGGCTAGATAAGTCGGTCCTATTGCTACCCGTCGAGGTTGATGCCCGTGCAGCAAGAATCGATTCCGCCGTGGCGGTTGATTCCATGGAGATTGAAAGCCAGCCTGATATCCGGGAAATGCTTCAGCGGGCAGAATCGTTCATTTCTATATCAGAGGATGACTTTGAACTTTTGGCCGAATCTTTGACTGAAGCGACGGAAGAAGATGATGAGGATGATGTTGAAATTGACGAAGACGATGAGTTAGATGATTGATGGACAGGATTAACGAAGGGCACGAACATATATTGATCGGCGTGGCCTGGCCTTATGCCAGCGCCGATATTCACCAGGGTAACGTGACCGGTTCCTACCTGCCGGCCGACATCTATGCCCGGTATCACCGCCTGAAAGGCAATCACGTCCTCATGGTTTCGGGCTCTGATAGTCATGGCACGCCGGTCACTGTGAAAGCTGAAGCTGAAGGCAAGGGGCCTGAAGAAGTTTTTGACTATTACCATATTCGTTTTTTGGAGCTTTTTCAGAGATTTGGTTTGACCTATGATCTCTTTACCCACACGGACACAGAGAACCATATTCAAGTTTCCCAGGATCTATTTCTGGCCCTGTTAGAGAATGGTTTTATGTTTCCAAGAGTAACGGCTCAGCTCTACTCACCTAAGGCAAAAATGTTTTTGCCAGATCGATACGTTGAGGGTGTATGCCCGGTCTGTGGCTACGAGCGAGCGAGAGGCGATCAGTGTGACAACTGTAATACGCTCTTTGAAACAGCCAGCGAGCTGATTAATCCCCGTAGCAATCTGGACGATACAACCCTGGAGTTACGCGACACCGAGCATTTTTTCCTGGACTTGGGCAAATTGGCTGATGCAGGCATTGCCGAATGGATAGCCGACGATAAGGAACACTGGCGACCGCAGGTCATCAATTTTGCCCGAAACCTGGTGCTAAAAGAAGGGCTTCATGCCCGGGCCATTACCCGCGATATGGAATGGGGTATTCCTGTTCCGGTCGAAGGCTGGCAGAAAAAGGTTCTCTATGTCTGGTTTGAGGCGGTCATCGGCTATCTGTCTGCTTCGATTGAGTGGGCGAAGAATCAGGGTCAACCAGAACTATGGAAGCAGTGGTGGTACGATCCAAAAGCCCGCAGTTCATATTTTATTGGGAAAGATAATATACCTTTCCACTCGATTTTTTGGCCGTCACAGCTATTTGGCGCAGTCCGCCTTTACGAATCTGATGAGTCATTGCGTCTGAATTTGCCCTACGACGTGCCGGCCAATGAATACATGAATATGGAAGGCAGGAAAATTAGCGGTAGTCTGAAATGGGGCGTCCTGATGCTCGAAGCTCTGGACCGCTACGATCCGGACCCTTTACGCTATTACCTGACCGTGGCTATGCCTGAGACTCGGGACAGCGACTGGACCTGGGAGGGATTTGTCACCCGTAATAATTCGGAATTGGTCGCCAATTGGGGCAACCTCGTTAACCGGGTACTGAATATGACCGGCCGTTATTTTGATGGCCTGGTACCCGATCCCGGTGACTTGAGCGACATTGATTTGACACTCCTGGCCGATATTGAGGCAGGATTCGTGGAGATTGGCGCTCTTTTTGATGCCTGCAAATTTAGGGCGGCGCTGCAAGAGAGTATGGCCCTGGCCACGCGAGTGAATCAGTACCTGGAAGAGACAAAACCGTGGAAAACCGCCAACGCAGATTTGGCGGCGACGGCGCGTTCGCTTTATACGGCAATTCAGGCGATCAACGGGCTAAAAATTCTATTCGCCCCAGTACTTCCCTTTTCCTGCCAGGCAACCCATGAGATGCTTGGAGAGGAGGGAAAACTATTCGGCCGGCAAGTGGTGGAAACCTATCAGGAAGAAAACAAGAGCCATCTCGGATTGACTTATGATGGTTCGCTGGCCATCGGTGAATGGCGGTCAAGCGAGATCCCGGCCGGAAGGCAATTGCCTAAACCTTGGCCGCTCTTCAAAAAATTGGATCCTTCGGTCGCGGAAGAAGAGATAAATCGCCTGCAGGCCCGGGCATAGCCCGCTCTATCGATGCCGGCAGGGTAACGGTTCCATGGGTAGACACCTGGCGCTGGTAGTTTTAATAGCCGTTTTTGTAGTCATCGGCAGTCTTTATGCGCTAAACACTCCAGATTGGCAAGCTCCAGACGAACCGGCACACTACAACTATATTAGGCAATTGGCCGGGGGGACCTGGCCTGTCATTGGGCCCGGCGATTATGATCAGGAGTATCAGTCGACGGTCATTTCTTCTCGTTTTGATCCCCAATATTCTGTTGCCCCTTTTGAATATGAGGATTACCAGCCGCCGCTTTATTACTTGTTGGCGACGCCAGTTTTTTGGCTGAGCGGGGGAGCACTCCAACCGATGCGCCTTGTCTCGGTCGTCTTAGGCGCTGGGGTGATTGTGCTGGCCTATTTTATCACCCTGAGACTATTCCCCGGCCGGATCTGGTTGGCCCTGGCGACCGCTGCTTTCGTCGCATTTTTACCGCAACACGTGACCATGTTGTCCTCCGTAAATAACGATAGCCTGGCCGAATTATTGATTGCCGGGATTCTCTTCTTGTTGCTAAAAATGGGCAGATCCGCAGCGGATAAGGATCTAAGTCAAGGGCAGACTGAGGAGAAAAATGCCGGAGAAGGCGACTCCAGTGCTGGTCAAACGACCGGGCCGGCGCTGAACGACAGGTGGGTCTTGCTTCTAACCGGGGTATTACTAGGGCTGGGCTTCATTACCAAAGTTACCGTATATATTATGGTTCCCGTGGTTGGTCTGACCTTGCTATGGATCTACTGGGGAAACTGGCGCGAGTTGATCAGGGCCGGGTTGACTGTATTTGTTCCCGCTATCCTGATTGGCCTGGGTTGGTGGCTAAGAAACGCGCTGGTTTACGGAGGTCTCGATATCTTGGGTACCCAGGCCCACAATGCCCTTGTTGTTGGCCAACCACGAACGGCTGAATGGATTGCTGACCGGGGTCTCGCGAATACGTTGCGCGCTTTCTTGCAGACCTCTTTCCAGAGTTTTTGGGGGCAGTTCGGCTGGATGGGCGTCGTTATGCCGCGTTGGGTATATGATCTATTGTTAATTTTTAGTTTACTGACGGCCGTTGGCCTGCTCTGGGCTTTGTACCGCAAGGAGGATAGGCGCCAGCTTGCCAAAGCGGACGACTTGGAAGGGGCAGAACCGAATTGGCTTCTCGTTTTCGCCATCCTGGCGGGCACATTTGTTGTAAGCCTGTCACTATTCTTGGGCTACAACTTAACATTTGTCCAACACCAGGGCCGCTATCTTTTCTCGGCTCTAATTCCTATCAGCATCGCGGTAGCGCTGGTCTGGGGCATCATTTTTTGGCCGGTCAGCCGGCGCTGGCCTGCAGCTGCTTACCTGCTTCCATTCGGACTCGTGATCGGCCTGGTGGGGCTTGATTTGCTGGCCCTATACCGTTTTATTATCCCAGCCCTAAGCTAAGACGCTGCCTGGGAAAGGACATGTCCATGATTGGTGTCGAATGCCGCTTCACAAGCGAAGGGCGCATAGAGGTGAACCGGATCCAGATCGACGGTCGCTGGCTGGTCATCGTACAGGGCCGGCAGTGGATCGATCGAGGAGGGCTGCATGTGCTGGTTATGGCCCAGGGTGTGGCAGCCCAGGAACTAATATTACAAGCCGATACAATGACCTGGCAGATGCGGCCGGTCGGTCCGCCGGCCCAGCAAATAGTCTAGGCCCGTTATCGAAGAGGGGCTTGCTCTTGTAATCGGGCCAGGTTGCGGTACTTCAACCATTCGTAATAGGCCATGTATAGACTGAGTCGCAGCCCATGAAAGCCGTCCTGGTACCCCTTTAGCTGCCAGAAGCGCCACCAAAAATGTCTTACTGGCTGGGTAAAGGGTGTGTAAAATTTGGGCCGGACACCTTGCCTCAACAGAACGGTGGCATCATATTGGGTGTATGATCGCTGTTTGGCATGGAAGTGCGCTGGGTCGCGATAGTTGAGATGCACCAGCGGATTCTGAAGATACCCTATCCCACCGTCAACAACAGCTACTTCATGGACTGGCCGTTCATAAAGGACGCGTCCGTGACGAAAGAGACGCAACTGGTAATCGGGGTACCAGCCGGCGCCAAGGGTTAATCTATCGAAAATGTAGTTGTGGCGGGGCACATACCAGCCCGCTTCGGGGCAATCAGCTATTAGACCCCTGATTTCACTAGCTAGCTTCGGAGATCCGCGTTCATCGGCGTCAACAAAAAAAACCCAGTCGGTTTCTAAATAGTCCAGCGCTGCATTCCTTTGTTGGGCGAAATCCTGAAAAAGTTCCTGGGCTACTTCGGCCCCTGCGGCTGTAGCCAGGGCAACCGTATCGTCGTCGCTATAGCGGTCAAAAACCAGTATGCGGTCTGCCCAGCCCAGGCTTTCGATGCAGGCTGCGATATGGGCTGCCTCGTTGTAAGTCAGAATGACGGCCGTCAGCTCAGGATCCGGGGTTGCTAACGTGGGACCAGGCGGGGTGGGTTCAGATGGGTCGGTCACGCGGGCACTGTTAAAATTACTTTTTTCGCCAAATTGCCGCGGCCTCATTGTAGGCCTGTTTTAATTCGGGGTTATCCGCCCGACGGGCTTTACGCCCTAACCCTCTTTTGACGATGCGGCGGGCCAGGGCATTCTTAATCCGGCCGTGGTGGCGCGCGTAAAGCTGAGCACGGCTACCCCATAAGTCGACGATAGACTTGGCCGGCACCTGCCGGGTGCTCACACCACTGTAATGAACCACCTCTGCCTGGGGGACGGCGTAAATGTCCCAACCGGCCCGGCGAATGCGCCAGCACCAATCGATCTCCTCGCAATACATATGGTAAGATTCGTCAAAGCCGCCAGTAGCCTCGGCCACATCCCTCCGGACCATCATGGCCGCGCCGAGGGTATGGTCGACCTCGAAAGGGTCCTTATTGGCCTTATAACAGCGCCGGGGATACCGGCCGTTCAAGCGACCTTCGTATAGTCTCGCCGGTAAGGGGTACAAGTCGAAGGTCAACTGCGCCAGACCGGGAAAGCGGAATGCACTTTGTTGGAAACGGCCGTCACTGTATACCAGGCGAGGGCCAACCATGCCGGTTTCCGGCATCTCTTCCAGGCAGTCGATTAAATATTTGATTGCCCCCGGCCGGATTAGGGTGTCAGGATTAAGCAGTAAAAAGTAACGAGGCGCATCGGAATTAGCCGAGACTGCCGCTCCCATGCCCTGGTTGTTGGCCGCACCGAACCCTGGATTGTGGCCATTGGTGATAAGCCGGGTCAAGGGGAAAAGGTCCCGCAGCAATTCTTGGGTGCCATCGGTGGAATTATTGTCTACTACCCAGACCTGGCCATTGAGCTTTGACCGTTCCAAATCAGCGTAAACAGAGCGCAAGCAATTGGCTAGATAATCGCGCGCGTTCCAGCTAACTATAATGACGGCTAAGTCGACCATATTCCAGTAAAATTATCCAAATGACAAATAGTTAAAAAAAACTCACCCCAAATAGAAGGCGGTGATGTGTCCCAGGAGGACCCGAGGAGAAATCAATTCCGGTACATGATATATCCTACCTCGAATGATATTATCAGCGGAGGTTGACCCCAAGCAAATCGGGTTAACTCTTAGTTTAGACTAATGGTTATTGGAATAATTCGACTATAAGAATGGGCTGGCAGAGCAGCCAGGTAAGGGTAGTTAATTGATGAGGGGCTCGATTTATACAAAGAATCTATATGATCCGGCTGCGGATCTTGGCGCTGGCATAATCGAGGGTAGCTACGACGATGGCGATAGACAACATCATAACGCTGGCCTGGCGATAGCGTAATTGGGCTATATTTTGGCTGAGGACGAAGCCGATTCCGCCACCACCTACAAAGCCGATGATAGTAGACATTCTAACATTGATATCCCAGCGGTAGAGTGCGAAAGCGGTAAAGGGCGGAACTATTTGGGGGATAACGGCAAAAATAACCATTTGTAACCGGCTAGCGCCGGTGGCGGTAATTGCTTCAACCGGTCCTTCATCAATTCCTTCTACCTGTTCCGAAAACAGCTTGCCGAGGGCCGCGATGGAATGCAAAGTAAGAGCCATAATGCCGGCAAATGGTCCAAGGCTCACCCAAACGACAAAGACAATCCCCATAATCAACGGCTCGATAGATCGCAGGAAATTCAGGATAGCCCGGGTAACGGTGTATATACCAAAGCCCACGCCATAAGGATGATTAGGTTTGCCAACTCCGCCGATAATGCCAGCAATCATGCCGGTGATCAATGCTGGTGTAGCCATGTAGCCTTGGACGGTGTCGAAGTTTAACATTTGATTGAGCGCTTCGCTTACCTGTAGAATCAAAAACGCTGATCCGGCTGCCAACCCCAGGCCAATAAGTAAGCGCGCTGTACCTGTGCCCCTCTTCATCAGGGTTAATCCAAGGATGCCAATAGTCAATCCCCCGACGATAGCCGGCACCAGGATACTGTTCTGTGCACTGTCAAATTCATAAAGCCAGTTCCAAAATGCGCCTATCCCATAGCTGATAACAAAGGCGCCCAGTATGGCCAAAACGGCTGTCAACAGCCTGGAGGGAGTAGCCGGCCAGCCTAAAACAGCTTCCTGGCTGTAACGTCCAGCGTAGGAGGCTAAGATTACGCCAGCTAATAACCCAACACCAGCGGGTAAGAGCAAGCGTAATATATCCGAAAGGACGTATACCATGTCGCCGATGAAGCCGAAAAAATTGATACCCAGGAAGGTAAAGAATTGTATTGTATCTCGCAGCCAATCCCCTATTTCCAACCCGAGGTAAGCCACCAGGCCAAGGCCGACGAGCGAAATCATGATCGACAAGGCAAGCAGAACCACACTTGCAAACCGCTGGAACGTTGATAATTGCTCATCCTGAGGTATCTGTTTTCTCAATCGTTGAACGATCCACAATATTGCCAGGGTAACCAACAATGACACTATCAAACCAAGAACGACTGGCAATCCCGCTATTGAATTCTGGGACACCTGCTTTGGGATACGCAACAGTTGGTTCGTTATGTAAATCCCAAAAAATGCCCCAATCGGCAAGGCGACGATAGCTGCCATGACAGAAGCCAGGGGTGCGACAATATCCTCCATCAGGTTCCTGGCGCCCAGGAAAGAGATTGGAACGGCCAGGGCAGTGCCTATTGTCGAGGCCACCAGGGCCATGAAAATGGTCTCGATAATGCGCTCAATTGTAATTTTTGTGGTTTCGCTGAGTATATAACTGCCCGTATCCTTATCGATACCAACAATATCAGGATCGGCCAGCTGCCTAAGAATTCGGACCAGCCCTTCCTGCCGTTCTGGGTCAAGTGCCTTGTCAAGATTAATTTGGGTGACTTGAACCGTGATCGCATAAACAAGCAGGATGACTAGAATGATCAGAATTGTTTTGATCAAATTCCTTCCGGCTTTTTTTGTCGTCACTTCGCTCATCGGTGTCCTCTGGTAGAGCAAGGCATGCTTCTGACCAGCATGGTTAGTTAATTCTCGTCCGGATTTTTGAACTCGTATAATCTAAGATAGTTACCACAATGGCGATGGCAATGACCATCACGGCCGCTTTTTGATATTGGGTCAGGTTGGCGCTGCGGAATAGAATCAAGCCAATGCCGCCCCCGCCGACAAAGCCGATTATGGTAGATAGGCGAACATTGATATCCCATCGATAAAATATAAATGCAGTGTAATGCGGGACGATTTGAGGAATAACGGCATAGATGATGGTCTGAATCTTGCTGGCCCCAGTAGCGGTCACAGCTTCAACGGGACCATCGTCAATGTTTTCTACTTGTTCGGAGAACAGCTTGCCCAGGTCGGCAATGGAATGAAGCATCAGCGCCAGAACACCGGCAAATGGTCCGATACCTACCCAGGCCACCAGGACGAAACCCATTATGACCGGTTCAATTGCTCTTAGGACATTCAGAACGGTTCGTGTAATTGAATAGGTGACCATCCCAATAGGGAACAAACGTTTGGGCTTGGACATCAGGGAAAACCCACCGGCTATCCCTCCGGCAACAATCGAAACGAGTAGAAATGTAAGCATGGGGTCTTCGGGGAAGCGGCCGCATAATCCCAAAAGGCAAATCCAATCGATAAATGAGAGGAATGCGTAAACCACTACCACTACGCCAAAGAATGTAAGCAGAGCGGTTAAACCACGGGCTGGTGCATCTTGAAGGTGTAGAACCGCTTCTTGACCGTACCTGCTGGCAAATGAAGCAGCAATTGTTGCCCCTAAAAAAGCGGCCAGAATGGCTAAAAGAACAACGGTTAATTGCGAAATAACCTTGATAAACTCACCTATAAACGAGAATAGATCGATGCCTAAAACGACCCGCCAATGGAGGTGGATCCGCAACCATTCACCGGCGTCGATTCCCAATTGGGCTAAAATGGTGATACCGAGGACGGCCAGAATGACTGCCAGTAATAGACGAAATCCGGCAACGAATCGCTGACCTATGGAACGATCCTCATCAACGATCGCCGAGCGACCGGCAAAAAGAAGAACCCAGGTAAGAGCAGAAATAACGACCAGGCTGCCCAGCCCTAATAGTAAGGATTCTGTCAGCAGGTCAGAGAACTCGACCAGGGTTCGAGTAACATACCAGGCGACACCGCCCCCGATGGGTAGCGCCAACAGGCCGGCCATTATCGCCGCCAGCGGGGCTCCAACATTGTTCATAATGTTCCGAGCACCGAGAAATGAAATCGGCACGGCTAATATCGTGCCCAGCGTCGAGGCCATCAAGGCCATTAAAATTGTCTCAATTATCTTGGTGATCGTCTCAGTGGTTGTCTCGCTCAAACCTGTGATGGATCGATCGAGTCTTTCTATTATTTCCAGGCGTTGTGTCTCGTCTGACTCCCGAATGTCGGGCATAGTAAATGCCTGGTTGAAGGAGCCTTTGTTATCGGTCCGGAAGTCAGTAAGAACCCGGGTTGTTGGCGAATCAAGAGGATACCAACGGACAATCCCCTGGATATTTTCGCCAAAACCCTCTCCTTGTAGGGTCAAGACGTCTTGCGTCGTAGAGGCACAGTTGGGGGCCAAGACAACGACTCGTCCTTCAATGCTTACCTGAGAGCCCTGAATTTCCTCAGGACAGGGCATAATCAGCGAAATATTGGTACTACGGGTGACATTCTCATAATTGAAAAAATCCGGGCGGGCCAGATCCCGGATTAAGCCAACCAGGTTTTCCTGACGTTTCGGCTCGAGGGGCTCTTTGAGATCAATCTGGGTGACCTGGATGGCGATGCCATAGACGACAAGTAGAATGATCCCAATTATTATTATTCGGAAAAGCTTTCTTCTTGGCTTGGGTTTGTCGTTCCCGGTCATAGAATTGGCACTATGGCGCTTTGTATCGCTGAGTTGGTCAAGCTTCTGAGGTTAGCCGATCCGTTCTGCTTCTTGTCCGTAAATCTCGATAAACTTTGCGTCGTCAATTTCTTCCGGACGACCATCGAAGACTAATTCCCCATTATTGAGAGCAATGGCGCGGGTACTGTATTGCTGCACCAAATCGAGAAAATGAAGACTACAAAGAACTGTTATGTTGTCTTCGCGATTGATTTGCAGTAAATGGCGCATAATGCTATGAGCAAGAGCAGGGTCAAGGCTGGCTACAGGTTCATCGGCGAGGATGAGCCCCGGTTCTTGCATCAACGCCCTGGCTATGCCAACACGTTGCCTTTGTCCGCCGCTCAACTCGTCTGCCCGGTTATCGGCTTTTTCGGGGATCCCTACCCGCTTTAAACTGGCGTGTGCCCGATCGATATCCTCTTGAGGAAAACGATTTAAAACGCTGGCTATGGCATTGACATAGCCAAGCCGGCCGCTTAATACATTGGTCAAGACTGATGACCTCTCAACCAGGTTAAAGTGCTGGAAGATCATGCCAATTCTCCGGCGAGCGCGGCGTAATTCTTCTCCTGTCACATGGGACAATTGGGTATCATCCCACCATATCTCGCCATCTGTCGGATCAATTAAGCGGTTGATGCAACGCAACAACGTACTCTTACCAGAACCGCTCAGACCAATAACGGCTACGAATTCACCTTCGGGAACCTCGAAGGAGACATTCTTTAATGCAACAGTACCATCATCATAAACCTTGGTTAGATTAGCTATTCGTAGCAAGGTAATGCCCTCTGGGGATAAGATAGTGAACTCCGACGTCGCGACAAACCGGAGCAGCTGGCAACTTATATCAGAAAAAAAGCCGGGTTAGTTTTTATCTAACCCGGCTTCTTGCTTATGAGACCTTAGCCGCCTAACACATCCTCTTCTGTAATGCCCATCTGGTCCATCAGGAACCTTACTGCATCATAGAAGCTATCTGAAGTTGGGTCGACACCGGTCCAGTTATAGAATTCGTCACTACAAAGGGAAGCAAGACAATCTGGATTATCCTCACTTACCCACTCCTGCAAGGCTTTTACAATCAGGAGAGATGTATTGAGCGGGAAATCCGGACCAAAGGACAGACTATCGTTAGGAATCTGATCGGTTAGCGCCAGGATCTTGGTGACATCGAAAATATCAGGCGCCGTGTCAGTAACGGATGCCCGGGCATCAAGAATTCGATAACCACCGTCTGCGGGATCGCCACCAACGAATGTTCGGCCTTCCTCGGTGCGAACTGGTGAAACACCGGCTTCGCGCCAGATTTCCGGATCGTCCACACCATAGGTCCATTGTCTAGCGTAATTTGGTAGGAGTGGTGGGCTAAAGAAGGCTGTGGCAAAATCAACATCACCGTTATAGAGGGCTAACATGGCGTTGGTATGGCCACCTGTTTCGATGACTTCGCCTGGTTCGATACCGGCTGCCTGGAACATGGCCAGTGGGAACAGATAGCCTGAAGTTGAACCGAAGTCAGGGATGCCCCACGTCTTGCCGTTCAAATCCTCGAGTGTCTCAATACCGCTATCAGCCCGTACAACAATTTGGGCAGCATACCAGGGCAAACCAAAGCGAACGGCAGCGCCACCAACGGTCACGCCGCAGCGGTCGTTGGCCAATACGTATCCTTGGGCAGGAATGAAGCCGATGGTGTCATCAGGGGAGGCGCACATCTCTTCAATGGTCGCCGCGTAGCTGGTTGGCACGCTTACTTCGTATTCAAGCCCGGTAGCGTCTTTTAGGGCATCAGCAACCATTTGACCACCGGTAACGATGGTTTCGACGTCAACCGAGGGTACAAACAGTACTTTAACGGGCTTGTCAGCTGAACCTAACGCCATTACCTCCGCGGGCACTTCAACTTCCTCGACCACCATTCGGGTCTGGATCATCTCCACCACGCGGGTAACTTCAACAGGGACTTCAATCTCTTGCTGCTGGACTTCAGTGACGATCTTGGTCACGATGACCTCTACCTGTTCCGCATCCGCCCCACATGCGGAGAGGACCATGGCAAAAGCCAACAGCGCCAACAATATCAAGCTAAATCGTTTGGGATTCATCGTTCGTTACTCCTCCGTAACTATATGACTTTAAATATTTCCACAAAGATCTGGCGAAGGTGCCAGGTGAGACTAAGTCCTTTGTGGTTCGACAGGGTCATATTACTTCAATTACGCTGTGTAAACAAGGGCAAAAAGAGATTTCCTTTTTGCCACTCTAGCGACGTAAAGAATTTTTAAGATTAGGTGTCAATCACCAGGTGGCGGGGAAGGAACTGGCCGCACTTCGCACTCTGACAGATTTTCCAGATCGGGCAAATCAACCAAAAACTGCCGGGGATCGACCCGATTATTGAATTGGGAAATTTCAACATCTTCATGGATAAGGCCGGCCCAAATTGGTTGGGGATTACGTTCACCGAAGGGACCAACCAGGCGGATAGAGCCGCTGACTACTGCGCGTTCGCCGGGCATAAGGTAATAATAATCGCCGATCTTCTCCAGATCTGCAGGGTTGCCAACTGCCCAACGATAGGGATAGTTGGACAGTTCGTTTTCATATCCGATGGCGACTCGCCAGGCGCCAGATTCAGTAAACCAGCCCAGGGTATTGTAGTTCCAATCCGAATCGTAGGTCATACCCGGTTCAGGGCCCGAAGTACGAATTGGGGTGCTGCCGTAATTCTGTACGGTGAGAGTAAAGCTAACGGTATCACACAAGGGGGCCGTCGTGGCGCTCCACTCAACCGTATCTCCGGCCGCCGGGGCAATAATCTCTGCCCGGGGCACTCCGCCGTAAAGCAACGTCAAATTATCTTCGACGCGGATCTTTTGACCTTCCGCATCTTCAGCGATGGCTATGATTGGATAAAGACCGTCGGCAGGAGGCGTGGCATTGTTATCTACCCCGGCTTCGTAGTCGAAATAATGGCGGCCGGGTGATCCAACTTCAACGCCCCTTTCCACTTCCGCTACGGGTAATTCAGCCCCATCCAGATCAACAAGATAGACCCGGGTGCTCACAACCTCTTTGGGCAGGAAAAACTGGATTTGCACTCGATCGTCAATGCCGTCCTGATTAGGCGTAATTTCGTGCTTGTCTAGCGTAAAGTTACGCATCTCAGGCAGTTCAGTATCGGCGTCCTGGATCACCAGTGGCCCGCGGATCTCTTCTTGCCGGCCAGACTCGCTTACTGCGGTTATGGTCCAGGTGTATTCACCATTTTGCAACAAGCGGGCCAGGATCTCGCCTTCCACTTCCTCACCGGGAAGATTATATCCTTTAACGATGCCGCTGAAGGTTACCTGGTACTGGCCAACACCCCGGGTTTCTTCCTGGCGAAAGTAGAACCGCTCGCCGGCTTTATTCTCAAAAGAGATGGAAACGGTGGCATTGTCGCTCAACTCATATTGAATGGTAGTAGCGTCCTGAACACCATCGGCGTTGGGGCTTATTTGCGGGTGATCGACGGTTACATCTCGTAGCAGAGAAGGATCGCCTTTGATGATAAACCAGCCAATGGCCACGGCGATAAATACTAAAAAGGTTGCAATAATCACAACCACCAACTTTGAAGATCCGCCTTGTATCATGAGCGATAGTGTACCAGAGGGGTATGACTGGGCAAGCTGCTCTAATCTGGCGGCCAAGCCGGGATCTGTCTGCCGGTTAGTAGATAATGGATCTTCATCCGCTTCGTTTTAACCGCCATAAGCCCAGACCATAACCTGGGGCGTGATATAGGCCTCTACGAAAGCGGCGGCCAACAGCAAGGGCACACCCAGGCCAATGGTGAGCCGGCAGTAATCGGCGGCCGTTGTAATCCAATTTTCCCCAATCGTGCCCTTTTCCGGCCTGGCCATTATGGTCGCATGCCAACGCAAGGCCAGGGCGGTAATTAAAAGTAAAGCCGGTAATTCCAGGATCGCATGGGGTACGATCCCGGCCAAAACGAATAGGTACGGATTTTCACCGACATTGGCCATCTGACCGGCAAGATAGCCCACGATGGTCCAGGGCAGGGCAAAGATGACAATATCCGTTACCCCAAAGGTAAAGATGCCGATAATTGCCGCCAGGACAATTACTCGAAGATTTTGCAGGAAGATGGCCAGGGGCAATTCGGCGAATAACAATTGCATACTGGCCGTATTGGCGGCGATTTCGCTGCTGCTGAAGATTGACCGGAGAGAGCCAGATACCGGGTACCGCCCTGACAAATAGATACCGAGTATTATGGCCCCAATCAAGCCAAGGATGGTGGTGACGCCAGGCAGTTTTAAGACCGGCAGCACGGTGAACAACTGTTTGTACCAGCCCAATGGTCCAGGCACTTTTCCATAAACGTCCCGGCCTGTGTAACGGTCCCAAAACCGGCGGCCGATCCAGCCTAATCGTAGCTGGTCAATGTCCTGGCCTAACAATTCTTCCCTATTAAATACCTTGATGCCCATCCGGAAGAATATCAGGGCGACGACCATAAGAGCCAGGATTAGCCACCACAAACCACGTGTATTGCCCCAAAAGAGAACGAGGGCTTCGAATTGGAGCAAGAAGGCCACCGGTATGATGATGAAACTGGCCAGCAGGTTCGCGGCCCGCACACTGGTGGTTTGGCTGGAGATAATGACCGCGGCCGCCACCATAATGATCCCTTGTATGGTCGTCAGTGAGATAATCTGGATGAACAATTCCGCCGAAAAGATCCAACCAGTTACCAGGAGCAAACCGACCAAATAGACGATAATTCCCAAATAACTGGTGGCCATGGGTGGGATGAGGGAGGCAAGGACCTTACCAATGTAGAGTTGGGTATTGGTCAATGGCGTCGATAACAAGGGTTCCAGGCTTTTCCGTTCTTTTTCACCGACAAAAGTCTCCAGGGCAATAACCAGGGAAAAAGACATGGGGAAGAAGCCAACCACCAGCAACATGAATGGCACGACGCGATCGCCGATCAGCGTGGCGCCGTATTGTTCGACAAAATTAAACATGACACGGGCGGTCAGAGTGGCCAGAAATGGGAATACCAGGGTTAGTAGAATGATGGGTATGATAATACGCCAGTCACGGAATGAATCCCGTACTTCTCGACGTGTAACGAGCAAGGCCATGTGTAAATCAGATCGACCCATAAAGCGCCGGCGGCCGAGAGCGATCATTCCTTTTGGTCCTTCACAATGGAGAGATAGACATCTTCGAGGGTTGCCGATTCCTCTTCGAGGGCGACCGTTCCCAAGCCGAGCCCATCAAGGTATCGAATGAGTTGTGGGTTGGTGCTCAAGGGATCACTGGTTGTGTAGCGGATCATATTATTGTTGATTAATTCGACACGAACCATCGACTCCAGATCAAGTACCACGCCGTCGAGAGGGGTATCCAGTTGGATCTCGAAACGGCGAACGGCCAATAGCTCGCGTTTTAAGGTTTCTGGATCATCTTCGGATACAATCCGGCCGTCATAGATGATAGCAATCCGATCGGCCAATAATTCTGCTTCGGCCAGGTTATGGGTGCAGACGATTATCGCCCGCCGGTCATCGCGAAGCTCTAAAATAGTATCCCGGACCAGTTTTGCGCTATGTGGGTCCATGGCCGAGGTAGGCTCGTCTAGTAGGAGCACGCTTGGGTTATGAAGCATGGCTCGAATAATACCGACCTTTTGACGCATGCCCTTGGAGTACTCCCCCAGGCGACGTTTGGCAGAACCTTCTGGCATGCCAAAGCGCTCGAACAATTCAAGGCCACGTTTCTTGATCTGGTCATCTTTCATGCCATAAACGCGACCAAAAAAAAGCAGGTATTCTATCCCATTGGAGCGGCTGTATAAACCCGGTTGCTCGGTTAGCAATCCGATGGCATAGCGGACCTGCTCCGCCTGGTCAACCACGTCAAGACCGTTAATCCGGGCAATGCCACGAGTCGGTTTCAGGATGGCGCTAAGCATACGAACCGTCGTTGTCTTACCGGCGCCGTTGGGACCAAGCAAGGCGAGAAGTTGGCCGCTGTCTACCTTAAGGGTCAGCTCGTCTACGGCCGTAAAGCCATTGAACTGCTTGGTGAGGTTGAGGGCTTCGATCATATTATCTGGCAGGGAAAAGATTTCGACTAATTGTCTTTGGCCACTACGTGTCGATAGATAAGTAATATGGCCATGGGTACGGCAATAATGATTGAAACCAGGGTGGCTACCGGTAGGCCTAAATCAACACCACCCAGGCTGATTGTCCGGCTATCCAGCCGGACAAACTCTAGTAGAATGCGACCAAGAGAAAATAGCACCAGGTACAAGGCCATCAAATCACCGGTCTGCAACTTATCCCAATGACGACGGGCTAATCTGAGTAAGATAACAAATGTAATGAGGCTCCAGATTGATTCATATAAAAAAGTCGGGTGGAATCTTGAGAAACCCAAATAGGCGTCAAGCCGGTGGATCGGGTCAATAATGACGGCCCAGGGAAGGTCTGTAGGGCTGCCGTATAGTTCCTGATTGAAGAAATTTCCCCACCGGCCGATAACTTGGCCCAGGGCGAGCCCAACGACAGCAAGATCAGCCCAGGCTATGGCGGAAATACGCTGGCGACGGGTATAAAGGATCAAACCAACAGCCCCTCCAACAATAGCGCCGTAGATTCCCAGACCGCCGCTGCGAATATTGATCAATTGGGCCGGATTGCGCAGGTAATCGGCAACAGAGTTGATGCCTACGGCCGCCATGCTGGGCGAAGGGGTGAGTACGTGATAGAGACGGGCGCCGACGATGGCAAAGACCAGGCAGACTGCAATACCGCTCCAAACAAAATCGGGGTTCCACTGTCGCCAAGGCGCATCATCCAGCCAACCTTGATCCAGGCCATCAACCTGTTTGAGTTCCTCCCTTACGATCTCCTGGCCAGCTCGATTTAAGCCCAACCGGCGAGGATCAAGACCCCATTCAAACAGAAGTTGGCCGATGGTCGCGACCTCTTGCTTACTAAATTTCTTAGTGATCTCGTCTGGCGAAGACAGATTGCTGACCGGCAATTGGCGTACCTTCAAAGGCACTATTTCCTCGAAATCATTCTGGGCGCGCTCCATGGCTAGACGCGCAGTGACATACGATCCCAGGGCTATTCCCCCGACGATCAGGATGCCGTACCAGAAAATGTCGAAGTTTATAAATCCAACATGAAGGGCGACTCGATTTGGTGTATTTCCGGTTACCAGATGGTTTATATAGATGATTGTCGCGCCTAAAATTAAAACAGCTATCAAGTACCAATAGGGCTCGATATGTTTATCCAGCAAGCCGCTTTTATTCTTAGCCATATTTGCCGCCGCTTATACTATTTGTGATGAGAATTTAGGAAATTATTCTGTATTATTGGTCTGTTTCCAGACATGAAGCGCCCGCTGCAAAACGGTGAACCATGTGCCAACAGCCAGTATCAGTACGCCTATTTGAAGGAATACGGGCCAAAACGCAGCTAAAATTAAGGAGGATACAATAACCACATAACGCTCGACACGAGTTAACAGGCCAACTTTACAAGAGAGACCTAGCGCTTCAGCCCGCGATCGGGTGTAACTTACCATAATCGAACCTGTGACGGCGACATAAGCGGCAATCATCATACCTAGATTATCTTCTAACGAAAAGTAAACGAGATATCCAGAGAAAAGGATGACCTCGGCGGTCCGATCTGAAGTTGAGTCAAGAAATGCGCCGAATTTGCCTTGCCCTGGTGTCCGGTCGAGCTTGCGCGCCAGAGATCCGTCGAGCGCATCCAGAGGTACAAAGATGAATATTGCCAGGCCGGCCCAAAGGAATTCTCCACTGATGATGAGCCAGGCGAATAAAAAATGGAGCAGCATGCCCAAGATGGTGAGCAAATTAGGGGAAATACCAAGCTGGGCTAAGAAAGTGACGATGGGATCGATAAGACTGGCCGTTTTTACTCGGAGCCGGTCGGTCAGCGTTACCTTGGTTGGTGCAGGCGTAGGTGATTTCATGGTGGGGATGCTATCGAAAGTGAGAGCGCCTGTCAAGAAGGGTAAATGTCCAACTGAAGCTTAATGGGCCCATGTTTTGACAACCGACACTAACTGTCCAAAGGCAGAACGATCCATGGTATTTCCATCTCGGCTGCGGTAAGGCCGCCGTGAAGTCCAAGAAAGCGGCCAGTTTCGGCGGCTTCCTTTCTGGATAAGAGGGTATATCCATCACGCATGGCCACCACAACATCGCCGGTACGTCGTGAGATACCCGGGGCATGCGGAGTAGGGCCAAACAATCCGGTAGACAAAGCCTGTTCAGCGGAAAAGGCCACCAGGGCATGACTCAAGGTTTTATTCAGATAATCGATGATGGCCTCCTGGCGACCCTGGCGTGCATACAGGTAGGCCGTTCGCGGCTCGCCGGCCGGACGCATGAGCAACAGCTCATCAAGAATCGGGTGATCTTGCACGGGGATAGCCATCTCGGGCGGGGTGTTTACATGGCCATGGTCTCCGGTAATCAATATCACTGTGTTCCGACGGGCAACTGCAGAGAGGTGATCCATGAGTTCGCTCTTCATAAGATTTAGACTTGAGACGACTTCAGCGCCGACCGACGGATGATCCGGACCACGAAAGTGGCAGATTGTGTCGACGGCCGGCCAATAAGCGTTAACATAGAGGCGGCTGCCGGCCGTGTTTTCCAATAGTTGCCTGAGTTCCACAAACATGTCGGTCAGGCTATGGTAACCATGCTGTTGGGTGACACCACGATCGTGCATGCGACTCAATGCCGAATGTACGATATTGTTGCCCTTGAAAGAATGGCTCGCTATCCCACTGCTGGTAAGTTGCTCGGCAAATCCTGGTACAGCCAAAAAATCCCGGGGATCAAGACCGGCGGCAATCATGGATCCGGGAAACTTTGCGAACGTAGGACCAAAACTGATCGTCTGACCAAGCAATCCAAAATCTGGAAAAAAGAGGCGCAGGCCGATTAAACCATGTTGGGCCGGCGAATAACCGGTCCAAATACTACTTAAGGCAGCCACGGTCGTTGATGGAAAGACAGTGGTTATCTTGGATGTTACGGCCGCACCGCCAGTAAGCCAGCCCAGCTTATTTCTCTCGCGATTGAATATTTCCCAGCCCAAAGAATCGAGCAGGAATACAATAACTCTCCTCGTTTGGCCGGCCAATGATGACCATAGTTCTGGCTGAAGAGGCGGCAAGCCAACGAATGGTGTATCGAGCAAAGAGGCAATTGTAGCCGGTATATTAGCCAGCGATCGGCCCGAATAATCTGGTGTTACAAAAGTGTCGGGAAATGGGGTGTTGATCATAATGGTCATTCTCTACCAGTGAGAACAAAAGAGGCCAGAGCTAACCCTGACCTCCTTCACCGGCGGCGCTGTCCCAATGGTTTCAGACAATCAATCCGCCATCTTCTCCTCAGATTAACGAGAGCCGTTTCTTCTCGTTATGTGGCAAATGCATTCGACGCCACCGGCTCAGGTGCTGAACCTGGTCCGGTTCCGGTCAATCTAGTTGGATGGCCTTCGGCATACTGATCGCCAGCCAACCGTTACGGTCAAAATTACCTTAATAAGGATTCACTAAGTCCGCTCATCTGGTTGGCGATACTGTCGTCGACGACCTGATCACCGACTCGAATAACGAGACCACCCATAATGCCGGGATTCACCCGGAAAGTAACCTCTTCAACGCCCAACGCTTTCTTGACCGATTTCTGTTCAGCATCGGTCAGGGGTAGGGCGCTGGTTACTTCGGCTTTATCACCTTTTAATCCGGCTACGCTCTCGGGCACTTTGGCGAAGAAATCGCCGATTATCTGGTGCTGGCGCTTTTCGGAAAGCGACTCGCCAACGAGTTTGTTCGCGGCCGCAATCGAGATGGAAGCCACCTGGGAACGCAAATCGGCTAGAATCCGGTTTCGTTCCTCCTCGGCATCCGTTCGGGCGCTGACCAATATTGCCTTGGCGTCTTCGTTGGCCTTGGCAATTATGCCAGTGCTAATTTCATCAGCCTGGACTGCCGCATCAGCCCTGGTTTGGGCTGCCTCGCCGCGAGCTACTTCCATTACCTTCTTTGCTTCCGCATCGGCGTTTTCTCGAGCAATGGCTGCCTGGCGGGCGTCTTCCAACCCTTTGGCTATTCGAGCTTGGCGCTGTTCGAGCATGCGGGTAATTGGCCCGTAGGCGTAACCCTTCATAAGCACGACCAGAATGATCAGCGCGCCAATCTGAACGACCAGGTAGCCTAAGTTAATACCTAAACCTTCCATTTATCGTCCTCGCTTTTTCCGCACCGATTTAGAGCACGAATAAGATGATAAGGGCCACGACCAGGGCGTAAATAGCTACGGCCTCGGCGAACGCGATACCTAAAATCATGTTTGTCTGAATGTTTCCACTGGCATCTGGGTTCCGGGCTATACCTTGCACGGCGCCACCGACCAGGATGCCAATACCGGCCCCGGCGCCAATCACGCCGATCATGGCCAGTCCAGCTCCAATAGCTTTTAGGCCGATTAAGAGTGCCTCAGCTGCTGCTAAATCCATATCGTCTATTCCTCCAATAAGATATTAAGTTTCTGCCTTGTCTCTTCCGAAATCGCAGAAAAGGAATGTTCAGTTAATTGGCCAATGGCCATAATCGTGTCTAGTCGTGATGATCACCATCGCCATGTTGTTCCGTGGCGCCATTCATGAACATCAGAGCCAGTAGACCGAAAACAACGGCCTGAATGAGACCTACGAAGAATTCAAGACCAAAAAATGCAACGCTAAGCGCCGGAACGAGGGTGGCCATGACGAAGAGCAAAATTTGCCCGGCAAAGATATTACCAAGAAGCCGGAAGGAGAATGAGAGGATTCGGGCAAACTCGCCGACCAACTCCAAGATGCCCACGGCCCAGTCTATACCCTTTATTGGGTTCTTGGCCATTGCATCAACATTGCTATCCGTAGGGAAGAATTTCTTGAGATAACCAACCCCGAGATATTTAAATCCGTAAAATTGGACCAGGAACATCGTGACCAGGGCCATAGCCAGGGTAAAATTCAAATCTGTTGCCGGCGCTCTTAGGAAAGCAACCACGGTCCAGTCGGCTTTGTCGGGATCGAGGCCAGCCCGCGGATCACCCTCGTCAATATCGCCCTCAACCGCATTATCCGGACTTTTGAGGAGAAATGGATCACTCCGGAGTGCACCTTTATTTTCTAGATCAGTGATGATTACTTGATTGGCCTCTATCTCATGGAGCTCTTCTTCGCTTAGATGAATTCCTTGTTCCTCTGCCAGCGCTTCAGCTTCATGGCCGACTTTTTCGGCTTCAAAATGAGGGATCCATTCATAAAAGCCAATGCTGTCTACTCCTGGAACCAACTCAATCCAGTTGGCAACCAGGATATACAAGATCAGGGTCATAAAAAGAGGGAAAAAATTCCGGGCCTTCTTGCTGCCCGCCAGACCCGTAGCATATTTATATGCCGTCTCGATAACGAACTCAAAGAGGTTATAGAAGCCCGTGGGCACCTCGTCGGCTGTACGTGATTTCGCCCGAAGAGCCAGGACCATAATCGTCACAATGAAAAAGGCCACGAAGGTCGTTACCAACGTATTGGTAACACATGGGAAGTACGGATTTCCGGTTGCCGTTCCCGGGTAACACTCACCAGGCAGACTTATTGCCGGTAAAACTGGTTTGGTTAAATTGATCACTGACCCGAGGACAACGAGCGCAACGAATACAATCAGGAGGATGTATCTTTTTTTCATATCTCAGTTTTTTCCTCTGGCGTACTCTTCTCCGGCGTTTGTTCGGTCTGTGGCGCGGGCTGCGGTGGCTGGGCCCGGTTTAAGGCATACAGACTGATACGAACGATAACATATAGGGTAATGGGAAAACTGCCAAGTAGAAACAGAACGGTTAAAATACCTCCTGTTTCCCACAAGCTGTCAAGATACCGACCAGCTGCAAAAGCAACACCGATAATTATAAAACTGGCAAAGCTGGTCACGCAACCTATCTGGCCTACAAGCCCAGCCATGCGAGCAGCCTGATCAGGCTGGTTATTTTGAGACACTATATTTTAATCTCGAATGAGCTTGTGCATTATATCACAACTCATGATCATGACAATTGGATAACAAGTCGCTATTGTTCTGCTGAATACCTGCTCTGAAAAAAAATTGCCAGAAGTGAACGGTCAACTCTGATTATCCGGCAAAGAAGGCTGTTGCCGCCCGTCGCGTCAATTCAAAGGTCGAGTTGGCCAGTACACCCAGATAGATGATGCCAAATAAAGTAAGGCCAATGGCTACCGCGGCTGCCCTGGAAACATGGATGCGAATACCGTCTTCCTCAGGTTTGTAGAGGTACATCACCTTGACCACACTTAGATAGTAATAGAGGGCTACGAAAGCATTCAAGATGCCAATCACCGCCAGCCACCACAAATCCGCCTCGATGGCTGCCCGGAATATAAAAAACTTGCCAAAGAATCCGGCCGTGGGTGGTATGCCTCCCAGTGAGAGCAGGGCGAATAACATCGCGAGAGCCAGGTAAGGTGACCGGCGGCTAAGCCCGGCCAAATCTTTAATTTCATCGGAACCGGTCCTGTTGCTCACCAGGATAATCACCCCAAATGCGGCAACATTGGTGATGACGTAATAGATAAGGAAGTACATGGTTGAGCTGGCGCCGTCGATGCTGGCTTGATTACCGCCGGCCACGGTTAAGGCTGTGATCAGGCCGATCATCGCATAGCCGGCCTGGGCGATGCTGGAATAAGCCAGCATGCGCTTGATGTTGGTCTGGCGAATTGCCATGAAATTGCCCAGGGTCATGGTGATGACACACATGGCAACTAACATCGACCACCAGGCGTTTGAACTGTCACCAGGACCAAAGACCCCGGCCGTGAATACCCTCAAAAATACGGCGAATCCCGCCGCTTTGGAGGCAGTCGACACTAGCCCGGTTATCGGGGTAGGGGCTCCTTCATAGACATCGGGCACCCAAAAGTGATAGGGAACAGCCGATATTTTGAAGCCAAAGCCAACGATCACCATCGCCGCGGCCACTAATACGGTCGCCCGCATTACATCATCACCGATGTAAATACGCGAGACCTCTTGGGCTACGTTGTAGATATTCGTCTCGGTAGTCATGCCGTAGAGATAACTCATACCAAAGAGCATCACAGCCGAGGCGAAGGAGCCGTAGATGAAATATTTCATGCCGGCTTCATTCGAGCGATAGACGTCCTGGGTGAATCCGGCCAAAATGTAAAGGGAAATGCTGGCCGTCTCCAGCGCGATAAAAAGCATTATCAAGTCAGACGAGGCAGCCATCAAGCTAAAACCGATCGTCGCCGTCATCAGTAGCGCATAATACTCTCCCCGCTGTACCCGAGGGAAATCCAGGGATACCAGGGTGGTGATTAGCAACACGATAAGAAACATGATCCGGAAAAGAAATGTCACCATATCCTGGCGGATCATACCGCCCCAGTAACTTTCCGGTTGGATGCTCGGTTGGTCGAAAAGTGCATACAAGGCCACGGTGCCCAGCAAGATGACGAACACCCCCCAGGCAGTGATCAAACCAAGATTTCGGCGCTGTTCAGGCTTGTACATCCTCTCCACCAGCAATATCACCAGGGCCAGGATCAACAAGCCAAGCTCAGGCGCCAGGGCCAGAACACTTTCAAGCGTAATTGAAGAGCTCACTTATGCACCTCCCAGCCACTGAGCCAGACCCATCGTCAACGTTGAGACGGAGTCGAGGACGGTCGAGGCTGATTGCAGCTGTTGGGCTTGTTGGACGCGTTCGACGACTGGAGCCATCCCGGAGGTGACAATGTTGGAAATAGTCGAGGGAAACACACCAATGACAATTAAAATGACGGCGAAGGCTACCAGGGTAATCTTGTCGATGCCCAACAGGGGACGCATATCGTGCCACTTGTCGCCATCGTAATCGCCAAAAAAAACACGGCCAATGGCTCTCAGGATATAAGCCGCGGTTATCACAATACCCAGGACCGCCAGCAGGGCGACCCAGTTGTAATAGGTTGAAGGATTCAAGCCGATTGCCGTATCCGTCAAATTTGCCGCAGTTCCGTTCCATACCCCCATCAAGATCGGTAACTCAGCGACAAATCCAGACAGGCCCGGCATACCCATCGATACCAGGCCGCCGATAATAAAGGCGACCATGGCGAATGGGAGCACCTTCATCATGCCCCCAAGCTCGTTCATATCTCGGGAATGAGCACGGTCATAAATCATGCCGACCACAGAAAAGAAGAGGGCAGTCATCACCCCGTGGCTGACCATCTGGATGCCGGCGCCCATGAACCCGTTGAGGGTCATAGCTGCGAAGCCCATGGTAACCAGGCCCATGTGGCTGACGCTCGAATAGCCTATGAGATACTTCATATCATTCTGGCGCATCGCTATTAAAGAGCCATACAAGACATTGATGAGGGTGAGTAAGATGATGAAGGGCATCCAATAGACGGTGCCCTCAGGCAAAATCTGGATGCCGACCCGCATGGAAGCATAGGCGCCCAGTTTCATTAACACGCCCGCGTGAATCATCGATACGGCCGTCGGCGCGGCAACGTGACCGTCGGGTGACCAGTTATGTAAGGGCCAGATGCCGGCCAATACGGCGAAACCTATAAATAACGGTAAAAACCATATCTGTTGAATGTGGACCGGAAAGTGGGCCTCAGACCAGATTCGTAGATCAAAGGTTGGGCTGGCCGCGGATGAGTATTCTGGCAACATGAAATAGAGCACCAGGAAAGCGATGAAAGATATGAAACTGCCGATGAGCAAGTAGAGGGTTAGCTTCATGGAAGCGTATTCCCGGGTTTTCTCCCAGCCCCATATGACGATCATCACATACATGGGTAAGACGGCTAGCTCGTAAAAGAAGAAGAGCAGCAAGCCGTCTACGGCGACGAAAACACCTTGAACGCCTGCTACCAGCAATAAGAAAAAGGCGAAGAATTCTCGGGGGCGATCGTCGATACTCCAGGAAATGAGCACACCACCGACGCCGACCACGGCCGTCAACAAGACCAGGGTCATGCTCATGCCATCGACGCCTACGATGTAGTTCATGCCTATGCTTGGCACCCAGGAGTGTTCTTCCAGGTAATGCAAGGAGTCAGCCCAAGAAGTGCCGTCGGCCGGCAAAGTCTGGTTGTAATCAATATACAGATAAGCGGCCAACAAAAGACCCAACCCGGCTGCCGCCAGGGCCAACATACGGGCATTCTCCTTGCGCTCCTTGGGAAGCAGCAGGATGATAACCGCCGTTAAGATTGGCGACATAACGATGATTGTGAGAAATGGAAACTCCATAGCTTAAGTTCCAATTAAAGCTTTCGCAACTCGTCGCCGCTTAGGTCAAAGTGTCCAAATGAACCCTTGCCGGCGGCCGGTTGCCGCTAATCAAGTGACAATATAAAACAACCTCGAAACCGTAGCATTGATTACCACCAACAACCACTGAGGCCAAATGCCCAGGCTAAGCATCAGCAGCATCAAAGGCCAAATCACCAGATGCTCTCGTAGATTCATATCCTTGAGATTCTTCCACTGGGGATTCAGATCACCATGAAGGGTGAAGCCAATGCCTTTGAGAATATAAGCCCCGGTCAATAACAAACCGAGCATAGAGAGGGCGATCTGAATGGTGAAGGGATTCCAGGCGCTGCGGGTAATCATGAACTCGCCAACAAAGCCGTTCAGACCAGGCAGACCCAGGGAGGCCATGCTGGTAAAAATAAGCGCGGCGCCGAAAAAGGGCAGTACGGACCACAGGCCACCGTAATCCTTGAGCTGCCTGGTATGGGACCGTTCGTAGATAACGCCGACCAGGAAAAACATGCCGGCCGATGAAAGACCGTGGTTAAACATTTGCATGACGGCGCCGCTGGTCCCGAAAATGGCATCTTCAACCATATTGGCGTTGGTAGCCTGGGAGCCATATACCCAGGCCATGACGGCGATGCCCATCACCACAAAGCCCATATGATTGATGGAAGAGTAGGCCACCAGGCGTTTAAAGTCCCACTGACCAAAAGCAGCATAGCCTCCCATGATGATGCTGAGCATCCCGGCCACCGCCAGGATTACGGCCGTGGTATGGGCCTGGCTCAGGGAAGAGGGGAACGGTCAGGCGAATGAAACCATAGGCGCCCATCTTCAAAAGTACTCCTGCCAGAATCATAGAACCGGCCGTCGGGGCTTCGGTGTGCGCGTCAGGCAGCCAGGTGTGAAACGGCCAGACCGGGATCTTGATGGCGAAGGCGATAACAAATGTCCAAAAAGCGATATTCTTGAAGAGACTGGTAGACAGGTTGGTGCCGGGAAGTGTCTCTCCGCTGAAACTTACCCATTTTTGATACAATTCGGGATATCGAAGGTGCCCATGGAGAGGCCGATAACCTGGATGGCTACTAATAAACCCAGGCTGCCGGCCATCGTATAGATCATAAACTTGAAGGAGGCATAGCGCCGGTCCTTGCCGCCCCAATACCGGATCAAGAAATACATCGGCACCAGGCTGAATTCCCAGAAAATAAAGAAGATAATCAGGTCCAGGGATACGAAGAGCCCCAACATAGCTGTTTCCAGCAGCAAGAAGAGGATCATATAGGCTTTGGTCTTGTCATCGATGCGGAACGAAGCCAGGATGGCCAGAGGCGTCAAAATGCCGGTCAGCAGGAGCATGGGCAGGCTGATCCCATCCGCGCCAAAATGGAAGGTCGATCCGATTTGAGGGAACCACTCCCGTCGGAGTTCATATTGCATCCCCGCATCGGCAACCCGGTAATCATAATTAAACCAGGCCACCAGGATCAGTAAAAAGGTCCCCAGGCTAAATATCAGAGCCAGCCAGCGCAACAAATTCTTCTCGTCCTGGGGCAGCAAAGCAATCAGAAGGCAGCCGCGAGGGGCAAAAAGACGATAAAGAGTAATAGATATTCTTCAAGGACATCCATAATTCACTTCTATCAGTTAAAAATATTGTCAAGAACGCCGGCATTAATGACCAGGATGGCCACGGCCAATACCCAGCCGATGATGACGGACCAGAGCACATACTCCTGGATCTTACCCGTTTGCAGCCCTCGAGATTCCTGGGCTAACCAGAAAACGCCGTCTTTCGCCTTGTCAACGCCGCCACTGATAACAACTTCTTCGAATCGTTTGGCGTAGTAACCGAGTTTGTAGACAGACCGTCCAATGAGGTGCAAGGTGCCGTCGATAATGCCCCGGTCAATCCATTCGTAAACAAAGGTGGTCGCCAACCATTTTGTGGGCTGGACGAAGATTTTTTCATACAGTTCGTCCCACCACCATTTGTTCTGCAGGAAGGTATATAGCGGGCCAAGCGGCCGGACCAGGGGATCGGGTTGGCCTGATTTAAGCGGTTTTCGACCATAAACCCACCAGCCCAGGAATAGACCGCCCAGGGCTACAACCAGGGACATGATCAATGGTACGTAGTTGAACTGCTCAATGGCCAGGACCACCCCTTGCAATTGCGATGCACCGAAAAGTTCAATCATCGTTTCTTCAATACTGGTTGCCACGAAGTGCTCAAAGAAATTGTTGCTGAAGAGAGGTCCTAGGATGGGGAAGTTCTCCGGCACACCGCTCAGACCAAAGAACAGGGCAAACAGTGACAGAACAATCAGGGGAACCGTCATGAAACGATTGCTCTCATGGGCAAATTCGGCCAATTTCGTGCGTGGTTCGCCCAAGAAAGTTAATGAAATCTGGCGCATGGTATAAAAAGCGGTTAGCAGAGCGCCGATGACCAGTACCCAGAAGACGATGAAGCCAAATATTTCGCCATCTACCGCGCCCTCATGCCAGGCGACAGAGAGAATTTCATCTTTGGACCAGAAACCGGCGGTAATGATGGGGAAACCGGAAAGAGCCAGACCCCCGATCAAAAATGTCCAGAAAGTGGCCGGCATCTTCTTGCGCAGGCCACCCATATTCATCATATCCTGTGGATCTGTGTGGTGATCGTGGGCTTCCCCCGCGCCATGTTCCATGCCATGGATGATGGAGCCAGAGCCCAGGAAGAGCAGGGCTTTGAAGAAACCATGGGTTATGAGATGGAACGCGGCGGCGACATAAGCGCCAATCGCGATTGCGGCCACCATGTAGCCGAGCTGGGAAATGGTCGAAAAAGCCAAAACCCGTTTGACATCATTTTGAGCGACGGCAATGGTCGCCGCCATCAAGGCGGTAAAAGCGCCAATGCCGCCGATGATATATTCAACCCCTTCGACACCCTGAATAGCGAAGGCGATGAGGGGGAAAATGCGAATAATCAGATAGACGCCGGCTGAAACCATGGCCGCGGCGTGGATGACCGCGCTGACCGGGGTTGGGCCTTCCATCGCGTCAGGTAACCAGACGTGCAGTGGCCATTGGGCTGACTTGCCCACGGTCCCGGCAAAAAGCAAAAGGGCCATAAGAGCGATTCCCCCGGCACCCAAAGAGTGGGCGGCTTGCTCTAAGCTTTCCGCTGATAACGCTTCGCTGAAGGTCAGTGTACCAAATACGCGATAGAAAAACACAATGCCGAGCAACATGATGACGTCACCGATACGGGTGGTCATGAAGGCTTTGACTGCGGCCGTTCGCGGGGGAAGCATCTTGGGATCGTCGTACTTCTTGGCGTACCAGAAACCGATCAGCAAATACGAACAGAGCCCCATCAATTCCCAGCCGACAAACAGAGTCAGAAGGTTGTCGGAAACAACCAGGATGAGCATTGAACCGGCGAACAGGCTCATGAAGGCGAAGAAGCGCGAAAACAGCGGTTCGACACCATCATGGTTCGGCTTACCTTTCTCTGGATGGCTACCAGGACCTTCATTCCAGCGATGGTAACCCACACTGTAAACGAATATGGCCGATATAGCGGTCGTTACCATGATCAACGTCACGGCCGTGAGCGAATCGACGGCCACGCCAATCTCTAACCAATTCGAAATCGGTCCGATGGGTAACCAGCGAATGGCGTCATGGACGACCAGGGGGTGTTCGGCCATATGGTGGGCGCCATCTTCCAGGAAGATAAACACCGTGCCCAGGGCGACGGTCCAGCCCAATACCAATGCCAGGCCGACACCTGCCCAAGACAGGAGCCAACTCAAAGTCTTGTTCCGATTGGTCAACAAGACGATGAGAAAGAAGACCAGCAATGGACCGGCGGGGATAAGCCAGGTAAAAGTGGTCAAAAGTTCTTCAGTCATGCAGTGATCCTTAAGGATAAGCTGTCCATAAGCAGCCTGTTGTTAACCGCCATTGACCTGAGCCAGCGCGGCAACGATTCCTCCACGAGTCCGATAGTTCAGTGAACAATAATGTAATGGCCATAGGCCGATGCCTAAAATTTTAATGTGTCGAGTTCTTCGGCGACGACCGAATCGCGACTGCGGTAGATGGCGATTATCAGAGCCAGGCCAACAGCTGCTTCAGCCGCTGCGACCGTAATGACAAAAATAGCCCAGTTTGTCCCGACTGGCTTTTCAGGTTGTAAATATCGCCAAAAGGCAACCAGGTTGATATTGACTGCGTTTAGCATTAGCTCCACGGCCATAAGGATGGCAACAGCATTGCGCCGGGCCACGACCCCGAAAAGGCCAATACTAAATAGTAGAGCAGCGACAACTAAATAGGCCCACAGTGGAATCATGAATCTTTCTCCGGTCGGGCTATAGCAACCGCACCAATCAGTGCCGCAAGCAGCAGCACAGAAGCGACTTCGAAGGGAATGACGTAAGCATCCGGACTTACCAGGGATCGCCCCATCTCTGAAACACTACCTCTAAGTACGATATCAGAGACGTTGGCCGCCTGGACATCTGGCCATGTAGAAACAGCGATAAAAATGAGCAGAGCAGATACGGCCACGGCTGCAATTGCGCCTGAGATTGGGCGGGGGTTAAAAGGTGATTCTACTGTCTGCATCATGCGCCGGGTCATCATTATGGCGAATATGATCAAGATGGAAATAGCTCCAATGTAAACAATGATCTGGGCGACCGCCAAGAATCCCGCATCTAATAAGATGTAAAGCCCGGCCACACCTAGAAAAGAGGCCATCAAAGCAATTGCCGATCGAAAAAGATTACGATCGGTAACCACTATCACCGCCGAAATCAGGGTGAAAGCGCTGATTAAGATAAAAACAACTTGCTGAACCGTCATATCTTCAACCTGTCTCTATAGGTTTCAGTTCGATAACCAATTTAATGGGCGGATGCCGGCGCCGGATGGGCTTCGGGTGATGTAAGGGCAACCGGGGCGGTGCCAGGTTTTCGCGTCGCTTCCACAGCCAGCCGCTGCCGGCGAGCAGATCTCCGGAAGATCTCTAGAGCCCCAAGACCAATAGCTAGATTGGCTATGAATAGTACGGCCGCCAATACCCAGGAACTAACATCATCCGGCAATAATTTCACTATCAGTGCCACAGCCATAATCAAGACCAGTGTAATTGGCACCAGGAATTTCCAGTTGAAGTTTAATAACTGGTCAATGCGGACCCGGGGAAATGTTCCCCGAATCCAAATCAGGATGAAGAGAATTAAGAATGTCTTGATGGAAAAGTAGACAAGACCTAGAAGCGGATACTCAACTGCTCCTGGACCTCGCCAACCACCGAGATATATGGTTGTAAACAAGGCCGACATGAAAAAGGCGTTGATGAATTCGGACATCATAAACATGCCCCATTTCATACCACTATATTCTATATGATAACCGGCGATGATCTCGGATTCAGCTTCAAGCAGATCAAACGGCGTCCGGCCGAGCTCGGCCAGGGCAGATATAAGGAAGATGATAGCCGATAAGGGCACAACCAGGATATACCACACTTCTTGAGCGTATACGATGCGTTGCAGAGACATGGAGCCGGCCAACATAATCGGTATGAGTAAGGCCAACACCATCGGCACCTCGTAGCTAACCAGTTGTGCTACTGAACGGAATGCTCCCAGCAAGGCATATTTGTTATTGGAACCCCAGCCGGCCAACAATAATGCGACAACTGAGATTGAGCTAACCGCCAGGATGTAAAAAAGGCCGACATTCAAGTCAGTCCCTACAACCCCTGGGGCGAAGGGGATAACGGCCCACATTAAGAGCGCAGAAACAACAATAATGAAAGGCGCCAGATTGTAGGCGATCCTATCCGCGCCCGAGGGCGTGATAAATTCCTTGGTTAGCATTTTAAGGGCGTCGGCTACTGACTGTAACAGTCCGTATCGACCACCAACACGGTTGGGACCGATGCGATCCTGAAATCGGGAAATCAGCTTGCGTTCAAGCCAGATGAGAACGAGGACGTTTAATAACAGGAAGGTGGCCAAGATAAAGATTTGGACGACGTCGATGAGCCATTCGGGAACACCAAATACCTGCCGCAAATAGTCGGCAACTGTTAGCTTAAACAAGCTCTCCAGGAAATCAACAACATCAAAGGACATAAATGTCTCCTGCCAACCTCTCGAAAAAAAACCGGGTTCTTCGGTAAACAGCAGCAGAAACCCGGTCTATTTGGTTTAAAAAGGGTATTAAAACCACTCTAGAGCGCCTTTGCGCCAAACGTAACCCAAGGCCACCAGCAAAATAACCACAAAAAGTATAATTTCCATCACCGCAAATAGAGCGAGCTGGTTGAAGGCTGCCGCGATAGGAAATAGGAAAACCGCTTCCACATCAAAAACCACGAATACAAGCGCAAAGATATAATACTGAACCTTAAATTGAATCCAGGTGTCCCCCACCGTTTCGACGCCACATTCGTAGGTCGACTGCTTTATGGGATTCGGTTTTTTGGGGTTTACTATCTGCGCTATCAGTATCGGTGCGCCCGGAAATACCAGGGCAATTACTGAAAACAACAATATGAATTGCCAATCACTTAGCATGCATAAAGTTTCCTTTTAGTGTAGTGATTGTGAAATTTGTCTCATTTATAGCACATGCCCAAACGGGCGGCAAAAGCAACGATGAGGGATTCTAGCAGAAACAAAGTGACTGGCAATAGTAAGATCACACTTCCTCGAGCCTGGTAGCCAAAATCAAAAATTACCAATTATTATTGTATAATGGATAGGGACCATAATCACGGCCTGCTTCATTCGCGACAATAGTTTAAGCTTAAAAAAATAAGGCCATAGCGACAAACATGTTGGCAATCATTCAAAATGGAGGCACCTGATGTTAAAGAAGAACTATTCAAAAAGTGGAAAAATCTGCCGCGTTACATTCAGGTTACCGGCCGAAGTAGATTCCGATAGCGCATTTTTATGCGGTGAGTTCAATCAGTGGGATGTTGAATCGACGCCGATGAAGAAATTGAAGGATGGCAGCTTCAGCGTCACCGTTAGCCTTGATGCTGGACAGAGCTATCGCTTCCGCTATCTTTTGGATAACGGTCGCTGGGAAAACGATTGGGAGGCTGATGCCTATTTGCCGAATCAGCTGGGCACTGATGACTCAGTGGTTACGGTTTAGTTAATGTACCTGGCCGGCGATATTGGCGGGACCAAAACGGACCTGGCCCTATTTTCCCGGGAGGGCGGTCCCCATCGGCCGTTGATAGAAGGGCGGTTCGGGAGTAATACCTTCGGCTCATTAACCGAGATAGTCGCACATTTTGTGACCCACCATCAAGTGGTACCTCTGGCGGCTACTTTTGGGGTTGCCGGGCCGGTCCAGGATAACAAGGTGCGGGTAACCAACCTCCCCTGGGAAGTAGATGCCAACGTTTTGAGCGCATCCCTAAACGATGTGCCTGTTTATTTGCTGAACGATTTGGAGGCTATCGCCTATGCCATTCCGATGCTTGAAGCAACTGACCTGGTTATGTTGAAGAGCGGGGAGCGGGTGGCAACAGGACCAATCGCTATCGTCGCTCCAGGCACAGGCCTGGGGGAAGCCTATCTTTTCTGGGATGGTAAACATTACAAACCAATCCCCAGCGAAGGGGGGCACACTGACTTTGCCCCGGCAACGGCATTGGAGCTCGAGTTATTGGCCTATCTCCATCCGCGCCTGGGTCACGTCAGCTATGAGCGGGTTTGTTCTGGCCTTGGAATTCCAAATTTGTTTTCCTTTTTGCGTGATACCGGGAAATTTTCAGTCCCCGAGTGGCTGGAAGAAGCGTTGGTTTCGAGTGATGATGCGACGCCGGTGATTGTTCGCTCGGCCCTGGAGAATTCTTCAGAAATATGCGTAGCGACTTTAGATTTGTTCATCGGTATCTTGGGTAGCGAAGCTGGGAACCTGGTGCTGCAGGTGCTGGCGACGGGCGGGGTTTATCTGGCCGGGGGCATACCCCCGCGAATCGTCCCCCAACTCCAGGGTAGGACTTTTCTGGAAGCATTCACCCGAAAAGGGCGCTTAACCGATTTGCTTTCCCGAGTTTCGGTCGATGTTATAACGAATCCAAGCACGGCCTTATTCGGGGCGGCGAATCATTGTTTTACAATGGTCGAAGCGACAAGTTTTCAGATTGATCAGGGTGGGATTCAAAATTGAAGACCATCATGCCGGAAATCCATATTTTGGATGACGACGGCAACCTTGACCTGTTTACGGCCCAGATCATCACTTCATTAGCTCAAGAAGCGGTGGCCGAAAGAGGCGTTTTTCACCTGGTTCTCTCTGGTGGGGGTACACCATCTCCTGTTTACGATTTGCTGAGCCAACCTGATTACCAGGAGCGCTTCCCCTGGTCCCAAACGCATGTCTATTGGGGCGACGAACGGAATGTGCCAGCCGAGGACCCTGGCAGCAATTATGGGCAGGCCCATAGATTGTTGTTGGACAAAGTACCGGTACAGCAGGTCCATATCCACCGCATAAAGGGTGAATTGCCTCCGCTAGACGCTGCGGCAGACTATCGCTGGCAGCTGCAACAATTGGGAATGGGTGAAAGGTTATGGCCGGTTTTTGACGTGATTTTGCTGGGAATGGGCGATGATGGCCATACGGCCTCACTATTTCCCGGAAAGATCAACGCCTTGGAAGAGTCAAGTGCGGTTATAGCTGTTCAAGCTGAATATGAGGATCGGCCGGCAAATCGAGTCACCCTGACGCCGCTAATCTTGAATGATTCCCGAAATATTATCTTTCTGGTTAAGGGCGGCCGGAAAGCAACGACTATTGCCTCTGTATTGCATGCAGCAGAAGATTTAGAGCGATGGCCGGTTCAGCGCATTAAACCTGTCGAAGGCCGCGTGCTTTGGTTGCTCGACCAGGCGGCTGCCAGCAACCTGTAACCTTTTTTCTCAAGTTGTATCTAAATAGATACCTGGAACTAAAAGAAGGTGAAAAGGAGACCTATGGAAATAGAAGCAATCGGATTTGGTATAACGCTTCAGCAAGATTTTGAATCAGTCCTAATTAGCGTGACCGAGGCTCTCAAAGGAGAGGGTTTTGGCATCCTAACAGAGATTGATGTTCAAGAGACCCTTAAAAAGAAACTGGATGTCGATTTTAACCGCTACCGAATATTAGGCGCGTGTAATCCGCCGTTAGCTCACAGAGCATTGAGCGCTTATCCGGCGATCGGCCTGATGTTACCTTGTAATGTGACGGTGGTTGAAAATGATGAGGGCGATGTCGATGTATCCTTTGTGGATCCCATGTTGATGATGAATATGGTTGGTTATCCGGCCCTGGAATCGATTGCCCAGGAAGCAAAGGAACGCCTTCAAAGAGTCGCGAACGTCCTTAAGGAGTAACAATCTAGTGCCTATCTACGAATATGACTGTAATAATTGTGGCCAGAGGTTCGACAAGTTGTTGCGCAGCTCCACAGCCGTGACGCAGGTAGCCTGCCCCACCTGTAGCAGTGAAGAAGTGAAGAAACGACTATCGTTATTCTCAAGCAAGATGTCCGGGAATGCGTCGGCATCGGCGGGCAGCGCTGCCAACTGCGCTCCAGGTGGCCTCTGAGGCATCCCTAGATAAAATCGGCCGTGCGCCGTTTCAAATTTAACGCCTCGTTTTAAGAGATAAAAGCCCCGTCGGTCACACCTAAAGATATGATGTCGGCGATTTTTTAGATCTTCCTCTCGTGATGTACAAGCCTGCTGTGGTGAAAGCTTCCATCTTCGTTACCAGTCACCAGGTTCATGGATACGCGACAGGCAAATTGGTTGAAATCTTGCTTCGGGAAAAAATGCAGGGTCACTCATGCAAATGGGGAGGTGAAAACGCCAAGCTCGTAGCGGTTTTGAGGAGGCTGCGCTATATGCCTTGATGTAAACTGGCGTAACACCTGTTTTGCCAAATGACCCTGCGCGACAGGAAAGCTAATTGGGCAAACCACCGGGCGACTAGAAATTGCGGAGTACAGTAACTCCAATATTGGCGGCTGGGGTAGCCAGTAGGCTGAGCCAGATGACCACGTTTCCAAACCGGCCGGTGATCGAATGATTCGACTCTCGCCCTGACTCATTCAACCGATGGCTTGTTGCCTTTATGCTTCATCGCTATATTATCAGCCACGGCATCACTTAGTAGTGACGAATGTCATACGCCAAATATGACTTTTGTCCATCAAAGGGATAAGACTTTACAAGGAAAGGCCGGGTGAAGAGATGAGTAAACCCAACTTTTACGAACAGGTCTACACAATAGTCAGGCTGATTCCGGCCGGACAGGTGACCAGTTATGGGCGCATTGCTGCCATGCTTGGCTCGCCCAATGCTGCCCGAGCAGTAGGCTATGCTCTCAGAGCCTTGAAAGATACCGGGGAGTTGCCTGGTTATGCTGATATTCCCTGGCAGCGGGTTGTGAACAGCCAGGGCAGAATCAGCATCCAGAATCGAGAATTTGGAGCCCAGCTTCAGGCGGAACTCCTCCGGGGGGAGGGCGTGGAAGTCAGTGAAGAATTACGAATTGATCTGGACAGATTTTTGTGGCCTGGTCTGCATTGGCTGGAGGTTGATGACTTAATTGGCCGGAACAAATGACCCTAAACAACTTGCCAGCCAGCGCAGGTGGCTTTAAAATGGCCGATAGTGAAACTCATCATCCAGATCCCATGTTTTAACGAGGCGGAAACTTTGCCTCTCGTCTTCGAGGGGATGCCATCTTCAATTCCGGGTGTTGATATCATTGAAACTTTGATTATCGATGATGGCAGCCTTGATGACACGGCCTCGGTTGCCAAAGCTCTCGGCGTCGACCATTATGTTTCTCATACGAGAAACATGGGTTTGGCCGCGGCCTTTGCAACGGGACTGGAATACTGTCTCAAATTGGGAGCGGACGTCATCGTCAATACAGATGGTGATAACCAATATCCGGCTCGTTATATTCCCGAGTTGGTCGGACCTATTGTGGGTGGTAAAGCTGATATTGTGATCGCCAACCGGCAGGTCGAACGCGTTGCTCATTTTTCACCGCTGAAAAAATTCTTACAGGCCACCGGAAGCTGGTTGGTTAGGGCGGTGAGCGGTACGGAAGTGCCGGATGCCCCCAGCGGGTTCCGGGCCTATTCCCGAGAGACAGCGGTGCGCCTAAATATTCTCACCCAATATAGCTACACCCTGGAGACGATTATCCAGGCCGGTAAGATGGGGCTCAGGATCATCAGTGTCCCGGTGGATACGAATCCGCCAACACGACCGTCACGCCTCCAGCGCAGCACCTGGCATTTCATCAAGGCCCAGACCAGCACCATCGTCCGTTTATACGCTTTTTACGAACCATTGCGGACCTTTTCGTATATAGCGCTACCATTTTTATTGGCCGGCATTCTGTTACTGCTCCGCTTTTTCGGTTTCTACCTGGTTGGCGAGCAGGGCATCGGCCGGCATGTTCAATCGGTGATCATAGGCGTTGGCTTGATTGTCGTTGGCTCGTTCATCGGCCTATTTGGCTTACAAGCCGATATCGCCAGCAAACACCGGCTACTCACTCAGGAAATTCTTTATCGGCTGAAAAAACAAGAATTAGAACAATCTGGCACAGGGTCGACTCCAAAGTCTGATTCCTGATCTTAAAGGAGTGGTGATTGATGAACGGTTTTATGGGCAAGATCCTGCATGTTGACCTGACCAACAAGCACCTTGAGGTCGAAACACCCAGCGAGGCATTTTACCGGCAATATATTGGGGGAAGCTTGATGGGCCTCTACTACCTCTGGCACAAGACGCCTAAGGGAAGTGAGCCATTGAGCCCAGAAAACACGCTGGTATTCGCCGTTAGCGCCCCGACCGGGTTGCCGGTAAGTGGACAAAGCCGTTGCACAGTTACGTGCCTTTCACCATCCAGCGGTGGTGTTTCCGACAGCCAGGCCGGGGGATTTTGGCCCGCGGAATTAAAATTTGCCGGGTTTGACGGCATTGTAATCACCGGGGCATCCGCAGAACCGGTTTACCTGTGGATCCATAATGGAAAATGCGAATTGCGCGATGCCACCAACTTGTGGGGTAAGCCGACGCTAGAGGTAGATGCGCTTTTAAAAGAAGAAGTTGGCGAACCCCGGGCTGAGATCGCCCAGATTGGTCGTGCCGGGGAGAAATTGTCCTATTTCGCATCGATTATGAATATGAGTAACCGGGCCTGGGGCAGGACTGGTGTCGGTGCCGTTATGGGCAGCAAGAAACTCAAAGCCATCGTGGTGCGAGGCACAGGCAAGGTAATCCCGGCCGATAAAGCAGCGGTTAGCGCGTTGGCCAAGAAAGGTGCCAGGCTGTACCCGGATAGCGATATGGAAGAGTTTGGCCGCTTTGGAACGGCCGACACCGTCATGGGTAATTATGGCGCCGGCGGTTTGCCGACCAATAACTGGGACGCCGGTGTAATGCCTACTCTTGAGTCGGCCGAGGCGATCGGCGGTGAAAGATTATACGATGAATTACTTCGAGGAGCAGCCGATGGAAAACAGGACCGGCAAGGTCGCGATACCTGTTACGCCTGCATTGTGCGTTGCAAACGGGTTGTCGAAACAGAATGGGCTGGAAATCCGCTTATCCCTGAGTACGGCGGACCTGAGTACGAAACCATAGCTACTTTCGGCTCCTATTGTGGAGTAGAAGACCTGCACGCGGTCACATACGCCAATCAACTTTGTAATGAATATGGCGTGGATACCATCTCCTGCGGGGCTACCATTTCTTGGGCGATGGACTGTTTCGAAAACGAAGTGATCTCCGTTGAGGATACGGACGGCATCGCCTTGCGCTTCGGGGACGCTGAGGCGATGATCGCGATATTAAAGAAGATCCTGGATCGGGATGGCTTTGGCGACATACTGGCCGATGGTTCGGCTAGAGCGGCCGAACGCCTGGGTAGGGGCAGCGAATATCTCTTGACGGTGAAGGGACAGGAACTACCAGCACACATGCCCCAGGTCAAACGCAGCCTCGCGCTGATTTATGCAACCAACCCCTTTGGCGCCGATCATCAATCCCATGAACATGACCCCGCTTACTCACCTAAATCGTATGAGGGCACCCCGGAAGCACCAGGATACAAACTGTTTCTGAACCAGATAGGATTGAATAAACCGCAACGAACGAAGGTGCTGAACGCGGAGAAAGTCGAATTTACCCTGAAAACCCAATACAACTACAGTGCCATGGATTCAATGGATTTATGTCAATTTGTCTACGGTGCGGCCTGGCAGTTGTTCGGCCCTCAGGATATGGCTGATTTGATGGCTGCGGCGACCGGTTGGCCGCTTACAGTTGAGGACATTCAAAATTATGGCAAACGGCGTCTGGATCTGATGCGGGCGTTGAATGCCCGTGAAGGATTATCTCGGGCCGATGACACGTTACCCGAAAAACTTTTCCACAAAGTATTGAAGGGCGGCCGGAGCGATGGCCTGCGCCTGGATAGAGGCGAGTTTGAGGCCGGCTTGGATATGTACTTTGACCAGGCCGGCTGGGTCTCCGAGACAGGTATTCCCTCACGAGAGACTCTGGAAGCAGATGGGCTTGGTTGGGCGGCCGACGATCTAGACCTGTAGAATAAGTTTGCGGTTCGACCGGTGGGCTAAGCTTAAAAAATTGCCTGATCGCCAAATTGGCACAGCAGCGAGGGATTAGCTGTGTTATACTTGGCGGGATAGTACAACAATTGATTGCCTGACCGCCGGCCGGGCAATCTGAGACCCTTTTATCGGATACTCTTCTGCTGTTTGGCGCCGATTAATGTCCCAAAATAACAAGCAATTTGCTCACCTTCACGTACATAGCGAGTTCTCTCTTCTGGATGGTCTGAGCCGGATCGAGCATCTTGCGGTGCGGGCCAAAGAACTCAACATGCCTGCCCTGGCCTTGACCGACCACGGCACGATGTATGGCACGATCCAGTTTTATCGAACATGTCTGAAACACGATGTCAAGCCAATCCTCGGTGTTGAGGGTTATGTCGCCTCCCGGAGAATGACCGATCGACAATCTGAATATGATCGGGAACGGTTCCACTTGCTTTTGTTGGCCGAAAACCAGGCAGGCTACCACAATTTGCTGAAGATTGTCAGTGCTGCCCAATTGGAGGGATTTTATTACAAGCCAAGAACTGATCATGAATTTTTAGCCAGCCACAGTGAAGGTCTGATCACGACCACGGGTTGTATGGCCGGAGAGATACCCCGGGCTATTCAAGCCGGGAACATGAAGAAGGCCAATCAACTTTTAGCCTGGTACCTGGAGGTCTTCGGTCGGGAGCGTTTCTTTGTGGAACTGCAGGAGCATAGTATTCCTGAATTGACCGAAACAAATAAGACGTTGATCGAGATGGCCAGGCGTTTTGACCTCAAGTTTTTAGCCACGAATGACGTGCACTACACCAGGGTTGAAGAGGCGATACCCCACGATGTGTTATTGTGTATCCAGACCAGCAAATCGGTTGCCACTACCAACCGGATGCGAATGTCGGATCAAGGTTACTATCTAAAATCTTATGAGGAGATGTCCCAGCTCTTCGGCGATATTCCAGGTGCGCTGGAAAACAGTTTGCTCATTGCTGAGATGTGCGATGTTAACCCTGAGCCAGACGGGTACCATTTACCACTTTTCGACGTGCCTGAAGACCATACGACTGAAACCTATCTGCGCGAATTGTGCGAAAAAGGGCTTGTCTGGCGATATGGGGCAACGCGATCAGCGAATGATGAAAAGCTACGGCAGCGTCTTAATCACGAGCTGAATATCATCAATCGTATGGGCTTTGATGCCTACTTTTTAATCGTCTGGGATCTATGCGAGTTTGCTCGTGAGCGGGATATCTGGTGGAACGTCCGCGGTTCGGGAGCTGGGTCAGTTGTAGCCTATTCGTTGGGAATCACCGGGATTGATCCATTGGCCAATGGTTTGATATTCGAACGATTTTTAAACCCTGGTCGGATTTCAATGCCCGATATTGATCTGGATTATCCTGACGACCGCCGCCATGAGATGATCGAATATACCATTCAGAAATATGGATCGGATAAAGTAGCCCAAATAATTACTTTTGGCACGATGGGGGCCCGTGCCGCGATCCGGGATGTAGGTCGGGTCCAGGATTTCGATCTGCCGGAAGTTGATGAAATTGCCAAGCTTATTCCGGCCATCCAGGGCAAACCGGTCACGATTACGGACGTGCTCAGCCCAGGCAATGAGTTTTTTTCGCCGGATTTGAAAAAGAAATATGACCAGGATGAACGTATTCGTAGCCTGGTTGATACGGCCAAGAGTCTCGAGGGTGTGGCCCGACATGCATCAACGCATGCAGCAGGCGTCATCATCGCCGACAAACCGTTGGTTGAATATACCCCGCTGCACCGTCCAACCAGCGGTGGTGAATCGGATGGAATTGGCGTTGTTACCCAGTGGCCCATGGAAATAGTGGAGTCAATCGGCCTGTTAAAGGTGGATTTCCTGGGCTTGAGTACCCTAACGATTCTGCGCCGGGCGGCCGAACTCATCGAAAAACGGCATGGCGTCCGGTATACCATGGAAAACATCCCTTATGACATTGGACATATAGGACCTGATCCGGAAAAATCACCGCAATTACTATTTGAAAAATTGGGCCGGGGAGAAGTCGCCGGTGTATTCCAGGTTGAGAGTGCCGGGATGCGCCGCTTGATGATGCAAATGAAGCCGCAGCGGTTCAATAATATCATCGCCGCCATCTCGTTGTACCGGCCGGGTCCGATGGAAAACATTCCGGAATATATCGCCCGGATGCATGGCGAAAGGGAAGTCAAGTATCACCATCCGGATTTGGAACCGATCCTGGCCGACACGTATGGAATTCTTGTTTACCAGGAACAGATTATTCGCATTGCGGCTGAAATGGCCGGCTACGATCCAGGTGAAGCTGACATGATCCGCAAGGCAGTCTCGAAGAAGAAGCGCCTGCTGATGGACCAACACCAATCGCAATTCATTGATGGGGCGGTGGAGCGTCAATATTCCAGGCAGGTAGCAGAAGCGATTTGGGGTGATATCGAATTTTTTGCCAGGTATGGATTCAATAAAGCTCATGCCGCCGATTATGCCGTTATAACCTGCCAGACCGCTTTCTTAAAAGCCCACTATCCGGTTGAATACATGACCGCGCTTCTGAGCGTGGAGAGAAATAATACGGATAAGGTGGCCCAATATCTGGCTGAAGCGCGGCGGATGGGTATGGCTATCGCCCCCCCGTCGATAAACGAGAGCGAATTGGATTTCACCATTGAAGGGTCCACTGATGCTTCCATCATTCGTTATGGTCTGGCGGCGATAAAAAATGCCGGTGCCGGGGCTATCGAATTGATTTTGGATGAGCGACAGGCAAACGGCGCTTTTAAGAGCCTGTTGGACTTATGCGAACGCGTTGATCTGCGCAAGGTCGGCAAGCGGGCCATGGAATCCATGATCAAGGTTGGCGTTTTAGACTCCTGGTGCACCCGGCCGCAGCTGTTAGAAGCGCTGGATCGCATCATTGGCCATAGTAGCCGCACTCACGACGCGGCCTCCGCCGGTCAGATGACTCTCTTTGGAGCAGTTTCTGGATCCCGCATAGCGGTGGACGTCGAGTTAATCCGTCCGGTTGATTCTGTTAAAAAAATTGACCACCATGAAAAATTGGCCTGGGAGAAGGACCTGATAGGCGTTTACGTTTCCGAACACCCATTGAACCGTTACGGCGATTTAGTCCAGGACCAGGTAACGGCGACATCGGCCGATTTTGATGGCGCCATAAATGGGCGAGGGGTCACCATGTTGGGTCTTGTGATCTCTCTCCGAACCTATATCACCAAGAAGGGAGCTCCAATGGCCTTTGGGGTCATGGAAGATTTGCATGGTTCAGTCGAATTGATCTTTTTTCCAAAAACCTGGGAAAACTTTCGTGATGAGTTGGAGCTGGACCGGGTTTATCTGGTACGAGGGGAGGCGCGGATTGAGGCTGGCGATCGAGCCAAAGTTATCGTGAATACCATCACGAACAATCTGAGCGTCGCACAGCCCCTGGCGGAAGCGCAGCCGCCTGATTCATTTGCCTCTGGAGCGACCGTCTCCCAAGCTAGAAATGGACAAAAGATTGCTCCACCAGCTTATTCTGCTAAATCCCACCAGACTCCAAATTATGAGACGCCGGATTCAACCCCTCCGCCACCTCCCAACTTCGAGGAGCAGGATCTTAAGTACATGCCACCTGCCGCTACCGGCAGGCGGTTGGAGGAGCTTGTTGGCCAGGCTGAAGCCATTGAATTGAAGGGTGTTCCCAGCAAAACGATTGACATCGAGATCCAGGCGGACCCGGATTGGCGTAAGGCATGCCGCGACGTAGTGAAACTGGTTGGTGAATATGAAGGTCAAGATGGCCTGCGTATCCGAATTGCCGGTCAGCCGATGTGTATGGAATTTCCCAATCAAAGGACCCGGTTGTGTTCTGAATTGGTCACGAAGGTAGAACAGCTTCCGGCAGTGATTCGCGTTGAAGTCGTTGAGCTTACTGGCAACCATCCCAATCCATCTGCATAATATCTATTCTGCTACCTTAGGATATGAACAATTGGAGAAAATAGCATGGAGCAAAGAAAGATCAGAGTTCTGGTTGCCAAGCCAGGACTCGATGGCCACGATCGGGGCGCAAAAGTCGTAGCCCGAGCGCTGCGCGATGCTGGAATGGAGGTGATTTACACCGGGCTTCGGCAGACCCCGGAGATGATTTGCGAGGCAGCGCTACAGGAAGATGTCGACGTAATTGGTTTGAGCATTTTGTCTGGCGCCCATATGGCCCTTATGCCCCGGATAATGGCCCTCTTGGCCGAGAATGACATGTCCGATGTGGCCGTTTTTATTGGCGGGATTGTACCGACCGATGACATTCCCCAATTAAAAGAGATTGGCGTTCTGGAGGTATTCGGGCCGGGAACAAGCACCGAGAATATTGTCTCGGCGATCAGGGAGGCCGTACTGGGTGAAAGCGTTCTCTGAGAAAGAGCTATTAGACGATAGCGTCTTTTGGCAGGTGAGAAGCGGGCACCGCCGGGCGATTGCCCGGTTGATTACTACCGTTGAAAATGATGAACGTGCCTCGAGGCAGGCTGTCGGGAACCTTTATGCCGATACTGGTAAAGCCCACATTGTTGGCATTACCGGACCTCCCGGGTCTGGAAAAAGCACGCTGGTGAATGAACTGGCCAAGGAATTCAGGAAGCGCAGTTACCAGGTAGGTATTATAGCCATTGACCCGAGCAGCCCCTTCAGTGGCGGCGCGCTCCTCGGCGATCGCGTGCGCATGCAGGATCTCTCTGGCGATTCAGGTATCTTTATTCGAAGCATGGCCTCTCGCGGCAGTCTCGGTGGTCTGGCTAAAATGACCGGTAATGTGGTTAAAATCCTTGACGCGGCCGGCTTTGATATGATCCTCGTTGAGACTGTAGGCGCGGGCCAGGCTGAGGTGGATATAGCCCGCACCGCCCATACCACCTTGGTAATAGAAGCGCCTGGAATGGGTGATGAGATCCAGACCATCAAAGCCGGTATTCTTGAAATAGCAGATATTTTGGTGGTGAACAAGGCGGACAAGCCGGGTAGCGAGCGCACCATCACTGCTTTAAAAATGATGATTCACATGGGCGCTCCCGTTGAACCGGACCGCCACCACAGAAAGCTGCCAGCAACAACTGAAAATAACAGCCAGCATTTGCAGGATGAGGAGACCTCATCAAAGACCGCAGCGTCTGAGAACGTTCATCCACCCTGGGAAGTGCCGGTATTAGCGACGGTGGCAACGAACGGTGACGGTGTCGCCGGCGTCGTGGACCAGATAGAGGCTCATAAGAAATTTCTTGAGGGCAGCGGCGAGTGGCAGAATCGGGAATTGGCTCGTAGTCGCCAGGAGATTGGCCAACTGCTTCAAGCTGAATTTATGAAACAAATGGCAACGGCCGTTCCCGCTGCCGAACGAGAAGCGCTTATTGAAGCCGTGGCGGAACGCAAGATTGATCCGTATACAGCCGTGACCCGATTATTCGCCCAGGCCGCCGGCCAGGGATGGAACCTGCCTGGAAGTGGCTGATGGCGAAGTTAGGGAGTTTGGTATGAAACTGTCAGGTATCGGAGATATTAAATTGTTTGCCGGATCAGGTTGTCCAGATTTAGCCCAGAAAATCGCCGACTATCTCGGTGTACCCTTAAGTCCCTGGGAAATTCAAGTTTTCCCCAACGAAAATCTGTGGATCAAGCTCAACGTGAGTGTCAGGGGCCAGGATGTCTATCTTATCCAAAGCCATTCCACTCCAGTTCATACCAACATAATTGAAACGCTGATCGCCATAGACTGTTTCAACCGGGACTCGGCCGGCCGGATAACATTAGTCGCACCTTACCTGGCTTACTCCCAGAGTGACAAAAAAGACCAGCCAAGGGTGCCGATTTCAGCCCGGTTGCTTGCGGATATGATTGAAGTTGCCGGAACGGACCGCTGGATGACAATAGATCTTCATGCCGGGCAGATCCAGGGTTTCTACAGTATCCCGGGGGACTCTCTGACTGCCTTCCATATCTTAATTGATTACTTTAAGAAGAAGAATTTGAAAAACGCCGTCGTGGTGACCCCAGATTTGGGTTTCGCCAAGCGTGGCCGCAACTATGCGGCTGAATTACACTTGCCCCTGGCGTTTGTCGAGAAGCGCCGGGTAGAAAATGATAATTCGCGAGAGGCGGTTACACTTATCGGCAGCGTAGATGGCAAAGATGTAATAATCGTTGACGACCTGGTAGATACGGCCGGCTCGATAAAAGAGGCGGTTGATATTGTCAAAGCCAACGGCGCCAAGGACGTGTATCTCTCCTTTGCCCACCCGGTGCTATCCGGTGAGGCGGTTGACCGGTTGCGCAATTTGCCGCTCAAGGAGATCGTTTGCACAGACACAATTCCGCTTCCCGAGGAGAAGATGTTGCCCAATATCAAGATCCTGAGTGTAGCGGGGTTATTGGGCGAAGTGATCTTGCGTACCCATGAAGGGCGCAGTGTGGGCGAGCTTTTTAATGAATAGCAGGCTATTGTACTGATAGGCTGATTTTTACTTTGGATATTTGTGAGATCCTGCTTTGTTTCCCTTAGATGAGTGCCATTTAACTTTTGGCCGTGTAATTTGACGTGGTGGTTATAATTAATAGTTATGTTTAAAAAACTTGTACGAAAAATAGTAAAAGATCCAAACCAGCGCCACCTGGAGCGCTTTAAGCCCATCGTCGATTTGGTTAACGAGTTCGAGCCGGCTCTGGAGCAACAGACCAATGAGGAATTGCGGGCCATGACGGCGCTGCTGATTGAAAGGCTTGAGCTTGGCGAAACACTGGATGATATACTGGCCGAAGCCTTTGCTCTGGTCCGGGAAGCGTCCCGAAGAACGACCGGCTTGCGACATTATGATGTTCAGATCATGGGTGGCGTGCTGCTCCACAGCAAAGAAGTCGTGGAGATGCGTACCGGTGAGGGAAAAACATTGGTGGCAACGCTGCCCCTTTACTTAAACGCTCTTACCGGAAAAGGCGCTCACCTGGTTACGGTCAATGAATACCTTGCCCGCCGCGATGGCGGCTGGATGGGCAGCATCTACAACCTGCTCGGATTGACTGTTGCCTGTATTGGACCGCAGCAATTTTCCGCCATCTATGACCCGGACTATGTTAACCCGGCCGCGGAATTAGAAGACGAACGGCTGGTGCACTGGCGGCCTTGCACCCGTGCCGAAGCTTACCTGGCGGATATAACCTACGGCATTAGCTCCGAGTATGGTTTTGACTACCTGCGCGATAATATGGCCACGCGGCCGGCCGATCTCGTTCAGCGCGACCTCTATTTCGCCATCATTGACGAGGTTGACAACGTTCTGATTGACGAAGCCCGGACCCCTTTGATCATTTCCGGTCCATCCGGACGAACCAGCCAGGAGTATGCCCGGTTTGCTCAATACTTGCAGGGCTTGCGAGAGAACACGGCCGAGGAAGACGAGGAACCGAACGGCCACTACGATATCGACGAAAAAAGCCGGTCCGTCAGCCTGACCGACATGGGCATCGCCGAGGTAGAAAAACGAATCCCTGAGATTGATTCGAAAGCAGGCGACAGTTTATACGATCCCCGTTTCTTCCAACTAACATATTACGTCGACAACGCCCTCCGGGCGCAATATCTATTTAAACGCGATAAACAATATGTCATCCAAAATGGGGAAATAATCATTGTGGACGATTTTACCGGCCGATTGATGCCGGGCCGGCGCTATTCGGAGGGTTTGCACGAAGCCATCGAAGCAAAAGAAGGCGTCCAGGTGCACCGGGAGAATGTGACCGTAGCAACGATCACGCTGCAAAATTATTTCCGGCTCTATGAGAAATTGGCCGGCATGACCGGTACCGCTTTGACGGATGCGGAAGAGTTCTATGACATCTATGAACTGGAAGTAACCCCTTTGCCGACCAACGTCGATTATATTGTCGCCATGGGTGCTATGCCTCTTGTAGAACAGCGACGCAAGGTTGAAAATGCCGATCAAGTCTATTTTACCCGGCCGGATAATCTCGAAGAGCCCGTTTTCTTCAAACGGATCGATTTTGCGGATCAGATCTTTGCCAACACGGCGGCCAAAGACCAGGCCATCATCAATGAGATTATTCGAGTTCGCGAATCTGGACGGCCGGTCCTTGTCGGTACGACCTCAGTCGAGCATTCGGAGTCGATTCACCGCATGCTGGATCGGAAGAAAGTGCCTCATAAGGTCTTGAACGCCAAGATTCACCAATCGGAGGCTTTGATCGTAGCCCAGGCAGGACGGCAACAGGCGATTACTATATCGACCAACATGGCCGGTCGGGGAACGGATATCCTGTTGGGCGGCAATCCTGAGGGTATGTCAGCCGAGATCTTAGAAGAGCAGTTATTTAATCGCCAGGATCTGACGCAACTCGCTTTCCGGTTGTTAAGCGAAGGGGAGGACGCTGCCCGCGACGTGGCTAAGAAACACCCCAAGCTAAGCGAGGATTTGGTAGACGCATTGCTCCAGGTCAAGGCCAGGTTTGACACCGCATTGAAAGAGATTGAAGAAGTCCAGGTGATTGGCTATCTGGCCCGCTCATTACAGGAACCCTACAACACAGATTACAACGATGTTCGCCAGGTTCTCCGTTATGTCAGAGGAGGGTACCTTGGGGCAGCCCGCGATTACCTGCATGAGTTGGGCAAAGACGTGGCTCTGGTCGATGATGCCGTACGATTGTGGAATCTTTATAGTCGCTATGAGGTGATCCAAGGTGATCCGCAGAAGGCAGCGCAATTTTTAGCTGAGACTGAGTTTGAGAGACTTTACAATGCTCGGGCAGCGCTCATCCGGGCTTTGATGGCCGATGAATACGATGAGGCCAGAAAATTAGTTGACACCGTTCCTGGTTTATCCCCTGATCTGATAACCCAGATTGAGGACATCAAGAAGAGCACTGCCGAACAGCGTCTGGAAGTGTGGAAACTAGGCGGTCTTCATGTTGTCGGTTCCGAACGACATGAATCCAGGCGGATCGACAACCAGCTTCGCGGCCGGGCCGCCCGCCAAGGCGATCCCGGATCTTCTCGCTTCTTCCTATCGTTAGAGGACGATCTCATGAAGCGTTTCGGCGGTGAACGGCTGCGAGGTTTCATGAGCCGGACCAATATCCCGGATGACATGCCCATCGAGAATGGTTTGCTGGATCGTATTATCGAGAGTTCACAAGAGCGGATCGAAGGCTATAACTTCGATATTCGCAAAAACGTGGTCGAGTATGATGATGTCATGAGCAAACAACGTGACAACATTTATGGTGAACGCCGTTCGATTCTTCTAAGCGAAGAGATGGATCTGGATGTGAGGATTCATAATGCTTTTGACGGCGCAATTCGGGAATTGGTTGATCATTACCTGGATGATTATCTTTCCTTTCTTAGGAGCGAGATAGATCAGGCCATAGGCCTCTACAGCACGGATGCCACCGATTCCATTAATGTCGCCGGCGTATTGGTCCGGATGCGCGGCTTACTGCCCGGCATCGTCGATCTAGACCGAAATGAGTTGGCTGACGCCTCAGCCAAAGAAATCGCCAATGATCTCATGATCCTGGCTGAAGAAAACCTCGAAGATGGCACAAATTTGTACCAATTTCTGCAGGCGGCCGGGCGATTCATTCCTCTGCTACCGTCGATTCCTAATCTTGGCGTCATACTGAGCGGCCGTCGTTCAGGTTTGCACCAGGCACGAGAAAACCTTCGACGGGAATTTGTTGTTCAGGTTGAGACAATTTATCAGAATTTTCTGGCCGAAAATATAGAAGAAGTTGAACGAGAACAGATTTGGGAACAGGCAGCAAAGGGATTGGACGAGGCCTTTCTGCAATTCAATGTGGAGGGATTAACAAAAGAGGCTCTGCGAAGCCAGCAAGCCAATTTCCGGCGGCAAGTGGATGAAGTCTTGCGCCAACTTCTAATCGATAGCCTTTCTGCCCTGGATAGCGAACAACTGGCCACTGCCTTGCTCGGCTATGTCGAGCAACAAGGCCAGGATTGGCTAGAACGGATTGGTGAAGAGGAGTTTCTGAATTTCCAGCGCCTGTTGCTACTGGAAGCCATCGACAGCGAATGGCGGGATTACCTGGTGGCTATGGATGATCTCCGCCGAGAAATCGGTCTGGAAGCGGTCGCCCAAAAGGACCCGAAAGTCGAGTATAAGCGGCGCTCGTACCAGATGTTTGCCCATATGCGGGGAAATATTGAACAGGCGATCGCCGAAGGTTACTTTACCAAGCTTGCCCGCCATGACGCCTATATCAAACAACAAGAGTCCAATATTGCCTACCGGGAACAGCTCAGCCAGGCCGGCTACCAGGTCGTTAAGAAGGACCGGGGAAAGGGTGTTGAATTACGACGGGATGCGCCCAAAGTGGGGCGTAATGATCCTTGCCCTTGTGGCAGTGGGAAAAAGTACAAACAGTGCCACATGCGAAGCGATCAGTCGTCGGCGCCAAAAACGAAGACTAGGAAAAAAGCAGCCCGTTAAAAAGCGATAGATGCTAGCTTTCGTCCCACTCTCGTAAGGCGGCCGCGATTGCCTTGCGAATTCGGATATTCTCGATCTTTTCAGGTCGATCGTAGACCCGGCCGTCGACCCGAATTAGAAGCCCACCGGCCGGTTCATTTTCAAGAACAACAACGTGCCCTTTCAGCTCTGGATCGGCTTCAATATGTTTTTGGACGAGCGGGTTAATTTGCTCGACTATGCTCAGCGGCTCCAATAGTTCGGGCGAGGGAGGCGGCTCTTTGGTGACCACCGCTGCTGCTACTAGCTCAAGATCCCGTTGCTCTTCCAAAGCTGCTATGAAAGTTGCTTGGCGTTCCTCAACTGACTCGGCGTAGGTGGCGGATGAATCACTGCGAGCCGGACCTCTAGCCAGGGGAGGGGCAACCCCCGCCGCGACCAGGGTGCTGTATCCATTCGCAAAGACGACTAACTCCCCAACAGCGGCCAGGAGGAAACGACCTAAAGCTTCATCGTGGATTTCGGTAATTCGCTTAAAGCGTCTATCGCCGACCTGTACCACCAACTCTCCCCTGGGTGGAACGCGGATAACCCGCATGACTTCTATTTCATTATCCATAATCTTGCCCTCCACCTGGTAGATTGAATTTATAGTGGAATGATAGAATAGTGCTGGATCTCGTCAATAGCTTATTATGCCTAATTCTATATCTGGCAACCGGGGCAATAATGGGTCCCTCGTCCGGCCAGAGTTACCCTTTCTATTATGCTACCACAACGTTGGCAAGTTTTGCCAGCACGACCATAAACCTGTAATTCACTTTGCATAGAGCCGCGACCGCCATCAGGTTTGATGTAGGCGGCATCGATGCTTGATCCCTCGTGCTCAATGGCCAGTGATAGGATGGTCTGTATGGCTTCATGAAGAGCCAGGCAATCTTGGGTGGTCAGGCTGCCGGTTGTACGGCCGGGATGTATGGCCGCCCGGTGGAGTGCTTCGTCGGCGTAAATGTTGCCTATACCGGCGATGAAGGTTTGGTCGAGCAACAAAGGTTTTAGGACACGCCGGCGAACGCCCAATTTCTCACAAAGCCATTCCACGGTGAATTCCTCGTCCAAGGGCTCCTGTCCTAGCTTACCCAGGACTTCTTGCGGGTCTTGGACCAGATAAACCCGGCCGAATTTGCGAATATCGCGAAAGCGCAACTCGGCGCCACTATCGAGCAGAAATGTGGTATGGACATGCTTGTCGGCCGGCTCCTGGCCATCAGACACCGAGAGCTGTCCGGACATTTTCAGGTGAATTATCAAATATTCTCCGGCGTCCAGCGACAATACCAGGTACTTTCCCCGGCGATTAATGGACTGGATAGACCGGCCGTAAAGGCGAGCTTGCAACTCAGGTAAATCGATCCCATTTAAGTGGCGCGGCCAGTCCGAGAGAACACCGGCAAAGGTTTCACCTATCAGTGGGGTGCGTAAACCCCTGACGACGGTCTCAACTTCGGGCAATTCAGGCACAAGACTCTCTATGAATCCAGCAGGAGAAAGTGGCCGCTATCGTAAAATAATTCGTCGTCCACCCAGATTTTACCGCCGTCGCGCATTTCACAGATCATGTCCCAATGGACCGTTGACTTGTTCACGCTGCCGGTCTCAGGGTAGCCTGCACCCAGGGCCATGTGCATGGTGCCGCCAATCTTCTCATCAAACAGGATTGACTTGGTGAATCGTTGAATGCCGTCATTCGTGCCGATGGCAAATTCACCCAAATATCTGGCGCCTTCATCCGTGTCAATCGTCGAAATGAGAAAATCTTGGTTCTTCTCGGCCGTAGCTTTTACAACCTTGCCTTGCTCAAAGTGAAGTTCGATGCCCGATACTTCCCGGCCGCCGACAATCGCAGGGTAGGAGTAACGAATCCAGCCATTACAAGAATCTTCGACCGGTCCGGTGAAGATTTCCCCGCTAGGCATATTGTGCTTGCCGTCAGAATTGATGAATCTTCGGCCGGCGATGGAAAGGGTTAAATCGACATTGGGACCTTTGACCTGCACGTTCTTTTTCCCTGCCAACCAATCGACCAGCTTCTGTTGCATGGCTGACACCTTGTTCCATTCGGCAACGGGATCAGCCTTATCAACGTAACAGGCGCTATAGACAAAATCCTCGAAATCGCTGAGCGACATATCCGCTTCCTGGGCGTGCGCATTGGTGGGGAACATGGTGCCTACCCAGCGGAGCTCGCCGGCGGCGCTGCGCTTCATTGAAAGTTCCATCAATTCGCGGCGGGCAGCCTGGGCAAGCTGCTGCCTTGCAGGATCGACAGCGCTCAGTGATCGTGTATTATCATCCGACCATAAGCTGATCTGGCATTCAAAAGTCTCTATAACCACCTTCGTTGGTTCGGGTATAAACTGAAGCTGATCGTCATTGCCGTTCTTGAGCATGATTTCCAGAAACTCGGGCGCGTTCCACACTGGAAAAGGATGGCCACCCGCTCTAAGAATTTCCTTATATATTTCGGTCATCAGTGGCATGGAAACGTGCCCACCCCTGAGCATAACCCGGTCGCCAGGCTGTACCGCAACGCAATAATTCACCAGCAGGCTGGCCATTTTGACATGTCTTGGATCACTCATCTGTTTCTCCTCTGAATTGGATGCCGGAACGCTTCTATCGGCAAGATTATACCAAAAAGATGGCTAGAACGAACCGGGATCGATTCGTACCGTAGATAATCCTCTGAACGTGTATAATAAGATCTGGAGTGAAATGAGCCTATGTTTCCAGAAGACCGTGTACTTGTAGCCTATCTGCCGGACCCGGCCGATTTTGAGATCATCCGTAACGAAGGATGGTACCGTATTCCCGAAAACCACGCGCCTAAAGGGTTGCACGCCGAATATTACGCTTTTTATTTTGGCCGGCGGTTTGGCGAGGAAAAATGGGCGATCCATTATTATGCCCGGCAACAAGGCTTCGAATTGTCGACCCGCCGAGATTTGCTGCCCGAGCAGGCCGATCATCCCCGGGCGGCCGAACGCTATTACAAGGTCTCTCTCGGGCCTCTAGAGAAGGTTAAACAGCCCATCGTCAGCCTGCGCTGGCGACGGATCACTTTCATGCACACGACCTGGGATCGTTTCTTGGATGCCCGGGAGATCAATGATTTGTTCGTCGAGGGTGGGGAATACGTGGACAGATTGTACGCCACCCTCAAGGAGCGTGGCTACCAGCCCGAGTTGAATTTCGATATTCGCGAACCGGATCCTGACTACAACATCGTGATGACTATTCCTTGCCATGGCGGTGATGTGACAATAGACCAGGATCAACTCAGTGCTGAAAATATCTCCCCAGAAGACCTGGCTGATGCTATTCGAATTGAAGTTGAAACGTCTGGGGGTGAGAAATAGAGTCTTGCCCTTGGTTATTCCTTGAATCAAAGCCCCTAAATAGGTTCAATAAATCGCAATCTTCGATAGGTGGGATTCACTATTACGAATCCGGCTCAATCATTAATGAGGTGGTTGAGGATCTGATGAAAATTATTCTGAGCCAGCCTGGTGTAACCGTCGTTATTTAGGTAGATCAAGCGATTGTGCGGTGTTTTGGCGTGGGATTGATGGCTGCTTGGTCCGACAGACTCTTACCAGGTGAGCACACACCAGGTCTACGATCGGAAATGGTCCTGGAATCCACATACTCTGACCAGTTGTACATCAGGGCTCGGATCACACCTTCTGCTGAGCCAAATCTTCACATTCTCTGGCAAATTCTCCCCATCTTGAGATAACACCTCGACCAGGGCGGTGAGCTCAACTCGGCTTTATCTGAAGAAGATTATTAACCGGTCAAATTGGTTCCTCTCTGGCTTCTAAGAAAGCGCCTTCTTCCGGGATTCTGAATGATGCCAGCCGGGCGCCGACCTCGTAGGTTGAAAATCTTGTCTCTCTTAGGCGTTGAGTGACCTTGTATTCTTCTTATTCCACAAGAAGAGTGGCTATTTGCCAGTCATTGTTCTCAGCCGGTGCCCTTCATATCGCCTTCTTGTTGGCCAAGACTGACGGCGTGGCCATCGGTTTGCTCTTCACTGCCTACCCTTGAACTCATTATCGCTTGTGTTATGTTAACTTCTCCTGTAATAGTCACAATTTCCTATTACGAATCGGGACGCTAAACACTCTGTATAGGTGACAAAATCATTGTTACCCTTTTGGAGAATCTCATCATGGTTGAGCTAGGCATCATTCCCGCTGTTCTGATATTTGCTTTCGTCATATCATTCGCCTTTTCCATCTTGTATGCTTTCAAAGTATCAGAAGATGAATTTGAATAACTAGCTCATTCTGAAGTCAGGTAAGCGACCCCATCCGGCCCAAATTCACAAACTCCCTGAATGTTCTAACGGCGCTGTTGTTATTTCGGTGAACATTAGCCCGCCGAGCGGTTGCGCAGGCGCGAACGCCTCTCCAATCCCGCATATTCTCGACTTCTCGGATCCATATTATGTAAATTCATTCACCACTGGGTTTCTTGGTGATGCTATTCATGGCCAGTCCAGGCGCCGAGGCTAGAGACACCAAGAAGGACAATCCATCTATTGGTTCGTCCCAGATGGGTGAGGTCGCACCATTCATGTCGGCGAAGGATACATCCTCGGGGCGCGGTCGGCTCCTACTGACAACCGGCATCGCGTTGTCGGAAGAGGTGTCTTATTTATAGCCCGGTCTTGTTCGGGCTCTTTACTGGCTATCGCCCTAGGTCACCAACCATAGCTTCTTGCAACCTCAGGTTGATAAGAGGTAGATATGCGCATTGGTTGAGATCGATAATTGCACCGATGTTTACAATCGTCCCTGAATTATCGATGACCCCGTTCGTGCAAAAGCTGTTGTCGATGGTGCCCTGGTTGTCAATGTCGCTCGATTTTTCGATGCAGCCTGAGTTTTTGACGATGCCGGAGTTGCTGTTGTCGTTGTTGCCGGTGTTTTCAAAATACAGGTAATCGCCGCACTAGCCGGCATGATTTAGGGCGATTCGTCGAACTGGAAACCAGCAATTATGGCTATGAAGTCCACTCCTGGATTGTGACAAGTCGGTCTTAGTCGGCCATTAAGAATCAATCTATTCGTTGTTAGGGGATAGATGCTAGGACCTTTGAAAGAGCGGTAAATAAGCGCATTCGTTGAGATCGATAATCTCACCCGTGTTTGAGATGGTCCCGGAATTATCGATGACGCCGTTCGTGCATAGGCTGTTGTTGATGATGCCGGCGTTATTGATTGTGCCAGAGTTGGTAATGTTGCCAGTGTTACTGATGGTGCCGGAGTTGTTGATGGTGCCGGAGTTGTTGATGGTGCCGGAATTGTTGATGGTGCCGGAGCTATTGATGGAGTCGTAGTTGTTGATGGTGCCGTAGTTGTTGATGGTGCCGGAGTTGTAGATGGAGTCGTTGTCGTAGTTGTAGATGGTGCCGGAGTTTTCGATGGTGCCGGAGTTTTTGATGGTGCCGTAGCCGAATGAGTTGACGTATTCGTTGTGGATGATGCCGTAGTTTTCGATGGCGCCGGAGTTGTTGATGGTGCCGAATTTCGGGTAGTATTTGGAGCCGGAACCGGAGTTCTTAATGGTGCCGGAGTTGTAGATGGTGCCGGAGTTGTTGATGGTGCCGGAGTTGTAGATGGTGCCGGAATTGAAGTTTTCGATGGTACCGGAGTTTTCGATGGTGCCGGAGTTGCCGATGGAGCCGTAGTTGTACATGGTGCCGAAGTTGTTGATGGACCTGAAGTCAGAGGAGTGTATGCTGCCACCGACGAAGTTGCGGATGGTACCGGAGTTGAAGTTGACGATGGTGCCGGAGTAGTAGCTGAGGATGGAGCCGTAGTTTTCGATGGTGTCGTAGTTGTGGATAGTACCGGAGTTGAAGTTGACGATGGAGCCGGAGTTGAAGTTATTGATGGAGCCGTAGTTTTCGATGGTGTCGTAGTTGCGAATCTTCCCGGAGTTGAAGTTGTTGACGGCGCTGTAGCTGTTGACGGTGCCGAAGTTGTCGATGGTGCCAGAGTTGTTGATGGTGCCCGAGTTAATGATGGATTGATCAAATAAAACAGTTAGTGTCTCAGAAGCAGAGATAATTGCTGTTCCATCTACGGTACATATACTATCAATAGAATCCCAGGTCTCGCCCAGGATAATACACCAGGCTTCCAGGTCGCTTACTGCATGGGCAGGCTCTGGATTAACAACATGTACCCAAGCGAAGGTAACGATTAGGAACGCCAACTTCTTCATGACTTTACCTCCCAGGCTCGTGACTCCAGTCTAACAAACATCATAGCACATTTTAGCAAAGGCAGTATGGAAACTTTGTGCGACTTTGCCGGCGGTTGGCAGACCGAGCGTAAACGGTACAGAGTGCCGGCTAGTTTCGAGCCACCTTCGGCAAATAAGCACATTGGTTGAGATCTATAATCTCACCCGTGTTTGAAATGGTCCCGGAATTAGCGATAATTCCGTTCGTGCATTGGTAGTTAAATACGGTGCCGGCGTTTTCGATGGTGCCGGCGTTTTCGATGGTGCCGGCGTTTTTGATGGTGCCGGGATAGGCGTTATTGATGGTGCCGTGGTTTTCAATGGAGCCGTGGTTTTCAATGGAGCCGTGGTTTTCAATGGAGCTGTGGTTTTCAATGGAGCCGGAGTTTTCAATGGAGCCGTAGTTGTAGATGGAGCCGTAGTTGTAGATGGAGCCGTAGTTGTAGATGGAGCCGCCGTTTTCGATGGAGCCGGAGTTTTCAATGGAGCCATAGTTTTCAATGGAGCGGGAGTTGTTGACGGAGCCGGAGTTGTTGATGGTGCCGGAGTTGTAGATGGAGCTGGAGTTGTTGATGGTGCCGGAGTTGTTGATGGTGCCGGAGTTGTAGATGGAGTCGTAGTTGTATATGGTGCCGTCGTTTTCGATGGTGCCGGCGTTTCTGATGGTGCCGGTACTGATGGAGTTGCCGGGTACGTTGTAGATGATGCCGTAGTTTTCGATGGCACCGGAGTTGTTGATGAGGCCGAACTTCGGGTAGTAGATGGAGCCGGAACCGGAGTTCTTAATGTAGCCGGAGTTGTAGATGGTGCCGGAAATGAAGTTTTCGATGGTGCCGTAGTTTCCGACGGTGCCGGAGTTGTGGTTTTCGATGTTGCCAGAGTTTTCGATGGTACCGCGGTTGCCGATGGAGCCGTCGTTGTAGATGGTGCCGAAGTTGTTAATGGACCTGAAGTCGGAGGAGTTTATGATGCCGCCGATGAAATTGCGGATGGTGCCGGTGTTGAAGTTTTCGATAGTGCCGGCGTTTTCGATGGTGCCGGAGTTTTCGATGGTGTCGTAGTTGCGGATGGTGCCGGAGTTGAAATTGTTGATGGTGTTGCTGATGGTGCCGGAGTTGTAGTTGTTGATGGAGCCGTAGTTATCGATGGTGTCGTAGTTGCGAATGGTGCCGGAGTTGAAGTTGTTGATGGTGCCGAAGCCGGCGTTGTAGATGGTGCCGGAGTTGTCGATGGTGTCGTAGTTGCCGATGAAGCCGCCGTTACCGACGGTGCCGGAGTTGAAGTTTTCGATGGTGCCATAGTTGTTTATGGTACCGTAGTTGTCGATGATGACGTAGTTGTAGATGGTGCCGGAGTTGAAGTTTTCGATGGAGCCGGAGTTGTTGATGGTGCCGTAGTTGTCGATGGTGCCAAAGTTTTCGATGGTGTCATGGTTGTCGATGGTTTGATTCAGAAGAAGAAATAGCGTCTCAGATGCAGAGACAGTGGCTGTTCCATTTACGGTACATGTACCTGTAATAGAATCCCAGTTCTGGCCCTGTACAATACACCAGGATTCCAGGTCGCTTACTGCATGGGCAGGCTTTGGATTAACAACAAGTACCCAAGCGAAGGTAACGATTAAGAACGCTAACTTCTTCATGACCTTACCTCCGAGGCTCGTGACTCCTGTCTAACAAACATCATAGCTCATTTTAGCAAAGGCAGTATGGTAACTTTGGGCGACTCTGCCGGCGGTTGGCAGACCGAGCGTAAACGGTACAGAGTGCCAGCTAACTTCGAGCCACTTTCGGCAAATAAGCACATTGGTTGAGATCTATGATCTCACCCGTGTTTGAAATGGTCCCGGAATTATCGATAACTCCGTTCGTGCACAGGTAGTTAAATATGGTGCCGGGGTTTTCGATGGTGCCGGAGTTTTCGATGGTGCCGGAGTTTTCAATGGAGCCGCCGTTTCCGATGGTACCGGAGTTGAAGTTTTCGATGGTGCCGGAGTTTTTGATAGTGCGGGAGTTGTGGATGGATCCGTAGTTGTAGATGGAGCCGTAGTTGTCGATGGTGTCGTAGTTTTCGATGGTGCCGGCGTTGTCGATGGTGCCGGAGTTGTTGATGGTGCGGATGGAGTTGTAGTTGTTGTTGTAGATGGTGCCGGAGTTTTCGATGGCGCCGGAGTTGTTGATGGTGCCGAAGTAGATGGTGCCGGAACGGGAGCTCTTAATGGTGCCGGAGTTGTAGATGGTGCCGGAATTGAAGTTTTCGATACTGCCGTAGTTTTCGACGTTGCCGGAGTTGTAGATGGTGCCGGAGTTGAAGTTTTCGATAGAGCCGTAGTTTCCGACGGTGTCGGAGTTGTAGATGGTGCCAGAGTTGCCGATGGAGCCGTCGTTTCCGACGGTGCCGAAGTTGCGGATGGTGCCGGAGTTGAAGTTTTCGATAGTGCCGTTGTTTTCGATGGTGCCGGAGTAGAAGTTGTAGACGGTGCCGGAGTTTTCGACGATGCCGGAGTTGTAGTTGTTGATGGAGCCGGAGTTGTAGTTGTTGATGGAGCCGTAGTTTTCGATGGCGTCGTAGTTTTCGATGGTGCCGGAGTTGAAGTTTTCGATGGTGCCGTAGTTTTCGATGGTGCCGGAGTTGTAGATGGAGCCGTATTTGTAAATGGTGCCAGAGTTTTCGATGGTGTCGTGGTTGTCGATGATTTGATTCAGTTGAACAAATAGCGTCTCAGATGCAGAGACAGTGGCAGTCCCAGTTACGGTACATATACCCGTAATAGAATCCCAGGTCTGGCCTTGTACAATACACCAGGATTCCAAATCGCTTACTGCATGGGCAGGTCTTGGATTAACGACAAGTACCCAAGCGAAGGTACCGATTAAGAACGCTAACTTCTTCACACATTTACCTCCCAGACTCGTGATGCCAAGATAACAAACATCATAGCACACATTTGCTAAGGCAACTTGGGAATTACCTGCGATTTTAAGCGCCAAAATTCGGAATACCGGTAAACGCCGCACAGGCCGGGGGAGGAGTCCTGGTGCAGCCGTTTTTTGGCCGCATCGGGTGCTTTATTCGTGCTCTGCTCTTTGTTAGCCAAGATCACCCACCCTCGCAGACTCGCAGACTCGTACCACGCGAAATTCATAACAATGCTTCAGGAATGCGATGGGAGATTAGGAGGATTACGGGAAGCACTGCTGATATTATGCAACGTGCTGGTCTACACCGTCAACATTGGGAATTGATTCACAATTCAATACTGTCCGCCTGCCCCCCCATACCATGCTAGGACAGGCTGCCGGAGTGCATCTCATGACCGCTCACTGCAAGTTATTCAGTTGTTACGGTGCGCCGGCGGCATCGGCCGTCTCATAGCTATCGATGCTTCCCTCAAATTTATATGGGGCCGGTCCCAAAGCGATTGTTTTGGACGTACCCTGCCATTCAAGGATAAGGTCTAAATTACCATTCGTTGTCCAAGATCAACTATTTCGTTGACAGTTTTAGAAGGATTGGTTAGTCAATGATCGAGATGGGGGTAGCGCAGCAGTAGGTTTTCAAGCACCAGGCGTGTATTCGCGTTGCTTTTCAGGTATTGGAGCGACTGTTCCGTTTGTTGAAGAGCGGCGACGGCCGTTCCGCCCGGCAGCCTCCCGGCAATTTCAACCAATTCTTGCCGGCTATCGATATTGGTCAATGAATCCACATCATTTTCCCCGGCCCGAGAGTAAGGCCAGGTCCCGCCACCAACTGAGCCAAATCTTGAGCAATGCCGGCAGCTGCTCTGGATCTTGGGCCAACTTGTCGGCCACCGCGAAGCGCTCCACCAAAGTTTGACCGAAGGTTTGGCTTAGCAAATCCAATCGCTCAACTCTTTCTTCCAACTGAGTCCGATCCTGAACAGCCTCGATTGCCCAACCGATCCGGCCGGCGGCCAGGTGGGCGAGCAAAGTGGCCTCGTCCGTGTCGACCTGCCATCTTGTTTCCAACGCTTGTTGGATATCAGCCATGGGAACCGGCCGCAAGGCGAGGGTCCGGCAGCGCGAGGGGATGGTCGGCAACAAGGTCTCGGCATCGGTCGCCGTCAAGAGCAAGATGACATTATGGGGCGGCTCTTCAAGGGTTTTTAAGAAAGCGTTGGCCGCACTTGCATTGGCCGTATCGAATTGCTCGATGATGGCCACCTTGGAACGCGCTTCGGACGCAGTCAAATTCAGCGCCTGGTTGAGTTCACGAATCTGATCGATCTTGAGCGTAACCTTGCCCCGGCCGCTACTGTCGCCTACGATCCGGCGGACATCCGGATGCTTTTCGGCCGCGATGAGCGTACACGCTCTGCAGCTGCCACAAGGTCTTGCAACCAGGTCGATCGCGGTACAATTCAACGCTTGAGCGAACGTTCTGGCCAGGGTCGTCTTGCCAATCTGCGCCGGGCCGGTGATCAGGTAGGCGTGTCCTACCCGATCGTAAAGCAAGGCCGACCGTAACACATCAATAGCCCAGCGGTGACCAATGATCTTATCCCAGGTAGTCATGACTCAATTGTAAGATCGTTTAATAGGTGAGTAAAACCTCCCTGGCGTCTGTAGTGAATGGCCACTTGACGGTCGGGCAGGAAGGCAGCAACTTTAATTGACTCTTTGCGCAATGGACAATTGGCATTATAAATAGCCTATGACACAACTACTTGTTTCTGGTGACAAATTAGCGATCGACGATGTGGTGGCCGTCGCCGGCGGAAGATTGGTCCAACTGGATCCGGCCGCTATTCCCAGGGTGCGGCAAAGCCGCGCGGCCGTGGAACAGTTTGTGGCCAATGGCGACGTTGTTTACGGAATAACGACGGGTTTTGGCCGCTTCAAGGACAAGATCATCGATGCCGAACAGACGCGAGAATTGCAGGTGAACCTGGTTCGCAGTCACGCCGTCGGCGTGGGTCCTGACTTGGACGAGCGTACGGTCCGGGCCATGTTGCTGGTGCGGGCCAATACCCTGGCCAAGGGCTACTCGGGTGTTCGGCCGGAAGTGATAGAGCTATTGTTGGCTATGCTCAACCGGGGTGTCCATCCCCGCGTGCCGGCCCAGGGTTCGCTGGGCGCCAGCGGCGACCTGGCTCCTCTGGCCCATCTGACCCTGGTGGTGATAGGCGAGGGGGAAGCGATGTTCCAGGGTGAGCTGCTCCCGGGTGGTGAAGCGTTAAACAGAGCCGGATTGCGGCCATTAACTTTACGAGCCAAGGAAGGCCTGGCCTTGCTCAACGGCACCACCCAAATGGTTGGTACAGGAGCCCTCAACGTACGCCGGGCCATAAACCTGGTTCTGACGGCCGACGTGGCCGCTTGCCTTAGTTTGGAGGCATTAAACGGCACCGGCCGGGCCTACGACGCCCGGGTCCATACTGTCCGACCGCACCCCCGGCAGATAGAGTGCGCCGCCTTCTTGAGGCGTATCATTGACGGTAGCGAATTTTTACGTGGCGCTGATTCACTCAATATTCAAGATCCTTATACTTTGCGTTGTGTGCCCCAGGTCCACGGGGCCATCCGTGACGCCATCGCCTATGCCCAGTGGGTTATCAACATTGAATTGAACGCCGTGAATGATAATCCCATCATATTTGTGGATGAAGAAAGTGGCAAGGCAGATGTGATCTCAGCCGGAAACTTTCATGGTGAACCGGTGGCCATCGCCATGGATTATCTGAAGCTATCGCTGACGGAATTGGGCAATATGAGCGAGAGACGGGTTGCCCGACTGGTCGATGCGGACAGCAACGGCGCCGTCTTACCCATGTTCCTGACCGGCCGGGGAGGGTTGGAAAGTGGCTTCATGATGGTTCAGTACACCGCGGCGGCCCTGGCAGCCGAGAACAAAGTATTGTGTCACCCGGCCAGCGCGGATAGCATACCCAGCAGCGCCAATGTTGAGGACCATGTCAGTTTTGGGGCCACCGCTGCCAGGCAGGCGGAGCAGATTCTGGGTCATGTCGAAACGATCGTGGCCATTGAATTGCTGGCCGCCGCTCAAGGTATCGATTTTCGCCGGCGAATAACAGAGAAGCCGTCTGCAAAGTTGGGAATAGGGACGGCCGTAGCTTACGAGCTGATCCGCCAGGAAGTTCCGTTCCTTGAAACCGACGAAGTACTGGCTCCCCATATGGAAGCCGTCCGAAAGCTAGTCGCTGCGGGTACAATAAAGAATATGGTTGAAGGGGTCTTCGAACCCGAATAGTGGAGATATAAGATGAAAGAGGTTGTTATCGTTAGTGCAGTGCGTACGCCCATCGGCCGTCATGGCGGCCACTTAGCTGCGGTACGGCCCGATGACCTGGCCGCCCTCGTCCTTTCCGAGGCGGTCAACCGGGCCAGGGTCAATCCGGCGGATGTGGAGGAAGTGTATATGGGCTGTGCCAACCAGGCCGGGGAGGACAACCGGAACGTGGCCCGAATGGCCACCTTGTTGGCCGGTTTCCCAGATCATGTAGCGGCTGTGACCTTCAACCGTCTTTGTGCCAGCGGCTTGAATGCGGTCAACCAGGCCGCCCGGGCGATCGTGGCCGGTGAAGGGGAGATCTATGTTGCCGGCGGCGTCGAGAGTATGTCCAGGGCGCCTTATTCCTTTCCTAAAAATCCCCGCGGATGGGGACCACCGGGTAATACGACCGGTTGGGATACCACCCTGGGCTGGCGCTATCCCAATCCGCGTTTGGAAGCTTTGTTTCCGCTGGAAGCGATGGGAGAAACGGCTGAGAATATTTACGAACAAAGTTGCGCCGGCGAAATCGAAGGGGGCCAAATTTCCCGCGAAGAGCAAGATGCCTTCGCTTTTGAAAGCCAGCGCCGGGCTTGCGCTGCTATGTCGGCCGGTTATTTTCAACGAGAGATTGTGCCGGTGACCATTCCCCAGCGCAAAGGTGAACCGGTCATCGTCGATACCGATGAACATCCACGAGTTACGAAGACGGCCGGTGGCTTTAGCCTTATCACCAGTCCCGAAGCATTGGCCAAATTATCACCGGCGTTTCGTAAAGGCGGCACCGTGACGGCCGGTAATGCCAGCGGGCTGAATGATGGCGCGGCCGCCCTGGTTCTGATGTCGGCGGATAAGGCCGAAGAACTTGGCTTGAAACCCCTGGCCCAGTGGCTTTCTTCCGGGGCGGCCGGCGTCAACCCCAGGACTATGGGTCTGGGTCCGGTGCCGGCGACGCGAAAGGCATTGGATCGGGCCGGGTTGTCGGTGGCTGATCTGGATCTCATCGAGTTGAATGAAGCTTTTGCGGTACAATCCCTGGCGGTGATACGGGAATTGGGCCTGGACTCCACCCTGGTCAATGTTAATGGTGGGGCGATCGCTCTGGGGCACCCGCTCGGGTGCTCGGGCGCCCGCATCTTGACCACCCTGCTCTACGAGATGCACCGCCGCCATGATTCGGGTGAGACCATGGTATATGGCCTGGCCACCTTATGCGTCGGTGTCGGCCAGGGAGAAGCGACCGTCATCAAACTGTTGGCTGATTGATGGACTACTGTGTTCAAAGACGATAGTTGGGTGTGTGTGTAAACCTAGCAAAGGTGCGGATTCATGGTCAAGGCATTTGTGACCGGGGGCAGTGGTTTTGTTGGGGCAAACCTGGTGGCCGGGTTAAACGAACGTGACATCGAAACGACTGTCCTGATGCGCAGCACTTCCTCGACTAAGGCACTGGAGGGGCTGCGTTACCGGCGCCTGATTGGTGACATCTTGGACCCGGTCGATAACCTGGCCGAAGCCATCGCCGGCCATGATTGGTTATTTCATGTGGCTGCCGTTTCCGACTATTGGCGACAAAATACCCGGCAGCTGTACCGGGTTAACGTGGATGGGACGCGCAATGTCCTGGTGGCCGCGAAGAGGGCCGGTGTGAAGCGTTTTATTTTTACCAGTTCGTTGGCCGCCATGGGAACCCTAAATAATGGGCAACTGCTCGATGAGAGTTGTATCTTCAACCTGGAACCCCGGCGATTCCCCTATGGTCATAGCAAATACCTGGCCGAGATTGAGGTACAAAAGGCGGTTGCCGGTGGCTTGCCGGCGGTGATCCTCAATCTAACTATCAGCCTCGGCCCGCGCGATGTGAACATGATCTCAGGATCGATTGTTGTCGAAGCGGCGAGGGGGTTAGCCCGGGTCGTGCTGCCCGGCGGTACCAATTATACGGCCGTCGAGGATGTCGTATTTGGCCACATAGCCGCCGCCGAACATGGCCGGGTGGGTGAAAGGTACATTTTAGGGGGCACGAATATCAGCCATGCCCAGGCGATTGAGGTGATCTGCGAAGTCGTTGGCCGCCCGGCGCCGAAAATCAAGCTTCGCAGATGGATGTTACCCCCGGCAGCGATCTTCGTTGGTTTTGCCCGAACCTTTCTGGGTAACCTGATCCCTTTTGATGGAAACCAGGTGCGACTTTTGGCTGAGGACCTGTATGCGACTAATGAAAAAGCTGAAAGAGAATTGGACCTTCCAACCACGCCATTCCGAATTGCGGTCGAAAATACGTTTGACTGGTACAATAAAAATGGATACCTAAAGTAGGAAAGGAGAGATTAGTTCGAGAAGGAGGAGAGAATGAGTACCTCAGCGATTAGTTACAACGCACGTTCAGATTCCAGGAGCGAGGGGAAGTGGATCAACAGCCAAAGTTGGGATCTTACCTTCATTAGTCTGAGTGTCGTCCTGGTAACAATTCCCTATCTTACCTGGTTGTTCGTCAACGATGTGTTGCATGTTGACTCTGATGTCGGCCGGCAGGGCGTGAATATCATGATCGCGGTGCTCATTGGCGGTCCCCATATGTATGCCACTTTTACCCGTACTGCTCTCGACAATAACTTTCGGGCTAAGTATGGCGGATTTGTTCGCTCGTCCATTATCATCCCCCTCTTGGTTATAACCCTTGCCCTGACCAATCTCACCCTCTTGCTGACGATATTTTTCTTCTGGGCCTCGATTCATGTCCTTCACCAGATTATTTACGTCGTCGAATCTTATAATGTCAAAGCGGAGCATGCGACCCAAAAGAGTTCTCTCTCCCTCGTTTCGAAGCTGATAGATTTTGCGGTGGTACTGACGGCCTTATACCCGCTAGCTTCTTACCGCGTCGCTGTCACGCAGGATTTTACTATCGGACCCAGTGCGCTGAACGATATAATCCCTGATTTTCTAGAACAACCTTGGCTTTTTTACCTAGCCTCGGCCGCCTTTGCCGTCTCGCTAATAGCATTCATTATCAAGAGCATATACGAATATCGCCATGGTACCGCTCACATTCCAAAAATAATTTTCATCTCCGTTACAGTTGTAGCCTCCTTCATCGTACCTTCGCTGGGCAATCTCGATACCGCCTTCCAGGGCATGAATGTCTGGCACTCTTTCCAATACCTGGCTTTGACCTGGTATATCAATCGATTGCGCCAACGGCGCGGCGAACTAAATAGCCAGCCCGTCTTGGAACGGATTTCTGAGGATGGCGAATCTAGGCTCTTTTATGGATTTAACTTGGCACTCACGGCCGGCTCAGGGGTGATAATTGGCGTGGTTTTTGTAATTCTCTACCTGCTCGTTGGCGGCAAGTGGGCTGAACCGAGTTTTGCCTTGGAGACCGCCTACTATATTGGCGTGCTTTCCTTCTTATGGATTCACTATTACCACGACCATTTCCTATTTACTCAAACCGAATCAGTCGTTGCTTAGAACAAGCTTAAGAGGTTGATTGCCAATCTGTCCAAGGGATTTCTATGCTCGTGGCCTGACCCTCACAGATATAAAGGTAGAGCCGATTCATACCTAAACAGTAGTACTTTAGTACTATCCAAGGGACAGAACGCTTGCATATTAAATGGGTTGTGCTATTCTATCCGTGGCTCCCCCCCAGAGATGTCCCGATAGCCGCCCGGCTATCGGGCATCTCATTTTTTTTACCATTTTCGAGAATATACGCCTAATAAGTTACTGCCTTGCGTATGTCCTGAGTGTGCTGGCTTTCATGGTCGCCAATGAGGTTTAGGATCTCCTCAATGGTCATAATTCGTAGGGAACCGTGTCGTCCGCTCTTGCTCCAGTCGTTGTCCTGTAAGCCGTCAATGACAGCGAACAGCTTATCACGATTTAGCGACATCTCGGCCATTAGATCTTGGGGGGCTTTCTGGCCGGCTTTTTGAATCCCCCGTGCATTCCAGCGTTGGAGGTCAAAATCAGCAGGCACGCCATCACCCCCATCGCGGATTAGTTCAATTAAACGGGTCATGCTGCTTTCAGCGCTGGTCAGGTGGCGCAAAATATCGGCCGCCGTCCATACCTGGTCTTCAGAATAGATCGCAGTCGCCCACTCTTTATCACCATAGGGTGTGACGAGCGATAATAAGCCTTGGCGTGCTTCAGTTAATTTGGCTTTGATGGCTAATTTTCGAGAATCAGTCAATGTCCTCTCCTTTACCTGTTGCTTATCTAGCGTTCTGATTGTCGAAGGTGAGGCCAGCTTCCCCAATATCAACCAGCACCTTCATCTCACCTTTTGATTCTCGGTGTAGAAGGAAATCGGCTAGGGGTTCTCGTAAATGCCGCGAGATGATGCGTCGTAAGGGCCGCGCACCGTACTCGGGCTGATCATTTTGGGCCAGCAACCACTTTTTGGCGCCATTGGTTACTGTTAAGACGATACCTTGTTTTTGGGCCAGGGCGAAATCCTTTTTCAGCATCAAATCCATGATCAGGGCCAACTGATCGGAAGTCAGTTGGTGGAAAAGGATGATTTCGTCGAGCCTGTTCAGAAATTCCGGCCGGAAAAAGCGACGGACCTCAGCCAGCACGAGTTCGCGCTCACGTTCACCGATAACCGGGGTTAACATTTCATAGGCCCCCAGGTTGCTGGTCATGATGATGACTGCCTCGCTGAACGTTGCTAGCCGGCCCTGCCCATCGGTCAAGCGACCTTCGTCCATCACCTGGAGCAGTACATCCAGCACCCTTGGGTTCGCTTTTTCGACCTCATCAAACAAGACCACGGTATACGGCCGTTGGCGAACGAAATCGGTTAGCTGACCGCCGCCTTCATAACCAACGTAACCCGGAGGTGCGCCGATTAAGCGGTTGAGGCTGGCCTCCTCCTGGTATTCACTCATATCCAGGGTTAGCATGGCTTCCTCGGTGCCAAACATAAATTCGGCTAGAGCTTTGGCCAACTCGCTTTTACCGACGCCACTGGGACCGAGAAATAAGAATGAACCGATAGGCCGCTTCGCATCTCGTAAGCCGACCCTGGCCGTTTTGACTGCTCGGCTTAAGGCCAGAATAGCTTCATCTTGACCAATAATGCGTTGGTGTAGGTTTTGGACCATGTTGGCATATTTATTCTGCTCATCTTGTGATAGTTTGTTGACCGGGATATTGGTCATCAGGCTCGCGCCGACCATCACATCATCACTGCCTAGCCGGCCATCAGCCTTGACATCGGGCAAGCTGAGTCCATGCTCAGTTTTTACAATGCTGACCAGCGCTGAGGAGCGATCGAGCAGCTGGACGGCCGCTGCTGGAAGAACGGCCGTCTTGATATATTGACCGGCCAACGTCGCGGCCGTCTCAAGGGCTTCGATTTGGACTTCGATCTCATATTCCTGTTCTATGCGTTGGCGATGGAAGCCCAACATGGCCACGGTTTCCTCATGGCTGGCCGCGGGAACATTTAAGCGCTGGGTATTCTGGCGAATCAGCTGCTCTTTGCTGAGCCGTTCGTAGGCTTCAGTAGTCGCTGTACCAATAATCACTTGACCATTGCCTAAAAGTGCCTTGTGCAACTCCCGGCAAACATCCGGTGGGAATACGGCTCGTAACCGGTCGCCAAAGAAGCGCACGATTCCCGGGACGAATAACACCCCGGTGCTGGCTCGGCGCAAACCAACGCGCATCGCGGCCAGGGGGTTTTCCAGGAGCGCCGCTTCACTGATTTGAACAAACGAGCGGATATTTACCGGCGCTGTGTGTTCCGCCAAGATTTGGGCCAGGCTGTAACCAAGGGTCCGCTTACCGGCGCCTTCAGGTCCGACCAGTATGATGTGTCGATTTTGTGACAAAGCCAGAAGATTGATCGCTTCTTTGAGGAGGGATTCGCGTTGGTAGACGGGTGAGGCGTTGCCATCTTTGGCCTCTTGAATGTAATCCCGGATGATGGGCGCACCATTTTGTGATGTCTCGGTTAATAGAGCGATAATCGCGGCCGTAGTCACCCCGATACGCTTGAGCACAGCATAGGTGGTCACATTTTGTTGGGCCATGGCGGCCAGGGCATGACCGCTGCCAACTTTTAGCTCGTCGCGCGCTTGGGCAATGCTGAGCCCTTCGTCGAGTACGACCAACATTTCATCGGCTAACGGCAAACTTTTGCCAAAATCATCCGTGAAATCAAAATTAGCGCTCCGGCCTTGTGTATTCCTGGCCATTATCTCGACCCGGCGTTGCAGATCATTAAGATCAAACCCCCGTTGGGAGGCTAATTGGGCCAGGATCTGATAGGCGCCGGATTCATGCTCTTCCAGAAAAGTGCGCAGCAATAACTGCGGGGTGAGCAGTTTGAGGTCGTATTCCCCAAGTTTCGCCCCGGCGGTAGTCATTAGGCGCGATAGTTCAGCGTTTGGAATATTTGGATTCAGCGTTCCCATGGGGTTATCCAGAAATAGTTCGGTTTATATCTAGGCTATGGTACAGCGTGGTGGCAAAGCACGCCAACCAAAGTTTAGCGCAAACCAGCAGGTACTTAACAGTGCTGTTAACAAATGATCAACTTCTTTATTCAAACCTGTCGGGCATCCGTTAGGTGGAGATAAGTGGTTAACCTTTAAAAGCTGCAGTTGTTTCCGTTTGTCGTTCGTTCTCCTTAACCAGTTCTCGTTTCAGGACTTTGCCAACGGATGTTCGCGGCAAATCGTCGCGAAACTCTATTTGACGAGGATATTTGTACTTGGCCAGGTACTCCTTGCTCCATTCAATAATTTCATTTTCAGTAGTAAGATCGCCAGGCATTTTGACAATCCAGGCTTTGACCGTTTCGCCCCGCTTAGGATCGACGATGCCGGCCACAGCGACTTCCTGGACAGCAGGGTGGGTAGCCAGAACCTCTTCAACCTCCCGCGGATAGATGTTATAACCGCCGGCGATGATCATGTCTTTCTTGCGGTCCTCGATGTAGAAATAACCATCTTGGTCCATTCGGGCGATGTCACCGGTAAAGAGCCAGCCGTCTCGAAGGGCGTTGGCTGTTTCCGTCGGCATCTGCCAATAACCTTCCATGATAGAGGGGCCTTTGATGATCAGTTCGCCAATTTCACCCACTGGTAATTGCCTATCACCTGTTTCCGGGTCGACAATCCGGCATGCTACACCAGGTAACGGCAATCCGATTGATCCCGGCCGGGTTTTTCCATAAACCGGATTGGCATGAGTGACGACGTGGGCTTCAGTCAGGCCATAGCCCTCGACCAATTTGCCGCCGGTCAATTCTTCAAATCGCTCCTTCGTTTCCAGAAGAAGCGGCGCTGACCCTGAAACGCAAATGCGGACGGATCGAATATCATATTTTCCGGCCGCCACATCGGGATTGTTATTGATAGCCACGTATAAGGCCGGCACACCCGGAAAGATGGTTGGTTGATATTTGTTGATGCTGCCTAACAAATCCTTCTGGTCTCGAGGATTCGGTATGAGCACCAGGGTTGCGGCCGCCAGAATGCCAAAGTTCATGGCCACTATCATCCCAAAGGAATGGAACAAAGGAATTGCCGTTAGTACAACCTCTTTTGCATCTTCAGTATCGGTTAGCCAGCTATTGAGGGCGAAGGTGTTCGCGGTCAAATGGCGATGCAAGCCGATCGCGGCCTTTGATAAACCAGTGGTACCCCCGGTATATTGCAACAGAGCGATGTCAGTGCCTGTAACGGAAACATGAGTTGGGGATGCTTGTTTTCCGGCAGCGAGAAAATCCTGAAACCACATATCTCCGGGCTTGAGATTGACCCGGTGCCCGTCCTTGCGCTCCTTGGCGACGGTAAATAACAGCCTGATATGAGCAGGGAAATACTCCTTGATATTGGTGACGATGACTCGTTGTATAGTAGTATTGCCTTTTTGCCTGACCTTATTGAGCAGGTCATAAAAAAGCGTCATAACAAAGATAGTCTCAGCCCCGCAATCCTGTAGCTGGTGTTCTAATTCGCGTTCACTATAAAGGGGATTTGTGGCGATGACGATACCTCCGGCTTTGAGAATGCCGAAGTAGCTGATCACAAATTGTGGCGAGTTGACCATGTAGATAACGGCACGGTCACCTTTCTTGAAGCCATTGGCGGCCAGGGCGGCAGCTATAGCATCAGCCTGAGCATTTAACTCACGATAACTTATTTTGCGCCCTTTAAATATGAGCGCGATTTGATCAGGGTACCGGTGGGCGGAATCTTCCAGGAGCTTAAAAACCGGGACATCCGGTGGATCATAACTGATTGCCACATTTTGCTCATAGCTTTTTAGCCAGGGTCTATCATCATAGGTCACCATGATCAATCAAACTCCTTCATCTTCTTGAGGCATAAACACCTCATGGCACTATTGATAGTATAGATGGGTGTATAAGCGTTCGTCAATGACCGTCGGAAGACCAATTGCCGGCCAGTTATCCGCGATAATGCCCCGGGTGGAACTCTCCGGATTCTTCAAGCGATCGATGGAGCCGGCTAGCGGAACCTCCAAGACTGCCGTTGTGCCATGGTGAGAACTGGTGGTTGTTTGACCGATCACGCATGCCTCCTTATAATCCAAGCGGTTCCCTGTGGTGAGAAGTAGGGATCAGAGATCTAGCTATAGACTGGAGAATAATTGTCCAGTTGTTTTGGCAACAGGGATTCAACTTGTTTTGTTAACTGTGTCGATTGGGATGTTTACGGACTTAAAAACAATTTGTGAGCTTGAATCTCTTGGGCATTTGCGGGAGAGCCTGCGGTGACTGAGTCAAGAACAGAACTGGATGACCCTGGCCGTTGTAACTCAACCGAATCATTTTTGATGCTTAGCAGTGGGTTCCTCATTGAAACCTGTTCTGTGCTGGCGTCTGCCTTGCTTCCGGTCGGACCTGTTATCTCATGTCGATTTCTCATCTCCAGTGATGGTTGCTGCGGGTAAAGTGTTTTTCTAACGATGTCATCGGTTTTCCTGGCAATTGGTATCCTGGCATTTCTGATTTTTGTAAACGCGCTGTTCGTGGCCGCGGAATTCTCTACTGTTTCCTCACGACGAACCAGGATCAACCAGATGGCCGGCAGTGGCAATCGTTTTGCCCGGATGTTGTTGCCTATCGTCGAAGACAGCCAAGCGCTGGACCGCTTCGTTGCAGCCTGTCAGATTGGTATAACCGTATCCTCGTTGATCCTGGGCTCCTATGGACAAGGAGTCTTCACAGAGCCATTGCAGCTTCGTTTAGCCCAATTGGTGGAATGGATTAGCCCACAACTGTCAGGCATCGGTATCTCTACCGGCACCGTTTCAACCGCGCTAACGACCTCGATTTCGGCAGCAATCATTCTTATCATGTTGACTTTTCTCCAGGTAATCCTGGGTGAGTTATTCCCAAAATCGGTGGCAGTGCAATATCCGGAGCGTCTGGCTATAACAACGGTTATGCCGGTCAGATGGGCAGGTTTACTTTTCCGGCCGTTGATCTGGCTCTTCAACGGCAGCGGTAACTTGGTCCTGCGTTTGCTGGGCGTGGACGCCTATGGTGAACTGGGAAAAGCGCATTCACCTGAAGAGATTGAGATCTTGGTTACGGAGAGTCATGAGGGCGGCTTACTGGATGATGAAGAGCGCCAGATGCTCCGGAATGCTTTTCGGATGCGTGATCTGACGGCGCGCCAGGTAATGGCCCACCGGACAAGAATTATTGCTGCCCCTGTTCATAGCAGTGTTGAGGAAATTTTAAACCTGGCTCTTGAGGTTGGCCACACGCGAATACCTTTGTATCAGGATTCCATTGATAAAATCATCGGATTTGTGCATATAAAAGACCTGTTCCGTCTACACGTATCTGGAATTGAAAATCTGGCGGAGATCTTGCGTGAGATTATCTTCGTTCCAGAGACCAGTCCGGTGGGTGATGTATGGGATATCCTTGGCGACAAGAGCCAATATATGGCCATCGTATTCGACGAATTTGGCGGGACCGCAGGTTTGATCACTTTTGAGGATCTGATCGAAGAGATATTTGGCGAACTACAGGATGAATTTGACGATGAAACGGCCCTGATCTCCCTTGATCCTACAGGACGAGTCCATCTTCGCGGCGATCTGCTGGTAGCTGACGTTAACGAATATCTGCATCTGGGATTACCTGAGACGGCTGACACCCTGGGCGGTCTGGTGCTGAGCGAACTGGGGCGTTCGCCAGAAATCGGGGATGAGATAATGATCGGTGACACCGTCATTCGCGTAGAGGATAAAGATGATTTAAGCGTGAGTGAGGTCTCCATCGAGACTGTGCCAGAGGAAGTAGATATGCCGGCCAGCGATTGGGAAGTGGGCAGCCATGATTAAGAGTGGCCTCTTCATGCTGTCACTGCCTGGAGTACTGGTATTTTCAGCCGCCATGGCCGGCGAGGAATTGCCTGGCCTGGGCGCATTGTTACTACCCGTGATCATCATCATCCTCCTGGTTTTGGCCAACGGATTCTTCGTGGCGGCCGAGTTCTCCATCATAGGCGTCAGACCGAGCCAGGTAGATCAGATGGTCAATGAAGGTGTCTCGAGGGCTAAAAACATTCAATCTACTCTTGATTCCCCGAGAAAACAGGACCATTACATTGCCACCGCCCAATTGGGCATAACCATCGCTTCCCTAGGGTTGGGGATGTACGGAGAGCCCAAGATAGCCGAATTTATTGAACCCTACCTCACCACGGCATTTGGCCAGGAGCCTGATGTGGCTTTGGTTCATACGATCAGTTCGATTATCGCACTGAGTTTGCTGACCTTTCTACACATTGTTATCGGCGAGATGGTCCCAAAGTCAATTGCCCTAGCGTCGCCTTACCGTTCTGTCATTACTGTATCACAGGCGATGCGGGTCTCTGAGGCTATCCTCAATATCCCGGTTAGGGCCCTAAACGGGATAGGGCGATGGCTGCTGAAGATATTCCAGATTCCTCCGGCCGAAGGTCATGCCCGCCTGCACTCTGCAGAAGAGATCGAGTTGATCGTCTCTGAAAGCGCCGAGGGTGGCCTGTTAATGGAAGATGAAGAGGAAATGATCCGCAACATTTTCGAGTTTGGTAACCGGCTGGTTGGCCAGGTCATGACTGCCCGCCCGAAGGTCCAGGCCATCCCTCACGATATCCCAGCGGATGATTTAATAAAGTTGGTTACGACAAGCAGGCATAGCCGATTCCCCGTTTATGAAGAAGATCTCGATCATGTTGTTGGGATTCTGCACCTCAAGGACCTGATCCAGCAAAAACTGCAGCGCGAAGAGGAGCTTGACCTGAGATTAATCCTGCGTCCAGCTCCAGCCGTACCCGAAGATCAGCCGGTCGAACGGCTATTGGCTGCCTTCAAACGGCAACGGATCCACATGGCTATTGTCTTGGATGAATTTGGTGGTCTGGCCGGAATTGTTACCCTGGAAGACCTGGTCGAGGAGATAGTCGGCGAAGTCAGAGACGAATTTGATCTGGAAAAAGAGCCACTGGTTGAATTGGCGCCAGGTGAGCTTGAGGTTGCCGGCACTTATTTGGTTGATGATTTAACTAATTACGTCTACTTAGGAGATGCTGAGGAATTGCCTGACGTGGAGACGATCGGTGGGTTGATTCACACCTGGTTAGGTAGACCGCCTCAAATTGGGGATCAGGTGCAGCACCCTAATAATAGTCAGATCTTCCTGACAGTCACAGATGTGGATGGTCTGGCGGTGTCAAGAGCCAAGGTCGTTTTTCCAGTCCATATCGAGGATGAGTCCCAGAGTAGTAAGGAATAGCCCATAACCTGACGAGCGCTTGTATCCACCCGGTGGAATAACCGATCGCTTGGTTGGCGCTTAACGCCGCCAAATAGAGTTGCCACTCGCCCGAGTATCGATTATCTCCAACATAAGAGCAACCACCTACCCTGCTAGGGTATAATCCTCTGGTGAAGTCGCCTGTGACGCAACCAGCGTCTGTCTCTCCCCAGGAGAGTCGCATATCTCCTATGCCGCCAGTGTATCGCCGATCTGGTATATCTGGCCAAATTTTGAAATCGCATAGCGAACGAAGGCTCCTTCAGAAAGCTCATAACCGGTCGCGTTCTGGGTAATTTCACCAGGTGTAAACTTGCGTCCATGGACATGAATATTTCTGGCCATCCAGGCCATCAAAAGATCTGTCTTGCCCAGCTCAATTTCCTCGAATATTTCCGGTTCTTGTAGGATGGCAGCCTCGTAAAATTGAGCTGCGTAAAGGTTTCCCAGGGCGTAGGAAGGAAAATAGCCAAAACCAACCATCGGCCAATGAATATCCTGAAGACAGCCGAGGGTATCATTTGGTGGGACGATACCCAGGTATTCGCGCATTTTATCGTTCCAGGCTGTCGGCAATTCCCTCGTCTGCAACTGATTGTTTAGCAGGGCCAGTTCCAGTTCAAACCGCAAAATAATATGCATGTTATAGCTTAGCTCGTCAGCATCCACCCGGATAAATCCGGGCTGGACTTTGTTGACAGCTAAAAAGAATTTCTCAGCGGAAATATCTCCGAGCTGGTCTGGAAATAGTCGCTTGAGATTCGGCAAGTGGACCCGCCAAAAGCCCAGACTGCGGCCGACGATGTTTTCGACCAGGCGCGACTGTGACTCATCTAAAGCGGCCGAGGTTTCTTTCGCTAATGGGGTGCGGGTCAGGATAGGATCTACATTTTGCACATACATCGCATGTCCGGCCTCGTGCAAGGTGGCGAACATAGAGGAGTTTAGAAATGTTGGATTGAAACGGGTGGTAATGCGGACATCATCTCGAGAAAGACTGGTTGAGAACGGGTGGATTGCGGTGGCCAGATGACCGCGGTTGAAATCATAACCGACGGCCGTGGCCAAATAATGAGCGAACTCGAGTTGCCTGGCCAAATCATAGGGCTGGCGCAGAAAAGAATCATCCACCATATTTCGCCGGCGGCCGATCACCTGGTAAAGTGGTTTAAGCTCATTTTTGCTTTTATCGAACAGCCGGCGGACTTGAGCCGTGGTTGCCCCGGGCTCATAAATATCCAGCAGTGCATCGTACCGCTCTTGCTGGAACCCAAGATGTTCCGCCTGTTCCTGGGCGATTTCTATGATCCGTTCTAGCCAGGGCAAGTAGAGGGCGAAATCGTTTTCGGCGCGCGCTTTTTTCCATACGGAAATGGCGTTGCTGTTCACGTAGGCTTGCTGGCTGACGAATTCAGCCGGCAATTGGCGGGCCCGGGCATAGTCGCGCTGCAAATGCCTGATCAGGCTCGCTTCCGTACTCTGGTGTCCGGCGCCATTGATTTCAACGGTGGCGGCCTGGATGAGTTCGCCCATTTCATCGGATGTGAAGAGGGCATGGCTAATTTTTTGTAGAGTTGAGATCTGGTTGGCCCGGGCGGTCTCGCCACCGGCTGGCATATTTACTTCGCGATCCCAGGTCAAGACCCTAACAGCCTTTCTTAAATCCTGGATTTCGTAGACACGCTCTAAGAGGCGCTGGTATTTCGTCATGATGAACTATATAACGGAAAGAGATGGCGACCACGCAAAGTTATTGATCAGTTGCGGTTGGCAACAGCCCAGGAGTTTACAACAAAATAGCCGGGTGGCAAGTAGAACTGACTGTTGGTCACGCATCAATTATTGTGTACTGACCAGCCGTTGATGGGGATAATTAGTGGGCGGTAATGTAGGCAGCGAGTGAAATCAAAGTTGTGCCTATGGTGCCTGAATTGAGCAGCTGGATAACGCCGGTAACCGGACCACGATATTGCCAGCCTAAGACATCGATCATGATGTAATCGGCAATGGCCCAGAGGCCAAAGCAACCAATGGCGAAAAGGATGATAGCCAGGGCGATAGTTACCAGCAGGCAGCTCTGTGCGCAATGGAAACTTCTAGATGGTAGGGTTTGGACCTTGGCTTCGTTTTCTTGGCCCGCTCGAAACCTTGTCGCAGTTCTGGCGGTGACCGGTGCGCCACCGGCGACTTCTCCATGACCCGTGCAGCCATAAGCCGTGCACTTGTCCCCGTTAGCTCGCCAACAATGGACATGGTGTCTCGTGGCATCTTCTGGGCAGATGGCCAACTCATCCCCTGGGCCGAATGGTTGTTTGCACAAGGCACAGGCCTCGCCAATAAATGGCGATTGTTTATCAACAATTACCGGTCTGATTGCCATCCAAATGCTCGTAGTATCCGCCTGTACAAATTGGGCCAGAATTCACGCCGTGCTTGTTCCTGCTGGCGCTGTTTCTCTCTTTCCTTGATCGCTTTTGCCTGGCCGTTTGGCGATGGTTTTCGTCTTGGCGCATGCCTGGGCAGATCGGAGTATGTTATGGTTAGCCGTGGACCCAGTTCGGTTCCGTATGGGTAACATTCCGTATGCTCGCAGCCCAATGTCGCACAGGTGCCGCCATTTTGCTCCCAGCATGTCTTGTGGTATAGAGTCTGGCAATTGGCGCATATGACCGGAGCTAAAGCCTGGTGCTCGACATGTTGCTCGACAGCGCTGGCGCAAATAGGGCAACTCAGGCTCAACCGATTTGCTTCGCTGACATCGTCAGCTGTTATCCGGATTGTTTCGTTATCGTTCATCTACTTTTTTGCCACAAAGGTTTTTGGAAACGACCATTCATTCGATTATCGACCATAAACCTATTTTACCATGAACCGGAAGCCCATTTGGGCCAGGGGAACTCATAGGCATCAACTTTTGTCATCTGGCGGTCCCAACAAAAGAAACCGCTACGTCTTGCTCGTGGATCCAGGACCATGGCGACGTGCCATTTTTGAGTAAAAAAGTTCTGATGGATGAATAGGTCCATCCCAGAGAGAAAGATGCCAAATCCTGGATGTGTATGGTACCAACCGACGATAACGGCCGATTCGTCCGGATAGCGTTCGGCAAGCTTGTCGTTTACATAACGCCAACTTTCAGGCGTGTAGGTCACACTGGCGCCATGCATTCGGGTATGTTTGGCAATAATTGTGTCGACGATGTGTACCAGGTAACGGCCGTCAGGCTGTTTCTCCGGTTGTGGTCCAATCAGAACGCCGGCGACTTCCATATCCAGGTTGCTCAGTGAATGAGCCTGGGCATCTCGAAAGGCCGGCTCGTTGGTTAAAATATCGACGGCCGTCCACGTGCCATGGTTCAACGGCCGGCGTAAGCCGAGCACACGAATGCCTGGCGTCTTAATCCCAGGAATGCCTGGTTTAGTAATTGCAGCATCACCTGGGTCTTCAACCAGGCCGCCAGCTTCCTCGGTCGCTTTTGTTTCGGTTGTAGCCTCGAGCGACTCTTCTACCACGCCGGCCACAATATCCTCAGCACCCGGCTGTATCTCAGTAACTGGTTCGTCGACGGCCGTCGCGGCGGTCGTGGCCGGTGTGCTATCCTCGGTTTCTGCCTCAACGACTGGATCGACTTCCGGGGCCGGTATTTGCCCACCAATGAGGCGAATATCGACGGGCGCATCTGGGATCGCTCCCTCTTCAGGTAGATGTTCCTCAATGACGGATTCTTTCCCAGCATCATCCCCGCTCGTTTTCTCCGGCGTTTCACTCTCCGGAAAGACAATCGCATGAGCTAACCAGAGATCCATGGACTGGGATTCAGCCGATTCATCTCCGGCCAGGTTAATCGTTATCTCCGCTTGCCCGCCAACCACCAGGTCAATCAATGTATCTGAACCATGTTGGTCCCATAGCTTCTTTTCGAGAGATTCAGCAAATTGCTGCAATTCAGCCAGTGTACAATCTTGAAGGGGCTTGGTCACGCCGCCTTCAAGGGGGACCAGGTCAGCCGGCAGAAGCATGACCCGGAGCCTGGATAGCTCATTGCTCTCCGGTGAGGTGATCGTGATTATTGCCGCGAAAGAAGGATTTTTTCTATCAGTCATCCCAAATTTAACCGGTTTTTAGCTAGGCGCCGCCTAGAAGGCGCTCCAGAAGAAGCAGAAGGCTAATTAACAGGCTCAGACCTCCCAGGACAACACCCCACCAGGGACTGACGACCGGGAGCGAGGGCCAGTCGGAGGATGGCGCATAGACCTCGCTGCTTTGATACTCCCGTGGTAAATAGCCGCCCTGACGCCATACAGACGCTTTGGTAAAATGCCAGGTTACAACAGAGCTATTCTGCTGGTCTAGCTCTTCATAGTAGCCGGGTAAGCCTACCAGGTCCCGCGCCTGGCTGCTGGTCTCTTTTTCATTCCAACCGACCAGGCATATTTCACCCCTGACTGGATCCAGGACCATCCCAACCTGCCAGGGTAAAACGAAGGCGGCCGAATGGACGACGATGTCATCGGCCGAATAAAATACCCCTAGATCAGGGTGTGTATGGTACCAACCCACGACATCAAGTTGTGGATATCGCTCCGCACGATCCCGGTGGAGTTGGGCCCAGGCATCGGCGTTGAAGGTAAAGTGAACCGGGCCATGATCGTCGCTTTGGATCGGGATGGCGGCGGCAACTTGTACCCTGGTAGTCAAAGTCCCCTGCGTGGCATGACCCAACAAAACACCGCCCAATTCCCGTCTTAAGTCACTGACACTATGCCCCTCTATTTGGCGTAAGGCGACCTGGCTCAAAACAACTTTTACCTGGTTTTTAGCCGGCTCAATTCCATGGAGCAACTGCTTGTTTCCGCCTGGTAGTTCTGAGGTGGTCGCGCGAGTAGCTCCCTCTAAAGTTGAAGGGTCCAACGGCGTATTGTTTTTTTCCTCAACCGAGGCTGCTTCAGAGAATGTTGATTCCGAAGTCATCAGGCTCCTCGTCCATACCGATTATTATTTCATCCTCAAGGGAGCGACCCTTAAGCGGCCGGGGATCAATCGGGAACATACGCTTATTTCGCAGCGCCCAGGCGGCCGCCTTTGAATTCATCGGATCCTTTGGACCCAAATTCTTGTATTGAACCATTTCACCAAGGGTCAGAAGTAACTCATCCAGTGTTTTTGCCGGCCACCAGGCGCCGATGCATACTGCACCCGAACTATGGATATTGGGATGAAAAATCGGGGTCAGCCATTTAAGCTGTGGTTGTTTTAATGGGTATTCGGCATGCAGGTAGATACTAACCTCATGCTTGTCACGAATAATAGCATTTCCGGCCGGCCCTAACTTTTCGATGCCCCGACATGTAAACTGGATGTGATATTTTTCTGGTGGATCGCCTTCCGCATGCAGTATGTGGATCAGTTCACTGCGATTTACCAAATCACGAATACGCTTATGGTCATTTCGTAATCGGGTTTCGCGAATGTCGAAGGACATAATCTTCCTCTGGCCAACAAGTGAGTGAGGACTGAGCTAAATTCAAAAATTTGCTCAGCCCTCGAACAAGATACAAATTCAGGTACTTCTGGACAATTATTTTCCGGTCATATTGTTTCCTGGCCTGAACCAAGGGCAGGGTCGCCTCTCGGGTAAAAACCTCAGCCAGCTGTAACCTCAGGAAACAGGCTTAGAATATCATCTTCGGCGACGCCGGCATCGGCCAAAGAATCGCTGTCAGCCAGTCGTTTGCCTGAAGCGCGATGGTCCAGGCGATAGGTGATTGGGTTTGCGCCCTGATTGGTAGGCAGCCCCATCTTGGTGACCAGGGCCGGGATCAATCTGTTCATTGGTACATCATTCGGTAGTTCCACCGGCGTCTTTTTAGAACCAGTCGGATCGTAAATGATTACCTTAATACTTGCCATTGTTTAGTAGCCTCCATGTGCTAATTACCACGTAAATCTAAAGATATTACGTAGATTTGATGAATTAGGTTGCATCTTCAACTTGAGCGGGCAACTGTATAGCTCTGACCCGCGCGGTTTCGAAGCACCCCTAATTAAAGGCAAGAAATGTTTCTGTGTCACCTGTTAATTCCAGGTACACTCGTTCCTTGCCGTTGTTTGCCCTAACGATGCCCAATGCCGGGACGTCGAAATTCGTTAATGTTCTAGATAAGAAAGCCTCTGTTCCTTCTATACGGTGTGTCATAAGCATGTCACGCCGTCCGCCACAGGCCGGACACTCAAATTCGCTTTCGTAGAGACGGCCCATGCGCTTGAATATGGGTGTTTCTTCCCCACAATCAGCGCAAGTCATAGATACCACTATCTCACTATCAAATTCTAACACAGTTTCCGGACCGAGTCTTTCCCGGGCAATCTCCAGCAGGTCCGCCAGCGTCGTCGAGCTTGCCGAATGTTGGGCCAGTTCGATAATAGGCTGCAGCCGGGAATGACTCATACAGCCATCCTTAACAGGATATTCAGTTGTATAAATGTCATTCGTTAGGCCATTTATCATCAGGGCCTTTCCCGGTTGGACCTCCATGCCATGGATCAGTTTCAACGCTTCCTGGGTCTGAAACGCAGCAACTATGGAAGCGCTGGTCGGGGTTGTTGGCACTTTGCCCTGGAGAATGTTCTCTCGAGCCAGCAGAGGGCAGGAATAACGCAGGCTGATCATCTGGTAATCTTCATCGCTCAACGTGCATTCATAACACGCTCCATCCCCAGGCCAAAAGACACGGACTATGCCCATCAGTTCTTGGATAGCTCCGTCGACCCAGGGCCGGTTTATGGCCCAGCTAAAGCGATTCAAAGACAACCTGGCCTCGCGATTGTCCAGGCAGCCAATTATGACGTCTACATGGCGGAATACACCCATACCCATCTCAAAGTTGATGTCGCCGTTCCATGATTTCACCTTGACATCCGGGTTAAGTTTCTTGACGCCCTCGGCGGCAACATCGGCTTTGGAACGGCCACGATCCGCTTCTCTGAAGAGGACCGATCGACTTAGATTACTTTCTTCGATAGTATCAAAGTCGACGATAAGTAGATTGCCTATACCCATCAGGGCCAGGTTTTTTAACACTTCGTTTCCCAGCGCGCCGGCGCCGACCACCATGACAGTGGCATTTTTTACTACTTCTTGTTTCCACCAGCTGATATAGCTAAAGGTGTGATACCGGTCTGAATCGGGATCAGTAATAACAATCGTTTCACTCATTCATTATCCTCAAAATGCTCCAAATGGGGGCACAGTTCGAGTGGTTTATTGACCCCTAAACCGGCTGGCCGGAGCGGAGATAAATGTCTGTGTGGCAACCAGAGATCCGTCCGGATTGTGGGCGATGCCAATTCCAACATGAGTCCAGATTGGATTCAACAGGTTGCCTCGATGGTTGGTTAGGCTTCGTGGTTGATTCATAAATGCATTGTGTATGTCGAGAATAGACAAAGGTGTTCCAGCCGCATTGCCATAAACAACGCCTATATTCTCACCACAGGCAACGAAACGAACACCTTGACGGTTGATTCTTTGGGCGGTGGTAATGCCCTCGGGCGAATCGTGGGCGATGTATTGCCTGCGGAGCATGTCGTCGGAATGTCCTCGCGAGAGGGCGGCCAGCGGCTCGTGCCAATTTAGGTGGGAGGTGCCGAGCCAACGTGGCAGATGTTCTCTCCGGGCGCTATTGACCAATTGGTACATTTGGAGTTCCAACTCTCTTAGGTTAGGAGGCGCACTCTCCCTTGGCGCGGACGGGGCCAGGTCGTCAGGGGTGATTTTCAGCACCCCTGACGAGGTTGTGATGATAGAGCGCTCCTCTGTTAGATCAGACGGACTAATCACCAGTACATCGGGCGTGGACGGTTGTTCACTAACCAACCGGCGGGCCCGGTTTATGTCCTCTTCTGTGAGTTGTAACCACTCCTTATCCATAAAAGCAGACCCTTTGGGCAGCTAAGAAAATATTATATCCAGCTATCAAGTTATCTCGGGCTGATCTACACCGGTGAGGCCGGAGAATCCAGTTGCCGGTAGAAAGGTAGGGTGAATCTGGTCCTGTCGGCGTTGAGAGTAATCGATTTGTACTCCACATCGCCGCCTTCTGCTCGGGGCCAGGTTACCGCCACATCATAGGTCAATCCACTCTGGACTCGCACAGGCAACTCACATAAGAATTTACCTTCATGGTTGGTAGCCCCGGCGACGTAACTTTTAATTCCCTGACAGGTTACCTTAACCTGTAAACCGAATACGCCCGGCCCATCCGGGTAATCCTGTACGACGATCAGGAGCTTTGTTGATCGCAGTTCCTCTTTGTTGAATACCTGTCTCAGTGACATGGTGAGATTCGGCCGGGCCTGGTTGCTGGAGGATTGGGAGGGCATGATGATGGCCGAATTAGGTAACGGACTGGGCGGTGATCCCCCTCCTGATACGATCTGGCTAGGTCCGATGACAATTGCCGGCATGCGAACCGGGTCGGTCCCGGACGATGGCGGATTACTCAATTCATCCTCGGTAATTACCAGGGGATCGCCGGTTGTGAGCTGTGGTTGATGTTCAACATCCTCCAGGTCAACCTGGACAGTTTCTCGGGCTATTTCCGGATATTGTTCGGGAATCGGCGGACGATAGTGTGGAGGTAACGGTGCAATGGCGTCACCACTCGGCTGTAATTCATCGATAGACGGTGCTCCGGAAGGGGGTTCGGCCAGCCGTCGGGCTAGCTTGTCGCGTTCCGTCGCGCTAAGTTGTATCTGGCCCCTGATAAAACCGGCCGAGCGTCTGACGGCCTGGCCAGCTGGGCTATAGGTATCTGGGGGTGAAGCCGGATCAAGTTGGTATAAAGGATAGTTGCCTTTCCAACAGTATGCAGCCAATATCAGCAGGGTCCAGGGAATTGGTTCATCGTCGTCAGTTGGATGCAGATGCACCAATGAAGCCACCTCCGGATTGGCTGCCAACTTTGTATCGGCCAGCAGAATATACATGGCCACTCTGAAGCCAGCACGGCGCTCGACTATCTGAGAGAAGTCATTCAAAGTTGCCTCATCGAGCAAATCGTCTGCCCTAAGCAGTGCTTTTGCCCTTGAAGCGGTGAAATCGGCCGCTGTTGTTTCCCCTCTCGGAGCCTCATCAAGCAACCAGTGCGTCAGACGAAGGGCGTAGGCATACTCCTGGTTTTCATTTTGAAGTGTTTGAACAATTTTTAATGCAGTCTCATGCATTGCGATACTTGCTCCATTACCCGTGGTTGGATACTCAGAACCTTTGCGATTACAGATGCCAGACGATTCCTAGAGAGGTAGGCCGGTCTCTAAACCGTGTAATCCTTCCCAAACACGCATCAATTCCTCGACATCCGATATGCTTTCCAGATCGACCTCCATTGCTTCACGTAATTCTGGGTCGGCCAATTTGCGATCGTGTTGCTTAAGCATCGGCTTGATCAGATAGTTGTTGAAATCTCTTTCGGCCTTGGTAGCTTCGAGCCAGAATAATCGCCGCAGCCGGGGTAGCAGTTGGTCGTCGCCGAACAAATCGTTGATGATTTCACCATAGATCTTGTTCGTTTTCAAGGAAATATTGTCGAGTTTTTCGGCATAACTGGTTTCAAGTTCTCCATAGCCGGATTCAACCGCTGGGGTAGAAAACTTGATATCCGCCAGGTCGTCGTCGCCGGGTCCACCGTCAAGTATATTGATGACGAATTCATCTTCGGCCACTTCTTGAGGAGCCGTAGCCAGCCCTGTGCCATCACCGGCGAACGCTGCCGCGACCCGGTCAGCGGTTGCTGCTTCCGCCTGGGCCGCCAGTTCTTGGCGTACGCTTTCGGCGCCATAGAGCACGGCATCCAAAATACGGTCATCTTCGGGAAGGGCCAATTCCCTCTCCCGATCACGGACCCGATTGTGAATTGAGCGTTCCGGTTTAACCAACTCATACATAGTAGCCTGCCGGCAAATCTCGCGGAAATTTTCACCGACGCGTCCGACGAGGCTTCCATAACCCTCTTCAAGGTCCAATTCTTTGCCTGGCTCATAGGGTAAGGTGTAACTGTATTCTTGACCGTATGCCGCCCGGATAACACGCCCTTTGATATCATGGGCTTCCAGGGTTCGCTCGAGTTCATCAGCCACCACTTCAGCGACTTGGGGCATGAAGTTTGAGACCGCTTCCTGCATGACTAGTTCCACCTGGTATAAAATACGTTTGATCGGGACTTCAATGCCGCTGGTGCCCCAGACCAGGCTGTCGTATGTTACGTCACGGTCATCCCAATGTTCGGTGCCGTAACTTTCTAACAAATTCTCGACCTCGCGCTGTACCGCGTCCTCGACCATTGATTCAACGCCGTTTACGGTTGGTAGCAACAGGTTGCGGAAGCGATCGTCGGTATTAATTCGCTGGCTGAGGTCAAGCAAGGCATTGTGGAAAGCCCGGGGCAATTCCTTCTGCTGGCGCACCAGCACATTTTCAAATCGCCTTTCCTGCAAACTCTCCCAGCTGGTAGCGAAGGGTGGGAACAAACCCCGCCCGGCTAACTGTTTTTCATAATAGAAGCGCAACGATTGTAGACTGTTCCGAACCCGCGTACTGGCCTCCCTCAACTGGCTGCGCACCCGTTCTGTCTTGATAAAGGCGATTAGCCGGTCACGGAGCAAAGGTACTTCGCTCAAAGTCAACAAGGCTTCAGATGTGTCCGGGGCCAGAGGGTCTTTTTTATCGACTGCACCCAGTTGATCCGCGAAAACCTTTAGCACACGTTCCGTCTCGCTGGCGAATTCGGACGGGGCGTGGGCGGGATCTTGCAGGTAGAGTGCTGATGGCGCCATGACAAGAAAATATGGCCGGCCGTTTCCACGATCACTATACCGTTCCCAATAATTTGGCGCGATGTAACGTGTGACTTCCTTAACTTCCCGTTCACTTTCGGGTAGTCCGGCATTCAAGCGATCAAAAGCCTGGCGGATATTCCCACCATTGACAGCGAGAAAGATCTTAGATGCTGCTTCGTCGAGGTCGCTGCCGGATAAACCAAATAAACGATTTTCCTTGACCCAGTTGACGGCCGAGAGGGACTTCATCTCGTCAACTCTCTGCCGGCCGGCATCGGTGACCAGGACTATCATGGCGTCTTCACGCTTCATCTCTTCCAGGGTGATAGCCTCATGCAGTCTCATGCCGGCTCCAAGACCGGGGACGTCCACGATGCGCAGGTAGCCATTCATGAGTAGGTTCGGCCGGTCGCTAGCGACCTGGATCTTGAAGGTTGCCGACTTCACCAGCCGGATTTGCCGCTTGCTGTTTCCTTTAAAGCCATCTTCCCGGAGGTGTGTGAGGGCATCCTCATTGTCGATTGTAAAGCTCTGGGGCGCCGGTGGTCCGTTCTGGTAAAGATCCTTATAAGCATCATAAGTCGTAATGCAATCGACGAGGATTTCCAGATATTCATCTTGTTCGGTTTTTGCGTCATCCCGGCTATCGTTAAACAATCCTTCAATAGCTTCCTTGGCTTGCTGACGCTCGCCGTCGTTGGTGATGTTAAAAGCCTCAATTTCGGCCAGTTGGCATAGACGACGGACGCGTTTGGCGAATTCCTCGCGACTCCAATAAGAAAAAGTCAGAGATTCCGCTTCCCCTTCGACCGCCTGTTCGATATAGACGATGGTCCCGGTCACGGCCGTTACCGCGCCAGTAGGCAGCAGATTGCGACCCAGGAGCGAATTAATCAAAGTGCTCTTTCCTACACCGGTGCCGCCAAAGAAGACCAGGGTATAGGTCCGCTGGGCCAATATCTTTTGAGCTTCATCAATACTATGTTGGGCTTGGGGGACGGCCCGAATCAAATAATCTCGACTCAGGTCAATTGTTCGTTGTAGATCAACCCAATGGTTGACCTGTTCCTCGCTAATATGGGGTAGCTCGGCCAAAGCTACTCCGAGTTCAGCGTACTTATCACTTTTTTGCTTAGGGCTCATGTCTGAATTCCTTCCTTAAATCGAGTTGCGCCAGCGCTTCTTGCGCGCAGCATTTATCGTTTTCTCAAGACGCATAACATAATACGTTCTAGTAATCCAAAGGTTGCAGAAGTAGTTTAAAAAGATTATGACCAATTGCGGAAAAATATCAAGCAGGTTGGCGCCTACTAATGTGGGCAGATACACTAAAGGTTAATGGCCGGGAGATTGTCTGACCCGTCTGACGTCAGTTTGTTTTTGAACCATGATCCGGCAAATGAATATGCCGGCCGGGACCTTGGTGGTAGCAATCCACAGGTCCAGAAGTCGGGGATCAACTAGCAGCCTTCCTCAAGACGAGGTATATCTTTGTCTCACGCTCGCGAGTCTCTTCCGGATATACAGAACTCTTTTCTTGGCAACCATACTCCTTTGATTGAAACATTGTGATGACAGTTTGGCAACCTGGAGAATCTGGGTGCGTATTGCTATCTTAGAAGATCGTCAGGATAATGGGTGGTGTTACCTTTTATCAATTTGATTATGTGGAGAACTAAATGCGTATTGTCTTATATCTAGGTAAAGGCGGTGTTGGCAAGACGACGGTAGCCGCGGCTACGGCGCTGAGAAGCGCTCAGCTAGGGTTCAAGACCCTGGTTGCTAGCACGGACATTGCTCATAGCTTGGCTGATTCACTCGATATTCCTCTGGGCGATGTTCCTGTAGAAGTCGCCGAGAACCTTTGGGCTCAGGAAATCAGTGCGGTTGCCGATATACACAACTACTGGGACACATTACAGTCCTTCGTATCCGGTATGATCACCACTAAAGGTGGAGTAGACCGGGTGGTGGCCGATGAGCTTTCGGCGTTTCCTGGCATGGACGAAATCGTTAGCCTTTTACATATCAATAAACAGGCTGTGGAACGCAATTTTGATCGCGTTATTATTGACGCCGCGCCTACCGGTGAGACGATCCGGCTTTTGACTTTACCAGATACCTTTCGTTGGTATGCTGGCCGTGTCTCACGGCTGGACAAAGGAATTGTACGCATGTTGGCGCCTTTTGCCGGCCGGATCTTGCGTGCGCCTACTGAGGTGATCGACGCATTATATAAATTGGATGAGGCCACGGCCGAGTTGCGGGAGACCTTGAGCGACCCGGAGATTACCAGCTACCGGGTGGTGGTCATTCCGGAAAAAATGGTCATGCGGGAAGCTGAGCGGGCGATCAGTTACCTGGGCCTCTTTAACTATCCCGTTGATAGCGTCGTTATCAACCGGGTTTTACCTGATATGAGTGATCAAGGGTCGTTCATGAAGCAACGACGGGAGGTCCAGGAGAAGTATATCCAATTGATCAAGGATAATTTCCGGCCGTTGCCGCTCTGGATCGCGCCGTATTACGCTGGCGAGGTATTTGGCATCGAGGCCTTGTCCCAATTAGCCCTGGATTGTTTCGGCGAGGAAGACCCCGGAAAGATATTTTTCCGAGGTATTCTCCAAGAGATAATCGAAGGGGATAATGGCGCCTACCTGCTGCGTATACCGCTGCCATTTGCCCGAGGTAGTGATGTCCGCTTGCGCAAACGTGGTGATGAGCTCTTTATCACTATCGGCAATTTTAAACGAGAGATGATCTTGCCAACGGTGTTAGCCCGAATGCGGGCGGGAAGTGGCCGTATTACCGAAGGCGTTTTAGAGATAGAATTCATTCCCATCGAACGAGTTGAGCTATCCGAATCAGCATAAACTGGCCAATGTCGTCCTCTGTTATTTCCGCAAAGATTAACCAGATAGAAATCAATGCCGCAACTTTCGAAGGGTCGATGCGTAAAGATGCACATACTCTAACAAAGCGAGGTGCAAAATGTCAGAAGAAACCATATTGAAAGCAGAAGTTGGTAGCTCAGCCACAAAGCCATCAAGGTTAGCCGGTTCTCTCATAATTGCCGGTATGCTGTTGCTAGCTCTAAACCTATTGGACATCCATCTGATGGATTACCTCTGGCCAGGATTTATCCTTGGTCTTGGTGCCCTGATGGTCTGGCCATCATACAAATCAACGGCCGGCGAACAAAGTAAATTGTCGTTCCTGGTAGTTCCCGGGGCCATGGTCCTGGCTCTGGGCGTCCTATTGTTCCTGTTGAACCTGGTCAATCATTATGAAAGTATGGCCTATACCTGGACGTTGCTGCTGGCGGCCGGCGGTGCTGGTTACGGATACCTGCACCGTTTTGACGAGGCGGGTGACAAAGTTGAAAAAGCGCACCGTTTTATCCGGACCATGGTTCTGATTTTCATGGGCCTGGCTGCCTTTTTTGAACTCTTTGTTTTCCAGAGCCTGGGAGCATGGTGGCCGGTCTTAATAGTCGGATTAGGATTCTATTTATTGGTTAAGAATAAGAGGAGTGAGACTCAATGAGTGATGCTGACGGAATCCCAGTTGAAGAAGAAATGGACGGGGATGAGAAAAAAGAAAGCCAAGAAGGCTATTATACGGAAGAATTAAAGGTAAAAGGTGAGGAACTTATCGAGGCAGTCAAACGCCTGGCCAAAGAGGCGGGCGTAAGACGAATGGTTCTCATGTCCAAAAGCGGAAAAGTTCTTTTGGAGATACCACTGGTTGTCGGTGTAGCGGGCGTCCTGCTCTTGCCAACTTATGCAGCGGTAGCCTTGGTCGCCGCGCTGGTTACGGAATGTTCAATTGTTGTGGAGCGGGCGGAAAAAAATGCTCCCGCGGAGCCGCTTGAGGAAGATTAAGCGGGCTATCTGAGTGGCCGTCTGCAAAACTGCCCACGGCAAGCTTCCAAAGTGCAGACCTTAGGAATAGTACTCGGATGTACCAGGCACTGCCTGGTGCATCCGTTTTTCTTTTAAGCGTAGACGAGGCAAGATTATTTCAACCAAGGGAGATTTGACTGAATCGTTCCAAGGCCACTTCCTTCGGCCGGGACAAGGCATAAGTTGCGCCGTACCCTTCGATTACCAGGGAAGACGATACGAGTCCTTGCCTGGCGGCAATATGCCAGTCCCCTGACCTGGCCAGTCCAACCAAAAATCCGCCACAGAATGCATCACCTGCGCCTGTGACATCGACAATCGTCTCATCTCCGGCAGCATGCCATGGGACTATCCGCGCACTGCTGTCTGTTGATTTCTCATGGATGAGAATGCCCTTCGCGCCACATTTTACAATGACAAGCTCTGGCCCCCAACCGGCTAACCGCCGCGCCGCCACTTCAATTTCGACTTCATTTCCGAAAAGAGATCGCACTTCCGATTTGCTGGGCAAAAAAACATCAACTTGCGCCAGCACCTGTTGTATATGCGGCAGGAGATCAGGGATCATGTACCGTTCTCCCGGGTCAACTGTGATCAATTTCACTCCTTGTTGACGCAGGAATGCCGGTAACAACATATGGGTGCGAAGTGAAAGGGGCGCCAGATGAACGGCGGCGGCTCCACCGTATTGTTCGGGCCAATCGCCTGGTTGGAGGGCAAGCGGTTCGTACGCTTCGGGATCATCTTGCCCGGGCGTGGAATGTACATAGCCCTTTAGCTCAGGTGGAAAAGGTAGGCCGACCCGATCAAAGTGTAATCGTGGTTGCGTATCCTCTCTCTTTCCACCCGGCAAGTAAGCAAAGAAAGTCCGGTGATCATGTTCACCGGCGATTCGTCTCACGCCATCGAGTTGAATGCCAAACGCTGCCAGGCTATTCAGCCAGGCAGCAGGATAATTCTCTCCGATGCGACCCCACAAGGCGATGTGATCATGCCACAGAGCTGCCCCAACGGCCCCGTAAACCGCGTTCCCTCCCACTAGACCAGTGCGGGCTTCTCCCTCGTGAGTGATGAGATAATCCACTCGCATTCCTCCGCCGACAACAAACATAAGATTCTGCCTATTTCAATTTAGTCCAGTATGGCGCGCAGGCGGTTGCTACTGCGGATTCGCGAGATACCGCCGCCGCCTATTCGACTGCGCCCGCCGCCAAAATTTCGAAAGAACGGCTCGGAAATTGCCTCAGACCGGTAGGCAGCCAGCAGCATGCCGGGTAAGGATGTCAAAACAGGCGAAAAACAGGCGCTGACTTTTCCGACAGTAATTAAGTGCTGTGATTCGTGAGGCTGTTCAGCAGCGGCCCCAATACTTGAGGTGACCAAGAGCACTCGCCGGCCGATAGCGTTCGCGGCCGTGGTTAATTCGTATGCGCGATCCCCATCATGCTCCAATGCGCTGATAATTACTGTTGGCGTATCGACCTGCCGTTCGAAATATTGGAGATGGGCCCATTCTTCCAGGTCCTGACCCAAAGCCGGTTCACCGGCCGCTTCGATCATTTTGGCGGCCGAGTATAAGGCAGTGCCATAATTGGGCCCGGACCCACAGAAAACAAATCGATCAGCATCGGACCAATCATCTGTCAATTTGATTATGGACGAATTACATTGGGATATCGTATATTCGACCAAATCCGACAAGGCGCTAATTTCAAGGTTTAACTTTACAAACTCAGAAGTGGGCCTTGTTCCCCGGGCCATTCCCATTTGAATCGCCAGATGGTATAGAGCTAGCAGGGAAAGAAAGAAAGTTCGCGTACCCGGAATAATGATAGGCTTACCGAGCCAGAGCGGGTGGACATCCGTCACCAGATAGAGTTCATCGGCGACGCTGGCCAAATCGCTCTGTGGATTGCCAGTCAGGGCCAGCACAGTAGCCCCGGCCTTTTTGGCCATGTCCAGCGCCTCGACGGTGCGGCTAACCTGCCCACTACTGGAGATGCCTACGACCAGGGTCTGGCCGGCGGTTTCCAGGCGAAGCTGGGCGGCCTGGTAACGGGCCAATTCCATGGCGGACATTGCCCGGCAAGGTAAGCCCGCTAGCTGTTGAAATGCCAGCCTCGAGGCGATGGCCGCATGGTGGCTATCCCCGCAACCGGCCAAGACAATTTGGTTGATATCTTGCCCGGCGATGACTTCCGCTAACCGGGCGCTCGTTGAAGCGAGCAGCGTGTTTGATTCCTGTAAGAGATCCGGCAGTGAAAAGATCTCTTCCAGAAAAGGGGAGTTATCCATGGGTTATTTGTAAATAGCTTATGCTAAGGATGGCCAGGCTACTAAAAACTATTTGACAAAGTATCAATTCGCGATCCAGACTAACTCTCTGGCGAATTGTAAACCACATCGACACCCTTGATCCGGCTAATCAGGGATTCGAAAAGGTAGATCAAAAAAATGAAAAAAAGATCGACGCCAACCACCAGCGAGTAAGCGAGGCCTAAATAACCAAAGACAGTCGCTGCCGGGCCAACCAGCCGATCGACAAACACATCGGCCAGGCCCAGAAGAAATAGAATGAGGGCAAAACCAATCATAATCAGGGCAAAAGCAGGCCAGGCCCGGCGGTCGGAGCTACTGGGCATCATGGCATTGCTGATGGCAAAGAGTAGATATAGCCAGAGAAGGAAATCTGGCGTTTTAAATAATTCAACGAGGGCATTTGATAATAGTTCAACATCACCGGAAGCGATGGAAGCCGTAAGGGCTGGGATGTCGAATATTTTGAATGCGATCAACAGCACCACGGCCGTTCCGATAACCAGGGGCGCGCTGCCGATTATACTCTCGCGTATGGGTCCTACTGAGCTGGTTCTGTAATATTCAACGTAACCAAGTTGGACAGAGCCACCGGCACTGCTTTTGGGTAACACAGAAAATTTACCAGTTCTGACGCCTAAAAGCTTGGCCGTGATCCAATGACTTAACTCATGGAGCAGTACGCCAGGAAATAGGACGATGGCATAAAGAATAATCGCCCATTGTTTGTTCCCGGTAAGCAGCAAGGCGACGCCATGGAGGTGGCGATGGATCCAACGTTGAAGGAGATATAGGCAGGGTAGAACCAGCGCGACCCAAATGAAGGGCATTAGAGAGCTATTCATTACCCCTGATTGTAATGCCACTCATAGTAATGGCAAATAGCAGCCAATCCTGGTGGCGATCAGGCTTTGATTAGCTCAGCCGTGATTCGAACCATATCCACAAAATCTTGTTTCAGGCTGGCGCCGCCAACAAGCGCCCCATCAATGTCTGGGTGGCTCAGGTATTCGTGGCAGTTTCCCGGCGTTGCGCTACCGCCATATTGGACCCGGACAACTTGCGCCGTTTCCTCGCCATAAACATCGGTGATGGTCCCACGCACCGTCAGGCCAATAATGCTGCCTGCAGCGGCGGCCGATGCCGATTTGCCGGTGCCAATAGCCCAAATCGGCTCATAGGCAATGACGCAGCCCTGTGCTTGTTCAGCGCTCAAGCCATCAAAAGCCGCCCTGACCTGACCGCTGACAAAAGAGTGGGTTTCCCCCGCTTCATTTTGCTCCAGGCTCTCGCCAACGCAAATGATAGGTATCAGGCCAACTGCAAGAGCTGCTTTCACCTTTTTGTTGACCGTCTCATCACTCTCGGCGAAATAAGCGCGTCGTTCTGAGTGGCCGATAATAACATATTGGCAAAACGGGGTCAGCATGTCTGGCGAACACTCGCCCGTAAAAGCCCCTTTACTCTCGTAGTGCATATTTTGGGCGCCCACGCCTATCTTGGTACCTTTGAGGGCATCTGATACGGAGGGGAGTGCTATGAAAGGGGGGCAGATAACACTGTCAACGGAGGTGAACTTGTTCAGGCCATGACGAATCTCGCGCACAAAGGCCACGGCTTCGTCGGCCGTCTTATTCATCTTCCAATTTCCGGCTATGATGGGTTTCCGCATTAAAAACTCCTGGTTAATGACTTGAATTGCCGTTAGTGGTTTCTTTATTTGGCGAAGCCAACAGCCCGGGTCTCGCGGACCACGGTGACCTGAATCTGGCCCGGATACTGCATGGTTTCTTCGATATTCTTGGCGATGTCCTTAGATAATTTGATCGCGCCGTAGTCGTCGATAACCCCTGGCCGGACCAAAATCCGTATTTCCCGGCCAGCTTGCAATGCATAGGCGCTCTCCACACCTTCAAAGGAGGTCGCGATATCCTCAAGAGTACGTACCCGCTTGATATAATTTTCCAGGCTCTCGCGACGGGCGCCAGGTCGGGCGCCTGAAATAGCATCGGCCGCCTCCACGATAATCGCCTCCACCGATTCCTGGTCAACTTCATGGTGATGCGAGGCGATGGCGTTGATAATCTTTGGTCCGATCTTGAATCGTTTAGCGAATTCGGCGCCTAACATGGCATGGGTCCCTTCTTGTTCGTGGTCCATCGCCTTACCGAGGTCGTGCAACAAAGCGCCGGTCTTGGCAATTTCAATATTTGCGCCCAATTCGGCCGCCAATACGGCCGCGATCTTAGCTGCCTCCACCGAGTGATGCAGTTGGTTTTGACCATAAGAAGTGCGATATTTTAAGCGGCCCAGCATCTTGATGATCTCCGGTCGAAGGCCGTGGACATTGGCTTCAAATACCGCCTGTTCACCGGCTTCCTTGATCTCTTTTTCGACATCCGCCTGGGCGTCTTTGATCAATTTTTCAATACGAGCCGGATGAATCCGCCCGTCGACAATCAATTTTGCCATGGCCACCCGCGCCACCTCGCGCCGCACTGAATCGAAGCTCGAAATGGTGACCGCTTCGGGTGTGTCGTCAACCACCACGTCAACCCCGGCCGCTGCTTCAAAAGCCCGGATGTTGCGACCATTCCGGCCGATAATGCGACCCTTCATGTCATCACCTGGTAGCGGAACGACTGAAACGGTTACGTCAGAAACATGATCGCTGGCCACTCGCTGGATGGCCAGGGAGATTAACTCCCGGGCCTTGTCATCGGCCGACTCCTTGGCCTTGTCCTCGATTTCACGAATGATGCGGGCCATATCTTGTCGCGCTTCAGCTTCTGTCGCCGCCAGCAACTGTTGTTTCGCTTCCTCAGTGGTCATGGCCGCAACCCGCTGCAACTCGACCAGCCGCTCGTCTTCAAGCTGCTCGAGGCTTTGTGCGCGCTTGTCCAGCCGGCTTTGGCGCTTATTGAGACCCTGCTCCCGCTCTTCTAGCCGCTTTATCTGTTCGTCAAGATTTACCTGCCGGACATCTATGCGCTCCTCTGCCCGGGCCAAATCGGCGTAGCGTTGTTTAACCGTATTATCTGCTTCCCTTCGCGTTGCTTTTGCCTCGGCGCGGGCTGAATTGAGAATCGTCTCGGCTTCGCGTTCGGCCGCTTTTCGAGAGGCCTCTTTCTCCTTTTCTAGTTTTTCATATTCAGCCTCATTGCGAGGTTTCAGGACGAAATAAGCCACGGCCCCCACGGCGCCTGCGCCAACCACAAGGCCGATAATCACGCCGATTAAAAGTTCAGTTGTCATCGTATTTCTCTCCTCTTAAGAGATTCATTTTCATTCCTGGTTATCACCACCGCCGACCTCCAGCCAAAGCTTTTCGGTCGCCGGCGCAATAATGCTATAGTTAAATCCTCGTCGCTGTAGGAAACTGTTCATGTCCTCGCGAAATTTATCCTCAGGTAGACTAGACCAGCGCTCGGCCTTCTGGAGACCGGCCCTATAGGCAGCCTCGTCCTCATCGATTTCACCTACGATTTGGTCCACAATTTCCCGATCCACACCTTTTTGGTATAGCTCGAAGCTTAAAGCCCGGCGACTCCGGGGTTTGAATGTTTCTCGCTGTTCGACCCAATAAAGGGCGAACTTTCTATCGTCCAGCATTTCAAGTTCAACCAGCCGTGTAACAACCCGCTCAATGATATTCTTATCGTACTTCTTCCGGCTGAGACTTTCCCTCAACTCAGATATGCTGCGCGGACGGTAACTGACGAATCTGAAAGCACTCTGCTTCGCGCGTTCGTAACTGTCCTCTGCCTTTAGACGATCAATTTCTTCCGGTGAAATTATCTGCCCTCTACGCAGACCCGCGGCCGTAATCATGGCCAGGCTGAAGGCATATTCACCGTTGATGTGAACGTTTACCCGTTCTTTATTGCGCCGCTGGAGCACCAGATCCGTGATCGTCTCTGAATCAGCCAATATCTTCTTACAATAGTAAATTACAACAATAATCAATAACAAAAAAAAGCCGTGGTATTTACCACGGCTAAAATAACTCGCCGATCTCACCGCAGAAATAATCTGCAATTGATCAGCCATGCAGCTGCAACAACGTCACGCTTTTAATTCTGGTAACGATTTGGTCGAAGGACGATTTCGAACCCTCCTTCAGACAGTACAAACATATTTCGGTCACCAGCAATAAGAAACGATTTCCGACATCGAATCCGCCTCAGACCAGGTCCCAGACAGCGTCTGCTGCAACTACTGAGTCAGGCCCCTGGACCCCGTTGGGTTGCCCAGGTAACCATCATTAGCCGTTGGATGTAACTTCGTTTCCTACTAGGCGATCGTGGATTCGAGTTCTTTGGCTAGAGCTAACGGCGGCAAACCGGCTTCGGCGCGAACCAGGTTCTCTAGTTCGGCCGCGAGCTGCGGGTTCTCCTCGAGGTAGGTTTTCGCATTTTCGCGACCCTGACCCAGTAGAACCTCCCCATAACGAAAGTAAGCGCCACGCTTGTCCACCAGAGCATATTCAACAGACAGGTCAAGTATGTCTCCGGATTTGGAGATGCCGGTGTTATACATGATGTCGAACTCGCATTCAGTGAAGGGTGGGGCGACCTTGTTCTTCTTAACCTTCACCCGAGTCCGGTTGCCTGTTACTTCATTTCCGGATTTGATGGCCTGGATGCGACGAATATCCAGGCGCACCGAAGCGTAGAATTTTAAGGCGTTGCCACCACTCGTGGTTTCCGGGCTGCCAAACATGACCCCGATCTTCATCCGCAATTGATTGGTGAAGATGACGACGGTATTGGTCTGCTTGATCACGCCCGAAAGCTTGCGTAAGGCCTGCGACATGAGTCTGGCCTGTAAACCAACATGCGCATCACCCATCTCACCTTCGATCTCAGCGCGCGGAACCAGGGCAGCGACCGAATCAACGACGACTACGTCCATGGTGCCAGAGCGGATAAGGGCTTCGGCGATTTCTAGGGCTTGCTCACCTGTATCAGGCTGAGAAATGTAGAGGTTATCTACATCGACGCCGCAGCGAGCGGCGTAGCCTGGGTCAAGGGCATGCTCCATGTCGATAAAAGCGCAGATCCCGCCTAACGCTTGCGCCTCGGCGATAACATGCTGTGAAACAGTGGTCTTACCTGATGATTCGGGGCCATATATCTCGATTACCCGGCCGCGTGGCAAACCACCGACGCCCAAGGCGATATCGAGACCCAGCGAACCCGTCGGAATGGCTTCCACCTGAAGGTGCCGGGCGTCGCCCAGTCTCATGATTGCTCCCTCACCAAAGCGCTTTTGGATGCCAGCGATAGCCGTTTCCAGGGCGCGTTCTCGTCCTTGCTCGTCCATGAATTCTCGTATTACGATCCTAGTAGTTGTTGTGTAAACGCCAGAGCGCGGCACAACGAAACGATATTGTAGTGTACAATAGCGTTATGGAAATGGCAAACGGTATACCGTCACTTTTACGAGTCGCTAATACCGGGGATAAACGACTGATTAATCGGTTGATCAGGCGTGCCCCTTTCTGCCATATTCATGCCGATTGGCGATTGCCGGCCGACTGGTTGGGCTGGCCGGAATTCCTTCTGATTGAAGGTCTTGGCCCTGATGATGATTTGGCCGGCTGCCTGGCGGCCACGGCCGATCCCCTGCCGGCGGCCTGGGTCCGGATAGCCGCCGCGGCCGACGGACACGAAGCGGCCGGCTTGTTTGGAACAATGATCGAGGCCATCTTACCGGCCCTGGCCAGGGAAGGCGTTAACCAGCTAGGCTGGCTCCTGGCCCAACCCTGGCCTGTATCGTGGCTTACGGGGATGGGCTTTGAACAAGTGAATGCTATCACCACCTATGTCCTGGACGATCTGTCGGCCCGGCCGGTTGTTAATGAGGAGGTCCTTATCCGGCCAGTAGAGATGGCTGATATGGCGATCCTGGCTGCCATCGAAGAGGAGGCCTTCGAGCCGTTATGGCGGCATAGCGAAGAGGGTCTGGTCCTGGCCCACCACCAGGCTACGGCATTTGAGGTTGCGTTATTAGGCGGAGAAATGGCCGGTTTTCAATATAGCGTGCGGGGTGGGTATGAACCCGGTCAGGAGCATCTAGCTCGAATTACTGTGCGGCCGGCTGCCCAGGGACAGGGGGTTGGCCGTGCTTTGTTAAGCTCGGGGATGGTTGGCTACCGGCATAGAAAGGTGAATCGGGTAAGCCTGAACACCCAGCTGGATAACCAGCTTTCACACCAGCTATACCGTCAATTTGGCTTCCAGGCCCTGGGCGACGAGCTACCGGTCTGGGCCATGCCGGTCAGATGACCCTTACCTGATATACAGGAGAAACAATTATGGAGCGACGAAAATTGACGCGAGAGGAAATTGATGCATCTCTGCGCGAATTGACCGGCTGGGAAGAGCAGGACGGCAAGTTTACTAAGCACTTCAAATTTGCCTCTTTTGCCGAAGCGATAGGTTGGATGGTAAGCGTGGCCATCTACGCCGATAAACTTGATCACCATCCCAACTGGTCCAATGTTTACAACCGTGTAACCGTTGAACTGTGGACCCATGATCTGGCTGCGTTGAGCACGTTGGATGTGGCTTTAGCCAAAAAAATGAACATGCTGGCCGCGGCCTGAATCTTTATTCTTATGAAGTTAGATCGTTGGGGGAGAGATGTAATTCGGATAGTTCATGCTTACCATCCTGAATTAGGAGTAAAAAGATGGCCGGCTCCTTTATCTTCCTTCTGATTCCATCGGATAGCCGGCTTTCTCCCAGGCCGCCAGACCGCCTTGAAGGGCATAAACTTGAGTGTATCCATTCTCGAATAAGGTCAGCGCCGCACGGGCGCTGGTAGCTTCAGCCGGTCAAGAACAGTAAAAAACGATATCCTTGTTTTTAGGCAACTCGTACAGATGTGAGTTGACTTCATTCTCGGGGACCGATATCGAACCTGCCAGATGCTGGTAATCATATGATGTCTTGCCACGCGTATCGGCTACAACGATCTCTTCACCCGCGTCAAGGAGTTTTTTGAGTTCCTCTGCTGTTAATCGCGGAACCTCAGACGTAGATGCCGGTATCTTGAAATCAGCAGGTGGTTCGATGGCTGAGATTAAATCTAGGGCGACTGTTCCTGTTAATTCTCCCGATGCCGTGCCACAAGCTGCAACCAGCGTTGCAATGACAACCAAAATAACTATTAAGGCCAGCTCTTTTAATCGATTCACCAATAACTCCTGATATCAAACCTTAACACTGGTTTCCATGGTCAACGCCTTTTACGCTTGACGCATTGATTTACACTCTGACGCCCTTTCTGGACCCGAAACCTTCTCTGATTCTAGATCGGGAGATGGATGAGTGTCAATATAAGGAATAAATTCACAAAGCAAACTAATCCGGGACGTTAACGACAACAAAATGACCCAAGTGCCCGTTTGCACCATAAAACAAAATAGCCCGCCGAATTCTATCCGGCGGGCTAATCAAATCACCTATCTTGAGCGGCGTTATTTCTTTTTAGTGCGAATATCCCTGACTCGTTGCACTTGTTGATTGGTGCCGCCGGGAAGATGTCTAATCAAGAAAACTGTTTATGAATTCCAGAACATTTTGCCTGTCTGTACGGAATACACCTCCGGTCCCGGCACAGTTTCCATTAATTCCGAATGAGGTAATTCCGGCCACCACATTGCTATCGCCAAGGAAGTTAGGACCACCCGAATCGCCGAAGCAAGTGCCGCCTGTGGAGTGGTTATTTGACAGGAGCAACGAAAAATCACCGGTGAAGCCAGGTGTGTTGATCTGAATCAATCGAGGATTAGCAACCATTCTGATTCTTTCACTTGTAACGTGAGCAGGATTGATCTCTTGCAGCCCGTAACCAACGGAGGTGAATGTGGTTTTATGCTGACCACGCCGGGTTTTGAGACCATCCAGTTGATCGACAATCGGCAACGTGGCGTAATCATCTTCATCTAGCTCAACACCTGGTTCTTCAAGGATGACCACGCCTACGTCGTGTACGAAGAAAGGAGCTGTCTCGTACAAAGGATGAGTCTGCCCAGGATACGGCTTCGACACTGTTGGGACCGGCGTATGGATAGTTGTTGTCGCCATTTTCAACATCTGATTCTGTGAATACTCTCATGCCCGTGTACGGTTCATCTGGGAAATTACTCGTGCAGTGTCCGGCCGTCAACACGACTGTAGGCGACAGCAATGTTGCACTACAACGAAAGGCTGGTTCACCGCCTACGTCCATCAGTAAAAGAACAACTTGAGGATGGCCTTCCCCATCAAGATCACCATCGGTAATGGCCCCAGCCGGCGAGATGAATACGGTCAGGAGCATAATAGAAAGAGCAAGAATAGCCAGTATTGATATTTTCTTGAGATTCATCAGATTTTTCTCCTATGTGGTTTGTTTATAAACAACACTCTAAGGATCTCCGCAACAGTACCGGGGACGATACGAATTAGCCACATAGTAACCTCTTTCTCGTAGACGTCAAAATAGAATTCTACTATTCATTTTTGGACGGCACTGAAAGATTTTTTCATCAATGAGCCATCAATCGCCTGGGAAATCGTCAAGCCTTCCGTTCTCCGGTTCATCGGTCGTCCTCCGTTTGTCAGAACCGCAGAACGCCAGGTAACAAAAAAGACCCCAGCCCGAAGAACTGGAGTCCTCTTTTAGTAGCGGGGCTTGGATTCGAACCAAGGACCTCCGGGTTATGAGCCCGACGAGCTGCCACTGCTCTACCCCGCAACGACCAGGGGGGATTATAACAACCGGTGAGTGATTGTCAAGCGCAGGTTTGGAGTAGCTGAATTCCGTCTGTAATCCCCCATATACGCAAAATTTGACTGGCATTCCGGCTAATGATAGACTCAGATAACATTACCAATTGATTCATGCCTGCGGTGTCCCAAACCACGGAAGGTCGGACGTAATGGCGAAACTGGTGATCGTTTGTGGATGATTCCATGAATTGAAAGTCCAGTACTGTCCCCGCAACTGTACGGTAGCGGCATAGGAGTGAGCGAAGAAGGGTCTAAAGATCTCTTTCAGGTTCAAATCCAACCAAAACCAAGTCAGGTCGCCCGCCTCAGGCAAGTTTCGAACCCGCGTGGGTATGGGTTGGAACTAGGCCTGCGAAGCAATAACCGGCCCTAGGTTTCCCAACCCGATGCAAGAGCATCGGGTTTTTTGATCCCAATCCACTCACGCTCTTATAGTTTGGAGGTTTAGTGGAGATGAATGGCCGACTGAAGATTATAAGTGGGATTATCGCTACCAGCCTGGGCCTGGTCCTCTTCCTCATGATTACTGGCGCTGGCCTGGCCGCGGCCGCGCCCCAGCACCAGGAGGAACTTCCTTTTCCGGATCCGGCCGAGGGCTTACAAGCCGCGTTGAATTGGTTGGTGACAACCCATCAAAATAGTGATGGCGGCTATACCAGCTTCAGTTTTGGGACTGACCAGGCGCCTTCAGACATCGGCGGCACCATCGACGCCCTATTGGCCATCGGCTCAGCCGGAGCGGACCCCAAACTCCTATTGAACTACCTGGCTGAACACCTGGATGAACTGGCCGCATATACTGCCCAAGACGGCAGCACGGCCGGAAAAACGCTCCTCGCTTTGACTGCGGCCGGTGAAGATCCCTCTAATTTTAACGGCAATGATTTTGTCCTGACTTTAAGCGATCACCTATCTCCGACAGGCCAGTTTAAGGTGAATACAGCTTTCAACCAATCGTTGGCCATGTTAGGTCTGGCCGCGACCGGCGAAGCACCCCCAGAGAGCGCAGCGGATTGGTTACTCAGCCTACAAGCGGTTGAGGGTGATCTGGCTGGCTCGTGGGATGATGGCTTTGGTACGGTTGGGAATGTCGATTCAACAGCCATGTCCCTGATGGCCTTGATCGCCGCCGGCCATGGTGGTGAAGAGCCTGTGGCGGCGGCCTTGGATTTCCTCGGCCGGAGTCAGCTGGCCAGCGGCGGCTGGGAATACGGCCCGGGTTTCGGTGAAAACGCCAATAGTACAGCCCTGGTGATCCAGGCCTTGGTTGCGGCCATAGAAGATCTCTCTTCGGCCGGTAGCCCCTGGTTGCAACAGGAACGTAGTCCGCAGGAGGCCTTAATGGCATGGCAGGGTGAAAGCGGCGCATTTCAGGCTGATTTTGGCGATGGTGGTTTTGATGATTTTTTCTCCACTGTCCAGTCGATACCTGCCCTGGCGGTGATAATTCCCATAGTCGCCGAACCACCGGTCATTCCAACGGAAATTGTAGAGCCTACGACCACGATCGCCCCAACGGTTGCACCAACGGAGACACCGTTGCCGCCTGCGGTGGAATCGACGGCAGTACCTGAGCCGGCAGCCACGGCCGAGGAAATTGTAGCCGTGTTGGATGATGAACCGGCCGGGAATGGGCAGGTCCAGGACGAGGTAGATAGTGAAAGCGGTGGTCTTGATCCGTGGCTGGCCATTTTGATCGGACTTGTCATTATCGGGCTAACAGTAGTAGTTGCTGTGTACTTGTGGAAGAGACACGATTAGTCAACTTTTCCACTAACAATAGCGGTTTACGGCGCTGAAGTTATTTATAGCTATCTTGAAGTTTCGTATAGTGATTGACAGCAAGCGTATTTTCTCATCATTAATTGCCCTGGGGTTATTCCTGGTTCTGGCCATCTCAAAATCAGCAGGTCTGAGCGCCCAGGAACCCAATAAAGCTGCGGTTGTGGTGCGGCTGGGCGAGGAACAGGTGACGTCGGTGTGCGTTTCATTTTCCGAGGAGTCACTTTCGGGGATGGATCTATTGCGCCGTTCTGGTCTGGCTGTTGAAACCAAGGTCGAAGGCATGGGCAGCCTGGTCTGCTCCATAGAAAACACCGGCTGTCCGGCCGATGATTGTTTTTGCCAATGCTCTGGCGGCGACAAATGCACTTACTGGTCTTATTGGCGTTATCAAGAGGAGGTCTGGACCTACGCTCGTGTCGGGGCGACCCAAAACAAGGTCAATAACGGTGGCATCGATGGCTGGTCCTGGGGGCCGGGCTCGGTGACTGACGCCATCGCCCCGCCATCGGTTACTTTTGACCAGGTCTGCGCCCAGGATAATGAGGCACAAATGACGGAAGTGCCACAGGCTACCGAACTACCGGATTGGCGACCATATGCCGTTTTCGGGGTTGTTCTCCTTTTACTCGGAGGCATCATGGTGATAACCTGGAGGAGGCGGGTGGAATGATGCAGCGAACTTCGTCGGTCGCTATCTATGTCCTGGCTACCGTCGCCGGTCTGATTGCCTTCACTTACCCGCTTTTCCTGGGTGTCGTGGCCGCGGCCGATCCATTTGCTGCGGCCGGCTCAACCGTCGCTCCGATCGGAGGTACTGCCCTTCTGACAACCTTATTATTACTCATTGGCCTAGGCGCACTGCTGATTGAGGTGCAGGGGCAAGCTGTAAATGCCAAGGTATTGGCTGCCATGGGTCTGTTGGTGGCAATAGCCAGCGTGCTGCGCTTTCTTGAAACCGCGATTCCTGGTCCAGGTGGCTTTTCACCGGTTTTTGTACCCATCATCCTGGCCGGCTACGTATATGGCGCGCGCTTCGGATTCTTGATGGGCACTATGACCATGATTACCTCTGCTTTGATTACCGGCGGTATTGGTCCCTGGCTACCTTACCAGATGATCGCGGCCGGCTGGGTTGGCATGAGCGCCGGCTGGTTGCCGCATCCGGACCGGTCTCGTCTGGAGTTGGCTCTCTTAACTGGGTTCGCGATATTTTGGGGCCTTTTCTTTGGTTTTATTCTGAACCTGTACTTTTGGCCGTTTATAGCGGGTGAGGTCAAGCTGGCCACGACAGACTCGACCGGATTGCCAGGAATTCTCGCGCGATATGGGGCTTTTTATCTGACTACTTCCCTGGCCTGGGACGTAGCCAGGGGATTAGGGAACGGCCTGATGATGCTGGCAATCGGCATCCCGGCGGTAAAGGCGCTGAGCCGGTTTCGGGACCGGCTGCGGTTCGAAATCGTATGATTATGAATGCCCGGGCCTGGGTTATCTGGGTTGGAGCCGCCATGGTAGTGACGATGGTGGCCCAAAACCCGCTTTACTCGCTGACGATCTTGATGGCCGCCCTGGTCGTGTCACAAAATTTCGGCCGGCAAGAAAATGGTACTAGGCTGCCGATCGGCCGGATTTCCCTATTCGTTGTCGCCTTCTCGGCCGGGTACACGGCGTTATTTGTCCACGAGGGGACGACTATCCTGTTTGAATTACCTGATTGGCCGCTGATAGGGGGTGCCATAACCTTGGAAGCGCTGGTAGAAGGGGCCAGCAATGGCCTCGTTTTAGTTGCCTTATTGGCTATTTTTACGGCGTTGAATGCCATTGTCCCGGTAAGCGAACTGGTCCGCCTCGTTCCCGGGGCTTTTCATGACCTGGGTGTCGTGATTCTGGTAGCCGTGACCTATGTCCCTGAGACCAGGCGACAACTGACTAGAATCCGGCAAGCCCAAGAGATCAGGGGGCACCAGCTTCGGGGTGTTCGAGATTGGCAACCGATTGTCGTACCCTTGCTGGTTGGCGGCCTGGAACGTTCCATGCGCCTGGCTGAAACAATGGTCGCCAGGGGCTATGGCGCTACGACCCACAAGAATAGCAGTACAGGTGAGCGCCTGCTGCTACTGCTCGGCCTGGTCGCTGCCTTAACCGGCTGGCTACTGGTCTTGTGGCTAGGATGGCCGGGCTGGTTACTGTTGGCTTTTGGCCTGCTGGCGGTGGTCGTTACCCTGATTCGTCGCGGTCGCGTGATTAGTCGAACCCGCTACCGGGTAGAGATTTGGGGCCGATGGGACATTCTATTAGTTATAATAGCCATTGTCGCCTTAATGGCGGTGCTCGTTCCCTGGCCCTGGGTAGACCAGTCATCGCTTGCTTATTCCCCTTTCCAGACCGTGTCCTTGCCGCCTTACGATCTCTTCATTGGCCTGGCCCTGGCTTCGCTGGCTTTACCGGCCTTCCTGGCGACCCGGAAAAAATAGCTAATGGCCCCAACTATCCTTCTTGAGAAACTCTCCTTTGCCTATCCCGGCCGCGAAAGCCAGATCTTAAACGAGATATCATTTTCAGCTGATGCCGGTGAGTTTATCTTGTTGGCCGGCCCTTCAGGAGCCGGAAAATCCACCTTGCTACGTTGTTTGAATGGACTGGTTCCGCATTTCAGCGGAGGTGCTATATCAGGAAAAGTCACAGTTGCCGGGATCGACGTGTTGGCGGCCGGTCCCCAGGTAATGAGTCGCCATGTTGGCTTTGTATTCCAGGACCCGGAAGCACAAATGGTTCTGGACACAGTTGAAGCAGAAATCGCCTTTGGCTTGGAAAATCTTGCGGTGCCGGGCGAGGAATTAGCCGGCCGGGTAGAGGACGTGATGGTACTTCTGGACCTGGTCCGGCTACGACACCGGCCTCTCGTAGATCTGTCAGGGGGTGAGCGCCAGCGGGTCGCTATTGCTACCGCTCTGGTTTTAAAACCCACGATACTGGCCCTCGACGAGCCAACAAGCCAACTCGATCCCACTGCCGCAAGAGAATTCCTGGGTCATATCGTTGCTCTGCAAAAAAATTTGGGCCTGACGGTTGTTTTGATAGAACAACGCCTGGAGAGAGTCGTCCAATTTGCCAGCCGGCTGATCTACTTGGAAGATGGAAAGATTACGGCCGATGGACCGGTACGGGATACGCTTGAGCTACTACCTGAAAACCAGCAGCCGCCAATCACCAGATTGGCCCAGGCGTTGGATTGGCGACCGGTCCCATTAACCAGTGCAGAAGGCAGACGCATGACGCCGGGAATGCCCGAAATGCCATCTAACCACCAGCTACCATCGCCGGCCAAGAACGGCCATTCCCGGCCGATCAGGACCGTCCTGGAAGCCCATAACCTTCAATACAGTTACGGGGACCAACCAGTCTTGAGGGGGATCCACCTTACTCTCGCTGAAGGGAGGGCGACAGCTTTGGTCGGTGCGAACGGCTCTGGGAAGAGTACCTTATTGAGATGTCTTGTGGGGCTGCTCCGGCCGGACCGCGGGACGATAAATCTAAGTGGCAAACCGACGTCCGGCATGAGCGTGGCCGCGATCTGCCGGCAAGTAGCCTATCTGCCGCAAGCCCCCGATGATCTGCTATATGCCGAGACAGTTCGTGAAGAACTCCAGGCAACATTAACGAATCATGGCCTGAAACCGGAATACGGCGCTCTTGACCCTGACGAGTTGTTGAATGAACTGGGATTGGGCAACCTGGCAGAAGCCTATCCCCGCGATCTGTCCGTCGGACAGCGACAGAGGGTTGCTTTAGGGGCGGTGATGATTACCCGGCCGAAGGTATTGTTATTGGACGAGCCGACGCGCGGTCTCGACTATGCGTCAAAACAAAGTTTAGCCCGTTTGTGGGCCACATGGCGTGAGCAGGGTATGAGTATCCTCCTGGTCACCCACGACATGGAACTGGCTGCCCGGGTCGCCGATCACGTCCTTGTTTTGAAAGAGGGTACCATTGATTCATCCGGATCGGTTGCCGATATCTTAGGCACTAATTCTCTTTATGGGTCACAGGTTGCCAGACTGTTCCCCGGGAGGGGTTTGCTGACCGTACATGACGCTCTGGATAAGTTTGGGGATTAATACTTTTGGGTTTTATAAAACGGAGTCTGAAGATTATCAGGAGACGATTCCATGCCGAGATTGACGAAAATCTACACTAGAACTGGAGATGATGGAACGACATCGTTGGGTACGCGAACCCGGGTTTCCAAGGCAAATCTACGGGTGAGAGCCTTTGGCGATGTTGATGAGTTGAATTCGCTGCTCGGACTGGCCTTGGCTACCGGGTTGTCTGCCGAATTAGCGGCCGCGATCCCCAAGATTCAGCACGAGTTGTTTAATCTTGGCTCTGAACTGGCCTTTCCTGCCGAGGCAGGAGCGGATGCGGCCTTGGTGCCTGGCATTGCCTCCCATCATGTGAAAAATTTGGAGCAGCTTACCGATGAACTCAATGCCTCCGTCGGACCTCTAGAGAATTTCATATTGCCCGGTGGTTCGCCAGGGGCCGCGCACCTCCAGGTAGCCCGCGCTGTTTGCCGGCGGGCGGAAAGGAATGTTGTTGCCCTGGCCCAAGACGAAAACATCGGCGTAGAGCTCCTCCGTTACATGAACAGATTGTCCGATACACTTTTCGTTATGGCTCGCTTTGAGAACAAAGCCCGAGATGTAAAAGAACCGCTTTGGAATACGCTTGCCTGAAAATCGTTGGAATATGTGTCGCGGATGAGGTACACTGTTGAAAATTACTAATATTATGGAAGGTCACCATGGATAATCTTACACTACTGGGCATTATCATCACCATCGTATGGCTTGCGGTCTTCGGCTATTACTTCTATACATCTCGACAGCAGAGTGAGATAATTGGAGATATTGACGAGCTACAAGCACTTTTGGAAACCCGCGAGCGCACGGACGAATCATAGACCTTACCCGGGAAGAACCAAGTCAATACGAATGGAGAGAGAGTAACATTGGGCAAAATAACGCTGTTTATTGGATTACTGGGTACCATATTATTGGTATCATGTCTGCCCGGAAAGGTAAGTGGCCCAGAACCTTGTAATGAAGGCGACACTTTGCTGCAAGATGATTTTTCGGAAGAAAAAGATTGCGGTTGGACTCTTTATAATGGGGGAGGGGTAACATCGGAGATAAAGGAAGGTAAACTGGGAATAAGCAATAGCATTGCTGGAAAGATCTCTTGGGTAAATGCCAACCGTAACTTCGACGATGTGATTATTACGACCCAGGCCCGGCAGGTGCAAGGACCTAACGACAATGCTTACGGTGTAATCTGCCGGTATCAAAACGAAGAAAACTTTTATATATTCCTAATTTCAGGTGATGGCTTTTACGCCATCGGAAAATACCAGAGTGGCAGCCCTCAGATCCAGTATCTTACAGGTGAAGGGCAATATGTTTATTCAGATGTGATTAACCAGGGGGCGGCGACCAATGAGCTAAAGGCGAGTTGTGTTGGCAATGAATTGAGTCTGTCAGTCAACGGCATTGCCCTGGAGAGCGTAACCGATCCGACTTTTGTTACTGGTGATATTGGATTAGGTGCTAGCACTTTTCAGCCAGGGACGGCGGTGATTGAATTTGATAGCATCCGGGTAATCGCCCCTTGATCGTTCAACGATTGTAAATTGATGCTCTGGCTACGAAAGTACTCATCTATCCTGGCGTTGTTGGTTTTTTTGGCCGCCTGCGGTAGCCAGGCCAATCCCAAGGCGTCTGATGCGGACATTCTATTTGAGGAAGCATTTGATGGCCAATCCTTAGGGAACTGGCGTCTGGAGGCCGATGAGTCCGGTTCCACCTCGATGACCGACGGCGCCATGGTTATCGAGATCAACGCGCCTAATATGCTGCAATACACAGCCCTTGCAGAAAGCCAGTTTACAGAATTTGATCTCGGGGTAGACACGGCTTTCATGAATAGTACACCGGACAGTACTTTGGGGCTCCTGTTGCGCATGGCCTCTCCGGACGATTTTTTACGCTTTGAGATAACCGCCGACGGTCGGTACATGGTTGAGCGATTGAATCCTGGAGGTAGCTGGACCCGATACCTTGACAATTGGGAAAGATCCCCGGCTTTAGTAACTGGATTTGGGGCGGCAAACCGGCTCCGGGTCGTTGCCAAAGAGACCGAGATCTCTTTCTTTGCCAATGAGCAGCTGCTCTTAACATTACCAGATTCACCTGCTGAGGCCGGCCAGATTGGTTTGGATGCCGGAACTTTTGGGGAGCCCGGAACCCGCGCAACCTTCGACAACCTGACCATACGAGAACCCTGATCCTAATGCCGGCAGGGCTCGAACATCAAATTGGGGCTGCCTTGGATGTCGATCCGGTCAGCGTCATGCCTCTAAGCGGCGGCAGCGTGAGCGAAGTATACCGGGTCCTGCTGGCGGACGGCCGAGAAATCGTGGCCAAAGTGGACCACTCTGTTGGAGCAAGGCTAGAGGTCGAAGCATTCATGCTCCGCTTCCTGCGTGACCATAGCCAATTGCCTGTTCCGGCCGTATTCTATGCTGGCGGCGGCCTGCTTCTACTCCAGTTTATTTCAGGACACTCTTCATTTTCTGATCTTGCTCAAGAACACGCCGCCGAATTGCTGGCTGGATTACACAGCATTACTTCACCAACTTATGGCTTTGAACGCCCAACACTTATCGGAGGATTGCACCAACCAAATCCCGTAGCGAATAATTGGCTTGAGTTCTTCCGCGAGCAGCGATTAAGGTATATGGGGCAGGAAGCCTTGCGCAGCGGCCGGCTGTCTGCTTCTCTCTTCGATCGTCTGGATCGTTTCTGTGAGCGACTGGGCGAGTGGCTTTATCCGCCAGAGCAACCTGCTCTAATACACGGTGATGCGTGGACAGGGAATATCCTGGCCAGTCCTAGCAAGATTACGAGTTTTCTTGATCCGGCCTTATACTTTGCCGATCCGGAAATTGAATTAGCTTTTACAACGCTTTTTGGCACCTTCGGGCAGGCTTTCTTTCGAAGGTATGACGAAATTAGACGTATCCGTTCAGGATTCTGGGAGATTCGACGCGATATTTATAATTTATATCCGCTATTGGTCCATGTACGATTATTTGGCGGGAATTATGTCAGGGCGGTTCAGCAGACCCTCGATCGTTTTGGCTGCTAAAGCTGGATGCAATAAGAAGTGGCAGACGGGCGATTAACTATCAGCGTCTTAAGGCGATATCCCTTGGATAATCACTTGGCTTGGTTGATGCCATGAAAGATGAGGTCGAGCAATCACTACTTAGCTTAAATCGGCAGTTCTACGACCAGTTTGCCCGGCCATTCGCCGAATCTCGCGCTCAGCCCCAACCTGGTTTTTACCAGTTACTGGAATATATTCACCCTGAAGATTGTACTTTGCTTGATGTCGGTTGCGGAGATGGGCGCTTCGGTCGCTTTCTGTCTGATAACGCCCTACCTCTGGAATATACCGGTATCGACTTCACCGAAAAATTTCTTCAATATGCCAGAACCGGCCATCATGGAACATATTTGCTCAGAGATATCAGTGAACCTGATTGTCTGGATGGACTAGGGCAGTTCGACGTTATCGTCTGCCTGGCAACAATGCAGCACTTACCTGGACTGCGCCGTCGATCTCGGCTGCTAAGCGAAATGGCGGCTCACTTGACCGTAGGTGGGCGTATCTTATTATCAAATTGGCAATTTTTAAGCAGTGATCGCCAGCGTCGAAAATTAGTAGCTTGGTCTGAGATCGGTTTATCGAAGGATGATGTAGCAGCGGAGGATTACCTTTTGTCATGGCAGCGAGATGGTCTCGGTTATCGGTACGTTGCTCATCTAAATGAAGAGGCCACCAGGGAATTGGCGTCCATGGCTGGGCTGAGGATTATCGATCAATTTCGTATCGACGGACGAGAAGGAGACTTGAATCTCTATACCATTTTGGATCGAACGATGGTGGATAATCGTTGAGTGCGTTTGACACCTATTCAAGGCAAATGCTACAATCAGACCATGATTTGGAGAGAAGTATAGCAAGATGGGCCTTAAAGAACGATTGAGAACAGAGACCAACGAGGCCATGCGTTCTGGCGATACAAGCCGGCGTGATGTGTTGCGAATGATGTTGGCAGCTGTCAAGCAGGAAGAAGTAGATGGGCAGAAAGAGCTCGATGACGAAGGCGTTCAGTCTGTCCTGATGAAACAAGCCAAGCAGCGCCGAGAGACAATTGCTGATGCTGAAAAAGCCAACCGCCCGGATCTGATCGCCAAGGAAGAGGCGGAGCTACTCATAATTAATGAATTTCTTCCGCGCCAGTTATCGGAGGAAGAAGTCCGCGCTGCAGCCAGCGCCACTATCGACGAATTAGGGGCTGGCGAGATGAAGGATATGGGCCGAGTGATGGGGCAACTCATGCCAAGGTTAAAGGGCCAGGCCGACGGCAGCATGGTCAGCCAGATCGTGCGTGACCTGTTGCAAAGCTAAGCTCACTCAAAAAATCCATGAGTATTCGCCCGGATGAACAAGTCGATTCCCAACAGCGCATGCAGCACATGTTGCGACGTTCGTTGGTTTGGATTTTTGTCGCTTCATTAACTCTGATCGTTACCCTGGTTCTTGCCTTTGATTTTGTAAGCAGTCCACAAGTCTCAGTGTCTTTGAATGATACGGCGCCGGAAGATATTGTCGCCCCGCAATCAATCAGTTACATCAGCGAGGTATTGACGGAACGAGAGAAGCAGCAGGCTGCTTCTTTCGTGGTTGACCAATATACGCCTTTAGATTTAAGTATCGCTCGAGCCCAGAAAAATCTTGTCCAGTCTGTCTTTGGTTATATTGACGTTGTTCGGTTTGACACCTTTGCCGATTCTGAAACAAAATTGGCCAATTTGGCAGCCATTGAGGGGTTGGCTATTGAAGAGCAGGTGGCAACTGATCTACTGGCCATGAGCTCCGCTGAGTTTGCCGCGGCAAGAGAAAACATCCTCCAGATCGTTGAGAGTACTATGCGCCAGGGCGTCTTCGATGAACAGCTTAGCGAGTCCAAACGAAAGGCCGCGCAAGGAGCTGCCTTTGATCTGACTCCTGCCCAGGAACGTGTGGTTACCACAATCGCGCCCCAGTTTATCGTGCCAAACATTTTCGGCGATTCAGAGGCAACCAACGCGCTGTTGGCCGCTGCTATGGAGAATGTCGAACCTATCAGTCAAAATGTAACTGAAGGGCAGCGCATATTACGTGTCGGCGATACCGTGGACGAAGTAACGCTCGAGATGCTTGATCAATTGGGCTTGTTGCAGGAGTCTTTCGATTGGCGACGAGTTGCCAGTGCGTTAATGGCATCTCTCCTGGCTGTGATCGTGATCGCCTTATATTGGAACGAATTTTTTGGCGATCGCAAGGATACAGCTCGAAGCCTGGCGATTATTGGAATTTTGGTGGCGTTGTTTTTATTGAGCGCCAAACTACTAACGGCGAACCGGAGTATCTTTACCTATCTATATCCTTCCGCGGCACTTTCAATCATTATTGCGGTGATCTTTGAAGTCAGGCTCGCTATCCTGGTCACCATTGTACAGGCGGGTCTGGTAGGTTATATCGCCCAGGGATCGTTGGAAATGGCGGCCTACGCGGCCGTTGGTGGGATACTGGCTGTGCTCACACTTCGTGACGCACAGCGTATAAACGCCCTCTTTCGAGCGGGCCTTATGGCAGCTGTTGGCTACGTGACTGTCGTTTTGATATTTTCACTTCCAGAAGGAATCCAGGCCGCTGAACTCCTGACCTTAATCATTTTTGCCATAGTAAACGGGGCGATCTTATCTTCTGGATTGAGCCTAGCCGGCGTCTACATCATCGGTAATGTATTCAGGATCGTTACCCCCCTCCAGTTGCAGGAGCTGTCTCGACTTGACCATCCCCTACTCCAAGAATTATTACGACGCGCTCCGGGAACATACCATCACAGTATCATGGTCGCCAATCTGGCGGAACAAGCTGCCGAAAAAGTGAAGGCAAACAGCCCCCTGGTTCGGGTGGGCGCATTTTATCATGATGTGGGGAAGATGAACCGGCCACCATTTTTTATTGAGAATCAAAATGGGGCCAATCCCCATGATAATCTTGATCCCTTTAGCTCGGCCAGAATCATTATGTGCCATGTCACCGATGGCTTGGAACTGGCTCGCCGTTACCGCCTTCCTAATCGAATCCGTAATTTCATCGGCGAACATCATGGCGACCGTGTATTAAAATCCTTCTATTATAAGGCCATGGAATTGGCTGAGAACGGTGAAGAGGTGGATATTGGCCGGTTTCGCTATGAAGGACCAAAACCACAGACCCGAGAGACCGGCATCGTCCAACTAGCCGACTCAGTTGAAGCTACTTCTAGTGCTTTGAGGCCCAGTACTGAGGATGAAATCGCGAAATTGGTCAGAAAAATTATCGATGAGCACATAGAAGAGGGGCAATTGGATGAATCGGGCCTATCGCTGGCCGATGTAAAGTTGATCAAAGAATCTTTCATCAAGACTATTCAGGGCCGGTTCCATGTTCGCATAAAATATCCTGGAAATGATGAGTTAATGGATTCGGTTCCTGCTCCAGCTGTTGCAGAACTATCTCTGCCATCATCGACATCGGCATCAATTGATACCGGACCAATTGGTCATCAAGAGGAAGTGGATGCCCCGCTACCGGGTTGATATCCAGGTAGAGTTTTTACCTCCGCCTGGCGCTGAACGCCAGGTACGCGAGGCGGTCTTAGCAACATTGGCCATGGAAAACCAGCCGGTGGACTCTGAAGTCACCCTCCTACTGACGGACGAGGCAATGATTCGCAGTTTGAATCGGCAATTCATGGGAGACGACACGGTTACCGACGTACTCAGTTTCCCAGCGGGCGACCCGACGCCAGGTTCAGAAATGTATCTGGGTGATATTGCGATATCCGTGCCGACGGCTCAGATACAGGCTGAACAAGCTCAAATACCGGTAATTGTGGAACTCCAATTATTGGCGGTCCATGGAACATTACATTTACTTGGCTACGATCACTATGAACCTGCGGATAAGCAGAAGATGTGGGGGGTTCAGTACCAGGTCATGGCTGATCTTGGTGCCGGATTTGCCGCACCATCCTAGATATTGCTCTCCGTTACATCGCCCTAATTCGAAAGGATGGTAATCAGCCCCTCCCCTGGTAAGCCAATTCAGGGACTTTCTTCAAGCGAAGTAATCGCTCGCAGATCGCAGGGATTGGGCAACAACGTTGCCTTCAAGTCTAGCCGGGGCGCAGGTCAGATTCTCCGTGAAAACCTCTTCACCTTCTTCAACCTCGTTCTGGTTATTCTGGGCATCTTATTGGTGTTATTTGGCTCGCCAATTGAAGGCTTGATTACCTCAGGCGTGCTACTGATTAATATTTTGATTGCCACGTCTCAGGAAATCCGCGCTAAACGGAAACTCGATCAAATTGCCTTGCTTACACGACCCGTAGCGGTGGTAATACGTGATGGTGAGCAGCAGGAGATCGATCCAAAAGACATCGTTCTCGATGACTTATTATGCTTTGGATCCGGTGATCAGATTGTTGTAGACGGTATTATCGTTAGCCAGGGGCGAGTTGATCTGGATGAATCGCTGTTATCAGGCGAGTCGCAACTGGTAGCGAAATATGAAGGCGATGAAGTTCTATCCGGGAGTTTTTGCGTAACCGGAAAGGGAATGTATCGGGCAAAACGAGTTGGGATAAATTCCTTCGCCAATAAGTTGACCATAGCAGCCCGAGTTTACGATCGTTATTACACTCCTCTGCAGCAAGACGTAAACTTCATCATTCGAATTCTATTAGCCTTGGTTCTATATTTCGGTGCATTAATACTCATCGAAAATACCCTTCACGATGTCCCAGCTCTCCAGAGCGTTCGCGAGACTTCAGTCCTTTTTGGTTTAGCACCTAGCAGCCTGTTCCTGATGATCGTCGTAGCCTACGCAGTCGGCGCCGTCCGCATTTCAAATAAAGGGGCTCTTGTTCAACAAGCCAATTCGGTCGAATCTTTGTGCAACGTCGATATCCTTTGCCTTGATAAGACCGGGACATTAACGACCAACCACCTTATACTGGATCAGGTTCTTCATCTCGAACATGAGTCCAGTGGATACTCCGAGGAAGCCATAGATCAATTATTAGGTGATTTCTGTCGTAGCACCTCGGCCGTGAATCGAACGACCGAGGCTATTCACGTTGCTCGCCAGGGACAAGATCGCGGTATTTCGGATGAGATTCCTTTCTCCTCCGACCGGGGCTGGAGCGCGCTGGTTTTCGGACAAGAGGACATGCCCGGAACCTTTATCCTGGGGGCTCCTGAAATCATTTCACCCAGGCTTATAACGGGCGCCGATCTGGGGAATACTTTGGAGGATTGGCAAAGCCAAGGTCGTCGCGTGCTTCTTTTCTCATATTTTCCTGAAAATGTTACTTTAAGGGATCCGGCGGATGATCCCCTAATGCCTGACGGATTGATCCCCCTCTGTCTGTTGAATTTTGTTGATGAATTGCGCTCGGAGGTACGGCAGACGTTGCAAGGTTTTTCTAAGGCCGGGATCAGGCTTAAGTTCATCTCTGGCGATAATCCAGAGACTGTCTCGGCCCTTGTCCGCCAGGCTGGCTTCGTTGAACGGGACCAGCCGTTGATAGCGGTATCTGGCCTGGATCTGAGCGATATGGAAGAGTCCCAATTTCATAGGGTTGCGGAGCAGGCGACGATTTTCGGCCGGGTTACGCCTCGCCAAAAGGAACGGCTGATCAACTCCCTGCTCGAACAAGGTCATTATGTTGCCATGACCGGAGATGGGATAAATGACATCCTGGCCCTTAAAAGAGCGAATTTGGGGATTGCCATGCAGAGTGGAACCCAGGCAACCCGCAACGTTGCTGATATCGTCCTGTTGGATGATTCTTTTGGCGTGTTACCCGAAGCCTTCATGGAAGGACAACGCATATTAAACGGTATGCAGGATATCCTGCGCTTATATATGAGCCGCATTCTCGCTATGGCGCTCCTGATAGCTGCAATCGGTTTTATCGGTGGTGGATTTCCGTACTCGCCCCGCCAAAATGCCATCATATCCGTTATTACCTTGAGTATACCCGGTTTCTTCCTGGCCGTTTGGGCTAAACCAGGCACAGACCCATATGGCTCGTTAATTCGGAAATTAGCCCACTTTGTAATACCGGCGGTTCTTACCCTCAGTCTGGTCAGTTTTTCTGTTTTCCTAGTCACTCTGGTAATGACCGATGACATGGCTTACGCCCAGATGTCGCTCTCATATGTGGCGATTACCTGCGGCACTTTGTTGCTAATCTTTGTAGAGCCACCAACTCAGTGGTGGGTAGGGGGGGACAAGCTAAGCGGTGATTGGCGGCCCACTTTCCTGGCTATTGGGCTACTTATTCTTTTTATACTATTTTTACTAATCCCGCCTCTACGAGATTTTTATGGTCTCACCTTGCTACGGAAGCCGAGTCACTACCTGATGATCATGCTGGCCACGATAGGCTGGATATTTTTAACCCGCTTTCTTTGGCGAACCCGCCTTGTCGATCGTTATCTCAATGTGAGCTTGAAAAACGATGCGGGTTAGAAGAAGACAGCCTGATCGAAACTTGTTCTCTTTCTCGAAAAATTATAACTCAAACGCTACAAAACAGGAGCTGTCAGGAGAAGATCGAAATGTACAGTACCAATTCTTCCCGATCTGCTCTATGCTGGCGTGCTAAGAGCGATTAGCGGCCGTGCTGCTGCAAGTTCCATGTGTAATTTGATCCTTATGGACCAGGCAATCTGGCTTCAATGCGTGACGCAATTAGTCTGATTGTGAATCTGTCAGCAGATACATTGACGAGACGATTTCCAGCGTTCGACAAATCTCAGCTTTCGCCAGAGAAATGGTATCTCGTGTGACCTAAGGGGTTTTCAGCCAGATATTAAGCTTACAGAAATCTAAGGGGAACCTCTTTGACGCGACTTGTTGGCGTCCGGAACCGAGTGCTTTCTCATATTCAGGTCAGATTTGCCTGCCTCCTGGTCCATTCGCCATTACCACAACGGAGCTGCTATTGAATAATCGGATTTGTATATCAAGTTACTCGATGCTATCAGGGCTGATCCCCCATGGAAGTGCGCGGGGTGATACGACATCACATAGATGATTATAATAACTGGACTTTGTCGAGGTCATCTTCCAATCTCCTGCGAACCTGCATGCTTAGGTAAAAGGTGCATAAATAGTACTTATTATACATGGGTCTCAAGACAGCCCATCCCTCAAGATCGTAAAGTGATAACTTGCTGCCACCGCGCGACTCAACGTTCGAAGGTTCTGGAGTAGTTTTCCAGGCATCAAGTACGCTGGACTGGTGCCAAGAAAAAAATCAATGCTTGCCTGATGGCCGCTATTTTTCTCTAGTAACGACCACACCAGTCTGCCGGTCGTTGAGCGTGCGACTGTCGATTCGACGACTACCAGTGTATCTTCTTTTAGGACGGCGCCCAAACCTACGCATGCGCTCTTCAATGCCTCGTAGCGGGGTACATGATCCTCGCGACCGGCGTCTCAAGATCGATCAAGATCACATCCGCCTGGGCTAATGGTTCAATTTCCAATGTCGCTGTCAGACAGCCCATATACTTAACTTCAGCCAGTAAGGCGGACAAACAAGACTCAGCCCCTCCGATTGGGTTTTCACCTGAACCAATGGGCGCAACTCTGTTGCTCTTGAGATCAACGCTGATAACTCGAAAACCTCCTTCGGCGAATGATGCCGCTACTGGTAGCCCAATGTAGCCCAGACAAATCACGCCGGAAATTGCTGTTTTTTTATTGATACGTATGCGAAGTTTGGCTATTTTTTGACAATGTTAGGTCAACCTACTCTGACTGGCCAAATGCAATTCGACAAATTTACAGGTAATTCAGACATGATAAAGGCCTGGGCCGCCAGATCAGCATGGGTTGTCTCTATCTCTGGGCCATCGCCTCCAACAATTGCAATTCTCTCTGCTTGTCGAAATTCATGCTCCGCCCATCCGACATGGCGCTGGCACGGTTTGGGGCTAAAATAATTTACTTATATCAATGAATTCAGTCATTGAATTCAACCTCTGAAAACTAAAATGTTCCTATCGATTTGCAAAGTTGAAGAAGGGTCATGGGGCCAGTTTGAATAGGCTCGTCAAATCAACGGCTTTAACGGGGAGCATATTGGTAATAACCGACTGAACTTGCCGGGTGGTCCATTCCGAGATAGGGTACAAAAGCACCCGGTTCGAACTCTGGCTCGGCCGCGAGATCATCCGGAACGGAGAATATCTGGATTACTGGTCCCGGGCCATCTCGCCAATTTGGCACAAATTGGGCCACCGGGATCAAATGGCTGGCAATCACATCATGCATTTGCCGGCCGCTCTGAGCAAACTCTGGTGCATGTGTGTCGAGAGCCCCGTTGTAAAAACGCCCGTAAAAGACACTATTCACCACCACATAACCGATCTCGTTTTCAATGATAAATGGTAAAACTTCTTCCGGTGGCCGAATACCTCCAACTTCTTTGCTCATACCAAGAATCGCGTAAGTTGGCCGGGAATAACTACTGGCGCTTTCGTTTTGTTCTAACTCACTTAGCGAAGAGTTCCTATACTCTTCGTTTAGAATGGGTGGACCAAATTTTTCGAAGCCCAACCGGGTTCCTGCCGGTATATTGGCCTCGATCCAATCCCGAGCCAGGTAACGTGTGTCATCATAGCTTAGCAACCTTGTATGTTTGTAGATATTTACCAATGGCAAAACAATAATCGCCAGTGTAACTAAGCATAATGCCCAGTCTGATGTGCGTTTATCCTGCATGAAGCCAAGATGAGTTCGCGCAAAATCGAAAATCCTGGTCAAGCCGTAACCGGCAGCCAAACAGAGCAACGGTAATATTGGCACCATGTCTCGCCAGGGCGATCGCTTAAGCAGCCCGATCGGAACAAGGAATGCAACCATTGCGACAAGCAGATAGGTTATCTGTCGACGGTGCTCGCTATCAAAAAGCATCAACAAAATGCCCAGCAGGCTCAATATATAGATCGGCCAGCCAAGCTGCTTGGGGAGAGTTGAAGATAAGTGCCAGGGCAGACTCCAGCGAAAAGGAGACAAAGCGTACGTATCACTCAAAACACTGGCCGTACTGAATCTGTTTACCAGCCCTCGCGTGACCCCAGCGGCCGCACTCGCCGTTTCCTCAACCGATGAACCTATGTCATTGCCACCTGCACTAAACAGAAGATATGGCAATATCAAAGCGAAAAAAGTCCCGGCGAACACGGTCAGGGCAAAAGGCCACCGTTTATCCCAATTTGGCTGAACGAAGGGGAACCGTGGAAAATGAACTCCCTCGATCAAGGGAAAAGCAAGCAGAGGAATCAAAGCAGAAAGCCCGGTTATCTTGGTGGTCGCGGCCGCAGCTGTTGCTAAACCGGCAAAAACGAACGGCCGAATTTTCTCCGGTTTTGCCCAGCCCAACCGTATCACGCTGTAAGTTGACACAAGCAGAACAATAGGCAGCAGCGAATCCAATCGGAATATTTTCGAAAATAGGATATGTCCGAATGAAAAAAGAAGAAAGATGGCGGAGAGAAAACCTACTCGCCGGTCAATCAATTTGGAGCCTATATGATATAGGAGGCACACCGTCAGCGCTCCAGCTAACGCTATCATGATTCGACCAGGGACAAAGAAACCTGATATATCCCCATCCAACTTGCTGATAAAATCGGTCCAGTCTGAGAAGCGGCCAGTCAAGAAACCGACCAAGAAATACAAGGCAAAAAATGGGTAAGAAGCATAATAGAAAAATGGTTGATACCGGATTACGGTAGCCTGATAAACCCCTTTTCCTAAGAGCAGCGTTCCATACAATTCGACCGTTTCGTCAGAGACAAATTGAGAATGCGGATAATTTTGACCAGGCAACCCCCAGTCGATACCGATCAGCCGGATGATCAATGCAGCAATAAACAGTGACAATAAGGTGAGAATATCACGGCGCTTTGCCAATAATCCCGTTAATGTATCGAGTTTACTGGTAGATGATTGCATTATCCTGTTGCCTATAGTTAATCGTTCATGGATTGAGTGAGTTATTTATTAAAACCAGACACAGCCCTCCTGTCTCAGACACTAAACTTTTTAAGGCTGCATTTCTAGCAAGGCGACTAGTCGCGAAACGACCATATCCATTGCCACCTGGTTTAACCCACCAAGTGGGATAATGACATCGGCATAACGCTTGCTCGGCTCAACAAACTCCAGATGCATCAGGCGGACTGTATCCATATACTGAGCGACAATCGATTCCAGCGACCGGCCGCGATTATTCATATCCCGCTGCATTCGCCTGATAAAACGTACATCTGCATCTGTATCCACATAGACTTTGATATCCATTAAGTCGCGCAGCTCGGCATTTGTAAAAATCAAGATGCCATCAATCAAGATAATAGGCGCCGGTTCGACTAGGCTCGTTTCGTCAGTTCGCCGGTGGTTTGTGAAGTCATAGATAGGCACTTCAACGGGTTCTTTGGCCAGTAGCTTCCGAATGTGCTCAATCAATAGTTCGGTTTCCAGAGAATCCGGATGATCATAATTCAACCGGGCTCGTTCCTCTAGCGCCATAGGACTCATGTCCCGGTAATAAGCGTCATGTGGTAGGTAGGCAACATGAGAAGCTCCCACCGCATCCAATATCGCTGTAGCTACGGTGGTTTTTCCCGAAGCCGTTCCACCGGCCACGCCAAAAACGAGTGGTTTAGTGGGATTTTGCATGCTGCCCCCTTGCCGGGATCCGGCCAACAAATCTTTTATCATCCCAATATACTAGCATGAGGTCTGACATGACGCACGATGATTCCGGCCCGCGTAGACAGTCATAAAAAAAGCTCTGGCATCTGGCCAGAGCTCCACTTGACTTCAATTGAGCCACCCTCGGGACTTGAACCCGAAACCTATCGCTTACGAAGCGATTGCTCTGCCAATTGAGCTAGGGTGGCATAGAATCAAATTATAGCAGCCGGGGGATCCCCCGGCAAAGCGCCATTTGGTTCGGCCATCTGCCGGGAAAGCTGCTGCCGTCGGGAGACAGGTAACAAGCTGTGGGCTACTTCACGTACCAATTCGCTCTGGAATCTATAGACCAACCCTGTCACTTCCGCGTCTCTTGAAATTAGGTGTGCCTCAGCGAGAGCCTCCAGCAATTCAGTCAACTTCTCTCTATCCACATCTACCGGATATAGGCGGCTTAGTATGTTCAGGGAAAATTCCATTCCGATGGTGCTGGCTACCTTCAAGACGAGTTGTTGAGCCGGCGCCAATCGTTCTATTCGACTGACAATCGTTTGCCGGACATATAATGGCAACGGGTCTGCCTCCAGATATTTCAGATCAGAGATGAAAGAGCAATCCCCATTTCGAATGATTAGTGAACCGTGGCGGATCCAACTCTTCGTTAACTCGAGGACATATTGGGGATGCCCGCCGGTTCTACGCATGAGTAGATTAAGAACCTCCTCAGGGATCATCCTCACTTTTAGCTCCTGGCAAAGAAATACGTTGGCTTCGGCCTTATCGAACATGTTTAGTCGAAGCCAGCCAATATTCGGCAAGAGCTGTAGTCGCCGGCATACTCGCTCTATTCGCGAATCCAACAATTGTTCACATAGTGGTCCAGTCGCTATAACCATGACCATTGGCTTCACTTGTCTGCTGGCAATAATGGCCAGCTCCCACGATGCCTCGTCGAGCCACTGGCCATTATCCAAAACAAGTAGTGTCGGCCGCGATTTGCGACCACCCACACCGGAAATACTCCTCTGCAGTAAGCGTAATAAGAACATTCGTGTTGTTCGTCGCCTGACATCAGTAGACATTTTTTGCGTTGTTCGATTCTCTGGAAAATCAAGCGGCAGAACCGAATTAAGCAAAGGAGACAGCTGTATGGCAAAAGCAGGGAATCCCCTTTCTCCGTGAATGGGTGGCAGCTGTTGAAGAACCTTTGCCCGCAAGATAGCCGGGTCCTCGTAAAGAGAATCCAGGCCAAAAAGTTGTTTAAAAATTGGTTGCCAGGCGGCATAGGCAGTCATAGGCTCAAGAGCCTGTCCTGCCCCATCGTAAACTCGCAGACTTATACCGCGGCTTTTGATCATCAATTCCTGGAGTAAAATAGTTTTGCCGCTGCCAGCGTCCCCTTCAATGACGATCAGCTTGCTGCTCTCATCCGGATTATCTTTCAGCGATCTAACGGCGCTCTCCAGGAATTCGCGATTGGATTCTTGACCGATGATCTTCACCGGTGAAATCGATTGCCGTGGTCTGGCATAACGAAAATGGGATATCAGCCGGGGTCGATAAGCGGTTACTGGCTCTTCTTTCCCTTTTATCCGGATTCCAGGGATGCGTTTAAATGATAATTGGCTGGCCAACGGCTGGCCCTCGGCCTTTTGATCACTTATAACCTGGTAAGTTGGCTCATCACATAATATGTTGCCGGCATATTTGCCGGCCGTCATGCTATTTTCTGCGGCCTGCATCAGGCGTGCAGCCATATTAACAACCTGTCCAACCATTGTATATTCCCGGCGGATCATATTCCCGACCGGGCCGCAAAAGACCCAACCTGTTGTAATGCCAATGGCGCTTTCCCGGCCCAAATCCTTTAATGCCGCCTGCATCTCCAAACCAGCGTGGACTGCCCTGGCGGCGTCGTCCCTGTGTGACAATGGGGGCAGCCCCAGCGCTGCTACTAGAGTTATACCCTTGTCATCGACATTAAATTTATTAATGCTGCCGGCGTAGGTATAGAGTGCACCTTGCAGCGCCTCCATGACCGCTTGGGCTTCCGGTAAGGTTCGCATATAGGGATGCTTTATTGACGTGCCATAGCGAGGCAACTTAACGAATAAAACCGCGACTCGGCGCATTTCCGAAGACCACTCTTCATGGCCGGCGACAAGCCTGGAATAGATCGCGGCCGGTATGTATGCTTTTAGGCTATCGCTTGCTGCCTCCGAGAGCGCCGGTAGTGTCGGCGGTTTATGCGCCCCGACCTGAGTCATGCTTTCCAGTTCAACAAAACCGTCAATCAACGGCCGGCCGGCGCCCCTTCCTTGCAACAAAGACCACACTTCTGGTGATGCTACAACCTTTCCGGGTAATGCCTTCTCCTTCGCTAAACTCATCTGGGCCATCGGTGACCCGGATAACAGGAATTCCCATCGGTCCAACATGCCGCCAAGATGAACGCTATAGACATCACCCGCTCCGAGACCTAGTTGCAGGGAAAGCTCCATACCTGCAAAAATAGGATTCTCAGAGATTGACTCCTGGATATCCAGGCTACAGCGTGCCGCACGCAAAGCCATATCTGACAAGGAACTCATCGCCTCTGATCCCAGCCGTACCACATGATCAGGCACTGGCCAAAGGGCAATCAGGGCATCCCCGGCAAACTTTGTTACCTCGCCGCCATGCGCCTCAATAATATCGATTAGGCGCCCAAAACAACCATTGAGTAACGCAGCTAGATGCTCTGAGGCGACCGCTCCTGGCTGGGATACGCGGTCGGCTAGCGCGGTGAAGTTGGTGATATCGGCGAACAAGACGGCCGCTGACAGGCGTTCAGCCGTTGGTTGGCGTATGGGTCGGGCGTCGGCTGCCAGACGCCTGACTATCATTGCCGGCACATACGGGCCTAGCATATCGACTAATTGGTTACTCATCGAAAGCCTGTTAGCAAGTCCTTCCTTTTGAATTCTCGCGGACATTTAGCCGCCCGAAGAACCAGTATAACACAGCCACTGATCCTGCTGACCATGTGGTTGCAATTCTTTTTTGTTTGATCTTAGGAATCGCTATGTTCCAGTTAAATAATCCAGACCACGATACCATCAGGTCATGATTATAGCCACATTTCACCTACTAAAACGAGCCATTTGGTTGAATCCAAATGGCTCGAAAACAGCACCTCAAATAAAAGCTTGTGAGTGATTAGCTGGCAGGGACACTCTCCTGTTGGACACTCTCTTCCTCGACACCGTCCTCGTGGACACTATCCTCCTGGACACTTTCCAGATCATAACGCTCCCCACAGCTAGAGCACTCGGCCGACGATTTGTTAGCTACCAGAAGCAAACCCTGGCAGTTCGGACACGGCTTTCTAAGTGGTCGTTTCCAGCTGACCCAATCGCATTCTGGGTAGTTAGCGCAGCCATAAAATATCCGGCCTTTTCTGGTTCGTTTTTCAATGATATCTCCACCATCATTTGGGCAGGTGACGCCAACTTTCACGAGGATCTGCTCGGTATGCCGGCACGAAGGGAAGGTACTGCAACCGACGAAACGACCGTAACGTCCTTCACGAAAAACGAGAGGATTACCACATAGTGGACAGTCGCGTCCGACATATTCCATCTCCCTTTCGATATTGATCTTCTCAATCGCCTCATCGGCTACCTCGAGGCGTGCCGAGAAGCGACTGTAAAATTCGTCGATGACCGGTACCCAGGGGCTGCCGTCGGCTATCTCATCGAGCTCACTCTCCATACGAGCTGTAAAATCGACTGACATCACATCCGGGAAATAAGTCACCAGTAGATCATTCACCAATTCGCCGATAGGTGTGGGGAAAAGGCGTTTTTGTTCTTTCTCGACGTAACCCCGGGATTGAATGGTAGAAATAATCGAGGCATAAGTGCTCGGCCGGCCAATGCCATTCTCTTCCAATGCTTTGACTAATGTGGCCTCAGAATAGCGCGTCGGTGGCTGGGTAAAGTGTTGTTCTGGAAATAGCTTCAACAGATCCAGAGGATCACCCTTCTCTAAGTTTGATGGGACTTTCTCATCACCCTCTTCCGGTCGATCAGCTGGACGCGTCTCCTCATACAAGGCCAGGAAACCTGAGAAAATGAGCGTTGATCCCGCGGCCCGGAACAGATATGGTCGATCTTCAACTGTCAATTCTGGCCCGCCTGCTCTAATATCAACTCTCACGGTATCATATCGTGCCGGAGACATCTGGCTGGCGACGAATCGTTCCCAAATTAGTTTATACAGCCGGTATTGGTCTCGAGATAGGAATCCCTTGATTTTCTTTGGCGTTCTCTCTACCGAGGTAGGCCGGATAGCCTCGTGAGCCTCCTGGGCTGAGCGGCTTTTCGTCTTGTACAAAGGAGGCTTCTTTGGGACGAATTCCGTACCAAAGTGATGAATGATATGGCTACGAGTTTCGTCCTGGGCCTGGGCGGCTACCGTCAAACTATCAGTCCGAATATAGGTTATCAGCCCTACTGTTCCGTCTGGACCAAGGTCGACCCCTTCATATAGCTGCTGGGCGACGTACATGCTCTTATTGGTACCGAAATTGAGTTTCCGAGAGGCCTCTTGCTGCAAAGTACTGGTGGTAAATGGGGCTGTCGGCCGTCGCGTTCGTTTACCTAACTTTACCTTCGTTACGGACCATTTAGCCTGCTCCAGGCGGGCAACATGCGGCTGGACTTGCTCCTCAGAAACGAGGCTCGGTTCCTGCCCATCGATGGCATGTAATTTTGCACGAAATGGATCGTGAACCTTAGTTCCGGAACCAAGCTTCTTTGACAAATCAGCTTCGATTGTCCAATATTCTTCCTGCTCAAAGGCGTCAATTAACCGTTCGCGTTCAACGATCAATCTAACCGCTACCGACTGAACTCGCCCCGCGGATAACCTGCCCCTGATCTTTCGCCATAGTAAGGGACTTAACTTGTAGCCAACCAACCTGTCAAGAATTCGTCTTGCTTGTTGCGCGTCAACCCGGTCCATGTCGATATCGCGTGGATGCTCAAAGGCAGCCTGAACGGCCGTTTTTGTGATTTCTTGAAACTCCACCCGCCGTACTTTGGAAGGGTCCATCTCCGCTGATTCTTGCACATGCCAGGCGATAGCCTCACCCTCGCGATCAGGATCCGTCGCCAGAAAAATCTCTTTAGCGCCGGCCGCTGCCGCCTTTAACTCTTTAACTAATTTGCGTTTATCATTTGGTACCCGGTATTCGGGTTGAAATTTGCTGTCGACATCGACGCTCAGCCGAGATTTCAGCAAATCGCGTACATGACCAACGCTGGACATGACTTTATAGCCCCGGCCGAGATAACGGCCGATAGTCTTTGCCTTGGCCGGTGATTCAACAACTACCAGCCGGCCAGATAGCCGCCGCTGATCATTTGATCCCGAAACCTTTTGCTTTGACTTTGATTTTTTTGCGGAAGCCCTTTTTTTACCTTGGGCTTCTTTGTTCTTGCCGAGGGTTTTGGTTTAGGTAAATTATCATGGGCCGCCGTATGCCCCCGCTTATACATGTTGGTACCACACACAGGGCACACCCCACGAGTTGCCGGTGTGCCGTTGGCTGCCCACTCAGCCTGCGGATTTTGGATGATTCTTTTCTCTTTACACTTAAGGCAATAGCCTTCCAGCTCAATTGTTTCAGTCATTTAGCTATATTTTTCCAACTCTGTACCTTCTAAACCATTCACTAATTGTTTCACCTGCTTGATATGATCCTTATGAACGACAACAATGGCGTCAGCGGTATTAACAACTATCATCCCGTCGAGTCCTGTGGCTGCCAGTAATTTGCCTTCTTCATAGTTATAAAGCAGGCAATCCCGCGAATTTAACGCGAGAACAGATCCCTGGATCGCATTACTGTCAGGATCTGGACTTACTGACTCCTTCAAGGCATACAAGGTCCCTGGATCGCTCCAGCCGGTTACACCATGAAGGACCACACAACTTTCCGTGGGCATTTTTTGCACGACTGCATCGTCAAAAGAGATGATATCCAAATCAGGATATAGGCGATGCAGCGTTGTTTCATATTCCGCATCACCAATCACCGCCCCGATGCTCATCAGCTCACGCCACATTGCCGGCTGGTACAACTCGTAAGATTTGGCGATAAATCCTGGCGTGGTGACGAAGTACCCAGTATTCCACACAAAATTGCCAGAAGCAAACATTCGTTCGCAGGCCTCGAGTTCAGGTCGGTAATGCCAGGATTCAAATTCATAATACGAGTTCTTATTTTGCACGCCCAGTTTGTTGCCTAGCTTGATCCAGCCCAAATTATCGTTTGCAAAGCGCGGGGTTTCGCCAACAAAAACAATATGGGCCGCTTTTTGCTCCAATATTCCCTCGGCTGACTTCAACAAGCCAAGAAAAGCCTGCTCATCGGTCATGTAATTGTCACCCCAAATGATTGCAACTGGTTCGTTCGGACCAGAACGAGCCAGCATGTGTACCATCGCCAGGCCAACGGCTGCGGCAAGGTCTCGCCGGGCCGGTTCGGCTATCAGGTTTTCCTCAGGAAGAGCCGGCAATTGCATCTGGATAAGCTCTGCGTACCGTTCATTTGTAGAAACGAAAATGTTCGCCATTCCATAGGTATCGCGCACTCTGTCAATCGACAGCTGGAGCGTTGATTTACCATGAATAATCGGCTCAAATTGTTTGGGTGAGCTTTGACGACTTATTGGCCACAATCGCCTACCGGTACCGCCGGCAAAGATGACAATCTTCATTTCAGATACCTCTTACGCTTCATTATTCTGGTGATCATATGTTGGTCCTGGCTCTCTGGCTAAGATGTAATTCATCCCACCAACCTGCAAGACCATACCTTTCAATTCCATCAGGGTTAAGGTGCTGCTAACCATCCGGCTTGGCAGTTCAGCGAGGTTGGTAAGTTCATCAATATGGAGCGGTTGGTGGGACAAGTGCGACAACAGTAAAGCTTCTTCCGCGCTTTCAGGCATTGCCAGTTGGACCGCAGCCTTGTCCGGCAACATCGTCAGATTTAATTCTTCGAGTATGTCGTCAACGCTACGAACCAGCTTCGCGCCACCTTGTATGATCCGGTTGGTGCCTTTACTGGCCGGGCTATTAATGTTACCTGGAACGGCAAAAACATCTCTGTCTTGTTCGATAGCGAAGTCTGCTGTAATCAACGCACCGCTCCGCTCTCCAGCTTCAACAACCACGACGCCAATCGATAATCCACTAATAATCCGATTTCTGGGCGGGAAGTTTCTGGCCTCCGGTTTGACGCCCAGCCCATACTCCGAGACAATCGCCCCATGCCCGGCCGCGATGCTTTCGGCCAGCCCGAGGTTTTCCGGCGGGTAGATTTGGTCAATGCCAGATCCGAGAACTGCAATGGTGCGCCCGCCAGCCTCCAGGGCAGCTTGGTGGGCAATCGCATCAATGCCACGAGCCAGGCCACTGACAATGGTGACATTACTTCGAGCCAGCCCGGACGACCAGGTCGCGGGTAACCTGCCGGCCGTATGGCGTCACCCTTCTGGTTCCTACGACGGCAACAGCCCATTGGTCGCTTCGCCTGATTTCCCCTTTCAGATACAAAAGTGGGGGTGGCTTCGGGATCTCTTTCAGGTAAAGAGGGTAATCCGGTGATAACCAGGTTAATAATGTTGAACCCGCTGATATAGTTTTGTTCAATTCAGCATCAAGGTCGGTTGATTGTCTGGTCTCCATCAAATTACGAATGCTCGAACGATCCAACCCTATCTGTAACAGTTGTGCCTCATTGGCCTGCCAGGCGTCTCGAGCGCTGCCAAAGTAGTCATGAAGCATGCGGAACCTAGCTGGTCCAATCCCGCTAACAAGATTAAAGCCCAACCAGTACTTGGTTTCATCTGCTTCGGCTTGGCTCAGATTGTTACTCATTATGCTACTTCTTTGGTGTTAAAACTCGTGCTGATATTGGGATGGTTAGCCGTATGGAGGGAGCAAATCTGCCCGTGGCCCATTCCCATAGCCACAAATGAAGGCTATTGTTAGTGCTTTTTAATTAAACTAAGGTGCTAGTGGTCTGTATCAAGCAGCCCCGGCAATAAACGAACTGTCATGCGTTGTTTTTCAAAATCTATCTCTAGAATAACATCGTCAATGTCAGGTAAGAGGACTTCGCCATATTGACCGGCAACGACGAATACGTTATTGGCCTTTGTTTCCATGACCTCAATTACATTGCCCAGGTGTTTCCCATCTTCCAGGTACACCTCGATATCTATCACCTGGTACAGATAGTATTGACCTTCTTCTAGCGGCAAAGCTTGTTCTCGAGGAATTTGAAGCCATTGCCCGCGTAGCTCCTCAGCTGCGAACCGGTCGTCAATACCGGCAAGCTTCAATAGGACCCAGGATTTATGATAACGCACTCCTTCAATGGTTATAGGCTCTAGATCCTCCCGTCCAAGGTATACTGTTTCTAGCCAGCCAAATCGTTCAGGGAGATCCGTGTGAACCTCGACTCGAACTTCTCCCCGAACACCGTGTGGCTTTACCACGCGACCAATGATTAAAAAACGAGGCTCGCCGGATATGTCCGTCAAGCCTCGTGGAGTCTTCTCAGGCATCGATAGCTATCCTATATTAAACAATCTCAAGCGATACCCGCATACCTTTCTTGGCTGCCAATACTTGTACCAGTGACCTGATACTATTGACCACACTGCCACCGCGGCCGATTACCCGTCCCATATCGCCATCGGCTACCTGCACTTCGAGGGTAACCGAAGATTCATGAACAGTCTCGGTTATTTGGACGCTGTCAGGGTGGTCTACAATAGATTTGACTATATACTCGACAAGGTCCTTATAGGGGGAGGGAGCCTCCATTAATCTACTCCTCTTCTTCTATCGCGGCTTCTTCGATCATAGCTTCTTCTATCGCGGCTTCTTCGATCACAGCTTCTTCGATCACAGCTTCTTCGATCACAGCTTCTTCGATCACAGCTTCTTCGATCGCAGCTTCTTCGATCATAGCTTCTTCGACAACCTCAGCGATGACTTCGGCGACAACCTCTTCGGCCAATTCACTTTCCAGGTCGGCAACCTCGGCGGTTTCAACCTCTGTACTCTCGACCACAGCCGGAGCTTCCCCGGTGAACTCGGCAACCAAAGCCGCCATTTCTTCCCCTTGGCGAAGGCGAGCAAGTCGATCCATCGTCCCTTGCTTATCTAGCAAGCGGCGAACGGCATCAGACGGCTGAGCCCCGACGCTTAGCCAATAAAGGGCTCTGTCCTCAGCAACATCATATTCCATGGGTTCAACCCGCGGATTGTAGAATCCAATCCGCTCAACAATCCGACCATCGCGCTTAGACTCAACATCAGCCACAACGATCCGATAACTCGGTTGTTTTTTCGCTCCCACTCTACTTAAACGAATTCGAAGCATAATTTTTTATTTCTCCAATCTATACTAGGCTGATCAATTGTCAGCCGCTCAAGTCCAATTATCAGCGATTACCAAACATGGCCGCCAGATTTCGCCCACGGCCGCCTTTTAGCTGTTTCATCATTCGTTGCATTTGCTTAAATTGTCTCAGCAGTGAATTTACATCTTGAACTGTCGTTCCCGAACCGGTTGCAATCCGGCGTTTACGACTGGCTTTAATGATATCGGGATGCCGGCGTTCGCTCCTGGTCATTGACTGGATTATCGCCTCGATCCGCTTCAAGTCTGCCTCAGCGTTACTCAAATCGATATCGCCGGCCATCTTGTTCATACCTGGGATCATACCCATTAGCTGGCCGATCGGTCCCATCTTCCGGACCTGTTGCATTTGTCCCAGGAAATCCTCTAAATCAAATTTCCCACTAAGCAATCGCCGGCCGGCCTTTTCTGCTTCGTCCTGGTCTAGTTCTTCCTGAGCTTTTTCTATCAAGGTCAGAACATCACCCATGCCAAGAATACGCCCGGCCATCCGATCGGGGTGGAACAGTTCCAAACCGGTAACTTTCTCGTCAGTGCCTAAAAACTTTAAAGGTACGCCGGTGACTTCGCGCATGGAAATGGCAGCCCCACCACGGGCATCGCCATCGATCTTGGTCATGATCAGACCGGTAATCTTCACCGCTTCATCAAAATCTGTTGCCACCCGGACTGCCTCTTGGCCAGTCATGGCATCGGCAACAAGTAAGGTCTCGATTGGATTAACCTTCGATTTTATCGCTCGAAGCTCATCCATCTTCATTTCATCTATATTCAGCCGACCTGCCGTGTCTAGTATGACGACGGTGATATCGCTCTTCGCCGCCTGCCGGACTCCGTTGACGCACACTTTAACCGGATCCGCGTCAATGCCTTCCTCATATACCGGGATATCAAGTTGCCGGCCCAATGTTTGTAGCTGGTCGATAGCCGCAGGGCGGTAAACATCGGCGGCAACCAACATGGGTCGACGACCCTGAGAACGCAAGTGTAATGCTAGCTTGGCGCCAGTAGTCGTCTTACCTGACCCTTGCAAGCCAACCAACATGATTACGGCCGGCGACTGCATACCCAGGTTTAACCTTCCCGGTTCGCCCAGAGTCGTAATCAACTCTTCGTGGACAATTTTCACTACCTGTTGGCCCGGCGTAAGGCTGCCCATTACCTCGTGACCAACAGCCCTTTCACGCACGCGGGCCACGAAGTTCTTGACGACCTTATAGTTAACATCGGCTTCAAGTAGTGCTAACCGCACTTCTCGCATGGCCTTATCAACATCCGCTTCCGTCAATTTTCCTCGACGCGTTAGCGAATCAAAGGTAGTCTGGAGTCTGTTTCCTAAAGTCTCAAACACAATAAATCACATATTCACAAATAAACCCGACAGGCGCTGTTTCCGAATCGTCTTTTCGGCAAACAAATCGACCTGACGGGCCTTTCAAATACTTCAGCCGTAAAGTGAGTGATTCTAGCGCACCATCAATAGGCCGTCAAGGAGAATAGCTGCCCTGACAGGCCGAAATTAAATAAGGGCCTTCGCCTGCAACGTTTGCGCTGCTTCTCGCAGCATTTCAGCCCTGCTCACATCTTCCCACGGGGCTTCGATATCGTCGCGACCAAAGTGCCCGTAGGCAGCGGTTGCTTGATAGATTGGCCGGCGGAGATCCAGGTCTCGTATAATCGCCCCAGGCCGCAAGTCAAAATGTTGTTCAATTAAATTGACTAGAAAATCATTGGGTAAATCGCTGGTTCCAAAAGTCTCAACATTAATGCTTAAGGGCTTAGCTACCCCGATAGCGTAGGCGAGTTGGACTTCACAACGCTCAGTTAATCCTGCAGCCACAAGGTTCTTAGCCACCCATCTCGCAGCATAAGCAGCGCTTCGATCAACCTTCGTGCAATCCTTACCGCTGAAAGCACCGCCACCATGCCGGCCCATGCCGCCGTAGGTGTCAACGATTATTTTTCTCCCGGTTAGGCCGGCGTCTCCCAACGGGCCACCAATAACAAAGCGACCGGTCGGATTCACAAAGATCAATAGATCTTCATCGACCAGATGCTCAGGAAGCACAGGCATAATTACGTGGTCAATAATGCCTTGCCGGATCGTTTCATTTCCTACGTCCGGCGCATGTTGGGTGCTTACCAATACGGTATGGACCCGAACCGGCCGGCCATAACGGTATTCTATTGTTACCTGCGATTTGCCATCAGGCCGGACCCAGGGCAGGGTTCCATCTCGGCGAACTTTTGCCAGCTGGCGGGTCAGTCGATGTGCCAGATCGATGGGCAAGGGCATCAAGTTATCCGTTTCATTGCAAGCATAACCAAACATCATGCCCTGATCGCCGGCCCCGATGACATTGCTGGCTGATTCGCTATCACCATTCTTCCGGTATTCGATCGCCTTATCAACGCCTTGCGCAATATCTGGGCTTTGGCTGGCGATCGCGACTTGCACTCCACAAGTATTGCCGTCAAATCCTTTGTCACTGTTGTCATAACCGATTTCGGTAATAACTTTGCGAACGAGATCGTCAAAATTTACAAAAGTCGTTGTCGTAATCTCGCCCAAAAGCATCACGAAACCAGTTTTTATTGCCGTCTCACAAGCCACTCGGGCCGTTGGGTCTTGGGCAATGATCGCATCCACCACCGCGTCACTAATCTGATCACACATCTTGTCGGGATGTCCCTCTGTGACCGACTCCGAAGTGAATAACAACTTCGGAGAACTCATAAATGTTGTACTCATTTGTTCCTCCACAGGAGCAGGTCGTAACTGGGATGCAATTCTGCCTGCTCGCAATAGTTACCCAAAAAAAGAACCTCCTGATAGAACAAGAGGTTCGGCATTATCTGCTACTTCCTCTTATCATCCAGCGCTTGCTGCCGGAGTTAGCACCTTCCCACATTTGGGGGGTTGCTGCAGTTTCGTCGGGCCGGTCCCTCCACTGCTCTGGATAAGGGTAAATTGTAAACTCGTTAATATGTCAATTATTGACCGAAAAAGTATACTCAATCCTCTACCATAGCGCAAATAGGATATCGTAGCCTGATTGTTCCACCTGTAACGCCGGTCTATCCCATTTACTCCCAACTCTCAGGAGGTTCCGGCATCCCCAAGATATTGTAGCCGGCGTCAACGTAGACAATCTCACCGGTGACACCACTCGCCAAATCACTGCATAAATATAGCGCTGACTTGCCGACTTCGGCCTGATCAATATTTCGTCTCAGAGGCGTTCGTTCTCCAGTGTATTTCAGCATTTTACGAAATCCGGCAATACCCGCAGCGGCCAACGTCTTTATCGGACCGGCCGAAATCGCGTTTACCCGAATGCCGTTAGGACCTAAGTCTGCGGCCAGGTAACGAACGCTCGCTTCGAGCGCGGCTTTAGCGACACCCATCACGTTGTAATGGGGGACGGCCTTTTCAGCGCCATAGTACGACATAGTTAATATCGCACCTCCGTTAACCATCAATGGGACGGCGCGGCGACTTAGCGCTACGAGGCTAAAGGTACTGATATCCAAAGCCATCGCAAATCCGTCACGACTGGTATTGACAAAGCGCCCTGTCAGATCCTCCTGCTTGGCAAAAGCGACTGCATGGATCAGGATATCAATTTTTTCAAAGCGAACCGCTGCCTTCTCAAAAACCGCGTCAATATCAGCATCCTTAGTGACATCGCACATTTCTACGAAATCCACGCCCAATTGCTTCGCCAGGGGCATCACTCTTTTTTCCAATTGAGGAATGCCATAACTAAAACCCAATTCCGCGCCTTGCTCATGAAATGCCTGTGCGATGCCCCAAGCAATTGAGCGATTATTAGCCAATCCAAATATGAGAGCTGTTTTACCTTCCAGCAATTTCATAAATCCTCCCTACACCTCTTCTTTTGTGCGTCTTTCATCGACCTTGGAAAGCTCATAAGCCCTCTTTGCTGTTGTCACAGTGAAAATTCCGATCAAGAGCACAGCAATAGCTAAAATCAAAATATCGTAGATCGGGTACGTACCGAAGCTCAACTCAATCGTTCGAATGCCCCCAAAAAAGAAAACTACGTTTGCCAGGATCGCAATAACGCGAATCTCAGTGGGGCCCAGTTTACCGTAGGAAATCTTAAATTCCCCGGTCACAAAAGTGGTTACATACACCAATACTGACATCATCAAGTAGCCCACCAGCGTCAGCATCGCCACAGAAAATGACACATAAGGCGATAGGCCAATGCCGGCTAAAATCCACAATTGGCCGAAGGCATCCACCGTGTGATCAACAAAGAATCCATATTTCGGCCGCTCGATCTTGCGATAACGAGCCAATGTCCCGTCCAGGCTGTCACCAAACCAGTTGATTACAAATCCCAGGCTGGCCAGCCAAAGAAACGCAGGGTTGCTACCGGAAAGAACGTAACCCGCGAAAATGATGAAGGCCCCTATGATTCCGATGAGGGTCAATAGATCAGGGTTCATCCAGGCTGGCATATGGGCGGCAAGCCACTGCAGCGCCGGCCGTTCCAGCGGGCCGAACAATATATCATTAACACGCTTGTGAGACGTTTTATCAGCCATAAATCTCCCGCCTATTGTATTTTAGCCTGACTATTAGGCCATAAAGGGTAAAACATGGTCCACTGTTCCGGAGCTTGTCGAATAAAATCCTCGGCAACTGCCAATAACCGCTCAGTATTGGCAAGAAGCTCGGTTTTTCGATCTGAATGTCTTTCCATATAGACAAAATCGGAAATGAGGAGATCGTACTTACCATCCGTCTGTCGTTTACTCCCAACGACAACAACCGGTACGTCGGCCTTGAGAGCCATCATGACATGGTGTACAGGCAGTGGGGTTGGTTTTCCAAAGAATCTCGGCTGGTAGCCCGATTCGGGAAGGGGTCTGTCTAAGCCTGTGAAGATTGTACCTTTGTCTTTCAGGTACTGAACGGCTTTCTTTATCGAAGCCATTGTAGTCGGGATTGCCTGCACGCCGACTCGTTCACGGATCTCATTTAACAATTCGTAGCCACCACTCTCACCGGGGAAGGTTAAGCCAAGACCACGTAATCCCATGAGGGGGCAGGCAATAGCCGTTAATTCTGGATTCCCCATATGAATCATGACGACAACAGCGCCTTGAGTTTTGTTGATATTCTTATCTAATAATTCGGTAAAACGAGGATTACTATTTAGCATCGCCATCATCTCTGGATCATTTCCCAAAGTATGATAGAAATCAAAAAGAGCTCTTGCCCGGTTCCGCATCGTTTGTCTGGCAACTTGTTCGAACTCCACTGAACTCAAGCCTTCGCCACAGGCAACCCGCAGATTGCCGCGTAATCCCGCTATCATCGGCTGTTCTCTCTGTGAGCTCAGACGATCGGCCGCGAAATCAGCCAGCCAATAACCGGCCCGTGCCGGCATTCGACCAATGACACCAAGCCCAATCTGGGTAGCAAATCGTGTATTAATCAGACGCTGGAGGTCAACGCCCATAACAACAAATCATATGAGTTACTCAATTAAAGCAGATGGGACGGTATTATATCCTGCTCTTCCCACGCCCAAAATTTGCCGTAAATATATCGTCTCTGGTTTCTGGGCCCCATATCTGCCCGCTCATTGATTAGCTAATGTTTAAACCATTGCTCCGTATTTTAACTTGGAAGGATTTGTGGTATCTTGTTAATGGAAGAGCAATACCGAATTCAGGCGGCTAATCTGGTCAAGGCCACACGTAATATTTGCCTGATGTAAATGGTTAGGGATGCTGTTTGGCATTGTTGATTTTGCAGGAATAGCATGCATTCATTTCTAAGATTAATTCAGCAGTTCTGGATCGATTTGCAGCAAGGCAGACTGCCCGATCTGGGCCTGTGGAATTACCTGTTGCTTGCCCTGCTGATCGTCTGGCAGGGCCCCATCGCCACACTGCTTGGCGGAGCTGCAGCTGCGACCGGTCTGTTAAAACCGGGCCTTGTATTTTTGGTCGGGGTACTGGGAAATCTATCGGCCGATGTGCTGTGGTATACATTGGGGAGAAGCGGAAATTTCGAGAGCATCTTTGAATGGCGGCGCTTAAAGGTTCATAGGCCTCGATATGAGGTTCTCAAATTAGGAATGGAAGCCAACGCGACAAAGATATTGCTCCTGGCCAAACTCTCCTTTGGCCTGGTCATTCCAAGCCTATTCGCTGCTGGGGTTGCCCGGGTTGGTTGGCGAAAGTGGTTTCCCGTCGTTTTTATTGGCGAGACGATTTGGACCGGAACATTGGTTCTGCTTGGTTTCTACGCCTCACAAGCTATCAGACATATCGAGAAAGGTCTGCAACTGACATTACTGGTGGTACTAATTGCCGGGCTGGCCATCCTATTACGCTATGTTTCTAGAGTTGTCTTGGGGAGAAATGGGGTCGGCCTAACTTCCATAGATGAGCATATTAAGCACTGACAATCTACTTCTTCCTCATCGACCAGGTCGGAATAGAACTGCCAAACCGTGTATACATCCGGCCGCCAAATATCATTTCTCAATGGATCTGGACAGGATCTTTGATCGCGCCTCGATCAGCCAGATCCGCGTCGTAGCCTTCATCCATACCCAGGGGTGGGTCACTTTTTTCAATCCTCACCGCGGTGTTTTTATAATCTGGTATCTTCGCCTTTTTATCAACCCGGTCAAGTGTTAACAAGTTGGCCGCCGCTTCCGCAAAGTGGAAGGGGATGAAGACGGTGCCTTGTGGCGATCGGCCGGTAATCAATATCCTTAGTTTAATCGAACCTCGCCGTGAAGAGACCTTTATCCAATCGCCGGCCGACAAACCGAGTCCTGCCGCATCATCAGGGTGAATCTCGCAGGTCGCTTCTGGATAAACGTCTTCGAGGGCAGACCGTCCGGTCATCGTGCTCCCGCTCCAATGGTACAGGACCCTACCCGTGCTAAGATTAAACGGATATTCTGAATCCGGTTGCTCCGAATTGGTCCCATATGCGACCTGCCAAAACTTGCCTCGACCCCTGGGAAACTCGTCGGCGAACAGGAATGGCGTGCCAGGATGATCAAACGCTGGGCAGGGCCAATGGACGCCTCCTTCCCTGTCCAGGCGATCATAATCGATCCCCCAAAACTCTGGCGTAACCTGGCGCATTTCTTCCCATATCTCTTCTGGACCCTGGTAAACAAATCCGGCCGCCAGTTGGATGCCCAATTTTTGCTCAATTCTGCGACCCAAATCACTTAGAATTTGCCAATCCGGCCGGGAGTCGCCAACCGGTTCAACAGCCGCCCGGCAGCGCTGCACCCGACGATCGGTATTGGTAAACGTCCCGTCCTTTTCTGCAAAACTGGTAGCCGGAAGAATGACATCCGCCAATTCCCCGGTTTCATTGATGAATATATCCTGGCAAACCAGAAACTCGAGATTCTCCAGGGATTTCCGGGTATGCTCCTGGTTTGGCTCGCTCATCATAGGATTTTCACCCAGAATGAACATGCCCCGTATGGAGCTATCATAGGCCCCATTAACCATTTCCGTTGCCGTCAGACCCGGCACAGGATTCAAATCCCTGCCCCAAACTTGTTCAAACTTACCCCTGATTAGCGGATCATCAACCTCCTGGTAGGCAGTATACACGTTGGGTAGCCCGCCGCTATCAGAGCAGCCCTGTACGTTGTTCTGACCTCGTAGTGGATTCAAGCCCGTTCCGGCACGCCCAACATGTCCGCACATCAGGGCCAGGTTGACAAGAGAGAGCGTATTATCGGTCCCATGCGTGCTCTGACTAATTCCCATGCCCCAATAGATTGAGGCGCGGTTAGCCTCGGCATAGATTCGCGCTGCCTGCACAATCAACTCCGCTGGCACACCGCTTACCTCTTCTGCCCACTCAGGTGTGAATGCCTCCAAAGACTCGATGTAATCGTTAAATCCCTCGGTTCGTTCACTGATGAAGCTCTCCGCATATAACCTTTCCTTAACGACGACATGCGCCATCGCCTGGAAAACAGCCACATCGGTTCCCGGCTTTTGGCGGAGCCATATCGTGGCAAAATCGGTCATTTCAATCCTTCGCGGATCGATAACAATTAGTTTTGCTCCATTTTTTCTGACAGCCCGCTTGAGGAAATTGGCGATAACCGGATGGGTCTCCGTCGTATTGGATCCGGTAATAATGAACGCTTCGAGGTTTTCCATCTCGGCAATTGAGTTTGACATCGCACTGGAGCCCAAAGACAGTTGCAAGCCGGTGACAGACCCGGCGTGGCACAACCTGGCGCAATGGTCAATATTGTTCGTCTGGATCAAGGCCCGGACCAACTTCTGAAAAACATAATTGTCTTCATTCGTGGCTTTAGCACTGGCGTAGGCAGCTATGGCGTCTCCACCATGAGTGGTGCTTATTCGGGTTAACTTTTGTGCGACCAGGTCAAGAGCCTCATCCCAATCCGCCTCTCTCCATACCGGCGAGGCGCTTCGCCCCTCGTGTATATTACTTCGAATCAGAGGTTTTTTTACCCGGCCGGGATGCCTGACAAAATCTGTTCCAAACCGGCCTTTTACACAGAGCATGCCATAATTAGGCGCAGCTTCAGGGGGCGCGTCAACCCTGTAGATCAGGTTGTCGCTAATACTCAGGTTCATCTGGCAACCAACACCACAATATGGGCAGGTTGTTCTAATTACCTGGTCAGGTTTTACCATGTTAATTCTCCAATTTACTGTGCGACCATCCGGCAAGCCCTCAGAGATCGGCAAGATACCTTACCTTGTTGATTTGCGTGGGGTCTATACTACCGGGTCATTCTTTGACCCGTTTTTTCCGCAAGCCGCCTCGCGTTTTTTCAAAGACACTGTCGGGATCAAAGCCTTGTTCCAGAAGCGCCTGCCGTTTTGGCTTTAAAGCGCCGGTGGGACAGACAGATACGCAATGTCCACAAAAAACACAGGTTGTGTCCATCATGCCGTCTCCCTGAAAGGTCGCTATCTGGGTATCGAAGCCACGGCCATCGAAATTGAGGGCGAAGGTATACTGGGCGTCTTCCGCGCAAACCTGAACGCACCGCCAACAATTGATACATTGGTTGTAATCACGAATGTAAAAGGGATTGTCGTCATAAACTGGCGCTGTTCGGCGTTCTGCCCCGGCAAATCGCTCAGGATCCGCCCCATATTCATCCATAAGGGCGATCACTTCAGGCGCCTCCGTTAAATCGACGGTAGAAGCCAGCAATTCCAAAATGGTCCTTCGGCCAACCCTGACATTTTGGCTGGCTGTTTGAATATTCATGTTATCCTGGCACTCAGTCACACAGGCTGCCAATTGAACTCGCCAGCCCGCATCGACAGAACAGATCCGGCATAGACCGTTGGCTGTTAGCGGCGGATGATAACAGATAATTGGGATCTCAATTCCTATCTGCGCGGCCGCATCAAGGATGGTTGTTCCTTTTTTTACCGTGACTTGCTGTCCATCTATCGTGAGAGTTACTGTTTCACTCATTTACTTTCCAATCCTGAAGTGACGCTCGGTCTTGACATCGCTCGCTCATATGAGGATGCGTTCTGGATGGGTGTAAACTCGCATCCGATTTTGGCGCACGTAAGCAACGACGGAAATATTCCAGGCATCGGCTAAGGCAACGGATAAGGCCGTCGGGGAAGTTCGAGAGCAAACGATAGGCGTCTGTAATCTCCGGGCCTTGTTGATCATCTCGCTGCTTATCCGGCCGCTGGTGAATAGTAGGTGATCTTTTGGTGAAATATCATTCAGTAGCGCCGCACCGGCCAATTTATCCAGGCAATTATGCCGGCCGATATCCTCCACTTGTAATAACAGCGAGTTATCATCGGCCAGGGCCGCAGTATGAATACCTCTGGCGCGATGATATAAACCGGCGCCCATATGCATTTCTTTCATTTGGTCCGCCAAGATTGCCGGTGAGGCGGTCCGGTCCGATATTAAGGGGTCATGTTGTCCGGATAGGTCATCAAAGGTAATCCCGCCGCCACAGCCGGCCGTGATGATCCTGCGCTCGGGCACTTCAAAATCCGTATTGTAAAGCCAGACATCGACGCAGCTATCGCCCTTAGAAATATGAATTGACCGGACTTCACGCCGGCTGTTTATAAATTGTTCATTGTAAAGAAAACCCAAAGCCAGTTGATCCAGATCGGTCGGCGAGCACATAAAGGTCGCTACCTCCTGGCCATTAACCGATATGCAGACGAGGGTTTCGTTGACAACCTCACCTGCTACCGGCACAACAGAACCGTTGTTAATGCTAATATAGGCTGCAGGCTTTAAACCGCCGGCCGTCTGCTGACTCTCGATAGTCTCACCGGCGGCATCGATCTGCTGTTGGCTTACTTTTTGATTCACTCTACCAACTCCGGCCACAATTCAACCGCGCTCAAAATAGCCGACGCAGCCGTCTGGCCCAAACCACAGAGAGAAGTCTCTGTCATGGCCAAACCCACATCGATCAACGTCTGTTTATCACCTGGCGCCGCCGTCCCCTTAGTGGAAATCCGATGCAGAATTTCCATTTGGCGTTGGGTGCCGAGTTGGCACGGGAAACATTTTCCGCAACTTTCATGGGCAAAAAAATGGCTCAGATGGTACAAGGGGTTCCGGAGATCAACCCGTTCATCAAAGACCATCACCACGCCAGAACCGAGAGGCACATTATTCTCCCGGGCATCTTCATACGTTAAGGGCATGGCCAACATCTCCGGACCTACAAACACCCCGGCCGCGCCACCCAAGAGAACGGCCTGGAGTTGCCGGTTCTCCGGCACACCGCCGGCCAGCCTTATCAACTCGCCGAGGGTTGTTCCGAAAGGAACCTCGTACAGTCCGGGCTTTTGGACGTGGCCACTCAGGCAAAATAACTTGGTACCAGGGGATTGCTCGGTGCCATATTGGCGCCACTCATCAATCCCGATAGCCATCGCAGTGAGGCTGGTAACCAACGTTTCTACATTATTAATCGCCGTCGGCTCGCCGAACAGGCCATGGGTCGTTGGAAAGGGGGGTTTAATGCGGGGAAAACCCCGTTTGCCCTCAATCGCCTCAAACAGAGCCGTTTCCTCGCCACAAATGTAGGCGCCGGCGCCAACCCTGAGCTCGATATCGAAGTCAAAACCTTCCTTACCAAGGATATTTTTTCCCAGGTAGCCGTGTTTGCGTGCCTCAGCGATAGCCACTTCCAGACGATCCTGGCAGCGGGGATACTCACCTCGAATAAAAATCCACCCTTGTTCAGCGCCGATGGTATAAGCGGCGACCGTCGCCGCTTCTATAACCGCGAAAGGATCTCTTTCCATGATATAACGATCTTTGAACGTCCCTGGCTCGCTTTCATCGGCGTTGACGACAATGTGTTTGGCCAGATGAGCGCTCCCCTGCGTGAAACTCCATTTGCGGCCGAGTGGAAACATGGCGCCGCCACGACCTAGAATGCCGGTCTGGTCGATTAGCTGGAGCAAATCCTGGGCCTCCAGGCCGATAACGCGCTGAAGAACCTCGTAGCCACCGCTCTGCTTGTAAGCGTCCAGGCTGCAGCAGTCGTTGGCCTCGATAAAACCCACGCGCATGATAGGCCTGCCATACAGCATGTGCTCCGGCTCGGGCCAATCTCCTGCCAGTAATGCAGGAACGCTGTCTGGGCTCATATTCCCCGCCGCCCGGCGTCCGTCCAATACGGCCGGGGCATGCTCGCACAAACCAAGGCATTGAACATATTCCAGCGAGATATCTGATGCCAGATCCGTCCATCCAGGATCCAAATTCAGTCGCTGTGAGAGTGCTGCCATCACCTCTTCCGCGCCGGCCAACTGGCAGGCTATATCTTCACAGACACGGACGACACGCCGGCCTGTGGGTTCGTTGTAAAACATAGTGTAGAACTCAATGACCCCGTGAATTTCGGAGAGAGGCACTCTAAGCGTCTCGGCCACCGCCATCTGGACTTCTCTCGGCAGCCAACCGTAGAGCTCCTGAACTTCATGTAACAGAGGCAACAGGGCTGCCTGCTTTTGACCCTGATATTTGGCCAGGATCGGTTCTAGCAACGCTAAATCTACTGGTTTTGACATTTCTATTGTAAGTCCACTTTGATCAGAATAGGCGATCTTATTGCTATATCTCTGCTAGGGTTTTTAGAAAATGGGCGGCGCGGATTTCTGATAGAGTTCGCCACTTTTTAACCGTAAAAAGCGGCATCTTCCTTGCAGACCCGCAGCCGAACCTCAGGATCGTTTGATCCGCGATCAACTCAATTCATTTTACGGCAGAAACGTATCGAGGCCAAGCGTGCAGACATTTCTATTGCTTGCATCCCAGGGCGGGTTACAATCTATTGGCAGGTTTGGATAGCGTCTATTCCATCTTTTAAAGAATCATCTCCCGGTAACCCAGGGACAACTATGAGTCAATTTCAAGATAAGGTAGTGCTTGTTACCGGTTCAGGCCGGGGCATCGGCCGGACCGTCGCCCTGCGCTTTGCTCAATTAGGCGCCCATATTGTGGTCAACTTCTTCCGCAATCGTAATCCGGCCGAAAAGACCGCCGAAGAGATCAGAGCACTGGGCGTCCGGGCCCTGGTTGTAAAGGCCAATGTTGGCAGTATCGACGAATTGGCCGGGATGTTTGCCGAGATTGAGACGACCTTCGCTGGCCTGGATATATATATCCACAATGCTGCCTCCGGTTACAATCGCGGCGTCTTGGAACAGAAACCGAAAGGCTGGGACTGGACAATGAATATCAATGCCCGGTCGCTATTATTTGCCGCCCAGCACGCCGTGCCCCTGATGGAAAAACAGGGGGGTGGGGCGATTATCGCCATTTCAAGCCTGGGTTCAGAACGCGTTATCCCCGACTATGTAGCCGTTGGCGCGTCCAAAGCCGCGCTGGAAACACTGGTCCGTTATTTGGGCGTTGAGTTAGCCGGCAAAAAAATCGTCGTCAATGCCGTTTCACCAGGTTTGGTCGACACCGATGCCCTGAGGCATTTTGCCTCCTTTGAAGAGTATGGACAAGAGGTGATTAAGGAAGTTGATGCCAACACCCCGGCCGGCCGCCTTGTAACCAGAGACGATGTGGCCGATATCGTCTGTTTCCTCGCGTCGTCGCAAGCGAAAATGATTTGTGGTCAGACTATTGTGCTTGATGGAGGTTACTCACTAAGAGCCTGGCACTAGCTGGCCCGACAAAGTTATCCGGTGAGCAAAGAACCATGAAAAACAAGAAGTCATCTGGTAAATCACTATTCTTATTGCTACCCCTGCTTATTTTTACCGTTGCCGGTATTCTCCTTTACAAATTCGGTGAGCGATGGCTTCGTTCCGTGCTCATCTACCTGTCCCATGCCGCCTGGGCCAGGAAAATCATTGAAAATCTGCAAATATCCCGCTCAGTCGCCCGGCGATTTGTCGCCGGTGAAACCATCGATGAAGCGATGTCTGCCACCAGCTTGCTCAATGCTCAGGGCATGGCGGTTACCCTCGACTTCTTAGGCGAGAGCGTAACCGATAGGACCGTGGCCATCTCGGCGCGCGATGAGATCCTGAGATTGTTAGACAGGATCGAGGAGCAAGGTCTGGAGGCGAATGTTTCCGTCAAACTTAGCCAGCTGGGCCTCAGAATTGAAAAAGAGTTGGCCCTGGATAATATGCGTCAGATCCTTGTCCGCGCGGCTCAATATGGCAACAAAGTCCGCATCGATATGGAGGAAAGTGAGCTGGTTGATATCACGCTCGATATTTACCGCCAACTTCAGGCCAAATATGATTTCCATAACGTTGGGATAGTCATCCAATCCTATCTTTACCGCAGCGAAGCAGACGTCGCCCAACTTATTGAAGAAGGGGCCTGGGTGCGCTTGTGCAAGGGCGCCTATGCCGAACCCCCTGATATCGCCTTTGCCGATAAGCGGGATACGGACGCCAGTTATATCCAATTAGCCAATATGATGTTAAGCGAAACGGCCCGAGAAAAGGGCGTCCATCTCGGAGTGGCCACCCATGATGAGAATATGATCAAGGCCGCGAAAGCCTATGCCTCAATAAATCAAATCAACCCCGATCAATTTGAATTCCAGATGCTCTTTGGCATTCGTCGCGATCTGCAAGAACTATTAGTCAGGGATGGCTACAAACTGCGGATCTACGTGCCCTACGGCACGGCCTGGTACCCGTACTTTGTTCGCCGCCTGGCCGAGCGGCCGGCCAATTTGTGGTTTTTCATCCGTAATTTTTTCAAACAGTAAGACCGGCCTACCGGGCCGTCTACCATTTGGAGCTTTTGTATGCCCATCCTTACAGAATCTGAGAATATCCAGGGTGTTTATATTGTCCGGCTAGATGCCTATCAGGACGTTCGCGGCCAGTTTACGGAGATATTCCGAGAGGAGTGGTTTCCCCAGCGTGAGTGGTCGATGGTTCAGAGTAATCGATCCGCCTCGGCCGCTAATGTGCTTCGTGGCCTGCATTACCATCATAACCAGGTTGACTATTGGCACCTGGTCCACGGCCGTATCCGCGCCGGGCTCGTCGATTTACGCCGCTCTTCTCCAACCTCAGGTGCCTCGTTAACCATCGACATCTCCCAAGATGACGGCCTTGGCTTGTTCATCCCCACCGGTGTGGCCCATGGATTTCTTAGCCTGGCCGAATCAACCCTGATCTATATCGTCGACCGCTATTACGATGGTAGTGATGAGTATGGCGTCGCCTGGAACGATCCCGATCTCAATTTGGAGTGGGGTAATATGAATCCGATCCTCTCCGGCCGGGATATCAATAACCCATTGTTGTCAGCCATCCCCCCAGAACAGCTCCCCAAATAGACGATCTTCTCACCGATACTGGATAATAGCCGCCCTTCCACCTGGAGCTATAACTTCGTTCGGCCGATCAGGCCAACGCAGCTTGCTACCTGCGCCTGCTTTGGTCCCTGGCACTTTGTTTACTCCATTTCGTTTTGCTCCTGACCCTCCATAACCTGGCCGACCACGGTGAGCGAGAGAAACTATCATGGTACTCATAGGCCACTTTCATTTCAGATTAGCTGGTGTACTATCAGTGAATCGGGTAATCGGGACGCTGCTTTTTAGCCAGAATGATTATCAGGTTGCATAGTCATTTAGTCCCATTTTGCTCCTCCCTCATTGACGTACAAATTCCCCTATGCTAGAATTCATACGTTGAATTCAATGATTGAATTCATAATTTGAATCATTGCCTACTTCGGACAGACCCCATGTCGGAATGGCGGAGCATGGATTTCGACAAACAGACCGAATTACATTTATTAGAAGCGTTGGCCCAGGAACCCGAGACGACCCAGGCCGATCTGGCAGCCCAGGCCGGCGTGGCCGTGGGTACGGTTAACTGGTACCTGAAACGCTGGACGGCCAAAGGCTACATCAAGGTCAAACGGATCGGCCGCTGGCGTTGGCGTTATCTGTTGACCCCCCAGGGAATGGCCGAAAAATCACTCCTGGCCAAAAAATATGTCGAAGCCTCCATGCGCATCTACCGGAATACCCGCGACGGCCGCCCGCGCCCAGCTGCTCCAGGTACGAGAAGCCGGCTATGATAGCCTGATCATCGAAGGGGAGGGCGATATTGTCGACATCTGCCAGCTCACTTGTTTAGAATTGGGCCTGGCGGTAGCCACGATCCCCTGACGGCAATTTGCCCTTATTGCAGGTCCAGGGGATGGACATGGCTTTATTCTGGCCGGGCGATAAAAAAGCGCAGGCTGATCGACCTCTCAGCCCCTGCTTGCTAAAACAGACACGATTCCGGCCGCGGAAACAGGAGACGAACAGCTAGTGGCCTTGGAAGAAGAAACCCTGACAGATCCTGCGGCCGTGACCAACCCCAACGGCCGTCCCGCCACCGACGATTTGCCGGTCACTTACATCCGGCCGTCCAAGGGCTGGGTCCAAGCTCAACCTGCGCGATCTCTGGCAATACCGCGACCTGGCCTACTTCCTGACCTGGCGTGATATCAAGGTCCGCTACAAGCAGACCGTGCTGGGCGCCGGCTGGGCTATCTTGCAGCCCTTTTTCACCATGGTCGTCTTCAGCATCTTCTTCGGCCGCCTGGCCAAGATGCCCTCCGACGGCGTGCCCTACCCGGTCTTCAGCTACGCCGCCCTGGTCCCCTGGACCTTTTTCGCCAATGGCCTGACCAACTCCTCCAACAGCCTGGTCGGCAGCGCCAATCTGATCAAAAAAGTATTCTTCCCTCGGCTTGGTCATTCCCCTGGCGGCCGTGCTGGCCCCGGCCGTGGATTTTGTCCTGGCCTTCCTGGTCCTGATCCTGATGATGGTCTTTTACGGCATCGTCCCCACCCGGAACGTCATCTGGCTACCGGCGCTGCTGTTGCTGGCCTTCGTCACCTCCCTGGGTTTCGGCTTGTGGTTTGCCGCCTTGAACGTCCAGTTTCGTGATGTCCGCTACGCCGTGCCCTTCATCATCCAGGCCTGGCTCTTCGTCACCCCCATCGCCTATCCCAGCAGCTTGCTGGAAGAGCCCTGGCTGACCCTCTACGCCCTGAACCCCATGGCCGGCGTCGTCGAAGGCTTCCGCTGGGCGCTGCTGGATACCGACACCCAGCCCGGCTCCATGGTCCTGGTCTCCGCCTTCGTGGCCATCCTGGTCCTGATTGGCGGCCTCTACTATTTCCGGCGCATGGAAAAAACCTTCGCTGATGTGGTGTAAAAGAACATTTCGAAATTCGAAATTGGAAATTGGAAATTCTCTATGAGCGAAGTCGCTATTCGGGTAGAAAATCTGGGCAAGCTGTACCACATCGGCGGCCCTCAGGCCAGGTACAAGACCATCCGCGAATCGATTACCGATGGGGTGAAAGCACCCTTCCGGAGAACCGGCCGCCTCCTCCGCGGCAAATCCCACGGCGCCAGCGACCTGGACCAGACCATCTGGGCTTTGAAGGATGTTTCCTTCGAGGTCAAGCAGGGGGAAGTCGTGGGGATTATCGGCCGCAATGGGGCCGGTAAATCGACCCTGCTGAAGATCCTTTCCCGTATAACCGAACCGACGGAAGGGGAAGTGATGTTGCGCGGCCGGGTGGGGTCGTTGCTGGAGGTGGGGACAGGTTTTCATCCGGAGTTGACCGGTAGAGAAAATACTTATCTCAATGGCGCGATCCTTGGCATGAGCCGGAGTGGAAATTGACCGAAAATTTGATGAGATTGTTGATTTTTCGGAGATTGAGAAGTTTATCGATACGCCGGTTAAACATTATTCCAGCGGTATGTATGTTCGACTTGCATTTTCGGTGGCTGCTCACTTGGAACCGGAGATACTGTTAGTTGATGAGGTACTGGCGGTTGGCGATGCAGAGTTTCAGAAGAAGTGTTTGGGCAAGATGGACACTATTGCTACCGAAGGTACGGACAGTATTATTGGTCAGCCATAATATGGCAGCGATTGAGAATCTTTGTAGTCTTACAATTCTTCTGAATCGCGGGGAGATGTTGGCGTGTGAAGAAACGTCATCAGTAATCCAGCTATATCTCGACTCCATTGGTAGTCAAAAAGCAGAAGAGTATCTGCTGACAGATGAAACTGAGAGAAGTGGTACTGGTCTGATCAGATTTACGAGCTTCCATATCGAGAACTCAAAGGGAGAGAAAATTCATGCTGCTCGTAGCGGGGGAGATGTAGTTTTCGTATTGGGTTATCGCTGTGCTAAAGATGGAGTAATCCACGAAGTTGATCCTGGGATTTCCATTGGTACAATGCGACTTGGGTTACTTGTTAACTACAGTTCATATTCGAATGAGCTGTTTACAGCGGTTAACGGGTACGGGGAGTTTAGATTTTCAATACAAGATTTACCATTAGCAAGCGGTACCTATCAGGTTGGTGCTCGTGTGACAGTAAAAGGAGAAGAGGCCGACTGGCCACGAAATGAAGTTGGGTACCTGGAGGTTGAACCGGGAGATTTTTTCAAATCGGGTCGTTTAGGCTTTTCAGGTGGTGCTCCCCTGCTGATGCGGGGCAAATGGGAGATTAAGGGTCGTAAGGAGCAGAAAGTATAAGCGTCGAATATTCAATCTTTCTAGAAAATGGCATAAGCCGAACGTAGCAGGAAATTATCTGCATTCATATTCTCAAGAAGGTGAGGATATGATTCTTAATCGTATGTTCGAGAACAAAACAAGAGGATTCTTTGTCGATGTTGGTGCGCATCATCCAGTGCGGTTCTCAAACACCTATTTCTTTTTCCTCCTCGGTTGGAGAGGCATAAACATTGATCCGAGACCCGGCTGCATGGATGAATTCAAAACTATCAGGAGCGAGGATATTAATTTGGAATTGGCTGTTTCAAACGCAGAAAGTGAGTTAGTCTACTATGAATTTAACGAATCTGCTCTGAACACTGTTACCAATAGTTTCGCCGTACATTACGAAGGATACCGTGATTTCCATATAACACGACAGTCCACAGTAAAGGCATATAGGCTAGATTCTATTCTAGACGATCACCTTCCTGAGAATCAGGTGATAGATTTTCTAAATGTTGATGTAGAGGGTCATGATCTTCAAGTTTTGTTGTCGAATGATTGGTTGCGGTATCGACCGCAATTTGTGTTAGTGGAAGAAGTGGGTCTTGATGAATCTCCAGCGAATCAGTAACTCTCCTATTGTAAGGCTAATGTCTGATAATGACTCATTCTTTCATTCCGAAACCAAGAACAGCATAATCTTCAAATCACGTAGTTAAGGCATCGATTGCGATTGTATCTCTTTATTCTGGAACACGGGTCTTCTCGAGAATAATCTTTAAGTCAAAATATATTTCAGCATTTTCTTGTCTCTAGATGAAATTCAGTCTGAGGTTATCGATTAATGAGCGGAATTGCCAGCGTGATTGCAAGAGACTCACATGATATTGAAGATTGCAACCTCGTCAACTGAATAAACCCATTATGCTTTACAAGGGGTCTTGATATCTTGGGAGTATACAAAGATGGAAGTATTATTCTAGCTAACAAGCGTTCAAGAATTGTTGACTTGTATAAGGGTTGATATCCGCTATGGGACGAGGAACGATCATTTGTATTGATAGCAAAGGGCTAGATTTCCGGTAATTTAAAGGCATCGTGCGATCTGAAAAAACGAGGACATCGAATCTCGCCCGCCAGTGCCTAAGGTTAGTGTAGCAATAGCTTCGAGGGAATCGAATGACTAGTCAGCAATCCGTTGAAAGGATATGCTGACGGAATCTCAGACAGAGATATTAATAATTTTTAGCACTGACTAGTGCCGATTATGGTCCAAAGATGCCAGACAGAACAATGACGATGGCTATTGGAGAAAATATTCTATTCATAAGTTGCATCAATCCTGGGGAGAATCTCCGGTTTCCAGACCATTTACCTATGCCTAGGTGGGAAGATAAAGAATATTCATATCTGAGGCGATCGACGCCCCTTTTGTTTAGAATTCATTTACCGCGGTACGCAGAAAAGCCAGTTTATGGCACAATCAAGAAGCAATCGATATTTGATGGAAAAGTTGGGTTACGTAGCGTATATACCACCGAATGTTACGTAAGCTGCCTCCGGAATATGGTCAAATCTCAATGGAAAAGGTTCTTGAGATTCCAAGGTGAATTGAAACTAAAAAGTCGTTGTTGGCTACCGTTGCCTTGGTATAGACCTAAATACCTGGTAGGGTAAGTGATGTATTTCGTGGGTGACTGGGCTCCCGGAAATAATCAGGTGGTTGCATATCTAGGCGGAAGTAATATTCTTGCTAATCTGGAAGGCCCAATTCTGTCACTCGATCATGAGATTAACCCCCACCCTAAAGCAGGTCCGTGTTTATTCTCAACCGGGTTGCCTCCTAAATGTGAAGCGATATGTATACTCACTGGCGAACAATCACATCATCGATTTCGGCACGCATGGATTAGAAATTACCCAGAGGTTACTTCGAAAGATGGGAATGAGATACTGCGGCGCTGGTAACAACATTACTGATGCCAGGTATCCATTAATAATCGAAGATAATGGTGTTCACATTGGGATCATTGCATGCTGTGAAGCACAATTTGGTGTAGCTAGACGAACACAGGCTGGTACGGCTGAATTTGGACCATGGGTTTATCAGGCGATCCGGGACCTGCGAGCCTCTTTTGAAGTCGTAATTGTCTCGTTTCATGCTGCAAATGAGGATTTTCCGTGGCCGTCCCCCTATTATCGAGAATTATATCACTGACTGATAGATACAGGCGCGGCAGTTGTCCGGGGAATTCACGACATGTTCCCCAAGGGTACGAAGAATATCACGATGGACTTATATTTTACGGCATGGGTCACTTTGCAGTAGAATCCAGGACACTGGAGTGACTATCCGCATGCTTGTGGTCGCTTGTTGCCGAAGTCGATTTTCAGGCATATCCATTGAGTTGGAATCTTTCGACTTATGATATTCGGTATGACTCCGATAATAACGAGGTAATTATTAACGAAAGTTCCAAACACGAACGTGGAACTCATGAAGATTACATTGAAAAATGTAACCGCCCATTCGGGCGATGACTTGTTGTTTGATGCACTCTGGCAAGAAATTGCTCTGCGAGCCTTCTTTCAGTACGGTGCACCATACATGGGTTTTCTTGAGCTAAATAAACCCGGTTTATTAGCTCGACTAAAGAAGCTCCTTACTCAAATGC
>CAVOYS010000008.1:0-603012 GCA_963700725.1 uncultured Chloroflexia bacterium
CACATCGGGCTGGGTGCGGTGAAAAGAGGTGTCGAAGCAGGCCACCTGCGGCAGCTCGGGAGCGCGCTCCAGAGCGCGGCGGATCGGAGCGAGATTGTGTGGCTGATGCAGGGGGGCCAGCGGAATGAAGGTTTCCAGCACCTTGGAGCACCGCCTCATCCACCTGGAACGGGCTGGGGTGTAAGCCATGCCGCCGTGCACCACCCGGTGCCCGAGGCCGATCAGTCGATCGCCCGGCAGCTCCGACCGCAAATGGCCGATCAGATGGTCGAGTGCCCCGTCGTGACCCAGTTTGAGGCCGGCGGGCCAGGACTTCTCGGCTTTCATCGCACCGTCAGGCGCCTTCGAAACAAAACTCGCCGCGGTGTAGAGCCCTTCGACTTGGCCCCGGACGTCCGGCTCAAGGGTTTCGCCGCGCTCGATAAACAGCGAAAACTTGATGCTCGACGAGCCCGCGTTGAGAACGACAATGGCGTTGGACATGGCGACTACCTTTCTATAGAGTCGGTTAACTTACGATCGCCTGTTCGCAAAATTTCCGGTTCAGTGCGGGTTGCCCCGCAAGAATAAAGATCGTCAATTGCCAATGGAAGCCGGTTGCAACTTTCGACTAAGATATTGTTTATCACGCCGCAGCTTCCGCCAGCGATAACGTCACGTGCGTGACTGGCCTCGGCCAGGACAGCATTCAGAGCGGAATCAATGAGTAAAAACGAACCAGCCGAAATATTGGCCAGGACAAATCACCTCATATCGCTCGATATTAAGACCCCTCTCTTCTTAAGCGCGTTTTATATCACTATAGAGACAGACACAGGTAAGATGTCATTCGCAAATGGGGGGCATGAATTCCCCTACTGGTTACGAAAGCATAAGGGCGATCTGGAATCTCTATCATTCCCTGGTGTTCTATTGGGCGCCTTTGACGACATGGTGTTTGAAAACCACAAGATTCATCTTGAATCGGGTGATTACCTTGTTTTTTTTACCGATGGTGTCACAGAGGCCCGTAATTCGGAGGGCGGATTCTATGGCAATGAACGGTTGGAGCAGGTGATCAATTCACAAGAGTGGTTGAATGCGGACGCTCTCCTGGCGGCGATTATGGAAAGCGTTAGGTCCTATTCCGGAGACACACCCCCGGCCGATGATTTGACCCTGGTGGTAATGCGACGTCTATAGCGGCCGGTGGCTCCGGAGATTCTCAGGTTAAGGGCGGTCTGGGTCCTGTCCGTCTCGCCGACCGTTCTGGGATACATAGCGACTGAGTTCAGCGATATACGCTTTCTTCTGACGATCTATTGTCTTCTGAGCGGCAATGGTGTGGAATTGATGAATCTTCAGAAAATCAAGCTGGCTCTGGTACCATTCCTCGTCGGAAACAACCTCGTCAAAGCCTTCTCTTTCGAAACGAAGATCATTGTTGCGTGACCAAAAGTCATCACTTCCCAGAGTGAACATATCAGCGTCAGCTAATATCTCTTCCAATTGGTTTTCGGGTGACTGGGGGAGGCGCGTTGCTAGGATCATGCCGGAAATACGATAAATATGCATTCCTGAAAAACCGAATGCCGGTAAAAAATGCCTACAAATCTCAACGCCGATATTTTCGCGTCGGTCGCCTTGAATTACCCAGCCTATGTCGTGGAAGGCGGCGGCTACCTGTAAAGAATGAAGATCAGCTTAAACAACGCCAACTTGACTGTCCAGAAACAATGCGTCCAAGAGCACTTCTCCAAAGCTGTGATAGACGGTATTGTTGTGAAGATGTAGGGGGAGTTCATCGGTCAGGCGGTCATAGGCAAATTCGAGGGCGCTAATGTAATCTAGGGGTGGCATTTCGGGATTGCTGGAGTACTCCATCGGTCCAAGAATTTGGCAAGTATAGTTCGGCGCCCAGGCAGACGTAATCAGACAGGATAGTCACTGGAAAGAAGCATCGATCCAGGATCTAGGTGTACGGTCGGTGCCATCCAGAATGTTGACGATCTCGCTGCCGCTCGGGCCATGTGTGAGTCAGCAATCAAGGTGTGGGCTGGTTGGCTAACAGCGACGCTCCCATTTGAGCCAAGACCATATCCTCTTCTTCAGGTAGGCCACTAACTCCGATAGCGCCAACGACTTGACCCTGAAAGCGAATAGGCACGCCGCCACCCCAGGATGTGTAACGCAGTTCGCCAAAGTTGGTCATCGGAAATCCTTCATCTCGGGAAGCTTCACCGATCGCCTTTGAATGCTTCTGTTCGCGCGCAGCAGAATAAGCTTTGTTAATTGCTATCGTTATCGAGGGCAATCGACAACCATCACTCTTTAGGAAGGCGACAAGTTCGCCATGGGCGTCAACGACGGCAATCGCCGCGCCTTTATCCTCCCGCTCAAGTTCTATCTGGATAGCCTGGATAATTTTTTGAGCCTCACGATGGGAAAGATGATATTGCTGGAACATTCGGTTTTTACTCCTACTTCTTTTGTTGGTCGTTCGACCAACGAATTATACACTGAGATCTGGCTATGCCGGTTTTGACAGGGTTCAAATATCATTGGCTCAGTCAGTTTGCCAATATGGGGTAGAGACGTGATCATCTAACTACTTCCTCTGGACCTTCCATACACGAGCATTATGGCTGACTAGACAAAGGTTAGCGGCTGACGATGAAAAAGCTGATCCTCAGGAGCCGTTCTGGATAAATACGATATACGATGGGGATCTGGCATGGGAGTACACTAGGCATTATTGCTACGACGAATACTGATTGCTGGATTCTGCCCAAACGAACTCGAATTTCAAATGTTTTTTTGTCCATACCAGGCACTTCCGGGATCATTTATCGGAACAATTTTAGGAGATAGACATGGCTGATATAGTAGTTTTCGCCTTTGACAAAGAGAGAGGGCTTTAGAGGCTCGTGATACACTGATCCGAATGCAAGAGGAACAACTAATCGAACTCGAGGATGCTGCTCTCGTGATCCGACCACTAGAAGGAAAACCAAAGGTAAAGCAGGTAACTAGCCTTACTGGGGCCGGTGCGCTCGGTGGTGCTTCTGGGGAATGTTAATGGGGTTGCCATTTTTTGTTCCCTGGTTGGGACTGGCCATTGGCGCCATTACCGGCGCGGTAGCAGGAGGTTTGACCGATATCGGCGTCGACGATAAGTTCATAAAAGATGTTGGCAATACCATCGCTCCTGGCCATTCCGCAATCTTCATTCTTGTCCGCAAAGTGACCCCTGATAAGGTAGTCGAGGAATTGCAGAAGTATAAGCCTATCGTCCTACAAACCTCATTGTCAGAGAAAGACGAGGCTAGACTTAGGGCTACGTTTGGTGGCAAGGAAGAGGGTGAAGAAGCGTAGCGGTCGACTTTCCCACCCGGCTCCAGGACCCAGTCAGAACTCTCTCCTTACTGGAGGGGAAGCGACCCGTCTATCTAATCAGATAACGAAGGCAGGGGGGATCGCATGACCGCCCATGCATTTGTAAGCGTGGTTCTAGATAAGGCATCTATTTGATCGCTTTAGGGCAGACCGATGATTAACAGAACTCCTGGCGGCCAAATCCCATCGTGACGGCGACTCAGGGCGAGTATCGAATATTGAGTAAAACTAGGTCAAAGTCGTGATAGCGATGCATTCAACCTGAAGGGAATCGTCAATAGAGCGCTTAATTGTTCACGGATGACAAAAACCACAGCTTCATCTGATCCCATGATGATTTTCGTCCTTGACAGTTAATGGTACTAATGCTAAAAAGCAGTATAGTTTTATGGGCTCTCTGGCATCCAGATTGCAGAAATAGGCTTCCGTTCGCTAAAAAGACTGGAGCGTAGTTGGAAGCAATAACTGAGAACGGTCTAATTGCTCTACGATAAGGGTTATAGCTACAGTGGATTGAGATTGGTCTCGAATAACGAAAACGAATAACCTTTTATTGAGGCTAGCCTGGAAACAGGCAGCCTATGCCTTTTTAACCAAATTAAAACAATTCAAAACATACCATCAGCGCAGCACCAATCGTTATAAGGGTGAGCATCCGTGGGTAGTGATGATCAAAGTCAAGAACCCTTGATTGGCTAGAAGGACAATTTTCAACAGTCTAAGCAGGAGGCTTTAATATCTGTGAATGTAAAAAAGGAAAGCAAGATCTTACTGACGGCCCTGGCAATTTTCCCGATCATACTCGGTATTGTGTTGGTTGCTTCAGGGGAATCAGTTCTCGGCGGCTTATTGCTCTTTCTCCTATTCTTAATCCTTGTGGTAGTGCTATGGCTACCAAGGAAAAAATCTGCAAAGAAGAAATGATAGAATTCTATGGCTCAATCAGGTAGTTGATAGAGTCGTTTGTTAGCACCAGGAGGATCTGGCCTCAAATTTATTAACAGACGCGTTGATAGCTTGATCTGGTGTCGATAGTGGCCTTTGGCCAGGGAATAGGAGGCATGACAGGGCTTATTGATTCCTCGATGTGGACGGTTGTCATAATAGTAAGCTTTCTCGGCGTCTTCACCAAGCTTGCCTACTATAATATTGGAAAACTAGGAAAGGATTCGGCGGTTGAACACATTCCCCAGGTTACGCCAGAACAGTGGCAACGACTCGAGGAGGGTTATCAGAAACGCGGTTCAGTCATCCTATTACTGGCCAGCATCCCGGTAGTCGGATCGGCGATCACGGCCGTGGCTGGTGCATTCGAAACTGGCCTGGCAACATTTGTTATCTTGGTGTTGATCAGCAATCTGGTTCGAAATTGGTTATTGGTTGTTATTTTTGGGCAGACGCTTGCCTTGTTTCCTGGTTCTAGTTGAATTTGTTTAAATTATATTCATTGGAAACACACCTCCTTCTCCAAGAATACACCGCAGTTTATCATTTAGCCGTAGAGTATTCTGGGGTTGAATGGGATAGACAGATCATATCGAGTTGTTAGGGGCTTGCGGCACAAACTATGGATATCTGCTGGTGAGCGACGAAATCGAAGCGAAGGTTGAAAAACTACCGAATCCCCCTGAAGAATCTCCACAGTGGGACCGCAGTATAAAGATTCTGGTTGCTGTTGTTTCCTTGATCCTGATTGGGTTCATCGCCTCTCGATTCACAGACCTTATTCTCAGAGTTGTAGCAGCTGGAATTATTGCCTACGTTCTGACGCCGCTGATAAATTTACTGGTTGAAAATACACCGTTAAAGAGGGGAGCGGCGATCCTGCTAACCTATTTTGTTCTGGCCATTGTTTTGATCGGTGCTGCCATTAATCTCGGCGTTAGCACGTTCAAGCAAGTGTCTAATTTGATTGATAGTGTACCTGATCTGCTCAACAATGTGGTCGATTGGCTGTCAACAACTGACGCAATCGTAATTGGACCATTTAATTTTCATCTCTCCACTTTATGGGGTAGCATCGATTGGGATACCCTCGGCGACCAGATCATCGCAGCAGTTGTACCCATCCTTAATCAAAGTGGTCGTACAGTAGTAATCGTTTTGAGCTCGACCGCGGAGGTTATCACGGTTATCCTGTTTACCTCAATAATTTCCATCTACCTGGCTTTTGAGATGGGCAGGTTAGGCGGGTACGTCAGCCGCGCGGTTTACCAACCAGGTTATAGACGTGATACAGAACGTATATTGCGGGAGTTTGACCGAATCTGGCGAGCCTATCTCCGGGGCCAGATCCTTCTTGCCGCCGTGATTTTCCTGGCGGTGTGGGTGTCCCTATCGATCCTTGGTGTTCAAAATGCCTTTGGATTGGGCGTGTTATCCGGTTTGCTCGAATTTCTTCCCGTAATCGGCCCCTTCATCGGCACGGCCGCGGCCGTTTTGGTCGCTTTTTTCCAACCAGACAACTACCTTGGTATTGATCCTGTTTATTATGCACTCATTGTTTTTGGCGTGATGCTCCTCATTCAACAGATTGAGAACAATTTACTCGTTCCTCGTATTGTAGGCGGCGCCCTGGATTTACACGCTCTGATAGTCATCATTGGTGTATTCATGGGCGCAACGATGGCCGGCCTCATCGGAGCGATCCTGGCTGCCCCGATAGTAGCCTCGACGAAGTTATTGGGTACTTATGCCTGGAGAAAGATGTTTGACCTACCGCCATTTCCGGAACCAGAGTTGAGACCACAGCTACCAAAAGCGCCAACGAGATTTCGTTTGAGACGCTTTTGGAAGGGAAAGCGGAAACCAGAAGGTGAAGAGGCAGAACCCTAATAATCGTTTCCGGATATATACTTGAGGCTCCTGGCAAACATCCCACCAGGGAATTGTCATCAAACCCCTCACCACGGGAGATAGTTCCCCGACAATTAGAGCGATCAGTGTGACTCTGGCCCACATCATGGGTGCATGCCCCATTCTTCTCTCGTATAATTCCGTATTAGGTTTTCTAAAACATATCTGTCGAACCTTTTTTCGTAAAGGCATATCGCAGATTCTTCAAGGGCGCAATAATATTGACCACATCCAATTTACCGCGGGAGGCATAGCTCGCGATGCTATTTCTCAGACCGCGACAACTGGCCCGATACCGCAAGATAGCCGAAGTCCTGGTACGCCATGGCTTTGGCGCTGTTGTCGCCCAACTTGGCTTAGATCGCGCCTTGAGATTGCCGGCGCGCTTGTTTCGTCGGGAGCCGCCGCCGGCTACCCCACGGACAGCGGCCGTACATCTGCGACTTGCCCTGGAGGAGCTAGGTCCAACCTTCATAAAACTGGGACAAATTGCCAGTACCCGTCCGGAACTCTTGCCGCCGGCTTATATCAATGAACTGGCTAAACTTCAGGACGATGTTCCCCCGGCTCCGTGGTCGGAGGTCCAAGCGCTTCTGGTAGATGAACTGGGCCAGCCAGTAGAAGAGGTATTTTTAGCCTTGGATCCAACCCCTATTGCCTCGGCATCCCTTGCCCAGGTGTATGCAGCGCTGTTGCCTGATCGGACACATGTCGTCGTCAAAGTCCAACGGCCGGGAATCGAAAGAGTCATAGAAACAGATCTGGCGATTATCCTTGATCTGGCACGCCTGGCCCAGGAGAGATTGTCCTGGACGCGGCCATATGATCCTGTCGGGCTGGCCGAAGAGTTTGGTCATGCTCTTCGTTTTGAACTTGACTACGTTCGCGAAGGTCGAAATGCGGACCGCTTCCGTGAGAACTTCAGTGAAGAAGAATACATCTATGTTCCCAAGATCTATTGGGATCGATCATCGCGGCGGGTGTTGATTCAAGAACGAATTCAAGGCATCAAGGCCGATAACGTTGAGGCCATGGACGCAGCTGGCTACGACCGCCATGAGATAGCGCTGCACGCGGCTCAATTTGTTATTAAAGCCGTATTGCAAGATGGCTATTTCCATGCCGATCCTCACCCGGGTAACCTGGTGATAATGCCCGGGGGAGTTATCGGATTGATGGATTTCGGTACGGTCGGTTACCTGGATGATACCGATCGCGCAAATCTGATCCGTTTGTATATTGCCATCATTCGTTTCGATGTGGAGTCCATAATTGAGCAACTCGTTCGGATGCGTATTGCCAGCCCCGGTGTCGATCAATATGGCCTTCAAAGAGACCTGCGTCGATTATTGCGCAAATATTATGGATTGCCCTTAAAAGAGATCTCAGCCACCGATTTGCTGAGTGAGATACAACCAGTCATCTATGAATACCATCTCAAGATTCCTAGTGATTACTGGTTACTATTAAAAACGTTGGTTGTGATGGAAGGAGTGGGAAAAAGAATCGCTCCTGATTTTGATGTCTTTAAAGTTTCTGGACCTTACGTCAGTCGCTTTATCATAGGCTTGGCTTCACCCAAATTTTGGGGGCCACCAATTTTACGCAGCTCGACGGCCTGGATTGATTTGTTAACAGGTCTTCCAGGCCAAACGATACGAATTCTAGACAGGTTTGAAAGCGGCAACCTGGAATTTAAAGTGAACGTTCCCGAAATTCGACATTCGACTACACAGCTAAATCAAATGGCCAATCGAATTATCCTATCGGTATTGGTTGGTACCTTGACAATTGCCTTGGCTTTGCTCATCCCATCACTTAATCTCGTTTGGCCATGGAATTTACCAACATGGCTTATTGTGATTGGCTTTGTTTTAATGACTATGCTTTCTTTGTGGCTTATTTGGTCCATATTGCGTTCAAATCGGCGGTGATTGGACCCAACTGTTAATTTATCCATCACTGGCCGTTCTTGCAGATTGTTATGCGTGTCCTGTATTGTTTTCGTAACTCGTCCGGTCACAGGCACCAGTTTGAGAAGAGCATTATCTGGCATCTTGTATCCAGTGGGATTTTTTATGGATTAAGCCTTTAGCGCACGGGTCATTATTTATCAAACCATGAGGTCGATGGAAATATTTGGATTTGCTTAATGGAAAGGATGACAATCCATGGTAGATGAGCGTGAACAACCGGATTCGAGAAACATTGAAAACGATCCTGGAGAGCTTGTACCTGCAACAAACATATCCAGTATGCCGGTGTCGGACTCCAGAGATGACGTGGCTGGAAACAATCCGGAAGATTCGTCCACGTCTGCAGAGTTATCCGGAGACAGCGATGTCAGAAGTAACCTTATGTGGATTTCACCACAGCGACAACAACCAATTGCGGGTGAGGCGATATCCGGATTGGCAAACCGACCAACAAGGAGTGAGACCTTCACCCGCGTAACTCTCGGCAGCGCCCTCCTGGCCCTGGATACGGTATCCGATCGTTTAGAGCAGGCCAGGGAGATCGACCAGGAAGCTGTTCCAACTCCCCGTCTGGCTGAAGATGTTCTGGTTCCAGTTTCGGAGTGGGAGCAGCAATTTGGAGAGACGCCAGATTTGACTGCTCGCTACCTGGCCCTGGGTATGATGATCGATGCAAGAACAAAGGCCAGCCGGGGTGTGAAGTTGGTGCGTAGCATCACTGACCTGGCGACCAATGGAATCAATCTCGTCTTTGGACCGCTTGGCCGGAGTCGTGCCGTATCCCCTCTTAGACGAAAATTCGAAACATCAGTGGAGAGAGGTGAGAGCCTGGTGAACCAGTGGATGGTCCTCGGACGGGCTGAGGATGCGCGAAGCCGACTAGTTGCCGAGGTGGCAGTCGGTCAAATAGCAGATGAGGCTATGGATGACATTGTTGAAAGCGAACGAATCCAACTATTTATTCAGGAGATAGTTTCCGCCCAGAGCATGGGGATAATCGATGAGGCGATAGAAGAGGTACGGGAGCGCACCCTCAGTACCGACATTTTCCTGGAACGGCCATTTCGCAGGTTGCTTCGTCGCCCAAGACGCGATGACGTGCCTCGAGCGGACTTTAATCCTGAGATCATACGGCCAGCCAGGCGTCGTGGACAGAGACCATTGCAGGAACACTCATTATTAGGCTATTACGCCGGTTTTATAAGCCGTCTGTTCGCGTTTGCGCTTGACATTGCTTTTCTGGCAGCATTCATGGCGATTTCAAGTTGGCTCTTTTCAACGACCATAGGATTATTAGGATTGGAGGATATGTTCAGATCTTTCAATGATGCGACATCACCAGCAGACCTTTCTGGAACGATATTTGTTTCTCTTTACGGAGTGACAGTTGTGATGGGCTATTTTATATTATTCTGGGTCCTGACCGGGCAAACTATAGGAATGATGATCTTGGGATTGAGAGTGGTTGCCCACGATGGTGACCCGTTAACTTTAGCTCAGGCCATATTGCGCTTGTTTGGATTTATGATATCCGTTTCTTTTTTCTTTATTGGCTTTGCCTGGATTTTAATCGACGATCGCAGGGAGGGTTGGCCAGATAAAATTGCCCGCTCTTATGTTGTTTACGCCTGGGACGCAAATCCAGACGAAACATTTTTATTTGAATATGTGAGTAGGAACTATTGATTCAACAATCCGTAATAGTAAACCGTTTTGGCTGGCCGGTTTATTAGCCTTAAGACCAACACCTGTTTGTTATTCAGTTTCAAGATGGTAACCTGACGAATACAATCATTTTATGAGAAGTTCCTCGGTTGTATCGAAGGCATCTTTTCAGAATCTAGATAATTATCAATCCAAGTGAAAAGATGGCCCTGTCGCCTATTGTCTTTCTGTAAATGATACGGAAACTTATAACCAGAGATGAAACGTCAATCAACATCCTCCATCAATCCAGGTAACTGTTACCCACTGGGGGCAACGGTTGTTGCCGGTGGGGTCAACTTCAGTATCTTTTCAAAAAGTGCGTCTCGGGTAGATTTGTTATTATTTGACGAGGTCAATGATGACAAACCGACCAGGGTTTTCAAACTGAGGTCTTCAAGAAATCGCACTTTTCACTACTGGCATGTTTTCATTCCCGGTCTCGATGCGGGCCAACTTTATGGCTACCGATTTCATGGACCTGTCGATCTTCAGCGAGGTCACCGGTTCGACGCAGAAAAATTACTACTTGATCCATATGGTAAAGGAATTGCCGTTCCCAAAAAGTTCAGCCGGAGTGCTGCAACGCTTCCGGGGGATAACGCAGCTATTGCGATGAAGAGCGTTATTGCCGATCTTGACGCGTATGACTGGGAGGGGGATCGGCCCCTTAGCCGGCCCTATACTCAAACGGTCATTTATGAACTAAATATTGGTGGCTTCACCAGAAATGAAAATTCGGGCATTGACGAGACAAGAAAAGGCACTTACGCAGGCTTGGTAGATAAAATCCCTTATTTGCAGGATTTGGGAATAACGGCCGTTGAGCTATTACCGGTATTCCAATTCGACGAGCAAGATGCGCCAGTAGGTCTCACCAATTATTGGGGTTATAGCCCCGTATCATTTTTTGCTCCCCATTGCGGATACAGCTCGATTCAGGAACCCCTGGGCCCTTTAGATGAGTTCAGGGATATGGTGAAGGCGCTCCACCGAGCTGGCATCGAAGTGATTCTGGACGTTGTATATAACCATACAGCCGAGAACGACGGCAATGGACCAACCTATTGTTTTAAGGGCATTGAAAATAGCGTTTATTACATCATAAACCAGGATATGATCGACTATGCAAACTATAGTGGAACTGGAAATACCTTAAGCGCTAACAATACTATCGTGCGTAGGCTAATCCTTGATAGCTTGCACTACTGGGTGGAAGAAATGCATGTCGATGGCTTTCGGTTCGACCTCGCTTCGATCCTATCCAGAGGCGAATCGGGTACGCCTCTAGCGAATCCTCCAACATTATGGGATATTGAGTCCGATCCTCGATTAGCCGGCACAAAATTAATTGCCGAAGCTTGGGATGCGGCCGGCTTGTACCAGGTTGGTAGTTTTATTGGCGATCGTTGGAATGAATGGAACGGTCGGTTCAGGGATGATGTTCGAGGCTTTGTGAGAGGTGACCCAGGCATGGTTTCTAAGCTACCAGCCCGTTTGTTGGCCAGTCCCGACATTTATGCTCATGAAAACCGCGAACCGGAACAGAGCATCAACTTTGTGACAAGCCACGATGGTTTTACACTAAATGATCTCGTCTCGTATAATGAAAAGCATAACCTGGCAAATAAAGAAGACAATAATGATGGACACAATGAAAACCTTAGTTGGAATTACGGGGTTGAAGGACCTAGTGATGATCCCGAGATAGAAAAAATTCGCTGCCAACAAATAAAGAATTTCCTAACCATCAATCTGATGTCCCTGGGTACGCCGATGCTCCTGATGGGGGACGAAATGCGTCGAACACAATTGGGAAATAACAATGCCTATTGTCAAGATAATATAATTGGTTGGATGGATTGGTCCCTTTTAGAAAAAAATTTGGATATTCACCGTTTCTTGAAGCGGCTGATATCAATAAGACTGACTCTGGACGTTTTGCGCGGAGATCGGCGTATGACGCTATCGGATTTTCTTATACAGGCCAAGATCAATTGGCATGGTGTAAAGTTGTTTAGACCGGATTGGGGGCACAATTCTCACAGTCTGGCGCTAACCATTGACTGTATGAAAGGGACCTGCCGCTTCCACTTTATGTTAAATTCGTATTGGGAAGCTCTCGAGTTCGAGTTGCCCGAGGTCGTAAGCCGGCAATGGAGTGGTTGGCGGCGAGTGATCGACACCTCCCGGCCGATGCTGGAAGATATCTGTGATCCAGATACAGCACCTTCGGTGAAAGGCAAGACCCATCTTGTAATGGCTCGTTCGATCGTTATGCTTGTAGCCGACGGCCGAGCCTAACCAGGTATATCTTAGGGGATAAAAGTCATGACGAAACAAATGGAGATAATCAATTTAGCCAAGGATTATATCCAGTCAAGAACGAATATACGGCCAGAGTTGGCTGTTATTCTTGGCTCTGGACTTGGAGGCCTGGCTGAGGAAGTTCAGGTCGATGCGACTATCCCCTACAATGAGATCACAGGTTTTCCGGAGTCGACCGTTGTCGGTCATGCCGGGCGATTAGTACTGGGTAAACTGGCAGGTAAGAATGTTGCCGTGATGCAAGGTCGTGTCCACTATTACGAAGGACAACCCATGGCCGAAATCAAGATTCCTATTCGCACGTTACATGCTTTGGGCGCCAGATCGCTATTGGTGACCAATGCCGCCGGAGGCTTGAACCCGAGCTATGAGCCAGGTGATGTGATGCTTATCGTCGATCACATTAACTTGATGGGCTCTAACCCGCTCATCGGTCCTAACGAAGATGATATTGGACCTCGATTCCCCGATATGACCTATGCTTATGCTCCGGATCTACGGGCTCTGGCGACCAACATCGCCAAGAAAAAAGGTATCTCGATTCAACAAGGGGTCTACGCGGCCGTTTCAGGGCCATCTTACGAAACCCCGGCCGAAAGACGTTATTTGCGATTAATCGGCGCCGATGCCATCGGCATGTCAACGGTCCCAGAGGTGATTACCGCCAACCATGCCGGAATGAGAATCATCGGCTTCTCGGCGATCACCAATAAGGCAACCGGTGATGCGGATCAACAACCCGATAGCCATGAAGAAGTATTGGCCATGTCCCTGATCGCAGGTGAAAAGCTGATCCACCTGGTTCGTTACGTCATTGAGGCAATGCCGACCGTGGGCACTCTGGCCCCTGATCAGCTGATCGCCTTAATCGACGAGAATCCATCTCAAATAGCTAACATTATTGACCACACTTTACTGAAGCCTGATGCTATCAGCAGCCAAATAGAACAACTTTGTCTGGAAAGTCTTGAATATAGCTTCGCGTCAGTCTGCATAAACCCTATTCATGTAAAACAGGCTGCAACTATTTTGAAGGATGCCAATGTTAAGGTCGGTACGGTAATCGGCTTCCCTCTTGGCGCGATCGCGGTTGATGACAAGGTCAGGGAGACAATTCAATCGATTGAAGATGGCGCCAGCGAAATTGACATGGTTATTAATATTGGCGCTCTCAAGGAGAAGAATGATAGCTTGGTGGAACTGGAGATCGCCAGCGTTGTCCGGGCTGCTCATAGCCGTGGGGTTCTTTGCAAGGTTATTATTGAAGCGGGCTTACTAAACCACGACGAAAAGATACGGGCTTGCCAACTGGCAAAAAAAGCCGGAGCTGATTTTGTAAAAACTTCAACCGGTTTTATGGGTAGCGGTGCTACTGCGGAAGATGTCAGACTCATGCGTCAGACCGTTGGCTCGGACATGGGCGTCAAAGCTTCCGGAGGCGTTCGAACACTGGCTACTGCGAAAGAGATGATAAAGTCAGGAGCAAACAGGATTGGGACCAGCGCCAGCGTGGCGATGATGAAAGAGACTGAATAGGGACAGGCGCAGAGCGGAATAACGCTGCTTTTTTTTATCAACAGCTATGGCTTAAATTGCTAAGGTGTAGTATTCTTTTTGGACCTAATTAACTTCTATTTACCTATTGGAGGAAGACCCATGATTGATGAAACCAGAGATGAATTTGAAGAAGCTGCAGCCGAAGTGGAATTGCTAAGCGATTTGGCGGCTCTCGATGCCCTTGAAGAGGTCGCCCAAGGTTTAGACGAATTGGAACTGGCTGACGATCTTGAAACCGTAAGCCGGGCCGAGTTGGCCATGGGCGCCAGTGATGTTACCCGGGGCATGGACGCCGTTCGCGTCGCTGAGCGAGTAGCTCTCTTTGGTGACGTTATTGCCGGGGCAGGGATCCAAGACATGGCCGAAGGAGCTGACCTGTTGGCTGCTTCTGAGGACATCGAGGTACAAAGCGCCATCATGAGCGCTCTAGCAGAGGAGGATCTTGGCCTGGGCATGGACGTTGCCGCTATCGCTGGACAAATTTTCGCGGTAAGTGAAATTGTTGATGCGTTGGATATGCCGGTTCTGGCTGGCTTCCTTGATGACAAAGGTCAAGAGTTGCACCAAATCGCTGTTGATTCTATTTTTCGCTTTGGTGCAAGCCGTGCCCTCTCTGAGGCCGTGGCTGAAACCGGCATACATGTTGCCGACATGGGCTCCGTTGAGTTTTCGGAAGGTCTCGACGAACTCACTGTTGCCGAAGGGATGGCTTACCGTTCTCAAGAACTTGCCGAAGCCGGCCTGGAACAAGCAGCGCTAGGAATGGTAGAGATGGCCGCCGCAGAAGGCATGCGTGAGGCATCAGAAGCATTGACGGCTGATGGGGTTGCCGAAGTGGCCGAAGGCGCGGCCGAGCTAGGCGCGGCCGCAACCCTGGCCGACTTTGCCGCAGCCCTGGAAGAGGATCTTTCTGAATCTGAGAATTAGACTGATCAGCTTTGTGTATTCTCTGATAAAAAGCATATAGGATCTGAGAGTTGAGGTATATACCCTCAGTGTTCTCAGATCCTTTTTATTTTGCAGTTTATTTTTAGCTTTTGTTCCTGGAGTCGCGCGTATTCTTGCTCGCCCAATGTGCCCTTACCCTACGAAATCCCTTCACAGTTAAAACAGGTCATCTGGACAGACCAGGTAAAGCGAAGATGTATCTCACTTTTATCATTCTGGCGATTACAATCATCTTTTTTATCGTCGGCCGGATAAGATCCGACTTGGTCGCGCTATTATCCCTGCTGGCCTTATTCCTAACCGGAACAGTAACACTAGACGAGGCTCTGAGCGGCTTCAGCGATACGACGGTAATAATGATCGCCGCTCTTTTTGTAGTAGGCGAAGGATTATCCCGGACTGGCGTAACCGCCTGGCTTGGCGGGCGGATGCTCGTATTGGCTGGCAGAAGCACCATTCGATTGTTGGTTGTGTTGATGGTGGGCACAGCATTGCTTTCGGCCTTCATCAGCAATACGGGTACAGTCGCCACCTTGATGCCGGCAGTAACCTCGGCTGCCTGGCGTATCGGCAGCGTTCCCTCGAAATTTCTTATGCCTTTGGCATTTTCAGCCAATAGCGGCGGATTGTTGACTCTAACCGGAACGCCACCAAACATCATCATCAATGACACCCTAATCGGCGCGGGATATGATGGCTTCGGATATTTTGAATTTGCTTTGATTGGTTTACCTCTACTTGTGGCCGCTATTCCTTATATGCTATTTTTCGGACAGCGGCTACTGCCGGAGCGTAAAACCGTAGAGCGACCCGCTGATCTGGTTGAAACCATGTCCGAATTGGCCCAAGAGTACACATTGGAGGGAAATCTCTATTGGCTTCGGGTGCGTTACGGTTCCCAGTTGGTGGGGCTAACCCTGGCGGAATCAGGTTTGGGCCGAGATTATAATGTCTCCGTATTGCGCATAGAAAGACTTGAGAGCGATAAAAATGTTTCCGCAACGGGGGTTGGGCAGCCCACAAGTATCGTGCGCCAACAGATTGGTAGATTGCAGCCTGAGCAGAATGACCCGGTGCCCAGTGCAGACACAATTATTCAGACAAGAGATGTGATGCTGGTAAGTGGTTCCTCGAAGGACATTGATCAAATAATGGTTCGCTATAATCTCGGTATTCAAAGGGCTGACAGTGAAAATCCTTTGTTGTCCGAAATCCTACTTTCCCATGAAATAGGTGTGGCTGAAGTCTTGCTAACGCCACGTTCGGCCTACATAGGGCGAAAGATCAGTGATGGCAACTTCGCCCAAAAATATAACGTCCGCGTATTAAAAATCAGGCGTCAAGACAAACAGCTCGAAGGGATGGACGAACCACTAAAATTTGGAGATGCCTTGCTGGTGCGGGGGCGTTGGCAAGATATAGAGCTTATAAGGAACGAGGCCCGCAACTTTGTCATCGTTGGCAGTCCGGAAGAGATGTCTCGTCAGGTTGTTGAACTAAATAACCAGGCCGTGATAGCGACACTTTCCCTGGTGGGTATGGTTATCCTCATGGTGAGTGGTCTAGTCCCAACGGTGATAGCGGCATCGATGGCTGCGATGGTCATGGTGGTTGGCGGATGTTTGTCAATGGGACAGGCCTATCGAGCAATCAATTGGGGAAGCGTTGTGCTTATCGCGGCCTTGATTCCCATGAGTACCGCCCTTCAAACTACCGGCGGCGCAGAATTCCTGTCCAACGGCCTGGTAAATTCCTTAGGAAGCGTAGGTCCATTGGCTCTAATGGGCGGTATTTTTCTTTTGACCACTGCATTTAGCCAGGTTATCAGTAATTCAGCAGCCACAGTACTAGTGGCGCCTATTGTTCTCCAAGCCGCAACTGATCTTAGCGTGTCTCCCTATCCGCTACTGATGATTGTCGCCGTGAGCGCCTCGGCAGCTTTTTTGACACCCATTGGCTCAACAACAAACCTGATGGTGACGACTCCTGGAGAATATAGATTTAATGATTTTGTGAGAGTCGGGTTGCCCTTGGTATTGATCTTCCTGGTTATTAGTCTGATACTTGTGCCATTAATCTGGCCGTTTTAGAATAGCGAATAGAAACTTACAGGAGAGTGATTAATGGATATCCCATTAAATGTTGCCGTATCATGCGCTGATGGCCCAGGTGGACGATCATCTACGATAATTCTCAACCCGATCAGCCTCGAGATTACTCATGTCGTTGTCAAGAATAATCATGAGGAGTATCTGGTTCCACTGGAGTTGATTTCGGAGAGTACTCCGACACATATCCAGTTAAGATGCCTAGATGATGAACTGACTAAACTCGAACGCTTTGTTAGAACGCAATTTTTAGGGGCTGAGCAAATCGATATAAAAGGCGACCTGCGACGAATGGCCGCGGAATCAGGGACCATATATTGGCCGTACAATTCGGTGGAAGACAGCTATTCTGAAAATTTTGAGCAGGTCGAACAGATTCCACATCACGAACTGGCCATTCACCGGGGTTCTCAAGTGGAGGCCGCAGACGGTCATATAGGGCAGGTTGATGAATTCATTGTTAACCCAGCCAATAACCACATTACTCATCTCATCTTGCGTCGGGGACATTTGTGGGGACAAAAGGATATCACTATTCCGGTCCGGGAGATTAATGCCGTTGAACAAGACACTGTTCACTTGAAGCTGAGCAAGGATGAAATAAAAGCATTACCCGCGGTTGCGGTACGCCGCTAGAACGTGTAATAACTAATTACTCCTGACCCCCGCTTGTTCGGCAATTCTCAATGGGTATACTCTGGTAAACATCAACAATCGTTATCATGGGATAACTACCCCGTCATGATTACCAAACTGAAACTAACATACACATTAGGTAAATAAAATGGCTGAAGAAGCTCACAAATCCGTCGGTCAATATCAAGTGATCGAGTTTGTCGCGCGCGGCGACTTTGCATTTGTTTATAAGGGATTTCAACCGGCCATGAATCGGTATGTGGCCATCAAAATGTTATCACCTTCGATGGCCCGAGATGCTGAGGCGAAGCGAAGATTTCAACATCAAGCAGAGATAATGGCGCAGCTCGAACATCCTGGCATTTTGGCTGTGTATGATTTTGGGTTGGAACGGAACATGCCTTTTGTGATCAGCCACTTCGCTGAAGGCGGGACCCTGAAATCTCGACTGGCCCAATTTCAATCACCCAATCGTGCCTTAAATCTCCTAGCCGCTGTCGTCCCTGCCTTAGAGTATTTGCATAATCAAGGAGTTATTCACGGTAACCTGAAATCATCAAACATTCTGTTCGACAATCAAGATCGCCCGCTGTTGACGGATATCGGTATGGATCAAACCGACATGTTCGGCCAGGTCAATCTCAGCCCAGAAGGGGCTCAAGGCGGGCCAGTCGATCGGCGATCGGATATATATTCGCTGGGAGTACTGCTTTATGAGCTAATGGTAGGCCAACCACCCCAAGTTGGAATCGCGCCACATCCTCGTCAGACCCGACCTGATCTGCCAGCCTCCATTGAGTCGGTGATCTTGACAGCGATGGCTCAATACCCGGAAGAACGATATCAATCGGCCAGTGAATTCCAGCAAGCCCTGGCCCTGGCAATAGAAACAGAAGATGACCAGTCAGCACCTGACTTCGAAAAAGAGTCGCTTACGCCTGAACCGCTGGAATACATGCTTCCAGAATCCTCAGCAGAACAAGACAATCGTTGGATTCTAATGGCCATTGGCGGCATCATCCTCGTTGTAATTTGCTGGGTTGCCATTGCGGCCATTGGCTACACGCTTGTGCGAAACGAAGAGAAGCCTCCAGCTTCATCTGTCAGCATCCCCATGGCCACGGCAAACAAAACGCAAAATGTGTACTCAGGTCCAGGCGCAAATTATTCTATTGAAGGCGCATTGATGGCCGGACAATCGGCCCAAATAATCGGTGTAAGCGCGGATGGAGGGTGGTGGAACATTCTGTTTCCGCGTGCTCAAGGCGGCACTGGTTGGGTCGCGGCCGACCTGGTTACAGCAGATAACAGTGAAGGCGTGCCGGTGATCGATCCCCCGGCAACACCGGTGGCAGCGATGTCGACTCTCAGTATCTGATAGCAAGATAGCTTCGTGTTTTATTGCCAATATTTCGGGAACATTGATCATGAATGATAGCCCAATCCAGTTGATAGTCGCCGCATTTCAGGACGAGTTTGCGGCCGATGAAGCATTAAAGAAGTTGAAAACCGCACAAAAGCAAAATCTTATCGAGATGCAAGATGCGGCAGTGATCCGGCGTGACGAAAAGAATAAACTACACATCAAAGAAACAGCCGACCCCGGTGGTGGGAGAGGTGCGGCGGCGGGCGGGGCTATTGGCGCTGTTATTGGTCTGATTGCTGGCCCACCAGGTGTTGTTGTTGGCGCTGCTACGGGCGCCCTGGTTGGTGGCGTGACAGCCAGGGTGATTGACTCCGGGATCCCCGATGATCGACTGAGGCAGATTGGTGAAGGTCTACAGCCAGGATGCTCTGCAATCGTGGCGATTATTGAGCATAATTGGGTAGAGGGTGTCGAAAAGCAATTGGCTGAAGCCGGCGCAGATGTTCTGACCGAACAGCTGCGGGTTGATATCGCCGAACAACTGCAAACTGGGCGAGAAGAATCCTCCACAGCCAAGACCGCTAAACAAGGGAGTACCAGCAAGCAGGTAATCGCCGGCGAAGAGTAACTGGCTGCCGATACAGTCGTGGCGACTGGGGATGGAGTAATCACTTCAGTTGTTTTGCGTCAATAGGGGGTGTTCATGGCAACGGATTCGTTGCGACGGCCGAAAGCATCATAGGCGGTATGCTATCATCGCCAATGTGATAGCTCCAGATAAAGACGGCGATGGTTCCGAGATATTGTCAAATGTTGTGGATCGCCGGTTCAAGAGCGACGTCCACTTGTAGGTTAACAATAGAATCAGAAGGCAAGTCCGGCAGAATACGGGTCTTACCATCCGGGAACTTGGTACCCACCGCAACGAGGGCGACCAAATGGGGCGAATTAACTCGCCGCCAACGTGTTTCGGCCTGGGTGAGTAGCTTGAAGGCCATAGCCAGACCCGCATCACGCGATCCGGCACCCTTAGTTGCCCGAGTACGGGCCTTAACGGTGGCAAAGGTGGATTCAATAGCATTGGTGGTTCGCAGGTGAAGCCAGTGGGCGGCCGGGTAGTCCATAAAGGTGAAGAGGGTGTTGATGTCTTTGGTCAAGCAATCCACTGCTTTAGGGTACTTGGCCGCGTACTCTTCCTGGAAACGAGCCAGCTCCTCCAGAGCCGCTTCCCGGCCTTCAGCCCGCATGATTTCGTGCAAATGGGATTTAGCCCGCGGCTGCAGCCGTTTAGGCAGCTTATCGAGTACGTTAGCAATTTTGTGGACCCAGCAGCGCTGTTCTTCTGCTGCAGGATAGACATCGCGCAAAGCAGTCCAGAAGCCGAGAGCGCCATCGGCGATAGCCAGCTTGGGCGCCGGCATGCCCCGGCGTTTGAGGTCACGGAGAAGCGTCTTCCAGGATTCAGTTGACTCTCGGTAGCCATCCTCCAAAGCCACAACCTCTTTGGTGCCGTCGGGCAACACACCGATAAGGGTCAGACAAGCTAAGCGATCATCTTCCAGGCGGATGTTGAAGTGAACACCATCGGCCCAGACGTAGACGTAGTTCTTGCTAACCAACGGACGATTGCGCCAGGCTTTGTACTCGTCCTGCCAGACTGTTAGCAAGCGAGTGACCGTGGTCGGCGAGAAGCCGGTGAGAGCTTCTTCGCCCAAAAGGGCAGATAGCGCTGGACCGAAGTCGCCAGTGGAAAGACCACGGAGATAGAGAATAGGCACGGCTTCCTCCAGGCGGGGTGACTTGCGCATATAGGGTGGCAGGATGGAACTGGTGAACTTGTGCCCGAGACGCTTATCATAAACCCGTGGAGCCTGCATCTTCAACTCGCCGGCACCGCATTGGATGGTTCGCTCCCGGCTGTGACCGTTGCGCACTACCAAAGCATGACCGCTTTTGTCCCTTTCGCCCTCATGGCGGCGGATATATTCGTCTACTTCAGCCTGTAATGCCAGTGCGAGCATTCGTTGTGCTCCTCGTTGGGCAAGCTCGTCAAAACTCAGTTGGATTTCATCTCGAATGGTTTCATAGAATGTGGTATTGTTGCACATGGCGTGTCCTCCTTGCGGCTTCTGACCGCCTTATAGGTTTCATCACCTACGAGGATACGCCATCTCTTTTTCTTAGCCAATCCACAACTTTCGGTTATATCTCGATGGTTCCGGCAACCCATTTCAAAGCCCCTCAAGGTTGGTCATCCAAATTATCGGTTATAAGATTCATCAAATTCCCCAGTTCTATGAGTCTACTTATTGGCCCAATGCTCCTAATAAGGGCGGTATAGCCCGCATTTGCCAAGTCAATGAGGTGTACTAAGTCAATTTGTTGCGGGTGGTTTTCCGCACTCGAAGCTCGGCTGGTCCGGCTAATTCCACCTCCCTCAGTTATTCAACCAACATAATTGATTCGCTCAGCGGTAGTGGAAATTTCATTTTTAGGAGTTATAATATTTATACGCTTAACCTTTCAGATTAGGCGCTTAATTATTATCTGTCACTAGAGAGAAGGAGGGTTTTCCATGACAGAAACTGCGGCTCCATTCAGTGAAGAGAAAGTAGTTCCATGGTGGTTGATTTTAATTGAAGGTATTGCGGCCTTCGTCGTCGGCATGTTGCTCCTGGCCAAGCCGGGTATGACCACGGCCATTCTGGTACAGATAGTTGGTATATACTGGTTTATCGCGGGTATCCTCTCGATTGTCAGCATCTTCATTGACAGTTCTGCTTGGGGCTGGAAATTGATTGTTGGACTCCTGGGTATCGCAGCCGGTCTACTGATTATCCGGCATCCTTTATGGTCTGCCGTACTGGTTCCGACGACATTGATCATTGTTCTGGGTATAGAGGGTGTCATAATCGGGGCGGTCAACATCTTTCGGGCGTTCAAAGGCGCCGGTTGGGGTGCGGGAATTTTGGGCGCATTGAGCATCATTTTTGGTATCCTACTGATCGCCAATCCTGGGATGGGTGCAATCGCTTTACCATTCGTATTAGGCATTTTCGCAATTGTCGGCGGTATTATGGCGGTGGTTGCAGCTTTCCGGATGAGATAACACCGGTTCGTAATTGCCTTTAAAACAAATAGGTACCAGACAGGGAGTTGCATTATGCAACTCCCTTTTTTTATCACGGGCAAGGTTACACGGGAACACAGATCTCGGGAAGCGGAAATTGAAAAAGGCCTGGGGTGCTAACCTTCCGAGCAGATAGGTATCATGCTACAAACTCGGTAATTACTGTATAATTGTTATTTTGGTTAATGATGCCGTTTGTAACTTGGCGTTGAATTATGTTGCCCAGAATGGGAACGTCGGGGTTCCTGAACAATCGAGGTTCCATTGAATTTATTTAATTTGGTACGTGATGATTAACTATGGACTGGTATAAGCTCACGGCCGACGAAACGGTCAAAAAATTGGCGAGTGATCCCGCGTTTGGACTGAGTAGCGCGGAGATTGAGCAGCGACTGGAACGCTACGGCCCCAACATCATAGTGGAAGGGAACAAGATCAGCCCCTGGCGAATCCTGTTCAACCAGCTAAAAGAAGTGATGGTGATCATTCTGATCATCGCTGCGATTGTTTCCCTGATTTTAGGCGAGACACTCGATGCGGTAATTATCATTTCCATCGTTTTTCTTAACGCCGCACTGGGATTTTTCCAAGAATACCGGGCTGAGCAGGCCATGTCCGCTCTTAAACAGCTAGCCGTACCAACCGTACGCGTACGCCGAAACGGTGATATTCAAGAGATTTCCTCAACTGAGTTGGTTCCGGGTGACATCGTTTTGCTGGAAGCGGGGAATCTGGTACCGGCCGATGGGCGTTTAGTTGAAAGCGCCAATTTGAAGGCCCAGGAATCGGCCTTGACTGGAGAATCAGAGCCCGTCGAGAAGAATATCGGTGTTCCCCAAGGCGAAAACCTGACCCTAGGTGATCGTTCCAATATCGTCTATTTAGGCACATCTATTACCTACGGCCGGGGTGTGGCTATCATCACCGAAACCGGGATGGACACTGAATTGGGGCGGATTGCTGAGCTGATTCAGGATGTCGATGAGGACCAGACTCCCCTTCAAAAAAGACTGGCCAGGCTGGGTACAATTTTAGCCTGGGCGGCGGTGGGCGTGATTGCATTGGTGGTCGTCACCGGTCTCATCAGGGGGGAAGATATAACCGAGTTGTTTTTAACTGGCATTAGCCTTGCAGTGGCAGCCGTGCCTGAAGGATTGCCAGCCGTCGTAACAATTACGCTGGCAATGGGCTCTCAAAGGTTGCTTAAGCGAAACGCGCTCATCCGCCGGTTGCCGGCGGTGGAAACCCTGGGATCTGTTACAGTCATTTGCTCTGATAAGACGGGGACGCTCACGGAAAACCGCATGACCGTCACCATCCTAGATGTGGCCGGCAACCAGGTTGATATGGAGACGTTGGTCTATAACAAGGGAATACTTTTTGAGGCTGAGTGGCCCGGTACAGCGCCGCCTGAGAATACAGCCCTGAGCGCTTTGGTCAGAGCTGGTGCGCTTTGTAATGATGCCATCATCAAACAAGGGTCTGATGGAACCATCCGGGCGATAGGTGATCCGACAGAAGGCGCTCTTTTGCTGGCGGCCGAGCAGATTGGTTACAGAAAAGAGGAATTGGATGAAAAATGGCCACGAGTGGCCGAGGTTCCTTTTACTTCAGAACGAAAACGGATGACCACTGTCCACCGCATCGATTCTTCGGTAACGGAAAGCAATCTCGCCTGGAGCGAATCAGATTACGTTATGCTCTCAAAGGGAGCCGTCGACAGCCTCATAGAAGTGACCAGTGGGGTGTTGGTGGATAATGAGGTCGTCCCTTTGGATGATGCTTTACGACAACGAATCATGAAGACGAATGATGAATTGGCCAAACAAGGCCAGCGAGTGCTGGGCATAACCTTTCGTCATTATGAATCAGGTGATATCCCTACCGATCAGGAGCTCTTAGAAGTAGAGCAGGTATTCATTGGTCTGGTGGCCATGATGGATCCGCCTCGACCCGAAGCGAAGGCGGCTGTTGAAACAGCCCGCATGGCCGGGATCCGGCCGATCATGATTACCGGCGACCATCCGCTTACAGCCAATCGTATTGCTCAAGATCTCAACATCACCCAAGAAGAGCGCAATATGACTGGGGTGGAGCTGTCGTTAATGAGTGTCGAGGAGCTAGAAATGGTGGTCGACGACATTTCAGTTTTTGCCCGAGTAGCCCCGGAACACAAACTGAATATCGTACAGGCCTTACAAGATAAAGGTCAGATCGTGGCCATGACAGGTGATGGTGTCAATGACGCTCCGGCTTTGAAGCAAGCTGATATCGGCATCGCAATGGGAATTACTGGCACAGATGTGGCTAAAGAAGCGGCCGATATGGTCCTGCTCGATGACAATTTCGCGACGATCGTCGCAGCTGTTGAAGAAGGCCGGGTTATATTTGACAACATCCGAAAATTTATCAAGTACACGCTATCCAGCAATACCGGTGAATTATTCCTGATGTTGATCAGCCCATTTTTGGGGATGCCATTGCCCCTCTTGGCTCTGCAAATCTTATGGGTGAACCTGGTTACTGATGGCTTGCCTGGACTGGCCCTGGCCCGGGAAGAAGGCGAACCCGGGGTTATGAAACGATCCCCCTTTAAACCAGAGGAAAGTGTCTTTAGTCGAGGCATCGGCGCTCAGATTTTATGGATAGGTGCTCTCATGGGCCTTGTATCCATAGTGGTTGGTTATGTTTCCTGGTTAAATGACCCTGATGGACCCTGGCAAACGATGGTCTTCACCACTCTCGTCCTGTCCCAAATGGGCAATGCCCTGGCGATTCGATCAACGCGCGAGTCAATTTTCACGATTGGTCTTTTTTCAAATCGGCTGATGGTTTGGGCTGTGCTAACTACCTTTGTTCTACAATTGATCCTGATATATTTACCCCCGTTCCAAAAAATCTTTTCCACAGAAGCGTTGAATATCCAGCAACTGATCACTTGCCTCATCGCGAGTGCAATTGTATTAAGTGTCATAGAAATTTATAAGTGGGTCAAACGTTATCGTGAGACGATGGCGGGGTGAGTAATCTTTCGATGAATACTTGATTTATTGGTGAGGATATGTTCAACATTTTGGAATTTTCCCTGTCAATCAGTGGTGTTTATGGCTAATTTACAGTAAGGTTGGCGCTTGCTTTTTAAACTTCAACGCGGTACCGCTATTCATACAAGGATTGTACATGAACGAAAGAGAAATAATACTCAAACTTGCCCGTGTCATTATCGCCATTGCCTGGTCCGATGGGAAAATATCGAACGAAGAAGTAAATTGTTTGAAAGATTTGCTTTTCAGCCTGCGACAATCCGGGTTTGACGATGCCATGCAAGTTAGCGCGCAAGAATGGGCTCGATTGGATATGTATATAGAAAGCCCAGTCGATGAGGCTGAACGGGCCAGGCTCGTCGCCGACTTACAAAACGCCCTCCATTCTCCTGAAGAGAAACAATTCGCGCTTGATGCCTTGCAGCGTATGGCCGAGGCGGATGGCGTAGTTTCTGACGGTGAAAAAGATGCCGTGGCGGGCATAAGCGAAGCAATTGATTCGGTGGAAATGGGTTTTCTCGGTGGCTTGCAACGGGTATTAGGTGGCGCAATGCAGCGTCGGGCAGAAGCTGTTGCCGGCGCACCTAATAGGGAAGCCTATTTCGATGACTTCATCAAGAACAAGGTTTACTACAGCGTCACTCAGCGATTGCGCGAAAATGGCCGAGAGTTGAATATCTCCGATGAGGATTTGCGCCGGTTGAGCCTGGTTGGTGGGCTGATGGCTAAGATTGCCCAGTTGGATCGCCAAGTTACCGAGACAGAATTTGAGGGTATGATCGACATCATTCAAACTAACTGGAATCTGGGTCTCGAAGAAGCGACATTCGTCACCGAAGTGGCAATCTCTTCTATCGATGTCACCTATGATACCTTTCGCATGATGCGCGAGATAGCAACCGGCGCCTCAATTGAAGAAAGACAACGGGTCTTACTGACCTTATTCGCGGTTGCTAATTCTGATGGTGATATGTCTTTTGAAGAGACGGAGGAGATCCGAGTGATTGCCAGGGGACTGGAACTATCCCACAAGGATTTCATCGACGCAAAATTGAATGTTTTAGGGGAGCGCCGACCAGGTCAATATTAGTCAAGCTCAGCGACTATCCGTCTTTATTTAATTCGCCATACCCAGTCAGAAAACAATGCCCGGTGGGTCAGTATGCGTGCCCGAGGCGGGTACTCGCCTGATCCGCTTCTTACTGAGTTGGGTCATTAGCAGGCACAATAGTTGGCCCAGTTTCTAAAGCAAAACAAAGAAGGTAACTTGGGCCAAGAGAGAGATCCTTTTGATCGACTCGGTTTCCATATCACTCATCTTTATTGCAGCCTGATGCAAAGGGCAATACAAACCGGGACATATATTTCAGAGACGCTAGGAGTGCCTCTCTTTGGCTTGGAAGATATCCACGAACGTGGCGGACTTATCAGCGAAGACGATAAAGGTGGAGAGCCGGTAGGGATTCCTGGACCTGGAAGAGCATTATTTACCTCCCACTATCCTGAACTTATCCTCTCGGATAGCGTAAACGGTGCAGGCTGGTGGAACCGTCCCTATGAAACCCGGGAACAAGCAATTCGACGCGCGGGCCAGGTTTTGGACTATTTGACAACTCACCATAATAACATGGATGACCGGGTGGCGACGGTCACTCATGGCGGCTTTATTAACACCCTTCTGAAGGAATTACTTGGAGCTACCAAACCGGATTATTATTCAGGGGATTTGACCGGATTTTGGTTTGGAGCAGGCAACGCCTCGATAACCAAAATTGAATTTGAGTCTGATCTCGTTTTGCTCACCTACCATAACCGCACCGATTTTATGGCTGCGGAGCTGATCACCTGAATCACAAAGTGACCAATCTGTGAATAAAAACTGGTTGACCTCAGGCGGGCTCAACCATCATAGACCTCACGCAATGACCTGGCCTGGGCAAATAAGTTGTCATGTGGCGTGCCATCAGGTATTTCACAACCGGCACCGCTAAATGCGCGGGGACCGCCCAAACATAGGCAGGTCGTTGTTGCGTTGAGGACTTTTTCGGGTGTTCCTTGCAGCACCACGGCCACCGGGTCAAAATTGCAACAAAAAGATACATCCTCTCCGTAGACAGCCGCCGCTTTTGCCATATCAACCATCCAATCCAAATCGATGATGCCGGCGCCGCTTGCTACCATCTCGCCAATTATCTGGTTACTGTTTCCGCATATGTGCAGGCGGGTCAGAGCTCCCGTTTCGTGGCCGACCGCAAAAATTTGTTGTTCATATGGCAAGGCGAATTCAAGATATATGGTGGGGGAATTCTGGGAAGCTATCGCAGCTCCAAGGCCAATAATATCAGCGCCGGCCTCTACTTGAGCCTGAGCAAAGGAGATCGTTACGTCGACACACATTTCTAAAAGTTCCCGGACCCAGTCCGGCCGGAGAATCAGATCCATCTCCACATTACTTATGCCGCGCAAATCGGCCGCTTCAGCGAAAGCACCCTCTACTCAGCCCATGATGGGAACTTCACCACCCACCTGCTCCCTGTATTTTTGTATGGGACTTAAGCGATCGCTCATGCATTTTCCCTGGGTTGGCTCTACTCTCTTAAGCTTGTGAATATCATCTGGACCGGCCAGAAAAGGCTATTGGCTGAGGGGGTAAACCGTCGACCGGGAAATCTATCTTGGCCCCGAAATCGACCGTCTCCCGATAGGGATCCGAAATAGCCTGGAAAATATCCTATCCAAAGTCTTCAAAGACAGCCAAGTTTGCGGCGACAAGAACCTCATGATCCTGGTCATAGGCTGACAAAGGCAATTCTATATAATGAGCGGTGAAAGTCATCAAAATATTGAAGTTAGGCGGCCGGTCAACAGGATTTCATTGCAGGCGGTTGGTCACTCGTTCAAATGAATTCATTTGCTGCTTCAAAAGCAATCATTGTATATGTTGGATATTCTCTTTCAGCCTGTTGCTACCGGCAAACTAAAATCGGAATATCAGAACGTCGCGCCACCTTAGTCACTGTACTTCCTAATACAAGCTGCATAAGCGGCCGGTAGCCATAACCGCCCATGATAATATAGTCACAGTCGTGTTCAGCAGCCGTATATATGATAGCTTTATGGGCCGGTCTCGCTGCAGACACATAACGTGCTTTTACATCTCGAGAAAGCAAATACGAGCGGGCCCGGTGTAACGCCGATAAGGCTAGCTCTTCTCCGGCTACGACAACAACCAGATCTACTGACCAATTCTTAGCCATATAAGTGGCCAGGTAAAGCGCTTCATCAGATTTGGGGCTACCATCGTAGGCAAGCAAGGCTTTGTCGAGGTTTGAGTTGGCCTGTTCAGGGACAATAAGCACCGGCCGGGGGCTTCGTTGAAGGATCCGGTTGAATTTTGATCCAAATCCAGTTATTGTCCTTCTACCGGATTTGTGAATCAGGCTCAAGGCCAATAAATCGGTCCAGGCTGCCCGCTCCACAATCCTACGGGCAAAATGACCGTGTTCGACAGCAATTTCACACCGAACCCCCCAGTTCTGACACGAATCTTCGAATAGCTGACGGGTGATTTGAGCTGATGGGCTTTTTGACCCCTCTTTGCCAGTCAGCATCAACAGCGCCATCAAACGGGCTTGTTCCCGTTTTGCGATAATCGCCGCATGTTCGATAACTGCCTTGTCTGAGTCAACATTGCGGATGACGACAAGAATGTCAGAAAATGGATTTGTGGCCGGTCGCCTGGCCAACCGTTCTTCGCGCCACTTCCCTGGAGCAGGTCCCGATTCCAACGCGTCAGGGGTGACAGCATCCAACAGGCGGTCTCCAAACCGTTCAACGATTTGGTCCCTGGCGCGACTCTTTTGACGGACCAGGTCAGTCGTTACCGCTGTTAGATCAACATGCCATTCCAGGTGTTTTTGCATCTCATCCCGGTGCCGTATCACCATGACGTAAAGATCGGCTTCAGTTAGATCTGGGAAAGAGCGTTGTAAACCATGCTGCCGGATCAATCGTACCAATGGCAAATATGCACGATCGTACCAGTTCGTGACCGCCTCATCGAAAGGTACCTTATCGCGCCCGGGATTTAAACCTAAGATGTAACGTTGGGCCTCAATCTGGTCGAGTAATCGGCGATACTGCCCGGGGAAGGTCATCAATAAATCTGCTTTCGGTCTAAGTTCGTCGAGATTTGTCTTTTCTAAAAAATCAACGTAGCGGGCTTTGCAAATGAGCTCGTGGGGCTTATCGGCTGGTGAAATAGCAACCCGCGCTTTCACTTCAGTAACGTAAGCAAGGATTGATTCACTCTCCATTTGCTTGGCTACTGAGACCCTGTGATTGCCATCGTTTACGAAGTACACTTCACCGAGCTTATAGACAGAGATTGGATTGAGGCCGGTGTCTTCAATTTGCGCCTTAACCCGTACCCATCGCTCTTCATCGCTATCATATTTCGGCAGATAATTTCGCGTATACTCTTCATACCGGTTGACACTGCCGACAATGGCCTCAAGGGGAATTTCCTGGAACCCAAGATTATCAGCCGGTTGAGCCTTAAATGTTTGGCGAACTTCTTCAAAAGGCAGTAGATTCTTCGATCGCCGTCGCAGACCATCTAGAATCTGTTGTATGGCCGCCTTGCGCCGGGCATGACGAAAATCCTCTATTGCTGATAACTTTCGCAGATCGTTCAATGTGGATCCTATTTTAGCCATCACCTGCAAGGAAATTCCTTGGTAATCAATTGTATGATCAATGGTATCAGATGCCTGGTATTAACCAAAAGCAAGTTTCTCCTTATCTGGCCAATCGTGTTAGGTGTGATTGTATTCTATTGATGACAATTTATTCCCCACGCGAGGATAGCCATCATAAGCAACGTGTGAAGCGTTGATCCAATGTAACCTTTCATCCCCCGAAACCAGGCGGTTTACTCTAGCACATGCCTGGCCTATGTGTTACGATTCTCCCAGCCCACCAGCCTTGGCCACAATTGTGAGTCGTTAATTCTCTTACTCCCAGAGGATAGATACGACACTGACCAAATAGCAGTTTTAAATGGAAGAGAAGTTAAAATCCAATACACCTTTAACAAAGATCATATATTTTCTCACAAGAAGGAGTGGCAGGCTGAATACGGGACGATCCTGGTGGATCTCAAGACTGTGAGCGCTCTGAGCGAATAAATGGTCGTTTCGCCCAACGGGTTGGCTGAAGTGCCGAATGGTATAATGACCATTAAGTAGCGCACGACGAAGGTGTTTCTTGATGCCTACCTGATTTGGACCGTGGATAGTAGCTATCAAAAAACCGGTGAACGAGTAGACCAAGTTAAAGACCTCATGGGCCAGTTGGAAGCAGCGGTCTCGTTTCGCGAGCCAGGGCCAACGGACCATTGTACTGATCGGCTATTGGAATAGATAGGAGATATCCATGAATGATCATATTTACAAAAAAATAGAAATAGTTGGCACTTCCCCTGATGGTCTGCAGCCAGCGATTGAAAACGCCATAATAAAGGCATCAGAGACGTTGAGAAGCATGCGCTGGTTTGAGGTAGTAGAGACGAGGGGCCAAATCACAGACGGCAAAGTGGCCCATTGGCAAGTTACCGTCAAGATTGGTTTCACCCTTGACTAGGCAATCCATCTAAAGTGTTCAGACATGCGATTACGCGCAAGCCCGGTCGAAACGCCGCTGAAGGTCTGACCACCTCAACGATCGGATCACCGGATTACGAAAAGCTCATCCGGCAGCATGAAACTTATGTCCATACGCTTAAGAATTTAGGCTTGGAGGTAATCGTTCTCGAGGCAGAGCCAAACTATCCCGATGCTTACTTTGTCGAGGACGTGGCTGTCGTTACCCCTGAGGTGGCGGTGATTACGATACCCGGCGCTTTATCGAGACAAGGCGAACAGGAGAGTATCGAACCAGTTCTGGCTCAGTACCGGCCGGTAAAACGCATCGAACCGCCAGGTACTGTTGAAGGCGGTGATGTACTCCTGGTCGGCAAACATTGCTTCATCGGAATTTCCGAGCGAACAAACGCTCATGGGGCGAAACAATTGGGCAGTCTCCTTGAAGAGTACGGCTATTCCTGGGAAACTATCCCGGTCGGCGCCGGTCTACATCTTAAATCTAGTGTCAATGATCTGGGCCAGGATACATTGATCATGACTCGAACTCTGTTGCGACATGAGGCATTCAAACGATTCACAGTTGTTATCGTCCATGAAAATGAGACGAATGGCGCCAATGTCTTACTGGTTAATGACCACCTGCTAATACCAGCCGGTTATCCCTTAACCAAAAAGCTATTGTCTGACCTCGATCGTAAAATAATTGAACTGGATGTTAGCGAAGTGAGTAAGATGGACGGCGGCCTGACTTGCATGTCTTTACGGTTAACCTGATGTTTGCCAGGTAAACCATCTTACCAGCAGGTTCAAATAATAATTCGCATCTTTCGCCGAACCGTTTCAGATCCTAGCTCCTGGCACAAGGCAAATACGCCGAAGTTCTCCTCCCAGACCTCTAATTCGATTGCGTCAGCCTTTCGTTGGATCGCCTACTCAAGGGCATGATCCATCAGCCGCCGGCCAAAACCCAGGCGTCGAAATTCTTCGCTAACGGCCAGCTCCTCAATATCGGCAAATACGCGAGGTTTGAAAATCGGATCGTCAGGCGACTGTTTTAACTCAAGCAATAGAAGCCCAACGACATTGCCGCCTAAGTCGACCACTAATAAGAGCTTCGCCGGATTTTTCATAAGATTATGGTACCATTCTACGGTGAAAGTCGGATCAGCGAACTGGAATCGTTCGGGTAGCAAATTGATTTGGTGTTTCAATTCTTCATTAAAAATCTTAGCAATTTTTTCAATATCATCGTCCGTCGCTTCACGGATGATCAGATCTTTCATGCCTTTCTCCTACAAAGCCTGGGTAAAAGCGACTAGAGACAGACGTATAGAAATACTGCCGGTGTGTTAGCTTCAAACTTCATTCTTGAGCGTATAATCGGTGACGAAAAAAACCTAAGGACAGCAAAACGAATGGATTTTGAGCTAAAAATAATGAAAGATGAAGATTGGCCGGTGGTTAGGGCAATATACTTAGCGGGTATCGAAACCGGCCAAGCCACTTTTGAGACCGAAACGCCCGACTGGTCAGTATGGGATACCGCCCACCTTATTCCCGGCCGGATCGTAGCCAGGCAGGAAGATCGCGTGATCGGTTGGGCGGCCTTAAGCCCGGTTTCTGGCAGGTGCGTATATGCTGGTGTGGCCGAAGTCAGTATCTACGTTGCCGCAGAAGCAAGAGGCCAGGGCATCGGCCGGGCGCTCCTCATGGAATTGTGTGACCAATCTGAAATGCAAAGATTATGGACCTTGCAGGCTGGCATATTTCCCGAGAACGAAGCCAGTCTGGCCCTCCATCAGGGTTGTGGATTTCGACAGGTTGGCCGGCGAGAACGGATTGGAAAATTGGACGGCCGCTGGCGTGATGTAATCCTCATGGAGCGACGAAGCTCCAAGTTCTAGTCAGGCTGGTCAAAAGCCGCCATCGCGGCTGGCAAAGCCTGGGTGACAACATGGCCCGCAGCAGGCAATCCAATCAAAATGGCGCTGATTATTTCCTCCCGAGAAGCGCCGGCATCTTTTGCTGCCTTGACATGAAAAGGAATGCCGCTTTCCAGTCGCAGGGCAGCCAGAACGGCCAGGTAGGCTAGCGTACTGCTCTTTGTATCCAGGGCGCTGGTCTGGCTCAATGATTGGACCAATTCTCCCCAGGCTCTGGCATGTCGAGGCGCTTCGCTCATGAATGTCCTGAAAGCCTGACTTATTAAAGGTTTTTGTTCACTCATAACTTTTTACCTTATTCGATATTAAAGAAAAGATCTTAGATACTACTTCGAGCCAGTTGAAATTACCCCCCCAGTTGCACCTCACGGAAATGAATAATACACTTTTACCAGCGAAAATTTCCGTCCAAAAAACACCCCCCACACTGCGCAATAACCGGCCGAATTCTTGATTTTAAAAGATGCTAGCTTAATACCTGTAACTGGACCAAGTAAAGAATCATTTTACCACCTGTTTTTATCTTTAGAGAAAAGAGCTTCTGTTTAGTTACGCTGAACGAGGGGTAGGAAGGTCCCCGCGCCATATCTGACCGTTACCGTATGTTTTCCAGAGGGCATTGTGATCGAATTGGTCAGCCCAATGTCGGAGTCATCGTCTGTATTTGTCCAAAATAAAACACCATAACCGGCGGCCGGTCGGGCGGTCAAAGTTACTAACTCTCCCGAAAAATACTCACCGTCTGGACAGTTTCCGGAATGATCTGGTGAGGCAAGCGGATCTTGTCCATTGCCGGTGTGGGCTAATGTCAATTGATAACAATCTTGGTTAATAACACCATATGTTACAGTGATGGTGTGGTTTACATCAGGCATCGTAACCGAATTATTTAACCCTGTAGAAGAGTCATCATCCGTGTTTGTCCAGTTTAACACCCCTAAACCGGCGGCCGGCCTGGCGGTTAAACTAACTACCGCTCCAGACAAATGCTCACCTTGAGGGCAGATGCCTGACGGATCGGCCGAGCTTAGTGGATCTTCCCCACTGCCGGTATGGGTTAGACTTAGTTGGTAGCAGGGTTTGAGTCGGATCAGTTCTTGCCGGCCTTGATCGACGATAAATACTTCTTGGCCGGTAGCAACTATCCCCCATGGACTACCAATCGTGGTATCTAGGTATCCGATTTGATAAACCAGCCAGACATTGCTGTCAGGAGTGGTAACTTGATTGTAGAAACCGCCACCCCATTGGAAATCGTTTGGACCATCTATAGAAACTGGCAGATTCTTAGGATTCACGGGACTGTCACATACTGGAATAACCACGGTCGTGCTGGAGACAATAGTGCTGGGTTGGAGGTTAACTTTGTCCGGATTAAGTCGGGCGATAAAATCTAAACTCCCGCTGGTTGTCCAAACCTTGCTTTGGCCGGCAGACACGATGGTAGGAGCAAACCATGATTGACCTGGGAGGGTGTAGGTCGTGACCTGGTTTTGTTGTGGCGTCAGACGACCCAGGAAGTTCTGGTTCTGGTCAGCCCACCAAACATCGTGATTTTCGTCCACTGCCAGGCCAAAGATATTGGACGCATTGCTGTCTGGTAACTGCCAAATATCAAATTCATTTTCAACCGGGTCGAGCGAGAGTATTCGATTGTTGATCCAATCACCTAACCAGAGCTGACCGGAGTCGGCTACAATGTAACTACTGGCGCCATCATCGGGAACTTCATAAGCGCACATTTCATTGGTTGCCGGGTGGAATCGATGGACGATGGGCGCCAGTTCATCAGTTGTCCAGATGTCGTCATTCGGATCGATTGCCAATCCTAAAGTCTGGCTGATATCTCCGGTCAGCGACCAAACTTCGGCCGAGCTTTCGCCAGGCGTATAACGACCTAATTCGTTGTCTAGATAATTGTTCCACCATATGTCGCCATCGCCGTCCACTTTAACATCAGAAGCCCCGGTTAGGTTACCATAAACAGTGTACTCTTCTAAAATGGGGTCTATCTGCCAAATCTCCCCGGCGCCGAATTCACTGATCCATAAATGACCATTTTTGTCGCGGTACAGTTCAAAGGCCAACCCATCATCACTTTTATTAAGATCCAGCTCCGTAACTAGGCCGAATCCGTGAACAAGACCAACAACGATCAACATTATCGTCGTTAGAATTAGGATAATTAATTGAAGGCGGCGTTGGCGTAAGATGAACAAATTATACTCCTGAATGCATTTGACACATTACTGTTACCCTGTCGTAGATTGTCTTTATAATAGCTGAAGCAAGGAAAGCAATACTCCACATAGGTCATTTTAGATCGCTAACCCGGTAGCCAATCGTGGCTGCTTGGACTAGAATCAACATCTGCAGCCAATTACAATCATAAAATACCAGATCCTCATGAGCAAATCAATAACAACCACCCGCGAAAAAAAGATCCTCTTCGCAAAAAGGATAATTGGCAACGGAACTTTTTCCCTTTATGGATAGGCCAGGTCCTAAGTTTGCTAGGCAGCCGGGTCGTTCAATTTTCCCTCATCTGGTATATGGCTCAAACGACCGGATCGGCCACGGCCCTATCTCTAGCGGCGCTCGTAGGATTGGTGCCTGAGATCCTCCTTGGCCCGATCGCGGGCGCCTACGTTGACCGTTGGGATCGCCAGCTGGTCATGATTATCGCTGATGGCGCTGTTGCCCTGGCCTCCTGGGGGTTGGCTTACCTCTTTTGGATTGATGCCGTTGAAATTTGGATTATTTATATCGTTCTCTTCATTCGGTCGATTGGCGGCAGCTTTCATCAATCGGCGGAGCAAGCCTCAATCTCACTTATGGTGCCAGAAGGTCAGTTAACCCGGGTTAACGGACTAAACCAGATTGTGAATGGGGTTCTTACGATAGCTGGACCGGCTTTGGGAGCGTTGATGCTGGTTTTGTTGCCATATTATGGCGTTATGTTGGTTGATGTAGCTACTGCTATTCTGGCCATATTTCTTCTGATGATCATCAATGTCCCTTTGCCAGATCGAGATGGTTCGGGAGAAGAACAGCCATCACTTTGGCTGGATTTGCGTGAAGGTATGACTTACATACTAAAATGGCGAGGGTTGATGATCATAATTGGCATGGCCATGGTCACCCACCTTCTTCTGACGCCGGCTTATACCTTGTTACCCTTGATGGTTAGTGATTTTTTTAATGGATCGGCCGGACAGCTTGGCTTATTAGAAGGCTTCCTTGGATTAGGCATGTTGGCCGGTGGGATTATTATTAGCCTGTGGGGCGGATTCAAGCGTCGGATTTACACAACCATGTCCGGGTTTATTATTTTGGGTATGGGGTTGCTGGTTTTGGGCCTGGCGCCAGCGGATTTGTTCATGATTGCCCTGGCTGGTGTGCTGGTGATTGGTCTTGCAGTACCCCTGGTAAATGCCCCAATGATGGCAATCATGCAGGCTTCAATAGATCCTAAGCTCCAAGGGCGCGTTTTTTCGCTTATGGGCAGTTTGCTTGGGCTGGCAGCCCCAATTGGCTTGATCCTGGGTGGCCCGGTAAGCGACTGGCTAGGATTACAAACCTGGTTTTTGCTGTCTGGGATCATTTGTATGATTATCGGTATCTCATTGTTTTTCATTCCTAGTGTGGTCCAAATCGAAACGCAGCGGCTAGGCCTTAGTCAGGAGGAAGTTATTTAAGAGGAGGACGAAGGAGCCGGGGAGGGAGAATCAGGTGCTTTGATCGGAGTTGTAGCTACTACCACTATTTGTGCTATAATGGAAATAGAACATATGTTCTCTTATTATAAATATTGTGAGGCTTATTATGGATCTTGCCCAGGCTGGAATTGCACTAAGGTGCCGTTGCGGAGCTAATATAGCCGCCGATATCATAGGCGTGTTATTCGATGATCGCGGCCGGGTAAAAATTAGTGATCAGCCTGTACGCTGCCAATCATGTGGCGCTATTTACAGGAAAGGAGAACGATTGCAATACCGGTTGGTCCGGATGGAGAACAACGGGCAGTTGACTTCGCAGAGTCCGATCAACTGAGAAATAGTCCGGAGAAATGACGAAATTACTTTTGGTCAATCGGTATAATTATCCAACCGCTTCCGTGGCATCCCGGACAGATGCCGGTCCCCTGGCATCGTCGACATTTTTTGAGATTGCCGGACGGGTCGACGCCTTCTCCTTTACAGCGAGGACAATTCGCACTTCCATTACATCCCCGGCACTCGACCGCCCCAACCTCATTTGTATTACCGTTTTTATTCATATGATTTTACTTTGCCGGTAGCCTCCTTCAAGTACAATTATCACATACTTGATCTACTGAAAGAGGTGTAAAGTATTGGCCTCAAGGTCTAGTTCGATATTAAAAACGTTTTAAAATGGCTTTATTCGTCGTTATCCTAACAGAATAATGGTTCCAAGCATAGCCGTTCCTGGTAGCACATTATTAAATTACTATATTAGTTGGAGAAGTTATGATAGCGATTGGAATCAAGGGAATCCTATTCGATTTGGGTGGGGTATTAATCCAGTTGGGCGGTATTAACAAAATGATGGAGTGGACTGGCTGGGATCATGATAAATTGTGGCGTTGCTGGCTGGCCTCACCAAGCGTACGCCGTTTTGAATCGGGTAAGATTACCACGAAGGAATTTGGCTTAGCGCTGGTGGAAGAATTTAACCTGCCGGTTCAGGCTGATGATTTCCTGGCATTATTCGCCAGCTGGCCGCAGGGTGTTAACCCAGGAGCTGAAGAGTTGTTAGGTAGAGTTGGGGCTTTGTACCCGCTGGGTTGCCTGTCGAATACCAATTCTTTGCACTGGAACTATTTAATCGAACGAACCCCACTAATCGACTATTTTGATTATTTATTTCCCAGTCACTATACTGGATTATTGAAACCGGACCGGTTATCCTTTACCAATGCGGCCGAGAAAATGGGACTCCAACCAGACCAACTCCTGTTTCTGGATGACAATCAGATTAATATAGAAGGCGCAACAAAGGTTGGTATGAGGAGTTACCTGGTAAATAACGCCATCCAAGCCCAAAACATCCTCGACGAGCTGGGAATCCTGGGTTAATTTATCTTCTTTAACTAGCCATTATTTTGGATGTAACCGGCAACTTCTTGCTGGCATTCAGGGCATTCATCATCGGGCGCTAATTCCAGAAATCTTTCGAAATCCGCCAGTGCAGCATCAATATCACCTAGATCATCCCAGATCCAGGCCCGATCAAAATTGCACCAATAAAACTCAGGATCCAAATCCAGGCAACGTTCGATATCCGCCAGAGCCGCATCGAGATCACCGATTTGGGTAAACAATACTTCCCGCAGGTTGTATGCCTCGACTAAATTCGGATCTATTTCGATGGCGCGACTCAAATCGGCCAGGGCGCCATCCGTGTCACCAAAAATATGAAACAAGATATCACCCCGAGCACGATGGGCGTCCGCATTATCCGCTTCTAGCTCTATCGCCAGATTAAAATCATCCAGGGCAGCCTCCGGATTGTCCAGGAAATACCAATAAGTAACACCACGCTCCAGCACGAGCCAACTGTCTTCCGGGTCCAGTTCGATAGCCCGGTTGTTATCGGGTAACAATGCATCGAGATTACCAATCTCACGGTTTAAGGCAACGCGGTCAATATAGCGCCACGGTGATTCAGGATCCAACGCAACAGCCTGGTCCATATAGTCAAGAGCGGATTCTGGATCGTCTAATCCCCAGAAATACGCATTTGCCAAGCCTGTCAGGTACCACGGTTCTTCAGGGTCCATCTCGTGGGCGCGATTAAAATCTCTAATCGTTGCCAGGGTTTCGCCAAGCATATTATAAGTTTCAGCCCGCTCTCCAAAGAACCAACCTTCATCGGGTTTCAGTTCGATAGCCTGATCGAATTCCTGGATCGCAGCCTCTAATTCACCTATTTCACGCAAAGTGAGGGCCAGATCCATATGAGCAAATGAATTAGATGGATCGAGCTGAACCGAGCGTTGACTGTCCTCAAGGGCGCCTTCAATATCCCCCATTTCACGGCGAATCGCGCCTCGACGACCGATATACTGGGCGCTTTCTGGTGCTATCTCAATCGCTTGATTGATTAGTTCTATTGCCGCCCCCATATCACCCATGGTCTGGAACAACCACGATTTTTCATGGTAGTACCAAGGATTTTCGGGCATTAAGGTCAAGGCCATGTCGATAGAAGAGAGGGCCAAATCAAAATCTTCATTTTCCATGGCTATGTAAAATTTTTCCATCTGAGCTTCGGCGGCCGGCTCTGGATCATCAGTCGGCGCAGGCTCCGATGGCCGGTTTTTCGTTGGTTCTACCTGGGCGACCATGTCTGTGGGCCTTTTGGCGGGTTGTTCTATGACTGCCGTACGGGTTGCTTCGTCCTCGTTACCCAGGATAAACAGCCCACCGGCTCCTATCGCAATGATCAAAATCACAAGCAGCAAAGCCAATCCACCAAAAATAATCCAACGTCGAGAGCTTGATTCTTTGACCGGGCCTGGCTGTGATCCCGAGAATTCAGGCCGGGCAATTCCGGTTTCAGGGTGACTTGCTGCGGCCGGAACCATTACTTCGGTCGAGGACGCCTCTTGGCTGGCAAAAGTCGGTGCCATGATTTCAGTTTCTGGGCTTGCTACCGCCTCTGGGGCCGCTTCGACGAGAATGGGAGTTACTCCGGCTACGGAGGGTACTTCAGACGCGCCTGCCAATGGACCTGGTCTGGGAACGGTCGGTGGATCAGGAAGAGCTTCTTCTTCTGCCTTCGTCTCAACTGGCTCGGATACAGAAGTCTCAGCCACTGATTCCCCGGCCATGGGTGGGACTAGCTCCAGGCGGCTGAGCGTTGACAAAGTCGCTGTCATTTCGCCGGCCGTGGCATAACGTTCATCGGGTTCTTTGGCCATGGTCTTGGTTATCACCTCATCGATACCCTGTGGTAGATCGGGATTGACGGCCCGGATATCTGGAACAGGATCGATAATATGGCGCATCATGACTTTGGTTGGCGTTGAATCAATGTATGGACGCTGGCCAGTGAGCATCTCAAAACATATGACGCCCAGAGCGTAAATATCGCTGCGACCGTCGATCTCCTTGTCACCATGGATCTGTTCCGGGCTCATGTAGGCCGGTGTGCCGATGACGGAATCCCCTGTCAGCGTTATAGCGCTTTCGGTTAATCTCGCGATGCCGAAATCGGCTAGAAAAGCATCACCATAGTCATCAAACATGATATTACTGGGTTTTAAATCACGGTGTATAACCCCTTTCTGATGAGCGCGCTCGAGGGCCGATCCAATCCGGTCCAATATTCTCACCGTCTTGTTGATAGTTAAAGGACCTTGTTTGAGTTGATCGGTGAGCGTGCCGCCGGTCATCAATCGCATAACCAGGTACGGGCGGCTATCATCCTCGCCAAAATCATATACAGGAACAATGGCCGGATGTTCCAAGGCTGCAATTGTCTGGGCTTCCCGTTCAAAGCGGGCTATTAGCGTTGCGTCGTTCATCAGATCGCGGGTCAAGACCTTTATGGCCACATCACGTTTGAATCGAGGATCGAAACCTCGATATACATAGGCCATGCCCCCTCGGCCTATCTCTTCGATTATTGTGTACCGGCCGATCAAGTTTTGGCTCATAAGGTCACTCCTTGCCGTTCCCGATTATCCAACTGATTAGTGTAAAACTCTCCTGCCAGGCAACGCAGATCTATCATATACGTCTCAATTATAGGAATGAAAGGAAATCGACACAATATGCTTATCCTGCAGGGAGCCTATCATGGTGGGAAATGTGTATATCTTCCTATCGTTAATCTGTAGCTCTACAGGTACAATATGTCAAGATGCGACCTGGTAAATCGGGATCGACTGTGTCATATTATGGAGGTAATAGTGAAAAAACAATCCTTCTTCCGCATGTATTTTGCCCTGATGCTATTATTGTTTGCAGCACTGGCCTGCAACGTCGGTTCTAGTGATGATCCGACATCGACCCCGATACCCGAACCAACGGAACCGGTACCGGTTGAAAGCCCGGCCGTTGAAGAACCGGTTCCGACGGAAGCACCCGAACTCCCGGATCCTGTCCAGAGTAACGAGGTGAGTTCGTTGGATGATCTCCAATCAGCCGTCATCCAAGTCGTTGCCCAAGGAAGCTTTGTCGATCCTGAGTTTGGACAACAATTGAACGTTGCCGGATCGGGTTCTGGATTTATCATTGACGAGGATGGCATCGCGGTTACAAACAACCACGTTGTTACGGGGGCAGCTCTGCTCCGTGTATATGTTGGCGGGGAAAGTAAACCGGTAAACGCGCAAGTATTGGCCGTTTCAGAGTGTTCGGATCTGGCAGTCATTGATCTTGAGGGAAGTGGCTATCCTTATCTGGCCTGGTATGATCAGCGTATCTCTACTGGCTTGCAGGTGTATGCGGCCGGTTTCCCTTTGGGGGACCCGGAGTTTACCTTGACCAGTGGTATTGTGGCCAAAGAGCAGGCTGATGGCGAGACTTGGTGGGCATCCGTTGATAATGTCCTCATGCATGATGCCATCATCAATCCTGGTAATTCGGGTGGCCCTTTGGTAACCAGCGATGGCCAGGTTGTCGGCGTGAATTATGGTGTTTTTAATGAAAACCAATACATGGCCATTGCTCGTGATGAGGCCCTGGCGATCCTGGACCAACTACGCCAGAGCCAGGACGTCACCTCAATTGGTGTGAATGGGAGTGCGGTTTACGACGAGTCTGCGGGCATAACGGGAATTTGGGTCTCATCGGTTGAGTCAGGCTCCCCGGCTGACAACGCAGGCATTCGGGAAGGAGATATCATCACCAAGATTGAAGGACTTGTCCTGGCGGTGGATGGAACTATGGAGGACTATTGTGATATTTTAAGGAGTCATAATCCCAGCGATACCTTAAGCCTTGAAATTCTGCGTTATGATACGTCGGAAGTTTTGGAAGGGCAGTTGAATGGGACACCCCTGGCAGTTGCCTTTTCCTTTGCCAATCAAGCCGTATCCGAGGCTGGTCCGAGTGGGGAGGGAGAGGCCTATTCCGGGTTTGTTGAAATAGCCGATGAGACCAACACCTTGGTCATGGAAGTTCCCGAGGTATGGGCAACTGAAATTGACGGAGCGCCATTCGTTGATGACAATGGTGATTTGTTCGCCTACCATTTAGAAGCCTCAAGCAACCTCACTAATTTCTGGGAAACATATTCGACGCCTGGAGTATCTTTCTCTGCATCCTCGCTGATAGCGGACGATTACACGCCCTCGTCATTTTTGGACGAAGAACCGCCAGATTATGATTGTACTTTTGACGGCCGTTATGATTACGATGATGGTGTTTATAGCGGCGTTTATGATTGGTATTATGATTGTGGCACTGTCGGCAGCGTGATCATCGAGTTGGCGGCTAAATCGACCGACGGATCGTATCTCACCTACCTGGTTATCCAGGCTGTTAGTGATGCCGATGTAAGTGCAGCCGATCATATCTTGAATACATTCTTCGTAATTGAATGAGATTTGATTAAAGATCTGCCACGAGTTTCCGGAAAGTGAGCCCGCCTGGCAATTTCCACAGCCAGGCGTTCCTTTATAGTTGTGCTTAACTCCCCTGGCTAAAAGCCAGGGGAGTTTGTTTATTCAGGATAACATGTCTCTGGATTGGATTATCCATATGGCTATCCCGTTTTCTCCAGATGGCTGATGCACAAAAACCTGGTGAAATGTACACTATTATGGAAAATGTTTTCAAAAACGAATTACGGAAAACAGCGCAGATTTGTTTAGAGCACAAGGTAGCAGCTACGATGAGGAAAATAAGCGGAAATCAGTAGCTACAGGCTGATGAAATGGAGGGTTCAATGAGTTATGTGGTAGAAGCATCACACTTGGTCAAATCATTTGGCAGCGTCCATGCCGTCTCAGATGTGACCTTTTCAGTCGAGAGAGGGGAAATATTCGGCCTTCTCGGTCCAAATGGTGCCGGAAAGACGACGACTATCCGGATGTTATTGGATCTCTTTAAACCGGATTCAGGCTCTGTATCAATTCTTGGCGGTTCCATGTCGGAGGAGAAAAAAAGCCGTATTGGATACATGCCCGAGGAACGAGGGTTATACCAGGATATTCAACTTGAGAAGTGTTTGTTATACCTGGCCTCTCTCAAGGGTATGTCAGTTGCAGACGCCCGCAGCCGAACCCAGTTTTACCTTGAACGACTTGAACTCGCGCAGCACAAGAAGAAGAAAGTCAAGGAACTGAGCCGGGGGATGCAACAGAAGGCCCAAATTATCAATACGATAGTCCATGGTCCTGAGCTGATTATCGTTGATGAGCCCTTCAGTGGACTGGATCCAGTAAACACGCAATTAGTAAAAGAGATAATGTATGAGCTGCGGGAACAAGGCGCCACCATCATTATGTCAACGCATATGATGCACCAGGTCGAAGAGCTGTGCGATCGGATATTGCTAATTGACGATGGACGAAATGTTATTTATGGACCATTGGACCAAATTAGACGAAGATATTCTGGCCATGCCGTATTGGTACAGGTGCAGGGTGAATTGCCGCCGATCACCGGCGTAAATTCTATCACAAAGGAGAACGGCGCCTTGCATTTGACCCTGCTAAATGATGTGAGCCCACAAGATATTTTGACCCAGCTGGTTGGACAAAATATGGTTGTCGAACAGTTCGAGATTGCCACACCCACCTTGGACGAGATATTTATCCGTACAGTTCGGGACAAGGAAGTAGGCTAAAGGGGACTATGATGTCGAAGATCTGGCTTATAGCGCGTCACCATTTCCAAAAAGAGACTCGTAAAAAGAGTTTCTTGTTTATTCTGCTCAGTATGCCTTTTTTCCTCTTGTTTACGATTGGATTAGGGTTTTTGTTCGAATCGCTGGAGAACGATAGGTTGACTGTGGGCTACGTTGATCCGGGAGCTTTTCTTCAGCAGACAACCCTGGATGATGTCGATGAGGATATTCAACTAGTAGCCTTCCCCGATGAGGAGCAAGCAAGGCTAGCGCTGGACGGGAACGTTATTGAGGCTTATTACCTCCTACCAGCAGAATACCCCGAATCTACTGAGATAGGCCTGGTGTATTTAGACGAACCGGATGGTCGGGCAACTTCTCTAATGAGGCGACTAATAAAGGTTAACCTGTTGGCTGGACAGTCGCCTGAAGTTACTGATCGCCTGATGTCTGGCGCTTCCGTCACTGTCTTCGCAATTGACGCAAACCGGGATTATCCTGAAGGTGGCCCGGAACCCGGCTTGTTTTTGCCCATTATGGTCGCACTCGTTTTTGGTTTCCTGACCATGACGACTTCGGGTTATATGTTGCAGGTGATGGTTGAAGAAAAGGAAAACAGGACAATGGAGATTGTCATTTCTTCGGTTTCCCCATCACAGATGATGTCAGGGAAAATTGTGGGCGCCTTGGGCATCGCTTTTGTGCAACTAACTGTTTGGGCTTCTTTCTTTATCGTTTCTCTTTGGTTTAGTCGCTCGGTTATGAATGTTACCTGGCTGCAGGAGGTCAAGCCCGTTTACCTTGATCTGGTCAAAGTTGCAGTTGTGGCTTTTCCCGCTTACTTATTTATAGCCGCAATAATGACCCTGGTTGGGGCAACCCTGGTTGATACTCAGGAAGCTGATCAGGTTGGTCCTTTGATCTTCCTGGTTATCCTGATTCCCCTGTTCCTAATAGTGCCCATCGCTGCTAATCCAAATGGTGCGTTGGCAGTGATTCTAACCTTGGTTCCTGTTACTTCTGTTCTTACAGTGGCCCTTCGCAGTATATTTATTGTGGTTCCAACCTGGCAGGTTTTGGCATCTTGTTTCATAAGTCTTGTGAGTGCCGGCATCGCTATCTGGTTGGCAGGCAAGGCGTTTCGTTTGAGTCTTCTACGATATGGCCAACGCGTTAGATTAAGTGAGCTATTTTCTCGCCAGTCGAAAAAGAGCCAATCTGCTTTGTGACCAATCTATTTATTTTTAGGCGGAGTTAACAATGAGTAAGACTTCATTAATTATGGTCCAAGAAATCCGGACGACGTTGCGCCGGAAAACCTTTATGATCTTTAGCTTTGGGTTGCCGTTGTTGTTGGGTGCAATTGCCTTCGTGTTCATTCTGGCTAATCGTGATTCGGGAGCGGCAAATGAGGTTGCCGAGTCTAAACTGGATGAACAAGTGGTCCAAGGCTACCTTGATGAAGGAGGACTAATCAAGGTTATTCCTGAGGATTTGCCACCGGGTTGGTTATTGGCTTTCGACAATGAAAGCGCGGCAAAGACCGCCCTGGCAGCAGAGGAAATCAATGGCTATTATATTATTCCGGCCGATTATGCAGAATCTGGAAACCTGCGTTTCATCACGGACACATACGACCCAATCGGCGGCGGCCTAAACAGTGGCGTCATGGAGTGGATTCTATCAGTGAATCTCCTCGGAGATATGGAATTAGCGTCCCATGTTGGGAATCCAATGAATCTCACCTTGACCTCAGTATCTCCAGAAGTTGATGAAGAAGTAGAAAATAGTTGGATAGCTGAGTTGCTGCCAAATATTATGGCCTTGGTCCTATATCTGGTCATTATCATGACCGCCAGCATACTGGTTGCGGCTTTGACTGATGAGAAAAAGAACCGGATCTTGGAAGTTCTCTTGTCATCAGTCTCAAGCAATCAACTTATTACTGGCAAGATATTGGCGGCCGGGGTTCTAGGTCTGTTAACCTTAATGGTTTGGGTAGGCGTTCTGTGGGGGGTCATTAGCTTCGGCGGCCAATCATTGAGCATACCGGCCGGGTTTTCTTTATCTTCGAGCCTGCTCATCTGGGCAATAGTATATGCACTGCTAGGCTATGCCATTTATGGGTCTCAGATGGCCGGTCTGGGGGCTCTGGTTCCAGATATCAAGGATTCGCGAGGACTCTCTTTAGTGGTACTGGCTCCTCTAATTGTTGTCTATATGTTCCTAACCCTCATTGTTGCCAGGCCTGACGGCATTATCGCCATTTTCTTAAGCATGTTCCCGCTTACTGCCCCGGTAGGCATGATTACCAGGATGGCGGCAACCGATGTGCCGGAGTGGCAGGCTTTTCTATCTGCGCTACTGCAGATCATAGCCGTAATTATTATCGTACGGCTGGCTGCGCGATTATTCCACGCCCAGACCCTGCTATCTGGCCAACCGGTCAACATCCGACGATTTTATTCGGCCATGTTTGGGAGAGATAATCCGTAGGAACGTATTGATGGAAGACCATATTCGGCAGCGTTTTAGTGATGCAATTCTTCGGATAGTAAAGCTTAGGTACGAGATTCCCTCGGAATCCTTACGTTTGTTAGCTGGCTTTGAAAGCTTCATTTATGAGTTTGATAGAGGGGACAAAGCCTACATTCTGCGAATTAGCCATACTCTACGAAGATCGATGAATTTGATTCAAGGAGAGGTTGATTGGATCAACTTTCTTTCCGCAGGCGGCGCCTCTGTGGCCCGAGCAGTGCCTTCGATCCGAGGACATCTGGTAGAGGCGGTTGAGGATGGCTCTGGGGGCCAATTCCTGGCCACGGCCTTTGACAAGGCGCCTGGCGGGCCGCCCGGAAAAGAAAGTCTTAAAGCGGATCTATTTTTCCGGTACGGCCGGCACATGGGCCAGATGCATGCCATATCCCAGAAGTACCATCCTCTTGATGAAGCATTCAGACGACCAGATTGGAATGATCCAGAAATGATGTTTGCTGAACGCTGGTTGGGTCCAGAAAATCAGAGCATCCTCGACAGGTATACGATACTGAGAGCGTATCTTGAAAAATTACCTGTGGATGAATCTGGCTACGGCCTGATTCATCAGGATGCTCATTATGGGAACTTTTTTGTTGATGTGGATGGCCGGATTACCTTATTTGATTTTGATGATTGTTGCTATAGTTGGTTCATGAATGACATTGCCATTGTGCTATTTTATGCGGTCCTTGGTCAGGATGACGAGCCTGTCTTTACCAGGGAATTTATGTCTCATTTCTTGTGCGGTTACCAACAGGAAAACAACTTGGATACGAAGTGGTTCAAAGAAATCCCCTATTTTTTGAAACTGCGAGAGATTGACTTGTACGCTGTCATCCATCGTAGCTTTGACGTGGAGAATCTCGAAGATCCCTGGGTCGCCTATTACATGCGCGGCCGCAAACAGCGTATTGAGGAAGATATTCCCTTCATTGACTTTGATTTCGAAGAATTGAGTGGCTTTTAAGGAAAGGTTGGTCCTGGGGAGAGCCGTCTTCAAGTCGGATCGGTATCTGGCTGTCGATGCTGTCCGGGGTCTGCTTATCGTGATCATGGCCCTTGACCATGCCAATTATTTTGTCGCTCAGCAACACTCTTCGGGAGAATATTGGGGTGGTCCATATCCAACTTATAGCGGGAGTATTGCCTTCCTGACTCGCTTAATCACCCATTTGGCTGCTCCGGGGTTTTTCCTATTGATGGGTGTCGGCATGATCCTGTTTGCCAAATCTCGTCAAGGCAGGGGATGGAATCGTTGGTCTCTAGTTCGCCATTTCTGGGTTCGTGGCGCCATCTTGATTATCCTTCAGTTATTGATTGTCAATCGGGCCTGGGAATTGTCGCCAGGAGGCTGGGGAGTGCAATACTATATTGGTGTCCTATTCGCCCTGGGTGGAACAATGATCCTGGCCAGTTTGTTATTGTGGTTGGATTCCCGAGTGCTGATTGCGATTACGATCCTGTTGTTTGTGGGTACTGAACTTACACACCCAGACCAAAATCTATGGAATCTGATTAATCAATCGCCGATTACACTTCTGTTCGTTTACCCAGGTGGCGACCAGGCCTTATGGTCGAATTATCCAATATTGCCCTGGTTGGAATTAGTTACCTTTGGCCTGGTATTTGGTTCCTGGCTCGCCGATGACAGCGGTCAGGCCTACCGGCGCGGACTGGTCCTAGGGGGCGTTTTTTTGTTTCTATTTGTGTTCATCCGTTATTGGGATGGGTTTGGTAATATCCGGCCGCGGGCAGGTGCTAGCTGGATCGACTTCTTGAATCTTGTGAAATATCCGCCAAGTATGGTCTTTACATTCTTAACAACAGGGATCAATTTGGTCCTGCTATGGTTGTTTTCTCGCATTTCCATGGGAAAGGCAGCAATATTGGAACCACTGGCCATATTTGGTCGCTCACCCTTATTCTTCTATCTGCTACACCTCTTCCTTTACGCCGCTTTAGGCCGCCTTCTTGCACCGAATGGATCACCCATTTTAAAGATGTATCCTATTTGGGTGTTAGGTTTGATTATTCTATTTCCACTTTGTATAGGCTATGCAAATGTCAGGCAACGACGATCGTTGACCCATATTCTTCGTTACTTATGAATCTGCGGCCGACGACCAATAGACAAGGATAGCTGTCTTATTGTAGAATGGTCGTGAAAAGAATCCTCAGATCGTTAACAACTTTTTGAACCATTCTCGGTTGTTCGATCGTCTGAGAAGACAAGAAAAGGGGGATGTACAATGCCAATGAATCCAGATTTAGATCCTTCCCCATTTTTCCTAGAAGGTGGCCAGACAGGTGTTCTGCTAATCCATGGTTTCACTGGCGCGCCCACCGAAATGCGCCTGATTGGCGACTACTTTCATGAACGGGGGTTAACGATATTCGCACCGCTGCTTCCTGGACATGGCACCACTGCCGATGACCTGAATAATTATCGTTGGAATGACTGGTTTGATCATGCGAAGTGGGCTCTTGGCGATCTTCAGAACAAGTGTGAAATGGTATTTATAGCTGGTTTGTCGATGGGGGCGGTTCTAACGTTGAGTCTTGCAGCAACGCAACCGGACATTCAAGGGATTATTACCTATGCGGCCGCTTTCCAGGTGAATGATCGACGTCGCTATCTTCCTACATTTGTAGGCCGGATCATCCGTCAAGCCCCAAAGAGTAAGGAGTACTGGGCTGACCCAAACGCCGAATCTCTTTGTTGGTCATACGATAGCTTCCCATCTATGGCTGCCTCCAGTTTCCTCAGGCAGCTGCCAGGTATAACGGCTCAATTATCCCAGGTGACCTGCCCATACCTGGCAATCTACAGTACCGCCGACTCGAGCGCAAATGCATCTGGCGTCCGTTTAGCCTATGATAGTGTGAGCTCGAACGATAAGGAACTGGTCGAAATCCAGGATTCGGGCCACGTAATCACTCTGGATAGATCATGGGAGATAGTGTCAGAGAAGAGCTTCCACTTCATTAGGCAGCACCTACCAGAAGGTGCATTCGATGGCGAAAAACAATAAGGGAATGGCTGTTGAGCAAGGATTAACCCGGCGATCATTAGATCGTCATTGACCTGACCACGGCCTGTCTATCTGTCAAATATCTCCTGACTTTTATAGACGATGATAACCGGTTAACCGGTTATCATCGTTTGATTCACAATATTGATGCCTACGTAGAACCTATGCTATTGATGAGTATGGTTAAAAATGGTACTTGCCTGACTTAACCAGATCGGCAAGGAACATATTGTCCCCCACACCTTGCCGTAATATTGGGCGGAGAGGTGATCAAATCAACCAGCGATATAAAGAGAAATAAGCCATGGATCATGAGTTGCCAAACGTCAAAATATTATTGTTGCAAGCAAGACACCCCACCGACCAGGCCCGGCATGGAGAACGCCGCTCTTTTGCCCTGAGGGCTGGTCTCGAATTGGATAACATTACCCCCTTCGATTTGTTAAGCCAGACACTTGATCTAAACGAGGTCCAAAAATACGATGTTCTTATGATTGGGGGCAGCGGAGATTATTATGTATCGAAGCAAAACCTGCCCCGGTTCCCACAAGTTATGGAGCTATTAAACGAGGTTGTGTCTATCGGACACCCTACTTTTGCTTCGTGTTTTGGTTTTCAATTATTAGTACAGGCATTAGGCGGTGAAGTGGCCTACAAACCTGAATTCATGGAAGTAGGCACCTATCAGGTTAGGTTGAGTGAGGCAGGTAGGGTTGACGAACTATTTGCTTCATTGCCACTTACTTTTTTCGCCCAACTTGGCCATAAAGACCGGGCGGAGTCTCTTTCGGCGAGGGTAGTGAATCTGGCCTTAAACGAAAACTCTGCTTACCAGGCTTTACGTGTTCCGGGCAAACCAATCTGGGCTACTCAGTTCCACCCGGAGCTGAGCAAGGAAGAAAATCTTGAGCGATTCCATATTTACATGAAAGGGTATGCGAATACGATGAGCCCTGAGCAGAAAAAGGATGTGTTGAGCCGTTTCGATGACAGCCCTGAAACCGAAAAACTTATTCCTAGTTTCTTGAAACTTGTCTTTGGTTAACATGTCAGGATGGGTGTAAATCGAGCTGAGTATAACGATGAAGGAGCGGTTTCAAAATTGCCCATATCCGGCGATTCTGTATTCAAATATATTGCTCTCAAAGCCAGGCAAATGAACTGGGTATTTTCAGGTTGTCTAACAGGTGTGCCGCTTTCAAATGCCCAGTACTGATTGAAACATCAAGTTATTTTTGAATTCGCGGATGGTTCTGAAACCACGAGGGATAGCCACAGTAGCGTATCGATAGCGCCAAGATTTATAACGGTCAGTTTTAGGTATGGCTTTCTAAGGCGCGAGCGAACAGTTCACGATCCTCTTCCTTAATAAAATCCAGAGCCTGATCACCCAGCATAGCCAACACCTGTGGTAGATAAAGATCGGTCCGCAAATGATGCTCGGCAATAAAAACGAGTAGCGGACTGCTGGTCCATGATGCGTGAGCCTGGGCGCCGGCAAGCCACTCGGCAATGAGGACTTCCTTTGAGTCAGTTACGAGTATAAGACCTAAACCCTGGGCATGACTTAGCGTTTCCTCGGATACCTGGGCGACGGCTATCTGAGCACCGGGTAGGTCGATCTCGGCGGTGGTGTAAATGACGATTCGAACGCCTCGCTCAACTGCGGCTATCAATGTTGACTCGAGATCGGGTAGGGTAACCGGCAGCAACGTTAAGTAAATGCGTTCTTCGGCTTGTTCGATCATCTCGATCGACCGGCCGATAATATTGTCATGTCCTTCGATGTTCCACACATACTCAAGATCTGGCGCTGAGGCTAATGAAGAGAGATCGCTTTTTAATTCATCAATCAGCTCCTCTTGTTCCCGTTGGAGTTGGTTGAAAAATTCGAGTGCAGACACCGGGGCATATTTGGTGGTGCCGCCTGTCCTGAGAATCATAGCCGCACCGCGTTCAACTAATTTTCCAACAACCTCATAGATCATAGATCGAGGTACACCGGATTGTTTACTCAGCTCATATCCAGTTACCGGATTTTTTCTGGTTAGGGCAATGTAAGCCTTCGCCTGATATTCGGTAAAGCCAATTCTCATCAGCTTATTCACAAGCTCATCTTGCATGCCGATAAATCTCCCACGATACAAACGATTAAAGTCGTTAGGATACTAACTACGGATTATAGAGATGCCATATCCATCGGTCAACTGACACACCGATGTATTAATGGCAACTAATCTGTTATCTGTTCGAGTTTTCCTGAGCCGGTGATAGCTGACGATACCAGGGGATCTCCATAGTAACTGGCGTGTCCGCTGCCAGTAATCTCAACAGTTAGCACATCTTCAACCCTGAGGACGGTCTGGCCTGAACCGCTAATCTGTACATCCGAAATGCGACTGTCCAGTTCCGCAGCATCATATTCGCCAGAACCGGTAATCTTAATTATCTGATCTGTAACCTGCCCGCTAATACCAACAATGCCTGATCCGGTCAGATTCAGATCTAGCGTATTGGCATCTAGCGACTTAATATTTACTGCCCCGCTGCCACTTAAACCAATGCTAAGCACCCCCGAATCAATCACGGCCGCGTTTATTTTGCCAGATCCGGTACTGCTGATTCCATTGACCTCGCTCATGGTAATAGTGTACTTTATGGGTTTTGTTGGATTGACCAGCTTGTTATCCTTTGGTCCGAGGTTCAACGTGCCGGCAACGACTTCAGACTCTAGTAGTGGTAGGATATTATCCTCTGCCTCAATAACAAGGGATTCGGAATCACCTTGAATGATAGTTGCCTCACCACTGCCGTTGAGGTGGATTTTGTCGAACCCGCTGACAACTCTTTCTTCAGTTGTGACCTCCCCACTTCCGCGAGTCCCTATGGCTAACTGGTCGCAAGCAGCCAATAAAAAAACAATAAACAACGAAATAACAAATACCCGCTTCATCGTTTCCTCCTAGGATATCTTTACCGATTTTCGATACAGCATCCTAACCCGATCGCCCAGGATGCTAAATCTGAGTTGTGTAACTCAGAATGCTTCTATCTCGCAAACAGTTTAGCACAAGAAGTAAACCAAAATATATTGTGAACTGAATTTGAGCAATAAGCGTCGTGGCTCCAAATGGTGCCTTGGCGTATGATAGGTTTGAGAATTAGTGAGGAAATCGTCCATGAAAAATATTCCTTTCGGCACCGAGATATATTACGCGAAATATGAGTTTTCAACTCCTTATCTGTTATCTGTATCTGATTGTGAGTCTCTGACAATTGCCGAGTTATTGACGCTGGCGAACATGGGCTTGAACGAATTGGCCGAACTATCCCTAGGCTACACGGAGTCGGCCGGACATCCTGAGTTACGAACATTGGTGGCCAGCGAGTTTGAGCGGGTGAATCCAGATCAGGTCATCGTTCTCGGTACGCCCATCGAAGGAATCTTCCTGGTCATGCAAACCCTCCTGGAACCGGGCGACGAGGTAATTGTTCTCGCACCTGCTTACGACGCCCTCATCAATATTCCGGAACAATGTGGGGCTATCGTCCACCGGTGGACCTTGTTAGCCACAGATGATGGCTGGGAAATGGATTGGCCGCGCCTGGAGCAGCTCTTAAGTCAAAAGAGTAAATTGATAATCGTTAATTTCCCACACAATCCAACGGGATATCTACCGTTAGAGAGCCAATTTTCTGACTTGATCAATATCGCTGACCGGTTTGGGGTCTGGTTATTTGTTGACGAGATGTACCGTGGCCTGGAACTTGACCTGAACAGACAATTGCCCTCGGCCGTCGACCGTTACGAGCGGAGCATCATCCTGTCGGGGCTATCAAAAACACATGGACTACCAGGACTTCGATCTGGCTGGCTTATTACCCAAGACGAGTTCCTGAGGCAAAATATCATGAACTGGAAATATTACACAAGTATCTGCCCTCCGGCGCCTAGTGAGTTCCTGGCCATGGCCGTGTTGAGTGCAGGTGATCGCATCGTAGCCCGAAACAGGGATATCCTATCGCAAAATTTGGTCCAGGCTGCTAGCTTTTTCGAGCGCTGGAATACTTTTTTTACCTGGCGCCCTCCTCAAGCTGGATCTGTGGCATTAGTTGGGCTAGGAGTGCCATCGGCGACTGCTTACTGTCATGATTTGGCTCGTGAAGCCGGCGTATTGCTGCTGCCTGCCACGTTCATGGCTTATGATGACCGGCATGTTCGTTTTGGATTCGGCCGGAGGTCATTTCCAGAAGCGCTTCACCAATACGAGGATTATCTACTGGCTTCAAGGTGATTGAAGAAATCCTCTGGGTCCTACGGGAGAGCAGATACAGTACCCGATTCAGTGGCTGGTGGGCTTTTCCCTCTGGATCGTACCAGCTTAAAAGTCACTCGAATCGAAATCGCCATAATGCCAGGGCAATGAGAACTACAGAGTAAGCCAAGAGAGCGGCTCCGGCCACCCAGACGGTTTCCAAACCCTGTCCCCTAATTATTATGTCTTGAAAGCCGTCGATTACCCAGGCCAACGGGGTCAAACGGGCGATCTTCTGAAAATTTTCCGGCGTAAATTCCAACGGTACCCAGGCGCCCCCGAAACCGGCCAGGATAAACATTGGTATTAGGCCTAGTATCACCACCTGGTCCTCGCTCTTGGCCACCGCACCTATGAGCAAGCCAAGACTGGCGGAGAATATGGCCGCCGCCGCCATGACCAACAGCGTTGCCAGCGGTTCGCGATAAAAGTTAAGATCCAGGAAAAGCTGGGCGAATAGAACTAATATGACGAGTTGGCCGAAGATCATGACAAACATAGCCAGATAATGACCAAGCAAGATTCCTGCGCGGGAAATGGGTGTTGTTAATAAGCGGCTTAAAGCTCGATTCTTCCGTTCCAGAACGATGACCGCCGAAGCGCCCATCAGACCGGCAATGGCGAATTGGGCCATCATACCCGGTGAAGTATGGGCATAGGGATTGGCATCAATGGCCGCATCAACTGACGAATCGTCCTCGATAATCAAAGTGCTTGTGCTAGTGGATAGAGTCACCGGGGGATCTTCCCAGGAGGCAAGTGCCTCTTCCAGGGAAGCCAGAAAGTAAGCTTCTTGCTCGGCCGGATGGGGAAAACCGAGCCGATCCTGATATAGCGCCACACTAAAATCGGCCGTCTGCAATGCTGCCGCTAACCTGGAGGAAGCAGCACTGACTTCACCTTCAACGGCACGACCGGAAGTGTTGCCGTTGTCGAGATAGACGACCAGGGGAATTGGCTTGCCAGCCACCCACTGCTCGCCAAAACCCTTTGGCACAACAACTGCAGCGGCGAGTTCTTCGTCACCCACTTTTTGCTCCAGTGTTGTCTCTTCAGTCACTCCTGTTTCCAGCCGGATGACTTCGGAACTGTTCAGTAACTCTAGGAGGTAGGGGCTGAGGAGACCATCGTCGTTATCCAGGTAGCCTACCGGCAAGCGGGGATCGGTCGCCCCATCTCCAGAGCCACCAAAAGCGAAGCCAAATAACAAGGTAAACGCAATAGGCATCACGACCAGAAAAAATGCCGCTTTCCAATCACGAACTATTTGTAGCAAGTCTTTTAGCGCTAGATAAATTACGCGCATTAATTACTCCAACCGGTTATTGCTCAAGCAAATCGGCGCTGAAGCCGGTATTGTCCGATAAAAGCAAAAACAAAAGTCCAGGCAAGCAGACCAGCCAAGATGGGAATCATGTCGCTGACTGTTCCACCCTCTATGGCGGTAGTAAAACCGCGTATGGCCCATCCCTGGGGAACCAATAAAGACACGGTCTTGATTGATTCAGGTTGATTGGGCGACCCTGCCGTGAACACGGGTATTAAGCCGAGCATACCGGTTAAGGTCAATACGCCGCCAAAAATGATTCCTCCCTGGCGGGTATTGTCGAGCAGCGAGACCAGGAACAGGCCCGTTGCGGCGGCAACAATAACCAAGCCTAATCCGGCCATAAGAACAGGAATGAGATCTCCCCAATCAATTTTGAAGACCAGATGGCCGAAGGTCATCAAAACGATGACCTGGATTGTGACTGTGAAGATGGCTGCCAATGCCTTACCACCTAAAATCATCCGGTGGGAGTTAGGGGTCGAAAAGAGACGTGATAAAGTTCCTCTCTCATCCTCGACTAAAATCGTTTCTATCGAGGCAGCGCCAGTGTAAAATCCAAAAAAAACCATCATCCCGGCCAAAATCAGGCTCACTATCTCAGTGATCATATCCGTCGGTTCATCAAGATTGGTTGGTAGCCGGGTATCGATGAGAAGCGAAGAGTCGCCAAAGGCAACTGGCTGTTCTGCGGCCGAATAGGTGACAAATTGTTCTATAACTTGATCAGGCAAATCTTCAGTGAAAGGGGTGCCGGAGGCAAGCAATTGTTGTAAGGACACGCCCACTGTGATCTTATTTGCCGAAAAGCCATCGACGACCTGAGCCACTATTGATTCCACGATTGTTGGCCCGAATGTCAAAGTGGGGTCTTTGTAAATTCGAATGGTCGTGGTCGACAACTGGCCAGTTACAGCCTCTGTAAAATCAGGTGGGATGACAATGGCAAGTCCAGCGTCTTGGTTGTCCACGGCCGCTTCACCGGCCGCCTCGTCGGCTACCTCAGAAATCAACATGAGATCCGCAAAAGTATCCGCGGCCAGAATCCCTGTCAACAAATCACCCATATTCTGAATGTCAGAGGCATCCAGTCCGGTTACGCCCACTATATCGCTCTCGGCGAACTGTTCTGCTTCAAATCGCCCTTCATCTAAATTAACCACGACCACTGATGTGGTGGGCAACTCAAAGCCATTATCGCTACCCCCAGCGTTACCAAACATGACAAAAAAAAGCAGCGTCACCAGGACAGGGATAACAAACATGAACATATATATTGCCAGACTTCTGCTTGCCTGGCGCAGATCTTTTAACGTAACCGTCAATAGCTTCATTACTAGTCCCTGAGTGCTCGGCCGGTGAGGTGTAAAAAGACGGTCTCCAGGTTAGGCTCTTGGATTTTTACTGAAGTGATACGAACATTGACCTCGGCCGCTTTTTCAAACACGAGGGGTAGAACCTTGTTGCTGTCCTCGGCCAGCATACAAGCGTTCCCACCTTCTGACGTTACTTGCTGCACACCTTCTATTTGTCGCCACTGATCCGCCAGGAGGCCGGGCGGTTCGCTCAGGATCAAATCAATTCGATCCTGCTCGCCTACGATTTGCACCAGCTCATCATGGTTGCCATAGGCGATCAACTTGCCATGATCCATAATGGCGATGTGATCTGATAACTCTTGGGCTTCCTCCATGTAGTGGGTAGTATAGAGTACAGTAACACCCGCTTGATTGAGTGTGATAATCCCATCCAAAATGTGGCGGCGGCTTTGAGGATCAATGCCGACAGTCGGCTCATCCATGATAATGACCTCAGGACGGTGTAACATGGCCACACCAATATTAACTCTTCGTTTCATACCGCCGGAGAATTTACCAACACGTCCTTTCTGTCTATCCTCAAGGCCTATGAGTTTCAGTACACCGTCAACGCGTTCTTTCAAAAGCTGGCCGCTTAGCCCATACATTCGTCCCCAGAATATGAGGTTTTCTCTAGCCGATAGATCCTCGTACAAAGCGATATCTTGGGGAACGACGCCAATGGAAGCTTTGACCCCTTTGGGGTCCTTGATGATGGAATGACCCATCACTTCGGCATCACCACTGCTGGGTCTGAGCAAGCATGATAGCATTGAAATGGTGGTGCTCTTGCCTGCCCCATTGGGGCCCAGCAGGCTAAATATTTCGCCAGAATTTACTTCAAATGATATTTCGTCGACGGCAACAAGCTTGTCAAAATTCTTCGAAAGTTGGGAAACCTCAATGGCGTTGGCATTATCCATGATGAACTTTTGGAACCCCTGAATAAGTACTCAAAAAAATTCCGATTTAGTTACGTAAATAGGATATTATAAACAGGTATAAAATACAATAGCCTATCACAAGGAGAGATTAATGCGATTTGATAGGATGATTACAGCAGTTGACGCCCATGCAGCGGGCGAGCCTGGGCGTGTGATAACCGGGGGCGTGGCTTATATTCCCGGGGACTCAATGTTGGAGAAAAAGATATTCTTGGAAAAAAATCGTGATGATATTCGACAGGTGATGCTCAAGGAGCCGAGAGGCTATCCCGCACTTTGCTGCAATATTATTTTGCCGCCGACCATGCCGGAAGCTGATGCCGGATTCGTGATTATGGAGCACACAGAATACCCGGGTATGTCCGGTACCAACACTATTTGTGTGGCGACAGTGCTATTGGAAACTGGAATAATTCCTATGCAGGAGCCAGTAACCGAAATCATTCTGGAAGCCCCTGCTGGACTCATCAAAGTAAGGGCTCGATGTCACAATGGCAAAGTGAAAGAAGTCACGTTCCTGAATGTGCCAGCATTTGCCGTTTACATGGATACGTTGATCGAAGTACCGACTGTCGGGTCAATAAAGGTCGACGTGGCTTATGGAGGCATGTTTTACGTTATTGCCGAAGCCGATCAGTTAGGCCTGGGGTTGACACCTGACGAAGGGCGGGACATCGTTCGGTTCAGTGAGCTGATTCGGGCGGCGGCCAACGAGCAACTACCAGTTTCACACCCAGAGACGCCGGAATTCTCGGGGATCACTATTTCCCAATTATCGGGACCGTCCGTCCACCCAAAGGCCCACCGGAAAAACGTCGTCACCGTGGCGACAAACGAATTTGATTGGAACAGACCGGCAACCTGGACCGGGGCTATCGATCGTTCACCTTGTGGCACAGGTACTTGTGCTATAATGGCGATCCTTCATGCAAAAGGGCAACTAGGCTTGAATCAGGATTTCTATCACGAAGGTATCCTGGGCACAATCTTTGGCGGCCGGCTAATTGGTGAAACTATGGTGGGCGACTTTCCGGCAGTTATCCCTACGATCAGTGGGCAGGCCTGGATCACGGGCTTTGCCAACTACGTCATTGATCCCGAAGATCCCTTTCCTCAGGGTTATACCATCGGAGATATTTGGTAAAACCACGATTCATTTTTTTAACCACACGCTTTAGTTCCATCTGACATGGGCAGGCCGATGTTGCAGTTGTCAAGCAACTTTTTCCTGTCCTATGGAGCGAGCATTCAATGCCATGGCTACCCGTTCCGGGGTCAAGGGGATGGTATCAAACCATATGCCGGTCGCATCAAATAAAGCGGCCATTACTGCCGGTGCATAAGGGATAAAAGGCATCTCGGCCATCCCTCGCGCTCCCCAAGGTCCACGCGGATCGGACTCTTCCAGAATAATCGTATCAACCCGGCCGGGTATATCCTGAATCCCAGGGATCAGATAGGTGCTAAGGCGAGGATTAAGAATGTGACCGCCGGCGCTTTGCAGATTTTCCGTGATGGCATAACCGTGGGCCTGCACCACAGCGCCCTCTACCTGCCCCTCAATCCCAACCGGATTCAAAGCCCTACCTACATCGTCTGCACATACCACCCGCTCAACATAGATATGACCTGTCTCTTCATCAACGGTTAATTCTACGACTTGGGCCACATATCCGTAGGAGAAATTAGGATCGCAGACACCTGTATCGGGATGATAAGCTGTCGTTCTGGGAGGTTCATATCGAAAATGGCCTTCGGCCGGCCGATCTTCATCATCCCAAGCCTGCAAGGCTTTCTCGGCCGCGCCGCGAATGGCATTTCCGGCCATAAAGGTCATTCTCGAGGCTGAAACAGAGCCGGAATCACCCGAGGTAGCGGTGTCAGAGGCAACCACTTCTACAACGTCTACTGATACGCCCAATGCTTCAGCTGCCATCTGACGGAAGACCGTGTGTGCACCCTGGCCAACATCGGCCGCAGCATGGTAAAGGACGGCGCGGATGATTTCAGTTCCCCCGTAAATTTTTATCGTCGCCTCGCATCTTTCGGGAAAGCCAAAGGAAAAGCCTACATTTTTAAAAGCACAGGCGAATCCCCGCCCGCGACGCAAACTATTCGTTTCAGGAGGCAGAGTGCGAAAACTTTGAAATCTAGTATTACTGACAGTTTCCGCGACAATACTGTTATTCCAACCTGCTACCTCCGCACATCGCTCAATTACCTTGCCGATGCTAACGCCGTCAGGCAGCGGGGTTTGAGTTACTGAAGGCACGCCGTCGCGCAATACATTTTTAAGTCTCATGACTACCGGGTCTAGGTCCAGGGCATGGGCTAATTTGTTCATCTGGCTTTCAGCGGCTAATGCACCCTGGGGGCCACCGAATCCCCGGAAGGCTCCGGCCGGTACGTTATTCGTATATATTGCATAACTGTCTATTTTGGCATTGGGGATAGCGTAAGGTCCGCTAACCATCAAATTGGCATTACCCAGCACCTTGTTGCTAGTGTAATTATAGGCTCCGGCATCAAAAATCACTTCAGCTTCGACCGCGGTAAGCAAGCCTTCTTTAGTCGCTCCCCATTTGGCCCGAATATGACCCTGATGGCGTTTGTGATGCCCGATGATACTCTCTTCTCGTGACCAGGTAATCTTTACCGGTCGTGAAATTGCCATCTTTTCCAGGTGATCAGCCGCAAGAGCCAGTACGATCTGTAACGACATATCCTCGCGACCGCCAAAGGCTCCACCAATGGCCGGGTATTTCACTCGCACCTTTCCCAATGGCAGATCCAGCGCGTGAGCTATTTGTTCCTGGTCTTCGTGGGTCCACTGACCCGCTATCTCAACGGTAATCCGTCCCTCATCATCGATATAACCGATGCCTGCCTCAGGCTGCAAAAAAGCGTGTTCCTGGTGTGGAAATTTGTAGGTACCTTCGACGATGACATCCGCAGCAGCCCAGCCGTCTTCCATATCCCCTTTGCGGATCTTGAAATGCTCGCGAATATTGCTACCATGGTCAGGATGGAGAACCACGTTTCCCTGCTTTGCTTCCAGGGGATCAGTGACTACCGGCAGCGCTTCCCATTCGATAGCGATTAATGGCATCGCGGCTTCAGCTGATTCGATGCTCTCGGCGACTATGACGGCGACCTGATCGCCTTCCCAGAGGCTGACATCGCTATGTGGCATTTTGCTCCCCAAGCCCACTAGCACAGGTTGATCAAAGACAGTTAATCCATACTCATTTACCGGAACATCTTTGGCGGTGAGTATGGCTATGACGCCCGGAAGCGCTTCGGCCGCACTTGTATCCATCGAGACCATACGCGCATGCGGCTGGCCGCTAAAGACGACCTTGCCGAACAAGAGATTATCTGGATTAAGATCTCCGGGGTAAAGCGTATCGCCTGATACTTTGCCTGGGGCGTCAATTTTGAAATCCGATCTACCAATTGCCATCGTTTATGCCCTCCTTTCAAGAGCCTCTGAAGAGGTTTTTATCGCGGCTCTTTCAACGGCTTCGATGATTTTATAGTAACCAGTACAACGACACAGATTGCCGTTAAAGGCTTGTAATACCTGCTCTCTTGTAGGTTGGATATGCTCTTCTAATAACTTCGCACCCGACATCAAGAATCCGGGAATACAATAGCCGCATTGAACAGCGCCAGTCTCAATGAAAGCTTGTTGGAGGGGGTGTAGTTCGTTCAGTTCCTCATCGGCCAGGCCTTCGATGGTGATGATCTGGGAACCATGTGCACGGCAAGCCGGCACCAGGCAAGCCATTACCGCCTTTCCGTCAAGATAGACAGTGCAGGCTCCACATTCACCCTCGGCGCATCCTTCTTTAGTTCCGGTCAATTGATCCTGATTTCGTAGCCAATCGAGCAGGGTCAGGTGAACGCCGCCGGCGGCCGAGAGGGTTCTGCCATTTACCAGGCAGGTGATGGGGGTATCAATCTTATGGGATGCCGAGTAAGCTTCACTCGTAGGGAATTGTCCAAGGTCCTTACCCCACAACATGGCCGGCTTAACCGGCCAGAACTCTCGCTCGCGTTTTTGAGCTAACGCTGACAAACCCCTCTTTACCATGATCCGAATCTGAGCCGAACGATAGGCGGCCGAACCACGAATATCATTGATGGGGGTTGCTGCCGCGGACGCCATCCTCGCGGTCTCAGAAATCACCTCAACTGTCAATCTCTTGCCTGACAAATATGCCTGGGCATCTGGCGACTCGATGATTGTTGGGGCGACACTGCCTTGTGTAATTATTGCCGCCGAAACCTTTTCACCCTCAAAGTCCAGGATGATGGAGACATTGGCAACTGAGATAGCCTGCGCCCGACGCAGCCCCAATTTGACGAAGATGCCACGCTGCGAGGAGTGCATAGGCGGGAGGCTGATATCGGTAACGATTTCCCCGGGATCAAGAACGGTTTGCCGAACACCTGTATAGAATTCTCGTAGCGGCACCGTCCTTTCACCATAGAGCGAACGCAGAGTCACTTTCGCCCCAAGAGCATATAGGGGCGTAATTGTGTCATTGGCCGGGCTGGCGGTTATGATATTTCCTGCGACCGTTGCTCTATTGCGCAGTTGCGGAGAACCAACTTCCCAACAAGCCTGCGCAAGGGGTAGGGCGTAGGTTACCATTATGTCCGAGCCCACCACCTGATTATGGGTAACCAGCGGGCCAAGATGTATCATTCCCCCCCGATCTTGCCAAATCTGGTCCAATCCGGGTATGCGGGTCAGATCGATCAGCGTATCAACCCCGGGTCGTGCTCCTCGCTCTAATTCCAGAAGCAGATCAGTCGCTCCGGCAACTAACCGGGCTCTTGAACCGTTATCTGCCAGTAACTTCAAGGCCACTTCCAAGGAGGGAGGTGTCTCATAACGAATTATGTGCTGTCCCGGGCGCTGTACATCATGCATGTACGTCTCCTCTATACAAAACAATGAATAACATAACTTTTCCAAAAGAAGGATCGGACAGGTCCCATAGAATCGGACTTCGCAGAGTCACTATTATTTGGATACTTCAAGGCATGTTACCCACAATGATCATGACTTGTCAAACAATCTATATCTACCTAGAGTACAGAATCCAGTCAGCCGTATTGCGTCAATAGAAAATGTTACCGAGCAGGCAATCGTTGCGTCACAAAAGATGTTACCCTGTCAGTCGTCCCAGCCGCCTCAGATTGGCGTCGATTTGCCGCCTGAGACCAGCTGGATTGAGCTGTAAGTAAGTGTGCTGCAAGCGCAGCTTATCTTTAGTTGACACGTCGGGCGAAACCATGATTCGTTGATGCGGTGTCTGAGCTTCGTCATAACGTTTGTAGACTTTGCTGCCTTGCCGTTCCTTATGAACCAGTTTCAACACTGGCTGGAAGAAGTTAACATACAATCGCAAGTCTGCATAGATTGCACGAAACAGGTCCAGGGCCGCCGATGACTCATAGCGACGATAGCCTATTGTTTTCCGAACAACAGACCAGTTTTTCTGCTCAACAAAGCATTGGTCATTCTTCCTGTAGGGACGCGAGCGGGTAAAGGTGATCTGGTCCATTTCACAGAAACGTTTAAGGGTCTCATTGATGAAGACACTGTCATTGTCAGAGTCCACTCCCAGCAGCGGGAAGGGTAAGCGGGCCTGGAGCCCCACCATGGCCGCTGAAACGGCTTTCTGGCTGCGATGGGGCAGAGCCAGGCATTCTGTCCAGCCAGACCTAACATCAGTGGCAGTCAGCGTTTGCAGATACTGGCCGGCGACGGTGTCACCGCAATGGGCTACTAAATCGATTTCCACAAAGCCCGGCCTGGCATCATCCCAATCAGCGAAGGTGCGTACAGCAATGGCATCCTTGAGTAAGGTGCCTGGCTTTGTCGTGCTCTTACCACGCCCGCGTTGCTGTCGAAAAGGCGCCAGGCGTCGGTCAATGGTCGAAGCGCTCATTTGCAACAGAAGCACTTTCGTCTCCGGGTCCAAAGCCAGTTCATCGTGGCGTTCTAGCACCTTCACCATCTCCGGTATGAAGGGCTGCAAACGTTTGCCGCATATGCAGCCACAGATGCGCCAGATTTCAGCCAGCACCCGTACGCTTTCCCCGGTGTATGTTCGTTTGCGCCCTCTTCGCTCCCGACGACACTCCGGGATCCCCTTCCGCAGTGTCCGGATGGCATGCTTGCGATGAAAGCCAGTCGCCGCCACGAACTCGTCCAAGATTCGCGTCTTTTCGTTCCGATTGGCTTGAAGATAACGAGGGTGCGTTCTCTTAACCAGATCATCTTTGCTTTTCTTGCTCATTACATGTTGCCTTTGTTCTTTCATGCTGACGAAAGTAACATTTTTTTTGAGGCAACGTTATGATCCTTAGTAACATTTATTTTGAGTCAATGCGTCAGCTACCCTGCCGGCCGAAAATGATGCTATACTACCGAGGTCTCAAGTAAACTGTCCAATTGCTTCTCCGTGCTAGATGGTTCAAGTCTCGAGCAGAGAAGGCATTCGTTACAAACCGATTCTACACGTTCGAAGCGCGGTAACACGTAGGATTGGATTTGCCTGCAGATTGCTAAAGACACCAAAAATTGGTTGGCTGGCGGAATCTGACAGAATCATTTTCTCCGTTTACTATTTGCAGATCTAGGAAAATACCCCAAAATAAAACCAAGATCGATAAGTATGCCTGGAATCTCGACAACAACCAATGTCATTGATCACTGGACAATGTGATTGGTCCAAAAAGTGAGTGAAGTAGCTTTAATAAGTTACCGGACAGATCTGTGCATGACCGAGAATCTTATAAATTTCTTAAAGGAGAACGAAGAAATGAGAGCAAAAAAAATGTGGCTGATTATCCTCTTGTTATTTGCGTTGGTGCTGGTTGCATGTGGTGGCGATGAGGAGCCAACTGCCGAACCTGATGTGGAAGCGCCTGCCGAAACCGAAACCGAAAGCGAAGCGCCGGCCGAAAGTGAAGAACCGTTCAAGGTGGCCTTTGTCTACGTTGCGCCTATCGGTGACCTGGGCTGGACCTATGCCCATGACCAGGCACGATTGATAATGGAAGAGGAGTTTGGGGATACTATTGAAACGGTTTTCGTCGAAAACGTCCCTGAAGGACCCGACGCCGAGAGAGTGATTCGCGATTTCGCCCAAAAAGGAAATGATCTGATCATCACCACTTCCTTTGGTTACATGGATCCGACCCTCACTGTGGCTCAAGAATTTCCGGACACCCAATTTGTCCATATTTCCGGTTACAAGAGTGCCGATAATATGTCGAATGTATTCGGCCGGATGTACCAGCCCCGTTACCTATCGGGACTGGCTGCTGGCGCGGCCACAGAAAGCAACATCGTTGGATATGTCGCCGCGTTTCCAATACCCGAGGTTATTCGTGGCATTAACGCCTTTACCCTGGGCGTTCGCGAAGTAAATCCTGATGCCCAGGTGCGGGTAGTCTGGACTAACACCTGGTTTGATCCGCCAACAGAGAAGGAAGCGGCCGAAGCACTGCTCTCAGCCGGTGCAGATGTCATCACCCAGCATCAGGATACGACCGAACCCCAAAAGGCGGCCGCCGACTCCGGTGGGCTTTCTGTTGGTTACGATTCAGATATGGGCGCTTTTGTTGGCGAATCCGTTCTAACCAGCCCAATATGGAATTGGGGGCCCAAATATATTGAGATTGTTAAACAGCTTAAGGCCGGAACTTACAACGGTAGCGAGTCTTACTGGGGTGGTCTGGTCGATAATATTGTCACCCTGGCCGACTTCTCGCCCCTGGTATCCGATGAGACCAAATCGCTGATTGCTGAAAAACAGGCCCTTATCGAATCCGGCGATTGGGACGTCTTCTGTGGGCCGATTAATGGGGCTGATGGCGAGGAACTTGTGGCCGACGGTGCATGCCTGAGTGATGGTGAGATGCTGAGTATGGGCTGCTTTGTCGAGGGCGTCGAGGGCTCGGCCGACAAGACAACGGCCACTTGTTTCGAATAGGTGGACTCTTAGGACAATAGATTTAAAATAAAGAGGAACGGTCGCTGAGTGTTTCTTTTGATCGGCGACCGCTCCTTATATCGGTATCGATGAGTGGGCTAAGATCTGACCAATGGAGGTCTTATGAGTGATACGGCTGCTCCATTAGCGGTTGAGTTGCGTGGGATAACCAAGCGCTTCCCAGGTGTAATCGCCAATGACAATGTGAATTTAACCCTTCGTGTAGGTGAAATTCATGCCTTGCTTGGCGAGAATGGCGCCGGTAAGAGCACACTTATGAGTGCCCTCTGTGGCCTTTATCAACCTGATGAAGGCGAGATTTTCCTGGCCGATCGGGATTCCATAGAACTCCAGTCTGTATTAATCAGTTCACCACGGGATGCCATTGAACGGGGAATTGGCATGGTTTACCAACATTTTAAACTGGTGCCAACCCAGACAGTCTCTGAGAATATCATCCTTGGACTTAAAGGGACGCCGTTCCGTCTTGATTTGAAAACCGTAAAGGATAGGGTTGATGAGCTTGCCCAGCAATACCACCTTCCGGTTGAGTCCGATGCCTATATCTGGCAACTGTCTGTAGGCGAGCAGCAACGGGTGGAGATCCTCAAACTATTATACCGAGGCGCAGAGATTCTGATTTTAGATGAACCAACGGCCGTGCTAACCCCCCAAGAATCGGCTGAACTGGGAAATACCATGCGCCACATGGCCGAGGAAGGAAAATCTATCATTTTCATCACCCATAAGTTGGATGAAGTGATGGCTTTCGCAGACCGGGTGACGGTTCTACGGGATGGCACCGACGTCTCAACTGTTGATATTGGTGATACCGATAAGCGGATGCTAGCCACATTAATGTGTGGCCGCGAGGTGCTGTTCGACTTAGAAAAAGTTCCAACAGATTTTGACTCCGTGACGATACGGCTTGAAGATATCGAGGCTCTAAATGATAGAGGTCTACCTGCGCTACGGGGCCTCTCGTTGGAGATCAAATCAGGTGAAGTCTTAGGTATTGCCGGAGTTGCCGGAAACGGACAGCGGGAATTGGCCGAAGTCATCACCGGTTTGCGGAAGTCGACAACCGGAACATACACGTTCCATGATGAGGAGGTTACCAATCAATCACCGCTTTTTTTCATAAAAAAAGGCGTCGCCCACATTCCTGGCGACCGTCTGGGAATGGGCTTGGCCGGGAATCTTCCTATATCTGATAACCTGATTATGAAAGCCTTCCGCAATGAACCAATCGCCAGTGGTCCATTGTTGGTAAAGAGCGAGGCCAATAACTTTTCCACCCGGATCGTCAAGAATTTTGATGTAATGACTCCAGGCATTGATACCCCGGCCCGGAATCTGTCAGGCGGCAATCAACAGAAGGCTATTTTAGGCCGGGAGATTGCCTCCAGCGGCCGGATAACCGGAGAATATGCCCCGTTATTAGTCGCCGTTTATCCGACCCGGGGTCTGGACGTTGGCGCAATCGAAGCAGTTCGTGACGCCCTTATGGAGCAACGAAAACTAGGGACGGCTATCCTGCTGATATCTGAAGACCTGGAAGAGGTGATAACCATTAGTGATCGCATCGCTGTAATGCACGGTGGGGAGATCATGGGTATCGTGACCCCGGCTGAAGCGGATTTTGAAACGCTCGGTCTTATGATGGCCGGTGAACGGAGGGTATGATGCTGCCATTCTCATTAAAGTTCGAGAAACGATTGGAAAAGTCCCGATTGGCGTCAATATTGGTTCCTATTGTCTCTCTGCTGCTGGCATTTATGTTTGGAGCTATCCTTCTGAGGGTTGCTGGGGCATCTCCTCTTGAAACCTACAAAGCCATGTTATCCGGTGCATTCGGCACGCCATCACAATGGCAGGATGGGCAATTCTATAACATGACCGAGCTGTTAGTGAAAGCGATTCCTATTACTCTGACCGGTCTATCAGTCGCCGTTGCCTTTCGCATGTTATTTTGGAATATTGGCGCGGAAGGTCAATTGGTGATGGGTGGACTTGGTGCTGCCGCCGTTGCCTTATTTTTCCCTTCTCTTTTCCCATTTATTCCCCAAAGTCCCTGGGTCTACCTGCCCCTGATGTTATTGTTCGCGGTGCTGGCTGGTGCGGCCTGGGCCTTGATCCCCGCCTTGCTAAAGGCTTATCTCAGGGTTAACGAGATCATTACCACCCTCATGTTTAATTACATCGCCATATTGTGGTACCAGTTTCTATTCACTACAGCCTGGAAAGATCCGGAGGGATTTGGTTTTCCAGGTTCAGCCCTGATTCCAGATTACACCTTTATTCCCCGAATAAGCGGCCGGTTGCATTGGGGCGTCTTGCTGGCTATTGGGGCCGCCTTTTTAGTATGGATTATTATGGACAAAACCCGCTGGGGTTATGAGATCCGCCTGATAGGCGAAAACCCTAATGCCGCCAAATACGCCGGTGTAAGCATTGTCAGGAACATCATCCTGGTCATGCTTTTGTCTGGTGGCCTGGCAGGTCTGGCAGGACTTGTGGAAATCTCGGCCATTTCCCACCGTCTGCAACATGGCCTGTCCCTCGGTTACGGGTTTACCGGTATCATCGTCGCCTGGTTAGCCAGGCTGAATCCCTGGGGTGTGCTCCTGGTTGCCGTTCTGCTATCAGCTCTTTTAGTGGGCGGTGAACAGATCCAAATCACCATGGGTCTGCCGGCCTCAGTTAGCCTGGTACTACAGGGGGCGATATTACTTTTCGTTCTTGGCGGCGACATCTTCACCCGCTATCGGCTAAAAGTCGTGCGACGGATCTCATCGGCCGCAGGTAGCACACCTGCGGTTCAGGAGAATTAGGGTGATATCTATTCTATCCTTGTCAAAGCAAGATAAACTAATACGGGGTTCGCTCCTGTACTCAGCCATTGACTACAGCGTTCACTATTGGAGTGAATATAGATGGAATTGATTACTGATATCTTAGTCATAGCGATTTTCGCCGGTACATCTCTCATTTACGCTACCGTCGGTGAAATTTTCACCGAGCGATCAGGAATACTAAACCTTGGTGTCGAAGGGATCATGATCATGGGGGCGGTTTCTGCTTTTGCCGCCGCCTATCATTCTGGAAATGTCTGGGTAGGTGTGCTCGCGGCCGCCCTGGTAGGTGGTGGCATGGCCCTGGTCCACGCTTTTTTGACTATCACCATGCGTGCGGAACAAGTGGTTACAGGATTGGCAATCACGATTGCGGGTACAGGTCTGGCGAGTTTCGTTGGTGAAAAATTAGGTCCAGACGGAGGACCTCTTGTTGGACTCATTGGCCCGCAATTAGAAGCAGTGGCTATTCCGGTGCTAAGCAAGATCCCCATCCTTGGCGAGAGCCTCTTTGACCAGGATCTGTTAGTTTACCTGATGTATTTATTGGTGTTTGCCAGCGGTTTTTACCTTTATAAGACGCGGCCAGGTCTGCAGCTAAGAGCAGTCGGCGAAAGTCCGCAGACTGCTGATGCCATGGGGATCAGCGTATTTGGCACACGTTATTTGTATACCGTATGGGGTGGTATTCTTATCGGAATTGGTGGCGCCCATCTATCTCTCGCCTACACGCCAGGTTGGAGCGAAAATCTCACAGGTGGCCGGGGTTGGATTGTGATTGCTCTGGTAATCTTTGCTACCTGGGATCCGTACCGGGCTGTCCTGGGTGCGCTACTCTTTGGCGGTATCAATGCGATCCAGTTTCGTTTGCAGGCTTCAGGGGCTTCAATACCTCCGGCCGCGACCACATTGTTGAATATGATGCCTTATATTCTGACAGTCGTCGTCCTGGTTTTGGTAACCTTTGGGGAGGGCTTGAGCAAGCGCGCTGGGGCGCCGGCCGCGTTAGGTATTCCATATAATCGTGAAGAACGACACTGACGTTATATTTACCAGAACAGAACAAACAAGATCGAAAAAGTGACTGTGAGAACACTATGAAAATTGCCATTTTAGGTGGTACAGGACCAGAAGGTAGTGGGCTGGGATTGCGTTGGGCAGCCGCGGGTCATCAGGTGATCATCGGCAGTCGGCTAGCCGCGAAAGGGGCGACTGTAGCGGAGGAATTGAAGGAACTTCTACCCGAGAGTTCTATCTCCGGCACCGACAACACGTCAGCGGCCATGGCCGCTGATGTTTCCGTATTGGCTGTTCCTTATGCAGCTCAAGAGCCGACCCTGGCGCAACTCGGAGAGGTATTGAAAGGTAAGATCCTGATAACCGTTGTTGCCCCAATTAGAAAGCCAATAGCTCGTGTATGGCGCTTGCCAAGTGGATTATCCGCTGCCGAGGAAGCCCAGGTACAACTGGGCGAAGAAGTTCGAGTTATAGCTGCCTTTCAGAATATCGGAGCACACCACCTGCGTGATCTGGACTTCCAATTGGATTGTGATGTGCTGATTTGTGGCGAAAAACTAGAGGATAAGCAGGTCGCCATCGATCTTTGCTCCTCGGCTGGATTACGCGGGGTTAATGCCGGCGCACTACAGAACGCTAGTGTGGTTGAAGGAATAACCTCACTCCTGGTGGGCATCAACATCCGTCATAAGGTAAAGTCGGCCGGGATTAGGATTACCGGTATATAAATGTTAAATGTCCCGGCAAGTGGTCACGCCATATTTGTGGACCTCAGACCGGCTGGCGTTATTGGCGAGGAACGAGTTTGAGAACATACAGGCTTATTTCTGCCAGTCGAAGAGCGTAATATATTTTTGAGGAGACCAAATATGAAATTCCGTCTGAATGGGGAGAAAAAAGAGTACGATGGCGATCCTGAACTTCCCTTGTTGAGTTTCCTACGAGAAGCAGAGGGAATCATCTCGCCAAAGGATGGCTGTTCACCCCAGGCGGCATGTGGTTGTTGCGCTGTACAGCTAAATGACAAGGCGGTGTTATCCTGCGTCATCCCCATGTCGAAGGTTGCCGATGGGGAGGTGACAACCACAGAAGGTTTAGGAGAATATCGACAAAAGGTTTTTGCCAATGCATTTGTAGGTGAAGGGGGTGTTCAGTGTGGCTTCTGCATTCCTGGCATCGTAATGCAGTCGCATGTGCTGATAAGTAGCAATCCTGAGCCATCATGGGCGGATATTGAGAAGGCGTTAACCCCCCATCTTTGCCGTTGTACCGGCTATAAGAAGATCATCAGCTCAGTGATGAAAGCGGCCGAGGCCTTTCGAAACGAAGAAGAGATTCCAACGCCCATGAGTGACGGTAAGGTTGGCTCCCGCCAACCAAAATACCACGCTCAGGACCTCGTTCTTGGGCGGCATCGGTACGTTGACGATATCCGGATGGAAGGGATGCGCCATGGAGCCTTAAGATTTAGCGATCATCCTCGAGCCAGGGTCATTGCCATCGACACCAGTCTGGCAGAAAGCTTGGAAGGTGTCCTGGGCGTATTTACGGCGAAGGATGTTCCGGGTGATCGAATCGTAGGTCTCATACGCCAGGATTGGCCGTTGATGATCGCCGAAGGGGAAATAACCCGATATGTGGGTGATGTGCTGGCTGGCGTCACGGCCGAAAGCGAGAAGATTGCCCGGAGAGCCGTCGAACTTATCCACGTCGAATACGAGGTGCTGCCGCCTATAACAGACATGTTCGAGGCAATGAAACCGGACAGCCCAAGGATTCATGAGGCTGGTAATATCCTTTCGACTTCGATAACCAGTAGGGGGGATGTTGATAAGGCCAGGGAAGAATCGGCTTACATTTCGCAGGGCATTTACGAGACCCAAATGATTGAGCATGGCTATATGGAGCCAGAGTGTGCTATTGCTTACCCGGCCGGTACGGGCCTTGAGCTTCTCTCCCAGGGACAAGGTATTTACGATGACCGGATTCAGATAGCCAAATTGATGGGGCTACCCATGGATAAGGTGCGGGTCATCATGGTTCCTAATGGCGGCGGTTTCGGCGGCAAAGAGGATCTCTCAGTTCAGGGGCATGCTGCGCTTATGGCCATGTCCTTGGGCACGCCGGTCAAAGTAAGGCTTAACCGGGATGAATCAATCATGATGCATCCCAAACGCCACCCGGTCTGGATGGATTACACCGTCGGTTGTGACCGAGAGGGCAAGCTGACTTTTGTTAAGGTGCGATTTGTGGGCGACACCGGCGCCTACGCCTCTGTCGGCATGAAGGTGATGGAAAGATCGGCCGGACATGCTACGGGCGCCTATCATTTTCCGGTTACGGATGTCGAGAGCACGGCTGTCTACACCAATAATATCCCTTGTGGCGCCATGCGCGGTTTTGGCGTTAACCAGGCTGCTTTTGGGCTGGAAAGCTGCCTGGATGACCTTTGTGAGCAAGGCGGCTTTGATCGTTGGCAATTTCGCTACGACAACGCCCTGGTGGATGGGAATATGACGGCAACCAATCAGGTTATTGAAGGCGGAGCCGGCGTCAGAGAAACACTTCTGGCAGTCAAAGACGAGTTTTACCAAGCCAAGTACGCCGGACTGGCTTGTGGTATAAAGAATACAGGGATTGGAAATGGCATGCCGGATGCGTCTTCGGCTCTAATAACAGTTGCCGCTGTCGACCATATCATCGTAGACCACGGCTGGACTGAAATGGGACAGGGAGTCAATACCATCGCCGCCCAGGTAGTATGTACTGAGACAGGCATTGATCCGGCGTTTATTGAAGTACGCATCGATACCTCCGCGGAACAAGAGGCCGGGATGACGACAGCCTCGCGTGCGACTTCGCTCGTGGGGAATGCTCTTATCGATGCTTCCAGGAAACTTAATGAGGATCTGAAGGGGCGTACATTGGCTGACCTTGTTGGAAAACAATATCGTGGCGAGTGGGTAGTCAACTGGACAACCAAACCTGGTGCGATGGTAGAAAAAGTATATACACACTATTCGTATAGTTATGCGACCCAATTAGTTATCCTGGACGAGGATGGTCGAATTGCCAAGGTAACGGCCGCCCACGATGCCGGCAAGATATTTAATCCCACATTATTTGAAGGACAGCTAGAGGGGTCGCTGCATATGGGCCTGGGCTATGCTACCAGTGAAGAGTTGATCTTGGAGAATGGCCGGCCGAAGAGCACGCGATTAAGAAAATGTGGCATCCTCCGGGCAAAAGAAATGCCTGAACTGGAAATCATCGGGGTGGAAGTGCCGGATCCTTACGGCCCCTATGGCGCTAAAGGCGTCGGCGAAATTGGGCTTGTGCCAACGGCTGCTGCCGTAGCTAATGCCCTTTACGCTTATGATGGCATCCGCCGCACCAGGTTGCCCATGCGTTTGCCCAAAAAACGCCGAGTCGCCAGGGTCTCATAACAAGAAGGATAGATGTCAAGGAGTAACCTGTATGCCAGATATCAAAGAATATTATCGACCTGAGAGAATAGAAGAAGCTCTACAACTATTGACCATTGAGAACAAACGAACAAAACTTCTCGCTGGGGGCACCAATCTGGGTTCTTCGGAATTTGCGGGGATTGATGCTGTAGTTGATATGCAATCCCTTGGTCTGGATCAGGTTAAGATCAGCCCTGACAGGCTTGAACTGGGCGCCATGGTGCGACTAAAAGAACTCACCGAAAATACGGAAATTCCGGACTTGTTGAGGAATATGGCCCGGCGTGATGGCCCAAATACGTTGCTAAACATTGGCACAATCGGTGGTCTTATAGTCGGAGCTGATTGGGAGAGCGAACTATACGCGGCCTTACTTGTCCACGCGGCTAGCGTAACGCTCATGAATGCTGGAGGAAACCAACAGATTCCCTTGCAAGATCTCTCTCGAGATGCTGTCAATGAGGCAGTGGTTATTTCGGTTAGCTTGGATCCTCGAGGCGCCACGGCCAGTGCCCGGGTGGCACGAACGCCGGCCGATAGCCCCATTGTGGCCGCGGTTGGCCGTAAAAATGAAGCCGGTCAGTTTCAGCTAGCTTTCTGCGGCATCGGTGAGCGGCCCCTTCTGGCCAACCTAGGGGAGCTTGCTGGTTTGACACCGCCAGCTGATTTTCGAGGATCCAGTACTTACCGGCGAGAGATGGCTATCACCTTAGGTAAGAGAGTCCTGGATCAACTGGCCAAACAGTAATGAGTAGGTAGACCAAAAGAATAGGTTTATGGTATGAATATTAACCTCACGATAAACGGAAAAGAACAGACCTACACCTGTCAACCAGGTGAAACATTAATGCGCTTATTGCGTCGCGAAGGTTTCTATAGTATTCGTTATGGAAGTGAAACTGGGGAGACCGGTGCGGCCGCTATTTTGCTTGATGGCGAGTTGGTTTCGGCCGACATTTTATTGGCAGCCCAGGCGCATGGTCATCGGATCGAAACGGTAGAAGGCCTCTCGATTGGATTGGATTTGCATCCGATTCAACGGGCTTTTATCATTTACGGCGCTATTCAGTCTGGTTATTCGACACCGGCCATGATTTTAGCCGCCAAGTCCTTGTTAGAGAGGAATGCGGATCCAACAGAAGAGGAAGTTCGGAATGCGTTATCGGGTATCCTGGATCGGGAAACGGGCTACGTCAAGCCCGTTCAGGCTATCATGGCCGCTGCGGCCATGATGCGCGGAGAAGAGCCGGATGTATCTCCACCGAACGTGCTGACGCCTATTGATTATGACCCAGGGACAGGAGGTGATCCGACGGGAGGTATACCGGATGGCGGGCTTACCCCAGAATTTACAGGCGGCAGTGTGGCAACGATGCCGATTGCCCCGGCAAAAACCACGCTTACCTCAGATATCCCGGAAACAAACGTTGTTGGTAAATCCGAGCCCAAGGTAGATGCGCTTAAATTGGCTAAAGGCAACCCCGCCTTTGTCGATGACATGAGCATGCGGAATATGCTCTTTGCTAAACTTTTAACCAGTCCCCATGCCCATGCCCGTATAACTGATCTTGATGATAGTGAAGCTCTAGCCTTGCCAGGCGTCCATGCTGTTATCCACTATAAAAATATCGAGCGGGTTCTTTACGCCTCGGGTGGACAGACTTACCCTAACCCACCGCCTTATGATCAGGTCAGCTTCGATAATAAAGTCCGTTATGTAGGAGACCGAGTGGCTGCTGTAGCCGCTGAATCGCTAGAAATTGCTGAGGAAGCAATTCGGCGGATCAAGGTCGAATACGAACTGTTGCCGGCTGTTTTTGACGAGCGCGAAGCTATTAAGGAAGGTTGTCCGGTTATCCACGACGAGCCTGATGCCGAAGATATCCATGATGCCAAACACAACATCGTTCACCATATCGAAGCTCAGGTTGGAGACGTTGAATCAGCCTTTTCGGAAGCTGATCATGTTTTTGAGCATACTTACCGGGTTCACCAGGTGCAGCAAGTACCCATCGAGCCCCATATCGCTATCAGCTACTGGGACTCTGACGAAAGACTGGTCATCCGAACCTCAACCCAGGTGCCGTTCCACGTACGTCGCATGGTCGCCCCGTTGCTTGGACTACCAGTAAAAAGGATACGGGTCATCAAGCCCCGAATTGGCGGCGGTTTTGGGGTCAAGCAGGAGATGCTCATCGAAGATATCGTTGGCCATTTATCGATTAAGACCAACCGGCCGGTCCGGCTAGAGTTAAACCGAAAAGAAGAATTTGTCTCCAGTCGAACGCGCCATCCCCAGACAATTACCTTCAAAAGTGGCTTGACCGCAGACGGGACATTCCTGGCTCAGAAGATGACGGTATTGGGCAATACCGGGGCTTATGGCACCCACGGTCTAACCGTGCAAACCGTGACCGGCATGCGTGGCCTGAGCACATATAATTGTCCAAATAAACAGTTTGACTGCAAAGTTGTCTATACAAATATCCCGGTGCCCGGCGCCTACCGGGGGTATGGTGCGCCTCAGGCTCTCTTTGCTCTGGAAAGCCATCTTGAGGAAATAGCGGTTGCCCTCGATCTGGACCCGATCAAATTTCGGCGTAAGAATTGGATAAAAGTGGGAGATGGCTTGAATATTGCCCCGTACCTGGGTGAGGGGGATTATGATGTGCCGCCGGATACACCCATTGTCCTGACTAGTGCACTAGCTGAGTGTGTTGAGTTGGGCAGTCAGGCCATTGGCTGGAACCGGCGCGATGATCCAACATGGAAAATGATTCCCGGCCAACCTCATAAAAGGCGTGGTTTGGGAATGGCTGTCTGTATGCATGGAACAGCTATCCCATTCCTGGATATGGGCGGAGCCAGCATCAAGATCAACGACGACGGATCATTTAATGTCCTCGTTGGGGCTACCGACCTGGGCACCGGTTCTGACACCGTATTGGCTCAGATGGCGGCCGAGGTTTTAGGGGTTCCTCTTGACGATATCATTATCTACTCTAGTGATACTGACATGACCCCCTTTGATACCGGGGCATATGCCTCAAGCACAACCTATATATCCGGGATGGCCGTTAAACTTGCTGCCGAAGGGGTTCGCGAGCAGATTAAAGAAAGAGCGGCTTTGATGCTCCAGGTGGCGGATTGGCAAGATATCGATTTGCATGACCGGCGGGCCTGGTCCCGAGATGGGCAATCCGTTACCTTGCAGGAGGTTGGCTTACATTCCCTCCATCAGGAGCAGCAGCGCCAGATAATGTATACGGCATCCTTTGTATCCGATTCCTCACCGCCGCCTTTCGCCGGGCAATTTGTAGAAATCGAGGTGGATATTGAAACAGGCCAGGTCGAAGTGAAAAAGATGGTCATGGCCGTCGATGCCGGGGTGGTCATCAACCCGCTGACCGCCAGCGGCCAGGTGGAAGGCGGTATGACCCAAGCCCTAGGTTATGCGCACTGTGAAGAGATGGCTTACGACAACCAGGGCCGGATGGTGAATGCACAAATAGGTCCCTACAAGATATACCGGGCAGATGAAATGCCCGAGTTGGCGGTTATCCTGGTCCAGACATTGGAACCAACCGGTCCCTTTGGCGCCAAAGCTATTGCCGAGATCCCCAAAGACGGCGTCGCACCGGCATTGGCCAACGCCATCTATCATGCCACCGGCGTTCGGATTAGAGAGATACCATTTACACCTGAGCGTGTCTGGCGCGCCATGAACGAAGGATAGAAGAGAAAAAGGAGGCAATCATGTCCAGTGATCGAGTAGCTTTGTATTTGCAGGATGCCCACGAGTTATCCGAGGGTATTGAGCTGGTTAAGTATGCAGAGGAGAAAGGCTTTGAAGCTGTTTGGCAGGCAGAAAGCCGCCTGGTCCGGGATGCGATTGTACCCATGGCCGCTTTCGCCGCCCATACTACGAAGCTTAAAGTCGGCAGTGGCGTGACAAACAACTGGACCAGGAACATAGGGTTGCTGGCTGCTACCTTTCTTACCCTGGATGACCTGGCCCCTGATCGCATCTACTGTGGCATTGGCGCGTGGTGGGATCCTTTGGCCAGTAAAGTCGGTATCCAGCGAACAAAACCACTCACCGCGATGAGAGAGACAGTGGAGGTGCTGCGCCGTCTCTTGAACATGGAGACGGTAACATTTAATGGGCAGTTCCACCATGTGGATGGTATCAAGCTGGATGTGGTGCACGGCCGGAAAGAGCCGCGTAATGTACCCATCTATATTGGTGCGACCGGAATGAAAATGATGGAGATGACCGGTGAGATCGCCGATGGCGCGGTCTTAAATTATTTGGTCAGTCCTGAATATAATGTCCGGGCTGTCGAAGCGTTGGAAAGGGGGGCGAAGACATCGGGTCGTACAATTGACGACATCGATCGGCCTCAACTGATGATCTGCTCGGTTGATAACGATCGTCAAAAGGCGTTGGATGGCGCCCGTAAGATGATCACCCAGTATTTGGGCCAACAACCCCATCTGATGAAGGCAAGTGGTGTTAGCCAGGATCTGCTTGACGAAATCCACCAGGTACTGACCTGGCCGGCTACGGATGAGGAAATTGAATCGGCGATGCATCTCGTGCCGGATGATGTTGTCCAAATGTGTACTGCCAGTGGCTCTCCAGAGGAAGTCAAGGCTAAAGTGCGGGAATATGTGGCTGCCGGTTGCACCTGTCCAATACTCTATCCACTTGGTGATGCCAGGTTGATGATTGATATCTTCGAAGGAGGTTATAACTAGGTCGGTTTTTTTCCCCACCTTCACTATTTTGTAGTGACCGGGCAATTCCAGTTTCAGAAAAGTCATTGGCCTGCTATCGAAGCCATTCTGTTTTGATAGCAGGTTTTTTTTGCTAATTGCACATGGCCAGTGCCCCTCTTACCCATCGGATGCCTCCAACAGAATAAGATATTGGCGTAGATTTTGTGACATTTGTCACGAAAATCGTGATGTTTGCAACTACCGGATATCACAGCCCCTCTCTATACTTTTCCATAAATCAGTTGAGTGCCAGTTATTCAACTTTAAGAAGGAAAAGAACGATGAGCCATGCAGAAATAATAACACACGACGTCATTATCGTTGGCGCAGGTCTGGCCGGTTCTTGGGCCGCCATGGTGGTTGGGCAACAAGGTGTCAAAGATGTTGGGGTCCTCTCTAAAATTCACCCGCTACGCTCCCATAGTGGCGCTGCCCAAGGAGGTATTGCCGCCGCGCTCAATAATGTTCGCCCGGTTGCCGGAACAGGCCCGCGAGGTCCGTTGGAAATGATCCCCCAAGGCGAGGAAAACGTAGATAGTTGGGAATTGCATATGTTCGATACCATCAAGGGGTCGGATTGGCTCGGTGATCAAAATGCCATCGAGATCATGGTCAAAGAAGCACCAGAGATCATCTATGAATACGAACACCTGGGTTGCGTATTTAGCCGGCTGCCAGATGGACGTATAGCCCAGCGAAGATTTGGCGGGCATAGCGCGCCAAGGGCGAGCTACTCGAAAGATTATACGGGTCACGTACTGTTGCACACAATACATGAACAGGCACTGCGTCATGGCGTCAAATTTTACGATGAATGGTACTGCCTCGATCTGATAGTCGAGGACAATATCTGTCGGGGGATTGTCGCCATGGAGATTCTGACCGGCCAGGTTGTTACGATGCGGGCCAAAGCGGTCATGTTTGGGACGGGTGGATACGGTCGGGCATTTAATATTACTTCCAATGCGTTTGCCAATACGGGAGATGGGGTGGCTATAGCCTACAATGCCGGTATTCCGTTGATGGATATGGAATTCGTTCAGTTTCACCCAACCGGTCTCTACAGGCACGGCATCTTGATGAGTGAAGCATGTCGTGGTGAGGGCGGCTATCTTTCTAATCGCGCGGGTGATCGTTTCATGCAGAATTATGCGCCGGACAAGATGGAACTGGCCCCCCGAGACCTGGTTAGTCGCTCAGAGCAAACAGAAATTGATGCCGGCCGCGGAATAGGGCCAGATGGCCAGGGAATCTATCTCGATCTTAGACATTTGGGTCGGGAGAAAATCCTTTCGCGATTGCCTCAAGTGCGGGAATTGGCGATCGATTTTGTCGGTGTTGATCCCATTGACGATCCTATTCCAATCCAACCAACCGCACATTACAGCATGGGAGGTATCCCAACGGACGTCAACGGGCAGGTTCTGGCCGATGCGAATGGCACACCGGTCGTTGGTTTTTACGCTGCCGGTGAATGCGCCTGTGTGAGCGTTCACGGTGCGAATCGACTGGGTACAAATAGCCTGCTGGAGGCCTCTCTCTTCGGCCGCCGAACCGGTTATGCCATTGCCGACTTTATCAAAGAGGGCAGTGAGCTAATGCCGCTGAGCGGGGATCCATCACATTTCGGCCGATCCCGGATAAAAAAAATATTGGACAATCAGGGTTCGGAGTCGGTGGAAGAAATTGCTCAGGAGCTAAAACGAAACATGACCGACAACTGCGGTATATTTCGTGATGAAAATCGTTTAATAATGGCGGGTAACAAGATAGCAGAGTTGAAAGATCGCTTCAAGGACGCTCGTGTCATGGATAAAAGTGCCCGCTTCAATACAGACCTATTAGCGGCATTGGAAACAGAACATCTACTATCCTTTAGCGAGCTAATCGTCGGTGGAGCACTGGCTCGTACCGAGAGCAGAGGGGCTCACTCTAGGACCGATTTCACCGATCGTGACGATGACAATTGGTTGAAACATACCCTGGTTCGCCGGGATGAAGGCGACCGCCCGGTATTCAGCTACAAACCGGTCAATATTGACTGGGAACGATACCCACCTTTAGAAAGAAAGTATTAGGACCGTCAGGAATTTTGCCTCACCTGGAGAAAATGATCTATGGGAACAGAGAAAGCCACAATTCGAATTCAGCGTTTTAATCCTGATACAGATAAAAAACCACGGTATGAGGATTTCGTTATTGCCCCAGGAAGGGACACGACGATATTAGATGCCTTGCATCTCATCAAGACTGAACAAGATGGCAGTCTTACATATCGTCGCTCCTGCCGTCATGCGATTTGTGGCAGTTGTGCCATGAATGTAAACGGCAATAATCTCCTTGTCTGTAAGACCCCTCTTCACCAGGTTTTGAATAAGAAGGGACAGGTCACGATTCGACCCTTGCCCTACTTGCCCATCATTAAGGACCTGGTGGTAGACCGGACTGCTTTTTGGGAACAATATATGCGGGTGAAGCCGTGGGTGATTCCCCCTGATGCTAAACCCGAAAAGGAGTTCCGGATTAGCCCAGAAGAAGTGGAAGAACTGCATAATGCCGAGACCTGTATCATGTGCGGCGCCTGTTACTCCGCCTGCCAGGTAATTGGCTTGACCAAACAATATATCGGTCCCCACGCCCTTCTGAAAGCATATTTACGTGTTTTGGACCCTAGAGATAGCGCGCCCGCTGAACGATTGGCAGATCTTGCGGGAGGTGATGGCGTCTATCGATGTCACACAATATTTAATTGTATTGATGCCTGCCCTAAAGGGCTAAATCCCACCCAGGCTATTGAGACATTGCGGAAACTGGCCCAGAAACGACAGAATTTCGACCAGACGCGAAAGGAGCGACAAAACAAGCTAGCCGAACCCATCCAGGTTGGCTAAATAACCCATAGTATTCATAGACCTGGATAAGATTACAAGGAGAAAGGATGTATAAGAGCACGGGATTCATCAGCTTTGTGTTGAGACGTTTTACCGGCGTAGCCCTGGTACTTTATTTGTTTACCCATATGTGGGTGATCGGATCGGTCAACGGTGGACCAGGAGCTTTTGACGCCAGGCTTAATCTTGTTCAATCAACGGCATTTAAGTTCGCCGAAATAGCTTTGCTAGCGGCCGTTGTCTACCATGCTTTTGATGGCATCCGTCTGCTGATAGTCCATTATTTCGATGTGACAGAGTATCGCAAGAGTCTTTTCTATGCCATATTTGTTGTATCAGGGCTTCTTGTGATAGCTGGCGGTATTCCAATCTTGCTGTTCGCCTTGGAAGGATAGCTGACCGGCGAATTATTGGTGTACATTTCCTATTCTTAGTGGGTGTTGGTTAAAGTGATCCTGAGTAGGATCCTAAAGCCAATTTTGCTAATATTAACCAGGAGTTATGTTATGCGTCTCTTCATTATGCAGCGAATAAGCGCCATTGCTCTGCTTGTATTTCTAACCATCCACATGATTGTTGTGCATTATCCACCCTTTCATATCGACTTCAGCCAAATAATTCAACGGATGGACCAACCCTTGTGGAAAGCCATCGACATCGCCTTCCTTTTTGCGGTTCTGGTCCATGCTCTGGCCGGAATGTATGCAGTTCTGACTGACGTTGAAAAAGTTAATGGACAAAGACGCCTTTTAGCCGGAGTGGCAATCTTGATAGGGATCGTTGCCTTCATCTATGGCGCCTTGACTGTTCTTGCCTTCCAACCTCCTGAGGTTGTGAGCGCTCTATCACGCTAATGATATTCTACTCTTAAAGTGGTAATAACCGGCCAACCTGATGAGCCTCTTATTGACCAGCTATCAACTTGGCCAGAATATTCGCTCTAGCACGTGGCCTAAGAACCAGAGAAATCGCTTGTATTACGGTAGGAGGGCAAAGTTGACAACAAAAAAATCAGGATCGCTATTGGCATTCTGCAAGACCCCCATCTTTATCGTGGGGGTTATTTTTTATCCGGCCCGCCCGGCTGTTTTCCAATAAATTTTTGGACCGGGTGCTTTCGGCTGCTTTTTGTCGTGTGGCTGTGACTACTGCTTCGGCGAGTAGAATGGCTAAAACCCAGGAGGTTTGACAAGATGGCACATGCAGAGAAATGGCACGATGATGATTCTTTTTGGTTGGCTGTTGAGCCTTTTATGTTTGACAAGGAACGCTGGGAGGGAACAGCGGGGGAAGTGGACTTATTGCTCAAACTAGTTCCGCTACATCCAGAAGCCGTGATTTGTGATCTGGGCTGTGGTCCAGGAAGATTTTCCCTGGAGCTGGCGCGTCGCGGATTCAAGGTGATAGGTATCGATCGAACGGAACCCTATTTGCATAGTGGTCGAAACATGGCGGCCGAAGAAGGTCTCGATGTTGAATTTATATTAGACGATATGCGCTCGTTTGTCCGCCCGAATGCCGTAGACTGCGTAATTTCGATGTATACAACGTTCGGTTTTTTTGAAGAGGCGGCCGACAACCAGCTGGTCCTGGACAACATCAATCGTTCGTTAAAAAAAGGTGGCCTCCTGTTGATGGAAATGATGGGTAAAGAGATCTTGGCTCGAATATTCCTACCTCGTGGATGGGACCAGGTCGGTGATAAGTACCTTCTTCAAGAACGAAAGGTGAGCAAGGATTGGTCCTGGATTGAGAATCGTTGGATTCTCATGGACGGCCGGAATCGAATTGAATACAACGTAAGTCATTGGGTTTACGCCGCTACAGAACTAAAGAAGATGCTAATTGATACGGGTTTTTACAGGGTCCAGGTTTTTGGGAATCTCAAAGGAGAACCCTACGATCAGAACGCCGAACGACTTGTTGCAGTGGCTTACAAATAACGTATCCCGGTGATCCGTGTTTAGGAATAAGTGGACGTCAAACTTCGTAATATAGCCGGGAAAACCAGTGGGGAAAAAACGGAAAAAATACCTTCGGACCTGGAGCCAATATTTATTGATGAAAATGAGATTAAGAGAAGGGTCGCGGAAATAGACCGGGAGATTTCGAAAGATTATTCTGCCGGAGGCAGCATCTATATCACTGGTATATTGAAGGGGGCTTTTATATTTTTGACTGATTTGGTCCGAGCCCTCGATATACCGCATGTCGTTGATTTCATGTCCGTATCTAGCTATGGAAATAGCGCCACAAATTCGGGTGAAGTCCGGCTGATGATAGATCTCAGGGAGCCCATTGCCAACAAGCATGTTCTCATCATTGAGGACACAATAGTCAACAGGCCATACACTTAACTATTTACGGAAAAAAGGGACGACGGCCGGATTCGCTTAAAACGTGCGTCCTGGTCCGCAAAAAGCGAGATAGTCTAGAAATGCAAGTGGATTATCTTGGATTCATAATTCCCGATGTTTGGGTTGTCGGCAACGGCCTAGATCTTGCCTAAAAGCATCGAACCCTGCCATTTATCGCGGAATTGAAGCCTAAAGAAGATGATGGATGAGCAATAGCCCTGAAACATACTCGCTCAAGACCTATGCTTTCAAAGGAATTGAATGGATAAAAAAAAGCCCACCTTGGGGAAAGGTGGGCTTTCTCCCCCAGAGGTCCAGGGGAGTGTTTGGCGCATATAAAGAGTACCTGACTTTCGAAATGATGCAAGTAGCCAATTATGGCTATTCAGGTCGTCTAATAATAGCTTTTACAGTGGTAGGTAAGGGATACTCTCCCCCAACGGTACTATCAACTGGCCGCTTTATTGGGCCGAGATTAACATATCCCGGTAACTTTTTGTCACAGCGTGATCTTCACCGTAGAGGGCAAATACGGAATCGATCACTTGCAGCGTATGTCCACGGTCTATCTCATCTCCTATCTCAAGGGCGGTAAAAAGATTTTCCAGAACCTCCGCTGGTCTGTTTTTTTTCATGGCGTTAGCTGCATTTAGATAGGCTGTATCCAGTACGTCGATCCCTGTAAGTCCATCACCATCATCGATATCAAACAAGAAGCGAGCCAAGGGAAGTAGTTGTTCTGCTTCTTCTGCTTGGGGGCTATCGGGGAATTCATTTAGAATGACATACGCCTCAAAGCCCCGGCCTTTTTTTAAATGCTGCATACCCTGTTGCAGACGTTTGTTAGTGTTGGCGTTGATCTGCAAACGAGGCGGCGGCGGTGGCATTTCCGAGACTTTGTCAACAAAACGTCGGACCAGAGTTTCAGGTAATGCGCCCGTGAACTCGTTGACGATCTGACCATTGCGAAAAGCCTTAACGTTAGGAATGCTTCGGATATTGAATTGGGCGGCCGTTTTTTGATTGTGTTCCGTATTTAACTTGGCCAGAATGAAATCGCTAGCCGGATCTTCGGCAATCTTTTCCAGCGTGGGGCCAAGTTGACGACATGGCATACACCATGCAGCCCAGTAATCGACTATCACGGTGGTTTTATAGGACCTCTGGATCACTTGCTGCTTAAAATTGTCATCATTGACATCCATGATGGCCAAGCGTTTTTCTGAATTGTCTTTTTTGAGAAAATTAAATATTCCCATCTTTAACACCTTTATTTAATGGTCTTGACACTATAGGTCCTGAACTTTGACAAGATCAAAACCGTGGTTATGGCGTTTCCAATTACAGTCACCTAAGGCTAACACTCATCCAAAAATTTTCCCAGTTATTACATCATCCAGCTGTAAGCCAGAAAATAATCTATCCCATCTCCTGGGTTAGGACCGTCTGGGTTAATGATACGCCATCAGAATCATTCGAACGGGGCAGATCCAGGGTGACCAGGCAGCTAAGGACCAGGCAGCTAATATTAGGCCTAAGTTAAATCGATTGGCAATCGATCAGAGGTCCAGGGCGCTTCAGGGGCCATGGTAATCTTGCTTAAAGTCAACAGCGGTTTATCATAATTTACCCGCCAACCTCCAAAATCGAGCCAGGCTTGTTCGCGATCCTTCTTTAGAGGTACCCCGGCTTCTTCAAAGCGATCGATTACCAGGTCGTACTCTTGACGAGTAATACTGATCGGATCCTCAGGGAAAGTAGGGTTTGGATTGTATTCAACATTGAAAAAATCGTTTATGTGACGCAAGGCTAGGAAACCAGCCCGAACACAAAGCGCTGCCTGAACATCTCTGGCCACATTCACAGTAGAGAGGATCAAGGACGCAGTGTCTAATACAGTGCCGGCGGCTGTTACCCAGGAGTATTCGGGCTGAACCGAGCGAAAGAATACGAGGGGGGCGAGGGCTGTATGGCTCTCCTGTAATTCGGCGAACCACGATTCCCACGCCTTCCAGGAATCACCTAATGTGTCCAGGCCATCGTTACGATGGTAACGCAAGATCATCTCGACTGCTGATGGCGGTTTCCCGGCCCTGGTTTCTAACAGCGTTACCGCATTTTCCCGACGGGAGAAAGCGCTATACATCGTTGGCAGATACGCTATCAAAATCGCCACCAATATCAGACCGATGGCCGCCTCAACAAAGGTCATGGTTGTCTGAAACACCGAATCTGGCCTGGCAAAGCCAAGGGTTAGCAAGGATGATCCGCTAACTCTAAACGCTTCGCTCCATTCCGTGATCCCAGTTGCCCAAAACATGAGCATAAAACCAATCATTACAATCGCTAGCCAAACCAGCAGAAGAATTAACATGGCAGTTGGCGCATAATAAGCCAAGATGCGATCCCGGCTGCTATAACTCTTGGTCCAACGTAAACAAAATTGGATACCGTATCGAAGGGATCGAAAAACAGAGCCAGATATGGGATCTGGTGCGCTGCGGGAAATCAGAAAGGTGCGGATCGCAGACAGCATAGCGACCAGAACAATGATGACTCCCGCGATAAATACCAGGACCCGAAGAATGACCATATTAATCTTTATCCATCCCCGAATTGCTCTGACAATTGTAGACGCTGTGGGCTGCCTGATCCGACGCGCACCACGATTCCCCGTGCTTCCAAATCCAATTTAATCGTCGTAAAGTACCAACCGATGAAACCTTCAAAACCGCCTGCCAATCTCTTTTCGACGGCCGATCTCAATTCCTGAAAAGTTAATTGACCACTCTGGGCAAGAGAATCAACAATGGCCTCACGCATCAGATAGTATTTCTGCAAGCTGATGCTGACACCGTTTTCGCCTTCCACAGGGTGCAGCGTCACGATTCGCTCTTCTGATGACATAGCTTAACCTTCGCTGACAATTATTCCCGTTCCACTGGCGCCCTTTACCACTTCGATTCGCGTGGGAAAGGCGTCTCGCATTGCTTCTATATGCGTGATGACCAGAATAAGCTCAAAATCATCCTTGATAACATTAATAGCCTCAATCAGTCGTTGCTGACCTTCTGGATCCTGGCTGCCGAATCCTTCATCTATTACCAAAGTCTGTAGTCGGGCACCAGCCCTCCTGGTCAAGATCTTGGAGAGAGCCAGACGGATAGCAAAATTTACCCGAAATTGCTCACCACCACTGTAGTTTTCATACGGCCGTTCGCCAACATCATCTCCAATGCGGATATCCAACGTCTCAGCTACCCGGTCGCTGCTCTTCAATTTGCGTTGGGTATCAAAGAGAACCTGCATTTTTCCGCCGGTAAGACGGTGAAGCAGTTCGTTAGCATCATCTTCAATTTCTGGCAACGCCCGCTCAATGAGTAAGGCTTGAACACCATCACGGCCACAAGCTTTCTCAAGCAGCCTGAAACGCTGAATCTGTCGTCTGACACGCTCCTTATCGTTCGTATATTGTGTCTTCTGGTCTTCTAATGTATCTAACACCGCAATGTCTTGCTGGGTTGTGGCCACCACCCGGTTGGCAGCAATTTGTTCTTCTCGTAAGGCGTAAACCATCGATTCTAACCCGGCAACATCTGGAGCATTGACCAGCATGGACCCAAGCTGGATTTGGGCTGACTCAAATTGATTCGTCAGATCGGCCAGGATATTCGCCTGGCTGGCTAACTGCAACGCCAGATCCTTCAGGTTGTCGTCAAGAGGTTTTATCGCCGCTTTCGCCTGTTGCAGGCGCTGGTATGTAGACTGGGCTTCGGCCAGTTTAGTCTGGAGCAACTTTGCTGAGTCGTGGGCCTCTGCATCATAGCCGAGGGTGGCTATTTTTCCCTCTAATTCAGCTACCCGGGCCTGGGCTGCTGGATCGTAATCCCCGGCCGACTTCCGAGCGAGTAAGGTGGTCAATTCGTCCTCCAGGCCTTCACCGGGCAATATGCCAGTCCATTCAGAATGGACGCGGTCTATTTCATCTATTTTTGCCTTTTTCGTCGATATTTCTGTGTGGAGAGCCTGTACCTCCAATTCGAGTTCAGGTAAGACGGCAACCGTCTGGGTGAGATTGTCGATCTTGATCTGTAATTCCTGGCGGTCAGCCACATTTTCTAATAGACTTTCAAGTTCGCTCAAGCGATCTGCGTCTTCCTCCTCCCAGCTCTTAATAAAGCGATCTATCTCCTGCAAACGAGCCTCGGCTGCTGCCTTTCGCTGCTGTAGTGCGAGTAGGTTTCGCTCCAGACTGTCCTTAGTTTTCACCTTTGCCAGGAGGACGGGAATCTCGGCTCCCAAATGATCGATTTCGGCTTGGTTCTGGCGATACTGATCGCCCATTGCCTGGCCTTCTATCTCCAAGCGTCCTAAAACAGACTGGCGATGATCTTCGCTCAAGGGTTGATTACACAAAGGGCATTGTCCCGTTTGTTCATTGCGTAGCCGGTAAATCTGCTCTTTTTTCTCCTGCATAGATTTCAATAGATCGGGCTGTCTACCACGAAGGTTTTCCTGGTCAGACCTGGCAACTATGAGCCTATCGTTATGTACGGTAGCTGTTACCAGGTCTCGTTCGGCCGAAATCAAAGCGCTTTCGGCGGCAGACAAGTTTTTAACAACGGATACTTCTTCTTCACGATAGCCCAGGACCACGCGTTGCCTGGATCTTAGTTGGTTGGATTCCTGTTCCAAGAGCCCCCTTTGAGCCTCAATCTCTTGGAGATCGTTCTTGGAGGCATGCAGATCCTTCTCAAACGCTTTTATTTCTTCGAGGCGAGCGGTCAGCTGTTTCAAGAATGCCTCGTCATTCGTCAGCGACAGTTGGTAACCCTCTTTATCCAGAAGCATGGCTGCTAATCGCTTTTGTTGATTCTCAAGTTCCAACAGCCGTTGATTCATACCCGCCCGTACTCGCTCGATAGATAGTTCAAACGGCCGTTGTTGCTCGCGAAAAGCAACGTAGGTATCGGCCTTTTGTTGCCATAATTGGGCAGAAGATTCAGCTTCCTGCCAGGCCAGGTACTGCGCCTGTATAGCCTCGGCGTTGTCCAAGAGATTTTGCATGGCCGAACGCTCTTGCTCGCGCTTTTCTTGGGTCGTTTGTAAGTCATCAATATTTTGCTGAAGCCTACTCTTGCTTGCTTCAAGGTTATCTACAATCAATTTTTGCTGTTTTAGGGCTCCTTCCATTTGCCGGCCATCATCCAACCGACCTTCAAGAAGCTGAAGTTGCCTATTCACCTGCTCAAGCTGACTTGTTGCTGCTTCCAAAGCCAACTGGCGATCTGGTCGCCTTGCTAATTCCTCCCCAATTTCTCCCAGGCGAAGGTCGATCTGCAACAGATGCATTTCTTCTTCCTTACGTTTTTCGGTTGCTTTATCTTTAAGAAGATCCCATTCATTGACGCCCAACAAATCGGCAAGAATCTCCTTGCGTCTGTTCGGAGTCTTGGTGGTAAATTCGTCGGCTTTTCCCTGGAGTAAAAAACTGGCGTTTGTGAAGGTATCGTAGTTCAATTTAAGCAAGGATTCGATAGCCGCCTGGGTCTCGCGAATTCTTCCTTCACTCAGAGGTTTCCATTGGCCATCAGGCGTAGCAATCTGGAACTCGAGGATAAGAGCTTTGCCCGGGCGTTTGCGCCGGATCAGGCGATAGATGACGCCCTCCAACTCGAAAGTAAATTGGACTTCCGCGGATTCGCCGTTCGCGGCGGCTACGCGGTTGACAATATCATCATCACTTTGGCTCCGGCTTTTACCAAAGAGCGACCAGGTAATCGCGTCAAGGATGCTCGATTTACCGGCTCCATTGGCGCCCGAGATGCAGGCAAGATGAATGCCGTGAAAATCGAGTTCTACGGCATTCCGGTAAGACAGGAAGTTCGTTATCTCAATCTTAATCGGGATCATAGAGGTACCCGGCTAATCTTCAAGCGGGCCGAAGAGAATATCCCTGGCTAATTGTTGCATAATACCGGCTTCCTCCTGTTCCAAACCGATATTCAGCCAATATTGATCCAATAGTTCTTCAGGGGTTAATGTCTCTACGGAGAGGGTATCACCCAGGCGGCTCCTATCACCGGTGTCGCGAATCTTCATGATCTGGAGACTATGAGCCTCGCGGAAATGTTCGTTGATGGCAGCCTCGTCTACTAGCGGTTCCCAATCTCGAGGATAGCGTAATTGAATCCGGCAGATCGTCCCGGCGAGCTTCCCGGGACTTGGTAAACTCTGGAGAATATCGGGCATAAAGGTTTCTGCCGAGTCTGTCGTAATTGAAAAATCGAGAAATGGGCGCGTCTTGAGTTTGACGAATTGCCAGTGACTCTTTCCCAGGTTTACATCAGCGAGGACAAATCCTTTGGTTTCTCGGGCTTCGCCAAAATCAATGCGTTCAATAGATCCTGGATAGATGATGGGCGGATGGCGATCCTCATTGATGGATTGGTGTTTGTGAATATGCCCCAAAGCTACGTAATCAATTCGTTTGTTGTTAACCACGGCACCACCAAGCATCAGTTCCTGGCCAAGCATAACCGACCGCTCACTGCCGTAACGAGCACCTTGCACATTTGAATGGGCTGTTAAGATCAAAGGGAGATCTGATTGAGCGTCATCGATGAGTTGATGAATCTTTATCGCAACCCGTTCTTCTATGAAACGATGGATTTCCTCCAGTGATTTGCCGGCCACTTCCTCACGAGTCAAGAGGGCGCTGCGAGATATCCAGGGTATGGTTATGACCTGTATAGGAATGCCTAGCTGATCTGGGGTTAGTATATTAATTGTATCGGCGACATGGATATAGGGAACAGCCAGGGTCTTGTACTCTTGGAGGGTATTGGCCCGCCCGGCCGATGGAGCGGTATCATGATTGCCAACCAGTAGAATCGTTGGAATACAGGCCTCAGACAAGCGCATCATCCGTTTTCCCCATTCCCGTTGGAAGGTTGGTTGTGGATTGCGGTCTTTATAAGCGTCACCGGCGAAAATCACTAGATCAACCGGCTCATCCAGGGCCCGATCGATGATCTGATCCAGGGACTTCAGGAAATCCATCACCCGTATTGGCAAGGCAGTCTCGGGATCATGCCTTCCATAATTCGCGATATCAATGTGGGCATCGGCAAAATGCAAGACTCGCAATGAGGCTCGATTCATTGCGCAGTATTGTTGGGGTTGTTACTATGGATGGACATCACCTGCTTGACAGCTAACCCTGTACTTCGATAGTGTAAGGGGGTGGTGAAGGGTCAATGGCCGGAGGTGGAAAATTTCGTTGCAATATGACGTAATAGCGCTTATTTTCAAGCGCGCGGTTCATCACCATCTGTGTTGCGCCGATATTGACTTGATCGGGTGGGTTGGCGCCCTTCTGTTCAGTGAAAAGTTGCAGCGCATAGTCGCTGTTTGCCGGCAATTTGCTAACTTTTACGGCAATCGGTCGATATGAAGGAACATCAAAATAGTAGACATCGACGAAGTCACTTTCACCAACGAATCGGTGGCTCTGGGGTTCGTTTAGGTTCAATCTGCGAGCGGTGGCAAATGTATCGGCATTATCGGTGGCAGCAGTCCATCTATTCACCATGATCGGCAAATAGAACGCCGGGGGAGGGATCGGGCCGTAGGAGTTTCTAAGCTCAATTCGTTCAATCAAATTGACAATTCCCTGAGAGACCTCCTCGCCGCCGAAGACCCAGAGGTTATTTCCTACAAACCCACCACGGGGGAAAAGTCGGGGCGGCCGTGCATTCTGATTTTGATCACGCAGGTTGATCCCGCCTAAATCAAAACGGATGTCCAAAACCTGCCATTCTTTTGTTTCGCGATTGAACCATTCGACGGCTGGAACGGCCCGATCATTGCCGTCATATCCGCCGTAGATATACCAATCACCGGCTGCGTTTACGCTACTGTCGGCGTATGCGCGTGGGTAATTGAGTTCGGCCGTTCCTAGAGTACTCCAATTGCCGTTGTCTATGTGAAAACATTCGGTTGACGAAAGTAGTTCCCGCTCACCCGAAGCAGAGTCTTTCCCAAATCCACCGGCCACACAAATCTGATCAGCGCCATCAACTATTTGGGTGGCCGCCACATGACCAAACCGCCCTTGGTTCAGTTCGGCCGGCACCTGGAACCAGAGGTCGCTAACGCTGGCATAGAAATACATTTCATTTCGGGCCTCAAAGTCCAGGGTTGTAGATCCCGGTATCAAGCCGGTGAGCCCACCTATAAGGAAATAACCTTCAAAGCCAAGCCAGGGATGTGCTATCGCTGTGGCCAAAATCGATGGTAGACCGTCTGCCCAATTATTGGAGCTTGGCAAAGGAGTAGGCCAGCGATTTTGGGCGATATCATAAACATATTGTTGACCATCGTAGCTGCCGTTGACCCCGATAAAGCCAGAGGGTACGTAGATCCGGCCGTTGACGTGAGCTGCTGTGGTATGAGAATAACCGTAGCCGGCTCCAGCAGGCATCGATTGCAATGTTTGCCAGGCCGTGTTCGGATCTGAATTGGTGGTATCGTAAACTACCGTACTAGGTGTATTGATAAGCGTTGTATTTACCCCTATTTGGCCGGCAATAACGTAGATCCTATTGTTCACGCCAATGGCGACATGTCGGCTTCGTTGGGCGACCGGACTGGTGGGATCGTTTGTTATGACCTCCCAGTGGCTTTGAAGCGGCGTCGGTATGGCGGTGACGTATAACTTGTTATCGCCACCGTTGGGATCGCCCTGGTAAGCGGCGTGGTAATCACCAACTTGTATATAGTAGGTTTCTCCAGAGCGAACAGGTATGGTTACCCGCGAGGTGAAGCGGTTAAAATCGTCATTGCAAGCTACTTCAATCAGAGTCGTACAGGCATTAAGCGGGTCCCCGGCCGTATACACACCCAGGATCGTGTCATAGGTGCTTCCGATGGTATCAACAACCAACAGCGTGCTGCTATCGGCTACCAAGCGGTACCAAACAGTCCGGGCTCCACGATATGGTGATTGCCAACGGCAGCTGAGGACCGGATCCTTTGGGTCAAAGACGAGGAAGGACTCTGGTACGAGCGTGGCGCCTGTATCGTCTATTCCCAGCACTGTAAGATTGTCTGAACACTCCTCCCCACCAGATCCGGCTGTTGGTCCAAGGGGTATAGCGGATGGATCAATGCGCTCAAGTTGAACAGCTTTACTTGTCCCATCCTCTGACTGAAACCAGGCTTGAGGTTCGCCGGCGACGAGACTCAGGTCAGTATGATCGTCGAGCGGCAGCCCTTGAGCAGAGGCAATCGCTGTGATGCCTAGCATGATCGTTAAAATGAGTGCGACCTTAAGGCGCATTCTTTTCTCCCTAGCCCGCGACCGTGTAGCGGCGCTATTATTTCTTGAGACCGGACCAAATCAGGCGTCAGACCGGTGATCTTGGGCTTGCCTAGCTGATATAAATCATCTGTACGGCCCTTGTTGGTATCCTTGCTCAAATTGTACCGGTTTTAAGGGTCTTGGGCGAAAATAGCAGGGACGCCTATATGAACGCCCCTGCTAGCCAGGTGCTTGTTTTAATTATGATACGGGACTCAGAATAAAACCTAAATCCTTCGCAGTCCGAGAGCAACCTCGTAGTTGTCAACTGTGCTCTTTTGCGAGAAATCACAATCGGCAACCTGGCCGGGCGCTAGTGGCGATGGCCAATGTCTCCTGCCGGATGAAATCGCTAAAATTTTCCAGCGCCATCGCTACTTCTCCTTCAGCTTGGTAGACCAGGTCGATCCGGTCATCCAGGGCCAGACCTGCTTCTTTGCGCATGGTATTCACCAGCCGAACAAGATCGCGAGCATACCCTTCCTGCACTAATTCAGCCGTGAGTGTTGTATCTACTGCCACTGTTATTCCCTTGTCACTGGCGACCGCCAAGTCCACCGCGAGACTCAGTTTGCACCAGGAGATCTTCGGCCAACAATATCACTTGTTCGCCATCGAGAGCTATCGCAAGTTCGCCGTCCCGCTGCAATCTTCTGGCAGCGACAGCGGGGTCCAGGCTCTCGAGCGCTGACTTCACCTTGGGAAATTGAGAACCAAATTTTGGTCCTAATACTCGATTGTTGGGCAGAATCTTGTAATGGACTAACTCGCCCACTTCAGAAACAACATCGATCTGCCTTAACATTGATTTCTTCCATCAGGACTTCGATCAACTGGTTCAAGTTTTCTTGTTCCTCTTGCGTGCCGACATTGACTCGCGCCCTGGCCAGCGGTTGGCGCAATTTAAAATTCGCGGCACTGCGGGCGGATCGGCCGAGTCCGGCGACAATGATTGCCAGGCGCATCTTATCTAACAGCGCCTGATCGAGTACAGCCGCATCCTCTGTAGGCCAATCACAATGATGAATGCTCAGGGGGGCGTCTTTGTCCACGGTCCGGACCAGGTTTTGGTAGATGGCTTCTGTGGTGAAGGGGATAAATGGCGCCAGTAATTTTGCCATTTGGAGCACAACGGTGTAGAGAGTCGCATACGCGGCCGATTTATCTTGATCGGTTTCACTCTTCCAAAAACGGCGTCTGGAACGACGAAGATACCAATTAGATACATCGTCCAACAATGCTTCTAATACCTCCGTGGCTTTCTCAGCCGCGAAAGATTCAAGGTATGTCTGTCACCCTTAGCGTCGCTTCGGCTAATCGTGCCAGAGACCCAGCGATCGAGCTGATCGTTAACGGATATGGGCGAAGTCGGTTCTGCAAGATTATGGCCATTCTGTTGGGCAAGCTTTAAGCTTGGAGACCAATCATCCAGGTTCGCATAGGTAACCAAGAAAGAGTAGACATTCCACAAGGGGATCATAAAACGGCGTCGCGTTTCATTCCCTAGCTTGTAGCCAAATAACAAATTTTGCTCTGGCTTGTGGCTTGTAAACAACCACCTCATGGTATCGGCACCCATCGATTGTCGGCCGCTTCGTTAAATTCGATAGCGTTTCCCCAGGATTTATGCATTTCCCGACCATCTTCGGCCAGGAGTGAAGCATAGCCAAACAGATTTTTAAATGGCGGTTGATTGGTTAACACCGTACTCTGGGCCAACAAGCTGTAGAACCAGTTGCGGAACTGGCCGGGAAAACTTTCGCTGATCCAATCGGCCGGAAACCACTTGTTCCAGAATTCGCGATCATCACGATAGTTTAGGGTGCTATAAGCCACAATGCCTGCATCCAGCCAGGGATTACCGACGTCACTGATTCGGGCGGCCGTGCCGCCACATTCCGGGCAGGCGATCTTGACCGCGTCGATAAACGGGCGGTGAGGTGAATGTCCGGCGAATATTTCCCAACCTTCTACAGCCCGCTCTTCAAGCTCGTGCTCGCTACCGACCACATGGAAATGCCCACAATCTGGGTCTTCGCAGACCCAGATTGGTAGGGCTAAACCATAATATCTCTTTTTACTGATCATCCAGTCATGCATGTTCCGCAACCAATCAATTTCGCGATCATGCCCAAATGCAGGAACCCAATTGGCCTGGTCAACAATATCCATCATCTGGTAGCGCAGGCTATCCTTCTTTTCCTGTTCGCTGACCTCTGAGCGAGGTTTGTCATATAACTGGCCCGTGCTGATAAACCACTCGTCAACCAGACGATAAACCAGTTCTTCTCCACATCGCCAACAGTGAGGATAACGATGTAGATAGCGTTGTTTTCGGTAATAAACCGCCTTTTTGTGCAAGTTTTCAAAAATTTCAGGCGCCACATCCCCGGCAGCTTTACCGGTCAGCCAATCGAAACCACCAACATAGATACCATTCTCGTCTAACGGCGCGAGAACTGGCAGATCAAACTCCTTGCTCAATTCAAAGTCTTCAGCCCCGCAACCGGGCGCGATATGGACGATGCCGGTTCCTTCTTCTGAACCCACCTCCTTCCAGGCAACAATCCGATGTTCGTACTCATACTCGGAAAATAAATCTGTCACCGCAGGAAGTTCGTCAAACGGACCTTTGTATAGCCATCCGACCATATCTGAACCACTTACTTCGCCCAGAACCTCATAATTCCCGATTAGAGAATTGGCCATAGCGTCTTTAGCCAGGTAATAGACCCAGCCATCTTCTTTTTGCCGCACTCTGACATAGGTGAGATCTGGCCCAACAGCCGCGGCCACATTACTGGTTAACGTCCAAGGAGTTGTCGTCCAAACCAACAAGGCTTCGTTCTCGATATTTTCTTCGGAATTGCCCTTACGAACGAGGGGGAACTTTAAGAAAACGGAGTCGTGAGTGACCTCGTGATAGCCATCTGTAACGATTTCATGCTGGCTGATACCTGTGCCGCATCGCGCACACCAGGGCATGACATCCCGACCTTTGTATACCCAGCCTCTCTCAAAGCATTCTTGAAGAAAGCCCCAAATCTGGTAATTATTTTCGTCACTAAGGGTGAAGTAGGAACCTCCTACTTCAGGCATACCCAGCCGGCCGACAACCTCCTCAGCAGTGCCGGTTACCGGACCATCGGGTCCGTTTAAGGTTACAGATTGAAACGGGTCTTCTTCTAACAACTTGCCCAGCCGGCGAAGCTCATCCGTGTCATTCCAATCCATCCAGTAACCCAACCGTATCGATTGTTCAGTTTGAGTCGAGGCAAAGTGCAGCACGCGAGACTTACAGTGTCGGACAAATTTCGCCAGTCCGTATTCTTCGATCTCCCGCTTGCTATTAAAACCAAGCTCTCGTTCCACATTCACTTCAACCCAAAGGCCCTGGCAATCAAATCCGTTTTGCCAGCGCTGGTTGTAACCTTGCATCGCTTTGAAGCGTTGGTACAAGTCTTTGTAGGTTCGACCCCAGGCATGGTGAACACCCATTGGGTTGTTAGCCGTGATCGGTCCATCGATAAAACTCCAATGTTTTACACTGGTGGCTCGCAGTTTACGCAGCTTATTAAAGGCGTCTGTTTCATCCCAAAATTTCAGGATTTCCTTCTCTTGTTGAACAAAATCGACGTTATTTGGTACATCTTTAAATCCCATTCTTGTCTCCTGGTCAATCCATTTCTAAGATCGTTATCTCAGCCATAACGGATATATTGTGTCTCATTCGCTACCTGGCCATTACCAAAATCGATTTTCAAGGGCCATGTGAAATCGTCCAGCCATATCTTATTCTCTTGTTCAGCCCAGCGAATCAAGTACGAGTGGGCAACAATTTTTTGTTGCACCACTTCAAGAACCTCTTCGGATTGGGGAAGGATTTTGACCGATCGCTGATTCAACAACGAAGTTTGGGCCAGATCAAAGGTCGCTGCTGATATCTCCCCCTGTATGAGGGCAGAGCGAAGTAACAACGCAAAGCCTAAGGCTGTTGGGAAGTAAAAACCGTAACTGTTTTCGAATTCTAGCTCGTTTTCAAACCGTCCTATCTGCGAGTCACCGCTAGCCATGATCAAACGCTTTTCAAAAAAGATGTCAATCTGGCGTTCTTTGCCTATAGCCAGTATTCGCAGTTTCAGCCGCTCAGGGTGTCCATTCGGGTCAAGAAGCAGGTGATACAACGTGCTCTCATCGCTTTTGGTCTCCCTGGTGTCCATGTCGACACGAAGAAAGCGATACCCGTCCGCGATTTCTGTAAGTCGCCAGCTCTCATAAGCCCCTGTTGCAAGACCGTTACGTGTATATTTAAACCGGCCGGCCGCCAGCGGGGTTTCGTATTCTTGTTCACGAATGAGGAAGCGCATTACTTTGAATCTCTGTCGCTGTTACTTCGAGTAGCAAATCCAGAATGACTTATGATTTCTCGAGTTCAAGATAGATCCGTTTGTTGATCTTGCCCTTGCTTTTATAGTCGACAACGCGCAAGGGACCGACTTCGGATGTATTGGCGACATGCGTGCCACCATCTGCTTGCAGATCTAAGCCCACGATTTCAACTGTGCGTACTTCAGTGATGCCCTCCGGTAATAGATTGATCTTGGTCCGTATCAGGTCCGGTATCTGGAAGGCTTTTTCTCGAAGTAAGTTGCGCACGATAATATCTCGTTTCGCGGCGACCTCTTGATTGATAGACCTTTCTATCTCAGCGATTAAATCTTGCCGCATAGTCTCAAATTCAAAATCCATTCGACCTTTTAGGGGATCCATGTTGCCGCCGGTAACTGATGCTTGATAGTCCCGCCAGATTACGCCACAAAGGATGTGCATCGCCGTATGAGTTCTCATGAGCTGGTAGCGGCGCGGCCAATCTATCTGGCATATGAGAGTTGATCCCACTTCTGGTAATGATCCATTTATAAAATGGCCAATTCTTCCGTCAAACCGTTTAACCTTCTCCACCGGCCAGATCTGGGCGCTGTCTGTCAACGAGCCAGTATCTGCGGGCTGGCCTCCGCCCCCTGGATAAAAGGCTGTCTTGTTCAGAACGACAGCGCCATCAAGGTGTTCAACCACGGAAGCTTTACAAGTCTCGAGGTAAGCATCACTAAGATATAATAGTTCGGTCATCGCTTTATCTCATTCCAACCATTGTTTATTGTTAGTGTTAGTCAACAACTAATATTATGTGTAAACATTTCCACATCGACTGGATGGCGAAAAAAAACGCCTCCGTCCGGCAAAGGGACGAAGGCGTATTGCTCTCCGCGGTACCACCCTGATTCTCGAAGCCCATGTTCTAACGGGTCTTTTTCGAGCACTTGTTCGACGACGGTCCATCACAGATATCATCGCGTTCCCGATAACGTGGGTCGAGTCCGGCCAAGTCTACTTTTCAAGATTAAGTATTTAGCAACCTGGGCATCCAGCAAAATCGCCCATCAGCCATCCTTTAACTCTTGGTTTTCGGTTGGCAGCTCCGGAGTGATTTTCACCCTATCTTCTGTACCAGGCTCGCACCATCCCTGGTTCGCTGTGGCAGAAAGATCTGTGGTTACTCTTCTCCATCTTAGCTTTTATCCTGTTAACTCAAAGATTATGCCAAATAGGCCAGAGAATGTCAAAGAATCTACTTGTCGAATATTGGAACATTTCAGGTTTTTTCTTCCGAGCGCCTATCGAAAGAGATGGTTGAGACAGCCAGACTTGGGCGATAAGCTAATGACTGCTTGATGCTTTATGGCCATAAGCCTGGACTTCAGGTGATCCGGCTTTGACAAAGAACTCTCTTCATCTAGACATGGTGCCATGCATGTGATAACCTATTTCTGGCCCGGGCGCTGGTCGAGACGATTTGGTCATGTACGGTTTACAAACAGGGTAAACCCAGATAATATGACCTGAAATATGGCATCGAATCCATGCATCAATGTCGAGCCTAAGATAATCGAGGTGAATAGGGTAATCCTAGGCATACATGATTTTCGACCAATGGGCGGCCTCGATGGTCGCGAGGAAGTTGCGAGGATTGGTTCCTCATAAACAAATGCGAGTACTTAGGTTATTATATGTGCGTCCAGAACCCAAAAGAATGCTGAAAGCCAGGGTTTGTTTTTCACAGATGAAAGAGATTAATTTTCTTGGCCATTTGGACTACAAGTATCGATCTCGAGCATTCTACAAGTCCTAGGCAATTCTCCGGATAAATCCGACATGATTTAGGTTTTCAGATCCGAGAGTAGCGTGGAAAATAACAGTTTTTGTACTAATACCTGTAGAAGATAGATGGGATGTTTCAGATCATTAATTTAAATATGCCAATGCAATATCAGGGTGAATGATGCGGATCCGATTCTGGGGAGTTCGAGGAACGATTCCTACACCGGGATACGATACCGTCAGAACAGGCGGGAATACATCCTGCATTGACATATTGACCACAGATAACCAGCTGATCATTATTGATGCAGGTTCTGGAATTCGTCGCCTCGGTATGACGATTGAGGAGGAATGCCCTGAACAAATCAAAGGTACAATCCTTATAAGCCATACTCATTGGGATCATATCCAGGGCTTTCCGTTTTTTAAACCCATTGTCGGACCGCGAGGGCGTCATAATCGTTTTACGATTGTCGGTCAAAAACGGGTCGGCAATCAGCTGGAAAATATTCTCGCAGGTCAAATAATCGAGCCTTATCTACCTTTCGCGTTTCAGGAATTAACCGCCGAAATAGAATTTCACGAGGTAGTTCACGGAGATAGTATCCAACTTAGTCCTCGGACAAACATTCGTGTGGCTGAAATTCGCCACCCCGGGGGATGTTTGGGGTATCGCATTGAAAATGATGACCATGTTTTTGCCTATTGCACGGATAGCAGCCATGAGGATGACATATTAACAGAAGCTGTTCTGGAGCTGGCGGATGGCGCGGATTTGTTGGTTCACGATGCTCAATATTCACTGGCTCAGCGAGCAACCTATTCAAACTACGGCCATAGCAGCTGGAAGGAGGCCACCGAAGTTGCTAATATGGCCGGGGTCGATTGCCTGGCGCTATTTCATTACGATCCTAATGCGACTGATGATGAATTGGAACAAACCCGGCTGCAAGCCAGGCAGCTCTTCCCCCGAACCATCTTATCACGAGAAGGTCTGATTATTAATTTACCTATTACCGACGATCTGATCGCCGTGACCTGACCTCCCATATAGTTATGCTTATCAACGATGGGGTTGGAATAAGGTTTCTGGTAACTGAAAAGTGTGGGTTCAAACAGCGGATTAGATCCAAATAATTCGGGTGACATAATAGCCATATGGGTAAAGATGACCAGGGACTGCAATCGGGGAAGAGGCGTTTTCAGGTAATCCCAAGAGTTTTAGTGTTCCTTCGTAATGAAGATGATGTATTGCTTCTGAAAGGAGCACCGGATAAGCGGATATGGGCGAATTTATATAATGGCGTAGGCGGGCATGTCGAGGTAGATGAGGATGTCTATTCGGCCGCGCTCAGGGAGGTGTACGAGGAAACAGGGTTGGAGGTTTCGAACCTGGAACTGCGGGCAATCGCCAATATTGATGCAGGGAACAGTGAGACTGGAGTTCTGATGTTCGTTTTTGTTGGCAAGACCATAGATAGGCGCCTGATTTCGTCCAGGGAAGGGGGTCTTCATTGGATATCAATCAACGGATTACCCGACATGGAGTTGGTTGAAGACCTGCCCTGGCTGTTACCACGCCTGTTCAAAAGGAAGAGGGATCAACCTCCCATGTTTTTGCATTATCACTACGACAACGACGATAAGTTGATCATTCAGACGGCTGGAGTGGAGAGTAGTTAGCTGTTTCATTTCAATGCTTGACCGAAAACAAAGATTTGACTTGGATGATGTAGGTTAACCCAACTCCCAATTATGATAAGAACAACCAAAGATAACCAGCCAAGAATGTGTGTTTGATCGATTGCCCGAAATCAATATTGGAATACAATATGTTTAGTGGCACTCTGAAGCTAAGGAGATACCTTGAGTCAGACCATCCTAGTCGTTGACGACGAACCGAATGCTCGCAGTTTGCTGCGGTTGATCCTCGTCCGCGCCGGTTTCCAGGTCCTCGTTGCCCAAGACGGCTACGAAGCTCTGAACGAAGTTCAAAAAAAGATTCCTGACGTGATGATATTGGATATAATGATGCCAGGTATCGACGGCTTTGAGGTCTGTAAAAAATTGCGAGAAAACAAAGAAACCGCGGCCTTGCCGATTATTATGTTAAGTGCCCGGGCTGACCCTGAGAGTGTTAAGAAAGGGCTAAGCGTTGGAGCGACCAGATATATGACCAAGCCGGTGTCTCCTGATTTGCTGACGGAGCAGGTGAATGAGGTGCTAAGCACCGAAGGTTTGCCATCATCGAACTAGTTGGAGAAATAAAGAATATGAATAGAACAATAAAACGACTTCTACTTATCGCTATTTCCTTGGCCGTTGGTTATGGCCTGACATTTTTTATTGTGACAGTCCTCTTACAAACAACCGTGCCAGAATTTTGGGTTGGTCCAGAACAACCGGTTCAGATTCCTTACTTCATATTGGTGGGTTTCTTTATCGCCCTGGCCGCCGCGATCTGGCTGGATAAGTTTATGAAGACAGAAATATTACCTGAGTGAAAAAACAATGACCGCAAAGATCATCGACGGAACAAACATTGCAGCAGAGATCCAAGAGGAAATTAAAATCGCGGTTGAGGCCATGCAGGCTGCGTATGATTACACGCCTGGGTTGGCAACCGTATTAGTTGGAGAAGACCCGGCATCGGCAACATACGTGCGAATGAAGCAGAAACGATGTGCCGAAGTAGGCATTCGTTCAATTGGCCATAACTTGCCAGAAGACACACCCCAAGAAGAATTGCTCATGCTCGTAGCTGATCTTAATGCCGATCCTGAGGTGAATGGCATTTTGGTACAGTTGCCCCTCCCAAAACATATCGACGAGGAGACGATCCTCAATGCCATCGATTTGACGAAAGACGTGGACGGTTTCCATCCCGTTAATATCGGCCGGCTGGCAATGAAGGGACGCGATCCGCTATTTATACCCTGTACGCCTTATGGTGTCATTACCTTACTGGAGCGATCAGGCATTCAAATGAGCGGCGCTGAGGCGGTTGTCTTGGGTCGTTCAAATATTGTTGGCTTGCCGGTAGCAATGCTGCTTCAAAAGGAAAATGCAACGGTAACGATCTGCCATAGTCGCACCCGGGATTTGGCCGCCCACACGCGCAAGGCAGATATTTTGATTGCGGCCATTGGCCGGACAGAGATGGTAACCGGGGACATGGTCAAGCCCGGCGCGGCTATCATCGATGTTGGTATTAATCAGAAAGACGATCCAACCAAGAAGCGTGGCTATCGCCTCGTTGGCGATGTGGAATATGAATCGGCAAAAGAAGTTGCTGGGGCGATTACACCTGTACCAGGTGGAGTTGGCCCGATGACCATTGCCATGCTTTTAAAGAACACCTTACACGCGGCCGAAATAGCACTTAACCCGTAGCCGGGTAATAGCCAGGTGACACCTGGTCCAAATAAATCGAGACGATTTTCCATAACCAGGCCTAATCCGCTAGGAGGGCCTGGTTATTTTATTATTTGGGCTGATTCAAGATCACCGGGCGTATTTACATTGGCAAAAGATTGGCCCTCAGGATCAAATTGCTCGATTTCAGCTCGATTGACAAACCGAACAGCCACTTGTCCGTAGAATGAGATTAGTTTCAAGTTTCCGGTCTGTAGATTCGATTCCACGGCATCCAGGCAGCTTTTTGCATATACGGCATGCATGGGTTCGGGAAATTTATTCCACCGAGGCACCACCACATCTCCAGTTGTTCGCAACGAGATAAGGTAGGTCAGCAATGGCCTGCAAAGCCAGGGCATATCACATGCAACCAACAGAATGTAGGGATTGGCAGCATAGTGCAGTGCTGAATGAAGCCCGCCGAGAGGGCCAAGATTGGCATACAGATCGCCAAAGATAGGCAAACCCAGGTAATCATAACCTAGCCGGATTATTGGTAATTATGATGGTCTCATTGCCCAAATTGTTAACTTTCTCGAGCACATGTTCGATCAGAGGCCTTCCCAGAAAGGGGACAAATGATTTATCGGTTCCCATCCGGCTGCTCTTTCCCACCGGCCATGATCGTGACCGTGAGATCTGGTTGCCCTTCTTTTTTAATGGATTGATCCATCGTTACTCGCCATCAGATGCTTCGTCGAATTACAACTTTTTAAACGAATTGCCGGAATACTTGATTGCTAAGCAAGCGCCCGTACTTTGTTAATAGCAGGCGTTGCTCTTTTTGGATCAATAAACCCCTCGCCTCTAACTCTTCTACGATACCCGGATAGGCACTGGCCAGGCTCTGGTTAAAGCGATCTGAAAAAGCAACGAGGTCAAGTCCCTCTTCTGTGAGGCGCAACTGGGTTATGACCGTGTCGCTCATAGCCTCTTCGAGGCTCAACTGATGTTTGTTAGCGACGGCAGGGGACCATGGATAGTGGCCTGGCAACGTTCCGCTCATTCTACGGATGTAGACTCGCGGCTGTTTGACGACATCATACCGAAAGCCGGCAGCATGACCGTGGGCGCCGGCGCCAAAGCCGAGATATTCGCTGTTCCGCCAATAGGACAAGTTATGCTCGCATTGACGGCCGGGTAGAGCCCAATTAGATATTTCATATTGCCTAAAGCCAGAGCCGGCGCATAACTCAGTAGCCAACTCGTATTGATCCGCGGCAATATCCGGGTCGGGTGCCATTATCTGACCTCCATGAAGCTGCCTAAAGAGCGCGGTCCCTGGTTCAATAGTAAGACAATACAAACTCAAATGTTCAGGCTGCATCCTGATGACCGCTTTCAGGCTATACTCCCATTTGGCCAGGTTTTGGTTAGGAAGACCATAGATCAGGTCCAGGTTGATATTATCAAAGCCGGCTACCCGGCTCATCTCCATAGCCTGGATAACCGTATCGAAGTTATGCTCTCTGCCCAAGAGACGTAGTTCACTTGGATTGGCGCTTTGTGCCCCCATACTCAAACGATTAAAACCCAAATTCCGGAGCATCTTGAGGTAACTGAGATTAAGGGTCTCGGGATTGGCTTCCAAGGTTATTTCTGCATTGTCCGACAAAAGAAAGAATTCGCGCAAAGAATCAAGAACTAATGACAGATCCCTATCGGACAAGAGCGAAGGCGTCCCTCCACCAAAGAAGATGGTATGGGCGGGCCGGCGGGTTTCCTGGCCGATGAAAGCAATCTCTTTTGCCAGTGCTGTTGAATAAGCTTCCCTAAGCCCGTCCAGGCTGACATATGTATTGAAATCACAATACGAACAACGCTGACTGCAGAAGGGGATATGCAAATAAAGGCTAAGGCTTTCGTTCCAATCCAAGGGTACCAATTTACACCAGGGTACGACGAATGGGAGCGAAAGAATGGCGGTGTACGGGACTGGGACCGAATCGTCCTAATGCATCCCGGTGCCAGGCTGTACAGTAACCTTTGTGTGCCGCAAAATGATATTCTGGATAATCTCTGTCCAGCTCAACCATTTCCCGATCGCGACTCACTTTTGCCAGAATAGAAGCAGCGGCAATGCTGAGGCTCTGGCTATCCCCTCTTATGATGGATTGCTGGGGCAAGATCGTATTACGAAGTCGCATCCGGCCGTCGATGAGTAAAAACTCCGGCTCTGGATTGAGCATTGTTGTGGCTTGTAGCATTGCCTGGGCATTGGCCGGGATAATGCCTTCTTGGTCAATATCGTTTGCCGGCGTGCTACCAACCCCAAAAGCCAACGCATGTTCTACGATCAAATCAAACAGTTCTTCTCGCAACTTCGGTGATAATTGTTTGGAATCATTCACCTGTCGGAGAAGACGAAGTTTATTGGGCTGATCCAACGGCAGGATGACAGCGGCCGCTACCACCGGACCGGCAATAGCCCCTCGGCCAGCTTCATCCAGACCGGCGATTAGCGTATAGCCCCATTTCCTGCGAACCCGGAATTCTATTTCAAGCGTTGCCATGTGACCGTCTCACCTACCGAGGGCAAGGATTAGCGTTGTTAACTTATTCGCTAAAATATGCGTTAATATGGCGGGCAATCGTAGCTGCCATAAGGAACGTCGTCAACCGGCGTTAATAACGACGTCAAGTTTTCATCGGTAATTCGCCGGTTTGCCTGGACCCGTTTCCGGGCGGGCAGCATCCTGAATAAACCCAGTAATCCGGCTAGCTGCCCACGAAGACGAGCTCTAGAAGCTGGTCCACGCCAGGCACGAAGGGCCAACCAGCTGATCCGTAATTGAGCTTTGAATATTACCGGCCAGTGCTTTATTAAGAGTGGCCATGGATAGTTCTTCCATATCAGATACAGAAAGTTACGGCCGTCGAAATAGCTGCCGGTTATGCTTCCACCAGTAGCTTTTAACTTGTGATAAACAACGGCCGTCGGCACGTAGACGGCTTTCCAGCCGGCCAAATGGGCACGCCACCCCAGATCAATATCTTCACAAGAGAAGTAGAATCGATCATCTAAGAATCCGATCTCATCAAGCATATCCCGGCGATACCCTGCGGCGGCGCCACAAGCGCTAAAAACTGGTTCCTCGGTATCAAATTGACCGGTATCCTTTTGCCAAACGCCCCGGTTACCGGGGATGGCATCTAAACGGTAAAAATCTCCGGCAGCATGGAAGTGGTCGCGCCGGTCAAAAAGCATTATTTTACTGGCCAGAATGCCTGCATCAGGGTGGCGATCAAAAGCGCTTAGAAGTTGTCCTAGCCACTCTGGGTCAACTTCTGTGTCATTGTTTAATAGGATAATATATTGTCCCCGGGCGACCGTGTAACCAGCATTGCAAGCGCCGGTAAAACCCCGATTGTCCCCCAATTCTATGAGCAGAATCGATGGAAAATTTTGGCGGATATATGCGGTCGAACCATCACTTGAGCCGTTATCGACGACGATCACCTCGATATCCGGAGTTGTTTGTTTCATCAGAGCCGCCAGACATTTTTCCAGGTGTTGAAGCCCATTCCAATTGGGGATGATGATGGAAGCAGTTGGGATCATCGTGCCAGACCTACGTGTATTGTGCCATATATTCGGCCAATGCTTCAGGCCAGTAGCGCAATATGATGCCCTGGGCTGAACCAACCCGATTATGGAGAGCAGCGTAGAGCGGTGGGGTTGACGCTCGGCGATAGTCCTTGGTTAAGATAGGTTCGTTAGTTACGGTAGCGAGCCCGGCCAATTTCAGTATCTCATTGGCAAATTCCCAGCGAGAACAGGAACCCTCATTTATAAGGTGATAAGTGCCATACTGGCCCGATATTATTAGCCGGCGAATGGCTGCGGCTAAATCATTTACATAGGTTGGGTTACCAATTTCATCTGTCACAACTCGTAGACGGCCATTCTTCCTCGCCCGCTCCAAAATTGCATGGATGAAATTGTGCCCACCTGGCGCGTACAACCAGGCTGTCCGGATGATATAACAATTGCTGAGGATTGTCCGGACATGAGCTTCCGCGAATGCCTTTGACCGGCCGTACTCGTTAATGGGGTGGGGGGACATCCATTCTTCATAGCCGGAAGGATTATCTCCAGCAAAGACCTCATTTGTACTGATGTGGACCATTTCAGCGCCGTACTTCCGGCAGGCAAGGGCGACATTTTGAGTGCCTAGGCCATTGACACGATAGGCTAACTCTGGCTGCCGGGCGCATAGATCCACATCGGTAAGCGCAGCACAGTGAATTACCAGGTCGGGTTGAATATGGCCGAATGCTTCGTCTACGACCTGGGAGTTGGTTATATCAATCTCTGGTAAGTCCAGAATGGCCAGGTCATGTTCGATCAAAACGAATTGAAGGGCTTGCCCGAGCTGTCCAAGTCCCCCGGTTATAATGATTCGCATGGTTACTCCTGAAGGTTATTATAACGTCCCTCACGCCAATTCACGAAAGCCTGCCTGAAGCAATTTGACATGAGCGGAATCCCGTTCGATACTTGCTTTATGCGTTTTGATATCCTGACCCTATTCCCTGAAATATTTCCGCCATACCTGAACGTAAGTATGCTGCAAAAAGCCCAGGAGGCAGGTTTATTAGACGTTGTCGTCCACAATATTCGTGATTATGCAACCGGCCGCCACCGGATCACGGATGAACCCCCTTATGGCGGCGGTGGTGGTATGGTCTTAAAACCGGAACCGATCTTTGCGGCCGTCGAATCGATCTTCTTATCGCAGTCAGATTTGGATGGAGATGCTTCCATCATAAAAAGGGCGATTCCTCGGCCGGTTATTTTACTCACTCCTCAAGGGCGCCCATTTACTCAGAATATCGCGGCTGATTTTGCCGGTCACGAACAAATAATCCTGATTTGTGGCCGTTATGAAGGTATTGATGAAAGAGTACGGCAATATCTGGTAACTGACGAGATATCCATAGGCGACTATGTACTAACTGGGGGTGAATTGGCCGCCTTGGTCTTGATAGATGCGATCGCCCGGCTTGTTCCCGGTGTTCTTGGGGCTATTGGGGCGGCGGAAAGCGACAGTTTCGCTACCGGCCTATTAGAAGGACCTCATTACACACGCCCGGCAGCATACAAGGGTTGGTCTGTTCCCTCTGTATTGCGTTCTGGTCATGCGAGCAAGATTTCACTCTGGCGGCGACAACAAGCACTTCGGAGAACCTGGTATCGACGACCAGAACTTTTACTCACAGCCTGCCTTAGCGAGCAAGATAAATGGTATCTGGCGACGTTAGCAGAAGAATTTGCCACCAAGTGGGACTAATTCCCTATTTCTGATCGTGCACTAAAAGCAGGATTTTGGTCTTAAGACGTAACCCTTCCCCCTGTAAACATAAGTAACAATCGGATATAAAAACATTTGCACCATTCACTGGAAGCGTCGTGATGCCCATATGTGGGGGTTATTTCTAGCAAACCCCTACCTATGGCGGAAGATCCCCCTCGCACGGTTCAAACCCTTAAAAAATCAGCGCAATATCTTCACATAATGGGGAGTTTAGTGTATACTGTCCCACATAGTGGCTCAAAGTGGGGCACTGTGGTGGATCGAAATGGTGCACCGGACCCGAATATTTGTGCTAAATTAGGGAAATCGCATAGAACACATGTTCCTAGGAGAGTACACACACACCATAGATGATAAAGGTCGCTTGACCATTCCCGCCAAGTTTCGGGGTGATATGGCGTCAGGATTGGTGGTGACACGCGGTTTTGACCAGAATTTGATGGTATTTCCGTTGACAGGCTGGCAGGATTTGGCCGAGCGAATCCTATCTCGGCCCATGACTGATGAAAGTGTGCGTACATTTCGTCGTCGCGTTTTTTCCGGTGCGGTGGATCTGGTACCTGATAAGCAAGGTCGCATTGTTCTTCCTGTTTACCTGCGGGATTTCGCCGGGATCGATGGCGAGGTTGTTGTCGCCGGTATGTATAACTACCTTGAAATCTGGAGCGTACCATATTGGCAAAACTTGCGTGAATCTGTTGAAAACAGTAGTGACTCTGCCAGGTGGGATGACCTGGGTATCTAAAATCAAACCCGGGTTACATTAGGTGATAGCTCACGTTAAGAATGCATATACCTGTCCTTTACCAAGAGATTATAGCATATCTCCAGCCCCGATCGGGTGGAATTTATATAGATGGGACGGTTGGTAGTGGAGGACACGCCAAAGGGATATTGCAGGCCTCCGATCCAGATGGCCGGCTACTCGCTTTTGACCGTGATCCAGAAGCTATCGCTTTTGCCCGCGAGCAACTCCTGGAGGCAGGTGATCGGGTTACATTCGTTCAGGCAAGTTACGGCGAAATGGCGACATTAGCACCAAAGTTTGGATTTAAGCAGGTAAACGGAATATTGCTTGATTTAGGGCTATCTTCTCGACAACTTGAAGACGGTGAACGAGGTTTTTCTTTTATGCAGGCTGGTACATTAGACATGCGGTTCGATCCAACCCAAGGGGATACAGCGGCTAATTTGATCAATCAGCTCGATGAGGTCGAGATTGCCGACATATTGTGGCGTTACGGTGAAATGAGAAATAGCCGCAGGATTGCCCGGGCGATTGTAAACGAGCGACCAGTAAAGAGTACACAACAGTTAGCGAACCTGGTCCTTCGCGAGTCGGGCAAGTCAAAAAAAAGGCAAATTCACCCGGCAACGCTAGTATTCCAGGCATTGCGTATCGCAGTCAATAATGAATTAGCCGAACTGGAGAAAGGGCTGACGGCAGCAATAGGACTGTTAGCTACAGATGGCTATTTAGCCATTATCAGCTTTCACTCACTTGAAGATCGTTTGGTTAAACAATTTATTCAGCGACAAAGTAAGGATTGTATTTGTCCACCCGAACTACCCATATGTATTTGCGACACCCGGCCAAATTTAAGACCTGTTACCCGAAAGGTCGTAAGGCCTTCGGTCGCTGAAATCACTCACAACCCACGTAGCCGAAGTGCCAGGTTGCGGGTGGCCCAGAAGTTGGCAGGAGGCCAAGCGTGAGTGCCGAAGAATCACCGAAAAAGCGACAATCAAAGACAGAAAAACGTCAATCGTTGCTTTGGCTTACAGAGGCACAGGCAGCCTTGAGTTGGGGTGTTATTTTGGTCTTGGCCGCTTTAGTCGGCGCTATCTATCTTTTCCAAGCGAGTCGCATCGCCAGAGTTGGTCGTCAAGTTCAAGAATTACAATGGGAATTGGATGATGTGAACCGTCTGAACGGCGATCTAGAACGCGATATAGCCGAGGCTCAATCACTGGACCGGTTGCAGCAAGAAGTCTTGCGCCTCGGTTTTGTCAGAGCCGATCCTGAAGATGTGGATTATCTGGTCATTCCAAACTATCCAGCCGAGATTAAAGTAACACCCGAGGCCGAACTTAATCCGATGCCAGATCCAATCAATAATGTAAGTGAGGCCTTGTGGCTAACCATCGAGTCAAGCATTAATGATCTTTTTCGTGGGGAATCACCATGACGATAAGTCAACAACGCCGTCTTTGGATTATTGTAGCCGGATTGATCCTGATAACATTGGTTGTTTGTTATCGCCTGGTCTCATTCCAGATCGTTAGAGAAGAAGAACTGGCTGACCTCGGCCGGAGATTCCAGAACTGGGAAATCATTGCCAGGCCGGATCGAGGCACTATCTTCGACCGAAATATGGCGGTTCTTGCCGGAAATGGCAATGATTACCAGGTAGGTGTTTCTCCTTCATTGGTAATCGATGCCGAACAAATCGCAAACGGCCTGGTTTCTATCCTGCAAATTCCTCGTTCTGAAATATTAGAGAAATTAGATTCAGACTATCCATTTGAGTTACTGGCCGGCCGGATATCACCGGAAGCAGCTGATGCTATCCGAGTTTTACCGTTCGCCGATGAAATCCAACTAGATCCCCAACCGCGACGCATCTACCCTCAAGGGGAATTGATGTGCCATATACTTGGGTATACTGACTTCAACGGACTGGGTGGTGCCGGTGTTGAAGGCTACTATCAGATTGAACTCGCCGGTCAGGAAGCATTTGCCTCGGTGCACATCTCACCCTTACTAGAGCAAGAAAGCATTATAGCCAAGGAGGGAGCGGATCTTGTTCTGACTATTGACCGGACGGTCCAGCATGTTGTCGAAGAACATTTAAGCAGGGCTATTTCGGAATATCAGGCCGATAGCGGCACCATCATTGTGATGAACCCTCGCACCGGTGGAATTATAGCCATGGCAAGCAATCCCTGTTATGACCCATATGATTTTTACGAAGTAGAAGAACATTTGTTATTGAACCCGATCGTCAGCCAGCAATACGAGCCAGGTTCAGTAATGAAACTGATAACCATGGCGGCGGCCTTAGATTCAGGAACGGTTTCGCCAACGACTACCTATTATGATTCCGGTGTAATCAATGTGGGTGGCTATCCTTTATACAATTGGGATCGCAGTGCACGAGGCACCGTAGATATGACCGGTCTCCTGGCGAATTCACTCAACGTAGGTGCCGCCACAATCGCGACCTGGATGGGACCAGATACATTCTATAGTTACTTACAAAGATTTGGTTTCGGCAGGCCGACCGGCATAGATCTGATGTCTGAGGCAAGCGGCCTTTTACCACTTCCTGGCTCAGCCAATTGGACCGAAACAAATATCGGCACAAATGCCTTCGGTCAGGGTTTAGCCGTCTCCCCGTTACAGATGATCTCGTCTGTTTCAGCGTTGGCTAATGGTGGCTCCTTGATGCAGCCTTACGTGGTACAAGAGATTCACAACAATGGCGAGGTATTCGTCCACGAGCCCACAGTAATGAGCAGACCGGTAAGTAAACAAACCGCCGAACAGGTCACGGCAATGGCAATCAATGCGGTTCGTACTGAGGTATTTGGCGCTCAGGTCGAAGGATATACAGTTGCTGGCAAGACCGGCACGGCCCAGATTCCGGAAGGCGGTATTTACCATCCGACCGACACAATCGGTTCATTTATTGGTTGGTTGCCGGCTGATGATCCGGAAATAATCGTTTTGGTTAAGTTGGACCGGACTAGAACTTCACCATGGGGATCGATGACAGCCGCCCCGGTCTTTGCGGAATTAGTAGATGATCTGGTTACCTTATTAGATATACCACCCGATTCTATACGCTTGAGCAACGAAGTTCTCGCTGCCAGAGATAAATCGGATTAGGGATCATAGGAATTTTTTCGCCTTTGATCTACCGGCTAGACTAAATGATGTTTTCCTTGGCTTTTGTTTTCGAGACATTATTGCATTATGAAACAACAGGACTGGAACCGATCGTGACTTCAGTGGTAATTGATAGCCGGCTGGTTCGACCTGGGAGCTTGTTTATCGCTTTTGAGGGAGATCAGCTGGATGGACATACCTTTGTTTCCGATGCCTTTAATCGCGGCGCGATTGCTGCCCTGGTTCAGAAGCCTGTGACGGGAAAATTTCGCTCCCTGGATCTTCGACAACCCGTTGAATCCCAGGAATTCGTTTTAGATTCGCAGACGCCAATCTGCCTGATCGTTCCCAGTACTTTGGCTGCTTTACAGTCATTAGGTAAAACTTGGCGTCAGAAATTTCCTGGGCTTAGGGTGATCGGGATCACAGGGAGCGTGGGAAAAACGACAACAAAAGAATTAACCCATGCGGTGTTGTCCAGGCGTTATAAAACGCTCAAATCGGAAGGCAACTATAATAATGAAATTGGTCTACCTTTGACCTTGCTGACTTTGTTGCCAGAGCACGAGATGGCTGTTCTGGAAATGGGGATGTACACCTCTGGGGAGATTGCCCTCTTATGCGACCTGGCTCAGCCCCAGGTTGGTGTGGTGACTATTATCGGGGCGGTCCATATGGAATGGCTCGGTTCGATAGAAGCTATCAGCGCTGCCAAGCAGGAACTGGTGGAATCTTTACCTGACGCCCCTGATGGTGTGGCCATTCTGAATATGGACGATCCTCTGGTTATGGCCATGGCTGATGCTACACAAGCACGTGTCGTGACTTATGGTTTAGATAATAATGCGGATCTGTGGGCTGACAATATCGTCTCCATGGGATTGGACGGCATACGTTTTACACTCCACTATGAGAATGAGAAGCTGAACTTGCAGGTTCCGCTACTTGGCCGGCATAGTGTCCATACGGCACTGAGAGCCACGGCTGTCGGATTGGTCGAAGGGTTAAACTGGGATGAAATCATTAGCGGGCTTCGTAATCTTTCAACTCAGCTGCGTCTTGTGGCCGTTCCCGGCCCTAATGGCTCGATCATCCTCGATGACACCTATAATTCGAGCCCTGAATCTGCTTTGGCTGCGCTCAATTTGCTAGCTGATCTCGATGGGAGACGGATCGCGGTCCTGGGAGATATGTTGGAGTTAGGACCCGTAGAAGCTGCATCGCACCGGCTCGTTGGCCGGCGTGCTAAAGATGTAGCCGATGTGTTGGTAACCGTCGGACCTCTTGGAGAACTGATTGCAGCGGAAGCCCTGGTTGTGGGTATGCCGACCGACCAGATATTCATAGCCGGCGACTCTCTTGAAGCAGTGGCAATACTGGAGAACATCATTGAGCCGGCCGATGTTATTCTTGTGAAGGGCTCGCGAGGGGTTCATATGGACCAGATAGTTTCCAGCATGGGGGAAGGTTAATGGCTTTTGCTCTGACCCTAGGCGGGGTAACCTTCCTCTTGGCTGTGATCTGGGGCGGTCCCTTGATTGAAATAATGCGACGCTTAAACCTGGGCAAACAAATCAGGATCGAAGGACCCCAAACGCATCTACAAAAGATGGGTACACCGGCCATGGGGGGTGTTCTCATCGTTGGCTGGGTTATCCTGATAACAGTCGTCGTGAATACAGTCCAAATCGTTCGTGACCGAGAGATCGCCGAAAGCATCGTTATTCCACTGGGGGTGATGGTCTTATATGCGATATTAGGCGCTATCGACGATTACCAGGGATTTCGACAGCGTCCAGGCGTAGGAATGTTAGCCCGCCGAAAAATTTGGTATCAACTGGCGATTGCCATATTGGCCGCGGTACTTCTATTTTGGCGAGTAAATGACCAACATGGCTGGCTGGCTATCCCGACTATTCCATTCTTAGTCGATATCGGCGTCTGGTATGTGCCGCTGGCGGCTTTTGTTATCCTGGCAACAGCTAATTCGATTAACCTTACAGATGGACTGGACGGCTTAGCCGGTATCATCGCGGCAACGGCCTTTGCCGCCTACGCCGTCATCGCCTTTTTGCAGGATCAACAATTTCTTGTGGCCTTTAGTTTTGTCGTGGTGGGCGCTTGCTTTGGTTTCTTATGGTATAACGCGCATCCTGCGCAGATGTTTATGGGTGATGTTGGCTCTCTGGCTCTCGGAGGCTCTCTGGGCGCTGTGGCCTTGATGACCAACCAGTGGCTCATCTTACCGATAATCGCTCTGATACCATTAGCTACGACATTATCAACAATCTTACAGGTCGCTTCGGCTGTACTAACCCGCCGTTTCTTTGGGCGAGATATCCGGCCATTTAAGATGTCGCCTCTCCACAATCATTTCGTGCTCATTGGTTGGAGCGAAACTCAGATCGTCCAGCGCTGGTGGCTAATTGGCATAGTCGGCGCCATGGTGGGCATTGCCCTGGCTCTTATCTAGCTTTATTCTGGCTTCTTTCGAAAGTTATGCAGGATGAATTATCAGATAAAAGGATTGTTATTTTCGGATTAGCGCGGCAGGGAAAGGCCCTGGCCCGCTTTGCTGTTGGCGTTGGAGCGAAAGTGATTATTTCGGACATGAGAACAGAAGAACAATTAAAAGGTAGCCTCGATGAGATTGCTGATCTCCCGGTGGAACTGGTATTGGGGGAACACCCATTATCGCTTTTGTCAACAGCTGACGTCGTAGCTATTAGTGGTGGTGTTCCTACAGATTCACCAATTGTTCAAGAAGCATTCCGTCGCGGTATCACTGTGACCAATGATTCTCTGGAATTTATGAAACGAACACCGACAACGGTGGTCGGTATAACTGGTTCCGCCGGAAAAAGTACAACGACCGCTCTAACCGGTTTGATGTTTCAAGCTACGGGCAGAAAAACATGGGTGGGGGGTAACATCGGCCAGCCACTTATCAGCAATCTGGGCACTATGGAACCTGGTGATATTGTCATCCAAGAATTGTCAAGTTTTCAACTCGAGTTGTGGACGAAGAGCCCGCCGGTCGCATCCGTGCTCAATATTACGCCGAATCATCTGGACCGGCACAAGAATATAGCGGCTTATACTCGAGCAAAGAGTAATATTTTACGCTTCCAAACCCCGCAAGATGTGGCTGTCCTGTCGGCAGATGATCCTGGCGCGGAAAAACTTGAAAAACAAACTCCGGCTCGCATAAGGAAATTCAGCCTCGAACACAAGATTTCAGATGGTGCGTTCTTAAGCGATGAGCAGATATGGCTTTCTGATGGAAAAGAAAGCTGGTCTCTGTGCCACCAAGATGAGATACCCCTTCGCGGCCGCCATAATATTCTAAATGTCCAGGCGGCGGCTGTTCTGGCCGATTCTCTTGGGGTTGACAAGAAAGCGATGCGCTCGGCGATTCGTGACTTTTCTGGAGTAGAGCATAGGCTTGAATTGGTGAGAACGATCAATGGCGTGCAATATGTGAACGATTCAATTGCGACTGCTCCGGAAAGAGCGATAGCTGCCATCGACTCTTTTACAGAACCGTTGATATTACTGGCCGGTGGCAGGGATAAAGATATGGTTTGGGAATCCTGGGCTGGCAAAGTATCGGCGCGGGTTCGCCAGGTTGTCCTTTTTGGCGAATTAGGTGAACAGCTGGAGGAAATGTTACGGGATTGTCAAACTGCAAATGAACTGGGTCCCAATATTATTCGGGTGAAAAGCCTTGATGAAGCTGTAATCCTGGCTTCATCAGACGCTCGACCAGGTGACGTGGTATTGCTGGCACCGGGCGGTACCAGTTTTGATGCCTTTGATGATTTTTCTGCCCGTGGCAAAAGGTTCAGGGAGTTAGTAAATGATCTGGTTTAGAATCCCATCCGCTGGTTTCAGGGTATGGGCCAGTAACTAACACTACCAAGATTGGACGTAAAAATTAGATTTACAAATGTAAAGAGTAGATCGCGAAGTTGTGAAATCAATATCCAGAAGGAAAAGAGCAAGAAGAGGATAAGTAGATTCGATGACAACACTTAACGTTATTCGCAAAAAACGGGGCCGGGTACGAACTGGTCAAACGTTCATGGTTGACTACTGGATGGTGCTGGCGGTTGCTGGCCTGGTCGTTCTCGGGATATTGATGGTCTATAGCACGACATTCGATCTCGGAGAACGGTTGCAGAACGATGCTACTTATTATCTGAGGCGGCAACTGCTCGCTTTGGCGGCCGGGGTAGTTTGTATCGTTTTTTTCCTACGCTATGACTATCACAGTTTACGACGCTTATCGGTACCGTTGCTCGTTGGAACATTAATCCTCCTTATCTCAGTCTTGCTATTTGGTGAGAAAATTTTCGGCGCTCGACGTGGCCTGTTTGGCGGCTCGATCCAACCCTCTGAAATCGCCAAATTAGCCACTATTCTGTATATCGCTCATTGGCTATCGACCAAAGGTGACCGGATCAAGACGCTGACTTACGGGTTGTTACCTTTCGCGGTAATAACCGGTGTTGTCTGCGCCTTGATCGTCCTTCAACCTGATTTAGGCACAGCCGGTCTGATCGCCATCATCGCCATGATCCTCTTTTTTATTGCCGGTGCAGACCTTAAACAGTTTGCTATTGCCGGGATTTCGGCCGGCGGTATGTTTGTCATCCTGGTAACCACTTTACCCCATGCGGCCGCGCGGATCGATGGCTTTAAAGAAGCTTTTAAAGATCCGGTTCAGGCCGGTTGGCAGATCCAGCAATCGGTGATCGCCCTCGGGACAGGTGGCTGGTTCGGCGTTGGACTGGGTTCGAGTACACAGAAATTCGGCCCGTTACCAGCGGCGCATACCGATGGTGTGTTCGCTATTCTCGGCGAGGAACTGGGATTATTTGGTTGCTTATTAGTCGTCGGCTTTTTAGCGATGCTGGCCTGGCGAGGCATACGAGCTGCACTTGGGGCTCGGGATGGTTACGGCTTCCTTCTGGCTATTGGCATAACGATTTGGCTTACAATACAGGCACTGATGAATATGGCCGTCATCACCGCCGTAATGCCTTTTACGGGCATGCCTTTGCCGTTTATGAGTTATGGCGGCTCATCACTATTTATTTCCCTCTTAGGTGTTGGCATCTTGCTCAGTATATCCAGAGATGCCGCTATGAATATCAAGGTACAAAATTGGAAACCGATACGAGAGTCATTACGTGAAAGTCTTGATATGCGGAGGCGGAACGGGCGGCCACATATACCCGGCGTTGGCCGTGGTCGCAACGCTACAGAAGATCGGCTGGACCGCTGATAATTTCCTCTGGGTAGGAACAAGCGGCCAGGTAGAGGAGAAGCTGGTGCCTAAAGCAGGAATTCGGCTTGAAACAATCGAGGGCGGTGCTATTGCCGGCGTGCCGTGGTCTGTTCGGCTGCGAAATTTGGCCAACCTAACCTTAAGTACAGCAAAGGCCAACAACATTATCGGCAATTTTCAGCCAGATATTCTTTTCCTCACGGGTGGCTACGTGAATGGGCCACTTGCTGTGGCCGCGCGGGCGAGAGGGGTTCCGGCTGCTATTTATCTCCCTGATATTGAACCTGGCATGGCAATTCGGTACCTGAGTCGGATGGCTACGCGAGTAGCCTGTACGGCCGCGGATTCGTTAGCTTATTTCTCGCCAGGAAAAGCGATTGTTACCGGATATCCGGTTCGACCGGAGCTGAGAACGGCCACTAAACTCAATCGAGGTGTTGCCTTAAGACTATTTGACCTTGAGCCTGACCGTCAAACGCTATTCGTTTTTGGCGGCAGCCGGGGCGCTCGAAGTCTAAATCGGGCTCTCATGAGCGCACTCCCAATCCTATTGAAATCCATTCAGATCATCCATATCAGTGGTCAGTTGGATTGGCCAGAGGTAAGCGAGCGGGCAACAAAGTTGGATAACGGCCAACGACGTTTCTACCGTCCATATCCTTATCTCCATGACCAGATGGGACCAGCCTATCGAGCAGCGAATCTGATCGTAGCCCGGGCAGGTGCCAGCATGTTGGGAGAGTGTCCGGCATTTGCCGTCCCATCGATTTTAGTGCCTTATCCACATGCCTGGCGGTACCAAAAGATTAATGCAGATTACCTTGTTAATCAAGGTGCGGCGGTTCGCCTTGATGACGAGAAGCTTGGTGAGGAATTAGCCCCTACGGTAATGGAATTAATGGCTGATAAAAATAGGCTGGCTGAAATGGCTCATAACGCCCAGCAGCTTGATACACCTGATGCAGTCGACAAACTTTCGCAAGTTATCATTAGCCTGGCAAAGAGAGCAAAATCATGATTAACCTCTTCCTACTTTTCTCTATGTCGCTTGTACTATTCGCGATGATTGGTTACATGCGCGGTTGGCAAAAAGAAGTCATTGCTTTATCCGGGCTGGTCGGGGCTATCGCCGTTCTCCAGCAATTTGGCTATGATATCGTCTCCTTTTTGGGAATGGTGCCGGTGGAAGGGGCAAGCCTGGAAGAAATTAACTCAGCTCGTCAGTCGCAGATATATGTCCAGGCGCTATTTTTCGTAATTATCGTTTTTTTCAGCTACCAGGTCGTTACCAGATTGGCCGTATCAGCCACTGGTGGACGTCTCGGAGATCGCCTTCGCTCCGGGTTTGAGAGAAGAATAATTGGCATGCTCGTTGGAACATTGAACGGATACCTGGTCGTTGGCAGTCTCTGGAGCTTTCTCGAATATATACCTATACCGGCTGGCTACGATCATCTATTGGCAGGCGTTGAATACCCATTTGATCCAACCGTCATCATCCGCCCGGCAATCAACACGTTTGCCCTTACGTTCACCGAATATTTGCCCTTCGGAATCTTTAGCCCTACAGTCTGGTTGATTCTATTCTTCGTGACTTTTTTCATCGTTATTATCGCGCTTGTTTAGAAGAAACCGACGATCTATGTCAAACCAGAAATTTACCGATGATAGATTATTCAGTTGAGAGAGGAGTAAAACATAACCGCATGTTATGGCCTCAGATGCACATCCATCTGGTCGGTATCGGCGGTTCCGGACTCTCGGCCATTGCCGGGGTTCTGCTTGGTCGCGGTTATGATGTCAGTGGTTCTGATAGGCAACCAAATGACCGGACTGAGGCGCTAGAAGCCCTAGGTGCAAAAATCTTTCATGGTCACGACCAGGACAATGTTGGTCCGGCCGATCTCGTCCTGGTTTCATCCGCGATTGCGGATGACAACCCAGAGCTAGTAGCGGCAACCAGCTTGGGTATACGGACCGTGAAAAGAGCAGAATTTTTGGGCGCGCTAACCGCTGAAAATGAAACCATTTCGGTGGCCGGATCCCATGGTAAGACGACAACTACAGGCATGATAACCAATATTATGATCGCCGCTAATCTCGATCCAAGTTTCATCATTGGTGGTGTGCTACCTGTTCTGGGGAGCAATGGACGTTCCGGGCAGGGTAAGTACTTCGTGATTGAAGCAGATGAGTATGATTATATGTTCCTGGGTCTCAATTCAAGTGTGGCTGTGATAACAAACGTTGAATTTGACCATCCCGATATCTTCCCTGCACCGGCAATCTATCGCTCGGCTTTCAATCAATTTATCGATCAGATCCAGCCAGGTGGTGATTTGTACATCTGCGCTGATGATGATGGTGTTTCAACCCTTAGTTCAATAACCGAAAACTTCCGCTTGAACATACACTCTTATGGAATCCAATCCGGAAACTGGCAGGCCATGGATCTGCGAATAAACCCCATAGGTGGCACAGATTTCTTGGTCACGCATGATGGTGAGACTGTCGGGCTGGCCCGAATACGTGTCCCTGGGGAGCACAACGTTCGCAACGGATTGGCTGCCATCGCTGTGTGCCTTGATCTCGGAATACCGTTTGCCGTCGTTCGCCAGTCGTTGGCTGATTTCGGTGGGATGGGACGGCGTTTTGAAATAGTTGGACAGGAAGGGGATGTTGTGGTTGTCGATGATTATGCACATCATCCAACAGAGATTAGGGTAACTCTGGCCGCAGCAAGACAACGTTTTCCGGGACGTCGCCTCTGGGCGGTCTGGCAACCCCATACGTTTAGCCGCACAAAGAAACTACAGTCAGAATTTGCCACTTGCTTCGTCGATGCCGATCGCCTGGTAGCTCTTGATATCTTCCGGAGCCGGGAAACAGATGGATTAGCCATCGATACTCCGGCTGTATTGAGAAACGTAAAGACGCCCCGAGCTGATTACGTGGCGGGCATCGAAGATGCAGCCATTTTTATTCTTGATCGAATTCGGCCAGGCGACGTCGTGTTGACGTTAACGGCTGGCGATGGGAATAGGGTTGGAGAATTAATTTTAGCGGAATTACGCCACCGGCATTTTAAAGGTCAGAGAGTTGCCCAGGAATTCAATTTATTGGACCCTGGTCTTGATTCTGAGGAAACGGACTAGGCAACAATGAATCATTTTTATCGATTGAAACAAAGAATTGGATAAAGAAATGGATCTGGAAACCACGGTTTTGGAAGCAATTCAAAAAAGCTATCAAGAAACTTTCGGCGATCGGTTCGCATTAAACGAACGGATGGATCGTTATACGTCGGCAAGAGTGGGAGGGCCGGCCGAAATGTTTGTATCGGTCAGTTCGGGAACAGATCTGCAGCGAGCTGTTGAAATGGCCCATTTGCAGCATATTCCTTACCTGGTCATTGGCGGTGGATCGAACATCCTGGTATCAGACAGTGGCATTAGCGGACTGGTGATCATGAACCGGGCCAGAGATGTCCATTTCCGGCATTCGGGATCTGGTGTTGTTTGTGCGGTGGAGTCAGGGATGAATCTTTCTTCTTTGGCCAGACAAGCTATTGCCAAGGGTCTCGGCGGCCTGGAATGGGCTGTAAACATCCCCGGAACCATAGGTGGTGCGGTTGTTGGAAATTCTGGAGCGCATGGTGGTGACATGGCTGCCACCTTGCTATCTGCCCATATCTGGGAGCCGGGAAGTGGTACACGCAACTATACCAACAAAGAGATGGAGTATGCCTACCGGAGCAGCATACTAAAGCGAGAACAAAAGGACATCCAGGCGCGCCGGGTGGTTATATCGGCCGAACTTGAGCTCAAATCGGAACCGGCCGATGTGCTTATGGCCAGGGCTGACGGTTTTGTGGCTCATCGAAAAGAAACCCAGCCAACGGGGGCAAGCATGGGCTCTATGTTTAAGAATCCAGAAAACTACTACGCTGGTTATCTTATTGAGGCAGCAGGTCTAAAAGGCTATAGGCTTGGTGGCGCCCACATATCCGAGAAGCATGCAAATTTCTTTGTAAATGACGGGCAAGCCACAGCTGAGGATGTCCGAGCGCTCATTGCCGAAGCCTGGAACACAGTGAGAGAAATGTTCGGAGTCGAATTGGAACTTGAAGTCGAACTTGTTGGAAAGTGGCTTTTTGATAATGCCGCCTAAACATATTTGGGATGCCCGGAGGAATGAACCCAGACATCAAGCTGGCATATCGGGAACGTAAGAATTAGGCAGATAGAAACAAGAAGATGAGTAAGGAAGATCAACAAACTAATAATCGCGACCGAAAATTGCGAGTTGGCGTCATTTTTGGAGGACGCTCGGGCGAGCACGAGGTTTCGTTGATGTCCGCGCGCTCGGTAATATCGGCCCTTAATTCCGAGAAGTATGAATTGGTTATGATCGGCATCACAAAAAGCGGGCAGTGGATAGCCGGTGACGTAGTCGCGGCTTTGGAGACGGGTAAAGAAGGGTTAGTTCAGAATGCAACGCTTCTACCTGATCCTAAGATCCAGGCGTTAATGGCTATTGAATCAGTGAATTCACAACCAACCGTTTTGTCAGAAGTCAGTCAGTTGGATGTAGTGTTTCCGGTACTCCATGGACCATATGGCGAAGATGGTACGGTCCAGGGCCTGTTGGAACTGGCGGGAATACCATATGTTGGCGCAGGCGTGGTTGGATCGGCCGTCGGCATGGACAAAGGCATATTTAAAGCTGTAATGGAAGCTCATGGACTGCCGATCTTACCTTGGACCCTTGTGACAAAGTCTAATTGGCTAAAGAATCCGGCAAAGGTATTAGATAATATCGAAGCATCTCTGGTCTACCCAGTATTTACAAAACCAGCCAATATGGGTTCCAGTGTAGGTATCGAAAAATGCCATGATCGTAGTCAGTTAATTGATGGGCTCGCCCATGCTGCAGCATATGACAGGCGCATCATAGTCGAGCAGGGTATCAGGGCTCGTGAGTTAGAAGTATCCGTATTAGGTAATCAAGATCCGATAGCCAGTGTCGTTGGTGAAGTGCGACCCAGGAGAGAGTTCTACGATTATATTGCCAAGTATGTCAGCGATGATTCCGACCTAATCATACCGGCTGAAATTGAAGATCGATTATCGGAGTCAATCCGTTTATTGGCTGTTCAGGCCTTTGATTTGATGGATTGTGCAGGTCTAGGCCGAGTGGATTTCTTGCTAGATCGCGATGATGGGCAAATTTACTTGAACGAGGTTAACACGATACCCGGGTTCACACGCATCTCAATGTACCCGAAATTATGGGAAGCCTCAGGTATTTCATATCCTGAATTATTAGAGCGACTGATTGATCTTGCTCTCCAACGATATACGGAGAAGAGTGAGTTGGAAACGTCATTTGAGGTATCAACTAGTGACTAAGCGAAAACGTCTCCGCAAGCAACCCAAACTGCAACGCGTCCAGGCAGCAGGAACTACAGCTATTCCAAAGGTAGTTGTTCCTGCCGCGGCCAAGAAACGTAAAAGACGCAATCGGCAGAGAATCAAGGTGCCTACCTCCCTCTTGAAGCAGATAGCCTTATCCTCCCGTTGGATGAGTCTAGGACTTGTTACAGTCTGTATCTTTGCTCTCATTCTCATTGGTCGTGACGATTCGTTTTATCTCACATCGATACCGGTAAATGGCAATGTTTCAGTTCCCGCAACTGAAATCATAGCCAGGAGCGGTATGTCAGGAGCGCACATTTTCGCGGCTGATCCGAGTGAGGCCGCTTTACTAATCGGCGAAATACCAGGTGTAATCTCAGCGACTGTAACATTAGAATGGCCAAATATGGTGAATATCAATATTGCTGAGGCTTCACCTCTCGCTATATGGTCCCAGAATGGCCACACCTATTGGATAACAACACAAGGGGATCTGGTGCCTGCTCGCGTTAGCACATCCGGCTTGTTATTGATTGAGTCTGATGAAAATGAACTTTTTGGAGATGACCCATACGTTCCCGATGAAGTCCTGGAAGGAGCTCTCGAGCTCAGGGCACTTCGTCCCAATATTGATCGATTATCTTATCAGCTTGGCAATGGATTAAGTTATCAAGATGGTCGTGGATGGCAAGTATATTTCGGAACCGGGCAAAATATGGGGCAAAAACTCATTGTATACGAGGCGATTGTTGAGGATTTGTTAGCTAAATCGATTACACCGGCTTATATCAGCGTTCGTAATGGTTTGAAGCCGTATTATTCACTCAATGGCACATAAGCCGTTCACTACTACTCACTGGGGATAATGATATGGAAGGCGTAATTTTTAGTATAGATATTGGCACAACGAAGGTCTGTGCGCTTGTTGGTGAAGTCCACCAGGGCCAGATTCAAATTGTTGGTTTGGGACAGGAACCGGCAAGGGGGATGCGAAAGGGCATGATTGTTGACGTTGCTCAGGCGACGATCGCCATTGCCAAGGCAATTGAGCAAGCTGAGCGAAGTTCAGGCTATGATCTGTCACGGGCAATGGTGAGTATGGCTGGAGAGCACATTAGCTCCACCAATAGCCGAGGAACGGTGGCTATCGGCCGGAACGGTGAAGGCGTCACCCATGATGATATCGAACGGGCACTTGATGCTGCCCAGGCGATTTCTGTCCCATATAATAGAGAAATTGTACACCTGATCCCAAGATCCTATACCTTGGATGACCAGGAAGAGGTTCGAAGCCCGGTTGGATTGCATGGCTATCGCTTGGAAGTTGAAGCGCATATCGTGACTGCTGCATCGCCCGCGCTAATGAATTTAAGTCGTACAATAGATAACGTAGGCATTGATGTGGAAGACTTTGTCTTAAATTCCCTGGCATCAGGCGAAGCTGTTTTGGAACCAACGGAAAGAGAAATGGGTGTTCTTGTGGCTGACATAGGCGGAGGTACTACTGATCTGGCCTTGTATATGCAGGGCACTGTCTGGCATACGAAAGTAATCCCAATAGGTGGTTTCCACGTGACCAATGATATTGCTATCGGTTTACGCGTTCCTTACGAGATCGCTGAGAATATTAAGCTGAAGTATGGAGATTGCCGCCCGGATCAAATCGATGCAGATGTTGTCTTTACTGTTGAGCCTTTTGGCGGCGAAAAGATTCAGGTTGGCCGGCAAGATTTGGCTCAGGTAATTGAAGCGCGTGCTGAAGAGATATTTCCATCTTATTCTCCAGGATATTAAACGTTCTGGATACGATGGTCTGTTACCTGCAGGAATCGTTCTGACAGGCGGCGCTTCTCAGTTGCGAGGAATTACGCAGGTTGCCCAACGAATCTTGGGCGTTCCGGCTCGCGTTGCCAAGCCGAAAAGTCTTGTTGGGTTGGTAGATTCGTTGCAAAGTCCGGCATTCGCAACCAGCGTTGGCCTGTTAAACTGGGCTGTCAGCGGTCAAAATATTTATCGACCGCGGTCCCGAGAAAAAGATCTTGGCCGACGTCTTAGCCGTTTCTTTAGAGAATTATTACCCGGGTAATGGGAAATGATTGAAGAATTATAGATGATTACGTTGTTTTAGTTATTAGTAGTAGAAGGCACGGAGAGGGTGAAACATGAATAAACGTACGGTAAGTGATAGATATTCGAAGTCAGTTCAAAGAATGCCTGAAGTCGAAGGGTCTGCCCTGATACGAGTTATTGGGGTAGGAGGCGGTGGCAGCAATGCAGTTGACCGGATGATTGATGAAGGAATTGGCGGGGTCGAGTTTGTAGCCCTGAATACCGACGGTCAGGCCTTGATGCGTAGCCAGGCCCCCAAACGACTGCGCTTGGGTGACAAAGCTACGCGTGGTTTAGGGGCTGGCGGCGATCCGGAAATCGGTGAGCGAGCAGCCGAGGAGTCAATAGATGATCTCCAGACCTTGATCCATGGTTCAGACATGGTATTCGTTACGGCCGGAATGGGCGGTGGCACGGGAACTGGTGCAACACCAACTGTCGCCAAGATCGCTCGAGAGCAAGGTTCTTTAACAATTGGTGTGGTAACCCGTCCTTTCAGCTTTGAAGGCGCGCAAAGGGCTCGAGCGGCCGAGGCGGGCATAGAGAAGTTGAAGGAGCATGTCGATACACTTATCGTCATTCCAAACGACAAACTGTTGGAAATGGGTGATAAGAAATCAACCCTTCTTGATTCGTTTCGGATGGCGGATGATGTTCTGCGTCAGGGAATTCAGGGGATCAGTGAATTGATTACGGTTCCTGGGCTCATAAACCTGGATTTCGCCGATGTCAAGGCTATTATGTCTATGGGTGGCGCTGCATTGATGGCGGTTGGACATGGAACAGGAGATGATAGGGCAAGAATTGCCGCGGAACAGGCTCTTTCCAGCCGCTTGCTTGATGTAACCATCGACGGCGCAAAAGGTATCCTTTTTAACGTGACCGGCGGACGAGATATGGGCTTGTTCGAGATCAATCAGGCTGCCTCTATCATTCGCGAGACTGCCCATCCAGACGTTAATCTGATTTTCGGTGCTGTAATTGACGAAACCATGGACGATGAGATAAGGATTACGGTAATTGCTACCGGCTTTGAGCATGGCATGCCTCACATGCGGCCGATGGTCGAACAAGCGTCTCGGACAATTCCGACCGGAAGGCCGTTACGAGAAGCGCAATCTCCTAGAAGGAGTGAACAAGTTGGAGCGGCTCAAACACCTTCAGTATCCGGAAGTGACAGATTCCGAATTGAAGATCTCGAAATCCCGACCTTTTTACGCAAGAATCGGAACTAGGTATCTCCGTTAGGGGTATGAGCCACATCCTGCCTCCGTATATCGGCGGATCTTAGTCATAATCGGCTAAGATCCGCATTCTCAATTCCCTGCTGCCTGCGGTCAGATTCTTTAAGGTGAATCGCGGCCGATTCTCCTTGTCGCCTATTCCGGCCTATGCTATAATTTTCCTCTCCTGAGTGCTAAATATGGGGCCGCTGTCAGTAAACATCCCTGCATATAGGGCTTTTTAGTATTGTAGTTATTAGCTAAGGTATAGAGGATTCTCAATGAAGTGCCCATATTGCGAGCACGAGAAAACACGCGTCATTGACACGAGTCACGATACTCAGGGGAGGCGTCCGCAGGCGGCGGGTGTGTAGCAATTGTGGCCAACGTTTTACAACATACGAGCGGCCGATATTAGCCACGCCAATGCTGGTAAAACGCGATGGCACAAGGGAGGAGTTTTCCCCGGCGAAGCTGGAAGTTGGCATACGGGTTGCTTGTGCCAAACGGCCTGTGGCAGCCATAGATATCGAACGATTGGTTGGAGAAACGGAAGCAGAACTTCAACAAATGGGCAAGGCAGAAGTTCCTAGCCGCCTGGTAGGAGACAAGGTGATCAGGCGCTTGAAAGAGCTGGATGAGGTGGCATATATTCGATATGCGATTGTTTATTTGCGACTGGATGATCTTGAATCTATCCGTAGCGAAATAGACAGGTTACTCGTGGACGATTAAGCTGACGAATTGCCAAACATCGTAAGCTGTGAACGCGCATGCACCAGAATAAATTTATTGGAAATGGAGTAATTGGATGGAATCAAATCATAAAGCGACCAGAACACCCCCTTTAATCTCGCTAACGGATAATAGCCTGGCGGTGCTCCAGAAGCGTTACCTTCGACGTGGTCCTGATGGAAAACCAGAGGAGACCGTGGAAGAAATGTTCCTTCGGGTTGCGACACATATCGCCAGGCCTGAACTTGAGGCTGGTGGTGATTTCGAGACCATGACGGAGGCATTTTATGGTATTCTCACTCAGTTCCGATTCATGCCAAACAGCCCAACTTTTACCGGGGCTGGTACGCCTCTCGGCCAGTTGGCCGCCTGTTTCGTTTTGCCAATAGATGACGATATGGGCCGAAGTTCGTCTGGCATTTTTCAGACATTGCGTGATGCTGCCCTTATCCAGCAGACGGGAGGGGGCAATGGATTTTCATTTTCAAGATTGCGACCGAAGGGCGCATTGGTCAAATCATCGGCCGGCCATGCTACGGGCCCGGTAGGCTTCTTGCGGGTTTACGATCAGGCGTTCGGCGAAATCGCCCAGGGAGGTACGCGCCGGGGAGCGAATATGGCCGTGCTTCGAGTTGACCACCCAGACATCCGCGACTTCATTACTTGTAAGAGCGATGAGAATCAGATCACAAATTTTAATATCAGCGTTGGAGTGACGGACGCCTTTATGGAGGCCCTTGAGAATAATGGGGAATATGATCTTATCAATCCACAAGATGGAGAAGTGTGGGAAACGATACCTGCCCGCGAAATATTTGACATGATTGTGGAACAGGCCCATCATAACGGTGAGCCTGGCGTTTTGTATATCGACAAAGCCAACCGCGACAATCCCGTACCACATCTCTATCCTTTGGAAGCAACCAATCCATGCGGCGAGCAATGGTTGGGTCCCTATGAGAATTGTTGTTTGGGATCAGTGAATTTGGCCAAGCATTTTGGTCCAGATGGGACGGTAGATTGGCAACTGCTTCAGGAGACCGTTGAACTGGCGACAAGGTTCTTAGACAATGTTGTCACCGCAAATGCTTATGTCCCGGCGGTCCATCAGTTAAAAGAAGCGGCTCTGAAGTCACGGCGAATTGGTCTGGGCATTATGGGATTAGGCGATCTCATGTTCCATCACGGCATCAGATACGGGTCAGAGGAAGCCCAGGAATTTGCCGGACAGGTAGTCGAATTTGTCCGTTATCACTGTATGCTCACGAGCATTGAACTGGCAAGAGAACGAGGCCCATTTATGGCAATTGCAGGCAGCATCTACGACCCGAACGAACTACAGTGGCAACCGCCACAACCATTGAAACCATATCAATAAAGATTATTGGCTCGACCAAAAGTAGATTGGGCAACAATCAGCAGGGGCATCAAGGAACACGGAATTCGAAACGCAGCCCAAACAACGGTGGCCCCAACTGGCACGATTGCCACTGTTGCCGGTTGTGAAGGTTACGGATGCGAACCGGTATTTGCACTGGCCTATGTTCGCCACATGAATGATAATGGGAAGGATCTGGAGCTCCAATACACGAGTCCACTCTTCGAGCGAGCCTTAAGAGCCGCCAACCTTGACCGGGAAGAGCGAGAAGCAATCATCGCTGAAGTATCAAGGACAGGGAGTTGTCAAGGTGTAACCGCATGTTCCCGATTCGGTCCGCCATGCATTTGTTGTTGCCTCCGATATTAGGCCCGAAGAACATGTTCGCATGCAGGCCGCCATTCAGGCTTTTATTGACAATAGTATCTCCAAAACCTGCAACTTCCCGGGAACTGCCACGGAAGAGGATGTAGCCAAGGCTTATCAACTTGCCTGGCAGCTAAATTGCAAAGGCCTGACCGTTTACGTAACTGGTTCGCGTGAAAAAGTAGTCTTGGAGACACAAGCTACCAAAGCAGGCAAAGAAACTGAACCAACCCAAGCCGCCCTCTGGACGTTATCAAAGAAACCGCGCGCCGGTGTTTTACGTGGGGAGACCCATCGTGTAACTACACCTCTGGGGCAGACCTATGTAACGATTAATGAGAACGGCCATGATCATCCCTTTGAGGTTTTCATCCAGACCGCAAAGGCTGGAAGTGACACGGCGGCCGTATCGGAAGCAATTGGCCGGCTCATTAGCTATACTTTGCGCTTGTCATCGACGGTTCCTCCCAGAAATCGGATGGTAGAGGTTGTCAGCCAGCTAAGTGGCATCGGAGGAGGACGCCCATTAGGATTTGGCTCGAATCGTGTCTTGTCATTACCCGATGGCGTTGCCCAGGCCTTAAACGAGTATCTCAATGAGAGTAACAAACCAGATGAATATAGCAACGGTCAGGTCCCTCAAATGTTAGGACAGATGTTTTTTGGGGATCTTTGCCCTGAGTGTGGTGAGGCGGCCGTGGTCAATGAAGAAGGATGCCGTAAATGTTATGCTTGCAGTTTTAGCGAATGTTAAGGCAATCTTTAGGCAAGAGATTGTATTTATCTACTCCTTGGTGTAAACTAAGTAAGTGTTGCCTTAGAATAGATTCCGTTATATAGAAAGCATTTCGATCAAGTAACACGCCATCCATCATCTATTTATCGAGGTAGAGAAGTAGAATGAAACCAGCAGATAGGAACGAATCAGAACAGGCGAGAGAGAGCAATCAGAAACGCCAGCGCTATCAACCGCCAGCGATAATTTACGAAGGAAAAATCACCATCCGAGCTGGTTCGCCAGTAGATCCACCACCTGGTTTTGGCGAGGGTCCGCCTTCCCCATTTGGTTTTCCTGGACAATAGTTGAATGGTTAATCGTGTGGCGAGGAGAATTCTCCTCGCCATTTTTTGTATTGATTCATTACTGGGTAGTAGCGCTGCTGCTTAAAGCCCGCCCCTTTGAAATTTTTTACCCCCAGTTCGGCGTCCGATCCTCCATATCCACCTTAAACGATTTTGCCCTTGTGTGTATGGCTTTGGCCCAGGCCTGAGGTAAGCCGCTGGTACTATGCGCTTTTTCCTCGATTCGCTTCTCATTCAGCTAGAATATACAGATCCTGATGTCGCTGATCAGCTTAAGATTATTTTTCATGGGTGGCAACCCGGATCCAAGATTGTCCCTGAGTTGCCCGCCGCCGATACCTACCTTACTCTGGATCCCGACTGTAATTTCGATCTCCAAATAAGCGATACAAAGCCAGATCCACCCAAAGGTAAGCTGCTCTTTCAGGAAAAATCACACCTTCTGCCGCCGAGTGCCAGTTTTGTTTCTGTCTACCAGCAAGGCGATGAGAAAACCATATACTTCCATGATGGCGCAATTGTGAAAATTGCTTCAGATGGCCAACCCATGGAAAGCGGACAAAAGGACATCACCGGTATACGAGCAACAATCGGACGCGATCTGTTAAGATCTGGACGTCTAGAAGATATTCTTTTTACCGGACTGGCCCCTTTTTTACGTCGTAGAGGGTATTTTCTGGTCCATGCCTTCGCTGCCGTCCGTTCTGATCAAGCGCTACTATTGATCGGGCCATCAAACAGCGGTAAAACAACGGCCGGTCTCAGTCTTACCTGTAGCGGTTGGGGGTATTTGGCCAATGATGTTGTCTTGCTAAAGCTTATCAATGGCAAAGTCTATGCGTTGCCCACGCCTGGAGCAGTAGGAATCTCTGCACTGACAATTAAGCTAATTCCTGGGCTGGAAACAATAGAAAGAAAATTGTCCACAGGGGAACCTTTTGGGAAGACATACCTGCCGGCATTGGAACTCGTTTCTTCTTGGGCTGCGCCGGCTCCAGTTCGCACCATATGTTTCCCCAAGATTAACCGGCACCAGGCTCAGCAGCTTAATAGAATTAGCAGGGCGGTGACCTTCGCAAAAGTGATGGAGAGTAGCGCCGATCGCTGGGACCAGGCCATGTTAGAAGATCACGTTAACTTGTTGCAGTGCTTGATCGAGCAGGCTGACGGCTATGATCTGCTTATCGGTGATCAAGTTGCTACCTGGTCTGAATCGTTTTCAGAAATATATGAATGATAGCCAAGATTGCGGTTTTGCGGATCGATCCTGATATGCGATCGATTATTACGCTCATCTGATGTTGCGGCATTCTGCCTCATCCTGAGGTTATCATCGGAATTCATTTTTGTCGATTGTGGAATAAGTTGGCTGCACCACTATCAGTGCTTCCAGCATGTCATGGTTCAATTCGCCTGTAACGTGTGGGATATTCTTTCCGAGTCGAATACCGGGGCGGATAATGCGACATACGATATTAATAGATACGCATGGGCTAAGTGACTAGGGCAGTTCTCCTGGATTAGGAAACGGCCAATCCCGAAAATCGGCCGGGCAGTCGTCCGTGTCACCCCAATAAGGATACCGCTCTAGACTACGGCCGGAGCTTGTGGCAAGGGGGCAACCAGTCTGACCTGGAACCACACCTGCACCGTAGGCGATCGCGTCGATGATCAATCCACCTGGACTTCGGAGATAAACCTCATCGCCGCTATTGCCTAGATGCAGTATGGCGGCCGGATCGCCCCACGATGGATCATCTATCAGATTTGGTACGGAAGGATCGGATTCTATGATTTCAAGATTGGGATTGAATCCAAATCTGCCATTAAAGCCAACCGCCGTCGAGGCAATAACCAACGTCGTATTTGGCTCAACAATCGTATTACTAGGAAATCGACGCACATCCTCAAAATCCTCTGGTTTGGAGGCATCGCCCAGGCTGAAATTGTCCAGTCGAATGGGGCGGCTGGTCGGATTAACCAGTTCAATAAACTCATCATCCTCCGTTGAGCCGGGAGGGTCATAGTATATTTCACTAATGAGTATGTAATCGGCCGGGCCGGTGAATCGATGGACTATTGTCGGGAAATAGACAATATGTGGCCAATCACTATTAAACATCTGGGCAAGCAATTGATAAAGTTCGTCAGATTGGACTAGCAGAGCGATTTCTCTATTTCCTTTATGGGAGAGCTCTGTTCCGTTTATGCTACCAATAAAACTGTAACCACGTCCATCTATTTCGATCAGGATCATCTTATTGTGGATGCCCAGACCGGTTGGGTTAGCCTGAGCACAGTGTAAATCAAGCAGCTCGTCTGCAGCAATCTGGTTGATCTCCCTGCAAGTCACATGGTTACCCACCGGATCAGAGAGTTCAGAAAAATGACTGTCTAATAGTATCCTGGCCAAAGCCCCACGACGCGCCGCAGTCACGATGGCTTCAAGTCTTGGATTGGGATCGTCAACCGAATTACTATTGGCTGGACCCCAATGGGGACGCTCGTTAAGTTGTTGGACCAGGATCGTATCCCCCTGTCCTGCTTGGTTGAGGAGATGCAATATCCCGTCCTGATCTCGCAAGCTGTTTTCAGGGGATTGGACTACCTGGCTATCGAATGTACCATTCAAAATCCAAGGAGTTGGATAACGTATATTGTAGCCACTGCCACCTGTCTCAGTAATAGGAATAGTTCCAGGAGGTGGATCCCCGTACTTTGGATCATCCTGTTGCCACCTCAGCAAATCTGCATGATGCGCCGGTTCAAAGTCAGCTTGCCATATCGCCAGGGCCCGATTAACAACGCCGGATGAATTCATTACCAAGACAAGACCCCGGCGTCCCCACGTTCCATCATTTTTATCGTCATTAGGAAAGCTATCCGGGCTCAGGTTTTCAGTGCTGATGACGACGCGTTGCCGGTCGATGATCATAAATTTAGCATGCAAATACCGATAGCGATCAAATATATGAAGGGCACTATTCGAAATCATAAACCAGCATGCACCACCGGCCGCGTTCAATTGACGACAGGCATACTTCTCCTGGTCATCGATCCCGCCTGGGGGATCCCCTTCAAGTAGTAGCGTGACACTTACCCCACGATGTGCAGCGGAAATTAACTCTGAGGCAATAGGCCAACTGCGAATGGTTTGTGACTCAATTTCCAAACTGATTTTGGCCTTCCTGATCTCCTGGATTATCAAATCAAAGGCATTATCTGGAGCAACGCCTACTATAAGGTCAGCTGGCTCTGATATCACCGGATTGAAGAAAAAGGCATCCATATCCCAACCGGGATATTGAACAAGCTTATTGTGGTATGCGCCAGTTTTTGATTGAGACCAGTCGGCGGCCGTATTGGTATCGGTGATAGGCCTACCCGATGCCTGGTCATACCGCCGAAACAATATCTGCCCTTGCGCACCAAAAACCCCTGCAAGCGTGTACGGCGTAACTGCCGGACCTGACCAACCTGACTGAGTTGTATCGCCACCCAGGTATACCAGGACATCTTGCAGAAAATCGGACGAGTCGTAGAGCAACACCACATCTCCGTCATCAGCTAAATGCCAGCCTCCACCGCTCATGTTAGGTACCGATAAAATACTTTCCTCAATTTCATAGTCTGGTTCAAAGCCAAATTGGCGACTAAATGCGTTTGCTCTGCGGGCAATCCAAATTTGATTTCCCGGAGCGAGCATAGCGCCTTCGGGAAATGTTGCCTGGCTTAGATTATCTTGCAGACGCCAGCCAGAGAGATTTGCGGTTGAGCCGCCAATGTTGATCAGCTGAATAGCCTCATCTGGCTGCTGCAATTCGTAGCCAGAAAAATGAACCGCCTTAATTAATACAACCGGCTGGGACGGAGGAACGACCAATGTGCCGGCCTGGGCATAATTGTTGGCTATTAGGGACTCTGAAATTGTAGTACTCACCTGGGCATGATTATCAAACCAGCCAGTAAGACCGACGTTGATGGTTGTGGTTAATTGAAGAGTTATCTGATTCCCTGGCGGTATAAAGCCTAACTGCCAGATAAGCGTTCCGGGATCCGGTTGCTGAAGTGGATAGGCGCCGTTATTTCCCGAATAGATGATTCCTGGAGGAAGTATATCGATCAGTTTGACATCTGGTGCACTGGCATGGCCAACGTTGCTGATAATTATGGTGAAGTTCAGCTCCCCTCCTGCAGTGGCGGTAACCGGCGCTGTTTTCCTTAAGCTGAGATCGACTTCTAATGTACCTGAAACCCAGGATGAATTTGGCTGACCCGGTGTGCCATTAATTGGCTCACCGTATAGATCTAGACCGTTACGGGTTATGGTGTCGTTACTATCCCAGTCGAAATCACCTGATCCCCCATATGGGTTCGTGCGCTCCATGCTGCGAAAATCTGGGGGACCGGTTCCGGCCGGCCAGTTATCACCATCTGCATTTGCAGAATCTACGATGGAATGCGTATTGTCCTGTAATATGAGCGACTCGCCAGAGTCGCTGAGCGTCCCGAGGAAAATCTGGTTAGCATCAATATCGATGATCGATTCTTCAGTGCGTTCCAGGACATAAAAACCTTCAGCAGGGATCGTGCCTTCCATGGTGATACTGATATCACCTCCATCGGTCAGGCTCCAACCATTGAGAGGGACCGGCAGCGATGAGGCATTATACAATTCGATCCATTCGTGGCTTCTGCCGGCGGCCGTACCCTGCCAGGCAATTTCGCTAATAATAACTTTCTCCGGCTCATCCGCTGATCTCGGGAAAGCAGTGGCGCTAAACCATCCAAGTAGGAGGGTAACCCCCGCTGCCAGACAAGCCATTATGATGTTAATCCGCCCAAACACAGGCACTCCCTCCTTTAGAACGGCCGGTTAGAAAGCCATGCCAAAGGCAAAGCGAGCATGGCGATTCCGGAAATGAATAATTTCAGAGGTGGACCTACCTTTGAATAGATCAAAAAACGATTACTCCCCGGCTCCAAAGCCTTGGTAATTGGATTGTCGGCGATCAGGATTAAAAAGTCGCCCAAGAGCATGCCGATGGGCATGGGTAATAGAACTTTAGATGAGGGCGTTTTTATTTTTCGGGCTCTTGTAATCTCAGCCTGCGACATGAGTACCGCAACGCCAGCATTAATCATGAAGTCCGGTAGTACGGCTGCACTTGGCATTATCGCGAAGAGCAAGCGGAGATGGACGTTCCCGGCAATCTGTCTAACCTGGGTGCCAGACAGGCCTACAATGCGTGTTTTTGAGAGAACACTAGAAAAAAAAGGAATTGCCCATACAGTGATCTCAGTTGGTTTGCTTAACCCAGTTGGCGTCAACAGCCGGGTGAGCAACAGGCTACTAACCTCGACGAGAGCCACGACATCCACCCTTCGCCAACCACTCATGGAGAGGAGAATGGCGTAAAAGACAATTTTGTGTGCCAAGGCAATCTCAGTGGTCATGATGGGTATTAATTGACCAGGGCGATTCGTTACTCGCGAACAGTTGCTGACATTATATATTGATTATACTTGCTATGGGAAGGATGTAATCGGGCAGGAGACTATTTTTGAATAGTTAAGTCAACTCTTGGTTGATTCGAAGCGAGGTGTCTTGTTTAATTTTCGCCAGGCGTGATTGCTTAAAATGTGATCTCTTATGATCTTGATGATTCAGGTTCCGAAAGGGCAGGGAAGCGAAAGCCAGCGAGCCGCAGGGAATTTCAGCGGAGTAGAGAGCAGTGTGGGGAAAAATCTGGCTGTGGGTAACGAGAGAGGGTTATCATCTGGTTGACCAATATTCTTAACTTCTCTTATTAGACTACTTTTGGCTGGATTGATAGAAATCAGTTAAAAGCTATCTGTGCCCTATGCAAAATAAAGACTAACAAATCGGGTGGGCGCTGATCCAGTCGAGGCATTAGGGGCGATAGGTTCTATTGGGAATTGGTACCTATCTCCAGGATTGATGTCAGGAAAAAACCAAGATGAGCTTCATTGACTAAGCAATAAGCACCAACCGGTAAAAGTCTTGAAACCGACAACCTTGCTTTCGACGCTGCTTCGGCAAGATTGCAACCTCAGCTAAATGATCTTGTTTTCGGGTCTCCAGGTGACGAGGCTAATCCCAGAAGCTTGTTTCGCGGTAAGGTCAGAAGGGAAGAATATCGAAAACAACGAGAACCAAGCAGGCCAGGGCAACAACATCCAGGAATAGCAGGAGAGCCAATAAAAGCCGCTGAGAAGGCGAGTACTTGCTTAAGAAACCGTCGCTACTTTCTCCTTCTCCTTCCAGGTCATCATAGACGCTACTGGCGCGAGTACTTTTCTCTCTAAGACTATCAAGTTCATCGTCCATAATTGTTCTCCCAGAATAGGCAAATCTCCTCTAACACGACCACTTTAGGCTATCCCATTTTACATAAATTGTCAACCGCGAAGGGTTACGTCCCCGGCCGAAACCGATACTAAATTACCCTTATTGGTACGAACTAATAGTCGCCCCCATTTATCAGTCCCTTCAGCTATGCCGGATACCGGTGATTGGTAGGCAGAACCGGTCACGTGCACCGGTTGTCCTATATTCATGAGCAAACTATCCCAGGCCGGCTGTGGAGAGCGACCGCTATCCGCAGATGAATAAAGCAAATCTAATTCATGTAGGAGTCTGAAGATGAGCTGTTGACGTTGTATTTTCTGGCCTAGTTGAATAAGAAGACTGGTCGCCGGAGTTGATGTCTGGGGTAGCTGATCCTCCTGAATGTTAACGTTCAAGCCTATGCCAAGGATAACCCAGCTAAGTCGATTGAGGTGTGTTTCACTTTCAAGGAGAATCCCACCGACTTTCCACGTTAGTCCATCTCTGCTAATAATGATGTCGTTTGGCCATTTTACTGCGGTACTCAGACCGGTTTCTAGATAAATAGCTTTTACAATGGCCACGCAGGCGATCATGGTTATCCAATTCGCCTGCTCGATTGGCCATCCTGGTCGGAATAACAATGACAAGAGAAGCGAGGAACCGGCCGGCGCCAACCAATGACGGTCTCGTCGACCCTTGCCTCGGCTTTGGTATTCTGCCAGCAACAAGGTTCCAGCCGGCTCACCCTGCTGGGCTAAATCCCGCAGAAGATCGTTGGTTGACTGGACTTCCTGGTAGGTAAAGATACGTTGCCCAAGCGATTGAATATCTAGGTTATCACGGATCTCTTGGGCTTTAATCATTGTTTGCGCTGCCTGATTTATGACTATTAATTTTAACGTTTCCGAGACGCATCGCCAATGGACTCATCCATATAATTTGGCATTTGCACGCCGGTCGATAACTCATATCATAGTTGATTGATATGGCACGATCGCGATCCAAGACCCAGAACAAAGATGTCCAGAAATCAACAACTGGCCAAACGACCTGGGATGAGCGGATTATTCACCAATTATTGCCCTGGCGACGGGAACTCATCGGCGTGGCTTTATTTGTCTTAGCCACGTTAACGCTTCTTGGGCTGGTTGGTTTGACCCATTCAAGTCTGCTTGAGCCATGGATCAGATTATGGCGACAACTAACGGGTTGGGGTGCTTACCCGCTTTTTTTGATTTTGGCCGGATTCGGTATTTATCAATTGATCCGCCGGCTGGATTTGCCATATGAAATACATTCCGGACAGGTAATTGGTTTAGAAATACTACTACTGACCATGATGGCCCTCATCCACATGGCTTTGGGTGATGGATTAAGCGGCGCATTGGCCGGGCTGGGGGGCGGGTTGGTTGGCTGGGCGCTTTCAGAACCTCTGATGGACTTTCTCGGCCCGTTCCTGGCAATATTATTGATTTTTATTCTGGCCTTCCTTGGTCTGAGCCTGATGGTGCGAATTGGCTGGAGCGATATTATTCGGTGGCTGAACCGCGCATCATTAAATTTGCAGATTTGGTCGAATGAGCTGGAGATCGATATCACAGAACGAGAAGCTCAACGAGGAGGAGTTGGCAGCGCCACCCTAGTTCAGACGGCGCCGGCGGCTTCATCCCCAACTCATGATCCCGGAACCAGAGAAGATACACTTATTATCATTGAGGATACAGTACCGGCTGAAATCATCACACCCGAGGCCCGGGATGAACGACTTCCTTCACTTGAGATATTAGAACAAGGTTCCGTGCTGGCGCTATCAACCGAGGAAATTGATTTCAAGAAACAAGTCATTGAAGATACCTTGCTGGATTTTGGCTTGCCGGCCATCGTGACCGAGATTCGACGTGGTCCATCGGTAACCCAGTTTGGTGTTGAACCTGGCTATATAGAGAAAGCTGGTCCGGATGGCCAGCCCAAACAGTATAAAGTCCGGGTCAATCAAATCGCTAGTCTGCAACGGGATTTGGCTCTGGCATTGGAGGTGCCGCGATTACGGATAGAAGCGCCAGTCCCCGGCCGGGGTATCGTCGGCATTGAGGTACCTAATGATGCGACCAGTGTGGTCCACCTCCGGCCGATAATTGAGAGTCAACTGTTCCGAGAGATGCATTCACCTTTGGCTGTCGCCTTGGGTAAAGATGTCGCCGGCGCAGCGGTTGTATCCGATTTAGGCACTCTGCCACATTTACTCATCGCCGGAACCACTGGATCAGGCAAGTCAGTCTGTCTCAATGCGCTAATCGCCTGTCTTGTTTTTAACAATACACCTGACAATATGCGCTTGGTCATGATTGATCCCAAGAAAGTAGAATTGATCCGCTTTAATGGCTTGCCCCACCTGCTTGGAAAAGTTGAGGTGGAGGGAGAACGGGTAATCGGCGTCTTGCGCTGGTTAACCACAGAGATGGATCATCGGTATAATCTGTTCGCTGCGGTGGGCGCCAAACATCTCGCCGATTTCAACCAGAAAGTACAACGACAACGGGGAAAACCGTTGGAAGTGGAAGGCAAGATCCTCGAAAAATTGCCCTATGTAGCTGTCTTTATCGATGAGTTGGCCGACTTGATAACGATGTACCCGGCCGACGTTGAGAGGACTCTCTGCCGGTTGGCCCAGATGGCCCGAGCCACCGGCATCCACCTGGTGGTCGCTACCCAGCGACCTTCTACTGATGTCATCACCGGGTTGATAAAAGCAAATTTCCCGGCGCGGGCTTCTTTCTCAGTTGCCTCAAATATGGATTCGCGAGTAATCCTCGATACCATGGGCGCAGAAAACCTGTTGGGCAAGGGGGACATGTTATTCTTGTCCCCAGACGCCAGTTCTCCACGACGAGTCCAGGGTTGTTTCGTTAGTGATGACGAAATTGAGTCCATTGTCAACCATTGGCAGACACTTGCAGATAAGGGAGAGTTGGGTGATTTGACGGCTGCCTCGGCGCCGAAGGTTGCTGCTGAAGCTCAAGCAGAAGCGCCCTGGGAAAAGATGATCGCTCGAAAATCCTTTATTAGTGATCGCGATGAGATGTTGGAAGAAGCGATTGCTCTGGCCCAGAAGAGTAATACCATTTCAACTTCATTGATCCAGCGCCGGTTACGTGTCGGTTATCCTCGAGCGGCCCGGCTCATGGAAGCTCTATTTGAGATGGGCCTGGTTGAAGATCCCAAGGTTGGTGGCAAGACCCGCAGAACCTATATTGAAGAAGACGAAGACCCTATTGACGACCTAATTTGATTCAACAGGTGATACAAATGATGGTCGAATTGCTTCTGCGGACGAAACACCGGGGCGGGGGCGTTGGTCGGGTATAAGCCACGGGGGAGGGTTGAAGAGATTGGTGTTGATGTCTCCTGTTCCGGGAACATATTCAAAATAATTAGCCAAACTGTAATCGGTCACAGGAGCGATAAGTGCCTGAGTTTGGTTTTCGATGTTAAACCAGCCACCCAGATACCAGATAGCCGCCCCCCGAACTGTGGGGTATGCTGAGTAGAGCCAGGCTGCCCATTCAATTTGCTCCATAGCCTGATTTACGGTAGGTAAATCATTATATGTCCAGCCGAATTCAGTTATCAATACGGTCGGTCTGGGGATACCATGTTTATCACACACTTCGAACAACTTCTGTAAACGGCCGACCAACCAGGGGTAGAGCCTACCCAGATCGTTGTCATCAAGACTATACTCATGCAAGGCAATGGCCAGTTGGTCGGGGTGTTGGCTGGCCAGGCGTAGAAAGGCAAGCATCGATGGGCTTTCCCAATGCTCGGGCTCTGGTTCACCGGACGACCAGCCAAAAGCCGCCCACTTATAGTCGTCCCGCAGCGCAAGTTCGGCTGTCTCTAGGGCAAAATCACCCAACCATTCGGAGCGACTTTTATCCACTTCGTTAATTGTTTCCAACCATACGTATTTACGATCTAAATTTGTTGACACAAAGTTAGCAATATGTCTTTCCCAATGTTCCACCGCCGCCGCCGCCGGGGTCTTGTTGTAGTCAGGTAATTCGTATTCGCCGCCAGATCGCCGGTACACGATAGTATGAGGCACATTGCTCGCCTTAGCGAGAGCAACGGCTTCATCCAAACGGCCTGCGTCATCGACGCTCTTGACAAAGAATGGAATCCCGGCAGAGTCTAGAGCTGCCAACCAATCAACATAGCCAGTTGGATTACCACCCGGCCCCAAGTGAAAACCTATCTTGCTGAAGGCTAAGTCATGACCCTTGGCTTTAAAGTTTGCTTGGATGGCGTCAATATCCAGCGGCGGGGCTCCCGTATGCCCGATGGGCGGGGCAAGGGTTGGACCGAAACTAAAACGATCTTTCTTCAACATGGGAAGGAAGGCTCTTGACAGTTGGCTGTTGGTTTCTCTAGAGGACATTGCATCAGGGTGACTAATGTTACCATCGGCCGTGATAACCAAATGGTCACTGACAATTAGTCCAACAACCATAAGTATGATCAATAGTAATAATGCCAATGTGTTCTTTAGCTGGTTCAACACCATTTTCACCTTCAGTAGCTTCTCTGCGTAAGGTGACATAATATCGTACTTTTTCCGTAAATCAAGGCTTGAGTTATAGCCTGTTGGAGCTATTGATTCCGTGGTCGGTATTGTAAGGCTTCAGCCAGGTGGGCGGGTCCAAGTGCTGTTTCACCGCCAAGATCGGCGATGGTCCGGGCCATTTTCAGAACTCGGTGGAAGGCTCTGGCGCTCAGGCTGAGTTGGGCCATGGCACTTTTCATCAGCTGGCGACCGGTTTCGTCAAGACTGCAGAATTCACGGACCTCACTGGTGCCCATATCAGCATTACAATAAAGTTGGCTCCCTACGAATCGTTCCTGTTGTCGCTCGCGAGCTGTCTCCACCCGCTCTCGGACAGTGGCGGAGGTTTCACCACGCCGCTGAGCTGTTAATTTCTCAAAATCTACTCGAGGGACCTCAACATGGATATCGATACGATCCATCAATGGACCGGAAATACGTTTCTGGTAGCGGGTTACCATCGAGTTAGAGCAGGTGCAGGCGTGAGTGAGGTCGCCGTAGTAGCCACATGGGCAAGGATTCTGAGCGGAAATGAGCATGAAGTTGGCCGGATAGGTCACTGTACCTGAGGCGCGGGAAATCGATACTTCGCGAGGATTGCCTTCCAGAGGCTGGCGCAAGACTTCTAACATGCGTTCGCCAAACTCGGGTAGTTCATCCAGGAATAACACACCCCGGTGGGCCAGAGAAATCTCCCCCGGTCGGGGCCAGGCGCCGCCACCTACTAGGCCGGCATAACTAATGGTGTGATGGGGCGCGCGAAAGGGGCGGTGGCGCATAAGCGCAGTATCGGCCGGCAACATATTGGCTACGCTGTAAATCTTCGTAACCTCGAGCGCTTCGTTAATGGACATTCGGGGCAAAATACTAGGCAGCGATTTGGCGATCAGAGTCTTCCCGGCGCCAGGTGGCCCGGTTAGAATAGCATTGTGGCCACCCGCGGCTGCAATCTCCATGGCCCGCTTCACATGTTCCTGTCCCATGATATCGGCAAAGTCGGCCGCGTATTCCACTTCTTGCCCAAAAGCATCGTTCAGGTCTACAGTGCACGGGCAAATCTCTTGTAGGCCAGTCAGATGGCTAACCAGGTCACTCAGGGTAAAGACGGGCAGTACTTCGATGTCAGGCATCAAGGCGGCTTCTTCCGCATTGATGGCCGGGACGATGACCCGATCGTAACCGAGTTCGCGGGCAAGCGCGGCCAGAGGTAATACGCCCTTGGTGTGCCGCACTGTACCGTCCAAAGACAACTCGCCAACGATGAGCGCGCCTTCTAATTTTTGTGGCCATACTTGCTGGGAGGCAGCCAAAATGGCGACGGCGATAGGCAGATCATAGGCTGGACCTTCCTTGCGAAGATCGGCCGGGGCCAGGTTGACGGTGATTCGCTTATCAACAGGAAAGTTTAGTCCGCTATTGCGCACGGCCGCATAGACTCTATCCTTGCTCTCGCGCACGGCCGCATCGGGCAAACCTACCATGGCAAAGAAAGGTTGCCCCCGCGTTATATCAACCTCAACTTCGACGAGCTGGGCTTCTAGGCCTACGATGGCGCAACTCATTACTTTTGCCAGCACTTTAATCTCCGTTTGAAGCGTCTTTATCAAGAGAAGCTAATGGCAAGATTTTCTCTGATCACCGCAAATTATATCAGGATCCAATTGACCACTGAAATAGGTCTCGTTAGAAGTAGATATTCTACTGTTAATATCCTTGCCTGTCGTTGGTCGGTGTGCGCCTATAATAATTCTTCATATCGTTGCCAGGACAGCCACTTAATCAGCCTGAACGATGACCATCTGGCTTTGCTGAGACAACAGGTTGAATAATTCAAAGCAGGCTGCCCGGCAACTATCCGGTCTTTACTGCTTATCGATAACACTATTTTTCCTATTCCCCTCCCCCGTTCGGCACAACAAGCAAAAACGCAGCTCTCGCCTGGAGGCTTCGCTCATTCAATCTCCTGAACCCATAATTTCGGGGAAGCCCACACAGGCTGCATTATCTTGGAACGGTAGATCCCAGAGCGGACACCTCTTGGTCATTTAGGATAGCGAAAGTTGCAGTACAACTGGCTATTAGCAAGTCCTTCTGTGTGACGCGGCATTGGGTTGTAACCGTTCGCTGGCCATGATGAATGACCTCAGCTTGAGCGATGAGTTTGCCCGGCCTGGCCGGGCCATGATAGCGCATCTGGATATCTTGGGTAACCATCCTTGCAGAACCCAGGGCGGATAGCGTCGCCCCACCGCAGGTAGAATCTGCCAGCGCGTAGGTTACACCCCCATGAGCGATACCCAATGGATTTAGCAGATGTTCTCTGACTTTTAATGAAGCAGTACAGCGACCATTTGCCATTTCATGGAACTCCAAGCCCAATAGTTGGGCAAACGCTCCCCCCTGTTTAGGACTTTCACCGATCGTCCGCAGGGCCGATAGGGCTATCGTACCGCTGTCAAAAGTAAGCGTATCAACTAACATATGAGACTGGGCTAGAATATCTTCAATCAATGCAATCCTCCAGAACATCGGATAAGCAACTATGGCACATATCTGCAACTGGTTTTAGAGTATACAAAATAATAAACAACAGGGGAATGTGTTATCTGAACGAACTTTACGTAAAGCAAAAATCGTGATATATTATGTCACATATTTAGACTGGTGAGGCCGCCTTGTTAAAACAGCATAAGGTGGAATTGGGAGGTAGAATCATGTCGGGGATAAAAGGCAGTTTCAAGTATTTTGTCATCTTGCTAGTTATACTCTTGATACTGTCCGCCTGCGAGCGCCCGTTACAATCGGACGAAGAGACCGATAGTGAGGCGGCAGCAACCGAGGTGGTAGTCACAGTGGTTGCCGAATCGGAAGTTGTGATTGAATCAGATAAAGAAGGTGATGAAGCCGAAGTTGATCAAGCTGGTTCTGAAGTAGAAGAGGCTGAAGCAACGGCGGAGCCTATCGCCGACGAGGTTGCAACAGAGACTGAAGCCGATACAGAATCACCACGGCCGGCTGAAGAAGTGGGGGAAAGCGACGCTGAGATCTCAGAGGTAGAGGAGAGTGTTTCAACGGATCCCGATGTTGGCGGCGGCTCCCCAGATACGGCCGAGGAAGCACCTGAAACAGAGGTTGGCGAGGCTGAGGCGGATGTTGACTCGACCGATGAGCCGGAAACAATGGCCGAGGATAGTACGTCCGACACCACAGCCGTGGAAACAGAGGTGGTCGAGGATACCACTGAGGCTGAGGAAAGTGTCGCCAGCGAAGAGAGTGCTGAAGCTCAAGAAACCCAGCAAAGTACATCCACCCCAGATGAACCCCCTGTGCCGACGACCCATACCGTTCAACCTGGTGAAAACTTATATCGAATTGGTTTACAATATGGCGTGTCCTGGGTGGCATTAGCTAGGTACAACAATATTTATAATCCGAATTACATCTATGCCGGACAAGTGCTGCAAATACCCGGTGGCAGTACGCCGCCGCCGGTACCTGATCCCGCCCCACCCGTTGAAAATCCCCCGAATTATGTAAACTATACGGTCAAGCCAGGGGATACCCTGGGCAAGATAAGCCAGGCCTTCGGTGTGCGGCCGGATGTAATTGCCGAGGTTAACGGCATCGTCAATCCAAATTTAATCTATGTCGGCCAGGTGCTAAAAATCCCAACTTCCTCTCCGGAAGCGCCCCCCTCAACGACCCACGTGGTCCAACGAGGTGAGACTTTGTACAAGATCTCTTTACAATATGGTGTCTATTGGCTGTCTATAGCTCAGGCGAACAACATCTGGCCACCGTATGTGATTTATGCGGGGCAGACTTTGGTTATCCCTGGTGCCTAGTTCAAATTGGCAAGGCGTCATTCAACAATATCGCAGATACTTGCCATTTGAAGATGATGCGCCCATTGTCAGCCTGAACGAAGGAAATACACCCCTGATCCGGGCTGATCGCCTGGCTGAAATCATCGCCCCAAACGCTGGCCTCAATCTATTCTTCAAGTACGAAGGGCTCAATCCAACCGGATCGTTCAAAGACCGGGGGATGACGGCCGCGATTACTCGGGCTGTTGGGGATGGCGCGGAATCCGTTATTTGTGCCAGTACGGGCAATACAGCAGCCAGCGCGGCCGCCTATGCAGCCCGCGCCGGCATCCGCTGTATTGTGCTGGTGCCCGAAGGTAAAATCGCCTTAGGTAAGTTAGCCGCATCCCTGGCTTACGGCGCCGAGGTCATTAGCATTGATGGCTCATTTGATGCCGGACTGGACATGGTTCGGGAAATTGTTCAACGCCAACCGATCGTGCTTGTGAATTCAATCAACCCGTGGCGATTGGAAGGACAAAAGACTGGGGCCTTTGAAATTTGTGACCAGCTTGGAGGTACGGCCCCAGATTACCATTGTTTACCCGTGGGAAACGCCGGCAATATTAGCGCCTATTGGCTGGGATACAAGCAATATGAGCGGGGCTTGCCACGGTTAATTGGTGGACAAGCTGCCGGTGCGGCGCCAATTGTTACCGGCCAGGTAGTCAAGAACCCGGAGACGGTGGCAACGGCTATTCGCATAGGCAATCCGGCTCGATGGCGGCAGGCACTAGAAGCATTAGACGAATCGGGAGGAATCATTACGGCGTTAACCGATGACCAGATCCTCGATTGTTGGCGGCTATTGGCTGTAAAAGAAGGATTATTCGTTGAACCGGCATCGGCTACCGGCCTGGCAGCTCTAAGAAAGACGATAGATAGCGGGGATATAGATCCCACAGGCAAGACAATTGTGGTCGTTTTGACCGGTCATGGGCTAAAGGATCCGGACATGGCCGTTAGTCTCGCGGCAACGCCTTCGCAAATACCGGCCGACGTGTTGGCCCTGGAATCCTACCTGGCTCACTCTTCCAGAAGTAAAAATTCCTCCTGAATCCAGCCAACAAGTCCCTCGAGAGTACGAATCTCGCGCCATGTGATACCGCCCTGGTTGGCATGCCCACTTAAGACGAACACGAGATCGTCATCAGCGGCGAGCACCAGATTCTGACCTCCAGGCGAACGTTTTATCCAAACCGTACTTCCCTGGGTTTCAATTTGCGTGGTCTCGTCCAAGATAGGGGTTGGAGTCAAGGAAGGTGTCGGCGTCACGGTTGGAGGTGGAAGGGGCGTTGTGGTAGCGCCCGGTGAGGACGTAGGCGATACCGTCGACGATGGTCGCGGAGTCGCCGATTCTTGGGCAAGCGAATCCCTTTGTTCTGGAGTGCTTAAACTCTCGGCTGTTACCTCAGTCTGGCGTGTCGGGGCATCAGAGGTACTGATTGGTGGTCCGTCGAATGACCCGGTTGCCGGGGTCGCCCGGGTAGCCGATACCAATGCCGGCGGTTCAGTACTACCGGCAATTTCTGGTTCGGGAGAACCAGGCGCTAGGTCGGCGAAAACAGTCGCAGCCGAGTTGTCTTCTTGCGATGTTACGTCGACAGCCGCCTGGTTTCCAATCGGGACGCCAGCGACAAAAAAGCCAAAAGATAGGAGTAATAATGCAAAAGCTATGGCTGTAAAGGTACGCACGCGGAGATCCAGGCGAGTGTTGATTAAACCGGAGCGCCGTAGGAATTGAGGCGACTGGCCTACCAGAGAAAGAGTAAGTGCTATCAGGGCAGCGAGGGCCGAGATGCCCATGCCCCATAAAGTCCAATCCGGAAATCCCATTGAGCCGATTATATCTTCATTGTTTGACAGGTGTTAAATAGAATCACCATGGCGGGCAGGACCACATCAGCCTGGGGTGAACTCGTGCTTCACTGTCCGGATGGCGGTATAATGTTAGTTGACTGCAGGATTTATCAGCACTAGCAAGAGGACCCAAACAACTCGTGGTACTGTGTTAGTTCTGGTATCTCTTAGAACAAGGTGAGAAAGTATCTCGCCAGATACGGTTTATAAGACCATTATAAAACATACCCCTCTGGAGAGTACCACTCCCGGCTCATTTTAGAGTAGGGGACACAATTTTACGGAGAAAATTGAATGACAGCAGAGTTTGATGTAGCAGTTTTAGGCGCTGGCCCAGGTGGATACGTAGCCGCAATCCGGGCTGCCCAATTAGGACTAAGCGTAGCGATTGTCGAAAAGAACGCTCTAGGTGGCGTATGTCTAAATATTGGTTGCGTTCCATCAAAAGCATTGCTTAAGAATGCTGAAGTCGCCCATACTTTGCAGCATCGTGGTAAAGAGTTCGGCTTTCAATTTGAAAACCTCAAACTGGACTATACCGTTGCTTTTAAAAGAAGCCGCCAGGTATCTGAACGACTTGTTAAGGGCGTCGGTTTCCTGATGCGTAAGAACAAGATCGAAGTCCTTGAAGGTACCGGCACGCTTACCGGTCATAATACATTACATGTTGACCTGATCGGTGGTGGGGTCACCGAGATAAAATATAGGGATATCATTATTGCTACTGGTGCGAGACCTAGATCGATTCCAGGAGTAGATGTCGATGGCGAAAAAATAATCACTTATGAGAAAGCTATTTTGTCTGATAATCCACCCGGCAAAGTTGTTATCATCGGTGGCGGACCTATCGGCGTCGAGTTTGCCTACATATGGAATAATTATGGCGTTGATGTAACTATCGTAGAGATGTTGCCCCGCCTGATGCCCAACGAGGATCCTGAAGTAAGCGACGTCTTGGAAAAAGCCTATAAACGGTATGGGATTAAGTTTGTTACCGGGGTAAAAGTTGAAGGCCTGGAGAGCATCGATAGTGGCGTACGCGTTGCGCTGGAAGGGGGAGAAGTCCTGGAGGTTGATCAAGTTCTCATTGCCATTGGCTTCCGGCCCAATGTAGAAAACATAGGTTTGGAGAAGATTGGGGTCGAGCTAACTGCATCAGGAGCAGTAAACGTAAATGAGAATATGCGGACCAATATACCCCATATTTACGCGATTGGTGATGTTGTCGCTCCTGAAGGCATCATGCTCGCGCACGTAGGATCGGCCATGGGCATCGTTGCTGCGGAAACGATAGCCGATCATCCTACGAGAACCTTAGAGTATCGAATGCTCCCGCGTTGTACCTATTGTGTGCCCCAGATTGCCAGTTTTGGCTATACCGAAGAACAGGCTGTTGAAGCAGGTTATGAGATCAATGTAGGTCGCTTCCCGTTCCAGCCAAACGGGAAAGCCCTTGGTTTAGGTGAACGAGATGGTTTTATTAAGATTGTTGCTGATGCGAAATACGGTGAAATCTTAGGAGCCCACATGATTGGTCCGGATGTGACCGAATTGCTACCCGAGCTGACGCTGGCGCACCTGGCAGAGTTGACGGCTGAGGAAGTTGCCCGGAACGTACATGCCCATCCTACTCTTAGCGAGGTATTGATGGAAGCTGCCCATGGGGTGGAAGGACAACCCATCCATATGTAAATTTCGCGAGATCGTTGTAGTGATGATACGACGGACTCAATAATGAATCAAAAACAGCCACCTCAGGTGGCTGCACAAGATGGGCGGTACAAGACTCGAACTTGTGACCTCTACGATGTCAACGTAGCGCTCTAACCAACTGAGCTAACCGCCCTAAGATGGTGGCATTATAGCCAGCCTAAGATGGGTTGTCAATGCAATATTAGACTTTTTGGACTGGTGGGCAATGGCTAAAAAGAGGAGGACAAAGAGGGCAAAAAAGAAGCATCTCAAACGATCCGGCCTGGGGGAAGCCTGGTTCTTTGGCCTTGCCGGTTTGCTTGGCTTAATCGTTTATTTTCTTCAAGATTCCCTTGGTGTTCAATATCGGTGGGCCGGCGTGTATATATGGTTAGCCACTCTTGTCTTCGGGTTTTCCTTTTATCTGTTTTACCTACTTCAATTCGTTCTACCACTAGATTGGCGGGAGAGTTGGTTTGAGGGGTTGCGATTGGCGCTTCCTTACAATTTTCCTTTGCTTAGCGCAATTGTGGGACGAGTGCTAGGGGGTGGCCGAACACCCGCGGCCTCAGCCAAAGCAAGCGACAGCCTATCACCTGGATTCTCACTCCATCGCTCCGGGATAATTCGAAGCAATTTCGTACTTGCTCTAACAAGCGGACCTAAATTCTCTAGGGCGATCGGACCGGGATATGTTCGCCTGGGGAATTCGGAGACGGTGGTTCAGGTTATTGACCTTCGTAAACATCACAGTTCGGTGCCGGTCAAGGCAATGACCAGAGATGGAATTCCTCTGGAGGGCATGGTTTCAATTGTTTTCCAAGTGAAGCAGGTGCCAGCCACGGACTCTGTTTCATTGCCATATCCATATGACCCAGGATCCATCTTTTGGGTTGACTATCTAGACAATTTTCGATCTAACCACGGTTTGCTACACTGGAACGAGCGTATCGGTCCGCAGGCAGCCAGCATGTTAATAGCTGAGCTATCCAGATACACGCTAGATCAGCTCTTTGCACAATCGAATTCTGACAGACCCCTTATGGAAGAATTGATGCTTGAAATCACCGACCGGCTTTCCGTTGAGTACGACCGATTCGGGGTATTTATCCGGAGAGTATCTATTGGGCGATTCAAGCTGGCAGATGATGTGATGGAACAACGGCTTCAAAATTGGCAGGATGGATGGACTGGGCGAGCGAAAGTTCGGCTGAAAACCTATGATCCGGCTGCTTCCGAGCGTAGTCGACTCGCGGAGGCCAGGGCGCAGATTCAGCTCGTCCGTAGTGTGATCGAGAGTATCGAAACGATGCATCGCAGCAGCAATAGCGATTTAGCCGAGGTTGTCTATTCAAGGCTCATTGATGCTGTTGAGAGTTCGTTGGCGAAAGACGAAGTTAAAATACTATTGTCGGATCAGGAACGCCAAAGTACGCAGGCGCTGCGTTCGTATCCGTGATTAGGGATAGATGGATGACTTTATTCGTTCAAGTTATCAAAATGGACAAGTTTCGGTGAAACGTGTGCGAAGCCGATCCTATGGATCGCCAAGAGTTGGGTACAACAAACCGCTTAGCATGTTAATTCTCTTGTTGTTCGTGCTGGGATATTGGATTTTTGTATGGCAACTGGAACGCATAAGTGAAATATACAATTTGCCCGCTTGGTGGGATAGCATAGTCGCCACATTCCCACTACTTTCATTATTCTCCCCAATTATTGCTGTACCGCTGCAAATGCTTTCACCTCGGGTTTTACGACACCTTATTCCCCTCGTCGCCGGGGTTATTATGGCCAGAATAGCGGTTCTGCGCTTTGTTGAATCCTTCTATGATTTAGCTGACGGAGCGGCCGCTCGATCGCTCTTAAGCAGATTAACCGCATCCCAAGGCAGTACCCGGCCAAAGTTGGCGATCTCGCCTCAAACTTTGGCGATGGAGGGCTATCACACCTTACTTCACGTTGGTGGTCCTGGATCTGTTTCGGTGGGACGCGGTTATGCTCTGGTCACAGAGCAGAATGGAAATATCCAACGTGTACTGAGTCCGGGATCGCATACGTTAGCCCGCTTTGAATACCCCCATTCCCTGGTCGATGTCCGTCCCCAAGAAAGGGAGACGGAAGCTATTTCCATGGTAACCGGGGATGGCATAGAATTACAGGTAGCTTTTGGAATAACCTTTCAGATTAGCCAGGGGAAAAAATCGCCGACCAGGGAACAAACTTTCCCCTTTGATGCAGAGGCAGTTAAGCGTGCTGCTTATGGGCAGACAGTGTTAAGTGATGGTGAAATTGCCCAGTGGGATGACCTGGTCATTCTTTTTGCGATTCGTGAACTGAGTGAATTAATTTCCGAATCACGATTAGATGAACTCATCCACTCTGAAAGAATAGGCATTTACCCTCACCCCCGGCTGAAGTCTGAGCTTAGACGGCGAGTACAAGGGGCTCTCATGGAGCTAGGATTGGATGTTCATGATGTCCGTATGGGGCGTTTTGAGTTGCCCGATCCAATTGTTGAACAGAATATTCGCCAATGGCAGACTTACTGGCAGGAGCAGCAGTCTATACGCGCTTCGATAGGCGAGGATATATCGGTTGAGGAGTCAGATCTTGCCTGGACGCGAGCAGAAGCAAATTTTGCCCGGACTATGGCTGGGGCAGTAGACCAGGTTCAACCAGCTGTTGGTAAATCGGCCGGTAAAAAAGAATTGGCTATCCAAATGACTTCCTCACTTGAAAGATTGGCTATGCAATCCGAAGAAGTGACCGGATTACCTGAGCAAATGTTGGAAAAAATCGATGGTCTGCGCCGCCAACTTGAGCAGAGCGAAGGCTGACTTCGCTAGGTGTGACAAACGCACCAGAATATCGACTGTCATCTGAAATAAGAAGGGCGACGATTCGTCGAAGGGTATCCGAATGGGTGATCATGTACTCGTAATTGGCGCAACGCTTCTTGATACGAAAGGTAAGCCATCGGCTGGTCTAGAACCAGGAACCTCGAATACCGCGCATATCCGCCATGTGCGGGGTGGGACAGCACGTAATGTGGCTGAGAACCTGAGTCGCCTGGGTGCTGAAGTATTTTTTATCTCTGCTGTCGGAGATGATTACACCGGCAAGCAACTCATAAGCCAAACGAAAGAGGCCGGTGTGAATACCAGCTATGTCTCTCACCACACCTGATTATCACACGGGATCTTATATTGCCCTCCTGGCTGAAGATGGCTCACTTTCTGTGGCTTTGGATGATGTACGCGTCATGCAGGAGGTTACTCCTGGCTACCTCTATCAGAATCGACGGTTGTTTCGTGATGCAAGCATGATCATGATTGATGGTAGCCTGCTTCCGGCGACGCTGGCGACAGTAGTCAGGTTGGCAAGCCAATTTGAGGTGCCTTTATGTGCCGATCCTTCATCTACACGGTTAGCCAGAAAATTGAACCCGCATTTAGGTGATCTGCATTTGATTGTACCTAATGAGGTCGAAGCGTCGGCGCTGGCAGACGTTGAATTCAGAGGTTTTAATCCGGACTCTAGTTTGGAAACCGCTTTACTTCTCATGCGCAAAGGCGTTAATATGGTTGTCATCACCCTATCGGATTATGGCCTTGTTTATGCTACTTCGGATGAAACAGGCTACATACCGGCCCGCTACAGTCAGATGGTTGATAGTACCGGGACTGGAGACGCGGTTACTGCCGCTATTATCTTTGGTATCACAAACAATTTACAAGCAATCGAGTCTATCCGGTTAGGCGCCGCCGCCGCCAGTCTTACTCTACAAGTCGAAGAAACAGTCGTTCCTGACTTAAGCCTCGATATGCTCTATAACCATCTCACTTTCTGATCTGCAATAAACGATTAACCCAATTTCCGATCTACAAAATATCGTTTTCTTCACCATATGACCCTGACTTATGAATAACTACATTGGATTGTTGGTTGCCTACCTGTACGTTTTTACGGTCATTGGACTGGCCGAAGGTTTACGTCGTTGGCGAGGATATAGTAGCGTATTCACACGTAAGTTTATCCATATTGGTGTTGGCATGTTGAGTTGGTTGGTGCCGTTTCTCTTTTCTTCTCCCTGGCCTTTCGTCGCCGCTAGTTTATCATTTGCAGTTCTTAATATTTTTGATTGGCGCTATGGATTTTTCTCGTCGATGGCCAGCGGCAGTCGCTCAAATCTGGGAACAGTCTATTTTCCCGTGGCGGCCGCCACCGTCACCTTGGTCTTTTGGAACGAACCACCACTGTTGGTTGCGGCGCTGATGCCCCTGACCTGGGGTGATGGCCTGGCGTCAGTGATTGGCCAGAGTTATGGGACTAAAACTTACACGGTTCTTGGCCATACCCGTACTCTTCAGGGTTCGGCTGGTTTTTTTGTTTTCGGCGGATTCTTTACGTGGCTTGCGCTCTGGTTGATGCCCGGATCGCCAGAGATTACGGCCGTGGCGGCTGTCGCCCCGGCTCTTGTGGTCATCACAGCCTCGACAATTGCCGAAGCGGTAAGCCCCTGGGGATTGGACAACCTTGTTATACCTGCAGTTTCAACGATAGTCATTAGTCTTTGGTCGTTTTAGGCCAACTTTCGTCAAAATCAAATAGATGCTGGAGGTTGCTGGGCAGCAGGCGACGTGTATCTTGTGTAACAGAAAAAAGCCGGAGGCTCCGGCTATACTCTATAAGCGGCGGTTATGACTGAAACACTGGTCTTGTTGAACGGTCGAATTTACACACAGGAGCGAGCAAACCCATTTGTTACCGCGCTGGCCATCTCGAACGGGTGGATTGTGGCTGTGGGTGATGACGAGGCAATGCTGGCGTATCTTGGGGCAGGCGGAGAAAGGATTGACCTGGCCGGGAAGTGTGTGACACCAGGTTTGGTCGATTCTCATATTCATTTCCGCTCATATTCGCTGGGTTTGCAACGCATCAACCTGGATGGGGCCAGGGATCTGACCGAAGCGCTGGAGTTAGTTGCCTCATTTGCGCAGAAGGTAAACGACGATGGGTGGTTGCTCGGCCGAGGCTGGAACCAGGCAACATGGCCAGGTGAGCAATTTCCTAATGCGTCTGATCTGGACAGGATCATTGCCAAACGGCCAGTTATGTTGAAGCACAAGAGTGGACATGCTGCCTGGGTAAATTCCAAGGCTATGCAAATAGCCGGCATTAGTCGAGAAACACCAGATCCACCGGGTGGTGAGATTCAGCGGTCCAATCTAGATCGACCTACGGGTATTCTCTTCGAGAATGCCGTTGACCTTGTCCGGATATGTATACCAAAACCAGATGAGGTCGCGCTTGTGGAGGCCATGCGTCTCGGGCAACAGAATTGTCTAAAGGTCGGGCTGACAGGAATTCATGATTATGACGGCCGCTCATGTTTTCAGGCCTTACAATCATTGCAGCAAAATGACGCTCTCCAGTTGAGAGTGGTTAAAAATTTACCATTGAATATGCTTGACCAGGCCATTGGGCTTGGTTTGCGTAGTGGCTTTGGTGATGATTGGCTGCGTATTGGGGGGGTCAAGATGTTTGCCGATGGCGCATTAGGACCGCGTACGGCGGCGATGTTAAGCCCATATGAAAATGAACCAGATAATCTGGGCATTGTTGTCACTGAAAAAGAGGAGATGGTGGCTCGAGCGATAGCTGCAAGCACCGCCGGCCTTAGCGTGACCATTCATGCTATCGGGGACCGGGCCAACCACGAGGTTCTGGATGTCTTTGAGGCTGTTCGGCAAGAGGAAAACAAAGAATTGGGAGCCTCCAGAACCCGATCCACGAATCTAAGGCACCGAATCGAACACGCCCAACTATTACATCCGCAAGATATGCCGCGCTTTGCAAAATTAGGCGTTATTGCCTCGATGCAACCGATCCATGCCACGTCGGACATGGAAATGGCAGAGCGATATTGGGGGGAACGAACTTGTTACGCCTATGCCTGGCGAACACTACTTGAAGCCGGAGCAGCCGTTGTATTTGGCTCTGATGCTCCCGTTGAGCCGATCGATCCCTTGACCGGTATTTACGCAGCCGTCAGCCGCCGTCGATCAGATGGTTGGCCATCCCCTCAAGGATGGCATCCTGGACAAAAGCTCACGGTCACGGAAGCAATCTCCGCCTACACGATGGGCGCTGCCTTCGCCAGTGGTCGCGAAAAAAGGATGGGCAGCATTGCTCCGGGAAAAATCGCGGATCTGACCATCTTTGATCAAGATATCTACCAGATTCCCAGTGACGAGCTTTTGGGAGCAGGCATTGCCGGCACGATGATTGCAGGGAAAATGCGCTATCGAACTGGTGAGATAGGGTTTACCGAACAAACAACGAGCTGACCGGGCAGGTCACTGGACAACCACCTTCACCCTACAAGCCCTCCTGGGTTTCGGCGACAAGATTGTCAACAACCGCCCTAAGGGCAACTTCCCTATTTTCGTCACCCCCATTCTGTTCAAATACGGCAATCTGTCGATCGGCGCTGGTTCCATTTTGCAGGATTGTTCGAATGTACTCGACTTCTTCTCGGCTGCCCAGATCATCCAGGACATCATCCACAATCTCAAGGAGTTCTTCCATAAGAAAATGAAATGGGACAGATTCTTCTAAACCAAAATCAATCAAATCGCCTTGAATCCCGTACCGAAGAGCCCGCCATTTATTCTCTGAAATATGCATATGGCGATAATGTCTCCAGGACATATTGTTACGCCGTAGCTTGAGCAGTTTTGCACATATTGCCTGGAACAAGGCAGCGATACAGATACGCACTCATCAACCCTGGTACAGATGTCGGCGATGCGAAATTCAAGCGTATCGAATACCGGATGCGGCCGGATATCCCACCAAATTTTTGCTACTGGATCCCGCTTGCCAAACGAGCCAACGTGCTCCAATGTGCGTTCATAGGCCTTGTATTCCGCCCAAGATTGGAAGGAATGGGGAATGCCAGTTCGGGGCAACATCTCAAACACCACGCTGCGATAAGATTTTAGACCGGTATTATAACCGTGCCAGAATGGCGAACTGGTGGATAAGGCCAGAAGGTGGGGAATGAAATAACGGGCCTGATTCATGATCTCAATCATCAAATCTTTTGACGACTGGTCATGCACCAAAGCCCACATGGACGTGCATGCCAAAGATGAGCAAACCACGGGCTACACGTTGCATATCATCCAGAAGTTCGCGATAACGTACCCCCTCGGTTATCGATTGTTCTTCCCACTTGGCGAATGGATGAGTAGAGGCAGCGGCAATCTTTAGATTATTTTCTTCAGCAAGAGAAAATACCTCACGTCGCAAACGAATGACTTCGGCGCGCACCTCCTTAACGTTGCGGCAAACACGACTCCCAACCTCAACCTGAGATTGCATGAGCTCTGGCTTTAGATCTAACTTTTTAGACCGCTGCTCATCTTGTGAAAGGAATTCGGAAATATATGAATGCAGGTTGCGCGAATCGGGATCGATGATTTGATACTCTTCCTCGACCCCCAGCGTCATAGGTGGTGTTGGCATAGACATGATATATCGCCTCCTGTTCACTTCCAAGAATCGTTAATGTCTGATTCTTTGCCAAATCTTTTATGAATGTGCGAACCAATGGCCAAGGTGGATTAATTACTAATTGGAAGCGACCATGCTATACTCTAATTGCCAATTTCGTAAATAATCCGTCAAAAGACGGACCCCAAAACCCGTTCCACCGGCAGGTGTGTACGCATCATCTTTGTCACTGAAGGCCATACCGGCGATATCCAGGTGTGCCCAAGGATAATCTGTGAATTCCTTGAGAAAAACGGCAGATGTGGCAACACCGCCGAATCGACCACCGGTATTCTTGATGTCAGCGACCTGTGATTCAATAGCTTTTTTGTAATCGTCCCATAACGGTAAGGGCCAGAGACGTTCATGGGTCCTGGCTCCGGCAGTAACCAACATTTCACTCAGGGAGTCGTCGGTGCTGAACAAACCGGCGGCAATCCCCTGGCCCAGGGCGATAACGCAGGCGCCGGTCAAGGTGGCCAGATCAACAACGGCCGCCGGCTTGTAGTTTTTAGCAAATACCAATCCGTCAGCCAGGACCATCCTACCTTCTGCATCGGTATTGAGCACCTCAATAGTCTTACCGTTACTGGCTTTAATAACATCAGCCGGCCGGTAGGCATTGGCATCAGGCATATTTTCAGTACAAGGCGTGATGCTGATAATTCGTAAAGGTAGATCCAGTAAGCCGACAACTTGCATCGTGCCCAATACAGCTGCAGCTCCAGCCATATCTGACTTCATGAGCCACATTCGCTCTCCTGGCTTGATGGATATACCACCAGTGTCAAAGGTTATTCCCTTACCCACCAGGACGATCGCCGGCAGATCCTTCCGATCGCTATTATGTTCCAGAACGATAAACGCGGGTGGTTCTCCAGCGCCTTTGGCGACGGCCAAAAATGCTCCCATCTTTCGCTCAGCAGCCCAACGGCGATCGCCTACGATGAGTCCCATCCCGTGCGCCCTGGCTATTTCTCCGGCTGTCTCAGCCAACTTTGTCGGGGTTGCGACATTGGGTGGCATGTTTACCAAATCTCTCGCCAGATAAGTTCCGGAAACGACTGCTTCAGCTATCCGAATTCCCGCTTCAATAAATTTAATTTTCTGCTGTGCATGCTCGATAATATTGATGGTTTCAATTTCCCACTCTTCACTTTTCTGTTTGTCGGCATCAAAGCTATATAAAGCCAGGAGGCTGCCCTCAATTGTCGCCTGGCTGGCGGCATCGACAGGTAGACCCCCGATCCCGGCCCCGTGTATAATTGTGGCGACATTCTTTGCCCTGAGTTGGCGGGCACGAAGTATGGCAGAAGCTGCGGCTATCCGGACTTGCTCCAAATCGAGTTCATCTGACTTGCCGAGGCCGACAATAAGAACGCGTTGGGCAGGAATTGCACCCCGAGGATACAAAACCGCTACTTCGCCGGCCTCGCCAGTCAAATCACCTGCGGCAATTATCTCGCTAATGGCGCCGGTCATGGCTTTATCCACTGCGCCGGTAGCTCCTCCCGGTTTTGTGACCCCGGCAAATAGATTTACAATAATTGTGTCCGCGGAACTATTCTTTATGTCTCCATGGGATAACGTTATTTTCATTTTTCGTCCTGGGTTTATTTTATAATTGGCAGCGTATCGACAAACTGTACACTGATGCGGAAGGATTATCAACCATGAAAATACTTATCCTAGGTGGGACGATATTTCTCGGCCGCCATCTTGTAAATGCCGCCCTTTCCCGCGATCATGAAGTGACGCTGTTCAATCGAGGACGGAATAATCCGCATCTTTATCCAGATATCGAGAAGTTGAGAGGGGACCGTGATGGAAATCTAAGCGCGCTGCAGGACCGGAAATGGGATGCGGTCATTGACACATGTGGCTACGTGCCTCGAATAGTGCGGGCATCGGCCGAACTTCTTGCCAATGTGGTCGACCACTATACGTTCATATCCTCGATATCTGTCTATGCCGATTTAAGGAATCCGGATATTGACGAAGAAGGAATTCTTGGTGTTCTTGAGGATGAGTCAGCTGAAGAGATCACTGGGGGTGCTTATGGACCCCTCAAGGTTTTGTGCGAACAAACGGTTGAAGGGATAATGCCCGGTCGGACCTTAAATATCCGACCGGGTTTGATTGTTGGTCCGCATGATCCCAGCGACCGGTTCTCCTATTGGATATATCGTATGGCGAGAGGTGGCGAGGTATTGGCGCCAGCCCCAGGTCAGAAACCAGTCCAAATAATTGATGTCCGCGACCTGGCAAAGTGGATCATCAGGCTAGTCGAATCGCGGGTTTGGGGTATTTACAATGCCACCGGTCCTGATTATAGACTAACAATGCAACATTTCCTTGAATCCTGTTGCAACGAGCTTGATAGAGATGCGGTAATCACCTGGGTTGATGAAGAATTTCTGTTGCACGCCGGGGTCAGACCCTGGATAGATTTACCGTTATGGGTAGCGGGTGATGAAGATTCTGGCATGATGGCCATCAATGTGGAAAAAGCTTTGGCCGTTAACCTAAGCTTCAGATCCCTGAAACAGACAATCCGCGACACCCACGACTGGGTTGAATCCCGACCCGCCAATCATCAGTGGCGGGCCGGGTTGGTACCAGAGCGTGAGCGAGAACTCTTGACCGAGTGGCATAATTCCAGATGAATGGCCAAAATCCGGGCAGACGACAATTGCTACCATTGTCAGTTCAGGCGATCGGCTGTTATTTTATTTGATCGCTGACACTAAATGTGACCACACCCATGCCTTTGACAATAATGCCAATGCCCAATGCATGCCGACAGCGAAGTGGGCTTGTTCCTTGAACTCGCACCGTCAGATTCTCCCTTCCGCATGAGTATGGAATTCTCGGTCGAGACTTCGCCAAAACCAGCGATCACGTCGCCAAGGATAATCTGACACTAATCCATTGCCACCGGTTTGCGATCATTTTTAACGGATGGGCACAGGTTAGTCTTACCGGACCAAGCTCGTTTTTAATTTGAATCTTTAACCCGTCATCATTAATTTTCATGCTTCCCTTGACATACAGGGATCGCAGTGGAAATTCGGGAATCTTGGGCAATATTTCGCTTAATCCTCCAACAACACAGGTTCAATCTGGTCGAGGGCCCAGTCAATTTCATCTTTGGTGATGACGAGTGGTGGGGCAAAGCGGATCACATTACCATGGGTTTCTTTGCATAGAATGCCCTTATCCCGCAGTGATTCGCAAAAGCGACGAGCCGGAACATTGAGTTCGACGCCAATGAAAAGCCCCTTCCCACGGACCTCTCTTATATAGTCGCTCTCAATTCGTTCGAGGCGGCCTTTGAAGTAAGCCCCCAATTCGCTGGATCGAGTGATCATTTGCTCATCAACTAATACTTTTAAGGCTGCTCGTCCAATGGCTGCTCCGAGTGGGTTGCCGCCGAAAGTACTTCCGTGATCACCAGGAACAAACAAACCCAAAACACGTTCATCCGTTAACACGGCCGATATCGGGTAGAAGCCACCGCTCAACGCCTTGCCAAGGATTACAACGTCTGGTCTGACGCCTTCATGCTCGCAGGCTAACAATTTTCCAGTACGACCAAGTCCGGTCTGGATCTCATCAGCAACCAGCAGCACATTGTGGCGCGCGCAGATTCCGGCGGCCTCGGCAATAAAACCTTCAGGTGGAATAACTACGCCGCCTTCACCTTGGACCGGTTCGAATAAGAAAGCGACTGTGTTGGGAGTGATTGCCGATTCGAGAGCGGCTCCATCGCCATATGGGAATAGTTATAAATCCAGGCGTAAACGGGCCAAAATTTTCTTTGTATTTTGCCTCAGAAGAGAAGCCCACGATTGTTGTCGTCCGGCCGTGAAAGTTGCCCTGACAGACGATGATTTCGGCCTGGTTTGCCGGAACGCCTTTGACAACATAGCCCCATTTGCGAACCGCTTTTATCGCTGTCTCAACACCTTCGGCCCCACTGTTCATTAATAGGGCTAAGTCATAACCGATCAGGTCGCATAGCTCTTTGAGAAAAGGACCCATCTGATCGTTGCGGAAGGCCCGTGAAATCAGTGTCAAACGTCGCATCTGGTCGATGGCGGCTTGCGCAATAGCGGGATGGCAATGCCCCTGGCTAACAGCCGAGTAGGCGCTCAGGCAATCTAGGTACTTGTTGCCATCCACGTCAAATACCCAAACACCGTCGCCATGTTCAATAACAACGTCGAGGGGGTTATAATTTTTGGCTCCATACTTGTCTTCGAGTTGGATAAATTTATCGCTTTCTGAGTGGGTTCTAACAGCAGTAAGACTCTCGTCGTTATGTTTATCTAGCTCGACCGAAATATTGTTATTCATTTGAAATTCCTTTTGAATCAATCTCTAACCCACGAAGGTGAATATTGCTCAATCTTATTGGTCCAAAAATAGCTTACCTCAGGCAATGCCAGGATTTGGATCATACGATTGTTAATTTGAGTACAACTCAAGATCAATGGCGGGTTATTAGGTATAGCCGGTCCAAAAGGCGATGATAAATGAGCATGCCAGGAGCATATTCTGACCTTTAGTCTTTGAATATAACGCTCTGGATATTAACAATAAGCGAATTTTGGCATTCATTTGGCAAAAGTTGAAAACATTAGTGCTCAAAAGAAAATGTGAACTCAGTATCTTCCTATTCTAGCGGAGTCGGCCGAATTTTTCACCTATTATAGATTGTCCCTGTTCTGATAAAAGATTGGTCAGGAAAACTTGGAGATCTCCAGATGGCTCCTCTAAGGCAACAAAATAAATCGGCGTGCTTAAGGGGTACGAATTATCAGCCGTACCCACAGGAGAAGCCTGGTTTCCATCGATGGCAATGGTGGCAACACCTTCAGTAGATCCCATCATGCCGTAGCCTATGGCTCCTGGCGTATTCTGTAACCGAATCCAACATATCGGTTTCGCTAATCGTAACCAAAGAATCCATCGATACAGGTAAGCCACCCATTACCAGCTTGTCGAAACCGGATCCGGCCCCTGATCCTGGCTCCCTGCTAAAGACCACCACAGGAGCGTCAGCCTGGTTGAGCGTCGACCAATTAGCCACCCTTCCGGCAAACAGAGCCTTGATTTCCTGTATGCCGGTTTCTGCCAGTTGTATTCCTGGATTGGTGAAAACTATGAGGCCATCGATAGCGACCTGGGAAGTCCAAAGCCCTTCTGGTTCTGGGATTGAGTAGATAATGGCGGCATCTAACCGACCGGCTTCAAGGTCCTCCAATAAGGTCTGATCGTTACCCACGATAAAGTGCAGCGCCGCCTGCCCCGGATGCAAATCATTGGCCATCCTGGCTAATCCCTCCAGGGCAAATGCGCTATCGCTCAGACCAATACGTAAGGGTGTGGTAGGCGCTGTAACAATGATTTTGGGTGGTGCTGGAATGGGTTGATCGTTACATGCCGAGATCATCCCGACTGACAATAAGCCCCATAGATAGATCCACAGGATTCGGAGTCTCATTAACCTCGAATCGCTGTAATGATCAGGAAGAGTGTACCAAAGGTAATGCAATAAAAGGCAAAGAGGTAGAGGTTGTGAAGACGGACCCAAGTCAATAGGAAATGGATGCAAGCGTAACCAACCACGACCGAAACGATAAAAGTGATAGCTAACAGGGGTAGCTGCTCGCTGATCGTCGTTGATTGGGCGAGGTCGGCCATGGCAATCAAACCGGCACCGGCAATTGCCGGGACACCCAACAAAAAACTATATCTTGCGGCAGGAGAGCGATCAAGGCCTCGGCCGAGACCAGTGGTTATTGTAATACCACTGCGCGAAATCCCCGGAATCAGGGCGAAAGTTTGCGCCAGCCCAATGGCAATCGCATCCGACCACCTCATTTGGGATAAGGTTCGATTAGCCGTCCGTAACCGCTCACCGATTAGCAAGATAATGCCGGTGACAATCAGCATGGCGGCTACGAAGGTCGGATCAGACAGCCTTTCTTCTATAGTGGCGGCAAAAAACAAACCGACAATTACGGCCGGGATTGTGCCCACAGCGATATACCAGCCGAGGCGAGAGTTTGGATCGACCATGGGCTGGCGAATTCTCAAGCCCTTAATGACGGCCGTGAGGATTGACCACAGATCACGGCGAAAATATACGAGAACAGCCAGTAACGTCCCCTGGTGGGCGAAAGCGATGGCGTTCAGATCAGGTTCTGGAAGGTTGAGAATGTTGGGGATCAACAACAAATGACCTGAGCTGGATATCGGTAAAAATTCGGTCGCACCTTGAATAATTCCCAACAAGATAGCTTCTAAATAATCCACGCTATTTAATTCCTGGTTAAGACCTGATGGCGACTTAAGGTGGGAATGAAGGATGTCATAAGGTCGGGTAATGATTCAGTAATTTCTGGGCCAGATCAGTAAAGTTACCTTCGATAATCGCTTGTCGAAGCTGGCGTGTTAGAGTCAACAAAAAGTGTATATTATGAACAGTCAAGAGCATGTGACCCAATATCTCTTTAGCTTTGACTAGATGACGCAGGTATGCTCGGCTGAAATTCCGGCAAGTATAACAGGTGCAATCCTCATCGATTGATATTGGATCTCGAGAAAAGGAAGCATTGTTCAAGTTGATCCGGCCGCCGTCCACCATGGCCGCTCCATGGCGGGCCAGGCGAGTGGGCAGGACACAATCAAAGATATCGACACCGCGCATGACCCCATTTATTATATCTTCTGCTGTTCCGACACCCATCAAGTAACGTGGTTTAGCTGCTGGTAAGACATCATCCAGCACGTCTAACATGGCATACATGTCAGCTTTGCTTTCACCCACGGAAAGCCCACCAATGCCATAACCTGGGAAGTTCAACGTCATGAGATAGCGGGCGCTTTCCTCGCGTAGATCTGGGAAAATACCACCCTGGACAATGCCGAAAAGGGCTTGATCCGTACGTGTCTGGGCCTGGAGGCACCGTTCCGCCCAGGGGTGCGTTCTCGATAAAGAGTCCTTGACATATTGGTAATCATCAGGCGGCGGGCATTCATCGAAGGCCATTATGATATCCGCTCCGAGGCTTTCCTGTATGGCGATACTTATTTCCGGTGTAAACCGGTGACTTGAACCATCATGATGGGACCTAAACGTTACCCCATCCTGGTCGATCTTTCGCGTATTGCTTAAGCTAAATACCTGAAAACCACCGCTGTCAGTCAAAATGGGTCCTGGCCAACCCATAAAGTTGTGTAATCCACCCATTTCGCTGACCAGATCCTCGCCTGGCCGCAAGAACAAATGATACGTATTGCTGAGTATCAAATGGGCGCCAAGTTCATGCAAGTCCCGAGGAGTGAGAGCCTTAACCGTGGCCTGTGTTCCGACGGGGGCGAAGATAGGCGTCGGGATGATGCCATGGGGTGTATAAAAATAACCAGCCCGCGCGCCGCTTTGTCGGTCGCTACTTTCCAATTTAAATTCAAACATGGGGATTATTATACCTGGGCACAGTTCATGGCCAATTGCCACCTTGGGGGATCTTCCCTTTGGATCCGTCTACGCTTTTCCATATTTTAGTGACATTTTCGCTTTTTTCTTAATGGGTGACAGATTCGCTGAAGAATAACACAACCATTTATTTGGGGTTGACAGTTCGCCAGTCATTTGGTAGCATGTTGACTAACAACTGAATAGCAACACACACTTTTATCCAGAGAGGCAGAGGGACCGACCCGATGAAGCCTCAGCAACCGCCGCAGAAGTTGCGGAAATGGTGCTAATTTCGGCAGACGTGTGAGTCTTCTGCAAAGAAGGCATACTTCTGATAGATGAGATGTGGCAGTGTAAATATACTGGCCTCTTCGATAATCTTAGGAAGAGGTCGTTTTCTTTTACGGCTCTTCGCTCTGGATACAATAGCGAAGGGCCGATTTGTTTTTTATGAGGAGAAACTGATGCTTTGCCTAACTGAAGCGACCACAACGAATCCAGTAAGCGAGTATGAAGAACGAAAAAGCGAAAAATCCACGACAGCAGTGCATGGAGAGTTAAGGGATCGTCGTGTCCGAGCGCATCATGCATTGGTAACGCCGGTGGTCCAGACGGCGACTTATACCTTTGCCGACACAGCAGACCTCAAGGCATTTATGGAAGCAAAAATGTGGGGTGTGGACCCGGTGATGGCTGAACGGGGTGAATACGGCCGCTATGGCAACCCAACAGTTCGGGCGGTCGAGAAGCGGCTGGCGGCTCTTGATAATGGAGGGGACGCCCTTTTGTTCCCAACGGGGATGGCCGCGATTACCAATGTGCTGTTGTCTATGCTATCGGCCGGTAGCCATGTGATTTTCACCGACGATTGTTATCGAAAGACCCGAACTTTCTGCCAGACTTTCTTGAAACGAATGCGTATCGAGAGCACTCAGGTGCCGATGGGTGATTTTCAGGCATTAGAGGCGGCCATTCAGGCTAATACCCGAATGATTATCAGCGAAAGTCCAACCAATCCATATCTCCGAGTGGTTGACTTAAAGCGTCTGGTAACAATCGCCCGCCAGCATCGGATCAAGACGATTATTGATGCTACTTTTGCCACGCCCTTTAACCAGCGGCCGCTTGATTTCGGCATCGATCTGGTTGTTCACAGTGCCACCAAGTACCTTAGCGGTCACAATGATATCATGGCCGGCGCTGTCATCGGCGAGTCAGGGTTGATTCACGCCCTTCGCCAAAGTCAAGGTATGCTTGGGGGCATTCTCGATCCCCATGCCGCCTCTCTGCTGGAACGTGGACTAAAAACCGCGGCTTTGCGAGTCGCCCAGCAGAATCGGACGGCTCTGACCGTCGCCGAATGTCTTGCCCAACATCCAAAGATAGAGCGGGTATGGTATCCTGGGTTGGCTTCTCACCCAGATTATGATATTGCCCGTTCTCAAATGGAGGGATATGGCGGCGTTGTAAGTTTCGAGATCGCTCAGAGAACTAACGAAGAACCACTCGATACCACATCGAGGTTTATCGATGCTATGACCATCCCCTACATCGCCCCAAGTCTTGGCGGTGTGGAGAGTCTGATCGAACAACCAGCGCTCATGTCTTATTATGAGTTATCTACCGAGGAACGGCTGGCGATTGGCATCAAAGATAACCTGGTCCGTTTTGCTATTGGAATTGAGGATACAGTCGATATCTTGGCTGATCTCGATCAGGCCCTGGCTCAAATCTAAATTAAAAGAAGAGGATTTTTCTAATGTTACTGGTGATGAAATTCGGTGGCACCTCAGTTGGGAGTGCAGAGGCCATCCGGCGGGCGAGCGATATTATTTTACAAAGTAGAAAACAGTGGTCCAAAGTAGTCGTTGTTAGTTCAGCGATGAGCAGCATCACTGACCAGTTGCTCCAGGGTGCAACCAGCGCTGCCATCGGAGATTCAGCAACTTATCGGGAGTTGTCATCGCAAATCCGAAAAAGGCATTTTCAGGTACTTGCAGAATTGCTCTCTGGCAGTTCGGAAGCGGAAGCGATCGCCGCCGAAATCGACAGGTTTATTGATCGATATGAATCATTGTGCAAGGCCGTACTGGTTCTTGGGGAATTAACCCCTCGAGCTCTGGATGCCATGACTTCCATTGGCGAGCGGCTAAGCATTCGAATCTTGGCCGGATATCTTCGCCACCTGGGCCAGGCCGCCCAGGCTATAGATGCCTCTGAGTTGCTGGTGACTGATGACAGCTTCCAGAGCGCCGCGCCTTTGTTAGAGCAGACTCGAATTCAAACAGAAGCACGCGTAGGCCCGCTTCTGGATAGTGGTTCTGTCGCGGTGGTAACTGGCTTTATCGGGGCGACGGAAAACGGAATCATTACCACGCTCGGCCGGGGTGGATCAGATTTTAGCGCCGCAATTTTAGCACAGGTTTTACAGGCCGGTGAAGTATGGATCTGGACTGATGTCGATGGCGTTATGACGGCCGATCCCCGGCTTGTTTCCGAGGCCCGTACCATCAGTCGTCTCTCTTATCGAGAGGTCGCAGAGTTGGCTTTTTACGGGGCAAAAGTACTTCATCCAAAAACCATCCGGCCGGTTATTGAGAACAATATCCCGTTAAGAATAAAAAATACTTTCCAGCCCGAGAATGAAGGTACACTCATTATCGAAGATGTCTCTGAAAATAATGGTAAGATAAAGGCCGTCACCGCGATTCGAAAACTTAGCCTGGTAAACGTCGAAGGGAAGGGAATGCTAGGCGTTCCGGGTATTGCCGCGCGAACATTTGCTGCAGTAGCCCGAAGCCAGATTAGCGTATTGTTGATTTCGCAGGCATCATCGGAACAATCAATCTGTTTTGCCGTACCAGATGGAGCGACCGATCATATTATCGCAGCCCTAGAAGGAGAGTTTGCTGATGAAATGGGCCGCCGGGATATTGATCGGATTTGGGCTCAGCGAGAAGTCTCAATAGTGACCGTCGTAGGTGCAGGTATGCGCGGAACTCCGGGCATCTCTGGTCGGCTTATTCACGGCATTGGGCGACGACCGGGTCAATATTATTGCCATCGCCCAAGGTTCGTCAGAATGTAGTATCAGTATGGTTGTGACCGATGACGAAACGCGAGCGGCGGAAAAATCCATCCACAATCTGATCATCGAACCCTGGTAGGAGTGTTAATGAATTTACAATAGTATGGGATCTCGGATGTGATATAATTGAGCTATCTGGGGATGATAGGCTTCGACGAGGAAGGCTGGTCCTGGATTGCAAGTCGAGTTCGCTTCAAACCTCGTTAAACTTGAAGCAAACGCAAAAGTGCCAACCGCACGACTGCATATAACGCTCTTCCGCTCGCTGCTTAAAGCGGGTTGATTTGCGAAGGTTTCCAAGAATGGGAACCCGTTCACCTTGATCGCTCGTTGGCCGAGCAAGATGTGAGCGTCATAATCGCCAACGTGCTTCTTCCCGACACCGATGGGAGAGACTAAGAGGCCCTTTCGGGGGCTATCGGTTAGCGGGCATGGCGACCCTGTCAGTCGGGGCCCCTGAACGCGAAATATCAAATTGGCTGACTAAACTTGTAGATGTCTAGAGGCTGAATTTTTCGGACGCGGGTTCGATTCCCGCCATCTCCACTGGTATTAAGCACTCCCGCCAGGGGGTGCTTTTTCTTGCTCTTATTGATACGAGGATCAGATGCCAAATTTTGAACTAGTTTCTGACTTCCAACCAACTGGGGACCAGCCACAGGCTATTAACGAACTAGTCGCCGGCCTCGAGCAAAATAACCGTTATCTGGCCTTGCAAGGGGCCACCGGAACTGGCAAGACCTTTACGATGGCCCAGGTCATACAAACTGTCCAGCGGCCGACCCTGATCATTGCCCACAACAAGACATTGGCGGCCCAGCTTTACAGTGAGTTTCGGGAATTCTTCCCAAAAAATGCCGTCTCATATTTTGTGAGCTACTATGATTACTATCAGCCCGAAGCTTATGTGCCCCGTCATGACCTTTACATCGAAAAAGAGACGGACATCAATGAAGAGATAGACCGCCTACGGCTTGAAGCGACGATGAATGTGCTCAGTAGACGGGATGTTATTATTGTCGCCTCTGTATCCTGTATCTATGGACTAGGTAATCCTGAGGCTTACGGAAAAGTAACAGTCACGTTGGAACGAGGAAAACTCTACCGGCGCGATAATGTACTACGCCATCTTGTTGATATTCAATATGAACGAAATGATATTGAGCTGCGTAGAGGCGCCTTTCGAGTTCGAGGGGACACGCTGGAAATTGTCCCCGCCTACGCTGAGACCGCTTATCGGATTGAGTTTTGGGGAGATGAAGTAGAGCGAATAACTGAGATTGAGCCCCTGACCGGAGAGTTGCTGGCGGAACTGCTTGAGATATCGATTTATCCGGCAAAACAGTTTATCACGGATGAGGAAAAATTAGGCGCGGCGATCAATGATATTGAGACTGAACTGACTGAACAGATCGCCCACTTCAAAAGCCAGAAGATGTACCTGGAAGCACAGCGCATCGAGCAGCGAGCCATGTATGATCTTGAGATGTTGCGCGAAATCGGTTATTGCTCAGGTATTGAGAATTACAGCCGGCACCTGGACCGGCGTCAGGCGGGGATCCACCCTGGACGTTGGTCGATTATTTCCCGCGTGATTTTCTTCTCATTATCGATGAAAGTCATATGACAATTCCCCAGATACGAGGTATGTGGGCTGGAGATCGTAGCCGTAAGACCACATTGGTTGAATACGGTTTTCGATTGCCAAGTGCTCTAGACAATCGGCCGCTCAATTTTGATGAATTTTCTGAACGGATTAACCAGGTGGTCTTCACTTCAGCTACCTTGGGACCGTACGAACTTGCCAACTCATCGGCCATCATCGAACAGGTCATCCGTCCAACTGGCGTAGTTGATCCCGAAGTGGAAGTAAGACCGGTGACGGGCCAGGTTGATGATCTGCTGGGAGAAATCCGGAAACGAACGGAGAAAGGGCAGCGTGTCTTAGTAACCACCCTCACCAAACGGATGGCTGAGGATCTCAGCGACTATCTCTTGGAAATGGGAGTCAAGGTTCATTACCTGCATTCAGAAATCAATACCCTCGAGCGGATCGAGATACTAAGAGACCTGCGAATGGGCGTTTTTGATGTGGTTGTAGGTATTAATCTCCTCCGGGAGGGCTTGGACTTACCCGAAGTCTCTCTGGTTGCCATATTAGACGCTGACAAAGAGGGATTCCTCCGATCCGATACAGCCCTCATACAGACTATCGGCCGGGCAGCCAGGCATGTAGAGGGCAGGGTCCTAATGTATGCCGATCGCATAACTGATTCGATGGCCAGAGCTCTGGAGGCAACCAAGAATCGTCGCGAGCGCCAAACGGCTTACAATGTGGAACGTGGGATTGAGCCGCAGAGCATTATTAAGGAAGTCCGTGACCTGACCGGCCAGCTCGCTGCAAACCAGGCCAATGTCCTTGCCGACGAGAAAGGCGCCTATGTGACTGTGGCCAATATGCCAAAGAGCGAACTTAGCCAGATGATCAAGGAGTTGGAGAAACAGATGAAGGCCGCGGCGCAAGCGCTGGAGTTCGAAAAGGCGGCCGTCCTGCGAGATCAAATCGTTGAAATGCGCCAGATTATGATCTTTAAGGATGCCGGGAAGGGTGCTGATTTACCCGAGTGGGAGCGATTGCGGTTGCTGGATGAAGCAGGTATTGAATCTACTTGATTTATCCACCACCAGCAGGTTCTATATGAATTGTTCCCTCTTCGCTAATTATTAGCGAATCACCACTTTTTAACCGTGCAAAATCGAGCTTGGATAGGGCAACGATGGGGAAGGGTCGGGAGTACATCTCGTCAGCGACGATTGACGCCAGGGCAAAAAAGGTATCCACATTGGTCGTGATAATGGCGGCCGGCGCTGTGTTGGCTCGTACAGCCTCTAAGAGAACAGCTGTTGTCGTAGAAGATCCTCGCGAAAAAGGCACGGCCAGGATCCGGCCGGCCGCGTTTTCACCAGATAAGTTATGGCGGCGATCCGTGATTTCCCCGGTCCGAAAATCATATCCGCCCCAAAAAGAAAGTGGTTCGTCGGTGACCAGGGCAATTCCTTGGGCCATTCCTTTGATGACCGCTTGGCCCTGGATAACTAATCCCATAATAAATCATCGCGAATAACGCGACCCTTTATCGCTGAGGTGACACAATCGGCCAGGCTGCCAAAGGTTACATTTGCTCCGAGCAATCCGGGCGCGTAGTAAGCATACTTGGCCGAATTGGTCATTAGTGTCTTTATTTCTGGGGGTAACATCGGGGATGCCAATATGCAGGTATCCACGGTAACTTTGCCGCCGAAGCTCTTTAGCGGCTGCAGATAGCCTCTTTGGCCAGCCAGGTGAGTCATGGCCCGACTTGACGTCACCAACAGTTGGACATCAGGATGAACTTTTCTATTGCTGACCAGGGGAGCGAGTTTGGCAAACTCGGCTAAGGAAAAATGAGGGCTGCCTAATACAACCATGTCCAGGCGTTGCCCGGTGGCTGTCGATAATTCTTCCCTGGCTTGGCGTAGATCCGCCATCGAAATGTCAAAGCGCTCAGCCGGTCGACGACCCTGGAATGCGACCGTCTCGGTGGGTGCCTCTGGTGTATGACCAACCAGATGAAACATAGCGACCGTACCCGATGATGCAGCTGCGGCGCCAAGTGCCTTGTACTGATCTTCAGTAGGCTGGTTTTCAAGCCCAGTTATGACCGGGATCCGATCCTGGGCGATCTCGCCCATCAAATGACCCAACACAGGGTAAAAGGAATCCTCCTGCTGAATAGAAAGCGGTATCTCAACCAGGTTTATAAGCAATTCGCCGGCTCGATTTGCCGATAAGTGCAGACCGCTCGCTGGAACGCGTCCGGTGATCGCGCAACAGATGTCGAGCAAATCGGGGTACCGTTCTGTTCGGGCGCCAATGACCGAATTGGCGAAGACAATGGCGTTTGATTCACCCCAGGCGATTTGTTGGCCGAAATAGGGGCGCTGATCTGTCTGATATGGTGCACAAGTCCAGGTTGGAACACAGCCCATTTTTTGGTATGCAACCATTTGGCGTTGGGCAAAGCCAGCCCAATCCATCGGCACGGACCATTCCTGCCAGTGGTGTTCGTCCAGTCCACTTACGTTTACGGTGGATGGAACCGCAACTTGTGCTCCAAGCCCCGCCAGTCGTTCGGCGAATTCCAGGCCAGCCCGGCCAATATATATGGTGCTGTCAATATGGGCGGCAGTGATGTCCATAAGCTCTGTCGCGCCATAGATCGGCGTCATCTTAACGACTATCGACATGGCCATTTGCGTGGCCGGACCGAACGCACCAGCCAATTTCTTTTGGTCTAACTCAGTTAACTGGATTTGACTCATGAATGACTTTTGGGAGGACCTAGACAGGTGTCGTAACGGATGAATCCTTCTTTGACCGGAATAGGTTTGGGCTGGCAGAGACTAGAAACCCGCCAAACATAAGGATAGCCGCTAATAACTCGCCGACGTAAAGGTAAGAGCCGTATCCAAAACGGGTTAAGGTACCCGCTGAAGCGATGACCAGCGCGCCAATAGCGATCAGTATATTGCCAATCATGCGATTTGGTAATATGCGTTTGCGCCAAAACAACCAAGTCGAATACAACGCCCCACCGGCCAAGGTAATCATGCCGTATATGTTGAAAGGGATGGTCGCCAGGCGCACAATGCCTCCGTCGTTGATGGCGGGCATGATCTCTTGATACTGTTCGCTGATTGGCTCAGATTCTGAGAATCTGCTTTCCGTTAGATCTGGCATGGTGGCAAGAAGGAGTGCGGCCGTTACGATACTGGCAACCACCAGGACGACTGTCGTAATTCTGGCTGTTCGTTTTTTTGCCAGTAGGTGAACGGTTCCTTGCCCAATCCAGGCCGCTGTTAATACTGCTCCAAACAGATACCAGCAATAAAAAACCCACTTGTTCCAGTCCAATGCCAGATACGCTTCCGAAAAGCTGGCAATCGCAAACATGGCCAATCCCAGTCCCCAAAAAAGAAAATATAACTTCCGGCGCACAGAGTAACGTTGGAGGACGTAGACCGTAAAGACCAACATGATGAATGCTGATAGGAACGATAGCACCAGATTTATGGACATGTTCAAATTCTCTCTCCTATCCAGACCAAGGAAATGGGCACTCAGGTCAGGTACTAATTTCATGGGCAAGCAAAAAAAACCAATCAAAACACCGGCGGCAATGTAGTTTTAGTAGTCCAAAATCACACCAAGGACATACAGTCGTGTTGGCACTTATTTATCGTAAAACATAAATTTTCGGGCTCTTTTGGTGGCCTAATTTTGGAATTCTTGTTGCTTATCCAATTCTCTTCAGCTCGTTGGAATCCAACTTAGGTGCATCGATTAATTCGCTAAGATCCCCAATGACCAAAGAATGGGATTGTTGGTGAAAAAGAACCCGGTTGGATTCGAATTGCATATCTCTTGATAAATCATCCGATTTTGCCACCCAGTTTCTCTCGACCAGGATAGCCTATCACGTGTGACTGTAAAGCGATGAAAACTATATCACCAAATGTATAGATTTGCTATACTTTTTTGCCGATCCCGTGTTCTCTTGCCCACTCTTCGACGGCATCAAGAACTCTCTCGCTTTGTTCCAGGGAACTAAACCTGTATCAAAATATATTTGACCGTGGAGGGATGTGCTATACTTCCGCCTATGGAAACTGTACTCAACCAGCAGCAACAGGAATTGCTGAAACTGACACGAGCCACCCTCGGCTCTCTGCGGGATACGTTGACGGATGCCAAATCACCGGTGGATGAACGGGCAGCTCTAGCCGACTCGATCCGCCAACTTGATGAGTTGTTCTTGTTGGTTACGGCCGGGGAGTTTAATTCTGGGAAATCTGCATTCATAAATGCCCTGGTTGGACAGCAACTATTACCAGAAGGCGTGACGCCTACAACAAATCAGATCTATCTGCTTAAATATGGTGAAGAAGTTTCTCAAACTCCAGGCCCGAAAGGGGTAATCATCCAGACTGCTCCGGTCGAAACGCTTAGAAATGTAAATATCGTCGATACGCCGGGGACCAATGCGATCATGCGTGAACATGAAGCGCTTACGTCGGAGTTCATACCTCGCAGTGATTTGGTGTTGTTTCTCACTTCGGCCGATCGGCCTTTTACTGAAAGCGAGAGGGCTTTCCTGGTCCAAATTCGCGATTGGGGCAAAAAGATCGTTCTGGTTGTGAACAAGATCGACATTCTCAAGGATCAAGCTGCGATTGACCAGGTAATCGAATTTGCCGGTTCTTCTGCCCACCGTCTTGTCGGCGATATCCAGGGGGTTTTCCCTGTTTCGGCAAGATTGGCTCAAGAAGCCAAGGCCGGTGATCCGCGAGTATGGGAAGCAAGTGGATTTGAACCCCTTGAGAATTTTATTCATGACACATTGGATGATGAAGGCCGGTTTCGTTTGAAGTTGCTCAACCCATTGGGAGTCGGTTTCCGCCTGGCTAGACGTCAACTGGCCATTATTGAAGAAGACCTTGGCGCTCTCCAGGAAGATAGCCAGTTACTGGACGATGTCCACGATCAAATGACGTATTATAACGACGATATGCAACGAAATTTTCAGGCCCGACTCGGCGAGATCGACAGCATTCTTTTCGGAATGGAGAAACGCGGCCGGGCTTTTTTCGATGACACCATACGCTTTGGCCGGATTCCTGATCTGGTCCGTCCCAACAAAATCCAGGTCGAATTTGCGGAAAAAGTTGTTGCTGATATACCAAATCAAATTGAAGCCCGGATTGACGAACTGGTGGACTGGATGGTTGAACAAGATCTTCGACAATGGATGGCCGTTTCCGAACATCTGGCTCGTCGAAAACAAGAGCATGAAGACCGGATCGTCGGTCAATCTGGTCCAAAAGAAGGAACCCTGGCATATGATCGCCAGCGTCTTATTGACTCGATCGGTCTGGCCACAAACCAGGCGATTGCTGGATTCGATAAGGAACATGAAGCGGCCGAAATGGCTGAATCAGCTCGATCTGCGGTCGCTGGTGTCGCGCTGCTAGAAATTGGTGGATTGGGGATAGGCGCAGTCGTGGCTGCCCTGGCCACCGCAACCTGGTTAGACGTGACCGGCATCGCCTTTGGTGTGACTTTTATGGCTTTGGGGTTGCTGGTTTTACCGGCCCGGCGGCGGAAGGCAAATCAAGAACTTGAGACCAAGCTGAATACATTGCGCCAAAATTTAGTTGGTAATCTGACAGATCAATTTAACCGGGAAATGCGTCGTGGCGCGCAACGGATCGAGGACACCGTTGCCCCATACGCCCGGTTTGTCAGGGCAGAACAAGAGAAACTAGAAAAACAACAATCAGAGCTTGTTGAACTAGAAGCACATATTACGGGCTTGCGTAGTCAACTTCAAGCGCCTAAAGCTGCAGCATAAGATGCGATTTTAGGTCGCCGGAAACTTCCTCATTCGGTCCAGAATATCCGCTAGATACCCAGGATTTCCAAGATCGCGTCACCCCCAAACCAGCCACCAGCCACTGCCGCACAGCAACAGCATAATAGCAAGACCACGACAATGGCGATGATTGTTGTACGATTACTCTTTTTTTCCATTTTATTGATTTCCTCTCCATATGGATCGACTGAATTGGACCGCGATCTACAAGCCTGGAAGCCCTGTCATTGTACCAGTAAAACTATACCGAATGAAGCTGATAACGCCAATTTGAATGATTGCCAAAGCCAGACCAATGCTCAAGGGTAAAATGGCCTGCCGAATATTGACAGCCTGGGCATCACGTTGAGTGATTATCAACAGGGCTGTGGCGTTGATTGCTGTTAGAACCATCACCACACCACCGGCGCTGGCAAGACCCAGTACGTAAAGGATCGTTGGTTCGTTGCTCAACACCAGGGCCACGACGATGGCTGCAAGAAAAACTACGCCGGCCAACTCACGCAGCGAGCTTATGACCGGTTTCTGTTCTTGATCCCGCCATAAGGTTTGGGCCAGAGCTGGAAAAAGAATAATGCCCATCATCAGGCCCGCACCAACACCGGTAATTAACCTCAACCAATTTTGCGGTTGGTAAAGATGGGGCAAGTTGGGGAAAAAATGACTATAAGAATTTAGTCCGTCGATGCCAAATAAGACGATGAATCCGATGAGGACTAAGATCACCCGCAAGGGGGGCATCATCGACCAATGTCGTCGGCCGGCCAAGATAAGGACAACAAAGGTTAAGACCACACCCAAGTACATTCCTGTACACCGGGCACATAAGGGTAATTGCCGGCCGGCAATGGTAAAGGATCGATCTGTTATTCGATGGCATACGGCATATGCGGCGTAATCCGCACCGTTGAGAATCTGCTGTTGCTCCAGCCGGCTGCTATCTGTGACGGTATAAAATCCCAGGACTAGCAACGCCAAAATCACAACCGACAGGATAAATGCCCGCTGAGAAAATGGTCGCGACCATGGTCTTATTTGTGCCGTATTCATACCAGATTCATTCTTTTATCCCGGGAATTTTCCATCTACCACTGGTAAGGATACCGATATCGCAAACGATTAGACCCTATCCAGGACCTGGCTTAACTGGCTGTTAGGGGATTCTGACAGCTAAGAATCATGAACAACCTTGACTGTGTCAACATCTCGCGTGGTATGGGATAGGAAAGTCCAGCATATTTCGCTGCCAACACCACGAACTCAGGCATCATAATATCCTACATATTGCTGCAGAATTAGGTCAAAATCAATTTCAAATATTAGGATACTCCATTGACCGAATCATGCAAGCCGTAACTGAATAAAAAGTAAACGGGCATAGGCCACGATTGGAGTCCTCTTGGAGATACTAAATAGGGGTTCGGCAGGGTTTGCTTGACTCTGGAAATGGCCAATGTTACTATCGTGCGATCAAGTTGGCTGGGCGATCGCGGTTTGAGTTCTCAAATCGAGGAAAGTCCGCACTCCACAGAGCACGGTGCCGGCTAACAGCCGGGCGGGGTGACCCGACGGAAAGTGCAACAGAGAGGTGTATTGCCGGTCAAGACCTGGTGTTAGAAATCGGCGAGGGTGAAACGGTAGTGTAAGAGACTACCAGCATGGGCAGTAATGTCTATGGCTTGGCAAACCCCACCGGGAGCAAGATCAAGCAGGATGGAGGTTGCGCCAGGCGCGATCACGGAGTCGCTCGCTCCGTTTGACATCCGGGTAGATCGCGTGAGCGGGCCAGTAATGGCTCGCCAAGATAGATGATCGCCACCTGTATATTACAGGTACAGAATGCGGCTTATAGGCCGGCTTGACTAATAAGTGAATACAAGGATGAAGGATGTGTGGATTAACATCACCCATCCTTCATTTTTGTAGAAAAAGTGATACCTATGGTAACAGTTATCTTTGTGTGTCTTGGCAATATTTGCCGTTCGCCAATGGCTGAAGCTGTATTTCAAAATATGGTAGATGATGCTGGTTTGACGGGTCAAATTCTGGTTGACTCGGCCGGAACAAGTTCATGGCATATTGGCGAAATGGCTCATTCGGGCACCCGCAAAACCCTGGCTAAGCATGGTATCTTATACAGTGGCCGGGCACGCCGAATTCACCCTGAAGATCTTGCCGATGATAGCAGCTATGTAATCGCGATGGATGCCAGTAACCTCGCTGATCTACGTGCCCAAAATAGCACGCATCCCAGAATGTATCGCCTGCTTGAATTTGCCAGCGGAAATGACTTGGGAGATGTACCCGATCCTTATTACCAGGGGAAGTTTGAAAAGGTGTACCAACTGGTTGAGGATGGTTGCACTGGTTTGCTCAAGGTAATCCGGCAAAATGAAGGCATATGAGTATTCTGGTCTATTGTCCGGCCAATATATATGATGGACGCCAAGATGACCGCTTGTTTGTTTACAATTTTAGGAGATAGGAATGGAGAGAGAAATAATTGTCGTAGGTGCGGGACCGAGCGGATCCACTGCGGCAATCGCACTTGCGCAGAAAGGGCATGATGTTCTCCTGTTGGACAGGCAAGAATTTCCCCGGGATAAGACCTGCGGCGACGGCATTCCGGCCGGAGCCATCGAGGTCTTGTACTCGCTAGGTATGAGAGAAAAGATTCAGGCGGCCAATTTTTACCCTGTTACTAAATTATTGCTCTCCTCCCCACGAGGATATGTACTTCGGGCAGAGTTGAATAAAGGGGTAACTGGTGCGGATTCCCATGTTGTTCCCCGGTTGAAGTTTGATGCGCTCATCCAGGAACATGCCGTTGATTCTGGCGCCGAGTTTAAAAAAGCGCAGGTCAAAGATATCCTAATCGAAGAGGACAAAGTGGTCGGTGTCCGAGCCCGGCAAAATGGGGTTGATGAGGAGATCAGGGCCAAGGTCGTCATCGGCGCTGATGGGGTTACTTCAGTAGTCGCCAGGGGGCTACGGCCTGATAAACACGAAGATGGCCATCGGGCTATCGCTTTGCGGACATATATTACTGACATAGAAGTATTGCCAAATGAAGTGGAATTCTATCTTTATAGAGGGATTCTTCCCGGATATGCCTGGATCTTCCCTACTGGAGAAAGCACGGCTAACCTGGGCTTGGGGATGCGCCTGGACAGATTCCGTAATAGTGAGAAGAGCCTTGAAGATATGGTTGATATTTTCCTGGAGATGCCGGCCATTAGGGAGCGCCTGAAGCGAGGCGGTGAACTAACCGAAACGGCGGTTTGGCAGTTGAATTTTGGATCTCAGGATATGCAACGAGCCTATGCTGGCGCCCTGCTCATTGGAGACGCGGCCGGTCTAATCAATCCCTTGACCGGAGGCGGTATCCACAATGGCTTTATATCCTCACTACGTGCGGCCGATGTCGTTGATCAGGCATTTGTGAAGAATGACTTCTCTTTGGCCCAGTTGGCAAAGTATGACGATGATGTCCATCAGGCCACCCGACAGAATATGCGTAAATCATATTTCATTCAACGTAGTTTGTTATACTTTCCGGGTTGGGTTGATTTGCTACTGCGGTTTGGCGGGTCGAACAGCAGCGTAGCCAGGATATTTATCGACAAGCTGTAAAAACAAGAAGACTCACTCTTAGAAGTGAGCCTTCCGAATATCACATACGATCTGAAAAAGACTAGGAAATGGAGCGAAGGGGGTTTACATTCTTTGCTTGTGGGCCTTTACCCATGTCAATTTCGTTAAAGGTTACTCGATCCCCTTCGTACAAGTTGCGATAGCCTTCCCCCTCTATGGCAGAATAGTGAACAAAAACCTCTGATCCACCACTATCGGGGAGAATAAATCCAAAGCCTTTGATACGGCTGAACCACTTGACGCTGCCGAGCTTCCGTTCCATGGGTACTACCTCCATTTTGCATACTACTTAGAGACATCTTAAATCTACCATGGCATATGAGCAGTGTCCATAGTCTGGCGGGCTTTTTTTCGTAATATTCACGCTGCATGATAGATCTGAGAATTTGATCGGTAGCTGGTGGACTAATCTTGGACTCTGAGTGAACCTTCGATCAGGATTTCGCTTACGTGACTCTTAACAAATCCGATTGATTCGGCCAGTTGTTTGGATGGCGCATTGTCATCTCCAACAACGTATAAGGGTATCTGACCTTGTTCTAGAACTGATTGCACAAGGGCAGCAACAACGCTTCGTCCCAGACCCTTGCGCCTGTAAGGAGACTTGGTGTGAACATACATCTCCGCAAAGCGGTCCGAACGCCAATTTAGTCCGGCCGAAGCAACTATCTCCCCTCTGAAACTTTCTTGACCATCGCCCGACTGGCGGATGACGTACCGTGGCAACCCATTGTAAGAATCCGTTTTGCTAACCAGAACATTGATAATGGGCTGAAACCGGCTTTTATCGAGAACATAAAGGTTCATGTTCTGAACGCTATTTATGTCAAATAGTCCTCCAAGTAGAGGAAGGTAGATGGCTGGAGCACTAATAATAGCACCCATACCTGGCGGTATCGCGCGCCTGATGAGTTCGGCTCCGGCGGAAAGATCTAAAGCGACTCCGCCACTCGTTACGGGTAAGCGCAAGGTGATGAGAGGACGAAAAAGATCAATACCGGTCCTGGATATGCATACATAACCGGAGACAATCCCTTTATCATCCTGAATTAGTACCAGGGTCGTCTTCTCATCCGGATGGTGGAACGCGTAATAGAAAGCCTGGGCATCGTTCGGGGAATATTCAATTAGTAATTGGCGAATAGCGCGCCGTTCTCGGGCCAGGGTCATAATGTTCTTTCTGTTATCCTCCCGCTGAGTGTACCTGAACTCTCGCTCTGAAGGCAAAAGCGAAAGATAGCAAGCGGACACGATAAGAATCAGAGATATTAACCATGGAGCTAATATGTTTGGACTGTCTTTGCTCCATTTCCATTCTTTGTTAAAGTAACTTTTTCCCTTTAAGAGATACTGTGAAAGTTGAACAAGATAGCTGATAAACGATTCGCTGAATATAGACGACTGCTTGGATACTTAAAACGCTATTGGCGACAGGCGAGTATCGCCTATGTTGGTATGCTTATGGTAACCATCCTTAATCTGGCAGTGCCCCAGGTTATAAGGGTTGCGATTGATATGGGTTTGGCCAGTGGTGAAGTTAGCGCCCTGGTTAAAGCAAGCCTCCTTATTCTGGCAATTGGGGTAGTACGGGCCATAGCTGGCATTGGACAGCGTTATTATGGTCAGTGGCTTACTCATCGGATCGCCTACGATCTACGCAATGATTTCTATGATAGTGTGCAACGTTTGCCATTTTCCTTCCATGATAGTACGCAGACAGGCGATCTGATGAGCCGTGCTACAAGTGATATTGGCGAAACAGAACAATTTGTGGGAATTGGTCTTATGGACCTCGTGGCTACGATCCTCCTGTTGATTGGGGTTATCGTGACCATGTTTCTCGTTGATGCACGGCTAGCCCTCATGGCCCTAATCCCTATTCCCTTTCTTGTAGCCGCGACCCTCCGATTTGGTGGATTGGTGCGCCCACGGTTTAAAGAAATTCAAGAACAAGTGGCTGTTCTTTCTGCCACTATGCAAGAGAGTCTGACGGGAATCAGGGTTGTCAAGGCATTCGCCCGCGAGCCCTATGAATTAGAAAAATTTGAGCGTGAGAACGAAACCTGGTTTCAGAGGAGATACCGGGTCATTCAAATGTGGGCCAACAATTGGCCATTCTTCACCTTTACTCTTTCATTGAGCATTTTTTTTCTTCTTTGGTTTGGGGGACCGCAGGTAATTGCTGGGGTTATCACCGTTGGCACGTTATTCGCGATGATATCCTACATCCTGATGTTAAACGGACCGATCCAACGTTTAGGCTTCCTCGTAAATCTTGCTGCGACGGCCGGAGCCAGTGCCGGTCGGGTTTTCGAGATGATGAATTTGCCAGGTGAGAAGTTGCATGAACCGGGTGCACATGTTGCTGACCATCTAAAAGGTAAGGTTGATTTCCAACGAGTAAGCTTCGCTTACAGGGGTCGGCAACCCGTACTGAAAGATATTTCCTTTTCCGTGGAACCAGGCCAGACGATAGCTTTAATGGGACTTACCGGTTCGGGTAAGTCAACTATCACGAACCTCATTCCTCGATTTTATGATGTCAGTGAGGGTCAGGTTGTAATAGACGATATTGATACCTGTAAGTGGGAACTTGCCGATTTGCGTAGACATATAGGCATTGTCCTGCAAGACTCACTTCTTTTCTCAGCGACCATCGCCGAAAATATTGCCTATGGCTTACCGGGCGCCCAGATGGAACAGATCGTAAGTGCCGCGCAAGCTGCCCGGGCCCACGAATTTATTATGACCTTTCCAGATAAATACAATACAAAAGTTGGTGAAAGAGGTGTGACCTTGAGTGGTGGGCAGAAACAAAGAGTGGCCATCGCTCGAGCGCTTTTAAAAGACCCACGTATCTTGATCCTGGATGATTCCACAAGCAGTGTGGATACTGAAACTGAACATTTGATCCAGTTGGCCCTGGAAACCTTAATGGAAAATCGTACAACCTTTGTGATTGCTCAGCGACTGCTAACACTCAAGCACGCAGACAGAATTTTTGTTTTGGACCATGGCCAAATTGTGCAGCGCGGCACTCATGATGAACTACTCCAGAGGGGGGGATTATACAAAAAAATATACGACCTGCAGTTAAGAGACCAGGAAGATTTGGCGGTCATACAAGACACGTCCCCAGCTGAAGATTGAATATCGAATCTTGGGTAAGGTTGGTTTCCATCAGGAATGATAGAAACCAGTCATTTGTAGTCATTAGGGCTATTCATGAGCGGTGATAAAGAAGCAAAATACAAAACTGAACATGTAGGACCTCCTGTAGAAGATGTGGATGACATCGACAGCAAGGAATATCGAGCTCTTCGTGAGGCGAAGATTGTCGATCTATTGGCCGATGACGAGGAGGATCTCCTGGGCAAGGCATATGACAGTCGCCTCGTTGGCCGGCTGCTACAATACACTTATCCCTATCGTACGCGCCTGATTCTGGCCATCACCTTGATGGTTATCACTGCTCTGCTGAGTGTTTCTGGACCGTGGATTATAGGGAAGGCTATTGATGAGGGCATCGTGGCCGGTGATCTAAGCCAACTCCGCCGCTGGTCCATCATCTTCTTAGTGGTTGCCCTTGGGGAGTGGCTGGCAAATAGAAGCCGCATCTCAATCATGGCTTACGTTGGCACCAAGGTGGTGGCGAACATTCGCGGCGATCTTTATCGTCACCTACACAGACTTTCGTTAAATTTCTACAATCGATACAGCGTCGGCCGGCTGATGAGCCGCTTGATAAGTGATGTGGGTGTGCTGCAGGATTTTATCACCTGGTCAATAACTGGCCTTTTCCGATCCGCTTTTATTCTTGCAGGAATCATTTTGGCGATGGTCAATCTACATTGGCAACTTGCTCTGGTCACCTTTTCTATCTTGCCGTTTATTGCCATTCTGACGAATTACTGGCGAATAAAAGTGCGTCACGCCTATCGATCTAGTCGCCTGCGACTTTCACTCATAAACGGCTATCTAAACGAATCGATATCTGGGATTCGGGTTATTAAGAGTTTTGTGCGGGAAGAGACAAATTTCAGTCATTTCAAGGATTTAAACCATTCGTTCTTGGATGCCAATATCGAAGCGACAAGATTGGCGGCGATATTCTTCCCAGGAGTTGATTTTATGGGATCGCTGGCCACCGCTATTGTGATCGGCATTGGGGGTTGGTTGGTGCTCGAAGACGTACTGACAGCGGGTACGCTGGTTGCATTTGTATTATATGTGGAACGCTTCTTTGATCCAATCCGAGAGTTAGCTCAAAGATATAACACGTTTCAATCTACTATGGCTGCGAGTGAGAGGGTTTTTGAACTGTTAGACACAGTACCGGATCTTACGGATGCCCCTGGTGCAAAGCCGCTACCGAGCATCAAAGGGTACGTTGATTTCAATCATGTTTCATTTAGCTACAAGGATGGTGAGCCTGTTCTAGAGAATATTAATCTCCACGCCCGCCCCGGGGAGCGTATTGCCTTGGTTGGTGAAACTGGGGCAGGAAAAAGCACAATCATTCGTTTGCTCGTGCGCTTGTTTGATGTCAGTGAAGGGGAGGTTTGCATCGATGGCCTTGATTTGAGGCAGGTTACCCGAGCCAGCTTACGATCTCAGATGGGTGTTGTCTTGCAGGATACTTTCTTGTTTGCGGGCACGATCGGTGACAATATTCGTTACGGTCGTCTTGAAGCAACAGACGAGGAGGTAGTCAAGGCAGCCAAATCTGTAGGAGCCCATAGCTTCATTGAGCTGATGCCCCAAAGTTATCAGACCGAGGTGGGCGAGGGGGGTGTTAATTTAAGCGTGGGACAACGGCAAATCATTTCTTTCGCCCGGGCTTTATTGGCGGATCCCCGCATCTTGATTCTTGACGAGGCGACCAGTAGCGTAGATACGACCACTGAGAAACATATTGAACAAGCAATTGGACATTTAATGGAGGGTCGGACGACCTTTGTTATTGCACACCGGTTAAGCACTATTGTCGAGGCAGATCAAATTATTGTCCTTGATCAGGGACGAATCGTAGAGTATGGAACCCATGAGGAATTGTTGGCCATGAAAGGACGATATTTCAGACTTTATACCATGCAATGGGCGCAAGTCGCAGCCAGGAGCAGCTTCATTCAAAGTTAGTGCTGGATCGTGGTTGTAGAATCAATGTTGTGTGGAGCTATTCTACCAGCGCTTATTTTCCGAAAAGAAATGTCTCGTGATCGCCAAATAGCTATCGTCATACCCCGAGTCCCTGCAGCGCTTGGAGTATCAAGCATGGTTGATGTAGCTCTAGTGACGATATGGGAACAACCCTTCATCCAATACTGAGACAACATCTGACCAACCAGTTGGCGAAGGGACCTGTCATGGCCAAACCAGGAGAATCTTGCCAACCAGTTTGTAGTATACTTCTGTGATCGCTAGCGGAGTGCACTGTTTTTGTCTGTCATGTGTAGGTGTAATATTAGTAAATCTAACAAGGATCACCAAGGTCAAAGCGCTGATTTTGGCCAAGATACTTATGCTCAACCTGCAAGAAAAGAGGGATTTTTTGTCAGGCTAATCCAGTTTGGATTTCGCCTGCTCTACAATGAGTTAGCTTTCACTTATGATCCTGTTAGCTGGTCCGTTTCGCTTGGCCATTGGCGCGATTGGCAAAGATCAGCGATACCTTACCTACAGGGGTCGCGAATCCTTGAACTCGCTCATGGTCCCGGCCACATGTTATTAGAGCTTGAACAAACTGGCTTACATGTTATTGGTCTCGACCTATCGCCCTACATGGGCCGGCTTGCCCGTCACAGAATCGAACGGAACGACTCCAAAGTCACTGTGATCCAAGGTGAGGCTCAAACCCTGCCTTTTACTGATAGATCCTTTAGCAGTGTGCTGGTCACTTTTCCTAGTGATTTCATCCTGGAGCCAGAAACCTTGCAGGGGGTCTGGCGTGTTCTGCCGGCCGGCGGTCGATTCGTCATAGTTGCAGGTGCCCAACTGACAGGCCAAGGAGTATTAGAATCCCTGATAAAATGGCTTTACATCGTAACGGGCCAACAGCCCGGAGCATCGGCAGGCAATGGTCTCGCAGGAGTATGGAATCTCGCCAGGGATCGACTAATGTCAGCCGGCTTTGACCCCTCTTTGGAACAGGTTTCAATTAAGGGAACTCGCGTAACATTATTGATTGGCCAGAGAATGGAGTAGGAGCTGAATGTGATCCCTGAGCTCTGTCTGGCTGATCTCGTTCGCTACTGGTAAAATGGTCTTATGAATGATGATTTAACCAATACGGAACAGGATGAAGGAACTAACGTTGTTGACATGCAGGCTACCGGTAGCGAAAAGGCGATTCTTTTCCTGGTTATGGTTGTTGTGCTCTTGGCCGACTATGCGAGCAAAGTCATTGTCGAGAACAACTTAGCACTGTATACAACCTGGGCGCCTATATCAGAATTGTCTCATCTATTCCGCTTTACCCATGTAAGTAATACCGGCGCAGCTTTTGGATTTTTCCCTGGTGGGAGCTTGGTGTTTTCAATTGTGGCTGTTGTCGTCTCAATCTTTATCGTAATTTATAATCAGATTCTCCCGGGCAACCACCAACTCTACCGCGTTGCCTTGGGCTTACAATTGGGTGGGGCCTTAGGCAACCTATTAAGTCGAGTTCGCTTGGGCCACGTGACTGATTTCCTGGATTTTGGCCCCTGGCCAGTCTTCAATGTGGCCGATCTGTGTGTTGTCAGTGGGGTTATAATGCTGGGTTTTCTGATGCTTATGGAAGAACGCCGTAGCAACGAAGAGCCGGTTAACTCGACTGGATCCCTCTCAGATGTTCAACCGCAGGCCATAGAGCCGGCTGAGGATGCCAGTATGCTCTGGAATGAATGAGCATATTATTACCCTGGTTTTAGATCGACCAGGCGAGCGACTAGACAGAGCGATTACTGAAGCAGTCCCTGATATCTCCAGAACCCAGTGCCAGCGACTAATTGCGGCCGGGTTGATCCGTATTGGCGACCGGTCCGTAAAAGCCAGTCAGAGATTAAAAGGCGGAGAGCGCGTAACGATCACCATACCGGCAGTCCAACATACCAGCCTGGTTGCCGAACCAATCCCGCTGGATATCCAATATGAAGATGAGGATATTCTGCTGATAAATAAACCGGCCGGGATGGTCGTTCATCCGGCACCTGGACATGAACAGGGTACACTGGTCAATGCCATTCTGGCTTACTGCCCAAATCTTTATGGCGTCGGTGGTGAGAAACGACCAGGGATAGTTCACCGCCTTGACAAAGATACGTCCGGATTGATCCTTGTAGCTAAGAACGACGCTGCCTTACATATGGTGCAGGAACAATTTAAACGTCGGGAAATCAAGAAGGTCTATCTGGCGCTGGTTGATGGGCATTTTTCACAATTCGAAGCCATGATTGATGCGCCAATTGGCCGGAGCGTGCGAGATCGAAAGCGTATGGCAGTTATTCCCCAGGGTTCATCAGCTACTTCTCGTTCGGCTCAAACGGCGATCAAAGTGCAAAACTACTTTTGGTTATCGAGAGCGGACAGAAAACAAAGCACCAATAGCGACTTCACCCAGCTTGAGTGTCGCCCACATACGGGTCGCACCCACCAGATCAGAGTTCATCTTGCTTTCGCCGGTCATCCCATCGTTGGAGATACAGTTTATGGTCTACGCCATCCGAGAGTAGCAATTGACCGGCATTTTCTCCACGCTACTAGCCTTACCTTCCGGCGACCTTCTGATGGTAAAGAGATTACGCAAACAGTTCCGCTACCCGAGGATCTGCGTCGCGTTATCGATTCGTTGGCCAATCACAATTTGGAGTGACTGGTGGAATTGGCAAGCGATAGCTTAAACTGACGTCATGTCCTATTTGGCACTGCCACCAGGCCTGGAGCTCAAGTCCGCCCACCATTAAATTCATAAAAAACAGACCTGGACCAAATCCTTGATTCTATTATATATACCGCTAGTCCCTAATCTGAAAGAGTTCTCATCCCAAGGTCGATATTTTGGGTCAGCTTAGCGAATGTAATGATTGGGATTCTGACACCTTGTACAATTTGTCAAATGCACGGATGTCATCTATGATCATGGCCAGATCTGGTCAACTTGAGCCGAAGCAGTCTGTTGGGAACGTCCTGGTATTCGACGGAACGGCAAGCATGACCGCAAAAAAATGATTGGGCCGGCTGCATGTGGTTATGCACCATTGGCGCCTATGAAGCCAGTCAAAATGCATTGAATGCCGGTAAATGGATTCGCGTCGCAAAACATACGCCTTTCTCATAGGATTAATCCTGCTAACCTTGCCTTGCTATTGTCTTGGAATAATAGCGTACATTGGCGGGAACGATCCCTCCCCCACCTTGCCCCCGGCTATCATTACTCCAACCTCACTGGCCACGGTTCAAGGAGTAGTAACAACATTTACACCTTCAATCTTACTAACTTCATCCAACCCGACAGGCATCGCGCCTGTAACCATAGCTTTTACGCCAGATCAGTTTATCACGGAGACGAGATTTCCAACTCTGATTGCATCCGTCACATCCACGCAAGTTCCTTCTGAAACACCTACCTCAACAGTTACCCCAACAGCGACAGGCACTGCAACTGCTAGCATGACTCCTTCGTTGACTCCTACATTAGCGGCGACGGCGACGCGTACTACTGTGCCAACTCTTACTTCGACGGCGACAGATACAGCGACAGTGGCTGTGACAAATACGGCTACCACAACGGCACCTCCTCCCGCGACTGATACCACGACGCCGACAGCAACCCCAAGCCCAACTGAAACTGTCCCAACAGATTTGTAGCAGGTGAATTTATGTCAACTGATGTTGCCAAACTACTAAAGTTATTGACCGAGACGGCTGGTCCTTCGGGGAATGAATCCCAAATTAGCCATGCTATTGAGGAGATCTGGAGACCCTTTATTGACTCTATCGAGAGCGACCGGGTGGGTAGCCTGATTGCCGTAAAAAAAGGATCAGCTCCAACTCCTCGTCCGCGGTTATTGTTAGCTGCTCATATGGACGAAATCGGCTTGATGGTTAAAAAACTGGTGGCACACCCCGAAGATGAGAAGGGTTCTGGTTTCCTTCGAATGACTCAAGTGGGCGGTGTGGACGTGCGCCATCTGTTGGGTCAAACTGTCGTCGTCCACGGTTCCGGAGCGGATGAGCAGACCTTCGTTGGAATTATTGGCTCTCTTCCCAACCATATGTTGCCTGAAGCCAAGAGCAAGATTGCCCTCGGCTATGATGAACTGGTGATAGACCTGGGGTTGCCATACCAGGATATGGTGGAACAAATCAATGTAGGTGACTTTATCAGCTTTCGCCAACCAATGAGGAATTTACTCAATCAACGTGTTACCGGCAAAGCCATGGATAATAGAGCTTCGGTGGCGGCTGTTACACTATGCCTTGAATACTTGCAGGATCGACGACATGATTGGGATGTTGTTGCCGTTGCAACAGCCCAGGAAGAAACAGCTCTCCTTGGGGCATTTACCAGCGCCTTTTCTCAGAACCCTGATGCCGCAATAGCGATCGATGTCACCTTTGGAACTGGCCCAGGTGCCAAAGACGAGGAAACATTCAAACTTGATGAGGGACCCACCATCGGACTAGGCCCCAATTTTCATCCAGGAATTAATGCAGCGCTCAACGACGCGGCCGGCAGAATTGAGATGAATGTTCATACTGAACCAAACTGGTACGCCGGGGGTACAGACGCCTATGGCCTGCAGGTAGCCCGCCAGGGAATACCAACCGGTCTGGTTTCGATACCCTTACGTAATATGCATACCATGGTTGAAACTCTGGCGACGCGTGATGTCAAGAGAACGAGCCGGCTTTTGGCTGAATTCGTGGCCGGCTTAAATGAGGGATTCCTGGATGAAATCGCCTTGAAGATGATGGGTAAGGAATGAGGAAGGTCGCAAAGAGATGAACGAGTTGTTGCAGAAATTGACGGAGTCGGCTGGGATAGCGGGTGATGAGACAGAAGTACGGCGCTTGATTGGTGATTTGATTGCCGATCATGTAGATACCTTTCGGGTTGATTCGATGGGCAACCTGATTGCCACAAAAAACGGGACCGGCGAGTCGGATCTGCGTGTGCTGGTCGATGCCCACATGGACGAAGTCGGTCTGATGATAACCGGTTTTGACCAGGACGGGACATATAAATTTCAGCCGGTCGGCGGTGTAAACGAACGCGCCACATTAGGGAAAGTGGTCCAAATTGGTCCAAAGAAAATTACCGGCGTTATAGGGGCTCGGCCGATCCATTTACTAAAGCGGGAGCAACGCAAGAGCGTCGTGAAGCTGGAATCGATGCGTATTGACATCGGGGCAAAGAGTAAAGATGAGGCCATGGGGAAGGTAAAGCTCGGCGATTCAGCAACCTTTGTAACCGATTATGAGGAGTTAGGTGAAATAGCAATTGGCAAAGCTTTTGATAATCGTACTGGTTGCGCCGCACTTATCGAATTGCTCAAGGGTGAATCTTACCCCTTTACCTTAGTCGCCGCCTTTACCGTTCAAGAAGAGGTAGGCCTAAGAGGCGCCGGCGTTGCTGCCTATGCCGAAAAACCTGATATTGCGTTGGTGCTCGAGTGTACCCCGGCATACGATTTACCTAATGAACGAGATGATAGTCCCAATGTGGTACTTGGAGGTGGACCATCAATCTATGTGATGGACCGGGGCACGATTCAGGATCCCCGATTTGTGGCCCATATAACCCGCACAGCCGCTGATTTTGGGATTCCTTTTCAGATTCGGCAGCCGGGCGGGGGTGGTACGAATAGTGGTGCTATTCAGCGAAAAAGTGGCGGTATCCCGGTAGCAACCATTGCCACGCCGGCTCGTTATATTCATTCTCCGGTCTCGATGATTAATTTGGCCGACTTCGCCAATGTAGTCAAGCTCGCGGATACAGCTTTGCGTAACCTGCAGCCTGGTATTTTTCGCCGAAACGGTGATTTTTTGAACGACCAATAATACTATTTATCTCATTTTCTGAGTGAGGGACTCTCGATGCTAGAATTGACTAAAAGATTGGTAGAAGCTTATGGACCATCAGGTTTTGAAGATCAGATATGTGAATTGATCCAGGCTGAAATCGCCCCATTTTCCGATGGGATGTCCGTTGATGCTATGGGAAATCTAATTGCCCGGAAAAAAGGTGATGGCAGTGGGTTAAAGGTGATGATCGCCGCCCACATGGATGAAATTGGTCTCATGGTTACCCATATCACTGAGAAGGGATTTCTGCGGTTCACCAATATAGGTGGGATCCGACCTCAGACACTCATGGGGGCCAGGGTCCGGTTCGATGATGGCACGATAGGAGCTATCTACCCTGAAAAAATGGACAATTGGAATAGTTTGCATCCACTGAATAAACATTACATCGATGTGGGGGCGGCCAATAAGGAGAGTTGCCCGATACCCGTAGGCGCGGCGGCAGCCTTTGTCAGGCCTTTTGCCGCCCAGGGCGATCAATGGATATCTAAGAGTATGGACGATCGTATTGGCTGTGTTATTGCGATTGAGTGTATGCGCCGGATTGAGCATACACCTCACGATATCTATTTTGTTTTTAGCGTTCAGGAGGAAGTTGGTACCCGTGGGGCGCAAGCGGCCGCCAATGGGCTGCACCCTGATGTCGGTCTTGCCATCGACGTGACCTTGTCGGGTGATACCCCAGAATCGCAGACGATGGCGATTGCATTGGGGGCTGGTCCGGCAATAAAGGTAAAAGATTCAGGGATGATTTCCCATGCGGGCCTGGTTCGTAAGATGAAAGCTACTGCTACCCAGGCGGGGATTCCATATCAACTTGAAGTATTGGATGGGGGTTCCACGGATGCTAGATCTATGCAAATAGCCGGTCCAGGCTGTGCAGCCGGTTGTATCTCAGTCCCTTCGCGGTATGTTCATACGCAAAGTGAGATTGTTAACGCGAATGATGTCGAAAACTCCGTGCGTTTGTTAGTGGCCTTGCTTAGCGAGGCTATGGACCTTTAAGAGATACCCTTCGATAGGGTATGCCTAGAAGCCGTACCCCAAACCAGCAGAGCGTCAGGGTCGGAATAATCTGGGTTCCTGGGATAAGCGCTTCAGCTACGGCCACGCCACGTAATGCTTTGAAGCCGAGACGGTCAAGAATTGCCCAACTGAGGGGAGCGGCGAGGATATCTAGCCCAAAATCCAAAAGATCAATCGCTATGACGACGAAAAGTGGGGTGTAATGTAACGTTTCGACAAAGGTGGCATCAGGGGGGATGTTAAGTTGCCTTATCCTGCGTGCGGAGAGCAGCAATAGAGTGAGGCCAAAAAGGGCGCTAATGGCCATGATGGCTAGCGCCAGGATACCTATAGTTCGTAACAGGTCAATGGTCATGACAGTTTAGTACGACAGCACCTGCCAAATAAATATTGCAATCATCATCAAACCGCCGCCAAATTGTACGATTGTGGCAATCCCCCAACCGACTATGCCACCAAAACTCGCCTTTAGGGCCAGGTTCCAGTCACGATGTTTTTGATATTGGCCGATCAATATGCCAAGAGCATATCCAATGATGCCGCCAAAAAGATTGCCCACGATGGGGAGCAAGGACCCAAACAGAAAGAACCCTACAATTCCGCCGATCAGGCCATATACAAGCGCCCAAAATGAGGCGCCGCCTGTTTTTGCGCCGAGCAATGTAAGCCAGATATCGGCCGTGCCCGTTATGAGGGCAATCAGAGTAAGAACGGTAAAAGTTAGCCAATCGATAGCCTGAAAACCATTTACCAAAGCATACGCCAGAACGCCAAGCCATATAAGGATAGTTCCCGGTAGAATGGGCACCACGATACCCATTAGTCCGACCAGCATAAATGCGACAGCCACTCCAAAAACGAGCGCTTCTACGACTATTTCCAAGTTCTATTCCTGTTGATTTGCGTGATCTACTTTGTTCGTTTTCATATTCTCTTTGTTTGCCTTCCAACTTTCTATACGATGAGCATTGATAAACAGTTGCGTTAGCTTCAGCCTCGATAGAAATGGTCTGGCAGCATTTTGGGATGATGTCATGTAAAAACAAGTATCAAGGTCGGTCCGTATACGGTGGTTTTGTCGGCCCAAATGCCAGTGTATAATGATAGCATGGTACTGATATTGACCCACGAGAACGCTGACTTTGATGCCGTTGCCTCCCAGTTAGCCGCCCACAAGCTTTATCCCGAAGGTGTGCCACTTCTTTCATGGCGGGTAAACCGAAACGTAGAACAGTTCCTGACACTCTACTGGGATGCGCTGACGTTTATGAGGCCCAGGGACTGGCGACGACGAAAAGTCGAGCGAATTCTCCTAGTAGATACCATTTCTTTGCCCAGTATTAGGGGTGTGAAGGCAGATCGAGTTCGGATCCAAATTATTGACCATCACGATGAATCTGTGAAGCCGCACCAGGAGTGGGATTATCATTCAGAGACCGTTGGTGCGACAACTACGTTACTGGTTGAGATGCTCCAATCAGCCGGTCTGAGCCTGACACCGATCGAGGCTACCTTGCTGATACTTGGCATTCATGAAGATACTGGGTCCCTGGTATATGATACGACGACTGCACGTGATGCCCAGGCCGCTGCCTGGCTCTTGCAACAAGGGGCCCAACTTTCGATTGTCAGGCGGTTTTTAAACATACCGTTATCTAAGCAGCAACAACTATTGAATGAAAGCCTATTGAACACAGCTGAATGGATAACGGTTGAAGGACAGAATATAGCCATCGCCGCGGTACAGGCCCCTAATGACTTTCACGACGAGATCTCGGCCGTCGCCCACAAGTTACGCGATGTTCTCATGCCTGATGCTCTGTTTCTCCTTGTTCAGCTTAAGTACAACCACCTTCAGCTAGTGGCCCGTTCCAGTACGGACAACGCCGACGTGGCCGTCATCGCTCGATTGCTGGGGGGTGGCGGTCATAGCCGGGCGGCTGCGGCTACAATTATGGACCAGAGCCTCCAGGAAGTTAAGCAACAAATAATTGATTGGTTGCCTGACATCGTCAAACCCGTGGTCAAAGTAGCCCAAATAATGTCCCATGGGTTGCAGACAATTTCATCCGAAGCGCCCGTAAGCGAAGCGGCGACCCTGATGCAACGGTCCGGTCATGAAGGGTACCCGGTCGTTGATCCGTCCAGCGGCCAGTTGGTCGGTCTTTTAACGAGACGGATAGTTGATCGAGCTGTAAGTCACCAGTTAAGCGAGTTACCGGTAAGCCAGATCATGCGTGCAGGGGTGATCACCGTTTATCCATCAGATTCTGTTGAAAAAGTACAACGACTTATGACCCGGGAAGGTTGGGGCCAAATCCCGGTCATTGCAGATAACGGCGATCCCGATAAGCCACAAAAGGTGATTGGGATTGTGACCCGTACCGATCTCATCAATCTGTTACCAGATGGTGTGGGCGCTGATTCGGGTCCAGATATGCGTCAATTAATTTTCAATAGCCTTCCCGATGCCATCTGGGACATGCTTCAAATCGTCAGCAGATCGGCCGGTGAGACCGAAATGCCTCTGTACTTTGTCGGAGGCATTGTAAGGGACTTGCTTGTGGGTCGTCCGTCAACTGATATTGACATGGTTACCGAGGGCGACGCGATCACTCTGGTACGTTATTTGCGTAAAACCTATGGCGGAGAAATACGGAGCCACGAGCAGTTTGGTACCGCTAAGTGGCTACTTTCTACTGAGGTTTGGCGCCGGTTGGCTCCAGGCGCCGATCTCACAGAGGTTCCCCTTGTTATCGATTTTGTGACTGCTCGAACCGAGTTTTACGATCGCCCGTCAGCGTTACCCGCAGTTGAGCGTGGCTCGATCAAACTGGACCTCCACCGGCGAGATTTCACCATAAACACACTGGCAGTGCGGCTGGATGGAGCACACCTTGGGGAACTACTGGATTTTTATGGGGGGCTGCGTGATTTGAATAGAGGACTCGTTAGGGTCTTGCACAGTTTAAGTTTCATTGATGATCCTACCCGAATAATGCGCGCTATCCGCTTAGAACAACGGCTTGAGTTTGAGATTGAGCCGCGCACGAGCGAATTGATAGATGCGGCCATGCCCATGCTGAACAGGGTCACTGGTGAGAGAATAAGAAATGAGTTGGAGATGTGCCTCCGGGAGGATAAAAAAATTCAGATTATGACCAGGTTGGCAGAATATGGGGTACTAGCTCAGATTCACCCAGGTTTAACCTGGCACACTGCCACCGCGGATCTCTTTATCTCAGCGGACGAAGTCTTAAATGATAGCTTGTTCATGGCAGAATTGGGTATGGTTTCCTCCGTTTTCGTTTATTTTGCGGTTCTCGTATTGCCTTTGGTCGGTACGGTGCAAGAAGAAGTCATGACTCGACTCAGGGTGCGTAGAACAACCCGGGATGATGTGGTTGCGACTCGCCGGTTGCTTCATGATCTGGCTCAGCTGGAGAGTCACCTGCAACCCAGCATTGTATACAAAATCCTTAAACCTTATCGGGAGAGGGTTCTCCTACTGGCTCTGGTTGTCCTCGGGAAGGCCAGCGCGCCAGGAGACCTAATCTGCCGCTATCTTAAAGAATGGCGTCACGTACGCCCGTCTCTGAACGGCAACGACTTGTTGGACATGGGTTTTCAGGCCGGTCCCGAAATCGGCCTGCTGTTAGAAAGATTGCTGGATGGTCGTCTCGATGGGGAATGGTCTGACCGGGAAGAAGAATTACGAGTAGTTGGTGAAATATTAAACAACGAGAGTGAGTTACACATGACGTAAAATAGATACTATAATATTGGAACTGTTCTAACAGGTGTGACGGGAGATTCGTAAGATGCGATTTGTCATTGTATTCAATGGGAACCATTCAAGAAATGGCTCTAATCGAAACTTGTAACAATTTGCCAAATACCAGGCATTTTCAACTACAACAATTGGCACAGGGTGTCTTTGCCGCTATTAACCGGCAGGATGGATGGGCAGTTGGCAATGCCGGTATTGTGGACATGGGAGATAGCACGCTGGTCTTCGATACCACCTTGACCCCAGCATCGGCCGGGGAGTTGCGCGCTTCGGCCGAATACCTGACGGGCCATTCTGTCTCTGTTGTTATAAACAGCCATTATCATAATGACCACACCTGGGGCAATATGGAGTTTATACCCGAGTCGCTGGTTTTATCATCGACAACAACCAGGGAGCAAATCCTCGAGAAAGGAAAAGAAGAGTATCTGTTCTACAAAACCAATGCATCCCAGCAGCGAGCTGAACTGCAACGTGAATATGATGAAGCAACAGATGAATGCGCACAGGATGCTCTCAGATCCTGGTTGATCTACCACCAGGCAATCCATAAGAATTTGCGAAGAATTAGACGAATTACCCCCTGTATGACCTTTGACGAACAACTCTGTCTTTGTGGCTTAAACCGCCAGATTGAATTGTTGGCATTTGAAGGTGGCCACACTGATAGCGACGTAATTCTATATCTCCCAAATGAAGGTATCATCTTTATGGCCGATCTTTTATGTACAGGTTTTCACCCCTATTTGGAGGAAGGAAATCCCCAATCACTGATAGCAATCTTAGGGCAGATAGCTAATTTGGAGGCGGATATCTACGTTCCCGGCCATGGAAACATTGGGTCGAAAGGGGACCTGGCATGCATGGAGGAATATGTTCTGTTGGTAGACCAATTAGCCAGGCAACATATTTGTTTGGAACAGCCAGAAGAATCTCTTGATGCTATACCGATTCCTGCGCAGTTTCAAAGTTGGGACTTTCGCCAAGCCTTTACCACGAACCTCAAGGCAAGCTACCGGCGCCTGCTAGAAGACAATTAGAATGTCGAGATAGTCCCCTTGGTTTCGGGGCTATCATCCTGCCAATCACCAGACGCCAAATACCCAACCGTTTCGTCGCGCGTTCCATCCATAAGAATTGATAGCCGGTGATCTGCCCTTTCCGCTTGTAAATCTATTAATTTTAAATAGGGTTCAAGGTCAGCATCCGTAGGCGATAAATTGGCCAGAAAGTTTTTGGCAGAGAGGAAAAAATCCCACTTGAACTGACTCCTTTGATCTTCGAGGTGCAGAGGCAGTGAATGAATATTTGCCTCAACCAAGTCTTGGTAGAAATGTGTGCCATATGAGAGGGAGGGCACGCCATGTTCAGAGGCCACCGCCATTTCGACCAGGGCTTTGGTATTATATATATCGGCATAACTGACCCTGATCCCTAAATCGATATTGGCGCTCCCCCACCGGCCAGGTCCCATCATTATGAATGAATTGGTCTCCAGGATCTTATTCAATCGTCCAATCGCTCTGCCCAGCTTTAATTTTGTCGCACGATCAGAGATCCTTCTGTAGATAGTCGGATCTGAAAAAATGATGTACCTGATTCCCTCGATCTTGCCATCCGGCACTAACTCAAAAGACGTGAATAAAACATCGTCTTCGGGAAGATTTGCAGGTATCTTGACACTGACCTCCATTTCTCTCAGGCTCAGCGGCCGGCACTGAAGGAGATGGAGCTTGTAGGAAGGTTGGGGATAGTTGGCCATGATCTCTATTGTGAATTCGATATCGACCGGTCGTTGATATGCTTGCTCAAGACGTAACAAGGCTGTGCGCATTAATTTTACAAAGCGCGCGTCCTTGTGTCAGATAATCAAAAGTTACGAGTAAGCCCTCAGCGCTATCAAGACCACCAACCGTCACCATACTGCGAATATAGTCACCCTGATCGATGGACATGACGTACCGAAAATCTGGATAATCTGCCTTTGCGAGGGAGCCAACGATATCCCGCACAGACAGGGTCGTAAACGAATTATCAATTGTATCAATGACATCAATGAATCGTTGCGAATATTGACGGATTGCCTTTGCTGTCGTTTCTGGTCGTAGTTTAGGATGACTTAGAGCCACAACTCGCGCATAGTCGTTGCTGACACGATCAACAGCTCTGGTCCCCAATCCCCACACAATACGTAAAAAACCATCTTCTCGGCGAATTTTCGGATTCCAGCGCAAGTTGTTCTGGCTAAATCCAACGCCGGCGACCGACGGAAAAAAGTAGCGGCCGAATTTTTGACCACGGACCTTCTGGAGCAAGATAGCCATCCGTTCGTCGTAATCAATCAATTCATGTTTTTGCCGGTAGAGGATAACATCGGGGTTAAGGGAACTGGCATAAATGCGACGGATGGCATCAAGCAAGGCGTCCAGATTTTCTTCCGTGCTTCCTTGATTCGGGCAAAATATGCTTTCATATTTTCCGGCAAAGGAATAACCAAAGTTGTCTTCCAACAGGCTTGACGATCGGGCGATGATTGGGACTTGCCCCACTTGTTCAACAACATCCCGCAACTGATCGACGATTTTTTCTGGAAATCGCCCCCGCAAATGTGCCTCGACTATTTTCGGGTACTCTTCCCTGATTTCATCGAGCGGCCGATACTTCTGGTTCATGAGGTGATCTAGATTATTAAGCAAACGGAACTCATAGATTACCTCAGTTCCAATAAAATATGATTCAGGGATCACTGCATTTTCGCTGATATCCGGACCATAGGCAGGATCTTGTTGCTGCAAGATTTTCCAGGCCAACAACATGCCCGCGGCTTTCCCGCCAATCTTGCCACGTCCGATTCTGTGCCGGTGAATCCATCGTAAATCGGAAATATCAAATATTCCTCGAGCAACACCGATATATGGCAGCTGATCGCTGATCATACCTTTAATCAGCACCGCTTTTATTTCCTCAAGATGGTGATAGATTTTGTCCTTTTGTGTGGGCGGCAATGACTCATATTCCAAACCCTGGCGAAATAATAGTTCCCATGGGGCGAGTTCAGGATTAAATGAAAGCTCATTGCCTGTTGATGGGGATCCTTGATCCCGTAGGACTTCCTGAATAATCTGTTCAAAAAGGGATGTCGGCAGGTTAAAACCAAAGTAGAAATCAGTCTGATAATCTCTAATTCTTGCCTTACGATCCTGCCATACATTCGCCGGTTCTTTGCTGAACGGGTCAAATAAACCTTCCCTCTTTTGGGATTCGATCGCTTTTAGTCTCACCTCCTGCTCAAAGTCCACCTGGCTAATTATCCCGCGCCGGAATATTTCTTCTCGCATCCGAGAGCGAATTCCATCGGCCAGTACGGGATATTGGGCCAACTTTATGTAAATGTCGATGGTCGATGTCTTACTTCTTAGTGGTTCATCCACGTATCCGCTCCTGGAAGTTAGCTGGACCGGCCGTTACCCCAGATCGCCAACTACTAATCGTTAATGATAGCATTCGCTTCTTCCCGGCATTCACAGGCTTCCTTAACAGCATCCCCTCGTACCAGGAGCCCATCATATTCTGATCCGATACCTGTCGAGACCCAGCTATTCATGACAAAGGGAATAGCACCATCGGCTGACACCCAACGACCATTGTATGTGCGGGTTATATGGACGTGTGTGCCATTGGTGAAACCACCTTCACAAGATGGATGACCTAGCCGGTCACCAGCCTGAACTATGGTGCCGACCGGAACTCGATCCCGGGTTTCAAGATGCAAATATGTGATGACCCACCCTGTACCCTGGTAATTATCGCCATCCAGATCTACCGTAACAGCACCAAAGTCGCTACCAATAACAATGCCATCGGCCATGGCGGTGGTCCAGGCATCAGACGTATAGCAGCCAAACTGTTCATCCGGTGGCGCAAAATCAAGCGCTGCCCAGGCTGAACCACTGGCCCAACCCCCGTGGGGTCCGCCCGTAAAATACCAGGTTTCTCCACTAGCCCAAGGAAGTTGGAGACCTGGTTGTGTCAGGTTGGCCGGCCATAAGGGATCGACCGTATAAGCAAATGGATTTCCAAAAAGCTGATTGAATGTGCTGAACAAACCATCTGGTCCCATATCGGTAAGCAATGTTTCATAAGGTACCGCAGGAAAGGAAGCAAACAGAAGTTGGACGCCAGCCGTTCCATCATTGATCTCGTGCGCAAAATCTACTCGGGATCCATCACCCATCTCCATATATGAGAGTCCCCCTTCCGATCGGCCGTAAAATCCGTGATTCAATTTATTAGCTGCCCAACTTAGCTGTTGATAAAGTCCTTCATAGCCTGGCTTGACATAGCCCAGTGCGTAACCATCATCTACAGCGGTTGAATGGGTCACCCAACCGGCTTGATATTCCAGAATTGCTAAAAGCAGGCGAGGATTTACACTTTGTCTGTTGGCCACTAACTGCAAAATCTCTGGACCGTCAACTAATTGACCTTCGATTTCTTCTTGATAGGTCAGTAAAAATCCGCTATATTCTGCCACCGTGGCCCTGATATCAAACTCCTGTGTCGCTGGGCCAAGGACAAGTTCACTATCAGGAATTATTTTGAAGGCCGGCCCAGTGGTAATGGTGCCTCCGGGTACAAGGAGCTGCTGTCCAACTGCGAGCAGATCACCGTCTGTTAAACCATTTATGTCCAACAGGGTTTCGACGCTGGTCTCATATAATTGAGCGATATGCGATAACGTTTCCCCAATCGAAACGAAATGAGTATCGTAATACACTGGATCTCCCTCCCTCAGCTGGCGTGTCGGATTAGGAGTTGGGGTGCCAAAATATGTTGGCAATGCGGTTCTGGTCCGATGGATCAGGGGAGTAGGTGGGATAATGCGAGTGGGATTTCCTGCCTGGTTCTCCTCAATGGACAAAGACACACCAGGAGAATTGGTTGGTGCAATTACGGTGACTTCCGGATCCGGCCGCTCACAGCTACTGAGTGTAACCGACAGAGCCGTAACAAAGGCGGCGAATAATATCGAGTAGCATCGACGGGCGATATCAGTCTGAATAAAAGTCCTTGGGAGGAGGTTAGTTAATTTCATCGTAGCTATATATTCTATTACGCCGGAAGCTCGCGGCAAGTAATCAGCTTTGGGCCAGACCATGAATTAAGTCATAAAGTTGAGGGCTGGTCGGCAAACACTCATCACGTTAGAATTTGCCCATGCAACCAAATTATGTTCAACGCCTTCAACTTGTCTTTAGCAAGACAGGATCTACTCGATATATTGGACATCTAGATCTGGCCAGGACGTTGGAGCGCTCACTTAATCGTGCTCAAATACCTCTGGCTTATACACAAGGTTATAATCCGCGGCCTCGTCTGCAATTGGCGACTGCTCTACCACTTGGTTTCACTAGCGATTGTGAGATTGCCGATATTTGGCTCCTTGAGCGTATAACCCCAGACGAAGGTCTGGTGGCTATCCAGGAAAAGATGGCGCCGGGCATCCACATCCATAGCATTGTAGAGGCAGACCTCAGGTCGCCAGCCTTGCAGACTCTGGTGTTAGAAGCCGAATATAGGGCCAATATCAGAGAACAGGTAGCGCCTAATGATCTCAACCAGCGGATTCTTGACCTGTTATCCGAAACAGAATTGATTCGTGAACGACGGGGCAAGGTCTACGACTTACGATCACTGGTGCTAGACTTGGAATCCGGCGCTGATGACCAGGAGCGGATCTTTATCAAGATGAGGCTTAGCCATGAACCAGGTAGAACCGGCCGACCTGATGAAGTACTGAGTGCGCTGGCGCTGAATCCCTTGGACGCTCACATTCACAGAACCAGGTTGATTATGGCAGATGCGACCCTACTATCTACCTGAACCCACGCTGTTAATTCTAGTGGTGACTTTGCTTCTGACGGGGTGTAGTCTGCCAGAGTCGGGCATATTCGCCGAGCCTCAAGCATCCCAAGCAGCTAATCTGGTGGAAACACAAACCTTTTCATCAGCGCAGGAATCGCCGGTAGCAAGGCCCGATGTTCCACAAAATCCGACAGAATCTATCTCGCCGACATTCCCTGCGCCAGACACTGGATGGCAGGTATTGAGACCAGGCTTAGAACGCCGACTTGTAACAGCACAGCGAGAAGGTGCTGGCATTCCCGAGAGATTTTACATGTTGCGGATAGATCCTGACTATTTCCGTTTTGACATCGGTTACCATCCTGGCGAGCCTCAACTATTAGGGGACTGGATGACAGAAACCGGCGCATTAATTGTCGTTAACGGCGGGTATTTTACCGAATCCTGGGAGGCAACAGGCGCTATTATTATTGGAGGCCAGCAGTACGGTACGAGCTACCAGGGTTTTGGTGGAATGTTAGAAATAACTGAAAATAATCCAGGACTCCGTTGGCTGCCCCAGCGGCCATTTGATTTCCAGGAACCTCTCCAAGCAGGGTTGCAATCATTTCCCATGTTGGTCACACCTGGAAATCAAATTGGCTTCCCTGAAGAGGATGACATCCCGGCGCGAAGAACAGTCATTGCCCAGGATAGACAGGGTCGTTTCTTGTTTGTCTTAGCCTCTTCTGGCACCTTCACTTTGCACCAACTAAGTCGCTACCTGGTAGCTTCAGATTTGGATCTAGAGATGGCATTAAATCTTGATGGGGGATCCTCAACCGGGTTGATGCTTGCGGACCCAGTTGAAGGTATTCTACCTTTCACACAGCTGCCAGCAGTAATCACGGTACATCCGAAGTAGCTATCATGTTAACAATAGTTGTAAACTATCGAGCAAATGGAATTTTCGAGTAAGAAGAATGGAAGAGCTTCCAGATCTTGGCTGGTAATCGGCTGTTTGTTGTTGCTTACCTGCACGGCGTGTACAGTTGTCATAGCTGCCAGCCTGGTCATTTTTGCTGGTTGGGTTAGGGCGGGTGGCCACTCTCAGCCTGTATTAGAAAGATTGGCGGTCGTAACGACCCCCTTCCCAGAACTAATTCCCGCTCCCTTATTTTCCCCAACCGCTGATCAAAGGCCGTTTCAAGCTGAAACTTCTGAAGAGACGCCGGAATTGATAACCCAATCGCCGATTTCCAGAGGCACCTTGACTCCGACTGCGACGGTCGATCAAACCGGCAATTTACCGGAGGTTATTGAGGTTTTGGCGGAAATGAATGATCCACTGACGTCTCTGCTGGAAACGGATTACCCTCCTCGCGATTACTTCGAAAGTGCACGACGCCTCAGCTCATCTGATTTGGGATCCCGGACGTTTGTCGCCGAACCTTCCTCTTTGGGAGACAGGCGTACTTTTAGAACGGATGATAGTCTCAGAGAAGCGGAACTGGCAGCTATTTCGGAGCACGCCTATTTCTGGGTCGAGAGTAGCTTGAATCTCGATCCACAGCAGGTTAAGTCGGCGGCCGAACAATTCGAGAGGGAATTTTACCCGATAGTCACTGGATTGTTTGGTAATGAGTGGCAACCAGGTGTCGATGGCGATCCTCGTTTTTCTATTTTCCATCTCGATGGTTATGCTGATGATCTTGAATTAGGGTTCTTTAACAGCGGAGACGAATACCCTCGAAGTGTTTACAGCAACTCCAATGAACATGAGCTAATTTATTTGAATATGGCTAATTTGCAGGTAGGGGACCCGGTCTATTTCGGGACGTTGGTTCATGAATTTCAACACCTGATTCAGTGGCACCAGGATCCTAATGAACCGGTCTGGTTTAGCGAAGGCTTGGCCCAGTTCACGGAGTTATTTGTTGGTCTGGATACCGTTGATTCTGTATTGGACTATTCAGCCGATCCTTCTGTCCAGCTCAATAGCTGGAGCTATGATGATCAGGAGAAGTTGATGGCCCATTATGGGGCAGCATATCTTTTCACTGTCTACATTTGGGAACAGCTCGGTGGGCAGGCATTGGCAGATATGGTTCGCCACCCGGCCGATGGATTGGCAGCCTTAAATTGGGTCCTGCAACAGCTGTTGCCTGAAAGAACGATCAAGCAGTTTTTGGCAGATTGGCTCGTCGCTAATTATCTTGACGATGCGGAATCAGACTCGCGATATGGGTATCGGGCTATCAACATGCCAAGACCGGCCCACTCGAGAGCAATTACGCGATTGCCGTTTACGACAGCAGAACTTATCGAGCCACTAAGTGCCCAATATATTGAGCTGGACCTGGCTGGTGAAGTATCTATTTCTTTTTCTGGAGACCTGGAAGCCGAATTGTTCCCAGAGGTGCCTTTTGATAGTCCTGAGGCCTGGTATGTACCTGGTCTCAGCGAGACTGATGCCCAACTCACCGCGACCTTTGACCTTAATGAGACTGATAATGCCGAATTAAATTTTTTGGTCTGGTACGATCTCGAAGAAGGTTACGACTTCGCCTACGTCAGCATCTCTACCGATGGTGGAGAGTCTTGGGATTTCTTGACACCCGACCACGCCATTGCCGGGACTTATGGGCCGGCATTCAGCGGCCGCAGTGAAGATGAAGCCAATCAAGTCTCAGGTTGGGTACAGGAAAAGATATCTCTTTGGCGGTATAGGGGTCAAGAGGTAGTTATTCGTTTTGAGGTACTGACCGACTCGGCTATTACCGGGGGTGGGTTTGCCGTCGGGGATATTTTGATTTCCCAAAGTGACACGATTCAGGGAACAGAATGGCTGTCCCAAGGATTCGTTCACACCGGACCCGCTCTACATCATGTGTGGACGGTTCAATTAATCCGAAAGACACCTGACCAACAAGTGCTACCTCTGCTAATAGACCAAAATAATCAGGGGCGGCTGATCGCTGAAATAGGGGAGGGGGGTGGCATTTTGGTTGTCGGGGTCCTCACGCCCTATGTCGATATGCCGGCCACGTACCACCTTTCGATCGAGCCTGGTTCCGAGTAGCTGGTGGAACCTATGATTGGTCGCTATCCTCCCTATACTCACCCTTCTGCATCTGTTCGAACTGTTCTTGCATCTGCCGCCGAGTATCCTCCATAGCCTTGTGGGCTTCAGCCAAGGCATCTTCCCAGCGAGTAGTAACGTCGGATCGGAGTTGCTCGCCAGAACTTGGCGCCAATAGCAAGGCAGTTACCGCACCGACCAGGGCACCACAAAGCATTCCGGCCATGAAATTTAGTGCTTTATTCATTGTTGTTATCTCCATATTGTCTAAAAAGATTGATATCGATTCCAGGATTGACACCTGCCAAAATTGTTAGGCAAGTAAATTGTAATACTGGTTTTGTCATCGCTTAACTAGATTATAGCTTATGTAGGATTATGGCTCTACTCGATATGAACAGCGGCGTGTAAAATAAGCCTAACGCTGACCAGACAAGCTAGCTCTACTAAACCAAAGTTACCCGGAAGTTGTATAAGATGTCTGAATATATAGAGGTATCTGCGGAGAACACAGATGATCCTACCACGATGCTGGTGCGGACCAACCTGCTTCTCACCGATGAAGGAACTGAGATGTACCTGACCACCCAGGAGATGGAAGAAGGTTCTGCCTTGGCCCAGGCAATCGCACCGATTGAAGGAATTGTCCGGTTACGCATCGAAGAAAACAATGTGAAGATGTGGCGAGATCTTGAAGTTCCCTGGCATCTGATTATTTCTGAGATAACCGCGGCTCTCAAGGAGTTTTTTCTTTAATTTGGTCAATCGATCACCATGATGAACAACTTACGTTCACTGTCAACGCGTAAACCCTCGCCCAATGTCATCCTTGCCGTTATTGCTTTTGGTGTATTTGTCGCGGCCGATGATTTAACCGTGGTAACGACCATGCTCAGGCAAATTGTCTTTGACCTCGGAATTCCCTTGCCTGAAGGTCTCGATCAGGCGGCCTGGATAGTTAATGCCTACCTGATTGCCTATGTCATCATAATGCCGTTTATTGGCCGGGTAAGCGATATTTTAGGCCGTAGGCCTGTTTACATCGCCGCCTTAGTTTTATTCCTCCTAGGCTCAATTTGGGTGCCTCTTGCCCCTAATTTCCCGACTTTCATCATCGGTCGCGTTTTAACCGCTCTTGGCGGCGGGGCCATGGTTCCTGTGGGCATGGCGATCATTGGTGATGTTTACGAACGGGAAAAACGGCCAACGGCTCTAGGAACTCTCGGGGCTATCGATACCGCCGGGTGGGTATGGGGACCTCTCTATGGCGCGCTCCTGATCCGATTTTTAGATTGGCGTTGGCAATTCTACCTGAACATTCCTCTGAGCATCCTGGGCATCATCGCCGCCTGGTGGGCGTTGCGGGATCTACCTCGATCTTCAAGCCGGGCCAGAATTGATTGGCTAGGAATAGCACTTCTTACCGCCGGATTGCTGTCATTAAATATCGCCCTCTTAAACAGTGGAAGTATCCAGAATGTCAGCAATCTGTCAGAACTCTCAAACCCGGCCGGACCAAGCATGGTACCTCTCTATCTTTTCTCTCTGATTTGCTTTATCGCCTTTTATATTGTTGAGAAGCGACTATCTATCTCGTCAACTCAGGACAGCACCACTGTAAGACCATTCCTGGATCCATCTCTCCTTAAGCGCCCCAATTTTGGCTCAGCTATTGCGGTCAACTTCCTCGTTGGATCTGCGCTGATTATTGCCATGGTCAATGTCCCGTTAATTGTCAATGTTATTGAAACGGGGGTAGGGGAAGCGGCCTTAACTAGCGGATTGTTGCTCAGCGCTATGACTGTCTCCATGGCTGTCACCGCCTATTTGGGAGGACGATTCACAGAAAGATGGAGTTACCGGCCGGTCACTGTTGCCGGCCTGATCGCGTGCGTTGTCGGCTTTGGATTGATGGGCGTTTCGTGGACAGCGGAGACGCCCTATTCGCAAATGATATGGCAACTAATCATCTTGGGGGCAGGTTTTGGACTTGTGACAGCACCAATTGGCGCGGCGGTCATCAATGCTGCGCCAGATGATGAGCGTGGCATCGCCTCCAGCCTGGTAATCGTTCTACGCCTGATTGGCATGAGTGTCGGTTTATCCAGCCTGACAGCCTGGGGTCTCCACCGCTTCGATATCCTGAGAAAAGAAGTGCTGTTGCCAGAGATTACTGATCCCGGTTTTCAAGATGCCCTGGTAAGAGGGTTGACCAGTACGACGGTAGCTGTCCTGACCGAGACATTCCTGATCTCAGCCATTGTTATGATCGTGGCCCTCGTCGTTGCGATGACTCTGCGTCGCGATAAGAGCTAAAAAACACCGCTATTATTCCTTGATAATAAGATGTAAATCATCAAGCTGGCGTTGGGCTACCCGTGAAGGGGCGTCGGCCATCAGATCGGCCGCATTTTGACTCTTTGGAAAGGCGATTACCTCGCGAATGTTGGGCTCACCGGCCATAAGCATGACCAGTCGGTCGATGCCAGGGGCAATGCCGCCATGAGGCGGCGCTCCATACTCAAAGGCAGTCAGCATGTGACCGAATTGGTCTCCGGCCTCTTCTATCGAAAAGCCGATTAGAGAAAAAATCTTTTGTTGTAAGTCGCGATCGTGGATTCGAATGCTGCCGCCACCAACTTCGTAACCATTACATACCAGGTCATACTGTTCGCTGAGTACAGCCTGGGGATCCGTATCTAACAAGGTGATGTGTTCCGGTTTTGGGGCAGTGAACATGTGGTGGCTCGGTGCAAAGTGGTCACCTTCCTTCTCGGACTCGAAAAGAGGAAAGTCGACTATCCAGGAGAAGGCCAATTCATTCTTTTCCTTGTAGCCCAGTCTTTCGGCCATTATCTCTCGCAATGTTCCCAATACACGATAGACGATGCTGGGTTTATCACTTGAGAATAACAGCAGATCGCCCGGTTGGGCATTTAATCGCTCGGTAAGCGCAATAAGTTGGCTAACCTGGAAGAACTTCGTAATGAAACCGCGGATTTCACCACTTTCTTGATCAAGTGCCATCCATGCTAGACCTTTGGCCCCGGCTTCTTTCGCAATTTCTTCAAGTTCGTTCATTTGTTTGCGGCTGTAGTTACCACATCCAGGAATACAAATCGCTTTTGCCGGCAAGCCAGCAGCTACATTTTCGGAAAAAACCTTGAAGGCGCTGTTACCGACGAGGTCTGATACATCCGTTAACTCAAGTCCATAACGCAGGTCAGGCCGATCGGTGCCAAAGCGTTCCATCGACTCATGATGACTCAACCTTGGGAATATTTCGTTGGCCAAGGGGACGATGCTGGCATCTTTGACCATACCAATGATTAATTCCTCGATAAGATTCAAGATGTCATCGCGTTCGACAAAACTTATTTCAAGATCGAGCTGAGTAAACTCAGGCTGACGATCCGCCCTCTGGTCTTCATCTCTAAAACATCGTGCGATTTGAAAATACCTCTCATAACCGGCGATCATAAGCAACTGTTTTAATTGTTGGGGGCTCTGTGGCAGAGCGTAAAACTTTCCAGGGTGGACCCGGCTGGCTACCAAATAATCTCGAGCGCCTTCCGGTGTGCTCTTGAACAGAATCGGTGTTTCGATTTCAATGAAATCCCGGTCATCTAAGAAATCGCGAATAAATTTGACGGCCCTATGACGGATAGTCATGTTGCGGTGCATTCGCGGGCGTCGCAGGTCCAGGTAGCGATACTTGAGGCGTAACGCTTCGTCAGTGGCCTCGTCACGATTAACCGGTATCGGTGGCGTTTTAGCCTGGTTCAGGATTTTGAGCTCTTTAGCATGAACCTCAATATCTCCAGTGGCCATATCCTGATTTTCTTGTTCAGCAGGTCGCCGCATCACGATCCCTTGTATCTGCAATACAAATTCCGGTCGCACCATATTGGCTGTTTCAAATGATTCCCTTGAATGACCGGCGTCAACCACGATCTGGGTTATTCCATCACGATCACGGAGATCTATAAAAATGATGCCGCCCATATCACGGCGACGGTTCACCCAGCCAGCCAGCGTCACTGTCTGACCCTCATGTTCGCTCCGTAATTCTCCGCAGCTATGTGTTTTTAACATCTCAATCCTTCTTACAAACAGTTGTTCATCGAATTGTCGCTCTCAGCCGGTCGGATGACCGAGTAAAACTCGACTATACACCACATGGTAGCTAAACAGGGAGGATTGTATCTTGGCCCAGGTCAGGCGACAAACTGCCGCCGGAGCGGTACTTTCTAAGAATAAATTGATAAAAATTGACATTCTTTGCTTCTATTGCTAGAATTCGCTAACTCAGACCGTTGTAAAATTTGTATAAATTCAACAACTTCTATGAATAAGGAAAGGTATTAAATGGATACGGTAGAACAAACCGAGACAATTCAGATCACCGAAGGTGCTCGAGGCATCGTAAGAGATTTGCTCGTTCAAAAGAATGTTCCTGATTACGGGTTACGAATATTTGTGTCTGGGGGAGGTTGTTCAGGTATGCAGTACGGCATGGCGCTAGATGCCGAACCAGGCGAAAACGATTTTGTCATCAATAATGATGGTGTACAGATATTTGTTGACCCAATCAGCATGATGTATCTGAGCGGATCTGTCGTTGATTACGAGGATAGCATCATGGGTGGTGGTTTCCGAATCGACAATCCAAACGCTGTGTCTGCATGTGGGTGCGGCAATTCATTCAAAACCAGCGCGAGCACGGGCGACGGATCACCTGCTCATTCAGGTGGTGGAGGTTGTGGCTGCGGCTAATCCCTAATCCAATAGAATTAATTGGTGGCGGGGCGTCTGTGTCCATAATAGACGTCCCGCTTTGTGTGTATGACAGAAGTGCCTGCCCAGTATTTCACCGTAGAAGAAGCTAACGCGATATTGCCTGAAATTGATATTCTGATGGATCAATTGCAGTTTCATCGCTCAAGAATGATCCAATTGCGGCGAGAAATAGTTCAACTCCTTGAACTAAAGGAAAGTGATATTGGCGGTCCGGTGGCTTCGAGTCTCGTAAGCGATTTCATCGCCATCGAACGGCTGATGAATCAAATTCGCTCCCATGGATGTCTGATCAAAGATTTGAATACCGGACTGGTGGATTTTCTTTCAAAACGAGATGGGCGAGAGGTCTATCTTTGTTGGCGCTATGGCGAGCCACGGATAGAGTTTTATCACGAATTGCACACAGGTTTTAAGAACCGCCAGCAATTATAATCGGCGCTCTGCTGCATAGTGGTGACGAGAGCGCCGGATGATTTCGAGTTGAATTGTAAGGTGCGCCAAAAAGGCACCCTGGCGCAGGATGCAAACAGGCTAAAAAATATGTGGCCATTTTCCAAGAAACATATTCGCACCTCGGACGTTGTTTGGCTGGATTTAGGGGATCTGGGGATCTAGTTAATCCGAATGGTCCTCATGAGCAATGGCAGGATCATGGCTTAGGGCTTTTACGTACCATCCTTGACCAAAACGGCATCAAAACCGATGTTCTGAGTACCCGGGCTATCACCTCATGGCATCAATTGCATGAGCAACTTTCGGGTTATAAGATGCTCATTATGAATATTCGCTCCTACACCTTCCCAGTTGCCTACAAATCCGCAAAGATCTTTAAGGAAATTAATCCTGACAGCCTCATCTTGACCGGTGGAATGCATGCGACGGTAGCGCTGGATGAGATGGTAGCAATTCCGGAATTTGACAAGATCTGCCAGGGACCAGGTGAAAATGTTATTGTCGACCTGGTAAGGGATCCGGACTCATTTCCCCGAGTCTTTGTTGGCGCAAGTTCAAAATCCATGGCCGAATGGCCGATGATCGATCGAACCTTGTGGCCAAAACCAGCCAGTCGCAAATTGAACAAGAACTTTGGTTGGCCGTTAGAGCCGGAATGCGGTTGGGGTCCGGCTCCCGTGGTGACTGTGATAACCAGCCGGGTATGTCCATGGCAATGTGTTTTCTGCAATGAAAATTCGTATATTCCCAACATGGGGCGCCGGCCGGTTGACATGGTCATAGACGAACTCAATTATCTGGATGACCAGTATGGGCCGATTGGTTCTGTTGTAATCCACGATTCCATGTTCTTTCAGAATCCAAGCTGGCTGAAAGAATGGATTGAAAAATACCCGCGAAAGGCTAATAAAGTCTGGCCTTACTGGGCCGCCGGTCGGTCCGATACGGTTCGCCAGTGGCCGGATCTTTTTGAAGCCCTCATAAAAGAGACTAACTGGAATACGATATCCATAGGCTTTGAATCAGGTAGCGATCGCGTTTTACGCATTCTCAATAAAGAGTGCACTGAGGAGGACAATTATTTTACCATTGACTTGCTGCATCAAATCGGTGATGAAATGGAGAAGGAAGGCAAAAATCCTCCGGTATTCTGGTCTAATATCATGTTAGGTATACCCGGGGAGACGCACGAGGATGCCTTCAAGACAATGCGCATGCTCAAATATATGCGTCGGGTCCTTCCATCGATTTCCTTCTATGCGCCATATCCTGGATCAGCACTTGGCTATCAACTTATTGCTGAGGGGAGAAGCCTTATGTCCAAGGATAATTACCATCGTTTCCCGGATGACGAGAAGGTTAAAGGCATCGATTATCAATTTTATCGAGATATGCTGGCTGGGAAGTATGACGATGAGATTAATCACGAGCAGGTTGGTCTATCGGGCGATAAATCAACCACCTACACTGATGCACTGACCAAGGCCTAAATAATGAGCAGCTTTAGTAACCCCCACCACATTTATTTGTTTGATCTCAAGAATGGCAAAAAGAAACTTACCTACGGCCAATCTCCTGAAGATGCCTTAGAGATCTTGAGTTTCCGTCTTACAAAAGCGGAAATGGATGAGATATTACGGACCGAATACATCAAAATTTCACAACGGAAACTTCAAGAATATGTCCATCTGCTAGGTTGAACCCGTATGATTACAGACTCAAATTAAGCGAATTCTTAGAGCGCCATGTTGACCAACATGGCGCTCTTTTATTGATTTTTTCAGCGAGAGGGATGGTATTCTATCCCCGAAGATCCATCGGAATGTAATCCCGCTCGTCGTATCCAGTGTAAATCTGGCGGGGGCGAGCGATAGCCTGCTCTTTATCATTCAACATCTCTGCCCATTGCGCCAGCCATCCAACTGTTCGAGGGATAGCGAACATAACCGGGAACATGGTGGTAGGGAGTCCCATAGCCTGGTAAATGATGCCAGAGTAGAAATCTACATTCGGATAGAGAGAGCGTTGGACAAAGTAGTCGTCCTCAAGGGCTATCCGTTCCAGTTCCAGGGCTACATCTAGAAGCTCATTGTGGCCGGTAACTTCGAATACTTCATCAGCTATTTGCTTGATAAGCTTGGCGCGAGGATCGTAATTCTTATAGACGCGGTGGCCAAATCCCATCAACCGAAATTCCCCGTCTTTCACGCGAGTCACATAGTCAGGAATATTTTCTATACTTCCGATTTCCTGGAGCATGTGGAGGACTGCTTCATTGGCGCCGCCATGAAGCGGACCATAGAGGGCCGCGGCTGCGGCTGCCATGGCGCTGTAGGGATCAACTCGGGAGCTACCAACCGCGCGCATGGCATTGGTCCCACAATTTTGTTCATGGTCCGCGTGGAGGATAAAAAGAATATCGAGAGCCCGTTCCAAGACCGGATTGGGTACGTACTTCGGCTCTGCCCGGCGGAACATCATATTTAGGAAGTTGCCGGCATACGAGAGCTCTGGGTCTGGATAGATATACGGAAAGCCCTTAGAATGACGGTAGGCAAGTGCTGACAGGGTCGGCATTTTTGCCACAAGCCTGGTCATCTGTAATTGGCGAATTGTTGGATCATCGACCAGTTTGGATTCTGGATAGAAAGTCGACAAAGCAGCGATCATGCTGATTACCATGCCCATAGGATGAGCATCGTAGCGAAAGCCATCCATAAGCTGTTTGATATTCTCATGAACCAGTGTATGTCTTCTGATATAGCCTTCATATTCATCAAACTGCGATTGTTCAGGTAGCTCACCGTCAATGATCAGGTAAGCAACCTCAAGAAAGGTGCAATTTTCCGCCAGTTGTTGGATAGGATAACCACGGTACCGTAAGATGCCTTTTTCGCCGTCGATAAAAGTTATAGCACTTCGCGTTGACGCCGTGTTCTTAAAGGCGGGATCGTAGCTCATCATGCCAAAATCATCGTCTTCTACTCGTATTTGGCGTAAATCCATCGCCCGAATCGTATCATCGGTTATCGGCACCACATAAGTCCGGCCGGTACGGTTATCGGTAATGGTTAATGTTTCTTGGGTCATTTTTCCTCCATCGAGTCGATATTACTTTGTAGGCAGTTGTTCTCGGAAAATGGTTTCTCCTATTGATTATCTGCCTTTCACTACTTGCCTGATAGGCCGGGATCAAGAATTTGCACGGCCTGTGGTTCCAAGCTAGCTGATCGCTAACCGAACCTCGACCGTCAAATGAATACCGGATTGATAAGATGTGGCTACGATGACTACTTATTTAGAAATAACCAGCCATGCATAATCCGTTAAGTATTCCCGCATCCGCCTCAAAGGTGATTTTACCCTACAGTTAGATTCTAATAAAGCAACTTAGTGCACAGATTGAACCCTTATCATCACCCGTTTTGGGTTCGTATTTAGTTATAAGATTCACTTATTTGATGGGAGAAGATTATTATCGAAGAACTTCCTTCCGGGCCAGGTCCAGGGCTTCATCGAAGGAACTGACTTCACCAGCCGCCTGAGCCTCCTCAATGAGCCGCAGAAGACGGCCAATTTCTGGTCCTGACTCGAGTTTTAGCCGGTCAATCAAATCGCTGCCGTCAAGAAGTTGTGCCGGTCGGACACTTTCTTCATACTTGTTAAAATAGTAGTCGAATAGTTGGTCGACGACAGTTAGCAGACGATTCCAGGCTTCGCCGCCAGTAGATTGAGTATAAGTGGCCAGATGGTCGGCCAATGCGAGCAAGCCAATATCAATGCCAGCCGACTGGCTGGTCCGAAAGAAGCGGTAGATCGCCCTGCGACTTAGCGTCGTTTCCTTGGCAAAGAGTAGCGGACGCATGTGACCTGCCACGCAGCGTTTAACATAGGTGATCGCCTGGTTGCTCAAACGTAGTCGTTTCAGAGCCAGACCGGTTATGTGGGCACCGGTCTGATCATGACCAAAGAAGCGAATCCGGCCATCTTCATCAACTCTGCCAGTCTCGAACTTTCCCACATCATGAAACAGACCGCTAAAACGCATTAGATTCCAGCCATGCAGACCGCCCGTAACTGGGCGATCCAGGTGCATCGCCAGCCTTGTTATGTAAGGCGCCAACATGTCCCGAGCTTCGATGAGGCGCCGCCGGGTTTTTTCTGATTGAATATCTGTCACCGGCATACTTTTTAAGACAAAACGTTCGATTAATACCAGCTTATTTAAGGCGCTGCCCGTATGGTCAAGAGCATCTTCATGGTGGGGGTAACTTTGAGCTACACCAGCCAGGCGGTCAACTTCCGGCAGTATAGCCGCTAAAATCTGCCAGGCATTCAAATATGCCAGAGCCTCCTTTGGCCGGCTTGATGCCAGCAGCTTAATCAATTCATCGCGTACTCGTTCGACAGAAACTTGGCACAAATGCGGGGCAGAAGATGTCGCAGAAAGGATTATTTCTGGGGTCAACCGAAAATTAGTGGCAAGCGCCAGGCGTATCGCACGTAATCCGCGTATGGGATCGTCAGCGATAGCTGACGGATGGGTCATGCGGATCAGCTTCGCTTCCAAATCAGCCTGTCCCCCACAGGGATCAACCAGGCTCGCGTCGGTGTCCGCTGCGAATGGTAAGGCGATGGCGTTGATCGTGAAATCACGATCCCGTAAGTCCGTCTCTAAATCTGGACCTCGAAAAGAAGTGAAGTCAAGAGTCGTGGCTTGTTCTGGTAGAATGATCCGGCCGGCGTCCCGTTGGCTGTCCAGCGCATATGCTGGGACGCCGAGCTGATCGGCGACTTTAAAAGCGATTCGAATCGCATTCCGGGGAACGACAAAATCAAGATCCTGACTATCATCACCCAGCAATAAATCGCGTACTGCACCGCCAACAAGATATATTGGCTGCTCCTGGCGGGCAAGAACGGATCGAATACGATGAAGAAGCGGCGGCAACTTCAATGGTTTGCCTTCTGGTGGTTCTACATAGAAGATGGATAGTCGCTCCCGGAGGCGATTACGCCGGCCAAGGCGTTCAGCGGACATAGCCGTGTCACCGACACCGGCAACCCGGTCGCCGGCTATAGCGACCCATCGACCGGCATAAGCCGACAGATCAACATCCTTTTGCAGATGGTTAACAGCAAAAGTTACTTCCTGCAGATTGATGTCGACCTTCTTTCCAGAATTTTGTTCGGGCATGGCGATCTCTGCCAGGCTTCTGTTACCAGGTTACTGATCAAAGATATGGGCGAATATTTCAGATTTTAGAACGGCTATATAGGGTAGATTTCGATACACTTCAGCGAAATCCAGCCCGTAGCCAACTACAAATTCATTCGGTATTGGAAAGCCCACGTAATCGACAGGCACAGGTTCTTCCCGGCGCTCAGGTTTGTCGAGCAAGGTGATGATCCGTAGGGAGGCCGGAGAACGGGAAAGAAGATTGCGTCGCATGTATCCTAAGGTACGGCCGCTATCAATAATGTCTTCGACGATGAGAACATGCCGGCCAGCTATATCCATTTTTAGATCCAGAACAATCCGAACGGCTCCGCTCGATTCAGTGCCGGCACCATAGCTTGAAATGCCCATAAAGTCTAATTCGTGTGGTCGATCCAATTCGCGGCTGAAATCAGCCAGGAACATATAGGCCCCTTTTAGGACACAGACCAGCAAGAGATCGTCAACATCACGATAATCTTCCATAACTTGCTGGGCCAACTCATGGATCCGTTCGTGGAGTTGATGCTCATCAATTAATACTTTTGCTACGTCATCGCTTAGCTGGTAGTTGGATGTCGTCATAATAAACCTCCATCTTGGGCAGGCCTGACTTCATGATGGTGGCGGCAGCGCGCTTCATAGACCTCTGCTGCTCCGACCAAAACGATAGGATCGTCAAAGGCGGCCGGTTCGCCATTGATGAGGCGTTGCGTTCGATTCGCATCCCGACCACAAACGACACAGATGGCATGGATTTTATCGACTAGCTCGGCCCTAGCCATGAGATCAGGCATTGGCCCAAAAGGCTCGCCACGAAAATCTGTGTCAAGGCCGGCGCAGATAACTCGTAATCCACGGTTAGCCAATTGTTCACAGAGATCGAGTATGCCATCATCAAAAAACTGAACTTCGTCGATAGCTACCACGTTCGTATCCGATGATAGATGGGCTAAAATATCCGCGGCTACGGACACGGGCTTTGCTTCAAAACCAAGCCCATTATGTGACGTAACGCGCGCCTCATGATAGCGTGTGTCAATGACCGGTTTGAAGACCTGGACTTTCTGACGGGCAATAACCGCCCGTCGCAAGCGGCGAATGAGCTCTTCAGTCTTGCCGCTGAACATACTCCCACATATCAACTCGACCCGTCCCCGAATATCCGTAGCCATATAACCTCCTTTAGCGCCTTACCGGCAACCGACTTATCGTAAAGTTGTCTGAATGATGATTATGCTTCAAAACAATCAAATACAAAAAAAGGCAGATACGAGCTACGTATCTGCCTAATATTTCAAGAAATCGGGATCCCTGGGCTATTTACTCAATCAACCCTTGGGCACGTAGGTATTTCCTAATATCGATCAATGCTTTTTGGCCAACACCAGTGATGGACAATAATGCATCTTCTCCACCCTGTTCGAGACGATCAAGAATCTGGCCAATTGTCTCAACACCAGCACTCTTTAGGGCATTCATAGCCCGGGTGTTCAAATTGATTTCAGCTATATCAGCGTTAAGGGGCGATAAGGCGTCAGCCTGTTCGTCAACCTCGCTCTTGATCTCTTCCCGGCGCTGAAGACGCTTAATAAAGCGCTCAACCTGGCCCTCGGTGTCAACCAGCCGTTGTTGGCCCGTATAAAAGGGATGGTTTCCCGACCAGATTTCCACATGTAGTTCAGGTTTGGTTGCGCCAACGGTCATAATCTCTTCACCGTTGCAGATTACCTTAGCCTCCGGATACCATTCCGGATGGATTTCTTTTTTCATTTTACGTCCCTAATTTAGTTTAACTCGGCCGGATAAACGCTTACATATTTGCGACCCAGCTTCGTTTCAAACTTAACCTGACCTTCTATGAGCGAATATATCGTGTAGTCCCGTCCTAATCCAACATGATTACCTGGCCGGACCTTGGTGCCCTTCTGCCGGATGATGATGTTGCCTGGAATGACGTACTCGCCTCCATAGCGCTTCACGCCCAGTCTTTTTGCATTACTATCACGTCCGTTTCTTGTTGAACCGGCGCCTTTCTTATGAGCCATGACAATCTCTCCTAAAGCAAATTCTATTTGACAGATCTAGGCAGTGATGATTTCGTCTATCCGCAACCGAGTATAGCTCTGCCGGTGGCCCTGTCGACGTCGATAACGCTTTTTCGGGCGGTATTTCCAGACGAAAATTTTCTTACCCCGAAACTGCTCCACGATTGTTGCTTTTACTGATGCGCCGGAAACCGCTGGCTGGCCAACTGTTATGTTGTCGTTATCGGATACGAGTAGAACTTTGTCTAGCTCAATCTGATCACCGACTTCATTAGGTAGCTTCTCAACGACGAAGCTATGACCCTCTTCGGCGCGGTATTGCCGGCCGCCACATTCTACTATTACGTACACTGTAACCTCCCAAAAAGAACCGGCATTCAACGATGCCGGTTTTTGAGTCAAAAGTCTGTATTGGTTGTGTCGGATGACCAATACAGCGACACAACATTATATCTGGACGACGGGGCATTGTCAAAAAGAAAACAGATTCTACTTATGTTTGCGGCTAATTTCTTTTGCCCGATCAGCTAATCAGATGTACGATACGAGCATTGTCGGCGGGCAAGACCCCTTTGTCGACGTTCAAGACCCTTGAAACTCACACGGCATCTATTAAGATCGTAACTAATTGGGAGCGATCGGGTTAAGTTAGTTGAGATATTTCTATTTCGGCGAGTTCAACTACATGTTGGGCTGATGGCCAATCGCCTCCATGACTTAGGAGTGTAGCTTGAACAATTTGAAATATGCGCACATCGTTGGTTGGGGAAGTTTTCTGCCTGATCGCATCTTAACGAACACTGAAATTGCGCTGACTGTGGAGACTACGGACGAGTGGATATTTTCGCGCACGGGCATTCGCGAAAGACGGGTAGCCGGAGCCCAAGAAACGACGGCCACGATGGCTTTTGAAGCTGTTGCACGAGCAATACATGTGGCTGATCTGCATCCTTCCCAAATAGAATTAATCATTGTAGCCTCTTCAACACCCGAGTACATTTTCCCTTCTACCGCTTGCCGCGTTCAAGATTACCTGGGAGCAACGCGAGCAGGAGCCTTTGATCTTAGTGCGGCTTGCTCTGGTTTTGTATATGGTCTGAATATGGCTTCCCAAGCTATTGGAACCGGTTCGGTGAGAAATGCAATTGTCGTTGGTACTGAGACAATGACCCGAGTCACAGATTGGAAGGATCGAGGAACCTGTATATTGTTTGGCGATGGGGCAGGGGCGGTAGTACTCAAAGGATCTAGTGTGCCAGGTGGGGTAATGGCCTCGACGATGCGCTCCGATGGTTCTGGTGGTGATTTGTTGAATCTTCCGGCAATTTATCATAATCCAGTACCAAGTCTCGGTCCCGAGTATTTGGGAAATGGACAAATGAAAGGCACGATCCGGATGTCCGGTCGCCAGGTTTTTCGCTTTGCTACCAGCGTAATAGTCGACGCCATTGAGGATGTGCTGAAGAAAGCGGAGCTAACGATGGACGACATCGCCCTTATCGTCCCTCACCAGGCAAACAGGCGTATCATAGAAACTTCAGCAAAAAAATTAGGTATTTCTACCGATAAATTCTATTTGAATCTGGAGACGAGGGGCAATACCTCGGCCGCCTCGATTCCCCTGGCTTTATGCGATGCGGTGAATGAAGGTCTATTGAAGCCTGACGACAATGTTATCTTTGTAGGTTTTGGTGGGGGTTTAACCTGGGCAGCGTCGGTCGTTAAGTGGGATGTGACGCCGCCGGAGATCTCAGTCGCCGGCCGCGAATGGCGACGCGCGCGCTACATTTCGGCTCGCGGCCGATCCCGAATACGCAAGTTGAGCCGCAAGGTTGGGGCACGCCTGATGGGTTCGCCCATGCCTGATGCGCGTATGAAAGACGCCGACAAATAGTATTGGATCATGGCTTGAACGAAATAGAAAAACACCCACGGCCGAGAGGCCATGGGTGTTTTTTGATTTAAATATCAGCAGCTTAACAAATTACACAATTTGTTCGGCTGTACTCCGCTTGCGCAGAACCACGATGGTTGTAACTGCAAGGAGGAGCAATATTCCTACGATTGGTAATAGCCAGCGGTTTGTCTCATTGGCGCTAATTTCGCCCAAGGTGATACCGGTCGGGGTAAAGGGGAAATTGAAAGTGGTGCAGCTGCACTTGGAAGGCGCGCCGGGAACGGCCCCGGTTGGTCCAGATATCTCTCCACAGAAGCTATCATCGGCCTGTTTGTATGAAGCGCATATCTCAACATCAACCTGGCCTCCGGGGTCATTGTCATTATCCTGGCAGAGAATCGTGATGTAGTCTAAAGTTTCGAACCTGATGTCGATATCCTTGCCTTCACTGTCCCCACAAGTATCAACTGTGGCCTCTGTTCCTTGCCAAAACGGTCCGACGCCGCTGGTCGGTGAATAGGTGACGTTGTTATCAGTCGATACCGGTTGCAGGTACGAATGGTAACAGACGTTGCCGGGATCAATCGCGTTAGTACCACTCAAGGCGACAAAATAGCCGATATCAAACCTCTCAGGTTTTCCGACTGCAGCGGTCAGAAGCACCCGGACTGTTGCCGTATCACCAATATATTCGCAAGTATCCGCGACTTCAATAAATTCAACGTCGGTGATGCCAAAATCATTGGCCGTGCACACCACTTTTTTTTCGTAAGCATCTTCCATACACAAATCATCATGCGTAGGCAGAGGTCCCTGGGCAACCGATACCCCGGTACCCAGCACAAAAATTAGAACGGCTAGCAGGATTCCTGACATGATTGCCATAGATATCCACATGATTGGTCGGTTCGTTTTTCTTTTTTCCATTTCCATCCTCCTATTCTTAACTATAATTTACCTAATTTCTCCAAGACAATTGACCTTCTGGACTTGCGAATATTCTTTTTCATCTCATATCATCACTCCATGGCTACTAATTGGCAAATGAAAATCGTTAATTATGACATAGCGTGACAAGCTAATTATTCGGAATCAGGTGCCTTTGTAAGAAAGCTTTCCAACAAACTGACAAATTCTGAGACTTCCCGGGAGCCCTCGAGTAAAGTCGGGACATCATCATGAACGATTATGAATGTCGGCGTCTTATACAGACCGGCTTGTTGAGCATCGAAAAGATCATGTATTACACTTTCCAAGGCAGCCCGACCCGTCAAACATGCAGCAAATTCAGTCAAATTCATGTCCAAATCTTCAGCAATCTCAAGAAAGAATGTATCGTTATCACTTGTTGACCATGCAGACTGATTTTTAAATAGCTGGTCATGCATCGCCCAATATTGTCCTTGGTCAGCGGCGCACTCGGCCGCAGCGGCTGCAACGGGAGCCCGTTGGTGTTCTTTGACAGGTAGATTTTTCAGTATCCACCTGACCCGTCCAGTATCGACCAGTTGTTCATCGATAAATGGTTGGATTTGAAGGCTATGGGTTGCGCATGATGGGCATTGGAAATCGGTCAACTCGATGACAACTAACTCTGCCGAAGGATCGCCCTTAAAAGGGTCACCAGCCTTGGTGAAACCTTCCCGCATTGGATCGGGCGCCAACCCATCATCCGTCAACCAATATGGTAAGACTTGTGGCTCGGGGGTTGGGTCGAGCGGCAGTTTACCAATTGAGGCCAGTGAATAAAAAATGCGAGAAAACTCTGACGCAGGCTGGGCGCCAACGTATGGGTACAATTCGTCGTTTCCTTTATATCGAAAGTTAAAACTGGGTGTGCCGTTGAATCCTAACTCTCGGGCATCAGCGATTCTACCATTTAATATATCGACTGTTCCCTGGTCATTGAAGCAGATCTCGAATACCTTCATGTCCGCCCCGACCTCTTGGGCCAGGCCAACGACGTATTCCGCCGGATTTGGTAACCCGTTCCATTGATTTTGACGTGCGTAAAGTAAGTCGTGCATTTCCCAGAATTCAGCAGCATCCTGTTCGGCTACACACATAGCCGCCAAATGCCCATAGTCAGCTGTTGGGTGCAACGCTTCAATCGGAAAATCAAGAAAGACGAATTTCACTTTGCCTGTTCGGGCAAACTCATCAAGCAATATTGGCATCGTTTCGTTATTATGCCTGCCGCAGAAGGGACAAAGATAGTCGCTATATTCATACACAGTGACGGGTGCATCAGGATCGCCACGATAGGGGTATCCTTCCTCTGTAAAACCCACAGGGATATCGGCGTAAGGGCCACTTCCAGTTGAGCTTGAAGCTCCCTCTGTTGTCGTTCCTCTTTCTAAGGCTACATCACGATTATTCGCATTACAGCCGGAAAATAACGCAATAGATAAAATTAGAATCGATAGGAACCCGACAGAAGAGACTCTTTTTTTAATCTGAAAAATCATTCACTTACTTACCGCTTGTCAATATACTCTTAGTTCAGGATAAACCGGCTTGGGTTGCTGGCGACCAGCGCCGGACGAAGCAAATACCACAGCACGTAAACCACAAAGAAAGCAATCAGCGCAAGCGTTACCTGACTGAACAGTGCCTCAATCCCATTTCCGGTCAATGTTTTGGTTGTGGCCAGAAAGCCCTGTTCGTTGACAGCATCAATTCGGTACAAGATATTATTGCCAGGAAACAAGGGTGTATCTGTAATCGTATAGGTGTTATCGGTAGAATCGGCCGGAACCTCGCCGATTAAGACAAAATCGTCTGCTGTGATCGGTGCAGAAGCATCTGAAATACCCCGATAGACTTTGAAGGTTGTTAAATCCTGTCCTTGAGCAGACCAGGCGAGCGTGATGACAGGTGGCAACGCCTGCCATAGGAGTATTCCGGCAACAATTAAAAGTCCAAGGGGAATGGCCCAAGGCTGTCGTTGGCGAGAGAAGATTTGTCCGAATTGAACATCGGTGGTGACCCGCTTTTGAATGCGTTTAAATGTTTCTGGTTGTGGGGCTACGGTTGGCTGGCTTTGTAAAGAAGATTGCAAAGTGCGAATTGCTTGAAATTCTATCTGTGCGGTTTTACTACGGCTAAGCCAATACCTGGTAATAAATCGCTTCGGCCCTTGCAGACTATTATTGGCATACAGCGGATACCATGAACGTATCAATTCATGAATCTTTTCCTGTAACTTTTCCCGTCGCATATCTACCATCCTTATCAGGTTGAGCGGTTCCAGGAAGTAGTGATTCTCATATTTATATTGTCGAGGAATGAGTGAAAAAGGTTCAATATTGGCGATTTGCAGGCTCAACCATTAGAAATTACCCGCCGAGCTCGGTGTCTTGCAGTAGCTGAGTTAGGTTCTTGAGGGCATAGCTCATCCGGCTTTTCACTGTGCCAATAGGGCAATTCATTACCTTTGCAATCTCCCTATAGGAAAGTCCTTGGTTAAATACAAGTTCGACCACAGCCCGGTGGTTTGGAGAAAGTTGATCCAGGACAAGAGAGACCTGTTCGGCCTGCCATTCCGCCATCAAACTTTCATCGACCCGCCACTCAGCGGGCCGGAATCTGGCTATCGTCAAGAAATTCATCACCGGCGTGTTTCCTTAACCACGAGACAGCCTGATTATGGGCGATGCGGAAAATCCAGGTCTTGACGCTGGCCTGGCTGCGAAACCGACCGGCACCTTTCCAAATGGCGAGAAAACTTTCCTGGAGTAGCTCCTCGGCCACGGACTGCTCATGGACGAGCCGCCAGAGGTAATTGTAAACTTGCCCGCTGTAACGGCCATATAGTTGCTCAAATGCGACCTGATCTCCTTTACCAACGCGTTGAAGCAGTCGGCCATCGTCAACTGTCTTTTGGGTGACCTGTTCGTATTGATTCTTGCCCGCCAAGGAGTCCTCGTTATACATATTGTTGATGGCCGATCATTTAGCTTCAGAGACGGCATCCGTGCTAGAAGCCTGGTCTAACCCCTGAGCGATGTGAGCCAGGATGCTCTCTTCATCGACTACGCCCTTCGATATGAACCCGGCCGTTGATAACCAGGTGGGGTATACGATTAACCGAATAACGAACGCTGGCTTCTGGAAAGTCGTCGACCATAATCAAGAAACTGCGGATATAAGGGCTGGCCACGGCCATATTAAAAATTCGATGGGCCATCACTGTACCCGCTTCATCCTCGGCCGAAGTAATCAACTCCAGGGTGACATCTGCCCTCAACCCTTTCAGTAAGATCCTGGTCTTCACTTCAGAAGTCATGCCACGAAATGCTACTGATTGAATGGCGGCGATTAACGAAGTCATTTGAACACCGGCTGGAAGGCCAATGATTCTTACCCCGAAATCCACCGCCTCCTCTTCTTTGGCCCACATGATACCGAAAACCGGGTAATAATTATAACTAATCCGCCGGGGTAACAGGGCAAAGGAGATTTGATCGAACCTGTCGCTGATGGCGCGGACCAGTTGAGCGGCTTCGCGTTCGCTGGGGCTAGCCATTTCGTCTCCCCAAACATGAATGCGGACTGGCTCGGGTAGCTTGCCTAAAAAATCTGGCAGTTTCTCCCAACTCTCGTCATCAAATTGAATTGAATCGTTTTTCATTAAGGATAAACCCTTACTGTAGATTTAGGCGGCGACACAGGTTGGTCATATGGTTGTGGCCTCATATAGAGCGATACAATAACCCTTGCCAGTCATGACAAGAGCTTCACAGATCATTTGGACGGTTGCATATTCTAAATCTGCTGGCATCTTTCTTCCCGATACTCTACCTGGGAGCCGTTCTTTTGCCCAAAACGAAAGGCCATGCCCTGGTCAAAAACCCATCATCTGCCGACTCCCGATATTGTCACTATTTATCCCGTCTTAATCCTGAATCTCTGATTATCTGCTCCCCTGGCATGATATTTCTATATAAGTTGACGGAGGTTACACTCGCTATTTGTAGTCGATAAGGGACAGGCTTCAAATAGTGTTTACCAAATAGCCTGGCCTCGCGTTGATTGACCTATGATCTAACGGTAATCTTCACCGTCACTTGACAGGTCAAAGTTCGATTTGATGCTGAGGTTTAGATTATCCCAATTCCCCAGCGAGGTGCACGCATATACCAGCCATCTCAAACACCCCACGCTCCCAGGCTCATGATTATTCACTATTTTGTCGATTGTCGACTTGGGGTTAAGGCTTAATCTACTCTTGAGAGTCGCCATAACGCCTTTTCCATTCGTATAGCTTGTTAATGGCCTCCAGTGGGGTCATCGTCGTCACATCCAGCGACTGCAATTCTTCGATTACTGGGCTTGTCTCGGGAAAGAGGGCGATCTGCTGGGCCGGTTTCAAATGGCTTGGCTCGACCGAAGCGGTTGGAGCATGGGCTTCGAGATCGTCAAGAATCTCGTAGGCTCGATTGATAACATCCCGGGGTAATCCGGCCAGTTGGGCGACGTGAATGCCATAACTACGGTTCGCGTTCCACCAGGGACAATCTGGTGCAAAAAGGTTACTGTTTCTCCTTCCTCGGCGACGGCAACATTGTAGTTTGCAACCATGGGAAACATATCGGCCAGGCCAACCAATTCATGATAGTGAGTCGCAAAAAGCGTGCGCGGCTTCAAACGTGGGTGGTTGTGCAGATATTCAATCATGGACCAGGCAATTGATAGACCGTCATAGGTGCTGGTTCCCCGGCCTATTTCATCCAGGATGAGCAAGGAACGACCCGTGGCCTGGTGCAGGATTTCGGCCGCTTCGACCATCTCCACCATGAAAGTGGAGCGACCGGCGTGCAATTCATCATGTGCGCCAATTCGGGTGAAAATCCGATCGACCAGCCCAATGCGAGCCGATTTCAGCCGGGACAAAACTGCCAATCTGGGCCATCAACACGATCAGCGCGACCTGGCGTAAATAGTGATTTTCCCGGACATGTTTGGGCCGGTGATGAGTTGGATCCGTTCCGTCGGTCAAAATGGCAATCGTTGGCCACGAAGCGCTCCATCAGCCTGGGCTCGTTCGACGACTGGATGCCGGCCTGCGATGATATCCAGTTCGTCGTCATTGGTCAGCGCGGGCCGAACATAGTTATTCAATACGGCTACTTCGGCCAGGCGGCTAGCGACGTCGAGCCGGGCAATTGCCGATGCTGTTGGCAACAACCGGTCAGCTGCTTTCCCGATTCGCTGGCTTACCTCGGCGAAGACACGCCTTTCGATTTCGACAATACGCTCCTCGGCATTCAGGATAAGCGTTTCATATTCCTTTAACTCCGGGGTGATATACCGTTCAGCATTCGTGAGCGTTTGTTTCCGGATGTAATCCTCGGGACGCGGTCACTGTTGGCTTTGGTGACCTCGATGTAGTAGCCAAACACCTTGTTGAAGCCCACTTTTAATGATGAAATGCCGGTTCGCTCTCTTTCGCGTGGCTCCAGGCCGGCCACCCACTCACGGGCATGAGCCGATGAATTCACAACGCCATCCAGCTCTGCTGAGAAGCCGGGCCGAATCACACCTGGTTTGTTGAGATTTGGATGGGGCATCCTCCACTATGGCCTGGTTAATAAGTTCGGCAATATCCGGGCATGGATCAAGCATTCCGGCCAACGGGGTTAAGGATGAGTTGCATCCTCTCCATCAGATTCTGCAATCGCATTTTTCACCAGCTCTAAGAGATCCGGTACAACAGCCAGTATCCGGCCAATACTATCTAGATCTCGCGGTGTTGCTTTGGCGCTAACGGTCCGGTTGGCGAGTCGTTCCAGATCTGGAAGGCCGCGTGACAATGCTCTAAACTCGGCCCGGATTATCCCGTCACCGAAGAATACATCGACTTGGTCGTGGCGTTTTTCGAGATCGGCCAGATTTAATAAGGGTCTGGTGATCCAATCCCTTAAGAGGCGTTTGCCCATAGGCGTAACCGAATGGTCGAGCACAGCCATGAGCGAATTACTTTCGCCACCATCCAGGGATTCGGTTAATTCCAAATTGCGACGCGAGGCAGCATCCAGTGACATGAAACGATCTGTGCTATAGGTGGCCAACCGCCGTAGTTGGGCAATCGCGCCCTTTTGTGTATCCAAAAGATAGGCAATTAAGGCCCCGGCAGCCTGAATAGCCAGGGGTTTGCCTTCACAACCAAAGCCGGCCAAGGTGCTGACCTGGAAATGATTTAAAAGTGCCTGCCGTGCGTTCCCTTCTTCATAGCGCCAGGCTGGAAGGCGGCTTATAGCCTTGGCTGTAGATGAACCGCCATCCAATCCATATTCATTGTCGGATAAGAGAATTTCCGCGGGTCTTAGCCGGGCCAATTCTTCGAGGAGAGAGCGACTGGATTTTAGTTGGGTTGTCGCAAATTCTCCCGTTGTGATGTCGGTAAAGGCCAGGCCGGACATTTCCCCATCCATAATGACGCTAACAAGATAATTGTTTTTGCCGGCGTCCAACATGCCTGGCTCTATCACCGTCCCGGCGGTGAATACTCGAACCACATCGCGAGGCATGAGGCCGTTGATGGTTTCGGTGCCTATCTGTTCACACAGCGCGACTTTATAGCCCCGATCAATCAATTTAGTAATGTATCCCTCGGCTGCGTGGTGGGGCACTCCGGCCATGGGCACGCGCTGTCCTTTGCCAACATTACGGCCTGTTAGGACTAAATCCAATTCCTGAGCGGCCGTTTCGGCATCTTTGTCGAAAGTCTCATAAAAATCCCCCAGGCGGAAAAAGAGGATCGCATCAGGATACTGGCGTTTTAGATCCAAATATTGTCGCCGGATAGGGGTGATATTGCTTTTAGACATAGTACCGAGTTTGGTTTGTTCGATGGGTACTGCTTATCAACCGTCACCAGAGTATGATAATGAATCAGTAACAGATGTTGGATTAACCTGGCTAATCCATGATTCGAGTACGCGTTGGTGACGTCCCTGGAGATTGGTCAAAGATCGTTTCGAATCCAGGAGTTCCTTGGCGGAGGTGTATGTATAGCCCTCGTAGCGCATCAGGTAGCCAGCCATCAGGGTGGCCGAACGACCCCGGCCCTTTGCGCAATGAACTAACACAATTCTACCGTCTTCTATTTGATTATGAATAAATGTGGTCCCTTCGTCCAACTCTTTGGCTCCGGGAACCATGACGTCAAGCACTTTGAGCCGCAAGTACTTCACATCATTGGCTGCATAAATCGCCTGATCATCTTCGCGCTCCGCTCGGACATCGAGCACGGCGTTGATGCCCTTTTTCAGTAAGAAAGTGTAATCACGCTTGTATGATGGCGCGCCACCTTGCCAAAGAACCGGCGTCACCTCTTCGAACCAATCATGGCCAAGGATTTTTTCATAAAAGAAGCGTATAAGTGGGTAGAGTTTGTCAAATGTCCAATGAAGTGGATTCATGGGTGTGAGAATAGCGGGGAAGGGGCTAAAAGGCAACCTGTTTTGATGTCAAAAAAGTACTGCGTTTAGTAAATCCATTGGTCAGTCAGTGGACAAACAATCTCGCAAGGAATCCTCATTGTCTGCATTGTATGCATATCGCATTCTAAAAGCATCGTATGCGGAATGTGACAAGTATCACCCAGTATGCTGATAAATGTCACTTACTGCAGGCGCTGATTATGGGTACTATATGCTCGAATGTGCAATTATTCACAAAAGGGTTGGATATGATGATAGAAATGTTGACGGCAAAAGAAATGCAAATGCTGTTACAGGTGGATCGATCGACTATCTATCGCATGGCGGAGTCAGGTCGTTTACCGGCATTGAAGGTGGGTAAACAATGGCGCTTCCCGGCCGATCAGGTCGATAGTTGGCTTCAGATTCAGATTGCCCCTACCGGACTAACAGCGTCAAGGATTAGCGCCCCTCAGGAGGAAATGGCAATAGACAGTTTGAAAGCGATCCTGCCTCTGGAATGCGTTCAATTGATCCAGGATACTTTCGCCGACCTGTTAGGAACAATGCTGGTAGTAACTGACATGGCTGGTAATCCAATCACTAAGCCCAGTCATACCTGTGGTCTCTTTGACGTAATCAGCGAAGAACCGGAGGCATTGCAGAGATGCATTAACAGCTGGCATGATTTGGCCACGACAATTGATCTCCAGCCACAATTTAGTCGCAGCCATCTGGGCCTACTTTGCACCCGGGCCATGATTCGGGTCGGAGATGAATTGAAGGGTATGGTCGTGGCGGGTTGTGTGGCATCAGATGTCTGGCCGCCTTCGCCCGAGGAGGTCTCAATGATGGCGGCCGAGTTTGGTGTTGACGAAAAAATGTTGGCCGCCCGACTCGAAAATATATTTTACCTTGACCGAAATCAGCGCAAGCAGGTTTTGGATAGCATACAGCGCATCGCCAATATCATTGCCCACATTGTAAATGAACGAAAATCTTTGGTAGGTCGCCTGGCGGCGATTGCCAATCTGACAGCTTTATAAAGGAGTATTTCTATGAAAAGGTTACTCATTCTTGGCGCAGGTACGGCCGGGACAATGGTGGCAAATAAACTCAGTCACGTTCTCGGTCGTGATGAATGGAAGATTACTATCGTTGATCAAAATGAAACACATTATTACCAACCGGGTTTCCTCTTTATTCCATTTGGGATCTATGGTGAAAACGACGTGATCAAACCCAAGCGGGATTTTATTCCTCAGGGCGTTGAAATGATCCTTTCGGAAATTGAGCTAATCGAGCCGGAACAGAATCGGGTTAAGATTAAAAAAGATAATCGTTATCTCTATTACGATTATCTGGTCATCGCTACCGGTACTCATCCTCGTCCGGACAGACGCCAGGCTTGACAGAGAGCGCCTGGCGAGACTCTATTCATGACTTTTACACCTACGATGGCGCGGTGGCCCTGGCTAAGAAGTTACGCACCTGGGAAGGTGGCCGATTGGTCGTCAATATTATGGAGTTGCCCTATAAGTGCCCGGTAGCACCCATGGAATTTATTTTTTTGGCCGACTGGTATTTTCATGACAAGCACATGCGGGATAAGGTCGATCTGACCCTGGTGACCCCACTTCCGGGCGCTTTTACGAAGCCTCGAGCGGCCAGCCTCCTCGGCAACACGCTGGAAGATAAGAATATAAAGCTGGTTACTGAATTTTACCCGGAGCGTGTAGATCCTGAGAACAAGCTACTGATTTCTTATGACGAAGAGGAAGTCGCGTATGATCTATTGGTGACGGTGCCGATTAATATGGGTGCGGAAGTCATTGCCCGTTCTGGTCTCGGAGACGAGTTGAATCATGTGCCGGTGGACAAACATAATTTCCTCTCGACCAAACATGACAATGTTTTCGCACTCGGAGATGCAGCCAATTTACCCACCTCAAAAGCGGGTTCGGTAGCCCATTTCGCGGTAGAAGTGTTTATTGAGAATTTCCTTCGCTATATTGAGGGAATGCCGATGTTGGAGAAATTTGACGGCCATGCCAACTGTTTTATCGAATCAGGATTTGGCAAGGGCATACTTATCGACTTCAATTACGACGTTGAACCGTTACCCGGCAAATACCCTCTCCCCGGGATTGGCCCTTTTTCCTTGTTGCAAGAATCCGAAATGAACCATTGGGGCAAGGTGATGTTTCGTTGGATGTATTGGAACATCTTGCTCAAGGGCAAAGAGATGCCGATTACGGCCCAAATGACTATGGCCGGCAAGTGGAGCTAGGAGTAAGTTATGGACCAGACAATCCTTGAACTAAACCAGAAGGTTGATTTCCTAACTACCCAAATTGCATTTCTTACGGAAGAAGCCCAGTTGCAGCGGCGGAACAGGCAAGATTGGGATGAATTGAAGAATGATTTAACCCCTGTCGCTAACGAAGTTTATCAACTGTCAGTCAGGCAACTGGATGAGATTGAGGGCTATGTCCAACTTGAAGACATTATAAGGGTCACAAAGCGGCTAGTCCGCAATACTCGTAATCTGGAGGTGGCATTAGACCAACTCGAAAGTTTCAGTGACCTGGCGAGAGAAATGGGACCTTTATCAGATGAGATATTCATGACCATCATGACTCGTCTCAGTGAAATGGAGAAGAAAGGTTACTTTTCCTTTTTCCAGGGTGGCATGACGATCATGGACGAAATCGTCTCGAATTTTACGGAAGAGGATATCCATCAACTCGGTGAGAACATTGTCCTCATTCTTCAAACCGTGAAGGAGATGACCCAGCCGGAAATCATGACCTTGTTACGCACTTCCGCGAATGTTTTGCGAGAAGAGGAAGTCCCGGAGAAGGTTTCTCTATTGGATATTATGCGCCAGATGAACGACCCGGCCGTACGGCGTGGCTTGTCCAAGACGCTAAATGTATTAAAAACATTTTCTGAAAATTAACGAGAAAGATTTGGAGGATAAATCAAATGACAACAAGAGAAATTGCCGGTAAAGAGATTGGCTTTGATGAAGAAGGATTCATGGAGAATCCCGATGACTGGAACAAGGATGTGGCCACGGCGCTGGCTCAGGAAATAGGCATCGACCCCTTGACAGACAGGCACTGGCAGGTCATCGAATTCTGCCGAAATGATTTCAAAAGCCAGGGTGATTCGCCTACCCTTCGACGTATTACAACCCAGGCTGGCATATCGACCAAGGAAATATATCAGCTATTTCCCAAAGGTCCGGCTAAAAAAGTGGCCTATGTTTCTGGTTTAGGCAAACCTACCGGCTGCATTTAAATTGACAATATAACTAGAACTGAGGAGCAATTGGATGTTCGAGGAAAGCGATCGAAAAATAATGTTGGTTTGTTCAAAAGGTACGTTGGATATGGCTTATCCAGGGATGGTGCTGGCCAATGCTGCCTTGATGGAAGGCTATGAGGCCAGTATATTCTTCACCTTCTGGGGTCTGGATATGATCACGGAGTCTAAGATGGACAAACTGAAATGTACGCCGTTGGGGAACCCATCGATGGTGATGCCCAACGGATGGGGTATCCCCAATGCCATGGCGGTGTTACCTGGCATGACTGATTTCGCGACCGGCATGATGAAAAAGGAAATGCAGAAACTTGATTTCCCGCCGGTTAGGGAGTTTCTGCAGACAATCGCTGATGCTGGTGGAAAACTATATGCCTGCCGCATGACCTATGACATGTGGGGCCTCACCGAAGATGATTTATTCTCTGAAGTCGATAGTGTGGTTGGGGCGATGGATTTTCTGCAAATGGCCGAAGGAGCACAGATTATTTTCGTCTAGCCGCTCTTAGTCCCGTTAATCTAACATCGAAGGTCACTTTCTCGGTATCTTGTGGCCGGGAAAGTGACCTTCGTATTCTTTTTCCAGGTTATTTAGGTCAGACTGGGCAAAAATAATCGAGGCCCCATTGGATAGTTCTCCAGATGAGGCCTCGATAACTCATTTGGTCGCCCAAGGTCTTTTTTGTTGAAGGTGCATTGATTGAGCGACTATTATGCAGTGCCTGTTACCGATGTGGCTATGATTGCACTGCTTCGAGTTCTACAACGGGATACCCTGCATCTGCCCAGCCACCAAAGCCGTTTTTGAGGCTGCTAACATCCTCATAGCCGTATGCCCATAAAATGGTCATGGCGATGGTCGAGCGATGCCCACTTCCACAATAGATCACAATGGGAGCGCCCTTATCGGCCGGCCATTCCGTTCTACGGGAGAGTAGCTCTTCAAGCGGGATATGGATCAGGTTCGTTGCTTCGATAACTCCTTTCTCCTCAACCTCATCTTGGGTGCGAACATCGATCACGATCAGATCGGGATTTTCAGCCAGATCCGTATTGAGATCTTCAGCCGAAATGCCGCCCCAGCCTTCGGGGATGGCGCTCATAGTCTGATCCATAATGGCCAGCAAGGCAGGATCCAGATCGGCAACATCCAGGACCAACGGCTCTTCTGCGGCGCCTTCTACAATAGGATAACCTGCTTCAAGCCAACCACCATAGCTGCCACCTTTCAGACTGAGGATATCCTCATAGCCAAGGGCGCCAAGGGCGGTCATGGCTATTGTGCAGCGCCAGCCGCTGCCGCAGTAGCTGACAATGGGCGTATCAAGAGTTGGCAGTAAATCCGTGTGTTGGCCCAGTTCGCGGAGAGGTATATTGACCGCACCTTCTATGTGGCCTTTCTCCTCAAGTTCTTCGGGCTGACGAACGTCCAGTAAGAAGGGTGGAGGATCGCCAGCTAATTGTTCGTTCAGGGAATCCAGGCCGACGGTGTTGTAAGCGACCATGCTCACCAGAAAATCCCCAAATGCTTGATCGTATGCGGCTGTGCCGCCTTCAACCGGATAGCCAGCCTCTGCCCAAGAACCGAATCCGCCCTTCAGGCTACTGACATCGGTGTAACCGTATGTCCACAGGATGGCCATTGCCATAGTCGATCGATGGCCACTGCCGCAGTAAACAGCGATAGGCGTGTGCTTATCGGCCGGCCATTCAGCCTTCCGCGCGACAAACTCTTCAAGTGGTATATGGATGAAGTTGTCGGCCGGGATCGTGCCTTTTTCATCAACCTCGCCTTGGGTCCGGACATCAATCACTACCAGGTCGGAGTTTTCCGCCAACGCTGTCGTCAATTCTTCCGCACTAATTCCTCCCCAACCTTCGGGAATATTACTTAGAGCCTGATCAGCCAGGGCCAGCAGCGCCGGATCTGGCTCCGCTGCGTTCAATATCATCGCCTCGGCGGCTGGACCTTCTACTATGGGGTAACCGGCTTCAAGCCAGCCGCCATAGCTGCCGCCCTTGAGGCTGAGAACATCTTCCCAACCCAAAGCGCCGAGCTCAGTCATGGCAATGGTGCAGCGCCAGCCGCTACCGCAATAGCTGACGATTGGTGTCTCGAAGCTAGGCAACAGGTCGGTATTCTTGCCTAATTCGCGCAGCGGGATGTTGACTGCACCTTCGATGTGACCTTTTTCTTCAAGCTCCTCAGGCTGGCGTACGTCCAGTAAGAAAGGAGGCGGATCGCCGGCCAGTTGCTCATTCAGGGCGTCAAAGCCAGTTGTATTGTATTTGACCATATTGGCCAGGAAATAATTATAGGCTACGTCCAGAACAGCTGTGCCACCCTCAACCGGGTAGCCTTCTGAAGCCCAGCCACCAAATCCGCCCTTTAAACTGCTGACATCTTCGTAGCCATAGGTCCACAGGATGGCCATGGCCATTGTCGAACGATGCCCACTACCGCAGTAGACGGCGATAGGAGCCGTTTTGTCTGCCGGCCACTCTGTTCGCCGTTCAACAAACTCCTCAAGAGGAATATGGACAAAGTTATCGGCCGGAATTGTCCCTTTTTCATCGACTTCGCCCTGGGTCCGGACATCCAAGACGATAAGATCAGGATTCTCGGCTAATTCGGTATTTAACCGTTCCGCTGAAACACCTCCCCAGCCTTCGGGGATGTTCGAAAGTGCATGATCTATTACCGCGACCAGGGATGGATCTGTCTCGGCCGCATTCAGAGCCATTGCCTCAGCAGCTGCTCCCTCTTCAACGGGATAGCCGGCTTCTAGCCATCCGCCGAAGCTGCCGTCCTTCAAGCTAAGGACATTTCCCCAGCCAAGGACCCCAATCTCTGTCATAGCAATCGTGCAGCGCCAGCCACTACCACAGTAGCTGGTAATAGGCGTATCAAAACTCGGCAGCTTATCAAGGTTCTGCCCAAGCTCTCTCAAGGGAATATTTATGGCTCCCTCTATATGACCTTTGTCCGCTAACTCCTCCGGTTGGCGAACGTCGAGTAGAAACGGTGGCGGATCGCCGGCCAACTGTTCGTTCAGAGCATCCAGTCCCGTCGTATTGTATTTGACCATGCTGGCTAGGAAGGGGGCGAAAGCGGCATCCAGGTCGGCTTCTGTTGCCATAGCGACCTCTGCTTCCTTTACCTCTTCCATCTCTTCTTCGACCGGCTCGGCTGCTTCTTCCTCCACAATTTCAGGTTCTTCAATCTCTGGTACTTCAGTTGCTTCTTCCATGGGTTCAGCAACGCTCTCGGCAGTTACCTCGGGGGCTGCTGGTTCTTCATCGGCACCGCAAGCACTCAGTACCAGGCCGAAGGCCAGCATGAGAACGAGCAACCAATAATATCTGTTTTTCATCTTGTCCATCTCCTAAGACTATTTCTCATGATATGTCTACACGTGCCGGGATCGGAATCCGACTATTGTTTATCTTGACCCAAGCGTTATTCTGGGACCGTCTCTACGATTACTGGTGTATTCGCGCTAAGTTCTACAGTTGCCACCTTGTCAGCCGTCAAGAAGAGGTCCGGGTTCCCATGGCAGGCATTGCAGCTTTCAGTTTGGGGTGTTTCGAGCTGGATATTATGTGGTGTTGCGTAACGCCAGGTAGGTTGCGCATCAAAATCAGGCAACAAGTTGTCTCCATAGAAAGCAAAGCTGTCCGGATCGACCGGCACATGACGCACCGGTACATAATCGTACGGGCGATCTTCGCTCTGAAGTGGGTTGCGGCCAATAAGGAAGCTTAGATAGTGATTGGACGTTTCAAAGAAAGGATTTCCGCTTTCTTCGCTAATCGCAACGTGACAGCCATCACAACTGGAATAGGAAACCGAATGACATACCTGGCAGGAAAGCTTGTCACCATGAGCCTCGTGATAAATATTTGAGTCGCTAATTGATGGATGACAATTGGTGCATTTAGGTTCTGCGGGAGAGTCATATCGGTGGGCAATAGCTGTTTCTGTATCGCCCATGTCGCCATGAAGCTCATCTCCAGTATGACAATCCATACAGGTCATCCTTTCCTGGCGGAAGTGTACATCCGGTCGCAACCCCTCATTTTTCCCCAAGAATTCGTTACCGATTCGGCTACCGTGGCAGGCCGTACATGTTCGGGACATAGGTGGATTGCTTGTGAAATTGTGGCTGTCTAAAAGGCCGCCGCCAACGCTTGCCGGCTGACTGACGTGACAATCACCACATGTCGTATGACAACTGGCACAATGATTTCCAAACATCTCCTGCATGGCCGGATCTTCATGGGAAGCTCCGCGGGCTTCCATGACAGTCCAGTAACCCTGCTGATTCGAATGAAGACTTACCTGCTGGAGCTCGCTCTGTTTCTCATGGCACTTTCCGCAGGTTGCGCCCGGGTCGCCACTGGGCCGAGCGATGAGATTGGTATGAGCCAGCTCTTTGTCTGAATCCTGTAGACCGCCGTGACAATCGGTACAGGCTATCTTTCCATGCACTGTCTCAGGATATAGTTTGGCGTCGACGAGCACTTTCTCCCAAGGCTCCAACGGAGCCACCTCACCCCCTCAGCCAACACCCGAGCTCTCGCTGGGCGCTTTCTCCTCCGGTGCAGCTGTTTCAACCAACTTATCTTTATCCATATGACAGGCCAGGCATTCGTCGGAAACTGAGGCAACCATCTCCGGTGATTCAGTCGGTGAGGGTGTTGGAATGGGCGAAGATGTCGGTTCTGGAACCTGGGTAGTGGTTGCTATGACTCCTTCTACATCCGTCCACCGGTGAGCGGCCGTGCCTGCCAAGACCGACGATTCTTTTGGAGCCTCTGTAGGAATGGCAAGTTCTTGAGAAATCACGAGAGGGGGCACCTCTTCGGCGGCCGAACAAGCACCGGTGAAAAGCAAAGTCATGAACAATACAAGTATCGCTCTGGATTTTTTCATATGGTCAAACCTTGTTTGAATAAAAAGGTGATGAAGCATTATGTGGTCAGAAGGAGCTCCAAACCGCAACTGGAAAACGATTGTGAAATTTGTAACAACCAACCTTATTATATAAGCAGAGCAGTTACAGATTCAACCTATCTATAGGTTTTTCTTATTGCTTTCCCTTATCCGAAATGATAAGGAAATCTAATTACAGATAGCGGAAGGGATAATTTAGACGAATTCTTAAGCCAAATGCCCCGTACCAAGGTTTGCCCGGCCAGACAAAAAAAGGGCGAAGTTTAGCTAAAACTTCGCCCTCGTTCCACCAAGAGAAGTCAAAATGACCGGCTCGCCGGCCGGGAGGTTGTTACGCTGTGATTTCGACCCAGGCAATCGTTTGTTGATTAAGATAGGCATCGATGCTCGTTGCTGCATTATGGGCAGCGGCAATCGCGGTAATTACCAAATCCGGCCCGTGGACGTTGTCGCCGGCAGCGAAAACTCCCTCCCGGCTGGTGGCGCCTACGTTTTCATCTGTAGTAATAAGCCCCCATTTATGGGTTGCCAGATCCGGGGTGGTTTCACCCATCAGTGGATCAGGCCAGTAACCGACCGCAAGAATCACGGTATCTATCTCCTGGATGAATTGCGAAGTTTCAATGGGTACAGGTCGCCGCCGACCAGAGCGATCAGGCTCCCCAAGCTCCATGCAGATAACCTTCATGGCTTTAACGCGGCCATCTTCATCACCAATATACTCGGTAGGGGCTTGCAAATACTTGATATTGACCCCTTCTTCGAGGCAAATGCCCCGTTCGACCTTATTGCCAGGCATCTCAGTCTCAGTCCGACGATAAATGATTGTCACTTCTTCGCCACCCAGGCGGATAGCCGATCTGGCACAGTCAACGGCCGTGTCACCGCCGCCAATTACAGCCACGCGCCGGCCAACCCATGGTTTCTCCTGACGGCCCTCTGGCAACATTTCTGCCGGCACGTTAGCCCGGATCAGGAACTCGGTGGCCTTGTAAACATTATTGAGCTTTTCCCCGGGAATATCCATTGATGCTTCGACGCCAGCTCCTGTTCCGAGGAAGACGGCATCATACTTGTTCAACAAGTCATTCACGGTGATTGCTTCACCGATCCGGGTATTGGTGACAAACTCAACGCCTGCTGTTTCCAGATCTTGAATTTTTAGCTGAACGACTTGTTTGTCAAGCTTAAAGCTGGGTATACCGTAGACTAGCACACCACCGGCGACTGGCCAGGCTTCGAAGATGGTAACCTGGTGGCCTTTTATGATTAGGTCTTCGGCAACGGTTAGTCCGGCCGGGCCTGATCCGACAATAGCGACATGTTTACCACTCTTTTCCATTGGCACAGGAATTGCCATCATACCGGCCAACCGGGCTTCGTCGGCTACAAACTCCTCAAGTTTGCCTATGGAGATGGCCCCGTTGCGACAGCTAAGGGCACAACCTTCCTGGCATAAATTCGGACAAACTCTGCCGCATATTTCTGCCAGGGGACTGGTCTCACCGAAAATCCGAGCTGCCTCAAGAAATTCACCCTGGCTTATATGCCAAAGGGCAGTGGGTAGATCATTGCCAGCCGGACAATTTAAGGTACATGGTTGTGGATCAGGACATTGGAGACAACGGGCTGCTTCTTCCATAGCCATTTCTGCGTCATAGCCAAGTACAACCTCTTCAAAATCCAGGACGCGGTCTTCGACCGCACGCTTATAATACTTTACCGGTTCGCCACCCACCCTCTCTTTACGAGCAATATCCCGGAAGGCTGTGTTGCCGAGTGTCATGAGTTATTCCTCCCTGCGATGAAATCAACAATGTTTTGCTTATATTATCCGTTCCGCCTCTGTAGGTAAGCTAATGGTTTGTGGGCAGCTGTCGCAATTCGTGCCAACGGCCAAGAGCCCCCTCACGGAACAATGCCGGGTCAAAATCAGCCAGCGCCTCCCAGCCTTCGAGGCTGGCGATTTCGCGCTCATCATCCGACAAGGTAATCTCCAAAATCTTATTGTCGCTATGGACAGCAATGGTTAGTTCTTCTTTGCCATCATCTTCTATTTCCCTGATGCACAACCTATCGGTACCTTCAGGGTAACGAATGAAAGCGGCTGAACACCGCTGACAGAATGGTAGACTTGCATCACAAAGATCTCGATCAATAGTTACCTTCATTTTTGCCTCCTCATGGCGCCTGTTTCAAGGGTGTTTCATTTTTCTTTGATAGATAATTATCCAACCAGCCCCGACTGGTGGACAATGGAATCGACCATCACCTGTCGCATGATATCCAAGGCGTTTATAACTCGAGTATCCACAAGTTGGTAGACAACTGATGGGCCATCCCTCTCAGAGGATACCAATGATTTCTGGCGCAGAATACGCAAATGGCGGGATACTGTTGGTTGGGGCAGGCCGAGATCGTCAGCCAGTGCGGTAACGTGACGAGGTCTCGAATGTAAGGCGTATAAGATCTGGATCCGTTTAGGATCGGCTAGAGCCTGGCAAATGCTGGATTGGAGCAATCCAACTTCTTCCAGTGATGGATGTGTCATAAGGTGCTCCTGATAAAAGCCAATTCTGGAATGCAGGATCCAAAATTAATATTCGTAATGGTCGCTTTGCCCCTAAATTCACTCGGAAAAAGAGCGATGTATTCACGTATCCGAATACATGAACGGAGTATAGGTTATCTACGACCTGGGGGTAAGCGACATCTGTCATCAATTGGGCATGACAGTTGTCATGAATAGGGTTTGTCGACAGTACATCTGGGTTGGACGATAAAAACAGAAGGGCAACAAGGACAACTTCAAATCCAGTCATCAGACTCGCTGGTGATATCGCTCTCAGGAAAGGATCCCTCAAGCTGTATCCACGCCAATTCTATGACTTTGCCACGGAATAGCTCACTCTTTAACAATGTCAGCCAACGCGACTGTTCGGGGTCGGAATCAGCTGATTTGCCACTACCTCCCCTGACCGCATCCGCCAGACTTTCACCAATCACATTCCCGCCAAAAAAACCCTCAACTTCGTCGGCCAACCGTTTGACGATGGCCGCTTCTAGTTCCTCTTTTCCCTGTTCAGGTAGTTTTTCTTTGGCAGATCGCAATTCCCGCAGATCCAGCTTCCGCAAGCGGTGTAGTTTTTCTTCCGATACCTCTGATGACAGACGTTGCAGCACCTCGTCACCACTTACCCAGGTATCATATGCTTCACCATCGACATGGCGATAGCGTACCTGAATTTGATCGCCAAAGTCGTATCGCATCTTGCAGTTGTCGCGGAAGTTTGCGAATGAGGTCATGATCCCTCCTTCATGTGATAAAATTTGCCCCACACTGTGTTCAATCACCCAGAAACCGATAGGTTAAAATTAGATTGTACCCATTTTTTGGACTCATTGCGTGAAAATCGTCTGGATTTCATCATGAAGTCGTCGTGTCTAACAGGAGCACGAACCATGGTTAAGAACCGGGATTATGAAAAATGACCAAAAGAACGCCTTCTAGCTGGGCAATATGGATTAGCGCCGCGCGACCGCGGACACTGGCTCTCGCGATTGCCAGCGTGGGAATGGGTGTTTTCATGGCGGCCACCGCCGTTCAACTCGATGGCCCAATCGTTTTACTTACCTTTCTAACGGCCATATTGTTGCAAGTCTTATCTAATTTGGCCAATGATTATGGCGATTCGGTGCATGGTGCAGACCATGCCGGTCGGTCGGGACCTTCTCGAGCCGTGCAAAGTGGCCGGGTATCTATCCGATCGATGAAAAGAGCTATTGTGCTGGTAACATTATTGACCCTTCTTTCCGGCGTCGCCTTGCTCTGGATGGCATTAGGCGCTGTTGGTTTCATCGTATTGTTGGCCTTCGGTTCCCTGGGTTTATTGGCGATCTGGGCGGCCGTTTCGTATACCAGCGGCGGCCTGGCTTATGGCTATGTTGGATTGGGAGATCTGGCTGTATTCCTCTTTTTTGGCTGGTTGGGCGTTCTTGGTAGCTATTACCTTCAGACTAGAGTTCTGCACCCCGATCTCTTTTTACTGGCAACCAGTTGTGGATTATTTACTGTGGCTGTCTTGAATGTGAACAATATTCGTGATATTAATTCGGACAAGCTGGCTGGTAAACAATCGATCCCGGTTCGTCTGGGCGTAGATCGTGCTCGGAAATATCACTGGCTGCTGATTGTGGGTGGCCTCATGACAGCATTCGCCTATGTGGCGCTGGTTTTTCAGTCTCCCTGGCAACTTCTTTTTATAATATCAATCCCACTTTTTGTGCGTAATGGAAAGGCAGTTTCCAGCAAGCCGCCAACCGAATTGGATCCCTTTCTCAGGCAACTATCGCTCACTACGTTGTTATTCGTAATGACTTTCGGAGTTGGTCAGATTATTGGTCTGACGTTATGAGGCGGATTGCTCGATAACCCGTCTAGGCTTAACGCTCGGAAGTCAACGAGCGATCGCAGAAAATCAATCACTCACTCGATAAAATTCCAGCGGCAGAGCCGGCGTTCTAGAATGTCCACAGTGAAGTAAAGGCCAAGGCCTAGAAGGCTCATAGCCACAACGCCTGCATACATTGCTGGATAATTAAGCAAGGTACTCCCGTTCAGAGATATGTAATAGCCGAGCCCTTTTTGGGTGGCGAAAAGCTCTGCGACATATAGAACCGCCACCGCCGTTCCAACGGATTGGCGCAAGGCGGTCAATATGGCGGGAAGGCTAGCCGGTAGATAAACATAGCGGAACAACGCACGCCGGCCGGCCCCCAGGCTACGCACGGACAATATCATTTTTGGTTCGATACTGGCGGCGCTGTCTCGAACCAGTACCAGGATTTGGAAGAATAAGATCAAAAAGATGATGACGATTTTGGGAAGATCTCCTACGCCAAAAAGCAGCAGGATCACCGGGATCAGTACAACCTTAGGTATTGGATACAGCATATATACGAATGGGGAAAAGAGCTGATTAAGTCGTTCGCTCTGGCCCAGGATCAGACCGGCCGGAACAGCTAGCAGCACGGCCAAAATGACGCTGGCCAGGACGCGAGCTGCACTATATAGAAAATGACCGGCCAGGTCGCCGGCAATCTCTTCCAAGAAAGTCTGGCCAACCGTCACCGGGCCAGGAAGGATGGGTTCGTTCACTAATAGGGAAGCCATCTCCCATAGAAAAAGCAGAACGACTATCGCCAGCAACAGGTTTCGCCGCCTCAATCTGACTCCTCAAGATGCTGGCGCAACATGGAGCATCTGTCGTAAAAAGATGCCTGCCAGCGGTATTCGGGATCACCGGCCTCTCGGTTTTCAATAATAATGGGGTCATGGTTAGGCGGTTGGTTAAGGACCATTATCTTTTGACCTAATATGGCCGCTTCCTCGATGGCATGGGTGACAATCAAGGTGGTTAGATCTTCCTCTGCTCGCAGTTCAAAGGTCAGATTCTGTAACCTCTCCCTCGTGGGGGCATCGAGAGAGGAGAATGGCTCATCCATCAACAACAAATCTGGATTTAGGGCTAAGGTTCGGGCGATAGCTACTCTTTGTCTTTGACCACCCGACAATTGGGCAGGATACTTATCGGCGTGCTCTCTGAGTTGAAGGCGGTCTATCCAGTAATCAGCTCGTTCACCATGGGTGACCGTGTCCACAATTTCAGGCGCATGTTTGCCATCGGGTCCGTAAAATCGACGAATCTCCAGGCCAAGCATGATATTTCTATAGGCCGTTGCCCATGGTAGCAGTCCATAATCTTGGAGTATTAAACCTGTCCGGGGTCGAGGTCCATCCAGCGCTTTGCCGGCAATATAGATTTCACCGCTCACAGGTTGTCTCAGCCCGGCAAGTAAGTAGAGCAGGGTCGTTTTTCCGCCACCTGAAGGTCCCAACACAGCCCACGCTTCACCATGTTCGATCTGCCAGCTGAGATTTTCGAAGACCGGATCGTGCTGTGGGTATAAAAATGTCACATTATCCAGTACAACCATATCGGTGTCGCTGTGAAAAAATTTGTATGACTAGATATAAACCCATGATCGAGCGGCGATGCCCTGTAGTTAACGCAGGATCAGGCGTATGCTTTGGGGCAAGATCTAATATGTATTGGTTCAACAGTCACTCCCACTTTTAGGAACTGGTGCTAGAAGTTATTGGTGGAGTGGGGCATGTCGACCCCCACCCCTGGATTTCAGTTACGGTAAATATGAGTCATCTACCGAAGCATTATAATCCAATTCTGCCTCAATATATCCTTTGTTTATTGCCCAGGCGAGGACATCGTCCCACTGGGAGATCGGGGGGACGCTTGCCTTAGGAAAGTCGGGCACAGAGTAAGATCCCAAAATCGGTTCGGGTACAAGGTTACGTTCGACGAGAACATTGCCAAACTGTTCTTTATCATTGTTAATATCTTCAACCGCCCTTTCAACGGCCGCCAGAAACCGCCTGATTGCTTCTGGATTTTCCTCAATTATTTCATTTCGAAAGGCTATGACGCTGTGGCCATATTCTGGATGGCTTGAATCATCGACAATTACAATAGCCCCATTTTGCATGGCCAATGAAGCCAGTGGATCTGGCAGGCTAGCAGCCACCAGTTCGCCTGAGTTCAACAACGCAAGGCGATCAGGTATTCGTGGTACGGCAATCGTGCTGATATCATCGGCGTTAAGACCTTCAGCCTCTAGTAGTCGATCTGTTGAGTACTCAATGATTGTTCCTTCAGAAATACCGATAGGTTGCCCAACCAGATCCTCAGGCGAGTTGATTCCACTATTAGCTGAGGCCAAGATGCGAAATTGAGGATATTCTGGTGTAGCTACCCGCGCATAATCCACAATAGTTATCTGTGGTCCGTTTACATTATAAAACATCGTAGAGAGGATCTCATTGATCATGCCATCGGCGCGACCGGCCTGGATGAGCTGGTCACGTTCGGCCGCCGATGTTACCGGAATGAATTCTACGGTGAGGTTTTCGTCGGCAAAATATCCTTGTTCCTCGGCAACATACATCGGCAAAGCATCTAATATCGGTAATAGCGCCATACGTAATGTGGCCGGTTCATCTTTTTGGCCACAACCAACAAGTAGCAGGCTACCAGCGATCATCATTACGAATAATACCGGCAAGCGGTTGAACCGGTCAGTTACTAAATTCTTCACATACATCATTATGTAACTTTATCCTCCGTTAGTGAGATAGAATGTCTGTGCAAAGACATAACTAAGTATATTTCTTTTGAATCCGAGCCATGAAGTAGCTATCGGCCCACCTGCCGTCGCCATAACCATGCAGACGCTTTGTGCCTTCAATAACAAAGCCGAATTTCTGATATAGGTGAATCGCGGCCGGATTATCGGTATTCACATCCAGTTCGATTCTGGTGGTTTTAAGCCAATTATCTGCCAGATTGGTCACCGATTTCACTAACAGGGAGCCGATTCCTAATCCCCAATAAGCCGAATGGACCTTCATGCCGATTCTGGCAATATGCTGGCGACCGGGGCTTTGAACTTCGGCGAGGACAATGCTGCCAACAATTTCGCCGTCAGCGACGGCCGTGAAGCGGTGAAGCCAGCTATGAGATTCCATTAGCCTGTCTTCGGTTTGCCATATCTCCTGACTCGGAAGCTGCAACGTTGTCCGACAAATGGCCGGGTCATGCAACATCTCATAAAGAGCAATCGCATCACCGATGTTCGACGGCCGGATTTCGACATTTTCTATCTGTCGCCTTGGGTTGACCGGTTTACTATCCGCTCCGATAGAGGCGGACTTTTGCCAACTTTTTGACAATTGGGGATTGAACCGCAGCCTGGCCATACAAATGTGGTCGAGCCATTTGCCTTCTCGGAAGGCAGCCATCACCCTGATTCCTTCTATGTCAAACCCAAGCGATTGGAAGTAATCAATATCTGTCTTGGAATCGGTCGACACTTCCACTTCAAGGCGATACAAGTTTAGCCAATTATCGGCTAGATCGAGGGCAGCCGCGATGAGTGCCTGCCTGCTCTCTGAATAACGCCTTGAGCTGTGGGCAGCCATGGCAATGGTGCCGGTGTGGTTCAACCTGGGTCTACTTTTATGTGTTAGCAGTAACAGACCGGTGGTTTCCTCGTCTGCAATAGCGACAAAGCGGTGGATTCCCGGATTACGCCTGGCTAACCAGCCGGAGAACATGGAAATTTCTACACCCGGATCATAAGGTATGTCACCGATCACCGATGAACGCTTGAAGAGATCATATATGGCCTGAACATCGTCCGGATGAAACGGCCGGACGGTGAATTCGTTTCCCCGTTTTTGCATTGGAAATTTCTTTATGTTTCGGAGCTTTGAAGGGATCGATTTCGTGATACCTGGGAGAAACTAAAAACCATAGCTAGCCCATTTTTGATCGACCAGGGCCATTATTTCCTCCGACATATTCAGCTCTTCTGGCCAGCCCCTTTCATGGCCATCGGCCGGTCCCTTGGCTGTGGCATCGATACCAATTTTGCCACCGAAAGAATCGCGAAATGACGAATGATCTAACTGGTCAATTGGACCGTCCACGATGGTGACGTCACGACGCCAGTCAACATTGCCCAAAACCTGCCAGGCCACGGCCGAGAGATCCTGCACATCTACCTGCTCATCAACGATGACAATAGCCTTGGTAAGCATCATGAGCCCGAGCCCCCAAAGACCATAGCAGACCTTGAATGGATGGCCTGGAAACCGTTTTTTAATACTAACGACTATCAGATTGTGGAATACACCTTCAGCAGGCATGTTGATATCAACTATTTCACCCAAAAAAAGCTGCATGAGCGGTAAAAATAGCCGCTCAGTCGCTTTGCCTATCCAATAATCTTCCATGGGCGGTTTGCCAACAACGGTTGTTGGATAGATTGGATTGGTACGGTGGGTGATAGCTGTCAGGTGAAAGGTTGGGAAGTAGTCGGCCGGTGTATAGAATCCAGTGTGATCACCAAATGGTCCTTCGAGACGTTGATCATTGGGATCGACATATCCTTCAATCACAATCTCGGCATCGGCTGGGACCTCAAGAGGCTGGCTTACGCATTTGACAAATGTAACCGGCTTGCCCCGCAGCCAGCCGGCCAATAAGTACTCATCTATGCCAGGTGGTAGGGGTGCGCTGGCACACCACATCTGAGCCGGGTCGCCGCCAAGCACGATAGCGGCCGGGATTGTTGCCCCTTCCATTCTTAGAGATTTTCGTTCATGTTCAGCGCCGCCCTTGTGCCGTTGCCAGTGCATCGCGGCCGTTTTGTCGTCAAATATCTGCACCCTGTACATGCCAACATTTCTCTGGTTTGTTTCGGGGTCGCGGGTAATAACCTGCATCAAGGTGATGTACCGTCCGCCATCTTGGGGCCAGCACTTAAGCACAGGAAGCATATCAAATGACGCATTTTCCAGGTGAACAATCTCCTGACACTCACCGCTTCGAGCCCGGCTTGGTTTAAGACCCACCGCTCTCAAAGCTGACATCATCTCCGAAGCCCTGCCCAAGCTAGGCCCAAGCCCCTCAGGTAATTTCATATCAAGTAGACGACCCAGGTTATGGGGGAGTTCTTCGAGGTTCTCAACCCCGAGAGCCAGGGCCATGCGACGAGGATTACCATAAGCGTTGATGAGAATTGGCATCTCAAAACCTTCTACATTCTCGAACAACAGCGCTTTGTTGCTTGTTGGCGGACCTTTGCTGACCCGATCCGTGATCTCAGTAATTTCCAAATCACGGCTTACAGGTGAACTAATTACTTGTAGCTCACCTTCCACCTCAAGCTTCTGAACATATTCTCGTAAGTTTCTATAGGCCATAAACGGTCGTTTACCTCAAGGGGATTCCCCTAAAATAGGTTTCCTTCACTTCGTTCAATATATTTTGAAAGTTTGTTGAATCTTATCACAGGCTACCTGTGAGGGCAATGGCGAGGCTCACATCCGGAAGGTACCAAATTGATCGTGGGTAAGGGGAGCATTGAGTGTTGCCGAGAAGGCTAGTGCCAGGGCAACTCTTGATTGGGCCGGATCCAGGATGCCGTCATCCCACAGTCGTGCCGTACCGTAATATGGGTTAGATTCCCGCTCATACTGTTGCTGAATGGGTTGCTTAAAATTGGCTTCAGCTGCCGCTACTTCGGCCACGGTTGGCTCATCGAGTTTGGCTAAGACGCTCTGTTTCCCAACGGTCCACAATGTATTTGCTGCAGCTTCGCCGCTCATCACGCTTATCCTACTATTAGGCCACGTGAATAGAAATCGGGGATCATAGGCGCGACCGGACATGCCATAGTTGCCCGCTCCGTGGCTGACACCGTGGAGAAGGGTGATGCGTGGCACATTAACGTTACTTACCGCCATCACCATTTTTGCCCCATCCTTGGCGATACCCGCATTTTCGTATTTCTTTCCAACCATGAAGCCGGCAATGTTTTGGAGGAATAACAGTGGGGTCTTACGTTGGCCACAGAGCTGGATGAAGTGGGTTGCCTTTAAAGCTGACTCGCTGAACAGTAGGCCGTTGTTGGCAACTATGCCAACAGGGATACCCATGAGATGGGCAAAACCGCAGACAATGGTCGAACCATAGCGGGACTTAAACTCGCTAAGGCGAGAGCCATCAACTATTCGAGCGATGACCTCGCGGACGTCATAACTGAGCCGCGGATCGGCCGGAATAATCCCATATAACTCCTCAGAATCATATATTGGATCTTCCGCTGCATTCAGCGGTATTGCCGCATTCTTTCGTCGATTTAACTGTCTGACGATGTCCCGAACGCGATCCAAAGCCTCATTCTCATCTTTAGCAAAATGGTCAGCGACACCGCTTAGCTGGGTATGTACATCTGCCCCGCCTAGCTCTTCTGCAGAGACAGACTCCCCTGTCGCAGCTTTCACCAGAGGTGGGCCAGCTAAGAATATGGTGCCGTTTCCTTCAACAATGACCGTTTCATCGGCCATGGCAGGAATGTATGCGCCGCCGGCCGTACACGAGCCAAGCACGGCCGCGATTTGAACAATTCCCTTGCCGGACATACGCGCCATGTTGTAGAAGATGCGCCCAAAGTGTTCGCGGTCGGGGAAAACATCGGCCTGTAAATGAAGAAAAGCGCCCCCTGAATCAACCAGGTAAATGCACGGAAGATAGTTCTCTTCGGCTATATATTGAGCCCGAACATGTTTCTTGACCGTCTCGGGAAAATACGTCCCCCCTTTCACAGTTGGGTCATTGGCGATGATCATGACTTCATTTCCGGCAACCCGGCCAATACCGGTGACAATACCCGCGGCCGGCGCATGACCTCCGTACATATCCCAAGTCGCCAATGGTGATAGCTCTAAAAATGAACTGTAAGGGTCTAATACCGCCGAAATACGTTCGCGGACCAGAAGCTTTCCTCGCTGTCGTTGCCGCTCTTCGATCCTGGCAGGGCGATCATAGGCGACCTCTTTTTGCCTCCTGTGCAATAATTGTGCTAATTGCTGGTTATGCTCAAAGTTGGTCAGATATTCTGAGTTATTGGGATTGACACGGCTAATAATTTTAGACATCAACTGCCCCTTATGATGGTTCGGTTAAGCATAACTTTGAGCTAAAATCATCTGTTCATGGAAAATCATATTGTTATTGGTGCTCGATTTATTAATCATACCTTTGTCTTCAGTCTGGCAATCTTGTTCTTTTAACGTCTCGAAGGCATGTTGAGATCTTTATAAGCACGCGATTTACCAAGGCGAACAAAACAGTATTTTAACGAACAGTCTAGGAATGAGCATGCATGGATGAACAAGATCTGACCGCGTTTATCCGACAACAAGGAATAGAGGCTGAACTACTATTGCTAGACAAAAAAACGCCAACTGTCGAGGCAGCCGCCGACGCCATTGGCGTTTCCGCGGACCAGATAGGTAAATCTATCGTATTTTTGGCCGATGGCCAGCCAATCCTGGTAGTTGCCAATGGCACAACCCGTTTGGGCTACAAACTATTGGCCGACTATCTGGGTATTAGCAGGCGAAAGTTAAAGCTGGCGAATGGTTCACAGGTGTTGCTGATCACCGGCTATCCAGTTGGTACGGTGCCACCTTTTGGCCATAAAACCAGGATCCGCACAATTATTGAAACGCAGGTCATGACAGAGGATGAGCTGTTTACCGGAGGTGGATCAATCCAGACCCTTTTACGGATAAAAGTAAAAGAACTTGCGAGAGTAACGACATCAGAAATAGCTTCGTTGCAAGCTTAATTGGATTGGAAACTTACTTCCCAGTATTGGTCGGCAATCGTCTCCAATAGCGGGTTATCAGAACCTCGCAGATAGCGTTCAAAGAAAGCTAGGCTGTAGTCGTTTACGATCTGAATTCCTCGTGCGCCGTCAATAGAACCGGCAATGCCTATTTGCGCGGAAATAGGTGTAAGCAGCGGGACGTCAGTAAAGTTATTATGACCCATCTCCTCAATGGTTACCTGATAGCTGTCTTGATCCTGAAGATCGAAGAACGTTTTGCCAGTCAATTGGTTGTCAATTCCCAACCACTCAGGGGTATTTAAAAACATCGAAGGTTGGGGGAGCGCCGAACTAATTGCTGCGTCCGATACGGGTTCGACCCAGCTATCCATAGCAAGGACAGCCTGGCACTGGTTGGATCGGGCACAAAACTCAATTGCTGTTCCTCCACCGGTCGAGTGACCCATAACCCCGATTTTTTGCATATCCATTTGCTCAAAAAACAGACTCGATTTCTTGCGATTTTGATCCTCAAGAAAGGCGAGGACCGAAGAAAGGTCTTGAACACGCACATCTAATAACCGGCGCCCGGATTGAATGGTTGGAACCTCCTCAGGCATTACGGTTTGGCCATGGTGCAGAATTGCTCGCCCTTCGGGCAATATAGTAATAACACTATCGAAAGTGTGATCTACACTAGCTACGATATATCCGTTACTGGCTAATTTTTCAAAAAGAGCCGTGTTTTGCATCCGCAGCCCACTTAATCCATGAGAAAAGAGAAGCAGGGGATATGGCGCTGCATCGGTATGGGGAAGTGCATCGATTAGTGCATGGGTGTTCACCAGATCAAGATGACCGAGAAAGAATGAAGGGAGACCAAGCCTCTCTGAGATTACCGACGCGGCGATATCAAGCTGATCAAACCAAGGTGCGGGTTTTTCTGCGATTCCTGGATCAGCCGGGTACCAAATCTGAAGCATCAGTTCACGATTACCACCAGGGCTATCTCCGAATATTTCCGGCCGGTTTTGATCTTCCAGGTGATAAGTCGAGGTGCCAATTGCGTAGGGACCGCCAGGATCAGGAAGATGAGGGACTGGTAGCAGGATCGGCAACGCCGCCGACAACACAAGACATACCAAACCGAAGAAGGCCAGAAGGGAAAATCGCCAGGCTCGCCAAGGCTTTTCCACACCAGGACGGCTTTGGACTAAAACTGCCAAGAGCAAACTAACCGTCAGCAAAAAAGCCGGGGTCATCTGCCAGCGGAAACCTTCTAACAGCAAATGGACGATTAGGACCACAAGGGTAATGATACTCGTAAAGAAAAGCAGGTAACGTGGCCGCCGATTGGGAGATAATAGCAGTACCATCAAAGCCGCATTAAGGATCAAGATGAGATATTCAAATGTCCGCATATCTAATCCTTGCTTCTAATTCTTACTACTTTAAGGTTGTAGAACAAGCTTGCCGGCGACGTCGCCCGCCCCCAGATAACGCAGCGCAGCAAGCCCTTCAGATAGCGGAAATGTGCGATCAATTAAGGGGTGTAACCGGCCCTGGAATATATGATTCATCACCTTTCTGTAGTCATTCAAGGTTCCCATAGTACTGCCGATTATCTGTAGATGCTTACCAAAGAGATAACGGTTGTCGAGATTGATGGTCGAACCGCTGGTATTCCCAACAGTCAATAAACGGCCACCTTTTTTCAGGGCCCTTAAAGAGTCGTGGAAGGTTGCTGCGCCCACATTGTCAACCACAACGTCAACGCCCCTACGGTTGGTAGCCTCGAATAACTGCCGGGCCCAATTCTGGTCGGTCCGGTTTATCGATACATCTGCTCCTCGTTCTCTGGCTTTGTAGAGCTTTTTATCATCAGCGCTAATTACGTAAATTTTACCTGCGCCAGCGAACCTGGCTATATCGATATAGGCCGTATTAACCCCACCACCGGCCCCAATTATGAGAATGTCTTCACCAGCCTGAAATCGGCCAGCTTCAATTAACGAATGCCAGGCGGTTAAGTAAACCAACGAGGCAGCGGCGGCTACATCAAACGAGGCTTCTGGCGGCATCATGATGAGGTTGCGCGAAGGTACCGCCTGATATTGGGCAAAAAAGCCGGGAAGGTGCTCGCCAAAGATAGCGAACTGATCGCAAAGATTGTCTCTACCCATCAAACAATAGTCACACCGGCCGCAACTTCTGGTCGGATTGATACAAACATGATCGCCAATGTTGAATCCATTGACATTTTTGCCTACAGCAATGACCATCCCGGCTCCATCGCAACCCATTATGTGGGGGAATTGTAGCTTTAAGCCACGCCATCCTTCCAGCACCCATAAATCTAGACGATTGAGGGCGGCGGCTCTGATCTCTATAAGGAGTTCGTCGGGCCCCACTTCAGGTTCAGGAACATCTGTATAGCTGACGTCATCCAACATTCCGTGACGATGAAGAACGATTGCTTTCAACCTCTTTTTTATCCTTCCAGTTGGTTTTAGCGTTGTGCGCTTATCAAGCCACTACTACTTTTGAATAGGAAATTAGATCCAGGCTGCTCGAACATCAAAATAGCCAGGTACGGGATCGGGCGCTATTGAAAATGGGATGAAATAGTTCGATGATGCAAGCTACGGCCAGTCAGAATAATCGCGACCTGGCGTCCTAAAAAAACCAGTTTGAATTTATTCCGGCCACACTTCATCCAGGTTATCTTTGAAATAATTGAGGGTGTCAGCATATGATTGGAGCTCCTCGTCGGCCGTCGTTTCCAGGAGAGCCTCTAGCAACAATTGGACTGATTCCGCATATTGCCCATTTCCATAATAGGCAATGGCGAGGAAAGCTTTTGCTCCAAAGCTGTCGGGATATTTTTCAACAGCCTTTTCTAGGACATCCACCGAATCTTCAAATTCGCCTATCACTCGATGACTAGTACCCAGGCATATATAACACTCTTCCAGTTCGGGGTCATCCAGCCCATTCTCTATGGCTTTTTCATAATATGGAATGGCATCAGGAGCCATTCCGAGAATATCATAAGCGCCTCCGACCTCGAATAATACGAGGGGATCTTCATGATATTCATCCAATAATGGCAGCAATGACTCTAACGATGCTTCCAACTCATCATTATCTCGTAGTTCTCTGGCTCGTTCGATAGTTTCGTCTTTGTTCATATTTTTTCTCTATGTCTGTTTATTAATGATAGGCATAAATTTAGTGAAGGCGGTCGAGAAATTGACTAGCCAGTCGCTGTTCATCCTAAGCCGCTGGATGGCGTGCCAAACGGCGTAACCTGTTAGTATTGTTTGTAATACAAACATCACAACCAGGAGAATAATAATCTGACGAAAAATAAAAGCAAGTTCTGCTACGGTTGGAAATGCGGACGCAAATGAGTAAACTAGAGGAAGATGAAATGCCTTTGCTTTGGCATCAATTAAGGTGACTTTTACCTTGATATTGCCGTCGATGCCAATTTATTCAGGCTAAGTTATTCAGCCAGTTGGCAAATGGAAGTTGGATATCTACCTAACTGCCCATTATTGCTATTTATCACAGGAGGATGTCGATGCAGAATTTTGGCCCATACCCTAGCAATTTCGGTTTAGAAAATCATGGCATAATGAATGCCAATACAGTGTACTGGCATTTGACAACACCGATGCTCTATGAGCAAGCGGTGCGGCGTCGTGAAGCGGATCTTATGCACTTAGGACCTCTGGTGGTACGTACCGGCGACCATACAGGACGATCGGCCAATGATAAATTTATCGTTATGGAACCATCCACCGAGCAAGATATCTGGTGGGGAAAGGTCAACGTCTCGATAACGCAAGCTCAATTTGACGATCTCTTTCGACGAATTCGTGCCTATTTGCAGAACCGGGATGTTTTTGTCTTTGATGGATATGCCGGTGCCGATGAACGATACAGGATGCCCGTCAGAATTATCACAGAATATGCCTGGCATAGTCTCTTTGCCCGAAATATGTTTATTCGAGAATTAGAATCTCAAAAGTTATGCGATTTTGAGCCGGATTTCACAGTAATTGATATGCCCAACTTCCGCGCTGATCCCCAATATGACGGGACCAATAGCCAGACTTTTATTGTCATCGATTTTGGCAAACGATTGGTCCTTATTGGTGGTACAGCTTACGCAGGGGAGATAAAAAAGAGCATCTTCACGGCTCTGAACTATTACCTGCCGAAGCGAGGTGTTCTGAGCATGCACTGCAGCGCCAACTATGGAACTAATCCCGACGACGTAGCTTTGTTCTTTGGCTTAAGCGGTACCGGAAAAACCACGTTGAGTAATGACCCTGAGCGTATTCTCATCGGCGACGATGAGCATGGCTGGAGCGACAAGGGCGTCTTCAATTTTGAGGGAGGCTGTTATGCGAAGGTAATTCGGTTGGATCCTGAAGGTGAACCCCTGATCTATGATACAACGCGACTGTTCGGGACTATCTTAGAGAATGTGGCTTACTTTCCAGATTCGCGCCGGGTTAATCTGGATGATGGTACTTTGACAGAGAATACCCGCGCCAGTTACCCCATCACCCACATGGCAAATGCCGATCGCAAAGGAGTAGCCGGACATCCGAGGAGCATTGTATTCTTGACAGCCGACGCGTTCGGTGTGATGCCACCAATTGCTCGACTCAATGTAGACCAGGCCGTGTACCACTTCTTAAGCGGCTACACAGCGAAAGTTGCTGGGACGGAGAGAGGTGTTAAAGACCCTCAGGCAACTTTCAGCGCATGTTTTGGCGCTCCCTTCATGCCTCTGCACCCAGTGAGCTATGCGAATTTATTGCGTGATAAGATCGAGAATCACAACTGTGATGTATGGTTAGTCAATACAGGCTGGACTGGCGGACCCTTTGGTAAAGGCAAACGGATGAAATTGGCTTATACCAGACAGATGGTCTCAGCCGCGCTGACCGGCGCGTTGGCTGATGTAGAAACATATACTGATCCTTTCTTTGGTTTAAACGTCCCTGTCAGTATCGCTAACGTACCGGATGTCCTGCTTAGACCTCGTGACACCTGGTCCAATGGTGAAGATTACGATAGCCAGGCTGCAAAATTAGCGAAAATGTTTGCCGACAACTTTGAACAATTTTATGATCGGGTGTCCGAAGGAGTTCGTAAAGCAGGTCCTGCCAATTAGCCCTGGGAATTTATGAGCGTTTTGTGAGAAATCACTAACCATTCATCTTTATTCTTCGGCATATCGGGTTTTCAACTGAGTTTGAGTTGGGCGTGTTCTTCGGTGCCGCAACCTGGGCGCCTTGGGATAGTCAAATGGTACATTATGCCTGATCTAAGAAAGAAAGTACGGGGCCGAATCTACAAGGTTGACGAAAAAGCATTGCTTCTCCTAGACGATGGGGCTGCTACATGCTACCTCGCCTTTGCCCTGGTTGAAAAGGGAACAGATGTGGAGATCTTTCCCGAATCCCTCCTGGATGATTGGGGTCACGAGCTAAATAGTATGGCTCTCTATGAATGGATACAGGATAACGCGATCCATTTTCCTAGAGCTGAGGTATTCGGTCACGATGGTGATGGCCGGACCACCCAAGCCTTCCTGAGAGATCTTGATCCCTTAGCCAAATTTCCCTGTTATGTGTTCGAGGAACATCGACAAGCGATTGCCGATGGCATTCAGGTTGTCGCCATTGGTGTGTTAGAAGGCGATGGTGAACAACCGGTTCGTACGATGCAACCTCTTGGCACCGAGTCGCCTTTGAACAATGCAAAGATTCACTGGTGGCGGGTGGGTCACAGATGTTCACCCGATTCTATCCTGGCGACTATTGAAGTATAAGTATCAATCGATAACTTTTTTTAGATCAGTAAATTACTGTGCCTGCTGTCTATTTTAATTCTTTATAAACTTTGAATCGATGCAAATTAACTTGACATAACTAGATTGACAGGCATTAGCCCCTCTGCTAGAATGCTAGTTAACTGCCGATATTCATGGATGGAGATTGTGTGCTGGTTTGTAATAACCTAAATCAATCATGGTCCTGAGCCAGTTGATCACAACTGGTACACGTCGGCCCTACCCAGAGCGGGGGCACATGGCCAGGAATTGGTCAGTTCTATGTTTTCGCTCACGCAATATTAATTGCGCGGTCTCTCTTGGGCAAGGGCTTGAGAGAGGCTTTTTTTGCGACAGGTAGGTGTGAGAAGTGAGGAGATGTTTATTATATGCGTAATCTGAAATTAGCCCTGGTAGCGCTAGCACTGATGGCGTTACTTATTGTGGGTGAATTCAGTCGCGCTCGAACCGCTACCGTTGAAGGTGGGGCAAATCTGACTGAGCCGGAAGCCAGCAAAGCTATTTTATCTCCAATATGGGGTGCCACGATCACTCAATGGTCGACTCACATAAACAGCGAAGCCCAAATGTATGGGCTTGATCCGGACTTTATTGCGGCCGTGATTCAAGCTGAATCTAACGGGAACGCTTCTGGCATTAGCCGAGTTGGCGCGGTCGGTTTAATGGGTGTCATGCCTACAGGGCCTGGCTTAGAATGGCGACCGGCGCCAGATACACTTACCGATCCAGGGATCAATATGAGTTGGGGGGTGGCGATATTAGCTGAGATCATTCACCAGTCAGGTGGTGATATTGTGGCTGCCCTGGCTGCCTATAGTGGCGGCTGGGATCAAGCCAATAGTCGTGTACCTCAAGAATATGCTAGTCAAGTTTTGGACTCTTACGGTCGGGCTGTGGCTGCTCGTGAAAATGTCTCACCAGATATTGCCACGCATTGGACGGTAGCCACAGAGATCTCCAGAGGTAATATTCCTGTTGATCGCCTGCTTTTAAACGAAGAACCGTTGTCGGGCTTGCGAAAATACGGCGAACATATCGTATATAACCACGTTGATAAGTCTGGCAGGGCCTATTATGTCACAGGATTCGCGGTTCCATTGGCGGTCATTGTGCCCTTGGAGTCAACGCCAGCTACCTCAAGTAGCGATACAGTAGATTCACAGTTGATGGCCCGCTTGGGTATGGGCGATACAAAGATAAGTAGCAGTAATCCCCGGGTTCTACTGTCTTGTTTGCCAAGCCTTAGCCGGCTTCGTGGGAGCCTAGCTACGCGTTATTACGCCCCGTCCGCATGCCCATCCTGGCATCGTTGAGCCAGAATACCTCCTGGTTACTAGGCTTGCCGCTTGTTATCATCGGTAACGAGTCAGGATAAGTAACATGCCAACGCCATTCATGCATTTACAAATTGCTGAACGCATCCTATCTGATGCCAGTTTGGACGAACGAACACGTCAGGCGCTACAGGCCCATTACCCCGCATTTTATCTTGGCAGCATCGCTCCTGATTATCAAACAATCTGTAATGTTCCACGAGAAACAACACATTTCTACAATCTGCCTCCTGATGACGGAGATCGTGCTTATCCAAAGATGCTTTCGTCCTTCCCGGAGTTAGCCCACCAAATGAGCCGGAGTCTCGAACAGGCCGTTTTTATCGCTGCCTACTGTGCTCACCTGATGCTTGACTTACGCTGGTATCATGAAATCCTGAACCCGTACTTTGTAGAGCCGGTGGAATGGGAAAGCCATCACCAAAGATTTATCGTGCATAACACATTATTGACCTACTTGGATAAACAGGCGGTCAAGGCGCTCCCCGATTCGGCCGCCGGTATTCTTACCGCGGCCAACCCAAAAGGGTGGTTGCCATTTGCGCGAGATGAGGAACTGATAGAATGGAGGGACTTATTGGTGGCTCAACTTAGGCCAGGAGCACTTCTGCGAACCGTTGAGATATATGCTAAACGGTTGTATCTAACCTCAGATGAGTTTGCCGCTAATCTAGAAGAACCTGCCTGGATGAATGCTTATCTGTTTAGTCGAGTTCCTATCCAGGATGTCCAGAATATTTTGATGTCAGCTGTGTCTGAAAGTGTCGGTATAATGACTGCCCTGCTTGATGATTCAAGCCTTGAGTGACCGATTCTCTTAGAAGCAGTAATCGAGTGAGTAATCCATACCATGGAAACGAATATTACCCCCGCGGCGCCCCGGAAGGAAGTACAAGTTACATTTTCTGATGGACGCACCTTTAATGGACCAAAAGGAACAACGGTCGAAGCATTTATTCTAGCTGCCCTTCCACCTGATGGGAGCAGGCCAGTAGGCGCACTAATCGATGGCCGGTTGCGTGAGTTAGTTACAGTAATCGAAGGCGATGCAACCATTGTGCCGGTTACAATGGCCGATTCCGATGGCGTTCGAATTTACCGGCGCTCCCTTAGCTTCTTATTGATTGCTGCCGCAGCTGAAATATTTCCTGGAGATACCATTACCGTTCACCATTCTATGCCATTTGGAGGTTACTATTGTGGTCGCAACGGAGGCCGACCACTTAGAGATAATGAGTTGGACCATTTGCGTAACAGGATGCGCGAGCTGGTTGAGGCTGATCTACCCATTAATCGCGTTCGAGTTCCTTTAGACGAAGCGTGTCAGTTATTCCGGGATAGCGGGGATTTTGAGAAAGCAGATTTGTTTTCTCGGCGACGGAAGGATTATTTGACACTGTACGAACTCAACGAGGTTCGAGATTATTTCCATGGGTTCATGGTTCCGAGAACCGGTTACTTGAATCTGTTTGAACTACATCATTACGGCGACGGTTTCATTCTTCAGTTTCCACGAAGACATGAACCAGACAGGTTACAGCCCTTTGTTGATGAGGCTCGGTTGGCCCAGGTGTTTCAAGATTATGATGAGTGGCTTACGATCGTTGGCGTTCCCAGCGTTGCTGCGCTTAATCGGGCTATTAATGAAGGTAGAACCCAAGAGACAGTGCTGGTCGCTGAAGCACTTCATAACCGGCAGCTAGCCCACATCGCGGCTGAAATCGCGCAACGAAGACCCAAGGTCCGGGTTGTGATGATCTCGGGACCCAGTTCGGCCGGAAAGACAACCTTCAGCAAACGATTGGCTATTCAATTAATCGCTCTAGGGATACGACCGGTGGCTATTCCTATGGACAATTACTTCGTGGATCGCGAGAATACGCCAAGGGACGAAAAAGGGGATTACAATTTTGAGGTTATCGAAGCGCTGGATTTAGCCCTCTTTCGACATCACGTGCAAACCCTACTAGACGGCGAGGTTATTGATTCGCCGAGTTACAACTTTCATACAGGTAAGCGGGAGCAGGGCAAAAGGATCAGCATTGAGGAGGACCAGGTATTGCTGATCGAAGGAATCCACGGTCTAAATCCACGATTAACAAGTGGTATTTCTTCTGAGGTGATCTACCGTATTTTTGTCTCTGCGTTTACTCAGCTAAACCTGGACAAACACAACCGGGTGCCAACAACTGACACGCGAATGTTGCGCCGTATTGTGCGCGATGCAGCCAGGAGGGGCTATACAGCCGTTGATACGATTCGTCGGTGGCCAAGTGTTCGGAGAGGTGAGAAGGACCATATCTATCCATTCCAAACAAATGCCAACATTTTCTTTAATTCGGCATTGGTTTATGAATTGAGTGTCTTGAAGCAGTTTGCTCAGCCTCTACTGCTTCAGGTTGAACCAGGAACTCCGGAACGGATTGAAGCCAATCGCCTATTGGCTTTTTTGCAATGGTTCGAGCCTATCTCAGCAGACGGCATACCGAATGACTCAATACTGCGGGAGTTTATCGGGGGATCGATTTTGGAGAATTTTGAACCGTGGCAAAGATAGGCTATTGGCCTATATTTCTCCTATTGAGAGGGCCATTTTTACTTCGCCAATAGCTTTGGTAACTTCTATATCCCTAGGGCAGGCGGACGTACAGTTGAAGATTGTTCGGCAACGCCAAACGCCGTTCTGGTCGGTTAGAATGTCCATTCTACTCTCATAAGCCTGGTCCCGACTATCGAAGATGAACCGGTGGGCTTGAACGATGGCTGCAGGACCAATGTATCGGCCGTTAGCCCAGAAACTGGGGCAAGAAGTTGTGCACGCTGCACAAAGAATACACTTGGTAGTATCATCAAATTTCTGCCGGTCAGCTTGCGATTGAATTCTTTCTCGACCATTCTCTGGAACGGGGTCATCATTAACAAAATAGGGCATGACCGAACGATAATGCTCAAAAAATGGGTCCATATCGACAACCAGGTCCTTGATTACCGTCATGCCCAAGATGGGTTCGATCTGGATTTTGACGTAATCGCTATCTTCTTTAGCCAGGCGCCCTACGAGGACCTTGCAGGCTAGGGCGTTTCCCCATTGATTCTCATCGCATCTGAACCACATACACCATGGGCGCATGATCGTCGCAAAGTCAACGTGCCGTCAATCGTCCACTTAACGAGGTGCAAGACATCGAGGACCGAGTCATTGGCGTTCACATCGTTGAGAAGATAGTCGCCCCACCATGGTTTCTTGTCTTGTTCGCGATTGAATCTTCGAATTCGCAGTTCGACTTGCATCAATATCACCTCATTCGCTTAGTAAACTCGGGGTTTAGGTTCGTAGCGGCCAAGCGTAACCGGTCTGTATTCAAGCCGATAACTCTCGTTGTCCTTCGAACAAAAGGTGTGTTTCAACCATTTCTTATCATCACGATCAGTATAATCATCCCGAGCATGCGCACCCCTGACTTTCGGTACGGGCCAGAGCAGATATTGTTGTCACTTCGGCCAGCTCCAGCAAGCATCCCAATTCCCAGGCTTCAAGGAGATCAGTATTAAATTGATCACCTTTGTCATCAATCTCAATCTCGGCGAATTGGGTTCGTAGCTTTCTAATTCTATCCAGACCGTCGCTGAGTGTTTCATCAGTTCTGAAAACGCCCACATTGGTCGTCATCGTTTGTTGCATGTCGCTGCGCAAGGCATAGGTCTTGATACCACCTGTATTGTTCCTGATTCGGTTGAACTCAGCTATGACCGCGTCCGCCGGATCCTCAGGCAAAGGATTGAATCTCTGTTTCGGAACAATACACCGCCATATGTTTTCCGGCTCGGCGGCCGAAGACAACCAGGTCCACCAGGGAATTTGTACCCAGCCGATTGGCACCATGGACTGATACACATGCAACCTCACCGGCAGCATACATGCCTGCCAGGACCGAATTTTTTTCATCGTAATATACGCGACCGTCGATATCTGTGGGGATGCCACCCATTGCATAATGAGCTGTTGGTTGGACAGGCATCGGTTCCCTTACCGGATCGACGCCGAGGTAAGTCCGGGTAAAGTCGGCAATGTCGGGGAGTTTTTCTTCGATGTATTTAGCATCGATGCGCCGGCTATCACCTGCTTCCTCGTTGTATTTGTTGACTGTCTCGGGTCGGATATCAAGGTGGACATAATCCTTTCCATTTATTCCGCGACCGGCCTGAACTTCCAGAAAAATCGCCCGACTGACAACATCCCGGCTGGCCAAATCCTTGATGGTCGGTGCGTACTTTTCCATAAAACGCTCACCATGGCCATTGATGAGTACACCGCCCTCGCCACGCACTCCTTCGGTGATGAGGATACCAAGCCGAAAAATACCGGTTGGATGGAATTGGAAGAATTCCATATCTTCGAGAGGGATGCCTTGTCGAAGGCAGATTGCGGCGCCGTCTCCGGTTAATGAATGGGCATTTGAGGTGACCTGCCAGCAGCGACCCCAACCGCCGGTGGCAAACAAAACGGCTTTGCTGTGAAAAATATGGAAATCGCCTGTTTCAATGGACAAGGCGACTACGCCACATACCGTGTCGCCAACCCGAATCAAGTCAACGACATGGTATTCATCGAAGAAATTAACACTATTTTTGATGCACTGTTGGTAAAGCGTTTGCAGGATCATGTGCCCGGTACGATCGGCCGCGTGACAGGCTCGCATCACCGGCTTGCCGGTTTCATTATTGGTATGTCCGCCAAACCGACGCTGGGAGATCTTGCCCTTCCGATGTTCGATCAAAAGGCAGTCCCATGTGTTCCAATTCGATTACAGTCTCAATGGCCTCTTGGCATAAAAGGTCGACGGCATCCTGGTCGGCGAGATAGTCGGATCCTTTTACCGTATCATAGGCATGCCATTCCCAACGATCTTCCTCCAGGTTGCCCAGGGCAGCACCGATCCCGCCTTGCGCCGCACCGGTGTGAGACCGGGTCGGATATAACTTCGATATAACGGCCACATCTGCTGAGCGGCTGGCATAGAGGGCGGCCATTAAGCCAGCCCCTCCGGCTCCGACAATAACTGCATCAAATGTATGCGTGTGAATTTTATTTGACATGGTTTCCTATTGCTTAAAGCTAATTTGCACTGGCCATTATGGCGCCGGAATCAAACGTAAAGATTGCTATTGCTGACCATATTATTGTTACCACTGCCAGGATAACCAGTACATAGCTAACTGCTTTCAGTGTACCTGGCTTGTGAATATAATCCTGTAGCACCTGTCGTAGTCCATTAAAGCCATGAATAATAGCAAAGATCAACAATAACAAATCATACGCGCGCCATCCCCAAGAACGCCAGATATCTTGCACAACTTGCAGGGTCAGACTATGCACATCACGCAAAACGTGCTGGATCATCATATGCCCAACGGCAAATAACAGGAGTAAAACACCTGATAAACGCATAAATAAGAAAGCATAACTTTCAAAATTATTTCTTCGCTTAATTTGACGAGTAGTAGCCATATGCAACTTTCCTCACGCTTACCGCGATTTTGGGGATTAGCTCCCTTTGTTAGGGTGCCGGGAAGGTAAAACAACTCAAGTTTTCCGCTGCCAGATTGCTACAGTGATCAAGAGTCCTGGAAAACATAAATACTGAAATAGGAATGAACGTTATTGCAAACAGGATCCACACCGCAATGGCAGCCTGACGTTGGTAACGCCACCAATCAGGTTTGAAATCTAGCAGGGTCACTCTTAGGCCATTGAAGGCATGGTAAAGAACGGCTGCCATCAGGCCAATTTCTAAGAAACTGACGGGAAACCATTTGAAAATCTCGACTGTGTAACTGTAGGCTTCGGGCCAAAATGTGGCATTTGCAGTGTCCCAAACGTGGATAAGAAGAAAGATCAGAACTGCCAAACCCGAAATTCGATGGGCGATCCAGCTCCAGTGACCCCACTTGCCACGATACCGTATGGCTTCCCGTAATGTTAGCTTCAGGGTAGATTCCGATCGCATCTGCTACCTCCATCAGAGTGTAAAGGCTGTTTAAGAATGAACTATTCAGAAGAGAAACACGTATCCAAATATAACACAAGGTAGCTTGATAAGAAAAAGTGACGAGCAATTCCATTGTTGGATTTGGATATTAATTATCTATTTATGATTTGATTTTCTATTACGTACTAGGCCTCTCTTGACAGCTGTAACCACGGCCGGTTGCCTCTTCACAATATCCTGTTCCACGCTCAGATTTTGTTTGCATTGACCAGCACCCGCTGCTACACTTTAAACAATGATAAGACCCTTTAACCTCCGGGATCTGGCCCTTATTCACCGCCTTGGGGAGCGGGGAACAGTATTACAGACTCAGGCGGCTCTTACATCCATTCCCCATCCGGTCCGACGGGCCTTGGCACATCTGTTAGTGGGTGGGCGCTACAATACCTATGTTTGGAGGTCAGAACAGGGCGATGCAGCAGCGTTTGCCCAATTATATTGGAGAGAAGGTGATGCAAGCGCATATCTGATCGGTCTTGGCGTCACGCCACCGACAGATGAACCTGACCCAAGTGACACCCTCCAGCAGGACAATTGGCTGAAGTTATTTGATGAGCTAATTAAAGAGGCCGGAAACCTTGGAGTTCATAACCTGGTTGCAGAAGCTGACGAGGATGGACCGGAGTTGGATATCTTGCGTAAATCTGGTTTTGTTGTTTATACGCGCCAGGATATATGGATTGCTGATCGACCGGCAGAAGAAGAGCGTTCTGTAACATTGCAGACCAGTCGCAGTATTGATGAGTGGGATATCAATATTCTCTACTCGAATAGCATTCCTGGATTATTGCACTCTGTGGAACCCCACCCACCTCTAAGTTACGGTCAAAATTGGATCCTGCGAGAAAAAAATGGTGAATTGGCAGCCTACGTTCATTTGAATACAGGAACTATTGCCAGTTGGATGCAATTGTTTATCCATCCAAATGCGGAAACGAAACCAAAAGAAATAATCAAAGCCGCATTGGACATCATTTTGCCGACGCCGGAACTACCGATTTATTGTTGTGTTAGACGATATCAGAGCTGGTTGCTTGCTGCTCTGGAAAAAGCAGGTTTTCATCCATGGGGAAGCCAGGCAGTACTTGTCAAGCAAATTGTTCAGCCGGTGAAGCACCGAACGCCCGTATTGCAGGATGTGCTTCAGACGCAGACGGTTCCAGGATCTTCACCGGTAATCCAAGGATTCAGCCCCCCGAACGGCCGAAGCGGAATCAACTAATTAAATAAGAAATGGAAAACAAGTTCGAACAAGTGATGGAAGACCTTCGCCGGCTGCTCGTGATATTGCCGGAGGAGGTGAGAAAGAAAATTGAATCTATTGGCAATGAAGCGGAGCTGTTAGAGGTTGTAATGGACCTGGGTCGCAAGCCCGTCGCACGTTACGTTTCAGGTGAAAAAACACTCCTGGAAACCGAGGTCACGCAGGCTGAGATAGATATGGTTGTCGGCAGCATCGGGGATTTCGATGATGACAATCGCGCCGGGATAGCCCGTACTCTACACCGGATTGCTGCGATTCGTAATCGTCGCGGCCAGATAGTTGGCCTGACCTGCCGGGTCGGTAGGGCTGTCTACGGGACATTAGATATTATTTCTGATTTTATTGAAGATGGAGAAAGCATTTTGCTCCTGGGCCGTCCTGGAGTTGGCAAGACCACAATGCTCCGAGAGATGGCTCGGGTTCTTTCCGAGAAAAAGCGCGTGATTATTGTGGATACATCCAACGAAATCGGGGGGGATGGTGATATTCCCCATCCTGCGGTTGGCCGAGCCCGTCGGATGCAAGTTCCCAGACCGGCGTTTCAACATGAGGTGATGATCGAGGCCGTAGAAAATCATAATCCCGAAGTTATTATTATCGATGAAATTGGCCGCGAGCAAGAAGCATCTGCGGCAAGAACGATCAACGAAAGAGGTGTGCAGCTCATCGGTACAGCTCATGGCAATACGATTGATAATCTGACCTTAAACCCAACATTATCGGACCTGGTTGGCGGTATCGAAAGCGTTACTCTATCTGATGAGGAAGCTCGACGGAGAGGCACCCAAAAAACGGTCTTAGAGCGGCGAGCGCCACCGACCTTTGATGTTCTTATCGAGATACAAGATAGACACCATTTGGCGATTCACCGTAATGTGGCTGCTGCCGTCGATTCGTTGTTGCGAGGAAATTCCCTGGGTGTTGAATTACGGCTTCGAGATGAGAAGGGTGAAATTGTTATTGAGCAGGAAGAGGCTTATGTGGTTCCTTCCCTTGAATTTGCCAGGCGGCGTGGCGGTCGCGAACATCGTGACAATTTTAAAGCCGGAAATACAAAGACCACTCGCAAAAACAGTCCCGGCCAGGTAGACGGCGGTCAGCCCTCTCTTGAGCAAACACCGGCAATAAATGGTAAAACAATCAGGGTATTCGCTTATGGCGTTGCCCGAAACCGGTTAAGGCAGGCTGCCAGACAGCTTAATACGAAGGTAGATATTGTTGAACAGTTGATGGAAGCTGATGTTCTTGTGACCTTAAAGAGTTACTTCCGGCGTCAACGTAAACTCATTATGGAAGCTCAGAACAGCCGCATCCCGGTGTATGTTCTTCGGGCAAACACGGTAAACCAGATGGAGAGTTTTCTGGCCGAGGTGATGAATATAGATTTGGCTACACCTGATCCTTTTGAAATTGCCATAGCAGAGACTGAACAGGCTATCCGTCTCGTCGAGGCGGGACAGACCAGTGTTGATCTGAAACCAGTTGGCAGCGCGGTCAGAAGGTATCAACATCAGATGGCCCGGCAGGCCGATCTCGTCTCTCACAGTTATGGAAAGGGATCCGGCCGACACGTTCGTATTTTTAGAACTTCCAGAAATTAAGCACCATGTCAGATAAATCGGCAGGGAAATAATTGGTCCAGCGATATGTTCGTTACTTTTGAGGGTTCTGAAGGAAGCGGGAAATCTACGCAGATTGACCTGTTGGCCGATTTTTTACGTGACCAAGATCTCGTCGTCGTCACAACCCGGGAGCCTGGTGGAACTAGCATTGGCGAGCAAGTCAGAGATTGCCTTCACGATGTAAAGAATACGCTGATGACACCGGCCGCTGAAGTGTTACTCTATTCCGCATCCCGGTCGCAATTGGTCAATGAAGTGATAATTCCAGCTCTTGCCCAAGGTCAAATTGTTCTCAGTGATCGCTACGCGGACAGCACCTTGGCTTATCAAGGTTATGGCAGGCACCTGGATTTGGAAACCCTGCTCAGAATTACTGATTTTGCTACGGGCGGCTTGACTCCTGACGTGACCTTTTTTCTGGATGTAGACGTCAAGGCCGGCCTGAACAGGAGAACTGTCGGTCAGGCAGAGATCAATCGAATGGACCTGCAAGATATCAAGTTCTATGAGCGTGTGAGAATGGGCTACCTGAAGTTGGCTACTCAAGCTCCTAATAGGTGGAAAATTATCGATGCGAATCGTCCGGTCCACGAACTCCAGGCCGACATACGTTCGTTCACGATACAACGTTTAGCCGAGTCCCAAATCACCGCCAGGTAGGTCGCCGCCACCATTGCCGGCTAAATCGGGCATAGACTCTTCGATCGATTCTGGCGATTCTCCACTTTCAAGCCGGCCGACAACTTCGTCGAATTCGTCCCCAAGATCTTCACCCATTTCCGAACTCATTTTACGCATGAAGCGCCCCAGGGATCGGGGATCTTCTTCATCTAACCCGGCCATCATACCATCGGGATCCATCGCATCGATGCGGGATTCTTCGGATTTTGCCAGGGCGACTCGACTGATTAGACGACGCAAATCGTCACTTCCGCAATGATGGCAGTCCGGCCGGACAGTGTCGAATTCCGCGTATGTGTAAAATTTCCGGACGTTTCGTCCGCAATTGTTGCAACGATACTCGTAATATGGCATATCGATTTGGTAAATAACCCCTGTCTACTGCTTGATTTGCTGATAGAATTTCATACAGACTGACTGAATCAATAAACATTATACGGACACGAGCAACAGGTGCAACTTTGAGTTTAGACGATATTTATAAAAGACCGCGATACCCTCTACTGATTGTTATATCCGGTCCATCTGGGGTAGGCAAAGACGCGGTTGCTAAAGAGCTATTAAGAACCCGCGATTCGCTATCCTTTGTCGTAACAGCGACTTCCCGCCCTCCGCGTCCGGGAGAGGTTCCTGGAAGGGATTACATTTTTCTTAGCCCAGATGAGTTTGAACGCCGAATCGCTCGAAACGAGTTCCTGGAACATGCAGTTGTTTATGGGGAATACAAGGGGGTCCTCAAAGCGCAGATCCAAAAGGCGATTGATGGCGACCAAGATGTTATCATGCGTGTTGATGTACAAGGTGCAGCCACCCTGCGCGAGTTGGTGCCCAATGCAATATTTATCTTTCTAACCGCCGAATCAGAAAAAGTGCTTGAATACCGTTTGAACCGGCGGAAATCAGATTCTGCAGAAGCTTTGGAATTGCGAATAGCTTCGGCACATCGGGAGATGAGGCGTGTTGGGGAATTTGATTATTGCGTTGTCAATGTCGAAGATTGTTTGGATGAGACTGCTCAATCAATTCTTACCATTATCGATGCCGAACACCAGCGAGTGGATCAAAGCCCAATTGTATTATGATTTCCATTTGGCCAACAACAGCGTAGCCTGATGGATATCAGGGTTATCCTTTTTGATTTTGGGGGTGTGATCTGGACACCTGTTGACGATATGGCGGTTCGGACCAATCGTGAGCGCCTGGCTCGAGTTTTAGGCTTTGAAGATGTGGGGTTGATGTGGCAATATTTCTACGGGGGAGAGGAGTGGCGATTGACCAAAGTTGGTCGTCAGACAGATGCCCAAATGTGGTCAAGTCTTCTGAAACCATTGGGCTTATCGACTGAAGAAAGCCAAAAAGCATTTGTAAAGGAACTATTTCAGGGAGTAGGGCTTAAACCAGAGATGGAAAAGATTCTTAAGGCGCTCACTGAAAAATATTCCTTGGGTATTCTAAGTAATGCCAGTGATTTACTTGAGTCACTCATCCATGATGAACTCGGAATTGGCGATTATTTCGCTTCAATTATAAACTCTTACCGTATCGGAGTGGCCAAACCCCAGCATGAGTCCTATGAGATCGCCCTGGACCGGTTGGATGCCAAACCAAATGAAGTTTTTTTTGTAGATGATCAGTCGCGAAATACAATCGCGGCCGAAGCGCTAAATATCCGAAGCCATGTCTTCACAGACGTGGAAGACCTGAGAAGAGATCTGATTAAAATGACCTTGTTGACAGGTTAGTTGATCAGGGTCAGTGGGATCAGCCGGATCTTTCACTCCATTTGACCTTTATCTTGAGAGTAGAGTCAAGCCCATTCCGACCAGCCCAAGAACGACAATTATGGCCAGACCGTAAATTGTTGCTCGCTTGAGCACCTGACCATCCTCAGCTCCATCTACTGTACTGGAACCGACAATAACCTTTGCGGGAGCAAAAAGGCTACCGATTGCCCCTCCGGCCGTCTGGGTAGCCAGAATTAAAGCAACCGGTGTTCCGAGCGTTACCGCAGTTTCAAGCTGGAGGGATCCAAAAACAACGTTGCTGTTGGTGTTGCTACCAGTCATAAAGGCTCCGAGTGCGCCAATAAACGGACTCAGAAACGGGAAAATAGGTCCAGTGCCAATACTGAGACCCTGGGCGAGAAGATGTGTCATACCCGCATGCAGCATGGTTACAGCCATAGCCACCAGAGTAAAAATCCCGACGGTTGATTTGGTTGAACCCTTCACGGTTTTTCGGATTATGATAAAAAAATCATAGTTGTTATCGTTTCGGAAAGTGCCCCGCCATTTAAACCATACATAGCTAAGTAAACTCGTGTAGAGCAAGAGTGCGCCGGCATGTCCAAATAAGCTGATAGCTCGACCTGGCCCAGCTGGAGTTTGCCAACCAAAGCTTGTTATGACTTCAGGGAACGAGGGATTGAGAGTGATAAAAGATAATGATTCTTCCCAGAAAAGTTGTCCGGCAACGACAATAATCGTAAGTAGTAGATAAGGCACCAGCGCTTTCGCCAAGGTGTGGTTTAACGATCCTGATCTCTGTTTGGGTTCCTCATAATCAGGCATCTGCGGTACCGTGGGAAGAATTAATTGTCTTTGTTCTGTCTTTTCGGGATAAGTTGATTCACTATTCCGAGACATCCTCTTGTTCCAGCGTTGGACGTCGAAAAAACCATATTGGAGATCTAGCATAAAAAAGAGTAGACCGGCCAGCCCGGCTCCAAATGCGGCCAGACTCCAGAGTCCGGCGACGGCCAAGCCGTATTGGGTTGTAGCCATTATCAAACCGATTCCGAGCAGCTGTCCCCATCGTTTCTTAACGGCATCTCCTCTGCCACTCTCCCAGAGTACGGCAAGACCGCATAAAAAACAAGAAAGTCCAAGCAGGGCAGCTGACGATCCAGCGAAGCTAGAGCCTGCCTCACCCGTTGAAGCTACTAGCGAAAAGAACGATGATCCGAGTGATCCAAATGTGACCGCCCATGCATGGCCAACCAGGGCAATGACTACAGCCGGGTTTGCAGCAAATCCAAGTCCAACGAGTAGGGGAGCAACGACCGCGGCCGGGACGCCAAAGCCTGATGCACCCTGGAGAAAGGAACCGAAAATCCAACCAAGAAGCAGCGCCTGGCTCGACCTATCCCGCGCCAAACCTGGCAGCTCATAGCCAATTACATGGATTGCGCCGGCTTCGTCGACAACATGGTATAAGAGGAGGGCCATCCAAATGATATAAAGAACGAAAAAGGCTAACAGCAGAGCTCGACCAGTGGCGACCACTATCACCTGGTAATTCGCTCCAAAAATGATGACAGAAATGAGGAGTGACGTTATCCATCCCGCAGGACCCGCCTTACTACCGCCCCAATTACGTCCGATCATCAAATAGAGTACCACCAGCAAAGGAAGCGCGGCGGCGAATATGTAAGCGATATTTAGAGGCGGTAGTGTCATATTGTTAGAGTATATAACTTATGCTCTGGCAGTCACCAAGCTGATATTTTACACAAAACGTGTGGATATTACCGGATCAGCTAACCAAATTTCCATTGTCATTCTCGAGAGGCCTGTGTTAACATTCCCTGGCAGTGACCACGGAAGCTCCCAGAGGAATGATCCATTTCGTGATTTTAAATTGCTCTGTTGGTCAATCGCCCACAATAAACTTCGACCCGTTTGTCGCTTCAAAATTGTTCAGTGTCGTCGCCGGCATTTTCCTGATCGTCCAAGGGCACTGGTTGGACCCTAATTGGTACATCTTCTGGCAAAGCGTAGGTTGTAGGCTATATTCAGTTGGGACATCGCTTCAAACGGATCTGGAAACGTGCAACGCAAATTGGGTAGCGGTATCTGTCAGGACGAACAATGTACGGGCCGGTAAAGTTACTTTTTTGGTGAATGAATCTGGCCTGTAGTAACCAAGCGTTTACTAATCGATCGGGGTTGTACTCATCTCTCTGAATATTAAGATTGACAGATTAAAAGATCAGCAGACGGGTTTATTCCTTATGACTCCCCTACAATGAAACCATTAATTGGAACTGAGTTAAAGCGATTTCTTCGCGATTACAAACGTCAGAATAAGCCAAACCGTGATCTAACCATACTACTTCAGAGTGTAGAGTATCCGGCGAATGTCGGCTCTATATTTCGCCTTGCTGATGGCGCCGATGTCAGGGAACTTATATTAACTGGCATAACTCCAGCCCCACCTCACCCAACAATTGAAAAGATTGGCCGATACAAAAGTGAGCGCGTGCACTGGCGTTACATTGAATCCGCGCTCGACGGGATACGGCAAGTGAAGAACCAGGGATATGAGATCGTTGCCCTTGAACTTACCGACTCGTCTATCCCCTATTTTCAATACGATTACATGCAAAGAGTCTGCCTGGTAGCTGGAAACGAGGACCATGGTGTAACAAAATCAACGCTTTCCGTTTGTGATGGATCTGTGTTTATACCGATGTACGGGTCCGGCCGATCTCATAATGTTCATACAGCCTTGGCCATCGTTCTCTACCACATCTTACATCTCCACTAACTAACGTGGCACCTGGCCCTGGGTTCACTAAATATTCAAAACTGACACCAGGGGCGTGATTAACCTTGCCCGGTGCTAATGGTTTCAGTATACTAACATCTCATCAACGTGCGGGTTAATACAACAATATTTCTGGAGATTTACCATGAAGGTTTCTTGCCTGCAAGAGAATCTGGCCAAGGGGTTGGGAATCGTCAGCCGAGCCGTTAGTACCCGTTCAACCCTTCCGGTCCTGGCCAATGTACTAATGGCCACAGATAATGGACGATTAAAACTCTCGGCTACTAACCTGGAAATTGTCATTACCTGCTGGGTTGGTGCAAAGGTGGAAGAGGAGGGGGCTACCACTGTTCCTGCTCGGACATTAAATGATTTGGTGAATGCCTTGCCACAAGAGCAGGTGGATCTGACGCTGGACAGCAAAACGCAAACCCTTCACCTATCTTGTGCAAGAACGGAAGCGAATATCAAGGGCATTGATGCCCAAGAATACCCCCTGGTGCCCGAAGCTTCACAAGACGGCCGGCATCGAATCGAGACCGAGGTCTTTAAGACGATGATCAGCCAGGTCGCTTTTGCGGCCGCATCGGATGATGCAAGGCCAACTTTGACCGGTGTGCTGACGCGGGTGGAGGGCAATACGATGACAATGGCCGCCACAGACGGCTTTCGGCTGGCAGTGAAAGAGGTGAAGTTGTCGGGAGAAGCTGGCGATCCCTTTGAAGTCGTCATCCCTGCCAGGGCGTTAACAGAACTGGCCCGAATTGCCGATGATAAAAACGAAGAGATTTATATAAGCATGCCAAAGGGACGCAATCAGGTCATTTTTGATCTTGATAATATCGTCTTGGTGACGCAATTAATCGACGGGAATTTCCCAGAATACGGCCCTGTGATACCCAAAAATAGCAAAACCCGGACCACAATGAATGCCGGAGAGTTCGGTCAGGCCTGTAAAATGGCTGAAATTTTTGCTCGAGAGGCGAATCACACTGCGCGAGTTCGGGTTGAACCGGGAAATGAATTGATGCCAGGCTATGCAACGATTTCAGCGACAAGCTCCGAAACCGGAGACAATGTTGCTCAGATCGATGCTGAAGTTGAAGGAGATGGGGTGGAAATCGCCTTCAATGTCCGTTTCATGAGCCAGGTGCTGGGAGTTATCAATTCGCCACAGGTACTCCTTGAGACGAACAAATCGACTGATCCAGGGGTTATTAGACCGGTCGGCGATGAAGGTTATTTACACATCATTATGCCCATGCATTTCGGCCGCTGAATTGACCGGACGCGTGAGCAGTCCGTTGGCCAGTAATTTTGTCAGCCTTCGGCTGGCGGCGCAGTCTTAATCTAAGGCCTCCAACACTTTCTGATAGAGAGAAACCGCATGCAGATCGGCCAGGGTGTGGCATGGTGCGTCCAGATTTTCGGCAAGAAGGTGGGCTAGTCCCTGATCGAACGCTGCATGCTCCATATTGATTACCACTGAACGAATCCCCGCATCGCGAATTTGATGAGCTATTTGGTGCGCTTCCTGTTGAGGAGGTAAATCGGAAAGACTTACGTTGCCGGCTCCATCTGTTAAAAGAATCATCAAGGGCATGACATCGGGATGTATTATCGCCTCTTTGCGAAAGACTTCATAGGCCGTCAGTAGGCCAGCTGAAAGAGGCGTTTTTCCGCCGACCGCGATATCAGCCAGAGCTTTTCGGGCAAGTTGCACGGAATTGGTGGGCGACAATACCAGGGTCGCGTCATTCTTATTGAAGACGACGAGACCAACACGATCGCGTCTCTGATAGACATCCGTTAGTAAAGACATGATGGCGCCCTTTGTCGCCTCCATTCTTTCTGCGACGGCCATGCTCCAACTGGCATCCACGACGAATAGAACCAGATTGGCGGATCGGCGAACCCGGACTTTTTCGCGAAGATCACTTTTCTTCAAAGCAAGGGCCATGGTGGATCGGTCTCGATAACGCTGGTGCGGTGCAGCCGCTCGCAGTGTAGCGTCAAAGGCCAGGTCTGTTATTTTCTCGCCCTTAGGTAACCGAGATTTGATATATCTCCCTCGCTTGCGATCAGTCTTGGTCTGCGAGCGCCGTCCGGCCGAGCTGCGAGTCAGCCTGTCGAGTTGTGTGTCAAGCCGTCGGGCGGTGAATTCGTCACTGGATTCGACAGATTTGCCCCCCTCCCACCAGTGGCTATCCTGGGCGGTCGCCGGCACCGATTGGGGTCCGGCTTCTGTTTCACCAATCTCCGAACCTTCGGATGCTTCGCTATCTACGGTTTTTTTTTACCGGCAGCATTCTCAGTTGAGGACTCTTCCATCATTTCGCCTTCCTGCCCATTTCCCCACTCGCTCTGAACTTGCTCTAATCGGTCTTCTAGCTCGTAAGCGCTGATTCCGGCATCTTGAAATGGCCGGCCTTTTATGCGGTGAGGTAAGGCTAATTCTGCCGCCAAAATGACATCTTCATCGGAAATGGCAGGTCGGCCTTTCAATGCAGCATGAGCTTGAGCACCCCGGAGAATGACCAGGTCAGCTCGATGTCCATCAACTTTTAATGATGCTGTCAGACCAGCGATGGAGGCCAGGTCTCGCCTTGTATAGCGAACCTGGTTTACTTTTTCACGGGCGAGGGAGATCTTGTCAGAAAGTTCCCGTTCCTGGTCATGCCAATGGGCGATGAACGAATCCGGATCGCTTTCGAAATTAATACGGCGCTCCATAATCTGCATTCGTTGTTCTGTATCCATCAAACCCTTAATGTGGACTGAAAACGCAAAGCGATCTAACAGCTGTGGTCTCAAATCCCCTTCTTCTGGGTTCATGGTGCCAACCAGGATAAATTTCGCCGGATGACTAAAACTGATGCCTTCACGTTCAACAACGTTGACACCCATGGCAGCCGAATCCAATAATAAATCAACGACATGATCATCGAGTAAGTTGACTTCGTCGACATATAGCAAACCGCGGTTCGCAGAGGCAAGAACACCCGGCTCGAAATGTTTTTCGCCTTTTTGTATGGCCAGTTCGATATCTAACGTGCCTACGACCCGGTCTTCCGTGGCGCTAACTGGTAGGTCAATAAAAGATGTCCGCCGAATGGAGGTCGGAATCTGGTTGTGGCCATGGCGAATCCGGCATTCATCGCACCAAACATCTGGTCGGCGAGGGTTACAACTGAAGTGGCAATCGGCAACAACCTCAATATCGGGTAGCAACGCCGCTAGAGCACGGGCAGCCGTGGATTTGGCGGTACCGCGTTCGCCACGAATCAGAACGCCGCCGATCTGTGGACTAACTGCATTTAGGATTAGCGCACGCTTCATGCGCTCCTGGCCAACTATTGCGGTAAATGGAAAAACACCACGGGACATTCAATATCTCCAGTCCAATTGCGATGGCGAATTATACTTCATGGAATAAGGGCGACAAACGTGGCAAGCAGCCAGGCGATAGTTTACATAAAATTCACAAAATCTCGCGCCCAACCGCTTTGGCGATGGCTTTCATCTCTATTACCAATTCTGCGTATCGTTTTGGTTTCAATGACTGGATCCCATCTGAAAGAGCTTCCTCTGGACGTGGATGAACTTCAATTATCAAACCATCGGCGCCTGCGGCGACACTGGCCCTGGCAGCCGCGGCAACATATTCCCACTTTCCTGTCGCATGGCTTGGATCAGCTATGATGGGTAGATGGGACATGTGTTTTACAACGGCGATAGCATTGATATCGAAGGTGTTTCTGGTGTACCTTTCAAACGTGCGAATACCACGCTCACAGAGCATGACCCTGGTATTGCCATGACTGAGAATGTACTCAGCGCACATTAGCCACTCTTCCATCAAACTACTCATACCCCGTTTCAGTAAGACAGGATGTTGCGATTCACCGACCGCATGGAGCAGAGCGTAGTTCTGCATATTTCTCGCGCCGATTTGTAAAATATCGGCATATTCAGTCACCATGGGAACCAACGCGGGTTCTGTGACTTCAGTAACGATAGGCATGCCGGTTTCTGCACGAGCCTCAGCGAGATATTTGAGCCCCTCTTCGCCCAATCCTTGAAATGAATAAGGTGATGACCGCGGTTTAAAGGCGCCACCACGAAGGATATGGGCTCCTGCCTCTTTACACGCATGAGCAGTTTCTATGATTTGACTACGGCTTTCAACACTACAAGGACCGGCCATCAATACGATTTCATTACTTCCTACCACATGATCGCCGATCGGAAAGGTCGTGCCGGTTGGTTTGAAGTTCTGACTGGCTAGTTTGAAAGGTTCCAATATCGGTACGCAGCGTTCCACGCCAGGCAGTCGCCCGAGCTGGTCTGGATCAAGAGGTCTTCCATCACCGATGATACCAATAATTGTCCGCTCATCACCTTCGGAAAGATGGACCCGGTATCCGGCATCTTCAATCCGGGCAACTACTGCTGACAAATCCCCCATCTTGGCCTTAGCCCGCATTATTACTATCATCATTATTTGACCTTTTTGATCGTAAGTATAATCGTTAATTTTACTCTACTTAAGTTTTGGTGATAGCCACTTATTTGAATCTGTGTCTATGCCCGTGAAATTGATGGCTGCTGCGATTTCCTCAAAAGGTATTGGGGGCAAATCTGTCCGGTCGGGACGAAGATCTTTGGCTCTCCTCAGGTAGACATGTACGATCTCTTCAGAGGATTTCCATGTATTCCAATGAATCAGGATTCGAACACACTGGGAAACACTGCCGGGTACTTGCATTTCGTTACCGCATAATAGGGCAGCATCGTACCAGCCAAGTTGGCGGGCAGCCAGGGCCGGGTAAGTTGCATCAAGATCCGTTGTCGTCGTAAAGATGGCGCTGGCAACATCATCTTGCTGAATCTCATTAGCGCGCATGATGATATAAAGCAGTTCGCGAGTCGCAGACAGAATGGCTTCAGCGCTGTTTTCTTCGACGGTCGTTGCTCCACGGATACCACGGCAAACGGTTTGTCTGTAAATCATCTCCGCTTCATCAGGGCTGTTAGTCATAATTCACACCTTAACCTATTCACTACTCCAAGAACAAAAAAAGCGCGACTTTTATTGTCGCGCCTTATGTTATCGTAAGATTTGCCGCCTTCTTTAACTAACCTAGCGGAACATCCTTCCCATAGCAGCGCAACTGCCATATAGGTCCCTAAAGAGATAGTAGTTAAAAAAGCCGGTAGATTTCCTCATGGATGTGTGGGCATGATAGCATCTGGAGGCATCTCCGTCAAACTTTGTAATGGATTTGATTACGGCTCTGGTGTTGACACAATTTCTATTGGAAAGTTGTAATGAGGTAGGGCATTAACCGCAACCTGGTACAGTTCGACGATCGTTTGACTGCTGGTGAAATAACCGCTTAACATGTCTTGGAGCAAGGGAGATATCAAGAGATCCTGGTATAATGTGCTGGCCAATAAACCCTCGTCTTTAGCAATACCCCAGCGATATGAAGCGGCAATATCATCGACCAGTTGGTAAACAAGATCGGCTCCAAAGACCTCCTCTAGTGTCGGACCCCCTGGTGAGAGTTGATTACTAGCCCAATTATCGATGAAAAGTCTAGGTTGATCTTGAGTTCCGGTGCGCAGAGGCACTTTACGCTCCGGATTAACAGCTAGCCAGGTCGAATAGCCCTCATTAAACCAGAAGTTGGCAAAGGAAAGAGCCCCATCGCGATTTGCCCCTGGAGTAAAACCCAAGGCCGTCAGTTCGCTGAAGCCAGATGGCTTTTCACTTGAAGCACCGCCGTTTAATCGAGTGATATAACCGCTGTTCTTAACCAGGTAACCTGGTTCGACGCACTCTAGGCAACCAGGGATATTCTGATCGACTAGCCCTGCAATAAAAGGCAATGCGGCTGGTGAAGCGATAATCATCCCGGTCCGACCCGCCAAGTAGGCGTTCAATGAACTGATGTCGGTCTGAAAGCCAATCGGACTAAATTCGTTAATCAGTGCCCGATAGAATTCAAGCGCCTCGAGGCAGTTCGGGTGTAAAAGCGCAACGCGACCGCCTGACTCAACCAACCTGCAATCGTTGGCGATAGCCAGATATTCAAAAACTTGTTGGGTTGATACCAATGATGCATCGGTAGGGACGACGATACCAGAGGTTGACCCCTCTGGTTCATAGAGAGCTTCGGCCGCGGCCATTAGATTTTCGTAATTATCAGGGGGTTCCAGGTTCCGCTCAGAGAACCAATCCGATCGATAGATCAGAAGTTGTTGCCAGCCATCGGTAGGGATGGCAGCAACCAAATCATTCTCCGTATGCACAGCGTTTAAGGCTTTCTGGTCAAAGGTGCCCTCGCCAATAATCCGGAGCGCCTCAGTGGCTAAGCCTGGATCAAGAATGCCTTTTTCCTCCCAGCCAGTTGAGTAGGTTACCGGGTGAATGATCACATCAGGCAATGTGTTGGAAATCACCGCTTGTTGTACCAGCTGGGGAAGCAATTGGGGGGAAACCATAAGTACCTCTACCTGGATATGCTGTTTGGCTGTAAATTGCGCGATCATTTCCTCCAACGCGTCAGCATGATCCTCAGAGGTTTCGTTTACCCAGAGCGTAATACGTCCATTAACAAAATCACCACCGGCCGAATTCGAATTGTTGGCCGGAATACCCAACTGGGAGGTTGGCGTTGGTGCACCGGATATGACTGGTGTGACAGATGGCAAAAGGGGCGCATTTCCGGCCGCATCCCGTGTTTCCATTCTAACCGGATCCAAAAATTCCGGTCGGCAGCCATTAACCATGGACAATGTCAGGAGCGTCAATAAAATGACAAAGAAGATATTGCGTGAACATCCCCAAGTGGCTTGTGGTATACACCAGGCCTTATCATTGCGGCATTTGTTGGACACGTCTACCCAGTATTAAGTCTGTATATTTCTCTTAGTCCAATTAGTGTTAGCCATGGCTCAACGATATTGATCACCTCGGTATGGGGAATGATGGTGGTGATCAAGCCCCCCGTTCCAATCACATTTGCTTCAGGTGCCCCCATTTCCATTTTGAAGCGGGAGACCATGCCATCAATTAGTGATGCGTAGCCAAAAATTAGTCCGGATTGCATCGCATGCACGGTGTTTCTTCCGATACTATTGGGCGGCGCTTCCAGAGCAACCCGCCCAAGCTGGGCGGCGCGGTTAGAGAGTGCCTCGGCGGCCAGACCCAACCCAGGAGCGATAGCTACACCTAACAGTTCGCCATTCGCCGAAATCGCATCAAATGTCGTTGCCGTACCCATATCAATGACGATACTGTTACCCGGGTATAAATGGAAGGCGGCGGCTGCGTTGACAATACGATCCGCACCAACCTCCGCCGGCGTATCAGTCTTTACTTCAATGCCGGTGTTTGTCTTTGCATCAATCAAGAGAGGATCTTGGCCAAGATAGTCACGACATACCTTCGAGAATGTGCTCGTCAGTGGGGGGACTACACTACTTAGAACAGTACCCCTAACTTGGTGCGCCGCTTTAGCTTCCCTTAGCAAAGCCTTGATATAAACACCGTATTCGTCAACAGTCTGATCGTGTACTGTGCGCAAGCGCCATTGCTTCCGCCAGACATGGTCATCCCAAAGTCCCAAGGTGATATTTGTGTTGCCGACATCAATCGCTAGTAGCATTCTTCGTGATTGTAGCCGAGTTAGTGAGTTGGTCGCAAATGCAATACCTCCATTTTCATGACGGTCTAAAATCAACAACTCTGATTTGACCGTCAAGAACCTTGATGTAAACTCGCTGGCCAAAAGGCAAAATGGTTAAAAGCGAGATATTGCAGGAGTGAAATATCTTCTTTTGACCAGAGGTTGATGGAAGGCGATCACCGGTAATTGTCGTGTTGCCCATTAGCTTTGTTCCGGCATGAGGTGTAGCATTTGCTGGAGTCTGCAAAAACGATCACTAATCCAACAATGATAGCAGTTTGATCGTAGCAATAAAGGAATAGGGTACTTATGGCCAAGAGGATTCCTGGGACAAGTGGCGTCATCGAGGCTGCCGGTGGTCTACTTTGGCGTAATGCCCCTCATGGTAGGCAAATCGCAATCGTTCACCGGACCCGATACAATGATTGGTCGCTGCCTAAAGGATGGCGCGAGAAAGGTGAAAAATTTATCGAGGCTGCATTTCGGGAAGTCACTGAGGAAACAAATTGCCAGGTGGAGATCGGTGAATTTGCCGGCAGTACTAGCTATTTGGTAGCGGGGGTGCCCAAGATTGTATTGTTTTGGAATATGTATCTCACTGAAGATTGTGGTTTCAAAAAGAACTCGGAAGTTGACCTTATGGCCTGGTTAGATATCGAAGAAGCATTAGAGAAGTTAGACTATGAAGATGAAAAGAACCTCGTATCCAATACAACAAGGGCATAGTCGCAAATGAACAAGAATGACCTCCGGATATTCGACGGTCATAATGACACCCTGCTGGATCTCTATTCACCAAATAACTCGGTAATGCGTTCATTTTTTGAGCGCAGCGAATATGGACACATTGACCTGCCGCGGGCGAATGAGGGGGGCTTTGGCGGGGGCTTTTTTGCGATATTTGTTCCACCAGATCCTGTTACTAATAGTTCAGATAATTCGCTGGACACGAAAAGGGAAGCCGACGATGTAGATCTAACGGGAGCACCAGTTGACTGCTCGTATGCCCAGATGCTGACGGGCGAGATGATGACTCTATTATTTAATCTCGAGCGGGAGTCGGATGGCCAGCTAAAAGTAGTTCGGGAGATCAGCGAATTAAGGGAATGCCTCCTTAAAGAAAAAATAGCAGCAATTTTGCATTTTGAAGGGGCGGAATGTATTGAGCCAGATCTTAATAATCTGGAATCTTACTACCAGTCTGGATTACGTTCGTTAGGATTCACCTGGAGTAGGCCAAATGCCTTTGGTTGGGGCGTGCCCTTTATGCATCCCCACTCTCCCGACACCGGTCCTGGGTTAACGATGGCGGGCAAAGCATTGGTGGAGAAGTGTAATCGCCTTGGAATCATGATCGATCTTTCCCACCTTAATGAAAAGGGGTTCTGGGATGTCCACAAATTGACAGACGCTCCGCTGGTGGCGAGTCACGCAGCCGTCCACGCGATTTGCCCCACTACTCGAAACCTGACTGATCGCCAAATTGACGCTATTGGAGAAAGCAACGGTCTTATCGGTATTAATTTCCATGTTGGTTTCATCCGGCCGGACGGCCGATCTGATCCTGATACGCCCCTGGGTGAGATTGTTCGTCACATCGATTACCTGGTCGAGCGAACTGGTATCGATCATGTAGCTTTTGGATCTGATTTTGATGGCGCTAAAATGCCAACTGAACTCGCGGATGTGAGTGGACTGCCCAGGTTGTTGACGGCCTTAAGGCAAGCGGGTTATGAGGATGAAGACCTGGCAAAGTTGGCCCAGGAAAATTGGGTTCGGGTACTGGAAGCGACTTGGAAAAAATAACTTCAGCGAGAGAAGGAGAGATAATGGCGGTTGGTCAGCGGGTTTCTAAAAGCGTGAATTTATCTGTGCACGTCGCGGGGTTAGATGCCCAAGTTCCCTTACTAGATGGCTCAACTGTTCGTTATGTAAACTTGGACAATGCCGCCAGCACGCCTGCCTTTGACGTTGTGCTGGAAACCGTGCAAGAGTTCATGCAATATTATTCTAGTGTACATCGGGGAACCGGCTTCAAATCGAGAATCAGTACCCTCGCCTACGATAAAGCCCATGAGATTGTCGCTCATTTTGTTGGCGCAAATCCGGATACCAATACTGTCATCTTTGGAAAAAATACAACTGAAGCAATTAACAAACTCTCTTATCGTTTGCCGATGGCTGAAAACGCCGTCGTTATTTCCACTCAATTGGAGCATCATTCCAATGACTTGCCCTGGCGAAATCGGGCAAAGGTTGTCCACGTCCGGGCCACACCTGACGGGCGGTTGGACGAAGAAGACTTTGATAACCAACTGAAGCTACATGCTGACCGGCTGGCGTTAGTGACTGTGACCGGCGCTTCGAATGTAAGTGGGTTCATATTGCCAATTCATCGTCTGGCTCGAAAGGCCCACGAGTTCGGGGTGCCTATTCTCGTTGACGCGGCCCAACTTGCACCACACCGGCGAGTAGACATGCGACCTGATGAGGATCCGGAGCATCTCGATTTTGTGGCTCTATCCGCACACAAGATGTATGCGCCATTTGGAACCGGTGCGCTGATCGGACCTGAGGCAGTATTTTTAGCGGGTGCGCCAGAGTATCCTGGTGGCGGGACTGTGGATGTAGTCACGCTTGATGAAGTCAGTTGGGCAGGCATGCCCGACCGCGATGAGGCTGGCAGCCCTAATGTAGTCGGAGCGGTGGCCATGGCTGCAGCAGCACAAGCCTTGACTGAATTGGGCATGGAAAATGTGGCCGCTCACGAAGAAAAGCTTATTGCCTACGCTCTTGAACAGTTAAGCCGCGTTCCCGGAATAAGAATCTACGGAGAAAACAATCCGAACAAAGCCAATGTGAAAGTAGGGGCGATTCCCTTTAACCTGGAGGGTGTTTCACATTTCCTCGTGGCCGCGATTTTGGGTTATGAGGGTGGTATCGGTGTACGTAGTGGGTGCTTCTGTGCCCATCCCTATGTCGTTCATCTGTTAGCTTTGAGCGAACAAGAATCCTCCACCTGGCGCCAACAGATGCTCTCGGGTGATAAATCTAACATGCCAGGCATGGTAAGAGCCAGCTTTGGCTGTTATAACACATCAGATGATGTGGACCGCCTGGTAACTATGCTCGAGCGGATAAGCAGGGGTGAGTATCAAGGTGATTATGAACTGATTCCTGGTACCGGGGAGCATTTACCCCGGGGTTTCCAAGAAACTTTCGCCGATTATTTCCTTTTGGACCGTAATGTTCGCTGATGTCGGCTGCGCTTCTGCCTATTTGATAACCCAAACGCAGGGTCTCTCCCATGAGTAATCCCGAACAATCCGCCTACGACCGATTGGCAGCTGTTTATGCTACTGGTGAAGTCCCCTGGGATGACCAAGATCCTCCGCCGGAGGTTATCGCCTTCTTGGCATCCGTTCCGGCGGGAAAGGCGCTAGATCTTGGTTGTGGTTATGGCCGCGCGGCCATATTTATGGCCAAGTTGGGCTGGGAGGTTGATGCGGTTGACTTCATACCTGAGGCGATTGTCGAGGCGGCAAGGCGGGCAATAAGCGTTCAGGTCTTGGTGAGATTCCATTTAACAAGAGTAACCGATCTTAATTACCTTGCTGGATCATATGATTTTGCTTTGGATGTTGGTTGTAGTCATAGTTTGAACCCGCTCGAATTGCAGGTATACAGGGACCACTTAATTCGGCTCATCAGGCCGGGTGGGGTCTATTTGCTCTTTGCCCGTATTCATGATTATTTACGGGATTCTTCTCAGGATGGTCCCCCAGGTCTGGATTTGCAGGAGATTCAGGCGCTTTACGGCAAGGGATTCAGCCTGGAATGGATGGAGCGCGGCCACACTCAGATGGATAACAATGACGATTGGTCATCTGCCTGGTTCCGTTTCCACCGCGTTTGAGTCGATGGGATATCGGCCGCAGTTATAGCTCCAGTCAATTGATAACTTACTGCCAGGATGGCTGCCGCAATTTACCGAAGCGCTTATTCATCTGGCGTCAATAAACTGCTGCATGTGCTTCAACCACTCCTAGTTTTCTGCCAGAAGAGTTTCTATTGCCTGTTGAAAGACCGCATAAGGTTGGGCTCCTGAAATGGGGTAGCCATTGATGAAGAATGCGGGCGTTCCGGTGACTCCAAACTGAATGCCTTCCTGTAGGTCCGCCTCGACAGCCGTTGTGTAAATGCCACTTGTCAGACATTCATCGAAAGCATCCGCATCAAGGCCTAGATCTTGAGCAAAGCTTATAAAGATGTTGGTCGGTGGTTGGCCACTCCAGCTTGATTGCCTAGCAAATAATAGATCATGCATTTCCGGGTAGCGGCCTTGGTCGCCTGCGCAACGAGCTGCCTCCGCCGCTTCTGCAGCCTGAGCGTGAATGCTGTTCAATGGGAAATCCTTAAATACGTACCGAACGACGCCTGTGTTGACGTATTCCTCTAGAATTTGGGGATATGTTTGGTTGAAGTGGCGGCTACAAAATGGACATTGAAAATCAGTGTATTCAACGATAGTTACGGGTGCGTTGCCATTGCCAATAGCCATGGCATCATCAACAGGTATTTCGACCGGTCCCGACGGTTGCTGGGCTTGTTGGGGTTGCTGTTGCGGTTGTGGGGCGTAGGCTTCGCCTAAGCGGCCCTCCTCGGCGTATTGCACGGCGAGTTCAAAATGTTCGTAGGGGCGGGCACCATTGAGAGGATAACCATCCACGAAGAAGAATGGCGTACCGCTGATGCCCAAGGAGTTTGCTTCCTGGGCATTAGCCTCAACGGCCGCATCATGTTGCCCACTTTCAAGACAGTCACTGAAAGCAACACCGTCCAAACCATGCCCGGTGGCGTAGGAGACGAAGAGCCCATTGACCGAAGTTCCGGCTTCTGCCCACTCGGATTGTTGGGCAAACAATGTATCATGCATTTCCCAATAAGCACCCTGATCGGCCGCGCAACGAGCCGCGGACGCCGCTAGCCTGGCATTTGGATGCAATTGATCCAGGGGAAGATCTTTCTGAGCATAAAATACACGACCGGTATCAACCATCTCAGTAATGATTCTTGGTAATGTGTCTAGAGAGTGGCGAGAGCAGTATGGGCATTGGTAATCTGTAAATTCGATTATCGTTACCGGGGCATCGGGGTCGCCCAAAGTAGCCGCATAGTCACTCAAGATGACCGCTGGCGTTGGGGCAGCCTGAGGTAGGTTCGGTTGTGGATCCGGTTCGTTACTGGCTAACTGACCTCCTTCCCCAACGGTGGCTATCGAGTCATCAAATACCGCCAAAGGCTGTGCGCCGACCAGAAGCTGACCATTTATCACAAAAGTTGGTGTGCCGGATATACCGAGCGCTCTGCCCGATTGAAGGTCGGCCTCGATTTCTGAGGAATACGATTGCTCAGAAACGCATTTCTCATAATCATCGATATTCAATTCCAAATCTCCTGCGAAACCGACAAACACTGTCTCGGCTTCAGAGTTTGCCCACTGATCAGTATTGGCGAAAAGTAAATTGTGCATAGCCCAATAGGAATCTGCCCCTTGCTCACCTGCACATCGAGCGGCATTGGCTGAAGCAAACGCCTGGGGGTGGAGGTTGGTCAAGGGGAAATCATAATAAAGCAAAACAGCTTCGCCAGCAGCGATCTGGTTTTGGATTAATGAAGGGTAAGTCTGATTGTAGAAACGCGCACAAAATGGGCACTGATAATCAGAGTACTCCTTAATCACAATTGGTGCATCAGGGTCGCCGCGGTAGGGGTGACCGTCCTCTGTAAACCCAACCTCAATGCCTTCGAAATCAATTACTGTGGCGGTGGGCTCTATAGCAATGCCTCCTGATGCGGGCTCTTCTTTGACTGGCTCAGTTTTGGGTTCAGCGGTATCTGTCGCTGTTGTTGTGGAATCAGGTTCCACGCTGGTTACACCACGGTCATTTTCAGCCTGACTCTTCTCCGAAAGCACTGATTCAGTCATTTGCTCGGGAACTGGTATTTCGCCACACGCTACTGCCACCAGCAGAAGCAAAACCAAGACAATTCCTGGAACCAGATGTTCCCTCGCAAATTTTTCAGTTAACATAATCTCTCCGCCTTCAAATGAATTTGGGGGATTATGGCAGTAAGCCCTATGAATCGCAAATACACAAGGTATCTATTGTTATCTTCTTAATGATTACTTACTTAATCATCCCAGAGTCGCTTACACGCGGGTCGTCTCTATACTGTAGTTGTGATAGAGTTGGGTGTTTCGTTAAATCTAGAGATCAACGACGCTTTATTAGAAAACTATGGACAACCGAAAAACAGGCACTATGCTGAGCTTGTTGTCTTTACCGGTTGTGATTCTGGCCTTTGCCTGGATTCTTCCAAAGTATTTGCAAGCTCAGGAACAAAACGGCATCAAGGTACCGGCGTCCGGGGATGTTGTTTCAGGAATTGTTACTATCGAGGGGATCGCCTGGGATCCTGACTTTTTGCGTTATGAGCTTGCCTTTTATTACGAATCACGATCTGGGGCTCAATGGATTGTTTTCGCCCAGGGTGACCAGGTGGTTTTAGATGGGACTCTGGCTATTTGGGATACGACGGTCGGTCTTCCTAGTTCGCCTGTTTTTCAAGATGGTCAATACCGATTGCGATTAAGAGTTGTGCGAAACGACTATAACTACGACGAGTATTTCGTATCTGGTTTAGTAGTTAACAACGAGAATACGACTCCGACCCCAACAACAACTATCACAGCTACCTTGGTGTCGGACGTACCGCCATTATCAGGAACCGCCCTTGCGGCAACAACCAGAGCCGAAGCGGGGCCGATACCGTCACTGACGCCATTTCCGACACCTTCGCCCCAGGCGCTGCCGGAAAACGACTCCCCCGGAACGCATGGTTCGGTGGAGGCGACGGGAGATGATGAAACCGGACTCCTCGGTCGATTAACAGGAATTGATACCGGTCAATTCAGTCGTGCCTTTTGGTCAGGTGTGAGAATCGCGGCCTTTATCTTTGCAGGCTTGGCAGCCTATTGGCTATTGCGTGGATTTTTCCGAATAGTCTCTCGTCATATTCGGGCGAGCAGATAAGGCTTATCGAACCACCAGACCTGGCCGAGCAGGACATCACCATATGGATAAAACCAACGCTGGAGAAACACAATCTAGAACTAAATATCTGGTTGCCGGTTTGGGAAATCCCGGCCGGCGATACCGGCGCAACAGGCATAATATCGGTTTTATGGTAATTGACCGGCTGGCCGAGACGGCCGGTATCCAACTCGGACGGGTGCAATCAAATGCCATTATTGGAGATGGCTTTCTTAGACAACAGTCCCTTATTCTGGCAAAGCCGCAGACTTACATGAATAAAAGTGGTGGTGCCATTGGCTCATTGACTCGATACTACAGGATACCCCTGGGCAACCTCCTTGTCATTTATGATGAAATAGATTTACCGTTTGGTACGTTAAGATTTCGAGAACAAGGCGGGTCCGGTGGTCACAACGGGATGAAATCTATCATCGATCAAATTGGGCAAGAATTTCCGAGGTTGCGACTAGGGGTCGATCGCCCACCTGGCATTATGGAGCCGGCGGACTATGTACTACAAAATTTCAGTGATGGTGAAAGTGCGATTGTTGAGGAGATGATTGATCAGGCAGTGGCGGCGATTCAAGTATTCCTCAACGATGGTATTGAAATCGCGATGACCCGATTTAATGGTCAAATCACTTGATATGAGCCTCCGGAACGTTATTTCTATCTCCAAATTTTTTTCTCCTGGTGATGAATGAATTTATCTGGCGTTCTCAATTTATTTGAGGATCTACCCGCCTATAACACGCTACAAAATCGTCTGGCCGATAATATTGAGGTGGCTCCCCTCAAGCTGCCGCTTTCTGCTCGAGCGCCGCTCCTGGCAAAACTATTCGCGTCCAACCAACGGACGATGCTGCTTATTACATCGCGGGTTGATGCTGCTCCGGTGTGGCAACAAGCGCTTGAGGCATGGTTACCAGAAGGCAAGCTCCCTCATCGTTTTCTCGAACCAACGCCTCTACCTTATGAACGGGGGCCATGGAGTAGGCTTTCTAGAAACGGCCGCTTGACTGTATTCGCGAAGTTGCTTGAAAGCCAACATCCTTTGCTACCCCATAAGAGCGGTCCCTTATTGGTTGTGACATCAGCCAGGGCGCTTCTCCAAAAAACGATACCTCGCAGGAGGTTCGCAGCTGCAACCCGATTGCTGCGAATTGGGCAGATCCTTGACTTGGATAAACTAATCAATGACTGGCTTGCCGCCGGTTATTCGCACAATATCGTCGTTGAATCTGAGGGACAATTCAGTCGTCGCGGCGGAATCCTGGATATTTTCCCGGTTGGCGCGCTCAACCCGATTAGAATCGAGCTATTTGGCGATGAGATTGAGACCTTACGCGCTTTTGACCCGGCCACCCAACGTTCAGGTGATTCGGTCTCGACCCAGTATGACCATCTTGTTGTCCCACCGGCTCGTGAACTCATTCCCGGTGATGCCATCAAACTCAGTAAACTATTGGCAAAAGAAATGTCCAATAAAGAGGATAATCTGCCAAGTTGGCATGACGATCTGGTAGAGATTGAAGCTGGGGAGGCGACTCCTAATCTCGAATACTATCTGCCCATGGTTTACTCCCAGCCGGGGTCTATCATCGATTTCCTCCCAGAAAACGCGCTGGTCGTCATTGATGACCTGGTTGAGCTAGAAGCGGCTAGCTCCGAACTACATAACCATGCCAAAGTGGTTGCCGGCGAACTAGTGGACTATCCACCCGGATTTCCCCATCCACTCTTCAAATGGGATGAGCTGATAGCGAAAATATCGACCAGGCAATCTCTGGTGCTGGGTCAGGGGCAGGCTATTCAAACATCAATGACGCCTGCCCCGAATCTTGCACTGTCGTTCCAGAGCGGTCCAAGGTTTGGGGGACAAATGCGGCCGTTTCTTATGCAATTGCGCGAGGCTGCGAATCGCCGGGAGAGTACGGTTATCGTCAGCCGCCAGGCACAGCGGCTGGTAGAGTTGTGGCATGAAGATATAGGTGACCATCTACTTTTTTCGGCTGAAAAGGCTAGTGAAACCGACGATGCCGCAAACGGATTTAAGAAAGGTCAGATTTCTTTCGTCCAAGGAACTCTGACGGAAGGTTTTATTATCGAGAGAAGCCTGGAAGAGGATGCTAATGTTCACGCCAAAAATCCCCAGGTCGTGCTTCAATTACTTACTGACGCAGAAATATTTGGCTGGAGTCGACCGGCTCCGCGCCGCCGAAGCAGGCCACGGTCCGTGGCCCCAGAAACCTATTTTGCCGACATAGCTCCCGGCGATTATGTGGTCCATACCGAGTTTGGTATCGGTCAATTTGTAGGCCTGGTTGTAAGGATGATTGGAGGTGCGGAACGAGAATATCTACAAATATCCTTTGCGAATAGTGACTTGCTCTACGTACCCGTACACCATGCCGATCGTCTCAGCAAGTGGATAGGACCCGACGATCGCTCGCCAACATTGCAGCGCCTTGGCGAAAAAAGCTGGCGTAATACAAAAGTAAAAGCTCAACAATCGGTTGATGAATTGGCAGATGAGCTATTGGACCTGTACGCTGTTCGAGAGACGATAGCTGGCCATGCTTTCGAGGCTGATAGCCAGTGGCAGGCTGAATTGGAAGCCAGTTTTCCGTACCGCGAAACGGAAGATCAACTCCAGGCAATATCCGAAGTCAAGAACGATATGGAACGAGCCTATCCGATGGATAGACTCATTTGTGGTGATGTGGGTTACGGCAAGACGGAGGTTGCTTTGCGAGCGGCATTTAAGGCGGTTATGGACGGTAAACAGGTGGCCGTACTGGTGCCGACAACCGTATTGGCCCAACAACATTTCAATACCTTTCATCAACGGCTCAAGCCATTCCCAGTCATTCTTGAGATGCTTTCTCGATTTCGAACTACTACCAGGCAATCAGAGATCATTCATAAACTCCGTGATGGGGCAATTGATATCGTAATCGGAACACATCGTTTGTTATCGGCTGATGTTTCGTTCAAGGACCTGGGATTATTGATTATCGATGAAGAGCAGAGATTTGGAGTTGCTCATAAAGAAACTCTAAAACGGCTGCGTACTGAGGTGGATGTTCTAACCCTGACCGCAACGCCCATACCCCGTACACTTTACCTGAGCCTCAGTGGCGCCCGGGACATTAGCCAAATCGACACAGCGCCCATGGATCGCCTGCCCATTCAGACCTATTCTGGCGAATTCGACGAGATCTTAGTCCGCCGGGCGATATTGCGCGAGATAGACCGTGGCGGGCAAGTTTTTTATGTACATAACCGGGTCCAAACAATCGGCAATGCCTTGTTGAAGTTATCCCATTTAATACCCGAAGCGGTTATTGCAGTTGGGCATGGGCAGATGAGCGAGCGCGAGTTGGAAGAGGTGATGGTCCGATTTGTGAACGGAGAGGTCGATGTGTTGCTCACAACCACAATTATCGAAAGCGGCCTTGACATACCCAATGCCAATTCTATTATTGTGGATCGAGCTGATCGATTTGGATTGTCCCAACTGTATCAATTACGAGGACGCGTTGGTCGAGGGGTTCGCCGGGCCTATGCATATTTTCTGCACCCAGCTTGGGATAAATTAACAAACGACGCCAAAGCTCGATTGGAAGTTATTGAAGCTCAAACTGAGTTGGGGGCAGGCTATACAATCGCAATGCGAGACCTGGAGATACGCGGTGCAGGCGATCTTCTTGGTTCCCGCCAAAGTGGGCATATTGCATCCGTCGGGTTTGCACTCTATACGCGAATGCTTGCCCAGGCTGTTAGGCAGCGAAAGGCAATGCGAAAGGGCGAGATAGTAAAAGCAGAGCTCTCAGAGGAGATATTGATTGATATTCCGCTGGCGGCCTACATCCCAATCGATTACGTTTCTGATTCATCGCTTCGTTTGCGCTTGTACCGGCGGATGGCAATTCTGGAAACGTTGGCAGAGATTGATGAGATGGCTGTTGAGTTGGCTGATAGATTCGGAGCGATTCCAGATCCGATCGATAATCTCCTATACCAACTCAGAATAAAAACCATAGCGAAGGAAGCAACAATCGAATCAATAACCTCGGAAGCGGGCCAGATTCAGATTCGCTTGAACGGAGAAAAAAGACACGATCTGTTCCAGTTGCAGAGGTGGCTAGGTTCGGATGTGCGCGTTAGCAGGCGAGGAATATGGCTCGGCCGAGGCATGAGTACCCGAGAATGGCAGGTATTATTGGTGCAGACGTTAGAAAAGCTTCAAGAGACCCGGCGCGATAGGTAGTCAGCGGCTATCAATAGTAGTAGCGGATGATTGCTCTGATCTGGGCTCACGCGTTATAATGACGACCATGAGAATCGAATTCTTTGACAATCCACTCCAGGAGTTGCGTTCTCGCGGCAAAGTTCGTTTCAATCAGTTAGGAATATACGTTTTTGAGGACCGGCAACGTATTGCAGTTGGTTTTGATATCACCCCATTCCGCGAGCGTCCTTCTATTGATGTTTCCATAGTTAACCATGACGGTGTGGAAGAGGCCAGCTTGAGCGTTATCGAGGCAATGCAAGCAAGTTTCAACCTGACTATGCACCTGCGTGAACCTGATTCTGACCCAAATTATCATATTAGAGCATCCCTTTATTACCGGGCGGACAGCGGAGAAAAAAAGGTTGTTGATAGCATCATCAGGAAATTCAATCTGATAAATGTTGGCGAACAATAGGCTACCTTCCCATTTTTCTCTTTCCTCGAATAAATTGATTCACCTTGATTTTTTATATAGATTGTGATGAATATGGCGAATAAAACACTCATAGGTCAAACATTAGGCAAATATCGGATCGTAGATCCGCTGGGGCGCGGGGGCATGGCTGAAGTGTACCGGGCGTTCCAAGAAAACCTTGATCGCTACGTCGCAGTCAAGGTGATGCATGCATTCCTAGCCGATGAGGAAAACTTTCTAGCTCGATTTCAAAGGGAAGCCAAAGCTATGGCCTCTCTAAATCACAATAATATTGTCGGTGTTTATGATTTCGACGTTCAAGACGGAATGTACTACATCGTCATGGAGTACGTGAGTGGTGGTACTCTGAAACAGAAGTTAACGACACTTTCAACCAGTGGTCAGTATATGCCGCTTTCGGAGACGGTCCAACTTGTTTTGGAGATCGCCGACGCCCTGGCCTATGCGCATTCCCGTGGAATGGTCCACCGGGACATAAAGCCCGGTAATATCATGATCAATGAAGGTGGTCATGCGGTGCTAACCGATTTCGGAATCGCAAAGATACTCAGCGGACCAACGGTAACAGCCACCGGCGCAATGATTGGAACACCGGCCTATATGTCTCCAGAACAAGGATTGGGGCAGCCTGGAGATGAGCGAAGCGATTTGTACGCGTTAGGCGTTCTTTTTTACCAGATGGTAACCGGAGAATTGCCATACGATGCGGATACACCTTTGGCGGTCATTCTAAAACACGTCAACGAACCGGTTCCCCGACCAATTGAGATGAACCCCAACACACCGGAAGCAGTGCAGACAGTTATTATAAAGTCTATGGCCAAGGACCCAAATGAACGATATCAATCGGCATTGGAGTTCATCAATGATCTAACCGCTGCTGCTGCGGCTAGTGATTTGGCCCTTGCGGCTGGCGTTGTTTATGGTGCGATTCGCGATACACCAACTAATCCACCAGTCTCGGGGATCCAGGCTACCCGGATCGCACCGGCTGATGCAACCGCGCTCTCACCTACGGCAGGTGGTGCAGCTGCAGTTGGCGCCACACGAATCGCTTCTTCTGACCAGATTATGGCCACCGAGATAGCGGCGCCCGTACTTCCTGGGCCGCCGACTACGTCGGCCAAGAAGAGACCGATCTGGCCCATAATCCTTATCGTTGTGTTGTTTCTGATCGTTGCTGGCGCTGCCGGCGGCTTTGTTATTTTTGGGGGTGGAAACGATCCGACGCCAACAGCTACGGTAGTCGTCGCAGTTGTGCCGGAGGACACGCCAACCGATGCACCAACTAATACAGCAACGCCAGAACCTGGACCGACGGCCGATAATGTGTCGACGGCCGTTGCTCGAATCGCAGAAACACTAACGGCGCAACCAACCGAGACAGATTTGCCAACGGCGACCTTAAGCCCAACGGAAACGCCTACTCCTGATGTCACAGCCACCTTCCTTGCCGGGTGCGAGAACGATGTCGAACTTGTCACTAGCTATACCTTCCAAAACAAAAATACGAGCAACGCACCTCTTGGGGTTAATTTCGCGATGAACTGGGTTATTCGAAATAGTGGTGATTGTCCCTTGCCAGCCGGACTGCTTTGGACGTATCGAGACGGAGAAGAGTTTGGACAAAAGGTATCGATTGAGTTGGAAGATGATTTGTTTGCCGGGGACGAAGCTACTTTACAGACAGAACTTACTGCCCCAAATCGTACCGGCACATTTGTTAGTTCATGGCAGTTTGAAGATGAAGATGGCAATAGTGTTGGACCTGCCCTTGAATTTGAAATCCTTGTTTATGTACCCCAGACTGCTACACCGCGGGCGACTAGCACACCGGAGGTCTCGCCGACTGCCTCCCAGCCTTTTGGTTATAACACATCTATTGGAGGCTGTGTGGATATCGAAGGAGACTGGGAATGCACGGTCAGGATTACCCCGTATGGTGGGGTAGGGCCGTACACCGTTCTGATTTCAGATAACGATCCGCCTAGTGAATATAATGGAACTGGGCCATTCTTCCATGTGATCCGCTCGAGACGCTGCAATCCTTGGGTAAATACGTTTACGATACGGGATGATGGCACCGGCCAAACTTTCACTGAGTCAAAATTCTACGATCCAAAGGTAGTGTATGGCTGTACACAACCCTAGATCTACTCAAGAAACCATATGTTTCGAGAAATTGAATTAAAGACCTATAAGGTTGAAGGCATCTTGCTAGACTATGTACTGAGGGCGACTCTGCAACCTCGTGGACATTTGTTAGCGTTTATGAATGATCGGAACTGGGAATTTGTTCCCTTTCAGGATGCGGAACTTTTTCCTCTCGCCCACGACTCGAAGCTGGGAGCCATGCGGAAAGAACACCTCTCCGTAAACAAGCAGAATTTATGTTTCGTTAGCTTGTTGGATTCTGAAGCAATACCCGATATCCAGATACCGATTGCTCACCGCTCGATTATTTTTCACCTGGGGTTATTCGCAGTTCAGGGTGAACTGCATGTTACCAGTGATGCCCCCGACGAGGATCTATTGGATGATCTTCATGATTACTTCCCGGTGACCGCGGCTTCCATCTACCCAATTCGGCCGGTAGCCACACCGCCATCAGCCAAAGTCCCGCTGCTGTTTATCAGCCGCCAACTTATTCAGGCATACCAGGTTATCAAGAACTATCGGGCATAAACAGGCGCCGATTGGTTACATTATTCCTTGCTGACGCGCCTGGAGCTTTTCAAGTTTAGCTTTGGTCTCTCGCCAGGTCACTGGGGATAAACCTAAATTTTGGCGGATTTGTTTTGGTTCCTCCCCCGAGTTTGACGCCCGTAGAGCGGATGCCCAGCGCAAATTTTCAAAGGATAATAATCCTTGGGATAGACCGGCGACTTCCCCAACATGGCTCAGAATATATTCTAGATTTCTTGCTGTACAGGTAAACAACGTATCTTCAGGTTGGTATTGCTGAAGATACTCGTCTAGTGTTTCGAGCCAAGTGGAATCTAACCGTATCTTTCGTTCCTTGTGGCGGAGGCTCGGATTACTATACCGGATGAAGACATACGGAGCCTCGGGATCTGCCCGGTCAATGTGGTTAGGTACTAAATTCATTGTTTCGCTCTTTTTGATGCCCGTCAAGAGTAAAAGAGTCAACAACAGATGGGGGCGGGCATCCGGTTCTTCCTCGGCCGTTCCGGCTCTTAAACTTGAAGACACAGCCAATGCTCTAGTCAGATCCTCTTCTGTGGGTAAATGTGGTAAAGGACTGCTGACAGTAATTTGAATGACACCTGAGGCCGGATCTGTGCGGAGAATCCCTGACTGGTGCAACCATTCAAAAAAAACTTTAAGTGTCGTAACTCTACGGGCATATGATTTGCGACTACAAGGCACACCTCTCTCATAAAGAAGCCAATTCAAGAAATCGTTCAGATTCTTTGTGCCTATTTCACCAATGGGTTGCCCGACACCCAAATACTTACCTAGAAGTCGAATATCACTGGCAAAAGCCTTCCTTGTATTAATGGCAAATCCCTCCTCCTCCATATAGTGATCAAAGGCTCCCAAGGCTGCTTGAATGGATGCTTCGGAAGACAGTTGGTTATGTTGGTCCTGGGTAAGAGTACCTGCCGGGTATAATTCTGGCTGGTGGGATTCACTCATGGAAACCTCTCCTCAATGAACAATATTTCGCATAGTAATAATAGTCTACCGGATACTTGAATTACTGTCAAACAAGATCGGAGTCGAATGAGAACGTAAGATTTGTAAAGTATCTTCTGGCTCGCCCAAGTTCTCCCTGGGGTGATGGATCTAAAACTTTGGTCGGATTAATCTCGCTCAAATCTGTTCTGAAATTGATTCAACAGGTCAACAACCCATGTGACTGACTTGGCCGAGTAATACAATCCCCCGAATATGCGGCGCCTAGAGATCCAGTTTGACTTTCCTGGATCGGTGTAGTCATAGGAATGGTCCGGATCACTCCCCGTACCAAAAGTAACTGGGGGAGGCACCGCGAGTGCTGCAATTCTTTTCAGTAATAAATCTAGCTGGCGGCCGATACCTTGGGTAAGATCCAATGTATCTTTCTTTCTACGACGGGCACACACGCGACCAATAAGATTCGTTATAGGAAAGGGTGGATCGAAGTTCTTTATCCGATCACCTCTGAGCAGAAGGTAGCATGAGCCATTGATTGAAAAAATTAACCATAATCGGTGGGCCAGAAAACCATCGTCATCGCCGACAACAATGATATCTCCGACTTCAAGCTCAATTTCGTTTATTGAGGTTAACTGGATTTCATCACCAGCGCGTAGCAAAGGGCTCATGCTGTTGCTAGTTACCTCTAGAAATGGCCGGGAGCCCCCTTGTAAAGCGCGAATGAGAATATCTGTGGTCAACGCTTGATCAACTGTTCTCATAACCGAAAGGAAATTTGCTGCTCTTGACTCGTACAAACGTCCAGCGACGGCGGTTGCAATGTATAGTATAATGTGTGATGGAAATCGCTAATAAGCAATCAGGTATCTTTGTCGTACAAGTATTGTGTTTATAACGGATGATTGCTTGAGCAAATGTCGGGTTGGACTCTACTGTCAAACCGGCATGAGTCAAACCCTGGAGAAAAAATCATGCACGTCCGATGTTCTTACTGCCGTCATTCCTTTAATCTGTCACGAGATTATCTCGTTCAGGCAGTCAGCGAATCGTCTGCGAAAGGCCAAAAATACCACTCAGTTGAATGCATCAAATGCCGAAAACAGATAAAGGTGCCCTTAAACCAGATGAAACGATACCTCCCGAAGACCGAAGCAGGGGAGACTGACGCTTAGTCTAAATTAGTCGCTCCATTCCAGGGTTTCTTCACCGATGTGCACCGTGTCGCCATCGGATACACCTGCTTCTATGAGAGCTTTGCTAATCCCCATGCTATCCAGTATCTGTTGGAAACGCCGGGTCGTCTCCTCAAATTCCCAATAAGTCATCGCAGCCACCCGTTCGATGTTTCTTCCACTTACCCGCCAATCGCCATCTTCCCGAGCAATGTTAAAGGACTCGTCAACTGGCTCTGGGCTTATTACCACTATATCTGCAGCCGCTTGCTCTGGTTCCGGTGTGTTGTCTAACAGTTCTTTTACCCGGTGCATCAATTGCCGGACTCCATGACCGGTGACGGCCGAAATCGAGGCAAATGGATAGCCCGCTTTTTCGATTCGTTCCCGCACCAGAGGTTCCCAGGCCACAGCATCAGGTAAATCAATTTTATTGAAGACAACCAGTTGCGGTTTATCTTCTAATCGGGAAGTAAAGGAAGCCAACTCTTGATTGATCATTGCCCAATCTTCCAGGGGGTCACTGGCACTGCCATCAAGTAAGTGAATAAGTACCCGGGTGCGTTCGATATGCCGGAGAAATTCATGTCCCAAACCATAGCCCGAAGATGCGCCTTCAATGAGCCCGGGTATATCGGCGACCACCAAAGTGTCATAGTCGTCAATAACCGCTACGCCCAAATTGGGTTGAAGCGTTGTGAAAGGATAGGCTGCGATTTTTGGCCGCGCGGAGCTGATTACAGACAGAAGGGTTGATTTGCCAGCATTCGGGACGCCAACGATCCCGACATCAGCTATTAATTTTAATTCTAGAAGCAGCCACATTTCTGCACCAGGTTCACCACGCTCGGCTACTCTAGGTGCTTGGTTGGTGCTCGAGGCGAAGCGCGTATTACCCCGGCCGCCCCGCCCGCCGTTAAGGATTGTTATTCTTTGACCTTCAAGGGTCATGTCAGCCAGCAATTGGTTGTTTTCCTCATTGTAAACCAAAGTTCCGGCCGGGACCTCTAACAGCAAGCTCTCTCCCCGGGCACCGGTCATTCTTTGTCTCCCACCATGTTCCCCATGTCCGGCATGGTAATGGTTCTGCCGGTGGAAGCGAACCAGGCTGTTATGGTTGGAGTTCACCAGGAAGCTAACACTGCCACCGTCGCCGCCGTCCCCACCGTTGGGACCACCCCGAGGGACGCCTTTCTCGCGGCGGAAACTGATCATGCCATCCCCGCCATTGCCACTTCGTATATTTATCTTTGCCCGATCGTAGAACATGGTTTAGTCAGATCGCTTCGATTCCCCAGGTTAGAACCATAGTGATGGTTCATAGTGGCGACTCAGCTATTTGAATCTAAGAGCTCACGTAGGATTGCCAGTCGCGGATCAATTTCATCATCCGGACATCCACAATCGCCTTCATTTAAGTTATAGCCGCACTCCATACAGAGACCCTGGCAGTCAGCCCGGCAAATTGGTTGCATTGGGATCGATAGCAAGCTCAATTGTCTCACTAATGGTGCCAGATCAATAAAACCATCTTCACCGATCGAGTATTCGCCAGGAGGGGCTGTTCCTGGTGGATAGTTATACATCTCATCAAGCTGAATATCTAAGGGCACCGTCACCGGATCCAAGCATCGGGCACACTCAACCTCGATATTTGATTGAAGAAGCCCAGTAACATAAATGCCTTTTGAGTTTCTGATGGCTTTGAATTTTCCGGTTAGCGGTGTTAGGGTAACATCATCTTCGAGTTGAATCGTCGGATAATCGAGTTCCATGGTACGGCTGGTACCATAATTGGCTTCCAACAAAAAACCGAAATTATATCGCAATCGAGATTGTTTTGAATTACTCACAGCAGGCTTGTTCCTGTCTTTTATATCTCCCCTTCATTGGTTACAATTGTTCCATGATAGTTTGATTCCTTGAAGCAGTTAGAGGTCGGAGTATAACATGGGCGTCAAAGAGGCGTCAACGAGACGATCATCTTCTAATCTGCCCGACTAATCGCCAGCGGTCGGTTATGACGAGCCTTCTGATACTGAAGACCCGACGGAATGTTCTGATTATCGTCTCAATGCGAGGTACCTCCCTTCACCTTTTTCCTTAGGAGTTGGAATGAGGCAAAAGTTACTAGTCGCCACCCGGAATAGTGGAAAAGTATCTGAGTTTGCTGACATGTTCGCGGATTTGAAGCTGGAATGGATCGGGCTTGAAGATTTAGAATTGGACCTGGAGATCGCTGAGACAGGAGCGACATTCGAGGAGAATGCGATAATCAAAGCAACAGGGTATGCGGCCGCTTCAGGTTTCCTAACCCTGGCTGATGATTCTGGTTTGGAAGTAGATGCGCTTAATGGCCGGCCTGGAGTTCATACTGCTCGATATGGGGGTGCGGGTCTGACACCAGTTGAAAGATACGAATTACTGTTGGAAAATTTAGAAAATGTCCCGATGGCGGAGCGGTCGGCCCGCTTTCGTTGTGTTATTGCTCTAGCCTCAGGAAAAGACCTGCTCGGAACGGCGGCTGGCATATGCGAAGGCAGAATTTCATTGGAGCCAGCAGGAACCGGGGGTTTTGGCTACGATCCGATTTTCTTACTACCGGATAGAAGGAAAACGATGGCCCAGTTAGCAGCTGGTGAAAAACATCTCATCAGTCACCGAGGGCAGGCTATTGCCCAAATTGCCCCATTGCTACGGCGAGTGTTGGCTGAACAATCAGACTCGGAGCAATGAAGCTTTCTTTCTCAACCCTCGGCTTCGTTCCCTCGCAGTTCTGACAGGAAGTTGGCGATGACCGCGGCGATGACGACGGGTTTTTCCAAAAAAACCATATGCGAACCACCATCAATTTCGACCAGCCTGGCGTTAGGTAGCAACTCGACTAGCGTTTGTCCGCATTGGGGAGGCACCATCCTGTCGGTCGAGCCACTCACGACCAAGGTCGGTCGATCCATCGATTCGATCTTCTTCGCTACATTGAAGCAATTACAGGCAGAAAAATCTCTGAAGGTGGTCTGTGGATCATTATCAAGGAGGCGTTCCTTTGCCCTGGTAGTGAGTAGCTCGGGTGCATCGCGAGACCACGATAGCTTGACAATCAAATCTGTGGCCTTCGGGTAGTCAGAGGATATCAAATTTAGTATGCTCTCCCCAACTGGAAGGTAAGCCCCGGTTGAGATCAATACCAGACCGCTCACCGCTTGAATCCTGCGCAGACCGATCTCCAGGGCGACCGCACCACCCATAGAGTAGCCGCCGACTACGATCTGTTTAAGACTCAGGTTATCAATGAGTTGAATGACGTCATTGGCGTAGTCAGCAATGGTATTCCTACCCGAGCCTTCTGATCGGCCATGGCCAGGCAAATCGATAGCGTAGACACTGGTACCATCAAGTCGTTGTATCTCTAGGGGCCAATCGAGATGGGAGCCACCAGCGCCATGTAACAACAGAAGCACCGGAAGAGGTCCATGCCCTTTCTTTGTGAAAAAGATCTTTTGCTTTAGATCCGGAAGATACGGCATACTATTCGTAGTTTAGCCGATATTTGCCTAACTCTGCAATTGCCAATTTCCATGTCTAGGCCGGCATTATCGACCGCGCTTGTTATTCTGGCTTTAATGATGGGTGATCGTTGCTTGACCCTCAATAGATGGGTCGTTAGAATCCGCTAGAATCTGGTCAAATAAGGATATTAAAAATGAGTCAACTAGTCATTGAGGGTGGTCACAAGTTGCGGGGAACCGTCACGGCAGGGGGGAACAAGAACGCAGCACTCAAGCTGTTGCCGGCTTGTCTACTTACTGACGAACCTGTAACTCTACATAACATTCCGGACATAGCCGATGTGCGCACAGAGATGGAGATTCTGAGTGATCTCGGCGTTGAGATAACCAGTCTTGGTCCAGGCAGCTTTAGGATACACGCGGCTGAGGTTACGAAAACAGATCTCGATGCTGATTTAGCCAGCCTGATCCGGGCCTCATTTGTTTTTTCAGGTCCCATGTTAGCCAGAATGGGTCGCATACAATTACCTGGGCCTGGTGGAGATATCATTGGTGGTCGGCCGTTGGATACGAATATCCAGGGTCTTGAAGCCTTGGGGGTTAGTGTCACGGTAAGCGATCAGGGGTCTTTCTTAATGGAGGCACCCCAACTGCAAGGAGCCGGCTATCTGTTGCAGGCTGAAGCCAGTGTCACAGCTACGGAAAATACCGTGATGGCTGCTGTAATGGCCAGAGGAGAAACGGTCATTGACAACGCGGCAAGAGAACCTCATACGCAGGATCTTTGTTATTTTCTAAACATACTGGGTGCCCAGATCGAAGGCATCGGCACCAGCCGGCTTACCATCCAGGGTGTTGACCACCTTCATGGCGGCGAATATTCCATTGGTGCGGATTTCATGGAAGTAGGCAGCTTCATTGGCGCTGCAGCCGTGACTGGGGGAGAAATCCGAATACGCAATGCGGACCCACAGAACCTGGGAATGATCGGTCAGGTATATCGCCGGCTTGGAGTCAGTTGGCACATTGAAGATCAGGATATCATTGTTCCTGGCGAACAGTCTCTGGAAATAATCTCCGCCCTTGGCGGGCGGATTCCTGAAATCAAGCCGCACCCGTGGCCTGGATTTCCACCCGACCTTATGAGTATTGCGCTGGTTATAGCCACCCAGGCCCAGGGTTCTGTGTTGATGCACGATTGGATGTACGAGAGTCGTTTCTTCTTCGTTGATAAATTAATTTTTATGGGCGCTCGGATCGTCCTATGCGATCCTCATAGAGTGTTGGTGCAAGGTCCCAGTCATTTATATGCGAACCCCCAGGGTGTAACCAGCCCCGATATCAGGGCCGGTATGGCCATGGTTTTGGCAGCATTGTGCGCCCGCGGTTCGAGTACTATCCACAATATCCAACAGATCGATCGAGGATACGAGAAGATTGATAAGAAACTACTCCAGCTTGGTGCGAATATTCGTCGATTGGAGCCCTGATCTCTGGAACCTGGTGACCTTTATTTAGGGAGATAAATTTACGTTAAAGTATTTGACATGGGTCAGTGGTCATGTATAATCGCCTGTCGCCTTAGGTAAGCAAAGGAGACCGGGCAGGCTCGGCACATCCTGGTCTGTCAAGATCGAATTTTTATGAATGACAGAGGTGAACTTTAAGGGCTATATGGCCCTTGTTTTTTTGGGAGAAAATAGGAAATGCCAAAACGGACTTATCAGCCAAAAATACGCCGTCGTATGCGAGTACATGGCTTTCGTGAGCGCATGAAAACACGATCGGGTCGCAATGTATTAAAGAATCGGAGGACAAGAGGACGGTCAACCCTGGGCGTAACGATGAATAATCACGTCAAGCGCATCAACTGGAATGGTACACGGGCAGTGAGTTACCGGACAATGAAGAAAGCGAACGGCGGGAAATAGGGTTAATTACCGATGCAGCGTCGCCACCGCCTTAGGCGGGCAGTAGATTTTGACCTATTGCGCCGTGAAGGCAGACGCTGGCATCATCCCCTAGTCTTGATGGTTGTCCGGGCTAACGGCCAGCAGATAAGCAGGTTCGGCTATTCAACAGGCAAACGTTTGGGCAAGGCGACTACGAGGAATCGAGTAAAACGACTCTTTCGGGAGATCGTTCGCCGGCAACTTCGAAAAATCGAAAGTGGTTGGGATTGTTTATTTGTGATTCGTTATGACGCCGCCGAGGTCTCTTACGTCGAGTTAGAAATGGCCGTTATTGAGCTTCTTCAACGAGCCGGTATATTGAATTCAACCGAAATCCAAGGTCTGTTGGGAAAATAGGATGAAACAATTATGAAATACATTGCCCTTATTCTTATTCGCATATATCAACTTACATTTTCCCGGGTTTTGCCCGCAAGCTGCCGATTCACGCCCTCCTGTTCTCACTATGGTTACGAGGCGATTGAAAAATATGGCTTTTTTAAAGGGGGCTGGATGGCTATCAAGCGAATTGGTCGCTGCCAACCTTTTAACCCCGGCGGTTACGACCCGGTGCCTTGATGGAGGTCCGTTGTTAAAAAATAATCCGCTGGTCCGCAGACCGGCAATCATTTTCTTATTCTTGGCCGTCGTGTTATTGAGCGCCTGTGGTTCTAGTGTAGCCAATAATAATTGGCCTGGCATGACCTCGTCCGGTGATACCGTCTACGTGTCGTTTGGACCCGGCGTGGTCGCTTTTGACATAGAACAGCAGGAGCAGTCCTGGTATTTTTCGCCGGTTGATGGAGGGCCCAGTCTGCAAATATTTGCTCCACCATCGGTTGTTGACGGACAAATTGCTTTTGGTGATTATGGTAAATCTGGGGGCATGATCTCTCCCAACGTGACGGTTACAGTATACATGTTGGATGAAGCGGACCCTCAGAACCCAACGTGGACACAAAGCACGGTGGCTCAAGATCGTATCGTGGCCCAGGCATTACAAGTAGGCAACCGGTTGTATATTGGTACGGCCGATAATTTCCTGGTTGCGCTGGATGTGGAGAATAACGGGCAGCCGGTATGGGACGAGCCCTTTGAGGCAGGGCATAGTATTTGGGGGCAGACGGCCTACGAGGATGGTGTATTATTTGTGCCTTCGCTAGATAAATTCGTCCATGCCTTAGACGCTGAAACAGGCGATATCATATGGCAAGCTGATGTGGGCGGATCGGTGTCTGATAGACCCACGTTGAATGGTGACCTGGTTTATGCTGGTAGCTTCGATAAGCAACTTCATGCGTTAGATAAGAAAACCGGCGAAACTCGTTGGACGGCCCCGGCCGAGGGATCCGTTTGGGGTTCACCAGTGGTTAACGACGGCTCGGTTTACTTTGTCGATCTTCTTGGCAATGCTTACGCTGTTGATGCCACGACCGGCGAACAGTTTTGGCAATATGGGACTGGCGGATACGTGGTTGCTGCCCCGGTTTTCCATGATGGCGTTGTATATGTTTCCAGCGGTGGTGATCCAGACCTGGAGGCTGCGGAAAGAAGTGGCGCCTTAATCGCTATTGATGCTAGTACCGGGAAAGAGTTGTGGCGCATATCGGATCTGGAACCAATTTTCACAACGCCGGCTATCGTAGGCAATTCAATCGTGGTGGCGACACAAAGTCAAGAACATCCGTTAACGGTAACGACGATTAATATCGCCGATCATGATCGCACGTCGACTCTATTCCCCGAGTTACCGTCTACTGAGTAATAACCCGTAACCTTAGTTAAAAGGGTCGCTGAAGGAACAATCTATGTGGGACGCTATTATAATTAACCCGATGACCAACGCCTTGATGTTGCTCTACGATTTCTTGGGCAACAATTTTGTATTGGCTATTGCCGTTTTCACTATCTTAATTCGGCTGATTACACTGCCGCTTAACCTACGCCAACAAAAGAGCAGCCTGCGAATGCAGGAGATGCAACCCCAAATCCAGTCCATTCAAAAGAAGTACAAAGACAACCCGCAGAAGATGAACGAGGAGTTTAAGAAAATCGGGTATAATCCAGCCGATAGCCTCACTGGGTGTTTGCCACTTCTTATTCAGTTTCCGATACTTATTGGTTTATATCGGGCCATTATTGTTCTTCTTGGATCGACCCCTCAAGCCCTATTCGAGCTTACTGACCGGATCTATGCTTTTGTCGATCAGTTGGTAGGTGTAGGCACAGCATTGCCAATTCCGAATAAATTTTTGTGGCTGAACCTGGCCCAACCTGACCCATTATATATTCTGCCGGTATTGGTTTTTGGTACCATGTTCATCTCCCAAAAGTTGATGACACCAGCTAAGCCGAAGGAAGATAAGGATAAGAAGAAACAACCAGATAGCAACCCGATGGCCGGCATGACCCAGTCCATGCAATATACAATGCCCCTCATGTTTGGCTTTTTCTCCTTGTCGTTCCCTTCTGGCCTATCCATTTACTTCATTCTTTCAAACCTGATTGGTATTGGCCAGGGTTATATAACCAAGAATAATATGGCTAAGGAGCGGGCGGCGCGTGAAGCGGAGAAAGCAATCGGGAAAACAACTGGAATTCCAGCAGAAGCAAAAGCTGTCCCGGCCGCACTTAGCAGCACAAATGGCCGGACAACCCGGCCGACAGCCAAGAAGCGTACTTCCAAGCGTAAACGACGATCAGCGAAGCGATAAGAATCCTGGACGTGGACCAATCAGACGTTTATCGACAATAAATAGAGTACAGATTATGGAAAATGAACAACATATCCTTGAGAGTTCGGGCGAAAATGTCGAGAAAGCTATCGAAGAGGGCCTGGAGGAGCTCGGTGTGAGCCGAAATGAAGTTACAGTTGAAATCCTTGATGAAGGGAGTTCTGGTTTATTGGGTCTTGGGCGTCGGGCAGCCAAGGTTCGTCTGACAGTTGTCAAGCAACAACTCCCACGCACCGAAAACCAAGGTGGCAATATAGACGACCCAAGTGAAGAATTAATAAAAGCTGAAGCAAAATTCTCCAGTGATGTGGTTACCGAGACTGATAGCGAGCGGCAGATTCCCGACAAAATGGCTTTGGAAGTGGTCCAGACGCTGCTGGATAAAATGGCGATTTCTGCATCCATCAGCACAAGAGAAACGGAACCGGACGACATAACCGGGGAGATACGTATGTTGATCGATATTCACGGGGAAGATATGGGTATCCTGATTGGCCCTCGTGGAGATACCTTGAATTCTCTGCAATATCTGGCGCGACTTATGACTGGTCATCTGACCAGACACCGGCCTACATTCATAGTCGATGTTGAAGGTTATCGAGAACGACGGGAACAAGCATTGGCCAGATTGGCCGAGCGTATGGCCGGCAAAGTCATAGCCCGGAAGAGACCAATCACTCTCGAGGCGATGCCCCCGAACGAGCGGCGGATCGTGCACTTGACCTTAAGGGACAACGATCAAGTTTATACAGAAAGTTCAGGAGAAGGGAAATATCGAAAAGTGAGGATTTTCCCGAAATCTTAGCCTCCCAAGGAATAGTTACCTCTCGTTATCCAATTTGAGAGTGAAGCACCTAAACCGAAGAGGGCTTAAGTCTGACGAGGGTTACCTTCGTAACGGCTGAAATCTCTTCCAAAGCTGGCAAAACAGCCGCCGAGGGTTCGTTGTCCAGGCTAATGAAGGACAGGGCTTCTCCATTCGGCCGGCGGCGGCCCATTCGCCATTCACCTACATTGACCATATCCGCGGCAAGAATCGTGCCAACTTGACCAATGACGCCGGGTACATCCTGGTTATGCATGATGAGGATGATCCCCTGAGGATTGATGTCTAGATGGTAATTGTCAACCTGGACAATTCGCGGCCTGGATCCACCAAACAAGACTCCAGACATTAATTGTTCTCCCCCATCCCAAAGTACCCGGCATGAGATCAGATTTGGGTAATCGGCCAAATTCATCCCTTTTGTTTGTGAAAGAGTTATGCCGTGTTCTTCGGCTAGAATTGGGGCATTAATGTAATTTACCGAATCGGCAAGGTAATTTTCCAGCAATCCTTTTAATAATGCGGCAGCGACCGGTCGCACCAGGCGATCGACCATCTCTCCTCGGACTTCCACTTCCACACGGCGAATCGGAGCACGCACCATGGCTGCTTGTAAGGTGCCTATCCGTTCAGCTAACTCCATATGAGGCCAAATTGTGGCAAAATCTGGACCAGCGTGAAAGGGCATATTAATAGCGTTTCGATAATCGATGCCACGCAAGGCATCAGCGACCTGATCGCCGATTTGAGTTGCCACGTCCCGCTGGGCTTCGACTGTGCTGGCGCCGAGGTGTGGTGTGTGTAGGACGTTGGTCAGACCGATGAGAGGATTATTTTCCGGTGGCTCTTCACTGTAAACATCAATCGCGGCGCCGCTAACTTTTCCACTTTGGATCGCCTCTGCCAATGCTTGTTCGTCGATCAATTTACCGCGAGCGGTGTTTATGATCATTACGCCTTCTTTCATCTGTGCAATCGCGGCGCTGTCAATGATGGATTTTGTTTCGGGGGTTATGATGGTATGTAACGTGACGTAGTCGGCTTGACTGAGTAGATCATCCAGATCGACGAGATCAACACCCAATTCCCTGGCCACATTTTCTGCTACAAAGGGATCATAGGCGAGGACTTCCATGCCAAAGCTCAAAGCTCGCATTGCTACCAATCGACCGATCCGGCCAAAACCGATGATTCCCAGGCATTTTCGATAAAGTTGTCTGCCAACATACTTTGACCGCTGCCAGCTACCCGATAACAGTGACGCATGAGCAACGGCAGTGTGCCGGCTGAGCGCTAACATCAAAGTGATCGCTTGCTCGGCCGTAGCCACGGCATTGGCCTGTGGGGTATTCATAACGATAATACCTTGAGCCGATGCTGCGTGGATGTCGATATTATCTACGCCTATGCCAGCCCGGCCGATGACCTTTAGCCTTTTACCGGCGTGGATAACATCCGCATCGACTTTTGTACCACTGCGTACGATGATGGCATCATAGGATGGAATCACCGCCAGCAATTCGGCTTTCGACATCCCCAACTTGAGATCGTAGATAATATCGCTTGCCTCGTCCAATCTCCGGAGACCATCATCACCTAGTTTGTCTGACACCAATATCTGATACATTCGGTCAATGCCTCGTTTTTGACATATTACTTCAGGCCTTTAGGTTATTTTGATTGTTATTTCCAAGAATTCCATCAATGGCGATTAGGAGTTGGTCAAGATCGGCCATGGTGGTATCGCCCATATGGGCGATGCGGAAAGTCTTCCCTTTTAAGCTACCGTAGCCGTTCGAAATAATCATACCCTGAGATCGCAAGTATTTGTTTAATTTACCTATGTCTAAATTGAGATCATTGGATAGACATGTTACGGTGGGGGATCGATAACCCTCAGGAGCCAGTAGGCCAAATCCATGCTGCTGGGCCCAGGTAATGACCCGATCTCTCATTGCCAGGTGACGCTGAAATCGATTTTCAATGCCTTCAGCCAACATGTCATCCAGTTGCCGATCCAGAGCAAAGAGTAGCGAAATTGCTGGCGTGGCGGGTGTTTGATCTCGACGCAAGTACTTCTCAAGTTCGAGAAAGTCAAAGTAGTAGCCGCGATTGGGCACGGTGCGGGCTTTCTCTAATGCCCGATCTGACACAGCACAGAAAGCTAAACCGGCCGGCAAGGCAAATGCTTTCTGACTAGAGGTGAGCACAACATCGAGGTCCCAGGAATCAAATTCAAGGCGAGCACCAGATAGGCCGCTTACCGAGTCGACCAGGATCATAATATTTTCCCCACCGGGAATCGAGCGGATAGCACTGGCGATTTCCGCGATGGGACTTACTGCACCGGTACTGGTTTCATTGTGAACGACGGTTACGGCATCAAATTGTTGAGCATCAAGTCGTTCAACAACCTGTTCCGGACGGACTGGTTGTCCCCATCCGACGTTTAGTACGTCATTATCCTTGCCATTGGCTTCGGTTACCTGACGCCAACGTTCGGCAAAGGCGCCGTTCACACAATTTAATATTCTAAGATTGCTACAATTTCGGACGGCCGCTTCCTGCAGCCCAGTGCCCGAAGATGTGCTGATATAGACCCGTTTCTCAGTCATAAAAACCTGCCGGATCTTGCTCTGTATGCGAGCGAATAGTTCGGCGCATTCCGGCATACGATGTCCAATCATCCATGGCGTTTGAGCGTCAAGGATCTCTGCTCGAACTTCAGTTGGACCTGGAATGAACAGTCGGATATGCGGCAAGCCATGCCTTGTCAAATTTTTCTTTGAGTTTATCATTTTGAAATTCTAATGCTCCATCAAGAATTAATTGAATACTCTTTTGGCTTATTAGGTGGAAATCGGTCTGGACCAGGTTCAATAAGCCGGCCGGCCCCAAGGCGATGGCCAGGAGTGGGGCCAGGGTTGGCGATTTAATGAATAGCGGCGACTCAGCACGAACCTTTGGCCGGCTGGTGATCCCGCCAAATCCGACGAATAGATCAACAGCGCGGCTTGCAAGAAGATCGCTGACCCCGTCACCGATAAGCAGGGAGCGACCTGACGTATTTTTTAAGAATTCTTGGATTATCAACGCTTTCCCATCGCTAACTACCAAAGGATCGTCATCATAGGCCATAAACTGTTCGTTTGGATTCGGCTCTTCGTCAAGTTGTTGCCACCACTCACCAGAAAGTTGATCGTATTCTATACCAACGCCCCGAATGTTTTGGCGAGGAATACCCAGATGGTTGCCAAATTCAATGACCGGCTCTGCAAGACCGCCACTAACAATGTAGACCTGAAGACCCAGGTGTTGCAGGGCAGCGATAGTCTCAATCGAATCCGGGACAATGTTTTGTTTATATATTTGGCGGATGGCTCTGATTTGACCTCGAGTTGGGCGCAAGACTTCTAAACGCTTGGCGTAGACTTCCTCTAAGTCAAGCTGGCCGTTCATAGCCGCCTCAGTTAAGACACTCACACGCCAGCCTTTTCCCGCCGCATCCGCCAACGCGTCAATACCCTCGACGCTGGTTAGTGTTGAGTCACAATCAAAAAAAATGTGTTGAAAGGGAGGCCAGCGCATATGATATGTTGGCTAGAACTGCGTAAGAGCAATGATTTCCTGATGTAAGTGACGATTAGATGCCAGGCATCCAGGGTGGTCAAGATGCCAAGTCCCCCCACTAATATTGCTTAACTGCCCACCTGCTTCAGCAATGAGCAGTTCTGCGGCCGCCACATCCCAGGCACTAAGCGCTAGATTACAGTAGGCGTCGAGACGACCGGCGGCAACCCAGGCCAATGCCAGAGCAGCCGATCCCATAGCCCGCACCGACTGCACCTGATGAATAATCCTGCCAACAGCCTGAAACATTTGCTCACGTCGCTGGTAATCCCGGCTCCAATCCAAGCCGATGATGGCTGATTCTGTATTAGTTGTGGGGCTAACCCGGATGGGTTGATCGTTAAGGGTGCAGCCATGACCAAGGGAGCCGCTAAATAACTCGTTACGGAAAGGATCAAATATCGATGCGGCCAACACCCGGTGGGTTGCCGGATCATTGGTGAAACTGGCTCTCTCCGAATCATCGATATTGATAATTTCAGCCGCAGCGACGGAAACGCAAAAAGTTGGGAGATGGCGGCTATAATTTGACGTGCCATCCACCGGATCAATGATCCAGACAATTGGGCCGTCCTCCGCAAGTGATGGATCATCCTCCTCAGTCAAAAAGCCATGATCAGGGTACATTTTTATAATTTTTTCCGTAATCAAAGCCTGGGCGGCATAATCGGCGTCGGTAACCAAGTCGCGATAGCCTTTTTTACTAATTTGCAGCGGTTGTACCCATTTTTGGAGCAATAATTTGCCCGCATCCCTGGATACATCTCTGGCCAAGTTTTCGAGGTTAGAAAGCTCAATATCACTGATCTCAATCATCTTATATTCTCATGCCGTTACAATCGGGTATAGATACTTGTGTATTCGCCCAACATCCGCTCCCCATCTGCGAACCGGCAGCATTATAACATGGCCATCAGCTAGAGCAAAAGCCGCCAGCGGTGAATCGGCAATCAATGGCCAACTGCTCAGGTTTCGTTGATTTGACGCCCGGTTCTACGCCAATAATAGCAAATCTAATATTTCTCTATTCTTAATCTAACAATGGTCTTACAGGAAGACCGTAAAGTAGTTTTATGTACGTTAATTAATGGTTTGAAATCTTTTTCTTACCTGAAAACAATCTCAATATGATTTTTTGATCAACGCTTAATGTGTGATGGCAACCGCGTCACGGAGTTGCTGTAATTACTAGTAGAGAAAGATAGAGAAAAATTGGAGGTTTTAAAATGATTTATCGTAACGATTACCGAAGATTGATGATGCCCAGGCGTTTTCTGTGGCGTGGGATGCGTGATATCCAGAATGAAATGGATTTCTTGCTTGGAGGCACACGCGGTCCAAGTCGCCAACATTACCCAATGATAAATGCCTGGATGAATGAAGAGGGCCTGGTTATTTTAGCCGAACTTCCTGGCGTGAATCCCGATGAACTCGAGATATCTGTTGTAGGAAACACCTTGACCTTGAGCGGTCCCCAAAATAGCGAGGCGCTTCCGGAAAACGCCAAACATTACCGTCGCGAACGCGGTCACGGCGAATTCAGCCGGTCCTTAACGCTACCCTTCAATATTGATGTGGAAAGTGTGGGCGCGACGTTTGAGAATGGTGTTCTAAAACTTGAGCTTCCCCGACTGCCCGAAGAAATGCCAAGGAAAATTTCACTTAAATCCGAATAAGATCAAGGATCATTTATTTTACATAACATACTTAAGAATAAGAGGATATATATATGACTGATACAACGATGCAAACGAAGCAGGAAGAAGTAGTGACCCCTGAGGAGCGTCAATCGATTCGGACTCGGCAGACTTATTCACCCGCTGTAGATATTTTTGAGACGGATGATGCGCTTGTTTTGTTGGTAAATATACCTGGCGTACCCGAAGAGAATGTTGATATTACCCTGGAAAAGAATCAGCTAACAATTCGGGGAAATGTAGAGTTCGAAGCACCTCAGGGATTCAAAGCCGTTTATGGCGAGTACGTCGTCGGCGACTACAGGAGGACGTTTTCTCTGTCTGATGAGGTTGATCAAGATAACATCGAAGCAACTTTGAAGCATGGGGTCCTTCGACTCGTCTTAGCAAAGGCGACTGCCCTAAAGCCGCGGCAAATAGTCGTGCAGGCAGGAAACTGACGGCTGAGATTCTAACTATAACAATTCGTGAAAAGGGACATGGTATTGAGACCGTTTGATATCATGCTAGTCAAGCAATTAAGGCCGGCGCTAAACATTGTGCCGGCCTTAATTGTTACAATTCTGATTTAAATCGATTCCTTCCTGGTTTCTCGACGGAACTATGACGCAAACTCAAATGTCTCCGCGGTGTTAATGGATAAACCTACCAGTTTGATATGGCGTAGATTATTGGCTCAAGGCTAGAAAATCGCTATACCAGGTCATTGTTCTTGCCAGACCATCCTCCAGGCTATATTCTGGATACCAGCCCAGTTTTTGGTGAGCCCGGTTAGAAGCCAGATATTGATCAGGAATCTCATTCTTGGTCTGGTTTAAGATTACCGGCTTTAGGTCTGATTGACCCGATATATGACATATCGTGTTAACCATCTGTAAGGCGGTCACGGGCTGGTCCATCCCAAAATTGAATGCCAGGCCGTGAACATCCCCATCTCCAATATGCTCACCGAGCACCATGTACCCAGTAACAGCGTCTTCGACGTACAAATAATCTCTTTTCGGCGATCCATCTGATCTTATTATGGGCTGTTTACCTTGAAGGACGCTTCGAATGGTTCCGGGAACAATTCGATTCCAATTTAGGTCTCCACCACCGTAAAGATTGCTAAACCGGGTTACCGCAACGGGCGTGCCGTAACTATGAGCATAAGCACGGGCAATCATGTCTGCACAACTCTTGGACACATCGTAAGGGTGGCAGGCCATGAGCGGAGCGCTCTCCTGATAGGGCAAATCTTCTTGCGCGCCATAGGCCTTGTCACTGCTGGCAACAATAATACCTTTCACCGTTATGTTTCTTCTCGCTGCTTCTAGTAAGACCCACGTGCCCTTAATATTGGTCTCAAAAGTTGATAGCGGCGAGCGGTTGGCGATACCCACAATGGTCTGAGCTGCTAGATGGAATATGATCTCTATCTCATATTCAGCCAGAACGCGCTCCATCAATTGATAATCACATACGTCTCCGTCGACGATGGTCATTTTGTTACGAAGTCCCAGACGTGCCAGTAGGGAATGGGGAACCCAGTCACGAATAATGCCGACGACATCTGCTTGGGCATCGACCAATCCGGCCGTCAGCCAGGATCCGAGAAAACCATTGCAGCCGGTTACCAGTACACGCTTCTCTTTCCAAAATGAATTACTCAATGTATTGCTCCATAACTAAGTGGCCTGGCCTATTGATAACCTGTTCCACCGTATCCAGCCCTAGACGCCTGGGCCAGAAACTACCATACTTTCCAAGGTGCTCCCGATTGCCATAATCTTTCCAGAAAAATGGTCTCTTTCATAGAATTCATCGATTGCCAAAAGCCTTTGTGCCTGTATATCATCAGTTGCTCTTGTTCCGCCAAAGCTGGAAGCACATCTTGCTCCAAGCTAACATCATCGCCATCGGCCATCATTTCAAGCGCTGAGCGCTTAAATAGCATGAACCCACCATTTATCCACTGCTCCAGACGAGGACGTTCCTGAAATCCTTGAACCAAACCGGATTCATCAGCTTCAACGACGCCAAATGGTAATTCTATCTGGACGGCGGTTATCGTTGCAGTTTTACCGTGGAAGTGGTGGAATTCTACTAAGGCCTGAACATCTACATCGCTAACATCGTCTCCATAAGCAACAAAAAACAGATCCTCAGTTAGATACTGGCTGACTTTTGCAATGCGAGTAGCCTTATCCGTCCTAAGGCCGGTCTCGCAAAGGGTTACCTGCCAGTCCGGGTGATCAGTGCTACTCAGAAATTCCAGATTATTGTTACCTGCAATAGGGCCTAACTTCAGTGTCAGGTCCCGGCTCATTGAATCATAATTAAGAAAATAGCGCCTGATCTGCTGCGACTCGTGCCCTAGAGTGAGGACAAAACGATTGAATCCGTATGCAGAAAAAATGCGCATCACATGCCAGAGAATCGGCCGCCCACCAATTTGGACGAGCTCCTTTTTCGTGAGGGTCTGTCCCCGCATGCGGGTCCCCTGTCCACCACAAAGTACTACTACTGGAATCTGTGCCATTTTTATCTCAATATTTTCGGAAGCGCTGACCCTGGTTAAGAAAATATTATCATTCTCAACCCTGGTTTTTTGACTTCTCGATTGATCATTCTATTCCTTGGGCCCGGTTTACAGCCTCGCGAAGATGTTTCATATAAGGGGGATAAACAATACCTACCTCGGTCACGATACCTGTCACGTACCGGTACGGCGTCACGTCAAAGGCTGGATTTCGGGCGCTAATACCAGGGGGGGCAATGGGACGGTCGAGAGCATTAACAACCTCTGCGGCGGGACGCTCTTCAATCGGGATCAAATCGCCATGGGCAAGGTTGATGTCAATAGTACTTGTTGGAACAACCGGGTAGAAGGGAATACCATTCTCTTTGGCAACCACTGCCAATTTATATGTGCCGATTTTATTAGCCACATCGCCATTAGCTGCTGTTCTATCAGAACCGACCAGGACAATGTTTACCTCCCCAGTCCGCATAAAGTGACCTGCGGCATTGTCGGCAATTAGATCAAAAGAAATGCCCCGCTGTTGCAGTTCCCATGCTGTCAAGCGAGCACCCTGTAGACGAGGTCGTGTCTCGTCGACCAGCACATGTATGTTTTTTTTCTGCTCGTGGGCTGCGAAAATCACGCCTAGGGCTGTTCCCCAATCTACGGTTGCCAAGGCACCGGTGTTACAGTGATGAAGAATTGTGTCACCTTCCGATATTAGCTCGGCGCCATAGAAGCCCATCCGTCGATTCAATTCAACATCGTCATCGGCGATCTTCTGAGCATTTTGCAGCAAGGCAGTACGAATTTGATCGTTGGTCGTCCAGGCTTGATCATTGGCAATTTTTAGCTGGCGATTGACGGCCCAGGACAAGTTTACGGCCGTTGGTCGGGCAGCGTTTAATACATCGGCCGCCGCTGACAGGTCCCTTCGTAAAGCGATGATGCTAGAAGCCGAACTCTGGCGAGCTGCCAAGGCCATCCCAAATGCGGCCGTTGCTCCGATAGCGGGAGCGCCTCGTACATACATCTCATTGATCGATCGCGCAACCTCATGATAATCGTCAAACTCAGAAATAATGAATTCGAACGGAAGTAAGCGCTGGTCTATCAGTTTGACCGTATTGATGTCATAATCCCAAAACACGGTTCGCATATATCCTCCTCTCCTGGCCGAGATCATAACACAGGCAGGGGGGCATGCCAATCGTTTATCATTCGGCCGTATCATCTTTTAGCGAGTATTCTGCTTTGACTGGCCCGCTAGCCATTGTTAGAATGAACTCTCAGGTGCAATATGAAAAAACAACCTTCAATATTCGAGGATCTTGGGGCATCACGTCTATGGCTAACCCTGGGAATCGGCATCAAGCGCTGGTTGGTAATCCTGGCCTTCGGGGCTCTATTTGCAGGCACCGGTATTGGGTCCTTACTGCTCATTCTCGGTCAAAAGGAGCTATTACCGGCAAACCTTTTTTCTTTTTTGACCTTCCAGTTTTTGCCAACCGGATTACGAATTCTGGTACCTTTATTGCTTGGTGGGGCTCTCATTATCCTGGCTATCTTGCGCATGGGGAACAATCTTGTGGCACCTTTCAAACAACCAGGAGTTGATGTTGCGCACTCATTGACCAGTTACAATCAAAGGCAAAAAGGACCCAGAATTGTTGCCATTGGAGGTGGGACTGGGATGCCCAATCTTCTACGAGGGTTGAGCAGATACACAAATAACATTACGGCAATTGTCACCGTTGCCGATGATGGCGGGAGTAGCGGCCGGATTAGGCGAGAGCTTGGTTTACTGCCACCAGGAGACTTTCGCAATAACATCGCTGCCTTAGCCCAAGATGAGGCTTTGATGACTCAAGTGCTGCAATATCGATTTGGGCGGCGGCTAGCGGAAGATAATCTCGAGGGTGAGTCGAGAGAATTGCAGGGGCATTCTTTTGGCAATCTGTTATTGGCTGCTTTAACCGGTGTAACCGGGAGCTTTGATGAGGCTCTGATAGCGGCCGGCCGTGTGCTGGCGATCCGAGGCCAGGTGCTCCCATCAACTTTAATTCCTGTCACACTGAAAGCAACAATCATTTCTAGCGTCGATGGAACTGCCTTGGATGTTGTTGGAGAATCAGCAATTACTGAGGCAAAGGGACAAGTTGAGCAAGTCAGACTTGATCCAGACTTGGTTCCTGCTTATCCGCCAACGGTGAAGGCGATTTTGCAGTCGGACCTGGTAGTTATCGGACCAGGCAGTTTGTACACGAGCATTTTGCCCAATCTTCTAGTCACCGATATAGCTCGGGCTCTAATTCATACCCAGGCAAAGCGGATTTTTGTTTGCAATCTTGCCACACAACCAGGTGAGACGGATAATTATTCAGTTGCTAACCACGTTGCTGCAATAAGCCGCCATGTTGGTCATTTAGATCCTGATGGACGGGGTTGCATGGACGTGATATTAGCCAATAACAACCTTTCTGTGCCACCGGGCACAGGCGGTGGCGACACAGTTTTTGTGTTACCAGAGCCTGTGGATGATATATGGTATGTAACTGCTGACCTGGTTGATGAAGAACGCCCCTGGCGTCACGATAGCAATAAGCTGGCCAAGACGGTAATGAGCTTTGCCTGATAACAGGTGTGAGAGATCAAGTCAATTTTTCTAGGAGTAACGACATACCATAAAACAATCATCGCGGCCGGTGCTAGACAATAATATTCAATGTAAGGAGAGTAGTTAATGAGCATAAAAGTAGGAATTAATGGATTTGGTCGTATTGGCCGCCAGGTCTACAAGGCCATATATGAGAACCATCGAGATGTGCTTGATGTCGAGGCCATAAACGATCTAATGGATGTTGACACCAATGCCCACATGCTGAAATATGATTCGACATACGGCCGGTTCCCAGGCCTAGTCGAAGCCCGCGATGGCAATCTCTTCGTAGATGGAGAATTACTGAAGAGTTTTGCCGAGCGTGATCCGGCAAAATTACCGTGGGCCGAACTGGGCGTTGATATCGTCTTAGAGTGTACAGGTATCTTCAAGGACCGCGATACGGCAGGTTTACACCTGGACGGCGGCGCCAAGAAGGTTGTGATTTCTGCTCCGGGGAAGAACATGGATGCCACCTTTGTCCTTGGCGTCAATGAAGGGGATTACGATCCAGCAAATCACCATGTCATCTCCAATGCGAGCTGCACCACCAACTGCCTAGCTCCCGTCGCGAAAGTTATCAATGATCAATTCGGGATTAAGAGAGCCTTAATGTCCACTATTCATGCTTATACTAATGGGCAGAAGATTCTGGATATGGCGGCAAAGGATAAACGTCGCTCTCGCTCAGCCGGTATGAATATCATTCCCACATCTACAGGAGCGGCAAAGGCAGTAGCAATGGTTATCCCAGAACTGGCCGGGCGGTTTGATGGCATGGCCTTCCGCGTACCTGTTCCAACGGTCTCAGTCGTCGATTTGACGGCCGAGTTGGAAAAAGATACATCTGTCGCCGAGTTGAATGCCGCGTTAAAAGCAGCCGCAAATGGCGGCGGCTGGTTGGGAAAAGTCCTGGATTATACGGATGAGCCTCTGGTTTCGACTGATTTTATCGGATCCGAATTTTCCTCTACTGTTGATGGTCTTTCAACCCAGGTCAGCGGTGGCAATCTGGTAAAGGTTGTGACCTGGTACGATAACGAATGGGGTTACTCGATGCGTCTCGCAGATTTAGCTGTTTTTGTTGCCGAACGACTATAAGCTGTCTGATCGCTCTCTGATAATATAGTCGGCAAATAGGGGCGCCCTTTCCAGCGCCCCTATTTGCATTTACATCGACATCGTTGAGGAGTGGGAAATATGGAGTTAAGAGAGCTTGAGATACGCATGCACACATTTGTTGACAGCAAAGGTTGGTATGATGCTGACTCACCAAAAGTACAGTCTCCTCGAAACTTGGCCATATCACTGGCCATTGAAGCAGCCGAAGTGCTTGAGCATTTTCAATGGCGTGAAGCGGTGATAGATCGTTCAGCATTGGCCGGGGAATTGGCCGATATTGGTCTGTATTTGTTGCAATTAGCCAGCGTTACTGAAATTGATCTTGAACAGGCAATCCTTGACAAGTTAGCCCAAAACCACAACCGAAATTGGCCGGAACCTTAGATTATCGCTGGACCTACTTAAAGGTAATCTAGGACTCGGAAACATTAATTGGCAAGAGATAATGAGATTTTGTGCTTGCCGGCGTACCTCGAATTAATCTAGACCAACCACTTACCATCCCAGCAGGAGAAGGCCGTGCGCATCATGGCTGTCAGTGATCGAATAATAGAAAAGCTTTATGCCGCCGATGTGAGCAGCCGGTATTCAAACCTGGATCTTATTATAGGATGCGGCGATCTGCCTTATTACTATCTTGAGTTCTTGACTACGGCCCTAAATACCGACCTGTTGTATGTTAGAGGGAACCATGATATCGGCCCCCAATATACTACCAACGGCCGGGTGCTAACGGGGGTGCCCGGGGGGATTGATATTCACGGACGTTTTGTAATTAAAAAGGGATTATTGATTGCGGGTCTGGAAGGCTCGATGCGTTATCGACCGGGTGCCCCGTACATGTATAGTGAGCGTGAAATGTCGTTGATGGTTACGAGAATGGCGCCCTCCTTTCTCTGGAATTTAGCCCGCTACGGCCGGGGAATAGATATATTAGTTACCCACTCTCCACCATATGGGATCCACGATGGGCGCGATGTGGCCCATCAAGGTTTTAAGATTTTTCGAACATTAATGCAATACTTCCCGCCTAAATACTTGCTTCATGGCCATGTTCATGTATATCGGCAAGATGTCCCTCGCGAGACTCGCTTTAAAGAAACCATGGTGATAAACGTATATCCTTTCCGGTTACTTGATCTCCCGATGAAAAATCAGATTGGGAATATATAGCCTATCGCCCGCTTGACGATCATTTTCAAGAAACATACACTTGCTGGACAGGTAATGTTAAATGATCGCTGATGTTAGTTCAAGAATAAAGTTTGGTAAAACTTTGCAGCCAATTCCATACTATTTGGGTCGGCCTGTTAGATTGTTGCGTGGATACGAGCGAGCCAACATCCGACCAGATCTGATGGCCGGGCTAACAGTTGCGGTCATTCTCTTACCCCAAGCAATCGCCTTCTCAATAATTGCCGAACTTCCTCCGCAGATGGGCATTTATACGGCCATTATCGCCGCAATAATAAGTGGTCTATGGGGTTCCTCCCACCAAACGCACTCCGGACCAGCCAATGCGATATCATTGCTCGTTCTTTCGATCCTGTTAACTACCTTTGAGCCGGGAACCGATGGATTCATTCTGGCCGCAGGTATGCTGGCCCTGATGGCGGGTCTGTTCCAGTTGGTTTTGGGGTTGGCTCGATTGGGTATGTTGGTTAATTTTGTATCACATTCGGTTATTGTCGGTTTTGCGACAGGTGCAGGCGTTTTGATCGCGGTAAACCAGCTACCTCCTCTGCTGGGCATCGAGGTCACCGGTGACAGCCTGGTTACAAAGCTTTATGACCTGATCATAAATATCCCCGAATTGAACCCGGCAACAACAGCTATCGGGTTGGGTACAATATTAGTCCTACTGGTCCTAAACCGCATAAACAAGCGCCTACCGGCCGCGTTGATTGCCATGGCCATCTCTGTGATGTTCGTTTATCTATTCGGCCTGAAAGATGAAGGCGTTGCGGTCATCGCGGGTTTGCAAAAGTCACTGCCCAGTTTGGCCGAGTTGCCCCTCCTTGACCTGGGGTTTATAAAGAGCCTGTCAACAGGCGCCTTGGCGGTTGCCGCCATTGGGTTGGTAGAGACGACTGCAATCGCTCGCTCGATTGCAACGAAGACAGGCCAAAGATTAGACAGCAACCAGGAATTTGTGGGCCAGGGATTGGCAAATATTGCCGCGGGTTTGTTCTCTGGATATCCGAGCGCCGGCTCGTTCTCCCGCTCTGCCGTAAACTTTGACGCGGGGGCTAAATCATCCATCGCGGCGGTATTTTCGGCTATTTTCTTGTTGGCGGCCGTGTTTCTGACGGCTCCCTTAGCCGCTTACCTGCCCCTGGCCGCATTGGCCGGTGTCCTGATCGTTGTTTCGATCGGTATGATTAACCGAGTGGAGATTAGACGTATTTGGTCTGGTACACGCGGCGATGCGTTGATCATGCTGGTCACTTTCCTCGGAACATTATTCATTGAAATCGCCTTTGCAGTTCTATTGGGGATTCTACTCTCATTTGCCTACTACCTCTACAAGACAAGCCTACCTCGCGTTCATCAAGTAGTCCCCGACAAGAATTACAAGCATTTTGTCTACCAACCCGAGATGGCGATCTGCCCCCAACTCGGCATCGTCGATATTTTGGGAGATCTATACTTTGGCGCTGTGAATCATGTGGAAGAAACTATCCTGGCTTATATGGATGAATATCCTTTACAGCGGTACTTGCTGATTCGGATGCACAATGTAAATCAATGCGATTTTAGCGGGATCCACATGTTAGAGAATGTTGTCGGTACTTACCGGGAGAGAGGCGGAGATGTCTTCCTACAAAGGGTCGGTTACCGGGTAAACAAACTGATGGAATCGACTGCTTTTATTGATACTTTGGGTCCGGACAATATACTGGATGATGATACTGCGGTAAGCGCCCTCTTTTATCACAAGCTGGATCCGGCTGTCTGTATATACGAATGTCCCTTTCGAGTATTTAAAGAGTGCCGGAATTTACCAAAACAGTTGTATTTGGAGGATATTCCAGTTCTGGAACAAGAACCCCTATCACAGCCGGTAAATGAGGTGTCGGCACAATCATTATGGGAAGAGATGCACAATGAGCAGTTACACCTGAAAGTCATTGATGTTCGAGAGCCGCGTGAGTATGGTCGTGGCCACATACCAGGAGCGGAGTTGATACCCCTGCCAAAGATTCTTTCCGGAGAATATGCTATCGCAGCGAACAATGGTAGCGAGGTTGTTTTCGTATGTCGGAGCGGACGACGTAGCCGGAGGGCAGCTCAATGTATAATGGGCAGCCAAAAGAACTTGCGCATTCTACGTGGAGGGATGTTGGCCTGGGAAACGGCAGGTTTGATTGAGGCGATTGAGTGATTTGGATTGGCTATTTGACTGATTTGGACCATCTAAAAAAATCAAGCTGGGAAAAGACTATGGATGACAAACCTTCACGAAATATTGGCCTTGAACTGTTGCGGGTGACCGAGGCCTCGGCTATCGCGGCCGGTAGGTGGATTGGCCTGGGTACTCGGGAGAGGGCTCATTCAGCCGCGACCATAGCCATGGCTAATGTTTTAGACCAGATTAGTATAAACGGTCGAATCGTTGTCGGCGAAGAGGGGCGATTGGGAGAACACACCTCCCTAGATACTGGCTTTGAGGTTGGCACCGGCGAGGGACCGCCCGTTGATGTTGTTGTCGACCCAATTGATGGTACGGAACTTGTTGTACTAGGACGCCCTGGGGCAATATCCCTGGTGGGCGTAGCACCGGCCGGAAGTATGTGGTCACCGCCATCGGAAGCTATATATATGGATAAGATTGTTGTCGATCGAGATGCTGCTGGAGCATTGGTGCCTGAGTGCCTAGATGCCCCGGCGGCCTGGACTCTAGCTCTGATCGCCCGTGTAAAAGATAAGCATGTCAGGGATCTGGCTGTGATTGTATTAGATCGTCCACGGCACAAAGATCTGATTGATGAGATCCGAGCGGCTGGCGCGCGAATCATTTTACGCAAAGAAGGGGATGCCGAAGGGGCACTAGAAGCAGCGATTGATGGGAGTCGTGCGGATCTGCTCATGGGTTCTGGGGGCGTATCAGAGGGCGTTATCGCCGCTTGCGCCGTCAGTGCCCTGGGTGGAGGCATGCTCGGCCGGCTAGCCCCACAAACTCCAGAAGAAATAACAGCGATCCGCGCCGCAGGTATTGATCCCCATCAAATATTAACCTGCAAGGAATTAGTGAATAGCGACAACATCTTTTTCGCCGCGACAGGAATCACCGGAGGGCCGGTGTTGAAGGCAATACAATATCGACGGGATTTTGTAGAGACCCACTCTCTACTATTACGCTCAATCACCGGAACAAGGCGGTTTATTTACGCTGAGCAGAAGCTGGAAGGTCCATTGCCATAGTAGAAATTGGAGATTGGCCAAAAAGTATTCTTTTAGCTGGCGGGGTGTAGTGGATACCTAACTTAGACATCGGTTGAGGTCACCGACGGTACCTGGATAGGTGCCGATCGGGGGTGAAGTGGAAACAAAACATATTCTTTGGCGAAATACATCTTAAAGAATGGAGCACCTGTTCTGAATCAACCTGACGTACAAACTCTTGAATTAGCCATTTCTGGCATGGATTGTGCTGAGTGCGCACGCCATGTTCAAAAGGCCTTGTCTGATGTCCCAGGCGTCAATATGGTTGAGGTTTTCCTGGTTTCAGAGAAAGCGATCCTCCAAATTGATCAGTCTGGTTTCGATATGGACGCAGCCAGTAGGGCAGTGGCTGAAGTTGGTTACGCAATCTCCGGTGAAAAACCCAAGGAATTAAGCGAACTACCTGAAGCAAATCTTTACCACCGGGTAGGTTGGTTCACCGCACTCATATTCGTTACGATCTTGTTTGTTATCATCGCCGGTGAATGGCTTGGCCTATTTGACGAACTAACTGAGCGGGTCCCGCTATTCATTGGTCTGCTCCTCGTTCTTGCGGCCGGTTATCCGATTTTCCGAAATGTCGCGCGCGCAACCTGGCATCGCCAAATAATCTCCCATACTCTGATGACCTTTGGCGTTATTGCCGCACTCTTGGTTGGTGAGTGGGTCACAGCTCTCATCGTGGTTTTCTTCATGCGTATTGGCGATTATATTGAACGATATACAACGGAACAGGCCCGCCAGGCCTTAAAAGGTCTCTCTTCCCTTGTACCTCGAAAGGCGAGGGTAGTTTCAAAAGGGATTGAGGCTGAAGTGCAAATCACGTCGGTTAAAATTGGTGACCTGGTCGTTATCCGGCCTGGGGAAAGGATACCGGTAGACGGCGAAGTTATAACCGGCTTCGCGGCAGTCGATCAATCGGCGATAACAGGCGAGTCAATGCCAGTTGATGTAGGACCTGGAGCCCATGTTTTTGCGGCAACAATCGCTTACGGGGGAAGCATACAGGTTCTGACGCTTCATATTGGGTCAGAAAGCACCTATGGCCGGATAATCAAATTGGTCGAAGAAGCAGAAGCCAATCGAGCTGAGGTTCAGCGGTTCGCCGACAAGTTCTCGACCTATCTCTTACCGCTTGTCCTTTTCATTGCCATCATGACCTTTTTTATGAGCGGAGATCCGCTGGCCGTCGCTGCGGTCCTGGTTGTTGCCTGTTCGTGCGCCATTGCTTTGGCTACGCCCGTAGCCATGCTTGCCTCGATAGGATCAGGTGCAAAAAAAGGCTTGCTGTTCAAGGGAGGAAAATATGTGGAATTACTGGACAAGGGGGATATCCTGCTTATTGATAAAACAGGAACAATCACTCTGGGTCAACCAAGAGTTTCTAATGTAGTTAGTCTAAACGGTATAGAAGAATCCCAGGTATTAGGTATGGCGGCATCGGTTGAAAAATATTCAGAGCACCCCATAGCGAGAGCGGTACAGGCAGAGGCTCGAAAGCGGGGGCTTGATCTCCAAGAGCCAGTTCATTTCATGGCAATACCTGGTTTTGGGGTGAAGGCGGAAGTTGCCGGACGGCAGGTGAGAATTGGGAATGATCGCCTGATAAATGTTAGTCAGCTCACCCAGATAGTCGACCTCAAGAACCAGGGAAAAACATTGGTTTTCGTCGAGGTGGATGGCATTGTGGCTGGCCTTTTGGCCGTCGTCGATGAATTACGAGAGGAAGTACCAATTGCTTTGGATGAGTTACGCAAACTAGGCGTGAGTCGAATCGAGATACTAAGCGGTGATAACGAACAGGCTACTGCCGCCATCGCCAAGAGACTTGATTTACCTTATAGAGCAAATATGCTACCGGAGGATAAGATATCCATTGTGATGTCCTACCAACAACAAGGATTCGTGGTCGTCATGATCGGCGATGGCGTAAACGACGCGCCTGCTTTAGCCCAGGCTGATGTTGGGGTCGCCATGGGTGCAGCAGGGACGGATATTGCTTTGGACGCAGCCCATGTGGCATTGATGCGTGATGATTGGCGCCTGGTCCCCGAACTATTTCGTATTTCACACCGAACGATGCGGGTAGTAAAAATGAATCTGGGTTTCACGGCAATTTATAACATTATTGGTCTCACTCTCGCGGCGTTTGGTATATTACCACCTGTCTTGGCTGCGGCCGCCCAATCTCTGCCGGATCTAGGGATCTTAGCGAATTCGTCAAGATTACTACGCGACTAGAGGTATCTGAGATTGTAGTAAGAAAATGTACCGACAGCTTAACCTATCAATGATATATTTCTCTTGAATTTTATCTTAAGGAAAGAGCAAAAGCTCACGATGTACGACGGCACTGAGCAAGAAATCCAAGAAAACGAAACAGGTTCCCGTTTTAGTTCGATAGGTTGGAAATCATGTCTGCTCCTGATCGTACTGTTAATTGGGGTTTTTACTACCCCGCTTGCTTTATTATATCGGTGGTACGAAGTCCGACCTGTAGGATCGAATGAATCATTTATCGAAGATGACTTTGAAGGTATCAATCGCCTCGCATTTGTCACCTCAGGCCGGAAGCTGGTAACGATAGGCCCAAATGGGGAAGATTTTCGTCAGCTCGCAATTTTACCCAATCAAGTTGCTTTCCCGGCCTGGTCCCCCGACGGTTCCTTACTTGCAATAACCGTAGGCTCCGATGTCTATATTACAGCAGATGTGGAAGCGTCAAGTCTGAATAGTGAGCTTGATTCAATTTATGAAGGTAGCGATCTGTCCCCGTTTTATGCTTACTGGTCACCTGACAGTACTCAGCTCAGCTTTTTAACAAACCATCCTGAAGGACTGGCTCTGCATTTGGCGAATGTCGGTGCTGGAGGTGGCGCTGCTAGTATTGTCGCTTTGGGGCAGCCTTTCTATTGGGACTGGACACAAGATAGCAACCAACTGCTCATTCACAGTGGCATGTTGGGCTCTAATGCTCGCCTGGCACTTATTGACCACCAGGGAAATGGTGAAGATGTGGCCAGACCCGGGTTCTTTCACACACCTGGCATTTCTGCCAGTGGCGAGCTCAGAGCGTACGCTGCCTTGGACGAGTCCAGGAATAGCCAGCTGATTATTCAAGATGTCAGTGGAAACCTATTATTTTCTGAGCCACATTTAGGACAGGTTTCGCTACTCTGGAGTCCAGTTGATGAGTTGCTGGCGATTTCAAGCCCTGTTTCGAATTCAATCGCCAGTTATGGTCCTTTACGGATTGTCGATCCGATAATAAACGAGATTCGAACTTTGACATCAGACAACATTGTCGCATTTTTCTGGTCGCCAAATGGAAGGTCTATCGCCTATTTCACTTTCTCAAATCATGATTTTGGGGCCGTGCAGGCTTATTCACCGGTGGGGAAAAATGATCATCGAGCAAGGATTCAGCGTCAGGTAGATGAGCTAACGTTGGATCTGTGGATTGTGGATGTAGATAGTCAGCAAAAGCGGCTTTTGTTGAATTTCTCGCCATCCCGGACGTTCACTCACCAGTTCCTGCCATTTTTTGACCAGTATGCTTTGAGCCATCGCATTTGGTCTCCGCAAAGCGATGCCCTGACCATACCTATCCTTGAAGATGGCGTCTCCCATATTGCTATCGTTTACCTGAATCGAACGGAAATCCAACTCCTTTCATCTGGTGAAATCGCATTTTGGAGCCAGCAGTAAATCCCATCTACTTCGTCATGGCATTATCAATCAGGCGAACGTCGCCGAAGAATACCGCCAATGATAATAGAACTTCGCCATTGACATTTGATACTTCTTTCAGGGTTAGAGGGTCGGTAATACTTACATAATCAATCCGGGCTAATGGTTCCTTTTGAATCGTATCAACCATGATTCTTCGAAGAACAGCCCCATCCGATTCTCCCTCCTCGATAGCACGAACGGCCGACTGGAGCGCCTCAAATAATACGATGGCCGCAGCCCGTTGTTTTGAATCTAATCGCACATTTCTTGAGCTCATCGCCAGGCCGTCCGATTCTCGTATTATCGGGCAGATTACCAGGTCCAGATTGACATTCAAATCAGAGACAAGTTGGCGAATGACGATTGCCTGCTGGGCATCTTTCTGACCGAAATACGTCTTTGAGGGCTGGACAATGTTGAACAACTTTGTTACGACGGTTGTTACCCCTTCGAAATGAGATGGGCGGGAGGTTCCTTCCAATAATCTGGTTAATTTCTCCACAGCTACTATCGTTTGAAAACCCTCTGGATACATAGTCGCGTCATCTGGCACGAAGACAAGATCGACACCCGATTTCTCCAATAGACCTAGATCGCGTTCTATGTCGCGGGGGTAAGCGTCCAAATCTTCACCGGGAGCGAACTGGGTTGGATTTACATAAATAGAAACGACAGTGCGATCATTCTCGGCAATTGACTGACGAACCAGGGAAAGATGGCCTTCGTGGAGATAGCCCATCGTAGGTACCAATCCCCATTCGGTATTCGGATCGGACCAACGTATCGTGCGAACGACTGATATTTTGTCAGTTATGATCATTATTCAGATTCCTGGTATTGGGTTGCCAGCGCACGAAAATCAGCCAATACTTCGAGTGGCAATCTGTCTAACTCATAAAACCAATTCCCCTGAACATTCTGGATTTGTAGAAGCTGAAGCAAGGCTTGATTGACCGGCGTAGGGACATGAAATTCTCGACCCAGACGGACAATTGAGCCGCAAATAGAATCAATTTCCGTTGGCGCGCCTCGAGCAATATCTTGTGCCATGGATGATCGATTGGTCGCGGTAGCCTGGGCGACCTGAAGGGCCTGTTCGGCCGCGTCTGGGTAGGGTAAACTGATATGCTGGGCAAGAGCGACTGCTTCAGCTTCTTTTGCGGCTTTACTCATCAGGCTACGCGCTGTGCTATGGGTCACAAGATAGCCATTTGGTACCTGCAAAAGACCGGTAAGGGGATTGATGCCGGCATTGACGGCTAATTTACCCCAGATCAAGCTTTCTGGACTATCAATAAGGTGGGTATCAAATTCCGCTTCTCGAAAGAGAGTTACGATATCTACCAGCCGTTCCTCGGCAGCCAATGTTTTGGCCAGGTAGGTAGCGCCGGCACCTGCATGGCGAATGACTCCAGGGCTGATTAAGGTAGCCCCTTCAGATGTAACGCCTTGGATGACGCGTTCATTACCCACGCTCCTGGCCAATATCTCCAGGTTTCCCAGACCATTTTGCAGCGTAAGGACCAATCCACACTCACCGACAAGCTTCTTTGAAACTTCGGCCGCGTACTGCGTCTGCCAGCCCTTTACCAATACCAGGACGAGGTCATAGGTATCAGGCTGCGTAATATACTCTGAGGCGATGATGGCGTGATTGCTTTTGTCGCCGTCCGTACGAATCATCACCAGACCATGGTCTGTTATTGCCGATATTTGCTCTTTCCAATGACCAATCATCCTGACTTCTACCAGGTCACAGAGTCGGGCAGCGAAGAGGCAGCCCATCGCCCCAATTCCAACAATGCAAACTTTCATATTTAAAGACTTACTTGGTCTAGAAAATCAAAAGTATGTGCCGGGAAAATGCAGAAGCCCCGTGACTAGAAGTCAATGCTGTTCAGTAGTTCCTCCTGTTCCGACTCTTCCATTTCATAGGTGTGTTGGCGAGCGGGAAACAGGCCATTCTGTACATCACTAGAAAATTCACGGATGGCATCGCCAATAACAGCACTGACATTCGCGTACTGTTTGACAAATTTTGGTTGAAAGCGGTCGAACAAGCCAATAAGATCATGATAGACAAGCACCTGGCCATCACAGCCTTTGCCTGCCCCGATGCCTATGGTTGGGATAGAGAGTCGCTGGGAGATGATCTTGGCAACGATTTCTGGAATAGCTTCCAGGACAATTGAGTAGCAGCCGGCTTTCTCCAATAAAAGCGCATCTTCGAGCAAGCGTAAAGCTTCGCTGGCGGTTTTTCCTTGAACTCTGTAACCGCCTAACTTGGATGCCGATTGGGGTGTTAGTCCAATGTGGCCCATAACCGGGATTCCGGCGTCTACAATTGCCTTGGCGGTGGCGGCAAATTCTCGTCCACCTTCGATCTTGACGCTTTCCATAGCCCCTTCCTTCAGAAACAGTCCGGCATTTCGAACCGCCTCCGAAAGGTCAGCCTGGTAGGACATAAAGGGCATATCGCCGACAAGAAAAGCGTATTTCGCGCCTCTAGCTACTGCCCGGCAATGATGCAACATCTCTGCCATAGTGACGGGAACGGTGCTTTCAAGACCCATCATGACCATTCCCAAAGAGTCCCCCACGAGAATGACATCAATGCCACCTCGATCAACGAGCATCGCTGAAGAATAATCATAGGCGGTCAGCATGGTAATGGGTATGTTATCCTGTTTCTTGGAAGCGAGATCGAACAGGGTCGTTTTTTTTCGCTCAGGCGGAGGAGATTGTCTTGGGTTTGATTGGGTTGACATTCCAAAACTCCTTCTGCTAGTCACTCAGGCTCAGAAAAAGAATTAAAGCTAAGGGTGGAGGCGATTCTACATTGACATTATACTACGAGAAACAATTATTCTCAGGGTAAAATCCGCATTAGTTTATTTTGGCTTATCTACTGAAATAATGAAGAGGTAAATACGATGAATACTTCTGAGGATGCGTTTGGCAACGCGTTATATGATTATTTTACCGGAAAAGGCGTTCATGAAGTGATTGAACGAGATGATGGTTATATTGACGTTACGAGTGGGCCAGGAGCTTATTTTTCGGAATACGATGATTGGCACCCGGCAGAGCGAGAAGCAATGGATTTCGCCATTGGTAAGGTTCTGGATATTGGCTGTGGAGCGGGTAGGCATGCACTGTATCTCCAACACACGGGCTTAAAGGTCCTGGGAATCGATGTGTCGCCATTAGCCCTAGAAGTATGTAAGCAACGAGGATTATTTAATACTCGAGAATGTCCAATTACTGAGGTCAGCTCCAATTTAGGTAATTTCGATACGATTATGATGATGGGCAACAATTTTGGTTTACTGGCCAACCCGACAAGAGCCAGATGGTTACTCAGGCGTTTTTATTCTTTAACGTCACCAAACGGCCGATTAATTGCTGCAAGTAATGATCCTTATAAGACTGATGATGAGAATCACCTGGCCTATCACACAAAAAACCTTCAGCGCGGGAGGATGTCAGGCCAATTACGGATCCGTGTTAGATATCGTGGAATCAAGGATAAATGGTTCGATTACCTTATGGTCTCAAAGGCGGAAATGGAAGACATACTGATCGGGACCGGATGGCAGGTCCGAGAATATATCGACTCTGGAAGTGCGCAATATATCGCTGTTATCGAAAAGCATACATGAGATTTCTTCGCCGATGGCTGGGCTTTACCCGACCAATAATTTTTAACTGTAACCAGCCTTTCACAAATGGGGCCTAGGTCAGCGGAGTTTCGCGTGTGTCTAGTGTCGCAGAGGAATGAGCGTATATTGTTCGGATTCTAGGTTTGTTGTTGGCTTATGGCGACAGGAGCAGTTCCTGCGCAGAGTAGATATTATACCCCAGGAATCTGCCAAATGAGCTTGTATTTGGAGGCAAAGGCGAGGCCTTGGATTCTTCTAACGCAACTTTTTCGAACTTTACAGTTTGACAAGCTATCCAATATACTTTGATTGTGCGACCATTTGCCGTTTCAACCGCTTGGACATATCGAGGTTCCTATTATGCATGCTTTCAATGATGCCTTTGGGCATATGCTATATGATCATATGCAGGGTGAAGCCGTCACGGATGTGATTGAGCGCGATGATGGCTTCGTCACTGTTTCAATTGGTCCGGACATATACTTCTCCAAGTTTGAAAATTGGCCTCCTTTCGAACAGCAAGCTATGAAATACGCTACTGGCAGAGTTTTGGACATCGGCTGTGGCGCAGCTCGGCATGCGCTTTATTTACAAAGTCTGGGTATGGATGTTCTCGGTATTGATACGTCACCATTGGCCATATTTATTAGTCAGCGCCGGGGGCTGCGGAATGCTAGATTGTGTTCAATCACCCAGGTAAATTCAAGATTGGGCAAATTCGATTCGATTTTATTGGGAGGCAACAATTTTGGTCTTATGGCCAGCTTGTCCCGGGCCCGGTGGCTACTGCGACGCTTCTATTCAATAACGCCATCAACCGGCCGGATCATAGCAGCCAGTAGCGATCCTTATATGACCAATGATGTTGACCATTTAACATATCATGCAAGAAACAGACAAAAAGGCAGGATGGCCGGCCAAGTAAGAATTCGTTACCGGTACCGGAGATTTAAGGATATTTGGTTTGATTATTTGTTCGTTTCCAAGAAAGAAATGGAACATATTATTGAAGGGACGGGTTGGCGTGTCACGGAACACTTAGATGATGACGGACCGCGTTACATCGCCATCTTAGAAAAACGATCTTGATGCTCCTGAAACACCATGATCTAAAACGCCCTAGAAACGGATATGTGGTCAGGACCTTTCCTTCTGGTACAGATATATCGCAAAAAGTTAGACATACCTCAAAAAAATAAGGGCGTATCGCACCCTGCTGGCATCACTGTTATAATCGAGATGATTCTTTAACGAGTGACCTGATTAAATGACGTTCCCATCATTAGATACAATTGTCGCTTATTCAACATTTTGTTTTGCCATTGTCGGCGCTCTAATGGCGGCCATCTGGTTAAGCTTAATCATCTGGACATTTAGAGATATGCGGGCTCGATCACGTGATCCGTTCGCTCAGATTTTGGCAACAGTAGTTGTTGCTCTCTTACCGCTTGTTGGTCTGCTCGTCTACCTGATTCTTCGACCACGTGAAACCCTCGCTGAAGCCTACGAGCGCGCGCTGGAAGAGGAAGCGCTACTCCAGGAAATTGAGGAGAAGCCAGTTTGTCCCGGCTGTTCACGCACAATTAATGATAACTGGCTTCTGTGTCCTCACTGTCATACTAGGCTTCACAAGGCGTGCCCTGATTGTAATTCACTCATGGAATTACAATGGAATCTATGTCCCTTCTGTGGCAATCAGCAGGTTGATCCGTACCAGGTTGGTCCGCCGGTAGTCCTCATCGATGAGATCGTTGGTGACGAGTCGCCCATTGAGGATTCTACGGTAGATATCGAGGATTCTACGGTAGATGAAGAAGAGCCAATTGATGACCTGAGTCTGAGTGAAGACGAAGAAGAATCTACTTAACTACGATGCCACTCAAGCTGGTCTCAGGTTTAGGGTAGCGGGGATCTAAATCTCTCAGAGCCTGAACAATTGCCCGGGTAATTGCCAGATTTCGATACCACTTTTGATCACTAGGAATTAGATACCAGGGCGCCCAGGTTGTTCCAGTACTAGCCAGCATATCCTCGTAAGCCGACATATAACTATCCCATAATTCACGCTTCTCTAAATCCTCGAACGAGAATTTCCAATTCTTCTCTGGAACGTCTATTCGGTCCTGGAAACGATTGCGCTGTTCATCATTGGAGATATGCAGGAAGAATTTCAAGATAGTGGTACCGGTTGAAGTGAGCAGCTTCTCGAACTGATTGATCAGCTCATAACGAGGCCGCCATACGGATTCAGGAACAATCTCATGAACACGAACTACGAGTACATCCTCATAATGAGACCGATTAAAAACACCGATCATCCCTCGTTGAGGAACAACTTTATGCACACGCCATAAAAAATCATGAGCCAGTTCTAATTTGCTTGGGACCTTGAAGGAATTCACTCGCACACCTTGAGGATTTACGCCCCGAAATATTTGCCGAATCGCTCCATCCTTTCCGCCGGCATCCATTGCCTGAAATACAATCAAGAGCTTGTGCTTATCGTCCGCATAAAGGCGACGCTGTAATTCGATTAGTTCGTCGCGAAGGGTGCGAAATTCAACGATGGCAGCCTCTTTTTCAGAATAGAATTCTTTTCCTGAAGATGATTGCTCAAGCAAAGTGACGCGTTGACCTGGGTTTAGCTGATGTGTATCGGACATGTTTTTTCCCCTATATGACTAATAATGGATTGGGTTTTACCTTTTGCTACTTCGTTATTATACTAAGTATGAGGTTGAATGCTGGCTTGAGGATATTTTAGGGGGAAGTGTCATTTAACCCAACAGAGAATGATTCAAGGATAGGTCGTCTTGATAGAGCTGTACATAGGGATAATGAGAAGGAGGCGATATTATGTCTGAGGATAGCCCACTGTCTGGAGAAGTATTCTATCCATCACCGGAGGTTATGGAACAGGCATTTATTAAATCATATGAGGAGGTACATCAGGCCGCAGTCAGCGACCCGCAAGGTTTCTGGGGGCGAATTGCAGCTGAAAACTTTGAATGGTTTTCGCCTTGGGAGAAAGTCCTCGATGCCAGCAATGCTCCCTTTTATGAATGGTTTGTAGGCGCCAAGGTTAATCTAATCCACAATGCCTTAGACCGCCACATTCGGACGTCTGTACGTAACAAAGCTGCTTTAATATTCGAAGGCGAGCGGGGGGATGGACGGACCTACACGTATCAACAACTGAACCATGAAGTCTGCAAATTCTCCAGCGTACTCAGGTCGATGGGTGTCAAAAAGGGCGATAGGGTAACCATCTACATGGGGCGAATACCAGAACTGATGATTGCCATGTTGGCCTGCGCTAAAATCGGGGCCATACATTCCGTGGTTTACGGAGGATTTTCTACGGAGGCTTTACACGGGCGCATCGAAGATAGCCAGTCCAAGGTCCTGATAACCTGTGATGGCGCCTGGTTGCGGGGCAAGATCATTCAGTTGAAAAGTATCGCCAACGAGGCGGTTGAGCGCGCCGGTACAATCCAGACCGTAATTTGTGTTAAACGGACAGGTCAGGATGTTGAAATGGTTCCTGGCAGGGATTTGTGGTATCACGACTTGATGAATCTGCCGATAGCTGATCCAAAGTCGCCAACAGAAGTGTTGGATGCAGAAGATCCACTCTTTATTTTATATACTTCGGGTACTACCGGGAAACCTAAGGCAATCCTTCATACCCATGGTGGCTATATGGTCGGAACGGCGACCACGCTCAAATGGGTATTTGATATCAAGGCTGAAGATATCTGGTGGTGCGCGGCCGATCCGGGTTGGATTACCGGGCACAGTTACATCGTTTACGCACCGTTAATTCTGGGCGCGACAAGCTTTATGTATGAAGGCGCCCCCACTTACCCCTATCCTGATCGCTGGTGGCAGTTAATCGCCAAATACGGCGTTACGATTCTGTATACGGCGCCGACAGCTATCCGTGGTCTGATGCGTTTTGGTGACAGTTGGCCAGAACGCCATAATTTATCAACTCTGCGTTTACTAGGCACCGTTGGTGAACCAATCAACCCAGAAGCCTGGAGGTGGTATTACAAGACAATCGGGAGAGGAAATTGCCCTATTATGGACACTTGGTGGCAGACTGAAACCGGTAATTTTATGATAACACCCTTACCCAGCGTCCCTCTGAAGCCCGGTTCTGCGACCAGAGGATTTCCAGGCGTCGAAGTCGATGTCGTCGATGAAGAAGGTCATACGGTAGCGGTGGGTGAGGAAGGCTATCTTGTTATCAAATCACCCTGGCCTGCAATGCTACGAACTGTTTATCAGGATCCGGATCGTTATCTAGAGCAATATTGGAGCCGCTTCGCTGACCAGGGTTGGTATCTCCCTGGCGATAGCGCTAAGAAAGACAAAGATGGTTATATATGGGTTATTGGGAGAATTGACGATGTTATCAAGGTTTCCGGGTACCGTTTGGGGACCGCGGAAGTTGAGAGTGCATTGGTCAGCCATGAAGCCGTTGCTGAAGCGGCTGTAGTTGGCGTGCCCGACGAGTTGCGAGGAAACATCATTCGGGCATTTTGTATCCTTCGCCATGGATATGACGGCAGCGACAAACTTGAAAAAGAGTTGCGCGATCATGTGGGGAACGAGGTGGGGCCTATTGCCAAGCCCACATCCATTGAATTTGTCGAATCCCTACCCAAGACGAGGTCAGGCAAGATAATGCGTCGTGTTCTTAAGGCGCAAGTTCTAGGTGAAGATCTAGGCGACCTCTCCACCTTGGCCGATTAGGATGATCGGCAAACATGGGCTTGAGTTTTTGACATGGTTTGTGACATTCGTTACAATCCTCGGGTTGTGTACCCCATTGCTTCCGATTGAAGCGCTATACACATTACTACTAGGAGAGGGGGAATACCCAGCTCTCCGCTGCTTCCCAACTGATGATCCTGAGTGATAGTTGGGAAATTCACCGTGTAGACAAGACTAAACTCTCTGGAGGAAGTAATGCTTGATAGTCTGTCCGCGCAAAGTGCCGAAATCAGCCGGGTGCCAGTTCCTTGGATATGGTGGCTCGGCCCTGTTGCGGCCGTCATTGCGCTTCTTTTTGCCTGGCGCTTCTATCGCCAACTGATGCGGAGAAGTGAAGGCACTGATCGAATGATTGAGATCGCGCAAGCGATTCGTGATGGAGCCCAGGCCTATCTGTCTCGCCAGTATCGGGTCGTAGCCATTGTATTTGTGATCTTGTTTTTTATTTTTCTGGCACTGTCGGTGCTAAATCTCCAGAACCCGATTGTTCCGGTGGCTTTCCTGACCGGAGGGCTCTTCTCTGCTTTGTGTGGTTTTATTGGGATGAAAACCGCGACGAATGCTTCGGCGAGAGCTGCCAACGCGGCCATCACCAGCCTGAACGGTGGTCTACAAGTTGCCTTGCGTGCCGGAGCAGTAATGGGCCTGGTTGTCGTTGGCTTTGCACTACTTGATATTACCGCCTGGTTTATGATTTTGTATTACCTGGCGCCCGCGTTGATCAACGATGCGCAGGGCAGCTTTGGCTTTTTAATTGAGAGCAATCCGTTGGTGCCAATTACGGCAACAATGTTAAGTTTTGGCATGGGTGCGTCAACCCAGGCATTGTTCGCCCGCGTTGGTGGTGGAATCTTTACGAAGGCGGCCGATGTTGGAGCAGATCTTGTTGGCAAGGTGGAAGCAGGCATCCCAGAGGATGATCCACGTAACCCGGCAACGGTGGCCGATAATGTTGGAGACAATGTAGGGGATGTCGCCGGTATGGGAGCTGACCTCTATGAATCTTATGCTGGCTCCATCCTTGCCACTTCCGCCCTAGGTGTCGCGGCTGTCGTTGCGGGGGCGGTCACCCTTTTTGATGGGCAGGAACCGACATTAGCGGAAATGATGGATATGCAGATGCGATTTCTGGCAACGCCGATAGCGATTGCCGGTATCGGAGTTCTACTCTCGATTCTTGGCATATACCTGGTCCGGGCTGATGAGGATGCCAGCCAGGCTCAGCTAATCAGCGCCTTGGGCCGAGGATTATATGGCAGCTCATTGGGTATTGCCGTTCTATCTATACCCATCTTATATATCTTAGATTTGCCAAATATGCTGGCGGTTTGGGTTTCTATTTTAGTTGGATTGATTGTCGGCGTAGTCATCGGCCGATCAACGGAATATTACACCTCGCACGCGAGTAAACCCACGCAAAACATAGCAGAACAAGCATCCACGAGCTCGGCAACGTCACTCATCGAAGGTTTGGCTGTGGGTATGGAATCAACGGGAGTACCGGTTGTTGCCATTGTTGTTGGCATTGCTATCAGCTTCTATTCGATGGGTGGCGTAACAAACATAGCGATGGGCTTATATGGGGCAGGGATCGCCGCTGTGGCAATGTTGTCAACGTTAGGTTTCACGCTGGCAACGGATGCCTATGGGCCTATTGCTGACAATGCCGGTGGAAATGCCGAGATGGCTGGGTTAGGACCGCAGGTTCGGCAGCGAACTGATCAACTTGACGCGGTTGGTAATACAACAGCGGCAGTTGGAAAAGGGTTTGCTATTGGCTCGGCTGCCCTGACATCACTCGCTTTGTTGGCTGCCTATCTGGAAGAAGTCCGCTTGGGTCTGACCCTTCATGAGGGAGGGGAGACCTTAACGAACGCCGCCGGCGTGGCAATCTCCCAGTGGACCATGAATGATTTTATGCTCCATTTTAACGTTACGATGCTGAATCCCGGGGTATTAATCGGAGTATTTCTGGGCGCAATGACCGCATTTTATTTTTCCTCTATGACAATGCGGGCGGTTGGCCGAGCGGCCGGGGATATGGTTGAGGAAGTGAGGCGCCAGTTCAGAGAAATACCTGGCATACTAGAAGGTACAGTCCGGCCTGATTATGCGCGCTGTGTCGAAATTAGTACGGTAAGCGCCCAGCGTGAGATGATTAAACCCTCTGTTCTGGCTATATCCGTGCCGGTAATCGTTGGCGTCCTATTTGGTGTAGCAGGGGTAATCGGTCTCCTGACGGGTGCCTTGACAGCCGGTTTTGCCCTGGCGGTCATGATGTCCAATTCAGGCGGCGCGTGGGACAATGCAAAGAAGTATATCGAGGATGGAAAATTTGGCGGCAAGGGCTCTCCTGCACATAAAGCAGCTATCGTGGGTGATACTGTGGGCGATCCGTTTAAAGATACATCTGGTCCTTCCCTCAATATTCTGATCAAGTTGATGACCATGGTATCGGTAGTTTTCGCTGCCTTGATAGTGGCAATCAATAACGGGCAGGGGCTGGTTAACCTGATTTTTGGGGGATGAAATAAAATTGAAGGAAGACCTGTGACAACCGCTCTCGGAGTTGTGCCCGCAAATGAACATAGGGAGCTGGGTCATCCCGAAAACCCTGAAAGATTACGAGCTATTCTAGAGATGCTCGCTCTTCACCGGTCGGGAGTAAGTGTGTACACGCTGGAACCGGTCTCCGCGGATATGGACCAATTAGCCATGGTCCACGATCAAAAGCTAATTAGACTTATAAAAAACAGCTGCGCGCGCGGGGACGGTCACCTGGACCTTGATACTTATGTCACTACGGCGAGTTTCGTTCAGGCTTCTCTAGCCGTCGGGACAGCATGTATGCTAACTGATGCAGTGATGGAACAAGAGGCTAACAACGCATTCGCAATAGTACGACCCCCAGGACATCACGCTGAGAGAGGTAAGGTCGGCGGGTTCTGCCTGCTTAATAACATTGCTGTAGCTGCCAGGCATGTCCAGACCAAATATAACCTTAACCGGGTTATGATTATTGATTTTGACGTCCATCATGGCAATGGTACCCAGGATATTTTTTACGACGATCCCAATATTCTTTTTGTTTCCTTGCACCTCCATTACCCGTTTTTTTACCCGGGTTCCGGTGGGGCAGAGGAGATTGGAATTGGAGCCGGATCTGGATCAACACTCAACGTTCCATTACCACCAGGGGCTGGTGATGCCGCCTACGAACAAGTATTTCGCCAGGTGATCATTCCCCTAAGTAGGCGATTCGGCCCCGAATTCATTCTGGTGTCTGCTGGATTTGATGGCCACTGGATTGATCCTTTAGCGGCCGCTGGCTTATCACTGTCTGGTTATTCATTAATTGCCCGGCAAATAGCGCTTGTGGCGAACGAACTCTGTAGCGGGCGTTGCGTTTATATCTTGGAAGGGGGTTACCATCGCGAAGCGCTAGCCTTTGGGGTGCTAAACGTACTCAACGTCCTGGGCGGATTAGACAATGTAGTTGATCCACTCGGCCTCTCTCCATACGATGAACCTGATATCAATCGGCTGATACAGCGTTTGCTGACGCTTCATTTGCTTTCTTAACTGAAAAGCAGCATAATAATTATGTTTAGTAATAGAAATTTGTTAGGGGTGAACAAACCGTGCTTCGTGTCGCCTTAAAGGAGTACCAAAGCCGGATTGAGCGATTGTTGGAGGATAATCGGTTACCGGCGGCCGCTGCCCATTGTCATTTCCTTTTGCAGCAATATCCCAAATATATTCAGACTTATCGCCTCTTCGGTCGGGCCCTCCTAGAACAAAAATTATATAACGACGCAATCGATGTCTTTTCCAGGGTACTTAGTGCAGATCCTGAGGATTTAATGGCTCATGCCGGTTTGGCGATGGCCTTCCGTGAAAAGCAGGACCTGCCTAAAGCCATCTGGCACATGGAGCGAGCCTTTGAGGTTGAACCTTATAATGCTGCAATCCGAAAGGAGTTGCGGGATCTAGCTGATCGGGATGGTGGTAGCAAGCGACTTGGTGATGGGCTGAATCAGGCAGCATTGGCCCGATTATATTTCAGCGGATCTTTGTATCTAAAAGCAGCCACTGAGCTACGTTCTCTCTTAGATAATTATCCCGGACGAATGGATCTCCAGCTTCTTCTAGCCGAAGCTTACTATTGGGAAGATCGCCGGTTGGATGCAATCAATCAATGTAGCCAGATTTTGGTCCATATACCTTATTGTATTAAGGCGAATGCAATCCTGGCTGATTTGTGGTTGAGGGCCGGTCGCTTTAGTGATGCCAGAGAGCATTTGAACAATCTGCAATCACTGACCTTGTTAACAGCAAAGGAAGTCGATCCTAACACAACTGTGGGTAGAGCCTTGAGCGCCCATCCTGACATTAAACTACCGGAAAATATTGTCGTAGATGCCTTGGATGAAGTTGGGCCGGCTTCAAAAGAATTTAGCTATGACACAGACTGGCTACAGGATATCGGGGTTGAGGGTGAAAGCGGATCGGATAATTTCGAGCGGATAAATGCGGTTGGTCTTGGCATTCCTCAGAAGGGGATCCAAGAGACCAGCCAAGAATCTTCTGCAGAGGAAATTGATTGGTTAAACGAGGTAATTATTTCCGAGGATAAGGCGGAATCTGTCTTAGGAGATCCATTCGTTGAGCCGGCAACTGCGGGCGACCAATCGCCAAGCGACAGCACCGATTCGCTTGAGGATTCGATAATAGCTTTGGATGTCAGTGAGATCAAACACACAGATGAACCGCCGTTACAGTCGCTCCAAGAGCAATGGGATGAGCCTAATGAATTTTCAGAAGATTTACCTTCCTGGTCTGATCTAAATGCAGGTGAAGGACAAGCGAAGGCTAATTCGGCTGCTGGTTTGACAGAGGTTGACTGGCTAGACCAGATCGCTCCAGATTCAGAATTAGATGACGAGTTGCCTGATTGGTTAGATGAGGCAGTAGGTTTCACCGAAGAGTTGAAAATGCCTTCAGATTATCAAATGCCCGATTGGCTCGATGAAACACCAGAAGAGTCAGCCAGAAAGCTCGAAAGCACTTCAGGTACTAAGAGTACTGAGTATTCACAAGGATCTCCGCTAGCACCTAGGAAAACGGGTGACCTTAATGTCGAACCTTTAACATCGGTTCCGAATGGCGCTGGTGATGACATGGCTGTGTCGGATCAGGATCCTTCCGACAAGAGAAAGCTGCCGACGACAGGATGGTTACTAGAGAGCGATGAACAAACGGATTCTTTCTCTGACGTAGCCTTAGATCGAACCGGGGATCTTGGTTTTGAAAAGGCTGGAAATTCAATTCCGTGGCTAGATGATCTTGCGGCAGAGCTCGATGAGCAGGCTGATCAGGAGACTTCGCCTTCCCCCGATGAGCCAGCAATAGTGGACCAAACCGATAATGAATCGTTCAGATAACTATCTGGATAAGCCATTGGGCTGTTCTAAAGAAATGCCCAGTAGAGGGTTAGATAATGAGAGAAAATAACGATCCAAAAGAAGACCGGGATAATAAATCGGAAGACGTAAATGAAAGTATGAACTGGCTTGACCAGCTTGCATCTGGTGCTGGATCAGGTTGGGATGAGACCGAGCGTGTCGCTGATGCAGTCCTAAATGATAATCCGCAGCGAGCAACCGATGATGAGATCCCGGATTGGCTCAAGGCTGACCTGCAGACGGACGTTCCAGTTGACGAGGAAGTGCCAAACTGGTTGGCAACTGAAATTGAGGAAAATGGCGCATCCCTAATCGGCGATGATGCCTCGGATCTTGTAGAGCAAGGACCGGATTTTGAAGCTGGGCACGACGAGATTCTGCCTGATGATGACAGACTTGTTGTTGACCGTTCCGAGGAGCCGGTCAGCGAAGAACCTTTTGAGATTGTGGAGGATGGATCGGCCGGTGATGACGATTCACACCTGCCTGAAATGATGGAAGACGACATTGGCACAGCGTCTGGGGAACCCCCGATTACGGAGCGGGTTGATTATGAACGAATTGAACCAGACCCTGCTGACGAGGTGGGGACTGACAAAGTGACCTGGGCAGGTAAATTGGAGACTATACCTGAAACGGAGTCGATTGTTGATGAAGTGCAGCATGATTCCCTGACGCCAGATGGATCAGAATTATCAAAAGATGATTTTGAGCCCCTTATGGAGAAGGGTAGGGCGGAAGGCCAAGAAAATCTCTATGATGAAGTGCCTGATGATCCCGATGAGGCAATGGCCTGGTTAGAGCAACTAGCCGCGAAACAGGGAGCGCCGACGGAAGAATTGCCGTCGATGTTTGAAGAAGATGTTGACGCTGAAACGGGAGAATATTCAACTGCAGATGTGTTGCTAGATGCGGATGATGAGTCTTCTATTGAGATCCTGCCCCAAGATTCGATGACTGGAGAGGTTGCAGAGGAGTCCTCTGCCGAGATACGCGAACAGCCAGTGACTCCGGATATAGAGGATACCCTACTTTATGGCTTGGAAGGTTTTACTACCGCTGATGTTCTTGACCAATCAGGAATGGAATTGGCAGACGATCCCGAACTGGGCGAACAGGATATCCCAGAAGATCCGGACGAAGCAATGATTTGGATTGAAGAGTTATCTGCACGCCAAAGTGCTCCGACCGCCAAGCTGAGCCCCGGGGAGAACAGGATAGTAGATGATGAAGGAGGTCCTCAGCTTGAAGGCGAACACGCTGTTGTTCTAGGGGTTGAGGAGCTTGGTGACGACGGTTTTGAGTTATTCGATGAGCTCGATGAGGCCCTGAGCTGGTTGGAGGAAATGGTCGTTATCGAAGAAGGTGATCCGGCCGAGCCTGTGGATATCATTGAAGAACAGCCAACGCCCCATGTGGTCCGTGATGTACTCCCGGCTGTTGAGGATGCTTCGCTGTCTGATTCTGAATTTGAGGATCAGATCCTTGTTGCGCCAGAGGCGACATTCTCGGTCGAGGATGTTGAAGCGACCGATGATACTGCTGAAGCGTTTGCCTGGCTTGATCATCTGGCCGAAACAGGGAGTGATCTGCCTGATGACCTGGTTGTTCCAGAACTAGATGACCTCGATTTTTCGGATTCGGTCGACTTAGATGTAGAAGAATCCGATGAGAAAGTCAAAGAAATGCCAACGCTAGAGTCTCAGGATCCAGTCTTTGAACCACTAGAGGATCCCCTGGCTATCCAGGCAGAGGATAATGAAATCGACATGGAGATGGCCTGGTTGGATACGCTCGGTTCCATGAGGTCTGAAGAGTGGCTGGCGGAAGAGGAAGAAGTACCTATCCAGAAAATAGAGCCCGTGCGATCAAGACCAGATGCAGCCAAATCGGTGGTAACCGGCAGTCTAAAATATGTATTTGAAAGTGAGCATGGAGATGACAAACCAGCGGCCGAGATCAAAGACGATCTAGGCCCGGAAGAGGTCTTAAATGATAGTCAACAAGCCCAATTGGTTATGGCTCGTTCCGCGCTGTCTGCCGGTATGGTTGAAGATGCTTTAGAGCAGTATGAATCGCTCCTGGAAGTTAAGAGTGCTATCCCGTTTGTAATATCAGATCTGGAGGCATTTTTAGAGCCTGATGGAGAGCACCTGCTTGTTCAGAGAACCCTGGGCGATGCCTATGTTCAAAATGGGCAGTTGAAGAAGGCATTATTGGTTTACCGCCAGGCTTTAGATACCCTCTAAAAATCCCAATTGGTAAACAGTGGTTTCGTCGAAACCAGGTACTTAGAGGCACCTGGATAATCGTTGCCGTCGAGCAAATTCTTTAAAGATGGAGTAATTAAATGGAACAGACCCTGATACTGGTAAAACCTGATGGTGTGCAACGAGGCTTGATTGGCCAGATAATTTCCCGATTTGAGACCAGGGGAATGAAACTTGTGGGCTTGAAGCTCATTCAAATGACTAATGAGCGGGCAGCGGAACATTACTCTGTTCACCAGGGCAAAGATTTTTATGATAGCCTTGTTAAGTATATTGTTTCCGGACCGATTGTTGCCATGGTATGGTCGGGTGAGGATGCAATAGCCGCTGCGCGGGCAACCATAGGCCCGACTAAGCCGGTTGATGCTTCTCCGGGAACCATCCGCGGTGATTTTGGGATGGAGATCGGTCGAAATCTGGTCCATGGATCGGACTCAGCTCAAAACGCCAAGAAAGAAGTTGCGCTTTTCTTCGACAAGTCAGAGTTAATCGATTGGGTGCGGGATAGCGATAAATGGATTAAGGAGTAGACTCACTTCTTTACCGTATCCGCTCCATACGAAAGTGTTGTAAATGGTTATTGCATTCGCAATACCACGTGAGCGTCATGCCACAATTCTTCCAAATTGTAATATTTACGCATAGCAGGACTAAAAAGGTGGACTATCAGGCTGCCGTAATCCAATAGTACCCATCCGTTGGCCGACTCCCCCTCTAATCCCCAAGGAATCGCTTTTGCCTTTTCTTTTGCCTCTTCGGCTATACTTGATGCCAAGGCCTTAAGCTGTCGGTCACTATCCCCGTTACAAATCAGGAAATAGTCTGTAAATATGGCTGATTCACGTAGATCTAATAGAACCAAATCGCCACCTTTTTTATCAAGTATGGTGTCGACCAAGACATGAGCAAGTTCTAATCCTTCCAGAAGCCACCTCCATAGTATAATATGTCAACGTTGATTCTATCATGGGCATTTTTTATCTGCCACTCAATTTAGTCGACTTACTGAGGCGATTCAAATTTCAAACTATTTCTTGGGTGGAGCAAGCTCCAAAGCGGGCTGGAGGTCATAACGTTGCTTTTTGACCATTCTCGGCCGGAATCCGAAACCTGGACCGTTAGTGAACTAAGTGTTTACCTGCGAGAACTTTTCGAAATCGACTTTCGCTTGCAGGACATCCGGGTAAGCGGAGAAATTTCCAACTTCACTCGGGCTCGGTCTGGACATATTTACTTCACATTAAAAGATGAAAATGCCCAGGTCCGTTGCGTGATGTGGCGTTCGTCTGCCGAGCGACTGCAATTCTGGCCAGAAGATGGTGATGCGGTTGTTGCTCATGGTCGAATAACGGTGTACGAGGCCGGCGGCGTCTACCAGCTTTATGCTGATTCGCTCACACCGGCCGGGCGCGGCGAATTAGCCCAGGCTTTTGAGCATCTAAAGAATAAACTAGCCGATGAAGGTCTTTTTCTTGAAGTCCATAAGAAACCTATTCTTCGTTATCCACAAAAAATCGGGATAGTGGCCTCGGCCGATTCCGCCGCTTTGAGGGATATTGTCAATGTTTTAATGAGGCGCTGGCCTGCCGTAGCCATCCTTGTTGCACCAACCTTGGTACAAGGAACCGATGCGCCGGCCCAAATTGTAGCCGCCTTACATTGGCTTGATGGCCGCAATGACATCGATACCATCATCCTCGCCCGAGGTGGCGGTTCAATCGAAGATTTATGGGCATTCAACGACGAATCCGTTGCTCGGGCAATATTTGCCGCCCATCACCCGATTATCTCTGGTGTTGGTCATGAAACAGACTTCACCATCGCTGATTTTGTTGCCGATCTAAGGGCCCCAACGCCGTCTGCGGCCGCTGAACTCGCAGTTCCGGACAAGTTGGAGGTTATAGGACAACTGGAGTATTTTAGATCGGCGCTTGCCAGCTTGGTTGAGATCCTTATTAGTGATCGGCGAAATCTGTTGGCGGGTCTTGGTCGTACTTTAAAACAGCTTAGTCCATCGAAAACGATCGATTTGAATCGCCATAAGATCGATTGGCTGTCTCTACGTTTAGATGCGACCATGCAAAGTTCGCTGGATGTAAAACGGGCCAGGTTAAATGTGGCGATGACGGCTCTTGGCGCGGTAGGGCCGTCGGCAACGCTGGCGAGAGGATATGCTATTGTTCAAAAGGAGAATGGCCAGATTGTTAGATCTCGTACTGATGTGTTTCCGGGCGAGACAATCGCTATTATGGTTTCAGACGGAGATTTCAATGCTGTAGTTGATGAAAGGACATCAAATGACAAGTGAGACTGAGGAAGTGAAATTTGAAGAAGCGTTGCGTCAGCTGGAAGAGATTGTGACCAGACTGGAGAGTGGCGATCTGTCCCTGGAAGAGGCGATGACCTTGTTTGAGGAGGGTCAAAGATTGGCTGCTCTGTGCAATGCCAGGTTAGAATCGGCCGCACTTCATGTGGAGCAACTCACATCAGATGGCGAAATAATCGAGAGTAAAATAATCTGAACCTGGCTTGCGGGATGTTGGGTCAGGTTCGTTGCTCAGGCTATAATAATAGGTTGCTGTGCCATGCCTATTTGAGACAGTAGATCATTAATCTTAGTTTTTTCGCGAGGTAAAGTTGTTTAAAGGTATTCGTGATTCGCTCAGTCGCACAAGACAATCTGTTTTTAGTCAGATCGTCAACAATCTCGGCAAAGGGGAGATTTCAGAAGAGACCTGGGAGGATCTGGAAGCAATGCTAATTCAAGCCGACATGGGTGTGCCGACAACAATGTCAATTATTGAGGCCACGCGGGAACGAGTCGGTAGAGAGGGATTGCGGACAACGGATCAGCTTGTCCTTGCCATGAAGGAAGAGATGAAAGCGGTCCTCGTCGAAGCACCTCCATTCGGATTAGAAGAAAAAAGACAGCTGACCGTGGCGATGATTGTGGGTGTTAATGGGTCTGGGAAAACAACAACGATTGGAAAACTTGCCTATATGTATAAGAATCAGGGCTGGAAAGTGATGTTGGTGGCCGGTGATACGTTCCGAGCTGCGGCGATTGACCAGCTAAGTATATGGAGCGAACGGGCCGGTGTGCCTCTAATCTCTGGTCAACCCGGTGGTGACCCGGCCGCGGTGGCATACGATGGGATTCGAGCCAGTAGAGCTCGAGGTTCTGACATGCTCATCATCGACACAGCGGGACGTTTACACACGAAAAAGAATCTTATGCTGGAGCTGGAGAAGACTTACAATGTTTGCCGAAGTAGCGTGCATGCCGCCCCCCATGAGGTGTTGCTTGTGTTAGATGCTCCGACAGGTCAAAACGCGCTAACGCAGGCTATGAAATTCAAAGAATCAGTATTTGTAAGTGGCGTTGTTTTAACAAAACTCGACGGCACCGCAAAAGGGGGCATGGTTTTTTCCATTTACAAAGAACTGGGTTTACCAGTTCGCTTTATCGGAACCGGAGAAGGGATCGAAGACCTGGCGCCTTTTGATGCAGATGTCTTCGTTGATGGTCTCTTCGAAGGCTGATCGTCATGTAACTAATCGCCAGTCCATCCTGGAGTGGCGATTTTGGGTCCAAATTGCTTACAAGAGAGGAGCAAACCAGATATGGAAGATCAAGTAGCTCAAATAGAGAAATTGCAGATGACTGTCGATCAATTAAGGAGGCGTCTTTGACCTAGAGACGAAGATTGAAAAACTAAATGAACTCGAAAAATTGACACTTGATCCTGGATTCTGGAATGATACACCCAAGGCTCAAGGAATAATGAAAGAGCTAACTCGGCTCAGGGATGAGGTATCGATATGGGAAGAAGCGAGCGCCAGGATTGCTGATGCGCGAGAACTTGCGGAGCTGGATGACCCTGAACTTTTTGAGGCGATGGCAAAAGAAGTGGATGCATTACAGAAGGCTGTCGACAAGTTGGAATTTCGCACGCTTTTTGGCGGTACGTACGATTCCGAATCAGCTATCATGGCCATTCATGCGGGTGCCGGAGGTACGGAGGCGCAAGACTGGGCGCAGATGTTACAAAGGATGATCTCTCGCTGGGTCACCAATCGGGGATTCAAACTGGATATATTGGACACGAGTCCAGGAGATGAAGTTGGCCTTAAAAGCACATTGATGTCAATCGAGGGCGAATATGCCTATGGCTGGCTAAAGTCAGAAAGAGGTGTTCACCGCCTGGTTCGCATATCTCCGTTCGATGCCTCGAGAAGACGGCACACTTCCTTCGCGAAAATTGAACTTTGGCCTGATGTTGCCAACGATATTGAGATTTCGATTGATGAGAAGGATTTGCGGATAGATCGTTATCGGGCCAGCGGTGCAGGTGGACAACATGTTCAGAAAAATGAAACCGCCATAAGAATCACTCATACGCCTACTGGTGTTGTTGTCACTTGCCAGAACCAACGTTCCCTGACCCAAAACTTAGAGATGGCCATGAAGATTTTAAAATCCCAATTATTCGATCTGGAGCGGCGGAAGCAAGAGGCTGAAATGGCCGTTTTAAAGGGGGACGATATTGACGCTGGTTGGGGTAATCAGATTCGTTCTTATGTGCTCCAGCCTTATAAAATGGTAAAAGATCACCGGACTGGTTTTGAAATGGGGAACACACAGGCTGTCTTAGACGGGCAGTTAGACGGATTTATGGAAGCATTCTTGCGCCAGAACGTTGGTGATGAGATCGAGGAATAATCAGGTAGTCGAGATCTGCGATAAAATCATATTTTGCCCAATGAGTTAGCCGAGCTTATATTTGCAAAAAGCAAATGACGGTGGTATAGTCGCTAATTTGCTACGTATATAACAAGGTCCTCACCGGAAAAGAAACTAAATCAACAGAACGGTGAATAACGAGTAACAGAAATAGAAAAATGCATAGAGAGCGTTGGCATTAGGCAAACGCTCTTTTTCCGTGTGTATTGCTCTTGAGCTGTTGGAACAAAGAGTCGGCGTAGCCATGGTATTGAAGCCATTATTGTGGGAGGTCACACTAGGTGGAAGCAACTGAATTTAAGTCTTTGCGTATTAGTTTAGCATCTCCGGAGCAAATCCGCTCCTGGTCTTATGGGGAGGTTACAAAACCCGAGACAATCAATTATCGTCGGCTGCGACCTGAGAAGGATGGGTTGTTCTGCGAGGCTATTTTTGGACCGACCAGAGATTGGCAGTGTTATTGTGGAAAGTATAAGAATGTTCGCTATAAGGGCATCGTCTGCGATAAGTGCGGCGTTGAGATAACCAGAGCGGCTGTTCGACGGGAGCGATTGGGCCATATTGTATTAGCAGCTCCGGTTGCCCACGTTTGGTATACAAGACGCGTACCCAGCTATCTAGGCTTGCTACTCAATATTTCACGACGAAATCTTGATAGAGTGTTGTATTTCGCCCAATACGTCATAACCTTCGTCGATGAAGATGCCAGGAAGAGGGCCCTAAAACGACTCGATGAAGAACTGGAAGAAGCCGAGCTTCGCCTCGGTGTCGAAAACCAGGCCAAGATTGACGAAGATACCCTCGAAGTTCGAGAACAGATAACCGCGCTTGAAGCCAAGATCGAAAGCTTGCGTGAAACCTACGAAGATCGCCTTTCAGCCGTTTCTGACGAGGTAGTTAGCGAAGCCCAGCTCGTCGAGAAACGTCTTGACAATCTTTTAAATGAGATAACCGCGGAAACCGTCACCTTGGGTGATGTGATCATTGCTGAGAAGGGCGACAAAATCGGACGCGAGCACATTGTTCTTGTTCAGGAAACAACGACTGAGCGTTTGACAGCCAGGCAAAAAGAGCTTGAGGAGGAGCAAGAAAGCACCGAAGCGACTCTTAAGCGCGATGTAAAGTTATTGAACGACGAGATTTCTATTGCGGCCGACGAAATTGAGGATCAGATGATCGTCAAGTTGACGCGCCTGCGCCAGCAAGCACAATCGAACCATGAACAGTTGGAAAGCTTGTCTCAGATGACATTTTTGAACGAGACAGATTACCGGGATCTTAAGGTAAAGTTCGGTAACGTTTTCCGAGCGAGTATGGGTGCCGAGGCCTTTTATGAGATTCTCAAAAATATGGACTTGGCCAAGCTTAGCAAAGATCTCTGGCTAGAGGTTCGTACAACGCGTTCCAAGCAAGGGGCGAAACGCGCAACCAAAAGGCTGCAAGTTGTTGAAGCCCTGAGAACAAGCGCCAACCGGCCTGAGTGGATGATTCTCACAGTTCTACCGGTTATCCCCCCAGACTTGCGCCCGATGGTCCAGCTTGATGGCGGTCGATTTGCGACATCAGATCTGAACGATCTTTATCGAAGGGTTATCAACCGAAATAACCGCTTAAAGCGTCTCTTAGAATTGGGCGCCCCTGATGTCATTGTCCGGAACGAGAAACGTATGCTGCAGGAGGCTGTTGATAGTCTGATCGATAATAGCCAACGTGGTAAAGCATTGAGCCGGCGCGGTCGTAGGGAGTTGAAATCTCTATCTGATATGCTGAAGGGCAAGAAAGGTAGATTTCGTCGAAACTTGCTCGGTAAGCGTGTGGATTATTCTGGACGCTCGGTTATTGTCGTCGGTCCGACATTAAAAATGGGCCAGTGCGGCTTGCCGAAAACGATGGCCTTGGAACTATTCCGGCCGTTTGTTATCGGCAAGCTGGTGGATTACGGTTATGCGAGCAATATTAAAGGCGCTAAACGTATAATCGAGCGTCAACCACCTGAAGTATGGGAAGTGCTTGAAGAGGTGATCGAGGGACGGCCGATTCTGTTAAATCGGGCTCCGACATTGCATAGGTTGGGAATCCAAGCCTTTATGCCTACCCTGGTAGAGGGTAAAGCAATTCAACTCCACCCCCTGGTGTGCGCCGCATTTAATGCTGACTTTGACGGTGATCAGATGGCTGTTCACGTGCCATTGTCTCAAAAGGCGGTGGCTGAAGCCAAAGCACAAATGATGGCCACGAGAAATCTGCTGAAACCAGCGGATGGCCACCCCATAGTCGGTCCGTCAAAGGACATGGTATTGGGTGTCTATTATCTGACACTCATGCAGGATAACATGAAGGGTGAAGGCTTTGTTTTTAGCAATATGGATGAGGTCGAACGGGCCTATGATCTGGGCTATGTTCATATTCACGCCAAGGTTAGGCTTCAGGCGCTGACCTATTTCACCGATCAAGGCAAACGATATGCGGATGGTAAAGCTCGCAAGCGGATAATCGAAACAACGCCTGGTCGGGTAATCTTTAACCAGGCTATGCCGCTCGAAATGCAGTTCGTCAACGAGCCGTTGGACAAAGCGGCAGTGAATGAACTCGTGAATCGTGTTTATAGGCGTCTGGGAGATGAAGCTACCATCGAAATGGCCGATAGGATTAAGGACTTGGGTTTCAAATACGCAACCCGTTCGGGCATTACTGTAGCGGTTGCCGACCTGACCATCCCAGAGGAGCGCGAATCTATTCTCGATGGGGCCAGAGATCGCGTTGATCAAATTGACCGACAATATCGTCGAGGCCTGTTAACTGAAGATGAACAATACCAGCGCACGATTGAGCAATGGACGGATGCCAAGGCACAGGTGGAAAAGGCCGTTCGTGCGGCCATGGGCCCTGCGAGCCCGGTAACCATGATGGCTTTGTCCGGTTCGACCAAAGGTGGATTCGGTCCGATTACCCAGTTAGCAGGCATGCGTGGTCTGATGGCAGATCCACAAGGTCGCATCATTTCAGTTCCGATTACATCGAACTTCCGGCAAGGTCTATCGGCCCTGGAATACTTCATTTCGACACATGGCGCCCGCAAGGGGTTAGCTGACACTGCTTTGCGTACGGCTGATGCCGGTTATTTAACGAGACGCCTGGTCGATGTGGCTCAGGACGTTATCGTCTTGGCCGAAGATTGCGGTACGACCAAGGGAATCATGATCAGGCGAAAAGACAACTTTGGTAAGCAGAAGTTTGCAGACCGCATCTACGGAAGATTTGCGGCCGAGCCAATTATCGATCAGGAAACAGGCGAGGTCATTATCGATGTCGGCGAGCTTTACACCGAAGAGCTTGCGGAGGCTGTCGGTGAAAAAGCTGGAGAGGAAGTCTACGTCTTTTCACCGATGATGTGTGAGTTACGCCTGGGAATTTGCTCCAAGTGCTATGGCACTGATTTAGCTCGAGGTGTTCCGGTTGAGATGGGAGCGGCAGTTGGCATTATTGCTGCTCAATCGATTGGTGAGCCGGGAACCCAGCTAACATTACGAACGTTCCACACTGGTGGTACTGCTGAGGCCCGGGGTGATATCACACAAGGTTTACCCAGGGTCGAAGAGCTCTTCGAAGCCCGTCAACGACCTAAAGGTGAGGCGGTAATGTCGGAGATTGGAGGGCTTGTTGAGATTCGCACCATTGATGGCGTACGGCACGTGTTTGTCAGCGACAGCAAGCTGGTAGAGGATGAATACGAAATTCCAGAGAACTGGAAAGTCCTCCTGGAGGATCAGGAAGAGGTCAAGGCGAATGGCGTGATTGCCGAGATGGATGGTGATGTTCTTACCGCCCGCCGTCCCGGCAGGGCTGTCCTAAATGGGTCGGCTGTTCGTGTGGTCTGGGAAAGCAAGGAAGAACGTGATTATGACATTCCAGCCGGTACTCGAATTCTGGTTTCAGAAGGTCAGAGAATTGAAGCAGGCGATCAGCTAACCGAAGGATCTAAGAATCCTCATAGAATCCTCGAAATCTTAGGCAGGGATGCTGTCACTCAATATCTGCTTCTTGAGGTCCAGCAAGTCTATCGACCCCAAGGCCAGAACATCAACGACAAACATTTCGAAACGATCATTCGGAAAATGTTAGGCAAGGTGTTAATCACAGCCTCTGGCGATACGGAGATGCTGCCAGGAGAATTAGTTGAAGCGACCATTTTCCGTGAAACCAATATCGAGATCGAAGCCGAAGGTGGACAGCCAGCCAAGGCTGAACCTGTGTTGCTTGGTATTACCAAGGCATCACTTAATACCGAGAGTTTCCTCTCAGCCAGCTCTTTCCAACATACGATAAAAGTTCTTGCCGGGGCGGCAATTGCTGGTAAGGAAGATAAATTGTTAGGTCTAAAAGAGAATGTGATCATTGGCAAGCTAATCCCAGCTGGATCAGGTTACAGAGTCAGGCAGGACCGGATAGCCGAGAAGAAGGCTGCTGAGTTGCTACTTGAGCAAGAAGTTGAAGAGATCAATCTTTCTTCCTTGCTAATAGACGACAATACCGACGAAGCGTTGCTAGAAAAGATAGCTGCCCAAGCGGCCGCCGAAGCAGCCAAGGCGATCATTCAGGAAGCTGAAGCTACCGACTGACCGCCAGCTGACTGGCACATATTAAGACATCGAAGCGGCGACCCGAACAACGGGTTGCCGCTTTTTTTGATCGGGATTGATTTTCAGTTTAGGGCTATGTCAGAGATGTTTTCTTCAAGCCTGACGATTCAGCAACATATCACTAAGTTGATATAACGCCTCTCCGGCTTCACCCTGAGCACCTGCTGCCGCAAGATGATCAAGGGCGCTCTGAGCATGACGCTCCTCGTAATTTTTGGCGAATTCGCGAGCCTTAACGTTATCCAGAATCTGGATAACGTGCTTGACAAATAGCTCGTCTGAGGCATCTTGCGTGTACAATTCTCGAAGTTCAGCACTTTGTGACAAACCGAAAAGAACAGGTAGGCTCTTTTTTCTCGTAACAATATCAGTTGCCGCAGATTTACCAATGAGTGATTCGTCTCCCCAGATACCCAAGATATCATCACGTACTTGAAATGCGAGACCTAAATCGCGACCAAAGGCAGCATAGTGATTAATCACATCGGTTTGACAACCGGCGACTCGCGCTCCCAACTCGGCCGAGTAAGCCAGTAGGGCGGCCGTCTTTCCGTCAATCATAGACAAGTACTCATCAACAGTAACTGCAGTTTGGTTCTCAAAAGACATGTCGGCGTACTGGCCAATGGTCAGCACAACACAGGTTTCATCAAGCCTTCGCAAACAGGTAACGACTGTTTCTCCGGGAACACCCTGTTCCAGAAGGCGGCTCATCGCTATGTGAGCCAGGGCGAACATTGCATCACCACTATTGATCGCCTGGTTTGCCCCCCAAATTTTCCACAAAGTAGCTCGACCACGACGCGTTGGACTGGCATCCTGAATATCGTCATGAATCAGGGTGAAATTGTGAAGCAATTCAATTGAAGCTGCTCCGGGGACTGCCGTTGGCCACTCACCACCGGCGGCCTGGGTAACTGATAGACACAACAACGGGCGAATTCTCTTGCCAGATTGAGCCGATAATCGTTCAAACTTGTGATCAACCCAGCCCATGTGATAATGCATCATGCCATAAAATGGATCAATCCGTTCTCCCCCAATTTCAAGTACCTGCCGCATTTCTTGTTCTACGGCCGGTATCATAACGGTGGCGAGTGATTGAAGAGGATCTTGCATGTGTCTCAACTCCCGGGTACTGATTTCTCCGCAGCTAACATACTGGAAAAGGATTAACCGATCTTCTCAAGAATGCTGCGGCGGCGATATAACGGCGTTTGGGCCAGGGCTGGCAGATTAGCGGCCCCGCTACAAAACATCGCGACTCGTAACTCATCCGTAAACGCGCCGACCGTATCAATGACGGCCTCGACTCCACCACTAACCGCAGCACGCAGAAAATCCCCCGCTGTACCCCCTGCTGTAGCACCTAAGGCAATACATTTCGCTACGTCGATACCGTTTCGGAGGCCGCCACTGGCAATGATCGCCAGATCGGGTGCAGCCTCACGGCAATAAAGGATTGAGTCTGCCGTAGGAATTCCCCAATCGATGAAAGCGCCGGCAACACGAGCGTGACGAGCTGTAGGTGCTCGATGCATCTCAACCTGACTCCAGGAAGTACCCCCGGCCCCGGCGACATCGATGGCTGCTATTCCGGCCGATGCTAACCTTCCCGCTGCCTGTCTTGAGAATCCCCAACCAACCTCTTTGGCAATAACAGGAACCGGAAGGTGCCGGCATACTTCTTCGATCTTATTTAAAAGTCCAGAAAAGTTGTGGTCGCCCTCAGGCTGTACGGCTTCCTGTAGCGGGTTGAAATGTAAGATTAAAGCATCTGCACCGCATAAATCAACTGCCCTTTGGCATTCATTCAATCCAAAACCGTAATTTAATTGTACTGCACCAAGATTTGCCATCAACAAGATATCTGGCGCTACTTCACGGACCTGAAATGTATAGCCTAAGCTAGTATCCACGAGCGCGGCACGTACCGATCCTAGTCCCATGGCGATACCAACCTCTTGGGCCGCTGTGGCCAATGCTAAATTTATTTCATGGGCTTCAGATGTACCACCTGTCATCGAAGAGATTAGAAGTGGGGAAGACAATGTCTTGCCAAATAGTTTTGTGGACGTATCGATTGTAACGAAATCGAGTTCGGGCAAAGCCTGGTGAACCAGGTAATATTGCTCCAAACCCGTAGTCAACCCTTTGAAGGTTACATCTTCCTCAATATTTATCCGGATGTGGTCGGCTTTGCGTTGCTCCAGGATATCTGCTGGGACGATCTGCCCGGTAGAGCTAGTCTCGAGTGTTGGAGAGGGATCTATCTTATGAGACATTATTCCTATGCTGCTCCGTTTGCCAATGATGAATAGCCCTTCATTAGATGGCTACCTGTCTCGTATGGTTTTTTTGACGCCGATTGGGAAAAATCCGGCAAATCAGGAGTATACAACGCTCGTTTAGTTGGCGCCAAACAACGGCGCTTAATTCGCCAGGATCCACCTGCTAAGTTACAATCATCGGCCAATCAGCTATTGAAATGAACGAGAAGTAAAGATGCATGTTCTCATAACAGGCGGGGCCGGATTTTTAGGTTCTCATCTAAGCGACCGGTTTCTAGCCGAAGGACATTCTGTTCTGGCCATCGACAATCTCATAACCGGTAGTATGGAAAACATTGCCCATTTAATGGGCCATGACAGATTTACTTTCGTAAAACACAATATAATCAATTACATTTATGTTAAAGGTGCTGTTGATGCAGTGTTGCATTTTGCATCTCCCGCCAGCCCAAATGATTACCTAGAGCACCCAATTCATACTTTAAAAGTTGGATCAATCGGTACCATGAACGCCATAGGATTGGCTAAAGCGAAAAATGCTCGCTTCCTCCTGGCTTCAACCTCGGAAGTGTATGGCGATCCCCAGGTGAATCCACAGCCAGAAAGTTATTGGGGACATGTAAATCCCATCGGACCGAGAGGGGTATACGATGAGGCCAAACGATTCGCCGAAGCGATGACCATGGCCTACCATCGATATCATGGATTGCAGACCAGAATTGTTAGGATTTTCAATACCTACGGTCCAAGAATGAGGTTGAATGATGGGAGGGTGGTACCGAACTTTATTTACCAAGCTTTGTCTGGGAAACCGCTCACAGTTTATGGCGATGGAAGTCGAACCCGATCTTTTCAGTACTATTCCGATCTGGTTGAAGGCGTCTACCGTTTGCTAATTTCTGACGTTGCTACACCCGTGAACATCGGCAATCCGAACGAAATGACTATCCTGGATTTGGCTAAAGCAGTGGTGGAATTGAGTGGAAGCAACTCCAAAATTGAATTTACAGAGCCTGGGGAAATTCGAGTTACCGATGATCCGAAGGTTAGACGACCGGATATTAGGATGGCGCAGAGGCATCTCGGATGGGAACCCATCATTGACCTGGCTGATGGATTAGCCGAAACAATTGCCTTTTTTCAAAGCCGAATACCGTGACAAGTTCCTCATCGCCGATAGCTCCTTTACTGCAAAGGCGTCTGGCCCCATTTAGACGACAACCAATCGTATTTCTACTCATAGCGATTACCCTCGGTCTACTTATTGGAATGTTGCCCCTAAAAAGTGCCGTCGCGCTGGTGCTGGCGATCGGTTTATTACTGCTTACAATAATTCAACCACTCATCGCCATGGCTCTTGTGTTGTTGGCAGGACCTCTTGGTGCTGTTGAGAATTTCCGATTAGCAGGTGTTCTATTTACCAGCAGCCAACTGCTCTTTCTGATGACCGTGTGCCTCTGGATTGCATATGGCATTATTCGCCGCCGAATATATATTCCAGGTACACCTATAAACCTTATTCTGATTCTATTTATCACAGTAGCAGCACTCAGCCTCATTAATGCCCCGTCACTAAGAATTGGCCTTAAAGAAGAAATTAAATGGATTGAGATGACTTTGGCATTCCTCCTGGTAACAGATTTGGCCGTGAACTGGAGAGCTCTTCAGCTTCAAGACCGGCCAGACAGGACAAGTAGGGAGCCAGGCATCGATACACGGTGGGTGTTGGCAATCTTGTTGATGGCGGGCGTTAGCCAGGCTCTGATCGGTATTTGGCAATTTGGGCTGAGAGGTGATGGGCCTGACCATTTTTTGATCTTAGATCGTTTCTACAGAGCCTTTGGCACCTTTCAACAGCCCAATCCGTTCGGTGGTTTCATGGGAATTACAGCTGCTCTGGCCATTGGGACCTTGATCGGTACTGGTATTAGCCTTTTCTTCGCTCTCAAGAAAGGGAAGCGACTGAAAACTGGCGATTGGCTTTGGCTCGTTTTCCTGGTCTTTGCCTCTATAACGACCGGGGTAGCTCTGATAATGTCATGGAGCAGAGGAGCCTGGTTAGGGTTCGTTAGTGGCCTGGTGCTCCTGATTTTTCTCCTACCCAAAGAGCGATGGAAAGGAATTCTGTTAATTGTCCTCGGTTTGATGGCAGCCATCTTGATGGTTCGGCTTGATCTAGTGCCCGGAGCAATTTCTGACCGCCTGGTAACTATCAGTGAAGATTTTAAGGTCGGTGATGTTCGCGGGGAGCTGGTTACTATCGAAAATTTTGCCGTAATTGAACGCCTGGCCCATTGGCAGGCCGGTATTGACATGGCCCGCAATAATTTGTTGCTAGGCGTAGGTTTTGGTAATTATGAGGTCGCGTACGAGGAGTACGGCCTCCTGAATTGGACGCACCCCCTTGGTCACGCTCATAATTATTATATAAACATCCTCGCAGAAACAGGAGTGGTTGGGGCAACTATCTATTTGCTACTTTGGGCGATAATATTCCTTCAGGCATTCAGGCTTCTACAAAATATAGATTGGCCGGATCGTGGTATTGTCCTTGGACTTCTAACCGCATGGACTGCACTGGCGGTCCACCATTTCTTCGATAAGTTATATGTCAATAATCTATACCTTTTTGTAGGCGTAATGCTAGCCTTGCAACAGATTATTTACCTGAAGCATGATCGCACAATTCGTTAGACTCGCCGAGCGATTCGGCATTAAATCGAAGGAAGCTGTGCGATTCGCCAAATTCATGGTGGTTGGCACGATCGGTTTTATTATCGATTTTGGTATGTTGACCATTTTGATCGAAATTGTCGACTTGCCATCTCTAGTCGCGGAAAACACCCAGTTTTCAGAACAGGCCGGATTTATCTTGGCTAATACCATTTCATTCACTTTAGCTGTGGTCAGCAACTTTTCTTTTAATCGATACTGGACCTATCCAGAGTCACGTTCCAGGCGTAAGAGAGTTCAATTGCCCCAATTTGCCCTTGTTAGTTCTGTTGGATTATTACTTAACAATGTGATTTTTGCCTTAACTACTCCCATTTTTAATCGTATTCTAGAGACACTCACATTTATACCCATAGGAATCGAGGGCTACATCCCGGCAAAAATGATGGCAACAATCGCCGTTTTGTTCTGGAACTACTTCGTTAACCGTTATTGGACATTCGGGGATGTTGAATGAGCAACAAAGACGCTGAAAGGCGCATCGGTATTGACGTTACATCGGCTCTAAACCAGGGGGCAGGTATTGGAAGATACACTCGCGAACTAGTTAAGGCGGTTGTATTTGAAAGTGCGGATGACAAATTTACGTTAATCTCTGCTAAACAACCTCAGACAAACCAGCTAAAGAATCCCTTCATGCCATCAAAGCCGAATGTCATCTTTAAGGAATTGCCGTTTGATGAACGCTGGATGCATCGTATTTGGTACCGCTTAAGAGTCCCTCTGTCTGTACAGAACTTCACTGGTCGGCTGGACCTATTTCATTCGCCTGATTTTGTGCTTCCACCGATTAGCAAGAAAACGCAAACATTGCTAACGGTTCACGACCTATCATTTATTCGATATCCTGAGACTTTTACACCTGAGTTGTTCGCTTACTTGAAAAATATCGTACCATGGTCTATTAACCGGGCTACTCATATTCTTGCGGATTCCAAGGCCACAAAAGATGATCTGGTAACACAATGGAACGTGGACCCGGCAAAAGTGAGTGTGCTTTATAGTGGCGTCGGTGGCAATTTTAAGCCGATTACTGATCCCAGGTCGATCAAAAAGGTACGAAAGAAATATGATCTTGGTGACAAGCCATATCTGATCAGTGTCGGTACAGTTCAGCCACGAAAGAATTACCGGATGTTAATTCGAGCCTTCCGACCAGTAGCCGAGAACTTTCCCAACGATCTGATTATCGTTGGCGGCAAAGGATGGATGCATGATCAAATATTGGGCGAAGTTGAAGTCCAGGGCTTGCATGGCCGAGTTAAATTCCTGGGGTATGTTGATGATTCCGATTTGCCTGCACTCTACAGTGCGGCCACACTTTTGGCAACACCAAGTCTATATGAGGGTTTTGGGCTACCAATACTGGAGGCCATGGCCTGCGGTGTTCCGGTAATCGCTTCGAATGTTTCCTCTTTGCCAGAGGTTGTAGGCGATGCCGGCTTACTCTTGCCGACCGAAGATACGGGTGCATGGTCTCAGGCCATGATGAATCTTATCGCTGATATGAGTCAACGGACAAAATTAGTAGGCGCCGGATTTTTGCGTGCGCGTCAATTTACGTGGACAAAATCTGCCAGGGAATTGATGTCGATTTACGATCAAATGTTAGCCGGTTGAACCTACCTGGCTTCCGTAGTTGCAGTGCGCTTCGGTTGCTTGTGTGGGAAAGCGTTCATATAATGAAAACTATCTACTTTTGGCCAATTAGGCGAAGGGAGGAATATGACACCGATCTATAGGTCCGATGGGGAATGGGTTGCGGTTTATATGGACAGCTTTTTATTCAATGTTGATGGTGAATGGATTGGATTTGTATCCGGCCGGGAAGCCTTTGATACAGCGGGCCAATATCTTGGGTTTATCAGCGATGACCGGCGATTGCTGCGTAAGCGATCCTTAAGTAGAAGACCGCCACACCTGGTGCCGCCCGATCGTCCACCCAAACCAAACTTGCCGGCTAGCATGCCTCTTGCTCCTATGTTGAGACAATTACCTCACCATATCATTGACATCTTCGAAGAATTTCCAGATCGCCTAACCTATGTATCTGAGACCCGACCCGATATGGATTAGTAATCATTCGGTAGGCAAGTTTCTGAAGGCTGCAATTTGATGGAGCCAAAAAGAGCTTCCAACTCCAGAATCACATTGACCCAACTTATGGGGCCAGGATCCGCCAATACTATGGGTAATGTTCATGGCGGCTACGTAATGAAACTGTGCGACGAAGCTGGTGGTATGGCTGCCAGCAAGCATGCTCGCCGTCAGGTGGTTACCGTGGCCGTGGATTCGATGACATTTCACTCACCGGTCCACATCGGCAATTTATTGACTGTGACCGCGGAGATAACCTGGACAGGCCGGTCTTCAATGGAAACAAGAGTCGTGGTGACGGCCGAAGACGTCCTCACCGGAGAAACAGTTCACACCAATACGGCTTATTTCGTCTATGTTGCCCTGGACCGCGCCGGAAAGCCCACACCGGTGGCGCCTTTGTTGATCGAGACCGAGGAAGACCAAAGCCGTCTAGAGCGAGCGGCTATACGACAAGCCTACCGACTTAGAACACGTGAATAGACAATCAGTGAATACTTCGCCATCTCGCTTGCTCAGTTTACTGAGGGGGCAGTCAATTGCTAGCAAAGTTCTCAGCGCCCCGGCGACAGACATGGGCCTCGCTGAAGGTGAACCATTTCCATTCTTGGCGATCGTTGGGCAAGAAGAGATGAAATTGGCCTTATTGTTAGCGGTGATTAATCCGGTCATCGGCGGGGTTTTGCTGATCGGAGCGAGGGGAACAGCCAAGACCACAGCTGTAAGATCCCTGGTGGATCTGCTGCCACATCGCCGTCGAAGCTTGTGCCCGAATGGTTGCACCGAGGATATACTAGATGAGGTTGGTCTGGATGGAATCTGTACCGAATGTGCCCAACGGATCGGTTACAATGAGCCACTCACTATTGAAGACCGGGTTCGGATTATTGAGCTTCCCCTACATGCTCGATTAGATGATGTCATAGGCGGCTTAAATGACCGTCTTGCGCTGGAGCAACGGCGCCTTAAACTGGAACGAGGTATATTGGCCGCTGCGGACGGGAATGTCCTCTTTATTGATGAGGTAAACTTGCTTGATGATGCCGTTACCGATGCGATATTGGATGCGGCCGCCCAGGGTTACTATACTGTTCGTCGAGGTCCCTTGAGTTTGAAGTATCGGTCACAATTCACCTTGGTTGGTACCATGAACCCGGAAGAAGGGACATTACGTCCCCAGATCATGGACCGTTTTGGATTGCGAGCAGTTGTGCGAGGTTTGGCAGACCCCGAAATGCGCTTCGCTGCCTATCAACAGGCGATTGCCTACCGCCGAAATCCGGAAGGATTGTCAGCACATTATGCCGGAGAAACGTTGGTATTGGCTGATGAAATCCAGGAAGCGAGAATAAGACTCGATAGTGTGACCATCAAGCCTGAAGCGAAGCAAGCCGGCTTGAAAATCATTCGGAGTCTAAATATTGATTCTTCGAGAGCTGAGATTACGCTTTTTGAATCAGCTCGGGCCTATGCGGCGGCGGATGAACGTATGGAAGCAAATCGGGTAGACATTGAAACTGTCGCCGTGATGGCATTACGCTCACGGGAAAGCAAAGCGATGGTTCAATTCATGCAAGATCAGAAACAGTTTGACCAGCAACTTCGATTCTTGCTGAAGTCCGATAATGAAAGGCAATCCCACGCACAAGATGCAAGTCTCAAGAAATGAAGGCACTATCCTGGTCTCGATTTCTGATCCCCCTTGGATTTACCGCCATTCTTGTAGCTTACTTTCTCATCTGGTTACCCCAACCGGTAACAGGCCTGTCCTTCATAGGGTTAGAGATGGGCGAGTGGGTAAAATTCCTTCCCAAGGGATCTGCCGGCGATTTGACATACCTCCGAAATATTTTTTATTTGCCACCAATCACCTTGGGCCTCATGATGATCCTGTGGACGGTAAACTGGACCGATAAACGATGGCAAACTTGGATTGTCAGAGGTCTTGCCGTCGCCGTCGCCTTTTTAGCCCTTCCATCCATCGAGGTCATCCTTGACGAGCCGGTAAGCGAGTGGCTTCTAAGGTTACTAATGGTGTTATGCGTGCTGGCATTGGCTGTTATTAGCCCGCTTTTCAAGCGTTTGGCGCCAGGCTCCGTGGAGACGGGCTCTTGGGTATTGATCTTGCTGTTGGGTTTGATTGGCCTGATTTTTCCAACCTGGATCTATGCCAGTCTACGAGACTTAATCGGTGATCTGCTTCAAACGGCGATTGGAATTGGACCAGGTGTCTGGCTAAATGCAGCCGGTCATTTATTGCTTGTAGGTTCGGCTGCTGCCTTATTGGCTACTGGAACCAACAAGGATCCTCAAACGGATTTGGATCTAGACTGAACGTGAAGAAGACGATGCACAGCATCGTCTTCTTGTGACAGCTATTGGCTTATCTGTTTCAAACGCAGTCGTTTTTCTTACCTATCGGTTCTAGCCGGTTGTCATATGTTCATCAATATAAGTAACGGCCTCGCCCACGGTGGTAATCGACTGTGCTTCTTCATCAGAGATCTCACCTTCGAATTCTTCCTCGAAAGCCATAATTAGCTCTACCAGGTCGAGTGAGTCAGCCTCTAAATCTTCACGAAAACGGGCTGCGGGCACAACTCGATCTTCCTCCACGCCCAGCAAATCAACAATAATTCCGCGCACACGGGTTTCTGTATCACTCATCTAGTGTTCTCCTTAGGATAGTCTGCCGAAACAGCTATGCAATTTTAAGTCCGATAGCCAGATTGTCAAGGGACAATTTTTTTGTGGGACGGCAATGGCCAAACATGGCGCATCAAATAGGTAAACCCAATATTCAAACGATAGTTACGGTAGCTCATCGGGCCCAGTATGGTTTTGCTCCATCCAGATCGCAATGGCCAGAAGCAGAAAGAAGGCATAAGCTAAATCTACCAGGAAAAAACTATGATCGACCATTCCATGAGCAAGCATGTAGACCAGTGCACCAAGCAAGCCCGCAGAAATAGGTTGCCATTCATCAACAACCTGGCTGACTAGTCGAAGAGAAATGCGGAAATAGGACCAAAACATCCAGGTCCCGGCAAAAAAACCCAAAATACCCAATCTGGTCAAAAAATCTAGCGCCATATTGTGGGGATGATTTAAATTGGGTTCCTGCCAGGCAGCATCAAAAATATACCGACCACGGTAGGCATAGAGGAAATTATCCAGGCCAACGCCAAAAATCGAATGATCACGAAACATATTGATACTCGAACGCCAAAGATTCATTCGGAAAAAACCAGTAGCGCCTTGAGGATTTAGACGTTCCTCCAGTGCAGGAATTTGCAGAGCCACCAACAAAGCGGATAGGCCCAGCGCAAATGCGCCGACTAGCCAGGGCCATAGTCGTCCACCGGCATATCTTCGCCAAATAAGGAGGACAACCAGCAGAGAGGCCGGCAGACCTAGGAATAGGGCTCCCTTACTGTAACTGAGTACCATCGCTGCACCTACTGGCAACAAGGCGAAAAGATAATAAAAACGGCGCCTCCCACGACCCATGAGGATCATGGCTGCCAGGATAGGAATAATTCGGCCGAGGTAAAGAGCGACATTGTTCGGCGACCCATAGACAGATCGAAGCCGCATCAACCCACCTTCTGAAGTAATTAAATTCTGGCCGCTTGAATATTGTACCAGGCCGATCAAAGCTACAGTCACGCCCCCGAGAATGAAAGCATCAAGGATTATCCACATCTCACGGGAGTCGATTTTCATCCAACGCATTAGCAGGAAGAAAAGAATCGGTTCAAGGATCAAAACGCGCCACTCATTGGTCGCCACATCAAGGCGTTCGGTAAATAGAAGTGATAATGTTGCTACCATCATGAAGGCAGCTACGGACCAATCCGCGACCGTCAGTTGTTTTACCGGATTCTCCACGGATATTTTGGCGGTTCCTCGTAATAGACGTTGAGCAATTAGTCGAAGCGAAAATGCAGTGAAGGTAATCAACAAAAGCAATTCAACCGGCGAAAACAAGTACCCTCCAATCGCTTTCGGTTTCACAAAGAAAGGGAAGGCGAAGGCGACTAGAGCAAGCCCCCATACGGGACGTAGGTAGAGCAGAACGAGCAAACCCGCCAACGCTACTATATAAACGATGAAAGATGGCGCCACATAAAATAATCCTGCTGTAGCAGCGGTCAAAGTCAGTTGACCAACATCGCCAAGCCGACGATAGATTCCGGCCGTCTGTTCACCCCAAGTCAGCCAACCTGTTGCCGATACGAGTCCTGCCCCAAAGGATGCTAGGGTTATTTGTTGAAGATTACTCAGACCATGATATTTTTCCGAAACTGAGGCGCCTGCCCGCCCCCAGTCAGCCTCACGAGCGCTAATGGCCATAAGACCGAGTGTTATTAAGAGCATTACGCTCAAGGCGATTATCCACATTCGGTCTGAGTCTTCTGGCGAGTGATAGTTAACAGCAAATCCATTTAACGCCCACTGGTCTGATCCGCGTAAGGCTTCCAATAACAAGGTATGCTCACCTGGCTCTAGATCTGTGGCAAGGCTTTCAATGGCAAGATAATCTTCTGAGGGATCAGGGGAGTTCAATACCAAAGTGGCACCACGATCGTCCCTTGGCAGGTTGTTTGCCGGCTCGCCATCGACCAAGGCGTAAAAGCGCGAATGGAAATCAGCCCGTCGAACTCGTAGTCCGATATCGGTCCCCCAAAATCGGAATTCTACGGCATCGCCTGAGTTACCGATATCGGCGCCAAACTCAGGAGAGAATCGCCAGGAACCGGTAAAATGTTGTGCTTTGTCTTGATTATCAGCCAAATGAAAACCGGGGTATGCGATCTCTCCGGTAAAGGCTGCATTACGGATCGCCGCCAATACCGGTCGACCGGCGATACTGAATCCCCAGGTCGGGTGATCATCTGGATTCATTGGCTCCCAATTCTCAAGAAACATAGAAGCCATCCAGGGCCATTCTTGCCTGGCTCGTTGGAGAGCAGTCACCGTCCAGCTAGCTTGCGTTTCTTCGTCAACCGCACCCCAAATAGAAGGGTTCCCTGACCAGCCTGCGGGTAAACTATTCCACCCCCAGTTTCCAGCCCATACGGGCTTGTCGCTGTCATCATTTCTTACCATGACTTCCCGAAGCAGGATTATTCGGCTGAAGTTAAGCGTTTCTAGATCAACCTGACGATCTTCTGGGCCAGTATTAAATCCATAGGGCTTACCGGCTACGACATCGAAGGATTCCGCGACGCCAGCCTCGTAAAGTTCCTGTAAAAATAGAGGATCGGCAAGATTTTTTGGACCTGTTTCGACAGTTGGAGCCAATGGAGCGGCAACGATTATGGCTCCCGGATCGGCGGCTCGAATTGATTCGGCAGTTAGGGTCAGCAGAGCACCGTACTCGGCCGGGTTCACATCAAAACCGCCCCAGTGTGATGTCAGGTTGGGTTCGTCCCATATAATGTAATGGTTAGTTTGGTCGCCATAGCGACCTGCAAATTCTGCTGCCCAGTTGGCAAAGTCAGATGGATCGTCTGGAGGGGCAAAACTATCAGTCGGGTTGCCGTCGAGTAATACGACCAGCTGGATGTCCTGTTTTTTGGCCTCAGAGAAAATCTGGTCTGGTATAGACCAGTCGAATGCTTGATCGTAAAAAAAGCTCTGTTTCGCTGTGTCTATTCCTGCTGATTTGATTTCACCCAGCGTTTTTGCGAGCTCAATATGATCGTATTGTTCCAGATGGACATTTACCCCTAATTGCACACCTGCTCCAGAGATTGGCGCAGGTAACGTATCACTCATGCCGCGGCTTTTGTAATCGCGGATATTTTTGATCAAGCCAAAGGTCAGGATCAGAAGCAAGGCCAAGAAGGCTAAAGCGATAGTCGGAATTGGGCTTTTCAAAAGAGTTTTCATGTTGATGGATGAACCCGCCGTAGCCAACAGCGCCTAAGCGGCTTTATTCAGGAAATGTTACTCAAATGGCGTAAGGCCGCGGAAAAAAGCCGGAGTCGCCTCTTCAGTTGGCGCCGGTTTCTCTTCCAATGCCAGTAACCGACCATTACCATAGGGCGCCCATGTTGGGTTAGTTACAGGGGAGTCGCCAATCGTCAGACGTTTAGCCTCACCAAGGTTTAAATCAACCAGGTACAGCTGGTTATTGTAAGTAAACGCTATTTCCCGGCCTGTCGGTCCCCAGCTCATAAAGCTCTGATCATGTGGAAAGCGGCTATTTTCTCCTGCTGGTGGATATATTTGGCGCGGATCACTGCCATCCCGGTCCATCCGCCACAATGTATAAGTACTCTCTTGACTTTCTAGAGGGTTTGTCGCCCGCAGGAAAGCAATCTCACTGTTACCTGATTCTTCACCATCTACTATTGCCGCCGGTGACCACCGAGGATGGCTCCAGATACCTGTTTGCTGCATAAAAGGACGGGCCAGTTCCGTGGAAATAGATATAACCCAGGTATCAAAAGCGAGATCATCTGGGTTATTTCCTATATGTTTGGTAAATACCAGGAATTCGCCATCAGGGGACCAGGACAAAGTGGGTACCCATACCCAATCTGCCCGTGTATTGAACTCTGTGAATGATTGTAGTTTTTCCCTTTGCTGAACTTCTCTCGAGGTCTCTAGATCGATAATACCGACCTCATCCGCGAAGCTATAAGCAATAAAATCTCCATTTGGTGACCAGGCGTAGTTGCCACCCCACCAGCCATAGGTCGCTGGATACGCTTCTATAAGACGCTTAGGCTTAAAAATGTCGTTTTCCGACGCTGGGATGTCCCCAATCCAGAGATCATTATTTGCTTCCCAACCAGGTAATAAATCTGTTGGTATTCCTGTAGTGAAAGCGATCTGATGATTGCTTGCTAGAGCGGGATTCCAATCAGCCCACAAGATATTTTCTACATCGAGCTGGCGAGGTGCGGAATCTGGGTCGGTATTGACAACCCAAAGCGTATTGAATCTTTCTGTATCTGTGGATACCCTGGTATATAACAGTTGATTTCCATCTGGTGACAATGAAAAAACGCGATGATCCAGGTCACCACCGGTATTGAGTTGTTCGGGAAAAGTACTCGAACCACGGAGGAGGACACTATTTCCCCCACTGATAAAGGCCAGGAGTCCGGAAAAATCAACGTTTCCAGGAGAGAGTCCGGTTCCCATCATTACGATTTCATCCTGGGCTGATTCGACAATCGTAACCTTAGTTTCTTGGCGGCTGGACTCAATGCCATCATAGTAGACAATTCTGACCGTGGTTTCTTGCAAGCCAGGATGGCCCGCCTGTACGATGATAGGCTTTTCTTCGATGCTCATGGATTCATTGCGCACTGTTCTCCGTTGAAAAGGGATGCTCTTTTCAATGATTTCAATGCTTTCAGTTACACGAACGATCTTGACCTCTACTTCAGCGGTTAGGGGAGTAAATAGAGGCGGGTCGATGAGGTCAGAGTCAGAAAGTTTAATACCTTCTTGATCAAGCAGTTCACGAACATTACTGGCAGTTGACGTGATTTGGATCGATTCCCCATCCAAGTTAAGTCGGACTGAAAAAGGCTCGACCGCAGAAAACTGAGTGGTTTGCGTCGCGCATCCCGTGAGCACAAGCAGGAGGAATGCGAAACAGAGTTGGCAAGCATCCTGGCAAGAGAGAAAGGCCGACCCTTTTGTGATTCTCACGAGCTAACAATCCTAACCAGGCTTTGTTCTTGGATCATCCAGGGATCAGAACCTAATCCGGACGGGATTCCAGCCACATCGAACTCATTTCGGGTGATAATGAATCAGCCACTCGTTGATCAAGCTCAGGGCCAACATATAACCTCATTCCGCCAAATACAGCACGAACTAGCTGCCGGGCATACTCGGCATCGGAATTTCCGCTGCGTTTTGCGGCACGCTGGCAAAATTCTTCGCTGGAGTATTGCGGATCTCGAAAATGCAGAAGCCAAAAAACGCCATTCAGTGAAGTGGCTAATTCATCGGGTAAGTTTTTCGAAACCGCCCGTTTGGACCGGCGATCCAGAACTGTTCCTAAAGTTTCGAGCACACCATTTGTCCATCGCCGGGCATGGTCCATGGTCCGTAAATTACCAACCTGGAAGACATGTTCATAAAATCCAGTCAGTTCCATATTCGTTGTCTCTGTCATGTCACCTCCGTATGAGTTGATTTTTACCCTGGTCCAAGGCCAACGTCAAGCCAGCCCCGGTTGTCGAAGGGTTTCAGGATTATACCATCCCATATCAAATCATAATCTGCGTATAAAATTGACGATTTTCAAGTGATTGTTTATACTTCTATGTTCGTTATTATAAAAATGTGGAGCAATCAGGGACTTGGGCTGTTAATTGCTAAAGCGATTGTTCAACCAAGTGCCGGATGTTTTGTCGATAAAGATTCTTTCAGCTAGAGGTAGGTAAATGTCAGACAGACTAAATATTGTTGCCGAAAACCGGATGGTTATTCGAAAAGAAGCAAAAAGATTACGCCGTGATGGTTGGATACCGGCCGTGATTTATGGTCAGGAATCCAACAAGACTATCAAGATCGAAAACTTGCCATTGCGACGAGTGTTACGGGACGCAGGGACGACCAACTTGATTGAAATTGACCTGGGTGAGGATCATCATATCGTTCTGGCCAAGGAGGTACAGGTCCACGCGACCCGAGGTAATCTGATACACGTTGACTTTTATGAAGTGAACATGTTGGAGAAAATCATTGTTGAGGCAGCTCTCATCACCACCGGAATTGCCCAACCAGAGGTGGATGGTCTTGGATCAGGATCGCTTGTCTTGTATGCTATTGAGATTGAATGTCTGCCCGACAATTTGATTTCGGAAATTATTGTAGATATGAGCCAGATTAAGTCTCCGGATGATACGATTCTTGTCAGCGACTTACCTTTAGCCGAAGGAGTTACATTCCTGGCTGATCCTGAAGCTGTCGTAGCCCGGTTTGACTATATTCAGGCCGAGGAAGAAGAAGAGGAAGATGAAGATCTGATCTTCGCACCTGCAGTGGACGAAGTTGAAGTTATTGGCAGAGGCAAAGAAGATGACGAGGAGAGTGACCTGGCTGATTAACTTTTGGCCAAGTAGTCCTCTACATTCGGTAAATTACATTAAGGGCTGGAAGTTCGTTTCAGCCCTTTTTTCTTTGGTGAAATCCAAATCGGTTGAACCATCAAGTCCGGCACGTGGCCCAGGAATTGATCCGAGAAGTTACTTAATTTCTGATAACAGATTATTAAGATATGATTTATTGTTCGTCTTACTCTTCGATTTGGAAATAACCAGAGGTTACCATCACCTTTATGAGAAAATGGGCGCCTTACATTTTGGTTGGCCTGTTGTTATTCTTAGCAGCTGCCCTTAGATTAACCAGTTTGGATTGGGATGGTTACAATCATTATCATCCTGATGAACGCTATATTACTTGGGTCGCAACGAGCATCGAATGGCCAGATTCGTTGGCGACGGCGCTAGACCCACATGCTTCGTCGTTTAACCCCTTCTATTGGCCACCCGGTGCGACATCGGCCGGGGTTGTCCTGGAACAGGACCAGCCCAGACGATTCGCATATGGCCATCTCCCTCTTTATATGGGCGTAGCGGCGACGCGCTTGATGGAGGAGCTCAAGCCCATTGTTGGCCGGCTAATTCCAAAATCAGGATTACTGGCCCAAGACTTGATGAACTTTGCCGAACGCAATGAATTTAGGCATCTTACAATCGTTGGCAGGGCGCTAACCGGTCTGATTGATACCTTATCGGTGTTGCTGATATTTATCTTAGGGCGACAGCTCTTCAGCGTTTGGGTTGGCCTGCTGGGTGCTGCTTTTGCCGTTTTCACCGTCATGTTTCTGCAGCTGGCTCGTTTCTTTACCGTCGATGCCTATCTGACTTTTTTCGTACTGCTGACAATTGTTCTTTTGACTTACGAACAGGGCGATTGTAAATCACCAACCAAACGTCTTGTTTTAATTCTATTGGCGGCTGCTTCCATCGGCCTTGCAGTTGGATCGAAATTCACAGGCACATTGTTGATGATGCCCCTTGGGATAACAGTTCTGTTTCAAAAGAAATGGTCTCCAAGAAGGCGTTTTTTCACCTTTGTTGGAGCTAGCCTGATAGCTTTCCTCGTTTTCTTTGTGACCAATCCTTTTGCCATCTTAGATCAGACATGTGAGGTAGTACAACCGCTGTCAGTTGGTCCTTTCAGGATCCCCGATTCATTTTTGCGATCCTGCTATTTACAGAACATCGTGTCTCAAGCAACGATGGTGCAAGGAACCCGGGATGTTCCTTATGTCCGGCAATATGCCGGTACAATTCCCTACCTCTATTTTATTGAAATGCAACTGAAATGGGGAATGGGGCTACTCTTAGGTATCGTTGCTTTTTTCGGATTTGGCTGGGAGATATGGCGTGGCACTCGCGTGATAATTGATTGGTTTCAGAAAAGACTGATCAAAATCGATTACGCTGATGGTCATGATTCCAATCTATTGACGGATGCAAGATACCCTTTTAGGATGACCGAATTTATCGTTTTAGGTTGGGCTATTCCATTCTTCTTCACGACAGGGGCGCTCTCGGTCAAATTTATGCGGTACCTGGAACCCCTTGTGCCGTTTCTGCTGATTTACGCGGCCGCGATGTTGTTGAGTCTCCGATCAGTCAGAGTTCGGCGGTTGGCTATCACCCTAGTCCTCATCGTAACGGGCCTGTATGCGATTGCGTTTCTCAACCTCTACCGCCAACCTCATCCCTGGGTAACAGCCTCCCAATGGATCTTTACTAATGTCGAGAGTGGCTCCATAATCGTTTCTGAGATATGGGATGATCGCTTGCCCGATAATGTCAATGTAGACGGAACAACCGGCCAAGCATCCAACTATAAGGAACAGTCGGTAAATTGGCTCTCAGGAACAGAGGAGTTGGATAATCCAGAAAAAGTGCGTGATAACCTTGCTGCCCTCGCCGACGCTGACTATATTACCCTGGCCTCCAATCGAAATTATGGCGTGATTCCTCGTCTGCCTGAAAGATATCCGTTATCCAGCCAGTATTACCCTTTATTGTTCGAAGGGCTCTTGGGTTACGATGTTGTTTATGTTGGCTCGAGAATGCCCAACATTTTTGGTTTCCATCTAAAGCCCGATTCCTTCCATTGGCCTGGTTTGGTCGTGCCTAAGGAAGTAGAAGAATATCTGGACAGTAAGCCAGGAATTAGCCTGGGAAGGTTTGATGAAAGTTTTACGGTCTATGATCAACCTCTGGTTATCATATTGAGAAACACGAAAAAACTAAGCGCTGATGAGATGTATCATCTGTTTTCTCTGCCTGATGAGGTGCGAGGGAAAGGAGAGCTGGTATCGTGAACAGTGATCCGACGATAAATGATGATGCCGCTCAACTTATGACAACGTCTCGTTTTTATCTTTATATGACGGTATTTATAGCCGGTATGACAACTTTGGCTATTGAGTTTACCACTAGCCGTCTATTACAAACGGTTTTTGGCACATCGAATATCGTCTGGGCAAATGTTATTGGCTTGGTTCTTCTGTTTTTAACGATTGGTTATTTTCTCGGTGGGCGGTTGGCGGACCAATACCCAAATCCGCGAATATTCTATTGGCTGGTGACACTGGCCGGGTTTAGCGGTGTGTTTTTCCTGTTGCTAACCAGCGTTATTTTACGTTCAGCCGCGGCCGCGCTGGCTTCGGTCAATGTCAGTGCCATTGTCAGCTCGCTGATTGCAGTAATTTTTGCCCTGGCCATTCCGGTGACACTGCTTGGGTGCATCTCCCCATTTGCCATCCGGTTGGGGGTGCGCAATATTGGAGAAGCCGGTCGAATTAGCGGCCGCATGTATGCTGTTTCCACTTGGGGCAGCCTGCTTGGTACATATTTGCCAGTTTTATTGATCATCCCCACAGTCGGAACTCGATTGGCAGCCACTATCTTCGGGGTGCTGCTATTAATCGTCGGATTGGGCGGTCTCTGGCAATTGCGAAGGAAAGCAGATTCGACGGCTCTGTTGTTATTTCTAATCTTAATACCGGTCGTGATTGTCTGGAATCAGGGTGGGATAAAGGAATCCAAAGGCCAGGTTTATGAGGTGGAATCCGCTTACAATTATATCCAGGTGTTGGAAGTAGACGGTTGTAACTATTTGTTACTAAATGAAGGCCAGGCATATCATTCATTTTATTGCGAAGGGGGGCGAGTTCCCCGAGTATCAGTTTGGAGCATTATGTTGGCCGCTCCTTACTTCAGAGCGGTATCAGCCGATCTGAATGTCAAAAACCTGGCGGTCATCGGTTTGGCGGCCGGAACGATTCCGAAACAGTTCTCACAATCATATGGACCTATTCCGATAGATGGTATTGAGCTTGATCCGGCAATTGTCGAAGCGGGACGCCAATTTTTCGCTTTGAGCGAGCCTAATATCAACGTGATTATAGGTGACGGCCGATATGAGTTAAACCAACTTGACGATCAATATGATGTTATCACCCTCGATGCCTATAAGGTACCCTATATCCCATGGCATCTGACGACGAACGATTTCTTCCAAGAAGTACAGCAGCATTTAACAGAAAACGGTGTCCTGGCGGTCAATGTTGGCCGTAGTCCAGGTGATCGAAGACTCGTTGAGGCAATCACGGCCACGCTCCTAACTGTATTTCCAGCGGTGCATACAGTGGACGTGCCGGGCTCTTTAAATACAATTCTCATTGCGACGGTCCAAACGACAAGTGAAAATGACTTTCGAAGAAATATTGAAGATTTAGCTCAAGGAACGTCCCCTTTGCTGAAAAAAGTCTTGTCGGTAGCGGAGAGCGGACTCGTGCCGACAGTCTCCTCGGAGATTGTCTTTACTGACCAACGTGCGCCGGTTGAGACGATTATCGATTCTATGGTCATCCAATATTTGCTTGAGTCCGGACCGTCGGGTCTATCTGAATTAGGCGGATGATGGTTTGAGGATTGATTACGGGAGGAATAGGTTGAAGAGTGAAACTGTTTCAAAAATAATTCGTTGGGCTGTTGTAATCAGTGTCCCTTTTTTATTGACGCTCGTTACATTGCGCTTACTTATCGGCTGGAGCACACCGAGCTATCCAGAATTTGAGTACAAGAGAATTGCTGAGGACAGATATGGATTCAGCATTGAAGATAGATTAAGTTTTGCAAAGGCTACTTTAGGTTATCTGAGGCGATCAGAACCGGCCGAAGAGGCGATTTTTTTATTGGAAGAGTTACAGATGCCGAATAGTGAAACGCCACTCTACAACCAGAGTGAAATCCAACATATGGTTGATGTGAAGAAGTTGGTCGATACATTTAGGATGTTAACCTGGATTTTCCTTTTTATTGTGGCCGGTGGTCTCCTACTTCTCCTGGTAAGGTCCAGTTCGCGCCAGGAAGGTTATACAGCTCTACTCTACGGTGGTATCCTGACCGTTGGCATCCTCTTAATCATGCTGGTGTTGATACTTGTTTCCTGGAGCCTGGTGTTCACCCAATTTCATGAGCTGCTTTTCCCGCCGGACACATGGACATTTAATTATTCTGACTCCCTGATTCGTTTGTTTCCAGAGCAATTTTGGTTTGACTTCGGCCTTATCTGGTCGGGGCTGATATTTCTCGAGGGATTGATAGTAACCCTGGTTGGATATTTGCTTCTGCGAAATAATGGCTAACTAGCAATAGTAACTTGAATAAAACTGGTCTGGTAGGGATAGACCCAGAATTCAAGCTTCTCCTTGTTCTCACCTATTCCAGCCGTTAGTTCATAATAGCCGGCCGCAACATCATCGAATACAAAATTTTCCCCCCAGGTTTCATCTGGGTTGACGCTGTTGTCGGCGTAGGTGGTCCCGCCGGCGTAAGGTGATGGCGCATCAATCCGCCGTAAGGTCAGTGGATAGCCGGGAATAGGTTGATCGTTGACTGTGGCTACGATCCCGGCCACGACCCCACGATCTGGGAATGGATACAGCCATAACAACGGATTGCGGGTCGTCCCGTAGCTGTTTTCCCCCACTCTAACTTCAAAATGTAGGTGGGCGCCATCAGCGACGCCGCTTGCCCCGGAGAGAGCAATAAGGTCCTGAGCATGAACATGATCTCCAACGTTGACGAGTATCTCGGAAAGATGCCCGTAGAGAGTAAATACGTCCTGCTCGCCGAGTCCGCTGTCGTGCTGGATGACGATTACATTTCCATAAAAAGCTTTGATGTCTCCAAGGACCTCATCATTATCCTGACCGGCGAACACAATGGTTCCGCTTGCTGTAGCAAGAACGTCGGTCCCGGCCGGAACGTTGAATTCAACTCCGTGGTGGGTTCGCAAAGTCCCTTGCCGATTGTCGCCATATGGGTAAGCTTTATCCGTCCACACGGCACTTCCTTCTGGTACCGGGCGACGAAGCCAGTAATGCTCCCTTGGAGAGGTCTGGGGTAGAGCGGGGGGTGTGAAAGTGGGCATCACTGTAGCTTCTGGAGTCGAGGTCTGGGCTGGTGGCAACAATGGCGCCTCTGCCAGGGAGGTCTCCGGCGAGAGAAGTGGGTCTGATACGTTCAACGCGACTCTGGTAGCCGTGGCGGCCATATCTACTTCGCTGAGAGGTCGAAAAGATTGGCGGTTTTGTGGGGAAAGAACGGTAATGATTATTGGGGGAGGGGCAACCGTGTCCACACCAAATGTGGTCGACGATATGGCTTGTTTGCTTGGAAGGGAACCTGCATCGGTTTTACAGGCGGCTAGTGAAATGATGAAAATTGCCGCCAGCAATAAACATCTGGTTAGTGATGATGATCTTCGCTGGTTCAACATGGCAAATAACAGTGGCCGGTCATGGAGATCGATCAAAATCCGCCCCGTTCGGCCACTTCAAGCAGCGTGTCTGTGACAACCTTCTCCGCCGCGCTTTCTAGCTCTCCAACGGTGGCTGTCCATTCTTTGGCAATATCCATATTCTTTAAACCCTGTGCGTTAATGCGTACGTTAAGGGCAGCAACCTGCACCGCAGCCCTGGCCATCACTGCGGCCGCACCGGCATCCGTGATGGCATTAACATTGCCGATGCCGACAATACTCTGAGCCAGCCATGCGACCTCAAGACTGAGTTGGGCAACTTCCAGGGGCACCTCGCCGGCTTGGATTGTCGCCTGCTCGATGGCTTTTTCCCGAGTGGGCTGATCTTTACTTTTGTCCCGCCAGGCAGCCATAACTTGCTCGAAAGCCTTTGCGTCATCCTCTATCGCCGTTGTCAGCTTATGTCTTATGTGCCCGGCCCGAGTGAGAATATCATGAGCCTGTTTGTCGACGTCGGCATATTTTTTCCGGCCGATAGTCAAATTGGCCACCATCTGGGTTAATGCTGCGGCGAGCGCGCCGGCCAGTGCAGCTACAGAGCCTCCACCAGGAGTGGGCTTTCCCGCTGCCGTCGCTTCAAGCAAATTGTAGGGCGTAAGATCTGATTCCTGTTCCCGAGCAAGACGAAGTTCCAATACCTGATCATCATCGACATCCTCGAGCTGTAGATAGTATTTGGCGGTATCCAGCAAGGCCTTTTCAGGGATCAAGCCGACCAACTCGGCTCTCGTGATTGTAAGACCATAATGTAATGCTTCCCGGCGAACCATCTCCTGTACCTGTGGAAGCGGTGTTTTAGAGAAATCGGTTAAGTTCATACTTACCTGGGCCTGACCATCAACAAGGAACCCCAAGGCCTGGACATACCGCAGGCCCCCACCGGTAAAACGAACCGCTTTAGCGATCTTCCCGGCAATTTCAACATCATCTGAATTAAGATACAAGTTATAAGCTATCAGGAACGGCCTCACACCAATGATTGTGGCACCCCATGGCCGGGGTAGAGCGGGTCCAAAATCTGGCAAACGCTCTGGATTGGAAGCAACTTCATCTTTCCAGAGCTCATACTGGCCACGACGGATAGCAGATAGTTTCGTTCGTTCCGGCCTCTTTGCCGCTGATCCGTATAGATAGACGGCAATACCTAAATCCTCGCCTACTCGCCGGCCAAGACGCTCTGCCAAGGCGATACAATCATCAACGCTCGCTCCTTGAACCGGAATAAACGGGCATACATCGGTGGCACCGATACGGGGATGTTCACCTTGATGGTTGTCTAAATTGATTAATTGAGCCGCCAATGCAATGGCCTGAAAAGCTCCTTCCTCAACCGCGGCAGGCTGGCCAACGAAAGTGATTACACTGCGATTGTGGTCTGGATCTGCGCTAATATCCAGTACATTAGCTCCAGGGACCTTCTGTATCGCTTCGGCAATGGCATGATAGACTTCCGGTCGACGCCCATCGCTAAAGTTAGGCACACACTCAATTATTTGTGGCATCCTATTACCATCTCCGTTCCAACCATATTTATTTCCAAACTAAAACAAACGATTGTATCAAAGGGACAGATTTGCTCAAATCTGGTTGCTGGTCATAATCATCACATATCAAGGAGGCTTGTAATGACCTTAGTAGAACCACTAGCACAAAAGCACATTGAGGAGTTCATGGGCATTGCCACGGCCGCTTTTCCAGGCATGGGCATTAATAAGCCAGAGGATCGCCAGCGATTCCTTGAGAGATTGCTAGCGATTGAGGATGATCCGCTCCGCTCGATTTATGGTTATTTCCGCAAAAACAGGCTATTGGGAGGTATGATTCTTTACGATTTTTCGATGAATGTTCATAACCATCTCATGTTGGCGGGCGGAGTAGGTTTAGTGGTGGTCAGTCTTTTGCATAAAAAAGAAAAAGTTGCCAGTGAGATGTTGCGGTTTTTTCTTCACTACTACCGGGAGAGACAGGTTTCGCTGGTGACTTTGTATCCGTTTCGCCCCGATTTCTATAAACGGATGGGCTTTGGCTATGGCACGAAGATCAACCAATACCGCATTGATCCGGCCTCCTTAGCCAGATCTGGTACTAAAGCGAATCTGAGATATCTAACCCTTGGTGACAGCGCAGAAGTTCTCGGCTGTTACAACCGGTATGCCTGCAATACCCATGGCATGATTTTGGGCACACCCAGGGTCATCGAATCATATTTCTCCGCAGAGGATCGATATGTTGTTGGCTACGTTGAGGGCAAACAGGTCCGTGGCTATATCTACTTTAAGTTCGATACAAAAGCAGATTTCCTACTCAATGAAATGATTATCGAGGAATTCATTTATGAGACAAATGGGGCGATGAATCAGTTGCTCAGTTTCCTATATACCCAGCTCGATCAGATCAGCCGGATTGTCTTAAATTCGCATGATAATTCAATTCATTATCTCCTCGGGGATCCAAGGAATGGTACTCTTCACATTATTCCACCTGTTTACCACGAGACCAATACACAGGGCATTGGATTGATGTACCGGCTCATAAACATTATCAAATATTTTGAGGCGTTAGAGAATCATGATTTTGGAGGGCAGAGTTGCAGGATGATGATCAAGTTGCACGACACTTTTTTCCCGGAGAATGCAGGCAGAACCATCATCCATTTCGACGAGGGTCGGGCTCGCTTGAACGGGGACAGCTACGAAGTAATCATCGAGATGGATGTGTCTGATTTCTCGTCGCTGGTCATGGGTGTTGTATCGTTCGAAAAGTTGTTCCAATTTGACCTGGCGCAGATTTCTGACCAGAGTTATCTTGATGTTGTCTCGCGAATCTTCAGGAGTGATGCACAACCTGTTTGTTTAACACGATTTTAAGTAATTATTTGATAGCACGTGAAAATGAGAACAGTAGATAAAGTAATAGCGTTTATAACACGTTGGCAAAATAAAAAACCCGAGTTACTCGTTGTGCAACATTCCCTAACGGGCCGTCAGCTACCGGCTGGCACGGTCGAGATGAATGAACCCCTTGAGATGGCACTACTCAGGAAGCTTGCCGAGGAAACACGCCTGGTGGATTTTGAGATCTCAACGTATCTTGGGTCGAGAGACTCTATTTTAACGGGGAATGATTACGTTATCCTCGTGACCACGAAGTTATTTTCCAGTCCATCAAACGATGCCTCTTCCGAAGGATACATATTGGAACGAGGGTTGCCGGTCCAGCTGACAGATGAGATAGGAAAGTATTCCGCTGTGCGTTGCGATCCGCGGATATCCTACCAGCTATCACCAACCCGACGGCAAGATGTTTCTGGCTATGTACGCTCAAGCGTCATGGGTAGGCATATCCGGCGCCATTTCTTCCAACTAAAGTTAACAACCCGTACTCCTGAAAGGTGCCAAATACAGGTGGATGGTAACGTTTTGGAGCTCTGCTGGCTTTCGCTGGATCCCCAACCGATCTTATCCCCGGATCATTCAAATTGGCTTGATTCTATATATGAGGTGTTGATTACAGATGATTCACCAGCTGAATCGATGAAAAGTATAGGTGAATAGATGCCTCGACTCCGCGAGTTAGGTATTTACGAAAGCGTATTGGCCACAGGCCCGGCCAATGCAATTACGGACGTAACTGGAGTGGCTGTCGGTCAAAATACGTTGGTTCGTGGGCAGGGCGAATTGGTGCCCGGACAGGGACCATTTCGTACCGGCGTTACGGTTATTTTGCCCCATACCAGCAACTTGTATGAGGAAAAAGTTCCAGCAGCTGTCCACAGGATAAATGGCTTTGGCAAAGTTTTCGGATTTGAACAGGTCCGGGAACTAGGAAATTTGGAATCACCTATCGCCCTCACGGGAACTATGAATGTGCCCCGGGTCGCAGATGCCCTTATCACATTGGCTATTGAAGAAAACCCTTATATTGGTCTTGGTTTTAGCGCGACGGGCAGAAAAGGGTATCCTACTGTCAATCCAGTCGTAGGAGAAACGAGTGATGGTTTTCTCAGTGATATGCAATCCAGGCCGATCGGACTGAAAGAAGTACGATTTGCTCTTGAATCAGCTGCTTCAGAATCGGTAAGTGAGGGTTGTGTCGGCGCAGGTACGGGAGTTTCCTGTTACGGGTGGAAAGGGGGCATTGGCACAGCCAGCAGGATCTTACCCGGTGAGATAGGCGGTTATACACTTGGTGCATTGGTTCAGAGCAATTTCGGCCGGCCCAACGAGTTGACGATTGGTGGCGTGCCTGTCGGTCGTTTTCTCCAGCCACCAGAGTACCCACCTGAATTGCCTGGTGGATCAATAATGATAATTATCGCTACGGATGCCCCTCTTGACTCTCGGCAGCTTGGTCGCCTCTGCCACCGGGCGGCATTTGGTTTGTCTCGGACCGGCAGCACTCTCCATGGGGGGAGTGGGGATTTTGTCATCGCCTTCAGCACTGCCTACCGGATTCCAGACCGGGCCACAGCGACTGTATTCAATCGCCCATATTTGGCAAATGAACAGACAGTCATTGGTCGATTGGGGTTGGCGGTGATCGAATCCGTTGAAGAGGCGATTCTCAATAGTATGCTAATGGCGGAAACAGTGGTTGGTCGGGATGGAAACACACGGCATCAATTGCCGGCCGAACGAGTTGTCGAGATAGTTCGGCGATATCGAAGACCTGGAGGAAAGGCTAGGCTGTATAAGGAAAAATGAGCTCCAGATGTATGGCAAGGAGATCTGGCTTGCCAAATACAGGGGCGTAAAAAAAATGAGTCTCGTGGTGGCCACTGACAAATTGTTGCTCGACCGACATATACGGTATTCAGAGCATGCTGGCGCACTATAGGAAACTCGAACGGACTTCATTCACTCACTGCCGCCCTGTCTTCCACCTGGAGCCTTATTACAAACATTATAGTTGTTGGAGAGCCTGCGTGTCAATCGTCTTAACCTTAAAATTATTCCTCCGTATCATTTTCGATAGCCGATTTTGGATAGTTAGTAAGAGCCATATCAGAAAGTAGCCAGACTACTCGTGGTCCGGTCAATTGACCTTGATTATCCTACTGTTATAATTCTAAATAATTCCATGGGTAAATTGAAGGCAGCTTTCATCCTGGTTATTGCTTTAATATTCTTTGTCATCATGTTGCCGGGATGTAACAATACTCCTATCGAACCCCCTACACACATACCGTCGAATCAGGATGAACCTATGCCGACGGTTCGGATAATTCCAACGCTTTATCCGACGGCAACCCGGCTGCCACTGGTTGAGCCGACAATTACAACACCCAAGAAGCCGATAGAAGTAACGAGCACACCGATCAACTTTGAACAAGTTGTCGTTGATATTCGCTATGCCATACCAGCCATTTCAATGGATCGTCGAATTGTTGGTAACGTATCCAGTAGAATTGAGGTAATTGACCAAGTCTCCGGGGAGTCGATCATGATCCCTAACCAACCCGGCATCCTGCTGGAACTGCAGCAAGTGCTTGAACAGATAGAGTTGGAAGAGTTGCCAGACGATTGCAGTATGTGCGTAACTCTTGAGTATAATTTGCCACTGGCAGCTAAAGAAGAGACCGGATGGCTTCAAGATGTCCAACTTTTGGCCAGCCTTGAAAATTATACGACGGTCCAACTTGGTTCACATTTCCCCCCCACCACGATCTTGGGCCTGCGACAAAGTGCCACGCCTTATCAGGTTGCCCATACTCTAGCTCTAACAGACAATGGCCTGCTCTGGCACTGGTCCGCGACAGATGCCCAGGTCACCTTGGAGCCAACGGACTTGCTCGTAAATTTGCTGGGAGATGTGCCAGAGAGCCAAATTCTCGGCTTACTCCTGCCGCCAGATCTCGTTGATTGCCCGGTGGGACCTGGTAGCGAGACCTTGTATATCGCTACTGAAGATGATGTGTTTTTGCATGATTTTTCCTGCCCCGAACTTACTTTGGCCTCTAGCTTGATACCCTTGTATTCAACTCTTGACCATCTTGCAGACGAATTCATGATAGAATCCGATGTTCCCGAGCCTGAACCAACGCTGCTCCTGGAGACCGTTCTTGATTACAAACAGTTGGATGGGACCACCCTGACTCTCTTCCGAGATGGTCATGCGATTACCACGGCAGCAGATGGAATTACACAGACAGCGATACTGACCGGTTCTGAAGTATTAAGTGCAACGACCGCTTTAATCGAGAGTGGTTTATTGCTACCAGGTGCCGGGGGACTGTTCTCTGGCGAGGAAACGAACGTGCTCTTTGTTCGCGGCCTGCTTGGTGTTTACTCAGTTGGCTGGTCGGAGGAAAAAAGCCATGGCATGGAAATTGTTTTCCAACAGCTTGAAACACTGAAAGAACAGATTTACTCCCTGGCATCTGATCTAGGATCCCAGTTGAACGAGCCGAAGCGAGACCCAACACCTACTCCTAACATTGAATAGAGCATGACGTCCACGAGAGCATCTTCAAATCAATTGTCTTATTATCATTTTTTGGTAAACAGCTCCCTGAATCGCCTATTATTCTATTTTAGTCGCCGATTGAACCCGGCGGAGTGAATCCTATGCAAGCACTCTACGTATCTGATGGCAATGTGTCATTCGTTTATGATTACCCTGTCCCTGAGCCTAAACCCGATCAAGCGTTAATCCGGGTCACCATGGCCGGGATTTGCTCGACCGATTTGGAGATCGTGAAGGGTTACCATGGATTCACCGGCATCCTTGGCCATGAGTTTGTCGGCGTTGTGGTAAAGGCGAAAGAGGTAGACTGGATAGGCCGGAGAGTTGTGGGAGGGATCAATCTTGGTTGCAACCGCTGCATGACTTGCGCGAGTCATGGCCCTGAACATTGCCCTGATCGCACTGTCCTCGGAATTTTGGGTCACGATGGCGCATTTGCCGAATACCTTGTATTACCCCTTTCCAACCTGGAGATTGTGCCCGAACGTCTCTCGGATGAGATCGCAGTGTTCACCGAACCGCTGGCCGCCGCTGTTCGAATATGCGATCAATTGATTATTTCACCTACGGCCGCTATTGCCGTTATCGGCCCTGGTCGCCTGGGCTTGTTAATTGGCCAGGTACTGGCGCTCTCGGGCACTCGCGTTACTATGATCGGTCGAAACCTGGACTCCTTGAGGCTGCCGCGAAGTATGGGCCTAAAGAGTGGTTTGCAGGACGAATTCGCAGACAACAGTTTCGATATGGTGGTCGAAGCAACAGGCAACGAAGATGGCTTTGAACAGGCGTTGCGGGTAATCCGGCCACTTGGCACCCTTATATTGAAAAGCACTTATGCTGGTAAGGCCAGAATCGACTTGTCTACGGTCGTTGTTGACGAGATCAACGTTGTTGGATCACGGTGTGGGCCATTTTCCCCGGCGCTGCGCTTATTGGAAAAAGGCGCGGTCGAGGTTAGACCGTTCATCGAAGGCCAATATCCCCTTTCGGAGGGCCTTGCTGCACTTAAACATGCTGCAGAACCTCGAGTACGCAAAATCCTCTTACAAGTATCCTAGCGCATGACAATTTCTTATATGTAATTTCAAAGGCATTCAGGAATTGCTCATTACACCACGCGAATCGTCGCGGTGTGGAACCAAAAGGTGATCCTGATCTTGCCTAGTCGATCTGATTTTGCTATTATTAGAACATATGAGCTATCGAACATTTCGTGCAAGCGAGATTGGTGAGTATATAACTTGTCGTCGAGCCTGGTGGCTGAAGTATTCAGGAGGCCAAGAGGCCTGTAGTATGGAAGAAATGGAAGTCGTCAACGGCTATCAGTTTGAGCAACAACGTGCGATTTCTCGGACAAACACTACGGCTCGCCTGGCCTTGATCTTGATTTTTGTCGCCGTTGGCGTCGTTGCGTTCTGGTTAGTGAGTGCGCTGTAATGGGAATGGGCTTAAGCTGGTTAGGGTTGGCTTTGTTGTTAATCATTATCGCCGTACTTTCGCTGTTTTGGTCTAAGCGAAAGCGCCTTGAGCTAGCTCTGCCATCGGGAAATATCATTTATTCTGACCTCGGAATTTGGGTGCCCCAACAGGAATCGCTTTACTCGCCGAAATATGAGCTGGTCGGGCATCCAGATTATCTGGTAAAGAATCAGCAGGGGGCCATCGTGCCCGTTGAAGTGAAGACGGCTAGAGCGCCAACTGAACCCCATGACGGACATGTCATACAATTGGCTGTTTATTGTTTGCTGGTAGGAGAGGTCTATGGTATCCGTCCCGATTACGGGATCCTGCAATACCAGGATCGAGCATTTGCTGTCGAGTATAGTTATGAACTTGAGGAAGACCTGCTCGAAGTTCTCGTGAATATGCGCGAGGATACATATAACGGCGAGCTTGATCGTAGTCATAATGAGAGAAGTCGCTGTTCACGCTGTTCAATGCGCGAAAATTGTTCTCAAAGAATTGGTTGATTTACCTTACGTACTACTTCATTGTTCCTGATCCTACCCCCTTGGAAAAAATTTTCTCCTGAAAAAAACAATAGCTTAACGAAAAAATAACTTTAGGCATGACGGCTGTTGGCCTCTAGCTTCCACAGGTTATAATAGCAGCCGTTGTTCTTTATCTTAAAGCTGTGTCTTTCATATTTTTCCCAGAGACAGCCTATTTGGTGAGGAAAGAGTATAAATGGAGGTTGATTTGGCGACAATTCAGCGCGTAACGGGCATGCAAGATATATTGCCAGAGGATAGGGCTTACTGGGATGTTGTCGTCTCTACAGCGGTAAATCTGGCCAGGCGCTATGGATTTCAACGGGTGGACATTCCAATCCTTGAGTATTCCCAACTCTTCTCCCGTGGAGTAGGGACTGCTTCGGATTTTTTTGTTAAGAAGGAAATGTACACGATAGAGGAGAGTGATGGATCGACCATTACGCTACGCCCGGAGTTTACAGCCGGGATGGTCCGGGCTTATATCGAAAATGGTATGGCAAATTGGCCTCAACCTACCAAGCTTTATGTAATAGGGCCATTGTTTCGAAGGGAACGCCCGCAAGCTGGTCGATTCCGACAACACACACAATTTAATCCGGAGATTCTTGGGGTGTCAGATCCTGCAGCCGATCTAGAGATAATGCTGTTGGCTAAGAATTTGCATCGGGAATTGGGTTATAAAGACTTAACCTTTCAACTTAATAGCACCGGTTGCCCGGTATGTAAACCGGCGTATGTTGCCAGGCTGGTTGAATATCTTGCGGACTATGGTGATGTGCTCAGTGATATTGATCGGGAACGGCTGAATCGTAACCCGCTACGAATACTGGACAGCAAAGCTGAGAATATAGAAGAGATACTGGCTGATGCACCCCATATTATGGACTATTTATGCCCTGATTGTGCCAGCCATTTTACTGATCTTTGTAGCTTACTTGACTCGCTTGGGGAGAGATATTCGATTAACTTCCGCCTGGTAAGAGGCATCGATTACTATACAAAAACTGTTTTCGAACTTTGGGATGAGGCGATCGGCGCCCAGGTAGCCTTGTGCGGAGGAGGCAGATATGATGGCCTGGCCGAAGCTATTGGCGGGCCGTCGACTCCTGGCGTTGGCGTCGGTATTGGCATTGACAGAATCGTCATTGGCCTGAAAAAGCAGGCCATTGAGGTTATGAAAACCCCGGCGCCTCAGATATTAGTAGCTCATTTCGGAGGTGAGACCAAGAGAATGGCCGTTGATCTGACGTATCAATTGCGCCAAGAAGGCATCGCTACCCGGCTTGCCTTCGCCCGGGAAAAACGTAGTTTGAAGAGCCAATTGCGCGAGGCCAATAGGCACGAGATACGCTATACGATCATTATTGGCGAGGATGAGTTGCTTAAGTCGATGGTCACCGTCCGCGATATGGCTGGCGGCGAGCAGACCAGCATATCCACGGAAAGTCTGATCAGCTGGATCAATCAGAGATTAAGCTAGGTGTGAAAAGAATTTTATGCAAAAGATTGGCGTTGTATTCAATCCACGAATCGCTGAAGCGCCCACATTGGCTGGTGCTGTTTCCCATTGGTTGGAACAACAATCCGCCCAACATTGGGTAAGCTCTACAGACGAAGGTGAAGTAACGGACCTTAACTTGTCTGAATCTAAGTTATTGGTGGTTATCGGCGGTGATGGAACGACCCTGATGGCCGGGCGCCTTGCCGCCCCATATGACGTACCAATCTTTGGCATCAATCTTGGTCGCGTTGGTTTTTTGAGCGAAGCGGATCCCGACGCCTGGCAAGATAAGCTGTATAAGGTCTTGGATGAACAGCATTGGCTTGAGCGAAGGCTCATGATTGCGGCCAAGGTAATGCGCAGCAACCAGGTCTTATCCCAGCTTACCGCCTTAAATGATGTCGTCGTAAGTCGCGGCGCTCAGGTCCGGGTGGTGCGGTTCCATCTTTTCGTTGATGGCGCCCATGTTATGACATATGCGGCCGACGCGCTCATCTCAGCCACACCAACAGGCTCGACTGCCTATTCATTGGCAGCTGGAGGCCCTCTATTGCCACCCCAGCTGCAAAACTTTATTGTATTACCAGTTGCACCTCATTTGAGCTTTGAACGTCCGTTGGTGTTGCATCAAGAGGCAGTGGTCAAAATCAAGGTTCAATCTGATTTTGGGGCAATCGTGACGGCCGATGGTCAAAAAGCGATGGAGCTTCAGGATGGTGATGAAGTCGAAATTTCAAAACATAGTTGTGAGAGCATTTTTGCCCGTCTCGAGGAACCAAGTTATTTTTACCGCCGGCTCATGCAGAGATTGAGTTTTTGGTCATTGAAACAATATGCGTGAGGGTATTTAATGGGAATAACTTCTCCTCGTATCCGCTCGCTGCTCCGTCAGGCTGACAAGGTAGCTGATGATGGAAAACGCGCAGCGGCCGAAAAATTATATCGCCAAATCATCGAAGAGGCTCCGGAGACAGCTGCTGCATGGGCAGGTCTTGGCAATATCCTCCGCTCACCGGCGGAAAAGCAAGCGAGCTATCAGCAGGCGTTAGAGATCGATCCAGAAAACGCCATAGCTAAAGACGGCCTGGCCTTCTTATCAGGTGAAGTCGTGATAGTTAATCAGAACGAAGTAGTCGCGGCTATTGAAGAAACGATTGATAACGATGAAGCCCAAGGCGGCTTGAACAGCACCTTGTTGGAGCCCGTTGATCTTAACGTAGCGGCTGAGGATGAAGTCGTCACGGATGCACCTGACCAGCTCCTATCAGCAGATGAACATGACCACCTCCCTGATACCGCAGCCGAGCCTGGGAGTGTTCTGTATTGCGCCAATCACCCTAACCGTGAGACTCACCTGCGCTGCAACCGGTGCGGGAAACCCATCTGCAGTAGTTGCGCAAAACGCACACCGGTAGGCTACCGTTGTCCTGAATGTATCCGAGAACAAGAAGACAGATTTTTTAACGCTTCACCTATGGACTATATTGTTACCGTAATTGTTACCTTGCCTCTCAGTTTAATAGCCGGATGGATAGCTACCTTTCTGGGATTCTGGTCAATTTTCTTGGGTGCGGCTGCTGGCACCTTGATAGGGCGTCTCGCATTTCGCGCCGCGGGCCGCCGGAGGGGTAGGGGAATGCCCCAGCTGGTTGCCGGGATAGTGATCATTGGTGCTATTATTCCAATGTTGCCAACTATCTTTCTTTTATTCTCTACCGCTGGCCATTTCAGTTTTCGGATTATTTTTACTGGCATATATCTTGTAACCGCTGCGGGAGCAGCTTACTATCAGATGAGGTGAATGATTGCCTCTGCTTATCTCTAATCATGTAACAGGACATGCTCAGCGAACTGTATATTCAGAACTTTGCAATAATCGACGATCTGAGACTGACTTTTGAAGCCGGTTTGAATGTGTTGACCGGTGAGACCGGGGCGGGGAAATCTATCATCCTTGACGCCATGGCCTTGGTCCTGGGCGATCGGGCTGATACGACTATGGTCCGCGATGGGAGCGATACAGCATATGTCGAGTCAACTTTCCATCTGGATGCAAAGATGTTGGCTTTGTTGGACCCTCTCCTGAAAAGCGAAGGTCTTGAGGGTGACTCGGATGAAATACTCCTGCTTTCCAGAGAGTTACGCTTGAGCGGCCGAAATATTTGCAGGATCAACGGCCGCTCTGTCAGTCTATCCATACAGAGGCAAATAGGGGAAATGTTGGTCGATATTCATGGTCAGGGAGAACATCTTTCCCTATTGAAACCTCGTTCTCATCTACCATTGCTTGATGCATATGCAGATTTGAATTCGGACCGTGAGGACGTGGCAAGGACAGTAAAACAGCTACGCTCAGTGCAGCGCGATAAACAAAAGTTACAACACGATGAACTCACCCTTGCCCGGAGAGCCGATCTATTAAGTTACCAGGTGAACGAAATTGATGGGGCGAAGCTGCATATTGGCGAAGAGGAAGCACTTCGAGAGGAACGTCACCGGCTGGCTAACATCGAACACCTACTGCAATACACGAACGCGATCTTGCTAGCCTTAGATGGATTAGACGATGAGCTCCCTTCAACTGGAGATCTGTTAGGTCAGGCCGAGCATGCCACGGAACAGTTAGCCGGCTTGGATCCCTCAACGAAGTCCCACCTGGTGAAGTTACAGGAAATCTCCTTTCAACTTAGTGATCTTGTTTCAGATTTGATCGCCTATCAATCGAGGCTTGAGTATGATCCGGCCAGATTAGATTTTGTTGAAGAACGCCTGGAATTAATAGCTCGCTTGAAGCGCAAGTACGGCGAGAGCATTGAGAGTATTCTGGCTGCGAGAGACGCGGCAGAAGAAGAATTGGCAACTATTTCCCATAATGAAGAAAGGCTCTTGCAGTTGAAGAAGCAAGAGGAGGACCTTCTTCATCAAGTTGGGAGGCTCGGTGAGAAGTTGTCGAATCGGCGACAGAAGGCTGGCAAGCAACTCGCAAGTGCTATTGAAATCGAGCTCATCGACCTAAATATGGATAGAGCACGATTTGATGTACAAACAGAACAAGTTGATGATGATGGTGGGGCCTGGGTCGGGTCCAGGCGTCTGGCTTTCGACGAGAATGGTATTGATCAAATAGAATTTTTAGTTTCAGCGAATGCGGGAGAGTCGCTAAAGCCGTTGGCAAGAGTTGCCAGTGGTGGCGAGACATCGCGGCTGATGCTGGCCTTAAAGACTGTTCTAGCCCGGGTGGATGAAACGCCAACGCTAATATTTGATGAAATTGATCAAGGAATTGGTGGTAGAATTGGCGATATTGTCGGCCGTAAGCTCTGGGCATTAACAAATCTGGCTGAGCATCAAGTTATCGTGGTCACGCATTTACCCCAATTAGCCGGTTATGCAGATGGCCACTTTCATGTCAGCAAGCAACTTATTGGGGAGCGGACAACAACTACGGTAAGCCAATTGGACCGGACGGGTCGTGTTAACGAACTTGCCGATATGCTCGGCACAGATGATCAGCATGCTAGAGGTGCGGCCGAATCGATCTTGCGCCAGGCAGCGATTAGTAAGTCGCCAACCGCGATATCCTAGCCGATTGCTCATTCCAGAAGAATATTTCGGAAGGATGGTCGAAAGCTCTTGAGCTTGCATATCATGGAAATCTCGACTTTTTGAACCCTTCGTCCACTATGCTAGAATGATCGGCGTGAGAGATCTTGCTGTTGTAATCGTTAGCTATAATGTATCTGACTTGCTGCGTCGGTGTTTGACAACTGTTTTCGCCAGCAACGATGACAAATTCTTTAAGGTATGTGTTGTCGATAATTGTTCAAACGACGACAGTGTTTCAATGGTCCGGCGTGAGTTTCCTGAGGCTGTTCTGATTGCTAACCAGAGGAATAATGGTTATCCAGCAGCCAACAACCAGGGTTTGCGCAAATTGGGAGTCACGGGTGAGGAGTGCTCTGAAAAGCCGAGGTATTGCCTCCTTCTGAACCCGGATACGGAAGTTCCACCGGAAGCCTTCTCAACGCTGATTGATTATCTTGACCAAAACCAGGATGTCGGTGTTGTCGGACCCAAATTGGTCATGTTGGATGGCAAGCTCGATCTGGCATGCCGAAGAGCATTTCCGTCTCCAGAAGTGTCCTTTTACAGAATGAGCGGTTTGAGCCGCTTATTTTCCGGATCGTCCCGCTTTGGGCGCTACAATATGACTTTCCTTGATATGGACCAACTAGCAGAAGTGGATTCTGTCGTAGGGGCCTTCATGATGGTGCGCACTGATGCTTTAGAGGCGGTGGGGTTGATGGATGAGCGTTTCTGGATGTATGGTGAAGATCTCGATTGGGCCAAAAGGATCAAGGATGCAGGCTGGCGTGTGATATACAATCCAGCGGTAACTGTTCTTCATGTTAAGCGCGCTTCGAGTCGACAGAACCCGAGAGCTCAGCTTGAATTTTACCGGGCGATGCTCATCTTTTATTACAAGCACTATCGGGATAAAACGATGTGGCCTTTTCACTGGCTAATTGTGTTATTATTGGCCGTGAAGGGTGGCCCAGCGCTCTTCCCAGATATCAGAGCCGGTAAAGGGATTCTGGTTCAAGAGAGCAACGGATAACGGTTTGGATCATGCCATCTCAAAGAATTCGTCCTATCTACTCCATAACCTTGGTCATCCTAGACGCGTTGATGATTATGGTGGCCTTTATGGTTGCTTACCGGCTGCGAATCATGATTCCCTGGCCGGCAGAACTCGCTGATGAGACGCCACTAGCCAGGTATTCAGGTCTGATTGCTGCGCAGATAGTCGGTGTGATCACCGCCATGTTCTTTTTTAAGCTATATTATTTGCCTCGGGCTGTATCACGGGTCGATCAGTTGTATTCGGTAGTGGCGGCGGTCACCATCGGCACCTTAATGGCCATCGCATTATCCGTCTTGGTCTATAAAAACAGCGTTTTTGAGGTTGATTATCCCAGGGCTATGGTTATTTATGCCTGGATATTGTCAATCATCTTCATTACGATTGGACGGACGGGACATCAATATGTCCGAGATCGCCTTCGCGACCGAGGACTTGGAAAGGACCGTCTGATAGTGGTTGGTTCCGGGGAAGTTGCCCGAATAATAATTCAGCGGATTTTGTGGTCTCCAAAACTGGGCTACGAGCTTGTAGGAGTTGTTTTCGGAGAGGGCAATGATGAAGAATTAATTGGGGTGCCAGTACTGGGAAAACCAGAGGACCTCCCGGAGCTTATCAAAGATTACTCTATCGACGAAGTAATCATTGCCATGCCAGAAGATGGCCACCGGGAGGTATTACGCGTCATCTCCTATTGTGAGCGCGGCCGGGTATCAATCAAGGTTTTTCCGGATTTCTTCCAATTTATCGCCTCCGAGGCGGACATTGACGATTTGGGTGGCCTACCACTTCTGTCCATGCGCGATTACGCCATGCGCGGCTACCTGCTGATCTTCAAGCGGGCGATGGATATTCTAGGCGCCATTGCCGGGCTTATCTTTTTTTCACCGCTGATGATGCTCGCATCCATCGCAATCAAGCTCGAATCTCCCGGACCGGTGTTTTTTGTCCAGGAACGAATGGGATTGGACGGGAAACCATTTCTAATGGTTAAGTTTCGATCCATGCGTGCCGATGCGGAAAAACAAGGACCAGGCTGGACGACGGCGAATGATCCTCGCCGAACAAGGCTGGGTTCATTCTTGCGAAAAATTGAGATAGATGAATTACCTCAATTCATCAATGTATTCCTGGGTGAAATGAGTCTGGTTGGTCCTCGGCCGGAACAACCATATTATGTTAACCTATTTCGAGAAAGTGTCCCTCGTTATATGGAAAGGCACCGCGAAAAAGCTGGCATGACTGGCTGGGCGCAGGTGAATGGAATGCGTGGGGATACATCCATTATTGAGCGAACGAGATTTGACATCTGGTATACTGAAAATTGGTCGGTTTTACTAGATATAAAGATTATTGTCCGGACTTTTTGGCAAATCGTTAGTGGAAATAAACAGAAACCGATCTAACAAAGTTCTTATTTGACGCCCTTTTTCCCCCATGATAATATAAAAGAACCAAGACCTTAGCACTCTCACTGGTAGAGTGCTAATTTATATTGGAACAAACCGGAAAAGATTTAGGATTCGAAATTCTGCTGGAGGCTACTTCCAGGTAGACCTCCAATATTGCTGCCTGACATTATGCAAAAAGCGCTTTCTGACCGACAAGAATACATTCTCAACCTCGTTGTTCGGCGTTTCGTTGAAACTGGTATACCGCTGGGATCGCAAACATTGGTTGACCATTACACGCTGGAAGTGAGTCCAGCAACTGTACGCAATGAGTTAGCTGTTTTGGACCAGCTGGGATACCTCACCCAGCTGCATACCTCCGCCGGGCGCATACCTACAGAGATGGGTTATCGCTATTTCGTCCAGTGGCTGGTCGGCGAATTCGAATTACCATTGCATGAACGGCAAATGATAAGCCATCAGTTTCACCAGGCCAGATTGGACTTGGATCAGTGGATGCGTCTGGCTGCGGCCGTGTTGGCTCATACTTCACAAGGGGCCAGCATTGTAACGGCGCCTCGTTTAAGCACGACCCGTTATCGCCACCTGCAGCTTATCTCAACTCAGGGTCGGCTAGTATTGATGATTCTAGTATTTGTTGGCGGCCAGGTCCAACAACAGATACTGACCCTGGCAGAACCTGTTTCCCAGGTAAAGTTAACTGCTGTAGCCGAGAAGCTCAATATTCACTATGAGGGACTTACTCACGACGAAGTCTATCAACGAATCAGACAACTAGATGATCCGTTGGAATATGATGTGACCCGGCTGGTATTGGATGGGATGCAACGCACTGACCGACGAGGAATCAGTGACGTATATCGGGACGGGCTGGCTAATATTCTTGAGGATGAAGGTGCTCGCCAGGCTGTCCGCGTATTGGAAGAAGGTGCAATGCTGGCATCGGTGTTAAATGAAACACTTGAGGCTGATGTACAAGGCGTGCAAGTTGTTATCGGTGGTGAAGGCCGCTGGGAAGATCTAAAAGAATGTACCATGATTTTAGCCCGCTATGGAGAATTGGCACAGTTGTCCGGAACGGTCGCAGTAGTTGGTCCGACAAGGATGCCTTATGGACGCAATATTTCGGCCGTTCGCTATGTCGCCAGCCTGATTTCCACTTTTATCAGTGAGTACTACTTAGAAGCAGGGCCAACAAGTCTTTATTACGCTGAAGGCAATAGTGAGGTGCAAAATTGAGCGAGGAAATTCGTCCTCCTGAGGAGGCGGATAATATACTTAGCACAGATGATCAAACTTCGGATGGCGCTGAGACCGGTGCTGATCGAGAAGAATCGGAGATAGATCTAGAGCAACAATTGGTTATTGCTCGGGAACAAGCCGCCGAATATCTAGATGGATGGCAGCGGGCCAGAGCAGAGTTTGCCAATGCACGAAAGAGGTTGGAGCAAGGAAGATCAGAGGCATATCGCAACGCGACTGTCGATTTTACCAGGAAATTACTACCGGCCTTAGATGATTTTGAACGAGCATCAGATAATGTGCCCGAGGAGGTGGCGGCTAATAGTTGGTACGAAGGGCTGCTGCTTATTAAACGCAAACTTGAATCTGTTCTAGAAGACCTTCATGTGGAAAGGATAGCTGCTGTTGGAGAGGAATTTGATCCAAATTTTCATGAAGCCTTGATGTTGAAAGAACATGATGATGTTGAAAGTGGCCTGGTGATTGAAGAATTACAGGTCGGCTACCGGATCGGAGATCAGGTTATTCGTCCATCCCTTGTAAATGTGGCCGCTTAGGATACGGGCTGTATGAAACGTGAGGCGGCTATAAGGTTCGAAAAAAGATACGTTTTGAGAACTCTTAAAAATATAAAGTTTGTAGACGAAATTGGGCAATAGGAGATCGCTGAAAAATGGGAAAAATTATAGGTATTGATTTAGGGACCACAAACTCAGTTGCGGCCGTCATGGAAGGCGGCGAACCAACCGTTATTCCCAGCGCTGAGGGTGGCCGGTTGTTTCCTTCTGTCGTTGCTGTGAACCCAAAGACTGGGGAAAGACTGGTGGGGCAGATTGCGAAGCGACAGGCGGTTATCAACCCGGAGAACACAGTCTCCTCTGTTAAAAGGTATATGGGCCGGAAATATTCCGATCCCCAGGTAGCCAAGGCACGAAAATTCATGCCTTATGAGGTAGTGGAAGCGCCCAATGGCGATATTCGCGTTGTGATGAGCGGCCGCGAGTATTCACCACCAGAAATATCAGCGATGATTCTCCAGAAGATTAAAACCGATGCGGAAGCTTACCTTGGCCAGCCGATCACCCAGGCCGTTATTACTGTTCCTGCATATTTCAATGACAGCCAACGCCAGGCCACAAAAGATGCCGGAAAAATCGCAGGTCTCGAAGTTCTGCGTATTGTTAATGAGCCCACTGCCTCTTCATTGGCTTACGGAATTGGCAGCGATGAAGACGAGATTATTGCCGTCTATGACCTGGGGGGCGGCACCTTTGACATATCAATCCTTGAGGTTGGCGAGGGTGTATTTGAGGTGAAGTCGACAAATGGTGATACATTTTTGGGTGGTGACGATTTTGACCAGAAGATTATCACCTGGGTGGCCGATCAGTTTAAGATGGATCAGGGAATCGATCTACGCACGGACCGCCAGGCGCTTCAACGTCTGAGTGAAGCGGCTGAAAAAGCCAAGATTGAGCTATCGACAACCATGCAGACTGAAATCAATTTGCCATACATCACGGCGGATGCCAGTGGTCCAAAACATCTAACGATGACCTTGACGAGAGCAAAGCTTGAGCAACTTACGGAAGACCTGGTAAGACGATCCATCGAGCCGTGCAAACTAGCAATCAAAGATGCTGGCGTCTCAACGGCTGATATCACTCAGATCGTTTTAGTGGGTGGCATGACCCGGATGCCGGCAATTCAGGAAGCCGTAAAGGAATTTTTTGGGAAAGAGCCGCACAAAGGTGTGAACCCGGATGAGGTTGTGGGAATTGGTGCAGCAATCCAGGCCGGTGTTTTGGGCGGCGATGTGAAGGATGTTTTGCTCCTGGATGTAACACCCCTAACTTTAAGCATTGAAACGCTAGGTGGAGTTTCTACTCCCTTAATCGATCGAAATACGACTATTCCTACCAAAAAGAGCCAGGTTTTCTCCACAGCGGCTGATATGCAAACCCAGGTAGAAATCAACGTCTTACAAGGTGAGCGACCGATGGCTGTAGATAATAAGACCCTGGGTAAGTTTATTCTTGACGGTATTCCACCTGCCCCGCGAGGCGTTCCTCAGATTGAGGTCACCTTCGATATCAATGCTGATGGCATCCTCAATGTCAATGCCAAGGACAAAGCAACTTCGCGTGAGCAAGCAATGCAGATTCTGCCATCCAGCGGTCTGGCTGACGCAGAAATCGATGAAATGATAAAGGAAGCTGAAAGGCATGCCTCGGAAGATGCCAAACGAAAACAAGCGGTTGAGGCATCCAACATGGCGGATTCGGCTATTTATAGCGGCGAAAAGTTTATTCAAGAAAATAGCGATAAGATTACTGATACCCAAAAAAGTGCGATTCAGGCAGAGATTGATCAAGTAAAATCGGCTTTGTCGGGTTCGCCAGAGGCTTTGGACGGAGCCGTAAACCGACTTCAGCAGGTCATGCAAGAAGTTGGATCGTCGATGTACCAACAGACTGAGCCAGAAACTGGTGGTCAGGATGGACAAACTGCAGATGATCAGTCGGGAGAAGAGGATGTTGTTGAAGGCGAATTCAGCGAGGAGTAAGAGTTAACCCCTCGGTTGAGATTTGTCTCAGAGTAGTTGCGTATTGTGAGTGACCAAAAGAAATCAGAAGTCACTCACAATACGCAATTGATTTTTAGGTATATATGGCCACAAAGCGTGACTACTACGAAGTTTTAGAAGTTGACCGAAAAGCCTCCAAGGAGGACCTCAAGCGAGCTTATCGCCGGATGGCGCGCAAGTTCCATCCTGATGTTAATGCGGATGCGGAGGCTGGAGAGCGATTCAAAGAAATAAACGAAGCCTACGAGGTATTGTCAAACGAATCCTCACGGACAGCTTACGATCGTTTTGGGCATGCAGGTGTCCAAGGTGGACGTGCAGGGTACGAAGATTTCTCTGGGTTTGGAAATGTGGCTGATATTTTTGAAGAATTCTTCGGTGGATTTGGATCCCGCCGTAGAGCTGGCCCAAGACATGGCGCTGATCTCCGACACGATCTGACTATATCCTTTGAAGACGCTGTCTTTGGTGTCGAGAAGGAGATAGAGGTGCGCAGGCCAGAGACTTGCCCACACTGCACAGGTTCCGGAGCTGAACCGGGTACATCTCCGATTCGTTGCACGAACTGTAACGGATCAGGTGAAGTCCGCCATATGCGCCAATCATTTCTCGGTTCCTTTGTAAATGTTACAACATGCCCTGAGTGCGGTGGGAGTGGGGAAACAATCCCAACGCCCTGTACTGTTTGTAATGGTCGAAAGCAAGTACAACAACTACGGACCTTAAATGTCAAGATCCCAGCGGGAGTAGACAACGACACCCAGATTCGATTAACGAATGAGGGCGCTCCAGGCATCGATGGAGGGGCACCCGGCAATCTCTATGTTGTTTTGCATGTGAAGAACCATGAATTCTTCCAACGTCGCGGAGACGACATCTTATTGGAAATGGAAATCAATATCGCCCAGGCTGCCCTCGGGGACGAGATCTCCATACCTACTGTTGATAATGAAGAACAGCTCAAGATCCCTGCCGGTACTCAATCTGGAACAGTATTCAAGTTGCGGGCCCGCGGTGTGCCTCACCTGCGTCGAACAGGTCGGGGAGACCAACTGGTTATCGTCCACGTTGCCATTCCCACAAAACTCACTGCAGAACAAAAAAAACTACTTCAGAATCTCGCCGGTACACTGGGCAAAGAAGTTATCCCGCAAAGAGAGAAAAGTATTCTGGGTCAGTTGAAAGATGCCTTGGGGGATTTTTTCGGCGCTTCAAGCATGTAGCTGGATGCGGCTTAAGCTTAAATTGATCTAAACGGGCAAATAAGCGAGAACCAAAAAGGGATGAAAGCCAAGTACTGGTTAGAAATCAGTGTCACAACCGACGGCGAGGCCGCGGAAGCTGTATCAGAGTACCTGTTACCATTTGCCTACGTAATAGCGTTGTTCTCGAGCAAAAAGGTGATCCCAAATAGCCCAGACCCGCTTGCCCTCGAGTCGAATGTGACGGTCAAGATCTATGTGCCGGGAAATGAGGATTCTCCGTCGCTACGGGAAAAAATCGAGGAAATGCTGTACTTTTTACAACGTCTTTATTCCGCTATTCCCACACCCGAATACCGGATCCTGGAAGATGAGGATTGGGCGACCGCCTGGCGGAAGAATTACCACCCATTTCGTTTAGGTACTCGAATCTGGATCCAGCCAAAGTGGTTGAAAGCCACGACAAATCGAACTGATGATATTGTTATCTTGATGGATCCAGGCATGGCGTTTGGCACCGGACTTCATCCTACTACCCAGATGTGCTTGCAAGCCTTGGAAGAGTCTATCCGGCCGGGTTCCCGCGTGCTTGATGTCGGATCTGGTTCCGGCATATTGTCGGTTGCCGCCGCCAAATTAGGAGCGAAAGACGTTACCGCCTTCGACATCGATCCGATGGCGGTTGAAGCAACAGTGGAGAATGCGCTGGCAAATAGCGTCGACCAGAAGATATCTGTCTTTCAAGGGAGTCTACCTGAGAAAACCGGGCAGAAGTGGGACATCGTTCTGGTTAACATCCTTGCCCCCGTCATAATATCCTTGTTGAGAGAGCAACAACTTCTGGACTTATTGTCAACCACAGGAGAACTTATTCTCAGCGGAATAATTGACGAACAAACTGAGGATGTTAGCGGAGCCGTTGTTGCCTTTGGAGGAGTTGTAAAAAAGAAACTGACAACCAGGGATTGGATCTGTTTGGTTGTATGCAAAATATAGCGCCATCGCCCCCTTATTCAATCATGGGGTAATCAATCAAAAAGCTATGGCAAGCAAATAGTTACTTACCATAGCCAGCTACTCTAAAGATGGCTACTCTCTTGATTCATGTTGACGGCGGTAGCGATACGTGATTCGACCGCGTGAAAGATCGTACGGAGTCATCTCGACACGGACGCGATCCCCCAACAATATCCGAATATAATACCGCCGCATTTTTCCAGATAAATAAGCCAACACCCGATGGCCATTGTCTAGCTCGACGATGAATTGAGTGTTGGGTAGTGCCTCTACGATGACACCTTCAACTTCTAATTTTTCTTCCTTATTAGCCATATTATGATTATTTTGGGCTATTGTTTCGTCTCATTCTGCGAATAGACTTCTTCTTCTGCATCCGTCGCAGTTCGCTTTTCGAAACGTGCCATCTTTTCCTTCTTACTGTACTCATAACACCTGCTTTGGTTACTTTTTTCCGAAACCGGCGCATCAAGCTTTCATCTGACTCATTCGGCATTCTTTTGACCGTTGGCATCTAAAATCCTTACCTCACTTTATCCTACTTATATATTATGGAATATTTCTTTCTTATCAAGGTCCAAATATTCGAAACCAATCCTTTTTGGTTGCAAAATATTCTATTAATCAGAGAGTTCCTTCCTTGAGCATATAAACTAAACCTGGACCTATTCTTCTTCTTGTTCTTCTTCTTTGAGTTCTTGACTAACCGCAGAGGCGGTATCCTTTTCATCCGTCACCGCTGTCTCAAACTCTCTGCTGGACATCCATTCAATTTGTTCGCTGGTTGAGACATTCTTGAGACTAAGTCCAACACGCTGTTTTTCAGAATCCAGGCTTATTATCCTCAATAGGTGAATATCGCCTTCTTTGATCAAGTCTTGAGGTTCAGCTACTGTATCCCGGGAGAGTTGTGAAATGTGCAGCAGACCTTCGACACCCGGTTCTATTTCAACAAATGCACCATAGGCTACGATCCTGGTAACTTTGCCTTCAACTAATTGTCCAATAAGATACCGTTGTTCAGCTGTAGACCAGGGGTTTTCGAGTAACCTTTTCCGGCTTAAAGCAATACGCTGTTCTTCTTTGTCTAACGCTAAAACGTAGACATCTAAGGATTCGCCCACCTTCACAACTTCTCGTGGGTGGTTCACCCGGTGCCAGGCCAATTCAGATATATGGATCAGGCCATCTGCCCCGCCCAGGTCAACAAATGCGCCGAAACTCCGCAGACCGCTAACCCGGCCTCTTATCACTGCCCCCTCGGTCAGGTTGTCTAAAAGTTCCTGCTTTCTACTTTCTTGCCACTCTCTTTGGGCATCCCGCTGGGACAAAACCAATCGTTTTCGACGCCGATTTACTTCAATAACTTTGAGGGGTAGAATCTCCTCAAGCATTTTTGACATTACTTGCTGGCGCTGTCCATCGTCCATGCCTCGACGTAGTTCGGTCAGGTGCGATGCTGGCACGAAACCACGCAGATTACCAAATGGAACGATCACACCACCCCGGTTGTAACCAATAATCGGCGCCTCAATTATATCGCCGTTATCCATCATCTCTTGGGCCGAAATCCAATCACGATTAAGCTTTGCCTTTTGAATTGAGACGAGCAACCTGTCTGGCTGATTGGTTTCCAGAATATATACAGGAATCTCGTCGTTGATTTTTAGGCTGCTCCTTTCCTCGGGATCCAATTCGTCCAAATCAGACGGCTGAACCAACCCATCTCTTTTTAAACTCAGGTCGACAATAATACCTTGATCGGAGATCGCTACGATAATTCCTTGGCGAATGTCACCAACGGAAGGCAGGTCATAATCATGTTCGTCTAGAAGCTGAGCCAGATCTTCGGTGAAGTCAACCTCCCCCTCATCCGTATTATCATGACTATTACTTTCTGTTGTCGAATTCATGCAAACATCTTATCCACTGTAGAAATCATATCCGCTCAGGGCGCAAAAAAACCCGGCCAAAGCATAACTCAATCACGAGTTTCAGCCGAGTTTAGGATGACTGATGATGTTTTTTGAGAGCTTAATCTACCATCGTGACATGACTACTATCGCCTTTGCTCACTCAACGCGTAACTTCACAAACTGCCAGTAGAGATGCAGGAACGAAATTACCTTTTAAGAATCGATGTCAGCCACCAAATAATTTACCTACTCGGAATCACCCAGAGGTGATTATACCACTGGGGGGACCTTTGTCAATCGTTTCGGAGGTAGGTAAAGTAAGGCGAAACTGTTCTGAATTGATAACATTGATGGCAGCTGCGGCGGAAAGTTTGACAAGGATTCCATGTATTTTATGGGTCACCAGGTGCGACGTTGCCAGTACCGCTTCGGCCGAATTTCAGCTTCACCATCGCCATGGATGAAGTCATGTAGAAGGCGATTGAAAACAGCTGGCAGTTCTAGCATTGGGAAATGATTGCATTCGTCTAGCATAACCAGGTGACGTTTTGGGGTCGTTTGCGCCAGCAAGGGCTCCAGATACTTTTTACTCTGGATGACCAAATCACGTTTGCCAAAGATCATAAGAAGGGGTGTATGAATCCCATCCAAATCAGATAAAAAGTCAAAAGATGACATCTGATCTATCACGGCGCTGATCGCGGTAATATCAGTTTTTTCCATTTCTTTAGCGAGCTCTGGATAGGAGCTGATTTGGTTCATGAATCGCTCCATAAAGCCCTCCAGGCCGAACTTAATCAAATCACCATTTATTTGATGGCCGTTGAAGGGCAGCCCGACGGTTATTATTCTACTAACAGTCTGCGGATTCAACCGGCTATACCTCAGTGCCAAGGCGGCGCCCAATCCGTGACCAACCAGGCAAAATGGTCGAGCGATTCCCAAGGCAGCGGCAAATTGTGTTAATAATTCTAGATACGCTTCAAACGTATATTTGGTCGATACCTTACTGGAGTCTCCGTATCCCCATAGATCAAAAGCAAAGGTACGGTTGTTGTTGGATAGCGCTTGCATAGATGGCCACCAATAGCGCCAAGAGCCTAGCCAACTGTGTATGAAGATGATTGGATCGCCACGGCCGAGGACCTCATAATGAACGAAATGATTGTCGATTGTTGTGATGCTCATTTGGCAAGGTCGGCTGCAAAACGGAACAGGGATATTGCCCTATTTTTTTGATTTGGCGAGATAGAAATTGATTCGTTCGACGAGATCATTGGGAGCGAATGGTTTCAAAATGTATTCATCTGCACCTGCGTCCAAACCGGTCTCGACCTCAGACTCCTGTCCTTTGGCCGATAAAAAGACAATCGGAGTATATTTGGTTACTGCTAACTTTCGTAGCTTGCGACATGCATCGTAACCGGATGTTCTTGGCATACGCACGTCTAATACAATAAGATCGAATCCTCCTAACTTTGCGGCTTCGATAGCTTCATAGCCATCGTTTACCGAGACAACCTCAAATCCATTGAATTCTAGTGTCAAGGTTATCAAATGCCGTATATCGGTTTCATCTTCAGCAACAAGGATTCGGGCCATTTAACTTGCTCGCGGCGAAATGTGTTGCTTGTTCCGCCTAAGAGGGGTTTTCTAAAGATCCTCTACAGGATCCGTCGTCGGTAGTTTGGCGGCCATCGGAAGTGATAAACTGAACGTGCTGCCCTCATCGAGAACGCTCTCAGCAGTTATATTGCCACCATGCATTTCTACTAAACTCCGTACTATCGCCAAGCCTAAACCTGTACCTGGCACCCGTTGCACCTCTTCGCGTTCTGATCTATAGAACCGATTAAATATCTTGCCTAGCTCATCTTCAGATAAGCCAAAGCCTGTGTCGTCGATACTCACGAATACATTCTGATTGTCAGTGTGGGCTTTCACAGTGATGGAGCCGCCGTAAGGTGTATAGTTATAGGCATTGTCAAGTAAATTGGTAAGGATCTGAGTAATACGATCCCTGTCGGCTAAAACGAGTGGTAGGGAGGAGGTGATATTGGTTGTCACAGATATATGCTTGTCCTCCTGCTTGATCAGGCTTCGAAGGTGAACATCGACGACCTGCTGTATAATTAATGACAGGTCAACCGGTGTAAGTTCCAATGTGGTTTTTCCTGATTCAATTCGAGAGATATCAAGTAGATCGTTTACGAGATCGCTCATTCTATCAGCATTTTGGCTGATTATCTGCAGGTATCTTGTCTGGGCATCAGTCATGTCGCCTGCCGCCCCCATCAGTATTAGTTCGGCATAACCTTTAATGGAAGTCATGGGCGTTCGTAGTTCGTGCGAGACTGTAGACACAAATTCGCTCTTCATTCGGTCAACGGCGACTTCTTGTGTTATATCGCGGAAAATCGAGACTGTGCCAAAGAACTGCCCGCTGGCGAAAACCGGGGAAAGGCTTATGCTGACTATCTTGTCTTCAATAATCAGTCGTTCAGCCAGGAACTGGGGTTTCGGTTCTGGACCGCTGCTTGAAGACCATTTCTCTATGATAATCATCCAATTATCGCCTGTAGCAGCATAGAGACCCATCAATTCGTTTATGGATTTTCCAATCAATTGTTCGCGGACAATATCTAGGATATGACTGGCCGAGAGATTCGCGAGGACAATCTGACCACTGGCATCTGCGACCAAGACTCCATCAGCGATGCTTTCTAAAATCGCCTGGTTTTTTGCCGATTCGATATGCTCTTCGCGCAACATTCTTCCCAGGCGCTCCGCCTGATCTCGAATCAAGAGATAAAGCTGTGCGTTGCTTATCGCATTGGCCACTTGCGAGCCGGCTGCTTCGACAAGTTCGAGTTGTTCTCGGGTGAATGCATTGGCTTTTTCATGGAAAAGGGCTAGGACACCGATTACCTGGTCACTGGCAATAAGCGGCACGGCCAGGATGGAGCGCACTTCTGGTTCATCTCGTGAGCCATCCCAGCGAGCATCATCAAGGGTATCATCGATAATCACAGCTTCCCGTCCACGAATAATCCAACCCGCCAATCCCTCCTCAGGTCGGTAACCAAAATCCTCCCGGGGCAAAGGAGGTAGCTTGTGATCATCAAATGCAGAAGGAAAAATGAATTCGCCAGTGAGGGTATCGATCAACAAAATATTGCCGTGAGTAGCGTTGACAACTTCGTTGACTAACTCCATTGTTCTGACCAGGACCTTGTCCTGATCAAGGCTGGAAGACAATTCAGAGGTTACACGAAGCAAGTACTGAACTCGGTCTCGTTCCTCCCCAAGTGCTCGAGTCCGTTTCGCCACCCGTAAGTCGAGTTGTTCGTTCAGCTTGCGCATTTCAGTTACGAGTCTGGCATTTTGGATGGCTGTGGCTGCCTGAGTACCAAAGAAAGTAGCAAGCTCAATATCAGATAGGGCAAATCTGTTACGGTTTGTGGTATCTGCCAACTCTAAGATTCCGATGATATCAGCATCCTTACGCAGCGGGACAGCCAAGGCAGATTTGATCGCTGACTGCCAGCGGTATGGACGGATATACCGATCATCATTGCCAAAGTTATTACTAATTAGCCCTCGTTCGGAGCGGGCGACGGCCGATGAGAGAATTCGGGTTTCCGTCAGGGGAACTGTCGCTTTAACAAATCGATCTCGGGCATGACCCGCGGCGGCAGAACCGACCAACCTGTCACCCTCAGCCTGCCATATGTAGGCGCCATCAACTTTGAATAACTCCAAGCTTTCAAGGCAAACCAGCGAAAGGACTTCGGGTAAATCAACTGTGGCACTGATTGCCAGGGTGACGCGTCCGAGTGCAGCATAGAAACGCTCTCGCTCCAAGGTGTCCTGGTAAAGCTGAGCATTAACAATGGCCACGCTTGCGAGATTGGAGAGGGCATTAAGAAATTCAACCGTATTAATATCGAAATGGTCCCGGTTGCGACTATAAAGGCTGATAAGCCCAGCAATAACGCCTTCGTACAGGATCGGTGTAACCAGGACGGAACGCAGGGGCGATCGACTTTGCATATCATCGCGAACAAGAGATTGGAGGGATTCCAAAACTATTTTTTCCAGTTCAAGCGCTTCATTTTTTGGCAGAGAATCGCCAATTTCATGTCTAGGCAGAAAACTACCAGCGGAATCGCGATAAAGGCTGATATGTCCCCCGTCGGAACTGCTATTGGCCATGGCTTCAAAGAACACAGTCTGCAGGACATCACTCAGATCCATGTTGGCGCGCAATTGCTCGCTGATTCGCGCCAAGGCCGCAAGATGATTGCCGGCCAAAGATGAGATTTCAGGTGACGCCTTCTCAATCATATCGATTGTGTTCCTTACGGATCACACTCCGCTATAATGAAGCTGATTCTAGATCCAGACGCCTCTGCTCGGCGGCTGATTCAGTAATTTCTCGAATATCCGAGTACTGTCTCGTTTTAGCCGAGACAAAGCCAATGGACAAGCGCATAAGCGATGCGAGATTTCCATCCGACAGACGAATTCCTCCTTCTTCTGAATCCATGAAGTTATAGTGGGTCATGATTTCTTCGGCGAATCGCCGCCGTATTCGCTGGACGAGTCTATCGGGATTCTTAGCGAAGGTGATGATGACAAATATGGGACCACCAGCATGGCCAACGAAATCGTTACGAGTTCCCGACTCATCGATGCATTCATTGAGCATTAACGCCATGTAGCGCAGCACCTCGTCACCGGCAACAAAACCATAACTGTCAACGAACGGTTGTAGGTGTTGAACACCAACTTCGATGTAGGCCCAATTTTTTTTCAGAATCAATCCCCGTAACTGCTCTTCGATTAGTCGCGCGGCAGGTAACCCACTACGCGGATCAGTCATATTCATCCGTCGGTGACCTTGTATCGCGTTCTTTACTCGTAAATTTAATTCTTCAATATCGAACGGTTTTGTTATGTAGTCATCAGCTCCCAATTCCAACCCGGCAATCCGGTCGTCCCGTTCATCTTTCTGGGTCAAAAAAATGATGGGAATATGGCTAGTTCGTGTTGTTGTTCTAAGCTCTCGGCATAGTGCGTATCCGTTCATTCCCGGTAGAAGAATATCCAGGATGATCAGGTCCGGAATATGACGGCGAGTATAATCAAGAACGTCGTCTCCCCTGAAGGTGACTTCCACCGAGTACTTGGCCTCAGAAAAAACAACTCGGAGCATTTCTGCGGTATCTACATCATCTTCAACTATGAGAATTCTGCCTTCACTCATATGATTCCTTCCTCAGATGATAATCTGGGTATCACGAATTCCATTATAATGGCCAGGAAAGTGTCAAAGAATGAGAAGATAGAACCAGAAACATTTATTCCGCTCAACAATGAATGGATGCGAGGCATTGCTCCAATTGGCGCCGTCTGCAATGCATGGTGTTCTCTACCATTCCTACCTTAGATAATACCAGAAACAGCCATTCATCCCGATTCGAAAAACCACTCTAGCTTTGGCAGTGGGAATGAACCAATAATTTATGATGGCATCTCCATCCGCGGATATTGTCGGGGATATGGATAGTCATGTATTAAAGCATGGTGGCTACTGTCTTCGTAAGTGACGTCGGCAGTGACATACTGGCCATGCGCTTCAGCCAGAATAACGACATCTGATTCAATTGTCCTTGCCGGATAAATTACCAGGCCTGAGCTTAAACGGCAATGGTGTCCGACACAGCCTCCCAGTACAAGAAGATTTGTGGCGGCTCGCTTTTGCTGGTCTGCGGCCGCAAAAACGGTCCCTGGTAAAATTTTGAAATCAGTAAAGGTGGTTCCTGCTCCGATAAATGTGTCCCGGCCGACTACGCATAGTTGCAGGCAACTATTCTGGGCAACCATCGTATTTTCCATTAGCGTTGTCATGAATAAGGCGGCTCTGAACGGCAAGAAACATCCATCGCTAACAACGCTGAGCATCAGTTGACAACCCTGGGATATATTCACATTATTGCCAATGACGCAGTTATCGATCACGGTGCCAGGTCCGATCGTGACATTGTTCCCGATCTTCGTGGGACCATGGATAACAGCAGAAGGGTCAATAATTACATTTCGTCCAATGCTAACTATCTCGGATGAATCAATCACTCTCTTCTGTTCGAGAAGTGCATGGAAGAGGATCTTGAGCCGATAACGCCAATCAGAGTCAGCCTTATCTTCCATATCCTTCCCTTGTGCAAAAACTCCGAATAGAATGTCGACCACAAATAGGTGGACCCAACTTTCAATAGAAACGAATGACTTTCGAGGTAGTTGGTAAACTAGGTCGCCAGATACTGTGGCCATGTAAGGGGGTATATGATAATAACCCACCTCGCGTGATTCCGTATCGATTATCAGGGGTTCGACATCGTTGGTGTTGGCGATGCCGTCGGGGAAGTACCAAAGATCGCCCAACAAAAGTTGATTCGATTGCTCAAAATTCTTGGTCAGAGGTAAGACATGTTCGACTATGGCCGGATCTTGGTTATGGAAGGCTATTCGAACCGCTTTGTTCCCTGAATTTGCCCGGTCAACAAATTCGTCTATAAGAGCTTTATTAAAAAAAATGTTATCTTTGTGGACCAAGGTGGCTGCTTTGATTTCACCATCATGACTTTGGGCTTCGTTCAAGCTAGCAAATTCTCTTTCATCGCTAAAGTTTGGGCCAAGAATATCTCGTTGCCAGAGCCAAAGGGGAACGTTATGCACGCGGAGATCACGAGCAGGTTCGTTGAAAGGATGGATATACCCAGAATCTTGAATAATAATTCGGCGCATGGCAATTAGAGAATCGGCTGCTTGTATATGGCGATAACGCAAGCACTGTTGCCTGCAGCAATGCACTGGATCTCCTCCACACGAAACTCCCGACCGTTGCTTACCCAATGTAAGGATTCTTTCAGTAAACCTACGGCCAAGTGGCAACAAGGATTGGTTGATTTTCGCTGCCAGCAAATTGGACACCTCTCAATGATCCATAAATGTCTATCTAATTCTTCCTCTAATCGCACAATCTGGTCCGTGAATTTATTAAATGTTTCGGCAAAAACACCCAGGCCTATCTTGAGCTTGATTCCCAAATGCAACGGTCGGAAGGACAGGTCTGCGATTCCCAATACCGGCATAAAGTCCTTCAGGGCATACTTAAAGGTCTCCCGTCCTGTACGCATAGCCAATAGCCGGCCACCGCGTTCGCCAAACATATCATCAATGGTTTCTTGGATTGCTGTGAGATTCTCGAATCGAAAACCGAGCTTCAGGTTATTAGGTGGGTAATTATTGACCAGCTCGGGTAGCCCGGCTAAATTCAAAGTCGCGTTGACACCGTGACTACCAAGGATGTCATTCATAGCGACCAGAACAATGAGACCCATGCGATTGGGATAATAGTAGCTTTCCTCAGAACTTGTCATGCGCTACTGCCATTTACCCTAAATGATAAGCAGAATAACGAAGTGCATTAATGGTTTTCATATTAGTATCGACCGTTCTTGTTCAAGAAACCAATTACTTCGTCCATGAATAACTCCGGTTCATCTGTCATCGGAAAATGGCGCGAACGGTGCATCATGATTACTTCAGCATGCTGGACCTCGTGAATCAAGAACTTCGCATTGATAGGAGAAACAATATTGTCTCTCATTCCGTAAATACCCATCATTGGGACCGCCAGGTGTGTAAGTTGGCTTCGCAGATCTGTATCACGCAAATCGCATATGCTGCGAAAGAAAGAGTTCAAGCAGCTTCTTTCCATGTCGCGAGATATCATCTGTTGAACCTGTTGGGAGTCCCCAGAGAGAATATGGTGCATTATTGCCGAACGGATAAAGGTAAATTTCCAGACAAGTCGAGCAATCCACCTGTAACTGGCTAATTTGAGAATTGGGTTGAGCGAACTACCGACGATGGGGGAGCCGACAATGATCACTTTCTCGGTTCGCTGTGGATATTTGAGTGCGAATTGGAGAGCAACAGTTCCGCCTAATGAATGCCCGGCGAAAGGCGCTCGAATAATTCCCATGTTGTCCATAAACTCGCGAACCATTTCTACATAGTTGGCTACAAGATATGGGCAACCAAGTTTATTGTCAGGGTTAGAGGAAGCACCGAAACCCCAGAAATCAAGGGCGTAGACTCGTCTAGGAGGGTCGTTACTATTCGAAAAACCAGTGCCCAAAGAGAGCATTGAACTTCGCCAGACGTCCCATGAGTTCATCCAACCATGGAGCAAGATAATCGGACAGCCCTGGCCGACGGTCTCAAAATGCAGTATACCCTGAGAGGTGACGATCGAACTCACGTAACCCTCTTAACAAGTAAACGTGGTGTGGTGAAATATTGGTATCATTGGCCTCGTCAGTACTCGACCTAGACTAAGTGAATGAGCGGTAAATTACTCGTTAACAGATTCTTGCAGCACTCATTCATCATATTGTTCCATAATTGAATATAAAAGCTCTAACAAGATATTTTTAACGCTTTCTTTGTCAAGAGCCGTGCAGGGCAACACCTTGGCATCGTTTTCTAAATGAAGGATGATACGAATATCTCCTGGCTCCCAGGCGTCGTCCAAATCTTGTTTATTGGCCGCGATTACAAACGGCGTCTTTGAGAAACTGTTGAAGGCATTAAGTATTCTTTTTGCCTCTTTGAAGGTTTCTGGTTTGGTGCTATCCACAATAACAATATAGCCCAGCATGCCCTCAGAAAGTATTTCCCACATAAAATCAAAACGGCGCTGCCCGGGAGTGCCGAAAAGAAAGAGGACTAGTTCTTCATCAACTGTGATCCGGCCGAAATCCATCGCCACCGTCGTTGCTTCCTTGATGGCTGCTTCAGAAGCCTGGCTGATCTTTCGCTCGGTGGATACGACGTCAATTTCGCTCACTGAGTTGATGAACTCAGTCTTGCCGGCGGAGAATGGACCTGTCACCACCATCTTGACCGTTTGCATGTGTACCCTATTGTCGAAATAAGCAGATATTAGAAAAAAAGAATATATTCATAGTAGCACATCCGACGTGATTATCCCGGGACCTGGTTCGGGAATGTGTTGAATTGGCACCAGCTTAAGATTAATGATATCTGGCATTGTGCCGCTAAATGGGTCTACTATTCGATTGCAAACTCCTATATCGGGAAAAACAAACGAATTATAGACGTCGGATTCGAGTGATGAGCCTCGTTATAACCGATCGCTTGACCGTTGGTTTCTGCTCTCCAGCGGAAACATCCATTGATTCTGAGGTTTTCGATGTTTCTGGGGTTGCTACGGGTCGTACGGACCCAACCAACTCAACCAATCCCGCCTGAAGAAGGCCATACACGATCCTCCGAATCTGAAATTCATTTAAGTTTACGGCAGCGGCGATTTGGCGAAGTGTGTTCTCAGGACTGACAAATGAAATAACGCGCCATTCCTCAACGGTGAGATTGATGTCGCGTAAACGAGCGTTCGGGTGACTGGCGAACCGTAGCGAAACGTCTAGATCTGGGAGTTCCTCCTGTAAGCGCTCCCATTCCTTTATCCGCCGGCTCCCTTCTAAGATGACGCTTTCAAGGTCAATAGGGACCGTAATGCGATCAGTCGAAGGGATCTGATTTGCGTCAAATCGAAACAGTCCTTCAGCCCAGGTGAACATCTTGTAAGCGACATCCAAGATATACTTGCGAACGCTTTGGATAATATCACTCTGGGTAACGTAACCTGCCTGAATTAGTAAATGTCCCAGTTGTTTGTCACCAGTGCCCTTCGCTCTGGTTCGAATGACACGTCCCTGTTCTTCTGACAAAATCCCGGCGTCTTGAAGAACGTAGGCCAGGCTATTGCTGTCATCACCTAAAGAAGCGTAAATTAACTTCCCTTCGCGGAATGACATCTGAGCGACCTGAGATCCCTCAATAGTTAGAGTACCTGTTTTTCGAGCTAAATTGATCAGGTTCAATAACTGGGCTGTTGAAAAATCACGTAAGTTTCCTTTGAGTGCCATTATTCTTCGATTAACGTTGTTGAGTGGTATTTAGACGATAACAAATAGTGAACGAACTATTGGGCACCAGTCTACTAAAAATAACCGATACTAAAAGACAGTACGCAGACTGGTTCGCTGCTCCTCTGAAAAGGCATTATACCTACTGGCTATATGGCAGTCAATAAGCCTTTTGAGCTATCCTAAACGTGTATGTCATCTCCTTAAAAATCTGATAGAATCCCGACACGTCGTTCATTTCTCACTCCTATGTATTATTTTGTGACAACAAGGGGCGGTGGCGAAACGGCAGACGCAGCGGACTTAAAATCCGCCGGGGTAATCCCCCGTGTGGGTTCGAATCCCACCCGCCCTACTTGTGGTAGTTAATAGACCAACACTCCTAACATATGGTGGTAACCAGGGGATGTTGATCCTGGTTACTACCATCCAAACACAAGGGACTTAATGGATTGCGGTTGCGGAGGATGACCTGACAAGACAGGTCGATCCAAAGATTCTTGACAGGCGCATACTCTGCCTGACCCCTGGCAAGTTGCACTTCAATGATTGCCGTCGACCCCCAGCTTATAGTCAACCCAAAAAAGGGTGGTCAAGTGAAACGCTAACTAGATTGAGGTTTGGCAGCCGTCGTGCATCAGCGCTCGGTTCAAATCTAACGCTCTACCTGGAAGCAGAAAGCGTTCAACTAGCAAATGGATTGGGAGCAACGGACCCTCGCACGAAATCAACCTGGATGCCGACAAAGCCAGAAGCGGCTGATGGTTCTTTAAAGCGCATCTGTGTGACTTCAGAAACTTTAGAACACCTTAAAAACCGGTTTTTCCAAAAACCTGGTCTTTAGCAATTACCACTTTTGCCCTCTGATACGGCTTCGGTTATAGTTTTCAGAGTATGGTAAGGACGAGGGAGATTCGGGAGCGGTGGCTTGTATTATTGCTAATCCTTATTGGTTTGGGACTGCGCCTTTACCGGGTGGATTACCCTGACATCACTGGTGACGAGGCCTGGAGTGTTACCATTGCAGGCTGGCAGCTGGAAGATATCATAGCCAGCGACGTCGAATTCAACCCGCCGTTCTACCACTTGTTGTTGTACGGCATGATGCGGCTTGGCGGTGACACCGCTCTTGTAATTCGTTATGTATCTGTATTGGCCGGCTTGATGGGAGTCGTTTTACTAGGCCGGCTGGGATGGCTTGTCGGCGGCAGCCTGCTTGGTTTGTGGACGCTGATCGTGGGTGTCTTTTCCCCATTTCTCATTTACTATGCCCAGGAAGCTCGTTTCTATGGCGTTGTGTTTGCCACTTCAACGGCTTCCCTCACCTTGCTAGTGTACCTGTTGCGCCAGCAGGTAGGTGACAAAATAATACCTGGCCGAGTCTGGCTATTATACGGTCTGGCATCGTCGCTCATGCTGTTTTCCCACTATTATGCCTTCGCGATGATGGTCTGCCAGGCAGGCTTTGTTGTTCTGTTCCATGCCTGGCGCCGTTCCTGGAAACAGTTACGGGGCTGGGTTGCCGTCTGGTTTGGCATGGCGGTTGCCTTCCTGCCTTGGCTAGTGTATTCGGTCGATTTCTTAAACACGCGGACGTATCAACAATTTGACAAGTGGAGGCCAGCTGTTTGGTTTGACCTGGCGCAGCGCACCCTACGTGCCTATAGCGCCAGTATAACGCTACCATCAAATTTGACATGGATCAGCTGGCTTGTTGTGGGACTGGCTGTGCTTGGGGCGCTTACCCTATGGCGCTACCGGTCCCCCCAGCGCTACCTGGCTGTCTTGCCGGTTATTATCGTACTGGGAGTTATCTCCTTTGCCTGGGGAATGAATCCAATCGTACCCTTCTTCTATGAGCGATACCTGATGGTTGGTACGCCGGCATTTCTATTACTGGTGTCCGCCGGAATATGGGGAATGATTCGACTACACCGGGTATCAGGCATCGTAGCTCTTCTATTATTTCTTTCAGTAGCCGGTACATCTTTGTCGCATCAATGGTTCGATCCCGCTTTTCTGAAGGGCAGCTATGGACGATTAATGTCTGATATCGAGCAACGATCACTGGCAGGAGACTTGGTTCTGTTGAACAACCCACTTCAACAATCATTGGCAGATATCTACCTGCCCGAACAGTTATCGTCCAAGATGCTCGATCGGGCTCAGTTGCTGTCTACCGAAGAGACAGGTGATTATATAAAGGCGACAACCGCAGGCTATGATCGCGTCTGGCTTGTGGAGTATGGAAACCCAGCCGCATATGATCCCTCCCACAGGGTTCTCCAATGGCTGGGGCAAAATGGTAGTCGAGCGTACTATGCAAATTACATAAATAGCGGCCCGATTTACCTTTTTATACTTGGTGATGCCACTGATGGGGATCAACGAAAAGTGGGGGCTAACTTCAACGACGAGATTAGCTTGACTACCGCTCGGCTGCCTGCTTCCATCCGGTCTGGTGAACCTTTGCTACTGGAGCTTCTCTGGCAGGCGCAAGTGGCTCTTGACCGAGATTACACCGTTTTTACCCATCTACTGGATGGTGAAGGGCTGCTGGTGGCCCAAACAGATGGCCAGCCTGGAGGTGGAGCCAGGCCAACAAGCGGTTGGCAGCCTGGTGAGGTTGTTACCGACAAGTATGCTATTCTAGTGCCTGATACCCTAACACCCGGCGTCTACCAGGTAAGGGTTGGAATGTATCTGTGGCCTGAACTTACCCGGGTTCCGGTCATCTCCTCTTTAACTAGGGTCATAGACAATACGATCGATTTAGGACCGGTCCGGGTGGAATAACAAATTCTGTGGCCTAAATGTCCGGTTTTTTTGATAAACTGGACTTTTCATTGGCGGACTTCTAGTTGCCGGACGTTTCATAACCAATAATATATAGAATCACTGGTCGACGAGAAACGCAAACATTGAAGAAAATGAACTGGTCGTGGTGGTTAGTTGGGGGGATGAAGAGCGGGCGGAGCTGCAGCCTAGGGCGAGGGTCATTAGCCTGACATGGAGCGACGCAGACAATGCTCAGAAAGGTGGATAGCTTAACACGTATAGCAACGATTGTGCTTTAGAAAATTTTCCTAATCCAAGGTACCAAAGAACGAATGCGAATAACACGAGACCAAACACGCGAAGCAATCCTCCGAAGACAGCACCAACGAAACAGCCAGCATACCCATAATAATCGGCAGATGTCAGCCTTTTGCTGGACGAGCTCCCAGTACACCGCCTACGAAACCAAAAAGCATTCCTAACGGCAGTAATCAGAAGACGTCTCCAGATAAGCTATCTACACCAAACGCGATAACGGATGTCAAAGTCGCTACAATTACGCCGATTAACGCTAATTTTCAATCCGGTTATCATTGCAACTGTTTAGGAACAAGGTGCAAAGCTTGAAAGACCCATTCTGATTATTGTCCATGGCAGCACTACCCTGTCCGTTCGTCCCACCATCTGCTGCCATTAGAGCATACGTCATTTTGCGAAAATGATACGAGTTCTGGGTGTGTGGCACTTTCTGCAAGCACTGAAGAAAAAAGACTGCTTCTTATATCTCATCCTCTATGGTAAAATAAAAGCACATCGGACTTTTGGAAATCGATTTGTCGGAGACACTCGTTTTGCACCATATGTGGTGGTAGGCAGGGGATTTAACCCCATATATGGGGTGGTGGCGAAACGGCAGACGCTGAGGACTTAAAATCCACCGGGGTAATCCCCCGTGTGGGTTCGAATCCCACCCGCCCAACAATGTTTTTGTGGAACGATTTAAGGCCCGTTGAACACGGGCCATTTTCTTTTGGGATAGCTCATGTCAATTCTTGAACAGGTGAGGAAAACCCTTGACCAATCTATTCCAAGGCAGTCTAACCTTGGTGAATTTTCCGAGGACAGTTCACTGATTGTGGCAGTTTCAGGCGGGCCGGATTCGTTGTGTTTGATACACATACTTTGCCAAGGAAAGTTATTCTCACCGGATAATTTGATCGTGGCCCATTTAAACCATGGTTTGCGAGAGTCGGCCAACGCTGAAGCCACCTTCGTCAAGGAATTTGCCGCGATTCATAGTGTTCGTTGTATTGTTAAGAAATGTGATGTTTCTGCTTTGGCTCGAAATGAAGGGTTGTCTGTGGAGGAGGCCGGCCGACAGGCTCGCTACCATTTTTTTGCCGGCGTAGCCCGTGACACTGGTGCAAACATTGTTCTCACAGGTCATAATGCTGATGACCAGGTTGAAACGATCGTGATGCATCTACTCAGGGGATCGGCGATAACTGGGCTGCGAGGTATGCAGGTCTCGAGTCCGTTGCCCGAGTCGCCTGACCTAACTCTCCTCCGTCCTCTGCTACAGGTCAAGAGAAGCGAGATCGAAGCGTACTGCGTCGAGCATGATCTTGTACCTGTGATTGATGGATCAAACCAGGATACGACATTTTATCGCAATCGATTGCGCCATGAGTTGATCCCGTTGCTGGACGAGTATAATCCTGGCATTCGCGAACGGTTGCTGGAAATGGCGATCATATTGAAAGATGAAGATAACATGCTGGATGAACTCACCGGCCGAGAGTGGGATCGTCTTTTTATTGACGGGGGCTCGGGTTGGCTGAAGCTGGATCGCCTTGGCTGGTACTCGGCGCAGATTGGTTTGCAAAGGAGGCTGGTTCGCAAAGCTATTCTTACACTCCTGCCAAAGATACGCAATGTTGGTTTTCGGACAACCGAGCAGGCAAGAATAGTTGCCTCCGGCTCCGATGTCGGATCGAAAGCTACGTTGCCGGCCGGTTTATCTTTGTCAGTAGGCTATAACGACCTGCTCTTTTCAGTCGACAATGCTGCCGTTCCCATACAAAATCTACCGCAGCTTCAAAATAGTGGCGAGTTTGATTTGCCGGTTCCCGGCCGCCTGACCTTGGCAAACGGCTGGATAATTCAAGCTCAGATGTTAGAAGCGGTTGATTTGAGAAAGGTGTTGGAAAATCAGGATCCCTGGCTGGCATTTGTTTCGGTCGCCGATTCTACCAGCATTATCGTTCGAGCTCGTCAGCCCGGAGAGCGCTTCCAGCCTTTGGGCATGTCTGAAGGTTCGTCCAAAGTCAGTCGCGTAATGATTGACCGAAAGATCCCAAAACGATTGCGAACCATGTGGCCAATTGTAGCCACCCATGATCATCTTCTTTGGTTGGTAGGTTATCACATCGATGAGCGGGCCAGTATTGGTGTGGAGAGTAAAAAAGTCTTGTCTTTACGGGCTCGCAGAGAAGTTGACGCGTAATGAGCTGCTCAGTATACTACTAATCTAGAATTCTCGGGGCGTGGCTCAGTTTGGTAGAGCGCTCGGTTTGGGTCCGAGAGGTCGTCGGTTCAAATCCGGCCGCCCCGACTATCTTCTAGCGGCAGTGGTGTAGGGGTAACACAACAGCCTTCCAAGCTGTTATCACGGGTTCGATCCCCGTCTGCCGCTCCTGGGGCCCGTAGCTCAACGGCAGAGCGGTCGGCTCATAACCGATTGGTTCTAGGTTCGAATCCTAGCGGGCCCATAAGTGAAGAGAGCAGATATGAGGATCCTTTCGCTATGACGAAGGGATTTTTTTATAGCCAGAAAGTGGACGTTGCGATGGTCTAGTGGATCACCCTTCTAGTTATTTTCTGAAGCATTATTCACGTATTTTTGCCCAAGTGGGATCCATGGAGCTATTTCGCTAATTCGCTCGTCTAAAATCGGTAACGGCCGGCTGCTAAAAGCATCATAAAGTAGCAATAGTGGCTCAGTCGCCTGTCCAGGCAAAGCATTCTGACTGACCGTGAGCCAATGCGGATCTTGAACCGTGGACCCGGCGATCCATTTGAGAGTAGGGATGGCGCCCATGGCTGGAACCCCATCATCAAGATCCCACCAGGCCCAGTGAAAACCATCATCTTCGTAGCCAACCAACCTCACCGACACAACGTAGTCTCGAAGGATTGGTGTGGAGGTAACGAAAAGCTGGTCAAGTCGTAATTCTTGACCTGCTTCGACAGGGATTTCATCTGTTGCCGGCTCGCCAATCCAAGTTATACCCTGACTAAATGGGATGTAGGTGCTCGATTGGTCAAGCGAGATGGAAGCATTTTGTTGTTTATAACCCCAAGGGCCAAGGACTTCTGGCAATTCAAATTGTGACTCAGCCAGATCCTCAACCTGCGTCCAGAATCCATCACCGGTTTGCCAATGTAAATATAAACGGGTTTGCCCGATTAATGTATTATCCCAGTCATAGCCAATAAGGCGCGAAGAATTGGGATCGGCCGCCAGTGGTCTGTAAGTGGGATTCATAGTGAAGGGCGCTCGGGACGCCAGTTCCACTTCCACTTGGCTCACGGGAATCCGGGAATTATTCTGCGGGTTAATCAGAGCCTTTGGATTGTAGGCGCCAAGATAGAGAGTGTAATCGCCGAGTACCGAATTTGGCCGCGGTGCTACCCGGAACTGGGTGATTGTTATACCCTCCTCCTGTTCCAAGGCTGGGAGATCGCTTTGACCATAGATTTGCCCATCCGGACCAACCAGGTGAACAAATAGGCTTGTACCTGTCTCAAGGTCGGACGATGATTGCCAGGCTATGGATATGACCGCTTCTTGACCTACCTCAACGGCTTCCGATTCTAGTTTGTAGCCAAGGAGTTCAATTGAATCATCAAGCGCAACGGAATTGCCGGTGTAATCAGGTGGTAATTCAAGAAGGGGTTCCTGGCTAAATAAAAAAGCTTCGCCCAGAGGTTGGGAAAGGGGCAAATCACGGTAGGCAAATTCGTCGAAATGGGTGACAACGACATCTTGGCCCTCAACCAGCACTTCATTTATTCGCCGGGTCCAGGTTTCAGTATAAGGTTCATCGGTTGGGAACACATAATGGATTTCCACATCCGGCCGGATCCCTTCGACGGTTTGTAAATACCTCATAGGTGTGACCCAGTGCCAATCCGCCAGAATAACACTATTTTCCGGGGTTTTTTCCAACACCAATTGCGCATAGTCACGTGTGTCTGTATTTATATGCAGCCAGCGATAGCTCTGATAGTTATCTAACAACTGGTTAAAAACAATGATCAAACTTACGGCCATGAAGAGCGCCGCCAGACTGGATTGCCAGGTTGCAGCATTATCTGGCTTTCTTTTGACCTGGCGCCATAAATTCAACTCGCCTACAAAATATCCGAGCGAAATCACGGCCGGAATATAGGCCGGAATCATGTACTCGACCGTCTGGGGGGCGCGGTAGATAGCGGCGATCAAAGTATGTAGGATGAAGGCTCCGCCAAGAAACAGGGCAAATTTTATATCGCGAATAGCCAGCAGAATTATCCCGGTGATCATAATTAATAGGAGAAGCGTTGGGAATTGAAAGGTCATGACATTGGCCATGATCGCCAATCGTGCCCAGAGGGCAGTGGGTTGGACAAAGTAGAAGAAATCCCCTCGGAAACCAATTGCAAGGATATGATTTAAAAAACCATTTAGCGAAGTGATATCGGCCGGTGAGCCGAGAGCGTTGGCGTTGCCCCTCAACGGCAGATAGAGCAGGGGCACAAGGCCCAGTAGGACGCCCCCGGCCAAAAGCAACAAAATACGCGGGTTCCGGAAGACTGAATAGTCAGCTAAGATGATGAAGATAAGTGCCAGGAATCCGATGAATACGAGTGATGCATGGTGGGTTACCCCGGCGCTTAGCACCAGAAAAAACAAAGACAACAGAAACGGCTTGTGCTTTCTATCTGGATCAGTACCTGTGTTTAGCGCTGATTTCTCCTCCTCTTCCAGGTCCTTATTTCGAGCTCGTCGGCCTGGAATGATGCCGTCAGGCCTGGTAATCAAAATTAGGATGAAAAAGAGCAAGGCCGCAAAGAGCGCCATTAGGCTGCGTATATTAGCCGTCGTGGCCTGGGCCCAGAAAGTTGTCGACGCGCCCAAAGCGACGGCCGAGGTTATACCGGCGAAGACGCTGTTGGTGATACGATGAACGGAAAGGTAGATCAAGAGCAGCGTAAGGGTGCTCGTGATCGTAGAGAAGAGATTGACCTTATATGCTGCGGTGCTGCCCAGCGGGAGGCGCGTCAGTAGATGGGCCAGCATTGTGTATAGTGGGAATCCAGGTGGGTGAGCCACACCGAGCTCGCTAGCTATCAATTGAAACTCGCCACTATCGGCCGGCAAGATATCAGGTGAGATGGTGAATAAATATAAGAGTAGAAAACCGATTCCGATTCCTATTGATGCCAGGCCAATCGTTAATAGCTGACGGCCCTGATCGTCCAGATTTATGCTCATGCTGCTCGAAAGCGCCAATGTAATGACTACAAGCATCGCTACTGCGACAGCCACAATGGGCTCTGGGTAGGGATAAAAGACATAGAGAAGTAGAAGACATAACGGCCATATCCTGTGGAATGGCTGGTTTCGAAGTAGAACGATTGAGATACCACCCGTTAGCAGAGGGATTAAGAGCGGTAATGGCCACCTTACCCAAAGCCATTCGCATAGAATCCGTCCAAGAAAAAGTCCAAGGGACAAGGCCGGGATTAGCCAGGTCCATTGGGCTCCCATTTTTCTTATCTTGCCGCTGGTTTCAGTCACGTATTTGATTATACCCAACTGTATCGGCAATAGAAGTTTACCATCCAGCACCGGCGGAAAAGGAGTCTTATTTTATGCTATACTCAGATAATTGCATTGGGAGTAAAACCGAGGCAAGAAAAGGATCCCAGAAATGGAAGTAAAACGAGAGCTATTGTGGAAGCAGATTCATTACGAGGAATCAACCATCGTGGACCTGCATGTGCACCCATCAATGAAGGTGTCCTTGTTTAAGAAGAGTTTGACAGGGGGACATAATGCGGCCAAGGCTTTCGATCCCTTCAGCGTACGTTCCGACATAACAAAATTACGATCCGGAGGACTCGACGCGTTTTTGTCGGTGGTTTATGCTCCTGAGAAACAAATCGTTGATGACTGCAAGGTTCTCCGGCTTTTGAAGTATGCCATGCCCGGTACCTGGCGCAGAGTATTCAAGACGCCTTATTTTGATGTCGCCAACCTCATGCTTGACGAGATGGAAGCAGAAGTCCAACGTTCGGACGGGCAATTGCAGATAGTCGGCTCGGTCAGCGAGTTGGATACTTTGTTAAAGCAGGGATCCGATCGACCGATTGGGGTCATTCATTGTCTGGAAGGCGCTCATTCCCTGGATAACAACCTGGACAATTTGGACCATTTCTTTAATCGAGGCGTCGCTTATATAACGTTAGCGCATTTTTATCCTAACGGCGTGGCCTTTCCTTGTTATCCCTACCCGGAACCCATGCAATTTGGCGATTGTTTTCAGCCCGTTCATGATTTCACACCAGGTTTGACCAAGCTGGGCGAAGAGGTTGTGGAGAAAATGGTTGACCTGGGCATGATGATTGACATCAGCCATTGTACGCCAGCGGCCCGTAAACGAGTATTTCAGATTGTGGGCAATCGTTCGCCATTGCTGGCTACCCATGTGGGCGCTTATGGGATTAACCCCGATCCGTATAATCTAAAAGATTGGGAAATCAAGGCAATTGCTAATACCGGGGGTGTTGTTGGCGTGATCTTCATGAATTATTGGCTGATGCCTCACGAGACTAAGCGCGGATTAAATTTTATCGCCCATACCATCAACCGTTTTGTCAAGGTGGGCGGGATCGAGCATATCGGCGTGGGTACAGATTTTGACGGTTTCACGGATCCTCCTGATGATTTGAAGGATGCCAGCTATTTGTACAAATTGACACAGCGTCTTGTGGCCGAAGAATATAGCAGTGAGGCTATAGTTAAAATATGGGGTGGCAATGCGCTGCGAGCCTTGCGGGAAGGGTGGCGAAAGCAGTGAGATGGAAAACTATACGACCGCGGTAAACGATTTTAAACGGGCCAGAGAACAGGCCGCTTTGCAGCAGATCCTGGCTCGCCTGTCAGGTAAATCAATGGAACTTCTTTCGTACGAAGATGTTCGGCAGAAGCTCCGCGCTACGGGTATTGCTTCACAAGGTCTGCGTCAAGTCCCGATGGATGCCATCATAGGTAGTGTTGGTCGCTATAATGACTTTACACGCAATTTCCTACCAAAACATGATAGCGACAAAGACCGATGGGCTAGAGTCCTCGTGGCTGCAACAGAGTTCGCCGGTCTTCCACCTGTTGAACTGTACCAGATCGGTGAGGCCTATTTTGTCCAGGACGGCCACCACCGGATTTCTGTTGCTCGACAGCTGGGAGCCAAGGAAATCCAGGCCTATGTAACCGAGATAAAATCAAAGGCGCCTCTTCCGGCTGATACGCAGCCGAAGGAACTTATTCTCAAAGCAGAGTATGTTGATTTTATAGAACAAACCCGATTGGCAGAGCTTCGATCAGAAGCTGACTTTGGCGCTAACCTGATGGTAACAAGCTTGGGCTGTTACGAACAGATAATCCAACATATAGACGTTCATCGCTATTATTTAGGAATTGAACAACAACGGGAAATTCCTTTTGAGAATGCGGCAACGAGTTGGTTTGACCTGGTATACTTTCCGGTTGTGGATAGCATCCGCGAACTGGGAATCTTGCGCGAATTCCCAGATCGGACAGAAGCTGATCTTTATCTATGGATTAGCAAGCACAGAGCGGATATTGAAAAAGAGCTGGGTTGGGAAGTGCCTTATTCTGCAGCCGCACTAGATTTGGCTGAACAAGAAGGCAGCCGCTGGTCACGATTCCCCGCCAGAGTGGGGAAACGAGTCTTAGAGGTTGTGCTTCCCGACGAATCAGAATCAGAGGCACCAGCCGTTGTTGGGCAGCACGAATTGGTTGGTGAAGACCTAACTGACCCGTTGTTCCATGATGTTTTGGTAGCTATCAGTAGTGACGAGAATAGCTGGGTCGCGATGGAGCAGGCCATAATGGTGGCCCAAAAAGAGGCCGGGAAGCTATATGGATTATATGTTGTTCCCAGTGAGGAGGAGAAGGAAGATGAGCAGGCCCTGGAAATCCGAAACCGCTTCTTATGGCGCAGCGGTGAATTTGGATTGGACAGTAGCTTTGCGATTGCGGTTGGACCCGTAGGCCAGAAAATTTGCGAGCGTGCGCGATGGACAGACCTCGTGGTGGTGAATCTTGCTCATCCTCCGCAAGATAGCGCTTTTTCGAGGCTGTCTTCGGGTTTCAGGAATCTTCTTAACCGTTGCACGAGGCCAGTTCTGGCTGTGCCCGGTATCATGACCGACTTAGCTTATCCTTTGTTGGCTTATGATGGCAGTCCGAAGTCGAGGGAAGCTTTATATATTGCGACATACATGGCCGGGCAATGGTCCATACCCCTGGTTGTGGTTACAGTCATCGAGCAAGGTGTGTCGGTTGACAATCTGGAAACGGCCAGAAGATACCTGGAGGAACACGGTGTCGAGGCTGAATTCGAATTGGTCGACGGTCCTGTTCCGGATGCAATTCTATCATCGGCCGCCAGGAATGAGCGAGACTTCATTATCATGGGCGGGTATGGTGGCGGTGCATTGAAAGATGTGGTCCTTGGTACGGCCGTTGATGCGATTTTAAACCAGGTTAAGATTCCTATGGTAATCTGCCGTTAGGCCGGCAAACTGGTACTATCACTCTGATCAATTTTGATATTCGTATGAGTGAGCCTTCGATAACCAGCTGATAATGAAAAATTACCAATGCTTGGCTCTATCCACTAAGTATCAAGGGTTTTTGATTGGTCTGAGGATATAATCCCGACTATTGATTGTATTATTCAGGTGTAAACGAATATGAAACAAAATAAGATTACCTTTTTCTGGATCGGATTTGTTATCTCAGCAGCATCGACTACCTGGCTATATTGGATATGGCGGAAAAGTCGTGTCGTAACACCAGCCCCCTTGATCATATCCAGGCGGGAATCGAATCAACCTGCTGTTGAGGAGGTCAGCGCCAGCATCTCCAAGACTGATACCACAGATAAAAAGGCGGGCGGCCTGGTGGACCAACCAGATAAATTAGAAGCGATTACCGGCATCGGGTCGGTGACAGCGCAACGCCTCAACGATGCAGGCATCTATACATATAAGCAACTTGGCAATCTGACACCCGATCGGCTAAAGGAGATCTCCGGTACAAGTCGTTGGGATCTCAATGATTGGATTGACCAGGCGAAAGGACTAGCCGAACCGTAAGCCACATTAATCTTTAGGGATTTCTAGAAAATATGTTGGTCGGCTAACCGCAAGGCTTGATTATCTGGGCTTTGGCCGGTCAAAAGTTTGCTTTTGCGTGGTTTACGAACCGGATGAAGACCTGGCGGACGCAATCGACAGAAAGAAGAATGCGTCCTTTGATATCTGAACGGGCGTTACCCAGCGATGGAGTCGAGGGAAATAAAGACGAACCTGCGGTTTTAAATGAATACGGATCACTTTATTCTCGGGGGGTGAACAGCCTGACTGCCATATTGAGAACCTCAGTCTGATGTGGCAATTCACTTCTGTATTTTGAGGAGCCTGCTCAAATGACACTTACTCAATTACTCTTCTAACTTAAGCACCTTGTCCACCCGGCGTTGATATCTACCCGTTCCCAAGAATTTGGCGTTTAGGTAGCCCTCAACTAACTTTCGGGCTAATTCGGACCCGACGATTAACCCTCCAAGGCAGAGTATATTCATATCATCGTGTTCAACGCCCTGGACGGCCGAGTAGATGTCGTGGCAAAGACATGCGCGAACGCCTTTAATCTTGTTTGCGGCAATGCAAGCGCCAACACCGCTGCCACAAACCAAGAGACCTCGTTCACCTTCACCGGATACAACTAGTCGCGCAACGCCCTCGGCAAAGTCAGGGTAGTCATCGTCTTTATCATATTGATAGGCGCCCACATCGACGACCTGATGTCCGGCTGATTCGATCTCCTCCTTGATGATTTCCTTCAAGACAAATCCGGCATGATCGGCACCAATGATTACTTTCATGGGCTGGTCTCCTTTGGGCAGTTGCCGCTCTAATCGCATACCGTTACACTCATGATTATGACCCTCTGAGTACGACTAAGCAACCATGGACCTGGGATCTGGGTGGCTGAATTACAATGATAGATAATCCTAAAACGCAGTTGACCCAACAGCACGATACGGTCAAAATCACTGGTTTTAAAAAAGGGTATTCAGAACCATATCTATTAGTGCCCAATGACGGCAAGTTTCACTCGCTTGCTGTGATCGAGTAGCAACGATGCATATTGGTCTGGTAACAGCAAGCTATGCACCTATTGTTAATGGCGTAACCCGCATGGTTGCCCTCTATAAAAAACATTTTGAAGCTGCAGGGCACCAGGTAACTGTATTTACCCTTGGGGACACTGAGGAAGATGGAGGTGACCCGACAATTGTGCGTTCACCAGGACTTGCACTTTCCCAATCTGGATATTATTTTGCACTTCAATACTCTCCAAAAGCCCAGAACCTGTTGTCTAAAGTTGATATAATCCACTGCCATCATTTGATTATGGGTTTAGAGTTCGCTCAAAGGTACGGCCGGTCTCCAATCGTCTACACCAACCATACGCGATATGATTTATACGCTCAATCATATATGCGGTTCCCGGAACCGATTGCTCGCGGCTTCTTACGTCTTCTCTGGCCTTGGATGGCGGGCTTTTGCGATGTGGTAATCGCTCCATCGGCCAGTGCCAAACGGCTGTTACGTACTTTTGGAGTAACCCAGACAATTGAAGTCATTGAGAATGGCATAGAGTTAGAGAATTATAGATATCCTAATAGCCCGCTGAGTAAACAGCAGATCGGGGTGCCTCAGACCAGTACCTTGCTTGTCTATGTAGGTCGTCTCGCCGGAGAAAAGAACTTAGAAACGCTTCTCTATGAATTCAGCCTGGCATTTAGTAAGGCCCCTTCATTGCGCTTACTATTCGTGGGCGCAGGTCCAGCAGAGCGAAAACTCAGACAACTGACGAGAAAATTAGAAATTACCGAGCAAACTGTCTTTGCTGGGGCTGTGCTTCACCATGAGATTCCTCGATACCTGGCGGCGGCCGACATTTTTATCACCGCTTCCCGGAGTGAGGTTTTGCCGCTTAGTATTATCGAAGCGATGGCCGCGGGTTTGCCGGTCTTGGCCTTAGAATCGCCAGGAATTAATGACCTGATCCAAAGTGGCCATTCAGGCATATTGACCGGCAATAATAAAGGAGATCTGGCTCATGGTATAATCTTTCTTAGCAACAATTTGGATCAGCGCAGGCGTCTGGCACACAATGCTTACCAGGCCAGTCTGATCTATCATATCGACAGAACAGTGAGGCTTACAATAGAGTTATATAGGCGTCTATTAAATGGAACAGGTCAAGAACCAGTTGGTGAAGGCCGTGATGCAGAAATGATGCGCTGGGAACTCCCTGATTCGAAAAGCTACGATAGATGAGTATTTTGGGGAATCTCTGTGTCAACAAGTAGCAAAAAGCTGGGTGAGTGGGGAGAATCTGTAGCCGCCCTTCATTTGCAGGCCAAAGGGTATGATATCATTGATCGCAATTGGCGAACACAACTTGGGGAGATCGATATTGTTGCTCGAGAAAATGACGGATATATATTTGTCGAAGTAAAAACCCGCCGCGGGCGAGGTATGGGATCACCAGAAGAGGGTCTGACCCGAAAGAAGTCCAGCAAGCTGATCGAGCTGGGCCTAGCTTTTATGGCTGAGATTGAGTCTGATGCTGATTGGCGTATCGATTTGGTCGCGGTTGAAATCGATACCACAGGGAAACTGATCCGCTGCGAGCATGTTCCTAATGTCGTTCTCGGCTGGTGAAGCTGTGAATCCTTCTGACGACCAGAATAAACGACCGCCATTGGTTGCTATTGTTGGCCCAACTGGCGTCGGGAAAACATCACTCTCGTTGCGTCTCGCCGCCATCGTTGGTGGGGAAATTGTTTCAGCAGATTCAAGGCTATTCTATCGGGGCTTGGATATTGGTACAGATAAGCCATCCTTGACTGAGCGGGCCAAGCTCCCTCACCATCTTATCGATATTTGTCGCCCAGATGAAACGGTAACGCTAGGTACATACCAGCAGTTGGCCTACGAGTCAATCGGCCAGGTCCACGCTTCAGGACGCATACCGTTGTTAGTTGGTGGAACTGGTCAGTACATATGGGCCATCATTGAGGGATGGGGGATACCGGCCGTTGCTCCACGACCTAGAATGCGAGAGGTTATTGAAAAATTAGGCCGGATTGAAATATTCCGTTGGCTAAATTTCCTGGATCCAGTTTCGGCGAACCAAATTGACCCTCGAAATGTGCGACGAATGATTCGGGCACTCGAAGTAACCTTCGTGACCGGACGGCCGATGTCCCTTCTCCGGAGCAAAAAACCACCTCGTATCGATATAAAGATAATTGGTTTGACTGCGAATCGAGAATACCTTTACCGGAGAGTCGATAATCGGATCGATCAAATGATGGCAAAAGGTTTGTTAATTGAGGTTACTAACTTACGCTTGGCCGGGTACGGCCGGCAGTTACCCTCTATGAGCGGCCTGGGATACCGTCAACTTTGCTCCCATCTTGAAGATGAAGTCACTTTAGAAGAGGCTGTTCAACGGATAAAGTTCGAAACCCACCGCTTCATTCGCCAACAATATACATGGTTTAGAATTGATAATCCGGCTATTAGTTGGTATGACATTAATTCCAACGGATGGGAAAAGAGCGTCCTGGACGAAATTGCCTCTTGGCTGCGCTAATAATCACTATCAAACAACAAACCGGAGAACGAGGTTATTTAACCTCAACGTCATAAACGCAATTCGTGAAATATAAGGAAAGCAGCTAATGGGTGAGGATAGAATTTCAGAGACAATCGAACAGATTTTTCAACACGGCTCTATTAGAAAGTATAAAGCGGAGCCGGTGCCCCAGTCAATAATTGAAAAGATTATCAGTGCTGCCCAGCGCAGCTCCACCTCCTCGAATCTGCAAACCTACAGCGTCGTGGCTGTTATGGACAAGAATAGGCGGGAAGAGCTCGCCAGTTTGTGTGGCAACCAGGAACACATTGGGCTAGCCCCGGTGTTTCTTGCCTGGTGCGCCGATTTGAACCGGCTGGACCGGGTCTGCCAAATGAGAGGATATGAGCAGGTAACAAGTTATGCTGAGAATTTCATCGTATCTGCGGTTGATGCCGCCATTGCCATGCAAACGGCGACCATCGCGGCTGAATCTCTTGGCCTCGGTATGTGTTATATAGGCGCGATCAGAAATAATCCTGCAGAAGTAATCAAGATTCTTGAATTACCACGCCTTGTATTTCCGATATCAGGGATGACTTTAGGATGGCCTGCTGCTGCTGCACGGTATCGTCCCCGACTACCCCTGCGAGAAGTTTTGCATTGGGAAGTTTATAACCGTGAAAGTCAGGATGAGGCTTTGCGCCAGTATGATCGGGAAATGATTGCCACCGGCATTTATAAGGGGCGTCAGGTGCAGGTCCCTGGATCTGAAGATGAATGGGAGGAGCTCGGTTGGATGGAACAATCTGCCAAACGCGCTTCCCGGTCTATCCGTGTCGATTTACGGAGTAAATTGTTTGACCAGGGATTTGGTCTGGAGTAGCCCGTTAATGATTTAGCGGAAGATTTTTTTTCACTTTCAATTTAGCCGAGTTAGTTGGTACGTATGGAAGGTATATTGCAGCCAGGGGAGCCCTCACTCAAGATTAAAGATCCACATTTTCGAGTGCGGGACGTTCCTGTGTATGGAGATGTTATTCTGGCACCCATGGCAGGATTTTCGGATATTCCCCACCGGGAGCTTTGCCGCCATTTTGGATCGGCAATGAACTATTCGGAATTCGTTGCGGCGGAGGAAATAGTTAAAAACTCGAAAAAAGCGATGTCATTATTGGAATTTATTGCCGGTGATAAACCAATGGTTTTCCAAATCTTTGGCAATAATCCTGAGGCAATCCTTAGGGCAGCACAAAAGATAGAACCTCTCGGTCCGGACATTATTGATATCAATATGGGTTGCTCCACGAGACGGGTTAGTGGTAGGGGAGCAGGTGTTGGCATGATGCTCAATCCCCAAATGATTGCTGAAACCTTCCGCTTGTTGACCAAACATTTGCAGATTCCGATTTCTGGAAAGATCCGTCTTGGCTGGAACCGGAGCCGTAATTACCTGGAAGTTGCCCGAATTATGGAGGATAACGGCGCCGCGCTTATCGCTATTCATCCTCGAACCAAAGAGCAAAAATACTCGGGACCGGCCGATTGGCGGGCGATAGCTGAAGTAAAAAATAGGGTCAACATCCCTGTATTAGGGAATGGAGATGTTCGAACAGTTGAAGATGTGGACCGCATGAAAGAGATTACCGGTTGTGACGCGGTGATGATCGGGCGGGGGGCAATCGGCAATCCCTGGCTATTCGCCCGGGTCAATAGCAACCACCTACTATGGAATGATTATGCACACACAATTCGAATCCATCTGCAGAATATGGAGCGTTTCTACGGTGATCGTGGACTGATTCTATTTCGTAAATATGTGAAACGATATTTGGAAGGTATTGCCCCGTTCTCGGAGTTAGAGCAGCAACTTCTGACTACAACGACCTGCGCTGATTTTTTCCAAGCTCTCGCTAAATCATTGACCAGGTACGGCTGTATTACTGTGGGATCGCTCAGGTCTTCTGAATTAGAGTCGTAATCTCGCGTTCGAAATTAATATTCTTGGTAAACGAAAGATCGTGTAAGTTTATTATTTCACTGCGTGCGGCCTGATAGGCTGGTAACAACTCCCTGAGATGCTTGAGGGTAATCTGTGTATCCTGGCTGAAAAAGGCATTGACCAAATTTCTGCGGGCCGGGCTGCTTACCGGCAACAAGCGGATCATTTGGGGTACCGTGAAATGCAATAGCTCGAGATAGATGGGAAATGATTTGTCGTAATCTCCGCGTAATAGCAGGCGATAAACGTCCATGTACATGACCCAAAACCGGTTATCCAAATCGGTGAGCGAGATTGAACTAACCACGGGCTGTTCCATTCCCTTCTGGGGAATGGTTTTTATGGATTCTGCGTGGTCTGCCCAGCCAATCTCATCCTTCAATAAACGGATATTTTCATCGCCAGCAACAATGTCCAGGTGTGACAATATCTCAAATTGATAATCAACTTTGGCCCCATTACTATACAAAGCGATGTGAAAATTTGGCATAATATGATTTGCATCAAAACTCTTCGCGGGCACATAGGGGAGCACTGACTGAATAAACTTTCGCCGTCCTTCATAGGCCTGGTCACGACTTGCTTGATCCGAGAAGACCAACACGACGTCAAGATCCGAATAACTATCTGCCTTTCCTCGCCCGTATGATCCTGCCAGATAACAAACAACAATTGATTTTTCGCGAAGAACACGCTGTTGAAGCCTTACGATTACCCGGTGCTGCTCAAACATGTTGTAATAATCTTTTTGATCTAGTGGCTTCAAACTATCTAGACAAAGCAACCGAAAAAGGTGGTAACATAGACGCTCGCCAGGCCCAGTGTTAGTCCGGCAACAACCTGGGCCCAGGTATGGCGACGAAGATAAAGTCGAACCCAGGCAACGAGGATATCCAGGGGTAGCAGAAGTAAGGCAGGTACTAGGCCAAAGACTAGACCCACAATCACGGTTGCTGCAGAGATACTGGTAGCGTGGATACTTATCATCCAAAAATTCGTGATGATACTCAAGGTAGCTAACTCAATGATGCTGAATATTGATAGGCATACCAACAGATCAGGCCCATTGAAGACAAGTACAAATATGAAGGCAACAACAGCCCCGAATACACTGGCGACGTAGGGCCATCTGCGCTCTTTGGATGTATTCATGTGCAGATCGGAAATGCGACCCGTTTGCAGCAGATAGAGTACGAAAAGAATTGGGGCTAACGATACCCAAAAGCCGTATACAGCCGCCCATAGCAGGCCATCCCAAAATCCAAGCTCATACCAGGAAAGGGCTAAGGCCAGGATGGCAAATATCACAGGTGGACTAACCACGTTGGAAAAGCGTCTGGCAACTCGCACCCAGCCGACGGTTACAGCCGGGCTGTGATCTCGATAGTTGTTCATGGCCCAAAGAAAATGGGCCAGTAACCCTTTCGGCTACTGGCCCGATAGTATCTATTTAGCGAAGCTATGTCCCCGCTTCCCAGGAACTGAGGTAATCTTCTTGTTCAGAGGTCAATGTGTCGATATTGATGCCCATCCCGGCAAGCTTGATTTTTGCAATTTCCTGATCAAGATCATCTGGTACGGCATAGACTTTCTGCTCCATATTGCCGCCATTTTCCAACAAATATACAGCGCTCAAGGCCTGATTGGCGAAGCTCATGTCCATCACCGACGCCGGATGGCCTTCGGCCGCGGCAAGGTTTATGAGACGTCCTTCTCCCAGGATGTTAATGCAACGGCCGTTTTCCAGGACATATTGGTCGACAAATTCGCGGACTTTCCGTGGCGGCGCCGTAGCAATTTCTGCCAGGCCAGGTATGTTGATTTCAACGTTGAAATGACCGGAGTTTGATACCAGGGCACCATCCTTCATTACTGCCATATGATGGACATCGATGACATGAATATCACCCGTGGCTGAGATAAAAATGTCTCCAATAGCAGCCGCTTCTTGCATGGGCATGACCCGGTATCCATCCATAACCGCTTCCAAAGCTTTTAGTGGATCGATCTCGGTGACAATGATATTACCGCCTAACCCCCTGGCCCTCATAGCAATGCCGCGGCTACACCAGCCGTAACCGGCAACAACAACCGTTTTCCCGGCAATCAGGGTGTTGGTGGCGCGAATGATCCCGTCAAGCGTCGACTGGCCTGTACCGTACCGATTATCAAACATATGCTTCGTTAAGGCATCGTTAACCGCGATGACTGGGAATTTTAATTGATTCTGTTTGGCCATGGCTCGTAAACGGATAACGCCGGTGGTCGTTTCTTCAGTCCCCCCAACAATCGTTTCCAAGAGGTCGTTGCGGTCTTTATGAATGGTGCTTACCAAATCTGCGCCGTCGTCCATGGTCATATGTGGCTTGTGATCGAGCGCAGCGCTTATATGTTTGTAATATGTTTCATTGTCTTCACCTTTGATGGCGAAAACTGGGATCTCAAAATGAGTTACAAGGCTGGCTGCGACGTCATCCTGGGTGCTCAATGGATTGCTGGCGCATAAAACTACGTCCGCGCCCCCAATCTGTAAGGTTCGAGCCAGGTTGGCTGTTTCGGTCGTAACGTGCAGACAGGCACTAATTCGGGTTCCGGCAAGAGGTCGGTTTTTTGCAAACCGCTCGCGGATGTTACGAAGGACGGGCATCTCTTGTTCAGCCCATTCAATTCGATGTCGACCACCAGTTGCCAAACCGGGATCTTTAATGTCATAATCCATAATGGAGATTCTCCTTAATAGTTGATTAGTCTAACAATACGTCGAGTGCGCCTTCGTCGTCGAAGAGTTCGCGGTACCGATTGATAAATTCCTGCTTCGTATAATAATGTCCTTGCGTACCCATGTTTTCCAATACAAAGGTAGCTGCTAGAGCGCCCATCCGTCCGGCAACATGCCACGGTAATTCAAGCTGTATCCCTCTAAATAAACCACCACGGAATGCATCTCCGGCGCCGGTTGGTTCAATCAATTGGCGAGGCGGGATTGCTGGAATACCGATGACCTGACCATCCACAAATATTTTAGACCCCTTTCTCCCCAGAGTGAGCAAAAGGCCACCGGCTAGTTCGACAATCTCTGTTCTGTTGAGACCGGTTTTTTCCTGAATCATTCCCAGTTCATACTCGTTAACTGTTAATAAGATGCAGCCATCAATCCCAGCAACAAGCGCGTCTGAGGTAAGTCGAATCACTTGTTGACTAGGATCATAAACATAGGGGATTCCAAGCTGTTTACATTCCTCAACATAGGCGTTCATTGCGGCTGGATCGTTAGGTGAGATAATTGCCAGTTCAACCTCTGGTGCATGCTCGCCAAAGGTTAATTTTGCGGCATTCGCCATCGCACCGGTATAAAAACTGGCGATTTGATTGTGGTCCTGATCTGTATTGACAAAAAACGATGCGCACAGATCGTCATCAAATATCACAATGCCGGAAGTATCCACACCCTGTTTTTCGAGCCAATTCCCATAATCGATGAAATCTCTCCCGGCAGCAGCCATGATCTTCGGCCGGCCACCTAGGAGCGCATTTGTATAGGCGATGTTGGGTGCAATTCCTCCGCGTTGAACTCGCAGGGTGTCTACCAGAAAGCTCAGGCTGATACTGTGTAGCTGATCGGCAATCAGATGATCGCTGAACTTACCAGGAAAAGACATTAAGTAATCAAAGGCAATCGAGCCTGTAACAACAATTCGCATCAAAAATATCCCGTTTTTATACTTGGCTAGATGTCCTTTGTCAGATGCTTGCCTTAAACTCATGCTCTTCATCGGACCCGCTAGTAAGGTCTTGCCTTAGCACAGGTGATAAACCGAGCCGATCGCGGAACATGATTAGCAAAGCTTTCAGACCATCCCTAACCGTTATTTTTTTTCCATCCGCATAGGTTCTCGGGTTGTAATTGATTGGTAATTCTTCAATCTGATAACCAGATAACAAGATTTTGTCTGGCAACTCAAAATCTAGATCGAATCCCGTACACGTAAGATTTAAGGATTTTACCAGATCAGCCTGAACCATTTTAGTTGCTGTGGCTACATCCGTCAGGTGCCCACCAAATAACAAATTTGTTAAATGGGTTAACAAACGTACGCCTAAATAGGCCCGTACGTATTTATATTTTACATGACCGCCAAGAATTCTTGAGCCGAAAATCGCCTTGACAGCCGTTCCATCAACATATTGACAAAACTTTGCGTGCTCAGCAGGATCATACTCGAGATCGGCATCCTGGATTATCATATAGTCGCCCGTCATATTTTTAATGCCCGTGCGAATGGACATCCCTTTTCCTAGATTCTCTCGGTGAAATATGATTTTTATGGAAGGTTCTTCGATTTGCCGCAATATTTCTCGAGTACCGTCGGTCGAATTATTATCAACAATGATAATCTCTCGGGTCCAATTTTCTCCCAAGTTTACATCTTTCGTCTTCTCGATGACTTCGTGGATCGTTGATCGCTCATTGAAACAGCAGATGATTACGGAGAGTTTTTTCATCAATAACGCTAAAAAGGTTGGTGGCTGATCTTAATATTACGAGAATTGCTTGAAGAAATCGGAGAAGGATTCAATCATATAATCTAGCTGGCTGGGTCCTAAACCGGGAAAAAGGCCGATAAAAAAAGTGGAACGCATTATTTGGTCAGTTACCTGAAGGTCTCCGATAATCCGGCAATTGATGTCTTTGTAGGCTGGCTGTTTCAGGATGTTGCCAGCGAATAATGGACGCGTCTCTACATGTCGATGTTCGAGAAATCGTGTTAGCTCGTGACGGGAGAACGGCGCTTCATCCTGAACTGAGATTGGGAAGGCGAACCAGGAGGGATCGGCTTTTTCGTGTGCTGTAGGTAGCAGCAGATACTCATCAAAGACCTCCAGAGCCTTTGATAAGTAGGAATAATTCTGCTTACGTTTGGCGATGAAATCTGGTAGCTTTCTTAACTGTTCCAGTCCGACGGCCGCCTGGAGGTCAGTCATTTTTAAGTTATATCCGATCTCCGTGTAGTAATACCGATGGTCGTAATAGCCGGGCATTCCGGGTACTTCTCGTTCGAATCGAATGCCGCATTTACCATCTATTGGATTATCATAACCACACCAACAGTCACGACCCCAATCACGAACCGATCGGGCAATTTTTCCTATACGACGGCTTGTAGTGTAGACCGCGCCTCCTTCCCCGGTCGTGATATGATGAGCTGGATAAAAACTGAGGGTAGCCACCTGCCCAAATGTGCCAACAGGTTTACCATCCCACGTGCTTCCCAGCGCATCACAGGTGTCCTCAATCAGCAACAATCGGTTTTTTTGAACGAAAGCCATCACAGCATCCATATCGGCCGGATTGCCAAGTGTATGAGCAAATATGACCGCTTTGGTCCTAGCTGATAAGGCTTCCTCAAAATAGTCCGGATTCAGATTATAGTCACCCAAACGACTGTCAATAAAAACAGGCACCAGACCATTTTGAATGAGCGGGTTTACCGTTGTGGGGAAGCTGGCTGCCGGGACAATAACTTCATCCCCAGGTCTGAGACCGTTGCGGAGTTGCGTTGAACAGAGAGCGGATACCGCAACTAGGTTCGCAGACGAGCCAGAGTTGACTGGGATAACCTCTCTGGCGCCAAGGATCTGGCTGAGTCGCTGTTCAAATTGATCGGCGACAGGCCCGGCTGTAAGCCAGAAATCTAAAGCGGCTCCGACCAAAGATTGCAGTTCGCAGGCATCAAAGACACGCCCTGCATACTGAACGCGTGATTCGCCAGCTAAGAATGTCTTGTTCTTATGTACGATATCGTAATAATCAGCAACCTGCGCCAGGATCGACTGGCGCAGCTGATCAGCATCTATCATTGTTCTTCTCCAACTGCTCGTAAAGTAAAATTAGAATCGAGCAAGAAAATAAAACCACAGCCGTTAACCGCGGTTAGGTCTCGCTCAATCCCGCTTCTACCCCGAGACCAATCAAGAATTATAGCACACCGATGTTTATAACCAAGCTGCGCCTACGACGCGGTAACGGCTACTGCCAGGGTTGAAGAGGAGGTCAGCTATCAGTTTGTTATGGATACTGCCATTCTCCTTTATATGGCTGCTTGGGTCCTGGTATGGCCTTCCCCAAGCTTGCTAGAAGGGACTTCTCTGGCGGCACCAGTTGACAGTGAGGTCGCAGTGATAGTAGCTGAGGAGTTTTGAGTCTCGGTCAGAGCGGGTGTGATTGCGGAGGTAGGCGTCGACGTAGTTGAAGCCTTTGGTTTACGACGCGGACAGTCCGTAGAAATTTATTATAGGAGATAATAGATAGTTGTTCATAAATTCCATTATTTTGATGATCAGGCTGGCGGTCAACCCATAATATGACCAGCGATCACTTTTCCTGTGTCGGAATAAGGCAATGACTTTCCAGGCGAGGTCGTCAGGTGATGAACCCAACAACCGATATAATATCTGGAACAATGACACTGGTAGGTTAGGAGCCCTGGGATCTACTGAGGCTGATCATTTAAATACAGACAACTAAACATAAGATCGGCGCAAAGCGGAGATTGGTCACAGGCAAAATAGGGCGGCTGGCCAATCAACCGACCTGTTCCAGGTAAAGTAGGTTCAATTTTGACGGAATGTTTCTTCGACTGCCCTTGCCAGCAAAGGAACAATTTCATTTAGCTCTTCTTCAGTTGTAATAAGTGGCGGGCCTATCAAGATCAGATCGCCATTCCGGCCATCAGCGCAGCCTTGGGAATAGTAGAGTACCAATCCGAGATCAAATGCACGCTGCCATATTCGCCAGGCAACCCGCTGGTTAGCTGGAAAAGGCTCTTTGCTATCTCGATCCTGGACTAACTCTAAAGCCCAAAGCAGCCCGCGCCCGCGCACATCGCCAACATTTGGGTGATCACCTAGCGCAGCCTGGATCATAGATCCTAGAAGCGTTCCAACCCTGGCCGAATTCGCTACCAGCTTTTCTTCAATGATTATTTTAAGAGTTGCCAGGCCGGCCGCCGCGCCCACGGCATGGTGGCTGAAGGTACCACCATGGTTGAAATCTCCCAAAGTATCGTGAATGAGGGCAACATCCACGCCATTGCTGGTTATGAATCCGAGGGGGAAGTAGCCACCGGCCGCTCCCTTGGAGGTGACCATAATATCGGGAACCGTGTCCCAATGATCGAGTCCCCACCATTTGCCAGTGCGACCGAAACCTACCAGCACGTCATCAGAAATGAGTAATACGCCATAACGATCGCAGATCTGGCGGATAATCGGCCAATAATCAGCAGGTGGAATCGCCGCTCCTAATGAAGCGCCGCTAATTGGTTCGGCGATAAAAGCGGCTACATTTTCAGGACCATGCTCTAATATGGCCTCTTCCAATCGACTCGCTGCTTCTTCTCCGGTCGCCGGATCCCGATAACGGTAGGGCGGTGCAATATGGGGCATTTTAGCCATCATATCAAGATAAGGATCTCGCAGGGGTGCTCTCCCACTGACGCTTAAGGCACCCAAGGTCATTCCATGGTAGCTTTGTTGGCGACCGATTATTAGACGTCGCTGATTTTCACCACGGGCCATTTGGATTTGCCTGGCCAATTTAATGGCCCCTTCTACTACTTCGGAGCCGCTACTGAGGAAGTAGAATCTTGGATCTGGAATTGAGACCACGCGGGCTAGAGCGGATGCATAAGACTCAAGAGACTCGCTGGTAAACATGATGGCATGGACATAGGCGGCAGCCTGCAATTGGCGTTGCATCGCCTGGACGACCTCAGTTCGACCATGGCCGATATTAACAACAAAGGGGCCGCCTGCGCCATCGATATAACGATTTCCTTCTACATCATACAGGTAAATACCATAGCCATGGGAGATTTTGGGTCGGCCATGATCCATCTTTCTATAAAAAACATTTCCCTGAGGATAAGCAAATTGTTGCACAGTCAATTCCTAATGAAAGTTATTGTTTAACGGTAGATTCCTTGAGGATCTAGCTCCTGGCGGATGAGGGATAGCTCCTCAAATGTTGGCGGCGGTGTTGTGCCAACGATCTTAGAAACCCGCAGCGTCCAGCCGACTTCCTCGATGATATCTTCAATAGTATTTCCAGGGGTAACCTTAGCTAAGGTCATTTCCTTGGTGATTGGATCGAATTCAAAGAGAGCGCGATCGGTAATAACCATTTTTGGGCCGCCACCTGGTAGACCAAGACGATTACGGGCGTCGCCTCCGTCCAGGTGTCCAGGGCTTGTCAGAAAATCTAATTTTTCAACAAAGGCGCGGCGTTTCAAGCGCATGATAATAAACACGTTGCGAGCATTAATCGCTATCTCGCATGCTCCTCCGGATCCTGGAAGTCGTGTCTTCGGTTTGTTGTAATCACCGATCACGGTTGTGTTCAGGTTACCGAATCTGTCAATTTGGGCGCCACCTAAAAGAGCTGTGTCTACCAGCCCTCGCTGGAGAAAAAGCATAAATAGATCGGCCATGCTAATGGTTGAGGTGGAGTCACTAACAAGCGTCGGATCGCCAATTGATAACGGCAATCGGGCAGGGTGGGCACCATAGATACCGCTTTCATAAACTAACTGAATATGAGGTGAGTGGCTTTGTCGGGCAAGGTTGCAGGCGATGTTTGGTAAGCCAACCCCGACAAATACAACCTGGCTTTCCTTTAGAGCCCGGGAGGCATTAACAATCATTACCTCTGCTGGCGAGAATTCCATTCTCTGACCTCCATGGATCAAACGATTGGTTCAGATAAACTTTGTGCCATAAGATGCCCGGTATTTTTTGGGGCATTGGTCACCATGGGAAAGATGAATCGTAAGCTAACCACAAAACTAATCATAGCGACCATAGTCAACATCGGCTGCCTTCATTTCGCCGGGCGATAATTTACTTATGTGGTCCAGACCCAATTTCTCGAGGTATGCGTGACGATCTGGCACATCGTATACCCATTCTTGAAGCCATTGCTCCGTTTGACTGATTTCTCTTGAAATCTTGTCCCAGGAAAGGTAGATTTGGTTATCTCTATCATAATACCCTTGGACATAGCTTGGATGTGCGCCATAGGGTTCGTGGACCACAGCATCGACGATTATGCCAGGTATTAATGTGCGATTTGGATCATGGCGGATGATGGTTTCATCGACAATTTCCTCGACAACGACCACAACTCGCTCTGCGGAGAAAGCTGCTTCCTTCTGCACACCGATCAGGCCCCAGAGCTGTGTATTGCCGTCGCTGTCGGCCCGTTGGGCATGGATGATCGCTACATCTGGTCGTAATGGGGGGACGACCGCGATCGTACCCTTGCCGTAAGGATCTCCGACAAATTTGATATTCTTATTTACGGAAGGAAGATCACTTCCTGTAAAACTGCGTAATGGGAAGAACGGAAGATTACCTGCGCCAGCCGTATAACGTCCTACCATCCCGAAATGCGTGTACTCTTCTAATTCCAATGGACCAGGGATACCTTGTTCAACGGCTCGGCGAATGCAATGCAGGCTACCAACGCCCGGGTTACCGAGATAGCTGAAAACCAGTTTTCTGGCAACCCCTGCCGCAATCATCTGATCGTATATCAGGTCCGGGGTCAATCTGCAAAGGGTAAGATTCGCTATTTGTTGGCGGATAATCTCATGGGCCGCAGCGAAACAAATAAAGGCAGTAAAGCCTTCAATGGCAATTGTGTCGCCATTCGATACGAATTGGCTTACCGCTTCCTTCATAGAGCAAAGCTTGCTTTTTTTCATTGTTATCCCACTTGAAGAATTGATTCTCTAGGTCGGTTCAGCCGGTATGGTATTCAATTATAAAAAAGGCCAGCAACCGCCTGGATGTTACCGACCTCTCACTAGATCAACCCAAATTCACTTCACAGGCCTTAGTAGTGGATTAGTCAACTACCGTTTGACTCTGCTCGTGCATATATTGTTGGACGTAATACAAACTTCCTCCGGCCTTGCCGGTTGAGCCACTGCCTTTCCAACCTCCAAAGGCCTGATAACCTGGCCATGCACCGGTGGTTGCCCCTGTATCACGGTTAACGTATAGCACACCGGCTTCAATATTGTCCAGGAACCACTCAATTTCGTCTTCATCTTCACTGAAAAGGCCGGCCGTCAACCCATATTCTACATCATTGGCTCTTTCCATAGCGGACTGGAGATCATCAAACCCCTCTATGGTTACAATTGGGAGGAACATTTCCTGCTTCCAAAGATAATGATCTGCCGGGAGATTATTCACTATTGTCGGCGTCACATAGTATCCATTAAGGTCCAGAGCCTTACCGCCAAACAAAACATTACCGTCGGACCATAAATCGGCTGTGAACTTCTGGTAATCTGCAAATGAGCTCTTGTTTATTACAGGACCCATCCAGTTTTCTTTGGCTGTGGGATCGCCAACATTTATTTTTTGAGTGAGTTCGACCAATTTCTCCTCAAATTGTTCTTTCACGTCATTATGAACAAAAACCCTGGAACAAGCCGAGCACTTCTGTCCCTGAAGACCAAAAGCCGAACGCATTACACCCAAGGCGGCTTTATCCAGATCGGCGCTCTTAGTAATTACTGTCGGGTTCTTCCCGCCCATCTCAGCGATGACGGGTTTGGGCAATGGGTTATTGGCAAAGGTGCGGATGATATGCATACCTACGTCGTAGCTACCGGTAAAGGTAATGCCGTCAATCTCCGGACTGTCAATAATCGTCTGACCCACGGTCCTTCCACCGCCGGTCACAAAGTTGAAGACGCCTTTCGGTACACCAGCATCACGGAAGCAGGTGGTTAAGAGCCAGCCTGTATAAGGCGTATCGGTCGCCGGTTTGAAGACAACAGTATTACCAGCCACCATAGCCCCACCGCTGGGACCACCTGCCAGCGCGCCAGGAAAGTTAAACGGAGCGATTACAGCCCAAACTCCGTAAGGTTTTAAGAGGCTCCGATTATGATGCCTTGGACTCTCTGATTGAAGAGTAACCATAAAACCGTTATTTTGTTCGATTTGATCACAATAGTAGCGTATCAGATCGGCCGTTTCTTCTACATCACCCAAAGCCTCGAGGCGATTTTTACCAACTTCGAAGGACATGATAGCGGCCATCTCAAACAAACGCTCACTCATTAAATCGGCGGCCTGCCTCAGGATAGCCACGCGTTCTTGCCAGGGTGTTTTTCGCCAACTATTAAAGGCAGTTCGGGCAGCGGTGATAGCCTCTTCCGCATCTTGAGAAGTACCCTTCTGGAACACGCCCATTTCCACGCTCGTATCCACCGGGCTGATCTTTACGAAAGTCTCGTCGGCGAATCGTTCTTCACCATTGATGTACATGGGGAAATTGTGGCCAAAATTTGCTTTGGCTCTGGCAACCGCCTCATCGTACATGGCGTCCAACCTTGGATCAGGACTGGCAAGAGTTGAATAAGTTACTTTAATTCTCTCAGTCACCGTAGTACCTCCTAAAGGTCCACTCAAACGGGCATATTTTTACCGTTATTGCTATAAAAATGACGGACGTGTTTCACACACACCTGTTAAAATCCAAAAGTGTATTCAAATCCGAATTATAGCTGCTTTTCCGGTTAGCATAAATGGTATTTTGAATTGCGATTTGGTGGGAATTGTACCGGCTAGACAGAATCTGGCCTTTAGACACCTGTTTATTTCAGCGGTAAAGTCAGGGGGCTACTTTAAGTAATCGACAGAAGAGTTTAGCCACGGGAGATGCTTATCTACTGCGTCGGCCTCAGGTTACCGATTAACTGAATTTGTGGACGGGTGAAAATCAAGGCGCCTGGTAAACCGATCCGCTGCCAGATTGCATGGGGATCAACGTTCAGGTGTATTGCAGTGAACATTGCCATTACCGTGCCATGGGAAACAATGGCCAATCCTTGATCTGGATAGCGTTGAAGCAACGGCTGGACGGCTCGATTAAACCGCTTTCCAGCTACAGAAGCAGCTTCATAACCAAAGGATAATATTTCTGGTTCCGCAAACATTTTGGCAATGGTTTTCCGGTAATGATCTTCAGATACTCGCCTAGCTACCGGCCTCTCATGTTCATGTAGTCCGGGCACAATTTCAACCGGCAGCCTTAAATAATCCGCGATTATTTGGGCGGTTCCAAGGGCTTTAGGCTCGGAACTAGACATAATCTTATCAATTGAGTAAGCGGCAAGTTGCCTGGCCATGAGCCGAGCTTGGTCTTTCCCCACTTGGTTCAACGACCATTCTCTGGGAGGAATCGATGGGTCGAGTTCGGGGACGGAGTGTCTGACTAGAATTAGTTTGTTACTCATTGCCCCTAAATAGTAAGTATATTTAAGCTAGAAACAAATTTTAAGAAGCTAGTTTTGCCAACGAACCAGGAAATAATTCGTTTTGCCCCGGCGGATTACAAGATAATTTCCAGCGATCCTGTCGGCCGGTCCCAAAATCTTATTTTCATCCTTCACCCGTAAATCATTAACAGTGATGGCGCCGTTGCTGATATCCTCCCTGGCGCGGCGTTTGGAGCTGACTATTTCGGCATCGGTCAGAAGTTCAACGAGGCCAATAGTTTCAACGCTTACAAGATCATAGGTAGGCACATCATTAAGAGCCTGAAGCAGCTGGTCAGGATCTAGCTCAGCGACCTTGCCATAAAAAAGGGCCTGAGATATTTCTTCAGCGCTCTGCATCGCTTCTGGTCCATGTACCAGACTGGTGATCTCTCGGGCAAGGGTTTGTTGCGCCTCCCTTTTCCAAGGTTCTTCGTTGAATTTTTGCTCCAATTCTGTGATCTGCTCTTTTGTTAGAAAGGTAAAGTATTTAAGAAAACGAATCGCGTCGCGATCATCGACATTCATCCAGTACTGATAAAACTCGTATGGAGAGGTCATTCCAGCATCCAGCCATATGGTCCCTTTCTCCGTCTTGCCTAACTTGGTGCCATCTGTCTGAGTTACCAGTGGTTGTGTGAGCCCATACACAGTCTCTCTCTTCATCCGGCGAATTAGATCGACGCCGGCGGTAATATTGCCCCATTGATCGCTACCACCAGCCTGTAATTCGCATTTGTACTTGGCATTGAGCTGCAGGTAATCATAGGCTTGCATGATCATGTAGCTAAACTCAGTATAAGAAATACCCTCTTCGAGCCGGGACTTTACCGAATCTTTTGCCAACATGACACCGATTGGAAAGTGCTTGCCGATATCACGCAGGAAAGGCAAGAGATTTATTTTGCCCAGCCAGTCGTAGTTGTTCACAATTCGTGCCGGGTTTTCCCGGGTATCAAAATCAAGATATTGTTCTAGCTGGGGCCGCATTTTGCGAGTATACCCCTCAACTATTTGTTCCGAGTTAAGTTTACGCTCATTACTCTTCCCACTGGGATCGCCAACCAAACCAGTTCCTCCCCCGGCCACCGCAATGGGATGGTGGCCTTGTAGCTGAAAACGCCTCAGTAAAAGTATTTGTAATAGATTTCCAATATGAAGGCTGTCAGCAGTGGGATCAAAGCCTATGTACAATGTGATTGGACCTGAAGCGAGGCGTTTGGCCAGACCTTCTCGATCGGTGACTTGATAAAGTAATTCGCGATATTCCAGTTCATCTAATAAATTCATCATATTTCCTCAATGTTGTTGCTCGATCTGATTGTAGTAGAAGCAAATATCGAGTGCAATAACAAAAAAGCCTCCGGCTGAGTTCATCAACTGGAGGCTTTGGTAAACAATGAGAGTTGATGCAAAATCAGTTAAGTGATTGTAAGGCTATTTCGGCCGGATAAAAGTTTTCGTTCAATTCAAGCGCTCTTTGGTAAGCGGCCGTAGCACCGGCTACATCACCTTGGAATAGCAACGCATGACCTCTATAGAGGTAAGTTTCTTCTACATTGAGACCACCCTGCGTTGCGAAGACAGCATCGGATAGGGCAATCATGTCGTCATAACGACCCATTTTCATATAGGCCAGGTAAGGTCTAAATTCATACCACAACATTCGCGGCGGTAAACCAAGCGCAAGCGCCTGGTCGAATGCCGCTGCGCCGTTGCTGTAAAAGTCGCTGTCGCCGATCAGTTCACCCATTCTGGTAAGGCTGGTACCTAGATTGAACCACACGAAAGCATTTTCTGGATCGAGCTCGATTTCGTCTTGAGCGCGTAGTGCCGCATTTTCCCACATTTTTAACGGCTCCAACAGCTCAGAACCAAGGATAGTATTGACCTTTGCTTCCTGATCTGGTTCGTAAACGACGTAAAAACTGTAATTGAACTCTTGCCAATAACGTTCAAATTCATCGTAGGAATCCGCCCGGCCATTAACCGGATCAACCTTCAAATAGCTATCCATGCTATAAATCACTTGGAGGTCATCGTCATAGCCAAAAACAGTTAAATAATGACCATACCAGCCTTGCGAAGAGAGTGTCTCCGGCTCATAACCTTTTTCTATTACGACGGGGAATCCGGCCGCCAACAGTTTTTTTAACATCTCCATGGTTCCATTGCTGTGAACTGTCGAACGTAGAGATGTAAAATCATTTACGTAGTCACTCAGTTGCCAAGGGCTGACATTTCGATCTTCTGGATTTGGTTTGAGGTAAGCGGCTGCAATTGCCTGGGTAGTTTCATCGCCGTACCAATTAAGCACCTGGGTCAGGTTGGCCGGACCGCAATTGTTGAAGCTCTGTTGGATTCGATTGATGCCTTCAAGTCGAACTTTGGCAGGTAATGGTTCTGGTGTAGGTGTAACAGTCGGCGTTAGAGTAGGCAACGGCGTGCTAGTTGGCAATTTTTCATTCAGAAATAATTGGGAGTCATTTTCACTGCCAACCGGTGCTTCCGGGGAAGTTGGAAGGGATCCGGTCGGTTCATCCCTCTCAGGCTCCAGCGTGGTGGCTGCCGGCGTTCTAATGATGGACGGAATCGTCACTCGGGGTAGGGATGCAATATTTTCTGGAGCAGGCAGCGAGATGGCGACCGGAGCGACTTGTTCAATGACGCCTTCTGTTATATCACTTAGGAACGGGCTGCGTTCTGACAAAGCCACACGATACCTTCCAGGGATGGCTAAGACTACTTTGGGCAGAGCCAATATGGCGGCAATTAGCAAAATCTGAATGATTGCCACAACCAGGATAATCCGCTTCGTTTTCTTGCTCATATAGATAATCCACTCGCCCTTGTATTAATATTGCGCTGTTCTTAAAAGATCGCCCACGGGTGAGCCATTGGCTATTTTAAGAGATAGCTCGGTGAGTTTCAGAGTACTGCTCCATCTCTCCATTACGAATTAAGCTGCGCCAACGCGTTGATAGCCGGCGTATATCGAGGGTTGAAGCGAACCGCGTTTTCCAAATCGTCACGGGCTTGCCTGGTTTCGCCCATGGCCGCTTCGGCCAGGCCTTTGTAATAATATGATTCCTCAAAGTACGGACGGTCTTTTAAGGTGGTTTCTGCCAAGAGTATTACGTCCTCAAACCGGCCAACCTGGTAATATGCTTCATAAAGTCCGAATTGATACCAAAGCATTCTCCAGGGGAGGCCCGCAGTTCGAGCCTGGTCGTAAGCGGTGGCGGCATTTTCGTAGTCGCCGAGAGCGTTATAGATTGTACCTAGATTGAACCAGAGATACGCGTCCTCAGGCTCTTCAGCCAACTCTTCCATCACCTTCGTGAACGATTCCTGCCACATGGTTTCGTCATCCACTACTGATCCCAGGATCTCGGCTAGTTCTGATTCCTGTCCAGCCTCATATAGAACAATGTAATTTCGGTTAAATTGCCGCCAATAGCTATCCAGGTCCGGATATCTGATTTGCCGGCCAAGAGCGTCAGCGTTGGCGCCGGGTTGCTCACTGGTTCCGAACCAGGAATCATAGACTGAAACACTCTCAGTGGCATCATCGTAAGCCATAACCAGGAGATAGTGGCCGTACCAACCCATCCATCGGTATTCACCCGGTGGGTCAAGTCCCAATTCCACAATTACTGGAAAGCCACCTGCCACCAGGCGTTTCAATGTCAATAGATTTCCATTTGTCCGGTCCAAAGCAACCAGATCTGTCTCCTGGTTGACAAAGGCCACCATTTCATGGGGACTTACATTTCGGTCCTCGGGATCTGGCTTGAGGATGGACGCGGTTTGTTCCTGGTTCAAGAATATATCAAAGTAACTCAGCGCCATTGCTAGAGTTGCCGGTCCACAATTGTTCCAGGTTTGGAAATGATGGCGGATCCTCCCTAAACGGGCGTTGACCGGAATGGATACAGGTGTAGCGGACGGCTGTGGTGATGGACTAGGCGTCGAAACTGGTGGCTCAAACTCCAGGCGGAAGTCAGTCGATGTATCATTAGCTGGTGGTTCAACGGTCGAGGGGTGGATTGAGCCAACGGCAGCCGTAGCGATATCGCTAAAGGTTGGTGTGCTTTCAAGCAGACCGGTCGCATCGACCTCAATGTTCGCGGTAGGCAGAATCTCAACATGCTCGCGAACGGCTAATGCTTGGATTGGTTCAGGAAAATAGGCGGCCACATACCGGCTTGGAATTACCTTTAAAAGGGTAGGTAATTGCCAAGCCGTAACACTCAGAAACACTATAACTACGAAAAGCAAGATCCAACGTTTGCTCATAACTGTCTTTTCGGCCAATCTAGGAGAGGGACTACTCTTTCAGCGTCCGCACCTACCTCCAGAAAACTGCCATTATATCTACAACGGCCATTAATAATAATTGCCTCAACCAATAGGACTGGTGTATCAAACTAAGAGACTAAGCGACTATTCATCTTGGACGAGGTTAACAGCCTGACATCGATTCAAAATGGGGAAAGGAAGGATGAATAGCGAAAATGCCAATAGGTTTAGATCAGCGTGGCTTTAGAAACCTCAAAGAAAAGCATTGGATCAACAGGTATCATAGCGGCTAATGACCCGAAGAGGTAATTACCAGAGCGGGAAAACAGGAATAAGGGTTAGCAACTCTACGCTAGTATTGGGTGGTGCAGCTAAATTTGCAGGAACAAATATGTTCTTTCTAAATCACGGTCGTATTCAGAGAATCCAAGAATTCGATAGAAGGCTATCGCCTCCGGCCAGTCAAGATTTGTTTCCACAAGAATGCAACTCATCGCTAATTCCCGGGCTTTATCCAATAAACAATTCACTATCTTCTGGCCTATACCCTTCCTGCGCTGATCGGATGCGACCGAGACCCGGACAATGCGGCCGGTATCCAGGGATTCGCGAACAAGGGCGCCTGTACCAACGATTCTCCCATTCAATTCGGCAACTAGGAAAAGATCACCGACCTTCGGATAGGAACCAGCGATCTCCGCTAAATCAGGATTTAAGGACGGGTCAAGCTGATTGAAATGTTCGGCGAGACCGTTCAAGATAAGCAGCTGAGCTTCTTCCTGATCCCCGGTGGCAAACGTTCGAATGATAAGCTGCTCACCATTCATTCTACCGTTACACTTTTAGCCAAATTGCGCGGCTGATCGACATCGCAACCTCTCCGAACTGCCACATGATAACTGAATAATTGAAGGGGTATCGTGTTGATTATTGGGGCAAGTAGAGGCGGAGCGAGGGGTACATAGATAATTGAATCGACCTTTTCGCTCAGGGGCACGTCGCCTTCCGTAGCCAGAGCGATAACCCGTCCGCCTCTGGCTTTGGCCTGTTCAACCTGGCTGATCATTTTCTGGTAGATTCTATCCTTGGTAGCGATGGCGAAAACGGGCATTTCTTCATCAATTAAAGCGATCGGCCCATGCTTCATCTCTCCGGCCGGATATCCTTCAGCGTGAATATAGCTAAGTTCCTTTAATTTTAAGGCACCTTCCAGGGCAACCGGATAGTTGATTCCCCGGCCGATGAACAGCATATTCTCAACCTTGAAGTATTGGTTCGCCAGTAATTGATAATCCATATCGTTCTCAAGAACCTGACCGGCTAAGTCCGGAAGGTGCGCCAGGTCGGAGACGAGCTTATGCATCTGTTGTTGGTCGAGGATATTTCTTGTCTGTCCTAAGTAACAGGCAAGCAGATATAGATCGGCCAAAGAAGTTGAAAAGGCCTTGGTCGAAGCGACGCCAATCTCTGGACCAGCATGCATCAAGATGTAGCCGTCTGCCATACGCATCGCCTGGCTACCCATTACGTTTACGATGGACCAGAGAGTTGCTCCCCGGGTACGAGCCAATTCGCATGCCGCCAATGTATCGGCCGTTTCACCAGATTGTGTGATACATAGTACCACTGTATCTTCGTCAATAACCGGGTTTGAATGGCGAAATTCGGAACCATATTCCACTTCAACTGGAATTCTAGCCAGCGATTCGATCAATTGTTTGCCAATCAGCCCTGCGTAATAACTGGTTCCGCAAGCTAAGATGATTAACCTCCGCATTCTATGAGCCAGTTCTTTTGTCAGATTGAGTTCTGGCAAAGTAACAATAGCCTTATCAAAATCGACGCGACCTCGTAAGGTATCAATGAGGGCTCTAGGCTGCTCGAAGATTTCTTTTTGCATAAAATGTTTATAAGGCTCCTTGGCAGCGCTGACTGGATCCCAAGAAATGGTATGTACTTCGGGCAAGATAGTATGCCCGTCAAGATCAGCAACGATATATTCTGAACTGGTGATGGTTGCCATCTGTCGATTATCCAAAAAGATCATCTGGCGGGTATGACTGAGAATGGCCGGAATATCGGAAGCAATAAACATCTCACCATCGCCGACACCAATGGCGATACCACCTGCATTCCCCACTCGAGCACAAACCAGGCGATCGGCGAATTTCGTGCCAAGAACAACAACCGAACTGGCTCCCACCAGGCGGCTGAGCGTTGAACGAACGGAATTCTCCAGGTCAAGGCCAGCACCCAGATGCCGTTCTATGAGTTGGGCTATGATTTCAGAATCTGTATCGGAATGGAAAATCACTCCTTCTGCCGCTAGTTCTTCCCGTAACTCGACGAAATTCTCTACGATGCCATTGTGCACAATGACAACTTGGCCGCCCATACTAACGTGGGGGTGGGCGTTACGTTTGCTCGGTTCCCCATGAGTTGCCCAACGGGTATGGCCCATGCCCAGGTTCCCCGAAGCCGGTACTTGTTCCATGAGCACTTGAAGATTTACTAATTTCCCTACGTCTCGGCGGATAGCTACTTCGCCATTTTCTCCCAAGATAGCTATTCCAGCGGAATCATAGCCCCGATACTCAAGCTGCTTGAGGCCGTCCAATAAAATCGACTGAGCTTGGCGAGGCCCCACATAACCGACTATTCCACACATGCGTCACGTCCTCCAAACTGATTCGGCCGTGAACAATGCCGGGTAACACCCAGGTAAGTTTGCAGCACCAAGAATGTTGGCATTAGCCACCGCCACTATATGGTATTGCGACGCAGCCAGGAGAGTGATGATCGCCATAGGGGAGCGTCCCTCCGCTATTCCAATCACTGCTGGATCAATTTGAAACAGCAGCGTCACTGTGTTTCCCTTTGTCGTTCGCTTGCGCGAAGTTTTGTAGAAACGCTTCTTGGAGAGAGCATAACACAGGATGTGACTTATCCTGGGAGGCATCCGCTGATTATTCGACTTTCCGAACAGGCGATTACCTGATCTTTAATCCCATCTCAGGATGGGGAACCTCCACCTCGTCAACCTTACCTGAGGTAAGGTCCTTGCGCTTTGTCTTGCTCGCGTATTCTTTTGTAAATAATTAACCAAGCCTAACCTTTCTGGTGTACGTCGTCAAGCTAACTTTGGTCATGTTGAGTAATTATTTGACAGTTATGAACCAAACCATATAATTAGCCGTCCTAATTATTTGAATGGCTAACTACTGATGAGTGAAGAAACAATTTCGATAGCCCGGCGATTGCTACAGGTCCTATTACCTCTTGGTAAATCAGTGACGGCCGAGTTGCGGCACACGGGACAGCTTATGGCCCCAGGCCATTATCAGACATTAGGGACATTATACCTCCGAACGTCCAATCTGAGCGATTTGGCTGAGATCCAAGGCGTAAGTTTGCCGACAATGTCGAATACGGTTACCAGCCTGGAGCAACAAGGTTGGGTAAAAAGAAATCGATCGGAACAAGATCGTCGTGTTGTAATGGTTGAGCTCACACCAGCCGGCTGTGATAAGTTAGGTGAGTTAACTGATACCGTGTTGACCATGCTGGTTTCCCTATTGAACAAGACATCAACCGAAGAGAGGGAGTCGTTATCGACTGGAATCTCTGTATTGGAACACATATTTGATACGATTTCGCTACCAAGAGACCCAGACTGATATAAATTTAGGCACAGGATAGTTCGACTGCTGGGCAAGCCACATTGCCAAAATATCAATGTCTCGTGCGAGTGCCAGCCCTGGAGAATACTTACAAAGCGCATAAGCTAATGAACACCTTATCCTAACGAGGCAAGTTTGTTCTTGCATAGAAAGATTACCATCATTTTCAAGTTATTTAGAAGGAAGCGTATATGTTAACAAGACTTTTTAATTCAATGACCAGAATATCCATTAGATTCCGATGGATTCTTCTGGTTATATCGTTGATAATTCTGGGTGCTGGTATTTACGCGGTAACCACGCTCAATATGGAGATGTTGCCGAGGATCGAATTTCCCCAAACAATTATTGTTGCCCAATGGGAGGAGGCTGAATCATCCGACCAGTTTCTAAAGGAGATAACAACACCTCTGGAAGATGCCCTTAAGAACGTCGAGGGCGTGGTCAACCGGGAGTCCACGACCAGCAAAAGCTTCGCCTTCATCATCGTCCGGAATGACTTTGGGGAGGACCAGGACAGAATTACAAAGGATTTAAAAGCAGCTGTAGCATCTGTTAAGTTACCAGAAGGCGTTGAGACTCCTGAAATCTTGAATTTCAGTCTCAGCGATCTACCCGTTGTTGTCGCTAGTGCATCTTCAGGGAATCTTTCTCTTCAAGAACTGAAAGAGATTGTAATCAATGATTTGCAACCACGGTTTGAAAACATTGATGAAATTGATCAGGTGGCAATTAGCGGTGGTCAAGAGCTGCCGGATGAAACCCTGGAGATTCCTGAAACCGAACCAGAAGTAGCGCCGGAGGCAGAGGTCGAACCCGAGGATCCAGGGCGCCTACCCCAAGTTTTGATCGATGGAGCAAAATCCGCCGGTCTTGATCTAGAGTACGCCCAGGATATTACTCCTGAATTATTGGCTGGGATGGTTGGCTTCGCTGAAGCAGACCAGCTGCTGTCTCTATTGGGCTTTTTCCCAATGGATGTGCTCCCTTATTTTCCCGTTGAGACTCTAGCGTTGCTTCCATCAGAATACATCGATGGACTTGATCCGGCGCTAAAATCGGAACTCAATGATCTCGCGATCGAGCAGGGTGGGGTGGGTCAGTATACGCTGGCGGAAGTCCTGGAAATGATGCAACCGGCCGAGGTCACTGATGAGCCTGCGGCCGAAGAGCCATTGGCAGAAGAGCTACTCCAAGCGCCGGTAGAACCTGTCGATCTACCTGAATCTTGGGTAGCCGCAGCCGGCCAGTTTGGTCAGGAGTTAGCCACTACGGCCGATCTTACTCCAGAGATTATGCAAGCGATTGCTGGCTTTTCCCCAGAGATGTTGGCCGAACTTGAACCTGAAATGTTGCGGGCTATGGATCCGGCAGCGGTCGCAGTCGCAATCCCAATCTTAGCTGATGATCTGGATCCGCTGCTGTTGCTACACTTGGAAGCTATCCGTATTGCGGCCGAAGGTGGAGAAAATGAGCCGGTAGCTTTACCAGACTCCTGGATCGCAGCTGGTCAGGCGGCAGGTTTTCCGTTGGAAACGACGGCCGACATCAACGCTCAAGCAATCGGCCTGCTATCGGCCAATGCGCCGGAATTGTTGGTTGATTTGACAGATGAAATGATTCTTGCCTTCTCTCCAGAAACACAAGCTTCATTGCCTGAAACGTTTACATCTGGTCTGGATGAAGGATTACAGGAAACGCTGTTGATCGTTGCGGCCTGGCATATGGCTGCCCAGGCGACACCTATTGCAGAGCAAGAACCGGAACCGGTTGACACACCTGATCCGGCCCGACTTCCGGATGTTTTAATCGAAGGAGCAGCAAGCTTCGGCGTTGAACTCGAGTTTGCTTCTGACATCACGCCTGATTTTATGCGCCAGATTGCAGGTTTCGGACCGCAGGCCGTCCAGATATTAATGACTCTGACGCCAGATAACCTGCGGGCAATGCAACCGGAAGTGATCGCCTTGCTGCCAGAATCTTTCATCGCTGACATGGATACTGGGCTGCGCGAAGAACTGGACGCATTATCGGCCGAATTCGGCGGCGCTGGCCAACTGGCTGTTGCCGAAGCGGAAGCTGAGATCGAATCAGTGCAAGAAGCCGACCCTGACGCACCTCCATTGACCGGCCCCTGGATTGAACCGGGACCCGATGGAGCGCCTTCACAATTCCAGACGGCGGCTGACATTCTCAATAACCCGTTTGTCCCCGGAGCGGCCTTGTTCCTGAACGTTTTCCCTGATTCCCCTCAAGTTGATGATCCGGTTGCCTGGATGTCTGCATTGAGTCCCGAGATTATGGCTTACCTGGCTGATAACGAACAAGATTTCGCCAGCAACCTGTCACCGGTCATCTTGGAGATGCTGTCTCCAGAAACGCTAACATTCTTATTAGACAGTTACCCAGACGCCTTTGATGCAGACCAGACAACCAGGCTGCGAGCTATAGCGGCAGGTACTTTAAACGCGTTTGTCCCCGAAGCGTCTATCACTCGAACAGATGGCGATCCGAGTCTCATCATTAGTCTGTTTAAGGAAGGGGATGCCAATACAGTTGAGGTTGCTCATCGGGTGTTTGATGAGTTGGCGGCTATTGAGGGTGAAAATCCCGAAATCAGCTTCAGTCTTGTGTTCGAACAAGCCAGTTTTATCGAGGATTCGATCGAAGGCGTGTCCAGGGAGGGAATCCTGGGAGCGATCTTTGCCATCCTGGTTATATTAATCTTCCTTAGTGGACGCATCGGTGGAAAGTATAAGTTGGGATGGCGATCCACGCTGGTTGTGGCCATATCAATCCCGTTATCAATCACGATTGCCTTTTTGCTTATGCGCCTGGTTCCATCCACTATAGGTGTCTGGATCCATGATCTGGCAAATGAAACTGGCAATGGCTTCCTAAAATTCGGATCCCGACTATTCCCAACCTCAGTGACCCTGAATATCATGACCCTAAGTGGCCTGACTGTCGCAGTGGGACGAGTTGTGGATGATTCGATTGTGGTTCTAGAAAATAGTTACCGCTACATCCAGCGTGGCGGCGACCCCAAGATGGCTATTATTGATGGGACCCGCGAAGTCGCAATTGCTATTTTTGCGTCGACGGCCACGACCATAGCCGTGTTCCTACCGTTGGGTTTAACCGGAGGGCTCATTGGATCCTTTTTCCTCCCCTTCGGCTTGACCGTAACCTATGCTTTAGGAGCCAGTTTCTTCGTAGCTATCACAGTCGTGCCGGCGATGACTTATTTCCTGATTCGCAAGGAAAATATACCCGATGAACGGGAAACAACCATGCAGCGCGTCTATACACCAGGGCTGGAATGGGTCTTGCATCACCGGGGAATCACGATGGCCGCAGCAACCTTTCTCTTTGTAGTTAGTTTGTTCCTTGTCCAACAATTACCCCAGAGCTTCATACCTGAGATCGGTGACCCAACCGTAAACGTCACGGTCAGCTTGCCGACCGATACCGTTATGGCTGATACAGATGAACTCGTCCGTTCCTTCGAAATCGCGGCCGGCGAACTAAATGGCGTTGAGCGAGTTCAAAGTGAGGTCGGTGGCGCCGGTGGTTTTGAGTCATTCTTTGGCGGCGGAGGCGTCAGCCAGAACCTGGCCAATATCACGATCTCGGTGGAGAACCTGGATGATTTAACAACGTTAACCAATGAGGTGCGCGATAAAGCTGTGGCGGTCTTTGGAGCAGATAACACAGTCGTATCAGCTGCATCACAAACCGGATTTGGCGGTTTTAGCCTAATCGTGACTGGTGATTCAGTTGAGGAACTTGTACCGATCATCGCTGACGTGGAAACGGCACTAGGAGCGATTGACCTTGATGAAAATGGACGACCAGATATCGTCAACATCTCTAGCAACCTGGACCAGGCAGGTACCGTAGGCAATGAGACTATTATCAGGATTGACGGACAGCCGGCGGTAAGCTTTAGCGGCGAGTTGGAAACGACAAATACGCTCGGTGTGCTGGCCGAAGCGAAGGCGATTCTGACTGATCTAGAAAGCTTGCCGGCGAGCTCTAAAATTACCGAGGGATTTGAGTCCGAGCAACAATCCCAAGGTTTCAGCCAAATGATCAAGGCGATCGGCTATTCGATAATTATCGTCTATGTGATTATGGCCTTGACCTTCCGTAGCTTCATCCACCCATTCACCATTCTGTTCAGCCTGCCGTTTGCCTTTACAGGGGCGGCCTTTGCCCTTTGGATATCAGATAGTGTTCTTGGTATCTCGGCCATGATTGGACTTATGATGTTGGTCGGGATCGTGGTTACGAATGCCATTGTTTTGCTGGAATTGGTTCAGCAACTGCGAGAACGGGGAAATGTGGCTTACGATGCCCTGGTCCGTGGTGGTAGGACAAGGTTGCGGCCGATCTGGATGACTGCCCTGGCCACGGCTTTGGCCTTGGTGCCACTAGCGATCAGCAAGGAAGGTGGCGCGCTCATCGCTTCCGAATTGGCTATTGTCGTAATCGGCGGCTTGTTGGTGAGTACCTTCCTTACCCTACTAATCGTTCCGGTGGTATATAGCCTGTTCGACTCTTTAGGTGGTCGACTGCGGCGGAAACCCAAAGCGGAAGATGCAATTGAAGAAGCTTAGTAACGCCAACTCTTAGAGTTCAAGCTCTGCAGTCTTGTGTGGGACTGCAGAGCTTTTTTTTGCCGATTATTGCTGAGTTACATAACATAGCGCATAATATGCTTGTGTCCAGGCGAGAAAATTGAATAACAGGAGGAACGATCATGGCAAAGTCAAAGGTGGCTATCGCAACCGATAGTACGTCATATATCCCCCCCGACTTAGTAGAACAATACAACATCCATGTTATCCCCGAAATCCTCAACTGGGAGGGCGAGACATATTTGGACGATATCGATATCAAGCCAACTGAGTTCTACAGACGGTTGGGAACTGCCAAGGAGCTTCCGACAACCTCGCAACCATCGGCCGGCGAATTCCTTGAATTCTTCAAGAAGATTGGGGAGGGCAGCGACAGTATCGTTGGTATTTTTATATCGGATGAGTTAAGCGGAACATTGGATTCAGCGACAACTGCCAAAGAGATGCTCCCTGACTTCCCGATTGAAATCGTAGATTCCCGTTCTGCTTCAATGGGCCTGGGTTTTATGGTGCTGGCGGCCGCTCGGGCAGCCGAAGCGGGCTCCAGTCATATAGAAATTGCCCAGTTAGCTCGCGAAATGGTGCCAATCATCAAAACAATTTTTGTTGTGGATACCTTGGAGTACTTGCACAAAGGGGGCCGGATTGGAGGCGCTCAGAGATTAATCGGCTCCGTGCTTTCTATTAAACCTGTACTCCACCTGGATGATGGTCGCATTGAGCCGCTGGCCAGCATTCGAACGAAGCGGAAGGCGATAGATCGGGTCTTGGAAATTATCTCGGAGGATGTTTCTGGCAAAGGTCCTTTGCATGCGGCTGTTATCCATGCGGCTGCGCCTGAAGCAGCGGCTGAGTTTAAAGAACAGGTAAAGCAATCCCTAAATCCAGTCGAGTTACTTGTCGCAGAGCTCAGCCCGGTGGTGGGCACTCATACAGGACCAGGTCTGGTTGGTCTGGGCTACTATTGCGACCCAGCCTAATCTGAACCTGACGTTAAGAATCATAATCATACCAGCCTAAAGCTTGATGCAGAGCAATTCCTGCCTGCGTTCCGACAATCAGCGTATTTAGAGCACGCTGCACATTATTGTGGGCGCTTTAAGACTGGGGATCGTTCTAAACCGCTGAAAGCGAACGGCTCCTCCGTTAATTCTGACATTCCCCCTTCGCCGACCGAATTAATATATGGTTGCGTCGTGGTAAAATATATAAACTATTTACTGGCTGTAGGTGGTATATCGACACCCAAGGACAGCCAGTTCATGTTGTAAGGCTTGGTGAAAGAATATGATCCAGGGCAAGACCTGGCTTCGTTTCTCGCTATTATTCATCCCCATTCTGTTTATCGGGGTATTTTTTTTCTATCCGCTGATTCGCATCATGGGAACGAGCCTGACGTCATCGGCCTTGGGCGAGATTCTTAACAAACCATATTTTCTGAAGGTGATCTGGTTCACTTTTTGGCAAGCTGCCTTATCTACCATTTTAACACTGATAGTTGGATTGCCGGCCGCATACATATTTGCCAGATATCGGTTTAGAGGCAAATCGTTATTGCGCGCATTGGTTACGGTTCCCTTCGTTTTACCGACAGTTGTTGTCGCTGCAGCTTTCCGGGTACTTTTTAATACTCAAGGTATCTTGGGCCAACTTTTGTCCACTCTCTCCGGTAATGAACAGGCTCCAAATCTGCTAGAACACACCATCTATATTATCTTGCTTGCCCACATGTATTACAATATCGCGGTCGTCATCCGGTTAGTGGGCGGCTTTTGGTCGAACCTGGATCCGCGGATGAATGAGGCGGCGAGAGTGCTCGGTGCGTCACCAACCAGGGCTTTCCTTGAGGTAACCCTCCCCTTGTTGCGGACCCCTATCGCTAGTGCGAGCGCTCTTATCTTTCTATTCACCTTTACGAGTTATGGGGTGATTTTGATTCTCGGTGGGCCATCCTTCAGCACTATTGAGACCGAGATATACAGGCAATATGTCACCTTCCTAAACCCCAGTGTCGCTGGCGCCTTGGCCTTGCTCCAAATAATATTCACCTTCTGCCCTCATGTTTATCTATGCCCGCTGGCAACGGCAGGCTGCCTTACCTCTGGATTTCCGGCCATCTCGATCTACTTTACGGGTGCCAGAAACCTTGTTTCAGAAGACGGTCGTTGGCGCAATGATCCTTGGGCTCACGGTGTTCATGTTAAGCCCGTTGCTGGCCTTGGTCTGGCGCTCCTTCATCGATAGGACAGGTAGCCTTACTCTGGCTTACTATCAGGCCCTACCAGAGTTACGAAGAGGCAGTATCACTTATATTGCCCCGCTGACAGCCGTTCGCAATTCATTAGGTTACGCGATACTAACGATGCTCGTGGCCGGGTTCTTGGGTTTGATGAGTGCGTTATTGTTGGTCCGGCCGGGGCGCTGGCGAGGATGGCTGGATCCGGTTTTTATGTTACCGTTAGGGGCGTCAGCGGTAACATTAGGTTTTGCCTACGTAATCACTATGGGCCGGCTTCGGACATCGCCGGTGCTGGTACTGATTGCCCACACCCTGGTCGCATTACCATTCGTAGTGCGTAGCCTTTTGCCGGTCTTACAGGGAATTCGCCCCAATCTCCGGGAAGCGGCAACAGTATTAGGCGCCTCACCTATGCGAGTATGGCGCGAAGTAGATTTGCCGATTCTCGGTCGAGCGTTGTTTGTTGCAGCTGTCTTTGCTTTTACGATTAGTATGGGTGAGTTCGGCGCGACCAGTTTTATCATCAGGCCCAACAGCGGATTTCTTACGATACCCATTGCAATACAACGTTACCTGAGTCAACCCGGGACGCTCAATTATGGACAGGCATTGGCCATGAGCACGATCCTGATGGTCGTATGTGCCTCCGGCTTTATAGCCATCGAACGAATTCGTTATGACGACATCGGTGAATTCTAGACGGGTGGGCATTGAAGTGTTGCTTGAGCTAAGCGGTATTGAACGATCATTTGACGGTCAGAATATTCTCAGACGCGTTTCGTTGTCAGTAGAACGGGGCGAGATAGTTGCTTTGTTGGGTCCGAGCGGGTGTGGCAAGACCACATTGCTGCGGATAATCGCCGGTTTGGAGAGTGCCGATGCCGGTCAGATTCTCCTTAATGGCCAAGATCTGAACCAGGTTCCAGTCCACAAGCGAGGATTCGGCCTCGTTTTTCAAGATTACGCGCTGTTTCCCCATAAGAGCGTCGCCGAGAATATTGCCTTTGGATTGCGAATGTTGAGCTGGGACCAGATCGATCAAGAGCATCGGGTTGGACAGGTTCTACAACTGGTCGGTTTGGAAGGGTTTGAAAATCGTCGTGTTTACGAGCTATCGGGCGGCGAGCAACAGCGTGTTGCTCTGGCGCGCTCCCTCGCACCTGCTCCTCGCCTATTATTGTTAGACGAGCCCCTTGGCGCATTAGATCGCGCCTTGCGAGAACAACTTATGGGCGAACTGCGGATGATTCTCAAACAAGCGAGGATTATATTGGCAGACCAAAACAATACGGACGAACCGGCTTTAGACTTACCGTCTCATTCATCAAAGCAGCCAGGCCTTGGTATTACTTCGATCTATGTGACCCATGATCAAGAGGAGGCTTTCGCGGTCGCCGACAGGGTCATAATAATGAATGCGGGTCAGATTGAACAAGTAGGGACACCAATTCAACTATTCCGTAATCCCGAAAGCCGGTTTGTGGCCAAATTTCTAGGTATGGACAATTTGCTTGAGGCATCCATATTGCCGGGGGCGCAGGCCCGAGTGATGACGGAGATAGGTGAACTTTCGCTAAGTCACTCGCCATCAATTGAGCCAGGTGAGGTGACTTTGTTGGTCCGGTCTCAAGCAGGCACGATCGTTCAGCATGGGAAATCTGGATTAAACATCGTAACTGGATTGATGAGCGATGTCTCATTTCGTGGCCAGCACCAGCTGGTTACCATTTCATTTCCTACGCGTGGTGGGCGGATTCAGCTCCGTCTGACTTTTAGCTCCTCGGTAATCTTTCCCATAGAAAGCTCTGAAATCTCGATTAAACTGGATCCAGCAGAGTTACAATTATTAACCCGTTAGAATGGTGTAAATTTGCTTGTGCGTCTATTGCAGGTCAACAGAATGTGGTCGTATAATGCATCGATATTCTTATCAACGCCAGTAAGGGTAACTGAGCGAAACAAGGAAGAGAAGATTACATGTCAATTTGGTGGACAATCGGCGCATTTATTCTGGTTTTGACGCCTATTATCCTGATTCATGAGCTTGGCCATTTTATTGCGGCCCGTCTCTCTGGGATACGGGTCGACGAATTTGGACTGGGTTTCCCACCTCGGGCCGTCAAACTTTTCAAGCGGGGAGATACCCTCTATTCGCTCAACTGGATACCCATTGGTGGATTTGTCCGGCCTGCAGGTGAGGATGATCCAACGGTGCCCGGCGGTCTGGCAGGCGCTTCAAAACGGGCCCGCTTATTTACGTTGTCGGCCGGTGCTGGGGCTAATTTCATCTTTGCGCTGATTATTTTCTGGATCGCTTTTATGATCGGACCTCCTGAGTATGAAATCGCAATTCCAGAAGTGCGGCCCGGATCACCAGCCATGGCCGCCGGCATTCTGGTCGGTGATGTGATATTGGAGATGAACGGCCGGGTGGTTGATGGTTCCAATGTGATAATTGAAGAGATTACAGCAAAGCCTGGCGAGCCGGTAGAAATGGTTGTTCGCAGAAATGGTGAAGAAGTAACCGTCTTCGTGACTCCGCGGCTGCCAGGCGAATATGACCCGGCTTTAGAAGGTCCGACGGGAATCCGGCTCGAATCGGTAAGGACGGGTGAAAACGCCTCCGTAGGATCAATGGAATCATTACGAATGGCCGGCCAAACGATGTTTGATGTTATTTGGGGGACGCTTCGAGCACCGTTGATGTTAATCCGGGGTGAAATCACACCTAGTGAAGCACGACCTGTTAGTGTGGTAGGTCTTAGTCAGCTAGCCGGGCGGGCGGCCGAAGAGACGGCAACTCAGAGAGACTGGTTCCCGATTCTCTGGTTCGCAGCCGTAATCAGTGTTGCCTTAGGTTTTACCAATCTGCTGCCAATTCCGGCTTTGGATGGTGGGCGGATTTCATTTGTAATAGTCGAAGCCATTCGAGGACGCCGGATCGAACCAGAACGGGAGGGCATGGTTCACCTGGTTGGTATGCTAGTCTTGCTTGGTTTGATGGTGTTGATCATTATTCAGGATATCGTTAATCCAATCATCCCTTTCTAGAAACATCGACCAGATAAACAGTTGGGGAGAGGTATTGCCTCTCGGAGTAAGCGTATTAATTGCCCGCACGGGTGAATATTGTCGTGATTCAAAGCAAGTGAAACCATCCTAATCATTGCTGGGGATATTGGTGGGAACAGTGATTAAAACAAAATCCGTTTAATGCTATTGACTGTTTGGAAGCAATTAATTGTGAGATTAGGGATTAGAAAAGAATCGCTACTCTTATTTTTTTTGGTGATTATATGAGCGACAATAAGCAGGAAACTCCAATACCCATACAAGAGATATTGGCGGGAAACGAGTCGGTTCCTGTCTACCGTCTCTACCAACTTTCCGATATGACCGCTGACGATATGGCTAAATTTGTCGATATCTGGCCCGGTCTCGAAGATGAGCGAAGGCGAGTTGTGGTTCGCCACATGACTGACATCAGTGAAGAGGATTTTCTAGTCGATTACAGCGGGGTATTCGCCCACTGTCTGGCAGATCCATATCCTCCGGTACGAATCGCTGCTCTCGATGGTCTTTGGGATTCGGAACGCATCTCATTAATATTGCCGATTCTTGATATGGCGAAAAATGATCCAGATCCAGAAGTTCGCCGGCTGGCGGCCGCGACTCTGGGGCACTATATCGTACTTGGCGAATGGGGTGTAATCCCGCTCAAATACACGAAGCCAATTGTTGAAGGCCTGTTTTCAATTATTGATACCGATGCCAGTGATTCCTCTGTTCGACGAGCAGCCCTTGAATCGGTCTCCGCCACTCCCCATGAAAAAGTCCAAGGATTGATCGAAGAGGCATACGATAGCGGCGATATCAAAATGCAAATTTCTGCAGTTTTCGCCATGGGGCAATCTGCTGATGTACGCTGGCTATCGATAATTCGGGATGAAATGCAGAATCCGAATGAAGAAATGCGTATCGAGGCAGTACGGGCTGCAGGCTCGATTGGAAAGAGTGATCTTATCGCAGAGGTGGCCGATCTCATTACAGATGATGATTTAGAGGTCAGTTTGGCGGCGATCGCGGCGCTAGGGGAGATCGGCACAACAGAAGGCCAAAAGATTTTGCTCGATCTGGCTGACGATCCCTACCTTGAGGATCTTCATTCGGCCATAGGTGAGGCTCTCGAACAATTGAGCTGGCTGGATGATGGTTTTGACTTCGACGGCCTGGAGTGGCATGATCGTTCGGATGATCGTATTTAATAATAATAATAACCCGCTCGGCCAGTGAGCGATTTATTCAACGTATTCTTCCAAAATATCCTCCCAATATTCGTTGTCGCCGCGATGGGCTTCGCCTTGCGCTTCGGTTTGGGTGTGGACAAACGGGCATTATCTAATTTATCTTTTTATGTACTTTCTCCGGCCTTGGTTTTTTCCTCTCTTGTAACCACGCGTCTGGACGGTGACGAACTGATCCAACTGGCGACGTTTGCCATCGTTATGACCTTGAGCATGGGTCTTATCGCGTTTGGAGCAGGAAAACTGCTGCGGCTACCTCGAATAGATATCTCAGCTCTCATCCTGGTGGTTATGATTGCCAATACCGGTAACTATGGTTTAACATTCAACGAACTTCGCTTCGGCAGTGAAGGTTTGGCACGAGCAATTGTTTATTGGGTTGTCAGTACAATGATTGTTTTTACCCTAGGTGTGTTTGTGGCCTCTATGGGCCGGGCAAATTCCCGGGAATCTTTAAAACGGTTGGTCAGGTTGCCGGCCTTCTATGCCGTCCTTCTGTCGATTGTTGTTTATGCCTTCTCAATTTCTATCCCCAATCCATTGATGCGTGGTATTGAACTAGCCGGTTCGGGAGCAATTCCCGTAATGCTGATCGTGTTGGGGATGCAAATCGCCGATATTAAGGGTCTTGGCCGGGTTTGGTTAGCCTTACCGGCTTCAATACTGCGTTTATTAGTTGCCCCTTTGGTTGCGGTCCTGATCGCTAGCTTCATAGATTTGCAGGGATTAAGCAGGTCTACGGCCATAATTGAAGCAAGTATGCCTACGGCCGTCATTACGACGATTATGGCGACGGAATTCATGGTCAGACCAGATCTGGTTACCAGCACTGTCGTCCTGACCACACTCCTCAGCGCTATCACATTGCCGCTTGTTATCATCTTGTTGGGATTGTGATAACTATCGTCTGCATTACCGGCATGATCTCACCCTTCCTGATGTGCCGTAGAGCTTTGCCGGAATTACCCACCAGTACTTTGCCGGTCTCGGCTCACTACGTGCTTACTGAGAGTGTTGATCGGAGCGCTTTCAAGTTGCCGGTATAAGACCAAGGTGCGGACGCCGAGTCGAGTTTCCCAGATCGTTGTTCAGGCGGATTACATTTTTCCAACTTGAAGCGACCGGGGGTTTTACTGACCCAGACAACGAATTGTTTTCAGATTCGGGATTCACCCAAAATGGCGTCTACCGATGCGTCGAAATATGTGGGTAGACGAAATAGACCGGCCCGATATTCTCTGAAACCACCCCCAAAATAAGAGTCATCCAGGCACAACGACCTGTTGTGGCAGCAGAAAAGATTTGACGAGCTCAGCAAATTCCTTGACAAGGTTTAGGACTTATTAATCTGACGATCAGTTTGTTTGGCGGGCGTTTGGAAAGGCAGCATCGGTATACACTGGGTTGCCGATGGTGCATATTTCCGCTAATCTCGTTCGATTAAAACAAAAGATCAGACTACCAAGTTTAGTCTGAAAATTAATTACTCAGAGGATTTAGCTATCGATGAACAATATTGATCAAAATGGGAGCTCTTTTGGCGATCATTTCCAGGAAGGAACCCGCTTTTTACATCAAGGTAAAGCGCAAGAAGCGATCCCGTTTCTAAAGCAGGCAGTACAAATGCAACCAGAGAATATTGATGCCGTTATCAATCTGAGCGGTGCGTTCATTCTGGATCGTCAATTTCGACAGGCGATCGCCATATTGGAACCGTTTACGGATCTTCCTTTGAATAATGCTATGCTGTGGATCAATCTCGGCGCTGCCTATCTTGGTAATCCCGTTCTGGCCCGTGAATCAGAGCAGAAGTCGGCCATTGAGGCTTTTATGCGTGCATTGGACATCGATCCTTTAGCACCAAGTGTTGCCTATAATCTAGGTCTGGTTTATGAGGACAGAAAAGAATTCGAGGAATCGATCTATTGGTTTGGGAAGGCTGTACAGGCAAACCCTCGTGATGAACATGCTTGGCGAAAAATTGAGCGTCTAGAAGGGCTAATCAATTCTAACGATGATGTCCCAGGAACAAGTGGTTGACTGACTACCAACTTTACAAGAAGGTGCTGATCTCATCAATTGATTTTTTATTTATCCGGGGAATCGTTGCCTCTTCGGAAGGAAATCCGACAACAAGTAGCAAGAACGGTCTTTCATTATCGGGCCGTTCTAATAATTTTTTCAAGAAGCCCATAGGACTGGGTGTATGAGTCAGCGTCGCTAAACCAGCATGATGCAGCGCTGTTATCAAGACGCCTGTTGCAATACCGACAGATTCCATAGCGTAATAATGTTTAAGACGTCGCCCGTCGGGTAGCAGACTATACGGTTGAACAAAAATGGCTATAAGGCAGGGGGCGATCTCGAGAAATGGCTTACTTTCATCCGTACCTAAGGGCGCCAAAACATCCAGCCACTCTTGTGGCGCTCGGCGGGAATAGAACTCATGTTCTTCCGTTTCGGCCGCTGTGCGTATCTTTCTTTTTATTTCAGGATCACTGACCACAACAAAGTGCCAGGGCTGTAAATTGGCGCCGCTTGGAGCTGTTCCAGCTGCGCTCAAGCAATTTTCAATGATGCTTCGCGGAACCGGCTTGTCCGAATAATCACGAACCGATCGTCGGCCGCGTTGTTCTTCCAGAAAAGCGCCGGACCTATGTTGCATTTCCTCAACCGGGAAGTGATGATAGGGGGTATATGGCATTAGATTAATGGTTGACATAACTGCATCCAGATCCTATTTTGGTCAAGTATGATCATATATCAGCCAATCAGATCTCCAGAATTTACCCGACTACTGGTTGTACAAAATAGCCGCCTCGATTGTGATCTCAATTGTTGGATTCTCCAAATCCGAAAATTGTTTACCAGGAATGTAGCTGTCCTGGCAGATTAATACATTGCGAAAGCCGCTCTTCAAAGCAATGTGATCTTGCCTTTAGGTCGATAATGGTGTTATCAGATTCTGGACATCATCTCCAGACCCATACTTTTGCTTACATTCTCAAAATGCATAAGTAGTCATTGGAAGATTATTTATCTCTCACTCATATACGCTGGCCAGCCGTACCAGCCACGGAAGAAGCCTTTAAGCGTATTATTGATTGCTTATTGCACATAAAGTTCCTCTATCCTGATTGATTCACCTCCGCAGCCGTGAAAATCCAGCCTATTTACCAATATCATGTCCACAAGATGTTTAATTCCCTGAATCAGATCAGGTAAGTTAATAAAAATGACGAGGTTCGATGGAAAAAATCATGTTAGTGTTACCCAGTTGTGGTAAGCAAGTCTGTTTTGGACTGGATGTGTTAAAATTATGTTATGGATAAACATTTAACTATTGTGGGTGGTGGTCTCGCCGGAACGGAAGCGGCCTGGCAGGCAGCCAAGTTGGGGATTCGCGTCAGTCTGTATGAGATGCGGCCAGCGAAAACAACGCCAGCCCATGTTTCAAATCATCTGGCCGAATTGGTCTGTAGCAATTCTTTGGGTTCGAATCTGGCGAATAAGGCAGGTGGTTTGTTAAAGGCTGAACTTCGCGGATTTGACTCCCTGATATTGGCCTGTGCGGAGGATACGGCGATTCCGGCTGGCTCTTCTCTAGCAGTAGATAGGGAACTTTTTGCGGAGAGTGTTACCAGCAAAATAGAGGAACACCCTGAAATAACTTTGGTTAGGCAAGAAGTCCGAGAGATACCGGAAAGCGCTTGTATCATAGCGACCGGTCCATTAACCTCAAGTTCCCTGGCTGGTGCCATTGGTCGTTTATCTGGAGAGAAGTACCTGTACTTCTACGACGCGCTATCTCCTATTGTCAGCTCAAATTCCATTAATCTGGAGATCGCCTACCGGGCATCTCGCTACGACAAAGGTATTGAGACCGAAGGAGATTACATAAATTGCCCGATGACAAAAGAAGAATATGGTGATTTTTTCGAGGCCTTGATTTCGGCCGAGCAGATTTCCTTGAGGGATTTTGAACAGGAAGATGCCAACTTTTTTGAGGGTTGCTTACCTGTTGAGGTGATGGCTAAACGAAACAAGGATACCTTACGCTTTGGTCCGATGCGACCGGTCGGGCTGGTCGATCCTAAAACCGGCAATCGCCCTTACGCGGTACTGCAACTTCGACAGGATGATATAGCCGGGACGCTTTACAATATTGTTGGTTTTCAAACAAATTTGCGTTGGGGAGAGCAACGGCGGGTACTACGAATGGTGCCTGGCCTGGAAAACGCGGAATTTATGCGTTATGGGATGATGCACCGGAATACTTACATTCACTCACCAGAGCTTTTGCAGCCAACCATGCAATACCGCGGCCGAGCCGATTTGCTATTCGCCGGTCAAATTGTCGGTGTGGAGGGCTATATGGGAAATGCCGCTACTGGATTGGTGGCGGGCATTAATTCTGCCCGGCTGCTTAATGGGGATCACCCGGTAATCTTCCCGACCAATACTATGATAGGAGCTCTCTGTCACTACGTAACTCACGCTGATTCGAAATCGTTCCAACCTATGAAAGCAAATTTTGGCTTGTTGCCCATGCCGGAGAATCGTATGAAAAAGGCTGAGCGCTATCAATACTACAGCCGGCGTGCCCTGACTCGAATGCGCCGTTTTGCCCGGCAACGACGTCTGGATTATGATAGCCAGGCAGCCGAAGGTTTATTAGATTCAGCGACTGACCCAGTGATAACAGTAGAAGTTCACCCGATGAGAATGCCGGTTAACAGATGAAGAAATTGCACCGGCCAAGATGGTTAAGCCGGATAATTCTACCCCTCATGTTTTTAGGCGTTGGTCTGTCAGGTTGTAGTACAGAGGGACAGGAAAACTCAGGGGCTATGGAGGAACTCCCAAGAGCAACGGCACCTTTGCCGGCCGCGACAAGAACACCCGTTCCAGTGAATACCCCTCTTCCAACGGTTAACGCGCAAATGAAAATTTTTGACGGTGACATGGCCTATCAATTATTAGAAGAGCAGATGACATTTGGTCCAAGATGGCCTGGTAGCCCGGGTCACCAAGCGGCTGGTAACTTCATCGTGGAACATTTGAGTGATCTGGACTGGATCGTCGAGGAACAGCGATTTGCCTACCAGGATATTGAAGGACGTAATATTATTGGCCGGGTGAATGAAGGCGCAGGACCGGTTATCATCCTTGGCGCACATTATGATTCAAGAAAGATTGCCGATCAAACACCTGGATCTATCGAACCTGTTCCTGGGGCTGTGGACGGGGCCAGTGGTGTGGCTGTTTTACTTGAATTAGCCCGAGCGTTGGATGTTGAGGCCATTGAGCAGGAAGTCTGGTTGGCCTTCTTCGATGTTGAGGACAATGGATCAGGTGGAATGCCTGGATTTGATTGGATTGTTGGATCAACCTATATGGCGAATAACCTGCAGATAATGCCAGAGGCCATGGTCTTGGTAGATATGATTGGCGATTCCGATCAGCAACTCTACTATGAAGGGAACTCGGATCCGGAACTCCAGAGTCACCTGTGGCAGATCGCAAACGATTTAGAATACGGCAATGCTTTTATTCCTGAATACCGGCATACCATGATTGATGACCATTTGCCCTTCGCCAGACGAGGCATTCCGGCAGTCGACATTATCGATTTTGACTACCCGTATTGGCATACCGTCGAGGATACCGCTGACAAAGCCAACCCTCAGAGCCTTGCTCGTGTCGGGCGGACCTTGGAGACCTGGCTGGAGAGCAGGCTGAATAATTGAGTGGAAACATGGACATAATTGTTGAGGCCAAGATAAATACAGTTACCGTTTATCCAGAGCTAGCCCGGGTAGGGATGGAGGCGGAAACTTTGTTATCAGAGGGCGTACAGACCATTGTCTTTGACCAATTACCCATGACACTGCTAGAAGACACAGTTCGTTTCGCTGGAAGGGGAGCGGCCGATGTACGCATTCACGGCGTTGATCTTCGCCGAATTCACTTCGAAAGTACGCCGGCTGAAAAGGTCATGGTCTTAGAAGAGAGCATCCAGGAGATTGAGGATGAGTTAGGTGCTCTGTTTGATGAAAAAGCGGTCCTCGAAGCCCAAGCAACATACCTAAAGGGATTACTCGAGGCGACTGACCAATTTGCCCGTGGATTGGCAAAAGGTCAAACAAATATCGAAGATCAAGTTCAATTGTCTTTGTCAGTCCGCCGGCAGGACATGGAAATTCGCTCGGCGGTACGAGAACTGGCGAAACAGGAGCGCGCTCTTCGAAAGAAGCTGGATAAACTCCAACGCGAATTGCACGAACTACAATCGGGTCGCCTCAAGGAGCGCTATCAAGCCCGGGTTGAAATCGAGGTGAAGTCTGAAGGCGTATTTACTGCTGAATTAACCTACGTCGTGCGCGAAGCCCTGTGGCGGCCGCTGTATGACATTAGATTGCTAGAAGAGAATGGACAAGAAACGCTTCAAGTGACAGGCCTCGCACAGGTATCGCAGTCAACCGGACAAGAGTGGAATGACGTACGTTTGATATTGTCTACGGCCAGAACAGCCCTATCCCAAAGGATCCCTGAACTAAAGCCATGGTATTTGAACGAATACGGCCCGCCACAGCCCCGGGTTCAATCGGCCCCTAGACGAGCCCGTCCGGAGTTGATGGCCTCTCAAGCCCTGTTATTGGATTCAGCCGATTTGGAACAGGCTGAGCAATCTGCCGTGGTTGCTGGGATTGCGGTTGCGATGAGCGATCAGACGCAGACGGTCGTAAGCTATTCGGTGGAACGCAAGGTTGATATTCCAAGTGATGGAGCTCCTCATAAGACGCCAATTTCTCACTTTTCGCTGGACCCAGCAATTGATTATTTGACGATACCGCGACATACTGACGCTGTTTTTCGCCGAGTTAAAGCAGTAAATGATGGGCCAGGTCCCATGCTTGGTGGGCAGGTTAGTTTGTTTGTAGGCGATGAATACATTGGCAAGAGCCAATTGAAGTATATTCCGATCGGCGATGAGATTGAATTGCTACTGGGCGTCGAAGAGCGATTGACCATTGAGCGAGAGTTAATCCGCCGTGATGTCGATAAAGTGCGATTGCGTGACAAAAGACAGTTTGTTTTTGGCTATGAGCTAAAGATGAAAAATCTCCTGCTTCGAGAGGTCGAGGTAGAAGTCCAGGATCAATATCCGGTGTCCAGACATGAAGAAATAAAGGTCAAGCTTGTTAATGCATCGCCCAATCCCAATGAAGACAACGATCTGAATAAACTAACCTGGAATTTAAAAATTTCTCCAGGGGATGAACAAAGGATCAATTTTGAATTTCAGGTTGAACATCCCCGTTCGATGAAGGTTAGCGGATTGACCGATTAATTAGCGTAGGTTACAAGTCGTATTATTATGCATGAAACACAAGATCCCCAAGAAAGAGCTTTCCTGGTCGGTGTTGAATTTACCAGAGTGCAGACATCCTTAACGGTGGAAGAAAGCCTGGCCGAGCTGGCCCGCTTGGCTGACACGGCCGGTTTAGATGTTGTCGGCCAGGCAACGCAACATCTGAGACAACCGGACAACGCGACGTACATCGGCAGTGGCAAAGTAGCAGAGATCAAGATGCTTCTCTCAGACTATGATGTCGACGTCGTCTTGTTTGATGATGAGTTGCGGCCGAGACACCAAAGGGAACTCGAGAAAGCTTTTGGGGATGACGTCAGAGTCCTTGATCGCACCGCCCTAATACTAGATATCTTTGCCCTGCATGCCAGTACAAGGGAAGGTAAATTCCAGGTCGAACTGGCCCAGCTGGAATATCGCCTTCCCCGACTAACCCGGATGTGGACTCACCTTGCCCGCCAGGCAGGCGGTAGAGCCGGCGGAGCTCGTGGTGGTGTTGGCCTTCGTGGGCCGGGTGAAACCCAGCTGGAGGTTGATCGTCGAGAGATTAGCCGACGGATAACGACGCTAAAAACAGAACTGGATGGTGTCAGAGCCCATCGAGGTCGCCACAGGGCAAAGCGTCGCCAGACCGAGATTCAAGTGATCTCTATTGTTGGTTACACTAACTCCGGCAAGTCAACTTTGCTGAATCAGCTAAGCAATGCCGACGTCTTATCGGCAGACATGTTGTTTGCGACACTAGACCCGACGACACGCAGGGTAAAAATGCCCGGCGGCCGGGAAGTATTGTTCACCGATACCGTCGGGTTTATTCAGAAGCTACCGCCAGACATTGTGGCTGCTTTTCGAGCAACTCTGGAAGAAATTACTGAATCGGATCTCTTGTTGCATGTTGTAGATGCAACCCATCCCCAGGCTGCCGCTCAGATGGAGTCAGTTGAGGAAATCCTGGCTGAACTAGAGATTGACCACCTCCCACAAGTGGTTGCCTTGAATAAGGTCGACCTATTGAGCGAAGATATTGACCTGGCTGATGAGTTAAACGTAAGTGGTGTTGCCGTACCGATTTCGGCGCTCACCGGCGAAGGCTTGAGCTTGTTATTGACGGCCATAGAGGCTGTCATGGAGCAAAACCTGGAATCACTGACTATCAAGCTTCCTTACCTGCGGGGTGACCTGCTTTCACTTTTCCATGAAAGAGGACAGGTCAATAGCGAAGATCACCTTGCTGACGGCGTTATTGTCAACGGCCGCTTACCGGATCGCCTGGTTCCCTATTTCGAAGAGTACCGCCTGGCTGAGGATTGAGGAAGATTTCATGTGGCAACGACTTGACGATTCAATCAACCGTTTGGTCGACAAGGTGGCTCATTTTCTAGCGAAATGGCCCGGTTTTCTTCCACTAGCTGGCCTGGGATTTATCGCCATTAATTTTTTATTGCAGATTTACCCCGGTTCGAGTTTTTGGATCGTCGACGCTAACTTATTCCTTCATCTTGGTCTTATGGTCGCGATACTAGGAATTATCTTAATGCGGCCGCTTGGATAAATATGAGCCTCATCCAACAGATTGCACTAAACCGGCAGGTTAAAAGTGCGATGAAAGCATTCTGGCGTGAGCGAGACTCGATCCTGGAGTTGGCGATAGCGATACAGCAGATTCCCTCTCCTACCGATGCCGAGGTTGAATTAGCGAATCATGTGGAAGCTCAGTTCCGCAAAATCGCTCTCAAAGATGTTGACCAGGATAGTCTGCATAATACTTTCGGCCGGATCCAAGGGATTGCAAGCGAAAGACCGGTTATCATATCGGCTCATACTGATACCGTGTTTCCAGCTGGAACTGATCTGACTGTTCGATTTGAGAACCCGGAGGAACCGGAACATGGTCTTATTTATGGCCCAGGTCTGGCAGATAATGCACTCGGTGTCGCAAGTCTTCTCGTTTTGGCCAGTACGCTGAAGAAGTACCGTATAAAAACCTTTTCGGATATTTGGTTTGTCGCCAACGTGGGTGAGGAAGGCTTAGGGGATCTGAAAGGCATGCGGGCCATCGTCGACCGTTTTGGGGATCAGGCCATATATCTTGTGGTGGAAGGCGGGTCTTACGGTCATATTTTTCACGAGGCTACTGGCGTCAGACGATATGAATTGTCAGTGCAGACCCAAGGCGGCCATTCGTGGGGCGATCATGGGAGCCCAAATGCCATCCATGTGCTTAGCCGACTCGTATCAACTCTCTATGATATTGTATTGCCGCGGGAGCCAAAAACAACCTTAAATGTCGGAGTTATACAAGGGGGTACGACGATAAATACCATTGCAGCTGAGGCACGTTGCCAGTTGGATTTACGATCAACAAAGCCTGAACCGTTGGCCCAACTTGTGAACGCCGTTACCAAAATAGTGGAGCGATCAAACAATAACCCCGATGTCAAAGTGACAATGACCACAATTGGCGACAGGCCTGCTGGAACCATTCCACCAGAGGCAGATCTGGTAAAGTGGGCGTCTGCTGCCTTGAACTATGTCGGTAATGACCACGTATCGTACCTGGCGGGGAGCACAGATGCGAATATTCCGATCAGCCTCGGCATTCCGGCCGTCTGCATAGGATTGGCCAATTCGGGAAATACCCATCGGACGGATGAGTTTCTTGATCCCACCCATCTCCCTCAAGGATTCGGTCAACTACTCTTGCTTACTCTGGCGGCCGCCGGATTTGATTCCGGAAATCAGGCAATCGCTTGAATTTTATTCTGCGCTGGATGAAAAACATAGGTATTATAAGAGGGAAAAGTACTACGAATATATAGTTGGATTCTGTCCCAACCGGGAAAAAAGTCAGGGGTAATAGTGACTTGGGGACAGCGAGCGAGAGACAAGTTCTAAAAGGGGAATAGGTGGCATGATGGATTTTCAGCTGAATGCAGAACAACAACAGTTTCAGTCTCTAGTCCACGATTTTGTAGCCAAGGAGGTAAAGCCGAAGGCGAAGGAGACTGATGCCACGGCAGAGTTTAACTGGTCTGCTGTCCGAAAAATGGGACCTCTGGGACTGCTAGGTCTGGAGGTGCCGGAAGAGTATGGTGGGGCAGAAGTCGACGCGATTAGCGCGGCCATAGCTATTGAGGAACTGGGTTGGGGATGTGGCTCAACAGCCCTGGCCATCTCGGCCCATAACGGTCTGGCACTAGGCCCAATCGTAAAATTCGGCTCTCAACAGCAGAAAGCTAAGTGGCTGCCGCCGCTGGCGACCGGGGAAGGCAAGCTAGCCTCTTTGGGTTTGACTGAGCCTGGAGCAGGTTCAGACCTACAGGGTGGTATCCGAACTACAGCGGTCAAAGAAGGTGATTCATGGATCATCGACGGCAGCAAGATGTGGCTTACCAATGCCTCAATATCTGATGTTATGGTTCTGTTGGTGCGGACTGATCCGAGTGGTGGTAGTCGAAGTCTTAGCCAAATAATTGTCCCGACTGATGCACCTGGCATAACCCTGGGCCCAGCCGAAAAAAAGATGGGCTTAAAGGGCTCGCCGACCCATGCTGTAACCTTTGATGAAGTCCGGGTTCCCCAGGAGAATTTACTCGGCATAGAAGGACGAGGTTTACACCAGACTCTGGCGACGTTGGATAGCGGCCGTGTCGGTATCGGCGCGCTCGCTGTCGGCCTGGCCCAAGCTGCCTTCGAGGAAGCGCTGAAATATTCCCGCGAGAGGGAAACGTTTGGCAAGCCGATAGGCGAACACCAGGCAGTCCAGTGGATGCTGGCAGACGCCGCCACGGAGATCCAGGCTGCCCGGCTGATGGTTTATTGGGCTGCGTCTCTGAAGGAGGCTGGTATTCCTTATATGAAACAGGCGGCGATGGCCAAACTCTTCGCTACCGAGGTAAGTGAGCGGGTTTGCCGCAATGCCATCCAGATCCATGGTGGTTATGGCTATAGCAGTGATTTCTCTGTAGAGCGGATCTATCGCGATACGCGCTTGATGACTATCGGAGAAGGTACCAGTGAGATCCAGAGATTAGTCATCGCCCGGTATCTCTTCAATCAATAAATATGCATCCGCTTAATTGGTAACAATTGTTACCGGATTAGGAGCAATCGGGGATGGTTCCCAGAGTTCACGCTCGACATTCGTGGCCAGGTTGAATAATTGATCAAAGATTTCTTGGATAACCAGGTTGTTAAACCAAGTTTCCCAGGCGCTGAAGTCGGCAAACTGATAAGTAACGACGACCTCTGATTTACCAGCAACCGGCCGGTAAGCCCGAAATTCTTGTACCCCAGGCGCTCTCACCGTCCGGCCGATGGCGATCTCTGCCCAGTTCTGATAATTCTCGACCTTGCCTGGGATAATGTCCCATCTCAAAACATAGAGATACATCCTTCACCTCTCGAATTTTAACCCGGCAAAAATCTACCAGTTACCCATATGGCTCTAGCTTTAGACACTCGCCTGGCGCTAGGTTGGTAGCATTATTAAATGCCTAACTGTTCTATCCTTTACCTGTTTCTCAGTCCAGGTCATGGGATAGTAACGGCCATCGAGCCAGGGCTGAATCAAATTCCCATAGTGAGGACTGGCCAGGTTTCCGGATTGACCAGGAACATGCATGGCCACCGAACTTGCTAAATCGCCTAAATCAACGATTTGTCGATACGAAGCAGCGATGTTGTCACCTGGATCGTCTCTGACGACCGATGTCTGGGCGACCGTATCTGGATCACCGCCTACCGGAAATGGACCATGGCTGAAAACCCTATCTAGCGCTAATTGGGAGGCCATAATATGATTAAATTTTAGCTGGTGCAACTTGCCCCACTGCCAGTTGCTTGATTTTGAGGAAAGTTTTCCCTGGAGATAGGCAGTCGTCTCCGCAAGGCAGCCGATGAGAACGCCGGCTTGATCATAGTCCGGCGCCCACCAATCAGAGTTGGGCTTATCTAAAAGGCGAACTATCGTCGCCGGCCACTGGCCATGCATTTCATTGATCGCATAGAGAACCGGATCGACACCCGCTCCAAGATAGGCCGCTGATAATTCTGGTCCCAGCCTGGGCAAAAGAATCGCCCGGGCAAGCTTATCCAGCAATACCTCATAGACGGAGCCCCCAAGACTATGATTATCAAGACAGCCATCCCATGACCTTAATATGTCCAGGCAAATACTGGCCTGGGGATTATCTGTGTGGAGATCAACCAATCGCCGGGTGAATTCCTTGCCCGATATTGACATAACGTCCTGGTGATGCTTCTGGCAGGTCCCAATGGACACCTGATCTTGGGCTTTAATCAGCTCGGTGATTCGCCGGGCTCTAAAGCCGTTGCGCCAGGATACGCCCAAATAATGGGGAAAATCTGCACTAACTATTCTATGATTTGCGCTGACAATGAAGCCTTGTTCAGGATTTAGAGCGTGAGGCATTTCATCGACTGGAATATAACCGATCCATTCGTGCTCACCTGACCATCCCGGTACTGGAATCTGCCCTTGTCCTCTCGCTCTTATAGGGACTTGCCCGCTGGCGTAGTAGCCGATATTGCCTGTTGTATCGGCATATAGGAGATTAAGAGGAGGCACCCTAATGGATTCTATTGCCCGAACAAAATCATTCCAACCACGTGCCTCATCGAGGCAAGCGAAACCTTCAAACCCTTCTCCAGGTTGAAGGGCAACTGATTGAAGTGCCAGAATATGCCCATTTGTCGGCAGGATATTGCTAATTAGAGGGCCATGATGAGTTTCCAAAACCTTCTCAATATGATCTGGCTTTCCGCGAACCCGGATACCTTCTAGGAAGGTTTTTAACGGCCACCATTCACCCTTATATAAGTAGCGTTGAGGATCGGATGTATCCAGCTTCTCAATGTAGAGATCTTCGTTATCGAGAAACGACACCGTGGCCCCCCAGGCGATAGTCTCATTATGGCCAACCAGAACATAGGGCATACCCGGCAAAGAAACGCCTGTTGCGTGAAAGTCGCCCCGATCTTCGGCTCCTCCCGTACAGATGAGATGGTTATAATACCAGAGGGAAGGAGTACTGATGGGCAGGTGCATGTCATTACAAAGAATTGGCTTGCCGTTGGAGCAACGATTTCCAGCGATTACCCAGCCGTTGCTGCCCTGACTCCCAGCGACCATTGCCCCGCCCAATAGGGGGCCTTTGGTGGATCTAAACATCCCATCTATGTCAAGGGTATTAAATTCGATGCCAACCGGTAAGGTTACTGGGTTACTTTCGGGATAATTGGGCTCGAGTTCGGCGGCTAAATCCGGACCAAGCACTTCAATAAGTTGAGCCCGGGTCAATTTTCCAGCCCAGACATGGCTTAGGGGCCAGATCATGAACCGGCCAAAACGAACCGAATCCAGGACAGTCCATTGTTCGGGCTGGTGACGGAGCAAAGTGAACTCCACCGGTAATTTTTGTTTCAATTCGAGGTATGCATTGATGCCAGCCGTGTAAGATGTGACATCAGCCCGAACCCGATCGGTTGTTTTCTCCCATGAAATTTGACCAAGTCGAGAAAAACCCAGGGTACGGGTAAGCCGATCGGTTTGTAATGCTTGGACGCCTAATATTTCGGCCAATCTGCCTGCGGCAGCCCGGCGATTGATCTCCATTTGCCATAGACGATCTTGAGCATGCACGAACCCCTGGGTAAAAAAGAGATCGGCTCGATTATTGGCTTTGATATGGGGTATTCCCCAGGCATCCCGGCGGACAGTGACCTGTTCATGTAGGCTGGCGTGTCGTAGTTGGCCGTCAAGTTGTGGTATGCGCCTCCTGCTGACAGCTGATATCACCGGTGAAAGGCAGGCGCCGGCGATCTTCCATGTCAAATCCATTTCAGTGCCTGCTATATTTGAATAAGTTTGTATTACTAGACATGATCATCAGGCTATGGATTGCCTTGCAAAAGGGATCGATAAAGGATGTCATCCGCAGGTTGAATTGGTAGAACAAGAAAGAACGGCCGGGGAACAGGCGTAATTTACGGCCAATCCCAAATAGGGTGACGGGTCAAGGGTATTTTCGAATTCTAGCTCATTCGCATAGTGACCGGTACCATCATCGTTAACGATCGAAAAATGCAAGTGGACCCAGATGCTTCTCGATGAGTTGCCATTGTAATTGCCGGTAAAGCCTAGCAGAGTGCCTTGTTCGACAAACGATTCTTTAGTTCCTGGGGAAATCGCTTCATCGATAAAATCGAGTCCTTCCTCGTTGGCCATATGGGTATAATATAGCCACACTTGGGTCTCTGGTCGCAAGGGATCGCTGGGTATCCGCTGGATAAGGCTGCTACGCCAGCCAGCTTCACGGGTGATATAGCCATCGTAGGCAGCAAAAACCGGAACCAAGCCCGGTGTATTCCGGTCTGGGCTGAAAATATCTATCCCCTGGTGTGGATTGTTGTCGGAGTAAGGGCCACGCGGATCGCCATAAAGCAAGCCTACGAACCCTTCGGTGGGAAGAATAAACGGGGCGCCAGGGCAGGGTTCTTGTTGGCTAAGAATCAAAGATGCTCGCGTTGCCGAATTTCCCGTTCCCCACGAGAAGAAAGCGGCCGAGCGGGAATCGGTCAGATCTTGAACGAGGGCAATGCCAACCAGCAGGACAAGCAGTAAGCCAATTGTGAAACCCAAGAAGATTATCATCTTGAGTATCCGGTACCGGGGATTCAGCAACCAACGAATGATCTGTCCAGGCATTAAGGATAAGTTTAGTCGCTATTTTCCAGGTCGCAAATGTAATAAATCCGCTGGATCCTTAGGATTCGTGAAGGTTTAATCGGGAGTGTCGTAAGCAAGTGAATTGAAGATCCATCTCGCTTACGGCTCTTTCTAACGACCAGCAAAGGCCATTTTCTTTTTAAGGCTAGAAGAACAGTCTAAGTCGTGGAGCCTGTCCTGTCCTGTTCATGGCAGAACCCTGCCACAAGCTACGGTCAAATAGCCATTACTAACATAAGAATCTGACGCCAATGATTAGCGGACCGTCGCAACGTTTCAGACGTTATAACACCACTTCCTGCGTAGAGATGTCTTGACCCGGTCTCAGCACCTTTTCCAGGGTATTGAACTGGCGGATCTCTTGCATCCCGGCCCTTTCATATAATCTAGTGGCCCCGGTCAGACTGCTTGCGTCGACACCAAGACCTACCCTGGCTTTCCCGCGCTGATAGAATTCCTTAAAGCTGTGGTGAAGCAGCGCGAGCCCGAGACCCTTGCGGCGCCAGGGTCGACGCACACCTAGGGTCGAGACCCAGCCCATATCGGGGTCCAGACTACTCTCAGGATTGCAGAGAGAGATCCCGGCGATTTCTTCACCGTCAACGGCAAGGAACCATAGTGACGGATCATAATCTTCATCGTGTTCAATAAAATGCCTCCAACGCTTGTATTCCTGTTCAAAGGGTTGGTGGACATAACCCCAATGGTCCTTGAAAGCGTCTCTCACGGCGAACACGATATCGCGTAGGTCATCCTTTCCTGATAATGTTCGTATCGTGATTCCAGGAGGAATTACCGGCAGTGGGGTCATGTGATCCAGCTCAATAGCCATAGTATAGAAGCTTCGAATGGGATACATCCCAAAATCGCGCAAGAATTGAAGAGCTGGTTCGTACGTGCTATAGCTACCGGACTGCATGGCAACCTGTATGTCATCAGAAACGCGGCTTATTGCTTGCCGGGCACGCTGCTCGGCCCAGTTCATAAGTTGAGACCCAATGCCAAGACCTTCGAAATCCGGGTGAACGCGACCCCACACCCATATTCGTACGGGCGTCTCATCGATGTCCCACACTTCGACATAGCCGACAATCTTCCCTTCTGGAGTCACGGCAACCCGAGTAGCGTTTTCCAGATCGAATTCAGGGAGCAGCCATTCGTTTCGAACATCAGAGAGGCTAGCCTCGTTTTGCCCAATCATATGTAGCGAACAGGTTGTGAACAGATCGACTGATCCGTCCAGGTCTGTGATTTGTGTCGGCCGTAGTATAAACTGTTCTTCTAGTTTGAAGGGGTTAACTATTTTTGTTAGCATCATATCACCTTTGGATTCCAAAATAAGGTCGTTGGTTTCGTCATTCCGGAGCACTTTTTCTACCGTCAACTCTCTATCTGCTTCCATAGTCTCCTCCTGAGACCCCGGCTTTCTTCAATTCGGCGATTAGATCGGTCGTTGGTTTAAAATGGATTGTATTCATGCCTATCTTTCGGGCTGCCAGGATGTTCGGTTTGCTATCATCGATGAAGATCGTCTCTTCCGGTAATCGACGGAGGCGTTCCAAAGTTCTTTCAAAAATCTCGAGGCCAGGTTTCATTGTCTTTTCCTCCGCTGAACAAACAATCAAATCGAAGGCATCGGCGATAGGATACTCATTTTCCAATACAACTCGCAGCGCGTCCGTGGCATTGCTGATAATGGCCGTCTGATATTCCGGACGTAGTGAACGGATGTATTCGATCAGATTGATATCAAGAATGTCGCCGGCCCAAAAGTCGGTTCGGAATTTATTCAGCTGTCTCGATGAGAGGGAAAAATAATCACCGACCCAAGTCCACAACTCTTGATCCGTCACCTCGCCATTTTGCGCTTTCATGCCCATCTCGCTGCCAAAGACGATGATCTCTGTTTCCCAATCGTCCAGGCCGAGCTTATTTTCCCATTGTTGCCTACTATGCCGGCTTGGTGTTCTTACCAAGACGCCACCGAAATCAAATATTACAGCTTTGATCATTCGCTCTTCTCCTAACAATACCCACACAGATATCAATTAATTGCGGCAACGGAAACTGGCAGATCGATCACGCCAGCGGCCTTTCTGACTGCGGATATTGGCTTGTTTGCTTTCGATTCGGAGATACAAAATTGGGGCAAACAAAAACGACCGCAGTCACTCGGTGCGCTGCGGTCGTTAACTTTTTGAAATTTATGTAAAGTTGGAGCTACACAAACGCACGCTGGAACTTCGGACCGACTCCGGCCGGCCGAATAGATTCATACTTAATCTTATTTTTGAAATCGATCACCAGCGGCCCTCCTTTAACTGTTTGGTGTTAATAAGCACCGCAAATCACTTTAGCATAGGCCCGAAACGGTGTCAAGATCTTGACCTGTAAATTTCTTTACAGGACAAACATGATGGTTTTTGATCTTTCAAGATCTAATTCTTCCCAGTGCGATAGGTAGGAAAGTACGTCTATGTAAAAGTTGCTGTTCTTATGTGCTAACACTCTTCAGCTAAAGAGCCAGAGCGCCACAGAATTCGAAGGGCAAATTTATAAATCAGAAATTATTGGCCCTTTATCGAAAGGGCGGCCGCAATTATTGAATTACTTATGTCAAGATTTCCACCGCTGAGAATAACGCCGGCACGCTTCTTGGGGGCGCGATATGATCCTACTAGCAGAGGAGCCAGGGCGACAGCCGAACTCGGTTCAACAATAATCTTTAACCGGTCCCAAATGAAGCCGAATGTAGTGATGACGGCTTCTTCGCTTACGGTGGTCATATCGGATACGTAGCGACGCATAATTGACAGATTTCGCAGACCTAAATGTAAGGTGCGTAGACCATCTGCGACAGTATTTGGAACTTGATCCAGAGAGTGGATCTCGCCTTCGCGCCAGGAACGATTTGCATCCGCAGCCAACTCTGGTTCGACGCCAATAACTGAGCAACCCGGGGATTTATCTGCAGCGGCAAGAGCACAGCCGCTGATTAATCCACCGCCGCCAACAGGAACGAAGAGATAATCCAATTCACCTATATCATCGAACAATTCCCATGCCGTTGTACCTTGGCCTGCAATAATCTGGTCATTATCGTATGGGTGAATTAGGGTATACCCATGAGTGGTCAACAAACTATTCGTTACAGTCTCTCTCTCAATAGCCTGACAATAGACTATTTCCGCGCCATAGCCCTCTGTCGCAGCACGTTTTATAGGCGGGGCGTCTTCCGGCATCACAACGATAGCCCGAACACCAAGTAATTTAGACGCGAGTGCGACAGCTTGGGCGTGATTGCCACTAGAATGCGTAATAACACCTGCTTCTTTTTGAGCAGGTGTTAGTTGACTGATAGCATTATAAGCACCACGAAATTTAAAAGCCCCCGCTCGCTGGAAATTCTCGCATTTCAAGTAAACATTCATGCCAACTTGCCGGTTCAAAGTGCGGGAGGTAAGAATCGGCGTATGGTTGCAGATACCTGCCAGTCGTGCATATGCATTTCCTACGTCGCTCGAGACTACTTCCATCATAAACAATGAGTCTAAAAGAGTTTCTTTTTTTTGCAAATAGACCTGTTGAATGAAAGGCCATATAAAGACATTGTTGTACAGGACTCTAGCCCGGTTAATGAAACTTACCTTTTTAAGATTAAACCAGGTTCTGTTGTCCAAATTACTTGGGGAGAGAATTAAATCAGGTGGCGAAAAAGAGGAGGGCTCCTTCTGTTCAACATTTGACCTTGACCATCTCAGTCCGGCGAAAAACCTCGAAATAACCGATATCAGAGAAACCGATCCATTTTGAGTCAGCTGCCGGTAGATTTTCCAGGATGGCATCTTGTGCCGGATGGCGCTCATGTAGGGCACAGAGGGCGGCCTTTGTGACTTTCACCGGATCGCCCTTTAGTACCTCGACTATGGTTCGAGTGACCTGTAAAAATGTAACCTCATAACAGATCCAACCCCAGCCTCCTCCCGGGAGCTGGACCGAAAAGCCGCGAAGATCGCTGAGTTTACGAAAGGTGTCTGTTTCATTTAACCAGTTCGGAGGTCCAATTCGCTGTTCTAATAATGTGAGGGTCTGATCGCGATCTAGCTCGCAAAGTTGAGGTTTCTCATCTACTTCCGACAAATAATGGTTACTGTGGGGCGGCCTTCGAGCGATTATCAGCTCTCGCGTAGGCAGGAAGCCGCTGGTTAGGAATAACTGGGAGGCTGGTTCATTGCCTGCGATTACCTCTAGATGTATTGTATCCAGCGAGTTTTCGGCGGCCGAATCAAGTAGCTTGTTGATTATAGATCGACCTGTTCCCTGGCGTCGACCCCAGGGTAGAACCCCGACTCGTGAAATCCACGCTCGACCGGACCGAATACCCAACATCCCGAGTCCATAGATCGTGTCGCCTTTGGTGGCCACCCAGGAGGCGCTTAGATCGATATCATAAAGGTAGATGTATTCTCTTAACCTGGCGACGTTCATCGGCATCGGCACAATATAGTCGATGCGCGTCTCGTTATAGGCTTCGGTTAACTGCTCAAGAGTAAAGCGATTGGCCCGAATCAAATCCATCTGAGTAATTGCCGTTTTCAGATGCCGTTTCTGGAGGTGGTTGATTCTTTGAGATAGGCCGCGATCTGCAGAGGAAATTGTTTTACGTCGATCGGTTTCAGTATGCATCCGGCAAGGCCATACCGCTCAGCCAATTGAAAAGCCGTATCGGCCGGCCAAGCAGTTAGCGCCACAATTGGTTTGTTCTGTAAATTGGGCATGCGTTGTAGGAGGGTAACGACCGTCTGACCATCAATATCTGGCAGGCCTAAATCAACGAGTATGAGGTCCGCCGACTCAGACATCGCCAGACGTATACCAGTTTCTCCATCCGGAGCCTGAAGAAGACGATATCCTTCTGATTCCAGGACCCTGTCAACCAAGATGCGATTCGCCCGGCTATCCTCGATGTAGATAATAGTCTTCATAAATAACTTTATCGAATAGAATAGAAACTGGCACGATAGAGATATTGTCAAATGTTGTGGATCGCCGGTTCAAGAGCGACGTCCACTTGTAGGTTAACAATAGAATCAGAAGGCAAGTCCGGCAGAATACGGGTCTTACCATCCGGGAACTTGGTACCCACCGCAACGAGGGCGACCAAATGGGGCGAATTAACTCGCCGCCAACGTGTTTCGGCCTGGGTGAGTAGCTTGAAGGCCATAGCCAGACCCGCATCACGCGATCCGGCACCCTTAGTTGCCCGAGTACGGGCCTTAACGGTGGCAAAGGTGGATTCAATAGCATTGGTGGTGCGCAGGTGAAGCCAGTGGGCGGCCGGGTAGTCCATAAAGGTGAAGAGGGTGTTGATGTCTTTGGTCAAGCAATCCACTGCTTTAGGGTACTTGGCCGCGTACTCTTCCTGGAAACGAGCCAGCTCCTCCAGAGCCGCTTCCCGGCCTTCAGCCCGCATGATTTCGTGCAAATGGGATTTAGCCCGCGGCTGCAGCCGTTTAGGCAGCTTATCGAGTACGTTAGCAATTTTGTGGACCCAGCAGCGCTGTTCTTCTGCTGCAGGATAGACATCGCGCAAAGCAGTCCAGAAGCCGAGAGCGCCATCGGCGATAGCCAGCTTGGGCGCCGGCATGCCCCGGCGTTTGAGGTCACGGAGAAGCGTCTTCCAGGATTCAGTTGACTCTCGGTAGCCATCCTCCAAAGCCACAACCTCTTTGGTGCCGTCGGGCAACACACCGATAAGGGTCAGACAAGCTAAGCGATCATCTTCCAGGCGGATGTTGAAGTGAACACCATCGGCCCAGACGTAGACGTAGTTCTTGCTAACCAACGGACGATTGCGCCAGGCTTTGTACTCGTCCTGCCAGACTGTTAGCAAGCGAGTGACCGTGGTCGGCGAGAAGCCGGTGAGAGCTTCTTCGCCCAAAAGGGCAGATAGCGCTGGACCGAAGTCGCCAGTGGAAAGACCACGGAGATAGAGAATAGGCACGGCTTCCTCCAGGCGGGGTGACTTGCGCATATAGGGTGGCAGGATGGAACTGGTGAACTTGTGCCCGAGACGCTTATCATAAACCCGTGGAGCCTGCATCTTCAACTCGCCGGCACCGCATTGGATGGTTCGCTCCCGGCTGTGACCGTTGCGCACTACCAAAGCATGACCGCTTTTGTCCCTTTCGCCCTCATGGCGGCGGATATATTCGTCTACTTCAGCCTGTAATGCCAGTGCGAGCATTCGTTGTGCTCCTCGTTGGGCAAGCTCGTCAAAACTCAGTTGGATTTCATCTCGAATGGTTTCATAGAATGTGGTATTGTTGCACATGGCGTGTCCTCCTTGCGGCTTCTGACCGCCTTATAGGTTTCATCACCTACGAGGATACGCCATCTCTTTTTCTTAGCCAATCCACAACTTTCGGTTATATCTCGCACGATATTGGATGAGGTTCTCATGAAGTGTACTTACTTACACCGAAGAATGGTGTAGATAGGTTTGGCTACTTATATTCTTTCGACTAGCACAGAATCAGCTACCTTAAAGCCAATTATTCGGGTTACACCGCCGACCATAACTGAAAGTGGACCATCAAAGGGGGCCAGTTCGATAACCTCTATTTCGTTGCCAGGGATAAGTCCCAATTCCCCAAGGTACCTAAGAAGGTCACTGTCGGCATCATCTGGAATCCGAGAAACGATTGCCGATGTTCCAACTGATAATGCTGTTAGCCGTTCATTCTTTGTCTCAACAATGTGTCCTTCTTTGGATGGTATGGGGTCACCATGTGGATCAAACTCGGGATTGTTCAGAGCTGCCGCTATCCTTTCCTCAAGTTTTTCACTGATTACATGTTCTAAAATATCAGCCTGCTCATGCACTTCGTCCCAACTGAAACCTAAAGCTTTTATGAGGTAAAGTTCAACGAGCCTGTGATGGCGGACCACTTCAAGGGCGATTACCCGACCCGAATCAGTCAAGGTCACCCCACGGTGCTTTTCGTAGTGCACGAGATTTAATTTGTGCAAGCGTTGGATCATACTAGTCGCTGAACCAGGCCGCACATTCCTGGTAATGGCAATCCGAGAAGTGCTTACAGGGCTTTCTTCCTGCTCTAACATGTAGACTGTTTTTAGATAATCCTCGATCGCCTGGTGATTCAATCCATCGCGTTGGCGGGATGAACCACTGGCTAGAGTGTTGATATCGGGTGACATGGATTGACCTTGTAGAAAAATAGAACCAGTTTGTTTTGAAGCCAAATTTGCATATCGTTAAATCATAATCATCAAGGGCTTTGGCCAGTAAATCCTCACAGGCTAACCGGTTGCCAGACTATAATGTCTTTTGCTGGCTGATCTATTCTATTTGTGAGGATATCGGCGCCTTTCGTTCGCAAAGTGGAAAGGCGCCGTGGCAGCAAGCCTATGCCCGCCTTCGTCGTATTTCCAAACTCAGACCTGTCGCGGCAAAACCGACACCAGTTACCAAAGCGATCATCAAGACCGGTGCGACGGCAGCGCCAGAATCTGGTAGAACGACTGTTGCTGGGGTAGAGCCACTAGTGATAACACAGAAATCCACACCCAAAACCAACTGCTGGTCAACTCCCAGGTAGACCTCCAAAGGATTCTTAGAAGTCACATAACTACCCGCTGGCGGTTCGGCGCCAACATTCCAGGTGCCCAGCCCGGCTCCCACCAGACCATATGTCCCATTGCTGCCAGATTCCAAGTAGACCGTTGTTGTACCACTAACGAATTTGATTGGAATTCCTGCCAGTCCAGGTTCACCTGTGTTGACACATCGTCCATCGCGGTTTAGATCATGGTACACAGTCCCGCGAATGGAACCTTTCGTTTGCTGGGCAATTGCTGTACTGGCGATGACTGACAACAATAGAGCTAATACAAGGCTAATACGAACTTTATTTGACATAACAACACCTCCTAATTAATCTTATAACGCCACTTGTAGAATCAACTCGCAACTGGTTGAGCTATGACAATCAGTCGATTGGTATTTGTCGCATAGGGCCAACAAGAAATAAGTGTGATCCGCTCATCGTCTGTTGGCTCAATCCAGTGAGCATTGGCCAGTCGGACTGAGAGCGGTTGGCCATTTTCAGCTAAAATTTCAACCTGCGTAACCCGGTAATGGTACGCTCTGTCTGAATCATATAACAAGATATCTTGGCCTAATTCAAGATCGATCAGATCCCGGAACACTTCGCCATAGATATTGTTATGACCATTTAGGACCGTATTGCCTGCCCGGCCGAGCGGTGCGCTTGTTTCGTGCCAGCCCACCTCATAGCCGTTGGGTACTGCCCACTGATAATAGCGTTGACCGTTAATTTCATTAGAGACGAGCTGAACCCGGGTAACGCCTGCATCAAGCCCCAAGCTGGGAATAACCAGGCGAAGCGGTTGGGCGGCTACCGGTTTGTCGTAACTCGTTGGTGCTGCGTCGACGGAGGCAAACGAAGGAAGTCGCCCATTTTGAATTGGGCTTTCTGGAAGTAAGATTGGTATCCCCTCGATGATAGTCGCAATATCTGGCGTTGGGGTAATTATCGTAGCATGAATCGGGGTTTGCAGGAGTGAAGTAGCTTGAACTCGTTTTACGTTTGATTGGAACTGCTGAATGCTTGTCGGCGCTCGGGATACAGACAACACCCACACGCCCAAAACGGCGATGATTATCACCAACCCAATTACCAAGAGTGCCAGGCCGATTGGGATGGTGCTCCGATTTGATTCCGTGCCCGATGCTGAAGGCATAGCCGGACCTTCCTCGAATTAGCACTGACTAATAATAGTATAAAGGAGAATTCTATTGAGGGAAAGCGGAATTAATGAGTAAGGGCATGATCTGCCCGGCCGGACTGTTTAACACGAAGTCTACAAAAGGTGTGAGCGGCGTCGGGGCCAGGTTAATTTCGACGATTATGGCCCCATTTCGGCGAGCGTAGCCAGCGAGGCTGGCGGCGGGTTGGACAAGTGATGATGTACCGATAGAGAAGAAGAAATCACAAGTCTGTGATGCTGTCAATGCTTTGGTCAGCGCCGCTTGGGGCAATGACTCTCCAAACCAAACAACATCTGGACGCAATAATCCATTGCAGTAAGGGCAGTGCGGCGGTACGTGTTCAACGTCATCCCAATCATCAATAACTTGTCCATCCTCAAAGCACTTTGTGCGGAAGATATTTCCATGAAGCTCGACAACTGATTTGCTGCCAGCTTGCTGATGAAGTCCGTCGATATTCTGAGTGATAAGAATAAATTGATCGACAACCTGCTCAAGCTCGAGCAATGCAGTATGGGCAGGGTTTGGTTTGGCTTTAGAAATAATCCGGCGACGCCATTCATACCATTGCCATACAAGTTTTGGGTTTCTTTTGAATGCTTCCACCGTCGCCAACTCTTGGGGATCGTACCGAGCCCAAAGTCCCTTCTGGGATCCGCGAAAAGTTGGAACGCCACTTTCAGCTGAAATACCCGATCCTGTCAATGCGACGACATTTTTTGCTATTGAAAGCTGGTCAATTAGTTCTGGGCAGAAATCTGAGTTTCTTGTCGTTGTTGGCATGAATAAATGGCTCTTTGCCTCAGTACATTATCGAAATGAGAGGTTTAAACATAAAAAGCCGGTTAGCGTATAGGTTCAACCTGGCTTTAGGTAAGGATGGCTGAGGCAATTCCAAAATAGATTAGTAAGCCTGTAGCATCCAAAATTGTAGTAATCATTGGTGCACTGACCACAGCTGGATCAATCTTCAAGCGTTCTGCAATAAGCGGCACAAGCGTGGCTACTGTATTTGCCCAAACAATCACCAGGGGAAGCGTAAGGGCCAGCACAATGCCAACTCCTGGATCTGCATCAAATACCTGGGCGCGGACGTAGCCGGCGATGCCAATGGTTAATCCTAGAAATAAGCCTACGATCAATTCTCGACTCAAAGCTCTGCCAAGATCATGTAGTTTTACTTCACCAACGGCGATGGCCCGAATGATAGTGGCAACAGTCTGCGACCCGGCATTACCACCGGTGCCTGTTACTACGGGGATGAAGATGGTTAAGGACACAAAAGCAAGGGTTAGATGAGAATTATTGCCGACTACAGCATCAGTTACTATCGAGGCGGCAAATAAGGGTAAAAGCCAAACTAGCCTTTTACCAATAACCTGTAAAATGGAAGCTGAAAAATAGGGTTGAGTGAGTGGTTCAGATCCACCAAGCCTTTGGAAATCTTCGGTAGCTTCTTCCTCAAGCACATCGAGGATGTCATCGACAGTAACAACTCCTAGGAGATGGTTCTGATCGTCCACCACAGGAATAGCGACAAAATCATACTTGGATACAAGCTCAGCCAGTTCTTCCTGATCTGCCTCAACGCTTGCCGTGATGATATCAGTGACCATGATCGAAGAAATCGTAACCTCGGCTTGGGCCATTAACAAGGCTCGAATGGGAAGAACGCCGATTAATTGCTCTTCCTGATTTACAACGTAGAGATAATGTACTGTTTCAGTGGCTTCGGCGCTCTCCAAGGAACGAAGGTAGTCAATTGCCTCGGCTGCCGTCCATAGCCGGCGAAGCTTGGCCACATCACGAGTCATCAATCGACCAGCCGAACCCTCACCATAGCTAAGTAGCTCACGTACATCTTCGGCTTCTTCAGGTTCCATCAATTTAAGAAGCCTGATCGCCGTGTCATTCGGCAGTTGGTCTATAAACTCTGCTGCATCATCCATAGGCAGCTCATCGAGTAGATCGGCCAATCGTTCGTCGTCGACATTTTCGACCAGTTCCTGTCTAACAAAGCTGCCTGATTCATCGAGAACTTCACTGGCAACTTGGTCGGATAGGGCCTTAAATACGAGGGGAATGCTTCCCTGTGGTAGTTGGTCAAGTACCTCAGCGATATCGGCCGGATGCACTTCCTCCAAGAGATCGCGCAGATCGTCATCGCGTCCTTGCTCAATGTAGGACTCAATAAGGTACTTCAAATTCTCTTCTGGGTTTATCATCCGATCTTCCATGCAAAATACTCCTTATCAGGCGGAAAGACAGTGAAGTGATGAGCCTTTGGAGTGGAGTGATTTCTGCAATCCGAATACCGAAATCGACATGGAGGGTTTTGCCATATGCAGAGTGGTCATGCTGTCCGTTCCTGGCTTGGTAAGCGAAAGTTGACTAGCTGATATTATAGCGGATGTGGGGATTCTGACGTAGATTCAGATCAAAACCTGAGATCCGCGCCATTTTAATGGGATCGTCAAAAATTGTACTCGAATGTCTTGACAAAGGACGGAAGTTAGGTCCACGAATAGAAAAGCTAACGAACTATTGATTGATATATTGATTGGCAGCAGTAGCTCTCAGCCGGATAGCAGGCAATCTGGGTGAACTCGCGGTCAAACGTTAGATAACCAAGACAGTCACACAGCTGGATGATGTTTTCATCCAATCGGTAGGAACACCAATTCGTCTAGCCATTAATTTAGCTGGAAGCCAATTGGCTTTGAGGGGTTTTGACCCAACTTTCAACCATTCCTGCCGCTAAGATTGTTGGACTTGAGGACATATTCTTTGTGGCCCATTATGTTTCAAAGCTATTGCATTGTTTATGTTGATAGACGGGCTGGATGCTTGGTACGGCCGATAAGTTGGATACAACACTGATCCCACGACGAACGATAAATTCCTGTAATTCTTCCGGGCCTTATCACAAATCGTGATCACAGCCGTAGCCTTCGTAATCCTATAACGCCCCCTCGAAATTGAGCCAACAGCGTTGGTTACAACTCTGGGAAGCATTTCGCAGGCAGTTGCCCTGACCGCTTTGGAGACGCATCGTGATGTCATTTCTGGCTTTCTAATCAGGTAAGATCAACCTTTCTTAGCCGTGTAAAATTTGAACTTCAGAATATATACATCTATAGTGAGGTTGTGGAGGTGAGGATGAAAAGCAGTCGAATTCAGACAGGTGATCATCGTCTGGTAACTATTTCCAATTCACCTGTCGGCAAGGGTCTGATGGTATATTACTCTAACCTGAAAAGGTTGAACCGACTTCAAACCCAGGTGAGCTTTTTTATTTGGCAAAGTATAGGATGAGGCCAGATAGGAGTCCTAAATCAAGAAAACTAGGTCCTGCTTGATAAACCGAACAAAGCCCTGATGCTTGAATTTAGTAGGAAACGCGTTGATCTTCCGGGTGTAGTGCTGGATTCAAGACCAGGTGGCTACGAGATGAGTGCTCGACCAAATGAACGCCGAAATACACCAGGTGCTGTAAAAAGCAGATTTAAGGCTTTCGGCCCCTCGGCGAGTTGTTTACCTATATCAGTCAGCAATCGTCCAAGAATTTGCTCCCGAATAGGTTGATAATAGGTGATGATTTATGTGACTTTCCCCCTTCACTTAGAAGGAGGGGGAACCGGGAGGTCGACTTCAGCCGTATCCTTCCATTTTTCGCCCTCATCAATTAACATAACCGGTATGCCATCACGAATAGGGTATTTTAGGCCAGAATCATCACATACCAGCCAGGTGTTGTGAACTAATCGAAGCCGCCCTGGATCATCACCATACTTTTCCTTCTCTTGTACGGCTTGTGGACAGCGAAGTATCTCTAAAAGTTCTTCACTAATTGGCAATTTCGTTTCTTGCTGATCTTCCATTAGAATCGCTCCTTATTTGGTGATAGTACAGCAAATCTTACGCATAAGATTCAGCCGCCGCAACTAAAACCTGCCTCAATATAAAGATCATCCTTGTCCACTTGGATAGGACAAATTTTCTTTTATGTGGTAGATCGGTCTCCTAAAGTCAGCAGGTTTTAAATCGGTTCGCAGGGTTGAAACGACATCGGCTACGGTTACCACGCGGAAATTGTAGAGTTGCATTCGCTCGAATATCGCGTGGCAGAGCCGCTGAATATCAGCTGGGTGACCCCGAGTCAGCGAAAAGATGTATGAAGTCAAAGATTTCTGAATGCTCAAAACAGGGTTTTGGTTAATAAGGTCACCTGTTTGCTTTTCGGTAAATTGAGATATCCGATAATTTAGCGTTGGATGAAAGGGCGCTAACTCCATTGGATCATACGTTTCTATTCGTCCGGCAAAGGATGTTAAGGCAAAAACATTCTGGCTCTCCTCTAATAAGCTAAACAGGTATTGTCGATATTCACGGTTGACTTCAGCAGAGATTGATTTATTGGCCAAGCTTTCAAAGTTATCAAAAATCAGCAAAATACGTCTCCCCTTGTAATCTTCAATTAGCTGTCGCCAAAAGGATTGATGAAAGGCTTGCCTTGGTCTAAGAATTAGCATCCTTTTTTCCAGAGGAGGTGCGGAGAGGCCAATATCTGCCAAACCCCCTACGATTGTCTTACCAAACACCCAAAGAAACTCCGAGAAGGAATCGAGCGGCATCTGCTTCAAGTTGACATAAATAGGAATGATTTCCTGAAGACTTGCCTCCTTATGAACCTGTCCCAAGAAAGTGGTCCGGCCAATACCCTGAGCCCCATGGATTGTTAACGGCATATTTAACGAGTTATCAAGATTGTCAAAAACCCAGGATAGAGCTTTCTCCCGGCTGACAAAGAGGTTGGAGTCGTCTACGGGTCGATCAAAAACAAAAGGGTTTTTATCAACCGATCTTTTTGGATATAAGGTCTGGGTGAAGTTTCCCATAAAGACAACTTGCTATAAGCCAGGTAGTTTAAGGTTGGGATCGATATATTTACTAAGCCAATAGTGCCGGCAGTGAAACGATTCCGGATCATATCAGTTCCGGCTAAATATGATTCACTCTAAAAATGCATCGCCTGACATAATAATTCATTATATCAGCGGTCTAATCATTCGCTATCTTGTTGAGCGAATACTGGCGAACCCAGAAGAAGTCTGCGTTCAGGTAGCCGAGTCAGCTATAATGGGAATTGATGATGAGCTCATTGTATCTGATAAATGTGATATTGATGATAGTCATGCCGATAGTTCTGGGCTGGTTAATCAGGAAAAGGCTGGCTGTTGGCTGGCGACTGTTTTTCATTGGGGGTGCCACATTTATTCTGGTGCAGATAGTTCACATACCCTTTAACTATGTCGTCTTTTCCGCAGCGGCCGAGTGGCTGGCAACCCTTTCTGGTTCTACCCGTCTCTTGGTTACGGCCATATTTGCGGGACTGTCGGCCGGTATATTTGAAGAAAGTGGTCGGTACATCGTTTACCGAAGCTGGGCCAGCGATGCTCGCACCTGGGCTAAAGGCGTCATGTTAGGGGCAGGCCATGGAGGCGCTGAAGCGATAATACTTGGCTTTTTGGCCTGTATCAATATCATATTTTTCATCGGGTATAGAGAGGGCTATTTTTCCTCGTTTGTTGCGAATGCAGAGGAAACACAGCTACGTGAGTTGGTCGATGCCTTGTTTACTGTACCCTGGTACCGGCCTCTTTTCGGCGCCTTGGAACGATTATCGGCGTTATCTATACAGATAGCCTTGTCTGTGTTGGTGCTACAAGTGTTTACGCGTAGTAATATTTTATGGCTTTTTGTGGCAATCGCTTGGCATGCCGTGATTGATACCCTGGCAGTATATTCTGCGGCCATCTGGGACGTTGAAGTCAGTGAACTCATTGTGGGATTGTTTGCTCTTCTTGCCATCTTGATTATCTTTTTGCTAAGGACTCGGGAAGCAGATGAACCTCCCATCGAACCAATTCCGCAAGCCGGTCCCTCTGGAAGGTTAGAGATGGAGGTTACCAATGATATGTTAGACGACAGCAGGTATATGTCATGATCAAGATGGAAAATCTGACAAAACAGTTTAACGGGCAATTGGCAGTGGATCGTTTAACGGTCGAAATAGCCGAGGGCGAGGTGTTTGCTTTTCTAGGTCCAAATGGTGCTGGAAAAACAACGACGGTGCGGATGCTGACCAGCCTGATATCGCCAACCTCTGGTAGTGCGTCCGTATTGAATTATAAAGTTGGTGTGGATGACCAGGAAATCCGGCGAAATGTGGGTATCCTGACAGAGACTCCCGGCTTGTATGATCGTCTAAGCGCTTATCGTAACCTTAATATTTATGCCCGTCTTTACGAAGTTCCAGATCCTGATAAACAAGTCACTAAATACCTCCGCTGGCTGGGATTGTGGGAGCGACGGGGTGATCCTGTCGGAACTTTCAGCAAAGGCATGCGCCAGAAATTGGCCATAGCCAGGGCACTCATCCATGAACCGAAGGTCCTTTTCCTGGATGAGCCTACCTCGGGTCTAGATCCGGAATCGGCCAAACTCGTTCGCGATTTCGTCAACGAACTAAAGGGCCAGGGCAGAACGATTTTTATGTGCACCCATAACCTGGATGAGGCAGACAGACTCTGTGATCGGATTGCCGTTTTTGATAAAAAACTTAGAGTCGTTGACACCCCAAATGGATTGCGGAGGCAGCTCTTTGGCCGGCAGGTTGTTTTCCACCTTGTACAGGCTAGTGAAGAGGAAGCTGCTCTGATTCGGACCATGGAGTTTATCGAAAAAGTGGAAGTAGTAAAAAACAAGCTGGTTGTCACCCTGTCGGAGCCAGAGATTCATAATCCACAGATTATTCGACGGTTGGTAGAAGCCGGGGCTGAAATCCAGTTCGTTGGAGAGGTTAAACATTCGCTAGAGGATATATATTTACAATTAATGAAATAGGGTTGAACCGTGGACAAAATCCGAACAATCATCAGCAAAGAATGGGCTGAGGTATTTAAGAATCGCCTGGTTCTCTTCTCGGTCATATTTCTACCCTTATTATTGGTAGCATTGCCTCTGGTCACCCTGGCTACTACCAATGGTCTAGACGGTGGTCAAATAAATGGCGGTGATGATATTCCGATAGCGGCAGCGCTATGTGAGGGGCTGGGGGCAGCAGAATGCATGCAGATTTACTTATTGGATATATTTGCCTTGCTCTTTATGATTCTGCCGGTAAGCATTCCGGTTAGCATCGCCGCTTATAGCGTGGTCGGTGAGAAATCTACCCATAGTCTAGAACCACTGCTCGCAACTCCAATTACAACGACAGAACTCCTGGCAGGCAAAATGTTGGCTGCAATCATTCCGGCCGTTATAGCCACGTGGACTGCGTTCTTGATCTATTTAATCGGTGTACGATTCATGGTCAATTCGGCGGTGTTTTCTCGAGTTGTAGATCCCCTATGGTTAGTCGCGATTTTTATCGTCGGTCCGCTGTTAACGGTTATTTCAGTCTGTTCGGCGATGATGATCTCATCCCGAGTTTCTGATCCCAGAGCAGCAGAGCAAATTTCTGCCGTCGTAATTTTGCCGGTTATCCTGATCATTGTCGGCCAATCGGCCGGGTTACTAATTATCGATCGCCAATTGGTGATTTTTGGTGCGATCGTCGTATTTCTGATTGATGTTTTGCTGGTCTTTTTGACCATAAACTTATTTCAACGCGAGACGATTCTTACGAGATGGAAATGAGATAACTGGCGCAATATTCCGTACTAGGTAAAGCATATCGTTCTCGAGGGCAGTTAAATCGGATTCGTTTGCGCAATCAGTCACATTCGTTATAATCCCCTGCATCGGCTTGAAGGAGCTCGTTTTGGGCTGCTTGCCGAAATAATCACATGATCTGATTGGTGTAGGTGTGCTCGTGCTAATCCTCCCGGATAATTGGCGCGGGTCCTGCTCTGAGTCGAGGATCATGGAAGAATAAACAGTTAATATAGGAGAATACCCCCATGTCTGTTGTTTCAATGAAAGCATTGTTGGAGACTGGTGTCCATTTTGGTCACCGTACCCGTCGTTGGGACCCAAAGATGAAGCCCTTTATCTTTACCGAACGTAATGGAATTCATATCCTTGATCTCCAGCAGACAATTATCAATATCGATAAGGCGCATAACATGATTCGGGATATCGTTGCCGATGGTGGCGAGATCCTATTCGTCGGCACCAAGCGCCAGGCCCAAGATACCATTGCCCGTGAGGCTAGCCGTTCGCGGCAGCCCTATGTCAACGAGCGTTGGTTAGGTGGCACCCTGACAAATTGGCAGACGATCAGCCAACGTATCGACTACTTGGATAAGCTGGAGGAGCGCCATAAAAATGGTGAATTGGAGTTACTAAAGAAAAAAGAACGCATGCAACTCCTCAGGGAAATCGAAAAGTTGAGTGTTCGCCTGGGTGGTATTCGCAAAATGCGTGGATTGCCTGCGATGCTTTTTGTCGTTGATGTGAATCACGAAGAGACGGCGGTGCGAGAGGCCAACAAATTAAATATTCCAATTATTGCGATGGTCGATACCAATTGTAATCCCGATCCGATAGATTATATTATCCCGGCTAATGATGATGCGATCCGGGCTATCAAACTAATCACTAGCAAGATGGCTGATGGAGCAATTGAAGGATTCGCGCAACGCGAAGAAATGCTCGAAGAAGAGATTGAAGATTTCGACAGATACGACTTTGAAGATCTGGAGGACGCAGGCGACGATCGGCTTCTTGGCGAAGCTACTCTGGCAAAGCTACGAGAGGCCGCTGATAGGGAGTCGCTTGATGCTGAGCGGTTAGCCGAAGACACGGAATCGTCCGAAATCGCCGCTGAAGATGTAGCCGAGGCACAAGAAGAAGTGGTTATAGTGATAGCTGACGACGAATCAGTAGTTGTTGAGGCTGATTCAACCGCTATCGGTGCGGACGAGGAAAACGAATAATCATAGAAGATTTATATTGGCTGAACCTCCTGCGGAACCGGAAGTTAAGCTTTAGTTAAAGATTTAGGAGAGACTACGCAGAGATGAAAATTACGGTCGAAATGGTTAAAGAATTGCGAAATGAGACCGGCGCTGGCGTTATGGAGGCCAAGAAAGCCCTAGAAGATGCCGGCGGCGATTTTAAGGCGGCCGCTACGGCCTTGCGCGTTAAAGGCGCTAGTGAAGCGGCTGATCGTTCGGATCGGGAGGCCCGAGAAGGCGTTGTAGAAAATTACGCCCATCCGGGCAATCGGGTTGGGGTGATGGTAGAGCTAAATTGCGAGACGGATTTTGTCGCCCGCAATGAGAACTTCCAGAACCTGGCTCACGATCTAGCATTGCACGTGGCAGCGATGCAGCCGCGTTATCTAGGAATAGATGATATACCCCAGGATGTATTGGATAGAGAAACGGCGATGATTCGAGACCAAGCCTTAACGGAAGGAAAACCAGCGGATATTGTCGAGAAGATTATTGCCGGCCGGATGAGCAAATTTTACGAGGAGTATTGCCTCCTGGAGCAGCCTTTCGTCAAGGATGATGCGGTAAAAGTCCAGGATCTCGTTACTGAGGCTATCCGCATGATGGGAGAAAATATCATCATTCGTCGCTTCGTACGCTATGAGCTTGGTGAGGATCTCTAATAACATCCAGTCAGGATTATGCCTTAAACGGGGTTACAATTAGTGCCTGAAGCCAAATACAAACGTGTACTCTTGAAGATGGGTGGAGAAGCGCTTTCTGGTCCAAGCGGTTTTGGTATAGATCCACATCGGGCTGAAGCAATCGCAAGAATAATCAAAGATGTATACGATTTAGGTGTTCAGATCGCGGTCGTTATCGGCGGAGGGAATATATGGCGAGGCGAGATTGGCGTCGCACGGGGCATGGAGCAGGCAACGGCCGACCATATGGGTATGATCGGCACCGTGATGAACGCCCTTGCCTTGCAGGATGCCTTAGAGCGGATGCATGTCGTAACCCGAGTTCAGACAGCTATAGAAATGCGTTCCATGGCCGAACCGTACATTCGGCTGCGAGCGATCCGGCATCTTGAAAAGGGGCGTGTGGTCATATTCGGCGGTGGCACTGGTAACCCATATTTCACAACCGATTCGGCCGGGGCGCTCAGAGCGATGGAGGTAGGCGCCGAAGTATTGATAAAAGCAACCAAGGTGGATGGCGTCTATGATGATGACCCAGAGACCAATCCGGAAGCCCGGCGATTTCAAAAACTCACATATATTGAAGCACTCAATTTAAGATTGCGGTTCATGGATAGCACGGCTATTTCACTTTGTATGGAGAATGATCTGCCTATTGTCGTGTTAAGCTTGTGGCAGGAAGATAGTGTTAAGAGATTGGCGCTTGGAGAAATGATTGGCACCGAAATACGCAGTAGGTAGCTCGCTGTGCCAGCCGGCAGGAGGATCTGATGATTAGCGAACTGATGCAGGATGCAGAGGGCCGGATGCGGGGCAGTCTGACTGCTTTGGAGGCCGACTTACAATCGTATCGGACAGGAAGGGCATCACCTCATTTACTTGACCGGCTTGAGGTTGAGGTGTATGGCACGATGGTACCGCTAAATCAAATGGCCACTATCTCCGTGCCTGAGCCGCAACAATTAGCTATTCGTCCCTATGACCAAAATTCCGTGCAGGCTGTTGAACGGGCGATATTGAAATCAGATCTGGGACTCATGCCGAACAGTGATGGTAAAATCATTCGCCTGAATATTCCAAGATTAACCGAAGAACGCCGTAGAGACCTAACAAAGCTTGTCGGGAAAAGAGTTGAAGAGGCAAAAGTAGCGGTACGCAATGTTCGTCGAGATGTTCTTAACGATTTGCGCGAACTGTTAGATGAGAAGCTGATCTCAGAGAATCAATTTTATCTCTCCCAGGACGATCTTCAAGAGTTGACTGATGTCTATACAGAGCGTGTTGATGATCTCGGCAAAAAGAAAGAAGCCGAAATCATGGAAATATAAAAATTCATGAGCAGGCAGAAAAAACCCCTTGATATTGCCGGGATGAAAATTCCCACCCATGTGGCCATTATTATGGATGGCAATGGACGTTGGGCAAAACAAAGGGGTTTGCCCAGGCAAGCTGGACATCGGGCCGGAGTTGAAAACCTGCGCCGAATAATTGACGCCTGTGTCGAATTTGGCATACAGATCTTGACGATCTACGCTTTTTCAACTGAAAACTGGGGCAGACCAGAAAGTGAGGTGCGCGGCTTAATGCGCATTTTTAGACGAGTGCTGGACCAGGAATTGGGGGAACTACACGCGCAAGGGGTTTGTCTGCACCATCTTGGGGATTTGGGTGGGATTGATCCATCTCTTCAGAAGAAAGTTCTACATGCCCTTGAATTAACGAAGGACAACGATCGTCTCATTCTTAACGTTGCGTTTAATTATGGGGGCCGCGCAGAAATAATTCGAGCCGTACAGCAGATGTTAGCCGATGGGGTGAAGCCTAGTGATCTTAATGAAGAGGTGTTCAGTTCATATCTTTTTACTAGTGGATTGCCGGATCCCGATCTGGTAATAAGGACAAGTGGAGAGCTGCGAGTAAGCAACTTCCTGATATGGCAGGCAGCATATGCTGAATTGTATGCGGCGCCAGAATATTGGCCTGGTTTTGGACGTGAAGAACTTTTTGATGCTCTGGTAGCCTATGATCAGCGTGAAAGGCGCTTCGGCCTAGTAGCGGAAAACTGATTCATGGACCGAAGAGATCTCCTCAAACGCGCCGTTGTGGTTTTCACGCTGGGTCCACTAACCCTGGTGTTGATTTATCTTGGTGGATGGTTTTATTTCCTGGCTTTTGGTGCGCTCTTGACCATCGCCACCATTGAATATGGACACCTTGTGCGTAAGTTGGGCTGGTACGCGCCACTGGGTCTGATCATACCTCTGGTCCTGGTTTTATGGTTTTTTCCTCAGCCGGTCCAGATAATGCTTCTAGGCAATGTGATCAGCGATCTAGATCTTGTATCGCCAATATTATTGATTGGTCTATTTACGGCTCTGATTTTTGCATTATGGTTATATGAGCGCCGACCGGAAGAAGATGCTCCTGGATCTTGGATGGCCATGGTTGGAGCAATTGTCTTAATGGGCTGGTTAGGAAGTCACTTCTTTAAACTGCGAGGATTGCCTGAAAATGCCGCGGCGTGGACGGCTTTGGCGATGTTAGGAACCTGGATTGCTGATTCTGGCGCCTATGTTTTCGGCAAAACGCTGGGAAAGCACAAACTCGCACCCAGGCTTAGTCCGAACAAGACTATCGAAGGCTATGTTGGTGGCATTTTGGTTGGAACCCTGTCTACGGTATTGATTGGTCTATTGTTCAGTTTACCTCTTATAATGGTATTGCTATTAGGGCTACTGGTTTCAATCGTAAGTCCGGCAGGTGACTTGGGAGTATCATTGCTTAAGCGATCCGCAGGAGTGAAGGATTCTGGAAATTTCCTTCCAGGACACGGGGGTGCTCTTGATCGTATTGATACTCTTCTTTGGTCGGTTGCTATAGCATATTACCTAGTGACGTTTGCCAGTTAATCACTAATTCTCCTATGGAAAAAATAATTACGATTGAGCGATTTATCCTGGATAGACAGCCCGAAGACGCCCACGGTGATTTTACCAATCTCCTCTATGACGTAGCCTTGGCTACAAAAGTTATTTCGGCTAAGACCCTAAGGGCAGGCTTGGTTGACATCCTGGGCCGAGCGGGCTCATCGAATATTCAGGGAGAAGATCAACAGAGATTAGATATTTTTGCGGATCAGGCCATCCGCAAATTGTGCGATCACACTGGTCGATTGTGTGTAATGGCTTCAGAAGAACACGAAGATATTATTCCAATTCCACCATCATATCAAAAGGGTCGTTACGTGCTTGTTTTCGACCCCCTGGATGGGTCATCAAATATCGATGTGAACGTTAGCACGGGCACCATTTTTGGGATCTATCGCTGCCTCGAATGGGAAAATCGAGGCCGATTGGAGGATTGTTTACAGCCGGCAAACAAGCTGGTTGGAGCTGGCTATGTCTTATATGGGACAAGCACGATGCTGGTGTACACAGCTGGCTCGGGCGTCCATGCCTTCACCCTTGATCCAGATCTCGGCGAGTTTTTACTTTCCCACGAGGATATCTGGATACCAGCGACTCCGAGTTATTCCAGTGCTAATTTCTCCTATTTTGAGAGATGGTCGGAAGGGGTTCGAGCATTTGCTAGGTGGTTGCGTTCGGAAACCGACCAGGAAAAGGTACCCTCTGAACGATATATTGGATCGCTTGTTGCCGACTTCCATAGAAATCTCCTTATGGGCGGTATCTTCTTTTATCCAGGTCAGGAGGGTGCACCTAATGGAAAATTACGCCTGTTGTACGAGGCTGGGCCCTTAGCCTTTATCGCCCACCAGGCGGGCGGTTATGCTTCCAACGGCCGGCAACCGATTCTGGAGATTAACCCTATAACACTTCACCAGCGAGTCCCTCTTTTTATAGGTAATCGTACTTTGGTTAGGAAGGCAGAAGCCTTTATTCAAGAGTTAGATGTCAACAATTGACGACGGTCTCTGGGCATGATATACTTTTTCCAGCCCAATATTAGAAGCTTACTAGGATATCCCCATGGCAGTCGACGAGACGATATGCAATACTCGTTGATGTCCACCCTTTATATTTTTCTAAAAGAATAACAAATTACTGATTTTCTACTGTCTGTAGTACAGGGTAACTCAAAGCACACAGGTTTCCCAAGGAGCTTGCCTGAGTACTCCCGTGATGATGGATTGAAATGTGCTAACTGTTGCACATTATTGTGGAGATAGTTGATGGATATTAGCGAACTGCAAACAATGAAATTGAACGAGCTGCGAGATGTAGCCAAGGAGATGAATATTCCTGGTTATAGCAGCACAAAAAAACAACAATTGATTTTTGAGATATTGCGAGCCAATGCGATGTCTCAGGGGCACGAATTTCGAGGTGGTCTCTTGGAAATCGTGGAGGATGACAAACAGACACTGGGATTTTTGCGGTCAGACAATTATCTTCCTGGGCCAGATGATATCTACGTATCGAATTCACAGATTCGGCGACTCGGTATTCGGACCGGGGATATGGTTTATGGTCAGGTCCGTGTACCAAAAGATAATGAAAAATATTATAGTCTGCTTCGGGTCGAGGCGGTCAATGGTATGGATCCGGAGAAGGCTAAAAACCGGCCTCAATTCGGTAAATTGACCCCAATTTTCCCCTTGGAAAAGATTAGACTGGAGAAAGAACCTCATATCCTTTCAACACGAATGATTGACCTGGTTTCACCAATCGGCCGGGGTCAGCGCGGGCTCATCGTTTCACCGCCGAAAGCGGGCAAGACGACAGTACTCAAGGATATTGCGAATGGTATTTCCGCGAATTACAATGACATTCACCTCATGGTGGCGCTGATTGGCGAACGCCCAGAAGAGGTTACCGATATGCAGCGGTCAGTCGAAGGAGAGGTGATAAGCTCAACCTTCGATGAGCCGGTAAAGCAGCATTGCCGCGTAGCCGAGATGGCCCTTTTCAGAGCAAAACGGCTGGTGGAATCTGGTCTAGATGTTGTTGTTCTTCTTGATTCCATAACGCGTCTGGCGCGGGCCTATAATCTGACGGTTTCACCGAGTGGTCGGACGCTTTCAGGCGGTCTCGATCCTTCAGCGCTGTATCCCCCCAAAAGGTTTTTCGGCGCCGCGCGCAATATTGAAGAAGGTGGAAGCCTGACAATTATTGCTACTTGCCTGGTTGATACGGGTAGTCGTATGGATGATGTGATTTATGAAGAGTTCAAGGGCACGGGCAACATGGAGTTACTACTCAGTCGTCGTCTCCAAGAGCGGCGAATATTTCCGGCATATGACATCGAGCGATCGAGCACTCGACGCGAGGAATTATTACTGTCTGGGGATGAACTTCAACGGGTCTACACGATGCGTCGCATGCTCGCCCATCTGATGGATACGCCTGGATACGACATTAGCAGTGCCACTGGCGCTGTCTTGCAGCGTATGCGTGAGACCAATACAAATTATGAGTTCCTGGAAACCCTAACCAGGGACATGATGTAGACCAACATCATTTCCACTCGTTTAAGTGAATCGAAGATTAAAGAGCGGGCTGTTTCGGCAGCCCGTTTTTGTTGTCCACGGCTCTTGTGGTAGCATCTCTCGTCCCGTGAGCAGGACAACGATTTATGGATGATAAAGAGTCAATTTTTCGACGGTATGGTGGGCATCTGGCTCTATTGCTGGTAGCCATTTTGATGTTCTTCGTCTTGCGAAGTGTGCCGAATGGGGACCTGTTCAATCTTGGTCTGGGAATATCGACAGACCAGCCATCAATGGTCGAGGCGCCAGACAAGAGGAACGATCCGCTCGCGGCTTTGCCAGAAGTTGATTTTGCTCCAGCCGATCTATCCGAGGTCCCTTTCCTTATAAGCAATAACCTTTCTCCCCATCTTAATCCGATAACCTTTGAGGGAAAAAGACCAGAACAAACCGTGATAACATACACTGTCCAGGCAAACGATACGCCGATTGGTATTGCTCTGGACTTTGGTATAAAACCCGAAACCTTATTAGGTGGCAACGCATTCTTAAGCGAAGAGGCGAGCGCCCTGCAAACCGGCAACATATTGGTAATACTACCGGTCGACGGCGTTTTGCATGACGTGCGCGATGGGGACACGCTCGAAAATCTGGCCAGTTTATATGGCGTTTCTGTTGACGATATTATTGCCTATGGACCAAACAATCTTGAGTTTCCTTACCGACTATACCCGGATACGCAGATAATGGTTCCTGGAGGTACAAGGCAAGTCTGGTTCTGGACCGCGCCACAGGCTCCTTCGAGAGCATCAACTTCTGACTCGACCGGGTCAGGTATTGCGCCTTTGGTTCAGGGAACTGGCACATTTATTTGGCCGATTGGATATCGCCGAATCACTCAGGCATATTGGTATGGACATCCCGCAATTGATATTGGCGTTCCTGAAGGTTCAGCGCTTTATGCCTCAGATACAGGTACGGTCACCTGGGCGGGCTGGAATGTGTACGGCTACGGGAATCTAATCGTCATCAATCATGGGAATGGCTATGAAACCTATTACGGTCATTTAAATGGTATTAATGTATACCCAGGGCAAGTAATAAACCAAGGCCAACTAATCGGTGCAACAGGCAATACGGGCCGGTCGTCTGGCCCCCACCTGCATTTCGAAATTCGGCTATACAACAGTATGCTGCAACCGCTGGGATATTTACGATAACGGATAGCCTGAGGCTCCGATCACCCGATTGCGTAATTGGCCGCAACCAGCCTGGATATCGATACCACGGCGAACCCGTATAGTACTTCCAATACCAAATCTACCTAGCTCTTGCTGAAATGCTACTACACGCTCAGGAGTTGGTGGACGCCCACCATACTCTTTCGTTGGATTCAGCGGGATGAGATTCACGTGGCACAGTAAGTTTTCTATAAGCTGACCAAGCAGGCGGGCTTGTTTGGTAGTGTCATTTACGCCATCTATCAGCGCCCATTCAAAGGTCAACCGACGACCCGTTTGTTGATTATAGTAATGGCAGGCATCCATAAGATCGGCGATCGGCCACCGCCGGGCTACGGGTATTAACTTATTTCTTTCATCATCTGTCGCAGCATGCAGAGATACCGCCAGAGGGGTCTGACGCCTTTCATCAGCATAGCGTCTAATGGCTGGGACCAGACCCACTGTTGATATGGTAAGTTTGCGAGCGCCAAAGTTGAAACCATCGGCATGAATTAAGATGTCGAGCGCCTTTATTGTATTTGAGTAATTATGGAGTGGCTCTCCCATACCCATAAATACCACGTTGGTTATCTTATCACCTTTTGAAGCCAATTCACGTGCAAAATACAGAACCTGCCTGACTATCTCACCGGCTGTCAGATTGCGAGAAAAGCCCATTTGTCCAGTCGCGCAGAAGACACAACCCATTGCGCAGCCCGCCTGTGTGCTGATACATAGCGTTCGTCGTTTTTCATACATCATTAGTACTGTCTCGATGTAATTGCTTGCCTCAAGGTGGAAGAGGGCTTTTGTCGTCTGCTTATCCTGGGAGTATTGGATTTCGACAGGCTCTTGAATCTCCAGGGAAGTAGTATTGACTAATTGACTACGAAAGGGCAAAGGCAAGTTGGTCATTTCCTTCATTTCGACAGTCAGATGCTGATATAGCCATTTCCAAAGTTGGATAGCTCGATACGCAGGCTGGCCCATATCTTTTACGAGCGACTGGAGTTCTTCGAGGCTTAGATCGTACAAATCCAAATTTTCGCTCATTGCCAGTTTTCTGGCTGCCCGGCTTGCAAGTACCCGGAAAATTCGAAAAGATCATTGAATACCAAATCTGGCTGAACCAGTGAATCTGCCAGGTCGTTTCGGCTACTTATCCCGGAAAGGAGCAGTACAGTCCTTAGTCCAGCCGAATGACCCCCGGCAATATCCGTATTGAGTCTATCTCCGACCATTACCGTATCGGATGGTTCGCCATTCAAACGATGAATTGCTTCATCGAATATGGTCCTGTTCGGTTTGCCGATAATGATAGGTTTAATGCCAGTTGCAGTCTCAAGAAAGGACAAGATGGAACCTGCTCCAGGCATCGGTCCGATTTCTGTCGGAAAGGTCACGTCTGGATTTGTACCAATAAAAGTTGCGCCCTGGTTAATGAATAGGCTTGCGCTTGCTAATTGCTGGTAGCATACGTCCCGGGTCATACCTACAACCACATAATCTGCTACTTCGTTGGTTGGGACCACAAGCTCCGCATCTAATAACTCAAATCCTTGGCCTTGAAGGGCAATCCGCAATCCGTTCTCGCCAACGACATAGATTAGCGCCCCATCGGGACTTAATTGCTTCAGGAAGAGGGCGGTAACTTCCGCCGAAGTGAGAATATTTGAAGCAGAAATGTTTACGCCGAAAGCGGCTAACTTCGCCGCATAATCGGATGATACCTTGGTGGCGTTATTCGTCGCTAATACGAATTTTATGTGTAACTGGCGGAGGGTAGTGAAAAATTCTACCAGACCAGAAACGGGCGTGTCACCGTGCCAAAGAACCCCATCCATGTCTAATATCAAATTGCGAATCTTATCGTTGCTACCATTCATAACAGTTTATTATACCTTATGCCTGGTAGTGCACCCCAAAACCTGCACCATTTTTTCAGGTTTTAGTGTGGTCCTCAAGAACATCTCTTACAATAATTGTTCCTTGTCGACGCCATTCAGCCAGCTCTCCAGCCAATTGCGTGGCGGCTGGTTGCCCAACGCCGAGTGCCGACGGTCCTCGTTATCGTAACGCATTCTTCCATTGACAACCCGTTTAAGTGCTTCAATTGTAGCCGCGTCGAGCAGCAGCGAGCGGTTCTCATTCTTGAAACGACTTATGAATGACTCCATCTCGGTATTACCTCTAGCGCCGTCTGGAGAGTAGGAGACCTGCAAATGGTCATGCAACAACAAGCGACCTGTCCAGGCGTAGCTGGTGCAAACCGGGTCCTGGTCCTGATGCATCACCATTCCAACTGGGTCGATGTTGAGTTGTCGCAATATCTCTCTGGCCTGGCGCCAGGCCTATAGTGGCAATAGCCGATTGGCACTCTCGCCGATGGCCCAGCCAAAGGCGAGTTTGCAAACATGACCGATGATCGGCATCAGATACGCTTTCTGTGTGCCACCAGCAAAGCGTTGTTCGGTGAAATCAGTATGAAGGACGTCCAGCGGCTCAATGCTCTCTATCTGAGCCAGGATATTGACTCGGGTACCGGCGGCGACAATGACCCTGCCGGATACCACTCGGCTTCGGCGCTCGGGTCGTTCTCAGCAGAGCCAGTCCCCAGAACTGGTGGATTCGCTGCACAACTTTGTGATTGCCGTGCTCTTGATAGGTCTCGTGCAGCTCTGTCGTTGTACGGCGGTAGCCGTATTCGGTATGCAGACGTGCGATTTCTTCAAGCGCCGGCTGGAGGCGGGCGTACTTCACACCGTAATCGACTTTTTGCCGCTGGTGATAGTACCATGTCGACTTTGGCAATTCGACCGCGGCCAGGGCAGAGGCAAGAGAATATTCGCCGGCAACAGAGCCGACCAGCTTGACCTTCTGGCTGGTGGTCATCTCGCTCGTCCCAAGAAGTTTTTTAAAAGCGCGATTTCAACCTCCTTCTTGCCCAAAAGTTGCTCCAATTGGGCGATTCGCTGCTCGTATTCTGCTGCACTATTATCATGAGCGAAAACTTCCGCACCTTTTTCAAGCAATTCTTTCTTCCACTTCAGGATTGAGTTAGGGTGGACATCATAGCTCTTGGCCAGCTGGCCGACGCTCTGCCCACCTTGCAGTAGTTCGAGCACAACCTGAAACTTGAATTTCGGTGGATATCTCTTGGCCATGGTTCTCTCCCTAATTTATATTGAACCACGTCCTTGAGGAAGACATCATACCACACTACCCCTTAGTGCAACTTTTGGGGGTCAGCACCCCTGGTCATAGAGTAGCCAGTGTATTCGAGACCTTTAACTCTATTATCTGATATGGAGCGTTGGTGGGACATTTGACCAGTGTTATAATGCCGCAATAACTTGTCGTCCGAGAATCGGTGAAGCTTCAAGTGTAAATCACCTTGATCCTCAGGTGAATCAATCATTTATGTCAAAACTTGCAAGGTTCTGGTTGGTTGGGCTTGTATGGCTGGGAGCCGGTCTACGATTTCATAGTCTATTCTTCAATTCTTTTAGCGCTGACGAAGCATTATTTGCTTCTTGGGCTCGACTTATAGCAGTGTGGCGGGACCCGCTCTTGGCAGGTCAGATCGTGGATAAACCTCCCTTGTTGTTTTATTCTCAAGCCGTCTTCTACCCCCTTCTTGGCGCCGTTGAATGGGCAGCTCGAATGCCAAATCTGATTGCCTCGTTGCTGCTTATTCCTATGACAGGTTTGTTGGCATGGTTCTTGTTTCGCGAAGAAATCACAGCGCTTCTTGCTGCGGCCTTCGTAACCTTTTCACCACTGGCCATCCAGTTTAGCGCTACCGCATATACCGATCCGCTATTAACCTTCTTACTATTGGCATCTCTCATGCCGATAGTTTGCAGTGACCGTGGCCTTGCACCTGGCGATAAACCTCTGGATATCGTAACGGGTGCTGGCAGCTTATTTGGGCTGGCTGCCGCCACGAAGTATCAAGCCTGGCTCTTCCTGCCATTGATTGTTGGTTTGGCCTTATTCAAAGGGTGGAAATGGCGTGCGTGGCGGAATTGGCTGATTGGCCTGGGAGCTATCCTGGTGCTGGTTGTTGCCTGGGATGTTTTAAGAACAGGCCAAATCACCATATTTGGTGAACAAATGAATTCCTATGGTGGTTTACGCCTGGCCTGGTCGTGGGAGCTCTGGCCCCGGCTCGAAGCCTGGGCAAAACTTTCCGCATATTTCATCGATTCTCCATTGTTGTTATTCGCTCTGTTGTTGGCCTTGCCTCTCTTCTTTGCTCTGCTGATATTCGAAGTGGATCGTGTGACCTCTCTAGACCAAATGCTGGTCATTTTTGTACTTGGATACTTTGTCTTTCATTGGTTCCTGGCCATACCTGCCTGGGAGCGGTACTTACTACCCATATTACCGATTGTTGGATTGGTCTTAAGCAGGTTTGTATTTCGACTCTTTTACTTCTTCCTGCCATCCCTGCCTTTGATTACTGACTATAAGCACAAGTTCCGGCGTCTGCTATGGCTTGTACCATTCCTACTTGTCTTGGTTCAGGCGCCTTCGGTTATCAATGCCTACTATGGCCGTCTCCCGGTCGGAGGTTCGCCGAAGGCTGACGAAGGTGCATCGCAGGTGGCCAATGCCCTGGAAGATGCGCCTTACGGAACGGTTCTTTACGATCACTGGTATAGTTGGCAATGGCGTTACCATCTGCTAGACAAAAAGGTTTATATCAGCTGGTTCTCCGATCCTGACGCTCTGATAGGTGATCTTTCAGCATTTGCCTCACGGGATAGTCTGAATTATCTGGCTGTGCCGAACGGCGCTGAGTCAATGCCTGTTCTGCGCCGGCTCTCTGAGGGAGGTTTCTCTCTTCAACCTATAGACCTACCGGACCAACTGAATGATGACGCGATGATTCTTTTATATCGGATTGATTCTGATTAGTTGTAGGCGAATTGACAAATTTTAGCGGTCATAAAACCAATGCGATGATCACACAACTGAAGCGGGTTGGATTGATCGTGGCTCCATTGCTCCTGGTGGCAACCATAGCGGTAATTTTTTTCAACCGCTTATTATTCACCAGTCTGCTTTTGGCCCGGGGTGATCCATTCCTCTTCTTCTATCCATATTGGGAAATGGCGGCTGAGGCTGTACGCTCGGGTCGTATTCCCTTATGGAACCCAAATATCTTCATGGGGGCGCCTTTTTTGGCCAACAGCCAGGTCGGATTATTCTATCCTCTAAACTGGCCGGTCTGGTTAATGTTTTCAACCCCAGTTGCCTTTAATGCCAGTGCTTTCATGCATGTGATAGTTGGTAGCTTTGGCGCCTATTTCGCCGGACGGCAGGGACTCAACCTGACTAGACCGGCCGCTCTCTTGGCTGCCACACTTTTTGGTCTTGGAGGCTACTTCACGGCCCAGATTGAACATATCAACCAACTTCAGGGCATGGCCTGGCTTCCCTGGTTCCTGGTTGCCCTCTCTAGGTGGGATAGAAAGGAGAAAGATTGGCGTTCGACCCTTAAGTTGGTTGTCACGATGGCGGCCTTATTTGCACTTCAGTTCCTCGCTGGCCACATGCAGGCTGTTCTTATAACCATTGTTTTTGTTTTCGCTTGGCTATTGGTCCAATTTGTTGCCGGTATTAGGCAATCTGTACAGGAATCGTTGAAGCAAGTCCGGGTCAGACATCTCATCGCATGTTTTATCGCTCGATTTGCTCCATTGTTCGGATCGATGATCCTGGGCAGCATGATTGCTGCTGTACAGCTGATCCCCACTCTTGAACTTATTCAACATTCCAGCCGGCAAGGTGGCTTGTCACCCAATGAGGCTTTATCTTTTTCACTGAATCCCTTATTGCTTGCTCGGGCACTCTTACCAAATCATGGTGGGCCACTATTTATTGAATATGTTACGGTGTTGCCTCTAACAGCCTTGTTGCTGTCGGTTATTGGGGTCTGGTTCGGGAGAAAGCGCTTAGTGGTCACTACACTTTTGATTATTGCCGCCCTCGGGTTGTTCATGGCCCTCGGTATTTTCAACCCGGTTAATCAAATAGTGGTTCGAATACCGGGTTTTAATCTTTTTCGTGTTCCTGCCCGCTGGCTTGTCCTTTTTGCGATGGCCATGGCTTTGCTAGCTGGGGTCGGACTCGATGAATTAATTGCACGCTGGCGAGAGGATCGATCAGTGGCCGGTGGAGTTATAAAACGGCCTCTTATTGCCGGGATTCTGATAATCGCGGTCCTGGTAATATGGGCTTTCGTTTCAGTTCCCCTTGCAAGCTTTATCCCAATTGGTGCGGAAGCCATCGCTGTTTGGCCATCCGGTATATCCTTGTTTGCCTGGTTGGCTGAATTGATATTGGCTGTTTTGTTGATCATCTTAGCCACCAAATCAGCGCGTCTAAGAGGAGCTATCGGCTTCGCATTGATACTGATGGCTGTTCTCGCACTTTTCGCCGGTACCCGTAACCTCCCTTATAACAATCCAACTACACCTGAAGCGTACTTCGATCAGCGACCACCATCGCTTCGTCTACAAACCAATGAGAGCTGTGAAGCGGATGGTGATAACTGTGGATCATTATCTGGCCGTTTGCTAAGCCTCTCAAACATTTTCTTTGATATAGGTGACCAGGCCGAAATAGACACGATATATTCAGACTTGCTTTCAGAGTCCGCCCAATACGATTACACAGTGGCCACAAAACAGAAGGAGATAATAGCGCCGAATCTACCAATGATTTACGATTTATCTTCAGTAGATGGCTTTGATGGCGGTTTATTACCGCTGAAGACGTACAATGATGTGACTAACCTCATGTTGCCAGAAGGCGTGGTTTCATCCGACGGTCGTCTGAGAGAACACCTATCATCGGTTCCAGACAAGCGTTGGCTTGATCTCTTTAATGCTGAATATACGATCACCGACAAGGTCGGTGATGTCTGGCAAAATGATGTTTTTTTTGATCTCCAGTTCCCCACAATTATCTCAGAGGAGAGCGGCCCTGTTGGTATTGGTTACGTCCAGCCATTTGAAGCGACCGAGTTATGGCTATTGGTTGAGGGCCATCCTGGTTCTGTTGATATGTCATTTCAAGATGGCGGTTCAAGGGAACTCGAGTATCTTTCGGCTGAGAATAATCTCCTTAGAGTGGTTTGGCCTGAACCTGGTGTGCCTGAAAAAATTACGCTTAATCCATGTAGTACGGTCTTTGATTTCCCGGCTGATTGTAATGAGCCCTGGCAGTTGTTAGCGCTGGCACTCGTCGATACGCGAGACGGAACGTTTCAGCCGCTAGTAGCCGGCGATTATCGTCTCATCCACTCAGGAGATGTCAAAATATATCAGAATTTGGATGTTCTACCGCGAGCATTTCTCCTGAATGAGTGGGAATATTCAGAGTCCACCGATGAGGCCCTGGAAATCATGGCTGATCCCCATTTTGAACCTCGTTATTTGGCTATCTTGCATGGGCAAGGGCCGAAGGTTTCTTTAGGAAAAGATGTTGGAGAGGCCACGATAATCGCTTATGAACCGGAAAGGGTTGTTATTAGCGTTGAGGGCGATCAAGATAGCCTGCTGATGCTGACGGATGCTCAGTATCCTGGTTGGAAGGCGACAATTGACGGTAGACCCACTACTATTTATGAAGCTGACATATTGTTCAGGGGTGTCCTCATACCGGCCGGTGAACATAGAGTCGAGTTTACTTTCGAGCCGGAGACTTATACCAACGGCCGGATAATTTCACTCGCTGGATTATCTCTATGGTTAGTGCTAGTTCTGGTTGCCTTCTGGCCTAAAAAATAATCCTGGGATTCTGCGATTAAGCCCGGCTGGTTGGGTATCAGGAAGCGAAAAGATGGGTGATGACCGTTGATGCAACGCCGCCAATACTCTGCATCAAGGCGACTTGCGCATCAGGCACCTGGCATTCACCTGCGCGATCGGTAAGCTGTAGCACAATTTCACAAGCCTGGTATATTGCCGAGGCGCCAATTGGGTGTCCACGGGCCTTCAACCCACCCAGGGTGCAAATAGGTATCCGCCCCTGGAGCGATATTTCTCCATCGGCCGCCAATCGCCACCCCTCCCCTTGTTTCGCATAACCTACCGCCTCCATGGCCAGGCAAGCCATGATTGAGAACGCATCGTGGACTTCAAAAAGGTCTACGTCGTCAATGGAAATTGGTGTTGCCTCAAACACCTTTTTTGAAGAGATGTTGGCTGCTTCGAGGTTGAGCGGGTTTTGCCGGTCGGCCATCCTGAAACGATCAGTAGCTACCTCGGATGCGACCAATTTCACCGAATGTTGGCTGCGTCCCAAAGTGGAATTGGTTGGCGCAAGGACAACAGCGGCGGCTCCCTCACAAATTGGCGAACAATCGAGTAAACGGATCGGCGGCGTGATAATCCTCGATCTCATTACATCATCCACAGTTATCTGGCGGTTCCGAAACAAAGCATTAGGATTGTGCATGGCGTTCGCATGGGCGTTTACGGAGAAACAGGCGAGGGCGCCTGGTGGTGGATCGTACTTCTTACAATAGATCTTCATTACCCGGGCGTTCTGGCTTATCAGGGTGGCGCCATCCGGCACTTCTAATTGAGAATCCAAAGCTTTGGCCAGGGCAGGGGTAGCGCTGCCGTTCATTTTTTCAACCCCGACTATCAGAACAACATCGACTTTGCCACTGGCAATGGCCAGGTAGCCTACACGCAGGGCAGCTGCTCCGGCAGCGGTCGCCGCCCGAATCTGCAATGCTTCTATACCCCACAATCCTGCTTCATCAGCGATCAGCGCGGCGATATGCTTCTGATGCTGCAACTCATCGCTCAGCATGTTTCCGACATACAAAGCATCGACATGGTCTATACCAGCATCATTCAGAGCCATCAGAGCGACTTTGGCGCCGAGTTGACGAAGACTTTCATCATATACTTTCTTTACGGGAAGTTGGCCTATTCCGACAATACTAACCGGTCTCATTCTCGACCTCGCAGTTGACAACTTACGGCTAATTCAAGATAATCTGCTCGATACCCGCGATTATACCGAAACAAAGCCACAAACATTAAATTAGCTGCCAAACAAGATCAAGGGACTTAATAATGAAGCCACCACCATTTGAGTACCTTGCCCCTATTTCGCTACCAGAAGCATTAGAGATTCTTTCCGAAAATGGAGATGATGCCAAGGTACTTGCTGGAGGACAGAGCCTGGTACCGGCGATGAATTTTCGGCTGGTAGAGCCAGCCTTGCTGGTCGATCTGAATGGCTTGCCCGACCTAAGCTACGTGACCAAGCAAGCGAGCGGTGAGATTAGAATTGGAGCGATGACGAGGCAACGGACGATTGAAAGGGATTCCGTGGTTGAAGCAGCGCTGCCTTTGCTGTCAGAAACAATGCCCAATATTGCCCATTCACAAATAAGAAATCGCGGAACAATTGGCGGAAGCCTGGTTCATGCTGATCCGGCAGCAGAACTTCCAATGATTATGGTTGCGTTGGACGCCCGCTTCAGGTTACGGAGATCAGCTAGTGAACGATGGATTTCTGCCGCCGATTTTTATCAAGGACTTTTTTCTACGGACTTAGCCGAGGATGAGATCTTGGTTGAAGTGGCCATCCCCCCGCTCAAAGAAAATGCCGGCACGTGCTTTGTCGAATTTGCTCGCCGAAAGGGGGATTACGCATTACTTGGGGTAGCAGTTATTCTATCCCTTGACGATCTGGGAAATTGTCGGGACGCGCGAATTGTATATCTCAATGCAGGGGATATGCCTATCGTTGCCAGAGGTGCGGCTGGTTTGATTAATGGCGAAAAACCTACTTCTAAACTTTTCGCAGAGGCTGCTAACCATGCGGCTGAGAATGAAATTGCACCGATGGGGGATATTCACGCATCTGTTCCTTATCTCCTTCATTTAGCGCGAGTATTGACGGTTCAGGCGTTGAACCGAGCATGCACAAAGGCCACTCCCTTGCTCGGGAATTAGGATTTGGGAGACAGCATAAGAATGACCAATTCACATAAGCTACAGCTTACCGTAAACGGAGAGTTCTATGAACGGCAAGTGGAGGCCAGAATGTTGCTCAGCGACTTTCTGCGACATGAACTGGACTTGACCGGAACCCATGTTGGTTGTGAGCAGGGTGTATGTGGAGCTTGTACTATTCTACTTGACGGTCTTCCAGTTCGCTCTTGCCTGATTTTCGCCATCCAGGCTTCAGGTCGAGAATTAACTACTGTTGAAGGACTTGCCAGTAGGCTGCCGGACGGTTCAGAGAGCCTTCACCCTATCCAAGAGTCCTTTTGGGAGGCGCATGGCTTGCAATGTGGTTTCTGTACACCGGGCATACTGTTGACCCTAGTATCCTACCTTGAAGAAAACTTAAACCCAACTGAGAAGGAAATTCGAGAAGTAATTTCAGGAAACCTTTGTCGCTGTACCGGATATCAAAATATTGTTGAAGCTGCGTTACTTGCTGCCGAAAGAATGCGCGATGGAGAAAGGTAGGGGATCTGCTAATGAAGGTACCGGATTCCCCGCCCTTGTTATCGCTTGCGAACAGCTTGCGATCGGGAGAATTGTCTCTTCATGATTACCTGGCCCAGTTGGAACTTCAGTTTTTACAATGGGAACCCGAGGTAAAAGCCTTCCTTCCTGAAGAAGGGCGATTTGATCGCCTGCGTCGTCAAGCGCTAGGTTTGATGGAGCGCTATCCACACCCAATAAACCGTCCTCCCTTATTTGGCTTGCCAGTTGGGATAAAGGACATTTTCAATGTGGATGGATTTGCGACAAGAGCAGGAAGCAAGATTCCGCCGGAAGAGCTCGGAGGGCGCGAGGCTCAGAGTGTAACCAGATTAAAAGAGGCTGGCGCCCTGATAGCCGGGAAATCTGTTACCACAGAATTCGCCTACTTCGCCCCGGGTCCAACCCGTAACCCCAACAATTTTGACCATACGCCTGGAGGATCTAGCAGTGGCTCTGCAGCCGCCGTTGCGGCAAGTCTATGTCCGGTCGCGCTGGGTACGCAAACCATTGGTTCCATCATTCGTCCGGCCGCGTTCTGCGGTGTGGTAGGCTTTAAGCCGAGCTATGATCGCATATCTAAGTATGGTGTCATTCCGCTCTCCCCATCGCTGGATCACATTGGTGTACTTGCCTCGGACATTGCCGGCATTGAGCTCTTAGCCAGCCAGTTATGTCCTGACTGGCAAATAGTTGTACGAGAGACCAAACCGATATTAGGTATTCCGGAAGGTCCATTCATGGGACGTGCGAGCTCAGAAGCCACAACAAGTTTTCGTAATACCTGCGATCGCCTGGAAGAAAACGGTTGTGAGATAAGATCAGTTTCGGTTATGGCGGATTTTGATGAGATAAACGAACGCCACCAGTTAATACTGGCGGCGGAAGCAGCCCAAGTGCATTCTCAATGGTATTCTGTCTATCGGGAAATGTATCATCCAAAGACGGCAGCTCTTATTGAAAGGGGTCGGGAGATTGCGGTTGGTCGTTTAGCCGAAGCCATGACCGGGCGGCGTCAGTTGAGAAAATCGCTAACAGATGTGATGGATGATTGTGGAATTGATCTGTGGATATCGCCATCGGCAACCGGACCGGCACCCCGAGGCCTCGCCAGTACGGGGGATCCTATAATGAACCTTCCTTGGACTTACTGTGGGCTTCCTGCGGTAAATTTACCAGCTGGAAAGAATGCAGAGGGGCTGCCAATGGGCTTGCAAGTTGTAGGTCGTTGGTATGAGGATGAAGCAGTCCTGGAGTGGTGCGCTCAATTGGAATCTATGCTTCTGTCAGAACCGTAGCCCTGTCAGTACTGGTCGGCTTGATTCATAGCAAACTAGACCGATTTCATATTTGAAACATTCTAGGAATTGATCAATGAGTGAAACACGCAGTGAAGTGAGATCGGGAGCCTATTATGATTCCGTGATGTTGATGCAGCTACAGCGATCTTTGTCTGAACTTCCAGGAGTAGAGGATGCCGGCGTGATTATGGCTACTCCGGCCAACTGCGAGATCCTGACTGCGAGTGGATTACCGATCGATAGTTCGGCCGGTCCCGATGATTTACTCATTGTGATAAGAGCTCAGGATTCAGATTCAGCCGAAGGGGCACTTGGCCAAATCGACGAATTACTGGCTCACCGCCGTAGTAGTGCAAGTCATGCCTTTCGACCACGGAGTCTGGAAAGCGCAGTGAAGCAGCTACCTGGTGCTCAGTGGGTTCTAATTTCAGTTCCAGGGCGATATGCAGCTGCCGTTGCCCAAGATGCCTTAACTCTGGGTCGAAATGTTTTCCTTTTTTCCGACAATGTGTCTCTAGAGGAGGAAATCAAGCTGAAAATAAGAGGCCGCGATCAAGGATTGTTAGTAATGGGCCCAGACTGTGGGACGGCAATTATTGGTGGCGTTGGCTTTGGTTTCGCCAATCGTGTCCGCCAAGGAAAAATCGGATTGTTAGGCGCTTCGGGTACCGGGATGCAAGCAATTAGCAGCTACGTTCACAATAAAGGAGGCGGAATTTCGCAGGCCATCGGGATAGGTGGGCGTGACTTGAAGGTCGAAGTGGGGGCGATAGCAGCCTATCAGGGGTTGGATCTCTTGGCTCGCGATTCAGAATCAGAAGTCATTGTTATTGTCTCCAAACCGCCACACCCAGAGGTTGCCGCAGCGTTACTAAACCATGCTGCAAGAAGTGGAAAACCTGTCGTTGTGGATTTTATTGGCCAGGCGCCGCCATCAAAACGTCTTGGCAACCTGCATTTTGCGATGAGCTTAGAAGATGCGGCCGATCTGGCCATATCGCTCTCCAGCATATCGGCAAAAGCTGGTGCGGATACTTCAACCGTGCCGGCCTCCGGTGAAAACGCACCTCGCTATATACGTGGGTTATTCTCTGGAGGCACGCTGGCCTATGAGGCTGTTCTCGCCCTTTCGAGTGTAGTCTCTCCGGTATACTCCAATGCAGCGGTCTACGAATGGCAACAATTAGCCGATGTGATGGTTAGTCAAAAGCATACAATTCTAGATATGGGAGAGGACGATTTTACCCAGGGTAGGCTGCACCCCATGATGGACAATGATTTACGGATGCGGCGCTTACGACGGGAAGCTGCCGATCCCGAAGTCGGTGCGATAATCCTGGATTTAGTATTGGGTGAAGGATCCCATCCAGATCCAGCTTCAGAGATCGCACCCGTGATTGAGGAAGCGATAGATATCGCCAGGAGAAGTGGTCGGAAGCTGGAAATCGCCGTCATTGTCATCGGCACTGATGAAGATTCTCAGATGATTGAAGAGCAAAGGACTAAAATTGCCAAGGCCGGCGCGATGGTTTTTAACAACACATCCGCTGCTGTTCACTACGTGAGTACCTTTTTACCAGTTCCAAAAGAGCCGACTACGCGGCCTCTTTCGTTGGCTGCCTTTGCGCGCTCTGTCGCTGCTATAAATGTCGGTTTAGAAGTCTTTTTTGAAAGTCTGGAGATACAGGGCGCTTCGGTCGTTCAAGTTGACTGGCGTCCTCCCGCCGGTGGCAATGAAAAGCTCATGTCGCTGCTTTCGCAATTAAAATAAGCTCATCAAATAAGAATACGCGCTGATCATTGTCACATGAATCTGAGCGGCGGTGATGGAAGGAATCCACTTTTATCACCTATCTAAGATCTTCTGGAGCCAGTTAGGAGAATATTGAAATGAAGAACATCAATGAAGCGAATGATATTGCGGTAGAAAGGATGATGACGGCCCGTCCCATGCTAACCGGGATTGAGACAGCACAAGATGTGATTCCAGGTATGCGGGAGAATCTATTGCTGCATGCCGGCCCACCTATTCAGTGGCCGCGCATGTCTGGCCCTCTACGAGGCGCCGTTATCGGTGCTCTAATATTTGAGGGTTTGGCCAGTGATGAAAAGGAGGCGATGGGGATGGTTGAAGCTGGCGAGATAGATTTTGCGCCTTGCCACCATCATAATACTGTTGGACCAATGGCTGGGGTAACATCAGCTTCAATGAAGGTCTACGTTGTAGAAAACCTGACCCACGGAAACAAAGCTTACTCTAATCTGAACGAAGGTTACGGAAAAGTCTTGCGGTATGGTGCTTACAGCGAAGAGGTTCTCAAGAAACTGCGCTGGATGAATGAGGTTATGGGACCCCTGTTAGCCGATGCCTTGGCCACGAGCGAGGGGGTGGATATCCGGGCATTATTGGCCGAAGCCTTACACATGGGTGACGAAGGACACAATCGCAATAAAGCCGGTTCGTTGCTCTTCCTCAAACAGCTATCACCTTTGATCGCTTCTGTTGCCGGGGATAGTCAAGTTGAAGCGGAAATCATGCAATTCCTTGGAGATAACGCCTTAAGTGTCCTTAATCCGGTCATGGCCGCCTGCAAAGCTATGGCAGATGCAGGTCATGGGGTCGAAGGTAGCACCATGGTTACTACGATGGCTCGGAATGGTACAGATTTTGGGATACGGGTTAGTGGTTTAGGTGATCAATGGTTTGTCGCGTCGGCCGGCATTCCGGCTGGATTATACTTTCCCGGTTTCACCAGTGATGATGCCAACGCTGATATTGGGGACAGCACAATCACTGAGACCGCAGGGATTGGGGCTTTCGCAATGGCGGCTGCACCGGCAATTGTAACCTTCATTAGCGGCACGCCACAGGATGCACTTAATGCAACGCTTGAGATGTATGAGATAACTATAGCGGAACACAAATACTTTTCGATTCCCGTGCTCGAATTTCAGGGGACTCCAACCGGTATTGACATACGCAAGGTAGTAGAATTGGGAATAACCCCCCGAGTAAATACCGGAATTGCCCACAAAGAAGCAGGTATTGGTCAGGTTGGCGCCGGCTTGGTGCGACCACCGATGACAATATTTGAGCAGGCCTTGGTCGCTTACGCGGAAAGATATATAGGTAGCTAAGAATATCTAAGGCAACTTATTAGCAGGAAGGATTAGTCATGAAATTTATTGATCTTACGATTCCACTTGGACTTGGAACACCTCCATGGCCAACTTATGAGCCCTTACAAATCAAGTATTTTAAGCGGCTAGCGCCAAACGGGGCCAATGGCCAGGTTGTAACCCATAGTAACCATGTCGGCACCCACCTAGATGGAGAAATCCATTTCTACACGCCGGGGAAGGATATCGCCTCACTTGATTTTGATTTCTTGACCGGTGATGCAGCAATTGTTGACCTGAGTGATGTATGTGGCGACTATGATGTCTACACTCCTGAAATGATAGAAGACCGCGTAGAAGTGCGATCGAATGACATATTAATCATTCACACTGGATATCACCATTTTGGTTGGGATCAGCCATATGGCAATGAAGTTCGATATATGGTTATGCATCCTGGGCCAGATGCTCGTTTCGCCAGGTGGTGCCAGGAAAAGAAACTAAAGTGGATTGGCGTTGACTGTGGCAGCGCAGACCATCCCATGAATACAAAAATTAGGGATTGGATGCCGGCTCAAATGCAACAGGCTGATGATCATTTCAGGGCAAAATATGGAATGACCCTGGCGGAGTACTTCACACCCGATATGTATCAAATGATGCATCTATGGATGTTTGACAAGGGAATAATTCACGCAGAGTGCGTTGGCGGTGATATCGACCTTCTTGTCAACCGGCGGGTTCAGGTAGGATGTTTCCCCTGGCGATTTGTAGATGGCGAAGCTAGCATAGCTCGCATTGTTGCGATGGTGGACGATGAAGAGTACGCATCGTTAATGGATAAGAAAGCACAATTACCCAAGACAAAGTATGGAGACTGTTACGATCCGGTCCATGTCGAACGCCTAGGCGGCCGGGGGCGTGTTTTTTAACAGGATTAGGACACGACACAATCAGTGGGAAAAAGTACGATAACGAAGGAGTAATAGATGGAGCGGGGTAAGTTCATAGAAACACTGAAGCAGGTAAAATGGTATGATCTCACCCAGGGATGCAGCATTTTTACACCTCCGTGGCCCGGTGAAAAAGCCCTTGAAATACATTTTTTTAAACGACTTACCGGGGCATTTGGAGGTGGGCAGGGGGCGAATGGCCAGTTAATTGAATGGAGCAATACGGTTGGCACCCATCTTGTCGGCGAGCGTGCCTTTCACTCGGGAGGTCGCGCTATCTCGGACATTCCACTAACTGACCTCTGTGGACCTGGGGTCGTTGTTGATTTATCAGATGTGGTATCTGATTACAGCCTCTACACGCCGGAGATGATTACTGATCGCGTGGAGATTAAGGAGGGGGATATTCTCATTATAAACACGGGCTATCATAAATACGCCTGGGATCAGCCAGATGTATACAATGAAAAAGCCCAGGGTGGCATCGATAATAAGGAGTTCGGTTTTTTGGTTCGCCATCCAGGACCGTCACCAGAATTCTTCCCTTGGGCATTGAAAATGAAATTAAAGATGATCGGTGTGGATTGTGGCTGTGCCGAGCATCCGATGAATACAAATCTCAGGACCATGCATGCTCGTGAATTTGAAAAAGCAGAAGCAAAATTGTTGGTTGAGCATGGCACAACCTGGGATGAATTGTTTCCTCCTGAGGAATATTACGAGTTGACCCACTTGAAAATGCCGAAGGCCCACCTCCTTTTTACCGAGTCGATTGGTGGTGAGATAGACAAGCTCAATAATCAACGCGCCTGGATTATGATCCAGCCGATTCCTTTTATGGAAGTTGAAGCAGCTTGGTGCCGATCTGTGGCACTCCAACCACCAGACAACATGGAAGAAGACGAATTCTTTGATTTTATGGAGTCGGCCGAAATGCTGGATCTGACCCTGCCATTCAGTGTTCAGACGCCACAATGGGCAAATTATGTGCCTTTGAGCGTCACTTATAATAAACGCGTGGGAGGTCAATATTTTGGCATGGGCCGGAATGGATCTATCTGTAGAGCCAGTTTTCACCTGGCATCTCACATGGATGGAGAAAAGCATTTTTGGGCAGCGGGCCGGACAATTGGTGAAATGCCATTTGATTACTGGATTGGTCCAGGAGCGGTTGCCGATATTTCTGGGATGGTTAGCAATTCCAGCGTTTATACTCCTGAAATGGTGGAATGTGTGGTTGATGTTCGAGAGAATGATATATTAATAATCAAAACAGGTTGGTATGATTACGGCTGGAACAGCCTTAATTCAGATGAATTTAGATATATGATTAAGCATCCAGGTCCATCACCTGATTTTGCCGATTGGTGTCTGGAAAAGAAGATCAAGTGGCTAGGAATTGATTGTGTCGCCATGGAGCATCCCATGAATACTATCCAGCGAACCTGGCATCCAAAAACCTTTGCCGAAGCCAACGATAAACTAAAAGCAGATTTTGGTGAGGATTGGGATGCCATGTATCCCCTTGACAAGTATTATCAGGATATGCATCTCAATCTGTTTCCGAAAGGGATCGTCCATGCGGAAAACCTTGGAAGCGATTTAGCACAGATTGCCAGTGGGCGATATTTTATCGGTAGTTTCTTACAGAAGGGGATGGAAACGGCATCAATGTGGGGTCGTTTTGTTGTTTTTAGAGATCGATAAGCAAAGGCACATCTCCTAGGATTTTATTGCCATCCTTTACCTTTTAGTCCGACGTGAGAAATGCATTGATGTGCCGCGACAAAACAGAGTTGATGATAGAGAGTAAAATCCGTTGTTCGGTCGCTTTCTTGAGTCAATTGGAACCAGATAAATCATGATGGAACTGCAGAACTTATCCATACTCGTCATCGATGATGAAATGCAGATGTGCCGCCTCCTTGAATCGATATTCAAAGCCGAGGGCGCCCGTGTGGAAACCGCTCGATCGGGTTCATTGGGGTTGGTGAAGATGCCTCTCTTCCAGCCAGATCTGGTTATGTTGGACATCTTAATGCCTGGCGAAGACGGAATCGCAATATGTCGGCAAATCAGAGAAGCGTCAACGGTCCCAGTCATACTTTTAACGGCATTGAGTGGGGGGAACCATATCGTTCGTGGGCTTGATGCAGGCGCCGATGACTATATAGTCAAACCTTTTGAGCGAGCGGTGCTCCTTGCTCGCTGTCGGGCAGTTCTTCGGAGAGGATTTTCTTTGGTTGAGGAGGATGCGAAACTTGCCTATGATGATGGTTATTTACTGATCGAAATCAGCACAAGAAAGGTAATGGTCACAAATCAAGCGGTGAACCTGAGCGCCACGGAATTTAAGCTTTTGGCTTATTTACTCAGGCATGCGGGAAGAACATGTACTTTCGAAGATATTTTGGACGATGTCTGGGGAGAACCATACCGGTTTAGTGCGCAATATGTCCATGTATATATTTGGCATCTTCGCCGGAAATTAGAGCCGGATCCCAAACAACCCCGGTATTTAATTAGTGAGCATGGTGTTGGCTATAGGTTTGAATTGTTGAATTCAGAATGATGACAATTGGTCAGAGAAATTGACGAAATATGGGTTTTCGGGATAAGGTTGTTCTTGTTACAGGTGCGTCGCGGGGGATTGGCCGGGCGGTTGCCATAGTATTTGCCGATGCAGGTGCGATTGTGGCCGTCCACTTCCACAATAATCGTGCTGCGGCCGAAGAAACGTTGGCCGCCTTGGCCGGGGACTCACACCGGCTCTTCTCTGCTGACCAAGGGAATCCAAATGACGTTCGTACCCTAGTTTCAGAAGTGTTGTCCACTTACGGTAGGATTGATATCCTGGTGAACAACGCCGGGTTATATGTCGAACATAAATTAGAAAGTGCTTCAAGTGATGATTGGCTTTTGGCCTGGAATAAAACGATCGCGGTCAATTTGCTAGGGCCGGCAAATGTTACCTACTGGGTAGCGCGCCATATGATTGACCACGGAGGAGGCCAAATCGTAAATGTCTCGTCGAGAGGCGCTTTTCGCGGCGAACCCGATGCCCCTGCTTATGGAGCGAGCAAAGCCGGATTGAATGCCATGAGCCAGTCTTTAGCCAAAGCATTGGCGCCTCACAATATATACGTCTATGTTGTCGCACCTGGGTGGGTGGAGACAGATATGGCAGCAGAGACGTTGTCTGGTCCGGTGGGTGACCAGGTTCGTGCCCAAAGCCCACTAAATCGCATCGCTACTCCCGATGAAGTGGCCAAAACGATTCTCTTTCTGGCTTCCGAGGGAACCGAATTCCTCACCGGCTGTATTGTCGATATTAATGGTGCTTCCTATCTGCGCAGCTGATCAATTTGGGTTAGCAACAGATATAAATTGTACGAGCTTTGAATTGCAGTAGGACCATCAATATCAGAAGCAACCCAAAGCAACCAGGTATCGGTGAAATCTAAAGACAGATTCGTATTTCGATTGTGTAGAAATGGGGAATGTCGCTTCCGATTCCCGGCCGTCGCTGATGATGACCTGGGTATCCAGTGCCCGTATTGCGGTTCTGAGACATCACTCATCGGGGATATCCAGTCGGGTTTGGATACACGTCTACCGGCCGATACCACTGTGTGGCCAAGAATTGAAGCGTTCCTTGATAATATCCGCAGTAGTTACAATGTTGGATCTATATTTCGCACGGCCGACGGTGCCGGTATTAGCCATCTTTACCTGGGTGGAATTTCTCCAACCCCAGAACATCCAAAGGTGGCCAAAACCGCCCTTGGTGCTGATAAGATGGTGGCATGGAGCTATCACAGGAATGGCCTCGATGAAATTACGAATCTTAAAGAGCGTGGATGGACCGTGTTGGCTCTTGAAGGTGGGCTAAAAGCCCAGCCTTTATTCGAAGCTGAATTGACCTTTGGAACCCAGCCGATAGTAATAATTGTCGGTAACGAGCGTACCGGTGTAGACCCGGAAATTCTTGATGCTTGTGACAGCATACTTAGCCTCCCTATGAGTGGTCAGAAGCAATCCCTAAATGTAAGTGTGGCTTTCGGAGTTGCCGCATACTGGCTGCGCTATTGTTTATCGAAACTGGAGAGTTAAAGTATCACCATTACGGGAGAGCTTAGAGAGCTCAATGTCCCAGAAGGTGCCGATTGATTGTTGATGGAATAAGCGCACCACCGGCGGCTGCTTCCAGGCCAGCCAGAATCAGGGATGTCGAAATATTGTGCGTTTACGGGCCGAGCTGCAGCCCAAAAGCAGGAGTTTGTAAGTTTTTACTCTTGGTGGCATTGAAGTAGATTCCAGACCGTAATGACAAAGTTGTAGACTTTTGAGAAGCACTCTTGTCTGCGAAGACTCACTCCTTTCCTATAACACGGCTTATCGCCCATGTCACATTATTATTTCGTTTCGTTTTTCGCTGGACAGGCTGGCAATTGATGCGACGCGGTTGAATCTTTAGAACGCCCGTCCTGATTGGACAAATGTAACCATAGATGACATTGGGAAAAGTTCGTCCGAATTGTATATCCTTCTTCCGCTTCACCGACCTCTTGACAACCTGGTCAATCTGACTACCTGCGAGGACCTAAAACACGGACAACAGATAATCAGAAATGTCGAATCTCACTTCGCGATGGGTCTAGTTGATCTCGAGTTGAGTGAGTGCAGAAGGGATCAACTGCGCCATATTGTAGGACTAGGAGGTAGAATAGCGCTTGCCGAAGACCATTTTCTCGCCGTAATATGGTGACCATCTGTAATGGTAAAATAAGCCTTGGAGGTAATAGACTAGTTGGTAATATTGGACTGGCCACAACTGGCAGGATATTGTGCCCGGTCGGGTGGTTATGGGTTGCCAGAAAAGCGTAGGCGATACAATCTTAGCCTAAATATCGGAGAGTTGACCAGGAACGCACTGTTTGGGTTACAGATGGTTGGTCGATGAATAGCTTGCATTGGCCATACGTCTGGTATGGGTCCCCTGACTGGTTTCTTATTAGCTGGTTAGCTATCAGCAAATAAACGCTGCCAGTCTACGCCCAAGCAACAATCTCTATTTCTTTCTGAGTTTGACTGCCCAAATAATAAAAAAACAGGTATAACCGATTTTGTCGTACTTCAAGTCGGGGGTTTCACGTATGATTCTTGTAACAGGTGCAGCTGGAAAGACAGGGCAAGCGGTAATAAAGGCGCTCGCCAGCAGTACATACGAGGTGCGGGCACTGGTTCATCGGAAGGCCCAACAAGCACCGGCAAAGCTTGCAGGTGCGAGCCAGGTTTTCATTGGTGATTTGTCAGACCCAGTTTCCTTGAAGGATGCGGTTCGAGGTGTAAAGAGTGTCTATCATATTTGCCCTAATGTTTCGCCTAATGAAATTGAATACGGCCGAAGGATTATTGAGGCCTCACAGATGGCCGGCGTTGAGCGTTTTGTCTATCATTCAGTACTCCATCCGCAGATTCAAGCCATGCCCCATCACTGGGCAAAGATGCGAGTAGAAGAGATTTTGTTTGACTCGGGACTCCCATTCACGATCCTCCAACCGGCGGCTTATATGCAAAATCTACTGAGCTACTGGAATGATATTGTTTCAGGATCATTGCCAATTCCTTATTCAGCCGACACGCTGCTTGGCATGGTCGACTTGCAGGATGTCGCCGAGGCTGCAGCCATCGTAATTGGTGATCCAAAATACGAAGGCGCTATCTTTGAATTGGTAGGCCCGGATAGATATACTCAAGGAGAGATAGTAGAAATCTTGAGTAATATGCTGAACCTGCCGGTGCATATAGAACAGATACCGCTGGAAAAATGGGAAAAAGAAGCCTTGTTGAAAGGATTAGGCCGGTATCAGGTTGATACACTTATTGCCATGTTCAGATATTATGATCGCCGCAATTTTTGGGGCAACTCCATGGTGTTGGGATGGTTGTTGGGCCGGCAACCGACAAATTTTGAAACCTTCTTGCGGGGAATCTCTGCTTAATCGGAATTTTTCATCATGATTTTTTATCGAAACCGGTTTCAACTAACCAGCAACTGTACAAGATTCTCTTTGTGGGGATGACAAAATGAATCAGATTGATCCATCCGAGGTAAGATTCTTTACAGGAAGCTCCCACCCACTTTTGGCCAAGGATATTGCCAATTACCTGAATGTACCCCTTGATCGCACGAATATCGGCCGATTTAGCAACGATAATCTTACAATTCAATTGGGTGCCAGCGTTCGTGGACGGCGCGTTTACATCGTCCAGTCATTATCACCACCGGTAAACGATCATTTGATGGAGCTCTTAATGATGATTGATATTGCCCGGTCGGCCGCGGCGAAAGAGATCCATGCAGTGGTGCCGTACTTCTCCTTTGCCCGATCCGATAAGAAGGATGCCCCGCGAATTTCAATCACTGCTCGACTTATCGCTGACCTATTGCAGACAGCAGGTGCAACCCATTTTATGACGATGATGTTACATTCTCCTCAGGTCCACGGCTTCTTTGGAATCCCGGCCGATCCCTTAACTGCCCGACATATATTCCACCAACATTTCCAGAATCGCGATCTATCGAAGAGCATTGTCGTTGCCCCGGATGTTGGCCATGCTAAATCGGCCGGTCGCTTTGCCGGCAACCTGGGAATGCCTGTGGCGGCCGGTAATAAGGAGCGAATCTCTGACACGGAAGTTCGGATTACAGGCTTGGTGGGACGTCAGGTGACAGGTTTTGCGCACGCTCTCATCTATGATGATGAGATAGCTACCGGTTCATCCGTGGTGGAAATGTGCCTACTGCTGATCAAACATGGCATTACGGAAATATCCGTAGTTTGTACCCATGGCGTTTTTGTTCCCGGAGCACTGAAAAAGCTGTCCAACATTTCCCAAATCACTGAAATAGTGACCACCGACACTGTATTTATTCCCAAAAAGAAACGGATCCGTACGCTCAGCGTATTATCCGTTGGGTCAATATTTGGTGAAGCGATTAGGCGCAATTATTTTCGACAATCGATAGAAAGTCTGTTTGCATATGGAGAAGATTAGGAACTCTGAAACCGGCTGCTTTTTGTCAGTGCACCTTATTTATTCTGCCGGATAGGAGCATTTCGGAGAATCGGGGAAGCGCGCCAGGGGGGTCGGGTTATGGACTATTCAATAACCCGCTCAAATAGTAGATTCGCTCCTTGATAGATGCTCCTTCATTCTCTGTGGCTAAACGAGGTTGCCCGCCAAATTGGATAATGGCAGGAACGATCTCTAGCTCGCGGACGCCGTCGTGGTCTAGCCATACATTCAAAATCGCGGTTGTTGGATCCCCATCTATTTCGAAAGCAAAATTTCCCAAACCATAAACGATAACACCGTTATTATAGAATTCGATTCCTTGAAGTACATGCGCATGATGCCCTAAAACTAGGTCTGCACCGGCGTCGATGGCAGTCTTGGCGGCTAATTCTTGGGGTTCGCTAGGGGCTTCCACGTATTCATACCCGGAATGTAGCACGACAATGACTACATCTGCATCCGAGGTAGCCGTGCTGACGTCCAGGGTGATATCATCGAGATTCGCCCAGGCCAGCCCCGGCGAAGAGTCCGTTGCCTCCCAGCTTCTTGTATCAAATCCCGACACCTCGACTGGTACATTGACATAACCCAGAAAAGCAATACTAATTCCGTTGATCTCCTGGATCACAGATTTACGGGCTGAGGCACTATTCGTCCCGGCGCCAATGGTAGCGATACCGTGTCGGTATAATATGTCGATCCCTTCAAGCAATGACCCTTCCCCAAAATCCATAGCATGATTATTAGCCAGGGAGACCAAATCAAAACCGGCCATAGCGAGCGACTCGGCGGCCGCGGTCGGAGCCTGGAAAGTGTAACTTTTTTTAGCAGCCTGTCCTGAGGCGCCGAGGGCAGACTCCATATTGCCAATCGTGAGATCAGCCTGGGAAAGAAGGTCTGCGACCTGGGTAAACGGGTAATTAATTTGGCCTTGTTGAATGGCGTATCCAAGAGCCCGGTCTAGCATTACATCACCAACGGCCGATAACTTAACGGTATTTTCGCCTTGCATTTCCATATTGAGTGCAAGAGCAAGCTCATTCGCCGCTTCCTCAAACTCAGGAGTGGCGGTAAGAGACCAGGCCTGCTGCAGGGCATATCCGGGCTCATCAGGTAACAGGCCATCAATTCGAACAGTTTTTCGATCTGGAGGAACCTCTTGCCATTCCATTACCGTAAAACGTTTATCGCCCGATTGTACAATATCAGACGCCTCATTCGAGGATAAGGATTCTAGATTGGAGGAGAAATCGACAGTAAGAGCCAGGGCGTTTTTAAAAAAAACCTGACCAGTTTCTCCTGCTTCAATGGATATATCTGCACCACTGGTTACCTGTCGCCAATTCCAGGTATTATTTTGCGAGTTTAGCCCTGCGAGGACCGCCGACAAGGTGTCGCTCCAACTTCCCGTCGCCGATACATGAACGATTTTTTTTGGAGTTGGCGATGGTAGAGGGAGGGTGGGTGAAGGAACTGGTGGTGGTTCTATCGCGCCTAAAGTGAGTTTGATGGTCGGGACCACGGTCGGCATTGATATATCGGCCATGGGTGATTCAATCTGTCTTGGAATAACGTCAAGCTTATCATTGGCCTGGCAAGCGATCAGCAACATGGCCAATAATATGGCGCAACAGAAAGCTCGAGACCTGTCATGCAAGTTCTTCATCGTCCGTCGGGGATGCACGGAGGTTCCTGGTTTTCCAGTAGATATTGAATCAATGTGGATCCTATATCTCTAAGAAATCCGGCCATATCAGGACCTACGTATCGATAGTGCCAGGGTTCGTAGTAGAGGCCAGAGATGTCGAAGGTTTCGCGGGTAAAACTTAGGGTAAATCCATATTTATATGCATTTTCCACAAGCCATTGGCTCTCACTGGTCTTATAAAAATCTGTGTGGAACCCTACGTCCTCATCACCAACGATGGCAGCCAGTTCTGGGGATCCAAAGTCAACCGTTGTGCCAAGCTGGTGCTCACTATGTCCTGGTGGGGCGCTGACTATTGACGCTCGATCACCGACTTGTTCAAGCCATTTGTTCCAGGCCAAAGTCTGGGATGCATAGGACCGATAGCCCGAAATAATCTGAGGCTTTAGACCCTCTCCAAGCATGTCATTTATCATTTGGCTGAGAGGCTCAATCACGATCTGCCGAACTTGGCTTGGAAAGCCTAAAGTGACTGTCAAGGGAATATGGTCTGCCAGATTTACCAGGTCAGAAGGTTGGTATTCCCGTGAAATTCCATAAACCAGGGTCACTAACGTTAACTCATCCTCAGCAGGATTCCTATCTTTACATGCACCAATTGGGGTAGGGGAAGGTGTAACCGTTCGAGTCGCTGTTGCGGTGGGTTCTGGCAAGCTTGTTGATGTCGGCTTTGGAGTTGTACTGGCCGGCGGTTTCATCGGGGTAGCGTATGCTGTTGCCCCAGGGTTTTCAATGAAATTCGTCGACACCTCAATGGATGGTGAATACGTAGTAGAGGTTGCTACATATTGATTGGTTTGGCTCGGTGGGAAACTATCGTTCTGGCAGGATATCAATGTGACAATGAGGATGATTGCCACCAGACCTGTTATTGAAGCATTAGAGTTCATCGAGCCGTTAGAGCATATCGCAAGAATATTTCACGATTAAGATTGATTATCAGTAGTCCAGATTTTACTTGGCGAATGATATTCTATCCACTCCCGACGAACGACGTACCCCGCCACAGATAAAGGCTTAGGAAATCTATCAGGAAGCTTCATGCAGGGAGGCGCTTCTAATTGTCTTCAATCAGATATTTGATTCTGTTGCGCTACTCAGGAGCCAACGTTAAAATTGAGCATATTTCAATTGCAGCACAAAGACTAAATCTCAATCCGTCAGTAGATTATTTAGCATGAAATCAAAGTTGCGCCGTAAGAACCACATCTTCTATTATATTATTAGTTAACATTTTCGCGCAGGATATGGGGTAGAGTTCAACGGCCTAACACACCGCTGCTTAGAGTAATTGAAATATTTCGTAGTTATCGGGACAATACAACACCAAGCTGAATGTCAACACATTGGTGTAAAGGTTGGCTGGAGATCTGAGTTGTAATTAGCCTGATATATTGCTGGGAAGCCCCGGCAAGATAATGGCCTGACGATAAGACTGGGTTGCATGATGAGGATATACTCCCAGCAGGCGTCTAATTATTTCCAAAATAGACGAACGTCATTATTGTCATCAGAATTCGATAAAGCAACGAATTCTGACTAACGAACGCGAAAAGACAATGACGTGGTCGGTCTAAGTTGGAACAAAATTGCACGGGTCCCAGCATATGATTTTGGTGAGGTGATTAGCGAGTGGCCGTGTCGGTAGGGCGGAGCTTAGCCAGGTGCAGAAGGATGCGTAGCATTATTGAGTGAAATTCGCGAACTTGGACTTTATTTGAATAGACAGGCCTCCAGCTTCGGTCGTTATTGCCTGGAACAAACTCTCTACCTCCTGCTTGGCTGGATTCCTACGATTGTTGGAATCGGTATTCGTGGATTGCTTTACAAGATAATTCTCAATATAGATGGTTGGGCGGCAATCGAAGATGGTGTTCGTTTGCGCTTCGGCAATTATATTTGGTTGGGACATGGTGCTTATATTGATAAAGGCGCTTATCTCCATGCTTGTCCCAATGGCATAAAGATTGGTGCAAATACCATCGTGATGTACGGGGCAATTCTCCACGTTTATAATTTTCGCGAGTTGCCTAATTCAGTTATCCGCATCGGTCGGGATTGCTTGATTGGCGAGAATAGCGTGATTCGTGGACAGGGAGGCGTCGAGATTGGTGACCGGGTTTATACCTCTCCGTTTACTCAGATTATTGCTGTGAATCATGTATTTGATGATCCTCTTCGACCTTTTGTTGAACAGGGTATCTCCGCAGAAGGAATCGTAATTGAGGACGATGTCTGGCTTGGAGCTGGGTCCGTTATAACCGACGGCGTTACAATTGGTAAAGGCTCTGTCGTAGCCGCCGGTGCCGTCGTTACCAAGGATGTGGCCGCGGGCACGGTTGTCGGTGGTGTGCCGGCCCGGTTTATTCGCAATGTGGGTGTTGAAATCTCAAAAGCGAGTAGCCCGGAAATTTTTTTTGGTGGTGGTCGCCAATCTAAACGAGGGGATTAACCATACTAAATGACACCATGTCTATTGTTTTGCTCGTATATTATGATGAAGGTGGGATATCCGTATCCGCCATGGTTATTTCCCCCCAAAAAAAACCGTCATGGGATCAAATGATACCAAGAAAGCGGAAGCGGAACTTCGCTGAGTAAAGTCCCAATGATTGTAAACTGCGGGTACTTCTGCATTGGCCTACTCTGCGAGACCTAAACAACAGTTCCTGATGTGAAGGGTTTTTCAAGAATATTAATCTTAGACAATTCACGTTGACCATCTTGGCGCCTAATCCTGGTTACCCGTTTCACTTTAAGATCTTAAAAAAGAGGATGTTACCGTTTAGGTATGAGAAGAGAGCAAGCTGATAGGAATAGGAGGTCCTTGTGCTAATATCAGGGACTACCGGCCGATTGACTTCGCTGGCGACAGAAATGCACCTTTCATAGGTGGGCGTTTCGCACTCGTTTGCCGATCAGGTAATTGAACATGCCATTTTTTGTCTGGTCGCCGATAAATAATGCCTTAAACGCCAGCCAGGAGTATGTTTTGTCGAGGAAAGCTGACACGATTTCACGAATTGAAAACTATAGCGCACCGTAAGAAACAGGTTCATAAAAACAGCGGAAAATGAAACTAGAATATAGAACAAAACAAAGTCCGTTAAGGCTTATTAAGCTTGTGTTGCTCGCTTTGAGTTTGGGTGCTCTCCTGTCACTTATATCAGGTGTATTCGCTCAAAACACCGGAGAAAATTGGCAAGATCCTATCAATATTTCTCAATCAGCAGGAGCAAACAGTCCCCGTATTGTAGTTGATTCTCTCGGGCGATCTCACGTTATTTGGACATATTCCTCCAATAGTTTCGTTTACTCAAGAGAAAATGAGAGTGGGTGGAGCCAGCCGGAATTGGTTGAATTGCCATTTGGTACCCGGCGATATAATTTGGCATTGCGAGAAACTGAACAGACACCATTATACATCCCGCTTCTATTTGCGGACCCGGAAGGGAATATTCATGCTCTGTGGCGAGATGACGAAGCGACTTTGTTCCAGAGCAGGGTTGCGGCTGATGAGTTTGGGGTATTTGAGGCTTGGTCGGTTCCACAGCAGCTAGCCGAAGCGGCTCTTGATATGAACCTTGAATTTTCCGACACCGGCCTAATGCATCTCGTTTATATTCGACCTCTTGAGTCTCCCCAGTTCCCGGCAGGTATATATTATCGACAATCTATCGATGATGGGGCAGCATGGTCAGCCCCGATACCGCTGTATCAATCACCCTATTTCCAGTCTCTGGACGCCGGCCGAGCGAATGTCCAAATCACCACGACAGAAACCGATCAGCTTGTTGTCTCGTGGGAAGATCCGATACAAGAAAAATTGTTCGTCATCCATTCCGCTGACAGTGGTGGTACCTGGGATCCAGTCATCGAGGTGGATGGACGCCAAGAAACTGATGGAACGGATTCGTACGGACCTGGACAACTCACCATGGCTTCATCTCAGAATGCGGTCCACCTCATGTGGCAGGCCGGCCATCAAGGCGATAACTGTGAAATCTACCATCAAATGTCCCCGAATGGTGGGGAAACCTGGTTACCTCAGCAGGAGGTGCTTGGCCTAATTTCTGACTGTGCTAACAAGCTATGGTTAGTTGATGATCCGTCAGGCAATTTGCTCCTGATTGACGAGACGGAAGGTGGCACCTATGTAGCAGTCTGGGACGGACAGGAGTGGAGTGAACCATCGATAGAAGGAGCGATAACTTCATATGTTAATCCTGTAACTTTCCGAGAGATCGAACTAGCGTGCAAGCAGCCTGTAATTGCCGGTGTCGGAACAGAAGCGTCTCCCTACAGGATATCGGTACTTGGTTGTGAAAGCCAACCCAATCGAGATATTTGGCTTAGAACTGCCGAGCTGATCTCGTTGGTTGAACGCATTGCCCCTTCTGTGGAACCTGTTTGGCAACCGGCGGAGTTGTTAACCACAGCTGGGAGTATTGACGGGCTCGTAATGGCTGGCGATTCCGTAGGACAACTCCACGCGTTCTGGAGCCAGCAAAATCTGGAAACAAGTTCAAGTGATAGCATCTATTATGGTGGCTGGGATGGCATGTCGTGGTCTTCAGTTCGGGAAATATTTTCATCACCCAATGGATTATCTTCGGTTAAGCCATCGGTCATATTTGATTCCCCAAATAAGCTATCGGCCGTATGGGTGGAAGGCGATCCAGGCGAGATCCTCTTCAGCCAATCGACCGCCGCGAATGCTTCGGCGCCCGCTGAATGGGCTGTGCCGATCAATTTGCCTTTACCTCGCGCGGCTGCCACAAATCCCAGTATTGCTCGTGATCGAAATGGATCTCTGTATGTGGCCTATGCTGTTCCGCTAAATGAAGATCGAGGAATCTATGTAACCACGTCAGTGGATGGGGGTGATAACTGGCATGAACCAGTTCGCGTTTTTAATGCGGTCGAATCTTCGTGGGATATGGTGGATGATCCAGAGTTAACCATAGGTGGAGACGGTACCCTACATCTCATGTGGATACGATATGGCTCACCGCCTCTTGGCATTCCGTTGTCCATCCATTATTCTGAGTCAACGAACGGGGGATTGACCTGGTCAGAACCAGATGAGGTTGCCCTGGGAAAGATATTGTGGGGCGAACCTCTCGCCATCGGTGACCGGCTTATACACCGGTTATGGTACGTCGAGGGTGACGGAATCTGGAATGAAATTTCCATCGACTCCGGTCTGACATGGGGGCAGTTACAGCGCCTGCCAGGGTCCCAGGAAGTAGCATTTCCTTTGGATACTACTCTTGACCCCGCGGGCCGTCCGCATGTGGTAGCTATTGGTAGCAATCAAAAGTTGGGTCGCAGCCAGGGTAACTTGGTCAGGCATTGGATATGGTCTGATGATCGTTGGGTGATTGAGGAGAACCTCGATGTCGCCGGGAGTGGTGTAAGGAGCTTGGCTTCGACCGTTACAGTCGATGGAAAACTCGTAGTATTGTATAGCGGTCCATCTGAAGAGGTGGCAAACGATATTGGTCTGATGGATATTTACGGCAGTAGCCGGGTCCTTCATCTGCCGTCCATCTTATCGACACCTTTGCCGACTTTTACGCCTCAACCTCCACCACAGGTGACTGCGAGACCGACGCAAACGCCCGCGCCAACGCCAACTGTCTTTTTTCCAATAGAGCAAAATGAGGATGGGGGGCTGTCCCTTCCCATCGATACGAGCAGCCCGTTCGTTGGTCCTTTGGTTGGAGTGATACCGGCCATCATCGTTATTGTGGTAGCGTTTTTTGTCGTGGTCAGGATAATTCGAGGCGACCGGCGCTAGGGAATTGAATAATCTGCCGGATGAACATCATTGAATTACGCTCTTTACCTAAATGGTACGCATATTTTGATGTAACTTGTGCTGGGTTCGCCGGTGGGCTCTGGTTGGTTCGACCGCAACTCGGTTTCTGGCCGCTGTTCATTGGGCTTGCTCCTTGGGCGATACGTCTCCTTCTGTCCGGCCGGCCTAGTACCGCTACAGCTTTTGATCTGCCCCTGGCCATATTCCTTCTGACGGCGATCGTAAGTATATGGTCGGCATATGACCAGGAAACCGCCTGGGCAAAATTATGGCTGATATTAGGCGCAGTACTCTTATTTTATGCGTACGCTAACTGGGCTGTTTCCGGCAACCGTTCGCGCAGTTACGAGCAGTCCTGGAGCCTGGCTATTCTAGGAGGATCGACAGCTATCTTTTTTTTGGCCACCCATGATTGGGAAGCTTATCCGGCCAAGCTGCCATTTTTAATGACGCTTGGTCGAGCTCTTCAAACGCCTCTTCCAGCCTTCTCCTTTGAATATATCCATCCTAATATCATCGGCAGTATCTTAGCGATGATGGCCCCCTTCGCCGGGGCAACCGTTTGGATGTCACGGGAAAAGGGAAGGCCGATTGAATTAGTTATCGCGATTGCTCTCCTGATCCTAATTCTCTTTGGTCTGCTGATGACGACAGCCAGAGGAGCCTGGATCGGCCTAATCGGGACCGTGGTGTTGGCTAGCATGTGGCCCTTATCTCGATATTTAACGCGAGATCGCCAAGGTCGGCGTTTATTATTTGTCGCGATCCCTTCAGCGTTTCTCCTTATATTTCTGCTCATTTTAGTGGCCGTGCCTGACAATTTTGCGCGGCTAATCGCCTGGTTACCTGCCTCAGAATCAGGCATAGTTCGGGGGGAATTGTACGCCAACAGCCTGGCGCTGCTGAATGATTATCCCATCATCGGCGCCGGCTTAGGTAGCTTTATGATGCTCTATTCTACCTATTCGTTGTTGATCCAGGTTGGCTTCAATACGAGCAGCCACAATATGTATTTTGATCTGATTATCGACCAGGGCATTGTCGCACTGGCGACTCTTTTCTGGATGTGGTTATTAATGGGCGAGGCGGTTCTGCGGAGTTTAGGCGACAAGCGGACACGTAAGACCAGGCGAAGGCGGGTGATAGATCAGACCTCTGTACAGATTTCTAATACTAATTTTGCGGAGAGTGACATTACTTCCCCCCATTCGGGTACAGGTCGTGGGCAAATTTGGCGCCAAAATGTAATTTTAGGCGCCTCGGCAATGTCTTTAATGGTCATGCTGCTACATGGACTAGTAGATGACTCGATCTATTACACCCGGGCGCTACTCATTTTCTTCCTACCTCTAGCTTTCTCAGTTCCAATCTTAAAGAAAACCGCTGCCCTGTCATGGCGACAGCGAGTTTACACGGCGTCAGCGGCCGCGCTAATTATTCTGGTTATCACTGTTATCTGGTGGCGGCCGTTAGGGTCTATAATGGAAGCAAACTTGGCATCCGTACAACAAAGTAAGACAGAATTGAGTGTCTATACGTGGCCGGAATGGCCGGTTCAGGATGTGGTTCGCCGCCAGAGTGATCTCCGGTCGGTGATAGCCGGTTATAAGCGGGCATTGAAAATTAATCCCGACAATGTCAGCGCAAACCGCCGGCTCGGTCAGATTGAGTTATCGTTGGCACAATATGAAGATGCCTTAGACCACCTGGAGATGGCTTATGCCCGCTCGCCACAGGACAATGCAACCCGCCAGTTACTTGGCGAGGCTTACATAACCAATGGCGCTCTTGAAAAAGGGGCTGTGCTTTGGCAAACAATAGATAGTGGCCAACACCAATTACCGATACGGCAATTCTGGTATGGTTATATTGGCGATAATGAACGACAAGAAAATATCAGTATCGTCATAAATGCTCTAGATAGTAGCAGTGGTGAATTGGAGTAATATGAGGCAGTCAGTATTGGTGACTGGTGGCGCGGGATTTATAGGTTCCCATGTAGCCGAGTACCTGCATACCGCAGGGTTCCAGGTGGTAGTCCTGGATGATTTGAGTGGTGGGAACCGGGACAGTGTTCCAGAGGGTGTGCTTTTTGAACAAGGATCCGTCGTGGATCAACATAAAGTGGATGCGTTATTCGCGGCTCATAAGTTCTCCCACGTATTTCACCTGGCCGCCTACGCGGCCGAGGTACTCAGCCACCATATCAAGCGCTTCAATTACACGAATAATCTTATCGGTTCAACGAACCTTATCAATGCCTCGGTAAATTATAATGTTAGATGCTTTGTTTTTACGTCATCGATTGGCGTCTATGGCAATACACCTTCGCCATTGACTGAGGATTTGACGCCATCGCCGAAGGATTCCTACGGCATCGCCAAATATGCAGTGGAGCTTGAATTGGCAGCCTGCCAGGAGATGTTTGATCTGAATTACATCATTTTCCGGCCGCATAACGTCTACGGAGAGCGCCAGAATATTGGCGACCGCTACCGGAATGTGATTGGCATCTTCATAAACCAGGTGATGCAGAACCGGCCGATGTCTGTTTTTGGCGACGGCAGCCAGACCCGGGCCTTCTCTTATATATCCGATGTCGCCCCGGTAATCGCCGATTCGATAAATAATTCGGCCGCATACAACCAGATTTTTAACGTCGGCGCCGATAAAGCTTATTCCGTGATACAGCTGGCTACAGTAGTGGCCGAAGCGATGGGCGTTGAACCAGAAATTGAACATTTACCGGTCAGGTTTGAAGCCACGCACCCAATCAGCAGTCATGAAAAGATTCGGCGCATCATGGGCCATTATGAACCGGTGGCACTGGAACAGGGTGTAGCTCGCATGGCCGCGTGGGCAAAACGGGTTGGTGTACGCAAGAGCAGTCCTTTTGAGGAGATTGAAATACCTATAAAATTGCCACCAAGTTGGGCGGCCAATGAAACAGATAGCCTGGCATGAAAGATTCGACAGAACTCCCGGAAAATGTTACGGCACCTGGCAAGGATCTGCTGGCGTCGGCCGGATCGCCAAAGGTGGTTATCGAGGCTACTCACGGGCTAGCATCGCTTAAACTGGGCCTGGTTTGGGAATACCGGGAGCTCTTGTATTTCATGGTCTGGCGCGATATCAAGGTGCGTTACAAACAGACTTTTCTGGGTATCCTGTGGGTCTTGTTGCAGCCTCTGGTAAGCATCATCGTTTTTTCGGTGTTGTTTGGTTATTTACTGGCCGTGCCATCAGGTGATGTGCCCTATCCCATATTTCTATATAGCGCTCTCTTGCCCTGGACCTACTTTTCTACCTCTTTGACCCGCTCAACCACGGGTGTGGTCAATAGCTCCCATCTGATCACCAAAGTCTATTTTCCCCGGCTCGTGATACCCATCAGCGGGGTATTATCTGGCTTGCTCGACTTTGCTATTGCCTTCGTCATCTTGATAGGACTGATGCTAGTCTATCAGATCAATCCGACGCCAAATATCGTATTTCTGCCCGGTTTTATCCTGTTGGCCATGCTGACCGCCCTGGCTTTTGGTCTGTGGCTCTCGGCTTTGAATGTTCGTTTCCGGGATGTGAACTATATGTTGCCTTTCGTCGTCCAGGTCTGGATGTATCTGACACCGGTGGTTTATGGCAGTAACCTGATCCCCGAACCTTACCGTTTTTTGTTAGCATTGAATCCAATGACCGGGGTGGTGGCGGGTTTTCGCTGGGCGCTTTTGGGCGACTACCTGGCCGATGCCGCCCCGCCAGATGCATTATTTCCAATATCTATCGCCATCACCCTGATAGTGCTTATAAGCGGCATTGTCTTTTTCAGGACCACGGAGCGGACGTTTGCCGATATTATCTAGAGTTGTTTTAAAATTATGAATGACATTGCCATTCGGGTAGAGAATCTATCCAAGCTTTACTATATCGGGGCTAAGCAGGAAAGGCCGGATAATTTGAGGGAATGGTTGACAGGTCGCTTCCGACGAAACAAACACGATGCCCGCGATGAAGCATTGTGGGCTCTAAAGGATGTCTCCTTTGAGGTGAAACGAGGTGAGGTTGTTGGGGTGATCGGCCGCAACGGGGCCGGAAAGTCCACCTTGCTCAAGATACTCTCTCGCATAACGGAACCGACCGGCGGTCGCGTGGAAATGGACGGCCGGGTTGGGTCGCTGCTGGAGGTGGGAACAGGCTTCCATCCAGAGCTGACCGGCCGGGAGAATATTTTTTATAGTGGGGCCATTCTGGGCATGCGCCGGGCTGAGATCGACCGCCGTTTTGACGAAATCTTAGACTTCTCCGGAGTGGAAAAGTTTATCGATACACCGTTTAAACGCTATTCCAGCGGGATGAAGGTTCGATTGGGTTTTGCTGTCGCTGCCCATTTAGAGCCGGAGATCTTGTTGATAGATGAGGTATTAGCTGTTGGGGATGCCACTTTTCAGCGGAAGTGCCTCACGAAAATGGATGACATCTCCCGTGAAAATCGTACAATCCTTTTTGTGAGCCATAACCTAGCGGCAATTAAGAACCTTTGCCCAAGTTCCATTCTCTTGGAAGGTGGTGCAATTGAAACCGAAGGCGATTCAAATGGGGTAATAGCTAGCTACATGATGTTAGTTTCACCCGCGAAAGATGGATGGAATGACATCCCCCCTGACATCAATCGATTCGGAACTGGAATATTGAGAACAGACTACTTTACCCTGCGCAACCAACGTGGTGAGAGTGTGGATACGATTGAGAGTGGAGAGGATGTACTCTTCTGTTTTGGTTACACCTCGAATACGACACAAACACTGAAGAATGTTGACGTGGGATTTTGGGTAGATAACGAATATGGCGAAACATTATTCGCTCAATATAGTTCATATATGGGACAGAAATTACGAGTTTCGGACGTTCGAGGGGAGTTTCAGTGCCTGATATCGGATCTTCCATTGTCCCCTGGTCGCTATCTTGTGCATCCAAGAATTCATGTTTATGGCGAGATGGCTGACGGACTATTGCAGCCGGCCGGAGCGTTCCAGGTTGAATTCGGGGATTTTTATGGGACGGGAAGCAAAGGATTTTTCTCTGACAATCCACTAGTAAATTTCATGGTTAAGGGTGATTGGGGTGTGGAAAATATGTAATCCTGGACCTACGAATTGCGCAGACTTGGACGACGCTCTCAATCGACGTAGACATTTGTTGTCGCTTATCTCGGTAAAATCGTTTCGATTCTTTGCATCACCTACTGGAATAATCTGAGATAATAATTGATCATTTTGGTTTGATATAATTGACATTCTCATCCAATCAAGCCGTGGTGGTTGGGTCATTTGCTGAATTAATGTCTCCTTGATTGAATTTCGCAGGATAATGAGCGAGAAATTATAGGGGGAAATTCCTCGTGTTCATAGGTTGGCGGAGATTACTCTTGATTTGAGACGAGCTTAAATTAGCGTGTGACGATCGCTCAAATTACGGATGATTCCTTCGTTGGTGATTCGTTTTTTGGTCTCTCTATTGATAAATACTGCATTAGTGTTTTTTCCTCATAACCCGCTGCCTCCTAAAACAGGCGCGCATAAACGCTGTCTGGAAATGTTGGCTGCGTTACGAAGTTTAGGTATCAAGACAACCCTGACGAGCTCAATAGATACATCTGAAACTGCCTGGACACAAGGCAGTATCGATTTGTTATTGGACGACTACGTAACTGCTGTGCATGTGTATGAGAATCAAGCGATTGATCGCTGGCATGAGAAGTTGCTGGAACGTTATTATCGCCGTTTTAATCTTGAGCCTCCAGTGAATTCCGCTTTACATAGCCCACTGGGCATGCGGCGGTGGTTCAGGAAACTTTGCAATCAGATCCAGCCAGATCTGATTATTATGAATTATGCTTACTGGGACGGACTCATTGACCACCGGAAGCAGCGCCGTTCATTTCGCTTGATTGATTCTCTCGATCTACTTTCAATTCATAGCGCCAGAAAGCGGCAGCTCACCAAATCACTGGCTAAAAATGATATAGAAAATAAGGGGGCAGATAGAAATGATATGTTGCAGGAAAATTATTTTGATTCGTTTCCAACTGCTGTTGATCCCCATGAATTAGCCATCTATGATAAATATGATTGCACATTGGCGATATCTTTGCATGAAGCCAGAATCATAAGCCAAGGAACAAACAACACCCACGTTGAATTGCTGAAGATGTCACATGGTGTTGTCTCTGTCGAAAATAGTTACAGTGACGGAGCCCTCTTTACGACAGGGCCCAATATTTTCAATTTGCAGGGTTATTATTATTTTGTTAGGCGGGTTCTCCCAATAATCCTGAAGAGCGATCCCTCATTCCGTTTGATAGTTACCGGTTACATAGGCAGCGAAATAAAAGTACAAAATAGTCGCGGAATAGAGCTGCTAGGATTTGTGCCGAATCTAACGCAATATTACGAGCGAGCTCGGTTTGCGATTTGCCCAGTCTTTGGCGGTACTGGGCAGCAGATTAAGATAGTAGAAGCAATGGCCCACGGATTGCCGGTTATAGCCCTGCATAGTGCGGCAGAGGCTTCTCCTATTAAAGACGGGATCAACGGCCTTGTTGCGAAGGATGCCGATGAGTTTGCCAGCCAGGCAATTGTTCTGTGGCAGGATCAAGCTCTGTGCCGCCGCTTAGGTGCGGCTGCCAGAAAAACGATTGCACATGAATGCTCGCCAGAAATAAATGTCGCCCTGCTTCGATCGATCCTGGAGGTGTGTTGAATTTCAATTTAAGTAGGTTTCATGCAATATCTATGAGCCTCAAACGAAGAGTTATGAATAAGACGTATTGCCTAGCCTATGAATTCTGATCCAAGTCTATCGATCGGTATTGCTGCCCTAAATGTGATTCCCAGAGAATTAGGGGGGACAGGCATATACGTGTGGAATCTTGTTAATGCATTGGCTAAATATGCAACCAAACACAAATACACAATCCTTGTGCATAAGGCGGTGCTAAGAGATTGGTTGGAGGTAGACTGGCCTGATAACGTGAAAATTGCAGGCATTGCGAAAGTCACACATGAAAAAAGTGTATCGGTTCAAGCGCGCTGGGCAGTAAAAAGACTAATTGGGCTTAGAGAAGCTGGTCAAGATATTCCAGAATTTGCAGCACGACAGATAGATGGACTACGGTTGTCGCTAATTCACTTCCCGGCGACTTTGATTTGGCCATTGAATGTCCAAACGAGATCGATTCTTACCTTCTTCGATATGCAACATGAATATTTCCCTGAATTTTTCACTGAAAGCGAGTTGGTGAGAAGAAGCAGCCTCTACTATCCATCGGTTGAGAAGGCAACACATCTTATTGTACCCAGTTTGTTTACCCGCGATACACTTGTTAGAAAATATCAAGTCACAAACGAAAAGATTTCTTTGCTTTACGTTGGTCTCAACCCAAGTTTCAAGAAACTGAACCAGGACAGAATCGACGCAATCCGAGGTAAATATGGGCTTCCTCGCAATTATATCTATTATCCGGCTAACCCATGGCAGCATAAGAATCATGCCCGGTTGATGGCTGCCATACGTATCTATTCCGAGAGATACGGTACTCCTCCGGTACTGGTATCTACTGGACGTCTGACTGAAGAAACAAGAGATATATTATCGTTGGCTATCGCCGCAGGCGTGGAAGAAAATGTGATAGACCTTGGTGCTGTACCGGCCGAAGATTTACCCGGATTGTACAATGGTGCAAGTATGATGGTTTTCCCTTCTCTTTTTGAAGGTTTCGGTATGCCCCTGGTTGAGGCGATGGCATGTGGTTGCCCTATTACCGCTGCAGATGCATCTGCGGTTCCGGAGATAACCAGAGGTGCAGCACTCCTTTTTAATCCGTTTAGCAACCAGGAAATCGCTGACTGTATAAACCGGCTGTCCGTCGAAGGCGCACTAAGGCAAAAACTTATCAAATCAGGCTACAGTCAACTTAAAAGGTTCCAATGGCCAATTATTGTTAGTGAGCTAGAAGAAATCTACAAAAAAGCCATTAGATCCTAAAAATGTGGAAACCGACTACCCTTCTAAGTCTGGCTAAAATACCCAACAATAAATGGTAGTGCCTTAAAGAACCTGTTTTTTTACCGATAGGGTTCTTATTGCCGCATCTAGAAAAAATTAACACGATATTTGCATTCAAGATAAATTATTGCTGAATGACTCCCGATATCGGTAATTCTTTATTTAACAGGAAGATAATTTCCTTATGGTAATATTCACAAGCCGATTGGCATTTATCACAGTTTTTTTTATATTGATATCGTACCATAATTCTATGCCTTCCAAGCAAACAACAGGCGATAATTGGGAACAGGCGCTGACTTTATCAAATACTGACCGGTCCAGAGACCCAATAATGGTCGTGGATAACGAGCAGACTGTGCATGTTCTGTGGATAGACTGGAGGGAAATTGATGGAGAGTGGATCAGCGATACTATTTATTATACCCATAAGCGGCATGGGGAAGAGCACTGGTCGGCGCCAGTCGATGTTCTGCTTGCTGGGCGTGAAGGTGGAATCGAGTTTAGCCGAATCGTACAGTCACCCAAAGGTGATCTGGTTGTAGCCTGGCGCGACTATGATTCTCTATATGTTAGTAAGGTCAATCCTCAAAAGGCAGGCGATCCAAAGGCCTGGGAAACATCACAATTGCTTTCAGGGTTCTATCCTTGGCCTGACATTGCCATTGATAAGAATGGTACTGTGTATGTGGCAACGTCAGAGAACGGGGCAATCAAATTATTTAGATTGGACGAGAAGCTCAGCACGATAATTTCAGAACATTTTGTCGCAATTCCTGGTCCGGATAAACAATTCCATATTCCCCGTATGTTTGTTGATAAAAACAACATTTTGCACATCGTTTGGAATGAAATATCGGAGGAAACCAATTGGGAAGCTTCAGGTGTTTGGTACGCAAGGTCGATTGATGGTGGAGAATCGTGGTCAAATACCCTGCGTGATCCAGATAGGGGAGCGTGGATTACAGTGATTGGTGATGAATCAGGCACTTTGCATCTTGTTTGGTCCCATGGTATATGGTCCAGTTCAGGACGTTGGCATCGCATTTCGACTGATGGAGGAATAAGTTGGGGAGACCCCAAAAAAATATTCAATCCTGGACCAGGTAATGGGTTAACTGGATGGCCCCAGTTAGCGTTCGACAGTAATGGAAATCTTCATCTTGTTACAGCGGTAAACGAGATTTTGGTTGAAGGGAAAACCGAAATTACTACCATCGTGTCAACTGAATGGAATGGATCGTCCTGGTCTGCCCCAGAATCTGTTATCGATAGAGACGTTATCCTCGGAGGGGAGCAAGTTCGATTGGCTATCTCCAATGGCAATCAACTTCATGTCACATTTTATTCCTATGAAGTAGATGATGCATTTGCCATTCAATATACAAGCCGTTTTCTTGACGCACCCGAGCTGCCTTCAGAGCCAATTGTTATTGATGATAATGCAGATGTGATTAAAACTGAAGCGTTGCCAAATGTTGAGCAAGTATTTGGGCGCCTGCAAGATAGTTCGGAACCACTAACGTTTGAGGGTCAAGAACCAGAAAATTCTAAAGGGTATTTTCCACTCGTGTTGGGCCTAGGGGTTTCAGTTATATTTATCGCCTTCATTCTGATAATCAACACCCGAGTAAGGCGATAAATCATTTGACAGAGCCTTAGCCTAAGAATTGTTACTCAAACAAGATCGTCCTATTGAATTGTCAAGTCCTGCCTTTCTAGATATCCGATCATGACCAATGAAAACCCTCGAGTATCCATTATTACGCCTTCCTACAACTCGGCTCAGTACATCGAAGAGACAATTAGAAGTGTTCGGTCTCAGAGTTACCCAAATATTGAGCATATTATCATAGATGGTAAATCATCTGATGAAACCATTTCCATACTTAATCGGTATCAAGAATCATTATCATGGTTATCGGAGAGAGATGAGGGGCAATCTGATGCCTTAAACAAGGGGCTAAGGCTTTCTTCAGGTGATGTGATTGGTTGGTTAAATGCTGATGACACCTATAATGTCAATGCTATTAGTGACGCAGTTACCTTTCTCTCCAACAACCCCAATGTTGGTATGACTTATGCAAATTGCCATATTATTAATGGGGAAGGAAAAATCATTGATCGCTTCGAACCCGGCGCGTTTGATCTAAAAAAGCAACTTACTGAAAATATTATTCCTCAGCCAACCATTTTTGTTCGACGAAACATCCTAAAAGAGCTTGGATTCGTCCGAAATGATCTTCATTTCGTTATGGATTATGACCTTTGGTTACGGATTGGTCGAAAGTACCTGATTCTGAAAAATGGAGGTTGGCCAGCCAACTTTCGTATTTCCAAAGGATCTAAGACAACGTCTAATCCGCGACAGTTTTGTCTTGAAAATTTGGTGGTATTAAAGGATTTTTTCGATACCATAGAAATGTATGATCCCTTGAATGAGCTTTATGATCAGGCATTCGCCTTGGCGCACTGGCGTGTCGCAATTGCATGCTATCGGGAAGGGGATGTTCAGGCGGGCCAAGAACACCTGAAAAAAGCGACCATAAAGCATCGGTTATTTGAACAAGGTCACAGGAACGCCATTCACACGATTGCTCATGTAATAGCCAGCGACTATGATCAAGCAACAAATCAATTCGCGGATCGTTTACAAATAGACCTTTCGGAAATGAACCAGCTTCCTCCAAGGTTTAGTAGTCAAATTGCCGGCCAGGTTTACGCAATTCGGGCATTCAAATCGCGATCAGCTGACGGCTCTGGATTATCCTTGTCAGATACTTTTAATTGCATTTTGAACGATCCATATTGGCTTAGAAATAGAGGATTTCGTTCATTGTGTTTTGAAGCTATCTTGGGCAATTGGATTGCCGAGCGACTTAGACGCATTATCAACGTTCTTTAATCATAACGGATGGGACAGGCAAAGTATTTCCAATATCTCTTGAGTTAGTTGATATTCGCGATGCGCTTTATTGTGTACTTGCAGGCAGGACGATAATCAAAACGCCAATTTCAGTAAAAGGCTAGATTCAGAGTCGATATTGACCATCAAAGTAGTGGGGATCCTTTCAGGTAGCGACTGTGAAGCTTTTATTTGTATCCAACTTCTATCCACCCTATGCTCGAGGCGGATATGAGATGCATTGTTACGAAAATGCCAAAGGCCTGATGGCTGCTGGTCATGAGGTGCATGTACTCACCAGTCGTCAAGGTGTTACCAGAGAGGAACCAGGAAATACAGTCACGCGTTCGTTATTCTTGCAGAGTGACAGTCAGTATTATCGACCATTGCACTTCTTTACAGGTAGACATCGCGAACATAAGCATAACATTTATACCTTAAGAACTCTCGTTAAAAAGATCGAACCTGATGTAATTGTTTTTTGGGGAATGTGGAATCTGAGTAGGGCTATTCCACTTGAAGCAGAATCTTTTGGTCTACCGGTTGCTTATTGGATTGGTGATTTATGGCCGGGTAGTCCTGATTTGGATACTATTTACTGGCTTACCAATGCGAACCATTTTTGGTCCAAACCGCTTAAACGGCTCGCTTCCAAGATCGCCTTTATGTGGATCAAGGAACAAGATTATGTTGATAATCTTCGCTTTGAAAACATAGCATTCGGAAGCCAGTTCTTAATGGATAGCCTGATCGAACATGGTTTCAGGTTTGAAAGACCAAGTATTATATATTGCGGTATTAATCTCGAACTTTTCTGGAGGGACGTGGATTGGAACCAGATTTATGTCCAACGGAGCCATAGATCAGATATCAAACTTATCTATGTTGGAGCTATATCGGAACAAAAGGGAATCCTGACCCTTATCCGTTCAATATTTTTCCTGAACCAGCGACGATCTGGGCAAGTCAAATTGACTATCGTTGGGACAGGTTCTACGCTAGAAGAGATGAAAATGAGGTCGCTGATCTCTCAGATGAGTCTTGAAGGACTAGTTAAAATCGACGGTTACCGTCCAAATAGGGATCTTCCGCGCTTGTTATTTAAACACGATGCCCTGGTATTTCCATCCATTATTGAAGAGGGTTTTGGTCGAGTTGCGGCCGAGGCTATGGCCGCAGGCTTGGCTGTTATCGGTTCAGGGACTGGCGGAAGTGCTGAAATTATTGAACACGAAGTCACTGGCCTACGATTTCAGCCTGGGGATCCAATTAATTTAGCTAGACAAATTGGATTTCTTATGGATTCCCCATCACTTTTCGTTCAAATTTCAGCAGCCGGGCAGCGCTATGTACAGTCAAATTTCGGGCTCAACCGGATGATTGAGGAAGTGGAAAACTTTATACTGAAAACGTATGAAATCGCATAATTCAAGATATTCTTAAGGCATAGGGGTAGAAACCGAATGACCAAAATTGGTATCGAGATAACGCCGATGCTTGTCGAATTTCAGACCGGAATCGAACAGTATGTATCCGCTTTGGTTCAAGAATTGGCTGGCTACGAAAATCGATTTGATGATATCAGATTAGTGTATTACCTTCATACCGGAAATCCGTTTTCCTCAAAAAGCCAAGTACGAAAAGTTCTAAGTTTGTTGGATGATAGTGAAGCCGACTATAGGGTATATTCTAACAGGCGAGGATATGGATTCGCATTATCTTATTACACGCGAAGAGAAAAACTTGACCTGATTCATATGCCCAGGTGTGATCGACCTCGTCGTGGAGTCTGTCCCTATATTGTTACATTTCACGATATTAACCAAGTTGCCCTCGAACATGAAGAAAGAGCCATAGAAAGATCAAATTTTACTTCTTACCACAAATCCACATTAGATGCCGCCTCTGGGATTATTTTTGTGTCAGAAAGCACCAAGAAGGATCTGATAGAGAAACATGGTTATCAGATTACTGCTCCGTACAAGATAATACATCATGGTGTGGGACGACATTTTTTCTCCAATAACCAATTGAATTCGTCCGTCATCAAGATCAAGATTCCGACCCCTTATATTCTGTTTGTTGGCTCGATACAGTTCCGGAAAAATCTGGCGCGGTTGGTAGAGGCATTTGGCATGCTAAAGGAAACGAGGCGGATTCCACATAAGCTAGTTCTCGTCGGCCGAAATAGTTGGGGTGCAGAACTGGTAATTGAAAAAATTAATGAATTGTCTTTACAGCATGATGTAATTTTCACGGGGTATGTTGCTGATAACGATTTGCCGCAAATATATGCTAGGGCTGATGTGTTTGCATATACATCTTTGCATGAGGGATTTGGCATTCCGATTCTTGAAGCCTTTGCTAGCGAAACCGTTGTTATAACGTCTCAAGTTTATTCCATGCCGGAGGTGGCAGGCGACGCAGCGATTTATGTTGATCCTCGTGATGCTGGAAGTATAGCGACGGGTCTTTGGAGAGCTATCTCGGATCAAGAACTTCGAAAACAATTGCGGGAGAGGGGAGTACAACGGGCACGCCAATTTACCTGGCAAAAAAGCGCCCAGTGTACAATAGATTTCTATAAGGAAGTTGTAGATAATATACATCAGGATTCAGGAAATAGGCAATTCTGAGTCAAAACAATCTCCCGTGACAATATTGATAATACGATCAACCACCCTATTAGAACATTTTCAAACAAGCCACTGTTCTTGAAGTGCCTATTACCTCTAACGATTGGCTTTGCGTTAATACCACCGGAACGAGTATTCGAAAATTGTCGGCAGCCACATTTGGCGCGAAAATGAGAACCATGATATTTGGATTTTTCTAGGCTGATTTGTGCACATACTTTACTTAACGCCTTGGTTTCCCTACCCGCTTGATACGGGATCTAGGACAAGGGTCTATTATCTATTGCGGGGACTAGCATATGATCACGATGTAACACTCTTATCACTGGCGCCTCGGGGTTGGGAAGAGCCGGATATTGACTCTGTCGCGCCCTTGTGCAAACATTGCGCTGTAGTCCAACGAGATCCGTTTGAACAATCTGTTTGGCGACGCGCAACGCGCTTTTTTGCCAGCCAACCCATCGTGACCCAACCGTTTCCCGAGATGATAGAGTTGGTAAAGACGCTGAATAAAAAGGAATCTTTTGATGTTGTAATAGCCAGTGGCACAGTGATGGCCGACTATGCCCTGGCCCTGTCCGGCATCCCTCGGATACTCGAAGAACATAACTCAATGAGTCGTTGGATACATGAGAGATATCTTGTACAGAGCGGGACAGTTCGACGACTCCGTTACCGCCTGAGTTGGGAGAAGAGCACCCGATATGAGCGCAAACTCTTCCGGAAATTTGACCTAGTCAGCATGGTGTCAGAGGAGGATGCTGCCTGCGCGCGAGAGTTGATGGTTGGAAGGGAAGACGCTGTCCAAGTGTTCCCCAATGGGGTTGATATCAATCAGTTTTGCTTAGATTTGGCAGCGGTGATCGAGCATCGTTTGATATTTAGTGGCTCTCTGGCCTATCCAGCTAATCTAGAAGCCATGAGATTTTTCCTAAATGAGGTATTTCCAAGAATACGGGAGCAACTGCCGGCAGCACATCTTGTCATTACTGGTAGTAGTGAGAATGTCGATCTGAAGAGCTTGAAACTGGATAATCAGGTTGCGCTGACCGGTTTTGTTAGCGACATTCGAAAGGAAATCACCCGGGCCAGCGTTGCAATAGTTCCTATCCTGAGTGGTGGCGGTACAAGGATCAAGATTCTGGAGGCCATGGCACTGGGAACGCCGGTTGTGGCGACCACCAAAGGCGCTGAAGGGTTAAATATTGACCATGGAAGAAATATTTTGTTGGCTGAGGATCCAGATATATTCGCCAAGGAAGTTGTTCGTCTGTTGGAGGACGCTCCTTTGAGGTCGCGACTGATAGAGAACGCTCGCCAGCTCGTTGAAGAGGAATATGACTGGAATCACATCGCTCAGACATTTAGTCAGAAAGTAGCATCGTTGGTTGAGAAAGATATGTTGGTGGCATCTTGATTGAGGTTTGGTACAAGAAGACTCGGTCTGGAAGTGGTTTACAATTAATTGTCATTGTGGGCGTCTTGATAGGGGCGGTAGTTTTAGGGATGCGTGCCTCTTCATATCTGCTTGTCGCAGTGGGTGCTGCCATCGGGGGAATAATACTTTTACGCCAGCCATTCGTCGGACTGATTTTTTTGATTCTCGTGGCGCTGCTGGTACCAATTGAGATCGGTACCGGGACTGAGGTTTCGTTAAATCTTGCCGTTTTTCTCATTCCGGTTGTGTTTATCGCCTGGATTCTATCTAAATTGACCACACCCCACTTTCGAATGGTTGGTTCGAAATCCTTTCTTCCTCTCGCGCTTTTTCTCGTTATGGGATTGCTTTCCTTGATGATTGGCAACGTCCTTTGGGATCCACTTGTGCCCAAATCCTCAAGTTTTATCCTGGTGCAGCTAGCCCAGTGGGCAATTTTCGCCTTATCCGGCTTAATTTATTTCTTGACTGCAAACCTGGTCAACAATGAGAAAATACTCCGCTACCTGGTTCTGGGTTTCCTGGCTATTGCAGGATTGCTGGCTCTAGTTAGCGTGTTCGTTGGCGCTTTCACCCTGGTAAATTCCGTTACCACCGTGGCCCTTATTCGGACTCCGTTCTGGATTCTCTTGAGCGGCATTGCTGGAGGTCAACTGCTGTTTAACCCACGGCTCAACCGGCCCTGGAGTATGGTGGCACTATTGTCCTTACTGGCTGTTTTTGTCTACGCCTTTTTTCAGCAACAAGAGGCCGTGTCCAACTGGGTTGGCGTTCTAACCGTCGTTGCCGTATTGATCTGGTTGCGATGGCCACGGTTGCGCATTCCGGCCCTTGTCTTGACGATGTTGCTGATGTTAACCGGCGTTCTCACGCAGACTTTGTGGAATTTTGGAGGAGGCGACTCTGAATGGACTACTAGTGGAGCTTCACGAATCGCCTTGTTCACTCGTGTAATTGACGTGACATCGGCTAACCCGCTTACCGGCCTTGGACCGGCCGCGTACCGAAGTTACGCTGCTATGGCGCCGCTGAAATATGGTAATGCATATTGGGTCGATCCTTCAATAAATTCACACAACAATTTTATTGATATCTACAGTCAGACCGGGCTGATTGGTCTCGGGTTATTCCTCTGGTTCATGATAACTGTCGTGCTAATGGGTTGGCGCCTGTCTCGTCGTTATCAATCAGGCTTCGTCGCTGGCTATGTAAATGCGATGATCGCCGCCTGGTTTGCCATCATGGTGGTAATGTTGCTCTTGGATTGGTTTCTGCCTTTCGTCTACAATGTCGGATTTCCTGGTTTTCAGGCCAGTCTCATCATGTGGTTGTTTTTTGGTGGACTGGTTGCAGTCGATAATTTCCCTAAGCCTGAAGACGCAAAATAGATGTTTGTTCCATTATGGTATTCAGTAGAAAATTCGGATATCTATTTATCGAAGTGCCCCTAACCGGAAGCTGGACAATTCATCTTGAGCTCTGCAAGCGATACGGGGGAGAAGCAATCTTGCACAAGCACGCTTCTTACCAGGAATTTGTTCATTCCGGTTATTTCAAAGAGATATCGTCATTGTTCGCATTTGCCACAATCCGCAATCCTCTCGATGAAGCGGTTAGTCGATACTTTAAATATAGATCTGACCATAAAGGGGTGTTTTCGAATCCGAATAGTATAGTTGCGTTTAGAGCTGACTACACTGACCTTGAAAAATTTCAATATATTCAAAAGACAGGCGCTGATTTCAGTGCGTTCTTCCTGAGATACTACCGGTGGCCATACAGTAATATGCTCGACTATTTTCCCAAGCACCTGTCCTACCTAATGCGATTTGAACAACTTCAAACCGATTTCAATTCGGTTCTCAGCCGGCTTTGCATAGAGCCAGAAGGAGATCTGCTTAGGAGAAACAAAACTGATGACCGAGATGAAAATTGGAAACCTTATTACTCTTCCGCTGCGATCGAAAGGGCTAAGAGGGTTATGGCACCTTTCATGGCGCAATGGGGTTATCACTTTCCAAAAGAATGGGGCGAATACCACCCGGGGAAATTAGAAAATCTTGAATATCGGGCATTAAATCAAATACGAATGTTTTACTCCGTTAATGCCCGTTATAAGGATAACGTCCTTGCTCGCCAATTACGCCGACTTATGTTGTTGTATTCACGGAATAAGTAAGTTGGTCAAAACTTGCCTGACCTAACTCTTTCAATCATCAGTTCTAACAATCTGGAACAGTTGCGTTCCTGTTTAACATCTATTATTGCTGCAACTTCCGACACGATGCTCGAAATAATTGTGGTAGATAATGCCTCAGATGATAACACCTATGATTCTGTTCAAAGAGAGTTTCCCCATGTTCAATTAATGCGTAATGTGAGCAGCCTCGGTTTTTCGACAAACAACAATCTGGTCTTGGAACAGGGGTGCGGACGGTATTTAATGTTGTTGAACGACGATACTTGGATTACCGATGGCGCGCTGGATCGCCTGGTACTATTTATGGATAGCCACGCGGAAGCGGCCGCCGTTGGGGCTTTTTTACTGAACCCAGATGGATCGCCGCAAGCATCGTATGCGCCTTTTCCGCGGCCGGTTTCTGAGGCAATCTTCCCGGTTAGCAATTGGCCTCGACCAATTACCGGGAAGAAAGTCGAGCCGTTCCAGGTGGACAGCGTCTGCGGGGCTGCTATGCTAGTTAGGCGAGAGATCGTGGCTAGTGTGGGTTTACTCGACCCGGACTTTGACCCAATTTATTCTGAAGAAGTAGACTGGTGCTATCGGATAAAAGCCAGCGGTGGGAAAATCTTCATGCACCCGGAAGCCAGGATAATCCACTATGGTAGCCAGACAATGGACAGGGTAGTCCCTCGGAAATATGCACTTTTGTTGGCCCACAAACATCTATTTTTTAAGAAGCATTACGGTGCCCGATCGGCTGCTACCTACAAGGTAATACTTCTGATCGTTACGGGTATCAAGTTCCTTTGGTGGTCTCTTTTTGAATTCCTAAAACCCCCGAACAGTTCGAGGCAATCTCGAGCTGCTTTACATAAAGGTTTAATCTCTCGGATTCGACAGTTTAGCTGATTATCCTTTTGAATGAAGACACAATTGCAGAAAGCCATTACAAACACCAGAATGATGCTTTTCGTAATATTGATGGTCTCTATTCTAATAAGGATCATAGTCGCCATCTACCTGGGCGATTCAACACCGCCGGGCAAAGACGAAACATCCTACTCGCTACTTGCTGGCCGGTTGGCTGACGGTTTTGGCTATAGTTTTGCTCAACCCTGGTACCCTTTCGCTCAAGCCGGGGAACCCACGGCGCACTGGTCATTTCTATACACAGCCTTCGTCGCCGGTATCTATAAGGTCGTAGGATTTCACCCCATGGCGGTTCGTCTTTTCAGTGCGCTATTGGGTGGACTCATGTTACCCTGGATGGTCTATCGTCTGACTCAACGGCTAGCCCCGGAACGCCCGAATTTGGCCTTGATAGCCGCCGCCTGCGCCGGAATCTACGCGTACTTTGTCCTCTTCTCGGCCATGTTGATGACCGAAACCTTTTACATAGTCGCCATTCTTATCTCCTTGGAACGTGCGCTAGCCCTGGAACAGCAGCTAAAGTCTGGCGAGCGCCCTGGATGGGCATTGCTTTTAGGCTTTGGAATAAGCCTGGGTGTGGCTGCATTATTACGACAATCCATATTGCCCTGGTTGATTATTCTATTTGCCTGGCTACTTCGGACTGGCTGGCGTAGCAAAAATCTGCAACCAACGATTCGTTCATTGTTGGTCAGTGGTTTCATTTTGATAATGTTTATTTTGCCTTTCACCATACGCAATTACCGTGTTTATGGAGTTTTTTTACTGTTGAACTCCAATGCGGGTTATGCTATGTACTCAGCCCAGCACCCACTGCATGGGACAAACTTTCAGGCTTTCACCGCAGCACCGTTGCCGGCCGATCTAGAGCCAGTTCTTGAAAATGAAGCCCAGTGGGATAAGGTTCTGATGAAACGGGGCATTGATTTTATCATTCAAGATCCCGGACGTTACTTGCTATTATCAGTTAGCCGTGCAGCCGATTACTTTATGTTCTGGCCAAGTAACGAAACATCTTCGATCAACAATATCGGCCGGGTGCTCTCCTTTGGCCTTTTTTTGCCGGTGATGATCTATGGGCTTATCGTCTCACGACATCAGTGGCGCCGATTTGAGCTTATTTACATTTTTATACTATTTTATTCGGTGTTACACCTGATGACCTGGTCCATGATTCGTTATCGGCTACCAGTTGATGCACTTCTGCTAATATTTGCCGCATTTGGCATCCTGGATCTCATCAAAAGGATGCCTGTCTTAAGGCAATGGGCGCCTCCGGAGCTTTCCGCCAGAAGCGGGCCATAATCGATTTTTTTAGTGGTAATTATATCGGGGATCTTTGAGGTGTTGTCTGTTCGTTCTTTCTGGTGAATATGTTGGGTCAGCATACGGCCACCAATTTTCAAAATACTCTTGCCGGGTATGCCTCTTCCAGATTTCGGTATTCACTGGTCAAGCTCTTGTTCAAATAGGTTTTCATTTTTAACAGTATGATCACAAACAGCGACCCGGACTTCTTCGGCATGAACCTTGGCCCGAGGGAATAAGAAGCTCTCTGACTACGATTCGTGCCTTGTATCTAGCCCACGAAACCACTGGAGCGCGTAAATAAGGAATTGCTTGCTCCCGAGCCACTGACTGGCCAACGCGTAAGCCGTACCAATGCCGGTGACGCCGCTTTCATTATTTTTTCAGTTGACGAGGATACACACGATTCCATATACCCAGATGATAAGATATCGACCTTATTTCGCGATTGCACTGTCAGGCAACTTGATTATTGTTTGGAATTTTAACCAATGCGCCTAGTTTATTGCCTACTGTCACCAACCTTTGGTATGCACCAATACACCTCCGATCTGGCGAATCGAATGGTCGAACGGCATGAGGTCCACCTAGTGACAGTACCCAGTTATCCGGCCGATCGATATGCGCCGGCTGTACAAATTCATACACCGGCCAAAGTGACCAATACTGGTCTGTCGGTGGAGAGCCTGAGGTTCAGGAGTCTCAGTCGTTTAAAGGCTGAAATCCAACGTATTCAACCGGAGATGGTGCACTTTACTGGACCCCATTTATGGAATCCATACCTATTATATTGGCTAAAACGGCGAGGAATTCAAACAATCCATACGGTGCATGACTTACATCCTCATTCGGGAACGCCTCTAAAACCATTGCTTAGATTTTGGAACCGGGTTGTTGTACGTTGGTCTGGCCGAACCCTCGTCCATGGTCGATGTTACCAGCAGGAGTTGCTTGAATCTGGTTTGCCGACATTTCGTGTAGTCTACTTTCCTTTATTGCACTTATTCTTAAGTTTTCGACGGACCCAGGCTCTAATAGAGAATCTGGAACCAGTGAGTTATGATCCTTTGATCCTGTTCTTTGGCCGTCTAGAACGATACAAAGGTATAGGAACCCTAATTGAGGCATATCGGCGCTGCCAAGCGGGATGAATCGTTGTCTGCCATCACCTCTCAAAAGTTGCTCATCGCCGGACCCGGTGAAATTCTTGACGAGTGGCGCGCCTACCATTCCGAGGGAATCGAGTGGCGAAATAGATTGATAGGTGACGTTGAAGCTGAAGCACTCTTCAGGAGCTGTAGTATCTTGGTATTGCCATACGACGATGCCACCCAATCCGCGTTAATTGGCGCGGCCTATTTTTTCCATAAACCGGTCATAGTTACCAGGAGCGGTGGACTACCAGAATACGTGATCGAGGGACAGACGGGGGACGTGGTTCCTGCACTAGATGTCGATGCATTGGCAAACATGCTACAATCACGGCTAGCGACTAAAGTTGAGCTTAAAGCCATGGGGGATTCGGGCAGAGAGTGGTATGACGCTCAGAGGAGATCGGAAACGCACGCGCTGTACAATATGTATGAAACAGACCAGGCAATCGCCTGATCTGCTAATGTATTCAGGGAGAAATGGTCTTGACTTCAGCTGACAAAGCAGAAGCGCCATCATTCGATCAGTCAAGAACAACAAAGCGGAAACGACTTCGCCTACACTCCATGGGCTTGCGGATGTCGGAACGCAAACTGTTGCTCATGGTTTTTGACGTATTATTCCTCTGTTGTTCCTTGATCCTGGCTGTCAGTCTACGGACGGATTTACTACCGAGTTTGGAGGCGGTCCTTCTAAGCTCCAAGTGGTATGTCACCCTGTTGATAGTATGGGCGGTGATGGCCAATGTGTTTGATGTCTATAACCTGGCCAGGTCTGCTGACCCAGGATACAGTTTTTGGTCGATAGCAGGTGCGGTTGGACTGACAGGCCTCATTTATCTGGGCATTCCTTGGCTGACCCCACCGTTAGCAAATCGAAGCTATGGGGTTCTGTTTATATTTTGTGCAATTGTCAGCGTTTCACTGTGGCGGATTTTGTACGCCAGACTTTTTGTCCAGCCAGTTTTCCAACACAGAGCCCTGGTTGTCGGCGCAGGCGGCAGTGGGCAAGCGCTGGTTAGTGCGTTACAAAAGATTGGTTCGACGGCAAAGGGCACCCCTTTTCAGGGAACAGGAATTATTATTGTCGGATTCACTGATGATGATCCAAACCGGGAAGGGGAAATGGTTTTGGGTGTTCCCATCCTCGGCGATAGCAAAAATCTGTTAGATCTCGTGGAATCATTGGAGATAGATGAGCTTGTTATCGCGATTACCGAATCAGCTAGCATTAGCCCAGAGTTATACGAGGCGATACTCGATTGCCGTGAAAAAGGCCTGCCCGTCGTAACTATGCCTACTATCTACGAACGGCTAACCGGACGGGTGGCTATCGAACACGCTGGTTTAAATATCGAATTGGCGACCGGGCAATCTGATGGCGCATTCTTACGCATGTTTAATATCGTGAAAAGGATAATCGATATATTTGGTGCATTAGCTGGTCTGTTGCTATTGTGCCTGATCGCACCTTTTGTTGCTCTGGGAAATTCAATTGCGTCTCCTGGTCCCCTATTTTTTCGACAAGATAGACTAGGTCGCGGAGGTAGAGTTATTTCTATCATTAAATTTCGATCCATGCGTCCTGGAGCTGAGGAGCAGAGTGGTGCTGTTTGGGCAGCAGAAAACGATCCTCGGGTTACTTCATTCGGCCGGTGGTTACGAAACACCCATATGGACGAAATACCTCAGTTCATCAATATACTGCTCGGCGAGATGAGCATGGTCGGTCCCCGTCCGGAGAGACCTGAGTTCGTGGAACAGTTATCAAAGGGCATACCGTTTTATCGTGCCCGGCATTCGGTCCGGCCCGGAATTACGGGATGGGCGCAGATCCACCAGGATTACGGCGATTCGTTCTCCCGGGCCGTCGAAAAATTGGAGTACGACTTGTATTATGTCAAGCGAGCAGGTTTCAGGCTTGATACTATCATCCTGCTTCGTACAATTACCAAAGTACTTGGGCTGAAAGGTCGCTGATCCACCTGCAGTCAACATCCCTCCACCCTTGAAAATTCTTTTTCTCACACAAGTACTCCCTTATCCTCTTTATGGAGGGGCCAAGGTGCGTGCATATTTTATGTTGCGTTACCTGGCCCGTGAACATGATATCACGCTCGTATCGTTCATAAGGACCGACGACCGACCAGAAGATTTAGAACATCTTCGTGAATATTGTAAGCAGGTTCACACAATCCCGCTTCGGCGCAACCACCTGAAGGATGTATTGGCCCTGATAGAAAGTTTTATCACCGGCCGGCCGGCGGTCATCATTCGAGATCGTGTTGCTAGGATGCGTCGCCTGCTTGAGGAACTTGTTTTGAATGGACGGTATGATGTCATACATGCGGATCAGACGTCAATGGCGGAATATGCCTTGTTTGCCCAATCTCAAGCAAACAAGATCCAACTACCTAAGATCCTCCTTGATGAACACAATGCTTTGCATCATGTGGTTCAAAGGCAAGCAGAATACGAAACTGGATACTCTCGTTGGCTGTACTATCGAGAAGCTCGACTCCTGGCAAACTATGAGCGAAAGTTGCTCCGGTATTTCGATCACATATTGACGGTAACTGAAGAAGACAAAGAGACCCTTCTAAAATTGTTCCCGGATGATGAAGGATCTCTAATCGCCCAGAGGATGTCAGTCGTACCGATCTGTATCGATACCGAATCTGCCGCGGTTGAAATTCAGGCAGGTGAGAGACCGCAGATTGTTCATCTCGGAACGATGTTTTGGCCTCCGAACGTCGAAGCCGTCCAGTGGTTTGCCAAGGAGGTGTTGCCACTGGTAATCGAGCAAGTGCCTCATGTCCGATTTGTTATCGCGGGTAAGGATCCTCCACCTTCAATTAAGAACCTGGCCGGTCACAAATCAGAGTACGGTGACCGGGTTGATGTACTAGGCTTTGTCAGAGAGCCAGACAAACTGATAGCAGCCAGCCAGGTATTTGTTGTTCCTATCCAGGCTGGTGGCGGTATGCGGGTGAAGATTCTGGATGCGTGGTCTTGGGGTATACCGGTCGTTTCAACGTCAATCGGTGCAGAAGGCATCCGTATTATTCCGGGTAAGAATATTTTGATTGCAGATGATCGAAACGAATTTTCCGAATTGGTGGTTAAGGCTCTTCTCGATAAGGAGCTTGCAGCCAAATTAGTATCCGAAGGACGGGGGTGGGTAAACAAACATTATAACTGGCGATCGACCTATAAGGCAGTCGACGAAGTCTATCGCCAGTTGGTAAGCGGCTAGGCAAACTCAAGAAATGGTGGTCCTGACCTTTAGCTATCGACCATTAATAACAAGGTTCATTGGATCCATGCTACCAATCAATGATGGGCATGCGTGCCTAAACGGAATATTCAATATAAAGTGATTGATAAACCTAGTAACTCCCTGGAAAACGGATTTATTGAGAGAGTAGCCTATTTATGATTGACAGCGTATGCAAGACATGTAATTTCCGCGCACTGTCTGAAGGAGGTTGGCTGCCAGCACTCCGTGAAGTATACTTAATTTTTAACTTAGCCTTACAATCTGACCCAAAGCAATCATGGAACTGAAAGAATTCATTGCCCCCTTAAGAAAATGGTGGTGGCTAATAGTCCTGGCCACAATTATTGCTGGCACGGTAAGCTACTTGTCAGCCCGCCAGCAACCAGAACAGTACCGGGCTAGAACAACATTGATGATCGGCCGGGCGATAGATAATCCGAACCCTTCCGGAGCTGAATTTTGGCTTACTCAACAATTAGCTCAAACTTACGCCGAAATCGCATCAAGGCAACCCGTCCGCGATGCAACAATGGTCGCACTCGGACTGGATTGGCTGCCTGAAATTGGAGTTCGGCCCCTCGCAGATACGCAACTGATCGAAATCGCAGTAAGTGATACAAGCCCACAAAGAGCGCAAGCTGTAGCTAACGAGTTGACGCACCAGTTGATTCTGCAAAGCCCGACCAGCTCTGAAGAAATGGAAGAACAATCGCGTCAATTCTTCATAAGCGATCAGTTAGATAGGCTTGAGAGTAAAATCGAAGATACCCAACAGGAGATCACCGAAAAACAAGAAGAGCAAGCTAGCGCAACCGGAGCGAGGCAATTTGCCGATCTCCAGAATCAAATTGAGGCATTACAGGCGAAGCTCGGAACGTTGCAGTCAAACTACGCGGATTTACTTTCAAACTCGCGCCAGGGTGCTATTAACACCTTAAATATTATTGAACCGGCATCATTACCTACCGTTCCTATCGGACCGGTGACCGCAACAACCGTGTTGGTTGCCGCAGCGATTGGGCTTACTCTTGCCACTGGGGCCGCCTATCTTCTTGAATACCTCGATGATTCTGTTACATCTCCTGACGAGGTATTAAAATTGACTGGGTTACCAACCTTGGCAGGTATCGCCCGAATTTCAGATGAAGGTGAAGACGGCCGACTCATTACTCTCAGCATGCCACGGTCACCAACCAGTGAAGCGTATCGCGTCCTGCGAACCGGGATTCAATTTTCGGCTGTCGACAATCCAGATAGAGTCACCCTGATGGTCACTAGCGCTAATCCTTCCGAAGGTAAAAGCCTGACCGTTGCTAACTTAGGCATTGTTTTGGCTCAGGCTGGCCATAATGTTTTGGTTATCGATGCTGACCTTCGCCGGCCCGTTCAGCATAAGGTTTTCCGGTTACCCCAACAAGGTGGGCTTACGAGTTTGTTGCTTGAAGTTGATCTCGCAATTGGCTCAACCAAGACGCTTGAGCTCATGAAGAAGATTATTCAACCAACAGCGGTCGAAGGTTTGCATGTTCTTACTAGTGGACCTATTCCTCCGAACCCCTCAGAGTTACTTGGATCCGTAAAAATGGAACGTGCGTTAGCGACGATGGCTGAACAATATGATTATGTAATTCTTGACAGCCCACCAGTTTTGGCAGTGACCGACGCTTCAATCCTGAGCCAGCGCTCCGACGGTGTACTTCTTGTTACAGATGCCGGGAATAGTCGCCGAGGACCGCTTAAACAGGCTGTGGAGCAGCTAAAGGCGGGTAATGCGCATTTGATAGGTGTGGTACTGAATAAACTAAAGCCGCGCAGCGAAGGGTATTATACCTATTATTATTACCGGCATTCCTATTATCTCGATGAAAGTGAAATGGTCGCTGAGGAAAAATCTGCCAAGAATGGTAAGCGAAATGGTGGCATACGTCAAAAGGGGCGTGGTCCGAAGGTAACGGAAAACCGTTCTTGATAAGGTCTTGTTAAGCAACAATGAATTCGAACGCCTGGCTGATGTTTATCAGCCAGGCGTTTTTGTTTTATTTTGTTTCTTAACTAACCACCGGGGCAGAGCTAAGATCTCAATCGTCAGACCTCTTAGTCCACTTGCATAGCGTTTCAGGTATAACACAATAGTGGGCCTGGTAGACCCATTTCCGTAGCGCCATTCCATAAACTCCTGGACCGGAAAGAGTTGACCCAGGAGGAACAATATCTTAGATTTCAGACCTGGAAGCGTAATCAGAGTTCTACTCACCTTCAGGAACTCACTTCTTTGCCCTAACAAATAAAATCGCTCCCTTATTTCCAATCCAGTTTCTTCAAGCCGTTGCAAGATTTCCACCGGTATAGGAGCAAACCATTCATTGGCGGCAAGGGTCAAATTTGTAGCTACCGCAAGCGACATATCGTTAGCAATACCTGAATTCACCAGGCGATCCCAATCAATCTCGTCTGAAAAGTGATCGGCCACGAAAGCAATGTCAACCAAAGATCGTTGGAGCCGATTTCGGTGATGGTAGGCGTTGTGAATACACAGGTGTAAGATTTGATCGTCGGGGGCTAATAGCAGCAGGTCATTTCCAGCTTCATGTTTTATTCCGCAACGTGAAATCAGCTTCTCAGTTTTTAATTTCCTGGCATAGTGAGGATTGTCAACAAGATGCCAGTGAAGCTCGGCCTGCATTTTACTGGGACCGGAGTCAACCAGTAATAGTTCATTCCAAAATAAACCTTGATAATTATGAAACGGTTCCGGACTTAGCTGATGGTAGCCAACAGCCGTTAGCGAGGCAACTATCTGCTCAAGATGTATAAACAGGACGAGGAGATCCAGATCGAACATAGGCCTGAGAGCATAATTGTCGTATACGGAGTGGAGAAGAGATATCCCTTTTAGTAGGACAACTGGTATTTTGAGCGGGCTTAGCGCGTCCAGAATTTTGGTCAGCTCATGTAGAGCAAGAAGGTTAAATGCCGCGGTGGATTGGTACTCTTTTGCTAAAAAATGTGTTGTTTCGATCGGGATAGGGAGGCCAGGAGTTTGTCGTACCCTATCGTACAGAAGAGGTGACAACCCCCAGACCTTCGAAAGGTTGGCCAGAGCGTACCAGTTCAACTCCTGACCGAATCGAAACTCCTGCCATTTCGTTAATGCAAGCGGGCTGTAATGAGAAGCAACTGCAATTTTTAAGATTTCGGAAACGTCGGGATCGGCCGACATAATAATGGGGTTCCCCCAGCAACAGACTTCGAAATAGAAGATCGGCAAATGACTTTCACTACAATCTGGATAGAACCCTTGCTAACAATCGCAGAGTTGTAGAGTATCGAAAGAAGTTGATTATTCGATAAAAACCGGAAGGTTGCCTAAGGCAGTGACATCCGCCCAGTTGCCGTCGCCTTCGGTGAAAACCGCCGCCACCCGGCTAACCCTTCCTTGGGATTGCTCGATAACCATTTTCATCCCGGCCAACGTACTTCCGGTACTAACAACATCATCCACAATAATTACATTTCGATCTTGGATCAACAATTGATCCTTCTCATCCAGGTACAACGTCTGAACCTTTCCTGTCGTAATTGACCGGGTTTCTGCACTTATGGCATTACCCATATAGTTTTTATAAGATTTCCTAAGCACCACATAAGGTAATCCCATTAGAGCACTCATTTCATATATCAGGGGGATGCTCTTGGCCTCGGCCGTTACCAATACATCCGCATCATCATCACGAAGGCGCTCCGCTAGAGCTGCCGCGGCCGCTTTGACAACGAACGTATCACCAAGCATATTAAAGATGGCAATTTTAACACCAGGTGATACTTCAAATAATGGGAATTGACGTGTCAGGCCAGCGACCTCTACGGTATACGCCTTTCTTATGGGCATGAGCTACTTTACTCCTCTATACTGGCTAGGATAAGGGCCAATTGAATCAACGGACATTATCCGCCAGAAATTTGGATCAGGCGTTCGAGGGCGGCTGGATCAACGATGGTAAGTGTGCGACCTTCGACGATAATCCAGTTCGCTCTGCGAAAGCGACCCATGGCTTTGTTAATGCTTACTCTTGTTGCACCAGTCATCTCAGCTAAATCTGTCTGGGTTAAGGATAGTTCAATCATCGTTCCATTTTCAACCGGCTTACCATGCTGATCGGCCAATAGGAGTAAGGTTCTCGCTAACCTAGCGGGTAGATCAAGAAAAAAAATATCGCTTATCTGGTTATTTAGTTGACGTATGCGAAGCGCCAGGATGTGCAATACATGCCTAGCAAATAGCGGATTGTTATCCAAAAAAATAAGAAAATCGTCGCGATGGAGCGTCAGAGTTTCGGTCGGCTCAATAGCCTCTGCCGTGGCCGAACGCGGTGAATCGTCCAATAGAGCTAGCTCCCCAAAAAAATCACCCTTGCCAAGAATCGCGAGAACAGCTTCCTGTCCATCTGATGAGGCGTGAGAAATCTTGATCTTTCCATCGGTTATAATGTAAAGTAATCCGGCCGGATCGCCCAAATGGAAAATGATTTGCCCTGGACTAAAGCGACGCATAATAAGCCGCCTGGCTAATTCAGTGACATCCTTCTGGCTTAGGCGACGAAAAAAGGGCACATTTTTTAGCGCATCAGCAGGAGTATTTGAAACTCCAGTCATCCGACTTGCTCCTTTCGGACAGACGAGACCCAATGTGGTGATATCATCTGGCTAGTTTGGTTCTCTATCTGCCGGTACAACGATACCATGTCCATCCTCAACGACGAGTTGCTCATACGCTTGCTCTAGCCCTCTGGCAATCTCATCGGTCATCCAGTCAACCGGCAAGTTATCGGTTGGAAAAGTTGCTACTAAATCATGAGCCTTAATAGTCAGATCCGCTAGGGATAATTCTTCTTCGGCGTGAATCAGAACAGTTCGTTCGATCGTTTGCAGGTATGCGATCATATCTCGGTAGGCGTTGACATTAGCGATATCACCTCGTCCGGGTACCACAACCTTGTATGCATCCCTGGTGGATTCAAGTTGGTTCAGGCTGTCCATCCAATCATGCCACCTCATTTCTGCTAATATTGGCATTGTTCCCGAAACAACAGAATCGCCAACGAAGAGTATACCTTCCTCAGGGATCGTGATCCAAGTATTGGCCGCCGTTGGTCCTGGCCGATGAGAAAGATTGATTGAGTATGGCGGGATGAGCAACGATAGCTCATTGGTGAAGCTCAAGGATGGTCGCTGGACCGGACTATGTGGCAGTTCACGGCTCCTGGTTGGATTTCGCCGGTAAAGGCTGTCAAGGAGATACTGCGGGTAGCGCTTTTCATAACTATTAAGTTGCTCTGCGACACTTCGCTGGGCCAAAATGGGGGCATGAAACCAACGAGTATTTAGTATCCTATCTCCGTGACAATCAGTTAGAATCAGCAGCCTGATAGGCTGGGCATGTACTCTTTCGAGTTGAATAACCCAGTCGCGAGCGTCGCGTGGGTAGGATGGCGCGTCGATGCAGACAATGCCTTCTCTGGTGACGATAGCTGCAACATTGACACCATCAAACCCTGTCTCAACAAAGATCCCATCCCCGATTTCAATCATTATGACACTGCTCTTTGCATTAGTAACTCATTTATGAATGGCTCAGGTCAATGCCGCGAAAAAAACTAAATATGATCCAAAAACCTTTAATCAATATCGTTGTCAATTTCCTTAATCTGATCGATTAAATAGTTCCGAGCCCTTTCAAGCGCGGCCGCAACCTGCAACTCTGATGCTGCGCCACCAGTACCTTGGGCAAATTTCGCGCTTCCGCCCCCGCTTGGGGTTGCCAGTTCAGGTAATGCCAGGTCAAGCGCCTTCTCCATGTTTACCCGGATATTGTCTGCCGCAGCAAAAACGAGGTGGGACTTATTTCCGGCTATTCCAAGGAAGGCAACTGCGTTCCCCGTATTTACCACTTTTTTTGCCAAAATCCGAAGTTCGGCCGGGTCGCGGTTCTCAAATACTTTGTTGATAAGAACCACCGAGCCTATCGTATAACCGTTTTTAACAAGCTTGGCTGACTCCAGGGTTATTAACTCGTTTGACTGGCGCTTTATCTGCCGATTGGCCGTCTTGATCTGCTCGCGCAGGCGTCGCACTGAGTCGGGCAGGTCTCCGACAGCTGTCGTCAAGTCAGCCACTAACTGGCCTACTACTAGCGATTTATTTCTATAATCATCCAGTGCCCGTTGACCACATCGAAACTCAATCCGAAGTCCATTCGCTCGACGCTCAGTTTTTGTGATTTTAATCAGACCTACTTCGCCGGTTCTGGCTACATGCGTGCCACCACAAGCAGAGAGATCAAAGTCCTCAATTTCAACCAGGCGCAGATCGTCGCCGAATCTATCCGGTGTTTTCCTTAAAGGCAGGGACTGGGCCTCGCTCACGGAAACATACTTGATATGGACGCTCCGATCTTCCCACAGGATACGATTCGCCAACAATTCGGATTCGTCGATCACGCCTATTGGCAGTTGATTTGTCGCCAGATCTAAGGTGCTGGCTTCCTGGCCGAGATGAAAACTGATAGTTTCAATATCAGCAACACGAAGGAACGCTTGGGATAGGATATGCTGTCCTGAATGTTGTTGCATATGATCAAATCGCCGAGACCAATCGATTACTCCGACCACCTCAGTTTCCACCAGCTCTTCGGATAGAGTATGAACAATTTGATGGTCGGAATCTCGAAGCAAAACATCTGTCACCTGGACCTTTTGAATAGCGCCCAAATCGTTAGGTTGGCCTCCCGAAGAGGGATAGAAACAGGTAGCGTTCAAGATGACAGCGGGTTCACCATCTATCCACGTTTGTTCTACTACATTTGCTTTGAACCGTATACGGTAGGAGTCGTCGTAATATTGTCGAACAGTCATGATTATTGGTTACTTACCAGACTTTGTCATGCCAGATTGTTCACAGGATGTGTATGGTCAAGAGCGATATGCAACTAAGCAGGAATTTCAGGAGAGATGCACGGTAGTATAGCACAGAGTCCTCGGCTATTCTAATGCGAGATTGCACTGGAATCGTCGAAATATTGGCGCATCAAGGCTAAATGTTTAGCACTATCGACATCCATGGCTAGTTCCGCATCAGGCGAAACTATCACTTTAACGGGTTGCTGGAATACCTCTTTTGCCTTGCTTTCCATGTCGCTAATCGATACGCGATGCGCTAAGAACTTCAATAACGTTGGCGCACCGACAATCCGGGCTAATTTCCAGGCCTGTTTACGACCTGCGGCTATCATCTGTAATAGTTCGCGGTTGGCTTCTGCCATATCCGGCCGGGCAATGGCGAGATCACCGCCTGCAAGGTGGACATTGTCAAGATTGACGTAAGTGCGGCCTGAATTTGGAAAACGCTCTTCCATTACTTCCCGGGTCACCATGCAGTAATACCCGGCAAAATCAAGGGGCAAGCAACTGGCAACAAATCGATCAATAATCGGGCCCGTGATAGTTGGAATGTCAGATGTACAGAATAATGCGTGATGTGATCTCCGATTAGTCTGCATCAGCCACTCTGTGCCGGCAAGGGCGTTGGCAATCATGCTCCCTCTATCAGGTATAAAATCAATCGGGTAGCCCAAGCTCTTGGAATCGAACTTCTCGATACCAACGACGGCGATTTTTTCCACACTCTTTGCCTCGATCAAGGCCTCGATAACAAGCCCGACCATGATTGTATGACCGATTCGAAGAAGTGCTTTAGGTTTTCCCTGGGTATAGGTATACAAAGAGTCGGCCGGACCGGGGATTCCACCGGCTAATAATACACAGTCCATTCTTGATGTTACCCGTTTTCCTGATCGGAGGTTGGACTCCAGGCCGGTGCGAATATTGGCAGGTAAGTTTTTGGATTGATTACTAATTGGATGGAACCAAGCCCATCTATTCGACCATATCCATAGGTATTGTTTGGCACCTGCATCCCGCTTATGCCGCCACACGTCTCCCCGGAAGTTTTTGGGATGGACATCCTGGTTATGATTAACTCAAGCCTGTCAATATTATCAGCCAGTGAGGGATCAGCGGAAATAGCTAAGGCCGCTAGACCGGCAACATGTGGAGCAGCCATACTCGTACCACTCTTCGTTCCGTAGCTTCCACCTGGTAGAGTGGAATAGACATTCTGACCAGGAGCGACGACATCTGGCTTGATACTAGGAACACCATCTACCGTCGCGGGACCAAGGCTACTAAAGCCAGCGATTACTTCGGCGGACGTGCTCGCGCCCACGGTGAAAGAAGCATCGTAGATCGCTGCTGGTGTATTTATCGTCCCACATCTAGGATTGTTAAAACCATCATTCCCTGCTGCATGTACAGGTAAGATACCAGCCGCGCGTACGTTTTCCACAACTATTCGGAGTATATTAATATCTGTGCAACCCTCGGAGGGTGGGCAACTCCATGAATTATTAATTATATGGGGCGCCTTTGATGGATCAGGATTATTCCCGTCCTTGTCTGTGGGGGCGATAAACCATTCATAACAATCACTGTAGGTTTTTGGTGTTCCAGCACCCCGATCCATATTACGACAACCAATCCACTGGGCTCCTGGTGCAACCGAGAAATTTCTGCTCCCATCATTATTACCCACCATTATTCCCATTGTATGGGTTCCGTGGCCAAGATCGTCGCAGGGTTCGGCAGAATCGGGTCCACAGACACCGCCCCCTGCATGAATGGCATCATACCAATTGTAATCGTGGGTTACAGTTTGCCCGTCCCAACCACGATATTGTTCTTTAAGTGCTGGATGGGTCCAATCGAAGCCCGTGTCCTGCCCGCCGATCACAACATCTTGCCCGGTGTAACCTAGGGCCCAAACCTCGGGTACGCGAATCTGCGAGATGTTCCACTCGGCCGTCTCTATCAATTGAATTTCTGATGCTATTTTGCCAGGTTTCGGGAGCTTCAATTCAATTCTTGGATTGGCGTATAAGTGAGCTACATCCTGACGCGACGCTAAATCCACCAGAAGATGGCTGTCCCCACTCACCCAAATCATATTGGCAACCCAATACGAGCGATAATGCGCATCCTGGCTACCTAGATACTCCAAAAGAGAGGTTTGGTCTTGTAAAGCAGCCTGAGTCAAACTGTTGAAGACATAGGCGCCTTTCTCGGCCTTGGTTGGCAGATAGTCCGCTTCAGTCAGATCGGCCTGATTTGCTAAGAAGACAATAAACTCGATCTGGCCATTATTATCCATCGAATCCAAAATTGACAGATCGATTTTGTTACTCAACATTGATTGGGATTCTTCGGCACTCAAGGTGGGTGAGCTCGCCGCACCACTGGCGAGTGCAAGGAAAATACCAAATAACAAGAAAATCTGGTGCTTAGACGCGATTGCCATTCCTAACCGGTAATTAATTCTAGCTTAGTCCAAATCAGAATCATTATTCTGATGATGTTCTGCTTTGACAGAAATGGCTATCCCGCCTCGTATGGAGAAGTCAGCGACTACTTCACACCAGCGGGGATCGAGAGCTTCTACCAGGTCATCGAGAATGACGTTGGCAACATGTTCATGGAAGACCCCCTCGCTGCGAAACGACCAGATATACAGTTTTAGGGATTTTGACTCAACGATTCTCTGGTCGGGTATGTATTGGATGGTAATTTTCGCAAAATCGGGTTGACCGGTTGCAGGACAAATGCATGTGAATTCATCGGTGGTGAGGGTAATAACATAATCCCGACCCGGGTGGCGGTTAGGAAATGTTTCCAATTGTTTGCTGGGCTGGCTCGAGCTGGTGCCAAGCAATGATAGTCCGGCTAGGTCGCTCTTTTGGGTCATATTGCCTGGATTATTAATCTGACTCATTTACTATTCTCCGGTAAAGACGATGATTTGAGAGCTAACAGCGGTCCATGATGATCGGTGCTCTAACGAAACCAAAGTCGGAAGGGCATTATAAATTGAGGTCGCCCCGCATAGTTTCGCAGCAACTCGGCCGCAAAAAATTGTTCGATCTCTTCACTTGGTTCAATGGGTTCGGGCAAGGCATATCCCGATGATGTTTGATTGATATTCACCACCGGTATCTGATACGTTCCATTAACCGGCAAGCCCGCCATTTCAGCGGCCGTTTTAATCGCATCGACCAGGTCACCAAAACTATCCACCAATCCTCTTTCCTTTGCCTGGCGTCCGGTCCAAATTCGCCCCTCGCAGACTGGGTCAAGATCCTCATAGGGAATATCCCGACCTGCTGCAACAATATGTTTGAATTGCTGGTAAAGGTTATGCAATTGCCCGTTTAATACCTCATGATCTTCAGGAGACAAATCCCTGATTTCATTATATAGTGATGCTCGCCGACCACGGCTTAAAGATATTCGATTGACATTTATCTTCTCATAAAGCCCCTTCATATTGACACGTAGCGAGACGACGCCTATCGATCCTGTGATCGTTGCGGGTTGGCTCATGATGTGCTCGGCCGCGGCAGCGATGTAATAGCCTCCGGATGCAGCAACATTGCCCATATAGGCCAATACCGGCTTCTTTTGAGCGATACTTCGAATCTGACGCCAAATTAAGTCTGATGCAAGAGGAGATCCACCACCTGAATCAATATGAACAACGAGGGCTGCCATCCGCTGATCGCGTTCTACCCTCCGGAGCAGATTTGATACGGTCGCATCGCCCACGGAAGTTGCGCCAATAATCGGTAGAGGAATAGGGAGTTTAATAGGCGCTCGCCGGCTATGTCCCATATCAATCTGTCCCTCGAGCGAAATAACGCCGATATACTTATTCACTGGTTTTCGCCATTCTTCAAGGAGAATGTTATGTGCGGAAGGCCAGGTGGCTATTTTGGCCTTCTCGGGATGGGTATTTTTTGCAGATTGGCTGTATTCGCCATTGCCATTTGCCGGCCGAAATTCTTGCTTTTTGAATGAATCACCTAAGAGAAATGCAATTTCATCTTCATAGGCAAGATGATCAACAAGGCCTGCTTCAAGGGTTTCGTGGGCAGTAAACGGCGCCGAATCAATGAGTTCCCGGACTTTATCCTCCCCTAGAGAGCGTCCTCGGGCTATCGCAGTGACTATAATGGCGAAGTTTTCATCGAGAATCCAATTGAGTTGCTCCTCCTGTTCAGGTGTAATTGTGGCCTGTCCGAAGGTGTCGAACGCCCCCTTGTAAGGAGAGACCTGGAACACATCGATGGAAATACCAATTTTCGTCAGGGCGTCTTTGAGGAAGATGGCCTCCGCACTTAGACCCAGAACGTTAAATGTAACCGTTGGTGGTGTGATTATTCGGTCTGCTGCCGTAGCAACGAAGTAATGGCGCATATCTAGATGAGGAGTATAAACCACGCATTCTTTGTCGGCAGCTTTCAGCCGTTCCATTGATCTTCGTAAATTCTCAAGCCTGGCTATTCCCCCAGGGAGATCTTGAAGAATGAAGATAACTCCTTTGATATTTGCCGCAGCGGCAATCCGCTCTAACCGATGATTGAGTGCCTCGAGATTGAGAGGTTCAGGGGGGAGGGGTAGTTGTCGCAAGAGAAACCCCCTCGGCGGGCTGGCGCGCTCTGGTAAGGGACCACTAATCGGCAAGACAATGTAATCTAATTGCAGGCGACGAAGCAGGCGGATCTTGTTTCGAACACCTACTCGCCATCTTGACAGGTGGTCGCGAACCGTTCGCCCTATCTGGGTTAACTCTAAAGAAAGTTCATTAAAAAAACCTATTTTTGGTGAGTCTTGAGTCATCTTCGCTTCAAATGATAAAGTACATGATGTAATTCGCAAAGTTGTTGCCGGTATTTCTAATAGCAGAGGTATACAACCCGGCCGGAGCGATGGTGCTGATAAAATATCAGTGGCCTTAGAGGACGATTACCCTAATGCCTAGGGCTACCTCTGAAAATAAAAATAGTTAGGCTGGCAGTTGGAGTAGATTTTGCCTATGCTATAATACAAAGCTACGGAACAGAGACAGGGAGCTGGAGTGAGTCTGGCTGAGAGAGTGGTTTCAATCGCCACTGACCTGCGAACCTGAACCGGGTAATGCCGGCGTAGGAAATGCTCAGAAGTCATCCCACATGACAGCTCGCAGCCACCCGGAGTCGGGATGGCTGTTTTTGTTTGTTGACTGACTGATAAGCAAGATGGATAAATGAATTGCGATGACCATTCTGATATTTGCCAACGGGCTGATCGGTAATCTAGATTGGGTTCGACCTCTTATAACGGATGATTCTGTAATTATCGTCGCTGATGGTGGCGCGAAACACGTCGCTGATCTAGGCCTTGAGCCAGATGTTGTCATAGGTGATTTTGACTCTATCTCACAAGAATTACTAGAGCAGCTAACCTCAAGCGGGGCATTGATAATCTCACATTCTGAGCTTAAGGATGAAACCGATCTTGAACTAGCTTTGTTATATGCCATCAATCATTACGAAGGTGACATCAAAATCTTTGGCTCATTAGGGGGGCGGCTGGACCAGACTTTGGGTAACATATTTTTGTTAGCCCATCCCGCATTCAGAGACCAGCACATTGAACTCGTGGAACCTGGTCAGAGAGCATGGCTGATCAGTGGCGAATGCCAGATTGATGGCTCTATTGGGGATACATTGTCCCTTATACCTTTCGGTGAGGGCGCTCATATCAGCAGAACCACCGGACTGCAATGGGAGCTGATTGATGAAAGGTTAACATTTGGACCTGCCCGTGGGATCAGCAACGTCATGACTGCCAAGACAGTATCGGTAACTCTCGAATCAGGAAGATTGCTCTGTGTCCACATCCCAACTTATCAACCTTCGTCATGAAGGTTTTGTCGGGATAAAAGACCTGCTACAGGCCGGTAGAAAAGACAAAATAGAATCTGCCACTTTGTAGGTGAAAAGATGATGAAATCTCTTGTTGGATATTTATTATTGGCGTTGTTGTTGGTTGGCTGTTCCAGTGAGACGCCGGCAGATACCGGAGGTGAGAAGAATATTGCAGGAAATGTTGGCCAATCAAAGCCCGACGAACTCGTCATCATGAGTCACGATAGTTTTGCCATAAGTGAAGAGGTTCTGGCAGAGTTCGAAGAGGCTAACAACGTGCGTCTTGTCTTATTGCCGGCCGGTGATGCTGGCGCTGCTCTAAACCAGGCGATTCTATCGAAGCAGGATCCCCTGGCGGATCTTTTTTTTGGGCTTGACAACACCTTCATGAGCCGCGCGTTGGCCGAAGGGATTTTTGAGGAATATGAATCACCCTTATTGGCGGAAGTGCCTGAAGCCTTGATTCTTGATCAGACCTATCATTTAACCCCTGTTGACTACGGGGATGTCTGTTTGAACTTTGACCGGTTGTGGTTTGACGAGCGAGCAATTGAGCTACCCGATTCATTGTTGGACTTGACCCTACCTGAATATAAGAACTTACTGGTGGTTGAGAATCCGGCTACGTCCAGTCCTGGGCTGGCATTTCTACTGGCAACGATCGCTGAATTTGGTACCGATGACGATTATACCTATCTTGATTATTGGGCAGCATTGCGAGAAAACGGTGTCATGGTGGTCGACGGGTGGGAAGCTGCCTACCATGGGCAATTTAGTGCCATAAGCGATGGTAGCAGGCCATTGGTCGTTTCTTATGCCAGCAGCCCTACGGCCGAAATTGTTTTCGCCAATCCCCCGATTGATGAGCCCCCATCAGGTAGCATTACTGAACCGGGAACATGTTTCAGGCAGGTGGAGTTCGTCGGCATCGTTAAAGGGACATCGCAACGTCATAACGCAGAGAAGTTTGTTGATTTTATGCTAGGCAAAGTGTTTCAAGAAGACATACCACTACATATGTTTGTCTTCCCTGTCAATCAAAATGCGATCTTGCCTGAAGTATTTATCGAATGGGCTTTAATTCCGGTAGAATTGGGCACTATCGATCCGGATAAAATTGATGCTAAGCGTGAGGAATGGATTCAATCATGGACTGAGGTAGTGCTGCGCTAAGGTAATCAGCGTTCTTTATTGGCTCGAAGTTGGCCACAGCCGGCATTGATATCAATTCCCCGACGTTGTCTGATGGTGCTGGGAAGCCCGTAGTCAGCCAAGATGGCCTGAAAAGAACCCGTCGCGACTCGACTACTTGGATTCCCCCCATATCCATGGGTGAGGTTGAGGGGAATTAGATTGACATGAGCGTTCATATTCTGAAGTAATCTGCCAACGGCATGAGCTTGTTGTGGTGTGTCATTCTTTCCTTCAATGAGAGCCCATTCAAAAAACACACGTCGGTCAAGTTTGTCAATGTAATAGCGGCAGGCATTCATAATTTCGATCAGCGACCAATTCTTGCCAGTTGGGACTAGTTTGTTCCTCTCGTCATCGGTTGCTGCATGCAGGCTGACGGCGAGGTTGAACATCCGGTTTTCGTCGGCAATGCGCCGGATCATAGATGGGATACCGACCGTGCTTAGCGTAATGTATCGCGGTCCGATGCTCAATCCGTGATGCTCAGTCATGATTTCAATAGCCTTCATCGTGGCAGTATAATTGTGTAGCGGTTCACCCATACCCATTAATACCACGTTGCGCAATCTTTCGCCCCGCAAATCTAATTGACGAGCAATATGCAATAGCTGTCCCACAATCTCGCCCGCCCGTAAATGGCGAATGAAACCCATTTGACCGGTGGCGCAGAATACGCAACCCATCGCACAACCCACTTGTGTACTGATACATGCGGTCGCTCTTTTTGCATAATACATCAATACCGACTCAACAGTTTCTCCATCCCCTAACAAAAAAAGGTATTTTGTGGCCAGACCGTCGACACTCTGAACCTTGTACGAAACATCTAAGGTTGTTAAAGTGGCGTTGTTTAGCAGATGCTCCTTGAGGTCATCTCGGAGAATTGTTATTGTTTCAAAGCCACCGGCCAACTGTTTATACAACTGGTCCCAAAGAACTCCGGCGTGAAACTCGCTATATCCCCAGGAGTTCAGTAATGCCACGATCTCTGGGCGGGTCAGATCGTGCAAGTTGTGGATTGTTGTTTGGGTCATCGACTTCAGGGGAATCAGGCTAGTCAAAAAAAGACCCTCGCCTGGAGGGTCTTAAATGGCCAGCCTGTAAATATATTCGCTTCAGAATAAGCCCCAATCACCGCCTGCACCTTCTTCCATCATCGAGGGATCCCACAGTTCAGTCCCTAGTTCGACGATAACATTTTCGCTTGAAACCTGGCCGGCAGTCGAACGGACTTGTTCAATCATTGCCGGACCATATGGGCAGAAAGGGGTGGTCAGAATCATGGTAATCTTTGTGCCGGTATCATCCAATTCCATCTCGCGGATAAGTCCCAATTCCACAACATTCAGGCCGATCTCCGGGTCGATGACAGTACGCAACGCTTCTAATATTTCTTCTTCTTTGCTTACGACCATGAATATTTCCTCATGATTATCTATCGATGTGATTCAAGCAATGGCGCCGGGCAATAGCAGGGTAAATTGACAGGAAGAATCACCATTAAGCATGCACGATTCCTGGCTGATCGGGGAATCAAGAACAGCTATCATAAGCTGCTTATCGAATCCGCAAACCTCGCTATGTTTTCGACCAACCGAATAATACGGGCAACTGTACTCGGTTATTTGATAGCCTTCTTCTGTAACTTCCCAGGTAGCCAAGAACCCTTCATCTGCCAAAAGCCCGACAAGGTAATTTAACTTTTCTTCGAAAGTTAATCCTTCAAAATGAACGCGATGCTCTTGAACAATTCGCTCCACGACACTATTAAAAAGCTCAGCGACCACTTCTTTTGGAAATCGGTCCTTCAACTCGTCAAGCAACATGCTGCTTAGACGCAAATATCTTTGGGGAAATAATTCATGGCCTTTGTCGCTAAGGCGGTAGATGTAGTATGGACGGCCAACTTTCCGGCGAATACTGCGCGCCTTCAGCAGGCCTTCAGCCTGCAGAGAATTAAGGTGGTGCCGAACCGTGACAGGGGATACATCGGCCGCCAGGGCTAAATCATCCACAGTCGCCTCATTGGCCTGCTTGATGGCATCCAAGATGATCTCTCGGGTGCTTATCCTGCTGTTGTCGGTTGCGATATTCACGATACAATCCTTATGATTTCCGTCGCAATTATATCATGTGTAGTCGAGCCTGTCAATTATCCTATTATTATCATAAATATAATAAATATTGACGTTGATCCAGCGCTATGTTATACTTAGCCGTATTAAATCGCTGGCGTTTCCCCCTGAAAGGGAATAGATTCTACGATTGAAACGTTGGCTACCGATAGCCTTACTGAAGGATGGGACAAGAGGCTATCTGTAAAGGAGAAAATGAACTAGATGACAACCGCACTTGAAATTAGAAACCTGCACGTAACTGTTGCTGATCAGGAGATTCTACAAGGAATCGACCTGCTGGTTAGACAAGGTGAGATCCATGCACTTATGGGACCAAACGGTTCGGGTAAGAGCACATTGGCATACGCGCTGGCCGGTCACCCGAGCTATGCGGTCACGGCCGGAGAGGTGATTTTCGACGGATTGGATTCTCATGGATATGGCAACGGATGAGCGGTCGCGGGCCGGTCTGTTTTTGGCATTTCAGTATCCGGTTACCGTACCAGGTATTACCGTGGCTAATTTCCTTCGGCAATCCATTAATGCCCGCCTCCGGGCCGCCAATCCGGACGACAAGGGAATGCCTATCCCGGCATTTCGCCGATTGTTAATCGATAAAATGGATTCACTAGGGATGGACCATAAATTCGCCGGCCGATATCTGAATGATGGATTTTCAGGCGGGGAGAAAAAGCGGGCGGAAATTCTCCAAATGGCAACTCTGGAACCGAAGATCGCCATTTTGGATGAGACTGATTCAGGCTTGGATATCGATGCCTTGCGGATAGTTTCAGAGGGCGCCAAAGAACTTCATGACTCCATCGGAATGGGCATGTTGGTAATTACCCATTATCAACGGATTCTTAACTACATACAGCCGGATTACGTTCATGTCATGCTTGATGGGCGAATTGTTGAGAGTGGTGGTCCAGAGCTAGCCCTCCTATTGGAGGAAAGTGGCTACGATTGGCTTCGGGAGAAATACGGTTCAGCTGAGGAGGTTAATTGATGGGAACGCTAGCCGAGCGAGAATTAAGCGAACGCGATATTGCCAAAGGTGTAAACGTTGAGTATGCGGAGAAATATGGTTTTTCCGACACTGAGGATTACATATTCAAAGCGGAGAGAGGGCTGAACGAAGCGTTAGTCCGCTATATATCCAAAAGCAAGGGTGAACCCGAATGGATGCTCGAGAATCGGCTAAAAGCCTATCATCATTTCCTCGAGCGACCCATGCCAAATTGGGGAGCGGATCTCTCGGACATTGACTTCAATAATATTTTTTACTATATCAAACCTTCGGACCGGCAGGGTGATGACTGGGAAGACATCCCGCCATATATCAAGGATACGTTCAATAAATTAGGTATTCCTGAAGCCGAACAGAAGTTTTTATCGGGTGTCGCAGCACAATATGAATCAGAGGTGGTTTACCACAAGATAAAGGAAGTATTGGTCCAACAGGGGGTTATCTTCCTGGGAATGGATGATGGCCTAGCCCAGTATCCTGAGATTGTAAAAGAATACTTTGGAACAATTATTCCTCACAATGACAACAAATTCGCCGCGTTGAATACGGCGGTCTGGTCTGGTGGTAGTTTTATATATGTGCCTCCAGGTGTTCATGTTGAAATGCCCTTACAGGCGTACTTCCGAATCAATGCCAAAAATGTAGGCCAGTTTGAGCGTACGATGATAGTTATTGATGAAGGTGCCTATTGCCACTACGTCGAAGGTTGTACCGCCCCTGTCTATTCTTCTGATTCCTTGCATTCGGCCGTTGTCGAGATTGTTGTAAAGAAGGGCGGACGGTGCCGTTATACGACAATCCAGAATTGGTCTAACAATGTCTACAATCTGGTAACCAAAAGGGCGATGGCTTATCAGGATGCCACCATGGAGTGGGTGGATGGAAATCTCGGCTCGAAGGTGACGATGAAATATCCAGCTGTTTACCTGATGGAGCCAGGTGCTCATGGAGAAATCCTGTCAATTGCTTTTGCGGGAGCCGGACAGCATCAAGATGCGGGAGGCAAAGTCGTTCATATGGCACCAAATACCACAAGCCGCATTATCTCTAAATCGCTGAGCAAATCCGGGGGACGGGCTTCCTACCGAGGTCTACTAAAAGTCCATGAAGGAGCCTCAGGATCTCGTTCAAATGTGGTTTGTGACGCCTTGTTGCTTGATGATAAAAGTCGTTCAGATACTTACCCTTACATAGAAATCGATGAACAGGATGTCACGATTGGCCATGAGGCTTCTGTGAGTAAAATCGGCGAGGAACAGCTATTCTACATGATGAGTCGAGGACTGACCGAAGAGATGGCCAGCACGATGATCGTGAATGGTTTCATAGAGCCGCTCGTCAAAGAGTTGCCTATGGAATATGCCGTTGAAATGAATCGCCTTATTCAACTCCAGATGGAAGGGTCGATCGGTTAGATTTGATGAATCTGCTACTTATACCATGTCAAAGTTCTGTTGACCGAGCTTATGATGGTTAGAAAGCAGCGTTTAATTGACGATAATTGGAGACCGGTTAGCGGCGGTCTCTTTGATGAGGGACAGATGACTACCTATTCTCGCGAAGCTGTAGAAGAATTATCAGATAAATATGATGAACCTGCCTGGATGCGTGAGTTTCGTCTGCGCGCCTGGGAGGCTTACCAGGCGATGCCATCGCCTACGACTAAAGACGAAGCCTGGCGGCGGACAGATTTACGCAGGCTAAAACTTGACGAGATTGGACCGTCGCTGAACGGTAACAGTTCCGGCGTTGTTGTTCCTGCCTATCTGGGTGAGCAACTCACCGAGGATAAAACCGGGGGAATTTTACTTCAAGTTGACGGCATAACTACCCGGTATGAACTGGGAGATGCATTATCGAGTCAGGGTGTGATTTTCTGTGACATGGAGACGGCCATTCGTGATCATGGGGATCTTGTTCGCCAATATTTTATGACACAAGCCGTGCCAATCGAAGAAGGGAAATTTGCGGCTCTGCACGGTGCTTTCTGGCGTGGCGGCTCTTTCTTGTACGTGCCCAAAGGAGTCAAGGCGGCCGCACCCTTACATAGCGCCTTGTGGTCGGTCGGTGGCAAAACGTATACACATACACTGATAGTCTTGGAGCAGGGCGCAGAGGCGTTGTTGATTGACGAGTACGCCTCTGAAACAACCCAAAAACCAGCTTTACATAATGGTGTCGTGGAATTGATTGTCGGTGATGAGGCCAGCCTTACTTATGTCTCTCTTCAAGATTTTGGCACGAACTTATGGCAGATTAATCATGAAAGAGCAAGAGTTGGGCGCGACGCCAAATTGGATTGGGTTATCAGTGTCATGGGCAGCCGGCTGACGAAAGCCTTTCAGACCGTGGAGCTTGATGGTCGAGGTTCGTGGGCGCGCATGTCCGGATTGTTTCTAGGAAACAAAAGGCAGCATTTCGATTTGGACACACAGCAAAATCACAATGCACCTGACAGTGTTAGCGACCTGTTATATAAAGGCGCACTAAAGGACGATGCGCGTTCGGTATGGCAAGGCATGATTAAGGCGCTGCCTAACGCACAACGAATCGATGGATTCCAGGCGAATCGGAATCTGTTACTGGCCAAAACAGCCCGAGCCGATTCCATTCCCGGACTCGAGATTGAAGCCGATGATGTTCGCTGTACCCATGCTTCTACCATAGGCCAACTTGACCCACTGGAAGTTTTCTATTTGATGAGCCGGGGCATACCAAAAGAGACGGCCGTACAAATGGTCGTGGAAGGATTCTTCACACCGGTAATGGAGCGAATCCCTGTGGAGGGTGTGAAAGAAAGAATCGCTTCTCGAATATTGGAAAAGGTCAGCTGAACGGGATAGGCATTCTGAATAGATGGTCTAATTCTCAAAGGGCACGGTTGACCGTGCTTTTTGCTTTTAGCATCCGTTCTGGGCCGAAATTTTGACCAGGAACCTGTTGTCGAGATGATCTAAATAGTGTTAAATTGTGATGGTTTATGATGTTAGATCCTAATTCAATCATTGCTGATTTTCCCATATTAAAGACGGATGCCTATCTAGACGTCCCTTTGGTATACCTGGATAGTGCTGCGACGTCCCAAAAGCCTGTCGCGGTAATCAAGGCGATGGATGATTATTATCGCACTTATAACGCCAATGTTCATCGGGGCATTCATCGCCTAAGTGAGGACGCTACGGCTGGTTATGAAGGCGCTCGGGAGGTAATTGGACGATTTGTTAACGCGCCAGACCCGGCCACGATAATTTTTGTACGAAACACAACCGAAGCCATCAATCTGGTAGCCCAATCATGGGGGCGAACTAATCTCAAGCCTGGGGATGAAATACTCCTGACAGAGATGGAGCATCATTCGAATATTGTTCCCTGGCAACTTCTCGCTCAAGAGAAAGGATCGGTGATTCGCTATATTCCCTTCGATGAAAGAGGGTTACTTGATTTAAGAAATTTATCGAGCTTATTGACTGAACGCACCAAGATCGTAGCTTTCTCAGCCATGTCAAACGTCTTCGGAACGATTAATCCGACAAAAGAATTAGTGGCCGCCGCTCACGCGATGGGAGCGATCGCCCTGGTCGATGCAGCACAGAGTGTTCCCCACCTCGCTGTGGACGTACAGGATCTTGATTGTGATTTTCTGGCGTTTTCTGGTCACAAAATGTGTGGGCCGACAGGTATCGGTATTCTCTATGGCAAGCGAGCTTTATTGGAAGAGATGCCGCCTTTTCTGGGTGGCGGTGACATGATCTTGCGAGTTAGCCTTGAAGGATCATCCTGGAATGAACTGCCCTGGAAGTTCGAGGCTGGTACCCCGAGTATTGCTGAGGCGATTGGGCTTGGGGCGGCGGTGAACTATTTAGACGATGTAGGTATGGATAACATTCACGCTCACGAACAATTTATCACCGACTATGCCTTAGAAGCATTAAGTGAAATTAATGGATTAAAGGTTTTAGGTCCTCCCGTTTCCCAAAGAGGTGGCGTTGCCGCGTTTACCTTGGAGGGGATCCACCCCCATGATATTTCACAGGTTCTTGATCAGGATGGTATCGCTATCCGAGCTGGTCATCATTGTGCTATGCCCCTGCATACTAAACTCAATCTACCGGCAAGTGCCAGGGCAAGTTTTTACCTCTATACTCGTCCGGATGATATTGATCAACTTGTCGCTAGTTTACATCGAGTGCGGAAAGTTTTTCGCCTGGGAACATGACAATGGAGAAATTTCATAGTACATTTGTTGCTTGGTAGAATTTTTTTAATAATGAATTTGTAACGTAGGATGGAACTGCTTGTGGAAGAAAGTATATACCGCGAACAGATAATTGACTTGTATGAAAATCCACTGAATTTCGGGCGGGCTGAGCCAGCGGATTTTATCTATGAAGAAGATAATCCGCTTTGTGGAGATGTGATCGAAATATCGGTCCGATTAGACGCCCAGAATCGCATTGAAGAGGTGATGTGGCAAGGTCATGGCTGCGCCATTAGCCAGGCTTCTGCGTCATTGCTAACCGAAGAAATTCGGGGTATGAGCCTGGAGGAAGTGAAAGCTTTTTCCAAGGAACAGTTATTAGAGCTACTCGGCATCCAATTGAGCATGACTCGAGTAAAATGTGCCTTACTTTCTCTCAAGGTTTTAAAGGCAGGCGCATATGGTATGCCGGCGCCAGAAGAATTGCGCCGGGATAGTGATGGGTAAACTTGTTCCAGTGGCAACGTTGGATGAAGTGCCACCAGGCGCCAGAAAATTGATTGATCTCGACGAAGTCTCAGTGGTGCTCATCAATATTGGGGGGCAATTCTACTGCATCGAAGATGTCTGCACTCACGATGGCGGACCTGTGGGTGAAGGTGATATTGAGGACTGCGCTATTGAATGTCCTCGGCATGGCGCCCGATTCGACCTTCGTGACGGGAGCGTTTTGTCAATGCCGGCAGTCGTTCCAATACCCACATACCAGGTTAAGGTTGAGGGCAACCTGGTCTTCATCGAATCTCCCGATGATTGGTAGGAGAGGAAATCAATCTTGTCTTAGCTTTATACCTAGTTGGGAATAACGAGCCGTTTTTGTTTGACAGCCCCCTTCAAATCGCCTATAGTTGACACCGGTTTATAGAAAACCCGTTCTAATAAAATATTCGACAAGTTATGTGCCCTGGCTAATCGAAATCATCTAGAAAAGCGAAAAGACGAATGACGACTGCTGAGGTAGGACTGGTTAAACAAATCAATATCGAAACTGAGATGCGCGACTCATACCTGAGTTATGCTATGAGCGTCATCGTGTCGCGAGCACTTCCCGATGCCCGTGATGGCCTAAAGCCGGTTCAGCGCAGGATTTTATATGCTATGTACGACATGCGCATGGGGCCAAATAGCAGCCATAAGAAATCAGCCCGGGTCGTTGGCGAGGTGCTGGGAAAGTATCATCCTCACGGCGACCAGTCGGTATATGACGCCATGGTTCGGATGGCCCAGGATTTTTCCATGCGCTACCCGCTGGTGGATGGCCAAGGGAACTTTGGTTCCATCGACGGAGATGCAGCCGCAGCTATGCGTTATACAGAAGCACGAATGACGCCTATGGGCTACGATCTGCTTCAAGATATTGAGTTGGATACCATCGACTATATCGGAAATTTTGACGAAACACTGAAAGAGCCGGCCGTCCTACCCTCTGCAATGCCCAATCTGTTATTGAATGGATCCTCAGGTATTGCCGTTGGCATGTCCACGAGCGTACCGCCACACAATCTAGGGGAAATCGTTGATGCACTGGCTTTTATGCTGGATCGCTGGGAGAAACTTGAAGAGATATCGATAGCCGATCTAATGGGTTTTATCAGGGGACCCGATTTTCCAACAGGCGCCCTGATCTATCGTTACCGGGGCAAACCAGATGAGAGCCCGCTGGATGCGATTGCCAATGCGTACGCGACCGGCCGGGGACGCGTGGTTGTCCGCGCCAAAGCCCACATTGAGCATATGGAACGGAATAAGTCGCGTATTGTCGTCACTGAGCTGCCCTATCAGACAAATAAAACCAACTTGTTATCTCGAATCGCCGACTTGCATCGTGATGGAAAGATCGAAGGATTAACGGATCTACGAGATGAGTCGGATCGTAACGGAATGCGCATTATCCTGGAAACGACGCGCAATGTTGAACCGGAAAAGGTTCTGCTTGATCTTTTCCGTCTGACACCCATGCAATCGACATTCAGCATCATCATGGTGGCCCTGGTCAATGGCGAACCTAGGGTAATTACCTTGAAACAAGCGCTCAAGATCTACCTTGAGCACCGCCTGGAAGTGATTCAGCGGCGCAGTGAGCATGAATTGGCCAAGGCGAGAGAACGGGCTCATATTCTGGAAGGTCTTTTGAAGGCGCTGGACCAGTTGGATGCGGTAATACGGACCATCAGACGTTCCAGGACGGTGGAGAGCGCCAAAAGCAATCTTCAGAAGGAGTTTAAGCTTTCCGAAGTGCAATCCCAGGCGGTCTTAGATATGCCGTTACGGCGACTGGCCAACCTGGAACGACGCAAGTTGCAGGACGAATATAAAGACAAGATAGGGTTGATAAAGAACCTGGAACGCCTCTTAGCCCGGCCGGACCTTCAGCGTTTGGCTGTAAAGGAAGAGCTTCTCCGGATGAAAGATCTTTATGGTGATGTACGCCGGACGCAGATCCTAGATGAGAGCGGTGAACGAGCAGAAGTAACGGCCGCCGACCTTCTGCCAGATCAATTGTGCTGGGTGCTGGCAGGGGAGGAAGGGACCCTGGCCCGTACTCCGACCCCGGAGATGGCCGCGGTGCCGGCAAAGCCCGCTGAACTACCGGCCATTTTTCTCCAGGCTAATACCCAAGATATTCTTTATCTTTTTTCGGCCGATGGCCAGGCAGTGAGTTTGCCAGTATACCAGTTACCGCAGGCCAGAACCTTTGGGGAAGGAACCCATTGGGCCAGCCTGACCGGTTTAACAAAAAGAAACCATGTGCCAGCGGCCGTTATTCGACCGGCTGATTTCTCTGGATATCTTGTTCTGGCAACCCTTGGCGGCGTAATCAAACGAATACGCCTGGAAGATCTTCCAGGCATAACGAGCAATCCTTTTGTGGTTATGAACGTGCCGGACGATGACGCCCTGGGCTGGGCTCGATTAACGAGCGGCGAAAATGAAGTTATTTTGTCGACGGCATCTGGCCAGACAATTCGCTTCGCCGAAGAAGAAGTCCGGCCGATGGGCCTGCCAGCTGGTGGGGTTATGGGTATAAAGATGGAAAACGACACCGATGGCCTTGTGGGTTTGGATATTTACGACAAGGAAAGCTATCTATGGAGTATTACGGATAATGGACTGGCCAAAACGACGCCTCTTAGTGCATATCCACGCCAAGGGCGCTATGGACAGGGCGTCATCAATCTCCGCCTACCTAAAGAGGCAACGGAGGTCGTTTCCGTGATGGTTGGCCATCCAAAATCTGATTTGATTATAAAGACGGTCGCAGGTACGGCAAGACAAATAAAATTAGGCTCGGCCGTAACCGGCAATCGACCCATTAAACCGCGACCCATCATCCGTTTAGGGGAAAACAACCGGGTTACCGGTGTCGTCGCCTTACGGATGCGACCCGATATGTCAGGCGAGACGAATACTATTGACTAAGAAGCGGTAAGGAGAACAAAGATATGAATTTTAGTGATACATGGGCCGAAGACGAACAGGGGAACAAGTTCGTTTTTACAGTCGCCATGAAACGAAGATTGCACAAGGCCGGATTACCACTTGAACCTGAGTACCTTAAAGAATTAGGTGAAGAGCCTGTCGCGACCGTACAAGCCAGTAAACCCGAAGATAAACCAAAACCTCAGGTGGTAAATGAGCCCAAGAGTATTCAGATTGAGCCACTGAGCGGCAAGTATCTGGGTACATTGAAGTGGTATAACCCTTCCCGCGGTTATGGATTCATATCACGCGGTGGTGGTGAGGATATCTTCTTTCACAAAACCAGTTCCATTGGCGATCCGCTTGAGCTGGCAGAGGGCCAATGGGTACTCTACGATGTCGAAGAGCGCAACAAGGGACCTGAAGCTACAGAAGTAGAGCCGTATTCGGGAGATTTACTGCCGGAATCGGAATAAACCAGGCCTGTAAGCAGCTTAGAAAAATAAGTGTAGAACTTTCGCATGGCGCTGAGTGTGATCTTTTACACGCTACCAGAAGCCAGCTTGTACCTTGAATCAAGTCGTACGAGAGTTTTCTTTCGGTAAGATATTAGTAGCCTGCAATACTGACGGAGCAGTTTCAGTTCACTCTGCAGGGCACAGGCCTCGATAATCCGCTGTAAATCGCAGCGATAATATTAGCGGATAGGAGGGGGGGATCGCTATTCGGGATCGAAACCGGCTTGCGCGAGCCGTGGGTCCAGCGCATCCCTGAGTCCATCTCCCAACAGATTAAAGGCGAGAACCGTGAGCATAATGGCCAAGCCTGGAAAAAAGACGAGATGAGGTGCGCTAAAGACCTGGTTGCGCTCGCTGGCTAACATGGAACCCCACTCGGGTTGGGGAGGTTGGGCGCCAAGGCCGATGAATGATAAGGCGGCCGTATCCAATATGGCTGTGGCGATGCCCAGGGTGCCGATGACAATGAGGGGGGGCAACGAATTAGGCAAAATTCGACCCAGGAGGATCTGCCTATGGCTGGCCCCTAGCGCTCTAGAGGCCTCAACATATGATTGCTCTCGAACATACAGAACACTGGATCGTACAACTCGGGCATAGGCCGGGATGGATACGATGGCGATAGCTAACATCGCATTTGTAAGACCTGGACCCAAAACGCTAACAATGGCGATGGCCAGGATCAGGAACGGAAAGGCCAAAACCACATCCAGTATCCGCATGATTATGTTGCCTATCCAACCACCTGAATATCCAGCCACTGACCCCAAGACGGTTCCAGTGATAATGGCGAAGCCAACGACCACGAATCCAACTGTTAGTGAAATACGTGCTCCATAAATAATACGGCTGAAGACATCCCGGGCATTGCCGTCGAGACCCATAATATGTTGGGGCTTATCTTCTGGACAGCCTAACAAATGAATGCATGGGGGATCCCTTCTGGTGGTATTAGGCTCGCCAATAAAATCTTCAGTCGGACTATAAGGAGCTACAAAATCAGCAAATATGGCGCCGAAAACCAGTATTATCAGAATCACTCCACCGATAATTGCTGATTTTTGCCTGAAGAACCTCCGAAGAGTCAGACGCCAAAGGCTATTCGATTTAAAGCTACCAATTGTGCCTTCTAAGGGATCGTCAATGGTGTCGACGGGGAGTTCGGTGACGGATGACATCGTAGTTAGTTACTAAGAGATTTAATCAAGCCTAACGCGAGGATCAAGAATGCCGTATGAAAGATCCACCAACAGGTTTAGTGCGACAAAGCCAATGGCAATCACAATGACAAAGCCCTGTATGATCGGAAAATCTCGAGCGGTTATAGCTTCATACATGGTCCGGCCGACACCCGCCAAACCAAAAACAGTCTCGGTTAATACAGCGCCGCTCAATATCAAGCCAAGTTGAAGACCGATGATAGTGACTACTGGAAGCAAGGCATTTCGCCAGGCATGTTTTAGCACAACTTTTCTGTGTTTAAGCCCCTTTGCCTTGGCCGTGCGAATGTAATCCTGTCCCAATACTTCCAGCATGGCGGACCGAGTCATCCGCGCGATAATAGCCATGGAGATGGTGCCTAAGGCGATGGCCGGAAGAATCATGTGGCGTACAGCATCCCAGGTGGTCGTCCAATGAAAGCCCAGGATACCATTCACGATGTACATATTTGAGATAAAGGTCAAAACAAGATATTTGATACCACTCGCAGGGACCTCCCAGCCATATACTTCATAAAAGGGAATGGGAATGACCCCGGCCGATAAACGACCGGTCGGGGGGAGCTGAAGCGGTGTATCCTTCAGCAACAAGGCAAATACATAGGCCAACATGAGACCAAGCCAAAAAACCGGCATAGAAACACCAATATTGGCGATCACCATGGTGCCCACATCAGTGGCTGAATTTCTTTTGAGTGCTGAAATGATCCCCAGAGGTATGCCGATAATTACGGCAAAAGTGAGGGCCATGAGACCTAATTCCACTGTTAGAGGAAGACGTTCAATGAGAATCGTGGTGATAGGTCGTTTGAATCGTATCGACTCGCCAAAATCGCCTTGGGCAAGATCCTTAAGATAGATGCCAAACTGTACAGGAATTGGCTTGTCCAAACCTTTTTCGGCAAAAAAACGTTCACAAATCTCCGGCGTTGCTCTTTCGCCCAGTATCGCGGTACATGGGTCGCCAGGTATGGCACGCACTAGGAAAAAAGTTACCATTAGCACACCAAAAACCACCGGAATGGCCGAAAGAACGCGTCGGATCGAGAATTGAATCATTGAATTATTATGATGACGAGATAGTCAACTACCAATACAAGGCAAATTAAAATAACACGACGGGATGGCTTGTTACCATACAAACCATCCCGTGTGACTTTTATGAGACTAGCTGACTAAAGATTACTCTTCAGCGTTTAGGAAGCCACCCCAGAGGGCGCCCCAATAGGCGAACTGACCGGCGTTTCCGACATGGAGTGGATTGGCCGCATCCCACTGAATTCCGTAGGAGACGATGACATCATTCGCGTCGAGGGTTGAACCGTCATGGAAAAGGACGCCTTCGCGAAGGTGGCAAGTCCAAACAGTCAAATCTTCGTTAGGATCGCATGAAGTTGCCAGAGCAGGTTCAACCGCAGTTCCGGCGATTTCGTATGCAAGGAGGGCTTGAACAATCTGTTCACATGCCCGGAGCGATTCGCCGTCGGACTCATCGCCACAGTACAGGCTGATCGGTTCGGCATTTTGCATCCAGACGAAGGTGTCTCGCCCACCCGGATCCATGACCGCGAAGTATTCGTTGCCTAACGGGCTGGAGTGAGCACCATCGACGTCGGCCAGGTAAGCCGTGGCTGAACCACCATGGGAGATTGGCACCATGGGCACATGGGTTCTAATTGCGTTATTGGCTTCAATATAGAATGGCTCTCGTTCGGCATCACTTCCTAAGGCAGCCGCTGCTGCTAAAGCAGTTGTGATATCGTCAAACTTATTGCCGAATTGATCTGTTGCTCCGCCGCCGAAGTGGTAATCAAGGAAGTTTGTCTGATCAGGATAATCTGCGCCCCAACCGAGAAGATGCAGACCTTCCAATTCACCGGCATCGGATGCCTGGATAAAGGCGCCTGATTCCATCACTTCGATTTCCGCATTAATATTGCAGTTCTCTGCCAACTGACTCTGTATGTCCACAACGATTGGTGCAGGTTCTGCCACGTAACTTCGGGCTACGTCGCGATAATTGAAAACTGTATCGAAGCCATCTGGGAATCCGGCTTCGACTAATAGGGCTTTGCCTGCATCCGGGTTGAATTCATACCACGAGTCACCAACACAAGCGTTGGGTATGGCGCAGGGTGAGAAGTGGGAGGCCACTTCTGAACCGGCCGGGTAGAAGTTGTCGACGATGCGATCACGGTCGATGCATTGGGCAACTGCCTGTCGAACTAACTCGTTATCAAAGGGCGGAAAGACGTTATTCATACCAATGTACATGATATTCAGCGCGGGACGCACCTTCAGTTGCAGATTCGGATCATTGGCGATGGTGTCGAAATCATCCGGAGTCGGATTGTCGATACCATCTACGTTACCTGACTGAAGATCCAAAAGACGGGCAGCGCCTTCTGTAGCCCAACGGAATACCAGCGTATCGGCAATGGCCGGCTCACCCCAATAATCTTCGAAGCGCGACATGATCAGGCTGTCACCACGATTCCAGGTGTCCAATTTATAGGGACCTGTTCCGATGGGATTATCCAGCGGGCTACCACCATTCATCTCGAGGTGCTCAGCGGGCTGTATGCCAAAGGCCGTGAAGGCTGCTTTTGAGGGGAAGGCCGGGTCTGATACACACATGGTGAACTGAACCGTGTTTTCGTCCACGGCGGCTATCTCTTTAAACAAACCACCGTAATCACAGTTTTCTGCGGTGATAACCATTGGCTCGAAGGCCATTGGTTCTTCCATCGGTTCTTCCGTCGGCTCTTCCATCGGTTCTTCAGTGGGCTCTTCGGCCGGCACCGCGGTCGGTTCTTCGGCCGGCACTTCGGTCGGCACTTCTGTCGGCTCTGCAGCCGGAACCTCGGTGGCGTCATCGGCCGAACTGCCACAGGCAACCAAAAGGAGGCCCAATGTCAGAAGACCAACGATGAGCAAAAGGCGTTTCTTCTTCATCATCTCTTCTCCTATATCTGAGTAAGGTAAATAAAAGTGGAACTTCGTCGCGCCGTTAGCGCGAGGCTAATGGTAGCATGGGTCCGGGGGTAGTGCAATAGTCAGGTGTCCAGGATAACAGATTAGAAGCCAAAGATGGCCGAAAAATCCAAGTTCTAAAATGCGGGGGTGTATATATTATTACAGAAAGAAACCTGTGACTTGGTCTGGGTATGGGGGTTATTATTTGGGCTTCGCGCGTTATCTATAAGGAAGGAGGGCGCTCCAATTCCATTCACGATCCCGAAGTTCAAATTTGCATTTGCTAAGGTATAATCAGTTGCATGAACAATCGCGAGATTGCAGAGACATTTGAAAAAGTGGCCGATATGCTGGCGATCCGGGGTGATCAAATCCATCGCATCGTAGCTTATCGGCGTGCGGCTGAAAATATCCGCGAGTTAAACAGGGATCTAAATACTATTCTCTCTGAAGGCAACTTAACCTCAATTCCTGGCATTGGGGCGACGTTAGCCGAGAAGATTGAAGAGATGCTGACCACTGGTCACCTCGCTTTTTACGATCGGCTGGCCGAGGAGATCCCGCCCGAATTGGTACAGATGCTCAAAGTGGAAGGCTTAGGGCCCAAGCGCGTGAAACAAATTTATGATTCTATGGGCATAACCGATCTGGACCAGCTTTCCAAGGCAGCCCAAGAAGGCGGCCTGCGGCAGTTGCCGGGAATGGGAGCAAAATCAGAAGTAAGAATTATTGCCGGGATCGAGGCGTTGGCACGACATGGAGATAGCCGGACCCCACTTGGTGTCGCCTGGCCGGTGGCTAATCAAATGGTGGAACAGTTGAGGGAATTGGCCGGTGTAGAGCGGGTGGATGTGGCCGGTTCCCTTCGCCGGATGAGAGAATCTATCGGGGATATCGACATCTTGGTCGCGGCCGATGATGCAGAGCCGGTAATGGAATTCTTTTGTGGGATGGAAAATGTCGAAACGGTCCTGGGAAGGGGTCCAACGAAGAGTAGCGTTAATTTGGTTAGTGGTCTCCAAATTGATCTCCGCGTGTTACCGGCAGCCCGCTGGGGTACGTTGTTATCCTACTTTACCGGAAGCAAGTCCCACAATGTACGGCTTAGGGAACTGGCAATTAAACAAGGATTAAGCCTTAATGAGTATTCGTTTACACCTCAGGATGGCCAGGCAGATATCCTTTGTGATACCGAAGAAGCGGTTTACGCGACGCTTGGGCTGCCATATATTCCGCCGACAATTCGTGAAGATAAGGGTGAAATAGAAGCTGCTCTTAAGGGAGAATTACCAGACCTGGTGCAAGTGGGGGACATCCGCAGCGATTTGCATATGCACTCAACCTGGTCCGATGGGAAAATGACGATCAAGGAGATGGCCAGGGCAGCCAGTCAAAGAGGCTTGAGTCATATCGTCATCGCTGATCATTCGGCTAGCCTGGGCATTGCCAATGGTCTAACTATCGAACGGCTACAGGATCAGGCTGCAGAAATTCGATCTCTTGATGATGAATATGGTCCAAATTTACGAATTCTGCATGGGACGGAGATGGAAATTCGTGCCAGCGGGGAACTTGATTTCCCTGACGAGATATTAGCCTCCTTGGACTTTGTTATCGCCAGCCTTCATGTTGGTTTACGACAACCCAGAGAACAGATCATGGAGCGGCTCCTTTGTGCCGTAAACAATCCACATGTCGATATGATCGCCCATCCAACGGGCCGCCTGATTCCCGATAGGCCAGGCGCTGATATAGATATGGAACTGCTTATCCAGCGGGCAGCCGAAACCGACACAATTCTAGAGATCAATGCAAATCCCCAGCGTCTTGACCTTCAGGCCAAGGACGTGCGCCGGGCAATCGAGCTCGGGGCAAAAGTCGCCATAAACACAGATGCTCACCATGCCGATCATTTCCAATTTATACATTTTGGGGTGGCCACGGCCCAGCGAGGTTGGGCTACAGCAGCGGATGTCGTAAATACCTGGAGTGCTGACAAATTAATGGCATTTGTCAAGAACAAATCATAGAATGAGGCTGGCGTAAGCTATTCTGACTGGCCGAATCGGAAGGAAGTATGAGTACTGGTACGACAAGCATATTTAAGAGCATATTCCATGGCTTAGGAGATCAAGCTCTCGACACCTTTCGCGAATTGGCCGAGACGCATACGTACCCCCCTCAAACGATCTTGTGCCACCAGGGTGAGGTTGAACATACCTTTTACGTGTTGGTTGAAGGAAGGGTCGCGATATCTCAGAAGCTCGATGATGGGGACGAACGATTATTATCCATCAGGGGCCCTAGGGAATATTTTGGCGAGCTGGGCTTGCTTGATGACACCCCGCGGATGGCCAGTTGTATCGCTATTACCTCGGTAACCGTTTTGGAGATAACAGAGGAAGTTTTTCAAACGGTTCTTGAGAGTAGTCCCGCGGTTGCATATGCGATGACCCGCCATGTGGTGGAGATGCTGCGGAGCACTGATAAATTGGCTATCGACGATTTAACCGCCAAGAATCAGGAGCTTCGCGAGGCTTACCAAGATCTTCAAGCGGCCCAGGCGGAAATCGTAGAAAAAGAGAGGTTAGAACGAGAGCTGGAAATCGCAGCCAGTGTGCAGAGAAGTCTTCTACCAGGTGCGCTTCCCAAGTACCCGGATCTGACATTGGCCGCATTTCTGAAACCTGCCCGGCAGGTGGGAGGCGATTTTTATGATGCCATCGCTTTAGACGATGAACATATCGGTCTCGTCTTGGCCGATGTGGCCGATAAAAGTGTTCAAGCCGCCTTATTTATGGCAGTGGCCAGGACCTTGTTCATGGTTGAGGGTCGACGATCATTAAGCCCGTCGGAAGTGGCCCTCGCCGTTCACCGGGGGGTCATGGAAGTGTCGCCTTCGGCTGATATATTCGTAACCGCATTCTATGGTGTCTTCCACCGGCCGACCTGCCTGCTGACCTATGTTATTGCCGGTCATGAACGGCCGCTGTTGATTCGTCCTAGTGACGGTGTGTACGAGCTCGCCGGAAAGGGTCGCTTTTTAGGCATGTTAGACCCGCTTGAACTTAAGGAAGAAACATTTCAATTAAGACCGGGTGACCGGTTATTGATCTTTAGCGACGGCGTACCAGATAGCACCAATGGTCGAGGCCAACAGTATGGATACGAACGCCTGCTTAAGTTTCTCAGGGAACATGAGAACCTAACGGCCGTTGATCTGGTAGAACGATTGGCGAGGGATGTTACTCACTGGTCTGGTAGTTCACCGGCCTTTGATGACCTCACCTTACTGGCCCTAGAGCTAACCGTAAAAAATGGCAAGATATAGAAGACCACCTGATCCGCGAAAGCCAGGATCTGAAGACACTTGGGATAAGCCATCTGATCCCGTTCGGGTAAAGCAGCCGATTCCCTGGTTATGGTTGGGCCTGGGAATCGTAGTGGCGCTGTTTGGTATCGCCTTGACCCTGTTTTTAGTTATCCAGTTTCTAACTCGTGAGCCGTTGCCTGTAAGCTTACCGACACCTACGATTATCCGCCTGACCGCCCCACCAGTGACGCCTCCAGCGAGCCTTGATCTTTTTACAACGGCGACGCCAATACCCACCTTTACACCTCCCCCAACGCCTGACTTGTCGGTTGCTCCTGATGCGCTAACCGTCGGCTATTATGCCCAGGTCGCAAACACTGATGATATCGGAGTTAGCCTTCGCTCAGGTCCCAGTACTGACAATTTACGGCTGGTGCTGGTCCCGGAAGGCACTTTTGTCTTGATAGTGGGTGGTCCAGACGAGGGCAGTGGTTTTATTTGGTGGCAAGCCCAACTGGATGATGGCACCGAGGGTTGGATTGCCGGAGATTTTCTGCTCCCAGCGGCACAGCCTTAATCATATGTCCCAGAACCGCAAGAGCAATCTACAATTTCTGCTACTAGTTGTTGTATTCCTTCCCCTGTTTGCATTGGCTATTGGTCCAAAATCGGTAACTGGTCAGGAGAACGGTTCGAATGAACTTTCACTACGGCTAAACCGGGCATTTGGCTATGGTCTTGCCGGTCAAATGCAAGGAACATTTTCATATATTGTAAACGGACCAGAAGACCTTACGCGAGTTGAGTTTATCCTGGATGGTGAAGCTATCGGCGTGGATTCGTCGGCTCCGTTTCAATTTCAATTTGACACCGCGGAATATGCAAGCGGTACTCACAAATTAGCAGCCATTGGTTACAAAGCCGATGGCCAAACAATTATGTCAAATACGTTTACACGTCAGTTTGTACCTGGTAATTCTGTGATGTGGATTGTTATTGTTGTTGTGGTACTGGTCGTCGTAGGACGACTGGCAACCATGCTCCTCAGCCGGTCTTCAAAAACATCACGTAACAGTTCCATGAGTTTTGGTTATCTCGGTGGGGCCGTCTGCCCGAGTTGTGGCCATCCATTTGGCATACACTGGTGGAGTCTCAGGCTAGGCTTTCGCCGTTTTGATCGGTGTTCGAATTGTGGGAAATGGAGCTTTATCCAAAGAGCTTCTCCTGAGAGCCTGCAGCAGGCGGCCGATCTTCTCCAAGCATCAGAGGCAAAGCAGGTGGCAGGTTCTGTTCCAGAATCACCCGAGGATGATGAGTACCAGAAATTATTGGATGAATCTCGTTTTGATGACAACTAGGATTTTGATATGACCCCGGAGCAACGTGCAAAGTATCTGTGCGAACAAATTAATTTTCACATATACCGCTATCATGTTCTCGATTCGCCGGTCGTAAGCGACGCAGAATATGACGCGTTGTACCAGGAGTTGTTAACTCTGGAAAGACAAAATCCAAATTTAGTGCAACCGGACTCACCAACTCAAAGAGCCGGAGCTGAGCCGCTCGATAAATTTGTAAAGGTTTCCCATCCGGCGCCAATCCTGAGCCTGGCCAACGCCTTTGACGAGGCCGATCTTTTCGCCTGGCGCAAGCGTATTGATCCACTGATTCCGCCAAATTCAAAAATTGAATATGTCGTCGAGCCCAAAATCGATGGCCTGTCAGTTGTTTTGACTTATCGGAACGGCCAGTTTGTCCTGGGAGCTACCCGTGGCAACGGCGATGTTGGGGAAGATATAACGGTAAATCTGCGAACCTTGCGTTCCCTGCCAATGCAAATACCGGTAGATCCAGACAGTGAGTTAAAGCCCCCTGCATATTTTGTCGTCCGAGGAGAAGCCTTTTTCCCCCTCGACAAGTTTGAGGCGTTAAATCAGGAGCGATTGGCTCAGCAAGAGCCACTATACATGAACCCTCGTAATACGGCCGCCGGCTCTCTCAGGCAACTGGACCCCAAGATGACAGCCCAACGGCCGTTGTCCCTTTATTGCTACGATATGATAGCCTGGGAAGGTCCGGGTGTACCAGACGAACAATGGCGCCGACTTTCCTGGTTGAGGGAACTCGGATTTCCTGTATCCGAGGATATCGCCTTCTGTCCAACTCTAGAATCTGTGTCTGATGTCTATAAGGAGTGGATGGAAAAAAGAAATGTTATCAATTATGAGGTTGATGGCATTGTAATCAAGATAAATAACCAACCTTTGGCCCAAAGCCTTGGTTTCGTGGGCAAGGATCCCCGAGGGGCAATCGCGCTGAAATATCCGGCCCAGGAAAAGACAACTCGATTGATCGGTGTTTCGGTCAACGTGGGACGGACCGGGGCGCTGGCCCCAAATGCAGTCCTTGAACCCGTTGAAATTGGTGGCGTTATCGTAAGGAATGCTACCTTGCACAATTATGATGAGATCGGCCGCAAGGACATTCGAATTGGCGACACTGTCGTGGTGAAAAGAGCCGGTGACGTGATCCCGTATATAATTGGTCCAGTTATTGCTCTCCGAACCGGTTCCGAACAAATAATTCATCCGCCTGAGTTATGTCCATTTTGTGAAACGCCAGTCAAACAATTACCGGGAGAAGTGGCGATCTATTGTGATAACCCGACTTGCCCAGAACAGCTGATTCGCCGCATTGAATATTTTGTGGGTCGTAGTGCAATGGATATTGACAACTTTGGTTCTCGGACCGGAGCGTTGCTGGTTGAGCAAGACCTTATCGCGGACGTAGCCGAGATCTACTACCTCAATAGAGAACGGTTATTAGCCCTGGAGGGTTTTAAGGGAAAAAAGGCTGATAATCTACTGGTTGGTATCAAACAAAGCACCCAACAGCCGGCGGAACGAGTCGTTACGGCCCTGGGTATTCGATTTGTGGGTAGCATTGTTGCTGGATTGTTGGTGGATGCGCTGGGTAGCATTGATCAAATTGGCGCTGCAACGCAGGAAGAATTAGAAACTATCGAAGGTATAGGTCCTGAAACCGCGGCCGCCGTCGTGGATTGGTTTAGCGATCCCAAGAACCGCGAATTGTTGGAAAAGCTGCGTCTGGCCGGGCTTAACTTCACAAAGGAGGAAAAAGAGGCAACGACCGAGTCATTGCAGGGATTGATCTTTGTAATAACTGGGACATTGCCTAGTTTGACCCGCGACGAGGCAAAGGCTCTCATCGAATCCCATGGTGGCCGAGTTACCGGCTCCGTCAGCGGCCGGACCGACTACCTGTTAGCAGGCGAATCGGCCGGGAGTAAGCTTGAAAAAGCTCAGAAACTCGGCGTTTCGGTGCTAGACGAGGCGGCTCTTTTAAGACTAGTCGACAACGGTTAGGAGTAGTTGGCAAATCGAACAATAGCAGAAAATAGGTGTCCCGAGCAAGTTAGCTAACCTCATCGATATCGTAGCCCGGATTCCTGGAGCATAAGGTATTTTTGTTCGAATTTCCCATAATTATATAGTTTTGAGATTCCATCCCTATGCCTGAATTCTTTAACGTATTACCGCCTGACGAAGCCAGAAGATTGCTTTATGAGCATATTAAATTGCCGGTCAGGTCGGAAATGTGGCCAACGGTCGATAGTCTCGGCCGAGTTACAGTCGAGCCAACTTACGCGCCGCAAGCTTTACCTTCTTTTCGTCGTAGCACGATGGATGGGTATGCAGTAAGAGCGGAGGATACCTATGGCGCAAGTGAGACCTTGCCAGTTGTCTTGACGGTAATGAGTGAGGTTGAAATGGGAAAGGCCGCGATTTTCCCCATTGGTAAATATGCGGCCGCCGTTGTGCATACGGGTGGAATGATTCCGAACAACGCCAATTCCGTCGTTCAAATCGAACATACGCAACAAGTGGATCCGGATAACTCGAAATGCTTTCCCTTCGAGATCGAGGTTTTTAAGTCTGTTGCCGTCGGTCAGAACGTCCTGCAAGTAGGCGAAGATGTGGAACAAGGCGCACAGGTATTATCCAGTGGGCATTATCTGCGAGCGCAAGATCTGGGCGGGTTGTTAGCCTTAGGAATTACTGAGATCAGGATAGCCAGACGACCCCGTGTTGCTATTATAGCAACGGGCGATGAGGTGGTTGAGCCAGGAGCTGACCTAGGTCAAGGCGAGATCCGGGATATCAACAGCTATACCGTCGCCGGCCAAACAAGGAACGCAGGTGGAATCCCCGTGCTATTCGGCATCATTCCCGACAACTTTGCTGTTCTTAAAAAGGCTGCTGAAAAAGCGATCGAGGAAAATGATATGGTCGTTATGTCGGCCGGATCCTCGGTCAGCGTACGGGATATGACGGTGAAAGTCATGGAGGACTTGGGCGAACCTGGCGTTTTGCTACATGGTGTGGCCACGAGACCGGGTAAGCCAACCATTATTGGGGTCGCGGCCGGAAAACCGCTCATCGGGCTTCCAGGTAACCCGGTTTCGGCGATGATCCAGTTTTTAATGTTTGGTACGCCGACAATTTACCGTCTACAAGGTTTGTTTAGGCCACCCCGCCAGGGTATTGTCTGGGCCCGGATCAGCGCCAATATTGCCAGCGAATCGGGGCGAGAAGATTATGTTCCGGCAAAATTAGAAGACAGCATCGAAGGTTTGCTGGCGAAACCAGTATTTGGAAAGAGTAACTTGATCTATACGCTAGTAAATGCTGACGGTCTGATAAAGGTACCATTAAATAGCGGCGGACTTGAGGCCGGCGACTGGGTTGAAGTAAGTTTATTTTGAGGAAAGTTATGGTTGATCAGAAGGCAATTGAACTTGAGGATGCCAAAATAATGGTTGTCGAAGACAATCCGACAAATTTTGCACTGACTGCGCGTTTGCTGGCATATTGCGGTGTCAAATATCCGGCATGGAAGACAACTGGTTGGGGCGTTGTTGAATTAGCTGAGGAGATGGGGCGAGTCGATCTGATCCTTATGGATATCCTGCTGCCAGTGGAGGATGGCTACGACGCTTTGCGGCAGATCAGGGCTCATCCAGAATTGAGAGGCACCCTGGTCGTTCCGGTTACTGCTCTGGGAAGCGTGGTGGAAATGGAACGGGCAAGGAAGGCTGGATTCGATGGCTATCTGGCTAAGCCTTTAAGTGCTAAGAAGTTTCCAGGTCAGATTCGAAATATCTTGCGCGGCGAACCTGTCTGGGTGGCAGAGATCGACCTGTAATTCTCACCGACGATAACATGAATATGCCACAAAATATCGGGCAAAACAAATGGATATACGTGTTATCATGAATCCTGTGCCTGGGATTTACTTCCTGGCTGGCGACTTTCTCGTATCGTCGACAGCAAGTAGATTGGTGCACCCAGCAAGCTAACTGTGATTGTGATTACTCTCACCAACAGCGAAAGAACGACTGCGGTCGAACCCGCCAGGCCGGCGGCAGCGAATAGCGGTCCGGCTATTGACTCTCTCACACCGATTCCGCTAATTGAGGGCACCAGGAGGGCTAGGGACATGATAGGTACGACCAGCGTCATGAACCGATAGGAAACGACTTCCCCAAGCGCATTTGCTGCCGCAACCCACCAGGAAATTAACAGCACGTTAAATACCATTGAAACTCCGAACGCGCCGGCTATCGCTTTCCACCCACAGCCTCGTACGGCTTGCATCAATTTGGCCACAGGGCCATCCCCCTCTGTTGAGAGTTTGACCGGCAACCAGCCTCCAAGTCGTGTTACCAATCTGCCATCAAGGAGAATAAAACCGCCTAAAAGGCCCATCAAACTGAATGCAACGATGATTAAGGCCAGTCTATCTGGGAAGTCAGGTGGCCGAAAAGGCATGGCTAAGAGGGCAAGAAGCAGCAGGGCCATAATACCAGTGAGCCGATCGACGATAACTGTGCCAGCGGCCACGTTCGTGGGGACATCTTTGGCTACCTCAACAATGCGCACCGCATCTCCCCCAAAGCCGCTTGGTAAAAAAGTATTAAAAAAGGTTCCGGCGAAATATAATTCAACCAAACGAAGATAGGGTACCTGAGCGTTGAGTCCTTGTAGTAAAATGCGCCATCGAAAGGCACGCACAAACATACTGAGAACGATAAGGACAAAAGCAACAAACACCCAAGCCCAGCTCTCGATTTGTAGATCTTTGCGAATTTCACCGGCCGGGATCGTATAGAGGACGTAAGCCAAACCGGCAACGGTAATAAAAACCTTGATAATTGTGGAAAGGTGCCTGCGCAAGAAACGCCACCAGCGCGTGTTAGCCAACCATAACCAGAACTGTTTTAACATCAGGGGAATTCTAATTGATTCCGGCAAAGTTACCAGCCAGCCATTCAGCTGATAATGAGTAGAATGACTCGCTTATTGCCTGGCTCTAATGCCGTAGCCTATAATCGATCCTTATGACCCGTATCCGCCGCACTCGTTCGGTTTTTCTTGCCGTGCCGTTCATCCTCCTTTTCTTCTTCCTGGCGCTTGATTCGATGGTTGGGGATAGTCCAACGATGGATGAGCAGAATCACCTGGCCCGGGGTATCGCACTTTTACGGTCTGGAGATGCGAGGTTCAGTCTCGAACACCCACCCCTCATAAACCTGCTCAGTGCAATGCCGCTGCTCACTATCGATGATCTGCAGATTCCATTTGACCATGTAAGTTGGAACAATCCTGAAGGTTGGTACACCTTCGCCGATCAACTACTTTGGATTGACAACCATGACGTAACCAGGATGATCTTCCTTGGTCGATTGCCAAGCATCTTCTTGACTCTAGGCCTGGCACTCATCTGCTTTCGTTTTGCTCGAGAATTGTGGGGAAAACCTGCGGCGTTGATTGCCTTTTTGCTTGTCCTCTTTGATCCCAACATTCTTGCCCACGGGCGATATATAACTACCGACCTGGGTGGTACAACGATGTTGGTTCTGGCGGCTTATCTTCTATGGCGCATGTGGAACACGGCCGGTTGGCATTTGGGACGGCTTTTGGCAGCCACGGTGGGCCTTGGTCTTGCCCTGAGCAGCAAGCTGTCAATTTTGGTCTTCCTGCCGATATTTGCCTTGATTTCATTATTACCCCTTTATGAAGACGATGATGGCTGGCGTGGCAGTTTGAGGAGATTGGCAAACCTGGCAATTGCCAGCCTGGGCGCCTTGATCATTGTCTGGGCGATCTACGCATTTGAATGGGGTGCATTTCGCTTCAGCTCCAATGGTTTAGAATCGCTGAATCATTTATATGGACCTATGCCTACTTTCTTCAGCGGGATTGAACAAATCTTGCTTCTAAGCGGTGGCGGGCGCCCCTCGTTTTTGTTGGGCCATTTTTCTACCGAAGGTTGGTGGTATTACTTTCCGATTGCCTTTCTAGTAAAGACGCCGCTTCTGGTTCTTGTACTATTTGGATTGGCTGGCGTATTACTCCTAAAGGAGCGATTGACTAGAGGCCGTGCTGTATTCCTGATTTTACCAGCCGTCCTTTTTTTCCTGGTCAGTATGGGAAGTTCGCTAAATATCGGCTATCGTCATTTGTTGCCCATTTTGCCCTTTCTTTACTTGCTGGGCAGTGGCATGACGGCGTTGCCTGTGATCACGACTGGCATGCAACTGTGGGAATCACGTCTTATTAAGGGTATTTTAGTTGTCAGCGTTATATCCGTATTGATTATCGATATTATTCTCCATCCCCATTACCTTAGTTACTTTAATATTCTCGGCGGCGGTCCGAGTAATGGTCATCAAATTTTGGTTGACAGCAATCTTGATTGGGGTCAGGACCTGCTCAGGTTAAAAAAATGGATGGAAGACAATGGAATCAAGCAGGTCAAGCTATCCTGGTTTGGGACGGCCGATCCGGGTTATTATGGGATTGACTACGAACCATTACCGGGTTTGCCTTATCATTATGACCTGTGGTGGGATGTTCCCTTTGATACAGCAGCCCCTGAACCCGGAATCTACGTGATTAGTGTGAGCAACTTATGGGAAATACCCCTTGAGGAAAAAAATGTGTTCTCCTGGTTCCGAGATCGCCAGCCGGATGACCGGGTAGGTTATTCGATTCATATCTATATGGTTACTGAAAAGAGATCCGATTCCCATTAGTCGAGCCCTTCAAGCGGAACAACGTTTTGACTGTGAATTGCGATATGGTTATCATAATATTCCCCAATTTGACAAAGGACAATCTGGGGTACGGAGGCAAAATGATTTCCGGAGGAAATCGGCGCGCTTTTACTCATATTGTCCTAGGGCAAAAGCCCTCTCCTGTAAATGAACGACAGGCAGTCCACTAATGGGCAATAACTTCTATCTGGTAGTTAAATGAACTCTGAAGTTAACCCGGCAACTGGAGGGCGACGCCGACGCTTAAGCATCTCCTGGCAACATGTGGTTCTGGCCATTATTTTGTTGCTAGCCCTCTTTCTCAGGCTTTGGCAGATAGAGACGCTTCCCTCGGGTTTGGCTCACGACGAGGCCTACAATGGTCTAGATGCTCTGACTCTTCTGGAAGGTGGTACGTTTCCGATTTTCTATGAGGGCTGGGAATTGTATGCAGAAGAGGCGCACGAGAACCTGCCAATCCGAAATACACACTTGCCCCTGTTTTTTGAAGGTAATTATGGCCGAGAGCCGGCAACAATTTACTTGATGGCTGCTTCAATTTGGCTCTTCGGGCCTACCCTCACTGCTTTACGAATAGTCCCGGCAATTCTCGGCGTTCTTGCTGTCCTTGGTACTTATTTGGCAGCCTCCGCGCTTTTGGCATCCTCAACTCACTCAAATGGAGCGGATAATCACGCAGTAGAATCACCATTATTTGTCCTAGCTCCTCTACTTGCGGCGTTTACAATGGCGGTTCTATATCCGGCCATAACTTTCAGTCGATATGGTGTCCGGGCTATGGCCTTCGTTCCACTAGAGACATTAGCTATTTACTGTTTTTGGCGCGGTATCCAGGCTTCCGAAAAATCATCTCGCGAAAAGAATGGACAGGCAACTTTCCAGGCGATTGCTCTTGGAGATTTCAAACCGCGGTGGTTTATCGTCGCCGGCCTGTCCCTCGGTCTGGGTTTTTATACCTATGCGGCCGCTCGATTCCTTCCTGTGTTGTTCATTGTCTTTATCTTTTATTGGTATTGGCGTGATCGCACTATATTGGCAAAGCAATGGGCAAACCTGGCGGTTATGATCTTGTCCGGATTTATTGCCGTGCTGCCTTTGTTCATTTTTCTCTTCCGGCACCCATATTACCTGCTCCAGCGGTCAAGGGTGGTGGCTAATAGGGGCGGCGGTACCCATCCCGGACAGCCCTGGATTACGTGGCTATCCAACATGGGACGAGTTGGAGTCGGGCTAATAATCAAAGGCGATACAAACTTGCGTCATAACCTACCTGGACGCCCCTTTCTAGATCCGATCCAGGCGATTCTGATGGTAGCCGGGATTGGCGGAATTATTTGGCGACGTTATCGGTTGAGAGAGATGTTCCTCATTTTTTGGCTTGCCATCATGCTGCTGCCAGGGATTCTCAGCGGGGATGCACCCCATTTCGGTCGTCTAATTGGCATACTGGCACCAATAGCTATTCTCTTGGCAATTGGCGCCGTCTGGGTAGCTGACGTGGCCTATGAACGATTGGCGGGCCGAAGTGACCACGTGATTATCGTGATTGGATCTATTCTGATGATTCTCTTTTTGTTCAGCGCTACGATAGCGACAAGGGACTACTTCCAGATTTACGCTGGAAAACCGGAGCTAGCGAATGTATTTCAGCTGTCAGATTGGCAGTTGGGCCAATATGCTGCGACATTACCCGAGGAGGCCATTGTTTATCTGACGCCCAACCAACAGAAAATGGCCACAATATATTATGCCTTAGGCGGCCAGCGAGATAGATTGCGCAGCTTCCATAGTCCGCAGGGCAGCCTGACGCCGGCTGGTCAGCCAGGACGGGAATCAATATTTTTAATTCGCCCGTCGGCAGAATCTGTATTTGATCGACTCACAAAACTGTTTCCCGGAGGCGTTGTAGACAAGTCCGCCCCAAGTTTTCATGCGTTTTGGTTAACAGGTGACGGCGAAGGGCTTTCTACCAAGAATGGATCAGACCTGTCATGGGGTGGGGCAATAGCGCTGCAAGATTGGCAGACCGAATCTTCCGGAGATCTCCTAAAGGTTACGTTGACCTGGCAGGCACTAGTGGAGATGGCCAGAGATTACACGGTTTATGTCCACGTGCTTGCCCAGGATGGCACTCTGGTCGCTCAAAGCGATCGGCTGCCCGACGGTTATCCAACCGGTGATTGGCAACCTAATGAGGTGGTGATGGATATATTTGAGGTAGCTTTGCCTGAGAATCTCCAGCCTGGCATATACAAACTACAATCAGGTTTCTATTACTTGCCTACCCTCGAGCGATTGGGAGAACCGTTGGTTTTAGGGGAGATAGATATCCCATAGTTCGGCCAGAATTGTTGAAAGGGTAACAAAAGATCCACTTGGTATACCCGCCGTTTCGCTGCTAGTTTGTCTGTTTTTGGTTGCCGATCCGCTGGGCTATAATCATCAAGCATAACAGAATGATAGGATAGGAGGTACCTTGACCAAAGCATTAATTACCGGAATCACAGGCCAGGATGGATCATACCTGGCTGAGTTCTTATTGGAGAAAGGGTACGAAGTTGTTGGCATGGTTCGGCGGAGTAGCACGATCAACTTTCACCGTATCCAACATATTCAGGATCGACTCAACCTTGTTCAGGGGGATCTTCTGGACCAAATATCGATGATTCGAATATTAGAAGAGCACCAACCCGATGAAGTATACAATCTTGCCGCTCAATCATTTGTACAAACTTCCTGGTTGACACCCGTATTCACTGGAGAAGCGACAGCGCTAGGAGTGACTCGAGTATTAGACGCTATCCGAACGGTTAATCCCCGCATTCGATTTTACCAGGCCAGTTCGAGCGAGATGTTTGGCAAAGTAGTCGAGGTGCCACAACGAGAGTCAACACCTTTTTACCCGCGCAGTCCATACGGTGTGGCCAAAGTTTATGGACATTGGATTACCGTCAATTATCGCGAGAGTTATTCATTGCACGCGGTTTCGGGCATTTTGTTCAATCATGAATCACCTCGGCGAGGATTGGAATTTGTCACTCGAAAGATTACTCATGAAGTTGCCCGAATAAAATTAGGGCTCAGCGATGAAATCAGGCTCGGTAATTTGGATGCTAAACGAGATTGGGGCTTTGCCGGCGATTATGTAAAAGCGATGTGGTTGATGGTTCAGAATGAACGCCCGACTGACTATGTAATTGCCTCAGGTGAGACACATTCAGTGGAAGAGTGCCTGGAGCATGCCTTCGGATACGTTGACCTGGATTGGCATGATTACGTTGTGCAGGATCCAAAATACATGCGGCCGGCTGATGTCGATCTACTTGTAGGTGATGCTACAAAAGCACATGACGAACTGGGATGGCAGGCGGAAGTCTCATTCAAGCAACTCATACATATGATGGTGGAGGCAGATTTGAAGATGATTCGAGACGGTCGAGTAGCGATGTAATTGTCTTTAGAGTGACAGCGCCCGGTTAATTATTGTCGATATTTTTCATTGCTGTTCTGGAGAAGGCTTCTTATGATCGAAATAAAATTTGGTACTGATGGCTGGCGAGGTAGGATCGCCGCCGATTATACCTTCGATAGTGTACGGCGCTGTGCCCAAGGCTTTGCCAACTACTTGGGCCACCAGGGTATTGCAGAAAAGGGTGTCGTCATTGGCTATGATAAACGATTTTTGGCGGATAAATTTGCCGCCACGGCCGCCGAAGTGATGGCCGGTAATGGAATAAAGGTCTGGTTAACCGATAGAGCAACACCAACGCCGACTATCTCCTATTCCGTTGTTGATAAACAGGCAGCTGCCGCAATTAATATTACCGCCAGCCATAACCCTCCGGAAGATTGTGGCTTCAAAGTTCGTGATGGTGGAGGTGGGGCTATTGCGCCGAATGATCTTAAGAAGATCGAGGCCCTGATCCCACGTGACCTACCTGAAGTCAAAAGTAGGAAGCTGGACGATGCAATGAGTGATGGCCTGGTAACTGTATTTGATGCTGGTCCGGCCTATGTGCGGCAAATAAATAAGCTGATAGACCTTCAGCCGCTGCGGGATGCCGGTTTCAATATCCTAGTCGATTGTATGTGGGGTAATGGCGCGGGCTGGTTTGCCTCATTACTCGGCGGTTCCAAAACAACTGTACATGAGGTCCACAACCAGCGTAACCCCATTTTTCCGGAAATGATTCGACCTGAGCCTATTCCGCCAAATGTCGACCAAGGCCTCCGTTTTGCCAGGGAGCTCAAAACTGATGTCGCCATTATTAATGATGGCGATGCTGATCGAGTAGGCTTTGGTGATGAAAATGGCCAATTTATTGATCAACTTAGAGCTTTTGGATTACTCGGTTACTATTTTCTTGAATTGCGAAAAGACCGCGGGCCAATAGTTAAGACGATTTCAACAACCAAAATGTTGAACAAACTTGGGGCCATTTATGGTGTTCCGATATATGAAACTGGTGTTGGATTCAAATATATTGCCCCCAAAATGGTCGAAGTTGACGCCTTGATTGGTGGGGAAGAGAGCGGAGGCTATGCTTTCCGAGGCCATGTGCCAGAGCGCGACGGCATAATGGCCGGGTTATATTTCTTGGATATGATGGTTCGAACCGGTTTAAAGCCTTCGCAATTGTTGGATAGACTATTTGAACTGGTTGGCCCTCACTTTTACAAGCGAATTGACAGTTACTTTAATCATGATCGCCTGGCCGAAATCAAATTGAACGTCGCAAAGGCCAAGCCAAGTCAGATCGCCGGTCTAAAAGTTACCAATATCGTGACTACTGACGGCCATCAATACATTATGGAAGATGGCGGCTGGCTTTTAGTTCGCTTTAGCGGAACCGAACCGATCATTCGGGTGTATTGTGAGACAACCATCGAAACTAAAGAGGATGATATCTTAGAGGCTGGCTTAAAGATAGCCGGGCTAAAATGATTTAGCCGAAGGGTGGATGAGATCGTGAAAGCAATTCAGGAGTATTACCAGGAGGGGGTGAGCCATTGCTACGGTTGCGGTCGTTTGAATGAACATGGGTATCAGATTAAGAGTTACTGGGATGGTGAGCAGGCTATGTGCATGTTCCAACCGCAACCTTACCATCTGGCGATCCCAGGTTTCGTCTACGGAGGTTTAATCGCCTCCATTATCGACTGTCATAGCACGGGTACGGCCGCGGCAGCAGCCTACGGAGCAGCCGGGCGCGAAATGGGCTCGAAGCCATATTTTCGATACGTTACAGCTTCCCTCCACGTCGATTACCTGCGGCCGACGCCTATTGATACAAGTTTACATATAGCAGCGAAAGCAATCGAAATATCAGGCCGCAAGGTGGTTGTTTCTAGTTCAGTTATCGTGGATGATGTTGAGACTGCCCGGGGATTGGTTACTGTCGTTGAGATGCCAGCGGAGTGGCTAGCCAGCTTCAATTCAATGTGACTCAGGTCGTACTGCGGGATTGGCACGGGTAACTTGGTCGAATCTTTAGCGGACCGGAAACTTTCTCGTTAATGGGCCAGAGGCCAACATTTATTAGACGCGGGCGGATATAAGTTCCAGACAGACTTGTTGTCGCCAGAGGGGAAAGATGATGAGCGCGGCAATATCACTCCTAACCATCCAAGAAGCGACAATTGCAATGAGCACTGCTCGCGTACTGAATGGCATGAAACGGCGTAGAATTCCGTAGCAAGCCAGATTGATTTCCCTCAGTTATAACAATAATTAGTAGCGGCTACTAATACAGCAGACCAGAAATCAGCCGTCCGAAGAAAAATCCAACTCCCTCGTTATACCGTGGGTGGTCTCCCACGAGCAAAACCATAACCTCCACGATTGAGAATGTGGTCATCCAGGTTTTCTGTAGTCAATCGGGGGGAGAATTGAACTATCAAAGTTGTCTAGAACATCTGGTCCCAATTCAAGAAGAATCTGGTGGATATGATTCGCATCCTCTTTTAGACGATTGATGTTTATTCCTCGGCAGAAATCTGGCAGAGGTGATAGCCATTGACGAGCACGAAGAAACATCTTGACCGCGCCTCGATAATTCTGACGCTCAATTTGCAAATAGGCAACGGCGATTTGTAGGACAGCTTTATATACATCGCGGGAAGCGCTTTTATCATTATGCCAGGCTTCCTCCAGGTATTCGTGAGCATCAAAATAGTGACCTGAATTGAAAGCTTCTAATCCTTCCAAGGCCACGACTGAGATTGGTGCATTACACGAATCATTAATGGCTTCGGAATTATCCTTCCGGGCAGTTTGCTCAATAAGGAGTGGCATCTGGGCCATAAATTGAGAACGAGCGACGACATTATCAACCTTGAGATTGGCGGCCGCCTGAATCGCCTCTTTGTCCACGTGAGGGCTGAAACAAAGTATGGGCACGTGCCTAGTTGCCGGTGAAGACTTGATAATGGACACCCATCTTTGCCAGGGAATATCTTCATTGGATAGATCGAAGATGAGTAACGCAGGTTGTTGGGCGGATATTAGCTCGATCAGAGCAGCTTCTCGGCCAATTAATGGTTCAGACGGTGGCTCAAGATCAGATGGTCCGAACCGGGAGAGCGAAGCCGCATCTTCCAGGAAGGTTATCGAATAACCCAGGTGCTCGGATACTTTTTGCACCTGGACAGCTGTCATCATTGCACTAATAAAAGCAATTATCTCTCTTTGATTTCCATCAGTTCCCTGGACCATAGGTTACATTCTAGCAGAATTCGGTATACCGGGAACGTCTGGAGAGCTTTAGCCCACTTCAGGAGGTTGCAGGATAGGATCCTCTTCTAGATCTTTAGTTCTTTTTCAGGTTCGGCCTCATATCGGCTGGATCTATTTGAAATCAGTAGTTTACAAGGTCTGCTACTTGAGCAGTCCCTGTGATTCTCAGACAATCTGCGGTATGAAGCCATTCGAAACCAGCGTGTCGACCTGGGTTTGCCAACCTGGCGGGCGCTGTTTACGATAGGCCTCCAGCTCAGGTTTGATATCGTAGCTGACACGGAACTGTTCAATGGACCAGCCCACTCCCTTTATCCACGAGAGGACGGCATACTTGGCTCGCCCATCGCCATCGCCAGGCAGGCTAACTGAGCTAATATTGAACAAGGAAAGATTATTCCACCGCCTTATACTAGGGACATGGAGATGTCCAAAAGCGATCGCACCGGCTTTTATATTATTTAATAACGGGGATAGTTCACTATCCTTCTGACGTACGTGCCCGTAAAGACGTTCTTGATCACTTTCTGGTGGAAAAATTAGTTGGCTCAGGTTATGTGGGTTTGCGTGGACTACTAATAAATCGTCGTCAATTTTGCCGGTTGGTGAGAATCGCAGCTCGAACGACTGGTATAAATTCTCGACCCAGTTGAGGGCATTTTGAGCTAGTTTGTTTCTGGTCCATTGGCAAACTGAAATTAGAATTTCTCGCTGTTTTCTCTGGTCACCGCGCAGGTTGTCGGATAGCAGCGGTGGACGGATGATCCAGTCGTCTGTGTTGCCCACGACTGAGCTGATATTCTGGTCTGAGATGAGCTCGACACAGGCCTGCGGCCGCGGTCCGAAAACACATAAATCCCCCGCGAAAACAATCTCATCGAGGCCGGATTGATTTTGGATGCTATCGAAAACAGCTTCCAAAGCAGCTAGATTTCCGTGAACATCCGAGAAAACAGCGATCTTCATGGGCAACATCAATTCCAAGGTAATTTTGCTTCTTGTTGGAGAATTTCGCGAAGTTTCTGCCTCCTCCTGGCGCCACCAAGCATCTCCAGGGTTCGGGTATCCAGAGGGTCGATAACCTCACGGAGTAATCGTAATTCCTCTGGGTTAGGTGGATCGGTCTCAGGCACATTGTCTCCCCTTCCAACTTCAAATCCGGTTTTGGCCATGAGGCGTTTTAGAGAAACACCTTCGTGCAGAGAAACCAGGCGCATGGTCCCGTCATGCGGATCAAAATCGAATTGACCCAGGTCCGATATGAGGTAACTAGGACCCTTGCCAACGACGCGAGTTGGACTATGACCCAATCCGCTACAAAAATCGAGCTGCTTAACAAAGGTATGCCGTCCGTGACGGGGAACATACAAAAAAATCCGATTGCTGCTAACCGTGACATCAGGGATACCAGCTGAGCCGGGTAACCTGAGCCTCGGTTTCCTGTAAGTGCCACCGATGAAGATGTTGTTGAAGTTGCCATGAGCGTCTACCTGTCCCGGCCGAAAGAACTCCGTAGGAGCCTGGTGGGGCAGGAAATCGCAGGCTACTTCAACAAAACCCATGCTCAGCAAACCCTGTTTGATCCACAGTTTTTCGATTCTGGCAACGCCGAGTGGTGCCCAATCTGAACAGATCGCCTGGCCGATGGCTGAGGCAAATGAAATGTTTGGGGCATGAGTCAACTTAGCCAACAAATATCCAGAGGCGACCAGCGGCGTCGCAATACCTTGGGCAACCAATTCTCCATCTGTTATCTGGCGACTGATGCAAACAGCCATGAGTTCATCAATCGTATAATCAAGATTTGACATCTTTTTCTCGATTCAATAATCAATCGATTTATATTTCAAACATTACCTTCAACGAGGATAAATATTGTTCAAAATCGCCTTGATTGCAGGCATCGATATAGCGGAGTATCTCTTCGCCGTCAATTGGATAAAGAGGGTAACAAGAAGTCGGCCAGGCGCCTTTTGGGCAGTGAATCACGGCAGTCACCATCAATCCTGTTAAATCGATGGGTGTATCGATTTCCTCGACAATTTCCTCTGCTGTTATTAATACAATTTCGGCGATTGCTGTTAACTCATAGTCGATTGTTGGATTACCACCAAGAATACAATTTCCATATCGATCGGCTTGCCATACGTGGATTACCGCGACGTCACAATGGATGGCCGGGAAGGCTGTCAGATTCCGACCCGAATAGGGGTCGAGAATAGTCTTAACATCTGGACGCACTGTGAGCATGTCCGTACCTTGCCAGGCTTGGCTAGGTACGTAGCCAACTCCGGCCATGTTGGCTCGTAAGCCACAGGCAATGCTTGCCTCACTTTCTTCGACAATATCGATATCACCGGTGCTGGCAGCCCTGGTGAACATGGGAGCAAGACCAAAGATCTCCAATCCAAAATAACACGCCCTAACTCGATTTACCAGTCCGGCACCGACGAGAATGTCAGACTCAAGACCGGCAGTAAAGGCTAATAAAGTAAGGTTTGTAAGCGCTGGGGAGCGTTTTAGCAGGTGGCGAACAAAAGCAAGTGGACGTCGGTAATTAGTCATTCCGCCTAAGGCAAGAGTCTGTCCACTTCGAAGATATTGGGCAGCAACATCGAGGGTGGTAGTTTTATCTATCATTGGCTGAAAAATAGTTCGACACTTATTTGAATACCCAAAGATTAGCTACTTACAGTGGCAGGTGCAAGCAACCGATTACACAAGGCTCTGGCGATGATCGGTCTTTGTTATTGGAGCGAAATGTGAGGTAACGACAAGCGGGTCAATCCCAGAATAAGGTTCACGGGGTCGATGTCCTGCCCGGTAAGTCGACACCTGAATTAGCGGTGGATAGATACCAAAAGCTTTAGGCTGTTAGATTTTTGGCCACAGAGGGCTATTTCTGCCGCTCAATTACCAGCTCTATGAGCTGATAGAGATCATCTCGAGCAGGGGAATCAGCCAAAGAGCTTAAGGCTTCCCTGGCCCGGCCGGCCCATTCGTGAGCCTGGGCAAACGCGACATCCACAGCCCCAGAATCTCTAAGCCGGGTTATATATTCATCAATGGGATCGGCGTTTGAAACCTTGGTGGGGCTCATTACCTTTTTCCCATTTTGCGCGATTAATGCACCGGCACCTTGAACCAAATCATTTCCTACGGGCTTGCCCATCTTGTTCGGATCGCCGACAATGTCAAGAATGTCATCGACAATTTGGAATGCTAGGCCCAGATTGTAACCATACTCAGACAATTTACCGGCCAGCGCTTCATCACCACCGGCCATGATCGATCCCATACGAGCCGCAGCCGCAAACAAGCTGGCGGTCTTCCGGGTGATGATAACTTTGTAGGTTTCCTGATTGATTGTTCCGGTTTTTGCGGCGGCCGCCTGGAGTGTTTCCCCCTCAACCAAGCTCACACAAGCGTCGGCCATGATTTGATTTAATTGAGGACCATATGGGGCCATTAATTCATAAACTTTCGTAAACAAATAATCGCCGGTAAGCAGAGCAAATGTGCGACCGAATCGGGCGTGCACAGAAATCTTACCTCTTCTGGTAAGACTGTGATCGTTTATGTCATCATGGACCAAAGTGGCTGTATGGACCAGTTCAACCGCTGCGGCAAGCGGCACCACTTCACCGAGGTTTTTTCCACCCGCAGCCAAATAGCTTAGAAAAACCACTCGCGGGCGGATGCGTTTGCCACCAGAAGCGATAATGTGGCGGCTAGCGTTTTGAAGCATCTCCACATCAGTGGCAATAACATCCAGCAGCGTTTGATCAACCGCGGCGAAGCCGTTTTCTAGTTGATTCGTAAGCATTAAGAAACCCCGTTCATAACGTTCAAATAATATTGAACATTATAGATCGTTCAATTAGGAGCGTCAAGCCTTTTGTGAAAGAATACGCAAATGAAATCAACTGCAGGTTCTTAAGGTGCTAGCCTCAGCCCGGCGAGTTCCTTTACAAATCTGTCCTGGAGCGTGCCAAAAAGTCGTTCCACACGCCCCTTGGCTTGGGGCGAGCGAGCCTCGATGAGGCGAATGCCCAGCTCATCAATCATGCGGCCCAAGTGGGAGAGAGGCTCTAATCCTTCTAACTGCTCATCAAGGGTTGGCACTTTGGGACTCTGAAAGATGTTGTGTCGGTCGGCATAAAGCGCCAGCGGCAGGCCGTGGGTCTGGCTGATATGGTGAACTAATAGAGCGTAGCCAGTTGCGTCTTCTTGCTCTCGAAAAACCGCCCATGGCACTTCATTGGTCGCATCATCGATGGCGGCATGTAAGGTCATCCATGGCCCTCGCCTTCCAGCCAGTCGTGTTTACTGCCATCCACTTGCAGCAACATGCCGGACTGCGGATAGCGTTGTCGCCTTCTTCGGTGGCGAGGCACCCGTCGTTTCCGTGGACTTCCCAAACCCGCTGCCCTTCGAAGCGCGAACGGTTGGTGTGTCACAATGTAGTTGGTTTCAATTATGCTTATCATTAATAGGTCATCTGTGCGGTCATTATTTTTGGTTGCGCAAATGTGCTGCCTTTCTGGCGGCACATTCAGGTTAGAATAACTGGCTTGGAGGGTAAAGTGCAGGAACTACAGGAAAGAATCGAAGCTGAAGGTGAGAATCTTGGGAAGGGTATTTTGAAGATCGATAGCTTCCTAAACCACCGAGTAGACGCAGCGTTAATGGCAAAGGTCGGAAGGGAGATCGGGTCAACATTCAGAGGAAAAGAACCATCACTCATTCTAACCGCTGAGGTTAGTGGTATCGTCCCCGCTGTCATGGCGGCATTGGCCTTGGACAATCTACCGGTCGTCTATGCCCGAAAGCATAAGCCAATCACAATGCGGGAGCCGGTCTACGTTGAAATCGCTCCGAGCCATACCAAGGGCAATGAAGTCAATCTGATGGTGTCTCCAGAATTTCTGGGTGAAGGGCATCGGGTTCTCATTGTCGATGATTTCCTGGCCAGCGGGAAAACGATCGAAGCATTAGCCCGGATAGTTGAAAGTGCTGGGGCTACTTTGGTTGGGATTGCTACTGTGGTGGAAAAAAGTTTTGAAGGTGGTCGTGAGTTGCTCTCTCATTGGGAGGTCCCAATTAAGGCTATGGCTACAATCACCGATATGAGTGATGGCGGAATTGTAGTTCGAAGGGAGAAACATGGAACCTGAGCACGATACGATTGTCATCCTCGATTATGGATCACAATATAGCCAACTGATTGCCCGCCGAGTACGGGAACAAAATGTATATTGCGTGGTGTTGCCTTGGAATTCTACTGCCGCTTTAGTGATGAAATATAACCCGCTAGGCTTTATTCTAAGTGGCGGTCCGAACAGCGTCTATGACCGTAGTGCCCCAAGATTGCCCTCCTATGTTTTGAGCTGCGGTCGACCTATTCTGGGGATCTGCTATGGGATGCAGTTGCTCACTCACCAGCTGGGGGGGGAAGTCGGTCGTAGTCTAAGGCACGAATACGGTCCAGCTACGTTAGACGTCGATGAAATTGAAGATCCACTATTTGACGGCTGGAATCCGCGTGGTACGAAGGATGAAGATAGTCCGACTCGAGTATGGATGAGCCATGGTGACAAAGTTGAGAAGTTGGCGCCTGGCTTTGAATCGCTCGCCCATACCAGCAGCTCAACCTTTGCGGCAATGGTCGATCGTCGGAGGAAATATTATGCTGTCCAGTTCCATCCAGAAGTTGCTCATTCGAAGCAGGGGCGGTTACTCCTAAACAACTTTATCCTATCAATTTGCGACTGTTCTCCGACGTGGACCACGAGAATATTGATAAAGGAGCAGACGGCTGCCCTCCAACAAGAGATTGGAGATGGGAAAGTGATCCTGGCGTTGAGTGGTGGCGTTGATTCGTCAGTCGTAGCAGCTTTGATGAGTAGGGCGATCGGCCCGCGACTTAATTGTATCTTCGTGGACCATGGTCTATTACGAGAAGGTGAAGCTCTTCAGGTAATCGAAACCTTTGAGGAACTACATGGCATGCGGCTGGTAGTGGTGCATGCGGTGGAAGATTTCATGGAAGCGTTGGCTGATGTGACCGATCCGGAAATGAAGAGGCGGATAATTGGCGAGAGATTTATCCGTGTGTTTGAACGAGAAGCGCAGAAGCTGGGGCGGATTGATTTCCTGGCACAAGGTACGATCTATCCAGATATTATTGAGAGCGCCGCTAAATACAAAGATCAGGCCCACACGATTAAGACCCATCACAATGTTGGCGGGCTGCCAGAAAGTATGCCGTTCAGACTTATAGAGCCCTTAAGAGAGCTCTTTAAAGACGAGGTCAGGAAGATAGGCGCTGAACTTGGATTACCGGAGCGTATTATCTGGCGGCAACCATTCCCGGGTCCGGGTCTGGCTATCCGCTGCCTGGGCGAGGTGACATGGGAGAGGTTGGAAACTTTGCGCGCGGCCGATTTAATATTTAGAGATGAATTAGCAAAAGCTGATATGTTATACCGAGAAACGCAACAAGCGTTTGCCATATTGTTGCCGGTTAAGAGCGTCGGTGTCATGGGTGATGGCCGGTCTTATGAGGAAGTAGTTGCACTTCGAGCAGTGACGACTGAAGATTTTATGACTGCTGATTGGGCTCGGTTACCTTATGAGCTTTTAGAACGGACAAGCAACCGGATTGTCAATGAAGTACCACGGGTGAACCGGGTCGTTTATGATATTACCTCGAAACCTCCGGGAACAATCGAATGGGAATAGCTCCGGTTCCAGGATTTTGGAATTGCATTATTGGACAAAGTCTGAAGATTAAAAAAGGCGAACCTGGGTTCGCCTTTTATATTAGGTAATACAGAAAAGCCTGATTGAGGAGTTATTCTTCCTCTTTTTCCTTCTGCCTGGCAGCCACAATCTGCTCCTGTAAGTAAGTCGGGACTCGACCGTAGCGGAGGAACTTCATGCCAAATACGCCTCGACCCTGGGTCATAGAACGTAGATCAGCCATATAACTTTGCATCTCTGCCAGAGGTACTTCTGCGCGAACGATAGCCCTGGTCGCTTCCTGGTCCATTCCCAACACACGAGCTCGACGAGAATTGAGGTCACCCATTATGTCGCCCATATTGTCGGCCGGAACGGCAACTGTAACTTCATGAATGGGTTCCAAAAGCACAGGGCCGGCGCCCAAAGCGGCTTTTCTGAAACATTCTCGTCCCGCAATTTGGAAAGCGATTTCCTTCGAATCAACCGGGTGCTCTTTACCATCGTAAACAATTGCCCGAATGCCGGTCACCGGATATCCGGCCAGTGCGCCATTTTCTAAAGCCTGGCGACAACCTTTTTGTACCGCACTAACGAACGGGGCTGATATTGACCCCCCAAATATTTCCGAATCGAACTCAAAATCTTCATCATCACCCAGAGACTCAACCCGAATGAATACGCGTGCATATTGACCGGCACCGCCAGTCTGTTTCTTGTGAGTATACTCCGCTGAGTTGGTCTTCGTAATGGTCTCTCGATAGGGGACTTTTGGGATGGTGGTGGTAAGGTTTACCCCAAACTTCGACTGGGCTTTTTTTACGGCAATATCAAGATGAACGCTGCCCATGCCTGAAAGAATGGTTTCGCGCGTTGCCCGCTCCGAGTGCCATTGAAGCGTCAAATCTTCCGCGGCTAAACGACTTAGGGCCGTAGTTAGCTTGGCAACATCTGATTGGGAGACCGGGTGAACGGCCACGGAAACGATCGGATTAGGTTGTTCTAAGGGCGGCAGTGTAAGCTTATGACCCTGGTCACAAAGGGTATCGTTGGTGGCCGCGTCACCCAACTTATTTACCGAACCGATGTCACCGCTGTGAAGGCGACTAATCGGCGTAGATTCTTTTCCCCGGAGTACATTGAGAGTAGCTACCCGCACCTCACTGTCTAATGCCGAATCCCAGATCCGACTGTCCGATTCGAGAATGCCCCCGTAGACTCTCAGGTAACTCAACTTCCCGTACTGATCTTCCCTGGTTTTGAAAATGAAAGCTGTCAGAGGGGAGAGATCATTCACTTCGTTTTCTTCCTCCTCTCCAAGGGCATTTAGAGCTGAGTAAGGACCAATTTCGCCGGGATGTGGGAAGAGATCAATCAATGAATCAAGAAGTGGATAAACAGCAATACCTGCCTGGGGAGCGGCAAAGATGATTGGCACTATTTGAGAGTCAAGCATAGCTGCCTTCAGGCCAAGCACGATATCTGCTTCCGAAAGCTCCTCGCCCTCGAGGTATTTCTCAAGAAGATCATCATTTCCTTCGGCAGCTGCCTCGACCAGGAGAAAACGGGCTTCCTCGGCCGCGTCTGCAAAGTCGGCTGGTATGTCGGAAGATTCGCTGCCATCTCCAAGACGGGCTTTCATCTTTATCAGATCAACAATACCCTTAAATTCCGTTCCTTCACCAATAGGTAATTGAATCTGGATGAAGTTACCTTCCAAGTTTTGGTTGATGCTGGTCATGACCCGACTGACACGGACATTTTCTCTGTCCATTTTATTGACCAATAGAAACCGAGGCATTTTGCGATGACCGGTTGACTGCCAAACCATTTCCGTGCCAACTTCGACACCGGCAACTGCCTCGACGAAGATCAGGGCACCGTCAGTGACAGTTAACGCACTGTTGACTTCGCCGACAAAATCGACGTAACCTGGAGTATCCAAGAAATTCAACTTCTGCTCATTCCACTCAATTGGGGCAACTGCTGTGGCAATTGAACTTTGTCGATTGATTTCCTCTTCCTCAAAATCCATCGCTGAAGAACCGTTGTCAACTTGACCCATTCGAGTAGTAACCTGGGTGTCGAAAAGCAGTCTTTCGATGAAAGTTGTTTTACCGGCTCCGTTATGGGAGACAAGCGCGATGTTACGAATCTGTTTTGTGTGATATTCCTTCATTTAGAGAGTCCTCACGGGAAATGTTTTTTTGGAAAGATTTGTGGCGCTAGATTGGCCTGGATTTTAGATGAAACCCAAAAACCTGTCAAAGTAAACAATTGGAAATGCGATTCGTTACGATCATCGCGCTCGGAAAAGATAATCCAGGGTCCTGGAGACCCAAGCCTATTGGTGGATGTGCTATACTTCTCACAATTTGAATTGGACCAAAAAATGATTAAGTGTCCAGAATATTTTGAGGCAAAGCTAATGGAACAATATCTTTCCCTGATGGACGAAATTCGGCGAAATGGCGTACAAAGAGATGATCGCACCGGAACTGGTACCCTCAGTATATTTGGATACCAGATGCGCTTTGATTTGTCCAAGGGCTTTCCGGCGGTCACAACTAAGAAGCTTCATTTTCGATCTATTATTTATGAATTGTTGTGGTTTCTTCAGGGAAGTTCGAACATCGACTATTTAAAGGCCAATGGCGTCACTATTTGGGATGAATGGGCTGATCAAAATGGTAATCTTGGGCCTATATATGGCTATCAATGGCGGTCCTGGCCAAAACCTGAAGGCGCCAATGTCGACCAGATTACTGCGCTGGTAAAAAATCTTCAATCTAAACCCTATTCGCGAAGACACATTGTGAGTGCCTGGAACGTGGCCGATATTGACCAGATGGCCCTGCCGCCGTGCCATTGTTTATTTCAATATTATGTAGCCAATGGCCGGTTGTCTTGCCAGCTCTACCAGAGAAGTGCAGATATCTTTCTTGGGGTACCCTTCAACATTGCTTCCTATTCATTGTTAACGATGATGTTAGCCCAGGTTACTGGATACGAGCCGGGGGACTTTGTTCATACTTTTGGGGATGTCCACCTGTATCTTAATCATATGGATCAAGCAGAGAAGCAGCTTTCCCGAAAACCATTTCCATTGCCAGAAATGAAGATAAATAAAAATGTGAACTCAATATTTAACTTTACCTATGATGATTTCGAATTGATCAATTATCGCTATCATCCGGGAATTGCCGCCCCTATCGCTGTGTAACCTTCTGTGATAATTTCTTTGATAGTTGCGTTGGGAACCAATCGGGTGATTGGAAGAGATAATCAGATTCCTTGGCATTTACCGGCCGACATGAGGTATTTTCGCAAGATGACCATTGGAAAACCTATCATCATGGGTAGGCGTACGTATGATTCAATCGGCCAGTCGTTATCCGGCCGACAAAATATTGTCGTTACAAGAAATATGAATTTGGTGGCTCCAGGGTGTGTAATCGTTCACTCAGTAGAGGAGGCGCTTGGTGCGGCGGTAGGGGAGGAGGTCATGATAATTGGCGGTACTCAGCTTTACAAACAGCTTTTGCCTCGGGCTGCCCGTCTATACTTAACACAAATCGAGGCTGAATTTCCTGGAGACAGATGTTTTCCCGTCATAAACGAAGAAGAATGGTTGGAAACGTCAAGGAAAACGTATGAGCCCGATGAAGACTATCCCTACCGTTACCACTTTGTCGTGATGGAGCGTAGCAAATAGACTAATATCCTTGAATGTCCAGATTTATTCGACAAATATCTCGACGTGTTCACCTTCTTCGTTGTCAATAATGTCGACTACCTTGCCCTGAGCGCCACCCTGGATCATTGCAGTCAGTTCATCGAAATCAACGCCTTCTACCTCTGGCGCAAAGCGGGCTCCCATCTTCATTCCAACATTGACCAAGCCCATAGGAATATTGATATTCACTTTATTCTTGCCAGTAGCTACGTCGGTAATCCGTACCCTAAACCACTTAGCCGGACTTGCCCCTTTTAGGGGTTCGCTAGTTTTTGAAATATTATCCTTGTCCAGGGCCCTCAAAAGATCCGCGCCATCTTTAGCAGAAATCTTGCCCTCTTCGATCATTTTTAGGATTTTCATTCGTTCTTCAGCTGTAGCCATAGCAATAGTTCTCCAGAGATTCGTCGTTAGCCAAATACATCAGATTGTCTTGTTGAATATTAGCGGTCATTCTAGCCAGGTAAATCATGAGTCATAATTGTCAGTTCCCGTCGAAGCTGAAAATTGGCTCCGTTTAGGATTCTGTTTGCCGTCTCATCATCTGTAGGGTGAATAATAATCGCCGATGCAGTGCGCATTTTCTTTACTTTGGCAAGTGCCTTATAAAGCAAAGCCGGTTCGAGTTGGTCTTGCCAGGCCGGATCAACGCGTAAGCGAAGCAGGTGGGGGCGACCCCACTCTCTGAACAGGGTCACCAGTCCAACGATATTCAACTTCCCATCT
>CAVOYS010000009.1:0-730376 GCA_963700725.1 uncultured Chloroflexia bacterium
CATCGGTTATTGGTAATGATACCCTCCTCCAGGTCCGTTAACTGCCGGACCAGTTCTGTGAGGGCATTGTCATCGAGGAGCGGCGCCGAACCACCACCAAAGTAGAGCAAACGCCGAATGTGCCAACGCGTGGTTATCTCAGCCAGATATTGACCAACATGAATCTGACCGGGAGGGCTCTGCAGATAGTCCAGGTTAACCGGTTCTTTGCCAACATCGAGAGCCTCAAGAGGATCAGGTGAAACGAGTATGATGCGTTCGACCAGTTCCTGGCGGCCGAGTTGGATCACCAGATCCGAAGCGGCCGCCCTTCGAGCATCCTGAACCCAGGCTAACGGTCTGGCCGCTCCGGATCCCAAATTAGCGCCGCTACTCTTCTCACCCACCATGACGACAGCGGTAATCATCATTCATACTCAAGACGACAGGGCGATCATGCCGTCTGCCATGATTACCCCGACCGTCGTCAAACTAGTTTGAATAGGTTTAAAGCTGGATTGGTTATGATTAATCAAATACCGGCTGCAATACGCCGTAGTTACCATCACGGCGTTTATAGACAACATTCACTGACTCTTCGTCGAGATCGAAGTAAACGAAGAAGCTATGGCCCAGCAATTCCATCTGATCAATGGCTTCCTCCGGGGACATGGATCGGAGGGGAAATTGCTTATGGCGGACAATTGCCGATTCTGGCTCTTCCTCAAATTCCTCTTCGAATTCGGCTGGAAGAGGATCGCCCAGCCAATCGCTATCGTCAGGGACACCTTTACGACGGTTGTCTATTCGTTTTCCGCGATAGCGTTTAATTTGCCGGTACAATTTGTCGATAACTGGCGTCGACAGCGGCAAACATATCGTTGGTTCGTTCTTCGGCCCGAAGAATTGTTCCCCGGTCGTCGCGCACGGTGATCTGGGCTACCTGCCGTTGAACGGCGTTACGGGTTTTCTGAGATGAGAGATCAACCCGAACTTCCGCCAGGTTCGGCAAGTATCGGTCCAGGCGAGCAGTCTTCTTTTCGATGTGGTTCTGGAGTCTCTGAGTCAACTCGACGTTATGCGTATTGATTGATATATCCATTTTTTCTCCAAAATATACGATGTTAATCAAGGCAAATCAACCTGAATGACAGGAAGTTGGGCAGCGGTTGTCAGGCAGTAAGCCGTTACAGAGTTGGCCCCAGCCAGGTGTAACGCATCTGCTGCGGCCGAGAGGTTGAACCAGTTGTGAAAACGTCATCAACCAACATGATCCGCTTACCCTCGACGAAAGACCTGTTGGCAGTAAATGCGTCGATTACGTTAGCACGTCGTTCGTTTGCCGTCAAGCCTAATTGCGGCCGGGTATGCCGGCTACGAATTAGGGCACGGGCAACGCTCGGTAAACCCAGTTCCTGTACCAGGACATTTGCCAGTAGTTCACTCTGGTTATATCCCCGTTCGCGCTTCCGCTGCGGATGGAGGGGGACGGCCACAACCAGGTCCAGAGGATGACGCCACCTGGGCCAGGCCTCCGCCATTATCTCACCTAACGGTCGGGCCAAGGCAAAATAGCCCTGGTACTTCATCTTGTGCAAAATCTTGCGAACGGGATTGGTATGGTATGTGGCCGCTCTTATTAACTCGAGCGGCGGCCGGGTGATCCTGCAGGAGGAACAGATACCGGCGGTTTGATTTTCCGGACAACCACATCGCGGGCAAACCGGTTCTGTAACCCAAACGACGGCCGCCTGGCATTCAGCACATATTTGCCTGCCCACGGACCCACATCCAGCGCAGATAGGCGGCAAAACAAACTCAACCAGGGACTGCGTCAGGTGGCGCGATATGGAGCGCCAGTTGCTACCTTTGGCGTGTAACAGTGAAGACAAATGCCTCCTGGCCTAAGGTAAGGCGAAGAAGTTTGGCGAATCTCCTCAGGTGGCAAACCAGCCTCAGGGTCAGCAACAGTTAATTGATAAGGGACAGTTAACCGACGACGTTTCGAATGGCCTCGTTGCGCATAATTTGGAGTACTGCCGGCCCCAGCAAAACAATGAACATTGATGGAAATACCAGAAAAACGAGGGGAAAGAGCATCTTGATCGGTGCCTGGTGAGCCTTTTCTTCAGCGCGCTGGCGCCGGCGAATTCGCATCTGCTCTGATTGGATGCGAAGCACCTTACCGATGCTTACCCCAAGATGCTCGGCTTGCAAGATGGCCGCGACAAAGCTACTTACATCATTCACATCCATTCGGGCGGCCATATCGCGTAAAGCCTGCCGGCGTGACTTACCTAGTTGGACCTCATAAATGACCCGGCCGAATTCTTCAGCCAGGGGATCATCCCATTTCTCATGCACGCGGGCCATCGCCCCATCAAAGGGCAAGCCTGCGTCGACACAGATTGACATAAGGTCTAACGCGTCGGGGAACTTCTTGACTATCGCTTCCTGGCGGCGACGAATGGTAGAGGAGAGGTATAGCGAAGGCAGCCAAAAACCCATAATGCCAACGATGAATGTATAAAGGATTCTGCGACCGCTGCTGGTGTCGCCATAGCGTCCAAGAAAGAAATAAATCAGTATGGCCAGGCCAATTGTAGTAAGACCACGGATCACCCAGAACTCAGCCGCCGATATGTTGCCCGGGCTACCGGCTAATTCAAGCCGGTGAGAGGTATCTTCCAACATGGATTGCGGGGTAAGGCGGGTGACGATCTCGCTTAATTTGCGCAAGATGGGCACGACAATCCGGTCCGTGATCGGCAAGGACAATTCAATATCCTCGATGGTAGTCGGTTCTTCGCGCGCCGCGAACTCGTCAATACGCTGCGCAAGAGGGTCCTCTTCCGCCCGCCGCAATAATAAGATGGCCACCACCACCAGGAGAATAGCTGCCAGCCCAGCGCCTAAAAATGGCAAAATATCCATATCCTATTCCCTCTGTACTTTCCGATTTGCACTCATAGCAATAGTGATTTTTCGCGCCCAGGTTCCCAATATTCAGGGCGATTAAACTTCGATATCAACAATTCTCATAATGATGTATATACCAATCGCCATGAGGAGAAGACCAGAGGCGATGGCGATCCAACCACAAGGGATATTCAAGATCATGGGTTGGGCTCGTATCCACAAGGCGCTCATGTATTCCGGGTTGATACCTAGAAGAATAACAGCCAAACCGATAGGCAACAGACTGATAATAATGCCGGACATGCGCCCTTGAGCAGTTAATGTTTTTATCTCGCCCTTGATCCGGACTCGTTCACGGATAGTGAAACTGATGGTATCAAGCACTTCGGCCAGATTACCACCAACTTCGCGCTGGATGTTGACGGCGGTAACGACCAGATCTAGGTCATCACTGGGCACTCGCCGCAGCATATTGGCTAAGGCTTGCGAAACGCTAAGACCAAGCCGCACCTCCTGAACGACTCGTTCAAATTCAACAGAGACTGGGGGCGGTAACTCTGTGGCTATGGCTTCCATAGCTTGAAGAACACTATATCCGGATCTGAGCGCGTTGACCCACAGGTTCAAGGTATCACTTAACTGGCGGTCAAAAGCCTGTAAGCGGCGACTGGCCGTAATCTTCAGATAGAAGGACGGGATCAGGCTACCGCCAAAGCCGGCAAGTGCCACAAAAACCAGGCTTGGATCAATAATAAAGTAAATGAGGGCGGCAACACCTAAACCCGTACCAATGCGAAAGAGAATGTATTCGCTAACCCTGAGCTTGACATCGGCTTTGGCAATCTTTGCCTTGATGCCTTTGGTAAAACTACGTTCGCCGATGGCTTTGTCCATGCGATCGCCGACAGTTGTTTGCTTGCGCGGCGGCGAATCTTGTACGACGGTTGCTGCGGTAGCGCCGCCAACATAGCGCTCCATACGCTCATCAACATCGGACCGGCCGCTGCCAAGGATCGCGATGCCTGCTCCAAATAACAATAGAAAACCGGCGGCTCCCACAATCAGTAACAATGGGTCCACGTATTACCTCCTCTGAAAAATGCCGAATAATGCGAACTGGCTATCAAAGCGTTCAATCTGGGGTGCGTTGCGCTTCATCCAATTGTATTTTCCCAGAATCGTGGCCTTTGTGCCTATCGACCGCGGTTACCGATACCAAATATTGAGGGCGGCAACATGATGCCGGCTTCCTGGATTTTGTACATAAACTTCGGTCGGAGCCCGCTCGGACGGAGCCGCCCGATTACCTTTCCATTTTCGAAACCAGTCTGTTCGAAACGATAAATCTCAGACATGGTGATGACATCGCCTTCCATACCCTGAATCTCACTGATAGAGGTGATTTTCCGGGTCCCGTCCCGCATCCGGTCCTCATGGACGACCAGGTCCACGGCCGACGAGATTTGCTCCCGAATAGCCCGGTGAGGCAAATCCATGCCAGCCATGAGAACCATCGTCTCCAGACGCGAAATCATGTCTCTAGGGGCGTTGGCATGCAAAGTTGTCATACTACCGTCATGACCAGTGTTCATCGCCTGCAACATATCCAAGGCTTCACCAGCCCGCACCTCACCAACGATGATTCGATCAGGCCGCATTCGCAGGGAGTTGACCACCAAATCACGAATAGTAACCTCACCTCGAGCTTCGATATTGGGCGGCCTGGCCTCCAGCGTGACGACATGTTCCTGGCGCATTTGCAGTTCGGCCGCGTTTTCGATGGTCACAATTCGTTCCCCGTCGGGAATAAAGCTCGACATGATATTGAGTAGGGTCGTCTTACCCGAACCGGTACCGCCAGAAATAATGACATTAACTTTGGCAATAACACAGGCTTTGAGGAATTCAACGGCCTCGCGAGTTATCGTTCCGAATTCAAGTAGATTTTCAACCGATAAGGGGGTCTTGGCGAAGATCCGGATGGTCAACGTGGGTCCGATCAGCGAAATCGGTGGTATGACAGCGTTCACACGGGAGCCATCGGGCAAACGAGCATCGACCATGGGGGAGCCTTCATCAATTCGCCTGCCTAAAGGGGAGACAATGCGTTCGATAATACGCATCAAGTGATCATCATCGTCAAAGGTTTCGTTAACCCGGGATATTTTACCGGCTTGCTCAATGTATATTTTTTTCGGGCCGTTGACCATGATTTCAGTTATCCCTTCGATATTGAGATAACGCTCAAGGGGGCCATAGCCCAAGATTTCAGCGACGATTTGTTCAAATAAACGCTGCTTCTCGGTGCGGGTTAATACGATCTGCTCTTCCATGAGCATCGTTTCAAACATCTCTTGAATTGTCGCGCGCATCTCAGCACTATGAGACACATCCATACTCGGATCCAATTCCGAGATGAGCTTCTGCTGAATGCGGTTCTTCAAATCCGTGTAGGCGTCCTTGGTGCCCATGGAAGGCGAACGCTGCCCCCTCAGCTGTTGCAGCTTTGAGGGCTGATCGATGGAGACGTCGGGCTGGCTGTTTTCAATTCGCCTAAGAAGTGACACTTTTATTCTCCGCTATTTACTGAACAATCGGGTGAGTCGCGTTGCACCATTGGCGTTTTCGACTTCCCCATTGGGTTCATTGCGATTAAGCTCTCTTAATAGCTGGTTGCTCAATTGTGTAAGAGCACGGTTAATCGGTCTTTTTTGCCAATAATCGGATACCAACGGACGGCCCTGATCAGCGGCTGTATAGGCAGCAGCGTCTTCGGGAATCGTAGTCAGGGCTGGCCATCGCAGTGTATCTTCAATATCTTTGACCGAAATGCTGACTTTCTTATTAGCATGGTTCACGACCATGATCACTTTACCCTGCTCGTACTCCAAATACTCGCTGAGATCAAAGAAGCGACTGACATTTTTTAGACTTGGTAAACTCTGCCGGGTTATAAGAACAATGCGATCGGCCGCGTCCAAAAGAACCAGGCTAACTTCACTCAAGCTAGAACTGGTGTCGATGATGATAAATTCAAACAAGGACCGCATCATGTCAAGCACCGACTTCATGTCTTCGGGCCGGACAAGCTCGGCCATTTCGGGCCGGGGCGGAGCCAATAAAACTCGCAATCCACTCTCATGTTCAAGCAAGACGCTGCTAATCAAATCCTGGTCCATATCCTCGACACGCTCGGAGAGATCGACAACTGATGTCGTGGACTTCAGGTTTAGCATAACAGCCACATCACCAAATTGCAGGCTGCCATCGATGAGCAAGGTTCGGACGCCGCTATTGGCCATTGCCACGGCCACATTGACCGCTAGCGTCGTCGTACCAGTACCACCTTTGGGGCTAAAAAAGGTTAGGATCTTTCCCGGTTGCGTACTTTTACGCTCCTCGACCGAAATAGCGACGAGTTTGGACGAACTGGGAGCAGGTTCGTGGTCGCCGGCCGGCTTTCATGGACCCGGCGAACTGCGGTTACTAATTCATCGCCGGAAAAAGGCTTCATTAGAAAATCCCGAGCCCCGGCGTGCATAGCCCGCCGCAAGTAGTCGGCTTCACTCTGCACAGACATGATGATTACCTGGGTATCGGGCAAGGTGGTTGTAATAACGTGGCTAGTGGCAATGCCATCAGAATCAGGCATATTGATATCCATCAAGACGACATCAGGACGCTCAGCTTTGGCCATAGTGATGGCTTCACTACCCGACCCGGCATGCCCAATTACCTCCAGGTCTGTCTCAAACTGTAAGAGCTTACGAACACTCTCTCGAGTTTCGTGGATATCATCAACAATTAAAATTCGGATCTTGTCACTCATATTTGACGAATATTCCCATTTGCAAGGCCTAAATCTCCGCCTATTTCACAACGGAGGTGGTGCCGAAATCATACATTGATCCATGTCATTGTCAAGCACCCTCTCCTGACAGGCAAGAAAATCGGGCCATCAGAAGCGCAGGTCTTTCTGGCAATCGAGTAGGCTCACCGGGACCTATTAATGTCTCGCTTTTTCCTGTTCAAACCAGTATATGACAAGACATAACGGTTAACAACAAGACAATGGTACCAGAGTATGACACTCTAATGAACGGAGAAAACTATTATTTGCTCCCCTTGATAGACCGGGTAGAGAAACACAGCCTTTTCAGGCTCAAAATCCCCTAGACGCCGCTCTTGGGGACCATACCAAACATAGCTAACCCCATAGCCTGACAAGAACTCCTGGCGCCACTCGTCGTTCGTATCGGCAGCAAAGAATTTTTCGGTCTCTAATCTCCTCGTTCCGAAATCAACTGTTTCCGCCCAATGGCCCAAAACCACCGGATTGCCAACCTGAGCAGCCAGGTAGTTACCAGTTTCTGCAGAGGTCAAAACGATCTTCGTTTCACCGCCATTTGTCTCCAACCAATCCAGCGCCTGGGACTCCATCTCAGACCGAAAGAAGGGGAAAGGCTGGCGCACGGCCGCAGTCACCGAAACGTCCACCAACAAGTAGATGTTAGACAGGCTCATGACAAGTAGAAAGATGAAGAGGATGAATCGTTCTAGCTTCTCGGGAGAATAGCGAGGTCGGGTCGATAATTTTTGGAATGAACGGGTCGATCTCAGCCAGGGTAGGACAACAGTCACCAGGCCAGCGGTGGCCAAAATTGACAGGGGAACGTGCAGGCCCTGCACATACCGTCGCTGTTGGTTCACTGGCGAATAGAGCATGACGGCCGCGACCCCAACCCAAAACCACAAGAAGATCAATAGCGGCTGCATTTCTAGTCGTCGCTGACGGCGGAGTAAGGGTAATACAGCCAGGATTAGCAGCGGGCCATAGGCCAGCAGATAGTGGGGCCAAGGGGGGGATTCGGTCACGGATTGCGTAGCCCAGGCACTAAATACAGCATTCTCCTGGAGGACGACCGCATAATATAATAATAGCGGTGCGGGGACTATAAAAGAAACGGCGATGGGTCCGGCCTGCCGCCAGAGGATCTCTCGATTCTGAAAACAAAGAAACAACCAGTAAAGGCCAACCACGGCGACTACAAGGTAAATCAAGAAAGGATAGAGGATGGCCAGGAGCAGGTTGGCCAGACCGGAGAGAAATGAAAATAGCCAATGCTTCGGGCGACCGGTAAGCGGGTGTAGAATCAACCAGAAGGTGGTCATCAATGTGGCCGTACCGAGCGCCACATGGGGAAAGGTTAGCGCTGAAAAAAATAGATGCGCCTCCGGCATTTTGAAATCGACTGGAAAAGCGCCCAGCCACATCGTTCGACCGGTCGCAAACAACAACCAACCCAAGCCGGAACCGGTAATCGCCAGCAGGTAAGCAATCCAACGAGCTCGGTGATCAGGCAGAAAGGTAGCTGTGAAAATGAAGGTGGTAAGAAAGAGGATAATGCCGGAAATAAAACGAGCGCCATGCCAGACGGCCGGCACAGTGATGCTCAGGATTGCAGCCAGGTGACCAAGGGCCAGGTAAAAACCACCCACAAAGGCTCCCTGGTGAGGTTCTGGCGTAAAGGGGATCTGATACAACCAACGTCCCTCATAACCCTGATTCATCTTTGCGAAGTAGCTCTGAGTATCTTCGGCATTCATCAGGGAGCCGGTGTAGACAGACCCAGGGCGGGCCAGCCCATAACCAAAAAAATAGGGCACTGAAAGCAAAGCTGCTAGAGCCAGTGCGACACCGGTGGCGATTAGCCACTCTTGTCGTGATATCGATAATTCCATTAAAAAAAGAAAAAAAAGGGCCCTGCATGCAGGGCCCTTTAGGTGAATCCTATATAAATCTCTGTGAACTAACGCAGGGCCTCGTTAATCTGGCTAAAAACATTGCCGATCTGCGGGCCCAAGATTGACAGGACGACGATCACTACGATCGCGACCAGCACAAGGATTAACGCATACTCGACCAAACCCTGACCATCTTCATTCGAAAGATACAACATGATTAAAACCTCCATACATAAGAAAACAGGTATATAAAATAGTATTAAGGGTATTATAACGGAGGATGCTCGGATTTACAACGGATTTCACCAATATTTCATGCCATTGGAGAAGGACAGGACCAAAGTACTAGTGATAGTTCGACGATCAATTTCTCGGTAGCCCGATTTCAACTTCCTGATACAACGGGATTGTAAATTCAACCCGGGTCCCCTGACCCAGTGTGCTCTGGATGTTCAAGTCACCGTTCAACATGGCGATGCGATCTTGTAAGGTCGGTAGGCCAATTGTCTGGCGCGAATCGTCGGTTTTCAAAGTTTCGCTAACATTAAAGCCACCACCGTTATCTTCTACGACAAGTAGTAGCCTATCATCATCCTGATCCATGTTAATCTGGATCTCTGAAGCCTGGCCATGGATCCTGGCGTTGTTGAGTAATTCCTGGACGGCCCGGAATACCGTTACCTCAATGTGGGTTTCCAATCGATTTGTCGGGCCGGTCACGTTCAAATCGACATTAACATCGTATTTCTCCCCGACGGACTCAACGTACCGTCTTAGTGTCGGTACCACTCCCAGGTCATCCAACATCATCGGCCGCAAATCGAAAATGAAGTTTTTAACGGCCGCAAAAGTATTTCCAGCCGATAGCTTCAGGTTCTGCAGCTCTTCTCGTGATTTGTCGGGATCAACTTCGAAGTAGCGCTCGCAGATCTCGGCCTGGAGAATGAAATTGCTCAACGATGAAGCGGGGCCATCATGCATGCGCCGCACCAAAACCTGCCGGGCCGCTTCCTCGGTCTGAATCACCCGGATGATGTTTACCGGATCAGGACCCCGCTGCTTGGCTTCTGGAAATTCGGCCAACCCTTCAGTGACCGCCAGGAGCCGGCGTTGCATTTGGGCCAAACGGCGGAGATTGCGTTGGTCACTTTGTAATTTTTCAAGCTGACCACGCATGGAGAAGAGACGCTGCTGAGCATTAATCAGAGCTTCGTACCCTTCCTTAATATCTTCCCTGGGAATCGTATCGAAATTGGTGTGTAGTTGGCTCAAATAGTTAGCGACGCGGGTGTTGCGTTGGGTAAGACGTTCAACTTCAGCGCTACTCTGTTTGATCAGGATATCGATCTCCCCAAGTTCCTTCTCGGTTTGTTCATAAGCCCGATAGGTGCTTTGAATAAAACCTCTCAAGGTAAGCTCGCTGGTGGTCAGCACCTGTTCTTCGGTAACCGATCTTGCATCACCCGCTAACGAGATTACGTCATCCATGAATATCCAACTCCTGTTGATTTTCCACGCCAGGTGGTTACTTGGGGTTTAGTGAAATTAGGCCTTACTCGTGAAGCGGTTTATCCAGCCGGACCCATCCACGGCTCAAAGCATATACGGCCGCCTGGGTCCGGTCGTCAACCTGAAGCTTACGCAAAATTGCCGTCATATGGTTCTTAACAGTCTGGTGGCTGATGCCCAGGGCATAAGCGATCTCCTTGTTGCTTCGGCCATGGGTCACATACTCCAAGATCTCCATCTCTACGGGGTGAAAGTGGGATAAAGGAGTCTTCAGTTTCTGACATGAGCTGGCGATCAACAAGGACGATTTTTTCCTCTATCCAGTGAATGATCTCATCCTCGTCCATCTGTCGCCCTTCAACGACAAATTTATCTTGACGCACCGCGTAAATAGTGCCAATGAGAGATTCAGGCGTTATGTCTTTCGCACAATAAGCGGAGGCACCGGCGCGAATAGCATGAAAAGCCTGTTCGACGTCGTCATAGCCGGTAACGATGATTACCTTGATTTCCGGCCGGCTTGCCTTAATTTGGCGGGTAATCTGCAAGCCGTTCAGATCCGGCAGATTAATATCCATCAAAACGACCTCTGGTTCTTTTTCGAGGATTAGTTCAATGGCTGCCTCGCCACTGGCCGCCTGGCCAATAACACTTATCTGAGGATCGGTATCGAGTACATCTCGCAAGCCTTGACGGAAAACAGGATGATCATCGACGATAATAATTCGGATTTGCGCCATAACTTTTTCCTTAACCCGCTCTCGTTTCCTGTTCCCCTGCGGGGCGGAAGTCTGAGCAGTCATCTAGATGACCGAGCACGCAGTAATTTTGCTGCCCTAAACTGCCAGCGGTGGCCCTGGTCGCGTCAGTATACCATGAACGTGATTAGAGGAACAACATTACTGGAGTCCTAGCCAACTGCTGAAAAAATAATCAGATCCAGGAGGTCCCGGCCTTGAAGTGGCGCTCATTCAAGGTCCTGATCTTTAGCGACGCCACCCAACAGCCCACTTGCTCATTCTCCGAGGGCATAGACAGCCATGTTGTTCAAACCCTGGTCGAGGGTCCAGGCGAATTCGGTGTCAAAGACAATCCGGGCTGCCGGATCGCGGTTAAGCACTGAATATGGCCAGCCAGGGGCAGTCACCAGGTAATCGGCATCACGGTCCTTCGCGAATTCCGCTACAGCGTTCTGGTCTGGTAAAAGAGGGATTACCTCTGGCGAAATCAGTCCAGCCAGGTCGAGTAACGGCCGGCTACTGAAATATCCAATAGCGCCAATGTCATGCGCAGCGATAAGGTCATCTTCGGCGGTGTTTTCTTCTAACCATTCGGCGACGGTAATCATTTCGCCGTTGATGAAAGCTACGTCCTGTGTGTAAACCTGCATGCCCAGGATTAAGAAGAACAACAAAAGCACGGTAAAGGTTAGAAAGGCAACGGACTTTAGAATGAAAGCCGGCCGGCTAGCCTCACCCAGTTTCTTGTCTAACCGCTGAAATAGCCACTTCCAACCGGCCAGTCCATAAAGGATGATCACCGGTACGGCCGGCAATAGATAACGCCCATGCTGATAAGTTACCGGCAAGCGCCAGGAATAGAGGAATATGTGCCCGGCCGCCCACAGCAAGGGCAATAAAAAAAATAATCGCCTCCTGGAGAAATCTGAACGCACGGCGTACCAGATTGAGATGAACAAGCCTGGCAGAAGGAAGAGCCTGGCTCCAGTCATCCCCCGCCAACCGTTAGCTGGACCGCCCAGTGTAAAATATAACAACCGGCCGAAGCGCACGGGGAACAATTGGGTCCACAAGGAGGCGTACTCGGCTTGTTTGGCATAAAGGGTTCCCGGCCACAGGTGGTCACCGGTCAGCAGGTTCAGGGAAAAGTAGGGCAGAAGCGGTAAGGCGGCAGCCAGCAGAAAGATTCCCCCACGACTAAGGCGCTCCTTCATCGTTCCGTCTGCCAGAAGAAGACCCAAGGCTACCAACAGAAAAAGTCCCAGGCCATCGGGACGGACAACAATAAGTAGACCTGATAATAGTCCCAGGGGGGCAGCCCGCCAACGATCCTCACTTGCCTGCCGGGCGTAAAGCGACATTAGCAACAGGGCCAGTCCAGTGAATAGTAATGTTTCCATACCGCTGGCAGCCGCCCAGACAAGAGGCCAGGACAATACGATCACCAGACCTGGAAGCCAGGTCAGAGGTTCATCATCAGGCCAAAGGGTGAGCCAGAGAGCCATTGCCGTCCAAGCGCTTAACACCAGCAAAAGCCAACCTAATAAATAGGTCCATAGCAGATACGGCGCGCCGACCAGGTAACCTAGCGCAAGCATGAGAGACCACAAGGGAGCAGTTGATCCGGCGCTGACGGACCCGGGTACAAATTCCCATCGTCCATGGGCAGCCAGGTTGCGAGCGTAGGTCTGGTGAATCCAGCTATCGTCTAGAGGTAGGCCGCTCCGCCCTGTGGTAGAGGCCATGAAAACATAGAGGAATACGGCAAGCAATGCAGCCCCGGCCACCAACCAATAGTGCCAGGAACCGGGTGTACGAGGGTCTATGCTACGTAAGAGGCCACCTTTTTCTAGACCCCGGTGGGCGTTGATATTTGTGGTATCTGGCTCTATCTCCTTCACGCTACCCATCCCCACATAAAGAATTGGCCACTTAAATAAAGATACAGAGTCAGCGAAGGATAGACAATAAGACGATTGACCCAGGGATTACAGCCCGCCCCGCCAAGAATCAGGAATGTGGGGAAAAAAGCCAGGGCATAGCGGGAGAAGGAAAAAAGCGGTTTTACTTCAGAAGTAGGTAGTAATATGAAGAGAAATAACATGGCCGAATAAAGGCCATAGGTGACACCCAGGCGGCGGAACACGAGCCAGGTGGTAACCAGGAGCAGCAAGGCGCAGAAGAAATCAAAGTAAAGCCGGAAAGCTGCGCCGCCAGTCGCCATCTGTTTAAAGGCCGCCAGTAGATCCTCTCCGGGAAAACCGGTAGTCTGGTACCAAAATAGGCGGTAAATCTGGTCGATTGACGGTAGTCCAATGAGCGATCGGTAAGCCAGGAAGGCAACAACTCCAGCCAGAGGCAGAAATATCGCCAGGGCATCGAAGCGCAGGGTCCGCCAATCGAACGCCCGGGGATGGCGCCAATCAAAACCGCGTTGGTTGAGATATTCGAAGGCCAGAGGTACAACCAGTACCGGGCCGGTAAGCCGGGTCAGACTGGCCAATAGCCCTAATATGCCGGCCAACCAGAATCGACTGCGGCGAGCCGACCAGATCGTGGCCAGGGCAAAAAAGATAAAGAGCGACTCGGAATAGGCGGCCACCAAGAAGAAGGCCGTTGGAAAAAGTGTGAAGTAGATCACCGTTCTGCGAGCAGCGTTGAAATCAGTCTCGGCCACGGTGAGGCGGTGAAGAACTATTAAGGTGGCAATAAATGAGAGGTTGGAAATGATGATAGCCGCCACCAGACCGGCCTGATCCTGAGGAAAAAGCAACTCCAGGCCACGACTGAGGCCGCTGATAGCCAGGGGATAGAGGGGGGGGAATACAGAATCCTCGATTTCATCATAACCTTGTTCGGCGATACGTAGGTAGCGCATGGTATCGAAGCGCTGCCAGGGGCCTAAAAGCACGCCGGCCGGACCCTGTTGCAGAATAGGCGCACCAAGATACGGGCGTTCAATCTCATCGGGCACGGCAGGTGCAGGTTGGATAGCTGTGATCAGAACCGCCCAGAAGGTGAGCACCAGGCGGGTGGTCAGAAATAACAGCAAGGCATAACGAACAGCAGGATCGCGAAAGAAACCAGGCCACCGGCGACTGGTTCCAGGAGTCGAATCGGACAAGCCGTCAGGGAGCGGGTTGGATTTCATAGAGCTTAATATCGTCAAATGTTGCCAGCAAATTCAAACGATCATCCTTTAATTCGCCCTGGTATAGTGTATCCAGTGGCAGAGGCCGGTCGCTGTCTAGCACAAGGTAGGTAACACCATACCGGTCGGCCGCTTGCAAGAGCACTGGCAATGGTTCGTTTGGCACACTGACGGCCGCCAAACCGGTGTAGTAATACAGCGCAGGGGCATTACCGATCATGACGATAGAGCCGGCCCCGATCCGTTCCTCAATTTGGTGGTAGACGGCCGGATCCCGATCCGGGGTTAATCGAAATTGAGCAACAAAAAAGGTCAGCAACAAGGCGACAATGATGAAAATCGTTGAGAAAATTCGTTTAGCCCGCTCCGGTTGCCAGTGAGAAAGGCGAGCGGCAACCCAATCCACCGAGAAACCAATACCCACGGCTGCCAGGGCTGTGGTCCAGGGCCAGAGAGCAACGGACGAATGGAACAGGCTCCCGCGCATTCCGGGAAAGGTAAAGAGCAGGACGGTGCTTGCCAACAGAATCATTGTATAAAGGAGGAGGGGCTGCAACAGGGTCTTTGCCGGCCGGCGCCGGTATAGATTGACCAGACCAACTAATATGAAAGGTCCCAAAAAAATGAGGCCTGGTATAGCCAGCAGGGTTTGCAGACCGACGGTTGCCCCTTGAAGGCGGGAATGGATAATGTTGTTCCAGCCCCATTCAAAAAAAGGGCCAGGACCAATCGAGCGCCCGTAGGCAAACAGGTCATCGTAGGTAGTCAGAAATATGCTTTGGGTTCCGGCCGTGGAAAGCAGTCCGCCAGTTACCTGGCTATTCCGGATGAACCAGGGGGACATCACCAGTAGATAGCCACCGAGCAGGAGAACAAGCTGGAGCAAGGGACCAGAACCAGCCTGTCTTCGTCCTTTCCGGCCGCCCCAGGCGTTAGCAATCCAGAACAAAACGGCGACCACAAATAATAAAAGACCATCCGCCCGCGTCAAATGGGCCAAGCCAGCGGCCACGCCGGCAACTAGCCAGTATGCAAGACGACCGGGTTTCAATGAGTCCCGAGTCCTGCCTGTCAGCCCGGCCGGCATTCTGGCTAGGCCTACAGCTAATAGCGATAGACCGCCGGCCCAGGCAAAGGGGGCAAAAGTGGACGGTTGGCCCAGAAAAGGCGCATAGTAACCACCGGTCGCGGCCAGCATGGCGGCAACCCAGCCTTGCCAACGTTCACCTCCAAGCTGGCGGCCGATGCCATAGGCCAGCAACGGTAGCAGGCCGCCCAACAGCCAAAAAAAGATTTGTGCGCCGCTGAAATCATCTCTCAGCAAATAGCCGGCCGCGGCCAGGATTGAGGGTAAAGGCATCCAGTAGGTGTGGCTTGGCGTTGGCAAGCCCTGGGGATCATCAAGAAACTGCCAGATTACAGATTCAGTGAAACCATGGCCCTCCGCCAGGCGCTGGCCGTTGGTGGTGTAATAGTAGGCGTCCATGTAGGTGGGTTGGGTAAGTAAAGAGACCCAAAATGCTTGAAGCAGCAGGCCGATGATGGCGATTAGCGCCAGGTCAATCTTGACGCCTGACTTGCTTTCCTGAGGCTCCGACTCTTCGCCGGTCAGCGTCTGGGTCTCAAGTTGGCTCATGGATCGGCCCTCAAATAAATAGAAGCTACCTCGTCACGATAGGCCTGCTGCCAATCGCCACTGGCCTCCAGTAAGTTTGCCAAGGGGCTGGCCTGTTCGATCAATACGAAATCGACATTGTACTCGTCCAGGGACAACTGCCAGCGATCTCTCAGATCAAAGGTGCGCCGGTAATCAAAAAGAAAGTCGTCCCCGTAAACATCAGCCCGGCCGTCGACGAAAACCGGTATGCCACGCCAGATCAGATAACCACCCCAGTTATAGCTGTTATAACCATGCGCCTGATCAAGGTTATTTTGTTCCAGGTAATCGACGGCTGCGACAGGAAATCGCGCGGCGATGGCCTGTTCGTTTGTCTGGATCTTTCCGGTAATCCACACGGCGGCCAGCAGGACCATGATTAACAGCAGGATCCAGTTAATAACGATCGAACGGTCGGAATCCCCACCCTTCACCCGGCCGCTCATCCAGGGATACAACGGGGAACCATCGAGAGCACCGAGTAAATGGTGGGAGATAATCGGAGCAGAAACGATGGCGAAGATGGGAATATGCCGGGAGGATAACAAGCCGGCCGCGGGCCGTGCCACAGAAGAGCAATACCTCAGTGGCGCTGGGCCGGCGCCGGTTGGCGATCATAGACAGCACGCCCAGGAATAGCAGGACGACAAAGGGCCAGAAGATAGCCAGGTGGAAGTTTGGCGACTGCCACTCTTGAATATATCTTTGCATGGCATTACTACCCAAGGTGAAAAAGGGGTAGATCCACAAGGCCGGTCCGCTTGGGTTAATCACGGCGATTAACAAAGAAACCAGGGTCATTAAGAATAACCAACCGACCGGGGTCCAATCCACAGGAATTTTTTGGCGGCTGATTCTTAGGTCATCCAGGGCTCCGCCAACTACATAAGTCAGCAAGAGGACGATGCCCAGTAAGTATCCGCTGTGCAGGTTGGCCCACACCAAAGTTAACAGCGGCAAAAGCCAGAGTGCTCGCCGGCCAACCTGGCCTTTTCTATATCTCTCGACGAGATATACAAAAGCGGCCGTGAAAAGCATGTTGAACATTTGCGGCCGGACGCCCCAAAAAGGGGCAGTCGCCAGTGCAGCCAACAAGACTACAAAAGCAGCCAGGTACGGCCGGCCATCGCAAACGATATAAACCAACCAGAATGTCGCAGCGACTATCGCGGCAAATAATACGGACAGGCTCGGCAGCCCTCCGGCCCAATATCCCAACCACATCACGACCTCTGATAACCACTCATGGGTGATCCACTCATTGTCGGGAACGGTGAAGGAGAAGATGTCTTGTTTGGGAATGCCGTCGCTGAGGATAGCCTGGCCTGTGCGTAAGTGCCACCACATGTCTGGATCCAAAGTTTCCCGGACAGCCATAGCGAATAAGGCCAGTAGAAAAATGGCCACAAATAAGCGTCTCGTGGTTAAGCCATCCATAGAAATTTTCAACCCGGTTCAGGCCGGCGGGCATAGGTGGTAAACAGGTCGCCAAAGTTTACCGGGACGGTCGATTTTTCCAGGCCGCTCCGATATACCAGTCCACCAAGAAGACGTCCGAGAGGTCGACTGATAGCGTCTACTCGAGTTGCCAGGTAACCCAGGCTGAGATACCGGCCCTGTGCACCTGTCCAAATAATCTCGAAGCCGGCTTTTTCTAAGAATTTTTCCAGTGATCGACGACTGAAATAGTGGACATGCATGTCCATCAGCCAGGGCCACCGCCGGCCCATGAACCGGGCTGTTGGGCTGGAAATGTCCATCGTATGTATGGCGAGAACGCCGCCTGGGTTCAACAGGCGGTAAGCGCGGGCCAACTCTGCTGCAGGGTCAGGCATATGTTCGATGACGTCCCACATGGTGATGACATCAAATCGTTGGTCACGCAACGCTTCAGCTTCCAGGGTGCCCTCGATAAGGGGCAAACCAGATTGCCGGGCTGTCTGAATGGCCCAACGCGAGGGTTCCACGCCAGTTGCCTGCCAGCCGGCCGCCAGGGCGACCTTAACAAAGACGCCAACATATGCGCCGACATCAAGCAAAGAGCGATTTTGCCCGGCACCAGTATACCGTTCCAAGGCTGCTAAATGGCGGGTAAAGGTCCGTTCTCGCCCAACTTGTTCGACCAAATAGGTTTCATCCTCAACGGCGATATATGCTTCAATGAGCTGGCCTGCGCTCCAACGAGGATTGGAATAGATATGCCCACAATAAAGGCATTGGACGATCTGCGCGTGATTGCCATAACTGGCGCTGGTGCAGCGAAAAGCCTCTACGTCCAGCTGTTGATCTCCATTAACGACCGCCGGAAAGCGCACCCGGTATTCATCCCGGCCACAATAATTACACGAAACCGCATTCATTGACCGGTCGGCTTTGCCCAGATCTGGTGTAGTCCGCGGCGCAAGCGCCTGAAAAAGAGGCGAAAAACAGTGTATTGGGCCTTTGCTACTTCCCGGCGGGAGATTTTGGTTGTCCCCTTACGCCGATCCTCAAAGATGATCGGCATCTCGCCAATCTGCCAGCCTCGTCGCTGGCAAAGATAAAGCATTTCTACCAAAAACGAATAGCCACTGGAAAAGATCTCATCGAGGGGAATTGATTCCAGTACCTGGCGATGGTATAGCCTAAATCCGGCCGTGGTATCCCGGGCTTTCAGACCAAGTAATGTCCGGGCAACGCCATTGGCGATACGGCTCAACATAATTCGTTTCCAGGTACAGTCACGTGAGCCACCTCCAGGCACATATCGAGATCCAATAACGACATCTTTCTCATGGCTCATTTCTATCATTGCCGGAACGTAACGGGGATTGTGAGAAAAGTCAGCATCCATTGTCATCAATCGGGTCGCGTGCAGCACACCCAAGCCGACATTAAAACCGGCGATATAAGCCGTGCCCAGGCCCAGCTTGCCCGGCCGGTGCAAGACATAAACCCGGTCCGGGTGGTTTGTCGCCCAGGCATCAGCCATAGACCCGGTGCCATCAGGCGAATTATCATCGACGATAATTACCCCAATTTCAACTGGCAAAGCCAACAATTGGCCAACAAGCTCGTCGATATTATCGGCCTCGTTATAGGTCGGCACGATAGCATAAGTGCTCAGTTTACCCATATCCCTCTATTTGTACTGGGCGAAGATTGTAGCGAGGTTACCACATCAGGTCAAAGGCCACCGGTGATGGGCATCTGCGGCCGGCGATACAAAGAATCATTTGATACCCCCGCGCTTTCTCTGAAGGGAAACAAAATTCGCCCGATTGAAGAGCTATGTATAAACTAAAGGACTATGAAAATTGGCATTCTATCACGTAATCCCTCCCTATATAGTACCCGGCGATTGGCTCAGGCGGCTCGGATGCGCGGTCATCATGTGAAAGTCCTGGATACCTTGTCTATGCCTGTCCAGGTAGGTTTAAATCCGGTCATCGGCCTGGACATCTCGATCCCTGATGTCGACGCTATTGTGCCTCGAATCGGCTCAACCATCACCTTCTATGGGCTGGCAGTGGTACGACAATTCGAGTCCACCGGTGTCATTACCACAGCCTCATCAGAAGCGATCGCCCGGTCGCGCGATAAGCTCCACAGCTTGCAGGTGATGAGTCGCTCAGGCTTGCCGACACCAAACAGTACAATAGTCAGCAGTCCAAATGATATTTGGTCGGCAATTGAGATCGCCGGCGGATTGCCAGTAATAATTAAAGTGATTAGCGGCACCCAGGGCCGTGGAGTATTCCTGGCTACAGCAATGCATACGGTTCAATCGATCCTACGCTCAATCAGAATGACCCAGGAACAGATAATTATCCAGGAATTCATCAAGGAGTCGAAAGGCACCGATATCCGGGTCATTGTCGTTGAAAACCGGTGTGTGGCAGCCATGAGACGCCAGGCTTCGGCCGGTGAATTTCGTTCGAACCTGCACCGGGGCGGTACAGCGACTCCCGTAGAACTGGACGAAATAACCCGCAATCTGGCCAGGAAGGCCACCCAGGTTCACGGATTGGGCTTTGCTGGCGTCGATCTGGTGCAGTCAGTTCGAGGTCCTTTGGTGCTGGAAGTGAACTCCTCTCCCGGCCTTGAAGGGATTGAAAAGACGACCCAGGTCGATATTGCCGCAGAGGTCATTCGTTACCTGGAACGTGAGGAAAAGAAAAAAGAGCACAAACACCGGATCAAGAAGTCTCGGCGAAAAAAAGTTAGCCGGTTTTGAGTTTAGTCTTCATCAAATTCAAAATATGCTCCAATTAGGCCTTGCTCCCGTGCCTCGTCAATGGACAGACCCCGGGTCGAATTCCCCAAATCTGTGCTCAATGCCTCATCCCAAAAAGCCTCTACATTGGTGTCTTGGAGATCATTGGCTGTCTTATCCCCCTGTAGTTGGGTCAAAATTGTTTCAATCTGTTCATCAGCAAGAGACACGGGTGCACTCACTTCCTCGAGTGGCTCTGTGATGGGTTCGTCCACAGAAGTTGCCGGCAATAAGTTTAACTCCTTAGCGTTCGGAATGGGCGCGACTTCGCTGGCCGGCTCCTTGTCTGTAATCTGGTAAGGACCGTAATGGTTTATCCGTCGTCGACGCAGCGGATAGAGCATGATCCACCGCTTGTTCAGGTTCATCGGTGGTTGTCGCCTCCTGATCGATCAAAAGCCGGCGTATATCGTTAACAGCCCGTTGGGTAAATACCCAGATGGTGCCAATTCGTCCTCGACGCGTCTGGGTATCTATGAATATTGCCGCGAAATATTCATGGTCAATATTGGTGAAGTAGATATCACTCGTTGGCCCGGATAAGAATTGGATGATCGAGGGTTTAGCCTGATTTAGCCAATTGGCCAATCGGAAGCTGGTATCAACGCTCTGCGCCATTGCCTCAACGACCAGCCGTAAATCGAATTCTGGTCGCCTTCCGGAAACGTAAAGCAATTCCCCCGCGGTTGTAGCCATGATGACTTGTCTGGCGCCAGTGTCAGTACGCAACAGATCCAGCCGTTCGGCCACCGCGGTCGGCGAATTGAGCTTCTGTTGTATGGGCTGCTCGTCCACTCCTCGGGTGACAACTGGCTCAGCAGTCAATACCGCGGAAAAAACCGCCTCAAGAAAATCTTCGGCGTCGAGTGGTTTTCGGAATATTGACGTGATTCCCAAAGCTCTTAATTCCTGACCTACTTCGGACAGGGTATAGGCGGTAATCATTATGACCGGCAGGTCCGGACGGAATTCCCAGGTAGATCGGATGAGTTCAGGGCCGCTCATACCCGGAAGACGAACATCGGCAATGAGCAAGCGAAATGGCGAGCGGTGTAATTCAAGCAACGCCTCTTCAGCCGAAGCCACTCCCATCACTTCAAAATCGTCCTGGGCCAGGGCCAGGATTGACCGCAAAAACTCCAGGGTGGCGAAATCATCGTCGACGACAAGGATGCGAATTGAGGAAGATCTATTCTGTCCCTTTGGTATCATAGGTGTCATCCACTTAACTCACGATTCTGGCCGGTGCGGTATTCATCGGATATTTTACTGGCGCCAGAAACGCCAGTCTCTAGGAGCCAGCAAGCTGCATAATGCTCGACCCCATAATCTTTTAACTCTGGTTCCTCCTGGCTACATCTATCAAAGGCCAGAGGGCAGCGCGTATGGAAACGACAGCCTGCAGGCGGATTTAGGGGACTGGGCACATCTCCTTCGAGGATTATTCGTTGGCGACGAGCTGTTGGATCAGGAACTGGGATGGCCGACATCAAGGCCTGGGTGTACGGATGCAGGGGATCGGAGAATAAGTCAGCTCGAGTCGCGACCTCTACCATACGCCCAAGGTACATGACGCCAACGCGATCGCTGAAATGTTCAACAACGCTCAAATTGTGGGCGATAAAGAGATAGGTCAGTCCGAAATCACGCTGTAAATCTTTTAAAATATTTAGTACTGCGGCTTGAATCGATACATCCAGGGCTGAGACAGGTTCATCACAAATAATGAGTTTTGGACGCAAAGCTAAGGCCCGGGCGATCCCAATGCGCTGGCGCTGACCACCGGAAAACTCGTGAGGATAACGGCGCGCGTGTTCGGCGCGCATGCCAACTCGGGCCAACATCTCAACGACGACATCATATCGTTCCTGGCCGCTTAAATCGGTGTGTATCTTGAGACCTTCGGCGATGCTTTCACCCACAGGCATGCGGGGATCAAGGGAAGAAAACGGATCCTGGAATATTATCTGCATGTTTTGGCGAAGGTCCATCAGATCGGAATCACTCAACTCGACTATTTCCTGACCGTCAAAGTATACCTTTCCCCCTGTCGGCGGAATCAAATGCAAAAGTGTCCGGCCGACAGTTGTTTTTCCACAACCCGACTCCCCGACAAGGCCAAAACTTTCTCCTTCGTAGATATGGAAACTGACATCATCAACCGCTTTTACCCAGCCTACGACGCGTTGTAATAGACCGGAACGCACAGGAAAATATTTCTTTAAATTCTGTACGTCGACGAGGATCTTGGCTTCCTGGTCTGGCGGGTCGGTGTTTTCTTCTATCTGGCTCATTTCATCGGCCATCATCAATTTGACTCCTAGCTACTCATATAACCAGCAGCGTGCCCAATGATTAGCGGCCACCTTCTTTAGCTCAGGTTCTTGCTCGAGGCAAATTTCCAGTTCTTTTTCTACTCGGGCAAAGCAACGGGGGGCAAATTTGCAGCCCACAGGCAGGTCAATCAGATTGGGAACAGAGCCAGGAATCGTGGTTAGTTGTTTATCTGTTTGGCCCAGGACCGGTGTGGAGCCAATCAGGGCCTGGGTATAGGGATGCTTGGGTTTTTGGTACAAATCAATAACATCGGCTTCTTCGACGATGCGGCCGGCATACATCACATCAACACGATCGCACATTTCGGCGACTACCCCTAGATCATGGGTGATCAAGATGATAGCTGCATCCATCTGCCTCTTGAGGTTTCGCATCAGATCAAGAATTTGGGCTTGGATAGTCACATCCAGAGCAGTAGTCGGCTCATCGGCAATCAATAATTGGGGTACACAAGCCAAGGCCATGGCGATCATGACCCGTTGCGCCATTCCCCCTGACATCTCGTGCGGATAAGATTGGATCCGTGATTCCGGCTCGGGAATACCGACCAAGGCAAGGAGTTCAATGGCCCGCTTATCGGCTTCCGCCTTGCTGATGTTTTGGTGAATATGCAGAATTTCGGTTAATTGATCGCCGACCCGGAAAACTGGATTGAGGCAGCTTTGTGGTTGCTGAAAAATCATTGAGATGCTGTTGCCGCGAACATTGACCATTTCTGATTCGGGCATTTTGAGTAAATCTTTATCCTCAAAAATGATCTCACCTTCAACGATACGTCCGGGTTGGCTGATCAGGCGTAATATTGATAAGGTAGTTACACTTTTTCCGCAGCCCGACTCGCCAACAATACCGAGTACCTCTCCCCGTTTTACCACCAGATCAACACCGTCCACCGCCCGGACAACACCTTCTTCCGTGAAGAAGTATGTCTTTAAGCCCTTAATTTCCAGGATGTTTTCCACTAACTTTTCCTCGCCGTATTAGATTCGACGTCAAGGTGATGACAGGGCCCGTCGGAAGAGTCGCTGATCATGAACAACAACGCATTATTAAATCGTAACGTTTCCCTTAACTGGGACACCCATTTTAACGCCGTTACCTTATTTGCCAAGCCAGGAGAAGGTCTTGGGAAGGCCAGGAGCTCACAATTCTTGCCTTCGTATGGGCATTTTGAAACGCTACTCGATATCGAGTTCGTAAATATTCCAGATATCGGAAGGCTCCGTCGGATCTACCAACAAGTTTTGCACGCCCGGTTGCGTGGCGGCAACCTTGAGGCGCATAAACAAGGGGATGATCGGAACTTGTTCACTCCAAATTCGAAGCGCTTCCCGGTGGCTCTGCTCATATTCCGGCGTGCCCGGCAATGCGGAACGGGCTGCCTCACAGGCTGCGTCAAATTCATCATTTCTAAAGCCTGTTTCATTATTGTATCTAAAATTCCAGTTGTTGTCTGGGCCGGGTGTTGCCGTGGAAAGAAAGAGAGCGCAATTTGGCTCGGTGCTGATCAGCCAAGGAAAGGCCGCCAGATCAAATTGCCGGCCGAATAAAGGTCCTTCGGGTCCATCGGCGAAATATTGGTCGGCATGAAGTAGCTTTAGCTCAATGGCGATGCCACACTGGGCAAGATCCTCCTGAAAGCGGGAGGCAACCTGTTGGCCCAAATCATTGCCCGTTGCCCCGAGCAAGGTTAATTCAAATTGGGTCCGGCTCAGGGCATCTACCCGAACATCCCCCTCCTCTGGGAAGGGGAATCCAGCTTCATCAAGTAAGGCATTGGCCGCAGCAACATCGTAAGGCCATTCGACCAGGTCCTCGGGATAAAGAGGATGAATTGAGGGCACATAAGCATGCAGCAACTCTGTCCGGCCGAATAACAGTTCATCGATAATCGCCTGGCGGTCCAGGCACATTGTTATAGCCTGGCGCACCCGGGGATCGACGAACCAGTTAGGTTGGGTGTTGGCGTACTCCTCAACCGGGTTGATACCAAAATCTATGTGTTCAAATACGGTGCCAGATTGAAAATAAGCCACCAACTGGTTATTCTCTTCGGCCTCGATTAATAAGGGTGCTTCGCTAAAGCTCAAATTCTGGTGGGTTACCAGATCGCATTCACCTGACAACAGTTGGGTCAACAAGCTATTAGCCGGCCGAATTCGAAAATGGACGATATCGATCAGGGGTAAGCCCTCGCCGGCGAGGTAGTAATTCTTATTCTTAACCAAAGTGATCTGATCACCGGCCACCCACTCCTGCAAAACGTAAGGACCGTGGCTAAGCGGGTTTCGCGTGGCAACTTCTTCGTTCAGGAGTTCGGCCGCAGTGAATTCTCCCCAATAATGGCGGGGATAGGGCGTCCAAACTTTGTCATGGTAATTTGTGTCAATATATCCTGGAATCGCCCGCCAGCGCAGGGTCAGGTCGCCGCTCGCCTCATAGGCAGCCGTCCGCTCAACGATTTGTTTGAGTACCGGCGTCTGGACATCGGCGGCCAACTCGAAACTATATACTGAATCATCGGCCGTAACTGGGATACCATCAGACCAGACTAGCGGTTTCAGCACAAAGTTCAGGGTCAGTTGGGGCATCGTTATTGGCTGACCATCAAAGATAACGATGTCGCCATCAAAGTTGCGCACCTTGACCCCTTCGCTTAAAGTGACGATATCATCATTGGCATTGTAAACCCGGTCCCCCTCGCTAACATTGACCGGCTCGATTACGGCATCGCCATCGGCCAGGCGGGGCAACTTCTCGATGCCGCGGGCCTGGTAATCGTAGGATAGGTTGGTAGTCATCGACTCGTAGAGACCGGTCAGGACATCAACGGCAGCCGGCTCTAAGCGAGCGTGACTGTAGGGGTATAGAGAATCTGGCTCGCTTCCCAGGCAAATGTTGAGCTCCTTCAGTTGCTCTTCTACCAGTTCTACTGCTGGAGAAACCTCAATGACCTCAGTCTCGACAACAATTCGGGTTACCTCAATTGTAACCGGCTCCTCGTCAACCTCTACCTCCTCAGTAGCAGTGGCGACGGCTGTCGGCAGAACCGCTGTCGGGCTAGGATCTGGTTGGCTGCATGCGGATATCAGCGTGGCAAAAAGTACAAGATGAAATGTTATGATTGTCCAAGTTTTTCGGCGTGACAAAGGTGTTATCCCTCCTCGAATTTTGACTGTATCTCAACGAAAGCGGACCTTAGGGATCGGCCTGGGTTGCTCATGGCATGTCGCCAGAGTGGGTAGGTGTTGGACTTACCCTTGTTCACCGGGTAGAAAAATCCGGCTTCCAGGTGCACTATTCTCTGAGGTGACAGATCAGTTAGCGCCAACAACAAAAAATCGCGGAAACTCGATAAGGTCGGGGAGGTTCGCGAGGCGGGCACCCTGCGCTCAGAGAAGTTTGGCCGGGTGCTCCGATAACAGCAGACACAGTCAGGTCTTAACTTTTGCACGTAGCCCAGGATTATAAATATAACCTCTGGAATGTCAAAAACCGCCCGGGTAGAAACAGTCGCCGGGACGACTATTAAGGCTCGTACACAACCTCAAGCCGCGGAACCTGATTTACGGGTCCTTCACGGCTGACGAAGGTCCGCTCGGCGCCATCATCGATAATCAGACAGAAACCAAAATCATTACCCGGGTCAGCATGCATGTTGCGGACCATGTTGGTGACATCCCAGCTATATTCGCCCGGGGTGTTGCCCACATTAAGGGCAATAGGTGAAGTGAAATCACAAGCCGGCCGGTCAACCGAATCTTCAGTCCAGGCCGTCGTCGCTCGACCGATGGTGATATTAGCGAAAGGTGACACCGCAAAGCTCAAGGTTAAGACCATGTTTGCCTCATGGATGTCCGCGCCAGAAGGAATAGCACTCAAATCGTATTGGATACTGGCCAGGCCATCCACACAAATGACAAATTGCGCACAGCCAGAGGAGATATTATTTTCCAGTTGCAGATTGGGGCGATGGCCTTGGTTTGGCTCGGGCGTTGCCGTCGGGCACGGATCGCCGACTATGCAAAGAACCAGAAAACGCGCCCTGGAAGGCCAATGCCGGTCCGCGAAGGGAATCAACGATGCGGCCACCGGTGATGGTGTTGGGCTGGGTGATGCTGTAGGACTGGCCGTGGGTGTCTGGCTGGGTGTCGGAGTTGGGGTGGCCGTGTCCGTTGGTAATGGGGTTGGCGTTGGTGGTTTTAGTGGGTCAGAGCCGGCCGCTTGCTCAGCGCCGTCATTAACTCCGTCGCCATCGGTATCTGGATTCACCGGCGAAGTGCCCAGCTTATTGACCTCGTCGCCATCCGAAACAGTATCCCCGTCGCTGTCCTGTTGAGTGGGATTGGTGCCGTATTGGTTAACTTCCAGACCATCGCCCAGACCATCGGCGTCGGTGTCGGGATTCTTAGGATCTGTTCCCAAAAGAAGTTCACGATTGTTGCTCAGGCCGTCTTCATCATCGTCACCCTCGGCCTGCGCTGTCTGCGCGGCCGAAGTGGCCTCTTGAGCTGCGACCTGTTCAGACTGGGCTGTGGCCAGAGCGATAGCCGTCGCTCCGGCTTGCTGAGTGATTTCGAGGTTGGTCAGGGCGACGATCTGGGCCTGGGCCGTGGCCGTGGCGTCCTGATTCCGGCCATTCCAGAAGGTATACAAACCACCCAAGGATAAACAAAGAACCAGACCTAGAATGAGAAACAAGGGAATTAACCAGAGCGGCAGCCGGGGACGAACATCCACCTGGCCGGCTAACCTTTGACGGTCACCTGATACCGGTCTGACCACAACCTCAAATGGTAGACTTTTACTGCCGCCGATGAAGGGTCGTTCCTTAGCCTTCAAACGCAAGTCGGTCGTCGCTCGTTCTCCAGGGCCTAGCTGTAGCGGTCCTGATAGCTCCTCGAAACGAATCGCCTCAGCCGGATCGCGTCCGGCGATATTGTAGGTTGCCGGTGCATTGCCTTCGTTGCGGATCAGAACCCGACAAACGCCGCCATTTCGGATGCGCTTCGGCCGCATATCGGTCGAGTACCGGCTGAAAGGTAAGACCTCGATCTGCCCCGAGACCGCGGCTCTTTCTTGCCTGTCTGAAGCGGAACTGATGACCAAGGTGTAAGGGTGTACGCCGGCGGTGGCCGTATTATCGGCTGGCGGGTGTACGAAAACAGGGATGGAACCCCGGTTGCCCGGCATGAGCTGGATCGAAGCCTGGTTCAAGGTGAACCAGTCAGGTGGGAGTTGTTTGATATCCAGGTTAAAATGATCGACGGTCATCCCCTGGTTGAGAATATCAACCTGCAAATTAGCCCGGCTGCCAGCGGTGACATCTAAATCTGTCGGGTGGATGACAACGCTAAGCCGGCCGGTGGCGCTTTGCATTTGCGTGCCACCGGCAGGTACATCAATTAACGCCGTTGCCGGAAAACTCTTTCCAACCACTGCGGCAGCTGCGACTGCGGCCGGAGGGAGCGGACCTTGGGACTCTTGCAGGCGTAGCAGGAAGGGTCCAAGACTAACCGTCTGGCCTGGTTTCCACTCCTCTGGCAGGTCCGGTAATAACCGGCTGCCTTCGAGCAGGGTACCGTTGGTGCTGCCCAGATCCACAATGGTCCAACCACCACCTTCTGCAAGCTCCAGCCGGGCATGTTCCCTGGAGACGCCGTCACCGGTTAATACGATGTCGTTTTGACCCGACCGGCCGATCGCGTAAAGCTCTTTGTCCAGGTTCACAGCCCTGGGTTGGTCACCTTTACGAGCGATTAAGATGCGCGCCTGCCCTGGCCAGGCCGTTAAATCAAAACCCATACGGCTAGGCTCTGCGATCGATTGGGCCGGCATTAGCTGGGTGACCAGGCTAACCACCGAAGTTGGCGGTCCAAAACGTGTCACATCGGCATCTGTCAGGCCTGCGGCCGCCTCGTAGAGGGCTTGCGCCATCTTTTCACCGCTCTGGTACCGGTCATCTGGCTTTTTGGCAATTGACTTCTCTATAACAGCGGCAACGCCATCAGGAACGCCCGGCCGGATTGATTGCGGAGCTGGTGGCAGTTCATTGATGTGCTTCATCACCGCGTCGGTTGGACTCTTGATATCAAAAGGCAGGCTACCGGTAGCCAACTGGTAAAGCATGATGCCCAGGGAGTAGAGGTCGGAACGACCATCAAGCTCTTTGCCCATGCATTGTTCCGGCGACATATAAGGCAAGGTGCCCATGAACGTACCCGTTTGGGTCTGCACCCCACCTTCCGCCAATTTCGCCAGACCAAAATCTGTAACCACGGCGCGAATGGCCAGGCCGGATTTCATGTCGGGCTCATCAAGAGGTTTCAGCAGGACGTTGTCGGGCTTTATATCCCTGTGAATCACGCCTTGGCGGTGGGCAAAACCAAGAGCGATGGCTACCTCAGCCAGGATCCGTAAGGTCTCGCTTAGTTTGACCACCTGGTTTTGTTTCTGAACATGTTTGATGTAGGTGCCTAAACTCGCGCCCGGAACAAACTCCATAACCATGTAAAAAAGGCCTTGTTCGGTGCCGAAATTATAGGTGTTCACGATGGAGGGATGGTCGCCCAGACGGGCCGCGGCCTGCGCTTCCTGCAAGAAGCGCTTCTGAAATTGGTCTTGTTTGGCGAACTGGGGGTGCATCACTTTCAGAGCCACCGGCCGGGCCAGATTCACATCCGTTGCCCGGTAAACAGCACCCATACCTCCCTCACCTAAGAGGGCATCAATACGATAGGCTCCGAGTTGTCGACCGACTATATTTATCATTGGAAATCGTCCTGACTCCCGCGATCAAGCTCGTTCAAGGTCGTTGAACACCTCGACATCACCGAACTTTACTCAGGGTTTAGAGTTTGATAGCCTCGCTATTACTTTACGCGAGCCGCTTTCTTAAACGACAAGATATAGTTCGTATGAGCGGGCTTGTTGGCATCGACAATTTGTTCGATTAGGGACCGCTGGTATTCCGCTTCACTTACCGGCAGATTGACGCTGAAGGTAAAGGGATCCTCTTTCGGTTGCAAATCGACGATCTCCGGTAAAGCGCCGGTATAGATCTCGAGCACCCGGGCCAGTGCCCAACGAGTCCCTCGCCGGGCAAATATTTTATGAGCTTCGGTTAAAAGCAAGCGCTGTTGCTCATCGGACCAGGTTGAATCGAAAGTGACCGAGAACCATTCAGCCAACCAGGGCAGGAAGCCGGACGGCGTTGTATTTGGATTGAGATAAAGATCAAAGTTGTCTACATTCCACTCTATCGGAGCCAGGACAGACTCGAATATTGCCAGGAACCGGGCCATAAAATCAGTGTGATAGACACCTGGTAGATATTGCATATAGCGGCTTTCACTATTCGAGAGCCCTGGCGGCGGTTTGCTGTAATCTGCTGCCTCCTTGACCACCGGCGGCTTGGGAGGCAAACTTGGCGGACCGGCCGGTTCTGGCGGCTTTGGTTTTGGCTTGGGCTCAGACTCAGGCTTGGGTTGAGGCTTTGGTTTGGGCGCAGGCTTTGGTTCGGGTTTTGGTACCGGTTCCTCGACAAAGACGGCGATTTCCTCGAACAACATCTCGAATGGACCCGTCTGGATCTTATCGCCGCCGCTCAATGGGGTGGGTGTATTAGGCGTAAGCGGTTGCCCGTTCAGGCTGGAGCCATTGGCACTGCCTAAATCTGTTACCGTGCAGCCCGCGGCCGCACACTCAATCTGGGCATGCTTTCGGGACATCATTGGATGGTTAAGCTGGATTTGGTTTCCATCTTGCCGGCCGATTACATAGATGCCCGGATTCAGATCGTAAGTCTGATCAACCTCGGGTCCGGTAACAATGAGTCGACGAATATATTCCTCAGCCATAATCCCTATTTCCTAAAGTGCTTTTCTCAGATTGCCGGCGACAAAAAAATGACCTTTGGCATCCAGAACAAGTCAAGAAACCTATCTATTGTGTGCAAAGGCTAGAACATTCTGGGCAGGTTGATTCTAATTATAATCATGATCGGCCATTTCGAGTAATCTATTGTCTATTTTCCCACTCTAGTATTATCAATACGATCATTGTCGCAATTTATTTGCGTTCGTCAGGGGTTGGATTTGGCTCATCCGCCATCGCTCGTCCTTGCTTCGTTACCGCCCAAAGCGCCGCCAATTTTTCGACCAACCTTAACCGCCTTACTCAGGATCCAATTAATGACCCGGTCAATCGGTGACTTGATCTTGAGAATGATGCTTTTAATCTTCTCCGCCAATCCACCAAGCCCCAATAGTCGTGCCAGGAAGCTGATCGTCGTAGGCACCGCTTTGGCCAAAGCCTGTTCGATTAATTGCGCTGCCTGGCCAACAGCTCCGCTGGCGATACCCAAGATTGAATCCATAATTGCCTGAACCAGGGTGGTAATATCCTTCGCGCGATCTATAAAGAAGGTAACGACCCGGAAAATGGCCTGGACGGCTTGTATGAAAGCGCCGGCAGGTCCACCCAAAAAGCTTAATATTTTTTGGATCCCATTCTGAATAATTTCAGTTACCACGAACTCCTTGATTGAGTTGAAAATAAGATCCTTCATGTTGCCCATGGTATTGATAACAAAATTCCATATCCCGGCCATGCCTTCATTCTTGATAGCGATGAACAGGTCAAACACCTGTTCCAACTGGCCGACCATATCTTCACCTAGCAAGCCGATTGCCCGTTGGCGAACCGTTTCCCAGGTTACGCCCAAAACCTGCATCACCATGCCGAAAATTCCCTTCATGTCGAAGCTTTCAGGTAAGTCAATGCCGGCATCACCAAGCGTTTCAGCCAACCATCTAATCAAACCATCTGTGAGGTGGGTGGCGATGTTGCTAAAGAAAGTTTGAAAACCAGTACTCACGGCGCTGATCAAGTTGCCCAGGAATGTAATGGGATCTTTGATAATATCCTTAACCGCGGCAGCCGCGCTGGTCAGAATGGAGACGAGTGTGTCCTTGATTTGCAGGACTTTTTGAACGACTCCCTTGATCGCCTCGAGCGCCTTCAGGAGCAGGCCTTGATTCTCGGATTGCATTTGGGATAAGCGGTCGTCAACTTCCTGTAAGTGTTGGTTATACAGATTGGCTAATTCGTCGATGAGGTTGTTTTTGGTATCCTCGATCTGGGTCTCCAGCTGATCGAAGTTGACCGCGATCTCATCGGCCGCTTGCCGGCCAACTTGCTGCAGATCTTGCGGTAATTGGGCAACGTACTCGTCAATTTCTGCGCGTCCCTGGACGATGACTTCTTTTGCCTGCCGCAGGGAATCTCCGATGATGCTCACCACGTTGTCGATGACGCCATCCATTTGCTGGAGATAGAGCTGGCGACCTTGCCGGAAGAAGGTGTTCACCTCAGAAGGCATCCCCAATAATTTGTCTCTGGCCCAATTAAGAATACCGATGGGTCCGCTATACCGTTCTTCTTTGTAGGCTCTCATGCGGCTATCGACATAATTTTCGAAGGCTTGTTTGGCCGCCTCGGCTCCAGAATTGAAGATGGCATCAACCCGGCCATCCAACTCGCCCAATATTTGTGCAACATTGGCCTGAGTGTTCGTAAAAATCCCCTGGATGTCGGCCGCTACCTGGGCTCGTTTCTGCTCATCGGCGCCCTTGGTTTGGCCTTGTTTGCTACCAACCTGGGTCATGGTCTCCTGGCGGCGACCATGAATCTCAGACAACTTACCTTCGGCCGTACCGGTGGCCTCGGTTTGGGCCTGGGATATTTGCTCCTGTTCCTTGTCCCGGTAGGTTTGCGGCGCCTCTTCAGCCTTTTCCTGGGCCTGCTTTTTTTGATCCAGCGCTTGCTGGAATTCGGGTTCGTTGGAGCGCTCTAACTGCTCCTCGGTAATTTCCGCCTGCTGCATCTTTTCATCCAGGGATTGGCTGCCCTGTTGAAGGGGCTCTTCAACTTCGTTTTGACCCTTCGGCTTGGGGGTTGCCTGATTCGCGGCCGGGACGGTCGGTATAGGGCCGGTCTGCAATTGCTGCAATGGGGTCACGCTTTTGGGGGGAATTGCGCCGGTATTGGGAGCTTGTTTGCTTTTTACTTCCAGAGGACCTTTAGATTTTTTCCCCTCGCTGTCAACTTTTCCTTTCAACTCAGCCTTAAGGCCGCCGGCTTTGTTGGATGACTTAAATTGCTCAGCCCCCTGGGCTGTGCTGGGGGTTAACGCCTGCAGGCGTTGCATTAGCTGGGCTTTGAACCCGGCCGCATCAAAGGGCGGCGATTCCGCCCGTTCCATTTCCTGGGCCTGGTTGGCCTGGGCTCGGGCTTTCACTTCGCTGGTTGGCGCCTCAGCGGCCGCTTGTGCTTCCTGAGCTTTGCTCTCCGCCGGGTCATGGGCTTTTTGATTTTCGGCAACCTGTTCTAGCTGGTTAACCGTATTTTGAAAATCGGGGTCTTCTTCGGCTGATTGGGGAGATTGCCCCTGGGTCACAGGGCCGCTAAGCTGTTCACCAGGGAAGGAAGAATCGGTAGTCGAGGCAGAGCCCGGCGCCGGGGCTACTTGTTTACTTTCATGGCTGCCTTCAGGGATGGGCTTCGCTTTTTGGCCAGGCTTGTCCGGGCCTTTTGTTTTCCCGTCTGAAGATGCCACCACTTGGCTGATCCCTGCTTTGTCCTCTTTCGTCTCTTCAACCTGGGTTTCTTTCTCGCTATCTGCCTTTTTCTTACCTTTTGGTGCCGGTTCTGCCTGCCCATCGAGGTTGACCTGGTTTCCACTTCCGGCTTGTTCTTCTTTTTTACCTGGGGCTAAGCCGTTTTGGGTGACCGGGCTACTACCATGATAACCATTGCTACCGTTGAGACTGGGGCCGGTTTGCTGTTTTTTCTGCCTACTTTCAGCGCCGTCAGACGATTCTATTGCCGCTGCTTGGCTCTCGGTAGAGAGCGCGCCTTTATTAGCAAATTCCTCACGCTGTTTTTTACTGCCCGTTGAGTTGCCAACTGTTGGAGATGATGATTTGATATCATGGCTGCCGGTCGACCCGTTTTGTCCGACCGCTATCGAATCGACGTTTTCTCGCTCTTCCACCTGGCGTAGCAATGAGGGGGCGACGGCCCTGCCATTTTTTTCCCCGGCGAATTCAGCCAGCAAACGTTGGACGAAGTTATTGCCGTGTAAACGCTGCAGCTGGAGAATCTCCACCTGGCTAAATCGGGGGATTTGTCCACCGTCGACTCCGTGACGCCCTCCCTGGCTTAGCTGTGTTACCAGGTCAGGCCTAATGGCGGCCGGCTTTTGAGCAACTTCGGCCGGTCTATTGGCAGTTTTGGCGCCGTTGGACTTTCTAGACGCCTGTTTAATTTTACTTCGTCGCTTCAATGGTCGGCCCCAGGCCTGGCAGATTGGCCAGCGATGAAGACCTGTACGGCGCCCGTAACAGCGGCGCTTCTTTTGAGCCTTTGGCGGCTGCTAAGAACTGTGTATTCTGCTTTAAGCTGCCGGATCCCGCCAGGAAGCAGGTATTCTTCCAAAGCCAGGGGTTGATCCTCGACGATATAACCCAAAGTAAAAGTGAAGTGGGGGATTGTCGCCGGAGTGCCAATATCCTCTGCTGGTTTAGAAGGATACCGTTGGACGATGGGCAGCGGCAGGCGAAGGGTTTCGGTCATCTGCCAGCGGGATTCCAGGATGGAAACAAAAGGTATTTCAGCTTCTGCAGTGTCAACTCCGAGTGGCGCCGGCATCAACTGTTTGCTCAAAGACAAAATAGGACCTGGCGCCAGTTGAGCATAGACTATATTGGAATCGAGCTGTAAACCGGCCGGAGCCTCTGGATCGAACAAACTATTCAGTAAATAGAGTGGGAACGGGCAATTGTTTATAACAGTGTAGTCGAAAATTAGATTTGTTTCCGAGATTTCTATGGACGACAGGGTCATGGAAACCTCATCCTGTATGTTAATTGCAGGGGTCATTGCGCTCACCCCCAGCCATCATACCACGCATACCGACGGGAGTACTGTCGATACTCTCGGGAAAAATCACTTAAATCTCCTTCACCTTTGGCTGAATCCGCCTCAATAATTCGCCGCCGTAAATAAACCAACGCGTAATTTAATGTTCGTGTGCAGCTTCTTCATCATCGCCGGCCTTGCAGAAGCTGGCCTCATCTCCGACGCAATCTACGGTAGCGATCTGAACTTTTTGCAGTTCGGCTTCCGCCTCTTTCATCTTCTTTTCGTACTCATCCCGGGCGGTCTTAAAATCTTCTTCGGTATCTCCTATGGCCCCTTTAAATTCTGGCAAAGGATTATTCTCCAAATAGTCCAGGGTTGTCTTCCCGTGCATTCCTTCATGGAAGCCCAGGGAAGTGTTGCCCGCTTCTTTGTCCTCTTCTGTCGTACCCCTACCGTAGCCTGACACATCGCTGGCCTTGGCCTCTGGACCATATACTGTCTGGATGGAGACTTTCGGTGTCTTTATTTCATCGAAACTCTCGATTTTCCCGTCGGCGCCAGTAACATACCCAGGTATGCCCCAGCCGGTGATCCCGCCTGAGGTCACGGCCTGGCCCTTTAATTTTTTGTCTTTACTCTTGCCATCAGGCAGGATGGTCACAATGGCGCCCCCTACTTCGATGGTTGCCTTCCCTTTACCAATTACCGCATCTATGGGGACCGGGGTTGATACCCCTTTTTGAAATTCTTCGCGCGCTACTTTTTTCTTCTCGGCTTCGGCATCTCCTGCATCCGCCGCTTCATCCTCTCGCTGGATCATCAGGCGCTGTACCGCGCTATTTCCAATAACTCGCTGGAGAGACAGCATGTTGTTTTGGCGCAACTTCTGGGAACCCGGCAGTGGCCTCTGCGTTTCCATCAGGGCGATGGAGGGCAAGCTGAGATCATACTCAGCGGCAGGCGACGACTTAGTTACGGTTCGAAGGGGAGTGACCTTTACATATTCCTTTGAATGCTGCGTTGGGTGGCTCGCGCCAGCCATAATCTAATCTATCCTCTCTGGGTGCCAAATGTACTCAGCGGACCCAGCTCTTGACCCTTGTCTTTTCGATTCGTTTCATTGCCGATGTTGTCGAAGAGAAATATAGAAAAAAGAGCCTGTTTCAAGGCTCTCTTCCATTCTTAAACGAACTCAACCTCGTGGATGCCGGAGGCAATGACCCCGTGGCTGACCACTTCCAAGCTTTCGACAGGCTTGCCCTCGGCCTGACCGCCCTCGCTGGCGGCGTACATCTCGACATTGCGGATGAATTGGATATTGGGCATACCTTGTAAACTTTGGTAAACATCGGAAACGAAAAGATCGCGGCCGAAACCCCAACCTCTGCCGTCGGGTCCGCCAACGAGTGGATTCAGAAATTGGTATAGGCGGGCCAGGATATCAGCCTCGACCTGGTCACGCGAGGATCCAGGTGCGGGTCGTAATTGGACTTTGACGGCTACCCAACGATAGGCTGGAGAGCGAATGTCAACCTTGGTTGTGATGAGCCGGCGCTCATCCAAATAAGCATCTATGGTCTTGATGTCACTTTCCTTCGGCTCTAACTCGGCCGGGGCCAGGTAATAGTTGGGATTCATAACCCGGGGAATGACCAGGACGTAAATTTGACCCGGGGCAACCCGTCCAGCTTCGGCCGGGCGGGGTTGGAGACATTTGATCCGGCCGATGGCCGCCGGCGCTGCCTCGCGGGCCAGGAACTCAAAATCGGACTCGGTAACCGCCCGTTCACGGGAGCGCAGCAAAGAGGGGACGCGCATCATAGCCGATTCCAGGCTCTCGGGATCCAGGCCGCCCCAGGCCGGCTGGCGATTGACGACCCGGCCGATGTAGGGGATGGAGGTCTTCAGGGTATTGATGATACCTGTCTGAACATTGCCCTTATCGCCGCCGCCATGGCGATACTTCCGGAATACCAGGTTGGAACCTCGCGGGGGAATAGCGCCATACATCTTGACTGTGCCATCTGGTTGGCGAATAGCCGGGCCGAAACGCAATTCTCCGGTGACGCTATCCAGGGAATAGTGCCGGTCGAAGGCGCCAGAGTCGGCGAAATCATTGACTTCTTCCCAGACCTGTTCCGGCGAACCCTCGACCTGAACCATGAGATGCTCTCCGGCCAGGCGCTTTAGGATGGGTGTATTTTGTAGCTGATAACGCTGCCCGGCCGATCCCTCGCTCCGGCCGAGAAATTCACCGCTAATCTGTTCAGCATGGGTGGAAGCGATGGTCGCGCCCCAAGAGTCAGCCGTGATCTGGCGTAGGTGGGGACTAACCTGGTAGGGGCGCATGCCATCGCGCTCCTCGATCGCCGTGATATCCCTGATCTTGACCCGCACCCAATAAAGGTTCTTGTTGTTGACCGCAAAACGGCCCATTTTCGGTAGATGAATCTGCATCTGGCCGGTCGAGTTCATACCTTTGGTGCTGTCGATCTCAACCTCGCAAGGTTCCCAGCGCGCTTCTTTGTCGCCCGTCGAGGCTTCCCAAATGTAGGGCGGCATGGTCGGATCGATACCGGCGCCGCCGGCCGGATCAAAATCGGCTTCAAAACCGAGAATATGCCAGCTCAAGTCCGACTCAAAGCCGAAATATAGGGCGTCATCGACCTGGGGCACCCGGGAAAATATCTCAAAGCCCTCAAAACCCGTCTCCAGGCGACGCAGATTATGGTTGCGATATTGTTTTCCCTCCCCGGTGCTGGCTGCCACCCGGGTCATAATCATCGCCAGGTCTGGCGGCAAAATGCGAAAATCATCATCAGTGGTGAAGATAATGGAGGGCTCGGTCTCAGTCTGGGTGCTGGCCACTTCGGTTCCGGCCGGGATGACAACCACAGTTTCCGAGGGTTTAGAAAGCCAGAAGGTAGCTGGAACCTTGGCCGGCACCGGCTCCTGGAGCTTCAGTCCAAGCATGTCCATAAATTTCACATAATGTAAATCGGGCACCTGGTTGAGGCGGTACAGAATAATATCTGTCATCCAGGCAAAAAGCTCAATGAGGGTAACCCCGGGATCGCTGACGTTGTGATCGGTCCATTCCTTGCAATAATGAGGAATGCGTTTCTTCGCTTCGTCAACGAGGTCCTGGAATCCCCGGTCATCAAGCTTGGGTGCTATGAGTGCCATATGTCTGCCTCCGAATCGTGTATTTCTTTATTAATTTGAGTGGGGCGAGGGTCGGTCGCCGGTTAACTTATCAACACGCTTTATTATTTAGCGTCTTATTCCTCGGGAATTAAATAGAACGGGTAAACAAGGCTGCGGTGGTCGTGGGTGGCTTTCAGCTGGTATTCAACCTCGATCAACAACCGGTTATCCGCGTTGGGATCGGGACCGACGTTGACCGAAACAATCCTGATCCGCGGTTCCCACATGCCGATGGCTTCTTCGACAAAACGACGGGCCTGGGCGGCCGTTCGTTGGTCGTTGGGCGCAAAAACAAGTTCGTGCAGGCGGCAGCCAAAAGTCGGCCGCATCACCCGCTGTCCCAAGGACGTCGACAGGATAATCAGGATGGCCTGGTCAATTTCATTGCGATCATTGGTCAGAGAGATACCTCCCTGGGCATCAATGCGCGGCGGAAAACTCCAACCAGAGCCTACTATGTCATTTGCCATTAAACTTCCTCTTACAAAAGGGCTCTATTTGCCAACCCTTCTCTATCGTTTCATATTTTGCTATGGTACATTGACGGTAAACTGACCAGGCGCCGAGACGGAAATGACGCCGGCCCAAGTGCACATACACTTGCTGGAATTATTTAGGGCTGGCTTTTTGGAAATCAGCACCGTTGGCGAACCGGGCGCCCACGGCGCGGTTGTTACCGGGATGCAAGGCTGCGGGGTTAAAACCCCGGACGCCGCGGCTGTGGCCGCTATCACCATGGGGTTGCTTGGTGATGAACACATGCCAAAGGGCATAATATTTTTCATAGGGATATTGTCCATGATCGTCGCAGCCGGCATCTTATTAGCGGTGACTCGGTTTTCTGGCGTGACAACCATACTGCTGGGCGCTACACCGAAGCTACAGGCGAGCATCGCACCCATGACTACCAATTGTCCCATTCTTTATCTCCCACTTAAAGCGAATCCATCTTTTAATTAATATTGACCGTTGCGCCTTTGATATTTACCATACCATTGGCCGTCATATCGATATTTCCCGTCGCCTTAAGGGTCATATTGGCCTTGCTTTCAACGGTTACGCCGGCTCCTTCCATGGTTACCTTGTTGCCGCTGGTGGTTTTAACCTCTACTTTGCTGCCCTGGTCATCAAGCAGCATCGTATGACCACCAGAGGTCTTTACTTCAACTTTTTTGTTGGTGTCATCCATTACCAACAGGTGGCCGTCCTTGGTTTTTATTTCGATCTTTCCGTCGGCGTTGTCGTACATGGTGATTTCATGACCCTTTATAGAAGTCCAGGTGCGGACCAGCGGCTTTTCACCCGAGCCCGCACCGGCGCCGCTAGGGGGAATATGGTGTTTACCGGACCAGACACCACCGAGCACATAAGGTTGGTTTATATCGCCATGTTCAAAAGCAACAACGACTTCATCACCCACTTCAGGGATGACATAGAAGCCGGCCTCTTGCCCGGCGCCCGGGTTTACCACACGAGCCCACCAACTTTCTGCATCATTAGACATCCAGGGGTATTTTACCTTTACCCGGCCGATGTCCTCGGGATCCTCGGTATTGGTCACCACGGCCAGCACCACCCCACCCCACTTTTCTAATGGTGATTGGTGGTTCATCCGTTCGAAGAGCAGACCGCTGCGGCTACCACTCACGGTGAAGCGGGTTTCCAGGCCACCGGATTCATATATGTGGGTGGCACTGGTAACCGCATAAGTCCCGCTAAAACGGGTACCAAGCTGTTCCAATTTAACGAACTCGCCGGCCTTGATATCTGGACGGCGTAAAGCCCGGCCATCGGCGGTTTCAAATGCGCCGCTGATCTCGTTTAGCCTGGCCTGGGCCAATTGATCCGCCTCGGCTTGGCTGACCACCGGCTGGTTGACGATAATCTTTTTACCGGTCCCAAAGGATCCGGCCCAACTTTTACCGTCTTTTTTCTCCCCGGTCTTCGGGTATTGCTTGCCACTCTCGGCTTTTCCTTGGATAGCCTCGTTTTTATTCCAATCCCAACCCTTCACCTGGACTTCATGGACTTGCTCAGCCAGCGAAATGACGGGGAAAAATTCTACCAGATCCTGACCGTATGTGAGGGTTGCAGTGGTACCACTCGCTGGCGGCTTGCGGAAGTATAATTTTCCATCCGCCACGAAACATTCATATCCAATCCGCCAAGCTCTTTTCATCAAAAAGGCCAGGTCTGTCTGATTGTCCTGATAGATGGCGTCATAGACCGTCGATGTCGTCTCAACCTGGGCGCTTAGACCGGCATTGCCGGCAAATTCTGAGGCTAGGTCGCTGTCCTTTTTATTAAGATAAGCCTTGCTCTTTGTTTCGCGGTAGAGGCGGTGGGATTTATCGTAGCCCCGAACCAGCAGGTCCACTACCATACCACCTCGAAAATTCGGTTCCAACCCGGTAATTTCACCTTTGATAAGGGAAACCTCAGTGTCTGAATCAGTCTTAGCCTTTATTTCAACTTCCTTGGTTAAATCAAAAGGTCCTTTGTCAATAATTTTCATGCCCGGATCACGTAACAAAATCGTAAACATCGCCGGCAGATAGGCATTTTGATCGACGGTTATTTCCAATATCTGGCTAACAATCTCCTGGCTAATGGGTGAGCCATCGAGAAGGATTTTTATTTGGCTGGCAATTTCTTGGGCACGTGGCATTGGTGAATCCTGTAGTAGCTATAATCTCGAGCAGCTATGATATTGTCTCAGGTTTCGGGATTCGGAGCAGCATGCCCGGCCGGAGTGCCAGGGGATCACGCAGATTGTTACGCTGGGCGATGTAGCGCCACTTAGTGGCGTCGCCATAGACTTCGGCCGCGATGAGATCCAGGCGATCGCCGGCGGTAATGGTGCGGATGCGTTCGATGGGACCGCCACCCGATGTGGGGTTTTGCGCCGGATAGTCGTTGGAATCGACATATTGGGTGAAGGTGATGTCGGCCGTGGCCCGCACCGGCACCCCCATCTTGGTAAAGAAGGTGAATTTCTGGCTCATCTGGGTGATCACCGAGACAAAGCGGAAGACGCCCCATTCGAAGGCCACCCAAGGCGGGGGGATCTTCTCGCCATCCTGGCCTTCGGAATTGCTCTTGGTTTCCATCAGCTTCCACAACTGGTTGGTGATCAGGCTGACATCCGCCCCGGTATCCACGGTAGAAAAATCCAACTTCAGTTTTAAGGATTGTGGGCCTGCTTTCTTAAATTCAACCTGGGGCACGTCGGTCCCGTTACCCGGTTTTTCCTCGTAAGTATTGGATTTGTTGACCGTGTACTCGAAGGGATTAAACATACAGGGTATGTTGATGGTCCCCAATTCGCTGCCGCTCTCGCTGACGTCATAGATTCGGGCGGGTACCAAATCTCCTTCTGTCGTAGGCATATTTCACCTCTCTCGATAGTCTCGTATGTTGCTCAAGATAAGCGGCCTCGGCCGCGTTCCCAATCGACCTGCAAGCGACGCCGGATCTCCGGATAGACTTGCCGGGCTAATTCTGTGACGTCGATTTCACCGCCTCCCTCACCTTCTTCACCGGCCGCTTCTTCCTGGCCACCTTCGTCCGAGTCTACAGGCTGCCGGGCGCTTGTGACTGGTGCACGAGCCTGTTGGATATCGGGTGGGTGAAACTCCTCGGTAACCAGCGCCTGTGGGGGCTCTCTCCGGACCGGCCGGGCGGGGGCTCTATCGGCCGTCCGCTGAACCGCCTGTTTCGGCGGCGGCGTCTCACCCAGCATCTGCCACAGATCGCTAGGCAGATCGCCGATGGCTGTAGGGACCAAGTAAGGCTCCTTGGCCGGCTCGGCCGGGGGCGAAGTGGCTGATGATTCCACCGGCTCTGGGGCACTGGTTTGCGGAGGGCTTATCGGTGCCGGTGTTGTGGCGGGTTGCATCTGGAGCGGGGCCGTTTGGGTCGGGGGCGGTAGTGTAAAATCACCTGGTTTCACCGGTTCCGCGCCGGTCTGATTTTGAAGCGGTGGCGGTGACGGCGGGACCGTCTCCGTAGAGGGCGTATGATCTAGGGCTGGCCCGGCCGGCGCTTGAATTTCTGGTTGGCCTGGCTCACTTTTGCTGGCCAAGACGGGTCGCGGCCGGCGGGGGGTTATCAACTCGATGGATGAGTCCGTCGATTTGACCGGCGCAACATCCTTAGTCGCTGAATGAACGACTTCCCCCACCGGGTCAATACCTGCTGGTTTGCGTTGCACGGGTGGCCCGGATGGTGGTTTAGAAATAATTGGCGTCGTGCTCGCTTTCGGTTGTTTGAGTTCTTGGACCGGAAAAACTGCTTGCAAGGGGAAGGGTTGAATAAGTGTCTCAGCATCTTCCGGATCTACAGAACTCCGTTGAACCGGTTCAGCTTTGTCAACAGATACCCTTTCCTGCCGGGGAGTAACGGCTGGCTCGGCCGGGGTCCGGTCTACGGCTGTCGTTGATGGCGAGACATCCACCGATACAACCGGCTCTGTTGTTTGGACCCTTGGAGGAACCAACTCAGGGGCTCTATCACCAACGAACGGCGCCGGGGCCTGCGGGTCCACTGTTACAAGCGCTTCTGGCGATTGAAGCTGCTGCGTTGTTATCTCGGGGGTTGCTTCAGTAGCCGGCGGCGCCACTTCTCGCTGGACAGATACCTGGGATTCTTCCTGGCGGGAAATTTGCGGTGAAGACGGCGCGGCCGGTATTGGTTCTGGTCTGATCGCTTCCACAGGACCAAAATCAGGTGCGGCAAATATCGACTGCGGACCCAATGGTTGGTCCTGGTTCGGCAGGGGCGCTGTTGTTTCTGCTCCTGGTAAATTCAGGTCTGGTGCGGAGGCCTCGTATTGTGGCGACGTGGCCGGTTCCGCGGCGGTTCTTTGTATCGAGCCGGCCTCTTCTGGCCGGGGTAGCGCTGCTTCGGCTGACGCAACACCGGCTGCTTGTTCCGGCTGTGGCGGCAACGGGCCGGCAATTTCCTGTTGCAGAACCGGGGTGGTTGCAGCGACCGGGGAGATAGGTTCACTTCGCGGTTGCGGATCGCCTTGCCCGTGGACCGGTTGCGGAAGAGCCGGGTCTTCCCGCCGCAAGAGAGATCGCGCGGCCTCCACAATGCGCCGGAACCCACGCGGCTCTACCTTTTTTAGCTCAGCCGCCGGCTCACCGGGTTCAATCTTGGCGGCCGGACTCTCGGTTTGAGCCGTAGATACGATTTCAGCCCGTGGTTCTAATTGGACCGGGGCTGCAATTTGACTCGTCGCCTCCTCAGTTAGGGAACGTTGGACCGGTGGAACCAATGGACCTTCCTCTCTTACCGGCTGCAGCGCCGGCCGGGCAGGCGTCGTCTCCAGGTAAGGCTGGACGGACCCAGGGGTCGCCGGGATCGTTGCCAGAGATTGGGTTTGGACCGGTAGCGATGCCGCTTCGCGCCCCGTAGTGGTTACGGGCGGTTCAGGTGCGGCTGTCTCAGGAATAGCTGGTACAGTTGTTGCTGATACGGGAGCAACCGCCTGTTCCTTTCGCTGTATCGCGGGAGATGACGATGATTCTGCTCCTGGCGCTATTTCCGGAGTAAGCCTCGCCTCTTGCGCCGGCTCGTCTGAAACAGTCCTTTGCACTATTACCGGCCGGTCAATTTCGGGTGATGGCTTTTTCTCTGGAGATGGCGCAATTTCTGGAGACGGCACTGCCTGGACTTCAGCCAGGGGTGATGCCAATGCTTCATTCAGTGGCCTCTGATCGCCTTGTCGAGCCGCACTCGTGGTCTTATCTGGAGGTGGGGATTGGACGGCCGGCGAGGAATATCCTGTAGATTGGGCCTGTTCGGTCCGCTGAACCGGGGCTTGAGCTGCTTCTGGCTGCACCGGCGCAGGCGTAGTACGATCCGGAAGCGGTTGCGATGATCGTTTTGATGATGGAGGTGAAGGCGGCTGCGTGGTTGGGCCGGGCACAGCTCTGGCCTGAAGATCCGCCACTGCCGGAGGTTTGCCGGCCGATTCAGGGGATATATAGCTAACCGACGCCCGGGGGAGTTTTCCTTTACGGGCTAATTCCTGGCGTTGGAGTAGTTCGGCGGTCGCCCGTTCTTTGGTCGCTAACTCTTCTTGCTTATCGGGGGCCCGTTGCAATGGTTCCTCGATCTCTTTCTGCTGGCGTTGAAGGGCCTGGTGGCCTTCCATAAAACTCTTCAAACTATTCCACTCTGAATCATCGATCCAGGAAAAGTCACTATCGGCCATGGTAGTGCTTGGTAAGTCCGCCGGAGGAGGCACTGCTTGGACCGGTTTGGCTTGGTCCGGCCCGGCAGATGTTGGCGGCTGGACGGACCGGGCCGGTTGGGCTGCCGGAGAGCGCTGGACAATGGGCGCAGGCGAAGACGGCTGCGCAGGCGATTGTTGTTGAATTATTTCTGGAGCCGGGGCGCCAACTTGTGCTGCCGGGGCCGCTGGTGCTGGGGCAGGTGCGTCCGGTTCTCGTTGAACTGGGAGCGGCTGAGACAGGCTCGGGCCAGGCTGGGGTGCTATTAATTCAGGCGAAAAGTCTACAGGTTGGATTACTGGTGCTGGGGGAGCGACCCCAGGGGACGTCGCCCTCCCGACACTTTCGGCCGGGATAACCAGACCCCGAGGTAGGGTGGCACCAGGCGGCACCAACTTGGCCATCACAACCGGGCTGGCGGATCGGGCTACCGGCGCGGCGCGCGGCGCGATGAGGCCAGTCCGAACAGGCGCAAAGCTGTTTTCGCCAGCGCTGGATCGATATAAGGTTGCCGAGGACCGGTGGCCGAGTACCCGGGCCAGGAGCGAATTGCCAAACAAAGGCATTCCCGCTAACTCCTATTAACTAGGATGGATTTTGTTCAAATTCAACATGGCCGACCGCCAGTTCAAGGGTTTGGATGGCCACGGCGTTGTCGCCCGTTTTCAATTCTGGCCAGGTAACTTTAGTCGGAAATGCATTTTGAAGATTCCAGCGCAACACCGGTTTATGCTCTGAATCCAGCATGGTGATGGTCACTGACTTCTTATAATTTTTATAATTTTCGTCCATCATCTCCGCATACCAGGACATCAACTCAAACTTTCTGGTCAGGCCATGTTTCAGGGTGACCTTGCCGGCTTTGCGATGACCGATGATCTGATGGATGTAATCATTGCGGCCGCCTTCCTTAATCTCCTCGACATTCCATTCGATTGGCGGCAAGGAGCATTCGGTGAAAACACCCAACCAATTTTTGCCACCGATATCGACGGAGAATCGGAATGTGGCCAGGGGGTCTAGAGAATTTAGATTGGTAGGTTCAGCAGGCACTATTGGCCTCCAAAATAACGGTTTAATTGCCGGGCGAAACGACGGCGCTCAAAATCAGTACGCGCATCTTGCAGCAACATCTTATAGACCTGTTCAGCCACCTGGCGGATCTGGTCATGCGTTAACTTGCCCGAAGATTCTTCCTGATTATCAGCCATATTTATCGCCCATCATGTTTCGAGATTAGCCCAAGATTCGTCATCCATAACAACCACATCGTCGACATCGAAAAAGTTCACGCGCCACATGTGGTGCCGGACACATCCACCGACGAAAAACGGTAACGGTCAGCCCATTATTCATGGCCGGAACCACTAATCGATGAACTTTTGTAGCAAGACAACCTGACCTAAAATCAGGTTTTCTTACAGATTGGCCTTGCATGTGCATCGTTCGTGAATGGCGGACAATGTCGTTCTTTGTTCCCTATTAAGCTAGGTAAGCACTTTTCAAACCAGCGGCGCAACCTGGAGCTGGAACTGGGTGCTGCAATTGGGACATACAGCGCCAACTACCACACTCTCTGGCGTATTCAGATGCTGGTAAAGGTCTTGCAGGTAAGCCAGGTCCGAGGCATAAATCCCCTCGATAATTTCGGGGGTCACGGCCGGCAGATCGCCTAAACGAGTCACCACCCGGGCCAGGAGCAAGATGAGTAAATAAGCCTCATTGGCCTGGACTCGCGGGTCGCGTAAAGGTTCGATCTCATCAATGGCCATGGCCAGGCGCATGGCGCCATGACGGTGAACATGCCCCAGCGGGTCGACATAGCCTTTCGGTAAATCGAATTCGTATTCCATCTGACTGCCTTATGGCTGCAAGCTATTCCTGTGTTAGATGTTGGTCCCGAGTAAGGTAAGGATAGATGGCTTTTTAGGGCCATCTATCCTGTACCCTGGACGATCATGTCTCGCGGTACATTCCCTCGTGAACAATGGTTACTTCTTCAACGCCAAAACTGTTATCGTCTGACTTAAAGGAAGGACCACTCACTTTGGAAGGCCAGGCATTGGTAAAATGCCATTTGGCAATGGGTTCGTACTTACGGTCCATCATCGTGATGGTCACACTTTTCCGGGCATCGGACATAGAGCCCAAGACGACTTTTTCGCGCCATTGCCAGATCTGCAGGTCCGATGATATGCCCCGCTTGAGCGAGATATCTTGCCATTTGAGGCGACCTGGGATCTTACGCACAAGTTCGTGACCCGATTTGTCAACAACCTTGTGCTCGATGATTTCGTTTTCCGAGCCGACACCAGAACATTCGGTGAAATAGCCCGCGACGGCATCATCTAGCTCCAACAGGAAATTAAAGCCTAGAAGGGGATCTTCCTCAAGCGCTGAGCTGCGTCCTGAGATTAGTGGTTGAGCAGGCATGCAATACTCCTTTCTTAGTTACTAAGATAATCTTTTTTAAAGCTTCGCCAATCTTCAATAATCCTTCACCAGGAAATAACCGGAAAAGGGATACTAGTAAAAGATCCCAATGACCGGCGATTACGAGGCGTTTGGTCCAGCCCACTGGCTGATACGGAAGATAACGAATTCGGCCGGTTTCACCGGACAGATGCCGATCTCAATAATCAATTGGCCCAGGTCACGAATTTCGGGCGGATTCAATTCTTCGTCGCATTTTACGTAAAAGGCTTCATCCTGGCTTAGACCGAACAAGGCGCCACCGCTCCAGATGGTGGACAAGAAGTTTTTGGCGTCACGCCGTACTTTCGCCCATAGATATTGATCATTGGGTTCGAAAACCACCCACTGCATGCCAATATCAATGGAGGCCTCAACGACAATGAACAGCCGGCGAACGTTGACGTAACGCCATGAACCGTCGCTGCTCAAGGTGCGAGCGCCCCAAACCCGGATGCCACGACCGGGGAAGCTGCGGATGCAGTTGACGCCGATAGGGTTCAGGGTGTCCTGTTCGCCACGGCTTAGCTGCAGTTCCAGGTCGATGGCTCCACGCAGAATCTCGTTGGCCGGCGCCTTATGCACACCGCGTTCGGAATCGGTGCGATTGTAGACGCCCACCACATGACCACTGGGCGGAACCATTTTAGTGGTGCTACCGCTGCCACTCAGATCGGCAATCTTGATCCAGGGGTAGTACATGGCGGCAAAGGAGCTGTCGAAGTTGACGTAGTTGCGCCATTCTTTAGCCTTTTGGGCGTTCATGCCTGGAGGCGTATCGATAACGGCGAAACGGTAGCGCATCAACTCGCAGTGGGTGATCATGGCATCCTGGACCATTTTCACGCGTTCTTTGGCGGCATCGGAGCCGTCATAACCGGCCATGACGTCGGGACAAAGGACAATGCGAACATCATCCAACGCTTCCAGGCCGCCGAGACCGGTACGCTCAGTGGGGTCACCGATGAAATCTTTAGCCGTCAGGGGCGGAATCCCGCCACCGGACAGATCATACTTGCCGTCAACGGGCCCGGAGGTCGTAGAACCAACATCCGAGATTTCAACCGCGTCGAAGGCGGCATTACCGACGTAGTTATCACCATCAGTCTTCTTCATGCTCAGGCCGGTCTTTGTCTGACCGCCAACTGTCACACTGAAGGTGCCGGTATCTTTACCATCTTTATCTTTGTCATTCGTCACAATGATAGAAAGATTGTTACCACCAGGGCCGGCGGTCGTGGCCGTCGCCTTAAAGCTATTTCCCTTCTCGGCCGACACCGCGACCGAAGCCGCTTTCGCCTGGGACTCGCCTTCTTCAAGAGCGCGCAGGCTGGTAACGTAGCAAGGCCCGCCGCCATTGGCATAGTAGCCATATATGGCATCGGGCAGGAAAGCGCCGGAGACAAAACCACCGAATATATTCGTGTATTGGGTCCAACTGGTGACCAGGGTCGCCTTGTTGAGCGCCGATTCCACGGGAATTCGATTGCCTGTTTCCGGATCAATAGCCTTTAAGCTGGCTTCGGCCGTTATGCCCACGAAGGCGGGTGTTGATGCGCCAACGGGCGATATCGGCTTTGGCCCGGCATCTACTTCTTCTACGTAGACGCCTGGGCTTAGATATGTAGTTGCCATCTTATTTTACTCCCTTTAATAGAATAATTTACTGGGCCGGTCCATTACCGGCCTGGACTGATTTCGAGACAGTTCACAATTGCCTCAGGATTTCATTTCATATAGGACCTCCATAGGTGGCGACCTGGTCCGGCAATGGTAATTGTCGATCATTGTGTTTCTCCTGTTTCGATAACATAATAAAAACAAATAAAGCTTCTCAGATTTCCAGGTCGTAGTCACCATCCGCGGCGGGCACGGAGATCTTCTTTTCCTTGGGCTTACCCGTTGGAGGCCACACTACCAGGGTGTAGTCGCCGGGCGGCATGCTGCCCAGGGTAAAGCGACCCTGATCATCGGTGGTATCAAACCAGCCACGCCCTTTGATAGCTACTTCCAAACCGCTTTGAGGTTCGTTGTCTTTACCTTTGTTACGAACTGTGCCGCCGATGACCGTTTTCTCATAATCAGGCTCATCACCGTCAAGCTGCTGGTAGAGAGGCAGGCTGTTTGTTTGACCGGCACGCAAAGTGTAGGTCCGGACAATCGGGCCGGTGAACTCTGTCCAGGGATCGAGGGTTATGGTGACGGTATATGAGACGCTGGGTCGCATCTCATTGTCAAGCGCGCTCCATACCTCAGCCGGATTGGTTAATTTGTCATGGCGGGCGACGTAGGTATTGATGGGCACGGCGGGGTTGCGCATGGTGCCCTGCAAAATATGATCCGGAATCGTAGGGTTGCGGAAAAGTGCCATCAGGGCGCGGGTCATCAGCCGGTGTTCGTCTTCCGGTTCGGCCGCCCAGACGGTCAGCATATAATAACAATCCAATTTATGAGGCGCTTTTTTCATTTGGGCCAGGTTCAACGGACCGCCGCCATTATTTAGTTGGTCAATCCCAGCACGACGCAATTGAACATTTTCCCGCAAATCATATAAGAAGAAATTGACCGTGGGCTTGGTCAGCTTTGCGCTCCATTCACGCTTTGGCTGTTCAAACTTAACGTCAATTTCCCCATTTTTGATGGGCAATTCTTCCCTGAGCAACTGTTTGATGCTTTCATCTAAATCGGCAAGCATGTTCTACTCCACATGGCGACCATAGGAACAAATGTCGCACTAGTAACGAAGGCTCTAAAAGATGGCTATTCCGCCACCTCAACGCTGGTAGGCGCTTTTAAAAGTCCTGGCAATTGGTCCTGACCCAAAGAGGTCAGGTCAACCTACATCGCCATTTCTTCTTCTTCCTGACGCTGGAGGGTCGGGTCGAGCTTTGGTTGCATCATTTCCTCTTCCTCTTCCTGGCGCTGCAGGGCGGGTCGAGCTTTGGTGCATCCTTTCTCTTCCTCTTCCTGGCGCTGCAGGGCCGGGTCGAGCTTTGTCATCAGCTCGTCCTCTTCCTGGCGCTGTAGGGCCGGGTCAAGCTTTGGGCATCGCTTTCTCTTCCTCTTCCTGGCGCTGGAGTGGTAAATCGGGTTTTCTCCATGCCATCTCTTCTTCTGGTGCAGCTCGTTGTAGAGTTGGATCAGGTTTTGGCTGAATCTCTTCTTCTGCCTGCCCGCTGGAGGGCCGGATCGACTTCTCGCCAACCTCCTCTTCGGGTATCTCCTCTCGTTGCAGGGCCGGGTCACGTTCCGTAGGCCAATCTCTTCCTCTCGGCGCTCATCCTGGCGTTGGGCCACGGCTTCGTCGGGGGAATTCATGACCATGTCGGCCACTTTATCGGCCTCGGCTTCATAGGAATCGTTCGGATCATTGACGCTCATCTTGCCCTGGACGGGAGCGCCCGATCCACCTTGTTGGACGACGTGGGTTAGTTCATGAGAGATGAGTCGCTGACCATCGCTGCTGCCCGGGTCATAGGCGCCTGATTGAAAGAAGATGTCGTTACCGGTGGTAAACGCTTTAGCCCCCAATTCACGATTAAGGGTATCCGATTGGCTGTCCGTATGCACGTTAACGCTGCTGAAATCCTGGCCCATTGCGCCACCGGCTTTTTCAGCGATGTTCGAATCGAGTTTATTGCCTGAGCCTTTTTTTGATTGAATCGCTTCGGCTGTCTCGTCATTGATGTCCGAGGGACCGCTCTGCTGGCGCTGCGCCAGGAAACGTTGCACGGCCGCATTGCCGACCGTTTGTTGCATGCGTGTCAAGGTCTGGGCATCCAACTTGCCTTGCACATCGGGCTTTGTCAGAGGGCTTTGCGCCTTTTCTGGTTCGGCTGACTCCTGAACCGGTTTCGGCTGGACTTTGCCCTTTGGTTCTATCACATGATCACTACCCATCTTCAAACCTCCTACGTAACCTCAACCGTACGATACCGACACTCACCATGCATCTTTTAAATGTTCAGGACAAATAGTTCTTCGTCAATCAGCCGGCCGATCTTCTGGTATTCTCGCCTCGAACCATGGAGCAGGTGCTTCATACTCACCGGCTGGCCATCTTCGGCCGCCAGGAAGGCAGAGGCCATGATAATGTTGCGAATGTTGCCCCCGGCAATACGGAACCGCCGGGCCAGGAGCTTAAAGTCGACATCATCGCCGAGCGGCGTTTCCTCGGGAAAATTGACCCGCCAGATGACTTCCCGGTCGCTTGCTTCGGGGAATGGGAACTCAATGATGAAATGCAATCGCCGGGTAAAAGCTTCGTCCAAATTGCCGCGCAAGTTGCTGGCCAGGATAACCACGCCATCGTAGGACTCCATGCGTTGCAGGAGATAGCTTACCTCGATATTGGCGTAACGGTCATGGCTATCTTTCACCTCCGACCGTTTGCCAAAGATGGCATCGGCTTCATCGAAGAACAAGATGGCGTTGCTGGTTTCGGCCTCACTAAAGACCCGGTTCAGATTTTTTTCAGTCTCGCCGATGTATTTGCTGACCATCATCGACAGGTCTATTTTATATAAATCTTGGCCAAGCACCCCGGCCATAATATCGGCCGCCATGGTTTTACCGGTGCCTGACTCTCCGGCGAAAAGGGCGCTAAGTCCTTTGCCCAGAGCTACTTTGCGATTGAAACCCCATGTGTCATAGACCTGGGGTTTCTGGCGGACGGTGTTCACCATCTCGCGAAGCTGAGCCAATGTATCGGCCGGCAAGACGATGTCTTCCCAACGATAACGGGGTGTTATCTTCGTGGCTAGTGCGACCAATTTCTGATTGGAGTGAGCCCGGCTGGCGGCGAACAAATCATGAATATCCAACGGTTTATTGCGCCAGGCGGCCAGGTCGAGGGCAGTGGCCACCACATCTTCAATCTGGCCGGGCGAAAACAGGAACTGGTTCGCTAACTGCCACATGCCCAGGTTAGCCCCGTCGTCGGCCGGAACTTTATCACCAAGGTAAAATTGCCATATTCGGACCCGTTGATCGTGATCACTGTTACCAAATGATAGTCGCAATATACGACGCTCCCGTTGGTGGCCGGCCGGCTGCCAGGTCAGGACTCCGGCCGTTATCACCGGGCCTGGGAAAGCCAGCAGCGGGTCAATGACATTCGCCGGGGGACGTTCATCGCTAAGGACCGAATCCCAGCCAGTTAGATAAACAAGGGCGCCCAGCAGGCGGGCATCGCGCAAGGCCAGATGCAAACCACCTATGAGGCCAATTTCTCCACCGGTCAGCATATCCAAATCGATCTTGAGCAAGGGCTTGCCCAGACGACTGGCGGCAAATTCGGCCGCGGCCAGTTTGCCGACGCCGTAGCCACCCTGGAAGCAAAACATGGGATAAAGACCCGTTTCCGGCTCCATTTTTAATGTGGCGCTAATTTGCTTTAATAACTCTGGCTCCAGCCAGAGCCCCTCTTGCACCGGGTAATATAGTTCCGCGCTATTTTTTAGTTGTTCGTCCAGACCGGGCTGGTCCAACAAATGCTCCACAACCCGGGCGGCCGGGCGCAGGTATTGGCTGAGCAGCGAAGGCTCCCGGCCGCCGCCATCTGCGTAGCGGACGATGAGCTGAGAGCGCACCAATCGGGAATCGTCGCTAATCAGGCGACGCATGTGCAACTTTTGATCGAAGGAGTCGGTTAACAAATTTAATACGAGATCCACGCTGGGTCTTTTTTTGGTGACATCATCCTGCAGATAGGCAAACAGGCGCTCGTAACGAGGGTCCAACTCTGGCGCCAAAGAGACTAACAGGATGTCGGCTTCGGCCGGCGATAATTCAAAAGTTTGAATTAAATTAGTCAGTAGTAGATGGTCGGCGGCGTCACAGCGCGCCTGCCACTGAGAGCGGGCTTCGGCCAGCAGCGGATGCCAACCTTCCATGCCAGCCATCTGGCCATTGGCGTGGGGCCAGAGCGAACCGAGTTCATAACCCAATAGGTTATCGATCTGCTCTTCGGAGATATAAAGGCCACGAAATTCGTCCTCGGGATCCAGGCCGTGGGCTCGTGCGCGAGCAACCGCCCAACGCACGCGTAAATCAACATAGGCCAGACCAGCCAGCAGTTGCTGGCGGCTATCAATGAAGGGCTCGGCCTTTTCACCCGCCAATTTGATGACCGGGACATCCTTAACTGTCATTTCTTCGTGGTTCCCTTGGCTTGAATGGGCATGAAGACCTGGTCGCTCGCCTCAACCGCGTCACCGGCATAGGCGTTAATGATATGAGGGATTTCAAATAAATCGCGGAAGTAATAGCGCTGCTTGCTTTGCACGTGTTCGATCCAGCCACGCCATTCGCCACGATCCTGGGTACTGTTCCCGTTCTCACGCCAAATCCGCAGCACAAACGAATGCGCTTCAGCCTCAAAATAAGTCATTAGCCCTTGCTCTGCTGGGTCCATGGCACACTCCTGATGGAAAGACGTTGCCACGTGTCTTTCAGTGAGGATGTCCGGTCAGGAAAACAGAGAAAGAAGCTATATTCCCAACTCGACATCTATAAGAGCAGTATCCTACAATGATCTGCAACAAGCAAATTTTTTACCTGTTTAATCATTGTATGAAATGAGTCTCACAAAAGTCTCACACGGTTCCAGTCGCCTACAGGTCTGAGGCCTCGTGATCCTGAATTGACTACGACCTGTTTGCCCAAAGCGAGACCGGTGATGCCGGCCGTAGAAGATCATAGCGATGCGGATATTCACGTACAGGAACAATTGATCTATGAGCCAGGTATTGGTGAGTGTGCCAGTAGTTACCGGCCGGGCAGCCCATCAAAAAGTTCCTGAGAATCGGTCGGGTAGATTCTAAAGAACCTGCTTGGGGAAGGAGCTTTAAAAAACAGGGTGTCAGTTCTTGTCAGGCGTATCGGTAGAACCGGCCGCTGCTCTCTCGTCTGGCCGGTAAGCCTGATCGAATCGATCAAGAGAGATCGCCCTGGTCACTCCGGTCTAGTGATATATCTTCATGAGAACGAGGATCCTCTACCGGTTCTACATGGGTAAAGACGGTAATGTAGTTGATCCTTTGGCGGACCGATTTTTCGATGCCTTCGGCCATATCATGGGCCCGCTGAACCGTCCAGCTGCCCGGCACCAGTAGATGTACGCTGACGAAGCGGCGTGAGCCTGATTGGCGGGTGCGTAAAGCGTGCCAACCAACTTCCTCTTCGACCTGGTTATCCAAGATATGCTCAACTGTATCGCGCTCCTGGGGTGCGATAGCGGTATCCATTAAACCACCCATCGACCGGCGGAAGATCTGGACACCTGACCAGCCGATTTTTACACCGACTATGATGCCAACAACTGGGTCCAACCAATCCAGGCCGGTTAAAACGGCCAAGGCGACGCCTATGACAACACCTATGGAGGTCCACACGTCGGACATCAGGTGCTGGCCATCCGCTTCCAGGGTAATGGAATCATACTTCTTGCCGGTACGAATTAAAATTTGACCGACCAACAAGTTGAGCAAAGCGGCAACGATGATCAGGGCCAAGCCCAGGACCGCCTGCTCCAAGGGTTGGGGATCCATCAGGCGCCGGATGCTTGTGTAAAGGATACTGATCGAAGCAATAGTGATCAGCGTGCCCTCAATACCACTGGAGAAGTATTCCGCTTTGTCGTGGCCGTATTCGTGCATTTCGTCGGGAGGTTGCTCGACAACACGCAAGGTAATCAGGGCCACTACGGCGGCTACCAGGTTAACAATGCCTTCCAGGGCATCGGATAAAAAGCCGACCGAGCCCGTAACCAGGTAGGCCACTAGCTTCAATAAGATGGTCAGCAGGGCCACGCCGACGGAGAGAAGGGCGAATTTTGTCAGTGAGGGTCTCATGGTTTTCCAGGGGAGTTGGTGTCTAAGTACGAGTTAGGGACGATCCTGGTTCTTATCCGGCCACCAGTCAAACAGTGACCGGCGTTTTCTCGACCCTTTCGACCAGGTCGAGCAAGGTATCAAGATCCTCAGCCGCCATTAGAAATGTCTGGAAGGCAGCCTTCAATTCTTGATTATAAGGACCACTCTCACGACCATCGAGGCGTAGGGTGTCAAAACGATCTTCCACAATTTGCCGGTAGAGATTGATAGTTTCCTGCATCGGTAGGATCTGTAGCTCGGTCTGAAGTAGCCTGGCACAGCGCTGGAATTGGCGTACTGCGCGAGCACGCTGGCCCAGATTCCAAAAGCAACCCATGACAGCCCGGTGCACCTCTTCTCGCAAAGGATCGTGGAGCAAGATATCCTGGCCGATGATGATGGCTTCTTCATATTCCCGGAGCTGGATCAGCCCGCCCATCACCTGGCCCTGGGCGTGCAAATATTGGCGTTCTAATTGCTCGCGGGCTAACAGGCACCATTCGGCGTAGATGCCCTCACAGAAGTGTCCAGCATAGAGGGCAGTAGCGGCGCGATAAGCTTGCTCCCGTGATCTGATATCTTCGGCCGATTCGGCGGTCGCCAAATGGTGCTTAAATTCAGCCAGGTCGAGTCCAACAGAAAATGGAGGATCGAAGGAGATCCAGTCGCGGGTGCTCTTAAGAATCTCATCGGCCGGCATGCCCACCTTGTTGAACACACCACGTAAACGCCATAAAGCGGTACTCAAATTGGCCCGGCCGTTGCTAAATTCCAGGTCAGGCCAGAGGGTATCGACCAGTTTCTCTCGAGGTAATTGTGCGCCTTGATTGAGAAGCAGGTAACCAAAGAGTTCTTCGACACGTCGAGTCGGAAAGGTAGAGAGTGACGTCTCCCCATTCTGCATATGCAGCTTTCCAAAAACGCGGACCCGCAGGGCTGCCATTTGGCGACTACTCCTCGATTGTCTGGGTCGTATCCTGTGCAATTATCGCAGGCTGTATATTGGCCGGTGCTTGAATTCTCATTTTCCTCAAGCCAACTGGATCATGAGCTGATAAATCATTCAGAGCCAGAGGAACGCGCTAGGTCCGGGTGAATTGCCTGTCTGATTCAGAAACGACGCCTGTAACTTGATCCTCATAAGGGTTAGGTTGTTTTCTGTGCACTACAGTCATCTACCAGGCTCCACAAACGGCCGAACACTATTACCCCTATAATATAACCTGACTCTTGTAATACGCCAATAGTACGAGTGTTATGGTTCTCCCTATTCATAATTGCGGTTTCTTATTCTTTTCAGCGGTGAGGGCTTTGATAATCTGCCGGTCCGTGGCGGCAAAAGCATATCGGTCGAGCTGGACCGGGTCCACCCAGGCATGATCGGCAACACCCAGGTTGCGAGGTTGCCCGGTCAGGTACGTGCAATGGAATGGGTTCAAGGTAATCCGAAAATGAGTGTAGGCGTGTTTGATTGTGGTCAAAGGCCTGCCGACGGCGATATCAATACCTAACTCCTCATCAATCTCTCGTCGCAACGCCTGGGGCAATGTTTCACCGGGCTCTTGTTTGCCTCCGGGAAATTCCCACAAACCGCCCAATAAACCGTCTAACGGTCGCTGAGCGATGAGCAGCCGGCCGTCATCGCGCCAGATCACCGCAGCCGTCACCTCGTAGTGGGGTATCTTCTTACGTGGCGGTCGCACCGGCCGGTCCAATTGGGAACCCCGGACGCGGGCCAGGCACAGCTCTGACAGGGGGCAGAGATGGCAGAGGGGCGTAGCTGGTTGGCAAACGGTCTGGCCTAACTCCATGAGGGCCTGGTTGTAAGCGCCGGGCCTGGTAGCCGGCACGAGCTCGCCGGCCAGTCGCCAGAGTTGGTTCTTGGTCGCGGTCCTGGTTACATCACCATCCAGGTCATACACCCGGGTCAATACCCGGGTGATATTGCCATCGACGATGGGCGCAGGCCGGCCGAAGGCGATAGAAGCGATGGCCCCGGCCGTATACCGGCCGATACCCGGCAATTTAAGCAGGAGTTTTTCACTTTCTGGCAGCAGGCTATCATAATCGGCGACGATTATCTGGGCCGCTTCGTGAAGATGGCGGGCACGACTGTAGTAACCCAGCCCCTCCCAAAGCTTCAATACATCGCCCAGGTTAGCGGCAGCCAGCCAGTCGACTGTCGGGAAACGGGCTAACCAGCGCCTGTAATAAGGGAGCACCGTAGCAATCTGGGTTTGCTGGAGCATCACCTCGGCCACCCAGATGGCATAGGGATCGCGGGTCCGGCGCCAGGGCAAATCAACATGCGCGACATCCCACCAGCTCAGCAGTAAATCTGGCAAAGATGGCGGCCGCTTAGCGCTCAGGAGTTCCCCCACTGGGATTGAAGACTACTTCCAAGAACCAGTCTAAATCGGCGGCGGCGTCGGCTGCGGCGGCGGCGATGTGGGCTGTGGCGGCGATGTGGGCTGTGGTGGCGGCGACGTCGGCTGTGGCGGCGGCGACGTTGGCTGCGGCGGCGGCTTCGTTGGCTGTGGCGGCGACGTTGGCTGTGGCGGTGATGTCGGCGGCGCCACAGGCCTCGTTGCTGTGGGCCGTACCCGGGTGAAGGTAGGCGGCGCTGCTTCGGTAGGTTCTCCGGTCAGCGTCGGCCTCAAGGTCGGCTGCAAAATAGTTCGCCGGGTGGCCGAAGCCGTGACCGTGGCGGTCGCGGACGGTGTATTTGTTGCCGTAGACGTGGCCGTCCCGGTGGATGTCGCCGTCCCGGTAGCTGTCGAGGTCGGTTTGCTGGTGGCCGTAAGGGTTGGCGTCTCGTCACTGCCCCCGAACAAGCTACCCAGACCATCACCGCCGGCAAAGATCGCGCCGCCGGCAATGGCCGCCAGGCAAATAACAGCCAGGACGACGCCCAGGACGATGATCAAGGTTCGCGAGCGGCCGCCCCCCGCGGCCGCTTCGGCCGGGATTTGAGCCGCCGGCGTTGGCGGTGGCTGGGTCGCCGGTTTTGCTGCAGCTGCGGCAGCAGCGGCCGGTGCGGCTGTAGCCGCGGACGGTGACTTCGTAGTCGAAGCTTTCACCACCTCTTGCTCAGCCGGGGTGACGACAGCCGTGTCCATGATGGACGAAGCGGTCGATGCGCCGGCCGATGCGGCCACAACTGCGGCGGCCTGGCCTGGTGTGGCGATCATTGTCGCCTCCACATCACTCTCCGGGATTACCGGCGGTTTCGCGCTAACGATGGTTTTTCCAGCAGCCAGGGTAGTGACGTCGGCCGTCAGATCCGTGGCTAACAAATAGCGGTCATCTGGATTCTTGGCCAGGGCTTTGTTGATAACCTGCTCCATATCGGCCGGCAGATTGGGGTTATCCACCAGAATATGGGGAACAGGCTCGGTCACGTGTTTCAGGGCGGTGGCGGCCGCTGTCTTGGCCGTATAGGGCTTGATACCGGTCAGCATCTCATACAGAATGATACCCAGGGCATAGATGTCGGCCCGGCCGTCAATATCGTGCACAGCCTGCACCTGTTCGGGGCTCATGTAGGCCGGCGTGCCCATAAAGACGGAGCCGGTCAAGGTAGCGCCGGTCTCTTCCAGGCGGGCGATTCCAAAATCGGCCAGGTAGGCCGTACCAAATTGGTCAAAGAGAATATTGCCCGGCTTCAGGTCGCGATGGACGACGCCTTTGCTATGGGCATACTGCAGGGCCGAACCGATTCGTTCGATGATTTTTGAGGCTTCTTGGACGGTAACCGGCCCTTTATTTAATGTGTCGGCCAGGGAACCACCGGCCATGTGGCGCATAACGAAGTAGGGCTGGCCTTCCGTGTCGCCAAAGTCATAGATGGGCACGATGGCCGAATGCTCCAGGGCGGCGATGATGCGCGCTTCACGGTTGAAACGGGCCCGGAATTCCTGGTGGTGGAGGAATTCGCGGGGCAACAGCTTCACGGCTACCGTGCGATCCACATTGGGATCATAGGCCAGGTAGACCGTGGACATGCCCCCACGACCCAATTCTGATCTTATTTCATATCGACCGACGATCTTTGGCGTTTTCGATTCATCCATAACGGAGTAAGCTCATGATGGCGATTAATGATTATACAATAACACAAGGGTCCTTTGACACAAAGGCAATTGTAGCACAAGGGGAATGGGACGTAAAAAAAAAGAGGGATTCTGCCGATTTAGCAGCATCAAACAAAAAATTGAATATAATGGAGTAGTCCTATAGATTATTAGCTTGTTAGCAAGCAATTATCCTGTCACCCACACATGACATAAGTACCAAGGAGATGCCACAATGAGTTCCCGAGAGCAAAACATGATGAGGCGTAGAGGTTGGCTCTACCTGTTGTTGATTTCGCTTCTACTGCTCATTTTGATCCCGGCCGCCGGGATCATGGCCCAGGAAGGGACGCCTGCAACACCTGGGATTCCTGAGGTTGATCCCTCTAGTGCGACCGAATTGCTGGCCGATCCGCCTATGGAAAATGGTCCGACCGAACCGGTAGCGGTAGAAGGCGCTGGATCAGACGAGGTCAACCTGGCTTTGAGTAGCCTCAACCTATATACAAACCGGACAACCTTCAATGCCGAATGGCCCGCCTTGCGGACAGAGACATTCGAAGAAGGAATTCTTCCCGGAACCATAGTGGCATGTACATCACCGCTAGATAGTTCCACCAGTGATTCTTGCTTTTCGCCTGGCGACATACTACCCGGCGTCCGTTTCCAGTCTAATCCCGCGCCAGGTAGCCTGGCGCTTCTCGGACCAGGATTAGGAGGCGCGACCAGCAAATCCATCGTTGAAAATCCGGGAGGTGCGACATTCGACATATTCTTCACCTCGGATGATGTCTACGCCACCGGCATGGATCTCATCAGTATTTTCAGCACGGCAACGTTTAATATCAAAGTTTATGGGCCAAGCGGCAGCTTGTTGGTCAGCACGACCTCATTGGCTTCTGACGTAGGTGTATTTTGGGGTGTATCATCGAATGTTAGAATCACCCGAATTAACTTAGAGTCTCAAACGAACACATATGAGGGGGTAGACAATATCTCTTTTGGTGGGAAGCTAAAAACCTTTACCACTCGTAACAGTTTCAATAATTATTGGCCAAATTTACCAATCGAAGACTTCGAAGACGGTATAGTTGGCGATAATGCGCTCATTAGTTGCATTCCGCCTTTAAATTTCACTACCACGGACCCGACTTGTTACCCGGTCGGTAAAATTGTGAAAAACATCTCATTTACGAACCTACCTCCGCTCAATGGAGGCATTGTACTTGTTGGCAAGGGAACTAATAGCTCCCTAAGTAAATATCTTATCGCCAATTACTTCAATCCGTTGGAAATTTCCTTTACGGGTCTGGACCCATTGGCCGTTGGGTTGGATCTGATGGTATATAGTGGTACCGGACCTGCCGATACAACGGTGACTGTGTACGATACCGGTGGAACTATGATCGCCCAAACAACGAGACAATCGTCCAATACCGGTATTTTCTGGGGTGTTTCCTCTGATCGACGGATCGGCCGGATTACTCTCCAAGGCGTGAGTCGCTGGGTAGGCGCTGATAATATCGCCTTCGGCGGGAAGTTCCGCATCTTTATGCCGATGGCATTCAATAACTATTGGGGTGGTCCAAGGGAGAACGAACCGAATGATCTGCCCACCACAGCCAATGGTCCTCTTCAGGTGGGTAAGGTCTATATTGGCAGCCCCGATGATAAATGGCCCGGTGAAGAACGGGATTGGTTCTATTTTGATTACAAAGGCACCGGCAACATCACGGTTGATGTCACCAACTTCATCCCAGATGCTCAGGTGTTAATGTTTAAAGATCCAGATTACGGAACGATCTTGGATAGCCAGGCTAACCAACCAGGCGGCAATTACCAACTCTTTTACAATGGCAGCGCCGGGGCAGGTAAGTACATGATCTGGTTGTTTGCGCCCGCCAATCATCCGAAGAATCATGGCGATTACACGCTAAAGGTGACGGTTAATTGACAATGAATCAGCACATAGAACGAGGATAGCAGATGGGGATGGCCTGGCGAAATTGCCGGGCCATTCTTTTTTGGGCCTCTGGAACGACCGCCAAAAGTTCGTGAATGTCCTTTGACGTTTGGCTATGTGGACCAACCACTTCGCTCAGAATAAGGGATCAAAATTAAGAGGGCCAGAAAACGAATGTGTCAGGCGCGCTGGTATAAAAAGATGGGGTCGGGGTTGTTCTCTATCTCGTCTAAATTGACGGCCAGCAGCTCGCCGCGCTGGTAGAGATATTCCACGTGCGCGCCGGTCTCTTCCAGGGCCAATAAGACATGGTAGCTGCTGACCCGGCCAAAGAGAGCCTGGCTGATAGCGGCCGTGGATAGGGGTTGTGTGCATATCCCCAGGATCCGCTCCAGGCGTTCGTCGTGGGCCTGGCGTATAAATTGGATGCGGGCGTGCAGATCGGGCATGGGCTCTTCATGACCGCCAAGAGCCAGGTTGATACCCGCCAGCCCTTCAATCTTGCCCAGGGATTCGAGGTAATGGCCCAGGCCCATATTGTTCGTGATACTCTCCGGGGCCTGGTGGGGCGTGGTGCGAGAGAGCACATGATCGGCCGTCAACAAGATATCGTCGACCTGGAGACATACCTGGCCCGGACAATGACCGGGAACGTGGTAGATCTGCATCTCGGCCAGATCGGGCAGTTCGAGAGCCGGCCGGCCCTCTTCCAGTAGCCATTGGATGGGCACCGAGCGGTAGACACCCTTGGCGAACAGGTACATGGCCATGAGATCGTCCAGGTGATGATCAGGGACGCCCGAACGTATTAAAAAGCCTTCAAGGTGGCGGGAGGCGACCACCAACCGTTCCTCGTAGTTTGAGAGAATCCGCCGGTCCAGGCCATGTACCGCGATGGGCGCTCCGCTGAATTGGCGTAGGAAAGGCAGCCCGCCAAAATGGTCGATGTGACCATGCGTGATAATGATGGCGTCCAGCCTGCCAAGGCTAATATCTGCGCTAAAGCTCTCCGCAAGGGTTGCGAAACCGGCCGAGAGGTCCTGGTTGGAGCGCTCCATGCCCGAGCCACAATCGACCAGGATGTGATAGCGGCCGTCGCTGATGAGATAAATATTGGCCACCAACCCGGGGAAGGCCTGGACAGGAAAAGAATAGATATTTCGACCGGCCGCGGTAATGAAATGAGTGACACCGTTCATAGGGTTAATTATAGCCCAACCCGGCCACCGGCATCAGGGCTCGTGAGCTACACAGCCGAATTCCATTATTAACCCATTTAGAAAAGTGTGATTATCGGTTAAGGTGCGGCCGTTGGTTGGGATGGCGAGGTTGGTTCTGGTGGCGTTGTCGGTACCGGCGGCGATGTCGGAGGGGGTGGCGTTGTCGTAGGCGGTGCGTTCGTCGGCGCAGGCGTACTGGTAGGTGGCACCGGTGTCTTGGTCGCTGGCGGGTTGGTCGGTTGGGGCGGGTCCGTCGGCGGTGGGCTAGTTGGTTGCGGTGGCGTGGTCGGTCGTGGGGGTTGGTTCGATACAGGCGTCCAGGTCGGTGGCACGGAGGTTGCTCGTCGTGTGGCGCTGGGCCGAAGTGTCGGTCGCGAACCATTGGTGTCGCCTGCAGGGGTAAATGTTGGTATCAGGGTTGGAGCTACCAGGATTTGTGTCCGGGTAGCTGTGCCCAAGGGGGACGAAATCGCCGTCGGGCTGGCAGTCGGTGTGCCGGTATTGGTTGGTATTGGCGTCCGGGAGACCTCGGCCGTTACCGTGGGGGTGGCCGTATCTGTACCGGCGCCAAAAAGTCCGTTCAGGTTACCGCTCCCGGCCAGGATCAGGGAGACAGAAGCGATACCCAGGCAAAAAATTGTAAGCGCTGCGCCGGCGATCAACAGCCACAGTGGGAATCTGCGTTGGCTCCCGGCGGTAACCGAAGCTGCCGGGTCTGCCAAGGGCTTTGGCGGTACGACCAAGGTGGCCGTGACGGCCGCGGCAGCCACTTCGGACGTGGGCGGTTGCGGCGCGGTGACCGGTTGCCGGTCGGCGACATGGTTAATATCGGCAGCCAGGGCGGCGGCCGTCGCGTAACGGTCATCTGGCTTCTTGGCCATGGCCTTATAAATCACATTGTCGGTATCAGGAGGCAAGGTGTTATCGGTTTCCAGGATCCGCGGCACTGGTTCAAGGAGGTGCTTCAAAGCCAGCGAGGAAGCCGTATCCGCATTGTAGGGCCGGCTGCCGGTCAATGCTTCAAAAATGATAATCCCCAGGGCGTAAATGTCGGCCCGCCCGTCGATATTCGGCTTTCCCTCTACCTGCTCCGGGCTCATATAGGCCGGTGTGCCGACAGCCAGCGAGCCGGTTAAAGTGGCCCCGGCTTCTTCTAAACGGGCGATGCCAAAATCGCCCAGGTAGGCAGCGCCCCATTGATCGAAGAGAATGTTGCCCGGTTTGAGATCGCGGTGGATCACACCTTTGCTGTGGGCATAATCCAACGCCGCGCCGATCCGCTCCATGATCACGGCCGTTTCTTTGACAGTGAGCGGCCCTGTCGCCAGCCGGTCTGTCAACGATCCCCCGCTCATATGGCGCATGATGAAATAGGGAATGCCGTTCTCTTCACCATAATCGTAGATGGGGACGATGGCGGCATGCTCCAGGGCAGCAATAATTCTTGCTTCGCGATCAAACCGCTCGCGGAAGGAGGGGTGGTGGAGAAACTCCGGGGGAAGTACTTTAATTGCCACAAAGCGAGCCATGGCCGGATCTTCAGCCAGGTACACCGACGACATCCCGCCCCGTCCCAGCATTGATTCAATTTTGTACCGGCCGATTTGTGTTGGCGCCATAGATTAACCCATTTCGCTGGTTATAGAAGTTGGCTATTTAATTATATCAAGATGATTTATCGAAAATGTCTGTGCTTATTGGCAAGGTGCTAATTTTCCCGATTAGGCGGAAAATAAATAGTTGCCAGAGAATATTGTAGCATAGGCCTGGCGGCGAGTAAATGAATAGGACCTTCCAAACGACATTTGCTGGTGGTGACTCTGATTTGGCGTTTCGTCTGGGGCGAACAGGCTAAAGCGACCTGACGAAGCTGCCTGTTAATCCCCCTCTGAATAGTTCTCATACAGGCGCTCTTCAACGACGGTGGAGAGCAAGGAGACGGTCTTGTGTATATCGAAATAGCTATTGTAAAGGGGGGCGATACCCAGCCGGATATTATCTGGTGGGCGGAAATCAGGTAGCACATTCATTTTTTCGATCAATATTCGCCGGATCCGGGCCGCTTGATCGTGACCCAGGGTGACATGGGAACCGCGCCGCCTTGCCTCGCGAGGGGACTTAAGGCGGTATCCCTGGGGCTCTAACAGTTGGTCAAACAATGCGATCAGATATTCGCTCTGGCGCAATGACTTGGCCCGGATCCGCTCAATACCGGCTTCCAACATCAAATCGAGACCCGTTTCAACGGCGACCAGGGCCAGGATGGGCGGCGTTCCGGATAAAAAGCGGCGCAACCCGGCCGATGGTTCATAGCGCAGGTCAAAGTCGAAGGGATCTTTATGACCCATCCAACCAGAAACGGGATTGACCATTAGCTGCTGGAGATCTTGGCGAATATAAAGGAAGGCCGGACTGCCCGGGCCGCCATTCAGGTATTTGTAGCTACAGCCAACAGCCAGATCAACACCAGCCCGGTTAAGTTCCACCGGCAGGGCGCCCACGGAATGGCTACAATCCCATAAGGTCAGAGCCCCGGCGTCATGCGCCATTTGGGTCACCGCGGCCAGGTCGTAGGTGTAGCTGCTCTTGAAAGTCGTATGGGAAAGGGTTAAAAGGGCAGTCTGTCCGTTAACGGCTTCGTTCAGCGCTTCTAGTGGGCCGTGGATGTCGTCGGCCGATTCAACCACCAGGAGCTCATATTCAGATCCGGCCAGACGGCAGACCGCTTCTAGAATATAGAGATCGGTAGGGAAGTTCAAATTGTCAGTGACGATTCGGGTGCGGCCGGGGCGCAGGGCCAGGGCAGCCAGGGCTAATTTAAAGAGGTTGATAGAGGTGGCATCGGCCATGATAACCTCCTCCGGCCGGGCGCCGAGCAGCCCGGCCATTTTGCCCCCTACCCGTTCGGGGAGCGTATACCAACCCTCATCCCAGCCGCGGATCAGCCGTCCCCCCCAGCCTTTCTCGACCACTTGCTGCAAGCGCGCCACTGTTTCCTTGGGCAGGCGCCCAAGGGAGTTACCGTCCAGATAAATCAGGTCAGGATCGGAGGTAATAAATCGCTGGCGAAAAGATGCCAGCTCGTCCTGGCGATCTAATTCCAGGGCGTAGTCTAGGGAAGTTAATGAAACTGGGGTCATAATGGTCCAACTTTAATGAAGGTCGGGGTTCGTTGGCGGTTTCAGCGCGTCTCGAGGGAAGTCTGCCTTAAAACGGCCCGTACCGGGCTGCCGTCGCCGCCGGTAATTTTCAGGGGCAAGGCTACCAACTCGTAGAGGCCATCGGCCGCCAGGCTCAGGTCGAGCCATTCGAGAATGGCTATTCGGTTAGACCGCAAGGCCTGATGACCCTGAAGGCTCTTGCTGTCAACCGGATCCATCGACGGCGATTCGGTCCCATAGAGTATTATGCCCTGCCGGCCGAGATAACCGGCCAATTCCGGGCTGGGGTAGATGAAGTGATCAGGAAATCGATCTGGATCGACGGTGACCTTCGACGATCGGACTAATAATCTGGGGGCCTGGCCGAGATCGTAGGCGTTGAAATCATCGGGAAATAACGGACCATCCGGCCGGTCAACCGTGACAACCTGGGCCAGGCCCCAATAAGGAGCCAGGTCCAACTGGTCGACGGCCGGACCACCGGCGGAAAAATGGGACGGCGCGTCGATATGGCTGCCACTATGGGCACTCAAAGTCAGGGTGGTCAAATTGACGGCATCTCCCTGGGCCAGGGCCAACGTTTGTTCCAGATTGTAAGTCGTATCCCCTGGCCACACGGCCATACCGGCCTTCAAATCTCGACTTATGTCAATTAACATCGATGTTCCTCGAAACCTTCTAGTGGCGATTCAAGATAGAGCATAGGAAGCCTGTGGTTATGGGGAGTTCTCGTTCTGGTGATGATGTAGACTCTCAACTTTTCCAGGAAACCGCTCTTGTATCAAGGGAAGAGTATAGGTAGGAGGGGTTTTTCTGGCAAAATTGCTCACGTTTTGGGTTTGTCCTGGTCGCTCCTAGCCCTCGTTGATATTGGTAAATTTTATGTTATAACCTCACAGTCAATATCGTCCGGCCAGCGGCCGCCGTCGTCCTTGTAGACCAGGCCGGTTATAGATAAGTCAGTCAAAGTATGCGACGCTCTCAACAAACTGTCTTCATAGCCGGTATCGCAACCAGCGTTTTTTTATTGGTGACCATTGCCCTGGTCGCCATGGCGGGAACGAGCGAGAAGCAGTCCTACCTGCCGATTATTCGTATGCCAGATCCCACGTCAACGCCAACACCGCAGCCGCCTGAAGAATTTCGGGGGCTATGGATCACTCGGTGGGATTGGGCTCCCGGCGCTACGGAAATCACCATCGATACCATCGTGGACGATGCGGCCAGGGCCGGCTTTAATGCGCTGCTTTTCCAGGTGCGGGGCGCGGCCGATGCCTATTATGCCTCCTCTATTGAACCGTGGGGGCGGCTGCTGACCGGCAATCTGGGCGGCAACCCCGGTTTTGATCCCCTGAGTCGCATGATAAGCCAGGCCCATGCCCGGGGTATCCAGGTCCATGCCTATATCAACGTGTATACAGTTTGGGATAAATGTACCCTGGAAGCCAAGCCGCCGCTGGTAAATCCTGAACCGCTGTACTATAAACTAAAGAATTACCACGGCCAACCAGATCCAAGCCAGGTCAACAATGGCCTGCAGTGGGATACAAACAAGGCAACTATTTGCGGTGACGGCTATCTGTGGGCTTCACCGGCGTCGGCATACGCCGACACCCATTACATGGCAGTGGCCAGGGATCTGGCCAGCCGTTATGACATCGACGGCATTCACTTGGACCGGGTCCGCTATGCCGGTCGGGGCAGCTCATGCGACCCGGTTAGCGAAGCAGGCGCCGGGATGAGCTGTTTCCAACAATCCAGTGCTTATGCCGATTTCCAGCGCAGGCAGGTGAATGGTACAGTTGGCAAGTATTACAGTGTGATCGCCCAGGAACATCCTGACTTAATGCTCTCGGCCGCGGTGTGGTTTGTCTACCAGGATAAATGGGGATGGGGTTACAGCCAGGGTTATTATGATTATTATCAGGACTCCCAGGGTTGGATGAAGGGCGGCTATATTGATGCCATCATGCCCATGATATACAGCAGCGCCGACGGCAATCCTGACCCGGCTGACCAAACATTTCCTCAATGGAAATGGCAGGTTTTAGTGAGCGACTTTATGGCCAATAGCGGTGGCCGGTTTGTCATTGCCGGTATAGGTTCCAACCATTATGCGTCCTTTTCCGAGATTGAGGCGCGTATCAACATCGCCCGGCAGTTGGGTACGGCCGGTCATGCCATCTTCTCCTATTCGGGGTTGAAACAGAAGGGCTACTTTGACCAGTTGGCCAATGGGCCTTATGCGGAACCAGCTCTGGTGCCCAGTATCACCTGGCGTAATTAAAGCGTCGCAGATCAGCCGCCGGCTTTAATAAAATATGGACCAAGCAAGATGACGCCTTCGAAGGATTTAGAAGAGACCAACCAGGCTAAGGTTGGAAAAGACGAGTTACCTGGAAACCTTAGCCAGTCTGAGGCCAATGTGGCCAGGGCGGCCGACCAGGCTGCTTATATACCGCCTTCCAGACCGAGAAATTGGGCCGGGCGGGTCGTGCTAAGGCTGCAGAAAGTATTCGACAAGGTTCTGGCCGGCCGGGTTGTCCAACTTCAGGGACAGGTAATTGAGCAGGATAGAGAGCTTTCAGATCTGGCCCACGATGTGGGAGAGCTAACCACCCAGCTGATCCAGGTTAACCGCAGGCTTCAGGCAATTGACCAACGACTGGCCGGTCTGGAAGCAACGAACAGACCGCCGGACCCGGAATGATCGGCCGGTTGGAAACGGACATGGCCCAAACCGGCCAGGCAGGGCAGCGGTTACGATTGGCTTATTTTAGCCCGCTGCCGCCTGCCCCTACCGGTATCGCCGATTATAGCCGGGAGCTGTTACCCCACCTGTCCCGGTCTGCCGATGTGACCGTATTCATCCCTGACCCGGCCGAGAGACCAGAGGGAATCGGCCAAGATATCAGCATCCGGCCTGTCTCCGACTATGCGTCGTTGCGTATGGAATTTGACCTTCCCCTGTACCAGATGGGCAATAGCATCCAGCATGAATTCGTCTACCAGCAAGCTTTACGCTACGCCGGCGTGGTCGTGCTACACGAGTATTACCTGCATCACCTGCTGGTCGCCATGATGGGTAGCGAACAGAGATATGGCGCCTACGTGCGGGAATTAGGGTACACATTCGGACAGCCGGGCGTGGAGATGGCCTGGAAGATCCGCTACGGCCAGCTCCCCTACCCCTTGTTCAGCCTGCCTTTGAATAACCGGCTGGTAGATCGATCCCTGGGGTTGCTTGTCCATAGCAAAACGGCCGCTTCCCGGTTGCGACAACAATCCGGCCGGGCAGAAATTGGTATTGTTCCCCAATTAATGACCCCTCGTGCAGGGCAGTCACAACGGCAGAATCTTCCTGCATCTCTGGGAATTACCGGCGAGACGGTGATTTTTGCCAGTATCGGCCAGGTGACGCCCAGCAAGCGCCTGGATCTCGCTCTAAAGAGTTTCGCCCGCCTGCTCGACAGCTTCCCGGAGAGTCGCTATATAATAGTTGGCCAGGAGGGCGCCGGCAGTGATCTGGATGGCTTGATCGAATCCCTGGGAATATCACAGGTCGTCTATCGTACCGGCTATGTCACCGGCTTGAATGCCTTTGTCGACTGGACCTCGACGGCCGATATCATCATCAACCTGCGCCAACCGACGCTGGGTGAGACATCGGCCGCGGTATTGCGAGCTATGGCCGCTGGCCGTCCAACCATCGTCTTCAACCACGGCTGGTACAGTGAATTGCCGGAGGATACCTGCCTCCAGATCCCGCTTCAGGACGAGGATGCCTTGCATGAAGCGATGGCAATGCTGGTAAAAAGCCCAGAAAGGCGGCGGGCGATCGGTCAGCAAGCCGCGGACTATGTACATAAGGAGCTCGCCCCAGAGACCTGCGCCGCTCTATATCTGACTTTCTTGAAAGGTTTATTGATGGATCTGAATAGACAATATTCAGAGGTGGATGGTGTTTAGAGGGTCACTTGGATTGGAGTCAGGCCAGGCATGATCAGCGGATTGGCGATCGTCCTGATGGTGGCAGCCAGTGGACTTCTGGGCCGGCTGGCAATCGAGCCTTTTTTCCGTAGGCGCGGTCCATTCCAGGGCGATTGGCTGGCCCGGGCGTTCATTTCCGTCACCTTCGGGACGCTCATTCTGGGTTGGATCGCCTTGCTCCTTGCCGAAATTAGTCTCTTTTCTCTTGCTTTGTTATCTATTTTTTGGTTGGTCCTGGTGGCGGGGCTGATTGTTTATTGGCGCAGGGGAAACAACAATGGGGGAAAAAGCAAACCGGCTGAATCAGGTTCGGATGAAGCCGCAAACATGGAAAACGCAGGCCTGGCAGTCAGGTCCTGGCAGCTGCCTGACTGGTCGCAATATGCTTTGCTAGGGCTGTGGTTCATAGCCGCCATATGGCTTTTTTTTCGACCCCACCAATATGTCCTGGGTGGGGGTGATGCCGGGGTATACGTAAATCTGTCCGCCAGTATCGCCGATACCGGTGGCATTTTGATCGATGATCCCACGCTCATCACACTGGACCCGGCGCTTCGTACCTCATTGTTGCGGACGATCCCTGGCGACAAGCTGGCCTTAAAGATCGCTCCGCAATATATTTTGCCGGGCTTCTATGTGGAAGCAGAACCGGTAGGCCGGATAACGCCCCAATTCTATCCACTCCATCCGGTCTGGCAGGCTATCGCTTACACGCTGGGAGGCGTCCAGGCAGCGCTTCTCATGAGCGGGCTCTGGGCGGTTTTAGGCAGTTTAGCAATCTACCTGGTGGTCAGGGAAATCGCTGGTTGGCCGGTTGCCTTGCTCGCCCTGTCAGGACTATCGATCACCGCCATGCAAATCTGGTTCGCCCGCTACCCGACTACGGAAATGTTGACCCAGTTCCTGCTCTGGGCCGGGTTGTGGGCGACCATGGTCTGGCTCCAGGACCGGCGGCCGAGAGCACTCTGGGGTTTGCTTGGCGGTTTAGCCCTGGGCCAGGTTTTCCTGGTTCGTATCGATGCCTATTTTTTGCTGGTCATACCCCTGGTTCTCTATTTATGGTTGCGTTGGAGCGGCCGTTGGCGCCGGGATCACTGGTGGTTCTTTATCCCCCTCGTCTTGTTAACGGTTCATTCGCTGCTCCATGCTGTTCTGCAGAGCGCCCCTTATTTCTTCAACACCTTTGAATATGGCATTGATTTACTGCGCACTTTCTGGTTGTTGCCTATCGGGGCTATCGTTATTGGGGCCGTGATCATTTTTATTTTCCATCGAAATCGCCGGGAACTGGGCCGGTTCTCCCGTTACCAACGCCCGCTGACCTGGGTGGCCGCCGGACTGGTTATAATGCTGGTCGCTTATGGCTGGTTCATCCGGCCATACGCAGACGGCGAACTCATTAGTTCCAATTACTGGTATGGCGGCGGCCAATTGCCGGTCGGATTGGATCGTGAAAACCTGATCCGGCTGGGTTGGTATCTTTCCCCGCTGGGGATCGCTTTGGCGACGGCCGGACTATGCCAAATGATCCTGAGTGTTAATCGCCAGACGGCGGTGCTATTAGCCACCGGACTCATCTTTTCCCTGTTATACATTTGGAAAATTCAGGCAAACCCTCACCAGATATATACCATGCGCCGTTACGTTCCGGCCGTTTTACCTTTCGCCATCGTGGCCACGGGATCCTTGTTTGGCTGGATCTTTCATCGCCAACGAAGGTGGCTCCAGATTACCGGCATAGTCCTGGCCGGCATTTGGCTGGTCACTCTTGGTTTGGCGGCCCGTGGGTTCGTCTGGCAAGTTGACCACCAGGGTATCGTCGCCCAGCTTGAAATGCTCGATAACCAGCTCGAGCCAGCGAGTATCTTGATTTTCGATGATCAGGCCGCGGTCACCAATGGCGATGTTCTTGGGACGCCGTTACGGTTTCTTTTCGGTCACGAAGTCTTCAGCCTGCGTGATATTGAATCATTGGACAAGGCGGCGCTGGCCAGGATGATAGCCCGCTGGCGTAAGTCCGGCCGGCCGGTTTATTGGGTTGGCGAACACGCCGCCCTGGAAGACGAGGTTTTGACCCTGGGCCCGCCACTTGAGGTGGAGATTGCCAGCCAACATCTTGAAGGGCGCTACGATCGCAAGCCGTCGGAGATCGTGGAACTTCGCTGGCAACTGAATATTTATCCGGTCAAGTAAGTGTTTTCAAATCCGATTCGATCGCTCACAAAATCGCTGTGGCCAGCTTCCGGTACCAACTCACCTTTGGCCCAGGTTGGCCGGTTACTGATAGTCTGGCTGCCATTTCTGGTACTGTTCTGGTGGCGTTGGCGGTTGTTCAATCCCTTCACAACGATTCCCGCTTATGGCGATTCGCTGGAAATTCTCTGGGGTATATCGTGGTTTGGCGACCTTTTGAATCCTGCCAGCCCCTTCTCGCTTGTCTTTCCTGGCATATTCCATCCCGAAGGGTTACATGTAACAGCTTTCGGCCACAGCCCGGGAACTTTCTTGATATTGCAACCCTGGTCGTGGCTGGGTGGTCGAGTCTTCGCTTTAAATGCCGGGAACCTCTTCATGCTGTTCTTAGGGTACGCAGGTACCTATAAATTCAGCCGCATCCTCAAGGGTTCTCAATTTGCCTCCATCCTGGCCGCGCTACTCTACACATTTTGGGACATGCATTGGGGGCGTATCTATGGCCATTACAATATTCTTATCGGGGCGACTTTGTTGCCCTGGCTGCTTTGGACTCTGGAACAAGGTTTTCGCGACAATAGTCCAAGAATCCTCAGATTGAATAGCTGGTACCTTTTCTCCGGCTTGCTTTGGTTCCTGGCCATAAGCGGCAGCCTATATTCCCTCTGGCTTGGTGGATTAATTATTGGTGTCTGGGTACTGGGGCGTTATCTGACAAAAGGCATTATAGGGCGCGAGGCGATATCGGCGCTGGCTACAGCCGGGCTAACCGGCTTATTACTCAGTTTACCCCTGGCAGTGCTCTTTTTGAGAAGTATTCGCGCGGCCAATGTTCCGCCCCGCGACCTGCTTGCTCTAAATCATTGGGGAGCAAGCCTGAATAGTATAGCCATTCCGGCCGTCTATCACCCTTGGCTCGGCGGATTGGCCCGAGCTATTTATCGTGGGCCTATCGACGAATCGGCCGTTGCCAACGTAGGCCTGGCCGCCGTCATCACGGCCCTGGCTTCAATCCCCCTGATCTGGCGCAACAAGTTGTGGCGGCCGTTGCTTTTCCTGGTTATGGGTAGCCTGGTCCTGGCCCTGGGTATATCCCTGCGATGGGATGGTGAAAGCCTGCGCTGGCCGCTATTGGATCCCTTCAACCGGGCTATTTGGTCTTTGGGTCACCTGACAAAACCGTCTGTATTCCCGGCCGCCGAACTTCCGGCCAGTATGAAGGGCTCCATCCCGATGCCCGGCATGATCCTGGCGGCCTTGGTACCATTTTGGGAAGGAGCCCGGACCAGCGCTAGGTTTATGCTGGTCACCGGTCTGGGACTGTTTATGATGCTTTCGCTGGGCGTGGACCGCTTACGGCCGAAGTGGGCGAGACTCGTTTTGGCCGTTATTCTTGTTTTTGAGGCGATGCCTATCCAGGTGATTGGAGTGCCCGCCCCGGTAACCACCCACCCGGCTTTTGAGTGGGTCCGGGAAAATTATCCGGACGGCGTGGGGATAGTTGATGTTTACGCGCCCCAAATGAATACCCTACAGCTAAAGGTCGGCGGAGAAACGTTGCTGGCCACGGAATTTCACGGCGCATCCACCGCTTCGGGCGCCAGCAGCGTTTGGCCAGCACAGGCCACTGTTCTTAATAATCTTCTGCCGGCGCTGCCGAATCCATTGGCCACGTCCGACCTGGCCTATATTCTGCAGGCTTATCAGGTGCAACTGATTCTATTCCATATGGCTGGCCCTCATGCGGAAGGCGTGCTGGACGGGACAGACGGTAATAAAGCAATAGAATTAGTGGCTTGTTTTCCGCCGGTTGAAGGACCATCAGCCTGGCCTGATCCCATCTGCATTCTGGAGGTGGCGCCTCCGGATATTGGCTTTACCAACCTGCTCTTGCAGAATGGGTGGTCGGGAGCTGAAGATTGGGGCATTTGGGTCGAGGGCGAACAAGCCACAGCCCGTTGGCTTGCCACGGCTCCAGGAACAAAACAGCTGACCTTTAGCATCTTTCCCCATTGCCTTCCGGAAAAACAGCAATCTATGGTAATCGAGAATAATGGGATAATCGTGTCAGAGCATCATTGGTCCAACTGCGACCCCTGGGATGGACAGATCTTATTGCCCGAGGAGAGCGTAAACGAGGGCTGGAACGATCTTGTTCTGAATTTTGATTACGCCACCAGCCCGGCCGAATTAACCGCCGGAGAAAATCCCGATGCTCGGAAGCTGGCCGCGGGTTTCACCACCCTGATGATCAGCGAAGCGCCCTAGAGTAACCAGGCATGCGAGCTTGCTCTATCGCCCAATTTGATTAACATTACTGTCAGAGCAGGTTCGTTTTTTACCTGCTGAAGTATGGACGCCAGCGCCTATTTTACGGCCCGACGCCCTGGGAGAGACGAGCAGTTGTCCGATCAGCGAGAGAGAAAAGAGCCAGAGTTGCGCCAGGGTGGCAGCGACGAGATTCTTGAAATCCATGATCCAGAGCTGGATCCCCAGGTCATAATGGCCGAAATCCGCCAGCGAATCCAAAACAGGCGAGTAGAACTCGGATATGAGGAACGTACCTTTCCTTCATTTGGCGATGCGGTGCCCTACCCTGAACCGCCAAAAGATCTGCCATACTCGGCCGATCTATATCACCATTTACGCCAGGCTAACATCCTTTATGACGAAGTTGAGACCGAGCCGATCCTGGCCCATTCGGCCGCCTTGCGCGTGCCTGTTTTTGGCGCCTTATGGAAGTTGATCCGCCAACAAGCTCATAGCCTGGTTCTCTATTACGTGAACCGAGGCCTGGCTCATCAGGTGGTCGTGGACCGGCACTTGATTAGCGTTTTGAACCAAATCGTCGTGGAAAACGAGGCGTTGAAAAGGTTGGTAACCACCTTAAAAGAGCAGGTCGAAAAGCAAGGGCGGCAAGATAAAGAAACGTGAAACGATTGGCCCTGATCGTCCCGCGCTATGGCCGGGATATTACCGGCGGCGCCGAGAGATTAGCCCGGGGATTCGCTGAGGAAGCGGCAAGCCGGGGCTGGCCGGTCGAGGCATGGACAACATGCGCCAGTGGTCATTATGATTGGGCCAATACCCTCCCCCCAGGTCCGGATATTCTTGATGGTATTCCTTTAATCCGCTTTCCTATCAGCGCCTATAATGCGCAACGCCGCGCGGCGTTGGATGCCAGGCTGGCCAGTCAGGGGTCCTTGCCCCGGGGTGAGCAATATGCCTGGTTGGAAGCAGGACCTCATAGCGAAGCACTTTATGCCCATGTCAGGCGGCACGCGGTCGAGGTTCAGGCAATAATCGCTCTGCCCTATGCCAATCCGCTTGTCCACTATGCCGCCTGGGTTGCCCCAGAAAAAGTGGTGCTCTGGCCATGCTTGCACAATGAACCTTATGCCTACATGGAACCGGTGCGCTTGTTGCTGGAGAGTGTTTGGGCTGTAGTCTTCAATTCCCCAGAAGAAGGCCAAATAGTTAGCGAACGATTACAACTACAACTGGTTCGGCAGGCTTTGCTAGGTGCGGGCGTATCGCTGCCGGCTACCACGAAAACCCCGGTTACCGTATTCACATCTGGGGGCAGCCAAAGGCCATACCTGTTATATGTAGGCCGTCTCGAGGCGGGAAAGAATCTCAGCCAATTATACGAATATGTGCGCCGCTATAAGTTAGAAGGGAGTCAGGTAGAGCTGGTAGTGGTTGGCCAGGGGCCCCTGTCACCACCCCGGCACCCTTCCTTTGTCTACCAGGGTTATGTGGCTGATGCTGAGATGGCCGCATTGATGGCCGGCGCATTGGCCATATGCCAGCCGTCCCAAAATGAGAGCTTTTCGCTAACGGTGATGGAATCATGGTTGGCCGGCCGGCCGGCGCTCGTTTCCGGGGCCAGCCCGGTCACAAGAGGACATGTTACCCGGAGTAAAGGGGGCTTGTGGTTCGAAAATTACGATGAGTTCGCCGCTGCGGTCTCCTGGCTGCTGGCAAATAACGAGCCGGCCAGGCGCATGGGTCAAAACGGCCGGCGCTACGTACAGGCCAATTACACCTGGCCGGCCGTAGTCGACCATTTTGCCCGGGTTTTTGCAGAATGGCAGGGCGAAAAAGGTCCCGTTCAATCACTAAAGTCGGGTTCCCGGCAGTGAAGCTACACCAATACCTGGCCGGGGCTAATCCGGGGGATGCTATCACCGACCAGGCTTTGCTCATCCAGCGCTGGCTGCGAGAAATGGGCTTCACTTCCGAGATATTTGCCGAGCATGTACACCCCGAGATAGCGGAACAGGTGCGGCCGCTGAGCCACTTTCATCCGCGACGGGATGGTCCGTGGCTTATCATTCACCTTAGCATCGGTTCATCCTTTCTGGATGAGGTAACTCAGTTAGAGCTGAATTTGATCTTAATCTATCACAATGTGACTCCTCCGGCTTTTTTCAATGCGGTCGATCCCGCCTCAGCCAGGCTCATGGGCCAGGGGCAGGAGCAGTTGAAACTGCTACTACCCTTGACGAAGTTGGCCTTGGGTGACTCTAGCTACAATGAAAAAGATCTGCGCTCCCAGGGATATCAAAATACCGGCATTCTGCCCATCACCCTGGACGAAAGTCGCTACCAAGGGCCTGATAATGAAGACATTGTGCGTGATCTTGGCCGGAATTCGGGGGCAAAAGGTGGGCCACTTTTGCTTTTTGTAGGCCGGATTTCACCCAACAAGAAACAGGAAGACCTGGTCAAGCTACTGTACTACTACCGCCGCATCGAGCCGGCCGCCCGGCTGGTGCTCGTTGGAGACAACTGGCTACCTGCCTATGCCCGCTGGATCGCCGAGCTGGCGGAGAGCCTGGAGCTGACCGGTGCGCTTATAATGACAGGCCGGGTATCCCAACAGGACCTGGTGACCTATTACCGGAATTGCGACCTCTACCTCTCGATGAGTGAACACGAGGGGTTCGGTAAACCATTCATCGAGAGCATGTACTTGGGATTGCCGATCTTGGCTTATCGCTCGACGGCTGTGCCCGGTACTCTGGGAGATGCGGGCATCCTGTTCAAACAGAAAGATTTTGAGACGATCGCAGAAGTTGTTGATATCATAATCAGCGATAGCTCATTCCAAAATCGAATTATCGACGTCCAGAATACGCGGGTCCGGCAATTTCTCGAACCAGTGGTTAAAGAACAACTTCGTTTTTATCTGGATCAATTGGACCTATTTTCATGAGACACCTAAAACGCAAGCGCCTTCTGAGTGGAAGAGTGGAACTTGTCCTAAAAAAACTTGGACGACATCAGAATGGCAAATTTGTTTTTTAAATTAATGTCCCTGCGTCGGCCGGGCAGGAGATATGAACGAGCCGATAGTCGAGATCTTTATTTTTGCTACCGTCTCCTACTCCAACGAGAGCCCGACGAAGCCAGCTGGCAGAATTGGCACTCGCTGGTAAGCGGCCACGGAATAGACATTCAGTCACTGGTTGATGATTTTATGGCCACTGAGGAATACCGGAAGCTGCAGGAAGCTGGACGGCAGCCAATGCTGGTCGATCTGGACGGATTTCAACTGAATGTGCGCAAAAATGACCACTTTGTCGGTGCGGCAATTGCAAAGGACAAGATTTATGAGCCGGCCGTTGCGGCGAAAATTGGTGAATTATTGAAAGCGGGGGACACATTTGTCGACATCGGGGCAAATATTGGCTACTTTACTTGCATGGCCGCTGCCCTGGTTGGAGTTGATGGGAGTGTCTTATGCTTTCGAACCGAACCTGGATAACATCCTTCTCTTAGAAAAAAGTATTACCGACAACAACTTCGCCAATGTCCATCTTTTTCGTTATGCGGTTGCCGAGGAATCTCAGACTTTTAAACTTGATGCCGGTTCCTCGAGCAATGCTCGTATTATCGACTTTACCACTGAAGCCGTGCCCGGCTTATATCGGCCAAGGATTGTCGAGGCGGTAACCCTTGACGAAACCCTCTCAGACGTCTCCAGGATTGATATGATCAAGCTGGATATTGAGGGGGCTGAGCCAAGAGCCTGGCAGGGAATGCGAGAGATCGTGCGACGTCACCGGCCGGTCCTCCTCTTTGAGTTTTCTCCGGAGTTAATTCGGGTAACCAGTCATATCGAGCCGGCAATATTTCTGGATCAGATCGTTGATGCCGGATATACGTTGTATATCCTTTCAGCTGATGGAAACAAGAGCGATCCTCCCCAGAGTAGAGACCAAGTATTAAGGGCGCAGGAACGTTCTGGAGGCACCCATCTTGATCTGGCGGCTCTGCCAAATTAAGTTGTTAGAATTTACTCATCAATACATCTTTCCCATTGATATCAATTGGCACATTGACTAGAATCAAACAAATGTCGAGCTCGGCCATAACGGGTGATTGTCTGCCACCAGTAGATACAGTTTTCGAACCCGGTTTTCTCTTCAAAGGCGTGTTGGGGAATTTATAACTTATCCAGAATGATTATTTTTATTGGTATCTGATAGTCCAGACTTAGGGATGATTTGGTACCACTGATTTATTCCAACAACACAACAGAGGGACCGATCTTTGCAAATTGCATCACAATCTGACCACAGGCCATTACCTCGACTGGCAATCCCCATTTTCCTGGCAGTGTTAAGCTGTTTGGTAGTGTGGATGGGTCATAACAATACGCAACCGGCTAGCGCAGCGGGTTATTCCCCGACGCAGTGGACTTACACGCTGCCGACCGATCAATGTTATGGCTCTAGTAGTAACGACTGTCAGGCTGGATCCCCGGCGCTGGCCGATATTAACGGTGACGGCTTTGACGATGTGGTAGCGGTCACAAATAAGGGACATATCGTTGCAATTAAGCATAATGGTACCTTGTTGTGGGACACCGATATCGCCCCCTATTTCAACATGGCCGCCGGGACAAATGAGATACAATCCTCGCCGGCCGTCGCCGACATTGATGGTGATGGCTACCCAGAGGTCGCCGTCGGGGTCGGCACCTTCCAGCCGAACATATGTACCCGTGGTGGTCTCATTGTCCTCAACCACCTGGGGAATGTTGAACCTGGTTGGCCGTTCATATCCGCCGACGACGAAACATATCCTGTTGGCTGTCCTGATTCCATATTTGCCACGCCGGCACTGGGTGATCTCGACAATGATGGTGACCTGGAGATCACGGCCGCCGGATTCGACAAGCGCGTTTATGCCTGGCACCACAATGGGTCACTTTTGCCGGGATTCCCCGCGGCCAGCTTCCTTCACCAGCGCTTCCCCACCTGGCCAGGCCTGGCCTATAAACTGGCCGATAATACCTGGGGATCAACCGTCGTGGCGGATCTCGACAACGATGGCTATCTGGACATTCTTCTTGGCACCAGTGAAGGGAACTTCGATGACAGGTATGGGGGAGATTCAGGCGGTTGGGTATGTCCCTACCGGCTACCACCAGGCTGGTCGCCGGGCTATTGCGGCGGCTCCCTCTATGCGTTCAATCGTTTCGGAGAAATATTGCCCGGATTCCCCCGTTATTTTCTCGAAGCTATCGGTTCCACACCGGCTGTCGCCGATACAAATGGCGATGGCGTTTTGGAAATATACGTCGGTCTAGCTAGTTACTATTATGTTAATAGCCCTGACCATCCGACGTACGGATTCAGGCTCTATGGCCTTGATACGCAAGGAAATGATCTACCAGGTTGGCAGGGAGGCAAGAGTTTAGGTGGAGCGACGCCGGCTTCACCATCCATCGGTGACATCGCCGGGGATGAGAATCTTGAAATTGTTATTGCGGCCACCGATTTAAAACTGTATGCCTGGCACAGCAACGGCAATCTCGTAGCCGGTTTTCCCATGAAGCCTCTATCCCAGAATGGCCAAAGTTACCTCAAATACGAGCACGGCGTGTCTTTTCCCCTGGCCGATTATGACAGTGATGGCAAGATGGAAATCTTTGTGAACCAGACCTGGAATGTCGTTGTGGTCGATGGAAATGGCCAGCAATTGACCAGTAGCAACTTCCCTAATGATCAACGGCCCACCTATTCCATCGGAGGGAATCTCTTTAACACGCCGGCTGTAGGTGATATTGACAATGACGGCCGCCTGGAGTTGGTAGCCGCAAATAGTGATGTATTCGTTTGGGATCTACCAGGTTCTCAGGATCTGGTCCACTGGTCAAGTTTTAAGTGCGATGCCGCCAGGGAAGGCTTTTTTTGTTACCCACAACTTACCCTCCTACCAGGACAGCTCATAATGGTCCATCAGCAGGGTGAACGAGGCGACGAATCCAAAATCGTTCAACTACGAAATTTAGGGAGCGGTTCTATCACCTGGTCGTCAACGACGCCGGCAAACATTTCTATATCGCCCTCGTCCGGAACGGTAACGAAAGGGGAACCAGCCTTCTTGACGGTTACAATACATACAGCCGGACTGGGTAGCGGTTTCCATGATCTAGGTTCTGTTCAGATATCAGGTACAGGTGCCGATAGCCAGGTATTCCCGGGCGAACAGCCCGTATCTCTACTGGTTGGCGACCTGGCGCACACCTTGTTGCCTATGGTGAACCGGTAGTTTCCCAGATAACGTCCTCTGGATCGAGAAAGGCGGCCAGGCGCCAAAATCAATTTCCTCTGAACCTGCCGACCTACTTCATGACCAAGCTTTGGTAAAGATCAAGAACGCGTTGGCATTTAAGATCCCAGGTATGTTCCTTGAGGACTTTCTGCCGCCCCCGCTCGCCCATAACTGTCGCTTCTTGTGGATGGTTCAGCAGAAATTCGATGGCCTGCGCCAGAGCCGGTACATCAGCAAAAGGTACTAGCAGACCATCCTGCCCTTGGTCGATGATGTCGGATACGCCCCAGGTTTGCGCGCCAATCACCGCCAGTCCATATAGCCAGGCCTCAAGGTAAACAATACCAAAAGATTCGGCGCGTGAGGCCAGTGTGAACAGATCCGCGGCCGCCAGGGCGTCTTTCTTTTCAGCATCACCAACCGGACCGAGGAGCCGGATACGCTCGCGATCGCTCGTTGGAATTTCCCCCAAGAACGCTTCAAATTCGGGTAACGGATGGCCGATCAAGACTAATTCCAGTCTACGATCCTCTTGCCACAAGCGACGTATCGCTTCGACGAGATGAATTGTGCCCTTGTCTAAGGACATGACCCCCACCGAGAGAACAATTGGATCCGAGATGCCATGCCGAGAACGAAAACGCCGGCCATCACCACCTTCGAGTTCGGCCGGGGTTACACCCGGGCCACCGACGATGATCTTGTCCGCCGGCACGCCCAGCTCTGAATAAAACCGTTTCTCGGCCGGGGTTTGGGCCACAACCGCCGTACTATTCTTTACCAGCTTTACCTGGTGCCGCATCGTGTAATATTGGCTCATCCGATCAGTTGCCGGCCGTTCCCCTGATCCGAGATGGGTCAGGGGATAGGTTACAAAGGGAACGTCGAACCGGCGGGCCAATCTGAAGCCGTCAGCCAAGAATCGTTCGTAGGTGATATTCATCCCGGCGACGAGGTCAAAACCTCCGGGGTGATCTTTTATCCAGTGGTTCAACTGTGGAACTCGCGGCGTATAGTTGGCCAGACGCATCGGTAGCGCAGCAGGAAGAGGCTTTATCCGGGATATCTCAAACATCAGCCGGCGAATGGCCCGGTAGGCTAATTTGCTGGCGGGCAAATGTCGAACCGGAAAACGGACGATCTGCACCCCGTTATGTTCTCCAGTACGGCCGGTGATACGGCGGGCACCTGGGTCCCAAAAATATTCAAAATCCAACGCATCGGACGTGGCCACAGTTACTTCGTGCCCGGCCACGACGAGATAATCTGAGATCTTCTCCAGTTCAATTTCGGCGCCGCCAACGGCCGGGAAATAGCGTTGGCTTAGATGCAATATGCGCAACTACCTATCCTCTAGCTAAAAGAACTACCCGGAACTAAATGATCCGGGTAGATATTATCTAGCCCTACTCTTTTCCTGGGTTAACACCATGTAGAGCTCATCGACCAACTGGCATTGATATGGCCACTGATATTCTCGAATCACCTTTTCTCGACCACAGCGGCCCATTTCGTTGGCTTGTTGTGGATTATCTAGGAGCTGGCGCATCGCTTGGGCTAGCAGTTCCGCGTCTCCGAATGGCACCAGCAGCCCATCCTCGCCGTTGGAGATCACGTCCATGACGCCCCAGGTTGTGGCGCCGATCACCGGCAAGCTATAAGCCCAGGCTTCCAGGTATACTGTGCCAAATGATTCCGTGCGTGAGGGCATGGCCAACATGGTTGCTGCGGCCAGTGCATCTTTTTTTTCAGCTTCATCGACTGGACCCAGCAACCGGATTCGTTGGCGATCGGTAGCCGGAATATCATCAATATATTTCCGAAACGGCGATAGTAGATCGCCAATCAAGACTAGCTCAACCTGCCGGCCGGTGGACCACAGGCGGCGAACCGCCTCGACCACGTGCTGGGTGCCTTTATCAAAGGACATCGCGCCAATAGACAAGATAATTGGTTGAGCCAGGTCGTAAGTGGTCCGGAATCGTTGGCCGTCGCCACCGGCTAACTCCGCCAATATGATACCCTGTCCGCTGATGACAATTCGCTCAGCCGGCATACCCTTATTCTGGTAATAGCTGGCCTCGGCCGGCGTTTGGGCTACGAGGGCATCGCTGCTGGTGACCAGCGCCGTCTGGTGGCGCATCGTATAGAAGCGGCTCAGGCTATCCTGGCCTGGCTCTTGGCCGGCGCCCAGATGCGTTAGGGGGTAAGCGACAAAAGGGATGCCTTGCCGGCGAGCCAGCCTTTGAGCGGCTTCAAACAAAGGATCAAAGGTGATCGTCATAGCGCCAACCAGATCAAATTGTTGGGTTGTAGTATCCGCCCATACCTGCAAACCAGGTAGCCAGGGTGCGAACCGAGAGAGGTGGTGAAGCCAGCTTAGCGGCACCGGCTTGATGGCAGCAAGCAACCATAAAACCCTCCGTATTAGCGGAAATGCCAGGGCTGACATGGGCAAGTGCCGGACTGGATAGCGGCTTATCGCCACACCCTGATGATGCCCTTCGTGCTCCTCAACCCGCTTCCGGCCTGGGTCCCAAAATAACTCAAAATCGAGGGCATCCGTCGTGACAACCTGAACCTCATGACCCGCGGCGCTCAAATGGTTGGATAGATATTCCAGGTACCGCTCTGCCCCACCACGTGCAGGGTGGTAACGATGGATAATATGGAGAATGCGCATATTATTGCTTGCCTATGTAAGGGAATGATTTTATCAAATGCGGCCGGATAACACGAGCTTGCACACCAGCCGGGCCAAGATACACTCACGCGCGTGCTAACAGAAAAATTAAGGATTTTACACGTCGTCCACCAATATTTACCTGAATATATTGGGGGCACCGAACACCATACGCGCACGGTGGCCGAACACCAGGTCAAGGCCGGGCATATCGTATCGATTTTCACACCTACAGCCGGGGCTTCAAGCTGGCCAAAACCGGTCGTCGAAGAAGGGGTTCGCGTTTACCGTCTGCCGGTCGGGCCTCGGAGCAGCCGCAAGGTGTTTTTCGAGACCTTCCGCAGCATGGGCACTCTGGAGGCATTTTCCGCTGTCCTGGATGTGGAACAACCTTCCCTGGTACATGGGCAACATTTCATGGGCCTGCCGGCAAGCCTGAGTAATCGGATTGTCGGGGCTGGAATTCCCCTGGTGATCACGGTTCATGATTATTGGTACATTTGCGCCAACGGCCAGCTCATCACAAATTACGATCACACAACCTGCCAAGGACCGTTGCCATCATTCATCAATTGCGGCCGTTGCGCCGTCGTTCGCGCCGGTTATGACCAGGCCCAGTGGCTTGCTCCGGGTATCGCTCCCCTGATGGCCTATCGCAACCGGCTTATGCGGCGGATGTTAAGTTCCGCCAGGCAGGTCATCTTTCCCAGTCAGTTCGTGCAGAAGATTTACCAGGAAATGGGCGTCGGTACGGGTAATAGTGTCGTCATCCCCCATGGAATCAAGTACCCCAAAAAGAGCATTCCAGATCCGCCGGAGGGAAGGGAACCTGCTGGGAGCCGGCAATTGCGCATTGGTTTTGTGGGCAGCCTGGCCTGGCAAAAGGGGCTACACAACCTGGTAACTGCTGTCAACAGATTACCGGCCGAGGGAATCCGCCTCGATATCTACGGTAGCCTGTCAACTTATCCAGAGTATGTCGACCATTTACAGCAATTGAGTACGCATCCAGGCATCCATTTTCATGGCCACATCGCTCATGATGTGTTGTGGGAGAAACTGGCGGCGATGGATGTATTGGTTCTACCCACTATGTGGTATGAGGCATCCCCGTTGACTATCCAGGAGGCGTTCGCCACGAGGGTGCCCATGGTTGCCTCCCGGATAGGCGCCATAGAGGAGCTGGTCCGCGATGGCGTAGATGGTCTACTGGTGCCACCAGGCGATATCGATGCCCTCTATGAGGCATTGTTATTACTTTATCAAGATCCCCAACGTCTGGCTTCCTTACGGGCCGCAATCCGGCCGGTGCGCACCGACGACGAGCATGCGGCTGATGTGATCCAGGTTTATGAGGCAGTCTTGACACAGCCGGTTCCCAATAATTAAAAGAATCGCTATAATTCCCCAATATATATGGCCCCAGACAATAAATCTTCGCCCCCAATAACCATCATCGACGCCAACGTGAGCTGGCGGGATTGGCCAAAAAATTTACGAGAGTCATTTCGCTATCGCTCGTTGCTCTACAACCTGACAAGAACCCATGTAAAGGTGCGCTATCGCAACTCGGTTCTTGGCATCCTTTGGAGCCTGCTCAATCCTCTATTGATGATGTTGGTATTCAGCATCATTTTTGGCAAGCTAATGCCCAGGGAGGATATCCGCCTTTACCCTGTGTTTTTCCTGATCGGTTTGTTACCCTGGCAATTTTTTAGCGGAGGCTTGATGAGCAGTTCTGTATCGGCAACGAGCAATTCACCGATGATAAAGAAGATTTACTTTCCCCGGGAGTTACTTCCAACGTCAGCCATGTTGACGAACCTGGTTAATTTTGGCCTGGCATTCATCGTTTTGATCGTCTTTCTCTATGCTTCCGGACTTGGTTTAACGATTTATGCCCTATGGGTGCCGGTCATCCTGGTGACCCAGATACTCTTAATCTTGGGTCTGGGTATGTTCCTGAGCGCCTTAAATGTCTTTTATCGTGATGTTTTGATGATATTGGATGTGCTCCTACTGGCCATGTTTTTTATGACGCCCATCATCTACCCCTTGGAATGGTTAGGGACGGAACAAACAATTATGGGCATCACCTTCAACCCGGCCGTGGTTATGCGCTGGCTGAACCCGATGGCCTCAATCATCGATGGCTACCGCACAGTTTTGTGGGGGACAACCACTAGTGACGGGCCTGTGTCCATGGACCCAATCTACCTGGCACGAACCTTTATTACTTGCCTGATTATTTTTGCCGCCGGCTATCTGTTCTTCGGCCGGTTGCAACATCTCTTCGCCGAGAAGTTATAGACTATTTTGACCTATGGCGATGAAGTACTTGTCGATCCGCACCGTGGTCAAGTGTGCCGTCCACTAATAGAATTGAATCAAACCAATATTATCCTGCCCCATGATGGCTGGGAACTTTGGAGCACCCTATTCTGGTTGGTTACAAGGCTGCTCGCTACCATAGAACTTTCAATAATGAACCTGCTTTGGGCCCATTATGGTATAATTCGCGGTTTGTGTCTTCAGTAACTCTGTTAATTCGTTCGCAAACGCCGGCCAGAGCAGACCGGTTATAATCAAGCAGGTTTCTTAGAAATTGAAAGCTGAATCGATGAATTCTACCCTCCGCTTAGTCATCATGGTCGTCGTCATGCTGGTTGTTGCCCTGGCTGCGACGATGAGTTTGCGCTTTTTTACCCATGGGATGGACCAACCAACGCCCACCCTGGTTCCCTCACTGGTCGCGGCCGTCCCTTCGAGCACAGATGTTGTTGTGGCCGCAGCCGAAGAAACAGCTACGTCGACGGCCACAAGATTGCCACCCACTAATACACCGGTGCCCAGCCATACCAACACCCCTTTGCCGGATAAAACGGCATCGAGGATAACGGCGCCAACGGATGAGGCCACGGCCACCAGTTTAGCCAGCCCGACGACCACACCTACCAGCCTGCCCCAAATCAACCATACCCTGGCTATTACACCTGGCAATATGTTGCGACCTGAAGGAGTAGCCCCACCAGTACCTACTTTTGCCGTTCCCGTAGGAACAACTAATATCCTGCTGCTAGGCAGTGATCTGCCTCTGGACGAAGGCGTCGGCCGGACCGATACCATCATCATTGTAGCCATCAACCGGGAGGGACCAACCGCCTCGATGTTGTCATTGCCTCGTGACCTCTGGGTCTATATTCCCGGTTGGCAAATGAACCGCATAAATACAGCCCTCTCCCGTGGATCTTCAGCCAGCTATCCGGGCGGAGCGGTGAAGCAACTGACGGATACTATCCTCTACAATTTTGGCGTCCCCATTCATTATTATGCCCAGGTTGATTTCACTGGTTTTAAGGATGCGGTCGATGCGATAGGCGGGGTGGAGGTAGCCGTTAGTTGCCATTTACGCGATTGGCGACTGAAATCGCCCGAGTTGAACCCGGAAGTGGAAGAAAACTGGGAGATATTTAACCTGGAACCGGGAATTTACGATATGGATGGCGATATGGCCCTCTGGTATGCCCGCTCACGTAGGACAACCAGCGATTTCGATCGCGGCCGGCGACAGCAACAAGTTTTGCGGGCCATGTTGAATACTGGCGTCGATTTGAATCTACTACCGCAGGCGCCTGAGTTTTGGTCCACCTACAAAGACAGCGTGAAGACAGACCTGGATATCGGCCGCATGTTGCAACTGGCTGCTCTTGCCCCCGCAATCAGGGAGAACGGCATCCAACACCTATACATGGTGGGCGAAGAGTTGCAGCCTTATGTCGTACCCGCCTCCGGTGCCCAGGTGCAGTTGCCAGTCTGGGATAAAGCCCAGGATACCTTCCGGCGTCTATTTTTACCGCCTGCCCTCAACCAGGCTAGCCGCCCACCCATCACCGTCGAGATCATCAACAGTACAGACAACCCCGACCTGGCCTTGCTAGCCGCCGATAACCTGGAAAGGTACGGCTTCGAACCGACCATTAGGAACACCGCTGTCGAGGAACAACGCCTGACTACAATTGAATACCATGCCCAAAACTTGAAGGGATCATTTGACTGGCTTTTCAGTTGGGTCGTGGACAAGCGCAAAGACGATATTGAGTTAGTGACTGAATCGGGTTCCGAATATGATTACCGGTTGGTCCTGGGCACGGAATATGATCCCTGCCGGCCGGAGCTTTTCGCGCCACAAATCTTTCTGGGTGAGTAATAGACAGGTCGTTTAGGTCATGTTTTTCATTTGTCCAAAATGTCTCGGCAAGGGCACACTGGAAATAATCCAGTCGCTTCACCTGCCTCCTGACAGACTTAATGATGATGTGGTGCTTCAAATCCTGGCCTGTAACCAGTGCAACCATCGGAGCGGTGCGGTTTATGAAGAATCACGCCGGAGTGGCTTGGAAACTGAATCCTGGGAGCACCTGGGTTATGAGGTAAGTAAGGTGCAGTTGGATGCCCTGAGCGCCTTGATCGCCGGCTGCAACGAGCCGCAAAACCCTGCATGTCCTTGCCAGGTTCATGTCTTGCTAAGCGCCGTGGATAGTCGAGGTCGTTGGAAATTGCCGGCCGGTTTTGACCGGGAACGGAGCTTTGGTATGGACCCAGTTTATGCCCCAGGACGCCTGGACTAGCGCCAACATCGCTGCCTAGGCTAATTCCTGGTTAAATCACCAACCCGCTTATGTCCCAGTTTATCAACCATTATTCATTTCTATTGATTGTTTTGCCGGTCCTGGCGGGGATCTTGTTTGTACTACTGCGAGGCCAAGGCAGCCGCTGGAAACAGCTCGTCTCGGTTATATTGGTGCTGGTTACGGCCGCTCTCTTTTTCTTATTTCAGCCCGGCGATCGATCTTTGGCTGCCAACGAAGCCAGAGTTGAGTTGGTCGCAGCCGGCAAGCCGATTATGTTAGAATTTTATTCCGATTATTGACTGGCTTGCTTTCAAGCCGAACCCATCGTGAATGGATTGCGAGACGAATGGGGTGAACAACTGCTGATCCTCCAGGTAAATAGTAACCTCAAAAAAAACCGCTCCCTTGTGGAAGAGTTCGAAGGTCAATTAACGCCGACCTTTATCCTGTTTGATGAGGCCGGCCAGGAAGTGTGGCGGCATACCGGACCCCTCAATCCGGCCGAAGTTCGCCGGCAGGCAAACGCCATGTTTAAACATAACTCGGAAGCTGCAGCCGCTTCTAAAACATAAGAAACCCAGCCTTGGGCTATAATTGATTCATGCACAGAGATCGACATTGTCATATCTTCTTTATGGATGGGGTCGGAATGGGCGAAGCGAGCCCAGAAAACAACCCCTTCATGCAGGCCAGACTGCCCCACTTGACAGGCCTGTTAGGCGAGGGCTGGTATTTACGGCCGGTCGAATCCGGCGCTGGCCGGATAACTACAATCCGAGCCAGCCTGGCGCCAACGGATCCCAACCTGGGGTTGCCCGGCCGTCCTCAGAGCGCCACCGGCCAGGCAACCATTCTCACCGGCCGCAACGTCCCCTTGCTGGTTGGCGAGCATTATGGACCCAAGCCCAATCAGGCCGTGGCCGATATCGTCCGGGAAGGTAATCTATTCAAAGAAGTGATGGCCGATGGCGGCCGGGCGGCGTTGATAACCCCCTACCCTCAGGGTTATTTCGACGGGATAAACAGCGGCCGGCGGCTGCTATCCAGTGTGCCGCTGGCCGCCACCAGCGCCGGACTGGCGTTAATGACGGCCGAGGATCTGCGCGCCGGACGGGCCGTCAGTCCGGGTTTTACAGGCCAGGGGTGGCACGATCACCTGGGTTATTCAGATATCCCAATCATGACCTTGAACCAGGCAGGACGGCAAATAGCCCGAATTGCCCAGAGCTACGAATTTAGCTTCTTTGAACATTGGCCCAGCGACCGCAGCGGGCACCGTGGCTCGATCGACCAGGCAGTGGAACATTTGGAAGTAATAGATGAAGTACTGGGAGGTCTCTTTGATGCGTGGAATGACCAAAATGATTTGTTAATCATCACCAGCGATCATGGTAATATTGAGGAAAAGGACCATCGCCAGCATAGTCGCAACCCCGTCCCCACTGTACTGGTTGGCCAGGAACACGACCGGCTGGCGGCTATAGTCGTGGACCTGACCGATATCTCCAAGGTAGTAAAACAGTTTTTAGGTCTAACAAACAAAAAAATCGATACCCAGGCTAATATCTGGCGGAGAGATTAATCACCAGAATTGAGGAAAGTATGCCTATAACCAGCGCAGCTTATCGGGATTGTTTACGACATTTTCCATCGGGCGTAACCATCGTCACCATTCACAGCAAGGGACAAATCCATGGGCTAACGGTCTCGGCATTTGCCTCAGTTTCGCTAGCTCCCCCCTTGATTATGATCGCCATCGACCATTCACACAGCGCCTACCCTATGATGGAAAAAGAAGGGGCAGTATTCGCGGTTAATATCTTGCACCAGGACCAGATTTATTTATCAGAGCGCTTCGCCTGGACAAAAGATGAAGACCGATTCCAGGTCGGGGATTGGGGCAAGGCGCTAACCGGCGCGCCAATATTGGCAGATGCATTAGCCTGGGTCGATTGCACTATCTCTGGCCGTATCGAGGCTGGCAACCATACGATTTACGTGGGCGAGGTGCAGGCCAGCGGTGTTCCCCGGCCGGACGAGCCCGCCCTGGTCTACTGGAACCGGGAATACCGCCAAATAGAACAGCCTATCGATGAAGCGAAAGGGTAATTGTCTGCCAATCTCTCCCGGCGTCTGGGAATACGCGAATTTAATTCACTTCTCCGGTCATGGACGAGGAAATAAGTAATCTGAACCAGGGAGAGTCGCTGCCCTTTGAGCTGGAGTGAACTCGGGGCGCCTACCCGGCCAACCACGCCGGTAGCAAGTTCTTTTACGCCCCATCGAATATTTTAGCTCCTGGCAGGTGACGCGAAATTTTAGGGTTAGAGCGCAACAATACTATCTTGTACTTGATTTCATGCCAGATCTAAAACTTCGGATACGGTCTGCCCCCAGGGAAGATAAGGCTAACTAAACGGTTCATGAAATTGTTCTCTGGATGAACCATACAGGTGTGACAAGTTCTGAAGATCGAATCCCTGTGGGCATGGACATGAACAGCCCCTCTCGCCTAGCGAATCCTGTTGTAATATTGGCATCCATTAATCTCTTACCTGGGTCGCCAGTGCTCGTATTGGCCAGGCGTGTCCATGTCGTGCAAGATGCCTGCTGAATCCACTGCCACCAGTTTCAGGGTCTCGGCATGAGCCCGCAGCAGAGTTCGGGGCGCCTCCCCCAAGGGTAAAGCTAAAAGCTCGCTGAAGTAATCACGGCCGATGAGCACAGGGTTGCCACGCTGTCCCTGGAATGTTGGCGCGATCAACTCCCCCCCACCTCGCCAATATTCCTCCAGCAGGTGATTGATAATCTCCGGTCCCACCAGGGGTTGGTCGGCCAGCATCACCAGCACAGCCTCGCGATTCGTCGGCAATTTGCCTACGGCAAGCTGTAAGGATGACAACATCTCCCCTGCCTGATAATCAGGGTTGTAGACAGTTCTGACGCCGGCCTTTGCGGCAACCCCGGCCACAGCCTGCTGCTCATGGCCGCTGACGACGACGATCTCATGAACGGCTGAAGCCTGGATATTGGCTATGACCTGGCCCAGTATGGTTGTATCTCCCCAGGGCAACAGCTGTTTGGTGTGGCCCATTCGATCCGATTCACCGGCCGCCAGGACCACGGCAGTGACCCGGCGGTGTGCTTCACGTAACGGCTGCCGGCCTTGGATAGCAGCGATGATTACTCGATCGACCTGCTCCTGAGCCAGAACCTGACGAGCCACCCTGCGAGCAACTGACAATTGAGATGCGCTCTCTACCTTATTAATTAACGGTATCACCCTGGCCCCGGCCGGGACATTCTTCAGCCCACCATCCGGGTGACTGAGCAGGGTTGCCAGGGCTGTGACGGTTAGCGGCTCATTGAGCCCTAGCCCGGTCAAATCGGCGACAAGTTCCGGGCGGTGGGCGACGTCACCCAGGCGACCGCCAACAGCCTCAATTCCAGCTACCGGGATGACCAGATTGGCGTCGGGTGGGATAACCGGCTCATGTTCGGCCGGCGCTTTAACCGGCTTCATCCGTGATCCATCGGCCTCGACCAGAACATATTCCACACCGCCCTGGGCCAGCAAACGGCCGGGCAAATCGACCGGTACACCGACGGCTTTTTCGCCTTGAATAGCGCCCACCAATAAACAATGGCCAAATTGTTCCAGACCGGCCTTCAGGCAGGAGGCCATGTCCTGAGATGGATAGCTGCAAACTACGGGCGCCCGGTTCATTTGGACGGCGAAGATTCGGGTAGTTGTCGTGGTGATGACCCGGCCAGACAGGGCCTGGGCCAGAGAAAACATGAGGCTACTCTTGCCGCCGCCGCCCACAATAGCCACCAATTGGCCGGTCCGGTCAAGCCCAAAGGCGTTTATTAGCGGAGCGAAATCAGCTTTCACGGGCATTGTTACCAGGCTCTTGTTGTTCATTCAGCCACGATAGAATCGCCTCCAGGACGCCGCCGCCAATAGAAAGCGCCTTGTCGGAGATGGTGAAACAGGCGGCGACATCGGATCGGGGATCCACATCGCCAATCTTGATCCCGGACGGAACTGGGATGCCAGGGGTGATCAGACCACGGATTACGCCGTCGAACGGGGCTGTAATGACTATACCGGCTACGGAACCGATTGGTTGGCCTTCCCTGACGCGATCACCAATCGCCAATTTCCAGCTTACCTGGCCAGCAAGCGGCGCTCGCAGAACCCTCTCACCGGCCTTCCCGGCGATGGTTCCCGGCCGCCCGGTGTTAGGTAAGGCGCTACCTTGCCAAATTACCCGGCCTAGCTGGTGACCTCGTTTTGTCTCAACCACGGCGTGGCAATCAACCCCGGCCGTAAACCCAGGGCCCAAAGCGACTACCAATGCGGCCTGGCCCAGGTCCGTATCAATATTATATTTCGCCATCCGGGCATCGATGACGATCGGCGCCGGCGACTGGGCGGCCTGCTTTTGGTCAGGTTGTTTATCAGGCGAGCTCAGCGCTGGGGGAAGCTCTGGAGAAACCAGGACCGGAATTTTTCCGGCATGGGCCAAAGCCCAGGCCTCAACCAAAGTATCTACGCGCCAGGCCTGCAAGCCTTCGATGTCGATCGATCCCTCAGCAACGGCTGTAGCCAGGGCAACCCGGCGCCGGACCACCAGAGGCTGGGGTAACTCCAATACGACAAGGGGGAAGCCGGCCTTATGCAGACGGTAGGCGACGCCGGTAGCCAGGTCGCCGCCGCCGCGTAATAGGACCGGTAAGTGGGAAAACAACATACCACCATGTTAATGATCCTGGAGCGGAAATGCAACCGGCACATCGCCGGACTTTCGGTTGTGAAATTTTGTACAATCTGCTAGAATCATAAGTGAAACAATGACAAGCAAGGGTATTTATATAGGTCTTACTTATCAGTGAAGCCTATAAAGAACTATAAGTATTTGTTATGGAACGCCATTAGTCCTGTTTTTACCCTTGAATCGTAACAAGTCGTGGAGAATGAGCCGTGTTAGACGCCCATCAGATGAATGTATTCCTTGCGGCAGCGGAAACGATGAACTTTACGGCTGCCGCGCGCCAGCTTCATATGACCCAGCCAAGTGTGAGCCAGCATATACAGGCTCTTGAACAACATTTTCAAATCGAATTGTTCAGGCGTAAAGGGCGTCAGATGGTCTTAACAGATGCTGGTGAAGCATTACTCCCCCTGGCGCGTCGCCTGGTCGACTGGTCGGTACGCATTGACGAGACGATGGAATCTTTGCGCGGAGAAGTCTATGGCCATCTGAAAGTTGGCTGTAGCACCACCTCTGGTAAATATGTCTTACCTTTTCTGTTGACCAGCTTCATGCAACAGCACCCGCAGGTGACGGCAAGTTGCCAGGTGACCCCGCGCCGGCAAGCTGTAGCTGATTTGTGCGATGGTCTGGTACATCTGGCCCTGGCCAGCCCCAACGAGTTTTGTAGCACGGTTGAATTTCGAAAATTTATCTCGGATCCAATCCAGCTCATCGCGCCAATTGACCATCCCTGGGCAGCCAGGGAGATTATTGACCCGGAAGAGCTGCTCACGGCTGATTTCATCATGCGTGAAGAAAGCTGTGGCACGTATGAAGTAGCAGTTCGGGGAATGGCTGATATTGGCGTGCCGGTTGATCGTCTCCAACGCGTATTGACCCTGGGTAACTCAGAGGCGATCGCATTGGCTGTTGAGGAAGGATTAGGGGTTGGGTTTGTTTCCCAAATTGTGGTTACTCGCCTGGTTGGCCAACGGGTTGCCGTTGTGGCTGTGCGCGGTCTTCAGATGCAGCAGGATGTCTATATTGGCCGGAACACCAGCTTGCCGGGCACGACCGCGCAAAATGCCTTCTGGGAGTTCGTCACTGATCCGGACAACCCGGTAATGCTGGGGCTAACCAGTCACGGCTTCGAGAGCGTTATCAACAACTTGGGACCGATTTCGGCTTGATTTGAAGCCTATCAACGGGTCCACTTCAGATAAGCCGCCTGGCCGGCTGACATCGCATTCGGTTAACCATATTGGCTGTCAAGATAATCTGGATTCTGGGCAATGGCGGAGGGCATGCCGCTGCGTTTTCTAGCCTCAGGATTCGTCAAAGCAAAACCCATCACCGCCAGAAATTGTAAGGCAATAACCATAAATAACACCAGTCCGAGTTGGATGATGTTTTCGTTAATGGTTCTTGGGATACCCAGGTCATTATAAAACACATCTACACTCAAAGTCCCTGACGAAAATAGCCAGGATGTCAGCAAGTATGTCCCAACAAATCCAATCACCAGGACGCCGACGACGATGCCCGTTCGGACAGAAAGCCCTTTCCGTTTCTCAGTCTCTACCTGTCGTTTCTTGTCTATCCACATAGCGATAATACCTCCTGCTAAAATCAATGATGCTTGTCAACTCGGGCTGTTGCCTGGGACAGCATTTGGTTGATCTTACAGAGGGGTCCACCAGGGGATTGATACCCAATTAGTCCCTATATCCTATTCAGCGTTGTGGGTTGGCAAGGTGGAGGTAACAGGATGAACCAACGTGAGTCAACTGTGACACCTGGTTGGTGGGCGACCTTTTATCGATAATCGTAACGGTGGTCGTCGAGATCGGGATCGTCAGAGTAGAGAGAAGGTGTGCCTGGCCGCCGCCGGCCGATGAAACTAAATAAACCGTACCCGATTAGGAGTATAAAATTCATCACAAAGACGATGAATGCGACAACACCGGCGAAAATGATCCAGTCATCCCAATCCCAAGGCACAAATAGGGCGGAATGAAACCAACGAATGGTGAGATCTCCATTATCAAAAAGCATTGTGGCAAGAAAATAAGCGAAGGTAATACAAAGTCCAAACCATATAATGGCGATAATGGTACGCACGGCCATTCCACGCCGATGTTCTAATTTACGATCACGTTGAGCATCAAGACGCATTTATTATACCCTCCCCATCTTGCGGGAATACTGATAGATTACCTTCTCGGATAAGTTCATCTGATCAATACCTTCACCCGGCACGATCGCCGTTCTCGACCGACTCTAATAACCGTGGGGAAGCCATGCTCTCTCCGGACCCGCCCCGGAGAGCCATAATGATCTCGGCCATTATGCTGACGGCTATTTCGGACGGCGTTTCGGCATTTAATTCAAGCCCGATGGGCGAATGACAGCGGGACAATCGTTCATCACTCAAACCGTCTTCTCGTAACAGACGTTTCGATTCTTCCCAACGACGGCGGCTACCAATGATGCCAATATACGGCGCCGGGCTTTCCAGCAGCCTGGGTATTATCTGCCTGTCGACCAGTACATTACGAGTGACAACAACGACGTAGGTGTTGCGGGTAATCGTAAAATTCGCCAGTGCCTCTTCAATACCACCGGGCAAATATATATCGGCGCCGGGAGCTTGCTCAGGAGTAGCCAACTCGGGACGGTCATCGTTGACAGCAACGCGAAAACCCAGCCATGCGGCCAAGCGAACAACGGCCCGGCCGACGTGGCCGCTGCCAATTACCAAGACGGTAGCCGGCGAGAGATAAGGTTCGATATAGACCTCGACCTCGCCGCCACAAACACCCGGGTCGCCCTTGGCCGGGTCCACCAGTGTGTAGGGAACGATGCGCGGCCGTCCTTCATCGAGGGCCTCGAGCGCCTCTTTCATGACCCGGGCTTCCATCTCGCCGCCGCCGATAGTGCCCGAGAGATGACCGTCTGCGTAGATTAGCATCTTGCTGCCGACGTGGCGTGGCACGGATCCCCTGGCCCGGATGATGGTAGCCAGGGCCACAGGCTTGCCGGCTTGCTGCGACGCGATTAATTCAGCTAATGGGCTCTGGTCCGGATCAAGGGTATCCATCATTTTCCTGTTGGACGTTTTCCTATCGGCCAATTTCTTTCACCAGACCCTATTGTCCTATGGCCAATGCCTGTTGTCCAGTGCCTTATTGTACTATACACCAACCGGCAACCCAGCCCGCGCCGACATCTGGGATATCTACCTGGTAAAATGGCAGACGCTGGCCCTCCTGGTTGCTAAGCTGTATGACCGGTTCCACCAACTGCTGGAGGATCTGTACATCTGTACCTGAGGGCACGGCCATGTTGAAACCGGCGGTCGCCGGTCCGTTGGAACTCAACAGCACAGTCTCCTGCTGATCGCTCAGACCGCATTGGGCTCTTTCGCTACAAGCCTGACCGCAGAAGAGGGTTGCCTGACCACTTAAGGTCTGCTCTGTTCCTAATACTGGTTCTTTGGGCTGGCGTCCGATACAGGCGCTAACGATCATCAGCATCAAGGTCAGTGCAACGGACGGCCATCCGAATTTCTTCGCCTGAATGGCAAGATAGCTGCCTGAAGCTGTCGTTTTCTCGCGCATGGCATGGATTCTCATCAAAGGCTACTGGATGGCAACAGGTAATAAATGAGCAGACTGACCAGCATCCTGAATTTTGATTGTCCGAGTCTGATAATCGATAACATTGTAGTCGCCATCAGGGCGATAATCAAATGTCAACCCGCCAGCCAAGGGCTTCGAGATTGGCATTAGCCATCATTTCGGGTGGGACATCGGCCAGCGTCATGGCCGCTTCGGCGACCACCACATGGTTGGGGTCGAGAATCTCACCAACGGCTTTGCCCAACCGGCCACGCAAGCGAACGATGCGGCCGACAATGCGCAAGGGCGTTTCAGTTGGCACCGGATGGCGATATTTCACCTCCAACTTAACCGACATCATGAAATGGTGATGGTCGTTAATCATGGAAACCCGGGCCACGACTTCGTCGAGCATCGCGGCCACAACACCGCCATGGACAATACCCGGATAGCTCTGGTAAAGGTCCGGGACGGTAAATTCCGAATAAACCTCATTATCCCCATTGTCGTAAAAAGTCATGTACAGGCCGCGCGGGTTATTACGCCCGCAGACAAAACAGAATTCAGAATTGGGTTGTTTGTTGGCCACTGCTTCTCCTTGGTTGGGCTTTCGCTGCCGGCCGGCTCTTGCTTGCAGATAGATGCCGTCGACCCTGACTGGAGGATTATACCATAGCGGCATTTGTGAAGGAGAGATCAATGTTGACAAGAGCATTGAAATAGGTTTATCCTGTTACTACCCTTGCACTGATAATAAACCCCCGGCGACCTGGCCGGGGGTTAATGTTTTACACGATTCAAGAGCTTACGCACCCTCCGCAGGAACTGTTTGTTATAATCCAAGATCCGGTCAAGGCATTGTTCAGCCGGACGGACTGCTCCGCAGGCTGATCTGCTTGTGAGGCTGGACAGATTGCTCATCATGGTCCCATCTAGTGTTAACATAGTTCATAGATATTTGTGATAGGATATCTATAGTCGGTGAAAACTGACGGTGACTTATCGTCGTACTTCATTTATTTAAGGAATTCGATGGGCAGTTCGTTAAGACTTTTTTCAATCCGCGGGATCGACATCCGGCTGCATATGACCTTTCCGCTGATCTTGCTTTGGGCGGCTTTCCAATTCGGGGTACAAAGCGGCGGGCTGGTAATAGAAGGCGCGTTGTTTGGCGTTATCGCCATCTCGCTGCTTTTTGTGCTGGTCACCCTGCATGAGTTAGGCCACAGTTTTGCCGCTCAATATTTCGGCGTCCCTGTTAAGCGGATCATTCTGTCACCTCTAGGCGGTGTGGCGCAACTCAACCAGATACCAGAAAAACCGATCCAGGAACTGGTTATCGCCAGCGCAGGTCCAGCCGTCAATATGATTATCGCCGTGCTGATGGGCGCGATAATCGTCGTTTTCGGCCTGGACATGAGTAACCCGTTCCAGGCGATCAGCGGGTCCGGCGGCCTGACCCTGCTGACCCTCTTCACCTACGTCTTTGTCTATAATATTGTGCTGGCCTTATTCAATCTAATCCCCGCTTTTCCGTTAGACGGCGGCCGGATATTTCGTTCGCTGCTGGCCTTCCGACTGACCTACGTCAGGGCTACATCCATAGCCGTTATTGCCGGACGGGTGTTCGCCATCCTGATCGGCATTTATGGCCTGACAAATGGCGGCTTTTTCCTCGTGTTTATCGCCATCTTCATTTATACAGCCGGCAGCCAGGAAGGCAAGTTGGTCATCGCTCGCAGCATTTTGCGGGGGTTGAAAGTGGATCAGGTCTACTCAGACACGGTCTACCGGCTGAACCCCATGAGCACCATTCAGCAAGCCAGCAACTTGACGATCTATGGCGGGCAACGTCATTTCCCTGTTGTCGACGGCGAACGATTGGTCGGTTTTCTCACCTACCCCGACCTGATGAAGGCCCGGCGTACGGCCGCCCCTCACTCACTGGTTGTGCAGGTAATGCGCGAGGATGTTGTGCCGATTTCCTGTGAAGCAGACCTCTTTGAGGCCCAACAACTAATGAACGATCAGGTCCTCGAGGCGCTACCGGTGGTAAACGGCCAGCGGTTCCTGGGGATGATCACCGGGCAACAGATCGCCGAGAGCTACCGGTTGATAACGAATAAATCCGGGTTGATCCCCCAAGGCCAGTCTGCTTAGCCTACCCTTCCCATGGAATACCCTTCCAGGCTGTTGAAGCTGGCCTTTGATTGGTATGTGTCCAGTTACTTGCTAACCAAAAGGCAGCGCCAGCTCGGCCGGCTTATGACGTTGGGTGATGTACTCTGCGTCCACTACGACTATATGCTCGAGGGTGAATCGCGGCAGGCCGATAATTTCTTCGTTTTAGGAGCCGATCCAGAAATCGTGGCGGCAACGATTCGCGCCTATGGTCCGGCGACAGAGCACCGGATCTATGTGGTGGGCGACCGGCCCGGGTTGCCGCTCGCATATATGCGATTGGGCTGCAGCACTTTGACCGGCACGAACAGTTTGATGGCTCGTGGACTTGAACAGTTGCCAGAGCCAGGTGAGTCAATACAGATCCGGCAAGCAAGGACTCCTGGCGACATTATGGACCTCAATACGATTGATGGGGCCGACCTGACTCTCGCCGAGGACGTCTATGATCCCAGTCTGGTGTTCTATTATGCGCTGGTCGACCAACGGCCGGTGGCTATGGCCCGGGTGGGTCGAAAAAAGCCAGGAGCGGGTTGGGTTTCTCATGTCTATACGGCGCCAGATTACCGCGGCCGGAGGCTGGCATCAGCCTTGATGTCGCGCGTGCTGGCTGAACAGGTAGTGGCCGGCGACCGCCTGAGCCTGCTCCTGGCAACGGAAAATGCCCATGCCATCTATCGAAGGCTTGGTTATCTGGACGTGGCGCCAGTCCTGAATTTCGTCATCAATTAAGAGTGCAGGTCAACAAACCCCGTTGGTCTCCTGCTCTTTCTTGAACGCCCTCGTACCGCGTAGACATACAAAGAGTGTCCCTCAGGAACAAAAAGCATTTATGTATGTTAGCAGGTTGGCCAAGGTTTCTGGCAATCCGGCCGGCGATGTATTAGCGGCTCCCCCCTGATCGCTATTCGGTTGTTTGGCCAAATTCTCGTTTGGTGCTGGGTAACAGACCTAGGATGAGGGCCAGGGCGCTGACGATGACTGAGGTAGACAATAGCTCCCACGGCGTTCCGGCGATAAGGGAGAAAATGTCCATAATCAGGAAAATGGCGGCGATAGAGACCATGAAGAGCCAGCCTCGGGGATCACCATTCCAAATTTGCACGGCCGTGGCGAACCAGATGAGGGCCACGATGCCGGAAAGGGCGGCCCCGAACCAGGAGGCGACGAAGAAATCAAGGGGGGTGCCAATTATTTCCAGGTAGCGGATGGCGTCGAATATGGCGACGATTCCGGCTACAACCGAGACAATTGACAGAATAACCATTGCGCCTGTACGTTTCATGTAAAGTCTCCTTACAACTATGGGTGAATAATAATCTTGCCAGCAACAACACAACTCTGGCGATTGCCAAGGTCAGGAGTAGGGCAGCCGTAGATGGCGGACGGGCCGCATCTGAGGATGCTAACTACACTGTTTAACGATGATGTAAATGGTCTGTCTCTCAGCAATTACTGATCTTCTGAGTGAAAATATTCCGAATTGCTTCCCATTCTATATTTATAGTTGACCGTTCACCGTTATTAGCTCAGGCGGGCGGTCTACCCCGTAACCAGTCCCAAACCAATTTGACGACAATGAAGATGGCGATAAACAACGAGAAGAGATAGCCGAAATAGGTTAACTTGAAGACAAACTGCCAAGAATCGGAATCAGCGCGCGTGTAGGACAGGACGGCGGAGGCGATGGCCGAGCCGATAATCATGCCGACCAGGATGATGCCGACAACCACCTGCCGGCCGATTTTACCCAGCTTGTCGACTTCTTTGGCCAAATCCGAGGTGTCGATGTTGACCTCAAAGCGCCCTTTCTGATATTGGTCCAGCCATTTGACGGTGGCCTCCTGGATAGTAGGCAGGCGTTTGAAGACCTCTCGGGCGGCCATGCCGGCCTGTTTGGTGGCTTCGTCGACGATACGATCGGCTGTAATCGCCTGGACGGCCATCTCCTTTACCATGGGGACGCCCTCATTCATGATGCCGCCCTCAGGGTAGAGTACCGTGGTGACGGCTTCAGCCTGCATCATGGCTTTGACGGCCATAGTTAACTGGGGATCCAGGCGCAGCCCGTGGTCTCGCAACAAGCCCAGGGCCATATTGACCGAATCGCCAAAACCGGTTCCCTGGCCATAGGTCATGACGCGGCCGATGGTGCGTTCGAAGTCTTTATAGTAAGCCTTCTCGTTCACCTGATCAACGAAGGGCTCGCTCAGGCTATACATGACCTGGGCCATACCCTGGATGTCCTTATTTTGCATGGCCATGAGCAGTTGGATGAGGTTCAGCCGCTGGGTTAAATCCAGTTCACCCACCATACCGGTATCGATGAAGGTGGCTTCTCCGTTGTCCAGGTTAACGAGAATATTGCCCGGGTGGGGATCGGCGTGGAAGAAACCATCGATGAGCAGTTGTTTTACCAGGGCGCGCAAGGTGTTTTTGGCCAACACCTGGCGATCGATACCCGCCTCATCAATCGCCGCAACGTCACTAATCTTGACGCCATGGATGTATTCCATGGTCAGAATTCGGGAAGTTGACAACTCCGCATACATGACGGGCACGTGAACCCCGGGCAGCTCGGCCATGCTTTCGCCTAGACGGAAAGCGTTATACATTTCACCGGTGTAATCTAACTCGCGCAAGACGCTGGCACTAAACTCCTCCAACATGCCTTCCAGGTCAATAGAGCGCACCATATCAGAGCGATTGGCGGCGACACGGGCGGCATTTTGCATGATGCCCAGGTCGGCTTTCATCTGGTTCTGGATATGCGGCCGCTGGACTTTGACCACCACCGGGGTGCCATCGTGGAGCATGGCCTGGTGGACCTGGGCCGTTGATGCGGCGGCAAAGGGCTGGGGTTGGAACGAGGCATAGTACACCTCTGGGGGACCGCCAAGCTCTTCAATGATGATCTCGTTTACCTCGCTGGTGGGGAAAGGAGGCACGTCGCTCTGCAGTTTGTCCAGCTCGACTTCCCACTCATCGGGAATGACGGAAGCCTGGCTGGAGACGATCTGGCCCATTTTGACATAGGTCGGACCCAATTCTTCCAGCATCAGCCGAACTTTGACCGGCTCGCTGAGGGGTTCGACCTCTCCAGGGAGTTGCCAGACCCATTTTTGCATGCGGTGACGGAAATCGCTCACCAGGCCCCAGCGATTAAAAAGGTCATCCATCGCATAGCGGAGGAAGACGTTATAAACCTGTTGCAGGCGCATGTTCTCCCGGGCTTTGTCCATGGTGCTACGTTTCATTGTCCGTTCCCTCCTTGAGTTGAATCACCACCGGCCGATAGTTGGGTTGCCTTCATCAGCCACTTCTTCAGGCGGCGCTTCGGCAAGCTCAGCGGTCGACTGCCCGGCTATCGTTTCTTCAGCGCCAGAGGTCGTAGCAATTGTATCCTCGACCGGTTCAGCGGCCGATTCGTCAATTTCAGCAGCCATGGATACCTCCTCGGCTAACTCAACATCCTGCCCGATGACACCACTGATTATGCGGTTCTCAAAGACCCGGGAGGGATCGGTCGCCAGTTGTGGTAGTGCACCGGAACCCTCGGGAAAGATCGGGATTTGTAAGCCAAACAGATTTTCAAAAAAGGCGACGATGAGTCCCATCAAAGCCCCGCCAACCAGGGCCCAAATGAGCCTGGAGACATCAAACATGTTGGGCAAGAGCCAGCTAAGGAGCAACAGAATGGCCGCATTGATGATCACCACCGCGAAACCAAAGGTGATGAAAATAAAGCGTAGGGTCAGAAACTGGATGATGGGTTTAACAAAGGCGTTCAAAACGCCTAAAACTCCAGCCACAAACAGGACGCGCAAGATGGTCGGTTCCACAAAATTTATGTCGGGCAAGATCGAAATGACGATGAGCGCCAGGGCGTTGACGAAGATGCGTACCAGCATCATTCGCCAGTTGAACTGCTTGGTAAAGCGGATTCTGCTCATAAAATTGGACCTCCTAGGGGAACGAGTCGCACCAGTAATATTTTACATCTCGTTTTAGGCAGTTACAAGGTCTGTTTGGGCCAGTTTGGTAGGTGGGACGCGGTGCGACGCGACGTGGTAAGGGAGGGACGCGGCGAGGAGGCGACCCCGACAGCGACGCAAATACAAAGCCCGGTAATTGTTCCCGGAAAAGAAAAAAATCTTGAGAATTAGTGGGAATGGGATCGCCTGGAAGGTGGCTTTGCAGGTGTAGGTCAGCATGGTGAGACGGCCGGCCCGGTAATTGTTTGATCCCGGTCATTGGGATCTTGTGGTTTGTACTGGGGGTTGGCCGGTGGTTTTGGTAGCGGCCGGATTGGTATTGATGTGAGATGAATGGGATGGCAAGGTCTGGAGGCCTTGAAGGCCTGTATGGTGCCAGGTAGTGCAAGAGAGCGAGGTCAAAAAGACAGTTTCACACAAGGAGTAATTATAGCACGTATGTTCTGTTTTGGCAACAACAAACGTTCGAAGAGAATATGATAACGCAAAGAGGGTAAACCCCCGTGTCTGCCCTGGGCAAGGGGAGCCGGTCTCGTCTATCCCTCTTCAACGACCAGGTCGGCCGCGCGGAGATTCTCGAATACGCGGATGTCAAGCCTGTTGGGTCGCCAGGCCCAGGTATAATTGTAGATAGGTTCCCATAAGATGACCCATATTGCGACGCCTACAAGACCGGCTACGGCCGTACTCAAGGCTTGCAGTTCCGGAAGGAGGCTGACCAGGAGAATGGCCATCAGTAAGACAACGGTGACAATGACAAAGGCGCTTATCGCTAGCTGGCGATTATTTACCCGCAATTCGTCCATGATATGTTGGTTTTCAGCGATCCTGGCGGTGCAATAGCGTTTCAGGGCACTGTCGAGGGTGGATTTGGTGTCTGTGGTGACTACCGTCTGCGGTAGGCGGATAAACAAACGGGATTTTTCATCGAGCCTCTTGGGAAATAGACGTAGCTGCCCGGCAATTTCGTCAATACCGCTTTGGTAGCGGCTGTCCGGGTCAAAGGGGTCGGCCGTGGGTTCTGAAAATAGTTCACCGGTGTTATTCAGGCGAAGCCGGATTTCGAATGGTTCATTGGGCATTGGGAAGTTCCTTGTATCAATAAGTTGACCGGACGGCTATGTAACCTACAATTTCCCGCCGAAGTTACGGCCGGTGCCGTTCGGTTCTTGACGGATAGCGTATTTATACCTTGTTACGGGAATTGCTCATATTTTTTTGGAGTGGTAAACGCGATAAGGGGGCGACGCGATGGCAGGTGGAGGTGACTCGGCCGCATTAACAATACGGCCTACAGGCGGCGGTTGATACGATGGCAGGTGGAGGTGACTCGGCCGCATTAACAATGCGGCCTACAGGCGGTGGGTGATACGATGGCAGGTGTGGGCGGGATTCGGCCGCATTAACAATACGGCCTACAGGCGGTGGTTGATTCGATGGCAGGTGGAGGTGATTCGGCCGCATTAACAATGCGGCCTACAGGCGGCGGTTGATACGATGGCAGGTGGAGGTGACTCGGCCGCATTAACAATACGGCCTACAGGCGGTGGTTGATTCGATGGCAGGTGGAGGTGATTCGGCCGCATTAACAATACGACCTACAGGCGGCGGTTGATACGATGGCAGGTGGAGGTGACTCGGTAGCATTAACAGTGCGGCTTACGATTGGTGGGTGGCGAGGCGGGTAGACGACCGGTGGGTCGATGTTATAATCCAGGCTTATCATGCCAGTCAAATCCGAGTAATGATTAGAAAAGTCGACTATGAAGCTAATTAAGAATCATAAAAAAGTGTGGGGCGGTGTTTTATCGGTTGGAATTGTCCTGATTGGGCTCACGCTCTTCATTGTTTTGCGGGAGGGCCGGCAGCCTGTGCCGGTGGCCGTTAGCAAGGGCAGTAGTTTGCCAGTGGAGCCGGCAGCCTGGGAAATGGCAGTGGACCAAGCCAGGGCGCGTGATTTGGCCCTGGCGAATGAGGGGGTTGACGCTCTTTTGACAGGTAACGACTTTGGTTTTCTGTACGCCCTACCCTTAGGCAGCACAGAATCACAACGGTGGTCGGACGAGGGATGTTTGGATAATACCTGTGCCCGGGCGAGCTTTTACGACTATGCCGACGGTGGCACGGTCGAAACGATCGTCAATCTGGATACGGGCCGGGTGATGCAAAGCACGGTAAATCGGGCGGCCCGGCCGGGAGCGAGCGCTCAGATTGTGCCGCGAGCATTGGCTATCGCCGCGGCCGATGCGCGGGTGGCGGAAGTGCTGGGCGACGTGCGCAAGGCTGACCAGATTATGGGGCCTATGTCGGGCTGGCTGATGGACGACGATTGCCGGGAAGAGTGGTGTGTGGACCTCACTTTTGCCGCCCCTGACGGCAGCGGTCGCACTTTTCACGTGTTTGTGAATATGGAGCAGGAGAAGGTTGCCCGTCTCTTTTACTCCCGATCGCGGCCGATGCGGGCCAGTACAGAACCACCCGTTCAGGATCGCACCTGGAATAATGGGTGTCACGAAGAGTATGGTTGGAGCGTCTGTTGGGAGATGACGGCCCATGACGGGGTCGAGTTCCGAGACGCAACCTATAACGGTGATTCGATTTTTTCCAATGCTAAGATCGGCCAGGTGGAGGTCTTTTATCCAAGCTGGCCGGGCGGCTACAGGGATGAAGTTGGCTATGCCGCCTCGGTGCAGCCGGCCTACGGCACCCAGGTTACGGACCTGGGCGACGGCTTTGAGGTGCGCCAGCTGTTCACTGAGTTTCTGTCCTGGCCTAACTGCGTCTGCTGTTACCGCTATGAGGAGATCCTGCGCTTCTATGCCGACGGCAGCCTGGATTTTCAGTTCATCTCTCATGGTCCGGGCTGCGATGACCCAATGATCTACCGGACCTTCTGGCGGATCGACCTGGACCTGGGTGGTCAGAAGAACGATGAATTGTTGCTCTGGGAAGATGATCGTTGGGAAGTAGCTGAGACGGAAACGAGCCAGCCCTTATTCAAAAGCCTATCGCCTGATGGCGAGGTCTTGATCAGCAGCGCCGGCCCATTGCGCTACCGGTGGGTGCCCCGACTAACGGACCCGCAGGGAAATAATGATGGCCAGATATTTTTAATACGTTATAACGAGGAAGAAGGTGAAGGTGAGATTGTGGCCGGCCCGGCCGACTCGTTCTGGCCGCCGGGACAGTGGGTGTCTGGGGAGCCATTGAGCGGTGAAAACATTGTCGTCTGGTATATTTCCATCCTGAATGGCACAAAGAGTGAGCCCTGGTGGTGCATACCTGAACCGGACCCGGACTTTTCGCCATGCGATGCCGAGATGCGCATCGAGCCTGTGGTCGAAACGCCGACACCACCGGCGACAGCGACGGCCGAGCCAGGCGAAGCCCTTGAGCCATCAACCCCAGGGACGGCGACGGCAATGCCTACCAGGGCGGTGGAACCAACTACCGTTCCTACGGCGTCAGCTACGACAATTCCCGCGGCGGAGTTGACGGCAGCGCCAACCCGGACACCCCGGCCCCTCGCAGGTGTTACCGCCGAGGAGGTTATCGGAAACGGTGGCTGCGATAATTGTCACCTGATTGGCGAGATGGGTGAAGCGGGTAAAGTCGGCCCGGACCTATCATCCATCGGCATTTTGGCCGGACAGCGGGTACCTGGGCAACCGGCTTCCGAATTCCTACGCACATCGATCGTCAATCCTAGCGCTTCCTTAGCGCCAGATTGCCCCAACGGCCCTTGCCTGCCGGGTATTATGCCGGTCGACTACGAGCGCCGCCTGACGACCGAACAGATCGATACGGTGGTGGCGTTTCTGCTAGAACAAAAGGCGCCCCTAACTACAGGGACCGAGGCCGACGCCACTCCGCAAAGCCTTTTGATACCGGCCGTCGTAGTCGCGATCCTGGTGGTTGGCCTGATCCTGATGGTGGGATTGGTGGTGGTATTCCTGCGCTTGCCCGGTGATAAAGGTGATTCGTAGTTTTACCAGCCGGGGCTTCCTGTCCCTGCCCTCTCGATCAGATGGACGCGAAAATCAACCCGGATTGGCCGGGTTGGTTCAGTATCCCTGCTGACAGCGATCAAGAAAGGTATTGGCTGATGAGGCCGGCGTAGGCTTCGCTCTCGGCATCCGCGGTGACTATCCTGATTCGCTCAGGCGAGTCTATGCCCAGTCCCAGCTCTATTGCCCGGGCGATCTGCTCCTGCTGAAAAACTTTGCCCTGGCTAACCTGCGGCGTGGTGCCGAATAGCCGCAAAATGGCCACCCCCACGGCGTCTATGGCCACCGGGTCGGTTCCGGCAAGAACCACTGACGGACTGACCATCTTACCGACGGCCGGGCCGCCATCCACAAAAGCCTCGACGCCATCCATAACGATTAAGGAGGGGGTATAGGTGGCGTTAATCTCGGCGATCATTTGCCTTTGGTAAGGGGAATCGTGCAGTTCGCTCATGAAATTGTAGCTGCCCGGGCTGACGGTTTTGGGCACAAAGCCGACGGAGTTTTTCAGGGCCATGGTAAAGTGACCGCCGTAGCCGTGGGTCTTCAGATTGCAGGTCTGCACGACGCACTCGCTGTCGAGCAGGATCCTGGGTACGGGGAAGCCCGAGGACCAATGGTAATCGGCCGATTGTTTTACTACCCAGTCGTTCTCAGCCAGCTCGTCGAAGAGGACGGTATTGAAACCGAATTCACCGGCCAGGTCAAACACACCGGTCTGCTCGAGGACGGGTCTCGTATCGCCCATACCACTGCGCTCGCCGACGGTGATAGAGCGAGCCCCCATTTCATTCAACTCCATAACCAGCGAGCGCATGATGTCGGGATGGGTCGAGGCGGGGGCTGCTTCTGCACTGTTGAAGTTTGGCTTTAACAACACGCGATTTCCACGGATTGGGTTCAGGCCAAGGATGGCTATCGCCTGCCGCACGCCCCAGGCGCGATCGCTGGTTTTGACCAGGGCGATGGTGGCCATGTTGGCCTCGGCCGTGGGCGGAAGGGAGGTGGCTTCTTCTGTGGCGCTTTCTGTAGGCTGCGGCGGGGTCTTCGTGGGATCGGCGGCCGTGGTCGCGGTGGGCTGCGGCGACTGAGTTGGATAGGGTGTGGCTGTGGGCGGTACGGCCGTAGGCTGCTCAGCCGTCGGCTGAGCTGATGGATCGGCATCAGACGCACAGCTATTCATGAGCGGGGCCAGGATAACGGCTCCTCCAAATAAGGTCAACTGACGACAGAATTCTCGTCGTTCCATTATTGCCGTCTAGGGGACAGCTGGTTTGGCTGGGTACTCATATAGTTAGAGTATATCAAAATTCAATTGGAAGCCAGTGTGGATTATCATTCCTTAATCCGTGACGAACCTCACGGATTTGGTGAATGGGCGACATGGAGACGCGGTGAGCGAGGGACTCGGCCGGAGCTTTATTCAAGGTGCTATTTCGGGAGTTTGGATTGTTCCAGTGAAGAACGGTGCCGCATTGACAATACGGCTTACGGTGTGCCGCTGAGACGGTGAGAGTGGGGGATATGACCAGAACTTTGACCAGCGGGTTGATTATGAGTGCTTGGGTTATTCCAGTGAAAGTTGGGCCGCATTAACAATACGGCCTACAGTGGGCGGGGGTAAGGAGCGCCCCCTGTGGGCGCTCCAGTATTACCAGGGGTAGGATCAGCGATGATCCTGTGGATTACCGGCCGATGACTATCAGGCGACAGCGGCTTTGGCAGGTCCTTGGGACTCCCGGTAAAGTTGTCCGTAGAGATGGCCCATCAGAGAAATGCCGTAGGGAATACCAAGAAGAATGCCGATACCGCAGAGTATTGTGCCGACAAGGGCGGCGGCAAACACACCAATGCCCGCCACCAGCCAGGTGATGATGGTGGTGGCCCAATTTGCCGATACGACTTTATAGGCATTCATCGGGTTAAGGGCCTCAACGTAGCCTTGATCGCTAGCTAAGGAGCCAAAAGCGCCGAGTAATAAGATGCTAAAGGGGATGCCGTAAAGGAAGGTGCAACAACTGATAAGGATATTCACGAAAGCCTGATCGATAAAGACATTTATGGCGGTTAGTATCCAAAGCGGGAGGAACCAGATGAACAGGAGGACGACCCATTTCAGACCGTCTATGATAATCGGACCTAGTTCTGACCACTCGGGTAAAACGTCTTCGTCGCCACGGATGACGTGGCGGGCGATAGCGATACCCCAGCCGGCGAGGGCTATGCTGCCAAGGCCCAGAATCGGTATGCATAAGGCAAAAACGACGCCCATGGCAGCTTTGGAGATCCAGTTTTTGCTGCTGTTGGGTAAATAGGTAAATGCTAAACCATAGTCCATGAAGAATTCCTCCTGTTGAATTGACGGTTGCGGCCGGGTAAGGGCGGCCGATTTAGATGGTGTAATCAGGTGTCCCGGAGTACGATGGCGAGTTCCTTTTCTGCTGCCAGTGCCATGATGAGCCCGGATGGATAGATTATGACTAAAAGGGCTGGATATGCAAATGGGACTTAGGACACAGGGTGGCGGACGCGGCGACTTAAAAGTTTGATTGGCAAGAGTTGAAGGGTGAAGGGACCCGTGGCCCACCCTGATTATGGTTTACCAAACATGGAAAATCAGGATGGAGAAAAGGGTAGAAACCATCATCAATAGAATTCGCGATTTATTCAAGCTGCAAGTCTCTTATGAATACAAAGGGGTACGAAGCAAGGGTGCGCTTTAGCACAGGTACGTCGTTACCGGAATAGGGACTATTGAACGCTGGGTGAGGCAGGAGGCTCAGGATAGCCGGATCGCATTTTAGAACGCTGACTTTGACGGGTGGCTGATATGGGCCTCATTAACATGGCGTCCTACAGAGGGTGGGGATGAACGGCGTCCAAGATGCGCGTATATAAGGACGGTAGACCATGCCGGGCCGCATTGACAATGCCGCCTAAGGTGGGTGGGGGATAAGGGCGTGCAGGATGCTCCTTTATTGGGATGGGTTGGTGGAGACGGACCGCATTAAAAATGCGGCCTATGGTGGGTGGGTATTTCACTGTCGCCCGGCGCGTTTATTACTGATTTAGCGATATCACTTCAGACCGCAGGCGGCCGTTGAGAGGGAGAAGTCGTCAAAACGGACCTTGATTGAACTGTTGTCGGGCGATTGGGCCATCAAGCCAAACCGTCCCGGGCCAGTGAGGTTGTTATCGATAAAGTCGCCGACCCGCTGATCGTTGATAAAAACGTTAATGGCGGAGCCGTTACGAACAACCTTCAATTTGTTCCAACCGGTACCGGTATTGAGGTAACTGGAATAGGTCCAGGCTTTAATTTCATTATAGTTGCCGCTTTGGTAACGCCAGACACTGTAATTGTCCGCGTAGATCAGGAAGAGGTAAAAAGAGTCCCAATTCTCGTTGATAGCAAATTCAAGGCCATAGCCACCCGAGTTACCGGCAAGCCGCCGAGCAGTCACCTGGGCTGAAAAGTCACTGGCCAAAGCCCCAGGAGTGACTGCGGCTACCCAACTGGGATTTTTGACGAAGATTTCATATTGGCCAGCCAGGTAATCGTAAGCGGTATCGGCACCATCAGCGATATACCAGCCACTATTGGGATCGCTAAAGTCATCGACGTAGAGGGGGGTACAAGCGCTGCCTGAGGTAATGACCAACGGTAGATTGGCATTTTGATCGCAGGCGACGGCCGCGGCGTAGCCTATGGCATAGGTATCGCCTTGGAGGCCAGCATACCAGATCCTAGTTGTCGGTCCGTCGACCAGGACGGAGAGGTAATCGGCGCTATCGGTGTCGAAGCTACCCTGGGGACCTTCGGGAATGATCAGGCGCTGCCGGGTCCAGTTGCTGCCATCGGTGGAGGTGGCGTAGCCTGAACCCCAGGCGGTTGGCAACGCGGCGCCGGAATACCAGAGTTGATATTCAGCGCCAACTTTGATCACATAAGGGCTGTAGACTTCGAGCCAATCCCAGGCACCCGGAGAACCGATGTCCAGCACCGGGTTGGCCACAGCTTTGGTCCAGGATGTGCCATTGGCAGAAGTTGCATGACCGATCCGGGCGGCGACGCCGTCAGCACCGGTATAGTACATATGATATAAACCCGCATCGTAGATCACGGCCGGACCGGTGACGTCTTCGCTATCCCAACTTCCCGCTGAACCAACGTCCAACACCGGATTGCCGCCAAACTTGGTCCAGGTGACGCCATCGGGGGAAGTCGCATAACCAATTCGGCCGATCCAGTCGCTATCATAGCCAGTGTACCACATCTTGTAGATGCCGGTGTCGGATATGACTGCGCCTGGCTCAATGCGATTTATTTCCCAGGCTTCTACCGGTGAAATGACGGGGTTGGCGGGATTTTTGGTCCAAACGAGGCCGTCAGTAGATGTGGCCAGGCCAATCTGGTCGGGATTGGTGTCGTCATCGCCACGGTACCACATTTTGAGGCTGCTACCGTCATTCAGCACGACAGGGGATAATACTTTGGTGTCATCCCAAGTACCGTTGGCGCCGGGGGATAAGACGGGATTGCTTGAATACTTAGTCACGGTACAGAGCGTTTTGCCAGCGATCACCCCGTTCTGGGTATCCGCCCGGGTTGGTTTCGAGGTTAAAAGAAAGGTCAATAGAAGAATAAGCGTTAAAACAATCAGGACGATAGGTGAACCACTTAATGTCAATCGTGCCTTGGCTCTCATTTTGAAGCTCCTTTGGCTCACAACCGGTCACTGGCTATTGATTTGTAGGCATCGCCAGGTACCCAACGGCTAACACCATCCGCTTACAATAATCATATGGACCGTTACACTGGCTGGATCATTGTTTTTCTGGGTCCATGTGAAGGATCCTGGCAATGAGGAGTGGCTGAAACAACTCATGAGCAGTGTACCATAATCTGATTATCAAAATCAACCGGTTGACTTTGTTTGCTTGAATCGGTTTCTCGATTATTGTTGTTTGCGACCGGTAGGAACAACTGCTCGTTCATTGTCGCACGATTTTTCGGCCGAATGGGCCATGAGTAGTAGCAATATGAAGCGGGTATTGATCAGTGGAACGAATCCGGGGATTGGCCTTGAGCTGGTGCGGCAGCGCGTGGCCGGGAGAGAGACCTGGTGAAAGGGAACTTGGGGACTGGGGAAGTGAGCGATGCGCTCGAAGACGAACGCTTAGAGAGGGAGAGACAGCCTGCGAATTGGCGGTGGCTATGTAATGATCTGTTGAAAAACGGCCTCTGGAAGGGATCAGTGATAAATCTGGTACAATATTTTAGAAGGCCGGGTCGTTCGGGCGGTCCTGTAAGCCGCCTAGCATTTGGTAAGGACGGTCTGCGCTTCTACCTTACCGGTAAATAGAGGATGGCTAAGGTCTCTATTTGCCGGGAATAATTCATTTCAGCCGTGGGAAGGACAGGTAATCGATGGCTAAATCTCTGCGAAGATCGTTCTTATTTACCCCAGGCGACAGCCAACAAAAAATCAACAAGATAACTGAGACGGCCCCGGATGTGGTCATGCTTGATCTGGAAGATGCCGTGGCGGTTGGTCAGAAAGACCAGGCCCGGCGAACGGTGGCGGAAGCCCTGGTGGAGATGGATTTCGGCCGGACAGAGAGGTTGGTGAGGATCAATGGGCTGGATTCGGATTTTATCGCGGCCGATATGGCGATGATAGCCCAGGCGAATATTGATGGTATTGTGGTGCCCAAGATCGAATCACCGGACCAGGTCCAACTTATCGACCAGGAACTGACGGCTGGCGAAAGGGACAGGCACCGGCCGGCCGGGGAAATCCGCCTGTACGTCATGATTGAAACGGCGTTGGGCGTGTTGAATATCCGGGAGATCGCCCAAGCCAGCCCACGATTGGAGGGATTATTGTTAGGTGCGGAGGATCTGGCGGCCGATATGGGGGCAACAAGGTCGAAGGAAGGTTGGGAAATTCTATTCGCTCGCAGTACCCTGGTTACCGCAGCGGCCGCCTATGGACTGGCGGCCATTGACGCCGTCTTCCTGGACTTCCATGACCAGGCCGGGCTGGCGGATGATGCTTCATTTGCCCAACGGTTGGGTTTTACGGGTAAATTTGCTATTCACCCCGACCAGGTTAAGACGATAAACCGGGTCTTTTCACCTTCGCCGGAAGAGATTGCCCAGGCGGAACGATTGGTAGCAGCATTCCAGGCCCATGAAGCGGCCGGAGCAGGCGTGTTTACACTGGACGGCCGCATGGTTGACCGGCCGATCCTTTTAGCGGCCGAACATCTCCTGGAACGAGCCCGCTTGGCCGGCTTGTTAGGCGATAGGTCGTAAGCCGGTTTCGAATTCAGTGAAAAGTTAGGCCGCCGATTACATTAGAAGCTACTGGATTCGTTCTCCAAGGTTTTGTTGATCATTAGAAACCTGCAGCAGTTTTGTATTGACAGGAAGGGTCATGATTCGCGAAATTCAAGTCAGTATCGTCGAGGCGGCTGTGAGGGAGCTGATCGTAGAAGCTGCCTACCATCTGCCGGAAGATTATCTGGCGGCAATGAGGGAGGCTCAAAAGCAGGAAGTTTCCGACTTGGGACAATCGATTATCCATACGCTCAACAAGAACGCCGCTTTTGCCCAGACCGAACGGGTGCCAACCTGCCAGGATACGGGTATGGCCATCCTGTCGCTGGATATCGGCCAGGATGTTCATTTTATCGGCGGACCTCTTAGCGAGACGTTGGAGACGGCCGTGCGTGAAGCTTACCGGCCTTTGCGCAAGTCAGTCATCAACGATCCCCTCCAACGCCAGAATACAGGGGACAATACACCAGCGATCGTTAGCTACCAGCTGGTGGACGGCGACCAGGTCAAGATCCAGCTGATGATGAAGGGCTTTGGAGCGGAGATGATGAGCCGGTTAAAAATGTTCCCCCCATCGGCCGGCTTGACCGGCGTCAAACAGTTTGTGGTGGAGACCGTTGAATTAGCCGGACCGAATGCCTGCCCGCCGGTCATCGTCGGTGTGGGCCTAGGGAGTTCCTTTGACGGGGTGGCTATGCTGGCCAAGAAGGCGCTATTCCGGCCGCTGGACCAAACCAATCCCCAACCCCACCTGGCCCGGCTGGAACGTGAGTTATTGGCTGAGATCAACGACCTGGGTATCGGCCCGCAAGGTTTTGGCGGTTCGACAACAGCGCTGGCGGTTCATGTTGAAAGTTTCGCAACTCACATCGCCGCTCTACCGGTAGCGGTGAATCTGAATTGCTCGGCGCCACGAAGAGCGACGATGACTATTTAAGATATTATGGCTGAAAAACAAGTCACCCTACCCCTGGATGAATCTCAGGCACTTACGCTGCGGGCGGGCGAGATGATTACTCTGAATGGCGTGCTGTATACGGCCCGCGATGCCGCCCACAAACGTTTGCTGGCATCACTGGCCCGTGGAGAAGCGCCGCCCTTCCCGACTCGCGATCAGGTGATCTATTACGTTGGGCCGGCCCCGGCAAAGGAGGGGCAGGTGATCGGCGCGGCCGGTCCAACCACCAGTGGGCGAATGGACCCATATACCGTGGCCGTTTTAGAATTGGGCGTTAGAGGCTTTATCGGAAAGGGTTACCGTTCGGCCGAGATCAAGCAGGCGCTGGTCCAATACCGGGCGGTCTATATGGCAGCGATTGGCGGGGCAGCGGCGCTACTATCGCTCCATATAAAGGAAAGCGAGATCGTCGCTTACGCCGATTTAGGGGCAGAGGCGATTCGCCGGCTGATTGTCCAAGGTTTTCCGGTCATCGTGGTGAATGATTGTTATGGCGGCGACGCTTACAACGACGGCCGGGCCCGGTATGCGCGTAAACCAGGGGGAGAAGATGGATAGAAACAGGGAACTTCACGCCGATCTACGCCAGGGCATGCGCCAGCTTTGCGCCCGTTACCCTGATGGGTATTGGCGGGAATTGGATAAGAAGGAAGGGTATCCCGATGAATTTGTCCAGGCGATGACCGAGGCCGGGTACCTGGCGGCCCTTATCCCCGAAGCGTATGGCGGCATCGGGGTTGGCGTGACCGAGGCGTCGATTATCCTGGAGGAGGTTCACCGCTCAGGCGGAAACGCTGCGGCCTGTCATGCCCAGATGTATATCATGGGCACATTGCTCCGGCATGGATCGGAGGAGCAGAAACATGAATATCTACCAAAGATCGCCAGCGGCGAGCTGAGCTTGCAGGCCTTTGGCGTCTCGGAGCCAGATGCCGGCACAGACACGACGAGCATACGCACGACGGCCGTGCGCGATGGGGATAGTTATCGCATCCGTGGCCAGAAAATCTGGACTTCTCGAGCGTTGCATTCCGATTTGATGCTACTTTTAGCCCGCACCACCCCGGCCGAGCAGGTGAAGAAGCGCACCCAGGGCCTATCGGTCTTCTTGATAAATCTGCGGGAGGCGATGGGTAATGGGGTTACTATCGAGCCTATTGAGGTTATGATCAACCACCATACAACGCAGGTTTTCTTTGACGATTTGCGGGTTGACGCGGACAGTCTGATCGGCGAGGAAGGCTTGGGTTTTCGGTATATTCTAGACGGCATGAACGCGGAACGAATTCTAATTGCGGCTGAGTGCATCGGCGATGGCTATTGGTTTATTGACCGGGCTACAAAATATGCGAAGGAGCGGGTGGTCTTTGACCGGCCGATAGGCCAGAACCAGGGCATCCAATTTCCTATCGCCCAGGCGTATATCGATGTTAGGGCGGCCGACCTGATGCGTTTTGAAGCAGCCAGCCTCTTTGACAGTGGGCAACCGTGCGGGGCAGAGGCCAATATGTCAAAGCTCCTGGCGGCCGACGCCTCCTGGAAAGCGGCCAATGTCACCTTGCAGACGTACGGCGGATTCGGTTTTGCCAAGGAGTATGACGTGGAGCGCAAGTTTCGAGAAACACGCCTTTATCAAGTCGCGCCTATCTCAACAAATCTCATTTTATCGTATATCGGGCAGCATATTCTGGGCATGCCGCGCTCATTTTAGGGGTAGGCAGAAATGCAACCACTGGCAGGAATAAAGGTTGTCTCGTTGGAAGTGGCTGTGGCGGCTCCTTTCGCCTCGCGCCAGTTGGGCGATCTGGGGGCGCGGGTTATCAAGATTGAGCGGCCGGGGAGCGGCGATTTTGCTAGAGGATATGATAAAGAGACTCGCGGTCTGTCCAGTCACTTTGTATGGACAAATCGCAGCAAAGAGTCGTTGACGATTAATTTGAAGAGTGATCCAGGTAAGGCGATCCTGGAGAAGCTGCTTTCCACGGCCGATGTCTTTCTGCATAATTTAGGACCTGGGGCAGTCGATCGCCTGGGTTTTGAAGGGGCGCGCCTGCGGGAGGCTTACCCAAAGCTCATCATTTGCGCCATCTCCGGTTATGGTCCGGATGGCCCCTACCGGGACAAAAAAGCGTATGATCTGTTGATCCAGGCCGAGGCGGGCTTGTTGTCCATCACGGGGGCAGCTGAAGCTCCGGCTAAAGCGGGCATTTCGGTGGCCGACATTGCGGCCGGGATGTATGCTTTTAGCGGCATTCTGACGGCCTTGTTCAACCGACAGCATACGGGGGAAGGAACCACCATTGAGGTATCCATGTTGGAAGCGTTGGGTGAATGGATGGGCTTTCCTGCCTACTACACAATGGGGGGCACCTCACCCCGGCGGAATGGGGCCAGCCACGCTTCGATCGCGCCATACGGACCGTTTGTCAGCGGTGATGGAAGCGTGGTTACACTAGGCGTACAAAATGAAAGAGAGTGGCGCCGCTTTTGTGAGCTCGTGCTGCGGAAGCCGTCGCTGGCAGTCGATGAACGCTTTTTGGGCAATGCGCAACGGGTGGCCAACCGGCGGGTATTGCAACAGAGTATCGAGGAAGTATTCAGCCACCTGTCACGCGAGGAAATCATCTCCCGCCTGGAGCAAGCCAATATCGCCAATGCGGAGATGAGAACGATGGAGCAATTTCTCGAACACCCGCAGTTGGCTGCTCGGGAGCGATGGCGAGAGGTCGATTCGCCGGCGGGTAAAATACCAGCCCTCCTACCGCCGGTTAACATGGAAGGGGTCGAGCCGGTGATCGGACCTATTCCGGCACTGGGGGAACATACGGAGCAGATCATGACAGAGCTTGGCTACAATCTGGCCGAGATAGCCAGATTACGGGCTGAGCAGGTTCTGTGAGCAGGGGATTACCTTGCATTGGAGTACGTAGAAGATGGCGATTAAAGATGGTTGGCGCGGGCGGGTCTATGAGGATTTTGAGGTTGGGGATATTTACCGGCACCCACTCGGCCGGACCGTAACCCAAACGGATAATATCTGGTTTACCTTGTTGACGATGAATCCCAATCCCATACATTTTGATGCCCACTACGCCGGGCAGACGGAATTTGGCAAGCCGTTGGTCGATTCGACTTTTACGCTGGCATTGGTGACAGGGCTCTCGGTGTCTGACCTATCTCAAAACGGGATTAACCTGGGCTGGGACGAGGTGCGGATGCCGGCGCCGGTGTTTGAAGGCGATACGATTTATGCTCAAAGCGAAGTGCTGAGCTGTCGCGAATCTAAATCGAGGCCGGAGCGAGGGATCATCAAGGTAAAGACGACCGGCTATAATCAGGATGGGACAGTGGTGCTCACTTTTAAGCGTAGCATTATGGTTTACAAGCAGGGTTATGTACCAGAGGTGGGGCGGCCGGAGTTAGGCGAATAAGATATCAAAAAAGCGCGCGCTACTGATTTATGTACTTTACTATTTCAGAGGTGTTTAGGGCAACCAGGCTAAATTGGCCGGTTTGCGCTCCCGTTCTAACACTTGTCTCGGTGGTTCGTGACCAGTTATTACCGATGTGAAGCCCATCCAGGAACAGCCCCCCTCCGGAAGCGCCCAGCTCGATAAAATGATCGACCCGAGCCAAAGGCACCTTCTTTTCGCTAACCAGGTCATCAATTTTCGTCCAGACGACCCGGCTGTTGCCGGCGGGGTCCCAGTCAACCTGGGCGACTTCCCTTCCAGGGGTCAAGGTCATTGATTCGCCGGTGGCTATTTCGGCCGAAGCCAACCCAGCCTCAGCAAAAAAACCTGAGCCATTCCCAGGACCAAAATCCAGCAAGACTGTTTCACCCTCCTCAAAAACCACTGTGAACGAGGTCAGAGGAGCATTGTCTAGCAGCGGTTGACCATCTAATTTATAAATAGAGACGCCTGAAAACGACCCGCTCCCGTATTGGTCGAATAACAAGGCCTGGGATAAGCGGATGCCAAAGTGATTGTGGGTTACCAAGTAGCGGCCCGCGAAGATCGTGGCGTGGCTCAGGGTGCCATTGACCCGCCGAACATTGTAACCTTCATCTATTTCCACATAGCCGTGGAAAAGGATACGCACCGTCTCCCCCAGGATCTCCTGTTCCAGTTGCCGGCAGGCCTCTACCTGAGATGGCCAAGGCCGGGCACATGAACCCGATTCGGCTTTTGACCAGCCGATAGACGTGACTCCAATCCCGAACAATAAGAGCAAAAATAAAAACTTTTTCATGGTCGATCTCCCTATGTTGCATCTGATCACATTCTGCTAGGGGAGCATTGACCGGCCGTGGGCTATTCATGAAATTGACCGCCGGCAGCGTTAGCAAATCGTTGACAATCCATCAACAAGTGGTTCTCTCGTGGTACAATGGAGAAATGGGTGCCTTGAGGTTGTCCTTATTGGGCTCGTTTGAAGCGTTGTTAGACGCGCGTCCGGTTAAACAATTCCGGACCAGGGGCGTGCAGGCGTTACTCATCTACCTGGCTTGTCACAGCGAAAAAGCCAACCAGCGGGATTATTTACTGGCCTTGTTATGGCCTGGCCTGCCCCAGAAATCAGCCCAAGGCAACTTGCGCCATGCGATCTATCACCTGCGCCAGGCCATTCCCGAGGTAAGTCGTCGCCAGGGTCCAGGATCCACACCTTTCCTGCTGGCCGACCGGCAGACTGTGCAGATCAACCCTGATGGCCGGGTGGAAGTCGATGTGAAGGTCTTTGATGCGCTAAGCGGCAAAGAATCGACTATAAGCGACCTGGAGACGGCCGCGGATCTGTATCGGGGAGAATTCCTGGCCGATTTTCACCTGCCGGATAATGCCAACTTTGGGGAATGGACGCTGGCGATTCGGGCTGAGTACCAGCGCCGGCTGATGGCCGTTCTCGGCCGGTTAGCCCAATTTCACACCGAAGCCAATAACCTCGACAAAGCGGAAGGTTATGCCCGGCGCCAGATAAGCATGGACGATTTGCGGGAGGAAGCGCACAGGCAGTTGATGAGGATTTTGTTTCTCGCCGGGCAACGTTCGGCGGCGCTGACTCAGTATGAACGATGTCGTCGGCGGCTGATGGATGACCTGGGTATCGAACCTTCGGCCGAAACGAAATCGCTTTACGAGAACATCCGTAACGGTGAGTTGGACCAGGCCGCACTTCAGCAGCCGGGAGGGGACAGCAGGGAAGGGCTAACAGTATCAGCCCAGGATAAGGGGCCGGTTCAGGTGGCGCACAACCTGCCCATGGAACTAACACCTTTTATCGGGCGCGAGCGGGATCTGTCAGCCCTGGCAGCGTTACTGGCTGAGGGTGACACCCGGCTGGTAACCATTGTTGGTCCCGGGGGCATCGGAAAGACCCGGTTTGCGCTGGCCACGGCCGAACACATTCTCTATGAGAAATCCTCACTTTTTCCCGACGGCATTTTTTTTGTTCCTTTGAGATCACTGGAGTCAAGCGATCTCATCACTGCGGCTATTGCCGATGCCCTGCGGTTCAGAATGGAATACGAAGATAACACCTTGTTAGAGTATTTGGGTTCGAAACGGCTCCTACTAGTTATGGACAATTACGAACATTTGCTTGATGGCGTCGAGTTGATCTCCCAAATATTGCAGACGGCGCCGCACGTGCAAATAATAACCACCTCCCGGGAACGACTCCAGCTACATGAAGAACAACTGTACCCAATTCATGGTCTCGATTCCCCGGAAGATGGGAGCCAAACCCTGGTGGCCGAAAGCGAAGCAGGACAATTATTCATTCAAACTGCCCGGCGCATTAATCCCGATTTCAGCCTGATGGGGAGCGATCCGGACCATCTCTTAAGAATTTGCCGCCTAGTCGAAGGAATGCCTTTGGCCCTGGAATTGGCGGCCGCCTGGTCGGATACGGTTTCTTTGGCAGCTATAGCCGGCGAGATCCAGGACAATATCGATTTCCTGGCAACAAAATGGCAAAATGTCCCGCCGGCCCACCACAGTATCCGGGCGGTGTTTGACGGATCATGGGGACAACTTAACCCGGAGGAACAATCGTTATTCGCCCAACTATCCATCTTTCGGGGTGGCTTTAGCCCGAAGGCAGTCAGGGCAATAACCGGCATAACGTTGCGAGATCTGGCCATGCTGGTCCAAAAATCTCTGTTGCGTTTCAATAAAGTTCAAAATCTATACTCCGTTCACGAGTTGTTGCGCCAGTATGGGTTGCAGAAGCTGGAAGAAGAACCCTTGCTAGAAGGTGATCTGCGGGATCGTCACAGCCGTATTTATATCGATTGGCTATCAAGACAATTCGAACCAGAACAAATGAAAGCGGTGGGCCAGAAGGCCGCCTTGGATGGGATTCAGGCTGAATTGGAGAATATGCGGGCGGCCTGGATTTGGGCTCTGCGCCATGACGGGTTCTCCAGGATGATTCCGGCGATGGAAAATATAGGCCGGTATTATCAGTGGCTTGGCGGCGCCAGGGAAGGACGACGATCATTCCAGATCATCCTTGATACCCTTGCCGAAGAAACAAGGATACAAGGTAATCAGCGGATCTTGCTGAAGGCGATGGCGCTAGGCTGGTTTAGCCGCTTTACGGCCATCACTGATAGCAGAACGCAAGCCATGATACCGCTGGCCGAATGTCGCCAAATTTTGGATTCCCTGACGGGAAGTGGCGAAGAATCCAGGCGACAACAGGCTTTATATTGTCTGCAACTGTCCTATAGTGATTGGTCTGTGCCGGATGAAGTTCGCCAACAGCGAAGTAGCCAGAGCCTGGCAGTATATAAGGAAATCGACGATCCCTTCGGATGCTCAGATGCACTTATTGCCATGGCCCGAACAGCCAGGAACCAGGGTCACGTAGCCGAAGCCCAAGGGTATATCAAAGAATGTTTGGCCTACCAGCGAGCCAGCAGTAATCATTTAGGGTTGGCTGAATCGCTCAATGTGGCGGGCATTTGTTCCCTGATGCTAAACGAGTATGAAGAAGCCGAGGAGTTGTTATTACAAAGCCTGGATCTGGCACAGACATTTGATCATCATCAGCTTCTTGAGTTGGGATTTGGCTACCTGGGGCAGGAGTATCATGATTCAGGAAGATTCTCTGGCGCCCGAATGATGCTGGATCAGTGTCTAAAGCTTGCGGCCGAATCCAGTACCATCGAGTTCCACGCCGGCTGGTCGAATCGCCAGGGCTTTGTTTATTTACATTTGGGACAGTATGACGAAGCCGCAAAATGCGGCCGTAGGGCCCTAGAGCTCGTTCGAGATTATGGCGATTCGGAATACAAGGCGATATCCATGACTCTCCTTAGCGCTATCGATTTAGCCAAAGAGTTTTACGACGCCGCTATTCAAAAATTAGAGAAAGCAGCGCCGTGTAGTTTTGGGGTTTTGAATACGATATTCGGTGATGATGGATTGCTGGTGGGCCTGGCCATCGCCTTGCTTCGGACGGGCCACTCGGATGAAGCTTTGGGCCAGCTCAGAAAGGCGTTGCATTCAGCGATCACCGACCACCGTCAAGTCAACCTGATGTATATTCTAGCCGGGACGGCCCTATTCTTAGCGAAAATGGGAGAAGTGGACCAGGCAGTTGAGTTGTATGCCCTGGCGAGTCGCTATCCCTATGTGGGCAATTCGCATTGGTTTGAGGATGTGGTGGGCAGGGAGATCACGGCCGCGGGTCAAAGGCTTTCGGAGACTCAACGGGAGGGTGCTATTGCTCGCGGGCTGTCACTGGATCTTTGGCAAACGGCGACAAGGTTATTGGGCAAGCTCGAGAAATCCTCATAGTCGTTACCGGTCTTTCAATCGTCTGATCGGTTTTGTGGGAACCGGCCGGTTGGTGGCGTGAACGGCCAATGTGGTACGGCAATAGTGCAGGGCAATGGTAACCGGTTGCGCTGGCGTTGGTGGCCTGATCCCCCTTATTGCCTCGCTCCTACGATTACCGATTCCCAAATGTGTATGCTTTGTCCCGGAAATGCTTGATATTTCCCTTTTTTGTGTTTGCGCTTTCCCGGATGTGGAGCGGTTTCCTAATCTCTTTTGCACTTATCCACAAGCGAAAGGCAGCGTGACATACACATAGAATCCCAGCGGATTAGGGGGCGGAGAAGCTGTTTTTGACCCTGCTTAAGGTTCGCTTAAGACAACTGATAACTGGTTATAAAGGCCGGCGCGGCGGGATTTGTTATGCTTCAACCAGTTCGTTTAAAGGCGATGGACTTATTTGAAAATTTTTTCAGCACATCGACCAATCTAGAATCGCCTTCAATTAAAGGAGTTCATACATGAAGAAAGTTGTTTTAAGTCTGGTCTTAGCAGTTAGCGCATTGTTCGTATTTTCACTGACTGCCGGCGCGGAATCGAACGCGGTCAAGAGTCAGAAAGCTGGACCTTTCGAGGGTACATTCGAAGGGAACGTCAGAGGTTATAATGGCACAAGCGCTGATTTGTCATTGGATTTGACCCATCGCGGCGATGAAATTAAAGGTACGGTCGCAATTGGCGAGGGTCTTCTTGTGGATGCCGGCGTATGCGGCAAGGGTTATGTCCCGGCCGGAACTCAATTCGCTCGGGGAGTCAATTCTTCGAATGAAACCAACCATTTATCAGCGGCGGCGCAATTCAAAGTTAGCGGCCTGAATGTCAAGGTTAAATTGGACGGCGAAATTTCCGATGATGGCGATGAATTGCAGGCCAGAGTCAAGATTGACTTGCCCTGGATATGCGGCCAAGACCCGGTTATTAGCGGTACTTTGTACAGGGCCTGATCTAAAGGCACGTGGAGAAAATATTGAATCTCAATTTGAAATGTAACGGTCTGGAAAGAAAAAAAGGCGAATAGTTAATCGATTATCCCGGCTAGTAACAATAGTAGTTAATCAAAATAATAAACCCAGGAGATTTATCAATGAATATGACAGGAATCCGAGAATTGAATACGCAGGTAAAGCAGGAATCATTGTTCTTGCAGGATCTGGTGAATGAAATTAACAAGGTTATGGTCGGGCAAGAGGCGCTGGTAGAGCGGGTTTTGATCGCCTTGCTGGCCGACGGCCACATTTTGTTGGAAGGCGTACCCGGCCTGGCCAAGACTTTGCTCATTAAGACTATGGCCGAGGCTATCCAGGCCGACTTTGCCCGGATCCAGTTCACACCGGATCTATTGCCGGCCGACCTGATCGGTACCCAAATATACAACCCCAAGAATGGCGAATTCAGTGTACACGAGGGTCCGATCCATGCCAATCTGATATTGGCTGACGAAATCAACCGCGCGCCGGCTAAGGTGCAGAGTGCTCTACTGGAAGCGATGCAGGAACGCCAGGTTACCATCGCCGATACAACCTATAAAATGGATGACCTGTTCCTGGTCCTGGCTACCCAGAACCCAATCGAGCAGGAAGGCACTTACCCCTTACCAGAAGCCCAGGTAGACCGCTTTATGCTCAAGGTCACGGTGGGTTATCCCAGTCGGGCCGAAGAAAGAATCATCATGGAGCGCATGACCGGGACGACATTGCCGACCGTGAATCCAGTTATCAGCCCGGCCGATATTATGCACGCCCGGGATATGGTCCGCCGCGTCTATGTGGATGACAAGATCAAAGAGTACGTGCTGGACCTAGTGCTGGTCACCCGCAACCCGGGACAAAATGGTCTGAGCGACCTGAATAACCTGATCAGCTTTGGCGCTTCACCACGGGCGAGCATCAATCTGATATTGGCCGCCCGAGCCCATGCCTTCTTGAAAGGTCGCGGCTTCGTGACGCCTGAGGACATTAAACAGATCGCCCCCGACGTCTTGCGCCACCGTATCATTACTACTTACGAAGCCGAAGCTGAGAATATCACCTCAGACCAAATCGTGCGGCGGATCTTGGATTACACCGACGTTCCCTAAATTTGAACCTATTCAATTTGGCAATACCCACAAAAATTGTGTTAGATAACCTGGAATAAAAGAATCTGGGGTCAGAGGCAGGAGATTGGAGTTAGGTATTTTGAGGGGCAGTGGAGATCAAACCTCGGTTTCAATCTCCTCTCTCCGGCCCCAGTTTTAGCACCCGGTTATTTAGCATCGAAGAAGGTGAACGATGATATCGACAGAGTTAATTAAGAAGATACGCCACATAGAAATTCGGACCCGCCGCCTGGTTAATGATAGTTTTGCCGGCGAGTACCACTCCATTTTCAAAGGCCGGGGAATGGCCTTTGATGAAGTGCGCCCCTACCAATATGGGGATGAAATCCGGACTATCGATTGGAATGTGACCGCCAGAACCGGCGAGCCCTACGTCAAACGATTCGTTGAAGAGCGGGAGCTAACAGTGATGTTGCTGGTGGATGCCAGCGCCTCGGAAAACTTTGGCTCGGTGAAGCAGTTCAAACGAGAGTTGGCGGCCGAATTAACGGCCGTACTCTCCTTCGCCGCTACGACGAACAATGACAAAGTTGGCCTGATGATCTTTACCGATCAGATCGAACTGTTCATTCCCCCGCGAAAAGGCCGGCGGCATGTTTTGCGGCTGATTCGCGAATTGTTGGCCTATGAACCTCAGAGCCGGGGCACTGACATCAAATTGGCCCTGGAAAAGACAGTCCAGATGTTGAAACGGCGGGGTATTATCTTCCTGGTCAGCGATTTCGTGGCCGATCCGGACAGCTATAAAAAAGCGATGTCCATTACCAACCGCCGCCACGACCTGATCGCCGTAGACCTGCACGACCCGCTGGAAAGCGGACTAAAAAATGTTGGCCTATTGGCCCTGGAAGATCCGGAGACAGACGAGATTGTTTGGGTGGACACTAACAGCCAGGCCTGGCAGCGAGCTTATCATCAGCGATACCAGGCTATGGAGCATGGCAAGAAGCTGGTATTCCAACAGGCACAGGTCGACCGGATCGACATCAGCACGGATTTGGATTATACCGCCCCGCTGACGACGTTCTTCAAAGACCGGGCCCGGCGAATCCGACACTAGGAAGCTAAGGCCGGCACCAAGAAGCTAAGGCCGACACCAATCAATTAGCAGGAACAGATTCAGGCGGGACATACTCAGGAACAAATTATGAAGAAAAAAGTGATATTTATACCCATTCTGATTTTATTGGTTTTGTTGGTAACCCTACCGGCAGCGGCCCAATCGTCTGAAACGGCCGTTGCTGTGCTGACGGCGCCAGGTGGTCAATTGACCGTGGGCGACCCAATCGAATTAAACCTCGCAGTGACCCATCCGGCCGGCACCCATGTTATTATGCCCGAATTGGCAGGTGAATGGGGACCCTTTCTGGTTAACAACCAGTCGGCTCCCATTACCCGGTCCAACGGGGACGGCACGGAAACTACCAGCCAGATCATCGATGCCCGACTCTTTGCCCCAGGCACCTATAGCACACTGCCAGTCGTTATCAACCTGACCGATGGCTCGGGGCAGGTCAGCGAAGTTATAGCCGGACCGTTGACAGTGGATATAACCTCAGTGCTGCAAGAGGGCGATAGTGAATTACGCGACATCAAACCCCAGGTCGATATACCTTATGTCAATATCTTATCATCGGCCCTGGCGTTGATCGTTGCGGGCCTAATTGTGGGGCTCATATTCCTGGTAGTTCGTCGCCTTCGGACTCGACGGGCTCTGGCAACCATGGATAACCGCTTGCCCCACGAGGTTGCACTCGATGAGCTAGATCGTATTGAAGGGCTAAAGCTACCCGATGCGGGCTTCTTCAAAGAACATTACACCCTGGTCTCTGATACGCTGCGACTCTATATAGAACGGCGGTTCAACATCCCCATGATGGAACGTACGACTGCTGAAGTCCATGACGCTTTGAAGCAGGTTGACCTGCCAGTCAGTCTGTCCGGTCACATTTTATCGATTTTGGATGTCAGTGACCTGGTCAAATTCTCAGAATATTTGCCTGAGGCGAGCAGCGCTTATGGCATCATCACTTCCGTGCGACAAATCGTGCAGGCAACCATTCCAGCCGTGGAAGAAGAAGACAGCACTCCCCCCAACGCGGCGGCCGTCGTACCCTTATCAAGCCCAATGAACTCGCTCAATGGTAAATATCAACCGACGGAGGTAAACGCATGAGCTTTCGATTTGCTTCACCATGGATAATCGCCCTGGCGATTCTCATCCCAACATTATTGGCCGCATACCACATATGGAACGGCCGCCAGGCAAGACCGGCAACCATGCAATTTGCCGCGACGCAGCTGGCGAAAGGATTACCCAACTCCTGGCGCATCACCTGGAGACCGCTGCTGGTGGCTTTGCGACTACTGATCATCGGCTTAAGCCTGATTGCCCTGGCCCGACCACAGATAGTGCAAGGGAAAGAGACAATCACCGGAGAAGGGGTGGAGATCGCCCTGGCCCTGGATATTTCAGGCAGCATGGCCTCGTTGGACTTTGAGCCGCAGAACCGGTTAGAAGCATCCAAACAAGTAATCAGTGACTTCATCGTCGAAAGGCCTTATGACAACATCGGCCTGGTCATTTTCGCCAGCGAAGCCTTTAACCAGAGTCCACTGACCCTGGACCACAATATGGTCACCCGCTCGCTAGAGCAGGTCAAATTGGCCGGCGATCTGGGCATAGAGGACGGCACGGCCATTGGTTTAGGCCTGGCCAATGCGGCCAATATGCTCACCAACAGTGACGCTGAGAGCAAAGTCATCATCTTGTTGACCGACGGGGTCAACAATTCTGGTCAGATTGACCCACTGACGGCGGCCGAAGCGGCCAAAGCGTTAGGCATCAAGGTTTATACAATCGGCGCCGGACGGCCTGGACAGGTTCCTGTTCCGGTTCAATCGATGTTCGGCGGCGAAGACATTGTGTACCAGGAGAGCCAGCTAGACGAAGAGACGCTGCGGCAAGTGGCAGATCTCACGGGCGGACAATATTTCCGTGCGGAGGATAGTGACGGATTGAAGGCAATCTACGATGAAATCAACAGCCTGGAAAAATCCCAGGTTGAGGTGCAGGTTTATAACCAGTACCACGAGTTGGCCGGCTTCTTGCTGGTCCCGGCGGCTTTCATTTTTCTAAGTGAAATGGCGCTGCGAAACACCTTATTCCGCAAGATACCTTAGATAAAGTATTAATAAACCCGGCAGGTTTTCTAGAAGCTTGGCTGTTGTCAAGATCTGAGGTGAAAGCAGCGGGGTTTAATTAGAGAGGGCATCATGAATTTTCAATATCCACAATTACTAATTGGACTTTTACTCGTACCTACCGCAGCCCTATTTCTACTGTGGGCGGCAAAACGGCAGCAACGTGACCTGGCCCGCCTGGGTGATACGAAGCTAATTCGCCGGCTAAGCGCAAACATCAACTGGCGCGGCCGCCGCTGGCAAAGGGCGCTACGCCTGGTTGCCCTGGCGCTGTTCATATTCGCCCTGGCCCGGCCCCTATGGGGGCGGGAGGTGCGAGAGATTGAACAGGAGGGCTTGCAGGTCATGGTCGCCCTGGATGTATCCCAGAGCATGCTGGCCGATGATATCAAGCCAACCCGGTTGGATCGGGCGAAATTAGAGATCGCCGATCTGATGGAACGCCTGGACGGCGATGAAGTTGGACTGGTTCTGTTTTCAGGGGCCAGCTTCATTCAAGTGCCGCTGACCACCGATTACCAGACGGCGTTGAACTATATGGATAGCGCCGGGCCGCGATCAATCTCGCGGCCGGGGACGGTAATTGGCGAGGCGATCCGCACGGCAATGAATGGCTTTGATCCCGAACTATCCAGCCAGAAAGTACTCATCATCATGACCGATGGCGAAGACCGGGAAACAGACCCGGTGGCGGCAGCCAAGGAAGCAGCCGGTGAAGATGTGTTGATTTACGCCATTGGCTTTGGGACGCCGGAGGGCAACCCGGTTCCCGAGGTAAACCAGTTAGGCGAGACCACTGGCTATAAGACCGATGAGAACGGCCAGGTCGTTCTTTCCAGTCTGGATGAGAGCACGCTGATGACCCTGGCCCAGACTGGGAACGGAAAATATTACCGGGCTTCAGCCGATGGGGCTGAATTGGACGCACTATTAGCCGAAATCGACGGCCTGCAAGCGGCCCAGCTGCAAACTCGATTCGAGACACGTTATATCGAACGGTTCCAAATTTTCCTGGCCCTGGCTGTGGTAGCCATGGTCCTGAGCGAGCTAATTCCTGACCGGCGCGTTCTAGGTGGCCAGCCTTCGTGGAAGGAACGCCTGGGCGGCAAGGCCCTTAACACGGGTAGTATGCTCGGAGCAAGCCAACTGGAAGAAAGTAGTCAGAAAGAGACCGCGCTGGCAGCGCAGAGGTAAGCCAATGAACAAAATAAAAAAAGTATTACCCGTTATCTTAGTCGTCATTGTCGCTGCGGCAGCCATGGGCATGTTAATTACAGCCTGTAGCCCGGCGGCCGAAAAGTTGAACAATGAGGGAAATGATAAGTTCGCCGAAGCGGCTTACCTGGAAGCACTGAACGCTTACCAAAATGCCCTCATGGAATCGCCTGAGCTGGCCGAACCCTATTACAACGCGGCCAACGCCCTGTATCGCGAAGGGGCTTATCCCGAAGCGCTGGCCATGATGCAGCAAGCATTGAGCTTTGCCGAGGAGGAATCACTAGCCCAAAATAGTTTCTACAATATGGGTAATTCCTCCTTCAGCAGCGAAGATTGGGAAGCGGCTGTGGCCGCCTACCGAGATGCTTTGCTATTGAACCCGGATGATCAGGATGCCAAGTACAACCTGGAATTGGCCTTACAGAAGCTGGAACAGCAGCAGCAAGAAGAACAGCAGCAAGAAGAACAACAGCAGGATCAGGAGCAACAAGAGCAAGACCAAGATGGCGAAGGCGAGAATAACGATCAGAACCAAGATCAATCCGAAGATAGCCAGAACCAGGACGGAGAGAATAACCAGGAAAACGAGCAAGATCAATCTAAAAACGGTGAAGGCCAGGAAGAGCAAGAACAACAGCAGGATCAACAAGACCCATCTCAGGATGGCCAGGAAGGACAGGGACAACCCCAGGACGGCGAACAGAATGGCGACCCGCAACCGGGCCAGGCGCCGGCTCCAGGACAACGTATGACCGCAGAGCAGGCACGCCAGCTATTGGCCGCCATCGCCGGGGATTCTGACACCTTACAAGAACGATTGGGCCAGATCTTTGTCGCCCCACCCTATCCACCGGTACAAGATTGGTAAATAACATAACAGCTCGGAGAATAACCATGAAAAAAGTTAGTGTGATATTGATGGCAGTCCTGGCCCTGGCCCTCTTCGTTTTGAACCTGGGTACGGCCCAGGCCCAAGGCCAGGATGTCGTAACAGCCAAGGTTGACCGGACGGCGATCACAACCGATGAGAGTTTGCAGCTGACGGTGAGTATCGACGATGCGGCCGGCAAGGCTACCCAAATTGTGATGCCACCGCTGGATGGATTCCAGGTTCTGGGCAGCAGCAGTGGACAGCAAATATCGATTGTTAATGGCAAGACAAGCAGGCATTCGACTTACCAATATCAATTGCAGCCTTTACAAACAGGCCAGCTATCAATTGGCACCATAGCCGTCGAAATGAATGGCAGCTACTACACGACAGAGCCCATTGTGATCACGGTAACCCAGGGTACCGGCGTAGCACAGCAACCATCAAGCCCGTTTTCAGGTGGCCTATCGGGTTCGTCCTCGCTGTCCCAATTGCTTTCTCAGTTGGGCAATATGGGGGGCCTATCGAGCTTTTTTGGCGCCCCGAATTCCCAGGGTGCGGCCGCCCCGCCGGCGGTGAATAGTATCGCCATTGAGCCCGCTGCTGTGCCGGCCGATTTAGTAGGCCAGGATTACTTTCTGGAAGCGACGGTGGACAATCCTAACCCCTACCAGGGCCAACAGCTCACCTACACCATGCGCTTCTACCAGGCGGTCAATTCTGGCGGCCTAGAATACCAACCACCGACTTTTACCGGTTTCTGGAGCGAACAGTTGCCGGAACAAGGTGAATACACGATCCAGGCGGGCGGCCGGAACTACCGGGTTACGACGTTGTGGACGATTCTGTTCCCTACCAGCGTTGGCGAAACGATCATCGATCCGGCGACGCTGAATGTCGCGGCCGACTTCTTCAGCCGGGGTGGAACGCTACAGACGGCGCCGGTTTCGGTTAATGTGCAAGCGCTGCCTGATCCCGCACCGGCCGATTTCCGGGGCGCGGTTGGCCGCTTTGATATCACAGCCGCGGCAGACAAAGAGACAAGCAAGGTTAACGACACGGTAACCTGGCAGGTAACGGTCAGTGGCGTAGGCAATATTGATTCGCTGCCGGACCCGGTATGGCCAGAGAGTCCCGAGTGGCGGGCATTCGATAGCGATGCGGCGGTGGAGTCGGGCGTGGAAGATGATTTCATGGCCGGCAGTCGTCGCTACGAACGAGTGCTGGTGCCCACCGTGGCTGGGCAACTGACCTTGCCGGCGCTCAGCTATACATACTTTGATCCTTATAGTGGCGAGTACGCAACGGCCAGCAGCGAAGCAATCGAGATTTTCGTCGAGGCCGACGTTAGCGGGTCGACATTTCCCGGCACGACCCCGGCCGCAAGCAATAATGCCGGTCTCGCTTCAGGGGCGGGAATTGGTCCCGATATCAGGCCTATGAAAGACACGCCGGCTTCGTGGAACCGGGGCGGCCAGCCGATCACCCAGAGTAGCGCCTTCTGGCTGTTGTGGACGGTGCCGTTATTTCTGCTAAGCGGTCAGTTTGCCTGGCAGAGATGGCAGATGAGCCGGGAAAACAATGTTGAAAAACGACGCAGCCAACAAGCGGCCGGTAAAGCGCGCCAGGCGTTGCGCAAGGCTGCCCAAGAGCCTGCCTCGCATCATGAAGCGGCCGAGCATATCTTGAATGGCTACCTGGCGGATAAGTTGAACCGGAGCATAAGCGGGCTGACCCAGAGTGAGCTAGCCGGCTTGTTAGATGAGGCCGGCCTTGGGTCTGAGCTTATTGGAACGACCCTGCGTGTCCAGAGTGTTAGTGAGATGGGTCGATTCGCCCCCGGTGACGATGACTTGGTCTCAGGTGATATTCTGAAGGCAGCGGAGGAAGTTATTAACCAGCTAGAGAAAGGGTTTGTTTAGAGTGGAATTTTGCAGAAGGCTTTGGTGGGTGATGATACACGCTGAGCCACGTCCGGTAGATGGTGATGCCAGACGAGCGGCATCTGAGGATGCTAACTCCTTCAGGGTGTAGATCGGGCACAGCCGCATCTGAGGATGCTGACTCCAAAATAAAATAGCTAGCGAATGTTATTTGTATGAGGCGAAGGGAATTATGAAGAGAAATATTATTTTACTATTGGTCACTGGCCTGGTTCTTTTGGGCCTGCTGGTTATTGGTTCCGCGATTATAACGCCACGGGTTTCGGCCGATGCCGGAGCCATGGAGGCGGCGAACCGCCTGTACCAGGCAGGCAACTATCATGAAGCCGGGCGGGTTTACGAACAGATCATCGACCAAGGGGTCCAGGATAGCACAGTCTACTTTAACCTGGGCAACGCTTATTACCGCCAGGGCGACCTGGGCCGGGCGATCGTGAATTACCAGCGAGCGGCTTTGCTCAACCCGCGCGACGCTGACATCAAAGCGAACCTGGAGCTGACCCGCGAACAGACCGGGATCGTGCTGGGGATGGAAAATGTCCTGGCAAATGTTCCTGGCCCGTTGGGCATGTTAGGGGAGCTGACTGGAAATTGGCTGACGGTGAACGAAACGGCCGTATTGGCCCTGGCTTTCTGGTTCCTGGCCGGCCTGCTGCTGTTGGGCTGGCGATTATGGGCGCCTGGCAAGGGGCGCTCAACATTGAAGTTGGCGGCGATGTTGGTCCTCTTCATTTTGCTGCTGACCGGCCTATCGCTGGGCACACGTATCTATACGGAGCAGGCGTTGCCCGGCGGCGTGGTTATCGCCCCTTCAGTGGCCATCAGCACGGAACCAGGGGAACAGTTCACAACAGAGTATACGCTTCAAAGCGGCACGGAAGTCAGTGTCGCCGAAATGAATGGAAAGTGGGTTCGCCTGGCTGGGCCGGGTGATGCAGTTGAGAGTTGGGTCCCGTTGGACGCCGTCGAGTTAGTGGCCATCGGAATACTTGCCCATGGTTCCCTCCTTTAATGGAAAGAAGCCAGGCAATCCTGGCTTCTTTCCCATCTCCCGCGTCTGAAAATTTGTGGACCGTCTCTACAGGGTAAGCTACTCCATATAATGCCAGGCAGACAGTTCAGGATGGGGAACGCCCATTTGGGAGAGTAAAATCTTGATCTGTGTCCGGTGTTCGATGCCATGATACAGGGCCTGCAATAACACCGTCCAATTATAAAATTTGTAGTCAGTGCCCTGCCGGTCGATGACGTGAGACATCGACGGATCTGCTTCAGCAGCAAAGGTGATGAGTTGGTTACCTGACAGATGGGCCTTCTCCAACAGGTCGCTCATGGACATGGTATCCCAATCGAGATCCTCTGCCCATGGGTTTAAGCCGGCGATGCGACGCAAGTATCCTCCTTCCGCTCGAATGATGTGCACAAGCGTCGGGTAAATACGTCCATAAACCCCCTTCATTTCGATTGCCAACTGCTCATCATCAAGGTCAGTACAGACCTTTATCAACTCGGTATTCGCCCATAGATTATATTCAAACATTTTAATAATCGTATCAACTTGATTGTCTGGCATATCAATCCTCCAAGGGTGATTGGCAATGTTATCGGGATTTTACACGGTTTCTCACTGGGGGGGTCCCAGGTTATTGGCCGGCAACCGGATCAGGCGACTAGGAGCCGTACTGGCGATCATACTCGATGTAATATTCCTTGCTATTGTTTTCCTGAAAGATAATGCCGCCGATAGCCAGGGCCAACCAGAAAAGCAACCAAAATACCGAGTCCTCGATCACGGCCGCCAAAACTGAGGCCGCTCCGGCTTGTAGTTGCTCTGGGGTGATAGCGCCGAAGATGAGCAAGATGGACAGGGAAATCCCCCCCGCCCCGCCGAAAGCGGTCATGATGATGGCCAGGTGCTTTTTGACGTCTAACATGACGGTCAGGGTGGCGAAGATGATGGCCGAGACGGCGCCGATGACGGTGACCAGAAAACCTGCTTCAAAACCGACGGCGTACATCAGGCCGGCGGATAGCCAATAGCCAAAAGAGGCGCCCAGAAGCAAGACGCCGGCGGCGTAAAACAGGTAGGATAAAATGGCCATAATCAGGCCGGTCACAAAACCGACGACCAACCCGGTTACACTGACCAGGAAACCTTCCCCCAGGAGCACGGAAATGACTTCAGCGCCTAGCCACAAGCCGGCGACGAAGCCCCAGATTGGTAATAATATCAGGAAGAAACGGTAGCCAACTAATAAAAAAACAGCCCCCAAACCCAACAAGATCAGGGCCAGGAGGATAAGTAAAATTAGATCCACAAATCCCTCCTTCCAGCGAGCGCCCATGGAATGGGTCCAATCCCGGCTTCGACGGTCGCCAAACCACGAGGTAGGATCGGCCGCTGGCTAGATTTGTATTATAACCTGATTTATCGTTGGTTGGCGACCTCATTGGACACGCTCACCGCGCCAAAAATTAGTCTGGGAAAATTGCGACGGCAGGGAACCCAAGGACGGTTAAGCAGGGGATTGATCCGAGGAAGCTTTGTCGAATCCAACTATGTCGGGTGAGGAATGGGTTTTCCGAGAATCCGGACGCAGGTCTAACGTGGTTCAGCATCGGACCGGCCAGATGTGGCGTGGCGGGTAATTACCCACGCCTGTGGGGCGATTGCGGTGAAGGGCGTCCTGGCTTTGTCCGATTGATGTTCGGGTCATGGTTCCCAATCTGTTTTTTCCATATTTCAGGGCTTTCGTTGGCGAGCCTGGCGGGTCTGCCAGGTAACGCGCAGGAAATTGGTCAGATGGTGACGGTTGTTAATGTGGCTGGTTTCACCGGCGTAAATGGTACGGATCGGCACGGATTCGAGACGGTAGCCCAATCGTATGCAGGTGACGATCATTTCCAGTTCGAATTCGAAACCTTGCTCCACTCCCTTTCCTAGACCGGCCATGAGGCGCCGGCTCAGCAGGCGGTAGCCAGATTGGTTGTCGGGCACATTCTGGCCGATGGCCCAGGAGAAGGTGGCCTGGCCAAGCGTATTGGCCACGCGCCGTAAAGGAGGCATGCCGTCGAAGTTCCGTTTACCGATGATAAGGTCGGCGGCGGTAGCGGTATATGTTTCGATAAAAAGAGGGATCTCGACCGGATCATGCTGTCCATCGGCATCGAGGGTGATGACCGCCTCGAAATCTTGAGCTAGAGCATATCCAAAGCCGACCTTCAGGGCAGCGCCTTTGCCCTGGTTGGGTTCCTGAACCAGCACCTCGGCCCCGGCAGCGCGGGCAACGGACGCCGTTTCGTCGGACGAGCCATCATCCACCACCAGAACGGGCAAAAAGCCAGCGGCCGTGGTGATGACCGGCATGATTCGCGTGGCTTCGTTGTAGGCCGGGATGATGGCTAGAAGTCGTGGTTTGGATGGGCGAGGTCCTCGCTCTTGGATGGACAAATTAGATACTCCTTTAGAACAGCAAAGTATAGCAGATGAAACCGCTTATAAGGCTTTTATTTCCGAGGTTTTTATCCTAAAATCATGGGGAAGGAAAGGATATGGCAAAACACATTCTGGTTGTAGATGATGACACATTGATGCGACGCAGCCTGAGTCTGCAGTTAGTCCAGGCCGGTTACCGGACCAGCACGGCCGCCCAGGCAGAAGACGCCCTGCTATTGGCTTACCGGGAACGGCCGGACCTGATCCTGATGGATATTGGTCTGCCAGGGATGGACGGCCTGGAGGCGTTGCGCCAGGTCCAACAGGAAATGGATGTACCGGTGATCTTTGTCACGGCCCGGAGGCGAGAGTTAGATACCATTCTTGGCCTGGAGCTGGGCGCTGACGATTATATTACGAAACCATTTGATCCAGATGTATTGCTGGCCCGAATCAAGGCGGTCCTAAGGCGCACAGCCAAACAACAGGCGGTCGTGCCATCGCCAAAGGTGGTCACCGTGGGCGAGATGGTCATTGACCCGGGTGCGCATACCGTCCATGTATGCGGGTCGGATGGTGGATTTGACTGCCCGCGAGTTCTCCTTGTTACATGCGCTGGCCCTGGAGGCAGGCCAGGTGGTGTCCATTGACGACCTGCTCACCCGGGTGTGGGGGGCCGAATTCATGGGTGAGCCCCAGGTGGTCTACGTCCACGTCCGCTGGTTACGGGAGAAGATTGAGGAAGAACCCAACAAGCCCAAATGGATAGTCAATGTTCGTGGTGTGGGCTATAAGCTGATCGCTCAACCTGAATAAGTATGCACACGATTCGCAGCCGCTTCATCCTAAGCCACATGCTGCCTATCCTGGTGGTCTTACCTCTGTTTGGTTTTGGCCTGATCTACCTGTTGGAAACCCAGGTATTCTTGGATGATCTCTCGGCCGATGTAGGGGAGCAGGCCAGTCTCATCGCCGCGGCCGTCAGCCAGCGACCAGACATCCTGACCGACGAGGAGCAGGCCAGCGCCTTTCTGACCCAGATCAATGTCATCTTCCAGGGCGATATCTCATTGTTAAGTTCGGGTGGCGCCTTGTTGGCTGCCAGCGACCCCCAGCTGCAAGAGTATCTGGGCCAGATTATCGAAGGGCAATTTACCAACGAGGGGTTGGATAGCGCCATGGAAGGACGGCCAAGCATCCAGGTGTCCTATTCAGTCATTCGCCAGCGCGGGGAAGCGTTGGTCCCGGTGGTGGACGTGGATCAACAATTGGTCGGTATCGTGGCAGTAACGGAAACATTGGAAGGCGTGGTTGGACAATTCGGGCAGTTCCGCCGGTTGGCCTTAATCATCTTAGCCGTGGAATTTATTTTGGCGATATTGGTAGCCCTGATTTTGGCTCGGCGATTGGGCCGGCCGATCGTGGCCGTTACCGAGGCCGTGACAGAGATCGCCCAGGGCCAGCGCGTCGAACCAATCCCGGTAGAGGGTCCGGACGAAATTAAACAGCTGGCCACTTCGGTGAACATCCTGGCTGACCGGCTACATTCGCTGGAAGACACCCGCCGCCGCTTGTTGGCCAATATGGTCCACGAGATCGGACGACCATTGGGTGCCATCCGGGCAGCCGCCCACACCTTAAGGATCGGCGCGGCCGACGATCCGGGAACTCGGGATGAATTATTAAAAGGCATCGAGGATGAGATCATTCGCATGCAACCCTTATTGGACGACCTGGCTCAACTCCACGGGCAGGTATTGGGTACCCTGGAACTAAATCGAGCGCCGCTCGCTTTGAGCGAATGGCTACCACCGCTGTTACTCCCCTGGCGGGCTGCCGCATTGGAAAAGGGACTGACCTGGCAAACCGATATACCGGACACGTTACCTACCCTTGACCTGGACCAAAGCCGGATGAGCCAGGTGGTCGGCAATCTGTTGAGCAACGCCATCAAATACACTGTAAAAGATGGGACCGTTTCGGTTACGGCCGGTGCAAATGACGAGCAAGCCTGGATCAAGATAAGCGATAGCGGCCCGGGGATTGTTATCGCCGAACAACAGCAGGTCTTTGAGCCTTTCTACCGCAGTAAACAGCAACGCCGTTTTCCCCAGGGTTTGGGGCTGGGTCTGACCATCGCCCGGGACCAGGTGGAAGCTCATGGTGGCCGGCTGGAGATGGAGAGCCGTCCGGGTGAAGGGAGCACGTTTACCGTTATAATGCCGCGCACATAGAATTGTCCTCAAGCAGAATTCGGCAACCAAAGTGACGGCATGCAGCCCAGAGATCCACAGGCTGTCGTGGGGGCGCTAACTCCTGGCAATTCCCTAGGTAAAAGAGTATGGCTGTCTCGATGTCGTCTTCCCGGCCGCAAGTCCAGGTTTAGCCGCCAACACCGCCCTCGTTCTCGTCGATGACCCTAAAACTAGCCGCCAACAGATCCCGATTTGCCGAGGAAGGACCCACATAGAGGACATATTCGACGGCTTCGATAACCCAACCCTCAACGTCCGGATCGTAGTAGGCCAATTGTCCGGCCGGCAGCGAGAAATGAATCTGTTTGTTTTCTCCAGGAAGGAGCTTCACCCGCACAAAACCTTTTAATTCTTTCGCCGGGCGATCTACCGCCGAGTTCGGGTAGCCTATATATAGCTGGGCGATTTCCTCCCCTGCCCTGGACCCGCTATTGGTGATGGTCACGCTAGCCTGGACAGCGCCTGAGGGGAAGATAGAAACCGGCTCAACCTGCAACTCCGAATAATCAAAGGTGGTATAGCTTAGACCAAAACCAAAGGGAAAGGCGGGTTCCTCACCGGCCCGCTCTAAGAAGCGATAGCCGTGGTAACGATCGTAGGTGATTTTGGGGGCATTCTTATCAAAGTAGGGTAACTGGAGGACCGATTTGGGGAAAATGGTGGGTAATTTGGCGCTGGGATTCACAGCGCCAAACAGGATATCGGCCAGGGCATGGCCACCTTCCAGGCCCGGATACCAGGCCATCAAGATAGCCAGCGCCTCGTGACGCCACGCTTCGGTAATGATAGCGCTGCCACCCATCAGGACCACGATCGTCCGGGGATTGGCCGCCACCACAGCATGGATTAAGGCTTCGTCCTCTGGCGATAGCGCCAGGGAATCCCGATCACCGCCCGTGCTGCCCCAGGGGTAGGGCATCCGCTCACCCTCGTCGGCATGGGTCAGGCCCACGACCACGATGGCAACATCGCTTTGGGCGGCAAACCGCGCGGCGGCCGTTGGATCGGCCCCATCATGGTGCTGGACGGCGACCGTTCCGGCCGCGGCGCGGATCCCTGCTAATGGGGTAACCACAGAGGGTGGACGGACCCGGCTGCTGCCACTGTCACCGAGATTAGGCCTGCCTGCGAGAGGGCCGAGTACGGCCAGCTGTTTTATCTCTCGCAAATCGAGGGGGAGCAGGGCTGCTTGATCCGGGGTTAAGGGCTCATTTTTTAGCAAAACGATGGCTTTCTGAGCGACTTCCCTCGCCAAAGCCCGGTGACTTTCCCCGGCGACGATGGCCGGCTTATAGCGCTCAGGCTGGCCGATTGGAGCGAAGCGAATTTTCTGGCGCAGGATTCGTAAGACCGCCTCATCGATGGTGGCTTCCGGTACTGAACCTGATTTGACGGCATTCTCCAACCTTTTTCCATAATGTTGGGTAAAGGGCATTTCCAGGTCGCAGCCAGCCATCGCTGCAGCGGCCGTATCCCTGATCCCCCAGACAAAGTCCGAAATAACAAAACCGTCAAAGCCCCATTCCTCTTTTAGGATGCGGCGCAAGAGAGGCTGATTGTGGCCGCAATAGGCGCCGTTGACCTGGTTGTAGGCGCTCATGATCGAAGCAATGCCCTCGTCCACGCAGCGCTTGAAGTGGGGTAGATAAACCTCCCGCAAGGTGCGCTGGTCAAGCTCGACATCGACTTTCATACGGCTGTTTTCAATGCTGTTGGCGGCGAAATGCTTGGCACAGGCCATTACATGGCGCTGGGAGCCACGAACGAGGGCTGCTCCCATTTCGCCCAGATGAAATGGATCCTCACCGTAGGTTTCCTGCGCTCGCCCCCAGGCCGGGTGGCGCAATACGTTGATACAAACGCCGGCAAAAAAATTGGCGCCCAGCGTGCGCGCCTCAACACCCATGGCATCGCCCACCCTCTCTTCCAGGTCGATGTCCCAGGTGGCCCCGCGAGCCATACTTACCGGGAAACAGGTGGCCTGCGAAACGACCACGCCTCGAGGCCCGTCGGTGAAAAGGAGCGGAGGGATGCCCAGGCGGCGATTCTCGCCGGCCGGATATGGGCGGACGTTATAGGCATAGGCCATCTTGATCATCCCGCGCAGGCGCGGTGTATCGCCGGACATCTGCCCAATCTTTTCTCTGAGGCTCATTTGAGCCAACAGCCGTTGGGCAGCCTCCTCGAAAGGTTTATCGGCCGGATTCTGCTTGGAAGTTGAGGCCGGTTGATTCATCAGTAGTCTCCTAAGTCAGGTCCGGTAAAGAGGAGTAAAAAATGATCGATGGCCCAGAATGTTACGAAGCTACGTAACGAAACTTCGTAACGAAATTTCGTCAATCGGTTTCCTGGTAAATAACCATGGCCGCCTCAATCACATCTTCCCGGGCCTGGAGACCCAGGTTTAAACGGGCCAATACGCCTAAGGAATAAAGATTACTGATCAGGGCGTGGGCATGGAGCCGCGGCCGGAAGGTGTCGGCGATGATCCCGGCGGCTTGTTTGCGATTGAAGTATTCGGTTAATAAATCGGCAAAGCGTTGGAAGTGATCACCGATGACCGCCCGGGTCTCGGTATCATGAGGCGCTCTCTCCACGGCCGCATTGACCAAAAACGAGCCCTGGTCCAGGACCTCGGCGCTGCCCCTGGCGGAGGCATTAAAAAACAAGGCAGGCAACAACACATCGGGCGGCGGGTCTGTCTGCAGAAGTTTGTTCAGTTCGGCATACTCGCGTTCCATGTAGGCGTTCAAAGCGCTAATGTAGACCTGGTGCTTATCGCCATAGGTGTTGTAGAAACTACTTTTGCTGATGCCCATATAGTTGGCGAGATCGCGCATATGGGTTCCTTCGTAACCATGTTGCCAGAAATAGGTCATGGCTTTCTGCAAGGCGTGATCGGGATCAAATTCAAGGGTTCGGGACATTGTTCTCCTCAATTAAATTGGTTTTAAGCGACCCGGATTATTTACGTCCAGGGTTAAACCACGATTATTGTACAGAAACGCGGAAGTTGCTGATCTCGTAACCTTTAATAAGGTCGACATAGTTGACAACTGGCTCGCTAACCAGGTGAAGGGTGTCGATGGCCAACAGGCGTAACAAAAATATATCGGTTTCCTGGATGGCGATGTAGGCGCCTGGGCAGCGATGGTGGCCAAAACCAAAGCCCATGACCGGCGGTTGGGCTCGTTTCTCCAGCGGCCGGCCGGGACAGATGGCCAGGGGGTCATCACCCACCACGCTCTGGTCAATATTAATCTCCTGGATATGTAATTCAACAAGATCATCTTGAGCGATCGTCAGCGAGTGACCATTGAGCGGTAGTTCGATGTCGGCCGTGGCCCGGCGGAAGAGATTGCCCACCACCGGTTCCAGGCGCAGGATCTCCTCTAAAAGAGGGTGTCTTTCTTCAATTGTTCCATTCAGGTAGATCTGCTTTAACTCCGGATTCTCCAAAAAATGCCAGGTAGCCATCTGGATAAATTCCCGAGTGGTGATCATCCCGGCCGCGCCGTAGGTGATACATTCAATGAGGATCTCCGTATCCGTGTAACCCTGGGAAATTAGATGGGAGATCACATCTTCCCGGGCTTCCTTCTTGCGGGCGCGAATAGCCGGCTTCACGTCTAAAAGAAAAAAGGAGAACATGGTCGTATTTGTCTGGAGTAAAGAAGCGATCTGTCCAGGCTTCCAGGAGAACTTTTCGGCCTGGCCAGGATCGAAGCGTAGAAATCGATTCAAGCGGCCGGCCATCCCCGGCAGAAGACTGTTGGTCAGACCCACCACCTCGGCCGCCACCTTGACGGCCAATTTCATGGTTAATTCACTCAGGTCCACCTCCCCTTCCTTCACCAGCTCGGCGATGATCTGATCACTGAACTCCTCCATCATCGCCTGGTAGCTGTCACGGGTTGTAGAAGGGGTAAAGAAGCGAGCGATTTGTTTACGCTGGTTTTGATGTTCGGGTCCATCCTGGAATAGGACCGGGTTCTGTTTCAAGCCGGGCATCTGGTTGGCGAGTTCAACGCTGAAGCCGGCCTGGCGGGTGTCTTTGTCTCGCAGAACCTGCCGGGCCAGATCGTAATCATAAATATGCCAGACGCCGTCGGCGGTTTGTTCTATTGGTTGGCCGGTTGGCCCGGTGCGGCCGGTCTTTCGTTTCGAGAAGGTGGTGTGATCGACCGGGCACTCGTTTAGTTCCGTTTCTTGGTTTACCAACATGATAACTCCTGAGTCCGCTACATAAGCGATTCGTGGATTAATTCACAATAGAACACCGAGTATAGGCGAATTGGAACGCTTGGTCCAAAATAAGACGGCTATTGTCATCATTTGCTAATTTGGATTCTGTTGTTCGCCGGGATGTTAGATCTGGGGAGGACCCTGCCTGAGACGGGTCAAAAAAGCTTGTTCACCGAGGGTGTCACGGGGCGATTCCCACATGGCCTCGATCCACCAGGTGGCGCCGGCATCGATCCAGGGCCGGATAATCTCGGAAGTACCCTGGGGATCGTCACCGGGGGTTTGCCCTTCAACGATGATATCGAATGGGGTCGATTGGCCTCGGTTGGCGGTGATGTATTGGGCCATCTCGTACACATCGGCCGGGGTGAGTTGCCGGTGCTGCTTGTTTTCATCAAAGACGTTGGGTAGCAGGCCGTCATAGGCCATGACGCGACGCATCGATTTTTTACTGGGCCAGAGGCCGACGACCCAGATGGGAATACGGGGGCGCTGGATGGGCGGCGGCGGCGGGTAAAAATCAGTCTCCTGGACCTGGTAATGCGTCCCCTGGTAGCGGAATGGCTGTCCGGCCCACAGCCCGGTGATGATGGCCAGGGATTCGTCCAATAGCTCAGCCCGGGTGCGGCGATCAGTTTCTTCGCCAAAGGCCTCAAAACCGGTGTCCGTAGCGCCAAGGCCGACGGAGAGAATGATCCGGCCGTTGGAGAGATTGTCCAGGGTGGCCGTCTCGCTGGCCACCTTCCAGGGGCGCATCCGGGACAGGGGTGAGAGCAGGGTGCCGAGGCGGATCCGGCTGGTCACCATGGCCGCGGCTGTCAGGCAAACCCAGGCATCAATGCCCCAAACAGGCTCCCATACGAAAAAAGCATCCCAGCCGGCCTCTTCGGCCATTCGGGCAAATTCGGCCGCGGTCCGGGCATCGCCACTGGGAAGTACAAAACCATATTTCATCGAAACATCTCCCAATATATTTCATTGGATCATAGACGATGACGATAGGCTTTTCAAATTGGATCCAGACAAAGGATAGGCTAATAAGCCGGCAAGTCTCCCTCCTATTCGGACGCTGACTAGAGCGGATGAAAACGGAGAGGGACATTTATGGTAATTTTCAAGCGCTGGCGATGGCCATTACAGATTGAGGAGGTTCGTTTCGAGGAAGACTTTGACCTCTTGGGCTGTCGGAATGCCATGACGGGCGCCTATTCGGGTGCAACAGAGGGCGGCCGTGGCGCTGGCATATTCAAGAATGGTTGGCCAATCCCAACCGGCGGCGACGCCAGCAGCAAAGGCGCCGTGAAAGGCATCCCCTGCCCCAGTGGTGTCGACGGTCTCGACGTCATAGGCCGGAAGGCGGCCGTGGCCGCCGGCACGGCCAAACCAGACCAGCCCCTGGTCGCCCAGGGTGATTACCACGTTGGGCGCATGCTCAGCCAGCGCGGCGGCGGCCTGTTCCAGGTCTTCCAGGCCAGTGTATTCCCGGGCAAAGGGCGTCGAGCAAACCGCGTAATCGACCAGATCCAGTAAATCGGTGGTTCCTTGGCGCACATGGCCGGCATCCAGGACCAACTTGATCCCCAACTCTTTCGCCGTCCGGGCCAGCGGTGTTGAAATAAAAGGCTCATGGCCGTCAAAGAGAATGACGGAGGGCCGGATGCCTGAGAAATCGATGGCCCCTTCGGGAACTGTGCTGGCCCCGCCCATATAGTTGACGATAGTCCGGGCGCCGTCGGGCTTGACCAGGATGGCCGACAATGAGGTGGGTAACGAACTGCGGACGACCAGGGAGGTATTTACTCCTTCCCGTTGGAATTCTCCCAAATGTTCATCGCCAAAGGCATCATAGCCCAGATAGCCGGCGAAAGCGGCTGAAAAACCCAGGCGGCGCACAGTGACGGCCCCATTGGCGGCCGGTCCACCACCACAGCGATCAAGGGCCGAAGCCCACATCTTAGCATCAGGTCCAGGCTGGCTGGGAATGGAATAAATCAGATCGTAGCTGGCTGCACCGACGCAAAGGACATCGACCGGCACAGGACCACTGGCTACCTGGCCCACCGGCTCATAAATCAAGTTGCTTGACATAATCCGTTTTCCTTAATCGTTCGGAGGGAATTCATTATGGTCGAGTTCGGACCAGAACCGATTCAGACGAGGGCCGCCCGCAATACCTCGGCCGGGTGCAGTGAGGTACGGCCACTGCCATGCTTGATCTGTTGCCGGCAACTGACGCCGGCGGCGACGATGAGCGTCTCGGTCCCGGCCGCGCGCACAGCCGGGAGCAAGCGTCGCTCGGCCATCTGCATGGAAATTTCGTAATGTTCGGCCTCGTACCCAAAGGAGCCGGCCATACCACAGCAACCAGAATCGACTTCCTCCACTGTATAGTTGGCAGGCAGGCTCAAGACTTTTTTGCTGGGGCCGGTGCCGACCAATGATTTCTGGTGGCAATGTCCATGGAGTAATAGATGGCGCGGTTCGGCGGTGAAGTGAAGATTAAGCCGGCCATCACCGGCCAGGTTTGCCACAAATTCCTCGAAAGTGAACGCGTTCTCGGCAATTGTTTTCACCCGGGGATCATCCGGCAACAGGTGAAAATATTCATCTCGTAATGAAAGCAAACTGCTGGGCTCCAGGCCAACGATGGGCAGGCCCTGATCAGCATAAGGTTGCAGGTGCTCGATGGTGTCCAGGGCGGCGGCGCGGGCCTGTTTGACCAGGCCTTTTGAGATGAAAGGCCGGCCATCACTCTTGTGACCGGGGAGAACAACCTCAAAGCCGGCCGCTTCGAACAGCTCGGTGGCGGCAATGGCGATTTCGGGATAGTTATAGTTGGTGAAGGGATCGTGAAAGAGGATAAGCTGGCCCATATTCCTGGAGTTTCCGGGAGCCGGTCGCTGCTTAAACCAAGTAGTGAAGGGTTGCCTGGCAAAGGGTGGCAGCTTACGTTTTTTGGTGATGCCCAGCATGTTCTTGGCCACACCCCTCAAGGGTCCATTTCCGGCCGCCCAGTTAGCAAAGGGGGCCAGGGTTCCGCTGCCTAGCTGGTTGAAGGTGGCGATATGCCCAAAAATACGCGGACGCAAAGGAGTGCCATTTTCCTGGTAATATTGAGCCAGCCATTCAAATTTTATCTTGGCCATGTCTACCGAAGAAGGGCATTCGGCTTTGCAGGCTTTACACTCGATACAGAGGTCCATCACCTCAAACATGCGCCTGCTGGTGAATTCTTGCACCGGTAACCGGCCGGCCAGGGCATTACGTAAGGCATTGGCCCGGCCGCGGGTGCTGTGTTCTTCTTCCAGGGTAACCATGAAGCTGGGACACATCGTGCCGGTAGTGCGTTTGCGGCAGACGCCGGCCCCGTTACACATCTCAACGGCGCGGTCAAAGCCCTGATCGGCGCTGAAATCAGTGTGGCTCTTGATCTGAAGGGCATTGTAAGTTTCGCCAAAACGCAAATTCTCAGTCATTTTGGTAAAGTCAACGATGTTGCCGGGATTCAGCAGGTTATGGGGGTCAAACAAACGTTTGGTCTGCCGGTAAAGGGCGAAGAGATCAGGACCGAAGAAAGCCTCGTTCTGCCAACTGCGGGCGCGACCGTCGCCATGTTCGCTGGAAAAGGAGCCGCCATAACCACGAAGCAATTCAACAGAAAAACGAACGATGTCGGGCATTTTGGCCACCTCGGCGGCAGCCTTGCAGTTGATCAACGGCCGGATATGGACACAGCCGGCGCTGGCGTGGGCATAGTAGGCGACCTTCGTGCCCAAGTTGCTGCAAAACTCCTCCACCCGGGTCACGTACTCAGCCAGATGTTCGGGAGGTACAGCCGCGTCTTCGATAAAAGGAATGGGCTTAAAATCACCTTTGATGCTCATCAGTAAGCCCAACCCGACCTTGCGTACGGTCCAGATGTTGGTCTGCAGCGCCGGGCTATAAGCCGGTGTAATATGGGTGGCGCCTGTGTGATGGCTGTGCATGTGTTCTTCCAGGCGGGCCACTTTGGCCTTCAACTCCGCATCACTTTCGCCATAAAACTCGGTGATGAGCACACAATCAGGTTCACCGCGGACGAAGGTATCCAGCAAACGGGCATATTCAGGCACCTGCCGGCACATGGTCAGGCCCAGGTTATCGAGCAACTCAACGGCCGTGGGCTCGACTTCGAGCATCGCCGGTACGGCCGAGAGAGCCGTGAACAGGTCGTCGAAGTGGATGATGGCCAGGGCGGTTTGAGCCGGCCTGGGCACCAGGTTCAATTTTAATTCTGTGATAACCGCCAGTGTGCCCTCAGCGCCGGTGATCAACTTGGCCAGGTTAAAACGGGGGTCGTAGGGCCACTTGAAATTCAGACCATTGGCCGGGAGCAGGCGGTCCAGGTTATAGCCGCCGCAACGCCGCCAGTGGCGGGGAGTATTTCCGCGGATTGTTTCCTGATTCTTTGGCTCGTCGATCAGTCCGGCGATGCCCCGGTAAATCTCACCTTCCAGGCCAGCGAGGGAGAGGCGCTGCTGCAGTTCGGCCGGCGTCAACGGCGCAAAGTGGGCCATGACTGCCATCGCTGAGAATGACTGAGGTCTCCAGAACATGATCGGCGGTCATGCCATAAACGATGGAGTGGGAACCGGTTGAATTATTAGAGACAATTCCGCCCATGGCCGCCCGGTTACTGCTGGCCGGGTCCGGGCCAAATTGTAGGCCGTGAGGCTCCAGGTAGGCGTTGAGCTCATCCAAAACGATGCCTGGCCGGACCCGAACCCACCTTTCTTCCACGTTTAGTTCCAATACCTGGTCCAGGTGGCGGGTAAAGTCGATGACCAGCGCTTCATTCACGGCCTGCCCGGCCAGGCTACTGCCGGCCGTTCGAGGCAGGAGCGCGACCTGGTGTTTGGCGGCCAACTCCACGGCCGCATGGACATCCTCGATTGTCTGGGGGAGATGGACGCCATATGGCTGCACCTGGTAAATGCTGGCGTCGGTGCTGTACAACATGCGGCTGTAATCGTCAGCGCGCAGGTCGCCACTGACTTGTTTCCCTAATTCGGCCAGGAATGCCTGGATATTATGCGGTGAAGTCATGATGTTATCCTTGGATAGTTGATAGGCTATTGTTTAAACGTTTCCAGGGGTTGTGGCCGGTGGCCGAAATTTAGGACCGGTCCGTGGACGGGGGCTGCCCAACCAACGGCATTTTTTATCACCGTCAGAACCTCAGCCTGGTGGTAGATTGGGAAAGTCTCATGGCCGGGACGAAAGTAGAAGATCTTGCCCCGGCCGCGATAGTAACAACAGCCCGAACGAAAGAGCTCACCGCCCTGGAACCAGCTGAGGAAAATGAGTTCGTCGGGAGCGGGGATGTCGAAATATTCGCCGTACGTTTCCGCCTGGGGGATCTCGAAATATTCACCCAAACCGGCCGTGATGGGGTGTCCGGGCGAGACGACCCACAGCCGTTCTTTCTCTGCATTCTCACGCCATTTCAGGTCACAACTTGTGCCCATGAGGCGTTTGAATATTTTAGAAAAATGGGCTGAATGCAAAACAATGAGGCCCATTCCTTCTAAAACACGCCGGTATACGCGGTCCACAATATCGTCCCGGACCTCTTCGTGGGCCATATGTCCCCACCAGATCAGGACATCTGTACCGGCCAGAAGGGCTTCACTCAAGCCGTGTTCGGGCTGGTCCAGGGTGGCTGTAGCCGGCGAAAAGCCAGCTTGCTCCAGATGTTGGGCCAGGGCCATGTGGATGCCATCGGGATATACGGCCGCCACCTGGGGAGAACCTTGTTCGTGTCGAAATTCATTCCAAATCGTGATGCGGGTTGCTGCACTCATGACGCTCTTGGTACCTCATAGCTAATCTAATAAGTCAAGGTTACCGGCACGCCGTTGTTGGCGGCCGAGGCGCGGATGGCATCCCAAAGGTGGGCCATGCGCAAACCGACTTCCGGCGGGGAAGGATTGGAAAGGTCGCCCCGGCGGACGGCCAGGAATTGCTCCCAGGCCCCGACTGAGGGCGGCACTTCAACCTCTTCGAATTCAGGAAGGCCCGGCTCGTTGGATCTCCAGGAATCCTCCCCAGGCGCCGGTACGAAGAATAGCCCTGGGGCAAAATACCCGGATATCGGAGGCGCAGGAGGGAACGGTCTCGCCAGAACCATGCATGGTGACCAGCGCGCCCGATTGCAGCCGGGCCATCACCATGCCCATAATGTCAACATTCGCACCGCGGTTGTCTAACCAGGCGGCTACCTCGACGAAGGGTTCGCCGGCCAGGTCGGCGGTGGTGTTTAACATATGGGCGCCGGTATCAAACATAAAGCCGCCGCCGGATTCGCTGGGAACCTGGCGCCAGGAGATACCCGTCAGCTCGCGCCAATTTTGCCATATGGTGGCGCTGATGCTTTGAATGGGACCTAGTTCACCGGACCGGAGCATCGCCACCGCCGTGCGGATCTCTGGTGAAAGACTACCGTTGAAGGCCACAACCAACAGGCGGCCGGATCGATCACGCGTTTCGATTAAGCTCTTGGCCTCGGCCACATTCATCACCATAGGTTTTTCAAGGAGTACATCCAGCCCGGCTTCCAGGCAGGCTACTGTCTGGTCATGATGTAGCGCATGGGGGGTGACGATGAAAGTCGCATCTAGCTCGGGACCGTATTTGGCCAACAATGTGGCCAGGTCTGGTTCGTTAGGCGGCACGGGACGACCGGCAATCCGGAATTCCTCGGCTGTCAACTCGAATTGTTCTGGATCTGGTTCGCAGACAACAGGCACCTGGGTATCTAAAAAATGTTTCAATATGACCGACAAGTGGTAGCGGGCCATATTGCCGCAACCGATAAACGCTACGCGTACAGGACCGGCCGGTTTAGCTAATGGTTTCATTGATCCTCCAACATATGAACTCTCTTTCCAAACTTCTGAATATGAAGAAAAATTCGGAAGTTGATAGTCGCCTGAAAAAGCCTCGAGCCGGTGAGCCGACCTGTTTAGTTCTCGGCCGATCTCACGATAACTATTATATAACTTCTGATAAGTGGCGTAACCCTCATCGTCCGGTTTGAGTCGATGAGCAACCGGGATTAGGTCGGCCAGCTCCTGGGGTTGTTGGGGGAATAAACCGGTAGCCTGGCCGGCCAGCAGACCGGCGCCATAAGCGGCCGACCGTTCTACGGGTACTACCAAAGCGCAGCCTAAAACGTCGGCCATGATCTGGCCCCAGAGGGGGCTGGCGGCGCCGCCGCCGATAAGGCGGATCTCATAGTAATAACCACCGGCAGCGACGATCTGCTCCAGGGCGGCGCGAATCTGAAAGGCCACGCCTTCCAGCACAGCCCGGGTCAGGTGGGACCGCTGGTGCTGGACGGTGAGGCCCAGGAAGGCGGCTCGCAACTGCGGATCCCACTGGGGTGCATATTCACCGGAAAGATGGGGGAAGAACAACAGGCCCTGACACCCTGGGCTGACGCCGGCCGCGGCCTGGTCCATGTCCCGAAATGTGGCCATGCTATTTGAGGCACGCCAGAAGGTATCGCGAGCCCAACGATAGGCGCTGGCGCCATGTTTTGTCACTGTGCCTGGGTACCAGAGACCGTCAATAACATGAGGATAGTTTAGACTTCGGGGATGGTCCAGGGGCCGGTCCAGGACCAGCATGATCCGGCCGACGCTGGCTAGCTTGACTATGGCCTGCCCAGAATATAAGGCGCCGGCGCCGGCGACCTCGGCGGCCGTATCTGAGGTGCCGGTGATGACCGGTGTCCCGCTCAACAATCCCGTATCTTCAGCGCCCCTTTGATCAACGGAACCGGCCAGGGCCAGGGGTGGTTGTACGGTTGGCAAAGCGCCATCTGGTAGCCCTAAATCTTGAACGAACGGTTCAATCCAGCGAGCAGTCCGGGGATTGTAAAATAACGTGCCGGTTGGATCAATGGTGTCGCTCAGGGGTGGTCCGGCCAGGCGGCCGGTCAACCGCCCGCGAACATAGTCTTTAGGGAAGAGTAAGGCGGCGATGCGCGGCCAGAGGGCCGGCTCGTGCTGTTTTAACCAGAGGAGTTGGGGCCAGGTCCAGAGGGGATCTACCTCATTGAGAGCCAGGCGCCGCACAGCCTCACCCCAGCGCGCTTTGATTTGGGCAACCTGATCGACACTGCGCCGGTCCCAAAAATGGATGGCCGGCCGCAGCAGCTGGCCGGCCGCATCCAACAATACCGGATTATGGGTTACGCCAGCGATGGCCAGACAGGCGATCTGTCCCGGGCCGATCCTCGAATCGGACAGCAACTGTTGGACCGTGACGCAAAAGGCCGCGTACCAATCGCCAGGGTCCTGTTCTACCCAGCCGGGTTGGGGGTAGGCGCTGGCATATTCTTTCTCGGAGCGGGCTACCACACGGCCGGAGGCATCGAGAAGCACACTTTTACAACTGCCGGTGCCGATATCGCAGCCAAGAACGAATTTTAGCGGGCCGGCCATGGCATCACGGGCGCGTTGAGCAAAATAGAGGAGAGGCAGCGACTCATGAGAAGCCTATAATATGATAAGAAGCAACCCATTGATAAACAACAAGATGACGATGATGTTCTCAAAAGTTTGCCGGTCGATGCGATAGGCCAGCCAGCGGCCGGTCCAGACACCCAGGGGCACAAGGGGCAGCACCCAGATTATGCGGCGTAATTCCACCCAATCAAACAAACCGGCATAAGCGTAGTACGGTACTTTGATCCAATTCACGATGAAAAAAAACAAGGCCGAAGTGGCGATGAAGACGGCCGGGGTGACTTTTTGCATCAGTAGATAAATGCTAACCGGCGGTCCGCCCGTATGGGCCAGGGCCGATGAAAAGCCGGTGATCGCGCCAGCGACCAGGCCATGCCAGTTGCGCGGTTGGTAGGTGAATATGTTCAGAATTCTTTTTTCAAAGGCCTTGTAGAGGGCAAATAATAAGATGATGATCCCTAGCAACGTGCGCAAAGTCTCGGTGGGGGCATTGGTAATAAAGAAGGTGCCGATGGTAATCCCTATAATGGCCCCAGGTAAGAGCAGCAAGATCAGCTTCTTGTTCCAGCGTCCCCAATGCAGAACAACGGCGAAGATGTCGGCAAACATCAGAAGAGGCAGGATTAAACCGATCACCGCTTCGGGTGGTAAAACCAGGGCCATTAGAGGGGTGGCCAAAGCGCCGGCCGTGCCGCCCAGACCACCCTTGGAAAGGCCAATGAGGAAGGCGACCAGCGCGGCCATTATGAGTAATATCGTTCCATCATCGCTCATGGCGACCCTCTGGATATCCTGGTGACAGGTAAGGAATCGTTTGCGGGCCTTCGGGGATGATACACAGGCGGCAATCTGGACCCGCATGTTCGATCAATTCCATGACGGTCTGTTCTATGGAATCGCTGGGCACGAACAACGCGTTTTTTATTTGATCTCGGGCTAGATTTTCGCTATAGACATAGACGGTGGCTTTGAGTTGGATCTGGGCCTGGATCTGGACCTGCCATTGATCTTGTTCGCTGAAGCCTGGTTGGGATATCAGCTCTAATATACCCTGGGGAGAACTGCCTTGGGCTAACAATTCCGCGTAACGGCCATGGTCGGGCAGCCCATCTTCGCAGGCGGCGGCGATGACGATCGCCCCACCCTGGCGAACAACCTGGTTGGCGGCGCTCATCCCTTTCACCGCCTGGTATAAATTCTGGTCCAGCGGATAGCCACTGTTGGTGGTCAAGACAATATCGTACTCGTGGGCGACGGCCGCCATGGCCTGCTGTTTGACGAAGCTGCAGCCGTCGGCGTGGGCCGCCAGCATATCGCCGGCAAAGAGGCCGGTGATCTGCCGGTGAACATTAAGGGCGACATTTAACAGGAACGTCGGCCGGGTGCGCAGGGCAACGTCGCGCATCTCCTCCCAAATAGGATTGCCCTCGGTCACACCCCAAGCGGCTTGGGGATGGGCGATCATCTTTAAGCCATGATTGGTGAAAACACTTTCGGCACCGGCCAAGGAAGGCAAAATGGCCTTAGGACCACCGCTGAAGCCGGCGAAAAAATGAGGTTCGATGAAACCGGTGAGAATCTTAACATCGGCCTCCATGTAGGTGCGGTTGATGCGTACCGGGTGACCCAGGGCCGTATCACCCAGGGGCAGAAGATTGTCATCATCGTAACAATCATGCTGGAGGCAGCGATAATTTTCGACGATTTGATCCCCTAATAGAAGGCGTAGTTCGCTATCGGTTTGCGGCCGGTGTGTACCCAAACCGTTGAGCAAAGTGATATCCTGGCGATCGATCCCGGCTTCTTCCAACTCGGTTAAGAGAACCGGCAGCAAGCGGTCATTCGGCGTAGCCCGGGTGATGTCGGTATGGACGACCACGACAGAGTCGCCGGGCTTGACCAGGTGAGCTAGAGGAGGAGAAGCGATAGGCGCACGCAGAGCCTGGCGAATGGCGGCCGGTTCGTCAGGCAGGCCAGGGACATACTGAGGCCTGATAATGTCGACTGGGTTGTGCCCAATCTTTTCAGGCAGGTCGACCGCCAGGCCTTCACGGCCGTAAGCTAGATTTATTCGCACAAAGACCTCCAACTATCCATCTCGCAAAATACAATTCGCTCACGGGCCAACCGAAAGATCCCAGATGATGGCCGTGCCATCTTCGGATACGCTAGCCAACTGCCGGCCATCGGCTGACCAACCGGCATCGTTGACAGGCCCGGTATGCCCCTCAAAAATGAAGAGTGGTTCCGTCGTCGCCTCCGGACTGGCATCCCAGACGATGACTTGACCGTCAATCCCGGAAGTGACCAACATGGTTCCATCGGGGCTAAAGTGGACCCGATGGACGGGTCCCAGGTGGCCGGAAAAGGTTTTGGCTTTCGCATCCTCCAGCCTGGTTATAAGCAACCGGCCATCGGCGCCGACCGAGGCGAGCAAGGATCCATCAGGTGAAAAATCTAGCCCGGATACCCAGTCGGAATGGCGGATCATGCTGGTAAGTGGTCCAGGGCTGGCATGATTATCCGCTTTCCAAAGATGGATATGGCCGCTGGTCAGACCGGTGGCCAGGGTTTGGCCATCAGGCGACCAGGCAACGCTCCAGACGCCTGCCCCCTCCCCAGGATACATAGCCAAAGGCAGGCCAGTTTCCAGGTCCCAGATGATGACTGTATTATCCAGCGATCCGGCCGTGGCTAGCCGGCGGCCGTTTGGGGAGTAAGCCAGGTCTGTCACATTGCTGGTATGCTCGGTCAGGTGTAAACGAGGTTGGCCGCTCTTCAAATCCCAGATGATGACCGTGTGGTCACGGGAGGCGGAGGCCAGCTCAGCGCTATCAGGCGACCAGGCCAGATCACTGACGCCTGATTGGTGACCGGCCAGGAATTGTCGCGGTTGCCAGGTGGCTGTATCCCACAGGATGACCTGGTCGCCCAGGCCAGTGGCCAGGATTTGGCCACCGGGAGAGTAGGCTGCTGCGGTGGCGTTGGCGATAACCGGAGTGTGACCCACCAGGGAAATGGTTGGCTTAGAAGCGTGCTCACCAGTGAGCGGCCACACAGACAACTCGCCATCTGGGGAGAAAGCGGCGAAAGAGTCCCAGCCAGAATCGAACTCCAGCCCAGACAACAACCGATCAAGACTTCTAGACGATAGTTCCCCGTAAGGGCTTGTACTTTGACGAGTAACAATCTGGCCATCGCCGGCAGCCACGGCGAAGCTTTGTCCGTCAGGAGAATAGCTTAAGGCCAACGCCTCGGCCGCTCCTTGGATCTGGTGTAGCGGCTGAAAGGTGAGGACGTCCCAAATAAATATATTGCCGTCGCGGCCGGCCGAGAGAAGCTGGTCTCCAGCCGGCGACCAGGCCAGGTCAAGCACAGCATCACCCGATTCGTGGCCTTCAAGCCGGCCAAACCAGGATAAGGTGGCGATTTCCCACAGGTTGATATATCCAGATCGATCGCCGGTGGCCAGTATCCGGCCGTTGGGGCTGATGGCCAGGGCGGTCACCCCGGCGGGGGAGCGTTCTAATAAGCCCAATACTTCGATAGGCGGCGAGCCGGTCGTCGACCCCTCAGCGGCCGGGGGAAGGCGACTGATGGCGACGGCGCCATCGTTGAAGCCGGCGACCAGAAGCTGGTCATCGGTAGGCTGCAAACCACCTGCCCAGCTCAGGGCGTTGACGCCGTTCTGCCCATTAACCCCGGGCGGTGTGCCCTGGCGTACCCGGCCGCTGGCGGCATGAATCAGATTGACAATCCCATTCGTCGCGCCGGCAGCCAGCCACTGGCCATCAGGAGAGAAGGCCAGGCTTATAATTGGAGAAGTAGCCGGCAAATGCCAGAGTTCTTCCAAGGTATCGGCCGCATACAGGTAAACGCCCACATTCCCGCCCACGGCGATTTGCCGGTCGTCGGGTGAGAATGCAGCTACCGCCAGCGATCCCCGGCCCAACCGGGCCAGGGCGCCTTCCGGGGATGCACCGGCATAGGAGATGACCTCGCTTACGGTCGGCTCGGTAGGGGTGATCGTGCTTGCCGGCGTTTCGTCAACCGCGGGCCGGCAAGCAACCAGAAACAGGATGAGCAGTAAGGCCGGGCAAAGAGCCCAGAACCCCTGGCTGCCAAGCCGTTTTGGGATCTGTCGAATTTTCTTCAAAAGGTATCGCTTATGATTCGAACCAGGGTTTGCCTCGCTCGTCAGTTAAGATTAAGTCACGCAAGAAGCCGACGCCTTTCTCCAGACCTTCACGAAGGGACATCAGGCTATCTTCATGCTCCATGCTGAGAACATAATCATAACCCACAAGACGCAGGTTACTCACTAAATCTTTCCAGAATTTCTGTCCGTGTCCATAACCTACAGTACGGAAGATCCAAGCCCGGTTGATCTCATCGGCATAGGGTTTGGTATCCAGGACGCCGTTAACGGCCGTGTTGTAGGGGTCAATTTCCGTATCTTTGGCATGGACATGGAATATGGAGTCACCAAGGGCACGAATGGCAGCGATGGGATCGATGTTTTGCCAGAAGAGGTGGCTGGGGTCATAGTTAGCCCCAATTTCAGGGCCAACGGCTGCACGAAGGCGCAATAAAGTCTCGGGATTGTAGACGACAAAGCCAGGGTGCATCTCCAACGAGATCATATCGACGCCATGATCGCGACAGAATTTAGCTTCTTCCTGCCAATATGGGATCACTTTCTCGTTCCACTGCCAATCAAGAATGCGCAGGAAATCTGGCGGCCAGGGGCAGGTGACCCAGTTGGGATAAAGGCTATTTTCGCTGTCGCCGGGGCAGCCAGAGAAGGTGATGACCCGGCGGACTCCCAGCTTGCCGGCCACCTTCACGGTGTCGCGGAACTGCTGGCGGTGGAGATTGGCCACATCCGGGTTGGGATGGAGGGGGTTGCCATGGCAGCTCAGAGCGCTGATCTCCAGGCCACGATCGCCGGCTAATTTTTTCCATTCTGCCAAATGAGATTGGTTTTCCAGTAGTTCGGCCGGCTTGCAATAGGATTCGCCCAATTCGGCCACATAACCGCCGGAGCCAACTTCAACCGCTTCAGCCCCCACCCCAGCAATCCAATCCAGTGCCTTGTCATACGATAATAGATCTTGAAAAACAAAACTGAAGACGCCTACTTTCATCTTGAACTACTCCTTTATCCTTTTACCGGTGATAAAAATGTGTCAGCCGGGCAATTCGCGAAGGTATCTGGGGCTGGTATATAAAAGGAGTAACGTGGAATCTACAAACGCCTTGCGCCAGGCATGTCAGCCTTACGCGGGCATCTGAGGATGCCCACTCCTCTTGTGAGCGACGATTGAAGCCAGGCTCCCCGATTGTTGCCGCGGGTTCGCGATGAACGGGAAGCCTGGCCGTAGAAAAATCATCGAATGCAGGGACCATTCTCGTTGACGAATGCGTATCGCTCCGATGGTCTGATCCCTCGTTAAAGGACGCGGTCGCGGAATTCGCGATTATGCACCTCGACAGGCACTTCCATAAGTTCCAAAATGCCCCGGGCCACATGATCTGCCAGGCGGCGGAAGGCTTCTTCACCCTTTTCCTTGGTGGCTCTCAAGGGATTGCCGATAACGCCGCTTTCGATGAACTCATGATGGTCCATCGGGAAGTTGAAGTAAGTATAACCATCAAACTCCACGTCAGGCATGCCGTCTTTTTTGGCGAAGGTTGGGGGCAGGAATTCGGGAATGTGGGCTTTGGTAAACTCAGCCCGATCCATGCGTATCAGCGGCTCGTTCCAGGCCAGATCTTGGGAAGTTTCCAGCTCGCTGGAATGCCAGCCTGGGGTTTCCTCGGGTGGGTTCTCCATCAGGTCACCCAGGATGCCATAGTATCGTTCCATGTACGGTTTAACGAAACCGATCAATGCGCCGGTCTCATAACGGAGTTGGCGCAATACGGGATCGACCACCTTGACGTTTGAGCCATGGCCGTTGATGAAGATAAGCCGGTTGAAGCCGTGATGGACCAGGCTGCGGCCGACGTCGTGGAGTATGGATAACAAAGTGGAACTGCGGATGGTGATGGTGCCCCGGCCGCTGCCCGGCTCGTGCATGTGCTGGGGCGAGTAGCCCATCCAGATCGGTGGGGTGTGCAATACACCAATATGTTCGGCGACACGGCGGGAAATCTCAACACAGGTGACCGTGTCGGTATATAGGGGCAGATGAGGTCCATGCTGTTCCAGGCTGGCCATCGGGATAAGGATGGTGTCCTTGACTTTCAAATATTCGCGTATGTCGACGAAGGTCAAATTACCCAAATCCCAAGATAGGAATTTGGAACGAAATTCTTCATCACCCTCCGTCAGATGAGGGATATCTTTGTAGTCTCGTCCGTTTTCGGCAATCATGTTGTTTACTCCTTGAAAAAAAGATGTTGGTGCAGTCAGAATTCATAAGCCGGCCGGGAATCAGCCAATCATTCACCTGGCCGGGTTAATCGGGTTTCTGCCGGTTCATCAGATCAACAAATAACCCGGCTACCTCGCGGCCGAAGTGGGGATCGTTGACATGCCGCTCATAAGTCAGCACGGGTATATCATCCCGGATATCGGCCCTCACTGTTGCCAGAAAATCGGCGTCGGCCGGGGGGTCCCAAAAGGGGCCTCCGGGCACATTGGGGATGGATAATCCTTGGGTTGGTATGGCGACGATCACCGGTCCTCTGGCCAGGTTCAGACGACGACTGAAGATATGGCCCAGCTCGATCATCTCCTCATGGCTGGCCCGGACCAGGGCGTATTCAGGGTTATGGTCGTATATGGGCCGCTCCTTGAGCGCGGCCGGGACGGTGCCGGCGTTCCAGACGCTGAAGTCGATGCAACCGGGCACCACGACCTGGGGCAAACCCAGGAGGCCGATGCGCTTCAGGCGCTCCGGTCCGCCATCGTGGATACCACCCACCATGGGGTCATAGATCTCGTTGGTCGTAAAATCGATAACGCCTACAAACTGGCCCATCTCGGCCAGCTCCTCCATGGCCGGGCCGCCGACGCCATTGGAATGGAAAATGACCGCCTCATAACCATGATCCGCCAGATATTCTTTGACGGCCATCACCGCTTTGGTGGTGTTACCGAGCATGGTGACGGCAACAAAATTTTGGTCTGGTTCCGGCTGGGGCAGGCCGTGGCCGAATTCGAGCATTCCCTTGAGGGCCGCGGCGACATTATCGAAGATTGTGCAGGCAATGGGATTCAAACCCAGGATGTCGACCACGGAATGAACCACCATCATGTCGCGGGTACCGACCAGGGGTTCAAAAAAATGGTAACCGGAAGCGATTGGCGACACTAGCACCTTGGGAACACCAACGGGTAGGACCATCATTGCGGCCGCGCCCATCACAGCGCCTTCCGCGCCGCCCATACTTACGATGCCGTCTAGCTTCCCAGAAGCATAAAGTTCGAGGGTCAGCTTCTTTAGCGCTTCCCGCATGCCAGCCACGGCCTTACCCCGACTGCCGGCCTGCTGCAGGGCTTCAATGGTGGTGCCCGCATAGGTCGCCGCTTGGGCATGGTCAATATCAGGCACAATTTCCAGAGGTTGGCCAAGGATGCCAGAATCGATGACGATGGTCTGGAGATCCAGGGCCTGAAGGCGATCTCGCAGGTAAGCCATTTCTGGCCCTTTTGTGTCCAGGGTGCCGATAAGGACAACGGTTTTACTCATAAACCAACTCCGCTACCAGGAAAGCCCGTAAAAGCGCGGCGATCCAGGTAGGATTACCGGCCCACCGGCCATCGCGCTGCAATCGCCGGTGGGCATTATTCAATTATTGTAGCGACTCCTAGATTCTGAATCGGACAGGCACAACGAAGTCGCCTATGTCTGCATCCTGACTAGCTAGCCGATCAAGGGTAACAAAGTCTCGGCACAGACCTGGACCTGCCAGCTATAAAATTCCTCGGTAAGCAGGCTGGAGCCATGCTCCTCGATGAACTTCAGTTGCTCTGGCGGGATGTCGACGGGATTGGTCTCAATGGCATGCGGATACGGATTGGCCGGGGTGCGATCAATAGGGGCGACGAATTCAACCGTCAAGGCGCCATCGTAACCAATCGTCTTCAGAGTGCCAACCAATTTCAACCAGTCCCAGTGACCCTGGCCACAGGCGAAACGATTGGTATCGGCCACATGGAAATCAACCAACATGCCCTTAGCCGACATGACGGAGGCATAGGGATCGGGCTCCTCCATATTTATGTGGAAGGCATCCAGGCAGACGCCGACATTGGGAGCGGTGGCCTTAGCCAGGGCAATAGCCTGGTTCGCCCGGGAACAGAAATAGGTCTCAAAACGATTGATGCATTCAACGGCCAGAGTGATGCCTTCTTTTTCGGCATGGGTGTGGATCTCGCGCATGCTGCCCACGGCCCATTCCCATTCTTCCTCAGGATTGCCGTCGGGCACAATCTTGCCCACGGTGGCAGGCACGATACTCATGATTTCACCATCGAGCTCTTTGACCATCGTGATACAGTCTTTTACGTATTGTACCGACATCTCCCGTTGGGCTTGATCCTTGGCCACCAGGTTACGATCACCGAGCATCAAGGTTATTGAACCCCAGCAGCGAATACCGTGTTCTTTGAGCACACCGCGCACATGCACGGTATCATATTTATCCGGTTCGCCACTGATCTCGATACTTTCGTAGCCAAATTTGGCCAGTCGAGCAACGGTCACTTCAATCGGCTCCGCCCTCATCCAATTGTGCATAGATAGGTGCATTTTTTCTCTCCTATTGGTCTAATATCTACATTTTATCGAATCAATTTTTCAAAACCCTGACAAATCAGGGAACGAACACATTTGTTCAGGCCAACTGCCCGGCCAATAGTTCATAAAGGCCCTGAACGCGCAATCTAAATCGGCCGGCAAAGCGTTCCATCTGGGCCAGGCCAGCGGGATCTTCCGTGAATAACAGTTGGGCGCCGCGCTCAAGAGCGTCGGCCAGCCGGGAATAGTTCAGATGAGTGGCAATATGGGTATTGGTATATTGTAGGGCGCCATGTCCGAGAGGATGAGCCCGCTCGCGCCGCCAGAATAACTCCAGGCCGGGATTGGGCATCACCGCAGCCAATAATTGGCGCGGTGAATCGTAACGCGTGGTCACCCGCACCGAATGAGTCGGATCGACATAAGCATACGGCGTTTGTTCATCGGTTTTCTGGAAGTTAAGATTTCCGGCGTTATGTTGTTCGGCCAGGAAGGGGATCACCTCCTGCAAGGTCAGTCCGTCGGGCAAGGCCAGTCCCAGACGTTCCTCGCGCATCTGGCCGAAGGCGTAGTAATCGCCCGGGGTAAGCAGCAAGAGCGTACTGGCGCCACAGCTGGCCAGCTCGTCCAGGGTAACCTGGATAAGCCGGGCGGCCGTGGTGGGGAAGCCCAGGGACGAAGGCAAGTAGCCATTATTCCGGCCAATACCAACCAGAACAGGCCGGACACCCACCGCCTGCAACAAATGAAGCGCCGCCTCTAACGTAGAAGGGTTCAGATAGCGGGCGTCATCGCCGACAAACAAGGCTACTTCACCCTGCCCGCTTGCCGGATCGGGTTTCTGTTCAGCATGGGGATTCTGCCACTCTCGGAGTTTCTCATGGACATCGTAGGCCGCCTGGGGCGCTAATCCCTGCTCAGCTATCTCGGCCCGCATGGCGCCGATGGCCGATGGCAAGGGCTGGTCGGTGACACAATTCGCCCGGCACGTACCACAATCGGCACAACTATAGATCACCTCGGCAACCTGCTGGTCGATTTCCATCATCCCACGGCGCACGGAAGCGATGGTTAAACCCCAACCATGAGGTGTCAGAGTCTCCTTTCGGGTGACGTGGCCAACCGGGCAAACATGGCGGCACATCAAACAATAACGGCAGTTTTCAGTGGTTTCAATGACGTTCTCGATCATATATTCATTCCTTCAGCCGGGTCACGGTTATTAGCGTTGTTTCCTTTCATATTATTACAAACGATACCTAAAAACCGAAGCCGACTTTCCCTGGATTCATGATCCCATTGGGGTCGATGGTTTTCTTTAATCTGAGCATCAACGGCCAGGCATCGCCATATTGCCGGCGCATATAGCGAGCTAATTTCAGGCCGACCCCATGATGCTCGTTGATCATGCCGCCGTTCTCCAACACGGCCGTCATGGCCGTATTCCAGACCCGGTTGTGCAGGCGCAAGGCTTCTTCGGGATCTTCAGGCGGCTCTTCGATGATGAAGCGGCAATAGAGCATGACCCCCCAATGGAACCAGTGGGAAAAGTGACCAATAAACTTGACGTTCCAATCCGCATAACCCTCTTCAACCGCCCGTTTCTCTGACCGGTAGAGGTTGGCGATCTTATCGTAAGTGGTAACAGTCTCGGTGGTGCCGTACATCCAGGGCAGCTTTAGACTTTGGGGTGGATAATAAAAGTCATAGCGATGTTCCCACCATTTCTCTCCTGGCTCGCGGCCGAGGTCAGTGGCGTTCAGCTCGCTGGCGATCTCAAGCGCTTTACGCTCCTGTAAAGCAGCGATATCAGGGTCGCCATCGAAACCGATAACCATATAGGCTCCATCCAGTTCATAACCGAGGATCTTGTGAACTCGGGAGCGGGTGGAATCGGGATCGTAGAGGCGAATCACAAAGGGGTCCAGTCGCCGGGTCATGATGCGTCGCCCAGCCTCGAGTGCATCATTGAGATCCTCAAAAAGCAAGGCCCGTAACAACCGGGATTCGGGCAGGTAATCCAATTGCATGGTGACCTTGGTAATGATTCCTAGCGTACCTTCGGAGCCCATGAAAAGCCGGAAGAAGTCCGGCCCTGATGCGTGTTGGGGTACGGGCGGAGTATGGATTATCTCTCCGGTGGGCAAGACCACCTCAAGGCTGAGAACCATATCTTCGGCCTTACCGTACTTGGTGCTGATGGTGCCCGTCCCGCGTGGGGCCACACAGCCACCTAAGGTCGCACAGTTCGCCGAAGCCGGATAATGGGGCAAGGTGAGTCCTCGTTCATTAAGGGTCCACTCCAACTGGGACAGGATCAAACCAGCCTCGGCGGTAACGGTCAGGGACTGCTCATCGATTTCGATGATCTTGTCCAAACGTTTCAGGTCGAGCATGATGCCGCCGAAAACTGAGAGGGCGCCACCCTGGGTGCCAGATCCACCACCAAAGGGGATCACCGGAATCCGGTATTTGTTGGCGATCTCCATGATATCGGAGATCTCCTGGGGGCTGCCCGGGTGAACGATGTAATCAGGGGGCATCAATGGTTGCCCCCGGTCCAGCCACATTTGTGGCATCCACGACCAGTCGGTCGAATAGACAAGCAGGTCAGTCTTTTCGACGGAGATAAAATCCTGGCCGACGATTTCTTCCAGCTCGCTGCGAATCATTTCGCCTTGAATGCCTTGTCTCATAGATATTTTTCCCTTAGTTAGCTATACGATTAATTGATCCGATAGCCGGATCACAATGAAACCTCGTAGGGCTTAAACATATTCTCCCTTCTGGCTGAGATACCTGATGAGACCTACGAGATTTATAATGACTACTCGACAATTAGTTTTTCTTCGGTCAGCAAATGAACCCGTGAAGAGCAGTGGGCGGCCGCGTCGCCACCGGCCGCTTTCCCTTCGGGCGTGGCGAAGGCGGCGATACGGGCATCATTGTCGTCAAACCAAAATTCGGATACGGCGTGATAAGGAAGCTCGGGATCGTCTTCTAAGACGACGCTCATCCGGTAATGGCGCAGGCCGGGCAACTTTTTTCCCAAAGGCGGGTGTTCGTTTAGCGCCCATTGACGAAATTCTTCGAGCGTCATATCCTCTTTGCGTTTGAGCAGTGAAATCACTTTTAGCATTTAATTTTCTCCTATATAGTGGTTTGGCAACCAACTCTTTAGCTCTTATTTGCAACGAATTGCCAAAGCCTCAAGTGCGCTGATTAGATTCTCAATTTTCTACTATTAAGTTTGCAGAGCACTGATATCCTCAAGCTTCTAAACTAGTTAGAAATACGCTTGAGTCAAATTCAAGACGTTCTGTTGTCAAAAACTATCCCCGGCGGGCCGGTGGTATGGATCGCTCTCTCAGGTACCCTTCTTTTCTTCAATTCCGCGCAAGACCTTCTCCGGGGTAACTGGTAATTCGGTTATCCGGACGCCGACGGCATTGTAGATGGCGTTGACAATAGCCGGAATTGGGGAGTTGGCGGTCATTTCACCGACGCCCTTAACGCCAAAAGGCCCGTTGGACGAGGGATATTCCAGAACGATGCAGTCGATCACGGGTACATCGGCCGGGCCGGGAATAATATAGTCGCTGAAGCTACCCGGACTGTGGTCTATGGCCGGATAATACGGGGCGGTCGTCTCCATAAGGGCATGGCTCATGCCCATCAGCGAGCCGCCGGTAATTTGGCCTTTGACCAGAGCCGGGTTGACCTGCCGGCCGACCTCGTAGGCGCTTTTGATGCTCAATACCTTGACTTCGCCGGTTTCTGTGTCCACTTCCACCTCGGCCACAGTGCAGGCATGGGCCTCTGTGCTATCAGGGTCCATGGCCCCAGTTTCGGGATCCACTTCGCTCTTTGGTTTCATGAACATACCCCGGCCGGAGATGGTTTTGGCATATTTGAAGTGAGCAGCCAGGGCCAGGCTGACCAGATCGATGCTGCGGCTGGGCGCGCCCACAACACGGACATTACCCTGACCATCGGTCTCCAGGTCTTCCGGACTGACCTCCAACTCTTCGGCGGCCACTTCGAGCATGACCTGGCGGGCTTCCTGGGCGGCTACTATGATGGCGTTACCAACCCGGTGGGTAGCCCGGCTGGCGAAAGTGCCCATGCAGTGGGGTCCGGTATCGGTATCGGCCGTGTCGATCATGACGTTATCGACCGGGACGCCGAGGGCATCGGCCCCTATTTGGGCAAGCACCGTTTTTAATCCCTGGCCCAGGTCTGTACTGGAGAGGGAGATAACAAACGTGCCGGTGGTCGTCGCATGGATCAAAGCCTGGCTGGGGTCGCCGCCCAGGTTCATACCTGTCGGATAATTGACAGCAGCCATGCCGGTTCCTTTAACTTTAGCCATGATTACCTCCTTCTCTGTCATTGGAATGCATCGCCTTGTACTCCTCGGGCAAGGGGTGGCCGACCAGTTCGGCGGCCGCTTGCATGGTCTCAATCAAGGTGGCATCTTCGACTTCTTTGCGGTGGGGTTTGATATCCCCATTACGATAGGCGTTGACAAAACGAATCGCCCAGGGGTCCATGCCGATAGTCTCGGCGATCTTGTCCATCTGCACCTCGAGGGCGAAGGAGGCCGGCGTGACCCCGAAGCCACGCATGGCGCTGCCGGGCTGGCGGTTGGTATAGACACAGTGGGCGTCGATATGGACGTTGGGGATGTTATATGGACCGGCCACATTAGCGGCATGCTTGGTCACGGCATAAGGCGTGTGGCGGTTATAGGCCCCGGAGTCGGCATAGCTGGTGACCTGACGGGCTATGATGCGGCCGTCGGCCATAACGCCATCCTTGTAATACAAGCGCCAGGCGCCGCGGGTAGAGGAGACTCGCATCTCTTCGTCACGCATATACACGTAGCGTACTGGATGGCCGGTCTTCATGGCGGCCAGGATGGCGATGGGCTCGACAATGACATCCACCTTGCCGCCAAAGCCACCGCCGACAGTGCCGCCGACGAAGTGGAGCTTGTTGAAAGGCAAGTTGAGGATCAGAGCCGAGTTATCCAGGGTGAAAAAGAGGGCCTGGGTGTTGGTGTAGACGGTGTAACGGCCGTTCGCCTCGGGCTTTACCAGGCAGCCGGTCGTTTCGGTGGGGGCGTGCTCGATGGGGCTGGTTTGGTAACGCCCTTCGACGATGAAATCGGCTTCCGCGAAGCCTTGTTCCACATCGCCGTAACGGACGCGCCGGCAGTGGTGGCCTTCGTAGACGAAGTAATTCGTCCCCCATTCTTTCAGGATAGGGGCGCCGGGTTTGAGAGCTTCTTCAACATCAAAGACAGCCGGCAACTCTTCCAGGTCCAACTGGACTTTGCCGGCCGCTTCCAGGGCTGCTTCTGGCGACTCGGCCACGATGGCCGCGATTTGTTCACCCTGGTAGCGGACCCTGTCTTCGGCTAAAACCGGCTCTTCGTCCGGGCCAACGCCGATGAGCTTAAGAATAGTATAGATATTATTGGGTACATCTTCGTGAGTCAGAGCCCGGACGAAGCCCGGAACTTTCTCCGCTTCAGAGAAATCAATACCTTTGATCAGGGCGTGGGGAACCGGGCTGCGAACCATCTTCAGATGCAGTGTGTCCGGAAACTTGATATCGTCAACATAGATGGTCTTGCCGGTTACGTGGCCAAGCCCGTCACGGCGCTGGATGGATTGACCAACGGCGTTCAACTTTGGTTCAGTCATGGCTCACTCTCCTTGATGACCGTTCATGCGTTGGGCGGCATTTTGGACCGCCTGGATGATGGGTTCATAGCCGGTGCAGCGGCAAACGTTGCCGGATAGGGCATCGATGATCTCTTCACGGGTCGGCCGGGGATTTCGATCCAGCAGTGCTTTGGAGACGATGAGCATACCTGGCGTGCAATAACCGCATTGGGTGGCGAAATTTTCGAAGAAGGCGTCTTGAAGAGGGTGTAGTCCACGGTCTGGGGTAATCCCTTCCAGGGTCGTCACCGCTTTTCCAGCAATATTCTCAACCGGCAACAGGCAGGCAGCCATGGGCTCGCCATCAACCAGCACGGTGCAACTACCACAGCCACCCTGCCGGCAGCCTGCCTTGGTGGCGGTGTAACCTAGTTGCTCGCGCAATAAGTGTTGCACAGTGGTCATGGGTTGAACCATGACCTCGGTCTCGCGGCCGTTCAGATTAAAGGAGACAATTTTAGCTGGCATGGTTATCCTTCCTCCCCGGCGATTTGCCGCAGTAAACGACTGACGTAGACTTTGACCATCTTGCGCCGGTACCATTCGCTGGCAATAGCATCGGTAAAGGGCTGGCAATTTTCGGCCGCGGCCGTGGCTGCAGCGCTTATGGATGCCTCTTCCAAGCGGTTGCCGGTGAGCAACGCTTCGGCGACGGTTGCCCGGATAGGATGAGGTCCTACGGCATTCAGGGCCAAACGGGCAGCCGTCACCGTATCGCCAGCCAATGTTATGTGGGCGGCGACGGTGACGATAGCCGGGGTATTCGCCGCTTTGCGCCCATATTTGATGAAAGCTGTCTTACCCTGGGGTACGGGAACCTGGATTTCGGCCAGGATCTCATCGGCTCGCATCACATTAGCCATGAAGCCAGTGTAAAAATCGACCAACGGCACCAGACGAGCCCCAGCCTGACTTACCAGTTTGACCTGGGCGTCTAGAGCCAGCAGGGCTGTGGCGATATCGCCGGACGGCGGCGGCACGAATAAGTTGCCGCCGATCGTGGCCATATTGCGGATTGTCCAGGAGGCCGAATGTCTCGCTGCTTCCTGTAAGATTGGGAACGGCGCCTCGTCGACCATCTGGGTCAGCGTGCTTGTCGCGCCTATATTCACGGTCCCGTTGGCTCGCTGAACATAGTTTAAGCCCGCCTGCTGCAGCGCCATGACTTTCTCTGGGGTTGAGACACCCTCGTTGATCAGCGGCAAGGCAACCGTGCCGCCGCCTACCAACAGCAACGAATCACCATGTTCGGCGAGAAGTCCCAGCGCTTCATCCAGTGACTGGGGGAGAAAATAGCTTTTTACGGTCACATTCATACCTCCTATAGTTAATCGAGCAGAGCAAAAAACCGGGCCGGTGAGCCTTCCGCGCCGCTAATCTTTATGAAGGGCGCGAAAAAAGGAAAGCGGCGGCCGGTGGGCAACGATGAGAAGTTGGTCAACTGTTGCATCAAGATCGCGCCATTTTCCAGGATCACCTTGTGGATGATGAAATCCTCCGAGGTGAAGTCGGGCAGACGGGCGCAATATTCGCTAAAACAGTCGAAGCCAATGGCCTTCGCGCCACGATCGACTAACCATTGGGCTGCTTCGGGGGCGCAGAAAGGCGATTCCATATAATAGGTGGGGAAATTACCCCAATTTTTTTCGGTCCAGTCGGTGCGGACCAGGACGATATCCCCCTGCCGGACGGCCGTGGCGTGTTTTTCCATGTCGGCCACCGTTATTTCGTGATTCGGCCCGGCGAAACTGAGATCAACTACCAGGGCATCACCAAAGACACGATCCAGGGCAACGTCGACGGCCGTCTCGCCGTCCGCCTGCACGTGCCGGCTAAAGTCGACATGGGAACCGGTGTGCAGCAACATCTCGATTTTGCTGGCCTGCCAGAAGCCAGGTCCGCGATGGTAGCGAGTGAGTTCCAGTTGAATGCCGACCGAGGGCGGGCTCAGGGTCTCTGGGCCGATAACTACGGATAGATCAATGATGCGGGTCATGATAGTTCTCCAATCATAGTGACGTTCATTGGCCCATCAAGCTATTGAGGATCAGCAGGTCCACTTCTTCATAATCACGAGCGGTGATTAAAGCTTCTAGCCGCGCTCGATCAAGGTTCCGGGAAACGGCTACCAGGCGTAAAAAGAGTTCCAGGCTGTTACTTAGATGTTTGGTAGCGATCTCGGCCGGTTGGGTACGAATGGCCTTCACATCCAAACCAATGATCCCTTTCTCCCAATAGCGGTTTTCATCCAATATCCGAACCTGGTTGAAAGCCCGGCGCAGATCGACAGAACCAAAGGACCGGTCCTGGTCAAACTTCAGACCGTTCTGGTCGTTCAGGTGGACACTCCATAGTTTATTAAAGGCCAGGGCAAAGGCGATTTCATCGGAAGGGTCAAGGCCGGCCAAGATAGCATGGGCTGATTCCATCAGCACGCCCACCCGTTGGGGATCATTAGTCTGGAAACCGAGGGCTAAACCATGGCCCATAGTGGGGATATAGGCCAGGTCCATCGGTTCGTTGGGCTTGGGCTCGACGGCGATACGAAGATCGGCATCATAGGCCAACATCTGGTTAAGGGCGTCTACTAATTGGTGAGTCGCGCGTACGGCGTCTTTGGACTCGCGTAGATAACTCCCCTCTCTAGCCAGCCAGAGCACCATCAAATTCGTCTCCAATTCCCGGCCGATGTCTATGCTCTTCTTAGCCCGGTCAAGGGCATAAGCCCGGATCTTGGGGTCATTGGCGGTAAAGGCGCCATCTACCGTCAGGGGATGTTCCCACAGGCGAGGGGCGACAAATTCGGCAACAAGTCCGTGGTCGGCTAATTTTTGAGCCATAGCCCGCGCTTGAGCCCGGATCTGATCCGGGGAAAGGTCATCTAATTCGGGCACGGCATCGTCGTCGTGAAATTGGACCGCATCGAAGCCTAGTTCCTGGTAAACGGCCAATTTATTATCAAAGTCCCTGGAAGGCCGCACCGGTGGGCCAAAGGGATCGGCGCCTTCGTGAATATTCCAGGGGCCAAATGAGAACCTGTAACCATATTTTTCCATATTCGTTCTCTCTCTTTTACAGTCGCACCAGGGTCTTCAGCTAAGCCGGCTCAATACCCTGTTGAGATTCATGTCAAAAACTCATATCCCGATCCCAGGTCCGCAGGCCATAGCGACTGAGGTAAATCGGTATGTTTTGGAACAGGGGGTTTTGCGCTTCTATTTCACGGACCATCTTACGCTGGACCCAGGAGAGCTCACTACCCAAAATGGTCACCGAACCGCCTTCACCACCCGCGCCATTTATCTTCCAACCCAGGGCGCCGTTATGCCGGGCGATATCGATTACCTGGGCTGCGTCAGCGCTGATAAGGTGTTCGTTGAGCCGGCGTTGGGCCTCGGTATTGTTAGTCATAGCCCGGCCCAGGGCGATAAAATTTCCGGCGTAAAGAGCGTCACGGGAAGGTTCGGCCGTGGCTCGCAGATCGGCCAGTTGCGGGCTGTCGGGTCCGGCATTCTCTAACTCGGCGATGACTTTTTCATGGACGGCCGATGAGCTATGGGATTTTCCCAAATAGATCAGGGTAAGGCGCCGCTCCAACTCCCACCAGGTCGCATTCGGCACCTGGATTTGAGAGACAGAGCAATAGGGATAGTCAAACATCTCAATATAGTTGATGCCGCCGTAGGCGGAACATAATTGGTCCTGGATGCCGCTCTGCTGGCCGAGCAAATCTACTTCGACGGATTGGGCCTTGTAGGCCAGTTCGTGAGCAGTCAGCCGGCCTGGGGTTAACATATCCAGGGCGCCGATGAGAGCCACCGTAACCGCGGCTGAGGTGCCGGTAGAAGCGCCGCTGGGCGCTTCGGAAAAAATCGTCACCTGGAAGGAGAAGGAAGCCGGTATACCCATGAACTCTATGGCCGCCTCCAACAAAGGGTGGCGATCCCAACCGGGTAATTGGGGTTTTAGCGCGTAACGTTCGCCAAAATTCTCGGCATATATAACGACCCGATCTGGCAGGGCGCCGGCCGGAAAAACCTCAATTTGCACCTCGGCGTAGGGATAGACACCGATGTTGAAAATCTTGCCATGTCCGGCAAACCAGGTATCGGTCCAGCCACCATTGTCACAAATACGAATGGGCGCCACGGCATTGATGATCCTTAAGGGTTTGGTTTCAGCGAGATTGACACTCATATTAAACCCTTACTCACTTTGGTTCTGTGGTCAAAACATCAAGGACCAGGTCATACTGGCGAGATTCACCGGGTTCCAAAGTTACCAGCGTGCCCTGGACACGTTCCGATGCGCGTCCTTCGACGTAACAATTCGCCGGCTCGATACCCAGGACATGGGCGCCTTCCCCGGCCATCTTCCATTGCACCAGGCGGGGCAATTGGCGGGTCGAATAGGATAGACGTAACCACAAGGGGGTCGTTCGGGCGGCGCCGGCCTGGGGGAAATGGGGGTTGTGAATCGTTACAGCCACCTCATCTGTGTCAAAGTCCTGGTGATAATAGACCCGCTCCTGGTAGCCAGCCTGCGGCGGATCCCACTGATCGAGGCCGTATATGGAAGTTTCCTGGTCACGGGGGATAACGACATTGGAAGGAAAGTGAACAACTGTTTCTTCAGTCAAGAGTGGGAATCCAAAGTTGAAGTGGTACAAGATCATGTGAATGGCCGGGGTAAAGCCGGCATTTTCGACCACGTCCGATATTTCGATGCGGTTAAAACCCAGGCGACTACGAATTGTCCTTGAAAGGCGCCAGCTATCGCCAAATAGCGCTGTTTCCTCGACAATTCCGCTTATCTCCATGAGATATTCGTCGCCTTGCCACTGTCCTCTGGTAGAGACCAGGCGGGCAGGGCTGTGATGAACCCGGCCGTGAAGTCCAAAACTCTGACCCTCATCTTCGCCGGGAGCACCAACATAGGAGAGACCACAAGTCATTAACAAGCCGCCGGCGGCCGTGCGAAGGAATTCCGCTCCGCTGGCGTCATAGTAAGCCGGATGAACATCACCGGAGGCAGAGGACCAACTGAGCGGGGCACCGCCAAATTCGGCCAGGGAGATATCCAGAGCTCGGGAGGCGCTCACATGATAAGACAGCCCGGCGCCGGTGCGGACTTGAATTTGCTCATTGCCATCTTCAAAGCCCTCGACCAGGCGCAACCGGCGCAAGCCGCCGATCTGTTCGAGGCGGCCGATGCGAGCTTCTAAATCTCGTCGGGTCCAATTACGGTTGTAGAGGTTGGTCATATCATTCTTTCAGATGAAATAATCATCGAAACCCCGTCGGTCGCTAAACAAACCTACGGGGTCTGTGAGTAAAACCCTAGCTGCTTACATATCCTCTTCAATTTCAGGCATCCGTTTAATCCGCGGGTCGGTGAAAATATCAAATTCGTCCCGGCTGGTGCTGGAAAATTCAGAAACAATGGCGCCGCCGGCGGCCGCCTGGAACCAATGGCGGGTGCCCGGCGGAATGGTGTATTGTTCGCCGGGATTTAGCTCAATTTCGTGGAATACCGTGTAATAGGACTCGCTGCCGGCCGGCACAGTAGCCTGGACCATTCTGGACGGCTCCCCTTCGACATAGAGCCAGACCTTGCCCCAGCGACAACGAAAGGTTTCCATCTTGCCTGGCTCACCGTTCACTGGAGGGTGCAAGTGTTCGGGACAGGTTTGGCCGGAGAAAAGGACTAACTCCTTCGCGCAATAACGGTCTGTGTTCACGTAGATGACAAGTTCCAGACCGGTGCGCGCCAGCTCATCCAGACCAAACTCGGCTATCTCAATATTCTTTTCTTCAGCTTCTGTCAACACAATGCCCACGTTAGCCAACAACTTGGCCGCTTCCGCCTGGGCGGCTTTCATTTCACTTCTTTTGATCATGTGCTCTCCAAATCCTTAATCAGAAGCCATGGCCCTGAATTCCGGGGCCAGGGCAGGATAAAGACGCCGGTAACGTTGATAAAAGGCCTGGTACCTGGCCGTTTGGTTTGTATCAGGCCATGTGTGGCCGGTAATCTGGATCGTCGCGGCACATGCCGCGGGGACAGAATCAAAAAGTCCGGCGCCGACGCCGGCCAATAAGGCCGTACCAAAGGCGGCGCCTTCGGTGGTATTGACCGTAACCAACTCCGCGCCGAGCACATCGGCCATAATTTGCCGCCAGATAGGGCTCTTAGCCCCTCCGCCGGAGATACGGACCTGGTCAACTGCCCCTGAACCAGATTCCTGGATCAGGGTAAAACTATCTTTTAAGCCAAAGGCGACCCCTTCCAAAACCGAGCGGGTGATATGGCCACGGTTATGGCGGATGGTCAGCCCGACCCAGGCGCCGCGGGCCAGGGGATCGGGATATGGTGTACGTTCGCCGGTCAGGTAAGGCAGGAAAAGCAGGCCCTCGCTACCGGCCGGAACCTCGACCGCTTCAGCAGTCAGGTCGTCGAAAGACAGCCCGGGGGCCAGGGTATCGCGATACCATTGCAGGCTGCCCGCGGCGCTGAGCATCACACCCATAAAATGCCAGCGGCCGGGTACAGCATGGCAGAATGCGTGGAGCCGGCCCTGGGGTTCAACCAGAGGCATCTCGGTAGCAGCGAAGACGACGCCAGAGGTGCCTAAGGTCAGGGCGATGATGCCGGGCTCAACCGCGCCGACGCCGACGGCCTGGGCGGCCTGGTCGCCGCCGCCGCCGACTACCGGGGTGCCGGGAACCAGCCCGGTGGTGGCCGCGGCCGCCTGGCTAATATGGCTGCTAATGTCTGGTCCTTCGAATGTAGGTGGTAATAGCGCCCTCGGGATATCCAGGGCGCTGAGCACCTCTTCTGACCAATCCCTTTTTTTTAGATCAAATAGCAACGTTCCGGCGCCGCCGGCCTTGTCGATGGCGAATTCTCCGGTCAGACGGTAACGGATGTAATCTTTGGGCAAGAGGATGTGGCGGGTTTTAGCCCATAAATCCGGTTCGTGCTCTTGCACCCACAGGATCTTGGGCGCAGTGAAACCAGTCAGGGCATCATTGCCTGTAATCTGGATTAACCTTTCTCGACCCAGGCGGCGGCGTATTTCGTCACATTGGGCGCCTGTCCGCTGGTCGTTCCACAGCATAGCCGGCCGGAGTACCCGGCCTTCTTCGTCGAGCAGGACCAAACCATGCATCTGTCCGGTCAGGCCGATGGCGGCGACCTGGTCCCCAGTTACACCGGCCGCTTCCAGGACCTGGTTGACGCTGGTCTGCATGCCCGTCCACCAATCCTGGGGGTTCTGTTCCGACCACAGCGGCCGGGGTGTCGAGAGCAGTAATTCATTTGTTGCACTGCCGGCCACTTTTCCGGTTGAATCAATCAACAGGGCTTTTGCGCCAGTGGTGGAAATATCAAGGCCAAGTAAAAACATAGACAAATTCCTGGGACGGAATGGGTGCCTGGAAACGGCGCCAAAAGCGCCATCTCCAGGTCCTCAATACAAAGGCATCCCTTTGCCAGCGCCCGCGTATACTCCTCGTGTTATTGCTTACCTGGCGCCCAAGAGCAATTCCACGGTCAATTGGTCAAGTTTTTCATAAGGCAAGCCGCGCTCACCCAAAGCGCGCCGGTCAAAAGACACAGATTTGAGAGCGCTGGCCTTGCTCGCCGAATAAGGGCCACTATAGGGGGTCATCGTGCCATCATCGGCATTAATCTCGGCTAACAGGGCCTGGATATCGAGGTCTTCGTTCCAGCGAGCGGCCTTCTCCTTCAGGATCAGGTAAGTGCGCATGCAGCCCCGGGCAAAATCTTTGACCCCTTCGTAATCCTCTGTCCGGTAGGCGTGAGCATCAAAGTGACGGCTGCCTGAGTAGCCGACATCCTCCAAGAATTTGACCAGGAAGAAGGCGCTCTTGAGATTAACGGCGCCAAAGCGGAAATCCTGGTCGTAACGACCGAAAGCCTGGTCATTCAAGTCGATATGGAACAATTTGCCGGCATCCCAGGCCTGGGCTACGGCGTGGGTGAAAGTTCAGACCGGCCATGTGCTCATGAGCCACTTCGGGATTCACGCCAACCATCTCCGGCCGGTCGAGGGTGGCGATAAAGCCCAGCATGGCCCCGGTGGTTGGTAGATAAATATCACTGCGAGGCTCGTTGGGCTTTGCCTCCAGGGCAAATTTAAGATCATAATCATTGTCGACCGCATACTCGGTCAGGAAATTCAAGGCCTCGCGGAAGCGTTTGCCTGCATCGAGGGGGTTCTTACTGGCATCGGTCTCTGTCCCTTCTCGCCCACCCCAAAAGACATAGATTTTTGCGCCCAGTTCGACGCCCAGATCGATGGCATTCATCGTCTTTTGTAGGGCGTAGGCTCTAACTTTGGGATCATTGGCCGTGAAGGCGCCATCTTTGAAGGCCGGGTCGCCAAAGAGGTTGGTGGTGGCCATGGGCACGACCAGACCGGTATCGGCCAGGGCTTTTTTAAAATTGGCGACGATGCGATCTCTTTCGGCCGGTGTGGCATCAATAGGCACCAGGTCATTGTCATGGAAATTAACGCCATAGGCGCCAACATCGGCCAGAAGATGGACCAACTCCACCGGCGAAAGCTTATGGCGGACCGGTTCGCCAAAGGGGTCGCGCCCCACATTACCAACGGTCCAGAGACCGAAGGTAAATTTGTCTTCCGCTTTTGGTCGATAGGATTAGGTCATGAATGTCTCCAGTTATTGAAAGCTAATTTGATTCCGATGGGCTTGGAAGCTCCTCCATCCGGGAAGAGTCTCTGGGCCTCACATGGCTCCACACCATATATCCAAGAAGAGAGAAAAGAATCACGATGAAGCCAATCTGGTACAGTCGAAATACCCAGGGTTGGAACATCATCACCGCGCCACTAACTATGCCGCCGATGAGCACATACTCAATCGGCCGGTAAACTTTTTCCGAGATATTGCCGCCTAGCTTGATGGAAACCCACCAAACAAAGCTCATATAAAAAACGATGAGCGAGGCGAAGATGAGGACGAAAGGTATAGCCGATAAAATGACGTTGTCGGCCAGTTGCTCTTCCGTGAAGGCGTTGGGAATGATTTGCAAGGCGATGATGCCCAGGATGAGGGATATAGCGCCACCGATAGGCAATCCCCTGGGAACCTTACCGCCAGATTTCTTTTGCTTTTCTTCCATAATAGATCCTTTTTCTGCGAAGAAGGCGGCGCCGGCGACCTTGAGTCGCCGGCTGCCTGCTATACCATAAGATGTGTTAATACTTGATATCCACCTGGCGTTTGGTCAGGGCCGACTGGATGATGGCCCCGGCGACAACGTCGGCCCGGTAACCATCCAGGAAGGTAGCGCCATGGGGACCAACCTCTTTGTCATTGACGATGCAATCCAACAGATGGGTGATCTCGTGGACGAAGGTATGTTCCCAGCCGATGATGTGACCATGAGGCCACCAATTCTCCCACCAGGGATGGTAGCCTTCTGTGACCAGGACCTTGTGGAAGCCCTGGGTTTCCTTGGGCGATTCGCCAACCCAAAAGACTTCCATCTCGTTCATGCGCTCCAGGTTAAAATGGACGCTGCCCTTCTCGGCATTGATCTCGAAGGAATTGAAGTTCTTGCGCCCGCCGGCGAAACGGGTGGCTTCAAGGGTACCGACAGCGCCATTGGTGAACTCCAAGGCCGCGACAAAAGCGTCGTCTACATCGATCTTGCCGCTGCCACTACCATCGGTCAGCGGTCGCTCATCGATGAAGGTCTGGGTATAGGCGGCGATGCTCTTGATGTCGCCAACCAGGTAATGGGCCAGGTCGATGATATGAGCGCCCAGATCGCCGATCGCGCCGCTACCGCACACCTCTTTATCCAGGCGCCAGATCTTCTCCATGTTGTAGTGAGGCATGATCCACTCTTGCAGGTAGACCGCTCGCCAATGGTAGATCTGACCCAAAGCGCCACTGTCGATGAGGTTCTTGATCTGGCGAATGGCCGGTACAAAACGGTAGTTGAAGGCGACCATGTTCTTGACGCCGGCTTTTTCGACGGCGTCTAACATCGTTTTCGACTCTTCGACCGACCGCGACAGAGGTTTTTCGCAAAGGATGTGTTTGCCGGCCTCGGCCGCAGCGATGCAGGGCTCGGCATGGGTATCGTTGGGACCGCCGTTGTCGAATAATTGGACCTCAGGGTCTTCGATCTGATCGCGCCAGTCGGTGGTGTATTTGGCATAGCCGAAACGTTTGGCCGCTTCGGCTACGCCGGCCTCGTTGCGGCCGCTGACAGATACCAGCTTAGGCACGGCCACCGGCGGGTACATCATGTAAGGTATTGTCTTGAAGGCGTTGGCATGAGCCTTGCCCATAAAAGCATAACCCAACATGCCGACGCCGACTTCTGGGGCCTCGCCTTCGGCAGCCGCCCCGGCCATGGTTGAAAATGAACTTGCTTCGCTCATCATACCCTCCCTTCTTAATCTTTGGATTGGAATGCGGCGTCAAATAAGACGTCAGATGGGGTCAATTGCAGCTCGCGGACCAGTTTCAATGCCTCGGGAGCGCCCTGGTCGCGATTCATACCGTTGTCTTCCCACTCTACTGAATAGGGTCCTGAATAGCCCACTGAATTTAGAGCCCGGAAAATCCTTTCGAAAGGCACACCGCCCCGGCCTGGGGAAACAAAGTCCCATCCACGGCGATGATCGCCAAAGTTGAGATGGGAACCCAGGATGCCATTGCGGCCGTTGAGGTTGCGCACTGATTCTTTGACGTGCATGTGATAAATGCGATCAGCGAACTCGTAGACGAAGGCCACTGGATCCAGCATCTGCCAATATAGGTGGCTGGGATCGTAGTTAATGCCGAAGGCTTCGCGATAGCCAATGGCCTCCAAAGTTCTTTGAGTGGTCCAGAAATCGTAGGCAATTTCCGAGGGATGCACTTCCAGGGCAAATTTAACCCCGACTTCGTCAAAAACATCCAAAATCGGGTTCCAACGATCGGCGAAGTCCTGGTAACCATCCGCGATCATCTCCGGGGGCGCCGGCGGGAATAAGGCCACGGTGTGCCATATTTTTGATCCGGTAAAGCCGTTGACAATCTTCACGCCGAACTTGGCCGCTGCCCGGGCCGTATCCATCACTTCCCTGGCCGCACGTTGGCGCACGCCTTCAGGATCGCCATCGCCCCAAATACGGGAGGACAAGATACCCTGGTGGCGTTGGTCTATGGGATTGTCACAAACTGCCTGGCCAACAAGGTGAGTGCTGATGGCGAAACATTTCAGATTGTACTTGTTGAGAATATCCCAGCGTCCCTGGACGTAACTATCGTCTGCCAGGGCTTTTTCAACCTCAAAATGATCGCCCCAACAGGCGATCTCGAGGCCGTCATAGCCAAAGGCGCTGGCCTTCTCCGCCATAACCTCAAAGGGTAAGTCGGCCCATTGGCCGGTAAATAAGGTAACTGGTGTAGACATTTTTTGCTCCTCGTCTTGTTCTTCAATAAGAGAGTGTTGCAACGAAACGCTGCCATCCTTCCTCTCTTTTTCCACTGTTAATAATTCTTTATAATGGCGGTTTTCCGGCCACGGCCAGACAATAGGCCGCCATCTATATCGAGTCAATAGAATTAATCATAGTTAAGCCGGCGACTCTCCGGGAGGAACGACCTGGCAGCCAGGAATATCTCGCAGTAAACGTTCCGGCCCGGCCGGGGAATAAACGACCAGCAGTCGCATCGGTTCCCAGCCGGTATTTAGGGTTGAATGGTAGATATCGGCCGGGATGTAGATGGACGCGCCGGGCCGCACGGTTACCGGCGGCTGGTCGTCGACCATCTGTTCACCCACGCCCGACATGACGAAAAATGATCTCTTCGGAACCAGGATGATTGTGGCGATCGTGTCCTTTGCCCGGTTCAAGAATCGACCATGCCAAAGCTAAAACGCTCGGCGTCGGTTACCTGGGGCTCACTCAAAATCTTGACCGTGCCCCAATCAAAGACCAGGGAATCGACATCCTCACCATAAGTTATTGTGCCTGTTCCCATTTTCAGCATGGATTCTCCTACTTAGCATTAGAAATCCCCGCAGGTCTCGAACAGGTCCTCATCGCCAGCCGAGGGCTGAGTTAGACCTGCAGGGGTTTCCACGTGTTTATGTTTTTAAGGACTTAAAAGCCCGGGCCTGGCCTTCTATGGCCGGCTCGGTGGCCAAACGCTCGATGCTGGAAGCGCCAAAAAAGCCACTGATGCCTTCGGTATGGTCTAATATAAATTGCACATCGGCCGGCTCGGCGATAGGACCACCGTGGCAGAGGACGATGACATCCGGATTAATTTCCTTGGCTGCGTCATGCATGGCCTGGACCCGCCGGGCGGATTCTTCCAGGGTCAGGGCGGTTTCGGCGCCGATGGCCCCCTTGGTCGTCAAGCCCATATGGGGCACCAGCACGTCGGCCCCGGCCGCGGCCATCTTACGCGCCTCATCGGGTTGAAGACATAGGGGCAGGTGAGCATGTCCAGCTGGTTGGCCTGCGCGAACCATCTCCACCTCGAGATCGTAGCTCATGCCGGTCTCTTCCAGGTTGGTGCGCATGACGCCGTCGAAGAGGCCAACGGTGGGAAAATTCTGGACGCCGTCGAAACCCATTTCCTTCAGTTGGCGTAAGAAGACAGGCATGAGGCGAAAGGGGTCGGTGCCGTTGACGCCGGCCAGGACCATGGTATCCTTGACGACAGGCAACACTTCGCCGCCCATCTCGACGACGATGGCGTTGGCATCGCCGTAAGACATCAAACCGGCCAGGCTGCCCCGGCCGGCCATGCGATAGCGGCCGGAATTGTAGATGATGATCAGGTCAACACCGCCCCGCTCGGCGAATTTGGCCGAGATCCCGGTGCCGGCCCCGGCGCCAATGATGGGGATTGCCAGCGGCGATATTATTTCGCAAGCGGCTGAGTGCTTCTTCCCTGGCTATGAATGGCATTTACTCCTTCCTTGGTGTGAAGATAAGATAAAGCAGCATGGTTTTCGGGCAGAGAGTCTTCTCCATAAGGGCCGGCATCTGAGGATGCCAAACTCCTATTATCTGGCCGGGTCCTTGGCCACACTTACTCCTTTAAGAATGTTAACAACTGCCCGGTCACTGCCCGGGCAAATTCATCGTCGTTGATGTTGTTGTCCAGTTCGTAGACCGGGATATCCGGCCGGACGTGTTCCTTGATCGCCTCAAAGAGGGCCTGATTCGCTTCGGGCCACCAGAATTCTTTACCCGGTGCGTCCAGCATGGAAACCCCCTTGTGCGGTAAAAAGAAGGCCACAGGCGCTGTTGAGGCGTTAGCTTTTTGGGCCAGGATGCGACCCAACTCGGCATTCTCCTCTGGAGAGGTGCGCATCAAGGTGACGTTAGGGTTCCATTGGTAGAAGAGGCGGTCGCATACTTGGCCGGAACCGTGTCACGCGCCCAGAAGTTGGCCATATCCAGGCAGCCGGGGGCGATGACCTGGGGATACGCCAGCCGCGGCGGCCGCATCCATCCGGCCCGGCCCGGCCGATAAGACACCGCCCAAAGTTCATCGGCCCATTCGGTTGTGGTCACATCCAGCACTCCGGTGATAAAGCCGTCGGCGATGAGACCTTCCATACGCTGCCGCCTGTTCCTGTGGCGTGAAATACCAGGACCTCGTAGCCGGCTTCGCTCCAAGGTCTCACGACAGCGGTCGACCAGGATGGTGGTATTGCCAAACATGGAAGCGGCAATCAGTGGTTTTTCATCAATTTTTGGCGCCTGGGTCTCGACCATGCCGACAATGGCTCCGACGGCGTTGGCATAGATACGGGCGCTGATACGGTTCACACCGGAGATATCGACCACGGCAGGGATCATGACCACATCGCGGGTGCCGACATAAGGGCTGGTATCGGCCGCAGGCCAGGGTGCTGACCATGACCTTTGGCACGCCAACGGGTAAGGCGCGCATGGCCGAGGTGCCGATGATGGTGCCGGCCGAGCCACCCATGGCAAAAACACCGTCAACCAGGCCCTGCTCAAACAAATCAGAGACGATCCGGGCCACTCCGGAAGTCATGACAGCGATAGCGTTGCCGCGATCGGCAATCTCTCGTAATCCCTCCAGGCTGGCGCCGCCGGCCGCAGCGACCTGGGCAGCACTGATATCCGGTTCAAAGCCAGGTTCGCCAACGACCCCGGTGTTTATTACCAGGGCGGTATGCCCGCGTCGTTTGATGGACGCCTTAACAAAGGCAAATTCGTGGCCTTTGGTATCAAGCGCGCCGATGACGACAATCGTCTTGGCCATATCTAAGTCCTCGTCCAGGCCTCGTCAGGATCTTAGCCCAATAATTGCCGCAGGAATGCCAGGCCGTCTTCAGCCAGCTCGTCCTGGCTCGGGGCCAGGGCACGCCAGATGGCCGCCGCGCGAGCAATGGATTTAACTTTGGCGGTAAATGATTCGATGACCACCGGACCGTCGTAGTTGATATCCTGCAGCGCCTGGGCCACTTCATCCCAGGCGACATTACCGGAGCCCGGCGCTCCACGATCATTTTCACAGGCGTGCAGGTGTACCAGGCGAGGACCGGCCGCCCGGATAGCCTCACCCAGGGATTTCTCCTCGATGTTCATGTGGAAAGTATCCAACATGATCTGGCAGGCCGGATGGTTTACCCGATCGACCACTTCAATGACCTGTTCGGCCAAATTAATGAAGCTGGTCTCGAAACGATTCAGGGGTTCGATGCCCATCTTGACACCGTGATCGGCCGCGTATTCGGACAGGATGGCCAGGTTGTCCACCAGTATGTCCAGGTCGCGAATACGTTCTTCTGGCGGCTGTTGCCAGGTGCGGCCCACGGTGGCATAGATAGGGCCGACCAGGTTGGTGCCTCCCAAAGCCTGGGTAGCCTCTATAGCATCATGAAGGTATTGCATGCCGCTGGCCCGAATGGCCGGGTCTTCGTGGATCAGGTCGCGGTCAGGGCCCATGGCCACGCAGGCGCTTACACCAAGGCCATGCTCCTTCACAATAGTCGCGGCCTCGCGGTAATCAAAGCCGCCAATTTCTTCCAAGGGGAACTCGATCCAATCAAAACCGGTTTCTGCCACATGAGGCACTAGATTTTTAATATCTGCATTGGTCAACGGAGCTACCCAAACCCATGTATTTACGCCAATTTTCATCGTTAAACCTCGCCTAATAGTAAAAAAAATAGCATACGACCGGGACCACTACCCAACCGGTCGATTTAAATCAAACTCGGACGCCAGCGGGGTCAAAGAAATGGAGCCGCTCACGAACGATGTTAAAACGAACCTGATCGCCCCGGCGCCACTGAGATAAACCGGCCTGGGTACTGATCAAGGTTTGTTCGCCGGCCTGGACGTGCAATATCGTTTCCACACCCAATGGTTCGGCTAAGGACACTTCACCCGCAAATTCGCCATCCTGGCCTAGACGGATATCCTCCGGCCGGACGCCGAGGCGGCATAAGTTTGGGACACGATGGTCGACATCGGTTTCTGGGATCCGCAGCGGGCTATCGGTAACCTGGAAGAAACCAGCGTTCCGTTCGGCGTTCAACAGGTTGATGCGGGGCACACCCACCAGCTCGGCCACAAAGACAGTGGCCGGCCGGTCATAGATGTCATGAGGCGAGCCAATCTGAATAATCTGGCCTTCATTGAGCACGGCGATGCGATCGGCCATGGTCAGGGCTTCCGTCTGGTCGTGGGTGACGAACAGCGTGGTGCTATTCTGGGTCTTTTGAATATGTTGTAGCTCGATCCGCAAAGATTCACGGAGCTTGGCATCCAGGTTTGAGAGGGGTTCGTCCATCAAATAAATACGCGGTTGGCGAATAATGGCCCGGCCGATAGAGACTCGCTGCATCTCGCCCCCGGAGAGGTGGGCGGTCTTACGATCAAGCAGATGGTTGATGCGTAAAATCTCGGCCGTGGCATCAACCCGTGTTTTAATCTCAGGCTCAGGCATTTTGCGCATGGGCGAGCGCAAGGGAAAGGCCAGGTTATCGTAGACGGTCATGGTTGGATAAAGGGAATATTGCTGGAAAACAAAGGCCGTATCCCGGTCGGCCGGAGTCATTTCGTCGATGGACTGACCGTCAAACAGAACCGAGCCTTCGTTCTGCTTTTCCAGGCCGGCGATAACCCTGAGGGTGGTGGTTTTCCCGGCGCCAGTGGGACCGAGCAGCACAAAAAATTCACCGTCGCCTATCTCAAAGGAAATCTCCTTGAGGGCTGTAGTGTAGCCAAAGGTTTTCGTAATGTTCTTTAGTTCAACATCCGCCATTATCAAGCCTCCAGAATTAATGCGGCTTCACTCTTGGGATCAAAGAATCGGACGCTTTCCGAGTCCAGACTGAAGTGGACCTGGTCGCCCATGTGCAAGCCTAAACCGCGCTGTCCTCGCACATGAACAATCGATTCATTATCACCGTTGAGGGATAGATGTAACATGGTATGGGCACCGTAAAGGTCATCGGCGTACACCTCAGCACCAATATGGTCGGCCCCGTTGATGATGGCCGCCTCCGGCCGGAAGCCAAGGATTACCTGGTCAGTGGACAGCCCGGTAGCCAAAACCTTCTGCCATTTGTCAGGAACAGGATAGGAGTTGCCGCCTGGTAGGTGAACGGTACCGTCGGCATAGGTCCCGGGAAGAAGATTCATGCCGGGACTGCCTATGAAACGAGCCACAAATAGATTGGCGGGATCGCTATAGACCTCAGCCGGTGTACCAATTTGTTGGATCTCGGCATCGGACATGACGACAATGCGATCGCTCATAGCCATGGCCTCGATCTGGTCATGAGTCACATAAACAGTGGTGGCCTCCTGGTTGATATGCAGGCGCTTGATTTCGGCGCGCATATCCTCCCGAAAATCGGCGTCCAGGGCGCCCAGAGGCTCATCCATGAGAAAGACGGAGGGACGTCGGACCAGGGCTCGAGCCAGGGCCACCCTCTGCCGGTCACCACCACTGAGGCCACCCGGCCGCAACTCCAGCAGGTGATCAATCCGCAATAACTGGCTGACTTCCCCCAGACGCCTGGTTATGGTCTCCTGGGATTCTTTCTGGGCTTCCAAGGGGAAAATGATATTTCGCCTCACCGACAGATGCGGGTATAGAGCATAGAGCTGGAAAACGAAGGCGATGTCCCGGTCGCTGGGATGGCGCCAGGTCACATCCCGATCGTCGATAAAGATATTGCCAGTGGTGACGGCCTCCAGGCCGGAGATCATGCGCAGCGTTGTCGTCTTACCGCAGCCCGACGGACCTAATAAGGTCACGAATTCGCTGTCCTGAATTGTTAAATCCAGGGGCTTAACGGCCTGGAACTCACCAAACCGCTTCTCAACCTGTTCAAGTTTTATTGTTGCCATAATTTACATTCACTCATTTATGTTTTGGCCATCGTAGCCACATTACTGTGGGTTCTACATTGCACGTTACTGCCTGATGGCGCCAAAGGTGACACCGCGCAACAGGTGCTTGCGCAGGAGAAAGGCAATGATGACCACCGGGATTAAGAAGACCAGGGTACCGGCGGCGATGGCCGACCATTCGATACCGCCCCGGCCTTGCATGGTGGCGATGGTTGGCGGGGCGGTGCGAGCCGTCTCGCTGGTCATCATCAAGGCCAGGGCATATTCATTCCAGGTAAAGATGAAGGCGAAAACGGTGGTCGCGGCTATACCGGTGGCCGCCTGGGGAAAAACGATTTTCCAGAAGGATTGCCAGCGGCTGTAACCATCGACCATGGCCGCATCCTCGTACTCGGTGGGTATTTCGTCGATGAAACCCTTCAACAACCAGGTGGTCAGGGAGAGGTTGAACGCAGTATAGAGGACGATCATTCCCAGGTGAGTATCATATAAACCGATCTGGCGGAAGAGCAAGAAGAGCGGGACGGCTACTACCACGGCCGGCAGCATGCGGGTACTTAAAATAAAGAATAACAAATCACCTTTCCCCGCCATCGTGAAGCGACTGAAGGCATAGGCGGCGAAGAGCCCCAAACCAACGGCGAAAATTGTCGACCCCCCGGCGATGATCAAGGAATTCAATAAGCGGCGGGAGAAATCGCTGGGGCCATTTATCTGTTGGCCGGCCCGGAGGGCTACCCGTTCAAACAAACCCAGCTCGTCGGCATGGGTCTTGGCTTCTTCCAGGACGGCCGGGGACATCTGACGAGCGGTCGGTCATCAGGAAAACATAGCCTTCCAGGGTCGGTTCGAAAAATCAGCCGCGGGGGTATGTTGACCACTTCAATACGGGATTTGAAGGAGGTTATAAACATCACAAAGATCGGAATCAGGGCGATGAAGGCGAATAATATAACCAGGGTTGCCCTGACACCTTTGGTAGCCCGGGCTCGCGGGCTTACTTTATCGACCCGGATGGATTCAGTGACCGGCCGGCCAGGTCCACTTTCTTCAAAGTTCGCCATGGGCTACTCCTCTCCTCTCATTTTATTGAGATAACGAATATAAAGATTGCTTATGGCAATGATGATGATGAGAATCATATAGGCCAGGGCGCTGGCCCGGCCGGTACGGAATTGGCCTTGAAAGGCCATGCGATAGAGGTTGACGCCGATAACCTCCGTTTGGGTACCGGGACCGCCCCCGGTCATGCCCATCACCAGGTCGAAGGATTTATTGAAAGCCTCGATGGTGCGGAAGAGCACCGCGATGAGCATGAGCGGGGCCACCTGGGGCAAAGTGATGCGCCAAAATTGGAACCAGGAACTGGCCCGGTCAATGGCCGCCGCCTCGTATAGGTAATCGGGGATGGCCTTGAGACCGGAGAGGATGAGCAACATCACGAAGGGGGTCCACATCCAGACATCCACCAGGATCACGGCCGCCATGGCCAGATCGGGTACCACCGCCCCGCCAAAGCGGCTGGCCAAAATATCCAGGCCTTTGGCCGGGTCGCTCAGGAAGATGAGGTAATTGAAATAGCCAAAGGCTGGTTTGTACATCAACTTCCAAAAAAGGCCGACGACCACCGGGGAGAGCATCATGGGCACCAGGATGAGGGTGGTGATGATACCACTGCCGAAAAAAGATTCCTTGATCATCAAGGCCAGGGCGAAACCCAGAATCAATTCCAGGCCGACGGAGACGAGAACATACTTACCGGTGGTGGCGAAGAAGCCCCACATATTCTCATCACCCAGCACTTTGGCGAAATTCTCGAAGCCGACCCAGTGCGGGGCCTGGTTGGCGATGGCCGAATAATCGGTGAAGGACAGGAAGAGACTGTAGATCAAGGGGAAGATATTGATGACAATGAGCAAGATCAAGGTCGGCCAGATGAATAAATTGCGAATGGCCTTGTCGCTCATCGTCCGCCCGGCGCTTCTTTTGCGGCGCCGGGGTGGTGGTTGTGACCGGATGTTCGATCTGGATATCAGTGGACATAGTTCGATTGTCCTCGATGAACCCCCAGCGACATTCAGGGCTAATGGACCAGGGATTTTATCACTTGACTGGCAGTTGAGATGAAAGGGGAGGCGGCTGAACCACCTCCCCCGTATTGATCAGCTGAACTGGTTTACTCAGTAATCAGGCCGGCATCACGCAGAATCACGTCATGTTGCTCGGCGATACTGTTCATGGCCTCTTCGGCGGTGCCTTGACCTTCGATGATGAAACGGCCGGCTTCACGCTGAACGACTGAGAGAAGCTCACCGTAAACCGGCACATTCCAGAAGTCCTTGACGAAGCCCATCGTCTCGGCAAAGGCCGGGTTGTAAGGTGTGGCGTCCAGGAATTCCTGGGTGGCCAGGACATTGGCGTTGCAGGTATAGCCGCCAAGCGAGCCCATTCGGTCTGAACATCTTCCTGGCCAAACCATTTGATGAAGTCCATGGACGCCTGCTTGTGGTCATCGTCGATGTAATTGATGATGCTCATACCCTGGCCACCCATGGCCGCATATTGATCGCCGTTGGGTCCGGCCGGATTCACGAAGAAGTCGGTGGAATCGGCAAAGGGGCCGGTCTCAGGATTGACCAGAGCGGGGAGGAAGGCGAAGTAGTTCATGGCCATGACGATCTGGCCCTGCGTTGTAGGCGTCATTGATTTCTACAAAGAAGGCATTGCTCAAACCAGGGCCCTGGCAGCAATCGTAGAGGTCACGATACAACTGAACGGATTCGATGGCCTCGGGTGAATTGACCACCCCTAGGACATTGTTGTTCTCATCCTTCCAGTCACCGCCCCAGGAGAACAAGGTGTTCTCGATACCCATGGTCAGGGCATCATAATCAGCCTGGGTGTAGATGCCGACCCCATACAGATTGTCATCCGGGCGGGTGAAGAAGTTGGCGATGTCGTACAGTTGCTCATAGGTCTCGGGCACAGCCAGAGGATAGCCGTACTCGGCTTCAAAGGCAGCCATCTCGGCGGGATCCTCAAAGAGGTCCTTGCGGTAGGCCCAGCCGTCGGCGTCACCTTCGGTGGGGAAGCCCCAGTAGGTGCCGGAACCAGTCGGATATTCACCGTAATAGGTCAGGGTGGCCTCGGTAACTGATTTGTCCAGGCCGTTGGAGACCATGAAATCGGTCATGTCCATGTAGTGACCCTGGGTCGCGCCCTGGCCCAGCCACTGGCTGTCGCCGACGACCATTTCCCAGCTCGTACCCTTGGCAGCCATCTCGGTAAAGAAGAGGTCGCCAAATGAGCCCCAAGGCTCCTGGATGACGTTGACCTTGATGCCGGTCTCGGCCTCATACATGTTGCCGATTTCCTGGAGGTAAGTCGGCCGGGTCCCATTGAGCCCACAAGATGTTGAGTTCGTCAACGGCCGCCATCTCTTCTTCTGGTGCGGCTTCTTCTTCGGCAGGAGCTGCTGCCTCAGTGGGCGCATCTTCAGCTGCTGGTTCTTCGGTGGCATCGTCGCCACCGCAAGCCGCGAGGGCCAAGGCAAAAATCAACAACAGGGAAAACAGTAACTTCTTTGACATTTGTAAATCTCCTTCTTATTCCTTCTCTTAAATTGAAGATCGTTATCATCAAGCGAATATTCTGCATAAGCACATTCGTCTCAATCCGATTTCAGGCATCACCTCCTTAGCGGGATTTTAATTAAGAACATTTATCCATAACTTAAACGGGAAAACAGGCTTTCCCGCAAAATACCGATGTGACTCCTGGTAGCTTCGGCTGCGCCTTCGCCATCGCGCTCGACGAGGCAGTCGACGATCTGGCGATGTTCGGCCGTACACTCTTTCAGGCGGTTGGCGATTGGTTTGGGAATCGATGCTAGCCAGGTGGTGGGCGCGGTTGCGCATCTGAATGACGACCTCGGCCAAAAGACCGTTAGGGCAGGCTTCGGCAACTATTTCGTGGAAGCGAGTATCGGTACGCGACCACATCTGGTGATCATTAATGAGGCAGGCCCTGTCCATTGTTTCCACAATTTCGAGCAGTTCGCGTAATTCTGAATCGTTTAGAAAATCGGCCGCCAGGCGAACCAATTCCGGTTCGAGTAGCAGGCGCATATGAACAACATTCATGACGGAGCGGACAGATGGGGAGGCGACGGTGACCGCTCGGCCTGGTATGACCTGGACGAGCCCCTCCTGGGCCAGTTGTTGCAAAGCTTCGCGGACGGGGGTGCGGCTGATGCCCAGGACTTTTGAGAGGCGGTTTTCGGAAAGGAGTTCGCCGGCTTCAAGATCAGCGTGCTGCAATGCGTCTTTCAGACGTTCATAGGCGATCTCGCGCCGTAGCAGATCCGGGTTCTCACTGAGGGGTCCAGTCTGGTCGTTAAGATAACGTTCCAATTTATCCATTTGACTCTAAAAGCGGCCAGCACAACGGCGATAAACAACCTGTATACAGGCAGTATGCCAACATTATACACATTGCTTTTAATATTTCAAGAGCCTTGGAAAAACGTGTGTTCGCACACCAGAGTAGTTTATCGAATAAACGCCATTGCCGCAGTGATGTTTGTCAGGTCGCCGGGGTGACATATGTCACCCATGAGTGGTAACGACCTTCGATATTACGAAGGGAGTTGCCTGCGACTGCGCTAGATACCCTTTGTGGCTATTTCCAGGGATGTAATAGCGGGTTGCATGGCCAGGTAGGCTGACCAATCCTCCTCGGTATCTAGATCGAATTCGATATTTGGTCTGGAGAGGGTGGTGCTATTCATGCCCAAATGTTCCGCTTCGGCCAGGTGCTTGGTGAAGCTTCCCGGCCCATATTGGAAGTTAAAGCCTGTTGGCGGGCTGACCAACAGCGCGTTGGTGCCATCGTTATTGTGATCACTACAGATAACCATGGTGCGCCGCTTGAAAGAGTAGCCATTGGAACCATATTGATGATTGGCTCCGGCAGTCTCAATGATCGCTACAATATCCTTTGAAGTAATAAAGGGTAAATCCGCCGGCAGAATCAGGATACCATCCGCTTTTTGGGCGATGGCGATGTGGGCCGCCCGAGTCAAAGCCAGGTTGAGATCCTGCTTCTCGGTCTCACCGTAAGTCGAGGCCCCGATCTGCCGGGCAACTTTGAGCACAGCCGTATCGCGACTGACGACCAGGGTACGGGAAATCAACGGCGCCTCATTCACGACACCCAAAGTGCGCTTTAAGATATTACTGGTCAGCTCGGCCCGTTCTTCTGTCGATAATATGTGAGCCAGCCGACTTTTGCTGTATTTTAGCGGTTTGACCGGTATTATCGCCCATATAATCATTGTTCTATCAGCTCCATGGTGTGATTAATTAAGTCGGATGCCAGCCGGCGCCGCCCAGAGCGGTTGGTCATCAAGGTATCCGTTTGATAAGTCAACAAGTCAGGCTCTTCCACCGGGTCGGCGTCGAGGGTATCGTAAACAAACAGGTCGATTAGATCTCCATAATAAGCGGCGACAGTCCCAGGGGTCACCGCCAACTTCATCTCGGACATCATCTTGGCCGCAGGTCCTTTGACCGCCTTGCCGGCAATGATAGGCGAGACGGCCAGCACCAGGCGAGGTAAGTCAGTAATCATGGCCCGGACCGGATAGACGTTCAGGATCGGGTCGATGCTGACGAAGGGGTTGGAAGGGGCCAAAACAACCAGGTCAGCCGCTTCGATGACGGCCATCACCCGAGGGGTAGCCATGATATTTTCGGGTAAAAGCACCGATTGTACGGCCGGTTGCCACTGTTTTTCGACAAACCAGGTCTGAAAGGGCAACAAACCCTCCTCGGTTTCCATCATGGTCGGGGCCGGCGAGTCGCTCATGGGCAAAAGCCGGTTGACGATTCCCAACTGGCGGCAAAGATGTTGGGTGACCTCAGTCAAAGAACGGCCCTTGGAGAGCAGATGACTGCGAGAAAGGTGAGTGCCCAGGTCGAGATCCCCCAGGCTGAACCAACTGGGCCCGTCCAGGCGTCTGATCTCTTCCATCGTTGTCCACGTTTCCCTGGCCCGTCCCCAGCCCGTATCCGGGTTTTCTTGTCCGGCTAAGGCGTACATCACCGTGTCCAGGTCGGGACATATGGTCAAACCACAATGAACAAAATCATCACCGGTATTGACAATGATGGACAGATTCTCGGGGGGCAATAACTGGGCAAAACCGTCGGCAAGTTTCGCCCCACCTACCCCACCGGCCAGGACAACAACCTTGAGATCTTCAATATTCAAATGTCGATTCTGGATTGGTTCAGCGACTGGTTGTGTTGAGGCCATCATCAGGCAAAATTTATCATATAATGCTTGGGTAAAGAAGGGTTATATGGCAACGATAAGCCAACGTTCATTAATTATTTGTAGTTTAATTTTGTACCCCAATCCCTGTCAATAGGGCATTAGGCCCTATTACAAGGTTATAGAATAAAAGGTGGGCTACCGGTGCTCGGGCAGGCTATGACCAGTAATAGCGCAGGTCGTTCTGGATTGGGGAAGAAACAGTCGAGACTAGCGGAAGGAGTTGATCTTGGCCACAACTTCTTCCGCGCTCCAATGGTTTTCACCGTCGAGAAGGATGGTCTTGGGGTTGTCCAGCAACCACTCGTCGTGCAAACTCTCTAATTGAGACAAATAATCCAGAGGGATACCGCCTTCTTCGGCCCGGCCGCGCTGGTGAATGCGCTCCAGGCATACCTCGGCCGGGGTGCGCAGATAGAGGATTACATCGGGTTCGTCGCAATATTGGGAGACGGTAAAATCCCACATGCCGCAATAAAGTTGGTATTCAGCCTCAGAAAATAGCCCGGTGCGATAACAATTCTCGGCAAAGACGTAGCGGTCACAAAAGATAGAACGTTCGAGGATGACCTGTTGACGATCAGTATGGTTGGCCACTTCATCCCAGGTCTTGGCCCGGGTGATAAAGGCGCAAATCTGAAAGGTGAAGGCCCAGCGGGTGGTATCGCTATAAAAAAGGTCCAACATATTGGCAGCGAAGCCTTCGCGCCAAACGGCCGTGGGCTCTTCGATAAAACTATAGAAACCGGAGGCGGCGATCTGCCGGCCCACGGTCGTTTTTCCAGCGCCAATATTGCCCTCAAGGAGCACCATCAGTCTGTCATTCGTTGTCTCTAGAGTGGTCAAGATATCCTCCGAGTTTGATCGGTTTGGCTGAAGAAGCTAAGGATTTTACCGCAATGGCGACCGAAGAGGCCAGTGCAAAAAGCCGGGCCAGGCCGGTCAAGGTCCATCCGCGTGTGGCTCTCAGGCGCCTGGGAGCACGTAGCCGGCAACCGCCTGGGTCATCGTGGCCACACCCAAAACCAAAGCCCGCTCATCAAAGTCGAAACGAGGGTGATGGTGGGGGAAATTGAAGCCTTTCTCCTCGTTTTGGGAGCCGATGAAAAAGTAGCAACCGGGAATCTGCTGCAGGATATAGCCCATATCTTCCGCGCCCATAGTCCGGCCCTGAATCACATTGTCCTCGCCCACGATGGCGACGGCCGCCTTTCGCACCGCGGCAGTTGGCCGGGCAGCGTTGACCACGGCCGGCACGATGGCCACCGTCTCCATGGAGGCCGTGCAACGGAGTGCAGCGGCCATATTCTGGGCCATTTCCAGGATGCGACGATAGACATCGCGGTGCAATTCGTCATCGTAACTGCGTACTGTGCCTTTCAATATCGCTTTGTCGGGGATCACATTAAAGGTGGTCCCGGCCGTCATCTGGCCAATGGTGACGACCACGCTTTCCTGGGGATCGATATTGCGGCTGACAATACTTTGTAAGGCGGTGACGATGTGGGCGGCCGCCAGGATAGGGTCGATGGAACGATGGGGGACCGCGCCATGGCCGCCTTTGCCCTTAACGGTCAGGGAGAAGATGCTGGAAGAGGCCATGGTCGGGCCGGCGGTGACCCGAATCTTGCCGTAAGGGATCTCGTTCCACAGGTGCATGGCCAGGGCGGCGGCGGGCCGGGGGTTTTCCAGGGCGCCCGCGGCCATTACGGCCAGGGCCCCACCTAGACCTTCTTCGGCTGGCTGGAAAAGAAATTTTATCCGCCCGGCCATTTTCTCCTGGTAACCGGCCATGATCCGGGCCACGGCCAGGCCCATAGCCATATGGCCATCGTGACCGCAGGCATGCATAAGACCAGGTGACTGCGAGATGAAATCTATTTGGTTCTCTTCGTGAACGGGCAAAGCATCCATATCGAAGCGCAGCAAGATCGTAGGACCATCTCGATCCCCTTCCAACAAGCCGACGACGCCAGTCTGGCCCATGCCGGTCTGGACCTCCAGGCCAAGTTGTCTGAGCGTTTCGGCGATGATCCCGGCCGTACGGTTCTCCTGAAAACCAATTTCAGGATGGCGATGAAAGTCCCGTCGCCAACGGACCATATCTTCGTAATGTTTTTGGGCGTCTTCGTGGAAATTGGACATGAGTATCACGACAAAGGCTTGATAAATCGAATCGGGCGGGTTCTTCAGATTATCAGAAAGATTGATGATAGGAACTAATCCCTAAGCCTTCACCTCAATGGGAGGCCAAGGCAGCGCTCTGGGCGGTTACTATCTGTTCGATCCCGGCCGTCGCCAGATCGAGTAGAGCATCAAATTGTTGGCGGCGAATAGGCTGTTTTTCGGCCGTGCCTTGAACTTCAACGATCTCGCCAGTGGCGGTCATGACCACATTCAGATCAACCTCGGCCTTGACATCTTCTTTGTAGGCCAGGTCAAGCAAGGGCTGGCCGTTGACCAGGCCGACACTGACGGCGGCAATCTGTTCGCGAACGGCGTCGACCGAGATCTCACCCCGCTTGATAAGGTCTTGAAGGGCCAGCTGGACAGCCACCCAGGCGCCGGTGATGGCAGCCGTGCGCGTGCCCCCGTCGGCCTGCAAGACATCACAATCGACGATGAGTTGCCGCTCGCCTAAGGCATAAAGATCAACGGCCATACGCAAGCTCCGGCCGATGAGGCGGGAGATTTCCTGGGTGCGTCCTTTGGGCCAGCGACTCTCCCGCTGAACACGCCTTTGGGTACTGCGGGGGAGCAGGGCATATTCGGCCGTTAACCAACCATGGGGCCTGGCGCTCTGCCGCAACCATCCCGGCAAACTGTTCTCGACGGTAACGTTACAAAGAACATGGGTATCGCCGAATTGGACCAGGACTGACCCTTCGGCATATTTATTATAGGGGGTGATGAACGTTAACGAGCGGAGTTGATCGTCGGCGCGGCCTTCTGTTCTATTCATGAGGGGCATTATATCCGATGAGGCCTTAAATCTTAAACTTGATTCCAGTGATCGTGAGAGGCTACTCAGCGGTGCTGATCAGGGCCGGGCTAACAAGGTGAGCAGCTGGCTGTGCCAGGTGACGTTCTGATCGTGGAGCTGCCGCCAATATAGGCGGGCTACCTGGTCAACCTCGTCCTGGGTCAGACCCGAGCTGAGCAATCGCCGGGCATAAGAAGGGGCCTGGTCAGGGCTACCGGGTGGCTGTTCTTGCATATCGTCCCTTGCGCCAAACCAACGTTCGAGGTGGGCGACGGTGATGTGGCGAGTTTCGATCTGGTCTTCAGCCTGCACCTCGACCTCGGAAAAGCCAGCCGCGCGGAAGGCAGCTTCCAGGGCGCTACTTTCCCAATTGACCAGGGGATCGGCCGGATCGGCGTAGATAGCTTCTTCGGCGTCTCGCACCTGGCCAGCCAGGGTGGTTGAGACGGTCGACCACTCTACCAGGTCATACAAGCGCTGGCCTTGGCGGGGCACAACCTGGGATAAGACCAGGCGGCCGCCGGTTTGTAGCCGGGCCAGCAAGCCGGTCAAGGCTGGATCCCCTTTTGCAGACCCCGCCAGGCGGGCCAACTCGCGAGTGAACACATTCCGGCCAAGAATATTATCGAAGCGCAAATCTGACTCACCGCGTAATTCGAGAAGATGGTCCAGTTCATCAACTCCACCCATGAGCACCACCGGCCGTTCCAGCTCGGCAAAACGCTGGGCTTGCTGGCGTAGGGCTTCGGCGGCATTATTGTCCGCAGTTAAGGCCCATACACCACCTTCAGGAGCGCGACGGATTGCCTCCCAGGTCAACAACCCACTACCGGCATTCAGGTCCAGGAGCAGGTGATGGCGCTGGGTGCGGGTCAGGTCGAAAAGACTGTCGCGTATTTGACCCAAAGTCCGGCCACTATCGTTGATCGTTCGCTGCAGCCAGGCATCACGCGCCCGATTTGCCGGGCTGGTGGTCAAGGTCTCGGGTAGGCCGCTCTCAGCCTCAACCATGGCCGCTAATTGGGCTTCGCGCCGGCGGGCTACCTGCTGGCCAATCTGGCGCTCGTAGCCCTGGTCGCCAGGTTCATAGAACATCTTTCCTTGTAGCGCCTCGGGTAAATATTGTTGAGCTACCCAGTGGTCTCGATAGGCATGGGGGTAAAGATAACCCTGACCATGTCCAAAGCCGTCCTGGTCCCGGCTGGCATCGCGCAAGGGGGTCGGCACCTCGGCCTCTTGCTCTTTTTCCACAGTAGCCAGGGCATCAAAAAAGGCCAGGGTTGAATTCGATTTCGGACAGGTGGCGAGATAAAGAGCCGCCTCGGCTAACGGGAAACGGCCTTCAGGCATGCCAATGCGCTCATACAACTCCCAACAACCGGCCACAATGACGGCCGCGTTAGGATCGGCCAGGCCCACATCCTCGCCGGCTACGATAGCCATCCGCCGAAAGATAAAGCGGGGATCCTCGCCGGCGTAGACCATTTTGGCCATCCAATACAGGGCGGCATCTGGATCAGATCCGCGCAAGCTCTTGATAAAGGCGGAGATGGTATCATAATGAACATCCCCTTCCTTATCATATAACACCGCCCGGCGCTGGATTGATTCTTCGGCGACAGCCAGGTCGATAATGATCTTGCCCTCTTCATCCGGTGGCGTCGTTTCCACCGATAACTCCAGGGCATTCAGGACGCCGCGGGCGTCGCCGTTGGCCACGTTGACCAGGTGAGCCAGCGCTTCATCATGGAGCACGACATGCAGGCGGCCGTATCCGCGCTCGGGATCTTTCAAGGCCTGGTCGGCGACCATGAGCAGATCTTCCTGGGTCAGGGGTTTTAGTTGGAAGATACGGCTACGACTAACCAGGGCTTTGTTGACCTCAAAATAAGGGTTTTCCGTGGTCGCCCCGATCATGATGATGGCCCCGTTTTCGACATGGGGTAAGAGAGCGTCTTGTTGGGCCTTGTTCCAACGATGGACCTCATCGACAAAAAGGGTCGTACGCTGGTTATAGAGGTTACGCCGTTCGCTGGCTTCCTTGATCGCCTCCCGGATCTGGGCCACGCCGGCCAGGACGGCGTTGATGGTGATGAAATGACTTTCGGTGGTGTTGGCGATGATCATGGCCAGTGTTGTTTTGCCGGTGCCTGGCGGGCCGTAGAAGATAAGTGAAGAGAGCTGGTCCGCCTGGATAGCCCGGCGCAACAAACGACCAGGGCCGACGATGTGCTCCTGACCGGCGAATTCATCCAAGGTTCGCGGCCGCATCCGGTTAGCCAGCGGCGATTCTTTTTCGATTTGGGCCTGGCGGCTATGGGCAAAGAGATCCATGAAATAGATTGTAACTGGGTTCATGGAGAGCTTGCAAGGCAAGGGAAGAGGCGGTAAGGAGTAAGACCAATTTGAGGGGCCTTGGGTTATTTACACCCGTGGCTTTAGCGAAAGACGACCGTAGGAAAAACGGCGTGGCGATTTGAGCCTGGCCCTCTACAATTAAGCAAAGTTGCTCAAGGAGGTAAATCTTGCGTCTGCTCGTCATGGCCGATATCCACGGAAATGTGCCTGCCCTGGAGGCTGTGCTGGCCGAAACGACGGGCCAGGAAATCGATCATATCATTGTCGCCGGCGACCTGGTTTGTGGACCCCAACCCGAAGAAAGCCGGCGACTGTTGCAGTCGCTCGATTGCACGATGATTCGCGGCAACGGCGATACCTATCTCCTGCGCTTCGAAAGCGGCCTGGCGCCGGATTTTTGGCTGACGAGCAAGTCCTTTGCCACTATTCGCTGGCATTATGAGCATTGTAGTAGCGAGACCCTGGCTTTTCTCCGGGGCTTGCCCGAACAACGACGGATCGACCCGGGGGCTGCCCTAGCGATCCGGGTTGTGCATGGATCGCCCCGGCACCCAACGGAAGATCTCCACCCACGATTAGCCCCAGACGCCCTGGAAGCGGCTCTGGCTACGCTGGTTGAATCCGCCTTGATTTGCGGCCATACTCATCTTCCCTGGCAAGCTCAGGTAGATGGCCAACTGGCCCTTAATCCAGGCGCGGTAAGCGCACCGTTAAATGGCCAGGTTGGCGCCCAGTATGCTTTGTTGACCTGGCACGGCCGGAAATGGCAGGTCGAACACCGGCTAGCGGCCTATGATCTGCAACGTATCAGGCGCATCTATGCCGAAAGCGGCCTGCTGGAAGAAGGGGGCGCTTTCTCCCGGGCGTGGCTCTGCTGTATCGAAAGCGGCCGGGACCTGGTCAATCCATTCCTTGATTATGCCCGGTCGGTGGCCGACCGGGCCGGCTATGCCGGCAGTGACTTTGTGCCCGACGCTATTTGGGAGCAGGCGGCCTCAACGTTTGATTGGCCCGACGAAAGATAGCTTATCAGCGCTGATGGTTCATTTCCCCCAGAACTGTCAAACGGGCGACATTGTTTCCTAATCCGACAAGACCTGGCCTTTGCCCCGGAGAACATACCACGGGCCGGGGAGTAATCGCCAGGCGGAAGATGGGAAAAGTACTTATGGGCGATTAATGATCCGGTGTCGTATATACCTGTATCTAAGCCATCACCGCGTTTGGGTTAAAGGCCGCAAGTTCGCCGACTCCTGGGGTAATCCCAAGGTGGCGAACGCTCTTTCACTATGCCCCGAACCGGTTGGGGCATCCAGGAAGAGAATAGATTATGGGTGGAAGAGCTATTTGAATTCGATGTGCTCGTCCAAAATGCGGCCGACCAACGTTTTACGGTTGCTGATGTGGGCTTGATCCTGGGCGCTCTTTCGTTGGCTGCGGGCCTTGTCGAGCTCCTGACTCAGACCCATCCAATCTTCCACATGGCAGATCAGACCGGGCCTGGCAGGTCCAAAAAACATACGGGGAAACCAGAGCCGCCGCCGGTTAAAATGGCGGGGGGTACTATTTAACTCAATAAATAGACAGGTTGTGAAATATAACGGTTTGAGGATCGACCACTCGTTGGTGCCTAACTGGTTTTTTGAGTAATGTTGTTCCATTCGTCCCGAGGCGACGGAATGGATCCGGCCGTAACTGATGGTGTAACCGACCAGTGGACCTTGAAAACGAAAGCTGCTCGGGCGGACCTGGATCCAAGCCCGTCTTATCAAAACTGCATAATAGAGGTAGAGCATACCGACCAGAAGAATCGCCAGCCACCAACCCCACCAGAGTGATCCCAGGTAGCTTGTAAAGTGATCATAGATGGCGACCAAAAGCAAGACGATGAGCAGCAAGGCCAGTCGCCAGCGCATGCGCAGGCTGATCTGGTCAAAGATCAATAAACGGTGTTTGGCCACGGTCTTTGAATTAAAATTGGAAGGTCGGTTTGAAACGAACTACTTTGTAGCTAAATTCGTCCACAAACTCTAAGAGTTGATCGTTGAGCGATTCCCAATCATCACCATTGATGACGGATAACATGGTTTCGCGGTCGCGGGTCACGAAGCCGATCTGCCGGTTCGGGTAGTCGCCGTAGGCGGTATGCCAGGCTTCGCGCATCTCCAGGCCCAACTGTTGCATAATGGGCACATATTGGCCTAAGACAAACTCATAATAATCCCTGGCGACATCAGGGCGAATATTGTAGTTAAGTATCAGTTTCAATCCGATTTCTGGTTCATTCATTTCTTTCGCCTGGCAATAATAAGCAGGAATTCACTTGCTGGTCCACATACTCATCAAGAGGAGATCATATCCGCGACCGCTAGTGGGATGGTGAAATAGAAGATTGACCCCTGGCCCAGCGTACTTTCAAAACCAATTGTACCACCAAGCGCCTCAATTACCTTTTTACCATGGGCCAGGGCCAATCCCCAGCCAGTGTGCTCGCGGACGACTGGATTATCGGAGCGGAAGAATGGCGTAAAAAGCCGGCTTTGGTCCTGAGGGGAGATGCCGGCACCCGGATCGATAACCTCAAACCTGGCCTGCACCCCGGCATACGAAAGCCTTACATAAATGTTGGCTTCAGCTGGGGAGTACCGGCTGGCATTGTCGATAAGGGCGATTAAGACGGCCGAAACGGCCGTTCGATCGACCCAAACAAGGGGTAAAGAAGGCTGGACATCAATCACAAGCTCCTGACACCGGCCGGCAATATCTTCTTCCAGGGCCAGGATGGCCGTTTCAAGAATTTCTGCCGGATCAACCGGGCACAGGTCAAATTTACGCCGGTCGTCATCGATGCGGTTCATCTCGCCAAGGGAGTCGATCAAAATGCGCATGCGATCGACATTGCGGCGAATGGTGCGCAGAAATGTTTCCTGTCGCCCGGTCATGTCCCCGGCCATCCCATTCAGAATCATATCGGTATAACCCGCTATAGACGTCAAGGGTACTCGTAATTCGTGAGTTGTGAGAGAAATGAACTCGCTACGCCCAACTTCTGCTTCACCGGTGATCTGAACCTGGCGATCCCTATCGACGACCAGGGCTGCCTGGGTACTTAACAATTGGATAAAAGATCGTTGGTCCTCATGGAAGTGTCCGGCCGTCTTGCTAGCCAGGCAAATCAGTCCAGTTGCTCGGGCGGCCAATAACATGGGGACGATCAAATAGGCCTGGGCGATCCCTGAACTGGCCGGCAAACCGGCCAGGCGCTTGTCGCTGATCGTATCATTGACCAGAATACTACGACCGGTTTCGAGGGCCAGATCGTTAAAGACCTGGACGGCCGCGTCCGCGCTGACCGATTGGCCAAGGCCAAGGGTTTTACCCTTACTATCTTGGGCAGTGTTGACCTGGAGAACTGGGTCGACCCCTTTCCCGAGGAACAAATAGCCATAATCCGCCCCGGTGTTTTGAACAGCCAGCTCTAAGGTGAGCTGCAAGAAACCACGGACATCGTCGTTTTTTTGCAGATAGGCGCTGGTTTTCTGAAGCGCAGCCGCATACGGCGTCAAATTCGATAACAAATCCTCAGCCATTAAATTCCGTCCGATAGTAATCACAATAATCGCTTAAGGGGCACTTTACACATTTTGGGCTACGTGCAGAACAAATTTGCCGGCCATGCCTGATCAAATTCAAGTGAAAGGCATAGTATGTATTTGGTTCGCCCATATTTTCCAATATTTCATGGGCTTTGTCAGCCGTTACTTTAGGACCAATCAAGCCCAGGCGGCCGGTGACTCGATGCACATGGGTATCCACCGGAAAGGCCGGCCGGCCGTAGGCAAAAAGCAGAATGATGGAGGCAGTCTTGCGGCCGACGCCCTTGATGGCCACAAGCCATTGGATAGCTTCTTCAACACTCATTTCATTCAAAAAATCCAGGTCCAGGCTACCATTTTCCTCTTCGACCACACGCAGGGCGTTTTGAATTCGCGGTGCCTTTTGATTGGCCAATCCCGCCGGGCGAATGGTCTCGCGGATGTCGTCCACCGGCGCGTTCATCACGCTCTGCCAATCGGGATAACGCGCCTTCATGGCAAAGAAGGCCTTGTCTCGATTACCATCAGAAGTATTTTGGGACAGGATGGTGCTAACCAATTCGTCTACCGGTGGCAGATGGGGTCGCCAGTTGGGTTCACCATAGGTCTTCGCCAGAAGTTCATATATTTTCTGGTATTTATCTTTGAGTCTCATCGAGGCAATCCGGATATGAGTTTATTTTGATAGATGAACTGAATAGACTAACTATGGATCCTGGCTTCCAATGACCCGGCTTTCAGACGGCGCGTATTCATACGCTCGAGGAGCGCCTGGTTTACTGCCAATGCTTCCTCGTCGGAGAAATGGAATATCTCGGAGGCGATAAAATTAAAAGCCTGCCAGGCTGAACTGTTCGCCTCCTCCTGGACCGGGGTCACCGGCAGTTCCAATAAGGGTTCGAAGGCATCGGTCAGGGCAGTGAGTTGGCCAGGAAGCATATAACGGGGATCGGGGACGCGAAGATCGAGCAATTCATAGGCGGCCAGCCACAGGACGCCCTCGCCAAAATTGACCCGACCGTGCAGTTCCAACTGCAAGGCCAGCCAGGCACTGTTCAGAATAGCCGCGGCGGCAATGAGGGGGATACCCTCGGCCAGACGAAGGCGGTAGAGTTGTTGGTCCACCAGGACATTCTGAAGCAAAAGGGGCGCAAAATGGCGCTGCCAGATCCCTTTTGCCAGCAACAGGTGAGCTTCTTCCTGGTCGGGCAAGCTATACCAGGGCTGGCGGTTGGCGCAAGTGGTGCGACGGTCAAAACCCTGGGCTTCGCCCCATTCGACGTAGGCGCCGACGGCCGTCCCGGAAATATCGGCCTCCGCTGGGATGTAAATGATTTGCTGGTCACTTTTGGCAGCGGAAATCGTCCGGTGGGTTACATGGCGCAATGATTTGAGTAACGGCCGTCGGTATCTTGACTCAATGGCCCATTCGTCAATGGTTGCCGGGTCAAGGTAGAAGAAGCTATTCGCCCCAGTGGTGTAGCCGCGTTGGATAGCGGCCCAAGTGCCCAGGGGGACCAGGTTGGTAGCCTGCCTGGCCCGGCGGTAGATGGCCGGGGCACGCATGGCCACGCCCCAGCGTTCCTCCGCACTCAAACCAGCCTGCTTGATTACCCGGATAACCAGCTCCTGGTTGCTGCTATCCCGGCCGAGTAACAGCCGGCCGGTGAGTTCCTCCAAAGCCGATAACCGGCGGGTGGCATCTTGCTTGTAAGGGATCAATTCGGCCAGGGGACGAAGAAGGCGTACCAGATGCAACTGGTTACCGGCCCGCTCATCAGCCGAGCCACACTTCTCCAGGACGACGAGGCAGGTGTTGACCCGGGCTTCGCTGAACCACCGTTCAACTGATGATTCAATAATGGCCAGGATACGAAAATGATCGAGGAGGAACTGCTTCAATCGCTCGCCATAGGCCACATCAAGCCAGCTATTGGGCACAACAAAACCGAAGCGGCCGCCTTCGCGCAAGAATTCGGCGCCATGGATAAAAAAGTAGGCGTGCAATCCAGAGCGGCGGTTGAGCACCGAATGTGCGGGATACCGGCCGGTGGCCAGAGCGCGGGGGAGGCCATCCCGGTCGTCAAAAATGGCCAGTTGGGTAATAGCCTGATCGGCCTGATTGAGGCGGTCTATCCATTCAGCGCGGGTATAAGGGGGATTACCGATGATGGCGTCGAAAAGGTGGTTGCCGAACGGACCATTGGTGCCCGGCTGCAGGCGAAAGAAATTCGTCTTGATGATTTGAGCCTGGGGTAGTGCCGACTGAGCCAACCTGGCCGGTTCTGAATCTAGCTCAACTCCCCAGAGGGTAAAGGGTAAGGGGTGGTTAGGAGCTAACCAGGTTTGCATCTGGGCTGCCCGGGCGAGGAAAGCACCTGCACCGCAACTAGGATCGAGCAGGCGATCGGTCGGCTTACGAAAACAAAAAGCCAGCAGGAGATCGGCCACATCAGCCGGAGTATCATATTGGCCAAAGGTCCGTTGTTTATCGTTCATTTTGTAGCGCCATCTCGCCTGGACGAGTCGATCAAACGTGACTATATAACTTGGGGAACAACAATCAACGCATTATAGCGCAAAACGACCGTGACGTGAGAGGCGTTGGATAACAAAGATTGGCCGGTTGGAGGATGGAACATGTTTATCGTTGCATAATCAGGGGCATGTCTGCGATGTCTTATACCAAATTTTTACAATCATTATCCGGTGTAGTCATCGCCCAACTGCCTCAACCGTTGCAAGGGATCCAGGTGAGGCAGCCCTGGCGCTGGCTTGTCCAATTTCACTACGGGGAGGCGTAGTAGACGATACTGATAAAAACTGCCGCCCGAGGATACACGAAATTTCGACCATGTGTTGCTTGACATCGTCATCATAGTGGAGGGTACCCTCTACTTGCAACATGCGGTAGAGCACGTGTTGGGCCTCAGTATCGCCGGCCACCTTTGCAGCGCCAAGCGCCAGCTCGGTCGCGAATTCCTCAATAGCCTCGATAGTCAACCCGGCCCGGTGTGCGACCAGCCACATCCACCTCTAATTCCTCGTTGGCTTGCATGTACTGGTCAATCAGGCGCTCGATATCTGCCTAATCGGCTGCTATTTCCTCCATGGTTAAAACTTCCTCTCTGAAGATCATGACGAGATGGGGTTTTTCTGCCCACAGGTCGTCTATCTTTAGATTATTGGCCGCTTGGGCGATTGTGTGGAGAAATTGTGCGGTAGGGGCGCCATCCAGCATCGCTTTGGGTAGCGGTATATCTTAAATTGGCGGATGTAGCGGGTCGTCTTTGCATTGGGACATGGTCTGCGACATGCGCCAAGACAACCAGCTAACCGTCGACGACAAGTTGTTCTATGAAGAGGCCAATTTCATGTGTAATCGACTGATATCAAATGGCGAACGAGCCGCATGACTTGAGGTATGATCAATTGACAGAATGCCTCATCTCCCTACAATTTGGATGCAGGAATCCCATTCGAGCTTGGGGATTCGCTAGTGATCTTTGTAACAACCAGCAAAGGACCCGACTCCCCATTCGGGGACGGGATTCGGTTATGGTCCGTTTCACGCTTCGCCGTCTGGCTTTTACCACCTTAGTTCTTTTCTTTATCGTTTATGCCGTGCATCTAGGTATGGCCATGGCCAGCAACTCCGACGTGCGAGTGCCTAGCTTCGACCTCGTTGCTTTCAGTAAAATCGCCTGGTCAAACTCCCGCTTCTTAATCTCCAACATACTGAATGGAAATCTGGGAACCTTTCCTGATGGAGAGGATCGGCTGCCAGTCGCGGGCGTATTGGCCCGGACCTATATTAATAGCATGGGGCTGTTGTTACTCTCATTGGGTATTGCCACTATCTTTGGTATGTTATTTGGCATTGTCGCCGCCTTGCGAAAGCGAACTTCCTTACCAGTGTTGACGGTAACTGTGATCGGCATCTCGGTCCCTTCCTTCTTTCTTGCCCTGCTTTTGCAGCAGCTTAGCATCCGCTATACAGCTAATTACGGGTCTCTTTTAAGTGTGGCTGGTTTTGGTTGGGATTATCAACATGTGCTTCTGCCAGTACTGGTCCTTGCCGTCCGCCCACTTGCCTATATCACCAGGGCCTCATTCATATCCCTGAGGCAAGTTATGGAGCAAGATTACATCCGTACCGCATTTGCCAAAGGACTAAGGATGCGGACAATCGTCAACATTCATGCCTTGCGAAATGTGGGCATACCAGTATTGACGGCCATCGGCGTTTCGCTCCGCTTTTCACTGGCTTCCCTAATGGTGGTGGAGTACTTTTTCGGCTGGCCCGGAATGGGAGCGAGATTGATTGAAGCCATCAGCGAGCGTCAGACGGCCCTGGTGGTTGCATTGGCCCTGGCTCTTGGCCTCACATTCCAACTGGTGAACTTGCTATTGGATATGCTCTACCGGTTGGTGGATCCGCGGATGAGGGAGGAGGTATGAGGTCCCGATCATGAGTTGGTGGAGAGATATGGCCGGCCGATTACTCAACCCCCGCTCTCGGTTGGACCGCGTGCCAGGCTTCGCCGTCGCGGAAGAAGCGGACAAACACCATGACTCTCAAGGCGAGTCAGTTCAGCCGGCTTCCAGAGTGCCCCTGCGTGCCGTGCTAGGTAACGGCCCGTTGGTCCTCGGCATTCTCATCGTCCTCGGATTGTTTGTGGTTGTCCTCTTCGGCCAGGTTTGGGCACCGTACAACCCTTATATCGCCGGCCAGCACATTGTGCCCCACTTCGACCGCGAACAAAACGTTTTTATCCGGCCACCCCTGGAGCCATCGGCCGAATTCCCTCTCGGCACTGACCAATGGGGGACTGACATCTTGAGCATGTTGCTGATCGGCGCCCGTAACACGCTTGTTGCTTGCGCCTTCATAACCATGGCTAGGGTTCTCTTGGGTGTGGCATTGGGGGCCATCGCCGGCTGGAACGAGGGAAAATCGTCGGATACATTCATCATGGGTCTCATCGGGATCCTGAGTGCTCTTCCCCTCTTGGCATTCAGTATGATCCTCATTTACGCTCTTGACATTCGTCGCGGCTTACCAGTCTTCATCGTCGCTCTGTCGGTGATAGGCTGGACCGAAATAGCCCAATACACTCGGGGTGAATTCCTGGCTCTGCGCCAGCGAAGCTTCATCGAGGGCGCGAGAGGCACGGGACAGTCCGAGCTGCAAATCGGCGTTCGCCATGTGCTACCCAACATCTTGCCTCAACTGCTGGTCATCTCCTTCCTAGAGATGGGAGCTGTGCTCATGTTACTGGGAGAATTAGGCTTTGTCGGCGTCTACGTCGGCGGCGGCAGCCGCATCGATCTCACAGAACCCCTTGGGCCAACACGGATTTATACCCTGGCCGATGTCCCCGAGTGGGGGGCGATGATCGCTGACGGCCATCGCTGGCTGCGCTCTAAACCATTCATTGTTTTCCCTCCGGCAGCTGCTTTCTTTATTGCTGTGGTCGGCTTCAATGCATTAGGGGAGGGGCTGCGTCGCCTGATCGACCGTTACACGCCTCAAACAGCTTTTTTGCTTCAAAAAAGGATGATTCTTCTGGTGGCGGGCCTGACAGTGGCTACCGTCTTCATCATGAATAACACCGGGGCTTCGCCCTGGTTTTCCAAGGTCGCCCAGGCATTTGACGGCGGTCGTGTCTATGAATATGTAAAACTGCTGGCAGCCATGGACGGCCGGGGAATTGGCCAAGAGGGCGGAGCGACGGCCGCTGCTTATATTACCGAGCAGTTTGAAGCGGTTGGGTTGGAGCCTGGCTGGCGACATAATAGTTATCATTATGATCAAGAGATGCGCCTTGTCCTTCCCATTGAGCAACCGGGTCTGACCCTCCTGGACGCCAGTGGCAAGTCCCTGGCTACATACGATCATCAGAGCGACTTTGGATTTACCATCGAGGATCACGGCGGAAGCGGCCTGGCCACGGCGCCAGTGACCGTGATCGGCTTCGATAGCCAGCGCGACAACCTGGCCTGGGATGACTATAAGGGATTAGATCTTCGCGGCCGGATAGTCTTGTTGGTCCGGGGCAATGCTCCATCCGAGTTCCCGACTGAAGCGTTGATCCGTGGCGCGGCCGGCGTGCTTTGGGTGACGAATGATAGCCCGAACGCCATCCGATCGCAGGTTCAGCTGGCCGATCCGGAAGGTAACTATCTCGAATCGCCTACCATACCGATCTTCCAAATCCGTCCTCATGTAGCTGCATCGATAGTCTCCGCCGATCTGACCAGCCTGACCAATTTCCTCACCGGTAATACATCCCATAACCAAAGTGGTATGGGTTGGTTCACGGCCGATCTCGAAAGGCAAGTCACGATGTCCCTTGTACTGGGTGAAGTCGAAACCTTGCAGATTCCCAGCATCATCGGCTATATACCGGGCAGCGATCTGGACGTGGCCGATCAAATGGTCATCCTCTTTGCCCCTTATGATGGCCTGGGTCTGGATCCCAACGGCAAAGTCTTTCAAGGCGCGAACCAGGGTGCTACTGGGGTTGCTATGATGCTGGAGTTGGCGAGCTTATGGCAGGAACAAGGGTTAGAAGCTCGACGCACCACCATGTTCGTCGCCTGGGGCGGCGGGGAACTAGACTCGTCCGGCGCCAGGGAGTGGCTGGAAGATGCGTTCAATTTCCGCCACTTACGCAGCCAGGCCACCCAATCCAACATTATCCCTTCCATGTTACTGCAACTGAACAACCTGGGCGGCGGCGGTGATTGGCTCCAGGTCCGTACCAGTAGTGCCTCTCGCCAGCTATTGGCCCTCATCGAAGAAAGCAGCACTGAGACCAGTTTGCCTTTGTTGGATGGTGATACATCCTTACGGCCCAGCCGGGCCGTCGTTTCCACGCGTATCCCAGATTATGCTTCTTTTGGCTGGGTGACAGAAGGCATCGCGCCGGCCGATGACACCTTGGCCTCTATTGACCGCGATAAGCTCGACCGTTTTGGCGAGATGTTCGCCCTACTAATGACCAAAATCGTCCGAGAATCCAGGTTATGACGGATCAGATTCCATTGGATAGGAACGCGCAGGATGGCGCTTCGCCCTCAGAACAAACAAACCAAACCGTTGGACCGGTGAAGGCGCCCGAACGGCTGTACTACATCGACGCGCTACGCGGCTTCGCCATATTCGGAATCCTGGTTGTCAACATGTTGGCCTTCAGCGGTGCAAGCCGTGGCGCTTACAACCTGGGCTGGGACGATCCTCTGGACCGGTACTTTATCCTGGCCTCCGAGTTCTTTATCAGGGCTAAATTCTACTCGATCTTCTCCTTCCTCTTCGGTTGGGGCATCGCCCTGCAAATGAGTCGGGCTCAGGAACGAAAGGCTCCTTACGTGCGCATAACCTTGCGCCGGCTATTCGTTTTGCTCGTCATTGGCGTTATCCATGCCAACTTGATTTGGGCAGGCGATATCCTTACCACCTATGCCTTGTTTGGCTTTATCCTGCTCCTCTTCCATAGGCGCTCGGGCCGGGTTCTCTTACTGACCGCCATGCTCCTTCTACTTCTGTCTGTCCTTTTGGTCTGGCCTGGTGGGATGATGGATACCTTCCGCCAGTGGTACGGCGATCTTTTCTCCTTTCTTCCAGAACAACCATTCGACCTGTCAATCGTTGGATCCGGTACTTACAAGCAGATTACCCAGTTGCGGATCAATCAATTTCTAGGAGGGCTTTCCAACTCGTTATTTTTCTTTGGCAACGTCTTTGCCATGATGCTCCTGGGTTTTTACGCCGGCAAAAGGCGTTTCTTCCGCGACCTGGATCAGCATCTTGGGACCATGCGTCGAATCTTGGTCGTGGGCCTCGTTGCCGGAATCATTCTCAATGGGCTGTTTGTATTAGCTTCCTGGTGGCTGGCGCATAGCTGGCCGACCTGGCCACCGGCTAGCTACGGGCGGGTCATTCGAATCGCCGCCCGCACGTTTGGCGCCCCAGCCATGAGCCTATTCTATATCTCCCTGTTCGCTATCCTCTACCGGCGGGAAGGATGGCCTCGACGCCTGGCTCCCTTGGCCGCGGCCGGTCGTATGGCCTTATCCAATTACCTGATGCAATCGGTTGTCGTCACCTTGATCTTCTACAGTTATGGATTGAAGCTTTACGGCCGGATCAGCCCTCTCTTTGGCCTGGTCCTGACTGTCCTCATCTTCCTGGGCCAGATCCACTTCAGTAAGTGGTGGTTAGAGCGCTATCGCTTCGGCCCGGCTGAATGGCTGTGGCGTTCGCTTACCTATGGCCGCTGGCAGGCGCTGAGAAGGAGGAAAGGAGCCGATCTTCTTTGGCCCGCCCGAGCCTGGACCTGGTGGCGGCGTAGAGGTTTCTGGGGCTACCTGGGCACCATGGCCCTCGTCGCCATCACAGCGATCATTATCTACCAGGTGGTGAATCGGGATGAGGCTGCCCTAATCCTAAGCGTAGATGGCGGGGCAGCGCCCACGCCCACACCTATCATCCCACCGCCGACCCACAGCCCGACCACAGCCCAGGGGTCGCCGGAAATTGCCCGGCTCCCGCACACACAGCTGTTGCCAAACCTCAAACCGGTTGACCGCACCCCTTCACCGGCCGCCGCCCGGGGCGATCTGGTCGCCCTGACCGACCGCTTTGATGCCTCGAAGGCACTGAACCACATAAAGATCCTGGCCTCAACCCCTTTCGGCGGACGAGCAGCTGGTTCGCCCGGTGGATTGTTAGCCGCCGACTATATTGCCGGGCAATTCGCTAGCTTTGGGCTCCAGCCTGCTGGAGATAACGCTTCGGCGGGCGGAGAAGACGCCTTCTTCCATTCATTTCCCCTGACCGCCCTGGCGATGGGTGAATCCAGCCTGGCGGTTGGGTATCCAGATGGCCGGCTGATCGACGATTACCAGCCTTATCTCGACTACGCCCCACTGGTGAACGCCTATGCTGGCCCGGGCCAGACCACAGGGCCGGTGATCTGGGTCAACCAATGTCAATCCGAGGATTTTGAAGGGAGCGATGTCTTGGGAGCCATCCTCCTATGCCGACCTTTATCGGCGCTTGATGCTAGCCGGCAGGCCCTGGAGCATGGCGCGGCCGGGCTTCTTCTGATGGATAGCTCCCAAATGGCCGATGTTTTCCTGCCACCCAGGGAAGTGTGGTTACCTGAGCCGCTTTCGGTTCCCACCCTGCTGATATCGGCCGACGTTCTGGACGACCTGCTCCAAGCCAGCGCCAAAACAGCGGCTGACCTTTCGATCACCTTTGCCCCCTTTGAATTGGGATCCCAGGTCACATTATCTGTGGACCTCGCCGGCTTTGAGGCCTGCCCCGACGGTCAATGCCAGGGACAGAACGTGCTGGCTGCCCTGCCTGGCCGTGATCCCGCTTTTGCTGACCAGCTCGTCATTCTCGGCGCCCATTATGATGGCTTAGGCCAGACCTCGGGTGTCTTGTGGCCGGGAGCCAACGATAACGCCTCTGGCGTGGCGGTCCTGCTGGAGATCGCTCGTTCCTGGCAGGAGAGTGGTTTCGTCCCTAGTCGGACCGTCCTCTTTGCTGCCTGGGATGCCGGCCAAGAGCAAGCCTTGGGGGTCGAGGCGTATCTGACCCGGCCTTGGTTCCCGCTCGACAAGACAGTAGCCGTCCTGCAACTTGACGGTCTGGGGGCCAGCGATGCTTTCCTGACAGTGGGCGGGCCCGCAGGCTTAGCCCGAAGCCTGGTGTTAGCCGCTTCTACGGTTGGCTACACGACCACGGTCAAAGATGACTTGCCCGGTGACCACAATCCGTTCCAGGAGGTCGGCGTGCTGGCAAATGCGTTGACCGGGCCAAGGGAGACAACCCAGGCGCTTACCGGCCGGCCTGACGACTCCATCCAGATTATTGAACTGGAATCCCTGGCCGCCGGAGGACGCATAGCCCACCTGGCTCTCCTGGGTGCCGCGGAAGGGGAACCGGCTCTGCTTCGACTCCTGAACCGCCGAGAGCAAGCGGCCGCCGACCAGGACATCACTGCCTTCCTGGCCACGTCCGCCCCTAGTCAGGAGCCGGCTGATCGGCGCTGGTTAAGTGGTTTGGGAACCTATGATCTCCTTCATTTCCAGATCCAGGCTTCTGAACTCTCTGTTGCCGGGCATCGAGCCACAGGTAAGGTGGCTTATTCGTTAATTTACCAGGTTGATGGAGACAATGGCCAGGCCGGAGAGGTGATCACCGATACTCTTAGGGCTAGCCTGGACGGCACATTCACCTATGGCGATGATGGCTGGACCTGGTCCGGCGCCAACCTTGACCTCGCCGAAGAAGCGGGTTATCTGGCAGTAGCAGTTCCTCCTGGAGCATCTGATTCAGCCTCAGCTGTCCAGGCAGCCATCGCGGATCAGTACCAGGCGATCACTTCTCTGTTGGGGATTGAAGATCGCTCGCCCGCGACGGTATATCTCTATCCCAGCCCAGAATCACTGCGGGCTAACATAGCCCTCTCTCTTCCCGGTCCAACTCCCAGTTGGGTCGAACCTGGTGGGGTCCATTTGTTACATTCGGACGAGATAACTCAAAGCAGCCGTTTATCCACTGCGCTGAGCCAGCTGGTTCTGACCAAAAGTGGGTTGACTGAGCCGGCTGCCCCCTGGTTATGGAACGGGCTCGATAGCGCCTTACAGGAAGCCCTGAACCCGGCCGCCGGGCCTGCCTTTTCACTAGCGGAGCTTCAAGTTGCCCTGGATAACCCAGAACAGGGAAACCAGGTCATCCTTGACTGGGCTACCGTTGTCCAGCTAAGCGAGGAGTTGGGCTGGAGCGGGCTGGGTCAGTTGGTAGTTGACATGGGAGATCGCTGCGCCGGCCGCTGCCAAGAACCTTCTGATCTGGATATGGTGCTGCTGACTACCCTGGGGATCGATTCGGCTTCCTTAGTTTCCTCCTGGCAAACAACATGGAAAGAACGCCTGGGCTCGATTCAAATAAGATTAGATAGGACACTGGCTCAACGGTCCGAAGCCATCCTGGCCAGGGATCTGCCCGCTTTCCTGAATGGTCTCGACGAGGAGCAACCTTTCCTGGTTGCCGAGGAACTACGTTTCTTCGAGGATCTGGCCCGCTATCCAGCTACCGCCTTTGCACTGGAAGCGACTCCCCTAAGCCTGGAGGCTGATGGATCGCTCTTAGCGATTGTGGATCGAGCTTATGAATTCGGCGGCCAAACGAGGAACGAGCGCTTCCCCATCCGTTTCACGAGTCGAGGCGATCGCTTGCTGTGGGCTGGCACACCTTTTGAGAAACTCGCCGGACGGGAAATAACCTTGCTTTATCCGGCGATGCGGGAGGAGATGGCCCAGGACCTGCTGGCTATGGCCGAAGAGCTGTCGGCTCGCATAACCGCCGATCTCGATCTTGAGGATTCAAACTTGCTGGTCGCCAGCGACACTTCGGAGGAGATTGAACGCGGGGCGACCATCAAGCTTTACCTGGGGCAGAACAGTTACTTTAGCTCCTTACCCCCTTCCTTGTCTGATAGCGAGTGGTCTCAGGGTTGGACGGCCGATGACAGTTCGATCAAGCTTCTCCTGGGAGCGAGTGTAAACGAACCGAGTCTACGATCCCAATTGATTAACCTGCTGACCCGGCAGCGACTATACCAGATCGGCCTCAAAGACACCTGGCTGCTTGAAGGGATGACAATCCAACAGGCTGTCCTCCTAGACGACCAGCAGACGGAAGAGTGGCTGGCCGAGGCGCTGCGTCCGGTCTGGCGGGAGGTTCTCCGGGGTGGCGAAGTTAGGTTATTAGAGGCGCCATCAAGAAACGAGTTGTCGGTACTAGGGTGGCAGGCCTTCACTTCTCAGGCTTGGGACCTGGTTCGCTACATTGAGCTAGAATACGGTCGTGAGACGCTGTTACAGTTCGTTCAGGCCCGGGTAGCTGGCGAGACAATCGACAGCGCCCTGGATCAGACAATAGGCCTGGAGCTGGCTGGTCTGGAAACCGCCTGGGCTGAATCAGCTCGACATGGGCATCTCCCAGCGGAATGGATCACCCTGGTCAATCGTTTCAGTATAGAAAGAGCTCAGCAACACTTGGTAGCTCTCACAGGGCCCGATATGGCCGGTCGTCAAAGCGGGTCCCCCGGGGCTGAATCAGCTGCCGCCTACATTGCCGGGAAATTCGCTGAGTACGGCCTTCAACCGGTCGGCGATGATTCCGCTTCCGGTCTCACTTATTTCCAGCGCTTCCCGGTTGATTATGCAAGCCTGACCGGGGCGCCCCAGGTGAATATCCTGGACCCGACCGGCGGGATAGCAACCAGCCTGATTCACCGCCAGGATCTACTGACCACGTTCGAAGAGGTTGTGGCCCGGGGTGAGGCGACTGGGGAGTTGGTCTACATACGCGATTTTAACTACGGACAAATGGATCTGACCGGCAAGATCGTCCTGAGGGAGCCGGATCGAGCCCTGTCCGTGGAAGTCGCTCAGGCCGTCGATCATGGGGCGGCCGGGATCCTATTCTTGAGCGATTTGGATTATGAGCGTGGCCAATCGATCAAAGCAGCCCTCCCTCTGACATTGACTGGCTCGATCGAAGCCCCTGTCATCTGGTTGACCCTTTCCGGCAGCCAACAGATCTTAGAGGCGTCCGGCCAAACCCTGGTGGGCTTGCGAGCGGGCCCACCTGCAATGCCTTTAAGCTTGCAGGTTCAGGTGCAGTTGCCGCTCAGCAAGCCGGAGCCGGTTAAGGTTGCCAATGTACTTGGTTACTTACCTGGCGCCGATCCGGAATTATCTTCCGAAGTTGTCATTTTGGGCGCTCACTACGATCATGTAGGGGACGATCCCGATATCGGATTGTGCGAAGACGGTGCGGTTTGCCAAAAGGTTCCAGGGCTTCGCTACCCAGGTCTCAACGACAATGCCAGTGGCCTGGCTGTCTTGTTGGAGACCGCCCGCCTGTGGAGCGAGGGAGGCTACCGACCGGCCCGAACCGTCCTCTTCGCGGCCTGGATCGGTCAGGAGGCAGGTCTGGTCGGATCCAACCATTATGCTGGTCACCCCGTCTTTCCCCTGGAAGACACCGTCGCGACCATCCACTTGGATAGCCTGGGCGGCGGCCATGGCTACCGGCTCGAGGGTCGGGGGGAATGGGAGCGCGAGGGCCAGCTACTGCTGATCCTGGAATTGACTGAGAATTTGCTCGAAGGACGGGTCCGTATCTCATCGCCCGTTACATCCATCGAAAGCGATGAATCGTCATTTCGCGAGCAGTTTATCCCTAGCCTGCTTCTCTCCTGGCAAGACGCCGATGAAACCAACCTGCCCGAGGGTCTGGCCGATGTAATAGAGCCCGATCGCTTAGCCAATTCCGGCCGTATAGCCACCCTGGTCCTGATGTTCGCGGCCGGAGGCTAGACAGCGACATCCTGTGGAATTAAGCCATCTTGACGACCTGATTACAATATTGGTAGTTGACTACTATTGTTTTCTTGGTATTCCTGACCATTGTTTTTTCCTCCGAATCGATTGTAACCAATGGCGAAGGTCTCTCTTGTTTCTAGAAACCGATCTGTCCCTATAATTAATGAGAAGGCACACAGATTGGCGCCGACTTCTTGAGTGCCAACAAGCCAGGATGGCCGCATTCCGATTTCCCTCAACCGGGTGAATATGGTTTTGGTTCAAATGCCTGGTCTACCAGCTTTGGTTGCCTGACTGCTTTTTGGAATCGGTATTCGGATTTCCAAAGCGCTACAATCGCAGGTGATGCCGGTGTTACCTCAAAGCAAATCGAGCTCGGTCACTCCGTAAACGACGACCGCGACCGGTTCGATATAATCAAAGGTTTGCCGATAATTCTCCCTCCTATGCAGGATGGACAGCTAACCCAGGCCGACCTGGGGCCAAACACGACGAAATCTTCAAACAAGCGGCGATCGTCCCTTTTGGAGATTCCCGATTCGTCATCGTGATGTTTCTAGATCGACGGTTCACAACCCGCCTACTCGAAACGAATAACCTCTAGCCTTCCCCCAAGAAATCAACCCTTAGTCAAGCCGCCTGACAATTTAAGGAACAATCATTGCTATACTTGAGAGCAGGATGCCAATAAGGTCATGTTGGTCATGTAACTAAGAAAGAGCAGCAGCGCCGCTTGGCTTAACCGCTAACATGCGATATTGTCTTCAAGATAGCTAACAGTTCGCTTCTCGACGAGCCCCATCAGGGTCCTAGCTGTGCTTAGGTTTCGTTTTATCGCATGATGACGCACACCAAATTCCTCAAGACACTACCGGAGGTAGTGATTCCCAATCTGCCAGTGAGTCTGCAGAAGATCAAAGTGCGCCAACCCTACCGCTGGCTCATCCAACTGAATTACGGGGAGCCCGGTCTCCACTACGAGGTGTCCAATGCAAAATACCGGCCGGGCTGGGAAATAGGGTTCCATTGCGAAGCACGCGACAAACACCTAAACCGCTTCCTTCTAGAAGGCTTCCGCCGGCACCTGTTCGAGATCAAGACCGAGTTAGGGGAGAGCGTCGAGGCCGAAATGTGGGATAGGGGTTGGACGAAGATTTACGAAGTCGTCCCCGAAGCCGAGTTGACGCCTGAATATCAGGCAGAAGTGGGTGGCCGTCTGGCGCAATTCATCATTTGCCTGCACCCGATTTACGTCGATCTAAGAAATGAAGTGGCCCGGGTTTACCGGTAATACAAACCTCGTAGGTCTCTACCGCAGGTAGCTGGCCGGAACCGACCAGCTTGTTATTAGACCTACGAGGTTTAACTAGCTAGGGCCGCATACGATTGATCGTTCGCGGGAAGGGGCTGGTCTCGCGAACATGAGCGATACCGCTGATCCAGGCCACGGTTCTTTCCAAACCGAGGCCAAAACCACTGTGGGTGACCGTGCCGAAACGACGCAGGTCGATGTACCACTGGTAATTTTCCAAGGGTAGTTCGTGACGTTTGATGGTTTCGATCAGCAGATCGGGATCGCTCATGCGCTCGCTGCCGCCGATGATCTCCCCGTAACCTTCCGGAGCCAGTAAATCGACGCTCTTACACACCTCTGGCCGGCCGGGCCAGGGTTCCATATAGAAGGCTTTCACGGCCGTTGGATAGCCATAGACAAAAACCGGTTTCTCAAATTGCTGGGTGAGTGCTGTCTCATGGGGCGAACCGAAGTCATCTCCCCACTCGATCTGGAGCAGGTCCTTCTGCTCAGGATCATCACTTTCTTCCCTGATTTTGTGCAGGCGTTCGATAGCTTCATCGTAGCTAATGCGGGGGAATGGCGGCTCTACTTTTTCCAACAGGGTAATATCACGTTCCAACAGGGCCAGCTCGGCCGCTCGATCGCGTAAGGTCGTTTGGACGATATAACTGACGAATTTTTCTTCGAAATCCATCAGATCGTCCAGGTCAAAAAAAGCCATTTCCGGCTCAACCATCCAAAACTCGGTCAGATGGCGCCGAGTCTTGGATTTCTCTGCCCGGAAAGTTGGGCCAAAACAGTAGACCTTGCCGAAAGCCATGATGTTGGCCTCGTTATAGAGTTGGCCGGTCTGGGCCAGGTAGGCCTGCTCCTCAAAGTAGTCGACCGGGAAGAGGGTGCTCGTCCCTTCGGCCGCGGCCGGGGTGATGATGGGCGTATCGATATTCAGAAAACCGTGATTGTCCAGATAATCGATGATGGCCCGCTTGATGGTGGCGCGCACACGCATAATGGCCCATTGCCGGCTTGAGCGGAGCCAGAGATGACGGTTGTCCATCAAAAATTCAACGCCGTGGTCCTTGGGGCTAATGGGGTATTCGGCGGCAATCTGTTGCGGTTCGACCTCCATGACGCCAATTTCAAAGCCACCGGGTATGCCCGGTGCCCGTTCATCGGCCCGGACCTGGCCGGTTAGAATCAGCGAGGATTCCTGGGTCAGGCTTTTAATCAATTCAAATTTCTCATCACCCAGGTCTGGCCGAAAGGCGACGCATTGCACAATGCCTGTGCCATCGCGCAGACGCAAGAATTGTAATTTGCCTTTGCCAGTCCTGGCATAGAGCCAGCCTTTTATCGTAACAGTTTGTCCGTCGTAACCGGCAATCTGGCTTATGGTAATTTCAGTGCTCATTTTCCATCCAATTTTTTTATAAACCGCTCTTTATATAAGGCCAACCGGTTCTGGCGGTTTACCAGGACCGGTTGGTTATTCTAACAAGGTTAGGCAAGCCCTTCAACGCCAATGTCCGTCCGGGGTTCAGTCGAGGCGAAATAATCGACGGCGAAGACCTGGCCCACGGAGATAGGCGATGTGCTGGCTGAGCAAGCCGGCTCTGAAGCCAAAGGTTTGGTAGACGGCATCGACCGGGGCCACCTCAGGGGTAGTAAAGCGGTCCATAAAGAAACGGGTCACCGGCGGCCGGCGCCAAAAACCAAATAGTAACGAGCTCAACGGCCGGACTATTTTAACCGGCGGCGCCAACGCTTTGCGATTTAGGCCGGCTGAGAGCAGGACCAGCCGAACCAGTTCATCATAACGAAGTCGTTCTTCACCGACCAGCTCCACGGTCTGGCCGGTCAGATCGGGCCGGTCCAGACAAGCCACCAGGCAGCGCGCCAAATCCTCGACCCACAAAGGTTGCATGGCTACATGGCCGCCGCCGGGAAGTCCTACAAAGGGCCAGGACCAGGCGGCCATGCTGGCGATGACATTTAGAAAACGATCACGCCGGCCGAATAGGGTGCTCGAACGAACAATGGTATAGGGCAGATCGCTCTGGCGGACCCGGCGCTCTACCTGCCCTTTAGCCCGTAGCAGCGGATAGACGGAGTTGGGGTCGGCCTTGAGGCGACTGATAACAATCATCCTCTTTACCCCTGCCTGTCCGGCTTCGGCCAGTAGCCGCTCCGTGCCTTCGATATCGACCCGTTTTAACAAACGTACCCGGCCATGGCTTTCGGCTCCGGCCAGGTGGATGACTGATTCGACACCGACCAGCTCGGCCGGCAAAGCCAGGGCGTCATTTAGCCTGCCTGTATAAGGTTTGACCGGCCGGCCCTGGCTGGCTAAAGCGTGGACCAGGGATTGACCGATGAAACCGGTTGCACCGGTGACCAGGATCATAGGATTGAATTGTAGTGCGAACCCTCGCTAAGTAAAAGAGCACAGAGCGTAGTAGATACGTTATAATCGAACGCATGACCCGCTGGTGCATCATTGGACCAACATACCCATTTCGGGGTGGCATCGCTCACTATACAACGTTGTTGGCCGAAGAGGTTCGACGAGAACATGCTTTGCTCTTCATCTCTTTCAGACGCCAATATCCAGGCTGGCTATATTCTGGGCGCAGCGACCAGGACCCAAGCCAGCAGGTATTGCGTACGCCGGCCGAATATTTGCTTGATCCCCTCAATCCGCTCACATGGCACAAGACCATGCAGCGCATCAGCGATTTTCGTCCAGAAGTGGTGGTTCTACCCTGGTGGGTGCCTTTTTGGGCGCCAACCTGGACCTATCTGGGTTGGCGGATCAAGCGCCTTCCCGGCCGGCCAAAGCTCATCTTTATTTGCCACAATGTGTTACCCCATGAACGAAATGTACTGGATATCCTGGCCATCCGGGCAACATTGGCCCGAGGGGATGGCTTCATTGTCCACGCCCACTCTGACGAGGCGCAGTTGCTGGCTCTATTTCCACAAGCCAGGGTGAAGGTGTCACCTCACCCAACCTACGCAGCGTTGTCAGAGCATACTGCCCGCGATATGCCTGTTGAATTGCCGGATGACCGGCCGCTGATACTATTCTGTGGCTTTGTCCGCCCATACAAGGGCCTGGACGTGCTGTTGGAGGCCATGCCGTTGGTACTCGAAGGGCGTGCGGTTCATTTGCTCGTCGCCGGTGAATTTTGGAAAGGCAGCGCTGGTTATCGCCAGCAGATTGAGCGATTGGATATCGGCGAGGCAGTTACATTGATCGACAACTATCTACCCAATGAAGCGTTGGCTGCCTGCATCGCCCTGTCAGATGTGGTCGTCCTACCTTACCGCCAGGCTACCCAAAGCGGCATCATCCAGTTGGCTTTTGGTATGGGAACGCCAGTAATCACCACCAACGTGGGCGGATTGGCCGAGGTGGTGGAAGACGGGCAGACCGGTCTCATTGTGCCTCCTGAAGATCCTGGGGCGCTGGCAGCGGCCATCATCAAATTTTTCGAAGAAGACCTCGGGCCGAAATTTCATGAACATATCGGACAAGAGAAACAACGTTTTTCCTGGAAACGGTTGATGCAGGCTATCGAAGAAATTATGGAATCCTAAAAAAGCTAATTCGATGATCGAGACATAGGATCACGTATGACGTTGAAGATTCTAATGCCTATCTATAACCAGGTAGGAAAAGGCACCTACTGGCGCACCTACGGGTTTGCCCAGGAGCTGGCTACGCGCGGACACAAGGTAACGTTGCTTAGCGCTGGATCTGGCGACCAGGCTCATACTGAGGTCAACCAGAACGAAAATCTTTGCCAGATAACATTTCCCAGTCTCTTCAATGGGACTCGAGGAAGCGGCTATGATCCCGGTGACATTTTTGGACGAATCAAGTGGCTACGACAGAATCAAGAGCGATTTGATTTGGTCCATGCTTTTGAATCCCGGCCGGCAAGCCTCTTGCCTGCGTTGACCGGCAAACGCCGAGGGGCGTGCGTCGTCTCGGATTGGTGCGATTGGTTCGGGCGAGGCGGCTCCGTGGAACAACGGCAAAATCCAGTAGCCCGCGCCTTACTGCGTCCTGTAGAAACAGCGCTCGAAAACAGGAGCCGGCCGAAGGCTGACGGCGTGACCGTAATCAACCAAACGCTTTATCAGAAAGCGTTATCCTTGGACATTTCAGCTGAGCGGATCTTACTCCTCCCCAACGGGGCCTACACAGACATGTTTCAAATGGCCAATCGATTGGCGGCTAGAAAACGATTGGGACTTCCACCGGACATCCCGCTGATAGCTTACACTGGGACATTGTTTAATAGTGACGCTGAACTCATGGCCGAGGCCTTCAACATCATCCAGGAAGAAGTACCGGGAGCGAGATTGTTAATGATCGGCTACACCAATCTTGACCTACGATCGTTGGTTCAACATCCTGAGGCGGTCATTAGCACGGGACCGGTGAGCTTCCACGATTTAGTGGCGTATGTCGCTGCCAGTACGATCGGCTGGATACCCCTGGCGGACAATCTGGCCAACGCCGGGCGGTTCCCGCTGAAATTGAATGACTTCATGGCCTCCGGCCGGGCGGTACTGGTCACAGACGTGGGTGATTTGGGCAATACGGTGCGCCAATATGGACTAGGGCTGGTTGCCCGGCCGGATCCGATATCCATATCGCTTCAAGCGTTGGAATTGTTGGCAGACACAGTACGCAGGGAAGCCATTGAGCACCGGGCCCGCGACGTGGCTGAAACAGTGTTTGCCTGGCCCAAGGTGGTCAATGAACTGGAGGCGTTTTATTACACACTTTTGAATAGTTCGTGACCGGTCACGACCGGCCGGTGTGGGCACCTCTACACGCAGAGCTTTCAGCTATTCGGTGACCGGGCAACTATGAGTAAGGTGGGAAAAAAGGCGAGCAGAAACGTCTTGAGAATCGGAACCTTTCTAATTGCCAACAACCGATTATCCCACTTTGAGGGGTAGCCATAGGCCGCTGCCTGAGGGTAAGTTATGAAGATCGCCTTGCCAAAAGCATTCCGAGCATACCGTTTGAGCTCAAGATAAGAAAGCAACCTTATATTATCATAGGGCATATTCCTAAGTTGTCGAGCCATTCTCTTTTGGAACCGCCGGGGAACAAAGCCAAAGAATCGAAGCTGAATGTGTGGTTCGGGAAAGAAGAGATCATAACGATTACGAGAATCACCGCAAAAAGAGCCTTGCGGCGCCAATACCCGGGCAACTTCAACGAATGCCTCCTCTACGGCCACCAGGTGTTCGATCACATTCAGGGCCACGCTAAAATCAACACAGCGATCGTTGATAGGAAGTTGTTGGGCGTAGCCTTGGACAAATACGGTGTTGTCTATCCCTTGCTCCCAGCAATATTTCTGGGCTAGCAGCAAGTTTGTCAGCATTGGGTCAAGACCAATGGCACAACGATAATGTTGGGCGAGGGCGATTGTCGCCGTGCCCACACCACAACCGATATCCAGAGCGACCCTGTTATTCTGTGGTGGAAAATGGTCAGAGGCTAAGTCGGTGAACATCTCCAACATGAGGGTGCCGCGAGCTTCCGATTTTTGGCGATACACCTCAAAATTACCAACAACTTCCTCGGGGACATCCAGTAATTCTCGGCTAATTTGCATGACGATTTCTACCAATTCACGGTAGGATGATTCTTTGTAAGCAGGCAGCACTTCCTTGAGAAAGGCTAACTCAAATTGCTGATCTGCGTCATCACTCTCTTCGGCTTCTGGTCGTGGCCAACGGAGATCAACGATGCCATAAGTGCTCGAGAACCGCTCACCACAGCGTTGACAATGGCCCTCGGCCAACTGGCCGTAACATGCCGGGCAGCAAATGGAGTTGCTACAGGCCGTCTTTCTGCTCATTGATTTGCCACCATCCTGGCTATCAACAGGCGATTCCATTGGTTTTTGGGAGGCCCTTTGCCGGTGGATCAGTCAGTTGAGGAAACGATGTGGTATTCGTGATTTGGTGCAGGCTATCTAACCACAAATGTATCATAGAAATAGCCTACCTGGGGGACGTTAAATTCACCTTCTCCTGGTCGGACATTGGTCTCTGGCACCCCTTGCATAGCATTGTCAGTGGTTATCCCGAGCCTGACATTTTCTTCCAGAGGCGACACGCTGATCGAGAAAGTACCATCGTCACCGATGACGCCACTACCTTCGAGTTTGCCCATTAATGATATATTCATTATGTAAATTAGTAAGCCTGCCGGTCCCTGACCAGTTATAACTGTAGATCCCGGGGTTATTGGCCGGTCAAATGACAGGAGAGTACCGGATGGCAGGTCCGTTAGTCCAGGATAAGCATCTGGTGGGTTCAGGGTTTCCTGGGGCGGCGGGTAAGCGCCATCTGGATCAATAACTGCTTCGGCAATCGGAGGTGGCGGATATGCTTCACCTTGCTCCGGTAAATTGTTTTGTGGAGGTGGATATGCTTCACTTTCCTCTAAAGGGGCGTCCTGCGGCGGCTCTGTAACAAGGGCGGTTGGTTGATCAATCCCAGGAACGGTCTGATCAACCTCAGGGTCGTCAATCGGTCCGCAGGCGGCGACCAGAAATAGGAGCACGATCAGCCTAAAAGAAAACAACCTGTAGCGGTGAACAATGCGGCGGCATGTTTGAGTGAAATCCATTTTCTTCCTCTTCATGATAGCTGATAAAAAGAACATTCGGCCATCTAGCCAGACACTCTAACAAAAATCAAGAGCTAATCTTACCAGTACGGCCACTTGGCATGCAAAAAAATTCATCCCCCAATCATGGCCAGGTCTTGTTATTTAGAGATTCAACCAACGACCAGATCTCAAATCTTCTTGATGCGTTGATGATCCTGGCCTACAAAAAAAGGCCCGCGAGATATTCGCGGACCTTTTTAGTTACTTTCTAATCTTTCGATAGGACAATAGACTTAGGGAGCTAAGTTAAAGCCTTCGTAGTTATTGTTGTCCAACGCACCGGAAGTTAAAGGTCCTTCATTAGCAATGGCCACAACAGGCTGATCGCTCACAATTGATGCGGAGCAGACGACGTTGTTGTTCAAGAAACCACTGCCGGATTTGAACAAGTTATCGTTGCTAGGTGTATAGAAGAGGAAGGCAGCGCCTGGAGCAATTGGGCCAGTCTTGGCTGGAGACGATACCGCAGTGAATGATCCACCGGTCGAACACTTGAAGGTTACCTCCCAATTGACCGCATTGGCAGCGCCAACATTCTGGATCTGCAGGCCGGTTGTCGCTCCATATCGATTATCCTTGTAGAGCGGAACACTGACCGATGTTGTCTTGGACTTATCAGAAATCGCTGAGTAAGTCGTTGCCGTCTTCGGGAAACCCGACTGCTCATTCTCATTCACGATGGCGACCACATTACCGGTGGCGGTTATCGTGGCCGAGCCAGTGCAGTCTGCCGGCAAATTCGATTTGCCGGTTTGTTGAACGAAGGTCGCCGATGCGCCATTGGCCACGCCCAGGGCTTTATCCTGGTACGTATTGCCTTTACACGCGCCAGCGGAACCGGTGTATTTGACCGTAATATCAACAGTACCGCCACTAACATTCTGAACCTGGATACCGGTCCATTGACCGTAACGGTTATTCTTGACAACCGGAGCATATGCCTTCACATCAAAATCTGGGGCGGTAAAGGCACGCGTGCCTGCCAGAACGATGGCCGGATTAGCCACAACATCATGCTCCATCACAACGCCGGCCAGCGGCTGGCCACTGGTGACATACATACTGCCAACCCTGTCGTCGTTGACGGAAGGATTGTAGCTAGCACAATCGTGGATACTGAATACCACCATCTTGCTTGGGCCGATAGTTGGTATTGGGCAGGTATGGATAGCTCCAGTTCGCATGGTGAAGTGGGCTACGACAGTAGTAGCGCTGCTGGTTCCGGCATTTTGGATGTAGAAGGAAGTCGTCTTGCCATAGTGGTTACCCTTAGCCAATGGGAAATAGAGAGTGGTGGCCACAGCATCGCTAGAAGTGCCTTGATACTGGGCGGCGGCCTTGCCACCGGCTGCACCAATTCCACCCGCCGGGACATTCGTAACGTTCACGATCGCTCGAATGGGTTGGTCTGCGCTAACCACGGCTGAGCCCAAGAATCCGGCCGGCATTCCGGCAAAGTCGGAGAAGGGGGTGAAGGTATAGGCAGCGCCGGGGTTGACCAACTTTGATTCCACGTAGGTATTGCTGGATTGACTATCAAAAGCCTCAATCACAACCGTTGCCTGGGTGCCGCTAACGTTCTGGACTTGTTCGCCAGACCACCAGCCTGATCCAGGAACTCCTGTCTGAGCAAAAACAGTTCCAACCAGAACAAGGGCTAAAATTACAAATAATACAGCATACTTTTTCATCGATTTTCTCTCCTTGTTTAACACTTCTGAATAACCTTCCGCCTGTTATGTTCAAACAGCAGATCAGGATGACTTTCAGGTTACACTTACTTTCACGCTACTACTATAAGGGACCGTCTGTCAAAAGACAATAATCCTTATGGGTAATTATGCGGGTTATTTCACTAACCCCGCCCCTATCTGCCCAGGGGATTCCAGATCAGGCGGCGGTAGTGAAACCGGCGAAGGAGTTTATGCGTGGCCATTCGTTGGAGGATTTCTGGAGAACCGGTTCGTTGCCTCTTGAAGAATCAACCTGCGTTCGGCCGGGGTAAGGCCGCGGATCATAACAAAAGCCGAACAATAGGTAATCGCCCCCAGAATGATTGGGACAAAAAGCAGACTGTTGCGGGTCATATAAACCGGCACGATCATCACTAAAGTTGCGATTAGCGGCTTTACCAGCCAGTGGAGAAATCTGGACCTACCTTTCACCCGTGTAACGTACAAGAAGCTCAAGAGGAAGTAGAGCAAAATAGAGGAAACCCGAGCCACGGCCGAGCCACTGGCGCCGTACCTACGAGCCAGGGAAAGATTAAGGATGACATTCAAGGTTGCACTGGCCAACAGGAAAAGTGTCAAGAGGCGTTGGCGATCCTGAACCAACATCATGCGCACATTGGGCTCGTTTAGAAAGACGAAAAGGGTGGCCAGCATGATGATCTGGAGGACCAGTACAGTCGGGCCAAATTCATCGCCAAAGACCAGGGCGACAATACCCGGAGCCAGGAGAATGATCCCGGCCGTAACCGGCATAATAAAGATCGACAACATGCGGATGGACTGATTAAACAGCCGCCATAACTCCTCGGGCGAGTTTTGGGCATGACGGCTCATTCGGGGATAGATCGCAAAACGGAAGGCTTGGGAGAAGATAATCAGGCTATAGGCAACGGTTGTGGCCGCATTATACCAGCCGACCTCTTCTTCACCATGAAAGCCGCTGAGAATAATCGTGTCCGATTGAGCCTCCAACATCGCTAAAGTTGTAAGTATGATAAAAAAGGGTAAAGCACGCCAATTGCTGTTGAGGGTCTGCCAGTTTTTCCAGTCAGCTCGGTTGACCCGTCCTATCCGTCGCAGGAGAATCGGCACAATGACAAGCATACCCAGGATGCTGCCAATCAGCCAGATATTAGCAATATCCAGTAAGTCGCCGCCAGCCCATATGACGATTAGGCCAGCGATTAATTTGAAGAGACTCTGGCCCGCCCAAACCACGGCCGTTGGGGCAAAGTCACCTTTGCCTAGCATGATTGAATTCGCCAGGTAGGTGATACTTTCGGGTACCGTACTCAAGCCGATGATCAATATCGCCTGGGTCGTTTCAATAGAATAATCAAAGACATTTAGAACGACGATGACCAGAAGTGCATATAAACCGATGGCCATGAGTATTCTGACTATGACAAAATTGGTTAGATAACGTGGGGCTTCGTCCGGTTCACGGGCTATTTGGCGGGCAATCAGATCATCCATTCCCCGCATGACCGTGGTGACCATCAACAGATAGGTGGTAGCCAGGGCAAACGCACCCGCCTCATCCGGCCCGGCCAGGCGACCAACCAGGATGAACATCAGGACGTTGGCAAATCGCGGCGCGGTATGAAAGATTACCGAATAACCGGCATCTCGCAAAAAGGAGGGTCGGCGGATCATGTTGGGTTCGTGGGCTTTTTGGCTATACAAAGATAACCAAACGTTTCATCCTTGACTCTATCAAAACGATCGAGATAGTAGAGAATCAGCGGCAGAAGCAATTGGAAGATTAACCCAAAAAGAGCCCGAACCGGTAGCGTTAACTCTCGATAGCGGGTTCCCTTGGGAAAAAGCCAATAATTAATCGCCTGAAATTCCCAGGAAAGATACCAAAAGTAACCACCCATGTTGCGCATTTCCTCAGTTTCCAACCCAGCCTTGGTGAAGAGATGTTGCAGCCCAAAGGAAGTATAGCGAAAGAAATCATATGGTTTTTGATGCTGGGGCCAGCTCTGGGGCGCCGACAGGAATAACTTACCACCGGGTCTCAAGACCCTGGCGATCTCTTGGAGCACGCGCTGCGGTTCGGGCACATGCTCCAACACCTGCATACAGAGGGCTGCATCAAAGGTGTTGTCGGGAAAAGGTAAGTTTGTCAGATTACAGATGGCGTCCAGGCCCTTATAATTCCAGGCAATATCTCCAACGGCCAGGTCGACCCCAACATAACGCGTGTGTTGGAAATCAGGTTTATAACGGCCTTCACCGGCGCCGGCATCGAGGACCCAGCTTCCAGGCGTTGTGGACCGACCGGCTTCCTCGCCAAAATCATACAGCTGATAAATATCAGTCTCAATACGACGCTTGATCCATTGGGGGATTTTTTTGGGCAATCTTTCCCCGCGTTTTAGCGGGTTTTTCACAGCTTTGCCATTGGCCGGCTCTGTCATAATCTCGATCCTCGTAAACGTGCTGTTCAAAGGCTAAGGAGCGGCATTTCAATCTCACTCCCTTCCGGGTCCGCGTCTGGTGGGACCTGCTTCGCCTGTTGGCTAGCGAAGGACGGCGACCAGGAATTTACAGCGGTGGAAACGAGTTGCCCAGCCCATCTTTTAATCCATGGACATAGGCCTTTACCGAAGCGAATCGCCGTCGCCAGAGAAGGCGCGAAATGGTCCTGATTGCACTGGCTGTGCGGTTCGGCACGACGATAAGCCATCGCCAGCCTTGGACATGCTTGCGAAAAAAGATGATGCTACTGCGGGCCATCCAATAACGCTCGTTAGGTGAATCACTGCCGCCACTGGTCGTAGCAACTTTATGCCACACATGGCTATGGGGGGATAGTAACAGTCGATAACCGGCTTGCCTGGCCCGAATTGAAAGGTCAGAGTCTTCATAATACATGAAAAACCGTTCATCAAACAGGCCCACCTCCTCCAGAAAGTGACCGGAGAGGAGCAAGGCACAGCCGTTAAAGTAATCCCGTTCAAGGACGTCAGGCCATTGCTCTCGGTCAATTTCTCCACGAGCATCGCCGGATGTTTCCAGAGTCAAGGGGTTCTTCAGGCCACCAACTGACCATATTCGATCTGGCTCGGCCGCATAGTAGATCTTTGGCGCCACCATGCCGACATCGTCGCCAAACAGAAGAATCATCTTCTGGAGTGCTGCCTGGTCGATAATCGTATCATTGTTTACTATGAAGATATACTCAGCTTTCTGGTCTAAGGCATGGCGGAGACCCACGTTCATCCCGGCGGCGAAGCCAAGATTTATTTCGTTGCGGATGATTTCAACCGTTGGAAATTGGGTTGCTACTGCCTCGGGTGTTCCATCTGTTGACCCGTTGTCGACCAGCAGCAGGCGCTTATTCGGATAGTCCAGCTTTTGCAGTGATTCAATACAGGCCAGGGTATCGTCTTGGCCATTCCGACTCAATGTGAGGGCATAGACCAACGGGGCCATACTCATTATAAATAGCCTAAAGCACGCAGATGCTCTGAGATCTTTTCCTCCATTTCCGGGTCGTAGGCATATTGGCCGGTCGCCTCCTCAACGTCACCGGCATCCATCAGCTGCTGAATTCTCTCCCTCCCGGCTGGGGTAAGAAGCTCATCCAACAACCGGCCGTCCATAACCTCAAGCGGTTTAATGCCCAAGAGGCTCAATATCGTCGGCGCGAGATCAATAATATTTGCGTCGTTTAGCCCAACCTCTGGCTCAATCTCAGCGCCATGAACTATCAATATACCATCCAACCGGTGGGATCCTGTGAGGGGTTGATCGCTAAAATCAAAGTGCCGCTGGTTCTCAAAAACTGGCGAATGAACATCGTATTGACCACGACCCCAATAGCCGTAATCAGCCCACTGGATAATTAGATCAGGAGCCTGCTCAAGGTGTGGACCACTATACAACTGTTCGCGCTTTACCACTTTTTCAATAATGGCTTCACCCGTTTCTGGATCACGCATAGATAAAAGCGCCTCGATCAGGTCCTCGCGCAGTTGTTCATACTCGACACCTGACTGTACAATCCCTTTTGGTTCGCGATCAACCAGGTTTATATAGATGTTACCGCCGGCCCCAAGGGAGTAGGCTTTCGTCTCGGTCCAATCAACGAAATCAGTCAATAAGGCTGATTCGAAGGCACCTTTGGCCTGTTCAAATCGCTCTGCGCCGGCTAAGCCGCGTAGAGTCGAACGCATTTTTGGTGGTACGTAACGCCGGTAAGCCTGGGCGATCTGTTTGATACTCCTCGTCCTCACTTTCTTTACCAGATTGTCGCCTTCTGGGCGAAATTGCAGAAAGCCGGCTTCGGCTAACCAATGATTTAAATTGATCATGAGCCGGAAAGGGCCGCCGCCATGATCCGACAAGATAATGACAGTTGTCTCCTGCACTGCGGCTATTTTTTCCAATTGCCGGAGCAGTTTGCCGATTGCCTGGTCCAATCTCTGATAGATTTGGAAGATGACCTGACGATATTTCGCTGAGGGTGATCCGGCCGGAGCCTCCATGCATTCCCAAAAGGTATGTTGCACCTCATCGGTGGCCATGAAAACAACCGTAAAAAGATGCCAGGGCTCGCTCGCCATTAACTCCATTGCCAATGTTTCTCTCATTTCGATGCCCCGGACTAGTTTTTTGGCGTAGTCAGCCATAGGATCATCGGCGCGGCTATTGTAGTCAGGCAATACGGAGTAATCGGGCACGATCTTTTTTAACTTTTCAAAGAATTCTCGTGGATAAACGAGTTCCGGACCAACAGTGGGCACGAAAGGGCCACCGACCATGATCCCGTTAACCGGCCGTGGAGGAAAGGTGTAAGGCACATTGATTGAGACAACCTGGCCACCAGCCTGGCTAACAATCTGAAACACAGACGGCGCGGCGACAAACGAACCATTGGTGATCTCCAGGTTGTAGGAATCGGGCCGCCGCCGCACAAAATCATAGAGGCCATGTTTTCCTTGATTGACGCCAGTCATGAATGTTGACCAGGCCGGTGCGGTGGTTGGCTGAATCGTCGACCGCAAATAACCAGAACTGCCTTCCTCCATGAGGCGGGACAGATTAGGCAACAGTCCCTGTTCGGCCCAAGGCCTGATCAGGTCAAAAGTCGCCCCATCCAGGCCTATTACCAGGACACGTTTCGCTTTAGAATCCATTTTCTTCGCATTTGAACATAGAAGGAGCTCTGCCAGCGGAACATTGTCCCATAATAACCTTTTTATAGCATTATCAGCGACGATACTGTTTCAGCGAAAACAGCCGATCACCACATTAGAGTGGCTTCTGAATGGTACCATAGACGAAGCGGCGACAACAAACGTTAGCGAGATAACGATACTGAGACGGCAATCATGAAGCGTGAAAAAAAGTCTTAAAAGGTAAACGAGCATCCTAATTCAGGTTAACGAAGATTTTGCCTTGCCCCTCCTTTTTCGGTACAATGAGTGATTGTTAGCATCGTCGCTGGCGATGCTTTTTTTATGCATGATTTTAAGGATTTTTTTGTTTTAGATAGGATAAAGGTAATGCCAGAAAGTCAAGAAATGGACAGTACAGTCGCCCTCCAGGATGCAAGCCCACCTCATGGGGGGGTACTCATAAATCGTATGTTACGCGGCCAGATGCGCCTGGCGGTCCAGGAACGGGCCGAAACGCTGCAAAAAATAAATTTAAGCCCAATGAATCTCTCCGATCTGGAATTGATTGCCACCGGCGCGATGAGCCCGCTGACGGGCTTTATGGGCCGGAGGGATTATGAAGGGGTGGTGACCCAGATGCGACTGGGCAATAACACGCTCTGGTCGATTCCGGTAACGCTGGCGGTAGATGAAGAAGAAGCCGCGACCATCGAGCTTGAGCAGGAAGTTGCCCTGTGTGAGAATGGCCAGGTCCTGGCGGTGATGGAGGTGGTTGAGAAATTCAACTACGACAAAGAGCGGGAAGCGGAACTGGTCTACGGTACCACCGAGGCGGCTCATCCTGGTGTGGCCCGCCTTTACCAGCAGGGTGATGTCCTGCTCGGAGGTGATATCTGGGTGGTCGCCCTACCGGCCGCGGCCAGTGAGGAATTTCCGGAATTACGGCACACGCCGGCTCAATCCCGGCGCATGTTCGCCCGGCGAGGCTGGCGACGCATTGTCGGCTTCCAGACCAGGAACCCGATCCATCGCGCCCACGAGTATATCCAGAAAGCCGCCCTGGAAATCGTGGATGGCCTGTTCTTGCACCCCCTGGTGGGCGAGACGAAGGCGGACGACATCCCGGCCGACGTGCGTATCGCCAGTTACGAAGCGATTCTTCGTGATTATTATCCGGCCGAGAGCGTGCTCTTAGGCGTTTTCCCGGCGGCGATGCGTTATGCCGGCCCGCGAGAGGCCATCTTCCATGCACTGCTGCGCAAGAATTACGGTTGCACCCACTTTATCGTCGGCCGGGACCATGCCGGAGTGGCCGGTTACTATGGCACCTATGATGCGCAACGTATATTTGATAACTTCACCCGCGAGGAAGTGGGTATCGAGATATTGCCCTTCGATTACACCTTTTATTGCCGGAAATGTGGCATGGTGGTCAGCTCCAAAACCTGCCCGCACGATCGCAGCGAATGGATTTATCTGAGCGGCACCGAAGTGCGCCAGATGTTGGAAAATGGCGAGATGCTGCCCCCGGAATTCACCCGGCCGGAAGTGTCCAAGATCTTGATTGACGGGATGAAAAATAATAGCAAAAAGCCGTCCCAGGATTAAATATGTTCAAAAAGCTCTTGAATCGAAAAAAGAGTCCGAAGGTTTTTGTTATTGGTCTGGATTGTGCGCCGCCTGAATTGATTTTTGAGGCCTGGCGCGATGAGCTACCACATTTCAAGCAGTTGATCGACGGCGGCGCTTATAGCCAGATGTTTAGCTCGACTCCGGCGATTACCGTCCCGGCCTGGAGCAGTATGACCAGTGGAAAAGATCCGGGGGAGCTAGGTTTTTACGGCTTCCGCAACCGATCCGATTATAGCTATGACAATCGCTATATCGCCACGGGTTTGTCGGTAAAGGAAAAGAGGATTTGGGACCGGTTGGGCGAAGCGGGCAAAACGTGCATTATGGTCGGCGTACCCCAGACATACCCGGTGCAACCGGTGAATGGTCACCTGATATCAAGCTTCCTCACCCCGAGCACCACCAATCCAAGAATACAATGGACCTACCCGGCCTCGTTGCGGACCGAAGTTGAACAATTGCTGGCGCCAGAAGTTTATGATGTCGATGTGCCCCAGTTTCGAACTGACGACAAAGGGTATCTACTGCAACAAATCAACGATATGACCCGCAAGCGGTTTAAGGTTTTGCGCTACCTGCTGGATGAGAAGCCCTGGGATTTCTTCATGTTCGTGGAAATGGGCGTTGACCGGATCCATCATGGCCTTTGGGCTCATCACGATCCCAACCATCGCCGGTATGATCCGGCTAGTCCGTACATCCATGCCATCAGGGATTATTACCGCTACCTGGATGAAGAGATTGGCACCTTGTTGGAGAAGCTACCGGCCGAGACGCATATCATCGTGATCTCCGATCATGGCGTGAAGAAGATGGACGGCGGTATCTGTATCAATGAGTGGCTCCACCGCGAAGGTTACCTAAAGCTGCTGGATGACCCCCAGGAAGGGATCCTATCTTCATTTGAGAAATTGGAAGTCGATTGGAAAGGTACTTCGGTCTGGGGTGACGGTGGCTACTATGGGCGGATATTCCTGAATGTGGCCGGTCGCGAGCCGGAGGGAATCATTCCGCAGGCGGAGTATGAATCGTTCCGTGACCGCCTGGCCGAACATATCAAGACAATTCCAGCCCCCGACGGTTCACCCCTGGATACAAAAGTTTTTAAACCTCAAGAGGTGTATCGTCAGGTTCGTGGCGTCGCGCCGGATTTGATCGTTTACTTTGACAATCTGGGTTGGCGATCAGTTGGTAGTTTGGGTCATGGCGATATATACACCTTAGAAAATGACACAGGACCGGATGACGCCAACCACGCAGTGAACGGAATCTGGATCTATACGCCGCCAGAAAAGAACCTGGGCGGCCGGGCTTTGCCGGACACGCAGATCATGGATTTCACCCCTACTGTCTTGAACCTTTTTGGCTTGCCCATCCCAGGAGATATTCAAGGAAATATCATCAAGGTGGCGTGATTTGCAGAATTGACCGATATGGTTACTATGGGCAGCGCATTGAGCCATTCATTTGCCAAAGTACAGATAAAATATCAGGATAAAGAATAGATGAACCAGCTAGGAAAATACGAATGACTCCAGTCAATGTTTCTCATAGAGGATTTGTTCTATGGCTAACCGGGCTCTCAGGCGCGGGTAAATCAACCATCGCCAGTATCGTCGAAGGCGAGTTAAAGTCACGGCGCATAAGCGTAGAACTGTTGGATGGTGATGTCGTTCGACAGGGGCTGACCAGCGACCTGGGTTTTAGCAAAGAAGACCGGGCGAAAAATATCGAACGGGTCACTTTTGTGGCTAAGCTGCTGTCCCGGAATGGCGTAGGTTGCATTTGTTCCTTTATTTCACCGTACCAATCTGTTCGCGACAAGGTCCGTATTGAAACGACCAACTTCATCGAGGTATTCATAGATGCCTCCTTGGACGCAGTGATCGAGCGGGATGTTAAGGGGTTGTATAAGAAAGCGATTGCCGGAGAAATCCCAAATTTCACCGGAATCTCTGATCCGTATGAAGCACCCGATGCCCCGGATTTGCACATCCGAACGGACGCTGAGACCCCACTAGAAAGCGCCATCCGGATTCTCGAGTATCTGGAGGACCGGGGCTTGATTCCCTACTCCGGTTTATATTAGACGGTCTCTGGCGGCAACATGGGGTGGGCCGCCTTTTAGATACCCCTGACTCGCTATCCCTGAACATGGGAACAACAATGACCATCACAGAAGCTCTGGTCCAAGGCGGCGCAGCGCTGCCCAATTCGACCAGTCCAGCATTGGATGCCAGGTTACTCATGGAATATGTCCTGGAGAAGGAGCACAGTTACCTGGTTAGTCATGGCGATGAACGGCTCACAGCGAGCCAACAGAGTATCTTCCGGTCGTTGATCAGTCGGGCAGCCCGACTTGAACCCATCCCTTACATTACCGGCCGGGCGCCTTTTTATGGCCTGGAATTTTCCGTCACTCCGGCCGTCCTGATCCCCCGACCGGAGAGTGAATTACTGCTGGAGGCCACCCTGGCCTGGACCGCCGGAGCGGAATCTCACGGCGAAGATTTAGCTGTGGTCGACGTGGGCACAGGCAGTGGCTGTATCGCCATCCTCCTAGCCCGATTGTTGGCGAACGCTCAGGTGTACGCCATCGACAGTTCGCCGGCTGCCCTGGCGATAGCAGGCGCGAATGCCGAGACATTTGGGGTTATGGCGGCCATTCATTTTTTTCTGGGCAATTTGCTCGAACCGTTGCCTGTAGTACCTGATTTGATTGTCGCCAACCTGCCTTATATTGCCGACCACGAATGGCCGGTCATTGAAGACGGGGTAAAATTATACGAACCTGATCTTGCTCTGAGGGGCGGTCCCGACGGCCTGGACCTGATTCGCTTGCTACTGGTCCAGGCGACCGAGCGCCTGGCGCCGCGAGGGGCCATCTTCCTGGAAATAGGCTGGCAGCAAGGTCCGGCGGCTGAGCGTCTCGCCCGCAATGCTTTTCCCACGGCCCAGGTTAATGTTCGAAAAGATTATGGTGGGCATGATCGCATTTTGTCTATCGTGAGGCAGCCGAACACAGTACAATCCAGGTAAGTTCGTCCGTTCTTAGGCTGTTGTTTTTCCGGATATTATTAATCATGCATTATCGACCATGAATCCTATAAGATTAGATGCCAACCAACCGACGGCGATTGCCGAAGCGGCTGCGTTTATACGAGGAGGAGCTCTGGTAGCTTTTCCGACGGATACACTTTACGGCGTAGGCGCCGATGCTTTCTCTTCGGAAGCGATTGGCAGATTAATCGTGGCCAAAAACCGCGACCCTAACAAAGGGATCCCCATTCTGCTGGCCGATGCGACTAAACTCCACCTGGTGGTCGATGAGGTACCTGAGTTAGCCCAGACGTTGATAACGACGTATTGGCCTGGCCCGCTGACCTTGATCCTGCCAAAAAAGGCAGGCTTGCCGGCGAACTTATCTGGGACAGATGGGGTGGCTGTTCGCGTGCCTGACAATAAAATCGCCCGGCGTCTCATCCTCGAAGCCGGCGGTGCTCTGGCGGTAAGCAGCGCCAATCGCTCCGGGCAAGCGCCTGCCCGAACCGCCCAGGAAGCGCTGGCTGGCTTAGGCGAAGATATCGCCGCGGTGCTGGACGGTGGCCCAGTTGAATATGGTCAGGCCTCAACAATTTTGGATTGTACCGCTTTGCCGCCTAAAATTATTAGACATGGGCCAATTAGCGCAAACGCTTTGGCTTTAAACCTGACTAACAGAGTATGAGTGGTTTAACGATTCCGATTATCCTGACCGTGGCCGCGATCATCGTAGCCTTGAGCGCCTATCGAGGCATCCGCCGCGGCGCATCGCGTTTCTACACCCTGGAGCGGGAATCGGTGCTACGGCGAGCAGGTTTTACGCTGATCGGAAGCATCGTCTTATTTTTGGCAGCGATTGGTTTGTTAGGTTACGGTGAGTGGCAGGAGCAGAAAGTGACCGAGACACCGGCCGGGGAGGTGAACTTCACTGAAGCTACGGAGGAGACGGAGCCGCTGCTACAGACCCAACCCCCTACTCAAACACCAAGCCCGACAATCGATCCAAATCTGCCCACGCCGACACGCAACCCCTGCCGTCTGCCGGGCGATCATCGATGGCACCGCCGGAAGTGGTCTTACCTTGCGTGATGCCCCTTCGGGGGCGGAGATTTCCATCCTGCCTGATGGCTCAATCTTAACCCTGGAGGATGAGGAACCGGTGGAGGCCAACACGTTTATCTGGCGCAAGGTTCGCAGCCCTTCCCAGGAAGTCGGTTGGGTGGTGGAAGAATTCCTCAAGATGGGCGCCTGCCAGTAAGAGGGCGGCACATGGTTATTGGCATTGACGCCAGCCGGGCTGTAACCGGCCGGCGAACCGGGACAGAAGCCTATGCCTATTTTTTAATCCGGGCGCTGATTCCACCCGCCGGGGAAGCCGGTCACACCCTTCGTCTTTACTTCAACCAGGAACCAGCTGGTGACCTTCTTCCCAAAGCGAACCACGTGGAGCACAAGGTGCTGGCCTTTCCCCGCTTATGGACGCATCTGCGGCTCGCCTGGGAGTTGCGGCGCCATCCACCGGACGTTTTTTATACGCCAGCCCACGTTATTCCGGCAGGCTACCGTAAACCGGCCGTAGCCACCGTGCACGATCTGGGCTATCTCAGCTTCCCCGAAGCACATACACGGCGGCAGGTGGCCTATCTGCGCTGGAGTACTCGACACAATGTCCGGCACAGCAGGCCGGTTATTACGGATTCGGAGGCCACCCGAGACGACCTTATCCGCCTCTGGGAGGTCAAGCCGGAGAGAATAAGGGTGATCTATCCTGGAATTGATCCGGCCGTGGGACCTATAATGGATACAGGGCAGCTTATGACCGTACAAAAAAAGTTCGGAATAAGGCCCCCTTATCTACTCCATATCGGCACAATCCAACCACGAAAGAACCTGGCCCGTCTGATTGACGCTTTTGCCGCCAGCGAATTGACCCACCAGCTCGTCCTGGCAGGGGGGTTGGGTTGGCGATCTGATTCGATTCTCAGACGAATCGACGAGCAGGAACCCATTGTCAGGGAGCGCATCATTTTGCCCGGGTATTTTGATGAGGACGATAAGAGTGCGCTCATATCAGGGGCGGATGCCCTGGTATTCCCTTCTCTGTATGAAGGATTCGGTTTTCCCTTGGTAGAAGCCAATGTTTGCAGCACACCGGTGCTTGCCGCTAATAGTAGTTCACTGCCGGAGATCGCTGGGAGGTCCAGCAACGAGGCCGGCCAAATGGCAGCGCTACTGATCGATCCGCTGGATACCGAGGCGCTAAGGCAGGGCCTGTTACAGATTACCGGTGATGAGGCGCTGCGGGAGGGGCTGGTGGCGGCCGGATTGGTGAATTGCCGGCGGTTTAGCTGGCAGCAGACAGCCAGGGAAGTACTGCAAGCACTGGTTGGAGAGTGAAGACGGGCAAAGAAGGGTCGGTTACGGCTTTGATGAGGACTGGGGCGGAGAGAAGCTCCGGCTACCGGTTAGAGAGATTGGATAAAAGATCTGGTAATTGGGCAATGCGGACCAACTCATGAAAACCAGCGGCGAGATCGGTTGGGGGCTCTACGATCTCATGGACCCAGGTTGTGTGATAGGGAATGTACACGGCCTGGGCGCCAATGGCTAACAAAGGTAGGATATCGGAGCGGAGCGAGTTGCCAACCATCAGGAATCGCTGCGCAGTCAGCCCGTGCCTGGCCAGCAGGGAAGCGTAAGTCTCGACCGACTTTTCGCTGACGATCTCGACGACCTCGAAATAGTCCGCCAGGCCGGAACGGGCGAGCTTGGTTTCCTGATCAAACAGATCCCCTTTGGTTATTAACATCAGGCGATATTGGGTCGAAAGGCCGGATAAGATTTCTTCCACCTGGTCAAGGAGCTGGATCGGCGCCTCGCGCATCTCCTTGGCAAAATCAATAATAAGCTGAATGTCCCGGCCGCAGATTTCCCCGCCGGTCAGTTCTATGGCGGTTTCAATCATAGATAGGGTAAAAGCCTTTATCCCATAACCAAACAATGCTAAGTTTCGCATCTCTGTCTCATAAAGTTGTCGCTGAATGAAATCATCATCCTGATAGGTGGTTAGAAGATCAGCGAAGCGTTCCTGGATAGTGAGGTAGAGCCCCTCATTGTGCCATAGCGTATCATCAGCATCGAAAGCGATGGTATCAACCATAAGTTATGATTGTACTCGTAACACTTTCGCCCCACGAATCCGGCGTTCTTTCATGTCAACCAGCGCCTGGTTAGCTTCTTCAAGGGCATATTCCTGGTATTCTGGTTTAAGCCCCATACCGGCCGCCAGGGCCAGGAAGTCGCCAACATCCCGACGCGTAATATTGGCCACACTCTTGATCTCTTTTTCGAGCCAGAGGTGGGCCGGATAGTCAAGGTTTAACAGAACTGCCTTGTCGATTTCTTCCTTACGGATGGCATTGATGACCAGCCGGCCGCCGGGCGCCAGGCTGGCCAATGCTTCGACGACAGGTTTCCAGACAGGGGTGGTGTCGATAATAGCCTGCATCTGGACCGGGGCAGGATCGGCTGTTTCACCGGCCCATACCGCGCCTAATTCCAAGGCAAAGGCACGCTCTTTGGCGCTGCGGGCGAAAACATAGATGTCACTGTTGGGATACTGGTAGCGGGCTAATTTTAGGACCAGGTGGCCCGAAGCGCCGAAGCCGGTGAGGCCTAGCGGACGGCCGTCTACCAGGTTAGCCAGGCGCAGTGAACGATAACCGATGGCCCCAGCGCAAAGTAGGGGCGCCGCTTCAGAATCTGTCAAAGTAGCCGGAATTGGAAAGGAAAAATCCTCGGGCACGGTCATGAATTGGGCATACCCGCCATGGGCATCACGGCCGGTGGCCTTAAAATCGGGACAAAGGTTCTCCAGGCCGGCCAGGCAGGCTGGGCAGCGACCACAAGCAGAGAATATCCAGGCCACACCAACCCGGTCTCCTGGCCGGAAGCGGCCGGCATCAGATCCTGTCGCTGCTATCCGGCCGACGACCTGGTGGCCGGGAATCATGGGTAGATGCTCCGGCGGTGTGCGCCCCTCAATTTCGTCCAGCTCAGTATGACAAACTCCGCAGCTCATGACCTGGATCAGGATCTCCTTAGCGCCGGGCACGGGTGTTGCTACTTCGGTCAGGTCGAGCGGGGTTTTATTCGTTTGAAGGGTTGTGATGCGATTGAGCATCATTGCTTTCATGGTGGGTACACCTCGCACTTCGGCGTCAGCGGCGGACGATAAGATTGGATGATATTCTTACCATAGCTTATAACCAGCCAAATAATCCACCCTGGGAGATGGGCGTTTGAAAGCACATTTGCTCCAAGGTCAAATAGATGCCGTTTACCTGGTCATGGTTAGTCCGATAATTACCAGCATGCTCTTCTGACCAGAAGAAGAGGGATTTTTGTCAGTAGGCATGAATGATGTTGGGTTCGCTGAAATTAGCCCAATCGACATCGGGGGAAAAAATGAGGGGCCTGGCTTCTTGTTGGACAAGCTGAAATTGAAGCTGGTCGTCTATGTTGATATCTATCGTGCGCCCACAGCAGGCACATGAAGTCTCGATGTCGAAGGTCAAAGCCTGTGTAGACAAGCGCCCTTGCACGAAGGGCGTGGCGATCGCATCTTCACCTCAGGCTCCATAAAGTCGCTCGCCCGAACTGAAGGTAATGGCATGGGGCGTCTGTTGGACCGTCACCGGGTAGGCCCATACGACTGATCCAGCTTCGTCTCGATAAAGAAAGGTCAGGTTTTCTTCCAAATCGTCCAGGATCGAGATAACCTCAGCGAGAGGGAGCTGCAATGCCGCGGCGATTTGTTGCGGACGGATGGCGGCGCCGGTCCGGGGTAGCTCGCGAACGACGAAGTAGCGGACGCGGTGATGGGCAGCCGTCATGAAAGCCAGGCGTTGCGCCATATGGGCGGGAGCCTCACCGAGATGTTTCTGCCACATTGCCCGCGGTATTTCAACCAGTTCTTTGTCTCTACCCAGGAGAATTGTTTCAGTCATTTTTATTCCTTTTAAAGCAGGAGATAGACATAGATAAATAATGGATTATGGTTAGGTGGCAACGACCGCTTCGTAAACGGCTTTGGCAATCTGGATGTCCTGGACGGCGACGCCGGTCAGGTCGGCCACGGTTATTTGCTCGGGGCCTTCACGGCCGGGGATATCGCCGCAAACAATTGAACCGAGCTCGACGATATTACCTTCGGCCAGGAAGCCTCCGTTGACAGCCTGGTATATCTCCCCTCGCATCAGGCATTGGGCGATGCTGTCGGCAACAACCAAATCGGCCCGACCCAGTATCGCCCCATCAAGCTCCTGCTTGTGGGGGGTATCGGAGCCCACGGCGGTAATGTGCGTACCCGGCCGGAGATCGGCAACCTGGAGTAGGGGTTCGGTGGCCGGGGTGCAGGTCACGATCAAGTTGCACTGCCGCAATATCTCATGCTGTTCGCCGGTCATCTCTACCTGGAAGCCGTGGGCACTCATGTCATGCCGGTATTTCTCTCGTTGCGCGCCGGTCCGATCCCAGACCAACACCTTTCGGCAAGGGGTAACCGCGGCCAGGTGCTGGAGCTGCAAGCGGGCCTGGATACCGGCGCCTACGATGCCGATGCGCTCTACATGGGGCGGGGCCAGGTGCCTCGCGGCTATGGCTCCGGCTACGGCCGTGCGGATATCGGTCAGCCGGCCTTCATCCAACAAGACGGACTGGAGTTCACCGGTCTGCTGGCGAAAAAGCAACATCAGGCCATTGCTGGTTGGCAGCCCAAATTGGGCATTGTTGTAAAAGCCGGAAGCGATCTTGATGATATAATAATCGTCCCGGTGGATGTAACCATACTTAATATGGACATCCCCGCTGTCAAGGAGCAATTCTCCAACGGGTGGGACGACGGCCCAGCCGTTGGAGTAGGCGACGAAGCCGGCTTCGATGATGGGCACCAGGTCCAGCGTTGGCACGATGGCTTCAATTTCTTGGCGGGTAATAATCTTCATGATGATTTCTCAGAGGAAGTTTCTTGAAGAACCTTATTTAAGGTGTCGGGATCGATGTTCGCCCCACAAAGGACAATAACCACATTTTTTCCGGCAAAGGATGCCGGCGATTTGAGCAAGGCGGCGATGGGCACGGCCGCGGAGCCTTCGATGAGCATATGCTGGGCCTGGAGAAAACGGCGCAGATTTAGGCGGATCTCTTGCTCTGTGACCGTCTCATAGTCATCGATCAGGTCGCGGCAAAGGGAAAAGGTGATGGCTCCAGCCTCGACACCGCCGGCCGTGCCATCAGACAGGGTGGGTTTCGAAGGCAAATCCAGGATCCGGCCGGCCTTTACAGATTGAAGCATGACTTGCGAATTTTCCGGGAAGCAGCCAATCACCCGGGTCGCCGGAGAGTGATGTTTCAGGAAGGCGGCCGTACCGGAGATCAACCCACCACCGCCGACGGCGATAAAGACGGCGTCAATCTCTGGCAACTGGCTGAGCAGCTCCAGACCCACGGTGCCCTGTCCGCCAATAACCTGGGGATCATTGTAGGGCGGGACAAGCGTTAGACCATGTCCGGCGGCATAGCTACGGGCATAATTCTCGGTCTCGACTGAATCGGCGCCATGGTAACGCACCTCACCGCCCAGGCGTTTGATGGCTTCCACCTTAGAGTGGGCCGCGCTTTCGGGTACAAAAACTATGCCTTGCCCCCCCACCCGGCTTAGAGCATAGGCCACCGCCGCGCCATGATTGCCGGTTGAAGCGGTGACAACGCCGGCTGCCCGCTCTGATTCGTTTAACGAAAGCACTTTGTTTAACGCGCCCCGGGCTTTGAAGGAACCGGTATGCTGCAAATTCTCGCACTTGAAGTAAACATTTGCCCCAGCCAAGTCACTGAAGAAGGGGGAGGTCTCCAGGTAGGTCCGTCGAATATAAGGCCTTATGCGCTCTTCAGCGGCTAAAACCTCAAGAATGACCTCGTTTTGATCCATCGTTTACCTCGATGTGCCTCTCGCCCGATAAACAGGAGATACGTTGGCGATTATCTTCAATCATGGCCGGCCGATCAAACCGGCGAACTGGAAAATTGGCGGCTATAAATTATGAGAGTTCTTCTATTAGCTCATGGATGCGGTCCAGGCCGGCCAACAGATATTCGCGGGGCAGGCCAAAGCTGATGCGCAAAAAATGGTCCAGGCCAAAGTGATCACCGGGCACGACGAGCACGCTCTTTTCCCGAAACAAACGCTCGGCCAGTTCGGTAGAATTAATGGGCAAATGGTAGCGCACGAAGGCGATGGCCGCAGCATCCGGCGGCGTCAATTGAAAAGTACCGCCGTGTTGGTCCATCCAATCCTGTAAAACCGGGAAACCCTGGCGAATGTAGCTGCGGGTCCGGGCCAGCAAGCGTGGACGCACCTCGGTCGAGAGGGCAATTGCGGCCAGGTGGTTGGAAAGCATTGTGGCACTGATGGTAGTGTACTCATGCCGGGCCCAGATGGCCTCGATGGTCTCGGCCGGGCCAACGGACCAACCCAGGCGCAGACCGGGCAATCCATACGCTTTGCTCATGCTTCCGTTGGCGATAACCCGGTCATAAAGGCCGTAGAATGAGGGCGTTTGCACCTCTTCCAGGCGTTCGGCCCCACTGTAGACCTCGTCGGCCACAATCCAGGCGCCGACCCGCTCGGCCTCTCTTACGATGGCCTGCATCTCCGGCGCGGTTAAGGCCCGGCCGGTGGGGTTATTAGGGTTACAGACGGCGATGAGCCTGGTTTGCTGGCTGACGTTTTCCGCCAATTCAGCCAGGTCTGGCGCCCAGCCAGCCTCTTCACGCAGATGGAAACTTTTGATGCGGTAATTATGGTTGTGGCCGATGCCCCAAATCTGCATATAGTTGGGCAACATGATAACCATCTCATCCCCGGGATCCAGCAACGTGCGCACGGCGATGTAGTTGGCTTCGGCCGCGCCCACTGTCACCAGGATGTTTTCCGGCCGGGCACCGGTATACATGGCCGCGATATGCCGGCGCAACTCGGGTATACCGTTCACATGCGGGTAGTTGAGTTCACTCTCGAGAAGCCTGGTCACCTGTAGCGGATCGTCGTCTAACAGTTCGCGTAGCTTAACTGGATGAACACCGCTTTCGGAGAGGTTAAAATCGACCTCTTGCTCAAACATGGACATCCAGCGTTCCATGAGGAAAGGTTGAAATGTGGTCATAACAACTCCTTTAAGACGTTCAAAAGCAAGCTGCTCGGAATTCCATCTTATCTAGGACAACCAGAGTCATATTCTACGCTTCTTCTGCTTCGAGCAACGCCTTAAGGCGGGTATAGTCAGAATTAACTGAACTTTGGACCATGCGGCGCAGCAAGGGTTCGGCTAACTTAAAGAAGCCGGAAGAATCCCCTTCGACGATAGCCAGGACCGTTGATCCTTCACCGGCCGGTTCAACTGAACGAGTCACCGTGATGGGAAAGGATCCGGAGGTCGTGGTAATCTTGACCAGCCGGCCGGGCTCGAAATCGACGACAATAAAATTGGAATCAATTCGCCGGCCCAAGAATCTGGCCTCCTGAGTATAGGTGCTGCCGACGTCTATAGGAGGGTCGGAGGTGAAGCGGGCTGATATCATGCCTGATTGCCACCTGGGATTGTTTTCGAAATCGGTTATGAAGGCGAATATATCAGCCGGCGCTCGCTTGATATTGATTTCACTTTCAATATGGATCATTTTATCGCCCCTTGCTCTTATACATCGGCCCGATTCTAACCTAAGTTTGTCCGACCTGGAAACAGGAAAGCCGAGTTCATGCCCCATAGGTCACCCTTTACGAATTGCCCAAGAACTTGTACAGTTATCTTTGAAGCGGTAACCATTTGCCCCTGATGAATTGTCTATTAGAGTAGCCATATTTAGACCTGGTCCCAATATTAACCAGCCACCCTTGGGAATTCTGCCGAACCAATGACAACGATTGATCAACCAAAGGATATGCCTGAGCGCCTACAACCTGAGCGTATCGAGATCCTTGGCGTACCGGTGCATCGGGTGACCACGGCCGGCGCAGTAGAGTTGGTCAGCCACTTCATGGACGAGCCGGGACTGCACCAGATCGCCACGGTCAATCCAGAGTTTGTGATGAAAGCCCAGGAAGATAGGGACTTTATGACGGTACTCCAGCGGGCCGAGCTGTGTATTGCCGACGGGGTGGGACTTTTGATAGCCGGCCGGTGGCAAGGCCGGCCCATCCCAGAAAGAGTCGCTGGATCGGACCTGGTTTATTTGTTGGCCGAACAGGCCGCATTTCAAGGGTGGCGACTCTTTCTACTCGGCGCTGCGCCCGGTGTGGCTGAAGAAGCGGCCGGCTGGCTGGAAGAGCTCTACCCTGGCCTGACTATCGCCGGTACGTATGCAGGTTCACCGGATCCGGCCGAGAATGATGAAATCATCGCGCTAATCAACACAAGCCAGGCCGAGCTGCTCTACGTCGCCTATGGCGCGCCAGGCCAGGACAAATGGATCGCTCGCAACCGGCAGCAGCTGCCTACTGTCCGGGTGGCCATGGGTATCGGTGGTTCTCTTGACTTCATATCCGGCCGGACCGTGCGAGCGCCGGGCTGGCTGCAACGAATGGGGCTAGAGTGGCTCTACCGTTTTTATAAGGAACCTTGGCGATGGCGACGGATGTTGGCCTTACCACGATTTATTTTCAGAGTTGTGCGAGAAAGCTCAAAGTGAAACATTCCCTTTCTGTTAGACAAGAACCGATTTGGTAGATCAGTTTAACTTTTCCGCTCCTATGGTCTGGCGTTGAATATTTGCCGGCTTAACTGGAGAAATTTCTTATTTACCAGGTTACGCTTTAAAATAGCCATCTTGACTACCAGTCGCTTCAAATAATCGGTCAACATAGAGATGTTCAGGAGTAAAGTATGCGAGTTTTAATTACCGGATCCAGCGGACAGATTGGAACGAACCTGGGTCTGCGTTTGCAAAAGGAAGGCCATTTCGTCTTTGGCATCGACAAGAGGATCAATACCTGGACCCAGGAAATCCAAACCTTGCTGCAAGATCTGAGCGCCCCATACCATGAATTTAAGAACGGGCTGGGAAATGTGGACTATCCGAAAGATCTGGATGTGGTGGTTCACCTGGCGGCAAACGCCAAAGTACATGAATTAGTCCAGCAACCGTCGCGAGCCCTGGCCAATATCCAGATGACCTTTAATGTATTGGAATTTTGTCGTCAGAACGATGTGCCAATCCTTTTCAGTAGTTCTCGTGAAGTTTATGGCGATATTCATCGATATATTACCGAGGAATCCTACGCCGATTTCGCCTTCACAGAAAGCCCCTATTCGGCCAGCAAGATCTCAGGCGAGGCGCTCATATACGCCTACGCTCAATGTTACGGACTTCGTTACCTGGTCTTTCGCTTCAGCAATGTATACGGCCGCTACGACAATGATATTGATCGCATGATGAGGGTGATCCCCAAATTCATCAAAAAAATAAGCAATGGCGAGACCATTACCGTTTACGGCGAGCAGAAAGTGCTTGATTTTACTTATGTGGATGATTGCATCGAAGGTGTGCGGCGTGGAATAGATTTGTTGACCGGCGGCCAAGAGGCCAACCAAACCATCAACCTGGCTTACGGGCAAGGAAATAGCCTGATCGCCCTGGCCGGATTTATTGGCGAGGCCTTGGGTAGTAAGCCAGATATGATAATTGAACCGGCCCGGGTAGGCGAAGTGACTCATTATGTGGCCAACATCGGGAAAGCCCGGGCATTATTGGATTATACGCCAAGCACGCCGTTAAAGGCGGGTATTTCCAAAGCGGTGGCCTGGTGTACGGCATGGTGGTCCGAACATCCATTACCGACTCAATGATTAAGGAAGAACTGTATATACGACTGGCAAGAACAATCGCCGATATGCGGCAACCGTACCCGGTCAAGGTGGGTATCGATGGCATCGACGCGGCCGGCAAATCGACATTGGCCGCCCAATTAGCCCTCCTGTTAAAAAAAGAGGACCGGCCGGTCATCCAGACATCGCTGGATGACTTTCACAATCCCCATCGAATCCGAAGCTGTCGAGGCGCCCTGTCGCCGGAGGGATATTATTATGATTCCTTCAACTATGGCGCATTAAGCGACAAATTGTTGTCACCGTTGGGACCAGGTGGAGACGGCATCTATCACACGGCTGTATTTGATTACCGCCTAGATTTGCCGGTCGATCCTTCTCCCTCCCAAGCCCCGGCCGATGCTATCTTAATTCTTGACGGTGTGTTTTTACAGCGGCCGGTCTTAGAACAACAGTGGGATTTTATCATCTATGTCGACATCAGCTTTGATGAAAGTTTGGCCAGGGCCATAAAACGAGACGCGCCATATCTGGGATCAGCCCAAGAGGTGGAAGAACGTTACCGGCGGCGTTACATTCCAGGCCAACAACTGTACCAGGCAGCCTGCCAGCCCAAGGAAAAGGCCGATGTGGTGATCGACAACAATGATCCGGGCGATCCCAAGCTTACAAGGTTGGCCGGTCGCCATTGGCAGGCCCTGGGCGCATAGGCGCGGGTTGATTGATGTTCTTTATTGACGTATCGGCCGCGGTCCATTCCAAAGCAGGGCTGGGTCGCTACAGCCAGAGCCTGGCCCAAGCCCTGGTCAGCAGTCAGCCTGACCAGTTCACCCTGTTTTATAATCGCGGCCGGGAGGGGGTCTTGCCTGAGACGTTACAGGACATACCCCGGCGACAGGTTTCCCTCGGTTATAAACCGTGGCGGATGGCCATTCTCTTGGGCCAGATAGCCCGGGTTGGCTTTAACCGGCTGGTGCCCGGCGCGACACTGTTTCACAGTACGGAACATTTACTACTACCCTTGCACAATGTGCCCACCGTGTTAACCGTACACGATCTGATTTACAAACTGTATCCCGATTACCACAAGAAACTCAATTATGTGTATCTGAACCGGGCCATGCCATTATTCTGTCGACGCGCGGGGGCCATCATCGCCGTCTCGGAGGCTACCAAGCGAGATATCGTCACTTATTACGGGATCGATCCGGCTAAGATACATGTGGTATACGAGGCAGCTGCCGGTCATTTTCGCCCGCCGGACCAAGACGAAATCGCCAGGGTTCGCCAGCAATACCAACTGCCGGAGCGATTCTTGCTCCATATAAGCACCATTGAACCACGCAAGAATCTGGAGCGGCTGGTCGATGTGCTTCTGGCCTTACGCGAACAGAATGAGAATTTGGTATTGATTTTAGCCGGATCAAAAGGCTGGCTCTATGATGATTTTTTCACGCGGATCGAAGAGGAAGGTCTCAAGAATGTGGTCCGGCTTTTGGGTTGGGTACCGGATAAAGATTTGCCGGCCGTGATTGGCGCGGCCAGCCTGGCCGTGCAGCCAAGTTTGTATGAAGGCTTTGGGCTGCCCATCCTGGAACACATGGCCTGCGGACAGGTTGTGGCAGCCAGCGACAGCGGCGCACACCCCGAGGTCGGCGGAGATGCGGCGGCCTACTTCCCGGCCACAGACACCCATAAGATGGCCATGGTTATCACCCGGCTGCTCAATAACCAAGATGAGTATCTCCAGCGCCAGATGGCCAGCCTGGACCAGGCCAGCAAGTTTAGCTGGTCGCGGGCGGCGGCCGAAACGATGGCCGTCTATAACCATCTATTAACCGCAACATGACCACAGGAGAAAACCCGATGGAAGACGGGCCAACAGGAATCCTGCCTGGGAAAAACAAGGGGCAGGCAGGCGAGACCCGTTGGCGCGCTGCATCCAAATCACCGGCGAGCTGGGCTGTCGTGACCCTGGCGATCGTGCTGATTCTTTACATGCTAACTATGGCCCATGACCTGGTCTGGGGGGATCCAACGGAATACACCTTCGTGGCCAATATCCTGGGCATCGCTCACCCACCAGGTTACGCATTGATAACCCTGTTAGGTAAGCTATTCCAAAGCGCAATCCCATTTGGTGATATCCCCTGGCGAATGCACTTGCTATCGGTCACTGGGGCGACGTTAGCGGTGATGCTGGTCTACGGCACCAGCGTAGCAGTATTCGGCAGGAGCAGCTCTGGCCGGTTGCTGGAAAAGGTCCGTGGACTCAACTACCTCGTCGCCCTTTTTGGGGCGCTGGTGGTGGCGACGGCGGCTGATTGGTGGCAACATGCCATACACGCCAACCCGCACATCATTACGGCTACCTTCCTGGCAGCTAATTTGTTCATCCTTACGCGGTGGTGGGCCTCGGAGAAGCCGGCCGGGGCGGATCTCGAGGCCACGGTCGCCCCGAGTCCCCAATCACGGCGATCCGATGGCTGGTTGTATGCTTTTGCTTTCACGGCCGGCCTGGGTATCACCCATCATCCCCTGACCGTATTCAGTTTTGTGGCCAATGGCGTGTTTATTCTATGGGTCCGGCCGGGCATCTGGCGAAGCGTGCGGACCTGGCTGAAGATGGCGGCCTTTGGTCTATTAGGGCTGTCTGTCTGGCTGTATCTACCGCTGCGCAGCGCCATGGCGCCGGCTTTCGGACCCGATAATATGAATAGCTTTAGTGGTTTCCTGGACCATGTATTGGCCCGGGGGCTAACCGAGAGCCTGCCCTTCTTTGGTCTGACCGACCAATTCACCCGGATGACGGTCTTTTGGACCTTGTTACGGCTGCAATACGCGCTGCCGATCATCTTTCTGGCTGCGCTGGGATTGGCGTGGTTGGTGGCCAACGGCTGGCGCGGGGAAGAATGGGAGAGGCAGGGCCGCGGAGGTGCGCGGGTTTCGTTGCGGCCATTGGGGCTGCTATATGGCCTGGCTTTGTTGAGCAATTATTTGTTTGTGATGAATCTGCGAGCCCAGGATATTATGGCCTATTTGCTGGGCGTATTTCTGATCATCGGGCTGCTGGCGACGATTGGCCTGTGGGGCTTGCTGGTATTGGTGGAGATGCGGCTGGGGCTGGATAAAAAAGCGATACTGCTGCTTACCGGCGCTATGTTTTTGTTGGGACCGGTGTTGCAGAGTGTCCGAAATGGTCCCCGGGTCTACCTGGGTGATCAGCACGAGGCGCGGCTTTATGTGAAGGACGTGTTTAGTTGGTTTGACGGTCAGGGCGAAGAGGCTATTTTGCTCAATGATTGGGAGCATATGACGCCCTTGTGGTACAGCCAATACGTCGAAGAAGCGTGGCCGGAGCCGGCCGATGTAACGCCCCACCTGGTCTCGACCGAGTTACCCTGGTTGGAGAGCGTCTTCTATTACCTGCCGGCATACCCGGTGTACTTGAGCGGCTACCGGCCAGAAATAGCCGCGGCCGGCTTTCGTCTGCGGCCACGCGGCCCGTTTTACCAGGTGGTCCAACCGGGTGATGCCAGCATCCCACCTGAACTGGATCTGCTCGAGCCCATCGCGGCCGGGGAGATAGAGATCGTAGGCAGCCAATTACCCAAGCGGGCCGTTCAGGCCGGGAATATGTGCCCCTGACGCTGGCGATGCGCTCGCCGGCAGGCACGGATGACTATTATGTTCCTGTACTAATCCTTGGTGAGGGAGAGGAAGAACTGATCTTCGAATTTACGACCGATAGTCACCTGGTCACGCCCCAATGGCAGGCGGGAGAAGTCATTATCGAGCGCTTCGATTTCGCTCTGCCGGCCGGCCTGGCGGGGGGTGACTATCCGCTGTCGCTGGGATTTCGCAATCTGAGTACCAATGCCGATCTCGATATCGAGCATCCCTTAGGCGAGTTGCAAGTAATCGAACAAGCCTACCCAATTTCCACAGAGCGACTGCTGGCCAATTTCAGGCAACAGGTGGGTCTGCTTTCGGCCTCGGCCAGGAACGGTCTATTTGACCGGCGCTCAGCCCCCTGGGATGAGCCGATCCTGACCAAAGCAGGTGATACGATCAACGTTACCCTGGAATGGTTGAGCCTGGCCCCAGCTAGTGAAAGTTACACGGTGTTTCTGCACTTGATCGACCAGGCCAACCGGCCGCTGGTCGCGTTGGATTACACCCCACTGGGCGGTTCGACGCCAACCTATCTATGGATCCCCAAGTGGCTGCCCGGACAGCGGATGCTGGACCCCTATCGGCTGGAAATTCCGGATGATCTTCCGCCGGGGACTTATCTGATAGAGGCTGGCCTGTATGAGATGACGGGAAAACGGCGGCTACATATGGCCGATCCGGCCGGCAACCTGGTTGGCGACCGTTTGATCTTGGGTTCGATACAGAGTGAAGAATGATGGTAGGGGCTGAGGGGCTACTTCATTCCGTCCAGCTGGTAGATCTGGTTAATTGCCTGGCGGCCTTTAACCTGGACCTCATCGAGGTTGGTGACGGATACCAAATCGAGAACCTGGTCGTAGGTGCTTTGCGTGATCAATATTTGGCCGCCTTCGGCCAGTTCTTGCAGGCGCTTTGAGAGGTTCACAGCATCACCGATGGCTGAATAATCTTTGCGTAACGGACTGCCCACATTGCCTACCACGGCGTCGCCAGAGTGAACGCCGATACCGAACTGCAAATGCAGGTCGTCAGGATGATGGCGGTGATATTCAGCCAGGTCATTTTGAATAGCCAGGGCGGTACGGACGGCTCGAAGGGCATGATCTGCCTGGGGGTTAAGAGGCGAGTTAAATAAGGCCATGACCGTATCACCGTCGTACTTATCGATCATTCCTTCCTGGTGATTAATGGCTGCGGCGGCGACAGTCAAGTGATTGTTGAGCACCTGGATGATGACCTCGGGATCCCACTGCTCGCTGATGGTGGTGAAACCACGAATATCGGCAAAAACGATGGAGATCTGCCGGCGCTGGGGCTTTTGGACCGCATCGATATCTCGGACCTGGTCGACCAAGGCCGGGGGCAGGTAACGCCGGACGATCTCAAGACGCTTATTCTCAGTGACATCATCGAGAACCAGGGCGACACCCTGGGTCTCCTGGTGCATGTCCCGAAGAGGAGCGAAAGAAAGCGCAAGGGTCTTGGATTCGGAACCGGCCGAGGTCACGGTATCCAACTCCATGTGATGCTGACCGCCAACCTCCTGAATCGCCTCGATGACGTTCTCCACCGCACTGCCCATAGCTGTATTCAACAAAGCACGGTAATCATTTTCCAGGACCTTATGACCGGGAACCCCAAGGATCTGTTCGGCGGCACGATTATACAGAGATATCTGATCATCCAGGTCGATAGTTATGACGCCACTGGCGATGGAATCAAAGACATCGTCTTGCAGGTTCTTCATCTCGGTAATGTCAGCTAATTGTTCCCGGATCTGATCGAACAAGCGTGTGTTCTCGATGGCTACGGCGGCCTGGTTGGCAAAAGCCGAGAGCAGATCGCGATCGGTATCGACGAAAATGCCGCTTACAATGCGATTGTCGGCGTAAATTACACCTATAATGCTTTCTTTGATCTTAAGGGCTACGCAAAGAATCGAGCGCAAGTTGTAACTGATGATGCTCTCAGCTCCGGCAAAGCGTGGGTCAGCCTGGGCGTTTGTGGTGACTACCGGTTCACCGGTCTCGGCTGACGCTCTCGACGATGCTACGACTGATCTCAAAAGAGGAGCCATCCAGGGTCTCGCGATTGATGTTGCGCGCCACTTTGGCCTCTAATTCACCGCTTTCCGGGTCGCGCAACATGAGAAAACCTCTCTCTGCGCCGGTAAGCTCGATAATGCTGTCCATGACCATGTTCAGCACTTCGGCTTGCTTGAGCGAAGAGTTAATGACCGCACCGACAGCCTGCATGGCTCGCAGTTGGTGGCTCTCCTTCTCCTGGGTCAACAGACCACGAGCCAGGGCTTCCATGGTTAAATTCGATTGGGTGAGCAGACGCAGCATAGTATTGTACGAGTGGGCGATAGCCCCAGAGCCGGCGCCGATGACAGCCCGCTGTTGTTGATTAACGGCCTCGCCCAGTTGATCGATGAGCTGCCGGAGTTTGTTTAGTTCCTGTTGGGCCTGGGATGTGTTGGAGTTGCTCAAGATTATTCCTCAAAAAATCCGCTCTACAGCCAACCTGTTTAGGGAAAAGTATGGCACAGAGTAGACGAATGGGCAACGAGGGGAACTCTTATAAACAGGTAATCAAATTCGCGGGCATGATCTATAAGCCACCGCCCGAATGGGAACCTGGCAATGGCCGGCGAATTCAAGAAACCCCGGGATACCTGGGCTAACTCATTTTTGTAACTGCGAATTAATTAGCGGGTTGGCTCTTTGCTCAACAATCACGATGGCCAGGATACCAACTAAGGCGATAACCAGGGTAAATTGTCCGGTAATGCCGGATAAGGCCACAATCGCGCCGGCCGTGACGGTAATCCCAATAAGGCGAGGCATTAGCAATTGTCCCGTCGCCCGCCGGATGGCCAGGGCGATACCGCCCACGAAAAGTAGCAAACCGACGGCCAGGGCAACCCGGCCATCGAAAGACAAGGTTTCACCTGGGTGGGCCACGGCTTCCTCTACCGCATAAGCATAAAAAATCACGCCGCATAACATGGGGAAGTGAAACAGGCTGAAGACATCTCGGGCCATGGTTGTTTTCTCTAAACCAATGGCTGATTCCACGGCTTGATCAAGTACGGGCTTGGCCCGTGGGAAATAACTCCACCACAAGGCACAGGTGATGGCCACGGCCAGCACCGCAACAGCTAGCAGCATGTTTGACCATGAGGCGCCGCTGACCCGGCCGGCAGCTACGATGAGCGTCTTACCCAAAGCGATAATGACAAACAAGGCATGGCGTTCTGAAAAATGATCCAGGTGCAAGTTCCAACCCTCGGATTGTCCGCCAATCAGTGCGGCAATAATGTCTAAAAGGATGGCTATCGCCCAGAAGCCGATCTGGTATCCGCCGCCAAGGAAGCCACCCATCAGAACGGCCATCAGCCCGCCGAGGGAGACGATAATCCAGGTGCGCACGGCCGCTTTTTGAGAGGGGTCTGCTGAGGTAACCCAGGCCTGGAGGGCAAGCCCTATCACCCGGACGGCCACATAGGTGACCGCAAACCACAAGGCGCGATCGCCAAAGGCCTGGGGCAGAGCGACGGCCATAAAGAAGGCGACGGCCGTGGTCAGCAAGGTTCCGAGTTGGACCCAGGTATGGGTCGTATCGGCCGCGTTTAGCGTCCAGGTGAATTGGCTCCAAGCCCACCAGACGAGCCAGAAGACAAGGATCGCCTGGCCAACGATAATCCAATCGAGCCCGCCATGCAGCAAGCCGACAACCTGGGTTATTGAGAAGACGAAGACCAGGTCAAAGAATAATTCGACAAAAGTGACGTTTTGGCCCTCCGGAGAGGTTATGTTCTGGGATCGCATGGGCAAGAATATCTCAAAGGTGTTGGGCAAGGGCGTAGCGTACTGATTGTACCAGATCGGAATGATTGTTGGGGACCAAACGCCCGACGAGTTGTTGGGTGGCGTACAATGTAGAAGTTGATACTTGGCGCAAGGATGAAAACAAGCCGTTAACGGTGGTCCTGGAGCCTGATTAGGAGGCGGACCAAAAGCCGGTGAGAGGTAGGCCAAAAGACCATGATGGAGTATGAGAAATGATTCGTCGATCGCTCACCTATGATCTAACCGGGACTTTGGTGTAGTAGCAGTTCTCTTTTAATGACGACGTCGAAAGAATCTGAAGTAGAGTAGCGCACCTAAAATCAGCAAGCCCAAAACACAGATTAAACAGAGTCCAACTGCCCCAATCGTGGTAAGGAGCACATTCCGGTCAATCCCCTTCACCGATTTACTCAAGTCGTTAAGGCCCCTTCCCGACGACGTGGTGGGTGGCGGGCTACCGAAATCCAACTCAGCCACATTATCCTCGTTGACCCGGATTGGCTGCACGCTTTCCCCTGATGGTGTTTTAAGCGGAGTCTCAATGGTGTTCGGATCAACAGATAGTGTCGCCTGTTCGCCAGGATTAATCAGCTGAGGTGGATAGGTCACTAGCGCTCCCTGGCCATCCCCGGTAATGATATGGTATTCACCACTGCCTGTCCCAGTAATAAGGATATCATAATCACCGGCCGGAAGGCCAAAAAGCCAGCGGGTCGTTCCATCCCCATTGGGTTGGGCGTAATAGTCAGCCCCAGGAAATTCATTGATGTGAGGACCTTCGGGCAGAACACCCAAGCGACGGCCGTCGGAGGCGGTTATTAATACATCCACCGGGGAGTTGACCCCAATCTGCCTGGTATTTAGCCGAGCTGAGTTTGATAAACTGGTACCACGATAAAAAGAGTCTCCACCATACATGTGGGGATAACTCTCGCCGCCTTCGCCAACACCGATGCCGATGGGAAAGCGATCGGTCCACTCATCCATGGTGAAAACGAGCGGGATTTGTTCGGGCCAGGGATCGAGAACCGAACCGGTGATTCGCCAATCGGACCCCTTTAGGAAATAATACAACCGCCTGATGTCCACCAGTATAGGCTTGGATAGGGCCGTAATCCAGGCCACGAAGCTGATCGCGAATAGCCTGGTCGGAGTTTAAGCGAATTTCATCAAGCCATTTCAGAACCCTGGTCTGATAATCACCACAGGCATATAGCTTTCCATTCGTCAGGTTGTTGACTTTGCCCGGCCCCATGGCAATCAGCATACCTCGCTGAATGAATGATGGATCGCGCACGACCTGTCCGGTTTCAGTCTCTTTCAGGAAACGATCTGAAATCAACTTGATATTAGCCTCAACTTCGTAGGAATCCTCAGCCTCATTTTCGGGATTGAGCACGCTTCTGAACGATAGCGACACTTTGGGCACTCCTGTCTGAGGTTCCCAGGTCATGACCAATAAATTTGGGTAAGTCCAGGCACCCGATGTGCTTTCCACGGAACCTGGTGGAGACACAGTAAGCTCAAAGGCCGGCGTGGGTAGGGTCTCGTCCAACGATGTCCAATAGCTTTGATGGCCGGCCATATCTAACTGCCTGGCCGAAAAGTCATAGACGCGCTGCCCGGTCCCTTCCACATCAGAAATGGCAAGTTTTAGCGCAGATGATGTCCCGGCAAGGCCGGGAACAGATTTGATTATCCGGTTAAATTCCTGGTCAGATCCGAATGGTCGAGTGGCCTCGATCATCCCCGGGCCACCCCCTGGAGGCACGATGCCGGTAATTGTCCAACCCAGGCGACCTACCTCTTCGGTCAATTGGCTCTCCAATTGCGAAGCCATAGTTGGTATAGGAATACGCAAGATAGCTGAACCAGCCCCATCATTGTTGATCAATATTGTGAGCTCGGTGGCCCCGGTAGGGCATGATTCACCCTCAGCCAGGTTGGCTCGCACGATAAAGGGTAAATCAGCCGGGGAGAAATTGGTGTTCCATAACCAGGTTAATGTATTCCCCTCCTGGGTATCGGCATTGCTCGATTGGATCTGGCCCGGCAGGGTTAGATGCCAGTTAAATGGCGCATTGGTGCCAGTGGGTTCTTCATCGGGATCTTCCGCCCCAGCAGCGAACAGCTCCAGATCATAGAGAAACAGATCGTCCTTGAATTGGAAACAATTTACCTTAACATAGCCATCAGTTAACTCAGCATACCAGGCTCGTAGCGCCTCCACGTTTTCCGAAGGTATGGTAATGACGCACCAGATTTCCCGCCCATGGAACTGCATGTCCACTGAAGTACCGGGCGGGAGTCCTTCGTCCAACGAGCAGTCAATATCATTACTGCCGAATTCTTTGTCTTCAAGAGGAATAAAACCCAGGCTCATGACAGTCAAAGCTGATGAATCCTGATTGATTGTCGTGCTTATATCAATCCCTGCTACGTCTGCTTCACAAGCAAGCAGCAGACTGAGGAATACCGATAGAATTAGGAGTAAAAAGATCTTGTGTCTTATCATTTGTCCTCCCTCAGTAACTGGCCAACAATGAGATGGTGTTAGTGGAAATTTCCAGATAATTCGAAGTACGGAAAAAAATATAGCACTTTTCAATCCGGTGGCACTCCAAAAAAGTTAGTACCTTGGTCCTGAGATCCCGTGAATTACCGGTTAAAGTCGGCAGGTGGTCCTAATATTAATCAATTTGCCGGCGGTCAGATGAAGTCTGGGGTAACTTTGATGAGTGCAACGTCTGGCAAGTGTAATAACGATGAAGTTGAAAAAATTACATCTATAGCCTACACCGATAATCTTATTCGAATTACCGGTGTGGGCTATACTTACCGCGATGACACAATCTGATGATCAGGATCAAAAAATACCACGCCTGCGTAGGAGTCAATTCCAGCGCCGGATTAACGCCGGGGTGGATCATCTCCGGCCGCAACGGTGGAACTGGTATGGCCTGATCCGGCCACTAGATCAAGGCCTGGTTCGCCAGGCCCAGGGCTCCTTAGTGGCTGAAGGCGTGCACAGTCTCCGGTATTTCTGGATCGATGGTTTATTTGCCGCCATCAGCGAGAATTTCTACGTGGGTTTTGTTGCCCTCTTCGCTCTGGCTTATGGCGCTACCAACATCCAGATTGGCGTCCTGGCCGCCGTTACCAATTTGCTGGGTATGCTGGCCTTGTTTCCCGGAGCCAGGTTGGTCGAACGGAAGGGTCAGCGAAAGAGGGTCGTGATCTGGAGCGCCGGGATTTTTGGCCGGCTGACCTTGCTTGGCCTGGCTGTTATCCCTCTCCTGATCGCCCGACCAGGTGTGGCTATCGCGGCCATCGTCCTGATGGAAGGGTTGCGCTCCTTTTTGGCCAATCTAGCTAATCCGGGCTGGACCTCTCTGGTTGCCGATCTGGTTCCGAAAACGATGCGCGGCCGCTTCTTCGCCAGCCGGAATACAGCCATGGGACTGGCGGCATTGCTGATCGCCCCGATGGCCGGCCGGATGATCCTAACGACTAATGCTCATTTAGATTCTTTTTTTGCCGGTTACCAGGTAATATTTTTATTCGCTTTCCTGATGGGCATGATCAGCACTTTTAGCTTTGCACAGATAAGGGAACCCAAATCTGGTAACGCCCTTCACCGACCTCACCAGCGTGGCGATCTGCGCCGGGCTGTTAGCCGGAATCCTGGCTTTAAGGGATTGGTTATCAGTGCCCTGGTATGGAATTTGGCCTTGCAACTGGCCGCGCCCTTTTTCAACGTTTACCTCGTTACTGAGTTTCAGGTCACGCCGTTGACTATCGGTATCCTGGCTGCGATTTTTACTTTTTCATCTCTGATTGGACAACGTGTCTTTAGCCATCTAGTAGATAGAAAAGGTTCCTTTTGGGTACAAGCAGTAACCGGAATGCTCATCCCCTTGTCGCCGTTGGCCTGGGCGCTGATTTCGGCTCCCTGGCAAGTAGGAATTATCAATACTTTTGCCGGCTTTCTGTGGGCCGGTTATGCGCTCTCTAATTTCAATTTGCTCTTAGAGCTGACGCCCGACGAACAACGGCCGCGCGCCGTAGCCTTGTTCCAGGCCGCGGTTCTCGGTAGTGCTGTCGTTGGTCCGTTGATAGGCGGCCTTCTAGCCGATGCTGTCGGGTTTCAATTTATTTTTGGGCTGAGCTCAGCCGGCCGTTTTTTAGGTACGGGACTGTTCCTGTGGTTGGCAGTTAGACCCAGAAGAGAGGTTGAGGAGAGTGCCTGAAGTCAACCCCCTCGTAAAGGCGGGATAACCCTCATTAATCGCAACTTGCGAAATACAGCTAACACTGGCGCGTGGGGCAAATCCACCAGTTAGATATGGGATGGGGATCGGATGGGCTAGCTGGTTAGGGAGACGTCTTACCCTGTATCTGCCATTAGCTCAGAACGGCGCGTTACTTGGAAAGCCGCTTTTGCGTATCAACAGGCCCTCCGGTTTCGTCTAATTCTTCGTCCGCACCACGGCGAAACCGAGAAGTCAGCTGGTAGACCTGGTACCGAATTGTGTGACGAATCATGGGCAGGCGGAGGGTTTTCCACTCGCCCCGGGGATCAAAATTATCCTCGGCCGAGCGATCTCGACTGAATTGTTGCCGGACAAATTGATGGGTGAGATTACGGATAGGCTCTTTACCTTCCGGCACGGCCGCAACCAGCTTGTTGGCTCTCTCGTACGGGGTATGGGCGGGCTGCACCCAGACGCCTAACCAGGGCGCCCAACTTCCCAGACGGCCGTAGCTGCGCTCGACATTGGCTTCTACCCGCTGGTTGGCCCGGCCGAAAAGCAAGACGGCCCCTATGGCCAGGAGCAACAAGAAAGAGGCGATTGCCGCCGGTAAAATCCAGGAGTCGTCTCTGGCGCCATTCTGCCCGCCATTGGCTATTGCATCTTCGGCCAAAAGTTCTTCCAGGCGATCCGGTTCTATTGGCCCTTGATCAGGTCCCAAAGCGCCGTCCGCGTTGGGGTCATTCCCTAATGTTTCCAAACCAAACGCGTCACCAGGGTTACCCGCCGTTTCCGGCAGGTCACCGGCGGGAATGGAGGCTGTGGGTTCAAATTGAATCCAGCCATATTCTGGGAAATAGACTTCAACCCAGGCATGGGCATTGCTGGATCGGACCCGGTACGAGTTAGAATCTTCAGCCCACTCTCCCTGGGCGTAACCGGTGACAAATCGGGCCGGGACGCCCAAGGAACGAAGCATGATGATCATTGCGGATGCGTAGTAGTTACAGTATGCCTGTTGGTGATCAAACAGGATGTAATGAATTGGCTCCACGCCATCGGGCGGCGCTTCTATCTGGTCATTATAGGTTATGTTTTCGCGGAGATAATTGCGAATAGCGATGGCTTTGTCGAAGGGAGTGGTCAAACCGGCCGTCAATTCGGCGGCCAGTTGCCGGGTTTCCGGGGTAATCTCATCGGGCACCTGGAGATAGGTTTCTTTGATCCAGTCCGGATAATGTTGGGATGAGCGGCGGAGGCTGGTCGCATCGGCCGTGCTATATTTTGAGGTGACCTCGTACTCTTCGCCCTGGCGCAAGACAAAACGGGAGTGAACTGAATGGAGGATGACCTCCCCCTCCTCTATAGGCCGCTGGGTAACAAAGAGCTGTCGATCCGATAGGACCGGCTCAGGCGCGCCGTAAATGGTGCCGGCATTGGGAACAAAGTTCTGGATGCGCTGGGTTACTTCCAGGCGCCGTTGATAATCGGGTAGCTTGATGGGCCCTTCGTCGGGCAACAGCAATACGCGGTCGGTATCAGCAGAAATGGACCAACCCCCATTGCTGTAGGTGTCATAGGTCACCGCCTGCCAATATACGTAGGGCAATCGCTCCTCGACATATACATCCATGATCAAGGCATCGGTTACCGAACGTGGTCCACCCAGGGATAGGGTGTCGCTAAATGGGTCGCTGGTGGCGGTGCCGTAGGAACGGAGCGAAGCGAACAGCCGTGTCCAGTTGTCCTGGAACTCCTTCATAACGCCACTCACACCGGTATTGCCCAGGGTATCGCTCACGGTTGTACTGGCTGATACGGATGGCAATCCCCAGGCTACGATGAGAGCGATCATGGCAAAGAACAAGCTGGCCCGCAGGAACGTGAAGCGGATATTGCTACTCTCGTATGCTACGGAGGCGGAACGCCACGTCTCTTCTTTGGCTACCAGGTGAGTTCGGGCTACATATATGAGGGCTACCAGGGCATACAAAGCCAGGAAATAGATCAGAGGTTTGGGACCGTAATAATAGTAGATGACACTAATAAGAATCAATCCGCTGGGCACGACCACTCGCCAGACGCGCGGGTTACGAAAGGTGTACCAGGCTGCAGAAACACCAACTAACCAGAAAACAGCGCTGGTCTGAATCACAAACATGAGACCGTCGCGGCTAGAACCCTGAGTCACGGCTTTGACCATCCAGGTATATTGCCGTCCGAAAAGATCGGCGACCCGTTCCTGCCAGCTCATGCTTTCGGGCATGGTCCGGCCGATCAAATATGTTACCAAAAAAAGGCCATAGACAAGGGCAAAGATAAATGCTGTACGGCCGGAAAAGCGGCTCTTGGCCAGCAGAAGCCCGGTCAAGATGGATAGGGTGGTGATGATGGGTAATAGTTCCATGCCGCCGATAAACTCACCGTTCAACACAGTGGCAGCAGTGATCATCACCAGGCTCCAGGTGAGGAACAAAGTAAACCAGCCTTCTTCGATTTTTAAGCGACTTAACATCTTCGGTTACATCCTCATATCCCGGCGATAGAACGAAGTGCCGGCTATTGTAAAGGATAAGGGTCTCATAACACCGGATGCTGACTTACATAACCGGCGCTAAAGTCGCCACTTTAAGACCATATTCTCCTGTTCCAGAGCTATCCATGACTCTACCCCGTTCGTAAGGTGAAAACGAAAACCTTAATAAAGCTGACAAAAGTCCTGGCGTTCCCTTGGCGCCTGGTTGAGCAGCCTTGAGACCACGGAAATCTATTATAGCAAACAGGTTGATAGGGGCAATATGGTGACATTTTGGTGTCAGGGGATTAAGAGTTCTGTTCGGACAGTGGGGTATGGGTGCTGACGAAGCGTAAATAGCCGAACCCGAGAATGGCAGAGAAAAGGAACCATTGGGCCGCGTAGCCAAGATGAGGACCTTCGGAAAGATCGATTTCCTGCTCGATGCGGTAGGGTAACTCCTCCTGGAAACCGGCCGGAGGAGATTCCGCTAAGTAGATGGGCAATAGATCGTAGGGCATCTGTTCCTGAATGGCGGCGATGTCGATACGGTACCACTGCTGCTGCGGGCCGTCGACGATGGTTTCCCGGCCGCGGTCCAGGGTTTGGGAGAGTTGAATTACCCCCCTAACTTCCTGGAGTGCAGGTTGATCATAGGCATCCAATTGACCTGACTCGACAGCGGCGGCCGGGATCCAGCCCCGGTTGATTAAAACGGCGCTCTGGCTACCATCGATGACCAGGGGGGTGACCAGATTTGCGCCGGGACGGCCGAGGTAACTCTGTTGGACCAGGACCAATTGCTGAGAAAAATCATAGTGGCCCTGGACGGTAGCGTGGCGATCGACCAGTTCGGCCGGCGCGCCCGGCAGATCGCTACCGGTCAACGATAAGGGGGCGGCGCTAACCTGGGTCAGGTAGACCGAATTTTGCGCCTTCCGTTGCTCCAAGCGGTCTAGCTGCCAGATACCCAACCGGCCCATCACCAAGACGCCGGCTACCACGAGCAAGGTAGCCCACCACCAACGGCGACTGATCAGGGTGCGCGGCATCCTGGACAGGGGGACAGCCGGGGGTTTTTGCTCTTTTTTGGTGTCCGGCGGCGTTGTGGTCATGGCTGTTAAAAATATTAACTTAGCTTCTCTTCGTCCTTACCTGACTGACCACGCCTGGAAAGGATAAAAAAGGAGCCGGCCGCCAGGGCAAGACCGATGGGGATTAGATACAAGGGATTAAAGCCAGGATCAGCAATAACTTCCAGTTCAAAAGAGACGACGCCGGATCCGCCCTCCGGGCCATTAATATCAATGGTCACCAGGTAGGCGCCAGGGTCAGCAGGCTCAATGATGGCTTCGTATAAGAATTTGTTCTCGGAATCTTCTATCGTGGCCGGGGCGGAAATAGTAGCGCCGTCTTCTTGCGCGGTCATCTGGACCAAAACGATCGCGTCAAATACCGGGGAGGCATCATCTGCCGAAACAACGGACAAGGCGACATGTAGCTCGCCCACCACGGCCGGATCGGGTGAACTCCAGACGGACGTCTGGTAAGGACCGGCCGGAACAGCCGATAACTGCAATTTGCCGGCCGTATGGCCCCTGGCCGGTTGGGTCATAAAAAGGAGGCCGATCAGGATAGCGATCATCACCCAAATACGATAGCAAATAAGTAGATTCAATTTCATTGTTTATCCCAATGGGATTGTACTGTTTTTGTCATGAGTCCGAAAGTGGTTCCGGCAGTCACGCCTTCGTCAACACAAACAACTACAATCAGCCTCGTACTGCCGGTGCCACCTGGGCTTAATCGCCAAACTTTCACGAGGAGAATCTGAAGGGAATTAATTAGCTTACGATTGCCGTTGACACCAAACGAACAGGTGTTTGCCCGGCTGTTAATAGATTCGCGCATATGCGCCCGCTTTGAGGGCTAACATGCCAAATTGCGTTCTAACCCACCGGTCACAGGGAGCTGAGTCGAATTTTGACATTAGTAGCACTTTATTTTGATCCGCACCAGGAACTAAGTATAATAATCAAGTTAGTACAAATTACCTATAAGCTCTTGGCGACCCATTGCGCAGTTTCGATTTTACTTCCTAAGTCGAATTCATTGTAGTACCCATATCACTGACAAGATTTAGATGTCCTGAAAGGCGAACTATTCTCATCGCCTTTCAGAGATAAGAAATAAATTGGGAGGACTTTATCATGACCTCGTTCAATCATCAGCGCATATTGCGAATTTTCCTTGCATTTGGTGGGGTGCTTCTGCTGAGTGTCCTGCTGGTCGTGGCCGTATCCCCGGCGATTGCCGGGCCCGGGGAAATCAACGGCACTGTCTTCCGCGATTACAACGATGATGGAACGCATGATCCTGGTGAGCCAGGGGTATCTGGTGTTACAGTGAGCGCTTATGATGGCGCCAACACCATCGTAGCTAGCGATACGACGGACGTCAGTGGCGGTTACTCCTTGACCGGGCTGACCGATACCTCGACCTATCGCATCGAATTTAGTGGGCTTGCCAGCGCTGATAAACCCGGATCGTTTGGGGCCAACAATGACAGTTCAGTTGTCTTCGTGACCAGCCCGGCGGACGGTGTGGATTTTGGTCTAAACGATTCGGCCGACTATTGCCAGGACGATCCGTTGGTTTCCATGTCCTGCTTTGAAAACGGTGATGGTCTTGCTGCCGGCAGCACAAATCCCGGATACGTCCACTTCCGATGGAGCGCCAGTGGTGTTACTCCTGGCATCGGTGGCACCGGGAGTACCTACACACAAACTGCCGAAGTTCAGGAAGTTGGTACCGTATGGGGCGCCGCCTACCAGCGCGAGAGCCAGCGCCTTTTCACTGCGTCTTTTCTGAAACGTCACAGTGGCTTCGGTCCTCGAGGGGCTGACGGCATTTATGTACTTGATTACAGCAGCTCTGACGTCCCCATCAATGACGGCCTCGATCTTCAAGGTTATTCGCCGGATAATGGTGGCTCCGCGATCGATCTGGGTTTTGTATGCCGATCCGCGAGTTGCGCGTCGGACCCAGGCAACAGCGGCGTCGCAGCCGACTACACCTTACCAACGAGCGCAACCACGGCCAACTGGGATCTGGATGCCTTCGGCAAAGTGGGCATGATGAGCTATGGTGATATTGACATCACTGAAGATGATAGCACGCTCTGGCTGGTCAATCTCTACCAACGGGCTCTGATTAGCGTCGACATCAGCGGAACAACCGTGATGTCGCCGACGACCATCAACCAGTATCTGATCGATTCTATGAGCCCGCCTTCCTGCGCCGGTGGCGTTCTCCGGCCTTGGGGGCTGAAATTCCACAATGGACTTGGTTACCTAGGTGCGGTCTGCACTGCCGAATACTCTCAGAACCAAAGTGATCTTGTTGCCCACGTTCTCTCGTTCGATCCAACAACGGATCTTTCGTCAACGGGCTTTACCCAGGTGTTTACCATCTCAATGGATTACAACAGGGAACCGATTGCGGATAACCCAAGTGCCGGATTGGATGAGTTCCAGCCCTGGGCTCAGACCTGGTTTAGTACGACCCTCGGCACGGGTACTCTGGACGAAGTATACTGGCCTCAGCCTATTCTGAGTGATATCGAATTCACCGAAGATGGCTCTATGGTGCTTGGATTTACGGATCGCTGGGGCCACCAGGGCGGATACGAAAATTACCGGGCCATAACGACGGATACCGAGTTACTCACCCATGATGCTGGCGGCGACATCATCCATGCCTGCTCTGACAGCACTGGCGGCTGGGTGGTTGAAGATGGCAATAGTGGTACCAGTTGCGCTTCTTCGGACACGGGTCCCGGGCCGGCAGGCCGGACGGATGATGGACCCAGCTTAGCCGGCGAGTACTACTTTGAGGATAGAGCGTTAAACGCCGACGTTTTCAATTTACATTATGAGATAAGCACAGGAGGCCTTGCGCTTTTGAAGGGATCTGAGCAAGTGCTTACCACCTCTTATGATCCAGTAAACGAGGGTTACACTCAAGGTACGCAATGGTATACCACCACGACAGGTACCCGAGCCGATGAATTTGAGTTTGTTCCTAGGGTCGCTACGGAACTCTTTGGCAAGGCAAATGGGCTCGGTGATCCGGAACTCATCTGCGCACCCCCGCCCCTGGAGGTTGGCAACCGTCTCTGGTGCGACGATGGAGACGGTATCCAGGATCCTGACGAGAACGGTGTTGGCTCAGGCATCACGGTGACTCTAAGCTGTTCGGGTGATAGCGCGGTGAGCGTGCAGACGGATGCGAGCGGCAACTACCTGTTCACAGATGCAATCTACCAGAGCAGCACCAATGGCACCAACATCCCCCGCAACACAGCCTGCAACATCTCGGTGGATACCACTGGCTCGAACGCCACGGCTATCGCAGCCGTCTGTGGCAGCGCTGACCTGACCACGGCCAACAGCGAGGGCGACACAAGTAATGATTCCATCTCTGACGTTCGTGACTCCGATGGGCTGGCTAATGGGGGAACCAGCGCCACCGTCAGCTTCACGACTGGCGGCGGTGGGAGCAACAACCATGGATTCGATATCGGCTTTCTGACGGGACCGACAGCGATCACCCTGAACGCCGTTAGCGCCTCAGCGACCGGTAATCCGTCGGCGTTTATCTTGATCGGGCTTCTGCTGGCTGGCCTGATGACAATTCTATTGTTGGTTCGATTGCGTAGCGGCCAGAAAGCCGGCTGACGAAATCAGTGCCGCCCTGAATATTAGCCGACAAATTGACCTGCGTTAGCGGGTTCTCTATCGCGATGCCACGCTGAACCATACGATATTACCATTTTAGAGGCTGATAAATGCGTGGCCCCAAACTACTGGATTTGATTCAGGCTTACGCGGGTTTTGAAATAAATTCGTGCACCTATTGAGAGGTCACATTGCTTGAGGATGCGACTCGAATTTCCGAGGCCTAGCTAGCTGAAGCAATTTCAATTGTGAATAACTACGCAATAAGTTTGAACCGCAAACTTGGTTTCTCCAACCTGGCATCTGCTCGAAAATATCTTGATGCTAACATAGCTTAACATTTAGCCCAGTTCATCTGACTACTGAAATCTCTATTGACACATCCAATTTTGAGGGTTTAAGAACTCATTTCTTCAAACTAGGGGCAGCCAGCGCCTCTTCGGTGGCCCAGGCCGACATCGGCAAAGGAGGCTTCTTCTCTTCTCCCTGTAAATAACGGCCGGCGAGCACCAGGGCGGCGATAATGTACATCATGCTGCCCGGCACCCACATGATCACCCCTGCGATCTGCTGGTCTTCCATGACCGATAGGCCCCATAGCCGGGGCATCGCTTCATAGTAGCTATAAATTGGCGCACCGGCAAAAGCGAAGGCAATGCCGGCTAACATATTGGGTGGAATGGCGGCCAAAACATAGATAAATCGGGCGAAGATAGGTAAGCGCTTGTGGATGCGCGGACCGGCGCCTGTGACGTGCCACCAGAAGAGCATGGCGACCGCGAAGAAGGTCAGATGTTCCAGGTCATGGACCAGGGGGTTTTCCAAGGCCAGCGTATAAGCGTTGGGATCATGCCAGCCCCAATAGACAATGACAAAGGCGAACCAGACGATACCCGGACTGGTCAAGCGCGCCAGGTAGTAGCGGAAACGGGATTCACCGCTAAATAAATGGCCGATAGCTAGGCGGGCTTTACGGGGCAACCCCCACAAGATGATGGGAAAGGGATTGGTTAGCAATAACAGCGGGGGGATGATCATCACCAGTAGAATATGCTGGATCATGTGCATGGTGAAGAGATTGGCACTGAGTACGTCGATGGGCGACATGAGCGTGATACCGAGAAGTACAAGGGCGCCTAGATAGAGAATGGGCCGCCAGATTGCCGTCACTTGCCACGGGCTTAGTTGAGTATGGGTTGTTGTTCGGGTACGCAGCCGCTGCCAACCGGTATAAAAAATAGTCCCGGCCAGGACCAGGGTTAGAATAACTTCGATTCGAAAGTCCCACGATGTAAGGGTCGCTCTTAGGACGGGATCCATATTTTAAATGCCTGAACCCTTAGTCAGCTTCAGGTCAAGTCAAGACACAGCTAAAGGGTTCGTGACTTGTGATTCAGCTCCTAATGAAAAGAAACTGGCGTGCCAATCAGGTAAAGGGCCGGGTAGAAGAAAACCCAAACCACGTCAACATAGTGCCAGTAAATGGCTGCACCCTCGATGCCCCAATGCTCATTGCTGGAAAATCCCCCTTTGCGGGCAATATTCCAGTTGATCAAGATCAGAATTACCCCGCTAAACACGTGCAAGGCGTGCATGCCAGTCATAATATAAAAAACCGCCCCATATGTGCCATCTGTCGGCTTGAGTTCCCCGCCCCACTCAAAGCCGACGACGCCGATTATAAACAGGGCGCCCAAGGCGGCCGTGATGAGCATGTTACGTAAGAAAGCCTTACGATCATTATACTTTATGGCTGATTCGGCCCAGGCCATGAAAAAACTACTGATTAGTAAGATACCGGTAGTGATCAGGCCGATATTCTGGTCTAGATCAGGGCGCGTATTGCCCCAGAGGTAAAAGCGCGATGCCAGTAGCGCTCCAAAAAGGAAAATTTCAGAAAAGAAAAAGATCCACAGACCCAGTCGATTGCGTCTCGTCGCCTCTGCATAGGTTGGTTCGTGGGTTTCATGGACAGGGGCTATATCGGTTGCGGCGCTCATTCGTGTTCCTCCGGCCGCCACAGGCGGTAAATGTGCATGAAGAATTGGACAATGAGACCCGCTTTGACCAGGCCAATGATTACCAGGAGTACTCTCGGGTCATCCAGATTGATGGCGACGTAGAACTCGACGAGTGTTAACAATACCAACGCCAGGAATATAAAAAAGTTCTGACGGTATTCGGCTTTCTTCTCTTGTTCCAATTGATTTGTTTCTTCCACAGATATTCTCCAAGAAAGATAAATGCGCGGTCGAGATTTCTACTATCCCTGGATCCGCTCTCCTATAACGGAGTCAGTTTCTGGTCCAATTACCGGTCAATCACCGCTGATGGGCGCCAGATTGGTATAAGGCGCATCGGGCAAACCGTAATCGTAAGGATCGCCGACGATGACCGGTTGTTGTTCGTAATTACCTTCCGGTACCGGCGAAGGGAGCTGCCATTCGATGGAGCGAGAGCGCCAGGGATTATTACCGGCCAGCACACCCGATCGAGCGCTACGGACCAGATTGTAAGACATGATAAGGACCGACCAGCCTATAATTAGTCCGGCGATAGTAATTAAGAACTGGGTATTCTGAATGCCCAAAGCCGGGTCATAGTCGGCTATACGGCGACGCATACCCAGGAGACCAATACGCATCTGCCCCAAACTCATTACCCAGAAAGCCGGCGCCATCAGCCAAAAATGGAGCTTGCCTAACCCTTCATTGTACATCCGGCCGGTCGCCTTCGGGAACCAGTAATAGAGGGCGGCGAAGAAGGGGAAAACAAATCCACCAAACATGGTGGCGTGGAAATGGCCGACTATCCAGTAGCTATCATGCAAAGGCATGTCGGTGGGCACGGTGGCTAGGATGGGGCCGGTAAGGCCGCCGATTAGAAACACGGAAATCGCCCCCAGCGTGAAGAGCATGGGCGTAGGAAAGGTTAACTTACCCTGCCACACGGTAGCCGTCCAGCTAAAGAACTTGACCCCGGTGGGGATGGCCACAAATAACGTAGCCATCATGAAAGGCACACGCAAGGAGTTGTCCATACCTGAGACAAACATATGGTGCGCCCAGACCAGGAAGCCAACAAGGGCGATGGCGATGCTCGACAAGGCAATCCACTTGTAGCCAAATAACGGTTTTCGAGAGAATACCGGCAAAAGTTCGCTAATAACACCCAGACCGGGTAAGACAAATACATAGACGACCGGATGAGAATAGAACCAGAAAAGGTGTTGGTAGAGTAAAGGGTCCCCTTCGGGCGGGGTGAAGAAATTAAGTCCAAAAGCGCGTTGGGTCAGTACCAACAAGAGGGCGATGCTAACAGTCTGGGTGGCAGTCACCTGGATAATTGTGGCGGCAAGGGCGCCCCAAACGAAAATGGGCATGCGAAATAAGCTCATTCCGGGTGCGCGCATGGTAAAGGTAGTCACCAACATATTAATCGCACCGGCAATGGACGAAAAGCCGACGATATAGAAGCCCAGGAGGAAAAATTGCACGCCAATCAGTTGGGTCGTGGTGCTCAAAGTGGGATAACCGACCCAGCCGGTGTCCCACCCGCCGACGGCGAGGCCGATAAATAGCATCAAGGCGGCCGGAAGGGCAACCCAATAACTAAAGGCGTTTAAACGAGGATAGGCCATATCGTTGGCGCCAATCATCAGCGGCACCAGATAATTGATCATACCACCTACACCCAGCAGGATGCTGACGATCATGATGATGCCGTGAGCGCTAAAGAGGGCGTTATATTGTTCCTGCTTGAGGTATTGCATGCCCGGATAGGTCAGTTCCAGGCGGAAGAGAATGGCCAGCAAGCCGCCGAAGAGTAAAACAATGACGGCTGTGACCGTGTATTGGATGCCGATCACCTTATGGTTGTAATCGACGCTAAAATAGCGAGTCCAGGCGGGCAGATGCTCGGGCGGGCCATGACGCAAAGGAACCTTCTTGCCGCTCATCGATCTTAGCCAATCAGTGAAGACTCCGGCGAAGAGCAACAGCAATATCGTACCCAACAGGCCGCCTAGCAGGACAGCCAGATCCTTATTGGCTGTCTGACCCTGGCTGATGGGAATGCCCACCATAAGCCCGTATACCAGGCCAATACCAATGGCGAACCCAATGATGCCTCTTATCAAACCCAGCGAGAATAAGATAACGATAAATCGCAGAAATCGCGTCCAGATAGTCTCGGTTTTCATAGAATTTCTTTTTCCTGAACTCTTTACTCAGCCAGCGAACTGATATAGGCGATCAGATCTTCGATGATATTGACTTCGATTCCCTGTTCAAGCAATTCGGCTTCCCGCATCGCGAAGCGCTCTTCAAAGCCGATTGGCATCGCGACATTCTCGAATCCGGCAACTATCTGACTCCCCGGATCTAGGATTGAATTAGTAATGTACGGATGATCAACAGTGACAGTGCTGCCATCGGTGAGGCTTTCTTCCCGACCAATGAGGCCTAACCAGGTAGGTCCGGCCATTTCAGCGCCGTCTGCACTATGGCAAGCAGTACAACCGTATTCAGTAGCCCACTGGACGCCACGTTCCTCGGGGCTTAATTGAGCGATCGAAGTACTCTGATCAACCAGCCACTTATCAAAATCCACCTGGGAGACAATTTCGACCTCGGCAACCATATGGGTATGGTCAAATCCGCAAATCTCGGCGCAACGGACATGGTAACTGCCTATTTTAGTAGGCGTGATACGTAATATCGTCACCTGTCCCGGTAATAGATCCTGTTTCACTCGGAATTCAGGCACCCAAAAAGAGTGGAGGACATCCTCGCTTTGCATTTCCAGGCGCACCGGTTTGTCTACGGGCAGCACCAGCCTGGCAGATGGACCTATATCGGGATAATCCGGATAAGAGAAGGTCCAGGCCCACTGCTGACCTTTTACCGCAACCGGCATCTCTCCATCTTGAGCCTCGGTAATATCTATGAGGATAAAGGTGGCCCAAATCCCCAGGGCGATGACGACCACCAAGGGGATGATGGTCCAAATGATTTCCAAGGGGGTGTTATAGTGGACGTGGGGGCCGTCTTCCTCATCGCCCGGTTTGCGCCGGAAGGCGACAAAACTGTAGAGCAAAAAGACCATGATCAAGGCGAAAAGGAAGGAGATGGCCATAAAATGAAAACCGAACAGGTTGTCAATGGGGCCTGCCTGGGAGCTAGCAGCGACCGGTAACTTGTATACAGCTGTCAGCACATAGTAGGTAATAACCGTCCCTATCGCTATTAGAACAGCAACAATTGCCAAATGTCTACCATTGTTTTTCATATAAATTTACCCAATTGTAATCAACGAGTGGGGTCCAAGTACGCCGTATTCTGTGCAACAATAACGATATTAATGCCAGCTCTTGGCTCAGTCAGCACGCTGCATTTGTGGACTTTATCACAACCCTCATGTCCGGGCAAAAGAAAAGCCGATTAGAACAGAAAAGAAACGCTTATGATAACCTGGCCACCTATTGATTTTTTGGGGGGCAAGTGACGGTTTAACAACCCATTCTACAAGGTTAGGCAACCAGCCGAGTTGGTAACCTAGATTTCTGGATGGCCAAGGTATACGGGTTAACAACCAGTGCTACATGGTTGGGCAGCATGTCGGGTTGGTAACCTGGTCTTCAGACTGGCCAAGGGCAACAGGTTAACAACTCGTTGTACAAGGATGGGCAGCCTGCCGGGTTGGTAACCTGGTCTTCAGACTGGCCAAGTGCAACAGGTTAACAACTCGTTGTACAAGGATGGACAACCAGCCGAGTTGGTAACCTAGACCTCTGGATAGCCAAGTAAAAAGGTTTAACACCCGTTTTACCGAGTAGGGATATACCACACTTGGCAATCCAATCTTCAGGACAGCGGGTGTATATTTGTTCAGGCCACTGTCGCGGCCGGCTGGGATGTGCTCCGCCGTCTACGAACGAGGATGAGGGAAAGACCGGCAATGGACAAGAGGGATCCGGTTGCGGCGGCAGCCATGGCCACGGTCTTGTACCTGGCGGGTGGGCGGCCGATGACAATTTGGACAGGGGCTTGAAACTCGAGAGCCCGGCGCAGGTCCGCCCGAAAAGCGGGTACGGCCACCGGAACCAGGGAATCCTTGATGGCCACAGCCAGACTTAAAAGGGCATCCAATTCCTGTCTATGTTCAGGCTGCTCGGCTATTATTTCGCCGGAGATATCTTCGCCTCTGCTCAAGGCGTCGGCATGGCGGTTCAATGATTCAGTCAATTGATCGTGCTTCATGGCTTACTCCGGAACAACCACAATACCCAGAGCCCCCGGACCGAGGTTGATGGCTACTGAAATGCCCATGTCTGTCGTAAATTCCTCGGTGGTATTTAATTTTCCAACGCTGAGTTGACGTAGTTCGGCCGCTCCTTCGGGATCTCCGGCATGGATGAAGGCTACCTTTACCGGACTCTGGCCGACTCTCTCAACCATATAATCGACAATATAGGCAAGTGCTTTGTTATAGGTGCGTACTTTCCCGGCCTCAACGATGGCTCCATCTTTGAGTTGCATGATCGGCTTGATGTGTAATATGGATGCCAGTGTTGACTGCATAAATCCAATCCGGCCGCCTTTCACCGCATATTCCAGGCTGTCGATCAGAAAGGCGATGAGCTGAGTATCGCGGATCTGCTCCAACCGGTTGAGAATCTCCTCGATGCCGGCGCCACCCTGGAGCAGCCGGGCTGCTTCCAGAATCATATAGCCCTGGGCGGCCGAGCCAGCAGCCGAGTCGAATAAGTAGAAGTTTCCCTGGCCGGCCAATTCCTTGCCGGCCGCTTCGGCCGAATCATAGGTGCCGCTGAGTTTCTGGCCCACCGTGATTGTCAGAATATCACGCTCATTCTCGGCCAAGATCTCTTTATATACCTCGACAAATTGATAAGGGGTGGGCTGCGATGATTTTGGAAAATTCGATTCCCCGACTTCTTTCACTTTTTGGTAGAAACCCGCGTGATCGATGGATATGCCGGTCAGAAATTCTTCTGTACCGAAGGTGACATTGATGGGTACCACCCTGATATTGTATTGTTTGATCATCTCGGACGGCAGATCGCCGGCGTCATCCATCACGATACGCATCATTTCCTCCACCATTCTTTTCGGTTCCGGGCGGACCGGTCATATCATCTCGTAAGGCGCTCAACGTTCGATGGTACAAAGCCTTGATGGCGCCTTCACTCCGTCCCATCATTTGGCCTATCTCAGAATTGGTCATTCGTTCGACAAACTTGAGGATCAACAGGTCTTGGCGTTCGGCCGGGAGTCGGCGAATGGCGGCTAACAAAAATTCACGATCCTGAACTTTTTCAGTTGAATACTCAGGACCATCCTCCAGGTGTTGGCGAAGCATGTTGTTCAAAGGGACCAGCTTCCATTTACCCGAGTCTCGATACCAATTGGCCAACATATTACGAGTGATGGCAAAGAGCCAGGCTGCAAAGGGTGCCCCTTGGTCCTGGTAATGGCTGATATGTTGAGCAGCCCGGAAAAATACACGGGCGGTGAGATCTTCGGCATCATGCTGGTTTCCCGTCCGGTAGTAGATGTAATTGTAAATCCGGTCTACATGCATTTCGTATAATTCGCCAAAAGCCTGCCGGTCTTGCCGGGCCTGTTCAATCAGCATGCATTCGTCGTAATTATTATTCGCCATACCAGCTAAAGCTTGCCCCCACTTGAATGGGGTTAGGCCACCGGCCGGATGCGAGTGTCGCCCGGAAGATATATTACTTGGTTAAACACGCTCGCGGCCAAATGGTTACGGTGGTAGAAGTATATCAGAGCGGCCAGCCCTGGACGACAAGCCGCCTGGCTTAAGCAATGATCGCGATAGCACCACTCCCTTCGAATATGAGAAAACGATCGCCCTTCCGGTAAATATCTGCTTATGTACCTATCATGAGGACACGCCTAACCCTTGACGGCCCCCAAGCCCTTTGTTATTCTGGCCCCTTATGGCTCATTCAAACGATCTGCAACAGCACACTGGTGGTAAGTTCCCGGGCAACTTAGGCTGTCTGGCGATTTTGCTACTTACCGTCCTGGTCCTATCGGCTCTAAGTGTGACCTTGGGTTTATCGAGCTCATCATCAGGCGACCAAACCATAGTGGCTACGACAGAAAGTGGGGCATTAACCGCAGGTGTTCGCGGTTCGGCAACTTTAGAGCCGGTTCTATCGCCTGCTCCCGACGGAACTTCGACTGTGGAAGTCTACGTTCAGGCCGGCCCTCCGGCTACGGCCAGTTCGACTCCCACCATGGCTGCTTCCGCGACCGTCCCGACTGTGCCTATAAGCTCGCCGACCAGCAAACCAACTCAAAGGCCAAGTAGCACGCCAGCCGAACCAAGAATGGCTGCCGAAGCAACAGTGGCGGGACCGGCTGGAACACCTTTTCCGCCTCCTTTACCTACACCACGGGATTCTTATAGCTGGACTTTAAAGGTGCCCATTCTGATGTACCACTATATCAGCGAGCCACCTGAGGATGCCGATAAGTACCGGCAGGACCTGTCCGTAGCCCCGGAGAACTTTCGGGAACAAATGCGATTTCTGGCCGATAACGGATTTGAAACAATTGATCTATATGATTTATCGCTGGCCATAACTGACAAGATTGAACTACCTCCAAAGCCGGTTATCATCACCCTGGACGACGGCTACCGGGATAATTATCAAAATGCTTTCCCGATCCTGGAGGAGTTCGGACTCAAGGCGACTTTTTTCTTGGCTACCGAGTTCATCGATCAAAATAATGAAATCTATTTGGATTGGCCAATGGTGGAGGAGATGGTGGCGGCCGGTCATCGTTTTGAGCCACATAGCAAAACCCATCCCGACCTTACAATCCATGACCGGAAATTCATTATCTGGGAAGTGCAGGGATCGCGGGAAACGATCGCCGCCCATGTGGGTTACTTACCGCGTTACTTCGCTTACCCCGGTGGCCGGTATAATGACGAGGTTATGCAGATAATCGCCGAATTAGACTTCTGGGGCGCGGTGACGACCCTTGGCGGCGCCTGGAATGGCTTCAATGATCGTTTTGAATGGACCCGAATGCGAGTTCGTGATGTAACCAGCCTCGCGGAATTTAGGGACATGGTTGAGTAAAGGAAGCGGATGAACTTTCTAGGAGAAGTAACCGTCGCCAACGCCAGGCCAATACCGGCCAGCCGGGCGTATACGCTAGTCCTGTTAAAGCTGGTTGCCGGTATTCAATCGTTTATGGAAGATCGGCCGATTCCGGCATGAATGATAGGTAACGGTGGTAGAATATCGGCCGCGAACGGAACGGGGTTCAAATATTATTAACGGAAGGTAGCGCTGAGGGCCAAGCCGGTTATTGATTGGTTTAAGGTGAGTCCTGGATGACATCCGTATTCTGAAAAGTCAACCGCCAACCTCCGGGAAAGCCGCCGGCTGCGGAATCACACAATTCAACTCGCAGGTCGCTGACGATCTGGCTGCCGTCGGCCATCATAAGTTGATAACTTGTATCCGGGTTGATGTTTACGTCGCCATAACCCAGGCCCAGTTCGGGTTTGTACCCTGTGAAAAAATGATCTTGGCCGCCTTCCCAACTAACCAGAACCTCAGCCCCCGGCAAAGGGTCTAAGAATGAATCGACCGTGATGACTTCAATGCGTTCGGCCGGACCGTTTGGATCGCAAGCCTGTACCTTGCTGAGTAAGCGGAAAGCCGGCACTGGTGTGGGTGAGGGCACCGGTGATGGCGTTGCACTTGGCATGGGAGTGCTGGTTGGTAGGAGGGTGCCCTCCAATACAATAGTGGGTTCGACGGGTGGCGTTGGCGGTGAGGTTGCCAGGGCGCTTAAGGCAGGCGTCGGCGGCGGGGCGAAGACGTCGACAACCGGGCTATCGACGCCCGCTTGCCGGGCTAATACCGCCAGGCTATGAAGTTCGGACGAAGGACGGCCATCCCGCATACTGGCCTCTAACTGTTCGACTATCGCCTGCCCGGTACCAAACTCGCCCAGAGCATCTAACCGTTCCTGCGCAAGCTCCCAATCCCCGTCTAATTCATAACTTTGGCCAAGCATCAGTATATATTCCTGCTTGAAGGTATCGCGTAAGCGGGCCGGGCTGGCCTCAGTAAAAGTCACGGGCTCGGCAATCCAGGCATAGTAGAGCGCGCCCGCCAGGCCAAGGATGAGGCCGATCATGAATAGGCTTCCGGCCGACATGCGCGGGCCACGAGATCGTAGCCAGCGCTGGCGCCGGGCGCGGGAGACCAGGCTGGGGTCGTTCACCCGCCCTCCCCGGTCTCCGGCTGGGGATAATAGGGGTCCATAACCGGGGAATACAATCCTAATACACTGGCTAGGTCAACCAGGTGTTGGCTGACAATCGCATTTTCACCCTCCAATATGTGGTCTACTGTCACTGTGAGCAACCATTTATTTGGCTCATCCAGGTCCAGGCTACGCAATCGAGACCGGGCCAGGTCCAGATCGCGATCAAGCGAATAAGCAGATGCAATCATAAGGGTATAGTCGCGCTGGTAACCAACCTCCAGAATACTTGGATCGGCTTCTGAATACTCCAGAGGCCACACAACCCAGCCGACGAGTAAACCCAGGCCGATTCCGACCAAAGCGCCCAGGCTGATCCAGGTGATGGAGCGCAGCAGGCTACGCCACCAGGGAAAGGAGTTTCTCTCTGTCATATACGAAGATTATAGAGTCTGGATTGGCGGAAGCAACAACCGGCGGCAATCAGATATACCTTTGCGGACAGTCGGGCCAGATCAGTCCGAGGCCTTTTATCCCTTAGGCACGCCACAAAAAAGAGGCCACTCCAGCAAAAAGAGTCGCCCCGTGACTTGTCTGGCCATCCCCCTGGATCTATAATCCTCTGGGGAAATGCTAATTTTATATGCCGAAGGTGGGAATCGAACCCACACTCCCGAGGGAACACGATTTTGAGTCGTGCGCGTCTGCCTGTTCCGCCACTTCGGCCAGCAGTTGAATTTTAGAATAAGGCATTCGAACTGTCAACGTGTTATTCATATTCCTAGTAATGAAAAAACATAGAATCTCTTTAACCTGCCCAGGCGCCCGTCACCGGCATGGATGAAACCTACCTGATAAAACAGGCCCAAGATGGCGATGTATCCGCCTATAATACCCTCGTGCTGCACTTCCAGGATGCGGTCTTTAATGTCGCCTATCGCATCATGGGCGAGCCCGACGCGGCGGCCGACGCTGCTCAGGAAGCGTTCATCTCGGCTTACAATGCATTGAACCGCTTCCGTGGGGACAATTTTAAGGCCTGGCTGATGCGGATCGTCACCAATGCCTGTTATGACGAGTTGCGTCGTCGCAAACGACGCCCGCAATCGTCCTTGGATGAAATCGTTGAAAATTATGACTCCTCGCCAATCCTGATCAACCAGGATGAGTCAGGCCCGGAAAAGCAAAGCCAGCAAGCGGAACTTGTTGAGGCGATCCGCCTTTGTTTAGAAGCTTTGCCAGAGGACCAACGAGTAGCGGCCGTGCTTTGTGATGTAGAGGGCTACGATTACCAGGAGATCGCCAGTATTATGTCTATCTCTTTGGGCACAGTTAAATCACGACTCAGCCGGGCACGGGCCAGGTTACGCGACTGTTTACAGGGTTCGGCGGAACTTCTGCCGGCCGGTTATCGTTATCAATAGTAGAAGACAGGCTAACCAGGCCGGTGAGTGAACTGGACTGCTGAGAACAAGAATAGCGAAGGTGTTTTAATAGTTTCAACCATGTTGGATTTTTTTAGGAATTTGCGCAAGTCAGAAGCTGAAAAACGCCAGGAGGCCATTACGGCCTATCTGGATGACGTGCTCACGGCCGGGGAACGGCGGCGGCTGGAAGAACAGTTGGCGGCCGATCCTGCGCTAAGGGCGGACCTGGATCAACAACGGTCGGTCAAGCTGAATCTCAGCCGTCTACCCAGGAGCCGGGCGCCGCGTAACTTTACCCTGGACCCTGCGTTGTATGGCCGGCCGGCGCGGCAAAGCAGCCCACGCCTCTATCCAGCTATGCGCGTGGCAACAGTCTTGGTTGGTGTATTCTTCATCGTTGCCGTAGGGGCTGAGATCTTAACTTTTGACACTCGGTCCTATGATACGAGCAACGTGGTCGATCAGTTTTTCGCGCAGGCGCCGGCTGCGGATGTTGTGATGGAAGCAGAGGCGGAAATGGTGCCGGAAGCGGACACAGCGGCCTCTCTGGAACCGGAACCCCAGCTTGGCGCTGGTGCGGAGGGGGCTGTTTCCGAAAGCGAGGAACTATTCAAAGAGGAGCAGCTCGAAGAGGAGTCGCCCAATCTTTTTGGAGCAGCGTCTGATGAAGATATGGTGGAGAGCGCGGTTGCGGCTGAGGAGAACCTGGCTGATGTCCTGCTTACAGCGGTGTCCGGAACAGCGGTGGAGAGAGCCGTCACCCGAGAAGCGACGGCAGAGAACGCCCCGAGGGCGCCAACGCCCACTGAAAAACGCGTGGAGCCAGTCGAAGCGCCACCGGCCGATATTGATGACAGACAGGCCGATTTGCCGTCGGGAGGTGGCGGCGAGCCAGAAGAGGCGCCTATGCCAGGCGTTGTGCTGACCGTAGAGACCGGTCGGAACGGGCTGGCAGCTGCGGAAACCGCTACAAGCCAGCCCGGATCAACAATGGTAGCTGTTCCTCAAGAGGAAGAAGTAGCTGAAGCGCCAGGGGAGGCGCTAGCTGAGCCGTTCGCACCTTTGTTAGAAGAAAACGGGCCGGCCTTTCACCAGGATGTTTTCTCCCGATTGTCTGCCCGGCAGCTAGTGATCCTCCTCCTCGGAATATTCTTGGTTATCCTGGCAGGGATGACCCTAATTATCCGCTGGCGGCTGAAAGAGTAGGCATGACCACTCTGCCTGGCGCCAGAAGCGCCCCGGAAAATATTATTTATTGCCCCCGTTGCGCTACAGCTTTGATCACCAGGACAGTGGGAGACAAACCCAGGCGAGCCTGCCCGGCGTGTAACTTTATACATTTCACTGATCCCAAGGTTGGCGTCGGCGTTATGGTCGTATTCCAGGACAAGATCCTTTTGGTCCGGCGGGCTATTTTCCCTGAGCGCGGAAAATGGAGCATCCCGGCCGGATTCCTTGATTTTGGAGAAGAGCCCAAGTCGACGGCCGAGCGCGAGGTATTTGAGGAAACGAACCTGATGGTGAAAATCGACACGCTGGTGGATGTTTATTATAACCAGGAGGCGATCGATCAGGGAGGCGCGTCAATCTTCATCCTGTACCAGGCTTGCTTCGATGGGGGAGAGATCAAGGCCGGTGATGACGCCGACGCGGCAGCTTTCTTTGACCATGACGAGCTACCGGAACTAGCCTTTTCCAGCACCAGGGATGCGATTGAAAGGTGGTTGAAAGAGCGGCCCAAGTTTAACTAAACTGGGAGAATTGTCTGGCCAAGATACAATTCGGTTATGGACAATCTGCTTGATCTCACCTTGGACGCGGCGCCTGTTGTCGTATTGGATACCGAGACGACCGGCTTAAACCCCCACACCGGTGATCGGGTAGTGGAAATTGGTGCGATTCGATTCGAACCAGGGCTCACAGGTACCTGGCAGAAACAGGGCGAATTCAACCAACTCATCCAACCCGGCCGGCGCATGGATCCAGGCGCTTCACGAGTCAATAAAATATACGATAAAGATTTAGCCGGCAAGCCGCTTTTTTCCGAGGTGGCAGCCGATCTTCTGGCCTTTGTAAGTGACGCTGTTATTGTAGCCCACAACGCTCGATTCGATGCGGACTTCATAGGATTGGAGCTGTATATCCATGCTCTTACTCGGCCGGTTCAAGGTGGTGGGGAGCTGAACAATCCCTGGCTTTGCACCATGCAATTGGCGCGACGGCACTTTTATTTCGGTCGCAATAGCCTGAGCCATATAGCCCGGTCTTTAGGCGTACGGACTGGGCGAGCCCACCGAGCGCTCAACGATGTCTTCACGACAGCAGAAGTCATAAAACGGATGTCCGTGGACCTGGCCCAAATGCGGCTCACAAGCGTGGGTGATCTTTTGAACGCTCAAGGTGGAGCTATCTACGCGCGGAAACCGGCCATGACATCCTTGCCCCCGCTGTTGGCTGAAGCCCTGGCTGCGAAGCGACCGCTTCTCATAAGTTATCATGGCGCTCATGGCCATAGTGAGCGCGTGATCGATCCCCATTATTCAACTTCGGCCGGTGGGCATATCTATCTCATCGCTCACTGCCGGCAGAGCAATGATCAACGGACCTTTAGACTGGACCGTATAATCAGTGCCGAAATGGTTGGCGATTATGCGCTCGGAGAGGAAAACAAGCCGGCTACGTTTAGAAAGTGATGAATGGTATCAGGCCGGAGTCAATGACCAATACGGCAACTACAGCGAAGAGTAAAACGACCGCCAGGATGATCAGCAGGATGATGAACCAGGAAAGTACGCTGCGTTTTCGGCGGCTCCGCTTGACTACTGGCTCTCCTGGTGGTTGTTCCAGGGAATTTTCAGGGCTTTTATTTTCCGTGCCGGGATCAACGGATAGATTCTGTTCTTTTTGAACCAGATCGGTTTGGGTTTCAGGCAGAGAATCGGCCGCAGTACCAGCCTGTGAATCGGGCAGGTCCTGGACCGGTGGATCGGGCACTTCCTGGACGAGCATATCGGGCGATGCGGTCTCCGCAGGCGCCGCTTGCCCGTTCCTGGATTCAAGATCCGGTTTTTGCCGTTCTTCGCGGGCTTCGTCGGTCGCGATAGCCGCTTCTAAGGCACTTAAGAATTGCTCAATGGAAGCGTCTTGTGCAGCATAGGCTCGTTCCGGGTCAGGGGCCAGGGGTGCTGGTACTTTTGCTTCAACCGGCGGCACGCTGGTGGCCAGCGGCCCATCCGGGGATAAATCAGCCAAAATAGCCGGTGTGAGTTCAATGACCTCGTTACTGTCGATCGCCTCCGAGAGAAAAGCGATAAGTTCGTCGCTAAACTCTGACAAGGCCGGCTCTTCCGTGGTATAGGCCAGACTGTCATCGACGTCACCGAACCCTTGCCAGCTTTCGATGGCCAGGGCTGCCGGCTCTGGTTCGTCCATGGTAGTGTCCTCTCCGACCGCAGCCACGGCAATGGCCCGCGTAGCCATCCTCCGGGCAACCCATTCTTCCTGGACTTCTGGAGGGGCCAATTCTTTCACCCATTGGGGTAATGGAGCCGGGACCTCATCTGGTACTAAGGACTCCTGGCTGTCAGTCGTTTGTTCGCTCAAAGACTCGCTAACCGGCTCGTCTCTGTTCAATATTTCCAGATCGCCAGACAACAATAGATATCTGGCCTGACCCGGATCAAAGATAATTTGCCCCCCGGCCCGAACCAGATCGCCTGTCTCTATGGAGATTTCTTCGGCAAGACGAGAAGAAATCCGGCAGAGAATTTGATGATCCTTCTCTCGTAGATAAAATTCGCGCCATGTATCGCCGGTGGCAACCGTGGAGTCAATCGCGACTTCGCCCATAACATAAACCAGCCCGAGAGGAAACTCGGTTGGTATTTGTAGGGCCATCCGCCTGTTAAGATGCCTGACGGAGATATCCATAATACATTAAAGACACGTTAGAAGTTATTATGTAATGATGAAATTATAGACGAAAAGTGTGCGAATGGCTAACGGCCGGAAAAATCTTAATAAATACCATAGCATTTGACGAAGTAGGCGGTCCGATGTTATATTTGGGTGTTTGTGGCAAATTGCCTGCAAGAGCGTTGACCGAGATGCCTTCTCTGTTATAATTGGCATTCTGTGCCGACGTAGCTCAATTGGCAGAGCAATGCTCTTGTAAAGCATAGGTTATGGGTTCAAGTCCCATCGTCGGCTTAAGTCGTTGATGGTACAAGAACATCCAGGGTCAGTGTCCCGAGTGGCAAAGGGGGCGGACTGTAAATCCGCTGGCGGTAGCCTTCGAAGGTTCGAGTCCTTCCTGGCCCACTGGAAGAATAAACCGAGAAACCGTGCTACCGGTGCTAGAATTTGCCCACGTAGCTCAGTCGGCAGAGCACATTCTTGGTAAGAATGAGGTCATGGGTTCAAATCCCATCGTGGGCTTTCTGCCCCGCTCGCTCGAGGTGCAAAATACTGGGCGACGGGGTATTGTTGTGGTAGGTGGTCAAAGATTACCTTTTTAGCGGGAGTCCCTTCCTAGAGAAGGAGACACCGTTGAGAGAGGGAGACCCCCCCTTAGAGAAGTGGACTCTTCAATGAGAAGGCGACCCTTCTAAAAGAAAGGTTTATCGTTAGTTTCATGCAGATCGACCTGCAGCTTGCTGTAGACGATTTGAATGAAAAACAGGAATAGAGGAATATGGCGAAGGAGAAATTTGTACGCGAAAAGCCCCATGTGAATGTGGGGACCATTGGTCATATCGATCATGGTAAAACGACGCTGACGGCGGCGATTACCAAAGTGCTCAGCCTGAAGGGCTATGCCGATTTTCGGGCGTTTGATCAAATTGATAATGCACCGGAAGAGAAAGAGCGAGGCATTACCATCGCTATCGCCCATGTGGAGTATGAGACAGACAACCGGCATTATGCTCACGTGGACTGTCCTGGTCACCGGGATTACATCAAGAACATGATTACCGGTGCGGCACAGATGGACGGGGCTATCCTGGTGGTAGCGGCGCCCGATGGGCCGATGCCGCAGACGCGAGAACACGTGTTGCTGGCGCGACAGGTGGAAGTGCCGGCGATGGTCATATACCTGAACAAAGTCGACATGATGGACGATGAAGAATTGCTCGAGCTGGTAGAGTTGGAGCTGCGGGAGCTGTTGGACAGCTACCAGTTCCCCGGAGACGAGACGCCGATCATTCGGGGTAGCGCCTTGGAAGCTCTGTTGAGCACGAGCGAGGATGTGGATGCGCCTGAGTATGCTTCCATCTGGGAGTTGATGCGGGTGGTAGATGAGTACGTGCCGACACCCCAGAGGGAGATGGATAAGCCGTTCCTTATGTCGGTGGAGGATGTGTTCTCAATCAAAGGGCGGGGCACGGTGGTGACCGGCCGGGTAGACCGGGGTGTATTGAAACCGGGCAGCGAAGTAGATATCGTAGGCTTGCAAGACACCATTCGCAAGGTTGTGGTGACATCGATGGAGATGTTCCACAAGACGTTGGACCAGGTAGAAGCGGGCGATAATGCCGGCTTGCTGCTACGGGGCGTCAACCGCGAAGAGGTCGAGCGAGGCCAGGTGATGGCCAAACCGGGCAGCATTACCCCGCACCGGAAGTTCATGGGCGAGGTATATGTGTTGCGCAAGGATGAAGGCGGCCGGCACAAGGCGTTCTTCCCTGGTTACCGGCCGCAGTTCTACATCCGCACCTTGGACGTGACCGGGGCGATCACCCTGCCTGAAGGCGTGGAGATGGTCATGCCGGGCGATTACGTGAATCTGCATGTAGAATTGATCACCCCAGTGGCCCTGGAAGAAGGCAGCCGCTTCGCGATTCGCGAAGGTGGTCTGACCGTCGGCGCAGGCGTCATTACTGAGATATTAGATTAACATAGTGCGTAGTTCTGAATAATGCGTACGCACGTTGCGTCGCTAGTAGAAGGCGGATCTTGCATCTGCAAGTTTTGTCGACCACTAACGTTTGCATGATTCTTTGGAGATTTCTTCATGGCGAAAAGAGCAGTCCGCTCGGTGATTACATTGGCTTGCACTGTGTGTAATGAACGTAATTACACCTCGGAAAAAAACCGGCGGAACGATCCCAGCCGGCTCGAATTAATGAAGTATTGCTCGCGTTGCCGGCAGCATCAAATGCACCGGGAGACCAAATAATTTGGCGTATTTAATAACAAGCGTTTTGTAGGGGGTTAGCTCAATTGGCAGAGCAACGGTCTCCAAAACCGTAGGTTGCGGGTTCAAGTCCTGCACCCCCTGTTTTTTTGGTAAATGGTTTTGATAAAACATCACGGTGTCTATGTGCTCCCTTCCAGTGCTCCAAAAGCATTTGGGTCGAAAGCATTTGAAGGGAATTATTATTTAGTAAGAGGAATTTATTACAGTGGCACGAGAAAAGTCAACGAAGAAGTCCGGTGAATCGCCGAACGCCATCGCCCGTTATTTTCGTGAAACGCGCGGTGAGATTCGCAAGGTAACCTGGCCGACCCCCGCAGAGTCGCGACGACTGACGGCCATTGTGATGGGCGTAACAGCGGTTATGTCCCTGTTCCTGGGTATATTGGACTTCGTCTTTTCAAAGCTGATCCAAGAACTGGTCAAGTTCCTGGTAGCTTAAGAGTTGGATAATGCCACAAGTCGCTGGATTCAGAATATGATCCAGTTCGCGAGATGTGATTGAGACTGTGGACTATTCAACCTTCGATCCGGCCTGGTCTTTAGCTCGGACCAGATTTAAGAGAACAAGATAGTGACGCCTTATGATTGAGGAAGTAGAAAAGGAACCCACCACCGAAGAAGTGGAAATAGTTGAAACCAACGGAGAAGAAGTGGTTTTACCCGAAGCCGCTGAGGATTTGGGCATCGTAGATAACGAAGACAGCAAACTTTTGTCCGGCGAAGCAACCGATGCCGTAGATGATTTGCAGACTTACGATGGGCTGCTTGATGAAGAAGAAACAATGCGGGATTTATCCCCGCTAGTTGAAGACGGCCGGGCCTGGTTCGTCGTACATTGTTACTCAGGATATGAAAACAAGGTCCGCCATAGCATTGAACAGCGCATCGAAACGATGGGCATGCAAGATAAGATCTTTGACGTGGTTGTTCCCACTGAAGAAGAAATTGAGATAAAAGATGGCAAGCGCCGGACCGTGGAGCGCCGCGTCTTCCCCGGGTATATTCTGGTCCAACTCGTCATGAGTGAGGATTCCTGGTATGTGGTTCGAAATACACCCGGTGTGACAGGCTTCGTGGGCATGGGCAATGAACCCACCCCTCTTCGAGAGGATGAAGTAGCCAGAATCATGAACCGAATGGAAGCGGAAGCGCCGAAAGTAAAGTTCAACTTTCAACCAGGCGAGAAGGTACGCATTCGTTCAGGACCATTTGCCGATTTCATTGGCACGGTTGGGAATATTGACATGGATCGGGCCAAAGTATGGGTATTAGTGTCTTTCTTCGGCCGGGAAACACCGGTAGAGCTTGACTTCCTACATGTGGAGAATGTTTAAGAATGGCAAAAAAGATTTCGGCAGTCGTTAAGATAAATATCCAGGCTGGAAAGGCGAATCCAGCACCGCCAGTTGGGACGGCGCTTGGCCCCCATGGCATCAATCTCATGCAGTTCTGCAAAGAATATAATGCCCGGACATCAGCTCAGGTCGGACAGATCATCCCGGCCGAGGTGACGATCTATGGGGATAACAGTTTCAGTTTCATTTTGAAGACGACGCCAACCGCCGCGCTGCTCATGAAGGCGGCCGGAGTTCCTGGTGGTTCCGCAGTGCCCAACCGTGACAAGGTCGGTACTGTGACTTCCCAACAGTTGCGTGAGATCGCGGAAATAAAGTTGAAGGATCTCAATGCTTTGGATATCGATGGGGCGATGAAAATTGTCGCAGGCACCGCCCGCAGCATGGGTCTGCTGATCAAGGACTAAAGTGATAAATGGCACTTCTCAACAAATTGGGGATTTTCTAACAATCGAACATACATCGTGGGAGGATTCGCTACGCGCTAAGCACGAGTCCGCAAACACCACCAAGGAGTTATAAATGGCAAAACAAGGGAAAAAATATAGAGAAGCGGCCGCCAAGGTTGACAGTGACAGATTATATACCCGGGCAGAGGCCGTTAAACTGATCAAGGAGACAGCCTACACCAAGTTCGATCCAACGGTCGAAGTCCATTTTCGATTAGGCGTTGATCCCCGTCATGCCGATCAGCAGGTACGTGACGTCATCGTTTTGCCGCATGGTTTGGGGAAAAGTGTTCGCGTTTTGGTCTTTGCCGAGGGTGAAGATGCAGCCCTGGCTGAAGAAGCCGGCGCTGACTATATTGCCGATGATGAGATGCTTAAGAAGATTCAAGGGGGCTGGACCGATTTCGATGTGGCTATTGCCGTCCCATCGATGATGGGTAAGGTAGGCCGCCTGGGTCGTGTGTTGGGTCCTCGTGGACTGATGCCCAATCCGAAAGCCGGCACCGTTGCCCCTGGCGAAGATTTGCCTCGAATTATTGAGGAAGCCAAGGCCGGCCGGGTTGAGTTCAGGGTCGATCGGACCAGCAATATCCACGTGCCGATTGGTAAAGCCAGCTTTAGTGAAGAGCAGTTACAGGATAATCTGGACGCCATGTTGGATGCTATTAAACGGGCTCGCCCGGCTGCAACAAAGGGCACCTATGTCCGCAAAATCGTCATGGCCAATACCATGGGTCCGGCTATCAGGTTAGACACAGCCGAGGCAATGGCCTAAGATCGGCAAGATTAACAATTTGATAATTTCTGGCCAGGCTTACGGTAACGATGTATAGTCTGGCCCGCCACCAAAGACAGTTGGCGCCGGCCCGTTCTTTTACCGGGTTGGCTTAATCTGTGCCAGCCGAGGTGATGGTTCGTGGAAGATGGACCGGCCGCAAGCAACTATTTCGAGTTGAACGGCCAGGCTATAACCTATTTGAACCCTCGCACCGGCCGGTGCGAGGGTTTTTTTATTTCACAGGCATGACCAAATCTTATCCAGATATCTGAAGAAGGAGGTGAAGGTAATTGGCAATCAATAAGGAACGCAAGCAAATGTTGGTCGATGAATATATCGATTTGCTGAAGCAAAGCAGGGCGATCATTCTGACCGAGTACAAGGGCTTGAGTGTAAAGCAGATGCAGGAGTTGCGGGCAGAGGTCCGTAAAGCAGACGGTAGCTTCCTAGTCACGAAGAATACGCTTCTGCGCCTGGCGTTGGAGCAGACCGGCAAGACGGTCCCAACGGAGCTGTTAGCTGGTCAAGTAGGTACCGGGTTCGCACTGAATGAAGTGCCGGCCCTGGCCAAGACGTTATCCCAGTTCGCCAAGAAAGAGGAAGCGCTCGTCATAAAGGGCGGTGTCCTTGGCAACGATGTGTTATCGGCCGACCAGGTTATGGCCTTGGCTAATTTGCCGTCCCTGGACGAGCTACGGGCCCAGCTTGTTGGCTTAATTCAAGGACCGGCGCGCAATCTCGCCGCGACTGTGGCCGGCGGTGTGCGACAACTTGTCAACGTTTTTGACGCATACGCTAAGTCGGAAGACGAGGCCGAGGCGGAGGTAGCGAGCTGACCAACTGAACGAAAAAATATCTATCATCAACATTAGCAGTATCGTGATATCGAACAACCTATCAACCCAGGACAAGAAAATGGGTGAAAACGGTCTTGAAATAGTTTCGGAGGATTAAATAAAATGGCAGATTTAGAACAATTGGCAACAGATCTCAGCGCCCTGACTCTGTTAGAAGCCGCAGAATTAACCAAGATTTTGGAAGAGAAGTGGGGCGTTAGCGCGGCGGCACCGATGGCCATGGGTATGATGCCCGCGGCGGCCGCGGCTGCTGTTGAAGAAGAGGAAGAGCAGTTTGAATTTGATGTTATCTTGAAGGAGATTGGTCCGAAGAAGATCAATGTCATTAAGGAAGTGCGCGCCTTAACTGCCCTGGGTCTCAAAGAGGCCAAAGAAGTGGTCGACAACGCGCCCAGCACGGTTATGGAAGCCGTCAGCAAGGACGCGGCCGAAGAGGCCAAGAACAAATTGGAAGAGGCCGGCGCGGTCGTCGAAATAAAATAACCGGTTTCAGGTGGACATTCATTGTTCAAGCTTTTTTGTAGGGCTTGAATTGCATGCGCGAAGGCGCTGTGGGGCAAACGTGGCTCTCTAGCCGCAACTTTGTTTCACAGGGTCTTCGCGTATTTTGCTTAGCGATTCTTGCCAGGTGTAGCTCACATCTGGTCGATGAATTACTTCGTGACATGAGCGAAATTCATGCAACTCCATAAGCGCACGACTCGTAAAGGTGATTGTACCAAAAACGCGAGTATAATTGATTCACAAGAATAAAGTGGATGATCAGGAGTTGTTATCATGACAAAGAAAAAAAGTAGCGCAGCCGAAGATATCGATATCAAGATCGGGGACGAAATCCCTTTCGAGGATGAGACGGCTTATAAAGCCCAGGCTGAAGAGCCTGATGTGGTAGCCGATCTGCGCGATTTGGGCCAGCAATTCGCAGCGACTTTGCGCACGGCCTGGAATAGCGAAGAACGCAAACAGTTTGAGCACGAGATGCGCGAAGGTATGCAAACTTTCGCGAGTGAGATCGACAAGGCTTTTAAAGAGGTTAAGGCTAGCGAGCCGGCAAAAAAGGTTAAATCGGAAGCAGCGGATTTTAAAGCCAAGGCTGACTCAGGTGATGTTGTCCAGAAGACACGCTCCAGCCTTTCCCAGGGTTTACGCTGGTTTAGCGAAGAAATCGCCCGGGTCGCTGATTCGTTTACACCCATTGAGAAAGAACCCCCGGCCGATGATGTAACGGACGCTGAGGACAAATAACCAGGCTTTGACCGGCCGGCAAAGAAGGTTAGGGTTGGGCGCGAGAAGCATAAACTAAAGCAGCTCGAGAGCGAGCGCCTCTAACCCATCCAAATCATCAAGATCAAGCCACTGCAGCATGATGCGTTGAACCCCTACCCTTTCATAGTCGGCGAGCTGTGCGCGGAATTGTTCCGGTGTTCCGACAACCAGGCCATGCTGTCGCAACTCCTCCGGCTCTCGACCGTGCCACCAGGAACTTTCGTCGGCCAATTTCCGAGCTAACTCATCTTCATAGCGCCCGAATATGGTCCCAACCATCAGAGTGCGGCGCACATCCTCCGGCCGGCGTTCAACGGCAATCAGGTGGCGGTCCAGCAGTTGGTTTAATTCGGCGAAGCGAGCAGCGGTGAGAAAGACGCCGTTCCACTCAGCGGCAAAGCGTGCAGCCAGGGGCAAGGTGCGTTTCGGTCCATTACCGCCAATAGCGATTGGTGGACCGCCAGCCCGAGCAGGCCGGGGTAATAGCACTGCTTCCTTCAGCCGGTAATATTTCCCATCATAGTCGACCGGTTGGTCGTCGCCCAGCAGGTGAGTCACAATTTTCAAAGCTTCTTCAAACCGGTCGAGACGGCCGGGCACATCCAGCAGATCCCAACCAAAATGCGTATGCTCGCGCTCCTGCCAGCCGGCGCCCATACCCAGGGTCAGCCGGCCCCCGGATAAGTCATCAACAGCGACGGCCATGCGGGCGGTCATGGTCGGATCGCGAAAAGACACCGGTGAAACCAGAGGGCCAAATTCAATGCGGCTGGTATGACTGGCCAACCAGGTGAGGGAGACCCACAGTTCCAGTGAATCCTTATCCGGCGGGTTCATGTTGGTATAGTGGTCTGAGCGATACAGACCGGTAAAACCGAGATCCTCTACTGCTTTAGCAAGGCGCTGCCAACGAGGCCAGGTGAGGCCATTTTGGCCTTCAATCATAATCGCATATTCCATCGTCAATCACTCCAGATCCATAGATACGCCATGCTTTTCAGCGGATACAAAAATGCCCGTCCACCAGGGACGGGCACATTTTGTTGAATCAGATTCAAAAGCTGCCTGTCAAATCAGGCGGCCGCTGGTTCAAGATAGGGGAGAATCTGGGCCAATAGACGATCTTTGGGCATGGCGCCGACAATGCGAGCCACGGCCTCACCATCTTTAAATAGCAGCAAAGTTGGGATGCTCATAATGCCGTAGCGACCAGGGGTCATCGGGTTCTCGTCGATATCCATCTTGGCCACCTTGAGCACAGCCTCCTGCTCATTCGCGATTTGTTTTACATGCGGGGCAATCATATGGCACGGGCCACACCACTCTGCCCAGAAATCTACCAGTACGGGTTTTTCCGCATTTAGTACTTCTGTTTCGAAATCACCGTCGCCGATAATTATTGGATCTGCCATTCTAATCTCCTTGCTCGATTATAAATCCAGTGATAAAAGTGACCCTTCAGGACGTGATTTCCATTCAGATCGGATCGTGCCCCCAGGCCACAGCCATCGGTCACATCACTATCAGGTCGTTAGATCTTTACAGTTCTTTTGCATCTGAAGACCTTATCAAATTTTAACCCATGCCACCTTCAAGTCAAGGAAGATTGCTTACACAGCAGCTAGATTAATAGTAATATGACCGCTCAATTGCTCGACCCGGCATCTAGAGCTAGAATCAGGCGCATGAGCGAACTATTGATTACAAACGGTCGAGTTGTTACCTGGGTAGCCGCCGAAGAAATTATCGAAAATGGCGCGCTTCTGATCCGCGATGGTCGCATCGCCGCCATTGGGCAAAACAATGTCCTGGTCTTGGAGTATCCAGAGGTTGCCTCCATGGATGCCAGAGGTCAATTGATAATGCCGGGCAATATTTGCGCCCATACTCATTTTTATGGCGCTTTTGCCCGGGGTATGGCTATTCCCGGCCCAGCCATGAAGGATTTTCCAGATATTTTGAAGCGACTTTGGTGGCGTTTGGACCGGGCCCTGACGGAAGAGGATGTGTTGTACAGCGCCCTGGTCTGCCTGGCCGATGCGATTAAGCACGGCACCACTACCCTGGTTGATCACCACGCCAGCCCAAACGCTATTGAGGGCTCTCTGGGAGTAATCGCCGGAGCAGTGGAATCGGCCGGCGTGCGAGCTGCACTCTGTTACGAAGTGACAGACCGAAATGGAGCAGCAGGCGCCCAAGCCGGCATCGAGGAGAATTTACGTTTCCTAAGCGCCGTGAGAGAACAAGGTGGTTCGCTGTTGGCCGGTACTTTTGGTTTGCATGCTTCGCTGAGCCTGTCCGAAGAAACGTTGGCCGACTGTGTTGCCGCCGCAAAAGGAATGGAGACGGGCTTTCATATTCATGTGGCCGAACACGAGGTCGATGAATACGATTCGTTATATAAATATGGCCGGCGAACGGTAGACCGCCTGGCCTTGGCCGGCATTCTCGGGCCGAAGAGTATTATAGCCCATGCCGTGCACGTGGATGCGGCCGAGAAGAATATGTTGCGGGATACATCCACCTGGGTTACCCACCAGCCGCGAAGCAATATGAATAATGCCGCTGGAGCGGCCGATATTGAAGGCATGTTGCGCTTGAACATACCGGTGTGCCTGGGCAACGACGGCTTCAGTAATAATATGTGGGCAGAATGGAAAAGCGCCTATTTGATGCACAAGGCAGTCCATCGAGACCCACGCCGGGCAAACGGAATGGATGTGGCAAAAATGGCGATTGATAATAATGCGGCCCTGGCAGGAATGCTCTGGCCGGAATTGCCACAAGGGAAGTTGACTGTTGGTGGTGCGGCTGATGTGATCTTAGTGGACTATCATCCGTCAACGCCCATGTCAGCCGGCAACCTGCCCTGGCATATAATCTTTGGTTTCGAATCGAGCATGGTTACCACGACGATCGTAGCCGGCAAAGTGCTGATGATCGACCGGGAGCTATTGACCTTGAATGAAGCCGAGATAACAGCCAAAAGCCGCGAACTGGCGGCCGGTGTGTGGCAAAGATTCGAGGCGCTAAGCGGCGAGTGAGCCTGGTTTTTCATCAGGGGTCTACGCCTCCAGAACGATGGGCCAGCAGGGTAACCAGTCATTGCCACCTAGCCATCCGGCAAAGGGAGATTTTATAATGCCCACTTCTGGTGCTGCCAGCCGTCCCTTATCTTTCGAACTATTCTCTTTGCCTGATTTTCCCCATGTTCAGCCTGGGGATGATATCGTTGCTCTCACTCTGTCAGCCCTCGTTTCGGCCGGGCACCACTTGCAAGATGGCGATATTGTGATATTTGCTCAGAAGATTATCTCCAAAGCCGAAGGACGACTGGTTAATCTCAAGGATGTTACGCCAGGCAAACGGGCCCTTGAGGTCGGGGCGCTTACCGAAAAGGATCCGAGGCTGGTCGAGCTAATCTTAGGCGAGAGCGATGAGATTTCGCGCATGCGCCCGGGCCTGTTGATCGTTCGCCACCGGTTGGGTTTTACCAGCGCTAACGCGGGTATCGATCGCTCTAATGTGGGCCAGGGTCCAGAGGAAGTGGTTACTCTTTTGCCGGAGGATCCAGACAATTCGGCCGCCGATCTGCGCCAGGCATTCCTGGAGCGTAGTGGCACCTCGGTCGCCGTGCTGATAATCGACAGCCACGGCCGGGCCTTCCGGTTGGGCACGGTGGGCGTGGCGATTGGCGTGGCCGGTTTGCCTGCACTCTGGGACCGGCGTGGCGAACGAGACTTATATGGTTATGAATTACAACATACTGAGGTAGGTATGGCCGACGAGATTGCGGCAGCAGCCAGTTTGCTCATGGGCCAAGCGGCCGAAGGAGTGCCGGTCGTGATCGTGCGTGGCCTTAAGTTGCCGGAGAATGAAGGACGCGCCAGCGATCTGGTCCGGCCCAAGGAGTTGGATCTCTATCGCTAGTACACATAGGGCATTGCCCCGATCCTACGGGGGGCAGAATAATAGCAGTATGCAGAAGCAGATTGTTAATTCTATCATACGCCGGATACTGTCCAACAGGACGTTAGGGCTGCTTGTGCTAAGTTACTTTTTGATCGTCCTTGGCGGTTGCCAACCGGCCGATGTTGAGTTGCCGACCCTGGTACCGACCTATGAGGTAGCGGCAATTTCGGCTATCAGTGTGCCCGAGTTCATTATTGGCGAAACCATGACCCCACCACCCACCTGGACGGCGCTGCCAGCCTGGACCCCGCCGCCTATCCTGGATACGCCAACAGCCCGACCACCAGCCACCGTTATCCTGGCTGAACCGACCAGGACGCCATTACCCATACCGACCAACACGCCTGTCACTCCAAGTCCGACGCCCACGAACACACCGACACCGACCGAAACGCCAACACCAGCTCCTGATATTCGACCAATGTACCAATACCGGATGAATGAGATTATCCCGATTGAAGCCTTTCCACGACCTGAAGGCGACAACGGCTGGGGTGTCCATTGGATTCCGACCGTCAGCCAGGAGCCCGGGGTGGTCGATCATTACGTCAGCCAACTGATTCGTATGCACATCCGCTGGGTTGTTTTTCTAAACGACAACAGCAACATCGGCGATAACGATTACCTGGTCGAACGGTTGGTGGACGCTGGCATCATGCCGGTCATGCGCGTTTATCGCAACAACGTTTTGCCCTATGATGGCGATCTAGGGCGAATGGTGGCCCATTATCGATCTAAAGGTGTGTTTTACTTTCAACTTTACAACGAGCCCAATGTCAACGCGGAAAATAGTCAGGGCTTCGCCAACCCCAATCAATATGCGATTACCTGGGCATCTGCGGCCCGAGACGTCATCAACAATGGCGGCTTACCCGGCCTCGGCGCTTTCAGTCCCGGTGGCGCCTACAACCATTATGCCTTCCTGGAAGGCACGCTCAGGGCTCTGCGCCACAATGGCGATTTGGGCCTCTTAAATCGGAGTTGGATCTCAGTTCACAACTATCACGGCTTACGCGAATTTGATGATCCGGGCGGCTTTCTCTTATTTAGACAATACGATGAGATCATTCGCAATTACCTGAACCGCTCCATGCCCATGATCGGAACAGAAGGCGGCTCGTACCACCCCGATCCCCAGGTGGAAAAAGATCTATTGGTAGCCCAGTATAGTTATATGCGCGTTGCCGAACCTTATTATTTTGCCTTTAGCCACTGGCTGCTGGCTAACGGGGTCGCCGGCTCCTTTGACGACCGTTGGGAATTTCAGGCTCTTTTCCGAAAAGATTTTGTCCACCCCCTGGTGAGTGAATTCTTTTATCGATATCAACGTTAGGGTACTGACTGTTCACCGTTTACGAGATCATATCCCAGCAACTCCGCTTCCAAAGCAGACCAATGGCGGTTAAAAGCAATCATCCGGCGTAGGGCAGCCCGGCGGGCCGGAGCAGTATGCATGCTGGCAACGGTTTTTTCTTGCCAACCGGCTTCTCGACCTTTGGCGATCAGATCAGCCGCGGTGCTGATCCGCTCCCCGGCCAGGACCATACCGGTCCAGTGAAAGGCAGCAGTCAGGCCGATTTTGCTAAGCTTATCGGCATCCCACAGCACCATGGACTCTAATCTGGTCAGAGGTTTAGACCGGTACAGACCTCTATGATCGGCGATAGTCCGGGCAACCTGCTCAATCTTGTCAGGGGGAAAATCAGTTCGTGCCAGAAAAACCCGGGCAAAAGCAGCGCCACTCCTGGCGTGTCTTTTTCCATCCTTTTTAGTGACATCATGAAGCCAGGCCGCCGCCTCAACGACCTCGCGATCCGCGCCAACTAAATCAGCCAATCTCAATGCCAGCGTGACGACGGTAGTCACATGCTCCCACCGGTAATTGAAGGGCCGCGAATTCAGGCGGCGTCGTACCAGGGTATCTGAAGCGGCCGAATCGGCCATGACTCGAATTACGGCAGGGCGCCATTCGGTGGTCATTGATCTTTATTCTCTGCCCGGAGCAGCCACCAATAGACAGCCAGGAGATCAAAAAAATAGATTAAGGCCACGAAAATGGCGATGATCCACATCCAGGCTTTTGATTCTCCTGACAGAGCCAGGCCCAGGAACAGAACGGCCGCGGCAAGAGAAGCGGCGCCAAGTAGAATGACCTGCAAAGCTAACAGGAAGGAGATGCTCCAGGGTTTGAATTTAGGCGGTACAGTTTCTTGTGACCAGGCAAAAGCTTCCTTTAAGGCCACGTCTTCAAACCGGGTCAAATAATAATCCTTGAGTTGGCTCAAGGCCATGATGCTTTCATGCCAGGCCTGGCGCAGGCGCACCAGTTGCAACAGGGTTAAGGTGGCATAAACGCTCAAGATAGCGAATAAGGCAGCCAGGGCGACGGAAACTGTCTGGCTGGCCACAAAGTCTGCCTCCAAACTCAACGTAGCAGCCAAAAAACTACCCACGGTCAGGAGATATAAGGTCGTTACCTTGGCCCGGTCTTCATTGGCCTGGAAAGCAGCGTGGGATATGTGATCAAATTCGGCCGCCAATATCGAATCAGGATTTAGTTTATCGGGCATCATCTCCCTCCATCCTTGCAACGAAAAATTTCTGACTAACTGTTTCGAGCCGCCAGGCTGTTGACTCCGTTGACCGGTTCATTCCCAGGGATAGGGTCGTTGAGGGGAAATGCCATAGTAGGATTCGATGACCCGGCGAAAGACCGGTGCGGCTACGGCCGATCCCTCGCCTGAATTTTCGATCATGACCACCACGGCGATCTCTGGCTCTTCGATCACCGTGCCATCGGCCAGGGTATAGGGTTCGGCCGGGGCATATCCGATAAACCAGGCATGAGAGTCATCGATCACGGTCTCGGCCGTCCCTGTCTTGCCGGCCACTGTCACTGGTAACTGTCCGAACTGGTGTGTTGCAGTGCCCGCGGGGGTATTGGCTACGGCCAACAAGCTTTCTTGAATGACCTGAAGAATTTCCGGGGACAGGGGTAGCTGGCCCAGGGCTTCCACCGGCCAGATCTCTTCTGGGGCGCCGGCGCCGGCGCCGATGCGGTCAATAACCGACGGCCGATACAGCGTGCCACCGTTGGCAATGGCGGCGATAATCCTGGCCATCTGTAGTGGTGTAACCTGGACAAACCCCTGGCCGATGGACATATTAACCGAATCACCCGGAACCCAGCCTTCACCCATATTCTCGATCTTCCATTCGGGATCGGGGATCAGCCCATCGTTCTCGAATAAACCTTCAATACCCGTAGGACCGTCCAGGCCAAATGCCCGGGCAGTCTCAGGTAGTAGAAAGGGGTCAGCCTGATCCAATTTCAAACCGGCATCATAAAAACAGGAGTTACAGGAAACCACCAGGGCATGGCGCAGGCTTATGGTGCCATGTCCACCTTCAAGCCAGTCCCTTTTCACGAAGGAGTCGCCCAAACCGGTCCAGGTGCCCGTACTGGTATAACGGGAATCAGGTGTATAAAGTCCGCTGTTTACCGCGGCGCTAAAAGTGATCAACTTGAAGATCGAACCGGGTGGATATTCCCCTTGAGTTACCCGGTTAACCAGCGGCCGGCCGGGATCATTGAGTACCCGGCTTAATTCCTGGCCGGCTGACAAGCGTAAGGGATCAAAAATATTGGGATTGTAGTCGGGGTAACTGGCCATGGCTCGCACCGCCCCTGTATTGACGTCCAAGACCACGATGGAACCGGCTTCGGCCAAGGGATGGGTTTCAATCGCATCGGCCAGTGCCTGCTCAACCGCGCTCTGGAACTGACTGTCGATGGTCAAATAGATGCTGCGAGCTTGCTTCGGTTCGCTTTCCTGGACGATCTGAATACGCTCTCCGCCAGGACCCACGATGGTCAGCAGACCGCCCCTGTTTCCAGCAAGATATTCCTCGCCCCAACTCTCAACACCAGCCAGCCCAACCTGTTCATCACCCCGATAGCCCCGACTCGTGTAGAAATCGATGCTTTCGGCCGGAATGTAACCGGTATAGCCGACGATATGTGGCGCAGTGCCCTCAGGCGTATAAAGCCGGGTCAGGCGGTCCTCAGTGACCAGGCCAGCGCCAATATATGGTTGCAATTCGGTAAAATATTGTTCCATCACCTCACCGGTTACATCGCCGATGGGTACATACCAATCCGGTAAAGAAGCTGCATAAAGAAACTTGATATCTTCCGGAGTCATGTTGAGCATCTGGCTTAGTAAGGCTAGCAGGCCAGTCTCATCCTCGATACGGCCAGGAACGATGCCCAAGGTGATGATCGAACCCTGGAAAGCCAGGGCGTCGCCGTCTACGTCATAGATATTGGCTCGGGCGGGGATGCGGTGTTCGGTATATAGTCTTTGGCCCCCTTCCAATTCGGGTAATATCAGGCTTTCATCCCAGATAACTCCCCAACGTCCATCGCTGAAAACAAGGTCGATGATGTGGTCACGGTTGATCTGGCCCACGGCCGCCGTTTCCCAGGTCACCCGAGCGCCAAATTCAGCTCGTTCGCCCTCCTGGCGAGCCGATTGGGGTTGAGCATGGATTTCCAGCACCGTCGCCGCTTCCATCATCTCTTCGTAGAACTCAACAAAGGTGCGGCTATCAATCAAAGCCTGACTCTGCGGTGAAAGCAGGCTGTACATTCCCAGGTAGTCTTTGCCTTCCCAAGCCCGAAGAAAAGCCAGACCAATGCCTTCGGCGCCGTCAGGAATGGAGGTGGCTGTGGCCATGGGCGTGTCAGTGGCCATCGGCGTCAGGGTTACCTCCTCATAGGCATCTTCTACTACCGGCAGGTCGATTACCTGATTGCTACAGGCCACAAGTAGGAGCAAAAGGCCCGTCAAGAGTATTAGTTTCCAATTCATAACGATTCTCAGTAGGTACAACGACGCTTGGTTCGCTCTAGGAGCTTATGTTCAATGTAGGTACACAAGGAGAGCATAGAGTCGTGACATTCGTATCGATTATAACGGTGCCTGGGCCATTATGACCAACTTAGCCTAACTATTTCTCAGGTATTCGCAAGGCTCTGTTAATAAAGATGTAATATATGCCGTGTATCATAGCGCCGATTCTGGTACCCTTGTCAGAACATGGCTTGTGCGCTGAGGAGGTTTAGGCCCGGCAAGTGTATTCATTAAGTGGTCCACTCGCCTGATCAACTATCGAAAGGGATGGCCCCGACCCAGGAATTCCGGCGAGAGAAACCGATAATCAGAGTAGGAACTCAATGCAAAGGCTGAAGTAGTATAGATTCGTGAACATGCCTTGAAGGAAAATATGTCCAAGACGATGATAAATAGAACAATAAGCCTGACCCTATTTCTATTACTCCTGACCCTCTTGTTTGTTGCCTGCGGCGGGGCGACTCCGGATCAACAGTCCGTTGATGCAGAATTATCTGAGCAGATAATCGACGTGCAAGATGGGGATGAAGCCCAGAGCGCTGACATTGCGGGATCTGACGGCGAGGAATCTAAAGCAGCAGGTTCGGAAACCCAGGGCCAAGAGGCCGAACCTGGCTCTGATCCGGGTACGGATTCAAAGGAGGGGAGTCAAGCGGAGACGGAAGTGAGCCAATCGTATGCGGGCAAAGTTGCCGCGCCAGAGTTTCCCCTCGGCGTGGATTGGCTTAATACGGCCGGGCCGCTGTCTCTGGCCGATTTGAGGGGCAAGGTTGTCCTGTTAGATTTTTGGACATATGGTTGCATCAATTGCATCCACATTATCCCGGACCTGGCTCAACTCGAGGAAAAATATGCCGACGAGCTGGTTGTCATCGGCGTCCACTCCGCCAAATTCGAGAATGAAGGGGATACCGAGAACATTCGAAATATCATCTTACGCTATGAGTTAGAGCACCCAATCATCAATGACAATCAATTCCAGGTGTGGAGCCAGTACGGAGCCAACGCCTGGCCAACCCTGGTACTCATCGACCCCGACGGCAAGGTATTGGGCTACCACTCCGGAGAAGGCATCTATAAGCTGTTTGACGAGCTCATCGGGGGTATGGTAGCCGAATTTGACGCCCTCGGCCGGATCGACCGCACCCCCCTGGATTTGAAATTGGAACAGGAAGGCCAGAATAACTCCCCCCTGCTCTTTCCCGGCAAGGTCCTGGCGGACGGCGAAAATAATCGTCTTTTTATCGCCGACTCCAACCATAATCGCATCGTTATTTCGGATCTTGAGGGCAATGTGTTGGAGGTCATCGGTGACGGCCAGGCACGATTACGTGATGGTGACAGCCAATCGGCCAGTTTTTACCGACCCCAGGGCCTTTCGCTGGCCGATGAAAATACGCTGTACGTGGCCGATACGGAGAATCACGCCATTCGCCGAATTGATCTGGCCACTGGTCAGGTCAAGACCGTGGCTGGAACAGGCGCACAGGTATACAACACGCAACCCGATGGGCCGGCGCTAACCACCCCCTTAAACTCTCCCTGGGATGTACTCTATTACGAGGGTAAACTTTTCATCGCCATGGCCGGGCAACACCAGGTGTGGCTCTATGACCCCGCCACTGAAATGTTACGTCTTCACGCTGGTTCCGGCCGGGAGGAATTACGGGATGGCCGGCTGTTACAAGGGGGGTTGAACCAACCCAGCGGCCTGGCTACCGACGGCCGGGTTCTTTATATCGCCGATAGTGAGGCCAGCGCGATTCGCACGGCCGACATCGACCCATCCGGAGAGTTGGGGACTATCGTTGGCACAGGCCTTTTTGACTTTGGCGATGTCGATGGCCAGGGTGATGAGGTACGCCTGCAACATCCCCTGGGGGTCATCGTGAATGAGGATCTGTTGTATGTAGCCGATACGTACAATAGCAAGATCAAGATTATTGATCCGGCGACCCAGAAGAGCGACACTTATCTGGGAGGGTCTGAATCGGGCTGGCGTGACGGCCGCGAAGCACTGTTTGACGAACCGGGTGGCTTGAGTATCGCCGGTAATACTCTCTACATCGCCGACACCAATAACCAGGTCATCCGGGTCGTCGACCTGGCCGATAGCCAGGTGCGCACCCTGGTCCTGGTGGACATGGATGGGTTGTTGACCAGGCAACCGGCCGGCGTTGAGTATAGTGGTCTGCAGGTCACGCTACCGGAACAGACGATTGGCGTTGGGGAGGGCACAATTCGCCTGGAGGTGACTATTCCCGAAGGCTATAAGGTCAATGACCTGGCGCCCTTCTCTATGGAATGGGTTAGCAGCAATTCGGCGGTTATAGTCAATGCCAACGAAAGCAGCCAGACAATCGTCGAGCCGCTCTTCCCCTTGTCACTTGCAGCCGAGTTTACTCCCGGCCAAGCGGAGTTGACCGGCGACCTGGTTATCTATTATTGCGAGGCGGAAGCGGAAAGTCTGTGCCTAATCGAAAGGGTCCGGGTGACTGTTCCGGTGATGGTAACGGATACACCAGGGGGAGGGGAGAATACGGTGGTGGTCTCGCACGTTATTGCCGATCCGGCGTGAGGTTTCGAGGAGCTCAGCTTTCAGTTAACCAGACTTCCGAAGTTTAAAGAAAACTTCGGAAGTCTGGTTGGGTATTCGGAAGTCTGGTTGGGGAACAAGCAAGCTGTTTATGACGTCTTAGTTTTATAAGGACTAAGATTGTTCCCATCTTCGAGCCCCCGCCGTGGCGAAAGGTGGGAAAAAGGAGCGCTTGTCGATGTCGAAAAAATCCCGCTTCACCCTGATTGCCGTCACCGCATTATTAATCCTGGTGGTCGGCCTGGTAATCACCACTGCTTACTATAACAATCTGCCCGAGAACCTGAGCCTGCACGAAACCATCGTCCTGGGCCAGAACCGGCTGGTGCCGGGTAGCGAGGCGGCATTGCGGGTGCTTGTTCGCGATACGAGCGATGCGGCGCCGCTGCCCGAGGCCAGGATCCAGATCGCCATGAAACCGGCCGGCGGCGGCCCGGAAATACCCCTTTTTGAGGGCGAGACCAACGAGGCAGGCACTGCCGATGTCTCCTTCATCGTGCCCGACACGGGGGCCGCCGACCAGGTACTGGTGATCAAAACCAGCTCTAACATGGGTTCCGATAAGATGGAGCAGGCGGTCACGCTGGTGCGGGATTACCGTATATTATTGACCACTGACAAACCTATTTTCCAGCCAGGCCAGGCGGTCCATGTGCGCGCACTGGCCCTGGGCTCTTTTGACCTGCTGCCAGCCAAAAATCAGGAGATTGAATTCATTATCGCCGATGGAAAAGGCAACAAAGTTTTTCGAAAGATGGTCAAAACCTCGGAATTTGGCACCGCCGCGGCCGATTTTCAATTGGCCAATGAAGTAAATACCGGCCGTTACAAGATCAGCGCCGTAATGGGCAATACGAACTCAGAAAAGACGGTGACGGTTGAACATTACCAACTGCCCAAGTTCGCCGTGACGCTGCAGACAGAGAAAGCTTTTTACCAACCCGGTGAGCACGTGCAGGCCACTCTTAACGCCGGCTACTTTTTTGGCAAACCGGTGGCCGGTGGTGAGGTGCTGATCGAAGGGTTTACCTTCGATGTAAGCCAAAATGAGGTTTTTAATCTGCAAGGGATGACAGATGATAAGGGCGATTTTCACTTTGAGTTCGATTTGCCAGGATACATTGCCGGCAGCGATCTGGAAGGGGGCCAGGGAATGTTCTACCTCCAGGCCAGCGTAACTGACCTGGCGAAGCATACAGAAAGCGCGAGCCACTCCTTCCCCGTGAGTGAAAGTTTACTGGTGATAGAAGCCGTTCCAGAAAGCGGATCGCTCAGACCGGGGGTGGAAAACATCATCTATATCCTCACCAGCTATCCCAACGGCGCCCCGGCCGATACGGATTTAGTGATCAACATCGATAATGGATATAAGCAACTAACGGCCGGAACCGGCCGGTATGGTCTGGCCGAGGTGACTTTTACACCTGAGAATCCCTGGCACATCCTGGTGATAAACGCCAAGGACAATAGCGGGGCGACGAGCAGTCGAGAATTCTATTTTGAGGAAAATTGGCAGGAAGAATCGCTGTTATTGCGTCCTGACCAACCCGCCTACCAGGTCGGCGATACCATGATCCTGGACGTTTATACCGCAGCCGATAAGGGCACTGTCTACCTGGACATTACCCGCGAAGGGCAGACGGTGAGCACGCGATCGCTGGAAATCCAGGATGGCCGAGGGAAGTTAGCCGTGGACCTCACGCCTGATTTATATGGCACACTGACTATCCATGCCTATAAGATCTTGCGATCAGGCAGCATTGCCAGAGACACGCGGCTGGTGTTGGTTGACCGGGCTGATGATCTGACGTTGACCATGAATACCGGCGCCGAGGTTTACCGTCCGGGTGACATGGCCGGATTGGACATCACCGTGGACGGCCGGGGCGGCGGTATTCAATCGGCCATCGGTCTGGCCATTGTTGACGAATCGGTCTTTGCCCTGGCTGAGCAAGATCCGGGCTTTGCCAAACTCTATTTTATGCTCGAACAGGAGCTGCTGCAACCGAAATATGATTTACACGGCTTCTCTGTGCCCGATCTGTTAACCGCGGAGCCAGTAGAAGATGAAACCTTACGCACAGCCCAGGAAGGGGCGGCTTCCGCATCCTTATCCGATGCCGCGCCCCGCTCCATCGCCTATGGTTTGCAGGGTAACTCCCACGATCTGGCCATGCAGCAAGCTTTTGAGAAACAAAGTAATTATTTCGACAAATTGAGCCAGGGACTATTTGGTTTACTGCTAATCGTTCCTGTGGCTGTCCTGACTCTTAGCGTCGTATCGATGGCCCGGGAGCGGCGTTTCTGGCGCAGCCTGGGTGTGGCGCTATTGGTCTTGATCGTCGCGTCCATAGCCGTCTACAGTGGGTTGTTCGAAACGTTCCTGGAATGGTTGCCAGGGGACGGTCAGATTTTCCTGGCTGTCGGGGCGTTGTTGACCGTCACAGCCTACTTCGGCTTGCTGGTTTACGCCTGGCGCTTTAAAGAGTCCAGCCTTGGTTGGTCGTTGATATTAATCATCGCCTTCACCGGCCTGCTGGTAGCTAGCGTATTCGCCACGGACCGGGCAAAGTGGTATCCCGGTGACGACGTAACGATGGGGATTATTATTGCCATCGCCCTGATACCACTGGCTTTCCTGATGCGAGCGGCCGGCTTCGGCTGGGATCGCCGCCAGTTGCCCGCGATGGCCACGTCGCTCTTGGCCTTGGGCATCTTGATTATCCCAATGACAACGGCCGTGGAAAGTTTCTCCAACTCCTGGAACAACAGGGGGGATATGATAATGGGCGGAGAAGTTTTTTTTGAGGCTGAAGGGTTGGGTCGCGGTGGGCCGATGCCTCAGATGGCGGCCGTCGATTCCGATATGGTCAAGGAAGAAACGGCCATGGAAATGGCCCCGCCAGCAGAACCCAATCCCGGGCAAGGCCAGGAACCGCCCCGGTTGCGGCAATATTTTCCGGAGACAATGCTTTGGCTGCCCGATGCTGTTACTGAAGAGGATGGTACGTTACACCTGGAGGTGCCTGTGGCCGATAGTATTACGACCTGGCACCTGACCGCGTTGGCTTCGTCCCAGGACGGCCGGCTCGGCAGCGCGACCGGCAGCCTGCGTGTCTTCCAGGATTTTTTCGTCGATTTAGATTTGCCGCCGGCCCTGACTGTCGGCGATGAAGTGGCGATTCCGGTTGGGGTCTTTAATTACCTGCCCGAAGCGCAGACGATCCGCCTGGATGTCGAAGAGGCCGGTTGGTTCGAACTATTAGACGAAGCCAGTAAAGAGCTGACCATCGCCGCCAACGACATCGACGTGGTCTACTTCCGCATCCGGGCCCAAGCTTTCGGCGATTACCCCTTTACGGTCACCGCCTGGGGTTCGCAGATGTCTGACGCCATCCGTAAGGAAGTCCGAGTCTATCCTGACGGCAAGGAGATCCGGGCCAGCCATTCGGACAGGCTTACGCCGGGCGAAAGTGTAAACCAGATCGTGGCCATTCCGGAATCGGCGGTGCCCGGCACCCAAGAACTAACGGTAAAGATATATCCTGGCGTAGTCAGCCAGGTTGTGGAGGGTCTCGATAGCATCCTGCGCATGCCCAATGGCTGTTTTGAGCAGACCTCTTCAAGCACCTACCCGAATGTCCTGGTTCTGGACTATCTGCAAAGTAGCGGGCAAATAGCGCCAGAGGTCCAATTTAAGGCCGAGGATTATATCAATTTGGGCTACCAACGATTGGCCACCTTCGAAGTCGGCGGTGGCGGTTTCTCACTCTTTGGCCAGCCGCCAGCAGACCGGATGTTGACCGCCTACGGCTTGCAAGAGTTCAGCGACATGAGCCGGGTGCATGACGTCGATCCGCTCCTGGTTGAGCGCGCCGCACGCTGGTTGTTGACCCAACAGATGGGCGATGGTTCCTGGGAGAATGATACCGGGCTGGTCCATGAAAATACTTGGCAGAATTTGGCCAACGATCGCCTGCCGGTCACGGCCTATATCACCTGGAGCCTGGTGGAGGCTGGTTTCGGCGATGATCCAGGCACCCGACGTGGGTTAAGCTATCTGAAGGAATTCCAGGGACAGGCCGAAGATCCCTATGTGGTGGCCTTAGTGGCAAACGCCCTGGTCGCGGCCGATTTGCCTGCCGGTGAAGGGTTAGACTCGACCACGAAGGCGGTTTTGGATCGCCTCGCAGGTTTGGCCATGGCGGACGGCAATGGCTTTATCTGGGAGAGTGGTGTGGCTACTTTCATCGGCAGTGAAGGCGCGACCGGCAGCATTGAAACCACCGCCCTGGCCGCCCTCGCTTTTTTGCGAGCCAACAGCCACCCAGATCTGGCTAATGGGGCTTTGACCAGCTTGATTCAACAGAAGGATAGTTTCGGCACCTGGTATAACACCCAGGCGACGATCCTGGCTTTGAAAGCGTTGATCGAAACGGTGCGCAGTGGCGCCGAAGATGTTAAGGCCACGGTAACCGTCACCTTGAACGGCGGCGAGACTCGGATTATCGAGGTCGGACCAGAAAACTTTGACGTGGTCCAGATGATCCACTTTGAAGATGTTAAATTAAGCGACAACCAGGTGGCCATCGACGTGGCCGGTAAGGGCAACTTGATGTACCAGGTAACCAGCAGCTACTACCTTCCCTGGGATAAGCTGGCCCTTTATCCGGAGGCGGTCCCGGCCGAGGATCTCGTAAGCATCGATGTGGCATATGACCGCACCGAATTGAGTGTCGATGATACAGTAGCCGTGAATGTGACCGTCAGCCTTAATACACCCGGTTCCCGGGCGGAGTGGGCCTTGATCGACCTGGGTATCCCCCCGGGCTTTTCCGTTCAGGCGGAGGACCTGGCCAGGCTGGTGGCCATGTCGCAGGATCGCGCACCCGAATCAGAGCAGGCGACCATCGAGCGTTACGAACTGACCGGCCGCCAGATCCTGGTCTACATTGGCCAGTTGAGCGAGGGCAATCCGCTGAGCTTCAGCTACAGGCTGAAAGCCAATTTCCCCCTGGTGGCCCAAACCCCGGCCAGCAACGCCTATGATTATTACAACCCGGCCGTTTCCGGGGAAGCTGAACCCCAGTTGTTGGTTGTCTCAGAATAGGCTTAAGGTAAATGGGGATCAAAGGATGAGCCGGGACCTTTCAACCGCAAAGGTCCTGGCTTTTGTTGATTAATTACCCTCGTAGGCTGACTCGATCCAGCCAGCGACCTGCTCGTCAACCTCATCAAGAGAATGAAGTGCGACCTTATGGGTGATGGAGCCGCTGCCGAAGCCTGGAGCTTCTACCAAGCGCGACGAATTTGGGGCGTCCTTTACTTTAAGACCCAAATCAATTCGGGTCATCGTACTGGCTTTCACCAAAGCAAATATCTTGTTCCGGGCAAAAGCAACATAGCTCTTGCGGGGCTCAATCGTGATGTCATCGGCCAGGCCCAAAGTTATCTTCAGAATCCGATCGTAAATTGGTCTCAGGGCAGCCTTTTTGCCGCTGTACTGAGCATCGACCTGTGCCTGTGGTTCCTGGTGCTCATAGGACCGGAAACGCACTGCTGACCAGGTATCGTCTACGGCAATCTGAAAAACAGGTCGATAACCGGCGCCGGTGACCGGCTGCCAACCTTCATCCCGGTTCAAATCGGTTTCTAAACCTGAAGTTTTTTTGGGGTAAGCGATCCACAATAAACCATCGAATCTTATGCACGACAAAGCGAGGGGCGCGTACTCGGCCATCTCCATCGAATTTTGGACGAATAGCAGGACAAGATCTAGATCCTTAGCCGGCGAAGGCTCAACAGTGGTTCCTTCCGGAAGGGGACCCAGCCATTCGACCATGCCCGGCGGAAGGTTGATGAAGGCCAAACGTTGACCGGTTTTGAGGCGAAGTTTCTTCTGCAGCGAGTTAGCCAATGGTCGCCTAATAATGTACGTTAACCACAGTTCCGTAGGTACTCCAACCGTAGATCCATTGGGCATCTGGCGTGGATAGGTTGACGCAGCCATGACTCATCGGCGTGCCAAAATTATTGTGCCAGTAGGTGCCGTGGAGCGCAAAATCGCGGTAAAAATATTGCACGTAAGGCACATTGGGCAGGTAATAATCATAGCCCAGCCGGTAACCATTCATGTCCTGAGCCTGGTAGCGCAGGTAAATCTGGAACTGGCCGGTCACGGTTAGATAGGGATAGGCGCCACTGGAGATGAGGGCATTATATACCGGCGTGTTGTTCTCATAGGCGGTCAGGCTCTGGGTAGTGAGATTAACATCAATCCAGCGGTTGCCGTAGCTAACGGCCGGGGCCGGGGCGGCCGCGGCGGGTTGGGGAGCTGCGGTGGAGGTCGTTGCGCCGGGAATGGCCAGGGATTGGCCGGCATAGATCAGCGAGGGGTTATAGATGCCATTGGCCTGGGCGATGGCCTGAACAGAAACGCCGTACTTCAGGGCGATGGCCGAGAGGATCTCACCGCGTTGGACCAGATGCGTGACGGAAGTTGCGGTGGTCGCTTCGGGGGCGGAGGCGGGGGCGGCAGCTGGCGCCGGTTGGGCGGCCGGGGCGCTGTTGCTATCAGGAATGAGCAACACTTGGCCGGCATATACGCGGTCGGGATTAACAATGCCGTTGTAAGCGGCCAACTGGGCCGTTGTCAGCCCGTGGCGCAGGGCAATGCGGAATAGATTTTCCCCTGGCTGGACGACATAGGTTGTATCAGCCGAAACCAGTGGTAGCGCGACAAAGAAGAAGGTTAAAAGAAACAAAACCGGTAATATGTAACGCCACTTTCTACTCATCATATCCTCCTGGACAGTGATGCTGTTTATGGATAGAGGCTGTCGAAGGCCAAGCTCGGCCGGAAAAACCATGCCTCATTTCGGTTGTGTTCAAGAATGGTCGCCGACCTGGGTCTTCGATCAAGTCGAACCAACATCTAATTTAACATAATCTGTCAAATTAGCCAAGGGGATCTTGATTCAGGTATGGCTATTCCTAAAGTGAGGTACGGAGGCAGACCGGTCATTCCCCTAGCTGTACGGGGGCGGGCTTCGCACAGGATCGAATGGTCCGTGTGATTAAGATGGATTCCCGCCCCACACCTTCGTGGGGGCAGGTACTTCAGGGGAATGGCATCTTGAAAGCCCTGCGTGGGCATGGTAGAAGCCGGCTGGTTTTAGAAACGCGCTGTTAACCCTGGCGGTCGTGACCCTGGCAGCCGTAAGTGTGGCTCTTATACAATTTCACCAGTTTTTTGGCCAAGGCGCATGCGCCGCTGCAGGCGAGGAGGCCATAAGGACGGAGCTTCGGAGGGATAAATGGCTAACTCTGGGCCGGCAGCCTGTAACAATTCCCTCATCCGGCAACCAAGGATTCCACTGGCTACCGATAGGCCGGAGGCAGTTACCCCGGCGACGCCGTGACCGTTCACTGTGCTCGAGCCACACATCCACAAGTTAGCTATCTCTGTCTCGTGCGGAAAGGCGAAGGGGCCTGATTGCCGGCGGGTGTGGGCCGGACCATAGATATTACCCTGGGTGGCGTTTAGATAATATTCATTGGTCAAGGGTGTGCCCAGGTTACAGAAGACCAGGTGATCACGCAAGCCGGGGATAATCACCTCGGCCGTATTGAGCATTTTCTCAGCCAGGTCTTGCTTCAGGGCCTCATATTCGGCCGGGCGATTCTTCATGGTGCTGGCAGCCCAAGGGCTGAAGGGATCGTAGTTTACGAAGGTAAATAGTTCCAGGGTATGATGTCCCCGATTTATCTTGCTGGGGTCTTTCAGGGTTGTGACCGTTAAGAAGAGGGCCGGTGCTCGCTCTGTATTCAAGATATGATCGCCCAGACCCAGTCGATATAGCTTATCTACGTCGGCATTCTCATAATACCAGTAGTTGCCCGAATCAAGACCGGCGCCGCGCAAGTCCATATCGACGGCCAGGAAGAGGCTTAGGGCGGACACCGAGTAGGTCAAGCGATCCATTTTGCGACGGAGCCGACGGCTTAAATGCTCCCGGCCGACTAACCTATTGAAGGTGATACCGGGATCGGCGTTGCTGATCACATAGCGGGCGCGAATCTCTTGCCCACCGGCCAGTCGCACACCGGTGGCCCGGCCATTTTCGATCAGCACCTGATCGACCGGGGTGGATAAACTCAGGTGGCCGCCGGCACGTTTGAGAGCCCGGGTGAAGGCGCGGGGAATGGAAGAGCCACCCCCTTGAGGATAATAGGCGCCTTCGAGATAATGGTTCACGATGCCAAGATGGAAGGGAACCGGGGCCATGGAGGGCGGCAGGCCATGGTCGCCAGATTGGGCCAGTAGTATGGCCTTTAACAGAGGGTCAGATACATAATGATCGATCAGCGATTGGGCCGTGCGCCACCCCCAGCGGAGTGTATTTGGCGCTCGCCAGGGCAGGCGTAAGATATCTCCCAAACCCTTGATCTGGCCGGCCATTGCCAACTCTTCGGGTAGGCGTTCGACGATGTCCAGGTAACCCTCAATACCAACGCGCTCGTGGGGGAAGCGGGTTATTAATCGCTCGGAAAATAGTTGCCGGCCGGCCGGGATATCAAAACGCTCTTGCCCGACGATCACATGGTCGTAACCGGCAGGGTTTAATTCACAAAAAGCCAGGTCTTGAGAGACACCCAACCCCTCGTAAATACGGCGCATCGGGCCGCCGGGAGCCAGACCACCGATGTAGTGAACGCCTGGGCTAAAGCGATAGCCTTCCAGGGTGAAGGAGTGACACCAACCGCCGGGCAAATAATGCTGTTCAAAAACCATGACTTCCAGGCCGGCCTGGGCCAGGGCCAGGGCGGCGGTCAAACCACCGGCACCGGAGCCAATGACCACCACGTCGACATCTGTATCGTGCATAGCCTTACCTCTGAATGTGGGAAAAGTGCTCAGCTAATTCCCGGCCAGGCGGCGATGGCCTGGCTGCTGTATTCAACATCTTTGGCGCCTAAGAAGGTGGCCAGATCTTCTATGGCCTGGGCAACGGCCCGGGTTGTTTCAACGTCTGGCACAAGGCCGGGTTCACTATAGAGGGCATTTACCTGGAGTTGCTTTTTCTTGCGGTCCATCTTCGGGTCGATGCGGCCGATGAGCCGGTCACCGTGTAGGATGGGCATCACGTAATAGCCATATTGCCTTTTCGCCGCCGGCACATAGATTTCAATACGGAAATGAAAATCGAACAACAGTTCACTCCGGTCCCGGTCACAAATCAGGTTGTCAAAGGGTGACAAGAGGGTCGTGCGCGCCTGCCAGTCGCCGGCCTCAATTTGATCCAACAGGGGCAGGTCGGCGGTGTGAATACACCAACGGCCAGGCCAGAGCTGACCTTGGTCAACAATCTCGACAGGCCTGACCAGGCCCTGGGCTTCAAGTTGGTCCAGGGTATCGCTCAAACCGGGGTACCGCTCCCGGGTAAAATGTTGCTCGATGTCACCTGGCCGGGCTACACCCAACGCACGAAGGGACCTCTGGGCTGCCTGGTAAACAACTTCCGTCCAGCCCATTTCCTGTCGCGGCGCCCAGTCAGGCAAAACGTGCTCGGATAAATCCCAATATTTGTTTAGCCCCTGGCGGTGAGTGACCATGATCTGGCCCAGCCTCCATAAGCTGTTAAGCATCAAGCCGACATTTTGACCAGAGGTCCAGCCAGAGGACTCCCAGGATCTTTGACTATTGTCCTTAAAGTCGCGCGAAGAGAGGGGACCGTTCTGGCCTAGCGTCGAGAGAATGGTGCGCTTGAGTTCATCGTTTTCCTCTAGCCAGGCAAGAGTGCGCTTTTTCCAGGCTTCATCACCGGTCAGCCAATGACGCATGTGCACCTGGTAAAGGGGGTAATCGTCCATCATGACAATGGAAGCGGCATGGGCCCAATATTCGAAAAGGCGCCGTTCTGAGGTGAGTAAGGCGTCCAGGTCGGCCGGGTCAAAGTGGCCCAGGCGACTCCACAGAACTAGCAGCTGCGTGCGCTCTACCGCTCGCAGGGGATCGATTTGTACGCAACCGATATCCTCGAGAAGTTCCATGATGCCCTGCCGGGTGGGAGCGGGACGCGGGTCAACCAGGCGCTGGCGGGAGATAGCCAATCGACGGGCGCTTTGGGGGGTTATTGTTCTATGCTCACTCATAAAAATTCCTGGCTACTTGCGTTTTACGCAGGTTGGCAATCAACCCTGCCTGATCTGGTCAAAGGGAGATTATTTTCCCAAGCCAAGCAGATCGTTGATATCGTCAAGGCCCAATTCGTCAAAGGTGTGTCCAAGATCGGAGAGTTTATCCTTGTTCATAGCTCGATAAAATTCGTCGTTGTAGCGACGGGATTTAACCGGTATGGGCATTTTTACCCCCCAACCCAGTAGAAGCACCTCTTCTTTCTCCTGCAACCGGGCCAACATGCCCCGCAATTGATCACGACCGGCCAGGCCGGTCAGGACGGCCCGGATATCATCTTCATCACCCAGCCAGCCGGTGATCCGGGTGCCTAGCTGGGACATCACCTCGTCGTCGATGCCTGACGGTCGCTGATCGACAACTATCAGGGTGACGAAATATTTGCGCATCTCGCGGGCGATGGTGCCAAAGGCGGTCTGCCCGCTAACCTGGGGGTTGAGCAGCTTATGAGCTTCCTCGATGACGATGGCCAGCGGCCGCGGCGCCGGTTCAGCCCGGCTCTTGAAGGCTTCGGTCTTGTGAACCCAATGGCGGCGGATGCGGCGAGTTAAGATATTGGATACCAGCAGGTAGTCTAGCTCACTATCGTAGTCGCCGAAACTTAGGATGACATGGCGGCCGTTCTCCAGCTTGTCGACGATGGCAGCGACGGCATCGGAAGCCGGGCGCTCGGCCACATAGGGCCGGTCGTAGATCAGCTTCAGACGCCGGTGTAGTGCTTCGGCGGCCTTGTCGTTTACGTTGTTCTCCCTGGCCCAGGCGGCTACTGAATTGTCCGCCGGGCGGTTCTTGCCACTGTCGGGGTCGGTCTCAACCGCTCCGGGCACCAGGGCCATGAAGTGAACAAACCAGCTATCGCCAAAGGAACGAACCAGGGCGTTAAGGGTCACGTCGGCTGTATCCGTCAGATTTAATGCGTCAGCCAACAGGCGAATATCGCTGGTCTGGAAATCGCTCAAGGCCAACTCGAGGGTGAAGTCGGGTACGTGGCCGCGGACCAACGAACCACGGCCGAGGGCAGCCACCTGAACTTCGTTACCAAACAGAGATTGCAGACCACGAACGGTGACCTCATTGTCGGGGTCAAGATCGTTGAAAGCGTATTCATTGTGCATATCGAAAACGAGGGCAGCGGCCACATTTTCCCGCATTAAGCCGGCCAGTACGATTCGGGTTAAGAAGCTCTTACCCGTACCCGTGGCACCGAAGATACCACTGGAGCGTTTAACAAAGCGATTCAGGTCGAGACGGACGGCAAAATTTTGCTCAATGGTATGGCCGATGGTGAACATACCCGGGCCGGCCTCGCCGAAGATCTGCGCCACATCCTCTGCGCTGGCCAGACGGGCGGCGGTGCGATGGGCCGGCACCGTTTTAACCGGTTTGGGACCAGGACTCTCCTCACCCCGGTCAACACGATCTTGCCAGGCTGCCCTGGCCAGAGTGGCTAATTCTGGGCCAAGGTCTAACATCAGCGTTGGGTACATGACCAGGGTGGTAAACAAGGGCCGGCCGATTAAGGTCTGGGCAATGGCCGGTTGAAGACGCTGTTCTTCTGCGAAACGGGGATCGCTGGCTCCCAGTTGAAGATCGGTGACCAGGCCATAATAGCGGTAGCGTCCGCCGTCGATAACAACGAAACTACCCTCTTGCACGCGCTCGGCCGGGACGGTGAGACGGATATAAAAGCCTTCTTTCAGACCGCCGCCAACTACGTAACCAATTTTATCGCCTTCTTCCATCTCACTCCTTGTCGAGCAATAATCTACCGTTGGTATAGAGGAGGCGTGTCGAATCCTAAGTTATCTGATAAGCCGCATCTGACAACGCTTTCTCCTATTGTTTTTTCGTTTTCCCCTTCTATTTTTTCGTCAGGTAACCGAATTAAAGTTGGGAAAGATATCCAGTCTGGGCTACCGGTCGATTTCGGCGCCAAGCTCAGGCAAACTTAGACTGAGGGCTTCCAGGATAGGCACCAGCAATTCGTAGTCATAGCGCATCAGATCGCTTAATTCCCGCACAATGCGCCTGGCCCAGGCCAGGTCATGACCGCGTAGCTCAAAGGTACTTTGGATGTGGGCAACCATCAGTTGGTCAACCGGAACTCGTTCGGCGGCCGCGCGGAGGATGAGACGTAAATAACCGGGCAACTCAGTAAATTCCCGTACTTCGTCCAGGTCCTGGCATAAGTAGACAGGATCGAGGTTGAGCGGAGGCCGGGGCGGCAGCCCATGGTGTAACCGGTCATTAAATCGATAACCGATGGCCAGCACGCTCATCTCCACCGGTAAGAGGCGATTATTGCGCTGGTCTTCGATGACGGCCTGGGGCGGGTCCTCGGCCAGAACCAGGCGCCGCACCAGGGGGTCGTCGTCAATGTGCATATCATAAATCAGACCGTAGATTGTCTCGCGCTGCTCCAGCGGTTGGGCTTTCACCAGGCAGCCAAAACTGGGCGCCGACAGCTGGCTAACACGGCTACCAATGGTGTAACCTACGGTGCTGGCGCGCAAGATACGGCCGATTTCCAGGTTCTTTGTTCTTGAGAAGAATTGATCTGTTTCTGCCATATCTCGTTACCAGGATGGAGGACAAGGTTAATAAATAACATGAAGATCGCTGGCCGATCCAAAGTCTCCGCAGTTACCAGGCAAGTTATTACAATTCATGACGGGTCCGGCCGGCGCGAGCTAACTCTTTGCTACCTTGTTTGGCCGTGGCCTGCCCGGAGATGCCATGGCGCTGCATCCTATTATCGATCATCAGGTTAAGGTTCTCCTGATCCCGCAACCCGACTACCGCAATTTCATCGGCCCGGGCGAGAACATATGGATAATCACCCAAGATTTGACACTGATCGATTATCAGGGCGTGGACGGCATCAACGGCGACTGGTTCCCTGGCCACCCACATAGGAATATCCACCCGGGCGATGCGCCGGCCGCTTTGACCCGGGTTCAGGTAAAAGAAGCAAACTTCATTAAGCGGATCGCCACCACGAAATTCATTGTTGTGCTGGGAAACGTCAATAAAAAGTTTACTGCGTTGGCCTGGCTCCAATAAATGGCTAAAAAGGCCGGCGTCGGTAAGCCCGGTGGTCGTGTCCCGGGAGGTTAGTCGTTGCGGATCAAAATTGGGTTCATTAATATTAAGAGAGGCCAGCGTGGTCAACACCGACTGTTTTAGCGATCGGGCAATGTAGCCAACCAACAGTCCTTCACATAGTCGGATGTTGGTCATGGCTTCTTGCCAGGCTTTAACGATTTGTTCGCCCCTTCCGCCTGCTTCACCGCTGCCGGCCACGGGCCAATATAAGAGGCGTTGGTCCAGGATGGCGACCAATGGTTTTTGTGCCTGGCGCTGCTCCCAGACTGTACGGGCTAATGTTTCGATCTCCGCCCGGTCACGGCGCAGGTTAACCAGTCCGGCGTTATCTGAGAAGCCATCCAGCGGGTTGCCAGCCGCCGGCCGACCTTTGCCAGGATAGTCCAGGGTCGGACGGGTGAATTGCTCCGGCGGATCCTCTAAACCATGGCCATAAATAATGACCCCCACATTGATCAAGGAGTAAAGATGCGCGGCATGGTGGTTCGGTAAAATCTGAGAGCCGTCAGTGGCAATTATGGTTGCCCGGACGGGCAACGATGGCACAGGAACGGCTGCATCCAGGGGTTCGTTTCGATCCAACGGCTGGGCAGCCCGTAACTTTTTGATTGTGGCCTTGTCGATTGCCGTTTGCAGGCATTCGTCAAGGAAATCCCAATCGGTCGCATGGCGGTGCAGTTTTTCAAGGGCATCGGCCTCTAATTGGCGGCGCTCCTCTCGACGAAGAATCGCACTTTGGGCCATTTCCTCAACCTGGTTGCCGAGTTTCTCAAATTCCAGAGACATAGCCTAACTCGCTAAAAATGCAGTCGTTCCCGGTTATTCTTGTCGTCGAATCGGGCGAAGTGTAGCACAAATGAGCTATACCGGTCAAACGATCATCCACGACCGTTTTGGTAAAAATGCGGCGCGACAAACGGGGCTAGGGCATAAGCCACGGCAATGGCGAATGTTTCCTGTCGCAGGACCAACCCGGCGGTAAGCGCGCCAACCGCCCCACCCTTCTGCCGGACGTTGTGCTGGCCCAACAACTCATCCATAACTGGCCCCAACTCTTCACCTGCCAGGACTCGTTCGGCAATAGCTTGGGGAAGTGGAAGTCGGGCGGTACAGCCGATCCCTTCCCGGCCTTGCGCATCGAGGACGGCAACCCAACCCAGGAGCATCAATCCGACCGGATCCTGGTTAACGCCGCCCTCAAGGCCAAAACCGAAGTCGGCGCCGGCAGATTCCCTGGCCTGCCAGGCTCGATTACGAGCCCCAAGCAGGCATTGGGCATCGCTCATGGGCATCGTCGAAACGCCTGATGGCGCGTCGACGGGGATCACGCCGGCGTCTGACCAGACTCGTTCGGTTACACTTTTTACAGCCCCGATCTTTATCGGGTTCAGAGAGCCGACGGCAATAATCATAATAAGAATGACCGGATAAGGGGAATCAAGCTGGCAGATATTTGGCGATGTCTTCAAAATCGATATCGTCGCTGCTGGCCATGAATGTCTCCAGGACCAAGAGAGCCATCTCAAAAAATGCGCGCAAGTCGTCGATTCGTTCTAAAGTATATACGGCTAGCTCCTGCTCTTTTTCCGGCAGTTCATTCTCCGCAGCCTTCAACTTGTCAACGCTTTCCCCCAAAACCTGGAGCGCCACCTGGACTTCTCGCATCTCCCGGCCGCTCAGTACATTACGGATTACGGTCCAGAAGTCAGATTCGGCCATGTAATACTTTTTTCGCTCACCACGGACCCAGACTTCTTTGGCCATGCCCCAGCGTTCCAGGGAGCGCATATTCATACTAACCGAGCCCTTGCTTATTTGTAAGCCTTCGGCCAGCTCATCAAGGGACATCGCCTCCGGGCTGAGCAGCAGGGTGCCATAGAGGCGACCCATCAGCTCACTAAAACCAAAAAACCCGGCCAGCCGGCCAAGACCAGCTACCGTACTTTCTTCAACCGCCACGAGATTCGCGTGCATATCTTCCCCTACGTTTAGAACGTTCTAAACGAAGAGTAGCAGAAATTTTACGGCCGGGCAAGGTCGGATATGGGTGACATTTTACTGGAAAATTAGATGGTGACAGAATTACTGAAGAATAACACGAGAATTGAAAATTCTTGACATTAGGCTGCTGTTATTCTATTATGAGGATTAGAGATGCTGCTTGGCTTCTTATGGGGCGGCCAGTAATATAAGAGGGTTTTCAACATTTCTTGGTGTTTGGTGATTGAGCCGCTTATTTGAGTCGAATATGGGGAAGCGGTGGACCAATTTTCAGAACTTGTGCTTCAATTTTTGACCCAATTCGCCGGGGGGCCTGGGCCGGCCGAAAACAACCTAGTGCGTTTTGCGATACCGGCCGCTATGTGGGCTATTCTTTTGTATGTGGCCTGGTCCAGGCAGAAACATGGGGACTATCCGCGGGAAAAGCTGCTGGTTTGGGGCTTCGCCCTGGGCCTGTTACGAGAATTGGTTATGCTGGCCCGATTGTCGGTAAAGATCATCAATGAATCAGGTCATGATGCGCTTTGCGCAGTTGTAGAGCCCTTCGAACACGCGCTGGCTTTGGCCTCAATCGTGGTGATCGCTGCCTCATTTCTGCGCTATATTCTGGCTGATAGGTCAGTATCCAATCGGTATCTAAGGATAGGGCTGGGAGCAACGGCTATTACTTGCCTGATAACGATCATCTGGTGGCCAATTCAATTGAACGCCAATCCGCAAATCCGATTTCACGATGCCGGGGCGGCTTTATTGCTGCACTCAGTATCCCTGGTTCTGATGGGCGCGGCTATTGTCATTCTGATAAAAAAGCGTGGTTGGCTGAGGAATGTCGTGATCCTGGCCTTTTCATTCCTGTTTATGGCCGAATTCCTGATATTACTGAACTATTTTACGAACAGGGCCTACGTTACGGTACTATGCCCTATTGGCAATACTTTCCATATCTTGGCTGTATTTCTATTCGGATTCGTCTATTTCCGGGAGATGTCTCTTGAAAAGAACAAGGCCCAAAGGGAATTAAACGCTTATCATGATCAGCTGGAGGAGTTGGTTTCTGTTCGAACGGCTGAGCTTACCGAAGCCAACAAAAAACTGGAAAAAGCGGCCGTCCTGGAGGAAAGACAACGAATCGCCGCCGATATGCATGATGGCCTGGCTCAGACTTTGAGTTACCTGGGTATGAAGACTCATAGAGCGGGCGAACTGTTGCTCGACGGGCAGGTTGATCAAGTTATGGGCGAGTTCGACTACATGCATAAAGCAATCGGCCAGGCCACATTTGATGTGCGCCGCTCCATCGCCACTTTGCAAAAAGATCCCTTGCCCCGCCAGACACTGCAAGAACTATTAGCCCAATTGACAAGCGATCAGGTAAAAGACAGCCAGCAAGCCATCGAACTAGTCAACCGCCTGTCCAGGCCCTTATACCTAGACCCTGAGAATGTGGATCAGGTTATAAAGATCGTCCAGGAGGCACTTTTAAACGCCAAGCACCACTCGTTTGCCCAGAGGATCATCGTCCGATTGTCGGCAAAAAATGACACCATCGAAATAGCCGTCTCCGATGATGGCCAGGGTTTCGATTTCGATGAACAGGCGATGGCAGTAGGCGACCATTTTGGTCTCAGCATCATGCAAGCCAGGGCAGCCCGTATTGGGGGCGACCTGCATATCTATCCACGTTTGGGACATGGAACCAAAATAGTCCTGACCTGGCGACCGGATAGCTGGCAGAATCTTGATGATTCCAAAAACGGCGAACAAACCACTGATTACGAAGCTGTGGCGATTTAGGCGTCCTGGTTACATTTGAGAAAGAAAAATATGTCCCGAATTCGTGTCCTTTTAGCAGATGATCACCATTTATTCCGCGAAGGATTGGCGAATCTTCTAAATGCTCAGCCAGACCTTGAGGTTGTGGGCGAAGCCAGCGATGGTCTTGAGGTCCTGGTAAAAGCACGGAAGTTGAGACCTGACCTCATCTTGATGGACATTGGGATGCCCGGCTGCGACGGGGTTGAGGCCACCCAGCGCATCATGGTTGAGCTACCAGACACGATCATCGTCATCTTAACCGTGCGCGATGAGGACGAAAAGTTGTTCAAGGCCATCCAGAGCGGCGCCCAAGGGTATCTGCTGAAGAGCATTAGCTCGCAGGAGTTGGTATCGTTGATAAGGGGTGCGGTGAACGGGGAGGCAGCCATTACGCCCGCCCTGGGGGGACGTATGCTGGAGGAGTTCCGGCGCCTGAGCCGCCGGGCTGGTCCAGTGCCGGCCGGCGATACCACGGTCTTGACAAGTCGGGAAAAGGAAGTGTTGAGCCTGGTAGCCCAAGGGGCCAGCGACCAGGAGATCGCAGAAAAACTGGTGATCAGCATCCATACCGTCAAGACTCATATGCGCAATATATTATCCAAATTACACTTGAACCATCGCCACGAAGCGGCCCAATATGCATTACGCGAAGGGCTGATCCAACTTCCCTTCGATTCCTGAGCAGGAATTTCTGATGTGTTAACAGCGATCGCCACCCGGTCAGATGGTTCCCTCCCCAACGACAACTTCCTTTTCACAAAGTCAGCGACGCCAAAGAATTAATCCCCGGAATCGCCTGAACTAATCCCCAGCCCCAAGAGAATTAGTTAAATAGCCAACCCAGAGCGATGGCCAGATAGCTCTTTTTTCATGCCTTGATGAGCTGACGAGCGATTGAAAGCAGGGTCGCGGCCGATCTATTATGACCATAGTACTATCACCATAAAGAGGCCAAACCCATGGTAGACCGGCCGCTAGTCGTACTCGTTGGAGATTCATTGTTGATGGACGGCGTAGCAGTCAGCCTGACTGGCGAGCAGATGCCCAACCTGGTACGGGTAGAAGCAGAGTTTGAGGACCTTCGGCAGCGGCTGAACTCTATTAAGCCTGATTTGATCGTCTTCGAACTCGATAATCCAGAAGCCCAATCGATCATTTCCTTGCTGAAGGCTCGACCCGAGTTGTTATTGATCGGGCTTGACCCAGATTGTTGCCAGGCCATTGTATTGAACAGTAGCCAGCACCAGACCCAATCCATGAATGACCTACAGAATGTGGTCCAAACGGTGGCTAATCTTAAAGAATTTTCGTCAAAAGAAGAGGGAATTATTTTTGATAGAAACAAAGTTGATGTTGAGTATAAGCGCTGACGAAGCAGGGGCTTCGAAGGGAGGGCCGTTTATGGATACTGTTTTTACTTTTCTCCGTGAAGATATTCTACTTAGTTTTCCGCTTCATCAGGAGCGAGGAGGATAAAGAAATGAATCGCAGGATTGTATTGGTAATAATGATTGTTCTGCTGCTGCTGGGGATCTTTGCCATAGCGCAGGCGCAAAGCCTTACCGGCAACGCCTACGGCGGCCCTGGTCTGTTTGAGACACCATTCTTAGCCGATCAGACGATTGATGCCGGCACCGTGAGCATTTGGAATTCGCCCCAAAATGTCATGGTACATATCGAAACCTCGGGCGAATGGAAGATCGCGGCCACGCACATCTACGCCGGTTACCCCGACAGCGACCCGATTCCGACCAAGAGGGGGAATCCTGTACTCGGCAAGTTCCCCTACAAACAAGAATACGAGAATCCAGTATCCGTACACCATCTGACATTGGATCTCAAAGACGATCTCGGATTTAGCTGGGGATCGCAGTACCACGCCCTCCGAACACCCACCTTCGCCGTCCATGCAGATTTGGTGATACTCGATGAATACGGTGAAGTCATTGCCCAAGAGGGCGCGTGGGCTTTCGGTCCGGATGAATTTGAGGGCGCGCAGTGGGGCTGGACGCTTACCTACCTGCTCGCCCACCCGCAGCGCGGGCAATTTATCGACGCTCCAGTGGTGGGTCTCAGTTATCGTGGCCCAACCCAGGAAGGTGTCACGTCGGATGACGAGGGTGGTGGCGGTTTTCTCTTCTTCCCCGATGAGGAAATCGAATTCTCGGTGGGCACCGTCGTCCTTGGCACTGCCGAAGCGGCCAAGAAAGTATCGCCGCTTGACCTATTCGATAGCGCAGATGCCACCGACCCGCGCGTCATAAATGTAGCCCGGTTGCTGCAGAGCCTCGACGATGATCATTCTGATGGCAAGATCAATATCAGGCCCGTCGTGGTCGGATGCCTTGACGATGCCAAAGAAACGTTAATTATTGCCAACGTCGATTTCAGTTTGGACTGGCAAGTAGAAGATCTAATTAACGAGACCATTGATCAATGTGAAGGCAATCCCGAAGATATCGTCCTCAAGGCAGTCGATGCCGCGGAAGCCCAGGGCAACCTGGAGGCCGGCCTCAATGCCAGCGGCATATTCCGCAAGAACATGTCCAAGACTGAGGACCTGGGCGAGACCAAACAAAAGCTGGAAGTCATGCCCGTCTACTTCCCCGGCGTTCGCTCCAACGGCGACCCATCACTGTGCGTTGACGTCGACGGCGACAAGATCTTCGATGAGGAAGACGGTGACGAGGTAGGTGTGTCCTACGAGGAGTGGCGGCTGGGCGGCGATCCGCTTGCCGAAGAGTGCGATCCCCGCGATTACGAGGATCCTCTTGCATGCATGGTCACGCTCATCGAGTGCCGCGATGTGGCCAAGCCCATCCTGACGACCTACATGGGCAAGGTCGACATCTACGACGACCAGGTCAAAGAGGACTTTTGGCCTGGCCGTTTCTCCTGGGACATCTACACCGCGATTTCCCGCGACGATGGCAACACCTGGAAGCGCATGAACGTCTCACGCATGGCCGACATGTCGTCCTTCGATCTGGAAACGGAAGAGCCCTTCCCCGGCACCACCGGCTCGCCCTACCTGAAGGTCAACGACAACAAGATCCTGGTGGTCTGGGAGAGCAAGTTCTGCCAGAGCGGCAATCCGCGCTACGCCATCAACACCTGCGACGACCCGGCGACCGAAGAAATCGAATGGGATGATCCTCTGACTGAAGAGAATGAATGCGCCGTCTACTGCCGGGGCAACGCCGAGCAAGGGACGGAGGTGTGCGAGCCCGACTATCCCGGCGACGACGACTACTATGTCACCGATATCTGGGGTGTGCGAGGCCAGCAGCAGTCGGTGGACTACAATGAAGTGGACGACGTGGCCGATCTGGGCATTGGCGAGATCCCCTACTCCTGTCTATGGGCAGCGCGCGGGGTGATTGCCACCGAGAAGGATCTCGACGACGAAACATTTGCGTCAATGAACGTCGAAGATGACCCAACGACGGACGTCAATCAATGTACCGCCGAGGGTATGCCATTCGAATGTTGCACAGGAGATGGAACAGGCAGCTGTGATGAGTCCGCTGCTATAGAGCTTGGCGATGTGGTCTGGTTCAAGCCCGAGCGCATCACCTCCGGCCGGCGCGACGTCTACATCCCGACGGTTGGCTCGGCCCGCGGCGCGGGCTTTGCCATCGCCTGGCAGGAAGACCCCAGCGGTCTACGGCCCGGCAAGGGCAAGGGTCCCGGCGAAGGCTGGAGCGGCGCCATCTCCAATCATAAGACCGACATGTGGTATACCTTCATCTCCTACGACGACTTCAACATCGTCGATGAGAACTTCGAGCCCGGCGGACCCGGCGGCGGTACCGACGGCGAACCTACGGGCGACGAAGGTTACCTCGACAAGCCCGGCCTGGGCCGGCCCAAGGCCCTGGTGCCGTTCTCGCTGCCGGTGCGGGTCACCGACAACGACATGGTGAACACGCACACGCTCAAGGTCGAGCCGAGCACGGACTGCCCGACGTTCCCGGATAGCACCGGGCTAGGCGAACCGGTCTGCTTCCCCGAGGTAGTCGTTGACGAGGGAGGGAACAGCAGCTTTCTGCCGATCGACCCCGAGGAAATCGCTAAAGAGTTCTGTGGCCATCCGGAGGCGGATCCGGCCACCTGCTGCGATCCCGACAACCACGAGGGCGACCCCTACTGCGAGGATCTAAAGGGGCTGTTCGGCAACCTGAATGGCACCAAGCGCTACGCCTACCTGGCCCAGTCGATCGACGAGATCGACAATGTTACCGGCCTGTACGAACCCGGTGGAGACGGCACGCCCGACTACCAGTACTATGTAGACCGCGGCGGCACGTTAGACCTGTGCGACCTGTCAGGGACCAACTCCTACATGGACTTGCTGCCCGGCACCTCGGCCCACGAACGCTGGTTCGGCTTTACCAACTCCGCCGGCGCCGACAAGCTGGTCTGCGTGGCCTCCGACGGCCGCCTGCTGGACGGCGACGTCTTTGCCTCCCGGCCGATGCTGCAACTGCAGCCGTACACCAAACCTGACGGCACCAGGAGCGCCTGGGCGCTGTTAGCCTACGAAGAGTCCAAAGGCCTGGGTCACTCGCTGGCGGCGGAGGCGCACCTTGACACCGATAATCCCGTGGATGAGATCATCGGCGATTCTGGCCAGGACAAGCCGACCAAGCAGGACATCGGCAAGAATATGATGTACCATAGCTTCGACTTCGCCCAGCCCGACCTGGTCGCACCCGGTCACATCGTCAACCTGCCGGCAATGTGCGGTGGGCTCTACCCGACATACTGCGACGACCCCAAGACGCCGGACGTGATCGAGACGGACCTGGAAAACCCGACCTGCACTTGTGAAGCAGGCCAACCGGTTCCGCTTTACTTCGACTACTGGCAGGAAGGCACCGATCCGGATACCGATCCCGGCCAGTGGCTGCCCGATGAAGATCTGTTCCTGCAGTACCGGACGGAGATCGCTCGGCGGGCGCGGTTCCTCGTGCAGTCGTACGGCAAGATTGGCGACACCCGGACAGCCGGTGCGATCATCTACAAGCAGGGCCAGGAGGGGCAAGGCCGGCCAGCCGATGCGTTCATCCGCAGATTCGTGGTACCCGAAGCTAACTTCAATCCGAAGGCGGATAACCCGTTCGCGTTCGAAAACATGCAGTGTACGACTTACCTGGACGAGACCTTTGATTTGCCAGGCTGTCCGACCGACGGCGTGCAAGGCTACAGTTGCAATGTGTGGGGTGAAGCCTACGGAGACCGGTTGTGCGGCGGGGTCTTCACCGACCCCAACGACGGCTATCCACGCCGTGACCACATCAACCTGACCAGCGCCAACGTCGACCTGGCGGTGGATGCCGGGCCGGACGACGACACACCCGACGACCCGACTGACGACCGCTATGGCACCAACAAGGTGCTGCTGTGGAGTCAGGACGTGTCCAATCTGGGCGACGAGTCGTACGGATTGGTTCATGAGGACGGGACCGCCTGCGACGTGCTCAACGGCGAGGTCTGCCCGGCCATGTACTCCAACGTCCGCAGCCACCGCGGCTTTATCCGCGGCGATTTCTTCGTCATCGCCTATGCCCAGTCACCCAACTGGGCGGCGGCCCGCAACGGCAACGACCGCTACAACTTCTACGTCAGGAGGTCCTTCGACGGCGGTCAGACCTGGACCACTAACCCGGATGGGGCAGGGGTCTACGTCTGTCCTGAGTTCAGAACGGATCCAGATAGACCGGATCCGGACGGCTCGGGGAATCTGCCGCCCGAAGTCTTCGACGACATGTACGAAAATTGCGGAACGTATGACCCTGAAGCGGTGCCCGCAGGCGAATTGCCGCCGATGCCGGTCGGCGTGGCGATGACGGTTTATTCCGAAACCATGGTCACCACTCCCGATGGGGTGCCTGCCCAGTTCATCGGCGCAGGAGCGTTCGAGCCGGCGCGAAATATCTCCGAGATTAAGAGTAACAAGGAGACCTCGGCCGACCCGCGGATGGGCACCACCCCACCGGTCTACCCGCTTGATGGAACAGACCCCGCCCTGCCGAATCTGTGTCCGAAGGGGGTCTGTGTCTACGAAGAGGACACCTACGTGGACAACATGTTCTTCGTTGCCTGGGGCACGGCCGACAACGCCAAATCGACCGGCGGCGACAGCCTCAAGACCGAGGCTTCACCCCTCGACGTCTACTACACCCGCAGCGAGGACTATGGGGACAGCTATGTCAAGATCCCGTGGGAGATCGGCGGTGAAAACAGCAACGAGGGTTACGGCGAAACGGTCTGGCGCTACGATTTTGTGGCCAAGGGCGAACCCGAGGAGCAGGGCGAATGCCAGCTCCGGGCGACGTCCGACGGCTCAAAGGCGTACGTCATTTGGCACTCGATGATCGCCGGCGAGGAGGATCCGGACGAGATCCCCACCCGCTGGTACCCGTGGAAGCCCGAGGAATCTTCCGAGAACGACCTCTGGTTCCGCCGTATAATCTTCTGGCCCGTTACCGTTAATGAACCCTAGGCGAAAGCGCCAAGGCTAACCAAGCTTCCTTGGTTAACCACACTCTAACCCGCCGGGGTGAGACCGGATTGAGAACGCCACTTCAACCGGTACTCGCCCCGGCAATTCTTTTCTCCCCGAACGGCAGCAGAACCTGTTTTAACATGGCAGGGCAGAGATCGGGCAGTATATTAGCCGCTATGCCACCTCTCCACTGCTTAGCCTGCTTGGCCCATCCACCTGTGTTTGGCTTCCGCCAATCAGCCGTCAACGATAGTCTCCCGGAGCGGTTGCCCCCCTTGGCCAGCTTGGCCCGGAGAAGCAAGTAATCCTTCCCCTATACCCTTTCATCAGTAGAACCGAGTCGCTTCGACGCCTTCATGGCAATTGTCTCTCGAACCAGGTCTGCCGTCGCCTTATGGCCTCTGGTTATCACTAGATTTTACTCTCCGGTCTCCTCCCAGAGGTCCCGGAAGCATCGATAGCTGCCTTCGGCCGACGGTATGTTTTCTCCGAGTCTGCAGATGACTGGCTCCTCCTTGAACTGGTTCAATGCCGGCGTACGCAAAAGAACCCCTGAAACGGTTTTTGCTTCAGGGGTTCTCTGTATTTTAAACGATTGTCAGATCTAGTTCTTGGAAAGCGTACGCTTGCTCAAATTAGGCGTATACGCAGCAGTTTACGAAACGCGAAGGTTGTTGTTCTCTATCCTCCTCCACCACCGGAACCACCGCCGCCGCCGGATCCACCGGAGCCACCAGAATCACCACCGCCGCCGGAATCACCACCACCAGAATTGTCAGAGCCACCATTGTCACCAGAACCGCCTGAGTTATCAGAGCCGCCGTTATCAGCAGCACCACCAGAGTTATCAGAGCTACCGGTATCTTCGTTTCCCCCGGCATTATCGGAACCACCTGGCTCCTGGCCGTTTGATCCCTCGCCATTCTGCTCCTGGTTCTGATTTTGGGTATCACCTTGACCCTGATTTTGCTCGTTATTCTGATTTTGCTCCTGGGTGCCGTCGCCATCGCCGTCGCCGTAGGGCGGTACGCATTCTTCACCATCTGGGCAAGGGCCACCGGGACCGTTTTGGTTTTGTTCCTGGGTACCGTCTCCGTAACCATTGGGCGGTTCGCACTCCTCACCTTCTTCACAAGGACCATCTGGACCGTATTGGTTCTTCTCCTGGTCGCAGTCTCCCTCGCATTCGCCGTCGCCGTAAGGCGGTTCGCACTCCTCGCCCTCTTCACAAGGACCACTAGGACCATATTGGTTCTTCTCCTGGTCGCAGTCTCCGTCGCATTCGCCATCACCGTAGGGCGGTTCGCACTCCTCACCCTCTTCACAAGGACCACCAGGACCGTTCTGGTTCTTCTCCTGGTCGCAGTCTCCCTTGCATTCGCCGTCGCCGTAAGGCGGTTCACACTCCTCGCCCTCTTCACAAGGACCACCGGGACCGTTCTGGTTTTTCTCCTGATCGCCATCGCCATAGTGCGGTTCGCATGCTTCGCCTTCTTCACAAGGACCGCCCGGTCCAAAGCGGGCCCTGAATTCGCCTGGGTCCGCTAGACCAGCTTTCGCTTCATGCTGCCAGCGCGCCATCTCACCACTCGCCTGCTGCAACCGATCCTGGATCTTTTCCTGAGCCTGTTCTTGGGCAGCCGCCAGATCATAACTCCCGCTTTGGGTTATTTTTTGGGTTTGCTTCAGAAATCCTTGCAATTGCTCGTCACCGGCCTGGGCAGCCAGCTGGAACGCGGTGCGCATGTGGGTCCGCATCTGGATAAGCAAGGCTTCATCCGGCGCCTCTCCTTTTGCGGCCAATCGTACCATCTCTTGGGCCCGTTCCTGGGCAAAGGACAGGTGCAGACCGGCTTGCTCGATAGGATCGTTTTTGAAGGTCAGCCGGGCCTGCTCCATGGCTAACTTAAGGGGATAAACGACCGAATCAGGCAGGCTATCGGTCGCCGCCGTCAGGGTCCCGCCTACGGAACCGAAGGCAACGGTAAGTACCAGGACTACTTTGAGGATTAGCACACTCATTTTCCATATCTCCTTTCGTTTTAACGTCTAGCTCCTAACAGAGTAAAAGATTGGGTTTTTGTTACCTACCCTTTATGACGTACGAAGGGGTCTGGAGATACGGATTAGGCTGCGAAATGGTTGATCGGTCCGTGACCGGCGCCCAATCGCCAATTGACCGCGCCCTTAATGGCGGCGGCCGTAAAGGAGTGGGCGTTTTTAACTGCCTCGAGCATCGGCCGGCCTTGGGCTAAAAAGACGCAGATAGCGGCCGAGAGTGTATCGCCGCTGCCATGGGTGTTTGCCGTGTCCAGATAGGCGCTGGATAAGGTCCAGCTTTGCCGGCCGTTGGTCAAGATATCGACCATCTTTGAACCGTTTCGACCTCCTTTCAACAATACCCAACGGGGGCCAAGGGCCTGGATGGCCAGGGCAGCGAGGGTCATGTCTGGTACGCCAGGGATGGGCCGGCCGGCAAGCAAGGCCCCTTCCTCCAGATTGGGTGTAATGAGGTCGGCCAGGGGAAACATATGATTTACATAGGCCTGGGTAACGGCCGGGGGAAACATCGATTGGCCCTGGTGGTTGACCAGGACTGGATCGACAACCAGGAACGGCGGTGCAAATTGAGCCAGCTGGCTGGCAAGGGCCTTAACCAGATCGGCCCGGCCGATGAAACCACTCTTGACGGCCGCGGCGCCGTAATCTGAGAGGACGGCGTTCAATTGGGCTAGGACAAATTCAACCGGCAAGGGGTGGACGGCCTCCACGCGTTGGCTGTTTTGGGCGGTGACGGCCGTGATCACGGACATGCCGTAAGCGCCCAAGCGGGTAAAGGTTTTTAGATCGGCCTGCAGACCGGCCGCACCCCCACTGTCAGAACCGGCGATGGTCAGGACCTTCGCCGGTCCTTCGGTCCAATTTTCTTTCATTTGAGCAGGCAGGAGCCCAACTCCTCAGCATCACATATTTTCGATGATAGCCTCGGCAAACTGGGAACAACTCAACTTGGTCGCCCCTTCCATCTGGCGGTGTAAATCGTAGGTAACAGTCTTATTTTCGATTGTTTTGGTCATGGCCATGTTGACCAGGTCGGCTGCTTCCTGCCAGCCCATATATTCCAACATCATGACCCCGCTAAGAATCAGGCTGCCCGGGTTGACTTTGTCCTGCCCGGCGTATTTGGGGGCGGTGCCATGGGTGGCCTCGAAGAGGGCGATACCATCGCCGATGTTCCCACCGGGGGCCATACCTAACCCGCCGACCTGGGCAGCCGCAGCATCGCTCATATAGTCGCCGTTCAAATTCAAGGTGGCGATGACCTCATAGTCTCCGGTGCGGGTGAGCAATTGCTGGAGCATATTGTCAGCGATGCGGTCCTTAATAACGATTTTACCGGCCGGGGTCTGACCGTCATATTTTTCCCAGAGTTCATCCTCATTGATGGTTTGTTCGCCAAATTCCGTGGCCGCCAATTCATAACCCCAGTTTTTAAAGGCGCCCTCGGTAAACTTCATGATATTGCCTTTATGGACCAGGGTGACGCTGCCAAAACCGCGGTCGATTGCGTATTCAATAGCCTGGCGCACGAGACGCTTGGTACCGTACTCGGTGACCGGCTTGATGCCGATGGCCGCATGTATGCTTATGTCTTTGCCCAATTCATCATTCATGAAGGTAATCAGTCGTTGCGCATCTTCCGAATCCGCCAACCATTCGATGCCGGCATAAACATCTTCCGTGTTTTCGCGAAATATGACGATGTTCATCTGGTCAGGCCGGACCATCGGACTGGGTGTGCCGGGTATATAACGGACCGGCCGCACACAAGCATACAGATCGAGGATCTGGCGCAAGGTGACATTCAGACTGCGGAAACCACCGCCGATCGGGGTCGTTAGCGGCCCTTTGACCCCGACAAGGTATTCACGCATGGCGGTGAAGGTTTCCTCGGGCATGTAGGTCCCGTACAGATCATTGGCCTTCTCCCCCGAATATATCTCCATCCAGGCAATCTGGCGTTTACCGCCGTAGGCTTTTTCTACGGCCGCATCCCAGACTCTCATCGAGGCCGGTGTAATGTCAACACCAATGCCGTCACCTTCGATGAAGGCGACAATGGGGTTATCTGGGACGGTCAGTTTGCCGTTGACGTAGGTAATTTTTTCGCCGGCCGGCACTTGGATTTTGGAAAATGTCATCTTTTGTGTATCTCCTCTATTGGATTTTTTCTATACGATGAAACAATTATATCGTTTAAGCGGACTTATGGCAGACTGATGCCTGGCAAATACCAACGGGAAAACCGGTTTCGTCAAGCAGCGTAGGTCTGATCAATTCGGCGACGTTTATAAATTGAATATTGACCTTACCAAACGGAATGGTGGTCTACTTTTTCTTAAGCAGATGGTAGATCCAAGCCACGGCAAATACGGTGAAGATGGCGAAGATCATCCAGACATACCAGGGCCAAGAACCAACCAGCAGGTGCCGAAGCAAGCCCACGGCGGCAAGGAAAGTAAAGGCGGCTTCAACCTCTACCAAGATTTCAACCTCGTCCCAAGATGCGGCTCGATAACCGCGGATAGAGCCCCAACCCAGGGCTAACATCGCCGCGCCGAACATACGGGACGTTAGGGGGTCGACGGGTTTCCAATCAAAAATATCTAGAAACTGGCCGGGAGCGGCTAGCAGAGCCAGACCAAAAACAAAGGCCACAATGGCGTGAAGAATAAAGGTAATCCGCAATGATTGGGACATGAAATTACCCTCCTTTTAATGACTCTCATTGGTAACTTGCAGAAGCCGGCTAATGGTCTTGCCAGTGCGGGGCAGCGCCGGCCGGCCGATTAGATTACAATTTACCCTCTGGGGAAAATTCTGTCAACGACGGATTTCTATTTTTATGCCGGTTGTCCCTGTTAACCGAATAGTCGCGCCAGGGTCGATTTATCATGGCCGGATTCCATCGAGGAGGCGCTGTTATAGTCCCAGGTTTCACTGGACCGGTGTTCAGAAAGTAAACAAGCCGGAGAACCAGGGTAATTATTCACCTGTTTTGATAATACGTTTGCAGGCCTGTTCTTCCAATTCATGAGCCCTGACCGCTCAATTATGGAGCTAGTGGCCGATGGTCGTCTCAGGACAAGCGGCTTCCTGGGATAACTAAAACATATCAGCCTAACCATATTCAAGATTTTGGGAGAGGTTTTTTTAGAAGTTCCAGTCTCTGCATTTCTTTGGTGCATGGCCCGATGCGATGTTGTTACAAAATACGCCGCAATACTCATTATGGTTGGATAAAACGATTGACCGGCATTATAATTCGGTGGCCATTCAGTATATTTACCATACAAGAATGGTGGATAACAACTCAGATTAGGTCAATATTTGCCCGCTCCTTTTCCTGAAAGTTGTCAGCGATACAACTCAGGGGTAGGATCAGCGGCGTCTGATAATAAAGGAGATTTGTATGCCCCGTGTCCTGGTTATTGATGATGATCCAGGCATTTTGAAACTGGTTGAACGTGCCCTGGGATCCCGAGGTTATGATGTACTCACAGCCAGCAACGGAACCGAGGGTCTGAACCGGATTCAAATAGAAAAGCCCGATATCGTCATCCTCGACAAGGTCATGCCTGATATCGATGGTTTTGAGGTGGCCCGGCGACTTCGACGCGAACCGGGATTTGCCCATATTCCTATCGTTATCCTCACCGGAGCGTCTCAGCTTGGCGACAAGCTAGACGCTTTTAATGCCGGCGCCGATGATTATCTAACGAAGCCTTTCGAAGTGGATGAGCTTGCGGCGCGGCTGGCCGCCTTGCTCCGCCGAGCGGAAGCTTTTAAGGCAGCCCAATCCCATAGCCTGGATCTGGCGGGGTCAGCCGAGCTCATCGCCGTGCATAGTCTACGCGGTGGAATAGGCACTTCGACCTTGGCCGTTAACCTGGCTTATAGTCTGACCTCTCTTTGGAGCACGCCAGCTTTGCTGCTCGATATGGTGCTGGCTTCGGGTCAGGTGGCACTGATGCTGAATGAGACCATCCGCCGGTCGTGGACCGACCTAACCACCTTCAATATTTCCAATTTCGACATTGAAGCGTTAGAAAGCATCATGAACCAACATGAGAGCGGTTTGCATTTTATCGCCGCACCTAAGGATCCGATTGACGCTGAAGAAGTTGGCAGCGATCTGCTGAAGAAAGCTTTATCGTTGCTCAAGCCACGTTACGAATACATCGTGGTCGATCTGCCTCACGATTTCAGCGACATCGTCCTGGATACACTGGATTCGGCAAACAATATCTTGCTGGTTTTGGCGCCAGAACTCGTTTCAATCCGGGCGGCCTCCATTACGTTAAACACTTATGGCGAGCTAGGCTTTGAACCAGAGAAGATCAAGCTGATCCTCAACGATAACACCGCTTACAACACGCTGACGACTAAACAGATTGAAGAGGCCTTGCACCACCCCATCGCCCTGGTGCTACCCCATGCTCCCAAACAGTTTGTGGGAGCCATCAACAGTGGCGTACCGTTGCTGATGAGCAATCCCAATGATTCAGTTTCGATCCAGCTTGAGGATTTTGCCTTCGGCTTAAGCAAAGAATCTCACCAGTTGCTTCCCCCACCCGCGCCCAGCGAAGCCTGGCAACGGGTTAACAAACGACTGGGATTGTTTGGCTCAAAACGGGGATCGAGACGAGGGATTCTGGGCCGTAGCCGCTAACACCCTTTCCCAAGCCAACATATTAGCAGTGCCAGTTAGCTCATTGTGGTTCGTTCGTCACGGATGGAGTCATCGTAGGCGATGGTAACGACGTTGCCATTTCCGTGGCTGAAGATGGAGACGCTGTCCCGGTTGGCGTGAGGGTCATTTCTTCTACTGCGGGCACCGTCCCATCCGGCAAGTACCGGTTTCCAGCGATTCCCGCTTGGATGGTGGCGCTTACCAAGGGGTCAAAGGGGATCTGTAGGACATCATTGTTGACGCGCACCGGTGTATAGTCGTCCCGAGGCAAACCCAGGACAATCAAGTCGGAACCGGCCGGGATAAAACCCAAATTGGGCGCCGCCCAACATGGATCTGCACGCAGGTTGACACCCAACGGCCCGCTGATGGCTGTTTGGCCTAAGATGGTCAATTCATCGGTAAAGGCCCAACCGGTGGTTGTTAGACCTTGGGGTACCGAGGTTGAGAAAAACGGTGGCAAATCCGTCGGCGCCGGTTCTGGCGCCAATACTTCTAAATGGGGGGTCGTTCGACTGAGCATATTGGTCGCGTGAACAATAATCGGCGAATAACCGCAACGCTCTCGACCTACCACAAATACATCGGCGAAGCCCATGACGATGCCAACGACGCGGCCGTCTTGAGAAGGCCGGTCACGAAGAATAATGCCACCCATATCTACATTAACTATGTGACTATTCTCGATAAGGCTGTCGGACCAGGCCCAGCCCAAGAAGTAGTTCTCAGGCAAGGGCGTGGCGGCCGCGCTGACCTCAGCGACGGGTGTTGGAGGAACGGCTGTTTGCTGAACTTCCATTACCGGAGTTGCCGTGATTACCTGGACAAGCTGGCCATCTGCAACGGGCTGTTCCGCCCTGACCGTCGGCTGGGCAATGACGACGTACACTTGCACCGGCGGCTGGGTGGCCAAGGGTACGGCAGTGGGTGGCGGTGGGGGCGGCAACGTGGGAACCAGGGCGACCGCTTCCTGTGGGTCCGGCCGCTCGCAACCGGCTAAAATGGCCGCTGCCAAAATGATTATTCCCCCAAACCAGGCGATTTTTCGTAAATGAACGTTTCTCATCGAGGCGAATTTTATCTGATTCTGTCGCGTAAGGTAGTATACATTAGAGCTATTTTACCGGAACTATCATGGGCAGGTAAATACCCAGGGCCGGATCGGTAACCAAGGCCTCGCTGGCAACATCACTTGGCAGTCTGCCCGGGGAAACTGCTTATAGGTTGATTTAGCCGGCACATGGCTATATGCCCAAATTGTCCTCGCGGGCGGGGTCGCCGGTAGACCCCTCCACATGCTTCTGAATTTTCTCTTGGGCTTCGGCTGAAAGCGATAACTCGAACAGTTCACCGCCACTTTCTTCCATAGCGCTAATAAGTTTTTGGGGATCTCCGGATTTGAGTTCGATCAAGATGGCCGAGGTGGCGACAGCCATGGCCTGACTTACCTGATGAATTTTTTCGTCGGGGATGCCCAGATCGATGGTCCGGCCGGCCAAGGCGCCGCCGGCCGCGCCGAGCAAAACACCGCCAATCGGGCCACCCAACAAGGTGCCGATTACCAGTCCTGCGATTCCACCGGTGAGGGCCCCTTTCTCGGCCGTGAATTCTCTGGTCTCATCGATTTGCAGCCGTCCTTCACCATCCTTGACTAATACCACGGCGTCGCTAAGTTTAAACAGTTTATCAGATTTCATACTGTCCAATACGGTCAAGACCTTTTCCGCCAAACGTACGTCCTCAAATGTCATCACGATAATTGTTCCGGACATCTTACACTCCTTTCCTATGTACTCCGCCAATGATCATCAATAACGGCTGGGTTTGATCGGATTATACCGGATAGGAGACACCTCAACCTTGAGGTGAAACCCCGGTCGTATCGGGCGCCAGCTCGCCGGTATGGATATTGAGTTGCCAATAGAGGCCATCCTGGCCGGCCAGGCGAACGGTATCATCGGTCAGCCACTCAACCGGGGAAAAATCACCCTGCGCTGGTTCAACAAGGGTTGTTACCTCTAAAGTGTCGATAGAGACGACAGAAACGGCCGTCTCCGTTTCCTCTCCGCATGGATTCACGAGGCTGATTACCTGGGTGGTCAAGAGGTAGCGTCCATCGGGCGACCACAACAAGCCGCCCAGATCCCAGGCATCGCCGAAAGATGGCAACTCTATTGGTTGTTCATTTCCGGTTGCCAGATCGGCCAAGGTCATGCCCTTGCCGTAGGATCCAAAATAGGCAAGTTGGCTATCGTCTGGCGACAAGGCCAGGACCAGCCCGACAAAAGGCAGGAGTTGGCTGATTTCTCCGTTGCTTAGATTCAGGCGCCAGAGATCACCACCATTCACAAAACGTGCGCAACCATCAGGGATGGGCACATTGGTGAAGTAGAGGTCCTGACCACCGGCCGGCCACTTTAACACGTCGGGGAATGTATAGCCCAGGCCCCAGCTACGCCATTCGTCCACGGCCGTCCAACTCAGATCGCCATCAACCCGGCTGATAACCAGCATGACGTGGTATTTCTGCCCGGTTGGGAAAAGGGCGATTTCTTCCTCTGAGACCGGCTGGGGATCAGAAATGGTCGCCAGGGCCTGCCACTGGCCGTCGGGCGAGAACATGAGCGGCGCCTCCGCACCGGACGGCTCTTCCATCGTAATGATGGTCACCGTCAGCAGGTAGGGCGAAAGCTCCTGGGCCGTGGCCACTTCCAACAGGTATTCCTGGGTAAGCGGCGCGACGCCAGTCCAATGCCGGTCTTCGTTGACCAGACGCTTGTAGGGTTGGCCATCCTTTAAGCCACTCAATTCAAAGTTGGCTAATCCATTGGGAGACGATAGTTTGATTGTGATCTCCTGACCGGCCTGGGCTTGAAACAGGTAACTATCTCTATCAGGCGGCTCTATGGTGCCTTCTACCGTCTCACTAACAGCACCCGGGGCCAGGCCAATACGCTCCGGTTCCCGCGTTAGCGGTGGCGGGTCGAATACCTGGTTTTCGATCGTTTCCGCGATTGTGCTGGTCGCGGCCGGCAATACCGTCGCTGTGGCCGGGTTTAAGGAGACCGAAGCCGCTGCTGAGGTGGCCAGGGAGGGAACCAGGGTCGACCGGCCGGCCGGTTGTTGCCCATCGGGATTTGAACAGCCAATCAAGAGTAAAACCAACAGAACGAAGCAGGCTCTCATGGAAAAGGCGCCCTGCTTCAAAATCATTCGTTGCTCCAGCTAACTAAGGGCATGGCGAGTTCGATTCGTTGTTATTGAGGGCATACAACTCGGCGCGGGTGCGGGCTAATAGATCCAGTAGAACGGGGTTTTCTGGATCACTGGCTAGTTGTTGCTCTAAAGCCTGTTCCCGGCCGCGCAGCATATTCTGTTTAAGCCCCCGGCAGCTGCCGCCGTTGGCGATACGCTCGTTCACAAGATTCTCTGATTCGGCAATTGCATCCTTAGCCCCTGAGGAATCGCCGTTAGCCGCCAGGATGGATGCTTTCTGGTCGAGGTAGCTCCAATCATCGGGCCGCGCCTTGATGGCCTGGTCCAATTTTGCCGGATCTTTGCTTTCCATACCCTCGGCAGCATATTTGTCGGCATCACGAATTGATTTCGCGATAGGGGCGACATCCAGCGCGGCGTCCAGGGTTTCGTCCCCGGTGGTGGCGCCACGACCACGTATATAGTTTATTCCTCGTTGTCCCTCATAGAGGCCGACTTGCAACCAGTCGACGCTGATGTCGCCCTCGCTAGAAACGGCTATCAAACTCTTTTCCTGGGCCCATTCCAGGGCCATTTCAGCCACCATTTCCGCCAGGCCATCATCTTCGCAGGCGGATAGCAGGGGAAGCAACATCAGTAAGACCAGAAGGGCCACTCTGCCCGGATGCTGGCCAAAGTCATGCACTTTTCGAATAAGTGAAAACATCAGGAGCCCTCCTCGATAAGCTGGCGCAGTTCAGTGGCCGAGATGAGATTAGAAAAATCGATCTCAACTTGAGATAAAAATTCCCGGCGACTAATCGTCCCCTCAGCGTAAGCTTCCACAACCGCTTGTGGCGCGGTAAAAACCAGTAGATTCTCGCCGGAATCGCCCAGGAGGTCGATAGCCACATGCTCAATCCCCAGATTATTTTCACGATTGGCTTTTGCCAGCTGGCTCAAGGTATCTGTCAAGAATATCTCAGCTTCGGCCTGGGTCGATATGCCCCCGGCCGAGGCGTTGGCGTCAACGGTAAAAATTGCTAATTGACCCTCGGATCCGGCGATGGGAATTACCATGGCCTCCACGCCCTCAATGCCGGCCGTGTCTAACACGGTATTGACCGCTTCCGTGGCCACGGGATCTTTGGAGCCGGCAAAAAGTTCCTCGGCTGATGGCTCTAGAATACCAACGCCACGCAAGATCGATGGGCCAAGCCAGATTGAAACCCCCCCACCCACGATGCAAATAAAAAGAAAAAGAAAGCAGCCACAACAACAGAAGCTGCGCCTGCTCCGTTTTACCCCTGAAGGAGTTTCGTTCCACTGAGTCTCACCCATACAACACCTCGTGCGATACCTCGTTGTCCTGGAACATGCTTGGTGCTGTCGCCAGCCATATTAGTATACCAGAGGACCAGGCGTTTCTGATTAGCCGCCAATGGTAGAATAGTCATGGATCAGGCCGGTTGCTAAAAAAGGTTATTCTCGATCAGCGAAAGCTACGTAGGGCATAACGGCCGCGGCCCGGTTCGCCAAGGAACTTATCATCTTCAACGATCACTTCGCCGCGGCTGATAGTTACGGCCGGCCAACCACGCAAGGTCAGGCCCTCATAAGGAGTCCAATCAACCTGTTCGTGTAACGTCTCGGTCGAAAGTCTCACCATCCGGTGCGGATCGAAGATGACCAGGTCGGCATCATATCCAACCTGGATATCGCCTTTGCCGGTCAGCCCGGCCAAACGGGCTGGGGTGGTGCAACAAGAATCGATCCATTGATTGAGCGTTATGCGGCCGGCGAACACGCCATAGGTGTATAAAGCCGGAAAACGCATCTCCACCGAGGGCACGCCCCCGGGAATGCGGCTATAGTCTTCAAGGCCAGTAGCCTTCTCGGCGCGAGTAAATGGACAGTGGTCGGTGGTGACTAGCTGGAGGTCACCCGTGTCCAATGCAGACCATAGTACCTCTTGCGCGGCCTTGTCGCGGATTGGCGGCGAGCAAACTGGCAGGGCCCCCTCCACCCCTGGTCGGTCAAAGAGCTCCTGGTCCAGTAACAGATATTGGGGGCAGGTCTCTGCGGTGACCAGTAGCCCTGCTTCCCGAGCCTGGCTGATGCGCAGTACCGCATAAGGGCTGGAGACATGAAAAATGTGGATCCGCGTGCCGGCCAGGTTGGCGATATCGATGACCCGGCCTGTCGCTTCTCCTTCCATGATAGCCGGCCGGCTACGAGGATGCCAACGGGGAGAGGTGCGGCCCCGGGCCAGGTTTTGGGCGACCAAGTCACAGATGACATCCCAATTTTCTGCATGAACCACGGGCAGGCCATCCACCGCGGCAACGGCCTGTAAGGCGCGCAGCATCTGGCTATCGCTCAGGCAGAAGTCATAAGCCATATAGAGCTTGAAGCTGATACAGCCGGCCGCGAAAGCATCCGGAAGCTGATCGAGTAAGTCCAGTTCATGAGGACCCAGGGTCATATGCAAACCATAGTCGATAACTACACGGGGATCGGCCTGGGCGCGGCGGGCGGCAATAGCCTCAAGGAAAGTCAGCGAACGTTCGCGCTCGACAAAGTCGATGATTGAGGTGGTCCCGCCAAAGGCAGCGGCCACCGTTCCGCTATAAAAATCGTCAGCCGAGGTGAAGTTGCCGATTGGCATTTGCATGTGGACGTGAATATCCACCGCACCTGGAGTGACCATTTTACCGGTGGCGTCTAGATGGCGATGGCCGGTTAATTCTTGGCCAATAGCCGCGATCCGCTCCCCTTTAAGGCCAATATCGGCCGAATAAATGGAGGTAGCTGTTACAATCGTGCCGTTCTTAATGACCAGGTCGTAGTCCATAGCGAGCCCGCTCTTTTATTTGACAAGGTGATCGTTGAGAAAGATATCAGTTCGAACCATCAGGTGTCAAGTATACCGGTAGGTAATAGTCTGATCCATCAAGCATCGGGCCGTGTAGGCAAGAAATATTGCCCCAGTCGGAGAATATGCTTAGCGGATTTGTGGGCCAAAGAGTTTGTTCAGCACCTCGGGCGGGACCTGCGCTCCGGCCGGCCAGGTGTAAGAAACCGGTCCTTTAGCGGTCAGATGGGTGATGCAGCAATCACTTCCATTGCGGCCGTCCCAACCCACGGTCCATATGGTATCATCCGGGGCAACGACGACCCTTAGAGCAGGCAAACCATATTCCTGCCAGCTTAGGCCGTCATAGCTGGCTAAATTATGGGCGCCGCCAACCCAGACCCGGCCGTCATGATCAAAAGCGATATCCATTGGCAACAACGATGGCCGCCGGCTAGATTCACTGCAGTCGACGTTTAACAGCGTCTCCATTCTTCCGGCCTGGAAGTGCATAACACCGCATCCTGCGCCAATATACAAGGTATCGTCAGGGGCAACGGCCAGAACGCGGATTGCTCCCGGGAGCTGGTAATGGCTTACCTGGTCAGCCACAAGGCGATAGAGACCCTGGTTTGGGCGGCCGGGTGGCGATCCACCGAGCCCGTCAAAGGTATCATATCCGTACCAAAAGGATCCATCAGCCGTTACTGCAGAAGCGGTTATACCGGGTCCAGGACGACGCTCGAGGTCAACGGGCTCCGTTGGTTCTAGAAGGAACGCTTCAGGTGGTGTGACGCTGGGGATGGGACCCTCTGCCGGCAGATTAGCGGCCGGAATAGGGTTGGAAGGTATCGGGCCAACCGAGGTTGGCTTAGCCGGCTGATACTGGCAAGCGTTAAGAACGAACAGCACCAGGGCCAGAAAAAGATATGGTGTTAACGATCGGGTGCTAATTTTACTCATAGCATGGAACTTTCACGGTCTTGAACTGATAGTTATCTACCGGAGTGATCACTCCGGGTTGGGGATTATGACCGGCCTGGAACGTTGACCTAAAGTATAAAAAACCCAGCCGGCGGAAAAACAGGGGAGAAATAAGATAAGGGCGCCCAGAACGGCCGGGAGCAGGTTGATCTCAATTCGCAAGAGAGAATTGACCAGCAGGAATAAGCCAAAAAGAAGCGCGCCTGCTATGGCTACCAAGCCACCCCTTCTTTCCCAGCGCCAGGCAAAGAGCAGTGAAATGATAACCAGGCCATAAAGAAGGAAGGGCAAAGTAAGGTTCTCGCGGACATCTTCATTAAAGAGGATGAGCGACAAGTAGAAGGCCAATAGGATCAGGGATAAAATACGGGCCATGTAACGCATCTGCCGGGGTTTTTCACGGACGACTTCAGAGATTGGATTCATGGTTGGCCACCTTTTTATCTTTGTGCGTAACAATCATCCGTCTATCTAGAACTTTTTTCGTTAAGACCCAACTATTGTAAGGCAATATCCTGGGGAACACCTGAGAAGTCCATGGCGGGCGGCAGACCTTCGACTGAGTCCACCAATGTGGTCTGGCCGCCTGGCTGGGACAACAGTATTTCCCAGGCGAACCCATTCTGTTGTTGGAACAGCACGTGGTTTTCGCCGACCCAGTTTGCGCTGGCAATAGCGGATTGGCCGTCCCCCAGGGCCAGCGGGTCGCCAGCCAACGTGGCAATGTAGCGTACGGGTTTGGCTGATCCGCCAGGTGAGTAGATGAAGCGGATATTGTCGGCCGACCACTCACCTAGGCTGTCGGCTTCCTGGGAGTAAACTGTCGATTCGCCCAGGCCATCCGGTCCAATTTCGGCAATGGCCAAGCCTGGAGGTGGGCTGTCGGGGCCATGAGTAATACCTTCACCGAATTGGTAAGCGACATGGCTCAAATCGGAATTGAAACTGGTTGTTCCGGGCAAGGCTGTCAGATTGCCCAGCAGGCGAGGTGGCCGTTCATCGATGTTTTTTAACCAGATGGAGGTGGGTTGGTGATCGCCGGCCATGGGGTCAGCCGGTGGGATGGCCGCTAAAAAAGAGGATGAATCAAGCGCCCAAATAGGCGTCGCATAATATTGGAACTCGCTATAGGTGACAACTGGTGTATGGCTCAGCCCTTCCCGGCGGTTGCCGCCATCTGGATCCATCAGGTCAATGCGGCCGGAGGTTACCACGGCCAGCTGGAGGCCGTCAGGCGAGAAGTAGAAGTTACCGCCTTCACCTGGGGGCAATACCAGGCTTAGCTGGCCACTGGCCACGTCGACGACCCACAGATCGTCGTTAAGAAATAACCCTGGACCTTCCAACTGAGGCGAAGTGTTGAAATAGAGTTGGTGGCTACCCGGCAGCCAGGCGACCTGGTAGGGATTGATACTTGTCACATAAGGCGCCAATTCATCATCAATCTCCAGACCGGCGAAATCTCGTTGGGTGGTAAGGTTGCGCTCATCAGTGCCGTCACTGTTGACGACCCAGAGGTTTGAACCTCGCCAAAAAACAACCCACTGCCCATCGTCACTCAATCGCACGTCCCCGACGCCCCCTTGACTAGTAATAGGGGAGGACCCGCCATCCTCGGTCCAGATCCATGCATTTTCATTCTTTACATAGGCAACTTTCAACGGATAAATGGGAACCGAATCATCTGTCTCCGCGCCCGGCTCTGCCGTGACGTCGGCCGAAATTTCTAGATCCACCGGTTCAATCGTTTCGACAATCTGGGCCTCTGAATCTTCTGTTTGACCATCTGCTAATTCGATGGTCGGGTTAACAACAGCTGTCACGACCGGGTGATCGGGCGTTGGAGTTGGAGTGCTGGTAGCTGTCTCCCCGTTGACCGTCTCTAGCTCTGGCTCAATGTCAACCTGCAGCGTGCCACAGGCCACAAGGGCCAATAGCACCGGTAACAAGCAGAACAGAGATATCCAGAACAATATTTTGTGAGTTGCGTTATTTCGTACCATCATTCATTCCCTTAACACCATGTGGTGCTCTATAGTCTATGACACTGATAATGTAAGGTTAACAAAGAGATGTTACCATCGTAAGGTCAGTGTTTATCAGAGCGGTCACATCCTGTTACAGGATGGTAACGTGGTAAACCGGCTTAGAGTTCCGGAGTTGGCTGGCCAGTCAGCATACCAGATCGCTGGGGTCGGAACAGGGCGCCGGCCGTCCAAGCTGAAGCAAAATCAAAAATTAGAGATTGTGGCGAATGTGGACGATATCGCCGTCCTTCACAATGTACTCTTTGCCTTCGAGGCGTAGTTTGCCTTTTTTGCGCGCTTCGGCCAGGCCCCCTAACTCTATCAGCTCCTCGTAGCCGATCACTTCTGCCCGGATGAACCCTTTCTGCAGATCAGTATGGATAGCCCCGGCCGCGTCAAAGGCTGTCGCGCCCAACGGGATGGTCCAGGCCCGTACTTCATCTTCCCCAACCGTAAAGAAGGAGTGGATCTCTAGCAGGCAATAAGATTGGTTAATAACTCTGATCAGCCCGGACTCAACGATGTTATATTCATCCATAAACATCGCGCGATCTTCGCCGGAAAGCTGGGCGATATCCATTTCCAACTTGCCTTGCAGGGCAACCACTTCGCAGCGGCCACCAGGGTAATCAACGCAGGGGATTTCTTGCCCTTCGGAGTTGTTAAACAAGATGAGCATCGGCTTGCGGCTAAGGAAGGCAAAGCCGGAGATAAGCTTTCGTTCTTCAGGGTTTAGCTCCAGGGAGCGCAGAGGTACATCAGCCATCAGCGTGGCCTCTAAATGATGGAACAACGCGACGTCCCTGCTGATCAGAGCTTTTTCCCGGCCTTTGCCTTTTTTCATTTCTTCTTGGAGTTTCTCCAAACGCCGTTCGACAACAATCAGGTCATTGATCATCATCTCCGAAGAGAGGTTGGAGAGATCGCGCAAGGGATCAAGTGCGCCCGAGGGATGAGGAACGCTGGGGTTCTCAAAGCAACGGACGACGTGGACGAAACCATCCATGTAAGCCAGCTGATTTAACAAGGGCCCGGAGATGCCGCCCTGGGCCACACTGTCCTCCAGGCCGGCGATGTCGGCATAGGTTACCCGGGCATAGGTGGTTTTTTCCGGTTGAAACATGGCCGACAGGGCATCTACCCGGGGGTCAGGTACATCAACGACAGCCAAATGTACATCATAGCGGCCGCTGCCGCGAACGGTCGGTTGGTCATTACCGGTCAGGGCATTGAATACGGTTGTCTTTCCGGACTGGGAGAGGCCAATTATTCCTAGTTGCATAGTGGGGATCATATCCCCTACGATAGAGTCGTCAACCTTTTCCGATGGTGAATAACGGTTCCGACTAGGGACAGGGGATATTCTGCTTGTAGCCGGTCCGGTTGCCGTCAAAGTGTCAGGCAAATATTTGTGGCTTTTGCTGGATATGATAAACGGGCTCGATGATGATGGACTTGGACGGGGCGCGGAGGCAGTGACGAATAATGCTGGCGTGGTTGATCTCATTCGCGAAGGGCAAAAAACAGTGGCCACGTGAGGGAGCACATTTACCGGAGATATCAGTTAATTTAATGAGAATGGTTAGAGGGCAAACCATCGCAAGGGATCAAAATATCTTTGGAAAACAAAATCGGGGTTTAATTATTCGGGCATTACAAGAGCGACCGTCGGCCGAAACCAATTTCTTGCACAAAGAAGCAGTCAGGTTTATGGTTATGCTTGAGGAATCTGACCCTTGATCTGTCCAAATTGCGAGACCGACAATCGAGAAAGTGCCAATTATTGCAAGGAGTGCCGCCACTGGTTTGGACCGGCCTGTCCCCGCTGCGGTACGGAATTAGCGGAGGCAGCCAAGTTCTGCGACCACTGTGGTCATGATCTGGCGTCGTCCCTGGATCTACAGAATTGGCTTGAAACACCTAACTCCGTCGCTCCGGTTCCCGCCCTGGCAGCCAGTCCAAGGCCGGCCCAGTCCCACCTGCACCAATACATCCCAGAAGAATTGCTGGCCAAATTAGAAGCGGCTGAGTCGGCCGGGGGTATGGTTGGAGAACGCCGGATTGTGACCATCTTGTTTTGCGATATGAAGGACTCCACTTCGGCCGCAGAAACACTGGATCCAGAGGATTGGACCGAGATAATCAACGGCGCCTTCGAGCATATGATCTCGCCAGTATACCGCTATGAGGGCATCGTGGCCCGGTTAATGGGTGATGGGATCCTGGCTTTCTTCGGCGCGCCTATTGCCCATGAGGATGATGCCGTTCGGGCTGTGTTGGCCGGAATGGAGATCGTATCTGGGACCCTGGATTACCGGCGCCAGGTTCAGGTGCGGTACGGCATTGAGATCGATGTCCGGGTGGGCATCAATACGGGACGGGTTGTGGTTGGCGCGGTGGGTTCAGATTTACGCCTGGAATATACGGCTCTCGGCGATGCGATCAATCTGGCCGCGCGCATGGAACAGACGGCCAAACCGGGTACAGTTCAGATCGCAGAAGATAGCTATAAACTTGTCGCTCCGCTGTTTGAATTTGAGGCGCTGGGCGACATTGAGGTCAAGGGTAAGAAGCGGCCGGTAACAGCATACCGGGTTCTACGACCCAATGCGACGCTCGGCCGGCCGCGGGGAATAGGCGATTTGGAGACGGCGCTAATTGGCCGGGAAGACGAATTCGCCATGTTAAAAAACGCGCTTGGCAATCTTCGACAAGGTCGAGGTCAAATCGTGTTTCTAAGCGGGCAAGCCGGGTTAGGTAAAAGTCGTCTTATCCGCGAATTGCATGCCTTATGGCAACAAGATCCCGCGACCCGGGAAACGGTTCAGTTTTGGCTTCATCGGCCGGTGGCCTCTTACCAGGCGGCCGAACCATACCGGGTGCTCAAGAATCAATTCCGCCTGATGTTCGGTATAGAGGATGGAACCTCCCGTGATGAAGTGCGCAAATTGTTGAAAGAGAAGCTGTCACCGGATCATCTTCGAGAGCAACCGCGAGCATTCGAATCGGTGGCTAAACTGTTGGGGGTTCTGGAGGAAGGTGATTTTGATCTGTTGGTCCAGGGCGAGTTATTCAAGCAGCAGTTGTTTTCCGCCGCCCTGACCTCCATTCGCGAGATGGCCATTAATAGGCCGGCCGTCCTGGTACTGGATGATCTTCATTGGGCCGACCCGGCATCGACTGAAGTCATTGAACATCTCTTCCAACTGGTTGATTCTGTGCCGATCATGTTCTTGTGTGCCTCTCGACCGGATCGAAATGTGCCGGGCTGGGAACTTAAAGCGGCCGCCGCCAAGGGCTACCCCCATCGATTTAATGAATCGATGTTGCAACCCCTGACAGAAGAAAATAGCCTGGCCCTATTGGACGGGCTATTGCTAGGAATGGCCTCGCCGCCAAAACTCCAGAAGCTGATCTTGGAAAAATCGGAAGGCAATCCTTTCTTTATTGAAGAGGTGGTGCGAACACTAATTAATGATGGAATTATCAGGCAGGATGAGGAAAACAGGAATTGGTATACGACGGCCGAAGTGAACGAGTTCGACGTTCCCGGCAATCTCCAAGCCCTCTTAGCCGCCCGGTTCGATCGTCTCTCGGAAGATAACCGGCAGATTATGCAAATGGCTTCGGTCATCGGCCGCTCCTTTAGCTACGATATCCTGCGTCGGATTCTTGATAGTCCCGCCGGTTTGGATCAGTCGTTGACCACCTTACAGCAATCTGAGTTGATCATCGAAGAAGCGAGTATCCCCAGGCGAATCTTCCGCTTCCGCAACAGTCTCGCTCAGGATACGTTATACCGTTCCATCTTGCGCAAGCTGCGCAGGGAATACCATTGCCGGGTTGGTGAGGCGTTATTATCGACCGGCGGCGATCAGCTTGACGAGTTGTTGCCCGCCCTGGCTTACCATTTTTATCAAGCGCTGGATGATCGCGCCGTACTTTATAACGAGCAGGCAGGGGAAATCGCTTTCCAACTATACGCCAATAGGGAGGCGGCCACCTATTTCGGACAGGCCATGGAGCTCATCCAAAAAGGAGCAAAAGTACCCGTTGAACAGGTGGCCAGGATCTATTTTCGTTACGGTCGGGTTCTGGAACTTAATTCGCAGTTTGCCGAGTCACTGGCCATTTACGAGGAAATTGGCCGGTTGGCAGAAGAAAATAAAGACCAGGCTATGAAGCTTGCGGCCTTGGTGTCGACTGGAACTATTTACTCCACAGCCAACGATCACTTTGATGCGCTTAAGGCGGAAAGGCTGGCCAACGAAGCCCTGCCTCTGGCGCAAGCGCTAGAAGACGAACCTACCGAGGCAAAGATCCTCTGGAATTTGCTCAATATGTACCGGTTGAGTGAGCGGCCCCCCTTAGCTTTGGGGGCGGGCGAGCGATCCATGGAGCTAGCCCGCAAGAACGGCCTCCTTGAGCAACTGGCGTATTCGGCTAACGACATGACCCATGTCTACACTGCGGCCGGTCTGCCAGAGAGAGCCAGGGAGACCGTCGAAGAAGCTATCCAATTATGGCGCGAACTCGGCAACCAGCCGATGTTAGCCGATAGCCTGGCTACCGCGAGCCTGGTTTTCGGCCAACATGGCGACTCTGAAAAAGCGATTGCCCTGTCCGATGAGTCTTATCAAATCAGCGTCTCCATTGACAACCTATGGGGCCAATCTTATAGCCGGATGGCTGTCGGCATGCTCTACTGGAATTTAGGCCGGCCAGATAAAGCAATCGAAATGATGGAGCAGTGTGTTCAACTGGGAGCAAAGGCTGGATTCCTACCCTCTCAGCTGTACGTCGCCAGCTTTCTGGCTTTGGCTTATGCCAACCTGGGGGATTTTGAACGGGCAATACCGCTGGCCAGGCAAACGGTGGCGCTGGCCGCGGAAACGATGACATACTACCATCCCTCTTCGAATGCTCTCCTCGGGACGATACAACTGCTGGCAGGCAACAATGAGGAAGCAGAAGTCGTCTACAATGAAATATTGGCCATCAGAACATACCTGGAGCCCTTGCTGGATGCTGCCTTGGAGGAGTTCAAATGCCACTATTTGTTAAGCAAGGGAAATAGCAAGAGCGCCATTCGTAGCGGATTGAATCTGGTCAGTTTGCTCCAGGAAATTGAAAGCCGAATTTACTTGCCGGCTGCCTTACTGCTTCAGGGACAAGCTTTCCTCCTAAGCGGTGATTTGGAACAAGCAGGTGATATCCTGGCCAAAGCCCTGTCTGAAGCGGAAGATCTGGATTTTGATTGGCCTAAGTGGCAAATCCTGGCGACGATGGCAAGAATGGAAGTGGCCAGTGGAAACCTGACTGAAGCACAGAGCCACCAAGATAAAGCCCAGGGGATACTTGAGAAGATCGCCGAATACGCGCCAACTTTGAAAATGCGTTCCTCATTAATTAATCACCCCTATTGGAATAAAAAATACCTGACACAAATTCGGCCTAAGAACCAAATACCGTAATTGATCGCGCTCCAGAAGACTGGCCTGGTGATCCGGGTCCAACGAAATGGTCCGGTTTGATAGACGAACTGAAAAAATTGTATGATTGAAGGTGGAAGGATTATGCGAATCTCGTTTGAAGTCGAAGACATTATCCCGGCAACCCCAGAAGCGATTTATGACGCCTGGCTAGATTCAGACAGGCACGCCAATATGACCGGGGGCACGGCGGATGTATCCGGCTCAATAGGTGATGAATTCGAAGCCTGGGACGGTTACATTCACGGAAAAAACCTGGAATTAGTTCCTGCTCAGCGCATCGTTCAAGCATGGCGGACCACGGAGTTTGAAGAATCTGATGAGGACTCACTCCTCGAAATCACACTGGCCCCGGTTGGTGAAGGCACTTTACTATCAATTCACCATTCCAATTTACCAGACCATGGAATGCAATATCAACAGGGCTGGATAGACGCCTACTTCGAACCGATGAAAGCTTATTTTGGGACGGGCAAGTAACAGAAATCGGCTATTTGCTCTACAGGATTATGGGAACTATTCTCTTAACACCAACCTTGTTACCCGGCCGGCTGTTCCACCGGTAGTCGGACGGTGACAACCGTACCCTGATCGACTTTACTTTCTACCGAGATGACCCCGCCATGACGCTCGACCACCGCCCGAACCATAGCCAAGCCCAAACCGCTACCGGGGACAGTGCGGCCATGCTGGCCCCGATATAGCTCCTCCCAGACGTGCGGCAATTCAGCGGTCTCTATGCCCGGGCCGGTGTCGGCTACTTCGATCATCACAAAGCGACCGTCTTCCCGGCCGCGTACTTCAATGGTGGCCCCAGGCTGGCAAAATTTGACGGCATTGTCTAACAAGTTGTACATGGCTAAAAAGATCAAATCCCAGTCGCCGGAGATAGCCGGCAGAGGCCAGGGGGCCTGGGGGACGATTAGCCGGATTTGGTGTTCGCCGGCGCCGGGCCGGTCTTGAGCCAGGTCAATTACCTCTCTTAGCAGCAACTCCATGTTGACGGCGCCCAGGTCCAACGGCCGCTCCTCAAGCTCGGCGATTTTACGCAAATCTGCCGTGAGCCGGCTCAGGCGGATGGTCTGAGCTTCGACGGTAGCAAGGGCAGAGTGTCTCGTCTCGGCTGTGGGCGCGTTGGCGAAGTTGGCTAACCCGGCCCGAATGGCCATGAGCGGATTCTTCAGCTCATGGTCCAGCCGGCGAAGGAATTGGCGCCGCTCTTCCGCCGTATCGGCCTGCAATTGGGCTATCTTTTGGCGGCTTCTTCGTTCGGCGGTTTGGCGGGATAACCAGGCCACTAGCAAGAACAAAGAAATCAACAGGCCTATTAAGAGTAGCAGTGACGAAAGGCTAATCAACACGCGGAATAAAGGATTAGAGAGTTGAAATTGATTGATCAACCAGGCTATTATCAAACCCAGGCCGAGAGGTAAAAGTATCAGAAGCCAACGTTTCATCACGTACTCACGTTGCCTACAAAACGATATCCTTGGCCGGGCACTGTCTCGATATAAAGGGGTGCAGTCGGATCATCATTTAACGCCCTACGCAATTCGGCGATGCGGGTATCCACGGTGCGGGTGCCCACAGGGTAATCCCAACCCCAAACAGCGTCCAAAAGCCGGTCGCGGCTCATCAACTCATCGGGATGGGTCATCAAATATTCCAATAGGGCGACGGCTTTGGGGGTTAGCTGGATCTCCTTGTTTTGGAAATAGACACGCCGGGCAATACGATCCAGGGTCAAATCACCGCTGGATAATCGTTCAGAGGCTGCAAGGGGAGGCTGGCCACGACTGGCCCGGCGCAGGACAGCTCGAATTCGAGCGACCAATTCCTGCGGATCAAAGGGTTTATTCAGGTAATCATCAGCGCCCTCTTCCAAAGCCATTGCCCTTTCTACAGATTCCCCGACTTGGGTCAAAAGGATGACCGAAGTCCAGTCGTCGTCTTGCCGCAAGCGGCGAAGGACAGTGCGGCCGTCCATGCGTGGCATAAGCACGTCTAGGATAATAAGGTCGGGAGCAAATGTGATTACTTGTTGCAACGCCTCTTCACCGTCTCCGGCCACGACCACACGATAGCCGGCCCTTTCTAAAAATGGAGCCAGGTTATCCGTAATGGCTGCTTCGTCATCTACCAGGAGGATCTTTGCTAACGAATCCATAGGATTTTGTCCTTATCCCAAAGTATATCGGGAATCAAGCAATGTTTTAATTAAGAGACCGGCAATAATCTATGCAAGTGCAGATACTATCTTAAAATTCTCGATATTTTATAAACAGATTACATCCGCCCGCACGAATAATCAAGAATGTTGCTGATTTGTGACGATCTGTGTCAGGCCGGTAACAAGCCGCTGTCACAGAATCGTAACCGGACGAAACAAGTCTGTTACCAGATCAGCACAACCCCGTGACAAAAACCAATTATTCTGGCTTCATGATATTCCATTAACACAAAGAGGTGTAACATGATTCGCAGATTCTTTTATGGTTTACTTTTCGTTGTTTTGCTGGTTTCTGTCAGGACAACCTTTGCTTACCAAGGGCCGTCTCCCCAACATAGTGCCCCGGCCTGGGAGGTTTCTTTTTGGAAGAACAAGAATCTATCCGGCGAACCTGTGCTATCGACAGTTCATGATCAGATCGATTGGGATTGGGGTAGCGGATCACCCAATGTGGCTATTCCAACAGATGGCTTTTCTGCCCGCTGGGAACGCTACATTGATTTCGCCGGCGGCGCCTATCGCTTCACGAGTACCAGTGATGATGGCATAAGGGTAACTGTCGATGGTCAACTGATCATCGACCAGTGGAATGACCATGCGGTCCAGACGTATGCGGTCGATAAGAACCTTGCCGCGGGTCACCACCTGGTGGTTGTGACCTATTATGAAAATTCGGGTTTGGCCGAAGTCAGCCTGAACATAGGTCCCGTTTCGGTGGACAGCCAGCATTGGCGAGGTGAATATTTCACCAATCGTTATCTCACCGGGCTGCCCACGGTAGTGCGTGACGATCCGGCCGTTTACTTTAACTGGTTCTATGGCTCGCCGGCACCGGGCATTGGTTCCGATGAATTTTCCGTGCGCTGGACCCGCACCGTCACTTTTGATCCAGGCGTCTACCGCTTCCAGACCGGCATTGACGATGGTATTCGTTTGTGGGTTGACGGACACCTGCTAATTGATCAGTGGAAAGACCAGGCGTCGGCCGATTATTCAGCCACGATCTATCTAACCGGTGATGTTTTCATCAAAATGGAATATTATGAGAACCGGGGTATGGCGGTAGCTCAATTGACCTGGAGACCCGAAAACCCCGGCCCACCACCCCCAGTACCACCGCCGTCAACGGTTAGCGTCATCATAGATGATAATGACGCGGGTTTTGAGCGGGGCGGCTCACCGTCAGCCTGGCGGTCGGTCACTGAGGGCTATCAAGGCGATTTGACCTGGACCTGGAATAATGACCGGCCCCGGGCGAACTACAACTGGGCGCGCTGGTATCCTTCTTTGCAACCCGGACGCTATGAGGTATTTGTCTATGTTCCAGACAGGTTTTCGACCACCGCCAGCGCCCGCTACTGGGTCTCTCATAGGGATGGCTACACAGCCCAGGTGGTTGATCAGTCTACCAACGGTGGTCGTTGGATATCTCTCGGAACCTACTTTTTCCAGGGTAGTCGCGGCGATTACGTGTCGCTGGCCGACGTCACCTTCGAGCCATACGTCTCCCGACTTATCGCCTTTGACGCAATCAGGTGGGAACTCCGTTAGAAGCCCTTGATCCGGAAACTCATCGCAAGATCCCGAGTTTTACCCGGGAAACGATCCTAAAACAATCACCAGATTATTTTCGATGGGGCACCCGCATATACTGCAGGTGCCCCTTTCGGGATCTGGAATTGTAGGGGCGATCAGGGATTGATTCTGACCGGTGCCTACGAAATGGGAGGAAAAATGCTTACAATTTCTCCTGGCCAGGACATTTATTACCATCCAGTAGACGAAAATGAGATCATCACCCTGATCATGAGGGCCAAAAAAAAGGCGTGAAGGTACGCATCCACGGCTCGGTCCATTCGGTCCCGGCGGCGATCCACACGGGCGACTATAAATAGTCGCCGGCCGGTGAAAATGATCTCAACCTGGCCCAGGACAAGATGAACGAAGGCGACTCAACGACTGATATATACCCTCAATTCTGGGAATTGCTGAAAGACATGAGATCCCGGCAGCATTGGGGAAAATATGTCATTAACGATCCGGCCGATTTACGGAGCCACCATCCAAGTTGGGATGATTTTTTTTGCTTCGAGGGATCGCCTGGATCCCAACCAGATCGTTGTAACAGAGTACTGGAGCAAAGTCATGGCCATCGCGGAGAGAGATTAGGCGGTTACATCCCTTATCAGTTATTTATTACACTTTTCGTTTCATGTAAAGAAAGTCATGTAAAGAAAGCGTTTACCACGACTAGACCGACGATGTAGGCCAGGGGATAAACCCAGATGGTGAAGCGGTCGATTCGTTTCGCCAGTTCTTCTCTGCCGGTTAACTCCAGACGCTTCAAGGCCACATTCAGGGTGACAACCAGGGCAGTAACCACAAATGTGACAATCAGCACCGTGTCCAACAAGGTGAGATAGCCCAGGCGCGGCAGGTCGCCGGAAATGGTGAAGTTGAAGGCGATAAAAAGCAGCAAGTTACCGGCCGAGACATCTATCCGCTTCCCGTAGTCTTGGAGGAAAAAAGTGATCCAGGAAACTGCGATAATGACCAATAGGGGGATAAAAACGCGGATTATGTAGAAGCTGAGATGTCGCTTGGCCTCAAATCCGAAGGAAAAGCGAGAAGTCGGCTGTTGGGTGCTGGCGGTTTCAGTTGTGATTTCAGTACCGAACCGGGTGATGATCCATTCTTCCTCACCCAGCTGCTGGCCCAGTCCGCTGTAGTCTGGCAAGTCGGAAAAAGTGAAATATTCCGCAGGGAAAAGGGAATCAAAACGAATGAAAAACTGTTGGGAATCAAAGGGAAAACGCCGGAAATCAAAATCCGGTGCTTGCAGGGTGACCGAAAACCGTTCAATATACCTCGCCCGGCCGTCTGGAAAGACCACCACCAGCTGATTCTGCGTGTCACGGCGGCCTTGTTGGTTGAAGAGCGTGAATTCAGGCCAGGGAATTTCGCGGCTATTAACGAAATTCACGAAGTCAGTTCCGCGGAACAGTTTGAAGTTGCAGTTACAGGTATCCGGGCTGTAAGCTAAATTTGGATCATTCCACTCCATCATCATCGTGGCCACGATGCCGAAGTTTTCGGCTTTCTGGTCGACGTTGCTGATTTGCTGCATTTTAACGCCGATCTGAACATCCACTGGCCCTTTGACAATGGGATTACCTTCTGATACCACAGACCCGGTCATTATGTCTGGGGCGTTTACGCCAACTACCAGGCGGTAATCGCCGGAGGTAAGTTGCCCATTCTCACAACAAGCAGACACGCTTAAGCGGTAGTTCTGGGCCTCATCGCGGAAAGTATATTGCAGGGAACCTCCGGACTCTTTACCAAGATAATTGCCGGTCTGGATCACTTTCTCTCCAAAGTCTTCCAGGATTAGGATAGGCGCCAGGTCACCAGCAGTGGCTTCGATGGTGGCGTAGAGGGTTTCACCTGGTTTGAGGTCGTACAGGTCATAGAAAGTGGAACTATTTTCTTCCGTCAAAGTGCCGAATATTTGTTGTACCACCACGCCCAGGCGTGAGAGATCCTCCTGAAGAACAACCAGGTTCTCAGTTGTTGACTCGGCCTCGCCAGTTAAGACCTCTGGTGAATCGACGCCGATAAGCAGGCGATAATCCCCAGCCGATTGCTGGAACCGGGAAGAGGCGATGGCTACCAGGTAGGAGCCATCGGCAGGCACCGAAAAGGCTAAAGCAGCATCATAACCCTGACCACTATCGTCATCCCAGGCCAGGAAATGAGCGTCGGCGACGGCGTCGTAGGCAGTAACCGGTTCTTCACCGGCCGAAATGGCCTGGTTAAATGCATCGTTGGCAGCCTGGCGGGCTGCCACGGGATCGACATCGCCTTCAACCAGGGCTATGAGCGGATCGAGATTACCCGAAGTCCCGGCCGCGTATGCGTACACGGTTTGCCCTTTCACCAGGTTTGATACCCGGTAGACGATTACCGCACCAGGTTCTATTCCACCGTTCACTTCCTGGATGGGTTGGTTTTCCTGAGCAGCGGTACCCTGGGCCGGCAGGAATAGTGAGACCAGTCCAAAGAATAAAATAATCTTTGTTAAGAATATTGGCGTTTGCTTCATCATATTGCCTGGAAATATCCCATTGTATACTTCAAATCTATCATAGCCACTCGGCTGATTATACTGCATCACCGGTTAAAGAAGTTAATCTAAGTTGGGATCCGACCAGACCAATTATAGTAATTTTTGAATCACTTACAGGATATTGTAAAATGAGGGCGATTGGGGACGGAATTGCAGGCCATTTAGAGCGGCGCTGCCTGGTTTCCATTATGTTTTAAGTTGATGATCTGCACATCAATTAGACTGGCCCAAAGTATCCTACATCACAATATCTCTAGGAGGAAAATATGACCGTCAAACGAATTGTTTTATTGGCAATCCTCATGGTAACCATGGCCTTGCTGCTCAGCGCCTGCGCTGAACCGGAAAGTACCGAGCTCAATTTGCTCTGTGTACCACAGGAGGAGTGGTGCCAGGGCATGAAGGAGGAGTTTGAGAAAGAGTTTGGCATCACCGTCAATTATGTCCGCATGTCCACGGGTGAAGCGCTAGCTCGCCTGGAAGCGGAAAAAGACAATCCCCAATTTGATATCATGTGGGGTGGTCCCATCGACACCTACATCTCCGGTAAGGATGATGGTTTGTTCGAGCCTTATGACTCCCCCAACGCAAAAAATCTATTAGATAAAGACAAATATCTGGATAAAGATAATTTTTGGGCTGGCATATACGTCGGCTCGTTGGGTTTTGCGACCAATGAAGATTTCCTGGCAGCCAATCCGGGCCTTGAGGCACCCACATCTTGGGCTGATCTGCTCAAACCTGAATTTGAAGATCAACTGCTGGTGGCCCACCCCTCGACATCCGGCACCTCCTACACCGCGCTGGCTACGGTGCTGCAGCTGTTGGGTGAAGAGGCCGGTTGGGAATATCTCAACGACTATGCGGCGCAGGTACTGCAATATACTAAGAGTGGTGCGGCACCGGCCAAATTTGTCGGCGCCGGTGAAGGGGCCGTTGGCGTGGTCTTCTCCCATGACATTGTAGCCAACATTGAGGCCGGTTTGCCCCTGGTTTTAAGCTTCCCTGAAGAAGGGACCGGCTACGAGATAGGTGGTATGGCCCTGGTTAAAGGTGCGCAACACATGGATGCAGCCAAGAAATGGTTCGATTGGGCATTGACCCCAGAAGCCCAAGCTCTTGGCCCGAAGTATAAGGCTTACCAGGCGCCCACCGTCGGCGGCGTGGATCTTGCTTATCCGGAATTGTTGGAAGTCAATCTCATTGATTATGATTTCCAATGGGCGGGTGACACCAAGAAGGCGAACGTGGATAAGTTCATCAATGAGATCGCCGGTGCGGACGATTTGAAGGAATAGCCAAAGATAAATATCCTGGGCAGGATAGTTTTGAGACCATCCCGCCCAATTGCCACTTGAATCCCTAACGAGTTCGGAACTCTCAGAAGAGTTCCGAACTCTTCGGCAACATCTCCGGGAGGATGATATATGGCTTCTCGTGCGGCCGGTGATCTCGACGAAAACGTTGAAAAGACCACACCCTCTCGGTCTACTCTGAGGGCGCGCCTAGCCCATCGCTACCGCCAGTTCTCTATTATCGCCCGGGACCCTGTGCTGCTAGTCGGTTTGCTTATTGCCGCTCTTTTTGTCCTAACCTTCATTTTTTTTCCCATCTTCAGGGTAGTTTTGCGGGCCTTCGTAGACGAAGATGGCGCGTTAAGCCTCGAGTATTTCGCACGCTACACCGACCCATACTATGCCCCTTATCTATGGCGCTCAGTTTGGGATACGATGCTCATGGGGGTTCTGACCGCGACCATGGGTACCCTATTGGGCTTTATCTTCGCTTACACGGTCGTTCGCTGCAATCCACCCGGGAAGCGCTGGGTGCATATCCTGGCCCTGATCCCCATCGTTTCCCCCCCGTTCGCCATTGCCATGGCTACTATTTTGCTCTTCGGCCGTAACGGTTTGATCACAGCCAAATTTATCGGTTTGGAATTCACCCAGGGGGTGAACGATATCTATGGCATGGATGGGCTGGTATTCGTGCAAACCATATCCTTTTTTTCTGTGTCTTACCTCATCATCCGGGCTATGATGGAACGTTTGAATCCGGCCATGGAGGAAGCAGCCCATAGCCTGGGCGCTTCTAAGTTCCATATCTTTCGGACCATCACCCTACCCCTATTGATTCCCGGGTTGGCCGCCTCATTTTTGCTGCTCTTCGTGGAGTCCCTGGCCGATCTTGGAAATCCATTGCTCATATCTGGCAATGTCAATGTGCTATCGTCGCAAATTTTTCTAGCTGTGGCCGGGGAGTTTGATTACCAGAAAGCCTCTACCCTGGCCATCATCCTGCTGATTCCGACCCTTATTGTCTTTGTCGTACAACGCTATTATGTCAGTCGTCGCTCCTATGTATCGGTGACTGGGAAACCGGCCGGGGGACAGATCCTGGTGAAAGAGCCGGTGACCCGTTGGGCCTTCATTGTCGTCACCTATGCGACCCTGGCCCTCATATTGACCCTCTATATCTCCATCGTCGTGGGATCTTTCAGCAAGGTTTGGGGTATTGATTACACTCCGACTCTGGCCCATTGGAAGATGATGTTGAATCGCGGCAATGAAGCGATCATGGACACAACCTTCTTAAGTATCGTGGCCACACCCATCGCCGCCCTTTTGGGAATGGTTATCGCTTTCCTGGTGGTGCGCAAGCAGTTCAGCGGCAAAGATGTACTGGATTTTGGCTCAAACTTAGGCGCGGCGGTCCCGGGCACCATTTTGGGCATAGGCTTCATCCTGGCCTTCGTGGTCTCGCCCTGGTTCATGGTCTGGAGCCTGTATATTGTCATGGCCCTGTTCATGACCCGGACCCTGTTTAATTCTCGAGGGAAACAATGGACGGTGCTAATCATTGGGTCGATCCCGGCCGTCGTGCTTTTCCTGATGCAAATCCAAAAACAAACGACGCCGCTATATGAAAGTACACGATTGATGCTGGAACCCATCTACCTGGCCTTAACCTGGTTATCCGGATCCAAACAGTCAGAGCTCTTAATGATGTACGTGTTGGGGGGGTTGTATATCGCGCTGGGCGCTTATTATTTGCTGCGCCTGAGAGAGCGCCGTTCTTGGTGGATATTGGCCGGAATGGGCCTCTATTTGATGATGGCTAACTTGATCGTATTTATTGCCCGGCCCATCGCCAATTTAAGTCGCCAATTCGACAGTTCTTTTTGGAGTGACGCGGTATTCCAGCTTTCGGATTATATCCAGGTGCCATTCCAGATCCCCCAGGCGGTCGTGATGATTCCTTATATATTTATTGGCGTGTTGATGACGGAGAAAACCCACGGACGGGAAAGATCGATCCTGGGAACCATCTTCCTGGCCCTGGGAGCAGCGCTGACTTTCACCGGCAATCCGCTGGCCATGGTGGGCACGGCCTTCATCATTCTTTTCGCCTTTGCCGTACGCAGTGTGCCAGCCTCAGTGCGTTCAGGCGTCGCCTCCTTACAGCAGATCGACTCTTCTATCGACGAAGCCTCCAACAGTTTGGGCGCCGATTCACAGTACACCTTTCGTAAAGTGACCCTGCCGTTGATCACTCCGGCGTTATTAGCCGGACTCATTTTCTCCTTCACCAGGCATATGACCAGTCTGTCGGCGATTATCTTCCTGGTCAGCCCGCGTTGGCGAATTGTCACCGCCTCGATTTTGGCTGAATGGGAACAAGGGGGCGTCAGCCTGGCGGCCGCATATGCGACAGTGATTATTGTATTGGTCCTGGTAGCCATTGGCATCATGTACCTCATAACCACCCGCGTATTGCGCGGGCGGGGCGACGTGGATCTATCATTAGGGGCATAATAGCATGTATCTGACATTGACAGACGTAACCAAGATATTTCCCGGCCGGGGTGGTGAAGGCGAAGTCACGGCCGTGGACGAAGCATCTCTGGTCATCGCCGAGGGAGAGCTGGTCACGCTGCTGGGGCCATCGGGCTGTGGTAAGACGACGACTCTTAGGATGATCGCCGGTTTTGAATTTCCTACCTCGGGCGAGATCTTCCTGGACGGCAAGAATATCAACGACTTGCCGCCACACAAGCGGGATATGTCGATGGTCTTTCAGAGCTACGCCATCTTCCCCCATTTAAGCGTTTATGAAAACATCGCCTACGGGTTGCGGGTGCAACGACTCCCGAAAAAAGAGGTCAAGGAGCGGGTGGCCACGGTTCTGGACCTGGTTGAGCTGACCGGCCTTGAAAACCGGGCTCCTAACCAGCTCTCAGGCGGCCAGCAACAACGGGTGGCGCTGGCCCGGGCCTTAGTGATGGAACCGAAGGTGCTGTTAATGGATGAACCGCTCTCTAACCTGGACGCCAAGTTGCGAGAACAAATGCGCAGTGAAATCCGGCGCATCCAACAGGTTTTGGGCATCACCAGCGTCTATGTAACCCATGACCAGGTGGAGGCAATGACCATATCCGACCGGGTCGTGGTGATGAATGAGGGGCGTGTTGAGCAGGTGGGCACGCCGGTAGAGACGTATCGCCATCCGCAAAGTCGTTTTGTGGCCGACTTCATCGGCCGGGCCAACTTTGTCGAGGGCGTGGTGAAATCGCAATTGGACGGAAAAGTGGTCATCGATATGATGGGCCACAATCTGACCGTTGACGCGGCCGGCGATAACTACGAGACCGACGCAGAAGTAACCGTGGTGGTCCGGCCGGAGATGATGGATTTAAACCCGGCCAAGGCCCATGTACAGGGCGTCGTGCGCCGGGCTTCGTACCTGGGCGACGTGGTGGAGTACGATGTGGAAGTTCGCGGGCAATTGCTAGCCCTGATAGAAAATGATCCGCGGCACCTGGTTATTTATGAAGTCGGCGAGTCAGTAGGGGTGAGTTTTCTGCAGGATTGTCTCTACGTGTTGCCCCAGTAAGGGAGATTATCTGGAGCGATGCGCTAACCGGAGTCGTCACACGAGGACAAGTATCTCGATTACTCGTATCTGCAATAACGCTGTGCTGCAACCGAATGGGTGGGCCTGGGAATGAATCAATACGAATCTGAAGGTTACTTTGTTCCGCATGTATTAGTCATAAATCGTTGGCTGACGGCAAGGGTCACTTCCGGCGTTGATCTAGCGGACACCAACAAACACCAGGTGATGGCGCCTGGGCGCCCAGTGGTCAAGCCTGGCTGAAAACGTATGAAGCCAAACAAAAAGCCCTCCTAGTGGACACTGGGAGGGCTTTTGTCGGGGTGACCGGAATTGAACCGATGACCTCTCCGACCCGAACGGAGCGCGCTACCAAGCTGCGCCACACCCCGAATAAGCTCAAAAGTACCGTAGCACCGTTGATTCTGGAATTATAGGTTATGCGACCGAGTTTGCAAATAAGAGATTGTCCAGGTTGCCGGTCCAGGCAAAGCAACCGGTCAGATTACGAAAAACCCAGTTGACCACCCGGCGACCAGTATCCTGGTTGAACACCTTTTAGTGGAATTAGCCCACCACCGCTTATTCTATCCGGGACGGTTCGAGGATTTCACACTGGTCATCGATACATAACGATAGAGTATAGTCGCAATCCCGATCGCTGCGGATGATCCTTAGCTCAACGAAGGTCCCTCTAACAAGGTCAAGGTGGGGCAAAAAATATTGACAACCCCAGCCCCAGGCGCGCCAGGCGTAAGGGCCTTCGGGCATCTGACATTCTATCCTTTGACCTGCAGCGACGCTGCCTATGTAGCCTGGACAAGCAGGCAAGTCCACGGACAACGGACGGTCTTCAGTCTCATTGATCAAGGTAATCTGGCCCAGCCCTTCGGGAGGCTGGCGGGTTGCCGGCGTAATGGTGGGATAAGGGGTCAGGGATGGCGTAGGCGTCGGGGTGGGCAGGATGGGCTCCATCGCCCAGATGGTGAAGCCAACATAGTCAATACCCGCACCAACAGGTTCAATGGTGGTGGGTTTACCCATAGCGATGGCAACATCGCCAGAATGTTGGGTTTCATCCAGCATAAGTTGTGATACGAGGGTCCCATTAAGAAAGAAAAAACCGCGGACCTCATCAACGTAGAGGGCCAGGTCGTTCCAATATTCCGGATCTAGATTTTCAAGCTTACCCTCATGTTTGTTCGTAATAGCCTGGCCGTCGAAGATAGCCAATTCCCAACGACCGTCCTGGTAGATTACCAGGGCCGTGAAACCATCGTCGTTGTCTCGAAATTGCAGAGTGAAACCGGCCGGTTGATTACTAACGTTAGATTGGCCGCTGATGGCATCGTCTGACAAGCGGTAGGCAAAGCGGGTCCGGGCAACGAAATTTCGCAGATTCACGTCAGCCGAACCTGGGGCCGGCTTTTTACCGGCGGCCGCTTCGAGAGAACCATCCAGGGGGCCGGCAAAAATGGCTTCGGTCTGAACGGTCATGAGTTTACTGATCTTTTGGGCTTGCTCGGTGGCCGTTGCCTGGGCGCTATAATCGACAAGAAGCAACTCTCGTTGGGCAGCCGTGGCCGTGGCTTCGGCGGCGATGGCGGTGGCCAACAGTTCGGCGGCGATCGTGACGGCCATCCGGGCTTCCTCAAACTCGGCCGTGGCAGTTGCCCCGGCACTGTTGAATGCGGTAGGTATCAACGACGGGCTAGGCGTGGCCGTGGCTGTTTTTGTTGGCGCCGGTGACTTCACACCAGTGGGCCGGCTGTCTTTTATGGCATCGGGCTGGTCGGAACAGGCTGAAAAGATCGTAGTTGTCGCCAGCATCAGGATCAGCACGCAGCATAGGGCGAATGCGCCCGGCTGGGTTGGATACTCTTGAGGGTGCCGCTTCTGCTTGTTTGACATTGTTTTATCAACGGACATTGGTAATCCGCACCGGATCCTATCACAAGGCAGCATGCTTCTGAAAATTTGCTCGCCGCCAGGCCGAGATATTCTAGCCTTAAATCAGTCGCCGGCCGCGATTTTCATGAGGCGGGCATCCCCACGCCTGGCCACTGAAGATTCGACCCGTTGCCACAAGCCCTCATCAAAACGATACATTTCAAGGGCGTTCAGGCTATCAACCGCCTGGTGAAAAGGCGCATCGGCGACGAGGGCGATTAGGAAATCGGTGGCCGGATCGTGGCGCAATAGAGCCAGGGCCAGCAAAATGGCCCGACCGACAGAAAACTCATCGACTTCTGTCCAATGCGCCTGCAACACTGGAAAAGCTTCGACCAGGTGCGATTCACCCAGAGACAGGGCGGCCGCTTCGGCTTGAGCCGGATCGTCATTTTGGATGTTGTCGCCCACAAAAGTAATAGACGACCGGGGATCAAGCCTCAGTAAGGCGCCAAAACATTCATACAGTACCTGGGCGTCCTGGTCACCTACCAGGACTTTGTAACGTAACAGCGGCAGGCCGGTCTCAGGATCGGCAAGGCCGATGGCCCTGGCGGCGCCTACTCGGGCATCGCTCTCGGGATCGGCCAAAAGATCGGCCAGTTCGACCATCACCCTGGGGTAGCCGGTGTGGATCAGGGCCAAGGCCGCGACGGCTCGCAATCTGGCAGCAGTATCGACACGACCACCGTACTCGGGCTCTAACTGACGGTGATGGATAGCTTGCAGAAACCGTTCTTCTTCTTCTATATTCAGTCGTAGAAGGGTCTCAATGATGGCGGTCTTGGCCGCGCAACCGGGATCGCTCTTGAGCGGCCGGATCATGAAGTGATCAAAGGCTGCGACCAGGTTAGGGGCCAGCTCGATTAATTCATCGTCGCCGGCAAGCCTGGCAGCCCTGGCTGCCAGATGGTTGGATCGGCCGGCCAGCGCGGATTGGAGCCTGGCAACGTATGCGGCTGAGGTGGAATCCTGGCTTAAAACATCCAATTCGGCGAGTTGAGCAGCCAGATCTGGCTTACGTCCCATGATCTGTTTCTCCCTGCGGAAACAACGTATCGAGCCATTCCTGGTATTGGTCTTGATCGGCATCGTTTATTCTCTTTTTTTCGGGAGAACCATCCGGTAGGCGCCAGGAGTCGCTCTTAACGGCGTTGGGATATTCAGCCCAGGCCAGAACATCCCGATAATCGGTAAGGGCGTAGCTCACATTGATTTTTAGAGCCTCGAGATCCCGGCCGGCCAGCTTTAACAGGGCCAGGCGCACACGCACCGGTTCTTTGTCAGTGTCTTCAGAGCCGTAGCGGTAAAGGATGGTTTTTGCCTGCTGCCGTATACGGGGATCTGGGAACATGGCGACCAGGACATTCGGATATAATTTTTCGTAATCAAACATGACCGTTCTCTGTCAGGCTATTTTGCATTGATTAACCCAGATTTGTTACCGATAGGCAAATCAACCGGCGTGTCGTTGGAAGTCCATTACCAGGATGAACAACTGAATCGAATTGTAAGCCGCTGTTATGGTACAATGGCGCGCTGATCTGAATCCATTGCCATCCAGGCGTGGTTAGAATCGGATAAGTGGCTGTACGTGCGGGTGGGAACTCGGGTGTATATTCCACTGTATAAACGATATTGCGTAATTTTAGGAAACAATTTTGAAACGTTGGCAATTTTTTCTTGGCCTGTTGGTGAGTGCTTTCTTTTTATGGCTGGCACTGCAGGGCCTGCACCTGGAGGAAGTATGGCAAGATCTCCAGGAAGGGCATTATCTTTGGCTTATTCCCAGTGTAGGAGTCTACTTTCTGGCGGTAATGGCCCGCACCTGGCGTTGGGATTTTATGCTCCGGCCGCTTAAACGCATCTCAATCCGGCGGCTATTTCCAGTCGTAGTCATTGGTTACATGGGCAATAATATTTACCCGTTTCGGGCCGGCGAGCTTCTGCGTTCTTACGTGCTCTACCGGCGGGAGGATGTGCCCGTGGTCTCCAGTCTGGCTACGGTGGTGGTTGAGCGGGTCTTCGATGGCCTGGTGATGTTGTTATTTGTTTTTCTGGCCTTACCCTTCACCAACATTAATAATGACTCGGTCCAGCTTATTGTCAACATAGCCAGCGTGGCGTTCTTTGCCGCGCTGATCTTGTTTTTTTTGCTGGCGGCCATGCCCGAACGCGCCTACTGGTTTACTGAAATAATTTCCGGGAAGCTAACGCCCATATTGTTATCAGCAATTGCGGCCATCTTCCGCTTGCTTTGCCGGGGCTATCGCCTGATGAGCAAAGTGCTGCTCTGGTTGGGGCGGTTGCCTTTGATCAGGGTCGCCGGCCGGCTCATCCCGGTTGGTCTCCGCTCGAAAGCAATAGAATCTTCCGGCCGGTTGTCCTTCAAGCTTGCCTCCTGGTCTGAACCACGACCGGCCGAAACCCTGCAAAAACCAATCCTGACTTTTACCGGCCGCTTTCTTACCGGCCTGGAGTCACTACGAAGCTTTCGCAATGTGCTGATGATTTTTGGCACTTCCATTGTGATCTGGCTCCTGGAGACAGTAAAATATTGGTTTGTGATGCAAGCCTTCAATTTTGAGGTCTCGTTCTTCGCCCTAATGCTCATGAATGGCGTTGTCAACCTGGCGACAACATTACCCTCGGCTCCGGGCTATATCGGTACCTTTGACGGGCCGGGTATCTGGGTCCTAAATGGATTGTACAAGGTTGAGTTGTCGATGGCCACGGCGTATACGCTGGTCTTGCATGCCGCCTTATGGTTGCCGATCACGCTACTGGGCTTCTATTACATGATCCGCGAGGGGATGAGTTGGTCAGATTTCGGGAAAGCGGTCGAGATGCGTAGCCAAAAGCCGGAAGGGGAAACAACGGGATGAAGATCGCCATAGTCGGCGCAGGTATTACCGGTCTGACGGCCGCGTATGATCTGTTAAACGCCGGACACGAAGTCACCTTATTTGAAGCAAATCAGTTTGCCGGCGGCCTGGCGGCCGGTTTTCAGGATGAAACCTGGGAATGGTCGTTGGACCATTATTACCACCATCTCTTCCGCTCCGACAAACATATTATTGGCCTGGTTGAGGAACTAGGGATTAGCCGCCATTTGTTATGGCGGCGGCCAATTACTTCGGTTGTTTACCAGGAGAAAATTGAACCGTTCGACTCACCCAAAGCCTGGATAACCTTTCCAGGTTTTAACCCGGTCGATGTGGCTCGCTTCGGCCTGGTCAGCGCCTACTTGCGCTTCACCAACCCCTGGCGACGGCTAGAAAAAGAAACAGCCGATAGCTGGCTACGGCGCTGGTATGGCGACAAGATCTATGAAACCACCTGGCGGCCGATGCTCATCGGTAAATTTGGTCCGTACTACCAGGAGGCGAATATGGCCTGGATGTGGGCCAGGCTCAAGGTGCGCAGCCCGCGCCTGGGTTATTTTGAAGGCGGGTTTCAAACCTTTGTCGATACCATGCTTGAGGCAGTCAGGGGACGAGACGGTCAGGTGCGGCTGGATAGCCCGGTCAGTCTGATCGATCCCAAGGAGGATGGGTCGCTGATATTGACCGTGAACGAGGAGTTGATCCGCTTTGATCGCTGTCTCGTCACTGCCGGGCCGGCTTTACTGCGCTGGATGGCCCCCGCGCTTCCGGATGATTATCTGAACCAGTTGGTCCAATTAAAAAGCATGGGAGCGGTCGTACTGGTGCTGGCATTAAAGCAGCAATTAATGAGCGAAAGTTATTGGCTCAACTTGCCGGCCAATTCGGCCGATAAGTCCCAGGGAGAATTTCCTTTCCTGGCCCTGGTCGAGCATACCAATTACATGGATAGTAAACATTATGGCGGCGACCATATTATCTACTGTGGAGATTACGTCACACCGAACCATGATTATTTAAAAATGGATGAAGCACAGCTGGAAGAGATATTTACCAGCGCCCTGGTTAAGATCAACCCAGCCTTCCAAACGACCTGGATCCGAAAGAGTTGGCTTTTTCGGACTGCCTATGCCCAGCCGGTCCCGGTCGTCAATCATTCGCGGAATATACCAAGGATGCAGACGCCCATTACGAATCTCTATTTCGCCAGCATGAGCCAGGTCTATCCTTGGGACCGTGGTACAAATTTCGCAGTGGAGATCGGCCGGAAAGCAGCTAAGATAATATTGGATAAGCATTAGGCTAGCCCGGTAAGCTGCCTGTCAGAACGAGAGGCTAGCCGGGTAAAAGTCAGACAAGCTATGATTCGTCGACTGAAATTTTACGATTTGGATGCTAGGGTCCGATCGGTAGTTGAAAGAGGAGCATAATTCATGAAGATTGTTGTGGTCGGGACCGGTTTTGTTGGTTTGACTCACGCGGCCGTTTGTTCTGAGTATGGACACGAAGTCCACGCTTATGACATCTCGGAAGAACGGGTGAATGCGTACCGCAGTGGACAGCGGGAACAGATCGAATATTATGTCAATGAACCTGGTCTGGCTAGCGTCATCGAAGAACATTTAGACACGTATCTGTTTTTCACAACCGACATCAGCGGGATAATGGAAGATGTGGACGTGATTTTTATGTGTCTGCCCACCCCGCCCAAACTCGATGGGTCTACAGACTTGAGCCATTATATGAACGCCGCCCATCACCTGGGTCAATTGCTGGCCAAACGCAAGAGCAAGCATCGAATCGTGTTAGTCAACAAGAGCACGGTGCCCATTGGATCGGCCCGTTTGCTTGAGCAGGTATTAATAGAACACAACGTGCAGAATTTTGGGGTGGCCTCTAATCCGGAGTTTTTACCCCAAGGCAGCGCGGTCGAGGCATCACGCAAACCGGATCGGGTCGTGGTCGGAGCAGACACGGCCGAGGATTTTGGAATTCTGGCCCGGGTTTACCCCCAGTTCGTCAACCATGTGCGCATTCGTTATATCGAGACGACCCCAGAGACGGCTGAGGCTATCAAGTACATGGCCAACGCTTTGCTGCTAAATTACATCTCTTTCTGGAATGGCGTTGGCGGCCGTCTGGCAGAGACGTTCGACAACATTCTGATGGAAGACTTGAAGCTAGGGGTTACCAGCGATGACCGGATAAGCACCTGGGGCTCCTACGTCAGCAATGGCGCCGGGGGCAGTTGCTTCGGGAAAGATATCCAATCGATGATTTACCAGATGAATCGGAGCGGCCGATCTACAGATTTACTCCAGGCCGTTTACAATATCAACGAGTACCAGAAGACTTACTTGATCGATCGGGCCGTTCATGAAGCGGGCTTTAATTTTAACAACAAGTCGGTAGCTTTGCTGGGATTGGCTTTCAAGAAGCGGACCAACGATATGCGCGATTCCTCGGCGCTTAAAGTGGTGGAATCGTTATTAGCCCGCGGGGTGGCTTCGATTCGAGCTTACGATCCACTGGCTTTAGGCGACGCAGAAAGATGGTTTGATCCCGAGCAAAATCACCTCTTCGAGCGGATTAGTTATCATGAATCGGCCAAAGAGGCGATGCAAGGGAGTGATGCTGTTTTCATCTCTACTGACTGGGAAGAGTTCCGCGGCCTATCCGGGACCATTAAACAAACAGTAGTCCCTCCCTATCTGATCGTCGACGGCCGGCGGATGATCTCTGACTATGAAGCGCTGGTCGCCCAGGGCTACCATTACTTACCTGTTGGTGGGATGTTACTTAGACCTGAGCCTGGACAAGCAAAAAACGGGAACAAACCAAAATCTCCGGCAATCAAGATGAAAGTTGACGGACCCCGGATTGAATAGCCAGGCCAAAATCGGGTTGGGACTTAAAAATGAGCCAGGGTGCCTTCGCGCCGAGCCCGCTCAACGGCGTAACGAAAGGTGAATAGAGAGAGTGGGAGCAGAACGACGATAAAGAGGACCAGAGCCAGCAGGTCAGGCCAGATTACATACCAGGAAGCGCCGGCAAGCAAGGTCATGCGCATCGCTCTGAGTGCGTAAGTCACCGGAATGAGCCTGGAGATTATTTGCAGCCAATCGGGCAATATTTCAACCGGGTAATAGATGCCTCCTACCAGGTTGGCGACGGTGCCAAAAAGAATGGTAAGGGGTTCGCCTCGTTTGACAACCATGATGACTGCGGCAGCGATGATGCCGATGCTGGCAAAGGCGACGATGGCCAGGATCAGGGTCACCAGGGCGGCGGCGTAGTTGGCCTGATCAAGATTGAGAGTAAAGAGCGCGACACCAATCAAGAGGTATAAGAACACGCGGATGGTGGTCAGGACATAGCTCCACAACGCCGATCCGACGATGATAGTAGACACCGAAGTCGGGCTCATGATCATCGCCTCCAGCGTGCCGGTGGTCTGGGCTTCACGCAAAGTGCGGGCAAAGCTATTTAAGCCCACTCCAAAGTAGCCGCTGAAGGCAATGCCGATAATGACGAAGGAGAAGTAGTCGCCATTGAATTCAGAAAGATATGGGGAGGCGGCTTCGCCGATTAATTCGGAGATAAAGAAAAAGGTGATCGCGCTCAAGAGGATACCGCTGAAGTTAAGCAGGAAGGCAAAACGGTAGCTACTCTCGATGCGAAAGTCCCGGCCTAGAAAGGCAAAGAGGCGTCGCATCTGGCTAACCCTCACCGGATGATCGTTGGCCGGTAAAATGGGCAAATACCTCTTCCAGGCTGGGTGGCTGGCCCTCCACACTGTAGATCTGAACGTCCATCTCGCGCAGCTGGTCCAGTACGGCCGTTAGCAGGCCATCGCCCTCCCCGGCGGCGAAAAAAAGTTGCGCTTGTTTCCCGATGGGTTCAGATTTGAGATCAGGGACCAATGAGGCTAAGGCCAGGGCATCTTGTTGGCCAAGCGGGTCTATACGCAAGGTGTAGGACATCTGCGGCCGGAGCCGGCGGCGCAGGTCGGCTGGTTGGCCGACGACCTGGATCCGTCCCTGGTGCATGACAGCCACCCTATCGCACAACTTTTCGGCTTCCAGGAGATCGTGGGTGATAAGGAAAATAGTCACTTGTTCCTGGCCGACCAATTCCCGGATAAGGTCATGGAGGCGACTGGTCGCCGTTGGGTCTAGACTGCGGCTAGGCTCGTCCAAAAACAAGATCTGGGGTTGGTGCAACAGGCTGCGGGCGATGGCCAGACGTTGGCGCATCCCGGCCGAATAAGTGCTAAACGGTTTATCCGCATCGGTTGTCATATTGACCTGGCCCAGGACGTGGCGGATTCGCTGACTGGCATCTTCGCCATGCAAGCCATACAGGCTGGCGAAAAATTGGAGATTGCGCCGGCCGCAAAGCCGCCAGTAAAAGGATCGCTCGTCGGAGACGACCAAACCAACAGATTGACAGATTGCTTGACTGTCTTCCAAGGAGTGGCCGGCAACCTCGGCCGAGCCGTTGGTAGGGTGGATCAAGGTGGTTAACATTTTTACCAGGGTCGTTTTTCCGGCGCCGTTGGGCCCCAGAAGTCCGAATAACTCCCCGTGAGGTACAGAAAGCGTGATCTGGTCGACGGCTATTTTCCCCGGTTCGCGCCGGTCGCCACGGATCTTGACTCGCCAACCTGCCGCAGGTTGGAACGTCTTGCTTAACTCTTGAGTGAATATCGCCAAAGTCATAACCGGCAGATAGTCTAGCGATTCGGCTACAGCTGCGCAAAGAACAACGTTTATATAATTGTCATTGGATCTTGCCCGGCACTATTTAACCTTCTAGCTATTCAAGTTATAATGCACACTTCCGCCCGGTGAGATGGCGACCGTAAGATAGAAAACATACCCTTGCCCAAGTAATAGTTTACAAGGCGGTGTTTCCACCCAGGCGCCTATCTATGGCAAAATACCTTTGACCAAATACCTTTGATTGGATTTATGAATAGCAGCAGCGAACCGTCAACAACTCAATCTGTCCTCAAGTCCCGGCTAGATAATGGTCTAACTGTCGTCTTACGCGAGATGCACCATGCCCCGGTAACGAGCTTCTGGATGTGGTATCGCGTGGGTAGCCGGAACGAGGTGGCGGGGATCACGGGCGCATCCCATTGGATCGAGCACCTGATGTTTAAGGGATCGCCTCAGTTTCCGGATGGCTCCCTGGACCGGCTGATCTCCCGCGAAGGCGGCCGCTGGAATGCCTTTACGACCACCGATTTCACGGCCTATTACGAGACCTTGCCCTCATCCAAGATCGACCTGGCCTTACGCCTGGAAGCAGAGCGGATGGTGGCCGCTACTATGAGCGAGGAAGATGTGGAAGCGGAGCGCTTAGTGATAATTTCCGAGCGCCAGATGTATCAGAATTACCCCGCTTTTCTGCTGCAAGAGCAATTGATAGCGGCCGCCTATCGGGTCCATCCCTATCACCATGAAATCATTGGCGATCTGGCCGATCTAAAAACGATAACCCGATCCGACCTGGTCAATCATTACCGGCGCTATTATGCACCTCAAAATGCGGTTGTCGTTGGGGTCGGCGACTTTGACAGTGGGTCGATGCTGACCAAAATAAAGGAGTTGTTCGGGCCTATCCCGGGCAGCGAGCCGGTCGATGACCAGGTCCAGCCGGAGCCCAGGCAAAGGGGAGAGCGGCGGGTAACGGTGAGAGGGCCAGGCCAGACAGCTTACCTGGCCTACGCTTTTCATGTCCCACGGGCAACCGACCCCGACTTCTACCCGGTACTGTTGCTAAATGCGGCTTTTACCGGTGGCAGCAGCCTGGGTTTTTTTGGTGGTGGCACCACGAACAAGAGTTCACGGCTCTACAAGGCCCTGGTAGATAGCGATCTGGCAGCCGACGTATCGGGTGACATATTTCCATCTATCGACCCCTATCTTTACACCATTTATGCTGTAGTCTGGCCGGACCGTAGCTTGTCTGAGATCGAATCGGCCCTGGAAGCGGAAATTACCCGGCTGATTCATGAACCCATTACCCGGCATGAATTAGACAAAGCGCTCAAACGGGCAAAGGCTCAATTTGTGCTGGCCGGGGAGAGCGTTACCGGGCAGGCACAAATGATCGGCCTGGCCGAAATCGTCGCCGGTGATTATCGCTGGTACGAACAGACATTGAGCGCCCTTGAGCAGGTCACCCTGGCCGACCTGGATCGGGTTCGGGCCATATATTTACAGAAAGACAACCGAGTCGTCGGCCTTTACGAGCCATCCGGCCATGACGTACAGGAGGATGGACCAGGTGACGAGTAATTATCTCCCAGGAGGAGGACTTGGCTTTTCTCTGCTGCTTTTCATATTTTTGCTCATCAGTTGCCAGCCACCAATTAGCGAGCCTGGTGACGTTACCGAAGAATCTTTGGGGGTGATTGCGTCACAACGACTCGCCACAGCGGTACCGGCGTCTGTCCCGGCAATCCGACCATCGATCATGCCCACGAACCGCCTAACAACTGTTCCTGTGAATAGCCCGATTGCCACAGAAATTAGCGGCGGTGATGTGCCGATAATTAGTGAGAGTGAAACAAAAGCCAATGCGGATGTGGTGTTTGTTCGGGTGGTTCAGAGCGTTGGTGGTACCTGGACTTTTCTTGTAACCGTAAGTCATCCCGACACCGGCTGGGAAGATTACGCAGATGGTTGGGATGTGGTTACAGCTGATGGAACCATCGTGAAGCGGAGCGTGGAAGATCCTTTCACCCGGCTGCTGCTCCATCCTCATGAGAGCGAACAGCCTTTTACTCGGAGCCAGAGTGGCCTGGTTATCCCAGAAGGCACAAGCCAGGTAACGGTCCGCGCTCATGACCTCGTGGACGGATTTGGCGGCCGGCAGATCATCGTCGACCTGAATGAGAGCGCCGGTCCTGATTTCGAGGTCGAGCGCCAATGAACACTATACAAGCCGAGAAACCAGATGGTATCATTCTTAATAATAGCTAAGTGAAATTGTACTATCACGATGACCCAATATAGTTACCCTGGAGCAGAATCGATACACCGGACAGTATTGCCTAACGGCATTACTACGCTGGTTTATCAGAACATGACCGCTGAGTCGGTGGTGATCGAAGGCATCTTGCGCGTTGGCGCCCTTGCCGAATCTGCGGAACAAGCTGGCCTGGCGACGTTTACGGCCGAAATGTTGATGCGGGGATCAGATAGGTGGGCGTTTGAACAGATTTATGAGGAACTGGAATCGGTTGGCGCCGTCTTGAGTATTGGCGGAAACCGGCATGTGTCCGATTTTTCTGGGCGGGCCCTGGTTGAAGATCTACCTTTGATGCTGGATTTGTTATCCGATTGTCTGATCCGGCCGACTTTCCCAAGAAATCAGGTGGAGCAGATTCGCGGTGAAATTATCACATCTCTGCAAATGCGAGCCAACGACACCAACCAGATGGCGGCACTGGCATTCAGAGAAGCACTGTACGAAGACCACCCATACGGCAGGAGTGTCGACGGATATGAAGAAACCGTTGGTCAGATTGGTCAGGAGGATCTGGCTGCTTTCCACCAACGATACTACGGACCTGCCGGCATGATTATTACCGTGGTTGGAGCAATTGAACCGGCCGCGGCCGCCGCGCAACTCGAGGCAGCTTTTGGTAATTGGCACAAATCTCAAGAACCGATGCCTGAATTGCCAGCAGCCGGCCGTCCAGAGACGACCCGACGCGTAACAGTCGATATGCCTGGAAAATCCCAGGCAAATGTCGTGCTTGGTCTACCGGGACCCAAACGATCAGAGCCCGATTACCTCGAAGCCAGCATGGCCAATACCGTTCTTGGGGTATTTGGTATGATGGGTCGGCTGGGACAACGGGTGCGGGAAGAGCAAGGCCTGGCTTATTCCATCTACAGCCAACTGCATGGTGGCCTGGGACCGTCACCCTGGACAGTTGGCACGGGGGTGGCGCCTGATAAGGTGGAGCTGGCGATAGCCAGCATCCTGGCTGAAGTCGACAAGATCAGGATAGAACCAATCCCCAAGGAAGAGTTGGCCGATAGCCAGGCCTATCGAAGTGGCCTTCTGCCGGTTAGCTTGGAGACGAATGATGGTTTGGCCAGTGTCATCACCGATATCGAGCTGTACGAATTGGGCAGCGATTTTTTGCAGCAGTTGCCGGGGAAAGTAATGGCCTTGACCCCAGAATCTGTACAGGCAGCCGCCCATAAATACCTGAGTACGGAACAGATAGTCATAGCGATTGCCGGCCCTGATCTCGACGAAGGAAAGGGTAAAGATGTTAAGTAGCGGCATCGACCTCATAGAAATTGGCCGGATACAGCAGGCGATGGACCGGCACGGCGAGCGGTTCTTTAAACGCTTCTTCACGCCGCAAGAGATCGAATTTTGTGCAGGGCGGGCCGGACGGTTGGCCGGTCGCTTTGCCATCAAGGAAGCTGTAGCCAAGACGCTGGGAACCGGTATCGGAGATTTGAACTGGACCGATATCGAAGTTGTTAACGATGAGCGTGGAAGGCCAGAGTTACTCTTGCACAACCGCGCCCTTGAGATAGCCGGCCGGCAGGGGTTTTTAGAATGGTCGATCAGTATCTCGCATACCGATATGTATGCCATTGGCCAGGCCATTGCGATTGGCCAGACCAGACGGGATCATCAGGTGTGATATGGCCATCTGGCATGCAAAAAATGTTTCAATATACTGCTATGAAAGCTACAAGAAACACACCCAGACTACCACATTGTTGCTCTTGCCCGGTCTTTTTGGTTCCAAAAGCCGGCCGGGGCAAATTTCTACCACCTCACAAGTACGCCATGCTTTCCTGAGTACCAACTCGAATTCATTGCAACCTGTCATGGATAGTTTTAAGTAGCAGATAATATGGAACGAACTTTATTAGCGGTATTAGCCCATCCTGATGATGAATCCTATGGTATTGGCGGCACGCTAGCCCGTTATGCGGACGAAGGCGTCGACGTTCATGTGGCCATTGCCACCGACGGCGCGGCCGGGTCCATCGACGAGAAGTGGCAGGGCGACCGCTCACGTCTGGTCGATGTCCGGACGCGGGAAGTCAGCCGGGCTGCCGAGGTACTTGGGGTGACCTTACACCTTATGGGCTATGGCGACTCGGGCTACATTGGCGATCCGGCCAATCAGAATCCGGACTCATTTATCAATGCCGACCGGGAGGAAGCCATCTGCCAGGTCGTGAAGCTCATCCGGACGGTCCGACCCCAGGTCGTAATTACCCATGATGAGACCGGTGGTTACTACCATCCGGATCACATCCAATGCAATACGATAACGGTCCCGGCATTTTTTGCAGCCGGCAAGGCTGATCATTATCCGGAAATTGGACCGGAACCTTACCAGCCAGAACGTCTTTATTACAGCGCGTTTTCACATCGCTGGATACAGGTGGCCATGCTCTTCATGCGTTTGCGGGGGAATGATCCAACCAGGGCCGGTCGGAACAAGGATATAGACTTCAGCAAGATTGGGGTCGACCCAAAATTAATTACCACCAGTATCGACTATCGTCGTTTTTGGGAAACCAAGCGGCTAGCAAGTCTTGAGCACGGCAGTCAAGGCGGGGGTACCAGTTTCGGTCGCATGTTGCCGACCTTTATTCAGAAGCAGATTTTTGGACGGGAAACATATGTCCGAGCCTATCCGCCTCCGACGCCCCGGCTGCGCGAGAAAGATTTATTTGACTGATCCAGATTGAGGTTTTCCAAAATGATTATTGGAGATGAGGCTGCTCCAACAATTGCATACGCAAAAGATCTGTATAAACAAGGCTTGCTGGCCTTTCGTGCTGGCGATAACCAGCGCTGCATCTCATTAACGAGCAAATCGCTCGAGATCGGATATCTATTAGCTGATCAGGTAATCATTGGTCAAGCGCTAATGGGTTTGTGTCGAGCATCGCTACGAGATAATGATGAAGATCTATTAGAGCGTTTAAACAGGAAACTTGTGGTTCTGGCTGAAGAATCAGGTGATGATTGGTGGCTGGTTGTTGTCGCACATATGAATGCCGAAATGGCACGAATAAATGAGGATTATGAACGGGCCAACCGTTTGTACGATGAAAGCATGGAGATGAGCCAGATACTTGGTTATGAAGGCATGGTTGCTACCGAACGTTTCAATAAGTCATTGGTCGCCCTCGCGTGTGGTGATCTTGATCAAGCGTTGCTCCTGCTTCAAAAACATTTTCAGATTCGCGATAAATTAGATGAGGGTGATCTCGATCCATATGGATTGATTGCTGTGGTCAGCTATCTCGTTGCCAGAAGTGATATTGAAAATGCCGCTGAGACAGCTTTTGTGTGCCGCAGATTGTTAGGCGCTGAGAATATCGTACCCGACCCGGCCGATGAAGCCCCCCTCAAAACGTCGGAAACGTTGATCCAAGCATCCTTTACCCAAGAAACTCTTGCCCAACTGGAAAGCAGATCATTACTCGTGAATTGTCGCGATTTAGTGGAGCGACATATTGGCGCCTGGCAGCTTTGACCAACAATCAATAGCTTCCCGGGAAGTCAGTTGGGAATGATCTGGCGCAGGCGTTTCGTAAATTCGAGGAAAAACCCACAAGATTTCTTTCCGTGGATACTTCTTTTATAAGATAGATCCCCACCCACCGCCAGCCAGCGAAGCAATAACAGCCTGAACTGGTTCTGCATTCAAGAAGGTGTTACGCAAAACTTCATCGTCAATTGGCTGGGCTATTTGTTGAATAATCTCGACCGCAATGCGATTGTGGACACTGGCCAGCTCCGGGTTGGACGTAATTAGGGCCAGTGCCGCATGAAGTCGCCACAGTAACATGCGCCGGCCGGTTTCGTGAGCCAAGAACAGGGACTGCTGCCAATAACCTTGTGCTGAATCAAGATCCCCTACCTGTTGGCGGCAAAGCCCCATAACATGGAGTGCTTCCGCCAGGGCGCCTTGATTGTTACTCTCTTCAGCCAGGGATTTCAGTCTTGTCGCATTATGTTCGGCCGCGGCTAATTTATTTGTTTGAAATTGGACCAGGCCAAGAGAGTATAAAACCTGGAGTTCGACATCGGGTTGATTGGTTGCCTGGCTGAGGGCCAGCGAGCGTTGCAAGTAACGCAGACCTTCGTCGGTCCGACCTACGTAACTCATATCAAGCCCGATGTTCCGGGCCAGGTCGGTGGCCAAATAGGGGAGTCCAATCTCTTGGCTCATGGCCAGACCCTTCTGGTGACTGGCCAGGGCCTGCTCCATGGCGAACAAGTTCTGATAACATTCTCCTAGATTATTTAGGGAAATAATTGCCGTATCCATGGCGATTGGCGCGGATTCCCTCACCTCATACGCCATGGACGAACTGTTAAGGAATGCCTTGATAGCCTTTTCGATTTGGCCCAGATGAACATGAACGACGCCGATACGGTTCCAACTGCGGGCTTGCTCGGTCTGGTCACTGATCTGCTCGAATAAGGCCAGGGATCGATGCAGATACGATAGGGCTTCCTCGGAGCGGTCCAGCAGACTGTAGACCAGACCAATACCACCGAGGGCCATGGCACGGCCAGAAGTATAACTTAGCGATTCGGCCAATCGTAAAGCATCACGTTGGGCTTCGATGGCCCGATCGGTCATATTCATATAGGCGCACTGATTGCCAATAGCCACCAAGGCGTCGACAGCGTGTTTGCTCGAGCCTGCTTCGCCATAATATTGCTCGTAGCCGGCCAGGGCGGCCTGGGGCTCACCCAAAAGAGTAAGGAGCCTGCCCCGCTCCCCTAAGGCGGCCAGTCGCGCTTCTCGGGTTGGTCCATCTGCGCTCTTAGATGATGTCTGAACCAACAGTTGCGAATAGCGCTCGATGGCCGCCATATAGTCATTTTTACCTTCCGCTGACTTGGCTTGCGTTAATAGGTCAGAGAGCGTGGCGAGGGATTGGGGTTGAAGGGCCTTGACCGGCATCTTTTTACTCACTGCCAATCGATGGCAAATAGGTGCGATTAATTAGCGGGGCGTAAATGTAATTAGCAGCGCTAATCTGTCCGTCCTGCCGGCCGCCTAAGACAAACAGGCGACTCTCTACACCAGTTACGCCAAGGCCGGGCCAGGCATTCACACCGGCCAACATGGGCATTTCGACTGGTTCCCACTGGTTCGTTTTTACGTCGAGGACCTCACCCAAGGATAATTGTCCGTTTGAAACGCCGCCAAATAGATATAAGAATCGGTTGGCCAGGGGAGCGGCCCCGGCGAATGCCCGCGGAGTTTCCATGGCCGGGCAATCAAACCAGGCATTCTCGCCAGGTTCGTAATACTCGCAGAGGGCTAGCTCTTGTTCGCCATCCTGGCCGCCAATCACATAAAGACGGTCGGCAACCAGGCCGCCGGTCGCGTTAGCCCGGGCATGTTTCATGGGTGGTAAGGGTAACCAATCGTCCTCAACGGGATCAAAAATATAACCATCGGCCGAAAATTGCTGGCCATCCCAACCACCCAGAAAGTAGAGGGTATTACCATCAGAGAGAATGAGGCCTCCGGCAATCGGGCGCGGCAATGGTGCAACGGGTCGCCAGGCATTATTGGCCGGGCTGTAACTCTCAACCACTGCCGTAGGCCGGCCATCAGCCAGGCGACCACCAGGCACGTAGACTTCACCAAAAAGAACGGCCGCACTGGTCTCAGAAACGGCTGTTGGTTTGGAAGAAGCCGACCGCCATTCACCGGAGTCGGTCTCCAGGACATCGACCAGGTTGACGACTCCAGCCTCAACCTCACCCCCGATTAAGTAGAGATCCAAACCGACCGAAGCCATAGCCATATTTTCCCTGGCTCGCAGCAGCGGTTCACCGGCAAACCAACGGGTGTTCTCAAAAGGTTCTACGGCCGTTTGTACTGATTGCGTTGGACTGGCAACGACGGGGGTTAGGACAGCGGGTGTTACATCATCGGACCCTACCCAGTTACCCGCCAGGGCCCCAATGATGAGACCGGCAACCAGGATCAAAACGAAGATAATCCAACGCCAGAGAGATTTGCCGGCTGGATCGGTTTCAGCAGGGATACCGGGTTCGACGTTGGGTTCTATGACCGGCGGCTGGCTAGCGCCGGGATCCGGATCAGCTACCGGCACCATAACCAGTCCCCGTTGCATGGCCACGGTGGCCGCTTCGGTGCGCGACGAGACGCCAAGCTTGGTGAATATGTTGCGCACGTGGACTTTGACTGTATTAGGGCTGATATCCAGATCATGGGCGATCTGCCGGTTGGTCGATCCGGTGACCAACCCCTCTAATACTGCCAACTCCCGGTCGGAGAGGCTTTCACCCGGTTCAGCCATGACACCAGCGGATTATTAATCCAAGATATTCAAACCGCAACTTGTTACAAGGCGATTTTTTCGGTTTAATTATGTTAGCCCCTTGCATGTTGATAGGCATTGGGTCAATATCAGGTTCCGGGTACGATGGTAACGGGTAATCCGCTCTCAATCGTTTCCGTTCCAGAAACCGGCACCGTCGGCGTGATCGTTGGCGTTGGCGTTGCTTCCAGGCATTGGTTTCTGGCTGCCCGAATTTTATCAATTAGTCCTGAATCACTACTCAGATTGTTGGCCTCTACGAAAAACGTTTCAGCCGGGCAATAATCCAGGTTAAGTACATACTGGTCGCCATAAGCAACGAGCGCTTGATGGAGTTTACCACAAGCATCCTGGTAAAAGGGAGCCGCTGCACACAGGCCGCGAAAGTAAAAGAGAGAGGTTTCCCAGTCAACGCCATAGTAGCTGATCCCCAGTAGATAAAGATCTGCCCATAAACGTTGATCCTCGGCCTCGGTGGGTAGGTCACCTAGCTTCTCGGCCTGGTCAAAGTAAAAAAGACCCAGCTCGACCTGGTCGCCCATCACCATGATTTGCCCCAGGTTCAAGTATGCAGTATAGAGCATTGAATCCGTTTGTTGGCGCTGAAATTCGGGATATTGGGACTGGAAAGCGATGATAGCGGAAATAGCTTGCTCCCATTCTTGCTGCTCGATTATCTGTTCCAGTGCGGCAAAAACTTCGTCCGGGCTTGAGGCGGATGCCGGCGTCTCCTCGACAGCAGGCGTACTGGTTTCTTTAAGAATGGGTACCGGTGTAGGCGGCTTGTCCAGGTTTAAAGCTACCTGGGCCATCAGCTCCGAAGCGCCTGGATAATTGGGATCTCGATCGACGATCCACTCCAGGCGACGAAGGGCCAGTCCATAATTTCCAGCAGCGGTTTCTTCCTGAGCCAGGTTCATCTGTTTTTGTAGTTCGCTATCGAGGGCTGTTTGCTCCTCCCGCACCTTCCGGACCTGACCACGATCCCAAGCAACAAATACAATCGTGCCATAAATGGCGATTAATATTGCCAGGCCAATGAATAGGTAACCTAATACGCGCAGGCCACGCCGGTTGGCGCGAGGGCTTTCAGTGGTCTGCTCATCATCTCCATCTTGTACACTTTCTGTACGTTCTTCGATGTCACTCATTGATCTTCGTTAATTAATAAATAGTGTCCGTGATCCCGGCTTCTGCTTGCTTACGAGTATACTGAATCGATGGCCTGTGTAAAATGAGGTTCGTATGAGAGACCATCCTCTTCAAAATATGTGCCGCCACGGGCGAAAGGGGCATCAAGTTGACATCAACTCGCGATACACATCGACAGTTCTGGCGGCGATCTTCTGCTGGGTGAAATAGGCCATGACCCGTTGCCGGCCGGCCTGGCCAACTTTTCTGCGCAGGGATTCGTCTTTGAGCAGTTTAAGCAATATCTCGTAAAGCGATTCTACGTTATCTTCTTGGAAGGTATAGCCAGCAGTGCCAATAACATTCGGTATCTCACCACTATCGGAGCCGACGACGACAACCTCGCAAGCCATGGCTTCGACCAAAACCCGGCCAAATTGCTCCTTCCAGTTTGAAAGCGTTCGCGAAGGCTGGACCATCACATCAAATTGACTCAGATACGCGGGCATCTGATCCGAGGGAATGATGCCATCGAAATAGACCCGGTTGAAAATTCCAAGTTCGTGGGCCAACTCCTCCAGAGCTCGCCTCTGAGGTCCTTCTCCGGCAATATGCAAACGCCATATGCCGGGTAGTTTCGCCGCGGCCGCCATCAAGAGGTCGACCCCTTTTTCGGGCACGAGCCGGCGGCCGGCCGCGCCGATCACGAAACTCCTACCGGCGTCGCGGCTCTCGGGGGGTTTGAATTGCTCCGGCTCCACGCCAAATTGGGGGATAACCCGGTATGGGCCAGAATAACCCTTGTCTTGCCAAACGCCCACGGAAGCCTCATTGCCCATGAGCGCGTAGTTAACGTTTTTCAGAACATAGCTCTCCATCTGGCGAAAGGGGATGGGATAGTTCCGCTTAATATTTTGCCAGGAAAAAAAGAGGCTCTTGGCGCCAATTCCCTGTGCATGCCGGACACCGCGCCAGGTTGCCAGATTGTAAGGCTCCTCGTCCATGTGTAAAATGTCCGGCCGGATCGTTGCCAATCTTTCTTTAAGTTTTGGATAATAGTGGAGATGAAATTGGCCGTTAAAGTTGAGAGGATCGACCAGTAATTGATAGCCATCGGTATGGCTTCGTTCAAGCAATACATCACCGGCCGGATCTTGCCAGACAGGTGGCACGATAACCGTCAGTTCGATATCTTCATATTTAGCTATCGCCTCAAGTTTGGTTTGATAAGCCCCCACCAAACAGGCTTTCGAGACCATCAAAATGCGCATAAGCAGCCGTTTGTGAAAGTTGACACGGGATCGTATTTTGCTATACTTGCCCTGTTTTGACAACTACGCATTCAGCTAGGCGGCGTTTATTATGGCCCACTCGCCCATCCCAACCAGGATGGGCGTTGTTACTGTTAGCGATAATTGTGGCCGCATGTTTGCGTTTCTGGCAGTTGGGTGACCTACCTTCCGGCTTATACCGTGATGAGGCGGTCAACGGCCTAGATGCCGTAGCCGTCTTAACAGGCCAACGCCAGGGGCAAACGCCCTTTTATTTTGAAGCAAACAACGGCCGCGAACCAGCGTATATCTACCTGGCGGCAGCTTCAATTGGCATATTGGGGCAAAGTGCCTTAGCGGTACGCCTGGCAGCGGCAGTCATTGGCACCTTGACAACCTGGTTCACTTTCAAATTAGCCGATTCCTGGTTCGGCCGCCGTGTCGGGTTACTATCGGCCTGGATCTGGGCTATCACCCTCTGGCCCGTACACTTAAGCCGCATCGGCCTGAGACCAATTCTCCTCCCCCTCGTTTTATCTCTGACATTCTGGCTGGGCACGCTGGCCTATCGCCGGCAACGTGCAGGGAAATCTGCCAGTTGGATGTGGTTTGCGGCCGGGATCGTTTATGGGTTGAGCTTCTACACCTATCTGGCAACCCGCTTCACAGTCGTCGTACTCCTGCTGCTGGTCATTTACCTAGTACTGACCCGCCGTGGCAAATGGTTGTGGCCCGGTGTAGGCTGGTCAACCTTAGGCGCCGGGCTGGCCTTGGTACCCCTGGCTCGACTAACCTGGCAACAGCCTGAGTTGATCCTGGGTCGAACTGGGCAAGTGTCGATTTTTAACCCGGTCATCAACAACGGTGACTTTCTGGGCACGCTGATCGGGCAAATCGGACGGACTCTGGCTATGTTTGGCTGGCAGGGTGATACTATTATTCGCCATAATCCGCCTGGCCGGCCGGTATTTGATCTTTTTATTTTGCTGTTTTTCTTTGCCGGGCTGGTTTGGTGCTTGCGAGAATGGCGGCGCGCGCCGGCGATGACTTTACTGATTTGGGTTGGGGCCATGCTGGGTCCTACTTTGCTGGCCGAAGATGCGCCTCATTTTCTGCGGGCGGTAGGCATTCTGCCAGCGGTGCTGATGCTTCCGGCCATCGGTTTGTCACAGTTATGGTCCTGGTCAAGGTTACCGGCCCGATTTAGCCATCCGGCGGTTATTGGCATAGTGGCCATTAGCTTGGTAATCATGGTGAAAGATTATTTCTATATCTACAATCGCCAGCCGGAAACGGCATATTGGTTCGAAGCCGCTGCCCGCGACCTGGCCGATATGATCAACGAAGAGCCAGACGACATGCAGGTACTGGTCGATCAGCGATTTCGCGATAGTTGGCCGTCGCTTCAGTTCCTAGTAGAAGCGAATCCATTGGTGACATATTATGAGCCTAATGACTTGGCTACGAAAGAAATAGAGGCACCGGCGGTATTATACGCCTGGCCTTATGAGCGTCTTGACCTGGTCACAGCCAGTATCGAATCACCGGCGCTGGTGCACGGCCAGCAAGGCAGCCTGGCCCAGGGCGATCTCGAACCTGAGCCCTACCCGTTATTCGTGCGTCACGTGATAGACGAGTACCGGGAATTGCCCAGATTGGCTTACTTTGACAAAAGTATAGCTTTGCGTGGCGCCGAGGTAAGCGAGCTAAACAATGATACCATTCAAGTCGATCTATACTGGTCATCCACTTTAAAAGAGGACAGACAGCTAATATCATTTGTCCATGTGTTGGGTCCGGCCGGTTTAATCGGTCAGAGTGACACGATACCCAGCGAGGGTAATTGGCCAAGCCAATGGTGGCGTCCGGGCCTGGTCATTCGCGACCGGCATGTGATTCATTTAGATGAGAAATTGGAAAATAAGCAGCCACAAATAAGGGTAGGGTTATACAATGCCTACTCGCTAGATAATTTACCTGTCGCCGATGTCAATGGCGAGCCTTTGGGTAGTAGTTGGTTGCTGAGACCGTAGGCCCGGGGAAAACGGTCAGAGGAGAAAGGAAATGCAAGATAGACGTCTATTACCGATGGCGGTTGTCATCCTGGTTGGTTTGGGCTTGCTGTTTACGCTGGCGAACCGCCCGGCCCAGGCGCAAGAAGGTAATTTGCTGACAAATCCCAGTTTTGAAGGGCAATTTGCCAGCTATACACCAGAACTTCCCCAAGAAATTGCGGATTGCCACCTGGGTGTCTGTACAACTGCACAGACACCTTCCGGATGGAAGCCCTGGTGGGTTAAGGAACGACCCACCGATGTTAATCCAGAATATAAGCCGGCTACACGAGATATTGCCGGTAACCGCGTCCGAACCGGCGACCGTGCCGCTCAATATTTCTCTTTCTGGAGCACACACAAAGCCGGGCTTAGGCAAACGGTTACGGTGCCCGCCAATTCCAGGGTCCAATTTTCTGTTTGGGGACATGCCTGGATGCAGGAATCAGATACGAGCTTTGTCTCTGATTTTGCCGGCACATCTAATATGCGAGTAGGCATTGATCCGACAGGTGGTATTGATGCTTATAGTCCCAGTGTCATTTGGTCCGGTTTTCAGCAAGCTTTCGACAATTACACCCTGTTTTCGATTGACGCCCAGGCGGTGGGCGATAAGGTGACTGTATTCACATTCTCGGCGCCAAGCGTCAACCCTAACAGTCCCACGGCCGGTTTTAAACATACGGATATTTACTGGGATGATGCGTCTCTATCCGTAGTGGGAGCCGGTTCGGGCGCTGCTCCGGCGCCGAGCGGTGGCGATGGTGGTGGCAACTCAGCCCCGGCACCCGCACCAAATTTCGTTCTCGGTCCAACAGCCACGCCCAATGCCGAAGGGATCATTTACGCTGAAGTGCAGCCGGGTGACTCCCTTTGGGCAATCGCTGCCCGTGCAGGCCTGGCCTTGGACGATTTTCTAGCGGAAAATGGATTGACCCGGGATTCACTTATTCGCACCGGCGAACTTATGATCATCGGGCATGGCGATCCTCCCGGAACGGAAACAGAATCGGCTGAAGCACCGGCCGAAGATGCGGCCAATACCACCGCGGAAAATGGCGCGGAATCAGCACCATTGCCTACCCCGGTGCCGCCCGTCACGCCAGAAATCGTTGCTGTGGTGGCCACGAACAGAACTGGGGCATCGATTTGCTTGACAGCTTTCGACGATCCCAATCAAAATGGACTAAAAGATGCGGCCGAGATGCTCCGTCCGGCGGTAGCCTTCACGATTTCAAACAGCCAGTCGGTGGTGAGCAACTATGTCACCGATGGCAGTTCAGAGCCATTCTGCATCCAGGGCCTGGACGCCGGCAGCTACCGGGTAACCCGTTCAAACATACCTGAAGAGATCCTGACCACGCCAGGTGATCACTCGGTCTCCCTGGCGGAAGGCACCTCGATTGACCTGGCCTTCGGCAGCTATTTGAGCGATGAGCTCTTGGCAACAGAGTCCGCCGCAAATACGGATTCGTCCGGCGAGGATGATGGTTTGCTTAACACCCTGATCATTGCTGCGGTGGTAGTTGGTATTTTGTTGCTCATTGCCGTCGTCGTCCTGATCGTTACCCGTCGCCACCAAGAAGTCGCGTGATATTTGGCGCCGGTCATCGAAAACTATAGGCGTAGCCAAAGGCTCACACCATCCAAGGATAGGATCACCATGAACAATCTATTCGCTCGAATCTTGTTGGCTAGCGGTTTATTTGCTCTAGTTATGCTGGTTTCAGCAGGCCCGGCCAGGGCTGAACCCCGGGTTATCCCTGCCCAACAAGCCAACTTGTTGCAGAATCCTGGTTACGAAGAGCCGTATAATAATGGCAATGCCCAGAGTTGGTCGCCCTGGCACCAGGAGCAAAATTCTAATCCAAAGCCCGCAGAATGTTCCGCCTATTACTCGGTACGGCCGTCCTGGTCACCAGAATATAATGGCAGCATTGTTCTTGAGGGCATCCGTTCACAACACGTCGGCAACCAATTTGATACCTGGCGTGCAGGCGTGTTCCAAAATGTGCCGGTAAACCCCGGTTCAACCTACCGCTTCACATTTTGGGCTACGGGCAGGGCATCCAACGATCAATATCCGGCGCCATCGGACACAATAGTGAACCTCGGAGTCCGCGGCGGCATTGATCCCAATGGCAGCGGTCTTTGGAACGACGGCGATATTGTTTGGGGTGCGACAGGTTCACCCCATATGGGTGGCGGGCAAGGGAACTGGCAGCAATTTAGTGTCGAGGCCACAGCAACGGCCGCTCAAATATCGGTATTCGTCCAGGGGGATACAGGCGGGGCAAACAACTGCCGGGCCCACCTGGACGTGTGGTTCGATAAAGCTGAATTGGTAGAGGCCGGCCCACCGCCGACCAATACACCTCCACCGGCCCCGCCACAACCCGTCATTACCAATACCCCTGTGCCGCCAACAGAAACACCAACGCCAGAAGTATCGCCCACCAATACTCTCGTCCCAACAGAGACACCAACCTATACTCCGGTTCCGCCGGAAACCGGCATCATCTGTTCCAACGCCTTCGCCGATGCCAACGCTAACGGCCTGCGCGATCCTGATGAAGGGTATATGGCCGGCGTTACGCTGACGGTTGGTCAAGGCGGCCAATTTCTCGGAAATGGCGTTTCAACTGGCTCCGACATAGCCATCTGTTTCGAGAATCTTCTGCCCGGTGATTATGTGGTAGCCCAACAGATACCTCGCCATTTGGAGATGACGACTGCACCCAGCGCCACAGTGGCGTTAATGGCGGGTACGACTATCTCCTTGGAATTTGGTAGCTGGTTCAGGACTGATACGGATGGCCTGCCAACGGTAACCCCGGAGGCTGGCGATGGCAATAGTGCCGACGATAGCGGTAGTACCAGCAGTGACGGGCCGGGCATCCTGACCATCTTTGGAATCGGCGCCATTGCCCTGGCCATACTGCTTATGGGGGCGCTAGTGCTCATCTTGTTGCGCCGGCAGAGCGGTTCGTGAACAAACCTGGTCGCAAATAGGGATTAATGGGTCAGGCCAAACAAGGGCCGCCTGGGTAGGAGGTGAGGCTAGGCGATGAAGAATACGCGCCCAGGTAATCATCTTTCCCGCCTCACGCCCCGTCTTAAGAAAGAGAATTATTTTTTGTTGCTTGTGCTGTTGATCGGTCTGGTCGCAGCCTGGCCGTTGTTCAGCAATCCTGGTCTGCTGAATACCAGGGGGGGCGGGGATAGTCCATTCTTACTTCAACGGCTGCAGCAGCTAGTCACGGCCCTGGGTGACGGCCACTTTCCCGTTCGTTGGATGCCAGACGCCAACTACGGCTATGGTTATCCCTTCTACAACTTCTACTCACCCCTGTCTATCTATATCGCCGCATTTTTTCGCTTTCTGGGCTTCAGTTTCGTCGCCGCCATCAAGCTAGCCCAACTGAGTGGCTTTCTGGTGGGGGCCTGGGCGATGTTCGTCCTGGGAAGGCGTTGGATGGGCGGGCTGTGGTCTGGCTTATTAGCCGCTGCCGCCTACACCCTGGCTCCGTTTCACCTGGTTAATGTTTATGTGCGAGGCGACTCTCTGGCCGAATTCTGGGCTATGGCCATCTACCCGCTGATTTTCCTGGCGGCCGATCAATTATTACACACCGGCCGAGGTAATGTGGACAAAGACGTTCTCCGGACTAAAACAATTCCCAAATTGGGGATTGTCGCCCTGGCCCTGGCTTATGGCGCTCTTATTCTAAGTCATAATATTTCAGCCCTAATCATCTCGCCGTTCTTACTACTTTTTTTGATCAGCGGAGTTCTCGACGATCGCCATGAGAGCCAGGCAGAAGCGACTCCTCTGCGCGAGCGCCTGGGCAAACTCAGCTGGCCGCTTTTAGCGCTGATGGTGGGGCTGGCACTCTCAGCCTGGTTCTGGCTGCCGGCTCTGGCTGAGCGCTCCCTGGCCCAGTTGGAACCGGTCATTTCTGGCTATTTCCATTACAGCAATCATTTCCGGGGAACCGGTCTGGTCCAGCCACGGTTGCTATTCGACTACGATGTTGCCGGCGGCGGCTCTTTTCGCATGGGCCTTATCCAGGCAATCCTGGTGATTCTTGGGTTGATCGCTCTCCTACTACCGGGAAAGTTACTACGAAGAACCAGTCACGATTCGCAAGCCGGTCCGCGTTTGACGGTCCCAATGCGGATCTTCTTGATTGGGGGCCTGGCATTAGCCACATTCATGATTACCCCCTGGTCTCGATTCATATGGGATCAGCTGCCACTACTATCATTTACCCAGTTTCCCTGGCGTTTTTTATCAGTGCAGGCCTTTTTTGCCGCACTGATCATCGCCGCGCTGGTCCGGTTACCCGGCAGACAGCTAATCGTGCTCGGGGCGATTGGGATATTGTTAATCAGCAGCCTGGGCCGGTTGGAGCCGGACTTTCTGCTGCTCACAGATGAAGATGTGAGCCCGGAGGGGTTGGCTCAATATGAATGGTTCAGCGGCAACATTGGCAGCACGGTCAGCGCCGAATATCTTCCTTACACAGTACAACCACGACCCTACACCAGCGCCTGGCTAAACAGCGGCGAACGAGATACGGTGCAAGAAGTGGAAGGCACGCTGGTTTCGGCGAATTTATTGGAGAGAGAATCGACTGGACAAAGCTGGCGCTTTGATAGCGAGAGTCCTGGGGCGAAGGTGACGATAGCCACCTTGGATTGGCCAGAGTGGCAGGCCGAGGCACCCGGCTATGCTGCTACAGAAGGACCTCTGCAGCCGGCGGCCGGATCCGGGCTGATCCTGGTGGACCTGTCGCCAGGAGAACAGAGTCTGGCAATAAAGTTAACCGACCCACCGGTGCGAATAGCCGGCGAATTAGTCGCCCTGGTTGCGCTGGGCGTTGTTCTCTGGCTTGGGCTTTCATCCAGGTCAATCCGCTTGGGAAAAAGGCACGGATTGATCGTCATCGCCATCATCGTGCTGTTCCTGACCCTAAGGGTTTGGCCTGAGAAGCGACTTTCATCCGACAACCTGACCTGGGATTTCGACCAGATGGCTTTTTTGCATCATGATCAGGATGGCGTGCCCTATGGCAATAACGGCCGCCTGCGATCCTATTCATATAGCGCCGAAGAACTATCGGCCGGTGATGGTCTTACGATTATCTTGATCTGGGAAGGAACCGGCGCCGAAGAGGTAACAGTGTCCCTGGCCACCCCGGCCGTCAATCGCTTCAAAGATGCGCCGCTGTTGGCCAACCAAAGTTCGCCGGTGGTCGAAGGGGTTAACTCGTTTCATCTACAGTTGCCAGAGAATAGCCCAAGCGGCCTCTATATCCCCCGAATTATCGTTAAAGGTGCGGACCCGCTGATGGCTTCTGGTCAAAAGCGCGGCGATTTGTTTCTACGGCCGGTGCGGGTGGAGAACAATCCCCCGGAGTCAATAGGCTGGAAACAACCCCTGGACGCCCGGGCCATTCAGGTCAAGCAGCGTGACCCGGCTACCCTGGATATCCAGATGCAGTGGCTTACCCAGACGCCTTTGACTCGCAATTATAATTTCTCCTTGCGACTCATGGATGCGAACGGCAAACCGTTTGCCCATTTCGACAACCAACCGGGGTATGGATTCCAACCTAGTAGCGGTTGGCCGGCCGGTGTCTGGGTTAACGATTGGTTGGCGCTGCCCCTTGCCCCCGATTTCTTAAAGGAGGTTCAACAACCGCTCTCACTGGTTGTACGATTATACGATGTCACGAACGGTGACGTTGCGCTGGTCCGGCCGTTAGGAGAGTTGACCTGGACTAGAGATGAATTGAGCTTTCAGGCGGCTGCCCCTGTCTACCAGTTGCCAGAAAACTTGAGCCCCACCTCGACCGAATTCGGGGGAAAAATTGGATTACGTGGCTACCAGATAGATCAGACGCCAGATTCGTTGGGTTTGACCCTCTATTGGCAGGCCTTGTCAGAGGATATGGCTAACTACGCCCATTTTGTTCACCTGGTAGACTCGACCACGGGCGATATCCTGAGCCAACATGATGGCATGCCGAAGTATGACAGCTACCCGACTCGCCTGTGGTCGATCGAAGAAGTCGTGGCCGATCCCGTTTCCCTTGATTTGAGCGAAGTTCCCGAGGGAAGATACCACCTGCTGATCGGGCTTTACCAGCTAGTTGACGATGTCCCCATACGTCTGCCGGTCAGCATTGGGGATAGCCAGAATGGTGACTCGACTCGCCTGCCTGAAGTGATCACGATATCACGCTGAACAATTGGTGAGCAAAGCCCTTATGCCTCTCCGAAACACAATCTCTTCTATCGCTTTTGGGCAAGATAATCACCGGTCGGTCAGCCGTTATGATCTGCTACCGCTGCTGACCTTAGCTGCCGCCGTTCTTCTATTCTTCGGGCCGGTGATCTTTGGTCGAGCCTGGATTCCGGCCGGTGGGGGAGACCTAGTCTCCTTTATCTTCCCTATGTATCGCTTTGCCGGGGCGAGCCTCAACGGGGGAGAGATCCCCCTATGGAATCCATATTTATACGCTGGCGCCCCATATATTGCCGACAATCAATCGGGCGTCTTTTACCCGATCAACCTTTTGCTTTTCCTGTTGATGCCCGACTTTTCCTTCCAGGCGATCGAGGGGCTGGTCATCTTGCATATTTTTTTGGCCGGCTTGACCATGTACTTCTGCCTGCGCTGGCTTCAGCCAGAAGATCCATTGAGCCGCCCGGCGGCCGTATTGGGCGGGCTGGCCTTCATGTTTTCTGGTGTGTTTGTCAACCATATCGGTAACCTGAACTTGATCGCGGTGGTTGCCTGGTTGCCGCTGATCTTTATCTGTCTGCACCGGGCTATCCTCAGCCGTCAGCCACGGGTACAGACCGGCTGGGCCTTGGCCGGCGGCGTTGCTTTTGGGTTAAGTACCCTGGCGGGGCACGGCCAGATGACTTTTTTAGTCGCCGCATTCTTGGGCTTTTATGCCCTCTACCAAACTGTCGCAACCCGGCAATGGTCGGCGATTCCCCTGTTCCTATTGCTTGGCCTGGTGGGCCTGGCAACGGCCGCTATCAGCCTGGCACCGGCCGTCGAATCGATTAACCAGACAGTAAGGGCTGAATACGATCTGTCCAGGAGTGGTGGCTATTCTTTGACCTGGCACGCTCTAATGGGATTAGCCGCCCCTGATTTTTTCGGCCGAGGTATTCACCGCTTCTGGGGTCCCTGGTCCCGGGTTGAGTACGGATATCTGGGTATATTGCCCTGGTTGTTGGCCAGCCTGGCCGTGGTTATCCGGCCATCGAGGCGAAATCTCTTTTTTATGATATCCACCATGCTATTTTTGATCCTGGCTTTAGGAGCCAATACGCCCATTTATCCGCTTCTGCTCCGGGTGACTCCGGTTTTTCCTTTCCAGGCTCCGGCACGGTTCGTGCTGTTGGCCGGGTTCTGCGTCGCGGTCCTAGCAGCAACCGGCCTGGATGCACTCTGTGGCTCGCCTCTTCCCAGGCGACCTATGAACTATTTCCTGGGTGGGGCCACTGCTGTGCTGGTTGCCATTTTGATATTCATGACCTGGCAGATGACCCGGCTGAACGATACCTCTCCAGAACGGCAAGAGCAGATGAGCCGGGCAATCCTGGTTTTTGCCGGGCTGGCGGCGGCCAGCATGCTACTTATCATTGCCCGGGTGCGGGGTTGGCTTTCTCCGGCCCTGTTTGCCATGATGGCAATCCTGCTTCTGGCCATCGATTTAATCGGATTAGGACGTCAAGTGGAGATCGAGTGGCATGATCCCACCCTGGGATTCGCCACGGATTCCCCGGCGATGGCGTATGTTCACTCGGATCCGGGTATCCACCGGGTAGATATTGCCGGCGGCTGGCAACCCAGCCTGCCCCAGATGACCGGACTGTTCTCGATTGGCGGCGTTTACAATCCTCTGGAGCTGGCTAACTATTCAGTCTATGCCGGATCGGTAGGCTACCGAGGATCGCACCTCTACAACTTAATGGGTGTGAAATATGTGATTGCAGCCAAGGACCGGCCGCCCGGGGATACCAACTTCCTGGTACCGGTCTTCGCCGAGGACCCTGGTGTTGATGTCTATTTGAATACGCTGGCCCTTCCCCGAGTCATGTTCCTCAATAGTTCCGAAGTCGTCGCCGACCATGAGGCTGCTTTCGAAGCAATCCATCAGAGCGATTTTGACCCGTCTAGGATCGTGATCCTTGAAGATGGCCAGGTTTTAAGCCAAGAACCTGGAAAGAGCGTGATCATGATTAGCCGGTACGATCTCAACCAAGCGTCCTTTGAGGTCACGACTGACCGTCCGGGCTATTTCCTCCTGACTGACATTTACCATCCTGATTGGCAGGCCACGGTCGATGGGAGAGACGAACCGATCCAAATAGCCGATTACGCCTTTCGGGCTGTTTACCTGGAACCCGGCCAACATACGGTACTGTTTCGATACTCACCGTCAGGCTGGTGGATTGGTCTGTCGGTTAGCCTGCTTGCCTGGATAGTTGTCGGAGTGGCCGCCATATGTTTCTGGAGACGGTTTCGTAGGTCATACCCTTTGAAGCCCTCCTGATGGCCGATATAATTGACCGATGGACATAAATTTTTACGCTTCTCTCAGAAAAATAACGGGGCAAAAAACAGTTAATCTGGAGGTGCCTGACGGTAGCACTGTAGCCCAGATGATAGAAACTGTGCTTGCCCATTATCCTGATATGCGCGAAAAACTGCTGGACAAAGAGGGGCAGATTGGCCTCCACGCCCACGTTATAATAAACGGACGGGACGCGCCATTGCTGAAAATGGGCATGAAGACAGTAATTTCGGCCGGCGATGCCATCGATATCTTCCCTATCGGTCATTTCTAATCAGCCGGCAAGTAGACAGGACAGGCAGCTACGCCGAGGAGAAAGGCATGAAGGTCAATTTTTACGCTACCTTACGCCGAATTACGGGAACAAAGAGTGTTGATTTTCTTATCGAGGCCGGCGCAACGATCGGCGAGCTAGTTGAAATGGTTGTGGAACAATATCCCCCGATGCGAGCAGAGCTGTTAGATGAAGAAGGTCAACTGTATGGCCATATCCACGTATTTATTAATGGGCGAGACGTACCTCTCTTGGAGAAACGACTCGATACGGTGCTCTCTCCGGAAGATAAGATAGATATTTTTCCACCCGTCGGCGGCGGTTAACTGCTTTCCTACAGGGTCTACAAATTATCAACAAGGTTCAAAAAAGCGGTGGATCCTTCTGAAAAAGAATCCACCGCTTTGTTTCATAGCCAGGGATGGTTGCCCATGATCTTTGGGCAGCGGATCGTATTAGACGATAATCTCAAGTTCCCGCAATTTACTTTCGGGTACGACGCCGTTTTCCCAGCCACGGATCTTATAATAATCTTCCAGCATCAACTCGAGCTCGCAAACATGACCTTCTGAACCAACGCTGGTGGATGGCTCGGTCAAGAAGCGCTGGGGTAAGTAGTCCGAACCCTCCCGGAAACCGGCCAGGTTATTGTAATATCGCTCCAGGTTCCAAACCCGTTCGCCAACCTCAAGCAGGTAATTGGCATCGACTTCGACACCAGTCATGGCCGAATATTGTTCGGCAAACGTGTCCAGCGATTCGGAGAAGGTGGCAAATTTGCAGATATCAAGGCAATCAGTCATGGTGTGGACGTTCTGGAAAATGACAACCAGTTCGCCCTTGCCTTTCCATTCCAGGGGATCGACCAGGTCGGTCCCGCCAAGGGTATTGGCCACAACCTCGGCCGCGGGCGTATAGCCACGCAAGTGGCAGGCCCCACGATTGCTGGTAGCATATCCAAGACCCATGCCCTTGATACCCCGGGGGTCATAAGCCGGTATAGCCTGGCCTTTGACTTCCATAGCAATTTCCGGGTGTTGGAAATGTTTGGCCGTTCGCAGAGAGCCTTCGGCCAGGACGTCGCCAATGCCTTCGCGATAGGCCATTTTGCGAATGGCCTCGACCATAGACGTGCTATCGCCCCACTTTAAGCCGCCTTCGCCATTGGTATACCCCTTTTCTGTTGCCTCCATATATACGGACAGGACATTGCCCATTTCAATGGTATCCATGCCATAATCGTTGCACATATCGATCATCTTGGCCCCACTATTGACATCGTCATTGAGGCAGTTAGCGCCAAGAGCCCAGATAGACTCATATTCCACGCTTTCCATATGAAGGCCTTTGTAGGGCCCTTCGGTGATTTCGACCTCTTTCTTGCAAGCCACCGGGCAGGCATGGCAGGTAGGATCATTGACCAGGATGTTTTCTTCGACAAACTCCCCACTCAATTTTTCATGGGCCTCAAAGAATGTTCCCTGGGAGTTTTTGGTAGGCATGGCGCCAATAACGTTGACCATATTCATCAAAACGTTGGTGCCATACACCGATAGCCCACCTTTCCGAGGTGAGGTAACATAGCGCTCGTCCATGAGCTCGGCCAGAGCCTTCGTGTGCGCGGCTTTCCATTCTTCCTGTTTTACCGGCCGGGGCATCGCCTTTTGGGCTTTTACCAGCACGGCCTTCAGGTTTTTGCTCCCGCCAACACAGCCGGTGCCGCCCCGGCCGCTGCAACGATCGTCTTCGTTAACCCAATTGGCAAATCGAGACAAGTTCTCGCCAGCAGGGCCTATGGTAATCACGCTAAGATCGCGCTCACCGTATTTGTCCTGGAAATGTTTTACAGTTTCGTGAACGGTCTTACCCCACACTTCGCTGGCGTCCAGAATCTCCACCTGGTCGTCATGAATGTAAATATAAACTGGATGGTCCGCTTTCCCTTTGAAAATTAGGCCGTCAAAACCAGCCCAGCGCAGCCGGGCCGCCGACCATCCTCCATGATGGCTATCGGTAATGGTCCCGGTCAGGGGCGATTTGGTAACAACAGCCATCCGTCCGCTCAAGTTGACCGCGGTTCCGGTAAGTGGTCCGTTCATGAAACAAAGGATATTGTCAGGTGAGAGAGGATCTACGTCTGCACCGGCTTCAAATACATAACGGTCCCCCAGTCCACGCCCCCCAAGGTACTTTCTGGCCCACTCTTCAGGGATCTCCTTAAACTCAACCTTCTTAGCCGTTAAGTCAACATGGGCAATCTTGTTAGCAAATCCACCTAATCCCATAACAACCTCCCTAATCCTGCTTACGGACATTAAATCAAAACAATTCGTCAACCTGGTCAACTCTCTGTTACCAGGCACCCTTTGATACCGATGCCTGATACCACCATCTACAGTTTAAAGGAGCCGGCTGCCCGGATATAGAGCAGAAAGTCCCTTATTCTATATGACATTTGTATGTAGGTATTTTCTTAACGTTAAAATATTTTGTATAATACAGTTAGGAGGATTCATAGGTGCCGTTTTTTACTCTGATTGCTGTCGTCACGAATGAATGTTGAAGCAACGAGAATGGGTAAGGAACATTTGAACAGCGGTGAACGGTCATGAAACAGCTGGACGAAATCCAAAGCGTCGATCCCTTAAAAACCCTGGGCGATACCCGGCGACTGGCCATCTTGCGCTTGTTGATGGAAAAACCAGCAACTCTCACCCAACTTGGGCGTACCCTGAAAAGCCACCCGGCCAAGATTCGGCACCATCTCAAATTGTTGGAACACGCCGGATTGGTAGAACTTATTTCAACCCGAGTAGTGGGCGGATTTGTGGAAAAATATTACCAGGCCAGCGCTAGATCCTATCGGGTTAACCTAGTTATTGTTCCCGAAGTTGCTGATAGAGTGAATATCCTCGCTTTTGGTAGCCATGATATAGCCCTGGATTTGCTGGCCAGCCAAATAAACCAGGCCAATCAAGAAACCGTCCTGGTCCCGTTACCCGTTGGAAGCCTGGATGGCCTGATCGCGCTACGCCAGGGAGTAGGTCAGGTAGCCGGATGCCACCTATTTGACGAACTCAGTGGCGAATTTAATCGTGATACCGTACGCCGCCTATTCCCAGGCCGGCAGATGTTACTCCTCACCCTGACTCACCGGGAGCAGGGTTTAATGGTGGCTCCCAGCAACCCCAAGGAGATTTACTCGCTGCAGGACCTGGCCCGGCCGGAGGTCAGATTTGTTAATCGCCAGCCCGGATCCGGCACCCGGCTTTGGCTGGATAGCCACCTGGCGCAGGCAGGGCTTTCGGCGGCCAACGTCCAAGGGTACGACCGCATTGCCGATACCCATTTGTCAGCCGGCCAGGCGATTATTCAGAGCGAGGCTGATGTAGGCCTTGGACTGTTAGCGGCCGCTCGCCAACTAAGCCTGGATTTCATCCCTTTGTTTCAGGAACGTTATGACCTGGTTATACCGGCCGAAAGTGCCGTGGACCCTCTTTTTCAACCGTTTCTTAATCACATGCAGTCGGCCAGCTTCCGCCAATCTATACGGCAACTTGGTGGCTATAACACACAACATACAGGAGACATCATAGGTTCGTCATGAAAGATAAACTGTTCCCAACGATATGGACCATGATTATCGTATCGGCCACTATCGCCCTGGTTGCTTGTAACCAGGTGAAAGAGCAGGGCGATGGCAGCCAGGTGCCAGATCAGCCTGATATAATCCTGGCTACCACCACCAGCACCCAGGATTCAGGCCTCTTGGATTTCTTGGTACCTCTTTTTCAGGAAGAGAGCGGCTATATCGTGAAGGTTATTGCCGTAGGTACAGGGCAGGCGCTTAAGATGGGAGAAGAAGGTAACGCCGATGTACTCCTGGTCCATGCCCCAGCAGCCGAGAAGGTACTTATCGACAACGGAAGCGCCATTGACCGGCAGTTGATCATGCACAATGATTTTGTTATCGTTGGACCGGCGGCCGATCCGGCCGGTATCAGGGGCATCTCCTCCCCGGTCACAGCTTTAAAAAAAATAGCACAGGCGCAGAGCAATTTTATATCGCGGGGCGATGATTCGGGCACCCATAAGAAAGAGTTAGCGCTGTGGAGTACAAGTGGGCTAACGCCAGAGGGCGACTGGTACTTGCAGACAGGACAGGGCATGGGGGCGACTTTGATAATAAGTTCAGAAAAACAGGGCTACACTGTCACCGACAGGGCAACTTACCTGGCCCAACAGAATGCCCTTGATTTGGAAATCCTGGTTGAAGGTGATCCTTCGCTACTAAATGTTTATCATGCGATGCTGGTCAACCCGGAAATGTGGCCCAAGGTTAACGAGGCAGGGGCTCGGAGCTGGATCGATTTTCTAACCAGGGTTGACATTCAGCTGCTAATCGGTGAGTTTGGCGTCGAGAAGTTCGGACAGCCGCTCTTTTTCGCTGATGCAGATAAGATCGACAGTGATTTAGGCCTCGAATAAGGTGAGGGCAAGGTCAGTCATATCGCCTGAACCCATCTGTTAATAGTTAGCGTGATTTGTTTTGGATCTAATTTGGGAAGGCATCAGCCAGGCATTTGAGATGCTCCTGAACCTCAACCCCGAGGTTCTGGAGATCACTTTGTTGTCGCTCAAATTATCAGGCATTGCCACGTTGATCAGCCTTTTTATCGGACTGCCCCTGGGCACTGTGCTGGCTCTCGGGCTTTTTCCAACCCGCCGCTTCTGGTTAAGTATCGTCAATACCGGCATGGCCCTACCCCCGGTTGTGGTTGGCTTGAGCATCTCTATCCTATTGTGGCGGAGCGGCCCCTTAGGTGGCCTGGGTCTGATCTACACGCCGGCTGCTATCGTGATTGCCCAGGTGGTTATTGCTGCCCCAGTGGTAACAGGATTAACCGTGGCTGCTCTACAAAACCAAGATCCCCGGTTACAGACCCAGCTATACGGCCTGGGAGCCTCTCGGATTCAGATGATCTGGCTGCTGTGGAAAGAAGCTCGTTTACCTCTGCTAGCGGCGCTCATGGCCGGCTTTGGAGCGGTTATTTCCGAGGTCGGTGCGGTGATGATGGTTGGTGGCAACATACTTGGCCAGACGAGGGTGCTGACCACATCGATCGTGATGGAAACCGGCCGGGGCCAATTCGCCCCGGCCATCGCCCTGGGGGTTATCTTGTTGCTCGTGGCTTTTCTGGTGAACCTGGTCCTGACCTGGGTCCAACAAAGGTCTGCTCATAAATGAATGGTGTACTTGAACTCCAGGATGCGGTCGTTCGGCGTAACGGCCGGGAAATCTTGAGCATTGAACATTTGGCCGTCCGGCCAAGGGAAGTGTTGACCATTATCGGCCCCAATGGAGCCGGAAAAAGTACATTGTTGCTGGTGCTGGCCCGCCTGCTACTACCCGATGAAGGTCGCCTGCTCTTTGAAGGGAAAACCCTTGGAAGGCGAGACGGCCTGGCCTACCGGCGCAAGATCGGACTGGTGCTTCAGGCGCCTTTGCTCCTGAACGCCTCCGTTTATGATAATCTGGTGACCGGACTTCGATTTCACGGCATCAGCAAGACGGAACAATCGCAGCGGGCCGGCCTATGGCTGGAACAATTGCATATCGGCCACTTGTCCGGGCAAAGAGCCGGCTCCTTGTCTGGCGGTGAGGCCCAACGGGTGAGCCTGGCCCGGGCGTTCGCCCTTGATCCAGAAATCGTCTTTCTTGACGAGCCATTTAGTGGGCTAGATACACCCACACGAACGCGGTTGCTGGAAGAATTCCAGCTCTTGTTGGCCAATACAGGTAAGACGACAGTATTTGTCACTCATGATATGAACGAGGCCCTTTTTCTGGGCGATCGGGTGGCCGTGATCTTGGATGGCAAGATCCATCAGATAGGGCCGCCTGACAAAGTATTTGCCGCCCCCGCCAGTCCAGAGGTGGCCGCTTTTTTAGGTGTGGATACAACGGTGGCCGGTGTGGTGATCGCTGTCGAAAACGGGCACGTTGTGGTAGCGGTGAACGATCAACGGGTCGAGGCCCTGGCCGATGTCCGGCCCGGCCGGCCGGTGATGGTTTGTCTGCGACCTGAAGATGTTACCTTATGGGACGGGGATGATCTGCCGGCATCAAGCGCCCGCAATCGTTTCAGCGGGCCGATCACGAAAATTGTACCCAGGGGACCGCTGGTGTACGTCGAAGTCGATTGCGGTTTTGCCGTGAGCGCTGCGATTACCCGAGCCTCAACCCGGGAAATGGCCCTGGAAAAAGGCAAAAGGGTAACAGTTACCTTTAAGGCCAGCGCGGTGCATCTGATCCCGCGCCAGGATACAGAAGCTTTGGCCGGCGATCCCGCCTAGCCAGTCAGGGTAGCCATTGCCCGCTTGATGCTGTTTAGGGGACTCACCTTAAATTGTACATCTTCGAGAACACCCTCAGCATCCACGATATAATGACTGCGAATGACGCCCATGTAGGTCCGGCCGTAGTTCACTTTCTCGCCCCAGGCGCCGTAGGCCTCAGCGACCCGGTGATCTAGGTCGGACAAGAGGGTAAAGGGCAACGCTTCATCAACCTTCCACTTCGCGAGGGCGGCCGGTTCGTCGGGACTTATGCCAACAACCGTACCTTCGGCCGCTTCTATTTGGGGGTAATTGTCTCGGAAGCCGCAGGCCTGGGTTGTGCAGCCTGAGGTACCAGCCTTGGGATAGAAGAATAGAATAACCCGTTGTCCGCGAAAATCGGATAATCTTACCGGTTTTCCGTCGGAATCAAGTAACTCAAAGTCCGGGGCTGCATCGCCATTTTTCAACATCTATTTCTCCTCATTTCTAATTATTTCGGTTGATCGTTTAACGTTTTTTGGTCCGCCCTAGCAGCAGGCTAGCAATTGCTTACCGGGCAGATTCAAAATTGATAAGTTATCTCACTCATTACTGTTCTTCTTCGCAGGCCGTCCGGATAACCCGGGCCACGACATCCTGGTAGGCATGCAGCAGCCGATGGGTGATTGGGCCAGGACAGCCGTTGCCTATCGTCTGGTCGTCAATCTGAACAATAGGAACAATGGCCCGGGAAGAACTGCTCAAAGCCGCTTCCTCTAAATCAGAGATATCATCAATGTGAACAGGTTTCATACAGACAGGCAGCCCCAGATCGGCCGCCACTTGCAAGACGAGACGCCGGGCTATCCCTTCCAGAACCCCCTGACCGGCCGTCCACAGTACCCCATCTCGGACAGCATAAAAGTTACTAGTTGTTCCCTCCAGGAGATAACCGTCCTCATCCAGCATCAGGCGTTCATAAAGGTTGGTATCAGCCTCGAGGCATGCCCGGCGCTCGAGAACGAACTCAGCCTTTTTCACCAACGGTTCGCTCCGGCTTAAATGCCGGGTTGTGCCAACTACCACACCATCCAGGTAGAGCGATTCAGGGATAGGATTAAATGGAGATAGGGCGATGAGAAGCCGGCTCTCGGTCTTAAACTGCGGCACCGGTCGGGCGAGTACGTCCAGGCGGAGGCGTGAATTTGACAAGGGATAGGCTGAGGCGACTTCATGCAAGGCGCGGCGCAGCGCTATCCGATCCAAACGATAATCCCAACCTATAAGGAATAAGGAGTTCTGTAGCCGGTCGAGGTGATCGTTCAGTAGCAGAAACTTATTGTGGTCGAAAGTTGCCAGGGCAGTATATACACCGACGGGTAAGGAATCAAAGAGATCATGAATATGGCCGGCGTCGTCCGGAACCGGTAAGGGCAGTGGTCCTTCTGGTGTGACAGCAAATAGCTGAACGAAATTCATATTCATCATGGATGATCGGGTTGGACTCTGATTGCTTCTCGCTTAATAGCCAATTCACGCATCACTTGCCGGTGAGCCTCCCGGTCTAAGGGATAGCGCCAGGCAACTAAAATGGATAGTGACAACATCATCGCCGGGACGACGCCTACCAAGATACGCAAGGCGTTCAAGGCGCTTGCCGGCTGCTCTACGTCGACCAGGCCGCCGCCTGTACCACTCCGGAAACCCGTTAGCGCCAGAACCTGGGCTACGATGAAAAGGGCCAGCGCGGTAGCTAATTTTCGCAAAAAGACCAGGTAGCCGGTATAGATGCCTTCGCGACGTTGGCCGGTACTCAATTCGTCGACATCGACAACATCGGCCACCATGGCCCATGGAATAACATTGGCTGCCCCATGACCGAAACCGGCGAATATGGCGGCGACGATGACATAGTTCTGCTCACCTTGCGGTATCTGGCTCATGATTAACAACACAATGGCATAGATGGCCATGGTACCCATATAGGCTGTACGCTTGTCAAAGTGACGCATCAATTTTACCGTCAAAGGCATGGTTAAGAAGGCGACGCCTAAAACCAGGGCGATTATTAAGCTGTCAAATCTGCGCTGAGCACCAATGTAAAATACAAGGAACCAGACAAATACGGAAACCACTATATCGGCCGTTGTAAAGCTAAGCAAATAAATTAGAGCCGCCAGGCGGAATGGCCGGTTACTAAAAACCTCCTTCAAGGTTTTCACCGGGTTGATCGAGCCGGTCACCGGCCGGAATTGGGGCGGTTCCTTAATATTGAAGAATAGGATTAGGGGTGAAATAGCCAGGGTGAAAGCCCAAAAGGCGGCTGTGATCGCATAACCGGTCTGCAGAGCTTCTGAGATGGGCATTGTCTCCGCAAGCCGCTTGGCGATGACGTCTTCGGCAACCAGGCGAAAGGTCGCACCGGCAACCATGGAAGCCAAAATCGCGATGGCAATCCGCCAGCCCGCCAGGCTGCTTCGTTCGTCGTAATCTTCCGAAATTTCAGGGGTCATGGAAGCGTAGGGTACATTAATCACGGTATACAGGGTGTCAAACAGGAGAAAGACGACGGCATAATAGATCGATAACCAAACATCACTTTCTATGTCCGGAACATAAAAGAGGAGGAAAAAAGTAATACCAAAGGGTATAGCGCCAAAAAGTAAAAATGGTCGCCGCCGGCCCCACCGGGTATTGATCCGGTCGCTGACGGTCCCGATCAAGGGGTCGTTTATCGCGTCCCAAAGCCGGCCAATCAAAATAACCACGCCGGCGAATTGGGGTCGCAGGCCAACAACGCTAACCAGGAAGAAGAGCCAGAATAGATTTCGAGCAGCTGTCGCGGCCGAGGTCCCCCAATCTCCCAAACCATAAAAGAATTTGGTGCGGATGGTCAGCTTTCCTGAATTCTGTCGCTCTATGTTCATCAACAACCAATTAGTGATCACTCACCAGCGAGGAAAATAGCCGGCCAAGAGGCGTCAACTGATCGCTCTCTGGGTCATAAAGGTTGCCGGTTGGAAAATCTTCGCCGTCATAAACGCTATACCAGAACCACCATTGCACCAGGCGATTGTCATCGGCCGGATAACCTGTTTCGTTGGCCGCCGTGGCGAAAAAGTCAAAGGTGCCGATCATGAAATCGGCGACGACTTCTGGCGGAAAACCATAATCGGCCGGGTGCAGGATGCCGAATTCGGTTACCGCCAACGGCCGGTCTCGATAGCCTCGCTCGGCCATCCAAAGTCGAAAATCGATCAGATTCTGCTGAATAATATCCAGGTTATTGTGATCCCTTATCTCATATAATTCACCCTGATCAGCAACCATGCCTGGAGGGATACCAACCCCCCAGCTATCTCGCTCCTCGCGAAGGATGAACGCATGAATGGTCCAGATATCGACCGGCAAGGGTTCACCATAGGTCTCAAGGTAAGTGTCTAAGACTATGTCCAGGTAGGCCAAACGCAACGGTGTCGGTTGTCCAACACCGGCCATAGCCAATCGCGCCGTGGGATCCCGCTGTTTGATAAAATCATAAACTTCATGGTAAATCACGGCATATCGTTCGGCCGGGGTATTATCTTGCCAGACAATATCCGGCTCATTGCCCACTACCCAGATGGATCCTGGCCGGGCATCGACTATCAGGTCCAGCTTTTCCCAAGATAAGACCGGTCCGGCTGCGGTTATCGACACCATCTGCCAGAAATAAACGTCGCCAGGTTCAGGAGGATCCGCCTCAGCCCACCAATTCAGATAGTGGCCAAATTGCAGACCTGATTGGTAGGCGCCGTTGACCATCTCATTACGGCCGCTGACCCCCGTGCGGTGCAGACAATCGGGCAGGGGGCATGGTTCTGACACGCTTAGAATCATCGAGGCCACCGGCGACCTGGTGACCGTATCTTCAACATTATCCGATGATGTTGAAGTCAGCGGTGTCGGGTCCATCGTCTGAGGGGTTTGTGTTGGCGGCTCACTTTGCGTCGATGTGACCGCGTTTGTCGCTACGGACCGGTCAGCGGTTGCTTGTCCGGCCGGGTGGGCTCGGGTTTCATTCGAACCACCGGAAGCTGCGGGCGCCTGACCGTTCGAATCAGCGTTCAAGATCAGGTAGGCTGCGATAAGGACCGCACCGGTGATTACCAGGGCCAGAGGGAGCAGATAGCGTCTCATAATCGCCACCTATTCGCTCACAATGGATTGGATCGGCACGGTTAAAAAGTGATGTCGAGAATACCTTCAGCAATACTACGGAGCTTATCAACATCAAGTTCGCTCAAGCGCATCGCTGTCTGTATATAGCTCAGATTTATCGGCTCCACCACAAAGGCCTTGATCTCCGGAGGTAGTTGTTCAAAACGGTGCTGCATGTTGATTATCGTCTCATGGCTGGCCAGAGGACCATGGGTTTCTTCCGTAAAATAGGCCAACGGTACGCCAAGGTTAAGAGCGAGTTGTTCTACCTCAAAATAAGGAATCGGTACTCGGCCGGATTCATAGGCGGTGATAGTCTCAGTGGGCAGACTCAAATCAGCCGCTAGATCTTGGGCAGACCGGCCAGCTTGCATTCTGGCCTGATATAGTTGCACGCCGATGATCCGTTGACGCAAACTTCGGTATAATTCGAAATCCGGTTGGCGGTTATATTCTCGGGGTTCGCTACTACCCCAAAAATGGTCCATGGACACATTTAAGGCCATGGCCAGGGCTTCGAGCTGGGGAAGGGTTAGCTCAGCCGGTGTCGCTTCCAAATTAGAGAACTCCTCGGCTGATAATCCTAAAACCCGGGCACAATCCTCCCGAGAACGACCCGCTTGCTCCCTGGCATCCCGGATTAAGTCGCTTAATAATTTAACTCGATTCGCATCTGCTTCGCTCATTCTACCCAACCCTTGTATCTACTTCTGAGAGGAGGTCTGTTCATCGAAATAGCCACCGCCAGGAAATCTACCCAAGTTACCCAAAAATATTGCGCACCTTATTTATATTCCCCACTATCATGGGCAAACAACTGTCGTCGGAAGCAATGCGAGCAATCTCCTGGATGGGGCGCCGGCATGTAATTTTTAATCCGTGCTATCGCCCGACACTTCTCTATCCGTAAAATTCAGGTGCTCGCTCCTGCAAGATATTAGCATAAATAAGTATGAACGCAATGGGCAAGATATGTTACAATTTACTCTGGAAGCTGCTGCTGAAAAGGAAAAGGGAGGCTTGTCATGGACTATTTTATCCAAGAGTTCAACATCGAAGATTATGCGGCTGTCCGCGAGCTTTGGTCCTCAAGCAAAGGCCTCGAATTAGATGGAACGGATTCGCGAGATGGGATTGCCCGCTTTCTAGACCGAAATCCAGGATTAAGTTTCGTGGCCAGGGATGGCGATCTGATCGTGGGCGCTGTGCTTTGTGGCCATGATGGGCGCCGGGGTTACATTGACCAGTTGGTCGTTCGCGATTCACATCGCCGGCAAGGCATCGGCCGGTCCCTTGTGTCACGCTGTGTTTACAATTTGATGCGCATTGGTATTCGAAAATGGCATCTATTCGTCTTTGATGACAACGCGCCAGCGCTGGCTTTTTGGAGCAGCCTCGGCTGGGCAAAGCGGGTGGAATTGGTGACCATGTCGCGGCAAGCAACCGAAGGATGAACCTTGTACCCGCGACAGCCGCCCATTATTTAGCTATTACTCATGGTAGTTTCAGCCTAAATTTAAGATAGGGCGTTATATTACACACGAAGTCGCCAAACAACAGTTCAGCCCCGATGTCACCCTCCTGCGTCGGGGCTGAGCCGTTTATGGTCAGGTTTGCAAATGGGGTAAGAGTGCCAGAAAATTAGTAAAAACCCATTGATGGAAGATGAAGAATGCATTATCTGATCGACGGTCACAATCTAATTGGAAAACTGCCAGATATCAGCCTTGAAGATCCATACGATGAAGCAAAGCTAGTTCTGCAGCTGCGAAGTTGGCAGGCGGCCGGGCGAAACCGGCAAATCACAGTTATTTTCGATGGTGGGCTGCCTGGAGGAGAGTGGCGGCATCTGTCTACCGGACGACTTAAGGCGATTTTTGCTTCTGAAAACAGGACGGCCGATGCACTACTAAGAAAGCGGGTGAACGAGGCGAACGATTCCGGCGCCTACACGCTCGTTAGTAGTGATCAAGAGGTACTTTCTGCAGCTAAACGCCGGCGCATGCCGTATATGACGGCCGAAGGGTTTGCCGGGCTCTTGACCGAGTTCAGACAAAGCCGGGAGAAAAAGCAGGACAAGGAGAAAGCCGGCGCCGTTGGCAAAAGCGAGTTGGAGCAGAAACTCACGAATGAAGAGGTCGCAGAATGGCTGCAACTGTTTGAGTCGGCCGCACCGAAAGAGCCGGCCGGCGATGATAACCCAGCCGAAAGAGCGGTAAAAAAGCGGCACCCACGGCGAAACTCGAAATCGGCGATAAATGCTGTCGAAAAAACAGCCCAGCGCCCGGCCGGAGAAGCGGCTGAGATTAAGTCAGGCATGCGGAAATTAAACACGGATGAGGTGTCTGAATGGTTGGAAATATTTGGGAAAGGCGATGATCAGTAGCCGTTAACATACAAAATCATGATTCATGGGCAATTAAGGGTAAAAACAAGCCATAAACAGCGCTTTTCTCATATTTCTCTAAGAACAAGATAATGCATTTTTTATATTTTTGGGCTAATATAGTGGTAAGTTTGATCAGCTAAGAGGAACTCCTCCCCAAACTGGCACGAGAGAAACGCGACTGGAACAGCTCTGATCAGACCTAGGGAAATGCCTCCCCTCCCTCGATCTGGCATTAAACCCGAAAAGTAACTCAAAAGCACATCCCTCCTGGTGCATGAGTTAAAGAGAACCGCCCCCTTCCCCCAAGGGGGCGGTTTCTTTTTTTCTGGTCCACAGCCAACCCGCGAAAAGAGATAGCCCCATAAGAGAGTGACCGGCCAACGAAAATCATGCTCATCGAGTGAAAGGGTTACGTATTGGCCAATGGCGAAAACTGGGCTGCCCAGCTATGCGTTGAATAGTGCTAGTCTTCGTTATTGGGGACGGTTCGCAGCCCGTTTAAGAATCCCATGATGCCGGCCGCATAGACCCGGCCTCCCTGTCCAAAGCGCTGTCTCATCTCCTCGACTCTCTCCAGGCGCCGCGCCATCTCTCCAGGGGTTAGTTCATATAATTCCACCAAGACGCCGCCAGTTCCCTTGGGATGGACGAAGGCAATTTTTTTCCCGCCAGTGCCAATGATCGGTTCTTCATTGATCAGGGGAACCCCGGCCGCCTTGATCCGGGCCAGGGTTTCTTTAATGTCATCAACTTCAAAGCATATATGATGCATGCCTGGGCCGCGATTGTTCATGAAGCGGGCTACGCCACTATCATCGCTGACCGGCTCCAAAAGTTCGATCTCGCTATCTCCAGATGGTAAAAAGGCAACGTCCACCCCCTGATCCTTGACGTGTTCGACGTGAGCCAGGGGTAAGCCCAAGGTGTTTACCCAGAATATCATAGCCTCTTCCAAATCGGGAACCACGATAGCAATATGACTGATTTTTTTAATCATTGGGTAATCCCTGGTCTAAATAATGGCGCCTGGTTGATATTCACCCCAGACCTGGCGCAAGGTTTCGCACATTTCGCCAAGGGTCACATCATTCTCGACACTGTCAATGATTACAGGCATCAGGTTGCTTTCACTCTGCGCGGCGGCCGCCAGTCGTTCACGGAGCATGGCCACCTTCATCGAGTCTCGGCGGGTACGCAATTGGGCCAGTCGCTGGCGTTGGTTTTCTTCAATGGCCGGATCTAATTTTTGTAAGGGAATAGACGTTTCTTCGTCTTCCCGGAAGCGGTTTAGACCAACGGTGACTTCCTCTCCCTGTTCCTGGGATCGCTGGAACTGATATGCCGCCTCCTGAATCTCGTGTTGAACATAGCCGGTTTCAATAGCCGGCAACATGCCACCCATCTCGTCGATAACCTGGATATAGGCCATTGCCTGGCTCTCCAATTCATCGGTCAAATGCTCCAGGAAATAGGAACCGGCTAGCGGATCTATGGTATCGGCCACGCCGCTTTCATAGGCGATAATCTGCTGAGTGCGCAAGGCGATACGCACTGATTCGGCCGTCGGCAGAGCCAATGCTTCGTCACGGCCGTTGGTATGCAGGCTTTGTGTCCCACCCATCACCGCCGCCAGGGCTTGAATGGCCACGCGCACGACATTGTTCTCCGGTTGCTGGGCGGTTAAGGTGCTGCCGGCTGTTTGAGTGTGGAAACGAAGTCGCCAACTATTGGGGTCCTCTGCCTTAAATCGCTCGCGCATGATCCTGCTCCACATACGACGCGCCGCTCGAAATTTAGCGATTTCCTCTAGAAAATTATTGTGAACATTGAAGAAAAATGAGATCTGGGGTGCGAAGGTGTCCACAGGCAGGCTGGCCTCGATGGCCGCTTGGACATAGGCTATGCCATTGGCCAGGGTGAAGGCCAATTCCTGGGCGGCTGTGCTACCGGCTTCGCGAATATGATAACCTGATACAGAGATAGTATTCCAGTGAGGTACTTCGGCTGTGCAAAAGGAAAACAGGTCGGTGATGAGGCGCATGGACGGCCTCGGTGGGAAGATATAGGTGCCCCGGGCGATGTACTCCTTCAAAATGTCATTTTGGACGGTGCCGCGAAGTTTGTTCACCGGCACACCCTGCCGCCGAGCTATGGCAATAACCATGGCCAATAAAATGGCTGCCGGGGCATTGATCGTCATACTAATGCTGACCTTATCCAAGGGAATATCAGAAAGTAGCACCGCCATATCATCCAACGAGGAGATGCTGACACCCACCTTGCCAACCTCGCCAATAGCCATGGCATGGTCAGCATCAAAACCAATCTGGGTCGGCAGATCGAAGGCGACGGAAAGACCGGTCTGCCCCTGATCAAGCAAGAATTTGTAGCGTTGATTGGATTCCGCGGCCGTGCCAAAACCGGCATATTGGCGCATGGTCCAATAGCGGCCGCGATACATGGTGGGCTGTACTCCTCGGGTAAATGGGTATTGACCAGGAAAGCCCAGCTTCTCTTCGTAATCGGGATCGGCGGCTTGCGGCAGGTATAACCGGTCCACGTTAATACCCGATGTGGTCTCGAATTGTTCCCGGCGTTCGGGAAAACGGGCCAGTAAGGGGTCTATCGTCTCTTGCTCCCAACGCTTCTTGGCTTCTTCGAGATCGCTCATACACCAATTATACGCCAGCAGATTACGCTAGGGTAACGGAGATGGGCTCATCGGCACCTTTCCTAATCGATAAATCTTGTCTCATTCTGATGAAAAGCCTGGCATAAGGATCGGGTTCACCTGCCAAGTTACGAGCTAATAGATGGCCATGAAAGGCGGCTATATTGCCCAAGTAAATATCTCCTCTTGCTCCCCCCTGTCCGGTCACATATTGAGCCCCGTCGCGAATCGTATTGATCGTCGCCCCGATGAAAGTCCCATAACAGAACCCGGTCAAAAAGGCGGCAACCCAGTGATGAGCCGGATTTAGGTCATCCACCAACTGGGCTTGCCAGCCCGAGGCGCCTTCGTGAAGCTGAAGATGATGCCGGCCAATCGAGGCTTTGGCCAGCGCAATGAAAGCTGACCCCTGATAAAAAATGCCCCCCCAAATGAGTCCGGCGGCTCTCGAAAATCTTGCGAGACCATCCTCATTCGTGGGGTAGTGGCCGGCCAACCGTTCCAGATGGCGCTGAAATCGATCATAACCTTGGGGTAGATCACCGGCCGGCCAGCTCTCCTGACCACCCCAGAATGCTCCGCGATTGGTTCTATAGATCGCCCAATCCGAATCGCTCCACATATTTCCAGGCCCACTACCAGAGAAAATCAGGGAGAAGAGGCGATCTTGCCGGTCTGCGTCTGTAGGGCTTTGACCGTGAACCTTATTGAAATCTTCTTGCCAATGGACCCCGAGAGGATCGCCTGCGGCCGCTGCCTGGGACAACGGGGTTAAATCAACCGCCATAGGCCAACAAATCAGCCATCGTCGCCTCTATCCCGGCGAACTTTTCGAAGGTTAAATCATCGAACGGCAAATTTTTTGCTGTTTTCAGCTGCGCCATTAAGGCCAGGTAATTGGACAAAATCCGCTTATCCCAGTCCAGCCCAAGTTTGTCAGCAGCTGATCTTATGGATAGCTCGCCGCCCTCCAGTTCGACAAAATGTCCAAAGGGCATTTCATCCAGCACAACCTCCACCTGGTCCAGCAAAAAGGTTTCACGGTATTTCTCATAGACCTGCCGTTGTTCAAAACCGACCTTTTCAAAAATGGCGACGGCCGTGTCGAAATCTTCAACTTCCATCTCGATTTCTTCGCGGATCCTGACCTCCGAAGGATCCATTTCCTCAGGCTCTCCCTTGAAGGTAATGCGGGCGACTGTGTCCTGCCGTAGGCGGAGCAACTTGCCTTGCAACAAAAGGCTTTCCCAAGGCGTATCGAAGCGAATGTTGCGTTCATAAATTCGTGGCTTTTTTAGCGTCCCACCGGCACGCACTAACCGGCGGCGAATGGTCGCCAGGTTCTCTATCAGGAATTTGACTTCAACTTCGAGCCCGTCACCGCTCATGCTGAATCCTCAATCGATATCAGATTTGATCGCCAATGGCCATCAGAACCTGGTTCTTTTCCACGCTATCACCGGGCTGGACATAAATATTGGCGACGCGACCATCTCTTGGCGAGCGAAGCTCGTTCTCCATCTTCATCGATTCTAGGATGACAACCTTGTCACCCTTTTTCACCGCCTGACCGATTTCGACCGGGATCTCGATAATTAATCCAGGCATGGGTGATTTGATGGATGCTTCACCTGTTTCGTCAAAGGATACAGTTCGAGCTTTGGCCAGGCGATAAGCCTGTTCATCCTGCACGGAAACCGTGTACAGTTCGCCATGAATCAATACTTCCCAAGCCTGTTCCCGTTCTTCGACAATGGCTTCTAGTGAGCGGTTATTCAAGAGGAGCGACAGGATCCCCCCTTCTGCTAACTGTTTGAAGTCAACGGCATACTCCTGGCCATCGACTTCTATCTGGCCTTCGTGGCCAATTTCGATAACATACTGCTGGTCGTTGACGATAGTAATATATTTCATCTGGCGTCTTTCAGTTCACAAAAGTCGACCTATCGTTGAAGTCGTTCCCATCGGCTTAACCATTTCCAGTTGCTTGTATCCCGGGCGCCGGGCGCCACTATCTGACTGGCCTCCTGGCCCTGGCGGTGGGCCGTCAGGGTGGCCACAATAGCCGCTTCCAGGGCGAATGGTGTTTTTCGCTCACTCATACTGAAACGTTTTTCGACAAACACGGTATCAAACTGACCGGTTAGAAAGCGGTGGCTATCCATCATGTGTTGGTGGAACGGGATGTTTGTTTTCACCCCCATAATCCGATATTCCTCCAGGGCCCGGCGCATGCGCAGTACTGCTTCACCCCGGGTCTCGCCGTAACAGATCAGTTTACTAATCAAGGGATCGTAATAGGGCGTAACCTCATAGCCAGGATAGACGCCGGAATCAACGCGGACCCCGGGCCCGGTTGGCAAGCGGATAGTGGTAATGGTGCCAGTCGATGGCAGGTAATCGTTGTAAGGATCTTCGGCATTGATCCGGCATTCGATCGCCCAACCGCGAATTTGAATGTCCTCTTGCTGGTAACGAAGTCGCCGGCCGCGGGCAATACGTAGCTGTTCCTGGACAATATCGACGCCGGTCACCAACTCAGTTACCGGGTGTTCTACCTGGACGCGGGTGTTCATCTCCAGGAAGAAGAAGTTTTTCTCGCGATCCACCAGGAACTCGATCGTCCCGGCGTTGATGTAATTTACTGATTGGGCCGCGGCGATAGCCACATCACCCATACGCTGGCGTAAGTCCGGATCGACGACAAAGGATGGGGATTCCTCAATAACCTTTTGGTGGCGGCGCTGCAACGAACATTCGCGCTCACCAAGGTGAATGTAGTTACCAAAGATATCACCCATCACCTGGATCTCGATGTGCCGGCTCTCGGGAATCATCTTTTCGATGTAGATGGTTCCATTACCAAAGGCAGCTTTCGCTTCCCGCCGGGCAGCCGCCAGGGCATCGGGTAAACCGGCCAGCTGGCTCACCGGCCGCATGCCTTTGCCGCCACCGCCTGCGGCGGCTTTCACGAGGAGAGGGAAACCAATTTGTGGGGCAATGGCGATCAGATCGTCGTCATTCAAACCCGGCTCAGTACCGGGAACAACTGGTACTCCCGCGCTCTGGACTTTCTTGCGCGCCTCTAACTTGTCACCCATGATCCGTATGGCTTCGGCTGTTGGCCCGACAAATACAAGATCCGCATCTTCACAGGCCTGGGCAAATTCCGCCCGTTCGGCCAGGAAGCCATAACCCGGGTGGATGGCCTCTGCCCCGGATTTCTTGGCGATGCCAATCAGTTTCTCGATATTCAGGTAACTTTCACGAGCAGGTGGCCGGCCAATGTGATAAGCCTCGTCGGCATACCGGACATGGAGGGCATTCCGGTCCACATCCGAATAGACGGCTACGGTGCTAATGCCCAGCTTATGGCAGGCCCGGATGATCCGCAAGGCGATCTCACCTCTATTAGCAACCAATAAGCGGTCAAATTTTCTGGCAGTTGATGATTCTGGCATCATAAGGGCATGTTCCCATGTTTCTTGGGTGGGTTATGGTCGCGCTTGTTTTGGAGCATATTCAGGGCATTGATCAAGCGCGGCCGGGTTTCGCTGGGTTCGATCACGTCATCGATATAGCCATGGCGGGCTGCGGCATACGGATTGGCAAATCTTTCGCTGTAATCGGCAACCAATTCTGCGCGGCGGGCGACCGGATCTTCGGCTTCAGCCAATTCACGCCGGAATATGATGTTAACCGCACCTTCGGCGCCCATAACAGCAATCTCAGCCGTAGGCCAGGCCAGGTTCAGGTCTGAGCGAATGTGTTTGCTGTTCATCACACAATAAGCACCGCCATACGCTTTTCGGGTGACAATTGTCATCTTGGGGACGGTGGCCTCGCAAAAGGCATATAACAACTTGGCCCCATGGCGAATAATGCCGCCGTGCTCTTGATCAATGCCGGGTAAAAAGCCGGGGACATCCTCGAAGACAACGAGGGGGATATTGAAACAATCGCAAAAACGGACAAAGCGGGCCGCTTTTTCACTGGCATTAATATCCAGCACACCGGCTAAAACCATGGGTTGGTTGGCGACGATGCCGATGGGGAAGCCGCCTAACCGGGCGTAGCCGACGACGATATTCTCGGCATAGTTTTCCTGGATCTCATAAAATTTGCCGTGATCGACGATGAGCCGGATGGCATCCTTAATATCGTAGGGTTTGTTGGGGCTATCGGGCACTAGCGAATTTAAGGCTACCTCTGTGCGCAAGGGATCGTCGCTATTGGTCTTAAAAGGTGGGTCCTCCATATTGTTGGATGGGAGATAACTGATTAATTCACGGATCAAGTACAGACAATCCGCCTCCGACTCAGTGGAAAAATGGGCCACACCGCTCAGTGTATTGTGCGCTTTAGCGCCGCCCAATTCCTCAAAGGTGACGTCTTCTCCTGTGACTGCCTTTACCACATCCGGTCCGGTGATAAACATGTGGCTACTTTTTTCGACCATGAAAATGAAGTCGGTCAGAGCCGGTGAGTAAACGGCGCCGCCTGCGCAAGGGCCCATGATGGCGCTGATTTGGGGGACGACCCCAGATGCCAGGGTGTTACGCAGGAAAATATCGGCGTACCCTCCCAGGCTGACAACACCTTCCTGAATCCGGGCGCCACCGGAATCGTTGAGACCAATGATAGGCGCGCCGTTGCGCATGGCCATATCCATGATCTTGCATACTTTCTCAGCATGGACCTGGCTCAGGCTTCCGCCAAATACGGTAAAATCCTGGCTGAAAACGTACACCAGCCGGCCGTCAATGGTGCCCCAACCGGTAACGACACTATCGCCGGGGATACGCTTCTCCCACATGCCAAAGTTTAACTCCCGGTGCATGATTAAGGCGTCGATCTCCCGAAATGAGCCCTTGTCTAGCAGCAGGTCGATGCGCTCGTGCGCTGTCATCTTGCCAGCTTCTCGCTGTCGCTTAATGCGCGCTTCACCCCCACCCTCTTGGGACCATGCTTTCAGGCGATGCAATTCGTCGAAATTTGACTCGGTCATACTTGTCCTCGGATTCATGCTACCAGTGCAGCCAGACTTTTCATCCGCTAACCGGCCGCTATTCGTGATCAGCAATAAAATAATCGCGGGCCGCTCGGCGATTCAAGGCCCAAATAACCAAGATAAGAACCGCCATAGATAAAAATGTTGTTGGCCTAAGCATACCACTCGATTTTGGTGCCTCACCCCAAATGGCGGTGAGCGCGAAGCCAAAAAGTGTATTCGTAAACAATAACACCGGCGTTAGCCAGCGAGCGGACGGATGTCGACGGTAGATAATCACGGCCGCTGCCATAAAGAGCACGGACCAAACGACGGCCCCAATGGCGATCACGGCCGGATCCAGAGTCACATCCAGATCAAGCAACAACCTGCGCTGCCGGTAGATCGAAACCGCCCGCCAGCCATTGATCATTCCTAATAGGAAAACCCCCCAGGCCACAAGAGTTACACTCCGTGGTCGTTCTCCTGGGTTGGCGCTAAACGGAGGATCGGTCATTTAATGTGAATTATAAACCAAGCGATAGGCAGTTCAAATTTTAATCATCGCCTATGAGGAGCCCCGGTCATTTGACAGTCGGTGGCCATGTAAGCGACTTGCCTGGGTTGTCGATAAATCAAGCACAATCAATAGCAGATGCCGTTTAAATATGATAATCTAGGTTTCCAACCAATATGAGCAAGCGGGCAATTTGATACGGAGAAGATATGGCTTACCAGCGACCGGATGAAACAGAAGATAGTTGGGCGAATCTCGTTCCGGAACAACCCAGCCGCCGGGACCGGTTGCCGGTATTCTTGGCCGTGGGAGGAGTGTCGGTAGTGTTGCTTATCCTGTGCCTGGTTGCCGGTTACATCCTGGTCCAGGAATTTGTTCTGGAATCAGACCCACTCCAGATTCCGGCTCTACCGACCCTCCCGGGAAGTGAAGCGGTAGTGCCAGGGGGTGAGGAGCCAACAACTATCGCGCCGGAGAGCCCCACGGAGGCGGCTGTGGATAGCGGTGCAACGCCGACCCTTTCGGCTGTCCCTAACCCGCCAACACCCAATGTTTTACCTTCACCGACAACGGAAATAGCCCCAACAGCGACATTACCTGACCCGTTAGTCGAACCGACGCCCCAGACCAGGAGCGATATTGAGATAATGATGTTGCCCACGACGCCGGTCATTGACGGTCTGCTAGACGAGTGGGGCAGCGTACCGGCCATTCAATCAAGCTTTATCGTTTACCAGGTGACCGGTTGGGATGGCAGCGATGACCTTAACGCGGTCTGGCGGCTGGCCTGGGATGCGAACAATCTTCTTATTGCGGTTGAGGTCACGGATGATGTGCATGTACAAACCCAGAGCGGTAACCAGCTTTTCCGTGGTGATAGTGTGGACATGCAGTTTGATACGAACCGCCCCGGTGATTTTGGCGACGGCCTGAGCCCGGACGATTTTCAGATTACCCTCTCACCAGGTGATTTTGCCGCTTTGCCCCCTTCCGCGGCCCGCTTTCAAGGAACTATAAACGGGCAAATTCTTGATGCGCCGACCGGCCATCACCTCACCATGCAAGCCAGGCAGGTGGGCCAGGGCTATACCATCGAGGCGGCAATTCCCTGGAGTGATTTGAACCTGGTACCGGCTGGGGGATTGGTAATTGGCCTGGCGCTGAATGCCAATGACAACGATTCCCCAGGAACGGCCGTGCAGGAAGTGATGAAATCCCACGTGATCACCCGCACGTTGACCGATCCAACGGGCTGGGGTACGTTGACTCTGCGTTAATCACCGGGACGGCACAGGGCTCACTGCTCCCCCAGCATGCCACCGGCCTGGGACCGGAGGGCCGGCTTACCTGGCTAGAGGCAGCGGGATACTTCTGTCATCAGGCCTTTTCTTACGATCGGCTATCCGGCTTACTGGCGGGCATTCCCAGGCTTCAGGAACGGTTTCGCGGCGCAAATCCTTGAGCTTGGGCAGAATGCCACAGGCGAAACATTGGTCACGGCAGTCAATGCGGGTTTCACCGGCCTGGCTCATCAGGTAATCCTGGGTCAGGAAGCGGCGGGTAACGGCCACATCGATATGCTCCCAGGGGAAGATCTCATCAATCGGCCGGGGGCGGTGCGAGTAGAAATCCATCCGCAGACCCACTGTCTTCACAGGCTTCGCGCCACTGGTTTAGGTCAAAGTGTTCTCGCCAGGCGTCAAATTTTGCCCCATTGCGCCAGGCTTGTTCCACCACGGCGGCTACCCGGCGATCGCCCCTTGACAGAAAGCCTTCGTAGGCCGATTCGTAAGGGTCATTCCAACGCAAGCGTAGACCTTGACCGCGCAACTCCTGCTTAAGTAGATCGAGCTTCGGTTTAACACTTTCAAGCTGGTCCATCGACTCCCATTGGAAGGGGGTATGCGGTTTGGGGATAAAGGTACTGACACCCACATTAACGCCGGCTTTCTTCCCATGGAATTCCCGGCCAACAGCCAAAACAGCCCTGGCCAGGTCGGCAATGGCCTGCACATCTTCGAGATCTTCCTGGGGATGGCCGATCATGAAGTACAGTTTGATAGTCCTCCAATTACGCCGGTAGATCTCTCGTACTGTTTCTAATAATTCTTCATCACTGACATATTTGTTGATGATATTGCGCATTTTCTCAGTGGCCGCTTCTGGGGCCAGGGTAAAACCACTGCGCTTGTTGTTACCTAGATTGTCCATGAGTTGGGTAGAAACTGACTCTGTGCGCAGTGAAGGCAGGGAAATATTAAGACCTCGTTCGCCAAAGCGCTGGCCGATCTTTTCCGTCAACTCTAGGACACGGGTGTAATCACTGGAAGAAAGAGAAAGCAGGCCAATCTCCTCGTAGCCGGTCTTATCCAGAATCTTCTCCATGGCTTCCAAGATCTCTTCGACCGGCCGTTCGCGAACTGGCCGGGTGACCATGCCGGCGTGACAGAAGCGGCAGCCCCGGGTACAGCCACGCATGATCTCGATGGGGGCCCGGTTGTGGATAGTTTCGATAAAAGGCACGATGAAATCCGTAACTGGTGGCGGCAACGTGGCCACGATGGTCTTCAGGACCCTGGCCGGCGCCTCTGGTATATTGGGGGTGATGGCGGCGACGGTCCCGTCTGAATGGTAGTCCACATCATAAAAGCGCGGAACGTAACAGCCTTCAATTTGGGCCAGGTGGCGGAGTTGTTCTTTGCGTTCCAGGCCGGCCGCAGCCCGCATCGTTCCAATTATCTTCAGGATCACCTCTTCGCCTTCGCCAATAACAAAAAGGTCGATAAAAGGAGCCATCGGTTCGGGATTAAGGCAGGCATGGCCGCCAGCGATCACCAGGGGATAGGAGGCATCCCGCTCCAGCGAATGGATGGGCAAACCGGCCAGGTCCATCAGGTTGAGGGCGTTGGTGAATAGTTGTTCGTAAGGTAATGTGAAGGCCAGGAGATCAAAGACACCGATGGCATGTTTTGTTTCCAGGGAGAATAGAGGTATTTGTTCTTCCCGCAGTCGTTCTTCCATGTCGATCCAGGGGCTATAAACCCGTTCAGCCAATAAATTCTTATGCTTGTTGATGATGTCGTAAAAAATCATCAACCCCAAATTGGACATGCCCAGATCATAGATATCGGGGAAGGCAAGCGCGACTTTATACTCGATCTGGTCCCACTCCTTGACGATCTGGTTGTATTCGCCGCCGGTGTAACGGCCGGGCTTAGCCACCCGCGGTAAAATTCGTTCCAGGCGAGATTCGATTTGTTCTGGCGAAATAATGTGTTCCATAAGTAGTTGTTACAAGGGTATACGAATGTTTTCTTGATTTGTATAAGAAATATCGATTATATCGTGCCCCGCTGCCAAACGCACCTTGTTGGTAACGCTCCTAACTGTGATCTTCCACGTGCTTTGCGCTCCTGTATCGTATTCCAATTGTTATGGAAATCGGATAGCCGGTAACCCATTGAATTGGTCCAGATCGATGTCTGAGCCAGCTACTGTCGGTTACAATTCAGCCACCAATACAGGGGGGCAAGCCCGGCCAACCTGGCCGGTAGAAGTGTTGTTGCCCACCTAATCGATCTTACCGTTCAGGAATCTCACTCTCAATCAATAGCTTCATATTTTTTGCAGTCCGCCCAATCATACTCGTAAGCATCGTCGCGTCAGTAGACTCATCCATACCGGGAAATTCAGCGATGATTGTGACGATGGTTTGATCGGGTGCGACGGCCTCGGATGTAATCCAACCAAGGGTTTCTACAGGACCATCATGGATAATTACACCTAACGCCCGATTGGGCTCGAAGGTTACCACCACCATGGTTCCTTCAACCGGTGAACCACTGTGGCTGTTTCGCCGGCGGATAACCGTCCCAACGCCAATGGGGCCGGCGGAAATCTGCTCAAGTTCCATCTCTGGATCCCAGCGAGGATGGTTACGAACGTGATCGTGGGCATAAAAGTGAAAGACCTCAGCCACTGGACGGTTAATCAACTCGGTAACCTGAACTTTCAATGCCATCGATTCCTCCTCATGGCGGCCCTGTGGCTGGATATGTCTATATACCATGGACTGTTGCGGATTGTATAATAAAACTTAAGCCTGTGTGAAAATGATCCTGAACTTTTTGGAGATATCCGGTGATAAAATCGATCTTGATTTACCTCACTGATGGTTCGATATTTATTATAAGACCTAAATTGAGAAAATAACATGGCTGTTCTTCACAGGATGTGGTGCTTACTCACGGCTAAGGATTGGTTCCAGAAATTGTTATCGCCAATCTTTTTTGCCCATCTTCGTGCTAAAAAAGATTGACAACGGGGTAAATTTGTACAAAAGGCATGTGAAATTGGTGATACTCTTCATTGCCCCGAGCCTAAGAAAAGATTAATCTACACACTATGAGAACCTTTTATGGTCGGACAGGGCAATTATAAGGTTTCCTTTGTCAGTTGGTCGATTTGTGAGGCCACTCAGGAAAAGAATGATGTTTCCAGCTAATTCCTTTAAATAAGATGGACCCGGTTACCGATTTTTTTGTCAACAATATCGTGGTCATCTACTTCTTTTATGGCCTGGCCTTCTTCGTCATGGGCCTGATTATCTGGTTGGAGTCGAATCGTACCTCGGAATTTCGTATCGGCCGGGTCTTTGTTTTGCTGGCTGGATTCGGCATTATCCATGGCCTGCATGAATGGTTTGAGATGTTTGAATTACTCAGCCGATCAGATGCAGCGAATATTCCAACCTGGCTGCTCATCCCCGAAATTCGAACGGCCCACCTGGTGATATCGTTCTTGTTGTTGACAACATTTGGCGTCCGATTGCTATTCTCCACCCATCAAAAAGATGGGCGCGAGATCAGATTGGCTTACGTGGCGGCCGGAGGCCTGTTGGCCGTATGGGCAATCAGCGCCTTAATCACTCGTTGGCTATATAAGCCAAGCCAGGAGGAATTCATCACCGCCCTCGATGTGCTCAGCCGATATATCCTAGGTATCCCCGGCGCTCTGCTGGCGGCCTGGGCCATTGTCCTGGAACAACGTACGTTCCGCAAAGAAAAAATGGCCGGCTTTGGAAAAGATTTGCAATGGGCTGCCTGGGCCTTGATCCTATATGGTCTGGTTGGCCAGGCTTTTCCCCCCGAGAGTTTCCTTTTCCCGGCCAACATCATCAATGCACCCCTGTTCCTGGAAACATTCGGCATACCCATCCAATTTTTCCGGGCTACGGAAGCGATCCTGATGGCCATTTTTTTCATCCGGGCCTTGCGCGCCTTTGAGATTGAACGTCAGAGGAATCTTACTCAAGCCCAAGAGGACCGCCTGGCCGCCCAGAGGCAAGCCTTAAAAACTCACCGGCTGGCCCAAATAGAAAGTGATAACCTGAACCAGGAGTTGCGTGAAAGAGAGGAGTTATTGGCCGAGTTACTGGATAAAGTTGTTACGGCGCAAGAAGATGAACGGCAACGAATTGCCCGGGAGCTACACGATGGGACCGGTCAGATCTTGACCGGTCTTGGCCTGGGCTTGGCGGCCGCCAGCGATAGCGTCGAAACGAATCCAGCGGTTGCCAGCCAACAGTTGACCGAATTGAAGATTATTAACGCCCAGGCACTGCAGGAGTTGCATAATATAATTGGCGATCTTCGGCCATCCGTGTTGGATGATATGGGACTGGTACCGGCGCTTAAAGCTCAGGTCAGGCAATTTGAAGAGCGAACGGATGTAGCTACTATATTTGAAGTCAGCGGACGCCGGCGCCGCGTCCAGCCCGAACTCGAAACCATCATCTTTAGAATTGGTCAAGAGGCGCTTACCAATATTGCCAAACACGCTAAGGCACAATCGGTCAGTGTTCACATCGGTTACTATGAAAACTGCATCAAGCTTACGGTTAAAGATGATGGTCTGGGCTTTGAGCCAGAAACGACCCTCCGGCCGGGAGAAGAACACCGGACAGCCTGGGGACTCTTAGGCATGCAGGAACGGGTGGGTCTTGCCGGCGGCATATGCTTCATCATGTCTGAACCCGGGAAAGGCACAACCATCCATGTCTCCGTGCCGATAACCAAAAGAGAGAAAAGTGAATGACAACAATCCGTTTATTACTCGCCGACGATCACGCAGTGGTACGGTCCGGCTTACGCATGTTATTGGAGGCGCAGCCTGATTTTGAAATCGTAGGGGAAGCTGAAACAGGGACCAGTGCTGTCGTAATGGTCATGGAGCTGGGACCAGACGCCGTGTTGATGGACATCCAAATGCCAGATCTCAATGGCATTGAGGCGACAAAAATAATCAAAGAGCAGTCGCCCAAGACGGCCGTGCTGGCCCTGACAATGCACGAAGATGACCAATATTTCTTCGAGATGCTTCACGCCGGTGCCTCGGGTTATGTGCTGAAAAGGGCAGCACCTGACGAACTGGTCCAGGCGATCAGGACAGTTTGCCGGGGAGAAGTCTATCTATACCCGACGATGGCCAAGAGATTGGTAACGGATTACTTAAACCGTGCTAATACTGATGAGGGTGACAAAGAATATAGTGATCTCACTCCCCGAGAACAGGAGGTATTGACCTTGATCGCTGAAGGGCACTCCAACACAGAGATCGCCAACGAACTCTTCATCAGTATCAAAACCGTGGACCGTCACCGGGAAAACATCATGCGTAAGCTAAATATGCATAGCCGGATTGACCTGGTCAAGTATGCGATTAGAACCGGCTTGATCGATATCGACGAGTAGAGGTTACAGTCCAAAATCACAACGCTCCAGCTACGAACTCGCAACTGGAGCGTCTTTGATCGGCCGCAATGCCCGATCACGATTATTTTGAAAGCGGTTACAGGAAAAGAAGTTTCTTAATCTCCGCTCGCTAAAGCTGCATTTTCCTCATAGATTGGACAATCAGGGCATCCTTTCGGCAACATGCCCTCATAGCGCAAGCGTACCAGCCAACAAGGTATACCTGGTTGTTTGCGGGCTACACACTCTTCTTGCCTGGCTTCGGAACAATTCTTAAGGATCCAGCAAGGGATCGTAAACGATGGCAGGTTGATTCCCCGACCCGGGGACGGTTCCAGAACGGGTAAGGGGATGGATCCAGTTTTTTCCCTGGCCTCATCTTCAGCTTGCCAGCGGTCTACCAGGCGATTCATCAAGAAGCCGATACAAAGCGTGATAGCCAGAGGAGCGATACAGCGCAGAGCGAATAGGCCCACCAAGACCGCCGTTCCCTCAATTTCATTCATCACAATGTCCTCGCTATTTTGGTCAGGATCACCGCCGAACTACCTCAGCAAAGTAATTCAGCAGCGTCCTGGACGGCTTCATATTTCAGTAGTAACAACCACAGGTGTGGGATCCGGTAAAGTAACCTCAACCTCTTCTCCGGCCGTTGGCGTGTGATCGACGACCTTTAAGTAGCGCACGCCTAGAGTAAAGGCTAAGAGGCCAAAAGCGATGACGGCCGCGCCGACGACGAATTCGACCAACGAGGGGAAGTAGTAGGTATAGAACGGGATAATACCCTGAGGAAGCGCATCAAAGACGACGAGCTGACCAACGAGATTTGTATCCCACCGGTAGGCCACCAGGCCTCCGACAACAAATATTAGCGCTAATATTTGGAGTCGCGGTTGACGTCGAAGGCGAGGGCTAAGCAAAATGATCATGGGCACGATAATGCCCAGCAAGATTTCACCTGCCCAGAAATTGAAGGCAAACGGACCACGGGTCAGCAGGTTAAGGCCTTCGGTCCGACCTGGTTCATAGGTGTAGCTCATGGCCAGAACATCCCAAAAACGCAGGTAGAGATATAGGACCAGGGCCCAACCGATAAAGCGTGAGATCTGGTTGAGTATCTCTTCGTTGATCTTCGCCCGGGGCGTCAAGCGCCCGGCCAACTTGGAAGCCAATACGGTCAGCGCTGGACCGGCGACCATGGCTGAGATGATAAACAAAACAGCCATACCCGGCCGGTACCAGATTGGCCTGGCTTTTAAAACGCCGTAAGTCGCCCCCAATGAAGATTGGTGTAACATCGACAGGCCCAGACCGGCAATGGCCAGGATTGGCGCCAGGTGATGGACTCTCTTCATGTGAAAGGAAACTTTTGGCACTCGCTTCTTCAGTATATCCGCATCACCAAAAATCGGGATCACTTCCAGGCTCAGGACGGTAAAGTAGAGGCCAACGCACATGGTTACTTCCCAGAGCGGAGAATGGATATTCCAATAGGCAAAGGCATGCCAGAAGCGGTCGGGCCGGCCGATATCCATCAACAACATCATCATGGCCATGCTATAGCCGATGATGCCGATGAAAACGGCCGTACGGGCGATGGGTTGGTATTGCTTGAATCCCAGGAGGTACACAGCGGCCGATAGGGTGAAGGCGCCAGCACTGAGGGCAATGGCCGACAGGTCAATGGTAATCCATAAACCCCAGGGTACGCGGTCAGACAGATTGGTAATCTCAAGCCCCTGGGTGAATACAAAGAAGGCGCCGACGAGACCTGCCGCCATGAAGATAAGTAAGATGCCGGCCCAGACCGGGAACATAAGGCGCCGGTACGGTAGATTCAGTTGTCTCATGAGGCCACCTCCTCAGCAGGTAGTTGAACAGGGCGATCGTTGTGTGCGGGAAGATAATAAACTCGGGGTTCGGTGCCCAGGCCTTCCTTCAACCGGAAGGAGCTATGTTCGGTCAGCAATTTACTGACCGGTAAGTCGGGATCATTCAGATCGCCGAAAGCGCGGGCGCCCATAGGGCAGGCCACAACACAGGCGGGTGTTGCCGCCTGGTCTACGCCGGGCGTAAGGCCCATCTCCAGCCCGCGATCGATCTTTTGATAGCAGAAGGTGCATTTTTCTACAACCCCGCGTGGGCGTCGGGCTACATCCGGTTGGCCCCAGGTTGGGACGGCCGGGTTCTCTTCGGAGAACTCCCGCCAATTAAAGGAGCGAGCACCGTATGGGCAAGCTACTTCACAATAGCGGCAGCCGATGCAACGATCATAATCCATCATTACAATCCCATCGGGTCGCTGGTAGGTCGCTTTCACCGGGCAGATGTTGGTGCAGGGCGCATCCGCACAGTGCATACATGGGATAGAAAGGAAAGTATCTTCTTCCCCGACTTTACCCGTCTCAACCACGCGATTCCATTCGATATCCGGGGACACATCGTTATTGGCCTGGCAGGCCAGGGTGCAGTGTCCACAACCCACACATTTTGACTGGTCTATGACCATCGCCCAGCTGTGGGCACTCTCTCCACTGGGGCCTGAAAGGCTGGCCGATCGTTCCTTGGATGAACTGAGTAGCTTTGGACCGGTGGCGGCGACCGCCAGGCCAACCAGGCCAACCTTCAGGAACTCTCGACGTCCAATATTATTCTTATCCATAGTTATTACCCTAATCCTTGTTTACCAGGCGCCGGTACCAACCTTCCGCAAAGGGGGTAACTGCTGCCCCGAAACCCATGCCCACCGCGGCTATCAGGAGATAGTTAAGAGGTTGAACAGGTTGGGGGGAAGGCTCTGCATTGACTGGTTGGTTATTGCCATTTCCGTTGGTGCAACTGGCCTCGCTTTCTGGAGCGTAGGCCGTCAGCATCATCTCAGATGTTGCGGTCGTCTCTGCACCGGGGAGGGGAAAGTGCATCTCTTCACCATGACATTGATTGCAGGTCTCCAGGTCAACCGAGAAAGTATGCACTCGCTGGCCGTGGCCATCGCCCATGGCTGAATCTGAAACGCGAAGGTGACAATCAGTGCATTGCAAGCCTTGCTGGGCATGGCCGGTATATGCATAGAAGTGTCCTTCCTGGTTATGGCAGGTTGTACACAGGTCGCGCATATTGCCGACCTTGAGTTCGGTGGTGTGCGGATTGTGGCAGCGGACACAGGTCAGCTCCCCCTCCCCATGGGCGCTTTCCTGCCATTCGGCGTGAGTGTCGACATGGCAGGTACCGCACATTCGCGCGGAAGAGTCGGTTGGCATGGGGGTTTCGGGATGAGGTCCAGTTTGACCCGCATGGCAAGTGGCGCAGGTTATGCCATCACTATGAATCTCGCCTGTCTCCGGATCATAATCAGTCGCATGGCAGCTAAGGCATTCAGATGGGCTGCCTTTTTCCTGCCAGGCTTCCTGGAAAACAGGATCGCTGACCGCCTGGCCATGGGCACTCGTCTGCCAATTGGTAACGACGCTCTCATGGCACTCAAGACAATCACTCCTGACCGGTCCCTCCTGTTGAGGTGGGCCTGCTTCACCGATAGCGACGGCCAGGATGCCGGCCACTACCGCACAAAAAAAACCTACTATGAATCTCTTGGCGTGACGATTCAACATTGTTCGCGCCTCCTTGTTCGCCCTGGCTTGTATATTTGAGCCTTCTTGCTCAGACCAAAGCGATATTGGTTACGATATTAAGTACAGGAGGTTGGGGTAACCCTGTAAGAAGCGTTGTGCGAACATCTCACACCATTTGTAACTAGTTTATCAAGCAGCGCATCAAGGGTAAATGAGGAATAATCCGATCTTTTGTATGGGTAGTTTACCCCATGCCAGGCTAGGAAAAGGGGTATAGTGGCAGGGAGGAGCGAGTTTTTATGGGTTATTCACCCCATATGAAAATGACGGAGTTACCCGATAGACGGGCATCTCCATTAGGTGGTAAAGTGTAGGCAACAGGAAAACTGGGGTTTAACTGTAATCCTAATAAGCGTTGTATTTGTTAGCGAACAACCGGCCAGATAGAGAAGGTTACTTCATTAGTTGAGAAGATAAGAAAGGATTAAGGAGACAGCAATGGAATCTTTAGAAGCAACCGCCGTTATGGTCGCTCTATTTTTTGCCCGAATCGCGTTGCCACTGACACTAACGATGTTATTTGGCTTTTTGATGAACTACTTGCTCGATCGCGGTCGGGTTGAAGAATAGCGAAAAGTAAACAAGCCTGTCTCCATTGAGGCCATCAGCCAGCCTGGATGGGGTCAGAAAGGCTTTTTATCCTCCTCAGCCGGTCGGATCAAAAACCGACCGGCTTTTTTTTGCAGATTGTTCCTAACCAGCCACATCGCAATCGAATTACCCCGATACAGTAACCGTTTAGTCAAATACTTATGACATTTGTCATCTATGATCCAGGACGATTGTCCCTGGTAATGAGCTGCCCTTTCTCCTATCCTTGCGGGTATGATGCGGGATTAGCCATAAAATAAAGGTTGTGGATCAAAATCAGGAAGATCCACGAGTTGCCGCGTCGCTAATAATCTTTGCCAGATTTCGTGAATTTCTGAACAAATTGGGTATTATAGATAAGTAGCATTTCTAGCGTCATCTCGTCATGGCTTTCATAGATTGCCAGATGCCGCTAACACGTATGCCAACGCCGCCGCCCCAAACCGACACATATGCCAGCGGTGACGCCAGAAGGTAATAGTGGTTTAGAGGAATAAATAGCCACTGAGAAGGCACAACCCAAATTTACCGGCTGCGGTAACCAAGGGTCATTATAAAGGGTTCATTACATGCGACGAATATTCTCTGCTATTAAACGATTCTTTTTCCCTCCTGAAGGTAGCTCGCGGTGGGTAAGGGTTTTACCCTTTGCCTTCATGGGAATCCTGACGATTGGGGCTATTGGTGGCAGTATCTATGGGTGGACTTATGCCGGCACCTCGGAGTTTTGTGGAACGACCTGCCATACCATGCCGCCAGAATACAGCGCTTACTTGCGCTCACCTCACGCCCGGGTGGCTTGCGTCGAGTGCCATATCGGCCGTGATGTTGTCACCACCCAATTCACCCGAAAAGCGGGTGATATGCGGCATGTGATATTGACCCTGACCAATAAGTATGAATTCCCGATTTTCTCCAGGGCGATGCGGCCGGCCAGAGATTCTTGTGAAAAATGTCATTTCCCTGAGAAATTTTCGGATGATAGCTTGCGCGAGGTGCGCAGCTATGGCAATGACGAAACCAATTCTTATGAGAATATCCACCTCATCCTGAAAACCGGCGGTGGCAGCAAGCGCGAGGGTCTCGGCCAGGGAATTCACTGGCATATCGAAAATGATGTTCGATATCTGGCCACCGATATGTTGGAGCAAGATATCCCCTATGTCCGGGTCACTGACGACGAAGGCAATATCACGGAATATTACGACATCGCTTCAGGCCTCACCCCGGAAGATGTGGCCGGCAACACCCTGGGAACCATGGATTGCATAAACTGCCACAACCGCATCACCCATTCGATCCCTGATCCTGAGAGTTCCGTGGATACCGCGATCTCAAAAGAGCTTATCTCGGTCGATCTACCGTTTGTTCGTGAGCAAGCTGTGGCGCTTCTCGCCGGGAATTATGAGAACCAGGAAGAAGCCTTCGAAGCGTTTGAGAGCCTGAACGACTATTATGCCCAGAATTACCCGGCCATCCACGAGGAAAAACAGAAGGACATTCAGCAAGCCATTGTGACTCTCGAAGATGCTTATGTTCAGTCTGTATTCCCCGAACAACTACTGGATTGGAATACCCATCCCGATAACCTGGGTCACAAGAACGATCCTGGCTGCTTCCGCTGTCACGATGGCAAGCATCTATCCAACACCGGCGAGGCCATCCGCCTGGAATGCAATCTATGTCACTCGGTGCCGGTAGTTTCCGATGGCAACAGCCTGGTCACCGAAATTGAAGTGGTTCGCGGACCCGAGCCACCTTCCCACACCCATAGTAGCTGGATAACCTTGCACGGTGGGGCAATCGATAGCTCGTGTGCGGCCTGCCATGAACCCGGAGAGGCGGGGATAGACTATTTAGAGTTATCCGGCAAACCCCCGTCGGATGGTTCATTCTGTGGAAATTCGGCCTGCCATGACCAGGAATGGGTCTATTCCGGCTTCGACTCGCCTGAGTTAATGCCCTACCTGGAAAGCCAGTTGTATGCCTTACGGAATGTTAGCCCCTACTTGCTGGATGGCGTACCCAGGACTTATGAGGCCACCTTCCAAACATTATTCAACGGCCGTTGTGTTTTCTGCCATGGGGCCCCCGAACCCGCAGCGGAACTAAACCTGAGCAGTTACCAAGGCGCATTAACCGGCGGCAAGAACGGACCGGCGCTCATCCCTGGCGATCAGGAGGGCAGCCTCATGGTCAAGCGCCAGTCAGCTGAGCGCGATCATTATGGCCAGATGCTGGATGATGAATTAGAAGCCCTGCGAGAATGGATCGCAGCCGGGGCTCCTGAAAGCTAAATATAGTTGCTTTACACAAACAAATAGCTATCATTCAGTCGCTTATTTTGTCAATAATCGCATAAGGTACTCAAGGAGTGACTGTATGGAACAAGAAAAGCGGTTTGATCGCCGTACTTTTCTGAGCATTGGTACAGCGGCAATCGCGGCCGTGATAAGCGCCGGCATGGCTATTCCCGCCATTGCCTACGTCATTGGCCCGGCTCTGAAAAAGAACGAGGCCGAAGAGTGGATTCGACTCGGCTCTGCCTCTAAGGTTGAACTGGGTGTGCCAACCTTGTTCAAAGCCAAAATCGAACGCCAGGCCGGCTGGATCGTTGACGAGCGGGAGCTGTCTATTTACGTACTAACAGACAATGGTCGGGATTTTGTCGCACTCTCGAATATCTGCACGCATCTCGGTTGCCGCGTTCGCTGGATAACCGACGAACAACAATTTTTTTGCCCTTGCCATAATGCGGCTTTTGCCAAGGATGGCCGGGTGCTGGACGGCCCCCCTCCGCGCCCCCTTGATCAATATGAAATTAAAGTTGAAGACGACCAATTATTTGTTTTAGGAGTCTGATATGGCGACAAACGTGGGAAATTGGCTGGACGAACGGCTTGGCTGGCGGGGTGTATGGGCCGCTATCTTTCTCCGAAAGATCCCAAAGGTCAATTGGTTGTACACATTGGGCAGCGCCACACTATTCGTGGTCGTCAACCAGATGGTTACCGGCATATTGCTGACCATCTACTATGTGCCGACCCCGGATCATGCCTATGACAGCGTCCAATACATCACTACTGAGGTGGCGGCCGGATGGCTCATCCGTGGTCTCCATCATTACGGGGCCAGTGCCATGGTGATTTTAGCGGTATTGCACATGATCCGGGTGATATTCCTCGGATCATATAAGTTCCCCCGGGAGATAACCTGGTTTACAGGGGTCATTCTCCTGTTGGTGACAGTCGGCTTTGGTTTCACCGGCTACTTGCTACCATGGGACCAGAAAGCGTTTTGGGCCACTACGGTGGGCACACGAATCGCAGGCACACCACCTGGAATAGGGGACACCATTTTACGGATCATGCGCGGCGGTGAGGAACTATCGGCGGTGACTCTAGCCCGCTTTTTTGGCGTGCATGTTTGGGTCTTACCGGCAACGTTAATCCTTCTGCTGGCTTTGCACATGTACCTGGTGATCAAGATCGGCATCAGCGCCGCCCCAAAGAAAGACGAGTAACGGATGAACGAAAAAGATAAAGAAGAATATTTGGATGGCTATAAAAAGGCCAAAGAGAAGGGCGTACCCTTCTTTCCAGACATCGTATTCAAGGATGCCCTTGCCGCCTTGTTGGTATTCCTCATCCTGGTGGCCTTGGCTTATTTTGTAGGGTCGCCCCTGGAGGATCGCGCGAATCCGGCCGATGCGAACTACACGCCTAAACCGGAGTGGTATTTTCTATTCTTATTCCAATTACTGAAGTATTTCCCTGGCGCACTCGAAGTAGTCGGTGTGGTCGTGCTACCCACAGTCGTTATCATACTATTGTTTGCGCTACCCTTATTAGATCGTGGCCCAAAACGCCATTTCTCAAGCCGGCTGCCAATCGTTCTGATAACCGTGGTGATGGTGACAGCCATCGGGGTTTTAACTGTTCTTTCCATCCTTGAGGCGCCGCCGCCGGCCGAAGCGACCACCGGAGACAAGACGGCCGCTTTGTACGCGAAAAATTGCGCCGGTTGCCATGGGCAGGCAATTGCTGTTGCTTCCGGAACCAATCTGCATGATATTATCGCCCAGGGACAACATGAAGGGATGCCGGCCTGGACGGCTGATCTAACGAGCGACGAGATCGACGCGCTGGCTGGTTTTATCTTATCCCCGGCCGGTAGCAAACTGTTTACCGACAATTGCAGTGCCTGCCATGAAGCACCGGAACTGGTCGCCGGGAATCCGCTGGCGCTTAGGACCGCCTTGGATGAAGGTAGTGCCTACCCTTCCCACAGCGAGGTTGACATTCCCGAATGGTCTGAGGTGTTGAGTCGCGAAGAACGCACCTCTTTATTAAATTTCTTACTGGCCCCCGATGGCCAGCGGCTTTTTGCCACCAATTGCTCCTCCTGCCACGGCAACTCAGTCGCCTTCGAGGGCGAAGTGAACGAATTGACCGACCTAATAAGCAAAGGGGGTTTACACCTGGAAATGCCGCCCTGGCGTGAGAAGCTGAGTGATGAGGAGCTGGATTTACTGGCCCAATATGTGGTCGAACCATCGACGGCCGGGCAAGCTTTGTATGAAGAGCATTGCGTCCGCTGTCATGGCGATCGCATACCCGTTGCCGACAATATCGACGAAGCCCGGGAGATTATTGCCACGGGCGGCACTCACGAGACAATGCCGGTCTGGGGAGAGCAATTGACCAGCGAACAGATAGACGCGCTGGTTACCTTCACCCTGGCGGCCAGCAGTGGCACTTTCGCCGGTGAAGGTCAAGAACTGTTCGCAGATAATTGCGCCAGTTGTCATGGCGCGCTGGGTGAAGGCGGCGAGAACCCTAGCCGGCCGGGCGACATCATCGCCCCTATCAGCACAGCCGAATATCTAAAGACGCGGGATGATTCGACGCTGAGAGCCATTATTTCCCAGGGGCAGCCCAACTTTGGCATGTCGCCCTTTGGATCGGCTTTTGGCGGGCCGCTAGAAGAGGATCAGATCTCGTCCCTGGTGGCCTTTATGCGAGCCTGGGAAGCCGATCCTCCGGTGGATCTACCACCTGATACCCCATCGGAGATCGTCTCTTTAGGTGGCTTTGATATTTATGTGGAACTGTGCGCCCAGTGCCATGCGGTCGACGGACGAGGTGGTGTTGGTCCCTCGCTTCGCGCCAGTAATTTCCGAGACGCAAATAGTTCTCAGGATATCTTTACTACCATCAATACCGGACATGGGGGGACGGATATGATAGCCTGGGGAGCGATTTTAAACGCTGAGCAGATCTCAGAATTAGTCGCTCTTATTGAAGAGTGGCCCGTAGACGAGACGCCTAAGCCCACCCGTATTCCATCAGAGATGGATGACGAGTTTACGGGCGAGCCGGGCGCGACGCCTGAGCCAACCGTAGAACCGACCGCAGCGCCCCTAACCTTTTCTGGCAGCGTTCAACCCATTCTCGATGCCCGCTGTGCCGACTGCCACGGCAGCGACGGCGGTTGGGACGCAGGGTCGTACGAATTAGTCATGAACACCGGTGATAACAAGCCGGTTGTTATACCAGGTGACCCTGACGCCAGCCTGTTGGTTCAGAAGTTGCTGGATACCCATGAGGAAGGTGATAGAATGCCGCCGCCGCCCATACGCGCTTTAAACGCTGACTTGATTCAGATTATTATCGAATGGGTAGCAGCCGGGGCGTTGGATAATTAAGCAGAGAAAGAGCTAACGCCTGAAACGACCTTCTCTATAGCCTCCGCTAACCGGCCAAACCTGAACAGGTTTGGCCGGTTTTTTTACCATGGCCAAGTTTACTTACCAGAGTGCTCTCCAGGTATGCGGGGCCCCAGTACCTCACCACAGGTATCTCTAAAGTACAGACTTACCATTCCACCAGGTCCTGAGGACACTCCGCCAAATGTTAGCGGCATTGAAATTCAGCTTGGTAACTAGGTCCCAGATCTGTGAAAGTGGGGGCGCATCTTAGGGTCATAGTGTTGGCTTTTTCAACGTAGGCACCCAATGAGGGCATCTACAAGATCAGATGATGTAGGCATACCGTTGAATGGACTCATGATTCAGAGCGCATTGTCCTATGGTCCATCCTGGTAGTGGAGCGCCTATCGCAGAGATATTCTCCCCACTTGTCCCTGGCTTCTCCCAAAAAAACAACCGGCCGGCTGTCTCTCGACAAACCGGCCGGCTATTCTTCCTTATGAATGTGGCCGTTCCCTTATATTAGTCTACTAGGGTCGGGTCATACCGGATACGTCAGCGCCCATCGCCTCAAGGCTATCATAGAGGGTCTGGATGATATATTCCGGGTTATGGGCAAAACCACCAGGATCCTTCAGTGCATATTGGTAGTTGTAAGCGGCGCGCAGCAGGTTCGGAGTCCAGGTCGCATAACGCTCATCGGCTTCGTTAAAGAAGTATGGATAGGCGTTTGCGTTGTAGGTGACGCCGTCAACACCGTCAATACCGGCAGCGTAATCGTTCATGGCTACCAGGAGCAGATCGCGCAGAGTCTCGATCTCACCCAGGATGCCTTCAGCCGCATCACCGTCGCCATCGTAATCGGCTTCGCGAACACGAATGTTTGCCAGGTCTTCCTCTGAGGAAACCCCGTCATGGCAATTGCCGCAGGCTTCGAACTTAATCTCGAGGGCATGGGTGTCATGACATTCAACACAGGTATCGAACGCGGAGACGTGTTCATTACGACCCACATATTCTTTACCGTCGAACTGATAAGCACCCATGGCTTCACCGCCGAAGAGAGAGGCGCCGGCAGCGAAGTAATGGACATTGGCAAAACCAAGGCCTTCCGCGACCTCATCATCGGCGCTATCACCGATGCGCCGGTCGACGCTGACCGTCGATTCCCGGCCCTGGTGACACTGCAGACATAGATTCGCATCGGGTCCGTTTTCTTCGTCGAACTCGATCAGGCTGAGTGTCGCGCCACTGGGGAAGGTAGCCGACTCCGCTTCGTAGCGGGTAAAGGTCGTCAGATCATTGTGGCAAGTGGCGCAGTTTAGACCATTGGCTGTCGGCTGTTCGATAGACACACCTTGTTCGAGATACAGGGGCAAGCCAGCGGCCGAATGGCAGCGGCTGCATGATCCAGGTACAGCGCCATCTTCGTCCCAGTGGCGGAACGCTTCCTCGGAACCGGCAAAGTGGCCTCGGTCAATACGATTAGCCATGCTCAGGTCAACCGGATCAGAAAGGGCAACATTGAGGTCTTCGATGGAATCGTAGAGCAACTCGATGATGTATTTACCACCATGAGCGAACTTTCCGGGATCCTTCTGGGATACCTGGTAGTTGTAAGCCGCTTTAGCCAGACGGGGGGTCCAGGAGGCAAAGCGTTCACCAGCATCATCGAAGAAGTATGGGTAGGCGTTGGCATCATAAACGATACCGGCCCCAGTCGTCTCTGTGGCATAGGCGCTCATGGCCGCAGCAAGCATCTCCTGCAATCCCGCGATCTCGGCCACTATACCTTCTTCCATATCGCCATTCCCATTGTAATCGACGAGCGATCCGGGCATGCGGATATTGACCAGGTCCTCTGCGCTTTCCAGATCAGAGTGACACATGGTGCATTCCTCAAATCTCACTTCAAGGGTGTGGGGGTTGTGGCAAGCAATGCAGGTGTCATAAGGTGCAACATGATCGAACTTGGCATCATAAGCTTTGCCATCATATTCATAACCGCCCATGGCTGCTGTCCCGTACTGGGTCGCCGCCGCGGCGAAATAATGAATATTGGAGAAGCCGACATCCTCGCTAACCGTATCTTCATCACCTTCGCCCAAACCGGCGTCGGCGAAGCCTTGATTGACGCTGACAGTGGAGGCGCGACCCTGGTGGCAAGTCATACAACGCGCTTCATCTCCCAAGCCGGTGATCTCTGCCCCGGAGGGGAAGGTAACCGATGTAAGGGTCAGGGTGGCGTCGTTGTGACAGGCTTCGCATTCGATGACTGAACCAATGGGCGCGGCCGCGTCGACCACCCCAAATTCGCTGCCATCAGCGCCGACAAAGTCCCGGAATCCAGCCGTACTGTGGCACTTAGCGCAAGCAGTTGGTACTTCAGCCGGATCATCTTCGTTCCAATGGATAAAGGCTTCCGCTGACGCATCCGCGTGGGGTGATGAAGCCCATTGTTCTTCGAAGGGGACGACCACGGCCGGTTCTCCCGGCACCTCGACCATCACCTCTACCGGAACCTCGACTTCCTTGATAACTTCAACTTCAACAGGCTCGCCAGGAACTTCGACCTCGACGATTCGAGTGACTTCTACTTCCACTTCCTCTGGCTCCGACGAGCAGGAAGCCAGAATAAATGCAAACAAGAGCAGGAACCCAAGGATCAAGACGATTCGTCTTTTGGGAATAAGCATTTGTTATCCTCCTTTTGTAGATAACTTAAGCAAAAACAATCAAGCACCATTACCTATACCTCATTCGAGGCACATTCAGCCAATGTCAGTATCTCAAAATAAAGCGGAATCAGTAAGTGACAAATAGCGAAAGCAGTCATGACAAATGTCACCTTGTGAAGTTACACACAATCTAAAAATCCTAACAAATCTATACATCATGCGTATTAATGTTTGTTATCGAAGATCAGGCTTCGAAAAAGCCCTGATTATTTTGATCCGGCAGAACCTGAGAAAAAATTATAACACGGTTATTTTAGCTTGGCTCTGGGATAAAAATCAAGCCGTTTTGGCGCCGGCTTTTACGACGGTAATTAAACCTCGTTGATAAATTCTTGAAAACGTCAATTAGATTTCTCCTCTGGAATTTAGGCAATGACCGACATAAAGGCCGCCTGATTTGCGATGGTTCTTTTGTATCACCATTGAGGGTCTAGGTGGTTTTTTATCCAGAATCCAAAAGGGCCCCGAAGGGCCCTTCTTTCCTAACTTTGGTAGGCCGCTGCCGACCTAACATTCAATCTTACTCAAAGTATGACATGACTTCGTCGATTACGCTCATAAGCAGGCCTTGGGTGTCCTCACCGTCGGCGTCAATCAGATAACCACCCTGCTCCGTATGAAGGTTGAAAGAGAGGAGTTCACCGGCCGCATCCTCGTTAATCAATTCCGCCCGGTGGCATCCACCACAGGCTCTCGAAGCGGGACCGGTGATATAAGACGGCACCTCACCGATGTTCCTATCCCAACCATCAAGCGGCGAATCAGAGGCCGATAACAACCCAGGCAGTGATTCGGACTGATCCGGCACATTATTGGTACCTTCAACGTGGCAGGATTCGCAATCTGTCACGCCATGTTTGGGATACGGGAACTCGATGTGATGCTCATAATGCATGGCTTCCACCGGGTCGGCAAAGTCAATATCGCCAATGTCGAAGGCCTGGAAAGAGTGGATCGCATGGACATAGGAATCGATTGACCGGGAGGCCATTTCCAGATGAGAACCACCACTCTTGGTGATATGGCACATCCGGCAGACAACGATGTTGCCACCTCTATCTGGTGAATGGAAGGTTGTAGCCAACGCCTCATGGCAGTCGTTACAACCATCGGTAACCTTGACGATGGGACTATAGAACTCATCATCAAATGTATTGGCCGCAAGGTCAAAGGTTCTAGATGGGGCATTGAGCGCCACGGCTAGCCCATTTGCATCTGCCAACTCCGCCATAACGGCAACTTCCACTCTCTTTACCGTTCCATCATCAATCAGGTCAGCCCAATTCGACATGTCCAATTCAACTTCCCAGCTGCCGTCACCGGCTGATACTGTCGTAGCCCTTGGGTGCTCTGCACCAACTTCATATTCCAGAGCCCTAGAATCACCGCTGCTGCTGGATATTTCACCATCGTTATTATCATCAGTTAGCCTTTCGTGTGGGCCGATGATGAAATCCTTGGTATCCCAACCGTACATGCCAACCATCACGGTTGGTAGAATGTCGGCCACATCGATCCCTTCAAGATCTGGATTTCCGACCGCGCTGAATTGAATGTTTATCTTGTTGTCAGCTACCGAAGCATTATCGATCGTGACTGTAATGGCGTCAGAATATTTTAGATCTGGAGCGGCATAGATCGCCTTGTCATAGCCGGTGTGGATTTCACTGAAGACAGACGCAAAGCCATCTGCCCCATGACACTCTAAACAATCCTCGGTCTCAAGATCCATGTCCTCATGTATATCAGGAGGAAGGATGGTCTTAAGCGCTAGCCCGGTCGTATCATAGAGCGTCTCTTCACCACTCTCATCCATCGCGACTGAACCCGTCACAGGGTGGCAACTCTTACAAGTCTCCACCTTGAAGTTTTCATCAGCCAGGGCGACATCCAGTTTGCCTTCGTGGCAGGTGACGCAGTTTGCCATCGACTGTGGGTACGGGAACTCCATGGCATGGGACATGTGGACGTCATTCATGAGCGTCGTCTTGTAGGCGTACTGCTCTACCTGTTCAGGCGATAAAACAGATTCGTCTTCGAAATATGCGGCCGCCAGCGCAGGATCGTCGACCAAAAGCTGCCATTCTAAATGGCCGCCTTCACCGTTGTCCAGGTGACAGGCTTTGCAGACATAGAAATCCGTGGCGGGATCACCATCTACTTGACCATAAATGTAGCCATGCTTGAGGTAGGGATCCGTGTGACATTTTTCGCAGCCATCGTTATTGGCTGGGGAAACGTAGTCGACGCCACTACCCATTTGTAACAAACCCGCAAACGGGTATTTGGTTTGCGCGATGCGAGCGGGCAGGCTGCCCTGATCCTCATCCCTACCGTAAAGGACAACGAGACCGGCTTCATTGGTGATATTTGGTGTCTCCCCAACCAATGTGCTCGTGCATTTACCAGCGCCATCGCAAACAATATCCCCTTTCAGGGACATTCGCTCGCCGGCCGGCTCGAACTCGAAACTCGTGCCATTATAGGGAGCGAAGTAAATACCCAGAGAATCTGCTTCATTGACGTTGAAAGGAGCACCATTCTTGGTTATGTTGAACGATACTTCGGTCGTATCTGTACCTGAATAACGGTAGGCCATATCTGTCACCGCTATGACGCCATCCTGATACAATTCATTATAGGCGACCTGGTGATTCTCGCCGGCTTCACCATGGCAAGTTACACAGGTCTCAGGCTGGAAAGCAACGGCATGATCTACCGCTTCGGCTCCACCCTCCATTCCGGCGGGTCCTTCGGGACCAGCCGGACCAGCGGGACCAGCCGGACCTTCGGGACCAGCAGGACCTTCGGGACCGGCCGGACCAGCAGCGCCGGCAGGACCGGCTGGTCCTTCAGTCCCGGAACATCCGGCTACCATAACAGCAGCCAAAAGTAAGACCAGGCTTATGCAAACTACAAACGACTTACTCTTCCACATAAAACGCCTCCTTATTACCTTTTTTTGTTTATTTTTTGTGCGATGACGGAAGCCAATTTTCTCATTGCGGTAGGCTACTACTTCTCTCAAGAATATTGGGATGGGTAGAGCACGAGTTATTCTTTTTTTATCGATGAATTTTTGCAGAATATACTGCCATCTTTACCCATGGCTGAGGCACGTTCAGCCAACAGCAGTATCCCAGTATTTAGCCTGGTAAAAAAGTGACGATTGACGTGACAAACCGTGACAAATGTCACTTTGTGAAGATTTCCACAATCAAAAAATATAACAAATCTATATACCGTTCGGTAGATGGGTTTTGGTCACTAGGATCAGGCCCATAAATGACCTGATTCTTACGAGGTGCAGGGGCCTGTTGGACCCCACAAAAAGGGGTACTATTAGCCTTGTTCGGGCACCGATGAATCTGGCTAAGGCGCCGGTGTTACAAATGGCACAAAAACTTCCTGGGTAACCCTGGGAATCGTGGTGATGTCGATGGCCGTGTCTTCAAAAGTGAACATCCACACGATGGCGGCGATCACAAGAGCGCCCATAAGAACACTGACGATAATGTAGTTACGGCGACGGCTTTGAAGTGCCGGTCCGGTGATCTGGGTCCAGGGGCTACCGCCGGCCTCCAGCCGTTCCAATTCCAAGGCATGCTCTTCTTCCATCTGATTTTTAGGCAATTTGCCCGTCCACATGCTGGGGTTGAATTGTTTAATCAGCACGTTGTAAAAGTGCCATAAAATGATGGCCGAAACGGCAAGCACGGCCTCCCAACCATGGGCTGCCAGGGCAGCGGGTATAAATTCACCGGGCAAGACCGAGGTCGTGGCTATGGGGTTTAACAACATGAAACCGGTGATCCCCATGATGGCCGTGCCCCACACAACCGCCCAATATTCAAACTTCTCGCCAAAATTGAACTTTCGCATTTTGGGATGTTCTGCTTTGACACCCAAATTATATAACACAATATCCCGTGCATCCGTTACGTCTTTGAGATCTGGAAGAATACGCATACGTTCGCGCTTGACGTAGAAGCGATAGGCTCCTGTGAATAGGTGATAAAAGGAGCCAACGACCAGGATAATGGCCGCCCAGCGATGGATGAGGCGGATATTTTCAATACCGCCCACCATGTTGATCATCGCCTCCCCAATGCCAGATCCAGAATATTTCTGGGGCAATCCAGTCAGGGCAAGGATGGAAAAGCTTACCAGTAGAACGATGTGCTCGATACGGGCACCGGTACGAAATCGAGGATATTGTGTTTGCTTCTCGCTCACTCTCTACTCCGGTTTATTTCTAATTCTCGTCTTAACCCGACGGTAAATATCGGTTAATACCAGGAAACCCAGGCCTATCAGCGTGACAGGGATCACAATCTTGTAAAAGCTATCGACCAGGTAAACCAGCGGATTATGCTCCAATGAAGGCTCATAGTGACTGGTCCAGGCATCGGGGAAGTTCTCAGTCGCATCTGGGTGGCATTGGCGGCATGCGACCAATAGATTGGCTTTGATGCCGTTTTCAGGATCGTCCACCGGCCGGATATCATGGACGCCGTGGCAGTCGAAACATACGGCCTTGTCAGAGGGTAAGTTGGGGTCCTTATGCTCGAAAAGTGCGACAGTTTCTCCATGAAAATCAGCCACGTAAGAATCAAAAACGTTGGTAGAGATGCCATATCGGGTCATCAATTCATCATCCGCATGACACTGGGCGCATAATTCTGGCGATCGATTGCGGGCCATAGCGGTCGTGGGATCCCCAATATTGTGTACGCCATGACAATCAATACACACGGGCACATCGGGGTTGCTATCTAACAATAACGCCTCGCCATGAATACTACCTGCATAGGAGTCATAAATGGTGCTGTGACACTGCCGGCAAGTCTGGGAGATGCGTTCCCGGGGTTTTCCAGGGGTTGGCGTATCGTGGGCGCCATGGCAATCGGTGCAAACGGCCGCCTCATAGTTGCCGGCCACCAGAGCATCGCCATGGACGCTATCCAGGGTTAGCTCATAATGCCCTTCGTGGCATTTAGCGCAGGAGGTATAACGCTCCAGGTTGTACTCCCGCAAACTGGCCGCTTCGACCGGCTTGTGGGGGAACGTGTAGCGGTCGTGACAATCGACACAATCCAGAGCTTGCCAGGAATTATCAGCCCCGTGGACAGAATTATGGAGCGCGTTCTCATCTATGGTCAGGGAGAGCTCATCGCCATTGGCGAAAACCAGGGTTAGTCCTTCCTGACTGTGACAGGAAAGACAGTAATCACTATCAACCCGGTCGGCAAACAGTCCCTTCCGAATGATATCGGTTAATATGTGGGGGTCGGTTACTCCAACATCGCTTTCAGTATGGCAATCAACACACCTCTCAGCAATAGCGCCTGTCCGTATTTCCTCAACCGTTTCTACATCGTGCGATCCGTGGCAATCAGTACATACAACCGGGTTCTCTGTCTCCGGTCCAGGGTGTCCGTTCAAGTGGGGCTGCTGATGGCAGCGCTCACAACTTTCGGCCTGGACCACGTTGAAAGCCCGCAAATCTTCTTCCGAGACCGGCTCGTGAGGAAATTGGTACTCGGCCGGCGAATGGCAGTCGGTGCAAGCCAAATTTGCCCCAGGGTGGGCGCCGTGGGCTGAGTTATCTACTGCATCCACATCGATCATCACAGGCAGAGTTTCACCTGAAGGGAATTCGATCTGCCGTGTACTATCCTGGTGACAAAGGCGGCAGGCCTGGTCCCCAGGGGGGATTTCCGGAACATCTTTCTGGAAAAATGGGTTGGCGTTGGTCGCAGCAGGGCTTTCCCAGGAAGGTACGTTGCCTGTCCTCTCAGGGGAAACCGCTCCTGCTACGTTAGGCAGCCAAAGTAGCACCAACAAGAGGAAGCCGGCAAAAAGCGTCCCGCCAACAATCCCAACCGTTTTCCGATTTTTCATCAGAACCCTTCCCTACGATATGGTAAATGTTGCTGTCGCCTGACCACCGTTGACATCTACCGTGTATTCACCTGGCTCGAGACTCTCAGTCTCCAATACGACCTCCTCTGAGAAAGGAGACAGTACCGCGGCGCACATTAAATCGGCGGGTCTTATAGCGTTGATCATCAAGCCAAATACGTTTTCGCCTACCTCTTGGTCAATGGATTCGATGGTCGTACAGGGATCAGGCAGATTGCCCTGGATAATCGCTACATATTGGCCGTCTCGTTCCTCCACGGTCACGCTATCGACGAATGCCTGGGAGCTCTCAAATTCAGGACCGCTCGGTTCATGTATGCCTGTGGCGGCCTCGATCAATTCCGCGTCGCTCCTTGGTGCGGCCTGACCACCTTCAACGTGGCAGTGCCGGCAGGCAAAGTTTAGACCAAGCTGGGATAGAGCTAACGAGCCATCGGCATTAAATTGATCGATCTGGTTGGGATCGATGGCCATCAAATGGGTGCGGATGTCGCCGGTGAATTTCTCGGGGTCGCCCACAGCGCTTTTGGTCACCCGGGGCATGTGACACTCGATGCACTCAGAGGTGTGGAATTTCAGGTTAAAGTTTTGTTCTTCTTTGAAATGGCAACTCTCACATTGTATTCGCGTGGTGTGTTCAGCGTCCTGCTCTCGCAGCTGGATCACACCAGTATGGGGATCGTGGCATTGAACACAATCAATAGTCGCGTGTTTGCTTTGGAACAGTTCTTCATATTGTTCATGGTGTTGAATCAGGCCACCGGCGGAATCAACTTCTTCGACAATATCACGGAAATGACATTCACCGCAGGCGGCGGCATCACGATCGACCTTCATCTCGAAAGAGGCAGGATGCTGGGCGTGAGCGCTGCCCGGGCCATGGCATTCTTCACATTGGATGCCGGCTTCGGCCCAGGTGCCTATCAAACCTTCAAGGCCGTCCTGGTTGCCAGCAGGACTATAGCCGGTGGTATGGCAGACGCCGCAGTCGTAGGGCACCTCTTCGCCAGCGTGGTATGCCACCCACTCATCGCCCAATTCCACATCTGGATTGTAATAATTGTATTGGGTGGTAGCGTTTTCATCTCCCGTAATAATATAGCCATCCTGGTCGATAAAACGGGCCTTCCAGTTGTAGCCGCCAATCACATAGCTAATATCATCCCAGGTATAGCCTTCAGGTGGGCCAGGTAGTTCGGTAAAAGGATACTCGGGGGGCTGCCCATCTACTACCTTATTTAACTTAAAGGGGTGACCACTCTGCATGAATATTGCGGAGATCTGTTCATGGCACTCGGCACAGGTTTCGCTACCTACAAAAGATGGGGGCGCGAAAGAAGCGCCATCCTGACCTGGTAGTCCGGGCGGACCTGGTTCTCCATCGGCTCCGGCCGGGCCAGGAAAACCCTCAGGACCCGCAGGGCCCGCAGGACCAGGGGCTCCTTCATCCCCCTGGCAGGCAGCCAGGAGTAGAACCACTATTAGCATTATCAGGACAATAACTGGAACATTATTTCGCATGGCGTCCTTTCCTCTCCTTGGAGCAAACACCCTGAATCGCCAAAGACAATAAGGGTTCGCTCTTTGGGTTCTCCTCTAAATGGGTAACAAATTAAAGCCTGGCACAACGCAACACATAAACCAACCAGCCTATTTTACAAGAAAACAGATAGCGTGTCATAAATTAATGGTCACATAAGATTAAAATCAACTGTAAATCCCGCGTTTCCGCACCCGCAACTTTGAAGTTTACTTATAAGCAGAATTAATAATAAGTGACACTTGTCATACAAGTTGGGTGATGGGACTCACTTGTTGGCGTTCTCCAAACGGCTTGTGTTCCTTGCAGGCCTTCATTGCTGGCAAAAAAAAGGCCTTATGCTAGAATTTGTTAGCCGCAAGGTGATAGGCAAATGGTGATTGAAGGCTATTGCCGGTTCCTAATTCCGGATAAACATTTGCCAGGATTGAAGGAGGAATTCTATTGAAACAGAGTAGTTCTTGGCTAACATGGGCGACCGTTGCCCTGCTGTTGATATTCGCCGGCATCGCTTCGGCCGTTGTCCCGCTTATCCTTGACGAGATGCAATCCGCTGACGATACAGCCTCAACACAGGAGAGCAGCTCAACCTCGACGACCATCGATGTTTCGCAGCTGCCATTTATCGGTGAAGTCCTGGTTGAACTTGATCTTATCCAGGACAATATTCAAGGTAAGACCATTACCTTGTTGCAGGCCTTTGCCATTTCTTTTGGGGCGGTCTTGGTGGGCGTCGGCAGCCTGGGCCTGGTACTCACAGTTGGGACCGTTATCTACTCTCGCCTGGTGGACAAAGTTTATACCGACGAATCATATCAGGCCGCCAAGGCTGAACTTACAACTAGAGAAGCTGCGATCTTGAAAGAATTAGCCGAGGAACGACCCTCATCCACGCCGGCCGATCCGCGAAAAAGGGCTCGAAATTCGACTATAATCTTTGGCTCTTTGATCGTTATGCTGGCCGGCATCACCGCCCTGATTATGGCTGTCTCTGTGCTGGATGGCGGCACTTTTGACCTTTTCGGCTTAGAGATGAGCGCCGGCGGCTTTGGATTGGTTGTTGCCCTGGTTACAGCCGTGATCCTTTTCCTGGTGATGCGCCGCCGAGATCCAATGGATATTGAAGAGCCTGAACCAGAAAATAAGCCTGTCGATTGGGGTGTTATTTGGGTGCTTGTCACCGGCCTGATTGTGGTTGGCGTCGGCGCCGGCATTGCCATCGCCTTCTCCACGCCAGGATAATCATCACCAGAAATAGCTACCAACCAGCCGGCGGCCGGGTAGACACAAATACATTTTTATAGCGTGTACCCGGTCGTTATTATTATTGGGGTCCTGGCAGCAACTATCCCGCCCCGATTCGGGTTATAACATGGAAAAGGAAGCGATTCTGGACCAATTGGATAGTTCGCGAGAACAGCTGCTCGTTTTGCTGGAGCCATTGAGCGACGAGGCGTTATTGCAGCCCGGGGTGATGGGTGAGTGGTCCGTTGCCGACATCCTGGCCCACCTGACCGCCTGGGAATCAGAGTTGGTAACCGCCTTATTACAGATAGATAAAGACAAGAAACCCGAGCGCTGGTTGTCGGCCAACGCCGATGTTGAGGGCTACAATGCCGCCCGCTACGCCGAGAATCAGGGGCGCGACCTCGACCGGATCTTTGACGACTGGCATAATGTGCGGCTGAAACTTGAAGAGTGGCTGGATTCTTTCAACGAAGATGAGCTCAATAATCCTAAGCGGTATAGCTGGGCGAACAATCACTCTCTGGTACAGATCATCATGGAAACCAGCTCTGAACATGAAGTTGAACATTTGCCTGAGATAGCTTCTTTCTCGACCAGGTGGCAGGCCTCCGGGCAAGAATAAGGGATCAAAATGGAAACCACAACCGAAGGCTTTACGCTGCTGCCAGTGGAAACAGCCTATGCGGCCGCTCATGAAACAGCCGTATTAGTGGACCGCAGCGATTTAGGCTTGCTCAAATTCAGCGGAAAGACGCGTCTGGACCTGATTAATCGTATGTCGACGCAGAAAGTAATCAACCTGGGCGAAGGCGAAGGCGCGGCGACCGTGTTAACCACCGATATTGGTCGCATCATCGACCGGATCATCCTCTACGAGGATGGTAAGGACGTTTATTGCCTGACCAGCGAAAATAACGGGGATGCTGTGGCCGCATACCTGCGCAAGTTCGTTTTTTTTATGGACGATTTTCACATCGACGATCTACGGCCTGACTCGGTCACGCTAGCAATTTATGGAAGGCAGGCCGGGTCGCTATTGACAAATTTCATCGGCGAGCAGTTTGACATACCCCTCCACCACTGGCGCTTGTTTGATCTTGAGGGAAGGTATGTGACGCTCCACCGTACCGATCCCATTGCCGGAGACGGCTATTTTCTGATGGGGCGGCAGGCCGACAAGCACTTTTTCCTGGAACGCCTGATCAAGAGCGGTTTAACCCCGGCTGATGATCGTGCCTTTGAATATTTACGGATCGAGAGCGGCCGGCCGCGCATTGGTCATGAGTTGACTGACGCATATATTCCCCTGGAAGCCAATCTGTGGGCCGATGTATCTTTCAACAAAGGCTGCTACACCGGTCAGGAGATTATCGCCCGGATGGAGAGCCGGGGCAGGATTGCCAAAAGATTGGCACTGCTAGAAGGGGACCGTCCAGTCGAGATAGGACAGGCCTTGATGGTCGCGGGGAAAAACGGCGGCACAATTACTTCGACCGCAGCCGGACCGCGAGGCTATCTGGCGCTTGGCTTTATCAAGTCCTCTATCCTGGCCGACTCCGTCTCATCCGGCCAACAGCCGCGATTAACAGCCGGTGAGGCAAGGCTCGAAATTAGCACTGTTTTTTAGCCCGGTTGCCGGGCTTCCGACCGCGCTCGCACCTCTGGGCTAATTTAGCCAAAAATGAGCGGTCAGACAGCCTGAAAGGCAATATCTTCAGAAAGCCCCCTAAAGTCGTTGAAACAACAACTATCAGCTATAATTACACAGGTGAAGGCTGCCTGATTATAGGTGGCATTTTCTTTTATTTGGACGAAAAATACGGCCTGGTAGATGACCCATCTCAGGTCACGAAATCTAACCCATAAGACAGACCCATAACAGACGATTATATGGCGTTTATCGATCTTCCTACGCCATCTGGAGGCTATCTTGGACATTGGTACAATAAACCCCGTCGATATAAATGAAGAGATGCGCAATGCGTATCTTGATTATGCCATGAGCGTTATTGTGGCTCGTGCGTTGCCTGACGCTCGTGACGGCCTGAAACCGGTTCATCGCCGCATATTGTATGCCATGCATGATATGGGTATCCGGGCGAACACCCCCCACCGAAAGAGTGCTCGTATCGTCGGCGAAGTGCTGGGCAAGTATCATCCCCATGGTGACAAGGCTGTCTATGATTCGATGGTGCGCATGGCCCAGGAGTTCTCGCTGCGCTATCCCCTGGTGGATGGTCAAGGAAACTTCGGCAGTATCGATGGAGATAGCGCAGCGGCCATGCGTTATACAGAAGCCCGCCTGGCAAAAATTGCCACGGAGCTGCTTGACGATATCGACAAGGAAACCATCGACTTTACTGAGAATTTTGACGGTAGCCTGAATGAACCTATCGTACTCCCGGCCCGGCTGCCTAACTTATTGATTAATGGCGGCTCAGGTATTGCGGTTGGTATGGCCACGAACATCCCCCCGCATAATCTAAGTGAAGTTTGTGATGCGATTGCTCACCTCATCGATCACCAAGATCAACTAGAGTCGGTATCGCTTGATGATCTGATGCAATTTGTAAAGGGTCCGGACTTCCCCACCGGTGGTTTGATCCTGGGCAATGAGGGCATTCGTAGCGCTTTTGCGACTGGCCGGGGCCAGGTAATTATGCGGGCCAAGGCTGAGGTCGAAGATTTACCCGGACATCCAGGCCGGCAGCGCTTAAACATCACTGAAATCCCCTACATGGTCAATAAATCCAACCTGATTCAGCGCATGGCTGAATTGGCCAATCAGGGCAAAATCCCTGAGATCTCCGATATGCGGGATGAGTCAGGCCGGCAAGGTCTATCGATCATCGTCGAGTTGAAGCGCGGCACCCAGCCCAAGAAGGTGTTGAACTTGCTCTTCAAGCATTCCCAGCTTCAACAGACTTTTGGCGTTCAGATGTTGGCTTTAGTCGACCGCGAACCACGCCTGCTCTCCCTTAAAAGGGCGCTACAGATCTACATCGATCACCGTGTGGATGTCATCACCCGTCGCACCCAGTTCGATCTAGATAAAGCGCAACGACGGCAGCATATTTTAGAAGGCCTACGAATTGCCCTGGACCATCTTGACGCGATTATCCAGACCATTCGCCAGTCACCGGATGCCGAAGAAGCTCGCAACCAACTGATGAGTCGCTTCGGCTTAACTGAACTGCAGGCGAACGCCATCCTGGACATGCAGTTGCGCAGGTTGGCCGCACTTGAACGCCAGAAAATTGAAGATGAGTACCGTGAAATCAACGCCCTGGTTGAATATTTGTCAGGAATTCTGGCCAATAGGAAAGAGATTCTGGAACTAATCAAAGAAGATGTTCTCAAGATGAAAGAGCAGTATGGCGATGAGCGACGCACCCAGATCGCCTTTGGCGTGGCTGCCGAATTAAATATGGAAGATATGATCCAGGATGAAGATGTGCTTATCTCAATCACTCAGAAAGGATTTATCAAGCGTACGCCGCTTGCTGCATATCGCGTCCAGGGAAGAGGTGGGCGGGGTCTGCGTGGTATGGGTACACGCGGCGCCGATGAACTGGAGCATCTATTCGCGGCCGGGACCCTGAATCATATCCTTTTCTTTTCGGATAAAGGCAAGGTCTATGTTGAAAGAGCGTACGAGATCCCGGATTACGACCGGACAGCGAAGGGCACCTCGCTCATGGCTATTTTGCCGATAATGCCCGATGAAAAGATCACCGTCGCTTTGCCGGTGCCAAATTTTGATGATGCTGAATACTTGACCATGATTACCTGCAAAGGGCGGATAAAGCGCGTTCAACTGACTGCTTTTGCTCATGTTCGATCTAGTGGTCTTATCGCCATTAACCTGGAGGAAGATGATTCCCTGGGTTGGGTCAAGATGACCAAGGGCGAGCAGGATCTAATCCTGGTTACCGAACAAGGCCGGGTAATTCGTTTTAGCGAAGAAGATGTACGCGCTATGGGGCGCACCGCCGCCGGCGTTTACGCGATGCGCTTGCACAAGGATGATTATATAACCGGTGCCGATGTGGTTGTGCCAGAGTGCGACCTGCTACTGATAACAGAGAAGGGGTACGGTAAACGGACGAAACTCACTGAATTCCGCCATCAAAGCCGTTACGGGAGCGGGGTGCGAGTGATGAGGTTGAGCGACTTGACCGGAAAAATCATCGGCTCGCGAGTTGTAGCCGAAGGAGACGAGGTTACGATCATCTCGGCCAACGGCATTATACTGCGCACTGAAGTCGCCGCCATATCACAGCAGAGCCGCCATTCCCGGGGTGTAAGAGTTATGGATCTAAAAGACGCGGATCTTATCGCTTCCATAGCCATCGTTCGCGAGAACTATTTATCCCGGATAAACGATGGAGAAGATTCGTCTGGCGAAGACAGCGAATTTCACGCCGACTTGGGAGAGGCGACAGCGGATGAACCTGACAGTTCGGAAGATGAGTCTGAGGCCAGCGAACCCGTGACCTACGATGGTGACGGGGTTCAAAACAGTACTACCTAGAACGCCATCATTTTGACCATCGCTCCCCGGGTAACCAGGAGGATTTCATTGTGAAACAGCCACAAGGCCGAGGGGCGCCACCCCACTGGGATCTGTCCAATGTCTTCCCCGGACTTGAGTCGGATGAATTTTTACAGGCCATCGCAGCGGTTAGCCGGCAGCTAGATGATTTGGAACTTTATGTGGCTGAAGGAGAGATTAATGACCGCGGTCTTCGGCCAAGCGACCTGGGCGAAACCGGGGAGAGAGCGGCCGATTTTTTGGAGCGCATGAATGCTATTCTGGAGCACTATGCGACGGTCCGCAATTATCTCTACAGTTATGTGTCCACCGATTCCTATAATGTGACCGCCAAACGTTTGCTTTCGGAGACAGATCCCCTGGGTGTCCGCATCCGCAACCTCGAGGTTCTATTCCGGGGCTGGCTGGGCGCAATCGCGCAAGATCCTGATTGCTGGCCAGCAATCCTAGCTACTGGTGGCTCGGTGGGAGAACATGGTTTTTATCTTAGGGAGTCGATTGAACAAAGCCGTTATCTCATGTCAGCGGCCGAGGAATCATTAGCAGCCGAGCTGAACGTCAGCGGAGCCAACGCCTGGTCGAAATTGCAGAGCATTATTTGTTCCCAGTTAAAAGCGCCCTTCTCCCAAAATGGTCAAACCGAGGAATTGCCGGTCAATATTATACGAACCTTCCTGACTGACCCTGATGGGGATAAACGCCGCCAGGCTTACGAAAAGGAGCTTGCGGCGTGGAAAACTGTTCGCGAACCGCTTGCCGCTTGTCTGAACGGAATAAAGGGCACCGTGACAACTCTGGACAAAAGACGAGGCAGAAGCGATTCTCTCCACCATGCCTTGGACCAGGCGCGAATCAATCACGAGATCTTAGAAGCCATGTTGAGCGCCATGCGCGGTTCTTTTCCGGCTTTTCGTCGATATTGGCAGGCAAAGGCGCGTCGCCTGGGACGGGAGCAATTACCCTGGTGGGATATTTTCGCCCCGGTGGGACGTTCAGAACAGCGCCTGACTTTTCAAGAAGCCCAATCATTTATACTGGAACAGTTTGCTACCTTCTCAGCCAAGCTGGCAGATTTCTCCCAGAGAGCTTTTGACTGCGGCTGGATCGATGCCGAGCCCCGTGACGGAAAAAGAGGTGGCGGCTTTTGTATGTATATCCCGGACGTGGCCGAGTCCCGTATTCTGGTCAACTTTGATGGCTCCATGGACCAGGTCCTGACTGTGGCTCACGAGTTGGGTCACGCCTACCATAATGAATGCTTGAAAGGCAAAAGCCAATTGCAACGGCGCACACCTATGACTCTGGCAGAAACAGCCTCGATCTTCAACCAGACCATTATCACCGACGCCGTCTTAAACCAGGCCACCGAACCAGGCGAGGAATTGGCAATCCTGGAAACATTTCTGATCGATTCAGCGCAAGTCGTCGTAGACATCTACTCGCGTTACTTATTCGAAAGCGAACTGTTTGCACGGAGATCAACCGCTGAGCTCTCGGCCGATGATTTTTGTGATCTAATGATCCGTTGCCAAAAGGAAACCTATGCCGATGGACTGGATCAAGAGTATTTGAACCCTTATTTGTGGACCTGGAAACCCCATTACTACAATGCCGACCGCTCCTATTATAATTTTCCTTATACCTTCGGTCTGTTATTTGGCTTAGGGCTATACAAAATGTATCAGGAAGGCAACGGTGACTTTGTGGATAGATATGATGATCTATTGGCCAGCACGGGGAATGGCACGGCGGCCGAGCTGGCAGCACGTTTCGACTTTGACCTGCGCCAACCAGAATTTTGGCGCGATGGAATCAAGGTTATTGAGCAACGAATCGACCGCTACATAGACCTATAAATAATAGCGCATGATAGCACTGATGCTATCATGCGGGGAATAATGCAAGTGGAGCCAAGATTATTTTGCCAACATCCCAATACGAATAATAGAGCTTGACCTGAAGATAGCGTTTATGCTATCATCTCCATAGAGTCAAGATGATAAGCAATAGATTACCACAGATATTGGCCATACGAGGTCTATCAATTCGCGAATTAGCTCGTCAAACAGGTGTGACCTATTCGACAATTTGGGCGGTTGTGCATAGCGAACGACGGAGTGTACAGTTAGAGGTACTCGGGGCTATCTGCCTGGTCCTGGGAATCCAGCCTGGAGAGATCTATTCCATCGTATCTGACGATGTTAGCCCTCCACCTGCCAAAGCCACTTCTATTGAGGCCAAGAAAGTCACAGTGGCCAGCCACCGGGAGCTTAAAGTTAGGAGTGCAGAAAATTCAGCCGAGCAAAAACAGTTCCGGAAGAGAGTAACCGACGACTGGCGCTCCTGGTAAATCCCAAATCTTTACGATGCCACCTCGAGGCCACCGGTACAATTGTATCAATCACGCCCGAAAATACTCTGTTAGGTAAAGAGGGTCAGGCGTCATATATATTTCCTGACCCCGCGATAATATTTGCTTCTCTTAGGCCATAGCTTCCGGGGGTCACGTCAGATTAATCATTTTCCTTCATTCAGCAGGGATTCATGCAGTTTATCGAATCGTTTCAGGCTACCTTCGGTGGCCGATTTGAGTTGCAACATCTATTTCTGGTCATCTTCGTGATTGTGACTTTGGTTATCGCCGAACGATATTACAATCGAAAACGATAACCGGGTACAATATTATACGCTCGGTTTGCATCTGTGCGGATAATAAAGTAATAATGTGGGAGATGGACTATGAAATGGTACCGGTGGTTCGCCTTAACGCTGCTGCTTGTCCTGCTTCTGATTGTTGCCGGACAAGTCTTTGGTCAGACCACGTACATTGTACAGCCCGGTGACACATTATATTCAATCTCTCGTCGTTATGGGGTATCGGTCCAGGCTATAGCCAGCGCAAACAATATCGTCAATCCCAACTTGATCTATACGGGCCAATCATTGAACATACCTGGCGGAGAACCCCCAGGAAGCGTTGCCCCAACGCCCCAACCGCCTGGACAACCACAGCCGCCGCCAACGGGCGGAGGAACCTATGTTGTACAGCGGGGGGATACCCTCTTTGGCATTGCTGTCACCCATGGCGTTACCGTAGCTGCCCTGGCCCAGGCAAATGGGATAAGCAACCCAAATATCATTTACGCTGGCCAGGTGCTGACTATCCCGGGGAGCACGGCGCCACCGCCAGCGCCGCCACCAGCGCCGCCATCCGAACCGGCGCCCACGGCTGCGCCACCGCCTGTTGTTCCACCTCCACCGCCAAGCGCTAATCTGTTACCCAATCCCTCCTTTGAGCAGGGTTATTATCATCAGAATGGCATACCTGAACTGCAGGTGCCCAATGGCTGGCAGTTAAGTTATGATGAGGGACAGTCGGCGCCGGGAACAGGAATTGGTTTTGTCCGGCCTGAAAGCCGGGCTTTGCCTCGTTGGTTATTGCCGCCAGCCGAACAGGGCATGTTCATCTGGCAAGGAGATTGGACGGTCAAGGTCTTTAAGGGTGGTTCACCATTCAGCGTCCGCTATTTCACTGATGTTAAACTGTCTCCGGGAACCTACTTATTTACCGCCCGCTTCTTTCCAGACCTGGTAGCCGGATATAGTGGTGGGCAGAAAGTATGGACCTCTCAGCCTGCGGCCGGGGAAGTGGCCATCATGACAACTTCTGTATCAGGCTGGTCTACCGTCACACCTGGAAATAGAAATCAGATAGATCAGACTTTTGTCGTCCCGGCAGAGACGACCGTCCGGGTAGGGCTTGCTTTCCGGACCCGTTACCTTCTCTCAAATAACGGTTTCTTCTTTGACGATTTGTCGTTGCAGCGGATCTCTGATTAGCCAGCAATTGGCAGAAAGAACGATGCATAACAAAGCCGTCATGCTCTGAACGGATCTGGTTGATCTATGCTGGAAAATTCGTCGGAAGGCGATTAGACTGATTTCTCAGGTTTCATGACGATCTCTGGCTCGGCGACCGGGGCAAGCTCAACTTCTATCCCACCGATCTTACCGGCAACGAGATTATACAGTCCGGCAATGATGGCGCCGCCGACAAAACCCATTACCCCGTACATGAAAGGCATGAAACAAACGAAGCAGAGCATAAACATCGATTCGGGTGGCGTACCGGATGGATTTGCCATTACCCCGATCAGCATGAAACAACCCATGAACAGCCAGAGAATGAACCCGATAACAGTGTAAATCAGGCCGATCATCTTGGCCAGGGAAAGGACGCCTACTCGCTTGATTTCGGTCACGTATTTTTCCTCCAGGCAATCTAGCAAACGGTAATTTATATCTTCACCAGCCAGGTCTTCAACTGGCCTCTGCACAAACACTCAAGGTTTATGAACTCAGATTGCGTAGATATCGCCGATCGTTTATCTCATTTCTCAATACGGAACAATATCGCATAAAGTCGCATAAAATTGCCAACAGGGGGGTGGTAGAATAGGTTATGATGTTGTTACTGTATCCGGCGCCTTCAACCGGCCGGGAGAGATAAATAAGCTAAAACGGGTCGGGTCAGGGGCATTATACAAATACCCACGTGGTTTGTCTGAAGATATCAAAATAATAAGGAGCGACTTCGATGCAACGACTGTCGCGAATCATCCTCATTTTTGCCATCCTGTTCACCGTCCTGATCATCTCTCCTGCGCTGCTGAGCAACCAGTTCGGGCCTTACTCCTTATTAAAAACGGGAGACGTGCTTGACATCTTCACCCCGTTGATCTTGTTGCCGTTCTACTGGTTCATCCTGCAATTGAGTCCGGGACAACTGCCCAAGAGGAGCGAGATGGTCGCCTTCATGGTGTTGGCCGCCGCCTGGGCTGCGGGACAAGGCATGCACCTATCGGCCAATTCAATCGGCCATCTGCTACAAGATTCGATGGGCGCCAATATCAATGACCTGACTTACTTCTATGACGAGACGTTGAGCCATTTCATCTGGCATCTGGGCATCATCGGCTTGTCACTTTTGCTGCTTTACCGGCAGTGGAAAAATCCCTTTTCTGACCCAATTCCAAGGTTGACACCGGTAATTATCGGCGGCGTCTTGTACGGTTCAACCTTCTTTCTCAGTATCATAGAAGGGGGTACGGGCATTTTGGGTGTTCCCGCTGCACTCCTGGTAACCCTTTTTGTCCTGATTTGGGCCAGGGATAGGTTGACAGAGATGCCGGTGGTGACTTTTTTCTTCACCGCTTACCTGTTGGCGACTATATTATTCGTTATCTGGGCAATTTATTGGGGCGGCCTGCCAGAGCCTAGTGAGGTGGGCTTAATCTAGTGTGTGGTCAGAATTATTTGTCCGGGCGGCACGGCGTGATTTTACGAACATCACCACGAATCCGAGGATAAAGACGGCAGTCGAAACATAAGTTACGTACGACAAACCACCTTCTATTTGACTCAAGGCGTCAGTGGCAAAATAGCCGAGTAGTAATAGCGGTACGGTCCACAATAGCTCACCGGCAAAGGAAGCCGGAAGCCAGCGCCGATAGGGGATATGGGCGCTGCCCGCAGTAATGACGGCCGGTAGGGATAAACCACTAGACAGCTTAGCCAGCAATATGTATCGACGTGGTTTATCGCGCATCTGGTCTTGGACCTGTTCAGTCATCCGTCCTACGCTCCCAAAACGGCGTCCAAAACGGTCGATCTGGCCGCGAGAGCCTACATTATACCAAAACAGGTCGACAATGATACGGGCCACTAAGGCTACTAGAATAATGGGGAGAAGTGGAAAATAACCGGCGGCGGCGGCAATCCCGCCAAATACGGCGGTGCCTCGACCCTGGAACATCATGAAAACACCTACTAACATGTAATTCCATGTGCCCAGATCAGGAAGATGGCCTTGTTGAAAGCCTACTATAACCTGCTGAACTAATTCAAAAAAATGTTCCATTCATTCTCTCCATGGCCCGAAGTGCCTCGCCAGCACGGTTTAATTTGTTCGGATGATCCAGGCCATTGCGCGTCTTTTTACTGTCTCGTTTACCTAGCTTCGCCAGATTATCAAATTGATTCCTGTCTAGGGGATTTAACAAGTATATCTGATTTCGCAAATCTGTCATGGTACCTTTGTTTGATCCTTATAAGATCAGGTGGTTGGTCAAACAACATTTCACTCTAAATCCGGCAGCTCCTAGAAACCTTTGCTTGCCTGCCCAAAAGTTGGTCGAAAAGTTTTCGCCAATTGTAAAAAAATTACCGGTATATGTTTTAGTCTGGTCCAAACGATAATTCTCGGGGTACCACTGGTGATTGGGGTGAGGGTGGTTGGCGTGTGCTCCGTGCTGGCATTAGCGATCGCTTAACTCGTTGTTCACCAACCGGCTACAACTCAGGAAGGCCGAATTCGAGCAGCCAGGCTATTGCTCCGAGGATCACATCAACGGGGTATTATGCCGAACCCTTTCCTGGATGAAGCTGAAATGGCTAAAGAACTGGCCTAGCTCGTCGCAGGTATTCTTTTGAATGCGTGATTTCAGGCTTCGGTTATCAGATTCGCAGCTCAACCACATCCCCATCGGCCAGTACATAATCCCGGCCGACCAGCTGCCCTCCAAAAACAGTGCTTCCCCAGACCCGTGAGGCTTTTAGTTTAGTAACAAAATCCTTGTGGATATTAGCGGCGAAATCTTCGACTGTACTATCTCTTTTCAGAACAAATGGGGCACCGAGATCAGGCTCCTTTCCGGGCGGCTTGGCGTAAACTCGGATAATGTCAAGGTTATCGTAGATGGCCTGCTGCAGCCGCTCCAGATTTCTACCTGTCGTCGCCGAAACAGGCAGGCAGGACCAGTCCTCGTCCAATAACTCACAAAAAATGAAGAAGAGATCGTCAGATTCGTCATCGTCGCTCTTGTTAGCCACGATAATAAAGGGAATATAGATCAGGTGACCGGGCTGCTCAATCTGCCCTCTAAGGCGACGAGGTACGATGCCATGTTCACTCAAGACAGCCATACATTGGTGGAATTGCTCATCGGGGTAGGTCTGCAGGTCGAGTAATAACAAAACGATATCAGCCCGGCGAATCAGGTCAAAGAGTTCGGGCTCCAGGTAATCACGGTCCATTGGCGGCGTATCGATAAGCTGGATGGGGACATTTTTGAACGTCAGCATGCCCGGAACCGGCAAATGCGTGGTATAAGGATGGGCAGCCACCTCCGGGGTGGCATTGGTGAGAGCTGTAACTAGCGCTGATTTACCACTGTTGGCCGCGCCAATTATCACGACCTGACCGGCGCCTTCCTTGTCGATGTGAAAGGTTGATTCGTGTCGGCTTAGTTTCGATTTGGCCTGGGTCGAGGATTTTAGCCGGGAAAGCCGCCGCCGCATTTCTGCCCGAAGCTTATCTGTTCCCTTATGTTTGGGAACAGTGCTAATCAATTCCTCCAGCAAGCGGACCCTTTCGGCCGGCGATTCGGCCGCTTTGTACCTTTCTTCGACTGCATAATATTCGGCCGGTAGATTCGTTGGCATTGGTTCTTGCTCGCTCACCCTGATGATTCTGGGTCACAAAGCTTAAATCTAGCCTTTCGCCAGCAGTATAACATGAGCTTTTGCCCTACAGCAAGACGTTTTATTCGTTCAAGAAGTACGGGACCCAAGGCAGCGTGACAGAGTGCCCGAACAAACTGCTTACGCGCCTAATATTGTTTGGCGGTCGGGCCTGGCTTTCGTTGGCCTATCCTGCCCTAGGACCCGGAGACGACTTCAGCCATCTACCGAATACTTACAAAAATCATATGACATTAGTTACTTTCATCAGAGGCAAAAAATAGCCTCGGAGTTTAAAATGGTAGTGAGCTGCGGCTATGCCAAATTAGATTCCTTGCTGCCTGGTTCATTGGGGTGAGCAAGGAGGAGAGGTGCCATGGTGAACCGTCATGGTTGGTTGGTTTTCGCCACATTGGCGCCAATGCTGTTTGTCCTCAGTTGGTTACGACCGGCGTCCGGACTCCTGGGTGCACCGGCAGATGGTTTGCCTCACCCGGTTGTTTATGGGGTTGATTGCAGCTACGGTGACCACTGTTGGTTCGCCACCTGGGATGGTATCGCCGTGTTTGACGCTCTCGCCAGCCGCTTCACCAGCTTCACCCCGGCTAACTCGGGCATCGCCCACCAATATACTCATGACGTGGCGGTTGATGGATCAGGATACGTGTGGGTGGGACTTCATGATGGCCGGGGCGTCAGCCTGCTAAACCATAAGGGCACGCTGGATAACCGGAGTGACGACACCTGGATCACCTTTACCGAAGCAGACGGCTTACCTAAAGGGCATGCCTGGGTGGAGGATATCGCCATCGATTCGCAAGGACGGCTATGGTTTGGACACAGTCTGGGCGTCACCAGACTTGACCATAAGGGCACCCCTTTTAACAAGGTGGATGACACCTGGGTAGATTACAGCAATGCGACATTGGGCCTCAGTCCTGGAATTGTTAATGTTATCTTCCAGGATTCCCAGGGATGCATGTGGTTTGGCGGCGACGGCGGCGTGAGCCGTGAATGCGGCGCATTACCGGTTATTTCTAGCGCTCCAAGCTGTACCAATTGCTGCTGGTCGGTGCAATGGCTCGGCTATGTCTGGGACATCGACCAGGATCTGAACGGTAATATCTGGATCGCCGATGGAAGCTGTGGGGCGGCGAAACTCACCGGTAACCAGTGGTCACTTTGTGATACAGCCCATCCGGATTGTCCGATTCCCTCAGATAATGATGGTAGCGATGATGGTGTGCGTTCTGTTGAGGTCGATCCAAACTATGGGATCTGGTTTGGTACACGAGGAAAGGGCGTCGCCCGGCTTAACGGTTTCGATGATTGGACTTTATATAGTTCAGATGGTAATAGTTTTCTGGGCGGCAATGATGTTGAAGACATCGATTTCTCAGTGAATGGCGATGGCTGGTTTGGTACCTTGAATAGCGCCTGGCTATATCGACCGGCATCATCAGCCAGTTCGGAGATAACCCCGGCCGATGGGGGTGAAGTGACTGCGCCCGACGGCCGGGCGAAAGCAATGTTCCCGGCGGGATCGGTGGCCAGCGCAACCACAGTCACCTGGCTATCCCAGGGAACTTTCACCGGGATGGGTCAATATGGCGCCTACGCCTTTGACCTGACGCCAGATCCGGTGACAACCATCAACACGCCTTACAACCTGATTGTGCTTTACAATAAAACGAATATCGGTCCGGCAAAGGAAGAAACCCTGAACCTCTATAGCTGGAACGGCAGCCAATGGGTCGTGGAACCAACCAGTTATAGAGACACAGCTAACAAGCGAATTACGGCCACACCCGATCATATGAGCCTGTTTGCGGTGATTGGGGATGTGGAGCAGATATTTTTACCCGTGACCCTTCGCTAATCTTCTACCCCGGCAACTCTCCCCCCTCCCCAATCAACTGGCAAGTCCCAGAGGTGGGGCCTAACCCTCTTTTCTTTTAAGCCCGTCCAATCGGGCATCCCGCTCGAGATGTAGTCGCTGTTTCTGGTCTTTTGTTAGCGCGGCGACCTCCAGCGCCTGGAGCATCATCGGCGCCAGCGAGGCCGGCCGGATCTCTTCTAACCATCTGAAACGCGCATACCGTACCTGGCTGCCACCCCCTTCCAACAACCCCGGCCGATCAGGCAATAAGATACCCCATTCAAAGCCCAAGGAAACATGTTCGGCTGTCGGGGCAATATAGGCGAAATAGACATTACGGCTCCCGTGATCAGCCCGGTAACCAATAAGCCGCCAACCCGGGTAGACGGCTTCCCTGGCCTGAGGTACCGTTGCTCTGACCAACTCCCTTAGGGCCTGGGCAATAGATCGCATTTCCAGGGGGAAGCCGGCCAAGAATTGCTCGGGGGTTATTTTGTCGCTCACATGCTTATTCTCCTCATGACTGCCGCGCTGGTAAAGCAGCCTGGTGGCCAGGTTAAGCGGATTTTACTTCAATCACCCAGGCGTTCACTGGCTCAGTTCGACCCTTGAGCTGGAGATGGCGGGCAGGTAAGTCAACTGTAGCTAGGCCGGCTGCCTGGATGCTAATATCGCTGACGATCACTTCCCCCGGTCCGGCCTGAGATGCAAGCCGGGCTGCCGTATTCACCGAGTCTCCCAAGGCAGTAATGTCAGTCGTTCCCTCGGAATCGACCGATCCCACGTAAGCGATACCGGTATGCACCCCAGCTCCGACGGCTATCCAGGGGCCTCCCGGATCAGCATGCCCCGTAGCCAGGAGTATCGCCCGGGCCGCATCGACTGCTTTCCGGGCATGGTCTTTGCCGGCAATGCCGGGTACAAACAGTCCGGTGACTTCGTCGCCAATCATTTTCTCGACCATCGCGCCCGATTGATAGAGGACACGGGTGGCTGCCTGGTAGAAACGATTTATCAGCTTGCTGAATTCCAATGGACTCATATTTTCGGCGATGGACGTCGAACCCCGCACATCGGTAAAAAGCATCGATAGTTCGATTTCGGCACCACCGTGGTTCGCCTGGGCAAATCGCTCGCAGATATTGCAAAGTTGCGGATTCATCTTGGAGGGCTTTATGCCGGCAACGGTGCGGGCTATCAGGCCGCCGACACCTTCAAATGGATAATGACACATCCGGCACCTTGGTTCTCGAGGTAGCCGGCGAGCTATAAACCGGAGGCTTTTGGCTTCTGCCCAATGGGGGTGGGCCTCTTTGGGTGGAATCCCTGTGGTCAGGTAGGTACGCCAAACATATTCAGCTAATTTGTCAGAATCAGATAGATCGCTCATGATTGGATTTGTTCGTGCCCGGGTTAAGGTAATATGATTATACTATAACATATCCGGAAATTTTCCTATTAATCACCACCTTCAGACAAAATAAGGATATCGATCCCCGGAGAGTAATGACAAATGTCCCGGTTTAAAGCCCTGGGAGCCGGATTCTTAGGAGTATTGCCGGCCATTTTATTTCTGGCGGCCTGTTCGTCGGTTATGAAGGAAGACAGGCAGGATCCGAACACGACCGGGCCATCAGCAAGACCGGTCTCACCTGATGTCTCTACATTGCCGGCAAATGAGTTAGAAACGATGGCAGCTCCCAATGAAACTGACCTGGCAAACAGAATGACCCCAACCGGCTCACCGGGGCAAAAGATCGATCTCAACCAACCCGGCCTTAGTTACCAGAGACTGATCCTGGCAGATGGATCGGTACTAGATTTCGTTTTGCGGCTGCCTGAGAGCTTCGAACCCGATCAATCCCACCCTGTTTTATTGGCCCTTCCCCCAGGTACCCAATCTAGAGATATGGTTGATGCTGGCCTGGACAGCTACTGGACTCCGGGGTCAGCTGGTCGTGATTGGATTGTCATCAGTCCCATCGCTCCTGCCGGGCGGCTCTTTTTCCAGGGATCAGAACGTTTGTTACCAGAGTTCTTAGAAGCGATAATAGGAGCGTTGAAGGTTGAAGGTGACAGGTTCCATCTTGCCGGGATTAGCAACGGGGGAATAAGCGCTTTCAGAATCGCCATCCTCCAACCCGGGTTGTTTCATTCTATGGTAGTTTTGCCCGGATTCCCTACCGATCAGGATTTTTCCAAGTTAGATAGATTGCAAGAGATGCCCGTGGTCATGTTTGTAGGGGAAAAGGATACAGCCTGGGTTGAGAAGATGAAAAAAGCACAAGAAGAACTTGAACGACTCCAGGTGAATTCGACCCTGGAGATTGTATTCGAGAACGGACACTTCATCAGCAGCATCAGCGGTGAACAGATTTTTAACCTGCTAGATAGTTATCGCTGAAGGGCTTTTGGAACTAATACTGTGGTATGGCCGGATCTGCCAAGAATTCTGCGAGCCAGCCAGGAACGGAGGCTGCTTCTTCCGATTTATAAGGCTCGGGACTATCAGATACAAGCCGGTACCAGGTCAAAGCCCGGTTGACCTTGCCAATCAGGTTGGCTAAATCGTAGGCTAATACCAGATCCTGGCGGCCCATGAACCTGGTCCAGGGTTTGAGGTAGAGGTCGCGAAGTTCGGCCAATACGGGCGCTTCGCTGGATAACTTACAAAAATATGCAATGGCCCGGAGAGTCACAACCATGGTGAAGAAGGGATGGGCGACACAACTCTCGCCCCAGTCAAAAAAAAGATAACCATCATCTCCAACACAGATATTATTGCCGTGAAAATCATCGTGATGCAAAGTCTCTGGCAAGCCGTGGCTTTCCAGGGCAGCGCACATGCCGGCAAAAGTTGGAACAAAATCCTGCAGATAGGTGAATTGTTCAGCAGTGAGACCGCCGGGCCGGTTAATATGCAAGGCATCCTGGTCCGTTAGAAGATCCGCCAGTTGTCCAGGCAATGTCTTCAGCCGGCGATCCATGGCCCCGGCTCGCAAAAGACCGTCAGGCCTTCCGGCCATCTCAATCTGAAACTCGGCATAGAGGGGCAGGATCCGGCGCCAATGCTCATGGTAACGATCGGACCCAAGAAAGCTGCGCAATGTCGGGCCACCATCGGCCATCAGAAGTAAACCACGCTGTGGGTCGGCGGCAATAACTTGGGGAAGAAGGTCCGGTCGCCAACAGGCTAAGGCCTGGGTAAGTCCGGCTTCATGATAGAAGGCCGGTGCACAGGCTTTGAAATAGAGGTCCCCGGCGTTAGTTGGCACGCGTAGTACGGCCGACCAGGGGCGAATCTGATGTTTTTCGACAACCCCATCCACTGTCAGTCTATTAGGTTTGATCTGGTCTTGAATCCAGGCCAAACTTTCTCTGAACCAATCCCTGTGGTCCCAGGGCAAAGAATAAATATGTTCGGGCATTAAGCCATCCGAGGAGCCTGGATTCAGAATCCTTCCTACTCTACACTCCAAGCAGGCAACACAAACCCACTGGCAAGAACTTAACCGCCAGTGGTCTTGCTTACTCAAGGCCGGGGGCTCGTGACCTCCGGTTGCTATTTTTAGCCTGCCAGGTGGATTATCTCAACCTGTCGCTTGCACCGGACAAAGTTTAGTGCGTGTGACCATCCGAATGGACATGGCCATGGGCTAACTCTTCAGAAGTTGGCAATCGCAAACCCTCTATCTTTACATCGAAATAGAGAGTTTGACCTGCCAGAGGATGATTGAAGTCTAGCTTAACGGATTCTTCGCCGATCTCAGCTATAAACGCTTGATATTCCTCATCGGAATCACTATCGCGCACATATAGACTCTCGCCAATTTCCAGCGCTACGTCTGGGGGAAACGATTCGAGGGGCATTACAACGTTATCTTCGGCGTCGACTTCTCCGTATCCATCGACCGGTTCGACGATCACTCGTTTTTCATCACCAATGACCAAGCCATAAAGCGCCTTTTCGAGACCAGGGATTATCTGGCCCCTCCCATGAATATACTCCAATGGCTCATCGCCATAGGACGTATCAATCACAGTTCCCGCTTCCAAACTTAGGCTATAGTCCAGCGATACGACAAGATCGTCGCCCACGGATAATGGAGCAGAATCCACTACTACTCTTCTTCTGAAGCCCTACGCACATTCTGGGCGGCTGGCCCCTTGCGACCTTCACCGACAGTGAAGGTAACGCGCTCGCCTTCTTCCAGCACTCTGTAGCCCATACCGACTATCGCCGAATAGTGGACGAAAATATCGCCGCCCGCATCACGAGCGAGGAAGCCGTAGCCCTTCTCAGGGTTGAACCACTTAACTGTGCCTGTCTCTTGATCACTCATTCAGAATCCTTCCTACATATGCAAGGCCATAACCTTGCCTGACACAAAACCGCCGCCCAGTTTCAAAACCTAGACGGCTTATCACTAATAAATCTATCGTATTATGCTTACGACAGTAGAACTCTACACTATTTGCCCGTACCGGTCAATTTTTTTTGAAAAATATTGCTGTAGCACGTCCCATTGTTCTGCGGCCAATGCGAGTTTTATAGAAGCCAAAATGTTTAATCTCCAGCAAACTCAACCGGCCTTTTGCCAGTGCAGGCCAGCATCCTGGTCTCCCTGGTTATAACTGTTACCGCCAGATGAGATTGTCAGCCGGTTATTTCATTGGTCGCAGGCATTGCTCTAAAAGCGAGAAAGAGGACGATAAAGGCCGCCAAGAGCGCCACCGGAAAAACGATGAGGGTTACCTCGAATGTCGTGCTCCTGGATAGAAGAGACATCAACAAGGGGAGCAGAATACCCCCGACGGGGATGGCTACTTTTATTGAACCGATGACGGTGCCGGCCATTTGAGGATAAAGCTGGCCGGCCAAAGTGATCATTAAGGGCAACAAGGCGGAAATAGCCAGCCCGCTCAGGAAGGTAGTAACGTAGCTCCACTGCCCCAAATCCAGATAATAAAGCAAGCCATAAACTATCGTCGCCGATCCAAAGAGGAACAGAATTGTTTGGGTGATTCGCTCGTTGCGACCGAAAAAGCCCACAATGAGCCGGCCGGCGGCAACGCCAGAGAAGAAGGTCACCAGTCCAATCTTGGAAGTGGTCTGTGTAAAACCACGCAGATCCATCAGGTAGGTCGTCAAGATGCCTATCGTACCCAGCTCCACGCCAACAACCATCACGGTGGCGAAAAATAGGGCGACCACCAGCGGCTCACGGGTTAAGATGCGTATTCGCTGCCAGTAGGGTTCAACTTGCTTTTCCTTGGGTTTTAGCCGGGCAAAGGCGTAGAACAGGGCCAACAGCAAGACAATCAAGGCTGATTGCACCAGGGCGATACGCCAGTCCATCTGCAAAGAGATCAGGTAGAGGGTAATCAATATCGAGCCGAAGGTAACGAAAAAATGATTCACATTGATGTGCATACCTTGGCGGCGGGCATGCATATCCAACAGCATGGCATCTGTGACACCTTCGTAGGTACCAACACCGGCGCCGATGAACATCATAATGACCAGGTTAAGCCAAAAAATGCCGGTCAAATAGAAGCTGAAAAAGGAAAAAGCCAAGATCAGACTGCCGACCAAAAGGATCCTGGGCTTCTCCAGAGTATCAGCCAACGCGCCAGAAGCCATGACGGCCACTATAAAACCAACATTCTGAATGGTCAGGAATAAACCAATCTGGAAGGGTGAAAGATCGATGTTCCTGGCTGTAGCCCCGACGAAAGCTGTTGAAATTCCCAGGAAAAACATCGAAAGATAGGAGGCAAGCGTGAGAACTTTGATGTTATTTTGCATGGATCGCTCTTGGCTAAAAAGGAACAGTTGAATTCAGGTATGTTTTCCCCTAGCAACTGGCAATTATGTAACCGGCCCGGCCGGGATTCATGCACCCATCGTAGCAGCCGGTATCCGCCGGAACGAGGTTATTTGGTCTATGAATACGCCTTTCCATATTTTATCTCGAGAATCGGCAATCGACACCATCATCCAAAATAGACAAATAGACCAAATAGTGGGTATTATTCAGGGAGATCGTACTCCGCATGCCAGCGATTGGAGAGATTATCATGCTTTCAAACGTCACTTTCGCCTCTGATCTGATTCTAGTAACCATCGGTTCCTGTCTGTTCGCAATTTTGCTTTACTTCGTCGTTATCTCTATAAGAGAAAATGCTCGCCGGGCAGCCCGGCGAGCCATTTGGCCTGGTCTATTGTTGCCCGTTTCTCTGATATTAGTAGGCGCGGCTGGCCTGTATCTCCAGCCAGGTCCAAGCATTTTGTCCTTTCTAACCCTGGCTCTGCTGGCGCTAACGGCCGGGCTGGCCGTGGCGCTATTATTGCCTTTTGGAAATCGTATCGTTGTAGGCGATGATATACCAAAGAGTCGATTTGACGAGCGAGATATCATGTTCTCGCGTAATTTGTTGGTTGCCGGTTCAGAACGATTTGAATCCTACTACCGGCGAAACCCGGAGAAGAAAGTATTAGACGAGAAATTCCGCAAAAGACCGGGGCTGATGCAACCAAGCGCCCTCTACTACGACCCGTTTACGGTAGCGGCCGCCGAAGCCAGTTTCAAAACCGTGGCCACTTTTCACAAGCTTTTGGATGAGGAAGCCCTTGTCAACGAACCTGTGGTCACGGATGCGGTGAAAATGAGTCATTTCCTCAAGTGTTGGGCACAGAAGCTCGGCGCAGTTTCGGCCGGCATCACCGATTTACAGGAATACCATCTGTACAGCCATATCGGCCGCGGCGAGCACTACGGCCAGCCAGTTGTACTCAACCACCGTTTCGCTCTGGCCCTGACAGTCGAAATGGATAGGTATTTGTTGGATAGGGCGCCCGGCGGACCCACGATTATGGAATCTGCCCAGCAATATCTAAATTCGGGTGCCATCGCCGTGCAGATTGCCGAGTTCATCCGAAATCTAGGTTACTCCGCGCGGGCTCACATCGACGGCAGTTACCGGGTTGTCTGCCCGCTGGTTGCCCGGGATGCCGGACTTGGGGAAATCGGCCGGATGGGTCTTTTAATGACGCCTGAGTTAGGACCGAGGGTCCGCATCGCGGTGGTCACCACCGATCTACTTCTCATAAGTGATGGAAGAAGCCGGGATCTGACCTTGATCGATTTTTGTCGCCGCTGCCGTAAATGCGCCGATGTCTGTCCAAGCAAGGCGATTCCCTTTGATGACCAGAAGGATATAGATGGCGTCCAACGCTGGCAGATTAATTCCGAAGCTTGTTTCACTTATTGGTCTACTGTGGGAACGGATTGCGCCTATTGTATGCGGGTATGTCCTTGCTCGCATCCCAACAACCGGCTGCATAATAGTGTTCGGGCTGGGCTGAAACAATCGGCCTTGTTCCGCGAACTGGCTCTCAAGATGGATGATTTCTTTTACGGCACGAAGCCGGCCCCGGCTGAAACTCCGGCCTGGCTGAATCCGGCTGCGGATTGACTCGACCTGGGTTATTCTAATTGTTTTCTACCGCATACCCGAGAGGTCCTAAGCATAGCTCAATGACGGATAGAACAGGACGGTTTAATATTGGTTAGAGCCAGTTCTCATCTGGCAATTAATTGAGCCAACATGCGATCAAACTATTTTCCCCGGTTGGAGAAAGCTTGACTCTAGTCTGGGCGCTGCTTTTCCATATAATTGATATTGGAGGTAGCAATGGAAAACAAAATTGAACATTCCCAGGAAGAACGCTTATTAGCCGCTATCGCACACGCTTCGGTAATCGCCAGTGGCATCGGTATTGTCGTAGGCGTGGTGATTTACCTTGCTGAAAAAGATAAATCCCTTTGGGCGGCCGGCCAGGCGTTGCAAGCTGCCCTTTACCAAGTAGCCGGCCTGGCAATAATTGCCCTGACCTGGGTGGCCTGGATGTTTTTTTATTTCTTCATTATCTTGGTGATGGTAGAGAGCGATACGGGTTCCGAGGAGCCGCCGGCCATCTTTTGGTTTACCATGGCCACCATGTGTTGCCCCCTATTCATCTCTGCCGCCTGGGTGCTTTACGGTTTTTATGGGGCTATCCAGACCTGGCTGGGAAACGATTTCCGCTATATTTTCATCGGCCGGCTGGTTGATGGGTTTATGGTCCCGACTACTTTATAGGCGCGGGCTAATAGGACAGGGGATTCAGCTAGCATAGAAGATGGGAGTCGCAATTTATTGCCTTGCCCATTATTTACTCTTATAGTACTGATCAGTCGAGAAATCACCCAGGCGATTTCAAGCTTGCACACAATACCCCATAAACAATTAGGGAGAAATTATGAACCGGAAGAATTCCATTTTACCCCGTCTTTTTGTGCTTATTTTGCTGCTATCCTTACCGGCGTTAGCTTGTACCACACTTACTGGCGATGCCGAAGAGAGTGACCCGAGAGTTGAAACAGGCAATTCTGACCAACCTGGGAATGCCGATTCTGAGGAGCAACCTGCGTCGACTGAAGCTGATAGTAGCGGAGCGCAGGATGCGGCCGGCGAGCATGAAAGCCCCCAAGATAGCGACAACGCCCGGGAATCCATTGTCAGCGCGTTAAGCTCTGGGTTGGAAGTGGAGGCCATGCGGTTACATATCGTCACTGAGGATGTGGGCAGCGGCTTGGTTTCCGATACGACCCTGGCCTTCATTCGCCCTGACCGCTATCAGATGATCAGCGCAGGGGGAGAGTTCATCATCATCGAAGATATTACCTATCTAAAAGGACCTGACGGGAAGTGGATCACGATGCCGGGCACAGATATGGCCGGTACTATTGAGGCGTCGCTGGATGCCTTCGCTGGCGCAAGTGTAATCGATGAGCGGCTGAACACATTGTCAGAGGATAATGTAAATTACGAGGGTAAGGAAAGCATCAATGGCGTTGATACCCTGGTCTACTCCATCGATGAAGGGCTCGTAGGTACCGGCATCTCCAGCCAGACCATGATGTGGATTGGGGAAGATGACGGATTACTCTATCGGCAGGAGTTATCCAACAAGGTTGGTGACAACGAGAGCCGGATCATCATGGATTTTGAATACGGCGCTGCGGTGACTATAGAACCGCCTGAATAAGTATCAAACGCACCGAGTTAGTGAAGGATGAGTTGATTGGCTTCTCGTTCCTCATAGCCCCAAAGGTGAAGATACCGGGCATCGAGCAGTTCAAGGAGGTTAAACCATGACGCTTGCCATGAGCAAATTGGAGCGGGAAGCATTTCTGAGCGAGGTGCATGTCGCTATTATCAGCATACCCGAAACCGGTAGAGGACCATTGACTGTGCCGGTATGGTATGCCTATGACCCCGCCGGAGAATTTCGGGTGTGGACTGGGGGTAACTCGCGCAAAGCCTTTCTGCTACAAAAAAGGAAACGTATCAGCATCTGTGTCCACCAGGAAACGGTCCCCTACAAGTATGTCAGCGCAGAAGGGCCAGTTATTTCCACCGAGCCGATACGACTGGACCAGGAGTTGCGGCCATTGGTCTACCGTTATTTAAGTAAAGAAGCAGGCGATCAATTTATCGAAAGCCTTGGCGGCGACAAGGCCGGTACCGGAGATATCCTGGTGCGGATGAAACCTGAACGCTGGTTAAGCGAGGATTATTCCAAACAAGAATCCTGACCACCCACTGCAAAAGCCCTCGAAATAATCATTGATAACATGGGCGGCCAGCGCCCAGTAATACACCATGCCGAGCGGATACGAATTAGTACTTATCGTTATGTCAACTGACAACGCGCCTGCAGACATATCATCCGCAGAAACCATATCTCAGACTACCCCTGACCGTCTGACACTCATAGCCTTTGCCACATTTATCTTGCTTGGCGGAGCCGCCCCGATTGCCGTGCGTTTTGTCTATGATGAAATAGCGCCATTTTGGAGCGGAGTCCTCCGCTTTGGGGTCGCGTCCATCATCTTCTGGACATTATTCCTCCTTCGAAGATTGCCCTTTCCCCGGGGTCAGGCACTGCTTGGAGCTGTCTTATTCGGCATCCTTAGTTTTGGTCTATCTTTTGTTTTGATCTATTATGGCCTAATTAAAACCCCGACCAGTCTTTTTCAAATAATTGCAGCCATTGTACCGATCCTGACGATCTTCTTTGCCGCCGCCCATCGTTTGGAGCCATTGAGAAGACGAGGTGTTGCCGGTGGTCTCATTGCTCTGGTAGGGATCGCCATCGCCGTTAGCGGCTCGCTCTTTTCTGGCGTCGAGATATCCATCCCTCATGTTCTGGCTATCGCTGCCAGCTCTGCCTGTTTTGCGGAAGCCGGTATCGTTATCAAGCTGTTTCCACCCAGCCATCCTATCTCAACCAATGCCGTGGCCATGACCGTTGGCGCCCTTATAATGGCTGCGGCATCCTTAATAACCGGTGAATCGCGGAACTTGCCATCATCGACATCAACATGGCTGGCCATGGTCTTCTTAATCGTTGGAGCAACCGTCATCGGTTTTCTATTGTATCTTTTCGCGCTCAAACGTTGGACGGCCAGCGGTATCTCCTATAGCTTTGTTTTGTATCCTATTGTGACCGTGGTTCTGGCAACTTTCTTGACTGATGAAAATATTTCGCCCCTCTTCCTTGTAGGGGCAGCAGTCGTGCTCCTGGGGGTGTTCGTGGGTGCGTTAATGCCGGATAAAAGCAAGTTCAGGGCTAAAGGCTGAATTAAAATATGAATAGTTATTCGCTTAAAACCAAAAAATGGCCTATATTAGTATGATCTAACTTCTGTATCGCACGATTATGCAATTGATTGCCGGACAGGGTTTAGGCGGCCGGGCTTTATTATATTCCTTGGTCAACGATTATTTTTCCCGGGAGCAATTTTATTGGTACCAGGATGCAGATCAATGCTCATCAGCCGGGCAAATCTGCTTTTTGCTTTCTATGCCCTAGAATCTGAGAGGAGAAACCATGAACGCGGTGGTGCAAGACGTACAGAACTTTGAACTTGGTGATTATATCGTCCACTGCCATCATGGTGTCGGCCGGATCGAAGCGGTCGAGCGTAAAAATTTGGGAGGAAAGGATACCACCTACTTTCGTATTGAAATGGCCGACAGCATGATCTGGATCCCGATTGAGGTTATGGATAATGGCCATCTCCGCCCGCTTGTGGAAAAAGTTGCCTTTCAAGAAGCGATCGATTCTCTATCAAAAAAACCGGTTGAGATGAATGCGAACATGAATTTGCGCAAGCTGAGGATCAACGAAGTCATCGACGATAATGAACCTGTTGCCACTGCCCAGCTTATTAGGGATATGTGGGCTCGCCAACAGATAAAGGGGACGCCCAATGAGACCGAACGCCGGGCTTATCGGGCGCTCAGTGACCGCCTTTTACAAGAATGGGCATTATGTATGGAGATTAATATCCAACAGGCCCGCGACTTGATGGAACGATCTCTCCATGATGGGAAAAACAAAACGACCAAGGAAAAATCAAAGTCTCAAGTCGGCTAACAGATCCTCGGTTAGCCATCTAAAAACTTTCCTTATTCGCTGTTATTTCCCTACCAGGTTACCGGAACCGTATTCAGATTCCCATTGATCCAGGTGTAGGGTGCCCAGGTCCAACCGGTCTGGCCCTGGTAAACCACTTGAAGCCAAAGATCCGTTGACGTTCGACCAACAACCGGCACAATCGTATGCCTGGGTATTTTATCCAGAATTGCAAAGCTTGTGCTCGGTCCGGTGCGCATGTTCAATGAGTAGCTGCGGATTGTTGCATTGACACCTGTCGGTCCACTCTCGGTCCCGCTTCCACTCTGGTTGATATTCTCCCACCAAAATTTGGCCACAGCTTCGCCGGCGTTTTCATAATAGTCAACTCGGATAGCATAGGTACCGGCGCCGAGGTTCACATCGACTGTATTGGTCTGTAGTGGATGTGGCGACCAGTTATCGATGATCAAACGATCCCCAAGATACACCCTGATTCCATCGTCACTCTGCGTATTAAAGCGGTAGTTTCCTGCTGCAAAGTAGAGTGAGCGGGACCAGCGAGCAGAGAAATTGTCGACATTGATTACCCCGGGAGCGGGAGAACCTGTGCCCCAATCGTAATTTATGGCCGCCTCGGATCTGGTTAAGACGGGCGTGCCCGCCAGGCTGTTGTTATTCCAATAGTTCGCCAACCAGCTTGATTGGGGTGGCGGAGCTTGGGGTGGCGGGTTTGGCGTTGGGACGGAATAAACCGTCACATCGGCCGCGCCGGATTTTGGTGGACCAATGCGCTCCCAGGCTAGTTTGAGCACGGCGATCCCGGTTTCATCGAAGTAGCTGACGGCCATGGAATAATCGCCACCGACCAGAGAAACATCAACCTGGTTGGTGACGAGGGGGTGAATATTCCAGTCATAAATTATGTGCTTGTATCCGAGAAAAACGCCCACACCGTCATCGTTTTTCGTTGTAAAACGGTAGGTCCCAGAGCTAAAATTGACGATAGAGGTCCACTGACCAGACCAATAATCAGCCGGAACGCCGCCGGGCGATCCATCTCCCCAATCAAAATTGATCTCCCCGGAGCTGGCCCTGGCGACCGGATTCCCTTCCATATTCGTATTGCTCCAGAAGGTACCGAACCAAAGCGAGTTGCTGTCTTGGGCGGTCGCGGTCCCTAAGCTTATTCCCAGGAGTATCAGGACTATAAGAAGCAAAAAGAGTCGTCTATTCATCGTGCAACCCTCCGCTAATTTACCTCAGTCATCTTGAGGCGAATGCCACTTCAGAACCAAAGTAGACTTGTTCACCTGATAATACAGTCAAATGAAGGGTATAGCAACGATCTTGATACAAGGACCCGGGAACGGATCGCTCTTAAATCGAGCGAACGGATTCATTCCTTAAAATAGATCGTGAACGATTGATTTGTAATATAATGATGGCCAGGCTGTGAATCGCATATTAAATAACCTTTCATCAGTTCAAGCCCTGATCGCGGTGGGCAGGTGACGGAATTTTAATAGGTAACTTTGCCGGAAAAGGTAACTTATATGCAAGCGATCGTTATTGCAGATGAATCAGAAGATAGGGATTTCTTTAGTTTTGTTCTTCGCCATACTGGTCTTGCCGTTACTCAGACTTCTAAAGTACAAAGTGTAGCATCGGCATTTCGGGATCACGCAGTTGATTTAATCCTTATTGTCCTCAAGGCTCGTACAGCCCAGGTTAGAGAGATTGAAGATATCCGGCAATCAACCCAGGCGCCGATCATTCTGGTTGCTGAGCGTCTAACAGAGGAGGAGTATTGCGCACTTTTGGATGCCGGCGCTGACATCGTCCTGGAGCGACCGCTCTCTGCGCGTATTCTTTCCCGTTATTCACGCATCATGCTCCGGCGTACCGGAATGGTACCAGCGGCCGTATTTCCCATCATCGAAACTGGGGGATTGTCACTGAATTCGACCACTCGCCGGGTAGAACGGCCGGATCAGACAACCGAACAGTTGGCTCCACTGGAGTACCGCCTTTTATATCTGTTGATGACCAACCGGGGTCAGGTTATTCCAATAGACACAATTGTTGACCGGGTATGGGGCTATAGCGGGGGGGGAAGTAGCGATCTGGTGCGAGGACTGGTTCGTCGGGTACGGCGCAAAATAGAAATCGATCCCAATGATCCAATATTCATTGAAAACATCCCCGGGGTAGGCTACAGATTTAACACCAATACCACACAGAACGACTGATTTGACACATAAATAACACCTCTTTAAACCATAAAAAACACGGATCCTTGTTAATCTTCCGATAATAATAAATTTCGACCTGTGGACCGAAGTTGGGTTTCGCAACATAGTGGAGGTATGGAAGCTTTATGGCTCGCGGAAGAGGTAATAATAGTCAGATGACCAGTTGCCCTGCGTGTGGTGCAGATATTTATTTTCGCAAACGCCCAAGAATAAACCAGCGAGTAACCTGCCGCCAGTGTTCATCTCTACTGGAGGTTCTGGAGCTTTCGCCATTGGAATTAGATTGGGCTTTTGAGGATCCGTTGGACGACGGCGATTGGGATCGTTATCAGGATGAACCCTTGGTTGGCGAATGGGATTACAGCGCCAGCGATGAGGATTTTCAAATGAGTGATAATGAATATCAAGATAGCGGTAAGGGTCAGGAGTTCTAGCATCATTATTGGAGCTTTCGATTATTAAAGGATATAGATTCCAATTTAGATAATATGATATCGATCCATCCAGTTCTTATAACAGAAGACGGCTTGACAAAGCTGGAACGGGATCTCGAGTACCTCATCTCAGTAAGGCGGGTTGAGATAGCCGAGGATCTGCACGAGGCATTCAGCGGCGGTGATAATCTGGATAATACGGAATATCAATCGGTGCAATATGAGCAACTCTTGCTAGAGTCTCGGATCAGCTATCTTCAACAGATAATCGCCAATGCGAAATTGATTGAGCCAGGCGGTGATGGCGACCTGGTAAAAATTGGCGGCCGGGTGGTCCTGCAAGATGAAATGGATCAGCTGGAAACTTATCTAATTGTTGGCCCAATTGAAGCTGATCCCGTGAATGGCCGCATCTCTTATGAATGTCCCCTTGGCCAGGCCCTGATAGACCACCATTCGGGCGATCTGGTACACGTCAACGCGCCGGACGGTGAAGCAAAATACCGTATCATATCGGTTACCTAGCTCCAGAAAGTACAACCCAGATTATTTCAACAAGCGGATACCTCGACGTACGCTCCCGACCAATCAACCGGTGGTTTGGCAATGAATCAGTCGGTTAATCCTTGACGTAGGGTTGGCCGAGAGCTTCTGGTTTCGCCGCCCCCCAGCGGATCCGAAACCACTTGGTGGACATGAGAAATAGAACACCCAGGGTTATAGCGAAGGGCACCATACGCCAAATGTAGCGGGACAAAACGCCTGGGAGTAGGAGTTGGGGATTAAGGGAAAGTTGCCAGAGGGTGCCAAATAAGATAGAGCCACCCATCAAGATCAGGGGATTCCACATGGAGAAGAAGACCAGGGCCAGGGCGATAAAACCCCATCCTAAGAGGAAATTATAATTCCAGACCGGGTTGTAATCCAGAGAAAAAATCGCACCTGCGAAACCCATGAGCATGCCACCGGAAACAACGCAGAGATATCGTGTTCTGGTGACGTTGATGCCTGATACTTCGGCGACGGCCGGGTTCTCCCCCACGGATCTAATTCTCAACCCCAAACTCGTACGCGATAGGATAAACCAGATAACAACGGCCAGGATGATGCCCACAAAAAAGAAGGGTGATAATCCAAAGATGCTTGGGATTCTTTCCATTCCCAAAGGACCGGCAAAAGGGGAGCCAATATAGGTGGTCAGACCAAAGCCGAGAATCCAAATTCCCATCCCGCTAACAACCTGGTCGCCGCCCAAGGTGATGGAGAAGAAGCCATGCAAAAAGCCCAGCAGACCGCCAATAGCAATCCCGACCAGGAAGCCCAGCAGGTAACTACCGGTCGATTGGGCAGTGATGAAACCCAGGGTAGCGCCGAATAGCATGACCCCCTCGATGCCGACATTTAGGACACCAGCGCGTTGCCCGATGAGTTCGCCGAGGCCGCCAATCAGGAAGATGGTAGAAGCATCGAGGCTTCTAATGAAGAATTCCCACATCCACGCGCTCCTTCCTTGATTTAGACCAGACGATTGTATACCGGTAAAAAAATTGAAATGCTACGAGGGTGATCATTAGCACACCCAGCAGAGCATAATCGACGCCAAAACTCATCCCCAATTTCCCCTGAATGAAACGGCCGCCAATGGACAGGCCGGCAAAGAGCAGAGCAACGGGAATTGAGGCGATGGGATTACCTTGGGAAATCAAACCACAGATGATGCCATAGAAGGCCAAATCACCAAAAAGACCATAATTTCGGGCGATTTTGTAGACACCGGGCACGGCTGCAAAATAATGATAACCGGCCAACCCGGCTAAAGCGCCGCCCATGATAAAAACCAGGATGGGAATATACAACTTGCTGATACCGGCATACTGGGCCGCGGCCGGGTTGAGCCCGTAGGCCTTTATTTGGTATCCGATTCGTGTCTTTGCGAACAAATAGAACAACAAGAGACCAATGGCCAGGGCGATGAAAATGGTGAAGGGAATATCCCCGAACAAGGGCGCTCTTAGGGAATCAGGTAATTCAAAGCTCTCCCCCCGGCCGCCGGCATTCATGAAGGGACCGCCATCTTTGATCATGTATGAGACCAGCCAGAAGATCATGAAGTTTAACATCATGGTCACCACGATCTCATTGATATTGTATTTTCCTTTCAAGAATCCGGCGATGGCGCCAATTAGCGCACCACCAAGAGCGGCCGCGATAAGCATGAGGGGCAGCAGAATAAGCGCCGATGGATACGTGGAATCGAATTGATTCACCCCAAAAAAATAGAGAACTGCAAAGGCGGCCAACACCCCGGTATAGAGCTGACCGGACATGCCGATGTTCCAAAGTCCTGCCCGAAAAGGGATAATGAAGGCATAGGTACAGAATAGTAAAAAGGTAAAGCGATTGATGGTTAGTGGTAATCCAAAAGGATTGAAGAATGCGTAGGAGAAGAGTTCCTTATAGGCGAGTAAAGGGTTAATTCCGGCCAGAATAAAAATCAGGCTGAACAGGGCCAGGGCCACCAGGATCGCCAGGATCGCAATTAAGGCAGCCTGGAGACTGGACAAGGTCTCCCTTTTTGCGAGCTTCATTTCATAGCGACCGGCTCTCATATATCACCTTCCCCCTGGAGGCTCATACCGGCCATCATGGCGCCAATACTCTCCCTCCTGGCCAGATCGCCGGGAATAATGCCCATGAATTTTCCCTCGTAAATGGGCGCCACCCAATCGCTTAAGGACATTATCTCGTCCAGGTCTTCAGAGATGAGCAGAACGCCCGCCTTGGCCTTCTTTGCTTCGACGAGCTTATTCCGGACAAACTGTATGGCGCCAATATCAAGCCCCTGGGTCGGCAGGTCAGCGATCACCAGCCGCGGTCTTCTTGAGAGCACCCGGGCTAGAATTAGTTTTTGAAGGTTGCCACCGGAGAGATTCTTAGCTTTTATATCCGCGTTCGGAGCTTTTACCTCGTACTCGGAAATGAGTTCCTGGGTTAACGTGCGGATTTTTTTGTAATTCAGGACGCCGCTTTTATAGAATTCGGCATCGAGGTAACAGTGCATGGCTGTATTCTCCACCAGCGAGAAGTCGGCAATGGAACCGACATCATTACGATCGGCCGGGATATATCCCAAACCCAACTGCCAGCGTTTGAAGGTGGGAGTGGCGGTGATATCCAGTTCATCAAGAATCACCTTGCCTCCTTCGACGGCTCGAAGGCCGGTTAGAGCTTCGACCAACTCGCGCTGGCCGTTGCCAGAGACACCGGCGACGCCAAAAATTTCTCCTTCGGCTATGGAAAAGGTGACGTCATCTAGGGCCATAGATCCCTTATCGCTGAGGGCCGACAAACCCTCCACCTGAAGGATAGTCTTACCCTTCTCTACTCTTGTCCGCTCTACGTTAAAAATCACTTCTCTTCCGACCAGTTCCCTGGCAAGACTTTGTTCCGTGGCCTTATCCGTTTTGATGCAGGACACGACCTTTCCTCTTCGCAACACCGTTACCCGGTCACTGATCCTGAGCACAATCGGTAGTTTATGGGTGATAAACGGGACAATCGCCAGATCATCTCTAGACATCGCCTGGATAGAGAGGAGTAACTTTTCCATTTCTGGCGGGGTCAGCGCGGCCGTTGGTTCATCCATAATGAGAATCTCCGCCCCACGATACAGCGCCTTCAGGATTTCAACAACTTGCTTTTCCCCTTCAGAAAGCTGCCATACCTTGGCCTTCAGGTCAACGCTAAAACCATATTTGTGGCAGAGATCATTTATTTCCTGGGACGTTCCCTTAACATCAAGGATCTTGCCGGCTTTAGGATGGCCCAGAATGATATTTTCCAGTACCGAATGGGCAGGCACCAATTTTCGATGCTGGTGGACCATGCCAATGCCCATTTCAATGGCGTCCAGGGGGGAGCGGAAATTGACCTGCTTTCTGTTAATAAAAATCTGGCCTTCATCAGGTTGATATTGGCCAAAGAGGATTTTCATCAAGGTGGTTTTACCAGCGCCGTTTTCACCCAGGATAGCGTGAATCTCGCCTACCTTGATCTCAAAATCTACCTTGTCGTTGGCGACCACACCAGGGAAGCGCTTGGTAATCCCCCTCGCTTCCAAGACTGTGTCACCTCGGGACAACTCTTCCATTAACACAATTCGTCACCGACCTCTCTGTCTGATTTCAGTTGAATTTAGTAGCCGAATAGTCTGGTAATTATCCGGAAAACGCGGGTTGACCGATGGCTCAATGCACCCGGCATTGAACTGGGCCTCTGGACCAGCAGGTTCGTAGTTCGGCCAGTATTGGCAAGACCCCCACTCTTAAGATCGTTGCCTCAAGAGTGGGAGCCTCCTGCTTATTCAATTCGAGAGAATGTTGTCAATTTTGCTGTCCTGATAAGACAACCCATAAACGTTAGTTATATCAGTTGGTGGGTTATTCCAGGATCGTAACACCAGAGAGATCAAAGTTGAACAGCGAGAGTAGCCATTCAGCAGTTGGCACTTCACCAGCCGGTTTTACTTCTTCTCCGGCAGCAGGTATCGGGGCGCCATCCAGGGCCAGTCCAGTTCCGTTGCTGATGAAGGCGTGTTCAGTGAAGGGGTCCCATTCACCTGCGATCATTTCGGCCCGTCGCTGCTCGACCAGATCAACAATCTCAGCAGGTATGGAGGGAAGCGCTGCCGGGCTGATAGCCGCGATACCCACTTTATTGTCATTCATGATATCAACCGTGGGTACTTCCGTGCCGTCGGCCAGAACCATCGAGTGATCCATACCTAGGTAAAGCACTGTATCGGGATCTTGTTCACCGGCAGTCCACTGGTGGAGCATATGCTCGTAGAGGACTTCCCAGCGTGTATCGAAAGATATGGCGACGGTGTCCGTATCTGACCAGCCATAAAAGCCGACGATGTCCATATCCTTGCCCACAAACCAGATGCCTTGCTCAACGGCAACGTCGAGCGGCGATCCGGAATCGGTCTGTTGGGTCAAGACATCAACGTCGTATTGGGTTACAAGGGTTTCGGCAATATCTCGCTCTTCAGGAGGTAGATACCAATCACCCACGTATTTGATATAGATATTCACCTCTTTGTCCAGCATCTCGGCTGCATCCTGAACCCCAAGAATAAAGCCATTTTGACGCCTGATAACCTGGACTGAGGGGAAGGCCGAAACGATGCCAATATTGCCTGTCTCGGTCAGGGCGCCGGCGACAAGCCCCTCAAGATAGAGGGCCTGGTATTGCCTGGGGAACAAACGGATGAAGTTCCGTTCCGTGCTCAGATCGCTGGCGATAATCGATCCAAAGTAAACCTCGGGATATTTCTCGGCGATATCTTTCAAAGGTAAGCCCATGAACTCCGCGTTACCAATAACGATGTCTGCTCCATCAGCGATCATCTCTTCGGCATAGGGGACCGCGAGATCGGGACCAACTTCTTCCCGGTAAACATAGGTGACGTCGGGATATTTCTCGGCCAATCGCTTACCGGCACGATCGTGAGCGCCCGACCAGGTCGTGCCTTCAATCACGCTGAAGTGCTCGATGGCCAGATTGGCAGCCATCATATCCTCGCCCATATCTTCTTCCATGGGTTCATCCATAGGCTCCTCTTGGACAACTTCCGCGGGAGCCTCTGTTGGCGCTTCCGCAGGTTCCTCAGTTGCCGTTTCCGTTGAACACATGGTTGTTCCCAAAACCAATAGTGCCATTAGTAAGGCAATTATCACCATCCGGAATACAGCGCGATTTTTCAAAAAATGCTTACTCGTCATGTACTTTCTCCTCCACTGCTATTGGATGTGGCGCAGCACTGACTCAAACCCTCATTCCTGTACGATTTTAGTCAAGCTGATCACCACATCGATGTCCTGTACCCTGCTCAAGCGAATTCAATTCTAGAGTAGCGAGCGGTGATCGTCAATGTTTTGCTGGATGCAGGCAGATAATCAGTGATTTCTGATAGATCGTTGAAAGACACCAGGCGTTCCTACCTTTATGATCCACCTTATGGTAACGAATAACTGTTCAAAACGCAGAGGGTGTAAGAACATGTGGCGGACGTGATCGCTCCACCTTGAGCAGCAGTATTGGTCAGGCGGAAGCTTGTCATGTGGAAGGGGGAGGACGCTTTGAGTTGGATGGCGTATCCGTTGCGGTCATCCTGCCAGTGAAACGTGCCGGAATGTCTAACGGCCTCTAGTGGAACAGAGGTAACCTTGTTATTCTGCCCACACTGTAAGATGGGCCAACCATTGTGAATATCCGCCTTGTCTTGTCGTGGTAGTTCCCATCAGCTATGTTGTTCCGTAATCCTTGGACAGTTTACCTTATTCAAACAATTCAGTTTTCGGCTCAGCACAAAGCTGATTCAAGAAGCAGTCCTGGGAAAACAAGGGGATTTGATTTCCCAAACCTTGGGTTGGGCAGGATCTCCATAATAGGATTGTCAGGGGAGCGTGAACAGAAGTCATTTATAAAGAGAAAGCGAAAGAGTATATCCTATGATTGAAGCGATGTGACTATGGGTGCATTAACGATTAGCAACTCCGTGGAAATAAATACCTTCAAAAAAGCCTTATTTGAGTTGGTCAAGAACATAGAGGGAATACCTGATTTTTCATACGCAGTTGGGGAAATCCGCGACTTCTCCGGAAAGCCACCGATCGTTGGCTCTTCCTGGGAAGGGTTTCTTGGTTTCTCTGGCAAGGTCTCCATTCCAGAGCCAGGCCACATCGACACTGAAGAAGGATATGGCAAATCTTAAGCTAATTGTTGAAGCCCAGAATGCGTAAACAACGGTGTTTGCTGAGCAGACGTTGGGTCGCTTTGGCCAGTTGCCCTAACTTTCATTTTGGCCTGAATTTATCTTGGAATAAACGATAGCCGCAAGCTATATGGGTGAAAGCGTAAGCCAACCCGCCGAAGGGGAAAAGATACAACGACCTACGAGACAAGATGCGCATTTTCCTTTGAGAATCGGGTCCCCCCTGCTATGATAGGCGTACCCTTGTACTCGAGCACCAAGAGTTTATTTTACAGCCGAACCGAGGTTCATTCAGAAACTTATCAACCACTGGCTTTGAGCCTACCTTCGCTATGTTTTTCGTGTCAGGCTGACGCCAAGTACTAATTACGGAAACAGAGAGTAAAAACACTGTGTTTCAAGATAGCGATCCAGGTACCGAACTAGGGCGGCGCAATAGCGAATTGGCCCTGCTCAATCGGGTAATCACAGCCACTAGCGCGGTCCAAGACCCGGCCGAGTTGCTGACCATCGCCTGCAGCGAATTGGCCCAGATTTTTGATTCACCCCAAGTTGGCGCGGCTCTGCTCAACGAAGAACAAACATCGTTGATAGTGGTGGCCGAATATCGAATGCATGGTCGGCCGAGTTCGATGGGACATGTTATTCCGGTTGAAGGCAATCTGGCCACCCAACATGTACTCAAACACCGGGAACCATTGCCTATTGCCGATGTACTAAACGACTCAAGAATGGCGCCTGTACGTCACCTGATGGAGGAGCGGGGCACGCTATCGATGCTGATTCTGCCCTTACTTGCACGGGATGAGGTGATCGGCACCATCGGCCTGGACTTGATCGAACTTCGCGACTTTACTTCAGAAGAGGTTAGCCTGGCCTTCAATGCCGCCACGTCTATTGCGCAGTCGTTAGCCAATGCGCGCATGTTTGACCAGATGCAGCTCACGTTGCGCGAACTGCAAAAGTTGACGGAAGAACAAGAAAAGGCCAGGGAAGAGCAAGCCCGACGCAATCAAGAATTGGCATTGCTCAATCGAGTGATCATGGCCACCAGCTCAGCCCAGGACCCGGCTGATTTGTTGACCATCGCCTGCAGAGAGTTAGCCAAGATTTTCGATTCGCCCCAGGCAGGCGCGGCTTTGCTCAACGAAGAACAAACATCCTTAACTGTGGTGGCCGAGTATCGAACTCAAGGGCGGCCGAGTTCTATGGGACATGTCATCCCGGTTGAAGGAAATCTGGCCACCCAACATGTCCTCAAACACCGGGAACCATTGCCTATCGCCGACGTACTAAACGACGCAAGAATGGCACCCATACATCACTTGATGGAGGAACGAGGCACGCTATCGATGCTGATCCTACCCTTACTTGCACGGGATGAGGTGATCGGCACCATCGGCCTGGACTTGATCGAACAACGCGACTTTTCCTCCGAAGAGGTTAGCCTGGCTTTCAACGCGGCTTCGTCCATCGCCCAGTCACTGGCCAACGCACGTATGTTTGACCAGATTCAGGTGACACTGGCGAAACTCCAACGAGTCGAAGAATCACGGCGCCTGGAGCGCGACGAATTGAATCGATACCTACCAGAATCCATCCGGGAGAATATCGAGCAAAACTATTATGCCAAAGTCAACCAACAGGCAACGCTGGACCAGGCTGTTCGCAGCAAAGAATTCATCGAAGATCCCTTGAACCACGTGGCCTTGTTTTCGGATCATGGCGTCGTCCATGTCAGAGACGTGGCCCATAACATCGTGTCAGTGCTCGATCTGATTAACGGCGTGTTGATACCTCGTCGGAATCGGCTCTGGCTAGAATTTATGAAGGGTTTTGGCGTCATGTTAGCCTACAATCATGATATCGGCATGATGGACTTTTCGGCATTCGGCCGGGCCATGCATCCCGAATTCGCCGCCCAGGCAGTCTTCAATCCGGAATATGATCCTATCGTAGATACCATCTGGGACGAGAACTGGGGCAATGTATCCTGGCGCCTTATCAAGCTTTCAGAACATGGTGCGTTGGATAGAGACTTAAAAACAATCCTGCGTGAAATGCTGGCTATGTCCATGGGGCATAGCAAGAGTAAAATTTCAAATGAGGTTTTAAATGATCCCGTTGCCTTTCGTGAGATTATGCTGAACAGTGTGGCCTTGGATCTTCAACATCTGTTTCATCAACAGCAGTTGCAAAAAGCGGAAACCAAACTGGCAGAGATCCAAGATATGGCGCAAATGGAAGCGGTGAGCAAACAGAAAGCAGCTTTGAAAGAGGCTCTTAAGAAGAGTGAGTTGCCACAACCTGACGGGAAGCGACGGCGGGAGGTCCTTGACGGCTATTACGATGATTATGAGAAACAGGCCTTTTCCTGGCTTGTATCGGATCACCCGGCCTTGCAGGCTTTGACCAGAGATATCGTAGATACTATCCGCGCCTTACGGGTAGCTGATGCATTGCGCCAAAGGGGAACGACACTAAAAACCTCGGGTGGTTACCAGATTTTCGTCGATCAAAATACGGCCAACGCCGTTATCGCCTTGCAGAAGAAAAGCGGCGAAATGATGATGTTTGAAGTAAAGAAGACCCATTCCATTGGCGAAGCCAACTTTGCCAGCAGTGAAATAACCCTGGGTGGCGATCTGCGGGTTTCGTTTCATCGCGGCGCTTTTCGCACAGACGAAGCGACGAAGCACGCGGCTTTTTGCTGTGCAATGATAATTGATGATATCCAAAGAGATGTGCTCGATAGCTTTTGGCGGCCTGAGCAACCGTCCACCCAGCAAAAAAACAGTGACGAGATCCAGATTCTAATCGAAGAAACCGATGACAACATCCTTTTTTCCCAACTGGTCCTGGAAGAATTAGAAGGGTTCAATATAGTCCTGCGCCAGCGTAGCCGGATTGTGCCTTCACTGAAGCATATCTCGCCAGAGGAACGGAAACGGTATCTAACTGCGGCCGAACTGAATTGGCCGCTCGAGAGACGGCGTCATATCATCACTCAAATTGCCCAGTCTGGTCACAAAACGCAGCGTATCGATCCTGAGATTGCGTTCACGGATGTGCGTATGCTGGAGTTACATCAAGGTGAAATTCTACTTGAGGTAGGCTCGCCGCCAGGCTTTGTATACGTGCCCTTGGGAGATGGACTTCAGAGTATATCCGCGGGCGGTTACCAGTCTCAGGAGGTGCCCCCATTTATTCCTTTGGGCAATACGCGTGTCATTCGAGGTGATGTTCAAGAAGCGCGGGTTACTACAGAAAAGCATCTTCAACTGCTGATGATCCCAAAAGAAGTTTATTTGAAACATTGGCACGATACTTACAACCTGGAAGAGTTTACGCCAACGCTTGATCGTTTATTTGCTGAAGATGAAGACCAACGACTGGAAATCGTGATCAGAATCCTACAACAAATCGCCATGATTGACGGAAAGCTGGCAGATGCAGAGATCGAATTCATCAAACGATTTTTGGAAACGATGGGTCAACGATACCGCACCGAGGATATCCTCGAGGAGTTAATCCGTGGTGAACTGACCGATTTAGGCATGTTGCGCCGGAGTATCACTAATTATGTGGCCACGGCACCACCCTATATGCAGGTAGCTCGATTACGCGACCTAATTAATCTGCTTGCCGATGCAAGCGATATGGGCTCATATGAAAAACGCATAATGCTCGCAGAGTTAAACGGATTGGTAGACGGCTACCTGGATAATGATGCCAACGCAGTTCAATACCAGGTTCTGGTCGTCCCCCAGAGTCTCGAACAAGATTCAGCCGTCCGATCACTATTGCCTGACGCTTCTCGGATAGAAACCCATTATGGGTTCGCCTATTTGTGTGACACGTTCAATTCGCTTGATTATGCGGAGATGATGCGAAACCGATACCGCTCATTGCACCTCTTTGCTCTTGTGGTACAGGGGGATGGACAGGAATTTGCGGAAATCGAACAACCACAAGAATTTGATTTCACCCTGGAAGAAGGAGATTTGTACGCATCTTTCATCGACAAGCTTTCGCCGGCCGAGTTTATGAAACTGGTTCGCACGGGTCAATGGCAGGGGGTTGAACATGGCCATATTCTGGTCGGCGAGGGTCAGACAGTTGATAGGATCCATTTCATCAATAATGGGCGGGCTATTGTGGCCTCCCAAGGAAAGTTCCTGCACGAGATCGAAGCCGGATCGTTCGTCGGCGAAATGGAGTTTCTGGCCGGCGGACCGGCCGTGGCCACAGTGACGGCCATTTCACCCATGCGTTATATCTCCTGGCAAAAAGAGGACTTAGAGCAATTGCTGACCCAGAACCCTGAGATGGCATCAGCCATCCAGACGTTGTTTAGTACGGATGTGGTTAAAAAGTTAAATACCAGAATTACGAATATTTTTCGTTTAGCTGCCTCGGAATCTAGTGACGCGTTAACAACTTTGGTTGACAAAGGGTAATTTCGTGGACATCGTTACAATTATTGGACACCTCTCGTTTATCGCTATTGCGGCATCCTTCTTGGTCAAGGACATCCTTTGGCTAAGAGCGGTTTCAATTCTTGCCAGTATCCTAGCGATTATTTTCAACTACTTTGTTGATGCGGGACCAATCTGGTTGGTCATCGGCTGGAGCATAGTCTTCATCCTCATCAATAGCTACAACATCATTTTGCTTCTCCAGGAACGGCGGGGGGTCACATTCTCGCCAGAGGAACAGGAGATGTACGAAACAGTGTTTCAGGGCTTTTCTCCTGTTGAGTTTATGAAATTACTGCGGATTGGCCAATGGCGAGAAGTAGATGTTGAACAGGTTCTGGTCAAACAGGGGCAAAATGTGGATGAGATACTGTTCATCTATGATGGACGAGCAGATGTGTTCAATAACGATCAAAAGATCAATCAATTGAAAGATGGGGCTTTTATCGGAGAAATGGAATTAGCCAGAGACAGACCGGCTGTCGCCACTGTAAAGAGTACGACGCCGGTAAGGATTATTGCCTGGCCTGTCGTCGATCTTAAACAATTCTTAATCCGCAACCCTAGCATGAATTCAACGATTCAATCTATATTCAGCGCAGACTTGATACAGAAGCTTCAGAGACAGGCTACTTCAGCCGTTCAGGGGTAAACTTTGTAATTATTCTTAAGGCTGCTGTCAGCCCTGGCTAGTAATTATTGGTGCCAAAGGCGTTGTCCAGAAGCATCTGAAGTTTGTTTCTCAGCACCGAATAGGAGAAATAGCGTTTGGCCAACTCATAATTATGCTGGCACATTTGGGTCTGGTACTCCTGGTCCGCCAGGACTCTGCGGGTCATCTCAACCGTCTCGTCGGTGATGTAATCATCGAATTCAATCACCCTGAATCCCTTCGGCCGGATGTCGGTCTTAAAAATAGTATAGTTGTTGACCACGATCGGCCGCTTGTAATACAAAGCCTCCAGAAAGGCATTGCCAAATCCTTCAACCGTTGAGGGATAAGTTACCAAGTCGGCCAATGGATACGCATCCCACAGGCTGTAGATTTTGCGACCGTTCTCAGTTACTCCGCGATATTCATCAAAAATATCATTGGCCAGCAATAGATTTACACCAAGTAGTTGGGCATATTCTCTAATCCGCTTTAAATATTCAGAACCGTCATCGCCGGAGGCGTGGGTGATGACCAGGCGGGCCTTCATATCGATACGACTGACCAGCTCTATGGCTTGTTCAATGCCCTTTCGCTGTACAACTCGGGTCGGTTGGATGATAAACAACTCATCATGCTCCAATCCCAGTGCCTGGCGTACATCTGCCGCGTACGTATCAGCTTCAGACGGCGGATTGTCAAAATCCATGACGTTGGGGACCAGGGTCGAACTGACGCCTTTCCGCCGGGCGAGTTGGTGCCTGGCATCTGTATTGATGACCACGTGTTGGATGGATCGTAGGTCAGGTGGAAAAGCCATCGAGATATAATCGCCGACGCTGTTCACCACAAGCGGTTTGCGCTCCCAGGTAAAGTCGTGATGGTGGGCAATAGTAGGAATAGCCGTCTCGGCAATTATTTCGGTCAAGGCTAAAGTAAGTGGGATATTCAAGGGAAAAGACAACAAATTCTGAGGGATCACCATATCGAGGTTGAACTCCCGGATAAATTTGGCAAGATGTTTTCGGAAAAACTCCCTTCGAGAATGAACCCAGGCTGTGTCATCCCCCGTGCGATCGACTTCTCTAAAAAAGCGATAATAGTACTCGCGAATCTCAGGGTGGAGGAAATGGGCTTCGGGCACGACCATGCTGCGCTGTTTGGGCCGGTCAGAGAGGCCGGAAAAATAGTAACAGGTGTGGCCCATCTCCTCAAGAATTTGAGCCCACTTGGATGTTTCCAGGGATACACCATCGGTCCCGGCAAAACGGAACGAGATAAAGCCAATATTTAGCGACCTACTTATCACGGTGATCTCCTATCAGGCGCCCGAAGTGGTTTAGAAATTGCTCAAACTGGGTCTCTTTGTCGAAATCAGTGGTGATCAATTCGCGGGCCTGGAGGCACATTTTCCGATAAGAAGCCTGATTTGTCCAGAGATTGACGATTGCCTGGGCTAATTGCTCACTATCGCCAGGCTCGACCGGATATCCTGTCTGACCATCGAATACAATTTCCGGCACGCCGCCAATATTAGATGAGATCACCGGGACATTCATGGCCATTGATTCCTGCAATACGTTGGGAAGCCCCTCTTTGAACAGGCTAGGTAAAACCGTAATGTCCACCCGCTCGAATACATAATTGGGTTCTGTTGTGAATGGAGAGAAAGTAATATGCTGGTCCAGTGCCAGATCCTCGGCCAATTTCTGGAGCATGGGCTTATCGGGCCCATCGCCAACCAGGAGCAGGTGAACGTCTGGCAACGGACCGGCAGCCAGTTGACGAACTGCATCAAACAATACAGACTGGCCTTTGCGCTCTTCAAATGAGCCCACAGTAGCGAGAACTGGGGCAGCATCGGGCGGGAGGGGATAGCGTCTTAACGCTTCTCGCTTACCCTCGGCGCTGGAACTGAATCGCCGGGTATCCACGCCCTGATAAAGGAGGGCGATTGACTCTTTAGGTATTGCATAGGTATCGATGAGATATTGGCGGGTAAAGGCGGCGATGGCAATTACAGAGGAGTTTATCGTCTCGACTGGTTTGTAAAAGCGGCGCTCGTATTCTGGAACGATGGTGCCCGTCTTGGGGATAAGATGGGTCTTCAGACCGGCCGTGGCAATGCAACGAGCGGCGAAAACCGAACAGTGAAAACCTTCCCTGGGTGGGTGAACTGTGCAGACGGCCACATCGCACTGACGTAACGCCTCCGACCAAATCTGGATGTCCTCAGCTCGTTCATGAACAACTTCATCCCAATCGTAAGTGAAGATTTGCGCTCCCAAATCAGTGCATTGATTGACTATCCAGCTCCCTGCTGGCGCAAGTAAGGTAACCTCATGACCACGGGCCAGAAATGCTCGCAAGGCCTCGGTGACCCAAATCTGTGTACCGCCATGGAGAGGTGTATCTTCAATAAATCCTATGTTCATTGTCAGCCTTACTCCAAAATCTCGAATGAAAGATCGAGCAGTCTCCGGAATGAAGCGCCCAGTACCTCGACGCTGTAGCGAGCGGAAATAGCCAGGCGGTTGTGCTCACGCCAAGGCGTCCAGATATCGCGATCTGTCAACAGGACAGCGGCTTCTTCTAGGAACTCCTCAGAAAAGTCATCTTCAGGAAATAACAGGTAGTGAATTTGCAGTTCTTCGGGTAAATCCTCCCCGATCACGTCGGCGAACACTTCCTCGGGTCGGTAACGACTACAGATGATGGGTATGCCGATGGCCCCTGACTCAATGATAGGCAATCCCCGGCCCTCGATCTCGCTCGGGAAGAGAACGGCCGTGGCCATGCGATAGATATCAACAATATTCATATCGTCAAAGGATTTATCTTCGAAAGAATCGTGTGTTTCATGCCCACCTGAGAAAGCCAAAAATACACGCTCGGCAATTGAAGTTGGCAGGTGCTGGATGAGCATGCCGTAGGCATCTAGAATCGTTTCCAGATCGGCCTGGTGCTCCATTGGTGTTGGGCCAGTGATATGTAGCAGTAGCTGCCGGTCGGGCTCTTGCCCAAAGGTGATGCGCAGCGGTCCTTGCAGCAAGGCAGCGATTAATTCCACGCCTTTTTCAATACGCTTGCGAGCGATTACACGGGTGGGCTGTAATAAATAAGTCAAATCTTCTGCCAGGAAATCCACCAGGAGATCATCTCGAGCTCCAATTATTATAGGGATTTGAGCCATCATCCACTCGTCTAGTAGCCGTCTATGCTCACCGAGCGAGCGGGGATGGATCTTCGTTTCTCCGGCTGATAAGATATGAGCCATGCGCTCGCGGGCATGCATGATGTCTATGTTGGTGAAATCGCCAAATAATCGGTCGCCGACACACGTCCCAATCTCGAAGACCCGGTCCTGCGGCAGACCAAATTCCTCTACGACTCTCTGGGACTGCCTTTTGTTGATATTCGCCTGCAACCATCTCCTGCCTTGGTAGGGGTATAGTCTCTGGAATAAGGTGAAGAAACCGTGGTTATTCATATTGCGAAAGAAGTGGTCGCGTTCTCCCGCTTCTTCGCCTGGCCCCCTTTCACTTTTCGGTTTTCCCCCATCCCAATAGTAATCATGGTTGGAATTGATCACCACTGTTCCCAGTTCTTCCGTGACAAATACCAGGGCCAAGGCAAGGGCCAGGTTGCCTGGATTTGAGGCAACGTTCACCGGGATGAGCAAGCTAATATTGTTGGAAACCAGGTACTTACGAAGTTTGGCAGCGATTTTTTTTGCTTGCCGGTAAATTTCCGTAGCTACCATCGACGAGCGTTGACTGCCTGCTGGCATATCTTCAAAGAACATGGCAGAGAACCATTTGCCACCATCCCACTTCGACCAGCCGTTAATACCCTTGATTCTGTACCGCGACCAGTGAGGTTTTAGGATCGAATCAGCCCTGGGAGAGAATTTTCCAGCGATGAAGTGAATCCTGGCATCACCTGAAAACCCGTAAATATTTTCCAACAGTTGTGCATACCTGGCGATTTCAATGGAGACGCCGTCGATGCCGATGGCGAAGGTCAAAAATGCCGTGCCCTGACTTGCGGCTAAGAAATACGCTTCTCTGGTGGCCGGCAAAAGTTCGTGTGGACCCGAGCTGATCAGGTCAACTTCCCTGGATATATCCTCCCACGAAGATACCGGAGCATGATTTATATATTGTGTCATTTGGCTCGCTTATGTCGTTAGAAGATCACTAATTGGATCAAGGATTAATTTCGCGGAAGAATTGCCACTGAGATGAAATAGCATTCAGGGGCATCAACTGCGGAGTTTTGCTAGGCGGGTAATCGGCAATGCTGTGGTCTTTGACGAATCCGGGCATGTTGGAGTCGTTCAAAGTAGCTCGTCAGCGCAACCTTACTTGAAGCCATTATAGACCTAAGCCTCGGAGCTAGCCAATGATCACATGATTGAGGAAGACCTTTTATAAGTAAGGCAATTAATTCCTCCATTCTTAGTAAGGAGCAAATCATGTCACAACAGCGATGGCCCATATGTCCTAAACGAATAAATGCGGTTGACGGTCCGGCGCCCAGGTTCTATACTCTAATCGATCATCCTGACTCACCTGAAAATAGTTTTATTATCTGAATCTTCCATGGAGGTGACCATGGCCACTGAGCATGGTCAATCGACCCAGCAATCACAAAAGAAACCCCTGCCGCCTGTGGCGAAAGTGGATGCAGAACTCAAAACCGATAGTCCAGGCGTTGATACTGCAGGATTTCAACTTCGAGCCGGTGATAATCCGCCTGATCTGCAACAGGTTGCAGACCGGGTTCGGCAGACGTGGGGAAAGGATGCGCGGCAGCGATCCTTTGCCTCCATTCAGCGTCACCTGGGCAATAGGGTTGCTTCCCAGGTGGCGGTTGAGGTACAAAGTGAGGGCCAAGGAAATGGCTTCATCCAGCGCCACCCAGAGGGTGCAGAGTTGGTACCCCAGGCCCCCGCCGCTGTGGATGATATCGACAAGGCACGCAGTGGGACCACGGTGCAGGCGCCGCCAGACAAAGATGGCGCATCCGGGCCGAGTCAAACGGAACCGGCTTCCGCCCCTTCACCCTCGGGTCCAGCTCCTGAAGAAGGTCCTGGTTCCGCCCCAAGTCCGGCTCCGGCTCCAGGTCCCGCTCCGGCACCAGGTCCCGAGGTTGGTCCAGCTCCTGAAGCAGGCCCGGCAGCGGAGGCAGGTCCAGCAGCCGAGGCTACCCCAGCCCCAGCCCCGATTCTAACCGGTACAATGACCACAGCCTTTGCCCAGCAAGCTCTGTCCGACGCTTTTGGCGAGGTTGCCGGGGATATCGTACCAGGCAATATCACCGTGGTACCCAATGTTCAAGGCTTGTATGCCGCATATGACCAATGGTGTATCGCTCACAATGTCACCAAGTCTGATGGCACTGCCTGGGCAATAGGCGATGCCGAGGCCGACGACATTGCCTCGGGCACACGGATGAATGCCTTCGCCGAACCAGAACCGGGTACCAATATTTGGGTGGACTCCTCCGGCACAGACCCGACGGCAACTGTTCACGAAATGTTGCACATCAACACGGGGGCCGGTTTTAGGGCGGCTGTGGGCGAGATTATCAACGAAGGTGTGACCCAGCGGCTAGCCGTGCGTGCTGTGTCCCAGGCTGGCGAATCTGTGGCCGGATCCGAAAACACCTACCAACGGGAGCAGGAGGTTGTTCAGGCTCTGGCCGACATGATTGGCGACGAAATAATTACCAGTGCTTACTTCGGCGGCGCCGCTACCATGATCTCAACATACAATACGGCCGTTGACGATGAAAACGGTTGGGCAACGTTGAAGGCGCTGCTCGATGCGAACGACTTCACCGGCGGCTTGAGCCTACTACGAGACACGGTTGCCCGGACTAGCATTGCCGGCATCAATGAATTGCTTAGCGGTTGGGTGAGTGACGAAGATCTGGCTGGCATTCAGGCAATCTATGATTCCAGTCCGTCGCAAACGAAAACAGCCATTCGTACGGCCATAGAGCCCCGCACCCACGAGGTGTTTTGGCGAACGAGAACGCGGCTTCGCGTTCGGGAAATCATAGAGGCAACATAATGGGCAATGAGCTTCAAGAAACTATCTTTCAATTACGGGACGAAGTTCGCCAACTGACCTCCGACACATTAGCAAAGAGTGGCGATAAGGCTGCCCGCTGGCAACGAGCACAGGAGATCAAGGCCCTCACGCCGGCGCTGCGGGAACAGGTCAAAGGGCAACCAGCTTCCAAGCGTCCGGCCCTGGAAAACGCTCTCGGTAAGATCAACAGCGGTCTCATTTTCCTTCTGGCAGACAGTAATCGTCCCGATGAGTTATCTGGTGCGGAAGAGACGACCGAGGCTGCCGTGCGCCGCATCTACAACGAGTCTTTTGAGCTGGCCGGCGATTTCGCCTTGGATCGAAAGGACCGGGCAACTCTGCGCATTAAGGCTGAAGAGATGCGCCAGGAGCTAATCACCCTGGCGAAAAGCGGCGCCAACCAACAACCGGAGTGGCAACGCATGCTCAGCGACGCCAACCTCGACCTGACTTATGTAACCAGCGGCGGGACGAGACCCTATAGCACACGCCTGGCCCATTTCGTAACCGACGCCCGTCGATCCGAATCTTCGGACCGTTAACAGTTCAAAGCCGGTATAAATTTTTCTAGATTGAACCCCTGAATTGTCTCCCCTTGAACGGTTGCTTGTAGTCAATGCTGGCAGCTGTGACTAACTTTGTACGCTGCCCGAGGTTATGTCCGCCAGTCATGGTGCAGGTCGATCCAATAACGCCAACTCCGACACCAATGCCTAGTAACAAAGCGCCTTTCTGCCGGCAATCTTGAATAGGGCAAACGTTTCGATTGTCGGCTAATATTTTTGGTAGTCAGGATTTTTTAGTCCGATACAATCCAGAATATGTCAGACTGGATAATAAAACTTCGAAGCCGCAAGAGCCTCGTGGCCGCACTTTTTTTTCTCCTCCTGGCCCTCATCTTCCTCAATAAGACGCTGCTCCCACCGGCGGGACAGATCCTGGGCGGACACGATCTGCGTGGCTACTATTATCCTTTCATAGTAGCCGTTCGCGAAGGCTTGAGAGGCGGTGGTTTGCCTTTTTGGACGCCTAACCTGTTTAATGGGCTGCCCCTGCTCTCCGATCCACAAATCGGGACTTTTTATCCCCCGACCTGGCTGAGCTTTATCTTGCCCCCGAACATTGGCTTGAGCTGGTACATGCTGTTTCATATCTGGCTGGCGGCCTTTGGAATGTACGCCTATGTACGCTATAAGGGCGGCGATTGGTTGCCTGCTCTGCTATCCGGCATTACTTTTGCCTTTAGCGGTCTGCTTGCCGGCCGACTCTGGGCTGGGCATACCATCGTCTATGCCATGTACGCCTGGATACCCTGGCTGCTGTTGGCTTTGGCCTGGAGCGTCAATACAGGTACATGGTGGAGCGCGATTCTTGCCGGTGTCCCGCTGGGTCTGGCCATCTTATCTGGGCATGTGCCCTCCATCCTATACGCCGGATTAATCTGGGCGAGTTTTGTCGTTTACCTCTTGTGGACCGAACGTGAGCGTCGCCGGCTCGTGCTCCGGCAAGGGTTGCTGATGGCCCTGGTCGGATTAGGCCTGGCGGCCGTGCAACTGTTTGCTTTTATCCAGTTCAGCCTCGAATCACAACGAATCTCCCTGGCCGACTACGACTTCGCCACCGACTATTCGTTGCCGCCAGCCCACCTGGTAACCCTGGTTGTTCCGGAGTTCTTTGGCGAACCAACACGCATCGGCTACTGGAGCGTGCCAACCTTTGAAGAATTAACCTACTACGCCGGCCTGTTAGCCTTATTAAGCCTGGTCCTGGCTTTCAAAAAACCGACTCGACTGACCTGGTTTTACCTGATCCTCATGGTTGCCGGCCTGTGGCTGGCCCTGGGCAGATACGGGGGGCTTTACAAAGTTTTTTATGACCTCTTCCCCCCTTTTCGACTGGTCCGCGCACCCGGCCGGGCAGCGATCCTGTACCTGTTCGCCGTGACCGCCTTGTTAGGACACAGCCTTAGCCAGTGGCGGCGCGTGCCGTTGGAAGAACGTACTCAAAGCCTTGCTCCTCTCCTGCGTTGGACCCTGGCCGTGATATTCGTCACAGGGATCGCCGCTATTGCCGCCAACGGCGCAATGTTCATGGCCGTTCATCCCACCGATACGAGCGGCCGCTTGTGGCACCAGATCAATGGTTACGTGTTCGGGTTGATCTTCCTGCTCTTGAGCGGTGCCCTACTCTGGAGCTACCTGGCAGAACGTAAAATCGCGCAGATTGGCGGCTGGATGGTGGCCGTGCTGCTCATCCTGCTGGTGGTTACGGACATGTGGCAATTTGCCTATAAGTTTGTGCGCGTCGAACCGGCCGGTCCCGAGCAATTCTGGGTGGATACCAGGGAGATAGTTGGCGACACCGAATCCAGGTTATTGCCATGGGGAGTGGATCTCTTCTCCCAAAATGGCCCGCTACAAGTCGGTCTTAATAGCGTGTTTGGCTATATCGCTTTAGCCCCCGGAGCCCTAACGGCGCTGGCAGCTTCAGTGCCAGATCCTCGTTCGACGGCCTATGATGTACTGGGGGTGGAATACGTAGCCTCCCCGGCGCCGTTGGACCAATACACCGGCGGCGACCAGGCGATCAGCCTGGTGGACCAACGTGGTGGCAGTTGGGTTTACCGCCGCCCAAGCCCGATGTCACTGGTCCGTCTTATATATGCAGCCGAGATTATCAAAGACGACCAGGCCGCCATCGGCCGGTTACACCAGGCTGAGTTCGACCCCACCTCGACGGCCTTGCTGAACAAAGAGCCGGGCTGCCAGCTGGGACCCCCTCCCACTGAACCCGGTACAGCGGAAATAATCGTGGCTGAACCTGGATTCTGGCAAATACGGACGGACAGTTCTGAGCCGGGAATGCTTGTGCTTGCAGAATCGGATTACCCCGGCTGGCAAGCGACCGTCGATGGGCGAGAAGCCGAGACCTTGACCGCCTACACGACCATAAAAGCGGTGTGCGTACCGGCCGGTATGCATGTCGTGGAATGGGAATTTGTGCCCAAAGTATTCATGGCCGGCGGGTTGGTAACTTTCATCGCCGTAATCCTGGTAAGTATCGCCTGTGTCTTCGCCATCCTAAACAGGAGGGCAGTCGCTGCGCAGGCCAATCGGCCCACAAAGGAAATAGAATTCACCGATCAGTAACCGGCCGGCTGTGGACAAATCAAAAAAGTTTCATCTGGCGGTCAGTCTTCTCTGTTTTTTGATAAACTTTCTCCCACTCCGGATCTTCATGGGTTAACAGCGCTTCTTTTAGGTGGATGCCACCACCATAGCCGGTAAGACGGCCATCACTTCCGATCACCCGGTGACAGGGGATCACGATGGGCAAAGGGTTCCTACCATTGGCGGCGCCGACAGCCCGCGTAGCTGACGGGCGGCCAATTTTTTTTGCCAACGCAGCATATGAGATCGTCTGGCCGTAGGGGATCGTTTGTAGAGCCGCCCAGACCTCCATCTGGAAAGGCGTGCCTTCTGGAGCAAGGGGCAGGTCAAATTGCCGCAACTCGTGATTGAAGTATGCCCTCAGTTGAGCCAGGGCTTCTTCAAAACCGCTCTGTGTATTTATCCAGCCATCCCCAGGCAATGCTGGCTCTTCCCCAGCTTGAAAATTTATCTGGCATAGACCTAAAGAATTCCGGGCCAGGAATATGGGTCCTAAAGAGCTATCCATGTGGGTGTAACGAATCGAATCAGGGATCATTCTTACCTCCAAATTAGAGAGTGGCATAATGCCGCCATAAGTACATGGCCGCATAAGCCCGCCAGGGACGCCAGGCCTCCGCCCGCCGCCGAAGCTGAGCTTCGGTCAGCATTGTGCTTTTTGAATTGGCGACCGCGCGGCGGAGAGCCAGGTCGCCGGCCGGAAAAGCATCAGGTTCGTTCAGGGCGCGCAGGGCAATATAATGGGCGGTCCAGGGGCCAACGCCCGGCAAAGCTGTTAATAGCTCGACGGACTGCTCCAGGCCGATCGCCCTATCAAAGACCAGCCGGCCATCGCTAACCGCTTGGGCCAAGGATCGAATCGCTTCAGCCCGCCTGGGCATCAAACCAATATCTGCCAGGGTTGCTTCGGCCAAACGTTCCGGGCGTGGGAACAAGGTGGCACGATCACCATTTGTTGCTTCCGGCAGAGCTTCACCGTAGGCCTTGACCAGCCGTCCGGCCAGCGTATTAGCGGCCTGGATGCTTATCTGCTGGCCCAAAATGGCCCGGATGGCCACTTCAAAACCGTCCCAGGCGCCGGGTACGCGCAAACCAGGGTAATGCTGTGTCAAGGTGGCCAATTGATCATCTCGTTCAAGGTGACCGGTAATGATGGCGGGATCGGCTCTCAAATCGAATAAAGTGCGAACCCGTTCTGAAATACGCAGCAGACCTTTTGACAGTGATGGCGGCACGCTTAATAACAGTTGCCGGCCATCCTCGGTCGAACGAACCTCAATAATGCCGGCGCCGTTATCGATTTGAACCACCCGCCGGTAACTTCCATCGCTGACCGATTCCACCCCTGGAATAGCCCGAGATTGGAGAAATCGCAGAAGGAATAACCAATCAAATGGCGGACGGTACGAAAGCTTTAATTGAATATACCCGGCGCCATTAGAGTGTTGGTCTTTTATTACTTTGCGTAATTCGGTTGGCGATCGGCCGTAAACTTCCCGGATGGCATCATTAAAACGACGAATACTCGAGTATCCGGCGCTGAAGGCGATCTCTGACATTGGCAAATTCGTTTCGTCGATAAGTTTTTTGGCAAAGTGCAGCCGGCGCGTTTGGGCCACCGCGATGGGCGAGGCGCCCAGGTGGGCTACAAACAGACGGCGTAATTGGCGAGGTCCAACGTTCAATCGCCGGGCCAATGTTTCCACGCCAGAGTCGTCTACTACACCTTCCGAGATGAGCCTGAGCGCCCGGGACACAGTGGAAGATGGCCCTTGCCAGTCAGGTGTGCCCGGTGATGACTCGGGTCGACAACGCAAACAAGGGCGGAAACCGGCTTCGGCCGCAGCCGTGGCAGAGATATAGAAGCGAACATTTTCCGGCCGTGGCGTTTGCGCCGGGCAGATCGGACGGCAATAGATGCCGGTACTCTCCACTGCGGTGAAGAACCGGCCGTCAAAGCGACTGTCGCGACTCTGAATGGCTGCGTAACAAATGTGAGGATCGAGTTCCATTCCTTAATTATGGCAGAAAATGGTAGATATGCTGGCAGTTTTCGGACTTTACTCTCCGGCTGAAATAATTTTTTTCAAACAAAGTGAATATTCTGACGGCATTCTTCTATTGATCAAAAACAGACTCATGGCAAGATCAGTTCGAGAGTAAATGATCTACGTCCCTCACTCCCAAGCTCTCCCGTGCAAATAACAATAGCCTGCTGGTAAAAATTGCCGGCTGCGAAAATTGGAGCGGCGAGCGGTGACAATTACGAAATCTGAGTAATGAGCCAGCCAAGGTCGCCAATCTATATAGGGCCTTGAGTAACAAAGGACAAGGAGAGGTTGATATATGTTGATCAGGCATATGAGTCCAACAGGTTGGCGCTGGAGCTAGAATTCGGGTTTTTTGGGTAGTTGGCTGATAAATTTGAGGCGGATGGATGAGGGATTGTTGGCATAAAAACCCAGTTTCTTGAATACGGACGAGAGCTGATTGGTTGCTGCGGGTGAGAATAGACCTCGCAGGTCGGACCGGACATACCGGTCTTTGAGACCTACGAGGTCGAGGCGAGGGCGATCCCGACCCCGGTAATTGTTCCCGGAAGAAATTTTTTTGGGTTGAATTAGGGGGATTGGTACATGCACGGCGGCGTATTGACCAGAGAAGATGGCCCAAGCGAATGAAGAGTCCCGGCAATTGTTTGGTACCTGTCATTGGGGATCCTATTAATTATTCTCGTAGGCGGCGGCAATTTTTCGCAGCTTGCGTTTGGCAAGGAGCTGGTCGCGTATTTTGCGGAATTCGAGAAGTCGCTGGAGGGGCGCCAGGGGAAGGAAAGCGCGCCAGATCAGGACCTGGAGTGAGGGGCGGATGGAAATAGGAAATCTTAGGATGAATTGGTCTGCTTCGACGGTGAAGAGGTTTTCGGCGATGATGGGGATCAGGGTCTCGATCAGGGAGCGGAGTACGACGAGGGATCCTACGGGGTCGGCGGGCGGGCGGCCGACTTGCTCGAGGTATTGGAGAAGGCAGCGATGGTAGTAGTGGGGGTCGTCGATGATTCGTTGGGCCAGGTCTTTGAGCTCGACGGGGTCGAAATGGGCGGCCGAACCTGTCTTTACTGAGTTGAAGTTGCCTTTGGGGGCGCCGGCGCCCCGCGGGCCGAGGACGTGGTCGAGATGGGGGCGCCAGAGATCGCGGCCGCGCATGGCGTAGCTGCGGCAGTTGGGACGGGCGCATGGTTTTTTGTCGGGGTTACGTGGCATGGGGAGCTCCTGGGGAAATTGGAAATTGGAAATTCGAAATTGGAAGTGGGAAATTCGAAATTGAAAATGGGAAATGGGAAAAAACAAATGAGCGTTCACATAGGGATCATTATAGCACATATGTTCTGTTTTGGCAAAGGTGGGGTGCTGCATGCGGACATGCCTAGCGGACTAATGCCTAGCGGACTAATGCCTAGCGGACTAATGCCTAGCGGACTAATGCCTAGCGGACTAATGCCTAGCGGACTAATGCCTGGCGGACTATTGCCTGGCGCATTGTATCATCCCCATTAAATGTGGGTTTCTGTTCTTTGGTTTCCCAATCCAAAAAAGCTTTGGTTAGGGGCTGTAGATTATCAGTAGAGGCTCTTTAGGGGATACCAAAAACGGCCGGATCCTGTTCGGATCCGGCCGTATCAAAGGCTGTTTCAGCGATAAATATGAATCAATGTAGCCAGCGACATTTTTTGACCTGAATGTATTCCCGAATGCTTGATCGTGAAGGAAACCTGGCTACTCTTGTACCAACTGCCAAGTATCACTATCACTCACCATGGTGGTTTGTCTCCGACTACCCTAACGTGAATTCTGGCAGTTTTAGGGTTTTACCACCGAGCATGGCTGATTCATGGGCCAGAATACCGACGGCCGTCCAGTTGGCTGACTGCTGTGCGTTGGGGAAGGGATCGCGATCTTCCATGATACTGGCAATAAACTCGTGAGTCATGTGGGGATGAGAGCCACCGTGCCCCGAGCCCTGGATAAATGATAGATGTTGCTCTTCGGCACCATAGACACCTTTGGTGGTAAAGCGTTGGATCTCTTCCGGCAGTAAGTGGGCATAATCCAGCACATCGACCAGGTGCGGCGTTTCGCCAATATGAACAACCGGCGGCTGATGTTCGATCAAGGGCCACTCAAAAGCCATTTTGCTACCATAAACGTCAATACTCTCGCGATATTGACGAGCTGTGTTAAACAGATGGCGCATCACCTCGGCCACAATATCCGAATCCTTCATCTTGATGTGGGCTGTTTCGATGGCAAAAGGAGAATTGTAGATGGGTATGAGGTGCTCTTGAATGCGGCCGGAGCCAAAGCAAGTCACCGACTCAGCATCTAAACGGGGCAGAGCCAGGCAGGGGCTGACCACATGGGTGGCGTAATGCATCGGCGGTAGCCCTTCCCAGTAGCCCGGCCAACCAATCATATCCTGTTGGTGCGTGGCCCGCAGATATTGGATGCGGCCGAGCTTGCCGGTTTCGTAGAGCTCTTTGACATAGAGATACTCGCGCGAGTAGATGACTGTTTCCATCATCATATATTTTTTGCCCGATTCCTTCTGGGCCGCCACAATTGCCTCTAACTCTTCGATGGACGTCGCCGCAGGAACCGTACAGGCCACGTGCTTGCCGGCCTTCAAGCCGGCGATACTCATCCGGGCATGTTCGTGAATCGGCGAGTTGATGTGTACCGCATCAATATCGGGGTCTTCTAGCAGGGCAGCGTAATCGGTATAACGTTTCTCTATATTGAAGACATCGCCAATCTTATTGAGCTGGCTCTCCGTACGCTGACAAATCGCGACGATGTTGGCATCGGGATGATGCTGGTAGATAGGGATGAACTCCGCTCCAAAGCCCAATCCGACAATGGCGAAATTTAATTTCTTATCACTCATTTTTTATACCCCTTTGCAGAATAAGTTGAAATACGATAATCAGCATTGATCGAGAGATGACACCCATTTTTCTCATCAAGCGCCTGTTGGGACAGGCAATATTATTTTACGTCTAGGAAAATTTGTGGGCAATAAAGATTGTGATTTATTTCCCAGTGGGCTGTGCAAGCGAATTAAACGCTAAATTGAGAAGGGGTACGTATAAGAAAGGGTAAGGGATCGGCCATCGTTTGGATTGGTAAAATTTCGCCCGAAAAACCGAAGGAAAAAATACCACATGCGGCTACCTGTCCACCGCCAATGTAGAAAGTGACGCTTCAATTACCAGGGGACAAAATTGATCAAAAAACGGCTGGAGCCGCAAGGATCCAGCCGTTACATACTCGTTGAGTTTAGTTAATTGTTAGGCAGTCGGCAACGCCTCAATCATCGGTCTAAACTTATACCCGTATACTTGATCGCAAAACAATCCTGGTCCCTCTGTAACAAACTGCAAAGAAAAGGCTGATGACTACTAGGTAATGTGTTGAATGTAATTTACCAATCATGATAGACTTAGTCCATGGCAATAGCAAGCAATTAACACCTGAAGAAGAACGAATTAGCCAGCTTGAATTAGCCATTCGTCGGGACAAGCCACCGGAAATGCGGCAACGCGGCATCGCCATTCGCTTTCTGCAACTGGGGCAAAAGGTCGGAGAAATGGCTCAGATACAAGCGGTCAGCAAACCCACCATCTATGGTTGGTGGAAACGCTGGTGCGCTGGAGGAATCGAAGGGTTGGCCAATCAACCTAAAAGCCGTCGGTCACCCAAGGCGAATGAAGCGTATATCGCCTTGGTGGAAGAAGTCGTCGAGTAAAGCCTTCCGAGCTGGGATATGGCTTTACCGTCTGAACGATTGACCGCTTGCGGGCTCATCTGGCCCAAGCAACGGGTATTGAATTGAGCGAACCCGCTTTTCGGACGAGGCGCTATCTTCTATTATTGGATTGAAGCTAACGAAAACAGCAGAATAAATGTGATACCGGCAGGTAAACTTTACATAAGTTAACCGTGAAGCCACTGGTCGCGAATTCGAGCATTAATATGATATATCTAGCGGCGGAAAAGATAGTGTGGCGCATAACCCTTTCAGATCTTACATCGTCAGGTCGGATTGAAGGCGGTTTATAGCTGTAATAATGATGGACGGAACGGCAATCGGAAATCGTTATGAGATTGAGTCGCTGCTGGCCAAAGGCATGGCCGGGCCGGTCTACCTGGGCCGGGATCTGACCTCGGGCAAGCAGGTGGCCATCAAAACGCTCGGGCCTGATATCATAGCCCGGGATCCGGGCATGTTGACTCGCTTTCGCCGGGAAGCGGAGGCGTTGCGCGAGCTTAACCATCCTAATATCGTCGCCGGCCTGGACCTGATCACCCACGACGACTCGCACTACATGATCATGGAATTCGCCGAGGCCGGTTCCTTGCGCGTCTTGCTAGACGAACAGCCCCAATTACCCTATGAGCGCGTCCTGAGCATTGGGCTTGACATCGCCGACGCCCTGACCCGGTCTCACCGGCTGGGTATCATCCACCGCGATCTGAAGCCGGAGAATGTGCTGCTGGCGAACGACGGCACGCCCAAACTGAGTGACTTCGGCGTAGCCCATTTTGTCCACCGCACCTCGATTGCGCCGCCGGGCAGCCAGGCTGGCACCTGGTCCTATATGCCGCCGGAGGCGTTTACCGGCCAGAAGCCCGACGAGCGGGCCGACGTCTGGTCATTCGGGGTCATGCTTTTCGAGATGCTGTCCGGGCGCCGGCCTTTCGTGGCCGAGACAGTGGTCGCCCTGATTACGGCCGTCCTGAACCGGCCGGCGCCTGAGTTGGCCACGCTGCGGCCGGGTTTGCCCGAGGATCTCTATCGCTTGATCGAGCTTATGCTGATCAAGAGCTATGACCACCGGCTGCACTCGGTACGTTTGGTGGGGGCAGCCCTGGAAGCCCTGAGCCGGGGAGAAGCGGCCCATTTGCCTATCCTAGATTTGCCGGCGTCCCAATCCACCAGGCCCGGAAACCTGCCGGCGCTGATGACACCGCTCGTCGGACGCGAGCCCGAAGTAGAGCTGGTGACGACCTGGCTGCAGAGGCCCGACTGCCGGCTGGTCACGCTCTCCGGTCCGGGCGGCGTGGGCAAGACCCGGCTGGCGCAGCAGATCGCCCAACTGCTGGCTGCCAACTACCAGGATGGAGCCTTCTTCGTCGACCTGGCACCCATCAATGACGCCAATCTGGTTGCCAGCCGTATCGCCCAAGCCGTGGGTATCAAGGTCGGCGCCTCCGAGGACCAGGTGGCCGAATTGGCCGACCACCTGCGTGGCAAAGAGATTTTGCTTCTGCTGGACAACATGGAACAACTGATCGAGGCCGGACCGGTTGTCTCCGGGCTATTGGCCGGTGTGCCCGGGTTGAACGTGCTGGTCACGAGCCGCGAGGTCCTGCACCTGTACGGCGAGCGAGAGTTTCGAGTGGGACCATTGGCCCTGCCAGACCGGCCGGATAGCGCCTCGCTTGCCCATCTAGAAGCGGCCGAGGCGATCATGTTGTTCGTACAGAGAGCGGAGGCGGTTAAACCCGATTTTCGGCTGACGGCCGAGAATGGGCGCCAGGTGGCCGAGATTTGCGCCCGGCTGGACGGTTTACCTCTGGCCCTGGAACTGGCCGCGGCCCGAATGCGCCTGTTTTCACCGGCCTACTTGCTGGCGCAGTTCGACGACGCGCTGGGCGCGCTCACCGGTGGACCAAGGGACCGTGCCGGCCGGCACCAAACGATGCGCGCGGCCATCGACTGGAGCTACCAGTTGCTTCCGACCGAGGAACAAGAACTTTTCACCCGCCTGGCCGTTTTTGCTGGAGGGCGAAGCCTGGAAGCCATCGCCGAAATATGCGGGTTTGGTTTAGAGCTGGACGTCTTCACCGCGCTAGAGTCGCTGACAGACAAGAGCCTGCTCATCCAGGTAGACGGGCTCGCAGGGTCGCCCCGGTTCTCAATGCTGGAAACAATTCACCAGTATGGGCGGGAGAAGCTGGCCGATTTGCCGGAGCGCGAGGAATTGATCATGCGCTACGCCAGCTTCTTCGCTCGCCTGGCGGAGCGAGGCGGGCCGGAACTCAGGGGGCCGCACCAGGCCCATTGGTCCGACATTCTGGGCCAGGAGTACGACAATTTACGGGCCGCGCTCGCCTGGTCATTAAGCGGTCCCCAACCAGCGTTGGGTCTGCGCATGATAGGCGTCCTGACTGAATACTGGTATTATGAGGGACCGGTGGCCGAGGGCGAAAAATGGACGGCCGTGGCCCTTAAAAGGCTGGATGAAGCGCCAGCGGCCATTCGCTTCAATGTGCTCAATGGGGCCGGCATGCTGGCATTCGTCATGGGCGACCACGAGCGGGGCATGGCTTACAACCGGTCGGCTTTGGAAATCGCCGTGGAGCTGGGTGACAAAGAGGGCCAGGCCCGATCGCTCATCTGGATCAGCGCCTACAGCACCTCGGATCCGGAGAATTACTTGGAAGGGCTGGCCCTGGCCGAACAGGCGGTTGTTCTGTATCATGAACTGGACGATCAGGATGGGCTTGCCTGGGGCTACAACCAGATTGGCGAAGTGAGCCGGCTGCTTGGAAATCTTAGCCAGGCGCGGGCGAACTACGAAAAGGCTGTGGCCATCTGCCGCAGCACCGGAAACCAGCGCCGCGAGGCCATTTCGCTGGTGAATCTCGGCTACTTGAGCCAACACCAGGGGGATTTCCTGGCCGCCGAGCGCTTCATGCGCGAGGGGATGGCGCTGCTCTACCAGCTCAAATTGCGGTATCACGCCGCCATCTCACTGGCCATGCTCGCCGGACCGACGGTAGAACAAGGAGAAGCTCGCCGGGCGGCCCGATTGCTCGGCGCTGCGGAAGCGGTGTTTGAGCGCATGTCTGTCAGCCTGCAGCCGGCCGACCAGGTAGAGATCGACCGCAGCATCGCCCAGGTACGGTCAGAACTGGACCCTGAGGAACTGGAGCAGTATTGGGCCGAAGGGCGGGCGCTTTCCTTCGAAGAGGCCATCGCCTACGCCCAGGTGGGCTGAGCGAAGAGCGAATCAAGTAAAGAGGTCATACTTGCGAAGACGGGTATCCAAGACCGAGGAAGCCCAGCTTGATGGGGCCCTGCCCTGCTTTATCCACGCTCAGACGGGGGCAGCGTCCGCTTCCAGTAAGATGGGGGAGCCAGACGAATCTATTTAACGCTTCTCTCAGTGCAAATACAAAACGGCCGGACCCTTTCGAGTCCGGCCGTTTGAAAGTCTTTGTGAATTGTTAAGAACTATGCAGTCTGTAATGTCTCAATTTTGGGACAAAACTTATACCCGTATATTTGATCGCAAAAAGATCTTGGTTGCTCTCTAGCTGGTAGCACAGCGATGATCACCGCAAACAGTACCTACTACTGTTACCAGTCGCTGGAGTAAATAGAGGCGAAAGCCTGGCGATTAGAGTTAGGGGATATGGCGGCGGACCAGGATTCTTTTCGACACCTTTTCGCGTTCGATGAGTTCAGGTAGCCGGATTTGAGTTTCTGGCGTACAAATACTGAGCCAATTCGGGAAAGCGACGCCTTATCTCACTCACTTCTTTCGGCATATCCCTCAACAGTCCGTAATCCTCGAACTCGAATCCTGGACCTACCGTACACCCTACCAATGTGTAATCCCCCATCGTTCGGGCCATTTGCCAACAGCCTGCTGGTACTACAGCAACTGGCCTACTCAATTCCCCAACCTCACCGACAAGAGAACGGGTGTACGCCTCTGCCCCTTGCTCGATCCAGATCAGCTCCAAAGCAGCACCTTCATGGTAATGCCACACTTCATCGTTACTCAAGCGATGCCAACTGTCATACTCACCTGCCGTCAGCAGGTAATATATCGTCGTCATTGCCCTACGCTCCATTTGGTCATCTGGAAGATGAACAGAGTGTGCAGAACGGAAGACCTCACCAAAGTATCCTCCCTCATTGTAGGGTTTCAAGTCCAACAGATTGATTAACTCAGATGCTCGTGGGTTCATCGTTGCCACTCTCCCTCAACGCCAAGAAGGCCAGGCTAATTGGTCGATAAGCCAACAATCTATTCGGCTATTTCAATGCAACTCATAATATCATAAGCCTATGATGGTCGTCGATTCGAGAAGCCGGATACCGTGTGAAAAAACACCAGTCACTGGATTTCATGGAGGCAGAAAGCTGGCGGCTGGAGCTAGGGGATGTGACGGCCGACTGATTTAATGACTACCTGCTGCCAAACAAAAACGGCCGGACCCTTTCGAGCCCGGCCGTCAGAATTGCCGTGATTCAACTATATTTTACGCAGGAATTAAGGGCCTAAATTTATACCCGTAGATTTGATTTGGTACCGATCCTGGTCGTACTGTAGCGATTGCCAAGTATAGATCTTTACTGGCCTTCCCTGCTATTCTCGCCACAGGCCGGTATACATGCAGGCAAAGTATCAGCGCTTTGAACTAGGCGAGGTCACTATGCCAGCCCCACAGCTGATAGCTCCGTCTCCAGCTCCTGCAGTAATGCCCTGGCCTCGCGCAAATCGGCCGTCTGGAAACCCTCAGTGAACCAACCGTAGCTTTCGGCTAGCAACTGGCGGGCCTCCAGGACCTGCCCCAACTCCTGCCAGAACCGGGCCAGGCTTATCGTCGCCCGCAATTCTAGAGATCTGGCCCTCTGCTGGCGGGCGCCGGATATCGCCCGCCAATAGCAGCGTTCAACCCAGTGTAGATCGGCCGCTTGTTTGGCCAAGAAATCCCCACGCAGCCGATAGAGTTCGACCTTATAGAAACGCTCACCCGTTTCGCCAACGAAATCGGCTGCCTCGTCCAGAACCTGAACTGTTTCCTCTAGGCCATCCAGCGCCTCGGCTAAGAGGGACAGGCAAAAGCTGAGCAGCGCCCTTTGCCCGCTGCGCCGGTACAGTTTCAGTCCGGCTCTAAGCATGTCAAGACCCTTGGCATTTGGCTCATCCTTGGCCAGTACCGCACCCAAAATGACTTGTGCGAAAGGAACAAAGTAATAAAGGTCCTTCTCGGCCGCCAACCTCAATAGCCGTCTCGCCTGGGTCTCTGCCTGCTCGAAGTCGCGCCGTACGTACAAGATGGGACAAATACCCAAACCCAGAGCGAAAGCCAGGTCATGGGCCCGGCCGGCTTGCTCAACCTGGCTCAGCGCCTCATTGAGCGCTGCCGAGGATTGATCGGGATAACCGAGAAACCATAACGCCCATGCTTTTCGAATCAGACTGGTGATCCAGATGTTTCCGCCAATGAACCCAGACGCAAGAAAACTCCTAAACTGGGGATCATTTGCGGCCAGAGCCGAGTCAAAATGGCAGAGGGCCTCGTTGAACGAACCGGTGCAAAGTTGCAAATGGCCGGCAAAATGATGAGCCTGCATCAAATGCAAAGGGTGTTGCTCTCTGCATGCCTGTTCCATTAGCAGATCCACCAACTGCCTGGCTTGATCATATTCAGCCAGCATGGTATGGTTAACCAGAAGTAATATCCGAGCAGGAAAGATATGTTCCGGCTCAGCGAGCCGCTGAGCCAAGCGTATGATCCGCTCGACCACCTCCCTAATCCCGGGCGCGACATAACCACCCACGGCCAACAGCGGCGCTGTTTGGGCTAGCTGGAGGCACATTTCCAGTTGATCCCGTTGCTCACCGGGCGGGCCTTGCTCCAACAGGCTAATCCCGCGCTGGAAAAAACTGATGGCTTCTTCGTTAGCCGACAACAGGTAGGCTTGTTTCCCAGCCAGCACCAGGTATTCGGCCGCTTTATCCCAGACCCCGGCCGCTTCGAAATGCCGGCCCAGTTGACTCGCATAATCTTCGGCCTGTTCAGCGCACAGCGATTCCAAGGCCTGTCCTGTGGCTTCATGCATCCATGCCCTCTGTATTTGATCTAACCTTTGGTAAAGATACTGCTGGATCAAGAAATGGTGAAACTCGTAGCGTGATAGCCGCTGCCCACCAATGCGGCGCATACTTTTGGCCTCGACTAATCGGTGTTGTCGGGAAGCAATCTCGCCGGCCCAGTCGTGGCCAAGATGCTTCAGCGACAATGCTATTTCCACTACCTCTGCCACGAATTCCTGGCCTTGGACACTAGCCGCCTCCAGCGCCAATCGCACGGAATCGGGTAACTGATCGATCCTCTCGCCGATGACTGACTCCACCTTTGGCGGTGGTTTGGTCCAATCCACTTCCTGGTCAGTAATCAGGTGACCCTGCCCATCTCGGGTTAGTTGACCCCGCTCCTCCAGCTGCCGAAGCAGTTCGACGACAAACAGCGGGTTTCCAAGCGTATGTTGGTAGAGTGCCTGCCGGAATGTATCGTCCAGCCAATTCGGTTCACGGTCCAGATAAGCGTGCACGAAGGCCAGACCATCGCTGCTGTCCAGGTCAAGCCGGTTGTCACCGAATTGCTGCTGCAGTTCGAAGACCACCGGCCGTAGAGGATGACGATCCATGAACTTTGCCAGGTGGGCTGGCGGCCCGGCTGCCACTGTCTCGGGCCGGTAGGCGCCAACCAATAGAACTCGGCTGCCGGTCAGGCGTCTTCCCAGGTGAAACAACAGGTTGATAGTGCCCCGGTCCGCCCACTGTAGATCGTCCAGGATCAGCAATAGCGAATGCCCTTCCGACAGCGCGAAAAGGAAATCGACCACCTGGTCAAACAGAACTGATGGCTGCACACGTTGTGCATCGATACCGGCCGGCTGAGTTGCATCCACAAGCTCCAGGCTGGCCTGAAGGTCGCAATCATGGTCCCCAGTTTCGCGGATCAATTGGATCAGCTCCGCACGCGGTAGGAAAAGTTGCAGCAGGCTGGGCGCCTTCTGGACCAGAGCAGGAATCACGTCGTTCTGCGCCGCCCGCAAGCGCTCAGCGCTCTTACGGCCCGCAAATCGGCCCAAGCGCTCTATCCTTGTCCGGTCCACAAGCTGGTGCAACGCTTCGCGCACGGGCAGATAAGGAATGCCCGGCCCGGCATGAGCATCGCAGCTGCCGGCAATAATCAGCAGGCCTGGATGCGCGCGGATCGCCCGCCGGGCAAACTCGCCCGACAGCGTGCTCTTGCCGCTGCCCGCCTCGCCGGTGACGAACACTATCTGCCCGCGGCCGGCCGCCGCTTGAGCCAGGCGGGCATCTAGCCAGGCCAGTTCCTTCTCAAACCCGGCAAAGGAGGTTGAAGCGGTTGATTGCGCTACAACAGAGCTGGCCACTGCGTAAACAGGCGACCCTGTACCGCCATCTCCATAATCCGGGCTACCGGCCTTTATCTGCTGGTACAGCCGAGTTGTTCGATCCGAGGGCGGCGAGCCTGTCTCCTGCAGAAGCATCTGCCGCAGGTGGTCATAATGGCCGAGGGCGGCGCGGCGCTGTCCGCCTATAGCTAGCAGCCGCATCAGTCGCCGGTGGGCCGATTGGCTCCAAGACTCAAGCTCAACCTCCTTACGCGCCCAAATGGCCGCTTGCGAATAATCCTCGACCTGCTCATAGTGACCAGCTAGCTGCTGTACCACTTCCAGCGCTCGGCCGTGGCAGTGTTCCTGCCGTTCCAACAGCCACCATTCGAATTGTTGGCAGTCGGGCAGCGTCAACCCGGCCAGTAGTTCTCCCCGATAAAGCGCCATGGCTGACTCAAGCCTATTAAAGCACGCGGTGCGATGAGCTACTCCTCCGCGATGGTTGATTCGAGTTTCGTCTATCAGCGCATCAAATGCGCTCACATCCAGCCAATAATCGCTGGCCTGGTTGAATTGCACATCAGAGTCTGTGACAAGCAGGTGAGGGGTGGCGTTATTCTGCTCGGCGATGGCCCGCCGCAACTGGTAGAGCGCCTGGCGCAAGTTGGTGCGCGCCGCCTGGTAATCGGGCCAGAACAACGAAGCCAACCACTCGCGCCCTAGCGGCCGCTCCGCTTCCAGCATCAGATAGGCCAATAACGCCCGGGCCTTAGTCGTGCCGATGGCCGGTAACGGCCGATCATCAAGCTTGACCTGCATGGCCCCTAGCAGTGATATGGCCAGTCGCGGCATGTCTTCGCCCTCCCCTGGAGAGGCCAGTTGGATGTCCGCAGTCGAACTGTTTCAAGAGGATTGGTAGTATCGAATCGACGCCCCTTGAACCTGAGGTCTCCCAGATTCACATTGTAGATCAATTACCGCCCGTTATCAATTGCCATTTTACGCATCTCTTCACGCTGCCTATCACGCTGCCATAACGGTCGACTGCTATGATGTAGCTATCGGTCTGGTGGAGCCGGCCGGGCAGTTGTCCGAGGAGCCACCGGCCGGGTGGAAGTGGCATGCTCACGATACTTAGCCAAGCTGAATAAGGGGAGGATATTTGTACGGCCAACGTGCTTTCGTTCCCAGTTGCTTGCCGGAAGAAGAAAGCTAGTGAGCGGGGTATTTCGTCATCTCTTATTGGAGTCAGTTAACAAAAGGGAGTTGTTCAATGAAGCACAAAAGAATAGTCGGTGTAGCAGTAGTAGTCGTTGTTTTGGCTGTTTTCGCCACCTTAACGGTAGCCCAAGAGCTGACACAGGAATACTACGCTTGTGTCAACAACGCAAGCGGAACCATCCACATGATCAGCGAAGGAGATTCATGTAACAACAATGAGGAACTCGTCCATTGGAACGAGGTAGGACCTCAAGGACCTGAAGGACCTCAAGGACCTGAGGGACCGCAAGGACCTGAGGGACCGCAAGGACCGGAAGGGCAGCCGGGTGTGCTGGGTTTCTATGTAGCAACTAGCCCTGAGTGCGACATAGGTCCGGATATGGATGGTAATTGTAACGCGTTTTGCGATGCCAACGACGCGGCAACGGGAGGCACCTTCTGGCGGCTCGATCCAGAAAATTGGGACTATAAGTACGAGGGGGGGGCCGTCTGGACAGGTGGGACATCTGGATGGCAAGTCCGCATCCATAACGACGACACCTATTTTGAGCGACATATTGTCGTACAGGTTATCTGCGCCGACATGACCCCATAACATAGCGTAGAACCGCAAGGCTGCACGTGCGTGCTTCCATTTGCTTCCCGGGCTCCTGAACCTGCGTGCAGCCTTCTTGCTAATACCCGGTGGATTGACCCCGATTTCGTGGACACAAAGAAGGGGTGGTAATCTATGAACTTGAGGTGTCTGATGGCAACGAAATACAGTCGGGAGTTCAAAATAGAAGCGGTATGATTGGCAACGGTGAACGACGGGTCGACGGCTTCTGTTACCCGCGAACTAGGGATCAATTCGAACCTGCTCCACCGATGGCGGCAGGAGTTTGCCGCCATCGGTCAGGAAGCGTTTCCTGGGCAGGGCAATCTGAAGACCAGCGAGGAGGAGGGCCCGCAAGGCGAGACCGGTCCACAAGGTCGAGTGGAACCGACTGCTGCAACCCTTGGCTTCTCGCCTATTTCCTTTCTTACCTTTATTTGGCCTAACCAATGTGAAGATCAACGGTGGCAGCACCATACACCCGGTAACTACGGGTGCCACTGTCACGGTCGATCTCGATTGGAGCGCTGTGTAAGATAGTTGTTGCCCGACCTGCAGGATACAAAAGCCTGTTCGTTCTCGAGCTAACGGCGGTGATTCCGCAGCACCCGTAGCGGTTCCAGAATCGCTACGGGTGTTTTTGTGCCAGCATCGCACCTTGGCCCATAGGTTGGTTAAACACAAAACGGCCGGACCCTTTCGAGCCCGGCCGTCAGAATTGCCGTGATTCAACTATTATTTCTTACGCAGGAATTAAGGGCCTAAATTTATACCCGTAAACGATCATCCCTTCCTCTCCATCGGTGCGCAGTTTCCGGGTGACCATCTCTACGGGCATGCCGATGTTGACCTCATCCGGGTCAACGTCGGTCAATTGGGCTGTTAGAAGGGGGCCTTCATCGAGCTTAATCAAGGCTACCGTATAGGGCGCGTATTGCTCGAAGCCGGCCGGGGGGTTGTAGATGGTGCTGTAAGAATAAACTTCGCCCAGGCCGGTGAAGGTATAGAGTTCCTTAGCCGGCGCGGCGCATTCAAGGCAGACGTCCCGGGGTGGGAATAAGCGGGTGCCACAATTGTCACATTCTTCGCCTACCAGGGCATATCGTTGTTCTTTTAATCGCCAATGACGTGATGTTTCCATTATCTATTATCCTCTCAATTATATTTGACCCAGATCCTGCCTCTCACCATAAACCGCCAGCAGGCGTCGTCTGTGCCTTTCATCACAAATTATGCACCACTAATGCTTCCATATGCTGTCAGCAAGGCTGAAATAACTGTCAAAAGCTGTCAGAACAGCTCTTCTAGATTGTTTATGTCAACTTATGGAATCTATTGCGGAACCTGCAGCAAAATCAGTTTGACTGCATTGGCCTCAATTTTTTCAGCTGCCGATCAGCCGGCGACCTGCATAATATGGGTCACGGCGGTGGCCCCGGTGCCGCCCAAATTCTGGGCCATGCCGATGCGGGCGCCCTCAATCTGGTTTTCACCGGCCTCACCGCGCAGCTGCTGGGCGATCTCGACGACCTGGTAGACGCCGGTCGCACCAATGGGGTTGCCCCGCGCTTTTAGGCCACCAAAGGTGCTGATGGGTATGGAACCATCTCTGAAGATGGCTCCGTCGCGAGCCAGTTGCCAGCCCTGCCCCGGTTCGGCGAAACCACAAGCTTCTAGGGACATGGCCGCCAGGATGGTGAAAGCGTCGTGCAATTCAAATAGATCAACGTCGCCGGCCGTGATGCCCGCCTGCTCCATGGCCCGTCTGGCGCTGATTTCGGCCGCGGACAACCACAGGGGGTTGCGGCGATCATGTAAACCGATATGGTCCGTAGCTAACGCTGAGCCGGTGATTTGCACCGTCTTGGGGACCATGTCCATAGCCCGTTCACTTTCGGTGACGATGACGGCGGCCGCACCGTCCCCAAGAGGGGCCATGTCGAAGAGGCTAACCGGGTCAGCTACCAACGGGGCTTTAATGAAGCTCTCGGCTCTGAGCCGGTTGCGGAACATGGCCTCGGGATTGGCTGCTCCGTTAGCGTGGGCATTGACGCTAAAACCGGCAAAGTCGCCTAGTTCCACGCCATATTCGTACATATACCGGCGCATCATCATGGCCATCAGGGCGGCCGGCGTCAGGCCATGAATTGCTTCATAGTCAGCATCGATGGCCGTACTCAAGGCTGAGAGGGGCGCGCTTCCGGTCTGGTCGGTGACTTTTTCGACCCCCACGACCAGGGCCGTCTCAACCATCCCACTTTTTATGGCCAGGACCGCCTGGCGCAAGGCGGCGCCGCCTGAGGCGTCAGCCGCTTCCACGGTAACCGCTTCAACGCCGCGCAGCCCGGCGAAGTCGGCAATCAGCGCCCCCAGATGGTCCTGGTGGCTTATCGATCCAGACATCATGTTGCCCACGTATAGGGCGTCAACCTCGCTAATCGCGGCATCATCCAGGGCTGCCTCAATGGCGTACCACGAGAGGTGGCGGATAGATGTATTCCAATGTTCGTCTACTTTTGTTTTGCCAATACCGATAATTGATACGTCTGTCATGTTTATTTCCGATGTTCTTGTATTCGTTGTTTGATAAAGATTCAAGCAAACTTAGGCACCAAAAATACCGGGTGCCTAGGACATTTTGAGCTTGTCCCGGTAGCGGGTATAGGTGGCATAATCGATCTCCGTCCGCCTGGCTATATACGCTTCCGTGGTCAGGGCCAGGTTGCGGGTCGCGTTGATCCGCTCGGTAACATGCATGCTGAAGGCGTCGGAACCGGCGCCCGAGCCGTAACTGACCACCAGAATGCGGTCACCCGGCTGGGCGATGTCCAGGGTTGCAGTCAGACCGATGACGGCCGAGCCGGCGTAAGTATTACCGATGCGTGGGCTCAGGAGACCAGGCGCGATCTGCTCGGGCGTAAAGCCTAACATCTTGGCTACCCGTTGCGGAAATTTAGCATTGGGCTGGTGGAAGACGGCGTATTGGAAATCGGCCGCGGTGACCTCTAACGCCTCCATCAAAGCTTCGGCCGCACCCATGATGTGCTTGAAGTATGCCGGTTCACCGGTGAAGCGGTCGCCATGAGAGGGATAGTTGGCGTGGGCCCGTCGCCAGAAATCTGGCGTGTCGGTAACGAAGGAGTAGGAACCTTCAATAACAGCGATAGCTTCATCGCCGGGTCCAATCAACAAGGCTGCACCACCGGCCGCCGCCGTATATTCCAGGGCATCCCCCGGCCGGCCTTGGGCGGTGTCCATGCCTATGCTCAGAGCATAACGGGCCATCCCCGAGCCGACAAAACCAATGGCCGCTTGCATCGCTTCGGTGCCCGCCTTGCAAGCGAACTCCCAATCGGCCGCCTGGGTGTTGGGTACTGCGCCGATGGACTCGGCAACAATGGTGCTGGTAGGCTTGACTGCGTAGGGATGGCTTTCGCTGCCGACCCAAACGGCACGGATACCCCGGGGATCGATTTCAGCGCGAGCCAGGGCATTGCGCGCCGCTTCAATGGACATGGAAACCACATCCTCATCCAGGCCGGGCACGGCTTTTTCCTTGATCGGCAAGCCGCCTTTTCCTCCGGTCCACATGCGCGATACCTCGGCCGCCGGGAGTCGGTAACGGGGCACATAGGCCCCATAGCCGACAATACCCACCGGCCGATCTGTTTTCATTAAACCATCAGTTGGATTGTATTCTTTCATTGAGTTCCTCTTAAACGCATCCTATTGCCCGGTCGCCTTTTTTTTATTTTTCTTCCATTTCACTCAGAATTTCCTGAGCGCGGTTGACCTGAATATATTTTTCTTCAACGAGTTGGGCCGCGATAGCCTCCACTTGATCATCACTGGCGCCGGCCGCCAGGGCCACCTGTCGAGCGTGGAGCTGCATGTGTCCCTGCTGGATACCAACGGTGGAAAGGGCACGTATTGCCGCCAGGTTTTGGGCTAACCCCACAGAGACCATCACTTCCGCCAATTCGTTGGCCGATTTTACGCCCAGGATCTTAAGCGCTACCCGGGCCGTGGGATGGACCCGCGTGGCGCCGCCGACAATACCAACGGCCATAGGCATGGTCAATCGACCGTAGAGGTCGCCATTTTCATCAACGTGCCAATCGGTCAGGGCTGTATAACGGCCGCCTTGCACCGCATAAGAATGGGCGCCAGCTTCTATGGCCCGCCAGTCATTTCCGGTAGCGATGCAAACGGCGTCTATGCCATTCATGATGCCCTTGTTATGAGTAGCGGCCCGGTACGGATCAACCACGGCAAAGGCGTTGGCCTCCTCAATCAGTCGGGCGACGCTGTTCCCTTCCAGGCCGAAAGTGCCTAGAGCCTCCTTGGGGATTGTACAGTGGGCAGTGGTCGTACGCTGGTCGGCCAGGTTGGAGAGTATGCGAAGAGCCGTCCGGCCGCCGGTCAATTCAGCTATGCGGGGAGCCATCGCTTCCAGCGCTGTGTTAACCGTGTTTGCCCCCATGGCGTCACGGACATCGTAATGCAAATGGACTATCAGCATCGGTCCGACCGAGGTCTCGGGGAATGGCCGGGCCACAACATCTCGTGCGCCGCCGCCAAAGCCAATGATGACCTGGTCACAACAGTTGGCCAGCTCAAGCAATTCTTCACGATGGGCCTCAACCGCGAAGGCGGCCGCGTTTAAGTCGTTGATATCCAGCACCTGGATCTGGCCTATCATCACCGGCTCTGAGGCCTTTGCCTGGAATCCGCCACCGGCTCGAACCAGCTTGGCCGAGTTGCTAACGGCGGCCAGCACGCTAGGTTCTTCCACAGTCATCGGTACAAGATATTCGCGGCCGTTGATTAAAAAGTTGCAGGCGATACCCAGGGGCAACTCATAGGTACCCAGGACATTTTCGATCATCATATTAGCCTGACTGGGCTTTAGCCCTTGATCGGCAAGGATCACTCGCTCTTCCTCGTTTAGATCAGCCCACTCCGCCACCATGGCCAAACGTTCACCAACTGATAATTTGTAAAAACCAGGCAATCGTGATGTCTTATTAGCCATGCTTTTCTCCTTACAGCAATCAGACACCGAATTTGAACAGATATCCCAACGGTCAACCTGTCTTTAAAACCCGATGTCCGTACTATGTCTGCCAGCAATTCAGGATCTGGGCAGAATATAACCCGCTTTCGCTGTCAAAAGCTATCGAACCCAAATCCTCCGCTCAAAATGTGTGATCTCGGCCTGGGGGAGCCTATTATTGCGACCAGTCTGTTGGCAGGCGATCCCAACGATGCGACCGGAGTTTTTTCCAAAGCTCGACCGGCAGCGGCCCCTTGTCGCTACAGGCGATATTTTCTTCGACATGGGCTAACTTGCGCATACCGGGAATGATGGAGCTGACCGCGTCGTTGTTCAAGATGAAGCGTAGGGCCATCTCAGGCAGGGTCATTCCCGGGGGAACTTCTTGTTTCACCTCTTCAACTCGGTCCAGGCAGGGGATCAAATTCTCGGGCACAAAATAGGTGTTGCGCCAATCACCTTCTGGCCAGGTCGAATCCTTGGTTAGATTACCGGTAAGCGACCCTTCGTCAAAGGGCACGCGAGCAATGAAGGCGACATCGAATTCCTGGCAGGCCGGCTCAAGTTCATCCTCCGGGTTCTGGTCAAAGATATTGTAAATCACTTGAACGGCATCGATCAGGCCACTGCGTACAGCTTGAACGCCATTCCATGGCTCCCAGCGGTTTATGCTGATGCCCAGGGCATGAATGAGCCCTTGATCACGCAGGCTACCCAATTTATGCACCCAACGATCATCGGCCAGCCAGCCATCCTCCCAGGTATGAAACTGGATGAGATCAAAACTGTCCAGGCCAGCGTTCGCCAGGCTCTTGTGAACATATTCCTCGATATGATCAGGGGGAAAACAATCTTCCAGAGAGAATTCCCGCCGGCTGGGCCAGACGTTGTTCTTCGGGGGCATCTTGGTGGCGGTGTACAGTTTTTTATCCGGATTGTTGCGGACCAACTGCCCGAGCAATCCCTCACTATGCCCTGCCCCGTACCCCCAGGCAGTGTCAAAGAAGTTGCAACCTAGCTCGACCGCTCGCTGCAGGGATCGCAGTGATTGTTCGTCATCTGATCCGCTCCAGCCGCCCATACCCCACATGCCATATCCGATATCGCTGACCATCCAGCCTGTCCTGCCGAAGCGACGATATTTCATTATTCCCTCCAAGATTATGTCCCTGTTTCATTTGCCAAAAAAGCGCGCCTCTCATCCGATTCTATCAACGGTTCGAATGCTTGCTGTTCGTTCATAATACGAGAGACCACAAAATAAAAGGATAATCTTTCTTGATGTGCTGAGCAAGGTTGATAGAGTGGTGATGCAGGCACTTACGTCTTCAGATAGATCAATAATCGCGGGGTTCACTAAAAGGCTGTAACTGCAGTGGCATGGGCGACTACACTCCTGGTTTCACCCAGATAGTTTTACTCTGGCAAGGCTATGGGCGGATGAGGATGGGAAAAAGGCCACCAATAAGTAGCCACAATATATCTATGGGAGTGATTTAGAAAAGCTGCTGGGATTACCCTTCCCGGCCGATGATGAACATAGCACCTTCACCAATCGTGATAGATTGCAGCTGGACATTGGTCGGCATGTTGGCCAGGGCCTGATTTAATGCTTCATCCACGAGGAATTGCACCGGAGAAAGGATAAAGCCAGGAGCTCGTACCGGCCCCAGGGCGGCGCTCTGGATCTGCAACTGCAAGCGACCATCCTCGATAACAGGTTGCAAGGTTAGAGTCAGATCGGCCGCTAGCGGTTGGTTTACCCTGGCGGCCATAATGGCGTTGCCGTCGCTGAAAGCCACAGAGAGGTTTTGTAACTCTACCCCAGAAGCAGGCGCGGTCACCACCGGCGTCAGGTTCAATATCTCATTGATTTCGTTTTGTGAAATGGTGATGGCGTAATTGCCGGAAGCATCAGGTCGTAAATTAGCCAGCCTATCCCGTAATGTCGTTATCTGAGGGGCATTGAGAGCCTGGATGGTGGCGAGGACCACGGCGCTCTGCTCCGGTGCGCTGGCAAAGACCGTTTCAATGGCCTCGGCTGGTTGCCGATCTGCTTCGGCTATTTTGGCTGTTCCAAAAGGCCAGACCAACTCCGGAACGCCCAGAGCCAATCCGCACACCAAGGCCGACAGAGCCAATAAAAAAAAGGCAAGTACTGAAATGAGGACAACTCTTTTTAGTAACATATCGATTATTGACTATAGCGAACTGGCTTCCATGGAGCCAACAAAACAATGAATAAATGAGAGACAAGCCGGAATCTCTAAGCCTGGTTGACCCGCGTCCTGGGGTCAGATAGCATAATCAATCCAACCATTATCCTGGGGTAACCTCTATAACGACCGGCTGGGAATAGATTAAAAGGTCGTGAATAGCCAGCAGCCTGGCCTTTTCGCCCAGCAACCAACAAGGGCAACCGGCGTAGAGTGTCTGGATCAGTAAATCGGCCATTCTTTCAACAAAGGCAAAAATATTCATGGAACCGCAAAAAACAAAATCAAATATCCCAATCTGGGTCTGGCTAATGGCCGGCCTGGCTCTACTCATGCTCTGCGCTGTTGTGGTAACAGGTGTTCTGGCAATAGGCGCCTTCTCGGTATTTACGACAACCGCGCCCGAAAGCGATGCCGATTTAGCTCTTATCGAGCCGATCGAACCACTGGCAACGGAAATGGAAACGGAGCAACCGCTGGCCGACTTTCCTGCTACCGCCGCGGCGACCGCTACCGCTGACCTCAAGGAACCGTCCGAGCCAGTTGTCTCGGTTGAAGCCACCGTACCGGGTGAAGCAGAGGCTAGAGAAACAGTCGAGGGTGAAGAGATGGTGGAAAAAAACCCACTGGCCAATGACATTGGCCAGGCCGAGCGAGCGGCCATCGAGGCTAATGTCGTAAATATTCGGGAACTGGAACCGCTGGCGGCCGTTGATCCGACCCTGTTATCCACCTCCGAACTGGGCCAACGATTGGAGGAAGAATTTGCCGAAAGCTATAGTCCAGAAGAAGCACGAAATGACGCAATCGCCTGGAGCGCCTTTGATTTTTTCCCGGCCGACTTTGATTTGTACAACTTTGTAATCAGCCTGTATACAGAGCAAATTGCCGGTTTTTACGACGCTGAAACAGATGAGTTTGTGATCATCGGCGATGATGATGAATTTGATGTCCTGGAGCAGTGGACCCATGCCCACGAATATGTCCATGCCCTCCAGGACCAACATTACAATCTTGAGATCTTGGAAGATGAGTCGCTTGACTCGGAGGCGACCTTCGCCATCCAGGCTATGGCAGAAGGGGATGCAACCCTGGTGCAGACCCTTTATCTGCTGGGCGGCTATTTTGACCAGGAGCAGCTTTTTGAGATTTTGACCACGGCTTTCGAAATCGATACGGCTGTCCTGGATAGCGCGCCACCAGTCATCGCCCACGAATTAGAATTTCCCTATATATCCGGGCTGGCGTTCGTTCAGGCGCTTTACGATAAGGGTGGCTTCGCAGCCGTGGACGAAGCCTGGGAGCAACTTCCCCAATCTACAGAGCATATTTTACACCCCGATCGCTATCTTGCCGGTGACCTCCCCCAGTTGGTCGCATTAGCCCCGCTGACCGACACTTTAGGCGCCGGCTGGCAACTGGCCAAGGAGGATGTTTTGGGTGAATTCTATCTTCGGGAATACCTGTCTCAGCAGTTGGACAGTAACCAGGTAAATGAAGCCGCCACCGGCTGGGGTGGCGACCGCTACGCGGTGTATTGGAACGAATCAATCCAACAATCGGTTATGGTGCTCCAGATCGGCTGGGATACGGCAGCCGATGCCAAGGAATTCCATAATATCTATCCCGAATATTCCAATCGTTCATTTGGCGCTTTAGGGTCAGACCGGCCAGACGGGGGAAGATGCTGGCAGGGGACCAACGTCATCTGCCTATATGCCCTCGGCGACCAGAGTTTGGTGGTCCGGGCGCCAGACATGAACATTATGAACAGCGTGACCCTGGCTATGATTCCCTGAGCGCACCAACCCTGCCGGTCCGGCTGACATGGACAGTACTTTTTTCACCCGGCGACTATTTAATAAGGTGAAAGGTTGGTTGCCTGACATTATCGATCCAGGAGGACAGGGTATAATCTGGTAGATTAGGCTATTCCTGAAACGATAAATGGAGGCGCGGTGCGCGAAGCGATCTTCCTCTCCTCGGTCGAAGTATGGCAGCGCGGTCATGGTCCCAATCACCCGCTCAAGCCAGAACGCCTGCAGCGGACCCATGAATTACTGGCCGAATACGGGGTTCTATCATTACCGAATGTGCAGGTCGTCCCTCCCCGCCTGGCCTCTGAGGCTGAACTAGCTTATTTCCATGGGGTTGAATATATCGCTGCTGTCCGGGCTCTGAGCCAGGATAAAGCTTCCATGCCTGGGGGTCAGGCGGGCTGGCGATACGGATTTGGTCCGGGAGATAACCCGGTTTTTCCAGGGATGTATGATTCGGAGCGCTTGAAAGTTGGCAGCGCGCTTCAAGGAGCTGAATTGTTGGTCGATGGCGGGGCCGATGTCGGTTTCAGTTATAGCGGTGGGCTGCATCATGGCGGCCCCAGTCAAGCTTCCGGCTTCTGTGTTTTTAACGATGCAGCCGTGACCATCCACTGGTTGTTAGCCCTAGGCTTACGCGTGGCCTATGTCGACATCGACGTCCATCACGGAGACGGCGTGCAAAAAGCCTTCTATAACAGTGACCAAGTCCTGACTATCTCCCTACACCAGGACGGCCAGACCCTTTTCCCGGGCACCGGTTTTATAAGCGAGCTTGGCGCCGGGGCCGGGGCCGGCTATTCGGTCAACGTGCCTTTGCCGCCCCATACCGATGATGAGAATTATCTGTGGGCGTTTGACCAGATCGTTCCTCCACTTTTGAATCGTTTTGCGGCCGATATTGTTATCACCCAACTTGGCGTCGATACACATTTTCTGGATCCGCTGGCCAATCTACAGCTCACAACCGCCGGGCACGTAGCCTTATTTCGCGCCCTGGCCGAATTAGCGCCCCGCTGGTTAGCCCTGGGCGGCGGAGGCTACGATATCAGCGTCGTGCCCCGCTCCTGGTCGCTGGCCTTTGGCATCATGGCCGGGGTGGAATTGCCCGATGAGCTACCCATTGCCTACCAGAGTCGTTATGGCGGCGTCTATCTTCGCGATCAAGAAACCATCTACCTGGCACCAGCCACGAGCCGGCAGATACGGGACCGGGTGGAAAGGGTTATTGAGAAGGTGCGCCAGGTGCATCAAATAACTTAGCCGGTAGCCTGGCTTAACAATATTGGATCGAAGTCAAAAAAAGCGACCTTGAATCTTGTTGAGCGATTTGCGGTCAGCCTCAAGAGGAGGTGACATTTTACCGGGTAGTCTGGCCTTTTCGGCCTTGAGATATGGACAAAAGTCACTTGTACGATGCCCAGTATTCAGGCAAAATAAATTTGTTACCGACTATAACCAACAAGGAGAGCGAAATGAGTGATAGCTCAAATACGCAGGATGCGGTAATTCTTGGTGCAGCACGCACGCCCGGGGGCAAATTCATGAGCGCCCTGGGAAAATTGAGTGCACCGGAGTTGGGTGCCATCGCGGTTAGAGGGGCGTTGGAAAAATCCGGGGTTGATCCGGCTACGGTCTATGAAGTCATCATGGGCCTGGTCGTCTCTTCCGGCACAGGCCAGGCGCCAGCGCGCCAGGCAGCGCTGAACGGTGGTTTGCCAGATACTGTGGGCGCCGTGGCTATCAACAAAGTATGCGGTTCAGGGCTCAAATCAGTCATGATCGCCGCCAATGCGATCGCTGGCCGAGAGGCAGACGTTTTTATTGCCGGCGGGATGGAAAGCATGTCGCAGGCGCCTTATCTTTTGCCCAAGGCCCGTCAGGGCCTCCGTTACGGTCATGGACAGGTAACTGATTCGGTGCTTAACGATGGTCTCTGGTGCGCCTTCCAGGATTGGGGTATGGGTAATGCGGCCGAATACGTGGCGAAGAAGTTTGAGGTTAGCCGCGAGGAGATGGACGAGTATGCTTTTCGGAGCCATGAAAAGGCGGCAATCGCCACGGCCGCCGGGCATTTCCGGGAAGAGATCATTCCTGTCGAGATCCACGGGCGCAAAGGTAGCCTGACTATTGTCGATTACGACGAGCCAATTTGGGCCAGCTTTGATAATGGTTCCTATGAATTAACAACCAGCGTGGAACGATTGTCCAAATTACCACCGGCTTTTGAGAAAGATGGGCGGGTGACAGCCGGTAATGCGCCGGGCTTGAATGATGGGGCGGCAGCGCTGGTAATTACCAGCCGGGCTGAGGCTAATCGCCAGGGTTTAAAACCACTGGCTCGGATTGTCGGCTACACTCACGCGGGCGTAGACCCACAATGGATATTCACCGCACCCGCCCAGGTAATCCCCCGCCTTCTGGAGAAAGTGGGATGGTCTTTAGGGGAAGTCGATTTGATCGAGTTGAATGAGGCCTTTGCTGCCCAGGTATTGGCCAACGGCGTCGAAATGGCCCAAAAAGGGTATGCCTGGGAGTGGGATAAAGTGAATGTTCACGGCGGCGCCATCGCGCTTGGCCATCCAGTTGGGGCCAGTGGTGCACGGATCTTGGTGACTCTCATTCACGCATTGCGCCAGCAAGAGCTGAAACGCGGCATCGCCTCCCTTTGCCTTGGCGGCGGCGAAGCCGTAGCCCTGGCAGTGGAAATAGAGTAAAACCGGGGAAAAAATCGACGTCAGGCTATAGCCTGCGCCAAGCCAGCCCTGAGTCATTAAGGAGAAATTAAATGCAACTTGATCGGAGCGTTCTGGTATTGGGAGGGGCTGGTTTAGTTGGCGCACAGGTGGTTCGCGAAATCGCCCGCGAACTGGAGCCAGAGCGGATCATCGTGGCCAGTCTATACCGGGGTGACGTCCGCGAGTTTTTACACGTTATACGCCGCGAATTTCCCCAGGTTGAATTTATCGGCGCTTGGGGAGATATCTTTGTGCGTGATGAATTTTCTATGGAACGCCGGCGCCGTCTAATGCTCAGCGAAGCTCACCGCGAGAAGCTCTATGAAGACCTCTTTGGCGACATTGAAGAGGTATATAACCGCTCTGCCCTGGTCCAACTCATATTGCGGTTCAAACCGGATGTCATCGTCGATTGTATCAATACGGCGACGGCTATCAGTTACCAGGACGTTGAGATCCTCAGTAAACAAACCCACGACCTGCTAGAACAGCTACGCCAAATAGTCGATCACCAGGATCTGGCTGCTCTGGATAGCCTGGGTAAGGTCCTGGGTCGAAACGTTAGCTCACTATTGATTTCTCAATCAACAGCCCAACTCATCCGCCACGTTCAGTTGCTTCACCTGGCTATGAGCGCCATCGACACCCGCCTGTATTTAAAAATCGGCACCACGGGCACCGGTGGTATGGGGCTCAACATCCCTTACACTCATAGTGAGGACAAACCCAGCGCCAAATTAATGCGCAAGAATGCTATCGGCTTCGCCCACACCGGGTTGATGTTTCTGATGGCTCGTACGCCTAATGGTCCGCTGGTGAAGGAAATCAAGCCGGCGGCGATGATCGGTTATCGCCAGGTCAGTTACCGAACAGTTAAAGTCCGTGGCCGGCCGCAAATGCGTTTTGAGAGCATTATCCAGCCCCTGGATGGCCGGCTGCTATTGCGGGGAGATGAAAATCACTTTGGGCGCATAGGTAAGCTGCAAATGGCCGGTGTGGATACCGGCGAGAATGGCTTCTTCGCGCGGGGGGAGTTTGAAACAATTACCCATATCAACCAGATGGAGTTCGTGACCCCCGAGGAAATAGCCCAACAAGCAGTCCTGGAGATCAAGGGCAGCAACACAGGCTACGATGTCATCGGGGCAATAGATAGCAGTGTCATGACCCCAAGTTATCGAGCAGGCGTTGTCCGGCAGACGGCGTTAGAAAGATTGGCCCGGCTCGAAAAGAAAACAGGCTCCCACAGCGTCGCTCTCGGCCAACTCGGGCCGCCTGAACTATCAAAACTACTCTATGAAGCCCATCTACTCAAACTGAACTATGTCACCCTGGATGCGGTCATGGCTACCCCCGCCAGCGAGATATCCGAGACGCTCTACAGCTTCTTGTTGGAGCAGGATACTTTAAGAACAATTATCACATCCATCGGTATCCCTGTCCTGGTACCCGATGGCCGGAGCCTGCTTCGAGGACCCAGAATCAATATACCCGAGAGCATTTACCATGAGGTTCCCCTGACTCAGGAAAATATCGATAAATGGGCCCGAAAAGGCTGGGTTGATCTGCGACCGGTCAATTATGCCCAATGGCAGCGGCGCTTCCAACAGATGCAACGTTCTCAACATTTGCTTCATACGCGGGGCTCCTCGGCTATCACGAAGAAGGCATACCTGTCCGATACAATCGAGATCGGCGCCGTAGTGGCCTGGATCTTTATTAATGAAGAAGAAGGGTATCGTATTAAATAAACTCTGGCCTACGGCCCATACTTAATGTAGAAGTGACATGATCAAACCGCTTTCTCAACTGACTGAGTTGACATAATGCAGATTAGCTAATTTGACATCTGGTGAATGGCTGCAATAATTAGGAACGTTCTCGATGAGCTCACCTTCTTACAGAACATCTTTCCCCAAAGTAGCTTTCTAATAGCAACTACGAGGCAATTTACCGCCATAGGGCCTATGCCATAGAGCAAATGCTAAAAGGTTGCTGCCAAAAGTCATAGAATTCGTTTAAGGATATCAATCATGTCATCAACCCGATTTAACGGTCTTTCAATGTCAGTTTTCACAGCTTTTGGCTGGGCTGGCGAAGAACAGGCGCTCAATTATGCGCTATCCGAATTGGAGAATTTTATTAACGCCCTGTATGAGGGTCTGTCGAAGGATGCCCAGACTCTTTTTCCCTTCCGCGGTCTGGATAGGGCAAACGAAAGCGTCTACCTGAAAGTGGATGAGGAACCTGATGAAGGGTTGGCTATCACCTATTCAGCCCGGCCGATGAACCTCGAGATCAAGCTAGGTATCGCCGACAAAGGATCCTTGAACAAAGCCTATAAGGCTGCCGACGGCCGGCCTGAGTCATTTCATGGCCTACTGACTGCTTTAGGGCCAGAATGGCTCGTTCGCATCCAACAAATGGAATATGATCCTGAAACAGGGGACGCAACTCATTACCAGGATATTTACAAAGACACAATCGCGAACCTGACCGTCGAAACGACCATGGAAGCCTTGAGCAAAGCGGCTTTTCTCAACAGCGAAGAGAAATGGATTGTCCCTATTCATATCAGCCACCGCAGGTCGTCGGAAATAACAGCTACCATGGGCGCACAGATCATCCCCGAATGTGTTGATGAGTTGGACCGGGTGATGCCCCTGGTGAGATTTCTGACGGGTAAAGTTCGCCAACCTAAGAAGAAGGCGCCTGCCCGTCACCGCCTGAAGGTCGAAGATACGCCTACCGGACAGCCGGCCGATGTTGCCAGCCTGGAGCGTTTTGTCTACGTTAGCCTCATCAGGCCATTGCACATTCGGAGAGGCTTTGTAAACTTGACCCCAGAACATTGGCCTTTCTTTGCGATCAATAACCGCACAGAAACGCGGGAGATATCCCTAAACTATGGAACAGACAGCGATGACAAAAGTATGGTATGGCGACTCGTACAGGGAAACCAGGTGAGGGTTGTTCTCTCCCCATCCGCCCACAAATGGATGGAAAACAACTTCGAACCGAACGATCTATTGCAGGTCACGGCCGTGAAGGCCGACCCCGATCGTATTGTCATTAAGTTGGAAGCGGCTGCTTAAGCATGGGAGATGCCGTATAATCTTTACTTAGAAACCTCAATCCGAGGGTTTGGCGCGTTTCATAACCAATAGACCTTGGAGGCGAAACGATGGCGATAGCAGAAGTAACACCGATCACGTTTAGTGGCATGGACGGATGGGAGCCACCCCCCGTTGGATCTCCGGCTGAAACTGGGCTGGATGCCGGTGTGTTGTCAGATCTAGCCTTGAAGCTAATGTACTTCCGAGGTCAGATTACCGGCAGTGAACTGGCAACAGAAATGGGCTTGTCATTTCATACGGTCATTCAGCCGATCATGTCCTTTCTGCGCCGGGAAGAAATGTGCGATGTAAAAGGATCGACCGGCCTTAATGCTGCGACCTTCCAATATGTCATCACGGTCAAGGGGGCCGTTCGCGCGCGGGAACAGTTGGAACGCAGTACCTATACTGGCATCGCTCCTGTACCCTGGGAACAGTATATCGAATCTATTGTGGCTCAAGGCCAGCGAAAGTTGCGCGTCAATCCGCAGATGATGGAACAGGCCTTGTCTCACCTTGTGCTTTCCGAGCGCCTGGTAAAAAAGATCGGTCCTGCGGTTAATTCCGGCAAATCTCTTTTCCTCTATGGTCCGCCTGGCAACGGCAAAACGACTATCGCTGAGGGCATTGGCAAGATGGTCTTGGGCAATGATATGTATATTCCCTATGCCGTCGAAATAGATGGGCAGATTGTCAAGATGTATGATGAAATCACCCATGAGGCCATTAAGGAAGATCAATCATCAGCAAGGCAGAAACCACTGGGTTCATCGGCGAACGAAGACAAGCGGTGGATACAGATAAAACGACCGGTCATCATGGTCGGTGGCGAGCTGACATTGGACGGCCTGGACCTGATTTATGATCCCACAAACCGGTTTTATGAGGCCCCCTTCCAGATGAAGGCCAATGGCGGCATGTTACTCATTGACGACTTCGGCCGGCAGCAAATCCGTCCACGGGATCTACTCAATCGTTGGATTGTACCCATGGAGAAGAACGTCGATTTCCTGGCTCTGCATACCGGCCGGAAGATCGAAGTTCCCTTCGCCGTGCTGCTCGTCTTTTGTACTAATCTTCCACCAGGCGACCTGGTTGACGAAGCATTTTTACGGCGTATCCGGCACAAAATCGAAGTCATCTCCCCCACCTTTGACGAATACCGTGATATCTTCAAGATATTTTGTGAAAAGAATAACATTACCTTTGACGAGCAGGCGACTCGCTATCTTCTTCAGGAGCATTACGTTAAAAAGAATCGTAAGCTTAGGGGTAATCACCCGCGCGATATCATCGAACAGATTCTGGATATCAGCAGCTATCTAGGCACAGAACCCAGACTTTCCAAAGAGTTGTTAGACCAGGCAGTCGAGGCGTATTTCGTCGATCTGTAAACATTTTACTACCAACGACCCATCAATTGAATAATATGCCGTACTTTGGTCCCATTTCTATCGTGGCGGGTTAATGGACCGGGGATCCCGGATATCAAGCTGTTGGAAAGATGAGGGTCTAAACGATGAAGGTCAAGATTATCGTTAATCCATATGCCAATCGATGGCGGGCAAAAAAAAGGATACCTGCCATTGAAGCCTCCTTCGCTTCGGTGGGACTGCCTTATGACCTGGTCAGGATCGCCGAGGCAGGTGGAGGCAAACAGGAAGCGATGAAAGCGGTTGACGAGGGCTATGATGCCGTCATCGCGGCCGGTGGGGATGGCACGGTCAGCGAAGTAGTTAATGGGTTGATCGAGCGCGCTGGTGCCGACGAAACGCTGCCGCTAGGCGTTCTTCCGGTTGGTACTGGCAACGATTTTAATGCCATGGCCCGGCTTCCCAATGACTTGTTGACCTCAGCCCAGGTCATTTGCGACGGGCAGACCCGGCAATTGGATGCCGGCCGGATAACCATGGATGGGGTGGTCCATTACTTCGACAACAATTGCGCTTTGGCCATGGAGCCAATGGTTACCATTGAGAATCTGCATATAACCCGGTTAAGGGGTAATCTCCGGTATGTGATAGCGGTGATCCGGGCTTTGACCAAGTTGAAAGCCTGGCATATGAGGATCTCCTGGGAGGGCGGCGATTATGAGGGTCCGCTCTACTTGTTGTCGGTCTGCAACTCGCCGCGGACGGGCGGGATATTCACTATGGCTCCCCTGGCGCGGATGGACGATGGCCTATTGGATTACGTTTTTGCCCCTGAAATACCCAAATCGACAGTTTTATCGTTACTGCCAAAACTCATCAAAGGCACCCATATTCACCATCCAGAAGTGACCTCCGGTAAAAGCCCCTGGTTTAGAGCGGAGAGCGAACCCGGAACACCAATCCACGCGGATGGTGAAGTTCTCGGCGCATCGGTCAAGGAAGTTGTCTACGAAATTCTCCCGGGCAAGATAACCTTGCTCAGCCCATCAAGTAATGGTAGTGGTCCCCGCTGAAAAACAAGTGGGGTTGGCCCGGCTCCTGGTCGCCCCTGCTAATGGCCGGTCATTTCGTTGTAAAGCTGCCGCAAATTAGCCTGGTGCAGATCACTAACAAAGCCATTAAGTGGTATCCGGGATTTGCCGCAGCTTTCAATGGTCACCTTCGACAAAGCGGCAAAAGGATCACCTTTCTCCACCACCCCCTGCACTGCTTTTTTAATATTGTTCAGATAGGCCAAATCACTTTCGATCAAATCCTGAACTTCGCCCCGTAAGATCACTTCCCCGTGACCCTGGACAATTGAATCCAGGCTCATCGCCTGCATAGATTCCAAGGTAGTAACCAGGTCGCCGTAGCTGCCGTCAAAAATTGTCGGCACCGGCATCATGTTGTCCGAGGCGAACATGATGCGATCGTTGACAACCAGCACACTAATAATATCAGGGCTATGGCCGGGGCAAGGAGAGATGCGCACCGTCTTATCGCCCAGATAAATGTTGATATGACCGGTATCAAAAATCATATCTGGTAAAACGATCTCTACTTCTTCTAGTTCGGGCGACTGTTCCTTCATCCGTTCCAGGCCTTCCCGGCCGACGGTGTCCAGGAACTCGCGGCAGAGGGTGTGGCTGATTACCCGGGCATCCGGGAACAAGTAGGTACCTAAAGTGTGATCGGCATGATAATGGGTATTGACGACATAGCGGACTGTCTGCTCCAGGCGTTCTTCCAAAAACTCTTTGATGGCCCTGGTTTCCTCGGGGTAGAAGAGCGTATCGATTAGGATTGCCCCTTCCTTAGTCAGGATCGCGCCGGCTTTCACCTGGGCATACCGCCGGCTGGTGAATATGTATATGTCGTCCGAAATTCGCTCGCGAACCATACCTGATTTTCTCTAACAACCTCTACAACAAACAAAAGCCCCTGATCCATAATCAGAGGCTTAGATATTTAGTGCACCGGTCCATATCAAAAAGAAATAGCTTTGACGGCTATGAACCGCCTTAAAAGAACAGGCCCCGCTGTGCCGTGTGAGCACCCTTGTTAGGACCTGCATCGGCAGGTGGGAACTTGATCGGGAGGTTTCTGCCTGGCGGGCGCTACTACATCCCCTCTCCGTATCTTAATTCCCAAAAACATAAGCGTTGGCTCAACTCGAGAAGCCCATCACGCACACAGCAGGGATTATCAAAATACTAGCACAATCAAATGGGGTGTGCAAGATTGACGAGATAGGCTCATTTACCTATTGATATGACTGGATAATTGTTAACCGTTTCACTGGCTCCATGTTATTTTTCCCGGGCTCATGTTATATTTCCTGGTAATGAAAAAGATAATGGCTGACGGAGCAGAAAAAGACACCCTGGTCGACGTTGCCGGCCTGAGCAAGACGTTCATGGAAGGCGGCCAATCCCGGCCGGTCCTGAACCAGCTCTCGGCCGAATTCAAACGAGGTGATTTCGTTTTACTCTTAGGCAGAAGCGGCAGCGGCAAGAGCACGCTCTTGAACTTAATCAGCGGCATCGAAAAACCAAGCGGCGGCGATATAACCATCGACGGTGTGACAATTACCCGTCTGCGCGAGCGGCAACGGACTCTATTCCGGCGGGATCATATCGGCTTTGTCTTTCAGTTTTTTAACCTCATCCCAACCCTGACTGCTCTAGAGAATGTCACTTTGCCCCAGGAATTAGCCGGTGTGAACAGGGCCGTTGTCAAAGAGAAAGCGAACCAATTATTGGCCCGGGTTGGCCTGGCCGACCGGGTGGGCACCTACCCGGACAAACTATCCGGCGGCGAGCAACAACGCGTGGCCATCGCCCGGGCGTTGGCCCACGATCCCTTGCTGGTGCTGGCCGACGAGCCAACCGGCAACCTGGACGAGGAGACCGGCGACCAGGTGTTGAGCCTCCTGCTTGAACTGACTCGCTCGGCCGGTAAGACATTAATCATGGCCACCCATAATCCGGAGATGGTGCCCCTGGCCGACCGGGTCTACAGCATCCATGACGGCCACCTGGTAGCCGGAGGGCCGGCCGAATAATCTAAGGTCACGAACCAGGATTTCGGGCATAATCAATATCATGCGTCGATTTTTCCCAAGAAGAAGTGAGCCGGCGATCAACCAGGCGACGCAGGCTCAGGCTATTCCCCCCCAGACAAATAATTGGCCTTTGTTTCGGACCGCCTGGCGCCGCTTTCGCCGCCGGCCGATGCAATATTTGCTGTTGATCGCCGGCGTCGCCGTGGGGGTGGCCATGATGGTCTCGGTCGACCTGGCCAACGGATCGGCCAGCCGGGCTTTCAGCCTGTCTACGGACGCCGTAGCGGGCCGCACCACCCAGCGCATCGTCGGCGGGCCGGCCGGGTTGGACGAAGCCGTTTACAGCCGCTTGCGCACGGAGTTAGGCTTCGCCCCGGCCGCGCCGGTGGTTGAAGGCTACGTTCTGTCCCCCATGACCGGCGACCAACCCATGCGCCTGGTAGGCATCGATCCTTTTGCCGAGCCGCCGTTCCGCAACTACCTCGGCCCAGACCAGCAATCGGCCGCTGCCGGGTTGGAAGCTTTTTTGTCAGAGCCTAATACCTTGCTCATCTCTGGCGATCTGGCCGGCCGCTATGGCCTGGCCTTGGGCGATTTTGTCACCCTGGACTATGGCGGTCAATTGATTTCCATGCGCCTGGTTGGACTGCTGGAACCGGCAGACAAAGCCGGACGATCGGCCCTGGAAGGATTGCTTTTCACCGACATCGCTACCGCTCAGGAGGTTTTTAGCATGGTCGGCCGGCTGAGCCATATCGATCTGTTGGTCGAGGATGAGGCCGATCTGGAAAATCTGGCGCCTTATTTACCGGCGGGGGCGCGCATTGAAGCGGCGGCCGCCCGATCCAATACTCTGCAACAAATGGCCTCGGCCTTTCGTTTGAATTTGACGGCGCTGAGCTTGTTAGCCCTGGTGGTGGGCATGTTCCTCATCTACAACACGGTCACCTTTAGCGTCGTCCAGCGCCGGAAGTTGTTTGGCATCCTGCGTTGCCTGGGGGTTACCGGCGGCCAGTTGTTCAGCCTGATCCTGGTCGAAGCGGCCGTTCTGGGACTGATCGGGGCTTTGTTGGGCCTTGGTGCAGGGGTGCTGCTCGGCCGAGGCATGGTCGGTTTGGTGAGCCAGACAATCAATGATTTTTATTTCGTGGTCAATGTTCGCAGCGTGGCCGTACCCACGGGGACGCTGGTTAAGGGACTAATTGTTGGGGTCGGTGCGGCCGTGGGGGCGGCCCTGGTACCGGCCTGGGAGGCCAGGCGCACCGTGCCTCAAAGCAGCCTATACCGCTCAAACCTGGAAGATAAGGCGCGCCAGGCAGCCCGTTGGCTGTTAATCCTCTTTTTGGTACTGGGCGCGGGCGGCATCTTGCTCTTGTGGTTGCCGGGGGTGAGTTTGATCATAACCTTTGCCGGCCTCTTTATTGTCCTCATCGCCTGCGCCTTTTTAACGCCGGGCATTACGGCCGCGTCGATGAATTGGCTCACACCCCTGGGTGGGTCACTGCTAGGGCCTATCGGCCGCCTGGCGCCGCGGGATATCAACCGCTCCTTGAGCCGCACCTCAGTGGCCATCGCCGCCCTGATGATCGCCGTGGCGGTGATTGTCGGGGTCTCGATCATGGTCGGCTCTTTTCGCCAAACGGTGGCTCAATGGTTAGAGAATACCCTGCAAGCCGATATCTATATCTCCCCGCCGACCCTTACCGCCAGTCGAATTGCCGGTACCCTGGATGACGAAATCGAGGCCACAGCGCATCTTGCCCCGGGCATAAGGCAGATTGTCTCGGCCTGGCGCCAGGAAATCCAGGCGCCTGAGCTGGGGCGGCCGGTGGAAGTGATCGCCGTTAGTGGCGATATCTCCAATGGCAACCGCCGCTATGCCTGGATCGATGGAACCGAGAATAATCTTTGGCAGCGACTGGAAGAAGGTGAAGGCATCTTTGTCTCAGAGCCGCTAAGCCTGCGTGAAAATTTGGGCCTGCCACCTGGACCGATTACCCTGATGACTGAATCCGGCCCCCGGGCCTTCCCAGTCCTGGCCATCTTTTACGATTATTCCTCTGACCAGGGCAGCATCCTGATCCACCAGTCGTTATTTACCCGCTGGTGGGGGCCGGCGCCGGCCACATCGCTGGGCCTTTTTGTCTCCCCCGGCGAAAATGCCGAAGAGATCGCCCGGGAGTTGCAAGTCCAATTCCAGGGCCGGCGCGATGTTGTTGTTCAATCCAACCTGTCAGTGCGCGGCAATGCTCTGGACATTTTTGATCGCACCTTCGCCATCACGGCCGCCTTGCAACTACTGGCAGTGGTTGTGGCTTTCATCGGCGTACTAAGTGCCTTGATGAGTTTGCAACTCGAACGCGGCCGGGAATTGGGCATCCTGCGAGCAACGGGTATGACCGTACGCCAATTATGGCAGCTCACCTTGCTGGAGACGGGGCTCATGGGTGCCACGGCCGGGCTGCTGGCCATGCCTGTCGGCTGGCTGTTAGCCTGGATCCTCATTTACGTGATAAACCGCCGCTCTTTCGGCTGGACGCTGCAAATGGACCTGGAACCGGTTTACTTCCTGCAGGCCCTGGCCGTGGCCGTGGTGGCCGCGCTGCTGGCCGGTATTTATCCGGCCCTGAGATCCGGAAATATGGTCATAACAACAGCTATAAGAGAGGAGTAGGTTCGAAAATCGGAAATTTGAATATACGCAGCGACAACATAGAAAGATGAAAAAAGCATTCGCTCTAATCACTATTCTCCTCATTCTGGCAGCCGCTGGCTTTCTTTGGCAGCGGTCAAAAAATGCTGATGCCGGCAGCGGTGAAGCCTCGCTGATCCCTCTCCTGTCAGAGGCCAGCCCGGCCGGATTCGCCCGGGCCCGTATTCCCGGCGCGGTTGAATTTCCCCGGGACCTGGGGCCGCATGACGACTACCAGACCGAATGGTGGTATTACACCGGCGTGCTGGAAACCGAAACCGGCCGGCCTTTTGGCTTCCAGCTCACCTTCTTTCGGCGCGCGCTGGCGCCGCCGGCCGCAAACGAAACATCCTGTGCGCAGGGTCTCATGAGCGGCGATGATGGCACATCATCCACAGTCTGCCCCCCCGTCTCAGAATGGCGTACCGACCAGGTTTACCTGGCCCATTTTACGGTTAGCGATATTGAGACAAATACCTTCCATCCCTTCGAGCGTTTCAGCCGCGGCGCGGCGGGTCTGGCCGGCGCCCAGGCCGAACCTTACCGGGTCTGGTTGGAGAACTGGCAGGTGGAGGAAATTGGCCCCGCCGCGGTGCATCTTACCGCCCGGTCCGGCGATGTGACCCTGGACCTGCGGCTGACGGAAACGTTGCCGCCCATATTACACGGGGACGGCGGTCTCAGCCCAAAGGGACCAGAACCTGGGAACGCCTCTTATTACTACTCTATCGTCCAACAAGAAGCCGAAGGGACGATCAGCCTGAACGAAGAGCAGTTTTCCGTTAGCGGATTAGCCTGGAAGGACCACGAGTATAGCACCAGCGCCCTCAGCTCAGGCGCTGTGGGCTGGGATTGGTTCTCGATCCAGTTGGACGATGGCTCAGCGTTGATGTTTTTTCAGATCCGGGACCAAAATGGCGGGCTTGAAGCGGCATCCAGCGGCACTTACATCTATCCCGATGGTTCGACGATAGCGTTGAACCGTGAGGCCTGGGAGCTCGAAGTGCTCGACGAGTGGCGCAGCCCCACCAGCGGCATAACTTACCCAGCCGGCTGGCGAATCAATATTCCCAGCCTGGAGCTAAAATTGAACGGCCGGCCGCTGATGGCTAACCAGGAATTGAATGTTTCCACAACCTACTGGGAAGGAGCTACTGCCTTTGAGGGACTGCGCAATGGCCAGCCAATCACCGGGCGGGGTTACGTGGAGCTGACCGGTTACGGTGAGAGTATGAGCGGCCGGATCTGATCTCCCTGATTGTCCCGGCTGGCTCTAAAGGGGGGACCAGACGGAGTGAATAACCGTCCCGGCGCAGATGGCCACCAGGACGACGGTGAGATAAATATTGGAAGAGATGAATAATCCCCGGGCGTTCTGGGGTGTTGGCTCACGAATCAGGCGAATGTTGCGGGCGATCATGTCGATGGTGGCAATGAGCACCGGCACGAAGTAGGCCAGCCCCAGGGAGGGTGAAACGGCCAGAAGCAAGGCCACGAAGCCGGTGGCAGCGGTGTGCAGCAGTACCCACCAGGAAGCGTTTTTCATTGTGGTGTGCACCGGCAGCATTGGTACCCCGGCTTTGGCGTATTCGTCTTTATAAAGAATGGACAGGCTCCAGAAGTGGGAAGGGGTCCATAGGAATAGTAACAGGGCCAGAGTGATGACGGCTGGATCTTGCCAGTTGCCGGCCGCCGCGGCGCCGCTCATGACGGCCGCGCTGCCGGCCGCGCCGCCGATGACGATATTGAGCGGTGTGCGGGGTTTCAACAGAATGGTATAAAGACCCACGTAAATAAATGCACCCAACGCCAGGTAAAAAGCCAGGGCCGGATTGAACAAAAGGGCCACCAGCGAAGGGACAAGCACCATTGCCGCACTGGCCCATAACACCCAACGAGGCTGGAGTTCGCCGGTGACCAATGGCCGCTGGCGGGTACGGCCCATGATCGCGTCAGGACCTTGCTCCAGGTACTGGTTGAGTCCGGCCGCCCCTCCCGCGGCCAGGCCGCCAAATAGGAGGACAATAAGTAGTGTCCCCACGCCGGGCCAGCCCCCGGTGGCCATAAATGCCCCGCCAACAGCCGCCAGCAGCAACAAGGAAACGACGCGTGCTTTGAATAAGACGATCAGCGTTTGAAATGTCGTCCGCTCTTTGTTTTGCTCCCGTTTGGGCTGGGGCTGCTCAAGAATGCCAGCCGGGCTGTCTGTTTCGCTCATTTCACTCAACGCCATGATTTTTTCACCGGCACGGATTATACGAGTAGCTTCACTTCTTGTCATCCATCAGGGTGGATTATTCATGTTAGCTCGATGGCCGCCCGGCCACCCGGCCGAAACGGCCCTTCGGCCGATCGTATTGGCCTGACAGCCTATAACCAGTACAATCGCCGTAATCCCAATTGTCTGATTGTAAACGGTATGGTCGCCGGTAAGTAACTGGTTACTTAAAAGAGAGGAGTTAGCTTTATGAATGCAGCGGATATCCTGAAGTACGGTCACCTGTTTGTCTTAGGCACCATCGAGGCGTTGCCCGATGAGGAATGGGAGACACCTAATGTTTGTGGAGTCTGGTCAACGAAACAGATTATCGCCCATCTAGCTTCATTTGAGCACCTGCTGAATGAGGTCTTAAAAACATTCCAGGAGGAAGAACCGGGACCCTACATGCTCAGGATGGCAGAATCGCCGCAAGGCTATAATGATTACGAGGTAGGCAGTCGCGACGTTAAATCGGCGGAGAAGGTCCTGGTCGAATATGCGGAGTGGCAGGCGTACAATATTGCTTTGTTGTCAGAGATCCCGGCCGGTTTGCTACCGAAGGTTGGGACGATGCCCTGGTATGGGAACGAATACAGCCTGGATGACTATATCGTTTACTCCTTCTATGGGCACAAACGAGAACATATGGCCCAGATCAACGTCTTCAAAGACACCCTGGGTTTATAAGTGAGCGATCAACTAAGGGGAAGCCGGGTAATCGATTCCGGCCGCGTCCCAGACCGCTTCCAGGAACCAGCGCGGGGCGCGGGTCTTCAGATCACCCTCAATACTACGGACAGGTTTAAGTTGATCGTCGCCCAAAGGAAGTTGTTTGCAGAAGATCATAACATGATCGTGATGCAACCCGGGTTTCTCCTGGGTGGCGAAGCAGATAGGGCAAATATAAAATTCGCAACTCCTACGCATACTTGGTGCTCCTTTTCTGTGCGGGCCGGCGGTAATTATTGGGCTAAAACCGCCACATCAACCCATAACCATTCCTGAGACTAGTATAGCGGTAGCAGCTGCTTTTTGGCTACAATTTTAGCGAAATTCTCAACTAAACGCTCCGCGGCCCGGCGGAATTTCTGTATCCATGCTTTCGCCAGGCAGGAGGATGAATGATAATAGTGAAAATTCGTTAGCGCTGAAAAAGTAACACCGTAATGCATCTGGTTCGCCCGAACGGTCTCTCCCAATGCACAATCACCTTATAAATACCAGGAGAAGGATATGACTTCGCTAATTCCGGAACAATATCGAGATTTGATTGATGGACCTCTGGTGGTGACCTTAACCACCCTCATGCCGGATGGCCGGCCCCAGTCGACCATCGTCTGGTGCAATTTAGAGGACCAGTTTATCCTGGTGAACACGGCCGCAGGCCGCCAGAAGCCGAAAAATATCGCCCGGGATCCCAGGGTCACCATCATGGCTATCGATACGACCAGGCCATACCGCCGTATGGAAGTCCGCGGAGTGGTCGTCGAAAGCACAGAAGTCGGTGCGGTGGAGCATATCAATCAACTGGCCGCGCTTTACACCGGAAACGCCTCATATTATGGTGGGGTAGCACCGCTGGAAATGGCTCAAAAAGAGACTCGGATTATGTATAAGATCAAGCCCGAACATATTGTCGCCGAAGGTTGACCCTGGGTTAGCCAGGGGAGTTAAGCTACGAATGAAAGGGGGCGCGGTACCATGTCCTCTCCGATCGATCTAAGTTATTATTGGATATGCAATTCGTAAATATATTGGACATGTCATATCGTGTGTGGCCAGCTTAAGCGAAGCGATGGTAAACCAAGAAGCAACCATAGACGATATCTTGAGCAATACCAGGGTTATCGCCGTCGTCGGCCTCTCCCGGCGGCGGACAAGAGCCGGCTATTATGTCCCGGCCTACCTGCACGATCAAGGGTACCGGATTATCCCGGTGAATCCTTATCTTGATGAGGCTTTGGGCGAAAAGGCTTATCCCGACCTGCGCGTTATTCCAGAGCCGGTTGACCTAGTGCTACTCTTCCAACGTAGCGAAAAGATCCCCCCCTTTGTGGCTGAAGCGATCGCTATCCAGGCCAAATCGGTTTGGATGCAATTGGGCATCTATCACCAGGGCGCGGCCGAAAAAGCCCAGCAAGCCGGCCTCAAGGTGGTTATGGACGCCTGTATGCTGGTCGAACATCGGCATTGGCTGGCAAGGAAAGATCGGTAAAGAGATCAAACAAACAGACCAAACAAAGAGACCGTGAAATGGTGAGGATAAAATAGCGACCATGAAATCTGTATCTCGACTCTTTTTTTTCCTGCTGATCGCGGCTGTGACCTTGACCGCCTGTGATTCTTTTGGCAATTTGAGTAGGGAGGAGTTCGTCATCCCACCGACAACGTCGCCGGTGGATCTCCGACCGTCTGGACCAACGCCAACCCGCAGACCCGTACCGACGCCCCTTCCGACAGAGGAACTGGCCCGGCCGCTCTCGGAATCCCCCGAGCCTGTCGCCACGGTCGTAGTGCTAAGTGAAGAACAGCAGAGCGTACTGGGCCTGGAAAGCATTATGGCCGCCCAACTTGCCGGGTTATCAGTCAACGCGCTGCGGGCAACTATCACTCGTGAGAATCTTAGCAGCGGCGAAATTGGCGCCACACTGCTCGAATTTGTCAGGCCTAACAGCTATCGGATGGCGACTGAAGAGCTTGAACTCATTGTGGCCGCCGGCCAGACTTTTTTAAAGGACAAAACGGCCAACTGGCTTATTTCCGCAGGCGAGCAGACTGAAAGGTTCGGCACGCTCTTTGCTCCTTTTACCGACGAACAATTTGTCGAAGCCCAGCTTGAATTATTATCAACAACTGTTGAAGAGATGCGTCTGGTGGGCGAGGAGGATTTGAACAGCATTCCAACCCGGATCTTCACCTATTCGGGACAAATGGCTGGGATTGAAACGCCGGTACAAACTACGGTCTGGATTGGTATTGAAGATACTCTTTTGCATAAGCAGGTGGTTACATATGCCACAAATGGCGAAAATATCCGGCTCTCGACAGCCTTTGAGTATAGTGATTCAGTTCGTATTGAGCCGCCTTTGCCATAACCCATGCCGGTCTGCGCGACGTCAGGTACCTGGATTGCCCAGGCGAACGATTTCGTTTGTTGAAATTGGTTCTTGTCGTCCTCCACTTCGAAGGCAAAACGGAAGATCCTGGACGGCTACCATGTAAGCCCTGAACAATCAAGATATTTGTATTGCCTGTCGATTGCCCGCAGCGTACAATGTATAAAAGTGGATCGTGCCGATCAGCTGTTCGGGAGAGGTTCTTATTGTTTTGTTTTTCCCAAAACAAGACGGTAAGGGCGCCGAAGGTGCAAACCAGGTAATTGCCTGGTGAATCTCTCAGGCAAAAGGACCGTGCAGCAAGGCGCCTCTGGAAAGTCCGACCTCTATCGTTGTGATTTTTATCAACGATCAAGGGGTCGGCGCCGAAGGGGCAAACCGTTGATGAACGGTGAAACTCTCAGGACTATAACAGAGGACGACAATGCGCTGGTAATTGGTAGAAGCCAGGCGGTGTTGGACGTCCTCTTTTGCTATTAGAAGAGTAGTCCGATTTCATATTTGAAGGAGAAATCAATGAGTAATATTCCTGGAGAGCTACTGTACACCAAAGAAGATGAATGGCTACGTATGAATGGGGATGAAGGCGTCGTGGGATTGACCGACTACGCCCAGGACGCACTGTCCGACATAGTGTACGTGGAATTACCTGATTCGGGCGACTCCTTTGGCGCCGGAGAGGCCTTCGGCGTCGTCGAGTCCGTCAAGGCAGCGGCCGATTTATATATGCCGGTTGCCGGTGAGGTCATAGCCGTCAACGAAGATCTGCCCGATATGCCCGAAGCGGCTAATTCAGATCCTTATGGCACCGGCTGGATGGTGAAGATCCGAGTTGCCGATTTGAGTGCGCTTGAGGACCTGATGGATGCGGTCGCCTATAGCGCTTACTGTGACGAACGGGCCTGATCATTCACTTAAAGGCTTTGCTAGAAGATAAATAAACACACCTGTTGGCCAGCGGACTGGCCAACAGGGCGGCGGACCCGGCCAGCCCGCACGCCGGTCCTATTTCTAGCTTTTTACTCCCGCCTGCCCAGGCCGAATGGGTAACTGATTATCAACAAGCGATGACTTCTCTTCCGGAGCATCCCCAGAGATTTTTTTTCAAAAAGGATAGACTATGAGTCACTCATCTTCTCCCAGAAGCAATTCCGATCTGTTACGATCGGTTGATTATTTTGTCAACAGGCATATTGGTCCATCGGACAGCGCGATCCAACAAATGCTGGATACGATTGGCCTGGCGTCCTTGGATCAATTGATCGATGAAGCGGTTCCCCAGGTGATCAGAATGGCTGGGAAGCTAAATTTGCCCGATCCGTGCAGTGAATCCGAAGCCATTGACGCATTACGAAAGATCGCTCAAAAGAACCAGATCTTTCGCTCTTTTATCGGCATGGGTTATTCAGATTGCACCACGCCGGCGGTCATTCAGCGCAATATATTGGAGAATCCGGGCTGGTACACCGCCTATACACCTTATCAGGCTGAGATCGCCCAAGGGCGGTTGGAAGCGTTAATCAATTTCCAGACGATGATCAGCGATTTGACCGGAATGGAAATAGCCAATGCCTCTATGCTCGATGAAGGTACGGCGGCGGCCGAAGCGATGACGCTTTGTCAACGATCCTTGCCTCGGAATTCAAAGGCCAATACCTTCTTTGTCTCCGAGCGCTGCCATCCCCAGGTGATCGACGTCGTTCAAACCCGGGCCAAACCCCTGGGTGTCAGGGTCACGGTCGGGGATCATGAAAACTACGATCTCGACGGGGAGACCTTTGGCGTTCTAGTCCAATATCCGACCACTGATGGGCAGATTATTGATTATGAACCATTCTTCGCCAAAGCGCATGAAGCAGAAGCGATGACTGTCGTCTCGGCCGATCTTCTATCCCTGACCTTGCTCCGGCCACCAGGAGAATTTGGCGCCGACGTGGTCATCGGCAACAGCCAGCGCTTTGGTGTACCCTTAGGTTATGGCGGACCCCATGCCGCCTATATGGCCACCACAGAAGATTACAAACGCCAATTACCGGGACGCCTGATTGGGGTCTCGGTCGATGCCAGCGGCGCACCGGCCTACCGCTTGGCGCTGCAAACGCGGGAGCAACATATTCGCCGGGAGAGAGCGACCAGCAATATTTGCACAGCCCAGGTTCTGCTGGCGGTCATGGCTTCGATGTATGCCGTTTATCACGGACCGGATGGTCTACGGCGGATCGCCAGACGAGTGCAGCTGCTGACCGGGACGCTGGCCGCCGGCCTGGAAAAATTGGGTTATGCCGCCCAAGCCGGACCGGTTTTCGACACGCTTACGGTAGACGCCGGACCAAGAACGGCCAAGGAGATCAGGGCGGCCGCGCTGAAAAACGGCGTCAATCTGCGTTACTATGAAAACGACGCTGTAGGCATATCCCTCAACGAAACAACCACAGCCGGCGATATTGCCGATCTGCTGGTAATTTTTGGCGCTGATGAGAGACAATTTGAGGTATCTCAACTGGCCGCTGAGGTGGATCTGGAATATACAGGACCTCATAAAAGACACTCTAATTTCCTCAGCCATCTAGTCTTTCACAAATACCATTCAGAAACCGAGATGCTTCGCTATATGCAACGCCTCCAAGCAAAGGATCTCTCGTTGACTCATTCGATGATCCCTCTGGGCTCGTGTACGATGAAGCTAAATGCTACCACGGAGATGTATCCTGTGACCTGGCCCGAGTTTGGCCAGATTCATCCCTTCGCCCCCCTGGATCAAACGGGCGGTTACCAAATGTTATTAAAGCAGTTGGAAAAATGGCTGGCTGAAATTACCGGCTTTTCGGCCGTTTCACTCCAACCCAATGCAGGCTCCCAGGGTGAGTATACCGGCCTGCTGGTAATCCGCGCCTACCATGAAAGTCGGGGTGACAGCCATCGTGATATATGCCTCATACCAGGCTCAGCCCACGGTACCAACCCGGCCAGCGCTGTTTTGGCCGGCATGAATGTCGTCCTGGTACGCACCGACAAAGATGGCAACATCGACATTGATGACCTGCAAGAAAAGGCCATCAAGCACCAGGAAAAACTGGCGGCGATCATGGTCACCTACCCCTCAACCCATGGCGTGTTTGAAGCTGGTATCCGTGAAATCTGTCAGATCGTCCATGATCATGGTGGCCAGGTCTATCTGGATGGCGCCAATATGAATGCCCTGGTAGGCATCGCCCAACCAGGCGAATTTGGCGGTGATGTTTGCCATTTGAATTTGCATAAAACCTTCTGTATCCCCCATGGCGGCGGTGGTCCGGGTATGGGCCCGATCGGCGTGGCAAAACATCTAGCCCCGTTTTTACCCGGGCATTCAGTCGTCCCTGGCGTGGGCGGCGAACAGGCTACAGGCGCCGTCTCCTCAGCCCCATGGGGTAGTCCCAGTATTTTACCCATAACCTACGCCTATATTGCCATGATGGGTGAAGCTGGATTGACAAAAGCGACCAAGGTGGCCATCCTGAATGCGAATTACGTCGCCCACCGCCTGGATCCCTATTATCCAGTGCTGTATAAGGGGGCTAACAACCGAGTCGCCCACGAATGTATTATCGATTTGCGACACCTGGATCAGGGTGTAGGTATTGGCGCGGAAGATGTGGCCAAACGATTGATGGATTATGGATTCCACGCGCCGACGATGTCCTTTCCGGTGCCCGGTACGCTAATGATTGAACCGACCGAGAGCGAGTCTTTGGATGAATTGGACCGCTTCTGTAGTGCATTGATTTCCATCCGTCAGGAGATCCAGGATGTCGAAGATGGACGCAGCGATCCAAAGGACAATCCGGTTGTTGGCGCGCCGCATACAGCTATGATGATCGCCGACGACAATTGGGAGCGGGGTTATTCCCGTATGCAGGCTGCATATCCGCTGTCCTGGGTGCGCACGAATAAGTTCTGGCCGGCCGTAGCCCGAATTGACAATGTTTACGGCGACCGGAACCTGTTCTGCCTCTGTGTGCCTATTGAGGAATATGAAGAGGCGTAACTCACACCCTTGAGCGCACAGATAGTGCCAGGCAGCATTCACCTGTTGCCTGGCTTTTCTTAAAGTCTGGGGCGATTCAATTTTCGATCAAGGTAATTGGCAAAGGACTCAGGACTAGCAGCTTCCACGACCAGGTCTGGCTCGCCTACCGCCAGGCTTCATTCACCTGGATATGCGATTTAAATAGTTCACGCGCGCCATGGACGACTCTGTGCATCCATCGTGGCCGACCACGAGTGACGGTAGGACAGACGTCAGATTTGGATAGCGCTACTCATAGCACCGGTCAACAGAGAATGGTTCCGGGTCCGGGGGGTTACATTTTTATCGGGAAGCGGCAGCACTTTTTTCAACTCATCGCCAACAATTCGTCCACCGCCCCTGACAATTGGGCCAGGTTTCGCACCTGGTATACTTCATCACAAATCGTCTCATATTCAAGCATATCACTATCGCCGCTTCCCCATAGTTGCCGGTTTTCCGGGTTTAACCAGATCAGCCGTTTTGCCCGGCGCGCTAATTGCTTCACCAAATCAATTCGGGGTGAATTGTAGTTATTGCGGCCGTCCCCGAGGATGATGACCGTCGATCGGTTATTGATTGAATCAGAATAATTCTTAAAAAAAGTGTCCAGGCTATTCCCCAGGTCGGTGGCGTAGTAACCGGGTGGGAATCCATAAAGCACCTCGGAGACGGCATCCGCGGCCCGCTTGCCGGACAAGGTCACGCTTATCTCATCCATGTCAGCATTAAAGACAAAACTGCGGGCCTTAGCCACCTGGTCCTGGAGTTCATAGATTAGCCGGAGCATAAACTCGGCTACCGAACGCATCGAGGTGGACACATCACAAATCAGCACCAGACTTGGTTTCAGCTTCTGCCGCCGGTACTTCATCTCGAAGGGCACACCGCCATAACGCTGATTGGCCCGGATCGTGCTCTTGGGGTCGAATTTTCCATTTTTACCTCGCTGCCGGCGAAGGGAGGCGCGACTGCGAAGCTGAGCGACAAGCCGTTGGACTTCCTTTCGCAGGAGTTCTGCCTCACTTTCGGTCAATGCCTGGAAGGGCTTGTGCAATAAATCAGAACCATGAAGATCCCGGGATCTTTCTGTTCGCTCACGGGCCACCTGCAGACCGACCTGTTGGGCCACCTGCCCGGCTAACACCTCGCGGTTCGCATCGACGACGCCAAGCAACTCGCCAATGGCCTGCTCACTCATGCCCATCTCTTGCAGGTGTTGGACGAGTTCTTGTATTTGCTCCTCCAAATGTTGAAAACCCATCTGACGCAGAATACGCCGGCTTACCCAGCGAGCTTCCCCGGGATTGTTGGCCCAATCCGACCCAGCCCGCCGGGCTAGTTCTTCCAATTCACCCCTGGTCGGACCTTGACCGCTGGTCAGCCAGTCTAATAGTTGCTGCAACCGGCCGCTCATAGCCGAGAGCGCGGCTCTGAGCATTGTTTTTTCGTCTGGGCTTAGATCTTCTAACGCGTTTTGGAGAGGCGGCCCACTGCTACTGAAATAGAGTAAAAATAGCTCATCAAAAATGGGGAAGTCTGTTGATTCCTTAACCAGTGTCGTTCGCAAGGATTGGCGGAACAACTCCTTCTCTGAGACGCCGATAACGCCGACGGCGCGCATGGCGTCCATTGATTCAGCCAGGGAAACACGTACACCGGCGGCTCGCAACCCACGCACGAACTCAATGATCCTATTGTCCAAGACGGCCCCCTTTGCCTCGGATACCTCCCCGATCACCTGTTAACAAGCGGCGCGCTCGCTGGACATCAGCTTCATATTTGAGTAGAACCGTCAGCGTATTACGCATCGTTTTTTCGTCGATAGCCTCCGCATTCAGGGTGACCAATGCCCGGGCCCAATCCAAAGTTTCGCTGATGCTGGGCACCTTTCGCAAATCCATCCGGCGCAGTTGTTGCACAACCTCGACTGCCTGTCGGGCCAATGCAGGATTCAATTCCGGTACTTTGAGCCTGACAATATCCAGCTCGGCGGCAAGAGCCGGGTAATCGATAAAGAGATAAAGACAGCGCCGTTTTAAGGCTTCACTGAGGTCGCGGGTGTTGTTACTCGTTAAGACAACCATAGGCTGGTGCAAGGCGTTGATGGTGCCAAGTTCCGGGATGCTAACCTGAAAATCGCTCAATACTTCCAGCAGAAACGCCTCGAACTCGACATCTGCCCGGTCAATTTCATCAATAAGCAATACGACTGGTTCTGGGGACATTATAGCCATTAACAACGGCCGGGGAAGCAGGAATTTTTCAGAGAAGAATACATCTTCCTCCTGAGACAAGCGTTCGGCTGCTTCGGTCAGGCTTTCGGCCCCATCCAGAACTTCTCGCAGCGACTCCCGTAGCAACTGCGTGTAAAGCATCTGCTTGGCATACTCCCACTCATACAACGCTTTGCTCTCGTCCAGACCTTCGTAACATTGCAGTCGAATCAGCGGCCGGCCGGTGGCGGCCGCCCAAGCCTTGGCCAATTCCGTCTTTCCCACACCTGCCGGTCCTTCGGTCAGGATAGGTTTTTCCAGGCGTTGCGCCAGGAAGGATACCGTGGCTATCTCTTCCGAGGCAATGTACTCTTGCTGGCTAAGACCGTCACGCACATCATCGATGCTCTCAAACATACGTTGCTCCATATTGTGTCCATCGATAACTGACTTAAATAGAAGTAAGATTCCAGAATAGGCCATCTGGTCGGAAGGGAGCTATTGGTTCAGGCTGGGAATTCTGCGGCCTGAAAAGTTGCTCTAGGTAATTGGCTAAGGACTCGATAATGATTGTAAGGGGGAACGCGTGAAAGGCAAAGGAATTGGCGCTACTGGCTCATCTGAGTTTCACCTTCGATATTGTAAGCCAGGTAAGTTGTGGTAAAGGTGGGCTGGAAACCAACTTTTTGATAAAGGTGCAGAGCAACTTTGTTGTCCAGCCAGACCCCCAGACAAATGCGCCTGGCGCCTTGTTGGAACGCCTGGTCAAGAATGGCCGATAAAAAAGTATGACCCAGGCCTTGGCCTTGGAAAGGTACCACCAGACCGATGGGTTCTATTTGGGCTTTGTCAAATTCTGGCCAGCGTAGCCAGGCGAAACCGACCGGCTGTCCGTTGTGCATTAGAAATAACAGATCGGCCGGGCCGGCCAATTCCTGTGATACCTCATGATCGGAAAGGTATGGTTGGTACCAAGGGCGTCCGCTAAAGCTATCTTCGTAAAGCCGGCGGAAATAGGATATGGCCTGTGAACCGGGAAATGTTTGCAGATAGAAGGGGGCCGGCAGTCTGGTCAGCGCCGGCCTTGAAAGGGCAGGCAGTTCCATCACTAGTTCCTGATGGCCAATAAAAAAGTCCTGGCTCAACAGGAACTGGGCAGCCTCACCGGCCAGGGACTTCACCGGGTGGCTGATCTGCTTAACTGTCGATTCCTTCAAATCGGCCAAGATCCAAGCTAATAGGTGGCTGGCCAGGCCCTGACGACGTACCTGGGTAGCTATACAACCTGATAAATCGAATTGCCCATCAAGACCAGGCAAGGCATCGATCTGCGCATGTCCGACCAGGAGATCACCACGAAACAAGTTCCAGATCCGGCCGTCCCTTGCCAGAACGCCGGCCAGATAATCATCTAAACTCGAGATTGACCACTTTCCACGATCGGCCGCTTCATTTAGCAACTGGCTCAAGGCATGGCGGTCACTCCGCTGATAGGGACGCACCTCAGGTTGCATCTTATTCTTTTGCCGGCTGAAAAACTTTATTCTTCATGCGCTGGCGGTATTCTTCATAATCGGTCAGACGACGTACGTACGGTTCAGCCATAAGTGGTGATGTGATCAAGAAATCTGCTGTGGCCAGGGTTGTGGCGACGGGAATATTCCATACCGCCGCCATCCGCAACAGGGCGCGCACATCAGGATCGTGGGGTTGGGCTTCCAAGGGATCCCAGAAAAATATCAAGACGTTAATCTCCCCTTCGGCAATCTTTGCTCCAATCTGTTGATCGCCGCCTAACGGACCACTTTGTAAGACGGTGATTGAAAGGCCCAATGACTCTTCCAAAACTCTCCCGGTGGTCCCGGTGGCGTATAGCGCATGCTGGCTCAAAAGTTCACGGTTGTGCCTAACCCAACGGATCATGTCGTCTTTTTTATTATCATGGGCCACGAGAGCAATCTTTTTACGGCGGCCCAAGCCCATCTCGTCTGCAAGCATTTTCCTTTCCTCCCTGGCCGGCTTGCCTTACGCATCAGATGAGCAGCCGGCTGAATATTATCATCCCGGCCGATGGCATCAGCCTGAATCGACCCAGATATTGGCGACATTGTACTCTATCTGCAAAAGATGTTGCAGAGCAACATTGCAGCGAAAGCAAGCTAAGTCTAAGATCGGGGCAGATGTACCCAATATTAACCCGATTCGGTCCATTTTTTTTATATAGCTACACGGTCTTTATGGGCCTGGGAATCATCCTTGGTCTTGGTTTGGCAGCCTGGTTGGAGCGAAAGTACGACCAACGATTGCCCGGATGGATCGACGGATTTTTGGCGGCCATGGTGGTGGGTATCGCCGGTGGAAGAACTGTATTCGTATTGGTCAATTGGACCTACTACCAGGAGAATGTCCAGGAACTCTTTCATGATATCCCGGGGAGGTCTCAATTATTATGGTGTCCTGGCAACCGGCTTGCTAGCGCTCTGGTTGTGGGCCCGCTGGCGGGAACGTCCATTTGGGCGCTATGCAGGCCTGCTGGCGGCGCCGCTGGCCCTGGCTAGCGTTTTCGGTTGGCTGGCCTGTTGGTTGGAGGGCTGCGCTTTCGGCAGGGAAACAATCTTTGGGCCCTTGGCGGCCGACTTACCCGATTCCTTCGGGGTCCACGGTCTACGCTTTCAGACCCAATTTATGGGTCTGTTAACCTGCTTATTGATTCTCATCATTGTGCTCGGCCTGCATGGACGCCTGAAGCCGCTCATGATATTCTGGTTGACGCTCCTATTTTTGAGCGCCGGGCGCGGCGTGGTCAGCCTCTATCGGGGCGATGAGGCGCCGATTATCGGCCCATATCGCCTGGATACGGTGGCCGATGGCGTCTTATTTATGGTTTGTCTGCTAGCCATAGTGATCCTAATCGCCAGGCGGTGGCGGGTTAAGAGAACAAACCAAGAAGGTTGATATGAAATATCTTTATTCAGCGCTGTCGCTTATATTGGCCTTGCTTGGGATTTCCGCTTGTAATCAGGGTGAGGAGATGAACTTATTTGAAGAGGTTCTACCGGGCACCGTTGAGCCGATTGCCACCGAAGTTGTACTGAATGCCAGATCTGTGGCTAAAGTACTAACAGCTTATTTGGAAGGTCGCCTGGAACCCACAGGTCTATTGATCACCTACTCGGATCTTCATCCCTTGCACGGTGGCTTGGAGCTAACTATTGCTGGCTCTGGACATGTTCAACAAAAAGCCCTCCGAGAAGAGGTGAAGGAACCTGGTGACCTCACCCAGGAAGAGTTGATGGCGCTGGTCAAGCTGATCATCAAGTTAGAAAGCTGGAAACAGATAGTGCCGGAGCGTGCGCCGGTGCCAGATGAGAGCCGGGCTATTCTTTTGATAAAAGCAGGAGATTCAGAAAGCCAGATATGGGAGTGGTACAATGATATGGTCGGAAACAATCGTCTCATCCAGATTCGTGAGATGATGAAACAATTTGCCTGGGATTAACGGGCAGCAAGTAGGACAAAGTTATGGGCGACAAAGAGTACCAGCAGTCAGAAATGGCCGATTTAGACTTAGACTCACTGGCTGAGGAAACGGTGCCAGACGGGCACAAATCAGGCATCGTAGCAGTAGCCGGGCGTCCTAACGTCGGTAAAAGCACGCTCATGAATGCGTTCTTGAGACAAAAAATCGCCATCGTTTCCCCACGGCCGCAGACAACCCGCAGCAACCAACTGGGCATACTTACCGAAGCCGATTACCAGATTATCTTCGTCGACACGCCCGGAATCATCAGGCCACGTCAGAAGCTAGACGAATATATGGTAGCGGCGGCCGACGATTCGATTCGGGATGCCGACGTGGTTTTATGGCTGGTCGATGCCGGTGATGCACCTGGAGCCGGCGATAAGGCCATTGCCACAACCCTGGAGGGGCTGAGCGATAAAATTCCTGTAATCCTGGTGTTGAATAAAGGCGATCTCGTTCCGGCCGAAATCGTGTTAACGCGAACAGATGAATATCGGGCATTGCTGCTTGATGCCGGCTGGATTCTTATTTCGGCGCTTCATGGGGATGGACTTGAGGCGTTACTACGCATGATCGTCGAAAAAATGCCAGAAGGGCCACGCTATTACCCGATTGACCAGACTACCGACCTTTATATTCGCGATCTCGCCGCAGAACTCATTCGCGAGCAATTATATCTGCAAATGCGGGAAGAATTGCCCTATGGCTCGGCTGTCCTGGTTGACGACTTCAAAGAGCGTGATAATGGTGTTACCTTTATTAAAGCAACTATCTACGTTGAACGCGAGAATCACAAGAAAATGGTGATCGGCAAAAAGGGCAGCCAGTTGCGTAATATCGGCGCCGCCGCCCGAAAAGAAATCGAAGTGCTTATCGAAGGCAAGGTCTACCTTGAACTTTGGGTTAAAGTCGAAGCCCAGTGGCGGAGCAATGAACAATCACTGAAACGTTTTGGTTATGATTAACCAGGTTGCTGGCCATTGCTCTGGCCAGTCTTATTCCTGTGACTTTGCCATTGACGAGACGCTGTTCATAATGCACTAAACCGATTAATCTATTCACCTTTTGGCAAATCCGAAATAGTTGATATTAGAACACGTGTTCTGTATAATTGGGAGTGAATTAATGTATTCTTAGTGAGATTTTTGTGGAATTAGCGCAACTCAGGCGCTATTCGAGCGTATAGAAAAAGCAACTCTTGTGCGAGGTTGGACTGTGCATCTTGACCAAATTGGCAAAATGACCAAGCGAGGAAGGAACAATGGCAGATGAGATCGTCAGACACGAATTAGATCGACGAGGCTTTCTCCGAGCGGCCGCAGTGGCAACATTGGCTGCCGCGGCCACCGGGACCGGGGCGGCCTTGCTGGTGGAACAGAAACAAACCGGACAAATCGCCATCTCCCAGCCCCTAGAATCACTCCCCATTCCACCAGTTGCTAACCCAAGCCCAGAATATGTAAATTTGAGGTCCGAAGTTGTGGGCTTGCAAGCTGAGAATTTTCGCCTGCAGACCCAATTAGCGTCGACCCAGGGACAATTGGAACTGATCGATAACGCCAACGACCAACAATATGGCAGCCAGGTTGAGCCGTGGCGGCTCCAGCTCGACGATGCCAATTCGCAGATCGCATCCCTGGGCGGTCAAGTTACCTTGCTGGCCGGGCTGATCGAATTATATGAACATTTGGATGCAGTCGACCTGGCCAATGTGGCCGGTGAAGGGCTAGCCACTGTGAGCAGTTTGTTGACCGGCGTCATCACGGAAGTGCCGGCGGTGGCGGAGGGTATAGAGGCCGGCCAGAAGGCGCTGGATGATTTCGAAGAACAGATTCCCTCTCTCGAAGAAGGACAACGATGGTTGATCGAACAGGTCGAAGCGCTAAACGCTTATTATTCAGCTTTAGAAACCGCTCTGCAGAGTAGTGTGGAGCTGGCCGGGACCTTCCTGCAAAAATTAAATCGCTGGTTCCAGGACATTTTAAAATGGCTCCCCTTTGGACTAGGCGATCGGGCTGCCATAACCATGAACGCCCTGGCCGATCTACTCGAAAGGGTACCAGAGACCATCGAAGGCGCTCAGACTCGAGTCGCCGGGCCGTTGAACTTGTGGTTGGAGAGAGATGGCCAGGATACTCGTCTCCATAAACAATTGATCAAACCTGTCCGCAACAGCGCCCTTGACAGGGCTTCTAGAACGGTAAGCCAGGTCGAAGCCCTTGATTCCATTTACCAATCCAGGTTGGTGGAACCTGTGATCGCGGCGGCCGAGCAACAACAGCTCATTCGGGAGCAAATTGTTACTTACCGGCAAAACAACCTGGTCTGATCGACTTGACCCAACAACTGATCATCAATTGCGGACTGCGAGGAGCTCATCCAACCTGTCCGCCACAATATTTAAGGAAGAGATTACAAAATCGGCGATGCCGAATTGTTCGGCCGGGCTATGTCCGCCGGGAACGGCAACGGTAACCATGCCGGCCGATTGCGCGGCCGTTGCCCCAGGAATGGAATCTTCCAACGCCAGGCAATATTGCGACGAAACAGCCAGGCGCTCGGCCGCCAGCAAGTAGATCTCTGGTGAAGGCTTCCCCTGACTTACCTCGTCACCGCCGACAATAGCCCGGCAAATGGACAACAATCCAAGTTGATGCAGGTTTTCCTCAGCCGTTGCCCGGGGACTGGAAGTAGCTACAGCCCAAGGCAAACCCCTGGCCTTGACCTCGGCCAGCAAGCGACGAAGGCCAGGCATTTCTGGAAGCCCTGACGCCCGGATCTGAGATAGCCTTTTCTCCTTTGCCTCAGCCAACTGATCCGGAGTAACCGGCAATGCATAACTTTTCTGTACCAGCTGGGCGGTGGCATCCAGGCGAAGCCCGACCAACTGGGCATAGGTCGCCTCGTCAAGACGATGTCCATAACTTTGCAAGACATCGTTCCAAGCCTGATGAGCCAGTGGTTCCGAATCCACCATCAAGCCATCCATATCAAAAATAATGGCCTCAAGCATGTTAATCGACCGGCAATGTCTCCTGATCGTACTGGTTGTGAGCGATGAAATCGGGCATTCGGAACCAGGTACGGTTCATCACCTGATCCCTTGTAACGGCGAGGAGTAGATGGCCTGATTCTGGATCTTGGCCGGAGATGAAATCTGTGGGAATGTAAAAGCCTTCACCATATTCGAAGTTCTCGACCTCGAGGTAGGAAGCAAAAAGCTGTAAATCAGGGTTAACTTCATCCTGACGATGAAAAAGCCTCTGAGCTAATCCTAACTTTTTCTGATCCACAGTCCAGACTTCCTCAAGTCTCTTGATGTGATAATCCATGGTTACACTCACTGGAAGCTCATATAATGACGATAGTCAATCCCCAATTCAAGTAGTACAACGAAGATGTTCAGAACAGCGAAAGTGTTCAGACCAGCGAAAGTGTTCACAACTGCGAAGCAGCACAGAACACCGCGCGACTCCTCCAGCGATTGGGAAGATTTCGTACATAGTAGGTAATTCTTAATTGCATGGTGGATTTGGTCAGAATGCCGCCGGGGTCGTCGGTGGCGGTGGCAACGTCGGTGGGGCTGGTTGGGTCGGTTCGGGAGGCGTGGTCGGCGGCGGTGGACTGGTCGGCTGCGGTGGGCTAGTCGGCGGTGGGTTTGTCGGTGCAGGCGGATTGGTTGGCACTGCTGTATTCGCCGGTCTACGCGTACTGGTAGGTTGCGGACCTCCACCACTTTGACGTGCAGTCGCCGTAGAAGTCGGTGAAGCCGGGAGCGATGTCCTTGTAGGCAAGACCTTACGGGTAGGGGTCAAAGTCGCGCGCAATGTGGGAATTAACTCCGGCGTATTTTCCGGCGATATGTTGTCAAAGGCATTCTTCGTACCCAAGGTAGCCAATATAGCTGCCGTAGCAGGTGCTCCTGGGGGTAATGTCCTCTCGGGATCTATAATGCTACCGGGGATATTCGTTGCGGTAGGCGTTGAGTTGCTACCCAGGGAACTACTTAAGACAAAGGCCGCACCGGCCCCCAAAATGATCAGGATAAATAGGAGTACGACGCCTACCAGAAGCAGGGGCATTTTACTCTTCTTCGGGGGGGCAGCAACCGGCGCTCGCGCCGGAGCAGAAGTCGTCGGCGCTGCGGCCGCGACCTTGACAACTCCAGTAGTGGTAGTCGAGGCGATTACAGGCGCGGCGACCGGCATAACTGGCGCTTTATTTGTTGGCACCTGGATCAAGATTAATGTGATATTGTCTTTGCCCCCTGCCCGGTTGGCCTTATCCACCAGTTCCTGGGCCGCAGTGGGCAGGTCAAAAAAGTGTTTGTGCATCGATTCCTGAACCGATGCATCGGTGATCATGTCGGTCAAGCCATCGCTACAAAGTAGCAGTGTGTCTCCGGCTCGAAGTTGCGCACCTTGATTGGCCAGGGCTTGTTGGGTCGACGCTCCCGGCTTTAAGACGAGCCGGTGGTCAACTTCTACTTGTAAACTTCCGCCCAGGTGGCGCCGGATGACGTTACGATTTGGATGAGATTTCGCTTGTTCGGGACTTAGCAAACCGGCCTCGATAGCCTCTTGAGCCCAGGTGTGATCAACTGAAGTCTGCAAAAGCCGGCCATCGCGCATGATATAGATGCGGCTATCACCTACAGTGGCCTGGTAAAGTAGATTGTCGATCACGCCGACAATAACCATCGTTGCAGCCATTCCCATATATTCGGGGTTTTCCTGGCTTGAACGATAGATGGACTCGTTAGCGGCTAAAACAGCTTGTTCCAGATGCATACTGATATTATCAACTCGCTGCAGTCGATCAAAATAAGTCTGCACCGCGGCGACCGCCAAATGGCTGGCGACTTCCCCGGCTGTTTGACCGCCAACACCATCGGCAACAACGCCTATGTAGAGTTTGTGGTTGTTATCCACCTTATAGGCAAAAACACCGAAGAAATCTTCGTTTTCCTTGCCTACCATGCCTTCATGAGTGGCATATCCTACTTTTAGTTCTTTTCCGAATTGAGAACGTTCCATGATCCGAACTATCACATAAGCAGGCCGATTATTAACCGGCCACGATATAATTTTCTAAGATTTCAAGTTTGCCACGATCTGTACAAGATATTCTGTTCCCCAGGACAATACTTAGTTAATTACCTGGGGTTGTGCGGCATATAAGGTTGGGTCGAAAGGTCGTCTTCATCATCATTAGACGGCGTTGGTGGGGCAGAAGCCGCCCCTGGCGACGGCGCCTGATTGGGGATGAAGGGTTGGGTGCTCATATCATCGTCAACGACCGGGGCCTGAGGAGCAGGTCTGCCAGGTTGTATCGGCGATGGCATCACCTGGGTTGAGTCGTGGTCAGCCGCACCCCCGGTAACATGAAAACGAACATGCACCTGGCCAAAATGAATATCATCGCTGTCATTCAGCCGCTGTGGTTGAAGGCTTATCTGCTCAAAGTTAATGTAGGTCCCACTGGCGCTACCCTCATCATAGAGTTGATAAACGCCGCCTTTCTCCAGGATGCGGGCATGAAGCCGGGAAACGCTCTTATGAGAAAATTTGACTTGAACCAATTTTGGATCTCGGCCGATGGCAATATTGCCCGCTGAAAGTGGGATATTGTCTGAATGGTCGGTGGCATTTTCCAAAGGCTCAAGAAAAGCTATCACCCCAGATGGACCGGCAAAGGCCGGCATGAGCACCTGGGTCGATTCGTGATCGAAAGAAGCCGCTTGTTGTTCCACCACCGGCTGGGCAATTACTACCTCTGCAGGACGCCGGCGGCGCACCACAGAAACCGCGAAAATCAAGACGACCAGAGCTACCAATAGAGCCAGAACGCCGAGAAAAATGCCGACGATACCCAGGCTTTGCAGCATGCTCTCCGAATCAACCACCGTGCTCTCTTCCGGTACGATCGTTGGCTGCAACTCAGGGGAAGGGGCAGCAACCGCTTTCCCATCGACTATGATACTCAAGTCCAGGGGATCACTCATACTTTGTTGGTTTAATTCGTCAACTAATTGAATGGACAGTCCAAAAGAGCCCTCGTCCAGGTTGCTGATGTCCCAATCAAGGGTGACAAGGCCATCTGGGGTGATGGCCGGATCGGTAATTGGTAGCTGGGGCACACCGTTGACAACCAACGTGGCTGTTTTTAGCAAGCGAGGATGTTGGTCGGGCCAAGTAACCTGGGCTGCAATGGGTTGCATGGTCGGTTCAGCGGCTGTCAAAGATGAATCGGCGGTTGGCAATACCCTCCGTATGGGACGGGTATTATCAATGAGCAGTTCAGCGGCCGGGGGTAATAGTTCAAGGTCGTATTGATCTTCCGCGATAATCCCGGCCAGTCCCAGGGAAACAGTTTGTGGTCCACTGGTTGCCGCCTGGGAACGGTATTGGATTTGAAATTGCGGCCGGTGATCCTGGATGAGTGCGTAAATCGGATCGGCCAAGGCTGCCTCAGCCAGGTGCAAGTAGCTCCCCCGGGTGGGATCGGCAAGGCGAGCCATGTTATCCTTCTCGTTGGCATCGGCGGACGCGCCTAAAATAGCGCCAAAGATCGGTATATTAATATCTTGAGCCTGGCTAACCAGCGTTGGATAGTCGAGTTGTTGATCCAATTGGCCTGCATCAGAAAAGAGCAAGATTGATTGGAAACGGCCTTCAGCCTGGCTGGCTGCTGCTTTTTCGAGGGCTAGCAACATCATCTCGTTCAATGGGGTTGAATCCAGAAGGTCTGGATCATAAAAATTTATTTCGTTAATAACCGCATTAGGGAAGGATGATTCGTCTAATAAAACAGCCGCGCCGTCTGCTCCCGGAACAATGATGGTAACCCGGTCCAATTGCGTATTATCCATATATTGACTCGCAAAGCTCACGATACTGTCACGCACCTTTTCCAGGCGGGTCAAATCACCAGCCCGGTCCCTCGCCACAATATTAGAGTTCGCGTCGATAAGGATAAACAGTTCAGTTCCAATAGCCACTTCTTCCATACCAAAGTCGTCCACTGGTAGGTTGTTCTCGTTTACCTCGAGACCGGTTAGATCGCCTAGACGGGCACTTGTGCCATCAGAAGCAATTACATTAAGCTGTACGATGGGAAAATTTGACCCATCAATGGCGGAGATGTCCAGGCGTGAATTGTCCTGGGCTACAGCCGATGAGACGATCAGAAGCAACAAAAAAATGGTGCTGATCAGTAGGTGCTTCGGCGAAATGTTTCGGTGCTTATACATGAGCTTCTTCATAGCCTTGATACCAGAATTCTCTATTATTGTTGCCAGTATATTGGTTAGCTTACATGTGCGCAAGAAGATCCGAATAGTTGCATTTATTTGTTGTTTGATTGACCCAACCGATTACATTACCGGCCTTTTCAACGACAGCATGCTCACGGAATAACGACCAGGCTGGCATCATCCCAGTAGACATCCTGGTTTTGCCGGGGACCATCGGGCGAAGCCCAAAGGAATACGGTCACGATATCCCGTTCAGACATGGCTGACACGCAGGCTACCTGCCATTGATCCAGTGGATTGAAGTACTCTGACCAGATAACAGTACCGGCGGAATAGTCCGTATCGCCAGAAGGATCGATGCCAACGCGCATCAACATGTTCGCCGGATTTACCGAGGAGCCATCCGGACACATCGAAAAATCTTCACAGGACCAGGCCTGGCCATAGACGCTAAACTGTAGATTCTTTCCAGCCGGCACATTCAAAACCGATTGATAAAGACCGGCTTTGTATTGGCCCCAACTTTTGAAATATTGTTGGGCAGAGCTGCCGCTATGTACTCGATTCGGTGCATTATTTACATTTGCCGGTTTGTACTCGGGTCGCAGATTACTCTGACCATCAACCCACCACGGAAACCAGTTGGGAGCATGATTCAGTTCATTAATCGCGCCAAAATGCTTATACTCCCCCTCGAAACTGGGATTTAAAAGCAGGTTTTGGCCTGAGGCAGGGCAACCAACGGCGGGGACAACCGTTTCCCCATTTCCATCGTCAGAACCTTTGCCCGGTGGTGGCTGGCCATTCTCTACATTGCCTGTCGGATCCTGACCATCTTCTGGCGTTGGTTCTTCAGAAACCGTGGGATCTGTCGGATCAACGGATGGATCTGACGCGATGACGGTTCCATCACCGGCAACAACCGGCAGGTTTGGATCAGGCGTGGCCGTCGGCGCCAAGGTCGGCGTAGCGACCACAGTGGCGGTAGCGTCAATCGTCGATTCCGAGGAATCGTTGAGCGCACTGCAAGCCAGGGAGGCCAACAGCAATATAAAGACCATGAATGTTAGATATTTTTTAATCATAAGCAGATAGGGAAGATTCCTTTTTTCTGTCCTGGTTCAGTGACTGTGGACTAGAGCTATCCTAGACCAGTACGGTTCTTAGCTCATACAACCTTCGTTTCTCAAAATACCAACGGCCCTGCTTAAGGTCTCACAAGATGGACACTTCTCATTAGGGCGAAAGATAGCATAACCAGCTTGGGGATCCTCGCCATAACTTTCAAAATCTACATTCCAGACAATAAATACTTTGACCCGGCCACTGCGACAGGATCGTAATAATGCTTCTTCAAGCCACTCAGCCTGATCGCGAACCGAGATGCCATCAGCCCAAGTGAAATTCTTCGCGCCGATCTGGGCCAACGTCTTGTCGAATCCGTCCGAGGTAACATAGCCTATCTCGGTAAAACATAGCGGTATCAATTTGCTAGAGCCTTCCGGGTTGAAGGTGTCAAAGTATAAGTCCATCATTGGCAGAAAATAATAGGAATAATGTCCGTTACTATCGCTAGGATGTCCACTAGAGGCGCTGGGTGGGGTTGCACCGGCATTGTAATGAACGCCTACACAATCCATATAATTTCGGGCGCCGGCCGCCATCATGCCATTGATGAAACGATCATCTGACATGACCGTTTCATTATTGACCCCAGTCGGGGCGGGCGCCGCACTGATCACCAAGGTCCGGGGATTGGTTGCTTTGATCGCCGCATAGGAGAGGCGGAGTAATTCGGTGTAATCGGCCGGGTTAATCTCGCCTACGGGCCATTCATTCTGGATATTGGGTTCATTCCAGACCTCAATCCCGTCAGCGATAGGGGCAATTTCACCTAGAAAGTCGGCGAAGGCTTGATTATAGCCTCCGCCGCGTTGTAATTCCTCTTTATTTCCGACCACACTCAACAATACCTTAAAACCCTTTTCTTTGAACTTCGCCGCATCTTGCACGGCTGAACTTGGATTAGCGCCCAAACCAAATCGTAATTGCACCTTGACCCAGGACATCCGTGCATCTTCCATAACATCAAGATGGGCGTCTGAATTATTCACCTGGCCTCCCAAGGCAAAATCGGGTACCGGCGATGGCGTCGGGGTCACGCCGGTGCAAGAATCGGGGTCAATATCGTCGCGCATCCCATCCAGATCCGTATCCGGGGAAATGGCGCTTAAACACGGATCAAGTGCTTCTTCACCGTCATCAACAGTGTCCCCGTCAGAATCCCGGTTAGTCGGATCAGTACCTTCCTTCTTTAATTCTTCAAAATCGGTTAGCCCGTCGCCGTCTGTGTCCTTGGCATTGGGCAAGGTACCGGCATCCAATTCCTCACCGTTGGTTAGGCCATCGGCATCATCATCTGCTTCCAGCCAGATTGCCCGGGTGGCGGTTTGAGTTGCCGGTATATCCGGCGTCGACGTGGGTGTATTTTCCGGCGTGCTGGTCGCGCTCGGCTCCGGGGTCAATGCTACTTTCACCTCTGGCCAGGCCAGGAAAGCAAATAATGGAATAATCACACAACAGGCCATCAGGAAGAGAATTGGTAACCAGCGTGGAAATGTACCAAGCTGCGTGTATATTGGCGATACGGTGGACGACTGGCGGCTACTGGTTACGGTTGCCGTCATATTCATCCGGTTCGGACTACCAATCCAGTTCCGTTTTCGCGGCTTTAGGTGGATGAAAGTGTCACGGCTTTGCTGGGGAGCAACCCGGGCAGTCTGCGGCTCCACCATGATGTCCATCGAATCACTCGGTTCGATGACGTCCACCCGGTAATCCGTCTCCGCGTTACCTAGATTTTCCACATTGAGGATCAGCGTGCCCCCCGACCGGCTTTGGAGAGGGTTCGGGCGGACATCGACCCGAAGTTCGTCAAAAGGCAGGATTTCTAATTCGGCCGTCGTCTGGGCAACAACCTGGCCTTGTCTATTGAGCAAGGCAATGTTGAGCCGGTGAATGCCGGCCGTGGTGCGGGAGGAACGAGGTGGATGCAAGTCAACATTCAGGTTGCCGCTCTGTCTGGGGAGTAACTCAAGGCCACCCGTTGGCAAGGTCACCCAGGTCGCCGGCACACCAACCAGGGATAAGGTGTAATGGTCGACGATCTTGCTTTGGTTGGCTACAGAAAGTTGCATACTGGCCCGCTCGCCCGGATTCATCGACAATTTCCCCTGGGTCGATTGCAAAGAAGCGGCCGACTGGCCAACGGGTCCTGCGGGAGCCGCCATGGCCGGTCCGGCACCCCCAGCGGGCTGGGCAGTCGCTGCCTGGGGCCGCATCGGGGCGACAGGTTGGAAAGCTCTTGACTCAAGATCGCTTTGGGGATCAAATTGAGGTGTTGTCGACACGTGTCGGAGTTGGGCTGGCCCGACATGAACGACGATATCCTGAGGAAAAGGCTCGCGCACGTTAGCCAGGATGCGCGTGCTACCAAGCCAGGTGCCATTGCTGCCGCCTAAATCGACAACATAAACCTTATCCCCTTTTAGCTCCAGGGCACAATGTTCGCGGGATACCCGGCTATCATTGACCCGGATATCGGCGTTTGTGCCCCGGCCAACGATGGAACGTTCTTTAACGAGTTCAACGGTTTCACTCCGGCCATCTGGAAATTTAACTTCTATCGTCGGTCGCATGCTATCGTCCTATCTTTATTGAATTTTGAAACGCATTTGGGCTGGAGGTTGTTCTATATTGTTGGCTGAATCTTCACTCATGGCCAGCAAAAGGAAGTCGTTTTGTCCTAATTCGATTGTTTCTGAGGCAGCACTTGCTTCCCCACAGCTATGCGGGGTCTCCAATGTTACCTCGAACGGTTCATTATAAACTTTCCAACTCTTTCCGCAATCAATACTATATTGAACTTCTTTTATAGGCGACAAAATCAAGCCTCTGTCCTTGGGATTCAGAGTCACTATCACGGATTCCTGGTAAGTGTTTGATCCAGCATCGACCAGGTCACCCGAGAGGGCTATGCCCGTGGCCGGGGGTACGCGATCCACGGTCTCCTTGGCTACCAGGACATAGCGGCCGGTCTTATCAACAATGGCGCTAAATGTGAACCCGCCTCCAGGGCGCGGTTCTGCATCAGCCCGTTTGTAAGTGAACCAGGTATCAAGCTTTGGGTTGAGCCATTCCAGGCTCAAGGTCGAAGGATCGATGCCTTCCAGTTCTTCTTCCAAAATAGTCAGCGTGCGCCGGTGGGGTTGACCAACTTCCAAGATGTCGCCTTGCTCGTTCCGGGCAATGTAGGTGAACCCAGGATCAACCACCGACCAACCCAGGACGTTGTAAAGATCGACCTTAACATTGGTTACCTGTTGGCACTCGCCGGCCGAGTCAACAATATCAACCAGGGGGTGTACCCAGAGATATTCACTTAAAATGCCGGGATGTTCGTAATCTACTCCCTTCGTATCAACCCACTCGGCCAGGATCGCCCAGGGATCGTTGGGGATCTCCTGGCTAGGGAACCAGCCGTAAGGATCAACCCGTTCAAAAATAGAAAATTTGCCATCCCCATCGATATCGTGCCGGACTTCAAAGTGAAGATGAATGCCGCTGCTGCGGCCGGTAGTGCCCATGGTGCCGATCTGTTGCCCGGCGCTTATGGGTGTCCTCTCGTCCATTGCCAGCATTTTGGAAAATTGTTCATCTGGGAAGAGATGAAAGTAGAGTGTTGCATATTGGTAAATGCCATCACCGTCGGGGTCGTGATCGAGCCAGACCATATGGTTGTCATCATCGTCTATCTTGGCCAGGTACAGGCGGCCGTCGGCGGGGGCCAGAATCGGCGTTGTCGCTTCCCTCGGATTCGCTGGCGCGAAATCTATACCAGAATGGCCACTGTACCAATCAGCCGTATCTGTATCTTGCGAATAGGCATCAGCGCTACGCAAGCCATTAAATATGACCAATGTATCATCCAGATTGTCGGGCTCACGGCCACCAAATATCGCCGGATATACAGGAAACTCATGGTCAAAAAAGGAGTTAATCCGACCGCCTGACCGGCTTCGCTGGGAGATACGCCGGAAGGTTTCGGCACCACCGCCAAATACCGGGGCTGTACCCTGATAGGGGAAAGGTAGTTCAAGCCAGCCGGCCTCACTGCTGCTATCTGGTGCGCATTCGACCGGAGCGCTGGTCGGGATTGGTTCACCGACTTCAAATTCAACCGTCGCTATCCTGGTTGGGGCAGCCTGACCGGTCATGACTGGGGCAAGGGTTGGCGTCGCTCGTCCTGAGACAACCGCGACACTATCACCCGCTTGGCCGGGGCCAAAGGGAGACAGAATACAACTGGCAGCAAAACTATCACAGCGAATTCTCTGAACGACCAGGCCGCTGAAGGCAAGCAGGCAGATGACAACAAGGAACCCAACCATGATCATGATAGAAGGTAGGCGCCAACCGCGGCCATCTCTGCCGGATTTGTCCGTTGCCCGGTAAGAACCCTGCATGGCGGCGGCAGCGGCTTGATCGGTCAATTGAAGGGTCGCGCTGCCGATTTGCAAGGGATAATTTATCGGCCAAGGGGCGGGCTGGCCCGTCACTAGCGCCGATCCGGCCAGGATAGCCGGATTCCTGGCATCTAAATTTGTCACTTCAACTTGATCATTCCGAATCTGAACCAGGCAATGGTGATGGACTACATTAGCGGCTATGATGTGGATGGCCGCATTGGGATCGGAACCGATCAACAAGGGTTGGGCACCGAGCTGAGTAATTATGGGATTGGCTTCGGCGCTGATAATGGAATATGTCTTTGATCCTCCAAATGGGGATTCAATAAACTGGCCGGCTGGCGGTGAGGTAACCCCTTGTAGGGCGGGCTGCGCCTGGGCAACTACATTCTGAGGTTGAATGTGGATGGTCAGGTTGCCAATTTGCAGATCCGTCGAAGCGGACCAGGTAACAGATTGGTGAGGTGTTAATTTCTGACCGTTTAAATGGGTGCCGTTCGTACTGCCAAGATCAGTCACAGAAACCTTTGACGAACCCACATTAATCTGTAAGTGTTGGCGAGAGAGCGCCGGATTACTGTAGGAAATCTGGTTCGATTCTGTCCGGCCGAGGGTATATTGTCCTTCTGACAGGGTTTGCCGGAGCACCTCTTTTCCGGCTTGTTCAATCCAGATTTCGTACATCAACCCAAGACCTGATGATAGCAATTGGCGAAAGGATAGCTGGGGATAACCTTTTGGCGCCTGAATCTGATCGGCGCTTGCCGATGACCTTGGCCGAAAAAGTTTTGGATATAAGATTTGCCTTTACAATTTTGTGGCTTACCCTTGACTTTGTTAGCCTCTGGCTGTATGTTTTCACTCGTAGGCCTATCCACTCGGATGTTGTTTAATATCTTAGTCTGTGCAATAGCTAGAATAACCCTGCGCGATGGTTCTGTGACCGATTTGGCTCGAAAAAGGCATCCAGGCACGATACCGGCGCGCAATATACCTTTTTTCAGCACAGCCGTATTATAACATGAACTTACGTTTATCCTTAGCATCCAGGTCATGATGAAAAGAACCCGTAACATCCAACTAACTACTATTTTTATCCTAGGGCTGAGTTTTTGGTTATTATTTGCCGCGCGGCCTGTCAAGGCTCAGCAAGGACCGGCGCAAATCATAATCACCGGTACCGACGCGAGCAGCGCACCGATGATCCAGTTGCATGTGTATGCCATTGACGGACAAGGCAATCTGGTTAGCCTGGATCCTAACAGTTTGACGATCCTGCATAACGGTAGCGCCGTAAGTGATGTTACTATTGGCTCCCCCTATGAGGCAGGCACTTTTACGATTTTTGTGCTCGATATTCCCCAGGGGGTTTCGGCCCATATTCCGACGATCCAAACGGCTATTCAACAGTATGCCGGTGAGCAGACGATGGTCGAACAGGTGGATTCGGTCGCCATTTTCGCGGTTGATGAGTTAGCCGCGTCACAAATATTGGCCGCCAGCGAATTCCGCAATGAAATAACGAATACATTCGCCACACCGCTAACCCCAAAAACAGGGGCTACAGCCCTGGTTGATAGCCTGATGGGCTTACTGAATAATCTAGACTCTCTTAAACCTAGATCGGACATGATCCCGCAAATCGTCGTCTTCAGCGATGGCACGGACGTGGTTAGCACACAGCATGAACACGCCGATGTGCCCCGATTAGCTTCTGAGTTGGGTGTGCCAATCTATACTGTGATATTAGATAATGCGAGTCTGGACGCGGATGAGACCCAAACAGGTCAGGATTATATGGGACAGATCGCGGCCGGCACCAACGGGTTGTCAACCAGGCTATCAACGGCCGAGGAACTACAACCTTTCTGGGATCGAATTTCTACCTTCCGCAACCAGGAAACCATCCAATACTCAATAACAGAGGCGGCTGGCGGTGACCATACCGTGGTATTAAATTTGACGAACAATCAAAACGTGGGCGACAGTGCCGTAGTTACGATCCCACCTGGCGCCCCGACTATCTCCATTGAACTGCCACCAGAGAGTCGCAGCCTCACATTGCCAAATCTGAACACTGCGTTGGCTCTTTCATTCTCCACAAAAGTTTCCTGGCTAGACGACGTAGATCGGGAGATTCAAAAAGCACAATTGTTAGTGAATGGTTTAATCCTCCAGGATCTCGACGTCAACAACTTGGATAAGTTTGATGTTGAATTGACCAACCTTAAATTTGGTCCAAACCAAATTCAGATCGCCATTGTCGATAGTGAAGGAAGTCGAGCAACAAGTCCTGAAATAATTATCGAAATCGCCGAGGGAGAGACATCAATCCCGGAGGAAATCGCACCGAGTGGATTGTTTGAGCGTATTTGGCAACGAATAAGTGGCGCCGCTGTATTTATCGGTGGTTGTTTCCTGCTCGTATTTTTTGTGGTCTTACTGATTGGACTCATGTATCTCTCTCGCCGATCCCCTTTTCTCCGGCAAATCGGTCTGATTGGCATGTTAGGTCGCGTGCCCTTCTTACGGCCCTACTTCAGCAATGTCTATGACGTACAATCAAACGTCGCCCGGGCTGATTCAATGAAATATAAAGCCAGTCGCTATTCGTCCGACGTAAAGAGCGCGGGTTCAGGTAGAAAAGGCAAACCACAATTAGCCGCCTTCCTGGAAGTGGTACAGGCAACAACTCAAATGCCAGGCCGGCTCGACCTGGAAAAAGTCGAAGTGAAGTTGGGCCGCTCTCCTTCACGGGCTGACATATCCTTCAAGGATGACGGCACCGTGTCCCGAGTGCATGCCACCATCGTCCAGGAAGGAGCCGGATATCGAATATTTGACGAGAAAAGCACAAGCGGCACCTATGTCAATGAACAAGGTGTGTTGGACCAAGGTTTGCAACTTGTGGATGGGGATGAGATTCGTATGGGCGCAGTTCGATTGCGCTTCCGGCAACCGTAGACGATTAACGTTTCTGCGGCTTGGCGATTTCCGTGCTGGTGCCGTCCGATTGACTGGTAGCCGGACCCAATGACGATGACAAACGAAAGCGTAGGTGTACGCGGCCGAGATGGATACGATCCAGGTCATTTAGGGATTGGGGGGTCATCCCGATTCGCTCAAAGTTCACATAGGTTCCGCTAGAGCTGCCTTCCTCGTAGATGCGGTATTCGCCCCGGCTTTCTAGAATGCGAGCGTGAAGTCGGGATACGCTACGATCGTTAAATACTATTTGGACTCGTCTGGCGTCGCGGCCGATAGCAATATTGTTTCCGGTGATGGGAATTAACCCCTGGTGTTCGGGGGCGTGTTCCAACACTTCCAGGTAGGCGCCGATTCCCTCACGAATGCCAAATTCTGGTGGGACAATTGAAGGATAATCGGTATAGCCGGCTGAGGGTGCAATATCGCCCCCATCCGCGGGGCGATTACGCAGGTACAAAACCGCGCCAATTACGACCGCTAATAAGATTAACAGTAACAGGGCGCCACCGGCAATCACCGCGATGCCAATTGGCGCCGTATCGATTTCATCGATTTCGATCAGCGGCGCCACGGTGGGCGCAGATGTTGGTACCAGGGTTTCAACTGGCCCAGGCGTTTCGGTTGGATCTAATCCCGGGCGTTCAACCACTATTGTAAGAGGCAAGGGCTCACTGATTCCTATCAGGCCAAGTTCATCGATTACTCTGACCTGCAGATCGTAAACCCCGCCGTCCAGTTGGCTAACATTCCACATAAAAGTAAGCAAACCTGTATCATCTAGAATGGCCTGGTCCGCAGGCAATTCCACCCCTTCAATCAATAAGTCAGCCGAGACCAGATCACGGGGATGCTCATCCGGCCAATCGACCTGAGCAACCAGCGGCTGCTCAGTCGGCAACATCATTTCCAACGGCGTTTCAGCGTTGTCAGCCACACGCCGAATTGGCCGGCTATTATCAACAGCCATTTGGACGACCGGGGGTTCGACAACAAGTTCAAATTCGGCCGTTGTCTGGGCGCCGGCAATCTCCGCTAATAAGGTGTGCTGCCCACTACTATTCAGCGATGACCGGTAACTGATAGCCATCTGGCTGGCTCGTTGCTGGATAGCTTCGTAAAGGGAATCGGCGAGCTCCGCATTCGGGCATATGGACATAGTCGCCGGCTGTCGGATCGGTCAACTGCGTAACACTAGCGATCTCTTCAGAATCAGCCCTGCTTCCAAGAATCGCCGCGTATAGAGTCACATCTTGATTCTTCGCCTCTTCACTTAACATGGCGATATCAAGATTATCAGCCAGGTTACCGGCGTCAGAAAATAACAAAATCGATTGGCGCCGGCCTTCATCCCGGTTGCTCATTGCCACATCCAATCCCAGTTGGAACATTCGATTCAGGTCCGTATCAGCCAATTTACCTGATTGATAGAAGTTGACAGCGTTGATCACTTCATTTGGAAAGGTCAGATCTTCTTTATCCAAGATCCGGGCGCCTGCGCCTTCAGGCACGATAATGGTTACGCGATCCTTCTGCATCGGGTCCATAAAATGATTGGCATAGCGGATGATGCTATCGCGCACTTTCTCGCGCCGGCTCAAATCGTCGGGGCTATCTCGCTGCTCGATTGTTGTGTTTGCATCGATGATGATAATCAATTCAGCGCCAGGATCCACCTGGGCAGCATCAAAAGGCGCGATTGGGAAATCGTCCTCCTGAAGGTGTAAGCCTGAAGCGTCTGTAATGGCATTGTTGCCGGCATCGGTCGCCACCAGTCGAATGGTTATCTCGGGGAAAGCAGACGTATCTATCTCAATTATTTCTAACTGACTCGACCCGGATTGGGCAAAGAGCGATCTTGAATCAAACAGGCCGGATAAGAGCAGTGTTGTCAGAATAAGAAGAAATAATGCCCTACGAAACCGGATCATCGATGAGCTTCCTTTTTCGGTTATGAGGTTGCCTGACGCTGGCAAGTGGCGATCTGGCAATCATATTGGGCAGTATAGAATCAACAGTTATTTGAAGCAAGCTCTTGACTAAGCTCTCTTCTGATTGTATGTTTCCAGTAGCAGCACCGAGTCAGCGGTGGCTGTGTGGCGATCATTTGTGGATTACCTGGCCAACATAGATTGAATGGCAAAATGGTAACAATGTTTTGAGCCGTCTATTGCCATGGTATTCACAGCACCACGAATTCCGATGTTTCAGAGTAAACTTCCGTAGGCAGTATCAATTGCGAGGGTTTAAACGATGGGCAGGGAGAACAGACAGTTGTTTCGGTTAATGGCCAGTGCGCTCATTGTGTGTGTCTTGACATTATTGGCCTCGACACCAGGGGGAGTCAGGGCTCAGGATAGTCCTGAGATTGGGCAGCAGCTGATTATTTCAAGCAGCGATACAGGTAGTGCGCCAACCATTCACCTGCGGGCATTCGGTCGGGATAACCAGGGCGCGCGCCTGGAAATAACCCCCGAGAGATTCAGGTCCTCCATGATGGCCAGCAGGTAAACGATGTCGCTATTGTTGGAACGTATAAGGCTGGTACGTTTACAATATTTGTAGTGGACATTCCCCCAGGGGTCGAAGCCCAGCTGCCGGCCATCCAGGCAAGCATCGAACAATATACCAGCCCGCCTGAAATGGAGGAGCCCGTAGACTATGCCGCCATTTACCAGGTAGGCGAGTCCGAGGCAAACCTGTTGCTGAAGCCAAGTAACTTTTATAATGACTTTAGGAATTTTTTCGCTACCCCACTCGAAACCCAGAGCGGCCCGACAGCATTGGTTGATAGCCTGGTCACTTTGCTCAATGATGTAGTAAATATCACACCGAAAGACGGCATTCTGACAAGCCTGGTTGTTATGAGTGACGGCACGGATGTCGTCAGCTCGCAACACGATGCAAATGATGTGGGTAAGCTGGCGGAGGAATTGGGGATACCGATACATACTGTCTGGTTGGAAAACAACAACCTGCAACCAAGTAGCCATGAGGTAGGGAGAGCTTATCTAGCCCAGATCTCCGCCGAGAGCGGTGGTGTCGCGAGCCGGGTGGATCGGCCGGAGGAAGTCCAGGTAATTTGGGACCGTATCGCCTCGTTTCGTAACCATGACGTGATCCAGTACCGCCCTACAGACCTGGGTGGTGGCATTTACCAGGTTGATCTGAGCCTACGCAACGATCTTTCTATCGGCGATAGCGTTACCATCAGGATCGCCGAGACTTCTCCGACGATCCAAATTGATCTCCCCCCTGAAGAACGCCAACTTATTATTGACAATCTGGATGATCCGGTCAGCCTGACTTTATCGACCGTTACCTCCTGGCTTGATGGCGAAAAGAGAGATTTAACCGGCGCCCAGTTGCTGGTCAATGGCATCGTAATCCAGGATATCGACGTTAATGATCTCGACCGTTTCAAGGCCAAGATCGACAATCTGAGCTATGGGCCCAATACCCTACAGATTGCTGTGGAAGACGAGCTAGGGCAGAAGGCGACCAGTCCACCTATCACCTTGAGTGTCAGCACGACAGAAAACGCGCCGGCCTTGGAGACAAGCGATGAGACCACAGAGGGCACCCGGGTGGTTAGTATGATCCTTGGTTGTCTCGTTGTCTCATTTTTATTGGTCTTGCTGACCTTGATACTATATGTCATTTATCGTCGCCGATCTCCCAAGCCCCGACGTGGGGCTGGTGAAACATACAGCCCGCATGGAGCCAGCCCTGCTCCAGGTGGCTCTCCTGCGCCAATGCCAAAGCAGGCAGGCCGGCCGGGTCCAGGAAGTTCGATCCCGGCCTCTGGCACACCGTATTTGGAGATCATAACCTCGGTTAGCCGCATGCCGCCGGCCATCGATCTAACGGCGGTGGAGCACCGGATTGGTCGCAATCCAAAGGAGGCGGATATCGCCTTCGAGAATGATATTACCGTCTCACGACTTCATTGCGCCATTTTGCTCGAAGGGAGCGACTATCGAATTTACGATAAAGGTAGCACCAGCTTCACCCTGGTTAACAACCAGAAGGTGCCTGGTTTTGGCTACCAGCTAATGGATGGTGACGAGATCCGGTTAGGTGAAGTCGTTCTACGATATCGCCGCGGGTAATCCGGTGATCGCGCCAACTCGTCAACAACTTGCGGCCAGTGAAGCGAGGCAAAGCAGCTTCCTGGAAGGTCCGTCTGGTTCTGGCAAAAGCCTGGCGCTCCAATACCGGATGCTAAACCTGCTTAAGAGTGGTCAACCTGCTTATACGCTGTTGGTACTCGTGGCCGAGCCAGAACATGTGGAACCATACCTGGCAATGATCCAACAGGCAGCGCCAGGACCCTACACTGAGTTGTTGATCACAACCTATACGCAACTGGCCCGGCAAATGGTAACCCTGTTTTGGCCACTGCTTGCCCGCCCAGCCGGGTTCGAGCAGCCATTTCAGCCCCCAACTTTCCTCAGCTACGATTTAGCCCAATTACTCATGTGGAAAAGTGTGGCTCCGTTGCTGGACGAGGGCGCCTTTGCGGACCTACCCATGCGACCACAGCAAATCGTTAGCCAGTTGCTGGACACCTTAAATCGGGCGGCCCTCAATGGTCTGACGTTGGAAGAAGCGTCATCGCGCCAGGCCCGTACCTGGGCCGGCGAGCAAGACCACCTGCGCCACCTGGCCAGCGCTGCCTCGGCCGCCGGCCATTTTCGGCGAATTTGCCTGGCTAATAACCTGCTCGATCTGTCGTTGGTTGTACAGGTATTCGATACCCAGTTGGTAAGACACCCAGAATTTCGGCGCTATTTTAGCGAACGCTTTCGACATCTCATCGTCGATAATCTAGAGGAACAAACGCCGGCCGGGCAAAATTTCATAAGCGATCTAATGGATTCCACGGAGACAACCGCCCTTGCCTATGACAGTGGAGGTGGCTACAAGCGTTTCATGGCGGCTGATCCGAAAGGGGCAAATCAATTTTTCAGCCGGTGCCAGAACGTCTTTTACTTCGAAGACAGCTATACAACCAGCCCTGCCTTATCTGACCTGGCCAAACTGGTCGAAAACCATCTCCTGGATGCTAAGAACCCCAGTCTTAACACCGAACAGGCCATTGCCGGGATTATCGGTGGTCGTTACCGGCGCGAGATGGTTAATACTCTGGCCAGGTACTTGGCCAAACTTATCCAAGAAAAGGACCTGGCCTTACCCGAAGTGGCCATTATTGCTCCCTATCTCGACAGCACCCTGCGCTATACTTTGGCCCAGGCGCTTCGCAATGAGGGTCTACCTTACTTTCTTCTGCGCCGGCGATCAAGCCCGCGAGACGAGCCGCGTGTTCGAGCTTGGCTTACCTGGCTGGCCCTGGCGCACCCAGAATGGGGCATTGTCCCGGTCGTATATGATGTGGCCGAAGCGCTCTCTTTGAGTATTGCCGGGATGGACCCGGCCCGTGCTCAACTTGTTGCGGAGCGACTTTACGATCCCGGGGGACCAACCCTTTTACCGGCAGAGCAATTGAGCCCAGAGATCGCCGGGCGCACCGGTCCCCATCTGGTCGAGCTGATGGAAGAATTACGACTATGGCTAGGTGATAATGGCCGCGGCGAGTACCCGGTCGATGTATTCTTGCACCGGCTTTTTAACCTATTGCTGGCTACACCTCGTTTCCAGCCGGAGCCAGATCTTCGTGGGGCGGCCGTTTGTGACTGGCTGGTCAGAACTGCCGGCCGGCTGCGTTGGGCGGCCAAGCCCATGGGCTACCGGACCAGCAGGGACCAAGGCATCGCTTTCGTCGAAGGTATTCAAAAAGGACTGGTGTCCGCCAACCCGCCCGATATCGGCGATCCTCCTGATCCTGCCGGTCTGATGGTTTCGACAATATATGGCTATCTATTAGCCGGACGGCCGGTAAGATACCAAGTGTGGTTAGAAACCGCCGCCAGCGGTTGGTGGGATATCCCTCGACAACCGTTGAGCAACGCCTTTGTCCTTGCCCAAAGTTGGGATCCGGAACAACCATGGACTATGACTGAAGATTTCGCCATCCGGAACGAGCTGCTCAGCAGGATTGTCCGAGGGCTTACCAGCCGCTGCAGTGATGGTATTATTCTGGCTTCCAGTGATCTGGACCGGCGTGGCGCCCGTCAGGATGGTCCCTTATGGCGGGCCCTTTACCCGGTCCGAAAGAGTGGAGTAGAGTCATGACAGAAGGTAAATTGGTAGTCGCTTATCAGGGGGAGCGTGGTGCATATTCAGAGCAGGCCGTTCGCCAGCATTTTGGCTCAACTGTGACACCCCTACCCTGCCGTAGTTTTTCAGGCATCTTTGAAGCCATTCACCTTAAGCGGGCCGGCCACGGCATGTTACCCGTTGAGAACTCTTTGGCAGGCACAGTAGTCCCGGCCTATGATGAACTGGTTGATCACGACCTACGCATCCAGGCCGAAGTGATTTTAAAAATCGAACATTGTTTGATGGTAGTACCCGGACAAACCCTGTCCGATATCCGGAAGGTCCGATCCCATCCCCAGGCCTTGGCTCAGTGCGCCCAGACCCTGATCCGCTTAGGTCTCGAACCGGTCAGTCATTATGATACAGCCGGCGCGGCGCGGGATCTGTCCAACGAACCGGAACCGGGAATGGCAGCGATTGCCAGCGTTTTGGCCGCCGAGACCTATGGTCTGGAGATCTTGATCCGCAATATTGAAGATCTTTCATTTAATTTCACGCGCTTTTTTGTACTCGGACACAACGATCCGCCCTGTAGCGATCCTTGTAAGACCTCGATTATTTTTACCACCCGTCATGAAGCCGGTGCGCTATTTTCGGTTTTGAGTGAACTCGCCAGGCGACAAATAAACCTGACCAAAATTGAGTCGCGACCACGACGTAATCGACCCTGGCACTATCTTTTTTATGTTGATTTTGAAGGCCATGAGGATGACCCAGTTATTCAAGAGGCGTTGTTAGGTATCCTCAAACACAGTTCTTTCCTCAAAGTTCTTGGCTCCTACCCGGCTGCCCCCATGCAACCGGCCCGTATCGATCTATAACAACCAAGTGAAAACAACCGTTCGATGACAATTTTGTTTTATACCCGGTCGTGCTACCATTCAGGGCTATGAATCGTCCTGAAAACATGCCCTATAAAAAGTGGGTAGTCGCCCCCGTTGTCCCAGAAAGTTTAACCCAGGCACAGGCACACCGAAACCCCATCTTAATCCAGGTTTTGTACAATCGAGGGATCGAAGATCCTGATGAAGTCAAAACATTTTTGGATCGTCATTATATTGGGGCTACCGATCCCTTTGAACTGGCGGATATGGACCGGGCGGTAGCCCGTATTAAACAGGCCATTGACCAGGATGAAATGATCGTGGTCTACGGTGATTTTGACGCCGATGGGGTGACCTCCACGGTATTATTGGTCGAAGCCCTGCGAGGATTAGGCTTACCCCGTGGGCAGGTCCGCCCGTATATCCCTGACCGAGTTGACGAGGGGTATGGGTTGAATCACGAAGCGTTGCAAAGCCTGAAGGAAGGCGGCGCCGAATTGGTTATTTCGGTTGATTGCGGCATCCGCTCGATCGCCGAGGTAAGCCAGGCTAAAAACATTGGCCTGGATATGATCGTGACCGACCACCACAGCCTGGGCACCGAGCTACCCCCGGCTGTGGCAGTTATTAATCCCAAACGTCCAGACTCCACTTACCCAGAAGAAATGTTGGCCGGCGTTGGTATTGCCTATAAATTGGCCCAGGCTCTAAAACAGGCGATTCCTGAGCGGGCCAGGTACGAAACCGAGGCATTGCTGGATCTGGTGGCACTTGGTACCGTTGCCGATTTGGCGCCCTTGCTTGGAGAAAACCGGCAGCTGGTCATGGAGGGCTTACGGGTACTCAATCAAGGTCGGCGTCCAGGTGTGGCAGCCCTGGCGAAAGTTGCCGGGTTAACACCGGGTAATATGACAGCCGAATCTATTGCTTTTGGGCTGGGACCACGGATCAATGCCGCCGGCCGGTTGGCTCATGCCTATGATGCGGCCCGTTTACTGGCGGTAAACAATGACCGAATGGCTAAAGATTACGCTCAGACTCTTGACCAGTTGAATCGTCAGCGGCAGCAATTAACGAAAGAATTGAGCCAACGCGCCGAAGGGATGATCGAACCCGGGGCGTCCTTGTTATTAGCCGCCGACCCCAGCTTCGTGGGAGGTATCGTTGGCCTGATCGCCAGCCGCCTGGCCGAAAAGCATTACCGGCCGGCTATCGTCCTTGAACAGGGAGAGCTAATCAGCAGAGGGTCATGCCGGTCGATTCCAGGGTTCCATATCACGGATGCGTTAGACAAATTGGCGTGGCTATTGGTTAAGCATGGCGGCCATGCCCAGGCAGCCGGATTTACCATCGAAAATAAAAATCTGGCCGAGTTTCATGAGCGCCTGCTGGCCATTGCGACTGAAGAGCTCGACGAGGAGGCATTGACGCCGTCCATTCCAGTTGACGTCGAAATGGCCATAGGTGATGTCGATTGGGCCTTGTTCGGCCAGTTGAAGCAGTTAGAGCCGACGGGAAATGCCAATGCCGCCCCTCTCTTTATGAGCCGAGATGTGCATGTTTATAGCCATCGAGCGGTCGGTCAAGACGGCGCCCATCTTCAATTGTGGGTCGGCGATGGCCAAACAAAAGTCCAATGCATTGCCTTTCGCCAGGGATTGTGGGCCGGCCGGCTGCCAGACCAGGTTGACCTCGTTTACACGATTAACGTAAATGAGTGGAACGGGAACAGTAACTTGCAGCTTATGGTAAAAGATATACGAGAAGTCACAGTAGAATGAGCTAGTCACGGCAAAAATAATAATACAGATCCAGAACGAGGAAAAAAGATGAAGGTATTAGTGACCGGTGCGGCCGGATTCATTGGTAGTAACCTGGCCCACAAGCTGGCAAGACGGGGCGACGACGTGGTCGGCCTCGATAACTTCAACGATTATTACGATCCGGCCAAAAAGCGGGCTAACGAAGAAAGACTCAATGCTTATCCTAATTTCAGGATGATCGAAGCTGATATTCGCGACCGTACGGAGATATTGGCCATCTTTGAAGAGGAAAAGTTTGAGACCGTAGCCCACCTGGCCGCCTTGGCCGGCGTGCGGCCGGCCGTCGAGAAACCCGATCTCTATGTTGCCGTGGATTACAATGGCAGCCAAAATGTGATGGATGCGGCCCGTTTCAACGGTCTTGAAAATTTCGTTTTTGCCTCAACATCGTCCGTTTATGGCGATACCAGGCAAATCCCATTCATAGAGACAGATCCTTGCGACCGTCCCCTGCAACCTTATGCTGCAGCTAAACGGGGTGTTGAAATCCTAGGCTTTACTTATCATCATCTTTATGATCTAAACTTTACAGCCATTCGATTCTTCACCGTTTATGGTCCTAACGGCCGGCCGGACATGATGGCCTACCTGTTAGCCGACAGCGTGACCAAGGGCCGCCCGATTCCACTCTACAACGGCGGTGAGATGTACCGGGATTGGACCTATGTTGAAGATATTACCGATGGTATTATCTCGGCGATTGACCGGCCGCTGGGATATGAAGTTATTAATCTGGGCCGTGGCCGTCCAACCAAATTACAGGAGTTTGTGGCACTAATCGAAGATTTGGCCGGCGGCAAGGCGAATCTATTCGACGCCCCCAAACCGGCGGCTGATGTGGTGACGACCTATGCTGATATCAGCAAGGCGATTGAGCTGTTGAAATACGAGCCCCAGGTGACAGTAGAAGAGGGAGTCCGTCATTTTTGGGAATGGTATCGGGAGAATGGCTGATAATTCCAATTAGGCGGATTCTTCAATTGCCTTGAACATGAGCATCCGCCATTGGAGACGGGATTCAAAACCGACTGAGGTCAAGAGCGGTTCGGCCGCCCGGTGATGGGCGCTACTGGCTAGATAAACTTCGATTTCTGTTGAGGTTTTATCCCACTCTTCGAGCAGGCTTTTTATCAGCCCGCCTGTGGTCACGTGACCCCAATAATCGGGCTGGCAGGCTAGTCTTAGCTGCAGACACTGGTTCTTTGCGCTAATCCAGGCGCAGCCAATCTCCCGGTCGAACAAGATGCAGCGCCAATAATTTCCACCAGTTCTCGCAGCGGTTTCAAAGTCGTTCAGGATCGGCACCGCCCAAAGATCCCCCGTTTGAACTTCGGTATTGTAGTAACGTCGGAAAAGTTGGCCTCCCTGGTAGGCAGGGAGCAATTCCACGGCAAGACCGCTCGAAACCGCCCTGGATAGCGATGTCCCTGCCGCCAGGCGCATAAAATGGGGATGGTATGTCTGATAGCCCAATTCTTTATACAGTTTTTGAGCGGGTATATTGCCGTCGTCGACTTGCAAAGCCATCCACAGATGGCCGTTTTGCCGGGCAACCGACTCCATGTTTTCCATCAACAGACGGCCAATTCCCTGGCGCCGGTATGGCCGGTTAACGCTAACGTTAAATACATAAGCGCTTACGTGGCGAGAATGGAGGAAGGCACAGCCAATTGTTTGGCGATCACGAACAACTTTGTATCCTTGTCCAGCCAAAGCCAGGTAAAGAGGCATCTTCATAAATTCAGCCAAACGGCGCAGGGGATTTCGGGTGATATGGGTGAAATGCCGGTCTACACCTGTCATATTATCGAAAGTCATTCGGGTGATGGTGAGTAGATCGCGGGTTGTGACCGGGAGAATCATCGTCTCAGGCATGTCCATGATGTCGATTCTACCACTGCCTGAACACATCATGTAACCCACTGTCATGGCTGAGAGGCTGGATGGCTGGTACAATGACGTCGTGATTGTTCGTCCGCATCGAGGTTTTGAGTGAATTTACCCCCATTTAAGCTGGTCACAACCCAAAAACAATGGTTAGATTGCCTGGGCGCCCTACGCCGGGAGCCGCGGCTGGCTATTGACCTGGAGGCCAACAGCCTATTCGCCTATCGTGAACAAGTCTGCCTGATCCAAATATCGATTCCCGGGCAGGATTACATCGTCGATCCGACGGCCGATTTGGATCTTGGCGGGCTGGGCGAGTTGTTGGCAGATGAAAAGATCGAGAAGGTTTTTCATGCCGCAGAATATGATCTGATATTAGTCAAGCGCCAATATGGTTGGACGCTACAGAACCTTTTCGACACAATGTGGGCCTCGAGAATCCTGGGTTATCCGAGCTACGGCCTGGCCAATCTGCTCCAAGATTCTTATGGTGTTGAACAGAACAAAAAGCATCAGAAAGCTAATTGGTGCCGCCGCCCGATCAATGAACAGATGCTGGCCTATGCACAGATGGACACCCATTATCTACTTCGACTACGTGATCAGCTGGCTGCTGAACTGATAGACAGCGATTGCCTCGCCGAGGCCCGCGAGATTTTTGCCGACCAGTGCCACATCGAACTTGGTGATAATAATTTTAAACCTGATGGATTCTGGTCAATTAACGGAATCCGCGACCTTAGCCCGAAAAAAAGGGCGCAGGTAAAAGCCCTTTATACTTTCCGCGATCAGCAAGCCCAGCAACTAAATCGTCCGCCTTTTAAAGTATTTAACAATCGAACCATCATCGAGTTGGCCGAAGCAGCTCCCAAATACCTGGAAGAATTATCGCACATCCATGGAATGTCGACTGGTCAGATTCGCCGGTATGGGCATTCAATCTTAAAAGTACTTTCCCAAGCCAGCCACGATCCGGCACCTAAGCGGCCGCAGCCAACAGTCCGGCCCCCAGATGAGGTAACGGCCCGCTATGAAAAACTCCATAACTGGCGCAAAAGTAAGGCAAAAGCCCGGGGCGTCGAATCGGACGTGATAATGAGCCGTGGCGCCCTATGGGCGCTGGCCTGGGCTAACCCACAGTCGCCTACCGAATTGGAAGCTGTGGATAAAATTGGTCCCTGGCGACAGGAAAAATATGGCCAGGAGATACTGGTCTTGCTCAACAAATCGCGATCTTGATGGTTCGTCAAAAGGGAAGAGTTAATCATGAAAATTGAGTTTTTTGGCGCGGTTCGAACAGTAACCGGATCCCAACATATGATCTCGGTAAATGGTAGCAAGATCCTGCTCGACTGTGGTCTCTATCAGGGATCTCGAAATGCTTCATATGAGCGCAATCAACATCTGCCGTACGACGCCAGCCAGGTGGATGCGTTAGTATTATCTCATGCCCATATTGACCACAGTGGCAATATCCCCAACCTGGTGAAGAGTGGTTTCCAAGGCAATATCGTATGCACGTATGCGACCCGGGATTTGTGCTCTATCATGCTGCGGGACAGCGCAAAAATACAACAGTACGACATTCAGTACCTCAATAAAAAACGGCTTAAAAAAGGGCTTCCCCTTCTGGAACCATATTACACCATGGAAGATGCTCTCGAAAGTCTGAAATACTTTATCGGCATTGGTTATGGACGTTCGTTCCAGTTGTTGCCAGGTATTACGCTTACCTTCCACGATGCCGGACACATTCTTGGCTCGGCGATAGTTGTACTGGATATTCAAGATCAGGAAACAAAACGAGATCTAAGGCTCGTCTTTAGCGGCGATCTGGGCCGGCCGAAGCGAACTATCTTGAACGAGCCAACCTTCCTTAACGAGGCAGATGTTTTGCTGGTTGAGAGTACCTATGGCAACCGGGAGCACGCACCCACAGAGGCTATCCTGGAAAAATTAAAGAAAGTTGTCAATGATACCTGCAAGCGCGGGGGTAAGTTAATTGTCCCTTCCTTCGCTGTTGGCCGGACACAGGAATTGGTATATGGCCTACATCGTTTGGTTCACGACCGTGAGATACCGCCAACGCTACCGGTCTATGTGGACAGCCCCCTGGCTATTGACGCAACCGCCATCTATCGTTTGCATCCTGAAGCATATAACCAGAGTCTGGTTGATTTTATGGCCGAGGATGTTCACCGCGACCCGTTCGGTTTTGACATGATGCGCTATACGCGCTCGACCCTGGAATCGAAGGAGCTAAACTTTCTGCGCGAGCCGGCGGTCATCATTAGCGCCAGCGGGATGGCGGAGGCCGGCCGGATCTTGCACCACTTAAAAAACAACATAGAGGACCCCCGTAACACCATTCTCATTGTGGGCTGGCAAGCGCCCAATACGCTGGGGAGACGCATCGTTGAAAAGCAAGCCAAAGTACGCATCCTGGGCGAAGAATACGAGTTGAAGGCCGAGGTCGTCACGATAAATGGCTTGAGCGCCCACGCCGACCACAGTGAATTATTGGATTGGACAGGCAATTTCAAGTACGAAAGCAGCCCATACCTATATCGTCCACGGCGAGGCTGAAGCCTCGTTGGCAATGGCTGAAGCCATGCGCCGGCAAGGGTATCGAGATGTGAACGTGCCTGAGTTAGGCCAGGCCTTTTCCATTTAAGCGCAAGTGAACAAAGAGAACCGAGGGTTTCGCTGCATCATAGTTGGGGCGGGATTATCAGGTTTGGTGGCCGCAACCAGGTTGCAAGAGGCCGGTATCGAAGTTGTTGTGGTGGAGCAGATGGCCCAGGTTGGCGGTCGCATGATCGCTACTAGCCTGCCGGCGAATAAGGGAGTGGTCCCGGTTTTCGATAGTGGCGCCCAGTTCTTCACCGTGCGGGAGCCACTTTTTGCCCAGATGGTAGACGGTTGGTTGGCTAAGAGCCTGGTACACGAATGGTCTCGCGGATTTGCCACGGCCGACGGCTCGTATTATGCTGACGGCCATCCGCGGTACCGGGGTCTGCCCGACATGGGTGGGGTAGCCCGCGAACTGGCTCGGACGCTCGATCTACGCTTGAATCGAAAAGTTGATGTGGTGAAATCAAACGTAGATGGCTGGGTAGTAAACCTGGAGGATGGGCAAGCGCTCCCGGCGGGTGCTGTGATCCTGACTCCTCCTGTACCCCAGTCGCTGGCCTTGCTGGCCAATGGGAACATCCCCTTAACCAACTTGGAACGCGCTCGCCTGGAAAGAATCAATTATGAGCCTTGTATCGCGCTGCTGATCCAGCTTACTGGACCTGGGCGTCTTCCGAAACCGGGTGGTCTGTGGTCTCTCGGCGAACCAATAGCCTGGCTAGCCGATAATTATCGCAAAGGGGTTTCGCCGGTACCCGGAGCAATCACTATCCACGCGGGTACTGATTTTAGTGTTAACCATTGGGAATCAGATGACTCGATCGTCACGAGATTGTTATTAGAGGCTGCTGATCCATGGCTGGGCGAGAGTGTCCTGGATAGCCGGGTCATTCGCTGGCAATACAGCAAGCCTAATTGGCTACATCCTGATCCTTTTCTCGCCATATCGGCTGATTCGCCGTTGGTCATTGCCGGGGATGCCTTCGCCGGTCCTAGGGTGGAAGGCGCCGCGCTATCCGGATTGGCGGCGGCCGATTTTTTGCTCGGCCGTTGACAGCAACGGCGATGACCATACAATAAAAGTTAGGATGATTCGCTGGCATCTTGGCACCATTGGCTTCAGCTATAAAGATTGGGAAGGCGTCTTTTACCCTGACAGCCTGCCGGCAAGAGAATACCTGGTTCATTACAGCCAAATTTTCGACGCGGTGGAATTGGATTCTACCTTCTACGGAATACCCCGACCTGAATACGTTGAGCGTTGGGCGACGGTGACGCCGCCTCACTTTACCTTCTGTGTGAAAACTCCCCGGGAGATCACCCACGAGCTCCGCCTGGTAGAGGCCATCGAACCCATGTACCATTTTCTGAATACCCTCCGGCCGTTGGGTGATAAACTGGGCGTTGTCTTAATCCAGTTGCCACCAGATATAAAATTCAGCTACATCCACAAGCTAGCCGTCTTCTTGCGTCAATTACCGCGGGACATCCGATATGCTGTTGAATTCCGCGATGCAAGCTGGCATGCCACCGCAACCGGTCAACTGCTGCAAAATCATAACGTTGGTTGGGTGTCTACCGACTACATCCACCTTCCCCAACGAGTTTATGTAACAACAGATTTTGTTTATATTCGCTGGATCGGCCGGCATGGTCAATATGACATCAAAGATCATGAGCGAGAAGATATGACCCCGCGGCTGGAGAGCTGGTTGGCGGATATTCAAACGCGGCAAGAAAACATACAGAAGGTTTACGGGTTTTTCAACAATGACTATTCGGGACACTCTCCAGCAACCTGCCACCGCTTTAAACAATTAGCCGGTTTGCCAACGAAACCGCTCCAGCCACCACAGCAGCAGAGCCTCTTCTAATCATACTCTTGCCCGTCGTTCTACAGGTATTGTCCTCAAAATCGAATAGTTGGGATCAAAAAACCCCCGAGGGGATTCGGGGGCTAATAACATTTAACTGACTCAGGTTGGCTAGCCGCCGGCCAATACCTGAACACTAGAAAATACAGCCTCGCGGGCGAGTTCGATGACCGGGTTCGGATAGACGCCCAACAAGAAGGTGATCAAAACACCGATGATGACCGCTACGGCCGCAAATGCGGGTATCCTTATCTGCGAACTGTCAGGGCTATCAAACATGAAGGCGTAATAGACGACCCGCAAATAAAAGTAGGCCGAGATGATACTGGTTATGACAGCGATGATGGCCAGCCAGGTCATGTCAGCCTGAATAACCGCTCCAAATACGCCGAATTTAGCCGTGAACCCGCCCGTGGGTGGGATGCCGGTTAAGGAGAGCATGAAGAAAGCCAGAGCCAGGGCCAACAAAGGGCTACGCTTGTAAAATCCCTTGTAATCCTCGATATTAACTCCTTGGCCATCACGCCTCTCAACGGTCACAATAATGGCAAAAGCGCCCAGGTTGGTAAAAACATAGGCAAACATATAAAAGAGCGCCGCGCTCATACCCTGGTCGGATTTTGATGCGGCGGTCAGGCCCATCAAGATAAAGCCGGCATGGGCGATGCTGGAGTAACCCAACATCCGTTTGATGTTGTGTTGGGCGAGGGCAACAACATTCCCCAGAATCAACGTCAGAGCAGCAATCACCGCAAGGGCCGGGATCCAGGCTTCATCCAGATCAGGTAGGGCATAGAGGAAGATGCGGATCATGGCCGCGAAACCGGCTACCTTAGCCCCAACCGACATGAAGGCGGTTACCGAAGTAGGTGCGCCTTCGTAAACATCGGGGGTCCACATGTGGAAAGGCACGGCAGCGATTTTAAAAGCCAGGCCGACCAATATTAACACCGCCCCGAATAAGGCCAGGGCGCCACTATCACCAGCCCGCTCCAGAACCACTGGTAAGGATGTTGTGCCGGTCGCCCCATAAATCATGGCTATGCCAAAGAGTAGGAACCCTGAGGCGAACGCGCCAAGCAGGAAGTATTTGAGGGCCGACTCTTCTGAATCGAGCCTAGGCAGGGCAAATCCGGACAGGATATAAAGGGGGATGGACAATAATTCTAAGGCCAGGAATACCAGGATTAGATCATTGGCCATAGCCATTAACATCATCCCACTGACCGAGAAAAGCATCAGGTAATAATATTCTCCCCGATCGATATCGGCCTTTCTAAGGTAATCCACCGATAACAAAACGGTCATGAAAGCCGTCAGCAAAAAAATGGCGTTCAGGAAAAGGCTATAATTGTCAACGACGACCATCGGCAACCCGCCAGCCGGCGTAAAGGTGCCGCTGTCAATCCCCCAAAGAGCGACAGTTTGAACAAAGGCCAGGGCAATACCAATCAAGCTCAGCCAGGCCATCCAAATCTTATTGTGCCTGCGCACAACCAGGTCCAGGAGCATCAAGAGAATGCCTGTGCCGATGATGATCAGCCAGGGCGAAATCAGTATAATGTTTAATCTAGGTGCTTCGAACATACTGGCACAAACCCTCTCGATCCATTTTTCACAATGATACCAGAATTCCAGGTCCAGGGCTAAACTCAGGTCGCCGGCCGAACCCAAACTCGGGTGCTATGGTAAGTACTTTGCCCGGCCATATCGGCCAGGCCATCACTGGTAAGCCAATTGAGGTTTTGACCACCGGACAACTTGGGCCAATACCCTTTGGGCACGGCAACAACACCTGGGCGGACCGCGGCAGTTACAACAGCCGGCATGCCGATCGAACCCCGGCCGTTCTCGACCAACACCTGCTGGCCCTGGCTAATCAGTCGGGCGGCCGCATCCGAAGGGTGAATCTCAAGGTTCAGGGGGCCTTCTCGTTCCTGCTGATGTCGTTGGTTGGCCAGGCTGCTGGAGACAAAATGGTGGGCCGCCCCGGTCAGCAGAATCAGGGATTCGGCCGGATCCATGGTCTGCGACTGGCCATAAAAGCCGCCATCATCGACAGCAGATTCGTCAAAACCGGGTAACGGGTCGAGGCCCTTGTCGGCTAAGACCTGGGAAAAAAGTTCCACTTTGCCGCTGGGTGTTGGAAAGCGGCCACCGGCAAACGGCGGTTCAGGATCCAACGATAACGGAATGGTTGCTTCCTGTTGCAGGCGTTCCAGGGTAATGCCTCGTAGCGCGCTTTGGTGCTCGGCCGTTGCCGATACGATTTCGCCGATGACTTCTTCGGCATTCTGTCTCAACCAGCTTTCTTTGAAACCTAGACCGGCCGCCAGAAGACGCATCACATCCCAATTGCTCTTGCACTCACCCCAAGGCGAGATGGCCTGGTGGTTGTAGGTCAAGCAGGTGTGGCCGTAACCACGATGCAAATCAGCATGCTCCAGCTGAGAAGTAGCAGGCAGGATGATATCAGCATAGTCGGCCGTATCGGTTAGATACAATTCGTGGACAACAGTAAACAGATCTTCTCGCTTCAACCCGGCGATTATCTGGGCCGCATTTGGACTGGAGGCCACTGGATTCGCGGCGAAAACATAGAGTGATTTGATGGGGGGATCGGCCGTTTCGCCGGTCAAGGCCGCCCCCAATCGATTCATGTTGACCCCACGACCGGGCGCCGGGCTTTCCGCCCATTTATTGATTGTTTCTTGATCCCAGGTTAAATAACCGCCAGTGCTATAAGACAACCCGCCGCCGGTGAGGCCATATTGTCCGGTGATGGCCGGCAAGCATAAGACGGCCCGCACACTCTGGCCCCCGTTAAAATTGCGGTTGAGGCCGTCACTAATCTTTATTGTTCCCGGTTTAACGCTGCCATATAAGCGGGCCAGGCGATGGATATCCGTTACAGCCAGGCCGGTTAGTTCGGCGACCCGCTGCGGCGGGAATTCTGCCAGGCGTCCCTCTAAATCTGGCCAACCCATGGAATGCTTGGTCAACCAGGTCTGATCAGACAAACCCTCAGCTACGATAATGTGGGCCAGGCCAAGTGCCAGGGCGGCATCGCTACCTGGGATCGGGGCGAGATGCCAGTCGGCCGATTTAGCTGTCCGGGTTTGGCAGGGATCGATTACCACTAGTTGGGCGCCTTGACGCTGGGCGCGGCGCAAGAAAGGCATGAAATGGGGCGCCGTGCTGACTGGATTGTGTCCCCAGATAATTACCAGGCGACTGTTCTCCACGTCTTCATAAGGCGGGCTCAAGCGGGCGCCCAGGGTAGCCTCTACCGCTTGCCTGGCGGCCGCACCGCAAATGGAACGCTCCAGCTGGCTGGCGCCCAGCCGGTTCCAAAAACGACCGTTGCACACCTCCAGTTGCAGCAGTCCCAGGGTGCCGCTGAAGCTATAAGGTAGGATCGCCTCAGGCCCATAGGTATCGATGATACCTTGCCAACGACCGCATATTTCAGCGATGGCTTCATCCCAAGAAATACGCTGCCAATGACCGCCACCCTTAGCGCCGATGCGGCGTAGCGGGTGGGTCAGGCGGTCTGGGTTATAAACGTGGTCCAGGTAAGGTCGGACCTTGGCGCACAACCAACCTTTGGTGACGGGGTGATCGGGATCGCCATGTATCTTAATCGCAAGACCATCATCAACCTCGGTTTGGAAACCACAGGTATCTGGACAATCCAGGGGGCAGGCGCCCCTTACCAAGATTCGAGTACCCTGGAGATTCACTTAGCTGGGCTCCGGCCGGGGAAATGTGTGTTGGTGGACGATGGATTGCCCGGGTAGCAGATGCACAAAGCCATAGCCCGGGTCATGGTCGGCATCAGGATGAACCACGGTTGCCTTGGGCCAAGCGTCAAATTGGGAGAAGGCCGAGGCCCCACTGACGTACAAAATGCCATCGCGAACAGTCTGCATCGCTTGGTGAACATGGCCAGAAAACACCCCCCGTAACCGGCTACGCGCCGGCAGCAGGAGCCGGTGCAGTTCCTCGCCATTCTGAATCAGCATATTAGTATCCATCCATATGGAGTTCAGTTTCAGAGTCGGAAAGTGCATAAATACAACCAGGGGAGGGCCATCCGGTTGGGCTTCCCTGGCCAGCAGTTCGAGTTGCGAGTCGGGCAGCCGGCCCTGGGGATCGATCTCCTCCGGTCCTTTCGCGTCCAGGACCAGAAATCTATAACCCCTTACCTCATAAGCGTAGGACAGCAGATTATGGTCATCGAGATCACTTTTCGGCCCCATAGGTAAATAGCGACGGATACCGGCTACCGAATCATGATTACCAGTAACATAGTATATGGGCACTTGTAGATTGGACAGGGTCTCGGCCGCCAGCTGGTAAGAGTGCGGATCGGGGTCGCTGACCACATCCCCAGTGTGAATGACAAAATGGGGACGGAAAGGCAGATTGTTGATAATCTCAACCAGACGCCGGGCGCAGGTGAACGGGTTGTGGCCGTAAAGCGTGAAACCGGGGGTAGGGCCGAAATGTGTATCGCTGATATGGACAAAATAAACGGCGTTGTCAGGCATGAATAACCGTCAAATTCTTAAAAGAAAACCGCCCTCAGCCTGGGTTGGGACTGGGGGCGGAAAACTATATCCAAACAGAATTAGAGGTGGCTAAGGTAAGGCAGCCACAGACGTCGATAAAGAACCAACCAGGGCGGTAACCTTGGCAGCCATGAGATCGAAATACGGCTGCGGAGCGATACCGATCCAGACGATGAAGACTAAGAAAGCCACGAAAACAGCCAGTTCCCGAGGGTTCACATCGCGCAGGCTACGGTTTTCGTCCTTATCCAACGGTCCCATAAATACACGCTGAAACATCCACAAAAGATAAATGGCCGCCAGAATGACTCCTGAAGCGGCAAAGGCGGTATAGATCCAGGCGTTGGGATTCAAGGATTCAGCCCCCATCGATCCCAATAAGATCGAGAACTCACCGACAAAGCCGTTCAAGCCGGGCAAACCCATGCTCGATAAGATGACGATGAGCGAAAGGGCAGTAAACAAAGGCATCGCCCGCCAGATGCCTCCGAAAGCGGACATGGCCCTTGTATGGCGTTGTTCATATAAGATACCGACCAGGAAAAACAATGCGCCGGTGCTCAAACCATGATTGATACCTTGCAGGATTCCGCCCTGTATTCCTGCTTCATTCAAAGAGAAAATACCTAACATGACGAAGCCAAGATGGCTGACGCTGGAATAGGCAACCAGCCGCTTCACATCCTTTTGGGCGAAAGATACAATCGCGCCGTAAATAATGCCGATAATAGCCAGAACCGCAATATAAGGCGCAAATTTGAAGGATGCCTCCGGAAAGAGCGGTAAATTAAAGCGGACAAAACCATAGGTACCCATCTTCAATAAGATGCCGGCCAGGATGACTGATCCGGCCGTCGGTGCCTCGGTGTGGGCATCGGGCAACCAGGAATGGAAAGGAAAAATCGGCACCTTGATGGCGAAAGCGATAGCAAAACCGATAAAGAGCAGGTATTGCACGGGATTACCCGAAAAAGCGTCGTTCCCCTTGATCAGCTCCGGTAAGGAAAAGGTTTCGTTGGTCAACCCAAGATACAGAATTGCCAACAGCATCAACAAAGAACCGGCCATGGTATAGAGGAAGAATTTTATCGCCGCATAAACACGCCGCTCGCCACCCCACATGCCAATGAGAAAATACATCGGTATCAGGGTAAATTCCCAGAATATGTAGAAAAGGAACAGATCCTGGGCCAGGAAAACGCCCATCATGCCGGTCAACAACAAAAGCATGAAGACGTAATACATCTTGACCTGTTGCTGGATGGCCGACCAGGAGGAGATGACAGCCAGCAGGGTAATGAAAGTGGTCAGCAGGATAAACAAGATACTCACCCCATCGACGGCCATGATATAGCTGATATTCAACGCGGGTATCCAAACCACTTCCTCAACCATTTGCAGGCCGGGCCTTGAGGGATCAAATTGGATCAGCACGACAACGGAGAGAACCAGCGTGATCACGGCCGTCGCGATGGCTATCTGCCGGATCAATTTATCCGATTCGCGATTAAATATTTTTAGCAACAAGATAGCCACGACCCCAACTAGGGGGAAGAATGTCATTAACGATAGTATTGGGAAACCGTCCATGTTGTCTCCAAGCTAGAGAGTGGTTGTTGGTCTGGGTAAATCAGAATTGTTTATCCAATAACCCATCACCAATTCCCAAACTCCTCCTTCAATAGTGTCTAAATAGCAACAAATAAAAACCAGACTAAAAGAGCAATGACACCCAGAAAAACTGCCAGGGCATAATTACGCACATAGCCTGTTTGAGTACCCCTTAAAACGTTGGCAAACCAGCCCGTCGCCCGCCCGGCGCCATTGACCAAAAAATTATCAATAAAGCCCATGTCAAATTTTTCACTTAACCAATTCGTAAGGGCGACAAAACCATCCCGAACAACCGAATCATGAAACCAATCATGCCAGAATTCCCAGTCGACCTTTTCGGCCAGGAAGCGGGCCAGCCAATTGAAGCCGGGTACCAAGGTCGTGTAATACAGTGTATTTAGAGGCAAAACACCAAACCACCAGATCGGCTTGATTTTCTCCATGGGATCGGGATCCGTAGCTTTTGCCGGCCGGCGGCGATAAACAAGATAGGCAAGGATAAGTCCGCCTACGGCTAATACCAAGGAGATACCCGCCACTGGATAGAGCAGATTGATCGGCGTCTCAGGAACATCAACCAGATGCAGTTCTTGTTCCAATTCCAATGAACCCAATGATGATTCCAGCCACTGTTCGATGAGCAGATACACACCCAGTTTATGGGCTTCCTCAGCGGATTCTGCGGCCGCCCTGGTGAAAAACGGGAAGTTCAACAAGCCGGCCAATACGCTTAGGGTAGCGAGGACGATAAGCGGCCGGGTCATGAGCGGCGGGCTCTCCACCGCGTGGTCGGCCGCCTCGTGGCGTGGCTTGCCAAAGAAAACGAGCCACAGTTGACGGCCCATGTAGAAGGCAGTACCGAAAGCCGCCGCCGCTAACAAGGCCCAAACAACAGGAAAGGAAAAACTATCCCCAAAGTTATTCCAGCTGTGAGCCAGGATCTCGTCCTTGGACCAAAATCCGGCCAAGGGGAAGATGCCGGCCAGGGCCAGGGCGCCAATGGTAAAGACGATGTAGGTCGTCTTCATCCGGTGGCGCAACCCACCCATGGTGCGCATGTCTTGCGGGTCAAAATCGTCATCACCCTCATGGTGTTCACCGTGGTCGAGCACATGATGGTGCCCGTGTTCCATCCCGTGAATAACGGAGCCGGAGGCAAGGAATAACAATGCCTTAAAAAATGCATGGGCCGTCAGGTGGAATATGGCTGCGACATAAGCGCCCATACCGGCCGCGGCGATCATGAAGCCCAACTGGCTAATAGTCGAGTAAGCCAGCACCTTCTTGATGTCGTTTTGGCTAAAGGCGATGAGCGCAGCAAGTACGGCCGTCAATGCCCCTGTCAGAGCCACCAGTTCTGGTGAGCTAATGATCCCGAAAATCTGCTCCCCGCTGGCTCTAACGATCTCGTAAAAAACATTGCTCCGGACAATCAAGTAGACCCCGGCCGTGACCATGGTAGCTGCGTGGATTAACGCCGAGACCGGCGTCGGGCCGGCCATCGCATCGGGCAACCAGATGTAGAGTGGGATTTGTGCTGATTTGCCGGCCGCGCCTAACAAGAACAGAACGGTTACGATAGTCAATATCGCTCCTACTGTCATCTCTTTGCCAAATAATAAAATAGTCTCCCCTTCCCGGAACGCCTCCTCGGAAATCGTGAAGACGCTGGTTGCGCTTTCGGTTGAAGTAAATACCAGGGAACCAAAAGCCCAAAAGAGCAAAATCATAGCCAGGATCATACCGAAGTCGCCGATACGGTTAACAACAAATGCCTTCCGAGCTGCATTGGCATTCATCCATTCACCCTTCTCGTTGACCCGGTCAAACCAGAAGCCAATCAACAGATAGGAACACAAGCCAACGCCCTCCCAGCCGACAAACAGCATGAGGTAATTGTTGGCCGTGACCAGAATTAGCATAAAGAAGAGAAATAGGTTGAGATAGGCGAAAAAGCGAGAAAAATCGGGGTCGCCATGCATGTAACCGATGGCGTAGATGTGAATTAAGGAACCGACCCCGGTAACCACCAGGATCATATTCAATGCCAGACGGTCGATATTCATATCCCAGGCGATGCTAAAATCACCAACCTGGAACCAGCGAAAGAGGAAGAGTGTATCCCCGTTGGAGCCCGAACTGGCCAGGTCAATCGCAAGAATGACGCCGATGGTGAACGCCAATAGAGCCATGATGCTGGCCGCCCAACCCGACCATTTCTCACCAATGTTGCGGTCTTCCGATTCGACAAATCGCCGGCCAACCAGGGCATTAAACAAAAAGCCCACGGCCGGAAATATCAATAAAAGTGGAGCTAATCCAATAGCGTTCATGCTTACCCTTTCAGCATGTGCATGTCGTCGATGTTAATGCTGTGCTTGGTACGGAAAATAGCCACGATTAACGCCAAACCCACGGCGACTTCCGCGGCGGCCACGGTAATGACGAAAAAAACGAAGATCTGGCCATCTAGATCATTCAGATGGCGGGCAAAAGCCACAAAGGCCAGGTTCGAGGCGTTAAGCATCAGTTCAATAGACATGAAAATAATGATGGCGTTACGGCGAATCAGCACCCCCAGGGCGCCTATGGCAAAGAGTATCGCGCTTAAGGCAATATACCACCCAATCGTTACCTCAGACATTCGCACCTCGCTTGGTTCGCAAGGCTACCACGCCAACCATGGCTACCAGGAGCAGGATGGAGGCAACCTCAAAAGGAAATACATAGGCTTCAAACAGCCTGAGCCCGACCTCGGCCGGTCCGGCGGCAATCGGCGCTTCCGTATTTATTGTCGTGTCCGCATTACCTGTCGCCAGCAGATAGACAAAAGTAGCGATCAGCGCCGCAAAGAGGATAACCGATAACCAGGTCTGCCATTTGCCTACTTCAGCCGTTCGGTCTCCCCGCAATTGTTCGGCGCCAAGCAACATGACCACGAATACAAACAGGACCATAATCGCCCCGGCATAGATCGTTATTTGGGTTACGAACAAGAAAGGGGCGTTCAATACCAAAAAGAATACAGCAATAGTGGTGAAATTTAGCACCAGGAACAAGGCGCTATGCACCGCGTTGCGGCTTAAGAGCATACCTAAAGCCGCTGTCACAGCTATTGCCGCCAATATGATAAAAATGATTGGATTTCCCATGCAAATTGCCTCTGAGTTCGGGAATCTACCCGAACCTAAAAGTCCTCTCGCTTATTATCTCCTACTTGGGATTCTCCATGTCCGGTATCGAGCGGTCAAAGGAGCCTGGGGATACCTGTTGGGGCACATCCGTCCCACCAATGGGTACCGGCAGGATCAGCATCTCCTTGGTATAGATGGCGCTCTCTCGATCATAAAGACTCAATTCGTAGTTCTTACCCAACACAATCGCTTCGGTTGGGCAGGCATCTTCACAATAGCCGCAGTAAATGCAGCGTAACATATTGATCTCGTAGGTGCTGGCATATCGTTCACCGGGGGAATATCGCTCCTCATCGGTGTTTTCAGCCGCCTCGACAAAGATGGCATCGGCCGGGCAGGCCGCGGCGCAAAGAGCGCAACCAATACACTTCTCCAGACCGTTGTCGTAGCGATGTAAATGATGCCGTCCTTTGAACCGGTTTCGGACCGGCCGTTCGGCATCCGGATATTTAATGGTAACCGGCCCTTGAAAAAGGTATTTGAAGGTTGTCGCCATTCCTTTCAGAATTGGACCTAACATAAGTGATTTCCACCTGATCTATTGTCTATTTTATCGATAAACATATTCGTTTCTCACCTTACCGCCTATCAATTACTTCCGCCGCCAACTTATTACAAACCCACGATTCCCAGGAGCTTATCCAGAGAAAGGATATTCTCCTCGACAAGGATGATGAAAAAGGCGGTAATGATGACATTGGCCAGGCCAATGGGAAGGAGCCTCTTCCAACCCAGGCCCATCAGTTGATCGTAGCGGAAGCGGGGTAATGTAGCCCGAATCCAGATCATCACTCCCATGAGTAGAATTGTCTTACCGGCAATATAGATGAATCCGAGGGCCGGCGCCTGGTCAATGAACGGGCCACGGTAACCTCCCAGAAACAAAACCGCAAAAATCGCACTGAAGGCAATCATCTTCATGTACTGGGTCATAAAAAACATACCGAAGCGCATGCCCCCATATTCCACGTTGAACCCGGAGGATAATTCCTGTTCCGCTTCCAACAGGTCAAAGGGCGCTCGCTCCAACTCGGCCAGGATGCCTAATAAAAAAATGAAGGCGGCCAAAGGCTGCAAAAATATGTTCCACATTCCCTGCTGGCTTTCGGTGATGATGCCCAGGTTCATCGAATCGGCCAGCATGATAACCGGTATCACCGCCAGGCCCATGGCCAACTCATAACTGATCATCTGGGCAGAGGCCCGAATACCGCCCATGACCGCATATTTACTGTTCGAGGCCCAACCGCCGAGAACGACGGAATAGACGCTGATTGAGGTAATAGCTAGAATAAAAAGTAGGGCGATATTGAGACCTGGGGCAACCGCAAAGTAGGGGAAGAACGTATGGCCAAGAATCGTAATTTCCGGGGCGAAGGGAATAACCGCAAACATCATGATGGCTGTGATCGCGGCCAACATAGGCGCCAGGTTGTACACCGGCTTATCAACCATGGCCGGGGTTGTGTCCTCTTTAAAAAATAGTTTCACCGCGTCGGCTGCTGGCTGCAAAAAACCGGCCAGCAAACGATATTCCTTCTTCCCGCGCCGGGGAATGGGAATGTAACCAGCCCGGTTAGGACCAACACGATGTTGAAAGCGGGCCAGGAGTTTACGCTCATATAATGTCGTGTATGCAAAGCCGGTGATAGCCACGAGGGTGACAATGAATCCGACTATTAACGCTGTCAGGGCAATTTCGCCAGCAGTCATGCGATTCCTCGCTAAATAATCATTAAATCCTTCGAAATTACGGCCCGCGCCAGGGCGCCTGAATAGCCGGCGCCGCGTATTAAAGCCACGCCAACCGGTGCCTGGCCATTCACCTGCGCCTGGGCCGCCACCGATGCGCCACCTACCATGATCGACACCACCTCGCCATCTTCGATAGCCAACTGTTCGGCGTCTTGGATGTTGAGATAAACGACCATCTGGGCGACTCGCGGGGCTAAAACCTCACTCTCAGCCAATAATGTGCCAGCTGAGTATAGCGCTGGCGCAGATACCAATACCAGGCCATCCGGTTTAACCTGGTTAATTTCAGACACGTCAAATTGCTCAATGTCGGCTGATTCAGCGGCGGCAGACCATTGGCGGCCCAGACCCGATTCATTTTTATAAGATGTACCGCCGTAATACAGGTCCTCGCCGCCGACAATTGGCCATTGTTCTTGTGACCAGGCCAGGTCACGGTAATCCAGTGAGGCATATTGGGGCACCGATTGATTGATTTCCCGAAATACCAGGCTGGCGGCAAAAGGCGGTTTGCCAAGGCCAACTCGCTCACTAATCTGAGCCAGGATTTGCCAATCTGGGCGGCTTTGGCCTACAGCCGTAATCGCGGGATAAAAACGTTGAATGCGCCGTTCGCCATTTGTGTAGCTTCCTTCACGTTCTGCCCAACTCTGGGCCGGCAAAACAATGTCAGCTATCTTTGCGGATTCAGTTAGAAATAGTTCTTGCACAATCAAGAAATCTAGCTGGCCACGATCTGCGAGTAGACCGTCGCCAACCGGGTCTGCGCCAACCAGGAACAACGACTTCACTTCCCCACTGGCAACCCCGGCGTAGATGGCCGCTGCGTCAAGCCCAGGTTTGGACAGGGACGCATAGCCTGGTCCAACATCCGGCCGGAGCCCCATGTCAAATGCGCCCTGGCTATTACCATGGGGCCAAACAGGGATAAGGCCATTGTTGGTCCGACCGGCATGGTGGGTCCGGTCTTCGCCATTCATTCTTTTAACCAACAACAAGTTGCCCAACAGCCGAGCCAATACATCACTTTCCTCGAAACTCAATCCCTCTCCACCGTAGAACGCGACCAGATTGCTCGCTTCGATGAGAATATCGGCCGCGACCTGTAATGGAAAACCATCGTTTTTCTGTGCATCGACCTTGGCGGCATTCACGAGCTTGTGAACGCTACTCAACGCCTGCCCCGGTTGATAGTGAGTCACGTGGGTGGCGTATTTATCCAAACGAGTCGGGCGTAAATTCAAAACGACCACAGAGACGCCGCGCTCGGCCGCCTGCTTTACGCGCAGCCACCAGATCGGTGCTTCCTCATGTAGATCGGTGGCGACCACCAGGATCGCATCACCAGCGTTCATATCCTTCAAATTGCTTCCGCTGGCTAAGCCAACACTGGCTACGACGTCGGCGCCGCCGAGGCGACGGTTTATTAGGTCTATATTGTTGCTGTCCAGACCTTTCCGGAAGAGTTTCTGGAACATAAACAGATCTTCATTGCTTAAACGGTCATTGGCCAATCCGGCAACGGCCGGTTTATTCATCTGTAAACGGCCGGCCACCAGATCCAACGCCTCATCCCAGCTTGTTTCAACCAACTGGCCATCTTCTCGGATGAGCGGCGTTGTAATTCTATGTGGCGAATCGGCGAAATGGTGGACAAATCGGCCCTTGTCGCAAAGCCATATCTCATTGACCATTTCATTCTGCCGGGGCATGATGCGTTTTATTACGGTTCGCCCAGCTGATCGCGCCTCCTGGCGCGTACTCAAGGTGGTATTACAGCCCACCGGACAGTGGGGGCAAATACTGGCCACCGGGGTTAGTTCCCAGGGACGCGCCCCAAAGCGGAAGTCGGTCGTAGTCAAAGCCCCGACCGGGCAAATATCCGTGGTATTGCCGCTCCAATAACTGTCAAATCCGGGTTCAGACAGAGTAACAATCTCTAAATGACGGCCGCGATTATGAAAGCCGATCACCGGATCGCCGGCTATCTCGTCCTGGAAACGCGTACAACGGGCACATTGGATACAACGCTCGCGATCCAGAAAAATCAGATCGCCCAAGGGTACATGCTTGTCCTGTTTGAGTTTATCCTCATAGACAAAGCGGCTGTTACCAGGACCAAAACGCATGGTCAGGTTTTGCAAGGGGCATTCGCCGCCCTTGTCGCATACGGGGCAGTCCAAAGGGTGACTGGTCAACAGGAATTCAACAATGTCGTCTCGCGCTTCCTGAACCTTTTGCGTCGCTCCCCGCACGACCATCCCGTCCGATACCTGGACAGTGCAACCGGTCTGCAATGTGGGGAAGAAACGGATTTCTGGCTGACCGTCATCGCCGGTCACCAATTCGCCCGTATCCCTGTTTCGAACTGGTGTACCCACTTCAACCAGGCACATTCGACACATGCCAACGGGTTTCATTTTCGGATGATAGCAGAATACAGGGATATCGTTGTTGATACGTTTGGCCGCATCAACGACCACGGTCCCTTTGGGAACTGTAACCTCAACCCCGTCAATTGTTAGTGTAACCAGATCACTCATGGTAATTTTTCATTCTTCAAAACAATATATTTATTTTGCCAGCGGGCTATATGACTCCTGTACCCGAAAGAACCGGCGCCTCGCTGTTAACCAATTCCCTCGCCTCGTCCGCTGCCTTGATATACGCATAATACTCTTCTGGGAAGTGCTTGATGGTCGAGAGAACCGGGCTGGTCGCAAATTCCCCTAAAGCGCAGAGGGTCTCGCCTATCATTTGGTTAGAGATACTTTCCAGAAGTTTGATATCAGATTCACGCCCGCGGCCGTCCAGAATTCGCCGGTAAATACTTTCCAGCCAAAATGTTCCTTCGCGGCACGGGGTGCACTTTCCACAAGACTCATGATTAAAGAAGTGGGTTAATTTCATGGCTGCCCAAACCATATCAACGGTTTCATCCATCACGATGATGGAAGCCGAGCCCAACAGAGAACCATGTTCAGCCAATCCTTCGTACGTCATCGGCGCGTCCAAAGCATCTGCCGTGATTATAGGGGCCGAGCCGCCTGACGGGAGAACCGCCTTAAGCTGCTTGCCATTCGGGATGCCGCCGCCGAACTCTTCTCCGAAGATTAATTCCCGGTAGGTGGTGCCCATCGGCGCCTCATAATTTCCCGGCCGGTTCACATGGCCGCTCAAACACACGACTTTAGGTCCTGGACTTTTTTCCGTGCCGATCCCCAGGTACCAATCTGCGCCGTTCACTATAACCGGGGGCACATTGGCCAGCGTCTCGACATTGTTCACTACCGTCGGCCGGGCATACAAACCCTCCTGAGCTGGAAAAGGCGGGCGAATCCTGGGCTGGCCCAGTTTTCCTTCGAGGGATTCCAAGAGCGCCGTTTCCTCGCCACATATATATGCGCCGGCGCCATAATGGGAATAGAAATAACAACTAAAATCGGAGCCAAAGATCTTTTCACCAAGGGCATTATTAGCATACCCTTCCTTGATAGCTCGTTCAAAGGGCCTGGCGGTGTGCATAAATTCGCCGCGAAAATAGATGTAGCAGGCCTGGGCGCCAATGGCATAGGCACAGATGAGGGCTCCTTCGATTACCTGGAACGGATTGTATTCAAAAAGCTCACGGTCTTTGAAGGTGCCCGCCTCAGATTCATCACAGTTGACAACGACATACTTGGGCCCTTCAGTCTGGGGAATGAAGCCCCACTTAATACCGGCCGGAAAGCCGGCGCCGCCTCGACCACGAATATTTGATTTTCGGACGATGTCCCGCACCTCGCCCGGCGTGTATTCAGCCAATGCTTTTTTTAAGCCTTCAAAGCCACCGTTCGCGGCATAAATATCGTATTTGTGGATGTTTTTTACGTCGCGATGACGCAATAAAATGTGGGTCATGTTTAATCCTGCTTGAACGACTCTTTCAAAGCTTCAACGCCATGACAGCTGACCTCACCCCGTTTAGTCTCCTCTCGAAGACGGCTTATCAGGGCATCAAACTTCTCTTCGTCCAGGTTTTCTTCATACTTGAGGTTGACCTGTAACATCGGCGCTTTATCGCAGGCGGCCAGGCACATGACTGTCTTGACGGTAAACATGCCGTCCTCAGTCGTACCCCCTGCGGTTACACCCAATTTATCGCAAGCCTTTTCCACAAATTCATCCGCGCCACGAAGAGCACAAGGCAGGTCATTGCAGATTTCTAAGACATACTTGCCCACGGGTTCTTCATAAAAGAGGGTGTAAAAACCGGCCAGGGACAATACTTCGGTCGGATCCATGTCCAGGACGGCGGCGACGTCCCGCATCGCCTCTTTACTCATGTAGCCGTACTCTTCCTGGGCCAAGTACATCAGCGGCAGAACAGCCGAGCGCTTCTGAGGATACCTGGCCAAAATGGCCGTTATTTCGTCTGCGTAATTTTCTGTAAGCAACGTTTTCTCCAACAGCTTCACCAACAGCACGACAAGCTAACACCAGCCGGTCTCATAACGCCGGCTGTCGATTAGCGGTCGATTTCACCAAGAACGATGTCAATCGAACCGATAATGGCTACCAGGTCAGCGACAAAAAGGCCTCGTGCCAAAACCGGTAGGGACGCGAGATTCACATAGGATGGCGTCCGGAAATGAACCCTTGCGGGCTTAGGTGATCCGTCGCCACGCAAATAGCAGGCAAATTCACCCTTGGGTGATTCTACGCGCTGGAAGACATATCCTTCAGGAGCGCTAAAGCCCTCAGTCCACAACTTAAAATGATGGATAACAGCTTCCATGCTGCGGCCCAATTCAGCCCGGGGAGGCGGCACGATTTTGCGATCGTCGATGTTGACCGGTCCTTCAGGCAGCCTGTCTAAAGCCTGTTCGATAATACGAAGGCTCTCGCGCATCTCGCGCATGCGACAGGAATACCGGTCATAGATGTCGCCGTTGGTGCCCACTGGCACGTCAAATTCATAATTCTCGTAGCCCAGGTAAGGGATACTCTTCCGGATGTCCCAATTCACGCCGGAACCTCGTAAGCTTGGTCCGGTCAGGCCCCAAGAGACGGCATCTTCGGCTGAAATAACGCCCACGCCCTTGGTCCGGCCGTGGAATATTGGGTTTTCCTTTAGCAGAGCCTCATATTCATCGATTCGGGACGGGAAGAAATCCAGAAAATTGCGCACGGCCGGGAGAAACTCTTCGGGCACATCTCGCCACAGTCCACCCGGCCGAAAGTAGCTTGACATCATGCGCTGCCCCGAACACATTTCGTAAAGGTCCAGGATATATTCTCGCTCCCGGAAACAGTAGAGAAAGACAGATTGGGCTGCCACATCCAGGGCGCTGGTACCCAACCAGACTAAATGGCTGCCAATTCGGGTTAGCTCGGCCAGGATCAAACGGATAACCTGGGCGCGCGGGGTTATTTCAACGCCAAGCAATTTTTCGACAGCGAGAATGTAGCCCAGATTATTGGACATAGGCGCCAGGTAATCAATGCGGTCGGTCATAACCAGCGCCTTGGTATATGTCTTGGCCTCCATATTTTTTTCGATGCCAGTATGCAAAAAACCAATATCCGGCACCAGGTTTACCACAGTTTCGCCATCCAACTCCAGCAACAGGCGCAACACCCCATGCGTACTGGGATGCTGTGGCCCCATGCTCAGGAGCATATTTTCTTCAGACTGAATTTCCAGGCCAGAGCCAAATTTTGCCCGGAGTTCTTCAATGCTAAATTCTTGCACTTTGTCCCCGCCGGCCGGACCTGGTTTTTTTCCTGCAGACATAATTTCCTCTCAGGGATACAGGCGAATATATTGCCTGTTAGCGATCTTTACTGATTAAGCTAATCCTTCGCAAATGGTTTCTTAGCGCCAATGGCTTCCCAATTGAAGGAAAATTGAACCTCCTCATACCCTAAAGGGTAATCCTTACGAAGCGGGTGGCCTTGCCAATCTTCTGGTAAGAAGAGGCGGCGAAGTTTGTCATTTCCTTTGAAGGTCACACCCATCAGATCCCAAACTTCCATCTCCAACCAGGTGCCAATTTGCCAGATGGATCCGACAGTTTCCGGACCGTCTTCGGGATCTTCAACGGGAACCCGGAGGCGAATGTGATGATTGTGGGGAATGGAATAGATATGGTAGTTAACGGCGAACCTGGGAAAGGTGGGTAAAAGATCGTCTGCGACGATATCTTCCAGGAAATCGCATTTAAGTTCTTCATCATCTCGCAAGAACAAGCAGATTTCCTTGAGGAATTCTTGCTTGATCACCAGCGTTCGCTCGTCCCGAAAATCAACGGTTTCAAGAATCGCCTCGGGGAACGCGTTATTTACCTTTTCATAAAATAATTCGGTGCTGCTGTTTCCACCGCTCATCAAGCCCAATCCTTCATCTTTTCGCCGCGCACTTTTTCGTGCAGAGTCATAATGCCATCGAGTAACGCTTCCGGCCGTGGCGGACAACCGGCCACATAGACATCAACCGGCACAATCTCATCCACACCCTGAACAATGGCGTAATTGTTAAATATGCCCCCACATGAAGCGCAATCACCCATGGCTATGACCCATTTTGGATCGGACATCTGGTCGTACAACCGGCGCAATACAGGGGCCATTTTTCTGGAGACCCGGCCGGCGACGATCATCAGATCGGCCTGTCTGGGCGACGGGCGCATTAGCTCCATTCCGAAGCGTGAGGCATCGTAATGGGAAGCCTGCGTTGACATCATCTCAATCGCGCAACAAGCCAGGCCAAAAAGCATTGGCCAGGTCGAATTTGTCCGGCCCCAATTTACCAGATCCTCAAGACGGGCGGTCACGACGCCCATATTGCCTAGTTTCTGTTCTATTCCCATTCAAGCGCACCTTTCTTCCAGATCCAAATGAAACCAACCACTAGTATTGCCATGAATACGAGGATTTCAGCCAAACCAAATAGGCCAAGTTGGCGGAAGGTAACAGCCCAGGGTAACAGAAAGATTATCTCAATGTCGAAGAGGATAAAGAGAACGGCAATGAGATAAAACTTCACGGGTAATCGTCGCTGAGCTGAACCGATTGGGGTAATGCCCGATTCGTAAGCTGACAACTTGCGAGCTGTGGGCCGTTTCGGTCCCAGGCTAAGCGATAGGATGGGAACGAGAAGGGCAATAAACAGTGCGATCCCAAGCAAAACCGCAATAGGGATATATTGGTACAGGAGGTTGTCTGACATCAGTTATCGCCTTTCAGGCTAAATTAGGTGTGCTGAAGCAGCAAGTATAGGCCGGCACGCTTATCTGCTAATTCGGTTTACCTACGCTGAGCCGCTAAGATTTGTTCAAGATCCGGTCCCTCGATTGATCAAGAAATGACCAGATTCATTCATAAAATTTGCCAGTTGGCCTCTACCCCAGATTAACCAGTGGTACAGGCCTCAACGACTGTACATTTTATCACAATCAATAGTGGCAGCAACTCAAAAGGAGTTAATATTATTAACTTATTCTTTTTTATTCAAGGGGGATGGGAGGCGCCGGCCCCAATGCAGGAAGCCAGTGGTATAGCTAGCCGAGATAATCTCTCAACATCTTACTTCGGCTGGGGTGACGCAATTTTCGTAATGCTTTGGCTTCGATCTGGCGGATCCGCTCCCGGGTGACGCCGAATTCACGGCCGACCTCCTCCAATGTATGGTCCTTGCCATCTGTCAGGCCAAAACGCATCTCTAATACCTGTCGCTCGCGGTCACTCAAGAATTGCAAGGCGTTGCGGACTTGCTCTCGCAGTAGTTGTTTGGAGGCAGCAACAACCGGTTCCGGTATGGAATCGTCCACGAGGAAATTGACCAACTCAGTTGATTGGCTTGACTGGTCTGCATTAATCGGCTGGTCGAGGGATATGGTATCCTGGGAAATGCGGCGAATGTTGCGTATTTTCCCCGTAGCCAGGCGCCATTTCCGATAAAGGAGTGGATCGATCAACTCTTTATCCTGGCGGGCATTTTCTATTTGCTCAAATTCGTCATCATTCAAGTAACCAAGCTCTCTGGCCAACTCTTCATCGGTTGGCTCCCGCTGTAATTCCTGGACCATATCACGTTGGGCGCGATTAATCCGGTTGATGGTTTCCACCATGTGCACGGGGATGCGAATCGTGCGGGCCTGGTCGGCAATGGCCCGGCTAACTGCCTGCCGAATCCACCACGTCGCGTAGGTGCTAAATTTAAAACCCTTGGTATGGTCAAATTTTTCCACGGCGCGCAATAAACCTACATTGCCTTCCTGGACCAGGTCTTGAAAATGGATGCCCCGGCCCATGTATCGTTTGGCGACACTAACGACCAGGCGGAGATTGGCCCTGGTCAGATATTCTTTCGCCTCTTCAGCCAGATGATAAATCATAAACTCGCTGAACTTTAAGGCATGATCATCCTCGTTCAGCCAATTGTGGAACGTATCTAACGAGGGCAACTCATGGGCTTCGAGATAATAGTCACAAAGCTGATCTGAAAGATTGACCGGTAGCAGGTAGACGGCCGTAAACAAGTCGAATATTCGCCGGGCCAGCTCGCCCCACTGCTCCATCTGGCCCCACTCGCCATCGTTGAGGAAGTGGCGTAGATAGGAAGGCGAGCTTGATTGCCAGTTTTGGCGAAGTTGTTGGGCTTCGCGAATAATCAGGGATAGATCGGGCAGTTCGACAGGATTTTTGGGATCAATCTGCCGCCGGCCAGCTCGGCCGCTTCCCAGCTTTGCAGCAGCATTTCATAATTAGCCAAAATAGTACGAATATGGATGTCTTCCTGGCCCCCTTCAGCGATCATTCTGGCCGTCAGATGTTCCAAAGTCGTCGCGGCCGCCAGCTCGGTGGCTAACCAGATCTCTTGTTCGGCAGTCAATAGTGGCACCCGGCCTATTTCTTTCAGGTAGGTATGAACGGGATCTTCCTCGGCATGGCCCAAGTAGGCACTTTCATCCCGCCCGACAACATCGTCATCGATGTCATCTAGCAGGTTGGCCGCATCATTCAGATCGTCAACCGTCTCCCCAGCTTCCGAAACAATGCGGATGCCGAGCCGTTGCAATTGCTCGTATAAGCGGTCCGCTTGCTCTTCATCGGCCGAGGCCAGGATTGACTGTACATCCGTCTCGGCAATTTTTCTTGAGCGACGGGCTTTCTTGACCAAAGATTCGACATCGAAGGCAACCTGGTCTTGGTTGTCACCCCCCAGATCTTCGTCGTCGATAAATGTTGGGTCTGATTCCATTTCTGTTCCTAAACCATCAGGGCAGTCATCAAGCTCAACAGTTTCGAATTCAAATCGATCAATAAATTATTGCCGCAGACTTCTCACTAAGGACGCGTCAGCCACCTGGTGCCTACGAAGAAGAATGCTTGACCGATGCCGGCATAGCACCTCTAGCCTTGTTAATACTCAAGGTTTGAAGCGTCAAAGCCTGCATTTGTTGACGGTACATGGCCAATAACTCTGGATTGTCTGGACTTTCTACATCGCGGAAGAGTTGCTCCACTTCGTCGATCAAACTCCTAACCCGCTCTAAACGCCAATCTAAAACAGACACAACCAATAAAGACGGCAGCCGTTCAATTTCTGATTCTGGTGTTTTCGGCAACGATAAAAGCGCTTGTGCCCTATCACGAGCGATTCCTTCTTCAAGACTATCCCACATTTCATCTGATGGGGCAACAGGCCGGCGATTGCTCATTGACCTTAATTGACGCCACAGAATCTGGTCTTCCGGCCGCATAAAATCATCCTCAGACACAGCAGCCTGTTGATTCTTAGCCAGTTGATTGTTGACCTTGGCTATGAGTTGCGGATAGGAAAGGCATTGGCGCAAGAAGTCCGCACGACGCAATTCTGTGGCTGCGGAGCGGTCGCGGAATATAGCCGATAGACCGGTCGTTCCTTGGGTTTTAGGCGGCGCCTCTACCGGTTGTTGGACCTGGTTAGAACTTCTTGATTGTCGCACCGGCCGCTTTTTATCAGGGAGTGACACCTGAAATAGCACGCGCTCATCGACCTTCAATCGACGAGCCAGGAGCTGACGGTAATGTTCGCGCTCAATCGGATCAACCACATCGTTTATCAGGGGTAACACCTGACTGGCGGTTGCCGTCTTGGCCTTGGCATCTCCCAAATCTAGATCCTGGGTAACCAGATCAATCACATAGGCAACCAGTGGTTTGGCCTGGGATACCAGGGAAGTCCACCGGCCAGGATCGGAGCGGATCAACTTATCCGGATCATATCCCTCGGGAAGTGTGGCCACACGGATGTCAGCCTGCAGGCGACCTTCGTACCGGACCAACCCCCGGGCGTCAAAACGAATATCTGTTTCACGATCCAGCGTATTACGCGCCACTTCGAGGCTACGCATCGTGGCCTGCACCCCGGCCGCGTCAGCATCAAGAGCCAGTATAAATCGTTTCGTATACCGCTTGACCAGGCGTAATTGGGACTCGGTCAAAGCCGTACCCATTTGGGCAACCACGTTGTGAAAGCCCGCCTGCCAACCTTGCATTACATCCATATACCCTTCGACAATGACGACCTGGTGCGCTTCGCGTATGTGGCGCTTGGCCAGGTCAAGTCCAAATAAGAGATGGCTCTTGTCAAAGAGCAGCGTTTGAGGCGAATTGAGATACTTGGGTAAACCATCTGGGTCCAGGGTCCGCGCCCCAAAACCGGCTACGGTTTCGTTCACATTTCGAATCGGGATCATCAGCCGGTTGCGGAAGCGGTCGTAACGATTACCCTTCTCTTCATTGTGTGTTAACAAACCGGCCTCAATTAACTCCTCATCCATGTATCCCTGGGAATTAAAATGATTTCGACAGGCATCCCATGAATCCAAGGCAAAGCCGATTTTGAACAAAGAAACGGTTTCGTCAGTCAACCCTCTTTCGGCTACGTAACGCCGGGCACCCTCCGCTTGCGGTGCGTAGAGCAGTAACTGGTGGAAGTAATCGGCCGAGGCTAAAAGCAAATCTGCCAGCCTGTCCTCCTTGGCCTTTACTTCCTTATTAGCAGCCTCCAGTGGTTTTAGTTCAACCCCGGTCCGTTGGGCCAACCGGGATAAGGCTTCCTTGAAATCCCAGCCCTCCTTCTTCATTAGGAAAGAAAAGACATCGCCACCTTCAGCGCAGGCGCCAAAACAGCGCCAGCTCTGGGAATTGGGAAACACAACAAAGGCAGGGGTGCGCGAGTTTGGATGGAACGGGCAAAAACCAGTATAAGAAGTTCCCGATTTCCGCAGGGGTAGGTAGTCGGAAACAACCTCAACAATATCTAGCCGGCTCTTGATTTCGTCGGTAACACTCATTCTCTATTGAGCTTTTGGGCAGCTATCCCAGTTCTAAGCAGGATCACGACAACCTGTACCTGGGGGACTGGCTCGACGACCAATCGGTCTATACATATTGCGGTTGCACTCTCAACCAATTATAGCGCAACTGAAACAAATGGTCTAAAAACCTTCTAATTGCGAAAGGTCAGCGATGCCTTTCGCCAGGCCGGCTATGCGCTGCAACAAGGCCAGCCGGTTCTCTCGAATCGAAGCATCTTCATCCATAACCAGAACATTGTCAAAGAACAATGAAATGGCCGGTTCCAGGCCATTGAGCGCGGCTACCAGACTGGTTATCGAGCCATCCAGGTTGGCGGCCGCAATCTCAGAAGCTTCGAATAAAACCTTTTCATCGACAAGCATCAGGTTAGCCGGATGTAGTTGATAATCGGGTTGCTCTCGGGTGATGCGCACACAACGGGCGTACGCATCCAGTAATTGTGGCCACTGGTCTCGCTCCACTTCACCGGCTAATGCGATTGCCGCACGGCTGGCGCTGAAAGGGTCGTGACCTTGTTCGGCTAAAACAGCTCGGACCACCGAGGTGCGGATGCCCTGCTCATTCAAATAGGTTTCCAAGCGGCTATTGACAAAACCCAAGACTTCATCAACACTATCGGGATTGGCTTCAACCGGCAGCAATTTCCGGCCTGCTTCCAGCGCATCTCGAAGATCAAAAGAAATTTGGTTATTAATCAAGTTCTCGAGAACCTGTATCGCTGCCCTGCGCAAGGCGTAGGGATCATTTGATCCCTTGGGCGCCAATCCGACTGAGAAGAGAGCAATGAGACTATCAAGACGATCTGCCAGGGCCAGAGCCAGCCCAGGACCGGTCCTGCTGACTGGCTTGTACTGTTCCTCAATAGCCAGGGCTACAGCCTCAGGCTCGCGATTTAACCGGGCATAGTGACCGCCCATGATCCCTTGCAGAGAGGTCATCTCGACAACCATCTGGGTGGCCAAATCAGCTTTCGATAGGACCGCGGCACGTGTTGCGGCAACAGTTTCTTCCGGCGAAAGATTTAGCATAGCGGCCAAAATGGGCGTTAATTTCTCAAGACGATAGACCTTGTCCAACATCGAGCCGAGATCGGCCTGGAAAGTTAACGTAGCCAGCTTGGATAGGAAATCGGTCAATTTTTTCTGGGAATCTTTGGCATAGAAAAACTCTGCATCGGCGAATCGCGCCCGAATGACATGCTCATTGCCATCCCTGACAATATCCAGGTGCTGAGCATCACCATTTCGGACAGTAATGAAGAAAGGTTTTAGACTCTTGCCATCATTAGCATAAACAGGAAAATAACGTTGGTGCTTTTTCATCACCGCGACCAAGACCTCAGGTGGCAAGTCAAGATAACGCTCTTCAAATCTTCCACGCAGCAGCGTGGGTTGCTCTATGAGATTGGCCACTTCGGTGACCAACTCGGGATCTTGGAGAATGATCCCATTTCTCTCCTTTGCCAGGTTCCCGGCGGCCGTGATGATAACCGCCTTGCGCTCGCTGGTTGATAGGAGAATATCGTTCTGAGCCATCAGCCCGTTGTAGTTAGACGCGCTATCAATCACGATTTCGGCGTTACTTTGAGAGCGGAGGCCCCGGCTTTTCCGGCCACTAAAAACGCCGGCATAGTTGAAGGGGACTACCTCCGTCCCGTAGAGAGCTACTAGCCAGCGCAGAGGCCGGCTGTAACTGATGTTAGTCCAGTTCCAACGCATGCTTCTTTCAAATTTTATCCCGGCAATTAGTTCGGGAAGCGCCTCCGCCAATACAGTAGCGGCTGGTAGACCTTCCTCGCGCACTATCGCACTAACGTAGCGCCGGTCACCTTCCGTTACGATCTTGAGCGCCGATGGGGAAAGCCCCTTGCTCCGGGCAAAACCCAAGGCTGCCTTTGTTGGCTGGCCCTGAGAATCAAAAGCCCGATCGGCCGGGGGTCCTTTTACCTCCATTTCCAGATCACTCTGGTAATTGGCCAGTTGGTGAACAATTACCGCCAGCCGGCGCGGCGTCGCCCTGACTTCAATACGATCATATCCAAGTCGCAATTCATTTAGAAATTGGGGTACATTGGTCCGCAGTTGGCGTCTCGCCGAACTTAAATCTTCGGCCGGTAATTCCTCACTACCAATCTCGAGCACAAAGGTTTGGGGCGTTTCGAATGGCGCCGGGATCCCAAATTCTTCTACCACCTCAGCCGTAGCCTGCTGCCACTGTTCGTTTTCCAAAAATGGGTATTCTAACCTCTGCCGCTGTTCCAGGTATGCCTTTGATACTTTCCGAGCAACGGAGCGCATTCGTCGAAAGTAATTAGCCCTTTCCGTAACCCCAATAGCGCCCCGAGCATCCAGAACATTGAACAACCAGGAACACTTCAGGTTGAAATCATGCGCCGGAGCCACCAGGCCAAGGTCTAGACTTTGAATAGCCTCGCTCTCGTAGAGATCATAGATTTTTTTTAGTTTATTAACGTCGGCCAGTTCAAAGTAGTATCGACAATATTCAATTTCCTGAGCGAGCAACAAATCGCCATAAAGGGTCCCGGACCCATAGTCCATTTCCCACACGCTATCCGTACCTTGCAGCGCCAGGGCAATCCGGTCCAGGCCATAAGTTATCTCAACCGAGACAGGATCCAGGTCCACCCCCATGGCCTGTTGGAAATAGGTAAACTGGGTGATTTCCTGACCATCCAGCCAAACCTCCCAGCCGAGGCCCCAGGCGCCCAATGCCGGTTGCATCCAATTATCTTCGACAAAGCGAATATCATGCTGGTTAAGGTCAATACCTATCGCTTGCAGGCTTTTCAGGTAAAGTTCTTGGGGGTTTCCAGGATCCGGTTTTAGGATCACCTGAAGCTGATAATGCTGCTGCATTCGATTGGGGTTGTCGCCGAATCGCCCATCATCCGGACGAATGCTGGGCTCGATATAGACCACATTCCATGGTTCTGGGCCAAGAACGCGTAGTATCGTGGCCGGGTTCATGGTACCGGCGCCTACCTGAACGTTATGGGGATGCCATACCAGGCAGCCCTCATCGCGCCAAAATTCGAGGAACCTTAAGATGAGATCTTGAAAGCTCAGTTTGTCAGGCATAGCCATCCTTGTAACATTCCGATGTAACATTCCGATGTAACATTCCGATGTAACATTCCGATGTAACATTGCTATTCAGCCATCAGCCGCCAACCCATGAGAGTGGGTCAGCGGCTGCATCAGGCCAAACATGATAACTTGTACAGAAGAGTAATTATAGCATAAAAGCCAATTCTTGAATGTCGATTCCAACGAAATGCAGCGCCGCTATTATCAGAAAGAGATATCAAATAAGCCAGGCAGATCTATGAAACGCCGGAAGATCTTTGGGTTTTTTTTGTTGACCTTAGCGGTCCTTATCGTCGGTTGCAACCCTGAGGCTGGCGTAGACGAGAAAAAACAACGGGAGGTTATTATTTTTGCCGCGGCATCGCTGGCTGAAGCCTTTTCCGAGATCGCCAATCAGTTTGAAATTGAACATCCCGGTTCGACTGTAATTCTAAATTTTGCTGGTTCGCAGCAATTGGCTCATCAGTTGAGCCAAGGTGCCCCGGCTGATGTATTTGCCAGCGCTAATAAACAGCAAATGGACGCCGCCATTGAAACCGGCCGTGTCATGGAGGGGAGTCAGCAACCCTTTGTACGAAATCAGCTGGTTGTTGTCTTCCCGGCCAGTAACCCGGGCAGATTACAATCCCTGACCGACCTGGCAGGACCAGGTCTAAGGCTAATAGTAGCCGCCCCGGAGGTACCGGCAGGCCAGTATGCCCAATCCTTTCTGTCGGCGGCCGGGGAAAATGATGCCTTTGGTCCCACCTTTCGAGATGGGGTGTTAGACAACATCGTTTCGTATGAGGAAAATGTTCGGGCAGTCCTCAGCAAGATTGCTCTCGGTGAAGCCGATGGCGGTATCGTTTACATCAGCGATCTCAATGGCCAGACGGCGCGCCAGGTTGGTTCGATACCAATTCCAGGAGAATTAACTATGGTTGCGGACTACCCTATCGCGCCGGTGAACAACAGCGAAATAAATGAATTTGCCTCATTATTTATTGAATTTGTGCTCTCCGCCCAAGGCCAAGAAATACTCCAAAGTTTTGGGTTCTTACCTGTTCGAAGTAGCTAATGAGAACAAAACAAGACAATGAAGGTAGCGATCGCCGCCGGCCGCTAAAACAAGCTAGCAGCATTTGGCGCGACCCCTGGTGGATAAGCAGCCTGCCTTTCCTGCTGTTCCTGGCTATCCCCCTGGTAGCCATGTTACTTAGCATCTCCCCAGGGCAACTAATCGAAAATCTGAGCAAGCCCCAGGTTAGACAGGCCATTACGATTAGCCTGAAAACGACCACCATAACGACCCTGTTGACAATTATTTTTGGCACGCCGGTGGCCTATGTCCTGGCCAGGCGCCAATTCCCAATGCGCCGGGCCATCGATACCCTTATCGATCTACCCATTGTGCTTCCACCGGCCGTGGCGGGGGTGGCATTGCTGATTACTTTTGGACGACAGGGGGTAATTGGTGGTTGGCTGTCCGACCGGGGTATCCACATCGCCTTCACTCAGATTGCCGTCATCATGGCCCAGACTTTTGTCGCTGCACCCTTCTATGTCAAAGCAGCTACTATCGGCTTTGCCGCTGTGGATGCCGAAATTGAACAGGCAGCGGCGATCGATGGAGCCGGCACATGGCAGAGCTTTCGCCATGTCACTGTCCCGTTGGCCTGGGCAGCTATGTTAAGCGGGGCTGTGATGACCTGGGCCAGGGCTTTAGGTGAATTCGGCGCGACTATTCTCTTTGCCGGAAATTATCTGGGTCGAACCCAGACCATGCCCCTGGCCATCTATATTGGCTTTGAACTTGATCTGGATGTGGCTTTGACTTTGGCGGCCATTCTGGTGGTGCTATCTTTCCTTGTACTGTTTGTGGTCAAGGGAATCCTACAAAGGGAATTGTATGCGGTTGGCCGTTGATCTGCCTGTGTTTTAGGTGGTAACGACAATATGGCGGATGGAAAAAGGGGCTCCTAAACGGCGCCCCTTTTTGATTTTTGCTGAATCCCGGGTTTTGGCATTAAGGAAACTCATGCAGGATGCTTAATCACCCTCGTCCTCTTTGTCAGCTTTGTCATTGCCACCAGCATTAGACCAGGCCGGAGGGCCATTACCCTTGTCGTTTTTGACTTTGTCCTTACCACCACCGGCCCAAGGGGGTGGTCCGCCGTCCACGCCCAGGAGAACCTGGATTTCTGCCCAGCCCAGCCCATCTTTCAGCCACGCGATGGCATCATCATAATCCGCACCGGCATCAACAAGGACCTGGATTTTTTTAATTTGGCCCCAGCCCAATCCCTCTTCTTGCTTGAGGCGTAACATTTCTTCTGCATCTCCATCCTCCCCGGCAAGACGTTGGGCCATTTTTAATTGCCCCCAGCCAATATCCTGTTCTTGTTTTTGCAGGAGTAGTGTCTTTACATCGTCAAGATTGCCGGAGCCTTCGACCAGATAAACGGCTTGCATGACCTGGCCAAGGCCATAACCATCAGCCAGCAAATCGAGTAACTGATCGCAGGTGACCTCCTCCATCGTTACGGCCAAACGCGAAGCGACCGGATTGCAGCGAGTTAATGTTTTCTCGCCATCATCCTCTTGAGCCAACGTCAGCGCCGGGAGCAGAAGCAGCAGCGCAATAAGGAATATCAAAAGCAACAATCTTTTGTTCACGACAATTTTTCTCATAGTCCAATCTCCCCAGTTGTCGATGTCTTGACAAGCGACTCATATATCGTAACCGATTTCACCTCAAATGTAAACCAGCCTTAAGTAATGCCAGCCTTAAGTAATGGGCTCTGAACTTTGAAAACGTTTCCGGTGAACGCGCCACCCGTCCGCGATTTTCGCATCAGGCCCGTCTCCACTTAACTGCAACCCCAGGATATTACTGGTTATTCGTAGAGCCTCCTGCGCCTGGCCTAGGTCTCGGCCTTCCTGAGCACCAATAAGAATCTGATCGGCCAACTGATCCAAAACTGCCAGGGCCAGCGGTGTGTTCAAGTCATCGTCCATTGCCGCACGAATAGCCAGCAAAGCTTGTCCAGAATCGAGTGCCTGTTCATTTCCGCCGGTTACTGACACGGCCTGTCGCAATTTGCCCGCCTGAATGACCATTTCATCTAACTCTTGCTGATCATAATTCCAAGCCTGCCGGTAATGGTGCCTACCCATACAGAGGCGGATCGCGTCCGCCTGATACCCATTCTCCAAAAGATCACGAGCCATGACCAGGTTACCCAGGGATTTGCTCATCTTTTCTCCCTGGTAGTGCACCATGCCAACGTGCATCCAGAAACGAGTGAAAGGTTGGCGCCCGGAGGCACATTCGGCCTGGGCGATCTCGCTCTCGTGATGGGGGAATAACAGGTCAGCGCCACCGCCATGAATGTCTATTGGCTGGCCTAGATATTTGTCGGACATTGTCGAACATTCGATGTGCCATCCCGGCCGGCCAGGTCCCCAGGGACTTGGCCAGGATGGTTCGCCAGGCGCCTGGGCCTGCCACAAAACAAAATCTAGGGGATCATTTTTATGGGGATCGTCAGGATTATTACCCCGCTCATTGGCTATAGGCAGCATTTCCTCATAAGTCAGCCGGCTCAGCTTACCAAATTCGGGATCGCTTTTTACCTGAAAATAAATGTTTCCGGCCGACTCGTAGGCTAGTCCGGCCGCGATCAATCCCTGCACCGCCTCGACAATTTCGGGGATCACATCCGTAGCCCGGGGATAGAATTCTGGGGCGCGGATGTTCAGGGCGACATTGTCATCGATGAAATGGGTTGTCCAGTGATTGCCTAACGACCGCCAGTCGCTATCTCCCTCTCGAGCCTTTCGCAGTATGTCATCATCGATGTCGGTAACATTCTGCGCATAAAGGACTGGATATCCTAGATATTCGAGATAGCGGATCAGAATATCAAAGGTGGCATAGGTGAATACATGCCCTATGTGCGTCGTATCGTAGGGTGTTACGCCACACACATAAACCGTTGCCTTCTCTCCCACCTGCGCGAAAGTCTCTTTTCGTAGCGAGAGCGCATTGTATAACTGCATTATTCCTCCATCGATGACTTCACGGATCGTTAGGTTGGATTATCAGACAAACCATTATACCTCGGGTTAATAGACCAGGATATCCCCCTTTGCATCTGTCTTATCAAGCTCTTGGTAGGCTGGGATATGATCCGTCCGGTGCTTTAAAGATTATCGAGAGTAGGGTAACAAAAATTCGCGAGATGAACTGATGACTGCCTTACAGCAGCATTATATCAAGTTAGGTTTGGTGCTAATGGAAAATGACCAGCGGCTATCGTCAGTTTAAGACAATGAGACTAAAAGGATGGCGGTCTCGGTCTATTGAGGGGTCGGAAAGCCAGCTGGTGTGGCTATCGTTATCTGCTGCTGGCTGCCGGTAAGGTGAACCAAAATAAACTCCCATCACCCTCTTTACTCTCAACACCAACCTGGCCGCCCAGTTTGGCGGTAATCCTATGGACAATGGAAAGACCGAGTCCATGTCCTTTTGTATTAACCTGCTGCAGCTTGGTGAAGGGGACGAATAACCTGGCCTGGTCAGCGACCGAAATGCCAGATCCATTGTCTCGCACCCAAAACCGGACCATGCCATCAGGCTGCTCATCAGCCCCAAGCTCTACGACAGGGGGCGTGCCCCCATATTTTATGGCATTGCTAAGGTAGTTTACCCAGATCTCTTCAACCCAGGGCCGGTGACCCACGGCCGATGGCCAATTGGCTGTAGCTCGGATCGACACGCCATACTCCCCGATAAGGTTGCTAAGGCGTTTTCGAGTCTCTACAATGATACTGGTTGTATCCAGGGGTATTATTTCAATCTCGTCGAGCTGGCGAACCTCAGCCAGCAAAAGAAGCTCGTTGATGATGCTCTCAATTCGCCGGCCATTCTCTAGTATGACCCGGACAGCCTGCTCCAATACTTCATCACGGCCCGCACCGTAATCCTGAACCAAAACTTCCGAAAAACCTAACAATATGGACAGGGGATTCTTCAGGTCATGGGCAACGGTATGATTGAAGGCATTTAGCTCCTCATTTTGAGCGCGCAGTTCCTTCACTATGGCCCGAATCCGGTTTCCTGCATCCAGATTATTGACCAACCCTTCCTCCTCGCTGGCCAACAATCCCTGCGCATTCCATGATTTATCAGGAGAAGCCTTTCGTAGCTCATGCCCCTGTTGCGTCTGGGCAATCAAATGGGCATTCTGAAAAGCGACGGCCAGTTGCCCTGATACAGTTTCTAAAACCTGTCTATCAGGATCTGAAAAAGCGTTGCTTGAGGTGCTTTCAACGTTAATGACGCCAACAATGGCGCCTGCGACCCGAATTGGCACACATATAACAGAAGCTGCCGTCTCGCGGGGATCCGAGTCGGAAGACTCATCGATAACCTCTCCCAAACAAATTGTATGCCCGCTCTGGACAACCCGGCCGGCGATCCCCTGGCCTATGGCCAGCTCATGGTGACCGGCGTAGACCTCACTGGCCTGACGGAAGTCAGCGCCGTATGCTTTTTTGCTTAATGCAAATGGCCTTAGTTGGTTCCCTTCGGGGTCGACCAGCAGAATAGCACTTCGCGTATAACCCAGGTTGGTCTCCAGTATGCGAACTACTTCTTGGGCCAGGACGCTTGGCGGTCGCAATTGTTGCAGATGCAAGCCTACCAGGTACACCGCAAAAAGCTGGGGATTTTCGCGGGTCATTTTTGTATCAATGAGTTTCGATCGAAACATCTCATCAAGTGAATCCAGAACATTTTCATCTGGAGGCTCAACAACCTCGCTATCTACCTGTTCGATAACATCTTCGCCGGGGACTGGCTCTTTCGATCGCCCTAATACCCAGTTCGATTCATTGATTGTTTTTCTCCAGGACAACAGTTTTTCTGTTGTATTGCTCACGCTAAATATACTCCAGTCTCATGCAAGCTCCATATGAGAACTTAGAGGTAGGCCAATCACAGCCCCTCAAGACTCTCTCACACTTACAGAGTAATTCATTGCTAAAAAAATGCGTAACTGGGGTTAGCAGGAAGAAGCTTATGATCATTTAAAACCAGGGTGATAGACGAGTTGCGCCAAACTAGCCCATAGATTAAGAGTAATAGGAGGATCTGGCAATGGTTCTTTGGTCAGGTATCTCAGGTATAAACTATGGCGCAGTAAGCGCGCAACGAAACCCCAGATGAGCACGCCGAACCGTTGGGTCATAGGAGCCGCGCCCGGCTACACCGACCTGGTCTTCGGTAGATAGCCAGGAACCACCACGGACGACCTTAAATTCCCCATCCAGGGGCCCAAGAGGGTTTGTATCCGTCGCGAATTCATAATAGTCAGGATCGTACCAGTCACTCACCCATTCCATCACATTGCCGGCCATATCAAACAAACCCAGGGGTGACCGGCCGGCGGGATAACTGGCTACCGGTGCTGTATCGCGATGTTCATCGTCATAGGCATCGTTGTTATCCTCTTGCGAACAATTAGCATCGCAGAAATTTAGCAATGTGCCGTCAAAAGTATCCCCCCAAGGATAATTTTGTTTGATGCCCATAATGGGATCGAAACCAGCCGCTCGTTCCCACTCCGCTTCGGAAGGCAAACGGGCGTCCCGCCAGAAGCAAAAATCTCTGGCGGCAAACCAATCGATAAAAATCACCGGATAATTTTCGAAAGCTGCGGCGCCATAATACTCCTGGTGATACGTCGCTCCCGAACGACTAGGGGGATCACACTGCCCAGCCTCAACGCATAAAGCGTACTCGCCATTGGTCACTTCGGTCTCGTCAATAAAGTAGGGATCTAGCCTTATAAGGTGCGAAGGTCCTTCATCTGGTTCGGAGTCGTCATTGCCCATACGAAAGATACCGCCTGGCACATAAATCATGGACTTGTTTGTTTGCTCGTCAATCCATGGCGCCGGGGTTGGTAACGGGGTAGCGCTGGGAGCAGGCGTCGCTGTGAGAGTGGTTATGGCTGTGAGTGCGGCAATGATCTGTGAGCGAAGGGTTGCGGTAGCGGCAACCTGGGCCTCTTGGGCTTGAGGCGTTCGACTGGCTAGAAACAGACCAACAATTACACCCATAAAAACAAGTAAAACGGCCGCCAATCCCAGGATCGTTCTCTGTTCAATATATTTGCGGTTTCGTTCCGGAAGTCGGGGGGCGGGGGCATTTGGATGAGCGGGCTCGGTACGACGAAGCCGGTCACCTTCTGGTCTTGGGCGAATGGTTGGTCTTTCCAAGGCGTCAGCAAAATCGGCCGCGGTTGCATAACGCACATCTGGACGCAGATCCATGGCCCGACTGGCCATCACCGATAAATACGGCTCGACATCGGGGTTTACCTCTCGCGCCGGGATCAAGTCGTCCATCCCACTCTCCCGGTGCAAGGCGTCCGGAGGTATCTGGCCGGTCAACAAAGAATAAAGGGTCGCTCCCAGGCTATAGATATCGCTGGCGGCCGTGACCTTTCCTTGCATCTGTTGCTCTGGCGAAGCATAGCCGCTGGATCCCAGGCTAATACCCAGTCCCTGCAGCCCGCTATCGACCAGGTATACCTGCCCGTCTGGCGTCAGGCGAATATTGGCCGGTTTCAGGTTCAGATGAAGTTGATCCTTGTGATGAAGGTAGGCCAAAGGACGGCAAACAGCCTGTAGCCAGGTAATGAGCAGATCCGTTGGCAATAGCCCATACTGCTGGAGCAAGCTTTGCAGATGAACACCAGGGATGTATTCACTGATTAGGTACTGGCCTAGCGTCTCTAGGGCGAAATGGTCCCGAACGGCCGGTATCTGGGGGTGGTTCAGTCCGCTTAACCGGTTCGCTTCCGCACGAAACAGGCGCGCCGTAGTCGGTGACGGGTCCAGATATTCTTTGACGGCCACTTCATGCTCTTCACGCATATCATAGGCGTGGTATACAGCGCCATATGGTCCATCGCCCAATATTGAGACTATTCGGTAACGTTTATTTAGAAGTTCAGCGGGTAATAGGGGCATGGCTTTAGATCTGTTCAAAACGCCGCAAATCGGGCTTCTTGACAACTGGTCCATCAGTGGAACCGGCGATCATCTCGGCTTCAGAGAAGGGGATTGACTCCGCCTGGCTAAAAGCCTTAAGCATGGCATAGTCGCTCGGGATTATGTCTCCGCTCAGGTGTAATCTTACAATTTCGGCCAGTTTGAACCAGGCCACGGCTCCTTCCTGTTGTTCTCGCGCCAAGCCTGAGACAACCTCAAGTTGACAGACCAGGATCAGGAAATGAGCCGCGCCGCTGGAATCATTGTCCGATGGGATCAGGCGCTCGCTCACGATACCTTTTAAGCCCATGAAACGGGTTGATAAGCCTGTTTCTTCTTTCACTTCGCGGACGATCGCTTCCGAGAGGAGCTCGCCAAAATCCCACTTACCGCCGACTAGCGCCCACTGATCGTGATAGGGCCCCTTATTGCGGCGAATGAGTAGATAGGCGGTTTCTTGACCTTGGCCATCCTTAGCCGGGCGACGAATAATAGCTACCACAATCGGCGCTGGTTGTATCTGTTGCCGCCACCGTTTATCTACAGTTGTTTTGGAAAATGTTTCAAACATGGTTGGATTCAATTCATCAGGCACATACTTGTTTATTAATGACAACCAGTTTAGCTTGCTTTGAAACCCTTTACCATACTGTTTAATAGACCCTAATCCCACAAAGAGCAAAGGCTGGAAAGGTTAACCACTCCCCATTCTATCGCCTACTGTTCCCTCGTTGACCGGCAGACGGATGGTAAAGGTGCTACCCTGGCCGAGCTGACTGTGGACGGCAATCTGACCGCCATGCGCAGCCACCAGTTCTTTTACGATGGCTAAGCCAAGGCCGGCGCCTTGCCGGATATCAGTTGTAGCCCGGGATTTGTCGAGCTGGTAAAAACGTTCGAATACTCGCACCAATTCCGAAGCCGGAATACCAGATCCATTATCCTGGACAATCACTTCGACAGTATCCGAGCCATATGGATAAACACTCAATTGAATGCGGCCACCGGTTGGTGTGTGGGCCAGGGCATTATCCACCAGGTTCATGAATACCTGAGACAATCTATCGGCATCGCCGCTTACCGGAGGGACCGGATTGACATTTAGCACAATCTGAACCCCCTTTTCCACGGCCGCGTTCAAGAAGCCATCGTGAATACGGGACAACAGCGCTGGCAAATCGACAGGTTGCCGGACCAACTGAAGCTGGCCCGATTCGAGCCTGGCCAGATCGAGCAAGTGGTCCACCATCCGGGTCATACGCTCCGTCTCAGCATGGATGACAGACGCCGCATGCTGGCGGCGTTTGGGTGTCGTTGCTGCGCCATCCAGCAGTGCCTGGCTCCAGCCCCGAATTGAGGTAAGCGGCGTTTTCAGATCGTGGGATACATTTGCCACTAGGTCTCGCTGGGCCGTCTGGGCTGAGGCTACCTGGACAGCCATGGTATTAAAACTGACTGCAACCTGTTTCAATTCGTCTGGCCCTTCTAAAGGAATCTGCTGTTCGTACTCACCCTGGGCCATTAATTCGCTGGCTTCAGCCAACTTGAGCAATGGCCGGGTCACCGAGCGGGTTATCAGGATCGCCAGCAAAAGAGCGAACAAAAAGGCGATAAGTCCGGCCTGACACAGGGGACGCACGAAGGTCTCCCGAAAAAATTCAAGGAAAGTCGGTTCCGGCCGGGCCACCAGGAGCAGGAAACGGCCAATCGCTCGCTCCCCCAAAGGCTGGGAATAAAGCGTCCAGGTTGATCCGTCGGGAGCACGGTAACGGCCGATAGGTAAGTTGGCATCCAGTCTACTGAAATCGCCCGGCGGCCGGTCAACCCGATCGAGCCGATCGGCAAGCCAATTACCATCCCCTACCTGGCTATCAAAGAATACGCGACTATTATCACGGTCAAGTAAGGCGATGCGCACATCCTGTTCCAGAGCTATCTCGGTCAGGTTCTCCTGAATGGATTGGAGATTGGCCCCGCGTTCCGACAATTGAGCGATTTCGCGCCTGGCGCCCTGGGCAATACCGGACAACTGGCGCAAGCTGGGAAGTAACCGCGTTGTCTGTCCGGCCGATAAGGCCAATAACGCCAGCCCCACGACAAACAAGACAAGAGAAATAACAACACAGTAGGACAGGAGCAAGCGACTGCGTAGACTACTAAACATTTTGCAAGGATACCAGGAAAAGGTACAGGAAGGATGAAAAAAATGTTATCGAAATGTAAAGTGACCGGCGCTTTCTGTTTCGACGCCTGCTGACTGGCTTGTCGCTATCTACTTTCTGCGACGACTTTATAACCTTTACCCCAGATTGTCTCGATCCGTAAATCACTCTCACTGAGTTTGTCACGCAGTTGGGCGATATGTACATCAACTGTACGCGTTTCGCCAAAATATTCGTATCCCCATGCCAATTCGAGCAATTGCTCTCGGGATAAGACCAGGTTGGCGTGATCGATCAAGGCCAGCAACAAATCAAATTCCTTAGCCCGTAGTTTGATTGGCTTGCCCGCGGTCGTGACCTCATGGCGCGCCGGATCAATAGTGACGTTACCCAGTTTACGCACCTGCTCCGCCACCGGCTTAGATGGGGCACTTGCTCGTCTTAACACAGCCCGTACCCTGGCGACTAATTCCCGGGGATTGAACGGTTTGGTCATATAATCGTCGGCGCCAAGCTCGAGACCCACAATTTTATCGATGTCATCAGAACGGGCGGTTAGCATGATGATAGGCAAGTCGCCTGATGATCGAATCTGACGACACACTTCCCAACCGTCTACCTCGGGCAACATCAAGTCGAGGACAACCAGATCGGGCCGGTCATATCTGACCTGCTCGATAGCCTGGCGACCGCCGGTGGCGGTCAATACCTGGTACCCTTCTTGCTCCAGATATAGCCGGGCAAGATCGCGAATATTGGCCTCGTCATCGACGACCAGGATGGTTTCTCCACTCATATTGCTTATATCAACTATTGATTATCGCTCGGCCAGACGTTGACAAGCCTGTCGTGTTTCAGCCTAAGGGAGAGTGGCTATGACCTCGATCTCGACCAATGCTCCCATTGGCAACTTGGCTACTTCCACCGTTGATCGAGCAGGGGGATTCTCAGAAAAATGCCGCGCATATTCCTGGTTAAACGCCGCGAAATGGTTCATATCCTGTAAAAATACCGTTGTCTTGATGGCATTTTCCAGGCCACTTCCGGCGGCCGACAAAACAGCCTGTAAATTTCGCAAGACCTGGCTCGTTTGCGCAGTAATATCCCCTTCAATAATCTTTCCTGTTTCCGGAACAATCGGTGTCTGTCCGGCAGTGAATATCAAATCCCTTACTTTCACCGCCTGGGAGTAGGGGCCTATGGCGGCCGGGGCATTTTCTGAAAAAATAATTTCTCTTAACACGTTATTTATTCTCCATTTTTGATCGGGGTCATGGATTGAATCCTTCGATTTATTTGAGGGCCTTTTCGTAGACGCGGTAGCGTTTGTAAAGTTCTGCGTTCATCGCCCGTATTGGCGCGTTCATTTTTTCATTATTCTCGAGAATCCAGGAAGCTTCCCCCCACTGATAGCCATGGGCAAGCGCAGCCTTGAACGTCTCATAATACATCAACGCATCTACCCCTTTGCCACGGTACTCCTCCAGGACGCCGAAGGCGAAGACACGCAAGCGATTGATTTTTTTCTTCATGAGCAGCATGCGCCCGGCCGCGATATAGGAACCAATCACTGTGGTACCAGGGCGCAATTTGTGAATGATCTGGTTGGCATCAGGCAGCGACAAGGAAAAACCAACGGGCTCGCCATCCTTTTCGACAAAAAACACAATGTTCGGATCGATAATCGGTTTCAGTTCTGCTTCGATAGCATCAAACTCGGCCTCGGTGAGAGGTACAAAGCCCCAATTCTTTTCCCAGGCGCTGTTGTAGATTCTCTTGATCAGTGCGACCTCGTCATCCCAGTTCTTCATATCAACCGTACGCAGGGTCAGCCCATACCGTTTGGGAACCTTGTTGACAACCCGGATAAGTTTTTCTGGCAGTCCACCTGGTTCCATCCGCTCAAAAAGATTGGTGTTCCAGGCATAAAGATCCATGGCCTTGGTGAATCCGGCCGCCTCGATGAAATCGATGTAATAGGGCGGATTGTAAGTCATGAGGATAACCGGGGGTGAATCAAAACCTTCGATGAGGGTTCCCCACTCTAACGAACTGGAGAAATTGGCCGGACCCAGGATCTTATCGGTGCTGCGATTGCGTGCCCAATCACAAGCGGTTTCCAACAGTGCCGCGGCCGCTTCCGGATCGTTATGCACCTCAAATATGCCAAAGTGGGCAATGTTTTCCTCGTGGACTTCATTATGGCGGTGGTTGAGAATGGCGGCAATGCTACCGACCGCTTTGCCGTCTCGCCGGGCAATATAATAGTCGGCCTCGGCATGTTCAAAGAAAGGGTTATGATTTTTGTCGAAGAATTGCAGGCGCTCGAACCATAACCAAGGCACCCAGTTGGGATCGTCCTTATAAACGTCCCAGGCCACTTTAATGAATTGTTTTAATTGCTTTTTCGTCTGGACCAGCTCAATTTCGACAGTCATAAAACTTCTCCCAATGGTGGGTTCCGGTTGAGTCCGGCTCCCTCAACGATATGAGCCCTCGGGTACAGCCCACATTTGCGGCTCGCCCACCTCCAAATTAAACTCCAGGTCGCGCAACCAATCTTTTCGCCGGGCCTCGATGGCCAAAACGATGAACTCGATTAATTTCTTGGCATCACTAGGGGAAATAATTGCCGTTTGCAGATGAGCATCTTCAGGGCGATCGATTTTTCCATAGGTTGGCGGTCGTTCAATCAGCCTGCTGCCAATATCCTGGGCAACATGCGAACCCAATTCCCAGGCAGGTATGAAAAATTGACGGGGCACGCTCCAGAGTCCGGCCGTTTCCTTCGCTTGAGATCGTCCCCCTTGGGTTTCGCGGACAGTAATATTAACCTTGCCAGTGAAGACCCAAAAGGGCATCCACCGTTTGGAGCCTGGTTCATGTTTTGGGGGGATGGCAAACTGGACGGGCATCTTTACTGCCCCGTTTACGGCGATGGCCACCGGCGTCTGGCAGTTGGTACAGGCCAAAACGACATCGTCGTTATCCGGTTTCAGAGGTTCGGCGCAGTTTGGACAACGCAGCAGAACGAGTTTCATATTTTCTCTAGCTTAGTACCTTTCAATGAGTGATTATGGGCATCAACCTTAGTGAGCCCGGACAGGTTAGAATGACGGCAGTTCGGTATCGGTATATTCCTCTAGCATTTTCAGGCCACCGGAAAACAACCCTCCTGAAGAGCGTGTACCCAGATCGGCTTTTTTTGCGCCCTTCTGCATTGTCTCTACCTCTTCGCCATAGCGGAAGCGACGGTAACCAAGGGCAATCAAGCTCAGCCCAATGACGATCGGCAGGCAGAGCAGACCCAATGATTCGCCCTCATCGCTGGCCGTTGCGAAAGTGCCCGCAAGGATAGTGCCGTTGACCAGGATAAATGTCCCAGCGGCCATCCCGACCACCAACATAATGGCCCTGTAGAAAATGTTCCCCGGTGCCTTGCCATAAAGCACTTCTCCATCCACGCCGTCTACAACAACCTGGTAACTGCGCTTTTTGTATTGGTAGCGAGCTACCCACAAAGGATAATAGACAATTGTCTGTTGTTGCCGTAATAAATGGAAGCGTTCGAAGTACTTCTTTTTAAGCGAACGTTTACTGCGGGCCCGGTGGGTAAAATGCAATCGCGCCTCTTCCAGGGCTTCGCTACGGGACTCAACCGGTTCAAAAACCATGCCTTCAGCATGCAAGATTTCGCCGTCGTATGGCTCGAGTTGTTTCTGGGAAACAGACACCTGGTGGACACCGAATTCAGAAACGTCCGTGGCCGCATCAACCCAGTTCATGTCCTCCATCACTTCGATCTCGACCGGCTTAGTGCTATCCTTGCCAGATTTGACCCGGCCGAATATCCAACCGGCCACGAACGCTTTGACATGCCAGTAAGGCAGATAGGCCAGAAAAAGTTCGCTAATCTGAGCTTCTCGTTTGAGGTCCCGAGCTTTATTCATGCCAGAGAAAGAACCACGAACTGCTGACAGGGCTCGTTCCCGGTCGATCTCATTGGTCACTTGCCAGCGGCCGATACCCCGGTCACCCTGGACCAATGAGCGCATCTCACAGAAGGGGCAGGCGACGATACGAGCTCCCTCGGAAACAGGGACAACACCGCCACAGTTTGGGCAGGTTAAACCGTGGCTTTTACTACTCTGTGCCATGGATCACCAGCGCGCCATTAAATTCGATCATACTTTGGCCGAAATCGTCGCGGCGATAGTAAATAGAGGTACGGCGAGGATGACAATTGCCACGGCGTAGATGAGCAAACCCAAACCCAATCCAGCGCCATCGCCAATCAGGTAGCCTCCCGACGGAACCAGGGAAGCGACGAAGTAAGCGATAAAGGCGGCAGCGCCAATTGCCAGGTAGGGCGCTTCCCACTTGGAGGGAAATATGTTGGCGAAAACCCGGCCCGCGGCCGCATCGACCAGGGCTGTATACTGCCGGTCCTTCAAGGTATATTTAAAGATGTAGATGGGAATATGGACTAGCGATAGTTCGAGGATATCCTGTTCTTTGATGTTATGCTCGCCGTCAAGCCAACCAAGCATGGCTTTATAGGGAACTGTAGCCTCCACCGCATCCGGGTCCATCGTATTATCATAGGGCTCCAAGTCAGATGCTGGGATGGTCACCTGCTTGAGTTCGCTAACCGATAAGGCGGCGGCCGGTTCCAGGTAGATAACTTCCTTGTCCGCTCGAGAAACACGTATTAACCACATTGGGAAGTGTTGGAATGTGGGTTTCGCGATTTTGGCTTGCCTGTCCAAGCCTTTGACGGTCTCATTGCCGGCCATCCAACGCCGTAAGGCGGCCTCAGCCTCGTCTACGCGAACCGTTGATCGGACGGCATAATGGAGGACTGTCCGCCCCTTGTCGACATGGTTGGTGGTCCCGCAATATTCGCAAATTACAAACTGGGTGCCCTGCTCAACAGGCAAGGGGGCGCTACATTGGCGGCAGAGGATTTGTACCGGAGCAGGAACGGAGTCCATGCACAGATTTTAACATGCTCCGCTTCCCGATACCAGAAGTCTGACAGCCCGCCGGCTTTATGATAAACTTCAGCTTCGCCTCACAGGCAATGTTACCGGCCGGATAAACTTCCAGAAGGTATCCTTTCAAATATAAACTCAACAAGAGTAATTCAGGAAATATCAAGGTTCGTGGCGCCGGACCTGGGTCGAGAAGACGGCCAGGACCAAAGGGCGGATTTATAAGCCACGATTTTTCAGAGGAGCATCTCTATGATTGACGTAAACCAACTCCGTCGCGGTAAAACCTTCATGTATAACGACGATATCTTGAAGGTAACGGAATATTCCCATAATAAGCCCGGCCGGGGCAAGGCAACCATCCGGGTTAGCGTTCGCAACATGCGAACAGGATCCAATTTGCAGTTAACATTTAATTCAGGCGATAAGGTCGACGATATCAGGTTGGATAAACGAACCGTGCAATATCTTTATGATGACGGCCAGTTTTTTGTATTCATGGACACGCAGACCTACGAACAACCACAGGTCGCTCACGCTGTTTTTGCCGACGACGCGAGGTGGTTGAAGGAAAACATGGAACTGGAACTCTTGCTATTCGAGAGTGAAGTCATAGATTACGACCTGCCCTTAAATGTCGAACTGGAAGTTGTCGATGCCGAAAACGCTGTGGCCGGCGATACGGCGACAGGCGCTACCAAGGAAGTGATCACAGAGAACGATATAAAGGTCAAAACGCCCCTGTTTATCAATGTGGGAGACGTCATAAGGGTCGATACGCGCTCGGGCGAATACATTACGCGGATTTAAGCAGCCCTATTCCACCAAGCCGCATTAAGCACTGCGTTGAAAGATGGCCCCGGGGGGTGATAAACGGTGAGGATTGAATACGCGGCGTTTGACCAGGCTGCCGGCCATCGTGGAATCATTTGAATGTCCACATTCTGGGAAGGGATAATCGCCGGATATGGGATCGCCATTCCGGTTGGCGCTATCGCCATCCTGATTGTAGAGACAGCTCTCAGACAGGGGTTTCTTGGCGGGTTTATGGCCGGCGCTGGTGCGGCAACAGCCGATCTTATTTATGCCACTGTAGCCGTCCTGGCTGGGGTGGCCGTCGCCGCTGCCCTGGCGCCCTATGCCAGCGCTTTAAAGATAATCAGCAGTATCGTGTTGCTCACCCTCGGCAGCTACGGGTTTTGGCGGGCGATTGGTCGCCACAACCAACCAGGCCCTATCAGCGAAGAGTCCGGCCGGAAAAGCCGTCGACGAATATACTGGCAATTTTTGGGTCTTACCCTGCTCAATCCCCTAACGGTGGTTTATTTTGGGGCCCTGATCCTCAGCCGCGATCCTACGACCAGTGCCACAACGGCCGATGGGCTGGCCTTCATCATCGGAGCAGCCCTGGCTTCTCTGTCCTGGCAAACTTTACTGGCCGGCAGCGGCGCTCTGGCCAAAAATCTCTTATCCCCCCGCTTTCAACTCTACGCCTCTGTGATCGGCAACCTGGTGGTCATCGGGTTAGGGCTTCGGATTCTTATCCTGCTCTAGAAATAGTATCATCACATTTTAGAAACCTGGTGTTCTCAGATACCAGGCGGGCTTACACCTAACGGTAGTAGGCCCACTCCGGGAAGCTGCCTACGAACTCAGGTAGATCGGAATGGCCCAATAGCTGGCGGATAGCCAGGGCTTCGCCCGTGTGAAACCAATAATGGTATATGTTGCGCTGGAGCAAGGTGCCAATGGATTCAAATACCGGTTTACCGGCTACCTCATAGAACTCTGGCAACATCTCCTCGGTGATAACCTCCAGTGTTTCATCGGCCGAGGCTGTTGCCGTTTCCCAGGCCGCCCACATTTCGTAGAGTGGCGGCGTGCTGGCCGGTTTTCCATATCCCACCAATGGTTCCACATGGGGAATGACACTCCGCCCCCGAGAAAAATAAGACCAATAGCGGTTTTCTTGCCAGGCCAGGTGGCCGACCATCCAACTGATGCAGTTCATCGGCTCAAAACGGCGCAGGGCATCCTCGGCCGGGATACCAGCTAAGGCGCGTCGCCATTCACTTCTGGTGAATCGGAGTTGGTCAACCAGGAGGTGGGCCATACATGCTCCTAACGCTGCTGGGACACTTTAGCCCAGGTATCTCGCAAACCAACCGTGCGATTAAAAATCAGTCGATCGGGCCGGGAATCAACCGGATCAAGGCAGAAATAACCCTGGCGCATAAACTGATAACGATCATCAACCGTCGCCAGGGCCAGGCTGGGCTCCAACTGGCAATTGGTCAAGACCTCCAGGGAATTAGGGTTCAGATTGTCGATGAAATCCTGGCCCTCGACCGTCTGCTCAGGATAGGGATCACTGAACAGCGTATCGTAGAGCCGAACTTCAGCCGGAATAGCATGGGCGGCCGACACCCAGTGGATGGTGCCTTTCACCTTGCGGCCGTCGGGCGAGGCTCCGCCGCGGGATAAGGGATCATACGTGCAGCGCAGTTCGATGATGTTCCCTGCCGCATCCTTGACCACATCCTGGCAAGTAATGTAATAGGCGCCGATAAGCCGCACTTCCCGGCCGGGCGCCAGGCGGAAGAATTTCTTTTCCGGCTCTTCCATAAAGTCTTCTTGCTCGATATAAAGAACCCGCGAAAAGGGCAGCAAGCGCGACTCGGTCCGGCTTTTATCCTGGGGATAATTAGGGACTTCAAATTCTTCGACCTGGTCCTCAGGGTAATTTTCGATAACCACCCTTAGCGGTCGTAGGACAGCCATAACTCGTGGGGAAAATTGGTTCAGGTCATCGCGCACCACATGCTCAAGGTAGGCCAGTTCCACAACGCCTTCACTTTTGGCGATGCCCAGACTGTCCATTAGCGTCCGGATCGCTTCCGGCCGGTAACCCCTTCGGCGCATGCCCCGCAAGGTAGACAGCCGGGGATCATCCCATCCATTGACATGACCTTCATTGACCAGCCGCAAAAACTTGCGTTTACTCATGATGGTATGGGTGAGGTTGAAGCGGGAAAACTCGATCTGCTGGGGATGGTGGTAGACGTCCAGGTTGTCCAGAAACCAGTCGTAGAGCGGCCGGTGATCCTCGAACTCCAGGGTGCAGAGAGAGTGGGTGATGCCCTCGATGGAATCCGATTGGCCGTGGGCCCAATCGTACATGGGATAAATATTCCATTCATCCCCGGTACGCGGATGGTGGGCATGGAGAATTCGATAAAGAACCGGATCTCTTAAGTTAATATTGGGCGAGGCCATGTCGATCTTTGCCCGCAAAACTCGCAAACCATCGGGGAATTGACCGGCGCGCATTCGGGCAAAGAGGTCAAGATTCTCCTCGACGGAGCGGTCTCGATAGGGGCTATTATGCCCCGGTTCCGTCAGGGTGCCCCGGTATTCGCGGATCTGCTCGGCGCTCAGGTCGTCTACATAGGCATTGCCCTGCCGGATCAGCCACGTAGCCCATTCATATAGTTGCTCAAAATAGTTGGAGGCGAAAAACAGGCGGTCTTCAAAATCGGCACCCAGCCAACGCACATCTTCGATTATAGCGTCAATGTACTCTTGTTCTTCCTTGAGGGGGTTGGTGTCGTCAAAACGCAGATTAAATTTGCCGCCATATTTCTCGGCCGTGCCGTAGTTCAGCAAAATCGACTTGGCGTGGCCAATATGCAGGTAGCCGTTTGGTTCCGGTGGGAAGCGGGTATGTACGCGGCCTTCATATTTGCCACTCTTCATATCCTCCTCGATAACATTGTGAATAAAGTTTGAGGGAGAACTGTCAGAATCGGTCATCAGTGCTACTCCATATTATTTCGCAGCCAACAATTATGTGGTACCCCACAGCAGTGGAATCGCCTACTTGTGTATGGCAGCCAACTACTTTTTGGCAGCCATCTATTGTGGCACTCTTGCCTATTTTAGCAAATTGGGGGCGACTCTGACCAAGGAGGATCCAGTAAATTAGCAATCAAAAAAAGAGGGCTTGTTACTCATTCAACCTATCTTACCGTCGCCTTCAAAGAAAAAGTGTAGGGCAATTTTTCTTGGTGTTCAAGAAAAAGCCAGTTGCCATTCTTGTCTTTGATCTGCTTCTCTTCCGACAGCTTGTAGTAGAGCCAGTCGAATTCATGAAACCACTCAATGTGCATTCCCACCTGGCTTAGGGCATTGATTATTTCGCCGACAGAGTACATCCAGGAGTAATTGGTTGCGTTTTTAGCTTGGGTAGCATACCCCCCTATCCACTCATCCCGGTCAGCGCTCTTTTGAAAATAGGGATATTTAATGACCAATTCTGGCAGAAGGTCTTCATCCCAAACCATAAATAATGGGTGTCCATCCATGACATAGAGAAAGCCATCGTCGGCAATCAATTGCCGGATATTGCGCGCCCACAAAAATAAATCGGGCAGCCAACACAACACCCCTTCCGACGTGTAAACAATATCATATTTTTCATCATGCTTATCCATTATTTCAAGGACATTGGACTCGATAAACCGGGCGTCATTGAAGCCGAAATCAGCAGCAAGTTTCCTGGCATAATAGATATTCTCCGGGACCAGATCCACGCCGGTAACTTTGGCGCCCATTCGAGCCAAAGAAATGGTATCGGCGCCGGTATTACACTGAAGATGGATTAATTTTTTGTCCTGGATGTCTCCCAGTTCCTGGATCTGTACCGGGTTCAGGATCGTCTCATTCTCTGACAACATTTTTTTGAAGGTCTGATAATGTTCCTCGGCAATCGTCCCCCAACTTTTTTTGTTCGCTGCTATATATTTATCCATGGATGGTTCCCTTATCTTCATATGGTCTTAAACTTCTCAATCTTGTGGGTCACGTCTCTTGAAAAGGACACTATACCCAAGTAGTCATGCTGTCAATCAGAACAAGACGAAAGATCGCTGAAATAATAATCCAGCAGTTCCGGGGTAATCAAGTTCGATGACGATGCCCGTTGGATACAGGTGTGGCGGGCGGTAATCTGGCCACGGCAAACAGCGTCGGCCAAAGAGAAATTATCCAGTACATAGCTGGATAAGAAACCAACTGCCAGGCCGTCGCCGGCGCCGTAGGTGTCGATCACCGGATCGGGCAGATCGACGGCCGGGAAGAAGCGTATACCAGCTTTTGTCCCCAAGGCGCAGCCGGCCGCGCCCAGACCAACGAGGATGATCTGCTCCGGCCGGATAGCCAGAAAGCGCTCGAACAACGGCGCCGGGTCATCATAGTTGACGGCCAAGAAGAAGAGTATGTCAGCATATTGGATAAAATCCTGGCGATAGGGATCATCGAGTGAAACGATATCTTGAATATCGCAGGAAATTGTCAGGTCCAAATCTTTGGCCAATGGCAGCAAGGTGCGGGCCCAGTTGGGAAGTGTGAAGTGGGCCAGCCGGCCGCGGCTAGTATCTCACGACAAAGAGTCAGATCCGGCTGTAGCGTCATATGACTTTTGCCATCATAAAAGTTCTTGCGCCGGCCGTCGGGGTAGACAAAGTTGATGCTGTGAGCCGTGCCCTCTGGGTCAATAAACAACCCGGTCAGGTCGATACCGTCACCGGCCAGGGCTTCGCCGACCTGGTTGCCGTTGTAGTCCTCACACACATAGCCGATAAAGGTAGTGTTTTTACCGAGTTGGGCAAAGCCGCGAGCAGGATAACCTCCTGCCTGGCCGACATAATCGGCGTTTTCCTTGAAGTTGGATTCGACAGCGAAATTTATGGCGTCACCAGCAACATTGACATTGCTGTCAACGCCTGCATTACCAATCACCACGATCTCATATTTGCCAACGGTCATTATCCCTTATCTCGAGAAAAAGAGGTTGCCGGTTTATTTCTAATGGCCTGTAACTGAATGACGTGGTTTCGAACTACAACCCGCAGATTCAATGATCGTGGGCAAATTATTTTGTGTCTCCACTGTGATCATTTAGTCCGACAAACTTTCCAGGGGTAGTCCAATCAAACGAGTGAGAGCAATTATCATTAAAGCTGTGGTTCAAGACGCTCTGAATGGCATGGCCTGGATAATCAGCTCCGCCATACGTAGGTAAGACCACGATTATGCCAAGATTTGTTTATGATATGCCCAAGTTCGGATTCATTTCAAATATTCGGAGACTTAAGCAATCGATAGGCAATCGTTTGAACAGACTGTAATCTTCTCAGCGGCAGAATATTTTCTTTGGATCGCATAAGTGTTTGATAATCCTGCTCCAAATACGATACATCCAACCATTTCGAGAGTTGGTCTTGAGTTTGAAAGAGCGGCCACAGAGAATCCCTGCCACCGGCGCGCATCGATTCCACATCCATTCGAGGCGGAATGTCATCAAATCCCTTTAGGGGACCCCAATGAAAGGCTGTAGGCAATAACCGGGCGATACGCCGCAACATCAAATACCTACCTGTAAGTATCAAGGGATCATTTGCATAAGTACCCGGAATGACTGCCAGCTTCCCATAATAGCGACGGAATACATCTGCGAGCAACCGCCTGTTATCCAGCGCCGCAATCGGAAGCGATAAACAGAAACGTGTATAAGTCTGATCCATGAAAGGACATGCCACGCCTCTCCAGTAATCTGAAACGGTAGCTTGGTATGAAGTGAAGAAACGCTGTCTTCCCCACAATCTTAAAAATTGCAGTTTTTGGAAATTTGTTCCGGGCACGTTGTCTAGCAATTTTTTTATTTCAGCCACATTTGCTTCGATAGCTTCATCAACTGAAACCTTCATCACGGATCTTAATTCATCCGACTTCCAAAAGACAAACCATTCACGTCCGACCTGATCTACCACCGGATGGGATTGGTGAAACTTGGCATATTCACTCAGACCATCACCTATAAGCGTTTCGCCAATCAAGCCGGAAAGTATCGGTCCAGCTGGTTCTTCTTGTATTTCATCCAGGAAGGCCATCTGATACATGCCATGAAAATGCAAGCTGCTCCCATACCAATCAGCCCAATGTCGCGTGTATTTGACCAAAAAATCCTTGGGTAGATCAATATGCTTCCATGGAAACCTCAGAATTTTTGCGATTTGTCTCGAGTACACCACGTCGGTCATTTCCGAGGAACCATAGGCATATGTGTAAACTTTAGCGCCTACATTTGCTGCCACCCCGGCGATCAAACGTGAGTCCATGCCTGAAGACAACGGCAATATCCACGTGGAATGGGTTTTTAAGATGCCTGAAATCGCATTACGGGACAGCTCGTACATCTCGTCTACCAGATCATCCCAATTCGTTTCCCACCGGCTTTGGCTTGGTTCAACAGACCAGACCTGTTTCGTGCGATAGCCATCTTCGTCCCACACCGTGACACTATCAGGTGGGACACTTTGCATCTCTTTATACAGGGTCCAATCAGATATGAAGTGCCCATTCAGCAACAACGATACAAGACCTGGCAGGAAGAAATTATTTGGGGTGTATCCAGCTGCTGCCACCACTACAGGCTCAATCGAAGAGGTTATCCAACCACTTCCGATCTTTGCATGAAAAACAGGGATGCTCCCCAACCAATCGTTCCACATGGTCCAGCGTTTCCCATCTGCGTTGATACGGACCAGGACTACGCGTCCTTCCCAGGGCAGTTCGAATTCGTTGGAAAGAAATTTATCCTGCACGTCTTCCCAAGCCACCATATTGTGAGGAGAACCAACCAGAACCATGAGAGAACCATCGGGGAGGGTGTAAATTCTTTCGCCCGTTCCGGGATGGCCCCACATTTCGAGATGGGTTTCCCCAATTATTTGTGACTGTCGTTCGAGGTGATCGAATTGGGAAAGGGCACTCAAATGTGCATGCTCAAGTGCTGCACGATTATTTTTTGAAAGGCCTCTAGAAACGGTAAATCCAACTAAAGAATTCATACAAATTCAATTCAACTATTGCGGAAGTCTCTATACAAACGCTTGTACAGATTGTAGTTTCCCAAGCGCCATGAAATTTTCCCGGTCGTCAACAATCTTCTGATAGGCCTGTTCGAGTGAGCTAAGATCCAGCCAGTCTGCCAGTTGCCCTAACCTAAAAATACCTGGTTGAAATTGTACGTTTTCGCACTGTTACATGCACCTTCAGTATCACCACAGCGTCCGTAAAGTCCCAATCACATCTATTTGAGTATCTCGAGATGTTAACCTCAACTCTCAATCAATCAGGCAAATAGGTTCAACCATGACAGCCGTGCGCGGGTGAGCCTGGTTGCGAGCATGGCGATTATTCCAAATTATCGGAGGGTTGCCGGCAGGGATCCTTCTTTTATAACACCAGGCTGAGGGAAGAGGATTCGAGCCAAGGCCAACGGATCCGAAGTGTGCTATTCTACCCTCACCCTGTCGCTCAATAAGTGACCGTTCTCACAACCCACCAGAACTGGAGCCGAAGGGCCCAGGAAGGTCGATGACACAGTTGGAAACGGCCGCAGGCTTCTGCCTAACCCAGGATCTCCAGCGCTTCATCAAGTCGCATTAGGACCCGTTCTCGACCCATGGCTTGCATCGATTCGAATAGCGGCGGTGAGACGGCCTGGCCAGTGATGGCCAGGCGCATCCGGCCGAGGAACGGACCGGCCTTGCCATTGCTGCAATTTTCTTCTCCAATCTTGAACAAGCCGGCGCCGATTGAGTCCCGATCGAAAGGCTCGGCAGTCGCCACGAAGGCTCGGGCTTGGCGGAAAGCTACCCGAGCTGCGGATAGTTCCAATTTTTTATCGGTCAAATCGGCCGCGGTTAGCGTCAGCGGCTTGTCGACATAGAGGAATTGCAGCAAGGGGATGGCGTCGGTCAACTTTTTCAGGCGTACACTTAAGGAGCCGGCCACAAGGGCCAGGGCCTCCGGGTCCACCTGATAGCCCGCGTCCTCCAGATAGGGTTGCATCGCTTCGGCCAGAGCCAACGGTTCCATTTCCTGGATATACTGGCCATCGAGCCAATCTAATTTCTCGTAGGGGAGCTTGGTCTCGGCCGGGTTCAGGTCGGCCAGGTCAAAGCGGGCAATGGCCTCCTGGATGGTGAATTTCTCGCGATCATCGCCGAATGACCAGCCCACATTGGCCAGGAAATTAACCAATGCCTCAGGAAAGTAGCCAGCCTCGCGGAACTCTTCAACCCGGACCAACACTTGATGACCTGATTCGGTGAAAGCCTGGGTCCGCTTGCTCAGTTTGCCCTTACCGCTGGGATTCATGATCAGCGGCAGATGGACGTAGACTGGCAGATGCCAGCCGAAGCTCTGGAAAAGATTAATATGCAGGGGCGCTGTGCTCATCCATTCGATGCCCCGGGTGACATGGCTGATCTCCATGAAATGGTCGTCGACGACGTGTGCCAGGTGGTAGGTGGGCAGGCCGTTGGACTTTAGAATGACGTAGTCGGCGATTTGGCTATTTTCGAAAATGATGTCGCCGCGCAGCAAATCGGGCACTGTGGTCGACCCTTCCAGGGGCATTTTATAGCGGATGGCGAAGCTCTCACCATTGGCCAGGCGATCCTCGATCTCCCCATCCGATAGGTCACGACAACGACGGTCATAACCAAGCCACGATCTATTTTCGGTCTGGGCTTCGGCTCGCCTGACAGCTAGCTCCTCGACCGTGCAGAAACAGCGGTAGGCGTGTCCCTTGTCCAACAACCAGTTGGCCCACTCCTGGTATAACAGCGCTCGTTCCGTCTGGATATAGGGCCCATAATCGCCGCCAACATCAGGACCTTCATCCCAATCGATGCCCAGCCAACCCAGGGAGGCCTTAAAATCTTCCAACGCGCCTTCGCGAGTCCGCTTCAGATCGGTGTCCTCGATACGTAAAACGAAGCTGCCGCCAAACCGGCGGGCGTACATCCAGGTAAAGAGGGCACTCCGGGCGGTGCCAATGTGTAAATAGCCGGTCGGACTTGGCGCGAATCGTACTCGAACCTTCATATCGTTACTTTTCAATGGCAAAACCTTTTATCCAAATTCTTGTTTGCGATGGCGCATCAATACCGACTGCACCACGCCTATGCCCATATAGAGCGTGATCAGGGAGCTGCCCCCGTAACTGACAAAGGGCAGGGTCAGGCCGGTCACTGGTAAAATGCGCAGGTTCATACCCACGCTGACGACCGTTTGAAAAAAGAGGACTGTGGCCACGCCGGCGGCGATGAACTTACCGGCCGGATCCGGCGTTCGGGTGGCAACCCGGAGGATGCGCAACAAAATAAAACCCATCAGCCCCAGGACAATTAGCGCGCCAAATAACAGGCCCATTTCTTCCGTGATTACGGAGAAGATGAAGTCGGTGTGTTGCACCCGCAGGAAACCCAACTGGCTTTGGGTCCCTTGCAGATAACCTTTACCAAACCAACCTCCGGAGCCAATACTAATCAAGGCTTGTTCGATGTTAAAAGATTGTTCTGGCAAGGCTTCCGGGTTTAGAAATACGACGATACGCTCCCGTTGGTAGTCAGCCAGCGAAGGGTAAAGCAGGACAATGGCGATAACGGCTACAGTAGCCAAGACGGCGAAGTGGGAGAGCGGCAATCCGGCCAACCAGATCAGGACAAACCAGATGGTGATAAGCAGAATGGACATACCCAGGTCAGGCTGGATGAAGACCAGGACAATGGGCAAGCCAACGTAAAGCAGAGAGAGCAGGGTGGTGGAAAAACGGCCCATTTGACGCTGGCGAAGTACCAGGAATTGGGAGAGGGTCACGATCAGGAAGATACGGCCGAATTCCGAGGGCTGAATATTGGTAACGCCGATGCTTATCCAGCGCCGGGAGGCATTGTTGATGACGCCAACCAGATAGACGCCGATCAGCGAGAGGATGATGAACCCATAGATGTACCAATGGGACGAAGTTAAAATTCGGTAATCTATAGAAGCCATGATGACCATGACCACAACGCCGATCAGGGCGAAGATGACCTGGCGCGTGGGGAAGCTCTCAAAAGCCGGGGCGCCGGTAACAGCGCTGCGGATGGCGAAGATTCCGAATGCGGTTAAAAGTAAGACGGCGGCCGCCAACCAAAGGTCAAAGTACCGCCAGACAGACGTGCTTTTCATATCAACTTAATGCTTACAGGTTATTGATCTCGCGATTGTAATATCTGCAATCATGAGTCGCAAATCCGCCCATGTTACTCTCAGTAAGCAACTTTTTGGCCGGCGACAAACGTCAGGCGCACCTCGGGCCGTTTTGCCGGGTGTGTATTTCCATGACCAGGCGTTATCCTGGTTTGAGGTAGTGAAACGTACCGACCGTTGTGTGCGCTGGCTCCGGCGGAAGCTTTGGCCAATCAGGTAAAACTAGGCGCGGCCGGCTAATGATAATAGTTGGCCAGACGCACCGGTTTTCGCCGTCCGCCCCATTCCCCAGGTTTTTCTTCAAAAATGCCTGCGCAAGGGGTGGCACATTCCGGGCAACGATTCCTCTCGACCAGGTTCCAGGAGGTCATCAGGTACCAATCGCGGCCGATGAGCCTGGTTCCACATACATGGCAATAGGTGCTGCCGCCGCGTTCGTCATGGACATTGCCGGTATAGGCGTACCTCACGCCGTTTTGGGTGGCAATTTCCCGCGCACGAACCAGGCTCTTGACCGGCGTTCTGGGTGTATCCAACATCTTATAATCCGGGTGAAAGGCGGTAAAGTGCATGGGCACGTCACATCCAAGATTCTCGACAACCCATTGGGTCATGGCCTGCAATTCCTGCTCAGAATCATTCTCCCCGGGAATGAGCAAGTTGGTTATCTCCAGCCAGACGCTGGTTTCATGCTTCAAAAAGAGGAGGGTTTCCAAGACAGGCTGAAGATGAGCGCTGCAGAGCTGGTGGTAAAAGCGTTCGGTAAAGGCTTTTAGATCCACATTGGCGGCATCAATGTGTTGATAAAATTCCGATCGCGGCTCGGCGCACATATAGCCGGCCGTTACGGCCACGGAATTGATCCCCTTCTCCCGGCAAGCCAGGGCAACATCAATGGCATATTCATGAAAAATGGCCGGGTCATTGTAAGTAAAGGCAACGCTGCGGCAACCTGACTCATGCGCAGCCAGAGCGATGGTTTTGGGGGAAGCGGCATCGGCCAGGGTGTCAAGTTCGCGGGATTTGCTGATATCCCAGTTTTGGCAAAATTTGCAAGCTAAATTGCAGCCAGCCGTGCCAAAGGAAAGGATAGGTGTGCCAGGATAAAAATGGTTGAGTGGCTTTTTTTCGATAGGGTCAATGCAGAAGCCGCTGGAACGCCCGTAGGTCGTTAGCACAATCTGATCGTCCTGGCAGGCCCGGACAAAACACAGCCCCCGCTGGCCCTCATTTAACTTGCAAGCCCGCGGGCACAGGTCACATTGCACCCGGCCGTCGGCCATCTTGTGCCAATACTTGGTATTTACTACCGAATTCATTTTCGCATCAGGCTCATAGGCACCAGGAATATGGGGCTATTGCCCTTCGATCCTGGCGGGACCAATGAAGGTGTAGCCGGCAACACCATCCAGCGTTGAAAATGTACCGGCCAACCAGACACGCCGTAATGTTAAAAAGGGAGAAATAGCCAGATGTTCGTTGGATGAAAGGGGCCGAACGGAATAGTAACCGGCAAAGAAGGATTCGGACAGATCGCTTGATTTGTTGATCAAGTTGGCATTTATCAGGAAAGAGGCAATGTCGTAAGCCCGCCAGCCAGGACCACAAAGATCAAAATTATAGAAAGTCGGTTCGCCGCTTGCGCCAAAATGAGTGTTGGCGGGGTGAAAATCCCCGCCGATTGGTCCCCAACTATCCTCCGTCGACTCTTCATTATCCAAAAGGGACATGATGCCCACCCGGGCTTCTTCGGCAGAGGCCAACAAAAGCCCCAGCCGTTTATCTTCCTTGCCAGCCCAGAACTGCTTTAAACGTCCCACAGGCTCGTCAACCAGGTAAGTCAGGTCCATCGGCCGGCGTTCCTGCATGGTTTGGAAATCGTTGGACAACAGGTGGATTAAAGCCATTTTCTGGCCCACAACAAATAGTTGCTCCTCGTCATCGGCCGCCATTGGCATGCCTGGGGCATAGCTAAAGAGCGCATAAAAACGATTGCCTTCGGGCGCCTGAACACTGCCCAGGTTCCCCCCATCTCGTTGTCGAATAGGAACGGAGACTTGCACGCCATTGTTCTTCAAAAAATTCAGCCATTCCATTTCGTAGCGATAATCCGTCTCCTGTCTTTTTAGATGTTCGCCGCGCTGATATAGGCGGGCCACATACTTGTTCCCCCCGGCGCGAACCAGATAGTGATCATTATCTTGGGTTCTGAGCATCTTACTGATCAACTTGCAGGTAACGGGACCTCCCAGGTCATAATCGCCGGTAATTACCTCTCCCAAGGCCCTGGCGTCGACGATCGAACGAGTTACGGCTATGTGGTCCACAGATTATCCTCCAACATTATCCAAATTTAAGAAATTTGAATCCACGCCATCTCACATATTATATTATACTGTATTACAAACCGCAGAATATTTTTGGATTAGTCAGGCATTTTTTCTCAGCACTCTACTCAGGCAAAACAAGAGAAATGTCCGATGGTAAACTTAGATACTGCGGGATTTCACAAATCAGCTTAGCACTGGGGCAATCCCGGGTTTTGGCTTTTCCATGAGCGACATTTAAAGGGGTATCGAAATGGAATTTATCAGACAGCCGGCCGTGGCCGGTCAATTCTATCCAGGGAACGCTCCGCAACTGCAACAGGCGGTGGAAAAGTATATGGCTGTAACAGGAGTAAAAGTAGCAGTTGCGCCAAAAGCAATCATCGCCCCCCATGCCGGTTACATCTATTCGGGTCCTATTGCCGGTACGGCCTATGCCTCTTTGGCCCAGACTATTGGCCCTGTTCGTCGCGTCGTCCTGTTGGGTCCGGCCCATTGGGCCTCTGTGGCCGGACTGGCTGCCAGCAGCGCCGCGGCCTTTGCCACCCCGTTTGGCCTGGTACACCTGGATAAGAGTGCACAGGAAAAAATCGGAACGCTGCCCCAGGTTATAGTAAATGACGAGGCTCACCAGCGGGAACATGGACTGGAGGTGCATTTGCCGTTCCTGCAACTGATCTTCTCGGACTTCACCCTGGTGCCCCTGGTGGTGGGCGACGCATCCGCCGCCGAGGTCGCTGAGGTCTTGGAGCAATTATGGGGTGGTCCAGAAACGGTGATCGTCATCAGCTCAGATCTCAGCCATTACCAGAGTTACGATAACGCGGTCCGGTTAGACAAAACGACCAGTGAAGCCATCGAAGCCCACCGGCCCCTCCGGGAAGGTCAGGCATGCGGGCGGAAGGCCATTAACGGCTTACTTTATCTGGCCCGGCGGCGTAGATTGATGATCCAAACCGTGGATTTGCGAAATTCTGGCGACACAGCCGGCCCGCGGGATCGCGTGGTTGGTTATGGCGCTTATTTGGTCACAGAATAGTAAAGAATAGTTGGTCACACCGGGTTAAGCCGGGCTTTACCTGGGGGTCCTGGTGCGAAATGACCAGGCATACAAAGCGGTCTGGAGGATGAAGGTGACGCAGTTGGCTCGCCCATATATGGAATGTCTAAGGTTCGGCCAGCATCAGGCCGGTATATTCAAACTTGTCGTCTATGGTCGCCCCAGCTGAATTTACGACAGGCAGGCGACGGAGCGTTTCCAGAGAATACCAACCAATGTTTAACTTGTACGCACCGGGAGGTAAATTTTCGTCCAATTGGATGATGTAGGGGTCCTCAACAAGCTGGCCGGCAATCCAATTCCCGGTTGCTAACGTACCTTGCACCGGCCAGCTATCAACCTGGCCTACAATTCTATCCTGGTCATCCAGGACCTGGACAAAAACCGTGTAATCTTCAACGAAAGGACCGATTGCCTGCCAGGTCAGGTTAAGCGGTAATTGACCACCAGGTTGAAGTTGAATCTCGGGTATTTCGATCGACAGCAGAGCAATCTTATCATCAAAGTTGGTAGCTCCTTCGGGCAAAGGCACACCGGTGATCTCGACCTGGCTCAATGAGCATCCCGGACTCCTAAAGGCCAGCCAGCCACAAATAGCTTGTTGGCCAGGATAACGGGCGATAAGATCAAAATGGCCTGGAGTTGCAGGTGCTGGGAGGAACACGGTGTCCAGAGAACGGATATCGAGTGACTGGGAATCAGGCAGCTCCGGACCACTTAGCCCCGTAGAAGGCGTTGCTTTTTCACCGGCTGGCCGCAAGGCGATCAGGAGTTGGTCCAGGTTCAGGCCATAACCGCTTAATGTCAGTGGGATTTTTCCTGAGGGACGCGCCTGGGAGGGGATGAGGAAGCCATCTAAGGGAACCGGTCCTAGGCGGGCCCGGAGAGGCTTGGTTCCGGGAAAAGACATAACCGGCCCTACAGGCACCGTGGCCAAAACCTGCCAGGACAAATCATCTGTAGCGGTGAACGGAGGGGCCAGGGCCACCTGGAGAGCCAGTAAGGCTGTTTCATCGACCAACGGCCGGGGTAGTGCGAGATAGTCGGTAACAATTTCGCCTGGTCGCCAGGCCACCGTCGGGTAATTGTTGTTAGCAGGATGCTGAACCGAAATAGGGCCAGCGTAATCTTCACCGGCCCAACGGAAATAGAGCAACAAAACCTGGTCCTGGACCTCAGCCGCTCGCCAATAGGTGGTAACGGCCGATTGTTCCGCGGAATAGGGGGAGTCGATCAGTAACGAATATCCCACCAATTGGATCGTCCCGAAGTTTAGCTCGACCGGCTTTGCCGCCAGCGGCAATGAGGTTTCCGGCTCATGGCTAACCCTCGTAAGCGGTCCGGCAGAGTTCAGGTGATAGAGGCCCTCTAGCCCGGGAAGATAGCGGGCCAGGTAGAGCGGTTGTCCGGCCGCCAGCCTGGCCTCAAGCTCAGCCCGATAAGACGGTTCATCGGGTAACACCATAATATCCAGGTCCGGGCGAACATCGTGGGCCTGCTGAAGATAATAAAGTGGAGGGTATTTATCACTATCGGCCAGGATTGCCGCCCCTTCGGGCAAGGGCTGAGCCAGGACGGCTTGAGCCCAGGTCGTGCGACCGTCGACCGCCGAACGATCCACCTCTACCCAAGTGCGGTCAGCGGCCGTTACGAATAGAGGAACGATTCCGGCCATCACAAATAGGATCTCGATGAGCAAGGTCTTTCTCCGGCCGGGTCCGGTGGTTACCAGATCTAAACCGGCTACAATGCCGGCCAGCCACCAGATGGCGATGATCATTTGCGCCGGAATGACGAAGACCGATAGATCTGGGACATAGTAGCTAAGTGAATAGAAGACGAAACCCAACCAGGTCAAAAGCAGAAGTAAGGCGTAACGCCATTGCCACAAGAACAGGTAAGCCGCGCCAATAAATATCAATATCCCGGTCCAAACAAAAGGCCAATCATTGGCTAACAAGCGGCCGACGATATCATACCGATCGGCGTCCTTTAGCCAGGCATTCAGTTGTAAAGCATCCTGGAATCGCCCGCCAATGACCCAGTCCAGGAAGCGGCTAAAGCCCATGGGTTCACCATTCACGGCCGACCAGCGCAAGGGCAAATAACTATATAACAGGAGCGGCAGCAAGAAGGCGCCAACGACCAGCAGGACAGAAACAACCCGGTTGGCCGGGGCTTGCCTTAAACGGCCGGCGCGCCAGGCGAAGAAGATTGTCAGCACAGCCGGCGGCAACAGGATCAGAGTGGTCAGATGATTGGCCAGACCTAACCCCAGGGTAAATGCCAGGAGCACCGTAAGGGAAAAACTCTTTGCTGGCTGGTTGTCTGCCTTCTCCAGGTCGTCATTAGGCGCTGGATGCAGGCCAATCAAACGCCAGTCACCTATCTCGCGCATCAACAATAGAGCGGCAACAACCAGCAAAGCATGTAAGGTATAAACCTCAGCCTCAATAGTCTGGCTCCAAAAAGTTGGTGTTAGGCCGAACAGGGCTGCTGTTAAGAGCGAGATCAGGGACCAGCGGGTGAGTCGCCAGCCCAGCAAATATAATAAGGAGACGGCCGCCAGGCCAAAGATGGCCGAGGCCAGGTTCACTCGCCAAGCCATAGAATTAAGCGGTATAAAGGTGAAAAATTTGGCCAGCAACAGGTAGAGTGGATATCCGGTGGGATGGACGATGCCCAGGCGCGGTGCCACGACCTGGAACTCAAAGGTATCGGCCATACCTACATCTTGACCAAGGGTCGACAAATAAATCGGCGCCAGAAAGGTGATAAGCAAAATAAAGCCCAACCAGCGCCAGGTAGCCGGCCGGGTAAGCAGGCGGGCCAGGAATAGGATCATCAACCATAAACCACCAAAGAAAAGAAAACGGCTGGCGACCAAATCGACCTGGCGGTTAAACAGATAGAAGAGATTTAGCCCTAATGGTAGGAAGATGGCCGTTGCCGTCCAGGCTGCTTGAGATTGACCCAGACCAGAATACGTACCACTACCGCTAAGTAGCCCCTCAGTTAGCCGGCGCCAGAAAAACCAGCCTAGGATGGCTGTAACAGCGGCGACCAGAATAACCGCAAGCGGCATGCCCAACCATAAAAAACGCGGAAAAAAAGCTTCAAAAAGCAACCGGCAAATCCCCAGCCCCAGGACAAAGGCCAGGCCGGCCGCGCAGATCCCTGCAGCCCGCTGATAACCGAAATCTACTGGTGCGGCTTTTGTCTCACTTGTTGCCATGATTGGCTGACTTTATCACGGCTGGGCCAGAAGCCAAAGCAAGAATCCCTACTGCACGGGAAACAGAGAACTTGCTCGTTCCTGTACAGAGATAATAGCCTTGGCCAGGCTTATATTTGTCGGTGCCAATCTTATTGTGCTACACTGTGCCCGCAGTAACAGAATTTTAACCATGTAGACAGGCCAGTACTTTTGGAGAGGGATTATGTATCTGAATTCATTGTTATATGTACTCACTCTATTCCAAAATGGGGGCTATGGGTTCCTTGAGATAATTCTCATCATCGCCATGTTGGCCGTCGTTGTAGCTATTATCGGCGCCATATTGGCTGGTTTGTGGCAGACATATGAGAAAGCGGGGGAAGCCGGCTGGAAAGGCATCATTCCGATCTATAACATATGGGTCCTGATGGAGATCATCGGCCGGCCGGGTTGGTGGTTGATCCTATTTTTCATTCCGGTGCTAGGCACCATTATCTGGATCATCGTATGCCTTGATCTGGCCAAATCTTTCGACCATGGGCCAGGGTTCGCTATCGGCCTTATGATCCTCCCCTTTATATTCTTCATCCTCCTGGGCTGGGGTGAGTCCCAATATCAGGGCGCCATGGCCGGTAAATAAGGCGACGCAAATATTTCGATATCTCTCGAGGCCTGCCCGGACCGGGTGGGCTTTTTTTATTCGGAGTAGCATAGGATATGACCAATGTCAAAAAATAATAACAGTTCCCACCTGCATTTTAACACACTGGCGGTGCATGCCGGTCTTACGGCCGATCCGGCTACAGGCGCGGTGATGACGCCCATCTACCAGACCTCAACCTATGCCCAGAGTGATGTCGGCGAGCATAAAGGCTACGAATATTCGCGGACAGATAATCCCACGCGATCGGCATTGCAGGAAGCCATGGCCGCCCTCGAAGGCGGCCGGCACGCCCTGGCCTTCGCTTCGGGAATGGCGGCTATCGACGCATTGTTGCGGCTGGTCGATCCGGGCGAGCACGTCATTTGCGGCGACGATGTTTATGGCGGCACATTCCGGCTCTTTGATAAGATCCTTTCCCGATACGATGTGTCCTTTACTTTTGTAAATGTGGGCGAAAACCAACAAATAACGGCGGCCATACAAAAAAACACCCGCTTGATTTGGTTGGAAACACCTACCAATCCGTTGTTGCACCTGGCCGACATTAGGGCCGTGGCCGAGATCGCCCACGCGGCCGGAGTCTGGTTGGGTGTTGACAATACTTTCGCCTCCCCGGCTCTGCAGCGGCCGCTGGCCCTGGGCGCTGATATTGTGATCCACAGTTCAACCAAATACCTGGGTGGCCACTCCGACGTCGTCGGCGGTGTAATCGTACTCAACGATTCTAGCCTCTATGAGCGTTTGAAATTTTTACAAAATGCCATCGGGGCGATACCTGGACCTATGGATTGCTTCCTGACGCTACGTGGAATCAAAACCCTGGCCCTGCGTATGGCTGCCCACTGTCAGAATGCCACAAAAATTGCACGCTACCTGGAGGATCATCCGGCCGTGACCCGGGTGTTTTACCCCGGCCTGGAAAGTCACCGGCAACATGAATTAGCCTTGCGCCAGATGTCCGGTCCAGGCGGCATGCTTTCCTTTCTACTTCAAGGAGAAGAGGCGGCCGCGAGGGTTGTGGCCCGAGAAACGAAACTGTTTACCCTGGCCGAATCCCTCGGCGGCGTCGAATCTTTGATCGAGTTACCGGCGTCAATGACCCACGCATCGGTGGCCGATTCACCCCTGGCCATCGACCCCGGGCTCGTGCGGCTCTCGGTTGGAATTGAAGATGCCCAGGATCTGATCACCGATCTGGAGCAGGCTTTGTACCGGGCAAATAATTGATGATTCTCGAAATTGTATTCATCCAGCGCGTCTAAGCACCTGATTATTCAACGCCCTCCCGAATCTCCCCGCCCAGTAGAATGGGACCGCCCCCCCCAGTTCTGCTATACTAGCGTTGTGAAACGAAAGCTAAAAATCGTGGCTGATATGTTCGTCGAAACAGGTAATAAGTTCGCCCAGGACAGGGCGACACGCCTGGCAGCCGGCCTGGCCTATTACACGATGTTCTCCCTGGCGCCGCTGATTATTATCCTGACCGGAATTGCTGGACGATTCCTAGATGATGCCTTAACCAGTGAGAACTTCCCTGAGATCATCCCCCAAGTAGTTGGACCCGAGGCGGCAGATTGGATATTAGGTCTCGTGGAAGGGACCACTATTTTTGACGATACCTCCTCCTTCACAATCGCCGCCATCATTAGCCTAGGGATCATGATCTGGGGCGCAGCTAATATTTTTAACCATATCAAGGAAACGTTAAACTTCATATGGGGGGTTCGCGCGGCGCCAGGCCGTCGGGGAATTATCGCCACAGTCAGAGGGCGCTTGATAGCCTTCCTCACCGTGTTTTTTTTGGGGATGCTCGTCGTGGGTTTTTTACTAATGAATACAGTGGCTGCCTATATCATACCCCGACTTGAGTCCGCCATTTTGGAGTCGTCTATTCTGACCGACCATTTCCCGGAAGCAGCGCATACTTTCAGTGAAACGATCCTACCTTCCTGGCGCGCAGTCCAGTGGGCACAGTACATTTTGGCCTTTGGTTTGATGTTGTTGGTCTTTGCGTTTTTCTATAAATTTATGCCTGATGCGCACATCGCCTGGAAGGATGTCTGGGTAGGCGCGGCCTTTACGTCCCTTTTTATCACCATTGGCACCATCGGCTTGAGTCTCTACTTCCGGTTGTCATCCATCGGGTCCCTTTATGGCGCAGCCGGAACCATCATGGTTATTCTATATTGGTTTTACTATTCGGCTCAAATGTTTCTCTTTGGGGCTGAATTCACCGAAACGTATGCTACGCATTATGGATCGGCTATTCGGCCCACGATCAATGCCGTTTCTTTTGAAATGGTCGTCGATCAAAAGGCAAATTCTGCCGTTGAGCCAGCGACTGGTAAATTGAATGATGTTGGCGAAGCAGCGGAAGGGGATATCAAGTCCGGGGTCCCGGTCTCATAGCTTCGTAGGGACTAGCTTAAGCCTGACCGGCAACCTGGGCCACGTATACAACCCATTCGTTGGCGTCGTACAAGGGTAAGCCATCCCAGGCCGGGAAGATGCTAACGCCGGCAAATCCTGATTTCCCCACTACTTCGGACATTCTCTCGATTGAGTAGCTCTGGTCACAGAGGATAATTTCCTCAAGTTCGCCCGAATCCAGATGAAAAATCGTGAAGCGTTCAATCGACATTTTTTCCTCGTCGATCCAGAATCGCTCGCCCAAGTGCAAAAATGGTCCGTCGCCCCAAAGGCCGGTATTGTCTGTATACCACCAGGTACTTTGGCGCTTATCGATATTGTCCTGGTTGAGCAGCTCGACAACCAGACTGCCACCGGGACGCAAGGCACTCGCACTCTGATCCAGAAGCCGCTGCGCTTCTATAGGTGGAAATACGGCCAACTGTCCATAAAGAAAAATGGCGGCGTCGAAATCAGCCCCTGCAAAATCCATCTTCCGCACATCTTGTTCCAGGAAGGTACAGGAGTCCTGTACGCCATTTTGTTTTGCCAGCCCCCGGGCATGAGCAATGGCGGCGGGGCTAAAATCGATGCCAGTCACCTGGCAGCCACGTTTAGCCAGGTCAACAGCGTAGAGTCCAGGACCACAGGTGATGTCCAGCACACGACACCTTTGTTCCAGGCCGAGGTGGTCCCACAACCACTGGATCTGTTGATCTCTTTCGCTTGTTGGCCGGGAGGCCGCGCCATGAGATTCATCCAGGTGTTCCCGCAACATGCGCCGGGAGAAATCTGGATTATTCCAGGGCAGATTTCCACCCTTTATCCAGGCCGGCGGCCGGTCGGGTCGCCGGTAGATCCGCCATAAAGCTTCTGCAAATATTGCTTCGCTATTGTCATTCATTCAGAGTCCTCAGCCTATCGATAAATTCGCTCAGCATCATGGCCGTCGCCCCCCATACTTTATGCCCACCAACCAGGAAATATGGTACTTCGACCTGGAAACCACGTATCTCCCACACTTCTTCCCGGCAGGTAGCCGGATCAAGGAGATGGGATAGGGGAACCTCAAGAATTTCGGCCACTTCACCAACCTGGGGGATGAAAAGCGGACGGCCGTCATGCCAGGCTACAAACGGGTGCACTTCGTAATCGCTGGGAGGGATGTAAAGGCAGGCCAGCCGGCCCAAATGATTCAAGTTGCCAGGATTGACGCTCAATTCCTCCTGGGCTTCGCGGACGGCCGTGGCTATTAATGATTCCCCATTTTCACGCCGGCCACCGGGAAAAGAGATCTGCCCGGCATGAGAATTGAGATCGTCGCGTCGCCGGGTCAGGACCAGGTGAGTGGCGCTGTTGAGCTGGTAGAGGATCACCAGGACAGCCCCTTCGCGGGGCTGGCCGGCCAACCCAGACGACCGGGTACCCCGCGGCCGGGGAACCATCTTCTTTTGGGCTGTTTCGGCGTCAATATCGGCCGACTTCAGCGCTCTGGCAACGTCAGATTGTAAATATTCCATTTTCAATCTTTGCTCAGATCCGCCGGTCGGCGCAGCATCACTTTATCTCCCTTGAATAAGGCCGGCGGCTCACTTAACAAACCAAAAACATGTTGATATTGCCAGACATGGCCAGATGTGACCGAGAACTCTATTAATTGATTCACTACATTCTAGGATAGCAGAAACCGGCTGGACCCCAAAGCGGGATCTTCCGGAAGGTAATCCTATTGTAACTTGTTCACCAGATCGATTTGGGAGATAGGTTTGTTGGGGGTTAACGGGGATATAAGCGCACTAAGGAAAAAACCTGCTGGTTGCTAATAAGGATCGACTAAAAATCTGGATCTCACGATGAATTGCTTGCCGGATATCATTTAATCTAAAGGTGGTTGGCCAGAGAGGGTTGTGCGAGAGGTAATCGCCAGGGTCGACCGTCATTATCAGATTGAATCTTGGCTTTCTCATTAACGGTAACTGGGGCGTTATCCTGGAAAGCGAAGCCGGTAGCCAGAACCGTGATATGTACCTCGTCGCCAAGGGCAGGATTCATTGCTGCCCCAAAAATTACGTTTGCCATCGGATGGGCTCTCGAGGTAATTATCTCCGCCGCCTCTTCTATCTCAAGCAGGCTCAGATCCAGGCCACCGCAAACATTAAATATCAGGCCGCTGGCACCATCAATAGTCAAACCAAGTATTTCTGAACGAGTGGCCATTTCGGCAGCAATTCGAGCCCGGTTTTTGCCTTCACCGTGGCCAGTTGCGATTATCGCACCACCGCCTTCGAGCATGATGGAACGAATATCTGCAAAGTCAACATTGATCAACCCAGGATTATTTACTAATTCGCTGATGCCTTTGATAATCTGTTGCCAAATCGAGAGGGCTAATTGGTACACCTGATGGAAACCAACTTTACCATCGGCCAATTGCAGCAAGCGGTCATTGGGAATAACAATAAGTGTGTCAGCCCATTTTCTCAACCAGGCTACCCCTTTGCGAGCCGCATTCTCCCGGTGAGGACCTTCGAAAGCAAACGGGTAGGTAACGATGCTAACCACCAATGCGCCTTGCTGCTTGGCGATTTGGGCAATGATCGAGCTAGCGCCTGTTCCCGTTCCACCACCAAGACCGCACATGATGAATACTATATCCGCTCCCTGAACGACTCTGCTGATTGACTCGGCCGAATCGAGGGCTGCGCGTTGTCCCTGTTCGGCAAGAACAGACTCCTCATGTTGTGCGTTTAAACCGTGACCTATGGTTATCTTCACCGGGGCTCGGGATAAACTAAGGGCCGAGGCATCGGTATCAATGGCGATAAAGTCGACGCCACAGACGCAGGCATCAATTAGAGAATTAATAGCCGCATGACCACCGCTACCAACACCAACAACCCTGATTTTTGTAACTGGATGATATTGGATTCTCCGTTGCATACCTGATCACCTACGTAATTATTTGGCAGAGGATTTGCTCCCTCTACCATATGGCAGAGGGAGTTCGCAGAGGGGATGTTAGTAGCCTAATATAACCGCCAAGGCATTTCCTATTTATCTTTATCGACGTCGAAGAAAAGCTGGAATCGCCAGATCATCATGGGCGAAATCCGGTCTCGCCCATACATTTTGGCCAATGGACGTTTTTTCTGGGGAAGCATGTGTTTTGCCGTTCGTAGCCAGCGGCGCTTTTTTCTTTAACTCGATGTTTTCAATCATGCGCTGTCGCGGTTCGTAATTTTCGAACCCAGTTGCGACAACGGTGACCCGAATCTTGTTTAGCATATTATCATCAATCACCGCACCGAAGATCAGATTGACATCCGTATGGGCCATCTCTCGAACAATACCAGCCGCCTCGTAAACTTCATGCAACGAGAGATCGGGACCGCCAGAAACATTGAATAATATGCCTTTGGCCCCATGAATAGTAAGGTCGAGCAAATTGGATGTGATGGCCCGCTCGGCGGCCAATTGAGATCGGTTTTTTCCTTCTGCTTCACCGACCCCCATCAATGCCGCACCCCCTTCAGCCATTATGGTCTTAACATCGGCGAAGTCGAGATTAATAATTCCGGGTACGGTGATCAATTCGCTGATCCCCTGAATCCCCTGGCGAAGAAAATCGTCGGCCAGGCAGAAGGAGTCCGCCAGGGTCATTTGTTTGTTGGTGAGTTCAAGAATTCGATCATTGGGGATAACGATGAGTGTGTCGACCTCCCCGCGAAGATTTTCAATACCTTTTAAGGCAACGGCCATTCGGCGGCTACCTTCAAAGAAGAATGGTTTTGTAACCACCCCAATAGTGAGAGCGCCCTCTTTCCGTGCCTCCCGGGCAATAATCGGCGCGGCGCCGGTACCCGTACCACCGCCCATGCCGGCTGTCACGAATATCATATCTGCACCTTTAACCATTTCGTAGATATGGTCAATAGACTCAGCGGCCGCATTTTCTCCAATTTCAGGATCTCCCCCGGAGCCAAGGCCTCTCGTTGCGCTCTCACCAAGGCGAATACGGGTGGTGGCCTGGGATCGTAAAAGGGCCTGGGCATCTGTGTTCATGGCGATAAAATCAACGCCCCGGATCCCTCGATCGATCATGCGGTCTACAGCATTGCTGCCACCACCACCAACCCCAATAACACGTATATCGGCAAGACTTTCTAATTCAGATGATCTCCGCATTTTGATACCCCCGATAATAAGAACGATATGATTGACACGCCAGACCTGTACAGGACAGACTGGATCAGGTCAAAGCGACCATTTGTACCTGCTGTTTCAGATCCACGATATGGAAATCGGGTATCCTCAGGGCCGAAAATTTGGTTGTAGATACTACTTACGATTACCCCACTAACTTACTTTAATGGAGTTTGTGTGTCAATAGTTCTAGAGGCACATTGGGACCGGTTTATTTAGGAGATAGACCATCGAAATTAGACATTCAACGAGCTTAATGTTGCTTCATCAATTATTGTTGATTTAAGCTGCGCCTGGGTCAATCGAGTTCCAGTCAGATACGCACCGCAAAGATTGGCATTTTTGAGATTGGCCCCAGAAAGATTTGCCCCACTCAGATTAGCGCCTTGGAGAGTGGCGCCAATCAATGTACCGCCCTCTAGATCACAGTTCTGGAGATATGCGTTATCCGCTTGAACCTCACATAGATTCGCGCCTGATAGATCGGCATTCATTAGATTGGTTAATGACATATTCGATCCCACCAGATTTGATTGCTTCAGGCAAGCGCCGGTGAGGTTGGCGCCCCTTAATCCAGTATGGGATAAATTAGCCGAGTTCATCTGACAATTGATCAAATTTGCCCCATTCAATGTGGAATATGCCATCATAGCACCGCTTAGATCTGCCTGGGGGAGAAATGCTTCGGATAGATCGGCGCAGCTTAAGTTCGCACCCTTGAGAGAGGCATTTGTGAAATTAACGTGGGCCATTTTTGCGTCGTGCAGCTGGGCCCCGTCTAACTTTGCCTCGATCAGAAGACCGGTCGAGCCTTTTCGTTTATTCTTTTGAATCGGGTCAAATGTTATGCCTTTTAAGTTCGCCTCGGTCAGGTCAGCACCGGTCAGATCTGCGCGATACAGGTAAGCTCCTACCATATCAGCCTTGACCAGGCTACTAAAGCTCAAATTAATGTTGCTAAGATTGATCCCCTTTAGGCGAGCATAGGAGAGGTCTGCCCCCCTCATGGAAATCACCGGCATCGACCCCGATATCAGGTCCGAAATATAAAGGAATTTTATAAGATCACCTTTGTATGACCCATCGAGGGCATTCAGAGCGTGAAGGGTCAACGCCCTGGCCACTTGTCGAATCTCACTCTGGTTAGTCGATTCTTTCAGCTGGTAATCAAGAATCAGTCTCATTATTCGGTCTACGAAGAAGGCTAACCTATATTCACTGGTACTTGCCGATCTAAGAGTTCGCCAGCGTCCTGGGGACAACCAGGAGGAAGCAAAAAATTCCAGGGACGGATCACCTTGACCTTCATGACTATGCTCATAGCCGGTCAAGCGATCACCAGATTCAGGAGAGGTGCGATTTTGCACTTCAGGCGATTGTTGCTCTTCTGGCATTGCTTGAACTTCTTTTCTCCCTACCGGCCCATCGCTGAATGAAACAAAGTTTTCGATTCTGCACCGGGATATAAATTGGCTCCCCCGTGAAGGGCGTTAGTTGAGCCCTAATAAATAACGGTTGTGGCCATCGGACTGTTTATTAGGGTGATATTTTTGGCTCATCTTAGCGGTTGGCCTGTAATCCATCCCAACATTAGATGTCGCAAGACTGACCTTGCCCAGCATCGCTGCTACTTGAGCGGTTGGCAATTGAATCATCGTTTCGCAGCACGGGCATGGGACAATGGTCTCATCGTTACTGGTGTATATGGCATGCTTGTGGTTGCCGACCCTGGCACGAAATGTCTCGATAGCTTCAAATGGCGGTTCGCCGGAGGCCATATCCCCAAAAAAATAAATGTCCAATCCACATAGGCAATCAAAATGGATAAATCCTGCTGTCATCATAATAACTTCCTTATTTGTTGGGTGGTCTCTGATTCATAACAATAGTTAGTTGAATTCACTTCCATTCGGATAAATTGGCAAGGCGATGTAGAAACGGGTACCGACCGAAAGCTGGCTCTCACACCAGGCCCGACCGTCATGGCGTTCAGCGATTGATTTTACCAGCGCCAGGCCCAAGCCTTTGCCTGCAACGTTGCCACTATCATGCGCTCGGGTCCTGTAAAATTTCTCAAATACTCGGCTGACTTCGGATTCGGCAATTCCAGTCCCGTTGTCAGTGATACAAATAATTAATTCGTCTCGACGTGTCTCAGCACTCAATGTCAAATCACCACTATTAGGCGCGTACTTGATCGCATTTGTGACGATGTTGGAGATGGCTTGCCTGATTAGATCAACATCCCCGTCAATAACTGGCAAAAAATCTTCCACATGGTAGGCTAAGTGTAATCCATTCGCGCGGGCTTCTTCAGAATAGCTTTTAACAATACGCTGAAAAATATCTTCAATACGGAACGGGATTTTTACCAAGGAAACCCCAGCTTCAAGACGATTGAGATCTAAAAGGACCTCTATCAAATCTTTCATATCCACGACTGCCCGTTCAACCCGGCTGAGCCAGGTAGTCTGTTTTTCAGTCAGAGGGCCATCCATTGGAATGAGCTGAGAATAGGTTAACATCTGGGTAAGTGGACTACGTAAATCATGGGAGACGTTGGCCACAAACTCCGTTTTCATCTCGTCCAATTTCTTGAATCTAGTGACGTCCCGAAGGACAACCACCGTGCCGGCCGAGGTTCCGCCGTTATAACTAAGGGTCGAAACCAGCCCATCAAGGACCAGACCATCATTCCCTTTTACCTCGACATGGGCTGGATCTGATCCACCTCCGCCTAACGCCTCGATAAGATCTTGATTGTGGAGCACCGATTCCAGCTTTTTACCCAGGATCTCATGACTTTTAAGGTCAAAATATTGCTCCATAGCCCCATTGCAGAGCATAACCCGGTTTGACTCATTCGTAGCCAAAACAGCGTCACTTGTGCTGGAGAGAACGGCTGACAGGCGGCGTCTTCCTTGCTCAATGCCCGCCAGTAGCTTGGCATTGGCGATTAAGGTTGATGCATTTGAGGCCAATGTCCGGAGGAACCGCAATTGACTGGCTTTCCAATACCTGGCTTCCTTTCGCCAGACCCAAATAAGTCCCAGGTGCTGCTCATCCGTCTTAAGTGGTATTACGACCAGCGCATGGGGTAAATCCTGGCCAGGCAGGTTATCCGAGAATACAGTGTTAACTTCTTCTTGCGACCGGCAAATCAGCTCAGATCCATCCTGCATGGTCTGCAGCAGCTTTTGATTGAAACCTTTCGGCAATTTTATGTCCGGTGGTTGCGTAAAACTTAATATTTTGTTGTCGGCCTTTCGAACAATAACAATCCGTGCTCCTGAACCGCCTAATCCGATCAATGCTGCATTGAGGATCGTTGGCATGCCTCGATGGAAGTCAAACGTCGTCGCTATCTCTTCGCTAACCGCAAGCAACAAGCGCTGTTCCTCCCATTGTTGCCTGTAAGCAATTTGTAACCGGCGGAAAGCCGTTGCAAGACCACCAATCTCATCGCCTTCGCCGACGCCCTTCACCGGCGAATCAATACCCTGACTGGCAGCTCGTTGCGTTTGCCGGGTTATTTGTTGGATCACGTGGCTGGCACTATCTACAATCAGGTAGAGCATCACCGTCGCAAAAATAAGACCCAGAATAAAAACAAACAAACCTTGACCGATTAGGCTTAATCCGGAGGCCAAAAGTTCATCTCTGGGTACAACCAGGCCAATAGACCAATCATCACCAAAGGTCGCTCTGGAAAATTCGCTATAATTGCGATCACTGGCGGCGAGGCTTGCAGCTATAGCGCTTCTACTATCTGAATCTGGTTCATCGCTGAATGAAAATTGGGTCACGTCTCGCAGCTCTGGAAAAATCTTTACTCCATCTGGGATAATTGTAAAGTCGCTTCCATTATGTCTGATAAAGGCATAGCCTTCAGAAAAATTCAATTTGATGTTTTCCAGCGCCGCAGCAACCTCATCTGCAGCGACCCGACCAATGATGATTCTGTCAACTTGCTGATTGGTTGGCGCCCCGACTACAAAACTTACCAAAGAATCATCCGCGATCTTACCTTCCGCCGGCACGATTACGGGAGTGCCCGTGAGGAGAAGTTCCCCGATGGCGGCGATTTCCAAACCGGTCAGCAGAGGCAGACTCCCATCAGGGAAATTAGCCAAAATAGCTTGGTCTCGATTAAGCACCGTAATGCTTTCAAATGAATCAAGCAATAGCTCCCTCCCGCCTGAGCTGATCCCTGATTCACTGCCTATGTCCGCTATGGTGTTGATATTATTTGCCGCCCACTCTAACAACTTTGAGCGGCGAAGCTGAAAATCATCTGCGGCTTTTGAAACTGTCAGAACTTGTTCCGCGATCCGGTCAACCGTTGACTCCGTCATAGTCGAGCGAGTCAATCCATAAGAAACGATTACCAGAAGAAAAGTCAACAAGGCCGCAATAAATAGGAAGGTCATAACGATCCGGCCGTTAAGGTTGTTGGAAAATGGCAATCCAATAGCCTCGGTGTGTTGGGCGGTATACGGCATCACTCGCCTGATCACTGTAATGATTAACCCGGCTGTGATAGCTATGACAAACACTGGAATGGCTTCGGTCCAGGTATTTTCCAGTGTTGAATTAATTGCCCCAATGAAACTTCTTGAAACTGAAACGATGGCGAAAGTTGATAAGGCAACCAGGAAAAGCTGTAAAATGGCGCCTTGCATACCGGCCATGACAGGTGTACGAAGCCATTTATACAATCTGCCTTCCATCCGCAATTGCATCAACACAGCTATAAGGGCGGCGACGAAGACGGGTGTAAAAACGTCGTAGATATGGTGTGTTTGCCACAAAGCGAAGGTAATACTATAAGAAAGGGCAACAAGAACAGAAGCCGCCGGATTGACCCAGATTGCTGCTAACATGGCCAGGAGCAAGCCAATAAAAGGCACCACCCAAGGGGAGTTGATGATGTGCTCCAACTGTGTCCACAGCGCGAGTTCTTCCAGTAGAGGGTTACCGAGGATACCGGCAGCTACTGCAAGCAGACACAAGCAACCTGTCAATAGCCAGCCGCGGAGTTGGATATTCTTGAATTGGTGACTCAAGGAGTAGGCCAGCAAGCCAAAAACGGCGATGAAAGCTATCAGCACCGTCAGGCCAAGTATGCCCGTTGAGAAATTCAGATAGGGAGCGGGCAGCCACTCACCGGTATCCCAGAACATCCTCTCCTCCAATTTTCCTTTATCTCTGTCTTATTAGGCTCGCCGACGTAGGTGCGAAAATCGACAACTTATGATGAAAATGTTAGCGGGATTATAATGTTAATTGAAACGCACCCTCAGCACCCAATAATACACGGGTCTCTTCACGCTTTTTTCACAACTGTCAAGAGAATAACAGCTTCTATATAAGCTTGTCAATAATAATAGCACTATACAGGACTAATGGGCCATGATATTTTCATGTATTATGTATAGTCGCAACATTAACATATGTTATTGTAATAACTGGCGGCGTTGAACCACCTATATGCGTAATTTTATACAGAGGAATTCGACGTTAAATTGATACATATTGGACTGACGTTGAGTTTATACCGGCCATCGATTTCACCTGCCTGAACCAATAGAAGATATCCGTAGGTACTACTCATCTTGACAGAGAGGGGGTTGTCGGGTATCGTGTAAGTGGATTTTTTCTGTCGTAGTACCATAACTTAATATGTTGCCCCAGAGCCATGAACCAATGGTGTATTGCGTATACCAGATTGGTATCTTCCCGAAGGTCGAGACAGGCCAGCGGAAACGTCATACACCAAAATGGAGTTTACCATGCCTGACCAACCCATTACTGTTGACGATAAACTCTTTGTAGGTCGTGTCGAAGAACAAAAACAATTTCGCGCCGCCTTGACCGAGGTCTTAGAGGCCCCGCCGAATGAGAATTTGCCCTATGTAACCCTGCTTCATGGTGATGGGGGAACAGGCAAGACGACGCTGGCAAAACGATTCCGCGACATACTTGAGTTCGATCCCCCCTTCGCTGGCAAGTTCAAGATCCTTTGGATTGACTGGGAGGACGAACGAAAGAAATTCCCCAGCTTGCAAGTAGGCCGGCAGAAGATTGACCCCGAAACTGTCTTCAAAGTAATCCACGCCGCCTCTATTCGAAACAAATGGGGCCGCCAATTTTCAACGTATCGCAAAGCTATCGTGAAGCGCGAAGAAACTTCCAAACAAGTGGCCAAGGCTATCACGGCCGATAACGACTGGGATGAACTGGCCATACTCCGCACTCTCAGCGTGGATGCCCTGGCCAAGATTGTTCGCTTTCGTTTACCCATGATCGGCGATGGCGGAGAGGATATGGTGCAGACATTCCTCGATGCAGGCTTACAGGTTGGCGCGGAGCAAGCGGTTAAAATTCGAGCGGCCATTGAAACCCAATTGCGTGCTCACCTGAAAGCAGACAATTTTGATTATTTCCTTAACCCGCATGAACAATTAGCCCTGGCTTTGGCCCGAGGTCTCAACCGGGTCGCAAAAAATGATCCGGTGTTGGTCGTGATGGACACTTACGAGATTGTCGATCATAATGATATTTGGGTCCGGGTTCTCACACGGGCGGCTGGGCCGAAGGTCTCCTGGATATTGAGCGGTCGTAACAATCTGCTTGATAGCCGTCAATTTGGCTCGGCCTATTTCAAGGGGTATGCTGACGAAAGCCCTCGCCGGTTGCTGGCCTACGAAATGCGCCCCCTGGCTATCGATGATATCCGTTACTATTTTGAGCATAGCGCCCCCGAAAGAGAATTAGACAGCCAGGAACTCGAGGCGATCAGTCAGGTCACTCGAGGTATCCCCCTGGCGGTTAAGGAAGCGGCCGACATCTGGAAAGCAGGCGCGGATCTCGTGGAAATTACCGGAGACCCTAAGGATGCTTTTGCCGGGAGCCACATCGTCCAACGGATGACAGACCGCTATATGCAGCATGTCGTCGCCGAATCAGATAAACAGGCGCTCTACGCCCTGGCCTTGGCCGAGGGAGACGTCGATCTGCTGCGGAAAATGCTCCAAACGGAAGATGGCAGCACCTTTGACCTGGAAGAATTATTGCGCCGCCTGGAGCGCGAATACGCCTCGGTCCACGCCGATCACGCCAGATTACATGACGATCCAGCTATCTTTTTTCAGGAATACCTACAGGCAGATGTTCGCAGGACCAGTGAACGAGTCCTTAACTTGAACCGCAGGGCGGTTGAGGTTTTACGCCAGCGATTAGGTGATTTTGAGGCGCAAGTATCGCTGTTGGAAAACCGTTGCCAGGATGACAACTGGACAAAAACGACACTCGATCTGATCAATTACCTATATTGGGTTGATGAAACTGAGGCACTTCGCTGGGCCATCCCTCGCTATCTTGAGAGTCTGTCATATAGTCGGGATCTTCAGAATGGTTTGCTGGCAGTTATGGCCCGCTGGAAGCATTTGAGCGATGGTGGCGAGAACCTCTACCACGTGCTCAAGAACGGTATGGAAGATGCTGAATCGTTGATTCGGGTTTTTACCAGGCTTGCAGAGCGAGGCTGGCTTGACGGGTCGGGGGTCGAGGAGCGCCGGGCTATCCTGGCGTTACAGCAGGGCAACTTGCACCTGCGTCAGCGACGCTACCAGGCAGCCCAGGAACAGTATGACCAGACAGTATCTGGCCTGCCGGTCGATGGAAAAATCCTAAAAAACCAGTTAGCCGATGCGTACGAATTATTGGCCCATCGCTTATTGTGGCCTTCCGACCGTTACAATCCCGTCTATGATCTGGCCGCAGAACAGATACTGAATCGGGTGCTGGAGTGGTTCCCGGATAGGAGTTTTTCCTGGTATTTAATGGGCGTTAATCTGGGAGCGGCCGAACAGCAGGATGAGGCGCTCGCCGCGCTGCAAAGGGCGATCGAACTCAATCCTCAGCATACGGCCGCCTTCAATGCGCTGGGTAATCTTTATGCGGCCATGGACCAACATGACGAGGCCAAAGCCGCATATGATCAGGCCCTGAAGGTTGATCCGGCATCGGCCTCCGGCTACGGCGGTCTTGGTGCAGTCCACCAGGCCTTAGGCAATCCAGACCAGGCAATTGCCGCCTACGAGAAGGCTATCGAACAAGATTCACGCTATGTGAATGCGCGGATTGGGCTTGGCCATATGTATCTGGTTTCTGGCCGGAACGAGGACGCATTGACCGCCTTGCAGGAAGCGGAAGCGATGGCTGACGACCGGGCTGTCGTTCAGAATTCCCTTGGCGAGGCCTACATGATCGCCAAGAAACCTGAATTGGCCCTAGTAAATTTCAACAAGGCAATCAATCTCGACGCCACCTACGCTGCCCCGCTAATCGGCGCTGGTTTAGCTTACCTCGCCTTGGGGCAACCAGATGAAGCGGGCCAATCGCTCAACCTGGCCCTTACCTTGAACCCTAACTATAGCGCTGCTCATGCCGGCTTAGGTGATTTATATAACAGCACCGGTGATTATGAGCGCTCCATCGCCGCTTATGAACAGGCTGTCCAGCTAGGCGACCGACGAGCGTCCACGTATGATGGCTTATCCCAGGCTTACCAGGCCAGCGGCCAGTTCAGCCAGGCGCTCCAGGCACACGAAATGGCGGTTAGCGCCGATCCCGAGCATCCCTTCTCTTACGAGGGATTAGGTAACATATTTATGGCTTTAGGCCGCTATGAGGAGGCTATCAACGCTTATCAAAAGGCCACCCTGAGCAGCGAGCATTTGGTCCGGCCGTTGACAGGCCAAGGCGATGCATTTAAGGCTCTAAAAGCCTTTGATCAGGCGCAGGCGGCCTACGAAAGCGCTATCGAGCAAGATTCGAATTATGCCCCCGCTTACCGCGGATTTGGCGATGTCTGCCTCTCTAAAGGGTCAATTGACCAGGCGTTAGCGGCTTATAGCCGGGCACTCGAACTTGATCCGACGGACATCGGCTGCCAGATTGGTCTGGGAGATACTTATTTGGCCAAAAAATATTACAAGAATTCTATTGCCGCTTACCAACAAGCCTTAGAGTTAGCGCCGGAGGATGCCCGGCCATACAAAGGACTTGGGGATGTCTATCTCGAATTGAATATGCCCAATGCTGCTCGAGGTGCTTATGAAAATGCCATCAGCCTGGATCCAAAAATGGCCGCGGCTTACAATGGTCATGGCAATACCTTGATCCAACTCCGGCAATTACGCCAGGCCACTAAGAGCTTTCATGAAGCCGTCAAGCATGACCCAGACGACCCGGCACCATACATTAGCCTGGGACACCTGTATACACGCCATTCCCGCTATGAAGAAGCCAATACAGCATTGGAACGGGCCGTTGAATTGGCGCCTGGCAATGCGACCGTCTATGAATCTTACGGCGACCTAAAACTGGCAGAAGGGCAATTAGTTGAGGCCATCGGGGCATATCACAAGGTGTTGGAACTGAACCCAACCCGGATCGATGCCTACAACAAGTTGGGCAAAGTTTACCGGAATCTAGGCCGAACTGAGGAAGCCCTACAAGCATACCAGACCGCTTTAGCGGCAAATCAAGAGGATCCAGTCGCCTTTGCCGGATTGGGCGCCGTTTATCTTTCCGTGGACCAGGCAGATGAGGCGCTTAAGGCTTTCCGACAGGCGATCAAAGTCGATCCTTACTATTTGGAGGCCCATCTGGGATTGGGCCAGACTTTTCAACATCTCGGACAGACCAATGAAGCGTTGCTGACCTACCAGCGGGCCCTTGAACTCGACGACAATTATGCGCCGGTTCACGTTGGCCTCGGCGATATCTACCATCAATTATCTCAGTATGATGAGGCCGAGGCAGCCTACCATAAGGCAATTGAATTACATCCGGAAGAGTGCGCAGCCTATAACGGTCTTGGGACATTGTATTTAACTCAGGGTCGATATGACGAAGCAAAAATTGCCTTTGAACGTTCGCTCGTTATCGACTCTAAACAACCAATACCTCACCGGAAGCTGGCCCAGACAGTTGATCTCCAGGGCCTGGTACAGAAAGCGCTTGATCTCTATCAGGCGGCGATCTTGCTTGATCCTGGGGACGCCGCAGCCCATGCCGGGCTAGCCCATTGCCACCAGCAGTTGGCACAGTATGCCCCGGCCGGCGAGGCATTTGCCCGGGCATTGGCCCTCGATCCCAAAGACGCTGAATCTCACAATGGACTGGGTGAAGTCCAATTAGCCCTTGGACGGCTAGAGGACGCTGAAGCTTCCTTCCATAAAGCCGTGACCTTGCGGTCCGAATGGGCCGTTCCCTACGCCAACCTTGGAAAAACTTACTCGGCGCTTGGCCGGTCCAAAGAAGCTGTTTCAGCGTTCGAAAAGGCCCTGGCCATTGATGCGCAAGTCGAAATCGCCTACCGGCAACTTGGCGATCAATATGCGGCTGAAGGCCAAGCTGAAAAAGCGCAATCGGTATACCAAGACGCTCTCCAACAGAATCCAGAAGATTCCCTGGCTTACCTCGGACTCGGCGATGTTCAAATGCGCCTTGGCCAGTATGAACAAGCCGAAGCAGCCTACCAAGATGCTGCCAAACGCGCGCCTGAGATGGCTGCGCCCCGGCGCGGCCTTGGCGATGTTTATGTGGCTACCGGTCAACATGAAGAGGCTTTTGCTGCGTATGAGGCGGCAACAGCTCGGGACAAGAACAATGCCAGTACGTACCGGGGTCTTGGCGATGCCTATGCTGCTGTCGGACGTTATACAGCAGCCTTAGAGGCTTACGAGCAAGCCTTGACGCTGCAGCCTCAGTTGGCAGCTGCAATCCGGGGGCAAGGCAGAGTGTATCAATTGCTTGGCGATTTCGACGAAGCTCAAAGAAAATATGAACAGGCACTTGATCTTGATCCGGCCGCAGTTTCCCTCACCGACCTGGGGGATCTTTATTTTGCTCTTGGTCGCTACACTGGGGCCGTGAACGTTTTCCAGCAGGCACTCTTGGAAGACCCCCTGAATGCCGTCGCATTGAATGGGATTGGCGACGTCTATTTCAAACAAAAGCGCCTTCATGACGCACGGGATGCCTACCGGCAGGCATTGGAAGCTGATCATCAGCAACCTCGGTCATATGTCGGTCTCGGCAATGTAGAATTAGAATTAGACAATAATCGCCGGGCGCTGGCAGCATATTGGCAGGCCTTGAACCTGGACAATACAAACGTCCCGGCATTAAAAGGGGTTGGCGCTGCCTGTGCTGCCCAGGGCGACCACGAGCGCTCGTATAAAGCCTACCAGCGAGCGGCCGGTTTTGAGCCCCAGGATGCTGAGATCTATTTAGGTCTAGGGGCAGCTAGCCTGGTGCTTGAACAAAACAAGGAAGCTGAAGTAGCTTTTCAGCGAGCCAGCACGCTGAGCCCTCATTCCGCAAAAGCCTTTAGTGGGCTGGGGCTCGCCCTGGCAGCGCAGAAACGCCCCAAATCAGCGATTGAAGCGTTTGAGCAGGCTCTGGAGTTGGATCCAAACCAGACCATAGCCCACTTTGGTCGGGCCGGCGCTTTAGCGGAAATGGACCAAAACCAAGAGGCCGTCGCAGCTTATCGCCGCACCATTGAACTCGACGATCAAGATAAGAATGCCTACTTCGAGCTAGGTCTGGTCTTACACAAACTCGGCGAGAATGAAGCAGCCCTCGAGGCTGCAACAACAGCCCAGGCGATGGGCATAGAGACAGCCGCAGTCAATTGTCTCATTGGCGACACTTCTATGAAAGTAGGTCGTCTGGCAGACGCGAGCAAGGCATATCATTGGGCAGTGGAGTTGGATCCCCAAAGCGCCGCTGCTTACACGGGGCTTGGAAATACCTATTTTGCCGAAGGCCTGGTTGACGAGGCCTTGGGGGCTTATAGCGAGTCATTACAGCTGAATCCCAACCATGCTGCCACCTACTACCATCTGGGCAATCTCCAGCATGCCCGCGGACGCATATCTGATGCCCTGATCGCCTACCAGCATGCCACCGAGCGGCAGACCGATTATGTTGAACCTTATTATGGAGCCGGGCGCGTCTACACTGAGATGGGTCGCTCAGCTGACGCCATTACCGCCTATAAACATGCGATCCGCCTTGCGCCAAATGACGCCACGGGCTATCGAAAATTAGGCGAACTTTATCTAGGTTCAGGACGTTATACTGACGCCCTTGAAATCTATCAGCACGCCGACTCGTTATCGCCTATGAATGCAGAAATTCAAAGAGGCATGGGATATGCTTACTTGCACCTAAACGAAACTGACAATGCACTGGGTGCCTTTCAACAGGCCTTGGAACTGGCACCTCAAGACGGATACGCTCTGGCCGGAATTGGCGACATATTCACCCGGCTTGGACGCAACGAAGAAGCACTATCATCATATGAACAAGCTCTCCTTCAAGCGCCAGACCAAGCGGCCGTTCACACGGGTTTAGGCCACATTTACCTGCGTCTTGGCCGTCTGGATGAAGCCATGGATTGTTACCTGGAGGCCATCGGCCACGATTCAAAGGATCCTGCACCCCGCACCGGAATGGGAGACGTATATTTTCAGATGGGCCGCATCGACGAAGCGATCGCCGCTTACAAACGCGCGACCGGTCTGAGCCCGACTTACGCACCGGCCCATGTGGGGCTGGGCAATGTGCACCAGGCTCTCCGCCAACCTTTTGATGCTCTAAGCGACTATGAACGGGCTATTAGATTGCACGCCGCTGATCCCGTCGCTTATCGAGGCCTGGGGAGTGTTTATACCGACCTGGGTCGAGGTGACGAAGCGATGAAGGCATACGAGCAAGCTCTGGCGCTGGAACCCAACGACCCGCTCATCTATGTTGGCATAGGCAATGTACATCGCGATAGTGGCGAATGGCAGGAAGCTGTAGCCGCCTATCAGAAAGCTACCCAGTTGGCCCCAGATAATGCAACTGCCTACGCTAACTTGGCTGATGTCTATAATGCTAATGATCGTACAGAGGAAGCCTTAACCGCGTATAAGCGGGCCATTGAACTCAATCCAAAAGACGCGTTATCGCGCGGGTCCCTGGCAGGGCTTTGCCGGCGATTGGGGCGTACACGGGAGTACGAACAACAAATGAAAGTGGCCCGCGAGTTGATTGCTGAGGAGAGCGAATATAACCAGGCTTGTCTGGAGGCTATTGATGGGGACGTCGATCGGGCGCTGGCATTCTTGAGGATTGCGCTGGAGAAGCACCAGGTTCAACGAGAATGGGTGCGACGTGATCCTGACCTCGTAGGAATTCGGGATGATCGTCGCTTTCAAGAGTTGGTCGGGTTGATCTGAACAAATAACTCGAAATGACTGGCAGCGCTAGCTGCCCGACAACAGTCTGTGTTTGAAAGGCTATTTGTCAACGCCGGCCGATCTGTTTCCCAATACCTTTACCCACCCACACCTCGTGGGCAAAGTCCGGATTGCTGGCCGATGCAACAAAGTATGTAACCCCCTGAACAATCGGCCGCGACTGTAGCTCCCGCCAGAACATCAGGTATTCCTGGGCCATTTTTGAAGGAATGGCCGGTCCTAGATTGCGGCTGGCTTCGGTTATCCAGATCGGGTGCGCCCGAAAACGACTAATGTAGTCATCTAGCATCTCTAGCGCCCGTTCCATGGGTTGGAATTGAGACCAATAAAGATGGACACCAAGACCATCAGAAACCTCAACAGCCGGCCGGCACGCCTCAAGGAACTGTACATGATCCAGCTTTACGCCGGTCACTTGTCCACCAGGCGAGAGACCGGGATAAATAAATCGAACGCCCGGTAAGGTCTGACGATAACGTTTTAAAAGCTCTTGATACCAATTGTTGAAGTTAGTCCCATCTGACCAGCTACTGCCAAGACCTTCGGCGATCAAGTTGGGTTCATTGTGAAGCTCGACAACAACGTCCTGATGGCGGAGTTGGGCTAAAGCCCGGCGAACATCAGCGACCGTATCCGCCACAAATTTACCCGGGCTAATCTTTCTACCTTCCATTGAAAGGAAAGCACGGACAATAAACTGGGCTCCGGGATGGGCGGTCGCTAGCTTGCGAATATCGTCAGCGCTGTGAAAAGAGAGCACCTTGATAATACCTGGGCGCATCTCTGCGAATTCAACATGCTCAGCTTCTCCAATATCGGGATCGGCCGAGGCGTGCAATCCGATTCGAACTCGGCCCATAAGCGGCGTATCTGGGTCTTGTCTGTTGTTATCCGTTTCGGGAGATTCCAGCAAATCTTCGACGACACGCACCGGTGTATACTCTCCTTGGGGCGCCCCGGTAACCATAATCTCACCACCGGCAGGAATAAATCCTAACAACTTACCTTCTCGATGTGGTGCTGATCTTAAATTGCTGCCGTAAGTGGCCACTTTGGCCCGACTACCGGTTACAAGCAGACCGTTGGTGAACACCCAACCGGGAATCGTACTCTGACCAGGAGCTGGAGCCGGGTTGGTAGGCGGTTTATTTGGCCAAGGTTCAGGCCTGGTGATATCTGGTTGGGGAGTAATGACATTAATCACATCGGCCGTGTTCACCAGGACCGGTGTATAATCCTTCCGAACAGGACCGGCAACCCGGACCGTGGCATAGGCTTTTATCAGGCCGGTGTTTTGTCCATTCTGATCCGGACTGCTACGTAAGTTTACACCCAATCTTGAGGTTAGGGCCTGGCGGTCCGCAAGCAGGCTGAGATATTGGGTCAGTACCCAACCCATATAACCATTCTCTGGAGGAATAATCGCCGGATCCGGTGGCGGCACAGGCAAAGTGACCGGTTCCAAGAAATCACTGCGCCGAACTCTTATCGGTGTGTATTGACCTTCTGGCATACCGAGTACACTCACTGTACTGTTGGCTTTGATCAGCCCGATATTCATCGCACCTTTATCCGGCCCTTGCCGCAAGCTGACGCCGTGTATACCAACAATCGCCTGTTTTCCGGCAAAGACCAGAAGTCGCTTGGAAGCCCACCCATCAACGGTAGAAACTATCGCCGGTGGTTCCGGAGCCGGTTTTGGCTGGCTCGAACTACTCAGACCAATCGTTGCCAGGGGTACTTTAACCCGGGTAAAAGGCTCTTTCTGGGAGAGCTTGATGATGATTGAACCAGCAGGGATGATTTTCTTGAGATCAGCATTGATATACAAGGTTGCCCCACCATCATTGACTTGGGCCAGGTTTCCGCGAACAACCATCGCGTCTGTCTGCACCCAACCCTCAACGTAAGGACCCGCCGGTTCTTGCCAGCCCATCAGTGGTAGAAGATATGGCGTCGGGTCAATGATATTGTGCGGCCATTTCCCGATTTTTGCATTTTCTTTCTTGAGGGTTAGATGGAGGTGCGAGCCAAAACTGTTGCCGGTATTGTCAGCCAGACCCAATACAGTTCCTGCTTCGACAATTTGGCCTGTCCGCACCAAGGGCTTCTGCAGGTGTGCGTAGATCGTCTTAAATCCATCCTGGTGCAAAACACGCACGTGAATACCGTAATTATGACCAGTTGGCTTTTCGTAAACTTGAAATACTTCCCCTGGGGCAACGCAAAACACTTTGCTGCCGGTCGGGGCCTTGATGTCCAGGCCATCATGACCCGGCAAGCCGAACTGGGCATAATTTCTTGGATTCGCCCCAAAGTGCTGCGTAATTACGCGGAACTCTGTGGGCCAGACTTCAAATTTGAAATCCCCCATAATGGTTACCAATTAGAATGTAGGAACTACTTCAAGATTATGTCATCCAGTCTATCCCACTTATGGGTGCCTGACAAGTGTACTCAGGTAATATTTGCCTCCCTTGTATCCCGCAGTAGAATCTGATCCATGGGTTTCTTGAAACGGCTTTTTGGCGGCGAAGGATCCTCGAAAGGGCAAAGCCCTGATTCAGATGGCTTCTTCTTCTATGTGCAGTGTGATAACTGTGGCAAGAAAGTCCGGCTACGTATTCTTAAGCAATACGAATTGAATTATTCGGATGGTGGCTATGTCTGGCACAAGACAATCATAGACAGCCGTTGTTTCCGGGAGATACCGGCCGTCGTGCACTTTGACAGCAACTACCATGTAACCAATGCTGATATTAATGGAGGACGCCAAATCTCCCTCGAGGAATATGAAGCACCTGAAGTAAGCCAGACCACGGAAAACGAACAGGAGATAGAGTAGATTCACCAAATCGGTAGTGAGATCCATTTCGCTTGACGAGCAGCCTATTGCCGTGGCGTAATGGAAGTTTATTTTTTCGGTGGTTAGGGTCCAACCTGGTGAAGAAGGGTAAACGACTGAGCGCCGTGACATAATGGGTTTCAATAAGAATTGGTAAATTAAGAGGCTTATGACTACTTCTACTAAGAAAAGTATTTTGCTGTATACATCTCGCTGGTGCGCCCATTCGATGAGTGTGGAACGATTTCTTGATAGAAATAACGTTGTCGTGGAAAAGATAAATGTTGACGGTGATTCTGATGCTCGCGAGCAGCTAATACATCTTAACGGGGGTTATGCCAGCGTGCCGACCCTTCTCTTCCCTGATGGCACGAAATTAACAGAGCCTTCTTTTTCAGAAATACGGAAAAAACTGGAAATGGAGTCTCCTCTCAGCATTGTTAACCGGATTAAAAACGCTATCGGTAAGGGTGAGTCTGACGATTGACCGGTTCTTTTCACTGAACGCCTGATTCATGTTGCCATATATTATTATCATTCTTGCTTTTGCGGCCGATCGTCTCTCTAAATGGTGGGCAACCAACTATTTTAGTGATAACGGCCCAATTGAGATAGGCACATTCCTCACCCTCAATCCCACCTACAACCAGGGAATCTCCTTTGGCATGTTCCAGGGCGTCGGCCGCCTTGTGGGTTGGATTTCGATTCCTATCGTGATTGGGTTATTTATCTATATGATTAGAACGCCCAAATCCATGTGGATGCTTCGAATTGGCCTGGCGCTGATCATAGGCGGCGCCTTAGGTAACATGGTCGACCGGATTTTTGCCGGGGAAGTTTTGGATTTTGTCCAGGCAACAATCCGCCCGGGTGTGTTCAACATCGCTGATGTAATGGTTAATGCGGGGATGATAATCAGTCTGATTGGGGTGATAGTACAGCGCGAGGAAAAATTGCCTGAACAGACGTTAGACGAGGTCGAGCCATAGATCGCCCCGACTGTCAGCGAAATAACGTACCCAAAATCAGCAAGGCGGCCAAAATCCAGGATACGATTCCCAAAGTCTGCTCGTCATTCACGTAAAATAACGCGCCGCTTAACAAGAGGGCTGCCGCGATGAGACTCCAATTGGGACGGCCAATCCGTCTTTCGATCTTATCCAACCGGCGTAATAGCGATCGATCAGGCAAGGCCATCACCCGCAGCCGTCCGCTCTCGGCCGCTGTCATGACCCGTTTCGTCTGGGATGGCAGAGTCAAAAAGATACGGGCCCACTCCCCGAGCAGTTCACGACTGAATGTCAGCGCTTCCTGGCTGCGAATGATCTCGACGCCGTATTTTTCCACCAGGCTCCAGGGGTTGATGTTCGGGTCAAGCACGGAGGCCAGACCAGAAAGCATGCCCAGGGCACGGCCGAAAAAGATAAAATCCTGGGGCACTTGGAACGGGAACTCGTAAAGGATATCCCGGAACTCACGGCTCAATTCCTGGACTTCTTTAGGATCTGGCTGGCTTAACTCTAACAAGCTGCGTCCCCACATCTGATCAAGAACGCGCGTCAAAGCCTCGGCAATTCGATCCAGATCGCTGCCGGGCAAGAAGAAACCCAGGCCGTTAAATGCTTCGGTCAATCCCCGGGCGTCGCGTTGGGTAACACTAACAATCATCTGCCGCAGATTATCACCCATCAGCTTTTCGATGTGACCAACCATTCCAAAATCGACGAAAGTCAACTGGAATGGACGGCTGCGACCGCTCCTTGGAGAAAGCTTCGGCCCCAGAGGTTTGATGAAAAGATTGCCGGGATGGGGATCGGCGTGAAAGAAACCAACCTGGAAGATCTGCTGAAAATAGGCATCAAACAGACTGGCTGTCACTTCACTTAAATCAATACCGGCCGCTTCTATAATCTCGGTTTCCGTGATCTTGATTCCGCTTACATCTTCTAACACGAGAACCCGGCCCGTGCTGTGTTGGCGGAATACAACCGGGATGCGAACAGCTGGGTCGCCAGCAAACATCTCGGCGAAACGCTCAGCGTTGGTTGCTTCTGAAGCATAGTCGAGTTCTTCCCACATAGTCGCAGAAAACTCATTCATCAAAGCAGGTACATCAGCCCTGCGCCTGATTGGCCCGTAACGCATAAGCCAGCGAGCTACGATGCGTAAGGCCGCCAGATCAGTCCGGACAATATCCTCGATGTGGGGTCGTTGGACTTTGACGACAACTGATTCTGATGCTTGATCATTGGTGTTTGCCGTGGCCAGGCGGGCGCGATGGACCTGTCCAAGAGAAGCGGCTGCCAGCGGTTCTCGTTCAAACTGGCTGAAATGGTTGGAGACATCACCTAATTCGGTGATCATTACCACCAGAATCTCGTCATAAGGGACCGGAGGAACTTCATCTTGGAGTCCGGCAAGTTCTTCGGTCACTTCCGGTGGTAACACATCTACCCGAGCGCTAAGGAACTGGCCCAACTTGATCAACACCCCACCCATATCCACCGCGAGTAAACGAAAGCGGCGCGACATCTGCCTGAAGCGTTGTGGCCTGGAGCGACGAACGGACCTCTTGAATACCCGGCCGACCAACAAATCCCACCAAATAACATGAGCAGTTATACTGGCAAAGAACCAAATAATCCTGTGGTATCGTTTCCGATCAATGACTTCGATTTGCTCTTCGTTGCTGGCTGTCATGGATAGCTCATTAAAAAAGGCTCCGCCCATTTGAGCGAAGCCTCCCTATCAAACCTTGGTGGCCCATACGGGACTCGAACCCGTGTTTCGGCCTTGAGAGGGCCGCGTCCTGGGCCGCTAGACGAATGGGCCAATAGCGCTGAGAATTCTAACAGAGCGGGGTATGGCTGTCAAACCTATTTGTGCTTTTTCTCGAGGAAAAACAGGAGTGGATCGAATGTGGCTCGTGCGCGAGCATCCAGAAATATCGACTGCCAATCATGGCCGCTTGCAGACAAATATCCGGTTATTCTGATTGGCCCATTCCGACTATAATTACCTGCTATGAGTATTACAAGCAATCTTAACGAAGCCCAACGCCGGGCGGTTGAAGCAGATGCGGGTCCGGTTCTGGTTTTAGCCGGACCAGGCAGTGGTAAGACTCGAGTCTTGACCTATCGTATCGCTTATCTGATCAGGGAAAAAAAGGTTCCGCCCTGGCAACTTGTGGCAGTGACTTTTACCAATAAGGCTGCCCGTGAAATGCGGCACCGGGTAGAGACATTGTTAGGCGGCAATCCCAGCGGTCTGACCATGGGAACGTTTCACGCTACCTGCGTGGGCATCTTGCGCCGAGAAAATCAGTCGCTGCCTGGTTATGATTCCAATTTTGTCATTTTCGATACAGACGACCAGCGCCAGGTAGTAAAACGGGCGCTCCTCGATAATAATTTGGATGATAAAAAGTACCCACCCAATAAAATGTTGGCAGGTATTGGAAAGGCGAAGAATGATCTTGTTACACCGGAACAGTATGCCGCGGGCAATTACATTTCCGAGGTGACCAAACGCGTTTACCAACGGTATCAGGAAATATTGGTAGCCAACAATGCCATGGATTTTGATGATCTGTTGATGAATACGGTACTTCTGTTTGAGGCCCGACAGGACATACTCCGGAAATACCAGGAAAAATACCGCCATGTCCTGGTTGATGAATTTCAAGACACCAACACGGTCCAATACATGTTGTTACAGCGGCTAGCAGCCCAGCATGAAAACATTTTCGCGGTGGGCGATGCAGATCAATCGATTTACAAATGGCGTGGCGCTGATTTCCGAAACATCAATCGATTTCGAGAACATTATCCACAAGCCCAGCTTATCTTGTTAGAGCAAAATTACCGCTCTACGCAAATTATCCTAGATGCAGCTAAATCGGTTATCCGGAATAACCAGAATCGGGTGGATAAGGAATTGTTTACCGAGCGAAAAGGGGGACAACGGATCACTGTTCGTGAAGCCTATAATGATATTGAGGAAGCAGAGTTCGTTGTCTCGACCATTGAGCAATTAATGTTATCGGGAATGGATTCGGGTGGCTGTGCGGTTATGTATCGCACCAATGCGCAATCACGCGTTCTCGAGGAGGCGTTTTTGAGCGTTGGCATGAATTACCGTCTCGTCGGGGCGACAAGATTCTACGGCCGGCGTGAAATCAAAGATTTGATCGCCTACCTCCGGGTAGTACATAGCTCGGCCGACTCAGTGAGTTTGACCCGGATTATCAATACACCCCCAAGAGAAATAGGTAAGAAGACCCGGCAAGATTTATTCGACTGGGCCCAACGGATCGGCCGGCCACCAGGAGAAGCGCTCCTCAGACTGATCAATGATCCGGATGTACAGCATCCATTCAACAGCCGGGCGCTGCGCGCATTGTCAACTTTTGGTAACTTTTTGGATGATTGGAGGAAGGTCGCCGAGAAGGCCACTGTCGGTGACCTGTTGGATACGATTGTCGAAGCCATTGGCTTCGATGGTTACATTAACGACGACACAGATGAAGGGCGGGACCGTTGGGCTAACGTGATGGAACTGCGCAACCTGGCTGTTGAAATGGGCGATCTCGGTTTAAATCACTTCCTGGAACAAGTGGCCCTGGTTTCCGAAGTGGATAACCTGGAAGAAGACCCCCATGCGCCTACCTTACTGACCCTGCACGCGGCCAAGGGCCTGGAATTTCCGACAGTTTTCATTGTCGGTCTCGAGGAAGGGATCTTGCCCCACAGCCGTTCGTTGGATGATGGAGAAGAATTGGCCGAGGAACGGCGCTTGTTTTATGTTGGTATAACCCGGGCTAAGGATCAGGTTTATCTCTCTCATGCCTTCCGGCGCACCTTCTATGGTCAATCGGAGGTGGCAACCCCTTCCCGGTTCTTCAATGAGATCCCGGCCGAGTTAACCGAGGGCGGCTCAACCGGCAGCCGTCACCGGGAAACCAGGCGCCAGGCCAGTTCCTGGCAATGGTCTCAGAGACCCGCTGCGCGTGGCCAGGGCCTGGAAAGGAATTCGTCTGCCGTTAGCAGTACTGATCGTCAAAGAAGCTTGCCTGAGCCTAATATCATTAAAAATACAATGGAACATCGGACTCAGCCATCTCTGGCAAAGGCCGAATTTCGCACAGGCCAAAATGTTCACCACAAGAAATTTGGCGGTGGCATAGTGATAGAGAGCAAGCTAACCGGCAATGATGAAGAGGTTACGGTTGCCTTTACCAACTACGGTATAAAAAAATTGGTCGCCAGCCTGGCGAAGTTAGAAATTCAGGGATAGCGGTTAAGGCACCTGCTTTTCTGACCCAGTTTAATCTTTGATAGATAGCTTGTTGATGGCCTGATTCGGAGTTCGGTTATGGAAGTTCAATTTGCAGTCGCCAAAATCAGCAAATATGCCTCTAGCGAGAGCGGGGATACGCTGGAGATGATTGAAAGACCTCATGGCGGTATTTCGCTGGTTCTTGTAGATGGGCAACGGAGTGGTCGCTCGGCGAAGGCCATAAGCAACGTGGTTGCACGCAAAGCCGTTCAACTATTAGCCGAAGGCGTACGGGACGGAGCGGCCGCCCGGGCAGCGCATGACTATCTCTATACTTACCGGAGCGGCAAAGTTAGCGCTACTCTGAATATCCTTTCGGTCGATACTCAAAGCAAAACAATAGTTCTCTCGCGCAATAACCCGGCGCCAGTTATTGTTTGCACCAAAAGTCGCGGTCTTTACCAGTTGGATGAACCGTCCTCAGTGGTCGGTGTGCATCGTAATATTAAACCGCTCATCACCGAGATTCCAATTGCGGCCGGTATATTAGTCGTGATCTATACCGATGGTTTGCAGCATGCCGGTAGTTTGAGCGGCTCAGTTGTGTTAGATCCTCTGGCCATAGTTAGGGAAATGGTGGTCGATGGGATATTTGATGCGCGCCAAATAGTGGACTCGCTCCTCGAGCAGGCCATGGAAGTTGAGCAGGGCCGGCCGCGGGATGATATTAGTGTTATGGCTGCAACTGTTTTGGAGAAGAGTAGTGACGAGACCCGGCGCTTAAATGGTCGATTCCCGCTTTAGATTCAGTTCGGGTCGATCGTGGTGGGAATCCCAGGTGTAGTCCATGCCCGTGGGTGCAGAAGGTTAACGCTCCAGGAATATTGGTTTGAAGTGAACCCAGAGAATCAGCCTCTACGAATTGCCGTTGTTGGAGCCTGTGCTTCAGGGAAGAGCAGCCTTGTATCAGCCTTGCGTACGGCCGGTTATGAAGCTCGCCATGTGGCCCAGGAACATTCGTACGTCCCCAATATGTGGCAGCGAATCAGCCAGCCGGATGTCCTAATTTACCTGGATGTTGACCATTCGGGGATACGCAGCCGGCGACCTCGCCTCGATTTTAAGCCAAAGGACCTGGAGGAACAGAACCGCCGGCTGGCCCATGCTCGAGAGCATTGTTCTTTATACCTGAACACCAACATACTGAGTCCAGCCGAAGTGCAAGCCCAGGCACTCGCATTCCTTTCGGATTTGTGATTTGGCTTACCTGTTGATGCAAACTGCTTTTTTAGTATAACACAACCTCTGGTTTTGGTTGGGGACACCCCTCAACTAGATCAGCGACCAAACAGTCGGTTTTTCAATCCTCCTGCTCCCATTCTTTCCTTAAGCATCGCTTGCATATTCTTAGCCTCGGCAAAATCTGGATCCAGGTCTAAAGCGTGTTTATTGCAGCGAACTGCCTCCTCATCTTCTTCCAGATTCCAATAGGCGAGGCTTAAGTTATGCCAGAGCCACGGATTTTCCGTGGAGAAGTGGACAGCCTCCAGGTAGATCTCAGCGGCCTTCTCATATTGCTCCATGGCCAGGTAACAATCACCTAGGCCGCTCCGCAATCGCAATTTCTGGGGGACAGTTTTAGCCACGTTGCCGGCTTTTTCGTACCAGCTAACACTCTCCTCAAGCGCCCCTTGTTCTTGCCAGAAAGCGATCTCGGCTCTATGCAAATAATAATCATTTGGCCTAGCGCTTTCCAAATAATCGAGGACCAGGCGCGCATCGGCGTATCGGCCGCTATAGACATAGATGAAGGCTTCAATCATGTTGATATCATTGACATCTGGGGCCATTTCCTGGGCTTTTTCGAGCCACTCCAAGGCTGCGGATAAGCCTAACTCGGTATATGATCCATCGTTCTCTCGGGCAGCCAGTACCAGGACATAGGCGACCCCGGCAAAAGCATACGGCCGGGAATCACCTGTTTGAAAAGTACGCAATGCTGAGGCTAATACTTTGGCATCATGCTGGTATTCATCAGCCTTGTCCAGGCCAATCTCATACGTTTTCCGCCCCAATTCAGTCGCTGCCGGCGTGGTTGGCCATTCCATCTTGGTCAGTGCGGGTAATATCTTTTCGACCAGTACTTGTCCCATAAATCCCCTACCTATTGGCCATCTCAATCTGCTTCTGCAGAAAGTTTACAAAGATTCGTAGAAAAAGAAAAGGCCCCTCCTAGAGGGGCCTTGTTAAATCGAAAACTACTTAGCGGTTTAGAATCCGCCCATTCCACCACCAGGTGGCATCGGAGGCATACCGCCAGCGCCTTCCGGTTCAGGCAGATCGGTGATGAGCGCTTCTGTCGTCAGGATCATGGCCGCGATGCTGGCTGCATTCTCGAGCGCGCCGCGGGTTACCTTGGCCGGGTCGATAATGCCAACTTTGAGCATATTTACATACTTCTCAGTTAGTACATCGTAGCCAATGTTCTTATCGCCCTGTTCTTTTTGAGCCGAGCGGACGTTCTGAATAATAACATCGCCGTTCTTGCCGGCATTCTCGGCAATCTTGCGCATCGGCGCTTCGAGGGCCGCCCGTAGAATCTTGACGCCAGTGGCTTGATCGCTGCCAGCGGTCTCAACATCGTCAAGGGCTGGTAATGCATTGAGTAGAGCAACGCCACCGCCAGGCACGATGCCTTCTTCCACGGCTGCGCGGGTGGCGCTCAGGGCATCCTCGACCCGATGTTTCTTTTCCTTCAATTCCACTTCCGTGGCTGCACCGACGCGGATAATTGCAACACCGCCGGCTAACTTGGCCAATCGTTCCTGCAGTTTTTCGCGGTCATAGTCGGAGGTGCTGCGGTCGATCTCGACCTTAATCTGTTCGACACGGCCGTGGATCTGATCTTCGTTGCCGGCGCCATCGACGATGGTTGAATCATCTTTGGTGGAAATAAACTTGCCGGCGCGTCCCAGGTCGCTTATCTGAACGCTTTCCAGCTTCCGGCCCATCTCTTCGGTGATTACCTGGCCACCAGTTAGGACAGCAATATCTTGCAACATTGCCTTGCGGCGGTCGCCAAATCCTGGCGCTTTCACGGCCAGGGAGTTTATCGTGCCGCGTAGTTTGTTGAGAACCATCGTGGCCAGTGCTTCACCGTCAATATCTTCGGCGATTACAACCAGATTGCGCTTACCCGTTTGGATGAGCTTCTCAAGAATTGGAACAAGATCCTGTGCGGAACTGATCTTCTTATCATGGATAAGAACATAAGCATCCTCGATCTTGGCTTCCATCGTATCGGAGTCGGTGATGAAATAGGGGCTAATATAACCGCGATCAAACTGCATACCGTCAACATACTCTAGTTCAAATTCGAGGCTCTGGGACTCTTCCACAGTGATAACGCCGTCTTTTCCAACCTTGTCCATTACCTCGGCAATAAGCGAGCCAATCTCAGTATCTTGAGCCGATATGGCGGCCACAGAGGCGATATCTTCCATACTATCAATGGATACAGCCATTTCTTTAATCGCCTTTGACAATGCCTCGGTGCCGGCCTCAATGCCGCGCTTCAGTTGCATAGGATTGGCTCCGGCAGCGACATTCTTCAGGCCTTCGTTGACGATGTTTTGGGCCAGAACAGTCGCAGTAGTCGTGCCGTCCCCAGCGATGTCATTGGTCTTCGTCGCCGCTTCTTTTAGCAGTTGAGCGCCCATATTCTCAAAGGGGTCTTCAAGCTCAATTTCTTTCGCGACGGTGACGCCGTCATGGGTGATGGTTGGGGCGCCAAATTTCTTGTCGATCGCCACATTACGGCCCTTAGGGCCAAGGGTCGTAGCCACAGCTGAGGCTAATGTGTCTATACCGACTTTAAGGCGCCGGCGGGCATCTTCAGAAAAAATAAGTTGTTTTGCCATGTTTTATATACTCCTTCTTCCTTTAATTAGTCCTCGAGGATGGCCAGGACGTCTGATTCTTTTAGAATCAACAGTTTCTCGCCATCGATTTTGATCTCGGTGCCAGCGTATTTGGCGTAGAGCACAACATCGTCTACAGCGACATCCAGCTCGATACGTTTTCCATCATCGTCTCGCCGGCCAGGGCCGACTGCCAATATGGTTCCCTGCTGCGGTTTCTCTTTTGCAGTTTCAGGTAATACCAGACCAGACGCCGTCATTTCTTCTTGTTCATTTGGCTTGATAACCAATCGGTCACCAAGCGGCTTTAACTTCTTGGACATAGAGCGAATTCTCCTTATTAATTGAATATTGTGTGGATTGTTGTTACTTTATCCTGGCACTCACGAGGATAGAGTGCCAAATCAATGCTTATTCTAGCATAGTTTTGGTGGATGTCAAGAACTTTTTAGCAGTCGTGGGGTATGACTGCTAAGATTCGGTCCCCAGGGAAGCAGCCCGGCACAATTCCATTCCTTCCAAGGCGTTCGCATCATCCGGGACGGATTCGAGCACGGTTTCGAAGAGCGCAACGGCAAGGTCACAATTTTGCTCACCTTTAAAGTAATAGGCCAGGCCCAACATATTGAAATAGGTTGAGTTGGACACGGTAACCGATCCGTAGCGGTCAACGGCCGTTTCTAATTCGGGAATCGCGTTGTCGTAGTTGAGGTTGCGATAATAAGCCGCCCCTAAATGGGCATGAGCCCGCACCATCTCAGGATCAAGCTCTACGGCCTTGATCAGATTTTCCTCCGCCGAAGGATACTCTCCAATCAGGAAAAACATCCAGCCCAAACCATCATAAACAGCCGCATTTTCCGGGTCGATATCTAGTGCATCCTGGAAGGTTAATATAGCTGTCGGGATATCGCGGGTCGCATAATAGTTATAAGCCAGGCCGATCTGCAGATCAATGACATTGGGATTCTGGTCGATGGCCAGTTGGTACTGTTCTATCGCGGCCGAATAATAGCCCTGAAACTCGAGCACGGTCGCCATATGCTGGCGGACAATTGGATTGTCGGGATCGAGGGACAAGGCGATTTCCGCCGCTTCTTGAGCATTGGCATATTGCTCTGGACCAAGTTGAGCCAGCGCACCGGCTACTGTCGCAAAGGCAACGGCATTACTGGGATTGATATCGATGCTCGATCGCGCAGCTCTGACTGCTTCGGCATAGGCTAGCGAGGCGCCAGCCGGATCACCGATTTCTTCCAGGCGGATACCACTGGCCAGGTGGGCGGCCGCTAGGGCTGACCATACGGCATTGTTGTCCGGGGCAAGTACGACCGCTTGCTCGGCCCATTTTAAACCTTCCTCAGGTTGAGTTGTCGCCAGCAGTAGATCGATTAAGGGCAAATAAAACTCTACCCGACTGCCATCGTTCCTGATCGCTTCTTCGTAAGCCACTATCGCTTCCTGGTAGTCGCCATCTCGCTCCATGAGGGCCGCCCGGGCGGCATAGGAAGCAGCGGATCGGGTTGGCAGGGGTGTTGGCTCAGGAATAATTGAATCCCGAACGGTGCTCACGTTGCTGATAATAAAGATGCCGGCGGCCAGTACAGCGATTACCAGCAGAACCAGAAGGCATGATGGTCCCTGACGCGAGCGCCTCGGCAGCGTCCGTCTGATTTCCATAAAGCATTACTCGATAAACTTTCATTTCAGGCAAAATTCTCTGTAATCGGATTAGAATTTCTAATACATGATTGCCTGTTGCAAAAAAGAAGCCGACTGCATGAGCCGGCGAAGTTTCATAGGATCTTAGCATCCCCCGTAGGAGGCGTCAATTTGATTCAGCCGCTGCTAAGATTCTGCCCTGCATCCATCAATCAGAGCGTCGCCACCGCCATAGAAGACCAACGGGATAACCGATCATCTTTGCCAGATCGCCAACCAGTCGAATAATTGGGATTAAGGAATAGGCGCGGAGCCTGGTAGCCGGGGAACGGTTGCGCATGGCAGGCGCCAATCGCTGGGCCGGTCGGCGACAATATAGCCCGCCGCCGGCGAGCATCAATAGCCAGCCAATACCGTTTCCACGCCTGATGAGATCAACTATCAACGGCATACCAACCAGGTAAGTAAGGTACCGAATAGCATGCCTCCTGGCCCAGAGATTGGCCTTCCCGTCGCCTCGGGCATAGAGATAATATTGGCGGGCAAAAGCCTTCAAGTTTCCCCGTGGCCGGAAATATACCACCGCTCCAGGGGCAAAGGGTATGGGCCCATACTCCTGTCGGAGAGCCAGGTCGAAGATGAGATCCTCGCCAAAATCCAACCACTCCGGATAACCACCGACGCGCTGCCAGGCCAGTTTAAGATAAGCAACCGATCGACTCGACGGTAAAAATTTTGCAGGGTCAATATCTGCCAGTTCAGGTAATACGGTAGCCCCCATGACTATTTCAAAGTCAGTTAGCGGATCCGCTTCAAACCAACCTGCAACCGCCGAAGCCCCATTTTGCTCGATGGGACGTACCAGTTCATCCAGCCATTGCGGGGCCAGGGTAACCCCGGCATCGACGCCGGCGATTATCGGACCGGCCGCGACGGCGATTGCCTGATTGCGACCCTGGCTGATATTGCTGCCCGGCGCCATAATGATCTTGAGTGATAGCCGTCGCTGGTATTCCTGGAGGATAGCTATGGTGTCATCAGTTGAGCCTCCGTCACAGAAGACCACCTCATCAGGTTGGCGCGTTTGTTTGATCAACGACTCCAATAACGGCCGCATGGCCGCACCTTCATTTTTTACCGTCGATATCACCGATACATTCATCGCAAGAATGTTACCATGTATGCGGTCTTTGTGGGAAGCTGTGCGTCGCTTGTCAGGCAAAATGCGCGTGATAGAATCGACTTCAACGATGAGCAACCAGCAGAATCAAGTAACAGAAATAAAAATCCCCGTCATCGAAGAAGGACCAATAGATTTATCTCTGGTTGTCCCTGTTCTGAATGAGGTTGAGAGCCTGCGCAGGTTGGTTGAGGAAATTAGCCAGGCCCTCGATCCACAACCTTTGACATATGAAATACTATTTGTTGATGATGGCAGCATCGACGGCAGCTTCGAGTTAATGCTGGCGCTACGTGAGGAATACCCGCAGGTTGGCGCGATCCGCTTTAGACGCAATTTTGGCCAAACAGCAGCTTTTGCGGCCGGTTTTGACCGGGTTCGCGGAAGAATTGTGGTCACGATTGATGCTGATGGCCAAAATGATCCCGCTGATATCCCCCACCTCATAGCGAAATTGGAGGATGGTTACGATATCGTTAACGGTTGGCGGGCGAATCGCCAAGATGGTTTTTTATTCCGCAAGGTGCCTTCAAAGATCGCTAACCGGCTCATCGCCCAGACCAGCGGCGTGAAACTCCATGACCGGGGTTGCTCTTTGCGCGCCTATCGAATCGAGGTGGTGCGTGAGCTGCGTCTATACGGCGAGATGCATCGATTCATCCCTGAGCTGGCCAGTGCCGCCGGTTTCACGATGACCGAGGTGCCGGTTAATCACCGTTCACGGGCAGCGGGCGTTTCCAAATATGGCATATCCCGAACGTTTCGTGTCGTCTTAGATTTGATGACAATTATCTTCTTGAGTCGATACAGCGCCCGGCCGATGCACCTCTTTGGTGGTGTGGGCCTTGTTGCTTGTCTCGTTGGTATACTCATCGGTCTCTATTTGACCGGGCTTAAAATCTGGGCCGGGATTGAGGATGGCATGGCGGGTTTTAGAGGTATACGGATTGGCGACCGGCCGTTGTTCATGTTATCTATCTTACTCATTATCCTAGGTGTACAATTCCTTGTGATGGGATTACTGGCGGAATTGATTGTGCGAACCTATTACGAGAGTCAAAATAAGCCGATCTATTATGTCCGACAGGTGGTTGATCCGTTCAGCGAAGAGGAGAGAGCTGAAACCCGAATGTAAATCCAACCCTATCAGTGGAAGATTGGCTAAACTTACACCACAATACTCGCATGAACGCCCTATGAAACTACTCATCCTTGGAATTGACGGCGCAACATTTGATCTGGTTTTACCCTGGGTTAAGGAGGGTTACCTACCCAACCTGGCCCGGCTAATGGAAAAGGGTGTCCATGGCACACTTGATTCCACACTGCCCCCTGTAACCAGTCCGGCCTGGCCGACCTTCATGACTGGTTGTAACCCGGGGAAGCATGGCGTTTTCGATTTTATCCAACCGTCCGGCGCTGATTTCAGCCTGGTCAATGCGACAAAAATCAAGCAACTTACTTTGTGGCAGCGTCTATCGCAGGCCGATTATCGAGTGGGTGTTCTTAATGTACCCGTAACCTATCCGCCCCGGTCGATCAACGGTTTTATGGTGACGGGCATTCTCAGCCCAAAGGGCGGGCAGATCTGTTTTCCAGCTAATCTGATTGACCGTTACAGCGCCGAATTAGGGGAATACCGGGTCGCACCAAAGATTCAATATAAGTCTGGCACCGAATCAGAGTATATCGCTGACATTTACAATCTGATCCACTCCCATGGAAGATGGGCGTTACATCTGATGAGCCACGAGCCGTGGGATGTGCTTATGGTCCATTTCATCGCCCTGGATATTATGATGCATGCCCTATGGCGCTTTATGGACCATAGCCATGCTCGTTACGAAGTTGGCCCATTTGAGCATGCCATTCGCGATGGCTACACGCTAGTGGATGACTATATCGGCCAAATGCTGGCCATCATCCCGGACGATACATCGGTTGTGGTCATGTCTGATCACGGATTTGGGCCGCTGAGCAATATCGTCAATCTGAATGTTTACCTAATGGAAAAAGGTTTGCTCAAGTTAAAACAAGATCCAATAACGCGGGTGAAAGCGGCCGCATTTCGGCGGGGGCTGACACCGGCAGGCGCTTATAGCCTGATAGAGAAGACCGGCTTGCAGAATCTGGCTACCCGCGTCTCCAAAAACACTCGCAACCAGGTAGTCGGCAAATTCCTCAGTTTTGATAGTGTTGATTGGAGCCATACAGTGGCCTATAGCATGGGTCACGTTGGCCAAATATATCTGAATTTAGCCGGCCGCGAACCTCAAGGTATTGTCCAACCTCATGAGTACGAGCAACGACGCCAGGAGGTAGTTGACGCCCTGATGGAATTATGCGATCAGACCGGCCGGACTCTCATCAGCCAGGTGATTGTTCGCGAGGAGACTTACCACGGCCCTTACGCGGCTAATGGTCCGGACATCCACCTGGTAATTGACGATTATAATATGATCGCCTTCCCGCTATTCGCCACGACGGGAAAAGTAATCACCAACCAGATTCGCGGTGATTCCGGATGCCACCGCCGCGAAGGCATCTTCATAGCTTGCGGTCCGTCGATTAATGAGAACTATCACCTTTCGAAAGCCAACATATTAGATCTCGCCCCGACTATCCTTCAGCTGCTTGGAAACCCTGTTCCACGACTCATGGACGGCCAGGTTCTCCAATCGATATTCCGTGAGCCGGCTGATATCGCCTACGTGGATGAGGAGGAGAGTGATAGAGGAATGGTGGATAGCCAGGCTCTCAGCGAAGAGGAAACCAGGCAGGTAGAGGAGCGTTTGCGGAGCCTTGGCTACCTTTGATAGGCGAGTGACCGGCGATTGGCAGTCGGCCGATTTCTGGATAACGCTCTATAAATTTACACCTCTTCTTCTCTTTCTGACAGCGATAATACCCCGCCTGGCAGCACTTGGCCGCTATGTAACCCCTGATGAACCAAGCTGGGTCTTCCGTAGCTTGCGCTTTCGGGAGGCAGTATTAGCGGCCGACTGGGCCAATACCCTTCAAAGTGGTCACCCCGGTGTTACCACAACCTGGCTGGGGTCGCTGGCTATCCAATTACAATTATGGCTTGAACCGGCCAGCAGGTCCCATTTGGATTGGATTAATAAGTTGTACTGGCTGACTCCTGATAACGGCGCAGCCATCCGTCACCTGGCCCATTTTCTGAATCCGGCGCGTTTGAGTGTGATCCTGGTAACGAGCCTGGGCGTGGTGGCCGTTTTCCTGCTGGCACGAGACCGCCTAGGCCCGGTCACAGCGTTAATCGGTGCATTCTTACTGGCCCTGGATCCTTTCTTGGTGGGCTTGTCCGGTCTTTTGCATTTAGATGCGCTCCTGGCGACCTTTATGATTGTGACCATACTCTTGCTGATGCCACGAAACGATCCAAACCTGGAACAGGGCTCTCAGAACACCCTGCCTGTGAGCAAACGCTATTGGACAATTGCCGGGGTGACAACAGCCCTGGCAATCCTAACCAAGTCTCCAGGTCTATTCTTATTGCTGGTTATCCCGGCTATCTGGCTGTGGCAAATAGTAAGGAATGAAAAAAATATTGACCCCTGGTACCTGACAATCGGACTGTGGGTGATCTCCATGGCTGTGGTCTTGCTCTTACTTTTACCAGCAATTTGGGCCGATCCCAGAAACACATTTGCGACCATCAGCGGGCTGACCGAACGATTGCTGGTAGATGCCGTCCGGCCAACCTATTTTTTGGGTGAATCGACCTTGCGGCCCGGATTTATTTTCTATCCTTTGGCCGTTGCTTATCGTCTCTCTCCGGTCGTTTCCTTGGGTCTGATATTGGCAGTAGTCGGGCTTGTTTACCGAATAATCCGGAAAAATGTTGCTTCAATCCCGGTTACACTTTGGTGGCTAATACTATTCAGCCTGGCCTTCACCCTTTTCCTCAATTTCTCAGCCAAAAGATTCGATCGTTATGCGCTACCGGCCATTTACGCGCTTATCTTAGTTGCCGGATGGGGCTTGGCCACCTTCATGGATTACCTCAGGAGCCTCGGCCGGCACTATTTGACCACTTTGTTCACTCTATTTATTTTAACACTTTCCCTTGTCTACCTGGTTAGTGTCTACCCTTTTCCGCTGACCGCTTACAATTGGTTCCTGGGCGGTCCAACCTCGGCCCAAAAAGTCCTGCCTGTCGACTGGGGTGAGGGCGCCAGCATGGCCGCGAAACAGGCCGCTTCTTTGCCGGGTTCGTTTGACCAAATCCTCTTCTCAACTAATTTGCCGGCCTCTGCCCCATTTTATCCGGGTCCCCTACTGCAATTAAATCAAGAAAACCTGGCTCGTGCCCGACCGGGCGATTTGGTTATCTATGATGCTTCGAATTGGCAGTCAGACCCGGCATTTTTTTCCTTCGATACCGAAAATGATGCACCGATTCCCACCTCCCTCACCGGCTGGACGGTCCTAAATAGCTTCAACTTCAGCGGGTTACCCCGTTCAGTTCTTCTGTCGGTTGGGGATCTCCAAGACTCTTCGGTTGAGCCGCTTTCGGAACGCTCCGTAGGCTTATCTTTCAATCACAATGTGCAGCTCATTTCGGCCACGATTCTGCCTGCCGCCTCACCTTTCCGAGTCCAGGTCATCAGCATGTGGAAACTTGATCGGGCAGAAGATTACCAGCTACTCCTGGAACTCATCGATGAATTTGGCCACGTTCGCGCCAGCCGGGAGCTGCCCCTATTGAACGATGTGGATCACCTGGCTCGTCACTGGCCGCCAGGGGAAATTCAAAGCGTTTATCATGAAATGCCGCTGCCGGCCGAACTGCCGCCAGGCCCATATGCTTTGACGGCAACACTCTTTAACCAGGAAGGTTCCCGGCAGGGTGTATTTGACCCTGCCGGGAACTTTCACGGCAGTAGTGCCACGGTTGCCGAATTCGAGCTTAAAGCCCCTGACGAGCAGCCACCTATCACCATCCCTTCACCTTTGGAAACGGATAATGAGTTGGCCGGCTATGATACGCTTCCTGAAAGCATCGGCGAAGGTGAGCCACTGACGCTTGATCTTTGGTGGAAGAGCAGCAACACTGGTACATCAAGCTCCCGGCTGGCCTTGTTGCTGGCTGAGGAGATCATTCTTTCAGACAACCACTTACCGGCCGGCAAGCCGGGACAAACGTATCATATTAGACCCGAGTGGCGGATACCGGCTGATCTGGCGCCCGGCTCCTACCCCCTGGCCATCCAGTTTGTTGACGCCAACGGGAACTCAATTTGGGCTGAGTCAATCGTTTTGGGTCAGATCGAGGTCGAGGATCGCCAGCGGTTATTCGAGCTTAATAGCGACCTGGACCCTTTAAAGGTTAGAATGGGCCTGATAACGACCTTGCAGCAAGCGACCGCTACCTTAGAGGGAGACCAGGTATTGGTCATGGTGACCTGGCAGGCGGTGCTGCCCGATGGCCAAAATTATACCACCTTTGTCCACCTGGTAGATGCGGCCGGAAATATCGTAGCCCAGGTGGATCGCCCGCCAGTTGAACCGACAGAATTATGGCTGCCTGACCAAGTTGTAAGTGATAGATTTCGCTTGCCAACGCCTGGTGATGGGCGCTACACCATCGCCATTGGCCTTTATCAGGCCGGTTCCGGTGACCGCTTGCCGGTTTATGGTCCTGATGGAGCGCCTTGGTCTGGCGATAGCTACGAATTAGAGTTAACCATACCGTGAAAATTTTCGGCCGGGTATTGCAGATAGGAAGCAAGGGGAGGGATATTGGCTATGGGTTGATCATTTTACTATTCGGATTACCCTTAGTCACGCCTCTGATGCATTCGGCTAGTAGCCCTTGTACTCATGACGGACATTTGCATTACCATCGTATTGCCGCCATGCGCAATGCCTGGGAAAGCGGTCTAATTTTTTCGCGTTGGTTGCCTGATGTGGCCTACGGTTTTGGTTATCCGTTTTTCATTTACCGCGAGGCGGTACCGCTGTATCTCGCTCTCTTTCCCCATCTCCTTGGTCTTCCCTTACCGGCCGCGATCAACTTATTCTACGCCACAATGATCCTGGCGGCCGGTCTATTCATGTTTCTTTGGGTGCGAGATCTTTATAGTCCCCTGGCCGCAGTTGTCTCCGCAGTCATCTACATGGCGGCGCCGTACCAGCTTATCGATGCTTTGATTCGCGGAAACCAACCAGAGTCTATGGCTTTGGCTCTATTACCATTATTGGGTTGGGCTGGGCGGCGGTTCATAATCCAGGGAACACCTGGCCCCTTTCTGCTCTCAACCCTTGGACTGGCTCTCCTCGCCTTAAGTCACAATATATCAACCTTCTTATTTGTCCCCTTCCTCTTTCTCTATCTTTTGGCTGTCGGTTGGTGGCGGCGGCTTGCATGGCGGACGCTGGCCTTCCGTCTGGTACTGGTCTTTGGTCTCGGATTAGCGTTGAGTGCATTTTATCTGGGAACGGCACTGTTGGAGCTGGACGAGATCACCATCAGCCAGTCGATCAACAGTCGGGGAAATTCCTTTGTTTACAATTTTGCTACTTTGGGAGAGATTTTCGCACCGGTCAGCCCGGCCAACCCGGACCTGATCAACCCTCCCCTATTGATTCGTTTGGGCCTGGTGCCGGCCGGATTAGCCCTGTTGGGTCTGGTAAGTCTGGCCTGGGTACACTCGCGGGAAAAACGTGGTCACATCATCTTTATGGCCGTCGCGGCGGCTGTCTTGTTATTCATGTCTCTGCCTGCCTCCCAGCTATTCTGGGAAAATATTCCACTCATCTCGTTTGTTCAATTTCCCTGGCGCTTTGTCGGCCGGACCGCCTTACCGGTTGCATTTTTAGCCGGCATCCCCTTTGCCGTGCTGCCTCAGCTATTGCCGAAAAGCCGATCTAGCCTCTATCTGACCCCATTCATCGCCGTTGTAGCTATCGTCGTCATCTTACTCAGCGCCATGCCCTACCTATTTCCGGCTTTATGCCCAGAGGAAGCCAACCCAACGATCCTATCCGTTCATGATTATGAGCACGAAACTGGCCTGGTCGGGGTCGATCCCGCGGGGAGCTACTTCCCTAAAACGGTAGGCGTCAAACCGTCTTCTTCACCTCTGGAAGCAGATTATCAAGCCGGGCAAGATCCACAACGGCTAACTAGCTCGGCCCTTCCACCAGGAGCCACAATATTGGAAGTGGTCTATGGCCCAACTTCTGCAAAGGCGACCGTTGAGAGCCCGGATCCCTACCCAGCCCAGTATCTGGCTTTTGCCTTTCCCGGGTGGGTGGCTATGGTTGACGGGCTGCGGGTACCCATAACCCCAAGCGATCCGGAGGGGTTGATCACCTTTCCCGTGCCGGCCGGCGAGCATACCATCGAGGTACGCTGGCAAATGACCCCTTTACGCCGTGCTCTTACCTGGCTCTCTTTTGCGGCGCTGCTTGTTATCGCAGGAACAACTTTTGTCCTAAAACGGAAGAATGGATCCGCGATGTTGGAAAAGGTTACGATGGCTGAGGCTCAATCAAATGATCTCCCAGGTATCAACGATGGTCGCAGCGAAACCCAGAAGAGTACCCGCTCAACCTTGTTACTTCTATTCCTGGTAGCGGCCGGATTCCTGGCTTTAAAGTTGCTGGTTGTTGATCAGGGCGAGACTCCCTTTCGCCGCGCGGCGGCGCCACAAGTAGCAAACCCAGTCGCTCTGACCGCTGCCGAACTGGGATTAGTAGGCTTTAACTTAAATAAAGAGGAGGTGGCTACAGGTGAAACGTTTGATATTGACCTGGCCTGGCGTACGGTCGATTGGCCGGCTTCTAATTACCAATCGAATATTTGGTTGGTTGGTCCAGAGGGACTTACGTGGAGCGACAAGGAAACAGAACGGCCTCGAGTTTACGAAGACCCACCCCCAACATCTTTCTGGGAGCCCGGCCGTTGGGCCTGGGATAGCCGAGAGGTGGCCGTCCTTCCTGGAACGCCACCGGGTCAATACGATATTGTTCTAACTATCTTTGATTTGGCCAACCTCCAACCGGTGACTTTGTTAGGTCCGGATAACAATGTGTTGGGTCCCGCAACCGTTATTGGCCACATGCAGGTAGTTGTCCCAACCCGGCAACCAGATCTTATTGGCCAGATTCCCCTTCAAGAGACTGTAGCCGGGCTAACTCTCCTCGGCTATAACCAGGATCGTGAACAAGCTTCAGCTGGCGATCCGTTGTTGCTCACTACCTTTTGGGAAAACAATCTCCAGGCAGAGCCCCAAGATACGCCTTTCACTTTAACCCTTGTTTCTGATGAAGGTCAGGTGGTCCAGGATTGGCTTCTGATGGCGGGTGGTCCAAGTTACCCGCCGGGCAGTTGGTCAAAAGGGGAGCAAGTGCGTAGCCAGGATGTTTTACGATTACCCGCCGGGCTGGCCAGTGGCCTGTATCAATTCTATCTTGAGGACATACCCCTGGGGCGACTAGAGGTAGCAGCACCCGAAAGAATATTTGATAAGCCAGAGGATATACTTCCGGCCGGCGCAAATTTTGGCGACCTGGTAACGCTGGCGGGCTATTCGTTTGAAACGGATGGGGCAGGCGCCGAAATGCCGGTTACTGTTTCCCTGGTCTGGCAAGCCCTGGTGGAAATGACCGTCAGTTATCGTGTTTTTGTCCATCTGATCGATGAGACAGGCCAGATCATAGTTCAATCTGACGCAGAACCGGCCGGTTGGCTGCGGCCAACAACCGGTTGGTCTCCGGGCGAGTATGTGGTCGACAAACATATGTTGGCCGTACCAGAAGGGGCTTCCTTGCAAAATCTTGCCCTGCGGATTGGACTATATGATGCTGAAAGTGGACGACGCCTGGAAACAGAAGGCCTGGAGTATATTACCATCCCCTTCTCCGTGGATTGAGCATAAACTAAAGACAAGTAGCTGGTTGTCAGAAAGCGCCGAGCATGATATATTTCTCTTCTTGGCCCGCTTGGCGGGCTATCTTTATGGCACTCGTAATTTTGTTGGAGAAGACAGCATGTCAGACCTATTATTAAGATCAATGGATTCGCAGGTCAACGAAGCGCTACCCAAAATTCGCCCAGGCGATAATGTAACTATTCACCTGCGCGTCGTGGAAGGAAAGCGCGAACGTATTCAGCTTGTGCGTGGAACAATTATCCGCACCAGGAAATCCGGCAATCAGGAAAACTTTACTGTGCGCCGTATCGCCGCCAATGGAATCGGAGTGGAAAGGACTTTCTTAACCCGCTCACCGCGGATTGAGAAGATTGAGATCCACAGGCACTCCCATGTACGCCGGGCCCAACTTTATTATTTGCGCGAACGTACGGGCAAATCGGCCCGCCTGCGCGAAAAACGTTTTGCTTAGAAGTTAGGTCTACACGAAGTTTCCGGCCCTCATTCAGGTAAAGTCGGGGCCTTTGTTTGTATGTAAACACAGTGGGGTGAAAGCTTATATCTTTCACCCTTTTGTTTTTATAGGCTAAGCCAAAGTAATCTATGAACAACACCCCACCTCTCATCGGTTGTACAACCTATCGCAAGCGTGTGCCTCAATCTCGACCAATCGATGTTTATGGCCTGATGCCTTCCTACACTGAAGCGATAAGCGCCGCCGGCGGTATTCCTGTATTAATACCTATGGGCCTCAGCGAAAGTGATCTATTTTTCCTCTTTGAGCGGCTTGACGGCATTGTGCTTCCAGGCGGGGGTGACGTCGATCCGATCACCTATGGAGGCCGGGCCAATGGAACCGTGTCAGGGATTGATAACGACCGCGATCGCACGGAACTGTTCATGGCTCGTACGGCCGTCGCCAACAACAAACCCCTGCTCGCTATCTGCCGTGGCCTCCAGGTGCTCAACGTCGCTTTAGGCGGCTCTTTATGGGAGGATATCCCAAGCATGATACCGGGGGCGTTGGAGCATGAGACACCCGACCACATACCCAGAAATCATCTCTCCCATACCATTCGTATTGACGCAGATTCACTCACACACCGGCTAATGGGTGGGATTAATAGCTGGGTCAACAGTATCCACCATCAGGCCATTCGCGACCTGGCTCTTGATTTGCATGTCACTGCATGCGCGCCAGATGGGGTTATCGAGGCGGCCGAGATTCCAGGACATCCTTTCATTTTAGGCGTTCAGTGGCATCCGGAAAACCTTGTCCATGATGACGAGGCCATGTTAGCCCTCTTCAAGGGGTTGGTTCAGGCTTCGTCCAACGAGCTTGCCTTGATTAAATAACGAAGTTCACGGGGTGCCTCCTGATATCGCCAAATAGTAACGGGCAAACGATCGGCATCATGGATTCAGGCGTAGGCGGGCTGTCGGTTTTGCGCCATATCCAGAACTTATTACCGGCTGAAGATCTTGTCTATTTTGCCGATCAAGCGCATGTACCGTATGGTCCAAGACCTGCTGAGGAAATCCACCAATTTAGCAAAGGAATCACGTTCTTCTTGCTGGAGCAAAAGGCCAAAGTAGTCGTCGTAGCCTGCAATACGGCCTCCGCTTCCTCGCTCAGCTACTTGCGAAACACCTTCCCCGAAGTGCCTTTCGTTGGCATGGAGCCTGCGGTTAAGCCGGGCGCCGAGCAGTCAACTAAGGGGAAAATCGGCATTTTGGCCACAGCCGGGACCTTTGGCAGCCGCCGTTATGCCCGACTGATGGCCCGTTACGCCCAAGGAGTGATTGTTTACGAGGATCCCTGTCTGGGGTTGGTGGAGCAGATTGAAGCCGGTGAATTGGCCAGCTTGGAGACCAGGCAGATTTTGTGGAGGGCATTGGAGCCGATGCTGGCAGGCGGCGTCGATACCATCATCCTCGGCTGCACTCATTATCCCTTTGTTTTACCACTCATTCAGCAGTTGGCTGGTCCTGGCATAGAGATTATCGATCCGGCACCGGCCGTTGCCCGCCAGGTAAAAAGAGTTTTACAGGAGCGCTCGGCGTTGTCTCTGTCGACCGGTCCGGGTAGCCTACATGTCTACTCAACTGGCGATCCTACCGGCCTGGAAAAAACGGTAGGCCAATTATTGGCGACGAGACAGCTAACATTTCAAGCCCTCTGGCACGATGATACGATCGAATTGCCAAGCTAAATGAACCCAGCCCTGATAGCCTACATAAAGCTGCTTTTAGATAGTATAATCTCTCTGGTATGAGACGAAATCCTGCTCGCTGGCGTCCGATAGAAGCTCGCCTTGGCCGGGAAATGACGATTTGGATTGCCACTGTTCGAGGTAATGGTAAGCCCCATCTAACCCCCGTCTGGTTTGTCTGGTTGGACGAAAAAGTATATATCGCTATCGGCGTGGAAACCCAGAAATTCTCCAACCTGCGGAGCAACCAGGCCGTGAGCCTGGCCTTGCCGGACTCGGAAAAAGTCGTCCTTCTCGAGGGTGAAGCCCATGCGGCCGATCGTAATAAAACAGACAAGCTTGGAGATTATTTTTTCAATAAGTATGAATGGGATTTTCGTTATGACGATACGGCTGATTGGCGTTTGGTAGAGATCACACCGCACAAGATCATGGCCTGGGGCGACGGATTCGAAGATGAGGGAATCAGGCTGTCATAATAACCACTAAATTGGCCAGAGCGCTGGCAATCATGAACTTGTTAACGCTTTCTTACATGATTCATACCGTCGACTGATATACTGGCTCAATCTTCTGTTATTACAAATAAGGATATGTAGAGATGCGATTTGACAGATTTACCGAGCGGGCCCAGGATGCAGCCGCCCGAGCATATGAAATTGTCCAACGATTTGGACATACCCAGGTCGATACCGAGCACCTGTTTCTTGCTCTATTAGAACAGAACGAAGGGGCGGTGCCACAGATATTAAGTCAGCTGAATGTAGATGTTGAGGCTATGCGCTCAAGGGTGGATGAGGAGTTGCGCTCCAGCCCCAAAGTCGCCGTTTACGGCGGCGGTGTTGGTCAGGTCTTTTATACCCCGCGAATCCGCACTGTGCTGGACCTGGCTCAAGGAGAAGCCAACCGGTTGAAGGATGAGTTTATCTCGACTGAACACCTTTTTCTGGCCATTTTGAGCGAACGAAATACACCGGCCGCGCGGATATTGCAGGAGTTTTCTGTAACCCGGGAACGGATCTTAGAAGGCATCAAGGATCTACGCGGCGGTCAGCGCGTTACCGATCGCCAGGCAGAAGGCCGGTACAAGACCCTGGAGAAGTATAGTCGTGATCTGACCCAATTCGCCAGAGAAGGGAAATTGGATCCAGTGATCGGACGGGACAAGGAAATATTGCGCGTCATTCAGGTGCTTAGCCGCCGTACTAAGAATAACCCCGTTCTTATTGGCGACGCGGGAGTGGGCAAGACGGCCATCGTTGAGGGGTTGGCTCAAAAGATAAACGACAGCGATGTACCGGAAAATTTGATGAATAAACAGGTTGTCTCTCTTGACCTGGGCGCGATGATCGCCGGCAGTCGCTTTCGGGGCGAGTTTGAAGAGCGCCTCAAGGCGGCGATGGAAGAAATCGAGAAGGCTCAGGGCGAGATCATCCTGTTTATCGACGAGTTACATACCGTTGTCGGGGCTGGCGCCGCCCAGGGCGCCATGGATGCCAGCAACATGATGAAACCGGCTCTGGCTCGGGGCGAATTACAATGTGTCGGCGCAACCACCATGGACGAGTATCGCCAATATATCGAGCGCGATAGTGCCCTGGAACGACGATTTGCCCCGGTCTTCGTAGACGAACCATCGGTCGAGGAAACCATCGAAATGCTTCACGGTTTGCGCGATCGATATGAAGCCCATCACCAGGTTACATTTTCTGATGCAGCTTTGAGCGCGGCCGCGAAATTGTCGGACCGCTATGTGAACGATCGCCAACTACCAGATAAAGCCATTGACCTCATTGACGAAGCGGCCGCAAAACTACGGGTAGCCCTGTATACTTTGCCCACGGCGCTCAAAGAACTCAAACAACAAGTTGATAAGATGAAAGTTGAGGAAGAAGAAGCGCACACGGTCCGTGATTATGAGCGAGCAGCGGTAAAACGCGCGGAACGTTTGCGGCTTGAAACAGAATTCGAGCAGGAACGGGACAACTGGCAGGCCGAGAATATGTTAGATGAAGTTGTCGACGAGGAGGATATTGCCGAAGTCGTCGCAGTTTGGACCGGTATTCCCGTAACCTCACTGATGGAAACGGAATCCGAAAAATTGCTCAGTATGGAAGAACGCTTGCACGAACGGATTGTTGGCCAAACTCGGGCGGTGGCAGCCTTGTCAGACGCCATACGCCGAAGCCGATCAGGGCTGAGCGATCCTCGCCGGCCGATTGGTTCTTTCATCTTCCTGGGCAGCTCAGGCGTAGGTAAGACAGAATTAGCCAAAGCCCTGGCCGAGTTCATGTTTGATGACGAAGATGCTTTGATCCGGGTGGATATGAGCGAATATCGTGAACAGCATACGGTAAGCCGTCTCTTTGGCGCTCCGCCAGGCTATATTGGTTACGAACAAGGCGGCCAGTTGACCGAACAAGTACGACGCCGGCCCTATTCCGTTGTACTATTCGACGAGATTGAAAAAGCTCACCCTGACGTGTGGAATGCCCTCCTGCAACTCTTGGATGATGGCCGCCTGACCGACGGTCAGGGGCGGACAATAAATTTCCGCAATACCATTATTATCATGACCAGCAACGTGGGCACTTCATTCGTGCATAGGTCAGGCGCTCTAGGATTTTCCGGCATGGGCGATCCCGATGAAGAGGCTGATCATGAACGCATTCAGGAAGCCTTGAAGAATACCTTCCGGCCGGAATTCCTCAATCGAATCGATGAGATTATCATTTTCAAACCACTATCACTAGTAGATGTGATCGCCATCGTTGATCTACAAATGGAAGAAGTCCGTAGCCGGCTTGGCGAACATGGCCTTGAGATTGAACTCAGCCAGGCGGCTAAAGAATGGCTAGCCAATCATGGTTACGATGAAGATTTTGGCGCCCGGCCCTTGAAGCGCGCTTTACAACGGTACGTTGAAAGTCCCCTCTCGGTTAAACTACTGGAGGGTGAATATAAGAAGGGCGATAGCGTATTGGTGAACGCCGAGGATGGAAAACTCCAATTCACGCATAAAGATGAGCCGTCCGAGGAAAAAAGTGACAAAGAGACGCCCGTCGGTGAAATTGCGGCCGCCTGATAACACCTGAGGGAGTACACAAGGATAGGTTTATCAAGAGAACCTGGCAAGTCTGCAATGACTTGTCAGGTTCTTTTATATTCTATCATTCTTGGAATGAAGTTCGGAGAAAAGTTATATGGGTCAGCAAAAACCAATAACCGGCGAGATGGATATGAACGAGTTCCGGCAGAGTGGCCACCAATTGGTAGATTGGATCGCCAATTACCTCGAGCACCCGGAACGGTATCCAGTGCAATCTCGCAACCGGCCTGGGGATATCAGGGCTCAGCTACCGGCCGCACCACCAGATGAGCCAGAATCGATGGCCACGATCTTCTCTGACTTTGAACAGATTATCGTGCCGGGCATCACCCATTGGAACCATCCCGGCTTTTTTTCCTATTTTGGGATCACCGGTTCTGGTCCGGGAATCCTGGGTGAGTTGCTCATCGCTGCCCTTAATGTCAATGGGATGCTTTGGCGAACCTCTCCGGCGTCAACGGAATTAGAAGAAGTGACCTTGGACTGGTTACGACAGATGATGGGCTTACCGGTCTACTTTCAGGGAATTATCACCGATACCGCTTCGATATCCACCATGCTGGCCATCGCGGCCGCTCGCGAAACCTTAAATTTGGATATCCGGCGCCAGGGCATGGCCGGGCGGGTCGAATTGCCTCGTTTGCGGATGTATATTTCCGACCAGACGCATTCTTCCGTCGAAAAAGGGGCCATAACGCTCGGGGTAGGCCAGGAAGGGGTGCGTAAGATACAGACGGATGATGATTTTAGGATGAAACCGGAGGCGCTAAGGATAGCAATTCAAGAAGATATGGCCGCTGGCTGGCGGCCGTTCTTCGTGACCGCTACCGTTGGTACCACGGCAACGACCAGCATAGATCCCATCCCGGAGATCGGGGCTATCTGTCGCGAGTACAATATTTGGCTACACGTTGACGGCGCGTATGGCGGTGCAGCGGCGATTCTACCAGAGATGAGGATGGTCTTAGCCGGGGTAGAAATGGCTGATTCACTTGTCGTCAATCCCCATAAGTGGCTGTTTACACCTCTGGATTGCTCCGCTTTCTATGTTCGCGATCCGGAGATCCTCAAGTGTGCCTTCACCCTGATTCCAGACTATTTGAAAAGTAGCGAAGAAGGGGTTACCAACTATATGGATTGGGGCGTACAGCTTGGCCGGCGATTCCGGGCGCTGAAACTGTGGATGGTCATTCGCCATTTCGGCCGGGATGGTTTGACGGAACGCATCCGCGAGCACATTCGCCTGGGGCAACTGGTGGCGAAGTGGGTGGACGAGGATCCTGATTTCGAGCGCCTGGCACCGACGCCTTTCAGCACCGTCTGCTTTCGAGCCTGCCCCCAAGACCTGGCAACACAGCTACAATCGGCTGAGAGTGCAAGAACTAAGCAAGTTGAAGCCTATTTAGATCAGCTAAATGAAGAGATAATCGATGCCGTCAATGCCACCGGCGAAGTCTTCTTGTCTCCTGCCCGGCTTCACGACCGCTTAACCATCCGCATGGCTATTGGCAATATCCGCAGCAACGAAACCATCATCAAACGAGCCTGGGAGCTACTCACCCAAAGTGCGCAACAGATTGACGCCAGACGTCAACCGGTGCCTGAGTAGCTTATGACAAGTCCGGTCAGGCTATTACCTGCCGGGCAAGCAGCAGAGATAAGTGAATCTGGGTAGGAAAGGTTTATACGTATTGGGCGATAGACATGCCGAGTAAGGCAACGGTCATAAGCACCGCGCCAATCCGTGTACCCAAAGCGATTTGCTCGGACCCAGCTTTCATCACGGCCAATTGCTCGGGGGTTGGCGGACCGTCGGCTGCCTCCATTTCCGCCATCACGGCCTTCATTTTCATTGAGCTTCTGCCCTGGAACAACAGGCCGCCGATCAACGCCAGAATACCAGAGATCGCGCCAATGGTAAGCGACAGACCGTAACCTGAACCTAACAGGTCCGTCCCGTCAAAAATTATGTAATACATGACCACGCCAGAAAGAACAGACAGCAAGCCGGCCAGCCCCATAATTGGGCTGAAGTTGGTCTTCATGCCCAGGTAGCTCATGAATTGCCGGCCACTGTCGCCAGTCGCGGCAACGGTCGGTTCCACATAACGCAGCAAGAAGAATGTACTGCCAACCCAAAATACGCCGGCGAATATATGAATAATGCGCATGATAACCATCAGTGTGTCCATAAGAATCCTCCTAACTAATCACTCGTTGTCTGGAAAGCGAACAATTCAACTCTGCGCCAGCCAACAGGCTCAATCTGGCTTTTACATGCCCATCCAACGGTTCCAAAAGCGAACCCAAACGATTTTTCGCTAGCAATGGTAACCAGAAATCACGTAATTCTGCGTGGCTTGATAGGATTGTTGTATACAAGGGTTGTGTGTTGGGTCAACACATGTTGGGTCAACACATGGTGGGTCAACACACGTTGGGTAGACAAAGGTTGTTGATATAAGTTGTCGTACGGGTTGATTATAAGCTTATCGTATCGCCGCGGCCATTATTTTCAGGTTTGGATCTAATCCCGTCCACAAACGAAAGGCTTCGGCACCTTGATGGAGGAGCATTCCCAGGCCATTGGCTGACCGGCATCCGGCCGACCGGGCTTGCGTTATCAATCGCGTTTCGGCCGGATTGTATACCAGGTCATAGATAAAGGCTTCGGGTGGAAATTCGAGGTTGGAGGGCCAGGGTGATTCGCCGGGGTTAGGGGACATTCCTAGCGGGGTCGTATTGACAATGAGTGATCCAGCCGGACTTTGAGCAACCCTGGTGGTTAATTCTGACCAAGCGTAGGCTGTTAGCCGGGCGGCCGGAAAAAGAGACGCCAGATCGCCAACAACCTTGAGGGCCTGTTCCGGGCGTCGAGCAAGGATATCTACGCGAGATCCGGCCTTGGCCAGGCCATAAACAACCGCCCGCGCCGAACCGCCCGCGCCTAATACAAGACAATGTTTGCCGGCCACATCCACACCCAGATCGGCCAGATTGGCCAAGAAACCGGACCAGTCGGTATTAAAGCCCCAAAGTTGGCCACCCTCGGAGGGACTGGTCTCGACGACGATTGTATTTACGGCGCCGATGGCCTGAGCGGCCAGATCAACTTCATTCAGTAGGGGAATCACCGCCTCCTTATAGGGCACGGTGACGTTTACCCCACGAAAGCCGAGGGCTGGCAATACCTTTACCGCCATAGCCAGATCCGTGGCGCGAACCGGAAGAGGCACATAGCTTAGATCCAGCTTTAGGGCGGCCGCGGCAGCATGATGCATGGCCGGACTCTTGCTATGAGCGACCGGCCAGCCGATGATGCCGACTAAAAAAGACCGCTGTTTAATATCAATCGTCATAACGATTCAGACCAGGTTATATTAGCTCCAAGACTCACCATTGTCTCAACAAAACCCGGGAAGCTATCGGCGATGCACTCGGCATTATTGACTCTTGTCGGTTCGGTAGCGACCAACCCGGCGACAGCCAGGGCCATACCAAGGCGGTGATCGCCATGGCTGTCGACCACGGCTCCTTGCAAGCGTATGGGTCCCCTGACAGTAAATCCGTCCGGGTGCTCCTGGATTGGCGCCGCCATTTTTCTTAATTCGCCGGCCAATAAGCTGATGCGATCAACCTCCTTTACCCTTAACTCCGTTGCTTCTCGCAACGTGCTTGGACCGGCCGCCTGGGTAGCAGCCACGGCCCAGACCGGAAACTCATCAATGGCCCGAACCACCGTGTCTCCGGCGACTGTTGTACTCTGTAATTCGTCAAAATGAGTGGATAAATCGACGGCCGGTTCGCCTCCTGTGCTATGGCGGTTGCTCACTTCAATTGCGCCACCCATAGCGGCAATGATGTCCAGAATGCCCGTACGGGTCTCGTTATGGCCCACATCCCGGATAGTAATATGCGAGTGAGGCACAATAACCGCTGCCACCAACAGGAACGCGGCCGAAGAAAGATCACCGGGAACGGTCAGATCCAGAGGTTGGAGTTCCATTTCAGGCCTGGCCTTCTTTTCAGAGATCGGCGCATCGGGTAAAGACCCAGTTCCAAAAGGTGGTTGCAGGATGATCCAGCGATCTTCATTTTGGATGTTCGCGCCCATAGCCTGAAGTAAACGCTCTGTATGGTCTCGGGCAGGTCCTGGTTGGTAAACTCGCGTTTCGCCGCGAGCGTATAGACCGGCAAGCAAAATGGCGCTTTTCACTTGAGCGCTGGCCACCGGTAGAATATAATCGATGCCTTTCAACTTCGCCGGCCGGATGTGTATGGGCGCCCGCTCATCCTGGGTCTCAATATCAGCGCCCATCTGGCGCAGTGGGGAAACAATCCGGCCCATGGGTCGCCGGCGCAATTGTTCGCTGCCCTCTAACACAGTAGAGAATCGTTGACCGGCCAGGATGCCGGCAAGCAGGCGCATGCACGTGCCCGCATTTCGGCAATTCAGCGGCTGATCGGGCTTTTTTATTCCATGAAACCCACGGCCTTCTATCTCTAAATGCCAGGCCTGGTCGGATATCCGCTCAATCTCTATCGGCGTCCCCAGCGCTTTCATCGCTTCGAGAGTGGCAATGGTATCCCCGGCCGGCAACCAGTTTTGAATTACGCTGGTGCCCTGGGCTATGGCCGCTAACATTACCGCCCGATGGCTGATAGATTTGTCGCCAGGCACCCTGACCGTGCCTTTTAAGGGGGTTTTTTGGGGTTGGATTACCAGGCTGGACATGATCCTACCACCCGGCTATCGGCGAAGTCGGGGTAATTTGCGTATTTGCTTGGCCGCCTGGCGTGTTAAGCGACCGGCCTGACTGGGATCTTCAGCCGCGACTGGCGGCCGGTCTTTCTTCTCGGCCTGTTCCAGAGCGTGGTGGATGATGATATGACCATTCCTACGCATGAATTCCTGGTAAGTCGCTTCCGGATATGCTGCGCTATCGGCTACTTGGCCCTCTTCCAACTTCTGAGCCAAATCTTCGATCTCATCCTGGGGCAGATAGGCTGCCACGGCACTGAATTCGAGACGGTCTCGAACAGGGACCAGTCGTCCCAGAAGCAGGTCACCATTCTCGATGCGACCATGGCCTGACGGTTCAAAAATCGTCAATTCTTCCCTGGTAATAAATTCTTTGACAAATAGATTTTGCCCTTCGTATCCTGACAATTCATAGGCGGTCGCAGCCGGAGCATATTGCCATTGGTCCAAGACGCGCTGCTGGGGACCTGAAAGATTATCGTAGTTCTCCTGGTGATAAACGACAATCAGCCGCTCAGAGGCTTCAGGCCGGTAATCAAAGACAAACCAATCGAAGAAACGGAGGGCTTCATTCATGCTCATCTCTTCGGCATTCTCAATAGTGTAGTGATTGTTCCAGTAGAAAGGTAGGGCATAGGCCAAAGGTTCCGCAAAACGCTCGTCACGAGCGTACTTCAAGAGATCCTGGCGTAGCCATTTTGCGGCATCCTCCTCCAGGCGTTTTTCTTGTTCAGCGGCTTTATCATCAGCCATGTGACAGTTTTTATACTTTTTCTCACTGCCACAATAGCAAGGATCATTGCGACCTGGTTTCGACATCTCTTACCTCCACTCTTTATCGGTACCACGATTATGGCCCATAACGAGCGCTCTGAACGGGTGACTTATGTCCTAACTCCGCCCGGGTTGGTTGATCTGCTCAAGTTCTTCTAATAACGGCAGTAGTTCGCCCAGGGTGGTAATCGTATGGTCTGGTACAACCCCGTTAAGCTCACGCTGGAGATGGGGTGGATCCATGAGAATGCTGATCAAACCTACTGCATTGGCCCCGGCAATATCGTTCTTGGGCCGGTCGCCAACAAAAACAGCCTGGTCTGGCGTTATATTCATCCTATCCAACAAAGCATAATAGATATTGGGATGGGGCTTCACGTAACCAATATCGGCCGCGGTGATACGGGCATCGAAATAGGTTATCAACTGATAAGTCTCCAACTCCACATCGCGCATCCACATGGGTAAAAAGGAATTTGTCAGCAGTCCGATCTTATAACCACGCTGGCGCAATTCCTCTAGAACAGGAATCGTATCTGGAAAATTGACCACACCAGGCCAAGCCTCCCAGCCGAAGACCCTCAGAAGCTCATTGATATTTAGCCCCTCAATACTAAGGCCCAAATTGAGCAGGACCTGGCTTAAAATTTCGCCATAAGGTCTGATAGTCCAGGTTTTTTTAGCTTCTTCCCATGTAGTAAAAATTGCCTGATCGAGGATGCTTTGAAATTCGGGGGCCGGTGGTAGATCGAAACCCTTGTCTGTCAGAAAGTCATGAAGCCGGCTTACTCGCGGGCGAAAGTATTCGTCACGGCTTACCGTTACTTCAGCCCAGTCGATGAGTGTATCATCGAGATCAAAGAGAACAGCTTCAATGCGGCGACTTCCCAGTTCCATGTGAAATCCTATTTCTTATCCCAGGCAGTTGTTTACCCGGTCGTTCCTGTGGCCTCTTTCTTGTGGGTCCGGCCGCGAATAAATTCTATGGCCATCGGAACCACGGAGATAAGAATAATTAGGACAATAACCAGCTCAAAATTTTCCTGAACGAAGGGAATATTGCCAAAGAAGTAACCCAGCCAGATAAAAATGCCGGTCCACAAGAATGCCCCGACCACGTTATAGGTTAAGAAGCGTCGGTATTCCATGGTTCCCACACCGGCAACAAAAGGCGCGAAGGTGCGCACAATGGGGACAAAGCGAGCCAGGACTATTGTTTTGCCCCCGTGTTTGTCGTAAAACGCTTGCGTTTTGTCCAGATACTTCTTCTTCAGAAAACGGTTGTTCTGTTCGAAGGCTCGTGGCCCAATTGCAGATCCTATCCAATAATTTACTGTGTCACCCAAGATGGCGGCAGCGAGACAAATAGCCCAGAGGAGCCAGACATCCAATGAGCCAATGGCCGCGAAAGTTCCAGCAGCAAATAACAACGAATCCCCAGGCAGAAATGGGGTGACGACAAATCCTGTCTCCATGAAGATGATGAAGAAAAGGAGGGCATAGGTCCAAAAACCATAATCCTGAATAATTTGATTCAGGTATTGGTCAATATGAAGAACTACGTCAATCAGGGTATTTATGATTTCCACTACAAATCCTTTGCATAATTAATTTAGCGCCTGAAATAATTTTTTGCGTCAGGCAAGCTTGAAATTATAACACAGCCGACAAAACCAGCGCGAACCTGCAGAGGATCACTGAACCGGTGCTAAGCCTGGTCGATTAGCCAGCCAGGTGGCAGGCGACCACGATAACGAGAGAACGATAATAACGGCCGGCACAGGATAGCGCCGTGCGTATCGTCTGAGCCAGTCCGAGGTGATGAACTATTGTTGAGTTATGAGATTATCTAACGAAATAGTTCGCGAACGACTATGCTTCGCTGAATCTGGCTGGTTCCTTCATATATTTGGAAGATCTTGGCGTCCCGCATCAGCTTCTCGACCGGGTACTCAGACATATAACCATAGCCGCCAAAAACTTGGACGGCATCTGTGGTTACTTTCATGGCCATATCGGCCGCATAGGCCTTGGCATAGGCGGCCGCGGTTGTATTACGTTGTCCGGCATCAACCGACCAGGCCGCTTTCCAGACCAGCAAGCGAGCGGCCTCTACTTCCATGGCCATTTCAGCAATCATATGTCCCATAACCTGGTGTTGCCACAAGGGCTTGCCCCAGGTTGTGCGCTCCTTGGCATATTGGATAGATTCATCCACAGCCCGCTGGGCCACGCCAACAGCCCCGGCCGAAGTTGGCGGCCGGCTGCGATCGAAGACCTTCATCGCTACAATGAAACCTTGACCTTCCTGGCCCAGCAGATGGCTTGCCGGCACCTTAACATCCTCAAAGACAACTTCGGCCGTATCAGAGGCATGTTGGCCCATCTTATCAAAAGGCTTGCCCACACTAACCCCTTCCCAATCGCGATCGACAATAAAACAACTCATACCATTGTAACGCTGAGTAGGGTCCGTATAGGCAAAAACGGTGTAATAGCCGGCTACCGTACCACCGGTGATAAACATCTTGTTACCGTTTAAAATGTAATGATCGCCCACCTTATTGGCCGTGGTCTTGATGCCAGCCACATCAGAGCCGGCTTCAGGCTCAGTCGCACAGTAGGCAGCAAGTTCGCCGTCGGCCATACGCCCACCATAATTAATTTTTTGCTCTTCCGTTCCGGCAATGAGGATTGGCGCGTAACCCAGGCCGTTTACGCCAATCGCCGTGCTAACACCAGAACAGCCCCAGGCCAGCTCTTCGGCCACCAGCACCTCTTCAAATAAAGTTAGACCCAGGCCGCCGTACTTCTCCGGCACGGCCATAGTTGTTAGTCCAAGCTCCTGGGCTTTTTTAATGACCGGCCAGGGAAATTCGTGATTCTTATCATATTTCTCGGCGACCGGGGCGATTTCATTTCGAGAGAATTCCCGGGCCAGTTGCTGAATCATGCTTTGCTCTTCGGTTAGACCAAAGCTAACACTGCCGTTTTCGCTCATTGTTACGCTCCTATTTGTCTCGACAGATAAAACCTCTATTACATGCCAATAATTGTGGAAACGCCCTGCAATGCACCCTATGGGCTCGATGATTCGTATTAACCACCAGCTCGAAGTTCAATCTTTAATATTTTGCCGGTGGCGTTGATGGGTAAGGTGTCACGGATTTCGACTATTCGCGGATATTTATAGCTGGCCATATTTTCCTTGGACCAGGCGATAATCTCTGCTGAGGTGACTTCAGCGCCGGGCTTAGGAACAACAAAGGCCTTGATCTCCTCGCCATATTGTTCATCAGGAACGCCGATCACGGCCGCCAGGCTAACTTTGGGATGGCCCATCAACACTTCTTCGATTTCCCGGGGATAGACATTAAAGCCGCCACGGATGACCATATCTTTTACCCGATCAACGATATAGAAGTAACCATCTTCATCCATCCGGCCGATATCTCCGGTATGGAACCAGCCGCCACGGAAGGCATCAGCGGTCGCTTCTGGACGGTTGTAATAGCCTTTCATAACATTGTGCCCACGGATAACAATTTCACCTAAATCACCCTGGAGAGCCGGGTTATCCAATTCATCAACGATCTGCATCTCCACGCCCCAAACTGGAAGACCTACTGAGCCGGGCTTCCGTTCCCGATCCAGTCGATTGAAACTGGCGACAGGACTTGTCTCAGAAAGGCCATACCCCTCTTGAATTTTGACATTAAATTTCTCATCAAAAGCTTTCATCACCTCAACCGGCATGGCAGCCCCACCGGATACAGACAGCCGCAGATTGTCTGAGATCTTTCCCAAATTAAATTGGTCAACGTTAGGCGAGTGCAACATGGCCCAGTACATAGTGGGAACACCGGCGAAAAAGGTCACGCTATCCCGTTCCATAATACCGAGAGCAGCATCGGGATCAAACCGGGGCAACAAAGATAGGGTTGCCCCGGTATAAAAACCGGCATTCATCTGCACAGATTGGCCGAAAGAGTGGAACAGGGGTAAGACCACGAGGTGAACATCACCCGCCGGACGACCGAACAAGTTATCGGCTAAGCGGGCGTTCATTACCATGTTCATGTGGCTTAGCTCGGCGCCCTTGGGTTGGCCGGTCGTGCCACTGGTATAGAGGATGACCGCGGTGTCCTCAGAACTGGTTTGAATTGTCTCAAAGGTTGGCGGCTGGCTGGCGATTAGGGCGCCCATGGTAATGGCGTTTGTGATTGGGGATGGCGCGGCCGGGTTGGCCGTGATTAAGAAGAAATGATCACACCCCTCAGCTCCCTGGAATCCACCGTAACCCATCTCACCCATGGGTAGCTGCTCGGTTCCTTCAAAACAGAAGTATGCTTTCGCCTCGGAATCCTGCAAGTGATAGCTAATCTCACGAGATTTCAACAGTACATTTAAAGGAACAACAACGGCGCCGACCTTCAGTATCCCATAATACACAATTGGGAAATACGGTAGATTGGGGCAACTCAGGGCCACTTTGTCCCCCTTTTGGATACCAAGACCGGCCAGACCATTGGCGACCTGGTTGGCAGCCGCGTTGATGGCCTGGTAAGGGAGCTTCATTTCGTTAAAAATTATACCGATCTGATTGGGGTTATCACGGGTGGAATCTTCTAATAACGAGGCCAAATTCAACATGATCATTCTCCTCTCTATCTAAAAATGCCAGTTATATAGCAGACCGCTTAAGTAATCCCTGCTCTGTTCGATAGTCTATACGCGCTGGCCAACTAAAAAACCGCTTCAACCAATAACTCGACCAAAAGAACTAAGCCTCATCAGCTGGTTGCTCGGCCGGTTTCGTTGGATCGGATGTTGGTAAATCAGCCTCTGGTTGGGGTTGCTCGGCCTGATCCTCATCGGCCTTGGTCACATCCTCATCGGTCTTCTCGGCCTTGGTCACATCCTCATCGGTCTTCTCGGCCTTGGTCACATCCTCATCGGCCTTCTCGGCTTGGGTCAGATCCAAAATCATTATGCCATCCTTGCCCCCTGCGTTGGTCACTGCTTCCCTCAATACAACCTGTTTTTCAGCAATTGGACCGGCGACAAAAACGCGGGCCAGAGAAAAACCAACGACTCTAGCCTTCTCGTCGAAGAGAATATCTCCGACCGTGCCGACCTTGGTGCCGCCGGCCGTTTCTATGCTGCGCCCTTGAATACCGTCCCGTCTCAGCCATAATTCCACTTCCGGCGTCTGGTTATTATCTGTTTCAACATCGGAATCAGTCACCAGGACGGCATCGTAGCCAAAGACGGCTATATTTTCGCGAGCGATTACCCTCGCCTTACGTTTAAACATTCCTTCAGTACCTAAGAAGATACCGTTAAGCAGATCAAATTCTAGATCCAGGTAAATGTCTTTGACATTGCCTAGCTGCCGGCCATCAGTCAGACTATAGACCGGCTTACCGATTAATTCTTTACCTAATCGCATCGATGCCTCCTATTAGCTAAATACACATGCCCTGAAATTACGGATGGGCCGTTTCACCTTTATATGCTGGGAAAATGAGGGCCGTGCCACCCTTAGTGATGATTATAATCGGAGATTCTTGGCAGGTAAAGCGCCAGAAGCTTGATATAATTACCAGGTAGGCGAATATGTACTACCGTCTCTATCAGAATAACAAGATCCGGCCTTGGCCAGGATGGATATCCTTAGGAGAATATATCGGTGACCAATCAACTTGATCCCTATGCTTTACGAAACCAATTTCCCTCACTGACGCTTGAGGTGGATGGCCAACCGGCTGTTTTCTTCGACGGGCCAGGAGGGACACAGACCCCTCAGCGGGTCATCGATGCCATCGGGCACTATTTGTCCCACAACAATAGCAATCTGGGCGGCGCCTTCGTCACCAGCCAAAACACCGATGCAGTGGTCGATGCGGCGCGAAACGCCATAGCGGATCTCGTTAATGCTCGCCGGCCAGAGGAAATATCCTTTGGTCAAAATATGACCAGCCTCACCTTCGCGGCCAGCAGGGCAATCAGTCAAGAATGGCAACCAGGCGATGAAATAATAGTGACCCGGCTCGACCATGACGCCAATATCACTCCTTGGGTTTTAGCTGCAAAAGACCGGGGTGTTACTGTTCGCATGCTGGATTTTCGACCCGAGGATTGCACGCTGGATCTGGATAGCTTAAGCACATTACTAAACGAGCGTACTCGCCTCATTGCTGTCTCCTATGCTTCCAATGCGGTCGGGAGCCTGGTCGACGTGGGTCGGGTGGTCAGAATGGCCCACGAGACTGGCGCCCTGGTTTATGTGGATGCCGTGCATTACTCACCTCACAATCCGGTCGACGTCCAGGCGCTTGATTGCGACTTCTTGGCGGCCTCAGCCTACAAATTTTTCGGGCCACACACGGGTGTTATGTATGGCAAGTATGAGCTCATGGAAAAGCTGGCAGCCTATAAGGTTCGACCGGCGCCGGCCTTGCCACCGGGCAAATGGGAGACCGGTACCCAAAGTTTCGAGAGCCTAGCCGGCGTGACCGCAGCAGTTGATTATCTGGAAGCAATTGGGCAGACCTATGGACCTGAACCGGCTAAAGAACCAGCCACGTTTGCCGGACGCCGCCAACATCTGAAACAGGCTATGCAGGCGATCAAAAGATATGAGAAGGAATTAAGCCAACATTTTCTGGAACAGGCAACCACGGTGCCCGGCCTACGCCTGTTTGGCATTTCTGATGTGGAACGGCTGTCTGAGCGCGCACCGACCTTTGCCATCAATGTTGCCGGTCACTCGCCTCGAAATGTCGCCCGACATTTAGGGAAACAAGGGATCTTCACCTGGGATGGTCACTATTACGCTGTCGCTGTCATGGAAAGGCTTGGCGTCCTGGAGGCAGGTGGCCTGCTTCGGATTGGCTTTGTCCACTATAACACAATAGAGGAAATCGATCGCCTGATCCTCGGCTTGAAACAATTGTCTGAAATGTAACAGTGGATTAATGATTCTCCATTTTCTGCAAAATGGGTTTTGAAAGATATCCTATCGCAGTTATAATGGCGCCATCATTTTCCCATTTATTCGCAGGCTTGGCCTGCCCGCTATCCTTTAAAAAGAGGAGGTGGTGCTTATGGATAGTCACTTATCTAAACGCACCGTAGCGCTACCTCCTCAAAGGCGTTAGCGCTACGGTGCACATTGGCCCTGTTCTTAACGGAGCAGGGCCTTTGCTTTTGGAGAAGTTATGAAAAACATTCCCGTTATTGTGTTCGGTATCGGCAATGTTGGCCAGACACTGGTTCAACAAATCGTGGATAGCCACGAAATTGTCGCAAGCCGCAACCATTTGCATTTTAGCATTGTAGCCTTGGTGGACAGCCGGGGCTGGCAATGGGATCCAGTTGGATTGGACGATAACAGGCTGCAAAATATCATTGCCGATAAACAAGGTGGTCAGCCCCTAAGTGAAGGTCGACCCGGTCAAACAGAAGTATTACGCCAACTGGCTGCCGCCGGCATTGAACGGGCGATCGTGGTCGATACAACGGCCGCCGATGGGATGGAACCGGTCATTGATTTGGCTCTCGAGTTGGATTTTGCTGTAGCGATAGCTAATAAGAAACCCCTAACCGGACCCTGGACGGCTGCTCGTCGCTACTACAACAATCCCAAAATGCGCTATGAATCTACAGTTGGCGGTGGGCAACCGGTGATTGCTACCCTGCGCTATTTGCGTGATACGAACGACCAGATTTTTTCCATCGAAGGACAATTGAGCGGTACCCTGGGCTATATTTGTAGCCGCCTTGATGAAGGCTCCTCATTCTCGAAGGCCCTGGCCGAAGCCAAAGACAGGGGGTACACCGAGCCGGATCCACGTGAGGATTTAGGCGGCCTGGACGTAAAACGAAAGATCATGATCCTTGGCCGACTGGCCGGCTGGCCGCTTGAGGAAGACGATATCCAGGTGGAGCCACTATACCATCCGTCGTTGGCCCATCTCTCTGTAGCTGAGTTTATGGAGTCGGCTATTGCGATGGATCCAGTCATCGGTGACCAGATTATCGCGGCCGGTCATGCCGGCCAGGTATTGCGTTATATTGCCCGGGTTAGCGAACAAGGAGGGGCGGTTGGGTTGAGTGGGCTCTCCCCATCCAGCCCGCTGGCTAATTTGAAATACATCAATTTTCGAACGGCCCGCTACGATGACGAACCGTTGATGATCGCTGGCAAGGGAGCCGGTTTGGAGATGACCGCAGCCGGCGTATTAGGTGACATGATCGCCCTGGTCCGCGAGACTTATTAACGCCTCAAGCCAATTTGGTAGCCCAACGATTTTGGACAGCTCACATTATGCGCGAGGCAGTTACCCGTGACCTCGAGAAATCTGGGGATCTATTCTGCTGACGGCTGGGCCTGGAACCGGCCAAAAATCAAGTTCGCCCCGGCGATCAGGAGTTGCTGCCCTTCCACGAGGGGATCGTTAATCGGATTTCTATTCCAGTCAGTGATCGCTTCAGGCTCCACCTCATACCATTCAGCCAGATCTGAAACACGAACATTCCTAGTCACATCATTCAGAGTGACGACGTAGAGCGCGCCATCAACGGGCGGTATCAGCAAGGGCGCCTCACCATAAGAATTACCAATGAGGCGATCGAAATTGCTCTGGATCACCGCCGATCCCGAAACTCCAAACTTCTGAGACAGGCAAAATGGTCCCTCGCCCGGTCCAGGTGTATATTCGATCACCTGCTCTCGGGGAGGTCGAGCGCTACAATCCAAATCTTCTGGCGTCGAACTTTCCTGGGGAATAGCCAGGACGAACCCAAGAGGCACGGCTTCGAGCGAGCCTACTTCGGCCAAGAAACCGATGTTGGCAACAATCAAATCATCCATGGTGAGCCCACACAGTTGGGCGATGCTCGATAAGGTGTTTCCCGGCAAAATCTGGTGCGCTTCACAATAAGGAATCTGTATATCCTCGCCGACGGCCAGGGTTATCTCACTCAAGTTGTTGTACCCGTTGGCGAAGATCAGTGAGTCGATAGTGATTCCGAACTGTTCGGCAATGCCGATAAAAGTGTCTCCCGCTTTGATAGTATAAAAAGTTGGCTCAGGAAGTGGTGTTGGCGTAGCTGGTGGACCAGGCAACGGCGTCGAGGGCAGTGGGGGAGCGGTCGTTATCGGCGTGCTGTCAGCACCGTTAGAATCTAAGGTCCTCCCGGCCAGGTCAACCGTACTTGTAGGTCTCGCTGTCAGCAAATCCTGAATGGGTATGGCCGTAATCTTCGTGAAGGTCGGCAAGGGTTCGGCTGTCTCTTCCTCAGGCTGGCAGGCTGATATCGCCAAGGACCATAGTACCAGGGCCAGCATCCAGAACAGGGTTTGGTGGGACAGAGGTGACGCTTTCATGGTTTTCTCCCTTGGCGGATGAGCAGCGAATCTAACTCCCCACCAACCATCCAACTACTGCCCGTTGTTTTCGATAAGAGTGAAGGGCGCCCGAATAACATTACGATTGCGCTGAAAAGGAACATCCAGCCCCTCTGGGAAGTCAAATACTCTTGAGATGCCGGCATCCAGGTGCAAAACCACATACAAGGTGGATGTTAGTAAATCCGGATTGATGGTAACGGGTATCTCCCGATTGAGTCCAGCCGAAACCCAACGGCGGCCCAGGATCTCACCCAATTCACCTTCAGCATCGGCGCGGACGACCACCCAGGCGTTTTGATCCACAACCGCCAGGGGAACGGTAATTACATCGCTTGACGACAGGGGTTGGTCACGAGTGATCAGGTAATTACCGGGATCTGTCCGGAAAGTAAAGGGGTGAATTCCGTCCTCGTAGATAACGACCGGATCGGTTCGCGGAAATCCGAACTCGCCGATATCTTCCAGGTCTTCATGGAGCAAAACGTATAGGATCGGGGTCACCGCAGCCTCGGTTACTGGGACCGTGACCTGCATATTGATTCCCGGTTCCAACTGTGACCAGCCGATGATATTTCCTAATGTCTCTTCTTCATTTTGGTTATAGACAACCAACCAGCTGGGCCCGTAGGCGATAACCCGCTCAATCACGATATCACCATTTACCACCGGTTGGTCCAAAATGAATATGTCTGGGGGTAAGAATAGTTCGAAGGAGGCCGCCACCGGTTCTCCATTTAGTATTATGGGCTTGCTGATGTCCGATTCTTCAAAGTTCCCGGCTTGTCCACCATCTACATACATAATCGCATGCAACCTGGGCGGGACAGTGCGCCAGTCAATGGTCAGGGTTACATCTTCGTTCACTCCGGTTTTAAGGGGCGCATAGGCCACGATCCCACCGGGTTCACCTGCATCATCGGCATGTAGAACAAGCCAGGATGGTTCTGTGGCTGTGGCCCGCCGGACAGTAACCAGGCCATCCTCGGCAACCTTCTGATCTTCAACGAGAACATCGGGGAAATAGATTTGAAGATCGACCACAAATGAATCAACAACAAAATCATCTCCCGATCGGGCCGGCCTATCCGGTCCGGGAAATTCGAAAGTGTTACCTTGTCCTTCGTCCACGTGAAACATAGCGTAGAGCGTAGGGGTAGCTTCGAGGGGATCTACAGAAACGACGATGTTCTGGCTTTCTCCCTCAGGTACCTGGGCAAAGCCAAGGATCTCCCCGGGCTCGCCTGACTCATCGCTATAGATAACCACCCAACCTGGTTGCTGGCTCGATATACGACTGATAGTAAGTTGGCCGTCCTCGGCCAAATCCTGATCCTCCACAATAAGGGACGGCGGGGGGAGATTGTCAGTTGGCGTGGCGACCGGGGTGGCATTGCGTGTGGATGCTGGACCTGTTGGACCGGTTGTGGCCGTTGTCACCGGTTGAAAGAGACGGGTAACGGTTGAGGTCGCAGATGTCGAACTACTTTCGTCGCTTCGCATTCGCGAGCAGGCTACCGATAAGATAAGACTGGTCAGGAAAAGGAATACGATAAGTCTGCTAAATTTCACACCCCGAATTTTAAGCCATGCAGGCTAAAAAGTGTAGGTAAACCAGCGACTACTCATATAAATATTTGACCTAACTCGCATCAGTTTGCCCTAAACAGACACCGATTAATCAGCCTCTTTTTCAACCGCATCTACTGTGGCCTGTAGTGTTTGTAGCTGATCTTCTAACTTGCGCAGTTTGGTCTGCATATCTTCAACTTGTTTTTTCAAGGCCGAGCCATCACTCTTGTCTGCCATTCTGAGGCGTTCAATCTGCTTATCGTGGTAGACCTGTGCTTGCTGAGATTGCGCACGACTGAAGGCTTCCAAGGCCGGGATTGCTTCAACGGCGCCCATCTGTGTGAGTCCGGTCACAGTACGCATCCGTACCCTCAACCAGGGATCACGCAAAAGATCGATTAGTAGCTCAACAACCTCTTCACGTCTACTCTTCTCCAGTCCCTTGGCTATATCGGTCAAACCGCTGACAATGGCCGGCCGGACCCGGTTGGAATGCACTCCGAACGGTATCTGGTCCAGCAAAATCTGGGTCGCCTCTTCCCGTCGTGAGGCTGCAAGTCCGCTAAATGCGCCTGATTGCGCATGCCCGTTATAGCCAGATTGACGAGTGCCTTCCAACAGCATATCCCAATGGGCTAATTTTCTTTGTTTACCCATCGCTTCATAGGCTGCCTTGCGAGCCATAGGGGGCAGCTCCCCATGCAGGCGCTGGCTGATAGCGTCTCGTAGTCGTACATCACGGAATTTTCCGGCCGCCTGAAAGAGAGCCGGTAAGACCATTGGATCCTGCTCTGTGGTCAGAAACTGGGCCAGTCCATCAATGGCAACCTCGGTACCGGCCTCGGCCAGGGCACGAGCGAATTCTTCCCTGGCTCCCCAGAACGGCTCGGCCGTATAGGCGTCGACAATGGCCAGGATGTTGGTCCGCGTGGCGCTCTTAGCCAATTCGTGGGCCGCCAGGATGCGGCCGATGACGTCTTGGGAGTTGGCCAGTTGGCGGCGTAGCTTGGTATCGCCCGGATTAAACGACAGCTTGTGCAGGATCCGGTAATCGGGATCAAAACGGACCATATCCGGATCGGTAGCCATGGGGACCATAAAAGTTTGCCGCGTTTCTTCCAGCTTGATCGGCAGCTGGTGTGATTCCCCTTCAACCGTCCAGCCCAAAGAGGTATTCAGCTCAAAAATAGGCACACCTTCTGCGAGGTTTACCTGTTTTTGTTCGACCACGAAGATGCCCTGTTTCTGTTTGTTTTTGTATTTGAAAGTAACCTCAATGTCTGGATAGCCAGGTGAATGGAACCATTGCTCGAAGAATTTGACCAGGGAGCGGCCGGAGTGCTCCTCCATCACCTGGCGGAAGTCGTCGGTTTCAACTACCTGGCCATCAAAACGTCTCAAGTAATCGCTTATGGCAGGAAAAAAAACTTCATCGCCTAATTCCCGGCGGAGGGTGTGAAGGCGACAGGCGCCCCCTGGATAAAGGTGCCTATCATACATCTGCCAGGATGATTTGAAACGCCGGGAAACGATGGGGCGCCGGTACTTCTTGTCCGCCTCTTCAAAATATCCCTTGGCGTTGTCGTAATAGACGTACTGGGCTTCATTCTCGCCTCGATTGTCCTCGCACCACAACTGTTCCATATAGGTGGCCCAAGATTCTTTCAGCCAGGCATGTGCAAAGTCGCGAACGACAACTGAATCACCAAAATAACTATGAGCCATCTCATGGACATTGATGATGTCAACCAACCAGCCAAGCTCCTTGGCATTTTCCGCATCCATCACAAAATTATCATCCCAACTAGTTAGGGAAATATTCTCCATGGCCCCGCCCAGCTGCGGCAGGGCGAGTTGGTAATATTTGGGAAAGGGGAAAGGCCTATCCAGCTTTCGGGTCATCCAGCCCATTATTTCTCCGGTACGGCCGAAGGAGCGAAGCAGCGAGTCAGCATCATGCTCGCGGCTGCAGAAATAAGACAGTTCAATGTGGTCGGCACCATCTTCAAAATAACCATCATCTGCCCGGACAAAATCGCCGATGGCAAAGCAGGTCAGATAGCTTGGGCAACGTTGTTCTAAGCGCCAGTGAGCTGTTTTTGTGCCATCGATATGTACTGTCTCCTCCACCAGGTATCCGTTGGCCAGGATGGTAAATCGAGTCTCAGCGCGTAGATGGAAATCCAGGGTGGTGCGAACATTGGGTAAATCGATACAGGGTAGCCAATGACGGGCTCGCTCGGTTTCATGATCGGTTACCGCATACCAGGCTTGATCGGAGTACTGATCATTGGGTTGGGAGAAAAAGAGGCCATCTACTGGATTTACCACCCGGTAGGAAACCGCCAGTCGTCGTTCTTCACCGGCTGCGAAGGGTTCGGCCCATTCAATCGAAAGCACAGCACCGTCATAGCCCCAGGTTAACGCTCGATCATCGGCGTCGTTCACTGCCAATTCCAAGAAATCGACCGCATCAAGATTAATTCGCGACGGACCTTTGTGACGGGCTCGTACCATGGTAGTCACCCGCCCGCGTGCCTCCTTGCGCCCAACATCGATAAAAAGATCGATATCCAGGTGCACCGGTTCCAATTCCAGGTCCGGGGGGTATTGTTCGGCCACATTGGGATTGGTAAAGTCATTTGGTTCCCTATGAATATTCTTTCGATACAAACCAAAACGATCAATTACGGGCATTGTTATTCAAATCCTCTCTCTATCTGGAGTTTATCTATCTGCGAGACGGCACATTCCAACCATACATAGAGAAAAAGATAACCGAGAATGCCCATAATTACAACCGCCAATCCAAGGCTTGTATAAATACAGAAAGGGGATGCGGCCTCGAGGCTGCAACCCCTTTAATTGATCTTTAACTGTCTCAATCAGCGATGATTAAATCTTTGGCCCCGCTTCGCGAACTTCTGGCGGGCAATCAGTCGCAAACATTTTGAAGTTATCGACAAATCGCGCCGCTAATTGGCGATATTTATTGTCGTATTCGGCCTGACTGGGCCACGACTCGGCCGGGTGGAGGACGCCTTCGGGCACATCGGGACAATTCCTGGGCACTTCAAAACCAAAGACCGAGTCACGATAATATTCGACCTCTGCTAGCTCGCCGTTCAAGGCCGCGTTGAGCAGCCGTCGGGTGTGTTTGATGCTAATTCGTTTGCCCACACCATAAGATCCGCCCACCCAACCGGTATTAAGCAGCCAGCAGGTAACACCATATCGCTCAATCTTGCGCCGCAGCAAATCGGCATAAAACATGGGATGGTGCACCATGAAGGGTGCCCCAAAGCAGGCGCTAAAGGTTATCTCCGGTTCTTCGCCCAGGCCGACCTCGGTACCACCAACCTTGGAAGTGTATCCAGAGATGAAATGATACACAGCCTGGTCAGGCGTTAGTCGGGCAATAGGCGGTAACACACCCTGGGCGTCACAGGTCAGCAGGATGATATTGGTCGGGTGTCCGCCCCGTTTCTCGGGCACGGCGTTGCCGATATATTCCAGCGGGTAGGAAGCACGGGTATTCTGGGTGATGGCATCGTCATCCAGATCAATGCGTCGGGTGACGGGATCGTAGATGACATTCTCAAGAATTGTGCCGAAAGTGCGAGTGCAGGCGTAAATCTCCGGTTCGGCCGAAGGTGAGAGTTGGATAACCTTGGCATAGCAGCCACCCTCAAAGTTAAATACACCATTATCGCTCCAGCCATGTTCGTCATCGCCGATCAAGTTGCGCGTGGGATCGGCCGAAAGCGTGGTTTTTCCGGTTCCAGAAAGGCCGAAAAACAATCCAACATCGCCGTTGTCACCCTGGTTCGCCGAGCAGTGCATCGTCATGACCCCTTCCAGAGGCAAGAGGTAATTCAAGACGGTGAAGATAGATTTTTTGATCTCGCCAGCATATTCCGATCCGCCAATGATAGCCAGGCGTTGATCCAGATTCAAAATGATAAAAGTGCCCGATCGGGTGCCGTCGATGGATTCAAAGGCTGTGAAGGAAGGCACGCCAACGACAGTAAAATCGGGGATGTGTTGGCGATATTCCTCGCGATTCTTGGGCAATATAAACATATTGCGAGCAAAATGACTATGCCAGGCCAGCTCGCTTATGATCCGGACCGGCATCTGGTATTCGGGATCTGCCCCGGCATAACAATCCTGGACAAACACATCGCGACCTTGCAGGTAACCCTGCATGCGGTTAAAGATCTCATTGAACTGGCCCGTGTTTATCGGCCGGTTATATTGACCCCACCAGACATGGCCTTCGCTACTAGGCTCACGGACGACATATTTATCATTGGCCGCGCGGGCGGTATGTTTGCCCGAATCAACAATGATCGGTCCCATCTTTGAGATGTGCCCCTCAGAGCGAAAGACGATCTCCTCGTAGAGAGATTCCGTAGGTAGATTCCAGTATACTTTGCGCAGGTTGGTCAAACCGTGGTTTATTAAACCGTAATCGCTGCTTAGCGCCCCGGCCTGATCTTCTGACGGTGTTTTTATATTCAGCAGGTTGTTGCTCATAGCCAATCCCTAATCATCTTACGATCACCAATATAAATCTCATTCGGCGCATTGGGGTCGAGAGCCCATTTCATTCGTTCGACGCCTTCGGTAATCTCCTTCACCGATCCAGCATAGCTCAGGCGCAGGTGTCCATCCATGCCAAAGTCTTTTCCCGGCACGGTAACTACCAGCGCCTTCTCCAGCAGGAATTTGGCCAACCTTACCGAATCCCGATCATAGGCGCGGAAGTTGGGCAGACAATAGAAAGTACCATGGGGCTTGCTGACAATCACATCGGAAAAAGTTTGTAACCGCTTCATCATGATATCGCGGTTATTCTGGATGGTCAGCCGTAAATTCTCAACCAGGCTTTGCATGCCTGTCAGAGCGCCTTCGGCCGCAGCCTGAGAAACGACAGGCGGGCAGGAAGTGATCTGACTTTGTACGTTGGTCATGACCTCAACCAGACGCCTGTTGCTGATCGCCCAGCCGATTCGAAAACCGGTCATACCATATAATTTCGAGACCCCATTGACCACAATAACCCGCGTGTTTTCGATATCCCTGTCTGTATATTCATAAGGAGCTGGGGCAGAAAGGCCATCATAGACCAGGCGGTGATATATATCATCCATGATCAGGTAGATGCCCCTACTTTCGCAGAAGTTGACGACCTCGGCGATGAACTCCGCTGAATACATCACGCCAGAGGGGTTATTCGGGCTATTTAAGATAATAGCCTTGGTATAAGAACTTACCGCTTGCTCAATCTCATCAAACTTGGGTTGGAATGTGCCATCTTCTGGGGTTACGATCACGGGAATGCCGTAGACCATCTTCACCATTTCGGGGTAGCTGACCCAATAGGGAGCCAGGAGGATAACCTCATCCTGGGGGTCAAGAATTGAGTAGAGAATATTGTAAATCGATTGCTTCGCCCCGGTAGAAACGATAATGTTATCGGGTGAGACTAACCGGCCGTAATTCTCTTCAGTATAACGAATGATCGCCTTTTTAAGGGACGGTATACCATCGGTAGGGGCATACTTGATGTCTCCGGCCGTTAACTTGGCCGCTGATCCCAGGATAGCCGTTACCGGCGCCTTGTTTTTTGGCTCTCCACCACCCAGATGGATTACCGGTTCACCCTTGACCCGCAACATGCGCGCCTTTTCATTCAGGGCGAGGGTTGGTGACTCTGCGATGGAGCTGGCGAGCTTACTAATGCTCATAAAACCATTAACCTCCTCAATGAACGTCGAGGTGGACGTTTACCTGCGCCGGTTGATTTACAGACGTCGCAGCCGTGTTTTCCCTCGTTCATATTATCGAGCCCATGCTCAACAATTTTTCCGATACAATTTTGCCGGATGGGGTACTAGATCTCGAAAGAACGCGTAAACTCTATTTCCCGGCCGATAAGTCGTCAATTATACTCATCTGCCCCGGCCGATTCCAGCTCAATTTGTGAATTCGTACACAATATCCAGTTTTCAAATGTTCTGCTTGGAGTATTCGGTGGGATCAGCCCTGATTTTTCACATATACTGCAGCCACAAAACTTGGTATGGTAGGATGGTGAGAGACAGACGGCCAGCCGCTGCCTGGCAAACACTATCCCCTACCAGATCCACGAAGAGTTCACCGCCCGATATAGGTAAACCTGCCAGGTTAATCGAGACCTTGTGAGTCTGATAGCTGACGTTATGCAAGCAAATTACATGGGAGTTGGCTGCGGGCAAACTGCGAAGCAGGCTAAAAACGGCTTCGTGAACAAAGAGTACCTGCTGAATGGCTTTTGGGTGAAAGGCCGGCGTGGCCTGGCGTACCACCAGAAGCTGCCGGTAGTTATAAAAAATTTGATTCCGCAATGAAGCTGTATCAGCCAATTCTTCCTCCAGGACCGAGCGCCGGAGCTTCTCGCGGTTGATGGTCCGGGCCCGACCCGTTTCGTAGACGCCGGTCGGCCAACCTCTTGAGCCAAACAAACTGTGGAAGTAAATGCCGGGCACACCCTGTAAAGCAAGCATAATCGCCTGCGATACCAGAAATCGGCGCGCGACTAGAGCAGTCCTCTTCGCCACCTTTCTGGGGATCGCCCAGGGCATCCAGGTAGTTGATATTGAGTTCATATGGACTGGTCGATCCATCGCCGTTGCTCTTTGAAGAAACCCGGCCGCCTAGCCTCTCAACCCGCTGGGCCAGAGCCTTTATCTCTGATTCACTCAAGATGTCTTTAAGCGGCATGAGACCGATGCCATCATGAGAAGCCAGGAAGTTAAAAAAGGTCACATTTTCCGATGGTAGGGTCAGTGTATCCGCCCATTGACTGAGTTTCTGCGCATTGCCTGTGTGGACGGCATGCAGCGTAAGAGGTGGCAAAGAAAAATTGTAGACCATCTGCGCTTCATTAGTGCCATCTCCAAAATAGGAGATGTTGTCCTCATGTGGGACGTTCGTCTCAGTGATAAGGGCTACCCCTGGCGCCACTCGGTCCAGCACACGCCGCATCAGTTGGATCAGGCGATGGGTCTTAGACAGATGCAAACAATCCGTTCCGATTTCCTTCCATAAATAGGCAACGGCATCAAGGCGAATAAACTCGGCGCCATGCCCAACATAAAAAAGCAACGTTTCCAGGATGTCGAGCAATAGATCCGGGTTCCTAAAATTAAGGTCTATCTGGTCGGTGCTAAAGGTGCTCCAAACCAGGCGCTTGACATTTTCACCCTGGTCATTCTTCTGCACCACCTCTGTCAGTAGGGGCAGCGCCCGCGGCCGGAAGACTTGGGATAGATCGGTTCCCGGCTCAACAACGATGAAGTAATCACGATAGCGGGGATCGTTTCGTAAAAAGCCCTTGAACCACGCACTCTCGGCTGAGATGTGATTAATGACCGCGTCAAACATCAACCGAAATGATTCACCAATCTGGGTCACGGCTTCCCAGTCGCCCAAAGCAGGGTTAATGGCCTGGTAATCGATAACCGAAAAGCCATCGTCAGATGAATAAGGGTAAAAAGGCAAGATATGGATGGTGCTAACGACATCTTTAAGATGCGCTTCAAGGAAATCGACTAGAGTCCACAAGGGCGCCTCGCCCTCCTCCTGGACCATATCACCATAGGTAATCAAGATGCTGTCTCGTTGGCTCACTCGAGCAGAAGTCGGTTTTCCGACCCAATCGGGGTATTTTTGTCGGAAATCGGCCAGCAAGGTTTCCAGGCGCTCGTAAGCCAACGGGGCTATTTTCGGACCGTAGAGGTAAAGAAGGTCCTGGTATATTTGGGTATCGGAAACACTCATAGATTTGTCGCTCTTGGCGGATGTCAGGGCGAACTGCGATTCATTGTTCTAGGCCAGCCCGTGAGCCTGGTCCTCGATCGCCTCGGTCCACCTATCCCTTGACTCCGCCGGCCGACAGACCTTCCTCCAGGAACCGTTCCATACCCAGAAAAAGAATGATGACGGGTAAGGTCATAATGGTTGAAGCAGCCATCACCACGTTCGGACGTGGTGTGGGGTCATTATAAATCCAACTGATCTTTATAGGCATGGTGTACATATCGCTGCTATTTAGGAATATGAGCGCATAGAGAAACTCGTTCCAGGCGATCATGAAGGTGTAGATGCCCACAGAGATCAAGGCCGGAATAGCCAAGGGTAAGGTAATCCGCCAGATAACACCCAAATGATCGCAGCCATCGATCAAGCCAGCCTGTTCGATTTCCGTTGGAATGGTACGAAAATAGTTAACCAACATATACAGAGCAACAGGAAGCGTCTGAGCCAGGTAGGTGATTACAAGGATCCATAGATTATCTTGCACGTTAAAGCCGATCCGGTCGCCTAATCGGGCGACCATCGAGAACAGAGGAATAATGAGTAGCACGCCCGGAAACAGGTAAATGACCAGGATGCTGTTCAATAGGAGATTTTTGCCCCTGAAGTAAAGCCTGGCTATCGCATAGGCGCCCAACGTGGCGAGGATGACGGCTATGATCGAAGTTGGGACCGCCACCAACATACTATTGAGAATATTGCGTCCAAAATTCTGAAAATTATCATTTTCTGAATCAAATAACTCCTTGTACGCATCCAGGCGCAACGATTCAGGAATGTAAACAGGATCGCGACTACCAATCTCGGCTTGTGTTTTAAAGGAAGAACTAACCATCCAATAAAAAGGGAACAATATTGAACCCAAAAAGAAAAACAAAATAATAAGAAAAATAAAACGACGCCAATTAAGCCAGCTACCCAGGCGATCCATCAAACTTCGAGGTTTATCATAGTCCCGTTTTCTGCTTATGTTCTCAGTCATCTTTCAGCTCCATGGTATACCGGAAGTTCGATCATTATTCATCCTCCACGTTGCGCATCACGATCTTGATGTACAGAGCCAGGAAAATAACCAGGATGATCAAAAGGATCATAGCTGTGGCCGATCCTTTGCCAAAGTCACGTAAACGGAAGCTGAACTCGTAGGTAAGAACAGGCAAGACCTTGGTGCCAAAGCCACCGCCTGTAAGTAGAAAGATGTCGTCAAATTTATTGAAGGTCCACATGAGACGTAGTAGGAAAATGGCCCCAATAACATAGCGGAGTTCCGGTAAAGTCACAAACCAAAACTTCTGCCAGATAGAGGCGCCATCGACATCGGCTGCTTCGTAGAGTGTCCGGTCCACCGCTTGCAGCCGGGCGAGGATCATCAACATGGCGAAGGGAAAGTAACGCCAGGAGGTGAAAACAATGACCAGCAACAGAGCCAACCCGCGCTCGGCGAGATAAGCGATCGGCAGATCAATCACGCCAAGTTGCATAAGAATATTGTTGACCACGCCAGATGGCCGGGGATCAAGTAACCAGCGCCAGATAAATGCGACGCTGACGATGGGGGCCACATATGGAATTAGAAAGGTTGCGCGAGCAAAACCGCGGCCGCGAAAAGGGTGGTTTAATAGCAGGGCTGCCCCCAACCCAACCAGGACCGTCGAAATCGTAGCCAGGAAAGAGTAAACCACACTGGTTATGGCCGCGCCCCAACTCCATTTGGTGAAGAAGAGACCAATTTTCCCAAGGATATTGGCCTCCGCCCAGTCTTCGGGCAGTGGGCCGGGTTGAAAAGCAAAATCATCGATAACCTTTGCGTAATTCTCAAATCCCACAAAAGGCGCTTTAAAGACATCACCAAGATTGTCAAGACCCACATTGTGAAAACTGATCCAAATGCTGAAGATGGCCGGAAAAACGACAAGGCCGAATACGATTAATGCCGTTGGCAGAATCAATATCCAGGCCAGGCGTGTTTCGCGAGCCCGGAGTGAATTCCAGCGCCAACGCTGGCGCTTTTCTTTCTCCGTTGCTATGGACATGATGGTTCTCTCCGTGGCACCGGCCGGCCCCGGCAGTGAAATAGGGGGCGCAGCGAAAACCACACCCCCTAACCTGTTCGAACCTGTACTAGCCTTCTAATCTTTCGGCGTATATCACCTCAACCTGCTCCTGCAACCATTGGGCCGCAGTTTCCGGGGTCATGATCCCTTCCAAGGCGATATTGCTGATGGCCGTAGGTATGAGTAACCGGCCTTCAATATCACCGACCACCGCCCGTTGGGTGGCATCATAATCGGGGCGGAACAACCAACGTTGCATCGTATTGTAACCATCGGCAATTTGATCCAATGTCTCGCTGGAGTAGTTGGCGAAGTAATCGCTGCTACTTTTCCAGGGTTCAACCGCACTTTCCAGAACGGGTACTTTTCCAAAGGGAGCCAGGCTAAGGATTTCAGCATAACCCTCGGTCAAGAAGTACTCAGCGACTTGCTGGGCTTCGGGATCGGCACCTTGCATAATGGCCATGGTAACCAATTGGCCGTAGGAGGCCGAGCCGTTGGGGCCAACCATCTCCGAAGCAAAGCCGGTGTTCTCGGGTAAGTTTTCTATTTGGATGTCGACATTACCACCGGCTTCCAAACCTGAACCATCGACCAAGTCATCCATGATGTAGGTACTGTAGAAGAGCATGCCAGACTGGTCAAGTTGATAAGCTTCGCGAGCCCCCCGCCAATACTGAGGACCGGGAACGGCACAATCTTGTAAACTGGTGTAGAAGTCCAATGCTTCGATCATCTCCGGGGAGTTCATGGTCACATTACCGTCGGCATCGAAAGGCCAGGCATTGTTAGAAATGGCGACCTGTTCAAACACCTGGTGACCATAGTTCTGGCCCGGATCTGTACCCAGGGTCAGAGCATAAAGCAGATTACCGACACCGGGCAACGATTCGCATGCAGCCAGGATATCCTCCCAGGTGATGGGTGGGTTGAGCCCTGCTTCTTCAAAAACGTCAGACCGATACCAGATAGCTTGGATCCAGCCATCAAAAGGTACAGCTGCATACATACCTGTCGCCGGATCAGTTACCATAGCCAACGGACCGGCACGGAAGTCATCTTCACCTACGCTGGCGATGACCGCTTCGGCCGCTGCCTCGTCAAGGATGCCATCGGCCGCGAAAGCCGCAACACGCTCGATGCCCATACGCACTATATCGGGCAATCGGTTGGCGCCTACAGCCGTTGCAATCCGCTGAGAGACCTCCGCTTCGTCTATGGCCACGATACGTACGTCTATGCCTGGATTCTCGGCCATGAATCGTGCGGCAATTTGCTCATAAAGTTCTACCCGGTCTGGCTCTTTGTCAGTACTCCAGAACTCGACCACGGTCTTCTCAGCAGGTTCAGCCGGGACCTCCACCACTGTTTCTACGACGCGGGTTACCTCAACTTCGACTGGCGCACTCTCGACCACTTTCTCGACGACCTGGGTCACCACCACCTCTTCAGTTTCCGTCACCACCCGGGTCACTTCGACTGTTTCGGTCTCTGGTTGGCAGGCTACAATTACCAAGGCCAGAACAACCATCACCATTAGAAATATTGAGAGTTTTTTCATCTTCTTCTTGCCTCCATTTGTGTTGAAATAAATAATATTTACCAAACCTGTAAACGTAACTTTCATCGACGATCACTTTGTAAGCTTGGGCAGCTTGTTAGATGGACACTAGATACAATTGTTCATCATCTGCCAAAAATCACCTCCCTTTGTCAAAGAATAGACTTCCCGCTGGACTCTCGTACCACTAAGGTTGGCGCGAGGAGAATGTTTGCATTTTCTAGCAAGCGGTTATTGATAATATCAATCAGCATGGCCGTGGTTTGTTTACCGATATCGTAGATTGGCTGGTGGATTGTCGTCAGGGGTGGGTTGACGAAAGCTGCCAACGGAATGTCATCAAACCCACCGACAGCGATATCTTTTCCAACATGCAACCCAGATTGTTGAATGCGTTTTATCGCCCCAATGGCCATGAGATCATTTCCGCCGATGATAGCGGTAGGACGAGGATCAAGGACCAGCAGGCTTTCCACCATGCTAAATCCACTTTGTTGAGTCATATCCCCAGAAACAATCCATTCACTCTGCACAGAAAGACCGTTGTCTCGCATCGTGTCAAAATAGCTCTGTAGACGATAAATACCGAAATTCAGCCCAGGTGGCGGCGAAATCAGGCCAATTCGCCGGTGTCCCAGGTCGATAAAATGCTGCACCAACAACCGCGTTCCGGCTTCACTATCTTCATCCACATAGGAAAAATCAAGATCGTGTCGCGTGCGACCAAACGCTACGAATGGAAAGTTCTGCTCGCATAACAGCTGAATCCGGGTATCGTTTTCCCGCGTACGGACCACAATCAATCCATCTACCCAACCACCTTTGACCGCACGCCGGTATGCCTTAAGTTCTTCTTCACTGTCTGGGGCATGTGTGGATACCAGAAGATCGTAATTCTGACTAGCGGCCTCATTACCTATACCGGCCATGAACTCGCTAAAGAATGGGTCTGAAAAACGAGGTCGATAGGTAGGTGTGATAAAGCCTATTGTATCTGTACGACGCTTCTGTAATCGTTGGGCAGTGATATTGGGCGTGTAACCTAATGCGGTCGCGGTTTCTAAAACGCGCTGGCGGGTCTCTTCGGCAACGTCACTGTATCCCGTTAAGGCGCGCGAGACCGTAGTTATTGACACACCAACCTCTCGGGCAATGTCTTTTATCGTCACGGTCATCGATTTGCTTACGGAAACTCTGCTAAGTCGAAAACGTTTTAGAATGACCCGGCTTTGCTCCAGTTAACGCCTCAAGCGGCTTTCCGAAACGTTTCGGAAGGTAAAATTAGTGTAAACCAAAACGTTTTGGATGTCAATCCCCGCATTGATTTTTTGTTATTGTTCAGTGAAAGTGGGTTCTCCCACAATCTTTGTGAAGAGTTAATCAAATTTTGGTAGCCCGATTACCCGTCTTTGCAGGGTCTTAAGAACGTTCTTGCCATATGGCATTGACATGGGTTGGGCATGGTGCCATTTGGAATGGCGCCAGTCTCAATAGGACTGTTGAGAATAATTGGATGTAGGATTTAGCCGATGACTACCCGAAGGAAGGCCACTTCCGCAGATATCTAGACAGGGAACGCGGTTAGCGCGCTAGGGAAGATTGGCGCAGTTGCCAGTACCCAACTGCACAGTATGGTCGCTGTTAGCCACCAGGGCACACATTTGAGTAGCCGCAGCCGGTCGCGAAGCGACGCTATATTCCCTGAATGGATTAGGTCCGCCGTATAGGATCCATGTTTCTTGGGTTGGACCGACGCCGGCATTTTGCGGCGGGACGGTATTCCAGAAAAAGTGAATGTGGGTGCCAGGTAGCGCCGGTGTGTAACCTATCGGCGTATAATCGACGATGTAATATCCCCCTTGCTCGACGATCGAATTAATCCGAACCTGCGGACCGGCAGGAACCTCGGTGGGTGGCGGTGGCTGGGTGGCGGTTGGACTGGCGGTCGTTGTCGGCGTTGGTTCAAGAGTCGAAACTGTCTCCAGAGTTGGAGATGGCTCCACAGTAGGAGTCGGTTCCTCAGTCAGTGTGGGCGGAGTGGTCGCCGTAGAAACCGGCTCTGTGGGCAAAAGATCGTCGGGGATTTGCTCGGTTGGCACGGTGGTTGCCGCTGATTGAGTCTCTTGAACAGCGGCAATGACTGTTTCTGTAGCACTAGCGTTCGCACCATCCCCACCAAGGAGATTGGCCCCGAAGATGATAGCGGCAACAGCGATACAAAGGATCACCAAAAAGACAGCCGCAAGACCACCGATGAGGGCCATCGAGCGTCCCCCCGATTTTTCCTGGCTTTTCGCCGGCGGAGGTGGTGAGGTTGGGCTGGCCAATGGCCTGGCTACTGCAATAGCGGCGGGCGCGGCAGAGCCCTGTGTCTGAGATTGGGTCGGATTGTATGGCCGCGGCGTCCGGCATCGTTTGCGCCTGGCTGGCCCCAACCACCGCGGCCGCGGCCATCCCCGTAGCGTTCGTCCCTGGCCGCACTGCTCGCAACGCGGCCGCCATTTCTCCCGCGCTTTGGAACCGCCCGGCGCGATCCTTGGCCAAGGCTTTGTTGATGATGGCCATCAGGTCTGGGGAAACATTGGGCCGGATCTGGCGCACATCTGGCACGGGATCATTCACGTGCATCATTAGGAGGGTCAGCGCTGAATCAGCCTGAAATGGCGGCCGGCCGGCAACCATTTCATATAACATGACGCCCAATGAATAGATGTCGGATCGGCCGTCTACCTGATGGCCTTTTATCTGTTCTGGAGACATATAACGCGCCGTCCCCATCACAGCCCCGGTGGCCGTATGTGAGTCCCCACCCGCGATTTTAACCAGGCCAAAGTCCATCAAGATCGCCTCGCCCTGGACGTTTAACATAACATTAGCCGCTTTAACATCCCGATGGATGATGCCCTTTTGGTGAGCGTAATCTAGGGCATCGGCGACGCTGGCCGCAATCTTGATCGTCTGCTCGTAAGCGATCAACCGGCCAGCTTCGTTAACGCGCTTAAGATGGGCCTGCAAGCTTTCACCGGGGATGAATTCGAAGACGATATAGAAGGTGTCGCCATCGTGGTTGAAGTCGAACACCTGAATAATATTGGGGTGGCGAAGGCTGGCCACGGCGGCTGCTTCTTCCTCGAATCGTCGCACGAATTCAGGGTCGCTAGAGAGGTGGGGGTGGATAAGTTTGATAGCCACGACTCGGCGTAGATTGGGGTCGTTGGCCTTATAGACGGCCGACATTCCGCCCTGACCTAGCAGTTCTGTTATGGTGAATCTATCGCCTATTCTCTTACCGATCCAACTCTGTTGACTCATATATGTCTCCCACAAGAACAAATTGGTCATCCTTGGCCAGAGTGTTTCTTCAGGACAAGGAAAATACCCGGCGCTCAGCCTATTTTCGGTCTACGCTAGTGATCTCAGGGATGTTTCGTTCTGTGCGGAAACGACCTCTAAGGGGGTTTATTATAAACCGAAGGGTGAATATTGCCACAGAAACGCCCCTGATGTCTGTGTTTTGGTATGAAGCAGTGTTTGCCAGTCAGAGCTCACCAATTGAGGGTCCCCTTCCCACCAGAATGGGATATACTGATGATGTTTACTAGCGATCAAACCGACTGAATGCTTAGCGAGGAGGGTGGCATGCACATGAATGAGGTCGTGGCAGTTGTCATGGGTGGCGGGGTTGGAGCCAGACTCTACCCCTTGACTCGCGATCGCACCAAACCGGCAGTCCCCTTGGCAGGAAAATATCGTCTCATCGACATCCCTATGAGCAACTGCTTTAATGCGGGTATTGACAAGATTGCTATTCTTACGCAGTTCAACTCTGTGTCATTACACCGCCATATCACGCGTACCTATGCAAGGGATATTTTCACCCAAGGTTGGGTGCAGATTCTGGCGGCCGAGCAGACTTATCGCAGCGGCGAGTGGTACCAGGGAACGGCCGATGCCATTCGCAAACAGATAATCGAATTACGATCCTCCGGCGCAAAATATATTTTGATCCTGGCCGGCGATCACCTTTACCGAATGGATTATTCGAAATTCGTTAATTTTCACGTGGAATCAGAAGCTGATATTACCATCGCTGTGCAACCCGTTGGTCGCGAGAGCACATCGGGGTTTGGCATCCTTAAAATGGACGACGAAGAGCGCATCACCCATTTCGTTGAAAAGCCAAAGAGTGATAAAGAAAGAGAAGGCCTGGAGAGCGGCGAAAATCCGGATAAACCTTATATGGCCTCCATGGGAATCTACGTCTTTGATGCTGAAACAATGTATGACCTCTTAGAAAAGAACGCAGGTATGGATTTTGGTAAAGATATCATTCCCCAAGCCATAGAAACCCACAAAGTGCTTGGCTATGTTTTTGACGGCTATTGGGAGGATATTGGGACCATACGCCGGTTTTATGAAGTAAATCTCGATATGGCCGCCCCCTTGCCGAAATTCAATTTATATGATCCCAATAGTCCTATTTATACGCGCCCTCGCTTTTTGGCCGCTTCAAAGATCCAAGGAGGCAGCCTAAATAATGTGCTCCTGGCCGACGGCTGCCGGATCTCAGAGGCAACCATCCGTAATTCCGTCATAGGTGTTCGGAGCATCATTGCCGGCGGGGTCAGCATCGAACGGTCGATCGTGATGGGCGCTGATTACTACCAGGTAAGGGAAAATGTCGTGGACTACTGGAAACCAGGTCAACCCAGTATCGGCATTGGCCCCGATTCAGTCATCCAGGGAGCGATCATCGATAAGAACGCCTGCATTGGCCAGCAGGTAATCATCCAGAATAAACCTGACCGGCCGGATGAAGAGACACCAAATTGGGTTGCGCGGGAAGGCATCGTGATTGTGCCGAAGAATGCCGTTATCCCCGATGGCACGGTCATCTGACCGATCCTCTCCGTCAGTATATTTACGACGCCGAACTCCTTCTCTATCATGCGTTTCCCTTACAAGATTGCCGTGTTAGCCTATCTTCTGGGCCTGGAGTTTTTGGCGGCAGGTTGCGGCCTGGAAACGCCGGTTGCCCCGGCAGTCAATGAAAACAATGTCCCGGCCGCCGGACAAACCATCGTCCTGTTAGTCGCTCCTCCAGCAGCGGCCACCAACTTACCGACCCGAACTCCAATACCAACCCTGGTTGGTACGCCAACAGCTACGGCTACACGAATTCGCCAATATGCCACCCTGGACGAATTTTGGAAAGGGCAGGCTGAATAGGTGTTGGATGTATACGACACCGGCCTGTCGCTAGGGGAATCAAATACGATCAAAAGAGGCGGCAATGAATATTGGTCTTATCTCCACGCTAGCGATCAATCAGCCGGGGTCGTCGACCAGTGTGATGATCCCGTCCCTTTTTCCGGGCTGCACCACCTTGTGGAAGAGTCTCGATGGTGACCGTTCCTTTTCACTGGCTGATCCAACCTGTTTGTTTTCCTGTGCAAATTGCCCTTGTACCAATGAAAGCGTCCATACTGCACAGCAACAATATCCGCGAGTTTTTTCCCAGTCCAGCCAGTTTTATCTGGTCTATGAACACGGCGCTTCTAACTATTTGCGCACATCACCGGATGGTATTAATTGGTCGTTGCAAGACCATATACCCGGCAACTGGATTTGGACCCATCCCTATGGTCTCTGCGAAGAGGATGCGGTCATAGGTATTCACCCTCACATCCACGAGGAATGGCAGTATGATTGCCTGGTTGGCGGACCGCCGGGCATCTATATCGAAGGGGATGAACTCTATTTATTTACCGCGGTTGACCAGGTACCAGGGCATATGAGTTGTTTCGTGGGGAGTGTTAGTGCCGGGGCTGACGGTTTGTTGCCCTGTCGCGCCAACCCCCTCTTTTCGGTCGAAAATGGATATGGGCCTGTAGAAAGCCTCGGAACCGATGCTAACCCGTACTTCGAGTTTCAGACCATCTCCTCGGCCGATGTGATCAAGACAGGCGATCGCTACTATATGACTTATGAAGGGGTGCGTGGCCCCAGTAGTTATGCATTAGTCGACGAACAGTTTGCTTTAAGGTTGGCTCGCTCAAGTGGCCCGGCGATCGATGGTCCGTGGGAAAAATACCCGTGCAACCCAATCATCATGCCCCTGCCAGGAAACGTTGGCGTCGATCATGGTGATCTTGTCGTGGTCGACGATATCACCTATCTATTCACGGCTACTTCTGGCTCAACCCGCGGCCGGTATGTCTTGTTATGGCGATAACGCCCGACAAGATTTATAAAGCAGGATATTATTATTTTTGGGTTAATCAAAAAGGGTGATAGATGACCAATAGTTTAGATGTTGTCACTGGCGCTTTTGGGTATATTGGACGGTATATCACTGCACACTTACTCGGTGAAGGACGAGGGGTAAAGACGATAACGACCCATGTCGACAAGCCGAACCCTTTCGGACCTCAGGTAGATGCCTTTCCTTATGACTTCAATCATCCTGACCGGCTTACCGAGTCGCTCCGCGGCGTCGATACGCTTTACAATACCTATTGGATTCGCTTTGAGCATGCTGGCCTGACCTTCGATCAGGCAGTCAACAATACCAAGATCCTCTTCAGCTGCGCCGCCCAGGCCGGGGTCAAAAAAATCGTTCATATCAGCGTCACCCAGGCCTCTGTGGACTCTCCCCTACCCTACTACGCCGGGAAAGGGCGGCAAGAAGAACTCTTGAAACAAATGGCAATTCCTTACACCATCGTCCGGCCGACGCTGGTATTTGGTAAAGAAGATATCCTGGTAAACAATATCGCCTGGTTAATAAGAAAATTTCCACTCTTTCCGATCATGGGTAGTGGGCAGTATAAGATGCAACCTGTCTATGTGGCCGACCTGGCCGCTATCGCCTACCAATGGTCGAAATCAGAACATCCGGTAACTGTCGACGCCACTGGCCCTGAGAGTTATACCTACGAAGAATTCGTCAGGTTGATCGCGGCGGCCATAGGGAAGAAAGTGAGATTCATGAGGGTGTCGCCGGAAATAGGGATTCTGATGGGCAAGTTGGTAAGTGTATTCGTAGGTGACGTCATCTTAACCAAAAACGAACTTCGAGGACTTATGAATAATCTGCTCACCTCGGAAGATACACCTAATGGGCCAACCAGGTTTTCTGATTGGCTAACCGATAATCGCCAAACCATCGGCCAGAGCTACACCTCTGAGCTAGCCCGTCATTTTCACTGGGAACCGGGGAAATAGGCCTTCATATTTCGGTGATCAGATATTGGGAGCCAGGTCAAAGACGATGCCAAATATCCCGATGGCCACGAGGAGAATACCCGATAGCCTGGTTAGCATCTTATAATTGCCGGTTGTCCAGCCGGTGAATCGCCTCTGCATAGGCACGGCGATCAGGGGCAATACGATCAGGGGCCAGCCAAAACCCAGGCCAAAGATTAGAAAATAGAGCAGATTATCGGCCAACCCGGCTGCACTGCCAGCGCCCAGTAGAAATGCGCTAACAATTATCGGACCTGTGCACGGTAAGGTCATCGGACCGAGGAGCAGGCCATAGATGAAAGCGGCCGCGAAGGGGTTTCGCAAAACCGGCATCTTGACCGTACCCAGGCGAAGAAAGGGGTTTCGACCTGTCAACATGAGCGCGCCCATAAGGATGACAACACCATAGACTATAGGCAGAAGAACCGGCAGGATATCACCAAATGAGCTTTCGAAAGTGAACAGAATCCAGCCGACTAAAATCATCAGGCTCAAAACGCCAGCAAGCACAAATAAGCCCAGCAGGTGGGTGGTTCGTCCTCTGTGCTGCCCATTGGCTGTGCCGGCCATGAAGGCGATGAGGCCCGGATAGAGCGGCAAAACGCAAACATTCGTTAAGATGGCTGTGTTTCCCAGAATAAAAGCCTGTAGCAGTTCATTCATCTTCCAGTTTAACCCTGGGCAGCCTTTATCTGGGAAATGATTTGACCGGCCGGTTCAATGCCAGTTATTAGCTCAGTAGTGGTGCCATCAGCCCGAATGATGAAATGGGGGGTGGATGGAGGGATGAGGACCGCCCGACCGAATTCCTCGCTTAATCCTTTGAGCAAATCAGGGGTCGCGACCACAAATAGCCAGTCGAAGTCAGACCCATTGGCGTATTGGGCTAAGGTTTCATCGTCGATATTTGTTTCCACGCTTAAGCCAATAAAGACAACCTCGTCATCTTGAAATTGGGTAGTCGCATCACGCACATTGGTAAGTTGTTGGCGGCAATTGCTGCACCAGGTCGCCATTGGTTCGATAAATATTGTCCTGCCCGCAAAATCGGCCAGAGTGAACGATTCGCCGGTTCGGGAATTGGTAAGGGCCAGTTGTTGCCAGGCCGGGAGATCAGTTGGCGAAGCCGCATCAACATTGTTGCTAGCTGCACCTTCTGCGGGCTGGTCGGGCTCTTCGGGTTGTGTAACTTCGATCTGGACGCCCTCGAGTGGTTTATCAGATCCCGCTTCATTTACGGGGATATCCTCAACAAAATATTCTGAGGCATCTGGCATATTCCCAACCGGTTGTTCAACGGCAGGCGCCGTCGAGTCCGGCGCTGCGGTTGTGGTCTTTTCAGACAGGCCTGCCCCGCACCCAGCAAGAAGTAGTAGAACAATGGTGGCAACGAAGAAATATCGTTTTCTCATTTCGGTGATGACCTTCCTATTTAATAAAATGTCTTTGAGATCCGGCCGCCTACCGGCAACCTGATGTTATTCAGGAGGAATAGTACCAGCGAGAGATTACGCATGAATGTCAAGAACCTTACGTATCTATTAATCCGAAGACTTATCCAATCATGGTTAAGGCTGGCTGCCTGGGAAAACTCGGTTCTGTTGGGCAGCTTCAATATTGTTAATTATGAGTCGGTAATAAGAACGGGATCGGTGGTGCCTTCTTTTCTCTCATAAAAATGATCAACTGCATCTGACATTTTGAACCTTAATCATAGATACTAAGCGGACATCATCGGAGAGATTCAATGGCTTTTGAGATCATTGATTAACACTCCATTCTTATTAATTTCAGCGTGAATTGTTGCCTGGTCAAGGTGTTCCTTTCACCAAGGTCCAATTCAGCCAGAATTACTCGCCTTCCCCGAAGGTGACTTCGTAATCTCAGGCGGTTCTGACTTTTCTTTAAGGCCTGGACAACAGGATAAAAAAAGAATATTGTTAGCTTGATCAATTTGTTTTTCTAAAGGGTGAGTTGGCACTATGAAAGAGATACTTATAGCTCCTGGTCCGAATCCGCTCGAAAATTCAGAAAATCCAAAAAACAAAGTCGCTGGTTTTTGGCAAGGGTTGTGGCACGGTCTTATCGCCCCTGTTACCCTTGTGATGTCGCTGTTTAAGGAAGATGTCGGCATTTACGAGGTTCATAACAATGGCGCCCGTTACAATTTCGGATTCGTTTTTGGCATGATGATTATTCGTGGCGGCAGTGGGGTAAAGAAGATTTCGGCCGACGATTCCTGAGGTTAAAAGAACTTACAGCAGGAGGGAACTGAACATGCCCTTAATTATGGGAGCGGATTCGCTGACTGTCGGTCTGGCCCAGATAGCACCGGTATGGCTGAACCGCGAACAAACGCTGGCCAAGATTATCGAGTATGTTTACTTGGCCGCAAAGGCGGATTGTGATCTCGTAGCATTTGGAGAGGGTTTGTTGCCGGGCTATCCTTTCTGGATCGAACCCACAGGTGGCGCAACGTTCAATTCGCCGATGCAGAAAGAGATTCATGCCCATTATTTGGCCAATGCCGTTCAGATAGAGGCGGGTCATCTAGCTCCTATCTGTGAAGCGGCCCGGTCGCATCACCTGGCAATTATGGTAGGCATTATCGAACGGCCGGATGACCGCGGCGGGCATAGTGTCTACGCCAGCCTGGTCTACATCGATTCCTACGGGACGATCCAATCGGTCCATCGTAAGCTGATGCCCACTTACGAAGAACGATTAACCTGGGCAATCGGCGACGGACATGGTTTACGCACCCAGCGCCTGGGGCCCTTTACGGTGGGTGGACTTAACTGCTGGGAGAATTGGCTGCCTTTGGCGCGGGCGGCGCTTTATGGTCAAGGGGAGGACCTGCATGTTGCAGTCTGGCCTGGTAGCGTACGTAACACCGAAGATATCACCCGCTTTATCGCACGGGAATCTCGTTCTTTCGTTCTCTCCGTTTCCGGCCTAATGCGGACAGCGGACATACCCGCCGACACCCCCCACCGCGCGGCCATTACGGCCGGCTCTCAGGACAGCTTCGCCGACGGGGGCTCCTGCATCGCCGGGCCAGACGGAGAGTGGATTGTGGCCCCGGTGGTGAATGAAGAGCAGCTTATCCTGGCCACCCTCGATTTCGGGCGTGTCCGGGAGGAGCGACAGAACTTTGACCCGGCCGGCCATTATTCACGGCCTGATGTTTTACAATTGACGGTAAATCGCCAACGGCAGAGTACCATTCGCTTGAAAGACTGATTTTTCTGATGAACCCGGGTTGAACATGAAACCGTTCGATCAGTTAGCCTATCGGGGCCAGGCCAAACGACTGAAAAAACTGGCAATCAAGGCGCTTGACCAGTTCGATTTTGAACTTTCTCAAATCCAGTTGATTGGCCTGTTCACCAACGCGATTTTTCGCCTTCGAACAACAAGCGGACAGAATTACATCCTTCGTGTTTGCCGCCCGAATTGGCGAACAGAAAGTGACTTAATTTCTGAAATCATGTGGCTTCAGGCGCTAAACCGTGACACTGATATATACGTACCTGAACCGGTACCAACAAAAGATGGCAGTTTTTTCGTCGAGTCACTCGTTGATGGTGTACCAGAGGCACGCCGGTGTGTGGTTATGGGTTGGATGCCCGGCTCGCTCCTGGCGACAAGATTAAACGAAGAAAACATTTTCAAGATGGGCTTGCTCTTTGCCCGGCTTCACAAACACGGGGCAGATTTTGTCCCGCCTAAGGGTTTCACTAAACGCAGGATGGATTCCATTTATGCTCGAGACGAACCCAATGTGCTATTCAGCGAAGCTACTAAGGATGCCTTCACCCCAGAAACGAAAGATATTCTGTGTCAAACAGCCAAGCAGGTTAAAGAAGCATTTATTCAGCTGTATAACGATCCCCTGGGCATTCAAGTTATCCATAACGATTTGCATCATGAAAATATTAAACTCTACCGGGGTCATTTATTTCCGATTGATTTTGAGGACACGATTTTGGGCTATCCGGTACAAGATATTGCCATGGCCCTGCAAGATCTAATGGTTGACGTGTCCCCAGAAGAGTACGAAGCTTATCAATCCGCATTTCAAGAAGGGTACGAAAGGATAAAATCATGGCCCGAGGGTTATGAAGGACAAATTGACACCTTCCGGGTCGGCCGTATGTTGTGGGTAGCTAATTATGTTGCCCGCTATCAAAGCAACTATTTGCCTGACCATGTTGCTTGGCTAGCCCGGTTGTTCGAAAGATATTTAGAAAGCGGCTATCTTCGTCGAGCATAAATGTGTACAGCCGGTACCGGACAACGAAGATTAGACTCCTCTACCAGATTCGATTATATTCAGCGGAGTTCCATGATTTGGGAAAAAGAAGCAATCCGGATAAGCCCTCAGATCCAGGTGTCAGGCATCCGACAGAGGTCTCCTATCGAAGACCTTCATAAGAAAGGCGGTTTTTCTTGTTCACAACCATATTTGGCCTATTTATTATCTTGCACGGCCTGGTCCATCTGTTGTACTTCGGACAAAGTCGGCGGATCTTTTTACTCCATCCCGATATGGACTGGCCTGATGACTCCTGGGCCTTCTCGAGACTCCTCGATTACGATGTAATTGGTGTTCTTGCCAGTATATCTTGTGTCGTGGCTGCCATCGGTTTCGTGGCCGGTGGTTTAGGAATACTCCTGCGGTTCGAATGGTGGCGGCCGCTGGTAGTGGGTACGGCCGTTTTTTCCATCGCACTCTTCATTCTGTTCTGGGATGGCGAAAAGCGGCGATTGGCTAACCAAGGGGGTGTTGACGTTCTCATTAACATCGCGATTCTGGTTGTCGTACTCGTCATACAGTGGCCTGATTTTTAGTCATTGATAGAGTCTCTTTTAGATAGTTGAATTGGGACCATGCCTAAATCTTCTCGGATTGCCATATTAAATGTGGAGTACCGATCAACCAACTCTTGGATTGTCAGTGCCGGCACTTCACGCCTCATTGTCGATCTCGGCTGGCCAGGAACCATGGGTCTGATGCAGGCAAATCTTAAACGGATGGATGTCCCCTTAGCGGAGATCCGTTATGGTTTGGCTACCCATTTTCATATCGATCATGCCGGCCTGGCCCAGGAGTTCAAGCAAGCCGGGGTTCCTCTGCTTGTTCTCAACGTTCAGGTTAGCTCGATCCCGCTGATGAAGACATGGATCAAACCTCACGACCAATATTTGGATGTCACGATGCACGATAATGTCACCATCACTTTCACCGAGAGCCGGCCGCTACTAGAACAAATCGGTATCCCGGGAGAGATATTGCCTACACCGGGACACTCCGACGACAGTATTTCACTCCTGCTAGATGATGGCTCAGCTTTCACTGGCGATCTCACTCATCCGGCATTTATCGGCCTGGAGGACGCGGCAACCGTGAATGCCAGTTGGCGCTTACTGCAGGATCGTGGGGCGACACGCATATTTCCAGGGCACGGTCCTATGCGGCCGATCACAGCCTGCTCCGTCATTTGAATTGCTGCGTTTATTATAAGAGCCTGTGTTTTATAAATTTGGCTCGAACTCGATTTCGATCATTTCTCATCAGCTACCCACCATATCGCCCGACCATCCGTTGTAACCTCAATCGTACCTAACTCATCCGTCCGCAGCACGGCCGCACCCATGTTCACCGCTCTGTCTAATAGCTCCGGACTCGGATGGCCGTATCGATTGCCTTCCCCGGTCGAAACGACGATATACCCCGGCCGCACAGCTTCGAGGAAGGGAGCCGTGTTCGACGATTTGGCCCCATGATGCCCGGCTTTGTAAACCACCGAGCTCAGATTTTGCCCATTACGAAGCATATTTCCCTCCGCTACCTCTCCGGCATCCCCTGTCAACAGAAGAGAGAAATTGCCATACACGAGCCTCAAGACCACTGAGTTGTCATTGTCGTGCTGTTCGCCACTATCTGGCGCACCGGCTGGGGGATTGAGCACCTCAAGGATCAGGTCATCGTCAATGGCAATCACTTCTCCAGCGATAGCCTGGTGGATGGGAGTGCCATGATCGGCCGCTGTTGTCAGCAAAGCGCGATATACATCCGTGGCAGCGGTGCGGCTGTTGGCGATTAGTTGGTCGACGGCATAGCGATTAAATACACCGGGCAGCCCGGCCACATGGTCGGCGTCGGGGTGGGTGGCGATCAGCAGGTCAATATCCCGGTCCCAGAAGGGAATTTCCCGGCCCAGGTGGTCATGCAGGACCGTCGGATAAGCGCCGCCATCTACCAGGATCTGCCGGCCGGACGGCGTCTGGATGAAGGTAGCATCCCCCTGGCCTACATCGAAGAAAGTGACATGCAACTTGCCGTCGGGCTGGCTTAGCGCCCAGGTGATGGCCAGGATGGCCAGGATGGCACTGCCGGCCAGGACAACTTTTCGGGTTAGATTTTGACTCAAGCTCGCCAGTAGATCGCCTCGCCGTTCCGGCCCAATCCAGGCCAACCAGGTCAGGGAGAAGATGATGAAGTAGAGGAGTGCCACGCCAGCCGGGGAGAGGGTCAGCGGCAGGGATGCAGCCGGAAAGCCGGCGAAGAAACGAACCAGGCCAATGGTATAGCTCAAAAAAAGCCAGGCCACCCAGGCCAACAATTGGCCAACGGCCGGAATGGCCATGCCTGTTAGCGTGGCCAGGCCTCCCCAGATCATCACTCCAGGCTGGGCTGGCAGGATGAAGAGGTTAGCCAGTGGGCTTACCAGCGACAATCGTTCGAAATGATACAAGATCAGGGGCAGGGTTAAGAGCATGGCCGCCATCGTCGCCAGGACGACCTCCGACAGCGAACGGGTCACCCGGGAAGCTGTTTGCGGGTCGGCGAAACGCTGGAGATTGTTTTGAGTCCACTGGCTCCAAGGACCAACATAGATCATGAGGCCTAAAGTGGCGGCAAAACTGAGCTGGAAACCTACATCCCAGAGTATGAAAGGGTTAACCAGGGTCATGGCGATAGCAGCTGTAAAGAGCCCGGCCGGGGCGAAAGTCGGCCGGCCTAAAAGGCGACTGGCAATCACAAACAGGGCGCCCATGATGGCCGCCCGGACCACGGCCGCGTCGGCGCCGACCAGAACAGTGTAAAGGGCTATGCCCAGCAGGACAAACCAGGCCGACCACCTGAATCCCAGCAGCGGCCGGCTCGCCGCCAGCAAGAGGCCGGTGAGAATGACAATGTTAAAGCCAGAAATAGCGATGATATGGGTCATGCCCGTCATCCGGAACTGCTCTGCCAATACTGGCGACAAACCGCTGTCATCTCCCAGCAATATCCCGGTCAGCAAGGCGGCTTGCGGATCGGGTAAGGAGCGTTGGATGGTCGCCCGGGCACGGTCCTTTATGGCGTAAATGGCCCGGTAGAATGGACTGCCCTCGTTGTTGGCTTCCGGGGTGATCCCTGGCGATATCATCTGGCTATGAACGCCCTGGCGGGCCAGGTATTCGCGCCGGCTGAAGAGGGGCTCGTCGGGCGGCCTCTCCAATATTCCTTCCAACCGCAGGCGGTCGCCATAAGCTACGGTCGAATAGCGCCCGCTCCGTATTAAGACCTGACCGCTCACCAGCAACGGGTCGGATCCTGGCGTTTGAAGCTGCTCCACCTTCAGGCGGAATTCAGTAGCCTGGTCGCTGACGGCCGGTTCGCCGGTAACGATGCCGGTGAGTAGAAGCTCTCCACGACCGCTGTAATAAGCCACTTGCTCTGGGGATTCGAGATCGGGTAGAGCGACCTGGTACCGTTCGGCGCCAAAGCACATGATCGTTATCAAGCTGAGTGCCAGGCGGGCCCTGGGATTGCGCCGAAAGATGACGGCGGCGACCAGACCGGCCAGGCCGACCCAAGCCCACAACCACAACTGGCTCTCGGTAAGTGCACCCAGAGCCAGGCCTAACAGCCAGGCGATGCCGACATAAATGACAGCCATAGCAAACATGATTTTATCCCATCCGGAAGCTGAATACCCATCAGACCAAAAGTACCCCCCTACAGCCGCGCCGTACTATTGACATAATCGAACGCATCATGTATTGTTACCATGATATCGTTATGTAGTGTCCACAATTGAATAGTCGTGCAACGATTCGTGGTAATTTTCCCGACCAGGCATGAGCGCTTCCATATAGTGAATGTTGTCCTGGGCAGGGTTGGCCCGCACAACGGAATTGTTGTCCGAATCATCGTGGTTTCAGTGATGGGGTATTAGAATGCAAAGGACACCTGAAATAGAGAGTCTGGCTGTTATTCGTGTAATCGGGGTGGGCGGCGGCGGTAGCAATGCCGTAGATCGGATGATTCACGCCGGTCTGAAAGGGGTGGATTTCATTGCCATAAACACTGATGCCCAGGCATTACTTCGCTCCCAGGCTCCCAGCAGGGTGCGACTTGGCGAGAGTACGACACGCGGTCTTGGCTCGGGCGGTAATCCCGAAGTTGGCGCAAAGTCAGCCGGCGAGTCGATAGACCAGATCTATGAGGTCGTGAAGGGCGCGGACATGGTCTTTGTCACAGCCGGCATGGGTGGCGGCACCGGTACCGGCGCCGCGCCTGTTGTTGCTCGCGAAGCCCGCGAGCAAGGCGCCTTGACCATCGGCGTGGTGACCAAACCCTTCTTTTTTGAAGGCAATCAACGTGCGGCCGTTGCCCTGGATGGAATCGAAAAGCTACGCGAAGAGGTAGACACCCTGATTGTTATCCCCAATGATCGCCTCTTGGAACTGACCCACAAACGGATGACGTTGACCGAGTCTTTCACCCTGGCTGATGATTTTTTACGCCAGGGCATCCAGGGCATAAGCGAATTAATCACCGTGCCTGGGATCATCAACCTGGACTTTGCCGATGTAAAAACCATCATGGCCGAAGGGGGTGCGGCATTGATGGGCGTTGGCGAGGCGGATGGAGATAACCGCGCCCAGACCGCAGCTTATCAGGCAATCACCTCCAAACTAATTGATGTGACTATCGACGGCGCCAAGGGCATTCTATTCAACGTGACCGGCGGTCCCGATCTGTCGTTGTATGAAGTGTACGACGCGGCGGCCATTGTCCGGGAAATGGCCCATCCCGATGTTAACCTGATTTTTGGCGCTGTTATTGACGATAATATGGTGAATAAAATTCGGGTTACTGTGGTGGCCACCGGCTTTGACCGGCAAGGTCCGCGACAGCAGTTAATAGAGCCACGAAGAACCACCCAACAGTCGCCGCCCGCGGCGATTGACACCTCTGCGAAACGGGCAAAAAAATCTGTGGGGCAAAATGCCTGGACGCCGCCAAATTTCGCGAATGACGATTTAGCTATCCCGGCGTTCTTGCGCCGTCGTTGATCAATACCATGTGCGGCCTATCTTCGGCTGTTCTTATTTATATACATCCCCTCTGCAAGCTCCCTCTGCCGCCTGGTAGAGGGAGCTATTTTTTACCCGGTAATGGGTAAGAAAGGCTGGGGATGGAGGGAAGGACCACCTATGGCTCAGCGCCACCCGGCTAAATCCAGGCATGGTAAATAATGCAGCGAAGTAAACAATCTCCGCAGATGGCCCGGATCCGGGTTGTGGGTGTGGGAGGTGGTGGTCAGACTGCCGTTAACCAAATGATGGTCGCCAATCTTTATGGCGTGGATTTTCTAACAGTCGATACAGATGTGACAGCCTCGCAGGATTCCAAAGCATCGTTCCGGTTACTGATCGGAGATGAAGCCATTATTTCTCGAGGGGTGGCCGGTATTGCCGAAAGAGGGCAGCGGGCGGCGTTATCCTCTATTGAGGCGATCCGCAGTGCGTTGCATGGCGCCGACCTGGTGTTCATCATCGCCGGGCTCGGCGGTGGTACAGGCACCGGCGCCGCGCCGGTTATCGCTCGGGCAGCCAAGGAACAAAACGCGCTGACTATCGCCATTGTCACTTACCCTTTCTCATTTGAAGGAGATCGTCTGACTACGGCTAGCAAGGGCATCGCCTGGCTCAAAAGCTGGTGCGATACCCTTATTGTCATTCCCAATGATCGACTACACAAAATGGCTGGTGGCGCTCTCGGATTTCATGAAACGTATCGATTGGCTCACCAGGTCTGGTATGAGAGCGTTCAGGGTGTCAGTGAGCTGCTTACCAACCCAGGGTTAATCAACGTTGACTTCGCTGACGTACGCTCCATTATGGCAGAAGGAGGCGGGGCGATCATCGCCTCCGGCCGGGCCCAAGGGAAGGACCGCGCCCGCAAGGCGGCCGAGAAAGCGACCCAATCTGATCTGCTAGGCCTGACCATCGATGGCGCGCACGGGCTATTGTTTAATGTCTCCGGTGGGACAGATATGAGTTTGTTAGAGGTGGAACAGGCGGCCGGTATAATAACTCGCCGGGCACACCCCCAGTCAAATGTTATCTTTGGGGCGGTCATCGACCCGGCTTTGGGGGATGAAATCCGTATCACCGTCATCGCCACCGGCTTCACCTTTGGGGAGATCAGAGAGAAGGAGGCCGGATCGACCACACGACGGGCACGACCAGGAGCTGCCGGCCAACCGTGGCAATTGGAGATTATTCCTTTCACACCACCCGATAATCCCTGAGGTGAGGTGTAGATAGTCGCCCGGCCGTAGGTCGATCAGCTTTTCGAAAGAACAAATCTACAGGACAGCAACAGCCGCATACAAAGCCTGTCGCCAATCGGGCTGATCGAAGCTGGACCAGAGCGCCGGAAATTCAGCGATCAGCCGGGCCAGCTCGGCCTGCTTAACTGACCGGTAGTGGTCGACAGCCAGAGCGAGTCCTGGAGCAACACCTTCAACGTTGCTCTCAGCCAGCATCTCCAGGTGAATTCGTGCGTCATTTAAATCGCCGAGATGGGTAAGGAGCTGGTACACCTTCTCGTTGGCAGTCACGGCCGATGGCCCCATTACCGGTTCAAAGAACTCTAGCGTATATCGCAATTCTTTGAAGGCGATGCGCAGGGCGTGCAGCGTCTCAGGCGTCGCGCCGGTAATAAAGTTGTCGTAAGCCCTAACCGCAGCAAGCTTCTTGCCAATCAACAGGGGGGCCACATGCCTCGTTTTAGTGGGTCTGAAACCATCCGGCGTTATTCGAACACCGTCTCCAGCCGTCGTAGTAAAGAGCTCAAAGCCAGATAGGAATTTCTGGAACTTATCTTTTTCTAGATAATGACGCTCTTGCGCATCTATGGCTGCCTTTTTATCTTCCCAGTAAGCTCGCAATCCAACCAATGCTCTTACCTGATCTGGCGCTAGGCTGCCTTCCTCACCGGTCTGAGCAAGATAGGCATCCAGTTTTATCAAGAAAACTGCCGCATCCCGGGATCGACTCAGGCGACCCATAAATTTTTTAAAATGATGTCGATACTCTTGCAACAAGCCCGCTTCAAAGAATGGAGCAAAGAGCCGCAAAGCAGTCCGCAGCCGGCGCATTGTCTTGCGCGATTCATGAACGGCGGTCACACTGGTCGTTGTTTCCAGATCTTCCATATAGCTCATCACCCGAACCAACAACGCAGCCAGGAGCTGCCGACCGGCTTCAGCGATGGGCGTGTCGGGCGAAAAGGGAGATGGCGAAAAAAGTGACCGTGGGAACAGGCTCAAACCCTGGCGGTGATAAGCCCGCAACATCTGGCGAACCTGGAGGATAGGCACGCCGGTTTGCACAGATATCGCCTCCTGGGTCGCGCCCTCATCGGCCAACAATAGGATTCGCACCCGGCGCTGATAAGGCACATCGGGGGAATTAGTTTCTAGATAAGTCAACAGGGAAATTCGATCTTCTGGGGGCAAAAGGGTATGGGTGGCAGAGTCATTCATGAGCCCATTATAGCAGAGCAAAATCTGGTAAGGTAGAAAGGCATTGATCGAATCCCTTGGGTTGCGACAATGAACCAACTTCGGGGTATGCTCTTTGTCATGCTAAACAACGCCGAACGGCACTTGCCTGAAGAATGGGACTGGTACACAATGGAAGAGTTAGATAGAACTCTACAGCAGATGCCCGATACAACGATATATGACCGAAGTGTATAAGGAGTCCAGAGGCCATAACCACGATGATCAGGATGATGATTCCTGTATGGAGGTCATCAACCAGGCCGTGAGTGGTGCGGCTGGGATCGTCGCCGTCAATTTGAATACTTCCCAGGAGCAAGTTGTCTTTGATTTTGATCCGAAGCTGATCGATGAAACAGAGATAGCCCAGGTAGCGGGTAGCCTGGCCCCCACGTTGCACAGGCGGTGGAGCACCTGCACGGTGCGTCTCGGCCGGCAGGGTGGTCGAGCGTGTGAATCTTGCGCTTTGGCGCTGGAAAATCGCGTACAACATATAGAGGGCGTCCGACGGGCAACGGCCAGTTATATGGGCGGCGTGCTCAGCGTAGCCTATGATGATGCCTTCGTCACCTCTGACCAACTCGTCAAACAACTGGAACAATGGGGGGTCTCGGTCGCCCCCTCAGCCGCCGAACTGCCCATTCATGAGGAGCCGGGGCCGGAAACCCGCCTGGGTCAGGCCCGGGCTTGGCTAACGGCCGAGCGGGTAGAAGCGATAGCCGTTGTTATCACCTTTTTAGCCATGATGACCGGCCTGATCGCCGATCTATTTCTCGACCGGCCGACGCTGTCAGCGGTAGCCTATGTGGTGGCTTACCTGAGCGGTGGCATCTTCGGGGTCAAAGCCGGGCTAGAGTCCGTGCGAAATCTGACCATCGACGTCGATATTTTAATGGTTTTAGCCGCCATTGGGGCGGCCCTGGTGGGCGCCGCATTTGAAGGGGCGATGCTGCTCTTCTTATTCTCCCTCTCCAACGTCTTGCAAAATTACGCCCTCGGCCGGACTCGTAGCGCCATCCAATCATTGATGGCCTTGCGTCCTGCCGAAGCGTTGGTCCGCCGGGGTAGCGGTTCGGCCATTATGCCCATCGAAAAAATCATGGTAGGCGATCTGGTTATCGTCCGGCCGGGCGAGCGGATTCCCCTGGACGGTACGGTGATCGAGGGGGAAAGCAGCGTCAATCAGGCTTCGATAACCGGGGAATCCTTGCCGGTGAACAAACAGATAGGCGATTCCGTCTTCGCCAGCACTATCAATGAGCAGGGTGGTCTGACTGTCAGGGTCACAAATCTGGCCAAAGATTCAACCATCGCCAAGCTCATCAAGATGGTCGAAGAAGCGCAAAGTGAAAAGGCGACGACCCAGCGCGCTATCGATAAAATCGAGCAGTATTATTCTGTGGCGGTCATCGTGTTTACGGGTCTGACCATCGCCATACCGGTGGCCTTCCTTGACCAGACGTTCAGCGCCGCTTTCTACCGGGGCATGGCGATCCTGGTGGCGGCTTCTCCCTGTGCGGTGGTAATCAGCACACCGGCTACCGTTCTTTCCGCAATCGCCAACGGCGCGCGCCGGGGCGTGCTCTTCAAGGGCGGCGCTTACGTTGAGCAAGCCGCAACGGTGAAGGTTGTGGCTTTCGATAAGACCGGCACCCTCACCGAAGGCAAGCCCCAGGTCACAGATGTGTTGTTGGTTGGCGGACCTAAGAAAGAAGGAGCCCATCCTCGCCTTGAGGATGATATTCTGGCCCTGGCGGCCGCTGTTGAGAACCGCTCTGAGCATCCCTTAGCCCAGGCTATTGTCCGGGCGGCCGGGCATCGCCATTTGGAGATGCCCCAGGCTACGGCCTTTCAGGCCAGCGCCGGCCTAGGGGTTCGTGCATCTGTTGACCGGCGGGATATCCTTGTTGGTAACCGGCGTCTTCTGCGCCATTTTGAGCAGATCGATCTAACCGAAGCTGATACCCTTGTTGACCGGCTACATGATGAGGGGAAAACTGCGGTGTTGGTCGCCGAAATAACGCCAGAAAACGATTCAAACGGGCCTTCTGGCCAGGTAATCGGGGTGATCGGCATTGCCGATGTTTTGCGAGCTGATGCAGCCCGGACCATGCAAGAGTTAAGGAGGGTTGGCATCAAGCACATCGTCATGCTGACCGGAGACAATGAAAAAGTGGCCCGGTCCATCGCTGACCAGGTAGGCGTCGACGAATTTTACGCTGGCCTGATGCCTGACGACAAGATGGCCATCCTGAAAGAGCTAAATGTCCGCTATGGACCAGTTGCCATGGTGGGTGATGGCGTGAACGACGCCCCGGCCCTGGCCAGGGCAGATATTGGGATTGCCATGGGCGCAGCCGGCACCGATGTCGCCCTGGAAACGGCCGATATTGTGTTGATGGCCGACGACCTGGCCCGAATACCTTATGTGATTGACCTGAGCCGTCAGACTCGAAAGAGGTTGACCCAAAATCTTATATTTGCCTTTTCCGTGATCTTCATCCTCGTTTTAGCCATTTTCAGGGTCAATTTACCCCTACCGCTGAGCGTCATTGGGCACGAAGGTAGCACGGTTATTGTTTCTCTCAACGGTCTGCGCATGTTAGGTTATGATCGCCAGCATTAAGTTGAATACTCTTCTGCAACGGGGATCGGCCAGAATACCAAACAGTTAGAATACCTTTGCCTAGCCTCATTGAGCAGGCAAAGATTGTTACTGAGCGTCACCCCCGATGATGCTGGTTGGCTGGTTCGATGTCAGGTAAAATTCAGGCATTATTCTTGACAACAAAGGGAGAATATTTGTGAACGAAAGCCCGGCCAGCGAACATCGAGAATCTCTTGAAAGAATCCGTAGCGGGCTGGCGACGAAGGTACGGATTTTGGCCAGCCACGATAGCTGTCCGGTATGTAAAGCTTACGAAGGCGCCTATGAATTCGACAATGCACCGGAGCTACCCCTTGAAGGCTGCTCCCATCCAAAAGGTTGCCGCTGTCGCTACGAACCAGTTCTAGACCGGTTCGGACCCTGAGACAAATCCCAGAATCACAGTGAGAAGATCATCCTCAACCGGCATCTTTGTCTGCCTGGTTTTGCTATTGCTCTTAACGGGCGCTTGTGGCAACAGTACAAGGGAACCGGCCGATCCCCTGGTGGCCGAAGGCAAACGGCTCTTTAATAAGAACTGTACCAGTTGTCATTCAGTGAAACCCAACCGGACGATAACCGGCCCATCTTTATCTGGTCTTGCTGCCCGGGCCGGGGAACGAATGGCAGGATTGAATGCTCGTGAATATCTCTATCTCTCAATTACAGCTCCCGGCGATTTCCTGGTAGAAGGGTTCGCGAACCTGATGAAAGCTGACTTCGCAGACGAACTTTCGGCCGAGGAGATTGACTCGATTATCGCCTACCTGATGACGTTAGAGTAAGCCACTCTGTCAGAGCGCCGATCGGGCTGCTCCACCGTCGAACATCAGGGCATGGCCGTGGATAAATGAAACGGCCGGGGATGCCAGAAAAGCCACTGCTCGTCCAAATTCCTCAACATCACCCATCCGGCCCAGGGGGATAGTCGTCGCCACCTGGGCGGCTTCTTGTTCGATAGTCGTGCCTTTGGCTGCCGCCCGGTGCTCCAGCAACTGCTCAACGCGTTCAGTCCAGGTAAAAGTTGGGTTGATGGAATTAACCCGGACTCCCTGCGGCCCCAGTTCATTAGCCATTGACTTCAGCATACCGATAACAGCCATCCTTATCGAGTTAGAGAGTATCAGGTTGTCAATGGGTTGCTTCACTGAAACAGATTCGATGGCAACAATCGATCCAGATCTTTGGACCAACATGGTTGGGATCACAGCATAACAGAGGTGAACGACGCTCATCAAGGTTAATTTTATTGCTTCCTGCCAATCTTTAGGGGCCAGGTCAAGGAACTTTCCAGGAGGTGGACCACCGGCATTGGCCACCAAAATATCTATCCGGCCAAAATATTCCAGACTACTCTGTACAAAGCGCTCGATATCGGCCGGAACGGTCAGATCAGCCCGTATCGCCAAAACCTCGGCCCCGGTCTCGCCACGAATCTCAGCCGCGGCCTTGTCAAGCAGGTCACTTCGAGCACAGATAGCCAGCCGGGCCCCTTCTTCCCCCAATGCTTTGGCCGATGCTTTTCCCAACCCTTTAGAGGCCGCAGTGACCAGGGCAACCTGGTCCTTCAATTGAAGATCCATGTGATTTTCTCCCGTGAGCGGTCGTTATGGCTTCTGCACTGGCAAATACCTTGCCCCGTCTGTCCGCAATTAGCGCCCATCTTCAGCCCCTGTTGACCGGCATCGAATTGGCATCCACGAGTATATCATTGAACAGTACGCCTCTCAACGGATTTTAGTGCTAGGTGTGCGTATGGAGCTGCCATTTTTCACTTTCTTTGCTGGAAAGAACGGGGCAAGTAAACTAAACTACTGATCCGAAAGCAGGCTCCTTAATTGCACCAGGATTCTTCTGGACGGCAACGGCTGATGGAATTATTGCACGTCCTTAAGCTGCAATGTCCAGGGAGAGAGATTCGTTATGTTAAGAAAAGTGTTGAGAGGTTTACTGATTTTTGTAGCAGTTTTGGTCATCGTTTATATTATTCTGGCACTATTGGCCGAGCCGGCGACTGACCATCTATTCTATAGTGAAGGTCCCCCTCGACCCTGGGTTATTGCCCACCAGGGTGGGGACGGTTTATGGCCTAGCAATACAATGTTCACCTTCGAGAGGGCGGTCGAGATGGGCGTCGATGTGCTGGAAATGGATATGCACGGCACCGCAGATGGCAAATTGGTAATCATGCATGATAGCACCGTCGATCGGACAACCAATGGAAGCGGGCGGATCAATGAGATGACCCTGGCCGAGATAAAGGCCTTGGATGCCGGCTACAATTGGTCGGAGGACGATGGACAGACGTACCCTTTCCGGGGTATGGGGATAACCATGCCAACATTGGAAGAGGTTTTCACCGCCTTCCCAGATTATCGGATGAATATTGAGATCAAACAGGCCGAGCCCTCGATCATCGAGCCTTTCTGCCAGATGATCCGGGACCACCAGATGGAAAACCAGGTGTTGGTCCCTTCCTTCAACCAGGAAAGTGTAAAAGAATTTCGCCAGGCTTGTCCAGAAGTAGCGACCTCGGCCGGCGAAAGCGAGGTAATTGCCTTCTTTGTTTTGAGCAAATTATTCCTGGAGAATAACTACAATCCGGAGGCAACGGCGTTACAGGTTCCAGAAATGAGGAGCGGGCTGACCGTTCTAACGCAGCGGCTTATCGACGCCGCCCACAAGCGGAATATGGAAGTACACCCGTGGACCATAGACGATGTGGAGGACATGCAGCGTATGCTGGATATGGGCGTTGATGGAATAATAACTGACCGGCCAGACCTTATGATGGATCTCTTAGGACGCTCATAGCTTGTTTTGATCGGGCTAGTCCTGGCCGTCCCCAAATTGGGTCGGTAATTTACAGGATGGATCTTCGAAATCAACTGAATAAAACCTGGTGCAGGAAATGTGCCTGTCAGAAATGGGATATCACCCGGTTGTTTATAGGGGCGGTTAACAGGAAATACCTCAGCTCCATTTTCACCTGATTGGCGACATGGCCGGTGCCATTAATGAAGGCGGCCACTCATATTCCGCTGCGGTGGATTTCTTAATGTTTCCTGCTGATTGTCCTATACAACTGTGTACTTTACTGTAATTTCCCTGGATATCCACTAAAATAGGCGAACCTAAAATGAGCCGAGTTCGAATGATTGGATATATATTGCTTTCTGAGGCTTGAATTAGCTAACAACGATCCAAGTCCAAGACAGGAGAGGTAGGTCAATGAATAAGAGACAACCCTGGTTTGAAATCACCCAGATCCTGGTAGATGTCGCTATGGGCCGGCAAGCGGCCGAAGTGGTCATTCGCAATGGTCGCTGGGTGAACGTCCACAGTGGTGAGATAATCCCTAGCACGGATATCGCCATTCATAGCAGCCGCATCGCTTATGTCGGACCGGATGCAAGCCACTCTATCGGCGACACGACCCTGGTGATTGAAGCCAACGACCGGTATCTGGTGCCTGGCCTGTGCGATGCCCATATGCATGTCGAAAGCGGCATGATCACGGTGACGGAGTTCGCCCGGGCGGTTATACCTCACGGCACGACCAGCATGTTCGTTGATCCCCATGAGATCGCCAATGTTTTGGGCCTCGACGGCATCCGGCTAATGCACGACGAAGCATCAACCTTGCCGGTTAATATCTATCTGCAAATCGCCAGTTGCGTTCCCAGCGCGCCTGGCTTGGAAACAGCCGGGGCGACCATTGGCCCGGCCGAGGTGGCCGAGGCATTGGCCTGGCCTGGCGTCATCGGCTTGGGAGAGATGATGAATTTTCCCGGCGTGTTTGCCAATGATAACGAGGTTCATGCCAAATTGGCCGAGACAATGAAAGCCGGCAAAACGATCGGCGGCCACTATGCCTCCCGCGATCTGGGATTGCCCTTTCATGGTTATATCGCCGGCGGCCCGGCCGACGACCACGAAGGGACCCAATTGGAAGATGCCGTTGCCCGGGTTCGCCAGGGTATGCGGGTTATGCTTCGGTTAGGTTCAGCCTGGTATGATGTGGCCAGCCAGATAAAGGCGATTACTGAAGAAGGGCTGGACAGCCGTTACTTTTTGCTTTGCACCGACGATAGCCACTCGGGCACCCTGGTTCACGAGGGGCATATGAATCGTGTCGTCCGCCATGTGATCGCTCAAGGGGTGCCCCCTGTCGTTGCTATTCAAATGGCCACCCTCAATACGGCCGAGCACTTTGGGCTTGAGAAGGATATTGGCAGTATAACCCCCGGGAGATACGCGGACATCATTATCAGCAGCGATCTGGTTGAGTTGCCCATCGAAATGGTTCTTTCGGCCGGGGAGCTAATCGCCGAAAACGGGGAATTAACCATTAAGTTACCCCCTTACCCGTACCCGGCATTAGCGAAAAACACGGTCCGGATAGGTAAGGAAATAACCGCCTTTGACTTTGACGTGGTCGCCACTAGCCCGGAGCCGACAAAGGTCAGGGTCATTGGCGTGGTCGAAAACCAGGCCCCAACAAAGGCGGATACCCGGGTTCTGCAAGTCGAGAATGGCGTCTTGGAACTCGATTCGCGCCAGGACGTGAATCACCTGGCACTGGTCGATCGACACCGGGGAACGGGTCAGGTTGTTAATGGCTTTGTTTGCGGCTTCGGCTTTAATGTACCCTGTGGCATAGCCAGCTCCGTCGCTCACGATAGCCATCAACTGATCGTGGTCGGCACCAGCAAGAGCAATATGGCCCTGGCGGCCAACCGGGTCAATGAAATAGGGGGCGGTATTGCCGTCTATAAGTCTGGGGAAGAGATCGCCCTGGTCGAATTGCCGATCGCCGGCTTGATGTCGGACGAACGGGCGGAGGACGTGGCGGCCAAAGTCGAGAGAATGGTGACCGCCTTTAGAGAATGTGGCTGCACGCTGCATAATGCCTTCATGCAGCTTAGCTTGCTGGGGCTGGTCGTGATTCCGGAACTACGAATTTCCGACAAGGGTATTGTGGATGTCACCCGGTTTGAGATAGTACCTCTGCTCGTTGACTAATACTTACCGGTAGCGGATTAGACCATCAGCTTATCCGAGCCCGGACGTTGGTCCGGTTTCCGTGCTGCCTAATGACAGTCGGCCGGCTACTCCTGCAGATCCTGTTGCCCAAAGTTGGATTTTCCTCTTGACAAGCTCATTTTGATATCGTAGAATTTGTCATACAACCATACCACCCCACGAGTTTGCGAATGTTTGCGGTAGTTCTTCCAGGTAGATGATAAAACGAAGCCCCTCCCTGACCGATCAAGTTAAAAGCCATATTAAAGAGCAGATAGCGACCAATGCCTACGAGGATGATCGTATTCCGGCCGAGACGGATCTGGCTAATGAGCTAGGGGTTAGCAGGACAACAATTCGGGATGCCTTGAGCCGGTTGGAAAATGAAGGGGTGATTCTCCGGCGACAGGGGGCGGGCACATTCGTCAACCGGCCGGGGCTACAGATCAAGTCCCGACTGGATGAAATCTGGTCTTATGAGGCAGCCCTTGAAGCCCACGGTTATTTACCATTAACCCGGCTGTTAGATGTCCGGAAAGAAGCGGCGACGGCCGATTTGACAAGCGAGTTGGCGCTGGCCGCCGGCGATCAGATTCTGGTTGTAAAGAAGCTGTTCTTGGAAAACCAGCAGCCAGTCATCTTGGCCGAAAATTTCATCCCCCAGCAACGAATTAACAGACCTTATTCGAATAACGATCTGCTGGCCCCCGTCTTTGATTTCCTGGCCAAGTTTGGGGATCAGCATTTGAGTTACTACCTGTCTGATATCGTTCCGACCGTCGCTTCCGAGGATGTTGGACAAGCCTTACAGGTGCCGATTGGTACCCCATTAATAACCCTCGAGGAGGTTGGTTATAACGAGGAAAACGTTCCGATTTTGAAAGCTTATTCTTACTTTCGCGATGATCTGTTACGTTTGCGCTTAATTAGACGAAAAGTCTGAACGACGCCAAATAATGGATCAGATATCAACCCTTACTGGCGACTAAAACAATTGGAAGGTCGCCACAATACCTAGAAATAAAGGAGTTTTGAAATGAGAAGTTTTGCCGGTCGAGACATTTTGTCTCTAAAAGATTTTGAGCGGAATGAGTTTTTCCGCGTATTCGAGGTCGCAGAGGAGCTCGAGCCCATTGCTCGAAACCGTCGTAACAGTGATTTACTTCAAGAAAAAACGCTGGTAACAGCCTTTTACCAACCATCAACTCGTACCCGCCTGGCCCACGAAGCAGCGATGATTCGTCTTGGTGGTCAGGTCACCGGATTCTCAGACGCAAAAAATACCCGCGCCGGTGATTTCTACCAGGAATCCATTAAAGACACGGTCAAAATGTTGGAGTTCTACGGTGACGTGATTGTCATGCGCCATTTCCAACAAGGCGCTCCTCACGAAGCCGCGAAATGGGCCTCGATCCCCGTTATCAACGGCGGCGATGGTTGGGGCGAGCACCCCACCCAGGTTCTCACCGATCTCTACACCGTTTTACGCGAAAAAGGGCGCATTGATGGACTAAAATGGTTGGCGGTAGGCGATATGCGCATGCGCACCATGCACTCGCTTGCTTACGGTTTGTCCCAATTTGATTGCCCGATCACCTTCGTCTCACCCCCAGATCAATCGCTCACACCGGAATTTAAGGCTGAATTGAAACAATACAGCCTGGACTTCAAAGAAGTTGAGCATGTTGAGCAGGCCATCGCCGATGCAGACGTCATTCTGGTTGAGCCGGTAGTGCAGCCAGACTACACCAAATCGCGCGATGAAAGAACCGGCGAACTTGATCTGACGCCATCCAATTACAAGATCACCCGGGAACTGCTATCGACCAAAGCCAAATCGGATGCGATCTTGTTGCACTCTCTGCCGCGCATGGACGAAATTCCTGCAGATGTGGACATCACGCGCTGGTCTCGCTACTGGCAAGAGGCCTTCAACGGCGTTGTCATGCGTATGGCATTGCTGGCTCTTGTAATGGGCGTAATGGAGTAATTGAGGAGATTATCATGCAAACCTATCTACACGGACGAGATCTTATTGGCGATCTTGACTTCTCGAAAGAAGAAGTTGAGACCATATTGGACGTGGCCTGGGATTTAAAGCGCAAGCGCGCGTTGAATGAACCCCATGCCTATCTGCGGGATAAAGTGTTGGCGATGCTTTTCTTCTTCTCCAGCACACGCACCCGCGGTTCATTTGAAGCCGGCATGGCCCAGTTGGGCGGTCACGCGGCCTTCATCGAGAGCCGAACGACCCAGATTTCCCATGGCGACACCGAACGAGAAATGGGCGAGATCTTCGGCCGCTACTTTGACGGCATCGCCATTCGGCATGTCGATTGGGGAATCGGCAACCGTTATCTGAATCTGGTCGCTGAGGCCTCTCGCGTTCCTGTGTTAAACATGCAATGTGAGATTTACCATCCCCACCAATGCTTGGCCGACCTGATGACAATCATCGAAAAGAAAGGTCGTGATTTGCGGCGCAAGAAAATGGTCGTTTCCTGGGCGTATGCTTCTTCCTACTTGAAGCCAGTCTCGGTACCCCAATCGCTGATCTTGCAGATGCCTCGCTTTGGGCTGGATGTGGTCTTAGCCCATCCGCCCGAGTTCGAATTGATGCCAGAGATCATGGATCAGGCCCGCGAACAAGCCCGCAAATATAAGACCGGTTTTGAGGTCGTTCACGATATGGAAGAAGCCTGCCAGGATGCGGATATTATCTATGCCAAATCATGGGGTCCTTTGCTAACAACCCATGATCCGGTCGAAGGCAAGAAGATCCAGGATAAATACCAGGATTGGATTGCCGACGATGCCAAGATGGCCTTGGGCAAAGATGATGTTATCTACATGCACCCCTTACCGGCCGACCGCCAGATCGAAGTAAGTGATTCGGTTATCGACGGCCCTCATTCCGTTGTGTTCGACGAAGCCGAGAATCGTATGCACGCTCAGAAGGCGGTGATGGCCCTGACCATGGGCTAATTTCCCAATTGATATGTCAAAGGCCCGGGCAGGTTCTTTCGCCCGGGCTTTTCCTTACCATAGTATGGAGGATTCAGAGAATGACTCAGAAGAAAAAAGTCGCCGTGGTGGCTATTGGCGGTAATTCGCTGATTAGAGACAAAGCACACCAATCTGTAAGCGACCAGTATGATTCGGTCCACGAAACATCAGGCCATATTGCCAAGATGATCGAACAAGGTTGGGATGTGGCCATCTCTCATGGCAACGGACCACAAGTAGGCTTTATCCTTCGCCGCTCAGAACTAGCCGCTCATGAGCTTCACGAGGTCCCGTTGGATGTGTGTGGCGCTGATACGCAAGGGGCGATTGGCTATGCTTTGCAGCAGAACCTTTACAACCATTTCCTGCGCATGGGTATCAAGAAAAAGATTGTTACCGTCGTCACACAGGTAGAGGTTAGCGCATTCGACCCGGCCTTCGCCGATCCCAGCAAACCGATTGGCACCTTTATGGATGAACCAACGGCCGAGCGCCGGCGTACCGACGATGGTTGGGATGTTGTTGAAGATGCCGGCCGTGGCTGGCGCCGGGTCGTGGCCTCACCACTACCCAAACGTATTGTCGAACAAGAAGCCGTGGAGACGTTGCTAAACGCCGGCATTTGCGTCGTGACCGTCGGGGGTGGCGGAATTCCGGTCACTGCCGATAAAGATGGCAACTTGAGCGGAGTTGCGGCGGTTATAGACAAAGATTTTGCGTCAGCGCTCCTGGCCAGCAATATCGGCGCGGAGCTGCTGGTGATTACCACAGCCGTAGAGAAAGTGGCTATCAACTTCGGCAAGCCTGAACAAAAATGGCTTGATCATATGACCCTGGGTGAAGCCAAGAGTTACCTGGCTGAAGGCATCCACTTTGCCAAGGGTAGCATGGCTCCTAAGATCCAGGCAGCCATCAACTTTCTGGAAGCCGGCGGTAAACGGGTCGTCATCACTGATCCTCCCAATATTGAAAAAGCGATTACCGGTGAAAGCGGAACAACGATCACGGCATAGAGAATCATGGAACATGTAATACATCTAAAATGTCTCATCTGCGGTGAAGAGTACTCGCCGGATGAGATTGAGTATATTTGCCCAAAGCACGGCAATGAGGGCATCGTCGATGTTCGTTACAACTTTGACCTGATCGGGCAAAGGATAACGCGGGAAAAATTGGCGACCAGTCATGACAATACCATCTGGCGTTACAAACCCTTGCTACCCGTCGAGGCTGATGCCCCGGTGCCCCCCCTCTCCGTGGGCTGGACACCGCTTTACCCCGCGCCTCGCCTGGCGGACGGCTTGGGATTAAACAATGTCTGGGTTAAGGACGACGGCCGGCAGCCAACCGCTTCTTTCAAAGATCGAGCCAGCGCTGTCGCCGTCGTCAAGGCTCAAGAAAAGGACAGTCCGGGTTCGAGCCAGCGGACGATTATCACCACCGCCAGCACCGGCAACGCCGCTGCCGCCTTAAGCGGTCTTTGCGCCAGCATCAATCAGCCCAATGTCATTTTTGTACCCGAAACGGCGCCGCCGGCGAAGATCGCCCAGTTGCTGGTATTTGGATCGACAGTCTTGCTGGTTAAGGGCACCTATGACGATGCTTTCGAACTGTGCCTGGAGGCCGCGGCCGAATACGGCTGGTATAACCGAAATACCGCCTACAACCCCTATATGACAGAAGGAAAAAAGACGGCCAGTTACGAAATATGCGAGCAGCTAGGCTGGGAAGCGCCTGACGTGATTCTTGTTAGCGTTGGCGATGGTTGCATCATCGGTGGGCTGCATAAAGGGCTGAAAGATCTGCTGGCCCTGGGTTGGATCGAGCATATGCCCCGCCTCATAGGGGTCCAGGCGGCCGGAAGCGGTTTCCTGGTCGATGCCTGGGAAAATGGCGAGGACGTATTGACCAAGCCAGCGATCGCGGCCCAGACGGTGGCTGATAGTATCAGCGCCGGTTTGCCCAGGGACCGCTTGAAAGCCATGGCGGCTGTAAAGGAAAGTGGCGGCGCCTATGTCCGGGTAAGCGATGAGGAGATCTTGGGTGCCATACCGATCCTGGCCCGAGGTAGCGGTGTCTTCGGCGAACCGGCCGGGGCGGCAGCATATGCCGGATTGGTTAAAGCCGTAGATGTCCCCGTCGAGCGTGGCGGAGAACAGCACCGTCTGGCGATCGTGTGGGGGGTCTGGTCGAGCAAGCGCCGGACCGAGGGCATGAAGCCCATGTCGGCCATGCGATCGGCCTCGTCGAGGACGACGAACCGGACGTCGCGCAGGTTGACGTCTCGACGCTGGATGAGATCTTCCAGCCTGCCGGGGCAGGCGACGAGGACGTCGACACCGCGTTGAGCGCAGTGAGCTGCGATCCGTAACCGACGCCGCCGTAGACGGCGTCGATGCGGACGCTGCCTGCGAACGAACGCAGCTCGGACGTGATCTGCTCGGCGAGCTCACGGGTCGGGGCGAGTACGAGACCCACGGGCGACGCGGGCCGGGAACGACCGAGATCGGCAACGTTCGTGACCAGCGGGATGCCGAATGCGAGCGTCTTGCCCGAACCGGTCGGAGCCCGGCCGCAGACGTCGCGGCCGGCGAGGCCGTCGGCCACGGTGGCCGCCTGGATCTCGAAGCAA
>CAVOYS010000010.1:0-173011 GCA_963700725.1 uncultured Chloroflexia bacterium
ACCAGCCCGATTGCATCGAAAACTGAAGCTTGCCCTTCAAAGCGGAAGATGCTGCCATAGACGTTTGGTTTACCCAGAAGCACGCAAGCATCATTGGTCAGGTAGCGCGTAGGGAAGTTGTCCGTTCCATCGATGATGATGTCGTATGGTTCGAGGATCTCCAGGGCATTTTCCGAGGTCAAAGGCACCTCGTAGGTATCGACCTGGACGAAGGGATTGATGTCGACGATGCGGTCCCTGGCGCTATCCAGCTTTTTCCGACCGACGTCGGACGTGCCATGAATTACCTGTCGCTGCAAATTTGAATAAGAAACCGTGTCATAATCAACCAGGCCGATGCGGCCGATCCCGGCCGCGGCCAGGTACATAGCCAAGGGGGATCCCAGGCCACCCGCCCCGATGAGCAAGACGCTGGCAGCCTTCAGCTTTAGCTGACCGGCCATGCCTACCTCGGGCATGATTAGGTGGCGACTATACCTTTGGACTTCTTCCTTGGACAGGGATATCGCCTCAGGGGCGATGAGATCCCTTGCACTTGTGCTCATATGACCTTCTCCATCTGTTGGGCGAGCTTGGTGGTGGCTGTCAGCCCATAATTTATATATTGAACCTCCCCCCTCCTATCCAGGATAAGGGTAGTCGGTAAGGTAAAGACGCCATAACGAACGGCCAGCTCCTTGTGCTCATCGGCATCTATCTTTTGGATGGCCAGACGAGAACCATAGGACTCTTCGAGGCTTTGCAGGTAGTGGGCCTGGGTTTGGCAGGGGGCACAACTATCGCTGCGAAAATACATCAAAGTTGGCCGGTCTGAGATTGTGGCGGTCACGAGGGCTAACTTTCGCAACTGGCGTAAGTGCAAATAGCGAAAGGCCAAATATACGGCCAGGCCAAACACAATCAGAAACAGGGTCAGGATTAATCTTTCGATCATCATGCTTTCTCTACTTCTTGATCACGATTGCCGTAGCGGGCTACGTTCAAAACCGGGTACATTCAAGCGATTTAACTGGTAGTAGAGGAAACATCCAGCACAAAAACCCAGGAAAAGGTTAAGTCCGGCCAAGGTTATCACCACCCAGACCAGAGTCCAGCCGACGAAGGGGTGACCCAATATCAGGGTCGCCACTGCGATAGCCAGCACCACTCCACCGAAGCCCTGGGCAAAACGGTGGGGTTCGGGGTTATCGGGAACTATCTGGGCTTTAACTAGATTTGCCGGCCGTAGGATCCCTCTGTAAATCCCTTTGAACAGTGCCAATCGAGGTACGGCCGTGCCCAACAGCATAACCAGCCCGACAAAGGCGACTAGAAGCCAATTGTCCAGTAAAAAAGCCGCGATTAGCAGGGCGATTATAAAGGCCTGATTCACTTTAAGGGCCGACTGGTCAACCTTTCGTATCGCTTTTTGCTCAGTCATCTTTGTTTTTCTCCGTGCAAGAGTCAAAACTATCTGGTCAATCGCCAAGGGTGATCGACCTAACTTATGTCATCATGGAACCACCCTGTCCGTCGCCCAATATCGACCATGGATGGGGTTTTTAGTTTCAGGGTCAGCCGCCGGCAATCGACGGGATAATCATTAACGTATCATTGGTCTCGACGGCCGTGTTGACGCCGTCAACATAGCGGATATCTTCCTGATTCAGATAAATATTGACGAAACTGCGTAGCTGCTGCCCATCGTACAGGTGTTGGCGTAACTCCGGATATTGGGTTGTCAAATCATCCAACGCAGATCCCACGGTTTCACCCGTGACTTCTACTTGACTATTACCTCCAGAATACGGCCGGAGGGGCGTTGGAATTCGGAATGAAGGCATTCTTGAATCTCCTCTTTCTTCCAAAAAAATATACTTTCAGCTTGCCGGATTGACAATACCGTCAATCTCGACAATCTCTTCTTTAAAGCCTGAGCGATCAATCATCAATTGCCAGGAACGGCTGCGGCCAGGTTTTCCCTCGCGGACTTCGGTGATGAGATAGGAATACCCTGACCAGGCCGCCCAGGCCAAATCCCGGAGGGAGGCATCGGGCGGATGATCGGGGTGGCTATGGAATATGCCAATGACGTCGAGATCCTGGGCGGCAGCGGCCAGTTCGGCCTGCAACATATCCTGGTCATGAATGAGAAAACGGTAGCTTTTCTCCACTTCGTTTTCCCAGCGATTGGGAACAGGAAAAATCGCATGGGTAACATTTTCCCCATTGTCCGCACGGCCTAAGAGCAGCCCACACCCTTCGTGAGGATAGGAGGCGGACCCATGGGCCTGGATCGCTTCTAAAGTTTGTTCAGTCAGCTTAAGCATCTTTCACCAAAGGAAAAGCGATTACCGTTTGGATTACTCCTGCCAAAACCGTTCGCTTAGATATTTGAAACCATTGTCAGGCAGGATAGTTACGATATTACCCTCTTCTATTTGTTGGGCCACTTCAACAGCAGCGGATACGGCCGCCGCGGCTGAGATACCCACCAATAACCCTTCCAATCGGGCCAGTTCTCGGGCCATATTGTATGCCGCTTCGGTTTTGACAGTCGTGGTCTCATCAGCCAGGTAGGGATCATATATCCCAGGCTTGATAGCTGTATCCATGTGTTTTAAACCTTCAAGACCGTTAAAGGGGCTTTCGGGTTGCATCGAAATGCAGCGGATAAAGGGGTTCAGCTCCTTCAATCGCCGGGTAGTCCCGACAAAGGTACCGCTGGTACCCAGGCCGGCAATAAAATGAGTGACCAGACCGCTGCTCTGTCGCCAGATTTCATCGGCCGTTGTGAAATAGTGGGCTTGCCAGTTGGCGGGGTTGTTATATTGACTGGCGTAGTAGTGGTCCGGCGCTGCGGTCGCCAGTCGCTGGGCTTCGATCAAGGCGCCGTCAGTGCCCTCCAGAGGATCACTAAAAATCAATTCCACCCCATACGCTTGCAGAATGGTGGTGCGCTCCCGACTGACGTTCTCGGGTAAAACCAGCTTAATCCGGTAGCCGCGGGCTGCGCCCAGAGTGGCGTAGGCTATTCCCATGTTGCCCGAGGTCGAATCCAGCAAGGTCATACCCGGACGCAACAATCCCTGCCTTTCGGCAGTGCGCATGATATTCAACGCCGGTCGATCTTTGACTGACCCACTAGGATTGAACCACTCTGCCTTGGCGTAAAGATTTACGTTATCAGGCAGATTGGCGGCCGCGGCGATGTGCCGCAGGTGAAGAAGTGGGGTGTTACCAACCTGGGATTCCAGGCTATTCACGGGGGTGTGATCCGGATCACCAATAAAGTTATTGGTTTTTTCAACTATCTGTAACATGATACATATGTCCCTAAAACAAATTCTTCAAAACGGTCTAGAAAACAAAAAACGGTGGCTTATTGTCATACCAACTCGCAAATGCGAGGGAAGCTGCCACCGTCTGTTTATCTAAGATCTTGTCTTTGGGTCTGAGACGATAGCTATTTCCCTCGCCTCATACACATGCATTGTTCTAACATGAATTAACCTTAATTTTTTGATAAAAATTAATTTGATGGGAGTATAGCAGACACATTTTAGCTGTCAAGTAATAGGGCTTCCAAAACATGGTTCGCCGCCAGTGATCAAAGTAAATCTACATGTTTGGCATCTTAATGGTCACGCTTCAGCGGCCATTATTTGATAATCTCCAGGGGCCGGGCTTGAATAACGTCACAAATTACAGGTACAATCAGCTTATGAGCAACGGTTCTGAGGACCAGATAAGTGGTTCTGTCGAACGGATCACTTACTATAACGAGGATAATGGTTATACAGTCTTGCGTCTCAAACCCGATTCGCGCGGGATGTTACCTTTCCCTTATGTCAGCGGCCGCCAGGCCCTAATCACCGTGGTCGGAAACCTGCCCGAATTGAATCCTGGCGAATGGATCAAGCTGACCGGTCGCTGGGTGAATCATGCCAAACACGGTCGCCAGTTCCAGGCCGAGATGTGTGAGCAGTCTGCGCCGGCTACCACAGAAGGCATCAAGCGCTACCTGGGTTCAGGACTCATCCGCGGCATCGGGCCGGTGATGGCCGAACGAATTGTCGACAGGTTCGGTGAACAGGCCCTGGATGTAATCGAACTGGAGCCCGGCCGGTTGCGGGAAGTGGACGGCATCGGACCCAAAAGGATCGGCGGCATAACAAAGGCCTGGGACGAACAACGGGCCATTAAGGATGTGATGTTGTTCCTGCAATCCCACGGCGTATCCACCAACCTGGCAATTAAAATATACAAGAAATATGGTGACGACTCGCTGACCGTGGTCCAGAACACCCCTTATAAACTGGTCCAGGATGTGTATGGCATTGGTTTCAAAACGGCCGACAAGATCGCCCAGGCACTTGGCCTGGAACATGACGATCCCGCCCGGATTGAAGCTGGTATCGCCTATACCCTTAGCCACATGGCCGACGAAGGGCATGTTTACGTTCCCCAGGAAGAACTCGAACCCCAGGCAGCCGAAATATTAGGTGTGACGGAAGAAAAGGTAACCGCGGTCATCGGAACATTGGAACGTAGCCAACTGATCAAACGAGAAACATTGACCTATGACATGCCCTCATCCGGCATTGGTACAGCTTCTCTTAGAGAGGAGAAAGCCGTCTATTTAATGCCCTTCTATTATTCGGAGATTGGGGTCAGCAAACGAATTCAGGCCATCGTCGAACATCCGATAAGCCGTTTGACGAGGTTACAAGCAACATTGGCTAAGCCAGCGCTCCCAGCTCTTGGGGTCAGGCAAGCCGGCGGCGTCGAATTGTCCGAACAGCAGAGATTGGTTATCCGGACAGCAGTAAGCAGTAAAGTGACTGTTCTGACCGGAGGCCCTGGCACAGGCAAGACCACCACTATGCGGGCCCTCATAGATCTGCTTGACAGCGGCAAACATTCCTATGTTCTTGGTTCACCCACCGGCCGGGCCGCCAAACGGTTAGCCGAGGCAACCGGCCGGCCGGCAAAAACCGTCCACCGACTAATAGAATACAAACCGGGTGAGGGTTTTGGGCGGAACGAAGATAATCCGTTGGAAGCCGATATGGTGATCATCGATGAAGCTTCGATGCTTGACCTTGTCCTGACCAACAGTTTGCTCAAAGCCATCAGCCCGGACAGCCATCTTTTGCTGGTGGGTGATGTGGACCAATTACCTTCAGTTGGCGCTGGCGATGTGCTGCGCGACCTGATCGCCTCCGGTATAACGGCCGTAATCCGCCTGGAGACGATCTTCCGTCAGGCGGCCGATAGCCTCATTATCAGTAACGCTCACCGGATAAATCAGGGTCGAATACCCGAGACACCCCCGGATGCCGACGATTTTTTTCTTTTTGTAAAGAGTGATCCAGACGAGGCCGCTGAACTCCTGGTGGATGTAGTCAAAAAACGGATTCCCCACCGCTTTGGTCTGGACCCCATCGACGATATCCAGGTTTTGAGCCCGATGTATAATGGCAGCACCGGCGTATCCAATTTGAATCACCTATTGCAACAAGCCCTAAACCCACCCGGAAATCGTTTAGAACGACGGATTGGCGGTCGTGTCCTTCGGGTGGGCGACAAGGTGATGCAGACAGTAAACAACTATGATAAGAATGTCTACAACGGCGACATCGGTCGAATCCTGGCGATGGACCCGGTACAACAAACAATAACCTTAACTATCGACGGGGCGCCGGTGGTCTATGATTTTCTGGAGACCGACGAACTCATGCATGCCTTTGCGATCAGCGTCCACAAGAGCCAGGGCTCGGAATACCCCTGCGTGGTGATGCCGGTCATGACCCAACATTACCTGATGTTACAACGCAACTTGCTATACACAGCGATCACCCGGGCAAAAAAATTGGTGATCCTGGTTGGCACCCGCAAAGCGCTGGCCATCGCCGTCAAGAACGATAAGGTTGCCAATCGCCACACCGCTTTGGATTGGCGACTGAGACAGTAAGCGGCGATTAGGAAGGTCAGCTAGACCCGGCCGGTTAAGATTATCTCGGTGTCGTGTCCGTGCTGGAGGACAGCGAGTTTTGATCCTCGGCTGATGTAAAAATGACCGCCTCCCGACGTAAACGGTAAAGAAATTCAATCGATCTGAGGTTATGTTCCAATACATAGCGGAGGTAATGGTGCATTAATCCCTCCAATTCCTGGTGAAGGTTTCCACGTAAACGCAGAACTTGCACGGTCTCCCAATCGCGCGTTTGGAGATAGCGCAGCAACTTGACAGCCGCGGCCGAAATGGGCCGGGCACGACGATCCTGGTCCCTGGAATCAGGGCACAATATTCCCCCTAATTCGGCGCTAAAAAATTGATCTTGCTCGATGATTTTTTCATTACAACTGACGCAATGAAATAATTGGGGCTGATAACCGGCGAGGGATAATAGCCGTAATTCATAATACCGGGCTGCCAGTCGCAGATTTTCACTATTGGCAATCCAGTCCAAGGCACTGGCGAGTAAATTGTACTTACGGACATCCCGATCGGCATCAGCAGTCAGGCTATCCAGCAATTCTGCGCAATAGGCGGCATACGTTGTGCGGACGAGGTCTTCCCGCAAAGCCGGATAAGACTCAACCAACTCGGCCTGGGTAATGATGTCTATGTTTTTCCCCTGAGCAAACATGAAAGCCGTCCGCATGAATAGTTCAACGTGTCCGGTCTTGCGCGTCTGGGGTTTTCTTGCCCCTTTAGCCAGGGCCTTGATCTTGCCATTCTCGCGACTATATAACGTCAATAAACGATCAGCCTCGCCAAAGTCAATACGGCGGAGGACGATGGCTTCACTGCGATAGGTTCGTTCTCTACTCATTAAATTCAATCGCGCCGGAAGGCCTTCAGTCCTCGGCTATATGCGTGCGGTCAGATGCATCAGGCTCCGGTAGATGACCTGGGCCAAATTGATCGGGGAAGAGGAGTAGTAAATTGGTCTCACGAACATGTCCTTGTGTATCACTCATCAATACCAGCATGTCACTGCCAAATTCGCTAAGAACCTGTCGGCAGCCCCCACAAGGAGAACCAGCATTTTCCGTGCAGACAGCTACAGCCACAATGCGCTGAACGCCGGCCGTTACCGCCGAGAAGACGGCCGATTGTTCGGCGCAAATACCCAATCCATAGACAGCATTCTCGACATTGACGCCAGTGAAGATCTGGCCATCCGCGGTCAGGATTGCCGCCCCAACGGGATAGTTCGAATAAGGTGCGTAGGCCTTCTCCCGAATCTGACAGGCAGCCAGCAACAACTGTTGTTTTTGATCTTCGGTCACCATAACCTTCTCCAACCGTTCTCAGGGTGACAAAGCCCGGGATTAATAAAATGCCTCATCGTCTGGCTTCGCCCACGATCTCGTGCTGCCCGATTACATGACTGTAAGGTCGGACTTCCTCACCGTCCTTTAAAACGCTATCTTCCACCATGGCTTGCTCGATGTGGCAACCACGCCCGATATGGGAATTGCGCACGATACTGTTTGGCCCCAGGCAACAATCTTCGCCTATGGTTGTCTCGCCTTGAAGGAAGGTGTTGGGCCATATCGTTGTATCCCGCCCGATGATAACCGTCTGGTCTATGTAAATAGTCTCGGGATCGATCAGAGTGACGCCGGCTGCCAGCCAGCGCTCATTAGCTCTCCTGCGGAAGGCCTTCTCAACCGCCACAAGTTCGCTGCGAGTTCCGGCTCCCAGGCATTCATCGGTATCGGTGATAGCCATGGTCACTACCAGACGGCCTTGGGTAACGACCAGGGCAATCATGTCCGTCAGGTAATATTCCGGCCCGGTTCGAGCCTGACGAACAGGCAATTCTGGCAAATGATCCCACAACCACTCCGCGGCAAAACAGTAGACGCCGGCATTGTGCTCGGGTACGGCCAATAGTTCTTGCCCATTGGGCCGCCGGCGGGCTTCGGCCACTTCAACTATCTCGACTACACGCCCGGCTTTATCACGAATCACCCGGCCAAAAGTTGAAGCTGGATCACCCATCACGGTTAGGATGGCTACGGCCGCATTACTCTCGGCTTGAATCTGGGCTAGCCGGCTGAGCGATTCCACGCGAAGCAAAGGCATGTCACCATAGGCGACCAAAACTTGATCAGACTCACCGCGCAAGAGGGACTCGGCCATTCGTGTCGCATGTCCGGTACCCAACCGCTCCTCCTGGACAACATATTCAGCCCGGTCACCAAAGAGTTGTCGGACGCCCTCGTCACCAGGGCCTACAATTAACAGCGGGGGTCGATCCGCTACGGACAGGGCTGTTTCAAAGACATGGGTTACCATCGGACGGCCGCCGACATCATGCAGGATTTTCTGTTTCTTAGAGTGCATCCGGGTGCCTTGCCCGGCGGCGAGGATGATAACAGCCAGGGTCGTCATTTTTCCCCAAAATCTTTGAAATTACGTTAGAAACATCAAGGACTGAGATCCTATCTGATACTCAGCCCTCGGTGTTCTCGCCACACAACTTAGAAGCTGGGGCGGAAGGATTCGAACCTTCGAATGGCGGATTCAAAGTCCGCTGCCTTACCACTTGGCGACGCCCCAATATTTGTGGCAAATGCTAACACAAGCCAGGTTAACCGGCAAACGAAGAGATTCCGGGCATTATTCGCCAAAGTCCAGGTGATAATAAGCCGGTTCGAGGGTCAATGGCGCTGACGCGGCAACGATTAGGATCGCTTCACCACCACCGGTCGATAGATCCAACTGGCTTGATACCGTCTGCTCTGCCGACAGAGGCAGCGATTCTACTTGCGGTTTACCATTTGAAAAGGTGATGAGTTGTAGGTGCCATTGTTGGGGGATGGCGGCCGTTACCCGTTCAAAACCCAGGCCGGTCCAGCCGGCGTTCAATGTTTCCACGTCATCGAAGAAGCCGATTTCCGGGATGGCGATATTGTCAATAGCGATGCCGCCCAAAGTCATGATGGGGTCGGTTACGTAGGCGAAGCGGATTAAGATTTCTTGGCCCACATAGGGCGTCAGGTCTACCTGCTCGGCCAACCATTGCTCGCTTCGGCCGGTATAAAAGTGATCGGCCAGGGCTGATTCGGCTGGATCAGCCACAGTTCCGGCCATATTCTGGGTTACCAGGGGCTGCCAGGTCTGGCCGTCATCTTCTGAAACAAAAAGATAGGCAAAGTCATAACCAGCTTCGATATCATGATAAACCTGGTAATATAATGTCGCCCCATCCACGCCGGTAAGATCGACCGGCCGGGTCAGGCTGGCATGGCTGTAATTAGCCCGGTTTGCGGCCCACATCCATTGCCCCGAAGCAGGAACGGTATCCATCACTGGCACCAGGGCGCTACCGTTAAAATTGAGGGCGACAACATCGTTGCCATCGAGATAATAATAATCGGCGGCATACTGTTGGACTGTTTCTTCAAAGGTGACCGGTAAACGACCAACCTCCGTCATTGTCGCGGTGTCCAGGCCAGTCACGCCAAATCGATATATCTCTGGAGATTCTCGGTGACTGTGGAGGGCCAGAGCTACTAACCACTCTAGCCACAATTGCTCCCCTGTAAGATCGAGGTTGTTTGCCTGGGCAATGGCGTCGATCGCCTTCAGTCCGTACTCTGGGCTGGTGCCAAATTGACCATATAATTCGCGACCTAATCGATCATAAATGTACCTGTTGAGCAAATAGCCCTGGCCATAATGAGGGGTTGGGTTTTCATCACTCCAGCGATTTAATTGCTGATCAGGTTGCAATAAGAATATATTGGCTCTAAATATGGCTTCGTCCTGATAACCCAGTAAATCTTCTGCCAGGCTGGCGGCGCCTTCTGACTCCCAATCAGCATCCCCGCTATCATAATTTTCTTCAATCATGTGTCGGAATTCATGGGTCAGTACGTTCAGATAGAAATCACCGCCAAAATTATTTATTTCCATGACAAACATCTCGCGGGCGTTGGATTCAGGATCAACAGCGACAGGAATGCCATCGGCCGCGCTAAAATAACCCGCAATACTGCATGATTGGCTGGGGTCACAGAGGGCCTCAGGCGCAGCATTCACAAGATGAATGCGGGGGTCGCCATCCACGCCGGGATTGTTTTCCGATCCAAACAGGGCAACACTCTCTTCGTAGATGCGGTCGAATTCCTGACCGACCTGGACCAATTTTTCTTGTGACGGTCTGAATGAACCCGGACCTGTGTCAAACCAGAAGTAGGCGTGGTCGCTCACAGCCAACAATTCGGCCGTGATGGCGTTGATGGTAATTGAACTGTGGTTTAAGACATTCAACTCTTCAATGGTGCCAACCGGGAGTGGCCCATCAATGGGCTCGACCGGTGGGAGTAGGCCATCCCAACCCTCATATAGTCGCGCCAACTCTAGATCATCCCGTTCTGGTAGCCGAGCGGAAGACAACATATTAAAAGAAGCCTCTTCATCAGCGGTAACGGCCGTGCGAGCGAAAGGCACAAAGGGGGCGATAGAGCCCGGCCAATCTGGAACAGCGCCTGCATCTTGGACCGGCGGTGGCTCGTTTCGGCCTTTCTCCGTCGGCAGGGAACCGTCTGCTGGTGAGGCATCATCTTCCGGAACTAATAAAGGATCCGCAATATCCGGCAAGGTTTGTTCGGCAGTCGAGTTCTCCTGAATGGCCCCCAACCCGGGCGTGGATTCTGTCGTAGGAGGATTGCTCGCAGTTAGAGCATCCGTCACAAAAGAACAAGCCAGAACCGGAAGTGAAAAAAGAAACAATAATAATAAATAACGTTGCCAGTGTTTCATCCTATACTTTGCACCTTTCAAAATGGTAAATCCAGAATTGTTGCTGTTGTAATCGTACCCCAGCAAGAAATCTGAATCACCCTATTCACAGCCTGCCTTAATATCGTCCGGTCAGCATTGCCACCCAGAGCGGCCCGAGCTATAAATTGGCCCCATGTTATCGTTAGACCGGCAAAATCAATTGCGCCAACAGTTCCGGCAAATCAATCCGGAATGGCAGCCGGCCACGGAGATTTATGCCAGGTTGGTGAGCCAGCATCTTCGACCCGACAGCCGTCTATTGGATCTGGGTTGTGGTCGTGGTGGTCTGATTGAGCAGCTAGGCCATCCTCTGGATATGTGTACTGGCCTGGACCCGGACCTGGAGTCATTACGCCAGCACAGGCTACGCGACGGCTTATCGCCGCTAGCCCGCGTCGCCGGCCTTAGCCAACAGCTCCCGTTTAACGATCGTGCAATTGACCTGATATTCACGAGTTGGGTTTTGGAACACCTCAGCCAACCTGAGGATGATTGGCGACAGATCGGCCGGGTACTGCGACCAGGGGGCCTATTCATCTTTATCACGCCCAACAAACGCCACCCACTGGCTTCGCTGAACCGCTCCCTAGGTCGATTCTCCCGGCTCCAGGGGCAGCTCGTTTTCCGCTTCTACGGCCGGAAAGCCGTTGATTCTTTCCCAACCTATTACCGGGCAAATACAATGGCTGACCTGAGAAGTCTGGCCACATCGGCCGGGATGCGTCTCACCCAATTGCAGACTGTTCCCGATCCCACGTACCTGGCCATCAATCCGGCTCTGTTTCGCCTGTCATGTTGGCTTGAAGCACGATTGCCGGTTGAACGGCACATCCACCTGGTTGGTGTCGCCGAAAAAAACAGTCCCTGAACCTCAAAGTTTGTTGGACGATGAACTGGTGCTAAATAGTGTTCGGGTCGAATTTGCTTTGCCCACAGGCACGAGTTAGTATCCCCCACTCAGGAATCTCAGATGGCACGATCCGATCATAACGATACTTTAGCCGACCAGATTATCGGTTCACTCTACGCACTGCTCTATTATACGGATCAGAAACGTATACTGGGCTTTGCCATTGCCGGATGGCTAAAAAATCTGCCCTGGATATTTGCCTTGTTTGCCTGGCCCTTCGGATTAGATCCAGTATGGATTTTGGCTGGGATAGCCCTAGCGATTTTCATCCGTTTTCTGTTTTGGCGCGGCAAGCGGGCTGGTTATATCAGATTTGTCTCGGAAGAAGACCGGCAGTTATCGCCTGGCACTGAAAGTACCTCTGTCAACCAGAAAGTCCCTGTTCGGGCCAGTGGAACCTTTAGCGTCAAGTCCTGGGAAAAATATGTCAGACAACATCCCGCCGAGTACTGGCGTGTAGGCATGGGTGATCACGCTTTGATAGTCAACTATTCATCTGGGCGATTTTTGTATCAGTTTATCCAGCCCAGCGGCCTGGAGATGGTGATTCCAGGCAAGTTATGCAGCGGTCGAAAGTCTGAACCAACTCTGGAGATTACTTATCTCAGCAGTTGGGGACCAGAATCGACTGAAATCAGCTTCAATTTCTTCGCCCGGGAAGATGATAACAAACCGGCAAAGTCGCGGCGGAAGATCTACCTGGCCTTTGACAGCCTGGAACAAAGAGGGCGCGTTTGGAAAAGTCTGACCGACGGCTTAGACCAATATATTTTGAAGGATGGTTAATGGATCAACCCGAACAACAACAAATCAAGGCTATCATTTTTGATTTTGGTGACGTTTTGACCGCGCCGGAAGATCGGGCGGCAAATGAAGCGCACCGGGAAATGTTGGCCCAAATACTAAACGTTCCGCCGGAGGAGTTGTGGACATACCTTTTTGAAGGTGAACCTTCTCGCAAATGGATGACCGGCCTGATCGATTGGGAAACCTTTTGGAGGGAAGTATTGGCGCCCAAGGGCATTACCGACCCAACAGAGGTCGAAGCGTTTGCAAATATCGTTTTTTCCGGTACGGACAAACTAAACCCCGAGATGATGGTTCTGCTGAAAGAACTCCACGGCCGGTATATGTTGGCTGTTTTGAGTAATGCCAGTTGGACTGCTGAAGAACTGGAGGAACTGCTTTATACTAACCATGCTGTACCAAAGGGATTATTCGACGTGGTTGTTACTTCAACCTCGGCCGGCGCTGTCAAACCCGACCGGGAGATTTTTCATTCGGTCTTAGCTGCCCTAAACGTTCGGCCGGACGAAGCCGTTTTCACTGATGACTTACCCAACTTTGTTGATGCAGCTAGCGAGTTGGGCATCCATGCTCGGGTATTTACTTCGCCGGATAATTTCCGCTCCTTTCTGCATGAGCTGGGAGTCCTCTAATTAGAACATCAGCGCAGTCAACCTGCCAGGCAGGCGTTGCCTTGTCAGAGGGACGGTGTGGGTGGTGGAACCGCCAAACCAAGGGAATTAGATGAAAAAAACAATCCTGGACATGTTCGAAAATTTGGGTCTCTTGCGCATCTTGTTTAGGGGCCTTGAAATGGTCAAGCGATTCGAAATCCAGACCTTGTTCCAGTACATTCGACTTCAGCAGCAAGGCGCGCCCGACGGATTGCCTATTCCCCCGAGGAAGCTGATTGTCCTCGTTGCCGGCAACGCCAATATCACCCATTTCCTTCATGGCGGACAGTTGGCAGCCCAGAGCATTCGGGAAACTTTTCAAAGAAATCATGTGCCGATGGAGAGTTTTCACACGATATTAGATTTCGGATGTGGCTGCGGCCGGGTAATCCGTAACTGGCGATCGTTAGATAGTACAGATATTTTTGGTAGTGACTATAACCGTGAGTTGATCGCCTGGTGTGGGAGAAATCTCGATTTTGCCCATTTTGACTCTAATGATCTGGCGCCACCCCTTCGATATGAGAGTGATAAATTCGATCTCATCTATGCGCTTTCAGTTTTCACTCACCTGCCAGGTGAACTTCAACAACCCTGGATACAGGAATTGACTCGGGTTCTGCGACCAGGTGGCTATCTTTTGTTCTCGACCCATGGTGATCATTATCTTAAAATGTTATCGGTCCAAGAACGAGAGCGATATGATGGAGGCCAACTAATTGTCCATTTCGAGCAAGTAGCCGGAACCAACATGTGTACTGCTTTTCACCCTGAGGCTTATGTTCGGGACGTGTTGGCAGCCGGTTTGGAAGCGATCGATTTTGTTCCCCAAGGAGCTATTGGCAATCCCCTACAGGATCTTCACCTGCTGAAGAAGCCTGACGATTGAACCACTGTTTGGGAAGTAGCTGGGTCAAATTTCAGAGAGAAGTAGGAAATTGACAAATTTTCGACCAGTCTTTATACTGCCCGCAATTCTCAGTCGCAAGGAGCGTCGAGGCCATGAATAAATCAAATGCTAGATTAACGGTTCGCGAAGATCCAACTACAGAAAAAGAGTATCCACTTGGAGAAGGTGCTGTGGTTCTCGGCCGAGAAGCATTTAATGATATCGTGGTTTACGATCAAGAGGTTTCTCGCCGGCACGCTCAGATTTCGTTTCAGGAAGGACGCTACATCATCGAAGATCTGGGCAGCACCAATGGCACTTTTGTTAACGGCCGGCGGGTGAAAACGCCGGTTCCTCTCAATAATGGGGATGTTATCGAAATGGGCGAGTCCGCTCGCATCATCTTCAGTTCAGCAACGGATCCTCTGGGCGAGACTGTGATCAAAACTGATAAGGTTCCAGAAGCGGATAAGACGGTGGCGGTGCCGACAGGAAACTCTGATTGGCAGCCAGAAATGGCCCCGGTCGAAGTACCCGTTGAGCCAATGCCTGCTTATCCCGAACCGGTTGCGGCAGCCCCGATAAGCCCACCGGTGGAGAGCAGCCCGATCACCGGCGTCCAGGGATCAGCTCCAGCCCCGGTCCAAGAAAAGCGAAGTAACCGGGTCTATTTGATCGGATGTGGTTGCCTGTTCTTGTTGACTGTGGTCGGTTGTGCGGCGACTTTATTCTTACTTGACGCCCTGGCAAGCGATTTTCTATACTGCGGACCAGCCCAACCCATCTTTGAATTACTGGGTTCAAGCTGCCCCTAACCAATCTGGCAGACGATCAACTAGATAGGTGGGAACCACTCGTTGAAGTAGGTTTCTAGCGACCGGCCGGCAGCTTCTTCCATGACCGCTCTAAAGTCTGCGTCGCTAGCAGTCGTGCCACCAAAACGTTGAATGTATAGGCGTAAACCGCCAAAAAAAGCATCATCCCCCATCTCTTCGCGCAAAGCGTGAACAGCTAAAGCACCCTTGAAATAGATATTTAACTCAAAGAGGTATTCCGGTGGCGGGTGATTAAGCGGGTAAAATTTTTGATTGCCCTCGACCACCGATTGTAAAGAGGCAATACGCAAAGCCATCTCTTCAGGATCGTCGTTGGTTTCCCACATCAACTGAACATAGGTGGCAAAACCTTCGTTGCGCCACATTTCTTCCCATGAATCCAGGCTAACCCAATCGCCAAACCACATATGGGCTAATTCATGGATGGCCGTACGTTTGCCGATCATGCCACTGGACAGGAGTACCAGAGTCTGGGTCTCCAAGGATCCACCGGGTACATGGGCGGTCACATAGCCAAATCTTTCAAACGGGTATGGGCCAAATAAATCAGCCATCCAATCAATGGCTTCGCCCAATTCGCTCGTAGCCTCCTCCAATTCCTCTCTCAATTCAGGGAAAAAATAATGCCGCAGGATTATGCCATCAGGAGACTTGTCGTCCATGCGCTCATAGGCGCCAACGCCAACGAAGGCCAGGTATGGGGCCATGGCATAATTGTGTTCCCAGATAAACAGTTCCCCCGTCTCACCGACTGGCAATGCGGCCGGCCGGGTATCGAGTAGCTGGCCGTTGGCCACAGCGGTTAAGCCGGCCGGAACAACCACTTCAAAACGAAAAGTTGCCTTATCCCGCGGGTGGTCATTGGCCGGAAACCAATAACGGGCGCCATCTGGTTCGGCGATGGCGAAAACAGTTTGTCCATCGGGATAATAAAGGCCGAGATGGTCGATAAAATGCAGGTAGGCTGATGGTTCGTTAGCCGGCCGGCCATGATAAGTGACCACAACTGAAAATGACGCATCAACGCCCTTCATTTCTGGTAAAGCGATGATTAGCTTGTTACCATCACGAGCAAAATTGGCGGCGATACCATCCACGGTTACAGCGCCGACCTCAAAACCAGCAAAGTCTAATGTGATTTCTGACAGACCGGATAAAGTGCTCAGAGCCTGGATTGTTGTCGCGCCCTGGACGAAGTCATCGGCCGGGTTGAGTGCAAGTTGGAGGGTGTAATGCTGCACGTCATAGCCAGTATTTCCCAATTCAGGCGTGTAAGGATCGCCAGCGGAACGACCTCCGGCCTTGGGGGATAAGCTGGGCTGGTCAGTTGGGACTGATTCGTGTGTGAATCCATCGACTGGCTGTTCTTCCTTCTCTGGTGTGGGTAAGATAACACCCACCCTGGCGACGGCCGTAGGCATCTGCGGCATATCGGTCGTAAATAGAAGGAGCAACGCCAAAGCGCCGCACGCCAGGCCCGCAACAAACAAGATTAATAGGGCAGCGATCCATACTCGTCTCTGTCTTGGATGTTCACTATCTTGATCGTTCACTTCTTGCATACTTCTAGTCTTATACGGATACTTGCGGTCGAATGAAGTTTAACCTTTGATATGAGGCCAGAGCGGGCCAATTATCAATCAGGATCGACCCATGCGCTGCCTCATCAGGCGCAATCATCAACTGATGCGGATCTGGCCCCGGTTCGATAAAATATATACTGAGACCCTCATACCCATAAATTTACTGCGGAGATGATTGTTTGTTTGGTCAACCTATTTTACGCCCGCTGGATTTTCAACCAATTACCTACCAGAAGCAACGCATGTGGCTATTGCGTGATCCTCTGGAACTGACCGATTATCAACTGATCTTGCCCGGCGCACTGGCGCAACTACTCATGTTCTTTGACGGAACTCGGGATTTGCAGCAAATTCAACAAGCATATCAAATGAATTTCGGCGAGCCAGTTGATATTGACATTATCCAGGATATTGTAACAAAACTGGATGAGGCGTGCCTTCTCGACAACGAACGGTCTCAGGCTTGTCGGACTAAGCTGATCCTGAGTTACCGCGCTTTGCCCAACAGACCTCCTTCTCTTGCGGGCCAGGGGTACCCGGCCGATCCATATGAACTTGATACCGTTTTTCAAGCTTACGGTGACGGCGACGATTTGAACGGCTGGCAACCCTGGCAAGGCCGGGGTATTATCTCACCTCATATTGATTATTACCGAGGTGGTCCGGTCTATTCTCGGGTCTGGCGAAGAACCCAAGAGGCTGTGCGACAGGCCGACCTGGTAATAATCTTTGGCACTGACCACAATGGTAGCCCCGGTCAAATCACCTTGACCCAAAAAGCCTACGCAACCCCTTATGGCGTTATACCCACGGACCCGGATCTGGTCAATACATTGGCTGAAACCCTGGGCTCCAAGGCGTATAGCGAAGAATTACATCACCGAAAAGAGCATTCGGTGGAGCTATCGGCCGTCTGGCTACACCACATCATGATGGCCGAACAGAGATCTGGGACGGATACAACTCCGATGATACCTGTTCTATGTGGCTCATTTTATCATTTTTTGACAACCAATCAGCATCCGGCCGACGATCGCCAGCTCACCCATTTTATCGAAACCCTTAAAGAAGCTACCGCTGGAAAAAGGGTATTAGCTGTCGCTTCCGTCGACCTGGCTCACGTAGGCCCAAATTTTGGCGACAATTTCAACATGGATGGTGACAGGCGAGAGAAGTTGGCCAAAAGCGACGCCACATTAATGGAAGCGATAATCCTTGGCGACGCCGATCGCTTCTTTCACGAAATTGCCAGGGTCGAAGATCGTAATCGCATCTGTGGTTTTTCCTCGATTTATCTGATGCTCCGGTACCTTGGAGCCACCAAAGGTCAAGTTATTGCCTACGAACAATGTTCGGCCGACCCGGAAGATACCTCCCTGGTATCGATCTGTGGCCTGCTTCTGGATTAAGACCACCTGATTGGAAAATTCTAACTTACCATAAAATTGCTCTTGACAGATATTATGTTTTGTTGTATTTTTACAACAACTGTATTTGTTGTAGTATCCCGCATGTTATGGGCAAGGAAGATCTGTTAGACGCATATTCTGGGGTCAGCGAAGTATCTGATCGCCTACATATCCACCAGGAATCGGTGCGACGCTTGATCCGCCAGGGCAAGTTGCCGGCGATAAAGTTTGGTAATAAATGGCTGGTTGATAAAGGTGAACTGGAGCAATTTGCCAGTCACTATGATCCGCGACCGGGCAATAAGGCCACGCTATTATAATTCTTTTTCGGTAAGAACTTATCGAGGGATCTAGAAATAAACAGAGAAAGGGTAGAATCATGCAAAGAGCACCAGAGACAGAGAACTTTGCCCGCATACGAGTAGTAGGGGTCGGTGGTGGTGGAAGCAATGCCGTCGACCGCATGATCGAAGAAGGGGTAACCGGCGTTGATTTCATCGCCGTCAACACAGATGCCCAAGCCTTACTGCGCTCACAGGCAACAAGGCGCGTAAATATCGGTGAAAAGCTAACCCGCGGCCTCGGGTCAGGTGGTAACCCAGAGTTGGGCGAGAAGGCCGCCATCGAGTCGGAAGAGGATCTATACGAAGTATTCAAAGGTTCGGATATGGTCTTCATAACGGCCGGCATGGGTGGCGGTACAGGTACCGGCGCCGCGCCTTTGGTAGCCAAGGTAGCTAAAGAATTGGGGGCGCTAACTATTGGGGTTGTGACTAAACCTTTCCTTTTTGAGGGTACACCCCGGGAACGCGCTGCTGATGCAGGGATTGAAAACCTCAAGGAATATGTCGACACGCTGATTGTCATTCCAAATGACCGGCTGCTCGAACTCACTGATAAACGGATGTCCCTGCAAGATTCATTTGGCCTCGCCGATGACATTCTTCGCCAGGGAATACAAGGCATCAGTGAGTTGATCACCGTACCCGGGCTTATCAACCTGGACTTCGCCGATGTCAAGACTATCATGTCCGAAGGCGGTGCGGCGCTAATGGCGATTGGTTATGGCGAGGGAGAAGATCGAGCCCGCGAGGCGGCCGAGCAAGCAGTTAGTTCTCGCTTGTTGGACGTGACGATTGACGGCGCCCGAGGCATCCTCTTCAATATTACCGGTGGGCCAACGATGAGTCTCTATGAAGTCAACGTGGCAGCCTCTATCATTCGCGAGACCGCGCACCCGGACGCCAATCTAATATTCGGCGCGGTTATCGATAAATCTATGACCGAAGGATTAAGACTAACTGTCATCGCCACCGGCTTTGATGTCATGCGCCCCTCGCGAAGGCAGTTGCTAGAACAGCAATACGGGCGGGGCCAACAACTACGCCCAGTTCCGGTCAAAACGACCTCTTCGAATTCAGAATCAATGGCGGCCGAGCCAGTACAGGCGGACTCAGAACCAGTCTCTCAACGATTCACACCCAACAACCTGGATATACCAGCTTTTTTGCGACGGCGATAGGACGGCCACAGGCCATTCGACCAATCGAGTTATCTCGTATTCCTAAAAACCGGGCGCTCGTTTCACATCCCCTCTGCGCACTCCCCTTGTCCTTTCGACAGGGGGAGTTGCATTATAAGCAAGTTACCATCAATGATGTTTGCATTCCTTCCCTGAATATCTAAAATCCATCTTGATATGAGCTTTCGAAAATTTATTGATCAAGCTGGCGACAGCGGCGATTTAGTCACCATCAACCGGCCGGTCAGTGTTGAGTATGAGTTGGCCAATGTAGCTCACAGCCTGGACGGCCGGCCGGTTCTCTTTAATTCTATAAACGGCTACCCAGATTGGCGGATATGCGCCGGTGTCTGTTCGAGTCGTGATTATTTCAGTATGAGCCTGGGTGTTTCCGTAGCCAACCTTCTTCAGCGGCAAGCCGAGGCTCTGGTGAATCCATCCCCTCCACCCATAGTAGATAGCGGACCCTGCCAGGAGGTAGTTCGGGAAAATTTCTCTCTTTTCGAACTACCCATTTTGCTTCACTTACGTGGAGACGGCGGACATTATATCGCCAGCAACGTGGTAATCATTAAGGATCCCGACCTCGGCCGGAATATGTGTTACCACCGGTTATTGCGACTGGATGAAAAACATTTCGCTGCCCGCATTGTCGAAGCCAGGGGTACGGCGACGGCGCTGGCCAAGAGCGACGGTGACCTCCCAATAGCTATCTGCATCGGTGTATCCTTGGCAACTCATCTGGCAGCGTCGATGGCGCCACCGCCAGGCGTCGACGAATTGTCGGTAGCCCATGCCTTGTCGCCAACGCCCTTGGTGAAATGCCTGACGAGTGATCTGGAGGTTCCGGCCGATGCCGAGATCATACTTGAAGGACGAATCACTCGAAAGCGGGTAAGCGAGGGTCCGTTTATGGATCTAACAGAGACCATGGACATCGTTCGCCAGCAACCGGTAATCGAAATAGACTTAATGACTCATCGGCGAAACCCAATCTATCATGCCTTACTCCCCGGTGGACTGGAGCACAAATTGTTGATGGGTATGCCCAGGGAACCCACCATCTTCAACGCCGTCAACGAGGTCGTTGTTTGCACAGGCGCAGCCATTACCCCAGGCGGGGCCTCATGGCTACATGCCGTGGTGCAGATTGACAAACAAGGGCCAGAGGATGGCCCCAGGGCGATCGAAGCTGCCTTTCGAGGACATAGTTCACTGAAGCATGTTTGGATCGTTGATACCGATGTAGATATCCATAATCCGGCCGAAGTGGAGTGGGCCCTGGCCACGCGGTTCCAGGCGAATAGAGACTTGATTGTATTGCCAGACCAGCCCGGCAGCTCCTTAGATCCTTCCGGTATCCACAAACCGGGCGAAAAAAGCCGCACCGCAAAAATGGGGATGGATTGCACCGTTCCTTGGGGGGCTGACAGAAGCAAATTTCAAAAGGGAGAGTATGGACCGGTTGACTTAAGTCTTTATCTGGATTGACCGATGCATTTTATCAACACTTTACCCTGGCTAGCTGAAGAGAGCAGGCTGCAACAGGCCGAATTAGCCTTTGTTATCATTCTCTCTTTGGCCGCCCTGGTCGCCATCATTAGCCGCCGGATTCGCTTGCCCTATACGGTCGCCCTGGTCCTGGTCGGCCTGGCATTATCATTTGTCACTATTCCTTATCGCATCGATCTGAGCAGCGAGTTGATCCTCTCGATACTTGTCCCGCCACTCATTTTTGAAGCGACGCTGAATTTACGATGGGAGACTCTCCGAAAATATCTCAGTCCGATCCTGTTGCTGGCCATTGGAGGCACTTTCATCAGTACCATCATTGTGGGGACAATCGTTTTGGTCGCCGGGCGAACGCTCGTACCAGAGTTGAATGTCGCTATTGCGGCCGCGTTTGCCTTTGGGGCGCTCATATCGGCCACGGATCCGGTGGCAGTTATCGCCTTGTTTCGAGACCTGGGTGTTAGCAAACGCCTGGCCGTACTGGTTGAAGGAGAAAGCCTCTTTAACGACGCGGTCGCCATCGTCCTGTTTAACCTCGCTCTGACAGCGGGCGTTGCCGTATCTGCTACCAATGGTGAATCATTTACCATTAGTTCGGCCATCATCGAGTTCGTCCGCGTCTTTTTCGGGGGCCTGGCCGTAGGCGCGTTGCTGGGTTATCTGGTCTCAACAGTGGTGTTAAAAAACGTCGATGACCATTTGATTGAGACAGCCACCACCGTCGCCCTGGCTTTTGGATCATTCATTATCGCTGAACAATTCCATGTAAGTGGTGTTTTGGCGGTTGTCGCCGCGGGAATTCTCGTCGGCAATATCGGAATGAAAAGCACCTCCCCCACCACCAAAATCACGGTAAATAATTTCTGGGAATTTCTGGCTTTCGTGGTGAATTCGATGGTTTTTTTGTTAATCGGTTTGGAGGCCGATCTTACCCAGATCCAACCCCAACTCTCCCTAGTCCTGGTGGCAATTATCGCCGTTCTTCTTAGCCGCGCGACCGTCGTATACGGTCTAACCTGGCTACACGGACTCGCAGCCCCAAGAAACCGCATACCTACAGCCTACCGTCATGTCCAATATTGGGGCGGATTACGAGGAGCGATCAGCCTGGCCCTGGCCCTGAGTCTTACCGGGTCAATTTTTGGCGATGAAATAGAAACAGAGCTCCAGCTAATGACCTTTAGCGTCGTTTTATTCACCCTGCTAATCCAGGGTACGACGATCGGTCCGCTGGTAAAACGCCTCGGATTGACGAGTGTGCCTAGCCACCAGCGAGAGCAAGAACGACAACAGGCGACTCTATATGCCAAGCGTGCCGGCCGGCAAGAGCTGGACCGGCTTCATAACAATGGCATTCTCTCTGAAGAAGTGTATCGGGCTATGGCAGACGTTTACACCAACGATCTACGCCAACTGAATCAGGATTTGCGCGACTTGCTACATGATTACCCGGAACTGGAACAGGCCATGGTCCTCCAGGCGCGCGCTGACTTGTTACAGGCTGAGCGTACCGCCCTGGGAGATGCTAACCGGCGCGGTCTGATTTCTGAAGAAGTCCTGAATGAATTGGTCGTCGAAATGGATAATCGCAGCGCGGCCCTGGATTCAATTCGGGAAACCATGCAAACGCCTGAGGCAAGGGAATAATTGGTGGTCGGAAAATGGGTTGTATAATCTGCGCGACTCGAGGCGGCGCCGGGAGCAGGGCGGTTCAAGAACGGGCCATACAATACGCCCAAGAGCTTGGGCATGCTCTAATCTTCTTGTTCGTAATCGACACAAGTACTTTGAGCACGATTGATGATGGTCTGCGACGAGCTTTACATGTGGAGCTCAGATGGCTGGGACTCACCTTGTTGCTCATCGCCCAAAAACGAGCGGACAGCGCCCAGATCAACAGCGAAATTATTATTCGCGAAGGCGTTGTCCGAAATGAGATAATTAACTATATCAAGGAAAAGTCAGCCGATTTGTTATTACTTGGCGCGCCTCGAGGCACCACTACCACACTGTTTGGCGATGACCTCATCGAGCAATTTGCCAATTCTATCCAGAGGGAATCAGGGGTTGTAGTTGAGATTGTGCGCCCGGAGGATCCGGCGGTAGGCGAGTGACCGAACGCCAATGGTTCCGCGAACTCCGGCCGGAACGGTGGTTGATTTTCTCCTGGTTACAGATCCTTTCTGAATCGTTATAGGCAAGATACTTTGAAATCACAGATCAATCTAAACGAGAACCAGCATTCTATGTTGGCCGGTAAGCAAGGCGTGGCCAAACAAATGGCGATGCGCCTACTGTTAGACCTGGCAGCTACCACCGGCGCTTCGGAACTGATCCCAATAAATAGCGCCCACCTATCAGGTGTCTCCCCGCTAACCGGGGGGCTTGGACTGCTGGTTTTTTTAACCAAGCTGGCCAAAGATCCCCTGGCCCGGGTTGCCGTGCCCACAACGCTTAATTCAGCCGGCTGTGATGCCAAACAATTCGTTGAGATGCGTATCACCGTTCCGGATTTCCTAGAGCAAAGCCAGAAAATTGTCGAACTTTATACCCAGATGGGGGTGAATCCAACTCAATCATGCGTTCCGTACGAGTGGGACGGGGTCGTGACGGACGGCCCGGTAGCCTGGTCCGAATCGAACGCAATCTGTTTCGGAAACTCATATTGCGGCCTGATCACAAATCGGGAATCAGGGTTATCGGCGTTGGCCTGTGCCTTGACTGGCTACACCCCAAAGTATGGCTTGCTGAATCCTGAAGCAAGGCAACCAAACCTGGAGGTCATCGTGGAACATGAACTGGTCGATCCCACCGACTATTCAATTCTGGGTGACTGGATCGGCAAGCAACGCCAGCCATCATGGCGCATGCCCTATGGACCGATTCCTTTGATTCGGGGATTGCCCGCGGAACTGACCCATGAGAAATCAAAGGCCCTGACGGCCGCGGCGGCTAACTATGGTTCCCCGCTGCTATTTATCGAGGGGGTTAGCCCGGAACCCAGCCGGCCTTCATTCCAGTCCAGATTGCATTTTACCCAGACTGAATTAGAACAGCGCTACGATGCGCTGCGTCCACGAGCGCCAGTATCCCTCATCACGATTGGCTGCCCGCAGGCGTCAATAGGCGAAATCCGGGCGGTGGCTGAACTGTTGCAGGACAAAAAGGTAACAGCTGATCCGGATGATGAATCAGGCTTACCACCATTGTGGATCTTCACTTCCTCGGCCAATAAGGCCATCGCCGAGCGCACTGGATTGGCCGGGATCATCACCAGCAGCGGGGCTTTATTACTCGAAAATACCTGTCCCGAGGTCGTACCCTATGACCAGAGTTGGGTCAAACATATCCTGACTAATTCCATGAAGGCTGAGCATTATATTAAATCCGGCTTAAATGGTATCCCGGCATCGGTCATGCGGCTGGAGGATTGCCTGGCAACGGCTTCCGGCCAACTTCACTTCGAGGCCCGGCCAGAAGGCAAAACAAGCACAACAGCCCCAGAAACCACCCCGGCGCGCATCAAAAAACCTTCTGTCGCCGTAAAACAGACGGTGGCAGAGACCGGCAAACAGTTCACCGCCAGTGGGCAAGGCCTTCCCTCCCAGGGAGATTTCTTGATAACAGGCGAGGCTTTTGTTACCGATGCGCCCATAACGCTACTGGGCTTCGTCAATCGCCAAACAGGCGTCATTGAGGAACCGGGGCATCCGGCCGACGGCCAGAGCATGGCCGGCAAGATCGCGATTTTTCCAAAAGGCAGTGGATCTACAGTAGCGCCTTACGTCCTACTTGAATTACATTACCGGGGAATGGCACCTCTTGCCATCATAAATACAGAAATTGACCAACAAAGCGCCCCCGCCAGTTCCCTAGAAGGCATCCCATATGCCTATGGCTTCGATGGCGATGTCATTCAGGGCATAGATAACGGTGACCAGGTCGAATTAAAACGACGTGGTGATAAGGTATCGATACGTGTCCTGGCCAGGTTCGGGAGAAAGGGTGAGGCTTCTTAATCCGGGAAGGTCTTAGTCCGGATTCTAATCGCCAGAAAGTTGGTATTCGGTCATAATAGCAATGATTGAAAGACGAGAACCGCCTCTTCCAAAAACTTTCTCATCTTGGCCGGGCGGTGTATACTGTTCTTTGGTTTTCACCGACCAGATGGTGAGAATGAACGACAAAAATGAACCAGCTCAATTCTGACAAACTGATTGGCAAAATCATCGATAATTTCGAGATCCAGGCCGTACTCGGCAAGGGCGGCATGGGCATCGTCTACCGCGCGTATCATCCAGCATTACAACTGAATGCAGCTGTAAAGGTGATGAAGCCCGAGCTGGCCCTCCAGGCAGGTTTCTATGAACGCTTCTTACAGGAAGCACGAACTGTCGCTCGCCTGGAACATCCCAATATTGTCGATGTCATCAATTTTGGTCGTTACGAAGATAGCTACTATCTGATGATGGATTTCATCGAGGGACCTAGCTTGCGCCGGCTGGTCCAGGAGAATCGAGAAGGTCTGCCCATCTGGGATTCGGTGCAAATTGGTTGGCAAATCGCCGATGTGCTGGTTTATTCTCATGAATCCGGCGTACTGCACCGTGACTTGAAACCGGATAATATCTTACTTACCCATAGTATCCGGCCTAACCGGCCTTATCGCAGCATCGTGACTGATTTTGGCCTGGTGAAACTGGGACAGGGCAGCCTGCTGGAAACTCAGGAAGGGATCAGCCTGGGCACCCCGGCTTACATGTCGCCGGAGCAATGTCGAGGCGCTGATGTAGACGGCCGGGCTGATATATACGCTTTAGGGGTTATGCTATACGAAATGGTAACCGGCCAGCGCCCGTATCCAATTCGCAATGTATTCGACGCGGCCAAGTTTCACAGTACCGGCAAGCTCGTATCACCCAAAGTGCACAATTCCAAAGTACCCGAGGAGCTTGATGCGCTGATTCGCTGGATGCTGGTCCCAGATCTGGAAAAACGCACGCCATCGGCCGCGGTAGCTACTGATAAATTGCAGGAAATGATGGCCAAGATAGGTCGTACGGCCGGCGCGGCGCCCCTCCTTGAAAAACGGATATTGACCGATAGCGCCCCCTCCAAAGAAATCCCCCCCGAGGCGGCCAGTTCAACGCCAACCATGGCCCCGGCCTCAGAAAGCGAATCGAATTTCTATGTCCAGGTTTCCTACCAGGGAAGATTGGTTGAAAAGGTCTATCCTTTAAGCGACTCACCGACGATCGTTGGTCGCTTAGCCACCTCCGACATCCCCCTTAATCAACCAGATCAGCGCTATGTCTCCAAGCGCCATTGCGAGATCCTGGTCAGAAACAAGCGTGTGCTGATCCGCGACTTGGGTAGCACCAACGGGACAGTCTTGGGCACTGATCCCCTTCAATCGAACGCTTTTCGGGAATGGAAGTCTGACACAGAGGTTTATTTAGGGCCGTACACCCTGGCGTTAAAGACCAGTCATGAATTACAATCTGTACCCTCACCCCCCACTGGGGAAGCAGTCGTCCGCGGTTCGGGAATTACGGTAACTCAAGTTCATTCATCGGTAAAAGTGGTTTGTTCTAACGCCGTTCCTAGCCGTCTGCCCATAAGTGAAGATCACCCAGTTATTGTTGGGCGTGCTCTTGATAGCGATATGGTCATCGATCATCCTCATGTATCTAAGCACCACTGCCGGATCCAGATGGATAATGATGGGATTCAAGTTGTCGATCTACGCAGTACGAATGGTACGTATATAGCCGAACAACGTCTACCTCCCCACAAAGCAGTGCCCTGGCGAGAGGGGCCCGATGTGCGGATTGGACCGTTCAAAATTTCCTTGGAACGGCCGTCAGACAGCACCGAGTTACAGGTCTAACTCTAAATCCGTTTCCAAACGATATTTACTTCGCCATGTTCGTCCAGCGCCTTGCGGAGTAAAGCTATCAGGTCAGGATCGGCCCCATCCACTTCCAACATATCTACGGTTGCCCCGCTCAAATAATAATCCTTATCTTCTATAGAATCTTCTTCTAACTCATTAACCAAAAAGCTAAGTTGCTTTGCGCTGATCTCTCCGATCAACACGCCTGTGTCTTCGTTATATAGCTGAATCATTCGATCCTCCGATCTGAGAGTAGTTCTAGGGATTGCAGGAACTATCGTTTCATAGTCAATTCTATCATGAAGCTTGTCAAACAGACGCCCGGATTCAGTGAATTCTACTCCTGAAAAAGTCAATGTCAACGGCTTGCCATTTTAAGAACTATGCGGACAATCAGAACGTTGACTTACCCTTGCTTTCCAGTTTTAGTCAGCTGCTTTTAAGCTCAGCTATAGGAAAATAGACAATGGCGAAGATAATATCCATCCACTCCTTTCGCGGCGGCACCGGAAAATCCAATACCACCGCAAATCTCAGCGTATTACTCGCCGCCATGGGTAAACGAGTCGCCGTGGTCGATACCGATATCCAATCTCCTGGTATCCATGTCTTGTTTGGATTGGAAGAGTCAGAAATGAAAAATACCCTTAATGATTATCTGTGGGGAAATTGCCGGATTGATGAGGCGGTTTACGATTTGACAACCTTGCTGGATACAGATTTAGATGGAAAAGTGTATTTGGTTCCGGCCAGTATCAAGGTCGGAGAAATAGCACGCATATTGCGAGAAGGGTACGATGTGGGCATGCTCAGTGATGGCTTTTGGGATCTGATCGATGCCCTTGATCTTGACATACTAATAGTTGATACCCATCCGGGACTCAACGAGGAAACGTTGTTGTCAATCGCGATATCCGATGCGCTGATCATCGTGTTGCGGCCCGATCAGCAAGATTACCAGGGAACAAGTGTAACGGTGGAAGTGGCCCGCCAACTGGACGTTCCGGATATGATGCTTATTGTGAATAAACTTCCCCAGGTCTACGACTCAGATGAAGTCCGCACACGAGTCGAAAAGGCCTATGATTGTGACGTCGCCGCCGTTTTGCCACACTCTGATAGCATGATGGCCCTGGGCAGCTCGAGTATCTTTGCACTCCAATACCCGGATCATTCAATTACCGGGCAACTGATAGAGGTAGCCAACCGTCTGATGGGTTAGGAGTTTATGGGTGGGAAGCCGAAGAATACGATGATAGGCAAGGGAATTCCGGCCAACCGGCTGGTGATGGGCCTGGTCAACCACCGAACGCAGCTCAGAGAGCAACTGCCCCTAGCCATCCAGAATGACCAACCCCCAGGGTCTGACCTAGTCCCAGGCTCTGGACAATCCTCCAGTTGTTGACAATCCTCCAGTCGTTAACAATCCTCCAGTTGTTAACAACCCTACAGGAGTTGACATTCCTACAGGAGTTGACAACCCTACAGGAGTTGACAACCCCCGGGGTTTTGATAACCCTCGAGGTCTGGCGCCGAGCGATCTCACAGCTTTACCGGACGAGAGCAGGGAGCTCATCATCTGGCTGGCTCGCCGCAAACTGGCCACCCTGGAAGAGATGGAACAAGCCCTGCACAAGAAAATGGTTTTGAGATTCAATATACTTGAAGATTTAATTGTGCGAGGGTATGTTAAGGAAAGGATAATTGATGGCGAGATGTTCAATCGGGTCGTTTTCCACACAAAGCACCGCCGCGGGCTTCGACGTCTAAGGGTAGATCTTTGGGACCGGCTTGATATGAACGAAGGGCAGACAGGAGAGGAATAGCGGAACGCGGCCATCAGAGGCTCAGCCAAACAGGACGGCCTGGCCTACAGCCTCCTCATTGGATAATCTATTTGTCCAGGCCTAAGCGGCGATTACGAATTGCCTTAGCGCGGTTGCGCAGCTCTTTGAAAGAGTCGGATCCAACAATATTGCTCACATCTTGCTGTCGTTTTGCTTCGTCAATGGCAATCCGCAGCATACTTATCTCACGCTTTGCTTCTGCCAAACCTTCCCTGACGTCACCATAACGACGGGCGTTGTCGATGGCAATGGCAGCCTGGGTGCCAAAGGCGGTAAGTAATTGCAACATCTCCGGTTTAAAGATGCCCTTGTGAAAACGGTTGTCGGCGTATAACACACCAACAAGCCGTCCACGAATCTTGAGCGGAATGCAAAGAATAGACCGGAGTGCCTGGGCCACAATACTGGCCTCGCCACCAAAGCGGGCGTCGGTTTGAGCATTATCGGTAATGATCGGTTGGCCTTGCTCAATAGCTGCCCTGAGAATGCTGCTGCTGAATCGAACATCCTTATCGCCAATGGTTTCTTTGTCCCAGTTGCGGGCCGCCCGGATCTCCGGGTTTTCATTGTCCTGGTGGAGCATCAGGTAGGCTCTTTCGGCACCAGTCAACTTAACGACCGTATCCATAACCGCTTCCAACACTTCATCAAGTTCCAAAGAAGAGGTAATCAACGCCGAGGTTCGGGTCAAGGCCTGGAGTTGGTCAAGCTGGACGATCACTTTCCGGCTGTTTTGGGCCACGTACTCGAGGTCTTGCCCTGCTTTTTCCTTGGCCTGATAGAGTTTTACAGAAGGGTACATACCCAAATTACCGGTGTTGACAAAAAAACCATCGAGGAGACGGTTTAGTTCAGTGATCGTTCGCGATAGCTCGTCAAGACGATGCGTGAGTTCTTCTCCCACTGTTTCTTGCATGGCACTCATCGCTAATCTCCTGGCTTTCGCTGAACTGCAATCATTGTGATGTCGTCTGTGCGGTCGGCATCCCCCATAAAGGCGTGAACATCAGCTGCGATCCGGTCGACCAACTCAGTTGCCGAAATGACCGGGCGGCCCAGACCATCTAACAATCTCTTTTCAGAGTAGAATTCTCTCGATCCCGATCTGGCTTCTGTGACCCCATCGGTATAGGCGAATAAAACATCACCCAAATCAAATTTAGCAAATTCTATCTCATAATCAATGTCGGGTAACATGCCCACGGCCGGCCCGGATGGTTTGAGGGTTGCCTTGAGGCTCCCGTCAGCCCCAATGATGAATGGCGGATTATGGCCGGCGTTTATATAGGCCAATTCACCATTTCGCGGGTCAATCATGCCGATAAACAACGTAGCAAACATATTCAAGTCCATGTGGTTATCCAGGATGTAATTATTGGTCAGCGTCACAGCGTTCTTCAGGGCGATAGTACCGGTCATAGCCCGTTGCCGCCCTCGTTCGCGCATACGGCCGCTATCCCCCTTCTTTGACAGCATAGCCGTCCAGTCAATCGAATAATGTTGCTGGGCGAATGCCCGGGTCAGGCTTCGGGTCAAAGCCATAAATAATGCGGCGGGCACTCCCTTATCCACAACATCGGCAATTACAAAACACACCCGCCTCTTTTGGGAAAGGGTAAAGGCGTCATAGAAATCGCCAGCCACATCCTGGGCAGGCTCGCAAAGGGCGACAATTTCCCACCCTCGTGGCTGGGGCAGGCTATCGGGCAAGAAATCGGTCTGGATCTGTCGGGCTGTTTGGATATCACTCTCGTATTTAAGCAGCCCTTTCTGCCTATTTAGCAACATTTGCGTATTTAAAGCGACTGCGGCCTGCGAAGCCAATGACTCCGCCACCAACTGTTGGTAGGGGTCAAAGGATATGATCTCGCCGCTTATGGGATCTTGCGCGTTAAATAGTTGCAGCACGCCCTCAACTTCCCCTTCATGATTCTTAAAGGGCACGGTGAAACTGGAAACTGATCGGTATCCATTTTGGCGATCAATCTCCCTGGTTGCGGAGAAGTCAAAATCGGAGGTATCATAAATATTTGGGATATGAATTGAATGCCCCATCAAGGCCACATAGGTGGCGACATTGCTGAAATTGGGTTCGCCGCTTGCCTCATGATACAGGGGCAACGGGGGGATTGTGATCGCTCTTCCGGTCGTTCCACCCAAAGAAATGCCCAAGGAATCGGTGCGAACACAGGAAAACGCCAGATGTTTGTCCTCGGTCATCAAATAGATGGTCCCCGCATCGGCATTACAAAACGACTTTGTTTCAACTAATATCCGCTCAAGTAGCCCCTCCAGATTATCTTCCTGCGACAAGGCAATACCAAGGGGTAAGATGACTTCTTCCATCCTTGATCGCAGATCGTCCAGTTCTCGAACGCGGGTTCGCAAGCGCCGGGTTAATAGTTGGATGATTGCTTGAGCCGCATCGGCATGCTCATCGAATAAGCCAAAGAGCGATCCGCTTTCTAGATACAAGAGACGGGTCTCTTCGAGGACGCTGACAGAGAATCGCCGCTCCACCGGTGCGATGAGTGCCGTCTCGCCAAATAGCTCATTGTCTCCCAGGTACTCCAGTGTGCGATCACCAATGTGCACCCGTACACGGCCGGAGGCCACAATATACATCGAAGCGCCGTGCTCACCCTTTGAGAAAATGACATCACCGGGAACGGTTTTTATTTCCTCAAGAATCTGGGCCAACTGGCTCAAGATAGCCTCGGGCACCTCGGAAAATAGCCGTACCTTCCTTAGAATGGCGGTTTTTTCAGCAGTCGACAATCCAGAAATCATGATAAATGTATGCCGGTTGCGATTTTCCAGCTGTTCATATCGAAATTCGTCAACATTATTTATTGCTAGAAATAGACCTAAACCACCAACCTGGCGTTCTTCCAGGGGACCTGCCAACTCTTCAGATCCAACTTTCTTGAGCAGTTTGTAAGGCGGTGCTGAATCTTCGATAACGACGGTAAGCGATCGATCTGTTATTTCGGTCCAAAGCGTCAAGTCACCGTTCAATTCAGCTTCCCCATAACCATGTACGATAGAATTGGTGGCGATTTCGTCGGCCGCATGGATGAGACGGTAAGTGCGTTCCTTACTAAGGCCCACTTCCGCGGCCGCCGTTTTTATGTACTCCCTAATAAGCTCAAGGGATTCCAGCTTTCCAGGCAATTCAATTGGTAGCATAGGTGATATCCAATCTGGTTATTATTGGTGGAAATCTTCAGAAATAAAAGTGGAAGATGCGGCAGATCAATTCTATTTCGTCAAAAACCTAAGTCCTGCTTGCCACGCACCAGCTAGATGTTTTCAATCTCGGCCGCTTCGTACTGTGCCAACATAGTGACGCCATGATCAAACCCGGTCATAGTGATTGTTTCATAAACCGGTTTTTGCGCGCCGATTAAATAAAGATCACCCTCAAGGCCTATTTTCTGTTTGGCAAAGATTAATACTCGAAGTCCAGCACTGGCCATATACTCCAGGTCGTTCATCAACAATACCAGTCGCCGAGCACCCTGGTCAATTGCCTCCTCGACTACAGCTCGAAAACCAGGCGCTGTCGCTGCGTCTAACTCGCCAGATAGGTAAATTTTGGCAACGACTCCGGCCATTTCAAGTTTCGCATCGAAAGTCATATTTCTCCCTATTCATGTAACTCGTTATTTTCTTTTGAAAAAATATTCTGCAGGCGGCCGCCTCTACTTTTAAGAGGTCTTATCGACCTGAAGAGTACCCAACCAGCCATGGCTATTAAGTTCCACCCCCCAATAAAAAACCAGCTTCAACGGTCGGGTAGAACTTTGTTGCATCATAATTAAATGTTATCTGACCAACCGGCATTGGTGTTTGCCTAATATTAGGCCGCATTTTTGGCGCTGGCTAGGCCTTACCAATGTAACGCTTTTTAATCAACTACTGGGCGACAACTCTTACCAGCCAGCCCGGACCATTGATGATGGAATGGTGATGTGTAAACAGCTCCAGTCACGTTCGACGGGGCAACGTTCCTCGGAACAAGGGGTCTGACAGTCTGTTGCTACCTGATCAGCATGACCACCATAGGATAGGCCAATTCTATCGTCAATGCCCCTTGTGTCAATTGTTTTCCACTCATAGTATTTAAACACCATTTGGTGCGCGAATGGTTGTTCAATTCTTTATTCGAGAATCGTGGTAAGTCTCGACTTGTGCAGGGTAGAACTTCTGAGACCTGGTGGCAGCCGGTCATGGGCGCAGTATAATGGCATGGTGAAGCGTACGCTTGTTGTCACTCCTTTAGAAGAAGAGTTACTTTTTTTTCTCAACGGTTGCGAGGCGCGCGGCTGGCAATGGGAGAGTCGGGAGATCGGCCGCCTGTCGGGTTTTTACTTGCCTGAACCAGGTTTTTGGATCTGCCAGGGCGGTACCGGCAAGGTTCAGTTTGGCATGCAGACTCAGCACCTTCTGGATAATAGCCATCCTTGGGACCTGGTTATATGCGCCGGGGCGGCTGGCGCTTTGGCCAACGAACTGGCGATTGGCGACGTGATTGTGGGCACAAGCACCATTGAGCATGATTATCAGAACAAGTTCAATGAACGGCCAAGACCGATTTTCAAAGGCGCAAGATTTGCCATCGAGAGTCTCAAAGATCTTTCGGCGCCGGCTGATTTTTCAGTCCATTTTGGACGAATCGCCAGCGGGGATGAGGATATTGTGACCGCTGAGAGAGGTAGCGCGTTACGGAAGGCGACTGGCGCCCTGGTTGCAGCCTGGGAAGGGGCCGGGGGCGCGAGAGCGTGCCACTTTTCCGAAACACCCTTCCTGGAGATCCGCGGCATCACGGACACGGCCGATCATAACGCAGCGAGCGACTTCGAAGCCAACCTGGAGAGAGCAATGGACAGTGTGGCGGCCTTGATCACAACCTGGCTCCTGAGCGTCTAACAACAAAGAAGGTGAAGACAAAATGGAAAATTTCACAATATCGGACGAATGGCGACAACGATATCCCGGCGCGTCGGTCGGGATCCTGGCCTTGGATGGTGTAAAAAATCCTCCTGAAAACGCTGCCTTAGACCGCCAGAAAGATGAATTGGAGTTGGCCATTCGCCAACAATATGCCGGCTTTGATCGCCAGGCATTAAAATCGCTCCCAATCTTTGAAGCATATCAGACCTATTACAAACGCTTTAATAAAAGCTATCATATTCAATTGCAACTGGAGTCGGTTGCTTTTAAAGACAAATCAATTCCCCGGGTCGCCTGCCTGGTAGAAGCTATGTTCATGGCCGAACTAAAGAATCTGTTGCTCACGGCCGGCCATGATCGGGCGACACTGGAAACGCCGCTCGGTATCCACGTGGCTGACGGCAGCGAAAAATTCGTGCGCCTCAATGGGCAAGAACAGAAGCTTAAAAAAGGGGATATGTATATCGCAGATGGCCAGAGCATCATTTCCAGCGTCATCTATGGGCCGGATCAACGGTCGCGCATCAACCCGGAAACCGGGCAGGTGCTTTTTACCACCTATGTGCCGCCGGGTATTGATCCGGCCGCGGTGGGCGACCACCTGCGAGATATCGAGAGATACGTGCACCTGATCAGCCCAACGGCGACCACTGAAATGCTGGTCGTACTTGGCACTGACTAATATATCCACCAGTCCGCTGGCACCAGTCTGCTAGCACCTGTCCGGTCGCTTTATTGGAGGAATTAAGAATAAATGGCCTACAATGAAAATCTAACGCACCGAATCAATAAACTACTGGCCGATCAACCGGCTCTTGTGGAAAAGAAGATGTTTGGCGGGATCGGCTTTCTGCTACAGGGCAATATGGCTTGTGGCGTCAACAAGGACGATCTGATCGTCCGGGTTGGTCCTGAAGGGTATGAACAGGCGGTTATCCGGCCCCATGTTCGCCCATTTGATATGACCGGCCGACCGATGAAAGGGTGGATCCTGGTTGGCCCGGCCGGATATAGCAGCCACGAGGATTTGTCGGCCTGGGTTGAACAAGGGGTGTCATTTGCCCTCTCTTTGCCCGCCAAATAAGATGTTCCGCAGGCGACTGTAATAGTTCGCAAGAACCTGGCGCCAGGAGGCCGTTTCTTTGCTGACCAAGGTGTAATCAGACCTGGGCTATCACTTCGGTTGGCATGCTGAGGTCAGCGCGGCCGTTTTGATTAACCTCAGGGAATTCATGGGGTATATCCCGGCCAACAGCCCGGGCAATCAGCCGCAGTTCGCGCACCAGCTTCATGAACCGTTTGGGTTTTAGTGACTGTCGTCCATCGGACCAGGCCTGGTCGGGATGTTGATGCACCTCAATCATCAAGCCATCGGCGCCGGCCGCCACGGCCGCTTTAGCCGCCGCGCCTACATATTCCCATCGCCCCGTAGCATGACTGGGATCGGCGATGATAGGCAGGTGGGATAATTGTTTGATTACCGGTATGGCGTTCACATCGAAGGTATTACGGGTTTCGGTTTCATTGGCCCGAATCCCTCGTTCGCACAACAATAGCCGATTATTGCCATGGCTTAGAATATATTCAGCGCACATGAGCCATTCCAGCGTCGTGCCGCTCATGCTTCGCTTTAACATTACCGGATGCTGAGAGCGGCCGATGGCATTGAGCAAGGTGTAATTCTGCATATTTCGGGCGCCCACTTGAAGAATATCGACGTATTCGCAGATCATGGGCACCAGGGCGGGATCCATCACTTCCGTGATGACTGGCATGCCGGTTGCTTCACGGGCTTCGGCCAGGTAAGACAAACCCTCCTCAGCCAGCCCCTGAAATGAATAGGGTGATGTCCGCGGCTTATAAGCCCCGCCGCGCAGAATGTGGGCGCCGCCTTCTTTGCAAGCATGGGCTATCTCGAGCAACTCAGACCGTCCCTCGACGGCGCATGGACCGGCCATGATGACCAGCTCCTTCCCGCCAAAGGTCACCCCACCCACGGTGAAGATTGTATCTTCAGGTTTAAACTCGCGGCTGGCTGCCTTATAGGGCTTGGTAATGGGCATGACATTTTCCACCCCATTCATGCGTCCAATTTGACGCCGGTCCACAACCCGGCCATCGCCAATCACGCCAATCACGGTTCGATCCGCGCCGACGATAGGATGCACCTGGCAGCCGGCCTGCTCTACTCGTTGGATAACTGCGTCGATATCTTCCTGGCGGGCTTTCATCTTCATCACCACAATCATGCTACACTCTCCTCGCTAAACATACGGCCGGCTGATTTATTTTAAAACATTGCCAGATTTTGGAAACAAAAAAGACGCGGTGGTTAGCCGCGTCTTGGTCAATTTCGGTGTCGTTGCCTCTACTTCTTCTTAGGCTGAACGAGCCTCCTCAGTCCTCAGCGGTCTGGGCGGTGAAAAGCTAAAATAAAAGTAAAAGCTAAAGGATTTTTTGGCCTGTCTCATATTGCGGCGCATCATACCGCTTGCTCAACGATTAGTCAAGAACCTGGATTGGTTTGGTTGCTCGAATAAACTGTCAGCGGATTTCACCATGAAAGATCTCCTGGGCTCAATACCAGGTGAACATATTGCCAAAGATTCACCACTAAATCCATCTATGTCGATCTTTCTGACAACTCTTTCGTGAACCCGGTAGGGCGCAGAAGAGGGCGGCCAATAATAATCCCATCCCAGTAATTGTTCCCGGGAGAATTTTTTTTCTTTGATATTAGTGGGAGGAACGGGGGGTCTAACTCCTGGAAAGGTACTATTCACGGTAATTGTTTTGTACCAGTCAATGGAACACCGGGATGGTTTGGTTTGATTGGCGGCCGGCGGTCTCCTGGGGGGTTGGGTGTCCCGGTTATTTTCAGGGGAAATTAAATCAGGTTTGACATTTTGGGCGAGTGAATTCTGGCCGGCCTCCCCCCTGGACGGGAGGTCTGTTCTGCCATGGACATGGGTTTGATTGGCGACCCGCCTAAGTAAGATAGATAGCTGGTGATTGAGTTTTTGGAGCGATCTTTGAGAGGGGGTTTCTGGTGGTTTCATTTGGTTCGGGCCTCTTTACCGGCCAGGATAGGGCGCTCTTGAGAGCTTTAGGGCTCTGGTCCGTGCAAGGTGTTGAGGACATGCGAATAATAGCACATTTGTTCTTATCAGTCAAAGCTGCTAGACGACCGGGGTATAGGAACAAGTTGCCAGCGAATTACACCAAGAGAGATATCCTGGGTTCACACCAAGTGAAAATTAGCCCAAGGTTCCACGACCAAAAACAGGTCTTTTGTGGACGGTATTGGTTCAGAATAGTAGCGGCGAGGTTGAATAAATCATAGCCTCACTTTGAACGCCGCAGCGAGTCAGGTAAACTAAAGGAGAGATCAAGCGTATCGTAGTGGCAAAGAAGTAGATGATGACCGATGAATCGGAAGGTTATAGTAAACAAGTAGGTTGGATTTCGCTCAGCAAAGCGGCCGCGATGTTGGGGGTCCATAGTATGACCCTTCGACGCTGGAGTGATGACGGCAAATTTCCTAGCTACCGGACCCCTGGCGGGCACCGGCGTTTCGCCCTGAATGATATTGAAGCCTATTTAGATCGAAACCAGGTTGCGGCGGCTGAAACGCTCCCGGCTGCCTGGGCCGACCAGGCTTTGATTCAAACCAGGCAACAAGTGGCCCATCAGCGCGATCATCGTTGGCTGCAAATGGTCGATGAAGGGGATATGCGGAACGATTATCGCCAGTTAGGGCACCAGTTGATCGGCCTTTTGCTCCAATATGTGGCCACTGACGAGCCAAATGGCACGCTATTAGAGGAGGCCAAGCGCTTTGGCCGGCTTTATGGCGCCTACGGCATGCGCTCGGGTATGACGCTTTCGAGTATTATCGAAGCCACCCTCTTCTTCCGCGACATCCTGGTCGAAAGCAGCCTGCAAATCCCCTCCAACACCTATGTCGAACCCGGCACCAGTCTGCGCATACTTCGGCGAGTCAACCAAATTATCAATACGGTCCAGCTGGCCGTCACCGAGTTTTACGAATTCTCCAACCCCTAATAGGGAAAGCTCTAAGACGCAAGCCTGCTACCAATCACGCTGGAAGGTCTGGTCTAGACTACCCCTTTCCTTGCTTGTCTTCACTCTTACCGGCTTCGATCCGTTCCAGCATATTAATTGTGGCAGCCAACGTTTGGGCTTGTTGCTCCAGGTGACTGATCTGGGCCGGTAAATCGCCCTTCTGGTTACCGTACCAACCAAATTGCGCATGATTGCCGCCCTCAATGGGAACATAAATCGTATCCGGCGGTAGCAGTACTTGGGAGGCCAGAATCTCCTCTGGGGTTGAGAGGCCGTCCTGAGTCCCATAAATCGAGACCGCATCCAGGATGCGGCAAGAGACGTCAGTGCCACCGGCCGGGTAAGCACCCCAAAGCGCCAGACCTTCGGCCGCCCAAGGGTAATCTTTGACAAACTGAGTGGCCATGACGCCACCAAGGGAGTGCCCACCCAAAGCCCAATGCTCAATTTCTGGAAAGGCTTCAATGATCTTTTCGGCTTCATTGGCATTTAAGATAGCCAGGTTTAAGGGCATGGATGGAATCACCACCAGGTAACCGGCCGCGGCGATATCCTGAGCGTAAGGCGCATAGGCGCGCGGATCGACCAGGGCGCCCGGATAAAAGATGAGCCCGGTGGTGGGGGCTGCCCCGGCCGGCCGGAAGACAAGCCAATCGTCGCTCTCAACCAGGACGTCGGCGGTTGAGAGAAGCGCCTGTTCGGCAGCCGCTTCCGGTTTGGCCGTGGCTATTTGGGCATAAGCGACACTCCCCAGGACAGTCACGAACAGAAAAATTAGGAGAATGATCGCTGTCCACTTCAATATGGTTTTTGCTTTTTTCATGAGAGGTCCCGGTCGCTCATTGCGGTAGGTAGGAAGTCGTTTATGGTTAATCTCTTATCTTATTGAAGCCGGCCGGCATGGTGAAGAAGCCATCGTGACCCGGCCGGAAATCGAAGACGTGGGTTACGGCGGAAAGCGGCAAGGGACCGTAGATATGGGGAAACGTCTGGCCCGATTCGTAACAATCTTCGTACTTGATCTCGGCCGGGATTTGGGCCGGATCGATCTGCAGGAGGAACAAGCCATCTTGTCCGGCAAAACGGTCATTGGCGACGGCGATCAATTGCTCCGGCGTTGAGCAGTGGATAAAACCATCGTCGATAAGGCTGGGCGGCCGGTATTCGCCGCTACCTTGGGCATCTTGCCATCCAACTACTGTGATAATGTGTAACAGTCCGTTCATAACCCATATTTTACGGTAAATCGGGCCGGATTTCGAGCCCAGATCATGATTGCGGGAGGTAGTTCAGGGGAGTAAAATCGTGCACTGATTAGCTGACGGGATAATCAAGGTCATAGTGAAGGTGAGCGTTGAAGAAAGAGCGGAAAGGTCGAGGTTATCTGCTTGTTTTGGCCGTCCTAAGCGTGATCCTGATAATTGGCGCATTGTTCCTCTATCGCCAGGTTACCGGCCGGGTTGACATCAGACCTTTTCTCGGTTCCGGCAAAGAGACCGCACTTCAAGTTCCGCCGGGATTTGAAGCAAATGTCTTCGCAAAAGGGTTGGAAAATCCCCGTTTTTTGGCTTTTGGGCCGGATGGTGTGCTATATGTCGCCGAGCGGGGCAACGGCCGAATCGTCACGCTACCAGACAGTGATGGCGACGGCCGGGCCGACGAGATCCGGGAGTTCGGCGGCGACCTCAACCAACCCCACAGCTTGGTCTATCACGAAGGGGCCTGGTATGTGGGCGTGCCCAGTGGCGTGATCCGGCTCGAAGACGGCGATGGCGATGGGGTGGCCGAACAACGGACAGCGGTGGTCGATAATCTGCCTGCTTCCGGCTCCCATCGCACCCGGACGGTTGAATTTCTGCCCGATTCCCGGATGGTTGTGTCGGTTGGCTCCAGCTGTAATGTTTGCGATGAGGAGGACCCGCGCCGGGCAACGGTCCTGGTTTACGATGATGCAATGGGTGGCGGGGAGCGAATTTATGCTGAAGGCTTGCGTAACGCTGTCGGCCTGGCCATTCATCCGGTGACCGGGCAGCTGTGGGCCACCAACAACGGCCGGGATCTCATGGGCGATGACCTGCCTCCAGAAACAGTTTACATCGTCCAGGAAGGGTTGGACTACGGCTGGCCACGCTGTCACAGTGGCGATGTTATCGATCCGGAATTTGGCGAACCTGGTGCTTGTGACGGTGTGGGGCAACCACTGGTCAAGATGCAGGCTCATTCTGCGCCGCTGGCCCTGGCCTTTTATAGTGGCGACTCATTTCCTGGGGATTACTGGGGCGATCTTTTTATCGCTTTTCACGGCTCCTGGAACCGGAGCGTGCCCACCGGTTACAAGGTTGTACGCTTGCCCTTTAGAGGCAGCGAACCGGCCGGGCCAGTAGAGGATTTTGTGACCGGTTGGTTAGACGTGGAAGGGTTCCAGGCGAGCGGCCGCCCGGCCGGCCTGGCCGTTGGTCCCGATGGCGCCCTTTTTATCAGTGACGACAAGGGTGGTTTCATCTACCGGGTCGCATATAACGGGAGCGGCCGTTAGTCGGGGCCGGTTAAGAATGGCCCAATACCGGGTGTGGCCGGTAAGGGGCTTCTATCGCGACTATTTCCTCCTCGGACAATTGGATATCCACCGCGGCGAGGGCCTCTTCCAATTGGTACATCTTGCTGGCGCCGATGATAGGCGCGGTGATGCCCGGTTTATGGAGGAGCCAACCCAGGGCGATTTGAACCGGCTTTACTCCGTGAGCGGCGGCGATTTTCTCAACCGCGGCCAGCACTTCAAAATCGCCTTGCTCATAATACATGTCGTGGGCGAAGCCATCACTCTTAGATCGAGCGGTCGGTCCTGCCCCCCTGACCTGCCTGTTGCCGGCCAAAAAACCGCGAGCCAAGGGGCTCCAGGGTATGATGCCCACCCCCTGGTCAATACATAGCGGGTTCATCTCTCGTTCTTCTTCGCGGTAGACGGCATTCATATGGTTCTGCATGGAAACGAAGCGGGTCCATCCGTGCTGATCGCTGACATATTGGGCCTTGGAGAATTGCCAGGCCCACATGCTGGAACCGCCAATGTAACGGGCCTTGCCGGCCTTCACCACGTCGTGCAGCGCTTCCATCGTCTCTTCGATAGGGGTGTTGTCATCCCAGCGGTGAATCTGGTAGAGGTCCACGTAATCCATGCCCAGGCGCTGGAGGGAAGCGTCGATGGAATCCATGATGTGTTTGCGCGACAGCCCGCCGCCATTGGGGTGATCTTTCATCTTGGCGTGGACTTTGGTGGCAACGACAAACTCATCACGCGGGGCAAACTCGCGCAATAAATTGCCGGTCACCTCTTCGCTGACGCCGACCGAGTAAATATTGGCCGTGTCAAAAAAGTTGATCCCGGATTCGATGGCTTTTCGAACAAACGGCCGGGAATCATCTTCATCCAGCACCCAATCTCGCCATTCCGGGCTGCCGTAGGTCATCATTCCCAGGCAGATCCGCGAGACCATGAGGCCAGTTTTTCCAAGATTTACATATTCCATTGTCTTTTCTCCACTTGAAGGTCCCAGGCTATGGGACGGCAAAAGTCAAAACTGATGTCACAGACCCTTGTTCAGGAGCAAAAAAGAGGCTGCAGAAGCTTCTGCAACCTCCCATATCCTAAGACTGAGGGACCTGGACTCGAACCAGGACTGACGGATTCAGAGTCCGCAGTTCTACCATTAAACTATCCCTCAATACACCGGCATTGTACCAAACGGCCAGGGGCCAAGCAAGCCACCCAGGAGCGACCGCCCATGGATTTGCGACCGGTCCAGGCTCTCAGCTTACGACGACATTCACCAGGCGTTGGGGCACGATGACGGTCTGGCGCAGTTGTTTGCCGTTGATATAGTTTTTTACCTTATCCCTGGCCAGGACCAATGCTCGCAACTGTTCATCATCGATATCGGCCGGAACCGTGACCCGGTCACGCAGTTTGCCATTGATCTGCACCATAATGTCTATCTCTTCTGCCCTGGTTAACTCTTCCACGAAAGTGGGCCAGGGAACGAGGTGAACCGAGCCTTCTGTGTGGCCCAGCACCTCTTGCCAGATTTCCTCGGTGATGAAAGGCGCGATGGGGCACAAAAGCAAGGTGATGGTTTCCAGGGCCTGGCACCATAAGGATGCCCTGATTTTTTCCCGGCGCTGGTCGACCAGGAAATTTGAGTAACGCATCAGTTCGGCCACGGCTGTATTGAATTTGAACTGCTCATAGTCGCCGGTGAGGCGTTTGATAGTGCGATACATCTCACGGCGGAAAGCTTCTTCGCCAGGATTTAGCGGTTCATCCTGGTCTCGCCCGTCTGCATGTCCCATACCAATATCATCTTTATTAATATCTTGGGCCAGCTTCCAGTAGCGTTCCAGGAAGCGATCGACGCCCTTGATGTTGGTATCATTCCAGATAACATCACCGTCAAAAGGACCAATGAACAGGATGTAGGCCCGCAAGGCATCGGCGCCGTGTTGGGCGACGACCTCATCAGGGGTGACGACGTTGCCTTTTGATTTGGACATGCGCAGGCCATCGGCCGCATGCAAAACGCCTTGATTTCGCAACTGGCTGAAAGGTTCGGTGAAGGGCAGCAACCCGGCATCATACATGACTTTGGTCCAGAAGCGGGAATAGAGCAGGTGCATCACCGCGTGTTCGGCGCCGCCCACGTAAGTGTCCACGGGCAACCAGTAATTCATCGCTTCCGGTTCGAAGGGGCCGGCTTCGTATTCGGGGCTGGCGAAACGCAGGAAGTACCAGGAGGAGCAGGCGAAACCATCCATGGTGTCGGTCTCGCGACGGGCCGGGCCAGCACATTTTGGACAGGTTGTAGTGACCCATGATTCGACCCGAGCCAGGGGCGAACGGCCGTCATCGGTCGGGGCAAAATCGGCGGTATCCGGTAAGAGGACGGGCAAATCTTCGTCCGGCACCGCGACCGACCCACACTTGGCGCAGTGGATAATGGGAATGGGTGCGCCCCAATATCGTTGCCGGGAGATTAACCAGTCGCGCATTTTATAGGTAACCTGCTCCTGACCTCGCCCCTTTTCTGCCAGCTCGGCGGCCACTCGCCGGCCGCCTTCAGACGAACTCAAACCGGAATAGGCGCCGGAGTTAATCATCACTCCCGGCCCGGTGTAACAGGCCTCCAGGCCATGTTCGTCGCCATCGGGGCTGACCACCTCAATGATGGGTAGATCATGTGTTTGGGCAAAGGCGAAATCCCGGGTGTCATGGGCTGGCACGCCCATCACTGCCCCGCTGCCATAACCCATGAGCACGTAATCGGCGACCCAGATGGGAATTTGACCGCCGGTGATGGGGTGTTTGGCAAAAGAGCCGGTAAAGACGCCGCTCTTACTCTTATCTGTGGCCAGGCGATCGATCTCAGTCAGCCTTTGAGCTCGTTCGATATAATGATTAACCTGGTCTCGTTGTCCCTTCGTGGTTAACCTCTTCGTCAGGGGATGCTCGGGCGCCAGCACCAGGAAGGTAACCCCGAACAGGGTATCGGCCCGGGTGGTAAAGACAGGGATTTTTACCTCTTGACTTTGTTCCGGGGTCTCAGCCGAGAAGATGACTTCGACGCCCTCACTGCGGCCGATCCAATTGCGTTGCATCAGCTTGATGGGCTCAGGCCAGTCGATACCATCCAGGTCGTCCAACAGCCTTTCGGCATAATCGGTGATACGAAAATACCATTGTTTCAGCTCTTTTTTGCTTACCAGGGTGTTACAACGCCAGCAGCGGCCGTCGATCACCTGTTCATTGGCCAGGATGGTCTTATCTTTGGAACACCACCACTGGCTACCCAGCGATTGGTAGGCCAACCCGCGCCGGAACAACAGCAAGAAGATCCACTGGGTCCAGTGATAATATTCGGGATCGGTGGAGCTAAATTCCCTCGACCAATCATAGGAGCATTCCATAAGCTTCATCTGGCGGCGATAGGTGGCACAGTGGCGGGCGCTGGTAATGCTCGGATGGGTTCCATGTTCGATGGCGTAATTCTCGGCCGGTAAGCCAAATGCGTCCCAGCCCATGGGGTGCAAGACGTTGTAGCCCCGCTTGCGCATGAAACGGGCGGAGACGCAGGTGGGCACGTAATTACGGCAATGGCCCACCGAGAGCCCATCGCCTGACGGATAAGGGAAGTAGTCTAGTATGTAATATTTGGGCTTGCCGGCATCGGTACCGGTCTGATACAAATCGATTGCCGACCAATACGGTCGCCACTTATTTTCCAGTTTCTGAAAATCGTACTTCTCGTCCATGCCTGTCCCTCACCTTATTTCGTTTAGTAGATTGCCTGTTAACCAACCCCAAGATAGTGATCCAATAAAAAAACGGCCACGTTGCTGGAGCACCGTGGCCGTTCTATCGGCAATTATCTTGGCAAACTGTTTCAGTCGCCTGGTGCACTCCGGCAGCGCAAATTCGCACCTTCTAAGGCGCTAAGTAGAGCTAGAGCTAGATTTCGCCACTTATTTGCGCTGTTCATTTTCTGCACCATTTTTAAATTCAATTCCAATTTACCATAGGACGGAGATCAAGGCAATAGTTTTGCATGAACTGGCTGTGTCGGCGGAACTTAGAAACCGGTTTTTTTGGGCAGTTGGCTGATAAGTTTCAGGTGGATCGATGAAGAATTGTTGACATAAAAACCCGGTTTCTTCATTAGGACGGGGATCAGGGCAATAGTTTTGCATGAATCAATTGGGCGCCATTTTTTTTCGCGGAACCTGGAAACCCTGTTTTGGGGCAGTTAGCTGATAAATTTCAGGTGGATCAATGAAGAACTGTTGACATAATAACTCGGTTTCTTCATTGATCAATAGAGTTTACGCGTACTCGCAAGAATCGCCGACCGGCCTTTGGGTAACAGGCGGTAATTCCAGTTTACAAATCAGGCTGAACGCAGGTAGTCGGATAATTGCTCCAGGGGAACAACGGTCCGCTCAGAGCTGTCGCGCCTCTTGACCTCGACGCCGCCTTGAGCCAGTCCCCGGGCTCCAACTGCGATACGCAAAGGAATGCCAATCAGATCGGCATCTTTGAATTTTACGCCGGCGCTGGTATCGCGATCATCGTACAGCACGTCGAATCCATCCCGGATCAAGGCGTCATATAACGACTCGGCCGCTTCCTTCACTTCGTCGCCCTTACCCAAGGTCAATAAGTGAACATCGTATGGGGCCAGGCTGTCAGGCCAGATAATGCCATCATCATCATGATGAAACTCAACGACGGTAGCCATCAGACGATCCAGGCCAATGCCATAAGAACCCATGTAAATCAATTGTGGTTCGTTTTTCTCATCCAAATAAGTGGCATTGGAGGCAGCGCTGTAGCGTGTACCCAGCTTGAAGCAGTGGCCAAGCTCGATAGCCCGGCGCGCCTCGATGCGGCCGCCACAGATGGGGCATTGATGCCCGGTGTCAGCCTGGGCGATGTCGGCCAGCTGGCTAATGGAGAAATCTCGCGGGTAATTTGACCCGGTAAAGTGATAGCCATCGTCGTTGGCCCCGATAACAAAATTGCCGCCGACCTCAATGGAGGGATCAGCGATGATATAAACACCCGCATCACCAAGTGAATCGGCCACTGACAAGCCGACGGCCGACGCGTAGCCGGGCACGGCGCCTGTGGCCATGATCTCATCTTCTGTGGCCGGGCGTAGATGGCCAATGCCCAGGGCATTGAGCAACTTCACTTCGTTGACCTCTAGATCGCCACGCACCAAACCAAATATGAACGCGCCGTCTTTTTCGTCTTTCCCAACCGGGGTAAACCAATAAAAAACCGCCTTAATAGTCTGAGCCACCGGCACGTCGATATAATTGGCCACATCGGCTATCGTCTTACAATCAGGCGTCGCTACCTTGGTCAATTCGTCCAGTTCGGCCGGGATCTGCCCCTCACGAACAAATACGGCCGCCTCAACATTGGCCGCATAATCGTTGTTGACACATGCAATGAAAATATCTTCACCCTGGGGATGGGGCGCGGTGAACTCATGGGAAGATTTACCACCCATGGTCCCGACATCTGCCTGAATAGGAATGGCCGGCACAGCACAACGCTCAAAAATATTGATATAAGCCTGGTACAGGGCCGGGTAGGACTCATCCAAGGATTCCTCCGATGGGTCCAAGGTATAAGCATCCTTCATCAAGAACTCACGCAGGCGAATCAACCCACCACGCGCCCGGGGTTCGTTACGAAACTTCTTGGAAATGTGATAAACAACTCGGGGTAAATCACGATAACTCTCAATATCGCTCAGCGTAATCTGGTCCACGACTTCTTCGTGGGTAGGCGACATGACATATTCCCGACCACTATCCGTCTTGGGCCGCATCAATATATCGCCCATGATGGCGTAACGGCCGGATGCTCGCCAGATATCGGCCGGATGCAGATTTGGCATCCACATCTCTTCACCGCCAATGGCATTCATCTCTTCGGACATGATCCGCCAGATATTGCGTATGACCCGGTACCCGAGCGGCATAAAGGTATAGATGCCGGCGCTTAACGGCCGGATGTAGTTGGCCCTGATTAATAATTTGTGACTGGCCATCTCGGCATCGGCCGGCGCTTCGCGTAGCGTTTTACCGAAAGTTCTTGACATGCGCATAGGTTCTTCTCACTTCCCTGTATTTAAAATCTCCCAAGGGCTTGCTAAATCTTCTACCACCGGGGAGCGACAGTATAACAGGCATCCCAAGGGGGAGCAATAAATAATGGCCTGCTTGATTCAGGTAGATCTCTCGAGGTAAAAGCCAGATAATCAAGGTAATCTAGTCACCAATCAACAGAAAAATTGCCCTCAAGAGGTCGCCTTATCCCCGCTCGAGCAACTTGCTGGAATTACTCTCACCTGAGCAATTTTACGAATTCCTTGCCTACTCGAGAGAGATAGACTAACATGGAGGAGAATGTGGTTGTTTAGTAACAAACTTATTTAGTGTCCAGGATAAACTTGGACAAAAGGAAGGGAATATAATATGGCTTACTCATACACAAACTCCAAAGGTCGTACCTACTTTCTACATTCACAAGACACCACGTTGAAGAATGGTGGTACGCAACGGATCTACTACTTTGGCAAAGAAGCCAAGGCCAACGCTATCGACGCTGTACCGGCTGGTTATGTAGTATCCGAAAGCCGCAACGGTTTGCCAGTGCTGAAGAAAGGCTAATCGACCGGTTTTAAACAATCCTGCACCAGATGGTGCGCGCTTCCTGGCCCCGGTCAGGGAGTTAGGATATTCAATTAAAGCTCCGCCTATTTTTTTATGGGTCGGAGCTTTTTTTGTTGGTCGTGAATGTTATTTTGGCAATAAGATCTCCAGCGCTTTGATCAAGGTGTCGAGATCCTCTTGTGTGTTATAGCCTTGAACAGAAAGGCGAATATGCGGCCGGCCTCGCCAATTCAGGCAAGGGATCTCAATCTTGAATTGGCCATAAAGTTGCTTTTTTAAGGCCAGGTTATCCACTGTTGGCGGCAGTGGGGCAATAGCCATCTGATGAAAAAAAGGCGCGTCAAGAGAATAAAACGATGGTTGTCCGGTCAGAATACAGATCCGCTCAATAGCCTGGAGCAACAGTTCGTGGCAGCGTTGGCGGACGGCCGGCCAATGGTAATCCTTTTGAAACTGGATGGCAGCGGGAACTGTCAGATAGGCGGCCGGGTCTAAAGTCCCCCACCACTGGATATAATCGAGGTACTGGGAGCCGTAACTGAGGGTATTGTTTTCACCCCAACCCCAACTCACGATGAGAGGCTCGATCAACGCCTGACGCTCCGGCCGGGTATACAGGAATGCTGATCCCTTGGGGCCACATAACCATTTGTGACAGTTACCGGCATAAAAATCAGCCCCGATTGCTAACATATCGAGGGTGATTTGGCCTGGCGCGTGAGCGCCATCGACCAGTGTTAGAATCCCGGCTTCGCTGGCTCGCCAGCATACCATTTCCACGGGAAAATGTTGTGCGGTAAACGAGGTGATATGGCTGAGGAAAATGATTCTGGTGCGGGATGAAACGCCTTGCCACAGCTCTTCGAGCATCGCCTCGGGTGATAAAACCGGTAAAGATAGAGGCCGGCGGATCACTTCGAAACCTTTCTTTTGGGCTAGAAATTGCCAGGTCCGGTCGCAAGCGCCATACTCGTGATCCGTCGTTAAAACTTCATCTCCAGGTCCAAGAGGAAGCGAATGGGCAACCAGGTTTACGGCAAAGGTTACGTTCGGGACATATACCACATTTCGGGCCGGGGCATTGATGTAAGCACCAAGCTCTTTCCGCGCCGTCTCAAAGTAAGCGGGCATCTCTTGATCGACGAAGGCCACTGGCTGGCGCTCAAAAAGCCGTTGCCACTCCTGGTACACATCAAAGACCGGCCGGGGTGTCGCGCCAAAGGAACCGTGATTTAGAAAAACGACGTCAGGGTCTAGTAAGAATAGCTCTTTTAGAGTGTCCATATATACCTTTTGACTTACATCCGCAAGACGTTAAATGCAGACCATATTAGCCTGATTAATACCCCGCGCCAGCTTTGGGACTGCCGCATAATCTTGCAGCAATATCTTGCTACAAGATTAAGCGGCAAGATAATGACCCATCTCCTACATGACAGGATCCACCGGGCAGGCTATGATTAGCGGCTGGAGGTACGTTCATTGGCCGCGGATATCGAGACGCAGGATCGGAAAGATCCCAATGTCATTTCTCAAGATAGACCACCCCAGACGCCGATGCGAAGGCATTCGCGGACACTCTTCGGAATCACCCTCATTATTTTAACCGGCGTGGTCATGGTCTGGTCCTTACGCTCCAGACCAATTTCGGGCTGGGATTTCAGAATCAACCTGTGGGAGCCTGCCTCCTGGTTGCTTTCTGGCCAAAGTCCCTATGGCCTGGATGCGGTACAAAATGGCATCATCTCTGTCTGGATGCCGATGATTATTGGCGCCTTGTTTCCTTTGGGACTGCTCAGCCGTGAGACAGCCAGCAATATCTGGTTCGTGATGAGCTTGATGGCCCTCTTAGGTTCGGTTATTCTGGCAACCGGCAGTAAAAGCCGGCGGCGATCCTTCTGGTTATAAGCGCCGTCATGGTCGCGGTTTTTCCTTCAACCATCGCCCACTTACGGATAGGCCAAATCACCATTCTAGCAACGTTCATCTACATCGTAGTAGTCCTGTATATGGACAGGCTGGGCCTGATGATCAACGCGTTGTTAGTGGTGTTGGCGCTAACCAGGCCTCAGCTAGGCATACTTGCCGTCCCTGGAATTTTTCTCATGACCTATCGCCAGGGTGGCTGGCGAAGTTCGGCTAAGTTTGCCGGTTTTCTTTTACTTTGGACCCTTTTGTTGACCATACCCTTGTTTGTAGGCTATCCCGGTTGGCTGACGGATTTCTGGTCATCGATGCGGCAAATTCCAAACGACTGGCTCCAGCCCGGCCTCTTTACCTTACTCCCGTTTTGGGTTGGTTCCATCGGCTACTTATTTTGGTTGGTTCTGGTACTCTTGTTGCTGGGTCTCAACATTTGGATTTGGCTCCGGATTGATCCCCAGGAAGCGATCTTTTGGAGCCTGGCCCTGACCCCGTTGGTGACGCCTTATGTGTGGAGCTGGGATTTCGTCATGATATTGCCTCTCTTCGCCAAAACAATGATGTCTGTTGGCCATAAGCTGGCCTGGCTACTCCTGGGGCTCGGCTACCTGGTATGTTGGTTCCTGATGTTCCGGATAAATAGTAGCGATAACTTTAGTAATCATCTCTTCTGGTGGGTTCCGTGGCTTATAATGCTGACCATTGCCGGTGCACGCCTGATCGCCTCAGACAGAAAACGGTTTGCCGATTCTCTCCTGGTATCTTGAGCTAGAAACAAGGTCAAAAACCTCAGTTTTTCCGTGATACGCAAACCGGGGTAAAAGATGTTGACCCAGAGCACTTCGTGGGAGGTCACCGTGCCTGGCAAAGAACATCAATCAACAACCTGCTTATCTCCGCCAGCTGCCCGGCAACGACATTGAGCAGGAGGAAGTTTTTTGAAAGGGGCAATTTTCAATCCCACCAATTTCGATATCCTTATCCTCTCAAACAACATAGGGTGTGCTGGCGCTCGTTTTGGCCATGCCCTCAGGATCGAGGGTCACATTAATACAGGCGGGCAAGCCGCTGGCAAAAGCACGTTCCAACGCCGGAACCAGCTCCCCTACCCGGTCTACCAGTTCACCATAGCCGCCTAAGGCCGAGACAATCCGATCATACCGTGTTGGGGCAAGCGAGGTAGCTACCGCCCGTTCCGGTCCGACCATGCGGGTTTGTGGGCCCCGGATCTGCCCCCACCCGGCATCGTTACCAACGATAGAAACGATGGGCAGTCCAAAACGTATGGCTGTATCAAATTCAAAGCCATTGAATCCGAATGAGCCATCGCCATTAATAACCAACACTTTCCGTTCTGGGTACATATTTTGAGCGGCAATCGCAAAGGGCGCGCCAACACCCAGGCAGCCTAATGGTCCTGGATCTAACCATTGCCCCGGCCGGACGATATCGACCACCTTGGCGCAGGCACTGACAATGTCACCACCGTCACCAATAATCAGGGTATCGGCATCGACAAACTCATTCACGGCCGCGCCAAAACGAAAGTGATTAATTGGCTCATCGTCCAATTCCATCCAGCGAGCCAGTTCAACCGTCCTTTCCCGCTCCAAATCGCCGACCTGAGCTAACCACGGGTCAAAACGCACGCCTTGCAAGCCCTCAGCGAGAGCCTCCAGCACCAGCCGCGCATTTGCCAATAGGGCCACATCGGCCATCCGGTTATGATTAAGTTCATGGCGATCGTTTTCAACCTGGATCAACTTGCTTTCTGGATTCCAATCCTTCCGGCCGTATTTCAAGCGAAAATCCAGGGGCGTACCGATTAGAACAACCACATCTGCCTCCCGTAAGGCGGCCGAACGGGATGCTTTGAAACAATGGGAATGAGTCATCGGTAGGGTACCCCGTCCGGCGCCGTTAGTATAGACCGGGATAGCGGTTTGATCGGTCAGATCCCGAAGCGCCCTATGAGCACCATCCCAATAAACCTGGGTACCGGCAATAATCAGGGGTTTGCTTGCCTGGCGCAGGAGTGAAAAAGTCCGGCTGATCGCCTCCGGATCAGGTCTCATGATTTCGGGGGTGATCGCCGGAGGGGTTTCAGGAGCATCAATAACATTGAACAATATATCGAATGGCAGTTCAACAAAGACTGGACCTGGCCGGTCGGTTAAAGCTATAGAGAAGGCTTCCGCCAGAAGACTCGGTATATCGGCCGTATTTTCGATGGTAAAGCTGGCTTTGGTTATTTCGCTGAAGATCCCGGTTTGGGGAATCTCTTGTAACGCCCCCATTCCCCTGGTCTTAAGAGGCGCCGCCCCGCCTAGAAGAATCAGAGGCGTGCGAGCCTGGTAAGCGTTAGCCACGCCGGTTACAGCGTCCGTCACCCCCGGGCCGGCGGTGACCACGGCGACACCAACATTTCTTGTAAGTCGCGCATGAGCATCGGCCGCATGCGCCGCCGCCTGTTCATGGCGGAAATCGATGATTTTTATCTTGCTGTTGAGGCAGCCATCATAAATGGAGGCGATATGCCCCCCGCAAAGGGTGTAGATGGTGTCAATACCTTGAGCTGCCAGCGATCGGGCAACCAGTTCGCCTCCATGAGCAAGAGCCATCTTCTATTTCTCCTTAGATACCAGATGCCACTGGGCAATACCAATTGGCGTCAACACATACCCCTGTAATTCAGGCTTGACCAAAATGGCTGATAAACTGTGGGCAAGGAAGAAGACCGGCGCATCGGAGACTACCAACTCCTCAATTTCCCGGTACAGAGCAAGCCTGCGATTAACGTCACTTTCGGTGCGAGCTTCCTCTAAGAGGGCGTCAACCTGCCCATTATGATAGCCACTCAGATTCTGCGCAGACCCAGTGTAAAATAACAGGTCCAGGAAGTTCTCTGGATCAGGATAGTCGGCACACCAACCCGAAGAAAAGATATCCCCTGTGTTACCGGCGTACAACGCATCCAAATAGTTATATGGGTCGACTAGGACTGGCTCGACCGTTACTCCAAGGTTCTCTTGCCACATGGTGATGATGGCGGTCTCTAGAGAATCTATGCTGCCATAGCCAGCTGTTGTATAGGTCACAAGGGGAAAATCACCCGCCTGTTGGTAGCCGGCTTCAACTAAGAGATCCCTGGCCTTTTGGGGATCAAATTCATATCCGGTGACTTCACCTGAATACCCTGGGAGACCGGGGGGTAATAGGCCAGAAGCCGGCAATGCGTTGCCCTGGTATATGCCGGAAATTATCTTATCTCGATCTAAGGCATAGCTAAAAGCCTGGCGCACCCGCGGATCGTCAAAAGGGGCATCCCGGTTGTTGAAACCGATGTAGCTAGTGCACATATCAGAACCCAGGCGGAGATCAGCATACAGGGGGTTGTTGGGATCCTGGACGCGTTCCAGGGTGCTGCCACTAATCCCGACCAGGTCGATCTCCCCCTTCTCATACATGAACAAAGGTATGCCGGAGCCAATCAAATAAACGACCTGCTTTATCGCAGGCAATTCCTGATAATAGCCCTCATTCCTGGCCAGGATCAGGATTTCATCGTCAGACCATTCCTGTAATTGAAATGGTCCGGTCCCATTCGGCATCCGTTCCCAATCAGGCTGATCGATATTATTTTTATCGACGATGAAAGCAACCGGGAAAGTTAGCTTAGATAGAAAATAAACTTTGGGGGAATCAATACGAACCTCGAGGGTTGTATCGTCAATAGCATTCAAGCCACTAACCCGTTGATTACGACCAGCGTGCATATCGGCCGCCCCGACAATATCGCCCAGGTAGGTCAACGCTGTATCCGATCCTGTCTCTGGATTGAGAGCCCGCTCCCAGGAAAAGACAACATCTTCAGCCGTCAACGGACGCCCATCATGAAATGTGGCATCGCGACGCAAATAAAAGGTGTAAACCAGGCCATCTTCGCTGACCTCCCAACCAGCCGCCAGGTCTGGCTGCACCTGCAAAGTGGGGTCCAGGCCAACCAGGCCGCTGAATATCGCGCCAATGGGACTGTCAGGACCACCATGGGTTAGTGCCGGATCCAGAGTTCTGGGTTGGCTCCCGGCCAATAGCACGGCCTCGTCGCGGTTGATACCGCTGCCTACCAGGGCTTTCCCAGGGTTTGTAATGAGCCGGTCGGCGGACCTGCATGCCAGAACCCCGGACAAAATTATTGCCACAAGCAGAATGGTCCGGCGCCCTATTCTATCCATAGGGGCTAGTTGACCCGAAATAACATGATATTTTTTTCATCGTTCACCGATCGAACTGTTCTCATCCTCATATCTTTTTGTTTTTTCGACGCCGGCGGCGATTAGCGGGAATAATCCCCAGACCGCCAATTAGCAACAGGGGGGTGAGACCAAATCCGCAGACTTCTATTGAATCACTTGAAGCCGTTGGCGAATTCGTCGCGGACGCATCATTGGCTGCACTGCCAGGGGCCGGCGACGGCGTCGGCCGGCTTTCTGCAGCATCCAACGGTAAGGCGGTGGGGATGCCAGCGGCCGTCAGTGGCGTTGGCGTTGGTGGAATCTGGCGTGGGGACGCACCAATGGCCGATCGCCAGGCGACTTCCAAGCCATCAGCGTTAAAGTCATAGACTTGCTCTAGGGCTGAATCGTAACCGGTGCCGCCGGCCAATGTCTGCAATAGAGCGGCCATTTTTTCCTGGCCATAACTCTCCAGTAAGAAAGCTACCAGGCTGTAGCTCTGACTATAAGCTGCCCTGGCCTGATCATCCTGTGACGGAAATGCTCCGTTGAGACTACGAACCGGTTGAAAGGTGTTGTTCTGGATACCCTCGTTTATATCGGCTGCAATTTCGTCGCCCGCTTCGCCTTCGGCAAATACGGCCAGGCCTTCACTAAGCCAGGTTGGCAGCGAACCACCCAGGCAGCTACGGGCAAATTGACCAATAACCAGGTGAGCCAATTCATGGCGAACAGTGTCTTTGCCATAAGTTTCAACCGAGTACGGCGGCACACCGATCAGGATAGTATTATATTCACTGAAGGCAATGCCCCCAGCCCAATCTGGCACATAGAGCAAGGCCTCGCGCATGTCGGCCGTGTCGCCATAAATGAAAAACTGGACATCGCCTTGTAACTCAATACCGACATCTTGTTCCAGTCGTTCAAGACCAGCTACCGCGGCGTCCAACAAGATGGGCCCTACCTCATCGCCCTCGTACCAATTCAGGCGAATTGGCGCAGATCCAACAGTGGTGGCGGTCTCGGACTGCCAATCGAAACGATCATCACTGAAGGTTAACTGCTCTTTAGGGGTGATAATCGTATGGCCTGCGATATCGGTGATGTGCCACTGCCACCACATCTCCGCTCCCGGGGGTGGATTTCCTGAGCGACTCATCACCCAGGTCCACTCCAAGATGGGACCGGAAATATCAACCGGCACCTGGGTCCCAGCAGCCAAACAATTATTCTGGCCCAGTTGGTAGATGAGGGTCGCTTCCGCTGGCTTTTGGTCGGCTTCTAACTCAAGGCGGAAAGTAACTGTCTCAGGGAAATCAACCTGAGCCTCATTACTGAGAATGGTCAGGGCGCTTTCCTGGGCGTATCCCCTGTTGGCCACCAGGAACATGATCCCTACTAGGGTGAGAAGTATAACGAAGTGAATTCTTTTCATAATCAAGGTTAAGTCTAACGTGTCTATTGCAGCCGGCTATATAAATTTGGTAAATGCTTATCCAGCGTGGGTCAACTGGTTCATTTCCGCCGGAGCAACATCAAGCCCAGACCGGCAATCAAGACTATACCGCCGCCTAAAAGCGCCAAAGGTAGCAGGTAATCGGGGGTATCATTTACGTCCGGCATGGTGGTTTGACCGGCCGGTGAGGATGGAGAAGCTGCCGGCCTTGGCGAACTGGCCATGATTATGGTTACGGCGAACGGTGTCGCTGTCGCCGGTTTCGCATCCGTCGCCGTTAACGTTGGAAAGATTGTTTTCGATGTCGTGACTGAGGGCATAACGGTGGCTGTTGGACGAGGGGAATCCGTCGAGGACGGCGTCTCGGTCGAGAACGGCGTCTCGGTTGAAGACTGCGTAGCGGCCGGCAGCAGCACCTCAGCTGATTGGACCAAGTAATAGTTTGGCCCGCCAATCATACAATAATCAGCGATAGATTGGCTGCATGATGCTGGGGGCAAGTTTATGGTGTAGATGCCTGTGGTCGGGGTAATAATCTGCTTGGTTCCCCACATATCAACCAACTGGGCTATCTCATCAGTCGCGGTCACATCCACGCGTTGCCATTCTGGTAACCGGGAAAATAATACGGTGGTGGTCTGGTCCTCCTGGTCCACTCGTATCTGGCCAATTTCATCCCAACGCTCTCGTTCAGCTCGCAGGGCGCCTGACAGATAGCCGATGGCCAGACGGTAGGTAGCAAAAGCCGGACGCTCGCTACTGTCCCTTCGCACCAGGCCAAAGGGTTCAGGATTTGCCGCCCGGTCATCCTGTGTGTCCATTAGCTTGTAGACGGCTATTCGTTCAGCTCCGGCCGCGAGGGCAGAAGCCAAGGCCTGGGGCATGAATGCGGCTTGCTCCTGCTGGGTGACTGATAATGTCCAGTTCGGAACGAGCCAGTCGGGGTCATTCTTCGGCGGTGCATTGGTCTCCACAAGCCAGATGGGCTGTTGCAAACCACGCTCACGCATGATGTTGGTGAAAAGACCAAGCAGATCATAAATCTGACCTGGTTGAAAGTAGAGGTGGGCTGTGGCGACATCAAAGTAATAATTATTGGCCATTGCCTGGGGATCTGCCAGGATCTGGTCCAGTAGGAGGGCCATGTACTGTTCGCTGCCGGCGACATAGTCCGCCCAATAGGTGAAAGCAGGCAGATGGATCACCGCCCGGGGATTGGCCTCTTTAGCAGCCAGGTAAGCGGAGCGTTGTAGCTGGGCAAAATCGGCTACACTGCCATCCCAGGTATGGGCTAATTCACCCTGACGAATATCGGGTTCATTCCAGATGATCCAATGATCGATCCGGCCCTTGTACTTCGAGACAGCCTGCCGGACATAGTTCGCCCAGCTATTAGCCGGATCATCATGGGCCGCCCATAATCCCTGCGGAAGCCGGTCTTCTGCCCTGGCCCAATCAGGAATGCCTATCAGTAGACCGACAACCATCCGGCCGGCTGCGATCTCGGCTTCGATTTGCTCATCTGTGAAGCCAGGGGTCCAGCTTTGGACACCGTCGGGTTGAACTTCTGCCCAGTGGAAAGTCACCCGGGTCCAGCCTACGCCTAGCCTATCTGCGTGGCTGGGCGAATCGTAACTTTCAATCACCCCAAAACGCCAACCGCCCTGGTCGCTATCTTGAGCAAGGGCTGGCTCGGGGGCGATAGTCGCGATAATAAACGCGAAGGCAAAACAACGATGTAAGAGAGAAGAGAAAGACATTAGCCGATCTGTTATTCTGTAAGAAAAGCTTCCCAAACTCAGGGTCTGGGATCATAATTCAGGATCAATAATTCGGTGATAGGACCACGGCGATCTGCTTTGCTGTTGATATTCCGGCGAGATTTCACTTCGATGAGATGATAGCCGCGGTCGCCGTACAACTCATATACCAGTGGCGTGCTGGAATTGCTTAACATAACATTACACCCCCTGGCGGTCAACTCATGGACAGTGCCGGCCAGGCGGCGTTGATCGGCTGCTAAAAAATTGTATCGACTGTAACCGGTGAAGTTGCTGGTAGCACTGACCGGCGCATAGGGCGGGTCAAGATAGATGAAGTCGCCGGGCACAGCCTTGGCTAACGCTTGAGAAAATTCGATCTCCTGGAGGGAGACGCCTTGTAGCACCGCTGAGGCAGTTCGCAGCCGCTGCTCATCGCATATTTTGGGGTTTTTGTAGCAACCAAAGGGCACGTTGAAACGCCCTCCACGGTTCTCGCGATATAGACCGTTGTAACAGGTTTTATTCAGGAAGATAAGTCTAGCCGCTTGTTCCTGCGGAGAAAGATCGGCCGGGTTTTGGGCTCGGATCTGATAGAAATACTCCTTCTCATTCTTATGTTTTTTCAGTAAACGGATCAAGCCTTCAACATCCTGTTGCACGATCCGGTATACGTCAACCAGTTTCTTGTTGATATCGGACAAAGTGGAAAATTGTGGTTGAAGGTAGAAGAAAACAGCCGCCCCCCCGATAAAAGGTTCATAATAGTGCCGGATCTCGTCCCTCGGAGGGAAGTAAGGCCCATATTGTTTGAGCAACCGGCTTTTGCCCCCGGCCCATTTCAAGAATGGGGCAGCATTTTCGACGTAGGTCAAGGTCGTCATGAGCCGGATTATACGGTGCAAGGGGCGCAGAGAAAACTGCTATGTTGTTTCTGGCTCGACAAGGAGAGCGGTTATCGTCGTATATCCGGCGTCAGATTCGTATTCCAGCCGCAAGGAGGATTTGGCGAGCAGGCGCCAGAGGGCCCGGTTACCACGCTGGGCAGAGGCCACCAGGCGCTTGATGCCGGCCGCTTGGGCACGTTCAACCAGGAATTTTAGTAGTTCAGAGCCTATGCCCTGATTCTGCATATCATCCCGGACCACCAGAGAGGCTTCAGCAACCTGCGGGTCAACACACATATAGCGCACCCCAGCCACTGGCGAATCTGGCTGATCAGGCATCTCGCAGAAAGCCAACCAGGCGCCGTCTTTTTCGGGATCTATCTGGGCCAGGCGGCGGGCCTCTGACCAGACCAGTTCCGGGTCGGGATCAGTAAGGGCCAGGTTGAAGCGGAGGTACCTGCTCGTCGGTCCCATATGGTTAAAAAGATCGACCAGGTGATGGGCATCAGTGGCTTGCAAGGGCCGCAGTTTCAGCAGATGGCCATTTTTTGAGGTGAATGTGTGTACGTATCCATTCTTCATAGGCCATTTCCAGATATGACGCAGTGCATCATAAACGGGGAGCATAGCACAAGGATAAAACAACAGCAATAGCCTGGAGGAGAGTAATAGCACTCTTCTATAGGATCAGGGGGGAATTCAGACGGGCTCCCTAAAATCATAAACCCCTTCCGCGAACAACCAACGCTTAGTACAGCTATTGTTTGAACAAATTAGATGATTATTTTCAAGCTCCCCCAGAGGTGTTTTGCAATCCGGGCAGGCAAAAAAGCGACCAGCTGCGGACACTTTACCGGTTGAGGGAGACCTACTCCCTACAAATACGGATGGGGTTAACTGCCACAGGTCCCCGGTGAGTTGGGCCATCCGGTCCAAGGCAACCAGGATTCCGGTTGGGATCAGGCGCTTTAACAATGGCATGCGGTAATGGGATACGGTCAGCATCCGCAGAGGAGAAAAGCCAGCCGTCTCAAGTTGGCGGCGAATCCATCCCGGATGGAAATCAAAGTTAAGGTCAACAAACTCAACCGGATCTGGCGAAAAAGGCGACCAGCTCTGACGCTTTAGCCAATAACGGAGGATGGATTTGAGGTGGTGTTTACTCGCAAATTCAAGGACGTAAGACCCAGCAGGCTGGGAAATTCGGGCTAACTGTTGAAATAACGCTGGCACATCGGCCGCATGGTGGATCGTCCGGACCTGGACCATGGTCTCAAACAGACCATCCACAAAGGGCATGCGATACCAGTCGCCGGCAACATAAACGAACCTCGAATCAGCACCCAGGCCGGCTCTGGCCTCTAACAATAAAGATCGCGAATAGTCGAATAATACGATCCGATCATAGGCCCCATACTCATCAGCCAGGCGGCCAAAGCCGGCGCCAATGTCAATTAACGTTTTACCGCCAGGTGGCATGAGGCGGCGCAAGGCAATCCGCTCAACCCGATCTTCGTAGTCGCGGCCTTGACCTTCCCAAAAACGAGATCGATAGTTGGAGCCTTCATAGTTGCAGATCGGTGGTTTTGGTGTCATGCGGTCGTCACTTTGTTGACAGTTGTCTGAGGGGAAATCGATCAGTTGCCTGCTTCCTCGCATTATGGTAACACTCTTTCTTAGGCGAACCAAACGCATGCGGACCTGAGGGTTTTCCAGCCTGTTTCCCGGGAAACATTCAATTTGCTTTATATTGCTGGATGGAATATTTAAAGTAAAATGGATTAGATGGACAGCCAACAGGTGAGCTAATACGGCGGGGTGGAATCATACATGGATAATGACGTTGCAGTTTACCTGGATTTAGACAACTTGGTTATTGGCGCGAGCGAAGCTAACCTCAAGTTTGATGTCGATTTGATCCTCCAACACCTTAAAGACGTGACCGGCGGGCGGCTGGTATTGCGGCGAGCTTACGGCGATTGGCGGCAGCTGGGTAACATGACCCGAAGCCTGGCAGCGGCCGGGTTTGAGCTGCAATCGACTGTGCGCCTCGGAAGCAACAGCAAGAATCTTGCCGATATGCAGCTGGTGGTGGATGCCATGGGCACGCTGATCGATGGCCAAAATCTCAGCACCTATGTTTTAATTACCGGCGATCGGGATTTCGCGCCGCTGGTGCAGGCATTGCGAAGAAGGGGCAAAATGGTCATTGGCGCTGGCGTTAAACACACGACAAGCCAGCGGTTGGTTCAGCTTTGTGATGATTTTATTTACTACGACAATATTGCAGCCGAAGCCAACCACGATCTTGATCTTCAAATGTCAGATCTCCTGCAGCGGGCTCTGGATCAACTCCTCCAAGATAAATCCCGAGTTCCGGCCAGCCTGTTAAAACAAAGAGTACAAGCTCTGAGTAAAGGTTCTTTTTCCCACTCGCTACAAGGCCGGCGTAGCTTCGCCAAGCTATTGCAGGATTTCCCAGACATCGTTTACCTTGAACAAGAAGGCACAACTTTGTTTGTGAGCCGGCCGGGGACAGAAATCGCTCAACCTCTTCCGGTCCAACAAGCCGCCCGGAGCCTGACGGATAAGGAGATCCGCGAGCTGCTCCAGAAGTCCCTTGAGGTGTTGCTGCAAGATACTCATCAGGTTCGGGCTAGCCTGTTTAAGCAACAGATGCAGGAACTTAGCTCTGGCGCCTTTGATGAAACACAACAGGGCAGCAAAACTTTTAGAAAATTCTTAGAGCACTACCCGGATCTTGTATCCATTGAACAGGAGGGTAGCACGCTATATATTCGGGCCACCGGCGCCCCAGCGATCTCTCCCCTGGTCGCCACTGAGCAAGGTCTATCCCAGGAGCAAGCGGCTGAGTTGCTTCGACAGGCGTTGGATGAATTACTGGTCGATCAGAGCCAGGTTAGGGCAAGTCTACTCAAGCAACGCATGCAAGTGCTAAGCGAGAATGCCTTTGACGAGGCTCATTTAGGCGATGAGAGTTTTCGCCAATTCCTGGAACATTATCCTAACCTGGTGGAAGTCCAGCGAAAAGGCACAACCTTGATGGCTCATCGCCCTCAGAATTACGTCAGGCCTGATGAGTTGCATCTACAATACCGGAGCGAATTAAAAAAGAAGGGGCTGCGAGTTGTTCCATCAGAATTGCGATTATTGATCTTGAAAGATGTCGTTACTTTGTTAGGACGGAGCCGTGAACAGCAATGGCGAAAAATGGTTAATCAACTTACGGATTATTATCAGCGCACTAACAGGACAGACATATCCAAAAGTTTCGTGAATGATGTATTACGGATTGCCAGGCGAGCGGAGGTAATTGGTATCGACAATGGAAGCAGCCTGGCGAAAGCGCCAGTCTCCTTATTGCTGAGTGGCGATCGCCAGTTTCAAGAGGCGGTTATCAAATGTGATGCGACCTATTTACGCGAGATTCGCAACTTAAATAGACCTTTCAACCTGGAGCAAGCCTCGATCGCCCTTTACGAAGATGTGGGACATCTCCGCTATCTCCGGGTATTGATCAATCGCTTTTCGGCCGCCGATCAAACTGCTACCACCGATAAAGAAGAGTTATGATTTCTCTCATCGACGAGGCAATTGGATTTGCCGCTAAGGCCCACGACGGTCAACGCCGCAAATCTGGCTCAATCCCCTATATCGCCCATCCTTATGGCGTGGCCATGATATTGCAGCAGATGGACTGCGACGAGACAATCGTTGTCGCGGGATTGTTGCACGACATCGTAGAAGATACTAAAACAACCCTGGAAGAAATCCGCCACCGCTTTGGAGATGATGTCGCTGAAATAGTCGCTATCTGTACTGAACCCCCAAAAAGATCAGTTAATTGGGAAGTACGAAAAGAGAGCATGATCAATTCGTTGAGAGAGGCGCCCATTCAAGCAAAACTGGTCGCTGCAGCCGATAAATATCACAATCTCAGCCATACGCGGCACAATGAGCAAAAAGATGGCTCCAGTGTGTGGAAACGTTTTGGCCGGGGAAAAAGGGAACAGGCCTGGTATTATCGCACTGTATTTGAGAGTATCGTGGCCAATGTCTCCCAGCCAGAAAACTATCCAATCTTCAAAAAATTAGAGCTAATCATCGAGGAGCTTTTTGCCGGGACTATCCCCCTTTCCCCGGAATAGACAGTCGTGGTCCTACTGGATTCGGGCGATTAACTGTTCGTTCTCTTTTCCCTCTTCATAATGAACTATCTCCCAATCAGAAAACTCGCTGAATAGTTCCCCCGGTTCTAAAAGATAATCCCGGTTAGCCGCCGGTTGGTGTTTGAGAATGCCGGTATGACGCGTGCTATAAAATAATAAACCTCCGGGCCTGAGCCCGGTCTTGATTTCTGGAAACAAACCCCGTTTGAGGAAGCGAAATATGCAAATGAGATCAAACTTGTGTGTTGGCAACGACCACCGGTCAAGATCCATTTGAGCAAAAACAACCCGGTCCGCCAGGACACGATTTTTAGCCTGGCTCAAGGCAATGTTTAAGGCAACGCTACTAATATCGACGCCAACGACCTGGTAACCCAGGCCGGCCAACCAGATACTGTTTTGGCCCATACCGCAGGCCAGATCTAATGCTTTACCCCCAGATAACAAAGCCTCATTCTTAAGCAGCAACGGATGGGGAGCAAATGGCTGGCCATCATTCTCCATCCATTTCTGGTCCCAGCGCTGCATATCCTTATGACTCATGAATCAACGAGTTCGACCTCGTCACGATGACCAAAGCCTCTACTATTATCAACCAGGTACACTCTCTCAGGAGTCAAACGATACCAGTTCATAACTTCCAGCGCGGATTGAATTGGTCCGTTCGCCGCCTTTATGAACGGGTACTTATCGCCATAGATAATTATCGCTCGCTCTTTGGCAGGTCCCGAGAGTAATTCTACAAAGCCCTCCAATTGGATCCCCTTTATAGCAGCCCAATCATGGTAATCTTCTTGGATTGTTCCGGACGCCTGGCGCGTTTCAGCCATATTTTGGGCATGGCGGGTGTGTCCGGCCGAAATAAAATAAATGTCGAATTCTTCGCTGGCGTAAAATACGGCGGCAGCCCATAAACCCAGCGAGCCATGGGTGGCCAAGGTAATAATGGTATGTTGTTCCAGATAATCCAGGGTAGTTTGCCGGACACGTCGAATAGCATCACCGGACACGGCTGTCTTTCCCTCCAGACCAGCGTTTGAACAGATCGTCTGGCAATTCTATTTCCAATATATCTAAGACGCGGTTCACAGTTTGATTAATCAGATCGTCAATGGTTTCCGGGTGATGGTAGAAGGCGGGCATGGGCGGAACCAGGATCCCCCCTAATTCGGTAACCTCGATCATCAGCCGCAAGTGACCCAGGTGCAACGGTGTTTCCCGGGGAACAATTACCAGCCGTCGCCGATCCTTTAACACCACATCTGCTGCCCGGAGAAGCAAGTTGTCGCTGAAGGAATTGGCAACCCCAGCCAAAGTTTTCATGGAACATGGGATAATAACCATGCCATCTGTCTTGAATGAGCCGGAAGAAATGGCGGCTGCGATATCATTGAACCGGTAGGTAACATCGGCCAGGTCGGAAACCATGTCGATGGTATAATCGGTCTCGAGGCCAATCGTCTGTGCGCCGGCCGTGCTAATAATCAGGTGCGTTTCGACATTCTCCAATGCTTTTAAAATCTCTAATAAGCGAATGCCATGAATAACACCGCTGGCTCCAGAAATGCCAACAATCAACCGTTTTGTTTTCATCCTATCCACCTTTCTGGCTGGTTTTCTCTGGTCTCAGGTGCTTTCGGTTCTTTCATCAAGGAAAGATATAATCAATGGAGATTGTAGAATACTCATTCATAAAACCAAAATCCACTCATACAAAATTTCGTAATTGAAGAGGATAAAGATGAAATCAGTGTTTATCACCGAATTAGGCGCCGGAGATGACTTGTTAAATGAACCATTCTTACTGCAAGATGTTGCCCGGCGAGAAACAAAGGATGGCAGACCATATCTCCTCAGTGTATTTCGAGACCGAACAGGCATTATGAATGGCGTGTTTTGGGATGTGCCCCCCGATGTTGAAGGCTGGGTAAAACCAGGGGTCGTGACCCTGGTAACCGGACGGGTCAATAGTTATAAAAATTCTTTGCAGATCACAACCACGGATCTGAATCCTTCAATGTCCCCAGAGATGAGCGATTTTTTGCCTACGAGTGGCCGGCCGGTGGATCAAATGGTAAAAGAGCTTCAAGAGATAATAGGCGAGCTGGATGAACCCTGGCAGGCGTTGGTTTCTCATATCATTCTCGACCCAGAATTTCTAATTCTCTATGCTAATGCGCCGGCGGCTCGATCAATGCACCATGCTTATGTTGGCGGCATGCTTGAGCACACCCTGAGTATGGCGGAGATTGCACAATTTCTGATCGGTCATTATCCCTACGTTAACCACAACTTGCTGATATCCGGCGTTCTGCTGCATGATATGGGCAAAGCCATCGAATACGAGACAACCACTTCCTTTGACTTCACAGATGATGGCCGGTTGGTTGGTCATATCGCCCGGGCGGCTATAATAATTGAAACCGCCGCGTCTGAGGTTGGCGGTATTCCACAAGTCGATCTACGACAGCTATTACATCTTGTACTTTCCCATCACGGAACCCAGGAATGGGGATCGCCGGTCGTTCCTAAAACCCTGGAGGCCATCCTACTTCACCAACTTGATTTACTCGATAGCCGAGTCCAAGGGTTTTTTGATCACCTGCGCAATGATGATAGCAATTTACTTTGGACAGGGAGAACCAGCTATATGTTCAACACAGAGTTGCGCCGGCCACCGGGATTTGAATGAGCAGTCTCAGGCAACCCGGATATTTTGAACTTGTGTTCAGTTAATCATTCGTACTCAATTAATTGAGAGTGGTGATGGAAAACGACGTCTTACAACTTGTGCAAGCTGTTCATAATCAACCAAGTCGAGTCATGTTGGTTACGGCCGGTGCTGGGACGCAAGCCCTGGCCTGGCTGCTGGGCGTTGCCGGCGCCAGTCGCACCCTGCTTGAGGCGACTATCCCCTATTCTGAAAGTTCATTTAATACGTTCTTGGGTCATCCACCTAGCCAATACGTATCTGCCGAAACGGCCTCCCTGCTGGCGGGCCGTGCTTTAAACCGGGCCAGTTGGCTGTATGAGGGCGAGGAATCATTGGTTGGGCTTTCCTGCACGGCGACAGTGGTCACCGATCGGCCGAAACGGGGGCAGCACCGAGCCCACGTGGCTACCTGGACAAAAGAAAGAGTCATCAACTACCATCTACACCTACACAAAGGGCGGCGCGACCGCTTTGGCGAAGAAAATCTAGTGAGCCGGCTCATGCTCAACGCGCTGTCCGAAGCCTTTAACCTTGATTTGCGACTCGTTCTTCCATTGGTAGATGGCGATACATTAACCCGGGAAAGCCAGGATATTTCCAACGCCGCCGAACATTTATATCGGGGCGGGTCAGACTATATTGTCATCGAGCCTGAAGGACATATTGGAACGGCCGTGTCGACAAGAGCTATTCTGGCAGGTTCCTTTAACCCGTTACATCGTGGTCATCTTGTTCTGACTGAGCTGGCTTCGGAGTTATTGGGCTTGTCGATCACCTTTGAGCTAACAGCAATCAATGCCGATAAGCCAGCTATCGATCAAGAAGAGGCACTTAGAAGGCTTATCCAGTTTGCCGGACGGTATCCGGTTATAGTCAGCAATGCCCCTACCTTCGTCAGTAAAGCGCAATTATTTCCAGGCACAACTTTTATAGTCGGTTATGATACGGCCAAACGAATTTTGGAAACCCGTTTTTACGAAAATAGTTATGAACAATTGCAGTCCGCGCTAAGGGACATCCAAAATCAGGGTTGCTCCTTCCTGGTGGCCGGCCGGGTAGATGATAATGGCACCTTCTTCGAAGCAACTGAATTGGAAGTTCCCGAACCTTTTCGTAAAATGTTCCAATTTATGCCGCCTGGACATTTCCGGCTCGATATTTCATCAACCGAACTCCGGCGCATTAAGGTCTCCGGATACTCACCTACCTGGCCAGATAGCAACAATTTCAGTTGATGGGTCTGGGGGCATACTACCGGCGGTTTACAATCTCATTACTCTGTTGGAGCTTAATTATACTGTGGGGAGGATAGTACCCTTTGCGTAAACTGACATTCGCGTAAACCAGGGTATTGCGACCGATCAGGCATCCAGGATTCAACACCGAGTTGCATCCCGTTTGGGCATCATCACCTAAAATCGCGCCCAGCTTTGCTAATCCAGTATCGATTTCTTCCCCCGCGATAGATAGCTTGATAGTCGGCCGTTGCCCGGTTAGCGCATCCTTCTCGCTTAACAGAGTCACATTGCTTAGCTTTGTGCCGGCTCCGAGATTAATGCGGTGACCGAGTATGCTATCGCCCACATAGCTAAAATGGGGAGCGCTGGCCTGCGGTAAGAAAAGGCTATGTTTGGCTTCAGAGGCGTGTCCCAGGATGCTACCCGACAACATGACGACGTTCTGGCGGACCAAGGCACCATGGCGGATCGTTACACCTTCTCCTATATATGCCGGTCCCATCACAAAGGCGCCTGGCTCAATTCGGGCGCTTGCGGCAATGTAGATGGCCCGATTACCAATATGAGCCCCGGGCATGACTTCTCCCTGGATAATAACCTTGCCCCCGGTCAACATCATTACCTGCTCCTCCAACCGCTGGAGAGCTTGCCAAACAAAGTCACAGCCGGCAAAAAATTGGGCGGTAATTCCATCGTTAAGATCAAAAAAATCAGCGGGATGTAACATTTTTACCTCATACGGTGATTAGCAATTGTTCCGCTTCTCAGGAAAGGGTCACATCGCCCACAACAGGCCCAAATCCGCTAGAAAGAGATCAGAGCCTCTTGAATTGCCGGAGTTAGTTCGACAAGAAAATCATTTACCGGTTCCAGGGCCAGGCCGATAGCAGCCCAGATTGGGAAATAATCCCAACGGATGTAGGCGTTAATGGCAAATCGCTTGCCGCTATAATCCCAGGGGCATCGGCCGGTAATTTTGTCAATTGTCCAACCTGTAACAAGCTCAACTGTCGTAAAACCGATGGCCCAGATCGCGGCCCGCACAATCCAGGGAAAATCACGAATCAAATTTTGGATTGGCTCATAAAAGATGGCGATTAGCCCATATATCGGAAACATCCACAAGTAGGTGGTTCCGACCAGGCGCCAATCTCGCCGGGGTAAACTATCGGTCAGGGCCGTAAAGATAACCTCGCCGCACCATCCTCCCAGGCCGTATAGGACAAATCGAATAAACATTGTCAGGAGCTATTCAGCTGATATCTTATCCTGTTAAGGAAAAAAACCCCTGTTAAGGGGAAATCCATTAAATCTAAACACGAGAGTTTACCAGATAATTGTTATCTCGGCGTCACTGAGATCTTTATCGCCGTTCGTACTTGATCATCAATCGTAATCTCTACAAAAGAGGGAACACAGACAACATGTACGTCCTCCTCGGCCAGGTAACCAGTAGCGATGGCAATCGCCTTAATTGCCTGGTTAACCGCCCCCGCACCAATGGCTTGTACATCGGCTTGACCAGATTCACGCATTACCCCGGCAATAGCGCCGGCCACTGATGCGGTACGCGATCGGGCAGAAACTTTGATTGTACTCATATGGGCCTCCAGGTGATGTCAAGGTTTACGTGCAAGGTCGGAGGGAAGTTTGGTTTCCCAGTGCAAGGCATTCTAGACAATTATCACGGTAATTGTCAAGAAAACAGCCGATGAAGTCACAAATTGTGTCCCATAACCCTTAGATCGCTGATATTCGGTTAACATTGTCTATACCTAAATGAGAGTTTACGGATGATAGCATTAACCTCGTATTTCAAGCAATTTACGAGGCTTATTACTGCAATTTTCACAAGGAATTAGCCCTACATCCTAAAGCATTCGACAGGCCCTGTCCAGTTGATTCAAGGTCTCCTTTAGCTCACAATTATCCAGGTCTGGTAGGGTGACGATTCATGAACTAAAAGGTCAAATAACCCATATATATGGGTCAGTTCACTGGACATTCCCCATTTATAGCATCATTATTTTTGATGATTATTTCAGTGATTTGTTTACTGAATTCTTTAAGGTTAGCCACTTCCAAAAAGCGTCAACCTTTTAAGGATGCTTACGTCAACTTTCATTGCCTTGTCTATTCGTGTCTGTTAGAATGACTCTGGTTGATGGAGTGGTTCTGTTGTAGATCTTTCCAACTGCTAACGTAATAGTCTAACACGAAAAAGACTTTGATAGTCAGTTGGCTGGGAGGTGCTTTGCATCTATCCACGAAAGGCAGTTTTCAGTTGGACGAATGGCTTGCATTCGCTCAGATTGAAACAACTTAGCTGCAATCAAAAAGATCTGCTTGCGAGTTAGGCGCGACTTACATTCAGTAGTCTTAATCCCATAGCAAGCTGCCCCAGGAGCCAAACGGGGTATATACCAACCACTGCTCCAAAAGCTGTAATTTTTAAACGCTTATATCAGCGGTTCTTGAAGGCTGCCTGTTGGCCGCCTTCAAAAAGAAAGAGGGTGGAATTATATTATCATGAACTCTGAATCAGCATGGAAGGCAACGCTTGGAGAATTGGAACTACAGATGACCAAAGCAACTTTCAGCACTTGGCTGAAGGATGCTCGTCTGCTGGCTTCTGATGAGAACGAATTTGTAATTGGCGTACGCAACGATTACGCCAAAGACTGGTTGGAGAACCGGCTACGAGAAACGATAGTCCGAACACTTTCGACAATTACAGGAAATCCCATATCTGTGCGTTTTGTTGTCTGGACGGACGAGCTAATCACTCCTCCCCCAGTCGTAAAGAGTAATAAAGGGGAGAATAAATCGGTAAGACCGCTCGAAAGAGAACCGATTAGTAACGGACAGTTGAATAGCCGTTATACTTTCAACTCCTTTGTCGTTGGCCCGAGTAACCGGCTAGCCCATGCAGCAGCACTTTCTGTTGCTGAACAACCTGGGGCAACATACAACCCGCTTTTCATATACGGGGGCGTGGGCCTAGGAAAAACTCACTTGTTGCATGCCATTTTCCACCGTAGCCTGGAAATGGATCTCAATATCCGTCTTGTTTCTTCTGAGACCTTCACCAATGACTTAATCCAATCTATTTATAGTCAAAGTATGACGGAGTTTCGCGCTCGTTACCGGACGCTGGATGTTCTACTCATCGATGATGTTCAGTTCATCGCCGGTAAAGAAAGCACGCAGGAAGAACTATTTCATACATTTAACGATCTCCACAGTCGCGGAAAACAAGTTGTACTCTCCAGCGACCGACCGCCCAAAGCCATGGCGACGCTCGAAGAACGGCTGCAATCGCGGTTCGAGTGGGGCCTGATGGCCGACATCCAGCTACCGGACATCGAGACGCGTATGGCCATTCTCCAGGCCAAAGCTGATTCGTGTGATATGAACGTACCTGATACCGTTCTTTACACCATTGCGCGACACGTACGAAAGAATATCCGCGAGTTGGAAGGCGCGCTGAACAAAGTTATTGCTTATGCGCAGTTGACCGGCGATGAGATCGACGAACAGTTGGCCAACATGGCTTTATCTGAATTAATGCACCGTCCGGAAAAAGTGACGATAGAACAGGTCATTGAAACCGTGGCCGGTTATTATCGGGTAACCATTGACGCTCTCAGGAGCACCAGCCGTAGTCGAACAGTCGCGTTTCCCCGGCAAATAGCCATGTACCTGGCGCGTACAGAGACGGACCTATCTTACCCTCAAATTGGCGAACGACTGGGCAGTCGTGATCACACAACGGTCTTGTACGGCTATGGGAAGATTTCTGAACTGCTTGAAACCGACGCAAATGTACGCCGGGACACCATGGAGATAAAGGCCCTTCTTTACGAATCCGTCCCAGTCTGACTTCCCCCCCCATATATAGGGAAATGATCATGAGATCAACCAAGAAGCCGGTCACGAAACGTGACCGGCTTCTTGTCATTTCTGGGGATAAGTGTGAGAAAGCTGTGGATAACAGCCCCTTTTAGTGGAAAACCCTTCCCTTTTTATTTATCTGTTAGATCGGGGATCAGCCCATATATTGGGTTATTATGTGGGATCCATCTAGATATACGGGAATAAGGACAAAACTTCTCAAGAAAATGATCCATGTGAACATAATCAACTCTGCATTATCCAGTCATTTGTCCACAAGAATGCCTTTTGACCTGGGAGTCAAAAGGCCGCAAATATGGGAATAGTTGGATACAAAACCCGCATGGAGGGGAGTTATTTTGGTTATCCACTTATTAACAAGACCTACTACAACTACAATTATATATATTCATATACGAGATAAGTGAGTGGATAATAACTAGGACTCTATCGGACACCTCGGAATAATTAACTTTCCTTCAACGTTCATCAGTGTGGGTACTGGACTGATGAATTGACGGTTCGAAATTTCTTCGTTATTCAAGCTATAATCGGCTTTTATGAAAGTGACCGATGTTCTTGATAGTTTGCGGTTGAACCGGGATTTTATGACGGGAGTTGCGGCCTGGGAGCGTTTCCCTGCGCAGTCGGCCCGGTTCTCGGAATTATCGTTCCTGTTGGACCCCCGGATATCCTCGGCGCTGTCACACCGAGGAATATCTGCTTTTTACACCCATCAGACGGCGGCCATCGAAGCCGCATTATCTGGGGAACATGTTGTTGTTGCCACAGCAACAGCCTCGGGAAAATCGTTGTGTTATACCGTGCCGGTTCTACAGCGTCTAATGGAGGCGCCTAGTGCCCGGGCTTTATATCTATTCCCAACCAAGGCTCTGGCCCATGACCAATGGGCTGAAACGTCCACGCTGATCGCGTTAGGTGATTTACCTATTCCTGTTCATAGCTATGACGGCGATACACCTGCCCACCGCCGCCGAGATATCCGTCGATCGGCTGGGATCCTGATCAGTAATCCGGATATGCTCCATGCCGGGATCCTACCGCAACATACCAGCTGGCGCAGCTTGTTCAGCAATCTTCAATATGTGGTTATCGATGAGATCCATACTTATCGGGGAGTTTTTGGTAGTCATGTAACCAATGTGCTGCGGAGGTTGCGCCGAATCTGTCGTTTTTATGGAGGATCCCCTCAATTCATTTGCTGTTCGGCTACCATTGCCAATCCACACGAGCATGCCCAGCGATTGGTGGAAGCGCCCTTTACATTGGTCGGAGAGGAGCATAATGGCGCCCCAACCGGCAAGAAGCATTTTATCCTTTACAACCCCCCGTTGGTGGATGAGGAGTTGGGCATCCGGCGCAGTACGATTCTGGCCGCCAAGGATGCAGGGGCAACTTTCCTGACCAAGGGCCTACAGACTGTAGTTTTCGCCAGGGCGCGGCAATCAGTGGAGTTATTGCTAACCTATTTACGGGATGAGGTGGCGAGCAACGGCGGCGAACGGGAGAGTGTTGTCGGCTATCGTGGCGGTTACTTACCGATGGAGAGACGTACCATCGAACAGGGGTTGCGAAATGGCCAAATTCGTGGTGTTGTTGCCACGAACGCCCTGGAACTCGGAATCGATATCGGCCAACTCACGGCCGCGGTCTTGACTGGATATCCTGGTTCAGTCGCCTCTACCTGGCAGCAAGCAGGCCGGGCAGGAAGACGCTCTGAGACCTCTGCCGTGATAATGGTTGCCGGGGGAGGCCCGCTAGATCAATACATTTGCCAGCATCCTCGTTTCTTATTCGGCCGATCGCCGGAACACGCCCTTTGTAACCCGGATAATTTGCGGATCATGATAAAACACCTCAGTTGCGCCGCTTATGAGCTGCCCTTTAGCCAGGGTGAAAGCTTCGGTAGCTTTGACAAGGTGGACGAGATATTGGATACGATGGTTGACGAAGGCGTTGCCTATAAAACCAATGATCAGACCCATTGGCTGGGAGAAGGTATTCCGGCGCACAAATTTTCCTTGCGTACCAGTGGTGATGATACGGTTGTAATCCAGGATATGAGCGCAGGAGTACCAGTGGTAATTGGCGAATTGGACTTGGATAGTGTCCCGTTGTTAACCTATGAAGGGGCTATCTATATGCACCAGGCGCGGACTTATTTGGTCGAGTCGCTCGATTGGGATGGCAGAGTGGCAGATGTTCGTGAGGTGGACGTCGACTATTACACCCGCTCCAGCCTGGGCAGTATCTTGCGCCGGCTTGAGCCCCTTGTAGAGACCCTTGAAGATGGGCTTCTTCGCGCATATGGGGAAGTGTTAGTGGTGACCAGGGCCACCGGCTACCGGAAAATAAAGAGATATACCCACGAAACGCTAGGTTATGGCGATATCGACTTACCGGAGATGACATTAGATACGGATGGTTTTTGGCTTGTTTTCGGTGAGCAGTTGACGGATCAACTGGTGGCGGCCGGGATCCTTGTTCAACCTAACAACTACGGACCGAACTGGCAAGTACAGCGCCAGAAAGCATTGGATAGAGATGGAAACCGGTGCCGTACCTGTGGCGCCGAAGCTCGACCAGGATCGGGACTGCATGTCCACCATATCCGGCCATTCCGGGAATACGTTAATATTCCAGGTGAAAACGACACTTATCTATTGGCAAACGATGTTGATAACCTTGTAACCTTGTGCCCGAGTTGCCATCGACGCGCTGAAGCTGGGCAAGAGACCCGCTCAGCGCTTGGCGGCCTGGCTTATGTCTTGGGCAACCTGGCTCCCCTATTTTTGATGTGCGATCCGGGAGATATCCAGGTGACTGCCGAAAGTCGCAACCCTTTGACCCAGTCGCCGACAGTTGTGATTTACGAACGGATTGCGGCCGGGGTTGGCTTCAGTCAGCGATTATTTAGCCTGTATCGCCAACTCTTGGAGTCGGCGGCGGAATTGGTAACCGATTGTCATTGCCGAGACGGCTGCCCGGCATGTGTTGGTCCTCCAGGTGAAATCGGGCCTGATACCAAGATGGCGACCTATCGATTATTGAAGGTGTTACTTGGTGAGTGAGCGAGGATTCCCTTTCGAGCAGTTTGGCGACCAGGGGCCAACCTTACATTTCGCCCATGCCAATGCCTACCCGCCGGGCACCTACCGGCAGTTGCTAAGCAAGCTGGCAGAAAATTCCCAAGTCCTGGCAATTAAATCCCGGCCTCTCTGGACGGGGAGCAACCCTGAGGAAATCGGCAGTTGGTACGATATTGCCCATGATCTGATCTTATTCCTCGATCAGGCGAGGGTTAGTGATGTCATCGGTATAGGACATTCTCTTGGCGCGGTGACGACGATGATGGCCGCAATTCAAAGACCAGACCTCTTTAAAACGTTGGTATTGATTGAACCGGTTTTTTTGCCGCCAGCCATCCTGGCGCACTTCAGGGGTCAGGAGGGCTTCGATCCTTACGAGATGCCGCTAATAAAGATCGCCCAGAAACGGCGCCGGCATTGGGTTAGCCGGCAGGGGGCTTTCGGTCATTTTCGGGAGAAGCGTGTATATTCTCGTTGGTCAGATCAAGCTCTCTGGGATTATATTAATGCAGGCCTAAATAGAGATCAGCATGGAGAATTTGAACTGGCTTATCCTCCAGAGTGGGAAGCCTGGATATACGCCCATCCGCCCATGAATGTTTGGGATCTTATTCCCCAGGTGACCCAGCCTACCCTGGCGATCCGGGGAAAAGAAAGCGATACACTTGTCCCAGAGGCCTGGCAAGAGTGGACTGAGATACAGCCAGAAGCCACCTTTATTGAGGTGATGCAGGCCGGCCATCTTTTACCCATGGAGAAACCGGCAACTGTGGTGGGATTGATCGACGATTACTTGAACGCGTTATCGTGACTAGATGAGTGAGACAGCAGGAATCTTGGATCGATGAGTTACTGCTCTTGTGAGGAAGCACGCCACCGGAGACAGGAGACGAGCTTGCGCAAAGTTGGGATGCCATCCCAAGGAGTTAGCTTCTTGCCTTCCTCGCGATGCTCGTAACGAATAGGGGCTTCGAATATTTGGATGCCAGAGCGCAACAGTTTAGCCGTTATTTCCGCCTCGATTTCAAAACGTTTACTTTGCAATTCCAGAGATTGAAACAATCTTCGCTCGATAAGCTTGTAACAGGTCTCCATATCGTTCAGTTTTTGACCGTATAGGATGTTTGTCGCCAAGGTCATGGCCTGGTTCCCCCAACGCATCAACCGGGAACGACGTGATAAATCCCGGACGCCATAAACAGCTTGAGCGTCATTATCGATATAAATTTCAATTAGCTGGCTATAGTCTTCAGGGTAATATTCCAAATCGGCATCCTGAATGATTACGGCATCGCCGGCGGCCCGGGCTAGGGCAGTACGGATAGCCGTCCCCTTTCCGCGATTTTCAGGATGGGTGAGCAATAAAATATCTGCAGTAACGGCCTTTTGTAATTCTTCTTTGGTTTCCTTATCGGAACCATCATCGACAACGATGATTTCCTTATCAACAGGTACTTGTTGTACGCGAGCTAATAAAGCGGACAATGTTGAAGCTTCGTTGTAGATTGGAATGATGACCGTTAATTTCATCGCCTTCCCAGGTCAGGTAATCGACTGGCTATCAAATCAAATAAACACCTGTTCAACCCATCGATTGTCTTGCACCAGACAATTATAGGGAAAAAACTATTGGCAACCAGTTAGATATAGGTAGGGGCTGGATGTTTACCATGCGGAGGACACGATGTTAAGGAATTCTTGCTCGAGGAATGTCAATGAGCGTCCAGGACGGGTCATCAGGACGACATCCCAAGAAAAGGAGAATTCACGGACCTTAACTTCGACCAAACCCGATGGGGAAACCAGACGTCTGGGCATAAAAGTAGTTGTGTTGGTTTGTTTAGCCATCGGTAAAGCGCCGGCGAGCGGTAGGCGTAGAAGCGGGCCAGATTCGGGATTGAGCTGGCGTAAATTCTCAATGTAAGCGTGGAACGAGGGCCCCCAGTGAATTAACAATACCCTATAACGCAAGATTTGGTCAATGGTCACATCCGTCAGACCGGCAAGCTCATGGTCTGGTGCAACTGCTACAACCATCTCGTCATGGAGTGTAAGCAATAATTGGGAGTGGGCTAAGAATTTTGGGAAGGCTGCTGCCAACGCCAGGTTTATGAGGCCATCTGCTAGCTGCCTGACCACGTAATCAGAATTGCCGGTGTCGATGAACAAATCTGCCTGTGGAAAGGCCTTGCTGAATTGGTCAACTACCTCAGGTAATAGATAGGTGGCAACTGAAAATGGGCAGCCAAGCCTCACCTGTTCGGCCGCTACCTTAGGGTGATCCCGGGCTAGTTCCTGTGCAGCTTCAAAAATAGCTATGGCCCGTTCTGCATAGGGGAGAAAAGCCTGTCCTAAAGGCGTGAGCCTGATTGGACGCGACCGGCGATCGATCAGTTGTCCGCCCAGACTCCGTTCTAGCTGGTGGATGCGCGCACTCAGGGACGGCTGTCGAAGATTTAGCTGCTGGGCCGCCTGCGTGAAGCTACCTTCTCGGGCAACCGCTACGAAAGCTAACAATTGACGGAACTCCATATCTATATGCCTGAAATAGGGTTGTGCGTTGGAAAACGATGGCCTTCGTGAGCCGTGTTCTCAAACAACTTTATGCACAGCCGATGCTATATTATAGAAGAAATCTATAAATAGGATAGGCATTATTGTCTTGAGCCTAGAGTAGGTTCATGTTAAGGTTCTCTTACGCGATAACATGAGCAAACGAATCCTTTATATTGAAGATCATTTTAATAATATGCTGCTGCTCAAACGAATCGTTTTAGCGGAAGGGCATGAATTCTTGACGGCCGTCGATGGTGAACAGGGCTGGGAATTGGCCAAGAGCGGGCAACCCGATCTCATCTTCATAGACCTGCATCTACCTGGGGAAGTCGATGGCTTCGAATTGTTGCGCCGCCTTAAGAAAGATAACGATCTCAAGCAGATTCCGGCCGTCGTTTTAACCGCTTATGGTCATGGTAATGCGGAGATTCGGGCAAAAGAAGCCGGGTGTGATGATTTTTTGCATAAACCTGCTGATATTCGCCAGGTGAGGGCCGTCATTCGCCAGTATCTTGGCGACTCGGAACAGAATATGTTCTCTACACAGGCGATCCTTGCTCGTCCGGGCATTACCCAAAATGCCTGATTAAGCGTCCGTGGTTCCGCTTACCCTGTTGACAATCAACCAATCATATTTCAGGTGCCCCAGTGAACTACCTTACTGACCTCGAATGCTCCCATTGTCATGAACACCACGACGCCGATCAATTGCTGAGATTGTGCCCGGATTGCGGGTATCCTTTATTGGCGCGATATGATCTAAAAAAAGCCGCCAGGGAAATCGATCTCGATGAATTGGCCGCACGGCCTGCAGGATTATGGCGCTATGAAGAGTTGCTGCCGGTTCGCGATCCCATCTATCGTGTTTCTTTGGGTGAAGGTGGAAAGCCAATCTTGCCTATTCCTCAACTTGGACATCACCTTGGCCTGAAACAACTCTATCTGAAAGATGAAGGGCAGAATCCCACAGGAAGCTTCAAAGCCCTTGGCCTTGCTGTTGCCGTGAGCCGGGCCTTGGAGTTAGGAGTGACTGAATTTGTGATTCCCACGGCGGGCAACGCCGGTGGAGCCCTCGCAGCTTATGCTGCCCGGGCGGGAGTGCCCGCCCATGTTTATATGCCGCAGGATGCACCGTTGATAAATATTCTTGAAGTCCAGATGACCGGCGCCGACCTCCACCTGGTAAACGGTCTGATTAATGATGCCGGCCGGGAGGCTGCCGCGGCCGGGGCTCATGCCCAGTGGTTTGATGTCTCGACTCTCAAAGAACCTTACCGTCTTGAGGGTAAGAAGATAATGGGTTATGAATTAGCCAAAGCGTTTAACTGGCAATTGCCGGATGTTATTATCTACCCTACCGGCGGGGGGACAGGGCTGATCGGTATGTGGAAAGCCTTTGATGAGATGGAAACCATGGGCTGGATTGGGAGCCATCGACCTCGCATGGTTGTCGTTCAGGCTGATGGGTGCGCGCCGATTGTCAAAGCACATCTGGCAGGAGCGGATGAAGCCGAACCCTGGGAAGGTGCACATACCTTGGCCGGTGGCTTGCGCGTTCCGGTAGCCATCGGCAGCAGGCTGATGTTGACAGCGCTGAATGAAAGTAAAGGTACGGCTGTGGCTGTATCCGATAACCAGATTCGTGAGTCTCAAGTATTATTATCAACTAGCGAAGGGATCTTCGCCTGTATGGAAGGTGCGGCTACGATCGCGGCGTTACAATCTCTGAACGCTCAGGGCTGGTTAGATCCTGATGAAAAAGTGTTGGTTTTCAACACAGGCACGGGACTTAAGCACCGTCTGACCCTGGCCTGATATAAAAATCGCGCCGCAGAGGGGAGACCAGATTTGCGGCACCCACCTATCAAGAGAGGCAAATCATGAGCGACCTGGTAATAACACAGAAGAATGAGGCCATCTTTGAAATAATCTTGAACCGGCCGGAGAAGCGCAACGCGATTAACCTGGCTTTGTATGAAGCCCTGGGTGCTGCTGTCAATGAAGCCGCCCGAACCGAGGACATCCGGGTGGTTTTAGTCCGGGGTGAAGGCCAGGCTTTTTCCTCTGGCATCGACCTGGGTGCGTTTCTGGAATTTGCTCAGAAATATGGCCCCGGCTGGCAACAGCGCGTGCGTTCGATAACCCATGATTTTCAAGAGGTATTGACCAGACTTGAACGGTTGGAAGTGCCGACAATCGCCCTTATCCATGGCTATTGCCTGGGCCTGGCCCTGGAGATTGCCCTGGCTTGTGATATACGAATAGCGGCCGAGGGGACCAGGATGGGCTTGTTGGAGACACGATTGGGGCTGATTCCTGATGTCGGGGGCACAACCCGGCTAACCCGGCTGGTTGGGCCGGCCAGGGCAAAGGAACTCATTTTTACCGGCCGCCAGATTGATGCCACGATGGCTGCTGCCTGGGGGATTGTGAATTATGTTTTCCCCGGGGATGAACTGCAGGACAAAGCCGATTCGCTAGTGGCCGAAATACAGCTGGCGGCGCCCTTGGCCGTAGGCATGGCCAAACGAATTGTCGACGGCCTGGCTGATATTGATCGAGGTCTGATGATGGAAGGTTGGGCCCAGAGCCAGCTATTTGCCTCCGAGGATTTCCAGGAAGCTGTGGAGGCTCTGATGATGAAAAGGGATCCACAATTCAAAGGCAGATAAGGCACCGGCCGTCGTTCGCCTCCTTCAGTTAATTCTGGCTGAAGTGATCTGACTAACGGTCATTAATCTATCTAGGCATCTGGCGCTTTGCCCTTTGTTTGTGAAAGATGATCCAGGCTGCTGCTCCGCTAAATAATAGGAATAGCCCTAAAAACGTGAAGCGAATAGCGGCCGAAGGTGATGTCCGGGCAGCGTTGTCAGGATGAAGCACCCGCTCTGTACTGCTCACAGAGTAGATGAGGAATATGGCCAATAAGAGGAAAAGGACCCCTTTGAGGCGTTCGGGTATGGGCAAAGTAGCTATAAACTGAACGATAAAACCAAGCGCCAAAATCTCTAAGGCGCTGTTGGTCCTTGGCTCTTGCCAAAAAACTGCCCCCCAGTTGATCCTTGCGGCAAGAATACTCATGACAAGACCGGCGGCAAACATGGCCAAGGCTACCCAGCCGATGGTTTTTGCCCAATCCAATAACGCTTTATTACCGGTTATGGCCGTGACAAGACCCAGAATCCCCACCACAACCAGCCCAATCATTCCTGCCCAGGTAAAGGCTACGTGGATATAGACAGACTTGATGCCTTCCCCAAGGGTCTGTTCAGTTGGTGCGATGACCAGCAGGATGGCTGCCAGCGAGAGAATCCCGCCCAAGACAGCCCAAAATAGCTTGTTTGAAACAGGGATTACGGGCATTAAATTCTTGTTGATTGGCGTCTGTTCAGACATAGGCTGTTGGAGCGGAAACGAGATGAATCGATGAGTAGAAGCTTTCCTATTTAAGCGTTTGTTGGACGACCTGAGCTACCATTTCTCTGATAGCTGACTCGTCGACGGGCGGCTTACGGCCTGGTATGTGAGGAGTGCTGCTAGCCGCTGTGAGATGATTACCTGCGGTGATCTCCCGCGATTGGTTATGCAGGCGCATTGTCGGCGCATGATCGCCACCCAGATGGCACACGCCGCATACAGCGCAGAACTCAGTTGCCTCCCCTTCCCTGGCCAGCCCCAGATCCGCCCGCTGTTTAAGGAGCTTAGCGACTTCTTCGGGCGGCAAAGGATTGACGACCCCCAGTTGGGCGAGCATAAAGCCAATGCGGGCATTCTGTTCAACCGTCTCCAGCCTCATGAAGGCTTCCATGGGATCGCCCCCAATAGTAATTGAACCATGGCGCTGCAATACCAGGGCGTCATGGTTGGTGATTAAAGCTTGAATTGCGCGGATACTCTCGGTAGTTGAAGGGGTGGCATATTCAGTGGTTGGAATCAGTCCTAGAAAGACGATGACCTCTGGTAATAGACAATCGGCCAGCGGAATGCCAGCGATAGAGAGAGCGATCGTTATTGGCGGGTGGGCATGGACCACCGCATCAATATCTGGTCGCCGGCGATAGGCCTCCAGGTGGAGCGGCAATTCGCTGGTTGGCTTCAATTTTCGGTTATGAATAGAACCAGGACCAATACGCTGTCCATCTTCATCGATCATGACCAGTTGGCCTGGATCCAAAAACCCTTTATGCAGACCGGAGGGAGTTATCAACAACCGGCCCGGACTGAGACGTGCAGAGATGTTGCCGTCACTGGCGTTGATGAAGCCTTTTTCGTACATGAGCCGGCCAACCTGAACGATCTCCTGGCGTAGTTGGTACTCGTTTCTATTCATTTCCGGTATTTTTCAACTTCGGCAACCAGATATTTAGGCCGGCCGTTGAAGAGTTGATAATCAATCTCCTTACGGGCAATATGGGTCAGGATATCATTCAAGGCTCTGTTGACCGGTGTAGGCAGATCGACCACCTGTCCGGCATCAGCGACCGCCCCATTATGATAGGTTACCTCGTTTTGTTCACGGCCGGACATCAAGTCGATATGAAATGAGGGCATCTTGTTTCCCCGGCCCGAACCAACGAGATTGGTTAAAATAGGTTTGACTATAGACTTGGGAAGCCTGCGAACGGCTGTGGATAAACGCTTGGTGGTGACTCCAGGTAGATCGATAACGTCTATGTTATTAACATTCATCACGTTTAGAGCTTCCTTTAACATATTCATTTCCATGTCGAAGGTAGGTCCAAAACTGTAGACGACCTTGGGGTGTCGATTTAAGATCGCTGACGAGGCGTTGCCAATCATATTCACCAGGGCTTTCGACCATTTTAAAGAGAGGTAGTCATCGACGGTAATGGTAGCCAGACCTGCGTCTGAAAATAGGGTAACCCACTTTTGGATATCAAGACCCGCTTTTGTTGGCGCCAGTCCCAGACCACGATCTGAGCGCTCGACGACGATGCTATTCGCGGTTTCATAACTTAAAGGGGTGGTCAACGACCCGGCGATAATCCGGTCACGGCCAAGTTCCTCGCCGAATAACTCTTCAATGCCAATGCCGTTTTGCATGGTGATAATCGCCGGCGCAGCCGGGTAAAAGGCAACCAGTTCATAGAGGGCTGCCTGGGCATCATACGATTTAACGCATAGAACTACCAGATCATAATTATTCTTTTTAACTATTGCCTCGCGTAGTGATGGAAGAATCTTAGGCCTGGTTACCAGTCGTTTTCCGTCTTCCAGCAGCGTGAGACCGTTTGTTTTGATGGCCTCAGACGCAGGACGGCGCGATACGAGGGTTACGGCATGCCCGGCCTGTGACAATCGGGCTCCCAAGTAGCTCCCGACCGCGCCGGCGCCAAAGATCAAAATATCCATTCGGAGTGCTCCAAGTGGCTGAAAGTTAGTTCGTCATCAGAACGAATAGAAATGATACGCAAAGGCGTAGCGTGTGTCCAGTTAGCTAATCTGGCAAGTGAGAGCCAATAAAATCGGGGTGTCCACGCAAGAACTCTGCAATCAACGCGGCCCGTTTCCCAGCCAACTGCAGTCGATTTAGCAAGATTCCCCCAGCAGCGGTTCGCACCGCGGCCGAACCTGGCACCGGCACAACCTGCCCGGTCACTCCGGCAGGTAATTCATGATGGGCCAGCACCTTCGCGGCCAGGATCTTTAACCTCTTCCCTTGCCAGGTGGTGAATGCGCTGGGCCAGGGGGTCATGGCCCGGATATGGCGATCTATCTGGTTGGCTGGTTGGTTCCAATCAATAACTCCGGAATCTTTCCTGAGCATAGGCGCATAGGTGCACAGAGAATCGACCTGATCTTCCGCTTCCAGTTCTCCATCCAGAATTTTTGCCAAATAATTTTCGAGCATCTTCGCGCCTAAGATGGCCAGGCGATCATGGAGAGTCTCCGCTGTTTCATCAGGGTGGATCAAGATTTTTTGCTGAACGTAGACCGGTCCGGTATCCAGCCCTTTGTCCATACGCATTAAACTAACGCCGGATTCCTCATCTCCGGCTAGAAGTGCGTATTGTATTGGCGCAGCACCTCGCCAGCGCGGCAGCAAGGAAGCATGGATATTCAGGCATCCTTTGGGAGGCAGATTCAAGAGGTGGGTCCTTAATATCTGGCCGAAGGCAGCGACAATGATGATATCCGGCGCCCATTCGCGTATGGGCTCGATCGACTCTTCGCTACGTAATGATACCGGTTGGTAAACGGGGATATTGTTAGCCAGGGCGGTTACCTTTACCGGAGACGGCTGCATTTGACGGCCGCGCCCAGCCGGACGGTCTGGTTGCGTCACCACGCCAATCGTCTCATGGTTGGCGATTAAGCTCTCTAAGCAGGGCACAGCAAAATCAGGCGTGCCCATGAAGACAATTTTAGCCATCAGATATTCTACTCCGTCATTTGAGCGACCCGTCTTCGGAAGACGAAAGCGCGTACGACCGCCAATTCTTTAGCTACTGGGCGATCAACTGCTGTACGGCCGAGACAGCCGCGGAGAAACCGGCTGCTTTATTTGGGTCGCCATCATTAATCGTTATAACATTTTTTATATCGCCATAGCTGACGCCTAGGGTGAAGGTGAAGAAATCACAACAGATATTGCCTGGTTTCGGTTGACTAAGTTCAAAGAATCCTGTTCCCCCGATTGTTTCAAGGAGTTCGTTGATATCGGCCGGGGCAATGGACAGTTCTTGACCTTCCGGGGTCACAATCAGACCATTGTCATAAATAGTCCAGGTCAGATCAACTCCGGCAAAACCGCCTTCCTGGTGAAAAATGATGACTGGTTCCCCTGTTTCCTCAAGCTGCTCACCGGAGATGTCGTCTGGCGACAAGGTTGGTGTTGAGATTACCACCGGCAATGGAGTTGGGCTTACCGCAGTAGCGGTCGGTGGCGGCGTTGGGCTTACCGTTGTAGCGACTTGAGCCGGCGTGTTCTCCTGAAGCGGTTTGATATCTGTGGCTACGGTCGAAGGGGCGGCCGGTTCGGATGCGGGTGCGGCACAAGCGGTAAGTACCAGCAGCAATAGAACCATATATACCTTCTTCAATGTACTTATTCTCCGTTCTCTAATGGGCTCGAAAGCGTCTCCTTAAACATTGTATGGGAACGAACAAACTCAAATACAGCCGGCCATACGACACTGTGAGACTCGTCAAAGGGCCGCATCAACTCATGCCCAGCATCCTGGATAAAAAGTATTTCCTTATCAGGATTTGGTAGTTGATCAAATAGCCTTTGGGTATTCGCCGGATCGACGGCAATATCATCGCCACCCTGAATGATGAGAGCAGGGAGGTCCAAGGACGGCCACAGTTTACGACCCATATCAAGCGTTTTGCGCATTTCGTCGATAGCTCCGGTAGGCACCCGGGCCATCTCAGGTAACCTGGCCTGGACCTCTGGATCATCTAAATCCAGTGTCGGATCAAAATCCAGTATTCGCTGATTGACCAATTTCTGCAATCGTCTCATGCGTAGTGGATTGAACCAGGGCATTACATAGCGAAGTAACGCCAGCGCCCGGATACGACTATCCGGGATATCATAAGCCGGGGCTAACATAATCATCCCCTTGATATCGCCATGCCGGATAGCCAGATCGGCACACAGGACGGTGCCCATAGAATGACCCATTAGAAATAGCTCATCGCAACTTGCCCGAGCCGTGATGTAAGCCTCTTCGGCTTCATCAAGCCACTCCTGGCGGCTAACGCCATACATTTTATTTGGCAGTTCGCCATGCCCCGGTAGAAGGGGGCAGTGAACGTATAGACCCCGCTCAGCCAGGTATTCGGCCATTGGGCGTGAACTAATCGGTGCGCCCATAAAGCCATGTAGCATCAGGCAGCCGACCGGCCCGGCAGTAAAGGTGTAAGACCGCCTTTCAGGCACGACGGTGTAGGTAGGTTCAAATGGCATTTAGCTTCCTTTAACTCACTATTTTGCAGATATTACCAGCCAGTATACTTTGGCGATTCGGGCAATGCCAGCAGGGAGTGACTCAACACGGAAAGGGCACGGTATCCATCCGACATCATTCAATACCAACAGCATTGCGGCCGGAGCGTGGTAAAATAATAGCTTATGCCAATTCGTGTGCTGTCCGACCAGCTTGCTTCCCAAATCGCCGCCGGCGAAGTTGTGGAGCGTCCAGCCTCAGTGGTGAAGGAATTAGTCGAAAATGCTATCGACGCTGGAGCTACCACTATCAACCTGGATATCCGGGAGGGTGGACGAAAGCTGATCCAGGTTTCCGATAATGGCTCAGGGATTCCGTCTTCCGATGTAGAGACGGCTTTTTTACGTCATGCGACATCAAAATTAGAATCCGCTGAAGATCTAACAACGATTTTTACCCTTGGTTTTCGGGGAGAAGCACTGGCGGCGATTGCGGCGGTTAGCCTGGTGACAACCGTCAGCCGAAGCGAGGATGAGCAAACCGGCGTCCGGTTGACCCTGGAAGGCGGTCGGGTGACAAGCCGCGAGGCGGTCGGCGCTCCTCCGGGAACCGTCATATCGGTCGCCAATCTGTTTTACAATGTGCCGGCCCGCTTAAAGTTTCTAAAATCGGTGACCACCGAAAAACGGCATATTGATGATTTTGTAACTCGCTATGCACTGGCCTATCCGGAGATTCGATTTCGACTGACTCATGACAACCGGATTACATTTCAGAGTAACGGACAGGGAAGCCTGAGAGAGGTGCTATCATCAGTTTATGGTCCCGACACCGCGAAACAACTTTTAGAGATTAACGCACCGGCGGCACCGCTAGAGGATGAAGCAGATGAAGCTCTCGGACTTCCCGGCAGATCAAGCATTACGGTTCGGGGCTTTATTGGCCCCCCGGGGTTGAACAGGTCAAATCGTGGGCATATCACGCTCTTCGTAAATGGTCGTTGGATCCAGGACCATCGTCTGGTTTATGCAGTCATCCAGGCTTATCACACGCTGTTACCCACCGGGCGGTTCCCCATGGCGGTTATATTCCTTAAATTACCCGCCACGGAGCTTGACGTGAATGTGCATCCGGCCAAAACGGAAGTGCGCTTTCACCAGAGCAGCCATGCCTTTAGCTCAGTCCAACGAGCCGTGCGGGAAGCCCTGGTTGCCGATAGCCCGATATCTCAAGCGACCCACTTTTCCTCTTTTCAGAATAGCGGCTGGGGCGGTTCTCTCGACCAGCAATCATTTCGGCGGCAAGATGAACCCAGGGATCAAGGGCGCCTGGGTTTAGACTGGGCCGCTGATGATAGTAGACTGATTACGGCGCAAAGTGATAACCAGGAAAGAGAGAACAACCAGTTGGGTGGTGGGCAATTGCCAATCATGCGAGTCGTGGGCCAGGCCGGCAACGCCTACATCATCACTGAAGGACCCGATGGACTGTACTTGATTGACCAACATGCTGCTCATGAACGTATCCTTTATGAACAATTTATGGACGCCTGGGAGGAGCATAATGGCCAGGATGGGATAGTGGCCCAGGGCTTAGTCAACAGCGCGGCCGTCTATTTATCCCCCAGCCAGGCGACTCTGCTGAATGACCAACTTGATCTGCTGACTCGTATTGGATTCCAAATTGAACCTTTTGGCCCAAATGCTTTCATGGTTCGTAGTATCCCCGCCATGTTGGGGAAATTGGATCCGGCCAGGGCTTTGATAGAAATGGTTGAGGATATGGAGCGTGGGGAAGAGCCGTTGAAAAGCACCATCGAATCCCGGATTATCTTGCGAGTCTGCAAATCGGCCGCGGTAAAGGCCGGTCAGACACTCAGCCTGGGTGAGATGGAGGCCATGATTCGCCAGTTAGAGCAGTGTGATAATCCTCATACCTGTCCCCATGGCCGGCCGACTTTAATCCACCTTTCCGTCAACCAGCTGGCCCGGCAATTTGGCCGTACATAGAGCTTTTTTCCTTTCGTATTGACTGCGGCTATGGATTCACCCCCGAACGAACATACAAAAGACAACAATGAAGATGGATCGCCCCGATTGATCCTGATTGCTTCTCTGGCCATCGTGGCTGCCCTGGCGGTGATCCTTTATTGGCCGACTTTGCGCTTGCCGCTCTTGTATGACGATCTGCTGCATATCCGGATAACCAAGGGCTTGAATTTTGCCAGCGTGTGGCTTCCCACCCAGGATTTTGGTTTCTACCGGCCGCTAACTTTTCTCCCATTGCTCATCATAAAACAGCTTTTCGGCCATTATCCGGCCGAACTGCTACACGGGATCAACATCGCCCAGCAGGCGATCAATGCTGTCTTGCTCGGTTTACTCTCCTGGCGTCTTTGGCAAAAAGTCCACTGGGCTCTGGCCGCCGGGCTATTGTTGGCGTTGTTCCCTTTTTCATACCAGGCTATTGTCGTTTACGGTCACAACGTTCACCCGGCAACGGCCGGCCTGCTGCTCTTAGGCTTGCACACCTATTTATCCGCTATCAGGACCGGACGTCGCCGACCTGCCTGGCTGATTGTGACCACGGCCATCTTTTTGTTGGCTTTGTTAAGCCATGAATCCGCGGTGTTGTTTGGCGCATTCGCCGCATTTGTACAGTGGAACGACGAGGGACGCTTGCCGCAGCTGACTTTTTCCGAACCTGGTCGTAGCCTACGCGCGCTTGCCAGGCAGCCATGGTTATATTATCTGGCATTCGGCCTGATCTATATCGTGGCCTATCAATTCTTGCCGCTTAGCCGGGCGCCACAGGCGTCCTTTTCAGCTGGGGCCGCATGGCTTAAGTTGCTCTATGTATTGCAGGCGGCAGTTTATCCCATCGCCTGGTTCGGTCATTTTTTACCTCAGACATCGGCCTGGAATGTGGTCATTGTGTTGTTTGGCCTGGTGATAGCCTTGGGACTGACCGCCTGGAGCGCCCGTGATAAAAGCAATCGCTTGCCATTACTCATGGGTTGGGCCTGGTGGATCCTGGCGACAATGGTCATTGCCATTCCTTTATCGGCAAACTACCTGTTGCATGGTCCCCGTCTGCTATATATCAGTAGCATTGGCCTGGCTATTTTGTGGCCGGTCTTGTTGCAGCCCCTGTGGCGTATGCGGAAGGTCGGACGCTTACTCTGGTTTATTTGCCTGGCCTTTGTTCTGCTTACGAGTTGGCTATTCGTTCGTGATCGTTTGCTGGCTTATAGCCGACTGACCGGTCCTGTCGACGCCGTTGAAGCGGTTATGAAAGATCGCCCAGCCGAGGAGGGTGTACTATTCATCAATCTGCTGAGTTGGCTGGCGCCGGAAAGGAATAGTTATCCGGTCGGAGTGGAGTTGGTAGCCATGCTCGGTGACTACATCTTTGTTGAAGAACTTTTTGCCGAAGAGTTGTTGGCGGACCGGCCGGTGCAGGCAATCCGAATCCCATATCTGCTGGCTGAGGCTGAATACAATTATGGGATACACGAGCAGACCGCCGGAGGCAACATTGAAGGAGATTGGACGCCGGGTGGCAGCCAATTGTTTGTCACTCGATTTGCAGAAGCCGGGCCGGTAAGCCAGCATCTGGGCAGTATTGTGCCCGGCAGCGGAGCGCCTGCACCCGTAGCGACGATTGGTTCATACGAGTTGCTGGCCGCGAAAGCGGCGTTTTGTGAAAGTTCTGTGCGCCTGACCTCAACCTGGGATATTTCAGCGACCGGTGAAAAGAGGCATGAAATTACCTCGACAACCTCCTTATTTGTGCAACTTCTTGGTGAAGATGGCCATTTGATCTCTCAGGCGGATGGCCCGCCACTTAATCTGCGGCCGGACCTGGTTCATTTACCCCAGGGCTGGTGGATAAACGATGTCCGTGACTTGCCGGCTGAGGGCGCCACGGGGGGGCATATTCTGCTTGGCGTTTATGATTATGTTAATGGAGTGCGGTTCTTAGCGGTGGATGGGCAGGGTAACGTTCTGCCTGACAATGCCCTGGTTATTCCCCTTAGTGACTGTTCTTGAGCGCGTAATCCAGCTGCAATGGCAAACAGGCGGCTTCTTTATGTCAGGGAAGGAGTAAAATGATGCTGTCGCCGGCCGGGTTGCCAGCGATATCCAATAGGGGAACGCTCTCCAAGCCTGGGTAGTTATAGATGCCGGTGCGAACGGATGCCGGGATTTCCATACCCTCCACTCCGGAGAAAGTAAAGAAGCTAATCAGCCGATCCCCTGACTGCCACTGTACGGGTGAAAAGATAGGGCCATCTGCCTGAGTTAAGCGAATTTCTTCGGCATCCAGCAGATGATTAAAAAAGTGATATTGGGCCGGGTCGGGATTATCTCCAGTCTGCCAGTAGATGCGCCAGATGGCCTCTTCCCCGGCCGGGAGCACAAGATCGTCATAGCCGTACAAGCTAACCCAATTGGCAAAAAGATATGGTTTCTCGACTATATTCTCCGGAACGGGCGCACTATTAGCTGAAAGGGTCAGGATCTGAATTTCGCCTTCCCCCTGGCGGAGTTGGATGGGAGTCAGTTGGCTTGCTGCCTGGCGATAGGCGCTGGCTCCCTCTAAATTAGCTTCCGGGCTCAGTATAACAACCGCATCGTGAGCTGGGAATAGGGCTGATTGGTTGATATCCACGAATCGATGTGGGGTTTTCCGTAAAAGCACATCAAAAACGGCCGCGAAGGAGTCCTGCTTCGGATTTTCGCCACGGCCGCCAATGACTATTTCCTGCGAATTTTCCTGGGACTGCCTCAACTTGGCCAGGTCAACAGCTTGCCGGTAATAGGTAACCGGCGTGCCATAGCCACCGGGTGTCGCCTGTTTGCTTATGAAACCAAACAAGGATAACCAGATCCACAGCAGGGCTACGGCGGATAAACCAAAAACAATCCATGCCGCCGGCCGCCATTTGCCCATGCGCCCCGCCAGGTAGGCAAAGGCGATCCCGGCCACCATGTACTGGGCGGGATAGACCGGCAACAAATAATGAAGCTCCACCGGCAACAAGGGGATGGTAAAGATAAGGGGGGGGACTAACAGCCAGACCAGTACGATAAATCCGGCCTCAGCAGGCGGATCGTCCTTTTCCCAAGAATGCTTGACTTTCCGGGTCAGCCATACCGCTCCACCAATAACCAGGGCAGCCCAGAAAAGATGTATTATGGTCAGGTCGGGTAGACCGGTCAAAAAATCTTCAAATGCTTCCGGGCCGGCCAGGGCATGAATTTCTCTACCCGTGGTTAGCAGCCACAAAAAGCGCCAAGCTTCAAGAGTAAAGGAGCGCTCTGGGCTACGTGATATGAGCTCGCCCAGATTGAGATCTGAACCAACCTGAGAAAAGAGGTAGATCAAAAAAGGGACGGCTGTCAGCAGGGCTATCAAACAAGCGAGTAGGAGCAGCCGCCAATCAACTCGACGGCGAAATACAACCAGCAATAGAAGGGTGGCGGGAACAAGAGCTACGGCCGCGAAATGCACCTGGACGGCGATTGCCAGGCAAAATAGATGGAGCAAAATAAAACCTCTACGCCTTTCGACAAAAGCCAGCATCGCGGCAATGGCCCAGCCAACGATCAGCGGCGCAAGCAGGTTTTGAGCCCAAATCTTTTGTGAATGGAAAATGGCCCAGGGGCTGACGGCGAACATAATAGTCGCCGTTAAAGCGGCCGTTCCCCCCCAATATCGCCGAACCATCCACCAGCCGCCCAATACTGCGCCGACATTTACCAAACCGGTAAATAAAGTCGCGGCATAGATATCTTTCCAGAGTACTAAGGGCAGCGCATAAAGCCAGACGCTTAAGGGTGAATTGGGAAAGCCAACGGAACTTGAAATGCCGCGAATATGGAAATGGGAGCCATCAGCTACATCCAAAGCGCGGGCAAATAGCAGTGCTTCATCACGCTTGAATTCGATTAGCCCTGGCCAGGCCATACGCAGGACGGCCGCCAAGATCAGGACGGCTACCAATAAGCCGATCTCCCCGATACCAGGCGCTTTTCTTTTCCATGATGCCATGAGATAAGTCTAGCTTAGGTCTGGAAAGATGTGAAGTCTCCTCGTTAGGAGGCCTATCGGTTAATAACCAACCAACCGATCTGGTAGGCATCATTCGGTTGTCGTTCACCCTGGACCGCTAACGGAAGCCGCAGACCATTCGTTGGATCATAGAAACCAATGTGAATGGGATATCTCCCTGGAGAAATACCGGATGGAATATCCAACTGGTAAGCGTCGGAAAACCGCTCACCCGCAGCCCACAAGCCGGTCGGGTAGTCGCCCCCCAGGGGAATGCTATCACCCTGGGCAAGAGGCGGCTTGTTCGGGTCGCCTAGATGGACGAAGGTCGTTAATTCACGGTGAGGGGGATCGAGCACTTGCCACTCCAGATCCACGACAACAGAATCCCCCGGTGCGGCAGAATTAGCGCTGATCGTGGCGGAGAGTAGTTGGATACCCTCTATTTGAGCCAGATAAGTGTCTGAAAACGCCGGCCATTCAAGAGGAACGACTTTGATTGTGCCAACATCTACGGAAGATTGTTCGCCTGCCAACTTCACGTTCAGACGGGCTTGAACAGGAACACGGGCTCCCTCATACAGTTCTAGTCCTATACGGTCGGCTACTACTTCACCGGTATGCCAAAAGCTCGCTGGATACAAACCGCCACCGTGGTAGCTCTGGTATTTTCCTATCAACTCATCATTCCGGCCGAGTAGTTCCAAGACTACCTTAGGGGCATCCTGAACGGCCGGGTTGCCAGGGATACTCTCTGCCTGCCAATATAGAGTCAACCAGATCCTTTCACCGGACAATACCGTATCCGTTTCCACCTGAGCAGCCATGAGTTCCAAGCCATAGCCCAGATCAATCTCCAATCTGTTGGCAATGGTTGGGATATCATCGGCGGCCAATATGGGCGGCAAGGCATATACAGGCGGAATGATAAAAAGCAGGCAATAAAGTGAAGTGAGTAGCGCCAGAGTTGGAGCCATCAAAAAAACGCCGCTCCACCGGTACCGGCTCATGCCATAGCTGACAACCAATGCCACAGGTAACAATGCTGGAAAGAGCAAACGTCCTTGCCCCGCGTGAATCTGTAACATGAAACGGATCAACCCGGTGAAAACGACCAGGGCCCAAACACCTAGCAAAATGACTGCTAAACCTGACCAGTCGAGGATAGAAGAGGGATGCCGACTCTGGGATGACCAGATTCGCGCTCGTGCAAATTTGTTCCTATTGTGCAATCTCCTGGCGATCTCTATCACCAGACCTAGAAGAGCTGTCAAAATGATGGCATTCCAAACCAAGTAAACCCAGGGGGGCGGGATGATATTAAAGCTACCGAAGACGGCGAAGATCGAGTTCCATAGGCCGCTGAGTTCTCGGGATACTTCTAACAATGAATAGCTGCGATCGCCACCGAAGTAAGCCAATATCTGGTTGTTGGCTGTAATATCCCCATAGAGCGACCAATTTCGCCACAGTAGCCAGCCACCAAAGAGCAGAGAGACGGCCGTTACCAAGCCAAGTTGGAGGAACCAGGTTGGTACAGTTTTGGAAATGGCCTGCTTCCGGTTGTCCCGCACGGTAATTATCGTCAAGAAGCCAAGCACATAAACCAGCAGCAAGAGCCCGGCCGCCTTGCTCAATATCGCTAATCCCAGGGTGGCGCCCAGCATGATGAGCCGGCCCCAACTAACACCGGTATACCACAGGCGAAGACATTGCCAGAGGACCAGGGCGCTAAGGAAAACAATCAACGAGTCGTTGGTCACCGAGGCGTGCAGAAAGGCGAACTGTGGCAAAAAGGCCACCAGGGCGGTGGCCAGGAGCGCCAATTCCTTTTTCGCCGGCCAAACAAGGCAGCCACTGGCGTAAATTGATAGGAGCGTTCCTAGGCCGAACAAAGTGGAAAGGCCGCGCATGACATGGACTTCCAGCGACTGACCTCGCCAGGGCCAATTTTCTTCAGGACTGTGGACAAACAGATTACGATTTTGGGGCGAGTCGGGGGCGCCCAGCTGGACCGCAGGGTTATGCCATGGTGGTTCACCTAAGCCTTTATCATCAAAGGCTGTGGAGATCAGAGCGCCAACCATATAATAAAGGGGCGGCTGGGCCGCTTCCTGGCCGATCAAATCGCTGGTGTCATCGAATGTTGTCGGCAACCGTTGAGTCTGGGTGATGACTTTGATCGTAAAGAAATGGCGCTGCTCATCAGGAGCTTCAAAGATGGGTGTCACGAAGTTATAGCCCATGGCCAGCAGCAAGTAGATAAACAGGATCGCCAGTAGCCAGATCTGGTTATGACGTCGAAGGTTCGCTATCAGTCGTGAGGGAGATGAGTTGATCACAGCGCCTCTCCCATTCGCCCGGGCATACTAAAACTTACGCCGCCGTCGTCGACTCTGGACAAGCGGAGAACGATGATCAGGCAGTGGTATTGTTGTTCCAATAATTTCATTGGCTGGTTAAATGTCGCTTTTGGTGCTATTTGGAATACAGCTTAAGAGCGCTATCACGGCTTCACTTCTATCATTGCCAGGAGATGCTCCATTCCAAGGCGGAGGCCGCTTGCGGGATCATACCACCCCACAACAAGGTCATAGACACCGGGAGGGATATCCTCAGGCAGTGAAAACGTGTGTGAGTCATCGACGATTTCTTCGGCCGTCCAGCTGGAGGTGGGATACCAGCCATCGACTGGTGGGCCGTCACCCTGAGCCACATTCTCACCTTTCGAACGATCACGTAGATGGATAAAAACAGTGTAATCCTGGTCCATTTTGCCGGCAGCCCACCATCGTAAGGTCACGATTTGTTCGCTACCAGGTTGCCATTGCTCGGCGTAATCAGCGGAAACAAGGCGGATGGTATCATCACCCCCTGGTGGTTGGGCCAGTGTCGCCATATCTGCTGACTGCAAACGAACATCGTCTATGAAAGTATGGGTCAACAAATCGCCATTGAGATCATAGGGCGGCAAACGTTCACCGGTCTGAGTATCGAATATGCCAATTTCCACCCGGTAACGCAGCGTGTGAAGCAAATCCTCTGGGATATCGATATTGATCTGGTCGCAGAAAAGTTGGCCGGGTTCCCACAAGCTGGTCGGATAGCTGCCAAGGCCTGGATAAGTGTGGCGGCTGGCGACAACGCTATTATTGGGGCCGACCAGGTGGACCAGAACGCTGTAATCTTTCTCGGCCTCGGCTAATGTACGCCAGCATACCTGAACCGGCAGTACCTCCCCGGCAGTAGCCGATTTCTGATCGAGGATAACCCCCTGAAGTTCGGCAATTTCACCGAAGCGCAGCCCCCTTGGCTCTGTTCCGATGATTGGGGACAGCTGTTCCGCCGAAAGCATCTTGGGATAGGCATAAGCCGGATGGAGGAGTAGGATGGGCGAGATAATGGCCAGAATAAACAATCCTGCCAGAGCAACGCTGACCAGCCAGGGGCGGACGGCCCACCAACCGCTGACCAACAGCACCGCGATAGCTGCCATGGCCGGAAAGAGCAACCGGCCGTGAGGGGCGGTCACCCGTTGCATCCATGCTTCCAAAGCTACTGAGACAACTAAAACCGTAAGCAGCAATAGCAGCATAATGATCGATCTGTTTCCAAGCCGTCGATCATCTCTCCACCAGCGCCGACCACTCAGTAGCAAACCGGCCGTCGATAGGAGGACAAAAAAGCCGATGATGGTGTAGGTCCAACCGGGGAACTTGATATTCCCCCAACCGAAAGCGACCCAAAATGAGTAAAAAACCTCCAACCAGGCTCTTCCGGGTAAAATTCGTTCGTTTATTGACGATACAGCCCAGGAAGCCTGGAAATGAGTACTGAGGCCAAGAGGCGAGCCATAAATCACCCAGGTTCGAAGATACCACCAGCCGGCCACCAGAATCGATGCAAGCACGATCGCCGCAGTCATCCGTATTAATTCCCGGCGTTGGTTGCGGTGCGACCACCACAGCCAGATTACCCCGAGGGCTATCGGCAAGCCCAGGGACAAGGCACTTACTTTGGTTAAAGCGGCCAGACCGAAGGCGCCACCTAAAGCGAGACCCCGCCAACCTGACGGCCCTTTATTGATGTTAAGGACCAACAGCCATAAGGTAAGCGCACTGGTGGCGGCCGCGGCCATATCGTTTGATAGAACAGCGCTGATAAACAAAACCTGGGGGATCAGGGCCACAAAAATAGTCGTTGCCAGGGCAAAAAAATTATTTCCCGGCCGGACCTGTGAGGCCAGACCATAGACGCAAACCAACAGCAGGATGCCAAAAAGCAGCGAAACACCTCTGGCCATGTAAAGTGCCAGCCATCCGCCATGAAGCGGATTCGTGTCAGACGGATAGTGGATAGCTACATTCTTGTTATCGGGCGTCATTCCAGGCGCGCTGGTAGGAAAATGGGGATTCGGCCGGTATTCGGCCTCACCATCTTTCTGGTCGACAAGCAGAAATGGGATAGAAGCCAACAGATAATATAAAGGAGGTTGGCTTGCCTCCTGTCGCATTGGCGTATCCCAGGCTGCATCACCCTGTGGTGGGAAGCCTTTTCCATCCGCCAGCCACTTTATATAAGCGTAATGCTCGGCCGCGTCTGATCCTTCAAACGGGGGTGTTTGCCAGCTATAGAACGCGACGAGTATCCCAAAGACGAGCAAAACCACAAGCAAGATCCATTTTGGATATCCTTGGAAAAAGAGGTTAGTGTGCAAACGATTTTTGTTCATTTAGGAGTATGGAGGATTGGCAAGATGCCATCTGGGCCTGAAATCATCGGTGCGTGACCCTTATCCCTTTGGCAATGAATTCCATAGGAGGTTTCGCGTGGGATTATTTTACTGGATAGGAATGCCCAGTCTATTGGAAACAAATATCTTGAACTGGTCGCCATTATAACATACGACCATGTTCGATTGCATCGATAGTATTGGCACAGGATTGATATGACGCTTGTACAAGGAGAATTGGGACGCAAGCCACTGGTCCTTTGTCAGCCTGCTTAATAATAGTTCAATGAATTGATCCCGATGGCATCCAGGCCATCCAACAATCCAGTTAACTTTGAGCATAGGTTAAACGCTGGCTAAATAGTTGAAAAGATGATTCACCTATGACTGGTGGACCTTTTCAACTCTCTCCGGTAATTTGTTATACTCAATAGTTTATTGGCGGAGATATTTTAGGGCAGAAATATGATTGCCCTGATTCGATATGGCAGATGAGTAAATTCAAACAAAGATTCCAGGCTTACTTTGGCTGGTGGCCTCAATGGTACCTGGCGATCATACTCATTGGGTATGTGATCCTGGTTGGATTGTACAGTCTTTATACGCCACCATTTGAAGGGCCAGACGAACCGCAACATTTCGCCTACATCACCTGGCTGACCCAAGGAAAGGGATTTCCGCCCCAGGGTGAAGCTGCTTGGGAGACGCCTATCCAACAGGAAGCCGGACAATCCCCACTTTATTACCTCCTGGGTGCCATACCCGCCCGGCTTGTGGGCGCGGCCGATTCACCGGTAGTATACCGGCTAAACCCTCATTTTGTTGGCCCTTTTCCGCGAATTGGGCCAGATAATGAAAACCGGGCTATTCACTACCCTTCTGATACCAGCCCCCTTCAAGGAGGCTGGTTGGCGTTGTACCTGGATAGGGGGCTGACTCTCTTATTTGGCCTGTTGCTGCTGCTGAGCGTCTACGGATTGGCCAGGCAAATCTTTCCGGAACTTCCTACGCTGGCCTTGGCGGCGACTCTGATCGTCGCCGTCAATCCCCAGGTGCTTTTCATAAGCGGCCTGGTCTCAAATGATATACCAGGCGCTGCGATGAGCGCCTTGACTCTCTGGTTGATGGCTCTATTGCTCGTCCGAGGTCCAAGCAATGCCCGCGCTTTTGCCCTGGGTCTCGCTTATGGATTGGCTATCCTGACCAAAGCCAGCACCATTATGCTCGCGGTTCCCATCGGCGTAGGTTTGCTCTGGCTTTGGCTGTCACACAGACAATCCATGGTAAAAGTCGTGAAAAACGGGTTCATATTTTCCCTGGGTGCTTTTCTCGTAGCCGGTTGGTGGCTCATCCGCTCCTGGATCTTGTATGGCTCGCCACTGGGTCTTGAAACACACGATTTAACACCTTGGGCCATTGATGATCCCGTCAAATTGGCCGCTTTTATTCCACGCTGGCTTGAAGTGTTTCGCTCTTTTTGGATTTCATTTGGCTGGGGGATCGTTCGGCCAAGCAAAAGTGTCCATGACCTGTTTTTCATCTTCGCGCTATTGGCCGTGATCGGTCTGGCCATGACAGCCTTTCGCTGGTGGCGGAAGCCGCGTCCCCGGCCGGATACGACGGCCGTCATGTTATTCATCCTAACGGTGGCTATTTTTGCGGTCGGCTTTTCGCTGGAGTTGTGGATGCGTCGCGTCATCGCCCCCTACGGACGGCTCATGTTTCCCTCGCTGGCTGCTATTGCCGTTCTCCTGGCGACAGGTTGGTATAGAGTTCATGCGAAAATGCCTTTTATTATGTCCGGCCTGATCCTGATAGTCAGCTTGCTTGCGGGATTCCTATTGCTCAGACCGGCTTACCAGCAACCGGAGAAATTGGCGGCTGAAGCGGTTGAACAGCTTTCTCCCAAAATCGGAGCTCTCTTTGGTTTATCGCCTGGGGAACCCATCGCCGAACTGCTCAGCGCCCAAGTCCTGGCTCGATCTGTCGGTGCGGCTGAAAATGTGCCTGTTGAATTGTGCTGGCGGCCGTTGGCTCAAACTGAGGAGCCGGTCACCGTGTTGGTCCACGTGATCGGCCCGGAGAATAGCCTGGTTGCTAACCGTCGCACCTATCCCGGGCTGGGCAGTTTTCCGACCACGATCTGGCAGCCCGGTCACGAGTTTTGTGATGTTGTGCAGGTGCACATATGGGAGGATATGCCCGAAACGCTGGTTTACAAGGTTGAAGTTGGCATGATCGACCAAGAGAGGAATGAACGTTTGCCCATATATTTCGCCGATGGGACTCTTATGCCTGGGCTGTTTGTCGATGATGTGCGCCTGGTCTCTAAGGATCCAAAGGAGTTGTACGATCCACAGCCAGGAGACAAGACACCTATTCATCTGATCGAAAGCGAGATCAAAAAAAGGTGGATCCCAGGCGAAGCCAGTGAATTCATCTTGCGCTGGGGCGTTAGCAAACCGGTGAGTGAAGATTACCAACTTTTTGTGCACTTGCGCGATGTGGAAACCTCTGAGCTCGTTGCCCAGGCTGATGGCCCGCCCTTTAATGGTTGGTATCCCACGTCCTGGTGGCCGGCCGGTGAAGTCATTGTCGACAAACGCATCTTCGCTCTGCCAGAAGATGTGCCGGCCGGATCATATAACCTGGTCGTTGGCTTCTATGATATCAATACGGGGGATCGATTTGGGGATGAATTGCCCCTGGGCATAGTTGAGGTAAGCCCATGATCGCCGGGGAGGGGAGAAAGTCAGATCCACCTGGCTCTAAATCCGGCAAGTTGGCTGTCCAACTGGCCCTGATCGGTATCGTGCTGCTCGCTTTTGGCTTGCGCCTTTACGATCTGGAGGGGCAGTCAATGTGGAGCGACGAAGGGTTGAGTATTTACCGGGCAGCGCTCTCTCTTCCTGATATATTGGCCAACGTCATAACGGTCGATGGCATTGACACCCAGGATACAAATCCCCCTTTATATTTCCTGATGCTTCATCTATTCAGGTTGCTGGCTGGGGAGACGATTTTTGCACTGCGATTTATTGGCGTGGCCTTGGCCACTCTGGCGGTACCCCTGCTATACGTCCTGGGTTCGAGTAGCTTCGGCCGACGTGTTGGTCTGCTTGCCGCCTTACTAATGGCCATTTCCCCTTTTCATATCTGGCAGTCTCAAGTGCTGCGCAACTATGGCATTCTGCTAACACTCAACCTGTTTTCGGTCTACGGACTCTTGCGCTTTGCCCTGGCCAAACCAGGAGATGGCCGGGGTAAATGGCTCCTGCTTTGGCTGGGCGCCGGCCTGCTCAGTATCTATACCCATTATTTCGGTTTCTTCATCCTATTTTACGGTCTTATCAGCCTGGTTATCATCCTTATCCGCCGATGGGATTTAGGCCGGCTTCTCCGGCGTTGGCAATTTTGGGTTTTGGTTGGGCTGGGTGTGATTATTGTGCTACCGGCGGTGATCGTGGGCCGCGAGCGCTTCATGGCCGGACAACAAGTCGATTTTTACCAGGTCCCATTGCTTAAGGTTCTAAATCACGCCGCCAGCGCATTCGGCGTCGGCGTTAATTGGACGCTTATGCACCCCTGGTGGCGGACCTTGCCGCTAGTTCTGATAGCCATGGTGGGATTATGGTTTGGTTGGCAAAAAAAACCGCGAGCGGCCGCGTTGCTTCTAGGGTATCAGATCCTACCGCTGGCGATGCTGTTAACCATCTCGCTGATGAACCCCCTCTATAATGGCGTTCGCCACCTGCTCATCGGTTTGCCGCCGTTCTTGATCTTCCTGGCGGGTGGCATCATTGGACCGTTTCAACTTGAAGCAAAAGTAGATCAAAGTATACAAGTTAGAAAGCTTTGGCGCGTATTGGGCCCGGTTCTGGCTATTCTAATCGTGATAAGCCAGTTGGGCTGGCTGAATGAGCAGTTCACCTCTCCCAACTTGATTCGCGATGATGTACGCGGCGCGGCCGAATACCTGAATGAGCACGCTGGTCCCAACGACATCGTCGTGATTCACGATACCCTCATCAAATTCACCTTCGACTATTACTACGATGGCGATGCCCCTGTGATGGCTGTGCCTGATTTTAGCGAGCTAGATACCGAGTCAGCCATACAGAGGCTTCAAAAAGTGGCTGAAGGTAAGGATCGGGCCTGGTTTCTCGCCAAACCAGCGCCTCGGACAGACTTCGATAACGAGGCCATACCTGATTGGCTAAGCAATAACTGGTTGCCTGTTTTTGGAGAGGATTATCCCGCCATGTGGCTACCGGTTCGTCTGGAAGGGTATGATCTGCCGGCGGTTGTTCAGGAAACACCGGATTCAGCCATAACAACGGATTTCTCCTGGCCCCAAACACTTCGCTTACATGGCTATGAAATCCCGCCGGAGGTAACTTCTGGAAGCCAGTGGTTGATGGACTTCTACCTTTCGCAGCCTACTGGAAAAGCAGAGCAACATACTTTATCCTTGCGCCTGGTTGACAGCCAAGGGCAAGTTTGGTCACAAGTTGACAAGTCGATAACGCAAGGTTATCCGCCGGTTTCCTCTTTAATCGACACGATCGTCCATTACAAACATCGGGTGATGGCGCCTGCCGGTATTCCACCAGGTGACTATCAATTATGGATGCGCCTGGTAAGAACGGCCGATGGAACGGCTGTCCCCATGGCAACCGGCGATATCGACTTGTTTCTCGCCGATGTAGCGGTGAAGGCCGCCAACTGTAGCCCGAATGAAGAAAGCCTGGCTGTTAACTCAATCGAAGCCACAAGCTTCGGAAACGAGCTTGAGCTAAGGGGTTACTCCAGTCTTGCAGGTGTGGTCCGGCCGGGCCATACCATATCTCTCGATCTATTGTGGTGCGCTAAAGAGCAACCAACTATGGATTATCGGTGGCAGCTTCAACTGACAGACAAATCTGGCGAGGTTGTTGGTCAGACGACCGGACCACTGTCTCTGGCAAGCTACCCGCCAACCGCCTGGCAGCCAGATGAAATGATTATGGGTCGGGCCGGGATCGTTGCACCAGCCAATCTTGAAGAGGGCGCCTACGACCTGGCGCTTTCGGTTTTGCCACCGGCTTCTGACAAAGCCCTGCGCATCAATTGGCCGTTCGGAAAACAGCAGCTGTCCCTGGGATCAATCGACCTGTTGGCCTGGCCGATGGAAACTGCACTTCCACCTGTCAGCGAAACCCTTGAGGCGGAGTTCGGCCAACCGGTCATAATCGAACTTCATGGCTACGATCTTTCGGCTAGCCAGGCTAAGCCAGGCGAGATTCTAGACCTGACCCTTCTCTGGCGTTCGATTGGCGAGGATATTCCAGTGAGCTATACACTCTTTGTTCACCTACTTGATGATGATGGCACTTTTTTGACGCAAGGTGATGCCATTCCGGTGGCCGGCTTCCGGCCAACGACCAGCTGGCGGACCGGTGAGGTAATTATCGACTCACATCAGATTCAGATTCCGGCCCGAAGCAGCTGCTGGCGATTATTCGCTGTGGGTTGGTTTTTATGATGCTGCGACCGGTCTACGCTTGCCCATCAGCCACCTGAACCAACAGGTGCCAGACAACCGACTCTTTCTACAGACCATTCACGTCGGGGAGTAGGCGCTAACTGCCGGGCGAATTAATTATTTCCCCGACATGTAAATGAACGCCTAACCGCCACCACCACGGTCACGGGCCAACTTATCGTGTCACCAGACCCATCAAGCCGGGGCACTCTGACCAGAGTGGCTGGATCGTAGAACCCTACCACCATGTGATAAGTGCCTGGCGATAGACTGGCCGGTATCTGCAGGATATGCTCGTCCAGGATGGTATCACCCGCCTGCCACATACCGGTTGGATAATCCCCTGAAAACAGGCGGGTTGTCGGCGCCGGTTACCTGGTTTCCGTTCTCGTCAACCAGATGGACAAAGACCGTAAAGTCTTTTGAAGGTTTAGCCGAAGCCAGCCAGTGTAAAAACAATTGCTGGGATTCGCCAGTTCGAGCGGTCCTGGGTTCCAAGTCATAACCTGAGAGGGTGATCCCTTCTGCCAGGGTAACGTCAAGCACCGTTTCAGGCTTTAATTCACTTTTCCTACGGGCTGCCAACCGCGCCTCTCCGACGAGGAGCAAGTCAAATAGATCTCCATCAGGACTGAACGCATCGACATCAAGGTCTGTATCCGCGTCAAATAAGCCTGCCTTTATCCGCAGTTTGGAAGGAGCCTCGGCATCAGCTCCCACATAAATATGATAAACATCACGCCAAATTTGCCCCGGCTGCCATTGGCTGGTTGGGATCATACCCCACCCGGGATAGCGGTTGACAAAGCCGACGGATACGCTGTTTCGGCCCAAGAGATGAACGATACTCAGGTAATCCTTGTCAACCGGATCTATGGCTGACCAATACAAAATTACCTCGATGGGACCTTCCCGGCCGGCCGGACGCTCTGGTTCGGTGGGACCTCGACCCCAACAAGTTGGATTTCCCCATCACCCATCCTGAAGGTGATCGGTCCAAACAAAGCTTCTTCAGGTACAGCCGCCAGTGGCTCAGGATAAGTGTATGCCGGGCGGATGGCGATCCAGGGCAAGAGGGCCGCCATGATGAAAAATAGTGTGGCCAAGAGTAGAGAGAACTTGTTGCGGAACCTTTGGGGCAACCAGGCTAACAGACCGGCCGCCCACAGTACATTGACTGCACCAAGGGCCGGAAAAAGCAACCTACCCTGAAAGGATTGGGCGAAGTAGGTTCCACCGGATTAAGAGGATTAAGACGATTGACGGTCCAGGCCGGGAAGCAACCACAGACCCTTTGTGGAGGCCACCAGCACTCTTCCCTCACCGGCCGGGTCACTTTCTCCATCTGCGATTTTCTGACGAGTTCTCCATTGCCTCCACAGCCAGTCGCCAAAACCGGCCGTGCCAGCGACAAACAAAATATTGTAAATATTGTAGAACAGTTCCGGTGCGGCAACATTGACCCCGCCAAATAGACCCCAAAAGGTACGGTACAAGGTGCCAAACTCTTCGATCCAATCCTGGAAAGAGGGAGGAACCGCCCGTTGCGCCTGAACTTCAACGAAAACGTTCAGTGCAGATGGATCCTGGTAGTGCGCTCAAGTTGTGGATCAGCCAGGGTGCGGCAAGGACCAGCGCGACGAGCAGGACCATGCTACCGCCAAATAGCAGGTACTTCCATTGCCGGCGGCGCCAGGTCAGGAGTGCTAACGAGATACCGGCTAACAGTACCAGGCCGCGCCAGGCTAAGCTTGGTCAGGATGCCCAGCCCGAGTACCAGGCCAAGGGCGACGTAGCGCAACCATCCGCGGACAGGGTCTGGCTCATCGCGCCATAGCATAACTAATAGGTAAAGGCCCAACGTTCCAAGCAGAGCTGCCAATCCATCGTTATTAACTGAGGTGCTAATAAAGAGGAACATAGGATTGAAAGCTGTGAGGACCGCTGAGAGGATGGCAACTTGGGGATTAAAGAGGAGTTCTCCTAACCGGGCAACGAGTAAGATGGTACCCATGCCCAGGAAGATGGTAACAAACCTGGCGACATAGATGGCCAGGATTGCTCCTTGCCATGGAAACTGTTCACGATCAGCCTGGTGAATAATCAAGTTCTTGTTATAAATTTGGTTCGGATCACCAACATAGGCATGGGGATTCTCCTGGTGAATATCAGGTAGATCACTACTGTCGATACCAGCCGTTATCAGGGCCATCAACATGAAATAGAGCGGGGGCTGAACGGCCGACTGCAGCCACAAACCCGGGTTTTCCGGATCCAAAATCGGCAAAGCGCCTGTACTTTGTAGATGTTGGACAACTGGGTAATGCTTGTATTCATCGGATGCTTCCAACGGGGGCGTCGCCAGGGCATAGGTAACCGCCAGGAGAACATAAATAATTACCGTAAGGGCCAGATATTTTCGCTGAGTTGCCTTAGGATCCATTGATGGTGCTCACGAACCGTTTATTTCTTGCAGAATGCCAGGCCAGCCGGCAACAATAATCAGGTTCAAAACGAATTCAGAAAAATATAATATTTCATATTAAGATGGTTATTCTATTCTCCGGGTACGCAGACGCAACTTTGCGTTTTGCTTCGTTTGTGAATTGTTGGACAAAAGGAACCAGGTAGGGTAATATCGACTGCCGCCTTTTCGGCATTTAATATCTGCTTGGTGAGTGCTACTCTTACTTAGAAATCAGCCAGTAAACGGATCTTGCATTTGCACAAGCAATAAACGGCTTCGGGCTATCTAGTTTTGAAATATCAACCGTTGATTGCCTAAAACCCCACCTTATTATTGACAGGAAAAATATCTGTGGACGAAACCTTAGAGTTATTGAGAACGCTGACTGAAGCCCACGGTGTCGCGGGATATGAAGGGGAAGTGCGCGAATTATTGCGAAGCTACCTTGAGCCGCTGGGTACTGTAAGCCAAGATAACCTTGGCAGCCTTATTTGCCACCAGCCTGGGAACGGTCCCAAAGTGATGCTTGCTGGTCATATGGACGAAGTTGGCTTCATGGTCCACCATATTTCGAAGGACGGCTATCTAAAATTTGTGCAATTGGGTGGCTGGTGGGACCAGGTTCTTCTAGGCCACCGGGTGATTATTAAAACCAACAAGGGCGGCGTTACCGGGGTAATAGGCGCTAAACCCCCCCACATTGTTTCCGCAGATGAACGGAATAAGGTTGTCGAGAAGAAGGATATGTATATTGACATCGGCGCTTCTACAATGGCCGAGGTTGAAGCGGCCGGCGTTAGAATTGGCGACCCTGTGGTACCCAAGGCAGATTTTGAGGTACTGGCCCCTTCGAAAACATGGCTATCGAAGGCTTTTGATAACCGGGTCGGCTGCGCCCTGGTCATCGATGTACTCAAACAATTTGCCGGTCAACCGCAGGATATGGATATCTACGGTGTGACGACGGTGATGGAAGAGGTGGGCTTGCGCGGCGCGACTACTAGCGTCCGAGCCATAGATCCGGATGTAGCTATCGTATTGGAAGTGGATATTGCCGGTGATGTGCCGGGTGTCAAACCAGAACAGGCCCGGACAAAGTTAGGTGCAGGTCCTTCGATTATCCTTTATGATCGAGGTATGATTCCCAACCTGAAGCTTAGAGATCTGGTTATCGATACAGCTGAGAAAGAAGGCATACCACTCCAAATATCCTCCTATTCGGTCGGAGGTACGACTGACGGATCGAAAATCCATATGAGTGGAATCGGCGTGCCGACAATAGTCCTGGGTGTACCCGCCCGGCATATTCACAGTCATGGTGGCATCATCCACCGCGACGATTATGAGAATGGCGTGAAACTGGTTACCGCTGTCGTCCGACAATTGGACAGGGCAACCGTCGCCGATTTGATTAATTGATAAATTTAGAAAAGATATTGTTCATCGACTTTTTGCCCCTTAGCATCAACCTATATCGGGACGATGGTAAGTGATAAAACAAAAAGAGCTCGAGGAGGATAGTGAATGACAACACTCGCCCCAGGCTTTGAAAACATAGCCGAGTCGCTGTTAAAACAAGTTGAAGCATTTGAAAAGAAGGTCGAGGCCAGAAGTGTTGGCGCCGTCATCACCGTGGGTGATGGTATCGCCCTGGCTGATGGCCTGGCCGATGTTAAAGCGAACGAGATTGTTGAGTTTGCTAATGGTGTGGCTGGGGTAGCATTTAACCTGGAGCCGGAAAGTGTCGGCATTGTGGTCATGGGGGAATATTCGGGCATTCAGGCCGGGGATGAAGTTCGAGCCACAGGCAGGATTGCCTCTGTACCCGTTGGCGATGCGCTGATCGGCCGGGTGATCAATCCCTTGGGACTGCCGTTGGACGGGAAAGGACCCATCAATACAAACCAGGTCCGGCCGATCGAACGAATTGCGCCGGGCGTTATTGCCCGCCGAGGTGTGGATACGCCGGTCCAGACCGGTATTTTATCCATTGATGCGATGTTCCCCATTGGCCGCGGCCAGCGGGAATTGATTATTGGGGACCGGCAAACGGGTAAGACCGCGATTTGTCTGGATACCATTGTTAATCAGCAAGGCAAAGATCTGGTCTGCATTTATGTGGCTATTGGCCAGAGGATAGGCCAGGTGGCCCAGGTGGTGGCAACGTTAGAGAAGTATGGCGCTATGGATTACACTATCGTGGTTGTGGCGGGCGCTTCGGACCCGGCGCCGCTCCAATATTATGCACCCTATGCTGGTTGTGCCATTGGCGAAGAATTTATGGACAAGGGCCAGGACGCCCTCGTTATTTATGATGACCTATCCAAACACGCCTGGGCCTACCGGGAGATGTCGCTTATCCTGAGGCGACCACCCGGCCGCGAAGCATATCCTGGCGATATTTTCTCGTTGCATAGCCGGTTGTTGGAGCGAGCTGTCCGTCTTCGCGATGAGTTCATAATTGTGGCCAAGGATGCCGATGTTTCAGCGGATACAGTTGGCGTCGACGGAAAGGTTTATTTTGGCAACCACGATAAGGACAAAGCAGCAGCCGCCCTCGAGGCAATGGACGATAAAGACAACTATAAGATTGTTAAGATACCGGGTAGTGGCGGTTCGCTAACGGCTCTGCCGATCATTGAGACGCTACTTGGCGATGTCTCGGCCTATATCCCCACCAATGTGATTTCAATCACCGATGGCCAGCTCTTTTTGGAGAATGATCTGTTTAATGCCGGCCAACGCCCGGCTATCAATACCGGCATCTCGGTTTCCCGGGTTGGTAGTGATGCCCAAAGGCGGGCCATGAAACGGGTAGTCGGTGGTTTGAAATCGGACCTGGCCCAGTACCGGGAATTGGCGGCCTTCGCTCAATTTGGCTCTGATCTGGACCGGGCGACTCAACGGCAATTGGACCGCGGCGCGCGGCTCATGGAATTGTTAAAACAACCGCAGTACGAGCCTTATTCGTTAGCTCACCAGGTCATGCTCATTTACGTCGGTACAAAGGGCATGTTGGATAGAGTGCCGGTGGAGAAAGCAAATCAATGGAGCCGGGATTTTTTACGTTACATGGATACAGCCCATTCTGGAATCGGTAAGACGGTCAGCGAAACATTCGATTTTACCTCAGAACTTGAAGAAGAATTGAAACAGGCTGTCACCGACTTTAATGCGAATTGGGCAGGATAATTTGGTCAACAATAAGGAAGAAAATCTGAGCCCTCATTTGCGGGTCTCGTTGATTCGAAGCAGGTAATGTTTCGACGTAGGATTCGTTTCCAAGTAGGCTTGGAAATTCTGTTTCAGGAAGGAGTGCGTTTTGGCTACTGAACGCGAATTAAATAAGCGCATTCGCAGTATTGGTAATATCTCGCAGGTAACCAGTGCCCTGGCAGCCGTTTCGGCTGCGAAGGCGACCAAAGCCCAGCATCAAGTCGTTGCCACACGAGACTATGCCGGAAAAGCTTTCGAGATCCTGATCAACCTGGCCTCGCAGCCCGGAGTTGAAGGAAGTAATACGCATCCCCTACTCATTGCCCGATCTGAGATAAAGAACTCAGCGCTTATCCTGATCACTGCTGATCGAGGCTTGGCCGGGGCATACAATACGAATATTGTCATCCAGGCGGAGCAATTTCTTGAGGCCATTACAACGCCGGTTAAGATCATTGCCGTTGGCCGGAAAGGGCGCGACCTGATGATCCGCCGGGGTTACAATGTCACCGCCAGTTTTGATGGTATTCCCGATGGGACCGCCTTTTTGGATGTTGTCGCTATTGCCCGGTTGGCCATCAACGAATACCTGGTGGGCGAAGTCGACGATGTCTTTATTGCCTATACAGATTTCATCAGCCTGTCCAATCGAGTACCACGAGTAAAACAGTTGTTACCCCTAAAACCCCTCGATCTGGATGCCATGGCTGTATCTGAGTATGTGGAAGATGTCGATGTTCGCGGTGTGGCCGAACGGATTTATGACTACGAGCCTCAACCGAGTGTTTTGTTGAATTCCATCGTCCCACGATTTACAGAATTACAGGTTTATCAATCGATTCTTGAGGCAAAGGCCAGCGAACACAGCGCCAGAATGGTGGCCATGAATAATGCGACCGACAACGCGGCCGAGTTGATTGATCTCCTTATATTAGAACGGAATAAAGCTCGTCAGACGAGCATTACGAGCGAGATCCTGGATATCGTCGGTGGGGCGGAAGCCCTGGCGAGTAGCTAGAAGACGAGAATGCTTACAGCTAGAAACTGTGAGCATGGATCGTAGATAATTGAATCTATTTGGAGGAACATATGGCTGTTGGCAAAGTAAGAGCCATTCGTGGTGTGGTAGTCGATGTACAATTCCCTGAAGGGGAACTGCCCAATATCTATGAAGCCGTGGAAATTGAACGTCCTGGTGGGCGTTTGGTATTGGAAGTGCAACAGCATATTGGCCAGGGCATGGTCCGGACAGTGGCCATGGACGCAACCGACGGTTTACCCCGCGGCGTCGATGCGATTGCTACTGGCGGCCCGATTAAGGTGCCCGTCGGACCGGTTACTTTGGGCCGGATTTTCAACATTATCGGGGAGGCCATCGATGGACGGCCGACACCGGTGGCGAAAACATACTATCCCATTCACCGGCCGTCGCCAGAATTTGTAGAGCAGTCGACCATTGCCGAGACCTTTGAGACGGGTCTCAAGGTTATCGACCTGATTTCTCCGCTATTAAGAGGCGGCAAGACCGGGGTGTATGGCGGCGCAGGCGTTGGTAAGACGGTTATGATTTCCGAACTGATCCGCTCGGTTGCCACGGCCCACGAAGGCGTTTCCGTTTTCGCCGGCGTAGGTGAGAGAACCCGTGAAGGCACCGATATGTACTATGAGCTGGAAGATTACGGGGTGCTCGATTCGGTGGCCATGGTCTTTGGCCAGATGAATGAACCGCCCGGTGTGCGTCTGCGCGTGGCCTTGACCGGACTGGCGATGGCTGAGTACTTCCGCGACGAAGGCCGGGATGTCCTTATTTTCATCGACAACATCTTCCGCTATGTGTTGGCCGGTTCTGAGATGTCGGCGTTACTCGGACGAATGCCCAGTGCGGTCGGTTACCAGCCTACCCTGGCAGCCGAGATGGGTCTATTACAGGAACGGATTACCTCGACTAAGACCGGATCCATCACCTCGATGCAAGCGATTTATGTACCGGCTGATGACTATTCAGACCCAGCCCCGGTGGCTACCTTTGCCCATTTGGACGCCTCGATCACCCTTGAGCGCAGCGTCTTCGCCAAGGGCATCTTCCCGGCTGTCGATCCGTTGTCATCGACCAGCCGAGCTCTGCAGCCTGATATCGTTGGCGAAGAACATTATCGCACTGCCCGTGAAGTGAAGCAGGTGCTCCAGACTTACAATGATTTACAGGACATTATCGCCATTCTTGGTATTGACGAGTTGAGCGAGGATCAGAAGATCTTGGTTGCTCGCGCCCGCAAGATCGAACGCTTCTTGGGTCAACCCATGTTCGTTGCCGAGAAATTCCATGGCCTGGACGGTGCCTATGTTACAACTCGCGAGACAGTTCGTGGTTTCCGGGAAATTTTAGATGGAAAACATGATGACCTGCCTGAGCAAGCCTTCTTCATGGTTGGCACTATCGATCAAGCCATCGCGAAGGCGGAGCGGCTACGAGAAGAGGCGTAAGGAATTCTATGCCATTCCAATGTGACATTATCACTCAAGAAAGAACTGTTTTCAGCGAGGAAGTTGATTATGCCAGCCTGCCGGGGACTGAAGGCGTCATGGGTATATTACCCAATCATTCGCCGTTGTTAACGGCCCTGAATTTCGGGGAGGTGATGGTGCGAAGGAGCGGCGCTGAAGAGTTCTTTGCCATTGGTGGGGGATTCGCGGAGATCCAACCGGGACATGTTATTATCTTAGCGGATTCAGCCGAGCATGCTGATGAGATCGATACGGATCGTGCTGAACGAGCCCGAATCGACGCAGAAGAGGCGATGAAAGCCGGTGTTTCAGCCGATGCTGAGCGCTATGCGCAAATCGATGCCGCTTTGAGACGCGCCCAAATCCGGATCGATGTTAGCCGGCGCCGCTCAGGAAGCCGCCGTCGTCGAACGACCATGGCTGAAGCAAGCAGCGAAGGCAAGGAATAAATTTTTGGCACTTTTTACATCTTATATTGCCATTGATCTTGGTACCATCAACATCCTCGTCCATGTGCAGGGGCGGGGTGTTGTTTTGCAGGAACCCTCGGTTGTGGCCATCCGTGAGGATGAGAATAAGACCACAATCGTTGAAGTGGGCCGGGCAGCCCGGGAAATGTACGGCCGCACCCCCGAAGAGATTGAGGTAATGAGGCCCTTACGCGATGGCGTGATCGCTGATTACTTCGTAACTGAAGCGATGCTACGTTATTTCATCGATAAAGTAGCCGGCCGATTTCATATTCGTCGTCCCATTGTCATGATCAGTGTACCCTACGGCGTTACCAGTGTTGAGCGCCGTGCGGTGAAAGAAGCGGGCTTAGCCGCCGGTGCCCGGGAAGTCTATCTCATCCCTGAACCACTGGCTGCGGCGATTGGCGCAGGTTTACCGGTAGGTACACCAACAGGCAACATGATTGTTGATTTGGGTGGCGGATCCACAGAAGCGGCTGTCGTTTCCATGAATGGCATCGTTTCTGCCGAATCAGTCCGGGTCGGCGGCGTTCATTTGGACGAAGCCATCATCAATTATGTCCGTAAGAAATACAACCTGGTGATCGGCGAACCAACCGCGGAAGAGATAAAAATCAAGATCGGCGCGGCCATTGATATGGACGAACAGCTAGAAATGAATGTTCAGGGGCGTGACCAGATAGCGGGGCTACCTAAAACGATCAATATTAGTTCCAGCGAAGTAGTGGAGGCTATAGAAGAACCACTGATTGCCATCGCCAATGTCGTCCGGGCTGTCCTGGCCAAGACGCCACCCGAATTATCGGCCGATATCATCGACCGGGGTATGGCCCTTACAGGTGGAGGCGCCTTGCTACGCGAGATCGAAACCTTGCTGACCAGGTATGCCGGTGTTCCGGCTTATGTAGCCGACAACCCGATAGCGTGTACCGCCCTGGGTGCAGGGAAGGCCCTTGAGGAACTCCCTATCCTACAGCGTAGTGTTCCTAATATGTAGCCGGCAGCAAGGTTCAATAAGCTCGTTTTCCCCCAAGAACAGAAAAAGGATCTTGCTATAACAAGCAAGATCCTTTTTATTTGTTACCTATATATGTTATTCAGAACCCTGGTAGTAAGTCATCCGTTGGAGCTGGACAACCGGATCGCTATAGAGAACATGGACACCTTTCGGCGCCTTCAAATTGATTGGCGCGTAACTAAGGATCGAATGGACCCCCGCTCCAACAAGTAAATCTGCAATTTCTTGGGCGGCGGTGGCGGGCACGGAGATGATGGCAATTTGAACACTTTTCTCTTTGATCACGTCGCTCAACTCGCTAATATCGCGCACGACGAGTCCATTCATATCAATGCCGATCTTCTTCGGATCATTATCAAAGACATAACTAATATGAAAGCCGCGGTGTTCAAATCCTTGGTAGTGGGCCAGGGCATGACCGAGGAAACCAGCGCCGACGAGGGCAACTGGCCATTCTTCTTGCAACTGCAAGATTTCGCGCAGTTTTTCAATCAGATAATTGATGTGGTATCCGGTACCTTGCTTCCCGAATTCCCCGAAATGGGAGAGATCTTTGCGAATCTGAGCTGAGCTGATCCCCAATCTTTGACCGAGTTCATGCGATGAGGTTGTTACCTTGCCTGCCTCTTGGGTCATATAAGATAGCGCACGAAGATAGAGCGGTAGTCTGCCAATTACTATATCTGGAATATCATTGGTCACTGCTGGCATTCCTCCCATAAAACATCTGTATAGAGTTATGGTTTTGGTTCTGGGTAAGTGAATGTTAGTGCAACTTTTCACATTGTAGCACAAGGGTAATATCCCCGGCAAAATCTTGGTCTGTTCTTCACAACACGATTTGATCTGATCTGAATGAGCTTCCGTAGCGCCAAGGCCACTCTTGAAAATCATGCTTCCCAACCAGCGGTACTAATCTTCGTGGTCGAGTTGAACTGTTCATATCACCTGCATAAACCCAACGGCCGGCATATAATTCTGCCTTCGTTAGTTTGTCGGATACAACATGTAGGATCAGTAGAATGCGCAAAACCATAATCATTATTTTAGTTGTTGTTCTTCTCGCAGCGGCCGGTTATTTGATATTTCGCCAGCGGGGCGCCGGTCAGAACAAGGAAGTTGAGATCCTGAGAGAAGCGTTGGTAGTAGTGGACAAGATAACCGCCACGGTGAACGCTACAGGCTCGATTGAGCCAGAATCGTTAGTCACCCTTAGCTTTGGGCAAGGGGGCATTGTCCGGGAGCTCAATGTGGTCCGAGGCCAATCAGTTGGGGCCGATGAGGTTCTGGCTACCCTGGATACAGAGGAATTGGCGTTGGCCGTGAAGCAGGCTGAGGATGGCTTACATATCCAGGAACTGACCTTACAACAGGCGCTCAATAGTGAACCGAGCGAGGCCACCTTGTTAGCAGCCCAGGCGGATATCGACGCCGCCAATGGGAATCTGTTAATCGCCAGGGCTAATTTGCAGGCGGCCGAGGCTGCCTTGGACCAGTCTGAAGCTCAAAAGGCACAGCTCCTAGCCGGTCCCACAGCGGGACAGGTTGCTGCGGCCGAATCGCAAGTGACATCAGCGCAATCTCAACAGCAATTGGCTGAAGAAGCGCATAACAGAACCATGACCTGCGTTGACATCAGCCTGCCAACCGGTGAAAAAGAAGAAGTCTGCCCGGGGTTAGGACCGGCCGAAGAACAGGCCAGGAGCAATCTAGAAAATGCCAATGCGATGCTGGCCGCCGCCGAAGCGCAGTTGGCTGATTTGTTTAGCACGGCCCGACCGGCCAATATCCAGGCGGCCGATGCCGCCATTGCGGCGGCCGAGGCGCAGGTGGCTAGTGGGCAAGGAAACATCATCGTCGCCGAGGCCAACATCAGCCGGGCCGAAGCCGCCTATGACCGGCTATTTGATGGCCCAACAGTGGAAAATCTGGCTATCTTGGAAGCGCAGATAGAGAGCACAAGGACGAGTTTGGAGCTGAGCAAATTGCGCTTAAGACAGGCCATGCTTATTGCCCCGATCGCCGGCCGGGTGGCCAACCTGCTTATTAGCGAAGGTGAACAGGTTGGACCTGGATCGCCGGCTATTAATGTAGTCAACGAAGATGCCTTCCACATTGAAGTTAGTGTCGATGAGATTGATATCGATCAAATCGTTACCAATCAACAGGTGGACATCACCCTCGATGCTCTACCTGGGACAGTAATAAGCGGAACCATCTCGGAGATTTCCCCCATCGCAGCCACTTCTGGTGTTGGGGTGGTTACTTACCTGGTGACCATTAACATAGACCCCAATGAGATACCCCTGCGGCCGGGTATGACCGCCAATGCTTCTATCGTGGTCGATGAAAAAGACAATGTTCAGATTGTGCCCAACTGGGCGATTCGGCTCGATCGGGAAACCGGCCGGGCATTTGTCAACCGCCTCGCCGGTGACGGCTCTATCGAAGAAGCAATCGTCGAAATCGGACTACGAAACGAACTATTTAGCGAAATCATCAGTGGCTTGAATGAAGGGGATGTGGTTGTCGTCACCAACGAGCGCGCCGGCTTAGGCTCATTCTTCGGCGGTTAATCATACAGATTTAGGGCAATAGCAGTGGGTAAATTATGAATCCGTCTACTCAGAATCGGAAAGCATTGATCACGATTAAAGATGTCACCAAGATTTACCAACTTGGTGATTATGAAGTGCAAGCTCTGCGCGGTGTGTCCCTCGAGTTATATGAGGGACAATTCATAGCCATCATGGGGCCATCGGGCTCTGGAAAGTCAACCATGATGAATGTACTGGGTGCCTTGGATACGCCAACCAGTGGCTCCTATGTATTAGCCGGCACTGATGTAAGTCAATTGAGTGATGACGATCTGGCTGACATTCGCAACAGACAAATAGGTTTTGTCTTTCAAAATTTCAACCTGCTTGCCCGCACTTCAGCCTTGCAACAAGTGGAGCTGCCACTGGTCTACGCCGGTAAAAACCGGCGTAGCGAATTAGCCCGAGAGGCATTGGAATTGGTCGGTTTAGGTGACAGGATCCACCATCGCCCGAGCGAATTGTCAGGTGGTCAGCAACAGCGCGTAGCCATCGCCCGGGCCCTGGTTAATGAGCCGGCGATCATCCTTGCCGATGAACCAACAGGTAATTTGGACAGTACTTCCGGTGTGGAAATCATGCAGGTACTCCAGCAACTCAACCAGGAAAACGGCATAACCATCATCTGTGTTACCCATGATCCCTGGATCGCCAGACATTGTCACCGGGTCATCCGTTTGGCAGATGGGCTGGTTGTGGGTGATGAGATCGTCGAGGATCCCCTGGTTGCCGGTGAGAGTGCGCGACCGTCAGATGTCTTGCTAGGGTAAATTGTGTCCTGGAAAGCTAATTACTGAAGGCCACGAAAAGAAATATATTATCAAGCTGTATGAACCTTTACGAGAACCTTCGCCTGGCCATCAACAGCCTCGTTGCCAACAAGTTACGGGCTTTGTTGACCATGCTAGGCATTATCATCGGTGTGGCTGCGGTTATTACGTTATTGTCGGTCGGCAAGAGCGTGGAATCATTTGTAGTGGCGGAGTTTGAGGGGTTGGGCAACAATCTTCTTTTTGTCTTTCCCGGTCAATTTGAACCGGGTCAGGGTCCCGTGCAACCAGGGGGAGGTGGCCTTACAAATGAGGATGTGGCAGCTTTGTCTGATTCTCTGCGTGCCCCCGATGTGATAGCGGCCATCCCACAAATGGACCGCCTGGCGGTGGTAACTCGAGGGGGCAACGAGACCCGGACCACTATCAGTGGAACTACAGCCGACTTTCCAGAGGTTCGCAACTTTTATCCAATTTCCGGTAATTTTTTTAACGAACAAGATAACAATAGCAGCGCGCGCGTTGCGGTCCTTGGCCAGACAGTATATGAAGCTCTTTTCCCTGAAGGCGAGTTGCCCATCGGAGAATTAATCAAAATAAACAACACCAATTTCCACATTATTGGCTTGCTGGAAGAGAAAGGTGGTTCAGGGTTTAATGACCAGGATAACCTTGTCCTGGTCCCCTTGAATACAGCCCAAAGGCGGCTATTTCCATCACGCCGCCCAGACGGCAAGTTTAGAGTTGATATGATTTTTGCCCAGGCCGTCAACGAAGAACAGCAAGATGCGGCTATCTTTCAGATAGAGGAGTTGCTTCGTGAAACCCACGATATTGGTATTGGTGATGAAGATGATTTTACGGTTCTCAGCCAATCTGAACTGGTTGGCGCATTAAGCCAGATCACCAATATCTTGACGATCTTTCTGTCCTTAATCGCGGGAATATCTTTGCTCGTTGGGGGAATTGGCATAATGAATATCATGCTCGTTTCGGTGCGGGAGCGAACCAGGGAGATTGGTTTGCGCAAAGCTGTTGGGGCAAAGCGGGCCAATATTCTGTGGCAATTCCTGGTTGAGGCGATGGTCCTGGCTATCCTGGGCGGTCTGCTTGGCCTGGTCTTAGGCCTCACTGGCTCGCTAGTCATCGCCAGCTTCTCGGCCGATCTGCAACCGACCCTGGCCTGGGATTCCGTGGTAGTCGCGATCGGCTTTTCGGGCGCCGTCGGCCTGTTTTTTGGCATTTTCCCGGCTTCTCGCGCGGCGCGGCTCAACCCGATAGATGCCCTGAGGTATGAATAAGCGATGATCTGGAGGCATTAGCAGACCATGCCTATTCGCGAAAATATGCGCATTGCCCTGAGGGGCCTGCTGGCCAATAAACTGCGGGCGGCTTTGACCATGCTGGGTATTGTGATTGGCGTTTCGGCTGTGATCACCCTCTTATCTCTTGGCGATGGCGTCAATCGTTATATCGCCGATCAATTTGTCGGGCTAGGCACAAACCTGGTATTTGTTGTCTCGAATGTAGATCCAACCCGGGGAGAATCAACACTAACCATGCGAGATGCCGAAGCCCTGGCCGACATTGCCCTGGTGCCCGATCAAGTTGCTGTTGCACCGGTTTACCGTCGTGCGGCCGATCTTGTTTACGGTGGCACATCCCATCAGAGCATTTTATTGGCCTCAACTCCAGGCTATGCCGATATCCGAGAATTCCAGCTTGCTCGCGGCCGGTTCTTCGAGAATGCGGAATACAACAGTCGTTCCCGTGTCGTTGTTTTGGGGCCGGACACAGTTGAGGCATTGTACCCGGAGGATATTGATCCTTTGGAAACCGATGTCAAACTCAACGGCTTAAACTTTCGGGTAATTGGGATACTCGAACCAGAGGGCGGTAGCGCTTTTGGCAGTAGAGACGACGCGGCTATTGTGCCTCTAACCACTGCCCGGGAGCGACTTTTCAGCGCGCGAAGCCAACGTACCGGAAATTTCCTGGTAGATATGATTCTGGTGCAGGCAGTCAGCGGTGATGCGGTTTCTGACGTTGTGATCGATACCAGCGACACCCTGCGCCAGACCCATGATATAGCATTCCGGGATGAGGATGACTTTGTCGTCCTGACCCAGGAGGATTTTTTAGATACCTTTGGGCAAGTTGTCGGCGTGCTTACCTTGTTTCTTGGGGCGATAGCCGCCATATCATTGCTGGTCGGGGGGATTGGCATCATGAATATTATGCTGGTTTCGGTCACGGAGCGCACGCGAGAGATTGGTTTGCGTAAAGCTGTTGGCGCCAAGCGACGGGATATTCTTGGCCAATTCCTGACTGAGGCTGTGATTCTGTCGGTCCTGGGTGGTATCCTGGGCGTTGTGATTGGCGGCCTGGCAGCTGCGGCCGTTCATCTGGCCCTGCCAGACCTGGATACATCTGTGACGATTAACTCTGTACTATTGGCGGTGGGTTTTTCGGCTTTGGTAGGCGTATTTTTTGGTATCTACCCGGCCTCCCGCGCGGCCAGGCTCGATCCCATCGAGGCGTTGCGGTTTGAGTAGCCGGGATCTCGCCCGGCCGTGCAACCTGCTTGAGGCAGCCCCAAATCCCGAGCCTATTTGATTATCAACCACCTAACAACTACACTTGGTTTATGCACCTGGCTATTAATGCCTATTTTTGGAACCGGCCGAATACTGGCAGCGGCCAATATTCCCGACAGCTCGTTTACCACCTGAACAGGTTGGTTGCGGATTTGCAGATTACCCTGGTATACCCGCAGATTGCCGGCGATCCGGGTCCTACCGATGTCCCGCCTGGCGTTGCGCTTAAGGTCGTGCCTCTCAGGCGGGGTCACCTGGGTAAGATCATATTTGAACAATATACTTTTCCCCGGGCTTGCCGGGCTATTGGCGCTACGATAGCGCACGTCCCTTACTGGGGCTCGCCGCTGCAATCATCAATGCCGTTGATCGTCACCGTACACGATTTGACGACCGTGTTGGTACGCGATTACAGGCGGGGTTTCCGGCCGAGGATGTACAATGCCTTGATAAGCGCCTCTGCCCGAGAAGCCGATTATGTTATCACCGATTCATTGGCCAGTAAGCAAGATATTATCGATCATCTCTCTATCGATCCAGACAAAATTAGCACTATCCATCTGGCGGCCGGGCCAGCTTTCAAGCCACAGGTGGATTTGTTGATGGATATGGCCATCCGGAAAAAATATGAACTGCCGGATTTTTACATACTTTATCTGGGTGGATACGAGATTCATAAAAATGTAACGACGCTATTGCTGGCTTACAGTTATGCAGCCAAGGCCTTAGGCGAGGAGTACCCCCTGGTTTTGGCTGGCAAAAAACCAGCCGGACCGTCAGCGCATTTCCCTGACTATGATAACCTCATCAGGCAGTTGGGGATCGATGAGCTTGTCCATTGGATTGGCTTCGTCGAGGAAGAGGACAAGCCAGCCGTTTATCGTGGCGCGAATTGTTTTGCTTTTCCGAGCCGGCAAGAGGGATTTGGTTTGCCGCCCTTAGAGGCCATGGCGTGTGGGGTGCCGGTCGTGGCCAGCAACTGCGCCTCCATTCCAGAGGTAGTTGGGGACGCGGCTTTCACCATTGATCCTGATGATGAAAAACAATTTGGCGGTTCTATTATCGCTACGATTGTTCAAGAGGAATTGGCCGAGGAGATGAAGCAAAAAGGTGTGGTCCAGGCCGCGACTTTTTCGTGGGAGCAGACGGCCACGGAGACATTGTTAATATATGATCAATTGAGAGGTACCATTGAGTGAGTGATCGAATTGGCGTCGTAACAGGCGGAAATCGAGGGATTGGCCTGGAAATATGCCGGCAACTGGTTGCACTTGGGATCAAAGTGATCCTGACAGCGCGAAGTACGCCGGCCGGAGAGGCTGCAGCAGCCGAATTACAGACCCAGGGATTTGATATCAGCTTCCACCAGCTGGACGTGACCGAACCCGACAGCATTGCCCAATTAACCCACTACTTGGGCCGAGAGGGCGGGCAGCTTGATATCCTGGTCAACAATGCCGGTATTTATCTTGACCGGGATATCTCTCCTCTAGAGGTGGAGTTGGCGATGTTACGCAGTACGATGGAAACTAATGTTTATGGTCCATTGCGCCTGTGCCAATCACTTATCCCCATCATGCGTCGCAATCGCTATGGTAGAATTGTTAATATCTCCAGCCAGATGGCTTCATTGACCGAAATGGGTCGCCGGGCCTTGGCCTACCGCACTTCCAAGGCGGCTCTCAATGCTGTAACACGCATACTGGCCAATGAAGTGCACTCAGATAACATCCTGGTTAATTCCGTTGATCCTGGTTGGGTACGTAGTGATATGGGCGGGCAGGCTGCCTCGCGCTCGTTGGCCGAAGGGGCAGATACAGCTACCTGGCTGGCTACCCTGCCTGACGATGGACCAACCGGGGGCTACTTTCGTGATCGCCGGCCAAGACCGTGGTAATTTTAACCCGCAGCGAGCTGTTTGTTGACCCCTGGCAAGCATGCTACAATGCCCGCCGATTCCATAGGAATGGGCGGGACAGCGGCCGTCATTACTCATCCCAAAAACATTGCACGAAGTGAGCCACAAATGATAATTCGAAAAGATCTGGCCTTACAAGTAATTGCGGCAATTGAACTGGCTCAAAAGAAAGGCGATCTGCCCGCTTTTGAGCTGCCGGAAGTTATCGTGGAAAAGCCGCGCGATAGTACCTATGGCGACTATGCTTGCCCCACGGCTATGACCATGGCCCGGCTGGCCCGGATGGCCCCACTCAAGATCGCCGAAACGATTGCCGCCTACATGCCTGAAGTGTATTACCTGGCAGAAGTGAATGTGGCCCCACCGGGGTTCATCAATTTTCGATTGACGGAAACCTTTTTACAGGGACAGGTGGCAGAGATAATCTCGAAGGGCTTTGAGTACGCGAATTTCGACATGGGCGAAGGCAAACAGGTCCAGGTTGAGTTTGTCAGTGCCAACCCTACCGGCCCCCTGACTGTTGGTCGCGGCCGCGGCGGCGTGATGGGCGATACCCTGGCCCGGGCGATGTCAGCCGCCGGCTATGAGGTTTCACGTGAGTATTATTTCAATAACGCCGGCCGGCAGATGGAAATATTAGGCCAATCACTAAGGACTCGTTATCTGCAGGCCCTGGGACAGGAGATCTCGCTGGACGAAGACCATTATCAGGGCGAATACCTATATTGGATAGCCATGGTCCTTGTTGGCCAACAAGGCGACAGCCTGCTCGAAAAACCGTCCACCTTTTTCTCCAAGGTCGCAGAAGAATCTATTTTTGCCAGCATCCATGCTACCTTGCGACGTCTAAATATCCATTTTGATGTCTATTTCAATGAGTATGATCTCTATACCAGCGGCCGGGTAAAGGAAGCTATGGAAAGGCTCAAGCAAAAGGGTTACGCCTACGAATTAGAGGGGGCCTTTTGGTTCAAGTCAACAGAATTGGGGGATGACAAGGATCGTGTCTTAATTAAATCAAGTGGCGAACCAACCTATCGGATGACGGACATCGCCTATCACTGGGATAAAGTGGAACGGGGTTTTGATCTCGTGGTTGATATTTTTGGCGCTGATCATCATGCCACCGCGCCCACTGTTATGATGGGTCTGAAAGCATTGGGCTACGACCCCGGTTTCGTTCATATATTGTTGCACCAATTTGTCACGCTGATCCGCGCTGGCGAGCAAGTTCGCATGAGTACTCGCAAAGGCCACTTCGTCACACTGGACGAGCTGATGGATGAGGTTGGAGCTGATGCCGTTCGCTATTACATGCTTTCCCGCTCGGCCAATAGTACCATCGACTTTGACATGGACCTGGCTGTAGAACAATCTGATAAAAATCCCGTTTACTATATCCAGAATGCCCATGTACGTTGCGCCGGTATATTTCGTAAGTGGGCTGAGGCCGGCATGCCCGCGGATGCCGGCAGCGATGCTGATCTGAGTTTGCTTACCCATGAAAACGAATTGGGCTTCCTCCGCAAGGCGGTTGAGTTGGTCGAGGTCTTGGAACTAATGGCCAGCCAGTTCGAACCACATCACATGGCCTTTTATGCTTACGATCTGGCGGCGCATTTTCACACTACCTATGAAACCTGCCGCGTAATGCACAGTGAGGTGCCTGAACCATTACGACTGGCCCGGTTACAATTTTATCGGGCTGCCAAACAATTACTTGCCCGTGTGCTAGGCCTGATGGGCATGAGTGCACCTGATGTCATGTAGATTAATCCGGGCGAGTACCTACCAGAAAATGGCGGTTTGCAGCGCTCCAAGGCCTGTTTATTCTGAAGAAGTTCCCGCTGGATATATTGATCTTTACAGGAGGTTTATTGAATGGGATTGAAGAATGATGCCTGGATAAGACGAACGGCTGTGGAAGAAAGGATGATTGAGCCCTTTGTAGACGGCCAGGTGCGCAAGGATGTGATCTCCTATGGGTTGTCGTCCTACGGCTACGACGTTCGGGTAACCGATGAGTTTAAAATCTTTACCAATGTCCACTCGGTAATTGTCGATCCAAAAAACTTCCAGCCGGAATCTTTTATCGATCACAAGGGTGAGATCTGTGTTATTCCCCCTAATTCCTTTGTGTTGGCCCGGACAATCGAGTATTTTCGAATACCAAGAGGTGTACTGACCATGTGTATTGGTAAAAGCACCTATGCCCGCTGTGGACTGATTGTCAACGTGACCCCCTTTGAGCCTGAGTGGGAGGGTTATGTGACCCTAGAGATCTCCAATACAACGCCTTTGCCGGCTCGAATTTACGCTAATGAAGGCATTGCCCAAGTGCTATTTTTTGAGGCAGATGAGGTTTGTGAAGTTTCCTATGCCGACCGCAAGGGTAAATACCAGTCACAACAGGCCATCGTCCTGCCCCGAATATAAGCACCCGGTTTGGTAGGTCGCTAAGCAGCACGCTGAATATTGATAGACTGTCCCGTTTAAAATGCAGAATTACCCCTCCATTCCCCTCGCTGATACCGATCCCCTTAAACGGATCACTGACGCCCTGGGTGAAGAGCTTACCGATCTCTTCCTGGTAATGGACGTTTCATCACAAACACAAGGGCGCATAATCAGCTTCGAAGGCCGCTTGCTCTCTGATTCAGAAAGTAGCTACGATGAAATCCGACGTCGCTTCCACCCCTATGGCTATACCCCCATGCTTCGCAGGGAGAAAGCCAAGGATATCGTCATGGCCATGGAAGGGTTGGTCGACCAGTCTAAGAAGAGCAACCCGCTCATCAACATCGCCTTGTTGTTCCTGACCATCATGACCACTCTTTCGGCCGGGGCGCAATTGGAGTTGGGCTACAATTTATTTGGAGCGATGACCAGTGGTAATCGTTCAGAGATTGGCCAGGTTATTATCGCCGGGTTGCCCTTTGCCATCACGTTGCTGGGAATTTTAGGCGTGCACGAGCTCGGCCATTATTTGGCTGCCCAGTGGCACCGAATTCAGGCCACGCTACCTTATTTTATTCCGATTCCCCTTGGCCTGGGCACCCTGGGAGCGCTGATCAATATCAAATCTCCTATGAGGAACCGGCAGGTCTTGTTCGACATCGGTCTGGCTGGACCCTATGCGGGGCTAGTCGTAGCAGTCCCTTTATTTATTGTTGGCCTACTGCGCTCTTCGACCAACTATGTGCCGCTTGGATTAGCCAGGATCCCGCTAGAATCATTGGGATCATCTGTATTTATCAGAATGGCGGTGGCGGCGTTGACTGACATACCGGCCGGACAAACGGTAGAGGTCGATCCAATTTTGTTTGCCGCCTGGTGGGGAATATTTGTGACAGGGATCAACTTGCTGCCAGTTGGCCAACTCGACGGCGGTCACGCGGCGTATGCGTTATTGGGCCGTTACGCTAATGGATTGGGCTTGTTGACCTTCCTGGCGCTGATAGTCGTTGGCTCGCTCCAACAACAACCCGCCTGGTTCGTGTGGGCATTTTTCATCATGTTAGGTGGGTTAAAACACCCCCAGCCTATGAATGATATCCTCGATGTTGGCCTGATTCGGAAAGCGATCGGCATTATGACGATCATCCTCTTCATCTTGATATTTATCCCCCGGCCATTCTAGCGACCGGAAATCCGAACTTGCGGTCCATCGGCCGTATCCTTAACTTCGAAACCGGCCGTGGCGATCTGAAGGCGGATTTCATCGGCGCGCTGCCAATTTTTTTCTTCCCGTGCCTGTTGCCTTTGTCCGACCAGCGCCATTATTTCCTCTGGAATCGCTTTTTCTGCGGGCGGCTGCCATTCTTCCAGACGCAAGCCTAACACCTGGTCAAAGGCCAGTAGCGTTGCTTTTTTGGCCGCTGCCGGGAGATCGCTCTTGACCAAATCCCAGGCTGAGGCCAGGGCCTGAGGCATATTTAGGTCATGATTGACCCGCGCGGTAAATTGTTCGAGGTACGATGGGTCAGGTGAGCCCGGCTTGCCAAATTTGTATATAACGCTCCCGCAAGCGATTCAAGGCTGTTTCGGCGCCGTCCATCCCTTCCCAGGTGAAGTTAAGTTTGGAGCGATAATGACCGTTCAGGCAGAAATACCGGAAGGAAAGCGGATCGTAACCTCGATCAATCAGCGTCTGCAATCGTAGGAAATTCTCCGGCCGATTTGGCCATCTTGGCGTCATTCACTTGCAGGAAGTAGCCGTGCATCCAAAAATTCGCCAACTGAGTGCCGTAGCAGGCTTCGGTCTGGGCAATTTCATTGGTATGGTGCACTGGGATATGGTCTTCACCACCGCAGTGGATATCAAAAAACGGGCCGAGGTATTTATGGGCCATTGCCGAGCATTCAATGTGCCAGCCGGGAAAACCTACCCCCCAGGGGCTATCCCACTCCATCTGCCGCTGTTTACCGGCCGGGCTAAACTTCCAGAGCGAAAAATCGGTCGGGTTACGTTTTTCAGCCACGTCAACCCGGGCGCCGGCCTGTAAACCCGCTATGTCCAGTCGGCCCAAGTGTCCGTAATTGGCGAGCTTTGAGGTGTCAAAGTAGATGCCATCGGTTGTATGGTAGGTAAAGCCTTTACCTTCGATGCATTGGATTAATTCGATTTGCTCGCTGATATGCTCTGTTGCTTTGCACCACAAGGTCGGCTCGAGAATGTTCAGCAGATCCAGGTCGTCTTTGAAGGCCTGGGCGTACAAGTCAGCCATTTCCCAGGCCGACAAACCACTGCGGCGAGAGCCTTTCTCCATCTTATCTTCACCGGCATCGGCGTCGGATACCAGGTGGCCAACATCAGTGATATTCTGGACATGATAAACCTGATAATTGTTATATTCGAGGACACGGCGCAACAAGTCCTCAAAAATATAGGTGCGCAGGTTGCCAATATGGCAGTAATCGTAGACAGTCAGACCACAGGTATATAGGCCGACATCGGGAGGATGCAAGGGTTCAAATTCTCGAATCGAGCGGGTGTATGTATCAAAGAGTCGCAACATGATGATGATTCCTTTGCCAGGTGGTTAGTTTGTTCTCTTGCAGCGATCCTCAAAGTGTAACCGGTGATACGGCCTTTCCGATTAAATTTAACCGCATCGATTTAAAAGTCAACCGTCCGGATCAGAAAGATCCTAAAGTATTCGTCTATCAGCGACATCATAAGCCTGGATCATGGCCTCAGACCCGGGGCTGCCCGGATAGTCCATAGCAAAAAGGGACCAAATCATCGTATCTCTTGGTTCAGCATTGTCGGTATGAAGGCGTCGCCGCAGTGTGGCCTCGTATTGGTAACCAAGTTTCTTAGGGATGGCAGCGCTTCTGTCATTATCTGGCGCACAATGGATTTCCAGGCGATCGACACCCTCTATTTCAAAAGCTACTTTGGTTAGTGCGGCCGATGACTCGGTGGCCAGACCCTGATTTATATAATCTGCATGAATCCAGTAGCCAATTTCACGGGCCTGTTCTCCGATCCTGGTGTGCAAGCCAGTCCCCCCTAACAACTTGCTCTCGGTGGAATCGAAAATGCCAAAAATGAAATCTTGGCCGAGATCGAATTCACTTCGAAAACGGCGTAACCGGTCAATCTTTGTCTGTAGCGGTTCTGGTTCTTGTTCAACCCAAGGCATCCAGGGTCGAAGATGTTCCACACTGGCGTCAACGGCAACTTTCAGTAATAACGCGTCCTTCGGATGATAACAACGAAGAACCAGGCGCTCTGTGACGATTCGATAGGCAGGGCCGCTAATTTTTGATTTCATAATGTCCTCTACTAAGAGTGAAGGTTGTTCTATTCTATCAGAATGACCTCTTCGTTGGCAGCGTCCAAGAATGGCTAACGAATCAAGCTATGTCTAGGCGCTCCAAGGTTAATCTACTTGCTTGAGGAAACGACGAAAGCTGGCCACTATTTTCGACGAATTCTTATCCGATCGCCTGGATTAGTTTATAAGAACGTTCATAAGCGTTAAAATTCATGTTGACAAATAATCCTTAGATCGCCGGAGCTGTAATGATCGGCGAAGTTCTTTTGGAGGTGGTTTTTGCGAATATTAGTAAGCGGCGGGGCAGGTTATATCGGCTCCACGACGGCTGCCCACTTGATATCAGCCGGTCATGATGTAACGGTGCTCGATAACCTGAGTCGAGGCCATCGGCAGGCTGTGCCCGAGTCGGCCTTATTTGTAGAGGGCGATATCGGTGATCGGGCTCTGCTCGACCAGGTGTTGCCGGACGGTTATGACGCCCTTGTCCACTTTGCCGCCTTTATTGAAGCCGGGGAATCGATGCTTTATCCGGCAACCTACTTCGCCAACAACAGTTGTGCATCTATCAACCTGATTGACGCGGCCGCTGCCCATGGTATTCGAAATATTGTTTTTAGCAGCACAGCCGCCGTCTATGCCAGCAAAGATACGCCCCTTTCGGAGACAGATCCTATCCAACCGGCCAATGTTTACGGTCAGAGTAAACGAATGATCGAAGAGGTGTTGGGATGGTACCAGAAATTGTCAGGCTTGAATTATTGCATTTTGCGCTACTTCAATGCCAGCGGTGGCTCATTGTCCTACGATCGGCTGCGGGGCGAGGACCATACACCGGAGACACACCTGATCCCGGTAATACTCCAGGTTGCCCTCGGCCAGCGAGAACATATCGCTATCTTCGGCGATGATTACCCAACCAGGGATGGCACCAACATTCGTGATTACATACATATTGAAGATCTGGCTCGCGCCCATGAGCTGGCCTTACAAGCTCTCGAGGATGAAACGATTGACCAGGCTGTGTATAATTTAGGAAATGGAAGAGGTTATTCCAATAAAGAAGTCTTGGACACGGTGCGAAGTGTGACCGGTAGTGCGATACCCGCAATCATGTCGCCACGCCGGCCAGGCGACGCAGCCGAATTGATCGCCAGCAGTGAGAAGATTCGCCAGGAGTTGGGTTGGGAACCACTTATCCCAGAATTGGAATCAATCATTGAGAGTGCCTGGAAGTGGCACAACGCTAACCCAGCCGGCTATGATGATTAAAGAACTTAAGCGCCGGCCAGTATGAATGAGGGTGTCGCCACTATTGGCCAATAGATCGTTCTACACCGATCATTGTACAATTACTGCGACCAATGATTCACCTTTGCACCGGTTGAAATAGGTCAGGAGGAACAGATGCCAGATATCAGCTCCGAGGAAATGGCCAGGGCAGAAGGAGCCTTGGAGAAAGTACGAGACGCGTGGATGGCCCGGGATGGGGTCACGGCGATTGACCTGGGCTTTAAGTGGAGTAGCGGAAAGATGACGACCCAATTGTCAATCCGAGTGCATGTGGCCAGAAAAAAACAGAAGACAGAGCTGAGTCGGGCAGAACTATTCCCAGAAGAGGTAGATGGGGTGCCGGTGGATGTTATCCAGGCGACTTATGCTCCTCAAGCCCTGACAAATGCCAGGCCGGAAGCGGCTGTAGAAGGTCGCGGAAAGCGATTCGAGGTTATTCCTCTAGGTACCAGTGTCGGTTGTAAATATAGCACCGCCGGCACCCTAGGGGCCAAGGTGATAGACGCTGATTCGGGCGATGAGATGATCCTTAGCAATTGGCATGTTCTGGCTGGCCGGCGCAATGTTGAAGCGGGGATCTCTATCTGGCAACCCGGTTGGATTGACGGGGGTACGAATGAAACAAATACCATCGCCCGGCTCTCTCGTTGGGTTTTGGGTCCCTACGATGCGGCCGTCGCCCGGCTAACCGGTGCCCGTGAAGTGCTGACTACTACGCCGGAAGGACGTAAAATCGTCGAATCAACCGCGCCCCGATTGGGCATGAAAGTCTGGAAGAGCGGGAGAAGCACGGGCTATACGGAGGGGTTCATCGATGGCATCTTGATGAAGGTCCCCCTAGACTACCGTGAGGCCGGTACCCACCTTTTAGAACAAGTCTTTCGTATTGTGCCAAGAGCTGGTTCCGGTCCTGGCGAGATCAGCTTCGGTGGTGATTCCGGATCGATGTGGGTTGACGAAAGCAGTGGCAAGGCTGTGGGCTTGCATTTCGCGGGGGAGATTGGAGATACCCCTGAACATGCCTTGGCCCACGATATAACAAGAGTAATCGACAGGTTGAACGTCCGCTTTCCAGGACACATAATACCGAGCCCAACTCCCATTACCAAACCTCTGCCAGAACCCACCTTGCCGCCCCCAGACCAACTGGCGCCGCCAGTTGGTAAACCACCGTTGATAAGCGAGCCACCGGCCATCGAGCCGCCGCCGTCAACTCGGCCGCCTGGGACACCGGCAAGAGATGGCAGATCGTTCTTGGATGGCATTGTGAGCCTGTTGCGAAGCTTTCTTCGTGGGAATTAGGCGCCAATTTCGCTTTTGATTATGAGACGATTGTTACTGCTGTTCATGTTGTTCGTCAGTGCCTTTACGGTGGGCTGCTCTCCTGGTCAGGGGGGAGATGGCCAGGCAGCTGATGCGACGGTTGAATTAACGGGAGCGCCAGAAACGGCGGCATTATTCCCATCGCCGCCGATGACGAACAAGCCAGATTCATCCCCGCTACCAGACCCTACCGTATCTGAGCCAACCTCCCCGGTTGTAGCGCAATCAACTGAAACGGCACTTCCGTCTACGCCAACAATTGAACCGCCAGCAACAGCTGTGCCCCAAGTGACATTTCATGATCTATCATTATCGGCCGATGACATATTTATTTTCCCAGTGCCTGCACTAATCGCCGGCGATCCGGTCAGCATCCAGGTCATGCCGACTATTCCGCACGGTTTGGCTCCCAACGACGTCGATGTTCGCATCATGGTGGATGGTCAAGAATTGGTAATCGGCAATTTGAATTGGCGAAAGCTCAGCGGTGATACAGTTGGCTTATATCAATGGGTTTGGGATACGACGGGCCGGCCAGGAGACCATACCGTTACGGCCGTCTTGGATCCGCTCGACCTGATCCAGATCGGTGATGAAGATCCCGATAATAACCAGGTCACAATAACGGTTAATGTTCAACCCGCGGCTGCATTTCCAGACATCGAAGTAAACGCACAGTGGCTTACGACACCGATTTCGTGCTGTATTATTCATACCGTGACCGGAACGGCCGCGAATCGGGATTTGCAGAAATTACTTCCCCAGGTCGAGGTCGCATTTGCCCAGGCCTCGCTCATGTTGGATGAGCCCCTTGCAGCGCCATACCACGTTTACCTGGTTGACCGGGTATTTGGCCAGGGCGGCTATGCCAACGACAGAATGGTCGTTTCCTATTTGGACCGCAACTATGCAGGCGGCGGTCTTTATGAGCTTTTGGTCCATGAAGCCACTCACCTCATCGACGATGCCTTCGCGACCGATCAGATCACCTTTCTCTCTGAAGGGATTGCTGTGTGGGCGAGCGGTGGTCACTATCAGCAACAAGACCTCGGGCAGTGGATGGCTGCCCTTATCGAATTAGGACATTACGCACCTATTTCGGAAGTGACAAACAATTTTTTCGCCACCCAGCACGAAATCAGTTACCTGGAGGCAGGCAGCCTGATCGACTATCTGGTAAACACCTACGGTTGGCCAACGGTGCGCGGCTTCTTTATCGAGGTCACTGCAGACGACGGCGCGACGCTGGCCGACGCGGTTGATCTGAATATGCGGGCATCTTTTGGCCGGACACTAGAACAAGTTGAGAGTGACTGGCTAACGTATCTCAGCCGGTTACCAAGAGATCGCGAGGTCCGGGAAGATCTAAGTACGACTATACGTTACTATGAGGTCATGCGAAGATATCAAATCGCCTACGATCCAACTGCCTATTATCTCTATGCCTGGTTGCCATCGCCGGAGTTGGCTGAACAGAAGCAGGCGACGGCCGATTTCACGCGCCATCCTAAATCCGACACCAATATTGCCCTGGAGGCTATGTTACATGCGGCAAATCAATCCTTGTTACAAGGGGATCATAGTCGATCCAATGCTTTGCTGGATAGTGTTGATCGCGTCATAAACAATGGTGGACGATTCCTGGACCCACTAGCCAGGGCTTATTGGAATATTGTGACGATGGTGAGTGAGATGGGATATGAGATTCAGCAGCTGACCGTGAGTGGTGACGAGGCCACCGGCCTGGTAAAGCGACCAGATGAGTTGGCGATGACCAAACTACAGCTGGTTCTGAGAGATGATCTAACCTGGAGGCCACTCCGATAATGGTCCGGGGTATTGAAAAAATTCGCCAATGCTATCACCTGAAGCTCTAACTTACCGGAGAATTTTTTTAAGACTTGAGCCTGTTGCTTTTTGTTTTTTATGCTACAATGCGCCATCAGTAATAGGAAGATCGGTGATCAATCTGAACCGCCAGGCGGACCTATTTAGTAGCAGATGACGGGTAATTCCCCTCCAGGAGAGCGAGCATCAAAAGGGGTTATTTATGATCGAAGTCGTGATCGACAGCATTCGTATTAGTCTCATCTCCCAACACCGTATTGTCATGCTGCGTGATACGGACGGCGAACGACGTCTGCCGATTTGGATTGGCCCCTGTGAGGCTGAGGCAATCACTATTGAACTGCAGGATGTGGAGATCGCTCGCCCCGTCACCCATGATTTGCTCAAGAATGTCATTGAGCAGATGGGTGGAACAGTATCCCATATTTTGATAAACGAACTGAATGAACAGGTATTTTATGCTCGCCTGTTCGTTGATGCTGATGGCGAAATGACAGAGATTGACTGCCGGCCATCGGACGCCATCGCCGTTGCCGTTCGAGCCAAGGTGCCGATCTTCGTTGATGAAGCAGTTATGGATGAAGCCGGCATTTTTCCTGAAACTGACGTCGAAGAGCCGGTCGAAGCGGATGACCCTGAGAAACTGGATGCCTTCCAGGATTTTGTGGATACCCTGGACTTCGACGACTTCGAGGGTGATGAATAAGGTTATCTTCCAGCTAAATCGGGACACATACTCCCGCGCAGCATAATCAGGACAGCGACCAATAGCTTCAGGCCACCTATCTGGCAATCAACGGAAAATATATTAGATTGCAGGGAGTTTAAGTTCGTTGATTGGGGTGACAGATGTTTCTCAACGAATTGTTAGTCAACCCTGTATCTTCAGTCAGCTTTGATCGGGCTTTTACCAAGTACATGAAATGGGGCGCATTAGCGTCCCGTGCTTTTCACGTTTTCTTATCAAGGTTATGAGTTTAACTGATCGCGTTCCACCTAATAATATTGAAGCTGAAGAAGCGCTTCTTGGCTCGTTGCTAATCGATCCTGAAGCTGTATATGATGTGGCTGCGTTCTTGCGGCCGGACGCTTTTTACCGCGAGCAGAATAAATGGATCTACGAAGCGATATTGGGCCTGAATGAACGACGCGAGCCGGTCGATCTTATCACCCTGACAGATGAGCTTCGGCGGCGAAACCGGCTTGAGGAATTGGGCGGCGAGGCGACGATAATCGCCCTGGTTAATATAGTTCCCACCTCGATTAATGCCCGTAACTACGGTCAGATTGTTGAGGCGGCCGCACTGCGGCGCAGGATGATAGGCGCAGCCTCAACCATCGCCAACCTGGCCTATGAACAAGATGAAAACATTAATATTACCATCGACCGGGCTGAAAAGGCGCTTTTCAGCATCAGCGAAGAACGAACGACGCGTGATCTGGTGCCGGTTAAAGAAATCGCCAGCCGTTATCTGGATAGGATAGAGGAGCTTCATGCTCGTGGCGACGATATTATTGGTGTTCCGACCAATTTTACTGATCTGGACAAAGTTTTAGGCGGGCTCAATAAATCTGATCTGATCATCGTAGCTGCCCGTCCCGGTATGGGTAAGACGTCCTTGCAAATATCGATTGCTCAATCGGCCGCGAGACGCTTCAACAAGCGCGTGGCCATATTTAGCCTGGAGATGTCTGGCGAACAGCTGGTACAGCGGATGATCGCCGCAGAGACGCGGATTGATTCCCAACGGCTCCGGCGTGGAGATTTGAAGGAACACGAATGGCCGATTTTTTACGAGGCTATTGGCCGGATTTCTGAAACCCAGATCTTTATCGACGACACCCCCTCAATTACCTCCCTTCAACTCCGTACCAAGGCTCGTCGCCTCTACGCCGAACATGATCTCGACTTAATCATGATCGACTACCTTCAGCTCATGCAGTCCGAGCACACTTCGAATAACCGGGTACAGGAAATCAGTGAAATATCCCGGAGCTTGAAGGGTTTGGCCCGTGAATTGGATATCCCGGTCGTGGCTGCCTCCCAGCTGAGCCGGGCGGTTGAACAAAGGCAGGATAAGCGACCCCAGCTGTCTGATTTGCGGGATAGTGGTAGCATCGAACAAGATGCCGATGTCGTCGTCTTCATCTATCGCGACGAATATTACAACCCTGATACCAGCGAGCGGCCGAATATTGCCGAGATAAACGTGGCAAAACACCGGAATGGCCCAACGGCCACGATCGATCTATACTGGCACGGTCAACTGGCCACTTTCCGCAATCTACAGCGGCAAGAGATCGCCTTGTGAGCAAAAGATGAAAGGGTTTCCAGGATTTCCCGCCGGCAAGCTAAGACTTACCGCGATTCCGAATCTATTTTTCAGTGACTTACTCCCGGACATCGACAACCTATCTGAACTGAAGATCACCCTGTATGCGTTTTGGGCCTTGACTCAAAAAGAAGGGCAAGTACGCTATTTGCGCTATGTCGATTTTTTGAATGACAGTGAATTCATGAAAGGCCTGGGGCCTACGCCAACTTTGGCCGCCGAGGCGCTGTCCGATGGTCTGGAACGAGCCATCGCCCGGGGCATATTCTTGCACATCGATATAGAAAGCGCTGATGGCAAAATGGATCTTTATTTTTTGAATTCAGAGAAGGGCAGGTCCGCCATTGAGGGCATTACGCGAGGAGAGTGGAGACCTAACCCAGACGATGATGAGCCGATCACCCTGATGGTGGAGAGGCCTAATGTGTTTGTTTTGTATGAGCAGAATATTGGCTCGCTAACACCACTCATCGCCGACCAACTACGGGATGCAGAGCAAACTTATCCGCTAGCGTGGATCGAAGAAGCAATCAGCATCGCGGTGGAAAACAACGCGCGCAAATGGCGATACGTTCATTCTATATTGGAAAGATGGCGACAGGAAGGCAAGAAAGATGGAGTCAGCCGCCGAGATTCTCAAACAGAGCTTCGACATCAAGTCCCCGACGAATATCAAGACATCGTCAAACAATGAGCGGGATTTGGTAAGTAGTGAACCACCGGCGCCACCGGCCGTGGAAGGCGGCGGCGGCCGGCCAGATTGCCCTATCTGCGGCGGTATGGGTTTTATTTTGCCGGATGTATCTCCGGAACACCCCCAATTTGGCCGGGCGGTGGAATGCTCCTGCCGGGCAACCAATTTAGAACAATCCAGATTTGACAAGTTGCTAAGGGTCAGCGAGCTCGGATCTCTCACCAATTGTACTTTTGACAATTTTTTGACAGATGGTGTCGGTCTCCCACCGGCCAAACAGATGCACTTAAAGCTGGCCTATGACTCTGTTTTTGCCTTTGGTAAAAATCCCCAGGGGTGGCTTGTATTGAAAGGTGGCTATGGTAGCGGCAAGACTCACCTGGCGGCCGCAATCGCGAATTACCGTATTGCCCAAGGGCAGATGGTCTTATTTGTCAATACGCCCGATCTCTTAGATCACCTGCGAGCCGCATACAGCCCATCTTCAGACGTGGCCTTTGATGATCGTTTCCAGCAGGTCCGTAATGCACCGTTGTTGATCCTGGATGATTTGGGTTCCCAATCGAATACTGAGTGGGCCCAAGAAAAGCTATACCAGATATTTAATCATCGCTACAACGCAGCGATGCCTACGGTGGTGACGACAAACCAAGAACTGGAGTCGATCGAGGGGCGAATTCGTTCCCGGCTGGTGGATCATCGCCTGGTAAAAATCATCACCATTGCGGTGCCTGATTTTCGGCATGCGGGATTTCACGAGATGCAGCCTGACCTCTCAACACTGGATCTGCACGCCGATCAAACTTTCGAGACCTTCGACATGCGAGATCGGGAGTTACCCCAGAATGAATCCAACAATATCCGCCGCGCTTTCGAGGCAGCGAAAAACTATACTGAAAACCCGCGCGATTGGCTGGTATTTAACAGCATAGCTCACGGAAACGGTAAAACCCATTTAGCGGCGGCAATCGCCAACCAACTGGCACAGAATGGCGAGGTGGTATTGTTTATCTCTGTTCCTGACCTGCTAGACCATTTGCGGGCGACCTATAACCCATCTAGCGTCATTCGTTATGATCGCCGGTTCAACGAGATGAAGAATAGCCCAATTTTAGTCTTGGATGACCTGGGAACAGAGAGCGCCTCTCCCTGGGCACGAGAGAAACTATATCAGTTGCTGAACCATCGTTATGTGGCACGCATACCAACGGTGATTACGACGGCGACGGCGATCAAGGATCTCGATCCCAAGTTAGAGTCCCGGATGATGGATGAGAACCACAGCACCTTCTTTGTTCTAAAAGCGCCCAGTTACCGGGGCAAAGGCAAAACGGGAAGAAGCCCAAACCGTAGACGGTAATCCGCAGTCCACGGTCAAATCCTAGAAATTGACTCACCCATTCAACGCATCACCTTGCCACCATCGACTGTAATAGTGCTGCCGGTCATATAGCTGCTTTCGTCAGAGCAGAGAAACAAGGCGACTTGGGCTATTTCCTCAGAATGGCCCAGGCGACCCATCGGAATCTCCTTTTGCCAGCGCTCCATTATTTCTGGATTATGGCGTGCTTTCTCAGTCATCGGGGTGATAAAGACCCCGGGCACGATGGTATTTACCCGTATGCCATACTCTGCGAATTCGCGGGCGCATTCCCTGGCAAAGCCGACGACACCGGCCTTACTGGCGCAGTAGGCAGCCCGGTGCATAAGCGGGGTTTCGACCCCGGCGATAGAGCTAATATTGATGATGACCCCACCCCGATCGCTATTTTCATCGGCCATCACCCGGCCGCACAACTGACTCATTAAGAAGGTTCCCTTAAGGTTGACGTCGAGGCAACGATCCCAGTCCCATTCGTCCATTCTTAAAATTGAGGACACCGGCTCAACACCGGCGTTATTGACCAATATATCCAGCCGGCCCCATTCGGCCCGGGTCGTTTCTACCAGCTGGACACAATTGAATTTATTGCTGATATCCGCGGCGACTGGGATGGCCTGTCTACCCAAGGCAGTAATTTCGCCGGCGACTCTGGCAGCCCGATCCGGGTTGATATCATTTACCGCGACCCGTGCGCCGGCGGCCGCCAGTGCTTTTGCGATGGCTTCTCCTAACCCCTGCCCAGCGCCAGTTACGATGGCAGTTTTTCCATCTAATTTCGATTCCATATTATCCTCAATCCAAAGCTCCCTGGGCTTTACGATGAACCCCAACTTGAGGTGTTCGGCCGATCAAAGAGCCTGTTTATGACCCGGGCGACTGTCTTAACCGGGAAAGTTATCGTTCATGGAAGAGCCGCCAGAATGTATTGCTCAAATATCTCGAATGGTTGCGATCCCACCAGCAGTTGGTCGTTTATTTTGAAGGTTGGCCGGTTAAAAATACCTTGATTGCGGCGGAGGCTATCTAGTTCGGTAACGGCCGCATGGCCGATACCGCCGTCATAACAAGCTTCAAAGGCGCCCTGTTCGATCCCGGCCGACACAGCCGCGTTGACAAAATAATCTCGATCTGCTTGCCAGAGTTCGCCCTGGTTGCGAAAGAATTGATCGTGGATCTGCCAAAAAGCATCGACATTTTGACGACCAACACAGTCGGCCGCGGCATGGGCGTTAAGGCTGGCATTGCCATGATCCAACATGGGCCAGAATACAAGGCGTACCTGGCCTTGTTCAACGAAGTTTTTTATGATCTCTGGCTCAGCGCCTAACACGTAGGCACGGCAGTTGCCTCAAAGGAAATCGGAATAATCTAAGATGGTGACCGGCGCGTCGGCAGCCCCACGGAAGTAACTGTTTTCATAAGGGCCGTTGAAGGCAACAGCCTCGTCAGCAATGGATTCTTGTTGTCCGGCCAAATCGGGCTCTGATGTAGCTGAAAGGGGCAAGGCAGTTGGTTCGGCCGGTGTTGGATCTGGAATCTCAATTGTTGCCGCTTGTTCCGGCTCGCTGGCCGGTTTAACATCAGCTTCGACCGGGGTCTCTGTGGCAGGCGGAATCGTCGCGACTTTTTCAACAGCTTGCTCGGCTAAGGCCGGTGGTGCGGTAGGCTGTGAATCACCCTGACCGCAGCCAGTGCTTATTCCTGCGCCTAAGATTAGTACAAATAGCCATTTCATAGTAGCCAACCTCATAATTGGTGGTGGTGTAAGGAGAAATCTACACCCTCAGCGGAAACATATCTGCTAATAGCTCAGGGCACTTATTGTAAAAAGACCCGCCGCGTCGTGTCTAGTTGACCAATGAAGATCTCCCCGTATTCCTTCTGGACCAGATCGATCTTAACTTCCTCAAACTGATTGGCGGCGGCTTGATCGGCGGTTGTTAGCATTAGTCCAACAATAGCCGAGTACCCTCGGGCAAGGAGCACCTCTGCCTGGGCGCCGGCTTCTTCGGCAAGGATAGCGGCATTGTTGAAGCTCAGTGCTGCTTCCGATAACATATCGGCCGCCATCAAATGGGCGCCCAACATCCAGTGGCTTCTGGATAGGCGGAGAGCACCCATATCAAAAGCCTCGGTCAACCGTAGGGTAACATTTGCCGCGTCCAGGCCTTGAGCCAGGTCGCCAACACCGATCTCGATACCCGGCTCATCCCAGCCTGGCCAGGTATAGGATGCCAGGTTGTAGCTCACCGCCCTGGTGCGCTCCAGGAGTTTCGTAGCTTGCTCTCGATCACTAGCCTCCAGGGCTTCACCTGCAGCCAGACCAAACTGGATGGCAGATCGGGCCATGGCGACAACGGCCGGCATATTCTTATTCTCGTAGTAAAGGTGTTTAATCAGTTTGTTGTAGAGTTCCAAACTCGCTAGTTGATCCGGCTGGTGATTTAGGTAAGCGGCTGCAGCAAACCAATCTACTTCTTTCATCAAACGAAGGGTTTCAGATAACATTCGTTTTCTCCTTGATATCGGTCTCGCTATCAGGCTTACAGCCGCTGTGAATGGCAATTGTGCCAAACATGGTTAACTCGTAACTGACGTTTGCCAACCCACTCTTCCGCATGATATCTAACAGGCTTTCGGGTTCTTGAAACTGTTGCGTGCTATCAGGAAGGTAACTATAAGCATCCCTGTCTCCGGTTACCAGCTTTCCTAACGATGGAATAATGTAGTTGAGATGAAATAGAATGAAAGGCCGGAGCAGATTCTTTTTCGGGGGACTCGATTCCAGGACGACAATCCACCCGCCCGGGCGGACCACCCGCATTTGCTCGTCAAATGCCCGGGGCACGTCGATTACATTGCGCATCAGAAAGCCAGAGGTGACGGCATGAAATGAATTGTCGGGAAAAGGTAGCGCCAGGGCGTCGGCGCCAACCCAGCGGATAGTTTGCCTAGCCGGGTCACTCTTTCCCGCTTGCATCATCTCGATGGTAAAGTCGCCGCCAATGGCGCTTATATCAGGATGCTGGCGTTGACCTTCAAGGGCGATGTCACCGGTGCCGGTGGCGATATCCAGCAACCGGCCGTTTGCCGGTAATTGAGCCAGCTGGATGACCCGCCGCCGCCAGTGAATATCTTGCCCGGCCGTCATCAGGCGGTTCATCAAGTCATAACGGCCGGCAATCCGGGCAAACATACCCTGGACATACCTGGCACGGTCGTCGCCACGTAAATGGGCCATGCTACCAGTTAGTCCTGCTGCCCCCCAAATTCCTCTAGTTCACTTTCTTTCGTATAGGGCAATACGATTCGAGCTTTGCTGGTGCCGGTTGGCGGGCCAATAATGCCATCCTCTTCCATGGTATCAATCAGGCGCGCCGCTCGGGTGTAGCCGATTCGGAATCTACGTTGAAGCAAGGATGTAGATGCTTTATCCAACTGGCGGACTGTGGCGATTGCCTCGGGAAGTAACTCGTCAGAATATTTTTCGGCTTCCGCTTCAATCTCGCGCATCTCTTCCCATAGCGGCGGCTGTTGTTCTTCCGGCAGCTCAACTTCACTTCCCGGGTGTTCGGAGCTCTCCTCTGACATGGTAGATGGTTGAGCAGGAGATATCGCTGCGCGGCGTGCTCCCTGCCAATAGGCAATAATTCCATCCAGTTCCTTTGGACCGACAAAACAACCTTGCATGCGTATTGGTGCGGCCGCATCGGGACTTTGGAAGAGCATGTCTCCTTGCCCAAGTAAGCGCTCGGCGCCGGTCGTATCTAAGATTACCCGGCTATCAGTGCTTGAAGCGACGGCGAAGGCAATACGAGCCGGAAAGTTCGCCTTTATCAACCCGGTGACGACGTCAACCGAGGGGCGCTGTGTGGCGATGACCATGTGAATCCCGGTGGCCCGGGCAAGTTGCGCCAGCCGAGTGATCCCGCGCTCGGTTTCTTCAGGGGAGAGCATCATTAAGTCGGCCAATTCATCGATGACGATGACGATGTATGGCATGGCTTCTTCGCCTTTGGAAGCCGCTTTTTTATTGAATTCGCTGATGTTTCGCGTGCCGACCTCGGCCAAACGTTTGTAGCGATTATCCATCTCCCGCATGGCCCATTGCAGTGTTCCGGTCACCCGTTCCAGGTCGACGACAACCGGAGCAACCAGGTGTGGTACACCGTTGTAACCGGTTAATTCGACTCGCTTGGGATCAACCATAACCAATTTCAAAGTAGCCGGTGTGTTTTGCAGGAGCAGGCAAGCCACAATCGTATTGACGCAAACTGATTTACCGGAACCGGTCGTGCCGGCAATAAGCAAATGAGGCATCTGGGTCAAATCGGTGGCGATAGGTTGCCCGGCAACATTCTGACCCAGGCCGATGCGTAACGATGAGTGAATGGCTTGAAATTCGGCTGCCTCCATAACATCTCTCAGAGAAACGAGGGCTTTGGAGGAGTTAGGCACCTCAATGCCAACGTACCCCTTACCAGGAACAGGAGCCTGAACACGGATCGATCTGGCGGCCAGGGCCAGGGCCAGATCATCACTGAGGCTGGCGATTTTTCCAACCTTCACTTTGGTCCTCTTGCCGCTACGTTGCACAATGAATTTTGGCTCTACGCCGTATTGGGTAATTGTGGGACCCTGGTTGATCTCGACGACCGTTGCCGGGGCCCCGAAACTTTCCAGCGTATGCTCGATAATCTCAACCTGTTCCCTGATTTGGGTATCTCCTAGTTCTTGCTCGCTACCAGACTCCAATAAATCTTCGATATTTGGCAGCGTCCAACTCTGATCGCTACCCAGGTTAAAGAAGACCGGGGTCGGAGTCGCCGTTGCTTGCTTCTCAATATCGGCCGCCGGTTGGCTATTTCGCTTACCTCTGGATTGGCGACGAGGTCGGGCGATGGCTACAGCAGCAGTAGCCGGTTCAGGTACAGTTTCCGTAGAGGTGGATGCCGGAGATGTTGCCTCATCATCGTCTATTAACCGGGGCTGGCGATTGCTGACGCGGGAACGACTGTTATTGATGGGGATCTCTTCAGTTGTGGGTTCCCCTCGCCGTTTAAAAATGCTTTGAAAGAAGACGCCCATATCCTGGCGGCTGATGCCGGAAGCCAGGACGGCCGCGATAATGCCCAGGACCAGCAAAATAAACACGGCGCCAAAGCGACCGACGCCTTGGGTTAGCGCCCAGGCGATCAGGCCGCCCAGATAACCACCGCCTTGACTTTCCCTGGCTACTTCGCTGACCTCATTTAAGCCGTTATTCAGGGCGATCACAGTGAGCGTGGCGAAAGCCTCGAAGGCTAGAAAGAGCAGTATGAATCCTAACAGGCGTAAGCTGGGCAAACCTGGCGCTTGCTCCATGCCCCACAAAACCAGGTAGAAACCACTTAAACCCAGGGCGATGGGGATGATGGCCCCGCCCCAGCCAAAAAGACGCCACATGCCGTCGGACAACAAAGTGGTTAATTCACCCTGGCTAGGAGAGAGCAGGCTGAGAACGATAATCGCTGTCAAGAAGATGAAGAAAATACCAAAGATGATTGCTTTCTGCTGAAGATTCAGGCTCAGAGTAAAACGCGGCTTCTTAGATGACGAAGATGACCGGCGCGCCGGGCTCTTCCGCCGGGTTGGCCTTTTGCTCGTCGTCTTTCTGCTCGTGGTGGTTCTCTTACGTGTCATAGCTCAAATGTTCCTGGATTGCCGATTATAACATGGATTATGTTGACAGGCAGGCGCTATTGTCACCCGGCTGCTCAACTGTGACCTTTCTTTTGCGCAATTTCCACACATGGCCTAGGATCAGGTTGTTGGTGCACTTTCTTCACAGGCAGGTACATAATTTTGATTCGCTGCTTCTACAACGGCATACCCTATCTCAGGTTTAGATCGTTTCCCAACAATGGGTATATTCAGCACGCTATCTTTACTCGACAAGGAGGGATCAGCCCGGCCCCGTATGATAGTTTAAACCTTAGCGTTTCCGTGACCGATGACAATAACAATGTCATGGAAAACCGATCCCGGGCCTATGGCACCCATAATCGTACAAACCATACGCTGGTCCACGCTCATTTGACCCACGGATCAGAAATAGCTAGCGTGTCGCAACAGGAGTATGGCCACTATGTTGGACCTGTCGATGGGTTGATTGCCAGCGAACCAGGCTGTGGCCTAACCATGAACTATGCTGATTGCGCCCCCATATTTCTTTATGACCCGGACAAACATACAATTGGTTTGGGACATGCTGGTTGGAAAGGTGCGGTGAAAGATCTACCCGGTTCGCTAGTCAGGGCGATGCAACGCACTTTTGGCTCGGAGCCAGCCAGACTGATCGCCGGCATCGGCCCGTGCATCGGCCCTTGCTGTTATGAGGTAAGCGAACCGGTCATCTCGGCCGTTCAATCATCTTTTGTTAATGCCGCTACGCTGTTGATTGTGCCTGAGGCTGGCAACAAGGAGGGCTCGGCCGGATTCCGCCCTAATCTTGATCTGCCAGAGGCCAACCGGCGACAATTAGCCAGGGCTGGCGTGAAGAGCATCGAGTTGTCTAACCTGTGCACCGCCTGTCGAACAGATCTTTTTTATTCCCACCGGGCCGAAAAGGGCCGCACCGGAAGGTTTGGCTCCTTACTCATTCTGGGTCCCTAGTAGCTAGCCGGTTAGTATGAACAAGGGTTAAGATCCATTGTAATCGTTTCACGATTGACGATATAATCGGCGCGGTTTACCGGCAAAGAGACGGAGGATAATCTGTACCTATGAATTCACTGGTTTCAGATACGTTGCCCGAAGATGAATCGGAGAATTATGAACCGGAAGAGGCTGGCCTCAAGGAAGAGGATCACACACCTGGCAATGAGAAGGAATCAAACTGGGAAGTGGTCACTGAGACGGCCGGTGTGATGACGGCCGAGATAATTGTTGGGCGTCTATTGGCCGAGGGTATTCCAGCCCGGGCTTGGCAAGAAGGGGCAGGTCAGGCATTTGGACTTACCGTTGGATTATTAGGGACCGGTTATGTTCTGGTACCGGAGAGATACTTTGAACAAGCCAAGAGCATCCTGGAAACACCGCTTGAAGAAGACGACTTAACTTCCGAAGAGAGTGATGAAGAAACGACCTCTGCTATGGAATAACCAGAGGTACCTGTTACAATACCCCAAGTATAAGTTTTAGCTATTTTCATGACATTTGTCAGAAAAAAGCTGAGTTTTGTCACTGTCACTGAACAACGGTGATCAATAAAATTTGGTAAAATACGAGAGGAAATTAGGGTTTTTGCCCAAATCGTTAGAGGTAGTTAAAGAAAAGATCTGGAAAATTCAGACCCTTGTCAAAGTCTGAGGATTTGGGTGGCTGGTAATCACGGCCCTGAGAGAAGAAGGAGATTTTATGGCACAGGCAACATGGACTAAACAGGAAGAGACAGCCAGTAAAGAAACTGGCGGTGGTCGCACGAAATTTGTCATCGGTGGTGTGCTCTTGATCATCGCCATCGGTTTTCTCGTGTTTAATGCCTTACGCGGCAATACCCAATATTATGTTACAGTCGACGAATACTTCGCAGAGCAGAGCAAGTTCGCCACCCAGGATCTGCGCGTCTCGGGCTGGGTATTGGGTGATTCAATCCTGTTTACTCAGATAGATGATACGACCTCACGCCTGGAATTTGACATCGTCGACGAAATCAATAATCCAGGACAACGATTACGAATTGTCGCTATGAACGAACCCATGCCCGACTTATTACAACATGAGGCACAAGCCCTGGTTGAAGGAAGCGCCGAAGGGAATACGTTTAACGCCAATCCAGGCGGCTTGTTCCTTAAATGTCCCACCCGCTACGAAGAAGCCGATCCTGGCGTAAGCGGGTAAACATACTGGGCATTGGGAACGGAAAAAACGCAGCTTTCATCTCCGCCTCTCAAGAGAGAATCTCCGAACTCATTTTGCCAATCTACGATCTCCGGATTATTGGAGTTAAATAATGATAGCTGATTTAGGTTACGCAGCGCTTCTTATCGCTTTCCTGGCGGCAATCTATGCGGTCGTTGCAGCTGCGCACGGCGTTCGAACAAAGCAGTCACGCTGGATTGAAAGTGGTCGTCATGCAACAATGATCATCTTTCCCCTGGTTGTCCTTGCCTGCGGATTGCTCATCACCCTCATTCTCCGGAACGATTATTCAATCCATTATGTATGGAGCGTCTCTAGTATGGGAACGCCAACATATCTGAAGGTGACCGCGCTATGGGGTGGACAAGCCGGTTCTGTGTTGTTTTTTAATCTTATTCTGGCCGGATTTACGGCTGCGGCCATGGCCCGCAAATGGGATAATGAATTACCAATCATGCCCTATGCGATCATCATCGCCAGCATCACCCAGATCTTCTTCTTATTCCTGACAGTCTTTCTCGAAAATCCCTTTGCCCGGGTTGGTGCTCTAGTGGCCGAAGGGGGTTTTCCGGAGATCCTCATTAACGGTCCAGTGACCTACGTACAAAATTTGTTCCTGCGCCCGGAATTTATACCTCCTGATGGCCAGGGCTTGAATCCACTATTGCGCCATCCGGGGATGATTATCCATCCGCCTATGCTTTACCTGGGTTATGTAGGCTTTACTATCCCCTTCGTCTTCGCTATGGCGGCCTTGATTGCCCGCCGCTTCGACCGGGGATGGATTCGTATCACAAGGCGCTGGACGCTGGCAGCCTGGCTCTTCTTGGGCGTCGGTCTCATATTGGGCGGCCGGTGGGCTTACGACGTGTTAGGTTGGGGAGGGTATTGGGCCTGGGATCCGGTCGAAAACTCTTCACTTCTGCCCTGGTTGACCGGTACAGCCTTCTTGCATTCCGTTGTCATCCAGGAAAAGAGACATATGTTCAAAGGTTGGAATATCAGCCTGATCATTATTACTTATCTGCTGGTGATCCTGGGAACATTAAACGTTCGCGGTGGTCTGGTTTCGTCGGTCCATGCCTTTGCCCAATCCAATATCGGCTGGTTTCTCCTGGCTTTTTGGACGTTCATGATATTCTTTTCCATCTATTGGGTCTACCAACGCCGGGACCAATTGAAATCAACCGGTGAAATAAAATCCTTCTGGTCCCGAGAATCGGCTTTTATGCTCAACAACTTCTTTTTCCTGATGATTACCGCCGTAACCTTTTTTGGCACCTACTTCCCCGTGCCTACTGAGCTCTTTACCGGCCAAAAAGTGACTGTCGGCGCTCCTTTCTACGAAGCTGTCAATGGGGTTCTCTTTGCTTGTTTGTTAATCCTGATGGGTATCGCCCCATTAACCATGTGGTACCGGACCAGCACGCGCTGGCTCGGCCGGATGATTCTGGGTCCGTTGGCGGCGGCGACTCTGGCCGTGGTGATCCTCTTTATCTTTGGTGTCCGCAACTGGATTGCTCTGTTGGGTTTTTGGATTGTCACCTTTTCGCTGATCCTCACGCTCTTTGAATTTTTCAAAGGCGCTACGGCGCGAATGCGCAGCAAAGGCGAGTCGCCATTCACGGCGCTCGCGGCGCTAATTGGCCGCAATCGCCGTAGATATGGTGGTTACATCATCCATCTTGGTGTGCTAGTCATGGCTTTTGGGATCATCAGCACTGAGCTATACCAGCAGCAGACTCAAGTCCGACTCGATCGAGGCAGCTCGGTAGAAATTGGCGATTTTAGCATGACCTATACGGGTATCGCGGTTAACCCCGGAGCGGATGATCTGATGATAACCAGTGCCAATGTCGACGTCTATAAAAACGGAGAATTTATCCGAACACTCACTCCTCGTACTGAACTTTACACCCGCACCCGGCAACCCATGACCATACCCGCCGTACGGTCGACAGTTACGGAAGATTTTTACGTCATATTAGTAAATTGGGAAAGCAGCACCAACGATGCGGCGACCTTCCGCATATTCTTAAACCCAATGATAAATTGGGTCTGGTCAGGCGCCCTTATTTTCATAGCCGGTACCCTGGTGGCCGCCTGGCGCGATCCGGCCGATGAGAAGATCAAGGCTGCTGCAGGCGCTCGGAGCCGATTGGCAGTGGGAGGCGCGGCCGGGGACTAGAATGAACATGAAGCAAAACAAAACGAAATCATGTAACGATGGCCTGACCCCAAATCGGGCTCAATGGATTACCAACCATTCTCGAAATCTGTTCCGGCTAGGCTTTTTGATTGGCGGTCTGTTGTGTCTGGCCATCCTGGTTCTTCCTGCGTATGCACAAGCCGGGTCGGGCCAGGTTACCGATGATGATGTTAACGCTATTGCCAAGGAGTTGTACTGCCCCATATGTGAGAGCACGCCCTTGGACGTCTGTGCCACCCAGGCTTGCGCTGACTGGCGCCAGGTAATACGCACTAAGTTAGGTGAAGGCCAGACCGAAGCGGAGATCAAGGCTTACTTCCTGGATCAGTATGGACCAAGGGCGCTGGCCGAACCGCCACGCAGTGGAGTTACACTGACGGTTTGGTTATTGCCGATACTGGCTTTGATTGTTGGAGTGATAATATTACTGCGCTATTTCAGGAAGTCTCGAAAGGCTACTCCTGCCGAATCGGTCGCCGTTGCTCCCGTTGAGACCCCGAATCCGGTGGATGAAGTGCAGGATGGTGGCGATTATCGGTCGCGAATTGAATCTGAATTACGAGATATGAAACGATGACAGATAATATGGATGAATTAACGTCGGTAGCAGATGAACCTAAACGAAACCGTTTGGGCGTCATTGCTGTTGTAGGTCTCGCCGTAATCTTCATCGGTATATTAGGCTTTGGCATGAAAAATGCCGCTGTAGATCGACCTGATGACACGGCGCCGGACTTTGAAATGCAATTTTTCAATGGCTACGAGTGGGAGAATCAACCTACGGCCAGCCTCTCTGACTACGAGGGTCACCCGGTAGTGCTTAATTTCTGGGCTTCCTGGTGTGTTGAATGCAAGATTGAGGCTGATATATTAGAAGAAACATGGCAGGCTTATCGCGATGATGGCGTTGTCTTTTTAGGTGTGGCATATATTGATGTTGAGCCGCGATCGCTGGAATATTTGGAAGAATACAACATCACCTACCCCAATGCACCCGATCTGCGATCTCAAATATCTAGCAAATATGATATCACCGGTGTGCCCGAAACTTTCTTCATTAACCAGGCCGGAGAAGTTGTGCATTACCAGCTTGGTCCTGTTAATGAAACCATGCTAACCGGCTTAATCGATCAAATGTTGGCAACACCGGCCAGCTCGGTTGAAGGATAAAGCAACAATTTTTCATGCGCTTGTCTCGCATTTCTGAAGGAATATTATGACGATAGGTTCAATTTTTTTAGGACTGGCCTTGTTGGTTCTGGTGGGCTTGTATGTTGCCCGCCCAATACTTAAGCCAGCCCCTCCTTCTGTGTCGTATATGACACCATACCAGGCCTTGATTGCCCAGAAAGAGGCCATCCTGGTTCAAATTCGCAGCCTGGACTTTGATTACGATACCGGAATAATGAACGAAGCCGACTACCAGAGACAACGCGAGGAATTTATGGTTGAGGCGGAGGATATTTACCGCAAGCTAGATGAAATAGAGGAACGCGGTGACATTGCTGAAGCGGTAACAGTCGGGCAACCGGCAGGATCGACAGCTGATTTCGAGAGCGAGATTGAAGCGGCTATCGCCTCGCGCCGGAGCCAAGCCGCGCCACTGGCCCCGGAAAGTAACCAGCCCATCGCTAAAGCTCCGGCAAGTAGCCAGCCCCAACCGGCCACCAGCAATGGCAAAAGTAAATATTGCCCTGAATGCGGCCGGCCCACCGATCCAGCTGATAAATTCTGCGCCAACTGCGGCCATAAACTACTTAACCCCCAACACGTATGAACCCGATCCAAAAAAACACCATTCATAGCTCGGGGCTGCCTGCCCTGGGCCGTTCCCGCTTGATTATTGCGACCCTGGTTGCCTTGTTTCTCCTGGCGATTGCCGGCGGCGTGCTGGCCCAGGCCGGGCAATTGCCCGATGATCCGCCTGATGCCTTTGCCGGGATGATCCCTTATTCGGACCGCTGTTCGAATTGTCATGGTAGTACGGGGCAGGGTGACGGCGAATTGGCCCCTGATTTACCAAATCCACCCACGGCCCATGCTTCCCCAGAATATCTGCGGGCGGCAATCCCGGTTGAGATGTTTGACCTCATCACGAATGGCCGCGTTGACAAGGGGATGCCTCCTTTTGGTGAGGCCAGCAGCGATCCCCTGAGCGAAACAAGCCGCTGGGACTTGATCGCTGCCATTTATAGTTTAGGCACACCGGTTGAGGTGGTCGGGCAGGGGCAGGTAGTTTATGAGGATAATTGCCTGGCCTGTCACGGTGAAACCGGGGCCGGTGACGGTCCGGAAGTCGATCAGTCAAGCTCTGAACCAGGCGACTTATCGAACAGCGCTTACTGGTTTAATCAGAGCAATCAGTCGGTTTTTGATTCATTGGCCACAAAGCAGAACCCCGATCACGAATACGATCTTGACGATGAAGCGCTTTGGCCGGTCATCGACTACATGCGCACATTCAGTTATGGTTACACCGATGCCCTGGCGCGATTCCGACCGTTAGAGCAGGCCATTATTTTGGGGCAAGTGATCAATGGCACCACCGGTGACGTTTTAACTACAGGAACTACTGCTCATCTCAGAGCCTTTACACAGGATCTGGACATCACCCTGGAGATGGAAGATACCCTGGATGCGGATGGATTTTTTCAATTCGATTTAACCGAAGTGCCCCAGGATTGGTTCTTCCGCGTATCATTGGAATATGAGGATATTGACTTCGGCAGTGACTTCGGCCAGGTAACGTTTGACCAACCAGAACTCAACTTACCCATAACGGTATTTGATCCGGGAACAGATCCCAGCGCGATAAACATTGAGCAACTTCACCTGGTGCTCGGTTTTGATAGCGATCAAGTATTGGTCAGCGAGGTTTATATCGCCAGCAATACTGATTCGACGGTCTTTGTGGGTGAATCCGGCAATACGAACCTGGGGACTTTCGAGATTTCACTCCCGTCAGGTGCGCAGGATGTAACTTTCCAGCGTGGATTTGGCTCCATCGATTCGTTCTTCCCGGCCAATGAAGTCATCGAGACCACCAGTGGCTGGGCCGACACCCTACCGCTAAGACCTGGGCCGGGTAGCCTGACCCTGGTGGCCCAATACAGCCTGCCTTATGAAGATAGGGGAACGATCTCCCATCCGGTCGCTTACAATACCGGCGGTGTGAACTTGGTTATCCCTGACGTAGGCGTGACGTTGGTAGGAGACAACTGGCAAAGTGGTGGATCCCAGTCGATGGGAACTGGCCCAGTGTCAACCTACGGACAAGGTAATTTGCCGGCCGGCAGTGAACTCGTCTTAAGGCTTGAAGGCGAGCCCAGTATGGCAGGCGGCGCTTCGAGCTCCAATGTCATTCGTGATAATGTCACAGAACTGCTCATTGGCTTGGCTGTGGCCGTTGGGGTGATCGTAATTGCGGTTGTGGTTATCCGCGGCTGGCGACAAGAACCCGTCCAGGTGATGAGCCGGGAAGAATTGCTTCAGGAATTGGCCGATCTGGATGATGCCTTCGAAGCTGGCGAGATAGATGAGCCGACGTATCAGCGTGAACGGCAAGAGATAAAAGCCGATTTGATGGCTATTTGGGAATAGGAATCGGCGACATCAGCGTGCCTGGCGATAAATATCAACAACAGACCAATCCCACCCAAGTCTTTAAGTAGGACATCTCGTTGTCATCGTGACTGAATTTTAGATGATCAAGATCAGCGGACTGACAAAAAAATATGGCATGAATGCCGTGCTTCGCGGCGTGGATCTCCACGTGCGGCCGGGGGAATTTCTCAGCCTGGTCGGTTCCAACGGTGCGGGTAAGACGACGCTGTTGCGCATCGTTGCCACCCTCATGAAACCGAACGATGGTGAAGTGTTGGTGGGAGGCTGGTCTATACCCGGTGATGCTGAAAAAGTTCGTCGCCATATTGGCATGGTCTCCCATCATGCCTTGCTCTATGGAGATATGACCGCGGCCGAGAACCTGGATTTTTTTGCCCGTCTCTATCAATTGGACCAGCGCCAGGAGCGGGTCGCTGAGGCATTACAGATGGTCGGACTTTTGGCCCGTCAACGGGATCCGGTTCGTAGTTTTTCTCGCGGCATGCTCCAACGATTAACGATAGCCCGGGCCACCTTACATGAACCCGATGTTTTATTGTTGGACGAGCCTTATACAGGACTGGACCAGGAGGCAACGCGCTTGCTGGATGATTTGCTGTCCCGAGAATCTGAAAAAGGGCGGACCATCTTCATGATCACCCATGATTTGGCCCGAGGCTTGGACCTGTGTCAGCGAATCGCCATCTTGAATCGTGGTAGAATCGCCCGGATTGTCGAAAGGAAAGATATAAATGCGGCCGAATTTCTGGCTTTGTATGGCGATGTGACGCGTAGCGCAAGAGAGCGCAATAGCGCGCAAGGTTGATCCCATACCCAAGGCGATAAAAATATTGTGACAACATCGACGAAAGAAACGATGACAGAAGAGAATAAGCTGGCAAGTGGCAATTTGTCTTATCTGGCCACTGTGCGGGCCATCGTCTGGAAAGACCTGACCATGGAGTGGCATACCGGGCAGATCTTGAGTGTGATGCTGGTCTTTTCTCTAACGGCGGCCATTATCTACAACTTCGCTCTATATGGTAGCCTGGCTGCGGCGAGAGACGCCTCTACGGGATTTTTATGGGTTACGATCTTATTGGCCGGCACCCTGGGTCTAAATCGCTCGTTGATGTCGGAGCAGGAAAATCGTAGTCTAGAGGCGATCCTCATGGCGCCCATCGACCGTAGCGCCATCTATGTGGGCAAGGTAATCAGTGTTATCATTTTTACACTAGCCATGGAAGCGATTTTGGTCCCCATTTTCACAGCATTTTTCAACAAGCCCTTTTGGCGACCGCAGGTGCTTTTTATCCTTGTTCTGGGAACCATAGGTTATGTCGCGGCCGGTGTATTAATTACCTCAATGACGGTACAAACAAGAACCCGAGAAGTCTTGTTGCCGGTGTTATTGTTACCCTTAACTTTACCGGTCGTTCTGGCGGCCGCCCAGGTAACGGCCGCTTATGTGGCTGCAGTGCCCCCGGAATGGTCCGAGGTTCAATTTGCCGTTTCCCTCGTAGTTGCCTACGATATATTCATGGTGACGGCCGGATTCTTGACGTATCATTACGTTGTAGAAGAATGATAGTCTGAGGAGGAAGAGATGGCAGAACGAATTGACCGAATGAATCTAAACCGCATCGTGCCGATCTTGAACTGGGCGGCGGGCATTATGATTTTGATCAGCCTGGTCGTAATCTTCTTTTACGCCCCGGTGGAAAGCACGATGGGCAATGTCCAGCGGATCTTCTATTTCCATGTAGGCGGGGCCTGGGTCGCGGCCGTCGCTTTCTTTGTCGCTTTATTAAGTGGCGTTTTTTACTTGCGTAAGCCGGCTAAGATCTGGGATACGATTGCTGTCGGTTCAGTGGAGATTGGCCTGGTCTTCACCTCTATGACCATCGTTAGCGGCTCCGTTTGGGGCAGGCCGGCCTGGGGGACATGGTGGACCTGGAGTCCTCGCCTGACATCCATAACCGTTATGTGGTTGGTCTACGTGGCTTATTTTATGCTTCGTGGCGCTATTGAAGATGAGGATCGTCGAAGTCGTTTCGCGGCCGTTTATGTAATTGCCGGTTTTGTAACGGTCATTATTACCTACCTCAGTATTCGCCTGCTTCGCGACATTCACCCAGTTCTTATTGGCGAAGCCAGTGAAGCGGCCGAGGGATTACAAGAGTTCTCGGGTCTTGACAGCGGCAAGATGGTCATAAGCCTCAACGTCTCGGTTCTAACATTTACCGTGCTTTTCCTGGCCTGGCTAACAAATCGAATGCGCTTGCAACGCTTATTGGATGATGCGGCTGAGCTTAAGACTAAGGTAATGACCCGGCTACAGCAGTAATAACAAACCAGCGGGAAACCCTGGATGGGAGATACCAGATAATGACAGCAACGATCCTTCTGAATATATATGCCCAAGGTGGCCTTAGCGACCCCAATCAATTCAACAATTATTTGATCCTTGGTTACGGTGTTATGTGGGCTATCGCTTTGTTTTACGTTCTTGTCCTGGCCAACCGGCAGCGCAACGTCAGGGAGGAAGTCCATCTTCTGCGCCAACTCTTAGAAGAAGATGAAGAATCCCAGAACAAGTAAGGTAGTTTACGTTTATATTACGAAGATAATCTAAATTTAGAACTCTGGGCAAGCAGTATGTGTATCATTTATCGACCGGCCCAAAGATTGACAGCCCCGTCGGCAATACACATGATTAACTGGCTGATCTTGGAGAAAACATAAACATGTTAGGTTCTGCGAAAGGTTCCTTACGATTATCGCCGCTACAATTGATCGTCATTGGCGTCGTGGGGCTGATCATAGCCTTTTTGATCGTGGGTACAATAACCCAATCATCGGCTCCTCCACCCATGTTCGGCGGTGTACAAACCCAGCCGTTTATGGTGCTGGCGTTTCTGGCGGCATTCGGCGGCATTATGAGTTTTGTATCGCCATGTACCTTGCCCATCTTGCCGGCCTACTTTGCCTTTGCCATTGCCAGCGGGCGAAAACAAATAGCGCTTAATACGCTCGTTTTCATGTTAGGGTTGGCGACAGTATTCAGTATTATGGGGGCCGGCGCGTCGGTGATCGGCCGGATTCTTCGCCAAAACCAACTCCTGATTATGCTAATCGGCGGTGCGTTGATCCTCATTTTTGGGGTAATGGCTCTGATGGGCCGCGGATTTACCGGTGTGCAAAAACAACAGGATGAGGCGACCGTGCGCAATAATTCTTTAGGCGGCTCCTTCCTCTTTGGCATGACCTTTGCCGTGGGCTGGTCCAGCTGTGTCGGGCCGATCTTGGGGACGGTGCTAACCATGGCTGGGACAACCGGTTCGGTGATCCGCGGTATGATGTTGTTGTTCATATACGCCCTCGCCTTGGGTCTGCCTTTGATTGTTGTCTCTACTTTCTTCGGCCGGGCCGACAGGCAGAGTTTGCTTTGGCGCGCGCTGCGTGGCAAAGGTTGGAACGTTTCGGTCAGTGTATTTTTAATTGGCCTGATCTGGGCGCTGGTTATCTGGCGCATTCTGGTAGCGGCTACAGAATACGCCTTCTTAAGATTTGACTTCTTCGCCGGACAAACCTTCAACGCTGGCATCGCGCTTGCCTTGTTAATCATTGCGGTGATTGGCGTCCTGTTGTGGATATTGACCGGCCCCCAGCGAGAGCGTGAAGTGCCACTGCACCTGCACACGACCCAACTGTTTAGTGGGGTACTCTTTATCTTGATGGGCCTTTTTCTTCTGAGCGGTACCCTGGCTTCATTTAACAGCCTGGTCCCTCCCGACCTGGCCCTGTGGTTCGCTGAATTTGAAGATAAACTGATTACGATGTTTAGTTAGCCCAATGCCCGAGCAATCAGCCAACCCGGACCAGGACCCAGAACCAGAAAAGAATGCGACCAGGCGCCGCAATCCATTCATAATCTTCGTCGGTTTCTTGTTATTGGGCGCCGCATTAGCCCTATTACTCTTCGGCGGTGACCTCTTTGGTGGCGACGAAGGCGGGGGAGCGGTCGTGATCCATGGCTCGCCGACGACGATATCTCGATCAAGTGGCTGAACTTCCGTCGCTTGAGGGGGGCGATGAACATCCTTCCATTTCGTCAAGTGGCGGAGTACTGGCTGTTGGCGATGAAGCATATGATTTCAACCTCTCTGACCTGGAAGGCAAACCGGTGCGATTGGCCGATTTTCGTGGGCAACCGGTGATCATTAACTTCTGGGCGACCTGGTGCGCACCTTGTCGCATAGAAATGCCGGCTTTACAAGAGGCCTTTGATACATTCCAGGATGATGAATTGGTAATACTCGCCCTTAATCAGGATGAAACGGCCGAGGTGGCTAGCGAATTCTTTTATGATGAAATGGGTCTAACCTTTACCCCGTTGTTAGATGAGGGTAGTGCGATATCAACGGAATACGGTAGCTTTGGCGTTCTGCCATCAACTTATTTTGTTGACGTTACCGGTGTTGTGACAGCCATTCATCGCGGTCCATTAACCATGAATCAAATCGAAAATTATTTAGCCGGGATGTTGGCTGATGCAGGCTAAGATGGGAGAAGCGGATGGCGACACCACCTGAGGTCCAGCCCGTTACCGGTTGGCAGCGAACAGTTAGTTATCTCTATTGACCGCGCGGTTTATTGGGTAACTCGCCACTGGCTGGCCGTTCTCAACTCTATTATCCTGATCTATGTTGGACTGCCGATATTGGCCCCGGTCTTGATGAATGCCGGGGTGGAAACGCCTGCGCGGGCGATATACACAGTTTACTCCCCCTTATGCCACCAGATGGCTCAACGTTCCTTCTTTCTCTTTGGCGAGCAGATCAGCCTATCCTCGTGAGATCGCCGGCACTTACCTCCAGCCAATGGAATCCTATACTTCTCAGATTCCAGACTTTGACGAGGTCGAAGAAGGAGATTGGCCGGCTTTTTTTGTGGCCGCTCGCCGGTTTCTGGGAAATGAGCAGATGGGCTATAAGATGGCTCTCTGCGAGCGCGACATCGGCATTTACGGCTTCGTTCTTATCGGCGGGCTGATCTTTTCGGCATGCTTCGTTACCGGGTAAAGATCAAAGCGTTGCCTTTCTTGCTCTTCATTATCATTGGCATTGGTCCCATCGCCCTGGATGGATTTAGCCAACTGTTTAGTTATTGGGCAACCTCCAACGATGGCTCGCAAGTCAGCGGTCTCAGGGAAACGGTCCAACAGTTAATCCCGTTGCGCGAAAGCACGCCTGCCTTGCGAGCACTGACCGGGGCTATTTTTGGCTTCATCCCTGGTCTGGCTCGCCTATCCGCAGGTGCAGAGCGGAATGTCTGATTCCGAGCAGCAACTTGGGGAGAAGTTGAGAAAAATTGACGAGCAGGAGTAGCGCTGGCCCTACTTACCAGTCGCCCGTGGGATTGACGCCGTACTCGCCCAAAATGATCGTCGCGTTGTGACCACCAAGGCCAAAGCCGTTGGACAGTGACGATCTTTATGATCGCCGGCCGGCCCTTGTTGGGTGTGTAGCCCAAATCGCAATCAGGATCAGGCGTTTGATAGTTGATTGTTGGGGGAATGAAGTTGGCCTTTTGGGCCTTGACGCAGATCAGTGCTTCCAGGGCGCCGGCTGCGCCAAGCAAGTGTCCATGAATCGACTTGGTCGAGCTAATCGCCACCTGGTGGCATAATCACCGAAGACTTGTTTGATGGCCTGTGGTTTCACTCTGGTCGTTTAGCTTTGTTCCGGTGCCGTGGGCATTGATGTAGTCAATATCTTGCGGCCGGATATTGGCGTCCCCTAAAGCGGCAAGCATAGAGTTGACAGCGCCGGCACCGTCTTCAGCCGGGGCCGATATATGATAGGCGTCGGCGCTGGTTCCGTAGCCGTAAAATTCAGCAACTATTTGTGCGCCTCTGGCCAGCGCGTGCTCCAGCTCTTCTAGAACCAGAATCGTCGCGCCCTCGCTGGTCACAAAACCATCCCGACGGGCATCGAAAGGTCGAGATGCACCGGCCGGATCCTCGTTGAAAGTCGACAATGCGCCGGTGGCATTAAAACCGGCGATGACTGAAGGCCATAGAGGGGCTTCGGCTCCACCGGCAAGCACAATATCCGCCGCATTACGCTGGATCATTTTGGCTGCTTCGCCGAGGGCATTGTTCCCGGCTGCGCAGGCTGTAGCGATGGCAATATTCGGCCCGCGCAGACCAAAGTTGATCGATATGGTGGCGGCCGGCGCATCGGCTAGCATCATAGGTATGAAGAATGGGCTAACCTTTCGCGGTCCTTGTTCATTGAAGGTACTTATCCCCTCAATGGCGGAGCCGATATTTCCCAATCCGCAGCCCATAACCACCCCGGTTCGTTCGCGAATAGACTCAGTCAACTCTAACCCGCTATCGGTCAGAGCTTGATCGGCCGCCGCCAGCGCAAATTGAGTAGCCCGGTCCATGCGCCGGGCTTCTTTCCGGCCAAAAAGAGCGGCCGGATCGAAAGCCTTTACTTGACCGCCAAAATGGGTCTTTAATCCGCTAGCTTCAAACTCGGGGATAATCTCGATGCCACTTTTGCCTCGAACAATATTTTCCCAGGTTGATTCCGGATCATTGCCCAAGGGATTGACAGTACCAAGGCCTGTGATAACCACTCGTCTCTTCATTCTGTTCTGTGCCTCCAAAAAAAGCGGCCGGGAGACGGCCGCCAGGGACGAACATTATAACTTGTTTGATTTATGCCGGCACCCGATATGTTTATCAGGGGGCGGTAATGCTGATCACCTCACTCTCGCCTGCACGCAAGGCGCGAGAGAACTGGCTGGCCGAACCACTGCTGACATTGCTGACCTGGATCTCGAATACGGCCAGCGGGGTTGTGCCTTCACTATTCAACTGGAACTGGATCTGGTTGGGACCGCTATAAAGGCTTAGGGGTATGGATACAAAACGACCGCCTAACGTGTAATTCTGAAGGATTGGCAGGCCATTAACGAACAAAGTTAGTATATCCCTGTCCACAAATTGGGAGTCCTTGACATTAAGAGTGACCTGGTGGCTAAAAACTGAAAGACTCGAAAGGGCCGTGCCCTGGTCATAGTCAGGCCTGACTTCTAGGAATTGATCGACCCAGGCAACGTCATTGGCTGCCCAGAGGACCCAATCGTTTTCATCCGCGTAAATTGGCCAACTGCCGGTCTGGGGATTATCCATGACACGACCCGCTATCTCTACCTTACTGGCATTGGAAGTATCCCAATTCAGATTGAAGCGAACATCTGGGGATTCGGGCACATCAGAAGCGAAGAAGTTGACGATGACTGGCGCTTGAGCGGGTACGGCCGTGGCATTTTCCAGTTCCGAGGTGTCACCGGGCGCCGTACCGGGTGTTCTGGTTGGGCCGGCATAATAAGCTTGATAAGTGGCAACGGCGGCTGTGATCAAGGCCGGCGGCCAGGTCGGTAACGGGGTGGGCGTGTCGGCCGGAGGAGCCGCCATCACCGCTGCTTCAGCCCCTATGGGCTCTACTGTTAACTCAACATTTGAGGTGGGGTTTCCCTGGGTAATCACCGGCGTCGCTTCTGCGCTGATAAACAGTAGATTGCCGTTGCCATCCTCAATCCGTGCTCCGACACCATACATCACATTTTCGACGACTTCGCCAGACTGGTAGCGCACCCGGAAGGGAACAGGTACCTGGCCTGGATTCTCAATAATCTGTTCTCCTAAGAGGGTTTGCTCGGGCGGCGCATCGGCCAGGGATATATTCCGAATCTGGACAAAGACGACGGCATCTTCCGGCAGCGCTATCCGCTGGCGGTAGACTACATCCCCAGATACGACGGAATCACCTTCAGCTTGCCGGCAACCGGCAATGGCCAGGATGGAAATCAACAAATATAACCCGAATACTATGGGACGTCGCATCTAAACACCTCTCCTGGATGGTTCAAAGATGAACTGGTCTACTGGCGAAAACATCTATGTGGCTGGTCAAAAAAAACCTCTACCCATACATTGGGACCGTCGTATTCTAACTGTTCAAACTCCTCAGTACAAATAGAAGTGGCTCAACTATTGCGCTAAGGGTTGGTTTTTTGCCAGTCACTTCTTTCAGCCATGAGACGCCAAAGGGCGCCGTCCAGTGTGCCGATGTAGGTCTCGTTGTACTTGGCAAAGGAGGTTCTCTGGACGGCCGTATCATAGGCGTTTTCTTCGCTGACTGCCCATCCGAGGCGATCCTTTACTTCGGGTTGCTCTCGCCAGACCTGGCCGAACCCCCGGACGGGTTGGTACAGCCCGCTGGGAGGCGCCAGGTTGGCATCATTCTCAGGTTCTCCCTGGCTCCACTCATCAGTATAAGCCTGCCAGGCATATTGTTGACCATCGCCGAACAAGACGTAGATACGATCTTCACCGGCAATCCAAATCATCGTACCTTGTTCGAATTGTTGCTCGGCCGCCGCCGAATAAAGGGCGGCCGTAGCCGGACAGATATCCGGGGGATTGCTAAAGAACCATTCATCCGGGCAGCGCAAGGTCACTGCCACGGTGACCATCTCGTTATTCCCCTGTTCATCAATAGCTGAAAGGGCAAAAGTGGTTTGATTGCGCTCGCGCATGCCGACCGGGTAATCAAATGAGCCGCGTTCCGACACGGACCAAAAATCGCTAAACTGGCCGGTCGGCGCGAGGTGCCAGAGGGTGACCGTCATGGCGTTGGTGGTCGACCATTCTAGCGTTATGGAGTTTCCCGGATCCGTTTCCTCGACATTTGCCTGGAAGAAATTTATCAAGGTATCGCCTGCGCTGGCGGCCGTAGAGTGGGGGAGAGGTACCGTGGTATTGCCTTCTAGAGTTGGGGGAAGGTCAATCTCGCCAGCGGCTGTGGTGGGCGGCAAGGCCACGGTTACTGTGGGGAGCAAAGCCGGCTCCGCCGGCTCTAAAGTAACCGGTTTTTCCAGTGGGATAGCGGTTGCTGGTGCAGTGGCGGTCTTTGTTGGACCGGCCGGCATGATTGTCGAACCGGCTTGGGGCGCGACAGCCGCCGGCGTAGGAGTAAACTCCTCCAGGAAGTTACAACTTGCTAGCAGCGCTGCGATGATACCCGGAAGGAGAAGTCGCAGTACCCAGTTCTTCATAAACCCCTTGCCAAGAGCAAATGTTTCTTACCATTACCATAGCATAAACGGTTATTCTAACTCAACCAACGGTCAGTACGATTGGTCGACCTTTAACCTCCGATCTGGCTTTTGTCCCGATTTAGCCAGCGAAGGCTTAACTCGCCCAGGCGATCAAGCCGCTGGCGCAACACAGTACACTCTGGTAGGGCGTCCAAAAACGCCTGGCCATATCTCTTGGTGAGGATGCGCTTGTCCAGGACAACAACGATCCCTTCGTCGTCCTGGCGGCGGATAAGACGGCCAAAACCCTGGCGAAAACGCAGTACAGTTTCCGGAATTGAATATTCAAAAAACGGGCTCTCGAAAGTCTCCGATCGCGCGGCGAAGACCGGATCGGAGGGTACGTCGAAGGGAAACTTGACAATCAGAACAGCCTGTAAAGCTTGGCCGGGCACGTCGACGCCTTCCCAAAATGATCGGGTTCCCAGAAGGACGGCCCGGCTATCTTCCAGCTTAAATTGAGTCAATAGTTGCTGGCGTGAGCTGCCTTCCATTTGGGCTAGCACAGAGATACCGGCTGTGTTCAGAGTTTGCGTGATGACTTTGGCCGTACTCTGCAACTGGCTATAGGAGGTGAACAGGGCCAGGGTCCGGCCGCCAAGAGCGCTGGCTATTTCCACGATAGCTTGTTCCACATACCGTTGATAACCTGGCTGGTTAGGTTCAGGGATATCGGTAGGTAAATAAAGCAATGTGGAGGCCTGGTAATCGAAGGGCGACCCGACCGCCAATTCTTCAGCATGTTGGGCATGAAGCCTTTCCCGTAAATAGTCGAAGCTGGGCTTTCCATCCTGGCTATGTCCTACGGTACGCAAAGTGGCCGAGGTCAGGATGACTGTCTCTTTGGTTTTAAATATGTGCTCCTCTACCAGAGGACCGACGTGCAGCGGCGCTGCATGCAAGGAAACCCGCTGTTTATAGAGTTCGGCCCAATAGATCATATTTTCAGATGGATTGACCAGTAAATCGTCCATGTTCTTCTGGATTTCTTCCAGGCTGCGGGTCAGACTCATCAAGGCCAGCCATAAATCTTCCCCATCCTCGATGTCATGACTCGCCGATAGGTCGGCCATGTTACCGCTCAATTTGCCCAATGACTTCGTTATGGTTTTTAAATAGTGGTTAAAATTGTCCCAGCTAATTTCCAGGTCGTCGTAAGAAGGCTGGGAACGAATGCCCTGGGTAAGGCGTACTTGCTCCGCGTACAAAGCCTGCCCGTTGGCATACTGGCCTAAGAAATAGTCCAGAGTCAGGAAAAATTCTTCCAGACGAACCACTGATTGTTGCCCGGCCTCGCGTAATTCCTCGACGCGAGAGGCAATATTTTGGCTATATTCAGCCGGTAAGGTTGCATCTACACGGCGTGCCAAATCTGCCAATAGCCCTACCCGGGGTTTGTTGACTTCATCTAGCAAGCTTTCAATCAAGCGTTTATCAACGCGGAAACTCAACGCGCTGGTCACGGCGCTTTCCAAATGGTGCGCTTCATCGGCGATCAGGTCGACGTACTCTGGTAATATCCGGTTTTCAGAAGCGACATCGGCCAGCAGAAGGGCGTGGTTAACGACCAGGATATGGGCTAATTCTGCCCGGCGGCGAGCAAAATGTAGCGGGCAACCCTCCTGGGCGCACTTATCGGCCGAGCAAACATCATTGTCGGCGTTAAGGCTACCCCAGGTCAACCGTTCCCCCGGGGTGCGCAGGCTGATCTCGGCCGCGTCCCCAGTTTGGGACCCTGGTAGCCAGACTAATATACGGGCGTAGAGTGCCATCTCGTCATCGTCGCCCGGACCGGTATGCCGCAACCGTTGGAAGAGGCGTGTGCAAAGATAGTTACGTTTGCCCTTGAGGACGGCCGCCCTTAATTCGAAAGGGGCCAGGCGCTGAAGTTCAGGCAGATCTTTCAACAGCAGTTGATCTTGTAGATTGATTGTATTGGTGGAAACGACCACCCGGCGATCATTCTGGTGAGCCCAAAATGCGGCCGGAAGCAAGTAGGCAAGGCTCTTACCGGTGCCGGTACCGGCTTCAACCAGGAGGTGTTGCCCCTTGTTGAAAGCCCGGGTGACAGCTTCCACCATCTCAACTTGTTGGGGCCGGTATTCGTAGTTGGGAAACAATCGGCCGAAATTGCCATCGGGAAGAAGCATCCCCGCCAAGCTCTCTTCGTCAAGCGGTTCGTATTCTTCGGAAGGAGCCAGCATCTGGCCCTCAGGTTTGGCCGGTTTGAAAAGTCGGGACAACTGGTTCTTGTGGCCGAACGCTTCACGTCCAACGACCCGCAATACATCGTCAAAGAAGATCGTTTCTGGCCAGCGAGTCTGCCTTCCCGATTGGACGATTTCATTGAGGATGGCGAAGTCCAAGGCCAGCGCTTGTTCTTGTAGCACGAAAAAAAGATGCGCGGTTCGCCTGGCATCGTCCAACGCCCTGTGTTCTTGGCCCTCGAAGGCACCGGGTAAATTGAGATGCCTCGACAATGCGCCAAGTCCGTAACGACCCGCATAGGGTATGAGGATGGAAGCCAGGACCAGGGTATCGATGCGGTGATTGCCTAAGGCCATGTTCTGGGCTCTTAAAAAAGCCAGATCAAAGCCAACATTATGGCCCACCAAGACATTCTGGCCCAAGATACGCTTGATGTTTGCCCTAACTGTAAAGATATCAGGCGCGCCTTCGACCATCCCTTGCGTTATACCGGTCAGTTGGACTATTTTTTCGGGGATTTCAGTATGGGGGTTGACGAGCGACGACCATTCATCCAGGATGACGCCGTCAGCAAAGGTGACTGCGGCTACCTCAATAATATCATTACGCTCCGGTTGGAGGCCGGTCGTTTCCAGGTCAATGGCAATATAGACAGAGGGCATGTCAGCGTGAGGGATTATAGCACATTTGTTTGGTTATTGGCTCAAGATAGCAGTCACTATTGAGGTAAAAGTGTCATAATCCGTTCCCCGTCGGCCAACTTAAACAGACGACGTGTACGGGTTGAATCCATCAAACCAGCCGGTATCTTCTCCTCGCTCAGTGCCCACAATTGGTGGTTTGATAGAGCCCAGACCGTTTCATTCGCCCCTAATAAGGCCAGGCCGGCAACCGGCCGCCGGGCAACCATTACTCGACCATGAGAATTGGGCTTTGCAGGTATCGGGACCGATTCGGCCGGTAAGCGCCGGCCATAACCATTTTCGGTTACCAAGATCATATCTATTTCACCTTGGATGAGACCTACCCCACTGATCTGTTCACCCTGACGACGGTTGATTGCCTGGAGACCAAGAAGTGGCAAATCTTCCAGGCAATAGCGTACAGCCCGGCCGCTGTCCATAATGATAACGAAGTTATCTGTGGGCTCCGCACCAAAAACGGCCAATGGCAGACCGGGCAAGGGTTGGTCAAATTGATGGGGTGTGGGACCTTCTATTACCTTGACCAGCCCATTCATCTTATAGGAGCGGGCGTACCCCAGAGAGGAGACAAACATCAGGCAAGAATTCTCTTTGATAGACAACCACCGTTTGATAGCCGTGATATGCTCGTCCGTTCTCAATTGGAGAAAACCGGCCATGTCCAAACCCATATCTTCCAGGGCCAAAAGATTTCCGACTGATGTTACAAAGAAGCGATACACCGAACTGACCAACAATATGGGTTCATCCCGAGAGGCCCAACACGCTGCCTGAAGGGGCGATTCGGAATTCCAATTGGTGACCAGGGGAATTGTTGATCGCTGTTTCAGTTGCTGCCGCTCAATGGAGGAAAATAATAGACGGCCATCGGCTAAAAGTCGCAACAGGAACTCTGGCTGATTTGGCGAATCGGACGGATCCTGGCTCTCTTGAGCAGCCAGGCGTCGTTTCAACAATGATAAATTGACCGGGGTCACCTTTTGACGTTTTGGTTTTTGTCCGGTAGCGCCTATGTCTCCTGGAGTAAACGCTTCGGCTTTGATCTCTCCAGTTGAAATTCCATGCGCGATGATTCCCAGGCCAGAGGTCACGCTGCTAAAAGTATCGCTGTCCAGAACCTTTTCGCGGCCAAACTTCTCCACGAGCATATGCCGGAAAATGGGAATAGTCGATGACCCGCCGGTGCGAATGACAGCATCAATCTCCGACGCTTGCAGGCCCGAGTCAGCCAGCGTTTGATTCAAGTGATGCTCGATGGTCAATATTTCTGGACGGATAATCTTCTCAAATTCGCTACGGGAGACGATTTCGGAAATCCGAAAATCGGTTCCTTTAAAATGGATTACAGTAGCCATGTCCGTGGAAAGCCGGCGCTTAGCCGTTTCCACAAGGTCAAACATCTGCAGGCTATAGTTATTGGATACGAGGCCAATCAGCGCATCTATACTACTCCGATCATCAGAGGTCTGGGCGATTTCACGGAGTAGATTACGGCTTTCCAAGGTCTGTAATTCAAAGACCTTTTGCCAATCTGAAAAGACATCGTAAATCCATTTGGGCATGGGTAAACGCCGGCCGGCGGCTCCGTAATGGGTTCCTTCGCCAAAATGTTTGGGGAATTTGGCCCTTACCACGCGCTGATCAAAGATATCGCCGGCAATGGGGATGCCACCAGTGGCCAACACTTCCCGGCCGGATCGACCGTCCAGATGCATTACCGTGATATCAAGGGTGCCACCGCCAAAGTCGAAGACCAGAATATTTTGGGGGTTGTCAATACCGGTGGCATAATGGTAGGCAGCAGCAATAGGCTCATATTGAAGGTAAACTCTTTCGAAACCCGCCCGAAAGGCCGAGTCTAATAGGCGCTGCTGGGCCAGCTCATCCGCTTGCGGATCAGTGCTGAAGTGAACTGGACGGCCCAAGACCACCTCTTTTACCTCCTGGCCCAACAAGCGTTGGGCGCGCAGCTTGACCAGGTTCATGTAGATAGCGATCAGGTTCTCTAAGGAGTAGTAGAATTGACCGATCACAGTGCCCTGGTATTCAGGATCCCTCAAGCCGCTTTTGATGGACAGAAACAGCCGGCCGGGGGACAGGGCATCCACCCAGGCATAAACGTCGGTAATGTAGAACATATCCGCGCCATAAACTTCGACTTCGCCGACCCAAACCCGTTTCATCTTCACCGGCCGGCCGATGTTCTCATCAAAGTAACCATTCACGGCTTCACGGCCAAAGGTAATTCTCTGGTCGTTAGTCACGTATAGTGCGGTTCGGGCGACATGGGGATTTTTGTTGGCCGGGTCCAAGGGCAAGACCTTGACCGCCTGCCCGTCGTAGACGGCCATGCCCGAATTGGTCGTTCCAAAATCCATGCCGATAATCAAAGGGAACACCTCCGGAGAGCATTTGGCCTATACGCAAGCCACCAGAATAACATTATTAGCGTCTTTTGCTGTAAAACAGAAGACACCTTTCTGAGTATAACAACATCCGGTAAAATTTAAGCCAGCTTCTATCGTGGAAGACAGTGCGTTTCAAAAGTCAGCCGACTTTCGTCATACCTGCGTAATGTCTATCCCCACGCAGGCGTGAGGCAGGCATCTATTCTTTTGACTGTAAAGACGGTTTCCTGTCTTCGTGGGATGACAGATCCCAAAAGGATGGCAGATCCGGCTCTGTACCTCAGATTTGGAAAAGCCGTGTCGAGGAAAATAAGCGCTCTGAAGCTCCGGTTCTGGGTTCATGGATTCGTCGTAAATCGAATGCCAGGTTCCCCCAAACAGCTTTAATCGAACGTATCGGGAATGAGATTGGGTCTATGACCATGATAACTGGTTGTTTTAAATGGCAGGCCATATGAATTGGATTCTTGGAATAGGCGCTCTCATTTTGTTGGGAGTTTTCCTCTACTGGCTGGTGATAACCACCGAAGGAGTCTTTCTGGGCCGGAAGGTCGTTGTATGGCTGTATGATTTGACCGCGGGCAGCTACGACCAGATTAAGGAGTTCGACGAGGAATTCGAGCGCAGTGCCATCGTTAGACCTTTGTTAACTGCCCTGGCCGGCCGGCACGAGCCTTTTGTCCTGGATGTCGCGACCGGCACCGGCCGGGTCCCGCTGTTGTTGATGAATGAAGCTGAATTTGACGGCTGGGTGGCCGGCCTGGATGCCTCGGCAAAGATGCTGGCTCAGGGATTGGTGAAGATAGCCGCGCTGCCGGATGAGCGGAAAATACGGATCAAGCTGATCCAACAAACCGTCGAAAAATTACCATTTGCAGATAATTCGTTCGACGCTATTACCTGCCTGGAAGCGTTAGAATTTTTCCCATCGGATAGAGTAGCCCTTAAGGAAATGGTTCGGGTGTTGCAACCGGGCGGATCGCTGATGACCACCCGTCGCCAGGGCTGGGAATCCCGCTTCTTTTTGAGTCGCTACCGGTCGAAGGAGACATTGGCTGAGTTGTTAGAAGATTTGGGATTAAACCATATTGAATATTATCCCTGGCAGGTGAATTATGATATGGTTAGGGCATTGAAATCGGAGTAATAAAATTCCCATCTATTATCCGTATGGATCTGACCAGTTCGATAGCTTATCCCGGGCAGGTTTGCTGGATCTGCCTCTTAGACCTGTATAACAGAAAGGAGTAATATATGAAAACAGTTCGCTGGGGACTTGTGTCAACTGCGCTGATCAATCGTAGGGTGATTCCAGCGATCCGGGCTTCAGAGCGAAGTGATTTGATCGCCGTTGCCAGCCGGGACCGGGAAAGAGCCGAAGCCTACGCGGCCGATTGGGAAATCGCGCAGGTTTTTGGTAGCTATGAGGAAATGCTAGCCTCGGATGCGGTGGATGCTGTCTATATCAGCTTGCCCAATCATTTGCATGCGGAGTGGTCGATCAAAGCCATGGAAGCTGGCAAGCATGTCCTTTGCGAGAAGCCATTTGCTATCAACGTGGCTGATGTTGACCAGATGGTCGCCACGGCGGATCGAACCGGCCGGGCCCTGGCCGAGGCATTCATGTACCGTCATCATCCGCAGACAAAGCTGATTGGTGAGTGGATCGAGGATGGCCGTTTAGGGGAAATCACTATACTTCCAGGGCGTGTTTAACTTTACTGGCCTGGAACCGAATAACGTCCGGCTGGCCCCTGAGTTTGGTGGTGGCGCCCTTTGGGATGTCGGGGTATACCCGCTCAGCCTGGCTCAATATGTGATGGGAGGGCCACCTGAAAAGGTCGTCGGCGACCAACTATTGGGCAGTAGCGGCGTAGACATGTTTTTCGCCGGCCAGCTTCGTTATAGTGGCGGCCGGATAGCCCATATCAGTTGTTCATTCAATACACCGTTTCATACTTTCGCCCAGATCATGGGTACAAAAGGAACCCTGACTGTGTACCGGCCTTTCATTCAGATGAGAGATAGGTCTCACCTTTATTTCACAGAACCCGGCGGAGAACCCGAGTTGGTTCCTGTTCCACCGAAGGAACTATACCTGGGTGAAGTCGAGGATATGAATGCGGCCATACTTGATGGGAAACCAAACTACCTGACCCTGGCCGAAAGCCGAAACCATGTTCGTACTGTATTGGCCCTGTATGAGTCAGCGCAAAACAATTCGCAAGTCGCATCCCTGGCCTGAGGGCAACAGGAGATTGCCACTGAAAAGCTGGCTACCCACTAGAATAAACGAGGAGGAATGATGACCAGCGAGATAGAGAAGGAAGTATGGGCGGCAGTCCATCGCCATCTGGAAAGCATTTTGACCCGAGATGCGGCGGCCTATGAAGCATCGACTGCCGCAGAGTTATCTTTGTATGAATGGTTTATCTCCCCCCACCGGCAAGATGGATTGCCATTTCACCTGTTCATGATCGAGAATAGTTGGGCAGGCACCGATGGGGAATTTCGTTACGATCTCTGGGAACCACGGCTGCAACTTTACGAAAATACCGCCATTGTCAGTTACACTTTTATGCTATCGAAAGTCTCGGAAGGTAAGATCACCCATCAGACGCATAACGAGAGCCGCGTGTTAATCCAAGGAGATAAGGGCTGGCAGGTGGTCCATGTTCACAAGTCGCCGGCCTGGCAGGCGCCATTAGGTCCAGAATAGACCAAAGTGAGGATTTATCCGGCTAACATCTACGCGCCTGATTGGTATTTGCCCGACGATTCCCAACATAAATCCGGGATCAATGTTGCAAAATTTGGGAGAGGAACAACTTGGTGCGGTCTTCCTTTGGGTTACCGAAAATGTCATCTGGCGTACCGCGCTCAACGATAAGGCCGTCGTCAAAGAAAAGCATCCGGTCGGCCACACCTCGGGCAAAGCCCATCTCATGAGTTACCACCAACATGGTCATGCCCGACACAGCAAGCTCATGCATCACATCTAGTACCTCTTTGATCATCTCAGGATCCAGGGCTGAGGTCGGCTCGTCGAAAAGCATGATCTTGGGTTGCATGGCCAGGGCGCGGGCAATAGCCACCCGCTGCTGCTGGCCGCCAGATAATTGAGCCGGGAATTTATTCGCTTGTTCCGGGATACCCACCCGCTCTAGTAACTCCATGGCACTTTCTTCGGCCTCTTGCTTGGGTATTCGTCTGACCCACAATGGGCCAAGCGTGACGTTTTGCATAACCGAAAGGTGTGGGAACAAGTTGAATTGCTGAAACACCATACCCACTTCCTTGCGAATGGCCTCGATGTTACGAATATCATGGGTTAAGGCGATTCCGTCGACGACGATGTCACCTTTCTGGTGCTCTTCCAGGCGGTTGATCGTACGAATGAAGGTCGATTTTCCGGAGCCCGATGGGCCAAAAATCACGATCACTTCCCCGGTTTCAACCGTCAGATCAATGCCCCGCAAAACGTGAAAGTCGTCAAACCACTTATGGACATCGCGGCATTCGATGATGGGGTTTCCCGTGCTTTCTACTTTCATTTCAGAGGACATCAAATTATTACTCCTCTTTGGTGGGCTACCAAGATTTTAGACCACTTTAGTTGGTAAGTACTTAACGGATACCAACACCCATAGCTTTTTCAAGTCGGCGACTACTGTAGGACATTGAATAAGTGAATATCCAGAAGACGATGGCGATAAAGATATAAACCTCCGCCTGGGCGCCGGTCCATTCTGGTTTACTGGCGAGAATCGATCTACCAATGCCCAGGATGTCAATCAGACCTACAATGGACACCAGGGTGGTATCCTTAAATAGGGAGATGAATTGACCGACGATGGCCGGGATGACGAGCCTGATCGCCTGGGGCAATATGATGAGTAACATGGTTAGAGTGCTGCTCAATCCAATGGCCTTGGCAGCGTCGTATTGACCAAAAGGGATAGCCTGCAAGCCGCCGCGAATATTCTCGGCCATGTAGGCCGAACTGAATAGGGTGATACCAATTAACGCGCGCAACAGCCGGTCAATACGGATATCCCCGGTTAAAAATAGGGGCAACATAATGGAGAACATGAATAAAATAGTAACCAGGGGTACGCCACGAATGGTTTCAATGAATACGGTGCAGAATACCTTGACCACAGGCAGGGTGCTACGCCGTCCTAAAGCTAACAGGATGCCAAGAGGGAACGAAGCAGCTATACCGACCGCGGCAATCAGCAGGTTAAGCATGAGACCGCCCCATACGGTTGTTTCGACCACAGGTAACGCTTCAACTGACGGCAGGCCATGTAGTAAGATGACGATAGCCGGTAAGGAAAGAAACCACGCTACCAGAACCCAGCGAGCTTTGCCCAATACCGTGCGGCGACCGAGCCCGTAACCAACCATTACCACGGCGATATTGGAGAGGAAAAAGAGCCTTAACGTCGTCTGAGTAATGTCTGCCAGCTCAAAAGGTAGAAAAATTGCTAAGAAGAGGAAGCCGACCATGAGCAAAATAGCAAAATTACGAATAATGTTTCCCCAAATAGCCCAACTCAAACCAAACAGGAAGGAAACTATCCATAGGCAAATGCCTACTCGAAATAACTCTGCTTGTGGGTACTGGCCGACGGCATAAAGGATAGGACTGGTGGTAACCGGCGCCCAATTGGCATTTGCCAGCCAGCCTATTAAGCCGATAAAGAACCTGATGAGGATATAGAGCGTGACTACCGTTAAAATGGAATTGAACCAGCCATTAAAGAGATTCTTGCGCAACCAGGCAACAGGACCTAGTTTTTGAATAGGTTTTAGGGTGGTGCTTATTGAGCCTGCGCTCATATCATCTCTCCTCAAAGGTGATGCGGCGATTGTAAAGATTGAGAATGACTGAATACGTGAGGCTGATCAACAAGTAAGTGGCCATGATCATGATGAATACCGGAACAGCCCGTCCGGCCTGATTGATCGTTATTTTGCCGACAGAGAATAGATCTGGATAACCGATGGCGATGGCCAGGCTGGAGTTTTTGGTCAGATTCAGGTATTGGCTGATCAGAGGTGGGATGATGACCCGCAAGGACTGGGGAAAAATAACCAGTCGTAAAGCCTGCATGGGTCGCAAACCGATCGCCCGGGCTGCCTCAACCTGCCCCTTGGAAACCGCCTGAATACCGGCCCTTACGATCTCGGCGATGAACGCGGCCGTGTATAGAACAAGACCCAGGAGCAAGGCTGTAAATTGCGTCGTCAGTACGGTGCCGCCTTCAAAGTTAAAGCGGGCTAGAACCGGCAAAGTGACCAATAGTGGCTGATCGGGCATAACAAACCAGCCCACCAGCGGCAAAACAATGAAGATGCCCAAAGCCCAGAGGAATGGGTGGGTCTCTTTTCCTTTGCTAATCTGATAACGCCCCAAGATTACAAAGACGATCATGGCCAGGACGATGGAGATGGCCAGGATTACCGTCCAAGCTAGCGTATTGTTGGTGGATGAGAACCAGGCCATATAAATCCCGCGTTGGTTGAGGAATATATACCTTCCCACTGCGAAACTCTCTTGCACTGAAGGCAATTGCTGAAAGACGCCAAAATATATAAAAAACAGCGTAACTAATAAGGGGATATTTCGAAACAACTCCACGTAAACATTGGCGATATTCCGGACCAGCCAATTGGTGGAAAGACGGGCTACGCCGACAAGAATCCCCAGGAAGGTTGCTAATACAATACCGATTAAGGAGACCTTTAAGGTATTTAGCAGGCCGACGGCAAAAGCCTGGAGAAAGGACATCGAAGGGTCGTAGTCGATGATTACGCTCTCCCCGAGAGGGAATCCGGCTGCCTCGCCAAGGAAGTCGAAGCCCAGGGAAAGACCACGCGCGTCGGCTGCCGCCAGGACATTGCTGATGAAGAAATATAAGAATCCCAGGACGATAAGGGCGGATATTACCTGGGCGACACCTTTCAAAACCCGGTCGTCGCGCCAAATAGGCACGCCCTGATAGGAAAAAATCGAGGAACTGCTTTCCGGTTCTTTCATATTTTAGAACGGAACAGGAGATGCAGCCCGGATTTTCCGGGCTGCATCGCTCATTGTAAAGTTATGGGTCTTATTTCATAGGCGGGGCATATATTAAGCCGCCGTTGTTCCACAGATTATTCTGTGCCCGAGGTAGTGTAAAGGAGACACCATCAGGGCCCATGTAACGATCATAAATCTCACCATAGTTGCCGACAGCGGTGAGGACATCGACAACAAAATCGGCATCCAGCCCAAGGTCGGCCTGGCCAAATTCGCCTTCAGTGCCCAACAGGCGACGAATCGCAATATCATCGCTGTTAACCATTTCGGCAACGTTTCCAGAATTAACGCCAAGTGCTTCGGCATTGATCAAGGCATAAGTAACCATCTTGACAATGTCAAACCATTGATCGTCTCCAGAAGGCGTTGCCGGGGTCAAAGGTTCTTCAGAAATGGTGACATCTAAAATCATATGGTCATCAGGATTTGCAAAGCCACTGCGAATGGCCGCCAACTGTGATTTATCGCTGGTTGTTGCATCACAGCCGCCACTTTCGTAAGTGCCATAGACCGTGCCTGTATCCTCGAAGACAACTGGGGTAAATTCCATTCCGCGCTGGCGGAAGGCGTCAGATAGGTTAAGCTCGGTGGTTGTACCACTGGTGACACAAACGGTTGCGCCATCAAGTTCTTCCAGGGTGCTTATACCCAGGGCCACCGGTACCATAAAGCCTTGGCCATCGTAGAACATAACATTGGTAAAGTTGCCCCATTGGGCGTCACGGGAAGATGTCCAGGTGACATTTCGTGAAAGCACGTCAACCTCACCTGTTTGCAGGGCGGGGCCTCGCTCAGCAGCAGTCAACGGGACGAATTCAACGGCGTTGGCATCCCCAAGGACTGCTGCGGCGACAGCACGACAGAAGTCAATATCGAAACCAGCATTGCTGCCGTCTTCCGCCAGGTAGCCGAAACCAGCTAGATCTGTCCGGGAGCCACAAACCACGCGGCCGCGATCCCGAACTGCCTGTAGAATTTCACCTGAGGGCATAGGCGCTGCTTCAGCTTCGACTGGCACCTCGACGATTCGCGTCACCTCGACGGTCACCTCAACTTGCTCTGGCTCGGAACTACAGGCAGCCAGGATAAGGGCGACAATCAACATTGTAAATATTACTAAAGAACTCTTCTTCATTTGGTTTCCTCCATCTCTCTGCGAAATAAAACATTGCTATTATCAGGAACTTAGGTGTATTTATCTGCTAGTCCTCACCTCCTTATCGGTTTTGGCTTGCTTGGATCCACTTGTATTGAAGCGCATCTGTCCTTCGGGACTAATGTTATGAGAATGTGTCAGGATTATCGAAAAATGGGATGCAAGTTTTGTACTGCTAACCATAGTATAATCGTGCTTACGGATCGGGCAAGTTCCCAGGTGAAGATCAGTACTTCTTTGGGTTGACCATCACTGAAAAAACCGGGCCAATTTCATTGAATTTTGTCTAATCGGTCAGCTTCGCTAACAAAGAAGGCTCTTTGGAGAGAGCAGAAGACACCCCCAGGCCTTCGATTCTTTGGCTTTCAGTAAAAAGGTTGCTGATTTGAATAATAACGCGCTTCTCGAGACACTCTTACATGGTAATCAACTAAAACGAACAGCCCGGACAGGCTGGATCCAGCGAGGGGTGCCTGATGCCGAGAATGTAGCTGCCCATAGTTACGGGGTCAGTTTTGCCATCCTCATCCTGGCCCCAACCCTCGATGAAACAATAAACCTGGGTAAGACATTGGCTATGGCGATCATACACGACTTGCCCGAGGCATTGACCAGTGACATACCAAGCCCGGCCTGGCGTTTCCTGCCGGAAAGTAGCAAATTTGATGCAGAGTTGAGCGCGATGAATAAGATTGTTGGTGACCTTGATAATGACAGCGGTTTGTATTCTTTGTGGGAAGAGTTCCAGGCGGCTGCTACGGCCGAAGCCCGCCTGGTTCATGATGCAGATAAGATTGACCTGTATTTGCAGGCTCTGGTCTATGAACAGCAGACAGGCAATCAGCATCTACAAGAATTCTGGTTAACCGCACCAGCATTTTACTTTGACCAATGCCGGACCCTTTATGAGACGATGAGAGACCGCCGGAATGAGGGTCGCAGAATATTCTAAGCGTTGGCTATAGAACACCCGTGGCACTTCTCTGGTGGGTAGAGGGATGAATGACAGCGGGTGCACTTGCCGGTATACTCTCCCGTATGGAACATAAGCCATATCGCCAGATTATTAACGCCGACAGCGGCGAAATATTAGTTGAGCGCGTCCGCTGGTGCGATGGCTTTGCCAGTAAATTGCGTGGCTTCACCTTTCGGCGCTCATTGGCGCCCGGCGAGGGTCTGGTCCTGGTGGAATCGTCCGATAGCCGGATCAATTCAGGTGTTACCATGTTTTTCTGTTTTATGGAGCTTGGTGTCGTCTGGGTAAATGGGGAGGGCGAGGTGGTGGATACAACTATCGCCCGGCCGTGGCGCCCATCATACTTACCCCAGGCGCCGGCCCGTTATGCCATCGAAGCGGACCCGGGCTTGGTCGAGCGGGTACGCTTGGGTGATCACTTGCAGTTTGTTGAGAAGACGGTTTCGGCCGATGAGAATAAGAAAACAGCCGCTAGCGGCACGCTGCAGAAGTAGCGCCTCCTGACTGAAAGCTGATTCCGAGCATGATGAAACGCCTTATCATTCCCATTTTGATGCTCTTTCTTGTTTTGAGCCTGGCGTCAACTGTTTTGGCCCAGACGGAAACACCGTCGCCCCCACCATCCGCGACGCCTGCTGGCGATCCGGTGGAAACCGACGATGAGGATAACAACATACCGCTTGTCCATCTTGTGGCGGCCGGTGAGACGTTATCTAGCATCGCCCAACTTTACAATACGACGGTTGAGCTGTTGCAGCAATTGAATAGCATCGAAGATCCCTCTTTATTATTTGTCGGCCAGGAGTTGGTCATCCCCGGAGGCGGTGGCGATCAAGTAGCGGTTGTGCACATGGTCCAGGTGGGGGAAAGTTTGCTAAGCCTCGCAACTGCTTATTCAACCACAGTTGAAAGTGTGGCTGCCGACAATCGCCTGGTAAGAAGTGACAATCTGGTGGCCGGCCAGCCATTGAATATTATGAGTCGAACTGGGTTTGCAGAACCGAATGACCTGACCGGATTGGCATATATCGTCCAACCCGGCGATTCGTTGCTGAGTATTGCTCTTGAGAACAATCTTTCCCCGGCTAAAATCGTGGCCGTAAACGAGTTATCATTTCCGACCTATCTTGTCCCATACCAAAGATTGTTTTTGCCAACGGCTGATCGCTACCAACCTTTGCCTGAGAGGTGGAAGCTGGTTCGAATGAGCCCCATGCCCATGGTGCAAGGGGAGTCGGCGGCTATCTATGTGGAGATCCAAGGGGAGGATCCGCCTGTTGGTACTTTTGCCGGTCAGGAATTGATTTTTACGCCTTTCGCTGGCGGCTATTTGGCTCTTATTGGCCTGGATGCCTTTTCCGAACCGGGCCTCTATCGCCTGGACATAAGCGGCGGCGAGAATCTGAGCCAGGCGAATTTTTATCAGGACTTACACGTAATATCTGGCAATTACGGTACGCAATATGTCACGGTTCCGGCTGAGTTGAACAACCTCTTGGCGCCAGAAGTCCGGGCCGAGGATGAGGCCATCCTGGCGCAAGTGTTTGGCCACTTCAGTTCCCAGTCGATGTGGTCTGGTGTATTCCAATTGCCGGTTAATGATCTCCCAGTGAGCGCTGGATATGGCGCTGCGAGATCCTATAACGAAGGACCGATTGAGATCTTTCATACAGGTGTGGACTTCGCGGGAGGCGTCGGTACACCCATTGTTGCCCCGGCAGGCGGTATGGCGGTTTTTAGCGATACCCTACCGTTGCATGGGAACACACTGGTCATCGATCACGGTCTGGGGCTTATGACTGCTTATTACCACCTATCAGAGATTCAAGTCGTGCCAGGGGAGATCGTAATCGCCGGACAACAGATAGCGGCCGGTGGGTCTACCGGCCTATCGAGTGGTCCGCATTTGCATTGGGATTTTCGAATTCATAATGTGCCGGTAAATGGACTTCAGTGGACTCAAGAGGATCTGGTCGGTGCTCTATTGCCTTGGCCGGTAAGTGAAGATAGAGCAGATGATGGTTCATGACCAACAGTCGGCCGCGATTCGACTCGAGTTTGCTTTGCCACACCTTTCTCCCGCTGGTATAATATTTGGTCGTGACCAGACCCCGATTTTCTTTTTCCAAACCGAGATCTTTCACACTAAGGGACTTCATAATATGGTCCTCTGTAAACCCAGGCGTTGAAGAATCTCCGCCTTTAAGCAAAATCCTAGCGGATATTTAGGAGCATCCATTGAACCAGCCACTGACCCAGACAAAAAAATACTGGGTAAGCGACTTCAAAATAGAAGATTCAGATATTGAAAAGCTTTACAATCATTTTTTGGAAGTGGAGCAGCCTCAAACCGCCGGTCAAATAGCGCCGGTAATCGTCGCCCATCGGGTGGCTGAAGAGCGCAACCGGATAAAGAAGCTGTTAAAAGGCCGGACTATTTACCAGCCCAAAGATAGTCATCAGGTGGGCGATAAATTGGTATTTCCGGTGTTGAAGTATGCCCATGGCAATGTTCAGTCGACGCGTGATGGGTACGATCCTCGCTATGGCCAATACACCGTCATCTCCGTTGAGATAGATGGCAAGTCTCGCGACTTCGCTTCGTCCCTTCCGGGTGAACATGACCTCAATCTCGAAGACGGCGCCACCTTTGATCCGGTCGCTGATGTCGATTTGAACGATCTAGCCGCGCTATACGGCCAAACGGTATCGGACAAGGTGACGGAGGCCCTGGCAGATCGCAACGAATTCGTGCGCCTGGGGGACAGGTGGTTTGTTCGTGATCTGATGGCTGAGGTTAACATCGGTCACCTGCACCTGGCTGAGGCAGTGTTAGAGGTGAATGAAGGTGGACCATTACCTCCCGAAGAAATAATCGTTCACCTGGATATGGATCCAGGTCTCGATCCTGAGGTGCGGTTGTTTTCGCTCAATTCCGCGCTGATAAACGATGATCGATTTGACGAAGTGGGCCGGCCGGGACAGGTAGCCTGGTATCTTCGCCGTCTAGAGCCAGAAGCGGTTCGTGTGGTTCCTGAGCGCTTGCGCTATAAGCCCGTCTCCTATGACAAGGCGATACTGAGCCCCCAATTGTTGTTATTGGAGCGGGAGCTCGATGATGAGTGGTCTGACCTGGAGCCTACCTTAACAGTTCAGCCGACCATCCTGTCGCTGACCTATCCGCATCGTTGGGCCGGCACATTGCCGCTAAGCTCGCGAATCCAGCCGCTTTTTCCTACCGCTTCGGCAGCCCGCCAACGGGTTCTCTTGATTGACGAACAATCCGAAGAGGAAGTCGTTGGCTGGGTGATTCGGGAAAACCGCTATATCTATGGCCTTGGTGTTTGGTACAAGCAACACGAGATACCAGTTGGTGGATTTATTACTTTGAAGCCAGGTCCAGAACCCGGGGTGATCTTGTTGGACTATGATCGCCGCCGGCCAAAACGAGAATGGGTGCGCCTGGTCACCGTCACAGACGGCCAGTTGGAGTTTGAGTTGGAACGGCGTAATGTTGGTTGTGGTTACGATGACCTGCTCATCGTTGGGACAGATTATGTGAGTGCAGTTGACGCCCTGGCCCGCCGGTATGAGTCCAACCAATATTCGATCTCGGCCATACTGATTGCCATATTCCCGCATCTGGCCAAGCTAACCCCGCAAGAGACGGTCCATACGAAGACCCTGTATAGTGCAATTAATATGGTGCGGCGTATACCGCCCGGGCCATTGTTCGCCGAATTGATTAAACACCCGGCTTTCCAGCCGGTGGGTGATCACTACTGGCATTTTGACAGAAGCCGGGCCAAATAGCGTTCGACGTGACACGTGATATCAAAAGAGAGATGAGAGGAGAACCGTAAGTAGACCACGTCCGAAGATAAGTGCAACGCACATGCTGCGCCCGACCCTGGATACGAAATTTCACATTGATTTTGAGTGGTGGGATGAATCAGATCTGGATTTAAAAACCTATCTCTTTAGCCGCCTGGAAATCGGAGACGAAAACAGCCTGGATCTTGGTATAGATCACGTCGATCTTGTTGATTCAGAAACAGCCGAGGTGAGGCAGGTTGACGGTTTTCAATTTGCTCTGCAGACTTATTTTAGCCAGCTGCCGGACGATTTTGCCAGGCAGACGTCGCTGGTGGATGCGGTATTCTTTGTGCTTCTGGCCAATGCGAACAAACCAATGTCGGCCGGCGATTTGGCTCTTCGAGTGGGGCGGGATCCAGATATGCTCCTCAAAACGATTTCTGGTGGGCGAATCTACCAGGGGATCCGGCCGTTATTGAGCGCCGATGACTAGGTCGATGATGCTTATTGGCTTTGGATCGAAAGTGACATAGGAAGATTGAGCGGCACTCCAGATCCAATATATGACCCCAGCAAAACCCCTGGTCAACAGATCTAACCTTGATTAACGTTCGCGTAAAGCTCTATGGCACGTTGCGCCGACAGCGGCCGGTTGCAGTTGGAGAAAACGACCGCCAACCATTTATAATGCAAGTGGCGACCGGCGCAACGGTGGCCTTTTTAATGACTGAATTAGGTGTTGGGCCGGGTTATGTCGGGGCTGTCGCTCTCAATGGGGAGACAGCGAGTCTGGATAGCCCGCTCCAGGATGGGGACGAACTCCGTCTATTTCCACCGTCCGCAGGGGGATAAGTTATGCAGATTTATATTGCCGGAGTAATGCAAGGCTCTCGGGAGGACCACCTGGTCAATACCCAGGATTACCGGCCGATGATCGCAGATGCGCTGGAGAAGAAATATACAAATATAACCGTGATCGATCCCTTTGCGCTGTATCCGGAAAGTTTCAGCTATGACATCAACCAGGCCCGTCAGACTTTCGAGGATGAGATGGTGCTGGCGGCCGAGGCGGATATGTTGATTGCCTATTTGCCTGAAGCCAGCATGGGCACGGCCATCGAGATGTGGGTTGCCCACAAGGCTGGTAAACGCATCGTCGCCGTGACGCCCCTGGCGCACAACTGGGTGGTACGGCTCACAGCCGATGAGGTTTTTCCTGATCTGCAGAGCTTGTTGGCTGCAATCGATAACGGCCGGTTGGCTGGGCTGATGGATGGGTGATCCGGCCGGGCATCGTTGACGCGGACCTCGCTGACGACTAGAATAACAATAGAATCATTAAGCATCCCGCCCCAGTAGCTCAAAGGATAGAGCGCCGGACTTCTAATCCGAAGGTTGGGGGTTCGAGTCCCTCCTGGG
>CAVOYS010000011.1:0-475262 GCA_963700725.1 uncultured Chloroflexia bacterium
GCCGAGACCCCGGCCACGGACCCGGCGCTCGCCGGGCAACCCTCCCGCCTATGGGCCACCTACCGCGATCCCGACCAGGGTTATGGCTACGCCTATCCCTGCTTCTGGTCTAACGATCACACCACCCTGAGCAGCTACGATGAGTATTTCGCCCTGGACCATACCATTCGCGGTCAGTGGATCGATAACCAACCCCCGGCCGGTGTGGTGAAGATCGATACCGGCATATTGGATTACGCAGAATACGGTCTCTCCCCAGACTTGTCCCTGGGCGAGGCCATCACCGCCGCCGCCGGCGATCCTTACGGTGACGGCCGCCCCCAATTCGAATCCATCGAAGAAACCACCCTCGCTGGCCGGCCGGTCCAGCGCGTCTACCTGGGCGAACAACAAGATGCCTGGGGCGGCGATTTCCAACGGGACATCTATTATTTCCCCATCGAACCCGGCCGCTACTTTCGACTTCTTTGTCCTGCCCACCGAACAAATCAATAATCCCTCCGTGCAGGGTATTGTGGACTCCCTGGCTCTGTCGGCCGTGAGCTATCACCATCCCCACCTACGATCCCAGCCCACCGGTTGAAGGACGGGCCTTCTATACCAATGACGAGGCCGGTACCTGCTTCCAATACCCGGCCGAGTACGACCTGGAAGAGTACGATACCGGCGGTGGATCCAACCTGGGTCCAACCGTTAGCCTGACCCTGGAGCGGCCGCTCTATACCGTCGGCCTGACCGCCCTGACCCAAAAGGTGGGCCAGGAGCCTACACTGGAAGATGCGGTGGACAATTTCCTGCTCAGCTTCTCCGAACAAGCTGCGGCTGGCATCCGCCGTAATCCCTCAGAACTGGTTGCCGGCATTGACTACCGGCTGGGCGACCAACCGGCCCAAGCCCTGGACGGCGTGCCCGGGCCCGTCAATTCCCTCGACGTTTTCACCCGCTATGAAGACAAACTGTTCCAGGTCGTTTTCAGCCCTTCCCCCTTTGACAATCCCCAGGCCAGTGCCGATATCTGGCTGCTGTACAATGTTGTAACCAGTTCATTCTCCTTTCTTCCTTAGAGAATTCTAATCGAGGAAATAAATGAACTTGCGGCCATCACCCCGCCTGCCAATCCAGGATCCTTGATTGGCAACGCCATTCCCATACTGTTTTGGTTTTAACTCCTCACACCAAGAGGTTATAATACCGGCAAGCTATAGCTTATGACGCTACGAATTTGGTAGGTCAGATGATCTATAGAAGGTCTATCCCAAGCTAGGTGAAACTCCCAGGCAGAGAACGACCAAAGATTAACGACTGGCGCGACCAACAAATCGCGCCTTATTCCAACTGAGTGCCCGTATTCAGGGTAACATCCAATTCAAGGAGACACACGATGAGTAACCTATTTGTGCTAACATTTAAAAGTGAGGAAAAGGCCACCGAAGTGCTGACTGAACTCGGCAGCTTGCAGAAGCAAAATTTGATCAAGCTAGAAGATGCGGCCGTGGCCGTGAAGGATCAGCAGGGCAAAGTCAAAGTCACCCAAACCCTGGAAAAGATGCAGAAAGGCTCGGCCACCATCTGGGGCGGTTTCTGGGGCTTGCTCATCGGCCTGATCTTCGGCGGTCCTATCTTCTGGGCCCTCTTCACCGGCTTGCTGGCCCGTTTCTTCGCCAAAGGCGTTGACCTCGGCATCGACAATACCTTCATCAAGCAGGTAGGCGACGCCCTGGAGCCCGGCGATTCCGCCTTGTTCATGCTGGTCATTGAGGCCGTCCAGGACAAAGTTCTCGATGACCTGAAACAATTTGGCGGCACCCTCTACTCGACCTCCCTCTCCACAGAGGACGAAGAGAAGCTCCGCAAAGCCCTTGAAGACGACACCGTTGCCGAAGCGGCATCTGCAGCCACCGAGCTTGGCGACTAATCAGGTCTAATAAAAAGGTGATTTCTTTCGCCCGGCCCGGACCAGTTGCCCGGGCCGGGCGAATTGATCCCCTCCCTTTTACCGCGATTCCAAAACATATTCCCCCATATCCGCCCCGCCCGCAAGCGCAGCAGCTCCCCGATATCCATAGCGCCTTTCTCAAGTCAGCTGGCCCTTACCATGCCCGCGTCTTCACTCGACGCTGAATTATCAATCACCGGCAGAGAATAAGTTATTGTCTGACTCACCTTAACTTTGTTTCCCTTTTTCTCAGTCCATTTTGTCATTCCCCCACCTTCGTGGGGGCAGGCTCCGCGATGTACCTGTCCCCAAGCAGTTGTGGGACGGGAATCGATCTTCATCGCACACACCTGTGGTGCGAGCATCCAATCCTCCTGTATTGTCATTCCCACTTGCCCATCCTGTCACCCCTGCTAAAATATCACCATATATCCTATAGGATAGTGGTTAGGAGGTGACCCAGTGCCAACGCGACCAATCACCCGGCCGGCAACCAAAGAAGAATACGTCTACAACATCCTACGCTCAGAGATCTTGAGTTGTGAGCGTCGGCCGGGACAAAAACTGGTCATCGACCGGCTGGCGGACGAACTGGGCCTCAGCCCCATTCCCATTCGCGAGGCGCTGCAGCGTCTACAGGCCGAAGGCCTGGTGATCATCACCCCCCACACCGGCGCGACCGTTTCGCCCATCGCCCCTGACACCATCGCCGAGATCTTCACCCTCGCGGCCGCCCTGGAAAGCATCGTCATGCGCGTGCTGGTCGCCAAAATGAACCCCACCGGCCTGGATACACTGCGCGCCATCGTCGCCGCCCTGGATGACGCCCTGGCGGCCGGGGATGGCCAGGCCTGGTCGACCCTCGACTACGATTTTCATATCACCCTGGCCCGTCAGTCCGGTATGGCTTTGTTGACCACTTTTGCCACCCGCACTCAGGAGGCGTGGCTGCGCCTGAGCCGCTGTCATTTCAGCCAGGCCGGCCCCCAACGCATGGCCCAGGCCCAGGCCGAACACCACCAGCTGTTAACCCTCCTGGCCCAACGGGATGGCCCGGCCCTGGAAGCCCTGATCGTCCAGCACAACCGCCTCTCCCTCCAAGCTTACCAAGGGTAAGCAGCTTTCCAAGGGTAAGCAGCTTTCCAACGGTAAGCAGCTTTCCAACGGTAGGCAGCCTACCAGGGCTTGCTCGTCCCCGGCAGGGTAGGGGAGTAGCCGCCCGCCGATCCTTTCCTAGTAGGTCGGATTGCCAATCCGACAACACAGTAGGTCCCATTGCCAATCCGACAGCATAGTAGGTCGGATTGCCAATCCGACAGCACAGTAGGTCCCATTGCCAATCCGACAACACACTACCGCCCGGCACTCCCACCACTCGCCATTCCTAATCATGCCCGGCCGCTGATCCATTCCTTTCATTGTAGGTCGGATTGCCAATCCGACAGCACAGTAGGTCCCATTGCCAATCCGACACCAAATTACCGGCCGCCAGCCTCACCACTCGCCAACCCCGTTCATGAGCGGCCGCTGATCTGTTCCTTACATATTTATTACATTTCCGCACCTGACCCCTTTCTCCTGCTATACTGCTGCCTATGAACCGTCGGCCAATCCCTAGCAAATTTTGGACCATCATCCTACCCGCCCTCCTGTTTGGCTTGTTTATCCTCAACGGCTGCAATTCCCCATCAACAAACTCGGCCGGTGAACCTGGAAATCCGGAGACCGCCACCCCGGCCGCGCCCAATTTCCCGACCAGAACCACCTCTATGGGCGCCCCCAGGTTGGACCCAACCGCGACCGCCATCGCGCCTGACCCCGATGCTGGCTCCCAACTGCCCGCTGAAGACGTCGCCGCCCTGCTCGCACCCGCCGGCCCGTCGGCCGCGGCCATCGAAACCCTGCTCGAAGCCGGCGACCAGCGCTTCGTGAGCGTCCTGCTCGAATTGCTGCGCGCCCGGCAGATCGGCCTCATCCAGGGCTCCTACAGCGACATCGTCGACGCCTTGGAAGCACTGAGTGGCCAAAAGTTCGGCGATGATTGGCCGGCCTGGGTAGAGTGGTACGGCCAGACCGACTTGACCCCGCCGCCCGGCTTCACCACTTGGAAAGGCCAGTTGCTCAGCACCATCGATCCCGGTTTTGCCGACTTCCTCCGCGATGACTACCCCTCCCGTATCCGGCCCGAAGAGATCCTCTGGGGCGGCGTACCCATCGACGGCATCCCACCCCTGGAAAACGCGCCCATGATCGCCGGATCCGCAGCCGGTTATTTGCTAGACGAAGAGCCGGTCTTCGGTGTCGAGGTCAATGGCGAAGCCCGCGCCTACCCCTTGCGCATCATCGACAATCACGAACTGGCCAACGATGTCATCGGCGGCTTGCCCGTCTCCATCGTCTACTGCACCCTCTGCGGCGCAGCCATCGCCTATGACGGCCGCGGACCTGGCGGCGAAACCATCACCTTCGGCACCTCCGGTTTCCTCTACCGCAGCAACAAGCTCATGTACGACCGGCCGACCCGTACTTTGTGGAACCAGTTGACCGGCGAACCTGTGCTGGGCGAACTCGCCGGGCAAGATATCACGCTGGACACCTTGCCCATCGTCCTGGCCACTTGGTCTGACTGGCTGGCCCAACATCCCGGCACCCTGGTTCTTGATCGCGAGACCGGCCTTTATCCGGCCGACTTCTACGAGCCTGGGGTGCTGTATGGTGATTATTTCGCCTCTGAGGAGACCATGTTCCCGGTCTGGCAGCGCTCCGACCTGCTACCGGCCAAGGATTTTATCTACGCCCTGCACCTGGACGGTGTGCCCAAGGCTTATGAGGTCAAGGCTTTAGCCGCCGAGGGCGTGGTCAACGACGCCGTCGGTGATACGCCGGTACTGCTCGTAGCCGGTGACCTGGTCACAGTAAACGGCGTCCATCGCCTGGTTGGACCGGTCACCTACAGTAACGGCGGCGAAGTGCGCGCCTATGCCCGAGGCAATAAGACCTTCAGTCCCGGGCCAAAACCTGGCCAGCTCCTCGACGCGGCCGGTGACCGGTGGCAGGTAACCGAAGAAGCCTTGTTGGGCCCTGGCGGCCAAACCGCGCCCAGGATAAACGGCCACCTGGCCTACTGGTTCGGCTGGTATGCCTTTTTCCCCAACACCGCCCTCTACCCTGAACCGTAATCTTTACCACAGCCCTGGCGGCCGATTTCTGCTAAAGTTATAGTATAGGAACTATTCACAACCTGACGCACACACCTATGCCTGAAAAAATCATCCGTGTTCATCCGCTTCATCCGCGTCCAATATCCAGGAGATCAAAAAACCATGGTAGAAAAAGTAAAGAAGACAGACCAGGAGTGGCGCGAGTTACTCACTGAGGAACAATACCGGGTCCTGCGCCAGGCGGGTACAGAGCGGCCCTTTACCGGTCAATACGTCAATAACGAAGAGCAGGGCATCTACACCTGCGCCGCCTGTGGCAACAACCTCTTCTCTTCCGGAACCAAGTTCCATTCCGGTTCTGGCTGGCCCAGCTTCTGGGACGTCGTCAGCCAGGGTAATGTCGAGGTACACCAGGACAACAGCCACGGCATGCAGCGCTCCGAGATACTCTGCGCCCAATGTGGCGGTCACCTGGGCCATCTCTTTCCCGACGGCCCGCGAGATAAGACAGGTCTACGCTACTGCATCAACTCGGCCGCGCTAACCTTTAAACCCGAAGCAGACGAATAAACCCTCCCGTCAAGGAAGAAACCGGGTTTTTATATCCAACATTCACTGATCTCATCGAAGCACTTGAAATTTCTTTAGATTGGCCCAAAAAACCCGGTTTCTAGGTTCCGTCACCAAAAATAACGCGCTGGCATTCACGAAAAATTCTCACCATTTTCGACGTAATGGGGTTATAATGAACCCGGTAGTAAATTGCCGTTGCTCAATGACGCATCTGAAGCGACAGAGGAGAAAGAATCATGGCTAAAGGCCAACCCAGCAATAAGAATACCAAAAAAAAGCCGCAGAAAACTCTGAAAGAAAAAAGGCAGGCTAAAAAGGAAAAGAAAAATAACCAGTAAGTAGGAGATCCTCAGCCAATTCGTCACTCTATAGGGCCAGTAACGCCTCTATGGTCATCATCAGATCCATGGCCCTACCTCGCTCCCGGGCTGCCCGGTACCCAACGGCTCCCAGGCTTTTCTCTAACCGTGCCTGCCACTCGCCCAACAAGGGCCATTTCTCAGCCCACCCGCTGGGGCTGGCGGGATGGTTGAAATAGAGGCCCAGGATCTCGGCCGCCCGCTCTAGCTGCTCTTGTTGGCCCAGGATGATCCCCACCACCGGCAGTATCCAGGTACAATTGCCTTGCCAACGCCAGCGGTAGCCTATTTTGAATGCCGCTCTTGCCTCCTGCCAGCCTTGTTCTGTTTGACCCAACCCCGCACACGCCGTTGCTCGCGCCCAATGTCCCAGCAAATCGCCGAAGGGATTGGTTAGCTGATTCATGCTCTCGCCTGCCAGGCGCCGCCCGAGTTCATAATCACCGTCCAGACTGGCCCGCATGCTTAAAACCGCCAAACCATATGCTTGGCTTGAAGTAACAGCGATCTCATTGTTTATCTTTACGCCTTCAGCTGTTATTTCTTGGACCTCTTCCAGGAAGCCCACAAGGAGCCGGCACAGTCCCAACAGCACCAACGAATGCCCCAGGGTACTGCGCCTACCCAGCTGCCGGCTCAAAGCGATTGCCTCTCGCAAATAGCCTTCAGCGCCGGCGTAATCACCCGGAGTAAGACTACCCGATCCCAGGTTGGTCAGGGCATTAGATGCATCAGACAGATCCCCTATTTGACGGGCCAACTCCAACGAGCGGCGAGTATAAACCATGTATTCATCCCACCCGGTGACAAGGACGTGACTGTACCCAACCCGGCCCAGCGCATGGGCTTCATAATAGGGATCCCCCAGCATTTGATATAGTTTCAGGCTTTGTTCAAAATGGTTCAACCCTTGCCGGTAGTCATCAGACGCCAGAGAAACGTAAAATCCTAAAGCCAGGTGTGAATAAGCGATTTCAGCCTGGTCGTCGTTGGCCTCGGCGATAGCCAGGCTTATCTCGAGTGTCCGATCTAATTCCGAGTCCGTTCCGCTAAATTGTGTTTGTAAGAGCCCTGAGCGGGCGGTGAGGCGGCCCCAAAGCCGTGGTGATTCGTCAACCAACGGTTGATCGACCGCCAAACTTTGCAGCGCTTGTTGGAACAAGGCCCAACCCTCCTGGTATCTGGAACGTATATAAAAGAACAAGGAGAGGCTCTCTAATCCCCGGTCGATGCCCTCTTTATCCTGTCGCTCCAGTGCCCAAAACCAGGCCGCCCGCACATTATCCAGGTCATCCTCGATCTCTTCCAGGGCCGCCAGTTGGCGCTGGCCCTTGAGATCCATCTCTCGCTGGGCCACTGCCTCCAGGTAATAGCGGCTGTGGGCATCCCGGATTGGTTCGGCTACCCCGGCCGCTTCTAGTTTCTCCTCGGCGAATTGGCGTAGCAGTTCATGTACCGCATACTGGTCCGGTCCCCCGGCCGTGATCAACGACTTTTCGATCAGGGTACGTAGGCTGTGCAACCCGGCGTAGGCAACCTGTTGGGCCGCCTGGCGGCTGAACCCGCCCCGGAATACGGCCAGTCGGCTGAACACCTGCTGATCAGCCTGCGCCATCCGCTGCCAGGAATAATCAAAGGCCGCCCGGACGCTGCGCTGGCGCTCCGGCATATCCCGGGCCTGGCTGTCCAGGATGTCCAGGCTGGCGGCGATTTCGTCTGCCACTTCTTCAAAGGTGAGCAGTTCCAGCCAACCGGCCGCCAAAACCAGGGCCAGGGGCATCCCCTGCACCAGCCGGCAGATGCGGGCCATCTGTGCCAGCGCCGCCTCATCAACCCCCAGCCCAGGGCGGACCAGCTGGGCCCTATCTAGTAAGAGCCGGACGGCCCCGAATTTTTTCAATTCCTCACCGGGCATCCCCGGATCGGTCGGGTAATCCAGGCCAGACAGCATGTAAACAACCTCGCTGCTCAGGTTAAGCCTCTCTCGCGACGTGATCAAGACTTTGACCCGGGCTGTTTGCTGCAAGATGTCACTTACCATGTCCGCGCCGGCCAATAAATGCTCAAAATTATCCATGATCAGCAAAAGTCGTTTTTGCCTCAAGTAATCGAGCAACCCCTGGCGTAGATCACCCCCCGCTAGATAACGAAAGCCAATGCTGTCACTGATCGTGACCACCATATGCCGGGTTTCGGTCAATGGCGCCAGGGGCACAAAAAACACGCCATCTGGAAAGCCACCGGCCGATACCACCGCCGCCTCCTGGGACAGCCGCGTTTTGCCGATCCCGCCCGGCCCGACGATGGTCACCAGGCGTCCGCGTGACTCGTCTTCCAGTAATCGCTGCAGTTCGTCTATTTCCTTCTTGCGGCCGATGATTGGCGTAACCGGCCGGCGTAACACTCCCCGTTTTGGCTGACCGGATGCGGCCAATTTTGGGACCTCTTCAATCGCCGGCTTGGACTTCTTCTCACCGCTATCATCAAGTAGATCCTGGTATAGCCGCTCCGTCTCAGGGCTCGGTGCTACCCCGAGCATTTCTTTCAGGGCCAACCGGCCGCGGCGGTAAGCCTGGACCATGCTGCCATGGTCGCCTTGGGCGGCATGGGCCAACATCAAAGCCCGGTAAGCCTGTTCTGGCGCCTGCCCCTGGGCGATCCAATGCTCAGCCCAGGTTTGACTTTCGCTCCAGCGACCGGCCCCGATCAATCGCTGCAACAAATCCACCATCAGGCGTTCGAACAAAGCCTGGAGTCGTTCCCGCTCCCATAGCACCCAATCTTCGTAATAGCCGGGTAGCAGTTCTCCCTGGTAAAGGCCGGCAGCCTGGATGATTGCCTCAATCTCCTCAGCGCTCGCCGCTTGCTCCAATTGGGCCACGTCCAACCAGAAAGCCGTGTCTACATTGAAAGCCACGCTGCTGCGATCCGCCGCCAGATAGCCCTCACCGATGGCCTGCCGCAGCCGGTAGAGCGTATTACGCAAATTCTTGCGGGCGCTGGCCTCCGTATAGTCGGGCCACAATATCCCGGCCAACTGCTCCCGCCGGTGCCTTTTATCCCGGTGCAACAGCAAATAAGCCAGCAGGTTCTGCACCGGCCGTAACTTTAGTTCGATCGGCTCCTCGTTTAGGTGGATGTCATAACGACCCAATAGGGCGATATGCAACATGGATTCTTCTCTATCCTGGAAGCCACTGTTTACCTGCATTAGGCAGGCCAGACTGTTTTCCACTGTGCAATTGATTCCCGTCATTATACCTGAGAACAGCCGGGGCGTTACGGGGGCGCAGCCGGGACGTGTCCGGGGCGGGCCAGGGACCATCGGCCGCTATGCTACTGTCATCTTTAATAACCCAAACGGCGGAGGATGATATGAACTACCAGACGATGCAACACCAGGCCAGAGACAAACATCAGCAGTTACGGCAAGAAGCCCAAACCCATCGCTTAGCCCGCCAGGCAAAATCCGCTCAAACTGCTCCCGGCCACTTCAATAGTAGCGGTAAATTGGCCGCTGCCTTCGTCACCCTTGCCATTGTTGGCGCGGCCGTCATTGCCCTACTCAGATAGGAGGATGTAAAAAAAGATGTCAAGACCATGAACGCCCGTGTAACACAGAGCCGCTCAGCGGCAGTCATTTGTATTCTTATTCAACCTGCGGGATTGAATCAACAATCCGACCATTATGAAAAGGAGAGACAGAAATGAAGAGATTGATCAGCCTCCACTTGGTAATAGTAGCAACCATGCTCTTGGCGGTTTTCCAGCCCGTATTTGCTGGAAATGGTAATGCACCTGGCGCAGGGTGCCAGGTGGGAGCCAATAACAAAATCGTGGGCGAGTGGCAATTGTTCAGCCGTGAAGAATTCGAGGAATACCTGGTGGATGCGTTCGACTATAGCCCAGAACGCGCTGAGCGACAGTCAGAAATCACGTACGCGTTCTGCGACCACAACGACGACGGTTACGCGTGTGTGTTGGAGCAGCACCTTCCCAACGATGCCTCCGGTTCGGACAGCTGGTGGTTGCTCGAAGACAACCACCCTTATGGCGGTAAATAACTACCAAAGCCGCAAGCGACTTAACTGCACCAGCCCGGGAGCATACCTTGATCCATCGCGAAGCTGAAATTCGCTGGTCCTACTGGGTTCAATCTTGATCATCACTGTTTTTGAGCTGAGCAGCCTCGCTTTGATCTTACAATGAAATAGCCCGGTGCTGAAACACCGGGCTATTTCGCTTTGTAATTCTCGCTGTGTGTGGGATCCGCTCCAGCGAGCGGTTGGTCGCCGCAGGGCGTAGAGAGGTAAAGTCAATCACCGGTTTCGTTTGTTTTCAATAATTGCATTGATTTGATCAATTGACCTGCCCCCGCAATTTGGTCCACTTCTGACTGGTATTAAAAATGGGACCTTTACATCGCCATCGGGCTTCTGGCAGTGGCGCCGGCGCTGGCTAGTGGGCCGAAACACAAAAGCACGGCCGGCGTTGTTTGAACATTTTCTGAAGCTGAATATCCAAATCCGGCGGGCACATCAACCCTGATCAGGAACAACAATGGTATCAGTGCCAACTACACAACTTCTGACCTGACGCCCGGACACACAGCGACCTTGTGGTTTATCGTTTTTAATAACCCAGGCGCTTGTAGCGCTCCCGGCTGCGGCGTGGACGATCTCGGAGATACTCCCGCCCAAGGTGATTTTCTTTTGGCCAGCGGCCACGTCATTGGCAATGATGGTATAGCCACTTTCAGTGGACACCTGAAAGAAGGCGACGTGTCTGGTTCGGGCCTCCATGAAGTTGCCTGCCCGGAAACCAAAGACTGTGACATTGGTTTGCTCGATGCCCAAAATGCCCTGGTAGTCCTTGCGCTGCATAGTCATGGCCCAGCCATGGATGGCCAGTTATTAAGAGCCCAAACCAGTTCCTTCACAGGTGGTTGTGACGTTGACCTGGGGGTAGGCGCAGATAACTTTGCCGGTAGTTCGGCTGATATCCCCGACTCGCCGGGCGAGTGCTCAACCATGCAAGTCTCTCCCCATGCCCCCTAAAGCTGTTGCTCTAGGGTATAATTGATACGATTGGCAGTCTCGATCAGGTGGGACTGCCATTCCTTTCTAGTAAATTGAGGCTTAACTGATTTTTTTCATTAGGAGCAGCGATGAGCAGAATAGGAGCTTGCATAATCATTTTGATAATGGGACTAGCAATATCCGGCTGTTCAGGCAGTGACAACGATATTGTCGATATGCTGATAGCCCCCCATTCTGTTGACCTCGATCAACAGCTTAGGGACCTCATAGAAACCCAGGGCATCAAGCGACTTGAAACCGGGTCGGAACCCAATGCCGAACTGGTAGCCCTGGGCCGCGCCCTCTTCTTCGATAAGATTCTTAGCGGCAATCGAGATATCTCCTGCGCCACATGCCATCACCCGGCATTTTCCGGGGGAGATGCCCTGCCTGTAGCCATCGGTACGGGCGGTGCAGGTTTGGGGGATAGTCGTATCCTGGGCAAGGATCGAAATCTCATCCCTCGGAACTCCCCAGAAATCTTCAACCGGGGTTTTCCTGAGTGGACGAGCATGTTCTGGGATAGTCGTGTGGCTATCGGCGTTGATGGGCAATTCATTAGCCCGGCCGGCGATCAATTGCCGGAGGGATTGGCTGATGTGCTCTCGGTTCAGGCCATGTTTCCGGTAACATCCAGGGACGAAATGCGCGGCTCTTATGGTGATGCAGAGGCTTCAAACGGAGACAACGAGTTGACCCTTCTCGATGATGACGATTTTCCGGCCATTTGGCAGGCTTTGATGGCCCGCTTGCTTGCCTATCCAGAGTATGCTCAATTGTTTGAAAACGCCTATCCCGATATTACCCCAGATGAACTGGGCTTTCAACATGCGGCCAATGCCATTGCCGCCTTCGAAATTCAAGCTTTCACCTTGCACCACGGCCCCTGGTACAACTATTTAGCAGGCGATGATACGGCCATCCCAGATGCGGCCAAAGTGGGAGCGATTTTATTTTATGACCAGGCTGGCTGCGCTGATTGTCATTCGGGGCCGCTCTTCACCGACCAGGAACACCATGTGTTGGCCTCACCCCAGGTCGGACCTGGCAAAGGGGAGCAGGCCCCTTGGGACCTGGGTCGCTTCCCAGTAACTGGGAACTCAGCCGATAAGTTCGCCTTCCGCACCCCACCTTTGCACAACGTATCTTTAACCGGACCCTGGATGCATGATGGCGCCTACAACACCCTCGAAGCAGTCATCCGTCATCACCTTCATCCTGCCTCTTCTTTACTAGGCTACGATCCAGCCGAATATTTACCACCAGAAATGCAGGGCACCTATCAAGATGATGAAGAATTAAACAGCCAGATGTTGGCCAATCTCGACCCCCTGGCGACCGAAGCAAAGACCTTAACCGATGATCAGATCGCTTCTTTAATCGAATTTCTGGAATGTCTCACCGATCCGGCCGTGGTCGAGCTTGACACACTCGTGCCCCAAAGCGTGCCCAGTGGCTTGCCCGTACAAGATTAGCCCAGGAAATTTAGGTTCGCAGCTTCACCCACTCTCAGACCGCCCGGCTTGCTTCCGCTGCCCGACTTTCATCCTACCGGTCCGCGATAAAAGGCAGGCCTGCACGGCGGCATCAACTCGGCCGCGCACTCCTCGTCCGCGATCGTCCCATCTAATAGGCAGGGCTGTTCTACCGCCAGGAACAAGGGTGAGAACCTTCCTTATCCACCCAATTTAAGTAACAAAGCGGGCCAGTAAAGAACCGCTCAGACGGGCCAGCAAAACTTTTACCGGGTTGGCCTGATGGTCGGTGTAATAACTTCGCCGGGAGACCGTCCATCCCCGGTAATGCCAGTAGTCGTAATCAATCGACTCCCCGGCCGATCGTTGCCAATATCGTTGTTGGATCTTGAAAGTCATCAACGACAAAAAGGAAGGGTTGAGAAATTTCTGTTCAGCAATGGCCTGGTAAATATTCCAGGCGATCCTTTCCGTCTTTTTCCGGTATTGGGCTTCCATATCGGCCTGTTTCAGCCCGGCTCGTACCAATTCACATATCGTAATTTCATTATTCCGTAATCGTGTAATTTCGTAATTTCGTAGCGGCGAACCCCCGTGTTCGCCCCAACCCTCGTATCAATGACAGAAACCGAGTTTTTTGACAAAACTCGGTTTCTATTCCCTGGTCAGGCGAGTGTATCCCCCTGATGCGCACCCCAGGCTTCCCCAATTTAACAGCAGCCCACCGCCGGCCTTGCCCCTCAGCTCAACCGGTGAAGCAACCCCAGGTAACATGGGCAACCCTGCCTTACTCACCGGGCGGCCGCAACCGGGCTTCACACCTCTTCTAAGGCCATAAAATCCAGTATACTACTTACAGGCAACAGAACCATAGAACAGGAGATAATAACCATGGCCCATAACCTACCCCCGCTTCCCTATGACTACAGCGCCCTGGAGCCCCACATCGACACCCGCACCATGGCCGTCCACCATGACAAGCACCACCAGGCCTACGTCAACAACCTCAACAAAGCCCTGGAAAACTACCCCGACCTGGCTAAAAAGATGACCTTGGAGCTGCTCAGCGATTTAAATAGCGTGCCCAAAGAAATTAGAGTCGCGGTTCGCAACAACGGCGGCGGTCATGCCAACCACTCGATGTTCTGGACCAATATGCGCGCCGCCGGCGGCGCCCAACCCGGCGGTGCGCTGGCTAAAGATATCGACAAAGCTTTTGGCTCCTTCGACGATTTCCAGGCGGCCTTCAGCCAGGCGGCCATTACCCTTTTTGGTGTCGGCTGGGCCTGGCTCTGCGTCGATCTGGCCGGCAAACTGCAAATAACCACCACTCAAAACCAGGACAACCCCATTATCTTCGGCCTGCTGCCCTTGCTCGGCCTGGATATCTGGGAGCATGCCTACTACCTGAAGTACGAGAATCGCCGCGCTGACTATGTCGCTGCCTGGTGGAATGTGGTTAACTGGGATTCTGTTGCCGGCAATTTGGCCGTGGCCAGGGTCGAGTTAGGCGTCCATCACATTACCCATTGGGCCGGTGATACCTGGTCGAAGATAGAATCCGTTTTCTCAAAATCCTCGCACCCAAAATAAACTCTGGTGAGGCGCGGCCTCATTGGCTGGCCCTACAACTGGCTGGTCACCCAGCTCTAAGAACCTTCCCGGTCAGGTCAGGCTTCGCCTTTTTTGCGAGAATCAGCAGCCAGGCAGCGGCCGGACTCCTCTGACGTTGCCCTGCCCCGGCATTGATCCTCGTTAGCGATGCGCTGGCAGACGCTGCACCACCCGAAAACCGATAGCATGGTTGCGGCTTAACGGATAGTGGTTGCTGCGGGACGCCGCGCGCAGGAAGCTGCGGTCATGGTACCACGACCCGCCGCGCAAGGAGCGCGGGTCGCTGTCAATTTCCATACTATTCGACGAATCTGGATCGCGGTACCTGTTACGGCACCATTCCAAGACATTGCCGCTCAGGTCATATAGGGTAAAACAGTTGTCTTCTGGCCCTGGCCCCTTGTTGGCCCCGCAGGGGAAACTGCCCACCGGGCTTGTTTGGCCATTTCCGTTGTCACCAAAGTTAGCCAGGGTCGGGTCAAATTGATCACCCCAGGGATACAAACGATTATCCGGGTATCGCGCCGCCGCTTCCCACTCATATTCATGAGGCAGATCAATTTCCGCCGCCACTTTCACACTCAACCAGCGACAGAATGCGACAGCCTGGAACCAGCTCACCATCTCTCGCGGGTGGTTCCAATGGTTGAACCGCTGCTTGTCAATCTGTTGTTCCTCGACCGGGATACCCTCCCACCAATCCCGGCCGGCATAATCGTCCGCGTCCACAAAACATTGAAACTGTGCATAAGTGACCGGATAACGGGCCAGCTGGTACGGTTGTTGAATTAGAACCAGCCGTTCCTTGAAACTCCCATTGGCTTCCGCATCTCCCCCAACCGTATATTCTCCGGCCGGAACCTCCTTGCCCCAGTTGATATCCGGCAACCACAGCCCGTCGCGCACAGTGATCCCCGCACCAGGTTGTGGGTCGCGTAATTGCTCTAGCGCACATTCGTAAAGAATTCGTCGTCCAGAAGGCATCTCTGCCAATAAATTCTGGACCTGGCCCTTCTCCCAGGTGGCCAGGAGTTGAATGATTGCCCATTGCTGAGCGCCGCCGACATCAGGCAACACATTTTCCAGGGGAAATTGGGCCACCAACATTTCCAATAACGGCCGTTGCACTTCGACCTTCTCTGTCCGCAATAAAGTGAGCAGCAGATCCAATATATCTTCAGGGATAACCTGGGCCAATGCCGCCACGGCCGCTCGATGGCCGTCGCTCACACCCTGCTTAAGGCTGCGCCCAATGGCCCCCACCAGGAACGCCCGGGCAGCTGGTATTGGCTTATCGCTTTTCTGGAAGATCCCCACAGCCAGGATAAGCCGCTGCACGCTTTGTCCATCATTGAGCAACTTGTAGGCCAGGACCCTGGGATTTAATACCAGGTGACTCAACATGATCAGGATTTCCCACCAGCTACTTTCTTCCCCATATTGGGCCACGACATAATTCTGCAACGATACATCCTCGACCAGCAACTGCGCCGTCAGGGCTTCTTGAATCAACCGGTGGCGGAACCTGATCAAGCCCGGCCCAAAGATCAACAGTTGCGCGTCCCGCCCCAGCTCGGTGATATCTATTGGCTGCAGCTCGCCGGCGCCTCTCCGGGTCTGCAACCAGCCGGGTAGCATCTCATGGAGTACCTGGTCATAAGGCAGAGAGATCACGCTATTGATCGACATCTGGTAAGCCAGCCACATCAGGGCCTGGCGCGTTTCATAGTATTGCGTCTCTTTGGCCAGGGGACGCGACAATCCTGGGGTTGCCGGCTTTTTTTTCCATTCTCTATAAAGCATCTCCCCAACCGCCTGCATTAGCAGGCGGCCCTTCCTTTCCTGGACGACGCCACTGCCTACCATAAGCTGCAGACAGAACGGATTCCGCCCCAACCCGCCTGGCTGCAATACCCCGGCACGCTGCAACCGGGCCAGCACATCCGCTACCTGAACCACCTCCTGCCCGTAGACTTGAATAAGTTCGGCGATATTTTCGTCACTCAAATCCTGAAGCGTATACAGCAACAAGCCGCCTAGCCGGTTGCCAGGCTCCTCCCGGGTGCGCGTGGTGATGACCACCGGCGTCTGGTCATATTGCTGGCTGCGCAGCAAGCCGTCGATTTCCGCCAGCACCGGCTCGCGCCGTTCCCCTAAAGCCTCATCCAATGCATCAAACAACAAGGCCACCCGTCCGTTCTTTAGCAGATCAGCCAGACCCCGGCTCAACACCTTGCCGCTATGACCCGCGGCCGCCTGTAACATCTCTTCCGCGGCATAGGTCATGAGCTTGCCGTCCTGGTAATTTCCTAATCGTAATAGCACCGGGATCGGCCCGCCCCATCCCTGTTGTCGCAATCCCCATCGAGCCACATCCCAGGTCAGGCGCTCCAGGGCACTTGTTTTACCCGAACCCGGTTCCCCCAGGACCAGGGCGCGCCGGTACCCATGCTTCCCTTCCAGAATGATCTCCCGCAACTCCTCGACCACCTCATGCCGTTCTCCCCTGGTCGGCACCTCCGCATCAGGGGTCGTATGTCGGCCCCGCGCCATCGTTAGTCGCACATACTTTTTTTCCCACTGTCTGAGCTGTCCGTTTTGTGCCAGCGCCCGCAAATACCAGTAGCGATGCCAGCGCCAATTCCAGGAAAGGCCACCCTCGCTTTCCAGAGAGATTATCACCACCAACATGCCGGCCGCGCCGGTCACCGTGCCTAAAAGGCGTAATGGTGTGAATAGGCCTTGCCCGGCATCCTGTTGGATCCAACCGGCAACCACGTTACCGGCCAGGGCAGCACCGAATTCAAGCAGTAGAAGTACAAGTCGTTTTAGCACGTGAGCTTCGACTTTATTAAGACATTCTAAAGACAGCTATTTGATTTTACCATCACAGGGCGATTCTGATCCACACCCTCATTTCGTAGGGGCGAACCCCCGTGTTCGCCCTGACCCCCGTGTCAATGACAGAAACCTATTCCCTGGCCGGGCGATTATATCCCTCTGATGCACACCCCAGGCTTCCCCAATTTACCAGCAGCCGGCTGCCTCAACCACCCTATTTCAGCCCCCTCGTCGCAATTCACATATCGTAATTTCGTTATTTCGTTAGGGTAAGGGACGGTTGGCCACAGCACAACTTACACGGGCGAAAAAAAAGAATGGTATTTAGGTTTGATTGACGAGGGAAAGTAAATGACGATAATCACGATAGCAAGTGGCAATCGAATCCGGCTGCGGCGTAAGATGAGCCAGGCCCAAAAATCGTTACCTGAAGGCGTGAAGAAACGTCGCGTAAACATTTGCCTCTCTCCCCATTGGCACGAGGCCGCTAAGGAAAAAGTAGCCACTCGAAGGTTGTCATTTCCTGATTATTGAAAAGAGTTGATTTATCGAGACTCATAACACAATTGGTCAGGTAAATAAACAGTTATGCGGCATTCGCCGGATCCTATCAAGCCCTACATGCGATCATTCTGAACGACTCCCAAGATGCAGGATTCTGACAATACGAAAGACGCCGCGGGTTCGACGGCAACCAGTGAGGAGTATCTTCGCTCAGTAACGATGGGCGAGCGAAGGCCATTGAACAGGTCGATCCACCTCGCACCATATGATCCGGAATGGCCCTCGCACTTTACGCTCCTGGCCAACCGGATTCGCGATGTCCTCCGAGAAAAGATCTTGCTGCTTGAGCACGTTGGTTCCACATCAGTTCCAGGATTGTCGGCGAAACCAATTATCGACATGGTCATGGCCGTGGCGGATTCTACAGACGAGCCGTCCTACGTTTCACCACTCGAGGAGCAAGGCTTTGTGCTCAAGATTCGCGAGCCGGATTGGTTTCAACATCGCTTACTAAAAGCCCCTGAGATTAAGGGTAATCTCCATGTCTTTTCTGTTGGATGTGACGAAATCGGCCGGATGTTGGCCTTTCGGGACTGGTTACGCACCAATGATGCCGATCGTATGCTGTACGAAAAGACAAAGCGTGAGCTTGCGGCACGAACCTGGAAGTACACACAGAACTATGCGGATGCGAAATCGGAAGTAATCCTGGAGATAATGGCGCGTGCTCTAAGCGCATCCGTAGCCTAGTGCCGCCTCAACCACCTTGTTTCAGCCCGCCTCGTCGCAATTCACATATCGCAAATTCGTAATTCCGTAATTTCGTAGGGGTAAGGCGGCCGCCAAACCACCCCCAGCAACCAAAACCAAGCCCGCCCCGCTCGCCTTACCCTCAGCCTATCCGCAATGAACAACCCGAAACCACCGTCGGGGCGAACCCCCGTGTTCGCCCGGACCCCCCATGTCAATGACAGAAACCGAGTTTTTTGAAAAAACTCGGTTTCTATTCCCCGGTCCTCGGGCTGTTCCCTGTATCAACCGTTAACTGTACTCCACTGCGCTCTTTTTTGAGCCTGAATGTCCGGGGTTCCCGGACCCAGCCGGTGATTTCCCGGGCTAACTCCCAGAGCTGTCCTTCTGCGGAATGCGCGGGATCAACCAGGATAGGAACGAGTCCTGGCTGCGGGTTTGGAGATTTATTTTCCCGGGCCCGGTTAGCTCCGCCACCAGCCCTTCACCGCTGAACAAAGTGCTTTTCCAGCCGGCCACCTTCTTCACATCGTATCTAATCTGATCTTCAAAGGTCACCAAATGTCCCGTGTCGACCACATATCTTTCGCCTGCATTGAGCTCCATGGGATGGATGGCCCCGTAGCTGGAAACAATTAGCGTGCCCGTACCGCTGATCCTCAGCATGATCAACCCTTCACCGCCGAAGAAGGTTTTAGCGCCCGACCACGTGGTCTCCACCTGGACGCCTTCCGATGAAGCCAGGTAGGCGCCCGATTGGACCAGCAAAGATTCACCTGCCATTTCGACGACGGCGATATCGCCCGGCAAGGGCGGCGCCAGCAGGATGCGGTCGCCATCTTCCACGCCGGTATAGGTGTTCATGAAGAAACTTTCACCGCCGAACATCGAGCGGGCGATGGACTTGAGAAAGCCCCCCTTGGCCTCAGTCTCCATCAACATATCCGGTGACATGCCCACCATGGCACCACTTTCAACCTGGACCTTTTCCGTGCGTTTTAAAATTACTCGGGCCACAGAGTACGACGGGCGGTATAAAATCTCCACTTGCATGATTTTTTTCTTACCTCACAAATTAAAACAGAAACAATAATTTATCCGACCCTTCCTATAATAACCTGACTTTCGGCCGGGACTAAATTGGGGTGACCCTGGTTAATTTTTGTTTTCGAAATAGGGTGGGGGGGTACCGGCCTATTTTCTGCCCGCCGGCCGCCCGGCCGGGAAAAGATCCTTGTGACTCCGCTTTATTTTTGTTTACAGAACAGGGTGGGGGAGAGCCGGCCTATTTTCGGTTCGCCGGCCCCCCGGCCGGCTGCGGTGCCAGGCGCTAATCAAAATTCGCTGTCCATAGGCCGGGCTGTTTTTCAACCAGTCCGGCCCATGAATCCCTTGCTGCTAATACGTTCGCTTTCAATCGGCCGCTGCTGCGTTTGGAGCAGGCAACGGCGCCGTCGTCGGTTCCGCCGTTTCCACTGCTTCCACACCGTCAACCTCGCCGGCTATCTTATCCGCTCTTTGGATGCGGGTTGGCAAAATAGCGAAGGTGACCAGCGCCGCCGCGAACATGATCAACGAAGCGATAAACATCGCTTGCGTCATACCCTGAACAAATGCTTCCCCGGCCGTATCCGTGATCACCTGGGCAATCTGCGGCACCGGAACTTGTTTGGCGACGATCAGCGCTCCCTGGATACTGCTCTGAATCACCGCGTAAGCTTGCTCCGGCAATTGGCTGAAGAACGGCGCTTGCTCCAGGGAGGTGATCTCCGAAAGATAGACACTGTTCATGACCGTCCCCAGAATGGCCACCCCCATTGCTCCGCCTAATTGGCGCGTCGTATCATTCATAGCCGAACCGATGCCCGCCTTCACCGCCGGCACCGAGCCCATAATCGAGTCCGTCGCCGGCGTCATGGCCGTGCCCATGCCAATCCCCAGGAGTAGATAACCGGCCAGGATCACACTGTATGGCGAATCCACGGCTATCACCTGGGAAAAGTACAACATGGCCGCGGCCGCGAACAAGATCCCAACTCCGACCGTGAGCTTGATGCCAAAGCGGGCCGACAAGCGGGTCGACACCCCCGCCGCCACAACCAGGAACAAAGAAATCGGCAACACCCGCAGCCCGGCCTCAAAGGCCGTTAAGCCCTGGACCGACTGGAAATATTGGCTGAAGAAGAACATAGAGCCCATCATGCCGAAAAACACCAGGGCGATAGCCGTATTGGCCCCGGTGAATGACATATTCTTGAAGAAACGCATCGGTAACATCGCATTGGGGGCCCGGCTCTCCCAGATGGCGAAAGCGCCCAGGAATACCGCGGCGATGCCAAAGGCGATCAAGACCGTACCGTCCGTCCAGCTGCTCATACCCGCTTCGATAATCCCGTAGACCAGGGCGAACAAACCGACAATCGAAAGCAGCACGCCCGGAACATCCGCTTTTGGCGCCTCCTTGTCAAACGATTCGGGCAGGAAAAAGTAGCCGCCGGCCAAAGCAATCACCACGATGGGCAGGTTGACAAAGAAAACGGCGTTCCAGGAATAACTTTCTACCAGCCAGCCGCCAATAACCGGGCCAATGCCCACCCCCAATCCGAACGTCGCCGCCCACACAGCGATAGCCTTGGTCCGTTCCTTTGGATCGCTAAACATATTGGTGATGATCGACAGGGTCGCCGGCATAATCGCCGCGGCGCCGATGCCGGTAAAGGCCCGGGTGGCGATCAACATCCCCGTGCTGGTTGCCAGCGCGGCTCCCAGCGAGCCAATGCCAAAGATAATCAGGCCGATCTGCAACAACCTCTTACGGCCGTTGCGATCTCCCAGCGAGCCCATCGTCAATAATAGCGCCGCGAAAACCAGGATGTAGGCATCGATAATCCACTGCAGTTCACTGGCGCTCGCACCCAATTCCCGGGAGATAGAGGGCAGGGCCACATTGAGCACGGTGTTATCCAGGCTGATCACAATAAGCGAGATGCCGATGAATATCATCCCGATCCAGCGCTTTTCATATACTTTTGTTTCTGTTGCCATTCAACGCTTCCTTTTTGACTTTGATATTGACTTATGGCATACTATATGTCATAATAACGGCACATACTATGCCATAAGACAGTATATTTGTCAATACTTTGATACTTTTTTGTTTTAATTGGGACAAAGCAGGGTGCCAGCATGAATGAGGCTGATAGACGCGTAAAAAGAACCAGGCGCTTACTGGGCCAGGCCCTAGTCGAGCTTACCCTGGAAAAAGGGTACGAGGCGGTCACCATTCAGGAGATCACCGACCGGGCCGATGTCGGCTATCGCACCTACTTCCGGCACTATGCCGACAAAGACGCCCTCCTGGAAGATGTGCTAGGGGAAATGTTGGCCGAAGTCCGCCAGCTCATGATCCTGCCTTCAACCGCGACCTTTGTTGGTTTTGAGCCTGCCCCCGAAGAAAACGGCCGCATCCTCTTTCAGCATGTCCAGGAAAACAGCGATCTTTACCGGGTTTTCCTGAGCAGCGGCCCGTTAGTCATGGGGCCCATCATGACTTCCGCCTGCCGCAAAGCCCATGGCTTTTTCGACGCCGTACCCGATAGCCCCATCCCCTTAGAAATCGTAGCCAATCACCTGATCGGCTCCCTCTTCGTCCTGATTCGCTGGTGGTTGGAAAACGACAAACCCTATCCCCCGCAGCAGATGGGCGAGTACGCCGCCAGGTTGATCATGCTGCCAACCCGGCAGGCCATCCTCGGCCGGACCTCAGAACCGTCCCCTTTCTAACGACCCCTTCGCCGGGAAGCGGCTACTTCCTCCGCGCCAGCATCCAGGCCAGCGCCACGGCCGCCACACCCGCCGGCCACAACCACACCAGGTCGGCCGCTAACGGCGGCGGCGTTACATCATCCGTCGGGTCAAATCGCACCCAGTAGATCCGCTCCTTCTTAGCCAGGATATCTTCCGTCGTCGGCTCGATCTCCAGCGAAGCCAGGTGCAGCTTATACATCCCCTGGCTGCGCCTCTTGATCCCCTCCATGATGCTCAGCAGCTCCTCATCCTCGACCACCCGTTGGGCCAGCATACGCTCCGCCCCGGCCGCCGTCTGGATCGTCACTCGCGGGTCAGCCTCGATATTCCGGTACCACTGCGCCCGCCGGCCGAAACCACTGGGCGCATACTTGCGACCGTCTATCTGGTACAGCTCCGTCATCGTCCGTCGTGGTAGCCCGCTCTTCCGGCCGGTTTGGGTGATCAACACCATGTGGTGGCCCATCAGCGGTCCCAACCCCAACCGCCATAGCTGGACCGGCCATTGAAACATCGCCCGTCGCCAGCCACTGTCAGGGTAGGTGAGGAACCCCTGGTCCTTCTGCTGAAATTCTTCACTCATGACCGCCCACTCCCATAAAGCGCCGTCACAAGGAACTGACCCGTTTTTTTAGCTAACGGACTTTACATGATATTCCCGGCGCCCGGCGTATAGCTGCTGGCCACGACCGTATCGGCGATGATCGTCGAAGCTCTGACCACGCCATCGGCGTTGACCAGAGGCGCCTGGACATTCACCATGCCGCCGGAGATAGTCACAATCCCACCCTGGGTAGAAACGGTAGCCCCGCCATCCGATATACTTGTTGGCCCCGCGCCTTCCTCGGCCGGTGCTCCTTCGTCCTGGCGTTGGGCCATCTGTCGCATCACAAAAGCATTGCCCTGCGTCTTTTGCATCTGCAACACGGCCGCCTGGCGCAATCCGCTCGTACCCGGCCCGGACGGTAATTCGCTCATCGACCGGCCCGCCAGTGCGCCCGTCTCATAGCCCGCCTGGCCGAGTTCCGCCCCCTTGCTCTGCACCTGTTCCGGCGCCGGTTTATTTACCCGTTGTTCCTCTGACTTTTTACCTGAACTCTCCATAAAAGCCTCCTCTGTGCTCGGATTTCACGGATCTTCCTATTATAGTGGCCCCATTGATTATAGATCGATTCCCAGATCGTGCCATCGCTCCCGGATACTATGGCCGGCCCTGCAAATAAATGACGCAAAACAGTACGCCAGTAGGGCGGAATGGTATTCCGCCAGCATCCGCCAATTCACGACCACGATCGCCGGCGCCAAAGCCGGCGCCATACGGCCGCTTACGCCTCCCGCCCATAAATATCAGATCCTCCCCGCCGCCCTAGAGAAAACGATCCCGCGGCCGCCGCACCCCGAACCCCCTGACCTTGGGCGGCTCTTTCAGCTGTGACGGCTTGAACGTTGACCCCTGTTCCAGCCGTGTGTACGGCCGGGCTCGGACCTGGCCCCACACCAGCAACAATATCATCAACCTGGTTATTTCCGGGGACCGGCTCATCTGCGACAGCAACGTCGCCATCAGCGCCACCCGCCGTCTTTTCGACTTACCAGGGTCTGCCATCCCTCATCTTCTCCATTCGTGGGCCTGGGTAAGGCTCATTTTATTAACCCGCCCAATGAACGACAACCTGGCGGCCGCTTGGCCGCGCAATGATTTTAAGCCAATTCCTAGCCGTCGTCTACCCTGATCCCGCTGATAACCAGCTCCCCATTCGCGGCCGTGATCCCCACCAACCGCACCCCGGCCGGTAGATGATCCAGCGCTTCCCCCAGCGTACTGTTCAGCGCCTCGTCCGCCGCATCCAGCGCCTGTTGCGGCGCCTCCTTGCCCGCCAGCGAGGCGCTTTCAGGGTTCAGTTTCAGCCGCCCTTCCACCACCGTCGGCCGCAAATTCACCCCCACCTCGACCTCGTAGGTCTCTAAGACCGGTATGTCCGGTCCGACCTACGAGGTCTATTCTTCCCACCAGGAGTTTTTTATCTACGCTCGCTCCACCGCCAGCTTAACCCGCTCCGGCCGCATCCTCCACCCCCTTGATCCCGCTGATCTCAGCTCCCCATTCGCGGCCGTGATCCCCACCAACCGCACCCCGGCCGGAGATGATCCAGCGCTTCGCCAAGCGTACTGTTCAGCGCCTCGTCCGCCGCGTCCAGCGCCTGCTGCGGCGCCTCCTTCCCGGCCAGCGAGGCGCTTTCAGGGTTCAATTTCAGCCGCCCCTCCGCCACCGTCGGCCGCACCGTCACCAGCAGCTCACCCGGCAGCGGCTCCAAAATCGTCCCGCTCAGCGTGATCCGGCCGTCCCGAAAACTCACCTCCTGGCTCTGCCCGCCCGCCCCCAGAATATCCCCCGACAGCAGCTGCCGCAGCCGCAGCACCGTATTTACCTCCTCTTCGCTCAGCGACACTTGGTAATTGCCCTCCGTATCCGGCTCCACCCCGGCCACCTTATCCTTCAGCGTATCCACGTGCGGCGCCGCCAAAGCCTTCACCGTGCCCAGCGCCTGGCTACCCTCCGTCGTCGCCGCCGCCATCGCCTGCGCGGCCGCCGTCTGCGCCGTTTTCCCCGCCGCCCGTGCCTTCTCCTCCGCCGTAGCCACCACCGCCGGCTTCTCCTCCAGCGGATTATCAAAAGGCAGCGCGCAGGCCAGTGTGGCCAGCAGCACCATCCCCAGGAATACCACCATCATCCGTCGTGGTTCGCGCATCAGTTTCTCCTATTCAAATGGGCAAAATTGTGCAAGGTCTTGCTGCTAACCAGTATAACTTCTCATCAGCCGTTGGAACAAATCCTTGATCATCAACCCCCCAATCCTGTCATACCCGCGGAGTGCCTGCCCTCGCGAAGGTGGGGGCGGATATCCACCAAGGGCCTGCCCTCGCGAAGTCGGAGGTGTGGTGTCTGTCATGCCCGTGAAGACGGGAATCCATTCGCTTGGTTTCATGCCCCGGCCGCATTCACCCCCACCTCGACCTCGTAGGTCTCTAAGACCGGTATGTCCGGTCCGACCTACGAGGTCTATTCTTCCCAGCAGGAGTTCTATATATCTACGCTCGCTCCCTTACCCATATCCATCAAACCCGGGCAACCCACTGGCACAGCCATCCAATCACCCGGCCGCACTCAACTCATCCGCGATCAATTCCGCCTGCTTCAGCACCGTATCGGTCGCCAGTTTTTGCATATCCGGCGGGTAGCCATACTGGCGCAGGGTGCGCTTGACGATCACCTTCAGCTTGGCCCGCACGCTTTCCTTGATCGTCCAATCAATGGAGGTGTTCTCTCTGACTCTCTGAGTCAACACCACGGCCAATTCGCGCAGCGTCTCTTGTTGCATCAGCTCGCGAGCGCTTTCAGTGAGCCGGCTCATCGTCCCCTTTTCCGGAAGTCAGGTGCCGGATCTGTTTGTCGAAATCAGACAAATAGCTTTGGTCTTGGATCTGCCGGTACCTGTCATACTCCTGCGCCGCTTTTAATTGAGCTTCGAGGGCGCTAACCTTGCCTTTGTCGGCCAGGATAGGGTAGTCGGAGAGTTCTAAAAAGCGATCTAAAAATTCAACCCAGTCGGCCATCGACATGGTGATCTGTCTTTCGGCCCGATTTTCCGCCAGGTCCAGGTAGGCCGAGACGATGCGGTTTAGCTCTCGGATATGTTCCTCGCTAAGATAGTTTTTGGCTACGGCCGTATCCAGTTTTATGATCTTGCCCTCCGGGACGTTCTTCCAGGTGGTCAGGCCCATGTGAGCCTTTTCCGCGTCGGCGCTGCTATAGATGATTTCGGCCGCCGTTTTGCCGGTGATGGCCCAATGCAGCTTATTTTGCACCGTCGCGTAAAATTCCTGGGTGACCGGCGCCTTGGGGTCGTAATCGACGCTGCATTGGGCATAGATGTCGGTGATCTTCTGATAAAAGCGGCGTTCGCTGGCCCGGATCTCCCGGATGCGCTCCAATAAATCATCAAAGTAATCTTTCCCGAATAGCTGCCCACCTTGTTTGAGCCTCTGGTCATCCAGGACATAACCCTTGATGATAAATTCCTTCAAGGTTTTGGTCGCCCAAATGCGGAACTGAGTAGCCTGGTAGGAGTTAACCCGATAACCAACAGAGATGATGGCGTCGAGGTTGTAATGTTCCAAAGTTCTTTCAACATGTCGAGAGCCTTCTGTTTGAACTGTTCGGAAATCCCGAACAGTTGCCTCTCTCTGTAATTCCCCTTCGGCAAATATATTTTTAAGATGCTCACTAATCGTTGCTTTTGATTTGCCGAACAGACGTCCTAGCCCGGTTTGCGTGAGCCAAACGGTTTCATCCTGAATAAATACGCCGATCTTTATCTCGTTTTCCCCGGCCGTATAGAGGATGAAATTTTTTGGGTCGGGGGTTAGACTGTTATCGTTCATGGTTCAGAACATTCCTTGGGCGTCCCGTTTGTCCAGGCAGCCTTTTATTCCAGTCGCTGCGGCATCAATTGGTAGCCCATCGCGCGCATGATGGCGTTGATATTATCGAGCCGTGGGTTGCCTTTGGCCGAGAGAGCCTTCTGTAAACCCTGCCGAGTCATGCCAATCTCGGCCGCCATAGTAGAGATACCCTTAACCCGGGCGATAACCCGCAAGGTTGACAGCAGCGCGGCCGAGTCGCCATCCTGAGCGTAATCGCTGAAGGCTTCACCTAGAAAAGCGTCAACTTCATCAGGGTGCTGTCTGAAATATTCGATTGTCACTTCATCTAAAGTTCGGTAGTCAGTCATGACTTTGATACTCCTGCCAGTAGGTTTGTGCTAATTGGATATCCCGCCTCTGGCTGTCCTTGTCGCCGCCGCAAAGGAGGACGACAATATTCTCCCCATCTTCGGCAAAATAGATCCGGTAGCCGGCGCCAAAAAAGAATCTTAATTCGTTCATGCCCGCTCCCACTGGCTTAAAATCACCATATTGCCCCCGTTCCAGGCGCCGTAGGCGGGCCAACAAACGCCGCCTGGTGACCGGATCGCGTAGGCTATTTAGCCAGTCGGTAAAAGGCTCATTGCCAGTCCGAGTACGATAAACAATGATAGTTTTAGGCGAACCGGCATGTGCCATGATATATCCTAACCGAATGTGACTGAAGTATAGCAGCGCAAACTATAGTTTGCAACCGTTGTCGCCCCCGCGAAGGCGGGGGGCGGGGAGCGGGCATCCATTCGCCTGGTTTCCTGCCCCGGCCGATTCACCCCCACCTCGACCTCGTAGGTCTCTAAGACCGGTATGTCCGGTCCGACCCGTATGTCCGGTCCGACCTACGAGGTCTATCACCGCCCGCCGTCAACTTCTCATTTTTTCCCATTTCCCACTTCCCATTTTCCATTTCCAATTTCCACCGCTCACCATCACAACCCTTTGTCATTTCGGATTCAACTCAACACCCCCGGATCCACAAAATACAACTCCTTCATAGCGATAAACGTCCGCATCGTCACCTCTGGATACTTCTCCGACCAATAACCGACCATCTCCTGCGCCCCCCAATTGCGCTGGATCATCTCCTCCGTAGCCAGCCGCTGTTCGGCCGTCAACCTGGGCCAAAAGCGCACCAGTTCCACGAACCCGGCCGGGGCCGTATTGCCCGCCAGCAAATAATTGGCCGCCAGGGCCGTCGGATTGCGTACATTCTCCTGGGTCAGCGCATACCACCACCAGGCCAATACCGGCGCCGGATCCAGGAGCAACGCCGGCCGTTCCAGCAATTTGTTATAAGCTGGACCCACAATCCCCGCCTGCTGCAGATAATCCGCCAGCTTCCCTGATCGCACATCCTCTTGTTCCGGCTGATCCCCTGGCCTATCACCTGAGTGCTGGCCCACGCTACCTGTCTGCCCAAAATCTTCCCCTACCTGAACAAAATGACTGGTTGACTGATCAAACGGATCAGCTGGCTGATCAGACGGAATAGCTTCCTGTTCGTCTCGATCACCGGCCTGATCCAGCGGATCAGCTGGCTGATCACGCAGATCTCTTGGCGCCTTGCTCGGCCTCATCCCGGCCGTCACGCGCTCAGGGGATCCTAAAGATTGTTGTTGTTGTTTATCTTTATGCTTAATTCCATCTTCAACAACAACAGCTCTTAAAGAGCGATCAGCCAGATCAGCTGGCTGAACAAACCGATCATCTGACTGATCAGACTGATCATCTGACTGATCAGACCGATCAACTGACTGATCAAACCGATCAACTGGCCGATCAAACCGATCAACTGGCAGAACTGCCAGACTAACTGGCCGGTCTGCCAGCCGGTCCGCCGGCCGAACTCCCCCAGCGCCCTGCTTCCCCAGCAGGCAGGTCCTGAACCGGCCGAGCCACGCCTCCGAGATCCGCCAGCCCCGCTCCCCAACCTCCGTAATCGCCCCCTCTTCCTCCAGCTGCTGCAAACATTGGCTGATCGTCCGGTAGGCCATCCCCGTCAAACGCCTGAGCTCACTCTTGTTAAAAGGGCGGTTGTTAGCCAGCAAGATAAGCACGATCTTTGGCGCCCGGCCGTCGAGCCCCACCAGCTGTCCCGTAAATTCCGCCGGTAGACCCTTAATTCCAGCCGACACCTTGCCGGCCAACGGCCGCCTGGAACGATGCGGGCTTGCCGTACCTACCCCCCGTCTTTCTTCAACCCAATGGCTCATCGAAACTCCTTTTCACCGTCACCGGCTAAAAAAAAGACCGGCCCTTCACCGGGGGAGGAGAAAACCCCGGTGATGGCCCGGCCAGCTAAAGCGTCGCAAGGAACGGTCTATATACGAATGATTCTTACAGAACACATTAGCACATTTGTTCTATCATGTCAAGACAAATCCCAAAATCATCCTTCACCCAAGGTTCGCCTTCGAACCAACATTCGCCTGCCAACAATTTTCGTATGCCAACAACCTTCGTCTGCGAACCGACATTCGTCTGCGAACCGACATTCGTCTACGAAAAACGTTCGTCTACGAAAAACGTTCGGCTTCGATAGACGTTCGGTTGCGATAGACATTCGAAGCCGAACGTAGGATCCCTCGCCAAATCAGAACATATGTGCTATAATTATACCTGTGTGAACGCTCATTTGTTTTTCCAATTTCCAATTTCGAATTTCCCATTTCGAATTTCCCATTTCCCGCTGGAGCCTCCCATGCCCCGTAACCCCGACAAAAAACATTGCGCCATTCCCAACTGCCGCGCCTACGCCATGCGCGGCCGCCAACGCTGCCGCCCCCATCTCCACACCGCTCTCCCGCCTCCTGCTGCCGCTACCCCACCTGCAGAATCCGGCCAACTTGGCCAGAGCTTCTACAGCCGCCACTACACCCTCCAGGAAATCGCCGACCTTCTCGACCAGGCCGACGACCCCGGTCTCGACCAGGAGATCACCGCTGCCCGCATCGCCATTCGCCGCATCCTCGCTTATATCGACAAAAACGACCAGCTTCCTGACCGCGATCTCCAGGCCGCCCTCGCCCTCGTCTTCACCGGCGCCTCCACAATCGGCCGCCTCCTCCGCCACCAGCAAGTCCTTTCCGGTGAAGCGGCCGACTCCATCGCTGGCGGCTTCGGCGCCATCATCGATCAAATCACCGCCGACCTGGAGATGCGCCAATGACCCGTTCCAAACGCGGCCGCGGCGAGACAAACGTTCGCAGCGGCGAACCAAACGTTCGGCCTGGCGAACCAGACGTTCGGCCTGGCGAACCAGACGTTCGGCCTGGCGAACGTAGGTTCCATCACGCCCTCCAAAACCTTCGCCGGCCGCCAACCCACCCGCAGCCCATCAGCATCGAACCCTCCAACCCCCTCGAAGCCATACTCATCGAACGGCTGCGCCAGCTCGAGGCCGATATCCAGGAACTAAAAACCCGCGTCAACTGGCTCATCCTCGCCATTGTCGGCGCCTGCCTCACCTTCATCCTCAAAACCTTATTTGCCTAACGCCAAATGCGTACCGTGCCCGGCCAACCCGACCCCACCTACGAACTCTTCAGCAACCCGGCCGTCTTCTCCCGCTACCTCCTTGGCCTGCCCCTCTACGACTACCAGCTCGACCCCCTCCACGCCATCATCGACTCAGCATCTTCGGCCGCCACGGCCGTGAATTCCTCCTCGTCTTCCCCCGCCAATCCGGCAAAAACGAAGCCGTCGCCCAGCTCCTCGTCTACCTGCTCAACCTGCTCCAGCGCCGCGGCGGCTCCATCGTCTACGGCGCCACCGGCGACGCCCTCGGCCGGGGCATCCGCCGCCTCGAAGAACGCCTCGACAACCCCCTCAACCCGGCCGCCTGGCGTAAAGTCCGCCAGCCCCACCACCCGCTCCTTCGGCCGCGGCCAGCGTCATCTTCATCAGCACCCACCCCCAGGCCGCCACCCGCGGCGAGACCGCCCACTGGCTCCTCGTCATCGACGAGCTCCAGGACCAGGACCCCCACCACCTCGAAGCCGTCTTCGAACCCATGCGCGCCGCCAACAACGCCACCGCCCTCTACATCGGCACCGTCCGCACCACCAGCGACGCCCTCTGGCTGAAAAAGAACGGAACTCGAGCAACTCCAGCAACCAGACGGTCTGCAGCGCGTCTGGATCCTCCACCCCGACACCGTCATCGCCGATAACCCCGCCTACGGCCGCTTCCTCCAATCCAAAATCGCCCGCTTCGGCCGCGACCACCCCATCGTCGCCAGCGAATACTTCAACGAACCCATCCAGGCGATGGCGGTCTCTTCGACACGCCGCCGCCGCCAACTCATGCTCGGCAATCCACCCCCGCCAATCCCACCCCGATCCGGCCGCCACCTACCTCGCCACCCTCGACGTCGCCGGCCAGGACGAATCCGCCACCGATCCCCTCGCCCAACTCGCCAACCCCGGCCGCGACTACACCGTCGCCACCATCTTCCAGGCCATCCTCGACGACGACCCCCTCGACCAGGAGGGTGCCCTCCACTACCACGCCGTCGACATCTTCGTCGACCACGGCTCTCGCCACTTCGAAGACATCCCCGGCCGCCCCCCGCTCGCCCAGCGCCTTTTCGCCTGGCTCCAGCACTGGAACATCCACCACCTCGTCGCCGACAACTCCGGCGTCGGCGCCGGCCTCGTCTCCTGGCTCACCGCCAAACTCGGCCGCCGAACAAGTCACCGGCTACACCTTCTCACCCGCCTCCAAAGCCCTCCTCGGCTCCCGCTTCATCACCTGCATCGAAACCGGCCGCTTCAAATACTGGTCCGGCGACGATCAACCCCTCGACGATGCCTGGTGGTTCTGGCAACAGGCCCAGGCCTGCACCTACCACATCCCCCCCGGCGGCCAATTCGATCGCCACCTCCAATGGAGCGTCCCCTCCTCCGCCAGAATATCCGTCCCCTATGGTCTGGCCGATTCTGAGGAATCGGCCCAAGTTAAGGCGTCAGCCTTAACAGTCCACGACGACCGCCTTATCTCCGCCGCCCTCGTCGCCCACTACGACCAGCTCCACGCCGATGGCCGCCTGAACCTCGGCCATGCCCACTCCGCCATCATCCCCGCCCACGACCCCCTCGCCAACCTATCTTGGTCCTGATCCCTCAACCTCCGATGTTTTCTTCAACATCGGAGGTTTGAACCCCTCGCACCTCACCCACCGCCCCAGCGCCCGCTGTTGCCAGAAGCCTAAGCGCACCCAGTTGCCTCGCCCTCAACGCCAGGCACTAGTCCGCTAGGCATTATTCCAAACATTAGTCTTCCAGGCATTAGTCCAGGCATGAGTCCAAGCATTAGTCCAAGCATTAGTCCAAGCATTAGTCTGCTAATGCACCACACCTCCCCCTGTAGGGCGTATTGCCAATGCGCCAGGCAATAGTCCAGGCATGAGTCCAAGCATTAGTCTGCTAATGCAGCACACATTGCCAAAACAGAACATATGTGCTATAATCACCCCCGTGTGAACGCCAATTTCCAATTTCGAATTACCAATTTCCCACGTTTACTGGAGGCCCCCCATGCCCCGTAACCCAGACAAAAAACCCTGCACCCATCCCAATTGCCGCAGCTTCGCCATGCGCGGCCGTCGTCTCTGCCGCTCCCACCTCGACCCCGTTCTCGGTCCTCGTGGCGCCGGTGCCCCCAAAGGAAACCTCAACTCATTAAAGGGTGGTTCAGCCCCTCATTTCGACCCCGATGAACTCAAAGACCTGGCCCAACGTTTAATCGATGACCCCCACCACTACCACCGCCACCTTCTTCACTACCTCGAGCAGGTAGGTCGCCCGCCCGCCGACCCTGTGAAATCCCTCGTCATCCTTCGTTCCATGATCGAGGCCCTGATCCCCATCGCCGCCGAAAACCTTTTCACCTCCGAAACAGATGAACTCCTCCAACGATTCCCCGCATTTACCCGGCCCTCCATTCAGGTCTTAATCTGGCGCGGTTTCCTTCCCTTGCCGCCCCTCCTCAGACTCATCGAATTCCGCAAAATGCGCGAACAGCTCCTCTCCAATAACCGGCTGCGAAAAATGGCCGCCGCCTACGAGAGTAATTAATAGGATCCCCAATGACAGGTACCAAACAATTGCCGGGACTCTTCATTCGCTTAGGCCATCTTCTCTGGTCAATACGCCGCCGTGCATGTACCAATCCCCCTAATTCAACCAAAAATTTTTTCTTCCGGGAACAATTACCGGGGCCGGGATCGCCCTCGCCTCGACCTCGTAGGTCTCTAAGACCGGCATGTCCGGTCCGACCACCGAGGTCTATCACCGCGCGCCATCGGATGGCGTACATTCCCCTGCGTCAGCCCATACCACCACCAGGCCAATACCGGCGCCGGATCCAGCAGCAGCCCCGGCCGGGCGGCAATCTCTCATACGGCTTGCCGGTTATCCCCACCAACCGCAGCTAAGCCGCCAATTCCTCCGGCCGGCCAACATCTTGTGCTGGCTGATCAGGACTTCTTTCCCCTGGCGCCAGCCTTTCTTTTCGTGTCAAACTGAGAGATCATCGGCCGCCACTCTATTGGCTATAACTTTAGCCCCCGATTAAGAAAGGTGATAATTCCAGGATTTAATGCGACCCTTATGATGATGGGCCAGGACAAGCAAAAACGACTCCTATTAATGGCCGTGATTCTGTTGGCCATCTTTGTATTCAGCGTGGTCGCTGTTCAAAGTAGGCCGGGTGCGGCCTCAATGAGCGATCAAAGCCCGGCCGCCTATCTGCCGCTGATCCTCCATCCGCCGGCCTGTCCCGAACTATCTGCAAATCATTACTCGGCCGGAGCAGCCTACCAGGTCGATTTGGATAACCCCGTTCGTTTAGCCTGGAATCACGCCGACAAGAACCTGGCTTTGCGAGGTTACACACCCAACAATGATGGCGCTTTGCAACGGGAATTGGTCGACTATAACTCTGGCGATCCCACCCAGCCGCCCCAATTTGCCACCCTGTTCAAGCCATCCCGCGTTCCGCCACTGATTGGTTTTTATCAGGTGGGCGAATGGATTTGGGCCCCTTCGCCAGATCCCGGTTACAGCAACTCACCCATCGTTGGGCCAAAAGTCACCGCGCTAGGCTTGAAAGCGGATTTCGGCGAAACAATCTACGTGCCCACTTCCGGCTACGATATTGGCGGCGGCATGGAAGTATTGCTGCTCTATGCCGGCCAAAACTCGGTGACGCTGCGCTACACTCGGGATGATAGCTCCGGTTCGGCCGGTTATTCACTTTTCATCGATAACATTTGTACCGACCCCAATTTGCTGGCCCTATATCACCAACTTGATGACCCCAACGGACCGCGATATCGTTTTGTCCACCCGAATAATCGCCCTTACATCTACAACTTGCCCAACCTGCCGGCCGGTAAGGTTTTGGGTACGACTGGCGGTGGCGAGGTCGTGCTGGCTATTTCCGACACCGGCCGTTTCTGGGATCCCCGGTCATGCAATGAATGGTGGCAGATCCGGCCGGGCTACTCCGGTAGTTGCCCCGATTCACGTTGAAGATAATCCTACTTCACCCTTCATCCCCCGGCCGCCCTCGACTCGACCTCGTAGGTCTCTAACACCGGTATGTCCGGTCCGACCTACGAGGTCTATCACCGCGCGCCGTCAATCTCTCAATCAGCATAATGGCCGCGCCAATAAAAATAGGCCGGACCTTCACCCCAGGGTCTACAAACCCCCGCGATGACCCTATTTATTCAGCGGCCGGTGCCCGCTCAAAATCGTCAACACTGAAAAGCCAAACGCCACCATCTGCTCAGCCTGCTGCCGGTGGGCCTTGCATCACCCGCCTTCGCAGGGCCGTAGTCGCCTCTGGATCGGTCGGGCTGTGGCCATATACTTCTGGCATAAGCAGCTCCAACCACCAGGTCGCACCTGCCTTGCCTGCCGAGTTGGTGCGAGCCGCAGCTTCTGCCGGGTCGTCGCCTGGTGTCATACCCATTTTGATCACCTCAAACGGCCCATTCAGACCAAGTCGTTCGCGCTCAGCCTGCACAAAAGCAACCGCCTCCGCGAAAACCACTTCCTGCTCTGGCCCATGTATATCAAACAGCGGAAACATACCTTCCCAGCGGGCCATTCGACGGAACGGCCGTTTGTTCGGCCAGTCGCCGCCCACCCATACCGGAATGCGCGGCCGTTGGAACGGTCGCGGCTGAAACTGCGCCTCTTCAATATGATAATACTCCCCGTCAAATTCAAATGGCTCGCCAGACCACAGTCCGGCCAGGATCTCCAACCCCTCATCAAGCATACGGCCGCGTGATCGCAAATCCGTCTCTTCGCCCAGGTGATCCCACTCGCTTTTTCCCCCGCCAATGCCCACGCCCAATACCAGGCGTCCACCGGAAAGCCGGTCAAGCGTGACCGTTTCGCGGGCCAGCTTGTGTGGGCGGCGGCGCGGCAGCGGCGTGACCGTCGTACCGAGCGTGATCGATGTCGTCTGCATCGCGGCCGCAGTCAGGGCCAGCCAGGGATCGCAGCATGGCAGCGAGTCGCCAGCATCATCGTATGCTGTCATGTGATCCCACAGAAAGAAACCATCCCACCCGGCCGATTCAGCGTCACGGGCCAGGTCGGCGATAATGCGGGCATCACCGAATGGGCCGAAGTTAGGCAGATAGATAGCGGTTTTCAGCTTCGCAGACATGGCTGGACTCCTTTCGCCGTGATGATAATTCAACCTTGCGAGTATACCAGCGAAACCCAACCATAGTAATGACCCCTACCACAAATAACCATCGCCCGGACACCTTGCCCCCTCCATGCATTAACAGCAGTTAATGCACCACCCCTGTACGGCGTATTGCCAATGCGCCATTCCCCTGGCCCTCAACGAAGAAACCGGGTTTTTACGCCAACAACCACCTCATCGATCCACCCGAAATTCATCAGCCAACCACCCAAAAAACCCGGTTTCTAGTTTCCATCAACCAATACGACCCATACCACCACCAGGCATTAGCGCCACCCATTCGCGCCAGGCAATAGTCCGCTAGGCATTAGTCCGCTAGGCATTAGTCCGCTAGGCATTAGTCTGCTAGGCATTAGTCCGCTAGGCATTAGTCCGCCAGGCATTAGTCCGCTAGGCATTAGTCTGCTAATGCAGCACCCCTGTACGGCGTATTGCCAATGCGCCATTCCCCTGGCCCTCAACGAAGAAACCGGGTTTTTACGCCAACAACCACCTCATCGATCCACCCGAAATTCATCAGCCAACCACCCAAAAAACCCGGTTTCTAGGTCCCATCAACAAAAATAACCCATTCCACCGCCACCCATTAGCGGCAGGCATTAGCGCCAGGCAATAGTCCGCCAGGCATTAGTCTCCTAGGCATAATCTGCTAATGCAGCACCCCCGTAGGGCGTATTGCCAATGCGCCATTCCTCTGGCCCTCAACGAAGAAACCGGGTTTTTACGCCAACAACCACCTCATCGATCCACCCGAAATTCATCAGCCAACCACCCAAAAAACCCGGTTTCTAGTTTCCATCAACCAATACGACCCATACCACCACCAGGCATTAGCGCCACCCATTCGCGCCAGGCAATAGTCCGCTAGGCAATAGTCTGCTAGGCATTAGTCCGCTAGGCATTAGTCCGCCAGGCATTAGTCCACTAATGCAGCACCCCCGTACGGCGTATTGCCAATGCGCCAGGCATTAGCGCTAGCTAATGCACACCTCCCCAGCGCACGCAGTTGCCTCGCCCTCAACGGTAATAGTGCGCATCCTCAGATGCGCCCCCATGCCTTAACCAAAGTAGGAATTCGTCATTCCCGCGAAGGCGGGAATCCACGTGCCTGCCCGAGATGGACCCCCGCGAAAACAAACCCCACCAAGCATTAGTCTGCTAATGCAGAACCCCCTCTCAAGTATGGGTCAAAACCCTTCTGTAGAGTCGTGTGACTGGCCCCCAACACCTTTATCATAAGCACATAACAAATTAACCATAAAAAAGGAGCAAATATCATGACAACATTACCTCAACTCTCTAATTTTGAATATCGTTCCAAAGAGGAAATTGGCGGATGGCCACTCATACACATTAACATTGGCGCCAATCCCGAAACAGGTCGGCCGCAGGTCGCAAAAGGTGTCGTAGCCATCGGAAACATCGCCTTTGGCATCGTTTCCATTGGAGCTGCAGCCTTTGGCGTCGTCGCACTGGGCGCATTTGGTTTGGGCATAGTTTCCCTGGGAGCGTTCGCAATCGGTATCATTGCCCTCGGTGCTGTCGCTTTGGGATACGAATTTGCCCTCGGAGCTGCTGTGCTATCGCCTAACATCGCTCTCGGCGCAATCGGTTTAGAACTTCCCGTCGTAGTAGGGTCCTTAATAGTCGCCGCAGCCATTGTCACGCTCATTTGGACGCTGGGAAAGGTCATGGCTGGCAGACTGCGAAGCTGATTGGAACAAGGCCGTTATCTATCGACAAAACTAATTCATGGTGACCATCACAGGTCACCATGAATTTCTTAAAGTTAATATGTAAAAGATTTATGCGCCATTCCCCGCAGGGCGTATTGCCAATGCGCCATTCCTCTGGCCCTCAACGAAGAAACCGGGTTTTTACGCCAACAACCACCTCATCGATCCACCCAAAATTCATCAGCCAACCACCCAAAAAACCCGGTTTCTAGGTCCCATCAACAAAAATAACCCATTCCACCGCCACCCATTAGCGCCAGGCATTCAGCGCCAGGCATTAGTCCGCTAGGCATTAGTCTGCTAGGCATTAGTCTGCTAGGCATTAGTCCACTAATGCAGCACCCCCGTAGGGCGTATTGCCAATGCGCCATTCCTCTGGCCCTCAACGAAGAAACCGGGTTTTTACGCCAACAACCACCTCATCGATCCACCCAAAATTCATCAGCCAACCACCCAAAAAACCCGGTTTCTAGGTCCCATCAACAAAAATAACCCATTCCACCGCCACCCATTAGCGGCAGGCATTAGCGCTAGGCATTAGTCTGCTAGGCATTAGTCTGCTAGGCATTAGTCTGCTAGGCATTAGCGCCCATTGCGCAGGCAATAGTCCGCGGCAATAGTCTGCTAGGCATTAGTCCGCCAGGCATTAGTCCGCCAGGCATTAGTCCACCGGCATCAGCGCTAATGCAGCACCCCCGTAGGGCGTATTGCCAATGCGCCAGGCATTAGCCCGCCAGGCATTAGTCCGCCAGGCATTAGCCCGCTAGGCATTAGCCCGCTAATGCACCACCCAATTGCCAGAACAGAACATATGTGCTATAATGACCCCTGTGTGAACGCTCATTTGTTTTTTCCCATTTCCCATTTCCCATTTCCCATTTCCAATTTCCATTATCCAATTTCGAATTTCCCACTTCCCATTTCCAATTTCCAACTTCCAATTTCGAATTTCCCATTTCCAATGGCCGCCGCCTACGAGAATAATTAATAGGATCCCCAATGACAGGTACCAAACAATTGCCGGGACTCTTCATTCGCTTGGGCCATCTTCTCTGGTCAATACGCCGCCGTGCATGTACCAATCCCCCTAATTCAACCAAAAAAAATTTCTTCCGGGAACAATTACCGGGGCCGGCATCGCCCTCGCCTCGACCTCGTAGGTCTCTAAGACCGGTATGTCCGGTCCGACCTGCGAGGTCTATTCCAGCCCCACCTCACCCGCCCCCACCAGCGCCACCCGGTTGCCAAAAGCCAAATAATGCGCTCTCACCCTTACTCCCCAATTCAAATATTTGTATTTATCTGCTGTATTCCCCCTCTGTACATAGTAGGAGCGTACTATCCGCATGATGCGATCCTGTAATACCGGGGCTGTTTGGCGCAATTTCAAACCAATCCCGACCCTCATAAAGGATAACCGGCTATTTTTGTTGTCCGTTATCTTTAAACGTTTTCGGCCGGACCAATATCTTAAAAAATGCGCCTTTTTTTAAGAAATAAATGGTGTTAATAATAATTTAAGATATTATATTATGTAGAGCAACCCGTTTATTTGAGACAACTTATGAAACAAAATAGATATCTGCTGCCTATCATTACCGCCATATTAATTACCATCGTCGCCCTGTTCACCGTGGTCCAACAGGCCCGAGCTGCCTGTGACGGCACGATCTTTGTGAATCAGGCATCGCCGGCCGGTACGCCCGATGGTTGTAGCTGGGCGACAGCCTACCCAACCCTTCAGGATGCCCTGGCTGTGGCTGCCAGCGGCGACGAGCTTTGGGTAGCCGCTGGAACCTACTATCCTGACCAGGGAGCCGGGCAGGCCCCAGGGAATCGCGCCAGCACCTTCTCATTAGCCGACGGCGTCGCCATATACGGCGGCTTCACTGGCACTGAGCTAACCCGGACCGAGCGTAATCCAAACCCGGCCACCAATGGCACCGTCCTCAGTGGCGACATCAACACCCTTGGTGCCAGCGCCGACAACACCTATCATGTCCTGACCGCCTACTCAGTCAGCCCCACGGCCCGCCTGGACGGCTTCACCATAACCGCCGGCAATACCAACGGCTCCCCCGGTGGCTTTGGCGGCGGGATGTATCTACAAGACAGCAGCCCCAGCCTGGCCAATCTACTGTTCACCGGCAATCTGGCCTTTCGTGGTGCCGGGCTCTTTGTGACCTCGATCACCCCCTTAACCAGCCAACCCACGCTGGTCGATGTGACCTTTGCCTATAACACGGCTGCCAACGGCGGCGGCGCTTTCAGCCAGAATAGCCAGCCCGTTTTTGAACGGGTCCTCTTCCTGGACAATTTGGCCACCAGCGGAGCGGGCGGCGGGTTGAATGTACAAACCATCAGTGATAATGATCCGGCCGTGACCGTCACCCTGACTGATGTAACCTTTCGCGCTAATACAGCCAATGGCGGCGGCGGCCTATTCCTGGGCAATAACAGCGCCTTGACGAAGCTGGCCAACGTAACCTTCGATGGCAATACCGCGCAGCGGCGGGGTGGGGGCCTGCTCAATGAATACAGCAATCCCACCCTAATCAATGTGACCTTCGCCAATAATATTTCCAATGACAACCTGGCCGATCCCAAAGGCGGTGGCGCGCTGATGAACGTCGACAGCAGCCCCCTGCTGATCAATGTAACCTTCAGCGGCAACGCCAGTCTATTTGTCGGTGGCGATGCCATCCGCAATGCGGCCGGTCTCACCGGCGCAGGCAGCTTCCCCGTCATCAAGAACAGCATCCTCTGGGATACCAATGATGAAATAAGCACCGCCGTTGGCGGAGCAACGATCACTGATAGCCTGCTAAAAGGCGGCTGTCCGGCCGGTGCGACCTGCACCAATGTTATTGCGGCCGATCCCCAGTTGGGACCGCTGGCCAATCATGGCGGCTTTGCCGATACCATGGCCATCAACGCCACCAGCCCTGCCTGGAACACCGGCAGCAATGCAGACTGCCCGGTTGACGACCAGCGAGGTGTATTGCGACCACAGGATGGTGTGTGTGAAATGGGAGCCTATGAAGTGGTAGGCGGGCTGCTGCCCACGGCGACGCCCACAGTGACGCCCACGCCAACCATCACCCCCATACCGCCCACGCCGACAAACACCCCTATACCACCTACACCGACCAATACACCTGTGCCGCCCACGGCAACACCCACGGCGACGAACACGCCCATACCACCCACGCCGACAAACACCCCCATACCGCCCACGGCGACAAACACGCCCATACCACCCACGCCGACAAACACCCCCATACCGCCCACAGCGACGCCCACAGTACCGCCCACGGCAACACCGACGCCTTCACCAACCGTTCCGGTCTGCAGCGAATTCATGCATGTTGATGCCGCCTCCACTGCCAACAATCCAGATGGTTGTGGTTGGGCGACCGCCTACACAACCCTTCAGGATGCCCTGGCTATGGCTGCCAACGGTGATGAACTCTGGGTAGCCGCCGGAACCTACTATCCCGACCAGGGGGCCGGGCAGGCGTCGGGGAATCAGGCCAGCACCTTCTCGCTGGTCAATGGCGTAGCCATATACGGTGGCTTTAGCGGTAACGAGCTAACCCGATCTCAGCGAAATCCGAACCCCGCGACCAATGGCACCGTGCTCAGTGGAGACATCAACGAGATTGGCAACAGCGCCGACAACGCCCATCGTGTGGTAACCGCCTACGCTGTTGGCCCCACAGCCCTGCTAGACGGTTTCACCATAGCCGATGGAAACGCCATCTCTGCCCAGGGCCAATTTGGTGGCGGAATGTATATTGAAGACGGCAGCCCGACCCTGAGCAATCTGCTGTTCGCCAACAATCAAGCCTATCGCGGGGGCGGGCTCTTTGTGACCTCGATCACCCCCTTAACCAGCCAGCCCACCCTGGTCGATGTGACCTTTACCGCCAACTCTGCCGCCATGGGCGGCGGTGTTTTCACCCAGAACAGCGAGCCCGTTTTTGAACGGGCCCTCTTCCTGGGCAATCTGGCCACCGGCGGAGCAGGCGGCGGGTTGAATGTACAAACCATCGCTGACGATGATCCGGCCGTGACCGTTATCCTGACCAATGTAACCTTTCGCGACAATATCGCCACTGGCGGCGGCGGTCTCTTCCTGGGCAATTCCAGTAGCTTGACCACCCTGGCCAACGTAACCTTCGATGGCAACTTCGCCCGCCGGCGGGGTGGGGCGATGCTCAATGAATACAGCAACCCCACGCTAATCAATGTGACCTTCGCCAATAATATTTCGGATGACAATCAGGCCGATCCGAGAGGCGGTGGCGCACTGATGAACATCGATAGCAGCCCCATCCTGATCAATGCCACCTTCAGCGGCAACGCGAGCGTGATTGCGGGCGGCGATGCCATCCGCAATGCCGCCGGTCTCACCGGAGCAGGCAGTTTCCCGGTCATCAAGAACAGCATCCTCTGGGATACGAACGATGAAATCAGCACTGCCGATGTGGGCGGGGCAACGATCACCGACAGCCTGCTAAAAGGCGGTTGTCCGGCCGGTGCGACCTGCACCAATGTTTTTGCGGCCGATCCCCAGTTGGGGCCGCTGGCCAATCATGGCGGCTTTGCCGACACCATGGCCATCAGCGCCACCAGCCCTGCCTGGAACACCGGCAGCAATGCGGACTGCCCGTTTGAAGACCAGCGAAATGTGTTGCGACCACAGGATGGTGTGTGTGAAATGGGAGCCTATGAAGTGGTAGGCGGGCTGCTACCCACGGCGACGCCTACAGTGACGCCCACCCCCATACCGCCCACGGCGACCAATACACCTGCGCCGCCCACGGCAACCAGCACGCCGACCAATACACCGCTACCGCCCACGGCGACCAACACCCCCGTGCCGCCCACCGCAACCAACACGCCAACCAATACACCACTACCGCCCACGGCGACCAACACCCCCGTGCCGCCCACCGCAACCAACACGCCAACCAATACACCACTACCGCCCACGGCGACCAACACCCCCGTGCCGCCCACCGCAACCAACACGCCAACCAATACACCACTACCGCCCACGGCGACCAACACCCCCGTGCCGCCCACCGCAACCAACACGCCAACCAATACACCACTACCGCCCACGGCGACCAACACCCCCGTGCCGCCCACCGCAACCAACACGCCAACCAATACACCACTACCGCCCACGGCGACCAACACCCCCGTACCGCCCACGCCGACACCTGCGACGCCCTTAATCCTATATTTGAGCTCAACGACAAATGGCAATAGTGGTGGCGTGGCTTTCGCCGATGAAGATATCGTAACCTTAAACATGACAACCAACGCCTGGGCTATGTATTTTGACGGCTCAGATGTCGGCATTGCTGGCGATGTCAATGCCTTCAAACTCATGCCGGATGGCACAATCTTGTTGAGCCTGACTGCTCCTGCCACCATAAATGGTCTGGGGTCAGTAGATGACTCGGACATCATCCGCTTTACGCCGGTATCCCTTGGTTCAAACACGGCTGGGTCATTCACCCTGTATTTTGATGGGTCGGATGTCGGTTTATCTACCAATGGCGAAGATATTGACTCGGTCGGGATACTACCCGATGGCCGGTTACTTATCAGTACAGTCGGATCATTCTCTGTTCCAGGTGCATCTGGCCGAGATGAGGATTTAATAGCCTTCACTCCTACATCTTTGGGAAACACGACCAGTGGAACCTGGTCGCTCTACTTTGATGGATCTGATGTAAATCTGAATGATTCCAGCGGTGAAGATGTCAGTGGGATCTGGGTTGATCCGGCTAATAACGATATCTATCTGACTACTTTAGGCCTATTCTCTGTTCCAGGATTGAGTGGCGGTGCGGCCGATATCTTTATCTGCACCCCCGGAAGCTTAGGCGCGAACACGACCTGTTCTTTTAGCGCTTTCTGGATAGGTGCCCAAAACGGCTTCGCCGGCGAGGTCATTGACGGGTTTGGGATTGTCAAATAACTTTTAGCGGTATCATCAGCCGCGACAATTACGACCGCGAGACCGCTCAGCAGGTCCAACCGGTCCCACCTCGCGGCCGCCCGGGCAATTTGCCTGGTCTCGCCATCTTCCTTCTTTGTGGGTTGATCCGCCTGGCTATTTCTGCCCGGCCTTTACCGGCGCCCCAGCCCCAACTCGGCCGCCCCCACCAGCGCCACCCGGTTGCCAAAACCCACCTTGCCCTCCGCCATATCAAAATGCGCCTGGCCGATATCCTCAAACGTATACACTTGTCCCAGGCAGGGGTCGATCCTCCTCTCCCAGACCAGCCGGTTATAAGCTCGTGCTTGTTCGTCATTCGTCCCGTGCGAGCCCTGCAGCCGTTTCTGCCGCACCCAGTGATACCGCAGATCCACCCCGGCCGAATAACCCGTCGTCCCCGCGCAGATCACCACCATCCCTCCCGCCTCACAGACAAAAATACTCGTCGGGATCGTCGCCTCCCCCGGATGTTCAAAGACAATATCCGGATTGCGCCGCTCGCCCAGCGCCTCCCACAACGCCTTGCCAAAAGCCCGGCAGCCCGCCGTCCACGCCCGCTGCCCCGCCTCGTCCGTCCAATGCGGCGGCACGCCCCAATGGCTGAAATTTTGGCGGTTGATAAAGCCCACTGCCCCCAGCTTTTCGCAATATTCACCCCGCTCCTCGCTAGACACCACCGCCACCGCCCGGGCGCCATGAGTCGTCGCCAGCTGGATCGCCTGCCCGCCCAGGCCCCCTGACCCGCCCCAGACCAGCACCACGTCCCCCTCCTTCACAACATTGCCCGCCCAGCCAAAGAGCATCCGGTAAGCCGTCGTCCCCACCAGCGAAGGCGCCGCCGCCTCCTCCCAGCTCAGATGCGGCGCCTTGGGCATCACCTGGTGCGCCTGCGCCACACAAAACTGGCCGAAAGAGCCAAAATTCGTATTGTAGCCCCAGATAACGGCCGAAGGCGCGATCATCGGATCCTTACCCGCCTTGATCCAGGGATCATCCGGATCCCAATGGCCGTGGTGCGTGACCACCTCTTCCCCAACCGCCACCTCCTTTACCTCGCTGCCCACCGCGTAGACAATACCCGCCACATCGCTGCCCCCGATATGGAAATCGTACGGCTCGCCCATCTTCTGCCGGATACGAATCACGTCGATGGGGATGCCCCGCGCCGCCCAGACATTATTATAGTTGATCCCGGCCGCCATCACCCCGATCAACACCTCCTGTGGCTTAAGCTCGGGCACCTCAATCTGCTCCACCTGGAAGGCGCGCCGCGGATCGCCAAAGCGCTCCTGCCGGACAACCTGGGCGTACATCTTTTTCGGGACCTCCCCGACTGGCGGCAAGGAACCGGTGGGCACTATCTCTATCATGATTCTGCACTCCCATTTTTAAGAAATTCGTTTTACCTTTTGACGAAGAACCCCTAAACGCTCTTACTTCTCAGGATCCCTACAGAAGAGAGTCTAGGCGATCCATTAATTCCATACAAGCCCGGCCATTATGGTACGGCGTCTTCCACATACCCGCCTTTTCCTCGTCCGGCAACCCGCCGCCGGCCTGGCCAACCGCCAACCACTCACCATTCCTTTGGTCGACGAACGCCCTTTGCACATAAGCCCAGATCGTGTGGACTGCCTCAAGATAGTGGGCTTGCCCGCTTAGCTGGTAGGCGTTGAGAAAACCCACCAGCGCCTCAGCCTGGGGCCACCACTCCTTGACCGTCCGGCCGGGCTCGCTCAACAATCCCCCGTCGCCATCCATACCCTGCTCGTAAACGATCTCGGCCAGCCGCAGGGCGGCCGCTTGTATCTCTGCCAGGACTCCGGCCTCCCCCAGCACCCCGGCCGCTTCCACCAGCAGCCAGCTCGCCTCGATATCATGCCCGTAAGAGATCTGCTTATTCAGCGGCCTCCAGTCGGCCGTAAAATGCAGCCGCAGATGGCCCGTCGCCGGAGAGATAATCTGGCCCAGATGCAGACGAACGAGGGCGGCCAAACGGCCCTGCAATTCGCGGTCAGGCCAGGCTAATAACAGGCACGTATACGCCTCCAGCAGGTGCAGATGGCTGTTCATCGTCTTCTCTACCGGCCCGTCCACACTGTCGACATTTTTTGCCAGGCGCCGGCCCCAATCCTGTTCGAAAACTTCAAAATAGCCGCCATACTCGTCATCCCGGGCCCACTCCTCCAGGAGTTGAACCAAAGCCAGCGCCATTTCCAGGCTGCGCTCGTCTCCGCTGGCCAGGTAATATTCGGCCAGGCCATAAATCCCAAAGCTCTGCCCGTAGACATATTTATCCCTTACCAACGGCCGCCCCAAAAAATCCACCAGCCAATACAAGCCCCCGTCATTCTTATCCCAAAAATGGTTCAGTAAATAATAAAAGGCGCGCTCGGCCATCTCCAGGTAGGCGGCCGTCTCAAACTGCCGGTAAGCCCGGGCATAGCTCCATAACAAACGGCTATGTTGGACCAACCCTTTGGCGGCTTCAGGGTGGATACGATTATCGCTGTCGATTCGGCCGTAGAACCCACCCTTCTGCTGGTCGAGGCCATGCTCAATATGAAAGGGCAGAATATTACCCGTCAGCTCCCGCTCTACCTCGACTCGCAACTGCGCTATAGACGCCATCCACTTTCCCCAGATAAAAACTCAGGCTTGAGAATCGTTCGCCTTCACGAACTTTACCAGCTCATGCACATAGCCAAACGCCAGGCAGATGACCGTATCGGCCCCGCCATAATAAATAGCCACTCGGCCCGTCGCCTCATCCACCAGGGCCGCGCAGGGGAAGGCCACATTAGGCACATCGCCGGTCCTCTCGTAAGGGGCCTGTGGAGCCAATAAATAAGGTTTCCCGCGGTGCAGCACCTGCCACGGTTTATCCAGGTCCAGCAGCGCGGCGCCAAAGCTATAGACAAAGCCGTTACACGATGTCAGCACACCGTGATAGATCAGCAGCCAGCCCTCCTCGGTCTCAATAGGGATGGGGCCTGCCCCGATCTTAGTCGCTTCCCAGCCCCGGGTTGTGCCCATAACATGGCGGTGCCGGCCCCAATGCTGCATATCGGGGCTTTCGCTATAATAAATATCACCAAAGGGGGTATGGCCGTTATCGCTGGGCCGGCTGAGCATGGCGTATTTGCCGTTGATCTTGCGCGGAAAGAGCACGCCATTGCGGTTGAAGGGTAGGAAGGCGTTTTCCATCTGGTAGAAGCTCTCAAAATCAGTGGTATAACCCACGCCAATCGTAGGCCCATGATAGCCGTTGCACCAGGTGACATAGTAGCGATCTTCCAGCCAGATAACCCGTGGGTCGTAAGCGTACTCAAAACCATTGATTTCCCGGACCTGTTCATCGTGGGCCAGAAACTTGATCCGCTCGTGCTCGATATCCCAATGGATGCCGTCCTGGCTGCGGCCGGCGTGCAACTGCATCTGGCGCGTTTTGCTGTCACAGCGGAAAACCCCGGCAAAGCCGTCGCCGTACGGCGCCACCGCGCTATTAAAGATGCTATTTGAGCTGGGAATCGCATCATGATTCACGATAGGATTGTGGCTGTAGCGCCAGATCGTATCGATGTGACCGGCCGGCTTATCCTCCCAGGGAATGTTCTCAAGCTCCATGTTTTATCTCCAAAGTTATCATTATCAAGAGAGTCCAAAATCGAAGGGGAAGAGCGGCCTGGCGGCTTCTTCTCCCAATTCATGATCATTGTGCGCCACTTGTTCCATGCTCCTGGGCCAGCTGAAAGACAATTTGCCGCTGAAGGGCGTATCCCCAAATAGCACGTCAGCTACCCCTTGCCCCTCACTGCCCGGCAGCCAGGCCACGACCAGCGCATCCATCAGCGGTAATTGATCAGTGAGGATCAGCGGCCGGCCGGTGACGAGGATGACAACCACTTTTTCGCTTAATCGGCGCATGCCTTCGATGAGTGCCACATCAGCCTCGGACAGGCTCAAATCCGCCCGATCCCCTAAACCTTCAGCATAGGGCATTTCGCCCAACACAACTAGCCCAACCTCGGCAACTTTTTGATTTTCATGACCGTCCGCTAAACCCGCAAATTCCCCGCCGGGATCATGGTTGACCTTCGTCGCCGGGGAGACCGTGGCCTGGATCGCCTCCAGGATGGTGGTGCCGGTCGTTGTCTTACCGGCCGATCCCAACCAACTCACCGTCCAACCGCCGCATTGCAAGCCGATATCGTCCGCCCATTTCCCGGCAACTAAAATCGAAGGCACTGACTTTGCCAGGGGCAGGCAACGATTCTCATTTTTCAACAACACCACCGATCGGCCGACGGCTTCGCGGGCCAGCTCGCGGTGTTCTGCTGTACCCACCAGGGATTGATACCGCTTGTCAGCCACCGGCCGTTCAAACAGACCCATTGTAAATTTAACGCCTAGAATGCGCCGGACAGCATCGTCGATGCGCGCCATTTTTATCTCGCCGCTGGTTATCGCCTGGCCCATGTGTTCCTGGAAACGCCGGTAATCGCTGGGCACCATGCTCATGTCGACCCCGGCGTTGATGGCCTTAACCACCGCCTGGTGATAATCATGATCAACCTGGTCAATCCCACCCCAATCACTGACCACAAAGCCGGAAAAACCAAATTCACCCTTTAACACGTCAGTGAGCAGATAGCGGTGGCCGTGCATTCTTACGCCGTTGTAGCTTGAGAGGGAGGGCATGATCGCCAGTGCCCCGGCCTTGACGGCCGCGATGTAAGGCGCCAGGTGAACCGCCCTTAATGTCTCTTCATCGAGACGCGTATCCCCCTGGTCGATCTCATACCTGAAAGGAACGTCGATGCCCATGGACTCGATGGCCGGATAAATGCTGGTGGCCGTCCCCCAGGTTGAACCCCCGTCGCCGGCATAATGTTTGGGGGTGGCCAGGACTGACAATGGTCCGGCCAAATCATCTTGTTGCAATCCTTGCAGAAAAGCCGTGGCCAGCTCAGTGACCAGGGCCGTAACTTCGGCATAGCTCTCATAAGTCCTTCCCCAGCGAATATCCTGGGGAACCGCGACGCACGGAGCATAATTCCAGCGCGTTCCCGTAGCGACCATCTCCTCGGCCGTAGCCCGTCCAATCCGGCGCAGTAATTCTGGGTCCCGCGTCGCCCCCAAGCCGATGTTATGGGGGTAGATCACCGCCCCAATCACATTATTATGGCCATGCACCGCATCTACCCCGTATAGCAAAGGAATGCCCAGGCGCGTCTGGGTGGCGGCTTCTTTAAAGCCATTAATCATCTCAAACCAGCCCCCGATACTGTTCTCCGGGGGGAAGCCGCCGCCGCCACTGAGCACGGCGCCGATATGATAACGGGTGACCTGCTCAGGCGTCAGGCTGTTCTTCTCTACCAGGGTCATCTGGCCGATCTTCTCTTCCACACTCATTTGGGCTAGCAGATCTTCCACCCTGGCCGAAATCGCCGCGGCCTGATCTTGATTGGGTTGTTGGCTAGGGGATAGGCTCATAGCACTCACACTCCTAAAATGATTATAAAATGACGCCATATGACGAGATCGTCCAGGCCATCACTTGTCTGTTTCAAGACACATCTCCATGGTCTAGATTACCACCTCTTCTGTGTGTCCACTTAATTGGGGTCACTTCAAAGTGCCTGCCCCGTCATTTCCGCGGAGGCGGGAATCCATGTGTATTGCCCCGCACGCCTTTTCCAAAGTAATGTGCATTATCCGACCCCGACAGTCAATGTCATACCCACATAGTGCCTGCCCTCGCGAAGGCGGGGGGTGTGGGGTGGGTATCCACGAAGTGCCTGCCCCGTCATTCCCGCGGAGGCGGGAATCCATGTGTATTGCCCCGCACGCCTTTTCCAAAGTGATGTGCATTATCCGACCCCGACAGTCAATGTCATACCACGAAGTGCCTGCCCCGTCATTCCCGCGGAGGCGGGAATCCATGTGTATTGCCCCGCCACTAGGATGACAACTTGTCCGTGACCCCTTGCGGCACATCCCACTGCTGCAGCATCCCACTTGACAGTCATTTTAATCTATGCTACGCTATTATTAACTCTGGGAGCGCTCCCAGGCGCGAAAGGAAAATTGTGGCCTTTATTGTCACATATGTCCGATTATCGGTCAATTTCAGGGATAAATTGGCCAATTAATAAAACACAATAGAGCGCTCCCACTATCGGGACTCAGGCAGGTTTTATTGATTGCGATGAGTAACCTCACTCTAGAAAAAGTCGCCGAATTAGCCGGGGTTTCGCGATCAACCGTTTCCAGAGTTGTCAATGACCAGGCTGGTGTCCGTGACGAAGTCCGGCGCCGCGTCTGGCAGGTTATCGATGAAACGGGTTACCTCCCCAATATCGCCGCCCGTGCCCTCGCTTCTAACCGCTCAGGCATCATCAGCCTCGTCATTCCCCATGCTTTTTCCACTCTTTTTAGCGATCCTTACTTCCCCCGCCTCGCGCAAGGCATTACCGTGGCCTGCAATAACAATGAACAGAGCCTGACGCTCTTTTTGTTCCAAAACGAAGAGGAAGAGGCGAAACTTTCCGGGCGAATTGCCAATGCCAGCCTCTTTGATGGGGTGATCATGGCCTCTTCCCAATATGAAGATCCGCTTATCCCGCACCTGGTAAACAACGAGGTGCCACTGGTTGTTGTCGGCCGCCAGGATCGCTACCCGCAAATCAGTTTTGTTGATATCGATAATCTGAACGGCGCCTATGCCGCCACCAGTCACTTGTTGCGCCTGGGCTACCGGCGCGTGGCCCATATCGCCGGCCCACTGAATATGGTCGCCGCTGAAGATCGGCTGGCCGGCTACTGTAAGGCGCTAAACGATCGCGGCCATACTTACAATGAGGATCTGGTCGCCAACGGAGATTTCACCGAGGCCGGTGGCTACGTGGCCATGAAACGCTTATTGCCGGCCACTCCTGACGCTGTTTTTGCCGCATCCGACCAATTGGCTCTGGGAGCCTGGCGGGCGATTCGTGAGGCCGGACTACAGGTGCCCAGCGATATCGCCCTCGTTGGTTTTGACGACCTGCTGCCCTCTGACGCAGGGCGGCCGCAGCTGACTACGATTCGCCAGCCAGTCGTGCGTCTGGGCCGCGAAGCGGTCAACGTCTTGCTAGATGTCATCAATAACGGCCCGGTGCCCCAGCGCCGGGTCGTTTTTGATACCGAACTGGTTATCCGCGAGTCATGTGGGGCCACTCTGGCCACGCGCTAAGCACCGTGCCTGCAGCACTGCCAGCGCGCCTGCTAACATTTTGATAGGTGCTGATTGTAACGAGTGAAACCGACAGTTACTAGCTGATGACTGACAGCCGACTGCTGACGGCTACGAAGGAGGTGATTTTTAAGTAGAGAGATTTCTTTAGGACCAATTTTACCGAGAAAGAGACAAGATTTTACTTTTTGTTGTTTGTTTGTCGATTGAGCCCTCTGGGCTGAAAGGAGATAGAAATGCTTAAGAGATTTTTCCTTATAATTTGCCTGCTGCTGGTGACCGTGGTTGTCCTGACCGCCTGTGGGGCGGAGGCAGAGCCCGTTGAGGTCACCCGCGTGGTCACGGAGACGGAGACCATCACCGAAGAGGTGACCCGCGTTGTTACGGAAACGCAAACCGAGACAGTCACCGAAGAGGTTGAAGTCACCCGCGTGGTAACTGAAGAAGTGGTGGTTGAGGTCCCCTCTGATGTCTCCGGCGTCGTGCTTCCCCGCAACGAAACGCTGTACTTCAATGGCCAACAGTGGGGTTCGATTGTCTGTTGGAATCCCTACTCCTCCAACTGCAACAATGCCATGGCTATCGCCCAGCAGGACAACGCCCGCGTCATCATGTTCGAATCACCCTACCTGTACAACATGCTTGACGGTCAGCAATACCCGCTGTTAGCTGATGGTGATTACACCTGGAACGACGATCAGACCGAGATCACCTTCAAGATCAAACCGGCCGCCATGTGGAGCGATGGCACCCCGGTGACCGCCGATGACGTGGCCTACACCTGGGATGCCAACATCAAGTACGAAACCAATGCCGGTGTCAACAATAGAGATTACATCGAATCTATTACCGCCGTTGATCCCCAGACAGTCCTGGTCAAGGCCAAATTGGATGATGCTGGCAAAGCCGTCAACCCCCTGTTGGTTTCGGCTTACCTGAGCAGCAACTATGTCATCCAGAAAGCCTGGACCCAAAAGCTGGAAGAGCGTTCCGGTGGCGATGCCGCTGCCTTTAAAGCCGATGGCGCCGTAGATGTCGTTTGGTCCGGTCCTTACACCCGATTCTTCGATGACGATACCAAGGTTATCTACATTCGTGATGACAACTACTGGGGCCAGGATGCCAGTATGTGGGGCAAGCTGCCAGTTCCGAAATACCTGGGCCATCAGATCTTTAAGGATAACGCGGCCGGTTTTGTCGCCCTACAAGCCGGCGAGGTAGATGTCAGCCAGCAGTTCAATGCCAATATCCAAGACCTGTGGCTGGACCAGGGACTGCCTATCTCCACCTACCTGCCCGATGCCCCTTATGGTATTGGCGCCAGCCTGCCAACCGCCTTCTACAACTCTGCAATCCTACGGTTTAGACCAGATTGCGGTCCGCAAGGCGATTGCTATGGCCGTTGATTATGACACCATCATTGCCAACGCCATGACCAATCAATCGGCTACCTTTACCCAGGTTCCGCGCTCGCTCATGAACCCAACTGATGGCGAACAGGCCCTGTACGACCACGACGCCGTCGCCGACCTGCAATGGGCTGGCAACGACATCGATGGCGCCAATGCTCTCCTGGATGAAGCCGGCATTGTCGATACCGACGGCGATGGTTGGCGCGAACTTGATGGGCAGAAGCTCAGCTACATTGCCACCTGCCCCAATGGCTGGTCTGACTGGCAGGCGGCCATTGAGATCGTCGCTGCTGCTGGCGAAAAGATCGGTATTGAGATCACCACTAGCTATCCCGAATGGGCGGTTTATCAGACCGTTGTCACCAACTGGCCGCTGCCTGAGGGCTATGACATCTTGATGATGTGGAGTGACGGCGCTGGACCGACCCAACCTTGGGGACGGATCCGCCATCTGCTAAGCTCGGAATTCGCCGAGACAACAGGCAACTGGAATGGCAACTGGGGTGGCTACAAGAACCCAGCAGTCGACGCCATGATCCAGGCGCTCCCTGCCGAGACCGATCCCGCCGTATTGACGGAACTTTACACGGGCCTGGTTGAGGCTTATCTGACCGATATTCCTTCCTTCACCCTCATGTACCGTCCCCAATCGTTCCATGCTGTGAACGAGAGTGTTTGGACAAACTTCCCCCATGCGGATGATGGCACCAATCCGCCCGTCCCACCGCTCGACATGACCGACGGCTGGGCTATAGCAGGCCTCTATAACCTCACACTGGTCGACGGGTAAACTACCCTTCAGTAAACAACAGCCATGTTCCACGAAAAACGGAACATGGCTGTTTTCTTCAATTCGCTTCTTGTCCTTATGATCCGCACTGTTTACCTGAGATGAAGAGGAGGTGATAGGTTGAAAGGGTACTTTAGGTACTTCGGCGGCAAGGTGGTCTGGATAATCATTACCTTCATTTTCGCGTTCTTGCTAAATTTCATGCTGCCCCGCCTGATGCCGGGTGACCCGGTGGCGGTCATTACCCAAAGGGTTACCACCGGCATGCAAAGTCAGAGCGGGATCCAGGCTGTTTACGAGGAATACCAGGAACTATTTGGCACCAACAAACCCCTGCTCACCCAATTCGGCCTCTATATAAAAAATCTTTTACGGGGTGATTTTGGCACTTCCTTCAGCCAATATCCGCGACCGGTGTCCGACATTCTCGGATCTTCCATTGGGTGGACGATCATGCTCCAACTCCCGGCGATCATCGTCGGTTGGCTGATTGGCAATGTGCTCGGCGTCTTGGCCGCCTATCTCCGGGGGGGCTATGATAAAGTCGCCATGCCGGTCAGTATCTTTGCCAGCAGTTTACCGGCCTTTGGTATGGCCATTATTTTAGTGGTTATCTTTGCCGTCGGATTGGACTGGTTCCCTACCTCCGGCGGCTATGACGTCGCCATGATTCCCAGCTTTAGCTGGGCATACATCTGGTCTGTTTTTGTCCACTATCAATTGCCCTTCTGGTCGATCGTCATAATCATCATCGGCGGCCAGGCCATTGGCATGCGCTCCATGGCTATCTACGAGCTGAATTCGGATTACGTGAAATACAGCCGTTTCATGGGCATCAAAGACCGCCGCATCATCCTCTATGTCTTCAGGAATGCCATGCTCCCGCAGATCACCGGACTGGCCTTGGCCATCGGCACCATCGTCGGCGGGGCGCTGGTGGCCGAGATCATCTTTAGTTATCCGGGCCTTGGTACGACGATCTTATCCGCTATACGGAGCCAGGATTACCCATTGATCTCAGCCACCACCTTGATCATCACCTTGATGGTGCTGATCACGACCTTTGCCATTGAAGTTTTATATGGCTTCATTGATCCGCGTATTAAAGCGGCCCAGTCGGATTAAGGAGAAAGGCTGTTGTGAAACACACACTCAAACAGGTTTTTGGCTCTCCTAGATTTGTGGTTGGTTTTGCCATTTTTGCCTTTATTGTGCTGCTGGTGATCGTTTATCCGATCTTTGTCAGATCCGAGCCGTTAGGCATCATCGGCCAGGGTACTTTCTTTCCCCCTGGGATCTACGTGAACGCTTACGACAGCATTGGTTCCGAGCCCTATACATTGAAGCTGGATAATGCCACAGCCAAACGGCTTGAGAGCAGGCTGAATGATGAGCAACGACTTGACATGAAGGAATGGCTGGTTTCAGCCGGCATCCCTGAAAATGAGATCGATCCCGCCAATACGGAAAAACTCCTTGAGCTGTGGGGGAATAATTATGACCCCACTTCGAATATCCCTGGCATGACCAATGCCCGGCGAAATTACTTTGTCAGGTTAGATTCCTCGCTCGGCGGAATCCTCGCAACGGGTGGGGCGATCATTGCCGCAAAAAACGCGGATACGGCCGCCTTGGAAGAGATGGATTCCGTCGAACAAACCGATTATGTGAATATCAACGACGTTCCCAACAAACGGATATTACCCCTTGGAACCGATAACTTCGGCCGGGATGTGCTAACGGAGCTGGTTTCAGCCATTGGCACCTCGCTGCTCATTGGTCTCGTCGCCGGTTTAATTGCCACCACCATCGGTTTAACCCTGGGACTGATTGCCGGTTATATCGGCGGTTTTGCGGATGATATTGTCATGTTCTTCACCAATATGTTCACCGTCATTCCCACTTTTGTGCTGTTGATCTTGATTTCTTACGGCATCGGCCAGGAGCAGCGCGGCGCCGTGACCATCGCCGTGGTGATCGGCTTTACTTCCTGGGTCTGGACAACCAGGGCTGTGCGGGCGCAGGTGATTTCTCTGCGCAATCGCGACCATGTCAATCTCTCGAAACTATCTGGGCACTCATCCACTCGCATCATCTTGCTGAGCATTCTCCCTTACATCGCTTCCTATGTCGTCATGGCCTTTATCCTGCAAATCTCTACGGCGATCCTGGCCGAGGCCGGCTTGTCAATCCTTGGCCTGGGACCGAAGACAACCGATGTGCCAACTTTGGGTCTGATGATGAACTGGGCGATGATTTACCAGGCCCAGGTTCTCGGATATTGGTGGGCCTACCTGCCGGTGATCATAACCATAGCCCTGATTTCATTCTCGCTGAATTTGATGAATACAGGGCTCGACCAGGTATTCAATCCGGCCTTGAGGGAGTAGGAGATCTTTATGCCAGAAGAAGCAATTCTCGAGGTCAGAGAACTAACAACGAAATACATCACCCGTTATGACGAAAATATTTACGCAGTTGACCATGTTTCTCTGAGGCTCGAAGCAGGAAAATCGCTAGGAATTGCCGGAGAATCCGGCTGCGGAAAGTCGACGCTTGCGTTGAGCCTGATGGGCTATTACTTCCCGCCGCTGCACTATACCAGCGGCGAGATCATCATCGATGGCCGCAATATCACCGGCATGGACCCCGATGAAGTCCGCAAAGAAATATTGGGCAATGAGATAGCCTATATCCCCCAGTCCGCCATGAACGCCCTCAACCCAACCCGGAAGATCATCAACTTCATTGAAGATGTTTATAAAGCGCATGATCCATCCAAAACCAAGAAAGAGGTGTATGAACTTGCTACTGGATGCTGCGACGTCTTAGGCCTTCCCGCGGAAGTGCTACAAAAATACCCCGTTGAACTTTCGGGCGGCATGAAACAGCGCACGGTGATCGCCGTGTCCGTGATGCTTTTTCCGCAAGTATTGATTGCCGATGAACCTTCCTCCGCCCTCGATGTCACCTCCCAAAAGATGGTCATCAAGATGCTGAAGAACATGATGGACAATGGGTTCATCAAATCGATGATCTTCATCACCCATGAACTGCCGCTGCTCTACAATGTAACCGATGATATTATGGTTATGTATGCCGGGCAGATAGTGGAGAAGGCCAGTGCCAAACAAGCCGTGTTTGATCCCCTCCACCCCTATTCCAGGGGTCTCATGGGCTCCATCATTGTGCCTGAAAGTGGCGCCCGGGATGTTGCCCTGACGACTATCCCCGGCGTACCACCTAATCTTAAGAACCCACCCTCTGGCTGCCGCTTCGCCGAACGCTGCAAATACGTCCAGCCATTATGCAGGGCAACCACTGTCGAGCTGAACGATATTGGCAGCGGCCGTGCTTACCGCTGTATCCTTCCAGAAAGTGAATTGCGGGATATTTATCAGGAGGAGGCTGAACGTCATGCCCGATGAAAATAAAATCTGCCTGAGCACAGTAGGGCTTACCAAGGTATTTGGTTTTGGCCGTAACACGACACTTGCCGTTGATCATGTGGATATCGATTTTTATGAGAGCGAGGTTGCCTCCATCGTTGGCGAATCGGGCAGCGGCAAGACCACTTTGGCCAAGATGCTTTTGGGATTACTCAAACCTACGGAAGGAGAAATTTACTTCCAGGGGACAAAGCGCGATATCCGTACCCGGAAGAAGAAACGGGAATACTGGAAAAATATTCAGGCGATCTTTCAAGATCCCTACGCTTCCTACAATATCTTTAATAAGATCGACAGCGTACTCTTAGATTGCATTCGTTTGCGTGGCGATGGCAAGCTTCCGCGCGAGGAAAAAGTGGCCTTGATGACCGAGGCCTGCAGCTTTGTCAATTTGAAGTTCGAAGAATTAACCAACAAATATCCTTTTGAGCTTTCCGGTGGGCAGATGCAGCGTTTAATGATCGCCCGTATCGTCCTGCTCAAGCCGAGGATCCTGGTTGCGGACGAACCAACCTCCATGATCGATGCCTGTTCGCGGGCGACTATCCTGGAGATGCTGCTGCGCCTGCGTGACGAAATCGGGATGACGATTATTTTCATTACCCATGATATTGGCCTGGCCTTTTTTATTTCTGACAATGTCTATATCATGCAGCAAGGAAAGGTGGTTGAACATGGAACGGCCGACGATGTGATCCTGGATCCGCAAGTGCCTTACACCCAACGTTTGATCAGTGATGTTCCCAAGATCCATGAAGAATGGGATCTTTCAACCGTTTAATATGATCTGCCATTTTCCCCCTCACACATGACAAGGTAGCTTCCGCTGGAAAATGAGCCTGTCAACAATTAACCAAACAAACCGGCTGCTAGGCTACCCAGCCGATGCCCGTCTTCTGATTATCAACGCCGACGATTTTGGCATGTGCCATTCCGTCAACGAGGCCATTTTCGGCGCGCTGCAGGAAGGCATCGTCCGCTCCACCACCTTGATGGTCCCCTGCCCCTGGTCGTTACACGCCATGCATTTCCTCGCCGATCATCCGGAAACCCCCTTTGGTATTCACCTCACGGTTATCTCTGATTGGCTCGATTACCGCTGGGGACCGGTAACTCCCAGGGAAAAGGTGCCATCCCTGCTTGATAGATCCGGCTACTTTTATAACTTTGATGGCATGCCCGAACTTCTGGCCCTGGTTAACTTCGATCAACTGGAAATGGAATTCAGAGCGCAAATCGAGGTCGTATTGGCCGCCGGGCTGAAGCCAACTCACCTGGATTGGCATTGTCTGCGTCTTGATGGTAGACAGGATATCTCTGAGGTGATGCTCGCGCTGGCCAGAGAATACGGCCTGGCCTTCCGGGTTAACGGCCGGTCCTGGATCGAAAAAGTGCAAAGCCGGGGTTTGCCAACCAATGATTACAACATTTTGGATAGCTACCATCTTGACCCGAGGACTAAGGCGGCTCGTTATGCTGAGCTTTTGCACGACTTGCCCGTGGGTCTGAGTGAGTGGGCGGTCCATCCCGGCCTGGACAATCCTGAGTTGCTGGCCATAGACCCTGGCGGTCGGCAGATTCGCCAGGCGGATTTTGATTTTCTGACCTCGCACCGGGCGAAAGATATTGTCAAAGAAGAAGGCATCATCCTCTTAGATTATCGCGCCCTACAGGATGTTTGGAGAGAACTGTAACTTCATAGGAAAATAGTTGTTAAAAATTCGTTCTATTGCACCCGGCGCCGCAGGCTGCCATTCTGAGAATAACCCGTGCTTTGATTGCTATAAAGGAGTCTTATATGACTGATATTCAAGCTATTGTTGACCAGTTGACCTTGGAAGAGAAAGCCGCCTTGTGTACTGGAGCCAGCGCCTGGACAACCGTACCCGTCGAACGTTTGGGCGTGCCTGAGATGATCGTTTCTGATGGGCCCCATGGTGTGCGCCGCGTGCCTGATGCCAAATCGATGATGATGAACAGCCTGCCGGCTACTTGTTTCCCTACGGCCTCCTGCCTTGCTTCATCCTGGGATGTGGAATTGTTGCACGCGTTGGGCGAGGCCCTGGCTGATGAGTGTATCGCCTTGAATGTAGATGTGTTGCTTGGCCCCGGTGTTAATATGAAACGTTCGCCTTTGGGCGGCCGGAACTTCGAGTATTTTTCCGAGGATCCTTATCTTGCCGGAGAGCTGGCTGCCAGCCTGATCGCCGGCATCCAGGGCAAAGGTGTGGGTACCTCCCTCAAACATTTTGCCGCAAATAACCAGGAATCCCAGCGTTTTACCGTCAGCGCCCAGGTGGACGAGCGCACATTGAACGAAATCTACTTACCGGCATTCGAAACCGCTGTGAAAAGGGCGCAACCCTGGACAGTGATGTGCGCCTACAACAAGCTCAATGGCACCTACTGTTCCGAACACCATGAGTTGCTGGTAGATATTCTCAAGAATAAATGGGGTTTCGAAGGGCTGGTTGTCTCCGATTGGGGCGCCGTACGCGACCGGGTCGCCGCACTCAAAGGGGGTCTTGATCTGGAAATGCCCGGTCCACAAGATAACCGCGTTCAAGCCGTTGTTGAGGCGGTTCGTTCTGGCGAGTTAGCTGAGCCCATTTTGAACGAGGCCGTCCGGCGTATCCTGAACATTGTGTACAAGGCTCAAGAAACACCCAAAGGCGGCGTCTTCGATGTGGATGCGCACCATCTTCTGGCCCGCAAAATCGCTGCGGAAGGCATGGTCTTACTCAAAAACAACGCCCTTCTGCCATTGAAGGGGCAACAGCACATCGCGGTGATTGGCCGGGCTGCCAAAGAAGCCCATTTCCAGGGTGGGGGTAGTTCCCATATCAACCCCACGAAAGTCGCCGTACCCTTTGACGAATTACAATACCAGGCCGGGGAAGTTGAACTGGGCTATGCCGAGGGTTACCCGGCCGATGAAACGTTCCGCCAGGATCTGATAGATCAGGCGGTGAGCCTGGCCCAGTCGGCCGATGTGGCGCTACTATATGTTGCCTTGCCCACCTTCAAAGAATCAGAGGGCTATGACAGATCCGACCTTGATTTGACTGAACAGCAAATTGCTCTGATCAAGGCCGTCGCAAAGGTGCAGCCCAATACGGCCGTCATATTAAACAATGGCGCCCCGGTGGCCATGGGCGCCTGGATTGATGATGTCGCCGCCGTACTCGAAGCCTGGATGATGGGCCAGGCGGGTGGGGGCGCCATAGCCGATATCCTCTTTGGCCAGGCGAATCCTGGCGGCAAACTGGCGGAAACCTTCCCCATAAAATCGGCCGATACCCCTGCTTTTATCAATTGGCCGGGCGAGGCGGGGGCAGTTCGCTACGGGGAGGGGATATTCATCGGCTACCGTTATTATGATGCCAAAGAAGTGCCGGTGCTTTTCCCCTTTGGCTACGGACTGAGTTACACGAATTTTGCCTACGGCAACCCCAGCCTCTCAGCCGCTAACTTCAGGGATGTTGATGGCTTGACGGTGACCGTGGATGTTACGAACACAGGCAGCGTAACCGGCAAGGAAATCGTGCAGGTTTATGTGCACGATCGCCAATCCGGCTTGGCGCGGCCGGAAAAGGAATTAAAAGCTTTTTCGAAGGTCGAACTCCAACCGGGTGAAACAAAAACCCTCTCCTTCGAGCTTGATTTCCGCGCTTTTGCTTACTACCATCCCATATATCAGCAGTGGATCACCGAAGATGGAGAATTCGACATCCTGATTGGGGCTTCATCGGCCGATATCCGCCACACACTGACCACCACACTCAAATCAACCCTGGAACTACCCTGCCTTATCGACAAAGAATCCACCACCCGCGAATGGCTGGCCGATCCGCGCAGCGCGGCCGTCTTGGGAGCGATTTTCGAGAACTTCCAGGACCAGGTTCGTGAAATCTTTGGCGCAGACGGTAGCGCGGACATCGGCATGGATGTACTTGAGATGATGGCTGATATACCCCTTGCCAGTGTTCTCCTGTTTCAGCAGAACAAATTACCTTTGCCCGCTGATGACATCGTGGCTGGTTTGCTAATGCAATTACATGGCACTGAAGCGTAGCTGATCAGGTAACTGTCTGGTTCCGCTGTACCGAGAACCCCCTGGCGTTTGCCCGGGGGTTCAGTTCTGATTCTTTATGGCTAACCGCTTGCGGGCAACCGGGTCCCTGGGGACACCCTTATTATTCATAATGACGCAGTAACCATTTTAGGTTGAGGTGATAGGATGGAACTAATGGACTTGAACGGCCGCTGGCAGGTAAAACAAATCGAGAAGCCCGATGCGGAATGGCTGGCGGCGACAGTACCCGGTTCTGTTCACACCGATCTGCTGGCCGCCGGTCTCATCCCCGACCCCTTTTTCCGCGATAATGAAAAGTTGGTCATGTGGGTGGGTGAGACCGCCTGGTTATACCGCCGCATCTTCACCGTTTCGCCCGAGCTACTGGAACATGATCAGTTGCTGCTGCACTGTGACGGCCTGGATACCCTGGCCACGCTCTGGCTCAACGGCCGGGAGTTCGGACGAACGGATAATATGTTTCGTATCTGGGAATTTGATATCAGGTCGCTCTTGCAGCCGGGCGAAAATGAGCTAACCATACGCCTTGATTCAGCATTGAGAGCCGGCCAGGAAAAACTGGCCCAACATTACATCCACAGTTGGAGCACCGACACCCACAAGCTGCCTGGCGGTAATTATGTGCGCAAAGCCCAGTGCCACTTCGGTTGGGACTGGGGGCCCAAGCTGGTGACCTGTGGCATCTGGCGGGATATTTCTTTGGTAGCTTTTAACCAGGCTCGCCTCGCCGACGTCCACGTGCGCCAGAACCACACCCATCCGGGACAAGTGACCTTGACCTGCCATCTGACCGGCGAGCGAGTGTCGGCCGCCCCCCTGAAAGCCCAATGCCAGGTCAGCATAGACGGGGAAGAGATCGATCGCCAGACGGTCATCCTGGATGGCGGAAGTGGCATCGCCACCTTGACCGTGGCCAACCCACAGCTCTGGTGGCCCAACGGTCTTGGCCAACAACCCCTGTATACACTCTCAGTTACTTTGACCGATGAGGCGGGGTATCCCCTCGACGCCTGGTCCAAAAAGATCGGCCTGCGCACTTTGCGTCTCATTCGCCAACCCGATGAATGGGGCGAGAGCTTTCACTTTTCCTGCAACGGTGTTCCCTTTTTTGCCAAAGGCGCCAACTGGATCCCGGCCGATTCCTTCATTACCCGGCTGACCGGCGACCATTACGCCAAATTGTTGGAGGCTGCGGCCGCTACCCATATGAACATGTTGCGCGTTTGGGGCGGTGGCATCTATGAACAATCGACTTTTTACGAATTGTGTGACCAATTAGGCATCTGTATCTGGCAAGATTTTATGTTCTCCTGTGCCACCTATCCGACCTTTGAAGATGACTTTATAGACAACGTGGCCCACGAAGCGCAGGATAACATTCGGCGTTTGCGCCACCATGCCTGCCTCGCTCTCTGGTGTGGCAACAATGAATTGGAACAGGGCCTGGTGTCCGAGGATTGGACCAAAAGGACCATGAGTTGGGCCGACTATAGCAAGTTGTTCGACGGCTTACTGCCCCAACTGGTGGCCGAATTAGACCCGGAAACCGATTATTGGCCGAGCAGCCCACACACCCCTCATGATGATCGTTATGATTGGAACGATCACCGCTGGGGTGATGCGCACATCTGGGATGTATGGCATGGTATGAAACCTTTTGAATATTATTACACCTGCTTCCATCGTTTTAACAGCGAGTTTGGCTTTCAATCTTTCCCCGAGCCGAAGATGGTTCGTACGTTTACCGAGCCGGCCGATGAAAACATTACCAGCTATATCATGGAGCATCATCAACGCCACCCTAGCGGCAATAGTATCATCATGCACTATTTGCTGGACTGGTTTAAGCTGCCCACCTCTTTTGATATGACCTTGTGGCTCAGCCAGATCTTGCAGGGTATGTCGGTAAAACACGCCGTTGAACATTGGCGGCGCACGATGCCCCGCGGTATGGGCACCCTCTACTGGCAGCTTAATGATTGTTGGCCTGTTGCCAGCTGGTCATCGCTCGATTATGACGGCCGCTGGAAAGCGTTGCACTATATGGCCCGTCACTTCTATGCTCCCCTGCTGGTTTCTGCCGTACCCAACGTAGCTGACGGGTCGGTGGCCATTCATGCCACCAGCGATAAACGCGTGGATGTCACCGGGGAGCTTCGTTGGGAAGTGACCACCGTCTCCGGAAAACGGGTCGTGGATGGGGCTCAAACAGCGATAGTCCCGGGCAATAAAAACAGTTCGCTGCTGGCCCTGGATTTAAAAGCGGCCGTGGACGAATATGGCCCCCGTAATCTTCTTGTCTGGCTGGAACTTTGGGTCGGTGAGGCCCTTGTTTCCGAGAACCTGGTCCTCTTTGCCCGCCCCAAACATCTTCCTCTGGCGGAACCGGTATTCGACTTCGATGTACGCGAGTTAGGCGATGGTCAGTACAGTATTGACCTGGCCGCTTCCCAACCAGCCCTTTGGGTCTGGCTCGAATCGGCCGGTGACGGCTTGCAGATTTCAGACAACTTCGTTCATTTGCGCCCCAATTATGTCCGTTCACTGATCTTGACCGCTGAGACATCGGGACGAACACCAGCCCAGATTAAGCAGGCCATCACCATCCGATCGCTGGCTGACACATACCGGGAAAGTCGTTGAGGCCGTCGATATTCCTTCTGGCCCGATGATTGGCCATAAGGCGCCGGTCCCACCCCATCATAAAACATTTGTGAAGCCGTCTCTAAAGATCTGAGCTTTTCAAAATAGCCCGGTGGGCCGGTACCTGCTCTAAATACATCCGCCGCGCACCTTCATCTGGGATCTTCTCACATCGCTTTTGCAACAAAGCACGTGCTGTGTTCCACAATTCAACCGCTCTGCTGTCCCCTAGCCCGTCCCAAACCATGCCCAACATCCAATACAATTTGAGGTTCGCCCTTTCCGCCCAGGCCGGTGACCCTTGCCAGGATAACCACAGCTGCTCGGCGTGTGCGGCGGCCGTTTCCAGCTTCTCTTGCCGGTATGCGACATAGGCCAACCCCGCCAATGCCGGCAAAGCTTCTTCAATGCGCCCCGCCCCATGCCGCAAATCATAACCCTCCTGATATTTCTGCTCTGCATTGACCCACTCTTGCCGGCTGAGGAACACATCGCCCCAAGCATATAGGACTGCTGCTTTGAAATGTTGGTAGTTAAACTTCTCTGCGGTCTGATAGGCCCCGGTAATATAGGAGAGCGCAAATTCGGATTTCCCCTGCTGATTCCACATCTCCCCTAAACGCAGGCCAACCCAGGCTTGCCAAAACTCATCTTCAAGCCGCTCGGCAATTACCAGCGCCTCGGCCAACTGTTTTTCAGCCCTGGCATAGTCGCCTAGCTGGATTGACGTGTAACCCAACTGTCCTAACACCCATTGTTCACTTTCGGGCGTATTTAAGCGGCGAAACATATCCAGGGCTTCACTAAGATGGGTTAACGAACCGATTAAATCGCCCAGGGCAGTTAACCACACGCCAATGCTGCCCAGTGCCTCCGCATTCGCTTTCACATCTCCTAAAAGCCAGCTTAATCCCAGGGCACGCTTGTAATAAAAGACAGCATCAGCCGGTTCTCCCTTGCGACCCGCCTGGTTCCCCAACAGCATCAAACTCTCCCTCTCACCTGGTTTATATTGTAGAGCCTGGCACAAGTCGAGGGCCTGAAGCAAAACTTCATCTGCGGACTGGACATCTGCCTGCCAACTTACTTGCGCGCCAATCCCGATCATGCCATCTGCTTCGAGGATTGGATTTTGGGCGATTTTTGCCAGAGCCACAACTTTTTTAAATTGGGCCAACGCCGGCTCACGCTTGTGCTGCTTGGAAAGAATCCGGGCCCAGGCCAATCTTGCTCGCGCTTCAAGGTCAGGCCTTTCCAAACTTTGGGCCAGATCACAGGCCTGCTCGGCCGTCTTCTCCCCATTTTCAAACTGAGCTGAATTCAGGTAGCCTCGCGCGCGAGCTGTCATGAGTCGGCTGAGCAAACCGGTCAACGAAGCGTCGTCCACCGCCATCGAGGCTTGTAAGGTAATGATGGCGCTATCTACCAGCGTTGTTTCTTCACTGAAAAATCCTTTGCGTTGGTAGAAATAATGGACGCTATCCAGGCAATTGGCGATAACCTGCCACTGCTCGACCTGAACGGCGTGTCGCCAGGCAGCGCGCAGGTTGGATAGTTCGGGCAGAATGGCTTGTATTGCTGCTTGACCGGTCCCGCGTTGCAGGTCATCTTCAAATGATTGTATTAATCCGGTGTAGTAAACAGTGTGACGATCCATGGTCTGCACGGCGATTTTTTTCATGCTCGGGTCGCTTAGTTTTTCCCTGGCAGATTGGTGCAAGAACGGGTGCATTTTGAAGCGTCCTGTTTCATCTCGATTCAGCAGCGCATGATCTACCAATCCAGATAAGCCCGGTGTTGTGTCATTTAAAACTGATTCGGCCGCCTGGCGGGTGAAGCCGGCCTGGAAAATGGAGATTTGGGCCAGTAGGCTTTGTTCGCGGAGTTCGAGCAGTTGCCAGGTGTAGTCAAAAACCGCCTGGAGGGTGCGTTGGCGGGGAGGTAGGTCACGGTGGCTGCTGTTGAGCAGCTGCAAGTTGCCGGTTAAGGCCGGCATGATTTCATCCACCGTCAGGCGCCCCAACGATGCCGCCGCCAGTTCAATGCCCAGGGGCATGCCCTCAACAAATTGGCAAATCGCCACCACATCTGCCAGGTGCTTTTCCAGGTGGAACACCGCCGGCACCCGGGAAGCTCGTTCGGCAAACAAACGTACACTTTCATTGTCTACCGCCTCTGGCGAAACCTGCGTCGGGGTTTGCAGACCCGCCAGCGGAAAAGCGATGCTGGACCCCAAATCCAGTGTAGTTTGGGATATGGCCATCAGGTGCATCCCCTCCCCCGCTTCCAGCAGCTCCACAATGAGGTCGGAGGCGACGCTCAGGAACTGTTCGATATCGTCCAAAATGAGCAGCTGATTTTTCGAGGCCAATTGCCCCAACAATTGAGACCAGAGGTCGCTTTCGCTGTGGAAGAATAAACCCATTGCCGGTCCCAGTAAAGCGGCGACCTCATCCCTGATCTTTTTTGGCGTATCGTTTTCAATTGGCTCAAGAGAGGCAAACCAAATTCCGTCTTTGAACGGATGTTGTTCTTCTACCAGCAGTTGCCGCCCGGCCGCCAGCGCCAGGCTGGTTTTGCCCATACCGCCGGGACCTGTGAGGGAGATTAAGGGGTATTCAGGGTTTCGCAGGTAAGTTGCGAGGTTCTCGATTTCTTTTTTCCGGCCGAATAGCGGCCGAAGCGCTCTGGGAAGATTATGATGCGGGGCCGGGGAGACCGTTGGCCCTGGCAGCGAGCCATCTTGAATGGCTTGATATAGAGCCGTGGTGGCCGGCGCCGGGGGGATTCCAAGCTCTGTCCGCAGAAGGTGCTCGCATTTTTCGTAAACCCCCAATGCTTCCGCGGTCCGGCCGTCATAGAATAATAAACGCATCAACTGCTGCTGGGCCGTCTCATCCAGCGGATCCCAGGCCACCCATTTCTGGGCGATGCTGACTCCCTCGGCGAACAATCCCTGTTCTTCCTGCCAGCCGGCCAATTGACGATAGCCACCCATAGCGATTTGGTGCAGGCGTTCCTGTTCCACCACCAGCCAATCACTGAAACGGATGGTTTGGGGAAGGGAGAAGCCCGCCAAAAATTCCCCGCGATACAAAGCCAATCCCTGGACAAGCAGGTTGATCCCCGTCACCGACCGTTCCTTGCCGGCCCCGGCCAACATGGCTTGAAACCGCACGCTATCACATTGTTCATGAACCACGGGACTTACGGCCACACTCTTTCGGGTGACGACCAGGTGATCCCCCACCTGTTTGCGCAACCTGGCCAGGGTTGTGCGTAAATTAGAGAGCGACTGTTTGCTACTGCTGGCTTCCCATAACAAATCGGCCACCGCTTCCCGGTTATGGCTTTGCCCGCTGTGGGCCAGATACAGTAACAGGGCCAATTCTTTTTGGCTACGAAAGTGGGTGATCGGCTGGCCGTCCAGCCTGATATTGACTTCACCCAGTAAAGATATCTCCAGCATAGTTGTTCAGGATAGTATGAATTTTGACGAGATTATTTGCAATTATACGCCTATTTTTACTTGGAAGCGTTTTGGAAGCGCCTCTTACATATGATAGGCAGACTTCTACCCAAAGAAGCCCTTGCGAAAAAACAATATGTCGACAGAAGCACCTCAACTTTATCACGCTTACTTAATCCGTTGCTGGCTCATACCGGCGGCGACGGCCGGCGAAACCCCGGCCTGGCGCTTTGAGTTGCGGGCGGTACCGGCCGATCCCGAGAAACATCGCTTCAGCGACCTTGAGCAAGTGAAAGAATATATGTCGGCCAAACTGGCGACTCACGCGCTAAACAGCGGCCGGCTGGGTGACCAGGAGGAGAATCAGCAAGGAGATGAACCATAGCAACAAAAGTAAATGTGCTTCACGAATAGCTCGTTTTAGTTCAAGAATGACTCGTTTTATTTATTTAATCAATAGCATCATGGAGATATGAAATGAAAAAGAATTTATTGTCCTCACTATTTGTATTTACTCTTATGCTGGTAGGCCTTTTTCTGCTGGCCGGCTGCCAGATTGAAGCGGATGTAGCGGTCGCCGCCGGCAAAGCGGGCATCGTCTATGCCGTAGATCCTGTCAGTTTAAAACTATTCAATGCCGCGGATGCTGCCCCAACCACAGTTTCGCAACGCAGGCTCGTCGCTGACATGAGACTCTTCAATGCCGCATTGCCGCCCCGCCACTGTTTCGGCCGCCAAAGCAGGCATCGTCTATGCCATGGATCCCGTTAACTTAAGACTATTCAACGCCGCATTTGCTGCCCCAACCACCGTGACAGCTGACCAGGCCCGTTGGGACGCGCGTGGTGAGTTCTACGCCAGCCATACCGGTGCTCGTTCAGTGGAAGCCATCAACGCTGACCAGACCCGCTGGGATGCGCGTGGTGAGTTCTACACCAACCAGGCCGCGCTCTTTCAGCATAGCCATCAACGCTGACCAGGCCCGATGGGACGCGCGTGGTGGCTACGCCAGCCATACCGGTGCTCGTTCAGTGGAAGCCATCAACGCTGACCAGGCCCGTTGGGACGCGCGTGGTGAGTTCTACGCCAGCTTGCTTGGTGCTCGATAAGGGTTCACAACTAAGAACAACGCAGAGTTAGCTTGAAGGGGAGCGCCACACAAGATTGGCGCTCCCCTTCTTTTTTGCCAGCCTCGCGCCTTGAGCTCTGTCGCCGGCCTTCAGCAACGGGTCGAGGGCATCCAGGTCAATCTTAAAATGGCTGGCATCCAGTCAATACTCGTCACCGTTAACCAGGATAGATTTGTCCTCATCACCCTGGTAACCCAGAGCCTGTCGCAGCCGGTACAGCGCGGAATGAAAAGCCCGGGCCGCGCTCGGCGATCGCTGGTCAAATGGCTTCAACGACCCGCTCCAAGGGCACCCGCTGGGAAGTGTGGAACCTTCACCGCCCATTCCCTGATCGTATCCCAGGTTGTTAACCCGGCGAGTCCGCGTACCTGGCTGTAGGCCGGGTTGTTAACCCGGCTAGTCCGGCGTACCTGGCTCGTACGCCGGGTTGTTAAACCGGCTAGTCCGTCCACCTCGCTGTATCCCGGCTCGCTAACCCGGCTCGGCCGCCTACCAGACTGTAGGCCGGGTTGTTAACCCGGCCAATCCGCGTACTTGATCGTATCCCGGGTTGTTTACCCAAATTATTACCGGCAAAACACAATTGCAAGGTAAAATCTGATATCTAGCTACAAGGATAAATATGAATAGAAGACTCTTAACGCTGATCATTCTGGCATCCTTCCTGGCAACTTTAGCCTGTGGTGTAGTGGATGATTTTTTGGCTGACTCTCCTGATTCGTCAGAACCGGCTCAGGTAGACAGCGACGTCGATGACCCCGAAACGCTGGCGACCGAAGCCGATTCAGGTGCAAGTCAAGAGCCCGGCCTCCCTGTTGCCGGGGAACCAGATGGCCAATTCGAAACGGCCGCCTGCCCCTTTGAATCCGATGCCCCGGTTCGATGTGGTTACTTAACAGTTCCCGAAAACCGGACCATAAAAAACTCGCCCACCATTCAACTGGCCGTGGCCATTTTGTCTGCGCCCGATGGCGGCGGTGATGAACCACCCATCATCTATCTTGAAGGGGGTCCGGGCGGTAGCCCGCTGGCTGAATTTGACGCCCAGGATTGGGATTTCCCCTTCACCAGAAATCGGGACCTGATCTTCATAGACCAACGGGGCACAGGCTACTCGATACCCACCCTTGATTGTCCCGAGCTCAACGACGAGAGTTATGACTTTTCTGAGGAAAATCCCGAGCTAGATTGCCGCCAACGATTAGCGGCCGAGGGCATCGACCTTACCGCCTACAATACGACTGAAAATGCGGCCGACATCGCCGCCTTGCGTAACGCCCTGGGCATTGCTGAGTGGGACGTCCTGGGTATCTCCTACGGCACCCGATTGGCCCTGGATCTCATGCGTTTTCATCCGGAAGGGATTCGCAGCGTCATTCTCGATTCCCCCTTTCCGCCAAATGCCGATACCCCGGTCGACGAAGTACTCTTGACTTATGAGTTGATGGAGGCCCTATTTGCCGCCTGTGAAGAGGATGCTTACTGCAACGAAACCTACCCCGACCTGGAAGCGGTGTTCTTAGAGACGGTGGCCAGGCTCAATGATGATCCGGTTGATGATCTGACCGGCGATGTACTGGTCACCTCGGTCAGCAGCGCCATGCAGGATACGAGCCTGATCCCCCTGATTCCGCTGGTCATCTATGAGGTAGCTGGCGGCAATTATGACGCCTTAGATGAATTTGGGGAAGAAGGCTTTGCCCGGCGCCGGCAGTTTCAGGATGAAGCGGATCGCTCCGATAGTGAAGGGATGTACATCCCGGGCCTGTACCATGACGAAAGCTTGGCCCGGTGGCAATTTCAGGCTGACCCGGATCGCTCCGATAGTGAGGGAATGTACAATTCAGTCATGTGCCGTGATGAATATTCGTTTTCTACCTATGAAACGGTCGAAGGGGCCATTACTGGCCGTTTGCCGGAAGCGATAGAGGGCGGACTGCTACAATTGGCCTTTGAAACTTTCCAGATGTGTGATTTTTGGGGAGCAGGTCAGGCGGACAGCTGTCGAGAATGCGGCCGTCACCAGTACTATCCCAACGCTCATTCTGGTTGGCGAATTTGACACCGCCACACCCCTTCAATGGGCCCGCCTGGCCTCCCAAACCCTCAGTAACAGCCACCTGTTTGTCTTTCCCGGCGCTGGCCATTCGCTGCTAACCACAACTGATTGCAGCGTTGAGGTCATCGGTGATTTTCTCGAGGATCCAACCACTGAGCCAGACCGCAGCTGCCTTGAAAACATAGAGTGGCCTTATTTTGAATAGGCATTGAAAAGAACTGGTCTTTGAGACAGCTTCATAAATGTCCCCTATCCAGGTGCCTGGTGGAGAAGCTGTTCAGCTACCTGGGGAGGGGGGGTAGTCAAGCGCAGTTTCCTGAACGCGTACAATGGTTTGCAGCTAGCCGACGATCGGTAGAGTGAATAAAAAGAGTGACCCGATGCCATATAATGCCCCTATCTCCGATAAACTGCCGTTAAAACACCGATAAACTGCCGAAAAGATACGCAACAAGAGGAGTTAGGCATCCCCAGATGCCGACCGTATTTGAGAAAACGCACTCCTCGATTTCTGTGACCTGTCCTCTTGTCTCCTGAAAAGTAATCGGTATTATCATGACCAGCTTATTCGGAATCGCCGGTGTACCGCGGCCGGATCTTGCAAAAAGCCGACGAACGAGGGACCATTCTGACGAAGATCGTCAATTTAGACGACTTTAACAACTCTCACCCATATCTCAGCTTAGACCTGTGTCAATGATGGCAGCAATTGCGGGATTACCCGCATGATATTCCCATGTACAATAGTGGCCTTGCCACCGGTCCCACCTACAAGAACCTGGGCCGGCTAGGATTTCATCGCACTTTGGAGATAGACCATGAATGATAAACAACGTACCCAACGTCTTTCACCTGTCTGGAGCCGCACAAACGATTTTTTTGTCGACCATGGCCAGGGTATCTACCTGTATACTACCGGCGGCCAACGCTATATCGACTTCACCAGCGGTATTGGGGTCACCAATACCGGCCATGCCCACCCTCGCGTGGTCGAAGCGATTCAAAACCAGGCCGCCAAACTGATTCACGGCCAGGCCAATATCGTTTACCACGAACCCATGATTCGTTTGAGTGAAGAATTGAGCACCATTGTCCCGCCGGAACTCGACACCTTCTTTTTCAGTAATTCCGGCGCCGAGGCTGTTGAGGCGGCTGTTAAGTTAGCCCGCGCCGCTACCGGCAAACCGAATATCATCGTCTTCCAGGGTTCCTTCCACGGCCGCACCCATGCCACTATGGCCATGACCACCTCCAAGACTATCTACCGCGCCGGCTTCCAGCCCCTGGTGCCCGGCATCTTCGTGTCCCCTTTTCCTTATGCCTACGCCTATGGCTGGGACGAGGAAACGGCCGTGCAATTCGCGATTCGTGAATTGAAAAAGTTGTTGAAGATGCAGACCGCCCCTGAAGAGACGGCCGCCATGGTCATTGAACCCGTCTTAGGGGAGGGGGGTTATGTGCCCGCACCTAATAGCTTCATGCAAGCACTCCGCCAGGTATGCGACGAAAACGATATTCTACTGGTGGTCGACGAGGTGCAGAGTGGTTTCGGCCGCACCGGTAAATGGTTCGCCTTCGAGCACAGCGGCATAAAGCCCGACATCATCATCATGGCCAAAGGCATGGCCTCCGGCATGCCCCTTTCGGGCATCGCCGCCAACCAGGAGTTGATGGCCAGGTGGAAGCCCGGATCCCATGGCGGCACTTACGGCGGCAACGTGGTGGCCTGCGCTGCGGCCGTGGCCACCATCCAGGTAATGCGCGACGAGAAACTCATCGAAAACTCGGCCAGGATGGGCGAGTTGCTTCTAGTCGGCCTGGGCCGCTTACAGGAAGAACATCCTGAAATTGGCGATGTGCGCGGCCGAGGGCTGATGGTCGCCACCGAGTTTTCCGCTCCCGACGGCCAACCCTGGGGCGAGCGGGCCCAGGCCGTGGCCAAAGCCGGCTACGAACAGAAGCTGATGCTACTCACCGCCGGCGCCTATGGCAACGTCATCCGCTGGATACCACCGCTGGTCGTCAACCAAGAACAGCTTCAGGATTCTCTGAGCATCTTCGCCGCCGCCCTCGATCAGACCTCATAACCAGATCGTTGGCAGCGCCGGCCCATTATCAAGGAAATAAAAACATGCAGATCTGGCGTGTGAATGTACTCGAACAAACCCTAAAAAAGGAGCCGGTCCCGGCCGCCTGGGAACAGCTGGGTGGGCGCGGGTTGCTCGCCCGCATCTTGCTGGACGAGACGGATCCGGGCTGCGAGCCCTTAGGCCCTGACAACAAACTGATCTTTGCCCCCGGACTGTTGGTCGGCCATATGCTCTCCAGTTGTGACCGCATTTCCGTAGGCGCCAAGAGCCCGCTCACCGGGGGCGTTAAGGAAAGCAACGCCGGCGGCCGCACCGGCCTGCACATGGCCCACCTGGGCATCAAAGCCCTCATCATCGAGGATCGGCCGGGCGGTCCAGGCTTGTGGCTTTTGCACCTCAGCCAGGATGGGGCGCGCTTCGAACCGGCCGGCGAATTCGCCGGCCAGGGCGTCTACGATGTTGCCGCCGCTTTACTGGAGCGCTATGGCGACAAGGTGGCCATCTCCCTCATCGGGCCGGGCGGTGAAATGAAGCTCTCCGCCGCCGGCATCCAAAACCTGGACAAAGATAAGGAGCCCTCCCGCATCAATGCCCGCGGCGGCCTGGGCGCCGTCATGGGCGCCAAGGGCTTAAAGGCCATCGTCTTCGACAAGAGCGGCTGCGAGAAACCACCGCTGGCCGACAAGGCCGCCTTCCGCGCCGCCCAAAAACAATTTAATAAAGCCCTGATGGATCACCCCCAAACGACCATCTATTCCGACTATGGCACGGCCGCTATGACCCGCATGTGCGACGGTTTTGGTGGACTGCCCACCCGCAACTTTTCCGGCGGCCAATTTGAAGGCGCCGAAAAGATCAGCGGCGAGCACATGCGCGATCTACTCTTGCAGCGGGGTGGGGACAGTGATACCTCCCACGCCTGCATGGCCGGTTGCACCATTCGTTGCTCCAATATTTACGCCGCGAAAGACGGGCAGAAGATCGTCTCCCCGGTGGAATATGAGACCATCGGTTTGGTCGGCTCCAACCTGGGCATTGATTCCCTGGACACCATCGCCCGGCTGAATTGGGAGATAAACGACCTGGGCCTTGACTCTATCGATATTGGCGCGGCCCTGGGCGTGGCCGCCGAAGCGGGCCTGATGGCCTTCGGCGATGGCGACAAAGCCCTGGAGTTGGTAGGGGAAATTCGCGCCGGTTCGCCGCTGGGCCGGATTCTGGGCCACGGCGCCGCCACCACCGGCAAAGTCTTGGGCATCGAACGGGTGCCGGTCGTCAAAGGACAGGCCATGTCCGCCTACGATCCCCGGGCTATCAAGGGCACTGGCATCACCTACGCCACCTCGCCCCAGGGCGCCGACCACACTGCCGGGCTGACCATCCGGGCCAAAATCGACCACCTTGATCCCAAAGGGCAGGCGGCCGTTTCGTTAGCCGGCCAGTTGAATATGGCCGGTTACGATACGCTGGGCGCCTGCATCATGGCCGGTTTTGGTTTCGCCGTCGCCCCCGAAACCATCAGCGCCCTGCTCAATGCCCGCTACGGTTGGAACCTGTCCGGACCTATTCTCCAGGAGTTAGGCCGGGAGACCATCGACATAGAACGGCGCTTTAATCGCCTGGCCGGCTTCACCCCGGCCGACGATCGTCTGCCGGAGTGGATGACCCGCGAGCCGCTGCCGCCGCACAATGCCGTCTTTGACGTACCCGATGAAGAGCTCGACGCCCTCTTCGATTGGTAGGTGCGCCATGGTTGTCATCGTTACCTTGCCCGCCAGCCGAAATTCGTCCCGAACCGGCGGCGCCCAGGCCGGACAACGGCGATGGTTCCACTTCGCCCCCACCAATTCCGGCGGCCCGGCCGGTTCATGAAGGTTGACGTCCACCTGCACACCGTCCTGCAACGCCAGACCCCTGAAGGCATGGTGCGGCGCTTAGAACTTACCCTGCCGCCCCAGAGCACCGTCAACGACCTCCTAAGTCATCTGGCCATCGACTTTCCGCTGGAATCCTTGCTCCTGGTTGTCAACGGCCGCCTGGTTGAAGAGGACCATGTGCTGCAGGAAGGCGACAAAATCAACCTGATGCCCGCCATTTCCGGGGGCTGGCTATAGATTCCCCAGCCTGGTTTTGCGCAAAACAAATTCTGGCGACAGGTCCAGACCGCCACGCCATCAAGGCTGTCTCACCGATGTAAGCGGCGCGACGATATCGGCCTCTACCTGGGTCACCAAATCGCCAGTAATATTAGGATCGTACATTTCGCAAGTTAAATGCTCAATATAATCCCCTAACGCCGGATAGAAACCACCGGTATTCATGGTGTGCTCCCATATACCACTCGGTGTGCGCACAGTTTCTGAGTAATGATCTTCGCCCAAATAAATATCGGCGCCTTGTTTGGTACATCTTAACCCGGCCGTGGCTCCGGGCGCCGAATATTCCAATCGCCACTCAAGCGTGTAGCCGCAAATTTCATTTTCCAGCCCTTCTAATTCGGGAAAACACCAGCCATCTCTACCCTCGACGAACAGGAATTTCAGATAAGGTCCCTCTGGTTCATCAGCCGTTTCTTCCTTGCCTTCAACTTCCTGGACAGCCGATTCCAGATCTTTGCCCTCTAACATGAGATCGGCCACCGCCTGGCACAGGGAGACATCACGCTCACCATCTTCTCCGTCCGATTCAATCCCGGCCTCCATCTCGGCCAGCAGATTCTGATATTGCGAACCCATTTGGGCGCAGCGAATGATGAAACCGGCCAGAATCTTTTGCCTGGCCTGCTCGCGGATCGAACCGTCTCCCTTACCCGATTTCTGGTCCAAGACCCCCAAAATAGCGTCCAGAACCGGATCATCCGCGTCGGCGTCGATAAGCCGGATCACGAAATCATTGGGCGTTTCGGCGCCCATGGCCACCAGGTTCTTACTCTCCAGCGATTCCATCATATCGGCCATGTTGCCTAAATCCGCGTTTACATCCATAAGCGGCTCCGTAAAAGTGCCTGTGGTATTGTCGATCGTTCTCACCAGGCCGGACATGGTTCTAGCTATCTGGCTGCCGCCCCGGCCGCCAATGGCCCCGGCCAATACGTGCATCCGGTTCGCCTGGCGCCGGATCTTGGCTAATTCCCCGAGAAAGCCGCCTGATTCGCCGGTTAATTGGCCGATGGCCTCGTCCAGTTTACCTTGAGCTGCCCGGATGCCGCTGGATATGGCTTTGATCAACCGTTGGGCCGCACCCGAATTAAGTACCCGCGCCAAGATAGCTTTCTCAAACTTATCCAGGAATTCCTCCCTGGCTGCCTTCTTCTTCGATTCGGCGAAATCGAGGGTCGCCTTGCGTTCTTTGGCGATCAGCACGGTCACTTTGGTATAAGCCCCCGTCTGGCTGCGATTCTTTGGGGCCAGATCGCGCTCCACATACAATTCCCTCGCTTTATTCTGTAGCCGGTCATAATAATCTTTTCGTTCATCAATAAACGTATTCGCCTCCCGGTACACCCGGTTACGGCCGCGAAAAGCGTTGAAAAATCCGGCGAAGGGGATGACATTAGACATGGCGTCGACGAAATCATACGCTTCGGCCGGTCCAGGGTTCCCGGCCGGCATCAGCTGGGCCACCAAAGTCACCAGCAAGACAATATAAAACAAACGGACTTTACGCGGATAGGCTGGCTTACCATTCATGGTATCACCTCCGGCGCCAGATAATAACTTTCGGCGTATACCAGGCGCCCCTCGTCAAATCCCAACATCAGCTGGTCGGCGCCCATCATCAAGCCACCGGGTATATCCCCTTCGGCCAGGTCCATTTCTGACACTTCCTGGTCAGCCAGCACTGTTTTAGCCTCGGCCGGCGACATATCAGCCGTGAATTCCCGGGGATCATAGAAGTGCGCGTAAATGGCCACCTCCGGCGCCGGCTCCAGGTCTACCGTCCACAGCAGCTGGCCGTCGACGAAGTCAAAGCGAGCGCCAAGATCATAATAAGCCCACTCTTCCCAGCGCACATTACGCCCCTCCAATTCCTGGAAAGTCAGCCTGAAACTGTCCGGTGGCCCCATGAGTTCTAATACCCGGTCCCGGTGGTCTTCGGCCGGAGTGTTCAAGGCCTCCTCCAGGGTCATGCCCGTTTCTTCGGCGATAAGAGCGGCCACCGTTTCCGGGTCGGTTGAACCCAATCCTTCGGTCGGGCTTTCCGTACTCGACGATTCGTCTGTTTTATCTGAATCCGATCCAAAGTATTGGGGGGCCGAGCAGGCCAGGGCGGCCAGAGCCAGGAGAAAAATCCAGCGAGCCAGGCCGCTCATTGAGCGGTAACGCGGTGATGGGCGCGGGTGTGGTGGTTTCATTGATGCCCTCCCTGTCAAACATTCCTTGTCTATTCAGTCGGCTCGATAATCTAATCCGTCAAGAATAATCATAATGCAATCCGGCCGGGGCAAAATGTGACTTTATTCCCATGAATCCCATGACATTAATCCTTGTGGCCAGCACTTCTTGTGAAATATAATACTAAACAAACGTTTGGTAAGTCTGATGAAGAGAGACAATCTACGCGCCGAAATAATTACGAACAGCCGCGAACTGTTTGAAAAGCAGGGCTATTCGGCTACCTCCGTCCGCCAGATTGCCAAAGAAACAGGCTGCACGGCCGGTTCCCTCTACTATTTTTTTGAAGGGGGCAAGGCGGAAATCCTGCAAGAAGTGATCAACTCCTATGGCGTGGGACTGCCGGGCGGCTGGGCTGGGGGGGAGGAAAGCGAGTCGCTAGATGCATTTTTAGACCGGCTCATCGTCGAATTACCCTACATCTTTCAATTTAGAAATCAGCAACTTGGCTGGCTGGTGTTGGAAATTCACCACCTTGCCCCGGAAGAACAGGAAATAATTCGCTCTTTTCCTGTTTCGCTCTATGAATCAATTCTTCGTGGGATCAGGTCGTTTATAGCCGATCCGGAAATAAGTCTACAAATTTGCTGGCTTATCTTTAGTCTGCTCAGCGGTTATAGTGACATGGCGGCAAGAATAGGACCGGTTGTAGAGGAACAATTAGCTATTGAAGAGATAGGCCACGTATTAAAGGTTGCGGTTATGTCGCTGGCCAGCCAAGACAAAGAACCGGCGCTCTAATCGGCTTAGACACTGGTTTTCCATTTCTCGGACGAAGGGTCTTCAATGACAATTGCAAGCCAAATATTACAAACCGCCATGCGCGCAGGCGGCCGTAAAGGACCTTCCCTCGACACCATGCTGGCCCAGCTCGACCGGGAATTGGAGAATTTCCAGGCCCTCGAACAACCTGCGCCGGAGTCCAAACCGCGCACCCCCTTCGACAGCCCGCACCTACCGGCCTCAGAAACATCCGTGGCCCGCATGTCGCCCAGGCAGGTAATGGCCGTGGCCCCCATCATGATCGCCCTGATCCGCCAGATGCGTCACAGCGCCCGGCTATATGACGGCCAATTTCAGCCATCCCGTTCCCAGGCCGGCCCAACTTTCATCGCTCAACTTGAAGAAATGGCCCATGCGGCCGGAACCCGGGACATCAAATATGTCAGGGTGCCGCCCAACGCCATTTTCCGGGATAAGGGGTTGCCCCATCCCTATGCCATCCTCTTCACCGTGGAGATGGACAAGGAAAAGCTGGACGCCGCCCCCAGTTTCAACGCCTTCCGAGAGGTGGCTAGAGGCTATAAGAACCTGGCCGTCATCGGCAATAGAATGGCCCGCTTCCTCCGTGGCCAAGGCTTCGCCGCCTACCCGGGCACCGCCCTGGGCGGCCTGACCGACTACGTCTACCTGGCTGAACTGGCCGGCCTGGGTGCTACCGGCTACCACGGCCTGCTCATCACCCCCAACGAAGGCGCGCGGCTGCGCATCAACACCATCTATACCAACATCACCAATCTGCCAATTCATACAGAGAATGAGCACCGCTGGGTACGCGACCTGTGCGCCATGTGCAAAAAATGCATCCGCGTCTGTCCCGTTGCGGCCATCTTTGACCAACCCGTTCCCAGGGGCGATGGCGGCATGCAATGCATCGACCACGCTGCCTGTCGCGATTACTTCAATCAGAATTTCGGTTGTGCGATTTGTTTAATCGAATGCCCCTTCAGCCAACTGGGATACGACAAAATCAAAGCGCGCTTCAAGGGCAATCCCCTGGCCCCCCAATTCCGTATTCCGCTATCCCCCGTGCTGGACGCTTTTCCTGGTCCGGAAATCACCTGGGATACCTCATTCCATAGTAAAAATAAAGCCATGAGGAAAATCAAATGACCATCATCGCCGAATTATTGGACGATGCGAAATTCGTTTTTAAATTTCGCAAAGAGAAGATGAAGAGCCAAAAGAAGTTAAACGTCCTGGCGCCCAAGGCCGGCGATCTCGCCCCTGATTTTACCCTCTTCGATATCTCGGGAACGGAATCCATCACCCTCTCAGAGTTCCGCGGCCAGAAACCCGTTGCCCTGGTATTTGGTTCCTACACCTGACCCCCTTACATCAAGGGTACCGTGAGTATCCAGGAAATTTATAAGCAGTATCACGAAGATGTTCACTTTATCAACATTTATATCCGCGAGGCCCACCCTATCGATGGCTGGTGGCTCGGGCGGCGGCTGACCAGAGGAATTATCCAAAAGATCTTTTCCTATCCCAGGGCATCGATGGACCATTATGATCCCCAGACCATCGAAGAACGCCGGGCGGTAGCCGGCGAGTGCCAACAAGCCCTTGAATATGGCCTCAGCACCTACGTCGACGGGATGGATGACGCCGTCAATAACGCCTACGCCGCCTGGCCGACCCGTCTCTATTTAATCGGTTTAGAGGGCAAAGTAATTTATGCCGGCGGCCTGGGTCCCTATGGTTTTAATCCGGCGAAACTTAAGGCGGCCATTGTGGAGTATTTAAAAAGCAACTGAGAGATCAACCATGGCCTTCAAGAAACGTTTAAAACAAGCCTTCAAAAACCGGGTGCTAAAACCCCAACTGAAAAGGTTGGATGCCTGGGAGAAAAACGTTGTGGATCGTCCCGGCGCCCTGTCGAGTGGAGAAAATTCGCCCGTCCGTTTTAACATTCCAAAAGAGGGTCTGAAGCGGGAAGGGGATCACCCGCCCTTGCCCGGCTTTCCGGGTTCCGCGCCACAGATCTTCGGCAGCATGATCAATATTCGTCGATCTGTTCTGGATCTCGATCGCAACCCGGCCACCGGCTAAAAGACCATCGACCCGGATACGCTGGCCGATCTGACCCAATTTACCAAAGCGGCCGGCGCCGATGAAATTGGCTTTACGCCGGTTCCCCGAGAATGGATCTTCCAGGATACCGCCATCCTTTACACCCAGGCCGTCGTCCTGGTCATGGAGATGGACAAAGAGCGCATGAGCCACGCGCCCAGCCCGGATACGGCCGTCATGGTCCATGAGACCTATAACACCCTGGGGCAACTACCCAACAAAGTGGCAAACTGGCTCCGCGAGCATGGATATGCGGCTCATGCCGGGCACCCCCTGGGTGGCATGGCCTTATACCCGCCTATGGCCCAGGCGGCCGGCTTGGGCTGGCGCGGCATGAACGGCCTGGTGATCACCCCCCAATTTGGCCCGCGGGTGCGGCTGGCCGCTGTCTTTACCGAGATAAATAATTTGCCGCTTCATGAAAGTGATGAGTATGCCTGGATCCTGGAATTCTGCGACTCATGCCGTCGCTGTATCCGCCATTGCCCGGCGGCCGCTTTTTACGATGCCCCCATCCACCATGAGAACGGGCTCGTTACCGTGCTGGACAATGGTAAATGTTTTCCCCATTTTTTGGCCTACCATGGCTGCTCGGTTTGCATCACAGTCTGTCCTTTTAACAATGTCGCTTACGGCCATATCAAAGCGAATTTTGAAGGCCGGCCGAATGGCCGGGGCCGCGATGTCAGGCTAAAAGCGCTTGTCGAGGGAAACCAAATTGTCGAACAGCCTCATAAATAACCGCCCCCAATAACAACAATTAGAAACGAAGCGCTCTGTCCTGCCCGCCAATCATCACGCCGGATACTTTGCTCTGCGCCTTAATCGCCCCTCGGTTCGTAGTGCAGCAACACGATGCCACAATCAAAGCCGCTGGCTTTCACCAAATTCAAATTTCGCCTACTATCTACCCCCTTGAATATCGCCATTCCATCGCCCAAGTACGGCCGGGTTGACGAACAGATGGTATTCGTCGATAAGATCCTCTTTAATCAGCGCTGAGACAAAGGTGGCGCCACCATAGGCAATGATATCACCGCCACCCTGATTCTTAAGGCCGTTGATCTCCTTTACCAGATCACCTGTTGCCACTACGCTGTTTTCCCATTCTGCATGTTCAACTGATTTCGTAAAAACAACTTTCGGCGTGTCCACAAATATCCTGGCCGCCGCATACTCTGGTCCATTGGGGTCCTGGGCCAAATTTGTCCAATGGGGAATAAAACCCTCCGCCAATTTGCGGCCGAGAACGATGGTGCCAATAGTGCTTGTTAATTCGCTCACATACCGCTTCAGTTCATCATCCCAATCCCACACCAGCCAATCCATTTCTCCATTTGGACCGGCAATGAATCCATCAACCGATATCTGGACCTGCAGTTTCAATTTCCTCATTGTGTTTGCTCCATGCTCAAGAATGGATTACTTTCATCCCTCGGCTGCTTGTTTCATCATCTCGATATCTAGCTTCTTCATCGCCAACATCGCCCTCATAGCTCTCTGTGCTTTTTCCGGGTCGGGGTTAGCCAATAAGTCGGCCAATTGATTAGGCACAATTTGCCATGAAACCCCGTACCTGTCCTTTAGCCAGCCACATTGTTGCGCATCTGGGTCTCCACCCTCACCAAGTTTTTCCCAATAATAGTCCACTTCCTCTTGTGTCTCACAATGAACGATGAATGATATCGCCTCATTAAATTTGAAATGAGGTCCACCATTGAGCGCCACGAATTGTTGTCCTTCTAGCTGAAAATCCACGGTCATTACTGTTCCTTCCGCCATGCCGTGAACTTCAAAACCCTCTTTCCCATAACGGCTGATCCCGGCGATCTCTGAACTCGTGAAAATACTGCAGTAGAATCGTGCCGCTTCTTCTGCTTGCGTGTCAAACCATAAATTGGTCGTGATTTTTTGCATGGTTGCCCTCTCTTAAAACCGCTCTATAAAGTTGCGCTAGCCCACTCTCAACTGACCCTGATCGTTGCCTTGGCATCACATTATGCCCTTTTTGCTACGGTGATCATAACAAGCTGAAAACAAGATTCGAAACTGTCAGGCCACTCTCAGATGAGTCCCTCACTCCTGATAGATCTGGATCAAGTTTCCGCAGCTATCCTCAAATATCGCTATCGTCGTTGGTCCCACCGCCGCGGGTTCAGATAGAAACGGTACGCCCAACTCCTCCAGTCGCTCGTAATCTGCCTGAACATTGTCAACCGCGAACGCCGCCGACGGTATCCCCTGCTCAAAAAGCGCCTGCTGGTACGCTTTGGCGGCCGGATTATTATTAGGCTCCAATAGCAACTCAACGTCATCCGGCCCATCGGCCGAGACAACCGTCAGCCACCTAAATTCCCCTATCGGTATATCGTGCTTCTTGATAAAGCCCAAGACATCTGTATAGAAACCAAGGGCTTTCTCCTGGTCGTCAACAAATACACTGGTTAGTTTGATTTTCATTGTCGCCTTAATATCCTTTCCACCTCTTACAGAAGTTTTCCGGTGTTTGGATTAAATCACCTGAAATCGCACTGTGAATGATTGGATCTGGCTGTTGCAATTTAGATTGGCCTCTCTGGCCAGGCGCTCCCAATTCACCCTCGGCCGGATGCCAAAGAGTGTGCTACTTCGCAACATTCTCAATTTTTGGCCTGATCAGGGAAGATTTTGTTTAGGGAGAAACTGCACAATAAAAAGCCTTCTCCTGGCCCCTAACAATCGCCCTTGTCACCTTGATCTTCGTACTGTCCCAGGAGAAGGCTTCTGTTTAAGCGCAGCGGCTTCGTCTATAACCCTAGAAGTTGTTTCTTCTTTGCCGCAAACTCTTCCTCGGTAATAATGCCCTGATCCTTGAGCCTGGAAAGCCGCTCCAGCTCATCCAGGTAGTCAGGTTCATCTGCATTCTGGCTTGCTCCGGCCGGTTCATCCTCATTAATCGCCTGGTCACTATCATCCCGATACTGCTTCTCGATATTGAGTTCGGACATGGCCTGTTCCAGTTCTTCATCAGTCATTTCTTCTGGGGAAACGCCCGTATGTTCTTCGATCTTTTGGGCGTCTTTGGTAGTCATCTTATAAGTGCCATAGGCTACCAGGCCGCCCACCAGAAGAATCCGTCTTCTTCTGCGTCGCCTGCGGCGCCGCTGCATCCGCCGCACCGTCATCCGGGCAGCCCTTCGTCTACCTCTCATCATCGTGTCACCTCCGAATCTACTATTGGTAATAGGCAGTCTTTCTATATTCTATTCCAGATTAGCCGATCAACCATCTTTCAAGCTTTTAGTTGGCTGATCGTTATCTTCAGCTGGCCCGGCCGCTTCAAGGTTTGCCTGCTCCACCAGCCACGTTTCGGGCCGTGGGGGCTTAGCCCGTGTGCCATCTTAGCTGGCTATGCTTATAATAGAAGTCATTGCTACTTTTTTATCATCCGTGGTTACCCTTTCCATTCCGGCTGCCTTCGCCCATTGCTGGTCAAAATGTTACTTGGAGAAGTACCCTTCTGATTCACCATGGCTGTCCGCCGTGAACCTGGCGACTACATCGTATTGCGTCAAATGAAAATGTTACCGAACGGGTATTCGTTGCGTCATAGAAGATGTTACCCTATCAATCGCCCCAGCCGCCTCAGTTTGGCGTCGATTTGCCGCCTGAGAGCAGCTGGGTTGAGCTGGAAGTATGGGGCGCCTTGTACAACTTAGCCCGACCGGTTAATGGTTATTTATTTTTAACCGCGCCTTACTTAAGGACCCTTGATGGAAACTGACGTCCTAATTGCCCTATTATTGATCACCGGCATGGCCGCCGTGCTTCCCATCCTCGCCAAGCGCCTGGAGCGCTTTGGCGTGCCCATCGTGGTCTTTGAGATTATCGCCGGCATGATTATCGGCGCCAGTGGTCTCAACCTCATCGAACCCTCGCCCATCCTGACCTTTCTCGCCGAGTTCGGCTTCGCCTTCCTAATGTTCCTCTCCGGCCTGGAACTGGACTTAAGGCTGCTGAATCCGAACCGGGCCGGACCGGCCGGCGAGAAACGCTGGACCCAGGCCCTGCCTCTTGGCCTGCTTATATTCCTGGGCACCATTCTTTTGGCCTTCACCGCCACGGCTCTCTTTGCCCCCGCAGGCGCCACCAACAATCCCTTGCTCCTGGGCCTGATCCTCAGTACCACCTCCTTGGGCGTGGTCGTCCCCGTCCTCAAAGAACGCGACCTGACGGCAAGCCGCTTTGGACAGTATCTAATCGTCGCCTCTTCCATCGCCGATTTTGCTACTTTACTGTTGCTTACAACTGTCATCGCTGTTTTAAGTAGCGGCCTTACCCTGGACCTGCTCCTGATACCCACCTTGCTACTCATCTTCATTATCGTCGCCCGCCTATCCCATCGCGCCTCCCGGGGCGGCCGCTTCCAACGCGCGCTAACCAGCCTCTCCAGCGCCACCTCTCAAATACGGGTGCGCGGGGCCATCGCCCTCATGGTCGCCTGGGTGGTCCTGGCCGAAGCCTTTGGCGTCGAGTTGATCCTTGGGGCATTCCTCGCCGGCGCCATCGCCGGGCTGATCTCCGGCAACGAAGACCACGGCGAGGGGGAAAAGTTGGACGCCATCGGTTACGGTTTTTTCATCCCCATCTTCTTCATCATGGTTGGGGTGCGTTTCAACCTGCAAGCCGCCGTGAATTCAACAGAAGGTCTTATGCTTCTGCTTTGGCTGGTCGTTGTCGCCTTTGCCGTCAAAATCGTGCCCGCCTTGTTATTGCGCCTCCGCTTCTCCTGGAGGCAGACCGTGGCCGGCGGCATGTTGCTCTCAGCTCGCCTCTCCCTGATCATCGCCGCATCGGCCATTGCTTTCGACATGGGTTTGATCGGCGAAACAGTCAACTCAGACATCATCATGCTGGCCATCATCACCGTCACCATAGCGCCCTTTTTATTCAGCCGCATCTACCCCCACGAAGAAAAGCAGCGCCGTAGCGGCATCATCGTCGTCGGTCAGGACCAGTTAGCCGAATATATCATCGAACGCCTGCAACATAGCGAACGCCTGCAGCATAGCGGCGAGACCATCACCGCCATCTGTCCTGATGAAAGCCGCATCGAGAAATTCCGCATGCTTGGTATCATGATTATTGATGGTTGTGAGGGCTACGACCAGGCCCTCGAAGCGGCCGGCGCGGCCGAGGCTCGCGTGCTGCTGGATCTCACCGCCAATTCTGAAGAAACCCTGGACGTCTGCCGGCTGGCTAAAAAGAAATTCGGCATCCCCAACATCGTCTCCAGGATCAGCGATATCGAACTCATTTCTGAATTAACGGAGATGGGCATTAAAGTCGTTCAACCCGAACTGGCCACCGCCATGGCCTTAGAGGGCGCCATCCTCTATCCAACCGCCTTCGATGTCCTGGTTCACAATGCCGAGGACATCGACGTGACCGAGATCAGCGTCACAAACCACCAATGTAGTGGAACTCGCCTATCTGAACTTCCCCTCCCCGGCGACCTCATCGTTCTCAGCCTGCAACGCGACGGCGCCATCATGATCCCCCATGGCGACACCGTCCTGCAAATGCAAGACCGCCTGGGCCTGATCGGCCGCCCGGCCTCCATCGAGGAAGCCACCGCCATACTGGAACGGTAATAGGGCCTGGCCTTTGGCCATGCATCACAGATAGTCTGACCCAATCCCAGGCCCCCGATAATAGTGATTTTACGCTTTGCGAATTGCTAGTTACGCTAAGACTTTTTAGCTTAAGTATAATTAGCTACCGTTTTCTTTACGCTTCTACATAAACATCTCCGACCCTACCTCTGGCATTTAGTAGGGGGGACACCATCTTTATGCGCCTCCGCAGCGCTAAGACATAGGCAAGTTAAGGTCCCTTAACTTTATCCCTTAGAATACCTCGAAAACTGCTTCACTACCTCTAGTGGCCGTGTAAAGAAACCTTCCCCTATGGATGTGTTTCTTTACCAAAACCGACTAATCTGCAACCAATGAAAAAATCTTGCACCGAAAACCTCATTCCAACAATTTTCCTTTATGATATTATTGTGCCTGACATGTTGCTGCAGACGAAGCTGTATATTCCACCTCAATGGCCTAATCTGATGCGCCGCTTCAGGATAATCAACCACCTCAACTATTAGTTAAACGGGAAAGAATGGCTGGCACCTCAGTCATAGCATCTATTTCTTTCAACCATAAGCGATGAAACCATGACCGAAATTCTATTTGAAACCAGCGTCATTCTCTTGCTCATCATCTTGAACGGCTTGCTGGCTATGTCCGAGATGGCCATCGTCTCCTCGAGACGGGTGCGCCTGCAACAGATGGCCCAGGACGGTAATAGCGGAGCCGAAGTGGCACTGGTGTTGGTCGAAAAGCCCAACCGCTTCCTCTCCACCGTGCAGATCGGCATCACCCTGATCGGTATCTTCGCTGGGGCCATTGGCGGTGCGACCATTGCCCGGGCCTTAGCCGATCTGCTGGCCCAGCTTCCGCTGTTAGCGCCCTATGCCTCAGCTATTAGCCTGGTCGTGGTCGTGGGCACCATTACCTTTCTAAACGTGGTGCTAGGCGAGTTGGTGCCCAAGCGAATAGCTATGCAAAACACAGAACGGATTGCCGCTGCTATCGCCCGGCCGATGCACTCGCTTTCCGTCATCACCTGGCCTATCGTCCGCCTGCTTGGTTTAGCAACCGATGCCGTATTGGCTCTTCTTCGCATAAAGGCTGAACCTAAAACCTCCCTGACTGAAGAAGAGATCCGCATGCTGGTTGAACAAGGGGCCCAAGCGGGAATTATCGAGGAAGTAGAACGGGATATGGTGGAGAGTGTCTTTCTGCTGGGCGACCGGCCGTTGGAAGCTATCATGACTCCCCGGCCGGAGATCGTCTGGCTGGATGTAAACATGCCCGACGATCAAATCCGACAGGTCGTTAAGAACTCCAGCCACTCCCGTTTCCCAGTTTGTGATGGTCAGCTTGATAAAGCCCTCGGACTGGTGCGGGCCAAGGACTTGCTTGCCAACTGCCTTGCTGGTGAAAGGTTGAAACTGCGCGAGGTTATGCAAGAACCACTGTTTGCCCCGGAGAATGCCCAAGCTTTGCAGGTCTTGGAGCGTTTCCGGGAAACAGGCATACATCTGGCCATGTTGGTGGATGAGTATGGCGGTATCGAAGGGTTAGTGACATCATTCGACATTTTGGAGTCCATCGTTGGCGACATTCCGACGATGGACGAGATCGACCAACCGCCCATTATTCAACGCTCGGACGGTACCTGGTTGGTAGATGGCTTGATTTCTGTAGATGATTTCAAGCGCGCCTTCGATATTCGCTCCCTTCCCGGTGAGGGGACATATAAGACCCTAGCCGGCTTTGTGGTCTTCATGTTGGGCAGCCTGCCAGCGCCGGGCAACCACTTCGGTTACGGTGGCCTTCGATTTGAGGTGGCTGATATGGACGGCAGGCGGGTAGATAAGGTTATCATAAAGAAGGGGCCAACCGGGGAGATTTCAAAGATTGACGAATCTGGTGAACAGGGATGACGCTTTCATGACTAAACCCTAGCCGCGCAATGCTGTCACCCGGCCAAATGATTACGATGTTGCTATCAAACAAGAGAGATCGAGTCGAAATACGATTCTAATTTGATAGAAGCGGGTGGAGATTTGCCTCCCTTAACTTAATTCCCTAAATTACATCAAAAACCCGGCTTCTACCTCTGGAGGATGTGTAAAGAAACCTTTCCCCATAGATGTGTTTCCTCACTATTTTCGTTTTAACATTACCCTATTGACCTCTGGCATCGCCGCTTAGAAAATATAACAAATCGCTCGCTACACCTGTCAGTTAGCAAGGTAACAAACTCAATTAAGCAATAACGGTTTAGATGGAACTGCTCGATGGTCCTTCTCAAGCCGGTTAACCTGCATTTTCAGTAAACCAGGGAAAGAAGAGCGCATACAATACGCTGGCAACAACGCAGGCGAGAATCATCACCGGCAAACCTCGCCTGATCCATAACGCCGATGTAATCGGGTTACGCGTTTTTTCTGAGAGTGATACCACAACGATATTAGCCGTTGAACCAATTATGGTGCCATTTCCCCCAAATCCAGCCCCAAATACCAGGGCCCACCAGAGTGGCGTGACATCGACCCCTTCCGCACCAAGATGCTGAATCACAGGAATCAGCGCGATGGTGATAGGTATATTATCTACGAGGGCCGACAGTGCCGCCACCATCCAAATCATCCCCACACCTAGCAGAATTGGATGGATATCACTAACCTGGGTTAATAAACGAGAAAGTTGTTCCATCACCCCGGCCGCTTCCAACCCTCCGACCATCACAAACAGGGCAGCAAAGAAAATCAATACAACCCATTCGACATGTTCGAAAGTCTTGGAAACATCTTCAGGACGAATCCACAGTAGCGCACCTCCAGCGGCTGCAAGAGCGATAAATGCAGGGCTTAAATGCACGACACTATGAATAAAGAAAAAAACAATGGCCACACCCAGAACAATCAACACCCGGCGAGCTGACTTTGGATCGTGCAATGCTTTGGACGGATCAAGCTTTTTCACTGCCTCGGCTGCCCCTGGTATGGCTTTTAATTCTTTGCGAAACATCCAAAGCAACAAAAGTAATACCAGCAGCCAGGTGACAAATACAATTGGCAAAGAACGAGTCAAGAAGTCGTTAAATGTGAATGGCGCGGCCGCACCGATCAAGATATTTGGCGGATCGCCAACCAGCGTACCTGTACCGCCCGTATTCGAGAGTAGCGCTTCACCTATGAGCATAGGGACCGGGTTTATGCCCAGCAATTCGCAAATCAGAATGGTCACAGGAGCAATAAGCACAACGGTGGTGACGTTATCCAAAAACATTGAGAGCACCGTCGTTATTGTGCCCAACAGGATAAACAACTTTACTGGGTTACCACCTGACCACCGCCCGGCCATAATGGCCAGATACTCGAAAAACCCGGTTTCTCGGAGCAGTACGACCAGGAGCATCATGCCCAGGAGCAAGCCTAGGGTTTCAAAATCAATGGCCTCGATAGCTTCTTCTTCACTGTAGAAGCCAATGAGTATCCCAACGCCTACCATGAGCGCTGCGCCGACCGTGGCCACAATGGTGCGCTGAACTTTTTCGGAAAAAATGAGAATGAGCGCAACAACAAAGATGAAAATGGATAGAATCGGCGCCATCACTCAGCCTCTTCCGCTGCCGCACTACGCCAGCCTGCCAGCAACGCTGTACCAATATCCACCCGGGAGGCAAGGCCCACCAACCGGCCATCATCGTCCACAACCGGAAGGTCATACAAATGGTGGCTATTCATAATGGCGAATGCTCGCAATAGGCCACTACTGGCTCTTACCGACACAGGCGTTACCATGATAGAACTCGCCGGTCGGGCTGCCACCTCCTGTGGTGGCAGCAAGGTTTCAAATATGCTGAAATCACCGCGCACAAAGTCAAAATCCTCCACCAGACTTACAAATGATGGCATTACCAGTTCCAGTAGGTCTCTGATATGTAAAATGCCCACCAGTTTTCCATCATCATCTACTACCGGCAGCGTTCCTATATGTCCTTCAACAAACAGGGCTGCTGCTTCTCTAATCGTGGCCGAAACAGAGATGGATATAACCTCGTGTTTCATGGATTGCCCAATATTTTTCATTTAGAATCCTCCTGACCTTGTATAACCAGCGTAACGCAGTTTGCGCCACGCAATACTTTTTCAGCCACGCTACCAAATACCCATCGTTCAATTCCGGAACAGCCGTGACTACACATGACGATCAGATCCACCCGTTGGCTGTCGGCAGTATGAATAATGGCCTCGGCGGCAGGGCCGGTTGTTTCCTGCAATGAAGTAGAGACAGAGCGGTTCCCCATAGCCGCTTGCACACCCGACAAGTAGGCGTTGGCTTCTTGTTCAGTTGCTTTCATGGCAGCATCAAGACCAGGCCAACCGGTACCCGTTTGCATGAAAACTTGCGGCACCGTTCTCGCTCGTAGAAAAACGATTTCTGCTGACACGGCTTCTGCCAACGCCAGCGCCGGTTCCAGGGCCTGCTCGGCAAGCGATGATCCATCCAACGGCACGAGGATGCGTTTAATGGAAAAGGGATCAATTATCACTTGGGGATGGATAATGGCCTTGGCACAAGGCGCATTGTGCAGAACTTTGTCGGCCACACTGCCATATAGCCAGCGATTGATGCCGGAACGACCGTGGCTGGACATAACTATCAGATCAATTTCCTTTTCATGAGCGAAGTTGATGATGGACCTGGCTGCGCTGCCAACAACGACTTGAGTCTCAATGTATACCTGTGACGATGAGAAGCCGGACTGGATAGCCCGGAGGTACCGCTTCGCTTCATCTTGGCGCAGTTCAATAAAGCGTTGATAGAACTTAGGGTCAAGATTTAGAGATAGCGGAATGGCGACCCTAATAATGAAGAGCTTTGCCGACATTGCCACGGCAAGAGCCAAAGCCGGGACCAGTGCCCGTTCCGCTAACTCAGAGCCATCAAGTGATACGACAATTCTCTTCAAGTTCAGGCCAGGGTGACAACCCCGACAGATTCATCTCCTTCGATCCATTCAATTTCCACTTCAAGCGTACGTTTTATCTTGCCTTTTTTATCTTCCTCTTCAACTTTTAATTCGAGGACGACATTGTTAGGAACATCGATTACGACTTCATCTGAGCCCCGGCGCATGATGACCTGGTTCTCGGCTAACTTGTCGGCCAGTTGGTGCAATAACGCAACGACACTTGCCAGATCTTTTCTTTCCTCACTCTTAAAAAGCACTGTTTCTTTTCCCATAGGTTGTCTCCATTCAATTCGATAAATAAATCATTCACCTAACGACATCATGCCAAACTGGCTTTCCCTGTTTGGCTGCAAAATCAAGGTGACCTGTTCAATGTTTTCGTAGAGACCACTTCTTCCTGCCGTGCTGATACCAGCAGCACCGGCACGCTGGCGCCACGAACAACACGATCGGCTACGCTTCCTATCAGCCAGCGGCTAATTCCGGACTGACCCCGCGTGCATATGACGATCAAATCCACCTGCTCTGCCTCAGCGCAAGATACGATCGCCTCGTGTGGATTACCTTCGGCTGTGACAACTCGCACCGAGAGGCCTTTCTCTCGAAGGCCAGCAGCAACCCGTTCTAAATATTCACGAGCCAATTCGTTGGTCGCCTTCTCAACCCGCGCGGCCGCCTCGAGCGAAATATTGTGTTTTTTTGCTAACGGTTCAAGGACTTTCAGAAGGATTAACTCTGCCTGAAAGTGTTCGGCCTGGGCGAGGGCATGGGGCAGTGCTTGTTCGGCCAGAGCCGAGCCATCCAGCGAAAGTAATAAACGCTTATACATCTCTAGACCTCCGTCATGCGGATACGATCATCTTTATGGATCTGTTCCTGTTCCCGAATAAACAAAGTCGCACAGGTAGCGCCGCACAACACGTTTTCAGAAGCACTACCGAATAGCTTCTGGCGAATAGAGGGCTGGCCACCACTGGACATGACGATTAAGTCCACATTTAGCCTTTTCGTTTGACCGATAATGGTTGCTGACGACCGGCCAAAGACAGTTATTGTCTTGATTTGCAGCTGATCGATTGATACGCGCTCTCGCACCTGCTGCAAGTATGAATTAGCCTGGGCCTTTTTTGCCGCTGCCGTAAACTCTTGAAAATTCGGCGAGCTAACTGTTTCTCCTCGATCAAGGGGGATCGACACCGCACGTAACAAAATCAGTTCGGCCGATAGAGACCTGGCAATTTCGATAGCAGGCTCCAGGGCCTGTTCCGCTGATGGTGAGCCGTCCAAGGGTACTAAAATGCGCTTGTAGGCGAACGGCCCGGTGTCTACCTGGGCCCGAATAACTACCGTGTCACAAGAAGCTCCCCGCAACACCTTTTCTACCACGCTGCCGTATAGCCATCGCTTAGGACCGGTATGCCCCTGACTGGACATGATGATCAGGTCAACTTTATTCTGCTCAACGAAATTGATAATTGATCGAGCTATTTCAGTGCCCACGATGACCACTATCTTGCCACCTACTGATGCAGGCAAAAACTGCACTCGTGCCAATTCCAGGTATGTTTTCGCTGCGTCAATCTCTTTTCTCAATGCCTGGCTAAAAGGATCAACCCTCTGAGGTAGAGGTGTTACTACACTGAGCAAGATGACTTCTGCCGCCATCGCGTTGGCAAGAGTGACAACGGGCGCGATAGCCCGTTCCGCCAGCTTAGAACCATCAAGCGGTACGACGATTCTCTGGTATTTAGACATGGCAATTTTTCCTCCAGATCAACAAGCCGTCCATAGCTTTCACTTCTTCATACCGTCACCTGGAAGATTCGAACCTCAGAATGGGCGTACATCTCCCAATTTAAGGAACCGCCCCCTTTTCGGATAGGGAGCGGTTCCAGTTCGCAACTCAAGCACTAGATACGCAGTGCGTTGGGGATTGATTGGCAATACCTGGATCATGGGACAAGGGAGGAGTGTTTCCACCAGGCATTGCCCTAGATTTGATCAGTTTGTTCGGATTGCGCTCCTTTAACCCTATCAGATGAGATCCAATTTCAAGATACAGAGGAGGGATGACAAACGTCGTGATAGGGTTGTGACAATGTTGTGACAGAAGCCACCTTGTTATAACCCATGATCAGATGCAATTCGCGGAAGGTCAGGGGAAATGATCGCCAGGCTTTCCATCACCATTACCATCAATGTCCCGTGTGGGGGCTACAGGGAGAGGCGCGCTGCCAACGGTGAATTCGGCACTGCACTGTTGGCCATCCCTAGAATGATTTAGCTGTCTCTGATTTCCGAGGGTTATTCAGAAGGTAGAACCAGTCCGTAGCCAAGTCCGGGTACGTTTTCAATGTAGGTGGGCTGGGAAGGATCCGGCTCAATTTTGCGGCGCAGGCGGCTAACCACCTGGCGGAGCATATCCCGGTCACCACCCTCGTGGCCCCAGACCTGGGCGATTATGGCCTCGCTAGTGAGCACATGCCCAGCGTTGATCATCAAGTAGCGAAGCAGCCTGTTCTCCAGGGGAGTCAGGAAAATGGTTTTATCCGGTCCGGTTCGTAGTTCGCGTCGGCTGGCATCGAGCGTAAGCTCGCCAACCCGGTGAACGGCCGGCACATGTTTCTCACCAGCGCGGCGCAGGACTGCCTTCACACGGGCAACGAGTTGGCGCGGGCTAAATGGCTTTGGAATGTAATCGTCAGCGCCCAGTTCCAGGCCGCGCACAATGTCATCCTCTTCACCGCGTACGGTAAGCATGATGATTGGCGTGTCCGCTTCGGCCCGGATACGACGGCAAACGGTAAAGCCGTCTACTTTTGGCAAGTTCAGATCTAAGATAATCAGGTCCGGCTGTTCGTCCCGCCACTTTTGTAAAGCGCTTTGGCCATCGTATGCCAGGCTCACCTGGAATCCCTCATGGCGCAGCGTGAAACCAACCAGGTCGGCCAGCACGCGATCGTCGTCAACCACTAATACTTGCATGTTCATCTACCAACGGCAACGTAAACCAGAAAATGGAACCACCTCCCGGACGGTCTTCCATTCCTACCTCACCGCCATGCGCCTCGATAATCGCCTTGACTACAGAGAGGCCAAGCCCCGCACCGTGCCGGGACAGGCTATCAAGAGAGGCAGGATGCACAAAGGGGCGAAATAAGTCGGGACGGAAACCTTCTGGCACACCTGGCCCACGGTCAGCCACGGCTACGCGTACCAAATTATCCACCGTTGTGACGCGAATGGTAATTTCTGTGTTATCAGGGCTGTATTTCGTGGCATTCGAAAGTAAGTTGATCAAGACTTGTATGGTACGACGCGAGTCGGCATATACCGAAGGGATGGTCGTCGGCAGTTCGATAACAAGGTGCTGGTTATATATGGCTTGAAGTGGCTGCATGATGTGCGTGGCTTCGGCGATCATTTGGCCTAGATCGGCCGGATGGGGAGAGACGCGGAAGCGACCGGCTTCCAATTTGGCGCTCTCAAGCAGATTGTCGATCAAGGTTTGCAGGCTGAGAATGCTCAAGTGTAATGACAGCAGCAATTCTTGCAGCTCTGCCCGGCTAAGGGTAGGGGCCTGATCCAGTAGCAACTCGGCTGACGCAGCCAGGGCAGAAAGAGGGGTGCGAAACTCATGGGTGATGTTTGCCAGGAATTCTCCCACGAGACGGTGCATGGTTTCTGTCTCGCTGACATCACGCAAGACAAGGCCAACACCACTCTCGACGGTGGCCGGTGGCATTAGGCGGGCACCGGTAATGGCCAGGGTTGCTTGACGACCGCTGTCTAATCGTAAGGCGATCTTGTGGCGCTTACCGACTGGCGGTAGGTGTTGGCTAAAGGGATCGTCACTTTCGGCCAATTGGAATACCTCATCGCAGCTACGACCCAAGGCGGCCTCCTTACTCCAACCGGTGACGCGTTCTGCACCTGAGCTGAAAAAGGTGATATGGTCGTTTTCGTCAAGGATCACAATACCTTCCACCATAGCTTCCAGAAGATGTTCAGTCCAGGCCTGAGCCTGGCGCAGCTCAATGATGGTTTGTCGAAGATTGATCCGCTCCTGTTCAAGAGCTAAAGCCACTTGGGAGACTTCACTCACCCCCGCCCGAACAATTACCGGTTGGTCCAGGTTACCTTTGCTGAAGGTGGTAGCTGCATCGGCCAACTGGGCCAACGGCCGGCCGATTCGTCGGGCTAGAAACACGCCCAGAACGGAACCTACCAGCGCAACGGCGATGACGCTACCAGATAGCGCCCAGATAAGGTTACGTTGTGTGGCGGCTATGTCACCCACGGCCAACGCCGTTTCGTCCGCAAGATCGAACCCATGGACCGGGGCCAGATCATTTATGGGAATAATTGTGGCATAGTAGGGATGACCGTCAATTCCAAATGTCATAGGAGTGCCAATAGCGGTCGTCTGAGCCTCAGCTGGAAATACAGTGACGGATCCCCGATCAGAAACACCGCCAGGCAAACTACTTGTTACCGGTCGTCCATCGGCAATTAAGGTGTGTTCCAGACCGGTCTGTTCTTGTGACTGAACGACGAACTCCTCATCCAAAGCAACACCGGTGATGACCTTGGCCTGAATACCCGTTTCACTTGTCGGTTCGACGCTAACGGCATGGGCGGCCAAAAGCCACACTTGCGGTAATGTCGGTACCAACAAGTTATAATAACCGGCCTCTTCCTCGATAGTGCATATATCGCTAGTGACGGTTGTTCCAGCCACGGCGACCAATTGTTGAGCGTTATCGCAAATTAGTAGTAGATCTAACTCGGCATCGCCTCGCAGTGTCTGCAAGTACTGCGTCAACTCTGTCTCGTTACCTTGGGCCAACAAGGCGTGCAGGGTGGGACGATGGCTTGTAAGGGTTGCCAGGTGGGTTACGTTACTTTCCCAGGCAGCGTAGAGGGCCTGAGTCGCGCGACCACCATGGTCTACTTGTTCCCAGGCCTGTCGCTGGATCTGGTTGCGAATTAACAAAATGGCCGGTAACCCGACCGCAAGCGCCGTAAGCAACACCAGTATCACGAAACTCAAGACCAGCTGCACAGTCAGGCTGTAAAGGTCAATGCCGAATCGTTGTCTCATAAGATAGATTATTGTTTGGGTGCGCCAGGTTTGTCAATGTAAGCAATTACAAAGACGGTTGCGAAAGATAAGTTGTGTTTGATTTGCGGAATTGTGTCTGAACTTAGCCAACAAGAATGTGCTGTAAAGAAACCCATCTACTCAAGACATGTCTTTACTTTGAATTATTAACCGGGTATTTTAACTATCAGCCTTTGAGGTCGGCGTCGATTGTGACAGGAGGCTAGGGGAAGCAATGAGTTCGGGGGTTAAATCGACCATTCTTAATAATAGACCCAAACGCTGCAAATAACGTCGCAGAGCGAAGCACCTCGATTTTCTTTGTCCGAGTTTATTGCATTGCCAAGCATTATCCACAACATCTCAATTCAACAACGTCGCTTTTCGGCATCGGCCGAAGTTACCGAGTCAGCAGTAAACTTCAAGCGCAACATGCGCTCTCCCGTTGGCTCATGAATTTTCTCTTCCATTAACCTAAATCCATATTGTGAATAAAATTGACGGCCGATCGAATTCTTTTCAAACACCTCCACTTCGAGGTCGCCGTGTAGATCTTGAGCCTTGTCCATCATCAACTTTCCCATTTTTTTACCGTGATATTCTGGTTGAAGAAATATTGCCCCAACCTCATTGCTGATTAACGCGATGAATCCAACCACTTGACACTCTTCTTCTACGACCCAGGTATCAGCGATGGGCAAATACAGTTCTGGAATATTCTTCCTTTCCTGTGCCAGAAAATCTTCCTTCAGAAATGGATGGGCAATTATTGAAGCATTTTCCCAGGCTGAAAGAACATTATCTAAATCGGAATTGTTATAATGTCGAATGAGGGTCATGCGTGTTTCCTTCCGGGCAGTAGATCGAGGCTCTGCAAGCCTTCCTCAACGCCGGCCGCAAATGGCTGCTTTGCAAAATAGATGCCTGGATAACTGCCTTCGTCACGCAGCCGCTTGAGCTCCGGCTGGGCGTTGGCGACTACGATCCCGCGTTCAAACTCCTCGAACATTGAACGATCGTTGCCGCTATCCCCGGCGACGACAACCCCAGGCGAGCCAAACCCCAGAAACTCGATAAGATACCTTATGGCTTTACCCTTGCCAGCAGCCGAAGGAATGATGTCCAGGTCGCGCCCGCTGGACCAGATTACTTGATAGACCTCTTCCAGATTTGCCTCCGAAATACGATCTCGGATATTCGAAGCTGCCATCTCTGGATTGGGGGTTTTATCTAGATAGCAGCTGACCTTCAGGAAGGTGTTGTATTTATCCGGCTGCATCTCCAGGCCTTCGATACCAGACAGAAACGAGATAGCTCTTTTCCTGCCAAACTGATCTCGGAGCCAGGAGTCCCAATCTGGCAAAGGTGCTGAATCGGGCTCAAATGGCGGCAGGTATATTTCCGTCCCCACCTGCGTTATTATTGCCTTCGGCTCCGGAATTCCCTCCAGGCTGAAACCATTCAGCACTTGTTCGAGCCGACGTCCAGTGGAGAGTATGAGAAACAATTTGCCCCGCGCTTGTTCGGCCGCTAACTGGATGGCTAATCGCCGCAGTGCCTGGGCGTCCCCGGTGAGCGTATTGTCGATATCTGTAGCCAGGATCCATGGTTCGGAACTCTTCATGCATACACGCCTTGAAATGCTTATCTAAAATAGTATACTGAAACCGGCATTTGTGACCAACGCTTGGTCCGCTACAGATGCGCTTCGAACGGTCGATTCCCTGCGATCACTGGCTTCCATGCCGGCAAAGATCCGGAAATACAGGATTCATTCCCTTAAGCGATATATATTTTTTTAAGGGTATTAGATTAGGACTTTATATGTACACAGGATACGGTTTTCGTGATTTTGAAATAGGGGATGTGGATGTCCTCAAGCATGAGGGTATTTATCATCTTTTCCACCTGACCCTGCCCAATCATGATTATATTGCCCACGCCGTCAGCGATGATGGTCTGAAGTGGCAGCGCGTCAAGAACGCTCTTTTTATCAGCGATCCCATGGCCTGGGACGACGACATGCTCTGGACAATGCACGTCTCACCAGATCCGTACAGACCAGGAGCCTGGCGCATGTTCTACACCGGCCTGTCGATGGGAGAACGCGGCCGCGTGCAGCGGGTTGGAATGGCCCGCAGCAATGACCTGTATTATTGGCACAAGGACAATTCAGGGAACTACCCGCTAGAGATTCCCGCCGACTACTACGAGAGTACTCTTCAAGAGGGACGGCACTGGGTTAGCTTCCGAGATCCCTATTTCTTTAGAGAGAATGGCCAGGGCTATCTACTGGCGGCCGGTCGGGTGAATACTGGGCCCATTATTCGGCGTGGCTGCGTGGCCATTGCCAGGGAGGTATCGGAAAACCAGTTCGAATTCTACCCCCCTTTGTTTCACCCGATGCACTATGATGATGTCGAGGTGCCTAACCTGATCAAGCGCAAAGAGCGCTATTATCTGATTGGTTCAATACGAGAGGATGTCAAGGTTCATTACTGGTACGCTGATGAGCTTGCCGGCCCCTACCGCAATTTCTATGACAATGTGCTGCTTCCTCAAGGCAATTATGCCGCAAGAGTAACGCAAGAAGGAGAGAAGCACCTGATCTGGAACTTCTTTTTTAGGGGATTAACGACAGAAGGCCAACACCTGATGGCGCCTCCAAAAGAGCTGATTGTTGACAACCGCGGTGAACTTCGACTTAGATCCTTTGAGGGATTTAAAAAACTTATCATAAAAACCCTTGAGGCTGAAGCCCTGGCCCCGTTGCAGCCCTTGTTTAATAATCGCTATGCCTCAAGTTCGGTTGAAGACATCTCCTACAGCCTTCATTCTGAGAGTGGTTTTGAAGCCTTCTTGTTGCAAGGCGTGTATCAGGATTTCATATTATCGGGCATACTTGATCTTGAAGGCAACGGCAAGTGTGGATTGCTCCTGCGCCTTGATGATGAAGGAGATGGCTACTACATCAGTCTCGACCTGTCTAAGGGCATTGGGCAAATTCGGGCCTGGTCTCACAAACCCGATGGCGATGGAGATAACGCCTTCCACTACGACCAATTACAGGCCGCTCACTACATCCCTACCGACGGCCCGCACCAATTCTCGCTCTTGGCCTTCGAGCAATACTTAGAGTTCTCCCTCGACGGTTTTGTGTTGCTGACTTTAGCCGACGATCAGTTCGAGGGCGGCAAGGTGGGATTCTATGTTGAAAGCGCAACCATGCAGATCGCTGACTTACGATTGGAATTGTATGGCAGCCCTCAAACCGACAGTTATCCAGACGGAATACCAAACTATTAATCGCCTGAAAAAGGAATAAAGTCAATGCAAGAACAAAGTTTATCTAACCCATTTTCCATCCTTATGCTTTCTATCCATGGCTATGTTGGCGCTGAGCCAGAGTTAGGCAAGCCAGATACCGGCGGACAGGTCGTCTATGTGATGGAGCTGGCTAAGAGATTTAGCCGCCTGGGCTATCACGTCGATCTGATGACCCGACTCTTTGAGGATCAGCCCGAGTTTGACGAAGTTAACGAGAATTTCCGCGTCTGGCGCATTCCCTTTGGCGGTAATTCGTTCATCCGCAAGGAAGACATGCACGATCACTTGGGAGATTTCGTAACCAATTCATTGGCCCGCATTCGCGTGCAGGGCCGACAATACGACGTTGTATACTCACATTATTGGGACGCTGGCTGGGCAGGTCAGAAGATCGCCGAGGAACTGGCCGTTCCCCATGTACATACACCGCACTCTCTTGGCTCGTGGAAACAGCAAAACATGGGCCAGCAGATGGACCAGGAGTCAATGGAAAGGGCCTATCGTTTTGAAGAACGAATCCGCAAGGAATTCCTAGTTTATCGAAACTGCGACCACATTATTGCAACAACGGCACCCCAAACCGAGCTACTTCAGGAAGAATATGATGTGCTTGAGCGTCATGTCACGACAATCCCGCCCGGGATGGACGAAGATCGCTACTCTCCGATTCGCCAGAAGCAGCGAATCGAAATACGAGAGCGCTACGGTTTACAGGAATACGATGTCCTTACCGTCGGCCGGATGGCCGCCAATAAAGGATATGATTTGTTAATGGACTCGATACCAACCCTCGTGTCGCTTGTACCCACTGCCAGGTTGGTCGCCGCCATTGGAGGAGAGGATTCCAAACAAGATACGATCGGCGTTAACCTGTTGAAGCAACAGGCCAACGATTTGGGAATCGCGGATCGTATAGAGTGGGTGCGTTACATTCCCGACGAGGATTTGGCCAACTATTATCGGGCTGCGGCCGTCTTTTCGCTTTCATCTCGATATGAGCCCTTCGGCATGGTGGCCATCGAGGCCATGGCTTGTGGAACTCCCGCCGTCATTACTGTCCATGGGGGGCTGGCTGAACTGATAGATTTCGGCGATCAGGCCTTATTCGCTGACCCAAACCGGTCCGTGGAATTCGGCACCATGCTGGCTATGCCCATGCTCTACCCCAATCTAAGCGACGAACTATCTGTTAAAGGATCACGTTTTGCCCGCCGTAATTTTGGCTGGACCGGGATAGCAAAGCAGATTCGACAAGTTTTTGATCGCGCCATTGCCGCCAAGTTTGATGATGGTTTAGGCTAGAGGGAAGTCTAACAAAGTAGCTACAAGGGTGCTTGACCTCATCCAGGAAAAGTGGACACGGTTTTTGCCATCGAGATACACTATTCTTGGATAAAAAAGGTGAAGATAAGAACCTATCAAGACGCCACTGCTTTTTTAGATTGGGCTCAGGATTGGTTGGAAGAGCAGGCTGCCGCCATCAGCCTGATGTTAGATCTCGCCTTCCGATTGCAACGCCAGTCAGGTCTTACCGATCCGCTCTACTTGGGTACCGTCGAAGCAGACGGCCGCTCAACACCAGGGATTGGGGATAATCACACCTTCCCACCTGGGAAAACGTAAGGCGGCACTTATGTTTTGTACTCTTTTTTGCTTAAGTATGAGACCGGTGTATGACACAATGTGGAAGTCATCCTCGATCACGAACATTGACAATCTAGCAATTGGCAGAGTGATCCTTGTATTTTACTGTCGACCTTAGAGGTCGGCGTCGATTGTGACAGGAGGCTAGGGGAAGCAATGAATTCGGGGGTTAAATCGACCATTCTTAATAATAGACCCAAACGCTGCAAATAACGTCCCAGAGCGAAGCACCTCGATTTTCTTTGTCCGAGTTTATTGCATTGCCAAGCATTATCCACAACATCTCAATTCAACAACGTCGCTTTTCGGCATCGGCCGAAGTTACCGAGTCAGCAGTAAACTTCAAGCGCAACATGCGCTCTCCCGTTGGCTCATGAATTTTCTCTTCCTTTAACCTAAATCCATATTGTGAATAAAATTGACGGCCGATCGAATTCTTTTCAAAGACCTCCACTTCGAGGTCGCCGTGTAGCTCTTGAGCCTTGTCCATCATCAACTTTCCCATTTTTTTACCGTGGTATTCTGGTTGAAGAAATATTGCCCCAACCTCATTGCTGATTAACGCGATGAATCCAACCACTTGATTATCTTCTTCTAGGACCCACGTATCAGCCATGGGCAAATATAATTCAGGAATATCTTTCCTTTCTTGTGCCAGAAAATCTTCCTTTAGAAATGGATGACCAATTTTTGAAGCATTTTCCCAGGCTGAAAGAAGGTCATCTAAATCGGATTTGTTATAGGGTCGAATTAGAGTCATGCGTGATCCTTTTTACTGCTGACGCTTTTGGCTTGAGGTCCAACTCGCCGGTTTACCGCCGACCGGCCAGACAATATGGCTGCCTTAATGAAGAAACCGGGTTTTTATATCAACAATCCTTCATCGACCCGCCTGAAATTAATCAGCTATCTGCCCAAAGGACCCGGTTTTTAGGTTCCGTCAACAAGAATGACGTACGCCCAGCCCTGCCAATATCCTTTCAAAAGCCGTCTTCGAGGTTATCATAGCGCGGGGTGAAAAACGATGAAGATAAAACCCTACCAAGATGCCGCTACCTTTTTAGATCGGGTCTAAGAGTGGTTGGCAGAGGAAGAGGCCGTCAACAGCCTGATGTTGGGCCTCACTTTCCGCTTGCAGCGCCGGCCGAACCCCTCAGAACCTCTCTATCTACGTACCGTGGCTGCTGACAGCCGGTTCTAGTAAAGCAGTGCGGCGGGCAGAGGGCGACAATGCGATGTAAATACGATAATGCCTCGATTCTGAAAGTCTACATCGCCAATATTGCTCGAACCAATCATCGATCCTGTTTTATCCCGATCTCCTGAAGCTGCTTGTCTACGATCATTAAGAACGAACATCTTCATACTAAGATTCATTCCTGACCCCTTTCTAGTTCCGGGTGAAAGGATGACCGGTTTAGCGCTATGATGCTCGAGGACCCGGCTAGAGCGTTCCGCTCAACACTTGCGGCAGGTAGACCCGGTCCCATACTTTGATGGTAAAAGTCTGGATATCGGTCAATCCACCGCTGTCAGTCACGCGCAGCACCACCTCATTGTCGCCTACATCGCCATTAGCCGGCGTGCCGGAGAGGGTCGCTGTGCCGTCGCCGTGGTCAATCAGGGTCAGCCAGGCCGGCCGCGTCGTGGTGGTGATAGTCAGCACGTCGCCCCACTGCAGATCAGGGTCGGTAGCGGTGATGGTGTAAGTGTACAGAATACCTTGCGTAGCCTTCGTGACCGGCGCACTGGTAAAGAACGGCGCATCATTGGCATTGGCCACGGTTATGGTGAAGGATTGGTTATTGTCCAACCCGCCGCTATCGGTCGCGCGCAGCACAACGGCGTGGCCACCTATGTCAGCATTGGCCGGCGTGCCGGAGAGGGTCGCTGTGCCGTCGCCGTGGTCACTCAGGGTCAGCCAGGCCGGCCGAGTCGGCGTTGTGATAGTCAGCGCATCGCCCCACAGCAGATCAGGATCGGTGGTAGTAATGTTGTAGGTGTACAGAATACCTTGCCCGGCCGCGGTGAGCGGTGTGCTGGTAAAAAACGGGGCATCATTCACGTTGGCGACAGTTATAGTGAAGGATTGGTCATTGTCCAACCCGCCGCTGTCGGTCACGCGCAGCACCACCTCATTGTCACCCACATCGCCATTAGCCGGCGTGCCAGAGAGGGTCGCTGTGCCGTCGCCGTGGTCAATCAGTGTCAGCCAGGCCGGCCGAGTCGGCGCTGTGATAGTCAGCACGTCGCCCCACTGCAGATCGGGGTCGGTAGCGGTGATGGTGTAGGTGTAAAGAATACCTTGCGTAGCCTTCGTGACCGGCGCACTGGTAAAAAACGGCGCATCATTGGCATTGGCCACGGTTATGGTGAAGGATTGGTCATTGTCCAGCCCGCCGCTATCGGTCACGCGCAGCACCACTTCACTGTCACCTATATCGCCATTGTCCGGCGTGCCGGAGAGGGTCGCCGTGCCGTCGACGTGGTCAGTCAGGACCAGCCAGGTTGGCTGTGTTGGCGCGGTGATAGTTAGCGGGTCGCCATTCGCGTCTCCAGCGCTAACGGTGTAGCTGTAAGTTGTGTCCTGCACGGCAACCGTGATAGGGGCGCTGGTGAAGGTAGGAATGGCATTAAGCACAGTGAAGGCCAGGCTGGTTGTGTTATTCTCTACGGCCGCATCCGCATCCACCGCAATGGCGGCCGTATTGGTGTAAGTTCCGGCAGCCAGAGGGATCGTAAGCACGCCGGTAATGGTGATGACCCCGCTTTGTCCTGGCTCCAAATCCTGCACTGTCCAGACGTAAGGTGGCAGCGTGCCGGTATTGGTAATGGCCGCGCCGCCGGAACTTATGGCGGGTGACCCCAGGAACGCAGGGATAGTGTCACTGACGATCACGTTGGTGGCAGTGATGCTGCCGCCGTTGGAGAACGAGAGGGTAAAGGTGATGCTCGCCCCGGGCAAGACGGCCGGTGGGGAGACAGCCTTGAGCAGTGCCGCGTCCACAAAATTGGCTTCATAGGCGCCCATGTCCACCAGGGGCGGGGTCCCCAGGCCGGTATCCGGCGCGGCCGGGATGTCGACGAAACGCGGGCCGCCGGCTAAGTCGGTACTGGAAGTGATGAGGGTATTGTTCCCCGAGTCAATCGTTGGCGAGCCAGGCCGCAGGCGCAAGTCACCAACGGCCACAAAGAGGGGATCAACGTCCAAGAGATGATCGCAGGTACTGCCGGCCGGGCAGCCGCCCGCCACATCGCTGTAGGTGATAATCGGATGGCTGCTGTCATCATTGAGCAATTGCTCTGGGGTATTACCCCACAAGATGCTGTTTCTGATGGAAGGATTGCCGTTATTACGATTGTACGCCCCGCCGCCCCCAACGTCAGCCTGATTGCCAGAGAAGGTGACGTTGGTCAGCGTCGGATCGCTGTCATCACGATTGAACATCCCGCCGCCATAGCCGGAATCTTCAAAGCCCGGTCCGGAGGCAACATTGCCGCTAAAAGTGACATTCGTTAGCGTCGGGTTGCTGTCCCAGAGGGACATTCCACCACCAAAAGGGGCTGAGTTTTCTTCGAACACGACATTTTTTAAGATAGCGCTGCCGTGATTCTCAAACAACCCACCGCCGGTTGTCAGACCGCTGTTCCCCTGGAAGGTGACATTCGTCATCGCCGTCTGACCAAAAACATCGAACATGCCGCCACCGTTTTCAGCGATATTTCCGCCGAAGCTGACCCCCCACAAGCTCGTACTCAGACTGGAATCACCATAATTGTACATGCCACCGCCATCATAGCCCTGGTTGTTGGAGAAGGTGACATCCTCCAAAATGGCGCTGCCATAGTTGTACATTCCGCCACCCGGGCCAATAGCCTGGTTACCTGTAAAGATAACGTCATTCAAAACCTGAATGATGTCTGGGTTACCGTTTGTGTTATACATCCCGCCGCCATAATCAGCTGTGTTGCCGCTGAAGGTCACGTCGACCAGGATAGAGCTGCTGTTTAGATTGGCTATCCCGCCGCCGTTAAAAGAGTGGTTTTCGGTTAAGGATGCGTTGATCAGGGTTGGGCTGCTGTTTTCGCTGAACATTCCACCGCCGAACCCTTCCGCACTATTTCCGTTCAAGATGATATTCGTCAATAACGGATCGCTGCCGGCATCATTGGCCATCCCGCCGCCGTAATTAGCCTGGTTATTGACGAAGGATGAGTTGGTAAGCACTGGGCTGCTGCTGTTGTTATACAACCCACCGCCGTTGAGGTCAGCGTGGTTGCCCATAAAGGTGATGTTGTTCAGTGTTGGGTAGCCGATAAAATTATATAAGCCGCCGCCGCATACATCCCCGCAGTTGTTGAAGTAAGTCCCATTGGCGTAACCAGCAGTTAATGTAAAGCCATCCAACACCGCCGTCTCGGTTACGCCGCTGCCGGTGACGACATGGTAGCTGTTGGTACCGGTGATGTTCGTCGTGCTGGTGACCACGCCCGTTGGATCAGTGATGTCATTGCCGTCAATATCGCCGCTCAAAATGGTGAGATTGCTTTCCCAATCGCGTTCCTCGCGAGCTGCCTCCGAACCCGCAAAACCGCCGTAGACCTCAACGCCTGCCTTCAAGGAGAAGGTGGCCAAGCTGTCGCTGATCACAATGGTAGGTTTGTGTACCCCGGCAAGAACCCAGATTTCGTCGCCGCTCAGACTGTTTGTTAGGGCACTCTGCAGTCCGCAAGCGTTCTCCCAATTACTGCAATCCCCTATCCCCTCAGCCGAGGGAGCGACATAGCGCACACTCCCGGCATGGAGCGGCGCAGCCGGATGCAATAAGAACATTAAGAATAATAAGAACAAGCAAGCAAATATGAGGCAGACAGTGGACTTCCTGGAAACCTTTTGGAGCGAGGTAATCATAGTGCAACTCCCTAGAAAGTATCTTTTAATAAATATCCATTGGTGTATATGATGGCTGTGGCGTATCCCGCCCGACTTTGTGTTATCTGTTTCGTGGTTGGCTTGTCGTAAGGATGCCCAATGCCCTCCAGCAAAGCGGCCCGGTAGCCCGGGCTCTCTCCCATTCTCGCGTCAACCTTGGCTGGCATGGCGAGGCTGTTGGCGTCGAGAGCTGCGCCGATAGGTGTCAGGCCGGTCATAGGGGAATCAGGACGGCGCCGCCCTCAAAGGCGGTTTGATAATAGCCAGGCGCGTTCTCGATGCTTTACCTCTCTGTGATGAGCGTCCTAACTCTGATGATCAAGCATTTCTTCGGCCTACGCTTTGGCGTCAGCGTTTGGCACGCGGTCGAATCACACCCAATCATCCAAAAACTCTGTCTGCTATACTACCATCAACATCGACACCAGCCAACGTATGTTGGCCATCATCGCCTTTAACGCGACGGCAGTCTTGTTGTTTCCTATGCCGACCGCGTACGGCAGCAACTGCTTCCGGAAAATATTTATAGACTATTGGGAGTGTTTGTGGGCCCAGCGCCGATCGAGACAACAGGGTGGGGGAAGCAAAGTAATTGAGCGTTTCTGTAACGATCAGAACTTTTTTAAACAACAATGGTCTCACTGTTCTGTGAAATGCGGAAATCTACCGAACAAGAAGCCATGAACGAAACCCCCCAATAACCTTTCAAAAGCCATCTTAGAGGTTATCATATCGGCAGAGGAATAACGATGAAGATAAAAACCTATCAAAATGCCGCTGCCTTTTTAGATCGGGCGCAAGCGTGGTTGGAACAGGAAGAGGCCGTCAACAGCCTGATGTTGGGTCTCGCTCTCCGCTTGCGAGACCAGCCAAGCACAGAACCCCTCTATCTACTAACCGTTGAAGAAGATGATCGCTTACTCTTAGCCGCCGTTATGACGCCGCCTTACAACATTGTCCTATCCGGCCGTATTGACGAAGCCGAACTTACCATCCTACCCTTGATTGAATCGCTCTGGGATAAAAAGTGGCCCGTTCCTGGCGTATTGGGACCCAAAGAATTAGCCGCGTTGTTCACTCACCATTGGGTTGCCGGAGCCGGGGGTTCTTATCGTCTTGTCAGACAAGAGCGCGTCCACCAGCTGCGCCAGGTGCTGGTTCCACCCTCAAAGCAGGGCGCCTTACGCCGGGCCACCGCGGCCGAATTTGAGCTCGCGCTGGATTGGGTATACGCCTTCCAGGAAGAGGCCTTGGACGAACGCAGCTCAGATACCGCCCGTGAAGCGACCCGCGAGCAGATCCAAAGCCGCCTGGCCGGTGATGCTGTTTATCTTTGGGATGATGGCCGGCCGGTGTCCATGGCCATGAAACTCCGGCCGACCCGTCATGGCATCAGCGTGAGCTACGTCTACACGCCGCCCGAGCTCCGGCGGCGCGGCTATGCCACCGCCTGCGTGGCCGAGTTGAGCCGCTTATTACTCGCCTCCGGTTTTACCTTCTGCACCCTTTTTACCGACCTGGCCAATCCAACATCCAATCACATCTACCGGGAGATAGGCTACCGGCCGGTGGCTGATTTTGATGAATATCACTTCCTCAAAGACACAGGCTGAACTGGCATCCGCTTAGTTAAAACGATATCCAACAAGCGACCGGCGATCCTGTTAACGCCGTCGGACTGCCATATGGTGCTCGGGCGACTCTTCTGAAGCCAACATTCTAAATTGTTTGTACGGCCGTCACCCAGGCATACGGTTGGGGATAATCACAGCTTACCGTCCCCCTCCTGAAATGCCTATAGTTACACTAATCTATATTAAATTAAGTATCACATCCCCCTAAACCACGGCCGTGGCAAATCGGCCCCACTCCGCCCCAGCTCGATTATCAGTTACTATTTGAAGCCAACACTTCTTCCAATACTTCCAGCGTCACTAAAGTAGCGCCCATCCCGGCCGCGGCCTCCTGCGCTTCTTGGCTAAAACCCCCGCGGGCAAACAGCACATACTCCGTTTGCCACCCCTCGGCCACCTGGGGCATGCGCTGGCTCCTCGCCACCAGGTCCGTCAGAATCCGCCGGCCAACCTTTTTTTCGCCCCACTTCGCTTCGCCAATCAGTAAACGTTTCTCCCGTGGCGCGGCCGCAACCACATCCAGTTGCACGCCACGCCCACGCCGATGCAGCCAGTAGGACCCGACCACTTCGGGTTGCCAGCCCAACTGCCCGTCAGAACCCGCCGCCCAGGCCCATTCCCGGCACAATTCTTCAAATACATGAGTGCCGATAAAGGCCGTCAGTTCCATATCAATTTTATTAACCGCTGCTTCCAGGTAACCCCGCTCAATTTGGCTGAGTTGGGGCACAATGAAGCGATAGTAAAAGCGTAAAAAATGATCCCGCAGGTAATACCGGCCCCGCCGGCCGCCGGGCTTGGACAAGATTGGGTCGCGGCGCTCGATGAGTTCCAGCTCCTGCAATAGCATCAAATAATGCCCCAGGCTACTCTCCGCGACCCCGGCCATGCGCGCGATGTCCCCCCACTGGTGGAAACCGGCGGCGATCACCGAGAGGATCGATTCATAAGTCTGCGGCTCGTGGAGCTGCTCCTGCAATATCAAGGCCGGGTCTGTGAGCATGATACTGCCCGGGCCCAGGCAATCCTCCTTTAACGCGGCCGTGAAAGTTGGCGAATGGCTGAAGCGCTCTAAATAGGCCGGCACGCCGCCTGTCACCCCATAGATGGCCACCCGCTCGGCCGGTGAACGATCGGCGAACAATTCACTCAGGGCCACATAGGGCAGCGGTCGCAGCCGCAGTTGGGCCGTAGCCCGGCCGTGGAGCGGAGCCTGGTAGGCGAATATCTCCCGGGCCATCATGCCAATCAGCGATCCGGTTAACACGAGCTTCAATCCCTCAACCTGGGAAAGATGATGGTCCCATGCTTTTTGAAAAACACTGGCCAGCGCCGGATCGTTGCGCAGCAGATAGGTGAATTCGTCGAGGATTAAGAGCTGCGGTTTTGGCCCGTTGCTGACCATCTCGGCCGCATACTTAAGGGCCGCTTCCCAATCACCAAAGGTAAAATCAGCCGTTGGCGGCTCTGAAAAGCGGGGATCGTGGCGCAATAATGCCTGGGAGAAATCCCTCAACTGGTACGGTGCGCTGTGGGTTGTCGCCATCCAGTAAAAAGCCGGCGAAATCTGGCCCTCGTCCAGGAAATAGGTCAACAGTCTCGTCTTCCCCACCCTTCTCCTGCCAAATAAGATGAGCAGCCCCGCTCCTGGTTCCTGGTGGAACCGTCGTCAGGGCCTGCAACTCCCTCCGGCGATCAACGAAATCCATGTCCCCTACCTTCATTTAACATTGTGCATACAATCATTGTACATACAATGTTATATTAATCTGGTCCTGGTGTCAAGTCGGACCCTTCTTGGGGGCAAAAAAGAGTTTTCCGACCACCTGCCCAAAAAAGATTCGACTCAGAAATCAGGCAGATCATCCTTCATCCTTCATCCGTTTTCATCCAAGGTTCGCCGCAAAACTACTCGCTCTCATGCCCCCTCCAACTCCTTAAACGCCGTATCCAGGGCATGTAAAGTCAGTAGAATCGTTTCTTCCTGCTTTTCACCGTCCACCTGCAAACTATCGATACACCAGCGCAGCACTTCGGCCGTGCTTTCTGTGAGATCACTGGCGGCCATCCACTGCACCATCGTTCTTAAGGTAGTGATCCCTGAGCTTAAATCCCCGGAAGCAAAACTATTGGCGCTGGCTTCGGCCACTTCTTCCAACGCCACCATCCCGCTGTGCCCGGCCGGCTTTTGAAAGGCCAGCAGAGCCTGGGCGGTAGAAGTGTTGAAGTCGGCATGAAGGGATCGCCAATGTTGCAAATAATACTTCTCATCGCCGATAATGCGGGCGATGGCCAGGCCGATCTCGCCTCGAGACACTTCTGATCGGGCCTGTTGCAGCAAGTTAAAAAGCTGCTCCAGAGATCCCGCTGCCCGCAGCCTGCCCAAAGCCGAAACATAGGCCAGCCGCAGCCGGGGATTCGTTTCTTGTTCCAGCTTGTCCTGGAAATGAGGGGTGCTTTGTGAATCGCCCAACAAGGCCAGGGCTCGAGCGCTATTCGCTTCTAGCGGCCGGTAACCAGAAAAAAGAGTTCGTCGCAGGCCTGGGATAGCCCGTGGGCTGCCGATCCGCCCCAGGGCCCGGGCAGCGCTGATATTTAGCTCAGACTCAGGATCTTCCAGGACGGCTATCAGAGCATCGACCAATTCATCATCAGCCCGCATGCGGCCGATAGAGTGGATCGCTTCCTGGCGCACAGAAAAACTTGGGTCACGCAACGCCTCGACCAGCTCATTGCTGCTGATAAGGCTCTTCGCGTCACCCATCTGCTCCGTTGCTACCATCCGGGTCATCTCGTCGCCCGAGAGGTTGTATTGCACCAGCAGTCGCATCGCTTTGACCGGATTACCGCGCAGAAACATGCCGGCAAAATGGCGAAAGGTCGTCGTCCCCTCGGTTTGCAGACGGACGGCAATAAGGGCGCAGACCAGGATCAGGATAAAACTCAAGGCGAATACGGGCGTATATGGATCGATGGGGACCCGCCAGACTTGAGTTCCCAGGTTTTCCGACGCGGCTATGATCTGGCCGGCCAGCAAAGGACCGAGCCCACTGACAATAGCAAACCAGGCATAAAAAACGGCTAAATAAGCCGGCTTATTCTCCTCTGGAATAGCATTGACAAAAAGATAGCGGGTCCAACTGATTTGCCAGGCCAATGTGGCTATCCCGGCGATAAAGGCGATGGCCATGGCCAGGGGTGCGCTGGCTACGCTATTTTGGGGCATAAGCACCCAGGCCAACGGCAAGATCAGCAGAAAATAGAGGCTTAGTTGCATCACCGGTTTGCTGCCGTACCGGTCGGCCGCCCAGCCCCACAAAAAAGAGGTAACCAGCGCGCCGATAAAGGTGCCGATGCTCAGCAGGACAACGATACCATCCGTCAGGCCCACTTCTTCTTTCATGTATAAAGGCACGAAAGAGATCACCGATTGCCCGCCCAGCGTAGCCAGCCCCAGAACAACCAGGAAGAGAACGAAGTTCCGGCTACGCAACGCCTGCCTCATCCCGCTGAGATGACCGCCGCTGGCCCTTTCGCGCCGGCTGCTATCTTCGGCCGGTACCCGGGTGAAGGCAATGACAGAAAGCACGCCTATCGCGATGCCCACACCGATGAGAATCATGAACGGCTGCAGCCCGGTCATTGTCTCGATAACGTATCCCGCGCCGATAATCACCACGATGCTGGCCACCGTCGTGCTCATGCTATTGACGGCGCTATATTTACCACGAATATTATCGGGGACTATTTCCATTCTCCAGGCATAACCGCCCGTCTCGGCGATAGCCCGGCAAATACTAAAGAGCAGGATGATCACCGCCACCCAAACAAACGCTCCATTGGTTCCATAACGGGCCAGGACGGACGGCGTCAGCAGCAGAAAAGCGATGACGAATTTTCGGATACCCCAGAAGGTCACATAGGTGCGCTTGTAGCCAAAACGGCTTACGGCCGGGGAGATAAACGGCGCGATAATGCCCAGAAAGGGCACGATCGCCAGCAAAACGCCGATCTGGGCCACGTCCAACCCCAATTCATCCAAAAAAAGTATAAAAACTGAGCCGGAAAAAGTAAGCAAGACGAAGACAATATTCAGCGTCTGGGCTCCCACCAGCACCGGTAATTTTTTTATTTTATCAACGTCTGTCAGCGTAGTACTCATAATCGATCGCGATTGACCCGCGCCCGGGTATGTTAGGGTTACTTAGTAGAAGGCGGCAAATGCCATTGGCGTATAACTACCGCACTGCCCTTCTTCGCCGCGAGTATAGCCAAATAGGCTAGTCTGTACACCTTATCCTGATCCGTGGAACCCCCTTTTATGCCAGGATCAGGCAATGGCGCGCCCATCGCCAATGCCATTCTCCTGGTTATGGTGCCTGTGGGCTGTTGGCGCCGCGATGGGGTTGGCCAGATGCCGCCAGGGAGCGGCGTGACCGCGTAGCCGGTCAGGGGAGATTGGCTAAGGAGAGCATCGCTAATTGCCTTGAGAAAGCGATTGACATCATACTCACCGTCCATTACTATAAGGGTATAAGCTACGCTGGCGTTGATAGCCGGGGCCACACAATCCCATCACTGTGATCTCGCCTTGTCGTGCGGGAACCTCATGTACGGAGTTATGGTTTGAACCCAAAAGGAGAAGGAAATGGTTAGGCAAAGAAGTTGGAAACGCATCATCGTTGTTACTATCCTAATGCTAGTGGTATTTGCAGCTGTACCCATGTTTGCTTTGGCCCAACCGGGGAGTGGTGAAGCACTCGATCCTGACACCCAATTCTATGTTGCCAAGCGGAACCAGGGTGCGATTGAACAGATTGCCGAACTCACATCCAACAGGGATAGGACCGGCAATGATAAGGAGAGTGCCAATCTCATCAGGCAATTAATCGAGACTCCGCAGTCGGTGTGGTTCGAGAGCGGTCACCCTCAGCGACGTCCAGCAGGCGGTGAAGGCCACCGTCCAGCGCGCGGCCGGCAAGGGCACTGTTCCCGTCCTGGTGGCCTATAACTCTACCCTTCCGTGACTGCTCCCAGTACTCGGCCGGTGGGGCAGCCAAGCGTTGAGGAGTATCAAGGCCTGGATCGATGGCTTTGCGGCGGGCATCGGCGACCACCAGGCGGTGGTCATTCTGGAACCTGACGGCCTGGGCATCATCCCCTGGTACAAGCAATTTCGCGGCCTCGACTCCGCAAGCCGGGGCTTACGAGTGGTGCCAGCCGGCCGAGGCGGATGCGGCCACCGCTGCAGACGATCGTTTCGCGATGCTCAACCATGCCGTGGACATGTTAAAGGCCCAGCCCAACGCCGCTGTCTACCTCGACGGTACCCACAGCGCTTGGCTCGGTTCTGGCGATGCGGCCCATCGGCTGGTCCAGGCCGGCATCGAGCGGGCGGACGGTTTCTTTTTCAACGTCTCGAACTACCAGCTCACGGACCACCTCGCAAAATACGGCACCTGGATCGCCAAGTGCATCTGGTTCGCTAATGATCCCGGATCATGGGGTAATGGTCACTTCGATTGGTGCGCAAGCCAGTACTATCCGGCGAACCCCAACGACTTCTCGACCTGGTCCTTGACCGACCAATGGTATGTCGACAATGTCGAGAGCCAGACCTGGGTTCCATATCCCGGTGACTGAGGGATTGAAAAAATTCATTATCGATACCAGCCGCAATGGGCAGGGACCCTGGACCCCGACCGAAAGCTATCCGGATGCCCAGGATTGGTGCAACCCTCCGGGAAGCGGTCTTGGACTCCCGCCAACGGCCGATACCGGGAATGCCTTGATCGATGCCTACCTCTGGGTAAAAATCCCGGGTGAGTCAGATGGTGAGTGCTATCGCGGGACAGGCGGACCGCCGGCGATCCAGTTGACCCGTGGTGTCTGAGCGACCCGCCCGCCGGACAGTGGTTCGCCGATATGGCCCTGGAACTGGTCGCAAAACGCCAACCCATCGTTAGAGTAGCAGTCGACGAAGCAAAAGTATTACCGTGATTAACGACAGGAGCACACCTGACGGTGTGCTCCTGTTTTTCTGAAGGCATGCGCGACCAGGCTCTCAGCAGTGAACAGTTAGCGACGTGATCCGCCAATATTTTCCCCTCGAAGAATATCACTTCCTCCCTGCCCAATATCCCAAAATTGGTTATTATCTATTATTGGCAAACAGGGATAGGGCAACAACGCTAATGGCCATCGAGATCAAGGGCGCCCGGGAAAACAATCTCAAAGAAGTTAACGTCGAAATCGGCGCTGGCCTGACGGCCGTCACCGGCGTGTCCGGCTCAGGTAAAAGTTCGCTGGTTTTTGATACCCTATACCACGAGGCGCGGCGGCGGCTATTGGATGTTATCTCGACCGGCAGCGCCGCTGGCTGGCAGTACCAACTCACCCCGGCCAGGGTGGAGTCTGTTACCGGCCTGGGGCCGGCCCTGGCCGTGGGACAGAATGTGCTCAACCGAAATCCCAACTCCACCTTGGCCTCGGCCGCGGGTCTGTCTCCTTTCCTGAGACTCTTATACACCCATTATGGCGAACGACGCTGTTCCATCTGTGGAGAATCGCTGCGGGTGTTCACCGAGGACGAAATGGTGGCCCAATTGTTGTCAGAGGTCATGGTCGGGCCGGCCCTGATCCTGGCGCCACTAATACGCGGGGTCAAAGGCAGCCACCGCACGCTGCTGGAACTGCTGGCGGCCGAGTTTGGAACGGAGACCTTGTACATCGATGGCACGCCCGGTTTGATCCAGCCCTTGGATCCGGGGCTGGCCCACGACCTGGAGGTGGCCTTGGGTTGGTTAGATCCAGATTCAACCAATATCGATGTTCGCCGGCTGGTCCGGCAGGCGGCCGCCTTAGGCGCCCAGGCCATCACCCTCTCCATTGGCAACGCGAGAACGACGTTGGGCAGCGCGCCGGTTTGCACACGCTGTGGCGCCTGGTTCGACCGGCTGGAGCCAAAACACTTTCACCAGGCCTGTCCCCATTGTGACGGCCGGGGCTGCGAGAAGTGTAACGAGACAGGGATGTATCCCCTGGCTGCCGGCGTTCGCTGGGCAGGCCAGCGGCTGCCCGAGCTGTTAACCCAGTCCGTTACTGAGCTACACACGCTTTTCACCCAGGCTGATTTGCCGGAGCCAGCCGGGCGGCTGCGCGGGGAGATCACCCGCCGGTTGGCAGCCCTGGAGTCCGTGGGCTTGAGCTATATAGCCCTCGATAGGCCTTCCCCGACCCTATCCCGGGGTGAATCCCAACGAGTACGCCTGGCCGTCTCTTTGATCAGCCCGTTGGAAGATATGCTGCATATTCTGGATGAGCCGACTATCGGCCAGCATCCGGCCGACGTGGCCCGATTATTGCCGGCTTTTCGTGAACTACCGGGACCGGTAATCTATGTGGAGCATGACCGCGTTGCCGTGGCCGCCGCCGATCGGGTTATCGATCTTGGGCCGGGGGCGGGCCGTGAAGGGGGTGAGGTTGTCTTCGAGGGAACGCCGGCCGGGCTATGGCTGGCCAAAACGGCCACGGGCGCTTATTTCAGTCATCGCCGGCGGCCGGCGATACCGGCCCTTCGTGGTAAACCGGAGACTTTTTTGTCGATTCAAGGTGCTTCCCGGCACAATTTACAGGAGATCGATGTCGACATACCGGCCGGGCGGTTGACCGTGATTAGCGGCGTGTCCGGATCGGGCAAGAGTACCCTGGCCGCCCATGTGCTGGCGCCTTCATTGAAGCAACAAAAGCCGGTGGGCTGCCGCCGGGTGGCAGGTCCGCCCATGAAGGTTGTGCTGGTCGACCAGAGCCCTATCGGCCGGAATCCCCGCTCGAACCCGGCCACCTACACCAAGCTGTCGGACATCATTCGCGAGCTTTTCGCCGAAGTGAGCGGCCTTTCACCCTCTCATTTTTCGTTCAACCGGCCGGAGGGCGCCTGCCCGACTTGCAAGGGAATGGGCGCCCTGGAAACAACGATGCGATTCCTGGCCTCCGTATGGATCCCCTGTCCGGATTGCGCTGGCAGGCGCTTTAATGAGGCTGTGTTGGCCACGCGAATCCCCTTTAGCCATCGCCGGCTTTCAGTAGCCGGTTTCTACGACCTTTCCATCGCCGAAGCCAGCAATTTATTGGCTGGTGAGAGTCGACTAAGGGCTAACCGCGTCAAAGCGGCCTTACGCATTCTGCGAGCGCTGACGGATGTAGGGTTGGGCTATCTACCGCTAGGACAACCATCCCCGTCATTATCCGGTGGGGAAGCGCAGCGGGTGAAGATCAGCAAGTACCTGGGCCGGGCCGGGCTGGCCGGTCGGCTACTGATTCTTGACGAGCCTTCCACAGGCTTACACCCCCAGGATCTGGACGGCCTCTTGCTGATTCTGGATCGCCTGGCCCAGGCCGGGGCCACGATCGTGGTCATTGAACACAACAGTGACATCATCCGCGCCGCTGATTGGATCATCGATCTCGGGCCAGGTTCTGGTCCCAAGGGCGGGCAGGTACTGTACACCGGGCCGCCGGAGGGCCTGAGCCAAACCATGGCCTCGCTGACCGGGCAGGCCCTGAAGGAGGAGCAAGCAATACGCCCGCGAAGCGGAGATGGGATCGCTGCTGCAACCCGGCCGGCGACTATCAAGATAGTGAAGGCCCGGGCCAACAACCTGAAAGGCGTGGATGTGGAGATTCCCAAGGGTAAGCTGACCGTGGTCACCGGGGTGTCGGGTTCGGGGAAATCGAGCCTGGTGGGCAATGTCTTGGAGGTGGAAGCGCGCCGCCGTTATTTAGAATCGTTATCGATGTATGAGCGGCAGGGGACCCGCGAAGGGCCAGAGGCGCTGGTGGAGGAGGTGACCGGACTGGGGGTCACCCTGACCTTGAGAAGCCAGATGCCCCATTTGTGGAGTTCATTGGCCCACTTTACCCGCCGGGCCAGCGTGGGCAATGCCAGCGAGCTGACCTTTGCCCTGGCGGTCTTGTTATCTGAAATGGGCCGGCGATCCTGCCTGGCTTGTGGATCCAGGATGAGCCGGGAGAAGGAATGGATCTGTCCGGCCTGTGGGGCCAGGGCGCCTATTCTTCAACCGCGCCACTATTCGACCCAAAATTACGCCAGCGCCTGCACGGAATGCACCGGCATGGGCATGTTGTATGAGCCCCGGCCGGAAAAGCTGATCATTCACCCGGAGAAACCATTGTGTAACGGGGCTATGTATTCACCCGGCTATTGGCCGCAAAGCTATTTTTGCAAGGACACCGGCATTGCCCAGGCGCTGGGCGGTCGTTATGGTTTCGATCCCCTGGAGACACCGTGGCAGGAGATGAGCGAAGAAGCCCGGCAGGTCTTCCTCTTTGGGGATGAAGAAGAGCATGAGTTTCTGTACCAGAGCAAAGGCACAGGAAAGATGACCACCCGCCTCGGCCACTGGGAGGGCTTTTATGGCGGCTGGGTGAGGGACTGGGATGTACATGGCACCTATACCGAGCAGACACCGTGCCCAAAATGCCAGGGGGCAGGGCTAAAAGAATCATGCCTGGTCGTTACCCTCGCCGGACACAATATCCACGCCTTAAGCGAAATGCCTCTCGTCCAACTGAAGCGCGTTTTGGATGGGCTGGTTCCGGACCAGGAGGATCCGACTCCGGTTGGCCCGGTATTAAGCACCGCCCGGAAAAGGGTCCGCTTTCTGCAGCGCATCGGCCTGGGTTATTTGCACCTTAACCGGCCGGCCGGCACCCTCTCGGCCGGAGAAGCGCAACGGCTGCAACTGGCCGGCTTGCTTGGCAGCGAACTGACTTCGTTGACCATATTATTGGACGAACCGTCGCGAGGAATGCACCCGCAGGAGCTCTCCGCGCTGTGCGAGGCGCTGGAGGAATTGAGAGATCAGGGCAATACGCTGGTAGTGGTGGAGCATGACCTGCTGCTGATCCGGGCAGCCGACCATCTGATCGATATGGGTCCGGGAGCGGGCACAGCCGGTGGCCGGGTGGTGGCTGCCGGGTCGCCGGAAGAAGTAGCCGGCAGCCATTCGCTGACCGGAAAATGGTTGCGTGGCCATCGCCAGGCCGGCCGGGATAAGATGAGAAAAAAGACTCGCGAGGCCGGCAGGTGGCTGGTCATCACGGGAGCCAGCGAGAATAACCTGCGGGGAGAAACCGTACACATCCCCCTGGGGCTATTAACAGGGATTTGCGGCGTATCGGGTTCGGGCAAGAGCACCCTGCTGGTAGATACATTAGGCCGGGCGCTGGCGCCAAAGAGCCATACCACTTCCTTCGCCCATGAACCTCTGGAACCGGGAAAATTTGAGACCATCACCGGGGCCCCGGCGAGGACGATCCTGGTGGACCAGGCCCAAAAAGGCATCCGATACCCGGCCGCCTTCCTGGGACTGACCAAACCATTATTGAAATTATTTGCCGCCGGCGCCGATGCCCAGGCCCTGGGCTTGGATGCGAAGCAACTGGGCCGGCCCTGTTCGGCCTGTAAGGGTCGAGGCCTGCTGCGGACAGAGATGGGCTTTTTGCCGGATCTCTATACGGAATGTGAAACCTGCCGGGGGACCGGTTGCATCCCGGAAGCGTGGGGGGTCAAGATCAAGGGTGTCGCCCTGCCGGAGGTGAACGGCTTGACCCTGGCAGAAGCTTATACCTTATTTGAAGAGCAGGAAAAAATAGCCGGGCCCTTGAAAGTGGCCCTGGAGGTAGGCCTTGGCTACCTGGTCTGGCGACAGCCGTCCTACTCCCTCTCGGGCGGCGAGACCCAGCGGCTGAAGATAGCCCGGGAGTTGAGCCGGCGATCACTGGAAGAGACATTGTTTATTCTCGATGAGCCCACGGTGGGCTTGCACATGGAAGATGTCCAATTGTTGATCCAGGTGCTGGACCGGCTGGTGGGCGCGGGCCATTCGGTAGTGCTCTTGGAACACCATCCCCATGTGCTGGCCGCCTGTGATTGGCTGGTTGAGCTGGGACCGGGGGGTGGGCCGGAAGGCGGCCGGATAATCGCGGCCGGGACGCCGGAAGCGGTGGCGGCAGCTGAAACACCAACGGCCCCTTATCTGGCGGCCGTTTTAGAGGAGGCCTTATGACCTGGGCGCCGTTGTTGCTCGCCGATCCTTCGCCAAATTTACGCTGGCTGGTGCTGCGAGAGTTGCTGGGAAAGCCGGCCGGAGATACAGAAGTGGCCGAGTTGGCGCTCCTGCGGGAGGAAGACCCTCTGCTGGCCGAGTTGATCGCCGCCCAGAATGACGATGGATCCTGGGGGCGTGAGAACTGGCGCTGAACCAGCCCATCACCGGATCCGGCCGACGGCCGGTGCGCTGTCCCGCCTGGGCTACCTGGGCTTCAACCCTGAATATCCCCCCTTACGGCGAGGCGCCTCCTTCCTGCTCGACCAACAACTGGCTGACGGTTCCTGGCCACTGCCTGGGAACTGGCTGGAAAGGGAGCCGGGAGAGGCTTATGAGATGGTGCCCCTGCAGACCGGGCTTCCGCTGCGGGCGCTGGCCATGGCCGGCTACGCCCAGGACCCCCGGTCAGAAAAAGGGTACGACTGGCTGCTGGCCTGCCGGTTGCCGGACGGGGCCTGGCCGTCGGGCCAGAAGGCCGGACAAAATGTCTTTCCGGCCGGCTACCGGCGGCTGGCCCATTCCCGCTTCGGCTGCCGTTCCAATACCACCTTTGCCTTGAGCGCCCTGGCCTACCATCCGGAACGGCGGCAGGGTGCGGCCGCGCGCCGCGCCTTGGACATGCTTTTAGCCCAGGAGACGCTGCCGGCTCATGGCTTGGGTTTAGAAATGGCCCGCTATACGGGCGTGGAGAAGAGCCTGGGTTTGTTCACCTATTTCGCCCGCTATGATGTCGCCTTATCCTTGGATCTGTGCTGGCGTGTAGGCGCGAGCCTCGAAGACCCCCGGGTCGCGGCCTTGGTGGCCTTCGTGACCGGCCTGCAGGGCCCCTATGGTTTGTGGGAATACCAACCTCACCGGCAGATTTCCCGCTGGTTAACTTTCGACCTGCTCCGCTCCTTGTCGCGCATCGACCGTCAGACAGATTGGTTTACCCTCGAGCCCAGGACGCCTTTCCGGCCGTATCCCAAAAAAGCGGGGCGATATTAATCTCCCCAGCTCCGAGAAACCGGGTTTTTTTTAAAAGACTCGGTTTCTAACGCTAACCCATTCCCGGCACCGTTGCCGTCAACTGTAACAACAACCCTGCCCTGAAAATACCCCCTATTCAAAATAGCGAAAAGCATCAGCGACATCAATTAACGGGAAACAACGATATTCCACAAACAACCTGAGCAGGTAAAACCGGCCAACAACTTGGTCCATGCTGCACACCTTGCTGCTCAGTACTTTGGCCCTTGGGACATCCATTGTAATATCCCCAAGACCAATCTAACTTGTTTACTAACATTTCTAAGGGAAGGCGGTAGAAAACATGACAACAATCCAGGCATCTCCCCAAGAAACCTACAGCAAGCTCTCGCGGTTGGCCTTTGGCGCGAATTTCCTCGGTGGGCTGATAACTTTCCTCTATCTATCCGTCATCGATCCCCTGCCCGTCGGTGAGACTTCCGTTCGCTCGCTTGAACCGGCCGATGTCGTTACCTTTGTTATCGCCGTTGCCGTGATATTTGCCGGCGCCATTGTGCTGAGTAATCGACTACAGCGGCCGATCCGTAGTTGGCAGCTGCGGATAGAATCTGGCACGCCGGCTTCCGATTTGCCCCTGAGTATTGCCCGGCGCGTACTAAATTGGCCGCTCATAGGTTCAGCGATTATTGCCGCTACCTGGCTGCTCTCGGCCACCTTCTTTTCCTTCTTCTACCATAATCCGAGCAATTTTGTGGGCATTGCCATAGGCGGTGTGGTCACGACGGCGATTGTTTTTTCTGGCAGCGAACTGCTCTGGCGCCAGATTGTGCCCCTCTTCTTCCCCCAGGGAAACCTGAGCGCCGTCCCGGCCGTTCGCCTCTGGGTGCAGAGGCGCCTGTTGCTGGCCTTCATCCTGATTGGGGCCATAACGCCACTTCTGCTCGTCCTGCTGACGCTGGAACGTACCCGTGCTCTGCTTGAGGCCGCAAATCCCGAAGCGATTCTTGACAATCTCATCCTTATCCAACTGTTTATCCTGATCATTGGCCTGGCTGCCGGTGTAATAGTGGCCGTGCTGGTCGCCCGCGCCATTGTTGAGCCGCTTCAGTCATTGCAATGGGTGATGAAACGCGTGGAGAAAAATGAGTTTGACACCTGGGCCCAGGTAACAACCAACGACGAATTGGGTTTTTTAAGCGAGCAATTTAACCAGATGACGGCTGGGCTCCGTCAGGGCGAAAGGTTGCGCCAGTTGTTTGGGCTCTACGTCAGTCCAGAGGTGGCCAGGGCGGCTGTTGAAACCGGCGCCGGGCTTGGGGGTGAACTGGTCCATTGTACGGTCATGTTCTCGGATATTCGCGACTTCACCCCGCTCACTGAAAAAATGCCCCCCGGCAAACTCGTTGATCTGATTAACCGCTATATGGCTGCCATGGTATCAGTCATTGTCAAACACGGCGGGATGGTCACCCGCTTTGGCGGAGATTCTATCTTGGCCGTTTTTGGGTCGCCGCTCAACCCGATGCACGATCATGCCGGTCGGGCAGTCGCCGCCGGTATGGAGATGCGTCAGGCACTAGCGACCTTCAACAAGGCTGAATTGATCGCCGGCCGGCCCATCCTGGAAAATGGTATTGGGATCGCCAGCGGGCCGGTCATCGCCGGAAACGTCGGTGGAAAAGAGCGCATCGAGTACACAGTGATGGGTGATGCGGCCAACCTGGCCGCACGCTTACAGACGATGACTAGGGAAGCCGGCTACCCCATTCTACTAAGCGATGAAACTTATCAGGCCCTCCCTGGGGTTCCGGCTATGGGCGCCAGGCAGTTAAACGACGTTCGGATCAAGGGCAAGCATGAACGCGTCACTGTTTATGCCCTTTCCCCCTAAAGAAACTGAGTTTTTTCGAAAAACTCAGTTTCTGAAACTCAGCAGACCTTCGCTGAGTCGGCCACCCAGCACGCGGCCTACTAGGCCACTTCGCCTTCCTTATCCCTGGAACGTAGCTGTAGCACATCGGGAAGTGCGGCCGACCAGGCTCGAATCTCCGGCCAGTTGCGCCGGTCGCCGGCCGGCGCCTGGACGACCAGCATGGCGAACAGAACCGCCCACCATGACAAACGACCATACTCCACCCGGCCGCCAAAAACCCCGATACTCACCGGTTTATGCGGCCGGCTTGCCTTAAGAATAGGGCGAATATAGCTGGAAAGCCTGGCAAAACGCTCTCTGATAGTCAGGTGACCTTCTTGGACAGGCGCTTTCGGTAATTTTTCGTCCACATAGATCGGAACACCGGCCACACTTCTTTCATTTGTCTCGGTCAGGCTCATGCATAAAACAAACACGGCCAGTGGAGTACGCTGAAACGCCTGGCGATGTTGCCTGAGGAACCTTCGAGCCCCTCGGTGCCAGCCCAGGATCATTGGCCCGCCAATCACAACACCGTCATACGCCGTAACACCCTTTACCTCGCTGAGGGGAAATACGTCCACCTCAAAACCGGCAGCCGCCAGCTCCTCAGCTACTACCTGGGCTACCTCGGCCGTCGAACCGGCCATTGTGGCATAAGTCACCAGGATCTTCGTCACCACCCCTCCTAGAGAAACTGAGTTTTTTTGAAAAACTCAGTTTCTAATTCGTTTCCGTTTACAAAAACTCAATTTCTAATTTGTCCCCGCGGCATTACCATTGACCCGCAGGAAGCCGAACGCCCCGAACATCATGCGCATCAACCTGTGGCCAAAATCAGGCTTCAAGAATTGATTGGGACAGCTGCCAGGAATGACCGTGATCCCATTCTCTCGGCACATCTGCACCGCGTCCTGGGATACGCTAGTATTGCTGGCGGCTAAGCCCGGTTTTGTGCCCATCATACAATGCATCCACACCTGCTTGATGCCCAGATCCACGCACTGCTGGACGATTTCTTCGGTGACTTTGGGATTGGTCAGAATGAAAACCCCCTGTGGCTTCTCGGGAATCGATGCCAAGTCTGGATAACAGGGATCCCCTTCGAAGGTCGTCAGCCGGGGATTTACGCCGCTGACGGTATAGCCGGCTTCCTTAAATCGACGATAGGCTGCATTGCAGCCTGTCTCCCTTTGATCAGAAACACCAACGACAGCGATCTTCTTCTGAGCGAGAAACTCCTGGACGAGCGGATCAATCTTCATGACAAAACAACTCCTATCTTAAAATCTCAGGCCGCCGGTCGTCGACGGAAGATAGCCAGGGCGTCCTCGCCAACTGTCACTCCCGCCTTGCCCCGAGTAGCAACCTGGAAGCCTGCTTTCCTCTGGCTCTGAAACGATTTCAGCATCATGCCTGGTTGCTCTTTTCACCCGGCGACCGGTAGTTCAACACAGAACTCAAACGACATTATCGAACACAGTTGCGCCTTAATCAACTGATATTAATCACACTTTGCGCTATGTAGAAAATCACCAATTTCGCCTACGGGCCCGTTGCCCGTCACGACCACAGGCAAATCAGCTGCGCCAAGGGACAGATTGACCCGGTCGGTTAGGTCGACGCCAAACTTATCTTATTCACCCGCTTTCGTCGCCACTAGTTCACACAAATGCAAATCAACTACAGGATCATCCATTCATATCGCCATTGCCGGCGACCTTAACAACAACCCTCCCCTTAATATGCCCCTTTTCGAAGTAGCGGAAAGCATCAGGAACCTCGCTCAACGGGAAACAGCTATCAATGACCGGCTTCAACTTCCCGGCCGAAAGAAGCTCCTCAAACTGCTCCCGGGTTTCTTGACTGGGCCCTGTCGGGCTAAGCGGTTTCATCTTCTGGCTCCCGGTTCTTGAAATCCACATGCCCTGCAAGGCCAGCGACGGCGAAAATTCCGTGGTGACGAAAATCCCTTGGGGGGTCAACGCCTGCTTGCACTCGGCAAACGAACGTTTACCCGAGAGATCATATATCAAATCATAGCGTTGGCCACTCTGGGCGAAATCCTCTTCTTCGTAATTGATAACCTGGTCGGCCCCCAACGATTTCATCAATTCCTGGCTACCAGCGCTACCCACGGCCGTCACCTGGGCCCCCAGCATCTTGGCCACGGGCAGCGCCAGCGTACCTACCCCGCCAGAGCCCCCGTTGATTAAAACTTTCTGTCCGGCCTTCAATTGTCCCAGTTCATAAAGGCCGATCAGCGCCGAATACCCCGAAAAGGGCAGGATCGCCGCTTCCTCGAACGACAAATCGGTCGGTTTCAGATACAGCTCCGCTTCCGGAACAGCTGCGTATTCAGCGTATCCTCCACTACTCCTGCCCCCGAACACTTCATCGCCCGGCTTGAACCGCCCAACTGCCGCGCCGACAGCTTCCACACGGCCAGACACGTCAGTGCCCAGCACCTTGTTCCTGGGCTTCAACATCCCGGCCATGATCCGCACCAGGAATGGCGAACCGGTCAGGAAATGGTAATCAAGGGGCGTGATGGTGGTTGCCTGAACCCTCACCAGCACTTCATCATCCTTGATCACCGGTTTTTCGATTTCTTTTAGTTCAAGAACTTCAGCATGACCATATTCTCTATAAACAACTGCCTTCATCACTTAACTCCTCTGACCATAGGAACACGAGTATCCTGCTCGCCCCCTGCTCCTTTGCGAACAACTTTTTTGCCTAATCCGGCGCCCAATTCGTAAAGAGTACCACCACCAAAACCACCACATCGATCACCACGCCCACGATGACATATGGGTGCCAAAAGATGATTAACAGGGAGAGCGAAACCACGGCCGAGACCGCCGCTAGGGTGGCCCACCAATCGAAGGGCACCAGGAAATCCAGCAGACCCAGTCCGGCTGCGACAAAACCCCCCGTCGCCAGCGCCGCCAGTATAAAAGCCAGCGGCCTACCGGCCGAATCCGCGAGCCCCACCCGACGTAACAACCATGAATTCGAAAAAAACGTCGCGAAAACAGGCTCGGCCGCATCGGGCTTCGGCACCATGGCCAGAATACCGTGCACCAGCCCATGAAGAATAAGAAAAAGTGCCACAATTATTTTCATCTTATGATGTTCCTTTCAGACCCCTTAAATGTGAAAAAGAATATTCTTACGCTAAAGGCAGCGCATCTACCGCCATAACAATAGTAGCTACGGCGATCAAGCCCCACAGGATTAAGACCCCGTTATACAATTTCACCGTTTCAGGCTTGCCAATGCGAACCCCCTGTCGTCCCATTAGCCTGCGAACGATGAGTCCCCGGCCGGCAAAGTACAGGTACATACCGCCGCCAACCAACCCAAAGTAAGCCCAGGCCTGATGGTCGAATAGAAGCAAAATGCCCGCCACCGGCAAAGTCCAGAGAATAAGGGCATCCCAAATAGCCTCCCCCCGGCCGTCCAGGAAAAAGGTCCGGTCAACCTCATCTTCAGCTTCTGCCACCCCTAACTTCGCTGCCAACGCTGGTGAAAACGTATTCACAGCTTGCATCAGCCAGCACAATATCAGGGTAAACAGGATGAGGACCACGCCCCAGATGATAGTCATCGTCAACCTCCTATGTTTTTTCGATCAGTAGATGCTGTCAAAGTGAACCAACGTCCAAATAAAATAAGCCAGGCCTACCAGCGCCCCAAAGGGAAAGACGATAAACCAGGACAGAGTAATCTTCGGTTTCTCAAAACGCAGGCTTGTTGCCGTCGTCATGATATTCGCCCACAAAAACCAGAAACTGACCCAGGTCAGCAAATAGGCGCCCCAGCGAAGGTCGAAAAACACAAGCACGATCCCGATGATGCTCGCCGGGCAGGCCAAAAAGATATCGGCAATCGCGATGCCGTAAAAGATCTTCTGCTCCTGCCAACTATCAACCGAGCCATCGACGTTTTTCATCTCCTTGCCCCGGATCACCTGGATTTGCCAGCCCAAAACGATCAGCGCCAGCAGGCCTATCAGGGCCAGCAATACGTATAAGGTGATTTGTGAGAGAGTGGATAATTCTTGCATGGTTCCCTCCTGGAGTGAGCTTCAGTTAATCAGGGCAGTCAGAATCTCTCGTATGTGATTATGTGGCAGGGTGAGGTGTCCCTCTCCTTTAAGGAACCTGGCCTGGCAATTGGGGATGGCCTCGGTAACGTAGCGACCGGCCGAAACCGGCACATTCAGGTCCTCTTCCCCATGCCACAGATGCACCTCGCCGGTGATATCCTGCAGTTCAAATCCCCAGGGCCGCTTGTAAAGACCGGCCTCCTGGTTGGCCCCCTTGGTACCGCCACGAAAGGCTTCCCGCATACCCTCGATAAACATTTCCGCCAACGCCGGTTGCTCCAGCAGTTGGCCGTCCAATTCAGCCATCGTCTCTTTGCTCTTCGAGAGAAACTGGTCAGGATCCTTTTGTAGACCCATGGCCGTTAACTTCAGTATGACTATGCGCAATATCCCCGGGTAACCCGGGGTGGCCCAACTGACGCCCTCCTTCATGCCCGGCGCACCGGCCGGTCCCTTGCCATAGACGATGCCACTTTTGCGCAATCGATCGCCGGTGCCATGGGCACAGGCGGCCGCTTAAGACCCTCCACCAGATATTCCCAGCACAGCAAACTTATCGATTTGCAGCGCGTTAGCCAATTCAAGCACATCTTGCGGCCAATCCAGCAGCTTTCGGCCGCGCTGGTAATCAGAAAGACCATAACCCGGCCGGTCCGGAGCGATTATTCGCGTATTCAGCGCCCCAGCGGCATCATCCGGATCAGAGATCAGCCAATCCACTCTTGAGTTGGGAAAGCCGTGGAAGTAGAAGACCGGCTCCCCCTCCGGAGAACCGAATTCGGCGTAACCCAGCGCACGGCCGTCCCTTAACTTTATCCGCCGGTTTTTGCTCTTATCATCCATGATAACCCCTTGATAATCTCTCCAGGCGCAAGAGAAAACTGCGATCTCTGGAGTTGTACCAACCTGGGGGTTGTACTCCCCGAGGTTAACACACCCTAGGGTAGTACAAGCCCCAGCCCCTCGATAGTGACACAAATCACCAGCCCGGCATGACAATCATCCCCGTTTGTGACGTATTACACACTTAGCCCCACCAAATCGGCCGCTCACATAGTAATCACAGGCGATAGTGCCCGGCCGTCCCCTGTGAAATGTTAGGCGTCATTTTGCACGGTGATGATAACATTCCCCATTTTTTGCCCTGTTTCAACATAGCGGTGAGCCTCGGCAACTTGTCCCAACGGGTAGCGCCTATCGATAACCGTCTTCAGCTTTCCCGCCTCAACCAGCTCTTTGAGGAATATTAGATCCTCGCTTTTTGGGTAGGCTCTCCCGAATATCACTTTCTTGGCCGCCTGCCTGGGCGGCAGGCGGCTTATCATGGCCTGCCATCGCCCCCGCACCATTGGTAGCAACCCCGGGTAAGCGATCAGATAGATCCCGTTTTGCTCCAGTGACCTCATACAATCGGAAAACGAACGCTTACCTATCAGGTCAAGAATAAAATCATACATCTCGCCGCTTTCGCTGAAATCTTCTTGCCTGTAATCAATGACCTTGTCGGCGCCAATCGATCGCAGCATGGCCAATTTTTCCTGGCTTTCCACACCGGTCACTTCAGCCCCAAAATGTTTGGCCAACTGGATCGCAAAGGGTCCGATCGTGCCCCCCGCACCATTGATCAGCACCTTGTGTCCACGCTGAACATTCCCTTGCCTGAGAAAAGCCAGCGCTTCGAGTCCGCCAACTGGCACAGCGGCCGCTTCCTCATAACTCATATTGGCCGGTTTTAGTGCCAGCGCCCCTTCTTCAGCTTCTTCAGGCAGGCAAATATACTCAGCATAACTCCCCATAGCGGCAAAACCAGTCGCGGCAAACACCTGGTCGCCTTCCTGAAATCCTTTTACCTCTTGGCCTGCTGCTTCAATCTCCCCGGCCAATTCCATCCCCAGAACGGTAATTCTCTTCGGTCTTCTGAGACCCACATAGGCTTGCATGGGCAACCGGTACAAGATGGGTAAATTGAGACTGCGCTGTTCACAATCCCCTGAGGTGACTGTCGTCGCGACTATCCGTATCAGCACCTCGTTGGCCTTAGGTGTTGGTTTTTCCACCTCTTTGAGTTGCAAAACCTCCGGCGGTCCGTATCTTGTCCATACTACCGCAAGCATTTATCTAATTGCCTGCATATTTGTCCCATCGCTCGCATGACTATGTATATCGCAGATAGTTTTTGGAACAGTAAGCCATCTTCTCTCTGCGGTTTACTCCGGGAAAGCGGGAGAAGTGCCTTCAAGTAAATTCAACTTCTTTCCCGCTTTGACCTAACTGCTATGTTCCACAGTGATGACCACATGCCCCTTTTTATGCCCTGTCTCGACATAGCGGTGAGCCTCGACAATTTGTTCCAACGGAAAGCTTCTATCAATAACCGCTTTCATCTTTCCCGCTTCAATTAGCTCTTTCAGGTACTTTAGATCATCACTCTTTATGTCCCCTGCCGAACCGGAATCCTTGTCAACATCAAAATAGATTCCCCTTTTCTTGAGCGCTTTTTTACCCCGGGCAGATGACAACTTGCTTACGGCGTCAAAAATAACATCATAGGTCTCATCGCTTTGTGTAAAATCCTCTTGGGTGTAATCAATAACCTTGTCGGCTCCGAGAGATCTCACCATCTCTAAGTTAGTTGTGCTGCATACCCCGGTGACTTCAGCCCCGAATGATTTGGCCAGCTGTACTGCATAGGTACCGACAATTCCAGAGGCGCCATAGATCAGAACTTTTTGCCCCGGCTGGATATTGGCCCTTCTAAGCACGGCCAATGCCGTATTTCCCCCGGTAGGAGCTCCGGCTGCGGCTTCTTCAAAAGTCATATTGGCCGGTTTTAATTCCACCAACCCTTTTTTATCCATCTCCCCGTCTTCGCAAATTTCAGGTAGACATTTGTACTCGGCATAAGTGCCAAAAGTGAAACCGGTCGTCGCAAATACCGGGTCGCCTTCTTTATATCGTTTCACATCCTTGCCCACGGATTCAATTTCCCCGGCCAGTTCCATGCCCAATATTGGCTGCTTTGGCTTTGTGATGCCAAGAAATAATCGGGCCATAGGCCATGTCCAGCGCGGAACATCAAATTTTCGAATTCTCACGTCCCCCACGTGTACTGTTGTCGCCAGGATTTTTATCAGCACTTCGTCCGCCTCGGGTATCGGTTTTTCTACCTCTCGCAACTGAAGAACTTCCGGCGGTCCGTATTTTGTGCACACAATTGCTTACATTTGTCCAATTGCGCGCATTTTTCCAACTTCTTGTATTTTTCCAACTGCTTGCATTTATCCAATCCCTCTCATGATTATTGGCTGTCTGCCACTGTTACGATCACATGACCCCTTTTATGCCCTGTTTCGACATACCGGTGAGCCTCAACAATTTGCTCCAACGGATAGCGCCTATCAATGAACGCCTTTATCCTTCCCGCTTCTATAAGCTCTATGAGGAACTTTAGATCGTCACGTTCTATAGCCGCTCCGGAACCGGAATCTTTGTCTACATTGAGATAGATTCCCCCCTTCTTAAGCGCCTTTTTACCTTGTGCAGGCGAAAGCTTGTCTACAGCGTCAAAGATAACATCATATGCCTCGCCGTTTTGGCTAAAATCCTCTTGGGTGTAATCAATGACCTTATCGGCTCCCAGCGAACTCACCATCTCCAAATTAGTTGTACTGCAAACCCCGCTGACCTCTGCTCCAAATGATTTGGCAATCTGGACGGCATAGGTGCCCACACTGCCAGAAGCGCCATAGATCAGAACTTTTTGTCCCCGCTCGATATTGGCTTTTCTAAGAACAATCAACGCTGTGATTCCCCCGGTAGCTACGCCGGCGGCCGCCTCTTCAAAGCTCATATTCGCCGGTTTTAATCCGACCATCCCCTTTTTATCCACCGCCCCCGCTGCACTATTGCCGGGCAAACATTTGTACTCGGCATAAGCGCCAAGACCAAAACCCGTAAAGGCAAAAACCTGGTCTCCTTCCTTAAATCTTTTGACATCTTTTCCCGCCGCTTCAATTTCCCCGGCTAGCTCCATACCTAAGATTGGGTTCTTCGGCCGTGTTACGCCAAGATATAATCGGGCCATGGGCCATTGCCAACGAGGCACATCGAACTTTCGAATTCTCACGTCCCCCACGTGGACCGTTGTCGCGACAATCCTTATCAGTACTTCATCCTCCTTGTGAGTCGGTTTTTCCACTTCTTGCAACTGAAGAACTTCCGGGGGTCCATATTTGGTGCATATGACCGCTTTCATGCTCATTCCTCCATCTTCACCTTGATTCTATCGCTATTTGCTTAGACCCACTTCCATGCGTACCAGACGATCAGGGCATTAAATACAAAGCTCACGATGATCAAAAAATTGTCGTACGCGCCGGGGTAAGGCAGGCCAAAGAGATTAAAAACGACAACGATGATGGCTACCACGATACTCACCCAACGAATCGCTGGATAGTTCAATATGAGCGATAGAACAACCATCACAATCGGGACCAACATGATGACGGCGATTAAGAGGAACATGGCCGGCGTTGCCGGCACACCGCCGATTTCACCTGCCTTCATGTCGCCGCTAATTATCCGCAGCACATCGCCCAATAGATAGGTCAACATCATAGCCACCCATAATCCTGAAAGGATGATTCTTTCCTCCGCCATAATTTATTTACCTCCATTCTCTTGTCATTCCCGCCGAGCCGTATACCAATGGCCCCGCTCTCCTGTCATTCCCGCGAAGGCGGGAATCCATGGCCCCGCTCTCCTGTCTTTCCCGCGGAGGCGGGAATCCAGCCAGCCCGGAGCCCGCCCCAACAAAGACGGGAGATAGGCATGCTAGAGCAAGATCTGCACACCCCTGATATCAACATATCGATATGACAACGCTATTCCTTATATTTCTCCCTGGTAGCGCCGGCAGAACTCAACCACGCTTCATTAAATAATCCGCCCTGCTTCTGTGATTAGCCTGTCATTGTCCAACTTGCGCCACAGTCAATACAACGTTCCCCTTCTTATGCCCTTTCTCCACATAGCGGAAAGCCTCGGCCGTCTGTGCCAGCGGATAACTTCTATCAATGACCGCTTTGAGCTTTCCCGCCTCGACCAGCTCTTTCAAGAAGACGATATTTTCTAACATTAGTGATCGCATTCCCCATCTTGACTTTTTTGCTGCCGAAGATGGAAGTCCAACCGATTTGCAGAAGAACGGTCAGTGTAGGCAAGGTGACGAGATAGACACCCTCTTTCCTTTAGCGCTTTTTTACAGCGTGAAAATGAACTCTTGCTTACTGCGTCAAAAATAACATCATAGACTCTGACCGCTTTCGGTAAAATCCTCTTTTGTATAATCAATGACCTTATCGGCCCCCAGGGATTTCACCAATTCCACATTCGTGGTACTGCATACCCCGGTAACCTCCGCACCATAATATTTGGCCAGCTGCACCGCAAAAGAACCAATAGCTCCGGAAGCGCCATTGATCAGCACTTTTTGTCCGGCCTGGACTTTCCCCAGATCCCTGATGAAATATAACGCCGTATTTCCCGCCAGGGGCAGGGCCGCCGCTTCTTCCCAGGACATGCCGGCCGGTTTTTTCGTCAGCACCCCATCTTCCGGCAGGCAGATGTACTCGGCATGGGCGCCAAAAGCGGGTTCCGATATGCCAAATACCTCGTCGCCTACTTTAAATCCTTTAACATCCTTGCCGGCCGCTTCAATTTCTCCGGCCAGATCCAGCCCCAGAATATTTGTCTTGGGCTTGTTGTAACCAAGTTGCATCCGCGTAGGGAGCACGAACACTCTAGGCACAAAGGTGAAATTACGAATATTACAGTCCGACGAGGTGACTGTTGCCGCCCGGATTTTTACCAGTACCTCATCATCCTTGGGAACAGGTTTTTCCACCTCTTTGAGCTGAAGTTCATCCGGCGGTCCGTACCGTGTATGCCAAATCGCTTTCATGTAACACCCTTCAGGATCACTTTGCTTTGGTCAATATTGTTTATCGGAACTTCTTAAACTTCCCTCTGAAGAAATTCGACTCTGGCTACTTTACATGGTAGTCGAACTCCTCTCCCCTCGACAGTGACACTAGTCACTACCAGAGCATGATCATCATCCCCGTTTAAAATAATCGCCATGCGCCATTTCCTCGACCGGCCGACCGCCACCGCCCGCCACACCCCATGATCGTATGGTCAAGGCGACCGGGAATCCAACCCCTGGATTCCAATGACCTAACCCCCCGGTCGCCTTGCCCTCTTCCGGCCGCCAGCGCCAGAACCCGCTCTTTACACCGCCGTCTTCGGAATAGTGCGCAATAAGACGATCCCCAGCCAGATGAACCACACAATTTGAGTCAGCCCAAAAACATCGGTTAACGCCTCGAGGGCCGGGACGATCGTCAGGATGCCCACCATACCGATCACCACGCCCAGGTAGTTCAGCACCTTGGGCAGTTCGCCTGCCCGTAAAGCGGCCCAACTTAACAGCAGCATCCATATGCCGCCCAAAATCTCAGTTCCACCGCCTAATCCTTCAAACACAGCGTCAATCGCCAACCAGACCGTCGCCGCTTGCGCCTGGTCCGTGGCGTAGAGATCGACCACCGTGCCCATGCCGCTGTTAAAGATCAGGCCGCTGGCGATAACCACCAGGGCCCAAAACAGCCCGAAGACAGTCGCCGTCTGCGCCAATGCCATTGCACCCTTCTGCAAGCGCTCGTAGAGCGCCAGCGCCAGGACAACCAGAAATACGCCGAATACCACATAGACAAATAGAGTCGTTGCGTATAGGATGGCCTGGTTATCCGCGAAGAAGGCCACTCTCTCGAGAGCCTCAACGACACTGCCATAATCCAGAATGAAGCCATACACTGCAAAACCCACCAGATAACACGCTGCCAGGATCAATGCCGCAATGCCGCCCAGCTTCTTAAAATTACTCATCATCTATCTCCTTATATTGAACATGATAAAAAAGTTTTGTTGATCTTTTATGAAGATCAACTTGAGTCGCCATCCTTATCCTGAGAGCTAAAACAGGTCAGAAATATTGTCAAATGCAGATTTGCTTTTTAAGCCGATTATTCAAACTACTTGCCCCAGTTTACTGTTCGTTATCTGACCCATCTGCCTGGCTGGATTCAAGACAAATGACCGAGAGCAAGGGCATGCCTAAATCACGTACTTTTCTTAACAGTCCATGCAACGCGGCCTGATCGGCCACCCGGCCGGTTAAGCGCGTATCGCCGTTCTCTTCCAAGGTGATGCTCAAGCCCCCAAACCACTTTACCCACCGGTCCTCAAGATGCCCTTTGATACGAATTTCATAAAGCCCAGGCTCGTAATGATCCGCAGTCGATGTGCGTATATCACCCATTCTGTGCCTCGCCCATGGTCCTTTTAGTTGCCGTTGTTTTTATCTTCAATGCGAGGATACAAAATAAGGGGGCGGGTCGTCATCACCACTTGTGGTGATTGAGGTGGTGATCTTTTACTTATGCTGCTTTAGGGGAAAAAATTGAAGGCAGGTGGTCGGACAAACCGGCCGGGATTGAGCTTACTGTCTGCCTATTCGTTACAACAGTTCGAGCTCTTCAGCCCGGCGTACGGCTGCCCGACGATTATTCACCTCGAGCTTGTTGTAAATATTTTTGGTGTGGGTGCGCATGGTATTCAGGGACACCATGAGTTCGGTGGCAATTTCCGGGCCGTTTAATTCGCTCCCGAGCAATCTGAGCACTTCGAGTTCGCGCTCGCTCAGAGGCTCGCTCAAAAGCTGCGCGTCAGGCGACATACCTTCAACCTCTCCAAGGGCTGCCCCTATTTGACGGGCGTACTTCGGGGCGTCGCGTTTTTTCGCCATCTCTCGCAGTAGGGCCGCCATGCTTGGTCCCTCTTCAACAAAGATTTGCACGTAGCTCTCCGGTTCGGCTAACATCAGGGCGCGTTCCAGGCAGCCGAGAGCATGGGCGGTTTCGCCCTGTACTTGGTGAGCCAGCGCCTGCAGCACCAGGATTTCGATGACGCTTCCCACCCTCTCCCCTTCCTCGGCTGCTTCAAGCAAACGTTCCAGCAAACCCCATGCTTCCTGAATGGCCCCATCAAGCCGCTCGGTCTTATAGCGGCCCAATGAGTACCCTGGCCAGGGTGATATGCTCGAACTCGCTCAGGTAGCTAAGCTCGTCGTCAACCGAAAGTTTGCGTTCACGCACCCAATCCAGGGCTTCGACCGACCGGCCCTGTTTAATCCACACCCGCGTCTTCAACGCCGCGACGGGACGCACATCAGGGATGGCGTGCCGGGTGTACAACCGCTCCGCCTCGCGGAGCATCTCGAGAGCGCCGTCCAGGTCGCCCTCGGCCTGCTTTATCTGAGCCCAGGCCAGCTGCCGGCGATAAGGCCAGCGCGGTAAGGCCGCTTTTTCTCCCAGCTCCTCGCTTCTAAGCAGGTTCTGCCTGGCAGCTCTCAGATCCCCCCGCTCACAATGTAATTCGCTCAAACCCAAATACAGGTCCGCGAGTCCCTGTATCATTGGCTCGCCCTGCGCCATCGCGAGCTGCAATGACTGCTCATAGGTGCTGATGGCCTCGCCGAGACGTCCTTGAGCTATCCTGATATCCGCCAGCGTTGATGTGCCACTTAGCGCAAAAAGCATATTGTCAGCCAGCCACATGTAATCAACGCCATCGGCGATCGACCTGTGGGCGGCCTCCAACTCCCCGCTCCCCCAGTAGGCGAGTCCCAGGATCGCTGCTTGAATTCCGCGCTCAAAATACGCATCCTCAGGCAAGAGATCCAGGGCTTGCCGGGTGTACTTCAAGGTGCCGGGTACATCGTCGAGAGCCTGGGCTTGAAAGGCCCGGCCGTTGGCGATCGTCACCTGTAGAGAGCGAAACTCCTCTTCATTGGCTACGATCATCCCTGCCGGTAGCGCTTCAGATCCTCCATCCCTCTCTGCCATCAGGTCCAACCACCGTTCAGCGTCGCGCAATCGGCCCTCCGACGCTTCTAGCTCGCCATTATCCAGCAACGCCCAGGCATACCCGGCGCTAAGCACCGGCCTGGCGCGCACCTGCTCCTCTGGTAGCGCCTTTGCCCAGCCCAGCCAGGTCGCGGACTGGAATCTCCTGTCCATAAGTCGCCAGGTCAACTCGACCAGGTCTGCCGCCCGCTCGAAATCCTCGACCGTAAAGGCGTGGCTGACCGCCTCGGCCGGAAAACCATTCCCCTCGTACCACCCGCTCGCCCGCCGGTGCAGGATAGGCAACTGATTAGGCTGCTCCTCCATCAAGCGTGCTTGCAGAACATCTGCAAAGAGGTGGTGATAGCGATACCATTGGCGCTTGTCATCGAGGGGAACAACAAACAAGTTGCCACGCTCCAACGTTTCCAGCATCTCTTTGCCATCTTCCTGCCCGGTGACAGCATCGCATAGCGGGCCGCTTAATCTGTCGAGAATCGAGGTCTGCAGTAAGAAGCTGCCGACCCTTTCAGGTTGGCGCTGCAGGACCTCTTCAACTAGATAGTCCACGATGTAATGGTTGTCCCCAGTAAAAGCCCTGATGAACCCGGGAATGTCCTCTCGACCCTGCATCGAAAGCGCTGCCAGTTGCAGCCCGGCAATCCAGCCTTCGGTACGGGTCTCCAGCGCGGCAACTTCGGTTCCACTTAGCCCCAGGCCCATCACCTGGTTGAGGAAAATGGCTGCTTCACCAGGGGTAAAGCGCAGGTCGGCTGCCCGCAGCTCAGTCAGTTGGCCCCGGCCGCGTAACCTGGCCAGGGGCAGACGGGGATCCTCGCGGGTGGCGATAACCAGCTGCATCTGTGGTGGCAGGTGCTCGAGTAGAAAGGTGAGGATCCCGTCTACGTCAGTCAACGTATCTTCGGATATCGAGCCGTTGGCCGCTTGACTATCGATAACGTGGTAGTCGTCAAGGACCAGGACAAATTTGTCCGGGATAGCCGTGATTTCATTCAGCAAGACCGTTAGAATCGATTCGTTTGCCGGTGTCTGAGAGGCTTGTTGGCTGCCCGGCACCCCTTCGCCGATACTCGGGTTTATCGTCCGCAGCGCAGCGATCAGGTAAGTCAGAAAGCGCGCCGGATCATTGTCCCCTTCGTCCAGCGATAGCCAGCCGGCCGGTCGCTTGCCGGCGGTGATCCATTCGCTAACCAGTGTACTCTTGCCAAAACCGGCCGGGGCGGAGATGAGCGCCAGCTTGTGACCCAGTTGTTGGCCCTGGTCGAGCCGGTTGATCAGGCGCGGCCGGTGAACAAGCTTAGCCCACACCGCGGGGATATACAGCTTCAGTCTGCAAAACAATTCCTGACACGCCAATATTATACTAGGAATCGCCATCCCGTAACGTTCCTCGTAACGTTTAGCAGACGATCCCCCTGTACAATTCATCCATATATGATGACTACCACTATTTTTAGCGAAGGATAACCTTGAAGCGTAGTAAAGCGTCCCTGCTGGCCTGGACCCTGTTCGCCATCGTCGCCACCGTCGCCTTGTTCAGCATGGTTGATACGCTGGCCAATCGCCCGGCCGGCGACAACCTGTTTAACGTCATTGAGGATCTGTTATGGAGCCTCGTCGGCGTTGAGTTTTCCTTCCTGGCCGCGCTGATCATCTCCCGCCAGCCGGGCAATATCATCGGCCGGCTGATGCTGCTTCCGGCCACCGTGTTTACTCTACATTTTATATTCAAACCCTACCTGGAGCGTTTCCCAACCGCCCCGGCCGAACCATCGCTTCCCTCCTGTTGCTGGCTTATTTTGCTAACATGAGCTGGTTACTACTGATCTTCCCCCTGCTCTTTATTATGCTGCTCTTCCCCGACGGCCGGCCACCGTCGCCCCGCTGGCGTTGGGTGTTTCGTGCCGGTCTGGGTTTGGTCACTTTCTTTCTTATCTGGTTGTTATTTGCACCGTTCTTCACTTTGACCGAACTAGGTGACTGGACGATAGTCAACCCCATCGGTTTCCTGCCGGTTAACACCCCGTTTCTGGATACCGCCTGGTCCGTGGCCATTGGCTATCCTGACCCTTCTCTGTGCGGCCGCGCCCTTCGTCCGCTATCGCCGGGCCACTGGTGTAGAGCGGCAGCAGATTAAATGGCTCTTCTACGTCTGTGGACTGTTCGCTCCTGGTTTATTTACCGGGCCTCGTCCTGGGAGGCACAGAATCACTCCTCGCTGACGCCTGGGGCGTATCATTAGTCCTGGCCATCATGGCCATTCCCGCGGCTATCGCCGTCGCCATTTTACGCTACCGGCTGTATGACATCGACCTCATCATCCGCAAGACCCTGCTCTACGGCGCCCTCACCGGCCTGCTGGCCCTGGTCTACTTCGGCAGCGTCGTCCTGCTGCAAGGGCTGTTCGAAGCCCTCACCGGCGAAAGTTCCCCCATCATTATCGTTATCTCCACCCTGCTCATCGCCGCCCTCTTCGCCCCCCTGCGCCGCCGCCTGCAAGGGGCCATCGACCGCCGCTTCTTCCGCCAGAAATACGACGCCCAACAGGTGCTGGCCCAATTCGCCGAGACCGCCCGCGACGAAGTCGAACTGGAAGCCCTCACGGCCGAACTCCTCCGCGTCACCCGTGAAACCGTCCAGCCGGAAAGCGTTACTTTCTGGCTAGAGAGAGCCTCAATCATGACCCATCCTTCCCCTAAGCGAGAAACCTATTTTGACCGGAGCGCCTGGCTTGTTTTGCTCTCCGCAATGGGCTTTGTCGTCGTCGTTCTAGCCTCCACAATCTATATTTTAGCCATGCCCGGCGATGGCTGGCTAATGCCCTATGAAACCAACCCCCAACCCTGGCCGCTGGAGACGTTCATAGCGAACTGGCCGACACCGCTGCAAGAAGGCGATTTGGTTTCAGCCGTCGACGGCTTGAATATTATTGAGGATGGTAGCGGTGTATTGGTATCAGATCCGGCCTGGGTAGATGGCGGCACCGTGGTATACACGCTCGTCCGTGATGGTCAGGAAACAGAGGTCGATGTCGCCCTGGGCACCCTGGATCTGAGCGGCATCTGGCGCGCTTTCTGGCACGCCATGCAAGATTCGCCGGCCGAATGGAGCTGGGCACTCATCGGCATCGTCGTCTTTCTCTTACGCCCTCGCGATCTGGCCGCCCGGCTGTTGTTACTCATCGGCATCAGCCATAGTGCGGTCACCAAGCTTAGCTGGGCAGCCACCACCATTAGCGCGCAATTCGCGCCACCGCTCGTTTATTACACTCAGTTGTTAACCGGCTCATTTTGGGCTTGGTTATTCTTTCCTTCCCTTATTCTACTCGTTTGGACCTTTCCCGTGCGTCTTCTCCCGCTCAAACGCTGGCCGCGGGCCGTGCCGGTCTTGTTGTATAGCCTGGCCCTGGCGCTAACGCTCCTGACTTTTTTGACCGGCCAAATAGCCTTGGCCACCCTGGCCCTGGCTGGTGAAGCGTTCCTGTTGTTCATTGCATTCGGAACAGCCATCGTCGATGCTCTGAAACGGCCGAGAGATTCCGTCGCTCGCGCCCAAACCCTCTGGATCATCTTCGGGCTGGTTCTCAGCATTGGACTCGTATTGCCAATCTATTTGCTAGCCTATGCCGGCATCCTGGATCCTACCGATTTCGACAAAAATTATACGCTGCTTAGCCCCTTTTTGTCCCTGGTCTTGCCGCTCTCCTTGGGCATCGCCATCACCCGCTATCACCTATTCGACATCACCGTCATTATCCGCAAGACCCTGCTTTACGGCGCCCTCACCGGCCTGCTGGCCCTGGTCTACCTCGGAGCTGTGCTCTTGCTGCAGACCCTGGTCGAAGCCCTCACCGGCGAACGCTCGCCCATCATCATCGTTTTATCCACCCTGCTCATCGCCGCCCTCTTTGCTCCCCTGCGCCATCGCCTGCAGCGGGCCATCGACCGCCGCTTCTTCCGCCAGAAATACGACGCCCAGCAGGTACTCGCCCAATTCGCCGCGACTGCCCGCGATGAAGTAGAACTGGAAGCCTTGGCCGCCGAACTGGCCCGCGTAACTCGCGAGACCGTCCAGCCGGAGAGTCTCACCATCTGGTTGCGTGAGCCCCGTTCATGACCGGTCTGCCCTTGAAAACCAAGGTCCGATTCGACCGGGTCGCCCAGATGTTTATAATTGACACCGTCGTCGCCCCGCTGGCGCCGTTCACCTGGCATAGACCAAACCATATTAAAACGAGGCTTACCCTTGAACCGTAGCAAATCATCCCTGCTGGCCTGGACCCTGTTCGCCGTCATCACCGTGCTCGCCTTGTTTAACCTGGTCGATAACCTGGCCAACCGGCCGGCCGGGGATAACCTCATCAATGTGGTTAACGCCTTGCTCTATATTCTTTTAGCGGTTGAATTCGCCTTCCTCGCCGCATTGATAGTGTCCCGCCAGCAGCGCAATGTGATCGGCTGGCTGATGATGCTGCCGGCCGTCATGTTAGTTTTGGATTTTTTAGCCAGGCAGTACCTGGAGCAGTTCCCGACCGCCCCGGCCGCGCCAACGCTTCCACTCTGGTTGGCGGTCTTTTTTACGAACGTGGGCTGGTTACTGTTGATCTTCCCCCTGTTCTTTACCATGCTGCTTTTCCCCGACGGACGGCCGCCCTCCCGTCGCTGGTCCTGGGTTCTTGGTGCCGGGCTGGCCATGTGCGCTTTCCTGATCCTCTTTGGTTTGTTTTCACCGGCCCTCACTCCATTCGACAATAGCGACTGGGTGGTGGCCAATCCCATCGGCTTCTTGCCCGACGGCCTTGAATTTCCGGAGATGACCTGGTTCCTGGCACTGATTGCCCTGGCCCTGCTTTGTGCGGCCGCGCCCTTCGTTCGCTACCGTCGCGCGACCGGTGTGGAGCGGGAGCAGATCAAATGGCTGTTCTACGCCTGTGGGCTATTTGTCCTGGTCTACGTGCCGGATGGTCTCATCCTGACTGAATCAGATACACTCCTTACTGACACTTGGGGCCTGCTGTTTACCTTGGCCTTGATGGCCATCCCCGCCTCTATCGCCATCGCTATTCTGCGCTACCGGCTTTATGACATCGACCTCATCATCCGCAAGACCCTGCTCTACGGCGCCCTCACCGGCCTCCTGGCCCTGGTCTACTTCGGCAGCGTCCTGCTGCTGCAAGGGCTGTTCGAAGCCCTCACCGGCCAAAGTTCCCCCATCATCATCGTTATTTCAACGCTGTTATCGCCGCCCTCTTCGCCCCCCTGCGCCGCCGCCTGCAGCAAGCCATCGACCGCCGCTTCTTCCGCCAGAAATACAACGCTCAGCAGGTACTGGCCCAATTCGCCGAGACCGCCCGCAACGAAGTTGAACTAGAAGCCTTGACGGCCGAATTGCAGCGCGTAACTCGCGAAACCGTCCAGCCAGAGAGTATCACTGTCTGGTTGAAGCGCTAATTCTTACCATATCGCTGGCAATCCCACCGGCCGTTTTTCCAAGCATCTTATTATCATCCTCCCCCTAATCATGATGATCCTTTTCGCTAGAAGTAACCCTTCGCACCACCCCTAGAAAAATATTAAAGCGCGGTACGCGACCCATATAAACCCGATAACCGTCACCAAATTTCTTGGCCAGGCTTTTCTCCTCCTGCCGGGCATACAAATAGAACAGCATGATTGCCGAAGATCCCACGAGAATGATCAGCCAATGGAGCGAGATGAGGATGAAAGTCACATTCAGGCTCATGGCGCCCAGATATTGGGGATGCCTGACGACGGCGAAGAGGCCCTGATCAACAACCGTTGTGGTTTCCATATAGCTTGCGCCGGACGGCACCCGTCCATACTGGCGCAATGTGAAAATCGGCCAGAAAGCCAGCCCCAGGCTACTCACACCGAAGAATAGAGCCAGGTAGCGGATTGCCCCCGCGCTCTGCCCGTCAAAAACCGCTGATAGCCCCATCGTAGCAAGCGAGAGCAGCCCGGCAAGATAGATGAACAGATTCTCTTTCAGCTCACGCATGATCCTGTCCGCCTGGTTGCCTTCTTCACTCTCCCCTTTAACCACATTTTTGTGCGCTTCCCCGGCGCCCTTCGCTTGCCCGGCCGTATGTCGGCCCCCCGGTTACCATCAGCTCAAGCTAATGGTGATGATGGCCGCTGTGGTCGCTTTCCCCGCTCAAGTACTTCTCCGGATCCTTGTCAAAAGAGGCCTTGCAGCCCGGAGCGCAGAAATAATACATCTGTCCCATATATTCAGATTGCCACTCGGCCGTTGCCTCGTCCACTTCCATTTTACAAACTGGATCGATTGCCATGCTCAACTCCTTTATGAAATTCGTGAAACGTAATCAGGATTAGACCCCAAAAACGGTAAATATTAAAATCCCTCTTTACGCTCTCGCCAAAGATGGACTTGCTGGAGCAACTCTTCTGGCTTGAACTTATACGCCGGCTTTTCCCGCACGGCCGCCGACCGGTATGGCAGACCTTTACCGGCCAAGAGAAAGTCGACCTCGCCTTGCTCATCCAAAACCGCCGCATCGGCGTGGATGGCCACCACTTCGGCAATAAAGAGGCTATGGGAGGGTAGGCGGACCCTCTCCACCACCTGGCATTCGATATTTACCGGGCATTCAGCCAGCAACGGTGCTTGAACCCGGCTGGCCGCCAGCCTCGTGAGTCCCGTTTCAGCCCACTTATCCGTTTCCTCAATCGTCGTAGTACCCACAAAATCGCTGACAATCTCCATCTCCGGCCAGGGAATATTGACCACAAAATCCCTCTGGCGGTCGATAATGTCGTGGCTGGCCCGTCCCGGCCGGATAGAAATAGCCATCATGGGCGGCTCGGCATTGCAACTGCTGATCCGGTTTAGGCTAAAAACATTAGCCTCATCCTTAGCCCCGCAACTGATCAGCACCACCGGAACCGGGTACAATGTTGTATTTGCTTTAATTTCAACCTTGTTACTCATCAATCCCTCTATAGATAAAAAACTTCCTTGCCCAAATGTTGAAACAAGTCTGTCACAACCACCATTCCACGCAAGTCCTCCGGCCGATCTGCCCTCATTTGGGCCACCATAGAAAAGTTTTTAGCTTGGCCCGAACCTTGATCGTCCCGGGAACGAATGTTTTAATATGGGTTTCGGCCAAACCTGTGGATTTGAGTGTGGTTAAAGGAGCAAAATCATGAATAGGAACTACAAATTTATAGTTAGCCTGCTACTGCTTTCCGTCGTATTGATTGCCGTCGCAGGCTGCAGCGAAGGGGAGAGAGTTGGTGAATTACAGACCAAATCAGAGACCATCGAGTTAGGCTCGGCCGACTCGGCCAACGTTGAGATTAATATGGGCGCCGGCGAACTGGAGGTATCTGGGGGTGCGGCCGATCTTTTAGAAGCAACATTCACCTACAACGTCTCAGAGCTAAATCCTTCCGCGACCTTCATCGGTGGCAACCTTCTAATTGAAGAAGAGGATGTCAAGGGAGGCCTTGGCACCCTTTTAGATCTCCATGAATTTCGCAATGAATGGGATCTACGTTTTAGCGACGACGTGCCCCTGGAAATGAACATCCAGCTGGGAGCCGGCCGCACCAATCTCTCCCTGGGCAGCCTGGCCCTGGCCAGTCTTGATGTCGACGCCGGCGCCGGCGATGTAGACCTGGATCTAAGCGGCTCTCAGGCACTCACTCAATTCGACTTCCAAATGGGCGCAGGCGATATCACCGTCGACCTCACTGGCGATTGGCAAGATGATCTCGATGCCACCGTTCAGGGCGGGCTAGGCGAGATGACCCTAAGGCTGCCGAGCGAAGTAGGTGTACGCCTCGAAGTCAACACCGGCATTGGCAGCGTCGACACCAGTGGCCTTTCGAAGAATGGCAATATCTACACCAACGATGCCTATGATAATTCGGATGTCGTCCTGCGCCTTGAAATCGACGGCGGCGTAGGCCAGATAAACTTAGAAGTTCAATAAGATTTGTACCCGCTGAAAGAATTTAGGACCTGTCTTTAGCAGCGCAATTGCCAGAGATACAACTGCCTATCTTGCCGTGAATATAGATAGGCGATATTCCTGTCCTGCGCTTATTCTGAGTTTCAAATGAATGGTTTTTATAAACTGCAGTTCTTGAGATAACAAGACATCGTTTCGGTGCAGTTTACTCTGGAAGAGCGGGAGAAACAGCCTCAATTAAATTCAAATTCTTTCCCGCTTTCACCTATCTCGGAAAGCCTGTTTTCTTAGGAAAATAGACCGATATTCTCGATTTCTAGGTGAAAAATCATTTTTAGTCTAAAATAGTGTACGCGTTGCCCACACTTTGCCTCAACACAAGACAAGCAGCACTAAAATCTAAATAAAACCGTTAGGAGAAAAAAACTTGGATACAAATACGCATAGTCGCACCAAAAAACCTAAACCAGACTGGGTTGAGCTCGTCGCCCCCTATCGCCAACCAGATAGAAATAAATCTCTTTGGCAACTTGGCAGCACCTTCACCCTGCTCATTCTAGGTTGGGCGGCTATGTACTGGACCCTGGCTGCCGGCTTCTGGTGGGTTACGTTGATCTTAGCTGTTCCCACGGCCGGTTTTTTGATTCGTTTGTTTATCATTCAACACGACTGCGGCCACGGCTCGTTCTTCAAATCACGAAAATACAATGACCGCGTGGGCTCTGTTTTAGGCGTTCTCACCATGACCCCTTACCTTCACTGGCGTAAACGCCATGCCATTCACCACGCCGGCTCCAGCAACCTGGACGAACGCTTCATCGGCGACGTGCCAACCTTGACCGTCGACGAGTATCTGGAAAGAGGCCCCTGGGAACGTCTCCAATATCGTATCTTCCGCTTCCCGCCCACCCTGTTCATCCTGGTCCCCTTTGCCGTCTTTTTCATCGGCAATCGTTTACCCAGTAAAGTTGCCGGCAAAAAGGAACGCCGGGGCATCATGTGGACAAATATTGCCATCGCTGCCTTGTGGGCCAGCCTCATCCTTGTTTTTAACTGGCAATCATTCTTGCTCGTCCAGATCCCGGTCATGTGGCTTTCGGCCAGTTTTGGCACGTGGTTATTCTTCGTGCAACATCAATTTGAGGATACCTATTGGGAGCATCAAGAAGAATGGGATTATACCTATGCTGCTTTGCGGGGCAGCTCTTACTACAAATTGCCCAAAGTTCTCCAGTGGTTTACCGGCAACATCGGCTTCCACCACATTCATCACCTGAGTCCCCGGATCCCCAACTACAAGCTCGAAAAATGCCACCAGGAGAACCCCATCTTCCATAATATCCTGACCATGACCTTGCGCACCAGCCTGGAGACAACGTTTCTCAGCTTGTGGGACAAACAACAAAAGAGGCTGATCAGTTTTCGAGAATTGCGCCTACTGCAACGGTCAGAAGTTGCACTATAAGCTATCTGGGGAATGTAGATCAACCTGGGTAAAGACGAAAGCGGTAAAAAATCCCTTTCGACCAGGCCATCATTCCGGTGGTGCTGGCCCAGGATTAAACGCTTGAGAAACCGGTCGATTACATCTGCGCCATCACCTCATTAATACACGACCATCACCTGGAATAAGCTTCAACATCACCGTTAAGCACTGCCAAAAACAATTCTTTGAAGCGCTCCCCGGCCACAACCGTAACGATCTTTACCGGGTTTCCGTCTTGGTCCACCCGCGTGGCGCCACTCTCCGGACCTTCCTCCTCAAGAACGACCACCGGCTGGCTCTCGATAGTGCCTAGGTTTTGTTCCACCGCCAAGGCGGCCGTTAGCGGATCCCAAAAATAATAATCGCCCGATCGCACAAAACCGATGTTCTCTGTCAGCATCTGGTAAACAAACTCCGCCTCCGGCGTGCTGCGATTCTTCGCCAGGCGATCATAAAATTCTTCGTCCAACGGAACCAGGTTGCTTGCATCAAGCGGCACAAAAGTGACCGGCGTCCCCGACCCTACCACTATCGCGGCCGCCCGCGGATCCACATAGATATTCCATTCTGCGGTATTGTTATTTATTTCCATCTCCGGCGCGTCGCTTACATTTCCCGGCACGAAGAAAGCGCCGCCCATCACGGTAACCTGGCCAACATCTTGCGCTAGCGCCGGATCCGCCAAAAACACCTCGGCCAGGTTCGTTAATGGACCCAGGGTTATGATTTCCAACTCCCCGGCCGAATCCTCAATCAACTCTGTAATAAGTCCCACCGCGTCCTGGCCATATGGCTGGCTGGGGCTGCTGGGGATTGTTATCCCGGCTAGCGCGTCCACATTGTCACGCCAACTCTGCGGAAAAACGCGTTCCCCCGCCAATGGAGTCTCCCGGCCACAGGTCACCGGGATCTCCGGCCGGCCCGCCAGGGCAACCAGGTCTAGCGCGTTTTGCACGCCTGGCCCGCAATGCGCCTCGCCCACGCCCGTCACTGTGATAGCCCGCACGTCCACGTCCGGCCGTTGGAGCAGGTATAGGATGGCCATCCAATCATCGGCCGCCATATCCGTATCAATAAGAATTGGCTGCGCCCCGGCCGACAGAACCGGCGGGCTTTTGTCCGCCTCCAGCATCGTTACACCGCCGCAACGTTCCAGGCGCCATCGGCCGGTTTCGTTGTTGAGACAGAACACCTCCACCCCCATCGCTTCTAGTAGTGGGCCACCCACCAATAACAAGATCAACAAAAGAAAAAGGACAACCGGCGCGCCAATCGCCAACTTTCTTTTCATGGCTCGTTCCTCCACTTATTATTCCCGCGCGACCAGCTCAAAACCAAACCCTAACAGCACGATTATAAACCAAAACTACGGCCGGCAAACCATTATTTCGCGGCAGCCTCGCTTTGGCCAAGACCAATTGCCGGCCGTGACAAATCGTCAAACGCCACGTATCGCTGTCGCCTCCCCCTTCCCAATCTCTCTGTGTCCTCACATACTGATTTGTCTGCTATAATAACCTGGATTCTTCGCTGATTTTACCGTTAAGTGCAATTGCCCAAATCTTAATGGATTGAGATGCAATCCTACATGTGCAATTGCCTTGAAGTAAACTGCCGTCATCAGCATTCATTCCCGAAGAACTTATGGCAGTTTACTTAACGATCACCCTTGTACACACTCAAACCCGGCTTGATCGCCGGTCACAAAAATCATATCTAGGAGGAATAATGGCTGCTAAAAATGTGGACGAATATATCGAAGGTCTCGGTGGCTGGAAGACAGATGTCGCCGCTCGAGTTCGAGCCATTGTCACCAGCGCCGCGCCCGAAGCCAAAGAATCAATCAAATGGGCCCAGCCCGTCTATGAGCTGAACGGGCCTTTCGCCTATATGAAAGCCTTCAAGAACGCCGTAAACTTCGGCTTTTGGCGTGGCATAGATCTCGATGATCCCCAGGGCCTGCTCCAGGGAACTGGCGAAAAGATGCGCCACTTCAAGCTAGCGAGCATTGAAGACATCGATGACGAGCTCTTCACCGCCTGCGTCAAACAGGCCGTCCAGCTCAACCTCGAAAAAGGCGATCCCACCAAAGGTTAACCGGCCCGTCTTCGGTAACAGCAAGCCTGCTCCAAGATAGCGCTATTAGCCAACCCACTCGTTGTTATAAGTTCAGCAAAGGAGAATCCCCTTGTCAGCCGAAAAAATCACCATCACCCCAGCCATGCACCGCCAATTAGGCGTCGATCTTTTTAACGGTACCTGGACCCTCCTTGATAAAAAAGATCGCTCGCCGGCCGAAGACGAATTGATGATCCATACCGCCCACGCCTCAGCTTATCATTGGCTGCAGGTTGGAGAGCCCCTCAACTTTGCCCGCAGCGATTGGCAACTCAGCCGCGTCTATGCCGTCCTCAATCGTCCGGAGCCGGCCCTGCACCACGCCCATCATTGCCTGGAAATCTGCCAGGCCGAAGGTATCGGGGATTTTGACCTGGCTTTCGCCTACGAAGCCCTGGCCCGCGCCTACGCCATCGACCAGAACCCCGATCAAGCCCAACACTATCTCCAGTTGGCCCAGGAAGCCGGCGAGCAGATCGAAGAAGAAGACGATCGCCAATACCTCCTTGCCGAATTAGCCACCGTCCCCGCCAATTCTACATCGTAGGGGCAGACCCCCGTGTCTGCCCTCGTGTTTGCCCTCTTCCGCCCTATCCGGCAACATGCCAGACGAGCTTATCACCCTGTAGGGGCAGACCCCCGTGTCCGCCCTGGCTGGCTATTGATAATTAACGCCCCATCCAATTCCTTGCCGAATTCCCATTCATCGGGACAATCATATCCAGACAGCAACCCGGCACAAAAAGGAGCAAAACAGTATGAATGGCGTCAAAGTTCAATACAAAGTCAAAGAAGAATACGTCGAAACCAACAAGGCCAACATCAGGCAAGTCATGGCCGACCTCAGAGAAATATCCAACTCCGACATCCAATACAGCGCCTGGCTGCTGGACGACGGTGTGACCTTCGTTCACCTCGTCATGCGCGCCAACGACGAAGCCCAAAAAACCGTCAACGACCTCCCCTCATTCCAGGAATTTCAACGGCAATTAAAAGCAAGCGGTCTCGTAGCACCGCCCAATGCCGAAAATCTCACCTCCGTCGGCTCATCCTGGGAAATCTTCTAACGTTGGTCTGCCAACGTAACGCTGGTCTGCCAGCGTCGCGCTACTCTGCCAGCATCACCCTAATCCTGCCGCCCTCCGTAGGGTCATTTCAGACCGCCTTATGCCGCCGTCCCACCCTCGCCGCGTCCCCTTCCAGATCAAAACGTACCAGGGTATCCGCCCCAAAATCACTCAGCCAGACCCGATCGAGCTCGTCCACCTAGACGGCATAGGGCAGCGGCCGCTCCCCGGGCAGAAGCCATTCGCGCCTTTCGCCCGTCGCCGGATCCCGCACAGCCCCTCGCCCGCACCCCGCCAGAAGGACAGCCAGACCGATAATTGCCGTTACCTTTTTTGTACATCAATCAAACCCCGCCAAAAGCAAAAAAGTCACCGGCCGGCCTATTTCCACCTTCCAATTTCACATTTCCAAATTCCAATTTCGCATTTCCAAATTCCAATTTCGCATTTCCAATTTCGAATTTCCAATTTCCAATTTCACCCTTCCCCCTTCGAACTTCCTACTTCCGTCTATAATGAATATGCCACTTCTGCTGCCAACTCTCCCCGCCATCATCAGATCGTTCCCAGCTCCATTCCAGTTCATCGGCCGCGATATCATAGAAAACCATCCGCAGCAGGACATCCTTTCCTTCCACAACCTCCTCAGTAGAAAGAATCATCCGTCCGTCTTCAAAGCCCCCACGAAAAGCCCAGTAAGTCCCCTCTATATCCACCCAGGTCTGCCGCCACTGTTCCCGGCGCGCATCATAAACCGAGAGACTCATCCCCCTGAAAGCCATCGCCGGGTTGCCGTCAAACTGCTCGCGGATTACCTTGCCCTCCAAAATCTTATCGATGCGGTTCGTCCCCTGCTGGCCATCGCCCCAGGACACATCCCAATCCCCCAACCAGAAATCAAACTGCTCCTCAGGCGCCGTCGTATTAGCCATCATCCCTTCCTCCTATCGATCGACAATCTTGAATCGAAATTTCCACCCATTCTACCTCAACCCCGGCCGCTCCCCCGTTGGCGCTATCCCGTAATGCCAAACACCGTAGGCCGTATTGTTAATGCGGCCAGATAGGAACTATCTTCCTTCTTTTCCGCGTCGCCGGCTCGCCTTAGAAAACCGCGGCCTGATGGAAGCCTACGCCAGCCGTCCCGCCTACCAGCAAAACGACTACCTCGGCTGGATCAACCGCGCCAAACTCCGTAGGCCGTATTGTTAATGCGGCCAGATAGGAACTATCTTCCTTCTTTTCCGCGTCGCCATGTCGCCTATTCCGCTTCCTCCGTACTGCTCTCCTGCGCCAGATCCCGTTGGCGCCAAACCCCCGTGTTAACCCGCCAAACCTTGTAACGCCAAACCTCTTAGGCGCGAACCCCCGTGTTCGCCCGGCCGCACCCGGTTATAATCAACCCATCCGGCAACAAGGAGACCATGCCATGACCACAGACTTCTCCAACCTGGACCGGCCGCGCCATCCCCTGCCCGACTTTGTCCGGCTCGCTCTTGAAAACCGCGGCCTGATGGAAGCCTATACAGCCCGTCCCGCCTACCAGCAAAACGACTACCTCGGCTGGATCAACCGGGCCAAACGCCGGGAAACAAAAGAAAAAAGGCTCAGCCAGATGCTCGACGAGCTAGAAATCGGCGGCGTTTACATGAACATGGACCACCCGCCCTCCAGGAAATCCTGATTCCTTAACCGCCAATCTCCAACCAAATCACCCGTCCTCTTCTCCTGGAATTACCCAGAAAACGGTCACCTGGTTACGGATAATCAATATGCAGCTCAAACGCCGTAGGCCGTATTGTTAATGCGGCCAGATAGGAACTATCTTCCTTCTTCTCCGCGTCTCCGTGTCGCCTACTCCTCCTCGTCCGTATTGCTCTCCGCCTCCAGATCCGCCACTTCCTCCGACTTTTCATCTTTTGGGCCCACTCTGCTACCCAACCGGCCGTCGGTGATCAGATCCGCACCCAGGTAAAGCGGCACCAACTGGTTCAGTCCAAACCAGACAAAGAGGATGATGACCCCCGTCTTCACCGTTTGCAGCTGGGTATCCATGTCGGCCCTTGTCGTCGCGATATTACTGTTGATCTGCCCCACCAGTTCAATATAGTCGTCCAGCAGCGGCCCCACTTCCTCGACAGTGCCTTCGATCGTGGCCAGGTCGGCCGTCAGCGTCGTCAAATTGTCGCTGATAGTCGCCAGGTTGTCATTGGTCGTATCCAGGTGGACCTGCAAACCGCGCAGACTATCCGGCACTCCCTCCAGGCTGCTACCAATCTGGGCCATCGACTCGTCGAACGGCGCTTCCGGCTCATAATTGATTCCCAGGTCGAAACCGATGGGCACGCCTAGAATCGTCCGCCTGAAATTAAAACTACTGAGCGTCTCCAATGTCTGGTCAATGGCCCCGGCCACCGCCACCAGGTTCGGGACCGCCTCTTGAACGGCATCCAGGCTGTCCGGCACATTCACTGTGGCCACCTGGCCGACGTCATCCAGCAAGGGCTGGGTATCAGCCAGCATCTGGGCCACGCTATCCGTGGTCTCGCTCACTGTGCCAATTGCCTGGCCGGTCTGGGCCACTGTCTCTTTCGTCAAGACCAGCGTATCCGTCACCGTATCCAAACTCTGCGCGGTCAGTGCCAGCGTCTCATCCAACGCCTCGCCCAGTGCGTCCACCACCTGAAAACCAAACAAAACCCCGACAACCGCGATACCAATACCCACAATTCCCACCACCAACAACAAGACTGCAATCACCCGGCCTAACATAGAACTACCTCCTTAGAAACTGAGTCAGATAACTAGGATAAATAATGACTGAACTTTGCAATCTGGCAAGGGTCTTTTCACCCTGATACCGCCCTTCTCCGGCCGCTCGTCGCCCCTTTTCCACGTCCCCCTGTCTCCGCGTCACGGATCCCCCTTGACAACCATCCAATAATCCCTTATCCTATATCTAAACATGTTTACTTTATAAACTTGTCTATTTTATTTTAAACTGACAACCGTGTTCTTTACGACAAAAAGGGGCAACTCATGTCTCAAGATGAAAATTTTAAGAAACTGGAACGCCAGGCTTACCTGACCTACCACCAGGACGGCTTGCTGGACATCGGCTTTGGCTTGTGCATCCTGGGCATCGGCCTGATCTTCCTTACCGATGGCAACGTCGGCTTCTTCCTCTCCTGGTTGCCCCTTGTCTTGTTCCTATCCCTCAAGCGGTACATCACCGTGCCCCGCCTTGGTTACGTCGAATTCCGGCCGCAACCGCGCGATAAAGACCGCTTCTTCATTCTAGGCTTGGTAATCCTTTTGAGCATTGTAGTAGGGGGCATCTTCCTCCTTGGCGCTTTAAGCGTCTGGCAGGGCACCTCCTCCGAACCTGGTGAATCCATCGACCAGTATGTCTGGATGGCCGTCTCAGCCATCGGCGCCGTCATCTTCGTCGGCGCGGTGCTGGCCCTGAGAGTGCGACGCCTTGTCCTCTACGCCGCCCTGACCGCCATCATGGTCATCGCCGGTTTTTTGCTCGACCTCAACCCGGCCGTCTATCTCATCATTCTCGGCGCCATCGTCCTCATCACCGGCCTGGTCATGCTCATCCTCTTCCTGCGCAAATACCCGCGTATCGACGACGCCCTCGACGGCCGGGAGAATCATGCCACCCGCTAATCAGGACGACCGCGCCCCAGAACCACTGGACGGCATCGATCAGACCATCCATGCCCCCACCCGTCTCAAGATCCTCGCCGTCCTGCGCGTAGTCCAACGGGCCGATTTCACCTACATCTTAAACCAGACCGGCCTGACCCGCGGCAACCTCTCAGCCAACTTGCGCAAACTGGAAGACGCTGGCTACCTGCGTATCGAAAAAACCTTCGTCGATCGCACCCCGCGTACCCTCATCAGCCTCACCCCCGCCGGCCACCAGGCCATCGAGACCTACCGCGAGAACATGCAATTAGTCCTCGACGAACTATTGAGCGGCCCATAAAAACCGAGTTTTTCTAAAGAAACATAGTTTCTAAAACATAGTTTCTAAAACATAGTTTCTAAAACATAGTTTCTAGAACATAGTTTCTAAAACTCGGTTTTTAATCCCAATCTGCCCGCCCGCAGGTCGCTTGCGGCATTGTCCTGCCCCCTTCCGGCCGCGAATCCCACCCCCGGCCGCGATTGACCATCCAAAAATTCGAGCAAAGCCCTACCTTCATCCTTTTTTACCAGTCCTTCCCCGACCTCGGATAAAACCACCAAATAGGTTAAAATGGAATCCATTGGATATTGCGTCAATGGAGCAACCATTTGATTGACTATCCTTCACTGGAAAAAGAGGAGTATCATCATGTCTGACGAACCAAAGAAACTATATCGTTCCACAGGCGATCGTTTGCTGGCCGGCGTGTGCGGTGGCCTGGCCGACTACTTCAACCTCGATCCCACCCTGGTAAGAGTGATTTTTATCGTCCTGGCCCTCGTAGGCCTCGGCGGCGTCATCCTCTACCTCCTCCTTTGGGCCCTCATTCCCGACGAACCAACGGCCGAAGAGCTGGCCACCATCGACCACATCATCGACCAGGAAATCGACTCGTCTGACTAGGAAACCGGGTTTTTCAAAAGAAACGAAGTTTCTAAAACCCGGTTTCTAAAACTCGGTTTCTAAAACTCGGTTGCTATACCCCGGCCGCGATAGAACCTCCTGCCCGGCCGTCTTGTCCTCGTCCGGCCGGTCCTTCAGCAACTCGGCCGCCCCACCGGCGTGTGTGGCGGCCTGACCGGCTACTTCAACCTCAATCCCACCCTGGTAAGCGTGATTTTTATCGTCTTAGCCCTCGTAGGCCTCGGCGGCGTCATCCTCTACCTCCTCCTTTGGGCCCTCATTCCCGACGAACCAACGGCCGAAGAGCTGGCCACCATCGACCACATCATCGACCAGGAAATCGACCCGTCTGACTAGGAAACCGAGTTTTTCAAAAGAAACGAAGTTTCTAAAACCCGGTTTCTAAAACTCGGTTTCTAAAACTCGGTTGCTATACCCCGGCCGCGATAGAACCTCCTGCCCGGCCGTCTTGCCCTCTGCCGGCCGGTCCTTCAGCAACTCCGCCGCCCCACCGTACCGAAGAGTTTGCTGTCAAAGCCCGGTCGCCATCTCTCATCCACCAGGTCAATTGCCTGTGAGGTTGTAATCAGGTGATTAAAATGGTAGCCTATTTGGGAAATCACGTGAACTGACCACAATGGGGACACTTTCGTTTAGGAGCGAATTAAATGGGGAAAGGAATATCTCGAAAAGGACCGCATTTTGTCAGATATATGGGCCCTGCTGTAGAAGCGCTAAAGGATCTTGGGGGATCAGGCCAGCCAGCAGAAGTAATAGATTGGATTGCGAACGCCCTCGATGTTACCGATGAGCACCAACTCGAGGTGCTAAAGAGTGGACAAACACGATTTGAAAATCAAGTCCACTGGGCAAGATTCTATCTTAGCAAGGCCGATTATATCGATTCGTCCCAGCGGGGAGTCTGGAGCCTAACCAAAAAAGGATTGTCAACAGCGCTTGGTCATGACATGGCCATGTCAATATTCGACGAAGTGCAAGCAGCGATTAGGAAAGATAAGAACCAAGAAGCCGAAAAAGCGAAAGATGATTCAGATATAGGCGAGCTTGAACCCGTCGATCCAAGACACTATCGAATCAACCTTATGGAGACACTGTTGGGATTGCCTGCAAGCGGTTTCGAGCGGCTATGTCAGAGAGTTTTGCGCGAATCGGGTTTTCAGGAGGTAAAAGTAACTGGAAGATCTGGTGATGGTGGGATTGATGGAAATGGCATTTTGCAAATCAATCCATTTGTCAGTTTCCAGGTATTGTTCCAGTGCAAGCGATATTCGGGCAGTGTATCGGTTTCTCAAGTACGCGATTTTAGAGGGGCCATGATCGGACGGGCAGATAAGGGCATTATTCTGACTACAGGAACATTTACTAAAGGTGCTAAGGATGAAGCAGTAAGGGATGGTGCTCCACCAATCGAGCTTGTTAACGGGGATAAGTTACTCGATATGTTGGAGGAATTGAGTTTGGGCTTGCGGCCGGTAACCAGCTATGAAGTGGATGTTGATTTCTTCGAAGAATTCATGTCTTGAACAGGTGTGATTCGATAGTTAAGCTAACTCGCCTTAGCTTAACTCCACTCGGTGTAATGTTCTCGTCGGGCTAAAACTGGAATGTTTTAGCATTGCTTTGAGTTTCTCATCGCATATGTAGGTATTCATCAAGTATATAACCCGGGGTATTCAACATGCTTCCTGCTCGTTCTTCACTTGGTAGTTCGAGATGTGCGAACAAGACATCGGCGTAGAGGGCCTCAAGATAGCTTAGCAATTGAGCGTGAACGGGCACGATCTGACCGTCGTGGACAATCCTGCTACGTAGCCCAAATAGTTTTCCGATACCAAACCGCTCTTTTGCCTCATCATAAGATAGGTTATAAATATCAACAAAATTATTGACGAGGGGTCGAATATCTGACGTATTCGGCATACTGAGGGTTTCTAGCGCAATCCAGTATTCTACGAAAGCATCAACTCCGCGGTGGTTAAGTGCTGAAGTCAGCCAGCGTAAAGAAAGGTGTACCCGGTTTTTCGCTGGTTCTTGAAGGGTGGTGATAGCTCTGTCGGCCTTAGTGATTTCGGATACTACGGGCGTCGGTGATATCTGGCGCCGCAAATGACATCGGGTTGTCGAAGACCTGACTAAATCCTCTTGTATTCCCATCTGACAAGTTGACAATATTGTCAAAGAGACGTTCATAAACCATATTTTTTGGGAGTATCCGAAATTCTGTGTAAACCCCTGATCTCATCTAAAACTCTATCCGGTCCTCAAAGCGTATCACCAATTGATTAAGCACCTGCGGCCAGTTCCGGATCGGCATTGTCCACTTCCTGGTGATATCGATCGTTGCCAGGTACAGTAGCTTGCGTGCGGCCTCCGGTGAAGGGAAAGAAGACTTGGTCTTTGTAACTCGCCGTAGCTGCCGGTGATAGGCTTCGACCGTGTTCGTCGTGTAGATGATTCGGCGTATTTCCGCCGGGAAGTTGAAGAAGGTCGTTAGGTCGTCCCAGTTCTTCTCCCACGACTTCACCGCAATAGCATACTTGCCACTCCAATTTTCGGCCAGTTGATGCAGGCTGGCCATGGCTTGTTCTCGCGTGGGTGCCTTATAGATCGTCTTGAGGTCGGCCACAAAAGCTTTGCGGTCTTTCCAAGCAACATAGCGCAAACTTTGCCGGATCTGATGGATGATGCAGCGCTGGACTTGAGTCAGGGGAAAGATGGCCTGAATCGCCTCCTTGAAGCCAGCTAGCCCATCGACACTGGCAACGAAGATATCCTGTACGCCGCGAGCCTGGAGGTCAGTGACCACGCTCAACCAGAAGTTGGCGCCCTCTGAACCATCCCCAATCCAATGACCGAGTACATCGCGATGGCCGTCTAGATCCACGCCCAACACGACGTAAACCGCTGTGTTTTCGATCTTCCCTTCTCGCCGCAGCTTAATGTGTAGGGCATCCAGAAAAACGAAGGGGTAAAGGGAATTCAATGGCCGGCTCTGCCAGGCTTCGACCAATGACCAGATCTTGTCGGTGATGGTACTGATTGATTGGGCCGATATCTCGACACCGTACAGGTCGTGCAGTGTGTCCTGGATATCCCGAGTGCTTAACCCCTTGGCGTACAGCCCAATGATCTTCTCTTCTAGTTCATTGGTGTTGTTGGCGTACTTGCGCAGTATCTTGGGCTCATATTCGCCGTTGCGGTCTCTTGGAACGCGCACCCCTGTCTCGCCTTCAGAGGTCCGTACCTTCTTGCTGTAATATCCGTTCCGGCTGTTGCCACTGTTGCGGCCCTTCGATTCATACGGTTCATACCCAAGATGCTCCGACAGCTCCGCATCCATCATCTGTTCCAGGGTGTTGGCGAACAGTTTGGCGAAGATACCTTCCTTGCCGAAGAAATCATCCATGGACTCCGCTTTGGCCAACTCTGCTGCGACGCTTTCAGCATCCGGCATGTAGTCCTGCGGATTGGCCCGTTTATGGCTCTTTCTTTGTGTCATTTTGTGTTCTCCTTTTCAAGCGTTGCATATTAGCTTGATTTCGGGTTTACACAATATTCTGGACACTCTCACTTTTCAGCCCATTCCCGCATCTCTAGCGCGGATGATGGCCTGCACCCGATCAACTACCTGTAACTTACTGAAGATATTCGAAACATGATTACGAACCGTCTTGACACTGATGACCAATCTGCCGGCGATTTCCTGATTGCTCAATCCTTGCGCCAGCAGGTTCAATACCTCACGCTCACGATCAGTCAGGTTGGGAAAAGCGGCCGCTGCATGCGAGCTGGAATTGTTGAAAAAAGAGGTCAATCGGGCTGCAATCGTTGGCCCAAACAGAGCCTCGCCCCGTGAAACAGCCCTGATGGCTCTCAGCATCTCCTCCTGGTCGGCCCCTTTTAGAACATATCCCCGCGCACCAGCACGCATGGCGGCGAAGACTGAATCGTCGTCCTCAAACATTGTTACGATGATCACGCCAATGTGCGGGCTGGTCTGCACGATCTGGCGGGTGGCTTCAACACCATTGAGCTCCGGCATCTGGATGTCCATCAGAACCACGTCAGGCTGAAGCTCTTCCGCCAGGGTAACTGCTTCGTTTCCATTGGCTGCCTCACCTACCAATTCTGTATTGGGCAAGGTGCCGAATAACGCCCGCATTCCGTCTCGGAAAAGGGTATGGTCATCGGCCATAAGAATGCGGATTATTTCGGTCATTTGTCGCCAGCTATTGGTAAGCGAACGGCAAGGCGTGTTCCTTGCCCAGGTTTGGAGTGGATCTCAAAACTACCTCCTATCTCGACCGCCCTTTCGCGCATGGAAGAGAGGCCGACTCCGGATTGATAGTTTTCGGCCAGGCCATTTCCGTCGTCGTCAATCTTGAGGTTCATCGTTTCATCTGTTTCCAGATGGATGGTACAGACCCGTGCCTGGGCATGGCGGACCGTATTGGTAATGGCCTCGGTCACAATGCGGTAGGTGGCCACTTCGACGGCCGCAGGTAGAGGCGGGAGTACGTCAGGTGTATGGAGGGTAATTTTGGTGCCGCCGGCCTGGTTCTGGGCCACAAATTCGCGCAATGCCGACAATAAACCCAGTTGATCCAGTGCTGACGGCCGTAAATCGTTGACGACTCTGCGGATTTCCATGATCGCTTTCTGGGATTCCGCTCTTACCTGGTCCAGTAGGTGGTTCGCCCCATCTGGGTCTGTTCTGAGCAAGTTCTGCGCCGCACCGACTTTTACGGTTAACGTAGCCAGCTGTGGACCAAGGCCATCATGCAGGTCACGAAGTAACCGGCGGCGCTCCTCTTCACGAGTTGTCACAAGCCGTTCGCGGGAGCGTTGGAGCTGGTGGGTCAACTGCTCGGCATATACGGCCGTACCGGCGTGCCGTGCCACGTTGAGTAGCAAATGTTCTTCCTCCACTGTGAACTTCTCGTTGTTGCCGCGCCTGGCGACCTGCAATTGACCAATCGTGTTGGCTTGATAGACAAGCGGGAAACTTTGTGGAGCAGCGCTAGTTTTGGCTCCCACGGAGGCAATAACCTCCTCCTCACCCAGCACAATGGCGACGAAGGGCAGTTTTAATGTTTGGCCGATGGTTTGCACCAGAGCGGGTAACGTTTCTCCGGGGATTACCGTCATTTCCAACTGCCTGCCTAACTCTGACATCACCGCAAATGGGTCATCTCGTTGACCATACATCAGCTGATTGACGCTGCGCTGCAAGCGACGGCGCAGCGGGTCAAAGAGAACAGCAATTAACCCCGTTGCCAGGACGGACAAGAGCAAATTGTCACCCGATTGAAACAGGGCTCCCAAAATGCCAACGACCAGGACATACAGAAGGACAACCAGAACAGTCAAGCCACCAAAGACCAGGGTTCTGTTTAAGACGACATCAATCTGCCAGAGCCCGTCATACAATATGGCAATGGCAATAGAAAGCGGCAACAAAGCTGACGTGATCACGGCCCCCAGCAAGGTAATCAAAGCCATCGACGATTCAGATAAAAATCGATTATCTGGTAATGTACTGATCCAGAAAACAACCCAGGCAAACCAAGCAATCTGTATCGCAAATGCAACCAAGACCCAGCGAGTTTGTCGCCGCTGTACTCTGTTAGACAAGGTGCGATATCGAAAAATTTGGCTGACCATGCCGGCACCCAAAACGGCCGTCAACATGAAAACAAACGTGAGATAGCTTTGTTCATCCGCGCTTACATCAGGTCTGATAAAGCGGGCAAGGGCAAAGAAAAGGATGGGCAGAAACAAAATCGTAACGACAAGCACCCCACGCCATTTCCATGAGCGGGGCACAAACTGTCCTGTGGGAAAAACAAATGGGAAAAAGAAGAGGATGCCAATGCCTATTAAAGAAAGGGCTTGTTCTATGGGTCCAGGGTTACTATTTCCGGGAGTAATGCCAAAAGGGGCAAGCAACAGCAAGAATGCGACGTACAAAGCCATCCTATCATTCCGTTTGCGCCAGAAAATGAGTGCGGCCGTTGCCGTACTGATGGCCAACGACCAAATGCCATTGGCCACGATAAAGCGTCCAACATTTTCAGCCGTGCTGGTGGAAAAGCCCCGGGTGCTTTCTTGCACCAACCATTCTCGCATCGTCTCCTGCGACAACTGTTCAAAGGAGAAGAGGCCGGCAACCATTTGCCAGGTAGCATAGGCCAACATAAGTAACCAGACAAACTGCGACAGGCGCATTGGCCAGGAAGGTTTGGGTGTCTCAGTCGTTGGCGAATCCGCTTCTGGCAAACGATTAACTGGGATTAGTCGATCGACCCATTTATGAATGCGGCCATATAGCAAACTGACCACTATCATACTGAAAATCAAAGCGAGCGCAGGCACAAACCAATTGAGGGCAGTGGGCAGTAACACACTGGCCAGACCGACACCAAGACCGTACAGGATGAGAATGACGGCCGTCAACATCCCATACACCAATGCCCTATTGATCCATGAATCGACTACCCACAACTTATAGCGAGTAATCGAAATGGCGATCGTGATAGGGAGTAGAACTGGCAGGCTGGCGGCCACCATGATGGAGATAAAATGTCGGGTCGAATTAGAAAAGACGTTGAGAATATCTATAATAAGAAAGAGAAGCAAGGGCGCTGCAATAATGGCAGCTAATCCTAACAAAACCCATTTTGTTTGCTGCCTTTGTTCTGTGGAAGAGACAAAGCGATAGCGTACTAATTGACTGATCAAACCCAAAACGGCCGTTCCCAACAGCAGCGACATAAAAAATGACCACCAATCAACCCCATCCGCCAGCAATCTACCCAGCAGAGAATCCCAGAGCGGGTTAAAAAGATTGCCAAAGACATCAACCAATATAAACAGGACGGGGATCAACAAGATGCCGGACCAACGAGGTATGAAACGGCCGTTAGGAAACAGATAAAACAGCAAGAGCGTACAAAAAACAATCAGAACCGGCACGATGCCGTTAATTGCCGGAAAGAGTTGTTCCAACCAGTCAGGATAACGGATAATGTCGACATTAAATTGCATCCCGAACATATAGCTCAACATCACTAAGGTTGCGGAGACAAACAAAACAAAGCCGTTGTCCCATTTTCGCCAGGCCAGAAACAAGGCCGTCCCCACAAAAATAGTCATCGTAACCAACCGCAGCGTAATCACAAAGGTTACAAACGCCCGACCCGACGAAAACAGTTGTAACCCCGTGGGCATCGCTTCCCCAACCTGCCATTCTAAAAGGGTGTCCCGGTAAAGATGGGGCAGGTTGGCGATGAGCATAGTGGCAAAGAGCAAAAAGATGATCAGCCACCCCACTCGTGCCGGCCAAATAAAACGGCCGTTTGCCAGCCCTTTGGGTTCATCGAACGCTAAGTTGTCAGCTGGGTTTGATTCGGCTGTCATCGGGTTCATCCATACATTATAGACTTAAGGACGGCCAGATAAAACGATTAATCAAAGAAGGTTGTTTGAACACGGACAAATGTATTTTGGGCCATCCTATTATCTCCATATTTATCGCGCCAGCTGAAGCTGAACGGATTTTTCTAACCACATCGTCAGGCCAAGCCCCAGTAGTCCCAGGGCAAAGAGGGTGCGGAAGAGGAGGAAAACGGCCGTGATTTCCTCACCACCAAACAGAAAAAAGCCAACAAAGCCCATTAAGGCTGTCGCCAACGGCAACCATTGCCAACGAGCCAAGACCGGCTGGCGCAAATTGAGAATGCCAAACCAAATGAGGCCTATAGTTAACAACAGCAATCCAAGCACCACCAGAAAAAACAGATACTCTGTATAGGGAACAAGCGAAGAGGGTACCTAGTCAGCCAGCGAGGACATAAAACTCATATGCCCAACCGCCAACACAATGCCCCCGCCACAGAACAACCGCAGCGCGTTCTTGCCCCAGCGTCCCACCCGCTCCCCGTACAACCGCCAAAACCCTACATAACCGATGATAAAGGCCACCTGCCCGATGACGATCAGCAGCGTATCTTGCCCCGAAATGACATCATCCATCCAGCGCGAGAAAAAGAGGCGGCTCATTTCATTGAGCTTATTCACCAGAAAGAGCAGACTGCCCAACATGAAAGCTGCTCCACCCCATTGCGCCACACTGTTTTTTACGTTCAAGTTCTATTTCTCCTTATGTCAAAATATAGCGTTGTCTGCTGATTCTGCTAGATGTAAACTGTTCCCGATGTCATGGGGGTGCAATCCCATCTTGATCGGGAAATTGACCTTTTGCAAGATTGGCTCAATCTCCAACGTTGCCACAATCACCACTACCAAAGCCAACATCTCCACCCCAAGACCCGCACTCCACAAAACTTCAGAAAAAGTTCCCAAGCCATACGAAACAAAGTCACTCAACACCCAAATCGTTGCCATAAACGGGGTGTGAATGAACCAAATGATGAGGCTGAAAACGGCCGTTCCACCACCCCATCGCCTAACCAGTTTGTCAGCCATCGCCAGCCTCCCCAAACCACTGCCGTGTCCATAATTGTCCCGCTATCACAACAACCGCCAAAGGCAATAGAATGAACCACAGCCAAGGCATAAGAATGATCTGGCCTACCAATATTGGCAGCCACAACCAGAGCAAATACCATGCCCATCGCGCCCTTTGACGATAGCCCGTCGCTGCCACAACCATCATCACCACACTCAATGCCAGCTCAAACACGCCCACCAGTTGCCAAACAAACGAGAGATAATCCAGTACCTCTGCATCTCGCGTCAGCCAATCCCAATGCCCCGGCTCGCGGCAAAGGATGCAAAAGGAGTTGATGGCAGGCATGAAATGCAGCAGCCCCACGATGATAAAGAAAATCCAAAAATACTGTTTCCATGATTTTTTAGTTTGTGTCATGGTGATAGACATGATTTATCCTCCGCAATCATTTTCGGCCAAGCCCCACTAACACACCCACAACCGCAATCGCGCCAATGATGTGCATCACTACCAGACTCAATTTGTCAATCATGGCCACGGGTGGTGAAGGTATTCTGAGCGGCAGTAGGAATGAAACGAGCAAAACAGCGGTCGCGATGATTAAGTGTGTACGGATAGGTCGCCGTGCCGATTGCGTCGACCACAACAAAGACGATGCCTGCTCCCAGCGAAAAGATAACGCTGAAAAGAACAATATCGCCAGCAGGCAACGTCGCCGACAGGATGCGTCCAGGTGCTTCTGCAGGAAACCTGAAACCAATATGGAGCCAGCGGGTAATGATGAAATAGAAAATGAGGTTAGCGGTGACGGCGACGGCCGTTGCCAAAGGCACAACCCAAGCCAATCTCCCTAGAGACACAGGTTCCGTTTCGGCCAACGAGCTATTTGCATTCATCACTCACGCTCCATTTTCAACGGTGTAAACTCGGAGGCGCAGAGAGAAACACTGTGTTTTCCGTGCGCCCTGTCGTCGTTCTCTCGGTACTTTGTATTCAGTTTACTGATTACAGACCGTTGATTACCGCACCGTAATCGTAATCACTTCCGTCGCCCCTTCCCCCGCCAGAGCCATGTGGGCACCGTCAGCCGCTTGCAGGCATAGAGTGTGTTCGCCGGGGGTTAATTCCAGCGCTGCTTCCGTTTGCGCCTTGCCAAAATGTAGATGGTTGTCGTCGGCGGGGACGGTTACGCCAGCCGCCACACAATCCGCGTCCACTATAATGTGTAGATGGCCTGCCCCTTCGTGAATATCACCAGCCGGTTCGATGGTAAAGTTTTCGGCACTCCACCGCACCGTTACCGGGCTGTCCACGGTATCGCCATCCACGATGCTGGTGAAATAGACGCGCCAAGTATCGTCATTGCCACCGCCATTACATGCGCCCAAAACCAACGTCAGTAAAATCAGAGCAAGAATCCTGAGAATTTGTGTTCGTTTCACGGTTTGATTCCTTTTCGGGGAGAGTGGAGATTGAGTTAGCCAAACGGCCATAACCCACGATACAAAAAATGTTCTGTTATTCAAATTCGACATGTTGACCTCCAAAAGCGTTTAAGATGTTGACACTATACGACAAGGCATATCCCGTTGTCATGAGTCGTCAGACTCAAATCGGCCGGGAACCATCAACAGCAACGCGAAGGCCGTCAGCCGGTTTAGGGTTCCATATGGTCGGTAGGTGGCTTTCCTAGTTCGCCCCAACCGGTGGAGGCGAAGGCGACCATTAGTGGCACGGCCGAGATGCCCCCAGCAGCCTCAACCGGCCCATCCAGCGCTTGATGTTCATCAGGACCATCCTTGCCCTACAAGTAACTCGAGCGATAGAAACAGGTGGGCGGGGCGCGAACATCCGCTCACGCTCCGCCACGTTCATCAGTTCAGGTCGGCGCAGGCAATGCGGGCGTTGCCTGCGTTCGGGTCGTGTACGACCACGGACTGGGCTTCGGGCCGGGCGGTGAAGTCATTGGTGGCGTTGCCGTTACCAACCCCGGCCGCGTTAGTTGTGAATCCGGGCCAGATCTCGTTGACGGGATCGACCGGGCCGCCAACTACGTGCTGGTAGTGGCCACCGCCATTGTTGACGTCGCAAGGCAGGTTGTGGACGTCAGCGCCGTAGGCGACGCCAGCGTGCAGACCAGACAGGTGAACGATGACGATGGTACGGCCGTGTGCCGTCCTCACCATCTGGGCCTGACCAGCAACATCGTAACCCAGGGAGGGCCCGGCGGCGAAGCTGGTGAAATCGCCTTGGGTGACCTGCGCCCCGTCGGCCAGCGCGGGTAGGCTGGCGCCCATTAGTAGAACCAGACTGACTATTATCACTGCATATCTTTTTTTGATGGACATTGTACTCTCCTCTTAACGAACCATTTAACGTTCTTGACATCTTAACCTGCTCAGGTAAGCTGTTAGACACTCTCACTCTACACCTGGGCAGGTCCCGTTGTCATGGGGCTGCCGTCCTGATTCGGCCGGGAACATGTACCAGGACATTTTTTTTTGCAGTCACCTGCAATGTTGGCGTTGCCCAGCTCCACTGCATCACCAATCGTTCCATCATTGCCTCCCCTTGGCCTCCTGACCGGTAGCCCCTCTCGTCCTGAGTAACAAAACGATTGAGAGCGCGACCACCCACAAGAATGTCACCATCACGCCGGAACCTGGTAAGAAGGGGCTAAGGAGGGTGAGCGTCAGCAGCGCGCCCCACCCGTTAAGCCACCAGGGTAGAACCTTGGTGGTGAATCCGATGGCTGCTGTTGCCCCGACCAGGGCTGCCAAGGGCGGCGCCTCTACCAGAAGATACCAATTCCACTCCAACACGTAGAGCGCTTTGGCCACTTGCGTCTCTCCCCCATAGCTCTCCAGCACCGTAAACGCCTGGCTGAAATGGGCCCCTAGGAGTAGCATGGCACAGGCAACCAACCCACCACCAAAGGCAACGGACGCCAGCCATGTTTTTTCATCTGTGGCAGTTAGCAAAAATTCGCGCAAGTAGCCAAGGAATATGATCAAGAAGAAGACGCCCAGAACCGTAGAGATAGGTTCCGGCGAGAATTGACGATTGATTGTCAATAAACGTTTCGGCAATCCTGCTGGATGGAGCAGTAACCGAAACCTCACCGTTCACATCGCTGACAATGATGCCGGCCATTAGGAGCAAGGCAGCGACAATCCCACTCGCCGCACTCACTCGTCCCCAGAAAATGTTTGTTCGCATTGAAGTGATCCTCCTCTATCGTTTATTGGCCACCATTAAACTCGTGCCCGGTAATTTAAGCACCCGATGTGACTGCGCCATTGTAAAGCCTGTTTGCTGAAACCAACTTTGAATGTCATCATGGGCATAGACACGGCCGTCAGCCAATAAGAAGTAGTGCAGGGCAATCAAGCGAATGAAGGCGCTGGCCACATTTCCCGGAACTTTCCCCTCGATCTGATCCAGAATGGCGACCTGTCCACCTGGTTTAAGGGCGGCCTGGCAGCGGCGTAGCAGCTCAACATTTTGGGACATATCGTAATGGTGGATGAGGTTAAACAGTAGGATTGCATCATAACCATCGCCCCAATTTTCCTGCCACAAATCCCCTCGATGTAGATAGACCCGATCAGCCATGTCATGCCGGGCAATGTTGAGTTCTGCTGTTTGAAGAGCGATGGCACTGTCTAGTACGGTGCTTTGTAGATGCGGATGCAGTTGACAAAGCAGGATGCTGAACAGTCCATGACCGCCACCGACATCGAGCACTTTGGCAGCCGTCGATGGCATTTTCAATTTCTTGATGATATCTGGTCCGGCCAGCGTAACACTAGCCATCAGCTGCTGTTGGAAGGCGTGTAAGATGTCAGGATTTTTTTTCAGCCACATGTATATGTTGCCATACGGCCGTTCACCCGTTTGCATCACTTCTAATGCCTGGGGAGAGAGCTCTTGAAAAACGGCCGACCAGAAAGTGAGAGCCGCGTCGAGGTTGAAGATCTCATCATCCAGCACCCATTTCTCAGTAAGAGAGGAGTTGCGATAATGGTCGTCTTGTTCCACAACGTAGCCGATCGAAGCCAACGCCCGGAGCAATGAATCAACACCTCGTTCATTGCTGTTGAGCTTTTGGGCCAGTTCGGTGGCGGTTGAAGGGCCCTCGGCCAGGGCCTCAAACAGCCCCATCTGCGCTGCCAGGCGCAATGTCTGAAAAGCCAGCGCGCCGGCCAAGTCCAGCATGACTCCAGGCACAAGATTTAGGTTGAAGATAGCGGTTCGTTCGAGAATATTCGGCTGAATCGGCATGCATTCCTCCAGGATCTGGCGTCCATGATTTTATGAGCTTCGTTTGTTGAATTCTGCTAAGAACGTATTACACGACAACGGCCGTTTGCTGACGACGCGCCAGCCACACCAGCCCGGTTCCAGAAACGATCGCCGTCAGCGCTGCCATTGTTCCGACCGCTAACCATTCGCGCCCTTCGCCGCTCAAGGGTAGGCCAACACCGAATCCTACAGCGAAAGCGGCGGCGGAAATCAGAACCCACAACCTGGCCTGCTTCACATGCTTCTTCAACAATTGGGACTGCACCTGGCCAATCGGCACACCCACCGATAAAGCAAAGTGTAGGCCGATCAATGCGCCTGGCATTGTATCCACATCCATGAAGGAGAAAGCCACGGTCATCCCAATCGCCATCCCCACAGTTCCAGCAACTAGCGTGCGCACTATCCATGTCCCAGGGTTAATGCCTTGACGGTACAGCACCATAGCCTGCGCGGTGCCGGTGCTGCCAGCTAGCAGCGCCCCAAATAGACCCCCGACGACTAAAGCCATCGCCGTTTCGCCCCAGGTTTCCTCTACCACCTCACCGACTGACCACATGGTCAAGAATGCGCTCATGGTGGCCAAAGTCATGGCAACGGTGACGATCGCTACCCATTGCGGTAAAAACGTTTTCACATTCAGATTCGACATCTGGATCTCCGAGATTTCTGTGCTAACAACACTGTACAGTCCAGTGCGTCCCGTTGTCATGGGTCAGCAGACCTGATTCGGTCGGGAACATGATTTGGGACAGAATGCTTCGGTTCAGATTCTTGTGAGCAATTCTTGGGCTGGGAAAAACGCCGGCTTTGCCCATGTCTGACTGTCAAAGCAGAGCTACCCAGCGAGCTTGAAGGGAAGGGGAATATTACGAACCGTTACGTCTACGGCACGCATGCTCGCCTGATTTCGGACTACCTGCAATGATAAATGCCCCGGCTACCAGACCAGAGCATCAAAAAAGTGGGCGCGGACGGACTTGAACCGCTGACTTCACGGATGTTAACCGGGATTGAGTATCGAGTTTAGTTCGTCGATTCTGGGCTGACACAAGTCAGATCACGATACTCAGACCGCAGATAGCACTACTGTGACCGCGAATCTCATTAGTTTTCTTTCGATCCTCCCTCGCATAAAGCTAAAACGGTTCACTTGAGACAACCAGGTTGTCTGTTAAACCCCCCTTATCTTTATTCTCCAGATTACATTGGAAACCATGTCTCTACCTCTGGAAGAGGTGTAAAGAAACCAACCCCCATAAATGAGTTTCCATACCGTTTTGTTTTTAACATTGCCTGATTGACCTCTGGCAATTGACGGGTAACTATGCGATCTTATTGCAGTCCATTTGGCAGCTAATTGAAGGCAACTTAAGGTCCCTTTCTAGGACATTTGGCAAACTCGCTAGATAATTAATGTGCTTTTGGTGGTCTCGCTGCAAGTTGCTAAAACTGGTCTCTCACACTGCTACTAGAATCGAATCCAGTTCATTGGTTAAGTGGCGTAACCATTTATTCCCATAAAGGTTTTCAACCAAGCGCGACTTATGTCGGTTTTCGTCCGCGCCTACCCAAATGACAGTGTCGCGAAATGCAGGTGACTACACAGAATTCAGGATACTCCCGAAGCGAGCAAATATGTTTGGGCTCCATTTCCCATTACACATTTCTGCGCGAACATTGATAGTACGCTGATATATGCGGGCACAACCAGAATCGGAACCGATTTCTATGTGCTTCCCAGTCAGATCCAATTTTGAATCCTTTTGACCGCTCCGCCGTTATATCTATATAAGGGAATTGGCATTGTGCTTGATCCAAGTGATGCAGATTTGGTTCGATCAGCTCAAAAAGGAAATGTGAGCGCAATTGGCGAGTTATACGACCGTCACAATGAACGAATTTTCAAGTATGTTTGGATCCGGGTTTCTAATAAGCACCAGGCAGAGGATTTAACCGGCGAGGTATTTGCGCGAATGATCACCCACTTACACGATTATCGAGAAATAGGCATACCGTTCTCCTCCTGGTTGTACCGCATCGCTTCCAATTTGGTGGTTGACTATTATCGCAAAGAGAAGAATCGCGCCCTAAATTGGCCTCCCCATCAAACACAATTAGCCACCCAGGACGATGATCCGGCCGTTATTGTAGTACACAGGCTTACGGTAGAAAAGCTTCAACTTGCCTTAGACAAGCTGGACGAATCTCAGCGGGAAGTGATTATCTTCCGCTTTTTAGTCGGATTGTCATTACGGGAAGTGGCCGGCATCTTGGGCAAAACTGTGGCGGCCGTCAAATCACTACAACATCGGGGCCTGGTTGCGTTGCGCCTGGCTTTAAAGCAAGAGTAACCAAGGATTGTCAATTTATGAGCGCGTCGGAAAGCTTACTACAAAGAAGGCTGGCCCAACTCGAAGCCGGTGCACCGATTGAACAATGCTTGCAGGGATTATCCGATAACGAAGCAGAGATGCTGAGGTTGGTCGACCAATTACGCACACTTCAGTATCCAGTTCGAGATGGTAATGCCGTTGCCGCCCAACGCCGCGAGTTATTGAACTTCGCCCTTGCCCAAAAACTGCCGATAGAGTCCAGGAACAGACAATACAAAGAAAAAGAACGGATCTCTAAGCAGCCGAACGTAACACGGACTACGTCGCAGAAGGCCAACAAACAGTTCTTCCTCTTCCGCTCTCTCCAGGTTCGGCCGCTTTTGGCTCTTTTCGGCATCCTGTTTTTCATTCTTATCTTTGGACTGATGGCAATCATTGGTGTCGGTCAGGACAACCGTCTGGACACGACGACAACCAGTAAGCCTGCTGCTAGTATCGCCAACGAATTCATGGACGTGACCGTGATGTTGCAAGAAATGGATAGTAGTGTGTGCCAGCAAGCAGATGAGACTCAGGCTGAAATCGCGGCCTTGAGCAATCAAGGAGCCGATTTAAGTGACTTAAGTACGGCGGTTCTGGAGCTTAAGGACGAACTAGATTACTGTCCTTAGTACGCTAACAAGCTATAAGGTGGAAGTAAAACCATGAACAAAAGAAGCCTATTAATCCCATTAGTCATTATTTGTTTCATTCTTATCCTCGTGCCGGCTGCTCTCTATGCCCAAGAGGAGATCCCAGAGTGCGCCCACCCCCGGGTTACTTATTTGACGAAAAAAACAGGTGCTTCCTGTCAAGAGATTCTTGACCTAGTCGCGGCCGAGGTGGGCTATGGTCAAATTATGAAATCCGTGGTCATAGCCGAGGGGCTACCCGGCTATAATGGAGATTGGCGCACGTTGTTAGACTCACACCGGCAAGGGCAAGGTTGGGGCGAGGTCACCCACGCTTACGGCCTGAGTAGTCGCTTTACCGACCTGGGATTAAGCGGCGAAAGTCTGTTGACGCTCAAGGAGTCTGGTTTAGGATGGGGCCCAATCATCCATGCCCAATCATTGGCCACTGCAGATATAGGGGTCTCTTTTGATGAAGCCGTAGGACTGCTGCAAGCTGGGTTGGGTTGGGGAGAAATTCGCGACGAACTAAGCTTGCCCCCCGGCCCACCTCCCTGGGCTAGTGCTGGCAATAGCGACGATGGAAATGGACCTGGCAACAGCGACAATGCAAGGGGTGCTGGCAATAGCGACGATGAAAGTAGACCTGGCAACAGCGACAATGCAAAGGGTGCTGGCAATAGCGACAATGGAAATGGACCTGGCAATAGCGACAATGCAAAGGGTGCTGGCAATAGCGACGATGAAAGTGGACCTGGCAACAGCGACAATGCAAAGGGTGCTGGCAATAGCGACAATGGAAATAGACCTGACAACGGCAACAATGGAAATGGACCTGGCATTAGCGACAATGGCGGCAGCGAGAGTGAACTCAAGTTTACCGGTTCTGTTGAGGTGATCAGCGAAACACTCTGGATCATTGATGGCGAAACGATAACAATAGTTCCCGAAACCAAGATTGAAGCCGGAATCGAAGTCGGTGACCTGGTCGAGGTCGAGGTCTGGCTAGCGGACGGCAGCTCGCCAACAGCCCAGGAAATAAGACTGGTTGATAGAGACGGCACCGACGAAGCTAACGGGAATGAATAGTTCCAGGAGACCTATGATAAGTATCTGGCCAAGCATGTATGATCCTGGAGGAATACAACCATCACCAAACAACTATTGCACTTGATGTTTTTGCTGGCCTTCATGACCTTGCTGGCTGCTTGTGGGGGTAACGATCAGAAATTGCCGATGCAAACAGCTACAGCTACCGTACCCGACCTGCCGCTGCCAACTGTTTCCCTCCCGGCAACGAATACGCCACCCAGCAATGTGACCGAGGTCGATGAATTCATTGATATTGATGCGGTTCTAGAAGAGATCGATCGGGACGTTTGCCAGAAAGCCCATGAAATGCAAGAAGAAATTGAAGCCTTGTTGGCCCAAGGCGTTGAGTTGGAGGAGCTAGCAACTGCTATCGATGAATTAAGAGAAGAAATGGCAAATTGCCCCCCGTCATTGACGCCGACACCATAAAACTCATAGAGTAAGATACTGTACATCATTTAGAACGACTCCCGTTATTGGGAGTCATTTATTGTTGCTTACGACTGGGAACAATAGGGATCACTGCGAACTGGGTCTACCATATTGGATTGGTGGGCGAAATGAGCAAATTGCATTTTGGGAAAACAAGGTGTAAAGAAGACCCCCCATTTCCTACCATCCGGGGCTCACACACCCCGGCCGATCCCGACCGCCAACCTCCATATTCAAGAAACCCGCTCAAGAAAACAAAGGTAAGATTCCCCCTGAAAATGCGACCATCTTGCCCATCAAAATCGCCGGCCGTCGCCAGGGGCAAGATCGTTTTCGTGACCGCCGGATCATTCGAAGGCGTCTACAGCGATCTGCTGACCTTGTCCCGAGCATTACCACCTCGGCGCTACTATCAAGCCGCCAAAGCCGCTCCGGCCTCCTCTCTGGTCTTGCTCCAAAGCCCGAATGCCAGCAGCAGCCAGCTGATCCCGAAAAGAATGATAAGGACCGTCTGCAATTCCTGGGGACTTTCGGGAATCGTGGTGACGACGATGAAAGCTAGAAAAACGCCGCCCAACGTCAGGGGCGCGAAGCGCCAGAACCCCAGGACGCGGTGCACCAGGGCAATGACCCCCATACCGGTTAAACCAAGGACCATGCCGGTTAACGCCAGGATCCCCATCGCCGTGGGAACTTCTTCCAACGCCGTGTAGTTCAGGAGCAGCAACGCGATCGCCAGGAGCAGCAGGCCGATTTCCACCATGGCCAAGGTGACCTTGTTGGCCGGGTAAGATGCAGCCGGCAGCCGCCGGTAGAGGCCGCCGAGTGCGATGGCCCACAGCAGCATAATTGCCAACATGAGGGTAATTAGGACGCCTTCGTTCAAATTTACGTTCCAAACTTCAACGGAGAGCGGTACGAAGACCCACAGCGCGCCTCCAAGGGCGGCGGCCAGGCCGGTCCAGCGTTCAACTTTTTCTATTGGCATGTGGAATACCTCCCAGATATGTTCGGCAAACGCCGTTTCGAGCAAATCAAGCCCTACGAGGAACCACAGGCCAATCAACCCGGCCGCCCCACTTTCCTGGAACGTGTCGCGAATATCATCACCGGAATACTTGGGCCATTTCCCGGCCGTAAGCGCGACGAAATCGGGTTGGATAGGCCAGCAGCAACAACTTGTACAGGCGAACTGAAAAGGTCACTATGTGGGATTGGTCACGCATCACAATCCTCCCCTGGCCGGCTTGACCGACTCGTCGGGCAGCAGCTGCTTCGCCCGCGCCTGCGCCACATTGCGTTCCATCCGCTCCGCTTCGGCGCTCAACACACGGAGGCCGAAATCGGAGAGTCGGTAGGTGCGCCGGCGCTCGTCGTTCATCTTGGGGTCCGGCCGTTCCTCGGTCTCCTCGATGATACCCTTTTCCAGGAGCCGTTTTATCGCCCCATACAGCGTGCCCGGTACGAGGTGCACCCGGCCGTCCGTGCGCAATTTGACCTCGAGCATGATGCCGTAGCCATGCCGCTCTTCGTCGGCCAGCGCCAGCAAGATATGGAACATGGCCGGGGAGAGGGGCAGCTGGCTTTCCGGATCCCCGAAAGGGGGGTTGCCTGTTGCTTTCATGTCGGTTCCTCTGACATTTATTACATCGCGTACCGATATATCGTTACACGATATACTAAACCATGGCAACTTATTTGTCAACCCCATATCTGTAATGACCAGATGTCATGTTCACTTTCAAAGCGGTTTCCAAAATAACGGTCACTTCCTTGTACAAATCTCTCCCTTTGGCCGCCCCTGGTTATTTACCGCAGGTCTGCATATTAAACCGGTTCAAAGGATCAATGTCCAGGAAGGTTGCCGGTTATACGTTTTTTTGGACATATTGTTCCTAACTGTAAGTTTGATAATTATCTGGCGTTATATCTCCAGAATTATTTGGCGTATCCCCTCCCTAAAGCTGGCCCAATTACGAAGATGCAAAGTGTCTAAGCTTGAGCTCTAGTGGCGGCGAGCCGAGCAGAGCAGAGCGAGGAGAAACGGTCCATTGCAGGCGCTGATTAGACAGCAAATATCCATTACGTTGAGGCATTTACTCGTTTAAGTATTCGGTGAGCGACCAATGTTATCCACCAGGAAGGATCACGTTTTTGTCCAAAGTCCCAACCTTTCCAGTCGCGCCACACCGACTCACTAATAAAACGTCCATCATCACCCGCCTTACCCTTGATAATGTCTACCATCTCCAGCAGACGGCTATCGTCACGTACCCAGGCGATCTGTGTAAGCACATCAGCAACGTGCAAAACATCGTACCAAATCAATGGTGCTTTGAGTTTTGCATAACCACTCCCCATGGCAAACAAGTACGGGCGTCGTTCTCTTCGTTGCTCCCACAACGATAGCAATGCTTCCACTCCGATTTGAACGCTGTGGCTGGCGTGATGTTCTGGAAATTGGCCCAGTAGCTTGATCATAAGCAGATTTGCGTAAGGACAAGGATCTGACTTACGCCCCGGCCCCCGAAACTTCCCCAACTCTGGCGCAACGGCACACGGCCAGCCATTCTCCCGTTCCAGCCCAACCAGGTAGTTTGTGGCGTTCTGTACTTCCTGGGAGTCATCCAGGCCGAACTTACATAGCGCGTACAAAACTAACGGAGCATCACACAGCATCCACACAAATTGGTCTTTACCTGTTCCGCCGTATCTGGGATTGATATTCACTAACACCTGGAATGGGCCTTCTTCCGATTGGCGCGCCTGGATACGGTGAATAATCTGCGAGATACCCGCATCGTCTGCACGAAAACCTAAGTCAGCAGCGAAGACTAGTTTATGCAGCACATGACCCGCGGACTTGTGCGATTTGAGAATTGGGCCGGGCCATTCACCCAACTCTTCGATTAGCATTTTTACTTGGGGATGTTCCAACATTGCTTCACGAGCTCTTCGAACTTCAGGAGCATCTTCTGACTGTTCAAGTAAATCCACACGGGTACGATACTTAACCCAAGGAGGACCGCTTAACAACCAATCCATCAGTCGATCCATTTTGAGTTCCTTGTAACGAAATCCATCGGCTGGCTAAATTGGATTATCCAGCCACGATATATTGTGGTACATCATAATGTATCATACTCTTTTCCGCGGTTAGGTATAAAACAACGACAGTTTGGACCAGTGTAAGCGAAAAACGAACGGTTTCGCCGTACAAATTGTTCACGAGATACACCTCTTAAAACGACACATACGGTAAGATTCCCCCTAAAAATACGACTATCCTAATGAATTACCCCCCTTCCATCAACAGCCGCACGGCCGCAACAATTTTCTCCACATCCGGCACATAAGCCGCTTCCAAGGCCGCCGCCGCCGGCACCGGCGTATCCGGAGCCGCCACCCGTTTGATCGGCGCATCCAGGTAATAAAATACCTCTTCTCCCAGCTGCCCGGCTACCTCGGCTCCCCACCCGCCGCTTCTGTTATCTTCCTCGACGATCAGCACCCGGTTCGTCTTTTTGGCCGACCGGACCAGCGTCTCCATATCCAGCGGCGCCAGGCAGCGCAAGTCGATCACCTCGGCGCTGATCCCCTCCTCGGCCAGGATACCGGCCGCTTCCAACGAGCGGTGGACCATCAACATATTGGCCAGGATAGTCACATCCCGGCCCGCCCGCCGCACGGCCACGCTGCCCAAAGGCACTTCATACGCTTCTTCCGGAACCACCATAATCGGGTCCAGCGACGTCTTCTCCTTTCGCCCGCCTTTCCCACCATAAAGCAGCTTATGTTCCAGGAAAATCACCGGGTTCTCATCCCAAATGGCCGCATAGAGTAGCCCCTTGGCGTCATAGGGATTGGAGGGACAAACCACTTTTAAACCCGGCGTGTGCATGAAATACGCTTCCGTGGATCCGCTGTGCTGCGCGCCCCGTCTGGAAGCCCCGACCGGCAGCCGCAAAACCAGGGGCACCGTAACCTGCCCGTTGCTCATGTAACACATCTTAGCCGCCTGGTTGACCACCTGGTCCATCGCGCAAAAGACAAAATCGCCATACTGCATCTCGGCGACGGGTCTCATCCCGGTCATGGCCGCGCCCACGGCCGCCCCCACAATGGCTGTTTCCGAGATAGGCGTATCGATCACCCGCTCGTGCCCAAACTGCTCCGACAGCCCCAACGTCACGGTGAAGCCGCCGCCGAAGCCGCCCTCCACGCCGATATCCTCACCCAGCAGGAATACCGTCGGATCCTTCTCCATGGCCTGGCGCATCGCCTCGCGCAAAGCTTCGGCCATCGTCATCTTTCTTTCGCCGGGCTTTTTTTCGTTCATATGACCCTCCGGTATTCGGCGAACACATGCCGGCCCGCCTCTTCGACCGCCGGCTCCGGCGCATCCTGGGCGCTGCGCACGGCCGCCTCCACTTCATCCTGGCAACCTTTCTCCAAAATCGATAAATCCTCTTCTGTTATCCCAAACTCACCCACCAGCCGCTGGCGAAATAAGGGCAGCGGATCCTGCTGGCGCCAGGTTTCCACCTCTTCGGTCCGGCGATAGTTGCCCGGATCGCCTCGCGAATGGCCCATATAACGATACGTGCTCAACTCCAAAAAAGTCGGCCCGCCGCCGCTTCGGGCCCGATCCACCGCTTCGTGGGCCGCCCAGTAAACCGCCAGCACATCCATGCCGTCGATCTTGCTGCCCGGCATCCCATAAGCGGCCGCGCGATCGGCGATATTGTCGATTCGGGTCGTCAGAGAAATATGGGTTGAGGCCGCATACTGGTTGTTTTCACAAATGAAAATGACCGGCGCGGCGCGAACGGCGGCAAAGTTCAACCCTTCATGAAAAGCGCCGATATTGGTAGCGCCGTCGCCGAAGAAACTCACCGCCACCCGGTCAAGGCCGCGCAGCGCGAAGCCGATGGCCGCTCCGACCGCGATGGGGATATTGGCCCCCACAATGGCGTTGGAGGGCATAAAACCCACCGAGGGGTCCACCAGGTGCATTTGCCCCCCTTTGCCGCCCGCACAACCGTTCGCCTTGCCCCACAGTTCGCCGGCGATGGCCTCCAATCCCACACCCTTGGCAATGGCATGGCCCACCGGCCGGTGGGTGCTAAAAACGACATCATCGCTTCTAAGCGCGCTACAGACGCCGGCCGCGGCCGCCTCCTGTCCCTGGTATTGGTGCAGGGTGCTGGGCACCAACCCCTGTAGAAACAGTTGGTAGAGCGTATCCTCAAAACGGCGAATAAGAACCATCTTGCGGTACATCGCCAACAATTTCTCTTTCGATAAAGGCGGCATCTGGCTCATATTTTAATCTCCTGTGGCGGTTCTAATGTCAGCCGGCTGGGCTTTTCCAGCATATCCTTCCAGGCCGCCAAAAAGCGGCCGGCCACGATGCCGTCCACCAGCCGGTGATCTACCGAAAGCGTAGCCTTCATCACCGGCCGGGGAACGATGGCCCCGTCGACCACCCACGGCCGCTCGTTCACCTCTCCCAGGGCCAATATCCCGGCCTGGGGTGGGTTGATGATCGCCGTAAAGCTCTCCAGGCCGTACATACCCAAATTGGATAGGGTAAACGTTCCCCCGCTCATTTCCCCATCGCTGAGAGCATCCTTCCCCGCCCGCTCCTTCAGGCGACGCGTGACCGCCGCCAGGCTGAATAGATTTAGCTTGTCGGCCCCGCGAACCACCGGAACCAGCATGCCGCCACTTTCCACGCCCACCACCAGCCCGATATGGATCCCCTCATAATAGGCGATTCTTTCCTCCTGGAAGCTGGCATTGAGCGTGGGAAAGCTACCGAGGGTAAGGGCCACGGCCCGCAGGCACAGGTCCGTGATCGTCGGCGGCGCCCACCCGTTCTGGTTGGCCCATTCCACCGCTTCCCGGCGAGTGACCAGGGCAGCAGCCATATCCACCGTAATGCCGGCGTAAAAATGCGGCGCTTCCGCCTTGCTTTGACTCGTAAGGCTGGCGATGGCCCGTTGCATCGGTGTGAGAGGTTCGCTCCGTATCCCGGCCGCTCCATCGCCTTGCCACCTGTCCGGCCGCGTGTGCTTTTCGATATCCCGTTTAAGGATCTGTCCCTGGCGACCCGTCCCCCGCACCGTTCCCGGGCTAAGACCCTCGACCTCGGCCATGCGCCGGGCCAAGGGCGAAATCAAGATCCGCTCTTGACCCTGAACCGCGACCTCAACTCCTCTACCGGCCGGCCGGCTTTCCACACCTGGAGGATCTTCCGTAACCAAATCTTCGTCCAGGGGTTCGGCCATCGAATCAGCCATGAGGGCCACGATGCTACCTAACGACACCGTCTCGCCGGCCTCGACCATGATCCGGCGCAGGTACCCCTCCCGGAACGCTTCCACCTCCACCGTAGCCTTATCCGTCTCCACCAAAAATAACGGCTGCCCGGCCTGGACTTTCTCGCCGGGTTCCACCAACCAGCGCATCAGGGTAACATCGCCGCCGGTGGCTCCTAGATCAGGAATGATAATCTTGGCTATCAATAAAAACTCCTTTGAAAAGACACTGTTTTGTTACTGCCGGACTTCATCTTAGAACTAATTAGGGCCGGACCAATCTTTGCCCTCTCGGAAAGCCGCCGTAAATTGCTCATGCCTGGCCCGCGCTGCCGAACAGCTTCATCAGATCGATGACCACATCACGCAAAGCCAGGCGGGCGGTCACCAGCACATCGCCCTCCAGGCCAGAACCCAGCACCAGGTAAGGGTTATAAGGTTCGCCGGCTTCATTACAAGCCTCTCGCAACGCTTCAAAGTAGGTCTTCTTCAACAGGCTACCGACGTTTATTTTGCGCACCCCCGCTTTTGACGGCCGCGCCCAGCGCCTCGCGGCGCACAGAAGTTGCCCCATGCAACACCAACGGTACGGATAAAGCCCGCCGTAGTTCGCCTAAGAGATCCAGATCCAGCTCTAATTCCTGCCGGCCGTGCAGATGCATCTGCCCCAAATTCACCGCCAGGGCGTCTACTCCTGTCTCCCTGACAAAATCCAGGGCCGCTTCCACGCCGGTCAGGGGCGCCTCCGCCAGGGGCTCAGAAAGCATGCCCGCCACGCCCGGCAGGGCAGCCGTTTCACCTTCCACGGCCGCGCCCAACCGGTGAGCCTTTTGGGCCACTTCCTTCACCCGCAGCTGTTGGCTCCTGGCATCCACTCTTTCATCAGAATACATCACCAGGCCAAAACCCAGCCTTGCCGCCGCCAGTACGGCCGCTTCATCCGGCGACTCGTTAAACAGCAACGTTGCCGGCACAGATAGTTGTGAGCAAACCGCCAGGCCCAGCGCCGCATAAGCCGCCAGCGGGTCCTTCACGATCCTCTCCGGGTGGCTCAGATACAGGCCGCTGAAACCCAACAACACCGGCGATCGCGCTGCTTCGGCCGCATCGGCCACCGCCAACAGCGAGACCAGGTCCCAGCTTTCAAAGTAGCCCACCGCATAATTGCCGGCTTCGGCCGCCGCCATTAAGTCGTGAAAATTAACCAGAGCCATGCTTTAATCCAGTCGATCTCCAACTTTGATTCCCAGTTGCCTCAATAGCAGTGCCAGTGCCTGGCCCTGGTCGGCTTCCGGCCGGCCGCGACCGATGGACACGGCCCCGTCTCCGGCGGCAATCGTGCTCCGCCTGCGGCCGAGTTTCAACACCTTGCCCGGTACTTCATCTGGCCGGCCCCTCACCTTTTCCGCCTGGGAAAAATAGACCGGCCGGCCGGCCACCGGCGCGAAACAACCTCCCGGGCTCATGACGATATGGCGCCGGATCTTCTCAGCCGGCCACGCCCAATCGATGCGGAAATCAGCCGGCGTCGTCGAAGAAAAATAAGAGCCCAGGCCGGCCGGTTGGTATTTCCTGGGCAGCCGGCCCTCCTCCGCCTCGCTCACCAACTGGCCCACCAGGCCAATACTGCGATCGATTATCCGGCCGTATAACGAAGCGACGGTATCATCCCGGCGGGTTCGCACCTTGACCTGGTAAATGATATCCCCCGTATCGATACCCGGATCCATATGGTGCACAGTCAGACCGGCCCAAACCTCGCCGCCCCGCAACGTCCAGAAAACCGGGTGTTTGCCCCGGTAGTTGGGCAGCAACGAGGCGTGAAAATTCGTTGCCGCAACTTTGGGCAAGGCCAGCAGGGCCGGCTTTAAGATCAGGGCGTAACCAACGGCGATGAATAGATCCGCCGCCAATACCTGCATCTCCTCCACGAAGCGCGGTTCATTGGGCTTAGCCGGCGAATAGATCCTGATCCCCCTTTGCCGGGCCACATCATCGAAGGCCTCCAGGCCGGCCGGATGCGGATGGGTCGTGCCTTGTTTTGCCGGCGGCAGGTCCACCAGCGCCGCCAGCTCGCAGGGGATAACCGACAAAGCCTCCAGGTGGCGGCAGCTAAAGACACTCTGGGAATTACCCCAGAAGACAACCTTTAAAGACATAGATAATTATTTACCCGGGGCGCCCCATCATTTACGACCAGCGTCGGGCCCCTTCAGGAAAACGTATCGACTTAAACTTGGCCGCCCGTTCTTCCAGCGGCCGTTCCACAGCCATGCGCTCAATCGCCGAACCCAGTTGCACCCCGTGGCAATCCGTATGGGTCACCATATATTGCGCCGTCTCCGGATCAGACAGGGCCGCCCCATGAGCCAGCAGGATCACTTCTGGCTTCTGGGACCGGGCGAAATCGTAATGTTTCTGGGATAGCTCGGCCATCTCTTCGATGCCCCGGCCGCCCCCATAGCCGGTGGAGCCGCCCCGGGTAATGCCCGCGTGGAAGATGTAGATATCCGGAGCAGCTTCGGCAAAAAGCCGCCGGGCGTCTTCCATATTAAAGGCGTAGCCGATGGTCAGCATGTCCAGCTCCCGGGCAATATTGATCATCCTCAGTTCGTGCTCGTAGCCAAGGCCCGTCGCTTCCAGCGTCTCCCGGAATTCACCGTCATACCAGGCCACGGTGGGGAAGTTGTGCACCCCCGAATAGCCGATATGCTTCAACTCCTCCAGGTACAGCGCCATATCCCGCAACGGGTCCACGCCGGCTACCCCGGCGATGACCGGCGCTTCTTTCACCTGGGGTAACACTTCCCGTTTACCCATGTCGTAAATCAGCTGGTTGTTATCCATGATGGGCAGCATCCCGGCCAGCGAGCCATAACCCTGCATCCGGAAGTAACCCGTATTGTAGACGCCCAGGATGTCAATGCCGCCTCGCTCAATAAACTTGGCCGCGATGCCATTGCCGGCCCCGGTCATCACCAGCGGCCGGCCACTTTTGATTCCCTGCCACAATCTATCCAGGAATTCCTGGCGCGTATATCGCTTGGCCATGATTCACCTCCTAGCTATGCTTCTTTTCTATCAAACGAATCAATCTTTTGGCCGCTTCGGCGGCGAAAGCCGGATCGTCGATGTGGGTATCGCGCTCGATGACGGTGAAATTGGCTGGCAAATTGGCTTTCAGGTTATCGACAAAGGCCTGGTCGGCCTCGGGATCGTGGAATCCCCCACCCTCCACCGCATAACTATCGTACCCGCCCGTGGGGATCATGAAGATCGCCTCATCCCTGGTATGCCGCAAGCGATGGGCCACCTCCTCGCCTACGGCGGCCATCTCATGGCGATTCAAACGCACATCGGTTATCTGCGGGCTGTGGCGGATCAGCGTCCGGGTATTAAAGGGCGCCGGCACCGTCTCCGGTTCATTGTAAACCAACACTTCGATAGCCCCCGGGCAGACCACCTGGGGCAAGCCCAATTCCCCGGCCGTGGTCAACCGTTTGTCGCCGCCGGCCAGCAGGGCATGGAACATCTCGTTGGAAACCTCGATGGTTGAGTAATCCAACACCGCCCCGATGACCCCCTCAACCATCAGCTGCTCCATGGCCCGCCCGCCGGGCCCGATAGCATGGAAGACGATAGTCTCATACCCCGCCTCTTCCAAAACTGCGACCGCCGTCATGGCCCCCTGGGTCGTAATGCCCACCGTCGTGACCGCGACCAGGGTATTTTTCCCCTGTTCCAATACCACCCCGACATTGGCCATCCCGCACACCGCTCCGGCCGCATTAGCCAGGATTTTGCGCGTGACCGGGTTCAATCCCAGGATATCCGTCACCGAGAACATCATGGTAATATCCTTGATATCCACCCATGGCCCCACATTGCCCGAAGCCATGGTAGAGACCATCACTTTGGGCAAACCATAAGGCAAAGCCCGCATCACCTTGGTGGCCAGGGTGGTCCCTTGCGTGCCGCCCATGGATACGATCCCCTGGGCCAATCCCCGTTCAACCAGGTCGCTGACTATGAGCGTCGCCCCGGCCGCCATAACCGGCGCCGCCACCTCCCGGTCCGGCTTCTCCAATAGCTCGGCCAGCGGCGTCCCCCCTGCTTGTGCTACCACCTCCCGGCCGACATCGGCCTTCGTTGCCGGTTTTCCGACCACGCCCACATCGATGATCAAAGCCCGGTCCCCGGCCAGCTGAATTTGTTGCCGCAGATAATCAGCCTCCACTCCCTTGGTGTCGAGCGTAGCCAATACAATGATCGTTTTACCACCCATAACCCTCACTTATTCCTTTCAGCAAAAGCCTCGCCTATGCCAACGATAATCCAAAGCACCTGCGCACAGGTTAAGCTAATGTTGCTTCCGCGGCTGCGATTTGATCTCGAAGCCAGGCGACCGATTTGATGACATTCTCCTCGCCATCACTTTCAATAGATAAGACGCCATCCCAGCCGGTCTCGGCCAGATACTTGATGCATTCACTGATATTGGAAGCGTTGGCGCCCTCGCCAATGTAGACCACCGAGGCTGAAATTCCGGTGCTCTTGCCCCGGGCGGCAGCGGCTAGTTCCTGGCTAACATCTTTGACATGGACATGATTCACATACTTACGAGTCGCCTTCAAGAATTCGAGGGGATCATTGCCCGCGATGAAGGTGTTACCCGTGTCGAAGTTCATCTGCACATACTCTGAATCAAAGTGTTCGACGATTTCAGTGATGGTCGCCACGTTATTGGTGAAAGGGCCATGCGGTTCGACGTTGAGGATGACCTTGTGATTTTCAGCCACCGAAACGCACTGGGCCAGGTGGTACTTGATTATGCCAATTTGCTCTTTATCGGACATCCCCTCCAACTTGTATTTGCCATCGGTCGTATCCACACAGGGGCAGCCAAGCAAGTTGGCGAACATGATGCCCTTACGGATGAAATCAATGCACTCCCAGCGGTTGATAGGAAAAGAAACGTCAAGCTGTGAAGGTTTGAGACCAAGCTTATCTAGCTTCTTGCGCAGGTCCAGGGGGTCGCTGTTTAAGTCAATGAACGGAGCGAAACCAAGACCTGTGAAGAATTCGGTACCGCCGACGGCCTCAAATTCACAAAATTCCACCTCTTGCTGAGCGATGACGTCAAGGCAATAATCGACTGACTTGTCTGCGTGACGCCAGTTATCTGTATTTATCCCGAGCTTAATCATGATTATCTCCCTTTTGCTAAATTGGCTCACAATTTAGTGTACAAGGGCTCTTCCCTGTATAAAATCAATGGAATAGCCGGTGCACTTTAATGGGTCACGATTTCCTTACCCCGTATTCGTAGCGTAACCCACTTTTTTTGGTCCATCGACTACGAGCCGTAATGGTCAATGGTTGGACTTTCCTACTCAACGGTCTAATCACATCATTCATTGCCGTCTAACAATCTTTGGGCAAGCAGGTGGTCGGTAACAAGAACGTCGACCAATTTCCCTTCAAGCGCGCCCCGGATAGCCTCGACCTTGGCTGCGCCGCCGGCCACGCCGACTACCCGCTCGATCTGCCGGATCTCGGCCAGGGTGAGGCCAATCACCCGCTCATCCAGATCCGAGGCCACCTGCTGCCCCAGGCGGTCAAAATAGCGCAGATTAATGTCCCCAACAGCCCCCTCTTTTTCCAGGGCAGCCAGTTCAGGCCAGCTGACAATCGTGCCCTCCCGGCACAAGATTGAGTCCGGCCGGGGGGCGCCGATACCCATGAACGCCAGGTTGGCCGCCGCCCCTTCTGCCAGGGCCTGGGCCACGAAGGGATCACCGGCATACGCTTTCCTGGCCTCCAGCGAGCCGGCCACGCCAGGAGCCGGTAACAGGTGGGCCCGGCCGCCCAGCATCTGCGCCAGGCGTCGCGTGAGATCGGCCGCATGGGTTTCGTTGGTCGGGTCCCCGAGGCCGCCCAGTCCCTGCACCACCTTCAGCCCCGCCACCCCCGCGACCCCACCGCTGGCCTGGAGCGCGTCGACCATCCCCAACAGCGAGCCGCCCCAGCTAATCACAACCACATCATGCGGCCGCAATACCCGCAGCAGATATTCAAACGCCCCTGCCCCAATTTCCCGGGTCACCACCGCTTGCTCTTCATAGGCCGTCGTTTCCACTACCACAGCCTCGTCCAGCCCAAATCGCTCTTCCAACCCCTGTTCCAGCGCCGCGTAGACGCCCATCACCGGCCGGATATTAATGCGCACGATCCCCTGCTGCCGCGCCTCACTCAACAGCCGTTGCACCTTTTGCCGGGACAGGCCCAACCGCTGGCTGATGGACGCCTGGGTCAGCTCCTGCTCATAATAGAGTTGCGCCGCCCTGACCAGCAGTCGTTGGTGATCGATCCCGTTCATTGGCCTCTGACCCAATCCATGAGTGGGCAAATGCCCAGTCGTAAATAGTTGCCCACCCTATTCTAAAACATATTCCCTTGGTTGTAAAGCGCCTTACAAACCATTCCCCGGTCAGGGGTGTATCCCAGTACCGCTATGGAAATTTCGAACTTCGAATTTCGAATTTGAATTGGTTGTTGGTCCGGCCGGGGAATATGGGGCGCGGGTGGAAACGAACGAGAGCGGAGGAAAAGATCCGGGGGATCTTGAAGTGAGTCTATCTAAGAGTAAGCTGCAGAACTGCACCATAGGGCCATTGTTGGTAAAATCAACAGTAGTGATAGAAGGAAATGCCTCCCTGGCTGCCCTATACGGCACAGAACAAAACATAGTATCTCAGAACCTGGCCGCCCGTTACGCGCCAATCATCCGCCTGGACGAGAACGAACCTTTCCGGCCGCTGGCCGCCGGCTATACCATCTTCCACCAGGACACAGACTCCCCCTCATTCCATCGACGAATTCGTCTGAAGCGTCGCAAAGTGAAAGCCGATCAGGTTATCGAATACGCCATCTGGTGGGATTGGGACATCAACCATCTATACGATCTGGAACATATTTGGGTCTACCTGGACAAAGCCGGCCGGCCGGTCAAAGTCGAAGGAAGCTGGCATGGCGAAGTAATAGACCTGGCGGCCAACGGCCGGTTACCGCTGAAAGACACCCATCCCTTCGTTTACGCGGCTCCGGGAAAACATGCTTTTGCCCCCGATATCGCCCACTTCCAGCAAAGACATGCGAAAGTACCTGAACTCATCGCCCGCTTTGTCGGCGCCATGGGCATAGTGCAAAACGAATTGTTCAAAGGGCAGTTTCACCGTTCGCCGCCGGTAGACCGCCTGATCCATAGCTATTTACACCGCTCCGTCTTCGAGCCCAGTTGGAACTATTCCCACGATTTCACTTTCACCGGGGAAATGTTAGTGCCTTGGCCTGCTCTGCGCCAATGGATACCGCGCCGGATCAAGGGCATAATCCAATTCCTACAACAGGAGATAACCCCCGAGGATTATCGTACCCTGCGCATCCTGCGCTGTACATCTATTGAGGACATCAACCGGGCCGCCGGGCTTGACGTGGACATGGTTACCCTGGATATCGGCCGAAACCGTTGGGGTTTTCCCGCCTTAAGCGCCGCCCCAGGCCGGCCAACAGGCGCCAATATCGTAAGACTCCTACAGGCCTGCCAGAAAGCTCGTTTAGGCGCCTACCTGGTAATCCGGGACGGCCGGATAATCCCCTGGCTGGCCCGTTTGCTCGGCCGTGAAGATTGGACCGACTACCTGATGACCGGCGCCTCAAACCCTGAGTGGGTGGCCAAAATCAAGGCCAAAGCACCCCAATATCGAACCGTATTAATCATGGAAACGCCCCCGGCCGCTGTGGTCGCCGCCGCCCAATCCACCGGCGCCAGCTACATTCATATCACCTCCCCCCAAGAATCGTCCCAAACGCCCGGGTGGGTAAACACCATCCGCCAGGCAGAACTGGGCATCATCCTCTCCGCCATCGAGCTCGCCCCCGCGAAGGCGGGGGCCCGTTCCTCAGAATTGCCCTGGTTACAAAGCCTGGGCATCGAAGCCCTGATCCTTGACCATCCCCCAGAAACCGAGTTCTAGAAACCGAGTTTTTTCAAAAAACTCGGTTTCTAATCCCAATCTGCCCGCTTCCTCATCGGCCACTGGCGAGCTCTATCTGCCCTAGCAATATTGAGTATGTGCAAGGTGAATCAGAAGAGAGGCTGATCCTTTCTAGTAAATCATGGCATATTAGAATGCCTGACCACTGATGGCACTTATTGAACATCTTGTACAACGAATACCTGGTTCGTGTCAATCTAATCATCGAGATCGGACACATCGCAACCCTGTGAGTTCATTGATGCTCAGAAGCTAGCCAGGACAGGCCTTTTTCCTTTTTTCTGCCCGGAGCTTGAGTTGTTCCTGATCCGAGATCGCTTTCATCCGGCGATCATTATAACACTCGTGTTTTAATTCGCAGTCCATGCCCATTAGCGGCCTAGTAGCACCTGTACCCGGTGCTCGCGGCCATCTTCAACCAGTGGAATCAGCCCGTCGGGCATTAGCCGTCCGTCAAGGGAGACCTGCTTCACTCCCCGGTTCAGCCGCTCCGGGTTCGACACATCAATCTGGTAAGTGGCCTGACCCGTCCGGTAATTAACGCGGAACGCCGGCCATGTTTCCGGGATACAGGGGTCCAGGCGCAACGCCGGCCCCAGGCGGCACACCCCCAGGATTGCTTCGAGACCCAACCGGTAAAACCAGCCAGCCGAGCCAGTGTACCAGGTCCAACCGCCGCGGCCGGTATGGGGATGTACCCCATAAACGTCAGCAGCCACCACATACGGCTCCACCCGGTACCGCTGCGCCTTGGCGGCGGCATCAGCGTGGGAGATGGGATTAAGCATTTGAAACAGGCGGTGGGCGTCGCTGCCCCGGCCCAGCCAGGCGCAAGCCCATCCAGCCCAGGTAGCGGCATGGGTATACTGACCCCCATTTTCCCGGATCCCCGGTGGGTAACCCTTGATATACCCGGGATCCTGGCTGGTCTGGTCAAAGGGTGGGGCAAACAACAACACCAGTTGTTCTGCCGGCCGCACCAGATGCTGCCACAGCGCATTAATCGCCTGCTGCGCCCGCTGCCCGCTGCTGGCCCCTGAAAGCACCGCCCACGACTGGGCGATAGAGGAAATGCGATATTCCCGGCTCTGCTGCGAGCCCAGGGGGAGGCCGTCGTCATAAAAGGCGCGCAAATACCATTCACCATCCCAGCCATGGTCCTCCAGGGCCAGACCCAGCTGGACCATGCGCTGGCGATACTGCTCCGCCCGCTCTTTGTCCCCCAGCCGCTGGCAGATGGGCACAAACCGGGCCAGGGTAGCGTAAAGGAACCAGCCCAACCAGATGCTTTCACCTCGCCCGGCGATCCCCACCCGGTTCAGGCCATCATTCCAATCTCCGGCTCCCATCAAGGGCAGCCCATGATCGCCCCTTATGTTCGCACGCTCAATCGCCCGGCAACAGTGCTCGTATAGGCTGGCTGGCTCTGCGGCCGCATCATAATGGCCATACCGCTCCTCTTCCTCATCAGCCAGCGCCGGCCCCTGCAGGAAAGGGATTGACTGATGCAAAATCTCCTCATCCTGGGTTCTAGACAGGTACTCAGCAGTCACATAAGGTAGCCAGAGCATGTCATCACTGATGCGGGTGCGCACTCCCCGGCCGGATGGTGGATGCCACCAGTGAAGCACATCACCGGCCTCAAACTGGCGTCCGGCTGCCCGTAGAATTTGCTTCCGGGCCACTTCAGGAGCGGCATGTAGCGTGGCCATCACATCCTGCAGCTGATCCCGAAAACCATAAGCGCCGCTGGATTGGTAAAAGCCCGACCGGCCCCATATACGGCAAGATAAGTTCTGATACAACAGCCAACGGTTGAGCATCAAGTCCATCTGCCGGTCGGGGGTCTCCACTTGCACTGCACCCAGTATATTCTCCCACTGAGCTTGGACTGCCTGCCAGGAGGCGTCAACCTGGGCCCGATCCTGGAATCGTTTGACCAAAGCCAGCGCTTCCCGTCGTTGGGCTCCCTGGCCCAGCAGGAAGTGGACCTCCTTCGCCTCACCCGCTTCCAGATCGACGAACAGCTGCAAGGCGGCGCAAGGATCTGAGCCGGCGAACACCTGGCCGCTCAAGCCGACCCGTTGCAGCGCCGCCGGACTGGTCAGATCACCCAGCCGGCCCAAAAACTCGGTGCGATCGGCTGTCAAACCATCAGGTATTTGGCTGGCGGCTAGAAAGGCGACTCGCTGGCGGAAATCTTCTTGAAAAGGCTGCCTGGCCAGCAGTGCGCCCATCTGGTTATCATACTCCGGGATCAGATACTGCTGGGTCTGGTCCCGGTTAACGCCCAACACCCATTCGCAGTAGTAGGTCACCGCCAGCGCCCTGGGCCGGTTCCAACTATTTTCCAGTCGCAGGCTGATCAATTTAACCGGCGCTTCCGGGTCTACAAAAAGGCGTAGTTTTTGTTTGAGCCCATGGCTGTGATGTTCAAAGATGGTGTAGCCGGCCCCATGGCGCACCAGGTAAGGTGCCGCGGCTGGCACCGGCTGCGGCGCTGGCGACCAAACCTCGCCACTCGCTTCATCGTGCAAGTACAGCGCTTCGCCTGATGGGTCGCGCACCGGATCGTTGTGCCAAGGCGTCAGCCTGTTTTCGCCGCTGTTCAGGGCCCAAGAGAAACTGCTGCCCGTTTCCGAAACCAGAAAGCCAAAACCGGGATTGCTGATGACATTGACCCAGGGCGCCGGCGTCCATTCGCCCGGCCGCAGATAGATGAGATATTCCCGGCCGTCAGTGCTGAAACCACCCCAACCGTTGTCGCTGAGCAGTGGCGCGGGCCGTTCCAGTGGTGGAGTTGGTTCAGGTGGCCGGCCGATTCGGGGCGGCATGAAAGCGGGAGGCCGGGCGGGTGGCTGGATAATGTTGGCCAGCTGTTGGCCCAGGCTGCCTGCCTGGCCTTGCAGCACCACCCGGGCGGCGGCGGCAAACAACGCCTCGTCGCCCGAGTTCAACCGGTCAGCTTGTACCACGAAAATGCCGCCGCGCCGGTTGAGCCAGTTGTCACCATGCATGCGGCGCAGTAGGCGATGCAGTTTATCCTGCAGATCTTGGTCATAGCTGGTCCCCTGCCCATTCAACACGACCAGGTCGATTTTCAAGCCGCGATGGCGCCAGTAACGATGCGCTTGCAGCAGCTCGCGCAGCAGTCCTAATTCCTCCTCGGATGCCAGCGACACCAACAGAATGGGCAAATCGCCGGAAATGGCGTAGGGCCACAGGGTTGATTGGCCCAGCCGGTTCTCGGCCAGTTTCTGTGGCGACCGTAGCCCGGCGTAGGGAAAAGTAAGCAGTGAAGACAACCCTTGGAAACGCTCCAAGTCGGCCGAATTGAGATTGAGCTGGCGCAGCTCCAGCTCGCTATGGGCCAGTGCCCGGTGGAAGGCGCCTTCTACCTGGCCTGGGCGCTTATAGCACGCTACCAATGATAGCAAATGCTGGCGAGAGACGCCGGCCAGCGTGAGAAAAGTGACTTCCGTGGTGCTATGCGGTTCAATTTCCAGGCTGACTCGCAGGCACATGATGGGATCCAGGACATGCCCAGTCGCCCCGCTCAACTCGCTGCCACCCGGCTTAAGCGCCGCTGCCTGCCGGGGAGTGCCGCCGCGACCGAGGAAATGAGCACGGTCAGATTCATAGTCCACCCTGATCGATCGATCCGATCCAACGACAGCGGCATGGGCCAGGTAAAGCGGCTTTTCGATGGCCGCCCGCGGCCGGCGGTGGAACAGCAGCGTGTGGCTATCGGGATGATACTCGCTCTCAATGAACAATTTGTTGAAGGCGGGATGGCGCCGGTCCTCGTTTTGCTCGCCCAGCACCACTTCCCCGTAGCTGGTCATGACCAGGCGGCGCTGGTGATGACTGTGGTTGGTCAGCCGTACCCGCCGCACTTCCAGATCATCATCCGGCGGCACGGTGATCTGCAAGTAACTGGAGATTTCTGGGCCGGCACAATGAAAATCCACTTGATGTGGAGCAAAATAAGAATCCCACTGGCAGCCCGGGCTGTCCATGGGCTGACGGGTGGCGGACCACAGCTGGCCGCTGTCCAGATCCTGGATGTAAATCCAGGTACCCCAATCATCGCCGTCGGTATTCCTTCCGGCGGGCTCTTCACCGGCGCCGAAGGCATCAAAACCGACGAGCAAGCCGCCATCTGGGGCGGTACGGCCGGTGATCAGTACGACCCATGCTACCATCTGGCTTGCGATACCTTCGATAATGTCAGCCTGCAGGCGCTGGACGTCAATTCCGATGCCGTAGCCTACGCCACCCTCCAATACGCCATGAATACCCAGGACGTAAACGGCCAGAAAGGCAAGGGCAACTTCCAGCTACCGGAATTCACATCCGAACCGAGCGGACTGGTAGCCGAGTAGCCGGCCCCAACCTGGAACAGGTCGACATTGTTCCAGGCTAACTTATCCCGTGTTTAATGTGGAAGGTCCGCCAAGTGCTGGCGGACCTTCTCTCTCCCAGGCGGTAATAATAGGTTGCCGGAGCCCCTTGATCGGCCGCGCCCACCTCGGCTAGGCACTAGCCTCGGCCGTTGCAACCCTCTCGCCTACCTGACCTGGTCCTGATTCCCACCTCTTCTGAGTGTCTACTATTGGGGTCACTTCAGCTCCTGGATAATTTCACCCACACGCTTTGTTTATATTCTTATCAATTACCACCTCTTGAGCTTTACTGTTGCCTGGATTGCTTTTTTCTCCGGCTTTCCAAAGATAAAGTGAGACCTTCGATCATGCGGCTTAGCAGAAATCATTAGCTAGCGGCGCGTTTTTCATGAATTGGCAGGAGGAATAATGGGCGGTCGGTATGTTGTACCAGCCGTTCGGCTACGCTGCCCACAAAAACCCGGTCCAGGCCGCCAAGGCCGTGAGTGGCCATCATGATCAAGTCTACATCCTCTTCCTCACTGATCTTAGTGATCGTAGCTGCTGGTTCGGAACCAGCCACTGTAGCCCGAACGTTGAACCCTTCATCGCCTAAGGCTGCCGCAACGTTCCCCAGGTAGGTGCGTGACCTCTCTTCCGCTTCATCCCGCAGCGCTTCCACGGCGCCGCCCATAACCCCGTATGTCACAGCTTCAGGTACTTCAGGGATTGTGATCAACAGAATCTCGCTTTCAAAGGAGGGATCGATCGATCTGACGTAGGGCAGCACACGCTCGGCGAATTCAGAGCCGTCTAGGGGGATGAGCAATTTCTTAAACTGATTTGCCAGAACCTCGCCGCTGAAGGAGGGCCGGACTAAGATAATGGGCGTGGTACTTAATTGAACAACCTTGCTCGCTACGCTGCCGATCAGCCACCGTTGTGCGCCCGACCTGCCATGCGTGCTCATCACGATCAAATCTGCGCCGAGTTGGTGGGCCAACCTGTTGATCGTCTCAGCCACTGGCCCAGCTCCCACAGCACAGTCCACCTTGATGCGGGTGTCGCTTAATCGCCCGGCCACTTCTGCCAGATATTTCTCCTTCTCCGTCCTGCCAGACTCCATTTGTGCCTGCGTTGTCGGTAGAAGCTGAAATGAGCCGCGGGTACGGAGCACTGATACTAGAGTCAAACGAGAATTGTAGGTCAGGCAGAGAGCTGTAGCTAGGGGCAAGACCTGCTCGGCAAATGGGGAGCCATCCAGTGTCACTAGAAGTCGCTGGGGTACAGCTATCGCACTTTGCCAGCCCTTACGCAGCGCTGGAAGGGGGCGCGTGATAGTTTCTGCTGGCATCACGATCCTCGAGCCGCTGGCACCAGTCACAACCGCCCCACTCCCTTCGCCAACACCCCACATAGCTTCCTCAGCCACACCCAGCTGTTCCTTGAGCGGCGATGGGTCGCCCAGGGTGCGCCGGAAGTAGGTGAAGACAAGGTAAAGAATTGGGATGAACAGGAAATAGGTCCAGGCGCCTTCAAAGAACCGTTCCTCGAAGATGATGACTGTGGCGCCGGTTGTCAACAGAGCAGCAAGGATTGTGCCAACGATTAACGCCAACCGAGCCGCTGAAAATGCCTCCCGCAACTGCCGGCCCAGCCTCTTTGTCACCGCCCAACCGGTCATGCTCAAGAGGATAAACACCCCGGCCGCGTATATCGCCAGGTAGGTTTCCTCGTTGGTGCCCAAAGCAAAAAAGGCCAAACAACAAAGCCCCACCTCAATCCAAACTGGTTTATCAGCTACGCCAAACTGGTTTCGCTGGCCAATTAAAGCCGGTATGTAATGCCGGTTCTTCAAACCAAGGGCCAGATTCTGCAACCCTTGCGCGCTGGCCGCGGCGGCCGACAGCAAGACCGCGATCCCGATCAATGTGCCTGCGTAGGCTAATGGTTGGGGCAGGAGTTGGTCCATTGTCTGGGTGAAGACCGAAACCTCTACGTTGGTCGGATCGGAGAGTTGATAGATAGCCGGACCAACGATGAGCATCGTCGCGGCCGTCGAACCCATGATAATGAGCAAACTGCCAAATGCTTTCCTGCTTTTAGCATTGTCATCACCATCGTAAGCGGCCACGAGATTGGCAAAGACCTCAATGCCCGTCATCACGGCCAGCATGCGTGCAAACCCGCCGAAGGTTAACCTGATGTATTCGGGCGAAAAGGCGCGCAGGTCAATCTGAGGCAGATGAAATCCAAACTGCCAGATAGTTGCTAAAATCATAGCCCACAATAAAAGCAATACCCCTGCTGTTGCCGGCCCAAAGACCCGGGCCGCTGTCTTCGGGCCTCGATTGACCAGCCAGCCAGTCATGACGCTCAAAATAATGGCCACAAAGGTGCGGTACTCGATGCCCAGTACGGTATCGTTCAGAACCGGTGCCCGGTCGGCCATAAAGGTGACAAGGGCTGCGATGCTCACCAGGAAGGTCAGCGTATATTCAATGAAGGTAATGGCAGCATTGCCCTTAACCGCCCATCCGCCAAACTCCTCCTCGCTCAAGCCGCTACCTCCGCTGCCGTCGGTAACCCAACTCATCACCAGGCGATACATAGCCGATACCATGGCAATGGTGACAACCACCAGCCATACCGAGGCGCCAAAGGTCACAGAAGCCACGCCGGCAACGACAATCAATCTCAGAAAAGGGCCAAAAACGTATAATGGAGACGTTGCTGGATCGCCGCCGCCAGCCAGGGCGCCCTCAAATGAATTACTCAGTTTGCGCGAGACGTGGGCCATCTTATCCTCCTTAATCTGATCGGTTGAAGCACGCAGCGCGAATTGTTAACTCTGTTAACTCAGTTAACTCAATAAGTGGAAACGGAGGTGCTCGATCGATTTATTCAGTGCTTTTTCGGTGAACTCGATCTGGTCAACTGTATTAGGTGGGAGGTTAAATCCATCAGATTTGATATTGGCTAGCAGTAGGCTTGTAGCAAAAAGGACTTGTATGGTGTCATCGTTAAGTTGACGAACCTTTAGATCATTCTGTTTAGCTTCAGCCAGGAGATTGGCTTGAAAATCTGCGGTTTCTTTTTCTTCTATCCAGCGACCTAACATCTCCAGAACTAAGAATGCTAGCACCGGGCCCACAGTACCGAAGAGGAAGATCTCTACCACCAGGTGGAAGTTAAATCCTAGACTGTCGTAAACCCAACGAGATGGACCAATCTCATAAGCGATGACTACTAAGACCAATCCAAGAGGAATTAGCCACTTTATAAACCCTAGATTTCGGCGAAAAATCGACGGCAGATTGATCATGGTTGTCTGGATAGTGCAAGTTTGAGAGTGGCGTGCAACAATGCTCAGGGTAGTGTTTCATTTTTAAAAGAACAAGTGCCATATGTACCCATTTAAGCATGATATATGTCATGATAATAACAATAATGAAATCTCGAAATAACTAGGATTGTTGAAAATTAAGGCTAAGCATCATCTAAATGGCGGTAGAATATCGCCCGATTTCTTGCCATCCTTGGCTCACCAAGCCTGGCCGGCGCCGGCCGCTAACACCGGTCGTCAAGAAACCCGGTCAAGAAAACAGAGGAAAGATTTCGCCTGAAAATGCGACTATTTTGACCATCTTGGTTCGCCGGCCGGTCCCCCCCTCCCCGCACACGGTAAGACCATGCAGCTGTCAATGACAGCAGACCACTCCCGTGAGCCGCTCGGCCACGGCAGAACTCTTAGAAACCGGGTTTTTCAAGAGAAATGCAGTTTCTAAAACCCGGTTTCTAAAACGCAGTTTCTAAATCAAAGCCCCGCCCTTAATCACCTGCCCCACCAAATTATGCCCGAACTGGTAGACCAATTGCCGGTAATCGGCCGCTTCCACGATCAGCAGATCCGCCCGTTTACCCACCTCGATCGAGCCCACCTGCTCCCCTAGCCCCACCGCGTGAGCCGCGTTGATCGTACTGGCGTTCAGCGCCTCGGCCGGCAGCAAGCGCTGGTAGCGGGCGGCGATGGCCATCACCAGCGGCATGGACGGGCAGGGCGCCGAGCCCGGGTTGATATCCGTCGACAGGGCCACGGCCGCCCCCGCATCGACCAGACCCCCGCCCGTCCGCAAAATGATGGCTGCCCAGGTTAAAATTCACCGCCGGCAACAAAACGCCCACCGTCTCCGAGCCGGCCAGTCCCTCGACCTCCCCGGCCGTCATCACATCCAGGTGATCGGCCGAAACCGCCCCCAGTTCCACGGCCAGCGACACGCCGCCCAATGCGCTGAACTCCCCGGCATGGATCTTCGGCCGCAGCCCCAACCTCTGCCCAGCCTCCAGGATGCGCCGCGCCTGCCCCAGGTCAAAGGCGTTGGCCTCGCAGAATACGTCGTTAAAGAAGGGTATTCCTTGCCCGGCGAACCACGACTCGCCATACCACGTCGCCGCCCGGGGCAACATCTCCTCGACCACCAGGTCCACATAGGCCTCGCTCCGCCCCTTGAATTCGGGCGGGATGGCGTGCGCCCCCATAAAGGTCGGCACCACGCACGGCGTCGGTACCACGCTGGGCGTCGGTACCACGCTGGGCGTCGGTACCACGCTGGGCGTCGGTACCAATCCGGCCGGCCCCTCCTGGGCCAGCGCCTCGATCGCCTGGAGCATCTTCATCTCCGTGGCCGTGTTCAGGCCATACCCCGTTTTGATCTCCACCGTGGTCGTGCCCAGGGCCAGCATGGTCGCCAGCCGCGGCCGGCTCTCCCTGACCAGTTGCTCCACACTGGCCTGCCGCGTCTTTTCCATCGTGCTGACAATGCCCCCGCCGGCGGCCATAATCTCCAGGTAAGTGGCCCCAGCGATACGTTGTTCAAACTCGTCGATCCGCTCCCCAGCATACACCAGGTGCGTATGCGGGTCCACGAAGCCGGGGCAAACCACCCGGGATCCGGCGTCGATACTTTCCCGGGCCTGGTAGCGGCCGAGCAGATCGCTGGTACTCCCCACGGCCACGATCTTGCCCCCGTCGACCACCACCGCGCCGTCCTTGATCAAACCCACATCCCGCATCGTCGCGCCCCGTTTGGGCCCGCCCGGGCTGGCGCAAGTGACCAATTGGGCCGCGCTGTGAATGAACAGGTCAACTTTCATGATCTCTCCCATCATTAGCCCCCTTATCCCCGGCTTCGGCCTTGACCTCTGGCTGGGCTTTTGCCCAATACGGCTCCAGTTCCACGCCCAGCCCGTCGGCCAGGCGGTTGACATAGGCGTAGTAGGCCGTCACCTGGTTGATATCCAGGATAGCCCCGTCGCTAAAACCGGCCGCGCGCAGGGCGATCACATCACCTTCCACCATCTCCCACGGCCGCAAAGTCAACTTCTCCGCGTAAACCAGCATGGCCCGGTCAGCCCCATCCAACCTGGCAATCCGCCAATCCAGTTTGAGCTGCTCCACCAACGCGTCATCGCCGGTCAACTTACGGAGACCCTCTCCGTGATGTTGTATTCAGTAGTGGCAATGGTTGGCGGCCGAGGCGACCACGGCGATCATCTCTCGCTGGGCCCGGCTCAGCGCCGACCGGCCGCGCATCAGGTGTGCGTACAGATCATTATGGACCTGCAGCGATTTCACATTCAAGCTGTGGATCTTGAGAATATTATCCACGCCGCCCCAGGGCTCGGTAATCTTATCGTACAACTCCTTCAGCCGGCCCGTGGCCTCGTTTTCTTTTATCACCTTGATCCAGGCCATACGTTCCTCCTAAAAATTCTGGCTTTTCTCAAAAGGCTGATAATCAGGGCAGCATGGGGATCTTAACCCCTCGCTCTTTGGCCACCTCTATCGCCCGCTCGTAGCCGGCGTCCACATGGCGAGCCACGCCCATGCCCGGATCGACGGTCAGCACCCGTTCCAGGCGCGCCGCGGCCGCTACCGAACCGTCGGCGACGATCACCTGCCCGGCATGCAAGCTGTAGCCGATGCCCACCCCGCCCCCGTGATGGAAGCTGACCCAGGTCGCCCCGCTGACAGCGTTAATCAAGGCGTTCAAGATGGCCCAATCGGCGATGGCGTCGGAGCCGTCTTTCATCCCTTCCGTCTCCCGGTTGGGACTGGCCACTGAGCCGCTATCCAGGTGGTCGCGGCCGATAACGATGGGCGCGCTGACCCGGCCGCTGGCCACCATTTCATTAAACTTCAGCCCGGCTTTCGCCCGTTCGCCGTAACCCAGCCAACAGATGCGCGCCGGCAGCCCCTGGAATTCAACTTCTTTCTGGGCCAGGCGGATCCAGCGGGCCAGGTGTTCGTCTTCGGGAAACAGTTCCAAGATCGCCTCGTCGGTAGCATAGATATCCTGGGGATCGCCGCTCAGGGCCACCCAACGGAAGGGCCCCTTACCCTCGCAAAACAACGGCCGGATATAGGCCGGCACAAAACCCGGATAATTAAACGCTTCCTTCAGGCCGTTGTCGTAGGCCCGCTGGCGCAGGTTGTTGCCGTAATCAAAGACCACCGCCCCTTTGGCCTGCCAATCCAGCATGGCCTGCACGTGGCGGGTCATGGAGTCAAAGGCGCGTTGCACGTAGACCTCCGGATCACCCTGGCGCATCTCGGCCGCCTCCGCCAGGCTCATCCCGGCCGGGATATAGCCGTAGAGCGGATCATGGGCCGAGGTCTGGTCGGTCACCACATCAGGCACCACGCCGCGTATAACCAGTTCGGGCAGCACCTCGGCCGCGTTGCCGATGAGTGCGATCGATCGGGCCTCCTGTTTATCCAGCGCCGCCTCAACCCAGGTCATGGCCTCTTCCAGGTTGTCGCTGATGGCGTCGATCTGGCGCAGTTCCAGCCGCCGTTCGGCCCGCCAGCGATCCACCTCCACGATCAGGCCCACCCCCTCATTCATGGTGATGGCCAGTGGTTGCGCGCCGCCCATCTCGCCCAGCCCGGCCGTCAGCACGAATTTGCCTTTCAGGCTGCCCCAGCCTTCCTGGCGGGCCAGGGAGCCCAGCGTTTCGTAGGTACCCTGCAAAATGCCCTGGGTGCCGATATAGATCCAGCTTCCGGCCGTCATTTGCCCGTACATGATCAGCCCCTCGGCCTCCCATTTCTCAAAGTTCTCCTGGGTAGCCCAGGCGGGCACGATATTGGAATTGGCGATGAGCACCCGGGGGGCGTCTTCGTGAGTACGGAAGACCGCCACCGGTTTGCCCGATTGCACCAGCAATGTTTCGTCAACTTCCAGGTTGCGCAGCGACTCGAGGATCGCCTCGAAAGCCGGCCAGTTCCGGGCTGCCTTGCCCCGGCCGCCGTAGACGATCAAGTTGTCCGGGTCAAAGGCGACCGCGGGGTCCAGGTTGTTTTGAATCATGCGATAGGGGGCTTCGATGAGCCAATTCTTACAGGTGAGTTGGGTGCCCCGGGGGGCGCGGACTGTTCGGGCCATGACAATTTCTCCTTTGAGAATAGGACTTTGCGACAAATCACAGCTTTTGTCAACCCTGGGCAACGAGTCAGGCAGGGCTTTTACGAAGTAGGAACATCAAGAACAAACCTGCGGGGTTTTGGCGCATACCACTGCCTATGCACCCTGGTAATAAACCCCGCAGCTTTTTGATCACACAGAAATCGTAAATGCCCTGGCGAGCCGGCCCGCGCGTTTCCAAAGTTGTTCGCCTCTTGTCAACACTGGCAGCGACATGGGCAGCGACATGGGCCGCGCATCCATTCCTCCCTGTCCTCCCCGTGATGAAGTTGTCATTCCCCCGATGAAGTTGTCATTCCCGCGAAGGCGGGAATCCAGTTTCCCTCCCTGCGATGAAGTTTCCCTCCCCGCGCTGAAGTTGTCATTCCCGCGAAGGCGGGAATCCAGTTTCCCTCCCTGCGATGAAGTTGTCATTCCCGCTGCTGAAGTTGTCATTCCGCGATGAAGTTGTCATTCCGCGATGAAGTTGTCATTCCGCGATGAAGTTGTCATTCCGCGATGAAGTTGTCATTCCCGCGAAGGCGGGAATCCATTCTTCTACACCAACCTTTCATACAAATCATCCCATTCGGGATTATCCTTCTCAATCAAGTTTATCTTCCACTGCCGGTTCCACTTCTTCATCTGTTTTTCGTCTTGAATTGCCCCACGAATGTCAGTTGTTGCCTCGTACCAGACTAAACGATGCACGCCATACTTCTTTGTAAAGCCCTCATTGACATCATTTTTGTGTTGCCAAACACGGCGAATCAAATCATTGGTCATGCCAATGTAAAGCGTCCCGTTTTTTTACTTGCCATGATATAGACGTAGTAGGTTTTCATGAACATCCTTTTACTTTACATGACATTTTGTATCCAAATTTGGAAAGATATGCCACAGAGAAGGCGAGACATATGGATTCCCGCCCCACGCCTTTGCGGGGGCAGGCACTTCGCGGAGCCTACCCCCGCGAAGGTGGGGAATGACAGGATAGAGTGGCGTACTACACTTTGGCTTTACCCCTGTGAGATGCAAATTCTAACGACCAGGGCCTTCATGGGCAATCGAACAACCCGATTGTGATTTTTGTCACATATAAGATATGACATTCGACGCTGCCAGGGGTAGGCGACATTATCTATACTATATGTGGTTATTCGCCTATCCGGATAAACCTAATAAGGATGGTTTTATGGCTGCACCAAATATCGATGAACTAAATTTGCTCCACGCCCATGTCTGTTCAGCCCTGGGGGATCCCACCCGGCTACAGATCCTTTACGCTTTGAATGATGAGCCCCAGCGTGTTTCGGCCCTGGCTGACGCCTTGGATATCCCCCAACCGACCATTTCCCGCCATCTGGCAGTTTTGCACCAGCGTTCCCTGGTTACCAAAGAACGTAATGGTATGGCGGTTGTCTATTCGCTGGCCGATTCGCGCATCATTGACATCCTGGACACCATGCGCCAGGTACTGCGAGATGTCCTTGACCGCCAGGCGAGCATGCTGGCCTGATTTATCAACAAGTAACCTTTAAACCATCGTAGGTCCGAGATTGTTATCTACTAGTGCTCTGTAAACCATATTCATGAACGATGAACAATCGGAAAGAGCACTTAAAGCTTTGGCAAATATCCAGACCAATAATCTCAACAATTTAGTTGCCAGAGCACGAGAGCCAAAGACAGGTCAAACGGACTGGCAAACGCTTAATTGGGAGCGACCATGAAAGATTTTAAATATGTTTGGATCATCGGCCTTGTTATTACGATGCTGATCATCGTAACGCCGATTGTGGCTTTTGTCTCCAGGGATCCGCAATCCTCGGACGATCCCTGGGATGGCTTGCCTGAGCGCGAGCCGCACGTCGACCATACCGATTTGTTAACCGGGCCCTACGAGACCGGCCCTGATGTGACCCGGGCCTGTCTTGAATGCCATGAAGATTCAGCCCACCAGGTAGCACAGACGGTGCACTGGACCTGGGAAAGCGAGCCGGTTATGCTGCCCGGCCGGGATGAGCCGGTAACCATTGGCAAGAAGAATCAGATCAACAACTTCTGCATCGGCATCCAGGGAAACTGGACCGGCTGCACCCGTTGTCACGCCGGTTATGGCTGGGAGGACGCGGATTTCGACTTTTCCGAGGAAGAAAATGTCGACTGCCTGGTCTGCCACGATCAGACGGGTATATATAGGAAGAGCAATTCTGGCCTGCCGGACAGTGAAGTGGACCTGGTCGCGGCAGCCCAAAGCGTGGGCACACCGACGCGCACCAATTGCGGCAGCTGCCATTTCAACGGCGGCGGCGGTAACGCCGTCAAACATGGCGACCTGGACAGCAGCCTCTTCTTCCCTTCCGAGAATGTTGACGTGCACATGGGCCGGCATGACTTCCAATGTGTGGATTGTCACCAGACGGAGGATCACCAGATCAAAGGCTATTCCATCTCGGTCAGCGTCGATCACGAGAATGAGCTGGAATGCATCAACTGCCACAACGAGGCCGTTCACGAGGACGAGAGAATCGGGGCCCACCTGGATACTGTCGCCTGCCAGACCTGCCATGTGCCCGAAGGCGCGGTTAGAGACGCGACGAAGATGAACTGGGACTGGTCGACTGCCGGGCAGGATATCCCCGAAGATCCCCATCAATATCTCAAGATTAAAGGCACTTTCGTTTATGAAAGTAACTTTATGCCTGAATATGGTTGGTTCAACGGCCACGCCGATCGTTACATACTGGGCGATGTGATTGATCCCGACCAGGTGACTTCGCTCAATCAGCCCCTGGGTGATATTAAGGACCCGGAGGCCAAGATCTGGCCTTTTAAGATCCACCGGGCCACCCAGATCTATGATTCCATCTACAACTACTTGCTCCAACCGAAAACGGTAGGCGAGGGCGGCTATTGGACCGACTTTGATTGGGACCAAGCTGCCCGGCTTGGCTCTGAAGCCGCGGGCATGGCCTATAGCGGCGAGTACGGTTGGGCGGAAACGGATATGTATTGGCCGCTAGCCCACCTGGTAGCCCCCAAAGAGGAAGCCCTGCAATGTTTTGATTGCCATGGGGATAACGGCCGCATGGATTGGGACGCCCTGGGTTACTATGGCGATCCCATCCGTTGGGGCGGCCGGAGTCAGACCATTGGATTAGCTGAATAGTCAAGATAGCGAACATCGAACCATGAACAATATTAAGTCTCGTATGACCAAAATTCAGCGGCCGCGCCACATTTTAGTGGCTGGCCTGCTGCTGATCGTTTTGTCCCTCCTTGTTTTTGGATCGGTCTCTGCCCAGGGCTCGACCTTTCACCCCACCTATCCTTTCCTGGATAAGGATGGTCTAAACGTGCTGGAATCGGGCAACCCGGTTTCCACCATGGTGACCTGCGGCGCCTGCCACGACACCGAATTCATCGTCGAGCACAGCTTCCATGTCGACGTCGGGCTCAGTGATATGACCGAGCCCGGCGAGACGACCAGCGAGCGCGCCTGGGATAGTAGCCCGGGCCTCTTCGGCCGCTGGAACCCCTTAACCTACCGCTATCTATCGCCTGAGGGCGACGAGCGCCTCGACCTGACCACGGCCGAGTGGCTGCAGATGTTCGGTGTCCGGCATGTTGGCGGCGGCCCGGCCGAGTACGGGCGTGATGGCCAGCCGCTGGCCGATCTGCCCCTGGTCGACGGCGACCCGGAAACCCATATCGTCGATCCGGCAACGGGCGAGCTGGTGCCCTGGGATTGGCAGGAATCGGGCACGGCCGAGATGAACTGTTTCCTCTGCCATACCCCTGAGCCCAATAACGAGGCCCGCAAGCAGGCGCTCCATGAGGGCGACTTTGCCTGGGCCGGCACCGCCACCTTGTTGGGTAGCGGTATTGTCGAGCAGATCAACGACCGCTGGGTCTGGAATGAAGAGGCCTTTGACGAGAGCGGCGAACTGGCCGAAGCGCTACTCCCGCTTAAGAGCCCGACCAGCAAAAACTGCGCCCAGTGTCATGGCCTGGTCCATGTCGATTCCCAAACGCCGCTGGCTTTGAGCGGTTGCTCGCCGGAGCAGTGGAGCACCATCACCACCGGGCAGATCGTCTCCCCGCAACGCATCTCGGATTCGGGCATGAATATCTCCTCCAAGGAGGATTTGGGTCGCTCCTGGGACGTTCACGCCGAACGGATCATCGGCTGTACCGACTGCCATTATTCGCTCAACAACCCGGTCTATTTCCAGGAATCGGAAGAGAGCCAGCCCGAACACCTCACCTTCGATCCCCGGCGCATCGACCAGGGCGAGTACCTCTACCGGCCGCTGCACCAATTCGCCAAGGGTGAGAGCGCCCAGGGCACCGCCGCCCCGGAACTGGATAACACCTTGCGCCGTTGTGAATCGTGTCACAGCATCGAGAAGACCCATAACTGGCTGCCTTATAAAGAGCGACACACGGCCGCGGTCAGCTGCGAAAGCTGCCATATACCCGAAATGTTCGCCCCGGCGCGCCAGTTCATGGATTGGACGGTGGTCAATCCCGATGGCTCGGCCCAGGCCGGCTGCCGCGGCATCGACGGCGAGGCCGAGACCTTCAGCAACGTCCTGATCACCAGTTATAAGCCAACCTTGCTGCCCCGAGAGAACAGCGACGGTTCGGTAACCCTGGCCCCACACAACCTGCTTACCTCCTGGTTCTGGGTTTACGACGACGGTAATTCGGGCCAAGAACGGCCGGTAGCGGCGCGAGATCTCCAGGCGGCCTGGCTTGACGGCGACGATTATCACCCGGCCGTGCTGAGCACCTTTGATGAGGATGGCGATGGCCGGCTAGACGAGTCAGAACTGGTCATCGACAACGACGAGAAGGAAGCGCTGATCGCCTCCCGGCTGGCGGCCCTGGGCCTGGAAAACCCACGCATCGCCGGCGAGATCCAGCCCTATAGTATCAATCACGATGTCACCCACGATGAGTGGGCGACCCGGGATTGCCGGACCTGCCACGGCAGCGATTCGCTGATCACCCAGCCCACCGTATTGGCGGACCGGGTGCCCGGCGGGGTGATGCCCACCTTTGTTAAAGATAGCGCGGTTATGGCCGAAGGCGCGATCTACACCGGCGATTCTGGCGAACTGTATTACCAGTTAGAAACGGCCGAAGCCAACCTGTATGTCCTCGGGCATGATAACGTGGATGTGGTTGACTGGATCGGCAGCATCCTCTTCCTGGGCACCATCGCCGGCGTAACCCTTCATGGCGGGCTGCGCTTCTTTGCCGCTCGCAAGCATGGTTCGGGCGACCCTGAGGTGCAGGAAGTTTACATGTATACCATGTACGAACGACTGTGGCACTGGCTGCAAACGTTGGTGATCCTCATCCTGTTGTTTACCGGCCTGATCATTCATAAGCCCGATAAATTCGGCATGTTCAGCTTCAATTACGTGGTCCAGGTGCACAATATCATGGCCCTGATCCTGTTGGTGAACGCCGCGCTGGCCGCCTTCTACCACCTGGCCAGCGGCGAGATCCAGCAGTTTTTGCCCCGGCCGCACGGTTTCTTTGACCAGGCCATTGTGCAAGCCAAATATTACCTGCAAGGTATCTTCCGGGGGGACGAACATCCCTTCGAGAAGACGCCGCAGCAAAAGATGAACCCCTTGCAGCAGGTGACCTATTTCGGCATCTTGAACGTCTTACTGCCCTTACAGATTATCACTGGGGCCATGATCTGGGGCGTACAACGCTGGCCAGGCGTCACCGGGGCGCTGGGCGGGCTACCGTTCCTGTCGCCGCTGCACACCCTGATCTCCTGGCTCTTCGCCTCGTTCATCGTTTTGCATGTCTATTTGACGACGACCGGCCCCAAGCCGCTGGCCAGCATCAAGGGCATGATGATGGGTTGGGACGAAGTGGAAGTTCACTCGGCGGAAGCGCCGTCCCCGGCCGGAGATTAACCATGATTTATTTATTAAGTAGGGAGGAAGCATAAAAGATATGACTACCTATACGCCAACAGAAGTGGACGCCCAGGCGGCGGCCGAAGAAAAAACAACCACCAAAAGTGTGGCCAAAGCATATATCAACCCCTACCTGGCCGGTATTCTCTTAGGCCTGGTTCTCTTCTCGGCCTTCTTTGTCACCGGCAATGGTCTGGGCGCGTCGGGCGGCTTGAATCGTATCCTGGTCTTCTTTGAAGACCTGGTTGCCCCAGGGCATGTTGACCGGACGCCCTATCTAATCGCCATGGCCGGCGGCGCTAAGAACGCGCTGGATAGCTGGATTGTCGTTCTGACTGTCGGCACGGTTATCGGCGGCTTTACCTCGGGCATGATCTTTCACCGGGTAAAGCTGGAGACCAATCGTGGACCGCAAGTGTCGGTTCGCCTGCGCTGGGTGATGGCCTTCATCGGCGGGTCGCTCATGGGCTATGGCGCCCGCTATGCCCGGGGTTGCACCTCGGGGCAGGCCCTTTCTGGCGGCGCGGTGCTGTCCGTCGGTAGCTGGGCCTTCATGTTCGCCGTTTTTGCCGGCGCTTACCTGCTGGCCTATTCTGTCCGCAAGTTCTGGAATTAAGGGGGTCGATCATGACAATCTTTCCACTTCCGCTAACCGAACTCCTGGGCCACTGGGGCGCCTACGTGGTCTTTCTGCTGATTGGTTTTTCCTTCGGCTTTGTCCTGGAGATGGCCGGCTTTGGTAACTCCAAGAAGCTGGCGGCGCAATTCTACTTTCAAGATATGACCGTGCTCAAGGTGATGTTCGGGGCCATTATTGTGGCCATGGTGCTGATCTTCACCACCACCGCCTTGGGCCTGCTGGACTACAATCTATTGTGGGTAAACCCAACCTATCTGTGGCCGGGCATCGTCGGCGGTTTGATTATGGGCGCCGGCTTTATCATCGGCGGCTTCTGCCCGGGCACATCGCTCGTCGGCGCGGCCACCTTGAAACTGGACGGCGTGTTCTTTGTGCTGGGCGTCATCTTCGGCATTTTCCTGTTCGGCGAAACGGTCAGCAACTTCAACCTTTTCTGGAACTCCTCCTACCTCGGCCGCTTTACCATCCCTGAGTGGCTGGGCCTGCCCACAGGCGTGGTCGTGCTGCTGGTGGTGCTGATGGCCTTGTTTATGTTTTGGGGGGCGGAGCAGTTGGAGCGCATCTACGGCAAGAAAGACCCCAGCAAAGCGCCCAAGTGGCGTTACGCGGCCGCCGGCGCGCTGGTCCTCGGTTCCCTGGGGCTGGTCGCCTTCGGCCAACCGACCACTGCTGACCGCTGGGCTCAAATATCCGAAGAGAAACAAGCTTTGCTCGACGAACGGGCGGTACAGATCCACCCCGGCGAATTGCTGGACGTGATTCACGATACGAGCCTTAAGGTGGTTATGCTGGATGTTCGTAATGAGAAGGATTACAACTTGTTCCACATCCTGGACTCGCGGCATGTGCCCCTGGAAGAGTTGCCGGACATCATCGCCGACCTGCATTTTGAGCCGGCGAATACGGTCTTCGTAACCATGAGCAACGACGAAACGGCCGCCACCGAGGCCTGGAAGTGGCTGGTGGCCGAGAGCGTGCCCAATGTCTACCTGCTGGAAGGGGGCATCAACAATTGGATTGCCACCTTCGGCGACGATGATCTGACCAAGAACTTCAACGCCGGCGCGGGCGAGGATCAGCTGTGTTATATTTTCGACTCCGCACTGGGAGCCAGGTATGATGCCGCGGAGCCTGAGCTGCACGAGGGCGCGCTGACCTACACACCCAAGGTCATCATGGAGACGAAACGAGCGCCAACCAGCGGCGGCTGCGGTTAAGGTATAATTGAGAGTTAATAAGCGGTAACCAGAGGAGAGGACATGGAATATCGATACCTCGGCCGTACAGGCCTGAAAGTTAGCCCGCTCTGTTTGGGCACGATGAATTTTGGCCCGCAGACGAGCGAAGAAGATAGTTACGCCATCATGGACAGGTCCCTGGAAGTGGGCATCAACTTCTTCGATACGGCCAATGTTTATGGCTGGAAGAAGGGCGAGGGCGTAACGGAGCAGATTGTCGGCCGCTGGCTGGCCCAGGGTGGCGGCCGGCGAGAGCAGATCGTCCTGGCCACCAAGGTCTATGGCGAGATGGGCGACGGGCCCAATGAGCGGCGCCTGTCAGCCTATCATATCAAGCGAGCCTGCGAAGAGAGCTTGCGCCGGCTGCAGACCGACCATATCGATCTGTACCAGATGCACCACATCGACCGCCATACGCCCTGGGATGAGATCTGGCAGGCCATGGAGCAGTTGGTGCGGGAAGGTAAACTGCTCTACGTAGGCAGTAGCAACTTCGCCGGCATTCATATCGTGCAGGCCCAGTGGGCCGCCGCCGAGCGCCATTTCCTGGGGCTGGTGTCTGAGCAGAGCCTGTATAATCTGACGGATCGAATGATCGAACTGGAAGTGATCCCGGCCTGCCGTGAATACGGGCTGGGGCTGATCCCCTGGAGCCCCCTGGCGGGCGGCCTGCTGGGCGGCGGTGTATTGGAAAAGATCACCGAAGGACGCCGGGCGCGGGAGTGGGTCCAGGAACGAATCCAGGAACTACGGCCGCAGCTTGAAGCGTACGAAGCCTTTTGCCAGGAGCTGGGCGAAGAACCGGCCGATGTAGCCCTGGCCTGGATGCTGGGTAATCCGCTGGTGACCTCACCCATTATCGGTCCGCGGACCATGGCCCAGCTGGAGGGCAACCTGCACGCGCTGGATATCACCCTGGATGAAGCGGCCATGGCCCGGCTGGATGAGATTTGGCCTGGTCCGGGCGGGGAAGCGCCGGAAGCGTACGCATGGTAATGTCAAGCAAGGCTTGACATTACCATGCGTTAAGAGTTTGGTCAGAACCAAACTCCCTATTATCATAATTGAATAGTGAATAGTGGGCCGCCGGGGATTGGAAAAATCTACCGGCGGCTTTTTTTTATCTTCTTAATCCAGTTCCCAGGGGGGCCGGGGGCCGGCGTCCTGGCCGTATAAGGACGGCCGGATCTGGTCGCCCACTTCGGGGATAAGGTCGGCCACCGCCGCCAGTAAGCCATAACAGCCGGCCAGCATCATGTCGCCGAAAGGGGCCGCAAAGTAAGGTTGCAGTGCGGAGTCGCGCATCATGGACCGGCGTGGGCCGGTGACGACCAGGCGCGGGATCAGTGCGTTCGCAGACGAACGCTTTGAAGACGAACGCTGGTCTTTCGTTGACGAAGGTCGGATGGTGGCGCCGTGGCCGTGATCGTCGAATACTTCCTGGTGGGTGAGGGTGCCGGCCGCCAGGGCCAGCAGCAGCTGGTCGAGTTTAGCCTGGTTTAACATGCCGGTGTGGTGTTCGAAGACCCCTTCCACGGCCGTATTTTGCAGGCGGAAGGCGATGGTGTGGAAGTTGCCCACGTTGGCCACCAGCAGCCGCTCGCGGGCCTGGATATTCTCATCGAGCAAGGCGCCTAATACGGCCGCGGGGGCAGTGTCCATGACCACCAGGGGGGCGTCTACGCCCTGGGCCGAATCGGCGACCGCCTTCAGGCGGGTCAGGGTAGCGGGCACGGCATCACCTGAAAAGGCGAAAGTGCTGAGCTGGTTATTGGCCTGCAAGCGATCGGTGATGAAGTCAAAACGGAACTGCCGGTCGGAGTAGCCCGGTGGCGCGGCCCCATGATCGAAGACCGCGATGGCCAGGGCGCTGAGATCATCCAGGGCGATATCAAATTGGGCGAAAGCCCGGGCGATGGCCGGGAAGTCGAAGTCCCGCATTTCGATAACTTGCAAGTCGTCCGGCCGGGTCCGCGACAGAACCCCGGCTTCCTCCTCGCCGACCAGCTGGATGCCCATCTCGCGGATCAGGTCCAGGTCGTCGTTGAAAGAGCGGGCGGCATCGGTCGTAGCGAAGACGGCAAAGCCGGCCCGCAGGTGATCTTCAACCGCCCAATGGCTGGGCCCGCCGCCCATAGTCCGGCCGGTGAGCAAAATCGCCCGGCCCTGTTGCGTGGCCTGTTGGATCTGCCGCCGCCGGATCATCGTCGGCGCCGGCGCCACCAGCTTAAAGCCATTCTCCAGGTGGACGCGGGAATCGTAGAGGAAGATGTCCTGAGTGCCGGTGCCGATGTCGACTGCGAGGATTTTCATAGGCTAAAATTTGAAAATTCGAAATTGGAAATTCGAAATTCGGAAATTCGAATCACACCTCTTCAGCAATCTAGACTGTTACGGGAGGAATGGCATTCTGTTTCTCGAAATGTTCTTGTGGTTGGGATTCCATTCGTTCCTTGTGTGCTTCAGCGTCTTCCCATGTTTTGAATGTGTGCAGCACAATTGCCTCGCTACCATTCACTCCGCGGCAGACTGTCGATCCCACGATCTTGAATTCAACAAATGCTTCATTGGGGATAGCGTCAAACATCTTCTTCCATGCTTCGTAATCTGTCACACCGTGACGAGCAAAAAACGCAATCATTTGTATCTCCTGTTTTGATAAAAAAGCGGTCGTAACCTATGACGCTGCATGGCAAAGAATTTTTTATCAAAGCTTATTGTTCCAGATGAAATGCGTCAACACTGAGATCTATTTATATTTCACTTTCCAACAGGCTACTGATCGCCAGCGTCATGACCACAACCATCAGATTAACACACGGCCGCTCAAAATGCGACAGGTTGTCTTTGCCGCCCAATCGCTCTCGGACACTGGTCTTCAGAAAATGGGACCTTGACACACTCCCTGGCTCCCCACCTGGGCCAATCACACGCCTCTCGCAAGTCCGGCCGCTGGCCGGATCGCCCGGCCGCGGTCGCGTCGGCCTGTTTGATCTGCCGCCGCCGGATCATCGTCGGCGCCGGCGCGACCAGCTTGAAGCCATTCTCCAGGTGGAGGCGGGAGTCGTAGAGGAAGCAGGCCGATGGAAGGGGGCAAGTGAGTAAATCGCGATCGGCGTTGATTTCCCGGTTGCCTGGCCCGTGGGAAGGCGGTGTGTTGAGACCTACGAGGTCTATTGGTCGCCGCTACTGGTTCGATGACTCAATGAGACCATCTTAATCCTATTTCACTAAATGCTATCAGGCAATATCACTTTGTACCGGCCACGGCCCGGAACAGGACAAGACAACCCGCCCACGACAGCCAGTCGCTGCCGGGGGGTCAACTTCCCGCGAAGACCTGCGGGGCTCTCAAAAATAATCATCCAAGACCAGATATTCAATCGCCGTTTCATCCTCAAGAAAATGCGCATCCTCAAATGCCCTGCGCCCTTGAAACCATTCAAGCACCTCCTCCCGCTGCGTCCGCGTCGGCCGCTCCGAAGACCTGCGGGGTCTTAGATACCCCGCAGGTCTGACCCCCCGCCTACGCGGTCAAAGGACCAACAATCAAAAATAATCATCCAGGACCAGATATTCAATCGCCGTTTCATCCTCAAGAATATGCGCCTCCTCAAATGCCCTGCGCCCTTGAAACCAGTCGAGCACTTCATCCCGCTCCATCCGCGTCGGCCGCTCCGAGACCAAAGCCTGGTACGACGAGTACGGCCACTCGCGGTAATCGTCCACGAAGCCATGCCTTTCAGGATTACGGTGGATATACCTGACCAGCTGAATGAGGTCCGCTTGTGATTCAACCGGCCGCCGTTTAAATCGCCCTTCAAAAAGAGAACCCGTCCGGCCGTAAGCCTTATTAATCGCCTTCGTATACGTGTTGAACAAATTAGAGAACTGGCGAGACGGCTCTCGCGCTACGAAGACCTGCGGGGTCTCGTAAACCTCCGGGGTCTTGGATACCCCGGAGGTTTGGTACTCCCGTCTCCAAACAACCTCTTGCTCTCCCACAGATCGAATCCTTACCAGAAAATGAAAATGATTCCGCAACAAACAATAAGCGTAAGTCGCTGCGACAGGCTCAATGTAGTGGGCATATCGTTCCAGGAAATAGCGGTAATTCCGCTCCTCAACGTAAATATTCTCCCGGTTGTTACCGCGGTTGTAAATGTGATAGAAGGTATCCGGGTAAAGCCCCTGGGTTTTACTCATAATTCCCCCGGTCAGAACCAGACCTAGTAGGTCTCAGAGACCTATGAAGTCTATTGGTCGCCGCGACCGGCTCGATGACTCAATGAGACCATCTAAATCCTATTTCACTAAATGCTGTCAGGCAATATTACTTTGTACCCGCCACGGTTGGAACAGGACAAGACAACCCCTGGTGGGACGGCCACTCGCGCTACGAAGACCTGCGGGGTCTTGGACACCCCGCAGGTCTGCCCCGCCCGCAGGTCTGGCCCCCCGCCTACGAGGTCCAAAGCACCAACTATCAAAATAATCATCCAAGACCAGCTCTTTGATGCCCAGGCGGCCGGTAGCAGCCACGATCCGTGAATAAAAGATCATGACCAAGCACACGGCTTGGCGTAATAATGGCGTAAGAATGATTGATTTATGCTCCTTTATACAGTATATTATTATTATATCCCCCCAGTCTCCTTGGAGGCTGGGCGCGAGGCCGCATAACCTGCGGCCTCTGCTTTTTTTGATGGGTTATGAAAACATTCGTCTACATTGACGGCTTAAACTTCTATTACGGGGCCGTAAAACGAACGCCTTACAAGTGGCTTGATCTTAGCAAGCTTTGCCAGTTGCTTTTACCCCACCACCAGATTCAACAGATAAAATACTATACCGCCAAAGTCAAAGCCCGCCCGGGAGATCCTGGCCAACCGGTCCGCCAACAAACCTATTTGCGGGCATTAAGAACAATTCCAAACCTTCAGATTATTTACGGTCAATTCTTACAAAGTCAGATCTCGATGCCCTTGGTTAATCCACCGAAAAACGGCCCACGAGTCGTGAAAGTTATCAAGAGTGAGGAAAAAGGCTCGGATGTCAACCTGGCTACCCACCTGGTCCACGATGGACATCTGGGCAGGTATGATGCAGCGGTCATTATTTCAAACGATTCAGACCTCGTGGAAGCAGTCAAGATTGTCCGCTATGAGTTGAATTTGACGGTGGGAATGATTAACCCCCACAAAAAGCCAAGCTATGCCCTTAAACAACACGTCAATTTTATGAAGAAAGTAAGAGTAGGTGTAATGCGGGATAGCCAATTTCCAGCAACCTTGCGTGATGCGACGGGCATCATACGAAAACCAACCGGCTGGTAAGGCGTTCTGTTGTAAGGCATTTGAAAATAATAAGGGTCGCGGCCGGAGGTCGAATTCCCGCGAAGACCTGCGGGGTCTTGGATACCCCGCAGGTCTGGCCCCCCGCCTACGAGGTCTAAGATGGACCACTCCCGGCCGGCGTGTCAAATTCCCGCGAAGACCTGCGGGGTCTTGGACACCCCGCAGGTCTGGCCCGCCCACAGCTCTGGCCCCCCGCTTCCAGCCTGGTGTAAAATAACGGCCGTACCGAGATAACCTCTCCCAATATGCAACGGAGGCCAGGCAATGGAAGGCAAGGTCGTGAAATTCTTCTCCACGATTCGCGGGATCGAAGAACAGAACTAGTCAGCAAGACACCGTTTATTACGGTTTTGCGCTGAGTTATGACGGGGACATAGCCGACGAAGAGAAGTACGGCCGCCACATGGCCGAACTCGGCGAGCAGATAAAAAAGCTGGTGGCCACGCTCGAGGAAAAAGGGCTGGTCGTGGGCGCCGTTTTTGAAGTGTACCAGGTCTTTGATGCCCAGGCGGCCGGTCGCAGCCACACCATGGTTCGTATCCCGACCTTGGCTCGTGTCACCTAGAAACCGAGTTTTTCAAGAGAAACAAGGTTTCTAAAACGCAGTTTCTAAAACTCGGTTTCTAATTCTCGGTCTCTAATTCTCGGTCTCTAATTCTCGGTCTCTAATCCAATCTAGACCCACCCCCCGCCCGCCACCACCCATCTTCGACCAATCAGAACATATGTGCTATAATACTCCTGTACAAAAGTTAATTTCGCATTTCCGATTTCGCATTTCGAACTGCCATGTTCCAATTTCCAATTTCGCATTTCGAATTCCCAATTTCGAACTTCCAATTTCGCATTTCAAACTTCCAATTCCCAATTTCGAATTCCCAATTTCCAATTCCCAATTTCCAATTTCCCAAAGTACTTCCCAGCTCCCGGTGCCACCCCCGGATCCCAATGACCGGTACCAAACAATTTGTAGGACACCTGCTTCACCTGCTCGCCTTACTCTGGCAGATGCTCGGCCGTGGCTGTACCAATCCCCCTAATTCCAAAGAAAAAAATTCTTGCCGGGATCAATTACCGGGCCGGGATCGGCCGTTTCGGCCGCAGGCAGCAGTTGTTTATTTGCCCCCCAAGGAGACAGAGGTCATAATGACCCTAGAAACCGAGTTTTTAAAAGAAACGAAGTTTCTAAAACTCGGTTTCTAATGCTAGGTTGCTAATACACCATGCGTAAGACACCCATCTACCCTGGCGAAATACACCACATCTATAACCGCGGTGTGAACTACGGCGATATTTTCTTCACCCAAGATAATTGGACTTTCTTCCTCCGCCGTCTGCGCGAATTCTTTGGGCCGCAAAAGGCCGAAATCATCGCCTACTGCCTCATGCCCAACCATTTTCACCTGCTGGTCAAAGCGCTCATCGATGACTTCGGGAAGCAGGTAATGCAACCCTTCAGCGTCTCCTATACCAAGGCCATCAACAAGCAGGAAGCCCGGGTGGGTTCCCTTTTCCAGGGCCCATTTCAAAACCGCCTGGTAACCAAGGATGGTGACCTGATCCATCTGTCACGTTATCTTCATCTTAATCCCGCAACAGCCGGATTTGTTAAACGGCCGGAGCAGTGGGACTTTTCCAGCTACCAGGATTACACCAGCTTGCGTGACGGAACGCTGCCCAAGCCGGATGCTGTTTTATGCCATTTTCCGTCAGCCAGCGCGTATGCCGAATTTGTAAATGAACCACTGCTGCCGGATGCGAAGATCGATATAGAATTGCTACTCGATTAGAGTTATTGAGAAACTTAGAAACCGAGTTTTAAAAAAAACTCGGTTTCTAATCAAGGAGGGACAGGCTCTATGACGGCTGAAATTGCTACAGTCCTGATCATTCTATTAGCGGCCGTGGTCCTCTTTGTCACCGAGCGGATCCGGGTCGACGTGGTCGCTTTGATGGTGCTGGTCAGCCTGGTCCTGACCGGGCTCATCACCTCCGAAGAAGCCTTATCCGGCTTTGCCAGCCCGGCCGTGGTCACCGTTTGGGCGGTCTTGATCCTCAGCAGCGGCTTGGCCCGCACCGGCGTAGCCGGGCTCATCGGCCGGCCCGTATTGCGCCTGGCCGGGGATAGCGACGCCCGGCTCATCGCCTTGATCATGATCGTGGTCGGGGTATTGTCAGGCTTTATGAATGACATCGGCGTGGCCGCGCTGATGCTGCCCGTAGTGGTGGACATCGCCCGGCGCACCGGCCGGCCCCCTTCCCGCTTGTTGATGCCCCTGGCTTTCGCGGCGCTTCTGGGCGGCCTGAATACCCTCATCGGCACCCCGCCCAACATCCTCGTCAGCGATGCCCTGCGCCAATATGGGCTGGAACCTTTCCACATGTTTGATTATACGCCGACCGGGATCATCATCATGTCGGCCGGTATCACCTTTATGGTCCTGGTGGGCCGGCACCTGCTGCCATCCCGGGACATCAAGGATCTGCCAGAAAATAACAAGGCGGCCCCCGGCGAGCCCTATGGCCTGCACGAGCGCTTGTTCGTTATCCGCCTGCCGGCCGGCTCGACCCTGGCCGGCAAAACCTTGGCCCAAAGCCGCCTGGGGGCAGCCCTGGGTTTGAATGTCCTGGCTATCCTGCGGGTCGACCAGAACCGCCTGGCGCCCACCCCGGCCGCCGTTTTACGGCCGGGTGACCGGCTGCTGGTCGAAGGCCGGCCCGACCGCTTGGCCGGGCTGCGCGGGCGCCAGGTGCTGGTCATGGAAGACGACCACCCCGACGTCGAGCGGCTGCGCTCGGCCGAGATCGCCCTGCTGGAACTGGCGCTGGCTCCCCAATCATCGCTGCCCGGCCAGACGCTGGAGCAGATCAACTTCCGCCACCGCTATGGAGTGATCGTCGTGGCCATCCAGCGCGGCGGGGGCGTATTACGGACGAACCTGGAGAAAACGCCGTTGCAGAGAGAGGACGTGCTCCTGGTCCAGGGGACGCGCGAGCAGTTAGACGGGCTGGGCGCCGAGTCGGAATTCGTGCTTTCCGGCGAGCAGCGTGAACAGGCGTACCACCTGGAAGAGCGGCTGGTTACCATGCGCGTGCCCGAGGAGTCGATCCTGGTAAACAAAACGTTGGTCGAGAGCCGCCTGGGAGACGCTTTTGGGCTGGGCGTGATGGGCATCGTCCGCCAGGGCAACACCCACCTGATGCCCGGTGCGGAAGAGCGGTTGGCAGCCGGCGATCTGTTGCTGGTTAAGTGCCGGCCGGATGATCTGCTGACCCTGGAAGGGCTGCAAAGCCTGGAGTTAGACACGGAGGCGCCGCCGGATGTGACCGGGCTTGAATCGGAGCACGTGGGGCTGGTCGAGGTGGTGCTCTCGCCCCGGACCGGCCTGGTGGGCAAAACACTGCGCCAGATCCACTTCCGTGATAAGTACGGCTTGAGTGTGCTGGCCATCTGGCGCGAGGGGGTCGCTTATCGCTCGGACCTGCGGGACATGGCCCTGCGCTTCGGCGATGCGCTGCTCCTTTACGGTCCCCGCGAGCAGCTTAGGGTGCTGGGGCTGGAAGGTGATTTTTTGGTGTTGACCGAAGCAGCCCAGGAACCGCCGCGACTGAATAAAGCGCCCATTGCCCTGTTGATCATGGCCGTGGTTCTGATCCCGGTCATCTTCGACTGGCTGCCTATCGCCATCGCCGCCCTGGGCGGGGTCGTCTTGATGATCCTGAGCCGCTGCCTGACCATGGAGGAAGCGTACCAGGCTATCGAGTGGAAGGCGGTCTTCCTCATCGCCGGGATGCTGCCCCTGGGTATCGCCATGCAACAGAGCGGCGCGGCCAACTTTCTGGCCGAAGGTATGGTGGAGCTGGTGGGGCCGCTGGGCCCGACGGCCGTGATGGCCGGGCTGTTCTTGCTGACCGCCCTGGCCTCCCAGGTGATGCCCAATCCGGCCGTGGCCGTTCTATTGGCGCCCATTGCCATGAACACCGCCCACGATCTGGGCATATCCCCCTACCCGCTGATGATGACGGTAGCCGTATCGGCCTCGGCCGCTTTTCTCAGCCCGGTGGGCCATTCGGCCAATGTGCTGGTTATGGGCCCCGGGGGTTATAAATTCGCCGACTATACCAAGGTGGGCATCCCCCTCACGCTGGTGGTATTGGTAGTTGTCATGATCGTGATGCCCATTTTCTGGCCCTTCTAACGGTCGGCGAGCCTCCTCTGAAAGGACACGGAGACTGGGAGACGCCGCGAGAGAGTGCGTGAAAGCTTATGTTTCGGAAAGTTCGAAATTTGTTGGAGAAATCGGCTACGCTTTCTATAATGAAGGCGATCCCTTGTTCATTGTTTTGGGCTACGAAGCGGGTAGCCCGTTAGAGTCAGGAAGGAGCGAATAAATGAGCGGTGTGAGAGTTCTGGTGGGTACAAAGAAGGGGGCGTTTATTTTGTCGGCCGATGGCAAACGGCAGCAGTGGACGGTGGATGGCCCTCATTTTGGCGGCTGGGAGATTTACCATCTGAAAGGCTCACCGCTGGATCCAAACCGGATTTATGCCTCGCAATCAAGTGGCTGGTTCGGGCAGACAATCCATCGCTCGGATGACGGCGGAAAGAGTTGGGAGACGGTGGGCAATGAGTTTGTTTATGACGGGCTGCCGGGCACGCACCAATGGTATGACGGCACGGAGCACCCCTGGGAGTTTAACCGGGTCTGGCATCTGGAACCGTCGCCGGTCGATTTGGATACGGTTTATGCCGGGGCCGAGGATGCGGCGCTGTTCCGCTCAACAGACGGCGGGGCGACCTGGCTGGAATTGTCCGGGCTGCGCGAGCACGACACAGGCTCCCAATGGCAGCCAGGAGCGGGCGGATTGTGCCTGCATTCGATTATCGTGGACCCGGCCAATCCGGGGCGGATCTTTGTGGCTATCTCGGCCGCGGGGGCTTTCAGAACCGATGACGGCGGCAAGTCGTGGCGGCCAATTAACCGGGGGCTGAAATCAGAATATATCCCTGACCCCGAGGCGGAGATCGGCCACTGTGTTCACCATATCGCCATGCACCCGTCGCGGCCGGAGGTGCTGTTCATGCAGAAGCATTGGGATGTGATGCGTAGCGATGATGCCGGCGATAATTGGTACGAGGTCAGCGGTAATTTGCCCAGCGATTTTGGTTTTGTGATCGATGTGCATGCCCATGAGCCGGAGACGCTCTACGTGGTGCCCATCGAGAGCGATTCTCTGCACTATCCCCCGGAGGGCAAGTTGCGAGTGTATCGCAGCCGCTCGGGCGGCAATGAGTGGGAGGCGCTGACCAAGGGGTTGCCGCAGAAGAATTGTTACGTGAATGTACTGCGCGATGCCATGGCCGTTGATTCGCTGTCGCCGGGTGGTGTTTATTTTGGCACCACGGGCGGGCAGGTATACGGTTCGGCCGATTCCGGGGATAACTGGCAAGAGATCGTCGGCGGTCTGCCGAAGGTTTTGTCGGTGGAGGTGCAATCGTTGCCATGATCCGGGTGATTTTGCCTTATCATTTGCGCAATTTGTCGGGCGGCGGCCCGGAGGTGGCCCTGGAAGTTGATGGGCCGGTGACCCAGCGCTCAGTGCTGGACGCGCTGGAAAGCCGCTACCCGGTCTTGCGCGGCACGGTCCGGGATCATACTTCCCAGGAGCGACGGCCGTTTATTCGCTTTTTCGCCTGCAAGGAAGATCTGTCTCATGAGTCGCCGGATGCCCTGCTACCGGAAGCAGTGGCCGCCGGCCGCGAACCGCTGCGCGTGATTGGGGCCATCGCCGGCGGCTGATAAAATTTCGAATTTCCAATTTCCAATTTCGAACTATTTTTCGGCGAGATAGGCGTCGACGGCCTCTTGGATGGTCGGGTAGAAGTGTTCGGCCGGAATGGCCTCTTCCAATTTGCCCCGCCTCATGATTTCCATCACATGGGTTTTGATCCGCGCGAACCGGAGCTCGATCCCGGTTTTTAACAGTTGGCCCTGGAATTCCACCAGGGTGATGATGGCGGTGGCATCGACATCGTTCATCGATTCGCCATCGATGACCACCACCCTCGGCGGCGGATCGGCCGCAGCGATGGCCCGGCGGACGGCATCGACAAAGTCATGGGCATTGGGGAAAAAGAGGGCGCCGTCAAAACGAATGATGAGTAGCCCGGGATAGGTATCAGCATCGGGGTAATTGGCAACGTCGCGGTAAACAGTCGTCCCGGGCACCTGGCCCAATACGGCTGTATGGCGGTGCTTGGTGCCGAACAGAAGCACGATCAAGCCTAACAAGGCGGCAATTACCAAACCCTGTAACAGGCCAAAGAACAGCACGCCAATCATAGCCACAATGGCGGAGGCATAGTCTAACTGGGTGATGGCGCGATAGTGGCGGATTTTACTGAAGCTGATATTGTGCCAGACGGCGTGGATGACGATGGCGCCCAGCGTGGCTTCGGGCAGGTTGTGGAAGAGTCCGGTCAGGGCTGCGGCGGTTATCAATATGGCCACGGCGGCGACCAGGGAGACCATTTGTGATTTGCCCCCGGCGCTATCGGCCGCGGCGGTGCGGGACATGCTGCCATCGACGATAAAACCGCCGCTGAAACTGGAGCCTAAATTAGACATGCCGATGGCGATAAATTCTTGATTGGCGTCCACCTCGTAGCCGTATTTTGTGCCCATGGCCCGGGCAATGGCCACCGATTCGGCGAAGGCCACCAGGGCTACGCCGACGGCGCCGGGGGCAACCTTCAACAATTGCTCTAAGCCCAATTCTTCGGGAATACCGAAAGGTGGTAAGCCGCCAGGGATCGCACCGACAATGTGAATGCCCCTATCTTCAAAACCCAATAAGCCGGAAAGGGCGATGGACAGGAAAAGCACAACGAGGGCCGCGGGTAATTTGGGGGTGAATTTATGCAGGGCAAAGAGCAGGGCCAGGCTTAGCCCGCCCACGATGGCCGTAGGCCAGTGGATCATGTTGATATCTTTTACGAATAGCAGTGCATCCGGCACAAAGTCATACCCTTTCGGTTCATAGCCTAATATCTTGTCCAATTGGCCGACAGCGATGGAGATAGCTACCCCGACGACAAAGCCGTCCAAGACCGGCCGGGAAAGAAAATCGGCCAATACGCCCAGGCGCAGAAAACCGCCAATGATCAGTATAATACCGACCACCAGGGCCAGGGCGATGCTCAATAAGACCCATTCCCCGCTTTGCACGGCCGAAGCGCCCAAGATGCCGGCCACGACGCTGAAAGACAAAGCGGCGACAGCTGAGCTGGGCCCCACGTCGAGATGGCGGGAGGTGCCAAAGATGGCGTAGCCGATCAGGGCCAGGGGCGCGGCATACAGGCCGGTCTCGGGGGGCATGCCGGCGATACCCGCGTAGGCCATGGCCTCAGGCACCAGCAAGGCCCACAAAGTCAGGGCGGCGATCACATCACCGCGAAACCAATCCTTCTCGTAGGCCGGCAACCAGCTGAGAATGGGTATGTAGCCTTTGATCACGCCGCCGGCCGAACGGCGCGGTTTATCGATGGCGGTCGTCATTACTCTAAATCCTCTCGGTCAGCTGGCTGGTCATCACGACTCTTGCCATATCGCAGTCATGTAATAGCGGGCAGTGACGCTGTTGAGTGAAACGGCTTGCACATTTTATCACCACCACAGGTGTATTGCTCATATCGGCCGGCTTTCTCTAACGCGGGGCTGGCCGGTTATTGTGCGCCGCCCTAGAAGACAGCCATCCTGCACCAGGCCGCAAAAGGCTTAATTTTTTTGGAGCAGCCGGATTGGACAATCAACAGCTTCAGGCGCAGCGGACTTAACCGGCATCGGCTGTTGATTGCCTGAGATATGGCTCTTTCTAGAGGGCGATAAATCTCGCCAAACTCTATTCCAATTAACTCATGCCCGGAATACTCTTCCGATTTCCGTACCCGCCGCCGGCGTAAGCGCCAACATCGATAACGACAGCCAGGCCCAGGAATAACCATTCCCAGAGACCTTCCACACCACCTGGAGCCACGGCCACGTACATAAGCGTAGTCCAGGGCAAGAAGATGATACCTAGCAGGGGCCAGATAAATGAATCAAAGGCTGAAATATTGGCCTCGCCAACCCAGCGGTTCGGTTGGATGAGCCACCAGAGAATGCCGCCAAAACGGGGGCCTAAGAATACTAAAACGGTAAAGAGACAACACATGATTTTTCCTCTCCTTTATATTGGACACAGATTAACCCAGACGAACACGAACTGATCATGTTTTCATCCCGATGGTAAACAGGCTTCCTAATCTTCTTCGATTCTCAATAATTGGCAAATAGTGCCAGGTGCGTCTTGACTGGTCGTGTACGCCTTGCGGCGTTCGCCGGACGTAAACTCAGAGGCAGTCTCGCTGGGGCCGGAATATCCAAGAGCGGGACGCGTCAGGTCGTGCCCCTCACTTTCTGGAAATTCCCTGGGGAGGGGAATAGAATATAGGCAACAATATTGGCGAAATGGAAACAGAAATGTGCCGGTCATCTGTTTCATCTAGATCCCCTAAAAGGAAATACAATGGCATTGGTAACCCTCAAAACAAATCTGGACAAGGCTTATCGCGAACATTACGCTGTCGGATCGTTCAATATCATGGATCTCACCTTTCTGGAGGCCATCGTCGAGGCAGCGCGGGAGCAACAATCGCCGGTCATCATCAGTATCGCCGAAGCCCATTATCCTTTCATCACCCTGGAAAATATGGTGCCGCTGGTCCATATGATCGCGGCGCGAGAAAAGGTCGATATGACTCTTAATCTCGATCATGGTCTGACCATGGGCGGTATCGAAACAGCGCTGGAAATGGGCTTTACGTCGATTATGTTTGACGGCTCCTCGCTCGAGTATGAAGAAAACATCCGCCAAACCCGGGAAGTCGTGGCCATCTGCCGGCCGCAGGGCGTTTCTGTCGAGGCAGAACTGGGCATCATCGGCGGCGACGAGGGCGGCGCGCTGGAAGGCAGCGCCGATCCGGCCCTGTACACCGACGTGGCCCAGGCGGGACAATTCGTGAAGGAAACCGGCATCGACGCCCTGGCCGTAGCCATCGGTAATTCCCACGGTAAGTACAAGGGCGAACCGCATCTCGATTTTGAGCGGCTTAAGGCCATCCGTGACGCGACCGGCATCCCGCTGGTTCTGCACGGCGGTTCCGGCATATCGGAGGCGGATTTCAAACGGGCCATCTCTTTGGGCATCGCCAAGATCAACTTCTTCACCGGCAATGCCCAGGCCGCGCTGGCAGTCACCCGATCGGCCATGGCCAAGGAGAGTAAAACGCAGAATGACTACCCCTTGATGGTCCGGCAGATCAAAGAGGCGGTTCGGGGCTCCGTGGCCACACAAATGCGTATTTTCGGCAGCGCGGGCAGAGCAGCCTCTGGGAATTAGGTTGGGATGAGCCGGCTAACGCTGCTCATTAGGCCCCGGGAATATTCCTGTGGTTATCCGGCTGACCATATTTAGAATTTGTCTACGGCCGTTTTTTGGCCTGAAAATAAGTCATGAACAGTAAAAAGCGGGCGGTGGTTGCCGGTCATATTTGTCTCGATGTCATCCCTAATCTGGGGCATGTTCCATCGGGGCAGTTTGGGACGTTGTTCCGTCCGGGGCACCTGATTTCGACGGGATCGGCCGAATTTGCTACCGGCGGTTCCGTCGCCAATACCGGCTTGGCGTTGCATACGTTGGGCGTACCCACGCAATTAGTAGCCAAAATCGGCGACGATTCATTCGGGCAGCAGATCTTGGAGCTGGTAGGCCCGGAGCTGACCCACTGCATCGCCATCTCCCACGAGGAATCGACATCCTATACATTGATCATCAGTGCGCCGGGGTTCGATCGCATTTTCCTGCACTTCCCCGGAGCTAACGACGCCTTCTGTGCGGCCGACATCAACTGTGACCTGCTGGCCGAGGCGCACCTTTTCCATTTCGGCTACCCGCCCATCATGCGGCTCATGTACGAAGAGAACGGCGCGGAGCTGGTAGCTGTTTTCCAGCAGGCCAAAGCCACCGGCGTGACGACCTCGCTGGACATGGCGCTGCCCGATCCGGCTTCCCCCAGCGGGCAAGTCGATTGGCGGGAAATTTTGCAGCAGACCCTGCCCTATGTCGATCTCTTCTTACCCAGTATCGAAGAGATTCTCTTTATGTTGCGCCGGGAACTATATGAGGAAGTGAAACAGGCGGACATCATCGAAGCGGTCACGCCAGCCCTGCTGGAAAGTTTGAGTGACGAAATATTGGCCATGGGCGTGAAGATGCTGGTGATCAAGTTGGGCCATCGCGGCTTGTTTCTACGCACGGCCGGCGCCGGCACATTGGCTGGCATGGGGCGGGCCAGGCCGGAAGAGCCGGCCGGCTGGGCGGACAAAATGTTTTGGGCGCCGTGTTTTCAGGTTGAGGTGGTGGGAACGACCGGCGCCGGGGATGCGGCGATCGCCGGTTTCCTGGGGGCTCTCTTGCGCGAACTGTCGCCGGAGCAGGCCTTGACGATGGCCGTGGCGGTGGGGGCGTGTAATGTGGAAGCGGCCGATGCCTTGAGTGGCTTGCAGAGCTGGCCGGCAACCCGGGCGCGGGTGGCCCAAGGATGGGCGCGCCATCCCCTGGATCTGTCGAACTATGGTTGGCGGCAACGGCCGCGATTTGCTCTGTGGGAACCAGGTTGATGCTGCTGGGGATCGATGTGGGTACCACCGGCTGCAAGGTGGCCTTGTTTTCTCCGGCCGGCGAGCCGGTGGCCGCGGCTTACCGGGAATATGAGATCCAGCACCCCCAGCCAGGTTGGGCCCAGCTAGATGCAGGATCCGTCTGGGAAGAGGTGAAATCAGCTATTCGTTCGGTTACGGGAGCCAGGCCAAAAGTAGAAATCCGGGCTCTGGCGGTTTCCTCTTTGGGAGAAGCGGTCGTGCCCGTATCCGCGGATCGTCAGATTTTGGGGCCGTCCTTGCTCAATTACGATATACGCGGCGAGGAATTCCTGGCCGCTCTTAAAACGCTCCTGCCCGATGAACAGCTCTACGCCATTACCGGCAATACGTTGGGCAACCGCTACAGCCTGACCAAGCTCAAATGGATTCACCGGCACCAGCCAGAGCTCTACAGGCAAAGTTATAAGTTCCTGCTTTGGAGCGGGTTTATTTCATTTATGTTGGGCGCTGAGCCGGTGGTGGATTTCACGTTGGCGAACCGCAGCCTGTTGTTTGATCTCCAGGCGGGCGACTGGTCAGATGCTCTGCTGGAAACGGCCGGTCTCGACCGTTCCAAGCTGCCGGTTGTTGTGCCCGCGGGTACCGTGATCGGGACGGTAGCCGCCCACATAGCCGGCGATCTGGGTCTGCCGCCGGGGGTGCGTATCGTTGCCGGCGTGCACGATCAAAGCGCCAATGCGGTCGGCTGCGGGGCGATCGATGTGGGCAAAGCGGTGTATGGCATGGGCACATTCCATTGCATCACGCCGGTGTTTGCCACGCAATCGAACCCCAGGGCCATGATAAGCCGCGGTTTGAATACGGAACATCATGCGGTGCCCAATCGCTTCGTCTCTTTCCTTTATAATCAGGGCGGCTCACTGGTTAAGTGGTATCGCGATACGTTTGCCGCGGCCGAACACCGCCAGGCGTTGGCTGAAGGGCGATCCATTTACCCGACATTGTTTGCTGAGTTGCCGGCCGGACCCAGCCGGGTGATGGTATTGCCCCATTTCTCCAGCCACTGGGCCGCCAGAGTTCATAACCGATTCGGCCGGGGTGATCGCCGGCTTGCACCTGGAGACCCAGCGTGGCGAGGTGCTCAAAGGGATTATCGAGGGGGCCGCATTTTATCTTAAAGAAGTTGTCGATTCGCTGCCGGAGACGGGCATCCAAATAAAGGATTATCGGGCGGTGGGCGGCGGCAGCCAGTCGGATGCCTGGGTACAAACGTGCGCCGACATTTTTGGCCAACCCATTACCCGGCCGGCGATCACGGAAGCCGGGGCGCTGGGCGCGGCCATCGTGGCTGGGGTGGGTTCCGGAATGTTCGGCTCCTATGAAGAGGGCGTGCGGGCCATGGTTAAGCTTGAGCGTACCTTCGAGCCGGATGAACGACGGTATCAAATATTACCAGCGTCGGTATCAACAATACCGGCAGTTGTGGCCGCTGATGGGGAGATTATCTGCGGGATTTGTATGCGGATGCTGGGGCATCGGCATCTGGAGATGCCGGGCCGGCGTTAGCGTGAACTGGCCTCTTTAAGCGACCTTTACCACTGATCGGCGAATTCCTGAAAAGCTTTTGTCCATGATGCAGACGAAATACCCCATTCGAGGCCATTACGGATGATGATCAAGCGCTTATTGGGCGATACAAAAATGAATTGGCCGCGATCTCCTTCTGCCATAAAATCGTAGCCCTCTTCTCCTCGAAAGAAACCGTACCACATGTATTTGTAGTAGCCATCCAATTCATTGAAGATCAGTTGTCCGAATTCATCCGGGTAGTAGGCATTCTGCTGAAGGGTTGGATCGACCTGGGTTGATTCGGCGACCCACTCGGCCGGTAGGACCTGATCACCTTCCCAGTTGCCGTCTTCGAGATAGAGCCGGCCGAATTTGGCGAAGTCGATGGCAGCGGCATTGACGCCGGTTTCCATCTTCTCGAAACCGCTCTCGTCACTGTCCAGGCTCCAGGAGCCATCATATTCCATGCCAATTTTCTGCCAGATCGTTTGCTCGAGGTATTGGGCCGGGGTACATACCGGTGGCCCGTTCCAAAATCAGGCCCAACAGCTGGGGATGGTACTTGTTATAGCGGAAATATTGGCCGGGCGGATCGACGATTTCGGTAAAGGTCAGGGCTGCCTCCCGCTGGTCGGGGTAATAGGTGGTAATGACATCGTCGCTGTTGAAGAGACCCGGTCGCATCTCTTGATAATCCAGGCCAGAGGCCATCAACATCAAATGGCGAATGGTTATTTCCTTAAATCGTTCATCGCGCTCGGCCAGTTCGGGCAGGTAGTCGGTGATGGGATCGTTCACGCTGTTGATGGCGCCATCTTCGATGGCCGCGCCGATCAGCGCGGTGTCGAAAGACTTGGCTACGGAAAAGGAGGTCATGAGGGTGTCGCGGCCGGCGCCGTTGTAATAACGTTCAAGGAGAACGGTGTCATCCTGGATGACGATAAAGGCCTCGGTGCCAATCTCGGTCATGAAATCATCCAGGTTGGGGGTCTCCAAGATGGCTTCGAAGGTGTTGGCGACATCAGTGGCCTGCTCAGGGGCTTCGTCGAAGTGGAAGGGTTCGGCCGGGGCGGCCACGGGGCGGGTGGGAAACAATTCTCGATAGGTGGCGACACTGGATTCCCGCCAGCGCAAGGTGCGGCCGACGTATTCGGGGGAATAACGAATCATGGAAATTAGCAAAAAGAGGATCAACAGGCTGGCCAGGCCAACGATTACCAGGCCAATTATTTTGCCGATGCGAAGTATCACGGATCTGCTTCCTGATGAGAATTTTTTTGCGTCGGGCGCCTTCACAAGCCAGCATTGTACTCGGGATTAGCATCTTCCACCTCAAAAAAGTTAAGTTGGAGACGTTTCTTGATAGTCGACCCGAGACAAGGCGCTTGAGGATAGTAGCTTAGATCGGTTTTTGATGGATGGCAAGCTGGTTTTGAGGGAAGTGGGCAAGACAACCGGGAAGAATGATCAATCGCGACCGGGAGTTGACCCGATTGTCTTGCCCCTTCGGTGGGTGGGTTGGCTTAGCGGATGGAACTTTTGAAAGAACGATAACCCAGGGTCATGCCAAAGGCTAAAAAGACCGCGACGACCAGGAAGCAAAGCCAGAGGGGAATGGTCTCGACGGTAGCTAAAGCGTTACCGGTGGCGAAGGTCATGATGCGCATGCCGGTGACGACGTAGGTGGTGGGGTTGAGCCGGGCGGCGACTTCCATCCAGGTAGGCATGGTCTCCAGGGGATAGAGGGCGTTGCTGAGGAATAGCAGCGGCAGGTTGAGCATGAAGATCAACATGTGGTAACCGCCGGGGCTGTCGGTCTTGGAGGCGACGGCGATGGCGATGCCGGAGAAGCCGAGGCCGTAGCCGGCAACCAGGAGCAGTCCGCCAAACCAACCCAGGACGTTGTCGCTGAGTTTGGCGCCGATGAGCACGCCGACGATCATGATGACGACGGCCTGGAGCAGGCTCTTGGTCATAGCGCTGAGGGCGTTGCCCATGAGGATGCTCAAGCGGGGGATAGGCGCGGCCAGGTATTCTTTGACGATGCCCTGAATCCTTTCGTAGAGCCACTCGGAGCCGCCGCCGATGGCTCCGCCAAGAGCAGTCAGCGTGATGATGCCGGGCAACATAAAGGTGACGTAAAAATCCTCGCCGCCGGGCGTGGTGGCGCCGAGCAGGCTACCCATGCCTACGCCAAATAAGACGACCCAGAGGATGGGCTGGATTAACATGCCTAAACTCTCGTCTGGGCTGGTCAGGGTTTTGCGCATGTGTTTGTTCCAAAGTGTTAACGCTGCACTCATTGGTATTTCTCCTGGTTATTTGACGCGGATGGACGCGGATGAACACGGATTGGTTTTCTATCTTGTTCTATTTGTAACCGTCGGATCATGACTGTTCCTTGTCGCAAGGTGTGAATCAGTGAGGCCCTGCGACGCCTCAGAAGGTAGGCCTCAGTCTCTGAATTGCCGGCCGGTGTATTTGAGGAAAACGTCGCCAAGGCTGGGCTTGGCTACGGATATCTCCTCGATGCGATAGTCCTTATCGCTGGCGACGGAGACGACCTCGACCAGGCGGCGATTGCCGGTATCGACGCCGACATGGATCAGACCCTCGGTGAGGGTAACGGTCCTAGTGAAGGGCAGAGCCTGGAGGGCGGCCATAAATTGATCGCTGTCACCCTGACCTTCAATGTTGATCACGTCAGCCCCCATCTGCTCGATCAATTCCTGGGGTGTGCCCTCGGCGATGATCTTGCCCTGATCGATGATGCCCACTTTGTCAGAGAGAAGCTGGGCTTCGTCCATGTAATGGGTGGTCAACAACACGGTCAGGCCTTGTTTTTCCTTGAGGTCAAGGATGTAGTCGCCCAGGCGAGCCCGGCTTTGCGGATCCAGGCCTAAAGTGGGTTCGTCCAAGAAGAGGACTTGCGGGCCGGTCATCAGGCCACGGATTAGCTCCAGGCGGCGTTTCATGCCGCCGGAGTAGGTTTTTATCTTGCGGTCGGCCGCCTCTTCTAACTCAACCAGGGCCAGCAGTTCGGCGATCATGGCCTGGCGTTTGGCTTTGCTCTGGTTATAAAGCCGACCGTGAAAGTCTAAGGCCTGGCGGCCGGTCAAGGCATCGTCTAAGACGGTTTCCTGGAAGGTGACGCCGATGATCTGGCGCACTTCGTTGGCCTGGCCGACCACATCCATGCCGGCCACCCGGGCGACACCGGCCGTAGGCTCGAGCAGGGTGGTTAATATGGAAAGGGTGGTCGTCTTACCCGCCCCATTGGGGCCTAGCAGGGAGTAGATGCTGTTGGCCGGTATGGCCAAATCGACACCATCAACGGCCAAAACTTCTTCATTGTAACGTTTGACCAGGCCTAAAGTTTCGATGGCCAGTCCGTTTTTTATCGGTTCATTCATGCCTCGCTGTCTCCTTAATAGTAAATAGTACGTTCCATGAGTACCTTAAACCACCTCGTAGGTCTTTGAGACCTACGAGGTTTTTGTGTCATCGCCTTGCAAGTGGTCGATGAGTTCATCCATCCAGGCTAATTCGGCCGAAAGATGGTGGAGCTGGTGAAGTAACAGTAGTTGATAGCCACCCTGGTGGGCGGCCGGCTCCGGATCATGGGCCCGGGTTGTCGCCAGGTGGCGGCTGATGCTTTCCCGCCGTCGCCGAAGTAGGGGCAACGCCTCGCCGGCCGGGAGCGAATCCAGGAAGGCCAGGGCGATGTCGTTAAAACTGACCGGCCGGTAGTCAGGCAGGCTCTGGCGGAGAAGCTGCTGGAAAGCTTCTTCCCCGGCTGAAGTGATGGCATAGACCCGCCGGACAGGGTAGTTGCCTTCCTGTTCTTCGCGGAAGGTTATCCAAGCCTGATCAACCATCTTGCTGAGCAGCTTGTACATGGTTGGTTTCTTAAGCTGGAAGGATGGCTCCAGGTGGGCGTTGATCAGTTGGTCGACTTGATAGCCGTGCATCTCTTCGATTCGCAGCATACCCAGGAGGAGGAGTTCTCTCTCCATTGTGTTTTACTCCGGTAGGAAATGAATTGTGAACATCGACTGGCCCGTTCGTTTGGAAATTGGTCACGGACAAATACAGACAAGAACAGATAGAAAACTATTCACCGTTCTCACTATTCATCCGCGTCTAGTCACGAATGACTAGACACGATGCACTATACGTGAAACTAGCAACTTGTCAAGGGGAGTCTTGTGCCTTTTGGGCCTGTTTGGCCTGAGCCAGTTCTTCTTCCAGGTCATCCAGGAGCTGCATCATGGCCGGGGGGATGGAATGGGCCGGCCATTGGTTTTGCAAGTCGGCGATTCTCTTTTTAAGTTCTTTGATTTTTTCGTCGGTCATGGTTCTGTTCGTAATGGTATCTTGTAAATTATTTTTGTGGCAATTTAGCCGTTTGATCAAGGAATTAATAAGGTCAAAATTGGCGTAGGTATATACAGTCGCTCTTAGCCAAAGGATCCGCAACACGATCATGCAGAACGGCCGGATCGTCCGAATTCCAAATCGGGAGGATTGGTCCTCTTCACCATTAACTTTCTGAGATTAGGTCGTGATTAGGGGGGTCAATATGGCTTCCTGATCAGGTGTATACTGAATTGAAGGTAGATCAGAGTCCTTCAGGGGATGTTGGCATTCGGTCCGGTTAGCGCGCGTCCGGATAACAGGATCGTCGTTGGTTGGGGTAGTTGTTGATGTTTCCGGTCAGTTTAGTTCCAAAAACTGCGCTCGAAGATACACGCGCGAGCCCAGAATTGGCGGGGGTATTTCTATGGGTGGCCGTATTAATTATTCCAAGGTACTCTGCTGTTTTGGCTTGCCGATATTGTTGTTAGTAGTGCTCAGGCTACTGTTACCGGATGGTAGGATTCGGCCGGCGGCAGCCGCGGCTGGCGAATTGAAGCCGGCTGAACCGGCTGTAGCGGCGGAAGCCACGGCCGTGGGCTATGTCTATTATGATGGCCTGCCGGTGGCCGGAGCCCAGGTGTTGATCCTGCGCGATCATGAGGTCTTGTTCAACACGACTACCTCGTTGGGCGGCGGGAGCGTGCCCTCGTTCACTGTCAGCCTGACGGGGTTGCCTGTCCCGGCCGTGCTCGGCGAGGTACTCACCCTGGAGGTGAGTTACGGTAGCGATGAATGGAACCTGAGCAACTTTATCGTCCAACCTGGCCCCCAGGTATTGGCCGGTTGGTTGTCGTCAAGCTGTGGGGCGACGGAGATCAGCGATGGCCTGATCATGGCCGATACAATCTGGACGCCCGAATGCGGACCTTACCTGATCCGGGAGAATCTGCTGGTCATGGAGGGGGCCACGCTAACCATCGAGGCAGGGACCACGGTGATGACCAATGGCAATAAGGCGATCCAATTTAACGGCCGGTTGTTGGCCCAGGGTGGCCCCAGCGCCCTGGTCACCTTCACCACCAGCCAGGGGCTGGCCTGGGCTTATCTCTCCTTTTCCGGTTCATCAGCAGGCTCAGAGCTCGATTACACCCTGGTGGAATATGCCGGCAGTTCGAGCGTTGATCATAATGGATCAATCCGGGTGGATGGCGTGGACGCGGCTTTTAACCAGGTGATCGTCCGCGAAGGACTGGCCGGGGGCATCCAGGTCTTCAATGATGGCCAGACTACCATAGAGGGGTCAAAGATAATTAACAATGGCGGCTGGGGTATTGCGGTGGATAGTGATACCGCAGGGTTGATCATAGACAATTGCCAGGTAGCTGCTAATGTGGGCGGCATTTGGGTTAAGGGCGGAGCCAGCGGGGGCATCAGCTACAATACGATTAGGAACAACTGGGGCAATGGGGGGATCAAGCTGGAATCGCCGGGCACGATGGCCATCAGCCACAACCAGATCACGAACAACCAGGCGACCAATGGCGGCGGGATCTATAGTTACGGTGGCTACGTGACCATTACTGACAATATCATTGCCACCAACGAGGCCAGCGGCGCTGGCGGTGGCTTATACTATTACTATTCCAATTCCCAAATGATTACGAGGATTACCCGAAACTATTTCCTGTATAATGCGGCCGGCCATTCGACCTATGGCGGCAGTGGGATGCACCAATATGGTCGGAATATCGAGATCGATCACAATATTTTTGCCTACAACGGCTACCACGACGCGAGCCTGGATAATAGCGGCCCGGGCGGCGGCCTGAATGTTCGCACTTACAGCGGCACCAATCCGACTATTAACGTCCACCATAACAGCTTCGTCTACAATAGGGCTGATATCGGAGGTGGGGCCGCAATTTTTGTAAATAATAACCAGCAGGTCGTCCTGACAGCCAATAGTATCGTCAGCAATACCGTTATCAACATCCCGGTTACAACTTTTGGGGCGATCCAACTGGCCAATGTCATCCCACTAAACAACAACAACTTCTTTGGCAACAACACATACGCATTGTCCAACAAAGCCCTTCTAGCTGCTGGCACGGTCAACGCCCAGTCAAACTGGTGGGGAACCAGCGACTCGAACGAGATCCGCGACAGGATTTATGATTGGTTTGACAATGCGACCCTGGGCGTGGTTGATTACGCCAATTGGTTGAGCGGGCCGTGGACGGACGCGCCGGTTACGCCACCGGGCGGATTGACGGCCGAGGTATCCGAAGGCACCATCACCGCCAGCTGGGCGGAGAACGCCGAAAGTGATTTGGCCGGCTATAAGCTCTATCTGTCTACCGAAGAGGCCCTATTCGTGCCGGCCATTCAAGGTTGGCCGACCGGGCTCAAGGTGGGCCCAGTGACGACGTTCAGCGTGAGCTGCCTGCCGGCCGATACCTACTACCTGGCGTTAACGGCGTATGATCATGCGGCCGATGGCGAGGCGGATTGGACTGACGGTCACGAGAGTTGGTTCACCCTCGAACTCGAGTTGGAAGTTAGCAGTGGTGCGGTCTGCGCGCCGCCGGCCTTACCAACCGCTCTGGTTGCGGTGGCTGCTTCGAATAGCCTGGTCAACCTGAGCTGGACCGATAACGCGACCGACGAGAGTGGTTACCGGGTCGAGCGGTCGCCCAACGGGACGACTGATTGGGTCGAAATAGCCAAATTAGCGGCTAACAGCCAGGCTTATGGTGATGGCGGGTTAAGTTGCGGCACGGCTTATTTTTACCGGGTGCGCGCTTTCCGCTTTGGCGACGGGCAATATTCAAGCTATAGCAACAACGACCAGGCGACCACAACCACCTGTGAACCGCCGGCCACGCCGACCAGCCTCGGTGCCACGGCCATCTCACCCAGCCAGATCAACCTGAGCTGGAGCGATAACGCCGGCGACGAAACCGGCTACCGGGTCGAGCGATCACCCAATGGGACCAGCGGCTGGAGTGAGATCGCCAGCCTGGCGGCGAATAGTAACACCTTCAACAATACCGGCCTGTCCTGCAACACAGTTTACTACTACAGGGTACGGGCTTACAGGGCCGTGGACGGGCAGTATTCGAGTTACAGCAATGTAGCTCACGACACAACCCAGGCCTGTACACCGCCAACCGCGCCGACCGGCCTCGGTGCCACGGCCATCTCACCCAGCCAGATCAACCTGAGCTGGAGCGATAACGCCGGCGACGAAACCGGCTACCGGGTCGAGCGATCACCCAATGGGACCAGCAGTTGGAGCGAAATAGGTAGCCTGCGGCGCAGACAGCCACACTTTCAGCGATACAGGGCTGGCCTGCAACACCTCTTTCTACTACCGCGTGCGAGCTTACCGGGCCGGGGACGGGCAATATTCGAGCTACAGCAATGTGGCCCATGATACGACTCAGTTCTGTACGCCGCCAGCCGCGCCGACCGGCCTCAGTGCCACGGCCGTCTCTGCCAGCCAGATCAACCTGAGCTGGAGCGATAACGCCGGCGACGAAACCAGCTACCGGGTTGAGCAGTCGCCTAATGGGACCAGCAGTTGGAGTGAGATCGCCAGCCTCGGCGCAAACAGCCACGCTTTCAGCGATTCCGGGCTGGCCTGCAAGAATGTACTACTACCGGGTGCGGGCGTACCGGGCCGGGGATGGGCAATATTCGAGCTATAGTAATGTGGCTCACGGTACGACCCAGGCCTGCCCACCGCCAGTCGCGCCAACCGGCCTCAGTGCGACGGCTATCTCTGCCAGCCAGATCAACCTGAGCTGGACCGATAACGCGGGCGACGAAAGCGGTTATAGGGTCGAGCGCTCACTTAATGGGACCAGCGGTTGGATCGAGATCGCCAGCCTGGGGACGAATAGTTGCGCTTTCAGTGATTCCGGACTGGAATACAACAAAACTTACTATTACCGCGTGCGGGCGTACCGAGCCGGGGACGGACAGTATTCAAGCTACAGCAACCTAGCCCACGACACAACTATTCTCGGAGATCTCGTGCCGGTCGCCTATCTACCCAAGGTAATCAAAGGAGCCGCCGAGACGGACAAACTCAGAAGATAGCTGTTGTAGCGATATTTTATCCTACCTCAAGCAGCATCAGGCTTAAGAGTCATTCACAGCCGGGTCCAGAATCTCAAAGGTCCGGCTAGCGCTATTGATGCGGCCGCGGCAGCCGATGGGGATGGTGAATTGGGGGGCGGTGTGTCCGAAATCCATGTCGGAGATAATGGGAAAGTTAAACTTCCTGGTGCGGTCCAGGAGTACCTGGCGGAGGGTAGCCTTTTCGTCGGGTGTATATCTCATGGGCCGGCCCATGAGTAAACCCTGGATCTGAGCCAGCACGCCCATATTCTCGTAATCCATCAACAGGCTGTCCACCCTTTCGGGGGGCGGCTTTTCCTCGCTGGTCTCAAGGAAGAGGATGGTTCCCTGCCAATCAGGCCAGAAGCGGGTTCCCCGAAGATGCTCTAAGGATTCGAGGCAACCTCCCACCAGAATACCCTCGGCCGTGCCACCCTTGAGCCAGGTCCAGCGCGGTGAGGGTAAGCGGACGCGTGGCCTGACCCGATCACCTTTGTCTTCCCAGTGCAGTATCTCTTCTGTCCACCAGGTTGCCGGCTCAATCAGACCGGCAGGCTCTGGCTCACAAAGGGTCTTCAGGAAAGAAGACTCGGTGTAGGCAAACATGTGCGGCCATTCGGCAAAATCGGTCAAGATGGCCGGGCCGTTAAAGGTGACCAGGCCCGTTTGTTGCCAGATAGCCACGTTGAGCACGGTGATGTCGCTGAATCCAACCAGCGCTGTCGGGTGCTGCCGGAGTAAATCGAAGTCCAGCCCAGGCAGCAGGTGGCAGGCATGATCGCCGCCTATGGCCGCTACAATGACTTTCACCTCGGGATCCAAAAATAATTGGTGGAGATCGGCGACCCGCTTTTCCGGGGTATCGGAAACATGGCCGAGATGGTTCAGGGCGTGATCGCCGAGCTTGACCCGGAAGCCAAGCTTCTCCAGGTGGCGTGTGGCCTGTTCGACCCGATGGGGAAACAGGCCCGCCCCACCCCAGGAAGGGCTGGTTATACCGACGGCATCGCCCGGCCAAAGCCGGGGTGGTCTGATGGTTTTGGGTTGCATAGGTGCGGTTTCCTTACATTACTGAGCGAAAGATCCGAGCGCCGAGAAAGCAGGGCGGTGGTTAGCCGCCGTCGCCGAAGGGTATTTTACCAAATGTCTGGTATGAGCGGGGCATTTGCCTTTACCTCTAACCATCCCTGTGACCCTCCGGCCGGTCAGCAAAGAAATCAAACTGGCGGTGATGTGGTTCAATTAGGCCAGAGAGTCTGTGGAAAAGTTGGCCTGAGCTCAATTCGTACGATGAAGCCTCTAATCATATAAACGAAATTCAGCGGCAGATCTCATTTTAGTGGTCGATCCAATAGTCCCGATTTCTAGCACAACAGCAGCATCTATGGTAATCTGCCGCTAACCCTTGCCAAACTACCGGCACCTGAGAACACAATACAAGATTGTTCTGAAACAGAGAAGCCCTGTCTTTGAGATGGTCAACTGTTTTGTTGATTATTAACTGTTGAAGCTTCGGTTTTCAGGGGTTGGGTAGTCAAATAAAAGTCATCTGTGTCGTCAACAATAGATCAACGGGCATTAAGGTTACTGCTGCCGCCGGTTGCACAGAGTGTGGGTTGATTACTGGTCACGAATTCCGGGTTACTCAGGAACCGACATGCGCCATTGTGAATAGCTGTGATTGAAAATCAAATGTTTCGCCATCTTCTAAAACCATCTTGTAAATAAGGCCAATCTTGTTCATTTTCAGCGGAGGATAACCATGTTAAGTGGAGCAGGTTTCTTGGGTAACGGCGCAAGTTTGGGCGCAGACATCACCCTTATCGTTCAATTCATCTTCTTTTTTGGATTGAGTTTCGGAATCATCATGCAGCTCTTGGGCAAGTACAATGTTCATCGCTTTATCCAAGCCCCCATCGTCATCCTCAACTTCTTCTTCATCCTTTTTATCATGGTGGCCTCCTTCTTCAGGCAGGATGTGGCCACTACCCTGGTTCACCGGCCGACGGACCTCTACTATATCGCGCCTTTCATTCATGCCGGATTGGGCATCATCGCCCAAGGGCTGGCTATCTACTTGCTTTTGGCCGGATTCAAGATCCTGCCGCAAAAAATCGGCACGCTGCGTTACTTTATGTGGGCGACCTACGGCTTCTGGATCCTGACTATCTCTTTTGGCTTGGCGACCTACGCGACCTGGTACCTCTTTGACTCAGGTGGGATAGTGGAATTATCGCAGGTAGAATTCGTTGAACCCGAGGCGGGCCAGCCGCCAGTAGTTCAACGGGCCTTGCTACAAGATTTCTCTTTTCAACCGGAAAATCTAACTGTTGTGGCCGGAACCACGGTAGTCTGGGTCAATCAGGACGGTGCACCCCATAACGTCACCCTGGTAGACGGTAGCGTGGCCAGTGAAAACTTCCGCCAGGGAGAAGCGTTTGAAATAACTTTTGAAGAACCAGGAGTCTATCCCGTATATTGTACATTACACGGCAACCCTAGTAGCGGCATGATCGGCGTCGTAACTGTCGTGGAGGCAACCGAAGAGAACATCGCCCAGGTTGCGGCGGAGCCGGCTGTGCAAATCGTACCGCCGACGCCCACGCCGCCACCGCCGGCTCCTTTGGCGCCGGTAGCCCTGCTGGAGCCGCCCACACCCGAAGAGCAACTGCTGGGTTTGTTGGCATTCCGTGACAATGTATCGCCTGGCGATTCGGTTACGCTGGCCATGGGCGGCGTCGATCCGGCGCCGGCCGGCAGCGAGTTGCACGCCTGGCTGATCAACGGCGACGAACAGGCCACCGACATAGGCCTAATTTTGCCCACTACACAAGGCAGCCTATCATTCACTTATACGGATCCGGAACGCCAGAACCTGATGGCGCTCTACGATGGTGTGCAAATCACCATCGAGCCGGCCGGCGATGTTGATTCGGCGCCAGGCCAGATCGTCTATAGTGGGCGGCAAGCACCCATTGCTTTTGAACAAATCCGTTTGATAACGGCGGCGGCCGACGACACCCCCCTGAACAACGGTTATGGGATCGGCGCACGCCTGCAGGCCGAGGAATTGGCCCGGCATGCCCAGTATATCCAACTGGCCTACGATTTAGGTAGCATAGCCGATGCCCAACGTCACGCCGAACATATCATCAACATCCTGGAAGGTGAAGCCGGCGAGTTTTATAAAGATTGGGATGGGGCTCATGGCTTGCAGAACCCCGGAGACGGCTTTGGCCTGATCCCCTATATTGAGCAGATGAAAAACGCGGCCATAACCGCCAGTGTGACCGACGATTCCACCCTGGCCATCAAGACACATGGCGAACATGTGCGCATCTCATCTGACAGCGCCTTGGAGGCGGCCGTAGTCATCAGGGAAGCCGCCATAGATATCCTCGAGACCAACAACATCGGCGATGTTGGTCCGCTGGTGGAAACAATTAACCGTGGCAGCCTGCACGTCCTCGTGGGTGAAGATGTCGATGGCGATGGGACCATATCCTTAGGCGAAAGCGGTGTCTTCACTGCCTACCAACATGCCCAATATATGGGCGCCGTCGGGGTACTGCTCGGGGATGCAGCCGGAGTAGCCGATCCTATCTCGGTGAGTGGCCAGGAAAACCAGTTAGTGGCCGGCGAAATCGTTATCGATATGGCAGATTTTGGGTATAGCCTAAAGACAGTGACCATCCCGGCCGGCACCCAGGTCCGCTTTGTCAACCGGGGCCAGGCCCGCCATTCGGCCACGGCCGACGACGGCAGCTTTGACACTGATTTATTAGATCCCGGACAAGAGTTAGTCGTCACCTTTAACGAGATTGGCTTCTTCCCATATTACTGCCTGTTGCATGGCACTCGTGGCGGCGTCGGCATGGCCGCCAGCATCACCGTGGTGGAAGCCGGTACGGATATTCCCCCAGCAGCGGCCGAGCCAACAATAGCACCGGTCGAACCCACATTGGTGCCGGTTGAACCAACGCCAACGTTGGCGGCGACCGAACCGACACCCGCAGCCACTGACGTGCCGCCCACCGCGGTCGCGCCCAGCACTTTCAACCTGGATATGATTGACTTCTCTTATAGCGTGTTGAACCTGGAAGTACCGGCCGGTAGTATCGTGACCTGGACCAATGCCGGTAAGGCCAGGCATTCGGCCACGGCCGACGATGGTAGTTTTGACACCGGCTTAATAGGCTCAGGTGAACAGGCCAGCATCTCCTTCGATACGCCCGGCGTCTACACCTATTTCTGTATTCTGCACGGCGCTGCGGGCGGGATCGGCATGTCGGCTGTTATCACAGTCACCGGCTAACCCAGCCCCGATTTTCTCCATTGTTGAATCAGACAACTGGTCTGATGGTTTTGTGGTGTCCTATTAGCTTTGCCATTTTCACTATGCGAAGGGGTGTGGTTGGCGTCTCGCGGAAAGGTTGGCTGTTGTCGCCGGCAGATTGCCCATTGCCGGATGCCAGCCCTGGTGTCGGGGTTGGCGGGATAGGCTCTACTGGGATAGATATTAAGATCCTTGTCGATTGTAGAAGCACTAGCAAACGCTATTTCGGCTTCCCGGTAACGCAGCAATCTGATCTTCACCCGCTATGGTTATACGTTCAGCTGTCGCTTCCTCGCCGGCCGCGTAGCTACATCCGCTAGGGCATCCGCTGCGGGCAAGCGTGACATTTATCCAGTCAAGTAGTGACAGGATTCACTAGACTGCTCTCCTGAACCATTTACCATTGGTTATCGAAGCGTATTTTGGAACCGGCGGTGGAGGGTCGGGATGATCAGGGCCCGCTCTATGATTGGATAGGCGAGCATTTCAGCCGGTTGGACGCTGAAAACAGTAATTTCCGCATAATGCTGAAAGTTCACTCCGAAAAAGAAGGGGGCGCCGATCACGCTATCGCCTTCCAATTCAGATATAAACCCAAGAAAGTGGGCAATGATCTTCTGCAGGTCAATATGCTGGACATGAACAAGACCCTATTCAAGATGAAGAAGCTCAAATGGGGTAAACAAAGAGACCAACAAAAATGGCAACAGGCCATCACCGAGTATCCGGCCACCTTTCAACAAAAATATGACACCTGGCGCTTATCGACTTTCGTCTAAATTAGCGCCAATCGAATATCGTTAAGATTCCTCAATCAACCAACCCACATCCCAGGGCAGCCAGATGCTGCGGGTTGGTAGTAGTATCGGCCGGAGCCTGGCCATGAAAGAGACCCCACTCGGTGCTGTAGAGGTTTTCATGGCCGGTCAGAAGAAGAAGCTGTTTGCCACGATCGCTCCTCGTGTCCAACAGTAGGTACCAGAATTCCTGGGGCGGCAGGCGTAGATCGTTATAGGCAGCCGGTTTGACGATATCTCCACTAGACCTGGATAGATGACTTGTTACATAGGCGGGAAGCTAGTCCACCCCACCTTGAGAACGAAAATAGCCTGGACTCTTCAAATGTGATATAGCATAATATATGCAATCTATCACTGCGGTTTAAGAGAATATTGGGTAGCAACCCATCAAGCGTTATGAAGTTTCGAGTTATTGACACGCGAAATAAGCAGTATGAACTAATATCAGCAGCAGAAATCGACAAGATTTTGGCATTGGTATTTGATCGGCCGCTCAAATCATTGGACTTCGAGAAAGTAAATCGAAGAAGGTGGGTTCGCTCTACCAAGCCAGATATCCGAGAAATATTCTCAATTTTGCCAATGAAGGGTGCATGGTATTCACCTGCCTGGGGGTTTTCGTTGGATTATGTGCCGCACATTTCCGGCCAAAAAATAAGATGGCATAGGACAAACAAGTCAGCTCTATTTGATTTTCGATACGATCCACTAGATTATGAATCTCCTGAGGAGTTTGGTTTCAAATCATGGAGGATTGACTCATTTTATGGAAAAAGCACAGCTATTAAGCAAGCGAAACGGGTCTCCAAGATTTCTATCAACGCGGCCAAAATCCTCTGGAATTCTGTACAGAGTCTAAGTGACATGACGATGGTCTTTGAAGAACAGCTTCGACTAACACAAGAACGGAAGGTAAACCGCTTTGGCTTTTACAACTACGTTCAACATCCGATTGCATACGCTTTTACCTTAGCCAAGATTGGTGAAACAGATAGTGCACTCGAGCTGCTAGAAAAAGGGACGCGCGAAGGCTTACCTACTTATAAATTTGCAGACGATCTTCGGCAAAGGTTGTTCATCTTGGCTGAGAACAATTAATGGAATGGGGCCATCTGGCCAACAGCGAACTTGGCCTCAGCATCCTCCCATTCAGATTCGGTGCTTCCCAACAAAATCGCTAAAAAGAAAAGCCAAGGCACGAACTCGAGGCCGAGTAAGGAAAGTTGTTCGGCTAGTGGTCCTTGTTGTTAACCGTAAACAAATGGTGGGGGCAGCCATGCTCTTGGCCACTGCTCTTCATCCAACTCAAACAGTTCCAACTGAGGCGAAACAAACGGCGAGCAAAAGATCTGTGGTCGAGAAACATATTTGAGCCTTCGCTGTTTCCGGTCAATTCTGCACAAATAGCATGATAACAGTGTTTGTTAGTATTCGATGTGAAGACGACCTTCGTAATTCCACACAGCTACTCGCTTTTTGGCTAAGCTGCGCTCGGCATAAATGTAAAAGCGTTGCACGCTCACTAATCCATGCTGATTGATGATGCGAGGAAGACGAATTACATGTTGTCGGGATAGCTTCAGAACACTGGCAATGCTCTGTTTCCTCCAGCTCTCATAGAACATGCAAACCACCAGCCACCAGCGAAAGTGGGCCGCTATTCTGTTGCACTTCTGCGCGTTGCGCTAATTCGACAATGTCACATTGTATCATCACGCGCGGCCGGTTCAATGGGGCAGAGAAAAAGCCCGCAGTGTTTCTTCCGTAATCCCGGCCTCGAATGTGCAAGGCACGTTAGGCCAGTGATCTGCTGTTGCGTTATGGCATACCGGCCGCTGCAACTGGCTTCCGGAGTGCATGAGATCCAGAGAAGTCAAAAGCCCCGCTGATCTGCCCCAGTCGCTTTACTCGAGGCCTGTGAATATGCTACAATGATCATAGTGCTGGACGGCTTGAGCAGTTCGGGTTTAATCGTGTCCGCGTTCCATGATAACGGCCCTCATTCTGCGACGCGAGGATTTCTGGCTACTGGGGAAACGAGGCTGGGCGGATACATTTCACACATACAACCGTTCTTGCGAATCGCATGTCATGGGCGTATTGGTTTGCCGCTGGCGGCAGATTGGTCTTTACAATCATGCCAACCACTGAATTCCCGATCAGCTGGGACGCATGGAAAGCCGAGGAGAACATGTTCCGCAATTCAGTCAAGTCCTTGCTAGTCCTATGCCTGGGTGCCTGTCTGGTCGTTTCCTTCTCCGCCCCATCAGCGGCAAAAGATCACGAACGTGCCTCGCCGGGCCAAGTCATCCCGGGGGAAGTTCATTTGTCTTTGCCCGACTCCCTGACTGCCGGGCAACACCTTGACCAGCCGGATGGCCCCGACGCGCAGAGCGTGGTGATCTTCACACAGGAGGATTTTGAGGGCGCCTTCCCGACCGGATTGTGGCAGGTGTTTGACGCGGATGGCGCGACGAATGGGGAGCATTATTGGGGGGTGGATGACTATCTGCCGGGTAGTGGCAGCGGGAGCGCCTGGGCTGCCAGGAGCGGCGCGGAAGGCCTCGATCCCGAATTTAATTTATATCCTAACAATGCCGATGCCTGGATGATTTTCGGTCCGGTCGATTTGAGCGGCGCTTCGTCCGCGGAGGTGCTTTTCGATTATAACAATCGCTCTGAAGAGAGCTACGATTTCTTCACCTGGGCCACATCTGTGGACGGAGTTAACTTCTATGGGTATAAGGTCTCTGGTGATTCGGAGTTCTGGGAATCAGAGGTCTTTGACCTGACGGCCGTGCCGACCCTGGGCGATGTGAGCGGGGCTGCGGCCGTCTGGATCGGTTTTACCTTTCAAAGCGACGGCTCGGTCACACGTCAAGGGCCGTTTGTGGACAACATCGTCTTTCGCGGCTATTTTGGGAACCCCGATCCCTTTGTCAGCAGTATCGTGAGCGCCGATGCCAACCCGACCCGGGCAGCGGCCGTGGATTTCCTGGTGGCTTTTTCTGAAGATGTGACAGGCGTCGACTCCGGGGATTTCGCGCTGACCGTTGAGGGGCTGACCGGGACCGGCATTACGGGGGTGACCGGAAGCGGGCAAACCTACACGGTGACTGTCCAGACCGGCACGGGTGACGGCAAACTTCGCCTTGATCTAATCGACGATGACAGCATCGTCGATGCCAGCGCCCAACCCCTTGGTGGCCTGGGTGCTGGGAATGGGACCTACACGAACGGCGAAACCTACACACTGGACCATACGCCACCTTCGGTCAGCAGCATCGCCCGATCCGGCCTTTCGCCGACAGGGGCCACGACCATCAAGTTCGCTGTTCAATTTGATGAGGCGGTTATCGGTGTGGACATCGCTGATTTCTCTTTGGCAACGAGCGGGATCAGCGGAGCGGCGATCACGTCCGTATTCGGCTCCGGCCCGAGTTACGTCGTCAAGGTCACCACCGGTAGCGACGACGGGACCATCCGCCTTGACCTGGCGGATGATGACAGCATCGCCGACCTAGCCGGCAATGTACTGGGCGGAACCGGTGCCGGGAACGGTAATTTCTCCGCCGGGGAAACTTACACCCTCGACCGCAGTTTGCATGCCTGGGAAAGCAACGGGCCCTACGGGGGCGAGTTAAACTGCCTGGCCAAGGCGCCGACCAACCCGGATGTGATGTATGCCGGGACCGATTCCGGGATATTCAAGTCCACGAATAATGGCGCCGACTGGTTCCGGGTGGGTTTCGCCAAGATCGCCGTGTACAGTTGCCAGGTCTCTCAGGCCGGCGCGGACGTCGTCTTTGCCGGTACGGGCGACGGGATCTACAGATCGAACGACGGTGGGGCATCCTGGTCCGAGATTGGGCTTGCCGGGGCGGAGATCAATACTATCGCCATTCACCCTGCCGATCCTGACATTCTCCTCGCCGGCGCCGGGTGGCTGAGAATGAGCTCTGAATCCGAAATCATCGGCATTTTCAAGAGTGAGGATGGCGGCAGTACCTGGAATAGGAAAGATTCGGCCGAGCTGGACACTGTCGAAGCGATCATCTTTGACGTCGATGACCCCTCTTACGTCTACGCGGGCGTAAAGGGAGATAACTGTGGTTCCAGCTTTTACAGGAGCAGCGATGGTGGAAACACGTGGTCGAGCAGGCAGGTGGGACAGTACGACTGTGATGGGATCCTGGCGTTGGGGATGACCCCGGCAGGTGCCAACCCGCGCGTGATTTACGCCGTCAATCCCTGGGAAGAGGACGTCTATAGAAGTGAAGATCGTGGTGAGACCTGGAGCCCAACGGGGATTCCGGCTACCTCCTATGCTCCGTGCGCGGTGGCGGTGGACCCCAATGCGGCCAGCGTCGTCTACGTTAGCGGCGGTCTCTATAAGAGCCCGGATGCCGGCGCCACCTGGCTGGAAAGATCGAGCGGCCTGCCGTCCTGGAACTCCTCGGCGATTGTTATTGACCCGCGTGATAGCCGGCTATTTGTCGCCCAAGAGTCGGGCGGGATCTTCACCTCCGCTGATGGGGCGGACAGCTGGCAATCGGCGAGCGAGGGTTTGCTCAACACGAGTGTGACCGGTCTGGCACTGCATCCGACTTCGTCGGAGAGGGTGTATGCGACACTTGCCGGTTGGGGGTACGCTCTGGAAACCAGCGCCGATGGCGGCGGCACCTGGAACCGCCTGGAGAGTTCCTGGCGAAACCTTGGCGCGGTGGGCTTGGACCCGCAACAGCCTGAGACGATTTACGTCGGGTGGGACTACAACGAAGAGATCCGCCGCTCTGGCGCCGTCAGGCTAGTTTCGAAGACCGTGGATGGCGGGCAGACCTGGAATTCTACCGGGGCGATGTTCACCATCAGTTCCCCGAACTACGGTTATGCCGGCGTCTCTAATATCCTGGTCAGCCCGGTCAATTCGAACGTGGTCCTGGCGGCCGTTGAAGGTTTTAGCCTGGAAGGGGGAGGCGTCTACAAAAGCAGCAACGGGGGGGCGGGCTGGAGCCGGAAGCTCAGCTTCTGGATCGCCACCCTGGCGGCAGACCCCAACAACCCGAATGTGTACTATGCGGGCACCGCCCGGTATGGCTATGTGTTCCGCTCCACGAACGGGGGCGATACCTGGAGCAATATCGGCCCGGGTGGAAATTACCTGGCCTGGGAGGTGCGGGATATCGAGGTAGCCGCGAACGGCGACATCTTTGTCGCCACCAGCAATGGGCTGTGGCATTGGAACGGGACGGGCTGGGCCGAATTGACCGCCTTGCCCACGACCGATGTGACCGCCCTGGCCATTGATCTTAGTCAAGGCGCGATCTACGCCGGAACCGGTGAGAATGGCGTCTATGTCTCCGAGGATGGAGGCAGTACCTGGTCCGAATTGAACGATAACCTGGACGAGTTGTCGATCACGAAGCTCGCCCTCGCGAACGCCATACCCAAGACCCTGTACGCCGGGGCGCAGTACGGCGGCGTTTGGAGCCTGGTGCTCGGAGAATCCACGCCCGATAATTGGGTTTATATTCCATTGCTGGCGCGGGGCGCTGTCGTGGAAGACCGGGCGATGTTAGACCTGGGTCGCTGACGCGGCCCGTTGCCGGTCAATGTGCTTCAGGCGGCCGCTGGCAGGACCATCTTTAGCCCTCTTCCGACTGCAACAGTCGGAAGAGGGAGCGCCGGGCCAGTAGGCTGGCGCTGATCTTGCCCAACACCGTGCCATCCTCGCCGACCACGGGCATGGCCGAGATGCCGTGGTGCTCCAGCTTGCGGATCACTTCCAGGAAACCATCCTCGGGGCTGGCGGTGATCACCTGCCGGGTCATAATCTCCCCCAGGAGCGCGTCATTGGGGGCGTCCTGGGCGGTGGCCCGGGTGATGTCCCATTCGGTCAGTACACCGGCCAATTCGCCGCTCTCGCCGACAACGGCCAGGATGGTGCTGCTGGAACCGACCAGCAAGGCGGCCGCCTGTTGGACGGTGCTGCCGGCGCTGATGGTTGGAATGGGATCCATGATATCGGACACAGCCCGGTCACTTTCCCGGGAGGCGATCCGGCGGATGCTGATCCGTTCGGCCGCCTCGGCGGGTAGCATATCAGCGTCGCTGATCAGTAAGGTTACCAACTCGCGCATATTGGCCCGAATGGCTTCGTCGCGGTATTTCTCGGCCGCGGCCAGGCGGTTCTTGGCCAACTCGGCCAGGTCCGAGGCATGGGCGGCTAGCCAGCCTTCAACGGCCGCTCGAGCGCCCAACATCTCGTCAGGAATACGCAGATGGCCCGGGGTTTTAATCAGGTTCTCCTGGGCGGCGTAGATCACCCCCCCTGAATTAACCAGGTAATCGGTGGCGATAAGCACACCTTGTTGGCGGTAGACGGCCCGCTCCATGCGGGCCCGGGCCGCCTGGCGGGCCGGATCGGGCGAATAGGTGTTGGCCCCCTCTATAATGAGGGACCAATCGCCCATGCGGTCAACTGTCATGGAGGGGTTAGTGGACGGGTCCGTGTCCAGGTAGTTGGCTATAGGCGCGGCCGGGATGAGGCAAAAGGCCGGCTCGCGCAACAGGTCATTAGGCGCAGTGGAATATTTGGCGCCGCCGGATCCGCGCCGGCCGACCAGCTTCTCCTGGTAATAGGGACGGGTCACCAGCCCCTCTTCGGCCCATAATTGGCAAAGGCGCTCTACAGGCAAGCCGGCTTCATTATAAAGGTAGCCCAACAGGTCGCTGACGCCGGTCACCCGGACGCCGGGCAACATTTCCAGCAACAGACGAGCGGCGTGGGCGCCAACCGCGCCATAACCCTGGATCAGCACATCGAGCTCGGCCGGGGCAGGAATTTTCAGGCCGGCGAACTGGGGCAAAATACGCAGGCGAGGCATCTCTTGCAACAATTGGTCCAGAGCGACGACGCAGCCGCCGGCGGCCGCGCCCAATTCGTCAATGCGGTTACCGCCCATATCCACCGGCTTGGAGAGGGCATTGTCCAGACCGTTCTCGATGGCCACAGTCTTCATATCGGCGTCGTTGGTGCCCACGTCAGGGCCGGGTAGATAGATATTGTTATAGCGGTTGATGAGCCGGGCAAAACCACGAACGACGGCCATGTGCTCCCCGGCCGGGCGATCCGGGTCGGCCACAATGCCCGACTTGCCGCCGCCAAAGGGCAGGCAAGCGGCGGCATTCTTGAGGGTCATACCCCGGGCCAGGTTATGCACCGCAGCCGGGGTTACGTCGGGCAACATACGAATGCCACCCATGGATGGACGGCCCATAGCCAGATTGTCGACGACCAGGTAGCCGCCTATCTCCAATTCCGCCCCCTCGTCCCACATGCAGGCCACAAGCCGCGGGCCAAGCTTATCCACGACAATATTGAGCCGGGCCAACTGATCGACGTCCATCGGCCCAAATTCCAGATATCGCCGGTCACCGTCGGCTATTAAACGGCTACGAAATGACTGTTCATGCAGGCGCTCCTGCAAGAAGGTTTCCATTTGTTTGGGTATCATCTTAGTAATCTCCGTGCCTCGTCGCCGGGGCCCATCAGCTCCGACCGGCCATTTTGTGTATACCATATTTAACCGATCTCTCCGGCCGTTCATAGTGCCAAAGATCCCCCTTCCGGCAAACAAATGTCATAACTTGATGCGGAGGAGATGAGACCGGGCCTGCTTAACAACTTTGTAACATACCTGTTGGTATAATTGAGCACAAATCGCATGCCCAAGGCACAAGTTTTGCAGCTACTGGGATGCGATTAAAACATGAGAGCGCCTGTGAAGTTTGCTGAGCATTATTTGTCAAATGTAGCGAATGGATGCGCTTTCATTTAGAGGCATTGTTTATAATTGTTGGAGAGAGCATCCCCCGATGAAGCCCGTCTGGCATCTGAGGATACCAGGCTCCTATTAAGAAATAAATAATAAAACAATCCTCTAGAGTGGAGGTTATTGATGTTTCGAAAACGAAGTTTCTGGATTATTTTAATCGTGGTGCTGGCGATATTAGGCGGAGCCGCCTATCTCTATTTCGACAGGACGGCAGCGACCGAAGCGGCCGATGAGGAAGCGGCGGTCCAGACCACCATCGTCCGGCAGGGTGATATCACCATCTCGGCTACCGGAGCCGGAGCGGTAGTCCCAGCCACGGAGATCGCCCTGGGATTTACCGGCAGCGGCATCCTGAAAGAAGTGCTGGTGCAAGTGGGCGAAAAGGTGCAGGCGGGTGATGTGTTAGCCCGCCTGGATGATACTGATGCCCAACAGGCGTTGGCCAATGCCGAGTTGCAGCTCCGGCAGGCGACGATGCAGACCGACGCCTCGGCGACCGAGACCGGAACGAGTTACAGTGATATTGCCGTCGAGCAGGCGCAACTAAACCTGGATTCGGCCCAGGCAAATCTGGACGATCTCCTTAATTGGGAGCCGGATGAAGATGAAGTGGCCCAGGCACAGGGTGCTGTAGAAGCCGCCCAGGCCGCTTACGACGCCGCCCTGGGTAATGAAGCGGCTTCCAGTTCGAATATTACAACCAACAGAATCAACCTGGATCAAGCCCAACGATCGCTGGAAAGCGCCCAGGAGAATTGGGATACGGCCTACGATCCAGGCCGAGATTGGGAATTGGGCGATCCCCGCCGGGCAGACAGGCTGGAAAATGAACGGGCTGCGGCTGATGAGGCCTTGTTGCGGGCTCAAGAAAGCCTGACTGTTGCCCAGGCCAACTACAACGCGGCCGCTTCCAGCACCAATCATAGCAGTTCCACCTCGGCCCAAAATAATGTTTTGAACGCTGAGTTGGCGTTGGCGGCCACCTTGAGCGGGCCAACGGATAGCGAGATCACTGCAGCAAAGACGGCCGTGCGCCAGGCGGAGTTGAATCTACAACAGGCGCTACTCGGCCGGGAATCGGATGCCTTGAGCCTGGCCCAATCCCAGTTGAACCTGGAAGCAGCCCAGGCGGCCGTGGAAGACACAGTTCTGATCGCGCCCATGGACGGCACCATCATGACCGTGAACGGCTCCGTTGGCGAAAGCGCCAGCGCCGGATTCATCACCATGGCCGACCTGGAACAACCCCTGATTGAGATATACCTGGATGAAACGGACCTGGACAAGGTCGGTTTGGACTTTGAAGTCGATGTCATCTTCGACGCGTTACCCGATGATGTGTTCACCGGACACATTGTGCAGATAGACCCAATGCTGAGCAGCTTAAACGGGGTCACTACCGTGCGAGCCCTGGTCCTGTTGGACGAAGATTCCTTCGCCAAGCCCCAAAATCTGCCGGTGGGCTTGAACGCCACCGTCGATGTGATTGGCGGGCGGGCCTTGGGCGCCTTGCTGGTCCCGGTGGAAGCGCTGCGAGAATTATCGCCCGGAGAATACGCCGTCTTCGTCATGGAAGATGGCGAGCCTGGCTTGCGCTTTGTAGAAGTAGGCCTGATGGACTTCACCTATGCTGAGATCCTCTCCGGCCTGGAAGCAGGGGAAACGGTGACCACAGGCATTGTGGAAACCAATTAACCGGGAAGAAGAGCTCATGCAAAACAGTATCATTCAGACGATCAACCTGCACAAGCAATATGGCATGGGCGACATCCTGGTCAATGCCCTGGACGGCGTGGATCTGCGCATTAACCAGGGCGAATTTGTATCCATCATGGGCCCGTCGGGCTCTGGGAAAAGCACGCTGATGAATATCCTGGGCTGTCTGGACCGGCCGACCGAAGGGCGCTACATCCTGGACGGCGAAGATGTCAGTGATCTGACCAAGGCGCAACTGGCGCTTTTGCGGAACCGGCAGATCGGCTTTATCTTCCAATCTTATAATTTGCTGCCACGCACCAGCGCGCTGCGCAATGTCACTTTGCCGCTGATTTACCAACGCCATAGCAAACTCTCGCAGGTAGAGCGGGAAGAGAAGGCCTTGGCCGCTCTAGAAGCGGTGGGTTTGGCCGATAGAGCCCACCATGAGCCCATGGAATTGTCGGGCGGCCAACAACAGCGTGTTGCCGTGGCCCGGGCCTTAATCAACGACCCGGTGCTCATCCTGGCCGACGAACCAACGGGAAACCTGGACACAAAAACAGGGGATGAAATCATGGGCCTGCTGCACCAACTGCACAGTCGCGGCCGGACCCTGGCCATTGTCACTCACGAACAGGAAATTGCAGATCAGACCGAGCGCACCATTATTTTACGGGACGGCAAGATCGCGGTTGACGGCCAAAATGGCCACAGTGGTCATGATGGGACTATCGATATTGACGGTAAGAGGAGCAACTAGCATGGCATCGACAAGCGAGATGGGCGCTGTCTCAACGCCTGTTGCCGGGACTACAAAGCCGGGAGATATCGCGGTAGGCATCATGAACCCGGTTGAGATTATGCGTATTGCCTGGGAAGGCGTTACGCGCAATAAGGTCCGCTCCCTGCTGACGATGCTGGGCGTCATTATCGGTGTGGCGGCGGTCATCATCATGATCTCCATCAGCGCCGGGACGGAGGCGACCATCGCCGACCAGATTGAAGGACTGGGCGCGAACCTGGTCTTCATCCAGGCCAGCTTCGGCCGGGGCGGCCCTGGTGGCCCCGGCGGCGGGCAAGATTCGGGACCGAGGCTGGTTTTCGACGACGTTGCCCTGGTTGAGGGGGTTCACGGCGTGGTGGGCACTTCAGTAGAACAACAGTCGAGTCAGAGTGTAAAGGCCGGCAGCGTGAGCCTCTCCGATGTGGCCATCCTGGGCACGACGCCTGATTTTCCCTCGGTGCGAGATGTGACAATCGACGAAGGTCGCTATTTTAACGCGACGGAGGTCGATCGCACGGCCAAGGTGGCTATATTGGGCGCTGGCCTGGCCCAGGAACTGTTTGGCGAGGCCGACCCTATCGGCCAATCGGTGACGGCCGGCAATACGAAGTTGAACATCATCGGCGTCGCCGAGGAAAAAGGGATCGTGGGCAACACGGATTTTGACAGCTATCTCTATGTGCCCATCTCCATCGTCTTTCAGAAGTTTATTCCCTCCCAGTTTGCCCGTTTTGTGGGCGACCAGGTACGGCTTATTTATGCCCAGATCGATGAGGAGGCCAACATGGACGAGGTGATCACCCAGATCGAGCTGAAATTGGCCAACAGCAAAGGGATCACTTTGGATGAGTTGCCATTCACCATCCGGACCCAGGATGACATTATCGAAACCCAGGGGGCGACAACCGAGGCATTTCGAAGCCTACTGGCCTGGGTGGCCGGCGTTAGTTTATTGGTCGGCGGCATTGGCATCATGAACATTATGCTGGTTAGCGTCACCGAACGCACCCGGGAGATCGGTATTCGCCAATCGGTGGGGGCCACGCCCACGGATATTCGCCTGCAATTTTTGACCGAAGCACTCATGCTCAGCCTGGTCGGCGGTCTCATTGGGGCCATCGCCGGTGTGGGCGGGGCGATCATTTTTGGGGCCTCGGGTGACATGCGCACCGTTATTGTGCCTTCGTCCATCCTGCTGGCTTTCTTCTCGGCCGCGGCCGTGGGTATCTTCTTCGGTTTTTTCCCGGCTAACAAAGCAGCCCAACTGGACCCGATCGAAGCGCTGCGGCATGAATAAGCCTATTGTTCTAATACCTAATTCATTGGAGAGAAAATGAAGAAAAAATCGATTGTTTTCTTTTTAGTGGCCCTGATCGGTCTGCTGGCGTTGGCGGCCTGCGGTGGTTCCGACGAAGCGACCGGCGATAACGAGAGCCAGGCAGTAAACGACAGCCAGGAACAGAGTTCAAGCGGCAACGATTCACAATCAGCAGCCCCGGATAGAGTCCGTCTGTCGGCCGATTATAACAATGCTTTATCGCCCCAGGGACAGTTGGCGCTAGGTACGTTGCAACTGGAGGAAGGCGACCTGGCCATCGATGAGACGGCCGCGGCCGAATTGCTGCCCTTGTGGCAGGCGCTGCAAAGCCTGAGCAATAGCCAGACGACGGCTGCAGTTGAAATCGATGCCGTCGTCAACCAGATCCAGGATAGTATGACGGCTGAGCAGATAGCGGCTATCGCCGGTATGAAACTGACCGAAGAGAGCCTGGCGACGCTGGTCGAAGAAGGTGATCTGGCCTTCGGCCGGGGAGCCTTTGGCGCCGGCCTAGGGAATGGTGAAGACGGTGGCTTTCCCGGGGGAGCTTTTCCCGGGGGAAGGCCGGAAGGTGGTTTGCCCGGTGGCAGGCCTGGCGGCGGATTCGGCGGTGGACCTGGCAGTGGACCTGGCGGTGGATTCGACGGCGGAGGCTTTGGCGGCGCTAATCTGAGCGAAGACGACATCGCTACCCGCCGGGCTGAGTTCGCCGAAAGCGGTTTTGGCGACATCCAGGATCAGATGCTGGTGGGCGCGGTGGTGCGCATCTTGCAGGAGAAAACGGGCGAGGCGCCGGAACGGACCGGCATCTTTGCCAACGTATTCAGCGTTATCAGTGAGGAAACCGGGCTGAGCGTGGAAGAGATTCAAGCCCAGACGGCCGAGGGAACCACCCTGGCCGACCTGGTGGAGGCCAATGGCGGCGACCTTGAAACGGTCAAAGCGTTACTCATCGAGGCTTTTAATGAATTGCCCAACGCGGCTGATCTGGATATTGAACAAATGGCGGCCGATTGGTTGGGCCTGCCGGCAAAATCAGAGTAAAGATCCATCACCCCGGGTTAATACTTCGTTCGTAAACCTGCGGGGTCTTTGAGACCCCGCAGGTTTTTGAGACCCCGCAGGTTTTTGAGACCCCGCAGGTTTTTGAGACCCCGCAGGTTTGGGTCAATGGGGTTTTCGTCTGAAGGATTTTATTGTATCTTTGGCAGCGGTTCGCGGAATAACCCGGGCCGGTGCTGCCTGACTTGGGAAAAAACTATTGGGAAATACATCCATTCGCTTCAATATTAGAGTCGGGATCGGGCTGGGGGTCTTCTTGTCCTTCACTCTGCTCATTTTGAACGCTTGCAGCGACGGCGCCAGGGGGATAAGCGAACGGGTCGAAGCTACCTCTTTTCAAGCGGCCGTCACTGCCTTGCCGACGTTGGTGCCCACCCTGCGGCCAATTCCACCGGCTACCCCTGTCCCAACTGAGACCCAGCGGCCAACGGCTACGGCGACTTCAATACCACCCGAGACGCCGCTACCCACGGAAACGGCAAGACCAACGGCCACAGCAACACCTACTCACCCGCTGATGATTGAGGTGATGCGCCAACAAGCCTACCCGGGCAGCGAACTCACCTTTGAGCAGACGCTGGAGCCGGGTGCGAATTACGATCGTTATATCGTCTCTTATATATCTGAAGGCAATAAGATCTTTGGCCTGTTTACCGTGCCCTGGTATGAGCCGCCCCGTACCGGTTGGCCGGTTATTATCTTCAATCATGGCTACATCCCCCCCGATGAGTATGGCACTACGACCCGCTATGTCGATTACATCGACGCCCTGGCCAGGAGCGGTTATATCGTTTTAAGCTCGGATTATCGGGGGCACGGCAACTCGGAAGGCGAGGCGACGGGGGGATATAGCTCGCCGGATTACACCACGGATGTGCTCAATGCCCTGGCTGCGGCCAAACTTTACGAAGATGCCGATCCAGAACGAATTGGCATGTGGGGCCATTCCATGGGCGGCTTCATCACCTTGCGGGCCATGGTGGTTTCCGAGGAGATTGATGCCGGGGTCATCTGGGGTGGCGTGGTCGTTTCGTATGAGGATCTTTTTGAGCGCTGGCGACGGCCGGATGACGGTGAACCGACGCCTACACCCGATCCCACGGTTACTCGCGGCCGTTGGCGGAACGGGCTCATCGAAACATATGGTACCATCGAGGAGAACCCGGCATTTTGGGCAGCCATCTCCTCCAACAGTTACGTGGCCGACTTATCCGGCCCGCTGCAACTGCACCATAGTACAACTGACTCGTCCGTGCCAGTTGAATTCAGCGAAATATTGTATGAACAGGTCCAGGCGGCCGGGCTACCGGTTGAGCTTTATCTCTATGAAGGGGATAACCACAATATCTTCGCTAACTTCTGGACGGCCATGAACCGCTCCATCGACTTCTTTGACCGCCACGTGAAAGGGGTGGGCTAATAGCCCAGGCGGTTAAACAACAGGGCGGCCGGTGACCGGTAAGGCAGCCCATACCCCGGCATCAGCCAAAGGTTGCTCCTTGCCATTACCGGCGACCTCAGCCAGCCCACAGTCTTAATTTTTATCGTCGATTACCGGCCCAATTATTTGTGCAACTCAATTTGTCTATTTCATTGACAATAAGGACAAACCAAAATACAATTTAGGTACATCTAAATTATTATTTTCAGAATAATAATTTTATGGTTGCACAGGATAGGCATGATAAAACAATTGGACCAGCAGGCGGTCGAAGATTATCTTCGTACAATCTATGAATTAGCACAGACGGAAAGCCCGGTCAGTACCTCGCGCCTGGCGGCTGCCCACCAGGTCCAACCCTCTTCGGTGACGCAGATGATGAAACGTCTCTACGAACAGGAGTTGGTCCATTACACTAAACATCGTGGCGTGACCCTGACCGGGTCCGGCCGGATGCGGGCGTTGGAGATGCTGCGCCGGCACCGGCTGGTGGAGCTGTACCTGGTCAATGAACTGGGTTTCGGCTGGAATGAGGTCCATGATGAGGCCGACCGGCTGGAGCATGTTGTCAGCGAGGCGTTGGAGGAGCGGATAGCAGAGGTCCTGGGCCGGCCGGAATTTGATCCCCACGGCCAGCCTATCCCCTCCAAGGATGGGGTCATGGTCAGCCTGGAGACGCGGCCGCTGACGGCCTTAGTCGAGGGACGCAGGGCCACCGTGGCCTGGATCGGCGATGACTCCAATGGGGAGTTGTTAGGTTACCTGGCCGATTTGGGCATTAAACCAGGAACAGAACTTTCGGTCATGGCCAAGGCGCCGTTCGACGGGCCATTGACCCTACAAATCGATGATAAACAAAAGGTTGTCGGCCAGAAGGTGGCGGCAAAGGTTTTTATTCAAGAACAGATGGGAGATTAGATTATGGCAGAAGCAAAAAAAGGGGTTTCGCGCCGCGAGTTCCTCAAAGTTGGGGGGGCGGGCATGACCGGATTAGTGGGCCTGGCGGGTCTGCACACGCTAATCCGGCCGGAGGCGGTCCAGGCGGCCCCCCCACTGCGCCAGGAAGAAGAGGGTATGACCCATGATCACGGCATGGCAGGAACGGTCGGTATGGTCGACCATGAAGCCAATGGTTTTCACCCGATGGAGATCCTCTATGACTTTGATTATGGCGAGGTGAAAGAGGAAAACGGCCGGACTGTGCGCGAATGGCAAATGGTGGCCTTGGATAAGGAATTTGAGATCGCCCCAGGCATCCTATTTCCCGGCTGGCTCTATGGCAGCGCGACCAGCGCCGCTTCCCGGCGGAGCCGGAAAAATGGTCGCCCAATGCCCGGGACCGACGCTGCGTTGCGTCGAGGGCGATCTGCTGCGCATTCACTTTACCAATGCCAGCAGCCATCCCCACACCATCCACTTCCACAGCATTCATGCCGCTTTCATGGATGGCATACCCAATGTGGGCCGGGGAATCATCGGCCCTGGGGAAAGCTTTACTTACGAGATTGAACGCCGCGCCTTTTGGCTGCCATTTTTATCATTGTCACGCCGCTCCACTCAAGCGGCACATACACAAGGGGTTGTACGGCGCCTTCATCGTCGATCCGGATCCCGAGAAATATAGCGGCAAAGAGCAGGAAATCGCCAAAGGCCGAAATCACCAATATCCTGAGAATAAGGGATTCAACGAAATGGTGATTGTGATGAACGGCTTTGACACCAATTTTGACGGCGCCAACGAAGTGTACGCGGCCAACTCGATCGCCTTCGCCTATATGAACGAGCCGATCCAGATCAACCGGGAGCAGGTGCAGCGCCTGTACCTGGTTAATGCCACCGAGTTTGACCCGATCAACTCCTTTCACGTGCACGCCAACTTTTTTGACTATTACGACCACGGCACCACGCTTGAACCGACGCTCAAGATAGTCGATACCATCATGCAGTGCCAGGCACAGCGGGGCATCCTGGAATTCTCCTTCGCCGATCACGCGCCGGGCAAATATATGTTCCATGCTCACCAGAGCGAATTCGCCGAATTGGGCTGGATGAGCTTCTTCGAGTTGAGCGAGTAGGGGTTGAACAATGACTGTACAACAAGCTGAAAAGTTAAAAAAGAAAAGATCTGCCAAAATGGATGTTGGCCCTATTCCCCCTGGTATTATTAGTCGGCCTGGTAGCTCTCTTCATCGCGCTGAATCCTTTGTCCTTCTTCACCGGCGCTTTTCCGCCCCTGGAACAACTCACTATTCAACGGGTGCTCTTCCCGGAAAAAAATCAGATCCAGGTCTCGGTGATCAACGGCGGCCCGGACCCGATTACGATTGCCCAGGTGTTGGTTGACGATGCCTATTGGCAATATGAGATCGCGCCCGGACAATACGCTTGGCACGGTTGGAAGAGGCCACGATCCAGCTTAACTTATCCCTGGGTGGATGGCGAACCGCTGCCGATCACGTTGCTGACAGCGACGGGGTTGACATTCACCCACGAGGTTGAGGTGGCAGTTACGTCACCGGAAAGTAGCGGCGCCTCTTTCCTGGCTTATGGGCTGCTGGGCATCTATGTGGGCGTGATCCCGGTTATGCTGGGCATGCTCTGGTATCCCTTCATGCGGCGGATCGATCGCCGCTGGCTGAGCGCCATCCTGGCCTTAACGGTGGGACTGCTGCTCTTTTTGTTCGTGGATACGGTGCTGGAAGCCCTGGAAATGTCGGCCGAATTACCGGGCGTCTTCCAAGGGGTCTCGCTGGTAATCTTCGGCACGCTCTTCAGCCTGGGGGTCTTAATGGCAATTGGCCAACGACGGGGCGATCGTTCGCCCTTGGGCGTGGCCACGCTAATCGCCCTGGGTATCGGGCTGCACAACCTGGGGGAAGGGCTGGCCATTGGCGCCGCCTTTGCCACCGGGGCGGCCGCGCTGGGCTCATTCCTGGTGATCGGTTTCACCCTGCACAATATCACCGAAGGGATCGGCATCGCCGCGCCCTGGTGCGCGGGGAGACGCCGCGGATATGGACCTTTGCCGGCCTGGCGGTGTTGGCCGGCGCGCCGGCCATGTTGGGCACCTGGATTGGCGGTTATGCCTTCTCGCCTTTCCTGGCCGTGCTGTTCCTCAGTATTGGCGCGGGGGCGATTCTGCAGGTGATCTGGGAAGTGGGTAAACTTTTGCTCCGTGACGCAAAACGGCTGGAACAACCGGCGGTTTCCTGGCTCAATTTCGCCGGGATCACGGCCGGGATCCTGATCATGTACCTGACGGCTTTTCTGGTGAAGTTTTAAAGAAGCCTACACCAAAAGCCCCCACTGAAAGCCTAAGCAATTCGTTGAAACCTCCGAGGTTTTGAAAACCTCGGAGGTTTTTTTGTTTATTGGGCAATCTCCGGGCAGGTTTGATGGTAGGGTTCTTCACCAAAGAAGTGTCGCCACTCTTCCTGGGTCAGGTTCCGGCCGGCGCGCTGGCAGGCCAGGGATCGCCATGACTCTATATCCAGGTTCCAGAAGATAAGTGAGCCATCCGGTCTACTGGTAACCAGGGCGCTGGCATCCTGGCTGAAGGAAATATACGGCAATTCGCCCAGTCGAGGGCCGTCAATTGGCGGTCCGTAGGGTTGGCCAAAAGTTGCCGATTCTGGATTCACATTCCAAAATATTATTTGCCCATCTTTGCCAATGCTAACCAATGTTGCCCCATCGGAGCTAAAGGCCAGGCCATAGATGCCGCCAAGATGTAAAGTTAGGGGTTCACCCACTTGCCGGCCTGATTGAACATTTAACAAGAGGATGCCATCATTCAACGTGCCAGCAGCCAGGATTTGTCCGCCGGGACTAAAGGCGAGCGTGAATGTTCTTCCCAATTCGATTTCCATACCGAAGTTGTTTCCTTGTGGCGAGCCGGGAGGGGGCAGGCCATTGGACGCAGTGCTTTCGACCACCGAAGCGATATCCCACAAAATAATGCCATCATTGCTAGTCGTAGCCAGCAAATCGCCTCCGGGACTAAAGAGCGTAGCACCAAGTACACCCCTTGCGCGATGGCTAGGGAAAACCGTTATAAAATCGGCCTTCAACTGCTGCTTTCGCCGGCCGGTTTTGGCGTCCCAAAGAGAGATTCGGCCATCGAGGTCGTTAGAAGCCAGGGTGGACCCATCGGGACTATAAGTCACCCAAGTGGCTTCGAGATCGTGGGCTATTGTCGAGGGTGTGATCGGTGTCAGTGATTGGCTATCCCACAAGATAACTGCGTTACCTTTGCCAGTAGTGGCCAGGAGGCGTTCAACAGGGTTAAAGGTAACTCCTATATTGCCGACGTATCCGGTAGCAACCTGGTTAAGCAGCCGGCCAAACGTATCGCTGTTTGCCGCTACGTCATATAGATAAAGGGAGCCATCACCACTGCCAACCGCCAGGGTGTGACCACCGGGTTCGAGGGCGACGCTGGTTACCCGGCCACCAGGGCCTTCAATTTTACGGGCCAGAGGATGTTGACCGGTCAGATCAAAGAGGATCATCCTGCTACTGTCATCACCTGTCACCAAGGTGCTGCCGTCCGGGCTAAAAGCCAGATCCCAGATCGGTATCCTTAGACCGGGCAAGGAAAGTATTTCGTAAGTGGTATTTGGGTCAGGAGAATCGCTGGATGCAGACAAATTCCAGAGAATCAAGCCGCCCCCGGCATCGGCAGAGGCCAGGGTATTGGCAACAGGTCCAAAGGCCAGGGCGGTAATACTATCCTCGTGGCCGGTAAGGGGCTCTCCGATGGGGTTGATGTGGATTTCAGTTTGACCAGCCGGGTCGTTGACCTGGCCAGTTGCGGCAAGCGCTTCTGAAACGTCCCACAACTGGATACTATTATCATCGCCATCCATGGCCAATACCTGGCCCGAAGGGTCGAAAGAAAGGGAGCGATTGAAGCTGCTATGACCTATTAGAGGCGGACCTAGCGGCCTGGGGTCCGGAAACGAACTATTGGCGGAGGACGCTGGGGTGATAGACGAGATGTCCCACAGGCGTGCGGTATTATCTCGTCCAGCCGAGGCGAGTAAGCGACCTGATGGATGGAAAGTCACCTCGCTCACGGTGGCACTATGGGCCATCAAGGGTTCGCCAATAGGTTCGCCGGTTCGCGGATCCCAAAAGCGAATGGCACCATCGGCGGCTCCCGAGGCCAGCAGATCCCCATCCGGACTAAATTCCACGCTCCATATATCGCCAGTATGGCCGGTTAAGGGGGGCAGCGCGGGTTGGCGATCGGCGAGATCCCAAAGAATAATCGAATCGTCAAAGCTTCCTGAAGCGAGCAGCCGGCCGTCGGGGCTGAAAGCGAGGCTGTAGATCTTGTCGGTATGGCCGGAGAAGGGCGAACCCAAGGCCTGACCTGTGGCCAGGTCCCAAAGCATGATGTTGTTGTCAAAGCCTGCGGAGGCCAGCGTTCTGGAATCAGGACTGAAAGCCACGGCCCGGATTTGATCCTGGTGACTATAGAGAAATGAGCGCAGTTTAGAATTATGCGTAACGGCGGCCAGCAAAGCCCCTCTTGTGTCCGGTGAATCAACTTTATTTAATGCTTCCAGGGCTAATAATAAGGAGAGATCAATTTGCTGATCTAATAGGAGTTGCGCCTGGGAGGCCAATACCTGAGAGAGCGCAGATTGGGTTTGATCCCGCTCTTGTTCAGCCACAAGCCTGGCCTGGCGGGCACTACGCCATTGCCAGGCAGCAAAAGTCGCCAGGAGGACAGCCAGGATTAAACCAACCGCCAAGCCAATAGTTGTAGTGCGGCGAATACGCTCGCGACGATCCCGCTGGGCACAACTCGTCTCAATAAAGGCTGTTTCATCCTGGCTGATTTGACCGGCTCGTTCGGCCAGCCAACCCTCCGCTTCAGTCAACAGGGCGCCCCGCAACAAGGCGCCTTCATCACGCCGGCTAGCCAGCCACTGCTGCAGCGCGATGCGCATGCGTTCCTGCCAGGTCCGGAAGGCGCGATCGTTATTTAGCCAGGTCTGTAAACGACCCCAGCAACGAATCAATGTTTCATGAACCAACTCAACAGTCTCTTGACCGGACGGATCGCGATCGATCACCACCAGGCGAGCATTTGCCAGATATTGGGCCAGGAGCCAATTCTCTTCACCCAGCTCTGAACGACTGGAAAATCGCCGGGTATCATGGGTCTGCGTCCCCGGCCGAATAAGTTGCACGAAGATATGGTGGGCTTTTTCTCGATCGTCTTGTTCCAGGCCTTCGTAGACATTGTCCGCATAGCGAGCCAGGGCTTCCCCTACCCGGCCGGTGTCATCATAAGCCGTATGGGTCAGCTGCAGGTCAAGCTGCCGGTCCCAAAGGGCATCCAGGGCAAACTCTAGTAGCGGCAAATTACCCGGCTCATCACCGACATCGGTTAATATCCGTTCCACAAGCCCGAACTCAAAGCTTACCCCGGCCATCTCGGCGGGCTTTTCGATGGCCCGGCCTAGCTCGTCCTGGGTCATGGGAGCCAGGATGAGCGTGGAATCCTGCAAGGCGTCGGCAAATGGCCGGTAGCCCAGGGCCAGATCCAGAAAGTCGGCCCTCAAGGCGATGGCAAAACAGAAGACCGGCCTGGCCTCGTTTGATTGATTGGCGATCACCTCCAAAATGATATCCATAAATCGTTGCTGTTCTGCAGGGCCGGCGCCTTGAGCGTATATCTCCTCAAATGGGTCGGCAAGCAAAAGCAAGCGGACCCTGTGCGGTTGCTTTTGCAGGATCCGGTCGACTACATCAGCCAGCGATAGCTGCCTGTCAAGGAGCGCCTGGCCGAGTTTTTGGGTTTCGACCAGCCTATCAGTCTCGCTCATCCCGGCTTCTAATAGCGGCAGCAGCGCAGCGGCTAACGCATGGAGCGGCCGGCTACCCGGACGGAAGGTGGCTATGAGCCACTCTTCTTGCTGACGTATATGGGACAACAGGCCAGCATGGAGCAATGAGGACTTGCCACTACCTGACGGACCAATAACGGCCAGCAATGGATTCTGATCAACCTGCTCTACCAGTCGATCCGTAAAAGTTTCCCGGCCGAAGAAATGAGCCGCGTCTTCTTCACGGAAGGCAAAGAGTCCGCGATAGGGGCTTGGAGGCGGTGTGGCCAGATCTTTACTTCCGACTTCTAACGGCCATTTTGGCTCCGGTGAACCGGGCAGGCGGTTCTCCAGGATAGCTTCGTATAAGGCAGTGGTTGCCCGGTCTGGTGGCGACCCCAGTTCCTGGTCAAAGATCTGAATACACTTCTGGTAAAGGCTTAAGGCGTCGGATTGCCGGCCGCTCCAGGCGTACGCTTGCATCAACTGCCGGTAAGCATTCTCCCGCAAGTTGTCGATTTTCAACTGGTGGTGGGCATATGTCTCGGCCTCGGCAAAGTCATGGCGGGCCAGGCGTTCAGAGGCGAGCCTGTCAAGTGCGTCGAGGGCTATCCGGCGATAGTCGGCGCGCCGTCCGGCGGCCCACTCTTCGAAGGTGTTGGAATCAGGCAGATAAAAATCTTCCAAGAAGTCACCCCGATATAGGGCGACGGCTTCTGGCCAACGCGCTTCGTCGCCGGCAAGGATATCCCGGAAATCGGCCACATCGATTTGCAGTGGATAAACAGGATTGATGGTGACAGTGGATCGGTCCGCTAACAAAAAGGGGATCTCATCCTGACCATCAGCTGGGGAAAGATTCTCGATGGCCTGGCGAAGATAGTAAAGCGTCTGGCGCAAGCTGCGACGGGCTGATTCGGGGGGCATGCCCGGCCACAATAATTCTATAAGCCGCTCACGGCGGTGGGTCACGACACGGGAGTCATTCTCCGTGGCCAGGTAAACCAATAATGCCTGGGAGCGCTTCGTCTTAAATTTTATAGCCGGTTGATCGTCAAGCGTGGCAACAAAGCGCCCCAATAATGCTAAGTGTAAGCCAGTCATATTCCTTGTCTGTGCCAGACAATTCCTATCCAAGTACCCGCATCATAGCACAGAAATAGAGATTCGAACGCTTTTATGACCCATTACGACGGTTTTAAGACGAGATTATGGCAGCTGTCCCACGGGTGAGAGTCAGACTGCAACCATCAAATCACACGCGCTGGATGACCTTCAGGTCCAGGCTCCAGCACCAGAGGAGATGGAAAAATGCAGTCGAAGAAAAGGATACCCATCATTATCATAATGGCCACGATAATCCTTTCTGTGGCCTGCCAGCGGCAGCAAACGAACAAGGTTATGCCAGCGCCCTCTGCGAATCCCCAGAACTCAGCCGGGGAAAAAAGCCCCGAATTGTTATCTGTTCAGGACCAGGGGCGTTTCGATGAGATCAGCAAGGTACTGACCACGATTGAGAGCGGAAAATCAGCACTGCAGCAGATCGAAGCATACCAGGTTGATGTGCGCTTTGAGCCAGGAGAAGGGTCGCGCTTCTTACCGTCCAGCAATGAAATCGTCATCGACTCTGGGTTTGGGGATTTCACGGCCGCTCTCATCCTGGTCCATGAAACGACTCATGCCCGCTATTATCATGAAGGGTTGACAGCCGATATAAAGCTACTAAACCGGCAGTCATATATTCAGATGAAAACAGAAGAAGAGATGGCCGCGGCCATCAATAGCATCGCAGCAACGAAGGAATTTTGGGAGAGTGGCGTTAGAGTGGCAAATTTGCATCAAGCTCTGTATTACCCCTACCAACAAGCCTATGGTTCGGCTGTTAGGTCCGCCAAGTCTGAGCACCCAGGATTGGATGAAGTATCGCTGCAGAATATCGGTCACACGGCCGGACGAGCAACCGTGCGATGGGCATTTCTTAATGGCCAGGTCGTAACCTCAATTACCCAACAGACCTATCCGGAGTACTGGGGATCCGTTTGGGATCAAAGCAAGGGCGTATAGAGTGTTCCAAGTAGGTTCGAGAGGAGGTCGATGGATGGCGGACGCAGGTACGGCCCCACCTAGCTGTTTGAATTGACGGGTTAGTCGCCGTAGCGCAGCAGGCGCAGCGCGTTCAGCACAACCAGGATGGTGCTGCCTTCGTGGAGCAGTACCGCCCCGCTCAGCTGGACCCGGCCTAGGACGGCAACCAGGATAAGGAGTAAGATGACGAGCAGGGCGATGGCCAGGTTTTGACGGATGATGGCCCGGCTGGCCCGGCTGAGGCCGACGGCAAAAGGTAGTTTATTCAGGTCGTCGGCCATCAAGGCCACATCGGCCGTTTCCAGGGCGGCGGCCGTGCCCGCGCCGCCCATAGCAATGCCTACGGTGGCCGCCGCCAAAGCCGGGGCATCATTCACGCCGTCCCCAATCATGGCGATGGGGCCATATTCCTGTCCCAAGGCCTTAATAGCCGCCAATTTATCTTCGGGCAGCAGGTTAGCCTGGACACCGGTCAGCCCTAATTCCCGGCCGATTTGCCAGGCTACCGTTTCGTTGTCGCCGGTGAGCATCACCAAGCTCTTGATACCCAGGTCTCTCAATTCGTCCAACGTCCCCCGGAGGCCCACACGCGGGACATCGGCTAAGGCCAGAACACCCACAAAAAAGCCGTCATGGTTGACGATCATAGTGGTTTTGCCTTGCCCCTCGAAAGTGGTCACAGTTTGGGCCACCTGGCCAGTGGTTTCCGGGAATAAGTCCAGGGAGCCAATGAGCACGGGAGCACCGGCCACCTGGCAGGACACGCCCCGGCCGGTGATATTGGCCAGATCGTTGGCCGGCGGCAGGAGCAATCCCTGGGCCTGGGCTTCCCGGACCACGGCCAGGGCCAGGGGGTGGTTAGATTGTTGCTCGGCGGCCGCGGCAATACACAAGAGGTCATCACCCCCCACCCCATTCAGGGGCACGATATCGGTCAGGCGAAAATTGCCCTCGGTAAAGGTGCCGGTCTTGTCGAAGGCCATCGCGGTAAGAGCGCCCAAATTTTCGAGGTGGACGCCGCCTTTGATCAGCACGCCATTGCGGGCCGCCTGGGCAATGCCGGCCAATACGGCCGCGGGCGTACCGATGGCCAGGGCGCAGGGAGAAGCGGCTACCAGCAGCAGCATGGCCCGGTAGAAGCTTTCGGACAGGGTCATCCAGCCGAGTATGGGCGGCACCAAGGCGACCAATACGACCAGGATAAGGACAGCCGGGACGAATTTGGATGTAAAGCGTTGGGCGAAACGCTGGCTGGGGCTCTGTTGTTCCTGGGCTTCGGCCACCAGTTGCATGACCCGGCTAAGCGTGTTATCCCGAGCCAGCCGGGTCACCTGGACTTCCAGGGCGTTTTCCTGGTTGATGGTGCCGGCAAAAAGGTCGTCGCCGACTCCCCTGGTCACGGGCATACTTTCGCCGGTGATGGCGCTCTGGTCCAAGGCGCCCCGGCCGCGGATGACCTGGCCGTCAACCGGCACCCGGTCGCCTGGCCGGACGATAACGACATCACCGAGGGCCAGCCGTTCGACATCTTCTTCCACGATGCGTTCGCCCCGCCTTACCCGGGCGGTTTTGGGCATGAGCTCGCCTAAGGCGCTGACGGCATGGCGGGCCTTGTCCAGGGCGTAATGTTCGCCGGCGTGACCCAGGCCAAAGAGGAATAGTAAAAAAGCGCCTTCGGCCCAGGCGCCGAGCACGGCCGCGCCGGCGGCCGCGGCCAGCATCAAGACATCGGTGTCAAAATAGCCCCTGAAAAGGCCGGGGATGGCGTGGCGGGAGACGTCATATCCGCCGGCCAGATAGGAGAGCAGGTAAAATACCAGGGAGACGTTTTCAGGCCAGGCCAAGAAGGTCTGGCCCAGCCAGCCGAGCAACAGAAATAGGCCGGCCAGACCGATCAGGATAAATGGGCGCTGTTTCTGAATCCAGGCGGTTATGGTTTCGGGCGGGCGGGCGGATTCCTGGCGCTGAGCAGCCGGCGTTTTGTAACCTAGCTCGCGCAGGGTCAATTCGATGGCCGCGTGGTTTAACTGCCGGCTGTCGTAGGCCACAAAAGCCAGCCCGGCCGCGTAGTTGACGCTGGCATGAAGCATGCCCGGCAAATCTTCCAACGCCCGGGCCAATGCTTCGGTGGTATCGGCCACATCCATGCCCTCAAAGGGGATCGCTTCATGACGGTAGCGCTGCCTAAAGTCGCTGCCGGCCTGTTGGGCCAGGCGGCGAACGGCCGTGAGGGAAACCAGGTTAGGATCATAATGCAAGCAGAGTTGGGCCGGTTCCTGCTCGTGCCGGACATGCACCTGTTGGATGCCCTTACGATTCAGCAAAGCGTTTTCCAGGTGAGCCACACAGCCATCCCGGGAATCTTCTATCCCGGGCAGTAACAGGGGAATATCAATTTGGACGTTGTCTTCACTCATGGTTCGACATTAGCCGTGCTGAACATGCTCCAGGCCGCAACGGAAAAGATCGCTGACGTGCTCGTCATCGAGGCTATAGTAGACATAGCGGCCGTCTTTACGCGAGCGGGCTAACTGCATTTGCCGTAAGTGGCGCATGTGGTGGGAGACGGACGAGGGGCTGATGTCGACCAGCTCGGCCAACTGACCCACGCTCATCTCGCCGGTAGTCAGGGCGGCGATAATGCGCACCCGGCTACTATCGGCCAGGGTGCGGAACAGTTCAGCCATGTGGGTGGCCGTGCTTTCATCCAGGGTCATCTTAAGTTCCTCAACCAGCATATTATCGTGATATATGAACATGTATTCATGTATTGGCGTAATTATAGGATAGGGGGAGCGGCCGGGGCAAGGGGATTTTAGAAATGGGAAATGGGAAATTCGAAATGGGAAATTGGAACTGCAAGGTAATCCAGGTAGGAGTCGTTTGTTGCTTCTGATACCCAGGCGTTTGATAATAGGTCCATCGTCCATGTTGTAAGCAGAACTGTTGGTTCACCCAGCTAAAGGATAAGTAGCATCATGAGTGAGAAGAGTGTGATTGAGCGTACAACCGTGCCGTTGACGGTGACCTCGTTGAGCGAACATTTGCGGGCTTGCGGCCTGGCGGAGGGCCAGACGGTATTGGTGCATATGGCCATGAGCAAGTTGGGCTGGGTCATCGGGGGCGCCGAGGCAGTGATCCGGGCCCTGCTGGTGGCCGTTGGCGATCGGGGCACGATCATGATGGTGACCAATAGCAGCAACAATACGGATCCATATGAATGGGGGCACCCGCCGGTCCCGGAAGCGTGGTGGCCGACGATTCGGGAGCATACGCCAGCCTATAACCCTTTAACGACACCAACGAGAGAATTAGGCGTCGTGCCAGAGTTGTTTCGTACCTGGCCGGGGGCCGTGCGCAGCGATCATCCGGCCTTTTCGCTCGACTGCGCTGGGAGCGCAGGCCAAGTATCTGACGACCGGCCATTCCCTCACCGAGGAATCAGGGGACAACTCGCCATTAGGCAAACTCTACGAGCTCGATGGGCATGTTCTACTGCTAGGGGTCGATCATTGGAACAACACCTCGCTGCACCTGGCCGAGTTTCGGGCCAATTATCCCGGTAAACGAAACCTGCGCACCGGCAGTGCGATGCTGGTTAACGGCCGGCGCCAGTGGGTAAGCTACGAGGTGCTGGACGGCAACCCGGATGATTTCGGCGAGCTTGGGACCGCTTTCGATAAAAAACACAACATCCCCATCCAGCAGATCAATGAAGCCCAGGTGCGCTTCTTCAGACAACGATTGGTCGTTGATTTTGCCGTGCAATGGATGGAGCAGCACCGGGATTTCAGCTCATAAAGGGCAAGACGAGCGGGGGCCCGCAGACGAGAATGGTCTCTCCTCTTACGATAAGGGGGTCCTGGGATCGCGGGATCGCCTGTTGGATTTTGCGACGGGGAACGGCGTATGAGAATGGTTATCCCGAGGTTACATGTTAAGCGATTAACAAGTTAGAGGTTGACGAAAAGGCATATTTACCTTATTGTATTCTAGAGATTACCGATCCATTCAAACCTTATTCTGCATTCAAGGATAATTGCCGATGGTTGACCAGAAAGATAGCCAAATCTTGAAGCTGTTGCAAGAAAATGCCCGGCTCTCTAATGCCGAGATCGGCGAACGGGTTGGCCTGTCCGCCTCCACCGTTTTTGAACGGGTGAAGAAGATGCAGAAAAAGGGCATCATCAAAGGGTATGTGGCCGTGGTCGACCCGGGCGCCGTGGGCAAACCTATCGGCGCGTTCGTGCGCCTGACGGTGAATGCACCGCCGGGTGAATCTTACGTTGCTTGCAAACGGGATTTCGTGGCCGCCTGCCAGGCCGAGCCGGATGTGCTGGAATGTCACGCCGTGGCCGGTGAAGATTGTTACATCTTGAAGGTGCGGGCCGGCGATCCGGCCGGATTGGAGGCACTGCTGGAACGGTTGCGGGAGCGAGCGGCCGTCAGCAGTTCTGCTAGCAATATCATCCTCTCAACCTATAAAGAAACAACCCTGGTCGAAGCTGTGGTCCAGGTTGATTGATGCAGCGTAAAAATTTACTGCTTCTATTGCTGCTGGCCATGTTATGGGGGCCGTCTTTCTTATTTATCAAGGTGGCGGTGGCCGAGATACCGCCGATCACGTTCGTCTTCGCCCGGGTCGCCCTGGCAGCCGCGCTGCTGTTTTTGCTATTGCTCCAACAGAAACGGCGGTTGCCCCCACCCGGCCGGATCTGGCTTTACCTGGCCATCGTAGCCTTCTTCCAGATCAGCCTGCCCTTCGTGCTTGTCGGATGGGCCGAACAATTCATTGACAGCGCCGTGGCCTCGATCCTGAACAGTTTGACGCCCATCTTCACCGTCATCCTGGCCCATCTGCTGACAACCGATGACAAAATAACCTCCGGCAAAGCTACTGGCATCTTCCTGGGACTATTGGGCAGTGCAATGCTGGTTGCTCCGGTGCTATTGACCGGCGTGCAAGCCACGACGCTGGGTCTGCTGGCGATGATCGTGGCCACTGCCTGTTACGGTATTGCCCTGGTGGTGGCCCGCAAGCACTTACGGGGCATGCCCGCCATGGTGGCCCCGACCAGTCAAATGTTGCTGGCCACTCTTTTTTGATCCCACTGGTTTTTCTCTTTGACCAGCCTTTCAGCCAGCCGATGCCCTCGCTCAAAGCGGCCGGCTCGGTGGTAGCCCTGGCGGTATTCGGAACGGCCGTGGCTTTTATCGTCTACTATCGCCTGAACGAAACGGCCGATGCCAGCTTCGTCTCGCTGGTAACCTACCTGGTGCCCATCTTTGGCATCTTGCTGGGGGTGATAGTCTTGGACGAGCGCCTGGGCTGGAACGACTATGCCGGCTTTGCCCTGATCCTGACCGGGGTTATGATCGTCAACGGCTTGTTTAATTTCAGGGGCAAATTGGGCCAAGCCGGGCAGTTGCGGGCCAGGTTGCGGGCCCGGCTAATCCGCTAAGATCACCGGCCGGCCAAGCATGCGGCATAAGTGCATCGCTCCTGGATAGGTTCTGCACAGCCATCCCCTATAGTCAGAACGATTCCCAAGTCAATTGAATTTGAATGCCGATTCAATTCTTTATTCAGCGAAAATAATCCTCATGGCCGGCAGCGCATCCTGGTCGTGACCAGGGCTACACCTTCACCAGCCACCTGCCGGGCAACCTACCACCCGCTAGCGAAGCCGTCCAAGCCCCGAACCGATGGGTTAGCCAGATAAACCCCAGATTTATCCAGGCACCACATTCACCGTCGCCTGCATGGTTGTCGCCTGGTTAAAGTTACTCTTGGCTACCAGGCTATAGATAACGGTGCCAACGTTGCCGTTGCTGCAATCGCTCCAGGTGCTATGGAAGGGCACGCCTTGCTGAATGGCCACGCTATTGCGCAAGATGTTCACCTGAGAAGCATTGCCGCCAACGTTCCAGGATAGGGTGACGCAAGAATTTGTCACAATCTGGGTTGGCTGGGCCTGGAAATAGTAGATTACGGGCTCGGTTGAGGGAGTCGGCGTGCCGGCGGCTGGTGGAGGCGTCGAGGTGGGCACGGCCGTGGAGGGCGGGACTACGTTAATGGCCCATTGGGCCTGGCTGGGGCCACCGGGGCCATTGGCAATCAGGCCATAGACAACCTGGCCTGTATTGGGTGGGCAATCTTGCATGGCCCCACTGAAGGGTGCGTTGGGCCAGATGGTTACGCCACTGCGGCCGATGCTAACCGAGTCGACAGCTCCTTGCACGATCCATTGAATGGTCACACATTGGCCGGCGGCAATTTGATCGGGCGGCTCGACGGTAAAACGGGTGATCTGGGGCACGGTCGTATTAGGCGTTACGAAAACCGTCACCGTCCGGATCTCCACCGAACCGTCATTTTTCACGACCCGCAATTCGTAGGTCGTCGTCGCCAGCGGGCAAACGCTTAACGAGCCGTCTTCGGGAACGGAGTTAGTCCTCCAATCCTCGCCCTGTTCGTACAAATAAGTGGCCTGGATATTGTCAGTGGCCCAGGTCAGGGTCGAACAAGCCCCCTGCTGGATGACTTCGGGTTTGGCGGTAAAGGCGATACCCGGGGCAGGCGTCTGGGTGGGCAGAGGGGTGGGCGTGGCCACAACACCAACCTCTATTGCGGCCGTGACCCGTTCGCCAAAGAGCAAGCCCGATTGGCCGTTACGCATGCTCCAATAGCCCACGTAGGTGCCGGGATCAATGGGAGCCACCAAATCGGCCCAGAAGTCATAGGTTTCACCTGGGGCGACGGATCCTTCCACGGCGACAACGTTGCCGCCCAAACGGCCGGCCGGCACATTGCTATCTACCGGTAATAACACATAACTGTTGTCCCAGGTGCAGGTGCCACTATTGCGCATTTGCCACCCTTTCTGGAAGTTCTCCCCCGGGGCTAACAGGGGGATGTTGGTCAGGTCCGCATCATCATAGCTCAGATCAGCGACGTATTCAGACGAGTCGATGCATTTTCCGGGTATAGACGGCGCGGACGCGGGTGGCAACGGTTCGGCCGGGGGCAAGGGCTGGATGGCCTCCGGCTCGAGACCGGTGTATTCGCTGACTAGGCTGGTAAGCGTACCATCGCCCTGCATATCAAACAAAGCCTGGTTCAGAGCGGCCAGTAACTTGCTGGATCCTTTGGGCACGGCCAGGGCAAAGTTTTGCTCGTTTAAACCCTGGGAGACGAGCTTCACCTCGCTAACCTCAACGGCCAGCTGGGCTGGTAACAAATCCAGGGCGACCAGGTCAATACGCCCAGCAACCAGATCGATAATGGCGTCACCGGCTTTTTTATACACATGAAGATTGGCGACCGGCATCAAGCCTGTTTCTACCAACTCTGTTTGCGCATAACTTTCATAGATGGTGCCGCCCTCAACGCCCAGCCTGAGTCTGGCTATTTCCCGTGGGTTGGTAATCTGCTCAAAGGGGGCATCGGCCCTGGCCAACAGCGCATCAGAACTGGCATAATAGGTGTTGGAAAAATCCACAAATTGGCGCCGCTCATCGTTCACCGAGATGGCGGCAATGGCAGCGTCGATCTGGTCAACCTGCAAAGCATTGCCCAATCCGTCGAAGGCCATATCTCTGATATCGAGTTCCAGGCCCAGCCGGCGGCCGATATCCTCGATAATGGCAATATCCAGGCCCTCCAACTTAAACTGATCATTGTAAAATTCAAAGGGTGGGTAGCCGGCCGACGTGCCGACAATTAACTGCCCCTGCTCCTGGATCTTGCTCCAGAACTGATCGGCTTCCGCCAGCGGTTCGGGCGGCGGTGTTGCTGTTGCCGTGGATTCGGGCTCATTGTTGCCGCAGGCGGCCGCTATGATCATGAAAAGGAAGGCGACAACCAACAAGGCTATCACCCTCCGGCGCTGCCTGCTAAATCTCTCGTTTAGATGGTTATCGCTCACTTTAGTCCTCCCTGTTGCCGGATCAGCCACATTTTGACCGGTGCGCTATTTTACTGAGACCTGTCCAGGTAAAACTTGCCTGGGAGGCAAACCACCTGACCTGTCAGGTAAACGCAGCCTCCACCGCCAATATTATGAGCTTATGGGAAAAAGGCAATCAAGTGAGAATGGCTTTTTGGATCTTGACAAGGCGATTTCCATATGTTAGACTTATCGTAAACTTGTTTGTGTTACAAACCAGTTTGTGAAAAACCGTTTTAGCGATGGAGAAAATAATCATGGCAAAGAATATTGATAAAGTTGTCCGGCGGACTTACCGCTACTTTTACGATGACGGCCTGGTGGAAATGAGCCTTGGGGCTTGCTGTTTATGGCTGTGGGTATTTGGTTGGTCATTTGGAATGGGTTGACCGCAGGCGCCCTTTCTGGATTATTTCTGGCAGTCGGCCTGCCACTGTTGATCTTTGGCAGCGCGGTGTTCTTCAAGAGCTGATCAAGAAGCTAAAGGAGCGCATCACTTACCCGCGCACGGGGTATGTGTCTTACCGGCAGGACCAGCCTGATCGCGGCCGATGGCTTTTCATTGGCACGGCCGCGCTTTTTACAGTGTTAGTATATTTCTGCCCGACTCCTTCAACCAGATGTCCGTCATGGTTGGCGCGCTGATGGGCGTGATCTTGATCTACATGGGCTACCGGGTAGAGGTCAGGCGCTTTTACCTGGTGGGATTATCAGCATCATCCTGGGCTTCGGCCTGGCCCAGTCAGGTATTAATGAGGTTGTGGCTTCGGGTCTGCTATTTATGGCGGCCGGGCTGGCCCTGCTTATTAGCGGGGCGATTACCCTGATCCTTTATCTGCGGCGCCACCCTGAAGCAGCAGGAAACAATGATGAGCGAGGGATCATGATGGACGAATCGCTTCGGGGTTTGATCGATATCGACCGCACCATCCACGAACCGGCGCGGCTGATCATTATGGCCATACTTTCGGCCGTGGAAGAAGCCGACTTCCTCTATCTGTTGCAAGCCACCGGCTTGACCCGGGGCAACCTGTCCTCGCACCTGACGCGGTTGGAGACAGCCGGCTATGTGTCTATCGACAAGAGTTTTGCCGGTAAGATGCCGCGCACTATCTGCCGGTTAACCAACGAGGGTCGCGACGCTTTGGCCACCTATCGCCGGCAGATGGGCGCGGTGATCGGCACTGATTGAATAATGTTTGCCAGAGCATGGATATGGGGGAGAGGTGAAATAGACGGAACTCACGTGAAGTGACCCCAATTTAGTAGACACACAGAAGAGGTGGTAATCTAGACCATGGAGGTGTGTCTTGAAACAAAAGAATCAGAACCGGAAATATACTCGTGAATTCAAGTTGGAGGCGGTCCGAATGAGCGAGGAGGATGACCTGGAGCGAAAGGTCGTCCAGGGCCGGCGCGGCGAAAAGAGTTACGACTACCTGGTGCTGGCTCCCGGGGTAACGACCGCTTACTATGGCCACGACGAATTCCGCCCCTATGCCCCCGCGTTAAAAGATCTCAATGGTGCGGTGGAAATCCGCCGGCGCATCCTCATCGCCTTCGAGGAAGCTGAATTCGAGGAAGATGATCTCTCTCGGCGAGGCAAGCTGACTTTTGTCGTCGTCGGGGGCGGGCCCACAGGCGTCGAGTTGGCCGGGGCGATCAAAGAAACGGCCACGCGCACCCTACCGGAGGAGTTTCGCAACATCGATACGAGCACCGCCCGGGTTATCCTGGTCCAGGGCGGCCCAAGCCTGCTGCCGGGCATGCCTGAGAAAATGGGCCAGCTGGCTAAAAGCGATCTGGAAGCGATGGGAGTTGAGATCCGGTTGAATAGTTACGTAACCGGCGTGGAGGCGGATGGTATCTTGGTCGGCGAGGAACGAGTCCCGGCCGAAAATGTCATCTGGGCGGCCGGCGTTCAAGGCACGCCTATCGCGCGATCGCTGGGGGCTGAAGTAGATGCCCAGGGGCGCGTTCTGGTGGGGCCTGATTGCTCCATCCCCGGTCATCCAGAAGTCTTCGTGATCGGCGACGCCGCCCACGCTATCCCTGCCAATAGTGACCAGCCAGTGCCTGGAGTAGCCCAGGGAGCGATCCAGATGGCGAATTTTGTGGCCCAGATAATCGTGGATGAGATCGAGGGGCAGGCCAAGCCGGAACGACCCGCCTTCGCTTATCACGATAAGGGGTCTATGGCTACCATCGGCCGGGGTAAAGCGCTGGCCTCGGTTAACGGGCGCACCTTTCACGGTTTCTTAGGCTGGCTGGCCTGGGGCTTGGTTCACCTGATGTTTCTGGTTGGCTTCCACACCAAGGTGTTCGTCATGTTCGATTGGGGCTGGAGCTTCTTCGCCGGCGAGCGGGGCTCCCGCCTGATTTCCGGCGAGCAGCTCCTGCAGATTAAGGAGGTCAAGGGAGCCATGATGTATGATCGATAGGGTTCGTGGCATAATCCCTTCAGCCGTTTTCTCAAAAGCACGGCGCAAACAGCCCTGGCGCTCTCCATTAACCAGGTCCGCTGCTTGGGGGGAGCGATATCATTCCATTCGAAAGCTTCTTTCTGTACCTGCTTCCTGACTACGCCGAAGGGGATCCGAACCATATTGAACTCTCCCCATCTTCGATAAGCCAGCATGAAATCAGTTTTCCTTCGTTTTCGGCCGTGCCCTATCTGAGCCAAAAGATCGAAATTGAAGTGTCGTTAGGTGTAGGCGGGGAAATGGTTCAAGTGCGAAGCCCCTTTCTAATCAGCAGGCGGGCCCCGAAAGGACGGTAGAATTCTGGCCGGTGAAACAAATCTATTTCCGGCTCTCATTGGTGGGCGTGCCTTGCGGGTCTGAAAATAGTTAGGGTTGTTGGACGGTCACGACTGCGGCCGCACGCTCAAGTTGCTGCCAATCCAAAGTGACTAATGAATCGCCCAGCCGGCTGGCCAGGGCAACATCGATCACATCACATCCGCGAATTCGATGGTCAGCGGCAATAACCGCGGCATACTCCCCCAGGGCAGAAGTCACGGGAACCAGTCCGATCGTTTCCGAGCATTTTAATTAGTCAACATCTCGTTGGGCAAAGGCCCTGTCACTATCCCACGGCTAAGCGCGGCCGCCACTTCGGCCAATATGATTACCGGTGCGACCAGTGGCTCCTGTTTTGACTGGACATACTCGTACCAAACGCAACTGCTTTCATGTTGTTCCTCACTGACGTTGATCAAGGAAACATAGAGGCTGGCGTCGATAACAGGCATGCTCTATCTCCGTTGCTCAGAGATGAGTTCTACGCCACTCTTGTTGGATATCCAGGCCGCGGCTACCTCCTGGGCTATAGCCTTCATTTCCGCTGTGCTTTTTTCGAACTCGTGTTGCTGTAACTGTTGCGATTCCTCTTCTGTCAGGGGGCGCAACACAGCCACCGGTTTGCCATGCAAGGTAACGACGAATTCGGCCATTTCCTCACGCACTGCTTTGAGTACGCAAGATGTCTGATTTTTCAACTCCCGCACACCAATGGATTCAGGCATTTTTGGTCTCCCCATTAAATATAGCTACATTACCTGATTACGATAACTCTTGCCGACATTTAAATCATCCGCCTGGCCAATGGCGAATGCCCCGAACGGCCGATGTACATCCACCCCCTATCCTGTTATTATTACACTGGTTTTCTTGTGAACGCTGTGTGCTTGCCTGGAGGGCATCTTATGAGTGAGACGGCAATTACTATTCAGAACCTGGTCCGTGATTTTGAAACAGTGCGTGCGCTGGACGGCCTGTCGTTGGAGGTTCCGGCGGGGATTGTCTACGGTTTCCTGGGTCCCAACGGCGCAGGTAAGACCACGACTATTAATATCCTGCTGGGCTTACTGGAACCGAGCAGCGGCCGGGCCGAGGTGTTGGGCTTGGACACGGCGACCCAGGGCGACCAGGTCCGGGCGCGGGTTGGGGCGCTGCTAGAGCATACCGGCCTGTATACGCAGATGAGCGCGGCCGATAACCTGGAATTTTACGGCCGGGCCTGGCACATGCCTGCGACCGAGCGTCAAGGGCGCACCAAAGAGTTGCTCAGCCGCCTGGGCTATTGGGAGCGGCGCGATGAGAAGGTGGGCAATTGGAGCCGGGGCATGCGCCAGAAGCTGGGTATTGCCCGGGCTTTATACCACCGGCCGCAACTATTGTTCCTGGACGAACCGACGGCCGGATTGGATGTGATGGCGGCCAACGATTTGCGCGAGCAACTTGCCGACCTGGCGGCCGATGAAGGGGTGACTATTTTCCTGACCACCCACAATATGGCCGAGGCCGAACGGCTGTGCGGCCAGGTGGCCGTAATCCGCCGGGGCAAAGTGGTCGCCGTGGGGCATCCCGATGAATTACGACGGCAGACCGGCGGGCCAAGAGTTGAAGTTTATGGTCGCGGCTTCACAGATGAGGTCCTTGCCCTGGCCCGGAGCCAACCTGAGGTCGTGTCGGCCGAGGCTCGAAACGGTCACCTGACCCTGGACCTGCAGGCCAACGCTGAAGTCTCGCCCCTGGTTAATATGTTGGTCGGCGCCGGTGTGGAAGTTGAAGAGGTGCGCCGAGGTAAGGCCAGCCTGGAGGATGTATTCCTGACCCTGATGGAGGAAGAAAAGTAATGCCAGACAACATTCCGTTCATGTCCGATCTTTATACCGTCATATGGAAGGAAACCAGGAGTTGGCTGCGCTACCAGGGCAGCAAGAGCCGGACCGTCCTGACCCTGGTCAGCCCGCTATTTATCACCATTTACATGCCTTGGGAAACCGGGACGGAATGGACCGAAGGGTACCTGTCCCTGATCCTGGCTTTCGTGGTACCAACGATGATCGCCGGGCTCACCGTGCCCGATTCCTTCGCCGGCGAAAAGGAACGAAATACGCTGCCGACCTTGTTGACCAGCAGGTTACCCGATCGGGCCATCCTGTTTGGTAAAATGTTGTTTGGTATCCTGATGGGTTGGACGGCCGGGTTGCTCATGTTGGTGATCAGCCTGATTGCGGCCAATATCTCCTACAGCGAAGGTTTCCTGTTTTATTCGCCCCCGGTGCTCGGCGCCTACCTGGGCTTTAGCTTACTTATGGCTACCATGACCACCGGCGCCGGGGTTTTGATCTCGATGCGCTCCAAGACTGCCCAGGAAGCCAGCCAGTTGTTGATAAGCCTCTTGTTGATGCCCCCGGTGATGTTAGGTCTTGCCGGAACGATGCTTCTAAGACAAGGCAACTTTCTTGAAAACGTCGATGGCGCGCTGATTTTACTCATCGCCGCGGCCGTATTGTTGGTGGCGACAGGGATCCTGTTGTGGGCGGCCACGCGCCGCTTCCAACGGTCGCGGCTGGTCTTTGATTAAGTGGGTCGAATATGACCAACGGGGTGTCTTATCCCGGCAACTCGTCAAAATAGGGTCAAGTGTGATTTTACTGCTGTCGGATATTTATAGTGTCATTTGGAAGGAATCGCGGAGTTGGCTGCGCTACCAGGGCAGCAAGAGCCGGACCCTTATCATTATGCTCACCCCCCTTTTTGTAGCTGTGGTGCTGCCCTGGCAAATCGGCACGAGTTGGCTAAATGGGTACATGCCTCTCTTCCTGGCCTTCCTGGTACCAACGATGATCGCCGGGCTGACCGTACCTGATTCCTTTGCCGGCGAGAAAGAGCGCAATACGCTACCAACCTTGTTGGCAAGCCGGTTGCCTGATCGAGCTATCCTGTTTGGCAAGATGTTGTTCGGCATCTTGCTGGGCTGGGCGGCCGGGCTGCTCGTGTTGGTGATCAGCCTGATCTCGGCCAATATTTCCTTCGGAGAAGAACAACTCCTGTTTTACGCACCTAAAGTGCTGGGCGCCTACCTGGGCTTCAGCCTGATCATGGCCACATTGACGGCCGGGGCCGGGATCCTGATTTCGATGCGGGCCAAGACAGTCCAGGAAGCCAGCCAACTGCTAATCGGCGGGTTGTTGACGCTGCCCCTCGGGTTGGGTCTTGCCAGCACCGTGTTTCTCAGAGGCAAAGGAGATGAGCTGGCTAATCTCGATATCCCTCTGATACTGCTTGTCGTCACGGCCGTGTTGCTGGTGGTCACTGGGGTCCTGGTGTGGGCGGCCATGCGCCGTTTCCAACGATCGCGATTGGTCTTCGATTAAAAAATCTTTCTTTTCTTCCTGGTAACTCAGGTTGCTTGATTCAAGCGCCATCTTCTGCCGGGCGATCTGACTCTCGTTTTCCCCGGCGTATCTGGACCAACAGGATACCCACGGCCGCCAGCCCCAAGCCCGCCACCTCCACCCAGGTCAACGTTTCACCCAGGAACAGCCAGGCCAGGAAAGTGATCTGGATCAGCATGGTATTGTTGATGATACTGGATTCCATGGCCGAAAGGGTGCGCAGGGTGTGATTCCACAAGGTGAAGGCGAAGGCGGTATTAACCAGGGCCAGCCAGATGATGATGAGCCAGCTTTGCCACTTAAGTTGGGGTAAGGGCTCGGTTAGCAGGCCAGTGGCCAACAGGATGGTGGCGCCAATGCCCATGCTGACAATGGTGACGGTCAGGGGGTGGATGGTGCCCCGGCGGTTGACGCTCCGGCCGAGCAAGCTGGAGAAGGAGGTGGCCAGGATATGTACGGCAGCGAAAATGTAGCCGATGAAAAGGGCAGCCGGGATATCCAGCGGGAAAAAGAAGAGCAATAGACCAACCAGGAAGAGTAGGGCGCCTGCCCACTGGAGCCTGGTTGGTATTTCACCTAATAGCGGGATGGCCAGGAGGGCCACAATGATGGCCGAAGAATTCAACAGCAAACTAAAGTTGATGGCCGGCAGGTAGGAGAGGGCCAGGAATTGAGTGCCCTGGGCAATAGCGTAGTAGAGCAAACCCAGGACGGCCAGGCTAAGCCAGTTGGCCCTGGAAAGGGAGCGCAGTGGGGTAGCCTTTTTCGATAGTAAATAAAAGGGGATGAGGATCAAAAAGGCCAGGAAATAGCGCATTCCGGCGAAGGTGACGGCCGGGATGTCTTCCAGGCCGATCTTGACCAGCACCCACGAGGTCGACCAGAGGGTGGTGACAAAAAGGGCCTGGAGAATGGCCCACAAACGGGGGGAGCGTAATCCGGTCATGGGTGAATTTTAGACTATTCCAAGTGATGAACACAGGCAGGGCAAAAAGTAGGATGACATTTGCTCATATCTCATCTACACTGTTGCTAATCAGGGATTATTCGGGCAACTTCTCTAACAATCTCGTTTAGCGGCAGAGGCGCTATAGTAACCAGCCTGTCAAACCGAGTTCACGGCCAGCACCAAGCCGCTCACCGGGATCAAGGAAATCATGGCCTATATCAACAGCGAACGCTTACTCATTAAGGTCCTGTTTTATCGCCTGGCTTGTTCCGTTGGTCAGGAGCCCCAATCAGATCAACGATCTGGTACCAAGTAATTCGATGAGCCTAACCCAAAAAACGATCGTCAACGAACTGAAACATCTTGGCCTCAGAACCGGCATGCGCTTGATGGTGCACTCGTCGCTGCGGAGCTTCGGCCACGTTGAGGGTGGCGCGCAGACTGTGATCAACGCGTTGCAGGAAGTTATAACTCCGGCCGGCAGCCTGATGATGCCTTCCTTTAACCATGGCACTATCTTTGAACCAGGCGAGGCTGGCATCTACGATCCCCTGACCAGCCCGACAACAAACGGCCGGATTGCCCAGCTTTTTTGGCAGTGTCCCGGCGTATTTCGCAGCCTAAATCCCACCCACGCCATTGCCTGCTGGGGCGATAACGCAGCGGATTACGTAAAAACCCACCACCGGACATTGACCGTTGGGCCTGACTCACCGTTGGGTTTGCTGGCCAGAAATGGGGGTTACGGCTTACTGATGGGTGTTGGTTATGAAGCCAATACGCTGCATCATGTGGCTGAATATCTGAATGACGCACCCTGCTTAGGCTTTCGTACCCGCACCTATCCGGTGAAGCTGCCAGGCGGCCGTATTGTTCAAGGCCGGACATGGAGTTATCGGGCCAGTAACTGTCCGATTACGGATAGAAGCCTTTATGCCAGTCGAATAAAGGACCGCGGTCAGGAACAGGTGGCGATTATTGGCCGGAGCCGGGTTACCCTCTTCAATCTGCAGGATTGCCTTGAAACAATCCTGGAACTTCTTCAAAATGGAAGCGGCAACTTTCCACCTTGTAATAACTGTCCAATTCGACCATCGACGGAATTTGCAGCTGTTACCAGTGACTGGGATCGGGCCAAAGGAGAATTATTACCAACATCCTCTGCCTACGATTACTAACCTGAGGGCTTTCAATTTAGTGCCTGATAAATGATGAACCTACCCGGTGCAGCTGGCCTGGCTGTAACTATTTGGTAAAAACAACCTGTGGTGATGATTGATTTTGATTGATAATGTTGACAATTGCGTGTATTTTTTGTAATATGGATTATATCTTGCGATTTCTTGCATTTGATGGGGCAGCAATGTCCTATTCCAGGTCGGGTTTGTAAGCACTCTTTTGTCATATTCTGGCCACTGGCATGGTGAGGCTACCGGGTGAAGATTAGCATCGTTACCGATGAAATCAGCGCTGATCCGGAAACGGCTATCGAATTAGGCGTGGAATGGGGGGTACGAGATTTTGAGTTAAGAGGTTATGGCACTGACCGGGTGCCCCTGTTGAATCCATACCAAAAGAGCCGCATCCGGGAGTTAATGGCCGAATTTGACGTTCAGATCGTGGCCATATCACCTGGCTTGTTCAAATGCCCCTACCCCATTGGACCGCGCGAGCGTTTTCCACTACACACTTTCGATGAGGCTCTCTACCAACAGTGGCGCCAGCCACGAGATGTGGTCAAGTATCACCAGCAAGAACTGCTCCCATTGTCAATCGAATACGCCAAGGAAATTGGAGCTAAGAGAATTATCGCCTTTGGCTTCGAGCGTCATTCCTTGGTTGGATCATCGATACCCGACGAGATATTGCTCGCTTTCCGGCAGGCGACCGAGCAGGTTGCTGATGCCGGGCTGGAGCTTGTCATCGAAGTTGAAGCCGGATTTTGGATCGATACCGGAAAAAATGCGGCCACGATAGTGCAGAAGGTTGCCCATCCTGCCCTGGGGATCAACTGGGACCCTGGCAACGCCCTTGTTGCCGGTGATATACCCTATCCAGATGGCTATGAAGCGGTTCGACAGTTCGTCAAACACGTTCATTTCAAAGATGTCGCCTTTAGCCCTGACGGCAGCTTCAGGTATGCTGTTAACGGGGATATCGACTGGGCCGGTCAAATCAATGCCCTGGTTGCTGACAACTACGACGGCTATATCTCTGTTGAAACTCATATGGAACCGAAGGTTCGCTGTGCCCGGGCACTGACTGAACGTCTGCGGCGGCTCCTGGCCTAGAATCAGCGCTAGTTGGCAGGCGTTCGAGGTCGCTGAAGTAAAATAAAGGAATTCAGATGAAAGACATCAATTTAAAAGGTATGGTGCCGGCAGCCGTCTTACCCATGACCATGGATTACGCACCCGATTATGGCGCTTATGCCCGTTATCTGGATTGGCTAATTGCCGAGAAGGCCATTGCCCTGGCCATCAATATGGACACAGGTGAAGGCCCACAATTGACTGTCGAAGAACGACGCCGGGCGGCTGAGGTCGCCGTTGAAGTAGCGGCCGGATCGTGCCCAGTTGTGGCCGGCGTGATGGGCAGCACCACGGCCGGGGCGGTTGAAATGGCCAAAATATATCGCGCTGCCGGCGTTGATGGCCTTGTCGTCTTCCCCAACGCTGCTTTCCGCAATGATCCTCTCGACCCGCGAATTCCGGTGAAATACCATGAAGCCATCGCCCGGGAAACTGGCTTGCCGATCATCCTTTTTCAATTGGCGCCGGTATTTGGCGGCGTTAATTTTTCTCGGGAAACGTTACTTCAGCTCATGGAAATCCCCCAGGTCGTAGCCATCAAGGAAGCTTCTTTTGATGCCCAGTATTTTGCCTATACACAAGAGACGGTAGAGATGACCGGGCGGTCTATCACGCTATTAACCGGTAACGATCGTTTCATCACCGAAAGCTTCCTTCTTGGCGCCGAAGGCGCTCTCTTGGGCTTTGGCGCGATTGGCTGCGGGATGGTAGCGGACATGATCCAGGCCTTTGCCGGCGGCGATTATGAACGTGGGATGGCCATGAAACCGCGATTACAGGCTTTCGTTGATGTTATATATGCCAATCCGGTCCTGGATTACCGGGCGCGGTGCAAAGTAGCCCTGGCTCATATCGGCGTTCTCAGCCATGACCAAAGCTATGTTCGTCCACCCTTGTTGCAAATAGCAACGGCCGAAGCAGTACTTATTGAGCGCGCGTTGGCGCAGGCCGGCATGTTAGACCCGGCGAGGGCATCGTCGCCGGCTTGACTCCTTGCGACTTATGGGATAAGTAGGTGGTGGAAATTGAAATCAACCCGGCTTACTCAAATTCGACGACTGGTCAACTCTAACGGTCACGTGACCGTCCAACAGTTGAACCAGCTTCTCCAGGTCAGCGAGGCAACGATTCGCCGGGATTTGGATGAATTATCCCAGGACGGGCTGATTTACCGGACCCATGGCGGGGCCGTCAAGGTTGAGAAGGTCGATAGAGAGCCGCCAATCCTGCTCCGCCAGAGCGAATTTGCGACTGAAAAGCAGCGCATAGGCCGTCATGCCGCCTCCCTGGTTGATGAGGGGCAAACTGTTTATTTGGGAAGTGGAACCACGGTCCACGAGATAGCCCGCAACCTGCGCCATGTAGCTGATTTGACTGTCATTACCAATGCCATCAATGTCGTTAACGAGCTGGTCAACTGTGAAAACATTGAGCTTGTGATCATAGGTGGCATGTTGCGCCAAAGTGAACTCTCGATGGTCGGCCACATCGCTGAAGCAGCCATCAAAGAACTGCGGGCGGATAAACTTTTTATGGGTATGCGTGGCGTTAGTCCCGAATATGGTTTTACCGGCGACTATTTGCCTGAAGCAACCACAGACCGGTCGATCTTAGATATCGCAGCATGCAATATCATCGTGGCCGATCATTCCAAGTTGGGCCAGGTGAGTACGGTTTTTCTAGCGCCGATTACCGCCGCCCACATCCTGGTTACCGATAAGGACGCGGCCCCAGAATATGTGGTTGCCCTAGAAGAAAGTGGTCTGAAAGTACATTTAGCATAGTGAATTGATCATGGTCGAAAAGAGTAACCCGGTGAAAGAGATTTACCTCCACGAATACCGGCCTGATAGCCGGCTAATCACGAAAAAGACGAAGGTATCCAGGCCACGCTTCCCGGTTATCGACGCCCACAATCACCTGGGTGATTCATTCGGCGGCGGTTGGGATAGACGGCCGGTTGCCGAGCTCCTCGATGTCTTGGATGAAGCTGGTGTGGAAGTTTATGTGGATTTAGATGGCGGCTGGGGTGAGGAAATTCTTCATCAGCATCTGGATCATTTTAAGGCGGCTGCGCCAGAACGGTTTTTGGTGTTCGGCGGCGTCGATTGGGCGGCCTGGGCAGAACAGGGGGATAATTTCGGCGAATGGGCTGCCCGCAGGCTCAGAGCCCAGGCCTCGGCCGGCGCCCAGGGGCTCAAGATCTGGAAGAAATTCGGGCTGCAGGTTCGCGATCACCTGGGCCAACTCGTTTCCGTAAACGATCCCCGGCTGGACCCGCTTTGGCAGACGGCCGGCGAGCTACGTTTACCCGTTATGATCCATGTTGCCGATCCGGTGGCTTTCTTCGACCCTTTAGATCATCACAACGAACGTTGGGAAGAGCTGCAAGGCCACCCTGACTGGCACTTTCCCAATCCACCATACCCATCGTTCCAAAGCATCATGGATGACCTGGCTAACCTGGTGAGCAGGCATCCCAATACAATTTTCATCGGCGCCCATGTCGGTTGCTATTCCGAGAATCTGGCCTGGGTGAGCGGGCTACTTAAAAATTCCTCGAATTTTTATGTGGATATCAGTGCCCGGATCAGCGAATTAGGCCGCCAACCCTATACGGCTCGCCAATTCATGATGGAACACGCCGACCAGGTCCTGTTTGGTACCGATATGGGGCCAGACATCGATACCTATGGTATTTATTATCGCTTTTTGGAAACGGACGACGAATATTTTAACTACGGCACCACCGAAGTACCCGGTCAGGGCCGCTGGTTTATCTACGGGCTTTATCTGCCCGACCCTGTCTTGGAAAAGGTCTACCGTTCTAACGCGCGTCGAATTCTTGCTCTAAACGGATAAGGAAACATGAAGATAAAAGGGCAACATACCTTGTTGGAAATTACCTCGCAGCCGCTGGTGTGGACGGAGGTGATTAAATCTTTCCACTCTCGCCAAGATCAGGTGATTGCAGGCTTCAATACTTTAGCGCCCAATAATGTGTTGTTCATTGGATGCGGATCGACCTACTACCTATCTCAAGTAGCGGCCGCCTTGTTCCAGGGTCTGACCGGCATACCTACCAAAGCAGCCCCCTCATCGGAGCTTTTGTTGTTCCCAGAAAAGACGATAACCGGGGCGAAGAGGACGCTACTCGTAGCCATCTCCCGTTCGGGCACAACAACAGAAACGGTGCAGGCTGTAGCCCGCTTTCGTGAGCTGGGCGGGCCGGCCGTGTGGGTGATCGGTTGTTACCCGCAAAGCGAATTGGTCCAAAGCGGCGATCTAACCCTGTTAGCCGAAGCCGCCCAAGAACAAAGTATTGCCCAGACAAGATCTTTTAGCAGTATGCTTATTCTCGCCCAGGCCCTGGCGGCCGCGGTGGCCGGTATTGACGTGACCGCTTTTGATGGGCTACCGGGCCGGCTCAGCACCCTGCTCGAAGATAGCGCCGATCTGTTTGAACGATTGGGTAAGCGGGCTGATCTCAAACGGTTCTTCTTCCTGGGATCGGGCTACCAATATGGCATCGCCAATGAAGCCATGCTCAAGATGAAGGAGATGTCATTGACGAACAGTGAAGCATTTCACTTTATGGAATTCCGGCATGGCCCTATGTCAATGGCCAGTGAAGAGGCGCTGATCGTCGGCCTGTTTTCTCAGGCTGCCCGCGCTCACGAGGAACGGGTGTTAGCTGAGATGGCAGCCCTCGGCGCCCATACGCTAGGGTTAAACAAATCTCCTGCCTCAGGATATGAATATAACCTTTTCTTTGGAGATGAGGTTATTCCGGCCTGGACCCTGCCCGTACTCTTTCTACCGCCGCTACAGTTGCTGGCTTATCATCGTTCTATGAGCAAAGGATTGGATCCCGATAACCCCCGCAATCTGGAGGCTGTGGTTTCTCTGGATAAGGCAGCCTTTGCTGCCAACTGAAGGAGGTGAAATTAGAATAATCCATCAACATCCACCGAGATAAGATATTTCCCGGAAAGTTCAGGAAACCGATATAGTAAAGAAAGGAGAAGAAAGGTCATGAAGAAGTTCCTAATTTTGCTGACGTTGTTGCTGATTGCCGGCTTAATGCTGGTGGCTTGTGGTGGTGATGAAGAAGCGCCGGCTGAAGAAGCGGCGGCGGTTGACGAAACAGCGCCCGCTGATGAAGAAATGGCGGCCGAGGAGGTTGAGTTAACTTTCAGCGTCTGGGGCGATCCAGAAGAATTGGAGATCTTACAGGAGATCGCCGATGACTTTCAGGCTGAAAATCCAAATGTTAAGGTGACGGTGACTGTGTCCGATTGGGATACTTATTGGGACAAACTGCAGACGACATTAGCCGGCGGAAATCCACCTGATGTCTTCGCAATGGATGCACCTTTGTATCCCGATTACCAAAGTCGCGGCGTTCTGCTCAACCTGCAGGACCGCATTGAGAAAGACGGCTTTGATTTGTCGGAATATTACCCCGAAGCGCTGGTTTGCTATGATACGGCCGATGGCTATTATGGTTTGCCTCGAGATATACAGCCCAGTGTCATGTACATCAACAAAGACATGTTTGACGAAGCCGGCATCCCCTATCCCGAGGATGGATGGACATGGGACGATCTCATCGCGGCGGGCCAACAATTAACCAAGGACACAGATGGTGACGGCACCACCGACCAGTATGGACTCTGGGCCGACATCTGGGACATGGAATTGCTTTGGGGCGCCATGATCTGGCAGTTTGACGGCGAAATCATCAACGAGGATTACAGCGAGACTCTTCTCGCTGAGGGTGGGGCCATGGATGCCTGGCAGACCATCAACGACATGATCTTTGAAAGTGGCATCATGCCCGATCCAAGCGTAGCCGAACAGTTCGGCGATCCCTTCGAATCAGGTAACGCGGCCATGACCCCTGCCGGTCACTGGGTAGTGCCTTACTACAGCAATGTTGACTTCAATTGGGATGTCGTGCCCTTGCCAGAAGGGGTCAACAAACAATCCATGGTCAACAGCGTCGGCTTTGTCGTCTCCAAAGATTCCCAGCATCCCGATGAGGCCTGGGCCTTTTTAAAGTACCTGGTCGGCGCGCCAGGACAAACCAAGGTAACTTCCCTCGGCCTGGGCGTTCCCTCAATGCCGGCTATCGCCAATAGCGACGCTTACTTAAAGCAGACATCGGCCGATATCAATCACCAACTGTTCCTGGATACGATGGAGTACTCGCGAGTAAAGCCTTGCTTCCGCGGCTACGATGAGTGGGCCACCTTGTTTGGTGACGGTATGTTCTCTGTTTGGTTAGGAGAAGCCGGCCTGCAAGAGACATTGGATGATCTGGTTCCACAGGCGGATGCGATTTTGCACGAAGCAATGCAGTAAAGTTCGTGGCTCGGGTGACTTGATCGCCGGTTTTCCTAGCCGGCGGTTATAAACCCGTAGCTAATCTGGGGCCTGCGGTGAGCCGCACTCGCCCAGGCTCCAGATTTACCGTTGACCGAAAACAGAGCCATGCTCCGGTCAATTGTGTTTCTGTTTATCAAGATATTTGCCGGTCAGTGAAAGCCTGGAGCTTTTTATGCAAAAAAGCGGATTACGACCAATGCGGGGAGAGCTGATTTGGGTTTGGGTTTTCCTGGCGCCCACCTTGATTGGCCTGCTATTTGGCACCCTTGGCCCGGTATTGGCAGCCATCGGTATCAGTTTCACCGATTGGGATGTTATCACCCCGCCTGTGTTTGCCGGGCTGGATAATTACAAGAAATTGGTCGGAGACCCGACTTTTAGCAAGGCGCTGCTGAATACCCTTTATTACGTTGGCGTGATGGTGCCCATTTCCACCGTCCTGGCCCTTTTATTCGCCTTCTTGCTGAATCAGAAATTACGGGCTGTCACCTGGTACCGTACGGCCTATTTTCTGCCCGTCGTCTCGTCCACTGTCGCCGTTGCCCTGGTCTGGTCCTGGATATACGCCAAAGACTTTGGCCTGTTAAATTTTCTTCTGCGACAGATCGGCCTGGATCCGATTGGCTGGTTGTCGAGCATCACCTGGGCTATGCCGGCAGTCATCATCATGGGCATATGGGGCAATCTTGGCGCCGGCATCGTGATTTTCCTCGCCGGCTTGCAATCGATCCCAGAATCTTACTATGAAGCGGGCGACGTCGATGGGGCCAATGGTTTTCAGAAGTTTTTCCGCATCACCGTACCCCTCATCACACCCAGCCTGTTCTTTTACTTTATCATCACCATGATCGATGCCTTCCAGACTTTTGAATCGATTTACATCATGACCCGCGGTGGGCCCGTTAACTCAACCACAACGATTGTTTATTATATTTACCGCAATGGTTTCCGGAATTTCAAAATGGGATACGCCAGTTCCCAGGCGATTGTTCTGTTCCTGGTCATCATGGTCCTGACTCTGATTTACTGGAAGCTGCAGGAGAGGTGGGTGGTGTATGATGTCTGATACCCAAACAGCTTCTGTGACCCCTACTCAGCCAAAGATCCCTCCTACCTCGTCCCGCGTTAGCCGCTGGCAGAGCCAGCGTTTTCAAGAACGGGTGACCCACACCCTCACCCATTTAATTTTAATTTCTGGCGCGGTGGTCATGGTGGTACCGTTCTTATGGATGTTATCCACCTCCTTCAAAGCGCCGGGACAGACGTTTGTATACCCTCCTGAGTGGCTTCCAAACCCATTTGTTTGGGAAAATTATCCGAACATGTGGACGGCTTTGCCTTTTGGTAAATTTTTCTTTAATAGTGTCAAGATAGCCAGCCTGGCAACCATCGGACAATTGTTGACCTGCTCTATGGCCGGCTTTGCCTTCAGTATCCTTAAATTTCGTGGGCGCGAGGTCCTATTTCTGCTCCTCATCGCCACCCTGATGATCCCCTACCAGGTCACCCTAATTCCAACCTTCATCTTGTTTTCCAAGATAGGTTGGGTGGGTACTCATTTACCGCTTTGGGTGCCCGCCTTTTGGGGTGGCGCCTTTGGCACCTTCTTGTTACGCCAGTTTTATTTATCTATTCCGATTGATCTTGCAGAATCAGCCCGCATTGATGGGGCCAGCATCTGGCAGATATTCCGGCATATTTATGTACCTTTATCGGGCCCGGCCATGGCTGCCCTGGCGATATTCACCTTCATGTGGTCCTGGAACGATCTACTCAATCCCCTGATCTATGTCACCGAACTGGATCAGCTTACCTTGACGATTGGCTTAAGCTTCTTCCAGAACCAGTATGGAGGCAAGTGGACTTTGATGATGGCTGGCGCTGTGGTCAGCATCCTGCCCATCCTGGTTATTTTCTTCTTTGCCCAAAAGTATTTTATTCAAGGCATCGCCATGACGGGCATCAAACGCTAAAGGAACTGTAGCAACGATGAGTAATCACAAAGCAGTCCGCCTGGCTCTGTTTGGGCCAGGTGGTTTTGGATACGAGCGCGCGCGGGCCATGCACGCCTCTGCGCTGGTGGATTTTGTAACCTGCTATTCGCCTGTTGAGGCAGAACGACTTTCCTGTGAGCGTGAATTTGGCGCTCACGCTGCGGAAAGCGCCGGACAAATCTGGGATGATCCAACAATCGATGGCCTGGTGCTTTCGACGCCAAACCAGGTACATTTGGAACAGGCCCGTATTGCGGCAGACAGTGGCAAACATGTATTCGTGGAGAAACCCATGGCGCCCTCGGTAGCGGACGCCAGGCTGATCGTTGAGGCGTGCGAAAAAAGTAAGGTCGTTCTAATGGTCGGGCACAATGCCCGACGCAGATCCCGTATCCGCACCATGAAACGATTTTTGGAGCAGGGCAGGTTGGGCCGGCCGCTGGTTGCCGAAGCCAATAACTCCCATGCAGGCGGCTTGTCCATCCAACCCGATGACTGGCGCTGGTCACGGGCGAACTGTCCCGGCGGGTCACTTAGCCAGTTGGGGATACATCATGCCGATACGTTGCAATATTTGATGGGCCCGGTCGCACGGGTTTCCGGCTGGCAGCGCCGGCTGGCGGTCAAGGCTGAAATCGATGATATCTCGACCACCTTGTTGGAATTCGAGAACGGAGCCCTAGGCTATATCGGAGCGCATTACGCCGTACCGGATATCCGCTACGTCTTTATCCTGGGTACCGGGGGTAACGCTCGCTGGGATCGAGCCGCAGGCCTGTTTTTGGATAACGAACACGGACGGGAACAGATCGCCATCGAAGAGGTCGATACTATTCAGGAGGAAATCGACGAATTTGCCCGCTGTATCGCCACCGGTGAAACCCCCGAAGTAGGCGGCCGGGAAGGGCTGGCGGCCGTAGCCGTGATCGAGGCGGCCGTTCTTTCAAACCAACGGGGTCGTCCGGTCGACCTGGTCGAACTATTAGGATGACAAACCTATGAAATTTGGCCTCATTCCCGTCGAAGAGTCGCGATACTTTGCCGAATCGTTACGCCAGGTGGAACTGGCCGAGATGGTTGGCTTTGACTCCATCTGGTTGGAAGAGCATCATGGCACCGGCGGGCACTATCATCCCTCGCCTTTTATCTATCTGGCAGGTTACGCTACCCGAACCGAGCGATTGATCTTGGGCACTGACATTGCCGTGCTGCCCCTTTATCACCCGGTGCGCGTCGCTGAGGATGTGGCTCAGCTTGACGTGATGTCCAATGGCCGGGTCATCCTCGGCGTAGCTATCGGTTACCGGTCTGAAGAGTTTGCTGCCTTCCAGACACCTCTTGAAGGTCGCGGGGCGCAATTTGTAGAAATGCTCAAGCTGATCCACCGGCTTTGGACCGAAGAAAAGGTAACTTTCCGGGGCGAGCGTTACCCGCTGCAGGATTTCACCCTGGAACCACGCCCAATCCAACAGCCTCGACCGCCGATCTGGCTTGGCGGCTGGGGTAAATTGGCGCTAAAACGGGCGGCCGTTTTAGGCGATGCCTGGGTTCCTGGGCCCACCGCCAACCTGGCCAAGCTTAAAGGGGCTCAAGAACAATATCATGCCCATCTAGCCGAGTTGGGCATTCAGCCTGATGAGCGAGCGCGTCCCCTGACTCGTGACGTCATCGTTGCCGGAACACAGATCCAGGCGGAGGAACTGGCCGAACGTTTCCTGCTGCCAGCCTACCGAGATGAATATAGCCGCTGGGAACACCCACTCATCGGCACAACAGATACAACGGCGACCGACCGGCTGGCCGATCTTCGTCGTGATCGGTTCATTATCGGCGATCCGGATCAAGTCATTCAACAAATTAACTACTTTGCCGATCAATTTGGCATGGACCATTTGATCTGTCGCTTGCATTTTCCGGGAATGCCGCCTGAAATGGTGACAAAGTCTATCAGGATCATTGGCCAAGAAGTGATCCCGGCTTTTTCTGGGGGATAGGACAATGATCAACGTTGGTTTTCTTGGCGCAGGGGACATAGCCGCCGTGCATGCGGCCGCGCTATCGACAATAGATGATGCCCGGCTGGCGGCCGTAACCGATGTAAAGCCGGAACGATCCCAGGCGTTAGCGGTCAAACACGGGGCCTCTGTCTCTCCGGATGTGGAAGCGTTGTTACGTTTTCCGGGGCTGGATGTTCTATACATCCTGACGCCGCCGGAAGGACATGCCCGGCAGATTATGGTAGCGGCCGAAGCCGGGATTCCTATTGTTTGCGAGAAACCTCTAACATTGACATTGGCCGAAGCCGACCAGGCTATCGCCGCTTGCAAGGGGGCCGGAGTTCCCCTAATGACCGCTTTATCCCACCGTTACCATCCCCTGGCCAGCCTGGCAAAAGAGTTGTTGCAAAGCGGCGCGCTGGGCGACTTTGTGGCTGCCTGGTCGCATCGCTTAACTCACCTGCCTGTAGATCCTGATTCATGGCTCAACGACCTGAGATTGGGGGGTGGGCTAACCTTGCAGTACGCCATGCATGATTTGGACTGGTTGTGCTGGCTCGGTGGCCCCGTAGCCAAGGTTTCAGCCCAGGAAGCCCATACCAACGCCAAGTTGGCCATCGAGGATAACCTGTGGGCCTTACTGCAGTTCCGGAATGGCGGCAGTGGAAATATCGGCGCAAGCTGGTCGGTCCCGTCGCCCTGGACAGAGAGAGGTCTCATCGGAAGCCAGGGTAACCTGCGCATTATTGAACAGAAGCGACTGGTCGGTCGAAAGGCTAACGGTCAGGAATTAGTCGAAGAGCTCGGTGATGATTACGATTGGTTTGACGTTTTTGTGAGGGAGAGTCGGGATATAATCTCCCGCTTGCAACAAGGCCAGCCATTCTCGATCACCGGTGATGACGGTCGCCAGGCACTGGAAATCAGCCTGGCCGTCCAAAGAGCGGCAAAAACAGGGGGAACGATCCCTTTGCCATTGGCATAAGCATAAATATGGGAGAGTAGGCGTTGAAACGATTCGAGTACCTTGCACCAACCAGCCTGAATGAGGCGCTAGAAATGCTGGCCCAACATCCAGAAGCCGCCCCTTTGGCCGGCGGCACCAATGTCCTTGTTCAGATAAAAGAAGGTCACCGCTCTGAGGCAACGCTGCTTAGCCTCAAGCGTGTTTCGGATCTGAATCATATCTCCCATGGTGACAAGCCGGCCTCCATCTTGTCGATCGGCGCAGCCGTGACGATGAAGCGCATCGCCGCCGATCCCTGGATTCGGCAGCGTTATTCAGCCCTATCTACGGCTGCGGGCCTGATCGGTTCGGTCCAAACCCGCAATATGGCCACCATAGGCGGCAATCTGTGTAATGCCTCCCCTTCAGCCGATACCGCCCCTCCCTTATTGGCTTTTGGGGCCCGGGCCGTTCTGGTAAGCACCAGGGGTGAGCGGGTCCTTCCCTTGAAAGATTTTTTCACCGGACCTGGTAGCACGGTTCTTCAGGCGGACGAGTTATTAAAAGAAATAGTCGTTCCTGAGCCAGCGTCAAGAACAGGCTCGGCCTATGTGCGTCACATCCCTCGAGCGGCGATGGATATCTCTGTTGTAGGCGTGGCCGTGACGGTCACTCTCACGGACGACAACAGGATTCAGCAGGCACATATCGCTTTGGGCGCGGTGGCCGAAACACCCATCCGGGCCTGGAAGGCTGAAGATATATTAACCGGCCAGGTACCGACAGACAGCATATTTGCCGAAGCCGGGGAATCGGCCGCCAGAGAAGCCAGGCCAGTCGATGATGTACGGGCTTCCGCAGCCTATCGCCGTCACCTGGTGGCCATACTCACCCAGAATGCGATCCGTCAAGCACTGCTGAATGCCAGATACCAAGGGGAACAATAAAGTGAATAGTTACGATCTGAATTTGACGGTGAATAATAAAGCTGTTCTTGCGGCCATCGAACCTCATTTAACTCTGCTGGAGTTTCTACGTGACACGTTAAGGCTAACAGGCACCAAGGAGGGCTGCAGCACCGGGCACTGCGGCGCCTGTTCTGTCCTGGTGGACGGCGAACCCATATCCTCCTGTCTGATGTTGGCGGCTGAAGCTGATGGCCGGAACATCCTTACAGTGGAAGGGTTGGTAAACAACGGCGAGCTGCACCCGATCCAGGCCGCCTTTATAAGCGAAGGGGGCCTACAGTGTGGCTTCTGCACCTCGGGCATGATGCTGGCCGCCTATGCACTGCTGGAGAAGAACCCCCGGCCGACAGAAGCCGAAATTAGAGTGGGCCTGGCTGGCAACTTGTGTCGCTGTACGGGCTATCATAAGATCGTCGAAGCGGTTCAGCTTGCGGCAGAGGCGGTGAGCCATGAACGATAAAAAGAACGTCGGGCAACCCTTTCCTCGCATCGATGCCCTGGAAAAAGTTCGCGGCCTGGCCATATTTGCCGCTGATATCAAGTTACCCGGAATGTTAGTGGGTAAATTTTTGCCCAGCCCTCACGCCCACGCCGAAATATTAGCCATCGACACCGCCAAGGCCGAAGCCCTTCCCGGCGTACGCGCTGTGATTACGGCGGCCGATATTCCGGCCGAGGCGATCTATAATCCGAGCTCGCGCTTTCATGCTTTTCTGGCCCGGCGTTTCACCGTTTTTACCGGGCAGGCTATCGCCGCCGTCGCCGCCGATGATTTAGCCACCGCGGAAGCAGCCATAGAACTTATCCAGGTATCCTACCGTCATATACCGGTAGTTAATTCATTTGAGGACGCGCTGCGAGCCGATGCTGAAGCAGTGATCCACGGCCAGTCAGACGCAGCCAGCAAGGGTTCCGCGCACACCCAGGACGGCCTATCTGCTGAAGAGCCGGCCGGTTCCGAAGAAGGAAATGATCCTTCGCCTAATGTGGTCGACGAGAATGTTTTCTCTTATGGGGATCTGGAATTGGCATTTTCTAAATCAGATTTCATCGTCGAATACAGTTATACCGTGCCCACGGTCCACCAGGGCTATATCGAACCTCAGGCAGTCACGGCTCATTGGGACCGGCCGGACCATGTGATCGTTTGGGAATGCGTCCAGGGGGCGTTCGATGCCCGTAACCTTATCGCTGAAACGCTGGGTATGGCTCATGGAAAAATCACCCTCAATTCAACTGAAATAGGGGGCGGTTTTGGCGGTAAAGGGGAAGGCATTTTTGCGCCGCTGGCGGTGCTCCTGGCCAAGAAGGCAGAGCACCCCGTCCAACTGGTCTTAACCCGGCAAGAGGAGTTGATTGGGGCCAACCCCGCTCCTCGCTCCCTGATTTGGCTTAAGGCAGGCGCCAGGCAAGACGGCACCTTGACCGCCCTGGAAGCGGATATCCTGGTTGATGCAGGTGCATTTCCAACGGGCTGGATTATGAGCAACATCACGGCCACGCTCCGCGATAACTACCGCTTCCAGGCCTGGCATTTACGCGGCCGGGAAGTTTTGACCAACAAAGCCAGCGTCACATCCTATCGAGCGCCCGGATCTCCTAACCTTTCCTTCGCCATCGAGTCTCACATCGATGAATTGGCACGCCGCTTGAGGATCGACCCAATGAGATTCCGCCAACTGAATGTGATCCGTGAAGGGGATATGTTAACGAATAAGGAGGCACAATCGCCGATCGGAGCTGAAGAAGTGCTGGCCGCCCTGGCCGAACAACCAGCCTGGAGAAAACGGGCCGGCGAGCGCTGGACTGAAGACGGGTTGCTGCACGGCCGCGGGCTGGCCTTAGGCAGTTGGGCCGGGGGTACAGGGCCGGCCGGGGCGCTGGCTATCCTTGACGCGGGGGGACAAATTCGTATGGTTATAGGAACTGTCGATTTGAGCGGATCCTTTACCAGCCTGGCTCAAATAGCGGCGGATGCCATTGGGATAGGCATCGATCAAGTTGTTATCAACAAAGCCAACACCGATTTTGCCCCCTTCGCTCCCATGAGCGCCGGCAGCCAGACGATCTATGCCATGGGGGCGGCGGTGAAGAAGGCTGCCCTGGATCTGCGGGCCAGGATGGTTCGTTATGTGGCTCATGATTTTAAGGTGGCTGAAAACGAAATTGAGGTTGATGAAAGGGGCGTGTACCTGATAGCCCAACCAGATAAGCGCCATGCGTTCGAAACCCTATACCAATTGGGTAGCCAGTGGTTTGCCGAGTACGGACCCCTAATCGGCCAAGGATCGGCCGCTCAGCGCCAAAGAGCGCCCGGATATGCGGCTTGCATCGCTGAAGTGACGGTAAATCCGCGAACGGGCAAGAGCACTGTCGATCGGCTTGTAATTGCCCAAGATGTGGGCAAGGCGATCAATCCACTGGCCATTGAGGGCCAAATGCACGGAGGCGTCACCCAATCGATTAGCATGGCCCTGTGGGAGGAGTTGCTTTACGACGAGCAAGGCCAGGTTCGTAATCCCAGCTTGCTTGACTACCGCATGCCAACGGCCGTTGATGTGCCCATGATAGAAACGATTATCGTGGAAGTTCCGGGCGGCGACGGCCCATATGGAGCCAAGCTGGTGGGTGAACCACCGATGGTTCCGGCAGTCGCGGCCGTGGCCAACGCTATCACCGCGGCCATTGGCGCCAGGGTCACCGATTTGCCAATTACCCCAGAACGGATCTGGCGGGCCTTGCAAAGCGCCAGTAAGGAAGATAAGACGAGGTAGGGTGTTTCGCATGGCTCGTCTGCAGCTTTGGTCAGCCAATTACACGACAGAAGCGACCAAGTCATTTTACTTTCTGTATTATGCGGCGGCGGCCGCGCTAATACCCTTTCTGGCCATCTATTATGAGCAACTGGGTTTTAGTGGGCGACAAATCGGCTTGCTGGCGGCACTACCGCCCCTGATCATTCTCATAAGCGCGCCCCTATGGGGGGCGGTGGCCGATGCCACGAAACAACATAAAAGCCTGTTATTGTCCGCCATAACAGGCGCGCTGGTGGTGGTTTTTCTCTTCTCCAGAACGACTGCCTTTGCCTGGATTATCCCGGTGATTGTTGTTTATGCCTTTTTCACCGCGCCGGTCATGCCCATGGTTGATGCCTCAACGATGGATTGGTTGGGTGAAGGGCGAAACCTGTACGGCCGGATTCGTCTGTGGGGCGCCATCGGCTGGGGACTATCTGCCCCTCTGATTGGTTGGCTAATCGAAGGCAGTAACATTCGCTGGGCTTTTTATGGTTATATTGTATTGATGCTGGTTGGCCTGGTCATAGCCTGGTTGCTGCCCATTCGGGAAACATCAGGACAACAACCATTTTGGAGCGGCATACGCCTGTTCGCCGGTAACAGGGCCTGGTTGCTTTTCCTGGCTGTCGTCTTTGTTAGCGGCATGTGTATGGCCATGATCAGTGGTTTTTTATTTCTCTATATGAACGATCTGGGGGCCAGCAAAACGCTGATGGGCTTTACCCTGACAGTCGCCACCATCAGCGAGTTGCCGATTTTTTTCTATTCAAATCGATTGCTTAACCGCTGGGGGGCCCGCGGGCTGTTGCTCGTTGCCCTGGCGGCTTACGTCGTGAGAGCGCTGGCCTATACCTTTTTTTCCGAACCCTGGGTATTTCTGATTATACAACTATTACACGGGTTAACCTTCTCCGCCATGTGGGTGGCGGGCGTTTCCTATGCTGATAGTTTGGCCCCAGAAGGGTTAGGAGCGACGGCTCAAGGTTTGTTTTCAGCTGTGTTATTCGGCCTGGGGGGCATCGCCGGGGGATTAATCGGTGGCCTTTTATATGATGAGCTAGGGGCAGTCGCTATGTTCCGCTGGGCAGCAACATTTGCACTGGTGGGCCTGGTGATTTTTACCCTGGTCAGCCGCAATGAAGCCAAGTTACAAGCGGCCTCAATCGCCGTAGGAGGTGTAGGAGATGACCCTATTGAATAACAGAATCGTCCTGGTAACGGGCGCCAGCCGGGGTATCGGTCGGGCTGTCGCGCGACGCTTTGCCAGGGAAGGAGCGGAGCTGATCATAACCGCTCGTAATGAAGAAGAGCTTCAAGGGTTGGGATCTGAGATTCAGCAAATGGGGCGACGCGTTTTAATCATCCCGGCGGATTTACGCGACCCGGATCAGATTCAGGCTCTGGCCCACCAGGCGCTAGAAAATTCCGGCCGGATCGATATCCTGATTAATAACGCCGGTATCGGATATTGGGCACCAATTAACAAAGTGACCCTGGAACAGTACGACGAGCTGTTTGCGGTGAATATGCGGGCCGTGTTTTTGCTAACCCAAGCCGTTTTGCCGCCAATGATAGATGGGGGAAATGGGCATATCGTGAATATCGCTTCGACTTCCAGCCGGTGGGCTTATCCTGAAGGGACCCTCTATTGCGCCAGTAAATTCGCCCTTCTTGGATTTAATGAAGCGCTGGCCAAGGAATTGAGACCGACCGGAGTGCGGGTGACGGCCATCTGCCCAGGCCAGGTCAACACCTATCTGGGCGATAGCGGGCCAAAAACATGGGAAGAGGGTATGTTAACGGGTGAAGATGTGGCCGAACTGGCCCTGCAAGCTGTCACGCTGCCGGCCCACGCGATTGTGACGGAAATGGTTGTTTGGCCGCGGGCGGAGATTTTTTAAGATGATAAAGGTCGTTACCGTAGGCGAGGCGCTGGTAGAGATTATGCGCCCCAGCCCGGATCAGCCTTTGGACAGACCGGGGCTCTTTCATGGCCCGTTTGCCAGCGGCGCCCCGGCGATCTTCGCCGTAGCCGCCGCTCGCCTGGGCTTATCGGCCGGTTTGATCAGTGGCGTAGGCGATGATGCCTTTGGCCGGTTATTACGGCGGCGCTTGAAAGATGAAGGAGTTGAACTATCCGGGCTACAAACGGTGCCTGGATACAGCACCGGGATGGCCTTTGTCGGTTACACGGCCGGCGGCGAGCGGGAGTTTGTCTTTCACTTGCGGCACTCCGCCAGTGGGGCCATGGACAGCCGCTATCTCGCGGCGGATTATTTTTCCGGCGTTCAATGGCTACATCTATCCGGTTCGGCCCTGGCGCTGAGCGAATCCGGTCGGACAGCCTGTTCCAGGGCCTTAGAATTAAGTTCGGCCGCCGGCGGGCGGCTGTGCCTGGATCCCAACCTGCGCCCGGAATTGATGCCGCTGGCCGAAGCCCGCGCAGCCCTGGCGCCCTACCTGGCTGTAGCCGCCTTGATTTTGCCAACGGCCGAAGAAGCCCGGGCGCTGACCGGGGTTCATGATGATAACCAGGCGGCCGAGATGTTGCTCGGCGACCAGGATCGGGTCGTGGTCTTTAAGCGAGGCGCCAAGGGTTGTTCGGTTTTTACGCAGAAGGGCAGGCTGGATGTTAAGGGTTTTGCCGTCGAAGAGATTGATCCGACCGGTGCCGGGGATTGTTTTAATGCCGCTTTTATATTGGGTTTAGACTCAGGCTGGGAGCTGGAACGGATCGCCCGCTTTGCCAATGCGGCTGGAGCGCTGGCTATCACCCAACAAGGGCCGATGGAAGGGGCGCCGACAGCGGACCAAATCAAATTATTAATTAACGCAGAAGACAACCAAGGAGAGTGAATAAATGCCAAAAATCACAATTATCGGCGCTGGAAGTGCTGTATTTGCAACCGAAATCATACGTGATGTGCTGGCGACGCCTGCCTTAGAAAGCGGTGTTTTCGCACTGGTCGATATCCATGAAGGCCGGTTAGAATTGGCCCACCAGGCGGCCGAAGCTTTGATCGCCCAAAGCGGCCGAAATTGGACGGTCGAAGCGAGTCTTGACCGGGCCAAGATGCTGCCGGGCAGTGACTATGTCATCAACACTATTGAAGTGGCCGGCCGAGAGAATGTGCGTCACGATTATGATATCCCATTGAAGTATGGGGTCGACCAGTGTATTGGCGATACGATCGGCCCAGGAGGGCTATTCAAGGCGCTGCGCACCTTGCCCGCCTGGATGGATATCCTGGAGGATATTGAATGGCTGGCGCCGGGCAGCCAGGTCATGAACTTCACCAACCCCATGTCGCTGACCGTCTTGACGGGCGAGCGTATGTCGAACCTGCCTATCGTGGGCCTGTGCCATTCCATCCAACATACATCCCATACTTTGGCCAATTACCTCGAGATCCCTTATGAATCAATGGATTGGCGGGCGGGTGGGATCAATCATCTGGCCTGGTTTGTACAGTTAGCACAGGATGGACAGGATCTTTATCCGCTGTTACTAGAGAAAGCCAGCAATCCAAAAATCTATGACCAAGACCCGGTACGTTTTGAATTCGTGAAACATCTAGGCGCCTTTTGTACAGAAGGCAGCGGCCACGATTCTGAATATGTGCCCTATTTCCGCAAACGCCCTGACCTGGTCAAAAAATATGATCGCAGCGGCTATATTGGCGAAAGCGGTTTTTATGCCAACAACTGGCCTAGCTGGCTGGAGGAATCAGCCCAGTATCTGCGCGACTACCTGGACGGCAAGGAAACATATGACATGGAGCGTGGGGAGGAGTTTGCCTCGGTTATTATCGAAGCGATGGAGACGGGTGTGCCGGCCGTCATCTACGGCAACGTGCCCAATAGTGGCCTGATAGACAATCTGCCCCAGGATGGCATTGTGGAAGTAGCCTGCCTGGTCGATAATAAAGGCGTGCAGCCAACTCACTTTGGAGCTTTGCCGACCCAGCTTGCGGCGCTGGACATCCAGCATATGGTCTTCCATGATCTGGTGGCTACGGCCGTATTGGAAGAAGATCGCGAAGCGGCCGTGCATGCCTTGATGATGGATCCGCTAACGGCGGCCGTTTGTTCCCTGGAGGAAATACGGCAGATGTTCGACGAAATGGCCGAGGCGCAACGTGACTATTTACCGGCGTTCATCAATCCTTAGAGAATAAGTTGAGGGGAGATGGCGTATCCGTTATCATTTCCCGAGGATTACACAGTTCGCCTAAGACAGAACCACAAGTAAAAAACAGATTGAAATCGGTGGCAGGCGAAAAGAATATGGCAAAGAGTATCACGATTGGAAAAGTCAGGCGGCTACAACAATGTTCTACGCTTGGCGGCAAATTGGTTATGTTTGCCTTAGACCATCGCGGCAATCTGCAACGGGCGCTAAATCCCGGCGATCCACAATCAGTTACCTATGAGCAGATGGTCTCTTTTAAGGTGGAAGTGGCCGCGGCCATAACGCCGGTCGCCTCCGGAATCTTGCTCGACCCCGAATATGGCGCCGCCCAGGCCATAAGCGCCGGGGCGATCCACAGCGGTTGTGGCCTGCTGGTCGCCGTGGAGAAGACAGGATACACCGGCGACCCAACCGCTCGCCAGAGCCAGATCCTTGCCGGCTGGAGCGTAGAAAAGATCGGCCGCATGGGCGCCGATGGTGTGAAGCTGCTTATCTATTACCATCCTGAGGCTCCAAACGTGTCTGAACAAGAAGATTTGGTGGCGGAAGTCGGGGAATTTTGCCGCCAATACGATATGCCTTTCTTCCTTGAACCCTTATCCTTCTCGCTGGACCCGGCAGCGAGGAAGTTGGCCACGGCTGAAAAACGAATCGTCGTCGCTGAAACCGCCCAACGGCTGACGCCATTAGGGGTGGATATCCTGAAGGCGGAATTCCCGGTCAATATCGATGATGAAAAGGATGAATCCGTCTGGGCCCAGGCCTGCGCCGCGGTATCTGAGGCAGCGTCCTGTCCCTGGGTCATCCTCAGCGCCGGGGTATCTTTTGAGGAGTTTGAACGGCAAACGATGGTTGCTTGCCAGAATGGCGCCAGCGGTGTTTTGGCCGGCCGGGCTGTGTGGGCCGAGGCGGCCGGTCTGGCAGGGGCCGCCAGGCAAGAGTTTCTCCAGACAATCGCGGTTGACCGCATGAGACGCCTGGCCGAAGTAATCGAGGAGTACGGTCGGGCCTGGACCGATTTTTATCCCGATTTAGGGAAGGGTGTTTCGGAAGAGTGGTACAAGAAGTACAGACAATGAACAGGAAATTCGATCTACTCGTTATTGGTGAAATCAATCCGGACCTGATAGTGTGCGGGAAAGACGTTGTGCCCGTGTTTGGCCAGGCTGAAAAGCTGGTCGACGAAGCGTGTTTGACCATCGGTTCCTCTTCGGTCATCACAGCTTGTGGGGCCGCGCGACTGGGACTCCAGGTTGCCTTCATCGGACTGGTAGGTGAGGATGAGTTCGGCCGGTTCATGTTGAGAGCCATGGGTGAGCGGGGCATTGATATTAACGCCTGCGTAGTCGATGGGAGTACCGATACCGGCCTCACGGTTATCTTGTCCACCCCGGATGATCGGGCCATGCTTACCTATCCCGGGGCAATTCCCCTCCTGCGGCGCGATCACATCGACGAAAGCCTCTTTCTGCAGGCCCGCCATCTGCATATCGGCAGTTATTTCTTGCTCGATGCTTTACGCCCCGCGCTGCCCGACCTGCTCCGGAAAGCCAAGGAACTGGGCATGACCACTTCATTGGATGGCAATTGGGACCCGTCCGGAAAGTGGGATCTGTCGGCCGTGTTGCCACACCTTGATATCTTGTTCCCCAATAGAAATGAACTTCAATATATAACCGGGGAAGAGGATTTCTTTAAGGGTGTGAATTCGCTTGTCGCGCAAGTACCTACGCTGGCCATTAAGCTTGGATCGCTAGGCGGTTTGGCGCGCCGGGGAGACAATCTGGCGGCGGCGCCCGCTCTAACGGTTGAAGTAAAGGACACGACCGGGGCGGGCGATTCGTTCAACGCCGGCTTCCTTTACGGCCAACTCAATGATTACACGCTGGAGGAATCGTTGGTCCTGGCCTGTGCCTGCGGCTCACTGTCAACTCGTTCCAGCGGGGGTACGGCCGCCCAAGCAACCCTGGGTGAAGCACAAGCGGCGATCAGGCAATAAGGTAAGAAAGCCTCATGAGCTCCTCCCCACTCCGTGAAGTTATCCGTGCCCAACAACAGGGGGTTGCCCGCGGTATCACCTCAGTCTGCTCCGCGAACTCCTTTGTTCTCGAGGCCGCCTTTGGTCAGGCCCAGGTAAATGGTTGGCCATTGTTGATCGAATCGACCTGTAACCAGGTTAACCAATTTGGAGGATACACCGGTTGGACCCCAACCCAGTTTGTCGCCTATCTCCAGGAAGTGGCAAATGGACAACGTATCCCTTTTGATCAGATCATCATCGGCGGCGACCACCTGGGCCCAAGTCCCTGGCAAGACGAGCCGTCGGCCGCAGCCATGGAAAAGGCCAAGACGCTGGTACGAGATTGTGTCAAAGCCGGGTATACCAAGATTCACCTGGATGCCAGCATGAAGTGCGCTGATGACGATACTGGCCAACCCTTAGATACCCGGGTATCAGCGGCTCGAGCGGCCGAACTGGCCTGGGTGGCCGAAAAGACATTCTCCGAGCGCCCCACGGGCAGCGAGCCACTTCATTTTGTGATCGGCACTGAAGTGCCCTTGCCCGGCGGCGCCCAGGAACAGGAAGAAAGAGTCGACGTTACCGCTACCAGCGACGTAGCCGAAACCATTGAGGTGGGCAAGGAAGCGTTTTTGAAGAAAGGTCTGGATTCAGCCTGGCAACGCGTTATAGCGGTGGTGGTTCAACCCGGGGTAGAGTATGGTGATGCGTCATTATTTGAATACAACCGGGCCCAGGCGGCCGGTCTCGCTCGTTTTATTGAGGACCGTGACGGGTTGGTCTACGAAGCGCATTCCACCGATTACCAGTCAGCCAGGGCCTTGCGGCAGTTGGTGGAAGATCACTTCGCCATCTTAAAAGTAGGCCCGGCGCTAACCTTTGCCCTGCGTGAAGGGATCTATGGGTTGGCCGGTATAGAAGAGGAGCTTATAGCCGGCAAGCGTGCGGCAGAAGCCTCTCGGGTGCCAGAAGCTTTAGAGGAGGCGATGTTGGCCAACCCCAGCTTCTGGCAGAGGTATTATCAGGGGGATGCCCGGACCTTACATTTAGCCAGGAAATACAGTTTTAGCGACCGTTCCCGTTACTATTGGCCTGTTCCGGAAGTGCAATTTGCCTTAAGCCGGCTGCTCCATAATCTAGGAGATCAGCCGCTGCCCCTGACGCTGTTGAGTCAATATCTGCCGCTTCAATACGGCCGGATACGAAGCGGCGAGATAACCAACAGCCCCAGGTCGATCCTGTTAGACAAGGTCAGAAGCGTGCTCTCTGATTACGCTTTCGCCTGTGGTTATGGGTGAAACCAGAAGCGTTTTGGGGAGTAGAAATGAGCTGGAGGCTATAATCTGGGATATGGATGGTGTGCTTGTCGACACCAACCAGTTTCATTTTCAAGCGTGGCGTGAAACGTACAAGCACTACTCTGACGACCGGCAGCCGCTGGCCAAGAGCCGGTTTGAAGCCCTCTTTGGCAGACGAAATGACGAAACGGTCATCCGCTTATTTGACGCCGATCCTACCGCGACCGCTTTCGTAAGGAAGGTGAGCGCCAAAAAAGAGCTTCTATTTCGCGAGATGATCCACGGCCGGATCGAACCCTTGGCCGGCGTCCTTTCCTGGTTAAGCTATTTTTTAGAGCTGGGCCGGCCCCAGGCGGTGGCCAGTTCTGCGCCGGAGCTGAATATTCAAGCCATCTTGAACGAGCTGGGGCTGTCGCCCTATTTTGCTGTTATCCTCTCCGGCGAGGAATCGCCGCAATTGGCCAGCAAGCCGGCACCCGACGTCTTCCTCGAAGCCGCCCGCCGCTTGAAGGTGACGCCGGCTCGATGCCTGGTTATCGAGGACTCAGTTGTTGGTATTCAGGGGGCCAAAGCGGCCAGCATGGCCTGTTTAGCCGTTACCACCACGCACCCCGCCCTGGCGCTGGCGGCCGCGGATTGGATTATCGACAATTTTGACGATCTGCCGCCTGAGAGCCTGTTAGAAATGTGGAAACAATAAAACGAGCAGCTCTCTCAACCGGGGCGGGCAAAGACCAAACATAACCATACCTTCTACCACAACTCACCCTCTCGCCACTCTGCGGATAGGGAAGCTTCCAGATCCAGGTCAGGTGTTTTTGGTAGACGATAGATCATCACTTCTTCACCCTCCGGCGTTCGGAGTAACTCCGTCCCGGTCCGAATGAATAATGGTCCCCGCCATAACTCCCAGCCTAGCCGTTCATAATAGGCAACACTAGAGGGCGAGAGGGCTCCAAGCTCATAATCATGAATCTCCTCGGCCAGTCGATTCATGATTGTCGCGGCATAACCTAGACCCCGATAGGCCATCCCGGTGGCAACAGCTTCGATATAGGCGGTGCGCAACATTTGTTTATTATCGACCTGCAACATACGGGTCACCCATAAGGCGTGACTGACCAACTGGCCAGCCTGATAGCCGAGAACGTGAGTCGGCCGGGAGAAGGTATCGAATAGGGGTTCGAGCTCTTCTTCATAAGCCTGGTTACAAAAGAAGATGATGTTTTTTCGCTCGGCGGTCGACAAGACCTGGCCTTCGACCACTTCTAATTGGAGTTCAGAGTTCATCAGGAGACCAACCAAGGTAAGGCAATAAACAGGGCCTGGAAAATGGCTCGCAAACGAGGAAAACGTTTTCTGATCATGAGCGGATTCTAGACTAATCCAGATATTAATAGCAGATTGCGCTTGCGGCAAGGGGTTATTGAAGCTTATTGAACTGCTATCTTCTAAGGGCCTGGAGAACAACTCTGTTGCCGGTTCCCTGATTGGGCGACTTACTGCGATCGATCTGCTGATTCGCTATAATGCAGCGTGGCTTTTTTGACCGGTATAAAAAAGGAAGGCAATCATGTCAAGCCAACGAAAAGAAGGAGTGAAGAGCACAAATTACGAGATATTTATCCTGGCTTTGTCCTTGCTCTCGCTTGTAAATTGGGTCCTCTATTTCGTCTTAAGCAACCCGGATGTCATCGAGGTGATCTTTGCCGTTGATCTCCTCCTAAGCGCGATATTTTTAGTGGATTTTACATTTCGCCTGTTTACCGCGGAATCCAAGGGTCGCTATTTTTTTAAGCAATACGGCTGGCTTGACCTGCTGGGCAGCCTGCCCCTGCCCCAAGTCAAGATCGCCCGTTTGGGTCGTACCATACGGGCATTGATGTTATTGCGCGAGCTGGGACCTAAACAGGTATTGAAGGAGATCCTATATAATCGTGCCCAGTCGGCCGTCTATATTGTCGGTTTTCTGATCGTCCTTGTTCTGGAATTCGGCTCTGTGACCGTGCTGGCGGTCGAACAGGGTGCTCCCGGTTCGAACATCGAAACAGCCGGGGAGGCCATCTGGTGGTCTATCGTGACAATGTCAACGGTGGGTTATGGTGATTACTCCCCGGTAACCTTAGAAGGACGACTGATCGGGGTGTTTGTCATCGTGGTCGGCGTCGCACTCTTTGGCGTCGTTACCGGCTTCCTGGCCAATCGTTTTGTGGGTTTCGATGATGAAGGGCAGGAAAGTACGTCAGCAGAATGGCCTGCCGGGGATTTGGCGACGATCCTGGAACAGATGAAAGCGCTGCAGGCGGAACACGAAAGGAGCTATTCCAAATTGACCAGTGAGCTCGAGGGCTTGAAATCACTCATGCAGGCAAGTGGGCAGCAAGATTGAATTTGCGGGCTATAAAAAAGACCTGACCGGGACAGCGCTCAACCGGATGGTACAATAGGCTCTATGGTGCCTGGATATTGCAGTTTGCTCGCCAATCGAATGAAAGGGCAGTTATAGACTTGACTGATGACCAGGCGTTGACCATAAAACAGTTGCAACAACAAGTTGCCGAACAGACACGCAAGTTATCCGCACTGCGTGGGATCCTCGAAGCGGTGAGTAAACCGGCCGAATTGCCGGTAATCGTGAGAATGTCTCTGAAAGCGGCACTGGTTGCGGCGCAAGGTGATGCCGGTTTTATTCATCTGCGCGAAAGATCCGGTAAAACGATGCGTCTGGTTGCCCGGCATGGAATTTCCGATTCGTGGGCCAAAAATATTAGCACCCTATCTGCAAAAGAAGGCCTGGTGGCCTGGGTGGCCCAGAACAAAGAATCGTTGTTCATACCCAATATTGACGAAGATCCCCGAACGGTTTACCTAAAAAACAGCGAGCAGTTAAATGCGTTCCTGGGCGTGCCCATCGCCAGAGGCCGGCGAGTTTGGGGAACTTTGAGCATGCTGGGTAAAGACCCGGCCCAATTTAGTGATAACGAAATTGCTTTGCTCGTTTCGGTTGGCGAAGAGATTGGCATCGTCGTAGAGAATGCCCGTTTACGACGGCATACTGAGCGGCTTTTGGTGGTTCAGGAACGCAACCGCCTGGCACGGGAACTGCATGACTCTGTCACCCAGTCGCTATATAGCGTAACGCTTTTTGCCGAAGCTGGACGCCGCACGGCCGTGGCCAACAAGAACCTGGAAAGCGCTGACTATTTCAAGCAAATTGGAGAGACGGGACAACAAGCCCTGAAAGAGATGAGGTTGCTGATACACAAGCTACGGCCATCTGTCCTGGCCAAAGAGGGGCTGGTACGGGCTTTGCAGCAGCGTCTAAATTCTGTTGAAGGGCGCACCGGCGTTAAGAGCCAGCTTATAATTGAGGGCGAGGCAAAATTATCGCCAGCGCTAGAAGATGCACTGTATCACATCGCCCAGGAGGCCCTCAATAATGCGCTCAGACATGCCATGGCTTCCGAGGTCACGGTGCAGCTGACTTTTTTGACCGGCGATTCGGTCATGATCCGCATCGAGGACAACGGCCGGGGTTTCGATCCAGAGATGGCCACGGATAGCCATGGTATGGGGCTGACGAGTATGCATGAACGGGCGGAGAATTTTGGCGGGGAGCTAGCCATTCAATCAATGCCAGGTCAGGGCTCTGTTGTGGAGGCTCGCCTAAAATATTTCCCCTTAACACTCTGGCCGCCGGGCGAGCCCGACGAGGAGGATCTGCTATGAGTGATCAAATTCGTGTTTTTCTGGCCGACGACCATGCGGTGGTTCGAAAAGGGATCGAGGCTTTGTTGGGAACAGAAGAGGGCATGGTCGTTGCCGGCACAGCCGCTAACGGCGAGGATGCGGTTAACGAGGTTTTACGTCTTAAACCTGACGTCATTGTGCTCGACCTTGAAATGCCCCGCAAAAACGGCATTGAGGCAATCATCGAGATCATCGAATATGATCCCCAGGCCCGGATCCTCGTATTGACCAGCTTTAGTGATAATGAAAAGGTCTTTGCCGCCATCAAGGCCGGGGCAATGGGCTATCTATTAAAGGATACCTCGCCTGATGAGTTGTTGATTGCCATCCGTAATGTCGCCGAGGGCAAGTCGCCCCTGGACCCGGCAATCGCCCTTAAAGTTATTCACGAGCTCAACAAACCCTCGGCGCTTCCACAAACCGGGGAGCCCCTTACTGAACGGGAACTGGAAATTCTTCGACTGGTAGCTCGAGGATTATCGAATCAGCAGATTGCCGAGGAGTTGATCATCAGCGAGCGAACAGCTCGAACGCATATTAGCAACATTCTGGCCAAACTACACCTGGCGAACCGCACGCAGGCGGCTCTCTTTGCCTTGCGCCAGGGTATCGCCCGGCTCGATGAGGAATAGGTAATTTCAAATAACTTAAGTCATTTGAAATAGTAGATCGCTCACTGAATGGGGGCCGCTTAAAGTGTTGGCCACAAAAAGTGGTCTTTTTGTTTTGGGGAATTGCGGCGGGTTGGTCGATGCACCTGCCGGCTGGTGCGGCAAATGACTCTGTTGAAGACTTTTTCAGCCCGGGTAAATCGGGCGGAACAAGATATTTATCAGGCGGGGGGTACCGGCGGCAGTCGAGGCAAGGGTGACGGGATTATCTGTTCATAGGCCCGGCCACGCCAAATATAAGACAACGCGGTATGCGATTTACCCTTAGCCGTACCTGTACCTGATCCACAAGTAATAATCGCCAGGCTATAACTGTTGTGGGCTGGGATCCATGACCAGGATACGTCATTTGTCCTGTGGCAATTGCGTCAAATCACAGTTGTACGCCACGTTGGCTGAAGGCATAATTAAATCATACCAAAATGCGTTGCCGGGTCACGAACCAAAGATGACCGGCCGCCAAACGAAATGATAAAGGGTAAGATTCGGAATATGGCAAGGGTTAATATGAAATCTAGCACGCTGACGTCATTCTGCCGTTCCTGTCGTTCTCGGATAATCTTCACCGAGCGACCCGAAATGTATGACATAGTCATCTGCCCGGAATGCGAAGAGGAGTTCGAAGTCGTAGGCCTGGCGCCGATCAAACTCGACTGGCCTTCTGATTTTGAAGAGTATGACAAGGAATGGCCAGGCGCCGATTTTGACGATTAAGCGAAGGTTTCGGCCGGTACCTGGTTCATTGTAAAATCTAGCCAAAATCCTGACAGCACAACGGAAGAAAGCTAACCGCTTGATCTTGTTGTCTGTTAGCCGATGGTCCACCTTGCCCGATCTTGCGATTGGCTGGACTTAGGATATAGGGTGAAGATAAAGTCACCCTTGGGAAGAGTTCTAGTTGATCGTAGAATGGGCAAAGATGTAAGCGTTTATTCGCTTCCTGGTTTATCCCGGGTCTTCATTGCCAACAACAGTTACCTGGTACCCCCGTCATCAGTCAAAAGTAGGAAAAATAGAAATGCACGTTGCTTTGATAGCCAACCTCAAGAAAAATGCGCCCACCTGGGCAGGTATGTCACCCGATTATTGGGACGATCTGGACTCGGAGGAGACGTTGGCCTCAATTGGAGCCGCCCTTGAATCTGGCGGGCACCAGGTTACCCTCGTTGAAGGTGATACAACACTCTATGATCGTTTGCGCCTGCTCAAGCCTGATATTTGTTTCAACATCGCTGAAGGGCATTTTGGGGATGCCCGCGAGGCCCAGATACCGGCCATACTGGAGATGTTACGGTTGCCTTACACAGGTTCCCGCGTGCTAACTCTGGCCTTGTGTCTTGATAAACCGATGACCAAGCGGGTGCTAAGTTATCATGATTTACCTACACCACCCTTTCAGGTCTTCGAGCGGTTAGACGAGTCGCTGGACCCTACGATGAAATTCCCCTTATTTGTTAAACCGAGCCGGGAGGGGACAGGCATGGGCATAAGCGCCGAATCCATCGTCAATGACGAGGAACAATTGGTCAAGCAGTTGCGGCAGTTGTTTGAACGGTATGACCAGCCGGTGCTGGTGGAACGTTTTATCGAAGGACGTGAAGTCACTATCGGCCTGGTTGGCAACCTCTACGGCCCCGTAGCCTGGCGTCTGCCAGATGATGAGGAAGCGCGGCGAATATCTCGTGGTTTGCACTTCTTCCCACCATTAGAAATTGATATGAGCCGTTATCCGGCCGAGGAGGCCGGTGTCTACACCAATCGGATAAAGACGATTATGGCCCACGAATTTCACTACCTGTGTCCGGCGCCTTTGGCCGAGGAAGCAGTAGATGAACTCAACTGGCTAGCTGCAGCCACCTTCCGGGTCACCGGTTGCCTGGATGTGGCCCGTGTAGACTTTCGCCTGGATGCCAATGACAATAATAAACCTTATATCCTGGAGGTAAATCCGCTGCCGGGTTTGAATCCGGAATACTCAGATCTACCGGCTGAAGCGCTGGCGGCCGGCTGGCGCTATGAAGAGTTGGTGAACCGGATACTTGACGAAGCGATTGAGCGCCAGGGCGTAATCGCCGCTGCGACGGCCGACAAGCCGGGTAATGATATTAATAGTTAGGAATATAGGAAAGAAAGATTATGAATACGTCTGCCATATCATTAGCGGCGGTTTGTCCATCGTGCGCTGTCCGCATCCAATTTACTAAACGGCCGCGTCTCGGGGAAATCATCATTTGTGGTGAGTGCGAAGAGACCCTGGAGGTTGTTCGCCTGACGCCGCTCAAGGTAGATTGGTCTCTGCTGGACGACGGTGAAAGCTGGGCCGACCAAGATACCGGAGCCTACAAAGACAATTACGACCGATCTGATCGAAACGAATGGGAGTGAGCCCCAGCAAGAGTTTAAGGGTTTCATGATCGCCCTATTGATTTCAGGAAGATATCTTCGAAGGTTTGCTGGGGAGCTCACCAGGACTGGCAATTAAATAGATCTACGCTTGGCCGTTTGGATGCCGTTTTACGGTTTGCAAGAAAGGTGGCCAGCTAGACAATATCCACGGGTAGCCTGTCGTTGGATGATGTCTCACCAACGCTATCGCTTAACAATTGCTGCCGGAATAGCTTAAAGATACGTCTTTTGTATTAGCCATATCAGCCCTAAGACCGATGTGTTCTATCGCCATAAATGTTTTAATTATCGTTGCTACTAGAAGAATTCTTCTCTAGAAATGCAGAATATTGGGTTATGGCCGGACGTTATGACACGGTTAGCGGAGGTGGAAAATGTCAAAAATTCGAAAGGCTGGCTGGAAGCTAGTTTTTTCTCTCATTCTGATTGGCATCGTTGCGCTGGCAACCGTCACAGATGCTACTGCTCAAAGTCAAGGAGGCTGGCGGGGAGAATATTACAACAATATGACTCTCAGCGGCACGCCGGTTTTGGTGCGAGTCGATAAGTCGATCGATTTTGATTGGGGCACCGGTTCCCCCAGTGCGGGCGTCTTCGCCGATAACTTCTCCGTTCGCTGGACGGGCACCCTGAATGTCTCGCCCGGACGGTATCGATTTATCATGGCAACGGACGACGGCGGGCGTTTATGGGTTAATGGCCAGCTTGTTATTGACAAATGGCTTGATCAACAGGGCGGGTTTCACGAGGTTACAATTGATTTGACAAACGGCTCAGCTGCTATTCAGATGGAGTATTTCGAGAATCTGGGTGGCGCCAAGGCTCTGATGACCTACGTACGGCAGGATGGCGGCTCCAGCAACAGCGGTGGCCCCTGGAAGGGGGAGTACTTCAACAACAAGACCCTTTCAGGCCAACCAGCGCTTGCCAGGAACGAGGCTGATATCAACTTCAACTGGGGTGCAGGTTCACCCGCTCCCGGTGTAATTAATTCGGACAGTTTCTCTGCCCGGTGGACTCGAAATCTAGATCTTAGTTCTGGCAGGTATCAGTTTGCCGTGACGGTTGATGATGGTGTTCGCCTTTGGGTTAACAATCAGCTGATTATTGATCAGTGGCGAGACCAGCAGCCAACCACTTACCGGGGCGAAATTGACCTGGTCGGCGGCAGCATACCTGTCAAAATGGAATATTACGACAATACGGGAGGCGCGAAAGCGCAACTCTCTTGGGCACTGGTTTCTGGTGGTGGATCTACCCCAGGCAGCGTTCCGGTCTCAGGTCCTTGGCGTGCTGAGTACTTCAATAATACCGGTCTCAGCGGTGCGCCGGTCCTGGTGAGAGATGAAGGGCAGCCCAACAATAATTGGGGCTATGGCTCGCCTGCACCCGGCATCGTTGGAAATGACTTTTTCTCTGTACGCTGGGGCAGATCCCTGGAGTTCACTCCGGGCCGCTACCGCTTTACCGTCACGACAGATGATGGTGTGCGCCTGTGGGTGAATAACCAGTTAATCATAAACAACTGGCGCAACCAGTCAGCGCAACCAGCCAGTGCCGATATCGACCTGAGTGGCGGTTTAGTCCCGGTCCGCATGGAATATTACGAGGCGGATGTACTGGCTGAAGCTCGTCTTAGCTGGCAGCGAATAGGCACAACGGCCAACACAGGTGGTACACCCATGGCCAGCGTAACCTCTAGTTTCTTAAATGTACGCCAGGAACCTGGGGTAAACAGTGCCATTATTAATCGTTTGTCCCGTGGTCAGATGGTGCAGTTGGCGGGTATTCGCAATGCCGACGCGACCTGGGTGAAGATTATCCTACCCGACGGCCGGCAAGGTTGGAGCTATGCAGGTTTCCTTCAGAGCAGCGTCCCAATCGCCAGTTTTATGGTTGAAGGCGTGCAACCAGCGTCGATTGGGAGTTCGATGGCTACTGTTACCAATGCCGGCTATGTTAATATCCGCACCGGTCCAGGTGCAACAAATAGCATCATCACGGCCGTTCCTAGTGGAACCAACGTCGAATTGCTAGGGAGAAACGCTGCCAGTTCCTGGGCCAAGATCCGCCTGACAAGCGGCACAGTAGGCTGGATGAATGCCTACTATCTGAGGAGCATCACGCCGATCAGCAGCCTATCCATTGTCAATTAGCCTATCTTCAGATGTGGTCATTCGTCCGGTTGGAATACATGGACGCTGCCCGGTGAGTTAGGAGCTCCTAGATTCAGCTATGAAGAAAAACAGTTCATTTGCAGTTGTTGCAGGCAGCTTACTGATGGCAGCGACATTCATGGTAAGCTGCAGTTTAAATAAAGAAACGAGCGAGCCAACGATGACGACGACAGCGCCGGTATTGATTGTGGTGCCGACGGCCGAAGAGCTGCCGGCAACCGCTGAGGCTTTGGCGAATACTCCATCAGAAACACCGGTAGCCACCGAACCGCCGGGGGCTAACGTGGCGACAACAGACGTGGTTGGCGTGGTTATCACCGCCGCCGAAGCGACCCTCTATAGCGGGCCTGGTGAAGATTACCCGGTGGTGGCAACGGGCTTCGGCGGATCGAATTATCCGGTTACCGGCATCAGCGAAGATGAACAGTGGTGGCGGCTAACTTGCTACGACGATGCATTGATAGCGATCAACGCGTGTTGGGTAGCGACTGATCCTTCGATAACAGCGCCAACAACGCCATCAGCCACGGCCGGATCAGAGATTCAACCCTACGTCGAGCTTACTTTTGACTTTCTTCGAGCGATTCAGTCTGGCCTGACAGCGGCCGGTAGCGAACAGTACCTGAGCCATGACCTGCAGGCGGTCGTTGAAGCCGGCCGGCCGCTACCCGGCTTGTTCGGGATCCGCGATGCTTTCCCGTCTTTCGTGATAACCGATTTCTCCGACCCTGGCGCAAAAGATTCGGCACGGGTGAGGGTGCGATTTATTTACGATAGCCCAACCTACGCTGTTATCAGCTTGATCAAGGAAGAGGGCGCGTGGAAAATTGACAAGGTCGCCGCTCACAACCTGGTGAAGAGTTTCGACACCAGCGAGCTTATTCTGGCTGAGGATGTGATTACGGCCTACTACGCGGCATTGGTTAACGACGAACCTGAGGCCGCTTTCGACCTGCTTACATCGGAAATGCAGGAGCGCACAAATCCACGGACCCTGGCCTCAATCACCAATGGCCTGGAAAAGTTGAAGGTATCCACCCTGCAACCAATTGGCGGTACGGCCGATCAGGTTGTTTATTACGTGCGGCTATTAGCAGTCGCTGATAAATCACAGCCGGCCGTTGATCGCTTGGCCTGGCGCGATGGTGAAAACGCCCGCTGGGTAACCCTGGTTCAAAATATAGATGGTTGGCGGATTGCTCAGATTATCAACTCGCCCATTCTGAGCGATATTCAAAGCTGGCAACGGGTGAATGTCCAACCCATTGATATGACGCTGGATATCCCGGCTGATTGGCAGAGAGCCGGCCTGCCATGGGCCTGGTCACCCAACAGCCTGGGCAGCCCCGCCATAGGGGTCAGTTGGGCTGATTTGGGGGAATTCGGCGGCGATGATACTTTGCTGCCTCGTTCTATTCGTGAAATTAGTAACCGCCCTGTTGATCTGGGCTGGGCGCAAGGCGCCCAGTATACATTTGAGGTGATGGGCGGCCCTGGAGAAGGACCTACTGGAGCCGAATCACACATAATTGTCAAAACCGGCCAGCGCGCTTACGATTTTTATGCTATCGCTACTGAGGTCGAAGAATTAGACAATATGCGGCCGATTCTGCAACGGATGGTCGCTGCTGTGGCTATCACCGATCCTCAGGCCAGCGCCTTTAACTCGATAGAAACAACTACTAATTTCTTGGCTACCCTGCTGCGAGATGGAACTGGGAGTGGTAGTCTACCCTATTTGAGCGATGAACTTAGGGCCAGGGTGGTCGACCAGAGTTCGTTATTGTCGCTCCTGGGCACTGAGACTTTGTTCCAATCTTTCGCTGTCTCCTGGCAAAAAAATCCGGCGGCCGGCCAGGCCCTGGTTGGCGTCTCGTTGATCTACCCTGATTCTACAGAAGAATTGCGGTTTACGGTGGAGCGCGATACCAATGATCTGTGGCACATAACCGACATCATGGCCATAGATAGTCAATCGAGATAATTGGATACCTCCCACAATTGATGGGCACCCTTTGAACATAAAAAGAAAGTCACCCACACTCTTAGGAACAAGAACTATCCTACGCTCAAGCCGGCCAGGCCTACCGGCCGCACTCCTGGCACTCTTGCTGCTATTAGCGGCCTGTGCGTCTTCACAGCCGGCTGAGGTGGCGCTGGAGAGTAGCCGGACGCCGCCCACGGCCTCCGGAACGACCAATACAACTCCGCCTCCCAGCCAACCGGTAGCCAATCCAGGTTGCAGCGCCGCCGTCGTCACTCCGGAGGACGTACATTGCTATTTAGCCACGGCCGATCCATCCCAGGTGCAGAGGATTAATGATGAGACGGTCGTTCTCCTGGCGGATCCCCAATCTATTGCCGGTTGGGCCGGTGCGGCCATTATCTACCACATCCCCACCAGCTCTACATTGGTGCTCGATCAGTTCGGCGATGGGGATCCGCAGGCCAGCACCTTCAGCAGCCGCGCCGGGCTGGCGGCTCTGAGTGAAGTGGCCGGCAATACAGAGTTGATGGCCGGCTTAAAGCAGCAGTTACAGTTAAAGTGGCAGAGCGCCCCAGCGAGTGACCCGGTAATCCGGCTGGGCACAGCGTGGCAGGACGGCCCGACCACCGTTTTCTTCATCGCCGTCGCCGGCCTGGAGGCTACGGACGAGCGCTTCTACTGTCCTGGCCAGACCTGGACCATCGACGACGATACCGTCGAAATTCTCTCCGACTGCATGGCCTACGAAGCAGGGGCGCCGGTGAACCACTTTTTGTTCGAATCGAAAACGATAAAAGGAAGCAGTGAACGGCCGGTTCAGGTGGCGCTGGACGGGGTGCCGTCGAATGTGGTGCTAGTACGGGAAGGGATGGTCGCCCAGGAAACGTTGATTTACCAGGCCGCCCTGCAGCAAATCGCCCATCGCCCGATCGTCCTTCGCGAGAAAACGGCTCCCGGCTTCGACGAGGAGCCTGCTCAACTGGTTGATGCAGTGGATCCTGCCCTGTTCCAAAACTATGAAGCAGTAAACAAAACGCCTTTCTCCCTACGCTTTCTCTTTCATGGTAGCAACGCCTACTTTGTAACGCCCGATGCAGCCATCGCCCGTGATTACGGTTACCCGCCAGACGGCGAGCCCCAGCAAGCCTGCGCCCAGTTCAGCAGGGACTATCCGGGACTAGGGGGCATCGCCACACTGAGCCGCATCGGCTTGAGCGAGAGCGGCAGCCAGGCGTTGGTACATGTACTTTACGAATGCGGTCCTGACGACCGGCTGGCCAATTATTACATCCTGGCAAAAAGCGGCGACGGCTGGCAGGTAACTGAATCCTTCGCCACCGCCAACCCAGCCGTGCTCATACCAGAAATGGCGTACGTGAATAAGGCACGCGGCTGTGGGGACATCTTTGTGTACAAGTCAAACCCAGCCAAATCGGAGTTCGTCAAGGTCTCCATTGAGACCCGGGCATTGCGGCTGTCGCGCGAGCCGGTTACCCTAGAGCTGGCGTCGCAGCCAGGAACAGTTAGCGCCTGGATAGACGTCTACGAGGATAGCGTGGAGAAGCTGGGCGAAAACCCGTACTGCAATGATACCGGTCCAACGGCCGAGCCCCGGTCCGTCTGGCAGGCGGTCAGCGGCACGGTTACGGTCAGCGCTCCGGCCGGCGGCCAAACTGAACCGTGCGCCGGCGAACCATACCAGGTCAATGTGTCCTTAGAGGACGTCGTTTTTGCTCTGGGGGCAGAAGCTGTCCATATGCCAGCGCTAAGCTTTAAGGACGTGACGGTTGGCTGGTGTGCCGGCTGAAGCGACAGAGTAGCGGGGGAAGAATCTAGAGCCTGCTTTCTCTTAAATACCGGCCGGACCCCCGAAATCGCGCGGTTATTACATCATATGACGTAGTAAAAGATCTGTCATTGGGCCGATGCGCCGCGGGGGGATGCAATCTATGATCAACAGCTTTGGACAATGGATCCTGTTGGAGAATTCGGTTTAGGTTTAGAGGAACAAGATGATGTTCTCAAGAAAACAAATAGGCGAACAGATAAAATGTTTAGCTCTGCTGGCCGTCGCCCTGGCGACTTTGTTGCTGGCAGTTGCCTGCGGATCGGCGCAAACGACCGATGAGGCACTGGAGGCGACCGCACCTTCGTTATCGAGCAAGCCCACCGAACCCATTATCATCCCGACCGAGGCGCCCATCGCGACTGGCGTTTCTATGATTGATGATCCGCAAACGAATGGTTTAGCCGCTTATATTGAGCAACTGGAGGCGGCCGTTTCCAGCCAGGATTATGCGACTATGCAGGCCTTCATGAGCAACCCCCTTGGCGTTGGGGCCTGGCGGTCTGAATGGCGGATGGTTGACCCGGCCCAAGCGATTGGGCAATTCCAAAATGGCTCTCTACCGGCGCCGCTGGCCGTCCAGTTTACAGGTCTCACGGATGAAGAGATTGCCGGGCTTATCGGCCAACCGCCGGCAAGCATGTTTGGCCCTGGGATTAATGTGGTCGCCGCCTTGCATAGCACCGGCTGGGGCCAATCGTCCACCGATGAGGCAATCTTGTTTGTGGTCGAAGAAGATGGTCTCTACAAATGGTCTGCCTTCCTGTACACGGGCGGCAGCTTCGCCGAGCCTCAAAACGGCGCAGTATCTGCGCCTGTCGGCCTCATCTACCGGGTGGTGGATGACGGTATTTACCAAATCCAGGTCGACGGCCAACCCCACCAATTGTTGGATGAGGCGCAGGCGAGTATTCCTAACCTGCAAATCTCGCCAGACGGCCAACACGCCGCCTATCTCACTGACGGGCGCCAACTGTGGCTTATCAACACGACCACAGGCAGCCAACGGCCGTTGGCCGCTGATTTCAACCTCTCTAATTTCCTCATGTGGGGCGATAACAAGACGTTGTTCATTGGCGTCTGGCTAAACCCCGAGGAAGGAGAAGGCCCCAACAACGGTCACGTGGCCACGCTGGCAATAAACGACGACGTGCTGCAAATACTCGATGAGGAACATCTATCTGGGAACCGGCCGGCCCTGCTCTCCGATTACAACCTGGTCGCCTTTGATGTTTTCGAGCCAGAAATCAGCAGCCGTCTCTACTATCCTGACAGTGGTCTGCAAATATTCGATCCGGCTGTTTTTGTGGCCAGCAATGAGATGATACAAGGCCCTCTGTTTAACCCCGGCTGGCCGGAAGATAGCCAAAGGATCGCCTGGCTGACCTCAACAGGCGAGCGATTCGCAGTACAACTGTTTGACTTAGAGGCACAAACGGCCACGCAGCTCCACGATTGGGATCCCGCTCGTTTTGGCGGCCTGGTTCCTTCTCCCATTTGGAGCCCCGATGGACAGTGGCTGGCCCTGGAAATATTAGCCAACGGCCCGGAAGGCTCCGGAGTTTGGTTGCTGGCGGCCGACGGTAGCAGCCAAACACTCGTTGAAGGAGGAGGCCATAACCCACATTGGGTTAATGATTTCCAACTGGTATTTCAATCATGACCCTGAACCGCGTCTTTATGATGTGGACAGCGGCGAACAGTTCCGGCTGGTCTTACCAGAAAACAGCACCCTCATAAACGTGACCGATCCGGAAGATTTGCCGGCGTTATCTACTTCGATTACCGGCAGAGGATACACCGGTCAAATACGTTCTTGCACTCCAGGATGTAACTATGTACAGCGGTCCCGGAAAAGAATATGAAGAAATCGGTGGTGTTTTTGACGGCCAAACAGCTCAGGTCACAGGGCAAAGTGTGGATGGTGATTGGTGGCGCGTCATCTGTCCCGATGACACGGTTGGTGATTGCTGGGTAACGGCCGATCCGGCTTACACCTCGCCCAGCAATGGTGTGAGCCCGCAAGCGGCTTTGCCCGATCCGGCGGCGTTAGAAGTGGCCGACGAGACAACGGTGACCTCGCCCGACGGCCATTGGCAGGCTATATCCAGACAAAGCGTACCCATCGTGGCCAACGACTCGGAACAGTTTTATGCTTCCCTTACAATAACCGATGGGCGAACCAGTTGGACGCCTGTGGCCGAGTGGCGCGGCTATGGCCTGGGTTATACCTGGCCGGCCGTCTATCAATGGTCGCAGGACGGCCGTTACCTCTACTACACAAACCAGGGGACTCCAGACGGGTGCTCAATTAATAGTAGCATCACCGACCTTAATCGTCTTAGCCTCGCTAACGGCGACGTTGTTGAGCTACTGCCTGGCGGTAGAACCCTGTACTTCTCCCTATCACCCGATGAGTCCAAGATAGCTTATACCACTTACAACGGCCAACAAGAAGTGTTCGTGCTACGAACCGTGGCCAATGGCGACGAAAAAAGCGTTGTCCCTATCGAAACGGCTAAAAGAGCCCAGACGGCCGGGGTTGTGTGGTCGCCCGATGGCCGAGAGATCGTGCTCGTTTTCGCTTTTGATGCTTGTGCCCCCGCAAAAACAAGCAGCATCGTCCATATCAATCGTGACACGGTGAGTGCCAAAACACTCATTGAAGAAGATGATCGTTTCTTATTGATCCATGATTGGCCAAACCCGGATCAGCCAATAGTGCGTCTGGTTGATAAAGATGGCAAATTGTGGCAGTTGAATATTAATTCGGGTGCGTTAGTTCAAGAAACCTAGCCCCAGGGCATCGCCAATTCTTGTCTGGCTTTCAGGGAGAATGAGGCGGAACCGGCACCATTCGAAATGGAACCATAGACTTCGCTTGAAGACCCATAAGCGAAAGACAGGGAGTGCATTTGTATCAGCCTGATGGGGAATCATTGCCCCATATCCGGGCCTACCCAGAAACAGTGGTCAGGGTTCATAACTTTGGGCTGTCAGGAGAAGCGTTTCTGGAATCTGGGTGATTCCAAAGCTAATTGAATACGAAGAAATCTTACGGGGTTTCCGGGCAACTACTTTGGAATTGCCGTGTTTCTGGAATCACCCGAATTGCTTTTTCTTGCCGGTCGATGTAGATTTCCTTTTTACTCCCAGGTCAATCGTTACCATAGAATACGTATGTCCCAAGAATTCCTCGACTTTCTAATCGCCCTGGTAATTGTCATTTTCGCGGCCAAGATGGGCGGCTATATCAGCTTCAGGCTCGGCCAACCTTCGGTGCTGGGTGAATTGCTGGTGGGTGTTGTCCTGGGTCCAACTATCTTGAACATGTTGTTTAGCTGGCCACTCTTTCACGAACCTGAGTTTCTAAAAGAGGCGCTGACGCTCATGGCGGAACTGGGCGTGATTATGCTCATGTTCCTGGCCGGCCTGGAACTCCACTTGTCGGAATTACTCGGCTCGGGCAAGGTCTCGGTGCTTTCGGGGGTTCTAGGGGTGTTGGTACCGCTGGGATTGGGTTATGCAACGGCCGTCATTTTTGGTGTAGAACCTACCGAAGCCTTCTTGATCGCTCTTACTCTATCGGCGACGAGCGTCAGTATCTCCGCCCAAACGTTGATGGAGCTGGGTGTTTTGCGCTCTCGCGTTGGTCTGGGATTGCTAGGCTCGGCCGTATTTGACGACATTCTCGTCATCCTTCTACTGTCGGCCAGCTTCGTCTTAATCTCTGGCGGTTCAGCCGGGGGTCTGTCGGGCTTGTTAGTGACCATGGCGGGCATGGTTGCTTATCTTGCCGGGGCCATCCTGATCGGATTATATGCTATTCCCAGGCTGGCCATCTGGGTGGAGCGCCTGCCTATAAGCCAGGGGATCATTGCCTTCACCCTGATCTTAATGTTGCTGTTCGCCTGGGCGGCCGAAGCAATTGGCAGCATGGCGGCCATTACCGGTGCTTTTTTGGTCGGGCTGTTCCTTGGCCGAACACCCTTCAAGCCGCGGATTGAACAGGGGGTGGCCACCCTGGCATATGGCTTTTTTGTGCCCATATTCTTTGTCAATATTGGATTGGCCGTCAATATGCGCGACGTAGGTAAAAATGGTCTACTCTTCGCCCTTGTCATCACTGTCGTCGCTGTCCTTAGTAAAATAATCGGCAGCGGTTTGGGGGGGCTCCTCGGTGGTTTCCCCAGGCGCCAGGCGTTGCAACTGGGTATTGGTATGGTGTCCCGGGGCGAAGTGGGTCTGATTGTCGCCACCTTTGCGCTCAGCGAGGGTTTGTTATCCCCAGCCAACTTTTCCATTGTTGTATTCATGATAATTGTAGCCACATTGATTACACCGCCTATGTTGCGTGCTTCTTTTAGCCACAGTACCGGGGCTGAAATGACCGGGAATGGTCTAACCTAAGAGATAGAGGTGGAGACGATGCACTATATGGTTTTACTTATTATCGACGACTTGAAGCGGTACCCCGCCGTATTGGACGCCTGGGATGCCGCCAAAGTGCCGGGCATTACCATCTTGGACAGTACGGGGTTGGGGAAGGTACGACAGGAAAGTATTCGAGATGATATACCCATGATGCCTAGCCTTAGCGACATATTTCGTTCGCAGGAACGCCGGCACCGAACGATCTTTTCAGTCGTAGAAGGCGAGGAGAAAGTTGACCAACTTGCCAAAATCACCCAGGAGATCTTAGGCGATCTCAATAAGCCAGACACAGGCGTGATGTTCGTATTGCCGGTTTCCCGGGTCGTCGGTCTACACGGCGCAGCGGAAAGAGCTCAGGGGGCTAAGCGTTCGACCTGATCTGGAACAGCTTATTTCAACTGGGCGTTGAACATCGTCGCCAGCCTGGCGGAGTTTATTCCGGACAAAAACAGTGGATGATAACAAGTAAGTAAGTGCGCAGGCGAGTAGAGCCTGGTAACTAAAGTGGATCCGGACCCATTTCTCGCCATTGCCGTTTGCCTCCAGGTTTTAGATTTAGAGATCCCAAGGCCATAAAAAAAAGACGATGTTGTGTAAGAATGTATCAACGAGTCGGTGAGTTTATGGCTGTTTTTGTAAACAGAGGCCCAAGATGGATATTCCCACTCTGAACCAAGTGACTTCGACCCCGGTCGGTCGGTTAGCAATCATATTCTTTCTTTATTTGATGGCCTGGCTTATCGCTCGCTTCTCAAAACGATTGGCGAGGTATATCCTGGGGGCAAGCAATCTGACTCGCCGCCAGCCCAATATGCCCCCCGAACGCCGGGAAACAGTGACGGGCATCGTTGCCGGCGCGATAACCCTGGCCGCCATAGCCCTGGCTACTTTGCTCACCCTGTCCTTGTTTATCGATACTTCTACGTTAATCTGGATCGTTGGTCTGTTCAGTGCCGCATTTGGTTTGGGCGCAAGGCCGTTGGTCAGCGACTACCTTTCAGGGGTCGGCTTCATCTTTGAGGACACTTTTGACGTCGGCGAGAAAGTGGAACTGCTTGGCCTGGCTGCGGGGAGCGTTCTGGGTACCGTGGAATCTGTTCATCTGCGAACGACACAGATCCGAGCGATGAGTGGGGAACCCTGGACTGTTCCCAATGGGGAGATCCGGGTCGTGCGCAATTTCAGCCGGGGTCGCTTTTCGCCGGCCGATATCCGGATATCGATTGCCGCCGCCGAACTCGGCCGGGCCATCCCCATGCTGGAAAAGTTGGGACAAGAGGCTGTTAGCTTGCTGCCTAACCTGCTCGAACCGTGGCTGATAATTAGCGAGTCGGGCGAATTGGGACATGAGACCGAATTGACCCTGCTGGCCAAGGCGCGCTATGGCAAGGCGGGTGAGATGCGGCCGAAGTTGTTGAAACTTATTCAAGAGCGGCTGGCCGAGGAGAATATTGAACTGGCAGGTTAGAGCTGGCCGGCCAGGAATATTTTTTTGCGCTGTCCGTGTATAGATGGACCATTTTTTGATGGGCGTCTTCGCGGTGAGACGAATGTATCGCACACATAAGTGAGGTCTTTATGTCCATTTTGCCTAAGACAGGTTATCGCCACCGAACGGAAAAGACTGGGCTGGATCCCGGTACGCCAATACATATCGGCCGGCAAAAAATGGAAAAGGTTAAGATCAGGGTCATCGATTACGATGTTTCTGGTTATTTTGAAGAACGGGAAACGACCGATATTGATCAGCTGATCTCGGCCAAGGTAACCGAACCTATCACCTGGATAAACGTCGCCGGTCTCCATCAGACAGAGGTCATCGAAGCTATTGGGCAGACGTTCGGTATTCACCCACTCCTGCTCGAGGACATTCTGAATACGGAGCAACGGCCGAAGGTTGAACATTACGACGACTATCTTTACATGATCATCAAGCTGATTCATTGGCAGGTGGATAGTAGCGAAATCGAAACAGAGCAGATCAGTATCGTGCTGGGGAACCGTTTTGTTATCACTTTCCAGGAGCAGGAGAAAGACGTATTCGAACCACTGCGACAACGTATTCGCTCGGGCAAGGGACGCATCCGTAAGTTTGGAGCGGATTACCTGGCCTATTCCTTACTGGACACGGTCGTAGATCATTATTTCCTCATCCTGGAAAACCTGGGTGAACAGATCGAGTTTCTTGAGAATGAAGTGGTGACTGACCCTACCAGCGCTACGTTGCAAAGGATACATGCGTTAAAACGGGAGATGATTACCCTGCGTCGCTCCGTTTGGCCTCTGCGCGAGGTAATTGGTAGCCTGCAGCGAGGTGAATCCGCCTTATTTCAGGAGAGTACGTTCATCTATCTGCGGGACATCTATGAACATACCATCCAGGTCATTGATACAATTGAAACGTATCGCGATGTTGTCTCCGGTTTGCTGGATGTTTACCTGTCCAGTGTAAGTAACAAGATGAACGAGGTGATGAAGTTATTGACCGTCATTGCCACTATTTTTATCCCCCTCTCTTTTATCACCAGCCTTTACGGGATGAATTTTCCTTATATCCCTGAACTCCAATGGCATTGGGGTTATCCTTTTCTCTGGCTGATTATGATTTCGATCAGCGTGGGTATGCTGACCTATTTCCACCGGAAAGATTGGCTATAAAAGCTACCGGCGTCACAATGACGATGTTGTGTTAGATCTTCAAGGAAAGCCAATTAGAATAATCTGGGCCCGCGAATGCTTCCGCCAGAGGGTTAGCGGGGATGGATTCTGGGGTTGCTCTCCGAAACAAGACTGATGGGTTGTGTTCACGCCGGTTATGGTAGAAAAAGCTAGTGGGCGACTAGGAAGGAGTAGGTCGTTGTTTTTTTCCGGCCGCGACGGACGGGCCGCTGCAAAATCAGCCGGCTTTTGTCATGCCTTATTACTTTGTGCTTATAAAGACCGATGAGGTGTGGGGCGGGCATTCATTCATTTGACGGTAAAGATGGATTCCCTCCTGTGCGGGAATGACGGGTTCGTCTCTGTACCTCGCTTTGGGCTGACTGACCCACAGCGACACCTCACTTTGGAACAGCGTGGGTTAGCCGGGAACTTTGTGTTCCATCAGGAAGGGCTTACAATAGTCTTTATTATAATCTTTGGATTGTCCCCCCTTTCCAAATGGGGGTTATGCACAACCTAGTGGAGGTAAAAAAATTATGCGTAGAGGTGGTATTGGTGGACCCGGCCGGATGGCGGCCCGGATGTCGGTTGTGCGGATGTCGCGAAGGATGCGCCGCCGCCGTCGTAGAAGAAGAGTTATCCTGGCAGGCGGCTTGATTGCCCTGGGCGCCCACAAATTGTCTAAAAAGGACGTCGATGCAATAGAGGCCCAGACGGGCAAACCGGCCGAAGAGTTAAGCGACGAAGAACTTGACCAGGCCATGAGTGATCTCAACATCCAGGGCGAAGAGATGACCGACGAAGAAATGGACCAGGTTGATGCAGCCGACGAAGAGGACTACATCGACCAATTGGAGCGCCTGGGTGCATTACATGATCAAGGCGTGCTCACCGATGAAGAGTTCGCGGCTAAAAAAGCTCAGTTATTAGAATAATAGCCGCTCTTTCAGGCAACAAATCTATAATTACCGGGGCGCAGCGGTTAACTAGCCGTTGCGCCTTTTGTTATCTCGCGAGTGAAGAATGACGTATCGCCTGAATGAATACGGGCAGATGATTTCCGACCGGGTGCGCATGGACCCTTACGCTTATGCCTTGAAGGCCGCCATCGGGCCAGATTCGGTTGTCCTGGATATGGGCGCCGGCACCGGCATTCACGCTTTGTTGGCCTGCAAGTTTGGCGCCCGCCATGTCTATGCCATCGAGCCGAATGAGGCCATTCACCTGGCCCGGGAATTGGCCCAGGCCAATGGCTTTGGCGATCGGATAACCTTTATTCATGATCTCTCCACCCGGGTTACGCTGCCCGAACGGGCCGATGTGATCGTCTCCGACTTGCGGGGCGCATTGCCCTTGTTTGGCGCGCACATCCCGGCCGTGGTCGATGCCCGGCAGCGGCACCTGGCCCCGGGAGGCAGGCTAATCCCCAAACGGGATAATTTGTGGGTGGCCCTGGTTGAAGCCGGCAGCGTATACAAAGAGTTGCTAAAACCGTGGGACCACCCCTACGGCCTGCCGATGGAAGAGGCCCGGCAGATAGTTTTGAACAGTTGGACGGCCGACCATGCCCAGGAATTCCGACCGGGAAACTTGCTCATGGCGCCGCACCAATGGGCTGTTCTGGATTATGAATCGATCGTTGATCCGGATGTGGCCGGCATGAATAGTATGCATAAGGCTACCCGCTCTGGTACAGCTCATGGCCTGCTGATCTGGTTTGACGCCGAGCTTTTTGAGGGGATCGGTTTTTCCAACGGGCCACAAGAGAAGCGGACGGCCGAAGTGTACGGCCAGGGCTTTTTTCCTCTGCTTGCCCCTATTGCCCTGGAAGAAGGGGATAGTATTAACCTGACCGTCCAGGCCGAACTGGTTCAGGGTGAATATATTTGGCGCTGGTTTACCCGCATACAAGGCCAGGACGAGGCCGCGGTAGTCAAGGCGGATTTCAAACAATCTACGGCCGGCGACACGGCTTTATCACTTAACCGTCTCGCCGGGCAAGCAAAGAACAGCCGGCCGGTCCTGAGTAGAGAGGGCCAAATCTATCTGTTCATCATGGGGAAGATGGATGGCCAGACTACCATGGCTGAGATTGCCCGGGAAACCTTTTCACGATTCCCCACTCGCTTTAAAGACCAGGGAGAAGCGCTCATCCATGTTTACGGAGTCGCCCAACAGGATAAAGAGGGCTGAATTCACCTCGGCGCTGATTCTCAGGCGGTAGACTCCCCCAGGCCACTTTTGGGTAGGGTGAATTGGAACACGGCGCCACCCTCGGGGGCAGAGTAAGCCTGCATCTCGCCACCGTGGGCTTCGACAAACCCTTTGGCAATGGCCAGGCCAAGTCCGGCGCCGCCTGTTTTCCGGCTGCGCGACTTCTCCCCGCGGTAAAAACGATCGAAGACGAAAGGCAGATCCATCTCGTCGAGGCCAGAGCCGCTGTCCCGGACCAGGACGGTCACCTGACCAGCCACACTCTGAGCAGAGACATATACCTCTCCCCCAGGGGGTGTATGGCGCAGGGAATTACCGACCAGGTTATTCAAGACCCGGCCGATCCTTTGGGTATCCATCATGACCGGATCGACGCCCCGGCCGACTTCGCCGGTGAGTTGTACGCCCTTTTCCCGGGCCAGGGCTGAAAAACTTTCCAGCGTGTCCGATATCAAGTCGGTCAGCGAATTCAGCGCCAGATCCAACACCAGGCCGCCGGCGTCCAGGGTAGCCATCTCGAACAGGCTGTCAATCAGGCTCGACAGGGCGCCAATTTCGCGCTTGGCTGTTTGCAAATAACGTTTGCTGGTAACTGGATCGTCCACCACCCCGTCGGCCAGGGCTTCGACAATGGCCCGGATCGATGCCAAAGGCGTTTGTAAATCATGGCCGGTCCAGGCGATGAGGTCCCGGCGCAAGGCCTCCAACTCTTGCTGTTTCCTGGCTGTATCTTCCAATTGTCCGGCCATAGTATTAAAGGCCTGGGCCAGTTGAGCGATTTCATCACCACCGGTTACTTCTGCCCGCGGGCCCAGCCCCTTCTCACTCACTTCCTGCACCGTCTCATTCAGCGCCGTAATCCGCCGCGACACGGCCTCGGAAAAAAACGAGCCCAGGACGATGGCCATTCCACTGGCAAAAAGTAACAGGATCGTAGCCAACAACAGGTCGTGCTGGCTAACAAACATCCTGCGGGCGGCCAGCCACACGTTGAGGAAAGTTAACAAGCTCGACAGGATGTAGGTGGCCAGGAGGGCCCAACGCAGGCTGGGCGCCCGGCTGATCCAGCCCAGGCGGTAGGCTGTATAACCGGCCAATAATGTAATGGCCGAGGTGATGGTCAAGAGGAGGGCCATCAAGCCGAGATCGGATTGCTGCGGCCGCATGACCAGGTAGAAGATACCCAACGCCACGGCCATGGCTAACAAAACCCCGGCTACAAAGCGGAGGGGAAAGTTTGATGCTTTCATATCTAAAGTCATGGTAATCGTCTCATATTAATCCACCGGCCCTGGAAAAAGTAAGCTGAAGCAAGCTTTTTTCGCCGGCAGCCGGCTTAGGGCTCGAAGCGGTAGCCTACACCCCAGACGGTGATGATATGGCATGGTTCTGAAGGATCGAGCTCGATCTTCTCCCGCAGCCGGCGTACATGCACAGTGACGGTGCTGGGATCGACATACTCGGCCAGACCCCACACGCGATCAAGCAATTGATCGCGGTTGAAGACGTGACGTTTATTGCCGGCCAAAAACCAGAGCAGATCGAATTCCTTGGCCGTCAACTGCACATCCCGGCCGCGGACTTTGACCAGGCGCGTGCCCGGATCGATGGAAAGATCCTCGAACTCCAGACGATCTGTTTGTATTTCCGCAGGCTGGCCCTGGGTACGGCGTAACACAGCTCGAACCCGGCTGACCAGTTCTTGGGGACTGAAAGGTTTGACGACATAGTCGTCGGCCCCCATCTCCAGGCCGGCGATGCGGTCTGTTTCCGCACGCCGGGCGGTCAGCATGATGATCGGCGTATCACCCCGCTGCCTTAGAAAACGGGTGATGACGAAACCGTCCACTTCAGGCAGCATCAGGTCCAAGACCACCAGGTCGGGCAAATCTCGGGCCAGAGATTCCAGGGCGGCCGCGCCATCGGCAACACAACTCACCTGGTACCCGGCCCGCTCCAAGTAAAGGGCGACCACCTCGCGAATGCTGGGCTCGTCCTCGACAACAAGTATTGACGCATTGTTCATGATAATTCTCTTCTCACTGTTGCTCGCTTATCAGAATCATTCTCTACCAGGATACCCCAACATCCTTACAAGAGCCTTACAGGAATCAGCGTCATTGTAAGAATCACTTAAGTTCCAGGCAAGAGGGATGTAAGCACTTCCCGGCAAACTAGAGAATGTAAACAGCTTCTGTAATTTATTTACTGTCACGATTTAGAAGGAGATAAAAAGATGGCTAAAAAAGTTTCTGTTATTGGTTTTTTGTTCCTGTTGGGCCTGTTGACCGTGGTTCCCGCCTTCGCCGGTGGCCGGGGTTCTGGTCCCGTCGTCTATGTGTCCGGCCAGGAGCTATATTATGATTCCATTGTTGTCACCGAAAGTCTGCCCATGCACGGGCCTTTCCAAAAGCTGGAGATGGATGGTCCCGGGGCGATGTTCCATTTGGAAACGGAATTTGGACCTGGCGATCCCGGCTATGTTGGCGGCCGTTGGTGGGTAGACGCGAATGGCAACAGCGAGATGGATGAGGGGGATGCATTTTTCCTCTGCCCCCTATTGGGGCCTGGTCGCACGACCGAACTAAAATAATAATATAACGAATCCCCAGTATGTGTAGCCAAGGCCGCCGGTTCGTTTGGACCGGCGGCCTTGGCCTTTTCTAAAAAGAGGACGCTGATGTAAAATCTTTTCCTCATGCCGCTGGAAGAGCGTTTTTATGATATTTAGAAAAGGCCATCATCGACTTGAACTAGCCGGGTTACTTTCCTTGTTGCTACTCCTTGTCATTTGGGCACAACCGCTCGCATCATCCACGAAGTCGGAGCCAGTAAAAAAAACAGCCTGGTCTGCCAAAGACTCTTATCTCACCTGGTCCCTTGAGTGCGCAGATTGCCCGTTTGACTACTTCATTGTCGGTGATCGGGGGCTTGCGCTTGATAGCGACGGATATCCACACATTATCTACGGGGGAGAACATCTATCCTATGCCTACTATGATGGCCTGAGGTGGATGGTAGAGGTTGTCGATGATGCTCCCGGAATTGATGGCCTGTATCCGTCAGCATCAAGCCTGGCTTTAGACGAAAACAATATTCCCCACGTCAGTTATTACAATCGTTACGGCACCGCTCTTAAATTTGCACTGAGGAGCGAGAATGGCTGGTTGATCGACACGATCGATAATTCTGGGAACGAGTACGGCTATGATACGGCGATAGCTCTGGATACAGCTGGCAAACCACATATTGCTTTCAGTACAAACGGTGACCTAAAGTACGCCAGCTGGACCGGAGGCGCCTGGGAGTTCCAAAGTGTGGACTCGGCCGGTTGGCTGGGCTGGCATATATCTCTATCTTTGGACAAGAATGATGATCCCCATATCAGTTATTATGATGACGCCTACGGAACGCTCAGGTATGCTCATCGCTCCGACGGCGCCTGGGAAATTCAGATCGTGGATGAATCCGCCTGGCTAGGGGAATTCAATTCTATCGCCATCGATAGCCTGGGGGTTGCTCACATCAGTTATCTCGATTACGAAAACGGCCGGCTCAAATATGCCCGAAAGGTAGGCGATGAATGGGCGATCCAGGAAGTGGCTACGGCCAGGTGGTATGGCGGTTTCACATCACTGACCCTGGACGGTGATGGTAACCCTTATATAAGCTACACGGACAATCGCGGTGGGCTCTATTATGCGACCTGGTCAGGCGACACGTGGATCATTCAGAATCTGGAGGACGGCGGTGTTTGGTTCACTTCCTTGGCCTTGGACGACAACGAAAACCCACACATCACTTTCTACGATTGGACCGCCAGAGGATTACATATCATGGTCCAATCCCCCGGTGGCTGGGAGAAGCAAATGATAAACAGTTCGCGAGCTGTAGGTCGTTATACTTCCCTGGCAATAGACAAGGACGATCACCCCCATATCAGCCACAGAAATTTCCTGACAAAAGATTTGCAGTACGCTCACAAAGCCACAGATGGATGGATAACCGAAACCGTGGACGGGGCCGAAGATGTGGGCGCTTACACTGCTCTTGCTTTGAGTGAGGTAGGCGACCCATTGATTAGTTACTACGATGCTAAGAATGGTGATCTAACGTTGGCCCGGCTGACAGGAAGTGGTTGGCTGACAGAAACCGTAGATAGCGCCGGAGATGTAGGTGCTTTTACATCACTGTCCCTGGATGGACTTGATCGTCCCCACATTAGTTACTATGACATCACCAATGGCAATCTCAAATATGCAAGCTGGTCAGGGAGTGGTTGGATCAGTGAAACGGTGAGCAGCCCCGGTGATGTTGGTTCCTATAACTCCCTAAAATTGGATGGTCTTGGCAATGCACTCATCAGTTACTACGATAGCACACATGCGGATTTGATGTACGCGAGGAGTGCTAACGGTGGGTGGATCACGGCCACTTTAGACAGTGCCGGTGATGTGGGATCCTATACTTCATTGGACTTGAATGGCGCCGGCTATCCCAGAATTAGCTACTATGACGCCACAAATAGAGACCTCAAAATGGCTGGTTGGACGGGGAGCGATTGGTCAATTGAGATCGTTGACAATGAAGGGGATGTAGGCGCCTACACCTCTTTGGCTATTGACAGCAACGACAATCCGCATGTGAGCTACTATGACAATAGCAATAGTGCTTTGAAATATGCCTACTGGGCAGGGAGTAGGTGGCTGATAACAACGATTGACAGTGTAGGAGATGTGGGCTCATACACTTCGTTGGCTCTGGACGGTGGCGACGGTTCACATATCAGTTACCATGATGGAAACAATTTTGATCTGAGATACGCACGGTCTTTAGCCCCATCTTATTATCTTCCGCTGGTACTGTCAGCTGCACCCTGAAATTAGACCAATTGGAAACCAGTCGTTACTATTACGAAATGGCGACAATAATCACCTCAACACCCTGATTATTGACACTAGGCCAGCGATTGCTCATGTTCTACACTGTCCATGATCATACAACATCGCCAAGCTACCTCCAGGACGCCGGTCTTCGTTGGTCACAGAAAAGAGGGTCAGGGCATCATGAAAAGAAAGGGAATCCCCGCATTATTTCTGACGCTTGGTTTGGTTCTTGTCTATTTTGCCGCTTACGCAGGCCAGGCCGGCGCATTCCAAAAATATCCGGTTTTCAGCGATCCTCCCCCCCTCCCCCCCGATCCGAGCGATGGGCCTGAGGCGGTCAGCGCGTCAGGTGGATCAACTGCTATGGACGAGGCCGGTGCTGAGAGTGCGGCCTGGACCCCTCTACCCGTGGCCGATGACCCGTTGTTACGGCTGCCGGGCACCCAGCCCGACCAGGGTGTCGTATTAGATGGTCCCGGGCAATGTATCAACTGCCATGCGGATTACGATCCCCTCACCGAACCTTATAACAACTGGCAGGGTTCGATGATGGCCCAGGCCGCCCGCGACTTTCTATATTGGGCCACGGTGACGGTAGCCGGTCAGGATTCAATTTGGGCCTTGGGCAACCCGAATGCTACCGACTTCTGTCTGCGTTGCCATATGCCGGGTGGCTGGTTAGGCGGCCGTTCTGATCCAACCAATGGCTCAGCTATGACCGGCATCGATTTTGACGGGGTGCAGTGCAACCTGTGCCACTACCTGTACGACCCCTTCTATGAAACAACCTATGCCGGCACCCGCGAAGGGAATGATTGGCCAGGCTATTGGGATGAGAGTAATGCCAGCGCAACGCCCTCCAGTTCGGCCGCATTGGCACTCTACAACCAGGATAGCAGCCTGGCGGCGGCTGTTACTAAGTTTAATGGCACATTATTTTACACGAACGATCTGTCCCCGGCCGGGTTTACCGAGAATGGCTCTGGGCAGATGTTCGTCAGCACGCTGAACGACAACCGGCGGGCCTCCTTCGCTGATGCCAATGCCAATCACGCCATCAATTACAGTCGCTATCACAAAAGTAAATATTTTTGCTCTACCTGTCACGATATATCCAATCCGGTTTTGGCCAACCTGGGCGCTGATCCGACCGCTATCCTGCCCACAGAAGCGAATTCATCCTCCAGTTATTACCATGTGGAGAGGACTTTCTCAGAATTCATGCTCTCCGATTTTGGTCTGCAGGGCGGCGTGGTCGGGATCGGTCCCTATGATCCCGCTGTGTTTGACACATCCCAGCCCGGTAACAAAATCGCCACCTGCCAGGATTGTCATATGCGCGACCAGGCAGGCAAGGCGGCCGACAAAAATCGGGCTATCCTGCGGCCGGATGGAAGTATCGAGCACCCAAAGAGCGGCGTACCCCAACATGACCTGACCGGGGGGAATATGTGGGTCTCTTATATTTTGGCCAGCGCCGTTTCCGGATCGGCCAACTACGATGCGACCAACGCTGCTTTGTTAAACCAGGGCGGGTCGGTCCTGACCCTGGACCTGACGGCCGGAGAAGCGTTTGATGCCCCTTCCCTGCTGGCCGGCGTTGACCGCGCCGAGCAAAATCTGCTCGATGCGGCCACTATTCAGGGGGTCGATTACAGCCTGGCTAGCGGCGAACTCTCTTTCCGGGTCCAGAACCAGACCGGCCACAAGCTGATCTCCGGTTACCCTGAAGGGCGGCGCATGTTCCTCAACATTCGCTTTTATGACGATGATAGCTTGTTGCTGGAGGTGAATCCTTACGATTCGGACGCGGGAACGCTCAAAGGGTTGAACGGCTACGATTACGATGATCCTGACGGTATCTTGCCCAATCCCGTACCTTTGGACACCAATGAAAGCTATGTGGATGAGTTAGTCTACGAGATGCACGGCAGCAGTTCCATAACAGGTGAAGATGAGACATTTCACTTTGCCCTCAGCGACGGCCGTTACAAAGACAACCGCATTCCGCCGCAGGGCTTTCGCATCGACGAGGCTGCAGCGCGGCTGGTGGATCCGGTCTGGCATGGCAGTTCAGATCTGGATTATTTCAGCGCCGCTGAGTACGCTGGTGGTTATGACGAAGTCGAATTAGCAGATTACGGTCTTCTGGTTTCCGGGGCCGACAGAATCGAGATCAGGCTCTACTACCAGACCACCAGCCGCGAATATATGGAATTTCTGCGGAATGAGATCAACGGCGAAGGAGAACTTACCCTGAGCAGCCCAGGCGTAAGCGGCGACCCGGCTTACCTCATCCAGACAGACCCCTTCTTCAGCCAACTAGCCGCCTGGGGCGATACCTTGTGGCAGTTGTGGAGCCATAATATGAACCTGCCCGGGGCGGCGCCTGTACCGATGGTCACCAGCACTATACACGCCACCGTGAATAGCCCACCGGTAGCCGTCGGCGACCATTACACGACGACTAAGAACATCACTCTGGTGGTGGCGACACCCGGCGTGCTGGAAAATGATAGCGATAGCAACAGCGATCCCTTGACGGCCGAGCCGGATAGCTCGCCCAACCATGGCGCTGTTTCCCTGGAGAGTGATGGCTCGTTTGTGTATACCCCAACGCTCGACTATTTCGGATCGGATGTTTTTACCTATCACGCCGATGATGGACTGGACGGCTCAAATACGGTAGCAGTTACGATAACAATCAGAGCCAGCAATGCAACTCCAGTGGCAGTCAGCGACAAATACACGACTACAGAGGATATCCCTCTGGTTGTAGCTGCACCCGGTGTGCTGGATAACGACAGTGACAGTGACAGTGATCCCTTGACGGCCGGGTTGGATAGCGCTCCCAGCCATGGCGCGCTCTATCTTGATAGCGATGGCTCTTTTGTCTACACACCGACGCTAAACTTCAACGGCCTGGATAGCTTCACCTACCAGGCCAATGATGGCCAGCTTGAATCCAATACGGTGGTCGTCACCCTAACGATTACGTCGGCCAACGATCCTCCCATCGCGATCAATGATAGGTACACTACCACCGAAGATATCACGCTTTTCGTGGTCGAGCCTGGGGTGCTGGAGAATGACATCGACATTGAAGGTCATGGTCTGACGGCAACGCTGGGCAGCCCGCCCAGCCATGGCGTTCTGATCCTCGAAAGCGACGGTTCCTTCGTTTACACGCCAACGTTAAACTTCAATGGAATCGATAGCTTCACCTATCGGGCCAATGACGGCCTGGCGAATTCGAATACGGCCGTGGTCATGTTGACGGTGCTGGTCGCCAATGATCCCCCCATCGCGGCCAATGACAGATACACCACCACCCGAAACACCAGGCTGACTATCCTGGCGCCGGGCGTATTGGGTAATGATGAGGATATTGATGGGGACGATCTGACAGCCATCCTCGATACAGAGCCGCTGAGCGGCACGTTGCAGCTTCAATCGGACGGCTCTTTTGTTTATACGCCGACCACGGGCTTTTCCGGACAAGATAGCTTTACCTATTATGCCTATGACGGTGTGGCCTTATCAAACCTGGCTGCAGTGACGTTGATCGTGACAGCAGTCAATGATCCCCCGGTAGCGGTTGGCGACCATTACACGACGACCGAGGATATCACCCTGGTAGTCCCCGTTTCAGGTGTGTTGGCCAATGACCACGATCCCGAAGGCAATCCATTAACGGCGATCCTCAATGCCTGGCCCGATCATGGCAGCCTGATCCTTGCGCTGGATGGCAGTTTCGTCTATACGCCTTCATTAAATTACCATGGAGTAGATAACTTTACCTATCATGCGAATGATGGCCAACTGGATTCGAATACGGTCGTGGTTACTTTAACAGTTGAAGCAACCAACGATCCGCCTATTGCGGTCAATGATAGGTACACGATCACTGAAGATATCACGCTGGTCGTGGCCAAGCCTGGGGTGCTGGGGAATGACTTTGATGTAGATAGCGATCCGCTCACAGCGGTCCTTGGTGTTTACGTGGCCCATGGAGAGCTGACATTACGGCCGGACGGCAGCTTTGTTTACACACCGACGCAGAACTTCAGCGGGATCGACAGCTTCACTTATCAGGCCAACGATGGCCTGGCGAATTCGAATACGGCCGTGGTCACCTTAACGGTCAGCCCGGCCAATGATCCGCCAATCGCCATAGGCGACGCATACACCACTACTGAGGACGTCACCCTGGATGTTCCCGCGCCTGGCGTGCTGGAGAACGACAGCGACCCAGATGGCGATACCCTGACGGCCGTGCTCATTGGCAACGTCACCCACGGCGACCTGGTCTTGAATCTGGATGGGAGCTTTGTTTATACGCCAACCAGGGGTTATGCTGGCCTGGATAACTTCACTTATCGAGCTCATGATGGCCAGGCCGGTTCTGAAACGGTGACCGGCCACCTGACGGTAGGGGCCAAGCCTGTATACCCAGTTTACTTACCCTTTGTGCTTAAACATTAGGTGCAAACACAAGATTCATTAACAAGCTGAAGGGTTTTTCGTTAGGTTTCGGTTTACCCAATGAGTAGATTCAAATGTCGCTGCGGTTTTAGCTTGCGTATCAGCAACGTTCCAGAACCGCATACCTGGATTGCCTACGCTGGCGATATCGAAGAAGCCAGCGTGGAGGCGGATTTTGAAGCAAACAAAGATATCATTCGCGAGAATGACCGGTTCGTGTCCGAGCACCGCACATTGATTTACGAGTGTCCATCTTGTGGTTGGCTCACCTGGTATCGCGGAAGCCCTGACGAAGCAACCCATTTCAAGCCAACTGTCGGTGACTCTTAGGTTCAAGTATGAAGTGCACCGTTGGAACGCGACCACTGACTTATCCCATATTGCGTTGATTTTTCATCTTCTTTCCACTAACTGAGCTCCCCAAGCGCATCCAAATAATCAGTGTAACCACCGAGGTATTCGCTCAAATGACCCTCGCGTAGTTCAATGGTCCGGTCCACGATCTGGTCCAGGAAGTAACGATCGTGGGAGACGACCAGCACGGTGCCGACAAATTCGTCCAGGGTCTCTTCCAGCACTTCAATTGAGGCGATATCGAGGTTGTTGGTGGGCTCGTCAAGCACGAGCAGGTTCGGCCTCGAGACCACCAGCTTGGCCAACTGTAAGCGGCTGCGTTCCCCACCGCTTAGATTAGCGACTTTACCCCGCACCTGATCATAAGTAAACAGGAAACGGTTCAGAAAGGCGACCACGTCACCCTCGCTCATAGGCACCGTGTTTCTTATCTCTTCAAGGGGTGTGAGACGTAGATCCAGCGTTTCATGTTCCTGGGCGTAATAACCGATCTTGATGCTTGGCCCGATTTTGATGACCCCGCCGGCCACACCGTCCGGATCAAGCAATTGACGCAACAACATCGATTTACCGGCGCCGTTTGGCCCTACCAGCCCCACCCTGTCGCCATGCCAGATGGTGTAGTTCAAGCCTTTCCACAACCGGAGGCCATTGGGCAACGTTTTACTAACATTGATGAGTTCGATCACCTTTTTGCTGCCGCGCCAGCCCTCAAGTTCCAGGCGCATGCGGCGTTGATCGCTGACCTTGTCGATCTTGTCCATTTTATCCAGCATTTTGCGCCGGGAACGGGCCTGCCTGATATGGCGCACATCAACCACCATCGAAGCCCACAGTTCAAACCGGGCGATGGCCGCCTCGATCTGGGCGATTTCCTTCTGTTGGGCCATATATAGCTGTTGCTGTCGTAGCCGGCGTAGCTCTCTCTCGGTTATATAGGCGCTGTAATTACCGTGATACAGGGTAAGGTGGCCGTTCTCCAACTCGGCGATATGGGTAGCCATCCCATCCAGCAAGTAACGATCGTGAGAGATAATGACCACGCAGCCCTGGTATTCGTTGATGATTTTCTCCAGCCTGCTTTTGGTGGGAATATCCAGATGGTTGTCGGGCTCATCCAGTAGCAATAATTGAGGTTTTAAAACAAGTAACTTTGCCAGGAGAATGAGCTTCTTTTGGCCGCCGCTTAACACACGGGTCGGCGTGTCCCAGGTTTCTTCTGTGATACCCAGGGAACTGAGGGTGGCTTTGACCTGGCTCTCATGACGCCGGCCGCCCAATCGCTCGTAATCATCGAGCATTAGGGCATGTTGGTTCATTACTTTTTCGAGGTTGCTGTAATCTTCGTAGACTGCCGGGTCGGCCATCCGGGCTTCCAAATGGTGAATTTGCTGCTCGACCTGGGCCAATTCAGGGACGGCCGTCAATGCTTCTTCAAGGACAGTTCGCCCACCGGCCATGATGGGCTCTTGCTCCAACCGGGCCCAGGTTAACCCTGGGGCGCGAAAAAGCTCGCCCTCATCGGCAACAAGTTCCTGGCTCATCAACTTCATCAGGGTTGATTTTCCCGCGCCATTGGGGCCAACGAGGCCTATCTTCTGATTCAGTTGCAGTTCGAGGCTCACCTCTTCGAAAATGGGTTTGCCGGCCAGGGTAACTTTGACTTTGGCCAGGTTCATTAAAACTTTGGCCATATTAAATTACCTCGGCGATGATCGAGAGCAATAGCCTTTGCCGCGGCGATCGCGCTGGCGGGCGACTATCCATCAGATCCTGGCCACTGCTATTCAGCAACCTCGGCATGCTCATATTGGCCCAGCCAACCCTTTAGCTGTTTGTAGACATTTTCGGCGCCGACGATATCTTCTTCTGCCAGTGTCCATTCGGCCGGGTAAAGCAGGAAAGGTTGGGTCTGGTAACCGCCCATACCGCCATGGCAGCCGATCAACTCTTCATATGCGGCCACCTCGTTTGTGTCGGCATTGTAGAAGCTGTTTACCAGGATATCGGGGCAATTGGAGAAGCTGTCTTCACGGCGTAAATGTTCGGCCGCCCGGGGACCAAATCCGGCCAGGGGGTTCTGCCCTTCAATACGATCCTCGGCCAGGTAGTAGCGGCCGGTCTTGCCAATAACAACCGCACCCTGCTCCGAAGCGACCATGACAAAGCCAACGCCTTCATGGGCGACCAGGCCATCCAGCAGGCCGGGAAAAATGGCTTCGATATTCTCCTGTGTCGCCCTGCCTTCCCGAAGGGTGCCGTAGACCAGGCCCAGGTTACCCGAGGCCATCACGACGATGGCGGGCAGTTCATCACCTTTGGCATCCTTTCCATCACCATCGGGATCTACATCTGCGAGATCCAGGGTTTCTGCTTCCGGGCCGATGTTAACCTGGCCGTCTTCGGTTCTGCTACGCAACGCCCGGCGTAGTCCTCGGGCGGCCGCACCCGATTGGTTCTGAATGGCATCGGTCAAGAGGGCGTTGACGTGACCGGCGCCTTCGCCGGCTTCGGAAAAGCCTTGCACCAGGTTCTCCTTGGCCAACTCCTGGACCAGATCTTCCAGGGATTTATTGTAGCGTTGTTTGAAGGTCAGGCCGCCGCTTTGACCATGGTCGGAGAGGATGACAAAATGATAGGGGCGCGAAGCCTCTGCGGCCGCGTTTTCCAGGCGGGCAAATTGTTGGTCGATTTTAAACAGGGCGTCGAAAGCGTCTTTCGATTCCACACCCGAATGATGGGCCACCTCATCATAACCGACGAAGGTGGCATAGGCCGAGGGACGGCCGGCGTACATATCGCCAATCAGGGTGTAGATGTTTAACTCGCGTAAAATGGTGGTCGTCACCCCGCGCACCAGGGCATATTTAAAGTTGCGATGGTGTTTATCCAGGCGGGGCTGCACATCTTTGCGCCGGTCCTGCCAAAAACGGTAACGTTCCAGGACGATATCCCAGAAGAACAGGAGCAAAGTGCGGGTGAAATTATACGGGCTGGAAAAATAGGCGTAAAAGTCGCCAGTGTGAAAGCGGGAGAAGTCCTTGATAACGCTGGCCGTGTTCATGACGTTGGGCGCGTCGCCCGACATGAGATTGCCCCGGCTGGCGCCATCGTTGGCCAGCAGTCCGTTGCCGTTAGAACGGTCCTTCTCCAGGGTGGCTACCTCGTCGGGATTGCTGGAAGCGACGATGACCCTGCGTTGGCGATCGTACCAACGGAAGGCGGGGATATTGCTGTTGTTGCCATGCAAGATACCGGCCTGGCTGGCCGATGTCTGCGAAGATGTGTCCGTCTCCCAGGTCACCAGGCTGTGCGTGCCCTCTTCCAGCCAGCGCTTTATAGTCGGGGCAAAACCTTCGGCTACGGCCTTGTCCAACACCGGCCGGGCCAGACCGTCAATTTCAAGGAAGAAGACGCCGGGCACATCGGTATCGATAACCTCACCCCGGCGACGCATCCGCCGGCGAACAACGTTGCGATAAAAGGAGGCATCATCGTCAATGGTCAGCAAAGTGCTCAAGATAACGTTGATGGCGGTAATGCCTATTGAAGCCCAGATGGCCGTCCAGAAGACCTTATCGACCGTGAATCCAGGCACAATTTCGCTGGCCAACCAGAGAATGACGCCATTGAGGACCAGGAAGAGAAGCCCGGCGGTGAAGACGGCAAAGGGTAGAAAAATACGGCTCAGGATCGGCCATAACAAGGCGTTTAGCAGGCCAATAACGGCCACAGCAACAATAGTCGAGCCCAGGCGATCGATGGTGAGACCATCCAGCCACCAGGCCATGATTAAAAGGCCAATAACTTCAAAAATTCCAATGATCAAAATACGAACGATGGGATGCCTGCTGATGGATCCTTGGCGCTTTTTCATATCTCTTCTCTACTCCCGGATCTTCAAATCAAGATCGCAAAAGAAAAAAGGGCTGGCCTTTTTGTCGCGACCAGCCCCTAATTAGTGACTACTCTTCGTGGGGGCCGAAGGATTCGCGCAGTTGGGCGTCTTCTTCTTCAGTCAGGGAAGTACGGATAATCGTGGCGTCGAAATGGGACAACTCAGCCAATACCTTATCTTCGGTCCATTCGGCAACCAGCAAGAACAGGGCCGAGTGGCCAGGCTCGATGGTCTCGCTGACTTCTTTGATGAAATCGTCGTCGATACCGATATCGGTCATTTTGCCGCCAATGGCGCCGCCAATGGCTCCAGCGACCAGGCCCAACCAGGGGGCGAAGAAGAGCAGGCCGATGAGCAGGCCCCAAAAGGCCCCGCCCAGCGCGCCGGCGCCGACCAGACTCTGAGCCTGTTTTACCTTGGGTTTACCATCGCCTTTCCGGACAACGGTGGCGGCATCTTCCAGTTTAATGAGCTGCTGCTTCTGCAAGCCACTTACGGCGTCGGCCATCTCTTTGGCGCCGCCTTCATTATCAAAAGCAAAAACAATTAGATCTGACATTCTGAATCTCCTTACTTATTTGGATATAAAATGCCGGTCCACATTGACCAGCAAACATTGGATTATAACACAATTCGGATAATGACTGTCCCTCCCGCTCGGTAACATTTTCATTTGACGCAATACGCCTCCACTTGCAAAAACGAGGACGCTGGAGAGGGTGGGCAATAATGCAGCCGTCCCGGTAATTGTTCCCGGGAGAATTTATTTTTGTTGAAATTAGTGGGAGGAACGAGAGGTCTACCTCCTGGAAAGGTACTATTCACGGTAATTGTTTGGTACCAGTCAATGGTACAACGGGATGGTTTGGTTTGATTGGCGGCCGGCGACCTCCTGGGAAGGTTGGGTGTTTCGGTAATTTTCAGGGGGAATTGAATCAGGTTTGACATTTTGGGTGGGTGAATTTTGGCCAGCCATCACCTGGGAGTGAAGTCTGTTCTGCCATTGACAGGGAGGTTATGTTGGCGGCCCGGTTAAGTAGTTCGGTTGACAGCCGGCGTTTGAGTTTTGGGAGGGATCTTTGGGAGGGGGTTGGAGTGACCTGGAGTTGTTTCATTTGACCTGGGTCTCTTGATCCCGGCCGGGATGCGGAGCTCCTGAGCGCTTTGGTGCGCAGGGCGCGATGGCTACGGGAATGGTAGCACATATGTTCTGTTTAGTCAAAGAAGATGGCTGAACCTAGAAACCGGGTTTTTGGGGCGGTTAGCTGATAAATTTAAGGTAGATCGATGCGGGATTGGTGATATAAAAACCCGGTTTCTTCATTGACAGTTGTCGGCCGCTAGCGGTTGGAGGCGCGCAGCATAAGCAGGAACAGGTTGATGTAATCGAGGTATAGTTTCAGCGCGCCAATGACTACCAGGCCACCGCGGGCCGGATGGCTGCCGATCTGTTGGCCAATCTTCTTTAATTGTTGGGCGTCCCAGGCGGTCAGGGCGACGAAGATGGCGATGCCGATGAAGTTCATCGCCCAGTTGAAGGTGGAGAAATTAAAGAGCCAGCTCAAAAACCACATGATCATCCAACCGAGCAGGATCATGAAGATGTAGTTTCCGGCGCTGGACATATCCCGCTTCAGCACGATGCCTACCAGGCTGGTCAGCAGAAAGACACCCGACGTGAGTAGAAATACGGAATAGATCTGCTGGCTGGAGTAGATAAGAAAGATCGAGGTTAAGGCCAGGCCGGTCAAAGCAGCATAGAGTAGAAAGAGGAGCGCGGCCGCACCCGGCGACATAGTCATTACCCGGGCGCTCAGAACAACGACCAGGACAATTTGAAGGATGAATAAGCCAAAGGCGAACCAGGGCTTGGTATACAGATTGACCAGGAATTGCTGGTCGTTGCTGGCCCAGTAGGCGACGAGGCCGGTTACGGCGAGGCCGACTGACATCAATAAATAGACCTGGGCCATGAAACTGTTAATTTTTGTTTCGCTGACCGGTTTGACTGCTGCTGCGTGGGTCATGTTTATCTCCTTAAGTGTGTTTTGATAAGAGGACAAGGCAGCCGGGTAAGTCGTCTTTGCCCCACTATAGGGCTATTCCCGGCTGCCTCGCCCCTACGGTTGTTGGATTGGGTCGGGCGACCGGGACGAGATATCCCAGGGATCCCAGGGTTTGATTTCCCGGTCGCCTGACTCCATCATTAAACGGTGGCTTCGCCGGCTATTTCGGCCGGTTTTTCAGCGAAGCGCGCCAGGTATACAGGATGGTATTTGTCGAACAAGGTGATGATCAGGGTCAATAACAGGACAAAGAATAACATAGTGCTCAGATCGGCGGAGCCGTCGAAGCGAGGCAAGAGCCAGACATAGACCAGTGCCAGGCCGAAGTTGACGGCAGCCATCACCACAAACTGGGTGAGGGTATGGCTCCATTCCCGGCCGCGCTGGGCCAACCAGTGGCTGATGGCCGTGTTGGCGATGATGATGACGGCGATGCCAACGAGGAGTTGCAGGTCGGTGGCCGTCCGGTTGGGCAATATCTTGCCGAAGATAAGGCTGACCATGGAGACGAGTACGATCTTCTCCAGTAAGACGTTATCGAAGAAACGACCAGAAGCCGGTTTGACTGTCTCCGTTTCCACGTAGCCGGTCTCTTCATCCTGGTGCGAATCGGCGGCGAAGGAGAGGCCCCAATCCTTGGGCGGTAGTTTGCGCAGCAGCCAGCGGCCACCGACGATGATGACCACCAGGAGGATGATCAGGGTTGGGATCAACCAGGGATTGGCGGCGAGGATTTCCTCGAGTCCGGCATCCAGAGGGACATGAAATATATTTTCCTTGAGAAAGTCTGTCATATCTAATTGGGCGATGTGAATCCAATACTCCTGGGGTAGCTTGATAAATATCCAGATGGCGGCCGTGGCGATAACGATCGCTTTTTTACTCATCCTTCTGGGGTCCCAACGCAGGCGTACGATCTCGTAGTAGATGAAAAAGTACTCGAAAGTGTTGGGAAAGATGAAGAGTATGGCCCGGTTGCCGATATACTCGAACAAAACCACCCCCAATAGCCGGTAATACCAAAGGAAACGGCCCATTTTGAAGGCGAAGAGGCTGCTCCAGTTCCGCAGAGTGGCGATGTAGGCCACGGTGAGATAGTAGATGTCCAAGGCTTTGTCGTAGCCCTGGTAACCTGACAGGTCAAGATTGGTAAATTGTTGGAAGATGGTCTGGTCAATGGCGTCAAGAACCAGGGCAGCCAGAATGGCCGGCAGTGGAAAGCGGGGTATGGCCAGGGGAATGAGAAGCCGGGCCAGGACAACAATCCAGAAAACAATTAGATCGCTCGTTTCAGTCAAAGTAATTACCCTCCTGTAAAATCACTTTTGTTTCTTGCCAGTCTGCTGGTAAGAGTGCCGCTAGTGTATCCCATATGAAAACAATTTTCACCATCTCCCGATTTTCGAACGGGCTTTTTATAAGTCAGGCATGGGGAGGTCAGCTTGTTTATCGGTTCCGTGCGGATTTATTTCACATTCCACAATCTAAGCCAGCCGCTTGAACAAATTGTCTTTAGCGTTTTTTATCGCTTCTGTTAGACTGTATTGAACTTCGGCAGGTTCAAGCTTGACCTTGAGCCGCACTGTGCCGAAACGATCCGTTCGAATCATCGAGTGGTAACCCTATGGCAGAAGAAAAAGATCCGTCATTTTGGTCCAACCCGACCGTTCGTTGGGCGGGCACATTACTCCTGGGACTGGTCTTCCTGGCGGCCCTGATCGTCTTTCTGGTGGCCGGGTTGATCAGCCGCACGCTGATGGACCCGGAACTTTATCATTCAGCGCTGGCTGAGACTGATTTTTACAACCGGATCTATACTGAGCTATTAGCCGACCCGTCCATGGTGGAGACCACGGCCACGATTATGAGTGACCTGGACCTTGACCCGTCCCTGGCCGATAGTGTCCTTAGCTTCACCACCTCGACCTTATACCTGGTGGTGCCACCTGAGGCTATCCAAAGTGGGGTCGAGGGTTTTGTCAACGCTTTTACCGGTTATCTGAGCGGTGAAACGGATGAACTGGTGGCCAAAGTCCCATTAGATGGCCTGGACCCGGAACTCGTTGCCGACCGCATGGTCGACGGGATCATGGCTATGATCGGCACGCTATCGGCCGAAGCCCTCAGCGATCAGTTGGAAGAGATGGCGAGTTATGACGAGGAACAACTGGCCGACTATATGGCAGAGATCAGCGAAGGTCGTATCGTACTGGTGCCCGAAGAGTCAGCCGCAGCCTCGGTTGCGGGTCTTACCTTGGAAGAAAGACAAACCCTGGTCGAGACGCTGCTTGGCCCGGAAGCTGAAACTGTTTCACCTTCAGCCTGGTTACAGATAGATGCCGCATTAGGGAGTGGGGATCTGGCCGGCGCTATAGCCATGGCCAGCGGCGTCAGGGTCCGCGCCCGTGCCGAAGAAGCGGCAAACAATCTTGTTGCGACCGTACAAGATAGCGAGCAAATGAATACGTTGAAAGCGGCCGCGAATGTCTTGGGGAAAACCGAGGCAGAGATCACCCACAGGCTCAACCGGATTCGCTCATTAATAATTCTGTTTGACCGGGCGCTCATGCCGCTGGAATTTGTGATCATGGTCCTGGCCTTAGGGGGCATCGTCTGGATCCAGGCCGATAACCTGGTGGCCATGTTGCGTGCGGCCGGGCTGACCCTGGTCATCGGCGGCGTCATTGTGGCCCTTGGCTGGTTATTTATCGGGTCTGCCCTGCACGATTACCTCGACCTCCGTTTTCTGGGTGGCAACGAATTACCCGTTACCCTGGAGATTATGATCGGGGACGTGGTGGATGAGGTAGTAGATATTGCCTGGAATGATGTATGGCAGGCAGCGACAATCCCCGTGGTGGTGGGCGTCATCCTGATCATCCTGTCCTTTCTGCACCGCTTGCCGGAAGTCGTTCATCGCTTGCTCCGGCCGTTTGGTAAATATCGCAAACCAGTCCTCGCCGGCTTCGTTTTGTCCATCGTCCTGGTGCCCGTCGGTTTAAAACTTTTCCTGGACGAGCGCCGGCAACCTGAATTGGTCTGCAACGGGCATGCTGAATTGTGTGACCGACCGGTCAACGAGGTGGCCTATGCGACCACCCATAATGCCATGTCGATCACCGAATATGGCTGGATCTGGCCTTCCCACGACGGTTCAATTACGAACCAGCTTAACGCCGGCGTCCGCGGTTTTCTCATCGACACCCATTACTGGGACGATGCGGCCTGGATCGAGGGACAACTCCAGGAGATGCCGAACGATGTACAAGCGGCCGTTCTGGGTATCCTGGACCAGATCGATCTATCCAAAGAAGACGGCTCCTATCTCTGCCATATGATGTGCGGCCTGGGAGCGACCTACCTGGACGAAACGCTGGCGGAGATGAAGGTGTTCCTGGATAACCATCCCGAAGAGGTCATCCTGATCATCTTTGAAGATGACATTACCCCGGCCGATACCGAGGCCGCCTTCACCGAAAGCGGCCTTGACAAGCTCGTTTACGTTCACCAGGATGGCCAACCCTGGTCGACCCTGCGGCAAATGATTGAAGATAACCGGCGGGTATTGGTCATGGCCGAAAATGAAGGTCCGCCACCGGCTTATTACTTGAACGCCTGGGATTACACCGAAGAGACCCCATACCATTTCGGCAGGCTAGAAGAGATTGATGATACGAGTTGCCAACCCAACCGCGGCGAGACGGATAAGCCTTTCTTTTTGCTGAACCACTGGATTACCCGGGCTTCCCCCAGCCGGGTAGATGCTACCGTCCTGAATGATTACGACTATCTACTGGAACGGGCCCAGCGCTGCGCTGAAGAACGAGGCCAGATCCCCAACCTGGTGGGGGTCAATTTTTACCTCAACGGAGATGTTTTCGAGGTAGTGGATACGTTAAACGGGGTCGGTGATGAGGTTGCTGGGCAATAATAAGCTTTGATATTCTTTGAGTATTGGTCCGCCTCACCCCAGGTAAAAGAGCCGGAAAGCATGGCAACCACCAGGATGAGCGCCTGGTGGCATAGTTCGAAAAGGCGGACGATCATCTGTTCCTAGGGAATCGTCATTTAACCCCTCCGAGAGCCTGGCCCAACTCCCAAAAAGGCGGCACCAGGCCCAGGTCGGCGAAGATGTCGTAAAAACAGAAGGCGCCCCAACGATCGGTGATCTTTCCAACGGGACCCAGGGTGAAGATGGTCACGCCTTCAAAGGTGGCCTGGCCGCCGCTGGGTTCAAAGCCCCAGGCGTTGCCTTCGTGAGTGCCCGTGCCGCGGTAGCGGACCCATACTTTGTCCCCCTGCCCGGCCGTGTCTACAATCTCGTAGCGCAAATCCGGAAATACGGAGCGGAAGTAGCGGACCTCATGTTTCACCTGATCGGGGCCGGTTTTCTCGATGTGGATCCATTCCGGCGCATAGCCGGGATCGACGATCTGGTCGGCTACCGCCAGGTCCCCGGTGCTCCATAGATCGATAAACCAGCGTTCGGCAATTGAATGGTTGTTCTCGTCCATCATTAACGATCTCCTGTCCATGCAGATTAGGTGATGAAGCGTTCGCTTTGGTTAGTCGCTTCATGGGTAAGCAGAGACGTTTCTGCCACCCCTACCCTTCATTTCTGGCAATAGTACCACATTAGTGAGCCGCAACCGCGCCGGCCGGGGCAGGTTTTCCAGGAATTCATCATGGCCGGCGGCAAAGAACTTCAGGAAGGCCGGATTGTAGCGGTCGGGCCAGGGGGATCAATCAGGAGTCACAGCAAGTTCTGGCAGTTTGCTAGAGTAACAGAAAAAGTTGTCCAGTTGGCCAAGTCAGAATCCCCCAACCGGACGATGTGCCCGGCCGGCCGCTCGGGGTATTCTGTTAGGGTGGGGAAAAATAGTTGGTGAATATAAGGGGATAAACGATGAAATACATGGATATTCTGAAACAATCGTGGCATATCCTTTGGAACTACCGCCTGTTGTGGATCTTCGGCTTTGTTGTGGCCTTAACCACCATCCCCTACCTTGGGCAATCCGACTGGAACGACCAGTGGCAGGCCGGCGAGGGAACGATCATCCGGGCCGACGAGAATACGATCGTCTTCCCGGGCTTTGATGCTACGGTCGACCTGGCCCCAGGCGGGGTCATCACCGTGTCACCCAAAAATGGCGGCGAGCCAACAGTGATCCATACGGAAGGCGGCCTGTCCATCGAATTGCCCGATGGCACGGAGCGCGATCTGCGCGAGGTGGTGGCTTATGTCACCGATGCCTTGCCGGCCGATATCACCCAGGTGATCGTCGGCAGCCTGGCGGTCATCGCGCTGGTCGTTATTGGGGTGATCCTGGTCGCCGCGCTCTTCCGCTACCCGGCCGAAGCGGCGCTGATTACGGCCGTTAACGAGCAGGCCAAGACCCAGAAAAAGGCCAGTTTCCGCGAGTTATTGGGCATGGGCTGGTCACGGACGGCCTGGCGCTTCTTTCTGATCGACGTGGCCGTGCGGCTGCCCCTGTTGGCGCTCTTCGCCTTGATGTTCATTCTGGCATTGGGGCCGTTCGCGCTGTCCCTTTCCAGCGATCCTGGGGGCTGGATCATTGGGTTCGTCGCCTCGGCTTTTCTGGTAGGCGGCATTCTTTTCCTGGTCGTTATCACTGGCTGGCTGGTCTCTCTTTTTACTCTGTTCTTCCGCCGGGCCTGCGCCCTGGAGGGCCTGGGCGTGACCGCGGCCATCGTGCGCGGCTTTCAGGTCGTCTTCGGCAATATTAAAGACGTGGTGGTCATGACCCTGCTGATGTTGGGCACCTATATTGGCTGGGCAGCGGTCTCCATTCCCCTGCTGATTCTGATGATCCCCGTATTCCTGGTCCTTATAGTCCTCGGCGGCCTGGTGGCCATGACCGCTTTATTCCCCACGGCCGGGGTGGCCCATCTCTTCCTTAACGACGTGGTGGCCTGGGTCCTGGGCGGCTCTGTGGCCCTGGTGATCTTTATCTCCATCGTGGCCGCGCCATTTACTTTCCTGAGTGGCCTGTTGGCGGTATACCAGTCCAGCGCCTGGACGCTGACCTACCGGGAGTTGCTGGCCTTAGATAGCGCGCCGGCGAAAGCAGGCACCGCGGCAGATCCCCTCATGGCCAAAGCCTGAGTGCAGAAATCTCCCGTTCTCAGACTTCCGTAGTTTCAGAAAACTTCGGAAGTCTGATTATTTTGTTAGCTGGCGGACATGGCCATATCGAGGGCTTCTTTCAGTTGTTTTGACTGGTTGGTGCCGACATGAATTATTTTGCCGTCTTGGAGGACGATTTCCAGCGCCTCTCCCGGCGCAACCGCATATAACCAGCCGCCAGGTATGGACTTAATGCCCCAGAAGTAATACCAGGGGTCTTTTACTTCCCGGGTGGATTGAATCTCGGCAAAGCGGTATGTCTTGCTAATGAGGCCTATTCCAAACCAGAATTTTAGTTTTCCAGCGGACACCTGGACGGTCAGCGCGTAAAACATGGCCAGGCCCAGGAGGAGAAGGACGATGGTTACGATGGCGACCAACAACCGGCCTTCATCTACCATCGAGCCAACGACGGGAATCATGAGTAACCCTACTATCAAAAAAACAGCGATGATCCAGGCGCTATATTGGGTGTGTTTGTATTCAGTTGCCATGGCCTTCTCCTAAAAATCAGCGGACAGTTCGCTTGCCGGGGCTCAGATCGATTATTTTTCGTTTCCAAGTGATCCTGCTTATAGATATTAACAGATCGCTTTACGGTTGGGCAACGCCTTCATAGCTAAGGCCGAAATAGGGCACCGGTATTGAACGGCCGCCGGGTTCTTTGCCTTGCAGGCCGAGGCTCACCACGCGCAGGGTATGTTCTCCCGGCTCAAAGCCGGAGACCTCCACGTAAAGAGCATGAACGTATCCATCATCCCAGAATGTAGCCGCATTCCCGCGCCACACTTCCTGTCCGTCAAAGTAGACGGCCGCCCAGCCGATGGTGTAGTCGCCGAGAATCTGGACGCCCATAGCTGAAATATCCAGGCTGGTCGTGGCCTGGACCCAGTCCCCTTCCTCCCACAAGATCCGGTTTTCTACCCAGGGCGTGGTGCCCTCGCTGTAGCTGATGGAGATACCGGCCGGGGCCAGATATTCCTGGGTATTGGCGCTGGCAATGATGTCCGGGATCACGCTATAGGTGCGTAAATTGCCGCCCAGCACCCGGGTAGAGAGCCCGCCAGGGCCTGGGGCGCCATCAGTGGGCGGCGCGAGTTTCACGGGTGTTGGGGTGCCGGTCGCGGCAATGGTGGCGGTGGCGGTGGCGATGTCCGTTGGGCTGGCGGTTCCGCCGGCCGGAGATGTCGCGGTGCCCGCCGCAACGGCCGAAGTAGCCGGAGCCCCGGCCGCGGCTGTGCCCGTTTCTGTCGCGACGCCCGGTTGGGGGGTTTCTTCAGCGCGGGGGATCTCGCCGGGCGGATAACCGCATTGGCCGTCTATCCGGGCTTGTAAGGTGAATTCAACCCGTTCCATTTCGCGCAGGCCGCCGCCGGGCGACTCCCTGTTTAGGGTGATGGGGTAATCGAGGAAAAAATGATAGGTACCCCTGTATTCGGAGTAAAATCCACCCCCTCCTAGATCCCAGACCGGCTGGGTCCACTCGTCCCATTGGATACACCAGGTGAAATAGGTGCCCATGGGGTAGCTCTGGTAGGCCCAGGTTGCGCCAGGCCAGACATCGCCGCCGGGCACGGTGGTGAAGGCATAGGCATGGCCGTAACGATTACTTTCACCCGTTTGCCAGGTCCAGGGAAAGACCCAGGCTTTGTTGGCGCTCCAGTTGACAAACATGACCGGCCGGTGGGTGGTACTCAACCCATAAATACGCAAAATGGAAAATTGATCAACCTGGACTCGCAACGTATCGCCTTCCACGATGCCGCCCAAATAAAACCATCCCTCTCCGTCCCAGCGATAGGCAGCATAGTTCTCATCGGCCAGGCCGGGCTGGCGTTCCAGGGGCAAAATCGCCTCGACCGGAAACAGTAGTTCAGTTCCAGGGGGTAAATCTACCTGGTAAGCGGTCCCGGCCGTGATTGCACCGGAGGGATCGGCCGGTGGGGGAGCCACCACGGCTATGTTGACCGGGACATCGGCCGGTAAGGCGCCCTCGGGAAAGATCAGGGTGAGGTCGCCGGGGCCGTTTATTTCCCCCCCGGCCAGGCCAACGGCCGAGCTGACGGTCGTGGTAAGAGCAGTAGCCGCTACGGCCGGTTCGCCGGTTGCCGTAGGCTCTGAATCAGGACTGATTAGCTCATTGGCGACATTGCAGGCCAGCATCAAAGCGAGACCAACGAATATGAGTAGCCAGCCTAGCGGCCGGTATCTTTTTTCATCAAACATATCAAAACCCCCGGGATCCCCTGACAGAAGTGGTCTATTAGTTCAACTTGCCTGCATTTTATCAGAGGAGATCAGGGTTCCGAAAGTGATGAATGTCATGATTCGTAACTAGCTGGCGACAAGTTAGCATGCAATCTGTGTTTAAGGTCTATGATAAATGTCTGTGACATATGACACCTGACGGCACAAATAAAACAGTATACTATTCCCAAACGAATGATACCGTCAGCGAACACATACCAGCTCTCTGGGCAGCGCATAGGTGGAGCAGCTCGGGTATTGCTCAAGACCGGATCGGAAGGGCGCATCCTGGCGGCATTTTCGAAGGCCGTCTACCTGGACAATGTCAACGGCGAGCTTTGCTGGTTGGTAACAAATAACCAGCCCATGCACCGTCGCGGGATTCAAATCCAGGGCGCTTTGCCAGTAGTTGCGGCCGGTTCAGCCTACCGGGTTAAAGGGCAGCATCTTCTTCTCGGAGACGACATCGACCTTGATTTGGGGCCTGCCTCAACCTGGGTATCTCCACGGCCGGACCCTGATAAGTGCCTGCCAATTGAAGCGCTCCCAAATCGTTTGCAGGAGGCCAGTTGTTTGTTTGCAGGATTCCCTTTACCAACGGGCTTTGGCCCATTTCTTTTGGAGAGTGTCAAGGATCAGCCGGGGAATCCTTTACCCAAATTTTCGTCCCGTTCAGAGTTAGGGTTAAATCGTGCCCGGCCGGTGCTCGATGAGATCCTTTTAGCCTGTCGTTCGGGCGATTTTTCTCAAACTCTCCTGCTGGGCGAAGCGTTAGTTGGCCTGGGTGAAGGGCTTACACCTTCTGGCGACGATTTTATCGGGGGCTTGCTGTTCTCCGGCCTTACGATCCATGAACTCTACGCCGAGGCCCAGGCTGAGGGTCCAATCCCGCGCCCGGGTTTCGCCCGGCCGGAGTTGGAACAGTTTATTGAATATTCGAGGCAACGAACGAACCTGATTAGCTACACGATATTGAAGGATCTGGCAGCCGGACACGCGCCCGACACCCTCCACCATTTTGTCAACGCCTTATTATGTGATAAGCATTTGGAGCGGGTTTGTGAGTATGGCTTTGATCTGGTTCGGATTGGTCACTCGACCGGCTGGGACTTATTGACCGGCGTATGGTTGGGCCTGCTGGGGGCGATCAAGAGATGATTGACTTGCTTGAGAGACTGTTATAGGTTGCCGCCGGCCATTCTCTCCAGTAGGGACGTGTCATTTGTCCATCATGGGAAAAGGCAGGAACAGGGATCGCCATCTTCCGCATTCAAGACCTGTTAAAAAGCGAACTAAATAGATAACGATTAACAACGTTCTGGAATCTTCCTCGACTTCGGAAGTCAGCGAAGGTTGCTATCTGACTGACATAACAGCATCCAGGGCCGCCTGCTCCGGTACGGTTGTTATTCACCCTAGAGCCGCTCAAAGTCGCGATACCGTCACTGGAGGATCTACCGACCAATAGGCCGCCACCTGGACCAGCGACGCCGAGCCCAGTTACTGCCAAAGTAATGTTTCCTGCGCCGCCTTCCCCGGTCGTGTTTTCACTGAAAAGCCTGTGGGTCATAGCGCGGCTTGAATTAGCCTCGATGTAGAGCCCTCCGCCATGACGGTGACTACCTTCAGCAAGGTCTGCGGTCTGTCCGCTTACTACCCTTAGCGACTGGAGGGTAACGGTAATGCCATTGTGAACTTGAATAACCCGATCAATACCATCTCCAGCGATATTCGTGCCGCCGTTGCCGATGATGGTCAGGCTATCTTTTATATCCAGGTCGCCGGTGGCGCCGGCATCCTCACTGTGTCCATCCTAATGTTACTGGCAAATGATCAATTGTTGCCGGTCTGTTACAAAATCATCAACAGAAGGCAGGTAGGTCCGGCGCCAATCATCCAACGCTATGATTGGCGCCGTTTCTTAAATGGGATTCCAGAGGGCTCTAGAACTCAGTTGGGAAGCCTGGAAAATCTTCAGACAATTCTATATTGCCAGGAGCTTCAGCGCCATGCTCGGAAATGACCGGACAAAGGACAACGACGCCGGGGTGTTCAATGACTACCAGACCTGCTGCTTGAGCGTCAAGAATGTCTTCAACATCGTCGAAGAGCGCTTCCGGATAATGCTCTGATATATATGGTGAAGCCAGGATATCAGCCAAGGTTACACCTGGGGCTGTATGGACAACGTTGACATTCCAATGCGGTGAGTAGCCAGCTTCTCCAGGAATAAACTCGGCAACATTCGCCTGGTAGGCCCGATCCCCACCGATCAAGTAAAGATCATTTGCTCCCCGTTCAGTTACACCTTCTTCAATACCACCAAGGATGTAGTATATTTCCTCACCCTCATACCAACCATTGGCCGTCGTTGCCCCAGCCGATGCGGTTGCTGTCACCACCAATAGCGCACCCAATACCAACACGAATAGAGATAATTTTCTTTTCATCTTCGTTCACTTTCTCCTCGCTCCGGAATGGAGCCTGTTAGTTCCCTCTTGGTTTAGGATAGGGCCACGAATCCCGTCAATAATGCTGTTATGATAACTGGGGAGAGAGTTGAACAGAAGATGCGAATGGCCCATCTTCTCTAAGGCATTTGCACTATTTCATTGGATTGTCAGCGCCGGCCAGTCTGGAAGCAGCTTCACAATTTGTTGATTTGTAAAAGGCCATTTTTATAAGCCTGCGCGATAGCCTCCAAGCGGCTGTGAACTCCCAGTTTGTTCAGGATATTTTGCACATGGTTGCGCACAGTCGCTGGACTAATGACCAACGTAGTGGCAACTTCCTCCGTGCCCAGTCCCTGAGATAATAGTATCAATACTTGCTGTTCTCGTGCGGTAAGACCATCTTTTTGGGCCATCCCAGCAGCGGCTGGTAAGACCCGGAAGCCTTCATCTTGTTGCTTCTGTTCAGTCGCTGCTGCCAATACACGGTCAACGAAGCGCTGGTTGTTTTTCTGTTCCGTGGCATCCCGAAACATGTGTACGATCACCTGGGCTATGGTCTTATCGCTTACGGAATAGGCGAAGGTGGTCAGATTCAACCATTGCCCTTCGCCCGTCTTTGTACGTACGTATAGATCCTGAGTAGGAAAAACATCGCCCTTTTTGGCCTGAATGGCCACCTGACAAAAACGTTGACAGAGCGTGCGTCCTTGTTCGTCGCGACCCCCTAGTATTTCATAGCAATGCAGCCCGGCAACTTCCTCACTCCTATAACCTAATATCTCTTCGGCCGCCTTATTCCAAAAAACAATACGATTACGACCATCGATAACAAAGGCACCGTCGTTTGTTCTGGAAAGAGATTCAAATAACTGTTTCATATAAATCGTGTGCGAGTACCTACCACTGCCATAAAGCGCCTTAACGGTGTCCGACGTCATGTGGATATTCTAAAACAAGCGTATTAACTAGAACTTTCACAATGATTAAGATTTACTTACATCTTTTCTTCTGATTCCATGATAAGGTGCTACGATAAAAAGACCGAAATTGGCATAATGGCGGTCGTTTTTCTATTGGTCTTGAATCGAATTTCATGCCTGTGGCCAACGACGCTCGCCGGTGATGGCGGCCTCCATCTTAGGTGAAGCTATACCGTTGATGCCCAACATCTCGTAACGGGTTAGCGTTTCGGCCAGCTCATCTACTTCCTTAGGATAAGCTGTCGGCCGAGATGGTTCGGGTCGTGCAGGAAACAATGCAACCGGCCAACATGTCCTTGTGGTTGCAAGCCGGGATAAGGAAAAGGTGACCACCTGGCTTCTAAGTCATCCAGCCGGCGAAATGTGGTAGAATGGCGAATAGGGCAAGTTGCCCAAGGTAGTTGCCAAGCCTGTTTTATAGGAGTTCATGAACCATGCCCCTGAAAGATCATCTGCAATACCAACTAAAAAGCGGATCGCCAACCACGGTTGGCCAGACTACACTGACGCCCCAATCCCAGGTGCTAACCGTTCGCTGGCCCAATGGGGGCTGGGTGTGGAACCGGCCGGTAGCCGTGCTGGTCGAGCAAGACGGGGAGACGGAACGGCTGCCCATCGTCGACGTGACCCGTTACGCCCAACTGGCCTTTATCGGTTTCACCTTTATCTTTGGCGTTTTGGCGCTTCTGGCCCAGCTGGGGCGTAGGGGCGGAAATTGACTTTGGTAAATATTTTACAAGTATTGTAATAGATTATTTGAACGATGAATTGAACCGGTGTTCGCCTGTTTAATAAAGGAGTAGTGATATGAGCGACGAAATGAAAGAAGTCATGGATTCCACGACCGCGAGCTGGTCGGCAACCGCCAGTGTCATCGAAAAGCTGTTCTCCGTAACCCGGCCGGGCGCAGTTTTTAGTGAGCCGGTCAGCGCCGAAGGGCACACGATCATCACCGCGTCTGAAGTGATGGTCGGCATGGGCGTCGGTTATGGCATTGGCGCCGGATCGGCCAGCTCAGAAGAAAGCGAAGAAGAACAGGAAGGAGAAAAAGAGCTGGAGGCCGCGGCTGAAAGGTCGTCTGGTGAAGGGTATGGCGGTGGCGGCGGCGGCGGGGGCTTCTCAACCGGCCGGCCGGTGGCGGCCATCATCATCGAGCCAGAGGGCGTGCGCATCGAACCGATTGTTGACGTGACCAAGCTCGGGCTGGCGTCCTTCACCATGCTGGGTAGCATCTTCTTGATGGGTTTTCGGATGAGCCGGGGTGCCAGGGGTTAGCCTCAGGATAGCTGCCTGACAATGGGCATACGCTACGCACATACCAATATCATCTGTGCTGATTGGCAAAAGCTGGCCGCCTTTTACGAAAGTGTCTTTGAATGCACCTTTGTTCCGCCAGAAAGAAAACAATCGGGGCATTGGTTGGCGGCCGGCACCGGGGTAAAGGATGCGCAGCTAAATGGTGTCCATTTGCGGCTGCCGGGTCATGGGGAAAACGGACCTACCCTGGAGATATATTCCTACCAGCGAATGGAGGATGACCACCCCCCGGTCGCTAATCGTAAGGGTCTGCGGCACCTGGCTTTTGCCGTGGACGATGTGCCCGCCATCGTTCAGAAAGTTATTACCGGTGGGGGCGAGCGGCTAGGCGAAATTATCGCCCAGGAGATTCCCGGGGCGGGCCGGATCACCTTCGCCTATGTCAGCGATCCCGAGGGCAACATTATCGAAGTCCAGCACTGGGATTAGCTGATAAAACGATCGACCCGCCCATGGCCATCTATTTTTTCGGCGGCATACGAATAGCGTTTGATAGGGATAGCCTCGCACAGTTAATCGGGACGTTTTTTTAGGCCTGGGTGAACCACTCCAGGTTTAAGCAGTTCGCTTTGTCAATGCGGGGTATTACAATTGAATCTACCTTGCACGAATCACAAGACGATTAAACCCAATAAAGTGGCCATGACGATCTTTCGTGCCAAAATAACCAGGTTGGCTAACCAAGCCGCCCCCCTGATAGTGATTTCTTACTGGACCTTTCTGGATAGCGCTGAGGTATACGATCCTGATAAGAACTCATTTACCTCAACCGGAAATATGACTGCCGCCCGGGAGTCGCACACGGCTACCGTACTGAAAGATGGAAAGGTATTTATTACTGGTGGCCACACCGGGCGGCAATCGTCTATCATCATCTATTCAAGCACGGAGGTGTATGACCCTACCAGTGGCTTATTTACCTCGAGACCAAGCATGGTAATAAAACGCCATAAACACGACGCTGTTTTGCTTGAGGATGGCAGAGTACTTGTCTTAGGCGGTGCAGACGAAGGCGATGATGACGGACAGTATCGTAGCGCCGAAATATTCGACCCACAGAGGGGTATTTTTACTCCGGCCGGAAACATGAAGGCAACACGATATAAATTCAAAGGAACGTCCGTCTTGTTGGAAAGCGGCCAGGTGCTGTTAATGGGTGGCGCAGCGGTCCCTGAGATTTATGACCCCGCAACAAACACCTTTAGACAGTTAATGGGTAGTTTAGGTACGACCCGGCTATTTGCGACGGCAACTTCCTTGCCCGATGGTCATGTTATTCTGATGGGTGGTTACGGGACGAACATTTCCGCCAGCGCGAAGGCCTGGGTTTTTGAGCCGTGAACCCTTCTGCACAAGGCGGGCTGACCAGCGCTTGCCCCTCGTTGGGTGGGCACTTCCGATTCGAAGAAGTTGGCTTGATTGGCTGCAGCGTTGAGAGGCCCGTAATCAATCTTGGGAGGAAGAGGAGAACACATGACAAATAAAGGGGCCTATCGAATCGCCATTCTTTATCCTGGAGAGTACGAGGCCAGGCAAAATGCCACGCTTGAGAACAATCGCTTCTCGCAAGTATTCCAGGCGTTGGCTGATCTGGGAGTAAATGCGGAACCGGCCGTCTACCAGGACGATTTCTGCGAGGAGGTTCGCCAACAGCTATTGCAGGTGGATGGGGTGCTGGTATGGTACAACCCGCTGCAAGGTGGGGGCGATAGGACATTCCTTGATGCTATCCTTCGAGAAGTAGCCACTGCGGACATATTTGTTAGCGCCCACCCCGATGTCATTCTAAAGATGGGGACAAAGGAAGTGGTGTATCGCACACGCGATATGGGCTGGGGAAGTGACACCCATTTATACAGAACTATAGAAGAACTTCGCCAGAAGTTGCCAATTCTGCTTGCCAGGGGGGATGTTCGTGTCCTCAAACAATACCGTGGCAATGGCGGGATTGGTGTCTGGAAAGTTGAATTGCCGCTGGATTCTCCAGCGGATAATGAGTTGAGGGGGACAGGTTTACGGCCGCCACTTGATACGCGGATCAAAGTCCGGCACGCACAACGTGGGAGTATTGAAGAGGAGATCGAGTTGGGTGAATTTTTCAGTCGCTGTGAGCCCTATTTTGTTGACTCCGGCATGATGATTGATCAGATCTACCAGTCACGCCTTAATGAAGGGATGATCCGCTGTTACCTGGTGCTTGATAGAGTCGTTGGCTTTGGTCACCAGGCTGTTAATGCCCTTTATCCAGCACCCCCCGGCGCGTCACCTAGCGAAGCGCCTGAGCCTGGACCCCGACTGTACCACCCCTCCACCATGCCAGAAGGCCAGGCACTCAAGCATAAGCTGGAACAGGTATGGGTACCGGTTATGCAACAGTTGCTGAATATTGAAACCGGGAGCTTACCGGTTCTATGGGATGCCGATTTTCTCTTGGGACCCAAGGAGGAGTCAGGCGAGGACAGCTACGTGCTTTGCGAAATCAACGTTAGCAGTGTGGCCCCATTTCCCGATTCCGCAACAGCCTTCATTGCCGAGGCTGCCCTTGCTCGTACACAGGCAGTAAGGTCAAATATCGATGGATGAGGGTTAAGTCCATTATTATTCGAAGAAGGCAAGTTGCAAGGAGTCGTTAATAAAAAAGAGCGACCGGCAGCCTGTACCTGGCTGGCGATGAGCAGATCTTTTATACCTTCTTGGGCGGCTTTTCGTAATTACCGCTCTCCCCGGCTTCCTCTTCCGCCCGGCCCCAGCAGGACCAGGGGGCTCCACTCACACCGGGATTAGGGCCAAATCCATGTCGATGGGCGCCATGATGATGTGTACCTGCCTCATGGCCACGCCACATATCATGCCGGTACTGTTTCCGCCCATAGCCCATGCCTCCGCGCCGGCGCCGGAAACCCATCATACCAGGTCCCCAGCCCATCTTCTTCAAACGTTCCTTGTCACCTTTCATTTCGATCCTGAAACCGTCATCGGTCTCGATAAATCGAATTTCACTAATTATTTTTTCTGTCATCTGTTCTAAATCTCCTAGATTAATGCCAATCACCTTCTCGGTGCCTTTTTCTGTTATAAATAGATTACGTCATCAGCCTTTGCACTGCCATCAGCCGCCGAGCTGTTATCATCCGCTACATTTTCATCACCCTTTACACTCTCCTCATCCGTCGCTACTTCAGCCGTTGTCCGCGAATCGACTTCAACGCCATTCATATTCTGGGCCATTTCTTTTAACACCTGGGCCGCTTCCTCCAGCTTGGGCCGGACAATGGCCTTCAAACGAGCCAGTTCCTCTACACCCTGCGGGGTAAGATGGTAGATGCGCATAGTACGTTTGCGCGGGTCGGTCCACTTTCCTTCTACCAGCCCCTCTTCTTCTAACATCGTCAGCAGCGGGTATATGGCCCCAGGATTAGCCACCCATTGCCCGTGAGTACTTTCGGCGATAAGTTCCATGATCTCATTACCATAACGCGGTTCCTGGTCCATCAGATGCATGACTACCAGGGGCAACAGGCCCCCACCCTTGCTCAACAACGTGGCCACGAAGGGGTTATAGGCATCGATGCCCTGGTGCCAGGGGCTAAATCGCCGGCCGCCAAAAGCCCAATGTTCCTCCGGCCAAGCGCCGGTATAGTTGTGGAAGTAGTTCCGCCAGGCATGGACCATGGAAGGTGGTGGCGACCCAAAAGGCGGGCCAGGCGGCGGCCCTTCCCCTTCCTGCGCCTCATGCCAATCATGCCAGAAGTTATGTCTTTTATACCAATGTTTTTTTCTGTGCCTTTTATGGCCCATTATCAGGTACCTGCTTTTTTACAAATAATCTTGTTGATAACAACTATATTGAATTCAATATAGTTTACTATAATATAGTTGCTGTGTCAAGCAGTTGAAATTTGGAAGGAGGTCACGCGCGTCCTGAGCCCATGGTATCATGTCCTGATCGGGAAATTATGGTATCGTTTGGGAAAGCATGTTCTCATTAAAATCATTCCCCCCTACCCCGGAAAGACGCCTGCGCTGACGACGATGGCCTTAGCGGCCGAGTTACCGGGACCGGTGGCCCGTAATTACGGGGTAACCTGTGACGACCCGCTGCTGGCGATCCATTCGGCGGTCATCAGCGGCCGGGCCAGCATGCGAATTGGAGGGTTGGTCTTAAGCGACGGCAAGTTCCCGTCCAAAACGGGTCTCCCGGTCAGGAAATTCTGGGATTATTAGAGAAGAAAGAGCTGGGCATGGTCCATTACTTGAAACAAGCTGTTGAAACAACGTTCAATATACTCCTCTACCTGGCCACGATGGGGCGCGTGCTGTGGCTCGAGGGCCGGGTATCGAGGGGCGTTTTCAGAAATTGGGCCAGGCAATATCGTTACCGGCCGCTGGCCTTTGTTCAGCCGGAAAGTGAACTGGAAATCATCGCTCTCATCAAGGGCGCTAAAAAATTGAGGGTCTATGGTTCAGGCCATTCTTTCAACGCCGGCGTCGTGGTTGATGGGACGTTGATGTCGCTGGACAACTACCGCGGCATTGTTTGGAAGGACGTGGCCAAGAAGCAGCTGGCAGTCAAGGGTGGTACCAGGGTGCGCGAGGTGAGTGCGGCCCTGAAAGACGAAGGGCTGGCTTTTTCAGCCCTCCCCTCCCATGACGCGCAGAGTATCGCCGGAATTCTTTCTACCGACGTGCATGGAACCGGCCGGGATTGGGGCTTCGTCAGCGAGTCCGTTGTCTCTCTGAAAATCATCGATGGAAAAGGGGAAATCAGCGAATGTTCGCCCGGGGACGATCTATTTAAAGCCGCCATCGGTGGTATTGGCACTGTTGGTATTATTGTCGAAGTCGTGATCCAGGCCGTCGATCGATTTAATGTTGAACAGAAGGCCACCAAATCAACACTGACTTTCGTCGAGAAGAATCTGGAACGACTTCTTGAAGAAAATGAGCACCTGAGTGTATATCTTTTTCCTTTTTCAGAAGCGTGCCTGATTAACACCTGGAACCGGACCCAACGTCCAAAAACAACCCTGGGCCCTCTTCGCGAATTGGCGACTACTTCTATTGATGCCTTGATTCAAGCGTGGTTAGGCGATCCCCTGGCCTACTCCAGGCTCTTGCCCACCGTATCGTCATTTATATATCGTATTAAGCACAATACGGACTATGTGCTAGAGAGTCATGAAGCATTCAATCGAACCATCTACTATGTCCATCAAGAGCTCGAATTCGCCGTACCCTACGAAGAAACATTTCAGGTGTATCGCCGCTTTGCCAACCTTTACGAGGAACTCTATCCAGCCGGACTACCCTATGCGCTCTTTGAGGTGCGCTTCACCCCGGCGGGTCACGATCGCACGCTGATAGGCGCCGGACGGCAACGGCGGAGCACGTGGATTGATATTATCACTAGCTCCCATGGTTTTGAAAAGTTGTATGAGGCGGCCGGGGAATTGATGAAGCAGATTGACGCACGGCCGCACCTGGGTAAACATTGCAACTCCATCAACAGTTTTGATTTTGGGCGACTGTATGGCGAGCATTTCGCCAGGTTCCGGCAGTTAGCCGAGGAACATGATCCGGAACATAAGTTCGTCAATCAATTTACCCAACAGCTATTTGGGTTGGGGGAAGAGTTGTCCGGCTAACAAAGGAGAACAAACGATGCCAGAAAAGCAGCTTCTTTATTTATCCCAGGCGGAGGTCATCGCGACCGGCGTGACCATGGCTGAAATAATCGATTTGCTGGAGATCGCCTTCCAGGAAAAGGGACAAGGACGGGTGGAGATGCCGCCCAAGCCGGGCATCCATCCCGGAAGCGGGGATAATTTCATCCATGCCATGCCGGCCTATATCCCGGCCTTGAATTCAGCCGGGATCAAATGGGTTAGCGGCTTCCCCGATAATTATAAACGCAACCTGCCTTATATCACCGGCTTGCTCATCCTCAATGACCCCGAAACAGGTTTTCCCCTGGCGGTCATGGATTGCATCTGGATCACCGCCATGCGCACGGCCGCGGCCACGGCTGTGGCCGCCCGCCGCCTGGCCCGGCCGGAATCCGCGGTCTTGGGCGTCCTGGGCTGTGGCGTGCAGGGCCGAACCAATACCGAGGCCTTGAACGTGCTTTTCCCGCTAACGAGGGTCCTGGCCTACGATGTGGACCCGGCCGCCAGCCGCCGGTTCGCCGAAGAGTTGGCCGGTCGTTTTTCGCTGGAAGTCGTGCCGGTTGGCAGCCCACGAGAGGCGGTCAGCGGCTGTGATATGGTGGTGACGGCCGGGCCGATTTTGAAGAAGCCCCACGCGACCATTCAAGCCGGTTGGTGGGCTGAAGGGAGTTTTGCCTCCCTGGTGGATTTCGACTCCTATTGGCATGGGGAAGCGCTAAAAGAAGCCGACAAATTTTGCACCGACGACCTGGCCCAACTTCTTCATTACCAGGAAGCAGGCTATTTCCAGGATATCCCGCCGATTCATGCCGATTTGGGCGAGCTGGTCACCGGGGCAAAGGCGGGTCGTGAAACGGCGTCCGAAAGGACTATCGCCTGTAATCTGGGTTTGGCCATGGATGATATGGCCGTGGCCCCTACCCTTTTCAGGCGGGCGGTGGAGATGGGCTTCGGCACCTGGTTGACGCTGTAAAAAGCATCTGGGAGCACTGCTTCGCATAGTAGTGACTCACCCTAAAAAAACCATAAACAACAAACAGGTCGCGCACCGTTGCTAGTTATTGCTTGCTGCCACCTCCCCTACCCTACACCCGCCTGATGTAACCCCAAAATGGGCCTTTGTAGGGATCCCACTGCACCCACTTGCCCGCTATCTTACTCCTGAAAGCAAATACAAGCCTTCATTTATCAGGAGAGAGATCATGCCATACCATGGACAATATCCATTGCAAAAGAACGGGACGGATTGGCATGGCGGTGACAACCCGGAAGCTCATAGCCAGCTACGCCAGGCGACAGATAAGATCCTGTACTGGCTGGGAACCTCGGCCGTGCACCTCTTGGCTCAGGCACTAATAGACATAGATGTGCTGGCGGATGCCCCCATGCCGGCCGGACCCAAGATCTTCGCCGCCAACCACCCCACCACCCTGGACCCTTTTTTGTTGCTGACGCTGGCGCCGGAGGAGATGAGCATTCTGGTAACCGGCGGGGCCTTCACCATCCCCCTGCTCGGTCGTTATCTGCGACGGATAGGGCATGTACCGGTGATACGCGGCCAGGGCCGGGAATCGTTCGCCGAGGCGCGGCGGCTGCTGGACGGGGGTCGCTCGGTGGGTATTTTCCCTGAAGGCGCTCTCAGCCCGGTGATTGGCGACTTCCAGCGACCGCACAGCGGTGTGGCCCGCCTGGCGTTGGCCAGCGGTGTGCCGGTCATCCCCGTGGGCCTTCACCCGCCTGAGGAGCGAATCTGGTCAATCCCGGCCAAGATCGATGGCGAGAGGGCGGTCGGCCGCTTCTTTGCTGGCGGCTCCTATAAGGTGACGATAGGCCGCCCGTTGACCTTCAGCGGAGACGTCGCAAATTGGGCCCAGGTTCGGGGCGTGGCAGAGCAGATCATGCAACGGATCATAAAGCTCAGCCGGCAAAGCGCCGCTCGCATTAGCCCGGCGACCGGTTCAGGGCCTGCGCCCATCCTGTCAACTGGCTTGCCGTCCTATCCGCTGGACGGCTTTGTAGCCGACCTCCCAGGATTTCCAGGGGCTCACCTGCGCTGGTCTTGAACCCATAAACCCGGCCGAAACTTTGACCTGCGACCCAATTACAGTATAAAGCAAGTATCATGCCGGATCTGACCGAACTCTTCTTAGACGGGGTGAATACCTATGGGGTGATCATATTGGCCCTGGGTATGTTTATCGCCTCGGGCGGGTTGCCTTCGCCGGCCTTCCCCCTGGTCATTGCCGCCGGCGCCTTTGCCCGCCAAGGAATCATCGAACCCGTCCCGGCCCTGCTGGTTATTTTCACCAGCATCGTGGCCGGGGATATCTTCAGTTACGCTCTCGGCCGCTTCGCCGGCGATTGGGTCAACCGCCACCTGACGCCCCGCCGCGAGGCCTTTCTCAAACGGGCAGACGACATGTTCAGGCGCTACGGGCCGGTGAGCCTTTATCTGACCCATTCCTTCTTCACTTCACTGGACGTGCCGGCCAATCTAACCGCCGGCCTGAGTCGTTATCCTTTCCGGCGCTTCATCGCCTATGTGCTGGCCGGGCGGGCCACCTGGGTGCTTCTTTATGGGACGATAGGCTACGTGCTGGGCAGCCAGTGGGAGTTAGCCAGCGACCTTGCCGGCCGGTATACGGCCTGGCTGGCTATGGCGCTGGTGGTGATCCTGGCCGGGGCTTATGTGATCCGCCGCCGCGGTCTGCGCTTCCGGGCCAGGGTCGATTGACGGCGGCTCCAGCCAGGGGAAAGACGCCCCAGCCTATTCAAAAACGCGAATCTTCAACGTATTGGATTGCCACTTGCCAGGCTTCCAACAAATCTCATATTCACCGGGCTCGTTAAAGAAATAGATAGAGTCGTCGTAGCTGAAGTCCGTGGCCGGACTCTCTACAACCCGGCCGTCATACTCCAGGGGTATAAAAGGGTCTGTTTGATCAGCAGGCTGCGCCTTGCCTTGATGGTGGCCGTCAAGGTATTCGTCAAACACCTTTTTGGGCCCCATCACATAGACTTCATAGCCCGGCAGCAGGGCTTCCATAACATGGGCTATGCGCACTTCTTCATGCACCTGGTAAAAACGGCTCCCGGTCAAAATTGTTATTCTTCGACCGTCAATGACCGTTCCTTTATCAATCCACTCCCGATAACGTTCCCTCAGGTCCACAGTTTTATTCCCTCAAGGTAACTTTGGCTTCTTTTTTAGCCGTTAGCCCGGCCGTGGATGTGTGGCTGCCGATGGTCACCTCTTCGGCCGTTTTGGTAACGATGCCCACAACCTTGTCCCCCTCCGCTTTAACTTCCCTCTTGATGCGATAGCCGGAATTCGGGATAGGCGTTGGGTCGTTGATATTGCAGCTGGGAATCTTGTACAAATCCATTTGCAGACGGGCATAGCTGCCATCCCCGCCATGATCGTCAAAATAGGATAGATGGTCCCTTTTACTGGAAGTGTGCCTGTCGTCAGGAATATTATCGGCGGCCATGAAGCCGCTATTATTGCTATTGGCGCTGGGCTTGGCTTCCATGGATCCGGTATGGTCGATGGAAGCGCCGACCAGTTCCGAATCCAGCACATCTGCTAACCCGGTACCGCGGACAATAATCGGGGTGCGCAAACCATATTTCCTCGCTTCATCGATTGGCCCGGAGGCTCCCAGGGAAACGCCGGTGGCCGATGAGGCGCATTCCGGCGGATCAGGGTCCCTTTGGACTATGTCATTCCTGGCCCTGGCATCCGCCTCCTCAACACCCTCCTCGCCGCGCATGTCGCGATCGGAATTATGCTTGTTCAGTGGGTTGGCGTTAATTCTTGTATCCCCTAACCCAGCCGGTAAAGAACCCATATTGGATTTGATTAACCGTTGAACGGCCTGGTTGCCGATGGTTCGCTGTAGGTCAAGGATCGAGTCTATCCTGCTTTTTCCCGCCAGGGCAGATCTTTCCTGCGCCGGCCGGGAGACCGGGGCTCTTCGCGCGACTGCATTTTTCAGTGCCGTGGTCCGCATGATCGATATCCTGTTAAACAAAGAGGCAACAAATCGTTCCGGAATTCGATAAGGAACTAATCCATTTTATCGTGCTTCTTACGATGGGGCTAACCCGAGGAGCAATCATTCGGCGGAGCCGCACTTACACTCCTTTTACCGGCCGGCGAACCGGTGCGGCTCATAGAGCGCCAAGCAATTACGGCCGGGTGGATTATGCCGGGGGAATTGTGATATATTTAACAAACCAGTTTCATCCTGTTTTCCGTGCCAAAATGGAGAGAGCCCATGTTTAAATTGCATCATCTCGACCATGTCGCCATCACCGTGGCCGACCTGGCCCGCTCCACCCGCTGGTACTGTGACGTGCTGGGCTTTGAACACCAGTACCCCGGCCGGTGGGAGGGCGTGCCGGTTATGCTGGGGTTAGGCCCGACGTTGATCGCCCTGTTTCCCGCGCAAGGTCCGGATTTACCGTGGGTTCCAGAAAAAAACATCCGCATCGCTCACTTCGCCTTGAAAGCCGACCGGGCGAATTTTCTGTTGGCCCAGGCGGAGCTGGCAGCCCAGGGTATCAAGGCCATTTTTCAGGACCATGACATCTCCCATTCCATCTACTTCCACGATCCCGATGGCCATCAACTGGAGATCACCACCTATGAACTCGAGTAAACCGCCGTCCGGCCGAGAGTCTGTCACTCTTGTTGTTCATCCTCCAGCCTTTTTTTATTTATAGAAATATCCCCTTTATAATCCCGGCAATAAATTTCCGCCTCGCCGGGAAGCGGACCGGCCGATAACCTGCCACATTTTGACCAGCCGGGATCCTGCCCGCAGACGTGCCCTAGCCGGTTGGACTGATTCCGGCCAGTAGGCGTCAATTCCACTATCACGATTGTAGGCTTTGCCGGCCGCGCTGCCGTGGACATGGAAAAGGTTTTTAGGCTGCCGGGGGCAGCCTTTAAGTGACCGGTCGTTCCCCTGTGCCCCTATTGTCACAAGGTCTACCGGCCGCTTGTTGTTTCTTTTCCTTTTGTCCGGGCCGCCGTTGACGGAATTATCAGTGATGGCATAACTGTTGGGCAGGCGCCAGGCCACGTAGCGCCGTCCGGCGCGACCTTGTCTACCCTGATGATCGACAAATTTGAAGGCGGCCCGGCCGTGCAGCCAGGCTCGTTCCTGGATATTTTCGCTGCTGTATTCAGCGCCCACGGCATAATTGGCTGTCCGTTGGACCCCGGCCGCCTGGTCGTATAGGCGCTGGGTGCGCGGCGGGACGTGGGTAAGCCGGGCCAGCGTGCTGCGGCTGATAGGCGCGCCCGGCGCCTCGCCGTCCTGGCGCCCGTCGTGGAAGCTGGCGTAGAAGTGGGCCCGCACCCGGCCGATGCTACCCAGCAAGGCGGCCAGTGGTATGTCTACCGGCCGGCCGGCCAGGCGCTCCAGCCCCAGGGATACCGCGACCCGGGCCGGGGACCTGAGCCAGATCCGTTCCCGGCAGCCGGCCTGGGCCGGCTGCCGTTCCCAGAAGATACCCTGGCCCTGGTTGAGCAGATTGCGTAACTGGCGCCGGCCGCATACGCGAGAGTCGCTTTCTTCCCGGGTCAATTGCTCGCGGACCTGGTCGGTCGCCAGCCAGCCCCGACCCGCTTCGTCTAAATAACGACACAGCAGCCAGATCCGGCCGGCAGGCGCTTGTCCGGCGCCTAAGATGGCCAGAGCCAGGGCCGGTTGTAGGCGCACGGTAAAGGGCGGCTGGCCATTTTTGATATTGCCCTCAGCGACCCTTTCAGCGGAATTGGGTGGGGCCGGGAGCGATGGCGTTTTTTGACCATCACCCAACGGCCGGCCGGCCGGGGATAACGGGTAATCGGACACCGGCGGCCAGGAGATCCCCACAGAGGCTCTTGAAGGCCGTTGTCTGGCAGCTCTCAGTTGTTCCAGGCGTCGTTGAGCGGCCAGTAACGCCTGGGATGGTCCGAAAGTGGAATCAGTGAACTTTCCGCTTTCGGCAGACCTTTTTAGGTCGGGCATTTGAACCCAACACAGCCACAGAACCTACCGGATGGCGATCATACTGTGATGGAGAATGGACCTGGCTGTCTTAGGAAAACTGCGAGGTTTTGACCGAGATCGCCCCAGAGGCGAAATTGAATAAACCTGGCAGTTTTGCTCTCGGAAAAAGGAAGTAAATCCGACCGCACACCGATTGACGTCAGGTTCAGGCTGTGTTATCCTCCATGTTAAGTTGGTATGAAGCCACATGGGGGTACAAAATCCCCCTCCCCAGTAAAGGGGCTCGATAACCAGCGGTGTGGACGCACCACTGGTCGAGAGATATGTGGCTTTTTTTCTGAATGCAATAAAGGTCAGGTGCAAACGTCACGCGCCTGGCCTTTTTGCGTTTGACCCCAACACTGTTGAGGTCACGGCGGCCGGATCGGCCCCATTAGGAGCCTTGCCGGTCCCCGGCTACCGCCAACCAGACAATACTGATTCGCGGTGGCCGGCGGCCGGTAAGAACAAAACCAGCCTCTAGAAAAGGTCAACAGGGGCTTGGGCAAGGGGCTCGTACAAAAGGTATGTACAAGCCCTTTATGCAAAGTAGAAACATCAGGAAAGATCTGCGGGGTCTTGGCGCCTGCCGAGGTAGACGCACCCTGACCGCAAACCCCACAACGCAGCGATCTAACCCAAAATGTATATGCCCTAAAGAGGTTAAGAATTATTCTTGACGGGCGGATCCGCTTGTGTTAAGGTTCTAATTAGAACCGCCTGGGGATACAAAAACCCCCTCCCCACTAAAGGGGCTCGATTACCGACGGTACGGACGCAAGGACCAGTTGCGACCGACCATCCGAGCAATCAGCGGTTCAATTGTGTAAGCAAATGAAGTCAGTGCCCTGGATTAACCACAACGGGACTGGCTTTTTTGCTTTTATGGGGACGGATGAAGCGATTCTTCTAGGCCATATAGAGTTACTCTAGAGAGTTACGCCATATGGTAAATTTCTGGGCTTCATCGGCCACCCGACCCTGGCGGACATCCCAGATGACAACCAGGGGCCGGCAGCCCAAAAAGACCGGAAAAGTCCGGTTCGTGGCGGTAAGAATCAACTGGCGGCGATGAAACTTACGCCGTCGGCCGCTATTTTCTTCTCGAGAGAATGTGGGGCAAATTAGGGGGACTTGACGAGAGAGCCGTTTTGATGATAATCTACATAAAGTATCAACAGATGCGGATCTTGAAATGTCCCATCACTTAGACCCTTGTCTTCATTCTTGGTCAGATAGCGACAGGGGTCTTTTTATTTGCCTTATGGCGGTCGGCGGTGGTCTAAAGCGACCAGCGCACTAAATCATTGTCTACCTCCTTCAGGTCTATCAAACGAATGCCAACCGGCTGCCAGCGCCGGCGCCGGCCGGCCTCTTTCATGACTTTCTCCGCACTATTCTTGGCATCCTTGGTCCAGCCACCGGCCGAGAAGATCACGTAGTAGATTGACCAGGGGTCACTCTTTTTAGGCACGATCTGGGAGGTCTTGCGGAGCAGATCCTCAACAGCTTCCAGGCCGACCGGGTCTTCTTGCCAGAAGCAGTCGCCCAGTACCAGGCTCCGGTGCTCTTCGCTGATACCGGCTACATCGATGGTATAATTTTTAGCCCATTCGCTGCCCACTTCCTCCACCGCTACCGGGATTTCCCCGTTGGAACTGGCCCGGAGAAGCCATTCGCGGCAGAGTTCCTGCCAGGAGTTATTTTGGATGAAGCTGGGCAAGCCGTCCTGTATGAGCTCTACCATTTGCTGGGTCTGGCCCAGGGCCAGTTTGGACTGGTAAGCAGACATGAAGCGGTAGAAGAAACGCAGGTAGGGATCGGTTACAAAGTAGCGGCCGCGCCGCGAGTCAATGCCGAACTGGCTGACCGGCACCTGGCGCTCGACAAAGCCGGTGTCGCGTAATACGCTCAAGTAAAAAGAGGCTTTGCTGCTGTTCATACCGGTGCGGTCAGAGATCTCGCTGATGGCCGGCTGACCGTCGGCGATGGCCCGCATGATGCCCACGTAGTTGTGCAGATCGGTGATGAAATCCTGGAGCAAGATGCGGGACTCGTCAACCATCCAGGCGTGAGAGGGCAAGATGTTGCGTCGCAGGTTCTCAATAACCGGCAGATCAGGGTCGAGACGTTCCCAATAGGCGGGCACGCCACCCCACATGGAATAAAGAATCACCCGTTCCACGGCGTCGAAGTTGGGAAAATATTCTTTGGTTGTGCCGTAAGGCAAAGGGGGTAGCTGCATCTGGGCAGTAGCCCGGCCATGTAACGGCGCGGCATAGTCCAAAAGATGCTTGCGCATCAGGCCCATCTGCGAGCCGGCCAGGGCTAACAACAGGCTGGAATCGCTAAGCCAGCGATCCCACGTTTTTTGCAGGACGCCCACAAAGTCGGGATTGACGTCGATGAGATAAGTGACTTCGTCGATGATTAAAGCCACCCGCCGCTCCTGGGCGTAAACGGCCAACTGGCGAAAAGCCAGTTCCCAACTGGAGAAAGTAAAATCTGGGGGGATCTCCGCCTCAGGATCGATGAAACTGATCAGGGCCTGGGAAAAGGAGCGTAGCTGGGTGAGGGCCGAGGCCGGTTCGGCGACCCAATAAAGGCCATGTTTTTTTTCACTCTGCAACCAATGGGTGAGCAAACGTGTCTTGCCTACTCGCCGCCGGCCGTATAAAATTAAAAGTCGAGCCTGGGGAGATTCCCAAAGGTGATTCAGGACCTCTAGCTCACGGCTTCGACCCACAAAATTAGCCTTGAACACGACATAACTCCATTACTCTAGGTGGAAATAGTCTAGTTTCAAATATACTAACCTGGTTTTTGGTGAATGTCAAGCCCAATTTGTGCCCAATTTGACGCACTAGACCCCATCTTTGGCGTTACCGGCAAAACCCAGGTGATCGATCAGATCAAAACCGTCCGGCCATTTTGTCTCCCCGTCGATACGTACCAGCGCCAGGTTGGCGCCGCTGAGATCGGCGTCGCTTAGCAGGGTTCCGCGCAGGTCGGCCCCCTGGAGGGTGGCCCCGATCAGGCAGGCGTTGATCAGAACGCATCTTCTCAGATCGGCCTGGCTTAAATCGGCGCCGACCAGATTGGCCTCGTGCAAGTAGGCCTTTTCCAGGTTAGCTCCCGCCAGATTGGCCCAACCCATCTCGGCTTTGGATAGGCGCGTACGTTGCAGATTGGTCTGGGCCAGGTCCGCGCCCATTAAATCGATGCCGTACAAATTAAGTTCTGAAAGGTCTAACCCGGACAGGTCCACCCCGGCCAGGCGGGCCTGGCGGCCGGCGACGCCGACGATGGCGATGACTTCTTTACGGGTGAGTTCGGCCATTTTATTTCTCCTTTTTTGGACACGGATGAACACGGATCTGTTTGCTCTCTGGCAGGCGGAATGGTCGGCTTACTCCTTTATTAGCCTGATGACCAATTCTTACAGAGCTGTCCTTGCCCCAACAAAAAAGCCGGACTTGGACCGGAAAAGGTTTTTCCAGTCTAAGCCCGGCCAGCTACTGAACGAGGTTCAGCTTTTTGCAAGGAACGGTCAATATAAGTGATGTTTGACGGCGCTAGAGTAGCACGTATGTTCTATTTTGTCAAGAAGTTCCATGGGCCGATAAAAAGCCGGGCGGTTGGCAGATAGCCAAGGCGAATGTCTTTGTGAAATACCCTGTTTATTTGCTAGCGAACAAGGGTCAAGCTGTGCCGGCAGACTGACGGACTATAGGAACCTTTACCCGATAGATGAAAGCCTATTTAACCGTCAGCGTCGCCTCCATTCCATTTTCCAAATGGCCCGAAATGCCGCACACAATCGTGTAGGTGCCCGGTTCACTGGGAGCAGTGAATGTCTCGGTCTTGGTCGCGCCTGGTTGCGCTTCCATTTCCCAGAAGACCTTGTCTTCATCATCCTCGTCGAAAGGCTGTGTGACCGATGTGCCCTTTTTGAGAATGACCCACTGGTGCTCATTCGCACCTTTGTTGTCGCGGCTTAACTCGACTTCATTCCCGGCCGAAACGCTCTAACTTGTCGGGTCAAAGGCAAAATCAGTCGTGGTCACGCTGATGGAATCTTTGCTGTCACCACAGGCCGCAAGAATCGCGACCAAGACGACGGCAAACAGGGTGATGATGGTTTTCCTGAACATAGCTAGACTCCTCTGGCAAGAAAAAAAGTTCCCAACCGGTATCAATCCGGCCGGGACTCTAAGTTATCTCAATTTAAGGAGGCCATCCAAGTCAGTGTAAATTGGCGAGTTTGAGCAGATTCTTCCAAAGTCAAGGCAAAATATAAGAAAGAGCACCTCAAAGCTGGTAAGATGGTCGTTGAAAGACAATCCTAAATACGCCTTTTCTCTCAGGCTATGGCGTCTTCCAGGCTGGCGCCCCCATGCAAAACCAGATCGTCGTCGTCGATGTGTCGTTCGATGGCCACTCCTTTTAGAACGCCGCCAAGGCCAACTTCCCACTTTTCTGTGACTAAAAGTTGCCGGGTGTCCCTGTATTCCACGGTGAGTTGTCTGCCGGTAAAGGTTAGATTGGCATAGCCGTTGTAACCTACGGGTACTTCTAAAGCACCTATGCGAGTGCGTTCTCGCTTATCATATAAAACAAGGCCGTTTTGGTATTTCTGGCCTTGTCTCGGCTCGTCTGCGATATCCTCGATGGGCAAGCCGCCATGGCCCAGGCAGCGGCCGTAAACCTGCAGTTGCCCCTTTTCGGTGGCGTGCTTGCCGTAGAGGGCGAAGCGATGTTCGTGTCCCCAGAACCACAAGGCCGGCCGTTGGAGAAGTTGGGCCAGTTGCTGCGCCGGCCGGTAGTAGGCGGACTCGAACTGGGAATAATATTGGTGGTGGCTCAACAATATCACCCCGCGCTGCTGATCGTCCTGTAGCCTGACTTCTTCTTGCAGCCAGGCCATGAGCTGCGGATGAAGGCGGCAATCGGGCCTGAAGATCATCTCTAAAATCGGGACGCCGACGGAGCTATAGCCGGTGTCCAGGCCGATTAGCAGCCAATGATCGTTTTTCAAACAGAAGAAGCTGGCTCGCTGCCCATGACTGCCCTTGAAGCCCAAGGCCGGTAGCAGGTATTTGAAGTATCCTTTTCCCTTGGAATACATCTCGTGGTTGGCGTTGAGGGCGAAGCTGGCCCGGTAGCCCAGGGGCCAGTGCACCCGCCCACCGAGCATATTTTCCTGGATCTCCTTTTTGGTGCCGACGTAATAGACGTCGCCCAGGTGAATGGTGTAATGGGGAAAGCCCAGGTTGACGCTCTGGCCCACATCAAAGGCATCTTCTGTCCCCGATCCCCAGTCGCCGGCGAGAGCGATCTGCACCGGCTCGGCCGGATCGGGGTTCCTGGTCGAAGCAGCCAGATGGTAGATGCCGTTATCGTCCTCGTATTCCCTGTAATCGGCAAAAGGCCACTTAGGTCCGAAACGACTCTTGAGATAGTGTCCCACCCATTGGAAAATCTGGATCTTTAGATAATCTTTGGCCAGGCTAAAGGTGGACTTGTCTTCCTGGGCGGCTTCGGCGAAGAGATCCGCCTGGGTTTTTCCATGGGCCAGGCCAATGGATCGTTTCCACAGTTTCTTTAGGCTGCTGGTCGCCACATACTGGGTTTGGTCTCGAAACTCAGGTTCTTTCAGTTCATCGCCGGTCATTGTCTGTCTCCTGTTACCTTCAGCACTCCCCCCACCCTATTTGCCCTGTCCCGGAATGTGTTGTTCCTTGAAGAATTCGTTGAAGCGTGTCGTCGATAAAAACAGCATAGGCTAACGATCTTATCAGGTCAAGAGTAACGAGTAAAGTTGACCGGCGCTTCGGGTTGCAACCGGGGCTGACAACTGTCGTATAGAGAGGTGTGAAAACGTTCCAAGGCAACGCGCACGATTTACCAGGCGTTCTAGAGATGGAGGCAGAAAGCAATGACCGACGATGTAAAAAAACTTAAGGAAGAAGAACAGGCTGAGTTGAATGCGTCGGAGAGCCCCCTCGAGATCGAGCCTGCTCGAAGCGATAACCGCTGGCTTGGTGGGGTCGTGCTCATCGGCATCGGCCTCTTTTTTTTGGTGGGCAACGTCTTTTCGGTGAATCTTTCTGGGAATTGGTGGGCGGTCTTCATCCTTATCCCGGCCGTCCTTAACCTGGAACGAGCCTGGCGTGCTTACCGTCACGATGGTTACCTGTCAGAAAAGGCCAGTGGCAGCCTGATCGGCGGGCTGTTGATTGGCGCGGTGGCCTTCATCTTTCTGTTCGGTCTCAGTTTCGGTGACTGGTGGCCCTTGTTCCTGATTATCGTCGGCTTAGGCGCCCTATTGAAGCGGCGCTAATGGCCCAGGAGGCGGTGCTGAAGCGACCGGAAGGCCACTTACAGGCCGCGAATTGCCTGGCCGGATTGTTGTTGGCCGGATTGCCAATCCGACTTACAGGTCCTGGGGCTGTCGCCTGGGAATTGAGCAGCAAGTGATCCCAGCACCATGAGTGACGTATCCGAACTGTCCCCCTGGCGAAGCGCAGGCAGCGTCGACGGCCTGTGCGTGGAACCGTCTATAAATAGGGTCAACCCGTCTCTTCCCTAAGGATATCGCCGGGAGTGCCTCTTTGCGTAAGCCTCCCTGGCGCCTGCCAATTGATCAAAGAATATATTCGTTAGGATGCGTTATTTAAACGAATATTATCCTGGATTATGCCGTTTAATAACGAAAAATATACTCATTATTTCGTTTTCTGGCCGAAAACGAGCCAAGCCCCGGATATATGGATTCGTTAATTTGCTCCGCTGAAGAGCAGGCTGTCAGCAACTGTTGGCAGTTGTCAATGAGACGGATACTATAGCAAAGCCATTTAGCAAAGCTATTTAGCCGAGCTATCTAGCAGAACTATTTTTCAGGATATTTAGCGGGGAATTATCCCCCTGGCGACCACAACAAGTCGCTCGTTCAAGAGAGAAAGCACCGAATTTGAAGGAGATGCATGGTGTCTGAAATAGAATATAAGCAGGAGCCCTGGCTTTTAGACAACCTCTTCCCAGGCTTTAATACCCCGGAAATGGAGAAAGCGACTGAGGGTCTGGAGGAGCAACTTCAGGCATTTGAGGCTTTCCGGGCGGACCTTTCGGCCGACCTGGAAACAGCGACATTCAAGGAAATATTACAGTCTTATGAAAGTTTAACGCGCCAGGTGATGCGCCTTTATTCTTTTAGCGAGCTCAGCTTTGCCGCCGATACCCAGGATCAGGACGCCCAGGCCGGTCTTGCCCGTTCCCAACAATTAATGGCCGAAACGAACAATCGAATCCTCTTCTTCGATCTGTGGTGGAAGGATCTGGCCGACGAACCGGCCAAGCGGCTCATGGACACCGCCGGCGATTACCGGTATTGGCTTGAAGCGTTACGGCTGGAGAGACCTTACACCCTTTCGGAGAGCGAGGAGCGGATCATCAACCTGAAAGACGTCAACGGAGCGGCCGCTTTGCAGACGCTTTTAAGCACAATTACCGACCGGTATACCTTCCGCTTAATGGTTGACGGGCAGGAGAAACTGTATAACCGGGAGGAGTTGAGTGCCTATTATCGCCATCCCGATCTGGCAATACGAGAAGCGGCTTATAAAGAACTCTTTCGGGTTTATGAAGCTGATAAACCGGTTCTCGGCCAGATTTACCAGTATTTAGTGCGAGATTGGGGTAGCGAGGCCATTGGTTTGCGGGGATATGTCTCGCCGATGGCGGTCCGGAACTTAGCCAATAACATACCTGACGAGGTCGTGGACCTCTTGCTCGAGGTGAGCCGGGCTAACGCAGTCCTTTTCCAGCGCTATTTTCGGTTAAAAGCCAGGTGGTTGGGCATGGAAAAGCTGCGCCGTTATGATATTTATGCGCCGGTGGTTAAAAGCGAGAAACGTTACGAATTTAACGACGCTGTCCGGTTGGTTCTGCGTAGCTTCCGCCGCTTTGACCCCAAGGTGGCAGAATTGGCCGAACGGGTCTTCGCCGAACACCATTTGGACAGTGAAGTGCGCAAAGGAAAACGCGGCGGCGCTTTTTGCGCCACGGTCAACCCAGGATTGACCCCCTGGATATTACAGTCCTACAATGGCCGCCCGGACGATATTTCGACCATGGCCCACGAGCTAGGGCATGCTATTCATGCCATGTTGGCCGATCATCACTCGGCGTTGACGCAAGACGCCTCGCTACCCCTGGCCGAAACGGCCTCCACTTTCGGAGAGATGTTGGTAGTGGACCGGTTATTGGCCGATGACCCCGATCCTGAAACCCAGCGGGATCTTCTTTTCCAGCAGATGGATTCCCATTATGCGACGATTATGCGCCAGGCATACTTCGCATTGTTTGAGCGAGAAGCGCACAGCCGGGTTAATACCGGGGCCAGGATCGATGATCTCACAGAGCTCTATTTTCAAAATCTGGTGGAACAATTTGGCGATGCCGTCAGCATCAGCGAAGAATTTAGCCTGGAGTGGCTGGCGGTCCCCCACATCTACAGGACGCCTTTTTATGTTTATGCGTACGCTTTTGGCCAACTCCTGGTGCTGGCTTTGTACCAGCAATACCTGGCAGAGGGGGAAGCATTCAAACCAAGATATCTCAAGATCCTGGCAGCCGGAGGATCTGATTCGCCGGTCCGGATCCTAAGCCAGGCCGGGATAGATATCCACTCAAGGGATTTCTGGCAAGGCGGCTTCGACGTGATAAAAAGATCTGTGGAGGAGCTGGAAGGGCTGGAGATACCTGAGGCTATTTAGCTTTTTGCCTGGGTGCCTAGCACCGCGAAGGCCTCTCGGGCAGCTCAGGTAAGGATCTTCGTCGCTTCAGCCAGGTTCAGCCGGCTAATGCGACGGAAAGCGGGCCAACTGGCCAAAAGCATGGTCAACAAGATCCCCAGGGCCGTGATCGCATAGGTACGGGGGAGGATCACGATGGTGAAATTGAACAATTCGCTGCTAAAAACCTTGCCAACTTGCACCGCCAGCAGATAACCCAGGACCATGCCCGGGATCAGCGCCAGGAGCCAGGTGATCAGGCTTTCCAGGGCTAGCTGGCCGACGAGACGGCGTCGCCCGGCGCCGATGGCGCGCATGGTGGCTAACTCTCGTTGCCTTTCGAGCACACTCACGGTCATGGTATTGAACAACAGGGCAAAGGCCATAGCCAAGGCCAGGATGACCATGATACCGGCGAAGGCCAGGAACAGACCTACGAGTTGTTCAATGTCACTTCGCGCGTCTGACCGAAGCTGGGCCATCCCGACGCCGGGTAACTGGTACAGCTCCTGTTTGACCTGCCTGGCCAGGCTTGGATCGGCCTGCACATAGACGAAGTTGAAAATGGGCGCCGGAACCAGGTCCTGGATTTCGGCCAGGTCAATATAGGCCACTTCACCGGCCATCTCGTCACTGTTGGCCGAAAGCGTAAAGGTGCTTTCGCCCAGGGCTGTATTAACCATGACCTCGTCGCCGGTCGCCAGCTCTAAATCGTTGGTCAAGGCCGGGGTCAAAATGATCTTTCCCTTACCCAAAGCAGCAGTCTGATCAATCTCCTCGGTCAAATTTAAGATGTGCATCTGCTGCTCTGGAGCAAAGGCCGTCAACACAATATCCTTCTGCTGCCCATTCGCGCGCACGGTCGCCGGCAAAACGATGGCCGGTTCCACTGCATTGACGCCGTCCCAGGCGGTGATATCCGCGAGCAGCGTTTCCGATTGCGGGCTGTTGAATTGGGCGGAGACATCCCAGCGGGCGATTTCTTCAAAAGTCTGGGCCAGCATATATTGCATAGAATCTACCCAGCTGAAGGTCATCAGGATGAGGATGAAGGCAAAGACGATGCCGATCACGTTGCTGATGGTCCGGCGGCGGGCGCGAAAAACATTGCGCAAGGGTAATCGCCAAGGTAGCGGTAGGGGCAACCAGCGTTCCACGAAGGAGTGCCGGCCGGTCATCTGGGCCGTCGACGGATCCACATACATCGCTTCGGCCGGGGTTCGTCTGGTAGCGCCCCGGGCCGGTCCAAGGCCGGCGGCGGCGGCAAAGAGCAGACTCAAGCTGGCCCCACTCAGGGCCAGGTCAGCATAGACGCGCGATTCTACCAGGGGGATACCCAATTCTTGCGCATACACCAGCGTGATCTGGCGGGACAGTAACAGACCCAGGAGTAGCCCGACCACGGTGCCGATCAGGCCGATCACCAGGGCGTAGGCCAGGTAGTGGACCAGCACAGTCCGGTTGTGATAGCCCAGCGCCTTCATCAGGCCGATTTGTTGTTGTTGGGCCAGCACTGTGCGGCCGAGCATGATGTAAATGGAGGCCGCAGCGACCAGGAGCAAAATTATGGGCATCAATAAGGCGACCTCGCGGAAGCCATCCAGATCCAGGCGGAGAGCGGCGTTGGAGGGCTGGTCGGCTTGCAGGAGGGTGGACTCAAGCTGGTAAGGTGAAAGGATCGATTCGATGGCGGTGATAGCCGTTTCCTGGCCCGCTCCTTCGTCGAAAAGCACGGCAATGTCATTCACAGTGCCTTCCATACCAAAAGAGGTCTGAAGGGCTGAAATCGGCAGAAAGAGGACGGCAAAAGAACGCGCGGAGGGCAAAATATTTTGCCGGCTGGCGCTGACAACCAAATACTCCGGGCTGGCCACAGTCCCGGCAACTTCCAACAGCGTTACCGTGCCGTTGATGATGGGCGTCACTTTATCCCCCGGCTTGATGTCATAATAATCGGCAAAGTGAGATTCCAGCAAAACGACCTCTTCTTCACCACTGTCGAAGTAGCGGCCGTCGAGCAGGAGCACATCGTTTACTTCCGGGTGCTGATCTGGGGGCAGCCCAATAAGCCGGGCCCGAATTGGCTCGCCGCCGGGCAACTGGTAGCCGGCATCAATCACCAACCGGCCGGTCACGGCAGCCACACCCCCCACCCTGGTAATCTCTTCCAGCACGCTTTCCGGGGCGCCCGCGACGGCGAAAGTGACGTCGGCGAAATGGGTCTGGTCGTAAGTATGCTGGTAGGAAGTATCCAGGTCGCGAAACGCGCCGGCCGCAGCCACATAACTCAACATGCCCAGGGCGACAACGGTTATCAAGGCTATGGTTTGGGCCCGGTTTTTCTTCAGGTCGCGAACTGTTTTACGCAGTAAAATCTTGTTCATGGCACATCGCCTTGTTTTACCAGGTAAGGACCTCGGCCGGTTGGGGCGCCGGATTCACTTCGATATGGTCGATCTGCCCATCGCGCAGGTGAATGACCCGGTCGCCGATTGGCGCGATGGCCGTGTTATGGGTGATCAATAACACGGTGGTCTTGTTGCGGCGCTGAAAATCCTGGATCACCTCCAACACCCGGCGACCGGAACCGACATCCAGGTTACCGGTGGGCTCATCGCACAACAACAATGGCGGCTGGTTGGCCAGGGCCCGAACGATGGCTACCCGCTGTTGCTCGCCACCGGACAACTGCGAAGGAAAGTGCGCTGCTCTATCTTTCAGGCCTACCAGGTCCAGCAGATTGACGGCCTCTTCCGCTAATTGCCCATTCTTCTTGGTCAGGGCCAGGGCGAATTCAACGTTTTCACTGGCGGTCAGGGACGGGATCAGGTTGAAAAATTGGAAGATTAAGCCGACTTTGTTGCGCCGGTATTCCGTTAACCGGCTGTCGTCGTACCGGGCGATATCTTGCCCCTCGACAAAAATCTGCCCGCTACTCGGCCGGTCCAGGCCGCCAATGAGGTTCAGCGTCGTGGTCTTACCCGAGCCCGAAGGACCCAACAGCACGATCAACTCCCCCTTCTCTATCTGTAAATCGAGTTGGTGTAAAGCCTTTACGGTGACCTCGCCCATCTGGTATTGCCGGCTGAGCCCCTGGCATTCGATTATCGCCTTTTCATTCATTAGTCGCCTTCCCTTCGTCTTCCTGGTTCTCCCTTTGGCAGGTAATCCATATCCCCCTTGACGTCCATCCCAAAAAAAGGAACGATTAATATATTCTTGAACACATAATAGGCCTATCGAAGCGTGCGGTCATCTGATCAATGTCATCAGTAAGGGAGACAGAAATCACCTCGCTTCTCTTGACGCCAGGGAAATGCGGGTTTACAATTTCATAGAACTCTTGTGCTAAAGCAACATATAACAATGAACACAAGAAAACCGCTTATATACAAACAGGATAAACGATGAGCGACGACAGTAGCCAGGCCTTGATACCGGTCGAGGAGAGGATTGTTGAATTTTACGGAGATGAAATCAAAGGGGTACGTGTAACACGCAGCCCTTCCGGTAATTCAGAATTTTATGTGCCCTTGCGCCAATTATGTGATTACCTAGGCGTCAGTTATACCGGCCAGCGGGAACGGATTAACCGCGATGCCGTTCTCTCCAAGAAACTGGAAACCGTACAGATCATGACCGTCGGCGGCCCCCAAGAAATGCAATGTTTGCAGCTCGATTATCTGAATGGTTGGCTGTTCGGCATTAATGCCAGCCGGGTCAAGGAGACGATCCGCGAGCGGGTGATTCGCTACCAGGAGGAGTGCTACGTTATTCTGCGCGACGCCTTCCAGGGGTCGGCCGCGCCTGATGCCTTGACCCAGGTAGAACAGCTAGGCCAGGCGCTGATTACCCTGGCCCGGGAACAGCGGGAGTTTGATCTCCGCCTGGAGATCACCGAAAACCGGGTGGACCAGGCGGCCGTGGTTGTTAGCGATTTGACCCAACGGGTGACGGGCTTAGAGAAGCGGCTGACCCCTGGGCAAGCGGTCACCGAAGAGCAGGCCAGCCAAATCTCCCAATCTGTGAAAGCGGTGGCCATCTTGATGGCAAAAAAGAGCGGCCGGAATGAATTTGGCGGGGTCTATGGGGAGTTGTACCGGAAATTTGGCATCACCTCTTACAAGATGCTGCCGGCCGATCGCTTTGAAGAGGCGATGGAATTCCTGAATGAGTGGTATGGCTCGTTGACCGGCGACGAACCCTTCTAAGTGAAGGGAGGCCAATAACGGTCACTCCCGAAGAAGTTATGGCCGTTTACCTATGAAACAGAATCGTCTGGGGTGGGGGCCCAATTTCCGGTCGATAGCCTCCGCCTCACGTTGGCCGACCTAGAATCGTTCTACCCAGCGGACTCCTCCGGTTTTGGGGGCTTTAATTTTCGGCGGACGACCACTTCCTCAAATTCCGGCCGTTCCCCGTCTGTTAGCGCTTGCAGACCCCGGTAGAAACAATATCGTTGCAAATCTTGTTGGGTCATGCCTAGATCGGCCGCCCACTGGCGGATCTCCTCTACCACATCCAGGGGTAGGCGGGTGGTCAACTGGTAAAGTTGGCCGTGCATCACACTGTTGCCGGTGCCCGTGGCCTGGTAAACATCACGCCGGGTGATCCCGAGCGGCTGGTCGAACTTTTTGGGCGGGAGGGGCCGGGGCCGGGACTTCTTGCTCTTTTCATCGTCGTCGCTCAGGCTGGCGAAGGGATCGTTAAAACCCATAAGGCACCTCGTTATACAGCGTAAACATGGTCCACCAGATCCTCGTAGGCTTCAGCGGCCGGTGAATCGGGGGAGTATTCCAGGATGGTCAGCCCGCCGCTGGCCGGGGCTTCGGCTACCCGCACCGTATTTGGCACAGCTTTGGTCACCACCTGGCGGCCATAGGTTCGAATGATACTGGCCATCATCGCCTTGGTTAGATTGTGGCGGGCATTGACGAAGGTGGGTACGACGGCCATGATGCGGATGTTTATACCGGCAGACTGGTCATGCAAAATATTGCTGGTGTGGCGACCGGTAGCGCTGGTTCCGTGAAAGTCAACCTTTACCGGGACGACGGCGTAATCGGCATATTGGTGGACGGCCTGTTGGAGCATATCAAGCGTCGGTGGGCAGTCGATGATGATGTAGGCGAACGCTTTTTTCGCCAGACCAAGTTTATCGTCGAGGAGGTTGACCAAGTGGGGCGCATCTCCACCACCGCGGGTGCGCATCGAACGAGCTGCCAGCAGGGCGAACTCGGTCAGGATGTCCTCTTTGGCTTCGCTGAGCCTGTCGCTGGCCGGCAGGACGAAGAGGTTGGGCCTGGCCGGGCCGCCATCAAGTGACCGGTCGGCCGGCAAAACATTGTCGCGTAAAGGTTCCAGGCTGCCGTTGCCCAGCAGTACCCGGCTGACGCAACGACCATCTGGATCCAGCCCCAGGCCCCGGGCAGTGTCTCCCTGGGGATCCATGTCAACGATGAGCACATTGCCGCCGCCATTTTGTTCCAGGCGCCGGGCGAGGCCAACGCCGAGAGTTACGGCGGTGGTCGTTTTACCCACACCGCCTTTTCGATTCTCTACCGTAAAGACCTTTGCCGTCATACAGGTCGCTCCTACGAATTATGTGTACCATTGTGTACCATTTAATGTACCATCATGCACGATTATACACGTTGGTACACAAATTACAAGCAACTCGATCCGGGCCATTAACTCCGCTGATTCCAATCAAACTGTGTGTTAGAAAGGCTCTCAGCGTTTGCACAGGAGGTAATATTGTTAAAAGTGGGAGCGCTAAATGGGCCTGTTTTCCAGATTGAATGAACAAGTTCTTCCGCCAAATAGTCGCGGAACAACCGCTCTTACTGGCCATGATCCTGGTAACGGAGTCGCGTGTCAATAACAGGCAAAACTGCACCGGCCGTGAAAACCCGGTTTGGTAGGTAACTTTAATCTTCGATTTCCAGGTGCGTCTTCAGCTGTGATCTTTAAATGTGAAGGAGGAGTGAACGCCGCCCGGCCGCCACTATTCTCCTTGGAAACAGAATACCAATCAATGAGAGGCGGCGTGAAAAATGGGTGAAGGGCGCCGACCGACCTTGTTTCTAGGATAACAAAGCCGCTGAATTTCGTTTGATTGTGAAGGATCCGTGAAGTCGGCGCGCGACGGCGACGTTCCCAGAAAAAATCGTCTATAAGATGATCTTGCTCCGCTTTTGAGCCCAATGTCTTTGAGCCAGGGCGCGTACAATCCACCTGATATATAAAACCGCTAAAGCCCGCCCACCACGATAGTCGCCAGAACGGCGCTGTCGTTATACAGGTGGACGCCATCAACTCCGCGAGCCGGTAAACGTTTTCCGCTAACGGGATGGTACAAACCGACCGCGATGTGGTAACGTCCTGCCAGGGTCTCATCGGGCAAGAAGATGGTATAATCATCCCAAATCTGTTCTCCAGCTGCCCATATGGACGTCGGATACCAACCATCCTGTGGATAACTGTCACTTTGGGCTACCAACCGACCGTATTCATCCAATAAATGAACGAATACCTTATAATCCTCCCCGTCCGGATTCAAGGCCTGCCAGTACAGCTTCACCTCAATAGACTGGCCGGCATTGGCTTCCAAGGGAACGTCAAACCCGGACAATTGGGCCATTTCCCCAAAGGTGACATTAGCCCTATGCTCAGGGCTATAAAGCATTTCGTCCGATGGTTTTATCTTAATAGTGGTCAGCATTACTTCGTCGCCGGCCGCCGTTCCGTCTACCCAAACTGGCAGCCATTCTCCTGTCCGGCCAAAGGGATGGACCGACAAAACCAGGCGAGCAAGACCGGGTCGAGCTTTGGCTTGGACATCAGATAAGGTAAGCCGATCGCGATATATTTTCTCCGATGTCCAGGTAGGGGTCTGGAAACGGCCTTCATGAGGAACCGATACCGACTCGGCGACTACCGACCCATCGGCATCTACCGCCTGTAGGGCCACGACAAAGCTTTCCGTCATGGGTGCCAGCGCGCGCCAATAGAGGTCGACCTCCAGCGGGTGACCGGCCTCGACCGGGGATTGAATTACTTCGTAACCAATCAAACCCATTTGCCCGTCAAACGAAATCGTGGTCGGGTTAGGAACTATCACCTCCTGGTTCAATGGGCGCGGCCGATCATAGGCCGGCCGGACGACTAACAATAGCGCGGCTATAGACCAAGCTACCAGAAATAAGCTAACAGCGCCATTGAGCCATTTCTTCATTCTGGCGAAAGTAGCGTACCCGATGGCGATCAAGACGGCCAGGCTGCTAACGACTGGATATAGTAGCCGACCCTGGTTTGTGTACAGTAGCTGGCTCATCCAGCGCATCAATAATATCCCTACGATAACCGTCCAAACCACCAAGACCAGGGTGGCCAACCGTCTGGTCCTCGCCTCCTCACCGGCTGGACGGCGGAGAAACCAGAGTACGAAGCCAACCAAACCGGCCAAAGCGATGATATTGACGGCAATATAAAACCACTCAGGCGCGAGGATGCCATAACCAAACATAGCCCAGTAAGATTTCAGTAGATGGCCGGCGTACTGAATCGTCTCAGGTCCGCTCAAAACAGTTTCCCGAACCATGAAGCGATTAGCATACAATAACTCCTCCCAGGCCAAGGGATCATCGTACAGGCGCCAGTTGCGCACAAACCACCACCCGGCCGTAAGTGTAAATCCGGTCAGTACCCCGGCCGCACTCAAAACAAATATCCGCCACGATCTGCTTTGCCACGCAACCAGAAACAGTCCCAACCCAATAGGAACGCCGATGGCCAGTCCACTGGCCTTGGAAAGCGACGCCAGCCCCCACAAAATACCCAAGGCGGCACAAGGCCAGAATGCCGGCCGCGGCTGGATCACCAACCGAACGACCAGCAACAAGGCCAGGGCGGAAGTAGCTGCCACCATGGCGTCGTTGGTCACGGCCGAGCTAATAAAAATGAATTGGGGATTGAAAGCCACGATTGTCGCCGCCAGTAAGGCTTGTTTTGGCGCGATATGGGCCGCCATCATATAGGTGGCTGTGATCGTCACCAAGCCCAGAAGCGTGGAAACGAAGCGAGCCAGGTGCAAGGCCAGGGCCGTATCCCGATAAGGGAAATTCTCGGACTCAGTATGGTAGAAGACAGTGACGCCGTCTCCAAGGGGCCAATTTGGGTTCGCCGGGGCGATGATGTCCTTATCAGCCCTCTCGATGGGGGCTACCAGAGCGCCAAGCACAGCATAATATAGCGGTGGCTGGCCTATTTCATGTCCGATTCGCCATTCGTCATCCCTAAGATTTGGTAGACCGTGACCCTCGGCGAACCAATTGACGTAATTAAAGTGAGCGCCTTCGTCAGGAGCCTCAAACAGGGGCAGCGAAATATTATAAGCAACCGCAAGAATGGCGAAAACCAGCAAAACAGCCAGCAGACCGGCGTGCTTGGTCAACAACCCCTTCTTCATGTAGCACTTTCCCGGATGTCGTCCAGCTTCTCATCAGCCTGAAACTCAACCACGCCTTCGGCCGCCTTTGCATCGCTCCGGTCGGCCACGATCTGGGTCAGCCGTTCATAGCGGTTCAGGGCCAGTGACCCTGGCGTTCGATCTGATGGGGCTTTCACGTTGGCCTGCATGACCAGGGGTAATAACTGGGCCCAGATAACCCCGTAGGGTGCCGGGACCATACCGCCAAAGAAGCTACCTCATTGACCATTCCAGGTTTGGATAGTATCCGGGTTGTGGTGGCGAATTCATATCTCATCGTAATCAAAAGAGTAGGTGCTTAGTTCGCTAGGCCTAAACATGGGCTCGAGTTGGACGACAGTCCGGCGGATTCTCATCTACCTCGCAGTTTGTCGGGTAAGTAGCCGCGTCCGCGATATCCCTCAACACCTTATCGGGAAAATGGTCCACTTAGCGGAGACTCCGTGATCTGACGGAGTTTTGTCGCTATTCCCGCTACTTCTGCTCTGGCATTATCAGGATCTTAAGCACCTGGCTCGGGTGATTCATTCGAGGATTGTCCCCAATTAGGTCTTTATTGGCCTCATGGCCAGCCAGCCTCTTTTCCTCGACGCCGAGCCATAATATTTGGCAGCGACGACGCCCTTCATACCGCCTTCCTTGCTGCCTGCCGCCATCGAAGGGGGCCTTTTACCAGACGTATCCAGCTGATATTCTTGTTTCTTTCGGCTATTTTATTACTCCTTGTCTGGATGGTTCAGTAATAGGTTGACAATTCAACAACAGAATAGACTTTCGTGGAGCTCCCAAGTCAGGCATGATTAAGGCAATCCAACTTAACCAAGCCTGGACAAGGAGGACTCCAATGGCAGAGTATCGCGTACCAACAATGGATCTGTCAACTCAGATTTAACTTGTGTTATTGTTCAGTCAATATGTCACCCTATGAACGAAAAGGCGACATTGAACAGAATTGAGCAAAAGAGATTGAACGTGTTAAATGAAGTTATCCCCAGGCACATGACGGGACAGCAGCCTTTTTGAAAATGGAATGGAACGCATAGAGCATAAATTCACAATAGGAGAGTCAGCCGCGACGCTGTTTCTCTATGGATGCAACCAAATCACTCGCTGCGACCGATAAAGCTTCAGTGGGTTTCCAGGATAGTGAGGCGAACATCTTGCGGCAGATAGATGGCGAACCACAATTATGGACTTTCACCACAGCAAGCTGGCCACTGTACACGCCGATTGCCGATTTCTACTACTTTGATCCCAACTTAGCCGTAGCGAATGATTCACCAAAGCGCTCTTGTCGTTTACGAGGAGTAGCCACCAGGTTTTACGGTCCAAGCGAGGGATTACCAGGGCAGAGAGCTTGGCTATGTTATCAAGTAGCCGCGGTAGGAGTATAGAATCGCCAAATACCAACGTTCTGTAATCTTTAAAGCCATTGTCCTTACCAGTCAGACAATCAATCGCCAATTCTTGCCAAGATCCAAGAGTTATTAACGATATTCTCTTGATCATGAAATGCGTTTCTTGCGCAATATAGATCGAGCATACTGAACATGGGCCAACGCGGGATACGAAACAGTACAGGGCGAGTCTCGAGCAACTGTTCCAACTGTTGAGAAAATAGGTAAAGATGCGTACCCACCTTATCTGTCGCCGGAGCAAACCCCAATCATCGTCCGGTGATCTACGTGGCCGTGCTACTGCCCGATTTGGGCCGCGAGAGCGTCGATCGCCGCCTGCAATTGCAAATCCGGTACCTGGCGCAGGCCCCATTCGCCAAGCGGGACCTGGATATCAGGCAGGACACCCACGCCCTCCAACGTGGAACCGTCGGTCAGAACCAGGGTTTGCACAGCCAGGCGAATCAGCGAGCCATCGGCCAGGTTATGGCCGGTGATGCCCTCTGTATTACCGGCCGTGGGCATGCCTACCAGGGTAGCCCGGCCTGATTGCTGCATGGCGGTGGCAAAATATTCGGCTGCGCTGTGACTGCTGCCATCGGTCAAGAGGACGATCGGGGTGGTCTCATTCCAGCGCACCGGTCCCCGGATGCGGTAGAGCACCTGGGAGGCATCTTCTCGCAGCTGTCCGGTGGTACCAAAAATACCGGTGGTGAAGAGGGCAATATCGCTATCGGCGTTGCCCCCGGGGTTGTGGCGAACATCTATGATGAGGCCGTCCAGAGGCTGATTTTCCTCCATCCGTTCGATGGCCTGCAAGGTGTTCTCGTCGGAATTTCCGCTGTAGCTAGGCACCCGGATGTACCCGATTCGGGGATTTTCCGAGACAAGGCCATAAAACCAACCATCACAGCCTCCCGCGCCGCCAAAGGGAATGGTTACCTCTTTCGCATTGCGGTCTGGACCTCCTTGGACAAGCAAGGTAACTTCGTCGTCATTTTCATAGATGGCCTGATTCACCTCTCCGTAGTCAAAGCCATTTTCGCCACGGACGACCGGTTGGCCATTGATGGCCAGGATGATATCTCCCCGGCGCAAACTGGCATCAGCCGCCGGACCGGTGTCGCAGACATCCCAAATCAGCAACCATTCATCCTCACGAGCCGGCCAAACCGTGAAGCCAGGCCAGGGTTGGCCCTGGCCTTGACCGGGCAAACCGAACTCGGCGGCGAAACTATCCGGCCGGACGAAGCGGCTGTGGTTGTCCCCCAATTCCGCCACCATCGCTTCCATAAGGTCCCAAAAGGACTCCTGGTCACTAATCGTCTTGACCAGTTCTTGATATTGCAGACAAACGGCATCCCAATCGACGCCGTTGAAGTTACCGCGAACATAATTATCACGCACGATTCCACAACCTTGCTCAACCAGGGCCGGGTAGTCGTCGTCGTTGATTTGCGGGGCTGATGACTCTCTCGGCACAACGGTTACTTGGGCGGCCAGCGCCTGTATGGTCGCCTGGATGGGCGGCAAGGTGGCCGTTTCCGTCGGTTCAGGTTCAAGCGTCTTTGTAGGCGCTGTTGTTGGTGGTTCTGTAGGTCGCTCCGTTGCTGGGACAGAGGGTTCAGTGATTGCGGTTACTTCGACTGTTACCTCTATTTCGCGCACGACAGTGATAACAACTTCATCTGGCTCCGGTCGGCAAGCCGCGATCGATATAAGAGCAACAAAAAACAATAGCAGGTAGACGATACGTTCTTTCACAAAATTATTCCCGAATAGGCGATATATTCTCAGCGCCCAGGTGAAAAAATGATTGAAATAAGGCGCCGTCAATTCTAAAGGTTTCATACAAATATGAATTTCCAGGTCAGATCATGGCTGGAGACGCCGGGCAAAGCAAATATTCTAAAGTTGTTATCAGATCGACTGGCGGCGATGGCAAATGTTGAGGGGGAGATGCTTCGCATAGTGCGCAAGTTCAATAAGTGTGCCGGTGATCCCGCCGGTTATCTGCCCAGCGATTACCTTACTCTTCAAGCTGGAAGTTAGCTGCCCGGAATTGGGCTACAGGTTTCATCTTCGGAGGATGGCAACTCACCAGCCGTTCGAAAGGCGCTTCCTGGATAACGGAGATGCGCCGGCTCTGCCCGGCCGTTCCGCGAAAGGTGACAGCCCAGCGCTTTTCACCCAGGGCCACTGTTTCTTGCCAACGATAGGCACTTCGCTGGCGTAGGCCGGTTTGCCGGCGCAGGAATTGTTCGGCGGCCTGGCTTACGGGATCATAAATACAACGGCCGCGAAGCTTCTCCAGAAACAGTTCCCCCTGATCGTAGGCTTTAACAAAGGATCCGGTTTCGGCCGGGGTAAGGCGACCGAAGAAGGCGCCGTCGGGCAGGGTGACCAGGGTCGGCGCAAAACGATGGCCGCCGGGGTGGGTGCATTGCCAGGCCCTGTCACCGGCAATGTCCGCGATGGCCTGGTACAGAGGCGGCCCCTCCCGGGCGCAGCAGCGATCGCGCTTGCCGTTGGTGCAGACCAGGATAATTGGCTCCCCGTGCAGGTAGAAGCCGGAGGCCGGCTCGGCGGCCGGGTCAACAGTAAGTACGGCCGACAGATCCAAAGAGGTTAACGATTCGTAATCATCCAGAGGGAAGCGGTAAAGGCGCGGAGCTGTTTCATGACTGAGTGCGACGAAGAAGGTGAGCCCGGTCGCGCCGGCCGGCCGGTTCTGTTTGATGAAGAGCAGCCGGCTGTCAGCGACCAGGGCCAATTGGGCGTTCAGCCAGGCTTGAATGGGTTGGGGTAGATCGTTTTGTTCGGTGGCTTTGTGATTCCAGGTGCTGTTGTATTCGAGCAAGAACCAGGTATTGATGGTAGGCGCCGTGCCGAACAGGAATTCGCCCGCCTCCTGAGAGATATCGCAGCAGAAAGGTTCTGGATTATTGGCTTGAGCGGTGATAGATTTCATAACAGGTCCGGCCTGTACAGGGCCAATGTATTCAAGGGTCAGGCACCTATCAGAGTCAATAGTATAAGACTTTTTCCTTTTTCAACGAAGAACCAGGGGCGATGATGGAGAGCGTCAGCCCATGAGACGTTTAACGATTGTGATAGCCGTATGGCTGCTCATGGTGTTGGCGGCCTGCACCGGGGTAAAAGACAACGCCGCCGCACCAGATGCCTCTGTGATCGAAGCAGCCCGTGCCTGGGTAATGGCGATGACCGATGCCTAAGGGATCCAGGCTTTATGAGTGACCTGTGTCAATATGCAGCAGGCGGTACAGGCGGAAAATATGACCGACACCAGCTTATCCGATTTAGTGCGCCTTCGTCCGGATTCATCGTCCAAAGCGGATATTTCTAGCCTTACTTATCAAGTGGTGGATCGCCAAAGGGAGTCGGCCGTCGTTCAGGTGAAGGGGAATGCCCGTTTGGCTGCCTTTGGCAGCGAGGTGGCTGTCGAAGTGAACGAAAGGTGGACGATGAGGGAAGAGGACGGCCGCTGGAAGTGGTGCGGCAGCCGACCGTAAGATGGTCAGGGGACTCGGGAGAAGGCGGCAAAATCTGGGCTGTCCTGCTGGTGCCTAAAAAGAGAAGGTCCGGCCAAATGACCGGACCAACCCAACGGCTAATCTGAGGGAAGAAGAGCATGATTAACATTTACATAATAAGCCGATCACCTGGATCGGACAATGGGACTTTTATCCTATTTGATGCCTGTAGCGGGCGTAGCGGAATGGGGGGAAACCCAAGTAGGTGACATCACGCGCTCTGTCCAAAAGGCTTTTTAAATCGTATTTTGTTGCCGGAGTGTTGGCTTATTTTTGGTTGAACCAGTCATAGCCAATAAAATGTGACCCAACCTTAAAAATTAACCGGTGGGAAATGATCCATTGGCAAAACCATTTTGGCTACCCATCTAAAATAGGTTGGGGGTGGTGGTGGTTTTGGGTAATCAAACACCACTATGCGAAGCCGCCGGCGCCATCCAAGATTGTCCCTTTCATTACTTCCCCAGACCCGCTATCATAACTAGAATCAACAGATAATCAAGCGGCGCATGGGGCAGATGATAAACCGGCGTTTGCGCCTGGCGCGAAGTCGTAAACGCACCCGGTGCCGCTGGTTGAATATCGGCGAGGGCAGAAATGGAGAGCAAATCGATGAATAATGAAGTCCCTTCCTGGTTGGGTTGTCCCGTATGCCAGAAAGCGCTGAACCAACAAGAAAATAGCCTTTATTGCCCGGACGATGCCCTTTCTTTCGCCGTGCAAAAAGGTATTTTGTGTCTGATTTCACCTGAGCAACAGGAAGAGGCCGATGCTTATGCCGAAGAATACCGGACACAGCGGGAAGAGCAAGGCTGGCGTTTGCTGACGGCCGAGGAGATGGCGGCTTTACCGACTGTTCCACCCAGAGGGTGGGACAAGATATACTGGCCGGTGCGTCATAAGAGCTTTCAGATCTTGATGCGGTGGTTCAAACAGGAAATCGACGGCCGCAGCCAGTCGTTGCGGGTGGTAGATATGGGCGCGGGCGTAGGCTGGTTGGCCGGTCGCCTGGCCATGGAGGCCGGCGAGCAGGTCGAATTGGTCGCGCTGGACCTGAGTCGCGACGATGCTTTTGGCCTGGGCGCGGCCGGCCGGCTGCGGCAGGAGTTGGAGATACCGCTTACGCTGGTCCAGGGGGATATCGAGAGGCCTCCTTTCCAACCTAAGAGCGTCGATCTGTTGATCTACAATGCCAGTTTGCATTATGCCGGCGACGTCGGCGCTTGCCTGGCCAGCGCGGCTACGCTCCTGCGGCCGGGTGGGGTGGTGGTGATCATGGATTCGCCCATCTCGACCGGGCCAATAACAGCGATTTCCCAGCCGCCCCCGGGCGTTGAGGCCGCTGGGGAAAGTATAGAGGCCAGTCGTAGCGGCCGGCCGTTAGCCAATGATAAAGTAGCCCAGGCACTGACGGAAGCCGGCCTGGATTACGAGATAACCAAAGTCGGCCGGGGGCTACGCTGGCAGGTGCGCCAGTTACGCATGCGGGCATTTGGCTTGGCCATCTTTGAGTTGCCTCTTATTATTGCCAAGCGGGAGTGATGGTCTTTTCTCCGCGCCGGGAGTCATGGCCCGTGATTCCCATGGTGCGGGTCAACATTTCGGTTTGGACAACAGATCGTCCAGAATGGGAAAAAGCTTCACTTCCGGGGGATCCCAGGGTTTCTGGAAGTAATAGTCCAGCCCCAGGCTATTGATACCGACTATGGCCGCTTCTGTGTCGGCGTAGGCGGTCAGCAAAACTCTGCGTGCGTCGGGATAGATTTGAATCACTTCAGCCAGGAGAGCGGTCCCGGTTATCTCCGGCATGCGCTCGTCGACGATAAAAAGAGCAATAGGTTCGTCGCGTTGCTTGAATTGTTTTACGGCCGCCATAGCGTGGAAACCTGATCCGGCTTTCACGATCCGGTAGTCCGCGCCGTAATGCTGGCGCAGGTCCCGCTCTAAGGCATTCAGTACCGGTGGTTCGTCATCAACAAAAAGGATGATTGGTTTCGCCATTTGATTACCTCCATCATTAGGATAACACCGCCAGGCGACCTGCGCATGCAATCGGGCCTACAGAACAAAAAGTTTTCACTTATCAGGTAAACCTGCTGGGTTTCAAAAAAGACCTGGTGGGAAAATTCGCGCCCAAAAAACCGCAGGTTTAGCACGTTCACTTATCAGGCAGACCTGCGGTGTTTCAAAAATGACCCGGTGGGTAAATTCGCGCCCAAAAACCCTGCAGGTCTAGTCTCTCTTCTTTTCTAGGCTTGCTTTTGATAGCCCGCCGACTGTTGGCCCTATTACCGGATTAACCCCGGCCGGAACACCTGCCAAGATTTGGTTTTACGGTTGGGTTTTCTTAAAAGGTTGTTCCAGTTGTGCGGATCACAGTTGCTAAATGGGGGCTGTGCGGGTACGCTTGCTTTGTTAAACACAACCTTTTTTTGAGAAAAATACCATGCTGACGATGCCTCAAAACGCCCCCCCGGCTTATCATTTGCTGGTCAAGCCCACCGGGGCCATTTGCAACCTGGATTGTAAATATTGCTTCTTCCTGTCCAAGGAGATGCTTTACCCGGGCAGCCGCTTTCGCATGGCTGACGAACTGCTGGAGAGCTATATCAAGCAGATGCTGGAAAGCCAGCGCGTGCCGGAAGTAGCCCTGGCCTGGCAGGGGGGCGAGCCGACGCTCATGGGATTGGATTTTTTCAAACGCTCGGTCGAATTGGCCAAGAAGTACAAGCAGCCCGGCCAGCGCATCAGTCATACCATTCAGACCAACGGCACCAAGCTGGACGACGAATGGTGCGTTTTCTTCAAGGAAAACGACTTCCTGGTTGGCCTCAGCGTCGATGGGCCAAAGGAGATCCATGACACCTACCGAGTGAACAAGGGCGGGGCGGGCAGTTTTGACCAAGTAAAACGAGGCTGGGAATATTTGCGCCAGCACCAGGTGGATTTCAATATCCTCTGCACTGTGCACGCGGCCAATGCCGATCACCCGCTGGAAGTCTATCGATATTTCCGCGACGAGTTAGCCGCGAATTTTATCCAATTCATTCCCATCATCGAGCGGGCCACGCCCGATTTTCTGCCGCTGGCTAATGTGGGCTGGAGTGAACGAGATGGCGGCGACCGGCCGCTCTATCTCCAGCGAGGCAGCCTGGTGACAGAACGATCGGTCCAGGCTGAGCAATACGGTCGCTTCCTGATTGCGATTTTCGATGAGTGGGTGCGGCGCGACGTGGGCGAGGTTTACGTGCAGCTGTTTGACGTGACCCTGGGGAGTTGGGTGGGGCAGCACAATCTGTGTGTTTTTTCGCCTACCTGCGGCAATGCCCTGGCCCTGGAGCATAATGGCGACCTTTATTCCTGCGATCATTACGTGGAGCCTGACTATCTGTTAGGCAATATACTGGAAACGCACATGATCGAGTTGGTGGCCACTAACAAGCAGCGCCAATTTGGCCTGGACAAGGCCCAGACCCTGCCCCGCTACTGCCTGGAGTGCGATGTCCGCTTCGCCTGTCATGGCGGTTGCCCAAAGAATCGTTTCATCAACACCCCGGCCAGCGAGTCCGCACCCAACGGCGAGCCGGGCTTGAATTATCTCTGTGCCGGCTACAAGTTGTTCTTCAACCATGTTCGCCGGCCGATGGGCATTATGGCCAATTTACTCCAGGCCCAGCGAGCGCCGTCCGAGATCGTGAGATTGTACGCAGCTGAGAACGCGGCCGCGGCCGGGCAGCAGGCGGTCGATCTTTTTGCCGACACCGGTCGAAACGACCCTTGTCCTTGTGGCAGCGGCAAAAAATTCAAGCAGTGTCATGGCCGGAAAGCATAATCGCGGTCATTTATAATCGTTAGTTGGAGTTCCAGAATGGGTGAAAAAGGTGCCAAAGAAAGCCAGGATGCGGCAGCCGTCGTCGAGCAGGTATTGCGCGATCTGGCGCCCTTAGGCGAGGTTAGCAGCCGTAAGATGTTCGGTGGCTACGGCATCTTTGAGGGTGGCACGATGTTTGCCCTGGTGAATTCCCAGGGAGAACTGTTTCTGAAAGCGGACGATAGCAACCGGCCGGAATTTGAAGAGATCGGGGCCAAACAACACGGCCGGATGCCCTATTTTCAGCCGGCGCCGGCGGTGTTGGCCGACGAGGATTCTCTTCGCGATTGGGCTCAGGTCTCGCTTGAGGTTGCCCGGGCTAACAAGAAGAAGTAGGCTGCTGCGTCGCGGGGTGCAATGTTTAGCGAATAGCCGGCAACGGCACGGTGGAGGAATATTGTGTGCCGAAATATCAAGACCCTTTTTAACTATGAGCCGCCGGCGACCGCCGAGGAGCTCTATAACGCCTCTTTACAATACGTCCGTAAGGTGAGCGGTTTCACCAAGCCGTCGCAAATAAATCAAGAGTCTTTTGATCGCGCCGTCCGTGAAATCGCTCAAATCACCGGGCAACTGGTCGAGTCGTTGGTCAGCAATGCGCCGCCAAAGGATCGTGATGTTGAGGCGGCCAGGGCCCGCGCCCGGGCAGCAAAAAGGTTTGCCTCTTAGGGCGCTCAAGGTAGGAAGAGACGGCGATGTTTGAAATCAACCAGGAGTTGATCACCAGGGCCCGAGAGATCCTCTATGGGAGGGGGAATATCTTCTGGATCATTGGCGGCGCCTGTTCGGGCAAATCAACTATTAGCCGGATCATCGCAGAAACCAGGGGCATTGCCCGCTACGATATGGACGAGCATATTTTTGGCGGCTATATGGGTCTCTACACGCCGGAGCGCCATCCGGCCAGCACCGCCTGGTTTACTGCGCCAGACCCCTTTGTCTGGGCTTTCTCCCTGCCCTGGGAAGAGTTCAACGCCCTAAACAGGGCCGCCAATGCCGAGTATCTGGATCTGTTGGCCACTGAATTGGCCCTGCAGGATCAGGATCAGCCCCTGTTAATCGAAGGCGGCATTACCCATCCTGCGATTCTGGCCCAGGTTATTTCTCCAGGCCAGGTCGTTTGCCTGGAGATATCCGAGCAAAAACGGCTCCGCACCTGGGAAAACGCGCCTGAAAGAGCGGAGATGAAAAGCTGGTTGCACGCCTTGCCGGACCCAGAGCAACAATGGCATAAATTCCTTGATCTTGATAAAAAGATGAGCCAAATAATCGTCAATGAAAGCCAGGCTGAGGGCATCAAGATAGTTTATCGCGAGGAGAACGCCTCCGTCGCCGAGTTGGCGTCAAAGATTACCGCCGGTTTAGGGATCTGACTTGGAAGGAGCGAGTTCCAGTGAGTGAGAATATTTCCCTGGGAGAATTAAAAACTTACGCAGAGAAATCCATCGCCGCCCAGCGTTATCCAAACGACTATCACTTCTTCCGGCCGAAAGGTTGTTCAACCTGCGGCATCGTGCCCATGTCCCTGACAATCGAATACCATACTGGGGCCAAGAAAGGTGATTTTAAGGGAGTGATCACCGCCCGCTGTTCCGTCTGTGACCTTGAACAGACTATCTTCAGTTTCACCGGCGACCACCGCAAACCGGAACGAGAGGAGAATCCGGTTTGCTCATGTGGGGACGAGACTTTTGTCGTCGCCGAATGTGAGCGGATAGAGGGCGATGAGGGTTTGATGGGTTTCTTTGACGAGGGAGTGGTAGTTGGCCAATGTCCTACCTGTGGCGATTTTCAGGCTTTTGTTTTTACTGATTGAGACCAGGGAGTAGCTGAGGCCTCTTATGCGAATTGTTGACCTCGCTTCGGCCGACCCGCAGATTCTCGAGCAAGTTGCCCGGCTACTATATGATGGCTTTAGAGATCACTATCCCAACGCCTGTCCCGACCTCAAGTCTGGCCGAGTCCAGGTTACTTCATCCTTGATACCGGGCCGAATCAGCCGTGTCGCGATTCATGATGACGGGACCGTATTGGGCTGGATTGGCGCCATCCCGGATTACAACGGTCATGCCTGGGAGTTACACCCACTGGTTGTCCGCCCCGATTTCCAGGGACAAGGCATCGGCCGGGCGCTGGTTGCTGACCTGGAACGATTGATTAGCGTGCCTGAAGGGGTCACGCTCTTTCTGGGCAGTGACGATGAGGATAACCGGACATCGCTGGGCGGTGTAGACCTGTACCCTGACGTCACAACGCACATAATAAACATCAAGAATCTGGACCGTCACCCCTATGAGTTTTACCAGAAGCTTGGTTTTGTCATCGTTGGCCTGGTGCCTGATGCCAACGGTCCGGGGAAACCAGACATTATCATGGCCAAGCGGGTGGCCGGTCACAAAAGTTATGTTACCCGGTTGCCAGAGGAGAATGATCTTGAGAGGTCAAACGGCTATCAACCAAATAACAACAGATAACAGCCAACTCAGCCTTGAAGCTGCGTTCCCCCATCTTTCCCCCGAGAAACTATTTTTTTACTTCACTAAGCCCGAACTGCTCATTCTCTGGTGGCCACCCCAGGCGGAAGTCGAACCGCGCCTGGAGGGGGCGTATCATCTGTCCTGGCCTGATAGGGATTGGCATTTACGAGGGGTATTCACTGAGTTTGAACCGGCAAGACGGCTGGGCTTCACCTGGCGCTGGGACCATGCGCCGGAGTTGCCCACCCGCCAGGTCGACCTGGTGATGGAAGCCGCCGGGACAGGCAGCCGCCTGACGATTACGCATGGTTTCTATGACGAAAGCCAACGCGATCTGGATGACCGCCAGAGCCACCTGGATGGCTGGATCTATTTCTTTGGCCGGTTGCTGGCTTTGGAATGAACTCGACTTGTTGCTAGTTTGATGCCCCCAACCCGGTCAAAGATGAGGCTGTTCCGGTCGCCGCTTCGCGGTTAATTCGACGTGCTTTTTTCCTTTTCGGCCAATTCCAGAACCCCGGCTACGAAGGCGCTCTTCCCATCCCGATCAAGCTGATTCGTACGCGCATAAGTTTCTGCCAGGTGTTTCTTCAGATCGACATACTCCGCAGCAATCTGATCGTGGGTGCACAGGTAGTCGCGAAAAGCGATTTGGTTTTTCCAGAAGCTTGATTCTTGCGTAGCCAGATTCAGATGGTGGGTTCTGAACTCTGGGGTAGGTTCCTTCGCGAAAAACAGGCGGTCCGGGATGGTATCGTGAGGTTTATACTCATACCCGAGCGCTGCCAACACAGGAATAAATTCTTTGGCTTGCCCCAGGGATTCAACGGCCACCATGATATCGACAATGGGCTTTGATGCCATACCAGGGATGGACGTACTGCCAATATGCACTATGGCCAGGGCGTTTTCCCCTAAGGCGTTCTGCAAGAGGTCAGCCTCTCGTTCAAAGCGTTCTCCCCAGTCGCTCTGATAGGGAATAACAGCTAAGTTCCTCTTGTGCTGGCCGATCATCCAGACCCTCTCGGATGTGCGTCGCACCTCTAGGGTGCAACGCACATGACTACTTAAGCATAAACGCGCTGTTTGGGCATGATGATCCATAGAATGATATAAGGTAGTACACCCGGCAGGCCGCCCGGTAACATCAGAAACAAGAAGATCAGCCTGATAATAACAGGGTCCCAACCAAGATAAGCGGCGATCCCGCCACATACCCCGGATACCATGCCATCTTGTCTTTCTAAACGGTGTTGCTTCGCCATTTGTGATTTCTCCATTTCGTCTTGTTTATACATTGACAACCAGATTCTTCAAATATCATTACGGAAACGGCCGCTAATTGTTTCAGAAGTGAGGTGACAAGCGCTTTACACCATATGACATTCCGCGCCGACGAACAGGTCGTTCTGCCGATGATCCACACCCGCGAAACAGACGGTAGCCGCGGGATCCCTTTTATGGGCGTGGGCGCCTACCCGACCGTGGACGATGCGGCCAAAATAGCCCAACTGTTCCAGGATGGCGGCCATTACGAGGGCCAACAGCTTTTACACCAGGCCAAAAGCGAAGCGGCCCTGTACCGCTCCGGGTTAACGGGTTCACCGACCGGAAAAAGTTTCGCTTATGGCGACCAGGCTTACAATCTCTCTTTCTGGCGTATCAATCACCGTACGGTCGGCGGCCATTTTTTTCCAGGTGCTTTTCCTGTCGGGGTGGGGGTAACACAATTTTTCTGACCCACAATGGCCGCTTAACTTTTGTATTTACCGATTATGGGCCCGACAGTTATAGCCTGGCCATCCCGCAATTCACCAAAGACCTGCGAGCTTATCCCGAGGGCGGATTAAGCCCCTCACCTGTAAACGCGCTGGTTATGAAGGGTGTCTGGTTGATCCCCGAACATTACCGACGGGCAATACTGATCAATGGCTTGTTGTTGGCCTGGATTGTATTGGTAACCGGCTTGGTCATCCTACTCTTTGCCCACTTTTTCCGCAGTAAGCCATCCGACCGGGGATCGCTGCCTGGCTGGTTGTTACTTACCTTGTTGGCCGGCCCCCTTAGCCTATGGTTCTATTGGCGCCGGGTTCGCCGCCGGTCAAGTAGTTCTGACTAGCGTCTGGCCAGTTCGCCACTCCCCTCGATAGCGTCTCCAACAAAAAAGGGCCGGGCCAGATCGGCCAACCCGCGCACTTCAACAAATAAGCTGTCCTCCAAGATCTGTATCTGGGTTTCCCGTCCTTTTCTGTTTATATCGAGGACCAGCCCGCCCATCACGATCAGAATGAGGGCGACGAAGGGTATGGCGATTCTCCAGCGGATATCTCTGAGCATGATCAGAACAAACCGATTTGGGACAAAAAGAAGTGGCGATCTACCCGGCACCCTGTTTCTTTGCTCCTGGCGGGGAGGGCAACTTTAACCTTCAAAACGATAACCCATGCCGCGTGCGATGACAATTCGCCCGGCTTCGGCCGAGCTGGCTTCTATCTTGGCCCGAAGCCAGTGAACGTGTACGTCGACTGTCCGGCTGCCACCCTGATGCTCCCAACCCCAGACCCGCTCCAGGATCAACTCTCGGGATAAAGCGATGCCCTGGTTTCTGGCCAGGAAAAGTAGGAGTTCATACTCCTTGGGTTTCAAGCGAAGCGGCTGGCCGTTCAACCTGGCTTCCCGGCGAACCAGATCAATGACCAGGTTGCCAAAGGTCAGCAATCCTTCTTCCTTGTTGGCTGGCGCGTCCTCCTCTCCCTCCTCGATATCATTCTCCTCTCGAATCAACCGCTCGCGCCGCATCATGGCTTTTACCTGGCCCAGGCTCTTCGCCAAGGGATTCAGTTCTTCATAGCATTTAGGAGAGACATAGCTAGCGAAGCCGCATTGAGGATTCCGGCCGGCAACCCAGCATCTTTTCGACCATCTCCTACCCGTAGGTACGCTGATCGGCCGGTATCTCCTCCTGGCGACAATCCCACCACCGTGCCCAGTGGTCGATGAAGATTTGGCTGAATCGGTTGGCCCCGCACTCCGTCGGTGTATGAAACAACAAGAGGGCCACTACTTTACCCGTGTCAATAGTCAGCATTTGCTGACAGGCATTAGTGAAACTGCTATTATTGCGGACAGAGTTTTACGGTTATTGAGTGTGGTTCACGCGCTAGAAGGCCTCGATTGGCCGCACTATCTTGGAAATTCCCATAGACTCAATTTAGGTGAGATAGCATGTCTGCCGGAAAAAGTGACCCGATCGACAAGCTTCGTGAGGCTATCCAGGCGCTCGAAGCACAGCGGGCCGTGCTCGGCGATGCCGTCGTGGCAACCGCAATCGAGGCTCTGCGAGAACAGATAACCAAGCTGGAGGAATCAGCACAGCCGGTTGTCCAGCAGCGTAAGGTGGCGACCATCTTGTTTGCCGACGTCGTCGGTCATACAGAGATGGTCCAGAATCTTGACCCGGAAGACAATCTGGCGATCATGGAGAATGCCATGGTCCGCATGGCCACGGTAGTCGAGGCTCATGGTGGCCGTATCGTCCGCTATCAGGGAGATGGTTTCAAAGCGATCTTTGGCCTACCTGCCGCTCAGGAATCCGACCCAGAAAACGCCATTCGCGCCGGCATAGAGCTCATCGAGATGGCCCAGGAATACGATCAAACGCTTGAATTGGAAAGGGGCTTAACCGGCTTTAATGTCCGCGTAGGCATTGATACCGGTTTGGTGATCGCGGGTGGGATTACCGAGGGAGAGGATTCCATCACCGGGCTGGTGGTCAACCTGGCGGCGCGTTTAGAAAGCGTAGCCCCGCCGGGAGGCGTGCTGATTTCACACCATACGTACCAGCATGTGCGAGGCGTATTTAATGTCGAACGCCAGGAACCTGTTCAGGTTAAGGGCTTCGCAGACCCGGTACAAGTCTACCTGGTCAAACAAGCCAAACCGCGCGCCTTTCGCCTGGGCAGGCGTGGAGTGGAAGGTATTGAAACGAAGACGATTGGCCGAGAAAAAGAGCTGCGCCAGTTACAGCTTGCTTTCCAGACGGCCGCCGGCCAAAATCAAACCACTTTCCTCACCTTGCTGGCAAACGCCGGATTGGGTAAAAGCCGCATCCTATTCGAATTTGAAAAGTGGTTGGAGCTGCGTAGTGAACTAATTCGATATTTCAAAGGGAGAGCAACCCAACAAACCCAGGGCACCCCCCAATACCTGCTGCGCGACATGCTGGGCCGCCGCTTTCAGATTTTGGATAGCGATCCTTTAACCACCGTGCGAGAGAAGTTTAGCGCCGGGATTTCTGAATATCTGCCAGACCAGAGCGAGATGAAAGCGCACATCCTGGGGACCTGGTTGGGCTACGACTTCAAGGACAGCCAGCATTTGAAAACGATTTTGGATGAACCGCAACAAATCAAGAACCGCGCAACTCTGTACTTAGCCCAATTCTTCAGTGCCATTTGTGCTGAGTATCCTGCGGTCGTTATGCTTGACGATATCCATTGGGCTGATGGCGGTTCCCTGGATAGCATGCTAGACCTGGTTAGGCGGCAGCCTGACCTGCCCTTGCTGGTTGTTTGCCTTGCCCGACCATCAATTTATGATCGGCGGCCTGAATGGGGCAAAATGCTGCCTGCCCATATCCAGCTGGATTTAGCCCCCTTATCCGGTGAGGATAGCCGCGCTTTGGTGGTCGAAATTCTGCGATTGGTCGATTCCTTACCTGACGACCTTCTCAACTTGGTCGCCAGTCGCGGCGAAGGCAATCCTTTCTATTCTGAAGAGCTGGTCAAGATGCTGATTGATGATGGGGTGATTGTGGTCGGGGCCAAGTCCTGGCAGGTGATGCCGGAACGATTCCTGGAGCTGAGAGTGCCTCCTACTCTGACCGGGGTGCTGCAAGCACGTTTAGACATGCTGCGCTCCCAGGAAAAGCGCGCAGCTCAGCAGGCAGCGGTGATTGGACGAATTTTCTGGGACCAGGCCTTGGCTGCGCTGGAGGCCGAAGCGGTAAATGCTCTCCCAACGCTGCGAGCTAGAGAGTTAATTTATCCCCGGGATGAGAGCGCCTTCGCCGGGACAGCAGAGTACATTTTCAAACACGCGCTTTTACGTGATGTAGCCTACGAGACGGTGTTGAAGCGCATGCGTCGCCTGTATCATGCTCAGGCAGCCGATTGGTTGGCCACCACGGCCGCTGCCAATGGACGAGAGGAGGAATATGCTTCAGTTATTGGGGAGCACTATCAGCGTGCTGACAACCTGCAGCAGGCAGCCGATTGGTACGGACGCGCTGGAGACCAGGCAGCCAGGACCCACGCGTACGAAGCAGCGGTTCGTTATCTCAGCCTTGCGCTGGATTTTACGCCCGCAGAAAAACAGGCCGCCTTTTTCGCCCTGCTGAAAACACGCGAAAACGCATATCATATGCAGGGCAACCGCAAAGCTCAACGCGAAGACTTGGCTCAGCTTGTGCTTATGGCCAGTCGCTTGGGCGAAATTGAGCAGGGACGAATGGCCTTGCGCCAGGCAAAATACACTCAAGCAACCAGCGAATATGCCCAGGCTGTAATTCATGCCCAGGAAGCGATAAAGTTAGGGCAGCGAATGGCAGCTCCGGAACTCGTCGTGGATGGGCACTTGGCGTGGGGTAGGGCATCTTATCGACAGAGTCAGTATGCGATCGCCCATGACCAGTTCCAGACGGGTCTCGAACTTGCCCAGGAATTGGTTGATTGGAACAGGATGGCTAACTGCTTGACTGGCTTAGGAAATGTGGCTGCTGACAAAGGAGATTTTGCTAATGCCAAGGCATATTATGAGCAATCACTGACGATCGCGCAGGAGATGGACGACCAGGGAAGGGGAGCAGCAAGTCTCAACGGTTTGGGAATCGTGGCCCATTATCAAGGAGATTTTTCCGCTGCAAAAGATTATTATGAGCGGTCTCTGGCAATTCAAAGTGGGATTGGCAACCGCTTCGGGGAAGGAGTAATCCTCAGTAATTTAGGGTTGGTTGCCGAGAACCGGGGGGATCTTAGTACCGCTAGAGCGTATTATGAGCACTCCTTGACTATCAGGCGCGAGATTGATGACCGTTATGGAGAAGGAGGAATCCTAAGCAATTTGGGATTTATTGTCGGTGCCCAGGGAGATTACACCGCAGCCGACGAGTATCTTGAACAAGCCTTGACTATTCAACGCGAGGTAGGCGACCAGTGGGGCGAAGGAATAAGCTTGAATGAACTGGGGGCAGTCGCGCTGGCCCAGGATAACCTGCAAAAAGCGGAAAGCTGCTACCAACTGGCATTATCTAGTCACCAGGAGATGGACCTGATTCACTACAAGGCTGAGGATTGGGCCGGATTGGCAAGGGTCAAGTTGGCTCAAGGTGACATGGAGGTCGCTCAGACCTTAGGGCTGCAGGTTCTAGATTACTTACGTGAGAACAACCGGCTGGAAGGGGCCGAAAACCCGATGCGCGCTCTCCATCTTACATGGGAGGTTTTTATAGCGCTTGGACAAACCACTGCGGCGGATGAAGTGCTGGCATTTGCTGTTCAGATCATACAGGCCTACCTGCAGAAAAATACAGAACCAGCTGCCCAAGAGATGTATCTCAATCAGGTGCATCATGCCGAGCTGTGGGCAGCATGGCGGACATGATTTATCGACCCCAAGAGAGCCAGATCTCCTATCTCATCCCCATTGCCTGCCAGGCACTATCTGCTTGATTGTTGGACCTGTTGGGCGTTGCCACCGTTGCCGTTATTGTATCCCGCAACCATAATCGCTTAACCCTTCCAGGATGGCGGCCGCTTCGCAGATCAACAGTATTTACATCAGGTCAAAACTATATAGGCCCTTTACCGGTCCGGGTTAACAGGTTTGCCAACGGGTAAAAGTTTCGCTCATGGCGACCAGGCTTATAATCTCTCTTTCTGGGGTATCAATCACCGTACGGCCGGCGACCGTTACTTCCAGGTGCCCTTCATGTCGGGGTGGGGGGGGTAACACAATTTTTTTAGCCCCAAACGGCCTCTCAACTTTTGTATTTACCGATTACGGGCCGGACAGTTATAGCCTGGCCATCCCGCAACTCACCGAAGACCTGCGGGCTTATCCCGAGGGCGGAGTGAGTCCTTCACCTGAATACGCGCTGGTTATGAAGAGTGTCTGGCTGATCCCTGAACATTACCGGCGGTCGATCCTGATCAATGGCTTGTTAATGGCCTGGATTGGGCTGACGGCCGGCTCGGTTCTCTTGGTCCTGGTTCATCTCTCCCGTAGCGGGACGGCAAGCCGGAAATCGAAGATCGGCTGGCTGTTCCTCACCGTGTTGACCGGACCCCTCGGCCTCTGGCTCTACTGGCGTTGGGTTCGCCACCGTCAGGAGTCTCAAAGCACCGGCCGTCCCGGCGACGCGTTAATGGGTCAATGACGAAAAAGAGATGTTTTGGCCGGCAATCTATTCACCTGGCGACCGGCGGGGCTTCGAATTCAGAGTCCATCTCAATGTATTCGCCGGTGACCATATAAACGACCCACTCGCAGATATTAGTCACCCGGTCGGCCGCCCGTTCGAGGTTGTGCAAAGCCCATTCCAGGTAGTTCATGGTTTGATAATCTGCTGGATTCTTGGCCACGTAGGCCAACATCCGCCGGTAGGACTTATTGAACAGGTCGTCAATCTCATCGTCGTCTTTTGGGATGGCCCGGGCGAGATCGGCATCACGCCGTCTGGCCGCCTCAAGAGCCCGGTGCAACATGGTTCGTGTCTTGTCGGCCATTTCAGGCATATCCCCCAGAACATCGGGCATGGGAGTTGGACCAATTTCCAGGCTGTTTTTGGCGATACCCTTGGCGTAATCATTGATCCGTTCCAGTTCGCCGGTGATTTCAATGATGCTGGCGATAAGCCGCATGTCCCTGGCCATGGGTTGCTGGGTAGCGATAAGGACCAAAGCATCGCTCATAATCTTGATGCGCTTGCGATTGATGTCCTCGTCGGCGGTGATCAGGCGCTGGGCGCTTATGGAGTCACGATATTTCAAGACGTCGACGGCGCTAACGACGTTGTCGCCTACCTCGCTACCCAAAGCCAACAAGCGCGTCTGTAAATCCTGGAGTTCTCGTTCGAATATTCCTCGTATCATTGCCTGGTCTCTCTATTCACGGGCAGGCCAATCCTGCCTGGCCTGGCCCCGAAATCAGCACCAAAGTGCTTTTTGCCTGGGCCAGCCTGCGGTGTTCATAGTTCTATTAGCCAAAACGGCCGGTGATGTACTGTTCTGTTAATTCATTTTTTGGATTGGTGAAAAGATCGTTGGTTTGATCGTACTCAACCAGAAAGCCAGCGCGCTCTTTATTCATACTGAAGAAGGCCGTGTAATCTGAGGCGCGGGCCGCTTGCTGCATATTATGGGTGACGATGATTATGGTGTAGTCACGCTTCAGATCTTGTATTAGCTCTTCAATCCGCAGTGTGGCGATGGGGTCCAGAGCCGAGGCCGGCTCATCCATAAGAATGATCTCTGGCTTAACGGCGATGGTCCGGGCGATGCACAGGCGCTGTTGTTGCCCACCGGATAAAGAAAGGCCACTCTGATCCAGCTTATCCTTTACTTCGTCCCAGAGGGCAGCCTGGCGCAATGACCGCTCCACCAGGGCATCCATATCCCCTTTATAACCATTTATCTTGGCCCCCCAGGCGGTGTTGTCGTAGATGCTCTTAGGGAAAGGGTTTGGTTTCTGAAAGACCATGCCGATTCGTCGCCTGACCTCGACAGGATCGACGTCAGCGGCATAGATGTTCTGGCCGTGAAAAAGAACTTCCCCTTCCAGGCGAGAAGTCCTGATGAGGTCATTCATGCGATTGAAAGCCCGCAGAACGGTACTTTTGCCACAACCAGACGGACCGATAAGCGCTGTGATCTGGCGGGGCTTGATTTTTACATCGATATTCTCAACAGCCCGAAAGTTTCCATAGAATACGTTCATGCTCCGGGTTTCTATGGCAAATTTACCATTTTCTGATAGGGATTGTTCGGTCATTAGCTTAAGCCATTCTTTTGCTGGTTCGGTTTCGGATGATCACAGCGGTTGCATTCAAGATCAACAGCAGAATCAAGAGGGCAATAATCGCTGCCGCTGCGATATTGTGGAAGGCGCCCTGCGGACGAGTTGTCCATTGAAAGATCTGGATTGGCAGGACGGTAAACTTTGAGAAAGGTCCCGTGGGATCGACGGTAATAAAGGTGGAGGCCCCGATAACGACTAGCGGCGCTGTTTCGCCGATCGCCCGGGACATGGAGATGATGGCCCCGGTCAGGATACCCGGCAAGGCATTGGGTATAACGTGGTGCCAGATGGTCTGCCAGCGCGTCGCTCCCAGGCCATAGCTGGCCTGGCGCAACGAGTTGGGAACGGCCCGAACGGCTTCCTGGGCGCTGATGATGATAATGGGTAGGATAAGCAGCCCCAGAGTCAGCCCGGCCGAGAGGATCGTTCGCCCATTGGCCGTGGTGGCATCATCCACCAGCCCAAAGATGGCCCCGCTGGTGATCGGCTCCAGGGCCCTGACGAAGACGGCCAGGCCCAACATGCCGTAAATAATCGACGGGACGCCGGCCAAATTATTAATGTTGGTCTGGATGATCTGGTTGTACCATTTCTCGCGATTTGCGTATTCTTCCAGGTATATCGCTGCCCCAACACCGACTGGAAAGGCGAAGGCAATAGTGATAAGGATAACCCAGAGAGTGCCCAGGATCGCCGTACGCACCCCGGCCAACTCGGGCTGGCTTGATTGCGGACTTATGAGAAACTCCGGCGTTATCCAGCGATAAAACTCGACCTCGGATCCAGGATATTTTTCCTGGGCCTCCAGGATGATCTCCGAGCGGTTTAAGATCGAATCGATAAGAAACCAGCTCTCCACCACCACTGGTACGACAACGCGTTCCCGGACGAGTTGCAGCACATTCTCGGTTTCACGGGCTGGAAGCAGGCACGCTTTGGGTGGATCTTCGCCGGCGCATAACTCATTAAATAGCACTGGATCCTCGAATACGAGGCGATCTTCGAAGAAGAGTTGCTCTTGTTCAAGGCGCCGCCCGAGACCGGTAGAAATATTGGCTGATAAAATGTCCACCAGCGATTCGTAGGGCAGATCTTTTAGTTCGACTATAAAGACTTCGTCAATGAAAAAGTCCAGGGTTCCGCTGAATTGGCCGGGGATGTAGCGCAGGATCCCGGCCTCTGGCCAATTGGGATTTACATCAACCCATGATGTGGCGTTGGTGAACAGCTGGCTCAATTCCTCGCGGCTGATATCAGTCACAAAGTTGTTATTGCTGTTGACGACAATGGCCAGGGCATCCATGCCGATGGGGATCTCGATAAGCTGCCGGTCATTGGCCTTACAAGCTTCGCTTTCTAGCTGGCTAATGGGCCGGCTGGCATTGATAATGTCGATCCCAGTCGCGCCTTCGACACAGAATAAATTGAAGCCACCACTGGTGCCGGTGCTCACGACCTCAATCGTGTCCTGGAATCCTTCCGCTTTGAATCCCTCGGCGATCGCGGCGGTAATAGGATAAACAGTAGAACTGCCGGTAGCCACGATCCGGCCGCCATAATCAGCGGGATTGATGCGGTCAGGCGGCAAAGCGCCCTGGGCTTCGGCGACCCGCTCCCTTGAAGCCGCCATATCAGCTGGTGCGGCCGGAAAGTAGCCGATAGTGTTTACGGCCTCGCGAGCATGATCCAGGTAATAATTAACAAAAGCCGCTACCTGGGGTTTCTCGGCCATGATCTCAGCTGAGGTGTAGATAAAGAGAGGCCGGGCCAGCGGATATTCTCCATTTTGAACCGTTTCAGCCGTCGGGGGAACGCCATCTACAGAGAGAACATGGAGCGTATCGGCATTATTTCTGTAGAAAGCGTAGCCAAAGAAGCCGGTGGCATTGTCGAGGCTGCCAATACTCTGAGCCAGGGCCTGGTCATCCTCGCCGGAAACGACATTATCTGCGCTCAGCATCCGCTCCGTTTGGTAAGCGCGCACCAGCTCATCTGGCGGAAATTCATTCTGTATGGCGGCCAGTCCAAAGGATTGGTTAATCACATTGATTAACAGGACTGCCAGGACAATAATGGCCAGAATCGTCGCGGCATAAAAGAAAAACCGCCATACCTTTCCGGTACGGTGCCGGCGGGTGATCTGGGCACTAAAATCCTTCCCTTGAGGGTAGTGATCGTCGTTCAATGTGTTATGACGACTCACTCGTATACCTCGCGGAAGTGGGCTACAAATCGCCGGCTGACAATGTTTAATCCCAGGGTGATGACAAAGAGTAAAAGACCGATGGCGAAGATGCTATTGTAGTCAATAGAGTCATAGCTCAGGTCGCCGCCGCTGATACGCACGATGTGTCCGGTCATCGTCTCGGCCGACTCAAAAGGATTAATAGTGAATTTTGGACCGGCGCCGGCGGCGATGGCCACCACCATGGTTTCGCCGATGGCCCGGGAAATAGCGACCACAAAAGCGGCTGTTATGCCTGACATGGCGGCCGGGACCACGATGCGCATGGCTGTTTCCAGCTTGGTCGCCCCCAAGCCATAGGCGGCCTCGCGTAAGGAGCGGGGCACAGCGTGCAAGGCATCCTCGCTCAGCGAAGTGACCAGGGGAATAATCAGGATGCCAACAACGATGCCGGCCGAAGCGGTGTTAAAGATCTGGACCGTTCCTTCGCCAAAGATGCGCCGCAGCAGGGGAGTCATAAAGGTTAGAGCGAAGTAGCCATAGACGACGGTGGGAATGCCGGCCAGGATTTCCAAGATGGGTTTGACAGTGCCCCGCGTTTGTTCTGAGGCATATTCACTTAAAAAAATGGCTGTGGCCAGGCCAAGTGGTAACGCAACCAGCATGGCGATGGTGCTGACCATCAGCGTTGCCGTCACCAACGGCCAGATTCCAAAATCGCCAATGGCCGGTTGCCAGGTCGTCGAAGTGAAGAACTCCAACAGGGTGACTTCTGGCGTACCGAAAAATCCTAGCGCCTCCTTAAGCAGAACGTAGACAATGCCGATGGTGGTGAAGACAGAAATAATCCCGGCAATAAAGAGCAATGCTTCGATAATTATCTCGCCGATCCGCCTGTGCTTTGTTAAATCCATCGCTGCCCTTTCTGCATCGGATGCCGGAGCAGCTTGCGACTCCAGCGCGACGTTACTTTCCATCTGGAAATCCTCCATGACGCAACTTCCCGGCTTTCTTACCTTTAAAGATTGGCACTTAGCAGTAACTTAAAGAGAGGGCGAACCTGTCGCCCTCTCCAATCACCATGAAGCGCCAAAGAACTACGCTTAACCGTTGGCTTCGAGCCAACTAGCTGTCGATTGCTGCAGAGCCGCATCACTGGCCGGGAAGTAACCGACATCGATGACCTCATCATTGACATAGGTCAGGTAGAAGTTGATGAAATCGGCGACCTGGGGTTTCTCTTGCATGATGCCGGCGGTGGAGTAGATGAAGAGCGGCCGGGCTAGCGGGTACGAGTTATTGTCGACGTTATCAGCCGAAGCTTCCACGCCGTCAATAGCCAGGATGTTTAAGACGCCCTCGTTCTCAGCATAATAAGCGTAACCGAAGAAGCCCACGGCGTAGGGGCTACCCAGGACGCCTTGCACCAGCACATTATCATCCTCGCTCAACTCCAGGTTTGATGCTCCCAGGATGGGGGCCTCGTCCTCGTCAAACACGACTTCCACGAAGTAATCAAAGGTGCCACTGTCGGTGCCGGGGATATAGCGCAGGATGGGTTCATCCGGCCAATTCGGGTCCACATCAGCCCACGTTTCGGCGGTAGAGAAGATTTGGGCCAGTTGGTCCATGGTCGCTTCGCTGATGAAGTCGTTCTCGGCGCTGACCACCACGGCCAGGGCATCCGTGCCAACCCGGAACTCGATGGGCTCGCGGCCGATAGCCTGGCAGGACTCGACTTCACTATCCTTAATGGCCCGGCTGGCGTTGGAGATGTCGGTCTCGCCGGCGACACAGAAGCGCTCGAAACCGGCGCCGCTGCCGATGCTGTCGATGGTGATGTTGCCGCTATACCCTTCATCCTGGAAACGCTCGGCCATCCGCTCTGAGAGGGGGAAGACAGTTGAACTGCCGGCGGTCACGATGTCGCCACTCACCGAGAGCGGGTCAACTGCCGGTAACCCGAGATCGGACATCTCTTCCATGGCTGGTTCTTCAGCGGCCTCGGTTGGAACCGCCACTGTTCGCGGTGTTGGCGTCGCCTCAGGCTCTGATGAACAGGCAGCCAGGGCCAGGATCGCCAAAATAACAAGTAACATATAACGGAATTTCATTTTTTCTCCTCCATGGGGAAAATTTTGGGTGAGCCGGCTGCAGCGTTCAGGGTTGCGCCTGCCGTCCGGCGTCTTGTCTTTAACATGCAAAGTAACAATTTTCACAATGGGGAGGATAACACCGCCTGATTAATGGCTGTTTTTAGCGGTGTTAACGTTGGGATATGGCTTTGTTAACAAACGGTTAAGCGGCTGGTTGATCTCCCGCGGCTACCGGTAGGCTGAAGAAAAAGGTACTGCCCTTGCCTTCCTTGCTTTTGGCCCAGATCTGACCGCCCTGTGCCTGGACCAGGTGGCGGGAGATAGCCAGGCCCAGGCCAGTACCGCCGCTGCTACGCGCCCGATCGCCTTTGTAAAAACGTTCAAAAATGCGCGGCAGTTCGGCGACCGGAATACCGGTCCCTGTATCCTGGACCGAGAAGATGACAACTGATCTGTCGCTTTTTAGTCTGGCCTTGATGGTTATCGTGCCGCCATCCGGGGTGAATTTAATGGCATTGTGGAACAGGTTGCCTACTACTCGTTGGGATCGTGCAGCGTCGCAAAGGACTGGCGGCAGATCGTTGGCCGAGGTCGATGACCAGGTTAATCAGGTGCCGTTCGCACTGCGGTCGCAGGCGCTCGACAGGCGGCAAGATCACCTCATCGATGGTTGTTTCTGCCAGCCGAATAGGAACCTTACCCGATTCAATACGCGTTAGTTCCAGGAGTTCTTCAACCATCTGAGTGAGGGCGTCTACTTCCCCATCGGCTTGTTCCAGAAAACGCTGGGCGACCGGTGGATCATCCAGGGCACCATCATGGAGCGTCTCAACCAGCGCTTTCAATGAAGCCAGTGGGGTACGCAATTCGTGGGAGATGTTGCTGAGGAAATCACGGCGGACGGTTTCCAGGCGACGGATGCGCGTCAAATCTTGCAGGATAACCAGGCAATCCCGGCGGCCGGAGGTTTCCAAGGGGCTAACGATCATGCGCATAAAAGTGTCTTGCCGTCCGATCTCGATGACTGCCTCCTCCTCCTTATGACTTTCACGGGCCTGCTGCCATAATTCGATTAGCTCATGGTGCCAGGCGATTTCGGGAAAATAGCGCCCGATGGGATGCTTTTGTTCCGTGCGTAACAAGCGGGAAGCGGCCGGGTTGATCAATGTCACCTGCCCATTGTTGTCAGTAATAACCACGCCGTCAGCCATATTCTCCAGCACAGCTTCTAGCCGGTTCCTTTCATCGCTCAGATCATTGACCCGATCCCGTAACTCGTCGGCCATAAAGTTGAAGGCCCGGCTCAGATCACCCAGATCATCGGGGGTGCTCAGATAGTGGCGTGCGTCCAGATCGCCGGCGGCAATGCGACCGGCTACATCGGTTAGACGGCGAACAGGGCGAGTGATGCGCGCGGCCAAGATCACAGCCAGGACGATGGCGGCAATGGCTGCGATGGTGGCCGCCGTCAGGATGACCCGTTGAAGTTGATCGACGTTCGCCTGGACCTGTTGTAGGGGCAAAGCCAGGCGAGCGAAACCAATGATCATTCCCCCAGCCTCCACCGGGACGGCGGCGTAGAGCATATCCGTAGCCAGGGTTCGACTATAGCGGATGCTGATTCCCTGACCGGTGCCTTTCGCCTGGATCAATTCCGGCCGGTTGGCATGGTTTTCCATCTGGGCCGGATCTTCGTCGGACTCACCTACGACCGTGCCGTCGGCAGCTACGAGAGTGACCCGCCGGCCAAGTAGCTCTGACCAGCGTCTGGCCAGTTCGCCACTGCCATCGATATCTGCGGCGACGAATAAGCGGCCGGGCCAGATCGGCTAACCCGCGCGCTTCGACTAATAAGCTGTCCTCCAAGATCTGTATCTGGGCTTCCCGCCCTTTTTGGTTTATATAAACCACCAGCCCGCCCATCACGATCAGAATGAGGGCTACATAGGGTATGGCGATTCGCCAGCGAATATCTCTAAGCATGATTAAAACAACCCCGGGCGGGAGACAACGAAACGGCGATCTACTCGCTGTCCTAACCCGCTGTTTCCTGCCGGCGCCCGTTCTTTCTGCATCCTTCAGCTATCACCCTTCAAAACGATAGCCCATGCCACGCACGGTGACGATACGTTGGGCTTCGGCCGGGTTGGTTTCTATCTTAGCCCGTAGCCAGTGAACGTGTACGTCGACGGTCCGGCTACCGGCTTGATGTTCCCAACCCCACACCCGCTCCAGGATCAAGTCCCTGGATAAAGCGATGCCCCGGTTCCGGACCAGGAATAATAGCAGATCGTACTCCTTTGGCTTCAGGCGAAGTGGTTGGTCGTCCAGCCGGGCTTCCCTGCGGGCCAGGTCAATGACCAGGTTGCCAAAGGCCAGCAACTCTTGTACCTTGGTGGCCGGCGGATCTTTCTCCCCTTCCTCGGCGACATACTCCTCCCGGATCAGACGTTCGCGACGCATCATGGCTTTTACCCGGGCCAGGAGTTCGCGCATGCTAAAAGGCTTTGTCATGTAGTCGTCGGCTCCCATTTCTAAGCCAACCACCTTGTCAATCACATCATCACGAGCGGTCAACATCAGAATGGGCACATTGGACTCCTGGCGCAGGATGCGGCACACTTCGAAGCCATCCATGCCCGGCAACATGACGTCCAGCACGATTAAATCGGGCATCTCGCTTTTGGCGACTTCTAAGGCCTGGCGGCCGGTTATTGCCTGGCAGACTTCGTAGCCCTGATGATTGAGATTATAGGCCAAAGTTTCCAGGAGGATGGGTTCGTCTTCGACCACAAGCACTTTTTGAGTCATGGCCCCGACTTTACCCGAAGGAAGCGTTAGATTCAACTTGGGGCGCGAGGCCAGGTTGCCGGCCATCACTCATAAAAAAACACTGGCCGTTCGAGGCGGTTAATATTTTTATGGCTTTTGTGCCGGCGATCAGGACGATTAGCCCAGGCTCTTCGCCAAAGGATTCAGTTACCAACCCCAGTAGCCCGGGAGCCTTTCCTATCCGGATCGCAACGCTTCTACCGCTTGCCGGGCAGAGTAGGAATCAATGACGTCGGCCGCGATGGCAGCCTTGATCGCCTCGCGGGCGGCGGCATTTTCGATGACTTTAGCAGTGACCATGGCGTTTATCGCCCGGATAACGGCAAGCGCTTCGATATCTTTGGCCTGCCTTTCCACCTCGGCCGCCCTGGCCATGGCCTCTTCTTCCTGCCGTTTAGCCGCCCGGCGCACGGCCTCGGCCTGGGCAAAGGCATCGTCTTCCATGGCGGCGGTCTCGGCCGTAACATCGGCGGCATGCTGCCGTGCGGCTTCGGCGCGGGCCTCTGCTTCCGCTACCATCCGGTTGGCCTCTTCTTCGGTCATTTCCGCCTGGGCCAGGGCATCGGCCGCCTGGGCCTTAATGGCGGTGGCTTCGGCTATGGCGACGGCCGCGGCTACCCGGGCCGCATCTTCCTGGGCTTTGGCGTCGCCCATGATCTCGGACATCTTTTCCATGGTGGCCACTTCCGCCTTTTCCACTGCTTCCAGGACCGTGGCCAGTTCATTCGTCGCGGTTTGCAGCGTGGCCGGATCTAAGAATCCTTGCGCCCGGACATAGCCACCGGCCTTCAGAATAGACGCTTTCACATCCCGGGCCCAAACATGTTCGAAAATGATAAATATGGCTGAACTGCCGTTGGGCAGTGCCTCGGCCAGGCCCTGAACTTCTGACTCGGATACACCAAACGCATCACTCTCAGAGCCAAGAGCGCCGGCTACCTCTGCGGCATCCATATGTTCCACGTCTTTGGTCGCCAGGCCCATCAAGCCTTTTATGAGGGTACCATACTCGCGCTGCTCCCCTTCTTGCAGATCGTCGACCTCTTTTGAGGCGACCGTACCATCCGCATGTTTGATGACATACAGCAAGTCAAACAGCCGGATTACCTTATGTTTTCGCAGGTCTTTTATCTGCACCATGATCTCTTGGAAGTATTTATCTTCGTCGAAGCCGATGACCGTGAGTTGCAGGGGTCCTAACATTTTTTACTTCTCCTTTGAATGTGAAAGCACCTGGGTGTGCTTTCAGACTATTGATTGTGAATCATGTTTTGACGCATCTTGGACAATGACCATCAAAGTTATATCATCAAACTGGGGTGCATCGCCAACGAAATCGCTGATTGAATCGATAATGGCTTTTTGAGTAACAATGGCCGGCTGGCCCAGGCCGGACTGGCCAAGGGCTAGCATACGATCCTCGCCATATTCTTCGTTGGCACTGTTCTGGGCTTCAGGGACGCCATCGGTATAGAGTAACAAAATATCGCCAGGATTAAACTGTATTTGGGCCTGTTCCCAGGCCATTTCCTCAAACATTCCCAGGGGGATGCCGGTCCTGGGCAGGGACTCGACCTGGCCGCTTTCGGCCCGGATCAAAAAGCCCGGATTGTGACCGGCATTGGCATAGGTCAGTATACCTGTCGCCGGATCAAGAACACCGTAGATCAAGGTGACGAACTGGTCAGACTCGGCATCGGCCCGGATGCGATTATTGGTCCGGGAGAGAGCAAGCTCAGGTTGAAGGCCGCTGTCCATGGCGTAAGTACGCAACAAGGTCCGGCTGAGGGCCATGTACAGGGCCGCCCCGGTGCCCTTATCTGACACATCGGCGACCACCATGCCAATGAGCCCGCCATCTAAAGGGATAAAATCATAAAAGTCCCCAGAGGTCTGCCGGGCTGATACCAGGGCGGCCGAGATTTGCCACTGATCGGCCTGTGGAACTTCCCGAGGCAAAAAGCTGGTCTGAATGTGACCGGCAAATTCCAGTTCTTGCTGAGCCTTGTGAAAGGCCAGCATATCGGCATTATTTTGAGCCCGGGTCAGGGCCGTCCCGATCTGGGAAGCCAGTGAATCGACTGCGGCCAAGGAATCAAGAGCCCGGCCTTCGGAGTTGTGCCGGAGTAAATAGACGCCGCCAACCCATGTATCCGCGGCCCCGCCTTGCTCGATAGCTTCGATAACAATCTTGGTCATGAGTGCGTCGCCAAATGTGCGCCGCTGGCCAGGCAAGGTGACCCTGGGAATGAGTCTAAAAGAATCTTCGGCCAGGCCCAGGGCCGTCCAACTTTCCTCGGCTACGCCGGCCGAGTCTTGGGGAATTTTGAGGTCGAAGGCAGACCAGGCGACTGAAATGTCGGGCTTAAAAAGGTGAATGGCCAGCTGATCGGCAGGGAATAAGCCGGGTAAAGCACCGGCCAGCACCTGGGGCAGGGTGGCGGCATCGGCCGGGGCGGCGATGATCTCCTTGGCTAACTTCTCAAGCCGGTCAAATTCATGTGCCTGCTGGCGGCTACGGGCTTCGGCCAGACTCATATGATGGGCCAGGCGGTTGACCAGGTAAATGCCGAGCAAAACAAAAACCAGCGCCAGCAACCGTCCTTCCTCGTCTAGCAAGGCGGTAATAATGGCAAAAGGGCTCATCAGCAAGGGCAAGGCAATCGCGCTTATATAAAAACGGACCAGGTTGCCGGCCGAATTTCGCGTACCGGCCAGATTATTCATCTGGATGGCCACTGGCAATAATATGAGTCCCGATAAGAGGGCGGCGAAAATAATGGTCACCAGGGGCGGGATCCAATCCTTGGTCGCGACGCCGGTGATGGGGAAAACACCTCCAGCGGCAAGATAAATCAAGGCCATAATGATGGTAGGAAATACGTAAATACCTGATTGTTCGACAAAAAACGAAAGGGGTTTCCAGAGCGGGTTCTGATTGTAACTGGCCAGTTGCCGGCTCTTCCACAAGGCAACCACGGCCGCGGCCAGGACCATGGCCCACAAACCGGCCGCGCCGGAGAAGAACAGGGTTGACCACATTACCAGCGGCGCCAACGAGCTACTGATCTCTAGTTCCTCGCCTTGCTTGCCCAGGCGAATTCGCGAAGTAAAGGGTTGAGCGAGAAGCAAAACCATGGCCACGAACAAGATGACCAGGGCTTCGCGATTGCCGACTAACCTGTCGAAATCCGAGCGGATTATCAGTATGACAATACTAGCGATTACCAGGGGCGCCAAGTACAAGGTTTGGACGATGGTTTTCACAGCCCTGAATTGGCGGCGTTTCTCCATGCCGGCTGCCTCGGGCCACAATCTAAAAGTCAGGGCATAGGATCTGCTTTTATGGATTATGTTGTTTTGGGTCATAACCCTCCTCTTATCGAGCCAGCGAACTCTTTAACCAATATAACAAAATCCATAGGTTTGTACAGATAACGGCAGCACGCTGAACCAGATCATACTGGCCTATGGGCAACTTAGCGGTTCGGCGTGACGATTCCCGGAGTGATTGCTAACAAAGTACAGGGTTTCTGCAGATGTTCTGCAGATTTATTTCCTAAAATAGCCCTGAACCTTGAAGAAAAAGCGCAACCGGTCGTGGTAGATCGCCCCGATCGTCTGATATTGAGGAGATTTTTTATGATGACAACAACGAAAATTAAGGCAGACCGGCCGAAGCGGAAACGTTGGCTGGCCATCGGCGTAGCCGTCGTCCTGTTCCTGGCCGTTTTTCTGGTCGTGTCAACTCTCGGCCGGATTCGTGAAAACCGGGCCGCCCTCAAGGCCCAAACCGGGGACAAGGTAGCGGCCTTCATTGGCGACTTGTCGGCCAGCGCTACCGCCAGTGGCCAGGTCGAAGCGGGCCAGCACGCCACCCTGGCGGCCTCTGCGCCCGCCGTGGTAACCGGCGTGTACGTCCGGGCTGGGGATAAAGTAACGGCCGGTGAAACGCTGGTTCAACTAGACACTACCAGGCTACTCCTGGGGATTGAAAGAGCCCAGCAAAACCTGGCCTTGCAGGACGCGAATCTGGCGGCCTTATTGAGCGGCGCCACGGCCAAGGAGATCGCCGCGTCCGAAGCGGCCGTTCTAAGCGCCCAGGCCAGCCTGGCCGATCTACTGGCCGGGCCGGACGAGTTAGACATCGTCGAATCCGAAGCCAATATCCGAGCTCAGCAGGCCAACGTGGCCTCCGCCTCGGCCGCTTACAATAGCACCCTTGGTTCCGTCAGCGCCTCGGCCATCGCCGCGGCCGAAGCCGACCTGCTCAACGCCCAACTGGCCTACGATCAGGCCAAGGATCTAAACGAACGTTTCGCTATTTCCAGCACCCATGACCGCCTAGAAGAGGCGACCCAGAACCTGGCCATTGCCCAGGCAGCGCTGGATGCCCTCATGGCCGGCCCCAAACAGGGCAATCTAACCAGCTCGGCGGCCGGCATCACTGCTGCGGCGGCCTATGTTGAACAAGCCCGGGCGAACTATGACGCGCTGCTTGCCGGTCCAACTGCGGCTCAGATTGCCGCTGCCGAGGCGAGCCTGGCCCAGGTGCAGGCTCAACTCGCCTCCTTGACCAGGGGCCCATCGGTTGAAGATATCGCCATCGCCGAAGCGGGTGTCGAACAGGCTCGCCTGGCCCTGGAGGGCGCCGAAGAAGCTCTGGCCAAAGCGACCATAACCGCCCCCTTTGACGGGATCGTGACCGGAACCTACATCACCGAAGGCGAATTCGCGACCGGCAATGTTGTCAAACTCGCCTCCAGCGATCTGGAAGTTGTTCTCAGCGTCGATGAAATCGATGTGGGTTCTCTGATGGTGGGGCAACCGGCGATCATTACCCTGGAAACCTGGCCGGATGTAGAAATCGACGGGGCAATCGCTTCCATCGCTCCGGCGGCCGGCAACAATAGCGGCGGCATCGTAACCTACGGTGTGCAGATCGCCCTGGAAGAAACGGATTTGCCCATCCTGATAGGGATGACTGCTAATGCCCGTTTGATCACTGCTGAGCAAAAAAACATCCTATTGGTACCCAACGCGGCCATTACGGCCGATCGTGAAGCCGGGACCTTCACCGTCAACCGGGTGACCGGCGAAAGCGAAAGACCAGGCAACCTGCGTGGCAACTTGCCCAGCACGCCCGTAACCGAAAAAGTAGAAGTTGTCATCGGTTCAAAAGATGGACAGTACACCGAAATCCTTAGTGGCCTGTCCGCCGGGGATGAGGTCATCATTGGCGAAGTCGTCGCGCCTGTCTTCCGCTTTGGTCCTGGCGGGGGGTCCAACAACAACGATGGCGGACCCTTTGGCGGCGGATAGAATCGATTGATCTCTACCGGGTAAACCTTTAATGATGAATTCTGATCGAGTGACGAACAGCTGACAGGAAATAAGTGTGATGAAATCAATTAAGAAGCATAAATGGATTTGGATTATTGGCGGTATAACGCTGGTTGCTGGCCTGGTTGCTCTGATATTTATCCGGGCGGATCGCACGACTGCTGCTGAGACAAACATCGGCGAGACGGCAGTTGCTTTCATAGGCGATCTGTCTGAAAGCGCCACCGCCAGCGGACAGGTTGTGGCCCACCGCGAGGCCGGCTTATCGCTGGCTACTTCCGGAGTAGTCGATGAAGTAAATATCGCTACCGGCGATGAGGTCAAGGCAGGCGATGACCTGATCCAACTCGAGAGAGCCGCCCTGGAGAGGAACGTCGCTTCGGCCGAACGCGAGGTTATCATCGCCGAGGCGGAACTGGCTGACCTGCTGACCGGCGCCGCTGCTGCTGATATTTTCGCCGCCGAAGCGGCCGTGTTAAGTGCCCAGGCCGGGTTGGATGATCTACTGGCTGGTCCCTCTGAGGAACAGATCGCCGCGTCGGAAGCCAATGTAAAGGCTGCTCAGGCCAATATATGGTCCGGTTCAGGACAGGTTCAGGCCGCCAACGAGGTGAGCGACGCGGATATTTTAGCCGCCGAGGCCAACCTCAACACGGCCCTGGAACAACAGGAAGCGGCACATAACGCCTGGGTACGCCTGGCCGATTGCCAGGTAAATGAGAGCGGCGACTATGAATGTCTGCCCTCGGATAATCCACAAATGGCTACGGCTAGTCGGAATGTGCAAACGGCCGCTGCCCAGGTCGCCATTGCCCAAGCGCGGTTAGAAGAGCTACGTAACCCGGACGTCAACAATGTGGCCTCCTCCCAGGCCAGCCTAGCCGGCTCTACAGCCCAATATGACGCGGCCGCAGCCCGGCATGAGACGCTATTACTAGGCGCCTCGGAGGCGGAGATCGCCGCGGCCGAAGCTGATTTAGCCAGCGCCCAGGCGTCCCTGGCCACTTTATTAGCCGGGCCGTCGGAGAGCAACATCACCATTTACGAAATCCGACTGGCCCAGGCCAGGACAGCTCTGCAAGAAGCGTTGAACAACCTGGCCGATGCGACGCTGATCGCGCCCTTTGACGGGACGATAACGGCCGTAAATGTCAGCGAAGGCGAGTTAGCCTCTGGCCTAGTCGCCAACATCGTAGACAGAAACAGCCTGGAGGTTGTTCTCAATGTGGATGAGATCGATGTCGGCCGGCTGGCCCTGCACCAACCGGCCCTGGTCATCATGGAAACCTGGCCTGAGGTTAAGATCGAAAGCTTTGTCACGGCCATCGCGCCTGTGGCTTCTGTTAGCAGCAATGGCATCGTCTCCTATGATGTGAGCTTAAGCTTGCAAGAAAGCAGCCTGCCCATTCTAGTGGGCATGACTGCCAATGCCGATTTGGTGACGGCAAACCGGGAAGATGTGCTGTTGGTACCCAATGCGGCTATCACGGCCGATCGTGAAAACGGTACTTTCACCGTGAATCTGGTCCGAACAGAAGCCGACGGCACTAGGACGACCGTCCCCATAGAAGTCACTGTAGGGCTAAAAGACAAGGAATACACCCAAATTATCGACGGGATAGTAGAAGGCGATGTAGTGGCAGTTGGTTCCTTTGAAGCGCCCACCCAGACGTTTGGCTTCGGCCCTGGTGGTTAGAAAGGAAAAATAACCGAGGAGTAGACGATGTTAAAAACAACCTCCCAGGCCCAACTGGCCCCGGTGCAGAATATCGTAAGCAAGAGGAACGGCACAGTGAGCGAAGAAGCTAATCAGGATTTGAGAAACGTGATCGAAATGATGAACATCACCAAGTCCTATGAGATGGGCACCCAGGTAGTTCATGCCCTCAGAGGCGTCGACCTGACCATCGAGGCCGGCGAATTGGTGGCCATCATGGGTCCCTCCGGCTCTGGCAAAAGTACGTTGATGAATATGATTGGCGTCCTGGATGTCCCCAATAGTGGGACTTATATGCTGGGCGGCGAGGATGTCAGCGCCCTGAGCAGTGACGATCGCGCCCGCATCCGCAACCGGCGCATTGGTTTCGTTTTCCAACAATTTAACCTGCTGGCCAGGACCTCGGCTATCAAGCAAGTGACCTTGCCGCTCATGTATGCTGGCGTCGGCCGTACGGAGCGGTTCGAAAAGGCCAGAGAAGCCTTGACGTTGGTCGGCCTGGCCGACCGTATGGATCACCGTCCTGACGAGTTGTCAGGCGGCCAGCAACAGCGTGTGGCCATTGCCCGGGCGCTGGCGACCACCCCCAGCATCATTCTGGCCGACGAACCGACCGGCGCCTTAGATACCCATACCGGTAATGAAATATTAGATCTCTTTGAGAACCTCAATAATCAGGGCATGACCATCATCATGGTGACCCATGAACCGATGGTCGCCGAGCGGGCTCAACGCACCATCTGGCTGCGCGACGGGCTCATTGTCAGTGAATAGGTGATACGATGAATTTTTCAGAAGGTTTCTTAACCGCTTTAGATAGTATTTTGGCCAACAAGATGCGCGCTATCTTGACCATGTTAGGAGTCATCATCGGCGTTGCTTCCGTCATTGCCCTGATGTCTATCGGTAATGGTTTCAGCGAGAGCATTACCGGAGAAATCAATGCCATTGGCACCAACCTGATCAACATCTCCACTGACCCTGACAACAGCGGCGGTTACCCGGCCTTGAGCCTGGACGATGTAGAAGCGCTATCGAACCCCCTTAACGCCCCTGATATCACCGAGGTTTCGGCGATTGTGCAAGGCAACCAACTGGTTGTTTTCGGTGGCGAGTCTATGAACACGGCCGTCAATGGCGTCACAGCAAACTACCTGGCCATGAATAACCTGGATGATTTCCAGCTTGGCGACGGCCTGAACCAGAACGACCTGGATACCATAGCCCGGGTGGCCGTAATCGGGGCGGGCGCTGCTTCCGACCTGTTTGGCACGGAATTTCCTATCGGCCAGCCGGTCCGGATCAATGGCGTTAGTTATGAAGTGGTTGGCGTATTAGCCGACTCCGGCGGTGGCCTGGCTGGCAACACCGACAATAGCGTCTTTATTCCCCTCACCACGGCGCAAAGCCGGCTCTACTCTAGCCGTACGCGGAGTGGAGAAAAAGCGGTCAGCTCAATCACGGCCCAGGCGGCCGGCACTGAACAGGTTGACGCGGCGCTCAAGCAAATTACCGAGACGCTACGGGATCAGCATGACATCATCTACGGGGATGAAGATGATTTTTCAATCTTTGACCAGGCCAGCTTACTGGATACCGTCAATACAATCACTGCGACGCTGACGACATTTCTTGGAGCAATCGCCGCCATTTCACTGGTGGTGGGCGGCATTGGTATCATGAATATCATGCTGGTCAGTGTGACCGAACGCACCCGGGAGATCGGCATTCGTAAAGCTATCGGGGCGCTCAGGCGAGATATTTTGGCTCAATTCTTGCTGGAATCGTTGTTGTTGAGCCTGCTGGGCGGCGCGATTGGCATCGCCCTGGGCTGGACCATTTCGGCTGTGGCCAGTGCCCTCTTTGATCTGCCCCTGGTCGTCGACCTGGGTACAATTATGTTATCGGCCACTTTCGCCGCGGTCGTGGGCCTGATCTTCGGTATCTACCCGGCCTGGCGTGCCTCCAGCTTGCGGCCGATTGAAGCTTTACGCTATGAGTAAAAACCAGCGACCGCCGACCAATATGCGCCGCTATCGCCGGGAAAGTGACCGTAAATTCCTTTACCTGGTGATAGTTACGCTGGTGGTCGCCGGCGGTGGTTTGATCGCCCTGATTTACGGGGCGGGAGCCTTATTGACAGCGCTGCCCTGCCTGCTGACCGGCGCGGCGCTGATTCTTGTGCCCTGGCTATTATTGACGGCGGCCGAAAAGTGGCGCGATGGCATGGAGCGGTCGGAATGGGCAGCCATCGACTTGACGAACGGAACGGATAACGACATGATGGTGGCTGATGACGAACCAATACAACCTCACCGTTGGCGACGACAAAGAAGTCGTTCGCCTGATGTGCGCACATAGTAATGGGTGATTAAGATGAAGCAGCGTGTCCTGGTCGTTGACGATGACAAGGAGGTAGTCCGCTTGATGCGCGCCTATTTGGAACAGGCAGGATATGAGGTGCTGGTGGCCTATGACGGGGAAACGGCCATCCATAATCTACGCCGGGAGAAGCCGGACCTGCTGCTTCTGGACCTCATGCTGCCCGATCGCGACGGCTGGGATATCACCCGGCTCGTTCGCAGCGACCAGGCCCTGGCCCACATTCCCATCATCATGCTCAGCGCCCGGGTGGAAGACACGGACAAGATCGTAGGCCTGGAGATCGGCGCCGACGATTACGTGACCAAGCCGTACAATCCCCGGGAAGTTGTCGCTCGCGTCCGGGCTCGCTTACGCAGCCCGGGCGCCGTCGAGCCGCAAATAATGCGCGTAGGCGGCCTGGAAATGGACGTGGAGCGGCGCGAGGTTCGTATTGATGGCCGCAGCGTCGAGCTAACCCCCACGGAATTTAATCTGCTCCAGGTACTGTTGTCTCGCGCCGGTTATGTGCTCACCCGGAGCGAACTGGTCAACAAGGGCCTGGGCGTCGACTATGAAGGGTTGGAGCGGACCCTGGATAGCCATATGCGCAACCTACGCCAGAAGATCGAGCCGGATTCGGGCCAACCGACATACATCCACACCGTTTACGGCGTCGGCTACCGCCTGGATTATGAGGAGGGGGCATGAATCGTCTTTGGGTCCGTTTGAGCCTGGCTTTTGCCGGGGTCATTATTGTCGTATCGTTGGTGGCCGGTATGGGAGCTTATATGACGGCCCGGGACTATTTCGGCGCCGATTCAGAAGCGCCGCCAGAGATTCAGGCCTATTTTGAACAGACCCGGCGGGACGGTGCGCCTTTCAACGCCCTGCCAATGATCATTGTGGTCACGGTTGTGGCTGTTGGGGCGGGGGTGTGGATGAGCCGAAGCCTGAGCGCCCCCCTGCGTGAGATGGAGGAAGCGGCCGGGGCCATTGGCCGGCAGGAGTTGAGCACTCGTCTATCGCCCCGTGGTAGCCAGGAGATGGTCGCCGTTGGGAGTTCTTTTAACGACATGGCCGCCCAGTTGGAGCAGGCCGAAACCTTGCGCCAGAATCTGCTGGGCGACGTAGCCCACGAACTGCGTCACCCCATCCATGTTTTGCAAGGTAACTTGCAGGCCATGCTGGATGATGTTTATCCGTTGAATAAGGAAGAGATCGCCCGGCTATTGGACCAGGCCCGACTTTTAACCGCCCTGGTGGACGATTTACGACTCCTGGCCCAGGCCGAGGCCCACCGCTTGCGCCTGGAGAAGAGCGCCACCGACATGGCCGCCCTGGTGAAGGATGCCACCGCCGATTTCAAGCCTCTGACAGCCGCCAAGGAGATCGAGATGAGGGTAGAATTGTTGGGGGCCATGCCCGTCATGGAAGTCGACCCCGGCCGGATGCGCCAGGTTTTCGGCAATCTGTTGGGCAATGCGCTGCTGCATACCCCCGAAGGCGGTGCTATTACCGTTTGCGCCGAACAGAAAGGGAGTGCCTTCTTCGTGAGCGTGGCTGATACCGGTTCCGGCATCGCGGCCGACGATCTTCCCCACGTGTTTGACCGGTTCTACCGGGCCGATCCGTCCCGCAGCCGGGACTCGGGCGGTAGCGGCCTGGGACTGGCCATCGCCCAGGCCATCGTCGCCGAACATGGCGGCGAAATCACCGCCAGCAGTGCCGGGCCAGGGCAAGGCAGCACTCTCGTGATTTGCTTGCCTAAAACTCAGTAAGAGAGGGCGTTCCCTCAATCATGAAGCAGCCGGGCTGCTACGTTTTTTTTGTGCAGGGTGGAAAACAAGGCTATGAAGGACAATACCCAACGCTTCTCTAATCGCGTCGAAAACTATGTCCAATACCGGCCACGTTACCCCCAGGAGCTCTTTGAAACTCTGCGGGCCAAGTACCAGCTATCAAAGACATCGATTGTGGCCGACATCGGTTCAGGAACAGGATTTCTAGCTGAGGGGTTCTTGCGCCTGGATTGCTTTGTTTATGGCGTGGAACCTAACCAACCGATGCGCGAGGCAGGCGAACGGTTGCTGCAAAAATATCCTGGTTTCCGATCTGTTGCGGGGACGGCCGAAGAGACCACGCTGGCGGGAGCAAGTATCGACTTTGTAACGGCCGGTCAGGCCTTCCATTGGTTTGATCCGGAGAAGGCCAGGGGTGAATTTCAGCGTTTGCTCAAACCGTCCGGCTGGGTGGTGCTCGTCTGGAACGAACGGCGAGGGTCAAGATACCCCTTGGGAGACGATTATGAGAAGCTGCTTGAAATAGTTGCCACGGATTATGCCACGGTCACCCATAAACGATACGATAATCAGGTGAAAAGCGCTTTTTTGGATAAGGAGTTTCAGACCGAGACATTTGAGAACAGCCAATCGTTTGATTTTGAAGGCTTAAAAGGCCGGCTTTTGTCTTCATCATATGCTCCGGTGGCCGGGCAGCCGGGTCATGAACGAATGCTTGTCGAATTGCGAAAGATCTTCGATGTTCACCAAATAGACGGAAGGGTGGACTTTTTGTATGAAACTAATCTTTACTACGGCCGCTTATAGTAGTTTAAGCCGGCAGCAAGACTATCAATGAGAGGTGGTTTGCTGGTTAAGAGTCAAAACAAAACAAGCCCGGGCAAAGAAGCGCCGCCCGGGCTTGTTGAGGGGAACCAGATACTGTCTAGCGGCCGAGTGATTCGGCGATCCTTATCATTTCTTGCTGGCTGAGGCCGTTGCCAAAGAGGGCATAGGTGATGTCACCATTCTGCCATACGAGCCAATTGGTGGGGTACAACTGGGGCTCGGCCGGAAGTTTCGGGGAGTGGTCAGTCGGATCGGTCATGAGCCGGCCGGTAATCCACACCGCCGCCTGCCCACCGACGCTCGTGTCTGACACCTGTTCGTTGTCGCCATAGGTTTGTTCAAAGCTAGCCCCAGGTGAGTAAACCACCTGGTTTAAGAGCAGGAAGTGATTGTTTGCATCGTTCCGAAAGGTGCTAACCACGTAGATGCCGCTTTCCTGGCGGTTTATCGACCAGACGTTGTCCACCGCGTAGCCTTCAGGCATATAGTCCGGAGCCAAGATGGTAAAACCCGATAGGCGGGATGCATCTTCTAACAAGGTGGCGTTCTCAGGTGGGTTCGTATCACCTGGCGCCGGGACTGTTGGCTGAACTGACCCGGCGGGTGAGGTCGCCGGATCCGCGTCAATCGGGCGGAAGATAAGCGCGCCGACCTGCCGAAATTGTTTTTCGGCGAAGGCCCTGGCGGCCGGGGAGACCAGCACAATCACCAGCAGTAGCAGGCTGGCCACTCCCAGGGTAATCGCCGTCCTTCGGAGGACGAAGGGTTTAATTCTGTAATGTGGTTCGTTCATTGGTTGGCTAATCCTTTCATACAATTCATTGGCAAACTCGCACGGCGGCGGTTTGCGCATGCGTTTTAAAAAATCATCGTTCATCTTGCTTCCTCCCAGTCGGCCTGGAGTTGTTTCAGGGTTCGGTGAAGAATGACGCCGACATTCGATTCTGATAGCCCAGTGAGGCCGGCAATGGCCCGGTTGGTGAGACCGGCGCCGTAACGGAGAGCCACCAACTCTCGGTTGCGATCTTCAAGCTGGGTCAGGAGAAGTGACAAGCGGTCAAAGTCGCTGCGCTTTTGGGTCAACTCCTCCGGAGTCTCATCAGCCGTCAGATGGCTGATACTCTCAAGGGAAATTATTCGCCGTTTTTTGCGATAATGATCGATGGCCACCCGGCGGGCTATAGTGAAAAGCCAGGTTGAAAATGAGGCCAGATCTTGTCTATAACGGTGGCGTTTGCGCCAGGCTTTTTCAAACGTTTCAGCCGTCAAATCTTCCGCCAATTGACCGTCACCAACCCGGTAGCGAAAGAAATTATAGATTTTTGGTAACTCTGTGCGATAGAGGTGCTCAAAATCCTCATCAGTCGCCGGGTTGCAAAACCATGAGAGCAAACGAGTTTTGGAGTCTATCATGGAAAAATCCTTGTCTGGGCGATATGATCGCGCCCTCTGAATATAATATACGTCATAATCTTCAAAGTCTTACAGTCTGTCGCAAGAAACCCCAATAGCTGCAATTGCGTAATGGATATCGTGGCACAGATTATTTACTGACTATTCAAGCTGCATGATACGATAACTTCATAACTCAAATATTTTCTCGGAGGACATATGATTGACGGATGTCGGCTCATTTTTTCTATTCTTATCCCCCCGCTGGGGGTTTTCCTGAAAGTCGGACTGGGCGGACAGTTCTGGCTCAATATATTACTCACCATTTTGGGCTATATCCCAGGCTTAATCCACGCCATTTGGGTTATCTTCTTTCGGGATTAAAAAGAACGCCTCTGGTTAAATCACCGGCATCTTTCAACTTATCTACCAGGCGGCCAGCATGCGCCATCGTTCGATGAGGAAAAGCCATGAGAGAATATGGACCCGGGACGTTCGGCGAGCTCAATGCCGAGCGGTACGATACGATGTACGAACAGATGATGGCCAAGGAGACTCGCGACTCCGTGGAGACGCTGGCAGAACTGGCCGGAGGTGGGAAGGTCCTTGAGCTGGCCATTGGGACCGGGCGGGTGGCGCTGCCGCTGGCTGCACGCGGCCTGGCCGTGCACGGTATAGAGGCATCTGAAGAGATGGTCGCGAAGCTTCGCGAAAAGCCCGGCGGTTCCGCCATCCCCGTGGAAATTGGGGACATGGCCGAAGTCCGTGTGAAGGACACCTTCGATCTGGTCTACCTGGTGTTCAATACGATCTTTAACCTGACGACCCAGGAAGCCCAGGTGCGTTGCTTCCACAACGCCGCCCGGCACTTGAACGCCGGCGGTGTTTTTGTCATAGAGACGGTGGTGCCCGATCTCTCCGGCTTCGTGGATGGTCAGCGCATGAAGGGCTCGTGGGCCAGGATGGACTCAGCCCGGTTCGAGATCGCGATTCATGATCCGGTTCTGCAAACCGTTGCCTTCCAACGTATCATTATCAGCGAAAGTGGTACGCGGATGGTCCCCCATTTCATGCGTTATGCCTGGCCCTCCGAACTCGACCTTATGGCCCAACTGGCTGGTCTCGAGCGGTGCGAGCGATGGGCATGGTGGGACCGCTCGCCATTCACGGCCGAAAGCAAGAGCCATGTGTCGGTGTACGGCTGCGCGCGACAGTAGAGTTCAATTTACTCTGGGGTCGGCGACCGGTCCAAACCAGCCGGTTCATGACCGTGCGATGGGCTGGCGGCTGCCTGACGTGAGTGCATTTTGCATTTCATTCCCCACCTTCTGGGATGGCATAATCATATAGGTCGGATTGCCAATCCGACCAGTGCTGTCATGTCGGAAAACCAATCTGACCAACGCTGCGATGTCGGATTGCCACTCCGACCTATAATAATCTAACCAACAAATTATGGAAGAGTTTTACCGTCGTAAACTGCCCCATATTCAACCCCAAGGGGCAACTTTTTTTGTCACATTTCGTCTAGCTGGGTCGTTACCAGATGCGGTCATTGAACTGCTGAAAGCAGAGCATGAAACAGAAAGGTTAGCGGCGACAACAATAAGCGAGGAGTACGTGGTGGAGAAGAGGTATTTCGGCCGTTTCGATGATCAACTTCACCAATCGTCTGGGCCACACTATCTTAAATTACCCGTTCTTGCCAATTCAGTCGCTAATAGCTTGCACTACCGCGATGAGCGCGTTTATCGACTGGATGCTTTTACCATCATGTCCAATCATGTCCATGCTGTAATTGCACCATCGCAGGAGGGCGTTTATGCAGACGACACGCCAAAATATTTCAAGCTGTCTAAAATCATGCAGTCGTTGAAACGATATACGGCTGGCGAGTGCAATCGTTTGCTTGGCCGGCAAGGTGCGTTTTGGCAAGCTGAAAGTTATGATCATGTGGTGCGAAATGAAGCGGAATGGCACAGAATCATGCGCTATGTTCTCGATAATCCTGTAAAGGCGGGGTTGGTTTCGGCGTGGCATGAATGGCCTTATACCTATAGTGCGTATTTGTAATGTCTGGCAGGTAGCTAGCTCAACGAGGTAATGTCGGATTGGCAATCCGACCTACAAGGTAGTGTCTGGCGGGTAGCTAGCTCAATAGGGCACTGCCGGATTGGCAATCCGACCTACTCCGCGACCAGCCCTCTTACTCGCTTCGACAAATCGGGACCTGATCGTATTTGAGCAATTTGCTTGACAAATATGATGCGCGATCGTATTATACTGAACACTTAATTAAGTAATTACTTAAATAACTAGCACCATAATCATGAGAAGTGAGGAAGATAAACTGAGCCAGACCTTTGCAGCATTGGCCAACTCGACGCGGCGGGCGATTTTAGCGCGCCTGGCAGAGGGAGAAGCGACCGTGAACGAACTCGCGGAGCCGTTTAATATGACTTTGCCGGCTATTTCCCAACATATCAAAGTATTGGAGCGTGCCGGGTTAATCACCCAGGGGCAGAAGGCGCAATATCGACCTTGCACTATCGACGTAACGCCGCTCCAAGAAATTTCCAGGTGGACAGAGCAGTACCGCCACATCTGGGAGGCAAGCTTTGAACGCATGGACGACTATATATATCAACTTAAGAACAGGGAGAAAGATAATGAGTGAAAATAAGATTCGTGAAGATGCCGTGGTAATTGAACGTACGTTCAATGCGGCCGTAGACCTCATCTGGCAAATGTGGACCCAACCAGAGCATTTCAAACAGTGGTATGGACCAAAAGGCTTCACCGTACCTGTCGCCGAGATGGCACTGCGGGTCGGCGGCAAGCGCCTGATCTGCATGGCCTCGCCTGATGGCAGCATGAAAATGTGGACGACGGGTGAATTCATAGAAATTGTCCCGAATGAGCGGCTTGTCTATACCGAGAGCCCGGCCGATGAAAATGGCAATGTGGTTTCGCCAGCGGCCATGGGCATGCCCGAGGGGTATCCCACGACGACCGAAGTCACCGTGCTGTTGGATGACCTTGGCGGCCGAACAAAGATGGTCATGACGCACGCCGGTATGCCGGCAGGCTCGGGCGCAGGTGGCGGCTGGGAACAAGCTTTCGACAAGCTGGTTGACCATATCCAAACTGTCCTCAACGATAAATAATGGGGTAGGTAGCTTTAGAGCTGTCTCTAATACGGCACATCGGTTCAGGGCAATCGTGGAAACTACACATGATTGCCCTGAAAATCTGTTGGGCGCAGAGAGTCAGGGATCTGTGTGTCACGCGCTGTGGATTCCCGCCTTCGCGGGAATGACGTGTTTGTACCGGTTGTCATTCCAGTACCCATCTCCACAGGGATAATCTATGCCGGGAAACCATCCTTCTATTTCAATCATTCAGACAAATCATCCCATTTTTTTACTTGTCATGATGTAGACGTAGTAGGTCTTCATTGAACTAAGCCAAATGTTGAAAACATGGATTCCGGTCCCCCACCTTTGTGTGTGGGCTCTTTGCGGAATGATAGGGTGGGGAACTTATTGCCCACAACGCCCATCGAACTACCGACTAGAAGAATGGTTTAATGAGACATGACTCAACTGTATCGGGCAGGGTAGGGCCTGTAAATTCCTTTAAAAATAGAGGGATCGATAAAATTGAGCGAGGCGATCATCAAGGAAGACGAATAGAGGAGGAAATCAAAGTGAAATGGTGATTCAGGCACGTTGATGGAATGCCGTCAGCTCAATGATCCGCTAAGATGATCCGATAAAAAAATTGACAAACGTGATGGCGGTATGCTAGACTGCTTCTCGTTCAAATTTATTGAGTCAAGCAATTTACGATGTTTAAGAAAATACAAACGACAGCAGAATTGAATATTTCCAGGCCGGACAACGACCATTTTGCCATACTCTGGTCCAACCCCCGTGTCGAAAGAGTAGCGAGGCTCGCACCCTTCGTTGATGGAGAAGATTAGGGATAACCTATCTTTTCATGCACCTTCGACACGCGGGCTATATAGCCCGCGTTTTTTGTTTCTGCACAGAAGGCACAGAGTTCAGCGGAAAGGTAACCGTCGGACAAATATAGGTAACTGAAATGCGTCATCGTAAGTTCACGATAAAACAACATAGTTATAGGCAATGCCTGATAGAGCGCTGGTTGTCTTCGCCTATTTTCACCGGTATATCCTTTTATCTCACAGGAAATACGACCGAACCGACCAACCCGCTGTGGCCCCGCGATAGATCCCCTTAAGAGGGAAGCATCTACTTACGTTTAACAAAACGCGGGCCACAAGGCCCGCGTTTTTTTATTTCAACAGCGTGATCATGACGACTTTATATCGGTAGTACATTGACAACTGAATACTTTGCCCAATTTCATTGGTCTCGTAGGGGAGCATGGAGTCCCCGCTGGTTTGTCAAGCCGGAGATCGCCGGTTCAAATCCGGCCGGGACCGCTATTGCAAGGTGGCCGAACGGTAAGGCGCTGCACTATTAATGCAGTTCATTGTGGGTTCGAATCCCACCCTTGCAGCTTATGGGAGTGTGGCTCAATGGCAGAGCGTTTACTATCCGATCGCCACAACTCGCCCGGGCTCGGGCCGGAGGTAATCGGTTACCGCTTAGGACGGAAAGGTTGTGGGTTCGAATCCCGTCACTCCCATTTTAAGGATGAAGATATGCCCAATTATAGGTGGGTAGCTCAACTGGTAGAGCAGCGGTCCCCAAAACCGCAGACTGTAGGTTCGACTCCTGCCCCACCTGCCACGTATATTACGGGATCGTCTAACAGGTAGGACAGTTGGCTTTGAACCAACAGACCCAGGTTCGAACCCTGGTCCCGTAGCCTGAATCGGGATGTGGTGTAGCTGGTAGCATTCAACGTTTGGGACGTTGCGGTCGGAGGTTCGACTCCTCGCATCCCGACCCAATGCTGGTGTAGCTCAGATTGGTAGAGCAGCCGTCTTGTAAACGGCAACGCGTAGGTTCGACTCCCGCCACCAGCCTACTTTCAACCAGGGCGGGGTGGCTCAGATGAACAGATCAACGCTCTTTCAAAGAGAAGTTCCCTGACACGAACCCCGTACTTGCAGAATATGGGAGTGTAGCTCAATTGGCAGAGCGTCCGATCGCCACAGACTCGCCCGTCACAGGGCCGGAGGTAATCGGTTACCGTAAACGGGTTGTGGGTTCGAGTCCCACCACTCCCTTGTCATTCATGTCGGTCGTTCCAGATGTAGGTGGGTAGCTCAGAGGAACAGAGCACTTCTCTTACAAATAGCAGCCGGGGGATTAGCGGTCCACCCGGCCTATGACTAGCCGGGGTGGCGGAACAGGAAAACGCGCCACACTTAGAACGTGGTGGGCGAACGCCCTTGTGGGTTCAAATCCCACTCCCGGTACTGTTGGCTCAACTCAGGCCTCTAGGGAAGGTGAGACTTCATTGTACCAGATCCATGAGACCTATGCAGAGGTAGTTTAAAGGCAGAATCTCTCTGTGCCACAGAGAAGGTGCGCGTTCAAATCCCGCCCTCCGCTCAGAAAGGAAGGATGACCGAATCGGCAAGGCGCTCGATTGCTAATCGTGTATGGGGCAGTGCTCCCTTGTGGGTTCAAATCCCACGCCTTCCGCCTGAACTGGGCCGGTAGCTTAACGGTAGAGCAGCGGACTTTTAATCCGAAGGTTGGGGGTTCGATTCCCTCCCGGCTCACCTGGGTAAACTGCCATTGGTCCTTTGGGAATGACTACCGATGGCGGCAGTTTACTTCAAGGCAATTGCACTTCGCGGGGTAGATCAGTGGTTAGATCACCAGCCCCATAAGCTGGAAAGCGTGGGTTCGAATCCCACTCCCGCTACTAAATGAGGAGTGATCGACCTCATCGTTTTGCCGAAGTAGCTCAGTTCGGTAGTAGCGCCTGATTGAAGAACAGGAGGTCCTCAGTTCAAATCTGAGTCTCGGCATTCTTGAATAGATTAATCAATGGGGGATCATCACTCTCTCCCAGGACCGAGGTGGCCGTAGCTCAGATGGCAGAGCGTCCGGATGTGGCCCGGCAGGTCGTGGGTTCGAATCCCACCGGTCACCCAGGTGGAAGCCAGATAGCTGGCAGCCAAGGGCTGAAAGTTAGATATACCCCGCTTGCCTAATGGAGAAGGCCCCGGACTTCTAATCCAACAAAATCTGGGTTCGAGTCCCAGGTGGGGTTTCTAGGCGAGGAGCTCGGTCTGGTTGAGCACACCCCTCATAAGGGTACGGCCGTCGGTTCAAATCCGACCTCGCCTACTAAGATAGATAGGGCCTACGCGGGGCGTGGAACAATCATAATCTCGCTAGCGCGTCTTCTCTTCGAACATCGTGAACGTGTTGGCATACACGATGCACTAAAGAGTTATCTATTATGGGTTCAAAGCCCACTGTTCGCTTCTTGGGGCGAATCCGTCTGCCGTTCTTTTGCCCGGTGATCGGGCCGGAGGTGGATGGTTAACGTGGATTTCCAGGTTCGAATCCTGGACGCCCCACTTGCGGGCCGGAGCTGATGGGTTACCAATCATATGCTGATCCCTCCCACCAGCGATAACTCGCCCGCTTTATTGGCGCCTTAGGCTACTCGTTGTTTGCCGACGATTGAAGGCCGGCAACTTTATATTGGAGGTGACCCATGATCAATCTACGTAAGCTTTTTTCAACACGGCAAACGCCGCAGTATGAGCCGATCCCGGGTACGGATCAGGTACAGAATACAGCCGCTGGTTACGCCTGGGCTGTGGATGATTGGGCACGCCTGGACCGCTTCCTGGTACTGGGTTCTGAAGGTGGCACCTATTACATCCAGCCGCGCGAACTAACACGCCAAAACGCCGTTTCCGCGATCCGGTGCATCGAGGAGGACGGCCTGCGGGTCGTCGAGCGGGTGGTGGAAGTTAGCGAAGCCGGCCGGGCGCCGAAGAACGATCCGGCTCTGTTCGTGCTGGCCATGAGCGCCAGCCTGGGCGATGATCCAACCCGTGCCGCTGCCCTGGCAGCGCTTCCCCGGGTGGCTCGTACTGGTACCCACCTTTTCCACTTCCTGGAGTTCGTAGAAGGCTTCCGGGGCTGGGGTCGAGGTCTGCGCCGGGGCGTAGCCGGCTGGTATACGGAAATGGCCGTCGAACGCCTGGCTTACCAGGTGGTGAAGTACCAGCAACGAGATGGCTGGAGCCACCGGGACGCCCTTCGACTGGCTCACCCACAAGCGCCAACGGTCCAACACCAGGCCCTGTACCAATGGATCACCGCTGGTTGGGATGAAGCAGCTGATGCGCCACATCTGGCTGAGGAACTATCCCTGATTTGGGCCTTTGAGCAAGCAAAGCAGGCGACCGATGAAAGAACGATCGTGGCTCTGATCGAACAATATGGCTTGCCCTGGGAAGCTATCCCAACCCAATGGCTGACCAGCGTGAAGGTTTGGGAGGCGATGCTACCGCGCATGCCGATGACAGCGATGCTGCGAAACCTGGCCCGGATGACGGCCAATGGCCTGCTGGCACCGATGAATGCAAATACAGAGCTGGTGGTAGAGCGGCTGCTTGATGGAGAACGGCTGCGCCGGGCGCGTATCCATCCCATCGCCGTGTTGTCTGCGCTGAAAACGTATGCGGCCGGTATGGGCGTTCGAGGTAAGCTGGCCTGGACGCCGGTAACTCAAATCGTCGATGCGCTTGATTGGGCTTTTTATCTATCATTCCAGCACGTTGAGCCAACCGGCAAGCGTATTGTGCTGGCTTTGGATGTGTCTGGTTCGATGGATTTGAGTACTGTCGCAGGCGTAACCGGTTTGACGCCACGAGTAGCTTCTGCGGCGATGGCCCTGGTAACGGCCGCAACCGAGCCAAACCATGTTATCGTGGCCTTTTCGCGGAAGATGGTTCGGATCAAAATCTCACCGCGCCAACGGCTAGATGATGTGCTGCGGGCAACGAGCAAGCTACCTTTTGGCGCAACTGATTGCGCATTGCCTATGCTGTGGGCGATGGAAAAGAAAGTGCAGGCCGATGCCTTCGTCATCTATACCGACTCAGAAACTTGGGCCGGCAGAAAAATGCACCCGGTACAAGCGCTACAGGTTTATCGTCGTCAGAGTGGTATCCCGGCTAAACTGGTTGTGGTAGGGATGACTTCAAATGGATTCAGCATCGCCGATCCCGACGATGCCGGCATGCTGGACGTGGTAGGTTTCGACACAGCAGCGCCACGGTTGATCGCGGATTTTTGTGAAAGCGGGGATCTTATCAAATCTGCTTGAGCCCGTGGCTTTCGTTGTCAAGGAGTAAACCGCAGAAATATTAGCTATGAACTTTATAGAGTTTCTGCGGTTTACCTATCGCTGAAAAACAGGAGATTGGGGATTGGCGACTGCTGCCAATCTCCAATTCCAACTTCACTTTATAAAAAGGAGGTAAATATGGTCGCAGTGCTACTTCTAAACGCAAGCTATGAACCACTAGCTGTGATTCCACGCCGTCGGGCCCTTTCACTGCTACTTCGGGAGCGGGTCGATGCGGTGACTGAAGAGATGTTGCTGATGCGAAGCGCGACGCGGGCACTGCCTGTTCCGACGGTGATTCGGCTGCGGTACTACGTCAATGTTCCATGTCGGGGCGCCCATTGGAGCCGCCATGGCGTGCTACGACGGGATGGCTATCGTTGTATTTACTGCGGAATCAGCGTTGGTGGAGATCAAGGCGGCCGGGTGTTGCTAAAAAGGGATTTTACAATTGACCACATTGTGCCCCGCAGTCGAAACGGCCGGAATACCTGGGGTAATACCGGTTGTGCCTGTCCGGCTTGTAACCAGCGTAAGGGTAACCGCACGCCCAACGAGGCGGGTATGGCGCTACGGTGGGAACCAAAGATCCCCCGCGTTGATTACCTGGTGGCCTCAAGCGAGATCCCAGAAGCCTGGAAAATCTACCTGAGGGTGTAGCATGTGTACACAACTCAAATCTTGTCAGATCGATGAAGGCTCGCCAGGCTCGGCGAGCCTTCATCATATAAACATGATGTGAGCCGGGCGGGAGCGACGGGCGTCCACCCCTCATGTGAAACAGGCCATCATTCTTCATGTCGAGTCAGGGGAGTGCTATATCACTTTATTCACGAGAGTGTGACAGTCCCAATCTATTTCGATTGCGCCGGCGCCTGGCCCCATCCTGAGGTTGGGGGTTCGTAGATCAATGATTCGAGCTTGCTAAATCGGTAAAATCGGTTTAACTTGTGCCCAATGAAGGTCCAGCTCAAGCTCATCGCGACTTATCGCGAATATCTCCCGCCTGAGAACAATGGCAAAGCGGAAATTGATGTCCCTGAAGGGACCACGGCCGCTTCCATCATCGCCGATCTGGGCATTCCCATCGACGAGAGCGTCATTTTAGTAGACGGCCGTTCCCCCAACCCCGGCGAAACATTACAGGAAGGAAACGTCGTGTTCTCTTTCCCCGCGGTGGCCGGCGGCTAGGAGAGAGAGAAGAGACCTTTGATGACTGGTGAATGAAGGAGCAACCAACATTCACCAATCCGGATTTATCTTTTCAAGAAGGAGATTTCCCACGATGAATGGTTGGTATGGCAAAGTGCTGCGGGTAGATTTAAGCAATCAGACCCATACAATCGAAACGGTAGACCCCCAATTTGCCAAGGATTATATTGGCGGGCGTGGCTGGGCGATAAAATATTTGATGGAGGGAATGGATCCCAAAGAAGACGCCCTATCTCCCCAAAATATCCTCATCTTCGCCACCGGTCCGCTCACCGGCAGCCCGGCGCCCACCGGCAACCGGTACATGGTCGTCACCAAGTCGCCCCTCACCGGTGTGCTCACCAACTCCAACTCTGGCGGCGACTTCCCTACCTGGATGAAACGTACCGGTTTCGACCTCTTTATCTTTGAGGGGCGCGCGGAAAAGCCGGTATACCTCTGGGTCAATGATGATCAGGTCGAAATCCGCCCCGCCGGCCACATTTGGGGCAAACAAGTACCCGAAACGACCGACATGCTGCTGGCCGAGACCGATCCTAAAGCCAAGGTAGCCTGCATTGGCCCGGCCGGAGAACGCCTGGTCAAAGCGGCCGCCATCATGAATGACAAAGATCGGGCGGCCGCTCGTTCCGGTGTGGGCGCGGTGATGGGCAGCAAAAATCTCAAGGGGGTCGTGGTTAACGGGACGCACAAAATCGGTATGGCCGACCTGGACGGAATGAAAAAATTGAGCCTGGCCATGCAGCGTGAGGTTGGCGAAGCATCCAAGACCTCATCGCTGCGAATTTACGGTACCCCTTACGTTCCTGATGTGACCAATGAGATGGGCATCTTACCCACGCGCAATTTTCAAACCGGCCGTTTTGAAGGTGTGGAAAAGATCAACGGCCCGGCATTGAATGCCAGTTTCTTAATTCGCCCCGGCGCCTGCCATCGCTGTCCCATCGTCTGCAATCGTATCACGAAGGTGGAGACCCCGGGCTATGAAGGCGAAGGGGAAGGGCCAGAATACGAATCCATCGGCGCCTTGGGCAGCGCGTGCGGCGTCGACAATTTAGCGGCCATCACCAAAGCCAACTATCTGTGCAATGAATATGGCATGGATACCATCACCGTAGGAATGACCATCGCTTGCGCCATGGAGATGGCCGAAGAAGGCATTATTCCGGAAAGCGATATTGGCCGGCCGCTTAAGTTCGGCGATGCTGATGGCATGATCGCACTTCTGAAGATGATGGCCCTGCGCGAGGGATTTGGCGATAAATTGGCCGAAGGCAGCTACGCATTGGCCGAAAGCTATGGACATCCTGAATACTCCATTACCGCCAAAAAGCTGGAGTTCCCGGGATATGACCCGCGTGGCTCGAAGGGGATGGGGTTGTTGTACGCCACATCCAACATCGGCGCCTCTCACATGGCCGGTGACCTGGCTTACGTCGAAGTGTTTGGCACGCCGGCGAAGATTGATCCGCTGACCATCGAGAACAAGCCGGAGTTGATCATGCGCTATGAGGACGCATTCACGCTCATTGACGCATCTGGTTTATGTGTCTTTTTGGCTGTGCGCTATGTCTTTGACAAAGATGTGATGCTATGGCCTACGCGGTTGACAGAGTTGATGAATCTGACGACCGGGGCCAATTACACACCTGAAACCATCATGCAAGCGGCCGAGCGGGTTTATAATTTGGAACGGCTGTTCTTGTTGAAAGCGGGGATAACAAAGGCGGATGACACCCTGCCACCACGAATGCTGAAAGAACCGCTGACGGAAGGCCCGGCGGCCGGACACGTGGTAGAGTTGGCTGAGATGTTGCCCCTCTTCTACAAAGCGCGTGGTTGGGATGAAAATGGCATACCAACTCAGGAGAAGTTGCGAGAGTTGAACCTGGCTTAAGTCATTGGGTCGGCGAGGTTCTGATAATTTACATCAAAAAGGTATTCACCACTGAGACCCGGAGGCCTGTTAATTGGGACTTGGTGACGCTGGTTATATCTTCAGTTGTTTTTTACCAAGGTTTGAAAATCGCTACCTGAAGGCTCCTGGAAGATACATAGGTTGAATTCCGGGGCGATGGCCAACAGATGATCGAAGATGTTGGCCTGGATATCCTCGTACTCGATCCAATCCGTGGTTTTGGTGAAGACGTATACCTCAATGGGCAGGCCAGTCGAGCCCGGGTCAAGCTGGCGTACCAGGGCGGTCATGTCACTGTTAATGGACGGGTGGCTTCTTAAATAGGCATCAATATAGGTTCGATAGACGCTGAGATTGGTCAAGCGCGGGCTATTTGCCGGGATACTTTCATCTTCGCCCGCAGCAGCGCCACTCTGCACGGCATCCTGCTGGCCAAGAGCGACCAGTCTCTCGTCTAAACGATCGCGGATGAGATCGATCTCTCTGAACTGTTCGATCATCGCGTCGTCGCAAAAACGAATACTGCTAATGTCAATGTTAATGGCCCGTTTGATGCGCCGGCCGCCGCTCTCGCTCATGCCGCGCCAATTCTTGTAGGAAACCTCCATCAGCTTGTAGGTGGGCACGGTCGAGATGGTCTTGTCGAAGTTTTGGATCTTGATTTGATGCAGGTTAATGTCGATGACATCGCCATCGGCATCGAATGCCGGCACTTCCAGCCAATCCCCTTCTTTCACCAGGTCGTTAGCCGAGATTTGCACGCTGGCCACCAACGACAGGATGGTATCCCGGAATATCAACAACAGCACCGCGGTGATGGCCCCTAAGCCGGCCAAAAGAGCGATGGGCGATTCACCGGTAATCAGCGAAATGCTCAAGATAACGCCGACAGCGAAAGCCAAGAGCTTGACCAGGTCGAGGTAGCCCTTGATGGCCTCACCCGAGAATTCGCGGCGACTCTCGTAGATATCGTTGATGGCATCCAATACCGCATTGAAGGTGATTACCGAAAGCCAGAGAATCAGGAACAGCATTGTTCTACGGACGATATCCTCCACCTGCGCTTCGGGGATGACCCCGGCGAAGATGAAGATGATGATCACCGGTGCGAAAAGGGAAAGGCGCCTTGGTTTAACACGTTTGATGAAGATGTCATCGAAGGTGGTATCGGTGCGGCCGGCCAGGCCAACCAGGGAGCGGGCCACGACCCGGTAGGCGAGGACGTAGCATATGATACTTAGCAGCAATACGCCGGTGATTTTTAGAGCGCTTGCCGGGTCAGGGTTCTGATTCAGCCAATCTTGAAAATTCTCTATCACAGTCGTGGCCTCCTAAACAATTCCGTGATCCGCCAGTGGAATCCGTTCAGACCAACAGGGCAATCTCTTTACATTTGGAATGGCGCAAAAAAGATCGTACAAGGGGATACCAGGAATCGAATACCTTTACTACCTACCTCTCTGTTCCACGGGTCTGGTACCGTCTGACCGGTACCGCCGTGTATGGTACAATAAAGTCGGCCGAAATCAAATCGTTGAGCTTGTGTGAAGCAACCCAGACCCGCACTATTTTCCGTAACTGATTAAGGAGCAGGATCCCATGACCGGTTTAGAGCAACTGTTCGATCCCCAACGAGAGATCAACGAAATTATCCAGTCGGCCCGGGCGCTGGGCGTTGAAGTCGACGAGGAAGAGGCCATCCAATGGCTGACGACCATGGCCGCCATGGACCAGGGTGCTGACGCGCTAACGGTGGACCAGGAGTCCGGTGTTTTTGGACACCGGGTGGTTCTGTTGGATTTTGATCCGGCCGATTTAGATCGCGTACGCCGGGTGGCCAATATTATCGAGATCGAAGACCGGCCCAATGTGGAGACGGCCATAGCCTTATCGGGAAGTTCAGCCCAATCTCAGGTGCAAACTTTCCCTGGTGATTTTGACTATTTTGAACGGGTAAATATTCTCGCGGCTAGCCGTGAAGAAGCCAGCCTGGTTTTGGGCGAGGTGATCCGCGACAAGGCGCTGCAGGCAGAGCGCGGCCCGGGCTATCAATTGATTGAGGTCCGCTTTGGCGCCTTTCGCCACCGGGTCATCCGCGGCGACAAGACGCTCGAGCCAGGGGCATCGATCACCTGGTCGCCGGCCGAGGTGCATGACGCGCGCTTCGAGGTTCTCACCCCCGAGGGCGAAAGTTTTACCATCGATTGGGCCTACGCCTGCCAGGATCCGGGCTGGTGCAAGCTCGATTGGGTCCTGGTCGATCCCGGATTTCCCCGGGCCGTTAAAGCCAGCAATATGCTCGACGCCACCTGGGAAGACCCCGAAGGCGCCATCCATCCCCTGGATGGCTTTATCGATCCCTACTATCAAGAGGTCTACCTGGATGCCGAGTCGATCCCCCTGTTCAGCAAAATATCGAAACAGATGGATCCCAATGCCCTGCACCACTACGTGGGCCAACTAGAAGGGGAGATCGGCAAGTACACTCACGGTGACCATGCCAATTATGGCAAGGCAGCCAAGCGCATGTACAATGTTTTCCGGCTGACCGGCCGCTATGAAGAAGCGGCCTATGTGCGTGAGTTGTTTGATGAGCCGGCCGCGTTGCTCTACCAGGTCGGCGCCTTGCTCGATGGGCTGGCCGATATTGGCAGCGGCGAAAGCGCCTTCGAACCTGAGACCCTCATCCAACAGATTGATAACCTTATCCGCGATGTGACCTCGGCCGCCGAGGGGCCCGTGGAGACGGAACTGGTGATGTCCCTGATTCACCTGCGGGACGACGTTACCGGGCGCAAGAAGCTGCTGGGTGGGGAGTGGGAATACACGCTGCGGGAGATGCAGGCCGATATCGATCAACTGGTCAACCAATATTTCGAAGAACGGCTGCGGGCCATTCCCCAGCTTGAAGCGTACCTGGCTGCGTTGGCCTAAAATTCGTCTCTGATTGCTGGACATCAAATTTTGTTGGTTGGTGAATGGGGTGATTTGCATCAAGGTTTTGCGAAGGGGGAACGGTCTGGACCCTATCAACGCATTCCGCTACCATCCCCTGTTTTCAGATCTACTGCGGCGGCGTCTGCTTCAAAAGGAGACTGATCATGTACCTTTTTTGCACAGCCGGGCCAGTCAATGGTATGAGCATGCCGGGCTGACGGGGCCAGCGATCCACCATGCGTTGGCCGCCGGAAATTTTGCCGTCGGAATACGCCTGATCGAACTAACGACCGACGCATTCCTTATGCGGGGAGAGCTGCGTACATTTCTGAGCTGGCCGGAGCGGCTCCCTGATGAATCGCTCCCCGATCACACCCGGCTGCGCCACTATTACGCTGCGGCGCAGCTGACCGGCGGCCAGCCACGAGAACCTGGTAGAAGGGATCATAGAAAGGGAACTTAACGATGAAGATCACAATTCACGCTTTCGGATCACGTGGTGATGTGCAGCCATACGTAGCGCTAGGCAAGGGACTGAAAGAGGCAGGGCACACTGTCTCCCTCAATACACACAGAATTTTCGAGTCGCTGGTGCGAGAAAACGACCTGGGATTTTCCCCAGTTTCGGTCAATCCACGCCAGGTACTCGTCGCACAGGCAGTGGCCGATATGGGTAACAACCCGATCAAGATCAGCAGGTGGATGAAAGATAACTTCAAGCCACACCTGGACGGCATATTCAAGGAGACTTTGTTAGCAGCGCGAGGCGCCGATCTACTTCTCATCTCAACGGTAGCGGTGGCTGGCTGGCATGTGGCCCAAAAACTGCAAATCCCGGCCATTGGCTTGATCTTGCAACCTATCACGCCTACAGGCGCATTTCATGGGGCTATGGTTGCTCCACCTCCAACCTGGCTGCCACTCAAAGCTACCTATAACTACTTTTCTGCCAAATTTACAAATCAAGCCACGTTTAATATGCTGCGTCCCTTGGTGAATGAAAGCCGGGCCAGGGTCTTGGACATGCCTCCACTGGGCGCCAGCTTCTACTGGCAGGCGGATTCCCCGACCAGCGAGGTGCCTTTTATCTGTGGTTTTAGCCCGTCAGTTATCTCCAGGCCGGCAAACTGGGGTCCAGCGATACAGATCGCCGGCTACTGGTTTCTTGAGGAAGCTCAAAGCTACACGCCTCCTTCCGCTCTGGTCGATTTTCTTGAAGCCGGCCCGCCCCCTGTTTACATTGGCTTTGGCAGCATGGTCGATCACGAACGAGAAAAGATGACCCAATTGGTAGCCGAGGCGGTCAGACAGGCCGGGCAGCGGGCAATCCTATTGGGAGGTTGGGGCGAGCTGGGTTCGACTGGCCTGCCCGATACCATCTTCCAGGTCGAGTCTGTGCCCCATGATTGGTTATTCTCTCGGGTGACGGCCGTTGTCCATCACGGTGGGGCCGGCACTACTGCGGCCGGGCTGCGCGCCGGTAAACCAACCGTCGTGGTGCCCTTCTTTGGCGATCAATCGTTCTGGGCGTGGCGAGTTCACCAGCTCGGTGCCGGTCCAAAGTGGATTCCGCGCAAGCGGTTAACCGCCGAGAAACTGGCGACAGCCATTCTTCAGGCGGTAAACGACCCAACTATTACGGAAAGAGCTAGCGATATTGGTAAGCGAATACGTTCTGAGGATGGTCTCCAGGTCGGGGTCGAGCTTGTTGAACGTTTTGCGGAGTCATACATTCCTTAATGGGCAGGATCATACACGTAACGAGACAAACCGCCATGGCCAGGCGGTCGATCAAGGTAAGACGAATTGGAGCGGCCCTGGACAAGTTGCCGTCATGATGAAAAAACCACTCTTGTCGAATGAAGCGTTGAATTATTCCTGTGGACCACCTTGCATCAACGCTATCCGAAAGGGGAAGAGCCGGGCCGCCATGACCCCATTTTTGACGGCCGGATCCTGGGCCATAATCTCCTGGGCTTCCACTTCCGAGGCAGCCTGAAAAAGTACGATGCCAAAGGTATCGGCGTCGGCCGTCTGGGTGCGGCCGACCAGGATGGCCACGCGCTTTTCGGTCAGATCTTGTAAATAGGCGAAGTGCCGGGCGACAATGGCCTGTTCTTCGGCCGTGGGCCCTTCGGTCAGCTGTCCCAGGCGGGTGACTTTAAGCGTGTATATATATTGAGCCATCTCAGATATTTAGACTCTCCTGAAGTTATTGATAAAACTGGCGCCCGGATTATCTCATCACCCAGTGCGGAAGACAGCTTTCTACGCCTCCGGGAAAATTATTATGCTGATTCCCGGGACGATTTTGTTCGCTACCCGGCCGTCTGCTTCTGATACAACATTATTTTGTCTCGCTCAAGTAGCAGCGAGATGGTCATGCCAATAACAAGGGACCAGAAGTACGGGCCGAAGCCGAGGAATGAGATTTGTGAACTGGCTACGGCGAATGCGAATACCGGCCCAAAAATTAGCGGTCCCTTGGTGACTTGCTTTAACGCATTAATTAATACACCGACGACGGCCAATCCGGCCAGGGTCAGCAGCAAAGATTCAGGAATAATCTCTGGCACCGTGACTGCAAGAGTGGCCAATAGACCGATCAGGATGGCCCCAGCTGCCACCAGGATGACTGAACGGTATCGAATGGGGTTTTCTCCTGCCTCTGGTCCGGCCACTAGAGACGTAGCCGGCAAGGACAGTGATACTGCCAGCGGTCCCAACAAAGATCCAAATATTGTTCCTAATCCACTTACCATGTCAACAACTCTGTCCGGTGGTTTAAAACCCTGGTTTCTCGCGAAAACTATCGAAGGTAAATTAGATTGCACGATGATCAAGACCAGGAGCACTGAAGAAATGGTGATAATAGCCGGCAACGAAAAGACCGGCATGGTGATCTGCAGGCTGGGTAACGAAAATCCACCGGTTGGCTGGCCCAGTTGACCGGTTACGGCCGCAAGTGTTAGCCCGACAACAAGAGCCGGCAATATGGCCGGGACCCGGTTATTCAAGAAGCGATAGCCCAAAAGATAGGCCAGGAATGTACCACCGATTAAGATGGGTTCTTCTCCCAGGAAGGTAAAGATGCGCACAACAAAGGGTAGGATTGCGCCGGCAAGCAGACCAAATACTATCGGCGCAGGCAACCAGCGGGCAAGAAGCTTTGTCAGACCGAGCAAACTGATAATCAAGACCCCGGCCCCAGTTACAACAAAGGCGCCGATAATCTCGGCATAGCTGTATTCACTGCCCAAGGAGGCGACGAAAATGAGAGCGAAGAGATTGCCGGTCAGGAGAAGGGGTTGGTGATAGATGATGGCCAGTCCCAGGCTAAAGATGCCTGTTAGCCCGTAGACCACCAGGATCCAACTGGTCGTCTCCGATTCCGACAGACCTAGCTCTTGGGCGGCCGCCAAAGGAACAGCCAACACTGCGATGAAGAGGATGAGGGAACGAATCGTTATGCTGACTGCCGGCATCCAGCCACGGGTACCATTTGTTGCAGGTGCCATGAGATTCTCTCCAGACGATAGATTGTGCAAGCGGTTTCTTGAAAAGGATACTGTCTATCTAAATTGATGTCAATTCAATGAAATCATGTAGACGGAAACCACCGGTTTGTCGAACGAGCGTGACGATACGGGTTTTGGCCTGGTGTCCCAAATATGGCAACGCAAATTCTGCCTAAACACCCGGCATCTGTTACACTGCTGAAATGAAATGGTTCAGGCGCAAGCGTAAACAAGAGTCGTCCGTATGCCCCACCTGTGGCGAGGAACAGAAACTGGCTATTGTCTCCTTGCTGCGCGGTAGCCGCGGGGATATCGAGGTATTCTTTACCCATCTGCCGACCCTTTACTGTGGCCAACCCGGCCATCCGCGCCGCTTTCCTGGCCGGGATTTTGGCGCCCGGCTGATTGACGCCGTCTTCTGGCAAAAAGAGATTCCCCTGGCCCAGCCGGCCGTGTGGGCGAAGATTAAATGTATCCAGTGCGGCCGGGGTATTGCCAAGGAGCCGGCCTACCCGGGGGAGGTGGGTGGCCTGTTGAAGATCCAGGATTTACCGTCCTTTGGCATCCGTATCAAAGCCCCGCTAGTCTCTTGCCCGCGCTGTGGCACCGAGCAGATCCAGGCAACCACCGATGTTAGCGGCGCTGTTTCCGGTAGCTTCATCGTGGCCTTTAACAAGATAGAGCTCGGGCCTTAAATTAGAATAATTCAGCCAGTGCATTTAGCTACCAGGCAACAGGTGAAAAGCTGGCGTCAATGCCGCGTCATTCCTTATGGCAGCGCGCTATTTCTTTCGCACAAGCGAGCGAAGTTCCTGGAAATTTTTGGCCCGCGGCAAGCGGCTATTGGCTGAAAGTAGGTCTTCCGGGGGTACAGTGGCCTCTCTCGTCTGAAGGTTAATCCAGGTGCCTTCCACCTTTAGCATGGCTGCTTTCCCGCCATCTGAGCGGGCGAAATCGTGCCGTACGATCCACCGGGATCCATCCTTGGAGAGCCCGGCCAGGCTTAATGTATCGACAACGGAGTCGCCAAATCTAACTTCATTGTAATATCTCGATTCTTGACGCAACACAACGGGACCGTAGCCAAGCTCCATAAGCCCGACAGTCGAATAACCAATCCGGTCCAAAAGCCTGAATTGCGCGTCGATAGCCAGGTCTGTGTAGACCGCGGTACGCATGTGACCAATCGGGTCGAGATCGCCCCAAGTCACGAGAAAGGCAAATACGAATTCTTCAGTCATGGCCACGCTCCAACTTTTGCAATACGAATTCTCTCGATAGGCAGCCCGGCTCTTTCTGGTGGATTCAGAGAGTGGCCATTCAACCCACTTCGGCGCCCTCTTCCACCCGGTCCAGCCACTCGCCTACCAGGGCATCAAATAAACGCTCCTGGGCGATGGGTAGATTGTGGCCCGCCCGATCCATCACGGCGAAAGTGGCCCAGGGATAGTGCTCCAGGATCTGCCAGGCGTCCCGGTAGCCCACGACCCAATCTTGCCGGCCGGTCACGATCAAGGTGGGCTTCTGGAAAGGATCGCGGCCGCTCCCATCCACATCAAAAGAAAAAGCGTAACCCTCCCGTTGCAGCCGGGTCAGAAAAGGTTCATTGCCCAACAGGGAGCCAACATCGATTTCGGCCTGGGTCCTTTCCCAAATTCGCTGGCTCTGCACGGACGTCCAGGCAAATTCCTCTCGCTGCTCCGGTGTCAGCCGGGCCATGAATGCCTCATCAGCCACCCGGACCTCTTGCGGAGGCAAGTCGCGCTGGCCAATATCTTTAATCATCGGGCAGGCCAGTAACAGGCCGTCCACCATATCGGCCCGGCGGTATACCACCCCGCGGGCCAGGTACCCGCCATAAGAGTAGCCGCCGATGGTGAAGCGCTGTCCGGGCAAAACGTGGTCGATGAAGTCGCAGAGGACATCCAACATGTGGTCGGAGTTCGTGATCCAGGCTTCTCCCAGCGTCTGGCCCATGCCCGGCAGATCGGGATAGAAGCGCTGCCAGCCCGGCCGGTCGGCCATGATGGGCTCCATGCAGCCAACCATCTGGCGGTGATCTAGCCATAGGCCATGAAGCAAGATCAGCGGCCGGCCCTCGCCTCGGGTTTCATAATGGACTTTGATGTTGTCAAGGGAGCAGTACATTTCTGGTCATTCCTTTTGAAGATGGCCGATCCTTCAATAGCAGTTTACAACGCACAGAGCCACTTCACAATATGGTGTGCTAAATGGGTGCATTGTATATTTTCCACCAACGATTCCAGTTTACCATCAGGATGACTGATTTCGATTAGCGAGTTGAAAACTCGATTTTAGCGGACTATTCTTCTCCGGCCGCCGCCCCCGAAAAGGTATAACACCAGGCTTCCCCCTCTAATACCAGCTCGCCATCCTGTCTTTTGATTTCAAAGCGTAGTTGGGTCACCGGCTTGGTGGCGTGCAGACTTAGGACTTCCGCTTCGGCCGTGATGGTATCGCCAATAAAAACGGGGGCCGTGAACTTCCAATCCTGGCTCAAAAATACGGTGCCGGGGCCGGGCAACTCCATGGCTACCAGGGCGTGTAGCAGGCTCGTGGTCAGACCGCCCTGAACGACCAGCCGGCCGAAGCGCGTCTGCGCGGCAAAGGCTTCGTCGTAATGGAGTGGATTATAGTCGCCGCTGATTTCGGAGTATTTCTGGACATGTCCGGCCGTCAGGGTGAGGGAGCGCGAGGTTTTTTGTCCGACAACAAGGTTCATATTGGTTCTCCTGTTCCATCAAGGGTTAGCGCCGTCCGAGAGGCCGGCAACCCATGCCCGGCCATTATAGCATAACGATATTTGTGGTTATTGGGGAGATTGATGGTGCTAATTCCTATACGAAATGCTTATTTCTCAGAAGAGTGAGCTATACTGATAAGGTGGCGTAATAAATCATGAAAAAAGAAGGTTACCGTACCGTTCCCATCCCCCGGCAGCGCCGTTTTTCCCTCGACGCCGGCCGGATGGGGCGCAAGAAGCATATCGTCCATGGGCTGGCCGAGCTGGATGTTACCGTCGCCCGGGAGCGCATTCGGGCTTACAAGGAAAAGAGCGGGGAGGGTTTGTCCTTTACCGCCTTCTTTATCCACTGCCTGGGCGAGGCTATCAGCCACCACGATCAGCTTCATGCCTACCGTAACTGGCGCGGACACCTGGTCATTTTTGAAGATGTCAATATCGTGATCATGATCGAAATTGAGCGGGACGGCCGGAAAGTTCCGATGCCCTACGTGCTGCAAGCGGTGAATAAAAAAACGTACCTGGAGATCCACCAGGAAATCCGCGCTGCCCAAAACGCTCCGGCGGAAACCAAGGGAGCTAAATTCATGGATTGGTTCCTGGTCCTGCCCTGGCCGGTGCGCCGCCTGTTTTACTGGGTGGTGTTGCGCATGCCGCAGTACTTCCGGTCGAGCTCCAGTTCTGTGCTGGTCACCGCTGTGGGCATGTTCAGCCGCGGGGCCTCCTGGGCCATCACCATGCCTAGCCATACCCTGGCCGTGGCCCTGGGCGGCATCGCCAAAAAACCTGGGGTGGTCAATGGGCAAATCGTCCCGCGCGAGTTTCTGCATGTGACCATCAGCATCGATCATGATGTGGTCGACGGCGCACCCATGGCCCGCTTTGGTAATGAGTTGATGACCCTCATCGAGCAGGGTTACGGGCTGCCGGATGGCGATTAGCCGTTGCCCCGAAACCATTTACGAGGTGGGATCACGGCCGCGGATAAAGAGGGTGGGCCGGGGTTTACCTGGCCACGACGGCAACCAGGTCCTCGCACACTTCCACCACCGGTTTCGGGGCTAAGAGCTGTTATGCCGGCGGCCGGAGAGACCAATTCCTGGTTAATTACTGGGATATCCTGCAGATTGCCCGATTTGCTCTAACCGAAAAGAAGATCTGAAACAGCGGCCCGCTGACTGATGTGATAACCAAATACTCTTTGAATTTGATTGAGCACATTCCTCCCGTTTTCACCGGGTAAGGCGCAGAGAAATGATTTAATTCTCATTCAAGAAGTCACTGCGTTTTACAGAACGCCAGCACCGCATATAACTGGACTTTTTACTCATAAAGGAGGGTCTGATGAAACGAAATAAATTGAAGTTGCATCGCCCGCAATCACCCGCAAAGTGGTTTAATCGTCGTTCATTGGCCCGAGAGCTTCGCCGGGCCCCGATACTCGTCATTGGCTCCATGTTGGCTGCTTTTGGTTATGCTGTCTTTCAAGTGCCCCACAACCTGGCGGCCGGCGGCGTGGGCGGCATCAGTCTCATTATCAATAACTTCACCGGTTGGCCGGTTGGCACAACCTATTTTCTGCTGAACCTGCCCTTGCTGGCTTTTGGCTTCCGGCTGCTCGGACGCTGGCCATTTGTCGCTCGAACCCTGTTCTCCGTCCTTATCTTTTCTGTCTGTACCGACTTATTTGGTTTGTTGTTGCCCGAGGTCCTGGAACCATGGCCTTTTACCGACGACGTATTATTAAGTGCTGTTTATGGCGGCATTTTGGGCGGTATTGGCGGGGGGCTGATCTATCGCTCGGGCAGCACCATGGGCGGAACCGGCATTATCAGCCGCATGGTCCAGAAGCGTACCGGCCAACCTCTCAGCCAGATCTATATTTTTACCGATGGGGCTATCCTGTTAACCATGGGCCTGGTTTTTGGCTGGACGGTCACGCTATACGGTTTTCTCATGTTGTTTATCAATGGCCTGGCTTCAGATTACATGTTGGAAGGACCCAGCCGAACGCGAGTGGCGACCATTGTCACCAACCACCCCCAGCGGATGGCTGATGCGCTTATCGAAACCCTCGGCCGCGGGGTCAGCTACTGGCAGGTAACCGGCGGCTATACCGGCCAGAAGCATTACCAGGTAACCTGTACCATGTCCCGGGCCCAGGTGGGAGAGGTTAAAGACCTGGTTTCGTCGGTAGACCCGCGGGCATTTGTGACCATCAGCGTCGGCCACCGGGCCATGGGCGGCCAGGGCTTTGCTCCCCTGGAACCGCCGCATGAGGAAGAGAATCCGTAGATTCTGACCGGACTCTTATTCGCTCAGCAATTCGCCATAAACGATAATGTCGACCACCCCGGTATTGCCGCCGCTGGTTTCTACCAGATCAAAGCGTAACGATTCCGCTTCGGCATTTAGATCGAAGCGGTAGCCGTTGTTGGGGTCAGGCAGGCTGAAGGGGCCAAAAAGCTGCCCCTGGTCGGTGGTGATGGTGAAAGCTTCCGTAATCGCGCTGCCATCAGGCATGGCCCGGCTCTGGAACTCGACGTTGCTCACCTGCGCCGGCCCAGCCAACTTCACCTCGATCCAGGCCTCGTCGCCATCACCGGCGCTGGACCATTCGGTATTGGGGTTGTCGTCAAAGGCACTGCCCGCTCCCCAACGATCAGCCAGCCCAGCACCGCCAAAGGCGCTGCTGTAGCCAACGATCTCCGCCCCCCGATCGGTTGAGGCCAGGTTCTCGCTCTGGCTATTATCCTGGGTTGGGGTGGTAAAGGTCATCGTTTCCGAGAGATAAATCGTGCCTTCATCGTCCACCCCCTGCACCCGGAAATAATATTCCGTCTCCGGCTCCAAATTGCTGAGTAAGGGATTGTGATCGGAATGGGCGCCACCGGCCATATCCTGATCCAGGCTCAACGAGCCGAATTCCGGCGTCGTGCCGTAGACGATGGTACAGGCCACCGGCCGGCTGGTTTCAATCGGCAACGAGGCCGTGCCGTCCTTGGCGAAATTGGTGACGATCAGCTCGGCGTCGACGATCTGATCTATGGATTGGAAGGCGACCCCTTCCGTCAGGCTGTTCTGCGCCGGGGCCGGCGCTTCTTCAGCCGGCGTCTCCTTAGCAAGCGGCTCTTTGGCAAGCGGCGTTTTAGCCGCAGAACAGGCGACCAGGGCCAGTAGAAGTATAAGACCTAAAAACGATAAATATTTATTCCTCATAACGCGGGTCTCCTGGGCAAGTTTGGCAGATGGTAGGCCACCATTATAGTAACTTGCGGCCGGGGGCGGCCGAGAAACTAATCGACCATTCATGCCCAAATCAATCAGCGACCACTGTGTTGTCCGTGAATGATAGGTCCATTTTCGATCTCGGCGCCCATCCGGCCGGATTGTTACAGTTTTGTAACAACCTATCACAAAGCAGTTAACAGGCTGACATCCCCCTGGCACACAACTTGATTACACTGGGTATAATTAAATTGAATCGAGGGCTTTGGTCCTCATCAGCGAATGCCAGAGAGTGTTTTGGTTAAAAAAAGCGTTGAGCCGGCATTCGCCAGACAGGAGTTTTGAAATGATTAAAAAAGTAGACCTAAGAATATTATTTATCTTTTTATTGGCCATCGGGTTTATGGTCACTGCTTGCGGAACGTTGGAAGTTGGCATGGAGCCAACCGTTTCCCTGACTGACCCCGTAGGTGCAGTCACGCAAACGGTTGGGGTGGCGGAGGCTGAAGCGCCGGCTACCCCTACCGTGACGGCAACCCAGGAACCAACCCTCGAAGCGACGGTGGCGCCAACGGAGCCAGCGGCTGATGAAATGAGCCAGGATGAACCAACGCCGGTTGCAGGTACTCCCTCAGAAATCACGACGTTGGACGATACCTGGTCAAAATACACCAATTACCAGATGGGGTTCTCGATAAACTTTCCCAGGACTATGGTCCACCTCTTTGGCTCCTGCACCTGGAATGAGGAAGAAGAATCGTACCGGCCTGAACTTTCTTTCGTCCCGGTGGAGATATTTGAGGACGATAACACAGTTTACATTTCAAGCGAATACTATCATGAGCTGACCGGGGAGATCAAAAAAACAGATGCTGAGGGCGGGACACGCACCTTCTTCTCTGACTGTACGGCAGTAGAAAACAGCCCGCTGCTATTAGACGATCCGGCGAACAGTTACCAGCTTAAGTGGAAAATCGTTGCCGCCGAAGTCCACGATGATCAGGAAGTCGATAGCTTCATCAAGACCCGTTACGGTGCCGGTTGTAGCCTTGGAGAAATGATATCCACAGGACAGGAAGGCGTCTATGACATCACCATCCAGGGTGATGGCCTGGATCTATCGCAATCGCAGTGTCCGATCAACTACCAGACCGTTGTTAAATATTACCCTGCAGGAAATAAGCTTATCGCCTGGGATACCGGCCAGTCCTTCACATTCGCGGCCGATCTTTCCTACCAGGTCACCCACGATCAGGAAATGATCGATAGCTTTGTTTTTCTGAGCGAAGGTTAGCTGCTTTTTCGGAGAGATGCCCGGTAGTTCAAGGCTTGCTCTAATTGGTCCGTGCATACCTTGGGGATATGATGTTCCTGGACGAGTTGTAGTGATTGATCATCATTAACATCCCAGGCATGAATCTCCAGTCCAGCTTCCCGGACCATCGTCGTGACGGCTGGTGATAATTGGGTCGGATGCAGATGGATTGCCCTGACCCGAGCCAGCCGTCCCCGCTGGACTGCATTATAAGCTACCACATCCAGCCCCATCCAGGCCTCAGAAAGGGGGATTAATAAGTCGGTCGGAATTCCCGGGCATTCCCGTTGGATATCAAGTAGAAGCAACGGCTCATAGGAGGTGATCTCCATCATGTCCCATAACGGCCGGAAATCCCGCAGGATTGCCCCGATGATTGGGACTGCTTCTGGCTCTGGTCCTTTAATCTCAACCTCCAGGCCAATTTTACCGCCGAGTGTTTCCAAAACTTCCTGAAGGGTAGCTATCCGGAGATAGTCGTTTTCCTGCTCGTCATAGCCAATAAACGCGGCCATGCGAAGTTGGTCAAAGGTATAGTTGAAAATCGGACCTTTGAGCTTTGTGGTTTCATGCATATAGGTGTTGTGGAATACAACTGGACGGCCATCACGGGTCAGGCGGACATCCAGTTCGACTGCGTCGGCGCCTAGCTCGATGGCTCGCTGAAAAGCCGGCAATGTGTTTTCTGGGGCAGCTGTTGAAACACCCCGGTGGGCAACAATTTCAAAGGGCGAATTCAAAGTGATCACCCACCTGCTGGTTGATTCATGATGCCACCTACCTTTTCCGCAGCCAGCGCAGCCGCGCTTCGAGCCGGCCGCGCTGGCCATTATACAGCCTGGCAAACAAAGCCAGCCAGGCCGCGACCTGGAAAGTGCGAGCTTCGATAAAAAGGTCGAGCAATTCTTCCGGGATGGTCGCCCCATAGCCGGCCAGTGCCGCGGCTACTGCTTCTGTATCCGACCCATAGACCCGCGCGCCGCTGGCCAGGCAGCCCAGGTCCCAGCCGGTTGGTCCGAGGAATGTATCCTCAAAATCACCCCAGAATGGACCGCGTCGTGAGTTCATGACATTGCCAAGCGTGGCGTCGCCGTGCAGCGCCTGGAGAGGCAATTCTAATGAGTCGAGGGCGGCTCGCACCTGCTGGTAGACCCGTTCTAACAGCGCCACGTCGGCCGGCGACAGCAGCCCTTCCACCGCGATGAGCGTCACCAGCCGCCCGGCTTCTTCCAGGGGGGCGAAGCGAGGTAACGCACCGGGGTATCCGGCTAGCGCTTCATGACACGCGCGTAGCGCTTGCCCGGCCGCCTTGGGGTCCGGCTGCTCGTCGATCTGCTCCACCAACTCCCAAAAACTCAAGACCAGGCCGTTTTTTTTATGGGGGCCAGGATCGATCTGCCGGCTTGGTGGCACTACCGGGGCGCCGGCGGCAATCAGAAAAGAGGCTACCTCGACCTCTCGTTTGAGCCAGTCCGGACCCTGGCGCACCATCCCGGTCATCGTGGCTATCTTGGCCACGACGGGGACCGGTCGTAAATGCACCAGCGTATTGTTCGCATCGTGCAAAATAACCGGCTCATCAAATCGCAACCCTAACTGGCTGGCTACTGCGATGGCCGTCGCCACGGCGCACCCGGTAAGCGCGGCCCGATCTAGTTTGGCTTCCCAGCGTGGAAGTTGTTTATCCATCCCCGGCCAAAGCCTGTTCCAGGTCGGCGATGAGATCGTCGACATGTTCGAGGCCGATGGAAAGGCGCAGCAGGTTAAGCGGGGTCTTGGTACCCGGCGCTTCGACAGAAGCCCGGTGTTCGATGAGGCTATGGGTGCCGCCAAAGCTGGTAGCCCTGGTGAACACCTTTACCCGGCCGGCGACGGCCATCGCTGCCTCTTGTCCACCCCGCACCAAGAATGAGAGCAAGCCGCCATAGGCGGTCATCTGCCCCTTGGCGATGTGATGCCCGGGGTGGCTTTCCAGCCCGGGATAAAGGACACCCTCGGTTTTCGGGTGATTGGCCAGAAATCGGGCGATTAATAGGGCGTTGCCGGCCTGGGCCTGGAGGCGATAGGGTAGGGTCTGGAGACCTCGGAGGGCCAACCAACATTCGAAGGGTGAGGGCACTGCCCCGCCGATATGTTGCAGATGTTTGATCCTTGTCCAAAATTCGGACTCGGCCGCAGTAACGACCAGCCCGCCTAATACATCGCTATGGCCGCCCAGGTATTTGGTTGTAGCATGGATGACCAGGTCGGCCCCCAGGGCCAGCGGCCGCTGCAAGATGGGCGTGGCCACGGTGTTATCACAGGCCAGCAAGGCGCCGGCCGCGTGACTTATCTCGGCCAATTCCTGTATATCGGCCACCTTGAGCAGGGGATTGGAAGGCGTTTCCACCATTACCAGCCGGGTATTAGGCCGTATCGCTTGCCGAACCTGGCCGGCGTCGCTCATATGGACAAAGGTCACCTCCAGACCCCAGGGCATGAAGATATCGATCAGCAACAGCCGGATGCCAAAGTAAAGGTCCTCTGGCGCCAGCACATGATCGCCGGGTGATAAGGCCTGGAGCACACTCATGGCTGCGGCCGAGCCCGAAGCGAAGGCGGCCGCGGCGGACCCTCCTTCCAGGGCTGTTATCCGTTGTTCCAATGAATCGCGATTGGGGTTCGTTTCCCGGGCGTAAATATGGCCCAGCGGGTAAGTACCATCAGCCTGCCGCTCAAAAGTAGTCGACAAATGAATGGGCGGGGTAACGGCCCCCGTCGCGGGGTCAATCTGCTCGCCGGCGTGGATGGCTTTCGTCTCGTCGTGCATAACGGTTCACCTTGTTAGAGTTGATGGCGCCTCTTTTAACATGGATGCTGGCACCTTGTCAAGGATTAGCGATCCCCAACCAGGATGTTACATCAGTCAGCTGGATTTTATCACACCTGTCCCCACCCGGGTGTGGGGCGACATCGATTCTCTGGACCACAAAGGTGGATTCCCGCCCCAAGCCTTCGCAGGGGCAAGCACGGCGAGGGAACAACACGTCCGCCGCTGCACCTCAGCTTGGAAAGGCCATGGACCTCTAACAGGAAGAAGTTATTGTGGAGAGCTCTTTGCCCCCGACCTCAAGGGCGACAACAGGTCCTATCATAAGATTATTGGACATCTGTCCCTTGTCATATCTGCCTGGTTAGGATTAAACTACCCCTTACCGGCTTCACCAATTAACAGAACTTCACCGATGCTGATATTCATTCTTCGCAGATTAGTAGCCCTGTTGCTGGTGGCGTTGGCCATCATCTACTTTGGTTTCCTGGGTATTGCTTTTGTCAGCCGTAGTGATTTGCCAGAGGATGAACGGCCACCGGTGACGGACCTTGTTGTCGGGGCGGCCGAGGCTTCGGTAGCGTACATTGGCCAACTGCTTCAAGGTGATTTGGGCCAGACCCAAACCCGCACGGGAGGCGTACTGGTCACTGACCTCCTCTGGTTTGCCTACAAAAACAGCATGGCCTTGATCATTATGGCTGTCGGCGCGGCTGCCCTGATAGGCGCTTTGTTGGGTACCCTTGCCGGTCTATCCAGGCGGGGAATATCCCGGCAAGGGGTCTTGTTTTTTACCCTCATTGGTATCTCTGTGCCGGCATTTCTCCTGGCCGTGCTGCTACAAACGGCCGGCATAAAGTATACGACGACCTTCGGCCGACAGTTGGTGAGCATGGGTGGTTTTGCCTGGGATTTTAAGCACCTGGCCATGCCCTTGATCGTCTTGGCCGTACGCCCCATAGCCTACCTGACTCGGGCGACCCACATTGCCATACAAAATATCATGGATGAGAATTACATCCAGACCGCCCTGGCCAAAGGATTGACCAGGACGAGCACCGTCATTGGGCACGCCTTAAAAAACATGGCCATTCCCTACCTGGCCGCGGTGGCAGTATCCATTCGCTTCGACCTTAGCATCTTGCCCATTGTTGAGTTTATTTTCGCCTGGCCCGGTATCGGCCGGGGCATGCTCGAGGCGATCAACGCGCGCGATCCGGTTTTGTTCGTCTCGATGGCCCTGGCTCTAGGGCTGACCATCCTGGTAGTCAATCTTATTCTTGAGATTTCTTACCGGTTTATTGATCCACGGCTACGCGAAGTAGCCTGACTCAAATCTGATACATGAATTTTATCAAAAGGTTCCTACATCAAATCTTATATCCGACCAGCCGGATTAATGAGCTTTCTCCTCCAGATGGGTCGCCGGAAAACGGAGATATTCTTGCCAGCCCAGGCATACGCGGCCGGGGCCTGAAGTGGCGCCACTTCTGGCAGAGCCCGCCCTTATTGATTGGAACCATCATCATGATTGGGCTGCTCGTTATTGTGCTCTTTGGTCCGCTCTTCGTGGACTTTGACCCCTACATTACCGCCCAGGCAGTGCTGCCCCATTATGATTCAGAAACAAAAAAGATGGTCGTACCACCTTTTGAGCCGTCGGAAGAGCACCCCTTTGGCACCGACGATTTTGGCAATGATTTATTGAGTCTTATTGTTTATGGGTCACGGGTGACCCTGGTCGCGGCTGCCTACATCACCCTGGTGCGGGTTGTAATCGGCGTTTTTTTTGGCAGCATTGCCGGCTGGAATGCGGATGGGCGAGCTGACCGGACTATTATGGCTGTAATCGGCGGTATTGCCGCCGTCCCCCTGTTATTGAGCGGCCTGATCCTGCTCCTGGCCATGGATGTACGTAACGGCGTTATCGTCTTCATCATCGCCCTGTCGTTGATTGGCTGGACGGAGACGGCCCAATACATCCGCAGCGAGACCATGCTCATCCGCAAAAGACCGTACATGGAGGCAGCCGTGGCCACCGGGCTAAGCGAATTGCAAATGGTCGTCCGGCACGCCTTGCCCAATCTCCTGCCCATGCTGCTGGTTATTATCGCCCTGGAGATGGGGGCGGTGCTCCTGTTGCTGGCCGAACTGGGTTTTCTGGGCATCTTCATCGGCGGCGGCAGTCGTTTTATCATGGACCCTGTTTTTGGCGGGCAACCGCAAGTGCTGGTGCCGGTGCCCGAGTGGGGTGGGTTGGTGGCCAAAGGCACTGGATCGATTCGATCGAATCCTCATCTGGTGATCTTCCCGGCCATGGCCTTTGTGGTAGCTATCGTGGGCTTAAATTTCCTGGGTGAGGGTTTGCGCCAGCTATTACAGCGATCCAGCATCAATACCAGCTATCTATTGAGCAAGCGGATGGCCCTTATAATCGGCCTGGCCATCGCCGGCTCCGTGATAATCATCCAGCGCACAGGGCCAATTCCTTCCTATGGCCGGCTCGCCTCCCAATTTGACATCGAACAAGTAGCTGAACACGTTGAAACTATGGCCCAGACCGGCCGGACAAACGATCCGGCCGCGGCGATCGAACAGAACCTGGTTTATGTGACCGACCAGCTTAAGGAAAACGAATTCATACGAGGCTGGCGGACCGGGGTAAACTCGACTTATATTTACGAAGAGAATGACCAGCGCGCCGTTATCGGTTTCTTCCCCGGCTATGATTTCGACCATGGTGCGGAACTCATTACGGTCTTTGCCCAGATGGATGCCGCAGGGGGATTACCGGATGGCCAGGATAATATGAACGTGGGGGCTATGCTCGAGATCAGCCGATTGTGGTATGAGAAGCAGTTTGATCCCCGCCGCTCTCTGCTTTTCATCGCCTGGTATGGGGAGCCATTTGACGTGGAAACTGCCCAGGGCTTCCTTGAAGAATGGGAAAATTTTGCCCCGCTACCTATCCCGGTCCGTTTCCCGGCCGCCTACCAGGCGGCGATCTTTCACATCGATTTAACCGGTGGCGGTGATGAATTATGGTTGGATCCTGATTCCGACAAATTCCTGCTTGAGGAAATGACGGATAGCGCATCCCAGGTTGATATGACGCTTCTCCGATCGGATCAGGCGCCGCTACCGGCCACAGAAGCGATTATCAGCCAGGAAATACCATCTCTATTTATGCAACTAACCGGGGGCTCTCCAGATGGTGAGAGTGATGGTTCTGGGATAGCCGCAGCCAGCGAAGCCCTGGCTATCACCTTAATGAAACTGGCCAACCAACCCAGGTCCTGGGTGCCAGCACAAGGTATGAGGCTACATTAAGCGAGCGTGCAGGATTAAGTTCGCTCGCTTCATTACCAGCTGAATCAGGATGGGACCGAGCCGGCGAGGGGGGACGACGGTTGCCTTCAATGGCAATTTTGTTTTAGATTAGCCGGCGCCGGCTCTCGAAAACCGGCTTGTTTTCCAGGATGCGTTGGGGTGAGAAGATCGAGAGATCCAGGGTTGGTGGTTGGCCCAGGATCAATTCGGCCAGGTAGCGCCCTACCGCATGGCATTGTTGGAAACCATGGCCTGAGAAGCCGTTGGCCAGATATAGCCCCTTGAGCCCCGGCCATTCACCCAGGATGGCGTTCCCGTCAAGGGTGTTTTGCGCATAGAGTCCGGCCCAGCCGCTGGCCAATCTGAGCCGGTCGAAGGAAGGAATATATTCCACCAGTTCTGGCCAGAGCCGTCCGGTAAACAGCTCTCGATTCCAGCTAAACTCATAACCAACCGGATCATCGGCGAACGATTTGCCGCACATGAATTGGCTGCCGTGCTCGTGGATCAAATAGAGGCCTGAGGGGAAGAATAAAGCCGGCAAGATGCCTTCCGGCCGGGCCTGGGTCTCAAAAACGAAGACCTGACGTTTCACCGGTTGGACCGGCAGCTCTATACCGGCCGTCTGGGTCAGGGTGGGCGCCCAGGCTCCGGCCGCATTGACCACATCGCCGGCCTGTAAACGTTCGCCCGAAGCCAAATGAACGCCGGTTACCCGGTTTTGGTCCGTCGTCAGCCCGGCGACCTCGGCCTGAATGAATTTTGCCCCCAGGGAAACGGCTTTCTTCTTATAGGTCATCAGCAGGCCATTGGGATCCAGCGTGCCGTCCAGCGGCCCGTAGGTCCCGCCGACGCTGCCGCTCAGATTGTAGAGAGGGTACAGCCGGGCTACATCTTCCGGGTCCAACCAGGTAACCTGGCAACCCAGGCTCTGCTGTAGAGCCAAGCCTTGCTCGGCCTCTGACCGGCCCGCTTCGTCGACCAGAAACAGGTTGCCCTGCTGGCGAAATGCGACAGCCGGCCGTTCACCGTCGACGGCCATCTCCTCGGCGAAGGTGGCCAGGACTTCCAGACCGTAGAGTGACATCTGGATATTTTCTTTGACATTGAATTGCAATCGGGTGTTGCCATCAGACAGCAGGGTGGAGGAACGGGCATAGCTTGGATCTCGTTCGACAATAGCCACTTTGACCCGGGCACCGGCTTTCAGTAAATAATAAGCCGTGGCGCAGCCCATAATGCCCCCGCCAACCAGTATGACATCGTAAGTTTCTTTATCCATAACCCTCACAACTCCAGTCAACAGGAAGGCTAAACGGAACGGGTGAGACCCCCATCCACGCGGATATTCTGACCGGTTATGTAGCCGCCCCCGTCCGAGATCAAGAACAAAGCTGTCTTAGCGATCTCGGCCGTGCGCCCATATCGGCCCATGGGGATCTGGCTCACTATACTCTCTGATTCAGGGTAATTGTCGACAAAACCGGGCAAGATATTGTTCATGCGGATGCCGTCGGCCGCATAGCGGTCGGCGTACATTTTACTGAAGCTACCCAGCGCGGCCCGTAGAGTGCTCGAGACCGGGAAGGCGGCATCGGGCTCATAGGCCGAGAAGGTGGAGATGTTGACGATGGCGCCGCCCCCTTGCTGCTGCATCACCGGCGTGACCAACCGGGCCAGCCGGACGACATTTAATAGCAGCAGGTCCAGCCCCAGGCGCCAATCTTCATCCGATATGTCCAGCAGCGGCCCTTTGGGTGGATGGCCAGTATTGTTGATGACCGCGTCGATCCGGCCGGTGGCTTCCATGGCCATGTCGACCATTTTCTGTAAATCGCCCGGTTCGGTAACTGAGCCGGTTAGGCCGAGGCCGCCCAGTTCAGCAGCCAGGCTTTCCGCGCCCCCGCCGGCCGACATCAGGACGACCTGATAGCCGTCCCCGGCCGCTGCGCGAGCAATGGCCCCGCCGATACCCCGGCCGGCGGCTGTTATCAAAGCGGTTTTTTTGTCTTTCATGTTTTTCTCCTGGCATCCGGTACTTTCCGAACCGGTGAATATGGGCTTGAGATGATACCCGCGCAGTATACGTGCTTGCCGGCCGCCTTACAAGCGAACTTTGGGTAAAAATGAACGATGTTGACCCAGCCGGCCGCTTCAAGTAGTATCAAACGCGCTGCCCTTGTAACGTTGAAACTTGTAAAGGAGATAATCACAGCCAATGATGAAACGAAGCCTTGCTTTCATCCTGTTGGTCGCCCTGCTGATCACGGCTTGCGGATCCAATGATACACCGGCAACTGCTGCGCCGGGATCGAGTCAGGAAGCGGCCGTGCAACAGGGCGATCCTACCGTCACGGTATTTAGAGCCCCCACCTGAGGCTGCTGTGGCGACTGGATTGCCTACATGGAGGAGAACGGCTACACCGTAGAGGTGGAAGACGTTCAAGACCTGACCGCTATAAAAAGCGAATATAAGGTCCCCCTCCAGTTCCAGTCTTGCCACACAGCCATCGTTGATGGCTACATTATTGAAGGCCATGTCCCCGTTGCCGCCATTGAACGGCTACTGTCCGAACGGCCTGATATCATTGGATTGGCCGTGCCTGGTATGCCCATCGGTTCGCCCGGCATGGAAGTTGAGGGGTATGATCCCCAACCCTACGATGTGATCGCTTTTGATAAATCGGGTAATGGCGAGGTATTTGCCAGCTACGGAAAGTAAAAAAAATCCAGCAGATTATCCCCCGGGGCTATCATGTTGGAGCACTCAAAAAAAGTATGAGTAAGCTTCAATTTGCCGTAGACGATAATTCGTCAGACGAGGTTTCGTCTATGACTCAGGCGGACCTGGTCGCCGGCGCGCTAAGGACAGCGATTCTTCGTGGCATAGTCAAGCCTGGGGAGAAATTGGATCAGCGACAGATCGCCGATGATTTGGGCGTGGGTCGTGGTCCAGTTCGCGAAGGGCTACGAACCCTGGTGGCCGAAGGGCTGGTGACGATTGTTCCAAAGCGAGGCGCCAGGGTTACGAAGCGATCGATCACCGAATTAGAGGAGCTGCAATTTATCCGGGCTCTATTGGAGGGCGCGGCGGCAAGACGTGGCGCCCCGAGTATGGATGATTTGCGGCTGGAACGCCTGGCAACAATCCTAAAAGAGGCGGACAAAACCAGCGATATAGAGCAGATTTTCACCTTGAATAATGCCTTCCATGGGACTATCTATAGCGCTTTTCCCCAGCCGGTATTGGGGCGGCATATCCAGCAGCTCCGAAACAGAATGACGCCCTATAACCGGCTGTACCTGGAAAGGGCGGGTAACAGGGAAGCCGCCTGGGCCGAGCACCGGCGGATTTATGAAGCGTGCCTGCGGCGAGATGGGCGACAGGCGGAAGAAGAAACTGTTATCCACCTGGAACGGGTATTTCGAGGCATTATTGAGGCGACACAAAGGACAGATATTTCGAGATGATAGATAAGGATCAACAGAATCAACTAGCGCAGCTCCTTTCGGAAACTGCCAGGGCCCATCATCATGCGTATACCGAATCAGATGGCGATGATCCGGAGTGGCCTTTGTGGTATGCTGATTATTTGCTGGATAAATTACCGGTTGTGCTCGGCCGCGAGCTTACCAGGAGTGAGATCGTTTACTGTCTCGTTCACCTGAGCAAGGAACAGCCGGCCGTCGCTCCCGAGGCCTGGTGGCCTGATTATTATGCCGGCTATTTTTTGGAAAATTACCCTGGATCTTGACAATCCAAGAGGCGGATTAAGATCATTTGCTCTGGGGTGAGTTCGTAAAAATTAATCCGCTTGAGCTATATCAATTGGCTGGCGACCAAGCGCCGGTCCAAGAAATCTCACAGCTCTCTCTTCCGGCCGCGGTCATAGAGCAGATGTTGCTGATCTTTATTGCCTTGTCAGGCTTCTCTTTTGAGGCAACAGCTTAAGCGAGGGCGCTTTCATCCCCGGAATCGCGTACAAATAGACATGAGGCGCCAACAATATCTATCACTTCGTTCATAAATTTTGGATTAGAATCATTGGGAAGACCAAAAAGGTTGATATCTGCGCTGGGCATTTGGTCGAGGGCATCATGAAACGGCAATTCGAGAACATGTACGGACGTTTTTCCAGGTAAACGAGCCCGGTCGATCAGCTCTTCTAAAAAGGACCCCCCACGGCCGGCGGTTTCTGAATCAGGTACCGACATGCACAGGTTAATTCGGCCGCCCCAATTTCGAGCTAATTGATAAGCCAGTAACACCGATAGGTCCAGGTTACTCAAGCGCATCCCCAATTTCCACTCTGGCCCCTGCTCTCGAACCCAGACGTTTATTAACTGTTCCCGTCCCAGATCGACGATAGGATGACGGGCCAATAGAACCACGCCAATCCTAAAGGGGGCGATTTTATGCAGTAATTTTTCCAGGTCGATCTGCTGTCCATTGGCGAGCAAGGGCAGGAACAACGTGTTCGGTCGGAAGAAAACGCTACCCAGCACCTCGATGGCGCTGGCTATGCCAGACTCAAAATCGGGAACCTCCATGATCGTGGTTTGAGCATAGACGCCGTCGGCCACAAACGCCTGGGTGATCAAATCCAGCTTTTCCATCGACTCAGCGTGTCCCGGTTGGTATAGCCCAAGGGTCCGCACAGATCCTTGTGGGGAGACAATGGCCCGCAAGAAGCGGTAGCTACCATTTATCGTCTGTGTATTTGTAACCGGCGCCAGAATGCTAGGGCTCCAGGTACGTTCGGGCGCGGCCGGCAGCCGGCTGACCCGCTCGCCGGCCCACTTGGCCAGGGACATAAAAAGACCGCTGCGCACGTCACCCCAAGGGGCACTCAAATTCTTGCGTAATAAGTAGGCGTAGATGGCCAGGACGAAGATGATGGACAACAGGCTAAAAACAGGGTTGATCAAAGTCATGGCAAACAGACAAGATAGCAAGCCAATGATAGGCGCCCATCTTGGAATGGCCAGAGTCGGGCGGAAACTGACCATCCCTAACGATTGCTCAATCAGTACGACGGCATTCAATGTTCCGTAAGTGAGGAGGAAGAACATCGTAATCAGCGGGGCAATGGCGTTCAGACCGCCGCCAAAAAAGGCGAAGAGGAGCGTGGCCAGGACAATAACGCCGGTGACCATCAGGGCCCGGCGCGGCTCGCCTGTGGCCGATACCTGCGCTACAAAGTCACTTGACGGCAAAATCTGGTGTTGCCCCAGGGCCTGCATGACCCTCGGGGCAGCAACCATGGAGGCCAGCGCGGAAGAGAAGGTGGCGCCTAAGAGGCCGGCTACCACGAGCCAGCTCCAGGCGGCCTTATCGGCCATCACGATATTTCCAGGATCGATGTTTAACAATTCATCTACTGTCGCCACGCGGGATAACCAGATGACCAGTAGTAGATAGATGACCAAGGTCAGGCCGATTGCGCCCATGGTGCCCACGGGAATACTCTTTCGAGGATCTTTCAGGTCGCCGCTCATGCTAATGCCAACCATGATACCGGTGACGGCCGGGAAAAAGACGGCGAAGACTTGCCAGAAGTCGGCGTCGGGAAAGCCACCCCACAATTCAGGAGTATTCACCATACCCAACTGGTCGCTGAAGGCAAAACTGCCCATAAATATGGAAAAAAGCGATAGCCCAACGATGACCAGGATGAGGATCTGGATCCTGGAGGCGAACTTTGCGCTGGCATAGGCAATGGCCAGGATCAGGATGAAGGTCCCCAAAATAATCGCCAGTTCGGGTAGGGCCGGAAAAATTCTCAACACGCCGGCGCTGAAACCGATGATGTACAGGGCAATAGAAATACCCTGGGCCAGGTAAAGGGGCACGCTGACGCTGCCGCCTACTTCTAATCCCAGCGACTGAGCGATTAGAGGAAAGGCGCCGCCGGCGCCCATGCGAATATTGGTGGCGATGGAGGAGACGGCAAGCCCGGTGGTAATGGTCACAACGTGGGCCAGGGCAACAATCAGGAGCGCGCCAACCAGGCCGGCGTTACCGACGACCCAACCGAGGCGTAGATACATGATAACGCCCAGGATGGTTAAGGTGGTGGGAACAAATACCCCACTAAATGTCCCAAACTTCTGATCGCCTGCTGGGGTGCTGAAACGGTCTTGTAGATTAGCCAGACTCTCTTGGACTTTGAGTTGCATAGATCTCTCCGTATACTGTGCCGGGCCTCGGGGTGGGCAACCGGTTCAGGGAGCGTGGCACCTTATGGGCTAACCGGTTCGGCCGCTGGCTCGCCGAACAACGCTCCCAGGGAAGCATCTAGCAGCTGCCAGGCGGTTTCCAGGTCTCTGGCGGCGGCCGCCGGGTCATCGGGCAGGCCGGCCGCAGCCAGGGTCAGTCGCTGTTGGACTTGTTCAAGTTCAGCCGTTGCTGCATCTTCTTCCTGCGAATAGATGACCAGCAGGCGGTCGACCGAGGCCAGGGCTGTATCAATATCAACTACCGCCAGCCCAACATTCTGCTCGATCAACCGCAGCCGGGCCCGGCTCACCATTTCCCACACGCGGAATAGGGCCAGGGCCTGGCGCATGCTATTGAATTCGTCGGCCGAATAGTCGCTCAACTCTGTTTGCACCGCCTCGACCTGGCCGAACAAGAGGGCCAGATCGCCCTGGAGGGCATCCACTTCACCCCCCACAGCATCAATGTCGGACACGTTGGTCGTGGTGTCTAGTTGTAAGGCAACGAGCCCATCATTGAGAACGGACAGGTGACCGGAAATCGTGTCGGTGTTGGCAACAAGAACGGTGATGCGCTCTTCCAGGGTGGCCAGATCCTCAGCTTGCTGTTTCAGTTCAGCGTCGAGGTTACTTTCCAGATCGGCAATAACGGTAGCCTGGTCGGTTATGGCCGTTTGCAAGATTTTATCTTGTTCCTCTCGAAGTTCGTTGGCGGCCGATAAAACAACAATATCCTTTTCGACCTCGTCGATGCGGCCGCCATTAAAATCTACGTGCCTGTTGACGCTCTCGAAGGAGCGATCAATCTCCTGGTAAATGAGCCAGGCAACGCCCGCCAGAGCGGCGAGGGCGAGGAAAACAAGGCCTAACTTGATGAAGGCCAGCAGAAGTCGCTTCAAGAAGCCTCCCAGGCGCGAAAAGAAATCAGGTTGTGTCGGTTCATATTCACTTTGTGGCATCATCTTCAATTCTCCCACAGTTGGCCGGCAAATAAATTGTTAATTATTTTAAATAGATTGCGTTTCAGTATTTGTCTACATGCCGTAATTTTGTGATTGCTTACGGCGTGCGGGTTGGCGATGGCAGAGCCAAGGGGGTTGCCGTGGGGCGCGGCGTCCGGGTTGGCGTCGTCTGAAGTGATGGTGTGGCGCTCCCGGGGGGTGAGACTGTGGCTGTAATGGTCAGCGTAGCGGTAGGTGTTGGCGGCGGCCCCTGCAAGGTGAAGAGCAGATCGCGCATCCCGTTCAGAAAGGTATCAAAGTCTTTGGCCGACTCGGCTAACAGAGTTAATCGTTCATCAAAAGCGGCCGACTGTTCTTCTAAAAGAAGCACAGTAGCGCCCAGATCGCTCAAAGTGCTGTCCACATTTTGCAGTTCCTCCGTCAAGGTCGCCACATCTGATTGGGTATCGCTTTGAGACTCAGTGAGAACCGCCTGAATGGCCGTGACCGTCGCCAATTGGCTGCTCAGCGCTTCTTGCTCATTCGCCAGTGAATCGGCCTCGCTCCCTAAATCGACCTGGCCCTGGCCGAGCACGCCGATTTCCTGCTCCAATTGTCGTTGCAGGTCGTTGGCCTGGCTGTTTCCGGCAAAATGCAGGGTACGATTAATCAGGAGCAAGAAGATTAGTACCAGCACCGCGCCCAGAAAAGCGCCGACTAACGCGCTAAGGACATAACCGCCCATCAACGCTGTTTGACTTCGCTCTCCGGCCGGGGGTGTTGTACCTACAGGTGTTGTACCTACAGGTGTTGCACTAACCGGGCGTTTCTCTTCATTTGAGGTTTCTCCGGCCTCTGGTTCCAGGATGGTTATTGCCTCTAGCGCCAGTTCAGCTTCTGGTTCAGTTTCTACTTCGCCAGGGGTGACAGTCGCTTCTACCGCCTCGGGCTCAGCTTCTGGCTCACTTGCGCTCATAGCCGCTGCTACCAGTGCAGCCTCGACTTCTGGCTCACTTTCCGGTTCACTTTCGGTGATAGTCGTTTCTTCTGGCTCCGGCTCGTCCTCTGCTGCGGTTGTTGCCGCTTCTTCGGCCGGAACCATTTCTTCTTCTGAGAGTTCATCTTCAACTGGGGAGGAGAGTTGTTCCGGTTCCATCGATTCTGGCTCCGTTTCGGCCGCCAAGATCGTTTCAGGCGTTGCCTCCGCCACAAATATGGCTTCTTCTGCCTCTGCGATCTCGCCGACGGTCGGGACATCTCCTTCCTCAGAACTCTCAACCTCAGGATCAGACAGACCGTCTTCTTCGAGAGGCTCTGCTTCCGTCTCGGGCGCCACTTCCCGATCTCCGTCAGCATCGCCGACTGTTACGTAATCACTAATCGCACCAACCATCTCCGCAGAGATGCCAGAAATATTGGCCAGGTCGCTGACTTCCAAAAAAGGCTGCTGTTTTTCACGGTATTCGACGATCTTCCCAGCCAAAATTTCCCCAATCCCTGGCAAGGCTGCCAGTTCAGAGATAGAAGCCTGGTTCAAATTCACTTTTTTTTCGCTCATTCCCTCATCTCCACTGTAGAGTTAATACTAGGCATCATTCTGGTTTGCTGTTTCTTCTAATTAACCGGAGTCTGGCGTTATTTTGACTCCATAGGACACTTCTGCTTGATAGAGTGCAACGGCTACAAATTATGAAAGGACGGTACCCGAATGAATCTGCTCTCACAATGATTTGCTGTCAATAATAACTATTACAGGTTAGACAATATCTGAAGCAATGATGGTCCGGTTAATTTATAGCAAATGCGGCTCGTAATTGGCCTTATCGCTGAGTGATTGTATGGTCAACATCCCAATATCATTGCGCACTGTTTCCAATTATACGCTTATCGTTAGGTCATAAACGAATTATTGATGGTCATAGCGCAACGATTTGAAACATTGGTCTAAGCCTCTGGCCAGATACTCATTGGTGGATGGACCTAAAGTGATATTTGTAAAGTTGATCAGCCGATCTGGAGATCGATGTCTGGAGCTTTCAGGTGATGGAAAGAATCTTCACCGTTCGCAAGGTCATAGCGACGGGTTAGAACGAGCCAACGTGCTGCGCTGCGCCTTTCATGAGGGCATAAGTGTTTGTGGCGTTAGCGACTCAAAAGAGCCGCTATCTTTTGATTGCTGGCTTTTTTGGCGTAATCTGCTGCCGTCAGGCCGTAATCATCCCGGCTGTGAATTTTAGCATCGGCCGAAAGCAAAGTTTTCGCGATTTCCTCGTGACCAAAGTGAGCAGCCTTCATCAAAGGATTGCACCCTTCTATCGCCGGTTCATTCACATCCGCGCCAGCCTTTATGAGCGCTTTAACCACTGCCAGGTGACCGTTCTGGGCTGCCAGTGCCAAAGCGTGGGTGCCACCTTCCGCGTTCTTACTGTTTACATCAACGCCCGCTTTTATTAACTCGGCCACTACCTGGTCATGACCATTTTGCGCGGCCCATAATAAGGCAAACTTGTCGTCTCCATCGGCGCCGGCCTTCAGCAACTCCTGTACTTTCTGAATATCGCCATCTCTCGAGGCTGTTTGCAATTCTGGTGAAAATTGCTTTGAGGCAGATGATTTGGCCTTGGCTGGGGACTTTTTCTTGGCCGGGGACTTTTCCTTGGTGGCGGGCTTTACCTCAGCTTTGCTGCTTACTTTCTGACTTTCCTCTGAGGCATCGGCCGCTTCCATTTCGATGGGCTGCACAATGAGGAAATCCGCCAGCTCTTTAGCCTTTTGGTCTGAGATACCTTGGACAGCGGCCAATTCAGCCACTTCCGAAAAAGGCTGGTTTATTTCACGGTATTCGACGATCTTCGCCGCCATCTTTTCGCCAATTCCCGGCAATTTGGCCATTTCGGCGACATTGGCCTGGTTTAAATTCACTTTTTTATCGCTCATCCAGCTGCTCCTATAGGGCGCTCTGCCTGATAGCCAGGCAATTTTCTAATTATCCTTCGTTAGTTCTCGCCTTATATTGTGAACAACTCCTTTCGCAACGCTGTTGCTCGCTCAATCGGACCCTGATGTCAGATAAATGAATCGGCAAGAAAAGCCTGCTGTTACTAAGATATATTGGCTCTTAGCGAGGGTCAGTTCCGTCGAAACGCGTGCCTGATTCGACAAAGATTTTCAAATGCTGTTTTAGTAGTTTTTCCCAACTTTGTTTGTAACTATCTACTGTGATTACATTGACCTTGCCGAGAAAGTGGTGGGAGAGCAACAGCTGTGTCACATCGGGTTGTGGCGACGTCAGGACAAGGTGAATGCTGTTGGTCCACGCTTCCTCGACCAGGTCCATAGCGCCGGTTAACCGGATTTCCTCGCCCTGCTTGAGGTAAGTGACAGAAGCATAAAGCACGCCGCCTCCGCCATTGAACTCCTCAAAAAATCGGCCGCCCACCTGCGGTTCCAGGTGCATATGAGAATCTACCGTAATCCGGTTGCTCCACCATTCGTCAATATCATGCGTGATCGCCTGATAGACTCTATTCGCCGGTGCCTGGAGTGTAACCTGTAATTTGATGAACGCTGGTTCGGGATCGATTTTCTCTCCTGACTGTGCGCCTTCCTGCCGTGCTAAAAATGTTAATATGTCAGCGAGCTGGTATTGAGCGCCTTGGCTATTCTCTAGGTAATCTTCTTGAATCTGCTGGAATAAATCCTCATTGAGATTGTTCCAACGCTGACGACCTTCCCGTCTGGTTTCGATAAGCTCAGCGCGCTCTAAAACCTTCAGATGTTGCATAATGGCGAAGCGGGAAACGTCGAAATGGGCGGCGATCTCGCTGGTTGTGCGTGATTTTTCATGTAACAGCTGAATGATACGCCGTCGCTTGGGGTGTGCCAGTGCTTTCCAAAGTGGGGGAAAATCTACCTGCTTCATATGTGCCTATTTTATCACCTATTTATCACATTTTGTCAAGTTATTTGTGATTTTGGATGTTTTTTTGTGGCCATGTTGTGGATGTGAGGGTAATTTTTACGGGGTGCAAGACATCACCTCCATTCGTTGGGAAATTGCTATTAGCGGCATTAACTTTGTCGAAAAGCTCACTTAAGGGTGGCCAGAACATTCCCCGTGACGGAAGAAAGTAGCGGTTGGTGATTTGGAAGCTAATAAGGAAGGACAGTGACGAGCTTGTTAATCTACCTGCTCGTTATCACGGTGCAATTGGAAGGCGATGTTGGTAATGGCCACATCCTCTATTTGGCTGAAGGCCAATTTAATAGCCTGGGTGCTGTTTCGGTGAAGGGCTTGCTCCCAAGAGCTCTCCATAACCAGCCCACCCATGACCAGGTGGAGGTAAGTTTCAGGATCATCTTGGCGTAGTTGCTGGACGTACTCTGCCAGGGGCTGGGTCAGGCTACGATAAGGCGAAGGCAAAATAACCAGGGGATAGTCACCCACCCGTTCCGCCAACTTGCGTTGTAAATCGGCCGTCCGCGTTTCGTCGATAGATACGTGTACTGCCGTCCAAGGTTGGCCGATGGAAAGGGCAAAATTGATAGCCTGTATAGTGGCCGCGTGTAGATTGTCAACCAGGACCAGGGTGACCATACTCCGGGAAGCGATAGATTTTGTCACGCCGGCCAGCCGCAACTCCCGGGCTACTGCCTGGTAATGCCGGTGAATGCGGGAGAAGATCCGGGCCAGGGCCGGCAAGAGAATGAGGATGATCCAGGCGCCTTGCTGGAACTTGGTTACGGCAAAAACCGACACGACAAGGGCAGTGGTTACGGCCCCGGCCGCATTGATCAGCATTTAAGAGCGCCAGCGGAGATCATAGCGCGTGGTCGTATCCTCACTCACGATCTCCTCCACAGGCTGCATCTTCGAGCTCTTGCGCCAGCGCACGACCATGCCGGTCTGGGAAATAGTGAAACTGAGGAAGACGCCGATAGCATAGAGGGGGATGAGGGCAGACACGGAGGCCCGGAAGACGACGATCAGCAAGGAGGCAGAGGGCTATGATGCCCTAGTAATTAATATATTGGCAGGCGCTTCACCGGCCAGGCCCGCCATCTCCAGTATATCTTCCAGCGCCAATGCCCGTCCTTCCTCGCGGCTTCGCTCTACCTCTCCTGAATGCAGCGCCGCCCTGGCCTGCTCAACGTACTTCCCGGCCGGGTGGTTTTCGGCATAGATATTGACGATACCCTCTTCTTCCGAGAAACGCTCGGCCGCCGCAGATAGCTGCGCTGCCCGGTAAGCCGAGCCCTCCACCAGCTCGGCCGCGGCCAGGCCAAACAGGGCCAGCCCGATACCTCGCAGGCTGCCCACCTCCTGGTAAGCCTGGATCGAGCCAGCGAAGGAGCTCCGGGCGGCCGTGGTATCCTGCAACTCCAGGTAGACCCAGGCCATCTCGTCCAATATCCGTGCTTCTTCGGCCCGGTCGCCCACCGTGGCGTAAGAGTCCAGAGAATGCTCGTATAATTCGACCGCCTGCCGGTAGTCGCCCCCGCTCGAGGCCAGCAGGGCCAATCCGCCCAGGCTGAGGGCGCCCCCCTCGTAGTCGCCTATTTTCCGCTGTATCGCCAGGGCCTCCTCGTATCTGGCTTTGGCCTGGTCCGGCTGACCGCTGACCAGGGACAGCAGGCCGTCGAAGGCCAGGGAGAAGCCCAACCACCACTGGTTGTCTATTTCGCGGCAAATGGCGATACTTTCCTTCGCGTATTTAGCGGCCAGTTCCAGTTCGCCCAGAGGCAGGTGGGATACGGTCAGGCAACCGGCCGCCGCGGCTAATTCAAAGCCCATCTCCAGCTCCCGGGCCAGCTGATAACATGCCTCGTACTCCTCTATCGCCCTCGGGAAATCGCCCAGCGTCCAGGAGCACAGGCCGGCCGTCAGCAGCGCCGAGCACACCGCCGGCTTTTTCCGCCAGTCGCCGGCCGCTTCCAGCAGCTCTTCGACCCACTTTCTTGCCTCTAGGTGCATTCCCAGGATGTGCCAGAAGATCCACAGCTGGCCACAAAGGGCCAGGCCAATATCGGCCGCTTCTTCATCCCCATCCCTAGCCGCCGTCAGCGACCAGGCCAAGGCGCTGTGCACATTGGCCTCCTCCCGGATCCCGCGGGCCATCCATTTTAACTGCTCGTCACCCTGTGTTCCCCGGTGGATACGCCTGGCTATTTCCAGGAAATAGCGGGCATGGTTGCGGCTGATTTTGGCCGATTCACCGGCTGATTCCAGTTTCTCCTGGGCGTACTCTTTGATGGTCTGTAGCATCGTGTAACGGTCTTCACCGGCCGCGTGGCGCACCAGCCCTTGGTCCAGGAGTGATGCCAGGTCGTCCAGTACAGATCCCCCTTCCGCCCCGCAGCCTGATTTCTCCGCCCCCTCCAGGGTGAAACCTCCGCTGAAGACGGCCAATCTTCTAAACAGCACCTTCTCCGCCTCCGACAATAGCGAATGACTCCAATCGATGGTTGCCCGCAAGGTCTGGTGCCTGACCGGCAAATCCCGGGGACCCTGGTTGAGAACATCCAGGGTGCGGTCCAGCCGCTGCAGCAGGGCACCCGGGGACAGCAGGCGGATTCTGGCCGCCGCCAACTCCAGGGCCAGGGGCAGACCGTCCAGGCGCCGGCAGATCTCAGCTACAGCCGGGGCGTTTTCCTGCGTCACCCGAAAGCGATGGTTAGCTTTTGCCGCCCGTTCGGCGAACAGGGCCACGGCTGGGCTGGCCAGCACCTCTTCAAAGGAGGCCAATCGATCTCTGTTCCGGCAAGGAGAGGGGCGAGAGGGGATACTCCTGTTCACCGCTGAGCCTGAGCGGTGTGCGGCTCGTAACCAGAATTTTGAGGTTGGAACAGCTGGAGACCAGGTCGGCGATGTCGACCGCCGAGTCGATGATTTGCTCCAGGTTGTCCAGGACCAACAGAACGCGCCTGTCGCCGATGACGGCCGTGATCCCGTCCCGGTATCCCCTGCCCTCGGCCTCTTTGATATTCAGGGCCGAAGCCAGAGCTGGGAGGAAGCGAGAAGCGTCCGAAACCGTGGCCATCGGCACAAAGACCAGTCTGCCCGCGAAATCGTCAGCCAGGTGAGAAGTGACTTCAATGGCCAGCCGCGTCTTGCCGATGCCGCCCGGGCCGGTTATGGTTACGATCTGGTTGCCGCCCAGACACTCGACTATTTCGGCCACCTCCACTTCCCGGCCGAGCAAGAGCGTGGCTTGCACCGGCAAGCCGCCGGGGAAAATACCCATTTTCTCCCCTTTTCCTTCCAGGTGGGCCGGGTCCGGCACGGTCAGTCCGGTCGCCGACACGGCGAAGATCTCGAACGGCCGCTCGACGTGTTTTAACCGGAAATTACCCAGGGAGATGGTTTCGATCTGGGGTTGGTTCTTGATCTGCTCCTCAACCGCGTCCGAGATCAGTACACCACCTGGGACTGAGAAAGACTCCATCCGGGAAGCGATATTCACCGCGTCGCCGATGATGCCGTCGGGCTGGATGATCACCTGACCCAGGTGGATGCCGATTCGCACGGGTACCTCCGGCGGCTTCCCAAATTCTTTCTGGCTCTCTATCGCGCATAGTACGGCATCGAGCGGGTTGGAGAAGAGGCTCAGGGTGCCGTCGCCGAAGTAGCCGACGATTTCCCCCTGGAACGCCAGGTGGCTCTTCTCTAGGACGTCCATGTGCCTCCGGCGTACCTGCAAACCCAGATCCTCATCCTGGCCCATGATCTGGGTAAAGCCAACCATGTCGGTGAACATGATCGCCCGGACTTTTCGTATCAAACGCTCTTCCATCTCGGTATCTCTTCTTGAAGAAAGTGGGTATATTGCCTGCTTTTTCGCCAGATGCTCACGTGCTGGGCCTCGCTATAACCAGAGCTATTTGGCCAACAAGCCATTGAACTGCGCGGCCAAGCTAAGTGTAGCATAGAATCACCTGGCGAATGAATCGACTGGTCTCGTTCAAAGCGCGGAACGATGGTGCGACAGGTTGGCAATTATCGAACAGGACCGGTTAATAGGGACAGGCGCGATTGAATCGATAGGCCTTCAGGCGCAAATGATTCATCAAATTGACTCTAGAAGTGCTGCTTCAGGTCGCGCCTGTTCCCCCGCGGACTATCTTCCTGGTCAAGATGTTTCAGTGCGGCCGGTTAGCGCTCGTCCTGTCCTTGGTTCTTGGATTCGTGCTGATCATGATCGTGATGCAATTGGAAGGCGATGTTGGTAATGGCCACGCCCTCTATTTGCCGGAAGGCCAGCTTAATGGCCTGGGTGCTGTTTCGGTGAAGGGCTTGCTCCCAAAAGCTTTCCATAACCAGCCCGCCCATGACCAGGTGTATGTAAGTCTCTGGCTCATCCTGGCGTAGTTGTTGGACGTACTCTGCCAGGGGTTGGGTCAGGCTACGGTAAGGCGAGGGCAAAATCACCAGGGGATAATCACCCATCCGTTCCGCCCACTTACGCTCTAGATCGGCCGTCCGCGTTTCGTCGATAGATACGTGTACGGCTGTCCATGGTTGGCCAATGGAAAGGGCAAAATTGATGGCCCGGATGGAGGCCGCGTGTAGATTGTCAACCAGGACCAGGGTGACCATGCTCCGAGGAGCGATAGATTTTGTCACGCCTGCCAGCCGTAACTCCTGGGCTACCTCCTGGTAATGCCGATGAATGCGGGAGAAGATCCAGGCCAGGGTCGGCAATAGAATGAGGATGATCCAGGCGCCTTGCTGGAACTTGGTTATGGCAAAAATCGAGACGACCACGGCGGTGGTTACGGCGCCGACGGCGTTGATTGTCAGCTTAGATCGCCAGCGAGGATCAAAACGTGTGGTCGTATCTTCACTCACGATCTCTTCCTCAGGCCCCATCTTCGAGATCTTGCGCCAGCGAACGACCATGCCGGCCTGGGAAATGGTGAAGCTGAGAAAGACGCCGATAGCGTAGAGGGGGATAAGGGCTGACACGGAGGCCTGGAAGATGATGATCAGCAGGGAGGCGACGGCGGCAAGGCCGACAATGCCCCAGGAGAAGACCAGCCGGCTGCCGCGAAACGTCAGCTGGCGAGGCAGATAGCCGTCACCCGCGGCCAAGGCAGCCAGCCGGGGGAAGTCGGCATAACTGGTGTTGGCGGCCATAATCAGGATGACCGTGGTGGCTGCCATCATGAGCAGGTACAGGAAACCATCACCAAATACCGACCGGCTAATCTGCGAGATGATCGTCTCTGTTTCGTTGGGCATTGCTTCGACGGCGTGGGCCAACAGGGTGATGCCCAGGAAGAGCGTGGCCAGAATTGCGCTCATGGCCACCAAGGTCTTGGCGGCGTTCTGAGGGCGAGGTATCTTAAAGGCGGTGATACCGTTGGAGATCGCCTCGACACCGGTCAGGGCCGTGGAGCCGCTGCTGAACGCCCGCAGAATCAGGAACAGGGTCAACGGTTGAGCTAACTCTCTGGCCATTTCCGCGCCTGCGACCGGCTCGAGGGTGCCCGACGCCCAGCGCCACAAGCCGACAAAGAGCATCAGGAAAGCCATGCCCAGGAAAAAATAGGTGGGAATGGCAAAGGCGATACTGGACTCTCTAAGACCACGCAGGTTGACGATGGTGATGATGGTTATCAGGCCAAGGGCGATGGGTACCCGATAGGGGGTCAGGGCGGGGAAAGCAGACGTGATCTGGGTTACACCGGCCGAGATGCTCACCGCCACGGTCAGAATGTAGTCGGTCAGCAGCGCCGCGCCGGCCGTTTGAGCTGCCCGTTGGCCCAGGTTGTCTCGAGCGACGATATAGGCCCCACCGCCATTGGGATAGGCGAAGATCGTCTGCCGGTAGGAGATGGTCAGAATAATCAACAGGATAGAAATGGCGATGGCGATGGGGATCGACAACCCAAGATAAGCAGTTCCGGCCAGGGCCAGGATGAGTAGAATCTCTTCCGTGGCATAGGCCACCGAGGAGAGGGCGTCGGAGGCAAAGATAGCCAGGGCCGGGACCTTGCCGATAGCCTGGTGGGGGGCGGCGGCTGTTTCCAGCGGTCGCCCCAATAAGATCTGAGAAAAGGGTCGTCGAGGCGCGTCGTCAGACATGTATTTGTTCTTATTCTATAGAAGTGAACGGCTGGTCTCTTCTGGGTTTATATTGAAATAGTTCATGACAGCAAGAGTGATCTGCTCAGCCAGTAAAACGGGTTCACGTCCCTCAAGACGAACCTGTCCACCGGCCATGGCGCCATGCCCGCCCGCCGTGCCCAAATTGCCAATGACGTTCTGGGCCAGAAGGCCGGCGCCGCCCTTCTGGTGCCGGCAGCGGATGGCCAAGATCAAATTCTCCTTGTGTGCTCCCAGACAAACTACCCACTGGATTCCCCTCAAGCGCAATAGCCAGTCGGCGATCTCAGCCGCCAGGTCAGGATATTTCATCCAGCCAACATAGGCGATGAGCACGTCCCGGTAAATGCGCGTGGCCTCTAAGGCCTCGACCAGGCTTTTAAAATAATCACCCGGAACCTGGGCTCGTTCGATCTCAAGCAGAGCCCGGGAATCGATTAGGGATACCAGGAAAGCGTAAGCTTCGACATCGGCTGCTGAGCTTGAGCGGCCAAGCCCCATCGTATCGGTCTTGATACCGTAAAAAAGGGCCGTGGCGATGGGTACCGGCAACTCAAAGCCGGCCGACCGCAAATAGCCGGTAAGGATGGTCGAGGTAGCGCCAACATCAGGCCGCACGTCGGCATAGCGGGCTGTGGTCGTGCCCAAATGCCAGGGATGGTGGTCAATAACCAGGGCCACATCAGTAGGCTGCGGTAGCGGGCTGTTGCCAACCCCCGGCTTCTGGAGCGGGCTGTTGCCAACTCCTGGCTGTGTATCCACCAGGGCAACGGCGACCGGCGGCGATAAATCAACTTTGGAGAATTGTTGCAGCGGTTGATCCAGATAGCGCACCAACGCCTTATTCTCGGCCCGGCCGATGATGCCGCGGTAAGCGATTTTGACCTTGAGGTTCAGCCGGCTTACAAGCAAATAGCGTAAAGCAACCGCGCTGCCAATAGCATCGGGATCGGGGTCGTTATGGGTTAGGATGAGAACGCGCTCGACGTCCGCAAATGCGTGCAAGAGGGCGTCAAGATCACCTGTTGGCATAGACTTTCTCGTTTTTGGCCAGGAAATGGACCGGCACAACGGCCGGCCGTCACGATTTTTAATGGCAACAATGCTGCGCGAACAGCAATATGCTGCGAATCGTCACCATTATAGTATTGTTTCAACCAGTGGCATAAGAATCGTGATGGTGACAACTTTTTGGTCTACCATGTTTGCCTGATGACCACCCTTCTGCAAGCAAAACTGACTAATCCACCCCTCCAACTGCATCACATGCCCCGGTCGGAGCTGCCGCTTTAAAAAAACCTTTGAGATAGCTTGCGGATCAAGCGCCGATACGCATTATTCTTTCGTGAGACCGTCGATTCGTCGCAAAATCGCCGCTATCCGTCCTCCTTCCAGGTATACAGCCCAGTTTCCGTCGCCAAATCGTTCGCTACGCATATATAGGGTGAGCATCGACTTGATATCATCTACTGTGGCTGAAGCAACAAAGTCATCGTCGTCGATCCTTTTGGATGCTTCCGAGTTTAAATAATTTCGATCAACCCAACAGGCCTGACCGGCCAGACGGTTAAAAGCTATCACTTTGTCTGAGTATTGGGGATATGGGTTCCATTCAAGGACGAACTGGTCATTCTCGCCTTCGAAAATGGGTAAGAAAGCAAGTAAATCGTCCATATCAGCCAGGGTGGGATCGTGATTATCCATGGTCTACCTTTTTTTGGCCTGAGCGAATCGCCGGCGCCAGCAAAGATAAGATTAACTATACCTATTGTATCGTATTGCTAATACAAAAGGCCGGTTAACGATATTCACTCTCGTGAATCTGCCCTAGCCCAATCGCCACTCCCTGCCGCTTAAAGAGAAAGTCTAGGAGACATGTCTAAAGAACCGAGAAGTCAGAGTTGCCGGCGTCTAATGCTGAATATCTATCGAAATCGATCGTTAATGGACAAGCGATGGCCAAACTCCCGCAAACAAGACTGTATATCCCATCTCTTCAGCCGTCTTTGCTAACCTGCGTCTGAAGATAAAAAGACCTGGCAGACCCCCTCCTGGATATGGGTCTGCCGGGTTTAGACCATTGATATCTAGTTGACTATTGCAAATTTTCTTCTTCTCCCGGCTTCACACATGACATTTGCCGCCCGAAAAGATGATGGATCTCATCTTGACGACTGCCCTTTGAACATCCTATAGTGCATACAGGTTTTTTCCATGTAGAAAGGATGTCCCACAAGGGGTGATGGCTTATGAGAAGATTGTCTTCATTGTCCTTCGTTTTCCCCGTCATAGCTTTTGTTGTGGCCCTCTTCCTGGCCGGTCAGGTCCTGGCGGCCGGGCCGCCAATCCTGACCAAAACCGATACCCAGGTTACGCTGCTTGGCGACGGCCGTCTGGATGTGAAATATCGCCTCACCTTTCTGGAAACCGAGTCGCGCGACCGGATTACCACCATGGGCCCTTTTGACCCAGGCCACCGGATGTTCGAGGCCTTCATCGAATTCGAGGGCCAGGAGAGGCCTGTTACTATGGATAGCCAGGGCGGTGGTTTCTACGGGGTCGACTTCGGTTTGGATACCGTGCCGGGAGTCGACTACACGCTGAATGTACATTACCAGGTGCCAGGCGCCCTGGACCTTACTGAGGTGGACGAGATACCTTACCGGGTCTTTGACTGGTCGCCTATCGAGTGGAATCTACCCATTGGCGAGCAGATCGTCACCATCATCCTGCCCATCGAATTACCGGCCGGGGTGACCGAACCAGAGCAGGTGACGGATGAACTGGTCGACGGGTCGGCCGTCATCGTCGACGATACCAACGTGGCTTCCTTTGACCGCTGGGTTTACTTTCCCACCCCAGACGAGACAACCGGTAAACAGTGGCTATCGGTCTATGTCTCTAAGGAGGACATGCAGCCGGGTACTCATTTCCGGCCCGCGCCTTTTTATCCCCGACCAATATTACACTATTCCGGCCGGCACAGAGGGCCAGGTTGAGTCGGGCGAAGAGGCTTTCGTGCCGCCGACAGAGCCAGAAGCGGCCCCGCTTATTTCGTTGTTGCCTTTTGCCGCCTTCTTTTGCCTGGGTGGCCTGGCCCTGGCCGGCGTCATCGTCTATGCGGTTTTCCGCCGGGCATCGCCCAAGGAGGCCCCGGAAGAGTACGAAGCGCCGGAAATTGAGATCGAGACCTTTGAGAAGCCAGGATTGGTGCCCGATCTGGATGCTATCGAAGCAGCGATGCTCATCGGTGACACGGCCAAGGTGCTCACCCTGGTTCTGATGGCCCTATCCCAACGTGGCGTCATCACAGTTCTTGGCCGCAAACCGTTGCAGATTGAGGTCAACAATGCGGCCGGGGCTACGGCCGATTATGAGGAGGCGTTGGTGGGAGGCGTGGCTGACGACGGCACCCTGCCGCAAGTGACCATCGACCAGGTGCTGAAACTCATCTCTGCCCGGTTACAAATCAAGGTGTGGAACGCCGATCCCGAGGCGACTCGCGAGACGTACCGTCACCGGGCTGAAGAGGCCTGGGGCGACTATCGTCGCCTGGATCGAGATCATCGCTGGGGCTGGGACCATCCCAGGGTGCCCTGGATCATCCTTTCTGATGGCTACCGGCGCCAGCGGCCGATGGCCAGGCCGGCGACCGCCGGCGCGCCCATCGATTGGTCTGACTCGCCCATGGTGAACGCGGCCGACCGCATGGCCGGGATGATGGAAGGCGTCGCCTCAGACATGGCTGACCGGGCGGAAGGGGTGGCGACCTCGGCCACCGGCGTCCTGGATCGCCTGATGGGCCTGGAGGAAGCCGGCTACGATGCCTGTCATTCGGCCTGCCATAGCGCCTGCCACAGCGCCTGTGTTCATGATGCCTGTCACAGCGCCTGCGTCCATAGCAATTGTCACAGCGCCTGTCACAGCGCCTGCGTATGCCACTCGGCCTGCCATAGCGCCTGCCATAGCGCCTGTGTGAGTAGTTTCTGACAGGGATATATTATGAACGAACGTTTACAGCAGTTCGCCGCTTCATTTGTCGATAGCACCCGGGAGTACATTTTCATCCGGCCGGAGGACAATCTGCTCATCCTGCGGCCGAACCGGGTCCACTATCTCAATGCTACGGCGGTGACATTATTGCAGGAGCTTTACCAACAGGACCCGGTGGACGTCGCCACCCTGGTAAAGAAGATGGCGGTCCGTTATGGGACGCCGTCCAGGCAAATCGAGGAAGACCTGGATAAGCTGTTGCAAAGCCTTTCTATGATCCTGCAAAATAAAGCCGGCCTCGCCCCTGCGGTGAAACGGACCCCTTTCGGCAGCCACCATCCAACTTACCCGGTCCTGTCAGAGATCGCGCTGACCTACCGCTGCCAGAACCGTTGTTTCTTCTGTTACGCCAGCGCCCCTGACCGGGGCCAGACGGTGCCGGAGATGAGTACGGATGAAGTGAAGCTGATCCTGGACAAGATCGTTGACCAGGCTCGCGTGCCGACGGTCAGTTTCACCGGCGGCGAACCAACAACCCGGCCGGATCTGCCGGAACTGATCGCTTACGCCCGCCAACGCGGCTTGCGTACCAACCTGATTACCAATGGTTTGCGCAGCGGCAGCGACGGTTATGCTGAACGGTTGGCGGAAGCCGGTTTGCACTCTGCCCAGGTCAGCCTGGAAGCAGGGGATGCCCCCACCCACGACGACGTGGTTGGCCTGCCTGGAGCCTTTAAGCTAACCGTGCAAGGGGTACGCAACCTGAAAGCGGCCGGTATTCACACCCACACCAATACCACCATCAACGCCCGCAACCGCCATGCTCTTCTGGACCTGGTCGACTTCCTGTCCGGTATGGATCAGGAGTATCTGTCGATGAACATGGTTATCCGCACCGGCGGCGCTGTCGGCGCCGACGACATTTCTTATAGTCAAATCGCCGCTGTCGTCCTGCCGGTGAAGGAACGGGCTGAGGCCCTGGGTATGCGTTTTGTCTGGTATTCGCCTGTGCCCTACTGCCTCTTCAACACCGCCGCCAATGGCCTGGGCTCCCAGGGTTGTGCCGCGGCCGATGGCTTGCTATCCGTGTCGCCCGACGGGCAGGTTTTGCCCTGTTCCAGCTTCGAGCAAGGTATCGGCAACCTGCTGACCGAGGATTTTGACACGATTTGGAACCGGCGCAGCGCCCGATATTGGCGAAACAAAGAGTTTTTGCCGCCGGGCTGTAAGGGCTGCGATCATGTCGATCTATGCTGTGGTGCCTGCCCGCTCTACTGGGATGAACAGGGCAATTTCATCGAAATATCCCCTTTTATGCAAAATACCGGCGCCTGGGAGCGGCTACTCTGGCAGGCCAAGCGCCGGTTAGTCGGCCGGGTAGCCGGCGTAGGCATCCATTCATAACCGAGGCTATTATGAGCAAACAATTCTCTCTCGATAAGCTGTCCGATTACCTGGATGAACAACTCGATCTGATTGGCGCTATGCGCGGCGAGCTGGCGGAGATTCAAGTCGGTTTCAATTCGGCCTATGTGGAGTGGAAGGCGGACCATGACGCGACGCTGGAGAGGTTGACTGAAGCAATGAGCGATGATATGAGTTCGCTGAGCCCGGAATTGAAGGCCTTGATCCGGGCCCGCCTGGGTGAGGAACAGCGCATCATCGTCGCCCGCCACCAGCAGCTTCAGGAGGAATTGCTCCCCCAGGCGCAGAAGGCGGCCGACGAAGCGTTGGCCGAGGGCCAGCGGCTAACGGCCAGGATGCGCGAATCTAATCCCCGCCTGGACGCCCGCGAAGAGCAACTCAAGGCGCAGCGTGCTGAATTAGAGGGCCAGTTGGCTGATCTCAACCAACAGATAAAGAAAATGTCCGGCTGCCTGGGAGTGATGTTCAATTATTTCAAGATCAACAAGGCTGATCGCCAGAGACAGCAAATTATCGGTAAGCTGGAGGTGATCCAGCAGGAGCTGAAGGAAGTGCGCCTGGATTGGCAGACAGTGCAAAAGGAGATCTCCAGCGAGCAGGCCGATTATCAGAAATTGTGGCAGGATTACACCCTGGAATTAGCCCGGCTGCAGGGGGAATTTGACTATCTGGACGAGCCGGTAAATGCCGAGAACCTGGCCCGGAAACGGGCCATTCGCTTCGTTGTTGACCATCTGAAGGAACCGGCCGAAGCAGGCATACCAGAATTGCAGCCCACGTTGGAGGCCATGGTCGAATTCAATATTCAGACCGACGAATACCAGGCCGGGTTGGGCTCGGTGGGCAGCATGTTGGGCATCCTCGATGGTTTGACAGAAGGACTTAAGCGCTTCCGCGAGAGCGTGCAAGGTTTGCTTAAAGAGCAAAAGATGCACGCGTCTTATTTATCAAAATTGGAGATTGTGGTGGATGATTCGGTGCTGGCCTTCCACCAGCAGTGGCCGGATTTAACAACTCAGGTGCAGGATGACGCCCATCTCAGCGCCAATCCCAACGAATTTGTGAAAGCCATCCAACCGGCCATCAGCGCCGAATTGAATGAAGAGAAGATTCAAGGCATGTTTGACAGCCTGGGTGGATCGATGGCCCGGGCGACGGAGAAATGGAGCTGATTATGAACCGGTTTATCGCCTTGTTATTATTGGCCTGTGGGGTATTGGGGCTGGCATTTGGCTTGCTTTTTTTATGCGCCTCCATTAATGACTCGGGTCGCCTGCCCCTGGCGGTCATCCTCCTGCTTCTGGGTGGCGGTCTGGCGGCCGGGGGTGGTTATCTTCTACGCCGGCAGCGAGAGCTTTCTCCGGAGACGGTGGCCGGTCGCATCATCGTTCTGGCCCAGGCTGATGACGACGCTGAGCTGACCGTGGCTGAGATCGTGGCCAGGCTCAGGCTGCCCGAACCGGCCGTCGTTGAGGGCCTTGATTTGCTGGAAAAGCGCGGCCGTTGCCGTCGTGAGTACCGCGATGATCACGCCGTTTATATGTTCCCCGGTTTGAAGGAGAGCAAACTGATCCGCAAGTGCGCCTACTGTGGCAGCACTTATAGTGTTAAGGAGCCGTTGCACACCTGCTCTAAGTGCGGCGGTACGGTGGAGCTGGTGAAGGAAGGGAGCTGAGGGTAGGGGTAGGAAGTCGGCGGCCGGGTGATTCGGCCGTTGCTCCATGGAAGCGCCATAATCAGGCTGGCTATCATTCGTCTGTGCCGGATAACACAATATTGACTTGAGCAGCCTGCTCCTGTATATTGACCAACTCTAACCCAAGGCACAGAAAAATAAGGAGTTGCAGGTGAACCACACGGGAAAAGCCCAACTGTCGCTGATCATCGTTGCCCCGGCCGAATTAGAGGCCGAGGGTGATCGCATTTTTAACAGCCATGCGGAATGGATGGTAAGAACCCACTATCGGGAAGGGGAAAAAGCGTTGCTGCAATACAACGTGGCCAAACGCGCTGACGATGACGGCAATATCGTTTTTACCCTGACTGAGGTTTACGAGACGGTGGCCGGCATTGAAAGCCACCACGAGTTGGGCGCCAAGTGGGAGTCAGTTGGTGATTGGGTTAAGTGGCTCGAACAATGCCAGGTCATGGCCGTGGAGGGGGCGCCTATCATTCACTCGCTATGGTAAAGAGGGGCGAGAAAGGGCTTAGCACGTAAGTCCGAACACCGCGAAAAACTCAAAATGAGCCACTTGCTGTGATAAGGTGATGAGTTCACCTGGCGGCAGGCTAATTACCCCCAATCCTCTGGCCATATCTCCATCACTTCCATTGTAGCTGAATTACTCGGGGAAAATAACGGCGCTTTTCCACCAGGCGAGCTCTGTTAATCGCACAATATTTCAACGACGGTTGAAATATTACAAATGTCATTGTATTCATATGACATACTTCACTAATCGTCCTTGGCTAAGAGGACTTACAATATAGCTCATGATAGTTCAATGGTGGTTGAAGTAGCCGCCATTCGGAGATGAGCTTTTATAGGTAAGAGTGCTTGGAGCGAAGTGAGTATGCTTGAATACCTGGAATATACCCTCGATAAATTCACCTTTCGAGTTGCCACTGACCGTTTCTACAACAGGGATGGTGTCTGGGCCAGGGAAGAAGACGGCCGGGTCACCATTGGCCTTTCTGATTTCCGGCAACAGAACAGCGGGGATATCGCCTTTGCCGAAATCATGGAGCCGGGCACGGTGGTACACTTTGGGGAGGAAATCGCCAATATCGAGACCATCAAGGTCGATATTAGCCTACCCTCACCATGCGGCGGGGCCATTGTCGCAGTTAATCCGGCCCTGGAAATGGAGCCGGAATGCATCAATAAGGATCCCTATGGTGAGGGCTGGTTGGCCGTTATCGAAGCAGTTGATTGGCCTGTCGATCAGACACAGTTACTAGATCCCCAAGCCTACTACAACTATATGGTTGCCGAAGCGGAAGAAGAGGCCATGAGCTAATGAAACAAGAAAAAAAAGTAATCATTGTGCCTTGTAGTGGCATTGGCAAGAGCTATGGAACGGTCAGCCGGGAGGCCGCTTATGAGGTTGTAGAGGATCTGCGACCAGGGCAAGCGCAACTGATCGCTCTTTCAAAACTTGTGCTGGGAGACGACAAGGCGCGCGCCGCGGTAGGCCAGAATCCGGCAATTGCTATCGATGGTTGCAAATTGGCCTGTGCCAGCAAGATGGTAGAAGAGAGCGGTGGCCATGTTGCCCAGGAATACGCCGTGTTGGATGTGTACCGCCGCTATCGCCAGTTCAAGCCCCGGGGCATTGCCGAACTAAACGAGGGTGGCCAACAATTGGCCCACGCCTTGGCAGAGGAAGTAGCCGCCTGCGTCGACGAACTTTTGGCTGACGAAGGAGAGCAAGATGCCTAAGCTACCGCAAAAGAAAGTCGGTATCGTAGCCTGCTCAGGAGAAGAGTTGGCCGAAGGAACGGTCACCCGCTTGGCCGCCCTACGCGTACTGGAAGAGTTGCGGCCGGATGATACGGTGACGATCTGTTTACCTCTGTTTTTGGCCGGTGGTGAGGGCGATCGCGCCTTTGCTCGCTTCTATCCGACTATCGCTGTGGATGGTTGCGAGTTACGCTGCGCTGCGCGGGCCACTGAGATGTACTCAGGCAAGCCGGCCGCCGGCATCGTGGTCACCGATGTGGTTTACGAGGCCGAGCTGGACCGGCCTGAGGGACTGCGCCGCTTGAATGAGGCCGGACTACAGGCTGTGGACATCACGGCCGAGCGAATGGCCGGCATGGTTGACGAGCTGCTGGGTAAACGTTGGAGCCGGCGTCAGGGGGTGGTTATCGAGGATACAGTTCCGGCCGAAGCGGAAGACAGCTCCAAGACAGCTACCTGTGCCTGTGGATCGGGCATTCCTATCCAGACAGTCGTTATCAACAACGAGACTGTGACCCTCATTGCCTTACCCACTTTGATCGAGCAATTCCACGAGGCCGGCAAACCGCCCACAGCCGGTACGGCCGGCGCGTTGCTGGAACAGGTCAAGATCTACAATCCGGTACCCGATGAATTAGAGGCTGATTATCTGGAGATGATCCAGCGGGAATATGCGGCCTTTTGCGCTGATAAGGAGCCGGTGATATGAGCAAAACGGCCGTTTATGACACAACGGTAAGCTGGAAAGGGGCACACTGGGGCCACATCGTCATGGGCAATGGTCCGGAAATGGCGTTCTCCGCGCCGCCTGATGCCCAGGGTCATGCCGGTGTCTTAACGCCCGAGGATGCCTTTGTGGCCTCCGTCAACAGTTGCCTAATGATGATGTTTATTTGGGCTGCGGAGCGCTTCAAGCTGAAATTACTGTCCTACGAATGCCGGGCTGAGGGTACCAAACTTATCGAAATAGACCGGACAGAGATCTTTACCGAGATCCACTTATGGCCGCATATCCGCGTATCGGCCAACGGCGACGATCCGGCCGTGGTGGAATCCCGCATTCAGCGAGCGCTGAGGGCAGCGAGAAAATATAGCCTGGTGGCCAACTCTGTGAAATCACAGATCGTCATTGAACCGGCGATCGAGATAGAAGTCTGATTTTTCTGAAAACTATTCAATAGACGAGGAGTTAGAAAATGTTAACGATCAAGGTACTTGGTTCTGGTTGTCCAAACTGTCATAAAGTTGAAGAGAATGTCCACCAGGCGGTAACGCTGCTCGGGACAGAGGCGAACATTGAGAAGGTAACCGACCGGGCTGAGTTTCAAAAATACAATCTCCTGGCAACGCCTGGGCTGGTGATCAACGAAAAGCTGGTGTCGGCCGGCCGTATACCCAGCGAGTCGGAAGTGATGACCTGGCTGGCTAACGCCTTGAATTAGCGTGGATCATCATGAACCCTTCTGACTTTCACGCTGGACAAACCTTAACCGAGATAACCACACTCTTCAAGACCTTGAGCGAACCGAACCGCTTGCGCATCTTCGCCGAACTGATGACCGGCGATTCCTGCAACTGCGAACTTAAGGATAGATTGGGCATGCCCGCCAACCTGTTGTCACATCACTTACGGGCGCTGAGTGAAGCGGGTCTCGTCACATCACGACGGGACAGCATAGACGGGCGCTGGATATACTATTCGGTGGACCGGAGTACGGCCGCCCGTTGGCAAGGCTGGTTCAGCGAATTCCTGGATCCGGCACGCATTCAGGAGCGTCCCGTCTGTGGCCCCGAGGGACAGATTTTACCTGCAGAAATCAAGCTAGTAGAGGTCACAACCGAGGAAGGGCGGGCGCGATAATTATTCCTTGCT
>CAVOYS010000012.1:0-1144245 GCA_963700725.1 uncultured Chloroflexia bacterium
TGGCAATGACCTACTCTCCCAGGGAGTCGCCCCCCAAGTACCATCAGCGCTAACGAGCTTAACTGCCGGGTTCGGGATGGGACCGGGTGTATCCTCGCTGCTCAAATCACCAAAAGACCTGATTAAACAATATAAAGTTGTTAAAACAACTGAATAAGAATGTGTAATATCATCTAACAAAGCAGTTCATAGAAATACCGAGTTCTCCGTACCATATGAGTTGTAAGCCCTCGACCATTAGTACGGCTTAGCTGAGCACATTACTGCACTTACACCTGCCGCCTATCAAACTAGTAGTCTCCTAGCGGTCTTACTCCATTACGGATGAGGGATCTAATCTTGAGGCGAGCTTCCCGCTTAGATGCTTTCAGCGGTTATCCCTGCCAGACGTAGCTACCCAGCAATGCTCCTGGCGGAACAACTGGCACACTAGAGGTCTGTCCACCCCGGTCCTCTCGTACTAGGGGCAGCTCCTCTCAAATCCCTTGCGCCCACAGCGGATAGAGACCGACCTGTCTCACGACGGTCTGAACCCAGCTCACGTACCGCTTTAATGGGCGAACAGCCCAACCCTTGGGACCTTATCCAGCCCCAGGATGCGATGAGCCGACATCGAGGTGCCGAGCCTGGTCGTCGATATGAACTCTTGGACCAGACTAGCCTGTTATCCCCGGGGTAGCTTTTATCCGGTAAGCCACGGCCCTTCCACTCGGAACCGTGGGATCATTAAGCCCGACTTTCGTCCCTGCGCGACTTGTAGGTCTTGCAGTCAAGCTCCCTTGTGCCTTTACACTCTGCGGCTGGTTTCCATTCAGCCTGAGGGAACCTTTGGGCGCCTCTGTTACTCTTTCGGAGGCGACCGCCCCAGTCAAACTACCCACCAGGCACTGTTCCCACGCCGGTTAACGGTCGCAGGTTAGGGCCAAGACTTAATCAGGGTGGTATTTCAAGTGCGGCTCCACCGAGACTGACGTCCCAGCTTCACAGCCTCCCACCTATCCTACACAGACCAAGCCCTAACGCAATGCCAAGTTGTAGTAAAGCTCCACGGGGTCTTTTTGTCCTGCTGCGGGTAACGCGCATCTTTACACGTACTTCAATTTCGCCGGGTCCTTCGTTGAGACAGTGCTCTTCTCATTACGCCATTCGTGCGGGTCGGAACTTACCCGACAAGGAATTTCGCTACCTTAGGACCGTTATAGTTACGGCCGCCGTTCACTGGGGCTTCGGTTCAAAGCTTTGAGTCGAGCGAACTCAACCCTAACCTCTCCCCTTAACCTTCCAGCACTGGGCAGGCGTCAGCCCCTATACATCGTCTTTCGACTTAGCAGAGACCTGTGTTTTTGTTAAACAGTTGAAAGAGCCATTTCTCTGCGACCTTCAACAGCTTCGCTTAATTGCTAACCATCAAAGGCCCTCCTTATCCCGAAGTTACGGAGGTATTTTGCCTAGTTCCTTAACGAAGGTTCTCCCGATCCCCTTGGTATACTCTACCCACCTACCAGTGTCGGTTTGCGGTACGGTCACCTAAATATCATCACTTAGAGGATTTTCTCGGCAGCTTGGCTCAATCACTTCCGGCTCTATTGGCACCGCCATCACGCTTCAGGCTCCGAGTGCGGATTTGCCTACACTCATCATCGCCCTAGACGTTTGGCACCTCAATCCATTAAGAGGCTGATCTACCACGCTGCGTCCCCTCATCGCTCCATTTAGGTGGTTCCGGAATATTAACCGGATGTCCATCACCTACGCCTTTCGGCCTCGGCTAAGGCCCGACTGACCCGACGCGGATTAACCTTCCGTCGGAAACCTTAGGTTTACGGGGAACATGTTTCTCACATGTTTTACGCTACTCATGCCAGCATTCTCACTTCTGTAGGCCACAGCCGTCCTCACGGTCGACCTTGTATCTCCATACAGAACGCTCTCCTACCATAGCAATGGAAACCATCACTATCCGTGGCTTCGGTACTATGCTTTAGCCCCGTTACATTTTCCGCGCAAAAGCGTTTGACCAGTGAGCTATTACGCACTCTTTAAAGGGTGGCTGCTTCTAAGCCAACCTCCTGGCTGTCTAAACACTCTCACATCGTTTCCCACTTAGCATAGATTTAAGGACCTTAGCCGGCGGTCTGGGTTCTTTCCCTCTCGACTATGAAACTCATCTCACATAGTCCGACTGCCGCGTTTTTAAGTATAGGTATTCGGAGTTTGGTTGAGTTCGGTAAGCGTGAGCCCCCTAGCCCATCCAGTGCTCTACCCCCTATACTGAACACGCGACGCTAGCCCTAAAGCTATTTCGGAGAGAACAAGCTATCTCCAAGTTCGTTTGGCATATCACCCCTACCCACACGTCATCCCCTAATTTTGCAACATTAGTGAGTTCGGCCCTCCACGAGAGATTAGTCTCGCTTCAGCCTGCACATGGGTAGCTCACCTGGTTTCGTGTCTAATCCCAGCGACTAAACGCCCTATTAAGACTCGCTTTCGCTACGGCTCCGTCTGTTTCTGACTTAACCTTGCCACTGAGATTAACTCGCTGGCTCATTCTCCAAAAGGCACGCCGTCACACATTGTCAAGGACCTAAGCCCAGGACCATAGTGCTCCGACCGTTTGTAAGCACACGGTTTCAGGTTCTATTTCACTCCCCTTACCGGGGGTCTTTTCACCTTTCCTTCACAGTACTTGTTCACTATCGGTCGCCAAATGTATTTAGCCTTGGGAGGTGGACCTCCCAGCTTCCGGCAAGGTTAGCGTGCCCCGCCGTACTCAGGATCTCCGCGAGAGTCTGTTCAGTTTCGTTTACGGGGCTGTCACCCTCTATGGCCTAACTTTCCAGAAAGGTTCTACTACCAAATAGTTTTGTAACTCTCATATGCGAAGTCCTACAACCCCACTGCCATAAAGACAACGGTTTGGGCTTTTCCCCTTTCGCTCGCCACTACTCAGGGAATAATTTCTTTTCCTGAGGTTACTAAGATGTTTCAGTTCACCTCGTTCCCTCTGCTACTCTATGTGTTCAAGTAGCAGTGCCAGGGCATCGACCCCTGGCGGGTTTCCCCATTCGGACATCCTCGGATATAGCGTCTGCACACAACTCCCCGAGGCTTATCGCAGTGTACCACGTCCTTCATCGGCATTTGGCGCCAAGGCATCCACCGTGCGCTCTTAGTAGCTTACACACATGATACGGAGAAATCGAAATTTCTACGTTCGTGCTTTTGTTAAATTTACTGCGTTACACATTCATTATTCAGTTGTTAAAGTGCATCTTTGCCTAGCTGCGAAGTAAGCAGCTAGCGATTGTTGCCCTAGATATGGCCAGGGCCACAATCGCCAAATGCCTACCAGACACAAAAAAAACCTGGCCCATAGCCAGGTCTCAAAAAAGCAACCTAACTATCCGCCGCAACTGGTTTTAACTGTATCGTACTTGGTTTAGCAAATCTTATCCTATGTAAAAAATACGGGTCATCGCTTCGATGGAGATGAGGGGACTCGAACCCCTGACCTCCTCCTTGCAAAGGAGGCGCTCTCCCATCTGAGCTACATCCCCTTTCCAATTATTAAAATTGTAAGGTGGGCCTGACTAGACTCGAACTAGTGACCTCTCCCTTATCAGAGGAACGCTCTAACCGGCTGAGCTACAGGCCCCTATCTACGGAGACCTTAACACCTGAAAAGTGAGTAGAAACGAGTTCCGCTCGAACCCTGGATGGAGTCTCTCGACCTGCACCATTTACACCATAAAAAAGGAGGTGATCCAGCCGCAGCTTCCGCTACAGCTACCTTGTTACGACTTCGTCCCAGTTACCGACCCCGCCTTGGGCAGCTGCCTCCCGTTAGGGTTAGCCCACTGACTTCAGGCGTTGCCAACTTCCATGACGTGACGGGCGGTGTGTACAAGACCCGGGAACGTATTCACCGCACTGTTGCTGACGCGCGGTTACTAGCAACTCCGACTTCATGCAGGCGAGTTGCAGCCTACAATCCGAACTGAGACCGGCTTTGGAGGATTGGCTCCGCCTCGCGGCTTGGCAACCCATTGTACCGGCCATTGTAGCGTGTGTGTAGCCCAGGATATAAAGGCCATGCTGACTTGACGTCATCCCCACCTTCCTCCGGCTTATCACCGGCAGTCTCGTTAGACACGTATAACTAACGACGAGGGTTGCGCTCGTTACAGGACTTAACCTAACACCTCACGGCACGAGCTGACGACAGCCATGCAGCACCTGTGACGGCTCCCCGAAGGGTCGGTCAGCTTTCACTTTCCTACCACCGCCATGTCAAACCCTGGTAAGGTTCTTCGTGTAGCCTCGAATTAAACCACACGCTCCGCTGCTTGTGCGGGTCCCCGTCAATTCCTTTGAGTTTTAGCCTTGCGGCCGTAGTCCCCAGGCGGTCAACTTAACGCGTTAGCTACAGCACAGGGGGGTTGGATACCCCCTACACCTAGTTGACATCGTTTACGGCTAGGAATACCGGGGTTTCTAATCCCGTTCTCTCCCCTAGCTTTCGCGTCTTAGCGTCAGGAATGGCCCAGAGAGCCGCCTTCGCCACTGGTGTTCCTCCCGATATCTACGCATTTCACCACTACACCGGGAATTCCACTCTCCTCTACCATCCTCAAGTTTCCTAGTTTCGAACGACCTCTCCTAGTTGAGCCAGGAGCTTTCACGTCCGACTTAAGATACCGCCTGCACGCGCTTTACGCCCAGTAAATCCGGATAACGCTCGCCTCCTACGTTTTACCGCGGCTGCTGGCACGTAGTTAGCCGAGACTTATTCCTGGGGTACCGTCCTTTCTCTTCCCCCATAAAAGGAGTTTACAACCCGAAGGCCTTCATCCTCCACGCGGCGTTGCTGCCTCAGACTTTCGTCCATTGGGCAATATTCCTTGCTGCTGCTACCCGTAGGTATCTGGTCCGTGTGTCAGTACCAGTGTGGGGGATCACGCTCTCACGCCCCCTACCCGTCTTAGCCTTGGTAAGCCATTACCTTACCAACTAGCTGATGGGCCGCAGGCCCCTCCCAGAGCGCCGGAACTTCAGTCATCACTCTCTAACAATGAGGACATCCGGGGTATTAGCCATCGTTTCCAATGGTTATTCCCCTCTCTGGGGTAGGTCACCAACGTGTTACTCACCCGTTCGCCACTCTCACCCTCTAGACGAATCCAAAGGATCCCGTTCGACTTGCATGCATTAGGCACGCCGCTAGCGTTCATCCTGAGCCAGGATCAAACTCTCCATAGAAAGTTTAACTCTTTTAGTCTTTCGACTATGTTATTCAGAATTGATTTTGGGTTGAGCTTTCGCTCATTTCTACCACTTTTCAGTTGTTAAAGTTCCAAGCCAAGATAACCATTATAGCATTACCTAAATGCTTGTCAAGATCTAATTTGTAAATTGCTTCCTTTGCTTCGCTATGTTCCTCTTTCCGAAACTAAATCATCGGAAGCAAACACCGATTATAGCAATAGCGTTGCGGCTGTCAAGGGTTTATAAGCATAATTTTTAATGCCAATATCGTGTATATACTATAGCCACAACTAGCATAGAAAACAATTGCCCGTTAGCCCCATATATGGGATCCAGACCCTTATTCAATCCCGTATATACCGATAAACGATCGAGTTTCGGCTTCCCCAGAACAATAACGGCCGTGAATTAATTATGAGGTACTCATAAATAAATACGGGTGAACCACCTGTCAACATCATTTACCGAGGCATACTGCTTGTCGGCAAGTTCCACTTGAAGGAAGCTGGTCAGGGCGGCCAAGCCTAAAGCAAAGACCTGGCTGCGGTTTGCTCCAAACTGGGCGTTTAACGCACCCTGGGCTCGCCCGAGTTCTATGGACTGCTGCGGCGAAAGACGGATGGAAGTCCAGCGAGGCTCGCTATCTTTGGCCGGCAGGGGCAGATCCCATAATAAGTAGAGGGAGTCTAAATCGGTTATGCCTTCGGGGATCTCGCGATCGCGATCGGCCACAGCACTACGTAGAAGTTCCATGCGCGCTGCTAAGAGGTTTACGGCCATATCAGGAATGTCAGCCCGACCGAGGCTGTCTGGCAGATTCTTTGCCAGCACCTTCATTTGCTGCTTTTGTTCCGCAGTTAAGGCGATATAGACGTTCTTTCGACCAATCGAACGCCGCGGCCGTCCGCGCTTGGGTTTATCTTCGAGCAGTGCAGCAATCGTGCTCTCTTTCCGCTTAGTCATTATTCGCGCTATCACCCAGGTGACGATAGCTCTGTTGCCTCCTGAGGAAATCGGAAACGAATTCTTCGGTTACCTGCGAGCCTCTTTGCTCCAGCAACTCAAGACACAAATGTAGACAAAGCAAACATATGCTCCGAGGATAACCACGGGTTTCCTGCCAGATAGGCAAAATAGCGTTGTCAAGGAACAAAGGATTTTGGCGATCGTCACGACCGGCAGCCATCAAGCGGTACTCAATCAGGGCTTTCGTATCGTCCGGCGTCAAGGGATCCAGGGACGACCGTGTGGCCACACGATCGTTAAAATCAGGCACTTCTCGCAGGTTGATGTCCAGTTCCGGTCGGCCTAATAAGATCAACTGGTAGGCTTTGCCTCCCCGAGGATCACGGAAGTTCAACAGCCGTCTCAACTCGACAAACTGATCAACGCTGAGTTCATGGGCTTCGTCAATGATAATGAGGGGTAATACCCCCTCGGCGCTTCGCTTTACCAGGTATGAGCGGAACTCATTGAGTTGATCTTCGGTCGCGCGCCGGGTTCGCAGGCCAAATTCGGCCGCGATTCGCCGCAACAATAACAAGCCGCTGCGTTTTGGTGGCTCGTCAACCTTCGCCCCGACGAAATCCGGCCGGCGATCGTAACGACTATGGAACCAGGAAGCCAAAGTGGTCTTGCCCGTACCCACCTCTCCAATGACGATCGAGGCCCCTTGTCCCGCTTCTACCATATAGCTGACTTTGGACAAGGCCCTCTTCGTCTCGGTTGACAGGTACATAAACCGGGGATCAGCCTCGATGCTGAAAGGGGGGACGACAACATCCAATCGCCCCCAGTTTGGCTGTTTCTTTCTTTCTATTTCTGTTACCGGAGCAATGCGATCTATCATATTCTATACACCCCAATAACTGTATCGTACTAGGGTATATATCACTTGTCAAGAAAGTTGATACCGCGATACCATAACAAAATGCGGAATCTATATAGTAAAGATCAATTGACAGGGCTTACTATTTTTGTTAGACTGTTCGTAGTTGCGGTTTATACACATTGTCGGGCATATCACTAAGATGCATTAGCTTTACATAGTGAATTAACAGGTTGTAGTTACCTGAAGCCCAGCGAATCAATCGGAACAAAAAAAGCCAAGCGCCGAAGCACTTGGCCTTGTATTGGATAAAGCTTCCTGAATGCAACCAACGGGTGCCGCCAACATTCGTCGGTTTTGAGGCGACCCCTTTATTGGGGAGGGGTATTCACGCCTCCAGGCAGCCTTACTGCTTACAGTAGAGAGCATAGCATAGGCAACCAAGCCTGTCAATGGATTATGTCATGAGGGCGCGCTTTTTAAAGTAAAAGTTAATTTTACTGCTGTTTAGTCCTGGACATGCCATCCTGGTTTTTGGTGCCGCCTCCCCTTTCTATGGCTCTTTGCGATAAGAAGAGCTCAATTTGGACAGTCGGGAAAGGAGCCAGGCGCTGCTGTTAGCCCAGCAGAAGTTGAATAGCTTGAGGTCGGCGCATCGGGATCAGGAGTCGTTAGCAATCCCGAAACCGCAAAATCACGGCCGGTTGCACCCCCACCCACCCACCGTACAGAAACTACAGGGACCGCTTCCCAACCACCTGGGATGGGGAAGTGTTCCTTTAACCCAGGCCTTGAGAAGGGTATCCTTGGAGAAGGCTGCCTTCCACAAGAGTCAGCGGCCGCAGCGAGCCGCCGAGCGAAACCATCAGAATGGCGAATTTGCCCACCCAGCTGAGTCATTACAGGAAGCGCTAAGCGATCCACTAAAGGACAGGACCCAGATCAGACTGTATCCCGATTTGGCTCTGGGTATGCTGGGACAAAAAATGGTGGCCGCAGGTCGTATATGGCTGCTTCTTCAACATATCGACCAATCAGGACGCGGCTGGCTCAACGTGACCGCTGCCAGGGAACAGTTGACGAAAAAGAACGCCGCCTTTCGTATTTGTGGCGGGCGACAATTACGAAAATTATTGGCCCGTGGTGAGGGGCTTTTTTGGATTAGGAACCATAAGCGGATCTGGCTACGTTCGCCGGCAAAGGTTGCCGCTGCTCTAGGTATCACCCACCTGCGTGGGCGGCCGGTCGCTCTACCCCTATCTGCTCTCTTGCAAGGGATAGGCCTGGTTCGGGCTCACTTTTACGCCAGTTTCCATAGTGGTCGTACAAAGAAACAAAGTGGTAGGCCAGGAGATTTAAGGTGCGAAATCCAATCTAGCCCTCTTTCTCGGGCCACCTTGCAGCTTATTAGTCATGTCAAGCCGCGGACCCAACGCCAATACGAAAAACAAGCCCGGGTGCAACGCCAACCCAACTTCGTCATCAACAAACAATCCAAAAAAGAAGAGGTTCAGGATCAGGCCTGGCGACGAGGGCAGGCATGGTTCCGCTTTACCGATCATACCGGCAAACTCGGAGAAAAAGGCGCGGTCTATTCGGCCTGGCAATTGCCCAATAGCTATGTGGGACCTCACGAGCAGCAACCCATTGGACGTCAAAAAAGAATAAATCAAGAACTTGCAGACCTGTCTATGAAAGGGATGACGGGGAACGGCAAGGGCTTGTTTCAGGAGGCTTACAATCGGCCGACTGAGCACGTCCGTCTTTTTCACAAATCTGGGGCTGCTGCTGCTATGAGTTTCAACCGTCACCCTGATGGGGATGCTTTTTGGCGTAGCCGCCTCCGGCGGTCTGGACAATACGAATTTTGGCACTTTTTACCGGGTAAAGGATCTCGTTAGATGAACTCAATATTGACGGAACTTTTTTACCCCCGTTATAGGGATATTTATTAATTAGCCAAAGGTGTGCTCTGTTGCCGCCAACCCGGCCGCACAGGTTAAGCACTCAGCAAAAGGTGTGATACTATTGGCCGCCAGCGACTATAGCTTGGATAACTAGATTCCGGATCTGATTTTTGCCGAAGCCTCAACTGTCCTAAGTCACATGGGCTTTATTTGGTTTCAAAAGGTACAAGAATTCAGCTTGCGGAGCACCAGGGAGACAAATCGATGAGAGTCCTCACCCTCGATTTACATTTTCAGGGCCGGCCTAATACGATTGCTAGCTATCTACTCATTGGACCCGAAGGGCCGGTGTTGGTGGAAACAGGACCCCATTCAACATACGCCCAATTGATAACCGGGTTGGCCCAATATGGTTATTCACCGGCCGATATCGGACACGTCCTGGTTACCCATATCCACCTGGACCATGCGGGCGCGGCCGGTTGGCTGGCCAGGGAAGGCGCTCATATCTATGTCCATCATGTTGGCGCCCCTCATTTGATCGATCCGGCCAAATTATTGACCAGCGCCAGCCGTATTTACGGTGAAAAGATGGCTACCTTATGGGGAGAGGTTATCCCCATACCGGCGAGGCAAGTGACGGCTTTGCAGGACGGCGATAAAATCAGTGTCAGGGGTCTGACCTTTACCGCATTGGCTACCCCCGGACATGCCTATCATCATCATGTTTTTCAAATAGAAGATCTGGCCTTTACGGGTGATGCGGCCGGCATCCAGTTACCGGGTCACAAATTTGTGGATTTACCCTCACCGCCCCCGGAATTCAATCTTCAGCTCTGGCAGCATACGATAGAACTTCTGCTGGCTTTGCCGGTTACCGCTATTTACCCTACTCACTTTGGCCGCATTGATAATTGGAGGCAACATTTACAAGATTTGTCCATCTTGCTCGATTCGACCAGTGAGTTTATCCGCCTCCGGTTGGAAGAGGGCCTTGAGCGGGATGAGATTCTAGGACAATTTGTAGAAGCGCAACGGCAGCGCGCCCACGCGGCCGGAATGACAGATGAGATGATTGACCGCTACGAGACTGTGACCCCTCAATACATGTCGGTTGATGGTATCATCCGCTACTGGCATAAACGAGCGGCCAATGCTTGATGGTAAGCTAAACCACAAGCCGAGACACTTTCGACTTTGTCCATAAGGGATCCATCGTGTCCTCACAAGCATTCCTCTTCATCATCCCGCTTGGCTTTATATTCGGCTCAACCTTGGTTATTTCCCGATTCAGTGTTGCCCAGTTTCAGCCGACTACCTATATCAGTTTGCGCCTTCTATTAGCCAGCCTGGCACATGTGACGATCTATCTCGGGTCACGGGACCGGCCATGGCCGGCCGGCCGCTACCTCTGGGGACATGCAACTATCTTGAGCATTTTCGGCACAGTTATCCCAATGAACGCTCTGGTCGCTTCGTTACAGTTCCAATCAAGTGGTCTCACCGCAATATTGATTACCACGGGACCGGCCATCACTGTCTTGATGGCCCATTTCTTTTTGGCCGATGAATCTTTAACCCTGAGGAAGGCGGTCGGTGTTGGGCTCGCCTTGGGGGGTGCCTTTTTATTGGCCCTGTCCGGCGAAAGCGGTTTACCTGAAGTTAGTCGGGCGAACCCTCTAGGTTATGTCCTGGTTCTGCTGGCTATGATAAGTGCCAGTGCCTCAACCATCTACGCCAGAAGGAGTATGCGCGGCCTGAATACGGTCGATGTCGCCAGTATCCGCATGTGGGTAGCTGCCTTGATTGTCACCCCGCTCTCATTGTTATGGGTCGGCTTCGATTTGAGCCAGGTGACCCGCCTGGGATATGGCGCCTTGCTTTATGCCGCCCTGATAGGCACATTTATGGGCATGATGCTGGCTTTCTATAATATAAAACGGTTCGGGGCGACTGCCTCGGCCATCAGTGGTTATGTCATTCCTATTGCGGCAACGATTGGGGGTGTGTTACTTCTGGACGAAACGATCACCCGGACAATGGTTGTAGGCATGGGTGTGATTATCACCGGGATAGCGCTGCTTAACCGGGGAATACGAATAGCCGTGGCAAGTGGAAGTCCCCTGGTTCCTTGAGCTTGGCACCCAGCGGGATTATTTGTAAAAACATCCTTTGGCATGATTAACCAGGAGAAAACGGGAGAGTGAGATGAAAAGAAACATGAACCCTCTGGAAGGTGTTAAGGTAATCGATTTGACCGAGGCCCTGGCCGGTCCGTATTGTGGGATGATGCTGGGTGATTTTGGGGCTGACGTGATTAAGGTAGAACGTCCGGGCCGGGGTGATCAAGCCCGGGGTTATGGGCCGCCATTCGTTGAAGGGGAAAGCGCCTACTTTATGAGCCTTAACCGCAACAAACAAAGCCTGACGCTCAACCTGGCCACTCCAGAAGGACAGAAGATTTTGCGACGTCTACTAGAGGGGGCAGACGTCTTTTTGCTCAATATGCCCCGTCTGGCTTCCTGGAAGAAATACGGGATTGACTACGATACAATCTCTACCATCAATCCCGGTATTATCTATGCGGCCATCAGTGGCTACGGTCATAGTGGTCCACGGGCGGGAGAACCCGGATACGATGTGATCGCCCAGGCCGAATCGGGCACCATGAGCCTAACCGGCGAACCCAACGGAGCGCCCATGCGCTTTCCCACACCCATGGCCGATATGACCACGGCCTTGTATGCGACAATCGGGGTCCTGGCTGCGCTGCAAGCCCGGGAACGATCCGGCCGGGGGCAGATGGTGGACCTGTCTTTATTGGAAAGCCAGGTTAGCTGGCTAACGAGCCTGGTGCCGGCTTATTTCCTCACCGGTCAGCCGCAAGCACGAATTGGCAATGCCCACCCCATGTTGGTCCCCTACCGCCTTTACCAGGCCAGTGATAAAGCGTTCAATATAGGCGTTGGTACAGACACGTTGTGGCAACGATTTTGTCAGGCCGTTGATCGCCCTGACTTGGCGGCCGATGAGAGGTTCACCAGCAACGCCGATCGGGTGCGCAACCGGGACGAATTGGAACCATTATTAGACGCCCACTTTGCCCAGCACGAGGCCGGTTACTGGCTAGAGCGTTTACGCGAGGCGCGCATACCCTGTGGCCAGGTCAACACCCTGGCCGAGATCTTAGCTGATGAGCACTTTCGCCGGCGGGGAGGAATTGTGGAAATGGAGCACCCGTTGGTTAGGGGTTTAAAAGTTTTGGCCAATCCCCTTCATTTCTCGGAAACACCGCCACTTTATGACCGGCATCCGCCCTTGCTAGGAGAACAGACAGATAAAATCCTTGGGTCGCTTGGGTATAATGAGGATCAGATCGGCCTATTCAGGGCAGCCGGCGTTGTTTAGAGAAACTACTGACCATTCATCGCCAGGTATTGGTCGACTGAGTCTGCTACCGATAGCTGGCCGGCTAGAACAAGGGGTTGGTATTGGTACACCCACTCAAAGATATGTGAGCGGGCCTGGTGAAACTCAAGCAACATAATTCGGGCTAAATCACCGGCCTGGGGAATAAAGCCTGTTTCGAAGAAATCTCGCTCGGTCTGGGCTTTGTCATAGTTGAGGCGGATGATCTCTGACTGCCAGATACCGTGGTTTTTTGTGAATCGGCCATAGGCCGCCCGGTCATCGCCGTCAAAAGGCATGCCGGCAGAGCCCACATTGACCACCAGGGTTTCGTCGAGCCGGCGGATCAGGGGCCGGTGGGTGTGACCGGCAACCAAAACTACCGGTGGCGGCGCTATCCTTTGGCGCAACTCAGCGGCTGTTGATTCCGGGTAGATACCTGCCCGATTTCCCAGCATGGAAGCATGAACAATACGCATTTCCTCAGCCTGGGGTCCTGGAATTGATATTTGGAACGGCATTTTTTCCAGCGCGACCATTTCGCCATTGAGTTCCTGGTAGGTCCATAGGCTATTCAGCGCGATTTCGTATTCAGGTCCTGATAGAGGTCTATCCGGCCGTGCCATGGAAAGAACATAATCCTCGTGATTCCCTCTCACAACCAGCCAGCCATCCTGGTGTTGCTTTTCACCCACAAATAGAAGGCAATCCCGGGAACGCGGCCCGCGATTCACCACATCGCCGGCGACAACTACCACATCTGGCTGCCAGCTTTCAATATCTGACGTGACTGCCTGGAGGGCAGGCAGATTTCCATGAATATCGGCCAGAACTGCTACTTTCAAAATAACTCTCTTCTATCCAGCTACACAAAGTCAATTGGTCTGGCAATAAGCATTGCTCATCCAGTAACCATTGGTCTGCCAATGCCCATTGGTCTGTCAATCCCAAAGCCCAATCAGGCCAATGAACACAGGGAGATTGTTGAGACTATCCCGAATTATAGGGTTTTAAGAGTTGACCCTCAACCATAATAGCGAATAAAGTAATGGCTACCTTGGTATGTCTAAGATTTGGAGTGAGCAATAACTACTCCGGCTATGAGGAAAAGATGGTGAAAATAGCGATAGGCTCAGATGAAAGAACCCACCTGACGGATGTCGTGATTGAGGCGGTCCGAAGACAGGGACATGATATCACACTATTCGGCCCCTTGATTGGGGAGGAGGCCTATTGGCCGGCGGTTGCTCAGCAAGTGGCTGAATCTGTATTGTTCGGGGTATCAGATGAGGGCATTCTTTTTTGCTGGACAGGTACCGGGATCAGCCTGGCGGCGAACAAAGTGCCTGGGATTCGGGCGGCCTTGTGCGCTGATGCCGAAACTGCAAAAGGGGCTCGATTGTGGAATAAAGCCAATGTCTTGTGTCTTTCCCTTCGGACCACGGCAGAGGTGGTCGCCCATGAAATTCTTGATGCCTGGTTTGCCACCGAATACCAGCCCAACGACGTCGATGATAGTTGCCTGGTCCAGGTGACAGCTCTGGAGCAAAAATATTGCCGAAAACAATAGAGGTTTCTTGCTATTGGGAGGAGAGGACTTTCTCCCGGGATTAGCTGGTTGACTAACCGGAACATATGTTCTATAATCAGGACATGGACGCTACTAATAAGCTACAGCTGTTCGCCACCCAGATGCATCTTGAACCAACCGAAGATACTGATGCCCAGCCAATTCCCCTGAGTATCCGCCCACAGGAGCAACAGGCCGGTGCTCTGTTGCCTTGTGGCCAGGTATCCCCCCGGGCGAATGTCCAGGCCAAGCGGGACTCTTTAGGTATAACCCGGGCGGTTATGCCTGGTGGGAAAACCATTCCGTTGCTGAAAACATTAATGACTTCAGCTTGCGAAAGGAATTGTTTCTACTGCCCTTTTCGGGCCGGACGCAACTATCGCCGAGCGACTTTTAAACCAGAAGAGATGGCCGGCGTATTTATGGAGATGTACCACGCCAGCATGGTCGAGGGACTCTTTCTCAGCTCGGGCATCATTCGGGGCGGCGTGACCACCCAGGATAAGATTATCGCTACAGCCGATATCCTGCGAAACAAGTTGGGCTTTCGTGGCTACGTCCACCTTAAGATTATGCCCGGTTCGGAACGGGACCAGGTCCGGCGGACCATGGAGTTAGCCAGCCGGGTTTCGGTGAACCTGGAGGGGCCAAACGATAAGCGATTGCAACTGCTGGCCCCCAAAAAGGTTTTTTTGGAGGAGCTACTCCAACCCTTGCGGTGGGTGGAGGAAATCCGTCGCGAGGAGCAACCCCGGGGGAGCTGGAACGGCCGTTGGCCTTCCTCCACTACACAATTTGTTGTCGGCGCGGTCGGTGAAAGCGACCTGGAGCTCCTGACCACATCGGCCTATTTATATCGTCAAGCCCATTTGAGCCGGACTTACTTCATGGCCTTCAGGCCTGTTCCTGATACCCCACTGGAGAACCAACCGGCTGAAAACCCCTGGCGCCAACACCGGCTCTACCAGGCCTCGTTCTTGTTGCGAGACTATGGTTTTGATCTGGAGGATATGCCCTTCGAGCAAAATGGTAATTTGCCATTGGAGAGAGATCCAAAACTAGCCTGGGCCCAGGCGAACCTGGCCGAAGCACCTGTGGAAGTGAATCGAGCTGACCGCGAAGAGCTTATGCGAGTGCCGGGCATTGGCGCTAAGGGGGTAACCGCTATTCTCGCATCCCGCCGGTATAACAGGCTCCGCTATCTTTCTGACTTGAAAGCAATTGGGGTAAATGCCACTCGCCCGGCGCCTTTTGTACTGCTCGATGGCCGGCGGCCGAATTATCAACTCCGCCTATTTTAGGGTAACCCGCATTTTAAAGAGATGTATTGCTGGTAATGAGATCCATTAATACCCGTCGGTAAGCGACGTAGTTTTCATAAGGCACGTTACCACGGATCCGGCCGTCGGCCAGGGGGATGAACCCGCCATCTGTTAACAGAGGCGGTAACAATTCTTCAACCTTGCGGCGAAGCGTTTCCATATCACCCACTAATAAGTCAACATCGACACCCCCGATCAAGCGCAGATCCCGCCCATATTCCATCCGTATTTGCGAATAGTCCATGCTTCCTGGTGGTGATTCGCAGGCCCACAGGCAATTGAAGCCTGATTCAACGATAGCTGGTAGGAGTGCCCGGGAATTAGCGTAAGTCCTTAAAATCAAGTTATTAACACCAAACTGGCGTAGCCTGGCTAATATCGGCTCATAACCAACCAGGACGAGTTCCTCAAACATCTTGGGTGAGATCAAGGGACCATGATTGCCGCTAATCGGTTCGCTAAAGACAGCCGCGTCGACCTCGACATCGGTTAATATACGCTCTAAGAGACGGGCGGTAAATTCCCCCTGAAGCAGCATGATATCCCGGACAAGATGGGGATCGTCTTTAACCAGGTAAATGACCTCTTCAAAACGAGACCAACCCTCGACGCCCAGGGTTTGAAAAAAGCCCCAGTTGACCCGGAGCATGAGCACATGGTCTCGCCTTTGCCACGCTTTTACGCGTTCGGGCCAATCGGCAGGCAGGCGGGCAGGATCCTCAGGATCAAGGCGCCGGCGCAAAAGATCCAATAGCGATCTCTGGCTAGACCAATGGCTGAGCTCAGGTCGCGGTTCCACATCCATGGCCAATTCTTCACGCTCGTCGATGGGAAATAAGGAGTAAAATTGGGCGTTGTCTGGCAGTCCTTCATTACGCCAGGCTGAAATTACCTCATCGCGGATTCCTTCTTCAAATAACGGTACCCGATCAGGCCGGCCATAAGCCAGTGACTCTAGAAAACGTTGGCGACTATTCATAAGACAATTTGATCTGCCCTTCAGCCTTTGCGGAAGAATACTCTTGCCGCCAACAGCGAAAGGGGAACAACCACCACTCCCAACAACAGCAACTGTCTCTTCTTCTCCTGCCGGCTGAGGGTTAGTCGTATAGGCAGCTCTTGAGGCGCCTCTAAGGGCACGTGAGCCTCTCTCTCCCCGGCTTTGGGGATAAAGCTCATGGCCCGTTCGGCCATGGCCGTGATAGTCAGGCTCGGGTTAACCCCAAGATTGGAGGGCATAGCTGAACCATCTACCACATAAAGTCCCGGGTAGTTGAAGACCATATGCCGGGGATTGATGACCCCTTGTTGTTCCTTATCCGCGATGGCGCAGCCGCCCAGTATATGGGCTGTCGAGGGGGTATTGAGTAGGACGTCGTTTATACCAGACCACGGAGCTCCGTCGACCTTGTGAGAAAAACGCTCGACGATATTTCGCCCCGCTTCAATAACAGCCGGAATCGGCAAACGGTGATCGCGTTCGCTGACGAGTCCTTTGCGAAACAGTGTCCATATACTCCGACCACGCTTCAGGTGCATGCGATTCTCCACCGTTTGCATAACCAGGATGACCGTATTCTTACGCGCCCAACGAGGCTTAACCCGGATGGTTAATAGGTTATTTGGTTTTTTTAGACCGTCGAGAAGGATGTTCACCAGCCGCCGACCGGTTGATCCACTCATTGTGATCAGCGGTAGCGTCAAGGTGCGCATGAATGAAGATCCGGCCGAGTAACGGACCGGTTCAACGCTGGTTACGTCGTCGATCCAGAAGTGGGAGCTGATGGCCACACCTTCAGAGTAGTCGACATCCTCGGCAAAAGCGGTTGTCCCCATCAAGGCTTCACTATTGCTGCGGACCATTGTCCCCAAATGCCGGGAGAGCCTGGGTAAAGATCCGTTTTCATCCCGGCACTTGAGCAATAATTCTACCGTGCCCAAGACGCCGGCCGATACGATCACATTGCGGGCTTTGACTCGTTGATGGCCTCGTTTGAACCACTCTGTACTCTGCTCAAAAACTATTTCATAACGAACATCGCCTTCTTGCCGGCCGTATAACGGCTTGATATCAATGACATTTTTTTCGGCGAGGATTTCTGTTCCAAACTTTTCGGCGAAAAAGAGATAATTTTTATCCAGGCTGTTTTTGGCGTTATGACGGCAACCAACCATGCAACCGCCGCAATGAATGCAGCCGCTGCGATCAGGCCCCTGGCCGTCGAAATAGGGATCGGTTACAGTGACCCCGGGTTCTCCAAAGAATATCGAGACCGGCGTCGGCTCAAAAGTATGCGCCTGGCCCAACTCCTCAGAGATCTCGTACAAAAAGTGATCGGCCGGCCATAGCTTTGGATTGGCCGTTACCCCTAGCATACTTTCAGCCGTCTCATAATGGGGGGCCAACTCCGTTTCCCAATCGGCCGTGGACTGCCATTCTTTCGCCTCGAAGAACGCCTTTTTGGGCCTGATGAGGGTGCAGGCATAAACGAGGCTACCTCCACCGACACCGCTGCCATTTAAGATCCACATATCTTTGAAAAAGTTAAGTCCCTGGATACCAAAGCAGCGCAGCCGGGGCATCCATAAAAACTTTGCCAAATTCCAATTTGTCTCAGGGAAATCTTCATCTTTGAACCATTTTCCGCGCTCGAGAACCAATACCCGGTACCCCTTTTCAGATAAGCGCATGGCCGAGACGCTTCCCCCAAAGCCAGAACCAACGATTACGAAATCGTAGATTTCTTCCTGACCAGTGGATCCCCGATCGTCATGACTGCCAGACCCATTCCTATTGATTACGCTCATTGTCCCCGATCCTTCTTTGTTGAAACAGGCGCGTGACAGACCCCATCAGTAACACAGCGTGTCCTGTTTATAACACACTGCGTCATTTTATCTCATTTGCGCCGGCAGGGCACAGACCAACCATACGTTCATGGTGCGATTCACACGAGTCCCAGCCATTTTCGAAGTGTCAACCATAGTTGACACTTCGTTGACTGAAAGGAGGGTTCATGATAATGTTTGCCGGCAGCGATTGACCAGCCCAAGGTGGCCCTAGTTGTCTGCGCATGCGTGCTGACAATTTCCGTTTTGACACGGCTTGTGTTTGTAAGCAGGAGTGAAGTTCATGACCCGAATTATCGCCGTTGCCATGCAAAAAGGTGGCGTTGGCAAGACAACGACGACCATTAATCTGGCGGTTGGTCTAACGATGCTCGGTTACCGGGTATTGGCCCTAGACCTGGACCCGCAAGGGAACTTAACGCAACATTCCGGCAACGATCCTGAAAGGATAACCCCGACAATATATGACATTCTCAAGGCTGAACTTGAAGGCCAGCAAGTGTCCGTACAAAGCGCGATTCACCGCTGTGCTGAAGGTTTCGACCTCATGCCTTCCCAGCCAGAACTCAGCCTGATAGAAATTTCGCTGATGAATGTACTAAGCCGGGAACGGGTGCTTTCGTCCATGTTGGATGAGGTGCGGGGCGCTTATGATTTTGTCCTGATTGATTGCAGCCCGGCGTTAAATCTACTGGTCATCAATGCCCTGACGGCCGCCCATAGCGTTATCATTCCCATCCAGACTGAATACCTGGCAGCTCGCGGGGCGACCATGGTTTTGTCCAGCATTGAGACCATTCGCCAGAAGAAGTTGAACCCCGACCTTTACGTGGAAGGCATTCTTTTAACCATGGCCGATACGCGCACCATCATGACCAAAGATATTCTGGCCGCAGTCGAACACCAATATGGCGGCGATCACCATATCTTTAACGCCGTGGTTCGTCGTTCGGTACGCTTCTCTGAGAGCGCCGTCGCCGGGCAGAGCATCTTAACGTACGATCCCGCCAATCCTGGGGCCGCGGCCTATCGAGAAGTGGCCGGCGAGGTGGCTGCCCGAAATAGAACGCAGGGAGATGGCGATGGCTAAAAAACGCCCCAAGGTTAACCTCGCCCAGCCTGTCCGGCCGCGCACCGGTGACCTGGAAAAAATGTTCGCCACCGAAGAGGATGCAGAGTCAGGCTCAGGTTTACAGTTATTATCCATTCGCCTGGATACCATCTTGCCTGATCCAGAGCAACCCCGCCGAACCTTCCCGGATGATAGCCTACTGGAGCTCAGTGATAGTATCCGGCAGGATGGCGTCATCCAGCCCATCGAAGTTACTGAGATAGAACCCAACCACTACCTGATCGTCCATGGTGAACGTCGCTGGCGGGCAGCTCAATTGGCCGGGCTGGAAACGATCCCGGCCGTTGTCCGCCGGCGTGATTACGATCTCGTTACGCGCCTGGTCAGGCAGTTGGTTGAAAATATCCAACGAGAGGATTTGAACGACGTCGACCGGGCAGCCGGTCTTTTGCGTCTGCGGGAAATGTTGCAGGCTGAATTAGATGACCGGCCGGCAGGAGAGGGGGCTGAAAAAGATCTCTCGCCTTGGGCTAAGACAATCACCTGGGCCAAAGTTGGCAAACGATTAGGCTATTCCCGCCAACGCATTCACCAATTAATCAGGCTGCTAGACCTGCCAAAGGTGATAAAGGAGGATGTCCGCGCCGGCAAGTTGAGTGAGCGCGACACCCGTATTTACCAGGGCTTGAAACCCCGCCAGCAACGAGAGTTACACAAAGCCCGTTACCAAAAAAACCTGGATCAGGCTGAGCTGAAACAGGTCTCAAAGCACTTGAAAGCTGAACCGGCAAAAACCGTTAGCCAGGTCATCCGGGAGGTGCGTAACCCCCTACCGGTAGTCGAAAGTGAACAAATATTCGATTCTTCGTTCGAGCAAACGGCTCACGAAAACGAGCAACTTGGCCCAGGCATGACCCCACTACGAACCCAATCGTGGGGTGAAGAGAGCGCATTACCGGCCAGGCAGACCCGGCCGACGAATATTGACCGGCTCGATTGGGTGCGCGGCCATCTGGCCCGCGTCCAGCGCCAGGGTCTTAGCCCGGCCGAACGGCGCGAGATTATCCGCCTGCTGGCGCTGATCCAGGAAGACGTTTCTTCCCTGTTGGGAGCGCTTCAAGAGGATGACGGCGCGGTTTAGTGAAACCATGAGCCTTCAGATGGAAGGGTTACCAGAAGAGAATCTGGCTTTAAAACAACACTTACGCCAAGGCATCGCTAATTTCATCGCCACCTACGCCGACCAGACCGAGCGGGATTTCCGACTTTTGGAGGATAGGGTAAAAACCGGCCAAATAGCGACCGTTTTTGAGTGACCGGCTTCCACTGTTATACAAAATAGACGTCTCCGCAGGAGTGAATAAGCATGTCCCGTTTTTTTGCTGTTACCCGTTATCTCATCATCATCCCTATCATCGGCCTGGGAATCGCCGCAGCCGTCTTTTTTGTATTGGGCGGGATCGGGCTGATCGAATTGTTGATTGAAGGTGTCAGGATATCCTTAGGAATGCTTGAACCTCATGGCAGCTCAAACGACTTTGTACTCGAAGTCGTGGAACATGTCCATCTTTTTCTAATCGGTACCGTACTCTATATTACGGCCATCGGCTTCTACCAACTTTTCATCGATGAGATTGAATTTCCCGGCTGGCTGAAGGTCGAAAATACCGAGGATCTGGAAACCAGTCTCATCGGCGTCACAGTAGTTGTCCTGGCAGTTAATTTTCTGGGTGTTGTATTTGGTGGCGGAAACGTAGATTTACTTGACCAGGGAGCGGGCATCGCCCTGCCCATTGCCGCCCTGGGGCTATTCATTGGGCTTCGTGGCTGGGCCAGACACCTTGAGCACACCCCGAACGCCCAGCTCAGTGAAGTGCAATCAAAAACAGAACCGGACGATAATTCCGAACTAGCTGGTCGTGAATCAAGCTAATGCCCTTCATGATTTTGTTTATTGCCGTCCACTAAGAGGAGTGAGTGAGCATGTCTCGTTTCTTTGCCGTAACTCGTTATCTTATTATCATCCCCATCATCGGCCTGGGAATCGCCGCGGCCGTCTTTTTTGTATTTGGCGGTATTGGGTTAATCGAATTGTTGATTGAAACGACCAGGGCAGCTCTGGGCTTGGTCGAGCCTCATGGCGACTCAAACACCTTTGTGATCGAGGTGGTGGAACATGTCCATCAATTTTTGATTGGCACCGTACTCTATATTACGGCCATTGGTTTTTACCAACTCTTTATCAACGAAATTGAATTCCTGGGCTGGTTAAAGGTGGAAAATACCGAGGATCTGGAAACCAGCCTTATCGGCGTGACGGTCGTCGTTCTGGCGGTCAATTTTCTAAGCGTTGTATTTAGTGGCGGAAACAGTGATCTACTTGACCAAGGAGCCGGCATCGCCCTGCCCATTGCCGCCTTAGGGCTCTTTATTGGACTTCGTGCCTGGGCCAAACATCTTGAGCACCCTAGGCAGGCTGAAACCAATCATGACGAATCAAATACAATTAATAACCATGAGTTTCAAGAGCATATTCCCTGATAAGGTTGAAGCGACTACGAAGGAGAGTGTTGCCCGATGACAACCGAATCTATTGCTGGACAATCAGAACAAAGTGCGGATAGTGGCCATTTGCTTAGTCCGGAAGAACGGATCGAATGCCAGTGGTTGACAGATGGAGAAGGACCTGATAACCAGCGGGCTCAGGCTTTATTGGCTCTCGACGACGGTGCGACCCAAGAGGTCGCCGGACAGAGCGCCGGCCTCACCAAAGGACAGATGCGTTACTGGTTGGGGAAGTTCCGCAAGTCAAGGATGGCCATATTTCCGAAAGCAACCCTTACTCTGGTTGAGCCCCAACCCGGGCCGGAGGAACCGCCGTCAGATCCAGCAGCAACGGCCGAAGAGGGCATCGTCGATCCGGCAATCGCCGTCAAAGAGGTCCAACCAGAAGCTGATATTTCTGACGCCTCTGCTGTGGCAGTGAGCAAAGCGGCTAGGAAAAAAGAAACCTCCCAAAGGAAGAGTAAAAAGGGAAAAAAGCCTAAAAAAGGGAAGAAAGGAAAGCGAATAAAGGAGAAGTACTCCCAGAAAGGGAAGGGCGGGAAGAAGAAGAAAGCCAAAAAAGCGACTGGAGTAAAAAAGAGTAAAAAGAAGAAAGCCAGCAAGAAGCAGTCCGGTAAAAAAACAAGGAAAAAGGACAAATAGCAGGCATATCCTTTTGTGTCTACGAAACCGCTATTTCTCGCCGTCGGGACGTACACCAGGCCTGAATCATTTGTGACCGGGCGCGGCTTGGGCATCTATATTTACCAGGTTGACCCGGTCAGCGGTAACCTGACCCATCTATCCACCACCGGCGGTCTGATTAATCCCACTTATCTGGCCCTTGCCCAGGGAAAGAACCGGCTCTATTCGGTGAGTGAAATATCCAGTGCGGCCGGTGAAAGTGGACGTGTGAACGCCCTGGCGATCGATCCGTTAACCCATGCGTTGACCCATCTCAATAGCCAGTCCAGCCATGGCTTTTCCCCCTGTTACTTATCGCTTGACCCCACCGGCCGCTACCTGCTGGCAGCCAATTACGAGAGTGGCAATCTTTGTATCTTGCCCATTCTCGAGGATGGCCGGTTGGGCCAGGCCAGCGATGTTGTTCAATTGCATGGTTCCGGTCCTCACGAGCGGCAGGAGGGACCACACGCGCACATGATCCGCAGTGGACCCCGGGGTCAGTTTCTATTTGCCGTGGACCTGGGCTCAGACCGGATCTTCAGCTATCGTCTTGACCGAGAAAAAGGGAAACTAATCCCAGCCGATCCCCCGTGGCTTCAATTACAACCGGGAACAGGACCACGCCATCTGGCTTTTCACCCCAACGGCCGCTTCGCCTACGTGGTCGGAGAATTGAATTCGACGGTCACATTAATCCATTTCGACGACCAGCGCGGGCTGCTCCAGGTCCAGCAGACCCTATCGACCTTACCGGTTGATTACCCAGGACACAATCAAAGCGCCGAAATCCAGCTGGCCCCTTCAGGAAAATTCATTTACGTTTCCAATCGCGGCCATGACAGCCTGGCCATCTATGCTGTTGATCAGGCCACAGGCCGGTTATCCCTCACGGGTCACGAACCGACGCGCGGAAAGGTGCCCCGGCATTTCGCCATCGATCCCTCGGGAGGACTGCTCCTGGTGGCCAACCAGGATAGCGATAGCATCGCTGTATTTAAAATCGACGTAAATTCGGGAGAATTGGAAGCCACCGGGCACCTGATCGAAACGCCATCACCCGTCTGTTTGTTGCTGAACTGAATGCCGATTGGCTGACTGGCGACACCCTCAATTGAACAAGGATTTTCATCATCTTGCTGGCCTTGATGGGTCTAAGCCTGTTTTCCTTGCTTTCTTCATAAGGGCACCGGATTCAAGTACGATAGAGGGGAAGTGTCAACCAGGGTTGACACAAAACAAATATCCCAGACCCTGAGGGATGCGCACAGGCGCTAAAACAGGCCTATTACGCCCATAGTGCCGTTTATATTGAATAAAAGCACCCCGGGGTCCCGGGGTCGTTTGATTCGCTTTTCTTGATTCAGTCGCTGATTTGGTATGCCGGAATTGATGCGAGAGAAATCCTACTAGGAACGAAAATTACGCTGCCCCGGCCTATTTCCCTCTCCAAGGAATCGTAAGTGACCGTCTCAGCGTCGATTTGCCGTGTATTTTGTTCCACCACATGGCCGCGCGCTCTCATGATCCGCTGGGTCACCGGTCTGGTGAAATGAATGGTAAAAGACCTGGTCAGCACAAACACCTCCTGGACCAGGGAATTTGCGGCGAAGAAGGCGGCATCATCTAGCACCTTAAAGTAGGCCGCCCCATGTACAGCGCCGGTCGTGTGGGAGAATGTCTCTCTGACCCCAATCTCTATTTCGGCCACACCGTCAGATATAGCAATGCGCGGTTCGAAAAAGGCGTTTATTGGTGCAACCAGTTACATATATTCTAGAGCATGGTAATGATCCTATTTATTCATCCTTTTTCGTCCAGAAGAATCTGCACCTATTCCAATGTGTCTTAATTAGCCGATTGTCGGGCGATATCCTTGGCCAAATATTTATGGATGGTTAGCGCCCAGGAGATGCTTGATTTAACAAACCTGATCCATTTAAACTGAAAGGCAAAGCATGACCGGGAAAGCGAACGAAGGGCAATGGCCGGTTAATAGACCTAGGTGATAAGGCAGCTGTTGGCATTCTTGAGGGCGGGTGATTATAGCCCGCTGCGAGGGGCAGTCACAATAATTTCCATTGATAAAAAAAATGACTTTGTCAATGTGCCCGGAGTCTTATATAGGCAGATTGGGGCCTTACGATGGTGCTTGTGAACGCAAACAAATAACTTTTCTGCAATCAGTTGAGGGAGGTTTCTAGGACAGACAAAATATCGATCATTGACGGTGGGGCGTCACTCCGTCGCTTGCAATAACAATCACTGGAGGATCGGGAAGATGAGGGGATGGAGCTATTTCCGGCAGACGAGGGCGCGATCACCATTGAGTTAACAAAGAGGGGGTTACCCCGGCCGGCATTCCATGATGTAATGCCCCCAATTGAACGGTGTCAAACTTAAGGCGCTGATCCGGTGCTAAATTGCCAACTGTAGCTCTGTCCATTTGCCTCAATTTGGACCGTATAGGTACTGCTTCCGAGCAATGGCTGCCGGGGTATGATCACAATGGCGTCCTGCTCGTCGAGGATGGATCGCCCGGTACGCTGGGCGGATACTTCCGGGTTGCGATAGCTGGTCTCATCAAAGCGACACGACTCTACCAGCTGGTCGTCCCGGTAAAGGGCATGACCGGTTACATTGGGCGTCAGACTACCATCGCCCAGCTGTAATACCAGCGGCGGGCCTGTCGGTCGCGAATAACCAGGGCAACTGGTCGTGGGATCAGGCCACTCATAAAGATTGTGACGCACCACCCATGTTTTCGTTCCCTCGCCTGGGAAAAAGTAAGGGTAATTTCCTTCGTTTTCCCCATTTGCCAGTGCCGAGCGCACGTCTAAAACAGCGGCCATTTTAAATGTTCCGCTATCCTCGTTGTGCTGACCATACCCAACCACGCCAAGCCTGGGGTCCATGATACCCAAAAGATGGAAAGGCGCTGATACCCAGAAGTTGGTTGCCCACCGGTAGTCGGCCTCTAATTGCGTCGTGGCGAAGATATTGCCGTTTACAGCCGCCTGGTATCCTGCCTTATTATAGAGTACATTGCCAGAATCCTCGCGATGAGCGATTGGCTCATCATTTACTACCATATAACGGCTGTGCCATTGGCTGCCATAAGTCAGCGATTCGTCCTCGACCAGTGGTGACAAACCACCCATTTCACGGAACAAATTCAGGTAGCCTAGCCACTCCGGGGCAGGGGGAGCGCCCATCGGCGACCGGTATAGTCTTAATCTCGGCAATATTCTCAGGCACTCGCGGCGGCGGCGGGTTGGTCAATAACGCCATCGAAATGATCGCGCGTTCAGCATAACTGAATGGGCTCTTTCCTGCTAGCGGCTCCTGCCCTCCGGCCTGATCATCCGACATCTCGCCGATGGTGATCATGGCCGGTTGGCCGTTGTTGGGTGGCCCGCCGATCCGTAAGAGGCAGAAGTTTAGGTTCGTTTGGACCAGGCCATTTTCCTTCGTAACCAGGGCTGCTAACGGATTAGGCGATGTAACAATCCACCGGTCGGGATCCGGCACTGCTTGGACCTGCCAGGCCCCTTGTCCGGCGGGTATCAAACCATAAGTGCCGTCAGAGCCAGAATACAGGCTGATACTAGTGGCGTTGAGGTTAAAGTGGATATCCACGCCGGGAACGGGTATTTTGTCTTCAATGGTGGTGTTCAGGCAGCGGCCGTCGCCGTCTAAATCTTCATAAAGTCCACCCCGAATCGTCCCGCGCTCTTCTCCTGGTAGTGGCCTGGCCAACGCCACACCGGCAAGCAAGAATAGCAGCAGAGAAGCTAACCCAAAGCCCAATATTTTTTTCATCGGCTATCCCGATAGCGCGTGGTTATAAACATAATGTTATGGTAACGAAGATGTTGGATATTGACAAATATTTGTCATGCCAGCACATTTTTTGGCAAAGACTCTAATATTTTACAAGAGCAATAAGAGCCAGAAATGAACAGCAGATGATGCCGGACCACCGTCGCCGATATTGCTATTTGGTTGTCAAAGTAGGATAATAAATGCGTGTTTGGGGCTTTATATCATCTGTCTAGATGATTTGTTCCTGGCCTTCTTACTGGACTCCACTGGTTAGCACTTCACGACACCAGGGCACTCCACCAATATGCGAAAGCCAGAAAACAACAAGCGTTGAGTATATTGTTTTGGTTTTAGGAGGAGAAGCGGATGATTCTAGGTTGTGGTTGTCTTTTGGCGCTCGTGGCGGGATTAGCGCCCCGTCTTGTTTTGATTTTTGCATGGATCTGGGGCAGCAGGTGGGACCTTGTCTTTGACGGCTGGATCATGCCCGTACTGGGGATCATTTTCTTACCCTACACGACGGTCATGTATCTGCTCGTTTGGAGTCCTGGAGGCATCTCAGGCTTTGACTGGGTCTGGCTCGGCCTGGGTGTCGTACTCGATCTCATGAAATGGGGTCTCATTGGCCAAAATCGTAAGGAAGTTCCGGGTTACCCCGAGACCGCTCCATAAATAGCCAGGGAGTGGCAGCCGCCGGTTGCCACTCTTTTTTCATTCTATTTTTATTTTTTCCCTACCTCACCTGGCGTTGCTTTTCACCGCCCCCACTGCATCGCGCCTGTTTTTCCCATAAGTTCAGGTACAATCTAGGCCATTGACTGGCGGTCGCCAAGCCTTTCGCGCAGGCGAGCAGATCAACCAGGATCAAACCGTGCAGATTTTTATCGTCATACCAACCTACAATGAAGCAGGCAACCTGCCAGAAATGACGCAAGCGTTGTTGGCCTTGCCGTTTGAGAGTATAAGCCTGATCATCGTTGACGATAACTCACCTGATGGCACCGGTGGGGTGGCCGATGAATTGGCCGGCGCTTTACCCGATCAGCTATCAGTTATCCACCGGCCGGAAAAACTTGGTCTGGGAAGTGCTTATGCCATGGGTTTCCAGGTGGCTCTCTCCAAGGGAGCTGAAATAATCATCCAGATGGATGCCGACTTCTCCCATTCGCCCGAATACCTGCCACAGATGGTCTCCCTATTGGAGGAATACGATGTTGTGGTGGGCTCTCGTTATGTGCCGGGAGGTGGGACAGATAGCCGCTGGTCATGGTGGCGCTTTCTGCTTTCCTGGTGGGCCAACCAGATTTATTCGCGCCTGGTTTTAGGGGTTCACGTGCAAGACGCCACAGCCGGGTTCAAGGCCTTTCGGCGTCGAGTTTTGGAAACCATTGACTTACGTAATGTTGTTAGTAATGGGTATGTTTTTCAGGTCGAAATAGCCCATCTATGCCAAAAGTTAGGTTTTCGAGTGAAGGAGATCCCTATCTATTTCGAAGACCGGCGCATCGGCCGGAGCAAGATGGATATTCCGGTCAAGATCGAAGCAGTTTGGCGGGTGTGGCAAATACGTTGGCGCTATCGAAAGATAAAGGATCAACCAGCGCCTGAATGAATCGCAGCGAGGATAAACCAGGGGCGCCGGCCGCTTCAAGCCCAACTCATTTCCTCTGGCTGGCAACGGGCATCTTGTTGTTGGCCGCGATTATGCGCCTGGTATTGTTATCTGATATCCCCCCGGGATTATCCCAGGATGAAGTGTTGAATGCCGACATCGCCACCTTCATCCGCCAGGGCGAGCATGCCATTTTTTTCAGCCACGGTTTTGGTCATGAGCCGCTTTACCACTATTTTACGGTCCCTTTTCAGCTTCTTTTAGGCGACAATGTGCTGGCTATTCGGCTGCCGGCCGTCGTTCTAGGCCTGCTCCTGGTCGCGCTCACCTTGCGTTGGGCCAGGCGTGATTTTGGTCCGGTGGTCGCCCTGGTGGCCGGTATCGGCCTGGCCATCAGTTGGTGGCCAATCATTTTTAGCCGGATTGGTTTGCGCCCTATCCTGGAACCTTGCTTGGTGGTCCTGGCCGTCTGGTTTTGGCCTCGCCGCCCCTGGCTGGCTGGCCTCTTTCTGGGTCTGAGCATTTATAGTTATACGGCTGCCCGGACCATCTTTCTGCTTCCACTGGCCCTGTTTGTGTACCTGCTGCTCTTTCAACGGCGGCGCGATTTGTCGTTTCGTTCCCGTCCTCATTCGCTGGATAATCCCCGGACGGCGCTCATTGTATTCATCGTTTCCTTGGCCTTCTATCTCCCCCTCGCCGTGACCCTCCAGATTAATCCAAGCCTACAGCAACGGGTGGATCAACTTGCTGGCCCATTGGTAGCCCTCGGCCGGGGCGATTTAGGCCCAGTTTGGGAAACCACCCTCGACACCCTGGGCATCTTCAGCTTCACCGGCGATCCTCGTTGGACCTACTCCTTGCCCGGCCGGTCCCTGTTCGAGCCCCTGACGGCCGTCTTGTTTTATGGGGGGCTGGCCATCGTTTTCTGGCATTGGCGGCGCTCAAAATACGCCCTTCTGCTGCTTTGGCTCGGTCTGGCCATGCTTCCGAGTGCCATTACCCCCGATGCGCCCAGCACTGTCCGCCTGGTCGGTATCATGCCCCTGGCATATCTCATGCCTGGTTTTGCTATTGCCTTTCTCAATAATCGAGGGCAGGCGCGCGATTGGCGTTTAGGCCGGAGAAGTGGGCGAAAGTTGCTAATACCATTCCTGGTTATCCTGGTAACCATCGCCGGTTTGAATCTCTGGCGTACGGTCCAGGACGGCTATATACGCTGGCCGCAGGAGGTAGAAGCCCGTTTCAAGTACCAGTCAGTCCTTCAAGATATGGCCCGTTATTGGGAAAAAGATCCGGTTCCACGGCTGGTTATCGCCGAGGCATTTTACGAACCAATTGACGCAGACTCCTTTCGGCGTATTCTGGGACAAGATCCTGCGATGCGCTGGGTCCAAAGTGGCCAGGATGTAGCCGGAGCAGTTGTGCTCCCGGCCGGCGATGGGCAGGGGCGCTTCTATGTCCCCGAGTTTGCCCCACCGGCAGCCGCGTTGCTTGAAGCAGCCGGCATCTCTCCACGACCGCGCTATCGCAGCCTGAACACCCCGTCTTTTGCGGTTTATGACTTGCCTGACAACAGTCCAATTTTGGATCAGCCGCTTGGCATTACCTTCGAAGATACATTCACCTTGCTGAGCTACTCCGTGTTGGAGAAAAGCTCGGAACAGCTCCGCCTGGTTACTCTTTGGCAGGTTGAAGCGCCAATAACGGCCGGCTTAGCTGCGGCCGAGGTGGCGGTCTTTACCCATCTGCTGGCGGCCGATGATTCACAGCTGGCCCAGCACGATGGTTTGGACGCCGCTTTGGCTACCCTTCAACCGGGGGATCTGTTTATCCAGTATCATGTATTACCATTACCTGACGAGCTCCCTCATCAATCCCTCACTCTCCAGGTCGGCCTCTATCAACGAAGCGACGGCCGGCGCTTACACCATGAAGGTTCTCCGGCAGATAGGGTCATCTTGGATATTGACTATTTTGACTAAAGGATATGGCAACGCTAAGATTAACTTTTGGTCAATCATTTAGCGTGCGGGGGACCAGGTTGGGTAAACTTGGTTTTTTTTACGCAGCTTTTTAGACACGTTATGTTTTACGGAGAAGAGCGATGGAAGTAATGAGAAAATATTCACCGCGTCGATCGCGCTGGAGTAGCCTTTTTTTTAGTTTGATTTTGGCGCTGATCCTGGTCACATTTGTAGCCCAGGCGCTGGCGTCCGACGGCCCGGAAACAGAGAGCGATCCGGCCGCGCCGGCCGGGTTGGAAACAGCTGATCAGATTGTTATTACCGGGACACAAAGCGTGATTTCCCAAACAATTGAACTGACCCCGACGGTGGAGATAACGCTGTCTGTGACGCTAACCCCGACGGTGGAGCTAACGCCGACTGTGACGTTAACCCCGACGGTGGAACTAACGCCGACAGTGTTAATTACCTCAACACAAATGTACTCAGTATATTTCCCTTTACTAACACGAGACCTGGCCATCGCCGTTACCAGGCCCAATAACAACAACCAATGGCAGGTTTACTGGGATGACCCTGGCAGTGGCGCGACATACGAAATACAGGAGTCGAAAGATCCCAATTTCGGAACTTTGATTTCCAATGAAACCATCGCTCAAAAGTCAAAAGATTTCCAGCATAATCCATCGATTGACAACACCTATTATTACCGCGTGCGACCCATACATGGCGGCCAGGCAAGCAACTGGGCTTATGTGAATGTTACCGGCGCCTACCGAGATGATTTTAATGATCCAAGCAGTGGCTGGGCCATGCGCCGGACGACCTACCTTGAAAAAACCGATGTCAAATATGGCGTTGGCAGCGAGGCCGGAAATCTTATCGTTCTCGTATTTGATCGCTTTGATTGGGTGATTGGCAGCCCGCTGATCAAGGCCCCTGAGGTACCTTACGAAATCAAATACCGCGCTCGCGTTCACGACGCATCGAATCTGGTATCCGGCGGTTTGATTGTAGGCGGTGATTGGAATGGTCAACCTTGCCCCGATGTAGGCAACTATTACGGGACGACCAACTGTTTCAACCACTTTTACAACTACAACTACATCTTTCATGGACCAATTAAGCTTTTGTTTGAGCGGATTGACCTGCTGTATTGGTGCCCAGGCTGCGGTGGTAGCCAGATAAAGCGTCTCGGAGATATCGATAATACCTGGCCTGTTTTCGAGGTTATCGGTCACTCCGGAGCATTGGATTGGCACGATTACCGTGTGGAAGTACGGGAAAACGGCATGTACCTCTTTATAGATGGGGTATTTAAGAAGTTCTTCAACGATACATCCTATATAAATGACCCATATTTTGGCATCTTTGGTTCAACTTTTGAGTATGAACCGTCGATCTGGTTCTATGATTACTTTCAAGTGACTCCCTTGGACTAACCAGAGTTTCGTGGTCCTCTGAGTGATTAAGGTGGACATGAAATGAGGCTGCGGCGGATAATTCTACCGCAGCCTTTTTTTGGCCATGACACGTCGATTTGGCAGCAAGTACCGGCACCATTTGACCTGGCTGAAAACAGCCATTTTGTTATGGATGTTTGTTGTCGCCCTCACCAGCATTCGTGATAAGGCGCCTACATTTGACGAACAAGGCTATTTGACCCGGGGGGTTGGCTACATTCGTGGGGAGAACAAGCATATGCGGGTGGGTCATCCATTAGGGCTCAATGCGCTTAGTGGATTGTTCTTGGCCGCAGATGAGCAAGTCAGATTGCCTTTAGATGATCCCGCCTGGCTGGAGAGTAGCTTTCACCGGCCGTCAGAACTATTCATGTGGGAATTAGGCAATAATGTCGAAAGGATCATGTTCCTGGGCCGGCTGCCGACGATCTGGCTAGGTCTGTTGCTAGCAGCCCTGGCCGGGCGCTGGGCCTGGGAGATCAGTCGCCGTCATTTGGCCGGGATCTTGGCCTTGGTATTGCTAGCTTTTGACCCCAATATCTTAGCCCATACCCGGCTGGCCACCACGGACCTGGGATTAGCCGCCGCGGCGCTCTTGGCCGGCTATTTATTATGGCGTTTCTGGCAGCGACCGTCATGGGGACGAGCCCTTATAGCAGGGGCGGGGTTCGGTTTGTTGCAGAATACGAAATTTACGGCCGGTTTATTCGTTCCCATTTTTGCCTTGTTCATTTTGGTCGCCTTCTTCGATCGCCGGCGAAAAGCCAGAACCGGCGGTCCGAAACCATGGCGATCATTGCTTATGCTGGTCATATGTTATCCTCTGGCCGCTTTTCTGGTGTTGTGGGCGACCTATGGCTTTCAGATTGGTACGCTGCCTGACAATTTGCCCAGCTTGCCGCAACTTAGCGGTCTAACCCTGCCTCTCTCGCATCACCTGGAACAACTGCTTGATATCGGCGGCCGGCTGCAAAAGACAACACCCTCGTTTCTCCTTGGCCAATACTCGGACCGGGGCTGGTGGTATTACTTCCCGGTAACCTTCTTCCTCAAGACATCGTTGCCCGTCATGATCATGTTGCTCTGGGCCGCTGTTCGTTTTGTCCTCTGTTCGTTACGACCCACCAGCAAGATTGTTTGCCTCCCTTTCCTCGATGCGGCCGCGCTGCTTATTCCGGCGCTGGGTTATTTCGCTTTCGCCCTCACAACAGATATTAATCTGGGTTACCGGCACCTGTTGCCCGTTTTACCTTTTGTCTACGTTTTCATTGCCGTTATGCTCTCCTCAGTTCGAGTCCGTCAACCAGGCGTGCGACGAGTTATTAGCCGGCCGGGATTTACCCTTGCCGCCTTGATCAGCCTGGTGGTCCTGATCGCCATTTGGATCTACCCCCATTACCTGGCTTACTTCAATGTTGCCGCGGGGGGTCCTGATGGCGGCTGGCGCTACCTGGTGGATAGCAACCTCGATTGGGGCCAGGACTTGCCAGGCGTTAAGGGGTGGATGGAGGACAATAAAGTCGATCATCTATCGCTGGGCTATTTTGGCGAGGCCCGGCCGGAATATTACGGCATTGATTACACCGGATTGGACAGCTATCCTCCGCGTTTAATGAATCCGGAGGCGCAGCCCATTTACCTCCGATGACCCAGCGCCTGGATTCTATGCCATTAGTGCGACGATGCTGCAAGGGGTGCATCTAACCGATCATGATCAATATGCCTGGTTCCGGGACCACGATCCAGTTGATAAAATTGGTTACTCGATCTTCATCTACGAAATTCCGGCCCGGGGCCTACCGGTTGATGTTGTATTAAGTGGTTTGCAATTGAACGAAATCGAGCTGCCGGATTTTGACTTATTGTCCACCAATTCTGTCACACCACACTGGTTTGATGCCGGACAAAGCCTTTTATTTCCCCGGGCAGGGGATCGGTGGCTGGCCATGAAGCGGAACATAGCCGTTCATCCCAACGTTGGCGGGGAGATAGCCGGCTGGGACAAGGTCCGCGAAACAGACGAGTACACCCTTTATCACATCCCTGAATTCGATAACCTGGCTCCCTTACGTGTGATTACTTTCAATTCAGAAGATGGCTCCATTCATTTGTTCCGATCAGGCTGGGACGCCCGAACCTGGCGTCCTGGGGAGATGTTTTCCCTGGAGACCAATTGGCTTAAAGAAGCGCCGCCGGTCCCGGTAAAACTCTTCCTTCATGTCGTCGATGATTCCGGCCGTATTGTCGCCCAATGGGATGGCTTAGGCGCGGCCTGGGAGGGGTGGCGCGAACAAGACGTATTAATCCAGTATCATGAATTACAATTTCCGGACACAATGCCCGACGGGACCTATCAGATTTGGGCCGGCGTATATGAGCCTGGTTCAGGCCAACGCTGGTCAGTTGATAACGCCCCCGAAGCCTTGGTGGATGATGACAACCGTTTCCTCCTGGGTACAGTAACTGTTGCTGGATCCTGATGGAAGGCAGAGTTTAGTTGAAACAGAAACGAACGGTTCAGGTCATTATTTTGCTGCTCATCCTTCTGTTGGCGGCTGTTCTTCGGCTGTGGCAATTGAATACTTTACCGCCGGGCCTGTACCATGATGAGGCTTACAACGGCCTGGATGCCCTTTCGCTATTACAGGGAAAACAGTTCCCCCAGTTTTACGAAGGTTGGGAGCTATATGCCCAGGATGCCCATGCGGATAATCCGGCCCATGAGACGCGGTGGCCGCTATTTTTTGAGGGTAATTACGGCCGAGAACCCCTCCACATCTATTTGATGGCCTTATCGATCCGGCTTTTCGGTTCTACCGCCTCTGGCCATCCGCCTTGTTCCGGCTCTGGCCGGCATCGTTGCTGTATGGACAACCTACCTGGCGACCGGGGCACTGCTAAAGAAAGAGGAGCCGGCGAAAAAAAGGGATCGTATCTTACCTTCCGGACCCTGGATCCAGCGCTCATTGCTGCCCTGATGCTGGCGATTCTTTTTCCGGCGATTCTTTTTAGCCGCTTCGGCGTTCGTGCCATGGTGTTTGTTCCCATTGAAACATTGACAGTTTATTTCTTTTGGTCGGGGATTAATCGCTCTAAAGTTCAGGATCGGAAACGGATACCCGCTTGGTTTTACTTCCTGGTCGCCGGGTTTTTCCTTGGACTGGGGCTCTATTCCTATGCCGCAGCCAGGTTATTTCCTTTGCTCTTCGTGCTGTTTGTCCCCTATTGGTTCTGGCGTGATCGCGCGGCCATGCGCCAACAGTGGTCTCATATCCTGGCCATGGCCGGTATAGCCCTGGTTACGGCTTTACCCATTTTGTTCTTTTTTGCCCGTTATCCCTATTTTTTTCTATTCCGCATCGGCTACGTGGCCAACAAGGGAAAAGGTGTTATCGAAGGCCAGCCTTGGCTGACCTGGTTGATAAATGTGGGCCGCGTATTTCGCGGTTTTATTTGGCTAGGGGAAACACATCTTCGCCACAATCTACCGGGACGCTCTTATCTTGATCCCATCCAGGTCTTATTTTTACTGCTTGGTTTCTTTGCTACATTCCGCCAACGGTTACAACTTCGCCATGTGTTCCTCTTGCTATGGCTGCTGGTTATGTTGTTGCCGTCTATTCTCAGCGGCGACGCCCCCCATTCGGGTCGCCTGATCGGTGCTGCGCCGGTCGTCGCCATTTTTATCGCCATGGGTATCGTGTGGCTCAGCCAGACAGCGACAGCCAGGTTAAATGAGCGCTATGCCCGTTTCGTAGTGCCGGTTATCAGCTTATTGTTGTTGCTAAGTGCCCTCCTGTCCGTACGTGATTACTTTTACCGTTATGCTCGGCAACCCCAGTTGTCGCAGGATTTTTATCAAGCTGATTGGCAGTTGGGCCGGCTAGGGGCGGCCCAGGAGCCTGGAACAACCCTTTACCTGGTTCCCAATCAGGAGGAGATGGCGACCATCTATTTTGCTCTTGGCGACCCAGACCGATTGCAGAGTTTCGCCGGGCTACCCGGCCTCATTCCGGCCGGTATACCCGGACAACCAGCCCTTTACCTGATCCGCCCGGATGATGCAGGATTAACGGTCGAATTGTTGGCTGTTTTGTCGGCCTATTTCCCCGGTGGCCAGGTGGGTCAGGGAGCAGATGGTCTTATTACTTTCAGGGTGCCGGCCGGCGCTGAGCGTCTTCAACTTCCGCCTGACGCCACTTTATCATCTGTGGAAGATCTCTCAATTGCCTTTGCCGACGAGCTATTGCTTCGTGGTTACGCTATGAAGCAACACAACGATCAATTGGCGGTCTCTCTGATCTGGCAAGCGAATAGAGATATGGATCTTGCATATACGGCCTTTGTTCATGTTTTAGATAGTAACGGCCAGCTTGTGGCCCAGAGCGACCGGCCGCCGGCTGGCTATCCGACTAGTGATTGGTTGGCCGGTGAATTCGTTGTCGATCATTATTTGGTTTCATTACCCCCTGATCTGGCGCCGGGTTCCTATACGCTGCAGACGGGATTCTACTACCTGCCAACAAGAGAAAGGGTAGGGGAGCCGGCAGTGTTGGCAGAGTTTATCTTCCCCTAAAATAGCTAGCTTTGCTGGTGAGTTAGTCGTTGTTTGACTTTAGCTCCTTTCGTTCTATTCTGAACCGAAGGCATATGGTTGACAGATGCCAGGCCCTCGGCTATGGTCACTTTTTATGAATCGTCGCTGGCTTGCCCTGGTTCTTCTGGCCATTACTGTCCTGGCCATCTGCATCACCATACTTGCCGACTGGGTATCCATCCTACGCGGACCTGTTTGGCTTTCAGACGAATGGTCCTGGCCTTATGATTTGCGCCCTCTTCAACGTTGGTGGCTACCCATGTTACTTTCACTGTTCCTGCTCGTTACCGTCGCCTGGTGGCTGAAGAATCGGCCATCGCGGCCTATTTGGAACTGGCTTGCGTTACTGCTTCTTGTGACAATCAGTATAACGCTTCAGCTGAGTCTAGTATACACCGGCCGGACGGCGGTTGCAGCCGAACTTGTGGATAGGGCGTTGGCCGATCAAACCACCGGTTACTTTCGCACCGCCGCCGATAGTGATGATCTGGGCCTTTTACTGGCCAACTACCCGGCCGCCATGCCCCAATTCGAATCCGAACATCTCCGGACTCATCCGCCTGGGCTGGTCATCGCCAATTGGCTCATCATTCGTGCAATGGAGCGCTTTCCGACTTTGTCCGCCGCCGCGGCCCGTAAAATTCTCCCTTTGCGCTGTACCGATCTCTGGTTAACGGAGCAGCCTGTTAGTATCGTCGCCGGGCTGGGCCTGGCGGCTGTTTTGCCGCTGTTCCTGGCTGCCCTCACGATCCCCCTGGCCTATCTTTTGGCGAACGAAATAATGAACGAAGGTTCAGCTCGTCTGGCTGCAGCCCTGGTTGCCACTTTACCCGCCCTTTTGCTCTTCACGCCACTGGCCGACCAGGTATTGGCCTTCCTGGGCGTGGCCGGCATTTTTTTGTTAATGCTGGCCATGCGCACTCGTCATACGAGCCTTTTTTTTGCCGCTGGCCTGATCCTGGCTATCGCTTCATTCATTAGCCTGGGCAGCCTGGCTTTTCTCGCGATAGCCGCTATTTTGTTTGTGGTCATCGCTTGGTCAACGGACAGCTTAAAAACAGGGCAGGTTGGTTGGATTCTTGGGGTAGGTGCTTTTCTGTCCGGTTTCTTTTTGCCCTGGCTCTTGTACTGGCGCTTTGCTGGCGTTGCGCCCTGGCAGATCGCCCAGACAGCCCTGGACCAACATTATTTACTGGTCACCAGCCGTCGAGATTATGGCCTCTGGTTGGGTTTCAATGTGGTCGACCTGATCCTATTCAGCGGTTTGACGGTCATATTTGGTTTTGGCGGCGCACTTATCATGGCTGTTAAGCAGACTCCAAAGCGACGCCTGCAGCCAGTGGGGGGGCTGACGCTGGCCCTGGCCCTGATCATCCTGCTGCTCCTCATATCTGGTTCAACTCGCGGTGAGGTGGGACGTATCTGGCTGTTTTTTATGCCCTTGCTGACAATTTCGGCGGCCGCGTTCTTAACCGGCTGGGCGCCCGGCCGGCGCGCCATGGTTCTCCTGGTCGGGCTGCAATTACTCCTGGCCTTGTCTTTAGGCTTGGCCTGGCGGCCTGTAGAGGCTGTTATCGTCGTCGCCCAGAGACCGGAAATGGAAGCGCCACCGGCCAGCCTCGTGCCCCTGCTAAAAGAATTCGAAGACAATATCACCCTCGCCGGCTTTTCCTTAGCTTCCAATTCCCTGGAACAGGGTGATGTGCTGGACCTGACGCTATTGTGGCAGAGCGGGGGTGCTACCTCACGCCCTTACACCGTTTTTGCCCATATTGTCGATGCCAGTGGCGCTCTGGCTGCCCAGCAAGACAATTGGCCGGTTCAGGGTCAATGGCCTTCTACCTGCTGGCTGCCCGGCGAGGAGATAACCGACCCGCTGGCCGTTCAGCTTCCTGAAGATATACCTCCAGGAGCCTATCAACTGCTCATCGGCCTTTACGATGCGACCAATGGCCGGCGGCTGCCAACATTGAAAGGGCAGGATCTGATAGAGCTAACCACCATTCACATCGCTTCCTGACCTGCCAACAGATCGCTGACCCGTTACAGTTCAGATTACTCTACCTCCTGTCTAGGAAGCCTGTTTTGGGTCTGTCGACCCTGTATTTGCCGGCCATTCAAATGTCAGTATTTCTACCGCATTGTCGATAACGGTAGTGGCTTTCGCCGGCAAACGTTCTCCTGTGTCACGCAGATACATGCCTACCCGAACAGAGTAGGTTCCCCTGGCAAGTTCTTGGGACCACTTGATCGAATGATCATCACGAATGATGTCGCCGGCTTGCCAGCGGTTGGTCGGGGCTAAACCTTGGACCGGCTCATGATCCGACTGGGCCACGATTTCGCCGGCTGGATCAAGAATGTGGACAAAAACATCATACCGATTTGTCACCGGCCGCTGGTTTTGCCAAAACAACGACAACCCAAATGAATCTTCTGTAGGAGTCGGAGCGGTGAATTCGTAATCGAACAGGTTAATGTCCTCGCCAAGGACGGCAAGAGGTGGGCTAAGGACAGCCGCCGCTTCGATATAGGGCCATTGCGTCTTGTAAACGACCGCTTCTTGATCACCGATAATAGTTCTCGAATCAACCTGAAAGCGTTTAATGGGTTGGGCCACCTGGGAATTATTGGCCAGTTCCCAGTGCCATAGCGGAAATATCGCCAGGTAATCAGCCTGAATACTGGACAAGATCCGGGTCGCCGCCTCACTTTTAAGATAGCCCTGGGGTTCATCCCGGATTACCGGCCACATCTCCGGGGAGATAAGGCCGTTCAGATCGAAGATCTCCCGGCCGGAGAGATAGCCAATGGCCCCGATGTCATCGACGGCGATAAGGGCGTCTGGAGGCGTGTTTTGGGCTAGCCATTTACCCAAGGCGACGTCCATAAGTAAAATTTCGCGGCTATTTTGCCCCAGTTGGGTAGCCCAGCGAGGCAGCCGTACGGCCCCCATGATCACGAAGAGAATGACTATTATCGCGCCAGCCCATGGCCGTGAGCGGGCCGGCAGAAGTTGTAAGATCCATTTTCCGCCAAGCACAGCGGTGATCACAACAAATGGGACCAAGGGCAAGGTGTAACGACCATGATGCCAGATAAAGTCAACCGTGAAGGCGGTTAGAATGAGTAACATGAATAACCAGGCAACGATTAAACGACAACGCCGCCAGGTGGGAATAATTCCTGGGATCAACAAGAGGAAAGCCAGGTAATTATCCTGCCAATGTAAGCGGAGGGATTCTTTTAGGGTGCGAAAGCTAAAAAAGTGTTCGGTGCCTGCTTTCGCATAGAAAGTGTTTGGAAAGGGCTTACCCGTGGTGGCTAGACCAAAGAGGGTATAGGGCAGGGCGACAACCAGGTAGACAAGTAGAGGCAATCCAAATTGGCGGGCTAAAGCAGGCCAGTCCAATCTTTTCTCTTGAGATCGCCTGGCCTGGTGCAAAAACACCCAGCCCGTATCAAGTAAGGCCAGCAAAAAAAGAACATGCCCTTCGGGCCGGAGTTGGCTTGCCAGGCCAAATAACAACGCCGATGCCGGCTCCAACCCTCGTCTAGCGTAGAGCCAGACAGCGGCGACACTCACGGCCGCGAAGGCGGTGGTTTCCATGCCGGCCAGGCCGGCCCATAATAATCTTCCGGTAAGAGCGACGCCCAAGGCGGCCAGCAAGCCAAAGCCCCTACTGTCACTGAGTTGCCTTGCCAGCCCAAATGTTAGCAGGACAGTTAACACCAGGAAAAACGCACTAAGAATTATTGAGCCAGGCACCATCTGCCGGGTGACTACAGCTAGGCCGGCCAGCAGGATTGTCCATAACGGCGCTGTGGAGCCCGGCGTCGGTTCTCCTGGATTGAAGCTAAACCCATGTCCCTGGCTAATATTTCGGGCAAACTGATAATGGATCCAGGCATCATCCAGGGGCACGCCAAGCTCTCCCTTTGTCCAGCGAAGCTCGGTCATCAGGAAAAGGCCTAGCAGTAGCAGGGTTAAGAATATGATGGCCACCAGGCCGGTGGTTGTCTGTTTTCTGGTAATTGGCATTAAATTATGGGTCTATCTGGCGGAATGTTTTCTCATTAACATCAAATATTTCTCTTGACTCTTTTCCTGTTCCGTACCGTCTTTTCCGCCACAAGATAAGCAAACCCACCAGGCAAGCGATGAGCGTCACTCCACTGATCATCGCACCAGCTACGAAATCTGGAGGGAGAAATGAGAACGCCACCAGGTGATCCCCAGGAGGCAGATAGATTGCTCTAAATAGATAATCCGCCTGATAGAGCGGCGTAGGTTCGCCGTCGAGCCTGGCCCGCCATCCAGGATAATAGGTATCGGCCAGGAGTAGAAATCCTGCTGAATCGTTGGAAGTTTGAAGCTCGACTCGGTTAAGATCGTAGTTTGTAATCTTGATCGTGCCTTTGTTCTCCAGCCCAGATCCCAAATCTGGCGGTTCCGGCTGGTTGCCCAATTCCAGGATAGCCACCCTATCTAACTCATTTTGGTGCGTTTTTATCCCCCTTAAAGCTGCTTCTGGTGTCTCAGCTATAATGGCTTCCGGAACGAAAAAAGCCCGGTCGAAATAATCCTGATTCAGATAAATTCGTGCTGTCCCTTCTTCAAAGACTAGGTTGGATCTTGGAAAATAATAAGTGGTGAAGGCCAGGTCGCCCCTGGCCTCTCCCTCGACCAGGAGTTCTGTGTCAGGGAGAAGATCGTCGCTAGAAGCGCCCAATAACGTCTTACCGTCACCGTTATATTCAACTTGTAACAGGAATGAGCGCCCCCACTCCGATGAGAATGGGTCAAAGTAAAATGATTGCCAGTCATCCAGATCCAATCCGGCCAGGGATATTTCATCGTGGGCCAGGGGCAGCACCCCGTCGGCGGTAAGGATCCGGGCTGTGATCGTGCCTTTCTGTGTACCAGATGTCTGGAGTCTGAGATCCAGCCTATGGAGACCGGCATCTTGGACGGTGAAGCGTTGCTCAATAGCTAAGCCCGAGGACAATGACAGCCATTGGTCGACGACATCCTGGTTTAAGCCAACTACTGGCTCTTCTTGCCACAAATCATGAGTAGTAACGATATACTTGACATTGGCTGCATCCAACAAACTCGAATCCAGTCCCTTTTTCGGCATGAGAACCCGTTCTGCTCTAACTGCGTTTTCTCCCTCTGCAAGGTTCATGTAGTCAACCGTCCGTTGTAAGATCCCCGGTTCGTACCCACTGAAATTGTGCAGACCAAAGATCATCGAGCTATTGGGAGGGAAAACGATGCCGGCCGCTGTGGTAACCATTCGGTTCGGCTCATCATCTACTTGAAGAAATGACGTCACGCCATTCTCAGGAAACCAATCGGCGGTAGAAGAGATAGTATTGTATCGGTAGCCGAATATAAATAAATCGGCGATGATGAGCAGCAACGCCAGCAGAGCAAATGGGCCGGGTTGTAGCTTACCGCTCAAGCGGAGCCAGATTAATGCCAGGGCAAAAGCCATGAATATCCCGGCCTGCATTGTATAGCCCTGCAAATAGTCCCAGGTGCGGCTAACATCGGCCCGATAATAGAGAAAATAAGTGCCTGCCAGCGCGAGTAGTACGGCGAAAGTTCCAAGTGCGATCCTTCCGTATCGTTTCCGGTCCTCCGGCCGGACCTTCATCAGACAGTCTAGGCCCATGGCAGATAGAACAGCGACCGCGAATAGGGGGACGATGACTGCCCTGCTGGGGAAAAAGCCATTGAAGATTGGCAAAATATGTAGCATCCGGTAACCAGGCTCGCCAAGGGACCAGAACAAGCCTAGAAGCCCCCAACCCATAAAAAAAGCGGCGATCCGGTCCCGTCGGGTGAATGCAGCCAGGCTGGTCAAGAAGAGGGGTAGCAGGCCAACAAAAAAGGTGGTTTCAGCGAAGTTTCTCGGACCCCACCAGTTGTCATCCACCGGACTCCCAAAAAAATTAGGGATGAGCATGACGACAAAACGATTTAACAAACTACGTTCCCGCGCTTGTTGGAACGTTAAAGCCTGGCGGTGGCTCTGGCTCAAATAATCAAAGGCTGGTAATACTTGCACTAGAGCCAGGCCCAATCCAATAAGAAATATGAGCAGTATAGGTAGCAACAGTGTCTGCCGTTCTTTCCTCGTCCGCCGCTCTCGTAGCAGTGGGAACATCCGCCAAAACAAATAGGCTGCCAGGGTCATGCTCGTATAGAGGGTCCAATTCCAATGGCCGCCCAGCCAGGGAATAGCCAGCGACACCCCGCACAGAATGCTTAGAATATAGACATTGCGCCTGGCGGTTGGGTCGTCGCTGGCGCTTTTAATGACGATGCGCTCCGCTAGCAACAGTTGTAACGGTAGCCAGATGATTGCTGCATGAACTGCCTGCCACTCCAACCAAATCACCATTAAACCGTTAAAAATGAAGATGGCGGCCCCAACGACAGCCCCAATTTTACTTAACTTGATCTGCCGCAAAAATGCGTACATAAAGAGCGCGCCTAGCATCATCTGTAGGATGATTACCAGGTCCACAACAGCCAGCAGGGGCATAACATAGTATAGTGCGGTCAGGGGGTAAAACACCCCGGCCTGCGTGTTATAGGTGAGAGGATAACCGCCCAGAACGTAGGGGTTCCAAAGCGGCAGATGTCCTTGGCGTACAGAGAGGGCTAACAAATTCTTGACTGGCACAATGTAATTTACGGCATCGGCCAGCAGCATATTATTAACTTCAACCGGCTGATTAGGCTGTTGCCAGGGGGGCCATGCCTCGGTTACGATGTCAAAGGGGATCAGGACTCGGCCAGGAAGCAAAGTTGGCGCTACCAAAATAAGCACCAACACTGCCAATCCCCCGATAGCCGCCACATCACCCCAATCAAAGAAGAAACGCCCTCTGCTTCTCACCGGGAATATTGTAGCACACTCAGCTTATAATCTCGATGGACCTCCCCCTAAATCTATCAAACGAATACTCGAGACCAAGGTTGTTCTATTGTTGCCAATTGCCTCTTTCGCCACTAGAATCTGTTGCGCGTGAGCGAATTTCAAATGGAAAAATTGCGAAAAATATGCCAATGATCGCGGTGCCCTGTAATATTTGTGGTCACGATGATTGGCGACTACGCTTCCCGGCCACTGTCCGGAATGGCGAAAATCCTGATGTCGACGCTTTTCGCTGCACCTGTGATGGTTACGGTAGCCATCCGCAGATTGTCCAGTGCCTAGACTGTGGCTATGTTTACGCTAATCCCCGCTGGGAACCTGATGAATTGATGGTCGCCTATGAAGCCGTAGAAGACGCGACGTACCTGGAGGAGCGGGCCGGCCGAGAACGGACCTTCAGACAACATCTCATCGACTTGGAAAAGATTATCGCCAATCCTGGTCCGGCCGGAAAGCAAAAGTTCGCTGGTTCTAATGGATCACGGCGATTGTTGGACGTGGGTGCCTACATCGGCGTTTTTGTGGAGGTATCTCTGGCTCGTGGCTGGGATGCCATCGGTGTAGAACCTTCCTATTGGGCGGCGGGTGTTGCTCAGGATAGGGGTTTGCCCATCATTACGGGCACACTGGACGCCGCCGAACTGGCCCAGAGGCGTTTTGAGGTCATCACCATGTGGGACGTGATCGAACACCTGGACGATCCTTCGGCCGAATTGGCTAAGGCTTACCGGCTTCTCGAACCTGGGGGTATCATCGCCATCCATACGATGGATATAGATAGCTTTCTGGCCAGGCTGATGGGCCGCCGCTGGCCCTGGCTAATGGACATGCACATTCATTATTTTAGCCGGCGCACTCTGATCCGCCTTTTGGAAAAGCAGGGCTATAAGGTTTTATGGGTTGGCGCCCAAGGGCGGTATCTAAGCTTGCGCTACTTGGTATCGAGAGTCGGTGGTATGAGCCGGCTGATTGGCCATTGGCTGGGAAAGATAGTCGACCGGTCCGGCCGGGGCGAACACACTCTCCCGGTGAACTTTGGCGACCTGTTTACCGTTGTTGCCCAGCGCCCCTCATAGCCCCAGATTCGTTTAATTGTTCCATCAGGGAAGAACCAAGTGATGCTTACGAATTTCGCGCCGGATTATTTGCCGGACATCTTGTGATCCCATCCATGTCACAGGGATCCCAACACCATCAAGAAGAGGTTTGTGGAGGTGAGATACAGTTCACAGCCATATCACTTCCTGAGTCCAAATACCGCTCCTACAGGGGACAACAGATCCGCCTCTTGGCTCTGTTTGTACTTTGGCTGGCCTTTGCATTGATGGTGAGTAGCGCCTTACGTAAGAGCGCTACAGTGGACGAACAGAGCCATCTATTTCGAGGCGTCGCTTACCTGAAAACCGGCGCAACGCAGTTTCTGTTGGGCCACCCCATCCTTGGCGGCGCTCTTTCGGCTTTGCCCCTTTTATCTGAGCCCAATCTACGTTTGCCGGTGGACGATCCCGCCTGGGAAGAGGGTAACTGGTCGGTAGGTGGTGATAAGTTCCTTTGGCAACTGAACGAGCGTCCATTGCGACTCGTTTTTTTGGGACGTCTGCCCGTCATCTGGCTGACACTCCTGGTAGGGGCGCTGGTTTTCCGCTGGGGGCGAGAATGGGCTGGACCCGTAGCCGGGTTCCTGGCCTTCGTTCTGCTGTGTTTGGATCCCAATGTATTGGCCCATGGTCGATTGATCACCGGCGATCTTCCCTTAGTACTTCTTTATGTTTTGGCTCTATATGGCTATTGGCGCTGGCTAGTGGCGTATAGGCGGATAGTTCGTAGGGCTGAATCACAGCCTGCGCTGCTTTTCCTCCGGCACCGGTCAACGGGCTACCTGCTTCTTTCGGGACTGGGCTTGGGCTTAGCCGCGGCCACTAAATTCAACGCTGCCTTATTGTTACCGATCTTGGGCTTGTGGGCCCTGATATTGGCCTGGCGTCGGGGCGATATTCGCCCCGTGTTAGCTTTGCCGGTAGTTATTTTTTCCGCCTGGTTCATTATTTGGGCGGTCTATGGCTTCAGCCTGTGGCGAGGCTTCCTCCCCGGGGGAGCGTTTTGGGAAGACCTCTTCTGGCAATCGCGCTATCTTTACAGCCAACATGGTGTTTATCTATTTGGACGATCTTCTCAGACCGGATGGTGGTACTACTTCCCCGTAACTTTTTTACTCAAAACGCCGCTGATCTCCCTTGTTTTGTTTGTTTTAGCTACCTGGCTGGCTATTCGACATCGTTCAAGACAGGTCTTGTTATTTCTTCTCTTACCCGTGTTAGTCTATTTTATTGGCAGCATGATCTCAGCCCTGAATATCGGTTACCGTTACCTGCTTCCAGTTCTGCCGTTGATCTTTTTATTGATTGGGGTGGTATTGGCCCGGACCAGGCGCATCTCCCAGAATCCCGGTAGGTATATAATTGTCTTCACTGCCTTTTACGTTTTGTTTGCCCTCTGGGTATGGCCTGATTACCTGGCCTACTTTAACGTACTGGCTGGTCGAGATAGTTGGCGCACCCTCTCCGACAGCAATGTGGATTGGGGCCAGGATTTGCCTGCCCTGGCTGCCTGGCAGCAAACAAACCAAGCACCTTTGAAGCTCAGTTACTTCGGCACGGCCCACCCCAGTGCTTATGGTCTCTCTTTTGAACCACTGCCGACTTGGGCACCCGGCCCCGAACAGCTCCCACCTTCGTCCCAGAGCTACAACCCGGCCGATCCTGCTCCGGGAGCCTATGCCATCAGTGTTACCAACCTGCATGGCGTTGTTCTGGGCCAGGAGCGGGATGCCTACGCCGCCTTCCGGGAACTAACGCCCACTGACCGGATCGGGGGGAGTATCTTTATTTATCACGTGCCGGCGCGAGGCGCTCCGGCCGATGTGGCTTTTTCTGGACTACGCCCGGCCGATTTGGCCCCGCCGCTTCATGATCAATTTCACACGAATGATGTGCGCGTCCGCTGGATTGATGGCGCCACCACATTTATCTGGCCGGCCGAGGGCGGCTGGCTGGTTACCACAACTGCGCAAAAACCTACCAACCCGTCCCTTGCCGCCTTTTGGCCAAAGGATCCGGTTGTCCAGACCGGGGAACAGGAACTGTATCGCCTGCCCAAACCACCGGAGCTTATTTGGTCGGACGCGCCGGTTGATTTCGGTGGCATCTTTAGCTTTTTAGGTCAGCAAATTGTTAGCGAAGCCGGCGATACCATCTCCCTGTTAACTGCCTGGCGTGTCCAGCAGCCAGGCGATCGCCCCATCAAGATCTTCATACATCTTCTGGATGCGAATGGGGACATTCTGGGCCAATGGGATGGCCTGGATTTAGCCCCAGGCAACTTATTGCCAGGCGATCTGTTTATCCAAAGCCATGAGCTTGTTTCAACGGAGTGGGCCGCGGCGGTCACTCTCTCTATTGGCCTGTACGATGGATCTAGCCTGGAACGTTTTGGCGAACCGGTTACATATCCGCTAACCGAGTAATAATTGGTCTCTTAATCATGTTTCTGTACAATTCTGCCCGCGAGCAATAGTGACAAGAATTACTAATGAAATTATAGGAGTAGAAAAGAGCAGACCATGAAACGGTTGACATGGTATACCAAACATAAAATTAGCCTGATTCGAGCCGGAGTTGCCGGCTTGATGTTCATACTGATTGCCCCGCTTGCCGTCCATTCCTTGTCCACATCGCCTATCCAAGTACGCGACATGGAAATCATCAATGTTGGCAAGGGTGGGGTTCAAGGAGACGGCGCGTCTTTTCATGTGTCCACCTCGGAAGACGGTCGTTATGCCGCCTTTATTTCCTTTTCGAGGAATTGGGCCTCGCCAGATCATCCAATATCCAATAACAGACTGGATGTTTTCGTTCGCGATCGTCAAACTGATGAACTGATAAAAATAACTTATGGGACTGGCGGTGAAGTGACTGATGAACATAGTTATGATCCCTATGTAACCCCTGATGGGCGTTATGTGTCCTATTGGTCCTATGCTTCCAACCTGGTCTACGGTGATACAAACGATCACCTATTTATTCGGGACGGCCTCGATGTGTTTGTCTATGACATGCAGGCCAAGACGACAAAACGGGTCAATCTGAATTCTGATGGCGGGGAAATTGATGGCAACAGTATCGGCGCGCTGACGCCTGACGGGCGCTATGTCACTTTCGTATCGGATGGGCGCGTCATGCTCAAAGAGCCTCACCATAGTGGCCAGTCGGCCGTTTATCTTCGTGATCGGTTTACCAGCACTGTGGAACGAATTTCTACAGGAATTGACAGCCTATATCCCAATGCGGCGGTAGATACGGCATTGGGTAGCTATGATGCCCGTACCATTGTTTACGCCGGTCCAGCCAGCAACCTCGTCCCAGGTGATACAAATGGATATGGGGACCTTTTTCTCTATGATAGGATAACAGGCAAAACAAAGCTGATCACGAATGCTCCGGACGGTAGCCCGGGTAATGGGGACAGTGTTGCCCCCCAAATAACCTATGACGGCCGTTTTATAGTTTTCCTTTCCTTCGCCTCAAATCTTGTGATTGGCGATACAAATGGGCAATCCGATATATTCGTTTACGATGTGGAAAAGGATAAGATCCGCCGGGTAAATGTGGCTGAAGATGGAACACAAAGCAACGGTCTGTCGAAAGATCCTTCAATCTGCACCAACGGTCGTTTTGTCTCGTTTACCACCGAAGCCACCAACCTGGTGCCGGGTGATACCAATGGGCTGCGCGACGTTATTATTCATGACCTGCTGACCGATAGTAATACCTTGGCGACGATCAATGAATCTGGTGAATGGGGAAACGCGAAAGCCCACCGTTCTTACCTTGTTCCTGATTGCCGGGCTATCACCATTGCCAGTGATGCCACCAACCTGGTAGAGAATGATACCAATGGCTTCCGAGACCTGTTTATGGGCCAGATCTATTATCCGGCTGATCTGAGTCACTCTACGCTCTATAACCATTCTTTTTCCAGGCCTGGCGATACTCTTGTATACACCTATACTATACGTAATATTGGCTATGAAGCGGGCCTGGCGACATTGGCGAGTGTGGTGCCCACGAATACAACTTATTTGGCTGGCAGCGCGACGGGTGGGGCGACTTACGATAGTACCGATAACCAGGTGGAATGGCAGGGTACGGTAAATGGAGAAAGTGAGAGTATCTTCAGTTACACGGTTACGGTAGATGCTAATCTGGTTGATCCGGCAGTCATTGTCAATCAATCCGAATTGTCCGTTGATGGACACCAGCTGATGCTCGATGGCTATACCATTGTCAATGGATACCAGAGCTTCTATCCGCTCATGAAGTATGATTAGCTAATGCGACAAATAGTAGCCGACAGGAGGGTGCCTCCCGGGGTTTGGCAGGGGATTATCCTTGTTGGCGCCGTTATATTTGCTTTTGCTCTCGACTATTTATTCAATATTGCGGCCGGGCGATTGCTCACACCGGCCGAATTCAGCATCGTTGTTGCCCTGGCAGCCATTGGGCAGATATTGGTTGTCGGCTCTCGAGTAATTCAGACGGTTGTCGCCCGCTTCATATCTCGTTTCGAAGCCCGGGAGAAAGAGGGTAGACGGACCACTGCTTTTTTCAAGGCCATGTTTCGAGCGGCCTGGCGCTGGGGCGCCCTGGCCTTGATTATCGCCTTGCTGCTGAGTTACCCCATCGCTAAATTTCTGCATATTGACGATATCGCACCGGTGGTGGCCTTAGCCGTAGCGACGCTGTTCATGGTTGTCCGGCCGGTCGTGGGGGGCACGCTGCAAGGTGTTCAGCGCTTTGGGGCATTAGGCGCCGTGCAAGTCATTCAAGCCGGGTCGCGTTTGATCCTCGGTGTCCTGTTGATCTTGTTGGGCTGGGGTGCATTTGGCGCCGTTGTTGCGCTGCCTATCTCCAGCGGGCTGGCCCTGATTTTTGGCTATTATTTTTTGCGCCGGATCCTCGCCCCTGAAGAGGGCGCCCGCCATGATGTTTCCCTTGGGGATTTATTCCAATACTCTTCCTTCGCAGCAATCGGCTTGATTGGCTTTGCTCTCTTGATCAATATGGACGCCATTCTCGTACGCCGGTTCTTTGATCCGGATCAGGCAGGAAACTACAGCGCCGCCATCACGCTAGGAAAAGTGATTCAATTCTTCCCCCTGGCTATCATCATGCTGCTTTTCCCCAAGGCCGCTCAACGTTACGACAGCCATCGCGATCCGGCCGCGGTATTGGCTCCAGCTATGGCGGCCGTCATTATCGTTTGTGGCGGGATCGCCTTATTCTATTTCCTATTCGCTGATGCCATCGTTGGGTTTACCCTCGGCTCGGAATACCAGGTTGATGGGCAACTCCTTGGCCTGGTCGGTCTGGCCATGCTCCTACTCTCCCTGGCCAATGTCTGGCTAAATTATTTTCTCTCCACCGAACGAACGCGTTTTGTTTACCTGGTTGGCCTGGCAATCATCATACAAGGGGCGATGATGGTAACGTTCCATGAGGAACTGTGGCAATTACCGGCGGCGATGATTGTCTCCGGGGTTTGGTTAACATTGGCTGGAATGATTGTCTTTTGGACCGGTCGCCGCCACCGAACACCAGAAATCTAAGGAAAGCGGGGACCCTGTGCATCCAAAGTGGCTCTATTTTCGCTATAAGCTATTTCGCTACCGGCAAGTCGAACAGGAGGTGGCGAAACGCGCCAGCGTGCGCACATTCTTGGATCTTGGTTGTGGTGATGGTGAATATCTATTACGTTTCCGGCCCTTGCCCATCAATATTTTTGGTTTAGAGGTCTCCTTACCCCGTCTAGAGAAAGCTCGCCGCCAGGGCCTGGCTGTGTTGCAAGGAACCGGAGCGTCATTGCCTTTTCCTGAAAACAGCCTGGATATGATATACATCGCCCATGTGCTGCATCACGTGCCTGATTACCAAAAAGTATTGGCTGAAATCAAACGCTGTCTAACGCCGGATGGTTATGTGTTCATGATAGAATCCGTGACTGATAACCCGTTGCTTAAACTGGGTAGGAAAATTCACCCGGTCTGGCAGGGAGATGCGCTGGAATGGGATTGGCGCTATGATGAACTTTACGCCATTTTAGAAGAGGCTGGCTTTCATATTGAAGAGAAAGATCATTTCAACTTGATTTTTTTTCTGTGGGAGATATTCCCCTTGAATTTCTGGCCATTGGAGCTCTTCACGCCAATTTTCATCTGCCTCGATCTCATCTTGGCTAAATTTTTTCGCCGCTATTCGGCGCATTGTTACTTTGTTCTCCAACAAACTGTTCGCTAGGTGTTTTTGCCGATGACCCGGGTATTGATGATTGCCCTGGATGGGGCTACTTTAGATTTACTGGGCCCGTGGATGGCCGCGGGCAAGCTTCCCTTGTTGGCCCGGCTGTGGGCCGAGGGGACGGGCGGCAATTTGTCCAGCACCACCCCTTGGGCAACGCCCACTGCCTTTGCTACGTTCGCCACCGGCGCCAACCCCGGAAAACACGGCATATTCGATTTTGGTGTATTGAAGGGCCAGGACTATACCTCTTTCATCCCCACCAACGGCAGCACCATGCACGGCCGGACCCTTTGGAGAATCTTGTCGGAGGCCGGTCGACGTTCCCTGGTCATTAATATGCCTATGACTTACCCGGCCGAAGCCATCAACGGCGCCCTTGTCGCAGGCATCCCTTACCCCGGCGGTAGCCGGCGTCTTTGTTATCCGCCAACTTTGTTGGGCGAATTAGCCCAACATGGTTGGGATCTATCTCGAAACGCCTCCGATGATCTTTCCGGAAGCTACGCCGATTATTATGCCGGGCTGGTGGAACTGGTCAGGGCTCGTGGAGAGGCGACAGCCTGGTTAATCCGGCAACAGCAGCCGGATTTCACGGCCGTGCACTTTTTGGAGACGGACCAGGTGCAGCACCGTTTTTGGCAATTTATGCCCGGCGAACCTCGTTACAATCCCCGGGGGCCGCACTCCGATGCCATCTTGCGACTTTACCAACATGTTGAAAAGGCCATGGCCAGGATCATCGAAGCCGCCGGGGAGGAAACGCTTATCTGTGTCATGTCGGACCACGGTTTTGGCCCAACCCGCCACCAGGTCTGGCTAAACAATTGGTTAATCGAACAGGGATACCTGGTCCTGAAACATACAACAGGCGTGCGCCTCAAACAGGCAGCCTACCGCCTGGGCCTGTCGCCGGCCGCTGTTCGTGAAAGGGCGCCCGAAAAAATGAAACTGGCGATATTAAGGTTCTTCGAACAACAAAAAGGCCGGGCCATCGCCGCGGAGTTGGAACAGCGGGCGGCCGTGGTCCGGCGCAAAGGCCTGGCCGACCGGCTAACCGAGCGCCTCGCCATCGATTTTTATGATGTTGACTGGTCTCGTACCCGGGCTTTCTCTACCGGCACCACGGCCGTGGGCTATATCTACCTCAATCTTGAGGGGCGCGATCCCCAGGGTATCGTTTCGCCCGGCCGGGAATATGAGCGCTTAAGGGAAGAGATTATGGCTGCACTGGCCCGGTGGCCCGTGGTTGGCCGGACCTTACCCCGGGAGCAACTCTGGCACGGTGCCATGTTGGATAAGGCCCCTGATCTCGTTGTGCATTGGGCAGAACCAACTACCGATGCCCGTTATTTCCAAACCAGGTTAAGCAGCCATCTATTATTTAAAGCTGTGCCCAATGATTATGCCGGTCATCGCCTGGAAGGGATGTATCTCTTCCATGGCAAAGATGTCGCGGCCGGCCGGCGACTCAATGCCAATATCCTCGATCTACCGGCAACCTTCCTCTGGTTGCTGGAGCAACCGGTGCCAACCTATATGGACGGAGCCGTTCTTGAAGATGTTGTTCGGCTTGACCGGCCAGTACGCTATTATGAAATCCCCTTCGATGAGGCCGGTCCAGACGGGGTGGCTCTCCCGCCTGATGAACAGGCGGCCATCGAAGAAAGTCTCCGCAATCTGGGCTATCTCGAATAAGAGAGCGCGGGGTAAGAGCCCAGGATTAGCATCCTGTGTCGGCCGCTTCTCTTGCGCTATACTTACCGGTCTATGTCAACCGCAGAAGGCTTTTAAAACAAAGAATCGTTAATTCTCTGTGGTTCACTCGGTGAAAGCGATAGAAATACCCTCAAGCTAATTCAAAAAGTTTCCCGCTTTCACAAATTGCGGACAGAATTAAACCGGACGCACTGCCAGAATAGACTGTTTATGAAGATCTTGGTCCCTTGCACGGTAGGCATCTTTGCCCACAATGAAGAAGCGAATATTGGGCCGTTACTGCAAATAATGCTCGATCAGCAATTAGAGATTGTGGAGATCCGGGAGATTATTGTGGTCAGCAGCGGTTCGACCGATCTCACCGATGAGATCGTACGCGATTATAAAAAACTGGATCCACGCATCAGCTTATTGGTGGAACCAGAACGCCAGGGCAAAGCCTCGGCAATCAACCTCTTTCTCCAGCACCAGACCGAAAGGGTATTGGTCGTTTGCAGCGCCGATCTACAGCCCCAATTGGACACCGTCGAAAAATTAGTCGCCCGATTTGCCGATCCAGAAGTGGGCATGGCTAGTTGCCGGCCGGTGCCGGTGAATGATCCCGATACTTTCATGGGCTTTGCCGCCCATTTTTTATGGAATTTGCACCACGAGATCAATGTCAACGGTGGCTTCAAATCTGGCGAAATGATCGCCTTTATCAAGATATTTGAGCGAATCCCCTATCGTACATCAGTGGATGAAGCCAGTATTGAACCAGTGGTTCGCGGGCAAGGCTACAAGGTTAGTTATGTGCCCGATGCTATCGTATTGAATAAAGGGCCGGAGAATGTCGAGGACTTCTTGCGCCAGCGCCGGCGGATATATTCCGGCCACTTGGATATACAGGAACTGCTTGGTTATTCCGTTAGCACGATGAGCGGCGGCCGGATATTCAAAACTGTGTTGCGTAATCTCGACTGGCGACCGAAACAGTTCACCTGGACATGGATGGTTGTTGTCTTAGAAGTCTACGGCCGTTACCTGGGTTGGCGTGACTATAAAACCAGGCGTGATCATACAGTCTGGGAAATTGCCAAGAGCACCAAGGAACTCAATGTTAATCAGGAACCTAAGTGATCTCATGAAGCGCCGCCATCATTTTCCCGACAATCAACGGTAATTATGAACTCAACCCTCGGGGTACTCTTACGCATCCCCCTTTTCAAACTCCAGCGCCGCTTCGGGTGGCCCAAAATGCTACCCCTCAACATTACCCTTTCCCCTTCACCGAAGTGCAATTCCCGCTGTCTAACTTGCAATATCTGGATGAAACGCGAAGACGAGTTGACCATCGACGAGTGGGATAAAGCGCTCGCTTCCCTGGGTCGAACGCCGTACTGGTTTACAATCAGCGGTGGGGAGCCCCTGATGTACCCCAAGATTGTTGAGCTGGCCCAACTGGTTTACAAACACTGCCAACCGGGCATCATAAATATTCCCACCAATGGTATCCTGAAGAGCGGTCCGGTCCGGGTTCGACAGATTTTGGAAACTTGCCCAGATACACAACTAATTATTAACCTTTCGCTGGATGGCGTGGGCGAAAAGCATGATGTCATTCGCGGCATTCCGGGCAATTTTAAGTTATTTGAAGAGCGTCTGAAGGAATATTTTGAATTGCGGGACGAATTCGCCAACCTTACCGTTGGTATCCATTCGGTTGTTTCTGTTTTTAGCGTTGGCCACCTCGATGAATTGATAACCTACGCCGACAGCTCGGGCGCCGATCAATTCATCACCGAAATCGCCGAGCCGCGGGTTGAATTAGATACGGTCGGATTGCCAATAACGCCGGATAAAGAGAGTTATGGCCAGGCGATAAACAACCTGATTGATTATATTAATGGCAAACAGTACAAGGGCGTTTCCCGGATCACCGAGGCATTCCGGCTTGAATATTATGATTTGGTGAAAAGGATCATGGAACAGGAAGATCAGGTTATCCCCTGTTACGCCGGCTGGGCTAGCGCCCAGATCTATGCCGATGGCGCCATATGGCCTTGCTGCATTCGCGCCGACGATCTGGGCAACTTGCGCGACTATGATTACGATTTTAGACGGATATGGTTTGGCGAAAAGATTAAAGGAGTGCGAAAAAGCATTGCCGCCAAAGAATGTTTTTGCCCCCTGGCCAATGCCTCCTACACCAATATGTTGCATGATATTCCCACAGTGACCCGGGTAGGCGCTAAGTTGATTGTCCCGCAATCTATTCAAACGAGATCGAAATAATCGCGATTTTCAAAAAACCTCATTTTTCCTGGAGGAAAGGGCACCCCAATGACCCTCGACTGGCTTAATCAATTTCACAGAGAGACAGAAAAACCGGCCGATTATGCTGAAAAAACCCTCGCCGCCTACGGTTTGGGCATGCGGGCCAAGGGATCAATAGCCGGCGTGCGCATATTAAGCGACCCCCAGGGCTGCACGGCCTGCCAGCAGCTCGATCCGGGTACCGTATTTCATCCTGATGAGGCCCCTCATTTGCCCCTGTCTGAATGTGACCGGGGGCCAGGTTGTCGCTGTGTCTACCGGCCGGTCATGACCTACCAGATTGAAGAAAGCGAATCACCTGATCAGAAATGACCACCGTCGCCATTACTGGAGCCACCGGTTTTGTGGGCAGCAGCCTCGTTCGATCCCTGATCCCCCAGGGGATCGATATTATCGCCTTGGTCCGGCCGGACTCCCCCCGCCACTCCCTGGATGGCCTGCCGGTAAGCTGGGTTATGGGCGATATTACGGAACCCGGCTCCTTGCGGGACGCTTTTTCCGGGGCAGATTGGCTCATCCATGCGGCCGGTATATTGGGCCAGGCCGGTATACCCGAAGAGAGGTATCAAGAAGTACATGTGGCTGGAACCCGGCACGTCCTGGAAGCGGCGGCCGGCTGCTCGCGGATCCTGCATATAAGCAGCCCCGGCGTATTAGGCCCGATCACCGGCCCACCGGCCGATGAAACAGCCCTCCCGGCCCCGAGCAACGCCTATGAACGTAGCAAAGCCGCGGCCGAAGAGGTCGCCCGTTCCTTTGCCCGTGAGGGCGCGCCGGTTATCATTGCCCGTCCCGAGTTCATCTATGGTCCCGGGGATCGTCATGTATTAGGCTTGTTCCAGGCTGTACAGAGCGGGCGTTTTTTCTACATAAGTGGGGGCCATACCAGTTGCCATCCGACTTACATTGAAGATGCCACCGATGGGCTGTTACGCTGTTTAAAAAAAGGCGCGCCGGGCGAGATTTACCATATTACCGGCCCTCATCCGGTAACCTTTCGCGAGCTTGGCCGGCGCCTTGCCGCTGCCCTGGACGTTCGCGAGCCTTGGTTTTCGCTGCCCCGGTCCGCGGCCTGGTTAGGCGCCCTGGCTCTGGAAGCCGCATCCCGGATATCCGGCAAAGAAGCCCCACTAAGTCGCAGCGGGGTCGCATTCTTTAGCGAGAACAGGCGTTTCTCTTGGGAAAAAGCCCACCGGGCGCTAGATTACCAGCCCCAGTATGATCTGCAAGATGGGCTGCGCCTCACCGTCGAATGGTATCGCCAACAAGGCCTTCTGTGATAGGCAAATTGATATGCTGAGAAATCTTTCCATTAAAACCCTCTATGGATTGGCCCTGGCTGAGGATGAAGGGGTTGGCACGGCGTATGAATATTATGCCAAACGATTGGTGCTCGACCGCTGGTTAACGAGGCTTACGCCACCCCGGCAAATCCTCATAGCCGGCCTGCCGCAGAAGTACGGCGTCAGCCTCGATTTCATTCAATTGGCGGCCGAGTTAAACGCACGGGTTACTATCGTTGACGAACGGCCGCGGGCTTTAGATAAATTCGAAGGCTGCCTGGCCCGGGCCAGGCAGCAAGGCTGGTTTCCAGATCTCGTAACCAGGACGGTCTTGGTAGTTAATCTTGGGCAAATGGGGGAGCTTGCCGGTCAGTTCGATCTGGCCTTGTCATCCGAGGTTTTGCAGCGAATCGCGACCGATCAGCGACCGGCTTATCTTTCTGGGCTGCGCTCGCGGGCCGGTGCGTTGGCCATTTTCTGCCCTAATGTCGCGAATTCCGCCCATACGAATATAAGCGGCCTCTCCGGCCTGTCCATCGAGGCGTTAGGCGCCCTCTTCGCCGGTTCGGAAGCAAAGGTCGGATTCATCGATATGCCCCCGTTTCCTCCAGGGATAACCCGAACCGAAGAGCAACGCGAACAGGCGACCAGCGGTAAAATGGAATCGGCCGTCATGTTTGGCCTCAACTATTATGCCCGGATGGAGCGATTTTTGCCCCAGGCTTTACGAAAGCGCCAATCCCATATTGTTTATGCCTTGTTGTCTAATTCTGGGGCCGCATAGTCAATTAGGCCTGTTTGGAGAACGATCATGAAAGGTTACGGGCCCGTCGATGCCATGGTTTACCCTCGTTTCAGTGGTATTCGCACCTTCATGCGCCTGCCTCATATCCCCGATTTAGCCGGCGTCGATTTCGCTGTGATCGGCGCGCCATTTGATACGGGGGCCACCTACCGTGTTGGGGCTCGTTTCGGACCGGAAGGGATTCGCTCAGCTTCGGTTTTGCTGCGGCCGTATAATCCTGCCCAGGATATCGATTTATTCGATTATCTTTCCGGCATCGATTTCGGGGATTTTCCCGTCGTGCCCGGTTATCTTCCCGAGAGCCACGCGTATATCGCCGAGGGGATGAAAACCATATTACAAAGCGGCGTTACCCCCATTGTCCTCGGCGGTGATCATTCGATTACGCTGCCCGAATTACGGGCGGTAGCCCAAAAATACGGCCCGGTAGCCCTGATCCAGTTCGACTCTCATGGGGACCTCTGGGATGGCTATTTTGGCGGCAAAGATACCCATGGCACCCCTTTCCGTCGTGCCCTCGAAGAAGGGCTGCTTGACACGGCCCGTTCCAGCCAGATTGGCCTGCGCGGCCCGCTCTACGAGCCATCCGACCTTCAGCAATCCCGCGATTTTGGTTTCCAACTTTTCACGGCCGATGAAGTTCGCCAGGCCGGTCTCGATACCGTCATCAAGGCGGTCAAGGAGCGGGCAGGGGAAGGGCCTTGTTTTTTAACCTTCGACATTGATTTCGTCGATCCCACCTTCGCTCCGGCTACCGGCACGCCCGAAGTTGGCGGTTTTAACGCCTGGGAGAGCCAATACCTGGTCAGGGGGCTAAAGGGTATCAACTTCGTCGCCTTCGATCTGGTCGAAGTCGCACCCCCCTATGACAATCCCGGGGCTACGACCAGCCTGCTGGCGGCCAATATTGTTTATGAGTTTTTAACTTTGTTAGCCTTGGCTGCCCGGGAGAGATCTGATAGGCAAAGTGGATAAAATATGCATATAAGAATTACTTTATGCGATATACTTAGCTACCCAAATCATACTGAGATTAAGAGGAATAGATGGTAAAAAAATGGTTACCCGTGGTTTTTTTGATGGTTATCGCCCTGATATTACCGGCTGGCCTTCATGGGCAGGAGCCTGGTTTAGCCAATGCTCCGGCCCAGCAGGCGGCCGCGAATGCCTTACTGGCAGAGCAAGGGCTGCCCACCGACCAGATCATCATTAAGTTCAAGGATCCCGTTTTGGCGGCCGATAGCCTGGCTGTGAATCCGGATCAGATGATGGCCCGGCTTAGCCAGGTGGCTGGTGTGAGTTTAAGCTATTATCGGCCTATGTCCGGCGACGCTAATGTCCTGAAGCTGCCCGAACCATTACCCCTGGCCGAAGTTGAAGCGACCAGCGCCGCCCTGTCAGCCCTGCCCGAGGTAGCTTATGCCGAACCGGACCGGATCTTGCAGATCGATGGCCAGCCGGAATTCGCCAAGCTGGTAGCCGGTGTGACGCCCAATGATCCCCGTTTTGGCGATCAATGGCATTATGGTTATACGGCCGGTACTTCTGAAGGGCTTAATCTGCTCCCAGCCTGGGACATCACCACCGGATCAGCCAGTACTGTCGTTGCCGTCATCGACACCGGCATTCTTAACCACGCAGACCTGGCCGGCCGCACAGTGCCCGGCTACGATTTCGTTACCCGCATCTTAACCGGCAACGACGGTGACGGGCGGGATTCTGATCCATCAGATCCCGGTGACTGGGTGACCGCCAACGAATGTGGCTATGTGCATGGCGCCAGGAATAGCTCCTGGCATGGCACGCATGTCGCCGGAACCATCGGCGCCGCCACCAATAACGGGGTTGGCGGGGCCGGCGTCAATTGGAACGCTAAAATCCTGCCGGTACGGGTATTGGGTAAATGTGGCGGCTCCACCTCGGATATTGTTGATGCCATGCGCTGGGCAGCCGGCCTGGCTGTTTCCAGCGTCCCCAACAATGCCAATCCGGCCCAGGTGCTCAACCTGAGCCTGGGAGGAACGGGATCTTGCTCTTTCTCAGAGCAAGATGCGATCGATGATGCCGTCAACGCCGGCGCCACGATTGTCATCGCCGCCGGTAACAACAACCTGGACGCCACGAACTTTAGCCCCGGCAACTGCAACAATATCATTACCGTCGCGGCCAACGATCGTACCGGCGACAAAGCCTATTACAGTAATTTTGGCAGCAAGGTCGAGGTGACCGCTCCCGGTGGTGAGACGAATGTCTCTGCGGCCAATGGCGTTCTTTCCACGTTGAATACCGGGACCCAGAGTCCGGTGGCCGACACGTATACTTACTACCAGGGCACCAGCATGGCTACTCCTCATGTTGCCGGCGTGGCCTCTTTAATCATGGGCCAGAGACCGGATTATACGCCGGCCCAGGTGTTGGCACGTCTGCAATCTACCGCCCGGCCGTTTCCTGTTGGCAGCAGTTGCAACACCTCGATCTGCGGTTCGGGTATCGTCGATGCTTTCCAGGCCCTGAATGGCCTGATCAAATTCACAAATCATGTTTACCTGCCCCAGGTACTCCTGGGTGAACAGGGTCCGGTCAAGGTTGTCTTTAGCAACGCGAATTACCAGGTAGTCGAAGCGGCCGGACAGGCGGTGATCGAGGTACGACTCAGCAAACCAACGGCCTCTACCGTGACTGTCAACTATGCCACCGGCGGGGGATCGGCCACGGCGGGCATTGATTACGTGGCAAAAGCGGGCATTCTGCAATTTGATCCAAACCAAAACAGTAAAACTTTCACCGTGACCATCAAGGACAACTCACTTTACGAACCTACCAAAACCATTGGCCTGGCCCTAAGTAATCCTGGCGGCGCCGAGTTAGGATCGCCGGCCAGTGCTACCCTGTCGATCACCAATGATGACACGCCGCCCAGTTCAATTGTTAATGGGGATTTTGAACAAGGGGCTACGGGCTGGACTCAATACTCAACTCACGACTGGACCCTGATTCTTGAAAATTCCTTCCCCGGCAGCGTTGTAGCCCGTAGTGGAACGTGGGCCGTCTGGTTGGGTGGTGATGATGATGATACCAGCTATATCGACCAACAAGTCACGGTTCCGGCCGGGGCGCCATATTTCACCTATTATCATTGGATTGCTTCAGATGATGACTGTGGCTATGATTTTGCCGGGGTTATCATCAACGATACCTCGGTCGAAGATGCATATGATCTTTGCGCCAGCGAGAACACCGGTGGTTGGGTCAAACATGTCGTCAATCTTAACGCCTGGGCCAATCAAAGCATCTCTGTCAAGATTATTGTGGTGACGGACATCTTATTAAATAGCAACCTGTTTATTGACGATGTCTTCTTCGAGGCCAGCGCAGATGTGCCGGCCGGACCCCCGGTCCAACAGCCTGGAGTGGGGCAGGAAGCGCATCAAAGCCGGCGGGATCTTTCAGCGCCGTCCGGTGAAATAGCCCCTCCGGCCGCCGGACAGCCGCCAAAATTAAGACGGTGATGGGCATCTAGCCCGCGGTTCATCCAACTATTACGGCCTGCTGCCTGCCTGCCACGAGTGCCTGATTCAGAAAATTTCCGGTATCTTTAATGTGGCCGGTATTGTGTTCCTGGTTAACTCACCAGGTGGATCCATGCTCGAAAGCATCAATTTTGAGTGACTGATGATATTTTCATCCATGTTTTGGATGATGCCGAATCATTGGTTGTAATTTATATTTACCCCTGGGCACCACCTACCCATCATGATGAACAACGCCCAATTCAGCGGCTAAATCGTAATAGCGTTTTGCTTCAGCACACATTCCAAGCAATTCGTAGGATTGTCCCATATTTAAGTAAAGCGATGGGTAGAAAGGTTCCACACGTTGATCGCCAACCACTTTCGCTTTATCGAGCGCGACTTGATTCCAATGAAGCTTATCAAGATGATTATCTTGATGCCGGGCTACATAATGGGCGGCGATACAGGCTTCAAAATCATCTTGCGCGGCCGCCCATGCTTCTTGACAGCAGCTCCGCGCACGATCAAGTTGCCCGAGAAACTCAGCTTGGGCGCCTTCGACACAAAGTTTTACCACAGGATTATTGGGATCCATTTCCATATCTTTTCCATATAAAAACAGTACCAGGACTTACGAGATGAACAATCGTCATCCGCTTTTCTCAAAGGCTGTGCAGTGCCAGTGCTTATGCTCTACTCACGTTCAATGGAGCTTTTTGCCATTTTCAAGCATCGCCAAGAGCTCCTCAAACCGTCTTTGACGGGTTTCTGGCTTTCTTGCTGTTTGCAGACGATAGGCGATCGCATAAAGATTCTTTCGGTTTAATGATTCAAAGAAAGCTTTCGCCTCCGGCCGCTCTTCTAATGCAGAGAGGAAGTCGTCTGGTATTGTCATCTCACTGGCTGGAGCATAAGCTGCCTCCCAGCGGCAGTCTGCCTGCGCCGCCCGAATATGTACTAGCCCAGGTTCTTGCATTCTGCCTTCTTTGATAAGCCCTTCTGCATGCTCTCGGTTACGTTTTGACCAATTACTGCCTTTTCGCCGTGGGGTAAAACGCTGTAGATAAGATTCGTCGTCAAGCGGCATCTTTAGCCCGTCAATCCACCCCCAGCACAATGCTTCCTTGACCGCCTCGTTCCAACTGATCGTTTTCATCCCTGACGCTTTCTTGAATATTCTTAACCACAATTCCGGCTCAGAAATATGGTTGGTCTCCAGCCAACTCCAAAATGCGGCAGAATCCTCAAAAGCATGGATGCGGTCTTTATCAGGTTTGGACATATCACTTTACGCTTAGCTTATCAACGATCTTGTTTATCCGCCGATCACGGGTCTCTTTTGCTTTCGCTTCTTCCACCTGGCGGACATATTCCTTCCGCATAGAAGGGGCTGATTTCTCGAATGCTTCAAGTGCACCTGCCTCGATGAGTACGGATTTTAAATCCTCGGGGATTTCGACAGTTCGTGGCTCCAGGTCGAGTTCGAGGCTGATATCCACCTCCTCGCCACCCTGAACGTTTGCAGCTTGCCGGTTCGCAGCGCTTAGGCTAATCATAAACTTACCGTCCATCACGGCCACCGCGCCACGATAAGTATATTGCTTGATCGTCACCCGCACGAGTGGACGTTTACCTGAATCGAGTTTCTCGATAATCTCTTCGGGAACTTCTATACCTGTTGTGTTCTCCCCTGTTTTCAGAATGGTGGTGTGGAATCTTACCGGCGTTGTATTATTAGCTTTGTCTTTTGTATTTGCTTCGGTCACGATTACTCTCCTTACTTTAAACCATATGGAACTGAGCATGAATGTAAGGCTACACCTTCCCAACTTTGTGCCCAACGCCTGTGCCCAATGCCTGGCATGGCCGCTTGCCGGCCAGCAAGGAGAGACTCACTGATAACCAACATCGTCATTAAGGAATGTTTGAACATCATAACCGTAACCCGTCAGGTTGAAACCCTTGTCGGGCGCCACCGAACTCAGAGTACATCAGGTTCTGAATGTTCTAACCTGCCTCCACGAACGCTGCCAGTTTGTCAAGCGCCATCCGCCAGCCGGTTTCGTTGTCGGCGGCTGAGACGCCAGGTGGTAGGCCGTCGTGTACGGCGAACACATCCGTGCCGCAATCCACATCGGTTGCCGTGAACGTGACCGTCATCTCGCCCTGCATCGCGGGGTCGTCTGCCTCGAACGCCATCATCTCTACGACCTGCTCATTCGGCACGAGCTTGGAGAAGCGGCCGTCAGCAGGCTCAAGTGTATCATCTTATCTCCGCTATAGCCGCCAACCTAGCAATCGTAATTTGAACGATGGCAAGGCAATATTTCCTGAGACAAATACTCTCTTAATAAGGCCACAAGCCATATGATGGCATATCCCACAGTTCCTGGTTCAATTGAGGCAGATCGACCACATGTATATTGTTCTTCTCGGCCGGTTCCCGGACCCAGGCCGTCAGTTCAGCCTGAGCGAAGAGGAAAAAATGAAAACACCACTGATGGCCCAGAAAGCGGCGGTTCCCCGCTAGCAGTTAAAGGCCAATATAATAACCATATTATCGAACGCGGTTTGCCGCCAAAGAAAATCAGTGCTAAAAATTCGCGACGCCTTAACGGCCGAATGATAGTCCAACTGAATGTTACCAAGATCGTTTCCTGGTAACTTGTCATGCCGGATTGGGCGAACCAACCGGCGCATAATATGGTGATTCCAACCCATAGTCACACAATGAGGGAATGATGCTTGAAGAACAAAATGCGCTGGTGTCCGTTGACCAAAAGACCGTAGTATTCTACGGTGATGATTTAATTGCCATTCGGGCTGCCGACGGGCAAATCTATGTATCCTTTCGCCATCTATGTAATGCGTTGGGATTGGATAGAGCTAGTCAGGTGCAGCGCGTCAAGCGCAACGAGATCCTCGCCGAAGGATATGAAGGGGGTGCCATGATGGCATCCCCTGGCGGTAGTCAGCGCGCCGGGGTTTTGCGCGTTGACCTGGTCCCGCTCTGGCTATCGGGAGTTGATACGAAGCGGGTTAAACCGGAAATCCAAGATAAACTGCGGCGTTATCAGCGGGAGGCGGCCAAGGTACTATGGGAAGCATTCCAGGACGGCCGGCTAACAGGTGAACCAACCTTTGAAGAGCTTTTGCAGTCCGACTCTGAGGCAGTTCAGGCCTATAAGATGATTCAGGGCATGTTGAAGTTAGCCCGAAATCAGATTCTACTTGAGGGGCGTCTTGATAGGCACGAAGAACGATTCGTAAGCTTTGAAGATCGACTTGAGCAAGTAGAGATCACGCTTGGAGACCCAGGCCTCCAGGTGACTCCAGAGCAAGCAAGTCAAATTAGCCAGGCTGTCAAAGCCGTAGCGATGCAGCTATCAAAAAAAACCAAGCGTAACGAATATGGTGGGGTCTATGGAGAACTCTACCGCAAGTTTGGCGTTACCAGTTATAAGCTCCTGCCGTCAAAACGATTTCAGGAGGCAATGGATTTTCTGACGCAGTGGCACCAGTCGATAGTGGGGGAAGGGCCATTCTAGAGAAAGGGGATCAGCCGCGATGCCTTGCTATTTAAGGTGGCAAGGTTAACACGTATAACATGGTCAAACCCCGCCGGAGGCAATCCCAACATGACGGCGTGACTCCTTAGGTTCATCCCTGGCTGGCTGTTTGGCATTGACGTTAATCGCGTGTAAAAAGATCCTCAGGAGAAGATATCCGCTGCCAACGGGAATGGTATGATACCTTATGGGAGACACTCAAGAAAAAGGCGTACACTCTTAGGAAAGCTTGCTCCCCAGATCCTGGTCCAGTCGCGGCAAATCGACCACGAGTACATCGTTCTCTTCGGCCAGCTCTTGAGCCCCGGCCGTTAGCTCGGCCTGGGCGAATAGGACAAAATGAAAACGCCACGACTTGCCGGTACTGGTTAAATCGAGTTTGACCTTGCTCTGTTTCCTGTTGACCAACTCCTCGACAACCGCCCGGCCGACCTTCTTCTGTCCCCATTTGCACTCTCCTAGCAAAATATCCCGGCTTTGCCAGTTGATGGCCGCCACATCGACCTGTACCCGGTGGCTCCAATGGCTACCGACCTGTTCCGGAGCGAAAGGCAACAGGCCCATTTTCCCTTGCAGAAAGGTCCACAGCCGGCATAATTCTTCGAAGGCCGTCTGGCCGACGAAAGCCCGCAGCTCGTTATCTAATTGGCTCAGCGCCGGGGCGGGGTCGAAGGGCAGGCGGTCTTGATGAGGGGCTAAAAAACGGAAATAGAAGCGAAAATAAGGATCATTTAGATGGTACCGGCCGCGTTTGGAGCGCCGCTGTTGGGCCGGCGTCAGTGTAGCCGGCAGCCTCCGCTCCACGAAGCGCAGCGCCTGGAGACGAGCCAGATAAGAGGACAGATGGCTCTTGGAGATCAGGCAGGCATTGCTGATGGCGTCCAATGTATGGTGACCGGCGCCAATAGCATTGAGCACGGCCAGGTAAGATTGCGGCTCGCGGACCTCATCATAGAGCAGGAATGTTGGCTCAGCCAGGAACATGTAGCCGGGCGCCAGGACAATCTGGCGGATATTTTCCGCCAGGCTGAGCGCCGGATCCAGCCATTCCAAATAGGCCGGCACGCCGCCGATCATGGCATAGGCAGTGACCCGTTCTTCGGCCGTCCAGCCAGGGAAAAATGTTGCCAGGCTGGAGAAGGGTAGGGGCTGTAAATGCCATTGGCCGGTTAAACGGCCGAACAACGGGGATTGCTGCGTTTGCAAGGTCTCCATTACCCGCACCTGGGAACCACACAATATCAATAGCAGCCGGCTGTTCTTCAAAGTATGGTCCCAGGCATGTTGCAACGCCGAAAGCATAGCCGGGTCCGCCTCCGAGGCATAAGGCGTCTCGTCCAGGATCAGAATATGGCGTTGATCGCCCAGGTAGGCGGCCGCCGCTTCCCATAATTCCGCCCAACTATCGAAGATGGGCGCCTGCCTGACCTTGACCCCCAGCAGCCGGGCATAAAGCTTGCGCCGTTGCAACACGGCCGGCTCTTTTTCAGCCGCCCAATAAGTATTGGGGATATCCTGTTGCCCGGCCCATCGGAGGAGCAGGCTGGTTTTGCCGATCCGCCGTCGCCCGAAGAGCAGGATAAACTGCCCCGTTCCTGGCCGGTTTCTAGCCAGAACGCTGTCCAAAAAGGCAAACTCTTCTTCCCGGTTGACGAACATCTTCTACTCCTTGTTTAAAAAACACACCATGCTATGTATTATACACAACACGGTGTAATATTTCAACAAAGGACAATCTTTTGTTTATTTTTCACCGAAGGTCAGCAATGGAGGTGCGACGAGACAATCGTCACTGGCTCCTTCTACCCGGTAGCCACTTTCGAGGCGGCCCTCTTCAACCAACTGCGCCACAGTTCGATTCAGATCCCCCTTCGGCCATTGGAATAATTTCTGGGTATCACCGGTGGTCGCCGCGCCAACCGAGACAAGGTATCGTTCTACGAGGATCCGCCGGGCGTCGCTCCGCCGGACCGGCCGGGCTTTTTCCGGTAGTTCTGGATAGTAGCGGTGCACCAAGTCATAAATGAAGCTATAGCGCCAGGCGCCGGCCTGGGCGATGCCAACTGGCAGGATTTTGAAGTCTCGCTGTAAGGATACCAGGGCCCGTTCAAAGGGGCTGTTACTGGCCTTGCCGGTCATATGCACCAGCCGCCGCATATTGACCGTATCCAATGGCCCTTCCTTCAGCAAGATCTCGTAGATCATCTTTGCTTCTCTAGAGAGCAAACCATCATCATACAGCTGTAAATAATCATTTTCAGGATCGCCGTAATTCTCGCTGAGGGCATAAAAATAGGGCACTATTTCCAGGGCGATCATCGTCGCTTTGCCCCGCAAGATTTTACCGTAATACCATTGCCGCTTATCCAGCATCTCGTCTTTCCAGCCCCAGGTAATATGCCCGGGATCATCATGGGCGTCGGCTACCGGCCGGTTACCGGCGACGGCCATCCACAGATTAGGCAGGAGAATCCCTTTGATGGGCCAGAAATAGACATAGCCTCGTTCGTTGACAAAGGCCAGCCCATCTTCTTTGCTCCTTAGGCGCAGGTCAGAGCGCAGGCGGAAAGTCTGCTGCTGATATGCGTTCAGTCGTTCGGCGGTTATCTTTGGCATAGTTAGTGTCTCTGGCAACTCGAAAAAAACATGGGAGCGGGGACGGATAGGAATATCGACGAGCGAAAGGTTAGTGCTTTGGCATCTTAATTGTGGCGTTTATTTGTCTGGCAATTTGCCAAAGTTGAAAGTGCTCTGACCGCTCAATCATTGAATACAAATCTACTTTACAGAGCACTAGGGTAAAGCGTCTTCTGGCAGTTCGCGGTATAAAAACCAGGCCCCCTTACGCCGGTCTGAATCTTTGGGCGCCCGGTCGAAATATAATTCGAAGATCCGGCCACCGGCGGTGACCACGCGAAAATAAGCCCGGCCGACGCCCCAGGACCCTCGTTGTTCGGCGATGGATAGATGAGCCGGGGCCATATTGCTTGCCATCCGGCCGCGGCGCCGGTAGTCATGCCATTCCCGGAGCATCTCCGTCACTTCAAAGAGCTGTTCTCCCCAGGTGAACCGGTCCGGACAACCCGGTTTCTTCTCTAATAGTGGCGCCTTGTCAAAACCAACTTCAATCTCATCGCCGATAAAACGTGGTTCGCTAAGCATATCTCTATTCTACCACGTCACGATCGCATCATGATTGCCGTTTATCAGGGTCGTTCTGATAGGTGGCGCTTATTTTTTTCGGAGGGAAATCCTGTAGAACAGGCCGGTTCGGCAGGCAATAGGACGATATTCACCCTGTCGGGTGTCATTTGCCCTATAAAGTTTGTGACATTTGTCACATACCTTCCAACAAATCGATGTTTATAATCGGAGCAATGTTTAGTTTTGTACAGATTTGTAGATAGATAATAGCGACTAACGCTTATACTTTGCTCTCGTTGCATAAGTTAGACCACTGATTAGGCGCAGTCAAACCCAGTCCATCCAGGACTGTTGGCACCTGATCACAACCTGGGAAACCCTTAAAGGAGTGCCTTGTGAATAATGCTGCCTACTCACCGCCACGGCTCGTCTTCTGGGAGACAACGGCCGGTTGTAATCTGGCCTGTATCCATTGCCGCCGCACAACCGTTGCCGACCAGTTACTGCCCCAAGATCTGACGACCCAAGAAGCTTTTGACCTGGTTGATCAGATCGCCGCATTTTCCCGGCCGATCTTTGTTCTTTCCGGGGGCGAACCCCTGTTCCGGCCGGATATCTTTGAAATCGCTCGTTACGCGACCGACGCCGGTCTCATTGTCGCTCTGGCTACCAACGGCACCCTGATCAATGCGGAAAACGCCTTAAAGATCAAAGAGTCAGGCATTCGCCGGGTCAGCATCAGTTTTGACGGGGCCGATGCCGCTACCCATGATATTTTCCGTGGAGAAGGGGCTTTTGATCTGGCCATCGCCGGAATGAACCGTTTAAGTGAAGTTGATGTCCCTTACCAGATCAACACAACCGTGGCCCGCCATAACGCCCACCAGATGCCCGAGACGTTGGCCCTGGCCAAGGGTTTAGGCGCGGTGGCGCTACACCTGTTCTTGTTAGTGCCGGTGGGCTGCGGGGTGGAGATCGCTGACGACCAGCAGATAACCCCCAGCGAATATGAAGCGGTTCTCAACTGGATGTATGACGCCGAGATGGCCGGTGGCATTGAATTGAAAGCGACCTGCGCCCCCCACTATTTCCGGATCGTGCGCCAGCGCCAGGCAGAGGAACGCCGCCATGGCCTTATCCGCCAGCGCCCTCAAAGCATGAGCCGTCAGCGCCAGGCCGGTGGAAACGGACATCCCGGTAGTGGTGGGCATCCAGGCGGCGGCGGACATCCTGGAGGATCCCAGGCTATGAGCGCCATGACCAAGGGTTGCCTGGCCGGCACTGGTGTGGTCTTCGTCAGCCATCGCGGTGAACTTTTCCCCTGCGGCTATTTACCGGTTGAGGCCGGCAATTTGCGTCGTCAGCCGTTCCAAACTATTTGGGAACAGTCGCCGCTATTTGTCGACCTGCGTGAGCCGGATCTATTGGCTGGCAAATGCGGGATTTGTGAATATAAACGAGTTTGTAGTGGTTGCCGGGCCCGTGCTTATGGTACGACGCTCGATTATTTGGGTGAAGAGCCATTCTGCACCTATGAGCCCCTTTCTATGTCCCCGGCCGGGGTGCGATGATGGCCAGGCCGGCTGTCCTTCTCCTGGCCTACGGTGGTCCCGATTCGCTGGACGACATCCCGGCCTACCTTTTAGATATCCGGGGTGGCCGGCCGACACCGCCTTGGCTGATCGATGAAATTAGTGAACGGTATCGTTTAATCGGCGGCCATTCGCCACTGTTGGCCATTACCCGGCAGGTTGCGATGAAATTGGCCGGCCGGATTGGCCGGCCGGTTTACGTGGGCATGCGCCATTGGCAGCCTTATATCGCCGATGTGCTTGGCCGGATGGCCGGTGACGGCATCGATCAGTTCACGGCCATCTGCATGGCCCCGCATTACAGTTCGATCAGCATCGCCAAATACCGGAAGACACTGGAAGAAGGCCTGGCGTCAATCGCGGAAAACAGTGGCTGCCAGATGGGTTTTACATTCATCGATAGTTGGTTCGACCAGCCCGCTTATCTAGCAGGGATTGGTGCTAATGTCCGGCGCACCCTGGCCCGTTGGTCCGAGCGAAAGAGAGATCAGGTCAAAATTATCTTCACCGCCCACAGTTTACCCGAATTTATTCTGGATCAGGGCGATCCATATGATAGCCAATTGCGGGCGACGGCCGCCTGGTTGTCTCGTGATCTGGCTCTTCCTGATGAGCGGTGGACCTTCTCTTACCAGAGTGCGGCCAAGACGGGCATTCCCTGGTTAGGGCCACAGATCGAGGAACTGGTCGTCGAATTGGCCGGCAAGGGCGAAAGAGATTTACTTATCGCACCCATTGGATTTATCGCCGATCACTTGGAAATTCTCTATGACATCGACATTGGCCTGCAGGCGATCGCCGGACCGCTCGGGGTCCGGCTGGAGCGAACACCGATGTTAAATGACGACGATCACTTGGTGGAAGCCCTGGCTTCATTAGCGGTCGTGGCTCAAGAAGAGGTATTTTAGTAATTATGCACCTTATCCTGGTCGGTCTCAATCATCGTACTGCCCCGGTAACCTTGCGCGAACAATTTTCGCTGCCCGTATGCAGCTTACGTTCGGCCCTGGTCGAACTTGGCTCCTTCACGCCGCAAGAAGGCCCCTGCCATCAGAATGGCTATGTGAATGGCCCCCGGAATGACCGTCAGAACGGCTATAAGAACGGCCAGCAACGGAGCCGGACAAGGCTGACTGAGAACATCATCCTTTCCACCTGCAACCGCCTGGAAGTCTACGCGGTGACCACGGGGGAAGCGGCCGACGGCTGGCAATTAATCGTCGAATTCCTGTCCGGATTACAAGGTATCCCCATAGATGAACTCCGGCCGCACCTTTATTTCATGGCAGGCCAGGAAGTCGTCATCCAGCTCATGCGCGTCGCCGCCGGTCTTGATTCCATGGTCTTGGGCGAGCCCCAAATCTTGGGACAGGTGTCAGGCGCCTGGACCGAGGCCCATTCGGCCGATAGGACGGGGCCAATCCTCTCGCACCTCTTTGATGGCGCGGCCCATACCGGTAAGCGAGCCCGAACGGAAACTGAAATCGGACGCCATACGACCTCCATCAGTCATGCGGCCGCCGGGCTCCTCGCCGGTAAGGTAGATGACATTACCCAGAGCCACATCGTTATTATCGGCGCCGGCGAGATGGCCGTACTTGCCGCCCAGGCTTTAGATGCTCAAGGGGCACGGCAAATGACCTTTCTCAACCGGACTTATAGCCACGCCGAAGCCATTGCCAGCCAGTTTGGATGCCGGGCTCTGAACTGGTATCATCTTCCCCAGGCTCTGGTCGAGGCCGATGTTGTCATTGCCGCCACAGGAGCTCCCCACATTGTTCTTCATGAACGTGATCTGCGTTCTATTCTCCATGAGCGGGCTGACCGGCGTTTACTTATAGTCGATATCGCCGTACCCCGGGATGTGGAAGAGAGCGTAGGCGACCTGCCCAATGTCCTGTGTTATGATATTGACCAATTACAATCCACCGTCGAAGCCAACTTGGCCCAGCGCCAGGCGGCCATCCCCGACGTAGAGAAGATCATTGCCGAAGAAGCGGACCGTTTTGATTTATGGTTACAAGGTCGACAAGTGCTGCCTGTACTGGTAGAACTACGTCGTAAGGCGAATCATATTGCCGACACCGAACTTGAACGCCAACGCCATCATTTGGATGAGTTAAGCCCGGAGAACCAGGAAATAGTAACCCGCATGATCTACCGCATCGTCAACAAAGTACTTCACGAACCCACTGTTCGGCTCAAGTTGTCGGCGGCCGAGGGCAATGGCGTCGCTTATGCTCACGCCATCCGGGAACTATTTGATCTGGGGGTAATCCCGGTTGAGACCGGGATGCCGGTTGCTGACCGGGTCGGGAACGTCAGTAGACCGGTCACGGTAACCAATCCCCCGGATTAACCAACCAACTTTTTACTCATGAATGATCTACCGTTTCACAAAAAAAGCATCCGCTTAGGCAGCCGAAAATCAAAGTTGGCACTCTGGCAAACCCATCATGTTCGCGATCTGCTCCAGGCCGCCTGGCCAGACCTGGATGTGGAGATCCAGATCATAAGCACGACCGGTGACCAGGTACTGGATTCGCCTCTGCCGCTGATCGGCGGAAAAGGCGTATTCACTGCCGAGTTGGAGGTCGCTCTGCGGGAGGGCGCCATCGATGCCGCAGTGCATAGTTTGAAAGATCTACCGACAGAATCTCCGCCGGGCCTAACAGTCGGCGCCACGCCACCTCGGCACCGGCCGGATGATGTGCTAATCAGTCGTCAGGGATATCAGTTGGACACCTTGCCAGCGGGAGCGACGGTTGGTACCAGTAGCCGGCGCCGCGCCGCGCAGCTCTTAAACCTGCGACCTGATCTCCAGATGGCCGACATTCGCGGCAATGTGCCAGGCCGTATAGCTAAAGGCTTGGCTGAGGATGGCCCTTATGACGCCATAATTCTGGCTTATGCTGGTTTAGATCGTCTGGGCTTACTTGAGGCAGCGAGCCAGGTACTGCCCCTGGACCAAATGTTACCTGCGCCAGGGCAGGGGGCCCTGGGTATCCAGTGTCGGGATGAGGCGGAGTCGTTGGCCTTGCTCGCCCGCTTAAACGATAATTCAACTTTTGCGGCCGTTACGGCCGAGCGAACTTTTTTGAGCGGCCTGGGCGGCGGTTGCGCCATGCCCATTGCCGCTTATGCAACTGAAGAAGCTGGCCGCATGTACCTTACCGGCCGGGTTAGCTCAGTAGATGGCCAACACCAGATCGACGTCCAAGGAACTGGGCTTTCTGCTGAGGCCTGGCAACTTGGAAACAGTCTGGCCCAAGAAGCGCTGACCCAAGGCGCAGCCGAACTCCTGGGAGGAGTAATATGAACGACGATTCAGAATTAGATTCAACAGATGATGATGAGCTTGATGAAGAAGCCCAGCCGGTAAAGGCCGATCTCAGCGGGCGGAAAATTGTTGTAACCCGGCCGCCTCACCAGGCGATCGAACTTCAGAGCCTGTTGGTAGAGAGTGGTGCTGAGGCGCTGATCTACCCCTGCATTGATATCGCCCTGCCGGAAGAGTTAGGGTTGCTAGATGCGGCATTGCAAGATGCGGCCGACGGTCTATTTGATTGGCTGATTTTTACCAGCGCCAATACAGTCCGGATAGTTGCCCAACAAGTGGAGGCCTTAAACCTGGAATTGACCGGTATCCGGACGGCCGTCATCGGTCCAAAAACCTCCGCAGTCGTCGAAGAGTTACTTGGTCTGGAGGTGGAACTGGTCGCTCAAAACTACACGGCTGAGGGGTTGGCCCGGGCGTTGCAACCGGTAGCCGGTTTGCGCTTTCTATTGCCCCAATCCGAGATCGCCCGGCCGGTGTTGGCCCAGGCCTTACGGGATCATGGCGCGGAAGTGACGACCATCGTGGCTTACCGGACTGTGTTGGGGCAGGGTGGGGCGGATGTTCCCGGCCTTCTGGCCACCAAAGAGATCGATGCCATCACCTTTAGCAGCTCCTCCACCGTCCGCAATTTCCTGGCCCGCCTAGAGAATGAAGGCGGGTCACGGGCCCATTTGGAAGGAGTTTGCCTGGCCGCTATCGGACCGATCACCGCGGCAACAATGGCCACCCTGGATTTGCCGGTTACACTGGCCTCGGAGGAGTTTACCTTACCCTCCCTGGTGATGTCTCTAGACGCATATTTCCGGTCTGAAAACGAAGAATCAGAGTAAGAAAGATGAGTCAAGTCCCAACCTATCCAACCTTGCGCCCACGACGGTTAAGGCGAACTCTGAACCTGCGTTGCCTGGTACAGGAAACGACCCTCAGCCCTAAGGACTTAATTTACCCCTTATTCGTCAGGCATGGCCGGGGGATTCGAAAGCCCATTACCTCCATGCCTGGCCAATTCCAACTATCGATTGACACGTTGCCGGCCGAGGTAACTGAAATTGCCGATCTCGGTATTCCGGCTGTCATCCTGTTTGGTATACCGGTCGTTAAAGACGCCAGCGGTAGCGAGAATTATGATCCCCAAGGCATTATTCCCCAGGCCATCAGGGCTATTAAACAGGCCAGCCCTGAGTTGATGGTCATTTCCGACATGTGTTTTTGCGAATATACCGATCACGGCCACTGCGGCATTATCAACACCACCGAGCACGATCATTACAATCCTGCCTTGCCCGATGGTTATCTCTTAAATGATCCGACTCTTGAATTGTTAGGCCGAGCTTCGGTAGTTCACGCTATCGCCGGCGCTGACATCATCGCCCCCTCGGGCATGATCGACGGCATGGTTGGCGGTATCCGAGCGGCTTTAGACGGGGCCGGCTATAGCCATACGGCCATCATGAGTTACGCGGCGAAATACGCCAGCGCCTTTTACGGACCGTTCCGCGAGGCGGCTGAAAGTCCACCAGGATTTGGCGATCGTTCTCAATATCAAATGGATCCGGCAAACCGGCGCGAGGCCGCCAAAGAAGTGGCTGTTGACGTGGCCGAAGGCGCCGACATTTTAATGGTCAAGCCCGCTTTGCCTTATCTGGATATCCTCAGTGACTTGCGCCGGACATATGATTTACCCATGGCTGCCTACCAGGTCAGCGGCGAATATGCCATGATCCAGGCCGCGGCCGCCAACGGCTGGCTGGACTTGCAACGAAGTGCCTTGGAAAGTCTGACTTCCATCAAACGAGCTGGCGCCGACATGATCTTGACCTATTTTGCCAAGGAGGCCGCTCGTTGGCTGGTGCAGTAAATGAAGCAACATGGTTCCTACCTATGAACAGTGATAAAGAGGTGAATAGTCGATTCTTACGGGCATGCCGGCGCCAACCGGCTGACGCCACCCCAATCTGGCTTATGCGCCAGGCCGGTCGCTATATGAGTGAATACCGCGACCTGCGCAAAGCATACGGCATCCTGGAGATTATCAAGACCCCAGAGCTGGCCTGTGAAGTGACGATGCAGCCGATCAAAGCCTTTGATCTGGACGCGGCCATCATATTCGCCGATATCTTGCCGCCCCTGGAAGGCATGGGCCTGGAGTTGGAATTCGTGAAAGGCGAAGGACCGCTAATCCATAACCCGGTTCGCACGGCCGCCGACGTGGAGGCTTTACGGACACCCCTTCCAGAAGATAACCTGTGGTTCACCCTCGAGGCGATCAAACTGGTTCGCCAGGAGTTAGCCGGCCGGGACATCCCGCTTATCGGTTTTAGTGGGGCGCCCTTTACCCTGGCCAGCTATGCCATTGAAGGAGGCAGCAGTCGAAATTGGCGCCAGGCAAAAGGCATGATGATGGGTAATCCGGCCTTGTGGCACCGCTTGATGGCCAAGCTCAGCCAGGTGGTCGGCCGTTATTTGCTGGCCCAGGCTCAAGCAGGCGCCCAGGTATTACAGATATTTGATAGTTGGGTTGGCGCTTTAAGCCCGGCCGACTATCGAGATTTTGTTTTGCCCTATTCGCGGCACGCCATCGAGATTGCCAGCCAGGCCGGCGTGCCGGTTATTCATTTTGGCACCAATACCAATGGCATGCTTGAAATGATCCGTGAAGCTGGCGGAGACGTGATTGGCGTGGATTGGCGAATTGATCTGGATATTGCCTGGCGCCAATTGGGAGAAGATGTTGCCATCCAGGGAAACCTGGACCCGGTGGCCCTCTTTTCTCCCTGGCCGCAGCTGAAACAACGGGCCCAACGAATCCTGGAACTGGCCGGTGGCCGCCCCGGTCATATTTTTAATCTCGGCCATGGTATTCTGCCCGAAACGCCGGTCGACAATGTGCGTCGCCTGGTCGACTTCGTCCACGAATATAGCAGTCACTAATCCGGTCGACGTTTCCCGGCGAATAGGTGTAAGGTGAAAGGTAAGCGGCCAAAAGCCAAGGTGCACAAGTCAAAAGCCCTGCATGTGGCCATTATCGGTGGCGGGATTGCTGGGTTGAGTACCGCCTGGTACCTGGAACAACAGGCTCATGATTTAGGTCTGGCGCTGGATTTTACCGTGCTGGAACAAGCCGAACGCTGGGGCGGTAAGATCAAGACCGAAACCGTTGCCGGCTTGAACGGGGAAACTTTTATCGTCGAAGGCGGCCCTGATTCCTTTTTGACCCAAAAGCCTTGGGCCTTGCAATTGGCTCGAGAACTGGGATTGGCAGATCAGTTGTTGGGCACCAACGACGACCGGCGCCAGGTCTTTGTCCTCAACCACGGCCGGCCGACCCCACTCCCCGACGGCGTCCTGATGATCGTCCCCACCAAAGTTAAACCTTTTGCCCTCTCTCCGCTGATCTCCCCCTTGGGTAAACTGCGGATGGGGCTGGATCTGTTTATCCCGGCTAAACGTGACGGCCAGGATGAAACATTGGCCGCATTTATCACCCGCCGCCTGGGGGGCGAAGCCCTGGACAAGATTGCCGAGCCCCTGATGTCCGGTATCTATAATGCGGAGGCCGAGCGCCAGAGTTTGTTGGCTACTTTCCCTCGTTTCCGATCCCTTGAAGAGGAACATGGTAGCCTGATTCGGGGAATGTTGGCCGGCCGGAAAGCCAGAAGTAATGGGAATGGCGCCCCGGCCACCGGCCCAGACAAACAGCGCTCAGAGCTGTCCATGTTTGTTTCCCTGCACCAAGGTACCGAGCAAATGGTCGAGGAGTTAGTTGGCCGGTTAGGGGGAAAATTGCGTCTGGGCACCGGTATTGCCGGGCTGGAAGCGTTGGATAAGGGTTACCAATTGACTACCAGCAGCGGCGAGAAGATAACAGCCGATGCTGTTGTTCTGGCAATTCCGGCCTATACGGCCGCCGGCCTTATCCGCGACCTTGCTCCTGGTGTAGCCGCTGGCCTGGAGGATATCCGTTATGTGAGTACCGGCACGATTTCTCTGGCCTTTCGTCGAGAAGAGGTCAAACTACTGGAAGGGTTTGGCCTGGTAATTCCTCGTAGCGAGCAGCGCCTGATAAACGCCGTCACCGTCACATCTACAAAATTTGACCACCGGGCGCCGGAGGGTCATGTTTTATTACGCATCTTCTTTGGGGGTTCGCGAAACCCGCACATGATGGATCTCAACGATAGGGACCTGGTGGCCATTGTTTTGGACGAACTGAAAACGTTGTTGGGTATTGATGCCCAACCCCTTTTCTATCGCATTTTCCGCTGGCATCGGGCCAATCCGCAATATGATGTGGGCCACCTGGACCGGCTGGCGGATATCGAAAAAAATCTGCCCGGCCGTTTATTCCTGACCGGCAGCGCCTACCGCGGAATTGGTCTGCCCGATTGTGTGCGCCAGGGCAAACAGACGGCCGAAGATGTGGTCGAGGCCTTGTTGGCCGCCAGAGGGCAGAAGCTGGCCCCCTTGGAGACCTTTTCCGAAGATACCCCAGAAAGATCAATTGAAAGTTCATAAAATTGCCGCTTATTAGTTTGGCAACTGGAGATAGTGGATGAAAACGACCCGTTCAGAGGAGCTCTTTGCCCAAGCGCAGCAACTGATTCCCGGTGGTGTGGACAGTCCTGTGCGCGCTTTCCGCAGTGTCGGGGGAACGCCCCGCTTCATTGACCGAGGCAAGGGGCCAGCCGTATACGATGTCGATGGAAATCGTTACCTGGACTATGTGCTCTCCTGGGGGCCGCTGATCCTGGGCCATGCTTACCCGGCCGTTGTTGAAGCGTTGCAACTGGCCGCCGCAAGAGGCACCAGTTACGGCGCGCCCACCGCCCTGGAGAATGAACTGGCCGAACTGGTCATAAAGACAGTGCCCTCCATTGAAATGATCCGTTTCGTGAACAGCGGCACTGAGGCGACTATGAGTGCTCTCCGCCTGGCCCGAGCTTTTACCGGCCGGTCAAAAATCATCAAATTCGCCGGTTGTTACCACGGTCACGCCGATCTACTCTTGGTCCAAGCCGGCAGCGGCGTCGCCACTTTAGGGCTACCCGATTCGCCGGGCGTGCCGGCGGCGACCACGGCCGATACCCTCACCGCGCCATACAATGACCTGGATGCTGTTCGTCGCCTGTTTGAGCAATATCCGGATGATATTGCCGGGATCATCGTCGAGCCCATCGCAGCCAACATGGGATTTGTCTTGCCCGAGCTTGGCTATTTGGCCGGGCTTCATGCGCTTTGCCGGTCCCACGGGACCTTGTTCATCCTGGATGAAGTCATGACTGGTTTCCGGGTTGCCCCTGGCGGCGCCCAGGCTTATTGGGAATTGGATCCCGATATTACCTGCCTGGGTAAAGTCATTGGCGGTGGTTTACCGGTGGGCGCTTATGCCGGAAAACGAACTATTATGAACACCGTTGCCCCGGCCGGACCCATGTACCAGGCGGGCACTTTGAGCGGCAACCCATTGGCCATGACGGCCGGGCTGGCTACCCTACGCTGACTGTTAGCCCCTGGCATTTTTGAAACCATCGCGGCCAGGACCAGCGATCTGCTAGAAGGGATCACCAGCAGCGCTGCCGCAGCCGGGGTGCCCATCCAGGCCAGCCACCGCGGCACCATGTTTGGTTTTTACTTCTTAAAGCAAACGGGTGTGGTCATTACGGACTATGACAGCGCCAAAGAATATGCCGATACCGAACGTTACGGGCGCTTCTTCCACGCCATGTTAGACCAGGGATTCTACTTTGCCCCCAGCCAATTCGAAGCTGGTTTCATGAGTATTGCCCATGAAAAGGCCGATGTGGAGGCGACAGTACAAGCTGCCCAAAATGTCCTGAATAGGATTTAACTGGCGAACTGGGCCCACCACGATTGCAGATCGCGCATGCCCTGGGCGGTTAAGCGATGGCCAGTATCATAATCTCGAAAGGTGAGATCGGCGCCGCTATCCTGTAGCGTCTGGGCGCAACCCTGGGTTCGGGTGAAAGGGATAAAGCGATCGCTGCGGCCGGCGGCCATGAATATGGGCAGGTTCTTGAGCACGGCTGTTTCGATAGCTGCATCACATGCCACAGGCACAAAACCCACCAGCCCGGCAATGCCCTGTACCAGGCCTGGATAGCCCATGGCCAGCGCATAAGCCGTCGCCGCGCCCTGGCTGAAGCCCATCAAGTAGATCCGCTCCGGATCGGCCCCGTATAGTTCGGGCAGACGGTTGATAAAGTTGGTTACGGCCGTGACCGCCGGGTCAAACATGGCCAGCGCTGGCCATTCATCTCGCTGGCGGGGATGCCAGGCCCAGCCGCCGGCCGGATCGGGCTTGATACCCCTGGGGGCAACGACCAGCCAATCTTCTGGCAAGACCCGGGAGAAGATCCACATCGCGTTCTCATCGCCGCTGCGGCCGTGTAGTAAAACGACGGTGGGATGGGGGCCAGGTTGGGTAGGTTCCAGGACGCGATGAATCAAGCCGCCGTTATCGACGCTTGGCCCCTGGCTTACCAGTTTTGGGCTGTTTGTTTCTGTAGGATTCTCACTTATCATTTTTGATTTTTTCACCGGAATGAACGAGACTGTGAATAAAAAAATGAGGTGCCTCTACTGCGGGCGCAGTAGAGGCACCTCTGGGGGGGAGCCACTTAAAGTATAACAGGATAAGTAAATATGGGCAAAATTTTTTGGGATTAGCCAATCGGCGAGCCGGTACCGTCTTGACAGGTAGCCCCAGGCTCAGGAGTTTGTGGCCCTTGCTCGTACCGTTCTAAGAAGGTCGCGATGCGATCGTCGTCCGCCTCATCAACCGCTAATTGAATTCCCCAGGCCGTTAGCACTACCGGGCTCTTTAACCCGTCATAGGGGCTCAACAGCACATAAGGTTCGCCCTGCACGGTATCTCGCAACCTATCCACATCGCCGGCCGGCAAATCAGGCTGATAAGTAATCCATACCGCCCCATGTTCCATGGAATGGACGGCATTTTTGGCCAGGACGGGTTCGTCATAGATGCCACAATTTTGCCAGATGCCGCTATGGATGCCGCCCACTGGAGGCAATTCACTGCCTTCGTAAACGACGTTTTCATCGTGGCCTCGCTCCAGACCAACCGATCGGACCAGGTCTGACAAAGCCTCTGGCTCTTGCAGATTCAGGTATAGCAGGGCCCCCAGGGCAATGACACCCAGGGCAACTGCTCCCCAAATGACATAGTTTCGTAACTTGTTTTCTTTGGCCGGACTTTTAGCGGCCGGCCGTTTGCTCGTTTTTTTTGCCATCCTCTCTATTCTCCATCAAGGGTTTTTGTGCGGCGGGCGGCAAGCGCCCCGCACAACAGGCTGAGTCTAACACTGCCCTGGCTGATCGCCTATTTTTTGCCGATGTTGAACAATCTCCCGCAAACTTAACCTACGAAGTTTTCTGAAACTTAGGTTTCAATTAGAAGATGACCGGCTGTCCAACACCACCATTACAGCTGGCGCCAAATTCCGGGGTTTGGGGGCCTAAACGGTACTCATCGACGAACTGGGGAATGCGTTCGTCGGCGACAGAGTCGACCGCCAACTGGATACCCCAGGCCGTCAACACAACGTCATTGATTTGGGTGGGGTAGGGGCTGAGCAACAAGTAGGTCTGGCCCTGGACCAGCTTCTGCAGGGATTCTATCTCGGCTGTCGGTAGATCCGGCCGGTAAGTGATCCAGACCGCGCCATGCTCCATGGAGTGAACGGCGTTTTTACTCTCCAGCGGCTGGTCGTAGATGCCGCATGTTTGCCACCTGGGGCTATGAGTGCCGCCCACCGGGGGCAGGCTCCCGGCCGCAAAAACCACCCCTTCGTCATGCCCGCGATCCTGGGTGCCGAAATCGAGGACCCCCGCTATTTTTGTGCCGGCGCCGGTGATGATGATCAGCGCGATGATGGCCCCAACGATGAGCACGACCGGAATAGCAATGGTTAATGTCTGTCTTCTTTTTTTCTTGGCCGCTTCCTGCTGGCGTTGTTCTTTTCGTCCTGATTTATTTGTGGTCACTTATCCTGATTCTCCTTAAGCCCATTTTCACCCGCTTGACTTTCCAACCAGGCGCACAGCAGGTAGTTTAGCATATCGCATTTCAAGTTTCTGTTAGCTGTCCCACAAAACCTAGTGCTTTGGCAATCCCAAAATAAGTCTTTTTGACACGTAAGTTGCCAAAGCTTTAGGTGCTCCGGCCAATCAAACTTGGTTCATGTGAATAGTTTACAGAGCACTAGATCACTGCTCAAGATCAAAGTGATTCAGCACCCGGAGAGCGCGCAATGTATTCCAACGACTTGGCCCCCCAGCTTTTTCCATGTCAAAATGTGTTTGCCCGGGATGCTTTGCTTGAACAGGCCAACGTTGATCGGCTCGCTTTTTCTTTAGCAAGACCTCAACCGCATCATCCATCCTGGCATCGTAGCCTACGCTGGCAAGACGAAAATAATCCAACGCCCGCAAAATGTCATATTTCCAACGAGAAGGGTAAGAGAGCATTAGGAACCTTTTGTCGATGGTTTTTCCAGTTTTATCTGATTGATATAGCTTGTGCTTTAGCAAAAATTCCCTTGATCCGGCCGCGATCTTCTGCAGCTCTTCCAGCCGGTAGCAATAGCCATTAGCCATATATTCCCAAATCCCCTCGAGGACAGAGATGGTTGTATGCATAGAGCTGTGCCGCGCGCCACTTCTATTGATGCGACAGTTGAAGCCTCCGTCCGCCATTTGTAGCTTAATGATTAAATCGACAATAGACTTTAAATCATCTTCGTTCATCCGGAAATAACAGGCGTAGTTGAGAAACATGCCATCGACACAGAGATCCCCAAGCCCGGTCCCACGACTGATAACGATTCCCCCTTGTGGGTCTTTAAGATTTCTGATGATCCACAGTATAGATTGCCTGATCTCTTTGTTATCTGGTGGTATTGCCAGGTTTTTTAAATCCAATAGGGTGTAATGAGTTGAAATCCATTTAGGTTGGTAGAACGCCTGCCCCCAATGGCCATCGGGGTGGCGAAAAGAAAGAAAGGCAGCGCCCCAACCTTCGTTGGCGATGCGCTGCTGAAGCTCTTTTTTTTCAGAATGTAATAGATCGCGCTGGACCTGGTACTGTATTGAAACATCACCGTCGAGTAGCCATTCCAGTCGTTCACTTTCATCCATTTAACATCTTCTTTTTTTGCAGACAGGATCCTAATCTTGTCCATTATAGCCGATCTATCAGCCTGGGAGTTGAATAGCGATTAGTCCAAGTCCTCAAACAATTTATCATTCCGTGGAGTTCCTTCAACACGTCATTCCCGTGAAGACGGGAATCCAATCGCCTGGATTCCGGCCTACGCAGAGTCTGCCTTTACGGAGGCGGGGGAAAAGCAAATCCTGCCAATACATGTGTGCAGCCTAATAGCCCCGGACGGGATATTTGGCTTTCTCTTATTTGTGTGGCTAGGGCTAAACCAGGGCGATCTAACGATCGCCCTGGGCAAATCGACAAAATTTATAACTCAACCTTACGCAGCCGCAAGGAATTGGTGACGACACTGATACTGGAGAAGGCCATGGCTGCGGCGGCTAACATGGGGTTGAGTTGGCGCAAAAAATCTGGTGCCCAATCAAAGGGGTAAAGGATACCGGCGGCGATAGGGATCAAGGCGATATTATAACCGAAGGCCCAACCCAGATTTTGTTTGATATTGCGCATGGTAGCTTTGGAAAGTTTGATGGCCTTGGGCACGCTGCGCAGATCGCCTTGCATAAGCGTAATATCGGCCGTTTCCATGGCCACGTCGGTCCCCGTGCCAATGGCGATGCCGACATCGGCCTGGGCCAGGGCAGGGGCGTCATTAATGCCATCGCCAACCATGGCCACGACATATTTTTCCGCCTGCAAGTTGGCCACGTTGCCGGCCTTATCGCCGGGCAGCACTTCGGCCATCACCCGGTCGACGCCGACCTCAGCGCCAATCGACCTGGCGGTCGCCTCGTTGTCCCCGGTCATCATGACTACAGTCAAACCTAAGTCGTGCAACCGGCCGATCGCTTCTGCCGATCCCTCTTTGATCGTATCGGCCACCCCGATAAGGGCGCTGGCCTGGCCATCGATAGAAATCCACATAGTGGTTTTGGCCTGGTTTTGTAGCTGTTCGGCCTTAGGAGCCAGGCCGTTCATGGCCACATTTTCTCGTTCCATCAAGCGCCTATTACCCAGCAGTAAATCATGGCCCTCGACCTGGGCGGCGATACCGTGCCCGCTTAGCGCTTCGAAGGCGGCCGGGATGCTCAGGGACAACCCTTGGGCCTCGGCCTCGCGTACTATCGCTTCACCCAGCGGATGTTCTGACCCTTTTTCGGCCGAAGCGGCCAACTGCAGGATCTTGGCCTTTAGCTTGCCTAGTTCTTCGTCAGATATTGTCCCGTCCGGACCCACTTCTGAACCCAGCGAGCGAAAGCCTAAATCAGAAATAACAAGGTCGGTGACGGCCAACGCGCCTTTGGTGATGGTCCCGGTTTTGTCCAGGACAACGGCCGTGATCTTGTGCGCCTCTTCCAAGGCCGCGCTGTTCTTGAACAAGATTCCGTTTTCCGCGCCCTTGCCGACGCCTACCATGATTGAGGTCGGCGTGGCCAGGCCCATGGCGCAGGGGCAGGCGATGACCAACACGGCGATCATCCGGATCAGGGCCGTGGTGAAGTCACCTGTCCCAACCATCCAGATGATAAAGGTCAAGACGGCCGCCAGGATAACAAAGGGCACAAAATAGGCCGCCACCCTATCCACCGTGCGCTGAATAGGCGCGCGGCTGCCCTGGGCTTGTTCCACCAGCTTAATGATCTGGGCCAGCGCCGTATCTTTGCCCACCTTGGTGGCTTCGATGGTCAACAGGCCTTGCCGGTTGAGGGTTGCCCCGATCACTTCGTCGCCCACATTCTTGTCGACCGGCATGCTTTCGCCGGTTATCATGCTCTCATCCACGGCCGAGCGTCCGTTCACCACCTGGCCGTCTACGGGGATCTTCTCCCCGGGGCGTACCAAAAGTGTATCGCCGACGATCACTTCTTCGATGGGGATATCTTTTTCGATTCCCTCCCGGATCACCCGGGCTGTCTTGGCCCGCAGGTCCATCAGCTTCTTAATCGCTTCGCTGGTGCGACCTTTGGCCCGAGCTTCCAATAATTTGCCCAGGACAATGAGGGTGATAATGGTGGCCGAGGTCTCGAAATAGACATGCTCGCCCAGGGCCGTCGAGCCCAGGGTCAGGGCGATCAACACGGCGATGCTGTAGAAGTAAGCGGCCGAGGAACCCAGGGCCACCAGCACATCCATATTGGCGCTGCCGTTGCGCAGGCTCTTATAGGCGCCCACATAATAATCTTTGCCGACGTAAAACTGCACCGGGGTGGCCAGGGCGAACAGAAGCCAGTTGACCCAGGTCGCATGGGACCAGTGGCCCAGCAGACCCAGATCGCGGCCCATGCTGATGATCAGCAGCGGCACGGTGAAGAGAATGCCGATCAGAAGTCGATGCTCCTGGTGCTTGATTTCCGCTTCCCGGGCGGCCGCTTCGGCGTCGACCATCTCATCGTCGGAAGCGGCTTCGACCACATCATAGCCGGCCTTGCGCACGGCCACCACCAGTTCGGCCCGGTTGGTGGCCCCGACGATATATTCCACGCTGGCCTTCTCGGTGGCGTAGTTGACGTTGATATCCAGCGTGCCATCGACTCTTTTTCAGCGCCCGTTGAATGTTGCCGGCGCAATTGGCGCAGGTCATGCCGATGAGCGGCAGTTCGACGGTTGCCGTCGGCACTTCATAGCCGGCCCGGTGAATCCGCTCGATGACCGCCTGGGTGTCAGTCAGGGCCGGATCATAAGTCAGGGTCACCTTTTCGCTGGCGAAGTTGACTACCGCATCGCTAACGCCATCAACTTTTTTGGCGTTGCGCTCGACGGAGGCGACGCAGTTGGCGCAAGTCATGCCCAAAACAGGGACGGTTATTTGTTTTTCAGGTGACATACGATTCCTAAGGCCTGACAGGCTGTCCTCAGCCTGTCAGGTAAATTCCAACAACTTAATCGTTAAGCGGCCGGCGGATAATTGATTTCCACCAACATGGCTTCAATCTGTTCCCAGGTCGCGGGATCGCCCCATTCGACCACAACTTGTTTGGAGTCCATGTCGGCCTTCACGCTGGTCACGCCGGCGATATCGCTTAGTTCCGTCTCGACGGTGTGGGTGCAATGGCCACAGCTTATATTGGGTACGACTACGGTTTTACTCTGCATGATCTAACTTATCTCCTTGATATTGTTAACGGTAAACAGGCTACACCTTGGACGACATTTCAAAAACGCTGGTCACTTCATGCAATACCCGCTCGCGCTCGGCCGGATCATCCCCCTTGATAGCGGTGGTGACACAACTGTGCAAGTGGCTATCCAGGATAATGGTGCTGACCTTGCTCAACGCCGCCTGCACGGCCTGGAGCTGTTTGATCACGTCGATACAGTACGTATCCTCGTCCACCATCCGCTCGATGCCTTTAATGTGCCCAGCCGCGCTGGCCAACCGGCGGTTGACTGTCTTTTTTGTCGTTTCGTCCATTATAAACCATTCGCCTTAGGCTAAATCCCTACCCCCCTGGGGGGGGTATACAATTTATTATACAGTTCGTTTCCAGGTTGTCAAATGGTTGAGAAGTGCAGAACCACTGGCCGGCTTTTGCCTGTCCTGCGATAGTTCAGGTAAACTCAATTTCATGAACGATCAAATATTACCCCTAACCGGTTTACCTATCGGACAAATACCTCCTGCTGTCATCGTCTGTGGTGATCCCGGCCGGGCAGCCCTCATTAGCGACTATTTGGAGGATGTTGAGCTTGTTAGCCAGCTACGAGAATACAGTTGTTATAGAGGAAAGTTTGAAGGGATGCCGCTGGCAGTTTGTTCCACGGTATCGGCGCGGCCGGCGCGGCTATCGCTTTTGAAGAATTGATTCGTGCCGGTGGTCGTCGAATCGTGCGGACCGGCACCTGCGGCAGCTTGCAACCAGGTGTGCCGCCGGGGCGCCTTATCATCGCTTCTGCGGCAGTTCAATTTACCGGTTATGGCCGGGAAATGGTTCCAGATGGCTATCCGGCTATCGCCGATCTCAACCTTACCCAGGCCTTATGCACGGCGGCTGACAATTCCGGACATCCCTATAATCGTGGAATTGTGCTCACCCGCGATGTTTTTTATCAAGGTGTCAACCCCAGCGCGGGTCCTAACTACCAACAAATGTCCGAGGCCAACGTTTTGGCGGTCGAGATGGAATGTGCGGCGCTCTTTATTGTCGGCAGCTTACGCGAGGTGCAGACGGGCGCCATATTGGCCGTAGACGGCAATGTATTGAAAAGTATTGAGAGTATGGAGACTTATCATCCCGCTGAGGCAGCGGTAAAAGCGGCCGTGGAAGCAGAAATCCAGATCGCTTTACGTGCCTTACATACCCAGCATATAAGCTCAGAATAATATCTGTTGGCTGAGTTACGTACCCGGACTTCAGCCGCAATGACCGGCACGCCGGCCCGACTACTCCTCGACCGGACCAATCATGCTGCCGCAAAAGTCGCATTTGACTCGGGTCGCCCCCCTGGCGGCCTCCGGCAGGGTGCCCATACAGTTGGGACAACTGCTGGGGAATTTGAGGACCGGCTTCGTTTTAGCCCCCGCATGGCGTTCGGCCGCCGCCTCGCCGGACTGGGCGCGCCGGATAAAGCTGCGCCAGTCGGCCGATTCTTGTCCTTTGATATGGAATCGGGCTCTCGACACCGGCGCATTGGCCGAACAGACCAGATCAAGCAAATCGGCTTTGCCCATGCCTAAAAAGCCGCCTTTTTCGCTATCCTCCACTTTATCGATATCGCTGACATTGATATCCAGCCACAGCTTCTGCACCATCTCCGAATCAGCCTTGAATACGCCGAATCGTTTCTTGGTCACGATTTCTTCTCGTTGTTCGAATAACAAACGTTGATCCGTCAGGAACAGAACGCCTTCCGGCCCTTCGTCGCCATCGCGATACCACTCGCTCTTCACCGCCATCAATGGTCCTTCGCTACTTCGGAGTTTTATCTCCTCAGACTCTTCCAGGGCGTCAAGCATCCATGTAACCTTTCGTAAATCTGCGTCAATGGCGCTCAAATCGCCGTCCACATTGCTATACTGGGCCCGCAACTCCCTTTCTGAGGTCGCGATTTTTTGAGCGAGACTATTGACTGCACTCTCGGCGCTGGTAACGGCCGCTGCCTGCCCTGGGCGGGCCCGGGCCACCAGGCGGGAAGTACTGCTGGTGCTGGCTTTTAAGCGGCTTTTGTGGGCTCTTAAAGCGGTTTCGACTTTAGGCGCGATCTGCCGCCATTGTCCTTGTTGGGTTCGAAAACGTTCTTCAAGTTCCCGGGAATGTACAAATCCCCGGCGGCGCAGGCCATTTAACTCGCCCGGGAATTCGGCGATACGCTCCTTGATCCTGTTGATCGAATCCTGAATGGTGGTCAACTCTGCCTGCTCCTCCAGGCGGGCGAACTCTCGTTTCATGGAATCGATCTTTAATTGAATGTCAGAACTCCCCCCGGTGCTTCTGCTGCTCATTTTGTTACTCCTTTTCTGCCTGAACGCAGAATATCGAAATGGCTGCCGCGATGACACCCCAATTAAACCAGTGATTTAGCCGGCCGGTATATGACGAATGTCCTACTGGCACCCGGCGTTGAATTGGAGCGGGTTTACCATTCCCCGGCGTAATCCAGGCGGTAAGGCCTGGCCTTTTCGCCGGTGCTCAGGCGGTGAAGTTCGACCAATTGTCTCAGGTGAAGCTGATCATGGGTGACCCAGGAGGCAAACATATCGCCCGCCCTCATCACGCCGAAGGGGCTCTCGTAGACCGAATCCCAGTCGGGATCCTCCAGGCCGTGCAGCCACTCCAACGACGCCGATCGCGCATCCAGGAATGATTTTAGCGAGGTATCGAGGTCGCGCATATTGTAACGCCGCTGGCTAACCCATCCCTCGGGATCAATGGGCGGCCAGGGTTTTTTTGGATCATGCAGGATAATATCCAGCCTGACTCTGAAATCTTCCACTTCCTCGTCGTATAGATGGTTGACAACCTCGACTATAGACCAGGAATTTTTATCTGGCTTCCAACGAGCCACATCATCAGAAACGCCCTGAACCAGCGCCTTGATCCTGTTTGCATTTTCAATCAGTTGGCCGACTAAAAAATTTCTATCCATCGCCTGGCTCCTTGATTATCGTTTCCTCTCTATTCTACCCGTCTGGCCTTGGTGATCCATACTTGAATTATTTGTGGGATACCCTCTTTCCCGGCTATCTCCTGAACGATCCGGTAACAATCTATTTTGAATTCCTTAAGCGTATCTTCATCCATCCGTTCCAATACTCCCCGCATGCCATGGGACCATAGTGAGGCCCACCATGCATCCACACCGGCAAAATAAAACTCCTTATCTTCTGAAACAACTTCGATATGATCGAATCCTGCTTGCCTAAGCGTATCACTAATCTCCTCCAACTTGTCGAAGGCCTTCCTTTCGACCAGGGGTGCGGGTTTCAACCGGTCTCTGTAGGTAGCGACCAGATCATCAAAATCAGCCCAGCGCTCATCATCATCTCCAAAAGTAGTCGCGCAGAAAACCCCGCCGGGTTTGAGAACGCGCAGAATTTCGGACAGTGCCTTTTCAATATCCGGAAAGAAGAAGAGCGCAAATCCGCACAGGACAAAATCGAAGATCCCGGCCGGAAATTGCAGCTCCTCGGCATCCATCTGTTTGACTTGAATGGCGTCGAGACCTCTTGTAGCCAGCTCCTTTTGCGTTTCAGCGACCATTTGCGCAGACAAATCGATGCCGATCACCTTTCCGGCCGGACCTACCTTGTCGTAGGCCGCCATCAGGTTTGCACCCCGGCCGCAGGCGACGTCCAGGATGGTTGATCCTTCCATCACACCGGCCCGTTCGACAACCTTCCGGCCGAAATATTGAAAAAAGCGAGGACCGATCTGGCTATACTGCTCAGAGGAGCGATCAAAGACCTGGCTTATCCACTCCTTATAAGCAGCGCTTTTATCATCTAACATAAAATGAACACCCCTTAGCGAAGGATCATGGGCAAATAGAGAGTGCGCCATACAAATTCATCTGCTCCGATATCAGGCAAATCGCCCGAAGGGCGTTCGTCGCCGTCGATATCGTGGGCGATTCCTGCCGCCACCCCGGCGTCGATGGCCGCCGACCCGATCGAAATGTGGTAGCTGTCGTTTAGGAGTGGGTCACCGGTGACCATGCCTGAACTGGAGAACGAAGGGCTGCCACCCAGGTTGTGATATTCATCAACGCCAATCTCGTCCAGCAAACTATGGCTGTGTTCGAGAATAACCTGGCCATCGCTCACCTCTTGGGCGGCGAAAGCGTAATCGAAACCAGAGAGCACGGTGTTGGTGATCTGAACCGTCGTAGCCTGCCCTGCACTGTTGTCCGAATGGACGGTCAGAAAGTTCGCCAGGGGGTTATCGGCGGCCGTCACATGGGCAATTTCCAGGTTTAACGACCTGTTTCGCACGTCGGCGAAGATGAGCGCCTCATCGGGAGCGACCGGAGCGGCAGGGGTGTGGCTGTTTTCGGCCAGCAGCAGGTTGGTTAAGCGGGCTGACATTTCTGTTGTCGTACCATTAGAAGAAAGGTAGATGGCCTTGCCGTTACCCTTAGCCTGGTTGCCGGTCAGGGTGACCCGGTCCATCTCCAACTTGGCGTTCTGGACCGCCAGGCGGGCATACAAGCCACCGGCCTCGCCCAGGCTGGCCACATTGTTGACGAAAGCTGTTCGTTCGATGGACACTGTGGTGCGGAAATCATTAAGGGCCAGGCCTCCAAAATTATCGGCTGAATTATCCTGGAACAGGCTGTCTTGAATGGACAGGGGATAATTTTGCCAGAGCACAAACATGCCGCCGCCAGCTCCGTCACTGGTACTATTACTGATAACGCGCGTGTTTTCGATGTTCACGGCTTGAGCGGAAATCAGGTAAATGCCGCCACCATCACCTCCATCCCGGCCGGCGATGTTGTTCGTCACCAGGAGATTCTTTAGCGTGATGGCGCTAAATTTGCCAAAGAGTCCCCCACCACAATCTTCCCCGGCGTGGTTGCAACTCTGGTTGTCAACGCCATCAGGATTGCCCAGATCGGTATAGTCTCCGTTGGTCAGGGTGAAACCATCGACGGTTACCAGACCATCCCAGGATTCAAAAATCGTGACCCCCCGGCCGTGACCCTGGGCGTCGAGAACGGTCACATTATTAGCCGGGTCAGACGTATTCCAATCGGCTGTGCTAAAACCACCGCGCAAGGTGAGACCCTTGTCAATGTAAGCCACCTGGGTAAAGGTATAACCCTTGCTACTTGTTTTCACCTGGACCTGGTCATACGTGCCTGCGGCGACCCGGACTTCCTCACCGGCATTAGCGATGTCCACCGCGTGTTGGATGGTAGCACAAGGAGAACCGCTATCAGTACAGGTGTTAAGACCATTTGTCCCTCCTGGGGCTACATAGCGTGTTCCGGCGCTGACAATCGTGACGACCGGTGACGCGCCCAGGTCTGTGAAGCCATCTCGATCCACCACCTCATAATTGTCATTGGTTATGGTTTCGGTGGCCGAAACGGAAAAAGATACCGTTTCCTTGCCGCCATTGGCCGGCAGAGACGATAGCTGCCAGCGGACCACATTGCCAACCAGCGTCCCACCACTCAAATAGATCGCCCCGGTCGGCAGCGTATCGCTGATGACTAACTCATGGGCGGCTATAGCGCCATCGTTGATGACGGTGATCTGATATTCAATAGACTCTCCAACACCCGCGCTGGACGGCCCACTCTTGCTGATGGATAGATCGGGTTCCCCGAAAATGGTTGTCACCGCTTCAGCACCCACGGCGCTGAAGCCGCCGGCCGCACTAACGGCGTAATCATCATTGACAATACTCTGCTCGGCCGTCACCTGGAACCGGAGGATGCTCTTGGCGCCGGCCGCGAGGCTGGCTAAGTTCCACTGGAGGGTCTCACCAGCTACGATGATCCCGCCGTCCAATGGCGTCACGTTGGTTGCATTGACCGGGATGGTATCGGTTATCACCAGGCCCGTGGCCTCGACGACGCCTTCGTTGCTGATGGTCAGGGAATAGGTAATGGTGCTACCAACCAGGGTTTCGGCCGGCGCATCCTTGCGGATGGCCAGGAGTGGTTCGCCGGTCACGTCGACAGCAAAGCTGTTGTTGACCGAGCCCTGACTGTTAGAAGCGCTGACTTGAACCACTTTATTGCCCACAGTCGGCCAGTTAAGGAGGACCGTGTTGCTGATACCACCTGTTTGGGTGATGGGCGAAAGGCCGGTTGCCTGCCAGACGTAGGTGATCGGTTGGGTTGAGGCCAGTGGGGCGACCATGGCTACGAAGGCGGTGGGGGATTGGGCTACCGCTCCGCCGGGACCGCTAATGGTCACGCTTGAGGGGGCCAGCAGTTGATAAAATTCGTCGGCGCCGATGTCCGGGGCGGCGCCCTGCGGACGGTATTGCCCGTCAATGTCATGCGCTACCCCTGCCTCCAGCCCGGCGTCGATGGCCGCTGAGCTAGCGGTAAGATGGTAGCTCCCATCGAGCAGCGGATCGCCGGTCACCGTCCCTGTTCCGGTAAAGGTTGGCGTGCCGCCCAAGTCATGGTGTGTGTCTATAGTAATATCGTAAAGCAAGCTATTCGCATGCTCAATGATTACCGTGCCATCATTAATCTCTTGGGCGGCGAAGGCGTAATCGAAACCAGAAAGCAGGGTATTGGTGATTTGAACCGTCGTGGCCTGGCCAGCACTGTTATCCGAAAGGACAGCTAGAAAGTTCGTCACGGGATTATCCACGGCCGTGACCTGGGCCAGATAGAGATCGAGGCTCTTCCGTGGTACAGAGACGGCAACAACGGCATCACCGGCAGCCGGCGAGGCGCCGGGCGTATTGCCATTTCCGGCCAGCAATAAATTGCTCATGCTCGCTGCCATTCTCGCGTTCGTCATGTTGGGTTCCAAAAGAATGGCTTTGCCGCTGCCTTTAGCCTGGTTGCCGATCAACCGGAGCCGGTCCATTTCCAGGCTGGCATTCTCCACTGCCGGATGAAGGTAAAGGCCACCCCCTTCACCAAGGCTGGCCACATTGCTATAGAAATCGGTTCGTTCGATGATTACCTCAGTACGGAAATCGTTGAGGGCCAGGCCGCCAAAATAACCAGCCGAATTTTCCTGGAACAGGCTGTTCCGAATAGAGAAGGGGTAATCTTGCCAGAGCACGAACATGCCCCCACCTGTTTCGGCGCTATTGCTGATAATCCGGGTGTTCTCAATGGTTACTTCTTGGGGGGAGATCAGGTAAATGCCGCCTCCATCGCCTCCCTCCCGGCCGGCGATATTATTCGTCACCAGGATATTTTTTAGGGCGATGGCGCTATATTTGCCAAAAAGACCGCCGCCACAATCTTCCCCGGCGTGGTTACAGCTCTGGTTGGCAATGCCATCAGGATTGCCCAGATCAGTATAGTCGCCGTTGGTTATGGTGAAGCCATCTACCGTTACCAGGGCATTGCCGGTGTCTATAATAGTGACCCCGCGGCCGTGCCCCTGGGCATCGAGAACGGTCACATGATTTACCGGGTCGGATGTGGTCCAATCGGCCGGGGAAAAGCCACCTTGCAAGGTGAGCCCCTTGTTGATGAAAGCCAACTGGGTAAAGGTATAACCCAGGTAGTTGCTTTTCACCTGGACCTGGTCATAGGTACCGGCCGCGACCCGGACCTCTTCACCAGCCAGTGCGAGGTCGATGGCCTGCTGGATCGTCGCGCAGGGTGAGGCGCTGAGGGTACAATCGTTGCCCCCGTCGGCGCCCCCGGTAGCCACGTAACGTATGCCAGGGGTAACTCCAGACAACGGGTGCTCTCCGGCCGAGGCGGCCGAGGCCAGAAATAACATCAGGAGCAGAGAAAGCGTAAGAGCGAAACCAACGGACGATACAACTAGCCATAGCCGACGAGATTGAGCCAACATGAGGTCCCTCCTTAAGTTAGACGACTCCTATTTCGGGAAGATAGTTTTGATCACTTTGTAAGAGATTTACGCAGAAGACATTTTATCATTTTGGCAGGTCGCCGGACAAGGAAGAAACGCAATTAATCCCGGCCCCCATCCAACGATATCACTCGATCGTTCTGGTCTAATTCTAGTTGGTGGGAAATAACCAGGCTGGTGCGTCCGGCCATAAAGCGCTCCAGGGCCAGCATGACCTTTTGCCCGGTTTGGGCGTCGAGGTGGGAGGTGGCCTCATCCAGGATAAGGATGGGAGCGTCTTTTAAGATCACCCGGGCGATGGCCAGGCGCTGGCGCTCCCCGCCGCTAAGCAGGTAACCGTTTTCACCAATGCGCGTCTGGTACCCTTGGGGTAGATCGTTGATAAAGGAGTGAATCTGGGCCATTTCACAGGCTGCAACCAGCTCCTCATCCGTGGCCTCCGCTTTGGCCAGTAGCAGATTGTCCTTGATGGTGCTGTTAAAAAGATGAGGGTGCTGCGGTACCACGCCAATCAGCCGGCGCACGTCCTCGGCTTGAAAACGCTGCAAGGCCTGTCCGCCCAGCTGAATGCGGCCGTCCTGGTAATCCCAAAAGCGCAGGAGCAAGTTAATCAACGTCGTTTTTCCGGAGCCGCTGGGGCCGGTCAGGGTGGCTTTTTCCCCAGAGGGCACGGTGAAGGAAAGGCCGTTCAATACCGCCGGCTCATCTGGCCCATAGGAGAAGGTCAGGTCATTCACCACGAGGTCATAACCGGCCGGCATGGGGCAGGGTGACTCCGGTTCGACAACCGGGGCTGGGGCATCGATCAGTTCAAACAGGCGCTCCCCGGCCGCCTTGCCGGATTCCAGATATTGCAATGATAAAGATAGGGGGGCAACCGCCTCAAAAGCGGCGATGGCCGTAAGGGGCAGCAAGGCCAAAAAAACGCCTTCAATTTTACCCCCGGTCACGAGGGGGATAGCCAGCCACAGCACTGTCCAGCCGGCCAGCCCAATGAATAGGGCAGTCAGACCGTTAGCCAGGCCTCGAACCAGCGCCAGGCGCTCCTGGTTTTTATTTAATTCGTCGTTCAGGACCATGACCCGTTCTTGATAGGCTGCGGAATGCCCGAAGGCGATCAGGTCGGCCAGGCCCTGGATTTCATCAACCAGGACGCCATTCAATTTGGCGCGAGTAGTGATGATTCGCAGCGCCGGTTGGCGGCTAAGCCGGCGGATGATGAGCGGCAAGACTAGGCCCGTAAGGAGCAGAAAAAGTAGGACGGCAATGCCTAAAACGATATCAAAACTGCCTAAGACAAGGAAAACGCCCAGAGAGACCAACGCCGCCGCCAGTGGGGGGACAATAACCCGCACATAAAAATTCTCCAACGTCTCGATGTCCGCCATGGTGCGCGTCAACAAATCACCACTACGATGTTCGACTAATCGGGCCGGGGCCAGGGGGACAATGGCCTCGTAAAACCATACCCGTAAATGGGTCAGGATGCGGAAAGTGGCGGTATGGGTCACATATCGTTCGGCATAACGAAAGGCTGCCCGGGAGATGGCAAAGAGACGCACACCGGTGAGGGCCAGGGTAAGCTGGGATACCTCTGTGGCCAACGCGGCCTTGGAGATGAGGTAGGCCGATACGGCCATCAATCCGACGCTGGCGCCGACGGTGGCGAAACTCAGAAAGACGGCCAGCAGGACCCACCAGCGAAAAGGGGCCATGAGCTTTATAAGCCGGCCGGTGGTCTTCACAGGTGCTCTCCGGATGCTGATCGCTCGTTGTAGGAAGCAACAAGCCGGCTATAGGCGCCATTCCCTGGCCAGAAGCTGGCTATGACTACCCGTCTCGACCGTGCGCCCCCGATCAATCAGTACAACCTGGTCGGCATCGAAGGCCCACTCTAAGCGATGGGCGATTATTAACACTGTCCGGCCCGCCATCAAATGCTCCAGCGCCGTGAGAACGATCTGGCTGCTTTTATTATCAAGATGAGCGGTGGGCTCGTCGAGGATCAGTAAAGGCGCATCCTTGAGCAGGGCCCGGGCGATGGCGATGCGTTGTCGCTGCCCACCGCTGAGACGGACGCCCTGTTCGCCCACGGCGGTATCATAGCCCCGGGGCAGGGCGCTAATAAAATCATGGGCATGGGCAGCCATGAGCGGCCGAAATAATTTCATCGACGGTAGCGTTCGGCCGGGCCAGGCGCAGGTTGTCGGTTATGGAACCATGGAAGAGATGGGGCAGTTGCGGTACCCAGGCAACCTGTTTACGCCAGGCATCTCCATCTATAAGGTCCAGGGGAACGCCCCCCACCGTGATCCGGCCACCGCCTGGTGGGGCAAAACCCAGTAGAAGTTGAGAAACAGTGGTCTTACCTGCTCCGGTAAGCCCGACAAGCAGCAGCCGGTTACCCTGGGGTAAACTCATCGAGAACTCTCGCAGAACGGGTCGTTGACCGGCCGCATAGGCAAAGGTAACGCGATCAAAATGGATGTCCAATCGGCCTGGCTGGAGCTCGTCCGGTTCACGGAGCGGAGCATTTACGGGGATATCGAGGATCTCATAGATACGGCCGGCCGCTGCCTTGCCGGCCGCGCCGGCATGAAAGCTCAAGGCGAATTGGCGCATGGGTAGAAAAAATTCTGGGGTCAGTAAGAGAACAGTCAAGGCGATGGTGAAGGGCAGCGCCCCGTTCATGAGGCGCAGACTGATCTCCAGGGCCACCATGGCCGTCGCGGCCGTGGTTGCCCATTCCATTACCAAAGAACTTTGGAAAGCGGTACGCAGCACTTCCATGGTTGTGCTGCCATAATCGTCGCTGATCTGCTCTGATATTCTGGGCTTGTTCCCGGTCGCGGTCGAACAACTTAAGGGTCGGCAAACCCTGCAAGATGTCCAAAAAGAAGGCGCTCATCCAGCTCATTTCCAGGAAGCGCCGCTCCGTTATTGACCTGGCTCGCCCGCCGATAAGGGCCAGGATCAGCAACATCAAAGGTGCGGCGACCAGAAATACGAAAGTCGTCCAGGGATCGAGCAATAGGACCACCAGGAATACCAAGATCGGAACAATCACCGCCAGGGCTTTGTTTGGTAGATATTGGACCATGAACGGGTCCAGGCTTTCGACCCCTTCAACGACCGTGTTAACCAGCTCCCCGCTGTGTTCGGCCCGGGTGTAGAGTGGCCCAAGGGAGACGAGTTGGCTTGATAATTGTCTGCGCAGGCTGCTTTTAACGACGGTGGCGCCCTTTTGGACCAACAGCTCTCGCCCCCAGATGGCGCAGCCCCGGATAAGCAATAGGAACAACATCAGGGTCAGCCGGGGAGAAACATCGTCCAGCGTTTGTTTTTCCAGGAAGACCCGAGAGACGACGTCGCTCAGGACATAGGCCAACAGAATATAGGCGGCCGCGGCGATAAAACCGGCTAATATCGCGGTTGCGACCAACAGCCTGGCCGGCCTCTCTTCGTTTAAAAGTCTGAATTCGATAGACAACAGAGTAATCGTCAGTAACTTTCGGCTGTCAACTCTGTCTTGCCCCGGAAGAAGTAATAGACTCCGGCCGTATAAGCCAGGACGAAAGGCAAGCCGATAAGGGTGATAATAAGCATCACCCTGCAGCGTATTGTTCTGCCGAGGCGGCATTCGTAATGGTGAGATTGTTCGCCGAATCGATGGACGAGATGATCAGGTTCGGATAGAGGCCGATAGCCCCAGAGAACAATAGCAGGGCGATCATTGCGCTTGAGGCGACGAAAGCGGCAAAGTAGCGTTCTTTACGCTCCATCCTCCAGGTTATGATCAAGGCCCCCAAGGCAATGGCCGGAAGGAGACCCAATATCAGGGAGCTATTGTAGTTTTCCATGGTATGGTCTTGAAAGAAGTACACAGCCGCGACAACCAGGGTGTTCAGAACAAAGAATAGGACCATCAGGCGGGGCGTCCAGTGCTTTATTCGTTGCTGTAGCTCGCCAGCCGTCTTCATGATCAAGAAGATGGCCCCGTGCATGGCCATCATGGCTATGGTCGTCAGTCCGACCAGCAGGGGAAATGGCTTCAGCAGTTCGAACAGGGTGATGTGGATATTACCTCGGGCGTCCAGCGGTAAACCGGCGATGATGTTGCCAAAGGCGACCCCGAGCAGCAAGGCGATGCACAAAGAAGAAATCGAAAATACCACATCCCATAAGCTGACGCCAACCTTGAGGCGTCCGTTTGCTACGAAATTCGATAGCCACGGTTCGTAGAATCAGAAAGAGCAAGACGAGCATCATGGCCAGGTAAAAGCCGGAGAATAAAGAGGCATAAGCCCCGGGGAAAGCGGCGAAGAGGACGCCGCCGCCGACGATCAGCCACACTTCATTACCGTCCCAGATGGGACCGATACTGTTGAGTACCAGGCGTCGTTCGGTGTCGTTCTTGGCCACCAGCAAGTGCAAAATGCCGACGCCGAGATCGAAATCCGTCCAGGATCAGGTAGCCGGCGATAATGACCACAAAGAGTATGTACCAGATAACGTTGAGTGTCATAATTTCACCTCACGATGTGCGCGCCCGGCCGAAGATCTCGCGGAAGGTATCCGGCAAGGCGGTGATAGGCTTGTCTTCTACCAGGGGATCCGGTCCATGTTGGATCTTGGCATTGAGCAAGAAGATGAACAGGGCAAACAAGGCGATGTAGAGAAGGATGAAGATCGCCAAGGAGGCGATGGTTTGACTGGCCGTTAGCACGGGGCTGACCCCGTCGACCGTTTTCATCACCCCATAGACAATCCAGGGCTGGCGGCCGATTTCGGCGACGGCCCAGCCGGACATGGTGACCGCTTCGGTCAGGAAAGATGCTCAATCACGAAGAGCCATAACAGCCAGCGCATCTCAAAAATACGCCCTTTCCGGTAATAAAATAGGACCCCGAGAAAGCCAAGGGGGATGAAGAGCGAGCCCAGGGAGATCATGAGCCGGTAGGCCTGGAAAGTCGCCTGTAGAGGCGGCCACAATTCCTCCGAAATCTGGTCGAGTCCGGTGACGGTGGTGTCAAAGCTGTACGCCGACCAGGAAGCTGAGGGCGCAGGGGACCTTGATCCCCCTTGTGGCGCCATCTTCCTTATCGATCCAACCGGCCAGGGTCATAGGCGCGCAATCTTGCGTTTCCCAGATCCCTTCCATACCGGCCAGCTTCGAAGGTTGGTATTCGGCGACCAGGCCGCACTCCCCGAACCGAAAACGACGACCTGGACCAGGCTGAGGACGAAGAAAAGAGGTATGGCGATCCTGAATCCCGCCTTGGCCACTTCCAGGTGTTTCTTCTTCAAAAGATACCAGGCGCTGACGCTTAGCATGAGGCGTCGTACCGACCATCCAGGCCCCCACCAAAACGTGACCGATGCGCATCAGGAAGGAGGGGGTGAACATGACTTCCCAGAAGCTGGTCATCACCGCCCGCGCGCCGCTATCGGTCATGGCTACCGTATAACCCGCCGGGGTTTGCATCCAGGAGTTGGCCATGATAATCCAGACGGCGCTGAAGTGGGCGCCAAAGGCCACCAGGAATGTCGCCAGCAGCCACATTCGCGGACCCAGCCGGCGGCCGCCAAAGAGCATCAAGCCCAGAAAGCCGCCTTCAAGGAAAAAGGCGAAAACACCTTCGGCCGCCAGCAGGCTGCCGAAGATGTTGCCCACGAAGCGGGAATAATCGGCCCAGTTCATGCCAAACTCGAACTCCTGGACCACCCCGGTGGCGATGCCCATGGCGAACACCAGGGCAAATATTTTGACCCAAAAGAAAGACATCCGCCGCCAGAGTGGGTTCTTCGTGCGAATATAAATGACGCCCATCACGACCATCATCATGCCCAGACCTATGGAGATAGGGGGATAGATGTAATGGAAAGTTGCCGTGAGGGCGAACTGGAGACGGGACAGCATCTCAGCGTTCATGAGTTCCCTCCTTTGTTAGAAACCAGTCGAACAGAATAGTGAAAGTTACAATGCTTTGTCTTCTTTTTTGTTGACGATTGGGGGGATAACCATGGACGCAGCCGATCCCAACGCCAGTCGTCGTCAGCTGAATCGAGGCTTTTATTGCCGGTCACACCGGTATAAATAACTCCCAGGCCGAAAACCTGACGCCTGGCAGCGCCACGATTGCAGCCTCAAGGAAAATTATATCAACTTTGATATGGGGGGGCACTATTGGTCGCCGGCCGGAGAAGTATCTTCACTTGTTCCCGGCGCGGTTATACAATCCAGCGTGGTTATACAAACCAGCGCGATTGTACAATCCAGCTTCGTCCTGCCGGTCACCGGCGGTAGGCAGCCCTCTAGGGCGACTGGGGAAGAGCAGTTCTGGAGAGCCGGTATTGCATCGACTGGGCATCTTGCAGCTCGATCTTTGCCTCCAGACGGCGGAAGACCGGCTCGCAAAGGGCCAGGGTGTTTAAGGCGGCTTGGTATTGATTTTGGGCTTCTTGTAAATGGGCCAGGAACAGTTGGGTTTTTGCGCTGCCATAATCATCGCTAGAACCCGTGAGGACGGTGTAACTGGACCGGAGTCTTTCTTCTGCCAGGGCAAAATCGCCCTGGGCCTGGGCTACCTGGCCCAATATCCGCAAATTGTGCCCTTCTTCCCTCGGCATCTCAAGCTCACGAGCGAGATCCAATGATTCCCGGCCGATGGCTTCGGCATCATCCAGGCGCTGCTGGCGCATGGCCAACTCCGCCTTTAGCCCATAAAGTTCGGGCAATAAATCCCGCAGTTGGGCTTTTTCAAAATACTCCTCGGCTCGCTGGAGTTGCTCGGCCGCCTCCTGCACTTCATCCTTCTGTAAAAGTGTATTGCCGATGTTCATACGCAATGCGCCAAACACCCACAGCGATCCACCAATTTGTTCTAACAAACGGGCAGCCCCCTGGTAATAGCCCAGGGCCGCCCCTAACCGGCCTTGATGCAAGGCGATGCCGCCCAGATTGTTGTTGACCAGGATCTGATTATAAATGTCGCCGATCTGGGTAAATAGCATCAGTGATTGGCGATAATGGTGATCTGCCTGCGGCCAGTCACCACGTCTAAAATAGACGTTGGCGATAAGATTGTGGGAGGTCGCCTGGCCATATACGTCCTCGAGCTCTTCATAATAACTTTGCGCTTGCCGGGAACGGTCTAAGGCGTCGGCATTATTGCCCTGGCGCAGATCAACAATACCCATTAGATTGTATGTGCGCGCCCTGACTGCCAATTGGTCGAGTTTATCGGCCACTTTCAGACTGCGTTCGCATAATTCAAGAGCGCGATCATATTCCCCTTGCCGAACGCTAATGAGACCGGCTATCAGCGATAATTCCGCTTCCTCAACTGAATCAAGATCGGCCAGGGCGGTAAAACCTTGCTCGATCCAGTTCAGGGCCTCATCGTATTCGCCACGCAATTCAAAGGATCGGGCGAACCAGCGGCAGGCCTGCGCCTCCGCTTGCCGGTCGGCTTGAGCCCGGGCCAGGGTCAGCGCTTCTTGTAACGAGCCGGCCGCATCGTCATATTGCCCGGTTGATACGAACAGATCACCCAAAGCCAGGTGGATACCCTTGCGCTGGGCAGCGGTCTCATTTTCTGGCATCGCTTCAGCGCTTTGTAAGGCCCGCCTATAGAAATCGATGCTTTGTTGATTGGCATAAAGCTGATGGGCTTGTTCCCCGGCCGTTAGGTTATATTCCAGGGCCAGCGGCCATAATTCGCCCAGATAGGCATGGTGGGCGATCTGTGGGACGGCATCAAAATCCCGAATAGCTAAAGTTTGGGCGATCTCCGCATGGAGCTGGACACGTTGGGTATACAGTAAGGTGTCGTAGGCCACCTCCTGGGTAGTATGATGCCGAAAAGCGTAGCGCTGCTCCTCGGGTATCTCCGCGTGCACCACCTCTTCTACCTCGAGATCTGCTGCTTCGCTCTGGATAGTGGCATACTGCTTATGTTCAGGATGGACATTGGCCACCAGGTGGAGATCGAAATAATGACCGATGACGCTACTAACCTTCAACGTCAACCGGTGAGCCTCCGGCAAGCGATCCAGTCGCGAGAGCACCATACCATGGATCGAATCGGGGATACCGAGTTGCACAGAAGCCAGGTCGGCATCCGGCCGGAGCAACCAATCGCCATCATCCTGAACGGCCAGGTTCGCTCTACGCAGCGGGTCCAGAAGCGCAGATGACAGGCCCCAGGCGCCGTCAGGCTGGCGAGTCAGTTGCTCACTCTGGCGCATCGCATCGATCAATTCGATGATGAAGAAGGGGTTACCACGAGCCGTGGCCTGGAGAATGCTTAGCAGCAAAGGCGTTGGCGGACTGCCCAACCGGTAGGCCACCAGGAGGCCAACCTCCTCGTCGGACATCTCCTCTAACGAAATGCCAGTATAGTGATCTAGCTCGCCTAATTCAGGTAAGATAGGCTCGACATCTTTGGTTTCCATTCGCTGAATGAGTAGCAACAGGATCTGATCTGAAACGACTGCCTGCTGGGCCACCACCTTGGTGAGCGCCAGAGAGGCTTCATCCATCCAGTGGGCATTTTCTATTACCAGCAAGAGTGGTTGCATTAGCGCCCATAGCTGAATCATCTCCACCAGTAATGAGAAGAGCGATTTTTGACGTAGATTCGCATCCATAGCCGCTGTTGTTGGATTATCAGGAATGGGTAAAGCCAGTAGGTCGCCCAATAAGGGCAAGCGTAGCACCCAATTTGGGTGGCGCTCTTCTAAGAAGGAGGTCAGGGCTATCACCTGGTTATCAGGCGTGTCTTCATCTAAATTGAGTAGCTCCCGGAACAGTTGCCGCCAGGGATAGTAGGGGGTTGTATGATTGATGCTCTGGCAAGAACCGAGGGCCAGGCGGCTGCCGCGATTTCTGGCTTCCTGACTGAACTGGGCGGCAAGATGACTCTTACCAGAGCCGGCGGCGCCGGTCAGGCGCACGATACGCCCCTGGCTGGTCATTACCGAGTTGAGCGCCTGGTCAAGTTGCTCCAGGAAACGCTCGCGACCCAACAGTGGATCAGTGAATATGCGCCATTCAACTGCCGCGCCTTGCCGGCGACTGGAAACTTCCCACACCCGTAGGGGTTCCTCTCGCCCTTTGACCAGGATGGCCCCGAGATCGTTGAAATGGTAATGAGCTTGAGCGGCTTCAACAATCTGCCTGGTGACCATGATTTGACCCTGTTGGGCCTGGCCCATCAAGCGCGCGGCCATATTGGTCTCATTGCCCATAACCCCATAGGTCTGCCGCTGCCGCCCGCCATAAGCGCCGGTCCACATCCGGCCGGCACTCAGCCCAATTTGAACATGATCAATTCCCTCATAGCTCGTTGAAGCGCTATTGATGGTCAGGGCGGCGGCTATAGCCCGTACGGCATTATTGCCGCGGGAAATAGGGGCGCCAAAGGCGGCGTAAAAAAAACTACCCTTGTCGCCTACTGTCAGTTGGATGAGATAACCATCATAGCGCGTGACGACCCGCTGAGCCCATTGGACATAAGCATCCAACTTGACGCCGGCATCGGGATCGTTATCGTAGTCAAGGCCAACGAAGCGTACAAAGAGCGCCACGGCCGGCCGCAGCTCGGCCAGATAGCCGTGGCTGGCCTGGATTCGCTCGCGCACCGGCGGCAGCAGCCAGGCGCTGACCGTCTCCTCGTCCAGGGCGCCGGTCGCCAACTCAGGCCATGGCTGACCCTCAACCGGCAAATCCATTCCGGTTACGATCCCTGCGCGGTGGCCATAGTCGTCAGTTCGCCAGGCGCTTACCGTAAGAGCATCGCCAAACTGTTGGATAATGGCTTCTTCTACAGCGGTCTCCGCTTTGTCAGTCATCTTCTCAACGGCGGCCATACGTAACAGGGTATCCCCAGCCAGCACGTCAATAAGCTGAATATCAGGAACACCCACGGCAAAGCGCCGCGCTTTCCCGCTGGCCACGGCGACCTTGATATAGAGGGAAAAAGTTGTGCCGCCTGCTGTTTGCATGTTTAAATAGCGACCCATCACTGCCTGCATGGCCAGGGCACAGGCAATGGCTCTCCGGCCGTCATCGTCATCTAGCCAACAGGTGATTGAATCACCGGCGAAACTAATAACGACGCCGCCATAATCATGCAGACAGCTGATGAGTTGATCGAAAACAGGATTTAGGTAAACGAGGACTTCTTCCGCGCCTCGTTTGGCGCCAAGCTCGCGCATAAGTACCCCGGTCAATGCCGTGAAACCGGAGACATCGGCAAAAAGCGCCGCCCCCTCCGTCGGATCACTGACCTTTTTGCCGGCGAGGTGTGCGTGCCGCCGGTCAATCGGCATATAAGGAATTAGAGCGGTAACATCAGCCATCGTTCTCTGATTCTACCAATGATTCGGCCGGGGACAGCCTGGTTTGGGGAAAATCTACTTCTGCTTCACTGGTTTCCAGGAGGTGGCGGAGTTCAAGAATGTGCTCTTGCTTGGCCGGTTCATAGGCGGCGACGGCCGCCTCTGTGAAATAGCGGTGGGCTTCCAGGAAGGATAGCTGGCTTTCATACCATAGGCGATCGCTTATGGTTTCACCCAATAATTCCACTTCACACCGCAAATCTCCGTTACAGTGCCAGAAGTCATGCCGGCTCAAAACGGCCATATCGGCATCGATCATGATGCTATCGAGGAGGTCAGTTGGTTGGTGGGGAAGCTTCGTGGCCAGGACCATCGTCGCTATCCGTTCAATCTGCAGCTCGGAAAAACCAAAATCTGGTAGCTTCCGGCGGGCCATGTCGGCGCCGATGCGCTCGTGTCCCGTACCCTGAACAATCCAGCCAATATCGTGAAAGGCGACAGCGACTGACAGCAGATCTTTTTCTTCCTGGGTTACACCACAACGGTCCGCTAGATCCATGGCGGCCGGTAGGACGTGTTCAAAAGTGTGTTTCAAGTTGTGATAAGTGAGTTGCGGGGGCAGCTTTTCTTTTAAGCACTGACGGGCGTATTGGATGGCTTCCGCTACGTCGCCATTGTCTGGTCGATTTATTGTGGACACAAATTCTTCTCCCCGACGATACTCTGAAATTCTTAGGTCGGAATAAAGCGAGGCAGGCCAGGGTTTGTCCCGGCCTGCCTCCAGATCGAAGGGCTAAGTTCTTAAGGCGATCATGAACCTGATTTATGGATCTTTATTGTTGCCCCACCAACGGTTGGCACCGTGCCAAAGAGATCGCTTGACGCATCCGGCGATAACGCTGTGTCAAAGACCACACTATTTGTTGCTATGTCGACGATCTTGATGCCAAAACGGTCGCTATCGACGCCAAAAAAGGTATCTGCCTCGCTGTCGAAGGCAGTCACGATGAATGAATATTGCCCGGACCCGTTGACGGTCCCGGTACCACCATAACGGGCTAACCCCCCAACGATAACCAGCCAATCGTAGCTGTCAGCGTAAAATGACATGCCACCTTCGGAGAAGGAGACTGTCGTAGAGCCCTCTGGCGCGCTGTTCGGGTCGGGATATTGGGCACTAATACCCGTGTTGGCCGTGCCACCCTTGTTCGCGCAACGATTGGATAGCTGGCACATATCTCGATAGACGTTTATGTAACCGCCACCGGTTATGAAGGCATCGCCGGGATTATAGACGATAATAACCTCTGTGGTCGCTTCGGTTTTACTGTCGCCGTCGTCAACTGTCAAGATGATGAAGTAGAAACCCTCTACCAGGTACTGGTGCACACCGTCGATGGTTATGGTGCCATCCGTTGTTGTGTATGTTCCTATTATACCATCACCCCAGTCGAAGGTGACAGTCAGCGCTTCACCGTCGCCCGGATCGCTAATGCTGACGGTGGCTGTCAGTTCTTCCCCAACTTGGACAGTAGTTGCCGAAAACTCAATCGAGTCAATGGTCGGGGCCACGTTGGTCACCGAGACCGGCAGCGAGGCGGAAATTGAACTGTTGTCGCCATTACTTAGCTCACTTGCCGTGGCTTCAACCGTCAGCGTAAACAGGCCGTTATTGGGCATGGTCAGCATCAGACCGGCTAAATCAGCAGGGCTCAGAGTCCATATGGCGCCGCTTTTTGTCCCGGCCGAAAGGGTCGCCCCTTCAGGAAGACCCGACACACTAATTTCAAGGCTTTCGGAACCATCGAGATCATTAGCTGCAGCGGCGATGGCCAGGGGGAAAGGCGTTCCTTCTAAACCGGAAGCGGGCGCGACTGTCAGGCTCGGCATGTCGGCCACCGCGGCAATCGTCAGGTTAACCGTTGCGCTGGCACAATCCCCAGCCCCATCACAGAGTTCGTACGTGAAGAGATCAGAACCGCTGTAATCGGTGGTTGGTGTGTAGGAGAAAATGCCGTTCGGGCCAAGGCTCAAGTTGCCAGATGCCGGTCCGGTGAGTTCCACTGTCGTGAGGTCGGTGCTATCGACGTCCTCATCATTCGACAAGACGTTTCCGCTGATAACAGTGTCTTCATCGCCGCTGTAGTTATCGTCGCCGGGAACCGGTGGATCGTTGACAGCGGTCACGTCGAGCGTTACCAACGCTTCCACACACACTGTTCCGTCACACACTTCATAGGTAAATGTGTCTGAGCCGTTGTAATTCTCCTCAGGGCTGTAAGTAAAACCGCCATTGGCATCTAACACCAGTTGGCCATGGGCCGGGTCAGTGACGACATTTGCCGTGAGCTGATCGCCATCGATATCGAAATCGTTGCCCAAGACGCCCGGTGCGGGGACGGTTAGTGGTGTATCTTCGGCCGTCGCATAGGGGCCATCGGCGGCCGGTATCGGCGTATCATTCGTTGGAGTCACTTCGATGATTACTGTCCCGTTATCGCAAAGGCTGGTTTGGTCGTTTCCCGGATTACAGATGTCGTAGGCAAAGCTGTCACCGCCGTTATAGTCGGGGTTGGGCGTATAGACGAAGGTGCCATTACCGAGGTTCAGCACGCGGCCGTTTGTGGGATTAATCGCGACCCGGCTGCCGGCGCCCGTTTGGATGCCTTCGACATCGGCCGAGATATTTAACGTGACCTGGCCATCCTCCGGAACCGTTGCCGTGCCGCCATCGGCTACCGGCTGGACGTTCTCAGCATCGCAAGCATCGCCTCGCCCGTCGCCGTCTATATCTGACTGGCCAGGATTAGGCACAAGTACGCAGTTGTCGATAACATCATCCACACCGTCGTTGTCATCATCCATGTCAGAATTGTTGCCAATACCGTCGCCATCCGAATCAAACCATTCGGCCGGATCATCGGGGAAGGCGTCGAAGAGATCCAGAGCGCCATCATCGTCGCGGTTGAGGTCACAGGCATCACCCAGCCCATCACCGTCAAGATCGTCCTGACCGGGATTGGCGACGAGGAGACAGTTGTCCAAACTGTCGAAAACGCCGTCACCGTCGCTGTCGCCGCCAGCCGAGAGTAAACGATAGGGCAAACCGTGGTCGAGCAGGAGGGCTACATTGCCATAGATGTCGACCGCCTGGATAAAGTACTCGAGAGTGCCGGACGGCTGGACAATGCTTCCGGTGGCCAATCCACTATTGCCATCATAGTTTAGGTCGAGTAGCGACCAGCTATATTGATCTGTTGTTCGATAAAGCACCACGGTACGGAGCACACCACTCTCATCGCCTACCTGAATCGTGAATTGGATATTCCCACCCGAGGAGATGGCCTGTACGGATGATACTCCCGGGGCTATGAAGTCGGTAACATTGAACGGTGCGGTGTAAATAACCGTATCCAGATCACTATATAGACGCTGCGTACCGATGGTCGGCACGGTCGTGTTCGTAGCCCAGAATTGACCAGGCACCACCACCAGCCTTTGCTGGAGTTCACCGCCAACCGTCAGGAAGCGATTAATGCTGGCCACCTTGGAGGGATAGAGTGCCTGGACCGGGTAGAATCCTTCGACGTTCAGGCTGTTTTCCTGGGTGATGATCTGGGTAATGAGCGGATCGAAGTTCGTTGTATCGGCAAAGGTGCCGCCTAACATCAACACGCCATGGGCAACCTCCGTGGAAGAATTGAAATTGATTGTTGTACGCGGTTGTACCGGCCGGCCGCCGGTGGTCAGCAGGTCGCTTTCGCCAGCGATGGTGTAGTAGTCGCCTTGGCGGCCGCTGTCATTAACGTTGTGCGGTGTATAGTTGAAGCTTAACGTTTGGTTGAAGTATTTGGTGGCTGAAGATCCACCGAGAGGCTGAGGAGTCCCTGTGTCAAAGGCGCTCTCGCCACCCGGCCGAACGCTGCTCTGTACGGGCATGTCAACCTTCAGCATGGGCAGACCATACAGGGTCATTTCAGCCATAACCTTTTCATCGTAGTTGCTGAATCCTCCCGTGCCAAAACTGTTAAGATAACGCTGCTTAGCCCGGAGCATGGCCGTACCCACGGTGGGCAGAGTGCTGCCGTCGCCAAGGAGTGGGTTGTAACCCAGCTCTTCAGTGAAGTTGAGCATCAATCGCTCCGAATAAGCCAAAAGGTCGCCATCACCATAACCAAAGCCGGTGTTCCCCAAGAAGGTCACCCCATGTTGGGCGAAGGTCTGGGCGAAATCCGAGCCGGTGTAGTTTAAGATCGTGCCACCGTCAAAGACGTTTAAGCCGGATTGGCAACCGACCGAGAAGATGAGCTTGCTGGAAAAAGCGCCAGGCTCTTCGAATTCCGTCGCCAGCACGTCCGTCGGACCGTTGGGGAAGAAGCGGAAATGGTCAAAATGGGAATTGAGCGAGATAAGGTCATAATTTTCCCCGCTCAAGACGGCGTCGCGGAAGTCATCGGCCGTCCAGGTATCATTAATGATACTATCCACCTGGGGAATGCCCTGGTCGAGTAAGGTAGCATTAATCTCGGTAGCCTGGTCGATCAAGAAATCATAGCCGGTAATCAAGGCACTTTGAGGCTGGAGTACCGAATCCTGCTGGAACGTGTTGATCATATTGACGATTTCGCTGGGACTTTCCACCAGGCGACCGAGTGCATATTGAGGCAAGTACAATTCACGACCGGCCGTGCTAAAGGGCAAACTGGCGGCGTAATAATCGTCGCTCAGGTAATAACGTAATTGATACGCTGCGTTGAGCGCCGTATTGTCGGCATAAGGATAGCGGCGTTGATTGGCCACCAGGGTCGTATCCTGGATGCGCCTGTGAGGGATAACGTTGTCACCACCGACGATGACGAGGTATTCGACATCTGGGTAGGACGGGAGCAAATTATAGAGCAACAATTTAATGTTACGAGCTACAAAGTTGGCCGCCTGGGGATTGGTTTGATATTGATCCCACACGTCGTAAGCGTCTTGAATGAATTGATAATCATCCAGGTTGATTACCACTCCGTTGACGTCGTTGTTAGGATCGTTAACATCTGCCAGAGAGGTCAAAGACGATCTCACCAATGATGTCTCGGAGGCGGGATAGAATTTGTTCATCTGCGATTCGTTGAAAAGAATCAATGTATTCACGCCTGGAGTTTCGGCCGGTGCCGCAAAATCACTCGGTAAGGTCGGTGTCTCATTAATGGCCGGTATTAAAGGCACTTTGGGAGTAATGATCGTTGTGCTCAACGAAAAGGGCTGGCCGGCCGACAACGGATCATGAAGGCTGATGGCCAGGTACCAGGGCCCGGCCAACTCGTGCACATTGCGGGCAATGAGTTCCGTGCTTTGAGGCAAGCTATGGGCCGAGATAGCCGACAGGGTCTCGATGCCGCCTTGTTCGGCAATATTGTCCAACTGGGCGATATTGTCTAGCTGAGCTATGTTGTCCAGCTGAGCGATGTTGTCCAGCTGAGCGATGTTGTCCAGCTGGGCGATGTTGTCCAGCTGAGCGATATTGTCTAGCTGAGCGATGTTGTCCAGCTGAGCGATGTTGTCTAACTGGGCGATGTTGTCTAGCTGAGCGATATTGTCCAGCTGGGCGATGTTGTCTAATTGGGCGATGTTGTCCAGCTGTGCCAGATCATAGAGTTGGGCGATGTTGTCCAATTGCGCGATGTTATCAAGCTGGGCGATATTATCTAGCTGAGCGATATTATCTAACTGGGCCAAACTAACCAGGCTTCCCTGGTCTCGCAACTGGCCGTCCTCTTCGTTAATTCTGGGGGTGAAGAGATACATGTCATAATCAACATCGCTGGTTAGCATGGCGATGAGAACGGAGCCGGGTTCCGACACGTCGATACAGTACCAGTTGTGGTCCCGGCTGCTTACGGCGGCTTCAAGGATGATCTCGCCTTCGACGATGGGCTGGCAATCCTCCCGGCCTGGATTCACGGCGCTAATGTCAATAGTTACCGTTGCCGTCGCGCAGGCGCCGCCATCGTCACAGACTTGATATAGGAAGGTATCAGTGGTGTTATTCACCGGATTGGGTGTATAAGTGATGGTCCCGTCATTGTTGGGCGCCGCAACACCGCTGGTCGGTCCTTGCCCTTCTATGACGGTTACCGTGGTTGGATCCAGGAGGCCATCAATATCGCTGTCATTTTCCAGGACATCTATTATGACTGGCGAGGATTCATCGGTCACCGCCGTATCATCATCGGCCACAGGATCGTCATTGACCGGGTCAACGGTGATGGATACCGTTGCCAGGCTGGAATCGGCCAGGCCATCGTTGGCGACATAGGTGAAGGTATCTGTACCGTTGAAGTTCAGACCTGGCGTATAGCTGAAAGAACCGTCACTGTTCAAATCCAATGAGCCGTTAGCTGGACCGTTGGTTAATCGAGCTGTTAAAGCATCATCCTCAACGTCGGTGTCGTTGGCCAGAACATTCCCGCTGACAGGCATGTCCTCAGCGGTGGTAAAGGGGTCGCCGAAGGCGACAGGAGCGTCGTTGACGGCCGTGACATTTATGGTTACCTGGGCCGTATTAGACAATTCTTGACCGTCGTAAGCCTGGTATTGGAACGTATCCTGGCCGTTGAAGTTGGTCGCCGGTGTATAGCTAAAAGAGCCGTTTGCCGCCAGAGTCAACGCACCGCTGCTCGGCTCACTAACCAGGACTGCCGTGAGTGTGTTGTTTTCAGGATCGTCATCATTATTGAGGACACCTGGGATGCCTGTACTTAATGCAGTGTCTTCGTTAGTTGTATAATTATCGTCGGAAGCGAGCGGCGGTGAATTGGAAATCTCATAGGCACCGATGTCACATTTTGCTCCCTGGGGCCGGCTAACCCCTCGTTGATCAAAATCCTCATTAGCTACGCACCCTACCGTCCCTTCCGGAATGATGTCCAAGGCCGGGTTGATAATGTCTGTTCTTAGGGCGTGGGTCTTTGTGGCACCGCCATTGTCCAGTAGAAGATCTTCGAGGATCAACGTCGATTGGCTAACCTTGTCGCCAGGAGCCTTGAAGTATTTCGTACAACTGGAATCGGCCGCATTATCGATATAGTTATATCCACCGGAACTCAGTGTGGCTTTACTGTGGACCGAACAATGGTCATAGGTGGCACTTGCCAGAATAGAATTTTGGATATTGACTTCACCACGCCAGACACGAATCGTGCTGCCGGTAGCCGATTCATTGTTGTAGAAAGTGGAGAAAAGAATGTGCACCATCGGTCCGGTGCCGGTGCCGGTGGCCACGGCGCCGCCGGATTTGGCGGCCGTATTACCGGAAAGGGTGTTGTTTTCGACAAGCATAGTGCCGCCAACGGAATAGATCGCCCCGCCGTCATTACTGGTAGCGCGATTGTTTTCGAAGGTGCTATTTTTAACGTCAGCCGTACCGCTTACCTGGTATAGGCCACCCCCAGAGTTGGCCGAGTTATTGATGAAGGTTGAATTTTCCACCACCAGGGTGCCGTCACTAAGAATGGCGCCACCACTATTAGCGCTGTTACCCTCCAGAACAACGTTCCTGACTGTCAAGTTGCCTTCACTATGAATTGCGCCGCCTTCAGGGTTTGAATTACCGCCACGGATGGTCAGGTCGGTGATGGTTAGCTGGCCGGTAGCTAAAACATCCAGCACCCGATCGGAGTTCAGTGTGCCGTCGATGCTCGTATTGGCCGCGGTGCTACCCTCAATGGTAAGCTCGCCGGATATGTCCATATCGCCGGCCCGAGCCTGGTCTTCGCCGCCGCCGGAAATGGTCAGCACGTAAGTTTGACCCAAGAGTTTAATGGTATCGGCCGTGGCTGTCCCATTGGCATCGATAATGGCCTCGCGCAGGCTACACTTGCCCCCATCTGGCAGGCCGTCAGGGTCGCAGATTCCGTCAATAACATCTGCTATACTGGATACCGTGTAGGTTGCACCCGACGACTGAGCCGGGGCAATCCGGACCAATAATAGCAATCCAATTATGATCAGAGTGGTTATCAATAAATAGCGCCAACCACGACGAAAAGCGTGAAACAGGTTGGACGATCTGTTGGCCATAAGAACATTACTCATTAAAAATACTCCCTTAATAAACGGTTCTGCCTGCCGGCGCCATCGCCGATAACCGGAAGCTTATTCCGACCGGAGACAATAATAGACTACGTCGAGATCAACGTTTTTTTGTGGCAGCGCAAGATTTAACTTTCTTTAGGCGCCAAACCTAATCTGTGCAAGTTAAAGAGACCCAATTAACGAGTCTCTTCGGCTAAGGCAACAACTATTCTAACCAAAGATCTAAAAATTGGCTCTAAAATCCGAATTTTGGGTGAGAAGACGGATCTGATATTAATTTTGGCTGATCATCAGACAATATTCCGTGCGTCGCATCCCGTGGATGGTTTGCTTGCCAAAATAGATAGCTACCTTGTGCGTACAAACCTTTACGCTGGTTCTCCCGTGACGCGCGCCGGGGAAGATCTTAACTCTTCGGCCGCCTTAGCCCCCACGCCGGTAAACATGGGCATATCGATCATATCCATTCGCGCCATGCGTTCGGTCATTACCGTCAGGAAAAGCCGCTTTAGCTCCGGTTTTTCCATCATCTCGCCGAGTCCTTCGGCCGTGATACGCAACAATTTGCTTGGTTCATCGGCAACAACGTTGGCGGTCCTGGGCATACCGGTGATTGCGGCTATCTCGCCGAAGAAATCACCGGCATTTAGCGTTTCCAACGGCCGGTAGTCGTCGCCCTCAGTGCGCCCGGCGATCGCCCGTCCTTCCAGAATGAAGTAAGCTTCATTGGAGGTGTCCCCGCGCCGGACAATGGCGGTGCCCGCTTCGGCATCAGTAAGGTGGCTTTTTTTCAGAAGACTCTTACGCTCTTCCGTGCTCAGGCTACTAAACGCGGGAATGCGCATGGCCAGGCTATCAAAATTGGCCAAAGACGCCGGCAGGGCCACGCCCAAATCGGGCGCACTATCAATGCCCCGTAAGTAGCTGACAGCTCTTCGCCATTCGGCCGCCGGTTGTCCCAGACCAGGTAAGATCAAGCTGACGCCGCCAGCAACGACCAGAATAAACGAGCTCGCCAGTAGTACCAGGCGAACATCAAACACGTCTGCCAGACCGGCCATGCCCATGCCAACGATAACCAGCATGTCACCGGCGACAATATAAGAGCTGGCCACGCGGCCACGTACCTCCCTGGTCGTATTGCGCTGGAATATCAAGCGCCGGCCGATGGCCATCAATGCGTTCAAGAAACCACTGACCATAACCAAAACAATCGCAAAGGGTATTGACGTGGCCTGTGAATAGATAACGCCGACAACGCCCATGCCGATGATGCCCGCCGAATACCATTGACCTTCTCGCAGGCGGTCGGCGTACTTGGCCATTAGGAAGCTGCCGACCACAAAGCCCACGGAGGTCAACGCCTCCTGAATGCCGTAGACAAACTCATCGGCGCCCAGGGCTTGGACCGCAAAGGGTAGCAGTAGGACGTTCCACATACCAAAACTGATGAAGACAAATACACCGATCATAAAAGATGATCGCAGAATAGGTGTATTCCACAAGAACCGGCCGCCCTCCTTGAGATTGGAGATTACGTTTTCGATGCTGGTCTCTTCGTTCAATTCAAGTTTTGGTATGACCATCAATAGGAGAAAGAAAGCTGAGGAAAAGAAAGTTAATGCATCCAGGTAAAAAGCCCACTTGATGTCTCCGAGCGAGGCCAGGATACCGGAAGCGGCAAAACCAATTGCCGTCGAGCCGAAGGTGCTGATGGCGATGAAGGAATTGGCCGCCGCCAATTCTTCATCCGGGGCCAGTTCTGGCAGCACGCTTTCATGCGCCGGCAGGAAGAATTTGTCCAGCGTACTGATAAGAAAAACAATGATATAGAGCCAGATAATATTGATCGAGACCAGGAAGGGAATCAAAAGTACCAGAACGCCGCGGGCTACATCGGAGAAAACCATGATCTTCTTGCGATCGTAACGATCAACAAAAACGCCGGCCAATAGACCCACAAAGAGGCTGGGTACGGCCGTTGCAATGAGCATCAGGCCGACACGGGCAGCGGACCCGGTCAAACGATAAACTAAGATTCCGGCCGCCAGGTATGTCAGGGCGCTGCCGCTGGTTGAGATAAAATCGGCAATCCACAGCAAAGTAAAATTACGACGGCGAAATACCGCCAGCGGAGATGTCGTCACTTGGGTCACATTTGCTGTCATTTGGTTATTTTCCTCCAGATTACGGACCAATACTGGTGCACATCGATTGCTTGGTCTGGGAGTAACAGGTTTTTGGAGCCTTGATTGATTGGAGACGCCAGCAAATACACAAACTCGGCGTGTCGAGTCCGCTTTCAGACTGTTCAAACCCAAAAATGTCTAACTGAACCTGCATACCCTCCTGACTGTCACCTGCTGTTCCTGCGGGTGCTCATAGCTTAGCTGAGTGATGAAAATAGCACAAATATTTGGCGCTAGTTGGCAAATCTTCTCCAAAGCCATCATGGTTTGGGTCAAGTGGAGGTGGTCGATGTGTTTTGGGCGCCCCAATTCTCTATCGAGATATTTAGCAGGCCATCGCCCGCCAAAGGATGGCCAGGCTATATCGCCATCTCAGGAATATAATTTTTGGCCTTTGTTTAACTTTGGTGTTGGAGCGTGGCATACAAGTGGATCGACGGGCCACCTCTTATAGTGGTTTAGTTGCGCAGGTCTAGAACAAGGTGCTGCCGGCCGTGACCAGCGTTCTTGAGGCGCTCTCCCCACGAGGATCAATGGTATGGAAGGCTTGAGGTAAAAGCACCTAATGCTCATGTTTATGCACGTTTTTCATTCCAAAACATACATACTCGGATCAGTTATCGTCTATATTGGGGTAGGGAGCAGCTCTATGCTCCGGGGCTGGAATCAGGTTTAGTCTTGGATCCTTATGGAACAGGCAATCGATTTGGGGATGTGGCGGGGCGATGAACGTTCGGTAGTGACAACCAGGCGATATAAAAGCAGGGAGCGGCTACCTGGCTTTATGAGGCAAACAGACGCAATATGCCTCCTCCAACTGTTCAACCGCCAAGGTGAACAATTGTGTGAGTCCGCAGGTCTGCTGGTCAGGCGGGGGATGATTTCTTTAAGAGATGCTCTTCTTGTGGGACTCTCTGCCTGGTTACGTATACTTCGGCCTCTTCGGGTAAATCATATTGCCGGCTGATCTGGCTTGACCTGACACTGACGGCAATGGCTAGAATGGAAGCCATGAATGATAGGGTGAAGAAGATCCCGATACCGAGAACGATACTGTTCATATTATATTCCATCCTTATGGCCCCTGCTGTTCCCACCGAACTGACTCACAACTGAAACGAAAGATTGGAAGTATCATACTATCTCTCACCCTGTCATGTCATCAGTACTTTCTGCCTAAAGGTCAAAATCGGATTACTCCAAATAGGGGTTTAGCTGCCCTGATCCATTTCGCAATCCGGTCAGCCGGTATGGGTGAACCCAAGTCGCTAATTCTGAATTAGCCTGGATTCTGGTGTAAAGATCGCAGTCTTTGATAATCCTCTCGCGGACTATATACCGGATCGGTTCAACTGCCATTATCCCTTTCGTTCAAAAACTCTCCCCTATCAGTCGAGGTATCCAGATGAAATAATCGGAGATTTTTCATATAACTCTTTAATCTATATCACGACAACCATCCAAAAAAGGTAAGTAATATGGTTTTTGAAGGAACCTTCTATTTTGCTGTCAAAAACAGTGGCAGTGAATAACAGTTGCTCGGCATTACACACACTACCTGTGAAGTAGTACTTTTGGTTCATCAAATAGGTTTTGAATGGATGTAAGAGGCCGGCATTGGGATAAAGCAAACAATTTTCTGTAAAAGTTTAATCCTCGGATCACCCGAACGTAAACAATCAGTCTTTATCCAGACGTAAATAGATGCGACCTGTTTCCCAGTCATCGCTGATTTCCATGACGATGGCAGTAACTAAACGGAGGCAAGAAGCCTCATTCGGAAATAGCACCGCCACGCGGGATCGCCGGCGAACTTCGCGGTTGAGGCGCTCAAGGCCGTTGGCGGTACGCAAGCGAAGCAGATGGATGGCTGGAAAGCTGAAGACTGTCAGGCCTTCTGGAATATTGGTTTCCATCCAGTTAGCCAGGCGGGATGCTCGCTTCTCGTATTTCTGCACCAACCTGGCCAGTAACGCCTCAGCTTCGTCGCGATTAGGTGCATTGAAGACAGCCCGGATATCGGCGGCAACTTCGGCTTTCAGGCTATGGCGAGGCACGTAGGCCTGAGCGTTTTGCTGAAGATGAAACTGACATCGTTGCCAAGGCACGCCACCGAAGACGGCTCGCCGGGCTTGCTTCAGACCAGCATGGGCATCGCTGACGACCAGCTCAACACCGGCCAGCCCTCAGGCAACCAGGCGTTGCAGGAAAGTCCGCCAATGGATTTCTTGCTCGCTTAGCGAGACGGAGATGCCTAGCACCTGGCGTTTGCCCTCCGTATTGAGGCCCACGGCTTTCAACACAGCAGCGTCGCGTACATGGCCGTCCTGTCGCACCTTCTCGTAGTGGGCATCGAGCCATAGATATGGGCTTCGACCGAGGGGTCGTCGGCGCCATGCTTCCAGTTGTTCGTCTAACAGCGCCGTGGCTTGGCTGACCTGGGTCGACGAGACCTCAAAGCCGCAGAGTTGCTCAGTGATGGCGGCGACTCTGCGGGTGGAGACGCCTTGAACATACATCTCGGCCAGGGCCAGCCTTAACGCCCGTTCGCTCCGCAGACCCTTGTCCAGAGCCTGTGGGTAAAAGCTGCTTTCGCGCACTTGCGGGATATCGAAGGTGATCTTCCCCATCCGGGTGGCCATTGTTTTAGGCTTGTAGCCATTGGCCTGGTCCCGGCGGTCCGGTGAACGTTCGTAAGGACCAACGCCCAGGTGGTTTTGCCGTTCAAGCTGCATCGCTGCGTTGATGATGGTCCGGATCAATTCCGGCACCACATCGAAGCCTTCTTCGGCGATCTGCTCAAGTAATTCGTCTGGTAAGGTACAATTAGATTTGTAGGTCATTGTGCTTCTCCTTTAGGTTGACTTTGTCGGGTTTAACCTGAGGATACACAATGGCCTACTTGCCATCAACGAAAATTACAGAAAGAAATTTACACTATCCATTGGTCATTGCCTCCTAAAGAGTGTGCCAGTAAATAAATATTGTTTTTCATAGGGAGAGGTACCGCCCAGGTCACTAATACCTTTTGTAATCTCCGTGGGTTCACGACAAAGCGAGGGCGCAACCTGTTTATTCTATGCAGGTAGGACAACCCAGAACCAATATTACTTTGAAGGGTTTATTGGCCCGCGTATGGATCGGTTAAAAAACACCTGGCGATCGTTGACTAGATCGCTGGTCGTGCATATTCTTGAAGAATAATCACCCTGGCGATAACTACCATAAACAATTTATTTGCCGCCAAGGTTCGCTTGAATCACCAGTTATAAGCCTCATAAGGTTGGGGTAACTACCACAGATAGTTTTTTTCAGCTCGTAGACACGATCCCACCATTTTGCCAGGCAAGGCCACCGCTTTTTTTGTCGCCTACTCCCGCCTGAATAATGTTCTTTTACCGTAAGCCTCTTCGGACGATCAACACGCCAACACTAAAGATAATCACCAAGAACAATGCCGCTGGTAGAAAGGCAGTTACCGTCCTGACAATACTGTTGTCGCTTTCTATAAGACTCGAATTTTCTAACCCAGTATTCCCTGTAGTTTCGGGCTGGGCGACCGTCTCTGAGGTAGCTGTGATAGTCACGCTAGGTACTGGATCAGGTGACGGGGTTTTTTCGACAGGTACCGTCGCGATTAGTGGGATAGCGGTGGGAGCCGGTGTTGGCAGCGATACGGATAGTTCAGCCGGCGAACCTATGGTGCCCCAGGTAAGATAGGCGTTTGATAATGGCTCCGATGGTTCGGCAGCAAAATCCTCGTTTGTAAATAGCGCCGCCAGGATTTGTTTCGGACTAAGGGCTAAAACGACACTCTGAGGCACGCCCGGCAAAGCTGTTGTATCCCGCATGGATCCCGAGTCGTCGGCTATTTGCCATCCTTCCCCATTCCAAATTCGATGATTCATGGCCCCGTCACTAATTTGAACAGCATGAACTTGGCCACCACTATCTACCGCGAAACCAACCGGTCCTTGTTGGTTCGTTACTCTTGTCGACTCACTCCAGGTTTGACCAGCATCTACCGAGTATTCATGCCTTACATCCTTGAGGAGGCCATCCGGTTCTTGCCATAATCGATGAATAATCTGCCGTCCATCATCCATCAGGTCAGCCCAATTAACAGCCTTCTCTGAAACCAGTTCGGGCTGGCTGAATTCTCCATCTATCGAATTTGATCGAGAATAGAACAATCCCGTGGTAGCCAGGCCTAATCCGGCTGCCTGCGGCGCTTGTTCCACCACCAAAAGGTGAATTTGGCCATCACTGGTTACTTCGAGTCGTGGTGGTCCCACAATTTCCCAAAAATTTGTTCCGCCATCTAGGGCAAGAATGGGGTCTGACCAACTGCTACCCCCAGTTAATGATTCTTGCAGGTAAACACCACGCCGATTATTAACCGGGATGGAAGTGGCCACGTATACATTGCCATCATCAGAAACGGCGATATCAGCCCCACTGATGAAAGATTTTGGAGATAGCAAGTTTAAGGGCGACGACCATTCATCCTGTAGCATCGCGTTTTCAACATTTGACCGGCTGAAGAACAGTTTTCCAGAGTTTGAAACCCAGATAACCATGAGTTGGTCATCTTCTGATATTATCATTTCAAGCTGCCCGATATCCCCTTCCGGAGCTTGTATAACTGGGACTGCTTGGGTCCATTGACCTTCGTCTAAAAACGCATAATAAATCGTGTTTTGGGATCTATTGGTATCATCCGCCTGACTCCAAATTACGTGCATTTTTCCCTGGCTATCAGCGGCCATTATTGGTGGCAGCAAGTTGAGACCGCCTGTGATGATCTCTTTTGGTTCTTCCCAGGTTGGTGCTGTGGGATACCATGTTTCAATATCACCTACCGGACGGGATAAGCGCCAAATATCATCGGCGTGTTCGTTTAGGCTTGTGCCGCAGCCAACTGCCAATAGCTGACTTTCATCGAATAACGTCAGCTGGAGACAACCCAGTTCAACCCGCCTGAAGGTTTCTGAGCTATAGAAAGATGATAACTCTGGCTGAATCTGCGGATCGCTCCACCGGCCGTCCTGCCAGGCCATAAGATAAGGTTGATCTTCGTAACGGAAGAAATGCAGGTCGAAATCACCGGCAACACCCAAAAATCTATTACCTTCAGGACAGCCGAGTAACTCTTCGAGCATTCTCTTAGGAGCTTGCCACGAATCACCATTATCTTCTGATCTCTGATAATATTGACCACAGCTATTCAGGCCGTGTCCCGCCTGCCAGATCAGAAGGATACTCTCATCAACAACAGTCATCGTAAGGTTGTTCGGGCCAACGGTATTTGGAGCATCCTCCTTTTGTCGCTCATCAATAATCGTTGATTCTTCCCAGGAGAGACCGCCGTCAACCGATCGGGCAAAAAAGAGTTTCTCGAGTGGTCGATTTTCCCACGCGATATAAACATGGGAATTTTCACCGACGGAATTTACAGTCAACTGGGTATTGGCCTGCGTTTCTGGTAATCCATGGAAGTACTGAGAGGGATAAAGCAAGGTGGGTTCCGTCCAACCTTCGTCGACGCTGGACAACTTCTGATAATAGATACCTGCCGGGAGGGACTCTCTCGGTTGGGTTCGAACATAACTTAAGTGTACGCCACCGCTTTCATCCACCACGGCCGAGAGACCAATCGCGGCTGCTACCAATAGTTGCGGCTGTGCCCAGGCTGCCAATTCCTCAAACTGGGCAGCAGGTACCCAGCTATAGAAAAGAGCATTTTCATTGCCTAGCCAAAAGGCATGAATGTTCCCGGCCGTATCCGCCACCATCCTTGGGTTATACAGCGGTGTCGGATCAGTCGCAGCTAGGTCCGTAACGAACTCGCGGGAGCCAAAAGGAAGCTCGACAGGCCTGTTAGCGCTCCAACCCTCTGGACCCCTGCTCGTATAGACAAAGCTATTGACAGCGCTATCCTGCCAAATTAAATGGGCTACACCGGCAGCATCGACCAAGACCTGTGGTTCTGTCGCGGAACCAGAAGACGACATATTTTCTGGATTATCCCAACCCGCGGCGTCGGTTTGCGCAAAACCCAGCGAAACCAATCCAAAGAAAACGAATAGTAGCAATCTAGGGATGCCAAAGGATACACTTTCAAGCTGGCGATTAATTCTTTTCTTGATTAAATAAAAACTGCTGATCATAGAGCTAATTGAACCAAGTGAAATTTGGTAAATTACCGTGTGGTTAAGAACTTAAGCTGTGCTAGTCTATCGAAGCACGTGGCGACAGCCAACTCTCTCATCATCATTAACATTTGTCAATCAAGACGACGCTGACTTCCACGACAAAACATGCAGGCAATCTTTCCTAAGTTGACAGATCTGGTTTCTGTTTTTCGCGCCATTTAGAGAATAGACATGGTGGGTGAACCTGTTCGAATGGCAATTCTCCATTGGTAGCCCAGTCAATATTGCGGCTGTTGTCAATGACACAGCACCTTGCCCAAACAAAAAAATAATAATTGACATACCAAAAACAACAGTACTTAAGTCACCCCCCCATTAATATAAACATTAAGAAAAATTTAAGAAAATCCAACCAGTCGTATGCTATAGTATTGGTATTGAACTACTTTATCCGTCGGAATTCGACTATCCACCTCTGAGGATTTATTGTGAGGCAACAGGTGTATTTTTTAGCGCAGTTGCACCTCTGTTGTAGCAAGTGAGTACTAACATGTACATTCACGTCCTAAGGAGCTAATTTTTTTTATCCTTGGTTGAAGAGAGATTATTGGGCTTTTTAAATATTTATTACTATAATTATCATTTTTATGAATTAATTAATATTATAATGGAGTGACTCTTAATGATTAATTGTGCTTTTTCGGAACCTTGGCGCTGGAGTCAGTTTTGAGCTAGCCCCTCATAATTCAATGGGCAATTGCGCCCTATGGTTAGGATTAGCTAGTTCGGAGCCGTACTATTATAGAACTTCGATGGGCGGCGATCCAGATCAAGTAACTAGTAAACCCGTGCTTGTCTCAAGGCGAGGCAGAACGATTCAGGGTGCGTACCGGTCAGTCGGTGACCCCCAAAAATCCAACTCAATAGAAACATCAGCTAACTGTTTGGTGCTGTGATGTGACCACATCCGAATCAGGGATGGATTGGGCGCAATCATGACGCTCAAATGTTGTGATTGAGTAGTCGGTAAAAACCTATAAAAATAATTACGGACCAGATGTGAGCTCCACGCGGTACGGATTTATTGTTTCTTTCAGAAAAGGTCGATGTTGCTTCTTATAGAAGGTATCAAATATGAATGAGCTCAGATTTGGTCGCAAGAAATACTCGGTTGAAAAAGGCAAGCCTGTCTTGAAGAGCACATCTATTACCGTTCGGGCATTGCCAGGAGAGGATGAAGAATCTTTTACAGGCCGTTTGATCAGGAAATATGGCCAGCAAGCTGGGACCGTCGAAATGGTTTTTAAGCACGGCCGTCCTGATTATGCCGTTATAACCATTACTGAGCAGGGGTTTACCGTTGATTCCATGAGCAATGCCGAAGGCAAAGAGGTATGACTTTGAGCATCAACCGGTTTAAGCCGATTTGGTCTTGAGACCGGAATTAATTGTCTTATTTAGAACTAGAGATTGAGAAGATGGATAGCTGGTATTTATTACACACAAAGCCACAAAGCGAGAGGCAAGTAGCCATATTATTGGAGCAACGTGGCATCCAGGTATTTCTTCCAGAAATTGATCATGCAAATGCCAAAGGAACGATAAGGAAAAAGGCTTTCTTTCCGGGATATCTCTTCGCTTTCCTTAAACTTAATTCAGTTGGACAGTCTTTATGGATGTGGACGCCGGGTTTGCGTTACATAGTTAAGTATGGAGATCAGCCAGTTCCGGTGCCGGATGAAGTCATCACTCTGGTTAAGCATAAACTGAGTGAAATGGAATTGTCGGCGTCTTCGCCAAAGCCCCAATTTGAATTGGGAGAGATTGTTCGGATCAAACATGGTCCCTTTGAAGACTTGCTAGCAATTTTCGAGGGTCCGACAAATCCAACAAATCGTGTGCGGGTCCTTCTTTCTACGTTGAACCGGGCGATCCGAGTTCGTGTTGAATTAGACGCTCTGGAAAAGGCGCCTGTGCAGGCCAGTTCGCCGGCCGCTCGCAGACCGCGGAGAACCCGTGGTCGCGGTCGTCGTATCCTTTAACCTGGCGACCAGGCATACATGAAGCTCTCTGTCGTAGCCATTGCTCCGGAGAGCTGATAATAGACAGAACTGAGGCCAGGTGTTTTGCACCTGACACTGCGGAGCCTGCCAGAAATTTTACTCATATAGATAAGTACCCTTTCGTTTTTACCTGTGCCAGAATTGACAAGTGTGAATGGGGATTCGAGAATCCTTATCATTGTGAATAATGCCAAATGAATCGACGGTGTAGATAATATGACCTCTTTATCGATAGTGATACCAGCTTATAATGAAGAACAAGGAATTACCGAGATCGCGCAGCGCGTTCTGGCTGTGGTTCCCTCACTTGCGAAGGTAGGGGTGAACGTCCTGGAACTTCTGATCGTTGATGACGGATCATCTGATAGGACGGCCGACGTTGTTCGCAACATAAAAGGGGTTCGGCTTATTGAGCATCCTCAAAACCGTGGTTATGGGGCGGCCTTGAAAACAGGATTTGGTCAGTCACAAGGTGATTTAATTGGTTTTCTGGACGCGGACGGCACCTATCCCCCAGAGTTCTTTCCAAACCTATGCGAGGTTGCCTTAAGTGGATCCGAACTAGTTATTGGTTCTCGTATGTCCGGCAATGACAGCAAAATGCCAATGACCCGGAAAATCGGTAACCGCTTCTTTGCCACCTTATTGACTGTTGTTGGCCGGCAACACGTAAGCGATAGTGCGAGCGGTATGAGGGTCTTTAGGCGCGATATCCTGGACCGGCTCTATCCTCTGCCAGACGGCCTAAATCTTACGCCAGTGATGAGTACCCGGGCAATTCATGAAGGGATAATCATGGCTGAGGTAGCCATCCCGTACGATGAACGGGTTGGAAGCTCAAAGCTCAGTGTGGTTCGAGATGGATCGGTGTTTCTGCATTCCATTATCTGGACTGCGCTTACTTATAACCCCGTGCGAATCTTAGGCCTTATGGGTCTGGTTGGAATTGGATATGCGCTCTTGGTGATTCTTGGCCTGATTATTGCGCGATTGAGCGGAGTAACCTCCCTTGGTTACTGGGGTGTGGTCTCTGTTTACGCTGCTCTTGTTGCCGGGGTTACGGGAATAAGCTTATTCTCCCTGGGCATTACTTTCAACTACCTGATTTCACTGTTTTACAAGAAACCTGTTAGACAAGGTTTGTTTGGAAAACCACTTTTTAAGACGCCACTGGATCGTCACTTCGGCTGGATGGGAACTCTGTTTCTGTTATTTGGCCTGGGGATTGGTGTAGCTAGCTTTGCCTTAGGTTTAAGTGGTTGGGAAATAGCCCGACTCTGGCTCTATCTTCTGGCCAGCGCCATGTTTATCTTGATCGGCGTGCAATTGGTAATATTCTGGGTGTTATTGCGGGTCCTTGATGAGTTAAGCCAACGAGAATTTTTGGTCAATCAGGATAAGGGCCTGGTAGATTAACTACGACCCTGAGTGCGTGACTGAATGATTAATAAAGACATTTTCTTTTGACAGACACCTCACAAGCCTACACTCAGCAGAATGGAAACCCATCCGGACATTCTGCAGGTCGCAGATAGATACCAAAATGTAATAACTCAGCTAGGCCCATTGTGCGTATAAAAAGATTATTATTATAAATATGATGTATAATCCCGGGCCCTGGCATCATATGGGGCAGAACAGGTAAATTAATAATGAATCAAAGAAGTGAAAATCTGGGAACTAGGCGAGTACCCAAGTTGCGTATGGCCGATTTCCCCAACGCGGATGATATTGTCCGGCAAGGGCTGCTCAAAGAAAGCCGTCCCGCTTCGGCTGTCGACATACTCTTGGTGAACCCGCCCACGCCCGACGGCGAATTGTGGATACGTACACAGCATCGTGTTGGACGTCGTACCCGTGAAAATATGGTCTGGCCGCAAGTATCCTTGGCTCAGATGGCGGCAATCCTCCACCCATCCTACAAAGTGGGAGTAATTGATGCCAATGCAGAGCGCATGGGATGGCCGGAATTTGCTAAGGCGCTTGAGGAATTTTCGCCACGTTATTATTTAACCCAGGTGACAGCCCCCACGCTCGAAAACGATATGTATGGCTGCTTCCTGGCCAAGGCCCGAGGGGCGAGAACCATTGCCTTTGGCACTCATGTAACACCCATCCCCAAGGAAACGATGCGGCCCTTTCCAGCATTAGATTTTGTTCTGGTGGGCGAACCAGACCTGACCCTACGCGATTTACTTGATCATTTAGAGGGTAATATCGACCATCGCTCACCCGAAGTAAGAAAGCTCTTTGAAAAACATGATCCTGCTTACAAGCCGGCTATCAATGAGGATGGCTCGGTAGATCTAGGCAAAATTAAGGGGCTGGCCTGGCGAATGGGCGAGGAAATCAATCTAAATTTCCCCCGGCCTTTCATCAACGATTTAAATGATATGCCAATCCCAATGCATGAGTTGCTTCCGTTGATGGAATACCGGATGCCTTTGATCAAGGGCCCGTTTACCTTCATCGTGACCAGTAGAGGCTGCCCAGCCGGTTGCACTTATTGCATCAAACATGTCAGCTACCAATTTTCTACCCGACTCCGGTCCCCGGAATTGCTCTTAGAAGAAATGTGGCAGCTCAAGAAACGGGGCATTCATAACATTCATATGTATGCAGACTTATTCACAGTGAACCGCGAACAGGTTGTTAGCCTGTGTAAATTAATGATCGAGGAAGATATCAACATCAGGTGGACCTGTAACAGTCGCGTGGATTACGTTGACGAAGAGATGTTAAAGCTGATGGGGCAGGCTGGCTGTTGGTTGATTTCATGGGGAATTGAGAGCGGAAACGAACAGATATTGAAACACGCCCGCAAAGGGGCTTACCCGGACAAGGCGGAACGAGCATTGCGTTGGGCAAAAACCGCGGGAATTATGAATTGGGGCTATTTTATCATCGGTTTGCCTGGGGAGACTGAAGAGACAATACGTCAGACCATCGACTTCTCCAAAAAACTGCCCCTTGATATCGCCCTTTTCCACGTTGCCGCGCCTTATCCTGGCACGCCCTTTTTCTTTGAGGTTGTCGAAAATGACTGGTTCCGCCCGGGTACACGGTGGGAAAATGTTGATATGGATAGAGGCACCGTTTTGGATTATCCTGGATTACCGGCCGAACGCCTTCTCTATTGGCAAAAACGAGCCTTCCGCGAGTGGGCTTTCCGGCCGGGCCCAATCTGGACCTATTTCAAGATGCTCATTTCGGATAGGTCAACGTTTCAGTCGGCAATAAATGTAGGCATCCAACACTTGAGTTGGGCCTCAACCGACTCCGGCCTCTCCGTAACCACCTAAGAACTCACTTCTCTTATTCCGTCAACGAAATCTGTAAAGAGAGCCTGACTGCTCTTCAGAATGCCTGGCATGATGAAACCTGCTTTATTTTTAGATCGCGACGGCGTCTTAATAGAAAACCGTCCAGATTATGTCCGAAACTGGCATGATGTTGCTTTCTACCCTCAGGCGTTGGCTGCGATGTCTCGAATCAGTCGCCTGCCGCATTCGATTATCCTGGTTACAAATCAATCGGCCGTTGGCCGGGGGATCATCTCCCTTGATCGGGCGTGGGCCATTAATCAGCGGATTGTTGAGGTGATAAGCGAGGCCGGTGGCCGGATCGACCGAGTTTATATGTGCCCACATGCACCCTGGGATGGCTGCGGCTGCCGCAAACCCAAGCCGGGCCTTTTTCTGCAGGCAGCTAGCGAACTGTCGCTCGACCTGAATCAATCGCTGATGATAGGTGATGCGCTTACTGACTTGGTTGCGGCGAAGGCAGCCGGTGTGCCAATGGTGGCGCTGGTACGTACCGGCCGTGGAGATGAACAGGAGCAGTTGCCGGTCGCCGAGAACCTGCAGCCCTTAGCTGTGTACCCAGATTTGAGCGATGCTATTGAGACCATTTTTTTATCTCAATGACGGTACGAGAAGAGTTCCAGGACCAAAATAGAGGTCCGGCTTTCATTGACAGCCGCTGGTTTCCCTGGCTCGACTTACTTCTGGTTTTTGTCGCCGGGATGATGTGGTATTTTGGCCTTACTTGGCAACCACTTTTGATCGCCCTGCTGCCGTGGGCGGTCCGAGTCATATCAGGTCAATTTCCTTTCCGTCGAACACCATTTGATATTCTGCTCCTTCTTTTTCTGTTTTCGGCCGCCGTAGGAGTTTGGTCTTCCTATGACCAGGCAGCGGCCTGGAGCAAGTTCTGGTTGTTAGTTGGCGCCGTTCTATTCTTCTATGCCTTGAGCGGGCAGCCACAGAAAAACCACTGGCCATTAGCCGGCATCCTGGGCTATTTTTGGGGTGATCATTGGCTCTTATTTTTTACTAACCCATGACTGGAACACATTCCCGGCCAAATTCGCTCAACTCAACCAATTACTTTTACGTTGGTCAGATATTCGTCCCGCGAGTGCTTTGACCCAGTTACCGCCGAATGTTGCAGCCAGCCTGATGGCTATCTCGCTGCCATTTTTAATTGCCTGGACGGTCCATAATTGGCGCCAAGAGAAACGATTGGTTTCGGTTATCTCGGTTTTCGCGCTATTATTTGTGGCCGCATTGTTATTGGCGGCAACATCCCGTGGTGCGTTGGTGGCCCTGGCTCTGGCAGCAAGCCTGTATTTCTTGATCTCGATTCACCAGCCAATAGCACGCCTTACGAACCAGTCGAACCATGCCATCTTGACCTTACTAATGCTTGCGGCGGTGGTGATATTATTATCCGTGGCGCTGGTTTATCCTGGTGGTCCCGTGGCCATGATTGACAGTTTACCCGGACCGGCCAGTGCAACGAGCCGTGTGGAACTTAACAAGCAGACCCTGGCCTTAATCAGTGATTTTCCGATAACCGGTGCCGGACTTGAATCCTTCCCCGGCCTTTATTCCCACTATATTTTGGTAATTCCCTATTTTTTCCTGCCGAACGGGCACAATATCTTCTTCGATGCTGTGCTAGAACAAGGACCCCTCGGGTTGGTTTCGATGACGATAATCTTCCTCGGCAGCTTTATTTTGCTTATTTTAGCCCCAAGGATGGTGGAGATGATTAACCAAAGTCGTTCAGATATTGTCTTACTGCGCTGGGCAATTGCTGCTGCCTTGATAATCATGCTGGTTCATGGTCTGGTTGAAGACACAGTATATAGTAGCCCGGCGATCCTGGGGTTATTTTTTTTGCCCGGTCTGGCGCTGGCAACCTCATTACCGGTCGATGGAAGCACGGCCGAAATTTTTACTCGAGGTTCCTGGTTGGCTGCAGGAACCCTAGTAATGTCTCTGGCTCTCTTTTACTTTTTAATTTTCCTGGTTACCAAGCAGTCGCCCATTGCTCTAGTGAAGGCTAATTTAGGCGCTGTTCGTATGGCCAAAGTTGAGCTTAATGGATTTCCAAATGGAGCGTGGAACAGGTATGAAAATTTAGCGGCTTTACGGCCGGCGGAGGAATTATTTCGACAGGCGCTGGTGAATGGAGAAAGCCGTACGGCGCATTATCGTCTGGCTCTCATCGCCATGCTCCGGCAGAATTTTGATGAGGCGATAGTCCATCTCGAAGTTGCAGATGGTTTAGGTCAATCACACCGGGGCATCCACAAGAATTTAGCCTACAGTTATGTGTGGGCTAACCGAGTTGACGAATCGATGGGGCTTCTAAACCAGATCCCAGAAGCTGTGGATGAAATGGAGGTATACAGCTGGTGGTGGGGAACCCAAGGCCGAAATGACCTGGCCGACCGCGCCTACCATTTAACAGAGATGCTCTCAAAACCGGCTCGGTGATGAAGGTCAATGAGTGGCGACCGCTTCTATTTACATTTTGGCGCTACGAACTCCCGGCCACCTATAAAGTCCATACAGGATTGATACAGGTTACTCATGAAGTCGTATTATTCCAGCGCCCTTAGTTATCCAATTAATGCAAGAAAAAGATGTTTAACCATTTTGTTATCTGTCATCCTGGTTATCTTTTTCTTCCTGGCATTAACTTACTCGTCCACGGCTGCCCAAGAAGCCACAGAGTGGAGTTCATTTGAACATGTGCCGGGATATTCGGATGATGCGTTTCCTCCTTTTCTCATCGCTGATCAAAATAAGACTGTTCATGCTTTTTCTTCTCAACAAATTGGCTCCGATCAGTTTCAAGCGGCGGTTCTTTATCGACAGTGGACGTTGGCCGGTGACTGGACAGACCCCATTGATATTATCCTGCCGCCGGCCGGCGATGTAAAAATATTAAGTGCTTTTCTGGATCATTTGGGAAAGATCCATCTGATCTATCAGGCAACAGACCAAAGTGTGGCGAAGATCTACTATTCATGGGGTCCGGCCACCAACGCCGCCCGGGCCACCTCTTGGTCCAGCCCCATCGCTGTCGGAGAATCGGCCATCAGTCCCAGTTCTGGTTCAATAGCCGGTGATGAAAAGGGTAACCTGACCATAATTTACAATGGAAATCGCGACGGCAATGGCGTATATGCTATTTATTCTTCTGACGCGGGTCTAACCTGGTCCAATCCTCAATCAATATTTCTGACTCTCGACGGTAGCCTGATTCCTTTCGGCCTGCAGCTTGCTAGAGGCAGGGAAGAGCAGCTGCACAGCACCTGGAATGTTGTCAGTTCGATAGGTGTTGATGAGTTTCTCTATTACATGAGGCAAGACATTGCCAACCAGGTCTGGACCGGACCAATTCTGCTAGATGAACGAGTTGAAGGAGAAGGCAACTTTGGTCCATCTTTTCCGGCCATCGTTGACAATGGAGAGAAGTTAGTCATTATGTATAACGGCGGCAGCCAGGCCAGGGCTGGTTCTGTGGATGTGGGTCGACCCGTCCAGCGAGTTCAGGAGTCCTTCGACAATGGCGATTCCTGGAGCGATGCCTTTGAACCCTTCCCACTGCTTCAAGGAAGGAGTGGCTCCCATGCTCTAGTTGTCGACAGCATTGGTATCATTCATGCCTTATTTATCCAGCGAATTGATCGCTCAATCGATGGTCAATTCGAACCAATTGGTGGCATGTGGCATAGCGAACTGGGTGATCAGCGATGGGGTGAACCCGAAAGAGTTGTAATGGGTCGTTCCGGACATGATCTCAGCGCTGTGGTAAGTCAGGGCAATACGCTGCTCGTAACCATGCGGGAAGATCCGGGTGCGGGAACCAGCGGCGTTTGGAGTTCGTACAAAAAGTTAGCTGTACCCGAATTGCCTCTGCTTGATGTGCCAACGTTGGAGAGTGTGCCTGTTGCCGCGGCGACACGGCCTTTGGCCGAGGCTGTTCCCACCCTGATTGCTTCAAATGAAGCTGTCACAAGCGTACCCGTGGCTGTTTCTGAGGGCAAATATAATGCGACTACTCTTCTGTTCATAGGCCTGGCGCCTGTTTTTATTATCCTGGCCGCTGTTATTCTCTTGCATCGTTTTATCCAATCATACCGGCGATAACGAGTCTACTAATTAAAAGGGGTTCTTCTTTCTACTGAGTCGAATTGGTTTCGTTAAAATTGCTGTTTAGGCTAAATATTTATTGGTGATAATGGCAAGGTAGATTTCCGGCAATTTGCCTAACTCACATCGTAGCTGAATATGACAATTCACCGGGCTATCACAGGGAGATTAGTTAGGTTACAGGAGATATCTGAATCATCACAGAAGATTCCATAAACGACCTGTAGCGATGGACGCACTGTCCCGCCCCAGTCATCTGCATCGGAAGAGAAAAAATATTTTCCGGTGTGCATTTCACCATCGGCCGAGTATAGAGCCAGGCGAACAGGTTCTCCTGATTGATTAGCTTCCTCAACTGCCTTACCGACATCCCAGGAATAATGACGCTGCCCAGATGTCTGAACTGGCTTGACCCAGGTTCCGGAAATGTTCTCCAATGCTAGCGGAGCATTATTCCAGTTAATCGTCGCTTCATCCCATGCATCACCAACGGTCAAAGCCTGGATGTATGAGTCGGGAGGCTCTCCCCACTGGCCGCCACCGGCATTTCCGAACAGATTCATATGGAGTTTGGCAGCTACAATAACCTTTCCCGAAGGGATTAAATCTAAAGGAAATGTCACAAAATATTTGGAGAAACAGGGGTATTCAGCGACATCCCATTGGTTCTGAATATTTATCTGGGTAGAAGATGCGTAATTGGCTTCGCCCCATTCAGACCAGTGGTCCATTCCTTCACCACAGGTAAAATTTCCGCCAACATGAGCATCTGGAACAGTTATGCCATCAAAGCCACCTTGAATTGTAATTATTCCCTGGGGTAATTTATTTGGACCAGCGTATCGTGATCGGCCGAAGTGAAGCTGGCCCCAGGTAGAGGGATTATCCGGATCCATCTGCCCTGGCCAAACCTGGTCAGCGATAGGCGTGCCATAGACGTCGTCGCGATCATGCACAGCAAATCCGAGATCCCAAACGGATCCTTCTGGCGGCGGTCCTGGCAAGCTAAGAGTCGAAAAGGGGAGAACAAGCGATAACTGCCAACCCTTATTGTCACTATCGGAGTTTACGCCCCCTTCGCCTCGATAAGAGCTCTCAGCGGTGAAGGGTATTGGAACACTTTCCCATGCGGAACCCGTACCTCTAAAAGAAGCCTGATAGCGATCATCATTTTCTGTTGCCCCATATTGAATGACAAATCGATAGGAATTTACAGTCGGACTGTTCGCTTTATTCCCGTCCAGATTCACCAACACAGTGACCGAATCCCATTCGTCCAAGGTTGGTTTGGCTGGCGTCGATTGATGCCATAATCGCCTATCAATAATATGTAAGGTCACTTCAACGGCGTTCTCATGGTACCACATCCGCACGTCACTGCTGTTTATAGTGGGTGTTACAGCGCCAAACCAGAAAACGGCTGGCTCAAATGCTCCCGAGCTGACATCCGGTATGTTGACGCGATATGTTAGCATTGCCAGCGGAAAGATCATATCCTTTCGCGCCAGTAAGGAAGGTTGAGAGCATTATCAAGGTGATTAGCGCTAGCAACCGGCTTTGCCTTGAAGGGCACCAACAACAGAAATTATTATAAATATTTGCTATCTTCCAAGACTTTTCTGAGCGCATCTTCGAAAAAACCGGCTTAATGCAACCCTACTTCTGGGTTAAGTCATTTCAGATATTCCGAGCCACAACTTTATACCAGAAGCCCGGCTGATGTGTTGACCGCCTATTTGTTGAAACGGAGCGGTTAGGATAATAGCCCGCAAGACCTTTTGAATAATTTTATTTTACCTTACCCGCCATTGTTTGGTGAATTCACCACCCCAGTTCATTCAGGATAGATTCATAAATAACATGAGTTCAATAATCGGGTTTACAGTCATTAAAAACGGACCGGAAGTTAGGTGCGATGCGGCAATAGAAGCGCAACAGCGAGCTTTGGCCCACTTCCCTCATCTAAAAACACAATCTCTGGTACTGGGCGATACGAGAGTTGATCTGTGGGGTCACGATCAATTGACCGACCGCTTTCGTTTATTAAAGGATGGCTCGCTAGCCGCCTTAATCGGATCTCCAATTGGTGAACTTTTTTGGCCAGATATTGAACAAGATCTTCTGGGAGCCAACTCGCCTGATGAGTATAAGCCAGATTGGGATGGCCGGTTCATACTGCTTTGGATCAACGCAGATGGATCGCGATTGACAACGTGGTGTGATTGGCTCGGAAGCATCCCCGTATTCCATGCCCAAATTGAGAGGGAATGGGTTGCCAGCACATTAGAGCCCGTTACCTTCTCTGCGGCCGATCTTTCAGCCGAGAACATCTTTTTACCAGGCCTCCTATCATTATTCATCAACGGTCACTTTCTTGCTGACTGGACACTGTTCGAGAATATGCGAGTGACACCTCCCGATTCTGTCAACATCTGGGACGATCAAGGGTTTCGCTCGTATCAACAGCAAACAATTATTCCCAACCGGCAGCACTGGGAAACCAGCTGGGATGATCTTGTTGATGAAATGTACGAGCTAACGCGCCAGGCCATAAAAAATGTATTGCTGACCCGGCCGAATTGGGTCTTACCGTTAAGCGCAGGATTGGATTCCCGTTTGATTGCCGGCGTGGCGGCCGATTTGGGTCTCGATATTCAAACCTATAGTTGGGGGGCGCCTGAGGCTACCGATGTGGTTTATGCCCGACAGATAGCCCGGGCTCTAAAACTCCCCTGGCAGCGCATCGAGCTGGGAAGCGACTATCTTACTGAGTACACGCCTATTTGGGCCGACTTATTTGGCAGTTCGATGCATTTTCACGGCATGTACCAGATCTCCTTTCTCCAGGCTATCAGGCAGGAGCCCGCTGGCCAAGTTGTCTCTGGTTTCATCGGTGACGTTTTATCAGGCGCGGATCTGGGAGACCTGGCCGATGACCGACGGTTGCATGAAGGATATCAATTTTTAAATGATTGGTATACCTTTTGGAATGTAGATGAACTTGAGACACTTTTTTTGATTCCCGGTTGACGATGCGCTTGACCAGATAGCTACAGATTTCAAAAGACAGTTGGAGTCGGTTCCCGGTGCCTGGTTCCAGCGGATGATGATTTATGGTTTTTGGAACAGGCAGCGATTTTTTACAAGTTTTCAATCAACATTAAGTGACTATTGGCGTGGTGTGGGTGCGCCATTTATCAACCGAGATTACGCTCGTTTTACTTTGTCGCTGCCCCGGGTGGCTTTGGACAATCAGGCGTCTTCTAAATGACATGTACGGCGGCATTATGGTCTTTTGGCCACGATTCCCGGGACCTACAGTCCGGATCCATTGATCCCAACGGGAAGCTTTCTACTTAAGAGGCGTATGGCGGACAATATCCCAAAAGCACTATTGCCCAAGAGCTCTAAAAAGAATGGCCTTCGCTCCCTTGAGGATGGATACAGATTGCCTCATATCGACAGGGAGAAAAGCTCTCTGGCCGATTTGGGATGCCTGGGAAGACCTCGGGATGTACATTGATACGAACCACGTAACCGCCGCCTACCAGGCGGCTATAACCAACCGGGAAGATGTCAAGCCGTTAAGAAAACTACAATCAGTCCAGGCCCTGGCATACCGGCTACTTGACTCGACTTATTAATACTTAACCATCGTAAATGACACCTTTAATCCGATTCGACAACGTCTCTAAACGCTACAACCTTGGGCTAACCCGCACAAGTTTGCCCTCGCTGCTTTCCCAGCGTATTCGACAAGTCGTGCAACCCAATACCGCAAAATCCTCGAAACAAACTTATTTATGGGCGGTTAAAGATGTAAGCTTTGAGCTGGAACGGGGACAATCATTGGCCCTGATAGGTCCAAACGGCGCCGGTAAGTCGACCATCTTGAAACTCTTGTCCAAGATTACGCTGCCTTCGTCCGGCAACATCGAAGTCAACGGCCGTCTGTCCGCGCTAATCGAACTTGGTGCCGGTTTTCACCCGGATCTGACTGGAAGGGAAAACGTCTATTTGAACGGCCGTATTCTTGGACTCAAGCGAAAAGAGATCGATAGTCGCTTTGACGAAATTGTCGATTTCTCTGAGTTGGAGAAATTCATCGACACGCCAGTTAAACGCTATTCTTCAGGAATGGCGGTTAGATTGGGTTTTGCCGTCGCCTCATGCATCGAACCTGACATTCTCTTGGTCGATGAGGTCCTTGCCGTTGGGGACGCTTCTTTTCGTCAGAAGTGTATCGATAGGATTAGAGTGTTACTTAATAATGACACGAGCCTAATTTTTATATCACATAACTTGGAACTGGTGAAAGCCATATGTGAATCCGGCATCTACATCGAACATGGCGAGGTTCAATATAGTGGTACGAGCGCAGCTGTTATCGACAAATACAACCAGGTCCTGGAGCGAAATCGGGCGAACGCGCTTAATCGCCCAAATTCTTCGTTTACCGGTAATGGCGCCGACATTGAGATTAGCCGGATCGAGGTTTCGTCAAACGGGGACCAACCGGTCACCGGTTTTTACAACGATCAACAGTTGGTAATAAAAGTCCATTATTTTGCCCGCAAGCAAGTCGACAAGGCCAATATGCTGGTCAGGATTTATCGCAGTGATGGTGTATCTTGCTTGATCGTTCGCACATTTCTGGATGGCTTCTCCATGTCCTTTGAACGCGGTTACGGTTTCGTCACTTTAACAATTGATCCTCTTCAATTGTATGGCGGTCTGTACTACGCCACCGTCTGGGTAATGGATGCGGACGATAAGGATGGGCTGGCAAATGCATCGTCGGATTGGTTCCAGGTGAACAATCGAGTTCCTGGGCGTCCAGATCTCGATGCGGTCTTCGAACCAGAAAGGACGTGGCAGCATACAAAACTAGCGAATGATGAGAATCCCTATGCCCATGATCTTGATCAAGCTGCCCTGGTGAACTCCGGCGGCCAAATCACTGAAGACCTTCGATGATAAACGATACCAAACTCCTCTTCAGCCACTACGATCTGGTTCTAGCCTGGGCCGACCGGACAATACGGGGCCGCTACCAGCAGTCCACATTTGGCTGGTTGTGGGCTCTCTTTCAGCCCATTGCCACCGTGGCTATATTCACCATTGTTTTTACTCGTTTTGTGCCTATCGATACGGGCGACGTACCCTACGTACTGTTTTCATACACCGCTGTGGTGCCCTGGACTTTCCTGGCTACTTCTACAACTGACATGTCGGCATCTCTCGTCCAAAATATGAACCTGGTGACGAAGATATATTTTCCGAGAGAGATTTTGCCAATTGCTGTCATGCTGGCCAGGTTTATGGACTTCGGTATTTCAGCAGCTGTTCTTGTCGTGCTATTCATCTTTTCTGATTTGCGACTGTCGGTCGCGCCGTTGCTATATTTACCCTTAATTCTGTTAATCCAGCTGGCACTGATTTTAGGTGTAGGTCTATTAAGTTCGGCGTTAAATGTCTTCTATCGCGATGTCGATCCCATCTTAAAACTCTTTATTCAATTATGGTTCTACGCTTCGCCCATAATATACCCGGTCTCAATGGTTCCAGAAGCACTCCAACCCTATTATTTTATCAATCCTATGGCTGGGATAATCGTGGGTTACCGGGATGTCCTGCTTTATGGAAATTCGCCGGGTCTATACCTGTTACCCTCGGCGGTAATCTCCTTCACGCTTCTTGTAACGGGATTCTGGTTTTTTAAAAGAGTCGAATCCCAATTTGCTGATATTGTCTAGCCAGGGAAGATGAGAATGGCCACCCCTTTAGTGAGTATAGTCATACCTGCCTACAATCAAGCAGAGTTTGTTGGCGAGGCAATCCAGAGTGTGCTTGACCAGACCTACCAGAATTTCGAGGTGCTGGTTGTCAATGATGCTTCTCAAGATAACACTCTCGAATTGGTGAATCAATTCGATGACCAAAGAGTCAGGCAGATCCATCACCCTCAAAATCGCGGCCTGCCCGCGAGCAGAAACAGTGGCATGCGGGCCTCTGTTGGGGAGTATATTGCTCTCCTGGATGCTGATGACTTCTTTCAACCCGAGAAATTAGCAATTCATGTTGATTTTCTTCAAAGAAAGACCGAAGTTGGTTCATCATACAATAGCCGATTTGAGCTCAATCACTCTTCAAAAACAATCCGTGAATTATGGCTACCCCCAAGGAAGGTGAACCTCGCGGATTTTATCCTTGGTTTTCCTTTTTCCCCCAGCGATATGGTGATCAGAAGAGAGTGGGCGTTTGCTGTTGGTTTATTCGATGAAAGTTTTATTTCTGGTGGTGAAGATACTGATTTCCCATGCCGGCTAGCGCTCGCGGGCTGCCAATTTGAAGGCGTCGAAAGAGCGCTAAATTTCCGTCGCTACCATTCCGGAAGAGGGCGCAAAAATCTCCCCGGTCGGCTAGATGATGTATCGCGAGCCCTGAAGGCGACTTTCGACGATCCCCGTTGCCCCAAAGATACCTTAGCTCTCCGGCCGCTGGCGCTAAAACATCACCTGATGGTTTTAGCATCACTGGCCTTCATTCAAGGGGAAAGTGATCTGGGGCAAGAGTATACACGCCAGGTTATCAAAATTGATCCGAATGTTCTTCGTGGAGAGCATTGTGAGTTGATTGAATTCTTTCTCATGGAGTCAGTCGCTGATGAGAATGTGAACCATGTTGATTTGCTAAAAACTATTTTTGCCCAATTGCCATCGGAAATTGCAGAGCCAAATGATCGCTACGACTGGTCGGTGGCCTACGGCTATCTCCTTAAAGGCGTGCGAAATATCATTTGGGGCCGATATGAACTTGGTAAAAGCCAGCTGGAGAAAGCAGGCCAGCTTGGCGTCATCATTGATGAGGCGTTCCTACGTCGACTGGCTCACCAATTATTGGGATATGAAAATGAATTCGGGTCCCAAAAAGCGGAAGAGGTGATCGCTGAGCTTATACCTCAACTGGAGCGTGTTGTGGATCGAAAGAGCACCCGGCGCATGACCGGTTTGTATGCAGCCAACCTGGCTTTTCGGGATTATCGAGCAGATGATTTCAAACTTGTCCCCTCTCAAGTCGCGCGTGCGATTGCCAATGATCCTTCACTGGCGGTCAATCGTGGTGTTATTTCAATATTTGTCCGCTCGCTAATTAGCAGCAGGAAGAAGGCGTCAAAGAAGAAACCCGATATTTACAGACAAACACCATAATTTCATAGGAATGACCTAAGAGGGTCAAAGAACCTCCGGGCCAACCCCTGACCGGCTTGGCTGGAGACTTCTGATACATTTAGTAACTACTTATGATTCCTTCAATCAAATTTGATCATGTCTCTAAGAAATACAGACTTGGGCTTACACGATCTAGCATCCCTTCTATCCTCTCTAGTCGATTAAGGAAAGCACTAAAGGGTGGATCTGGCCAGTCAAACGACGAAAAGACTCTTTGGGCGCTTAATGATGTTAGCTTTGAGTTGAACCAAGGGGAATCGTTGGCTTTGGTGGGGGCTAACGGCGCCGGCAAAACGACCGTTCTCAAACTCCTGGCCAATATAACGAAGCCGACGTCAGGTTCAATCAAGACCAACGGGCAATTATCAGCTTTGATCGAACTCGGCGCTGGATTTCATCCGGACCTGACAGGTCGTGAAAATATATTCCTGAATGGCACAATACTTGGTCTCGACCGGCAAACTGTTAGCTCCCATTTCGAAGAAATTGTTGCGTTCTCTGAGTTGGAGCGTTTTATTGATACGCCAGTAAAGCGATATTCATCGGGAATGATTGTTAGGTTGGGTTTTGCCGTCGCTTCTTGCATTGAGCCGGAAATCTTACTGGTAGACGAGGTATTAGCCGTTGGTGATGCCTCTTTTCAGCAAAAATGTCTCGATCGCATTCGCACATTAATTAACGGTGGCACCAGTATCATTTTTGTATCCCACAACTTTTATTTGGTCCAGGCAGTTTGTAGAACCGCATTGTACTTGCAGAATGGCCAGTTAAAGCAGCTAGGCGCTACAAATGATGTGATCGAAATGTATGAGCAGGACTTACATCAAGAGCGTTCGCGAAAATTTGGGGTTTCCGCTGACGAATCTGTCGAAGGAAATGAGGATATCGAAATAACAAGAGTGGATGTCCTCAACGAAGAGGGACTAAAGGCAGAACTTTTATTCAGCGACCAACCAGCCCACATCCAGATACACTACAATGCGTATAAACACCTCGGCAACATTCAAGCATCTGCATTTATCATCCGCTCTGACGGTTTGACTTGTTCGATGATGCGCACAAAATTAGATGATTTCTCGATTTTTGTCGAAAAGGGCCAGGGTATTATTTCGCTATATGTAGAGCCTATTCAACTCGTGGGTGGCACCTACTATGTCTCGGCTTGGTTTCTTGATGAGGCCGATTCGATGGCGATCACGTCGGCAGGCCATCGATCCGACTGGTTTACTGTAAAAGGTGCTGCTTTGAGCTATGAGGAGAGTAGTGGTGTTTATGAAGCTAATGCCCGTTGGCGTCATCGCGAAGTTGACGGATCACATGAAATATCCAAATATCAAGAACAAGGTGAAGCATTAATTTTGGATTCGGTTCAATCCCGCGTGGATAAAACTAATTAATCTCTCGTCCATTCTTCCTGGTTGAATTACCAAATCTTGGCCTGATGATATTTCCGACATGAGTTTATTTAACAGTTACCTGATGAGAATCAAGAAACGAGGAATCCTGGGTTCCAGAGACCTGCTCCGGGAATGGACCTCTCGTAATATTCGAGCCCGCTATCAACAATCAGCACTAGGTTGGCTATGGGCAATCCTCCAGCCCGCAGCACAGGCGGCTATCTTTACGCTTGTATTTACCTTCATTGTGCCGATTGATACAGGCGCTGTACCTTATGTTCTATTTGCATATGTAGCCATTGTCCCCTGGTCGTTACTTGCTACTTCGCTGCCGGATATGAATAATTCCCTCGTGGAGAACATGAGCCTGGTGACAAAGATATATTTTCCCCGGGAAGTGTTACCTGTAGCAGCCATGTTAGCCCGGCTGATGGATTTTGGAGTCGCAGCTATTTTAGTAGCAATCTTGATGATCGTTTTCCAGGTGCCGGCCTTTCCCCTGGGTTGGTTATTCTTGCCAATCATATTGATTATTGAATTGATGTTGATCTTAGGTATCGGATTGGCCTGCGCGGCTCTCAATGTCTTTTACCGGGACGTGCGCTCCTTCTTGGTGCTCGGTCTGCAAATGTGGTTTTATGCTTCACCAATTATTTACCCGACATCTTTGGTGCCCGAGTGGCTACGTCCCTTCTATTTCATTAATCCCATGGCTGGCATCATCACCGCCTATCGGGATGTTCTCCTTTACAGACAGCCACCAGGTCCCAGTTTGGCTATTGCTGGTTCAATATCTTTTATCGTGTTTGTAGCCGGTTATTGGTTCTTTAAACGCGTGGAATTCCAATTTGCTGATATTGTCTGAAATTGAGTTAATTCATGAAGTTCCCCACTGTAAGCGTAATTATTCCAGCCCACAACGGTGAAGATCACCTTGGCGAGGCCATTCAGACCGTCCTTGATCAGACTTATTCCAGGCTTGAGCTGATCGTTGTTGACGATGCCTCACAGGACAATACCGTAGCGGTGCTGGACCAATTCCAGGATAAACGCCTGAGAAGCATTGTTCTCGATGAGAATAAAGGGGCGGATTTTGCCAGAATGGTTGGTGTTCAGGCCTCTTCTGGAGAAATCATTGCCTTTCTTGATCAGGATGATTTCTTTCACAAGGATAAGCTTGCAGAACACGTAGATTATCTGCGTGACCATCCCGATGTCGGATTTTCCTACAACCCATACTTCAATTTAAACCACTCTTGTACAACGATCCGGGATATTTCAACGCCACCTCAAGACATCACTCTTGAAGATTTAATTCAGGGTTTTCCATTGCCACCAAGTGTTTGGGTCTTGAGAAGGCAGTGGGTCACTCGCGATGAACTTTGGGAAGAAGAGACATTTCTTCACGGTAGTGAGATTATCTTTTGCGGCCGGCTGTTCATGGCTGGATGTAAATTCGGAATGGTTGATCGTGTCCTCAATTATCGCCGTTATCACGCAGGACGTATCTTTTACGAACTGGCCCAAAAATGTGAAACAGAACTGTCGTGCCAGGATCTCGTTTTTTCTGACCCTCGTTGCCCCACTGAAACAAGGAATTTGCGAGATGTTGCTTATGCCAATATCTACCTGATGTGGGCCTATGTCGCCTTAAAACAGGAAGAAACAGAGCTAGGGCGAATGTTGATCATGAGCGGTTTGAAGGCAAATCCATCTTTGCTAGTTAATGATCCATGTGAGCTGACCAAGTTCATTTTGATTTACAGTATTGACGAGGAAGCCGAGAACCATGAACGAATCCTCAAGAGTATTTTCGATCAACTTCCAGCTGAACTAAACACGCTCTTCGATCAACAAGGTTGGGCAGTAGCGCAGGGCTACCTATTGAAAGGCGTTCGGGCTATGATATGGGATCGAGAGCCAGAAGGCTGCGTTTATCTTGAAAGGGCGTCGGAACTGAATGCTGAAGTTGATGAATTGTTCCTTGAGACAGTTGTCTTGCAATTGATGGCTTACGAATCATTCTACGGAAGCAATAAGACTAAGAAGATAGTAAGACAACTCGAATCATACTTTGAGCGATTTATTGGCAATAATGGTGCACGAACGTTTAGAAGTTTTTATTCCCATTTTCGCGCTATCAATCATTTCCGGCGGGAGCAGTATAAAAGGGCAGTAAGGAATTCGCTCCGAGCGGTGTTCTTCAACCCCAGGAGAATTATGAATCGTGGTCTTATCTCGATCATTATCCGTTCATCCTACCGCTCTATACCAAAGCCTTCTGATCCGGCTTAGCAGATCGCCCAGAATTATTTGGTTAAACAGGAATCATGCTATTTCCTTCGTGCGAAGATTTCGGCCGCCTGCTTTTTTATTGCCACACCGTGAATACGTTGGGTTAAGAATATCCTGATTCCAGAGTCAAACCGTGATCATGCCAGGGATGATCAACCACCCGCTATAACCAGAAATTAAAATAGCAATAGCATAATCATCTTCAAAAAACACGTAATTGCGCCACAAAAGAAATCCCAAGTTTCGCCATTCTAGATTTATTTATGAAAAAAGTCGCTGTAATCCAGTCTAATTACTTACCCTGGAAAGGGTACTTTGACATCATCAACGATGTTGATTTATTCATCTTTTATGATGATGTGCAATACACACAGGGAGATTGGCGGAATCGAAATAGGGTAAAAACGACTGGCGGTCTCACCTGGATCACGATACCAACCGGTTCCAACACAGGTAAACTGATTCACGAGATTGAACTGAAGAATAACATCTGGCAGAAGAAACATTGGGCAACAATCCAACAAGCATATTCCAAGAGACCGTACTTTAAACAATACAAGGATTTTTTCGCTACAGTTTTTAAAGAAAAGAAGTGGACAAACTTATCAAGGTTAAATCAATATCTCATCCAGATCATAAGTACGGAATTTCTGCATATTGAAACAACGTTCAAAGATTCCCGCGATTTTCAACCTGAAGGGGACAGAGTTGGACGTCTGATCGATTTATTGCGGAAAGTGGGGGCCAGTCATTATCTATCTGGTCCTTCAGCCAAGGATTACCTGGGCGAAAAGCAGTTCCAGGATGCCGGCATCGCCTTGAGTTTCAAAGACTATTCCGGTTATCCCGAATACCACCAGTCCTTCCCTCCATTTGAGCATAAAGTATCCATAATTGACCTGCTGTTTAATTGCGGGCCAAATGCCCCTGAACACATTTGGGGGTGGCGGGAAAACTCTAAACCGTCTTCCAATAATTATCTTGACCAGAAGGTGAAATATGAGTAGTAACAATAATTTTGTTATCGATTTCAACCGGCCATCGATCGTGGGAAACGAACTCTATTATATTTCCCAGACCATCCATGATAGGCACTCGGCCGGTGACGGTGTCTTCACCAAAAAGTGTCACGCTTTGATTGAAACCGCGCTAAACGTACCAAAGGTTTTGTTAACCACTTCATGCACTGATGCTTTGGAAATGTCTGCCCTGCTCTTGAATATCCAGCCGGGTGACGAGGTAATCGTGCCGTCGTTTACCTTCGTAACAACTGCCAATGCCTTTGTTCTCCGTGGCGCCAAACCAGTTTTTATTGATATTCACCCTGACACCTTGAACCTGGATGAAACCCAGCTGGAGCAATTGATCTCGCCGCGGACGAAGGCAATCATTCCTGTTCATTACGCAGGAGTGGGCTGTGAAATGGATGTGATAAGTGAAATTGCAGAGAAGCATCACATACCAATTGTTGAAGACAATGCCCATGGTCTTTTTGGAAAATACAAAGGTCAATATTTGGGTACCTTTGGAACTTTTGCCACCCAAAGTTTTCATGAAACGAAAAATTTTAGTTGTGGGGAAGGTGGGGCTATTGTCATCAATGATCCGTCTTATATTGAACGAGCGGAGATCGTTCGTGAAAAAGGAACCAACCGCAGTCGTTTCTTCAGGGGTCAGGTTGACAAATATACCTGGGTCGATATTGGCTCTAGCTACTTACCATCAGACATCCTGGCTGCATTTCTCTACGCGCAGTTGGAAGCCCGTACAGATATCCAGTCTAAACGGAAGCGAATTTGGGATTTCTACTTTGCGGAACTACAAGAATGGGCTTTAAGCAACCATATCGGTTTGCCCACAATTCCCCCACACTGTGAACAATCTTATCACATGTTCTACTTGTTATTGCCATCCTTGGAGATGCGAACAGCATTAATTAACCATCTAAAGGCACGAGGCATACAGAGTGTCTTTCACTACTTGCCGCTTCACCTTTCGGATATGGGACGAAAGTTTGGCGGTCAAGTGGGTGATTGTCCGGTGACCGAGAGCGTCAGTGATCGTTTGTTGCGGTTGCCATTTTACAATGATCTAAGTGAGGTCGACCAGGAATTTGTCGTTGATACAATTACTGATTTTCAACCAATAGCCCGCAAAAGCCTTGCCGAGTCGTATGTCCAAAACTAATCTGACACAGAGAAGCATTTGTCCTTCCTGTAAACATTATGAAGCCGCCTATTCTTGCGTTTTTTGTTCACAATCCGCAGCTTCGGGGAATAAGGAAACAGTGATCAACGCGGCATCTCGAATCTCTCAAGGTCACCAATGAAAATCTGCATGATTTTTTACGATATGCAAGAGTTTGGCGGGCTCGAGGAATATGCAGTGAGCCTGGCCATCGGCCTTCAAGATCAAGGACATCAGGTAAGCGCCCTTTGTACTGAATGGGTCAGGCCTGATAATCAATATCTAAAGAGGTTGAAGGCTAAAAAGCTGCCCTTCGTTCAAATTCCCCGGTTGATTTCACTTCCAGCATCTGATTGGGAAACCAAAGAAAAAATCCTGGCCACACTAATGCGGATTTTATCCCCGTTTGTTTACCTGTTAGCGGTCATCAAATTGGTTGCGTCAAGGCAGCCATGGCAACATGTGCGATCAAGCGCCGGCAATTGGCTCCAGGGGCAGTTGATGAGGCGAATGATTGGACCCGATCGGCGAGAATGGCTGGGGCGTCTCCTGCTTGACTTTTGGCGCTACTATTGGAAGCCTGACCTTCTTCATATCCAAGGTTACACCACCAATCTCCTATTTGTAATCGAATGGGCTCATAGAAAAGATGTTCCCGTGGTGTACGAAGAGCACCAGACCCCAGATGCCCAATTTGACTGGTGGCAGGGGTTTAAAGAAGAGGTTAACAAAGCCGACAGGGTGATAGCTGTCTCTGAAAAGAGTGCAGAAGCGCTCCGTACAGTCTGTGGCATCACCCAGCCGATCGTGGTTAGAAGCCCGCTGCTACCCGATCCGTTATCAACAGGTTGGCAGAAAAATGGTCGATCAATTAATGGTGCGCAGCCGATTAGAGTTACGACCACTGCCCGCCTCTATGTCTCGAAGGGATTGACTTATTTTCTCGAAGCCATATATATCGTAAAAGCGGCCTATCCAGCCGTAGAGTTCCGCGTTTATGGTGACGGGGAGCTTCTCCAGGATTTGCTTGATTTTGCTGGTTCTCTCGGGTTGGATGGCGAGGCTATATTCGTGGGACCATATGCCAGCCGCGATGAATTACATCGTATCATGACCGAGACAGATATCTTTATCTCGTCATCTGTACTCGAGGGTAAGCCACTGGCTGTTGTCGAAGCGATGGCTTATGGTAAACCGATTGTCGCCACAACCGTTGGGGGAACACCCGAGTTGATTGAGGACGGCGTCAACGGTCTTTTATGTGCTCCAAGAGATTCCTCTTGTTTAGCAATAAAAATAATAAACTTAATAGAAGACCCGATATTACGGAAGAGCTTAGGCAATGCTGCCCGCCAATCCTATGTGGACGGTCCATTTCAGCCTGCCTCTGTGGCCACCCATTTCACCTCCATTTACCAGGATGTTCTTGGCGTGAAGTAGGCTGGTTTTTACGCGTACCTGACCGAACGAATCGAAGGCGATCAATAGAACTCTTAGACCATGGCTTATTCTTGTGATTGCATAAGCAGCCATTAATCCAGACATGATAAAACAGCCGAAATTCCACTCAGCAACTTTGGATAACGCGGAAGCAACAATGACGGACGCTGGGGTAGTGGGTTCCGATCAACCTGACGCTCTTCGACTGGCAATTTGTTTGCCGGAATTTTCACAGCTTCAACAGGCAATGAGTGGCTTTCCAGCGGACGCTGCCTATATCCAACAGGCTTATGTTGTTTCGGGCCTGCAGAAACAGGGACATCAGCTAACATTTGTTTCCCCATATGAGCTCGATGAGACTATCTGTACAACAGAAATACAAGATCCAAGATTGGCGCCAAAGAGTTGGTCAGGTCGCCGTTGGTTCAAAGTAACAGCTGGGGGCATCTGGAAGGTCCAACAATGGCTCAAGATCCCCTATTTAAACGTATTCTCGAATTACACCCATCTGGATTCTTGTCTACGATGCCTGCCTGGACATGACCTGGTTTATGAACGGAATGGCCTCTATAACAATAGCGTGGCCAAAGCCTGTCAACGGTTAAACCTCCCTTATGTGATGTTTTTCGATGCCGATCAGATCCTGGAACTTGAGTATGAGGGCATGCCACTTACCGGGCTTTTGTTAATAAGAGCAAAAAGATTGCTGCAATTTAATTTGGCGGCGGCGGATTATATAATCTGCGTTTCTGAGACGAGCCGAGACCAGCTTGTTAAAAAATGGGGCGTTCCTAAAGTAAAGACTTTGGTATTTCCCAATGGGGTTAATGTAGAAAGATTTCGGCCGGATCCCGAGATGCGATTACAGACCAGGGCATCGCTCGGAATAGGCGACTACCCATTAATCCTCTTTGTGGGCAACTTCTATAAATGGCATGATGTTACCACCCTACTCGATGCCTTTGCTAAGGTATTAGAGCAGCGGTCAGATGTCCACCTGCTCCTGGTTGGTGATGGCGATCGCCGGGTGGCTATGGAGCAGTATGCGGCCGAGCTCAATGTTGACCATGCCGTACACTTTACCGGATTGGTCGCCCACACCGAAGTCCCACAGCTATTAGCTGCGGCCGATATCGCCGTAGCTCCTTACCCGCCTATGGACACCGATTTATGGCTGTCCCCCTTGAAACTGTTCGAATACATGGCATCGGGCGCGGCTATTATCGCTTCGAACGTGGGCCAGTTATCTGAGGTTATCATAGATGGAGAGAATGGATTGCTCGTAGCCCCTGGTGATGGCTCAGGCCTGGCTTCTGGTATCAAACGGTTGATAGACGACCCGGCTTTGCGGTCTCGATTAGGTCAGCGGGCCCGAGAGGATGCAGTGATTAAACATTCCTGGGATCACTATCTATCGCGTCTTGAACGGATCTTTGCTGAAATAGTAAAAGGCCAACCTGTTAACAAATGACATGATGTCCTTACTCCAGATAAACAAGATTATTGAACCGGTGGAAAAATTAACCCAGCTTAAAATAGTAATCTCTCCGCCTGAGCTGCCGACTCTACAAAAAGAGATGGCAGGTGAACCAACAAATGCGACCTACGTGATCCAGGCATATGTAACCAGAGGGCTATCATCTCTTGGTCATCAATTAAGCTTCATTGGGTCACACAGTATAAATAAAGTTGTTTTTACAAATGACATTGAGAAGTTTGCTCCTGCACCGCGTACCTGGTCAAAAAGCTGGCTGTTTGAGTTTTCCGAAAGGGTATCCTGGTTTGTTCAGCGGTCCCTGAGAGTTCCTTACCTGAACGTTTTTTCTAATTTACGCCTTTATGATGCCTGTCTTCGTTGTCTGCCAGGAAATGATCTGGTTTATGAGCGACATGGTCTGTATAAATTCGGCGTCGCAATGGCCTGTAGACGGCTGAGACTTCCCTATGTCCTATATTTTGAGGCGGATGATATCATGGAGTATGATGTCATGAACCGGCCGATTAAGGGTCTTCGTAGATGGCGCGCTAAGGATGCCATGCGTTATAACCTGAAGACAGCCGACTGCATCATTTCAGTTTCTGAACCTGGGAAGAATCATCTGATTGATCAATGGAAAATTTCTGCAGACAAGATTGTCGTTTTCACCAATGTAGCAGATGTAGATAAATTTCGACCAGATCACAAGAACCGATTACAGACCAGGGCATCCCTCGGAATAGGCAACCAACCATTAATCATCTTTGTTGGCAACTTCTATAAATGGCATGATGTTGCCACACTACTCGATGCCTTTGCCCTGGTATTAGAGCAGCAGCCAGATGTCCATATGCTACTTGTCGGCGATGGCGCGCGGCGAGTGGCTATGGAGCAGTATGCGGCCGAACTCAATGTTGACCATGCCGTACACTTTACCGGATTGGTCGCCCATACCGAGGTCCCACAGCTATTGGCTGCGGCTGATGTTGCCGTAGCTCCATATCCGGCTATGGACTCCGATTTATGGTTGTCACCCTTAAAGCTGTTCGAATACATGGCTTCGGGCTTGGCAGTTATCGCTTCGAATGTGGGCCAGCTGGCTGAGGTAATAATAGATGGCAAGAATGGATTGCTTGTAGCCCCTGGTGATAGCTCAGACCTGGCAAATGGTATCAGTCGACTAATAAACGACCCGGCCTTGCGCTCCGGATTAGGTCGCCAGGCCCGAGAGGATGCAGTGAATAAACACTCCTGGGATCACTATCTATCGCGTCTTGAACGACTCTTCGCCGCGATAGTAAAAGGCCAGCCATATGAAAATTTGTAGAAACTGATTGGTGGATATCCGTGTTTGATTGAGATTAGATGAGAGTTAATCAGCCTCAGTCCATATTGAGATCGACAGGCCATTGGGCTATGTTAGACTCTTTTGAAACCTGAGACGATTGGAAAGAAGAGTCATCGCAGAAAGAGATCAACGATCCCCAATTTGATCAACGTAGCGGACCACATGGCAAGTAAATCTGGACACAAATTACCCCAGGTACGCAACATCCTTAAGGCGACTTTTTTGAGCCTTGTTGTTCCTCTTCTTATTGTTGCTGCCTGTACCGAAGCAAATCCTATCCAATCCAGCGCCCTCCAAACAAAGGAAATCGACCAATCAGATTATCGAATACTGATGCCTGTAATGGTCAATTATGGAACCGGGCAAATCTCCGGGGATGACTGGCCTATGGTGGCCGCCAACTCTCATCGCACCTCCTGGACAACCGAAGAGGTTAGGGGGGATCTGGCGGTGGAATGGTACCGGCCTATTGAACCTTATATCCCATATAAAGTGCAGCCCATTGCCACTAACGGCAAGATCTATGTTTCTACAGCGCGTGGATTATATGCCTTCAACGCCCAGGATGGCGCGGTCTCATGGATTTATCCGACTGAACTACCCTTGGGTCATTCACCGACTATCGCAGAAATCAACGGCCGTACGATTGCCTTTGTGGGTGGCTATGACCGGAAGATCCATGCGCTTGATGCAAATACCGGACAACCCATCGTAGGGTTCAGCTCATATATTGCCGGGGCCGGCTTTGAAACCAATCCGCTAATTATTAATGACATGATCTATGCCGGTAACAGAGATGGGAACTTTTACGCGCTTGATGCGCGTACAGGTGAATTTATTTGGAAATACCAGACCAACGATGCCATCTATTATTCAGCTGCATATAAAGACGGCGCCATATACTTCGCTTCTAATGACGCTCACGCCTATGCTCTGAACGCAAATGATGGCTCTCTTATCTGGAAATCCAACAAGTTGCCTGGATCCGGATTCCATTCATTCTGGCCGGTGGTTTATACCAACCCATCAACTGGAAGCAATTATGTGATCTTCTCAAGCGGAGAAAACATTCGCAAGGTTTATATGAATCTGGTCATTGAAGAGAGTGATACACTCTTCGGCGGCATTCCAGATAGTGCGCTTATCGGACCCACCAGCACATCTGTGCCGGGTGACTGGGTGGCGGGAACTGTCACCATCGATGCCCGCATCCTGACTGAATACCTGGAAAAGAGACCCGATCGTCGAACTGTGTTCGTTTTAGATAGCGTTACCGGAAAAGAATATACTTACGATTCAGACAAGGATGGAAAAGCCGAATATGCACCCTTTATCCAGTCGGGAGTAACTCATTCCGGGAGCAAATATCCGCCGGTGGTGAATGGCGTTGATGGGGTTTATTATCAGGCCAATGCCTATATTGCCCCAGGATGGATAACCCGCGGTGGTCCTGTTGGTTGGAAGTTTGGAACAAAATATATAAGCAGAGTTGATGGCAAAGATGTCGGTTTCGCATCAGACGAACCCTTGGCCTATTCAACGGGTGGTAGCTTAATTTATTGGTCGCTCTGTTGTGATAGAGAGGCCGGTTCCATGGATGTAACCATACCTTATGGGCAGCCAAATAGAGCATGGGGCTACTATGGTTATAACCTGGCCAATAACGTCTTAACGCCCGGTTATCAACAGATGTATAACGCAGGAGACGCCGAAGACTACAACGAAGAAAATGGCTGGCAACATTACAGCGGCAAAGCTCAGAGTAAAAACGGGGTCTATGGTAAACATGGCAGCAGTCAATCACCCCCCATTCCATATATGGGAAAACTATATATGCTCAGGGGCAACGCCCTTATCGCATTTAGCCCTACGGGAACAAACCCCAAATCGCCGCTTCCTTTAGCAGCCACCGTGCCTGCAAGTGGCAATTCAACTACTTGGTCCAGGGCAGAGATTTCACAGAAACTAGAAATTGAAGTTCAAAAAATTATTGACGCAGGACCACTACGACCGGGCTACCACGATGCTGGTTTTATCGACCATTATGGCAACGGGTGGTACACGGACGAGAATGAATTTGGCGAGATCTTTGACTATTTCCAGAATCCATCTGATACGGTCTACACTTTACTTCTGGCATATCCCCGCTTATCACCTTCGACTCAAGGACAAATACGAACATACCTGACAAACAATTATGGTCCAGGCGCGGATTATGACATAACCAGAATTGTCCATGTGGGTTGGGGCACCGGTGCTCCAAGAGAGCAACTGATTATTCCGACAGAAGTTGCCGGGCGATGGGGAGATCCATATACATCACCCTATTACCCTTCAACGACTCCTACGTGTGGCATCTGTGGCTACTGGCAGAATTTTCCGCCTTTCTCTTTTTATGCCGCCTGGCAATATGCCAAGATCGTGGGGAATAACGATTCATCCTTTGCTAGAAATGTGTTTGATCGGATGAAAACAAAGCTGGAAGCACCCTTAAGTGACTACATCTTTTCGAGGCGGCCGTATTGGCTTAATCAATATATTGCTGGCTACCTGGGCTATCTGGAACTGCAACAATTAGCAGGTTATCCTCAAGACAGCAATGTGCTAGCTGTTTACCAGGACTTACTAGAACTTCGAGTCAATACCTTTTCCAAAGATACTCCTTATCTCCCACTTGGTTCTGACGGTTCAGACCCAAGTTACAATAATTCGTTGGCCGTTGCCAGAAACTTCATGTTTCTAACACCAGAACTTGCCAGCTACCTCAATCAACAAATTGCCTCAAAGGTTGAAACGGCTATCGACGAGTACGAATATGTTGCCCCTTACTGGTTTGTGGCCATGTTTGACAACTCCTATGGAGAAGGCACACTCCATCACTTTTATGATTATCCGGCCATCTTTCAAGCGAAAGCCTATATTCTTGAACAGCCATTTAGTGAGTTGGCGAAATGGCTCGATGCCCCGGCCTTTTATCGGGGTGACCTATTCTACATTCAGAACCTCACAGCTGCTTTAGAAGCAAACTAATCAAATAGACTGAGGCGTTCTCAGTTACATATCTTACATCAAACACTGAATTCACTTTGGTTTGTCTTTCCGACGAATAGATCTGAGGGAAAATCAGTCCTTTTGATTAGAGGCCAGGACATTTCAGAGATGACTTTCATACCACCCGTTGCAGATAATCCAATCATGGATAGCGAAGCAGTCATTCAGAATAGGCGTATATCAGTAATTATTCCCACCTTTAATCACGCCAATTACCTAAAATATGCGATTGACAGTGTTCTAGATCAGACCTATCCCAATATTGAGATCGTCATCGTCGATGACGGCTCTACTGATAACACGGATCAAGTCGTCGCCGAATATGGGGATGCGGTGGTATGCATAAGACAAAATAATCAAGGGCTGTCGGCAGCCCGAAACACGGGTATAAGGGAAGCAACTGGGGATTATATTGCCTTGCTTGATGCAGATGATACCTGGTTGCCTTCCTACCTGGTTACAGTCGCCGCCTGCCTGGACTCTGATCCCGATCTTGGGGCAGTGCACAGTGGATTCTACTTTGTTGATGAACACGGTGACAGGCTGCCGCAACTGGGAGTGGATACAGTACCAGATGATCAAATGTACGATCGCCTACTCGATGGCGAGTTTTTTATCCCATCTTCTGTTCTTACCCGCCGGGAGTGCTTCTCAAGCGTAGGGGTGTTTGATGAGCAACTCCGGGCCTCTGAGGATTGGGATATGTGGCTGCGGGTTGCCCGCGATTATCGATTTGCTGGTATTGCTGAACCGCTGGTTAACTATCGCATGCATGGCAAGAACATGTCAGCCGATCCGGATTATATGCTTCAATACCAATTATTGGTCGTCAATAAACTGTTCGGCTCCCCAGGAGATTGTACCGAAACAGGGTTAAGTGAATGTAAGAAAGCGTATGCTGCTGTTTATCGCTATGCTGCCCAGGGATTCTTCGGCCGTGGTGATCAGCAACAAGGACAGCATTTTTTACGCCTTGCTCTTGAAACCAATCCTGAACTCACCGAGTCTGTGAACCTTTTCTACGAATTGGGCTGTGCCGATCAGCCTCTTGGTTGGCGTGGAGACCTAAAGAATCTTGATTTTGAAACAAACGCAGCCCAACTTACTGTAAACCTCGAGAAGATTTTTGACGAGCCAGAACTACCAATCCATCTAGGATCAAGGCGACATACAGCCTTCGCCCATGCATTCTTTGCCCTGGGCTTGCTCGCCTATGGTTCAGATCGATATCGAATGTCAAGAAGCTACTTATGGAAGGCATTAATTGCTGATATCCGTCTTGGTCGGCGACGTCAACTATGGCTGACGCTGGCAAAAACCATGATCGGCCATCGGCCGCTCCAATTCTTTAAATACCACTTTTTGCCTAAACGGCCTAGACCAATCTGATTCTGCGAATTGGATAAAATGAAAATTCTAATTCTGTCTAACTTTTACCCACCCCATCATATTGGCGGTTATGGCATGCTGTGCATGGAAGTTGCTGAAGGGCTGGCAAACCATGGACATACATTCAAGGTGCTAACAAGCCAACATGGTGTAGATAATCCCACTGTCGATGGGCATATATATCGCTTCTTATCTCTGGAAAGTGATATCCATTTTTACAAACCAGGTCAAGGGCTGCGCTATCCCTCAGCAAAGAGGAGAAATCTGGCGTATTTTCACCAATTAATTACTTCATACCAACCCGACTTGATTTTCATTTGGGGTATGTGGTCCCTCTCTAAGGAATTAGCTGCTGAAGCTGAGCGAATCTTTGGCTCTCGTGTCATTTATTATATGGCCAATCCATGGCCAATTGAACCAAACATGCATCAAGTGTATTGGGACGAGCCGGCGCATAAATTTACGCGACGACCTGCCAAAATGGCAATGAGAATCCCCGCCCGCATACTTTTGAGAGATGAATGGAAATCAGTACCGCTTCAATTTGAACATGCTCCGTGTTGTAGTGAAGCATTACGCACACAGCTGCTCGAGGCTAATGTGAAATTGCAGGATGCGCCGGTGATATACGAAGGCATTGATTTGGCGCTGTACCTGGCGCAATCTGATCAGCGACCCATAACTCAACGATTGAGATTGTTATTTGTGGGAATCCTTGCCAAACATAAAGGGGTGCACACCATTATCGAGGCGCTGACTCTCCTCTCACCCACACAGCTAGCTCAAACGGAGCTGACCATCGTAGGTTCTGGACACCCTGAGTACGAAGCATATCTACGAAAATTGGTAGTAGACAATAATCTGTCAGAGTACATAACATTCCATCCACCGATTCCACGAAGCGAATTGCCTGCGATGCTCGGTGAATTTGATGTTCTACTGCTCCCCTCAACATGGGAAGAGCCTCTGGCAAGAATCATGCAGGAGGGATTAGCCAGTGGCGCTGTCGTTGTGGGCTCAGCGACGGGTGGGACCAAGGAAATCATCATTAATGAAGAGAATGGCCTGCTCTTTCCTGCCGAAAATAGCCGTGTTCTGGCGAACGCTTTGATTCAACTGATGGATGATCCAATCCTGCGCAGAAAGCTCGCCGAAAACGGCAGGCAAACAGCAATCGAGCAATTTGATATCGTCCGCATGGTAAGAGAAATTAATAGCTATATTCTCAATGTAGTCAAGGGCGCTTCCCCCACAATTAGCCAGCAAAGCGCCACTAAATCTGTATAGCAATGCGTATCCTGTTCCTGACAAATTTCTATCCTCCAGCAAGTCGCGGGGGTTTTGAGCGATGGTGCCAAGAGGTGGCTGAAGGTCTGGTCACCAGGGGGCACGAACTCGCCGTTTTGACAAGTAAGCATAATCGAGAAGCAATCGATCAGATTGAGCAAGGATGGATTCATAGAGATTTAAACCTGGAAATGGAATTCGCCTCGTTTCGGAATGGCATTCAATTCTTTACCAAACGAAAAAGCCGGGAAGCTGAAAATCAATATCGAATTCGCCAGCTAATTGCTGATTTTGAACCGGAGGTTGCGCTTATTTGGGGAATGTGGAATTTGTCTGACCATATACCAGCGCTCATTGAAAATTTAATGCCTGGAAGGGTCGCCTACTATATGGGTGACTATTGGCCTACCTTGCCGAGCCAGATCGAGGTCTACTGGCAGGTACCGCCCCGCAGCTGGGCTACCTCTATTCCCAAATATTTACTTAAAGATGCAGCGCTACGATCGTTGGCTAAGGAAGAAAAGCCGAACATCAGGTTTAAGCATGTTATCTTTCCAACCACATTTATGCGAGACGACTTAATAAAGAAGGGGTTTTCACCGGCTCGATCAAGCATCGTTTATGGAGCCATCGACACCAGGCCCTATCTGAATATCAACGGTTCAACAGCGGATCATTTGAATGGCGCCGTGAATCTCTTATTCGTCGGTCGCCTCGATCATGAAAAGGGACCTCACCTCGCAATCGACGCCCTGGGTTATTTGGTAAAGCGATTCGGCTTCAACAACCTGAAACTCATTATCGTGGGCGAGGGAGAGCCTGAATATGAACGGAAACTCCGTCAGTTGGCTAAAGAAAAAAATGTAGATTCAGCTATCATTTTCCTGGGCGCCCTTCCCGGCGATAAATTGCCTGAGCTGTACCACGAAGCTGACATATTCCTATTTACATCACTCTGGCCGGAACCTTTCGGCCGGGTCATCATCGAAGCAATGGCCGCCAAGGTTGCGGTTGTCGGTTCGGCCACAGGCGGCGCGGCTGAAATTATGGTTGATAAAGTGAATGCGCTTCTATTTATTCCAGGTGACGTAGCCGATCTTGCTACTAAGACAGCCCAGTTAATTGTAGATCCCGGTTTGCGAAACCAGCTGGCAGAACAAGGCCGAATAACTGCCATAGAGAAGTTTGACGTCGATAGAATGGTCGTTGAAATCGAAGCTTATCTGGCTGAATTAGGTAAATGAAGATCCTATTTTTATCTAACTGGTTCCCTTTTCCGCCTGACAATGGATCCAAAATACGTATCTACAACCTGCTACAAGCACTTGCTGAAAATCATGAAGTCACGCTGATAACTTTTTCTGACCAGCCAGCAGACGAGATCGATTTTACTGAACCTGCACCCTTCTGTCGTAAGATTCATGTCCTTGCCAGAACAGCGTATAATCCAAAACGTCTAAGAGCTCTTGTAGGTTTTTTAGCGCTGACCCCACGTTCACTGGTCGATACGTTTTCGGTTGAGATGCAGCGCTGTATTGAAAGGACTCTGTCAGCGGAAGATTATGATATTGTAATTGCCTCTCAACTATCCATGGCCAGATACGTTGCTTCCTTCCGTGCCTATCCATCACTTCTTGACGAGATTGAACTAGGCTTATTGTCCGACGCCTATTTCCAAGCGAAATCGATTTTACCCCGCTTGAGAAATGGTCTGACCTGGACAAAACAGATTCACTATATCAGGAAGCTATTGAAGGACTTTGACGCTTGTACAGTTGTCTCAGAGGCTGAATCCAGCCTCCTCCAACGATACTTGCCCCAGTTCCAGGCAGTGGAAGTTATTCCTAATGCCATTGATCTTAATAAATACCGGGAATTCGATCATTCGGATAGGTTGGAGAAGACGCTCATCTTCACAGGGTCATTTCAATATTTTACCAATTACGAGGCAATGATCTGGTTCATAGGAGATATCTATCCGCTTGTTCACGATCAAATTCCAGATATCAGGCTAATGATTACAGGCGACCATGCCAACCTCCCGCTACCAACAGAAACAGGCGTTGAGTTAACCGGTTTTGTTGACGATATTCGCCCACTGATCGCTCGATCCAATATTTGTGTCGTCCCCCTCCGCCAAGGAGGTGGAACAAGGTTAAAAATCCTTGAAGCCATGGCCCTGGGTACACCGGTAGTATCCACATCGAAAGGTGCTGAGGGGCTGGATGTATGTGATGGTAAACATATCTTAATTGCAGATACGCCTTCGACGTTTGCCCAGGCGATTATTCGCTTAATCGAGAAGCCCGAAACTGGCCTAGAAATCAGCGAAAATGCCTACAAAATGGTTGGTGCGAAATATAATTGGTCCGTAGAAAAGACACGGTTTTTAACCCTTGTTAATACTGTCGTTTCAAATAAAAAGACAACAGCAACTAGGTAAAGCAACAAACAGTTAAAATAAATATGTTGGGTCATATACCGCCAATAGGACAGGCATTTCGATCAATAACCCGAGAATCCTCTGTCTGGATTAGATGGTTCCTGGTTATCGCGATGCTGTTGACAGCCATAGGCTTGTCATTTATTGCCACCAATAAATATTTTTATATGTTGCTAGGTCTGGTTCCAGCGATTGTTGCGGTTTTAGTCTTAATTCGCTGGCCGGCTCTTGGATTGATCACGCTAATCGTGGCCAGTCTCCTAATTCCCTTTGCCTTTGGCACAGGCACTGGCACTGACTTCAATCCCACGGTCTTGCTAATAGCCTTACTCAGCGGATTATGGCTGTTGGACATGATCGCCAAACAGCGACAGGTGAAGTTGGTTTCATCACGAACAACTTTGCCGTTGGTAGCCTTGATAATTAGTGCCTTTATTTCTTTTGTAGCAGGTCGATTTCCCTGGTTCGTTTTTTCCCGGCAAATGGCGCCGCTTTCAGCTCAAATTGGTGGGCTAGCTATCTTTTTTATATCGGCAGCAGCTTTTTTCCTTGTTGCCAATCAGGTAAGAGAGATACGTTGGTTAGAATGGTTAGCCTGGGTGTTTATTTCTCTCGGCGCAATTTACTTCATCGGTTGGCTAATACCCCTGATAGGATCGATTACCAGTCGTCTATTCCAGCCAGGCGCCACAGATGGAGGCATGCTTTGGACCTGGTTTGTGGCAATGGCTTTCGCCCAGGCGATCTTCAACAAGAAGCTTAAAATTGGTTGGCGGTTGTTTCTCTTGGGAACTGTCGGCGCCGCCTTGTATATAGCCTATTTTCTCAATGGCGGGTGGAAATCTGGCTACATGCCAGCGCTTATTGCAATCGCCGCAATTCTATCGCTTCGCTCCTGGCGCTTAGGTCTCTTAATGGGCCTTGTTGGCTTATGGCTTGCACCAGCAATAATCTCGGATGCTATCGTTACTGACGAATACAGTTACTCAACTCGTTTGGAGGCAGGCACTATCATTTTAGAACTAGTTAAAACCAGCCCCATCGTTGGTTTTGGTCCTGCCAACTACCATTTCTATACGCCCCTGATCCCATTGAGAGGCTATTTTGTACCTTTCAACTCGCACAACCAATACCTCGATCTCCTGGCCCAGATCGGCATAATTGGCCTGTTTGTTTTTTTCTGGTTCTTTTTTGAAGTGGGTAAGTTGGGATTTCAACTTCGGAATCGCGTACAGGAAGGTTTTGAGCAGGCCTATGTTTACGGCGTCCTGGGCGGTTTAGCTGGAACTCTAGTGGCAGGTGTCTTGGCTGATTGGATATTACCCTTTGTTTACAATATCGGTTTTAATGGTCTTCGCGCCAGTACTTTAGCCTGGATTTTTATGGGTGGGCTGGTGAGTCTTGGGGAAATCACTCGCCGAAGAGAATCGGCCGAAAGCCGTTTGGATTCGCAAACCGGTTGATGATCGTTTTGCCGGTTCCTCCTGCAAAATAAGATTGTCTGCAGACGCTATTCTAAATCCATCTATATCGCAATTATCAAACCCGAAATATTAAGGAGTGAGCATTATGCTGGAAAAAGTGATTGGTCTAATCCCCGCCGCCGGTAAGGGCGTACGGTTGGGTCTGCCATATCCAAAGGAGCTTTATCCAATCATACAAGATAACCATTACAAACCTATTGCTCAGTATGTCTTAAACAATATGACTACGGCCGGCTTGGAGCACATTGTTTTTGTAGTGAACGAGACAAAACACCAACTGATGGGTTACTTCGGCAATGGCCAGCGCTTTGGTTGCCATATCAGCTACGTGGTTCAGGAACCGGCTGTAAATGCAAACAGCTCCACATCTCCAGGGCTTGCACATGCACTGGATTCCGCCTACCATCTTATTCAACACAAAACAGTGCTTTTTGGTATGGCCGACACGATCATGCGGCCGAAAGATGTCTTTGCCCTGGCACTCAATTCAGCTTCAAGTGAAGACGATGTAATCCTGGCCCTCTGGGCAACGGAAAGACCAGAAAAATTTGGCATGGTCCACTATGACACAGATGGCAATGTTCATAATATCGTTGATAAGCCACATCAAACCAACTTAACAGAAATGTGGGGGGCGATTGTCTGGCGTCCACAATTTACTGAGTTCCTTCACGATTGTGTTCAGAACAAACACATCTCTGACTTTGCAATGATAATGAATAATGCCCTGTCGTCCGGCATGAAGTTCCGCGCAGTCCCGATGATTGGTGGCTCGTATATCGATTTGGGGACTTATGAGGAAATTATGGAACTGGATCAGCGGTATCGGGTAGATGAATGATGGAACAGACACAACTAACCCAGGCCGTATCGGTCGATCATAACCCCACGCAGCTTGCCGATTTTTCAATTATATTGGTGTGTTGGAATAACAAAGCTTACCTCGAGCCATGCCTGCGCTCTCTCTATGAAGGTGGTTTAAGAAGCAGCTTCGACGTTGTCGTGGTAGATAATGGGTCAACCGATGGCAGTCAGGAAATGCTGCATCTTTTCTTTCCCGATGTTCGAATTATCCAGAATGATCACAATGTTGGCTTAGCTCGGGCATGTAACCAGGGTATTGAGCTTAGTAGTGGGCGTCATGTCTTGCTGCTGAACAACGATACATTGGTTGACGGGCCATCTCTTCAGGCCATGGTCGATTTCATGGATGAAACACCCGATGCTGGAGGGATTGGCGGCAAGCTGTTAAATTCAGATGGTTCCTTTCAGGCGGGCTATGCGAATTTCTCCACGCTGCTAGAAGAATTCCTGGTAGCAACTAGGATCGGGGAACGACTCTGGGAAGGCTATCCATCCCATCGAGATAGCGAGCAAGTGAAGCGTGTGGGCTGGCTGAGCTCAGCTTGTCTTCTGCTACGCCGTTCCGCTCTTGATGAAGTTGGTTTGCTCGAAGAGGGTTTCTTTATTTATGGTGATGAAGCAGATTTGCAATACCGGTTGCAGAAAGCCAATTGGGCAGTTTATTATTTACCCACAGCTACCACTCTTCACTACGGTGGCCGCAGTATGGATCGTTGGAAGCGGCGAAAGATGGTCTATAGGGGTAAGATGCTCTTCTATAGAAGAAATTATGGTCCCGTAAAAACCGGGATCCTTCGAGTGATGTTAGCCGGTTTGAGTTTGGTGAAATTGATTGGTTGGTCTGTTGCCTACCTGCTACCCAGCAAACGCCAGTTTGCAAAGAAAGAGCTTAGCTCAAATTTGGAGGTAATACGTCTGTGTTGGACTTTGCAATAACAATAACCCCTCAAACCGGGCCTTAAAATGTCTATTTTAATCCGTCGAGTTGTCCTAATTGTCCTAGATAGTGTTGGCTGTGGAGATGCACCTGACGCGGCCGCTTATGGCGATGTTGGGTCCAACACGCTAGGCAATATCAGCCGGGTTGTCGACGGTTTAAGTCTGCCAAATCTGGGCCGGTTGGGTTTAGGTAATGTGACTGAAATCAACAATGTACCGCCAACAACAACAAGCCTTGGTGCTTATGGCCGGCTAACTGAAATAAGCGCGGGTAAGGACACCACTACGGGTCATTGGGAACTGGCAGGGGTGATATTGGCCCGGCCATTCCCGGTGTTCCCTGATGGCTTTCCCACTGAACTAATGGAAAACTTTGAATCACGAATTGGCCGGGGAACTCTAGGCAATATCCCCGCCTCTGGGACCGAGATCATTAATAAGCTTGGTAATGAACATGTGGCCACCGGAAAGCCGATTATTTACACCTCGGCTGATAGCGTCTTCCAGATTGCCGCCCACGAAGAAGTGATTCCTATAAATGATCTATATCATTTCTGTGAAATTGCCCGAGATCTGTTGACAGGTGACTATAGTGTTGGACGAGTAATCGCCCGGCCGTTTATTGGTCAGACCGGAGCGTTCGCTCGTACAGAGCGTCGTAAGGATTTCAGCCTGGAACCACCCAACGATACCATCCTCGATGTAATCAAAGATAACGGCCTGGCGGTGATGGGTGTTGGCAAAATCGAGGACATTTTCGCCCATCGTGGATTAACAGACAGCAATCACACGGGTAATAACATGGCGGGTATTGATGGCATCATAGAATTCCTGGCGACGGACAGAGACGGTCTTATCTTTGCCAACCTTGTTGATTTCGACGCCCTTTATGGTCATCGCAACGACCCGCGAGGGTATGCTGATGCTCTGGAGGCCTTTGATCGTCGTTTGCCGGAAATTTTATCCAAATTACGTGACTCGGATATCCTGCTGATCACAGCCGATCACGGCAACGATCCGACTACTTTGGGTACCGATCATTCGCGGGAACGGGTTCCATTTTTCGCAGTTGGGAATCACATTAAAGGGGGCTGGAACTTGGGAACAAGAAGTTCTTTTGCTGACGTTGCGGCGACAATAGCCGAACTGCTAAGGGTATCATGGAGCGGCGCCGGTGAATCTTTTGCCTCACTGATTGTCGATCAATAAAAGACAATCTTTCCCCGGCTGTTCAAAATCTTGGCTCAAATCATTATTCTTCGAGCACAAGGTCTTTATACAATTCTATATATTTATAATTTATTAAATTTCTATCAAGTCCCAGCAATCTTGAAGAACTGCCCTTTTTTGGAATTGATATTCCGGCATAAAAAAGGGTCTCAAAAGATGGTTGGCCTATCGAATAGAGTTAGGAGAGGTGTATCATGTTAAGAACCGGTGTTATTGGCGTCGGCCGAATGGGCCAGCACCACTGTCGAATTTACTCAAATACTCGCAAGACCAAGCTCGTTGGTGTTTGTGACATCAATCCAAAAGTGGGCGCTGAGATCGCCAGAAAGTATGAAGTGCCTTGTTTCGAATCATTTGACCAGCTGCTGAATTTCGTAGATGTTGTTACCATCGCGACTCCCACTCAGCTTCATTATGATCTGGCCATGCGCTGCCTGGATCGCGGTGTTCACGTCTTGATCGAAAAGCCTTTCACTGAAACAGTTGGCCAGGCAGAGGATTTGATATCCAAGGCAGAGCAAACAGGACTCGTAGTCCAGGTAGGCTATATTGAGCGCTTTAACCCGACTTATTTAGAGCTCAAGAAGGTAATAGAGGACCAGGAGCTATTGGCGATAAGCTTTCGACGGCTAAGCCCATTTCAAAATAGCAATACCGATGTGGATGTCGTCCTCGATTTGATGACCCATGATCTGGCGCTGGTCCATGACATGTTTGGTGGTTTTCCGGACAAATTATCGGCTCATGGATTAAGTGTGTTTACCCAAACGATCGATCATGCTGTAGCCCAATTGCCGTTCCTTCCTGCCCCACTGCTTTCCCTAACCGCCTCCCGGGTCACCGAGAATAAAGTTCGGGCTATTGAGGTTATCACCCGAAATGCGTTCATAGAAGCAAATCTTCTCGATAAAAACATTTCTGTCCATCGGCACTCAAGCGGCGAATATCTGAACCACAACACAACGGGAGTGAAGTACCGGCAAGAAAGTATTATCGAAAGAATATTAGTGCCAAACGCCGAGCCGCTCAGGATGCAGATTGAGCATTTTATCCAATGCGTTGAGGATCATACAACTCCTGCCGTGTCAGCTCAGGCCGGTTATGAAATCTTGCGGATTTCGCAGGTAATTCGAGATCTGATAATTGAACAATTTTCCGAGGTTCAATCTCCCGTTCTCGAGGTGCCGGTACCGGTTTAATGATTTCACAGAGATATTCGATTAATCCTGACAATTAAGATGCGACTTTCAATAATCCTCCCCTGCTTTAATGAAGTCGACAATGTTGCCAAGCTGCAAGAAGAGTTTCTGCCAGTCCTCTCGAAACTTCTGGAAACGCACACTGTTGCCACATTAGTTATAGACAGTATAGAAGTAATCTTTGTCGATGATGGCAGCTCCGATGACAGTTGGCTGGCATTGAATGGCGCTTTTGGGAAATTGTCTGTACCAGGCGTTTCCTTTAACTTTGCCCGTCATCCCTATAATCTGGGATTGGGTGCCGCATTGCGTACTGGCTTTGCGATGGTAACGGGTGAAATCATAGTCACCACAGACTGTGACGGCACTTATGCTTTTGCCACTATTCCGGACATTCTGGCGCTGATGGATGAAAGAACCGATATTGTGACTGCGTCGCCCTATCATCCTTCTGGAGGAGTGGATGGGGTACCTGCTTATCGGTTGATACTTAGTCAAGGCTCCTCTTTTATCTACCGAATTCTTGTAGATAGGCATATCCACACATACACGGCTTTGTTTCGGGCTTATCGGAGTGAGGTGATAAAAAACATATCCTTCTCTTCCAATAATTATCTTGCCGGAACTGAGTTGATGGTGAAAGGAATGCTCAGCGGATATTCAGTGGCTGAATATCCGACCACCCTTCATCAGCGCAAATTTGGTGCTTCTAAGGCTAAGACAATAAAAACTATCAAGGAACATCTCGCCTTTCAGAGCTGGGTATTGTTATATCGCTTGCACCTGACCCAATTTAATCGAGATGCGTTATCACTCTCTGGAGATTAATGATGGACGAAAAGATTTTATTACCAACAAAAGGGAAGGCAACAATGAATATTGCAATTGTATATATATTAGTAGCCGTATTGGCTAGTGCCACGGGCCAAATATTGTTAAAGAAAGGCATGCTAACGGTTGGAGAAATCACCCTTAGCGCCGGGGATCTATTTTCTACACTATTCCGCATCGGAACATCACCGTATGTCGTTATAGGTCTCATTATTTACATCACTGGCACCGTGTTTTGGTTGGCCGCCCTCTCTAGGGTGGATCTCAGTTACGCCTACCCATTTGCCAGTTTAAGCTACATCTTGATGCTCATTGCATCCTGGCAGATATTCGATGAGAACATCACTGCCCTGCGCCTGGCAGGTACGTTAATCATTGGGTTAGGTGTTTTTCTGATTTCGAGAAGCTAAGAGCCTGGCTGCTTCTGATTGCCTTATAAACAACGCCCTCATGGTTTGTCTTTTAGATGCGCATATTTGAAGGGTGATAGGAACCACTTCCAAATAATATGAAAGTTGTATCAATTGTCGGTGCCCGGCCGGAGTTTGTCCAGGCCCTCCCTGTCAGCCTGGCCTTGCGCCAACATAGCGAAGAAATCCTGGTTCATACTGGACAGCACTACGACTATTTAATGTCTCAAGCTTTCTTTGATGAGCTCGGTGTGCCCGCCCCAGACTACAATCTGGAGGTTGGATCAGGTTCCCATGGCCAACAAACCGCCCAGATGTTGCAACTCGTAGAAGAAGTGCTTCTTAGGGAAAAACCCGGCCTGGTAATTGTCCGAGGAGATACCAATTCCACCATTGCCGGCGCTTTAGCGGCCGCGAAATTAAATATTCCTGTGGCCCACATTGAAGCGGGCGAACGCAGTTTCAACCGGGATATGCCAGAAGAAATAAATCGCCTGGTAACTGATTGTGTAGCCGACCACCATTTCTGCGCGAGCAAGAGAGCCGTAGATCGTCTGGCGGCCGAAGGTGTTACCGGTTCCGTTCACTTTGTTGGCGACGTTATGCTGGATTCTATGCTCCACAATCTGCCCCTCGCCCGGAAGAACTCGACCGTGCTCGAACGGCTTGACCTTGCGGAGACTAATTACACTCTGGTGACCGTCCATCGCTCAAGCAACACCGATGATCCAGAAATATTGCGGCAAATCGTTCATGCCCTAAACCAAACCGGCGAAAAGATCATTTTTCCCGCACACCCAAGAACCAGATTGGTGCTGGAAAAATTGAATATGGTCTTTGCCGACAATGTGCAGCTCATCGATCCTGTAGGCTATTTCGACATCGTCGTTCTCGAAGAGAATGCCCGTTTGATTGCCACTGATTCGGGCGGTGTTCAACGGGAAGCATATTTTCTTGGTGTCCCCTGTCTAACGATGCGAAATGAAACTGAATGGGTCGAAACAGTTGAAACCGGCTGGAATAGACTGGTAGGTACAACCCCTGAGATGATTCTAGAAGCTTGGTACGATTTTGAACCGCCTACTGACCATCCCCCCATATTTGGCGACGGAACGGCCGGGCAGAAAATATCCGACATATTGCGACGGCTGATTGACGATCCGGCAGATAGGATAAACATATCATCTCGGACTTTGGAGAAAAGTATATGAAAGTTGGAATTGTAGGCGGCGGGATAATGGGGATTAGCCTTGGCTATTTCTTGTCAAGATCAGGCGTCGATGTCGAAATATTCGAGGCATCGCCCACTTTAGGTGGCCTTGCCGGTCCGATAATTCTTGATGATGGCACCCCGATCGACCGCTTTTACCATGCCATTCTCTCAAGCGACAGCCATCTGCTCGCCTTATGCGAGGAGCTCGATATTGCTGATCAGTTGCGTTTTCGTGAGACGAAGATGGGATTTTACTATGACCAGCAAATGTTTTCCATGAATAATATTGTCGAGTTTTTCCGCTTCCCTCCCTTAAATTGGATCGATCGCTTTCGCCTGGGCATAAATGTCCTTTATGCTCAGTTTGTCCGAGATTGGCACAAGTTGGAAGGGATCAGCGTAGAAGAGTGGTTGGTGCGATGGAGCGGGCGCAATACTTACGAGAATATTTGGCGGCCGCTGCTGAAAGCTAAATTTGATGGCAGTTTTAGCCAAACACCGGCAACCTATATCTGGTCTCGCCTGGTGCGGATGAAATCAACCAGGAGCGGTGCAAATCAGAAGGAAGAGTCAGGCCATTTGATCGGCGGCTACATCACCCTGATTAAAGCAATGGCCGATCGAATAGAAGCAGCCGGAGGCAAGATCCATCTACGTAGTCCGGTAAATAAAGTAATCCTCGAAGAAGGAACGGCCACAGGCCTACAGATTAATGGGGATGACAGACTATTCGACTCCGTTGTAGTCACTATGCAGTTGCCAATTTTTCAGCGCCTGATCCCTGACGCTGGACAGGATTATCTCCAATATCTTGGTCAAACAGAATATTTGGGAGTAATTGCACCGCTAATGGTGCTGGATCGACCACTGAGCGAATATTGGACTCTCAATATCACTGACGATCGAATTCCCTTTACAGGGTTAATCGAGACAACCACCTATATAGACCCCCAATATGTCGGTGGGCATCATTTGCTTTACCTTCCCAAGTACACAGCACCGGGCAGTGATTGGGCTAAGTTGCCCGATGATGAGATTCGCGAAATCTGGCTCAAGAATTTGGAGATGATGTTCCCTGCCTTTAATCGGGAATGGATTCGTTATTTCCTGGTCCACCGAGAACGCTATGTAGAACCGCTGCACCAACTGAACGGCACCCATATGATTCCCGATATTCACACACCAGTCGAGAATCTATATTTGGCAACAACGGCCCAGATTTACCCTGGCCTGACCAATGGTGAATCTGTAACCCAGCACGCAAGAAAAGCGGCGGATATTATTAATTCCTAGAGAGGGACTTAAGTACGATCTTGGATTGTCGAGAATAGCTTCTAAGACAAGAGTAGATTTCTTGAATTTTAACCCGTATCGCTCTTTGGAAAATGGGATGCCAGAGATTCGTAATCAATGTGACTGTTTGATTGACCCATATCAAGCCAAATAAATTCAGATCCATATACTGTTTGAAATTAACGTATTATCGACAATGAATCGTAATAATTTTACAAGGCGAGATTTTTTAATCGGCGCCGGAGCCACTGTCGTCGTTGTTCCGGTTGCGACCGGTTATGTGCTATTCCGCAGTGCAGATGGAGATTTTCCGGCAATTGGCTCGCCATATGGCCTGGAGTCGGAAAATGCTTTTGATGATCAGGCTTCTTCTTCCGTTAATCCCATCCTCCTATTGATCGACGAGAGTTCCACCAATCCTTTCGGGGCGTACCTGGGAGAAATCCTTCGAGCTGAGGGATTAAACAGTTTTCAGATCGGTGCTTTGACGGATCTCAGTAGCGCTATGCTCGACGATTACGACACGGTGCTACTCTCAGAAGGAACGTTAAACCCGAGCCAAGTCGAGATTTTAGAGGAGTATGTTTTCAATGGGGGCAACCTGATCGCGATGCGGCCTGACCAACGACTAGCCAGCCTGCTTGGAGTTGACCCACTATCCGGAACGACTATCGAAGGTTACATTAGGACTGAGAAAAGTCATCGGGTTGCGGATGGGATCATATCCGAATCTTTACAGTTTCATGGTCCTGCCGATCAATACCGGTTGGCCGGAGCTGAGGCTGTGGCCTGGATCTCCAACTCGCCGGATGGCCACTTCAATTCTCCTGGATTAACCATTCATAATTATGGTAATGGCCGGGCTGCCATGTGGGCTTTCGACTTAGCCCGCAGCGTTGCTTACACACGCCAGGGAAATCCTGAATTGGCCGATCATGATGTTGATGGATTGGATGGCGTCAGGACGATTGATCTCTTTAAGAATTGGATTGACCTGGACCGAATTTCGATCCCACAGGCTGACGAGCAACAACGGCTCTTGACGAACCTCTTAGTCGACATGAGTGAAGGGGCGCGTCCACTTCCCCGGCTGTGGTATTTTCCGGCAGAGACCAATGGGATGCTCATTGCCACGGGTGATTCACATATGAATCCTGCACCCTATATTGATGAACTCCTATCGCTTTTCGACGAGAAAGATGGCCATATGACGATTTACTACTCGCCCGAATTAGCCAGTAACTTCGAGAGGGCAGGGCGCCGGGCACTTTTCCTGGCTACGGATTATCTTCCAGTACTAGGAGATCTGTTGGCCGATAAATTTAAAACTCCAACTCCTGGCATGATCGACCACTGGAGATCGCGTGGACATGAATTTACACTTCATCCATGGGTTGAGGAAGGATTGGAGGAAGGTTGGCGTCGATATTGGAATGAATTTACCGGTCGGGGTTATGGACCTGTCTCGACGACGGTCAGAACACACCGCGTCAGGTGGTCTGGTTGGACAGAGACAGCCAGTGTTCAGGCATCTTACGGGATTCGCATGAATACGGATTATTATCACGTAGGCCCCTCCTTGCAGAAAGATAACGGTGAATGGGTTTATGGGCACATTACCGGCAGTGGTCTGCCCATGAAATTCGTTGATTCTCAAGGTCGAATTCTCAATATTTTCCAACAAAACACCCAACTCGCTGATGAACATCTGATGTCCATGGATGTACCCGGTTGGGGAGGGTGGCCAGATCTGACCCCCGAAGAGGCTATTGAAGTCTCGAAGACGCTTTTAAACAAAAGCATCGAAAATGGTGGCTATGCCGCGATCGCGTTCCAATTTCATGCAGATCCTTTTCAAATTGGCGGCGAGGCAGCAGATAAGGCCAGACGATGGATCAATGGAACCCTTGATCATGCTATATCGCTTAATCTGCCTATATGGTCAGCAGAGGAATGGCTCGATTTCGTACAGTTGCGTCACAATGCCAGATTTGAGGATGTTGAATGGCTCCCGCAAAACAGGGAATTGAATTTCAGGCTGGTGGCCCAAGATGATGATAAATACAAGCTAGAAATCCTGATTCCTCTGTCTCATGCCGGTCATCGTCTCTCAACTGTAACCGTTGATGGGATCGAAACGCCTTTCTCTGAGCGAACAGTGGGCAGTACCACGTACGCTGGTGTTCCCGTAACGGCAATACAACACGAAATCGTTGCCTTATTTTAGTAACACCAAAAGAGCATACCATGACCCAGTCATCGATAGATAGTAGTTCAATAACAGACAATGAAAGTGAAGAGCGAAGCCTGCCATCAGGTGTGACAATCATCCTTTTTTCGGTTGCCATCATCACACTGTTGGTGCTTGTCTTTTACAACCTGCCAAACTTCCCTAGCCCCTGGTTTGATGAAGGGTCTCATCTTCATGTTCCAAAAAGCCTTGTTAAATTCGGCGTCTACGCTGATTACAGCAGCGAGGGGTTCCGTTATTTTGGACCCTCCATTGGTGTTGGGCCGACGGTCATGCTCCCGATCGCGGCTATGTTTCGGGTATTTGGGATTGGATTGCTTCAAGCGCGACTGGTCATGGCCATTTATCTGTTTCTTGCCCTCCTGGTTTTCTACTTCTTTATACAGCATATCGGTGGTCGAAAGTTAGCTCTGTTATCGTTAATATTAATTGTTTCCACGCGTAGTGTTCTTATATTGGAGACTGGACGGCAGGTTCTTGGAGAAGTTCCTGGTTTCTTATTCCTGATAGCAGGTCTGTGGCTTTGGTTTGCAAGTTGGCCGAAGGTGAGGCTATCGCGGTTACTCATTGTTGGCCTTCTTCTTGGCCTGGCGATGATCACAAAATATCAGTATTTATTATTCTTGCTTCCCGCATTAAGTTTAGCCTGGATTCTCAACATATTCTATTATCGGAATCTTTCTCACAGATACTTTTTAGTTCCCCTCGTGGTATCTACTGGTTGCTTTGGACTTTGGGGCATATTTATGCTTGCCTTCCTGGGTCCTGAGAGTATGGTTGACAACCTGACATTGCTTCGAGAGTCGGTTGCTGGCGCAGCCCTGGTTTTTCAGCCTTCGGTGATGATCCGAAACTTCGAAACCTTGACCAGCCGCAGTGTTTATCTTGGAGCAGTAATTCCTTCTTTGATATATGGGGCTACGATATTTCTACAACGGGATCAAAAAGGGCAAAAATGGGCCACCTTATTTTTGTTGTTGGCCATCAACTTGTTTTGGTTTGTCGCCGCTTCCATTGGTTGGTTGCGATACGCATTCCTTGGTTTGGGGTTGACCTCAATTTTTATCGCCCACTTCTTCCTGGATGTGACGGATAATTTTCAGTTTGTTGGAATGGAATCGTCATCCACCGGGCTTATCGAAAGAATTTCGAAAGGACGAAACTTACTTAATATATCACTGCTATTCTGGCTGGCTTTAATAATCGCAGTGCCGCTAATAAAAACCGTTGGAGAAATCGTTGGGACACAGAACCCAGCCGTCGAGATGGCAGAGTTCTTAAATGAAACTGTCCCCAAGGACGTCATTATTGAGACATGGGAACCTGAGATGGGATTCCTGACAGATCATAATTATCATTACCCACCACAATCGTTACTATACCAGGCGAACGCCCAAATGTACCTTGGCGGCGAACCCGTTTCGGATTTCTATAATTATTTGGAAACAGAAAACCCCGAATATGTTCTCATTGGCGACTTTGGGGGGTGGATTGAGCTTTACCCTGCGTATGACCTGGCAGAGGAATATTACCTTATTAAGACCACAGGCAGCTACAATTTATATGATCGTATAGAATAATCCCTTCTGTGTTGGCGATAGCGTTTCAAGCTAACAGCTTTTCAGTGCTATCAGTGGCAATTCTTGCCCTTAATCCCTCAAGCACCCTGACAGCCCACTCAGTACGTGTCTGTGATTCGACCAACTTATTGTTCATCTAACTCTGCCAACCTGAATTGGTTGGCAATAGCAATAATTATCTATTTTGACATTCCAATGAAAAGGAAATAAGAATATGTTTGAAGTAAGTTTCTTAATGACATTTATCAATGAGTTGAACCCGGTCTCCTGGGCTTCCATACTAAAACCCTATTTTCTTCTATATTTGGGTCCTGATACCCTCTTACCGGCGGCTTCGATTTGCGGTGCGGCAGTAGGTTTTGTTTTAATTTTTGGGCGGTACATTCTCGGCATGGCTAAGAATGCATATCGAAAGCTTACCAAGCAAGCAGATCTGTCTGATCTGGAATCCCCCACTGAGACTGAGTCTGATATTGAGTAGATGGAACTGAGAGTTCCATTTCTTGATCTCGGTCTGTGACTAACGTAGATAGGATGAACTACACATATGAAGAAAGTTATCGTTATCGGGCTTGACGGCCTGGAACCAAAAATTGCTGAATCTCTGATGGATTCAGGCAATTTACCAAACTTGGATAGACTGCGCCAGCAAGGCGGCTATACACGACTAAAAACCACTTACCCCCCACAGACGCCAGTTGCCTGGTCAACATTTACCACCGGCACAAATCCTGGAGGTCATGGCATATTTGATTTTCTCACCCGTGATCCAAGAACATATTTACCTGCATTATCTCTAAATCGATATGAACAAAAAAATATATTCTCACCGCCAAAGGCAGTTAATCTTCGCCATGGGGAGCCATTCTGGGTACTGTTGTCAAAGGAAGGCATCGGATCAACCATCTTGCGCTGTCCGTGTACCTACCCACCTGACGAGATCCAGGGCCGCATGTTAGCCGGCGTTGGGGTGCCTGATTTACGTGGTGGATTGGGAACATCAACTTTCTATACTTCGAAGGGAAATGTCACTGCCCAAGAAAGCGAAAAAGTAATCGTTATCCAGGCTGATGCTAAGGGTACTGTCAATACCCATCTTGTGGGACCACGTAATCCGAAGACAGGCGAAGATATAGTGGCCAAAGTAACCCTTGCCGTAGAATCAGAGAGTACCAGAGTGATGCTTTACTCCGATGGGCAACCCGAATCATTAGCGGTAAACCTTGGCGAATGGAGTGGCTGGCTAAAAGTTAAATTCAAGGTTGGCCTTTTGCAGTCGATGCGGGGCATTGTCCGTTTCTATCTTTCCCAAATCGAACCGCATCTCGAACTATATGCCTCACCGATTAATTTCGACCCTTCTGCCCCACTTTTTCCGATTACCCATCCAGTTGACTATGCTAGTGAATTAGAGCGAAGGTTAGGCACTTATTACACGCTTGGCATGGCTGAAGACCATGATGGTTTAATCCACGAACGTTTTGATGAAATTGCTTTTGTTGACCAGTGCAACCAAATCCTTCATGAACGAGAAAAAATGATGCTTCTCGAACTAGATCGTTTTGAGGAGGGCTTCTTCTTTTGTCTTTTTGACACACCGGATCGACTTCAGCACATGATGTGGCGTGCCCGTGAGCCGGAGCATCCAGCCAACAAAGAGGGCATTCCACCAGAAATGAAGGACGTCATCGAAGAGCATTACCGTGATTGCGATGCGATTGTCGGAAAAGCTTTGCAGCACGCTGATGATGATACGCTTTTTGTCGTCCTTAGTGATCATGGAATGAACAGCTTCCAACGAGGTTTAAATCTAAATACCTGGCTTTATGAACAAGGTTGGCTTGCCCTTGATGAGGGATTTATTCCTGGTAATGAGACTGGCGATTTCTTCCACCATGTGGATTGGAGCCAAACCAAGGCTTATGCCTTAGGTCTTGGTGGGATTTTTATCAATCTTCGTGGACGTGAAGCGAAAGGAATTGTTGATGTAAATGAGGCTGAAACGGTCAAAGCAGCAATCGCCAAGGGGCTGACTGGCCTTCTTGATCCCGATCGCGGTAAAACAGTCGTTACCCGGGTGCTGTCCAGGGAGCAGATATATTCCGGTCCGTATGTGGATCAAGCCCCCGATTTACTGGTTAATTTTGCAGAGGGTTATCGTGTGTCCTGGGGCACTCCATTAGGTGGAACGCCGGCCGGACTGTTTGAAGACAATATTAGAAAATGGGGCGGAGATCATATGCTTGACCCAGACCTGGTGCCTGGTGTGCTATTCATGAATCAGGCATTCAGGGAGGATGGCGCGAGTTTAGTGGATCTGGCCCCAACAATAATGGAAACCCTGGGTTTAGCAAAGGGCCCAGCAATGGAAGGGAGTTCCCTGATATCATGAAAATACTAATTATTGGCCTCGATTGCGCAGCGCCCGAATTGTTGCTTGGCGAAGAAAGCCTGACCAACTTTAGACGGCTCATGGAATATGGCTGCTATGGCAGGCTGGAAAGTATTATTCCACCCATCACTGTTCCTGCCTGGATGTGTATGTCCACCAGCCAGGATCCTGGCTCCTTGGGAGTGTATGGTTTTCGGAACCGGGCTGATCATTCTTATAGTGGCCTGGAAATCGTAAATTCTAAGTCTATTCAAGGACTGGCTATGTGGGATCAAGTTGCCCGGGAAGGCAAACGTTCGATAGTCATTGGCGTGCCGCCTTCCTATCCGCCTCGAAAAGTCTATGGGATCAGCGTCAGCTGTTTTATGACACCCGATCCGGGTCAAAACACCTTCACCCACCCACCAAGCGTTCAGGACAAGATAAGCGAGGTTGTTGGTACTTATCCGGTCGATGTGAAAGGTTTCAGAACGGACAATAAGGAGTGGCTCAGGGACGAAATTTACACAATGAGCAGGAAGCATTTTGCTGTCGTTCGTCATTTTTTACAACAGGAGGAGTGGGAGTACTTCCAATTTGTTGAGATTGGGCTTGATCGTATGCACCATGGTTTCTGGCAGTATCATGATCCCCAACACGTCCTCTACGAAGCTGGTAATCCTTATGAGTCTGTTATCCGGGATTACTATCAATATCTAGATGAAGAGCTGGGCCAGATCCTGGAGTTGTTGGATGATGATACGGCCGTCTTAGTCGTATCCGATCACGGTGCACAGCGATTAGATGGTGGTTTTTGCGTAAATGAGTGGCTGGTAAAGGAAGGATTGCTCGTACTGAACAACTACCCCAGCGAGATTACCTCCTTCAGTGACCTGGACGTGAACTGGGAGAAAACCCGCGCCTGGAGCGAGGGAGGATACTATGCTCGAGTTTTCTTCAATGTAAAGGGCCGCGAACCGCAAGGAGTTGTGGAACCGGACCATTATGTGGCCTTTCGCGAGGATATCAAGGCCAGGTTCGAGGCCTTGGAACTAGAGAACGATAAGCCAATGGGCAATTTAGTATTCAAGCCAGAGGATATTTACCAGCATGTAAACAACGTAGCCCCAGACTTGATCGTCCATTTTGGTGGCCTTTATTGGCGTTCCATTGGCGGCGTAGGCTACCCGGAGCTTTTCATCCAGGAAAATGACACGGGCCCGGATGGTTGCAACCATTCCCAATTTGGAGCGTTCATCCTTGCCGCACCAAATCTTCACCTGCATGGTGAAGTGGAAGGGGTGCATCTACTAGACATAGCCCCAACCTTGCTCGAGCTGGCTAACTACGACGTGCCAAATACAATGCAAGGGAAGTCATTGCTTGATGGTTCAACAATGGATGGAGAACAAGCAAGCAGACTATCAGATGACGAAGAAGCGCTCATACGCGAACGACTCAGTGGACTGGGCTATATTTAGCACAGGTAATACTAGACCAAATCGCGAAAATTTATGGACCATAAGTTCCTTTCCACTGAAGAGCTTGGTCCTGACACTTGTATCAGTAAATCAACCTTTCTACACAGGATCAAAGAATGCAAGAAGATGCGGATAAATACCACGTGATTCGAGGAATCCTGCTAGCCGGGATATGGTTCGGCCTGCTTACTGGACTAATCGAAGGTATGGCTCTATTTATACTTAAAAGAAATGAGTTACTCGACGGACCTATCAGGTTTCTAGGCCTATCGGTTGAAACCTTATGGGTTTCTCCACTATTCGACTTACTGTTATTCTTTGGCCTGGCCTTGCTCTTTAGTTTGTTATCATTGCTCTTAAAGAGACTGCCAATATTGCGCCTGTCAATTTTGGTGTTCGCTACGTTGATGTTCCTCGACTGGTTGACAATCCTCTTGTCTGGCCGGCTCAGCATCTTCGCTGTAGCAATTCTCAGTCTGGGTTTAGGCGTTCAGACTGCTCGATGGTATGGTGGGCACGAGATCGTTGCCACACGTATTTGGCGTCGAACCGTCCCTATCCTTGGGGTTCTGGCTATATTGGCCATTATTGTCGTAGAAGGCGGCGGTCGGTTTCGTGAAAAATCCGCTATATCAAATCTACCCGCGGCCGAGCCTGATTCACCCAATATACTGGTCGTTGTCGTGGACACCCTGAGAGCAGACCACCTTTCCGCATATGGCTATCAACGAAATACGAGTCCAAATATTGACCGCCTCGCTCAGGAAGGCGTTTTGTTTGAGAAAGCTTATTCAACGTCATCATGGACCTTACCTGCTCATGCTTCCTTGTTAACCGGTCTTGACACTTCGGAACATGGCGCCGATGTTTGGCGAACACTTAGCGACCAATTTCCGACGATTGGTGAGGAACTGCAGAAAAAAGGCTATCGTACCGGCGGATTTTCCGCTAATGTTCAAGTTTTTAACCGAGCCATGGGCTTTGGGAAAGGGTTTCAGCATTTTGAGGATGTCTTTCAATCGCCGGACAACACTTTTGTCAACACATTGTACGGCCGGCTTTTTGAATTTTACGTTTTACACAAGGCTCTTGGAATGGAGTATCGAATCGGCCGTATGCTAGCTCCACAAATAAACGATGCTTTGTTGAACTGGATAGATCGCGATGACGAGAAACCCTTTTTTGCTATCTTGAACTACTTCGATGTTCATTCTCCCTACATTCCCCCACAGCCTTATCGAAGTATGTACTCTACTTCTGCTGAACCCGGTGGATTAATCAACACAGATTGGGGTATGGACCAGATATATATAGGATTGTCGCCCGAACAACTGCAGGAAGAAGTAGATGCTTATGATGGGGCGATAAATTATGCCGATAATGAATTCAATCAGTTGTTCACGGACCTTGAAAATGCTGGACTGACAGAAAATACATTGGTAGTGATTCTTTCCGATCATGGCGAATCATTCGGCGAACATGAACTTCTCGAGCACCACAACTCTCTTTACCCTGAGGTAATTCAGGTACCTATAATTTTTTGGTGGCCTGGCCACATTCCCGCTGGTATGCGGATATCAACAGCGACATCTATAACATCCTTGCCGGCTACGATCCTGGACCTGATTGAGCCGAATGAAGAACCGGCGCTTCCCGGTCTGTCATTAGCCCAGCTTTGGCAGGTTCCCGGTTTGTACTCTGATTGGCCGTTCCCAATTGCCACATCAGAACAGGTCAGCTGGGTTCCACCACAACATCTCCCATATCATGGAGATATGAGTTCTGTGATTAATTTGGACTACCAATACATCGATCATTCTGAATTTGGCGAAGAATTATACGACCTGACAACGGATCCCCATGAAGAGGTTAATCTCGCCCAGAAGAGCGGTATGGAATCGACTTTAGAGGAGATGAAAGCACCGTTGGCTGATACACCGTAAATAGCCAGGAGCTCTGCTTAATTCAATAACGAACACAGAAAACTCTCTGATGGCTTCAGGTAATTAGTGGAATTGAGACTAAATTGGGGAGCCAACCATACACGACAAACTCAGATTGCTATATTGTGTTTATCACTATCTTCTGCTAAGAGTAAATTGTTATCAGCCTCACTTTGGCACACCGGGTGAGTCCTGATCGTTTGCTGTAACCCGATAAAAAACACCGAATGATCGAAAATAATACAGAAAATGCTGCCATCCGGAAAGGATATGTTCAGTTTAAGTGGCTGGATCAAATCAAAGCTGTTGCCCTGATCTGGATCTTTCTTAACCACATTGTAGAACGTTTATTTGGCTATCCCCTGATAGCGAATCCATTCTACGATTGGCCAGCGCTTTCCGATCGAGTAGCCCAATTAAAGCCACTTATCGAATATGGTGCCTGGAATATCCCTGTAAATGCAGTGCGCTACATTGGTTGGTTCGGCGACCAGGGCGTACAGTTATTCCTAATAATTAGTGGCTTTGGACTTACCTGGGGTTTACTTGCCCGTAAACAAGGTAAATCAATTAAACTTTGGCCTTTCTACCTTCGTAGGGCAGAGCGAATTTATCCCTTGTGGTGGGGCGCCCACCTATTCTTCGCTGCGACCTGGTTTCTGGTTGGCTGGGGGATATCGGTTACCGAGCCGGCCTTTTGGGCAAGTTTGATTGGCATTAGAGTGACGCCGGGCTTGCTCTATTATTTCGCGCCTGCCTGGTGGTATATTGGCTTAATCCTCCAACTCTATCTCATCTATCCTCTCCTGTGGAGACTGTTAAATAGGTGGGGTCCGGCCCGGTTTCTCATCATAGGTTGCCTCATCGGCTTTATCGCACGAGCTGCTGGCCTCCTCTATTTTGATACATATCTTGATGCATGGCTCAGAGGGGCTATTTTCCTTACGCGGCTTCCTGAATTCATTTTTGGAATGAGTCTGGCCCTCTGGCTGCAGCGTAATCCACAGCGTACGGAGCAGGTCCTGCGTTCACCCTCGGTTGTGATCCTGGCCATAGTTGGCTATTTGTTGGGCACCCTTCTTGCCTTGACTCTACTCGGAATGGCGGCCGCGCCGTTTCTATTAGGTATTAGTGCCTTCATCTTACTTTATGCACTCTTTACCAGCCGCCTATTTGCGCGTTTGAAAGGAGTAGGAATCGGTTCTTGGCTAAGTCGCCATACATACTCCATTTTTATTATGCACAATCCGTTCGTTATGGCCCTGGTTCCCCTGGGTCTTACGGCCAGTATGCTAAGAATCTTCGGCGGTATTGCCGCGGCGATATCTGTCACTATCGTCGCAGCTCTGATGCTAGAGTTTACAGTGGGAAAGTCCCTGGTTCTATTAAAGCGCTGGGTCCAACGCTCTGGTATCATTCGGGTCGGTGTCCGTTTAGGAATTCTTCTTGTCGTAGTTTTAGGCCTGGCTGCCTCGGTTGAGATGGCCGTTCGCCTGCTAAATCCACAAGAAGTATTAGGCTGGGGGGAAAGGCCATCCTTACAAATGGACGAAACACTTGGCTGGCGGCTAATACCCTCGCAAACCACACAGCTCCGGTGGGAAAGCTATGACTATTGGGTAGAGTCAAATTCGCTTGGATTTCCTGGTCCTGAATATCCGGCAGTCAAAAAGGATAATACCTTCCGCATAATGACCGTTGGTGATGCTTTTACCAGCGCCGAGGGAGTTAATACAGAACAGGCCTGGCCAAGGCTGCTAGAGCAACGTCTGTCTGCTCAACATCCAGAGACCGACATCGAAGTCATGAACTTCGCGATAACTGGCTTCGGACCGAATCAGTATGCCGCCGTAGTTGAGAAATATGCCACCCTTTATCAACCCGATCTGATTCTCATCGGCTTTTTTGTAAATGAATATGTAGACGTTCTATGGAGTAATGAGGAGTTCCAGAGTTCCATTGGTTTTCAACTTCAGTCACAAAATGGCTGGTATTCCTTGGCGCGTCTGTCCCATCTTCAGAAGTTAGTGCAACTTGAAATAAAGGAACCCTTGTTGGAACGGTTAAAGCAGGAGCCAAGAAACCACGGTTACTTTTTGGGTCATTTTTCAACCCTGGAGAAGGATCAGATCGTCAGCGACAGCGAGGCTGTGGAGTTGGTGGCTCAACGACTAGAGGAAATTCAGTCTGTTGCCGGAACAATTGGTTCTGATCTAGCAGTTGTCATGATACCTAGTTCTGTTCAGGTCTGTAGGCCAGATGAATTAGACTATTACCCACGGTATGTTGACCTATCGGACACGACTGCGTATGACCTGGACCAGCCCCAACGCGTAACCGCAGAGCTGGCAAAAGAATTGGATATTCCATACATTGATCTTCTACCGGTCCTTCAGGCCAGGGACGAAGCATGTCCCTACCAGGCAGGCAATATGCATTGGACACCCTTGGGTCATCAAATTGTGGCCGACTTCTTAAGTGAAGTAGTGGATATCGACAACTCAGAGGAGTTGCAATGATGGACTCAATTAATTTATTGCGAATAGCATTCTTGGCTTTAGTCACCCTTTTCGGGGCAATTTTGATTGCCATAGAAATGCGACAATCATCGCGTCATGGCAAATTCAGCAATATAGCCCACGTAGCCCTAATAACAATCGCCATTATCAATGTTTTATTGGTGATCTATCTGTGGATCAACCATATTGCATTCCCACTCAATCTTGATGTGATGGAAGGCGTTGTTCTGCAACATTTTCAGCAAGCAACCGCCTATGCTCCTATTTATCCAGAGCCTTCGCCAGCGTATGTACCACTGGCCTACAATCCGCTCTTCTACATCATATCCATCCCGTTTTCCTGGATCCTGGGTATCAATCTAACGACATTACGTTTTGTAGCGATTCTTGGGGCTATCGGATCTGGTTTAATAATCTATCTGGTAATCAAGGACAAGACGCGTTCTTCCTGGTGGGGTTTGATTGCGGTCGGCTTATACGCAGCGGCCTATTCCGTGATGGACTTCTATCTGGATACAGCTCATTCAGATTCCTGGCTGCTATTCGCCTTCTTACTTGGAAGCTACATCATAGATCGAAACCGCGGAAAATCCTGGAATCTGCTTGGCGTCGTTATTCTTGTCGCCTCTTTCTGGTTTAAACAACATGGTGCGTTGTTTGCCATAGGTGGGTTGGTTTTCCTGACATGGAGAGAAGGATTAAAGCGATCATTATTATATTGGCTGTCTGCGTTCATCCTTGGTCCGGTACTCTATATCTTTGCCGGCCCAGTTCTCTTTGGTTCTCAATTCCACTACTTTACCTGGCAAGTGCCACGTCAATGGTCTGATCTAGGTTTCAGCTCGGTACGCCGCTACCTGGCCTTCATCCTTAAATCCTATCCCATACTGGCACTTTCCAGTGGGCTTTTTACATTATGGACCTTGATCAAAGAGCGCGAGAAACTAAATATTTGGCACTTCCAATTACTTTTCGCCGTACTATCGGGCTTCATGGGCACCCTCGATCCCGGCTCGTCAAACAATGTTTTCATACCAATGGGAGCTATGTTTATCCTGGTGGGCACACTTGGACTCCACCAGTTGGCTACTGGGGTCGAGGTTGCCAAGGCGTATCGTGTTCACCTACTCGCCTTGTTTATCAGCTTTGCTTTCCTCGCTTACAATCCCTTCCCGGTAATGACTTCACCAGATGCAGATGAGGCATATGATGATTTGGTTAATTATTTAACGGAGCTTGAAGGGTCAGTTTACGCACCTTCGATTGGCCAACTTCAAGATGGCTTTGCTCTTTATCCCACTGCCCATTGGGTGGCATTAGAAGATATGATACGTGGGCCAGGGCGTGATACAAGCAACCATCCGAATACCCGGCTGTTGCTTCAACCAGCTATTGAACCCCAAGGACCGGCCTATATCTTGGCGAATTACCCCCTGGAAGTCTATTATTGGATTGAGTTCCTGAATGAGTATTATATTTTGGAGAATGATCTCGGTGACCGTTTTGAACCGCTTCGCGTCCTCCCGGCTCGTTGGGATCATGGTTGGCCGAGATACGTATATCGGTATGCTCCTGATGGGCAGTAGTTGAACAGCCGATTTATTAGAAGTTCTGAATATAACGTGGAGGAATGCCATTTATTTTTATACTTAGTACAGAATTGCTTGCCGTACGGATATATGATGAACCCTAATTGAACCCTGGCGAAGGGTGAGGAAAATCTCAAATGTCAAATAATAAGAAGAAAAGGCCGTTAACTCGTCGAGATTTTCTAAAGGGTGGAGTTCTTGCAGCTGCCAGCGCTGTATTAGCCAAATGGACCACCCTTTTTCCAGTGAACCAGATTTTTGCTGATACCGGTGGTACTGAATTTGTTCCCCTGTTACTTTTACATGGTAATTCCCTGTTAGATACCAAGCGCATCTATATAGCGCCTGATGACCACACCGATTATTTTTGGACGGCCGGTGAGAATACTTATAAGCAGGCCTTCCTGGAAACCATTGATTACTATCTGAATCTAGCTGATGCCACAGCGGGGAATGCGCCTGAACACCAAAGCCGGTGGAATTGTGACGGCAGTTTCTGGATGTGGACCTATGAAAAGAACAAATCCCAGGTCCAATTTCAACGACTGATCGACCACATCAGAAGCGGTCATATCAGTGTTCCATTGAACGCGCTTTGCATTTGTCCAGGAGGTGCACCAACTGAGGCAGTCATTCGAGGTATGTATTACCCGGGAAAAATTGAGCGGCAATATAGTCTCCGCTTCCCACTGGCTTATCTCATTGAGAATCAGACCCTCCCATACGGCGTAGTTTCTTTGTTTTCTGGGTCCGGTGCTAAGTATAGCTGGAAGGGCATTTGTGGTTGCGACAGCTTTGTCGGAGATCCAGGCGACCGGGAACACGAAATCTACTGGTGGACCGGCCCTGACGGATCAAAGATGCTGCTGAAGTGGAATTCGATGTTGACGAACAATAATTCATACCCGGGAGGATATGCAGAAGCGCGAGACACAGAAAACGTCGTCGACTATGTCGATACGGATGTGGATTTTATTGCCCGTTTTCCATACCAAATAGTCGGCGCATTTGGCAAAGGCTGGGATGACCTAAAGACTATGACAGATGAATTCGTCACTGTCGCCCAAGCTAAGACGACGTCATCTAGAAAAGTCATCGTTTCCAATGAGGAAGATTTTTTTGTCGATTTTGAAGCTGAATACGGTAACTCATTGCCATCATATGGCGCTAGCTTTGGAAATGAGTGGGATCTATACTGCGCCGCATTGTCAGAAGTCTCTGCACGCGTCAAGCGCTCGGTGGAGAAGTTGCGTGGAGCTGAAGCAATGGCTACCTTAGTTACTCTAGCAGATCCCAACTTCATGGATGGACGTCAATCCAGCCGGGACTCAGCCTGGATGAACCTGGGTCTGTTTTGGGAACACAATTTCGGCATGATTGGTCCTCCCAGTGGGCTGGTTAACGAAAGGATTGCCTGGCAAAAGCGGCTGGCAAGTGAGGTAGAGGATTACACAGATACACTGCATAGCGATGCCGTGAGTGACCTGGGAGGATTGATTCAGAAAAACGGTTCAACGCAACAGATTTTCACCTTCAATACCTTGAGTTGGACACGAACTGACCTTGCCGATTTCCCACTCCAAAATAGCGGTCCAATTCACGTATTTGATTTAGTCGCTAACGAGGAAACTCCTTCTCAGTTTGTAACAGTTGATGGAATAAGTTATTTAAGGATCTTAGCCAAAGATGTGCCCGCACTGGGCTATAAAGTGTTCGAGATTCGAACGGGCAGCGGTCAGAGCTTCTCAAATGCTGCCAGCATAAATGGAAAGGTCATTGAAAATCAATCCTACAAGGTCACGCTTGCGGACCGAGGAGCTATAACAAGTCTGATTGACAAGACGAGAGGAAACATTGAGCTCGTAAATCCCATTGGTGGTCGCTATGTGAATGATATGGGAACAAGTTCAGGCTCAATCCAGGTTGAGAACCAGGGTCCCGTTACCGTAACTCTTAGAGCCGCCGGTACAGAACCGCTTGATCATGTGACGCGAGTTACGTTGATAAGAGATTCAAAACGTATCGATATTCGCAACGACATTAATCAGAACTTCCACAACACTCAAACCTTTGCCTTTAGCTTTAATTTGACCAGCCCCACAGTTTGGCATGAAGAGGTTGGCGCAGTCATTAAGGCCAAGCTGCTGGCAAATGGAGGTCACTATTCTCCACGCAATGCCAGATATGATTGGTTCACATTGAATCATTTTGCCGATATCGGTAATAGCTCCATTGGTGTGACGCTATCCAATGCTGACTGTTATTTTATGAAGGTTGGCGGCAGCGATCATGATAATCTGGACACTTCTACACCGCAGTTGTCAGCTCTAATCGGCGGTCCAGTAGCCGGATATGGCGGACTTCCTGATCAGGGCGGCGACTCGCATTTCCTCCAGCGCTTTGCCTTGCAGACTCGCTCTACCTTCAACCCTGTCTCTGCTATGAAATTTTCTCTTGAGCACCAAAACCCATTAGTTACTGGTCAGGTTATAGGCGGTAATACTTATCCCGCTAATTCCTATTCCTTCCTGTCAATCTCGAATCCCGACGTATTGTTGTGGGCTCTGAAACCGGCCGATGATGGCCCGGAAAGTGGCCTAATCGCTAGGGTCTGGAACCTGAGCAATAGCCCGGTGAATTTTGACCTGGCAGTGACCCCGGGGCCGATTGTCGATGCGCAAAGAACGACACATATCGAGACTCCTATTGAAATGGCTACGATCAGCAATGGTAAACTTATGGGATCGGCCGCGGGGAATCAACTAAGGACCTATGCCTTTTCCATTGACCATTCACTTCCAGTACCCCCACAGCCGTTACCTGCCGCCTCCTATATACCGGTGGTCACCAAGGCAGCACCTGTCGCGCCTGTTAATACATCGGAGGCGATCGAACCAAGCGAAGCAACCATAAGCGGGTCTACACCCCCGGATGACCCGACATCGGCCGCGATACCAACATCCGCCGTGGCACCCACAGCTTTGGCAAAAGCAACATCTTCAGCCATTTCAACTTCTGTTGCAACGCCGGCCAGCGCTGACGAGCAGCCTTCTGGATGCGCATTTTTTCCTCTCATGCGGCGAAAGTAAAAACCAATTCAGTTTGAGGGGGTCGCGAGGACCCATAACAAAGGCTATGAAAGAATTTCCGGACGTCCGTATTCACCCTACGGCCGACATTTCAACCGAAGCGCAAATCGGCCAGGGTACTATTATTTGGCATAACGTTCAAGTAAGAGAAAATGCCACGATCGGTCGCGACTGTATCCTGGGCAAAGGCGTCTACGTCGACTTTGATGTGGTCGTTGGTGATAACTGTAAATTGCAAAACGGTGTGTTTGTATATCATCCAGCAGTACTTGAGGATGGCGTATTTCTGGGGCCAGGCGTCATTCTTACGAATGATTATTATCCTCGAGCGGTCAACCCAGATCTCAGCCTGAAATCAGCAGATGATTGGACCGCCTCATCGAGCCATGTCGGAACAGGCGCTTCTGTCGGTGCTGGTAGCACCCTCTTACCCGGAGTCAAAATTGGTTCCTGGGCAATGGTCGGTGCAGGCACTGTGGTAACCCATGATGTTCCCATGTATGGTCTGATGTACGGTAATCCAGGTCGATTAATGGGGTACGTTTGCCCGTGCGGCCATAAGCTCGTGAGAGAAACGACGCGCCCCCATCGATGCCCAACCTGTCAACGCGAGTTATTAATAAAGGACTAGATCATGATTCCAATCTCCAAACCTTCCATTGGCCAAGAAGAAAAAGACGCTGTAATGAGCGTACTTGAGTCTGGTATGTTGGCTCAAGGTAAACAAACAGCCCAGTTTGAGCAGCGATTTGCCGAACTTTGTGGAGTGCGGCAGGCGATTGCTACTTCCTCTGGCACCACTGCGCTGCATATTGCTTTGCTGGCCCATGATATTGGTCCTGGGGACGAAGTTATTACGACTCCCTTTACCTTCATCGCTTCGGTAAACAGCATCTTATATGCCGGCGCCAAACCAGTTTTTATTGATATTGACGAGGCAACATTCAATATTAATCCGGAATTGCTTGAGCAAGCAGTGACTTCTCGGACGAAGGCCATCCTGCCTGTTCATTTATACGGTCAAGTCTGTGAAATGGACAGCCTGCAACAGATTGCGGACAAGTACGACCTGGCCATCATTGAGGACGCCTGCCAGGCGGTGGGCGCTACCTATAAAAACAAGAAAGCCGGCAGTTTTGGTACCGGTGCTTTCAGCCTCTACGCAACAAAGAACATCACATCGGCTGAAGGCGGCATGATTACAACCAACGACGATGCGTTAGCAGACCGTTGCCGGTTACTCCGCAATCATGGCATGCGAAATCGCTACCAATACGAGCAGTTAGGTTACAATTACCGGATGACCGATATTCAGGCAGCGATAGGTCTTGCCCAATTAGGAAGATTTGACGAACTTACAGATCGCCGGAGGCATAACGCCACCTTCTTTAATGAGAGGATAGATACAGTTATCACGCCGCAAGAACAAAAAGATTGTGAGCATGTCTGGCATCAATATACGATTCGGGTTAACGGTCGGTTAAATCGAGATGAAGTTAACACATCGCTAAATGAAGCCGGTATTGGTACAGGCATCTTCTATCCGGATCCTGCTTATCGTTATGATCATATCCGGCAGGTTGTCGGCGAATTACACCTGCCCGTTGTTGAACGCCTGTCGCAAGAAGTCCTATGCCTTCCAGTTCATCCGCTATTGAGCCAGGAAGATCTGGTAACGATTGTTGACGCGGTGAATTCCCTCTAATTGGATCTCTTAAAATCCAGGGATAGCCGACCGGCAGAGTTCTATTGGGAAGCTAATACGGTGCCGGCCTGACGCTGCCCGAATTGGCAATCGAATTTTAACTGCGCCCGTTCTTCTGCAGCCACCTCCACGGAGCGTACGGTCATAAAACCGTTTTCTCGAGTGGGATAGTTGATTTGAGGTGGGAATTTCACTGAATCTCGCCACTGTCCCACTTAATCTAATCGCCTGTCAAGATCACACAATTTGGCCACTCCATTTACCCATGAAGATTCTTTTCTTATCTCAACTCGTTCCTTTCCCACCTGATGCCGGACCAAAAGTCAGAAGTTATCACACAATTCAATACTTATCGGGAATTGGACACCAAGTAACGCTTCTGGCCTTCAAGCGAAAAGAAGATTCAATCCAGCATATCGATCACCTTAGAGAATTATGCCATGAGGTTCACACAGTTCAGATCAAACGCTCTCGGCTTCGGGATATAGTCGCGCTCATTCGCAGCGTGTTGACTTCTCAACCATTCTTGATAGCCAGGGATGATGTCAAAGAAATGCATTTAAAAATCGAGGAACTGCTCAAGGAAGGATCATACGACGCCATTCATGCCGACCAACTGTGGATGGCCCCGTATGCCCAAATGGCCCTAAAAAACAGTGCGCCTGGCAGTCGTCCTCTTCTGGTTCTAGACCAACATAACGCTGTCTATTTGATCCCACTACGCCTGTCTGGCAACAATTCCAATCCCTTTATCCGAGCATTGTTATCCCAAGAGTCACGAAAACTGGCTCAATATGAACTAGCCATTTGCCGGCAATTCGATTGTGTCGTCTGGGTTTCTGAGGAGGATAAAAAGGCTTTAGCCGCAGTTGCCAACAATGGAGCAGGTTTTGAAAATGACTTGGTCATCCCGATCTGCGTGGATCCAGAAAACAGCCAAACGATCTCTCCCTCGGCCGAAGCTTTTCGAGTAACTTTCTTGGGAGGAATGCACTGGCCGCCCAATGCTCAAGGGATCCAATGGTTCTTTCAAAGTGTTTGGCCCTGGGTGCAAAAAAAATCCCCCAATTCGGTTTTGACCGTTATTGGCAAAAACCCACCGCCGGCATTAACCAGTGTGCAGGATGGTTCACAGGTACAGGCAACCGGTTATGTTGATGATCTTTCGAGTTATTTGCAAGAAACGGCCGTCTTTATCGTTCCTCTCCATGCGGGTGGGGGGATGCGTGTCAAAATCGTTGATGCCTGGTCATGGGGTCTTCCAGTGGTTTCCACAGCCATTGGCGCGGAAGGGATAACCTTCGATGACGGTCAAAATATCCTAATCGCAGACACGCCCGAGGAGTTTGCTGATGCTGTAGTCTCCGTTCTACACAATCAGGAGTTGGCTAATCAGTTGTCCATAAACGGCCGGCGATCTGTAGCAACAAATTATGACTGGCGCAAAGTATACAAACTTTGGGACCTGGTATATCCACGATAGCAGGCAATGAATATGGTTCAACGTATACGCAGCCATTGGCTACTTAGCTCCATTATTATCCTCTCTGTAATCCTTAGATTGGGTGCTGTACTCTATCTCGGCAATACCGTTGAGGAGTTACCCGGCACTTATGACCAGATCTCTTATCACAACCTGGCGCTAAGGGTATCAGACGGTCATGGTTTTACCTTTGGGCAAGATTGGTGGCCGATGACCGGGGAAGGTGAATCAACCGCCCATTGGAGCTATCTCTATACCCTTTATTTGACCGGCCTTTATGTGTTAAGTGGCCCAGTACCAATGGTTGCTCGAATAATACAGGCGGTTATCGTCGGCATTCTGCAGCCGCTATTGGCTTATCTGATCGGAAGGCAGGTGTTCGACGAAAATGTCGGAATCGCGGCCGCTGGCCTAACAGCCATATATGTTTATTTCATCTATTATTCGGCCACGTTAATGACCGAGCCTTTTTATATAACAGCCATAATGGCCAGTTTGTATCTGGCCATCCATTTGGCCAAAGCTTCCTCGGGCAATTACCGAAAATACGCGATTAGTCTGGGTTTGGCGATCGGTATCGCCGTCTTGTTGCGCCAACTGTACTTATTACTTGTGCCTGTATTATTGGCCTGGGTCATCTGGTCGATGTGGAAGCAGTCTGGCCGAATACCGGCCAAACCGATCCTGATAACAACTGCTGTGATCGTTTTGATGATCATTCCTGTTACAGTTTTCAACTACTTGCAATTTAACACTTTCCTTCTACTAAATACCAATGCTGGTTATGCGTTCTTCTGGGCAAATCATCCTATTTATGGAACCCATTTTTTGCCTATCCTGCCACCCGAAATGGGCTCATATCAAGATCTTATTCCTCCTGAGCTGCGGCGCTTGAACGAAGTCGAATTAGATCGGGCGCTATTAAAAGAGGGCCTTAGAATAGTTTTCGAAGATCCTGTTCGTTACCTGCAACTATCTTTGAGTCGAATCCCTGTTTACTTCATGTTCTGGCCCTCTGCCAATTCAGGCCTGGTCAGTAACATATCGAGGGTTACAAGTTTCGGTTTGATGTGGCCTGTAATGCTTGCCGGGGTGATCTATGCCTTAATCCAACAAAAGCTAAAGTTCTCTCAAAGGATTCGACATCCAGCAACCTTGTTGCTTCTTTTTATTTTTACCTATTCGATCATCCATATATTATCCTGGTCATTGGTTCGTTATCGACTGCCGGTTGATGCAGTCCTATTGGTATTTGCCGGTTTAGCTTTAGCGCGAGTAGTTGAACGTTTACAACTAACACGACGACAACCGGCACTTTCCCGACCGTCAGGGAGCTGATTGCCCGGTGGCTGGGGAACGATTGTTTCATTTCAACCTTAGGCAAATAAAACCTGGTTCTGTACTCCAATTATTTGAGCTTCTGCACATATATGCGTTTACTATTTATAGTTCCTTACGTACCAAACCTCATACGCGTACGCCCTTACAATCTCATCCGCCATTTGTCAGACGATGGACATCAGGTAACCGTTCTCACCCTGACCAGTAATCCCGAAGAAGTAGCTGATGCTGCTGTCCTTGGGGGACAGTGCTACGTCGTAGATCATCTCCCTCTGAGCCGGTGGCGCTCATGGTGGAACTGCCTCGCCGCTTTGCCGACGAAAAGACCACTACAGTCTGTCTATTGTTGGCAGCCGGCAATGGCCGGTCGACTCAAGGGATTGGTTAGCGGGCAGAATGGGCAGGCTCCATTTGATGTCATTCATGTTGAGCACCTCCGGGGAGCCCGCTATGGGCTGTTGCTGAATGCGTTGTTTAATGAGGGATTCGACCGCGTGCCCATCGTCTGGGATAGCGTGGATTGTATTACCGAGCTTTTTAAGAAAACCGCGGCTCAGAGCAAAAGTTTTTTTAATCGCCGCATATCTCAATTTGAGCTTCAGCGCACTGAGCAATATGAAGCCTGGTTGCTCAGCCAATTTTCACAGATCTTGGTTACTTCGCCGGTTGACAAACAAGCCCTGTCCCAGTTGGGACCGGAAAGCGGACAGGAGCCTGACATCCATGTGCTCCCTAATGGTGTTGATCTCGCCTACTTCAGACCAGATCCGGCCGTCGAAAGAGAACCAGCTACCCTTGTCATTAGCGGCAAGATGAGTTATCACGCCAATATCACGATGGCCTTCCGCCTGGTGGAAGAGATCATGCCCGAGGTATGGGCCCGGCGACCGGAGGCCAGAGTGGTTATCGCCGGAAAAGATCCTCCGGGGAATATCCAGCGATTAGCTGAACACCCGGCCATTGACGTTACCGGCACCGTTGATGATATACGCCCTTATATCCAGAGGGCAACAATTGCCGTAACCCCAATTGCCTACGGCGCTGGTATCCAGAACAAGGTATTGGAAGCTATGGCCTGTGCCACTCCTGTAATCGCCGATGAGAAGGTAACCGGATCAATCCAGGCCAGAAACGGACACGATTTTCTCGTTGCCAGTGACACACAATCATATGCCAGCCAGATCCTGGATTTATTGAATGATTCTGACCGGCGTCAAAGAATTGGCCAGAACGGCCGTAATTATGTTGAAGCACACCATCAATGGCCGGCGATAACCAAACAGCTTGAAGGCATCTATAAAAAGGCCATTGATCAACACACTTATAAATATCCGTATTAGGCCCGTTAAATCCGGGGAAGCCGCAAAGCAGTTTAGCTGATCAGATTTATCTTCTATCTAGAGCTCTGCCAGGGAGATTCTATTCGGCAGCAGTAATTATCGTTTCATTTATTTGGCGCAAATATTACTCAAGGGGACTGGACAATGTTACATCCATCGACAAATTCCATTGATAAAACTTCAGGCGATGATATTGGCACACGGATTGACCGTGCGGCCGGTAGCGTTTCACTCGAAACACAATGGTTGCTCCTGACAATTAGCCTGCTTATCGTTGATTTTCTGATGATAGGCCTGGCTTTTTTCATCGCATACCAATTACGATTTAGTTTGGGAATATCTTTCTTTCGCGAAGACGCGAATTCTTCGTTTGCATACTACCAAGCGCTCGCTTTTGGTATTGTTCCCATCTGGATCATTATTTTTGCTCTATATGGTCTATACAAGCGAAATACTCTTCTGGGTGGCGCGAAGGAATACGCGCTCGTCTTTCGGGCCACCGGCTCGGGTATTTTGGCCGTGCTCATCGGTAGCTTCTTCGTACCTGACTTCATTCTTGCCCGAGGGTGGCTAGTGGCAGCCTGGGTCCTTGCTTTCCTTTTTGTTAGCATCGCCCGCTTACTTATTCGCCGGCTTGCCTATGCCATTCGTCGACATGGCTACTTTCTGACGCCAGCTGTCATTGTCGGCGCAAATCAGGAGGGAAAAGCACTGGCGGAACAGCTGTCTAGTTGGCAAACTTCAGGCCTGCACCTGATTGGTTTTGTCGATGACGGGCTTAGGGTCGGCGCTAATGTTCAGAACAATCTGAATTGCCTGGGCTCTATAAAAAACCTGGATCAGCTTATCAAAAAGAATAACATCGGGGAGTTGATCTTGTCTAATAGCGCGTTGTCCCGGGAAGATTTGACGAGCCTGTTCACCCACTATGGTTTCTTGGACCACGTCAACCTGCGTTTGTCGTCGGGTCTTTTTGAAATCATCACGACCGGGATGGATGTGAAAGAGTTCGCCTATGTTCCGTTGGTGCGAATCCGTAGAACTCGCCTTTCTGGCGCCGACCATCTCTTGAAACTCATGCTTGACTATTCTATAACCATTCTTGGCCTCATTTTCATCGCACCGCTACTGCTCATGATCAGTCTGGCCGTAAAGCTGGAATCCCCCGGCCCCGTGATCCATCGCCGTCGTGTTATGGGGATCAACGGCCGGGAGTTTTCCGCATATAAATTCCGGACAATGTTCGTCAATGGCGATGAAATCCTCGACGAACATCCCCGCTTACGCCAAAAGTTATATGAAGATCAAAAACTCAAGAATGACCCTCGAATCACCGGTATGGGCCGGATACTCCGAAAAACGAGTCTGGACGAGTTACCCCAGCTAATAAATGTTCTGAAACGCGATATGTCCCTAGTAGGTCCACGGATCATTTCCCCAAGCGAGATGGTCAAATATGGTGATTGGGGCTTGAATTTATTGACTACTCAACCGGGCATAACTGGCTTGTGGCAAGTTAGTGGCCGATCTGATCTTTCCTATGAGGAGAGGGTTCGATTGGACATGTATTATATTCGGAACTGGAACATCTGGTTCGATTTACAAATCCTATGGCAAACGATACCGGCCGTGATAAAAGGTCGGGGAGCTTACTAGCAGAAACTACTCTTTGCCCAAATGATAATGACAACTTATACGGAGTATGAACTATGAAGGTTTTAGTCACCGGTGGCGCCGGCTTTATCGGCTCTCACGTGGTAGATCACTATATTGACAGCGGTTATGAGGTTATCGTCGTTGATGATTTGAGCACAGGGCGGATGTCCAACCTCAATCCACGGGCTAAATTGTATCAGCTCGACATCCGAAACCCTCTGTTAAAGAGCATCTTTGAAGAAGAACGACCAGACTTCGTTAATCACCATGCTGCTCAAATGGATGTTCGTCGATCTGTCATCGAACCCCTTTTTGATGCCGATGTCAACATCCTTGGTTCGATCAACTTGATTGAGTGTGCAAAGCATCACGACGTGAAAAAGTTTGTCTACATTTCTACCGGTGGAGCAGTTTATGGCGAGCCCGAATACCTACCCTGTAACGAGGAACATCCCATCAATCCCATCTGTCAATACGGGGCAAGCAAACACACCGTTGAGCATTATCTCTACATGTACCAGCAAAACTATGGCCTGCCTTACGCTGTGTTGCGTTATCCCAATGTTTACGGTCCTCGCCAGGATCCCCACGGAGAAGCAGGTGTCGTTGCAATATTCACCGGACAAATGCTATCAGGCGAGCAAGTGGTAATCAACGGAGATGGCGAACAAATGCGAGACTACGTGCATGTCAGTGATTGTGCGCGGGCAAATTTGTTGGCAACAACCACTGAATATAACGGCATTTTCAACATTGGCTCGTGTGTCGGAACCACCGTTAACCAAATATTCACAACCCTGAAGGAAATCACAGCTTACCCTATGGAACCGGTTTTTGGCCCGGCTAAGCTTGGCGAGACGCGCGAAATATATCTCGATGCAGCCAAAGCTGGAAAGATCCTGAATTGGAAACCGTCGATGGACCTGAAACAAGGGTTGGAGCAGACAGTAGCCTATTTTGCCGAAAAGGAAGTCAACGAAGGGAAAGGTAATTAGCCATGGTAATCGTTCAAACACCTTTACGGGTTAGTTTATTCGGTGGTGGCACCGACTTTCCCTCGTTTTTTAGAACGATGGGTGGCTGTGTTCTGACCACAACCATCGATAAATTCATTTTTGTGACCGTCAAAAGAAGGTTCGACAATAAACTACGTATTGGCTGGACCCGGACTGAAATGGTTGACGATGTGTCCGAAATCTCTCACGAGCTCATCCGCGAATCACTTTGGAAAACGGGTATTTCTGAGGGTGTAGAAGTTACGACGATGGGCGATATTCCGTCTCAGGGATCTGGTCTTGGCTCGTCCAGTACGGTAACTGTTGGCGCATTGCTCGCCATGTATAGCCTTCAAGGGGAGTTGGTTCCAGCAGAACAGTTGGCCAGGGAAGCATGTGAAATTGAGATCGACATTCTTGGAAAACCGATTGGCATCCAGGACCAATACATTGTGGCTTACGGTGGCTTGCGTTTTATGGAATTTACAACTGAGGGAGAAGTCGAATGCCGCAAGCTCCCGATTGATCGTGACAGCGTCCGCGAGCTCAATGAGAAATTGCTTCTCTTTTACACAGGAACGACCCGGTCGTCAGCAACCATATTGACCGAGCAAAAGAACAATATCGAGCGCCGGATGGAGACCCTTTGTGAAATGAAACAGATCGCCTTCCAGGCAAGAGACGAACTCCTTCTAGGCAATGTGGATGCAATTGGTGATCTTTTGCATGAAAGCTGGCTCCTCAAGAAGCAATTGGCCAGCCAGATCAGTAACGGCGGTATCGAGGATATGTATTTGGCAGCCCGTGAAGCAGGTGCTATGGGCGGCAAAATCACCGGAGCTGGCGGGGGCGGCTTTCTGTTGCTTTATTGCCCTCATGAAAAACAAAAAGCGATTCGGAAGGCACTCCACGGCTTACAGGAACTTCCATTTAGTCTGGAACCCGATGGATCCAAGGTCATTTTTAATTACCAACGTTAGATACTATTTGCATTATTTTTTATTGCCTGAACAGGAGTAATCATGAATCTCGTAGATCAATATATTCAAGAATTGCAACACACGCTCAGTCACCTGGAGCAGGATCCTATTCAACAAGCGATCGATATTTTACATGAAGCTCGACTAAATGATCGTCAGGTTTTCATTATGGGGAATGGCGGCAGTGCATCTACAGCGTCTCATTTTGTGTGTGATCTGTCCAAGAATACCCGGATGAAAGGCAGGCCTCATTTTCGGGTGGTAGGGCTGACCGATAATATGGCGCTCCTTTCCGCTTATGCGAATGATGAGGGCTATGATCAAGTATTCGCCCAGCAATTGGTCTCCTTTGTCCAGCCCAACGATGTCGTGATTAGTATTTCGGCTAGTGGCAACTCCCCCAATGTTTTAGAGGCGGTAGAACTGGCCAAGCAAGCCCATGCAACAACAATCGGGTTTACCGGTTTCGACCGGGGGCGTCTGGGCTTAATGGTTGATATAAACCTGCATGTCCCCAGCGGCAACATTGAGCAAGTCGAAGATATTCATCTGATGTTTGAACATCTTATTTGTACTGTTCTGCGCCATCGTATCCGGCAAGGAGTTCCAGAAGGACAATTATCTTCGGTCAACGGCGAGGTACCCGATAAATGGGCAGCTAAACCGGTAGAGAGAATACAGTCATTAGAACGCGCGTAGCTTAAACGCGTAAACCGGCCGCTTGCTTCATTTCCGATTATTGGAACAAGTGCCATTATGGTAGCCTATAGGTGAAGGACAATGGGTTAAAAGGCTGAATCTAAGAAAGTTCTGCCCAAATTTAACCATGATTGAATTCTTTCAACTTCTGCTCCATAATGGAACCCATGGGTCGAGATTCGATTATGCCCGGGCGGCATCTTGTGGAGATGGGTTGCAGTAAGGGCAACGAAAGCCCGGTATGCCCAATTCGGGATGTAAGTGTGGCAGCAACTGACCTGTCGCCAGGGGGTGACGCTGGCTAAACTTTGCGATTGTGGGTGTTCGGGCTATTACTGGAAGAAGTACAAATATCCGTGACCGGACTGGTGTTAACAATTGTTTCCCGCGCTGCAGGTCCATGGTGTTCTACGATTGAATGGGGATACCCATAGGGGGATTAGCGACATCCAGCGTCTCCTAAAACCTGGCGACAAGGGCTGTGGTTTCGCCCTATGCCAGGTCACTTCTGGTTCGTAGATTCCAGAGTTCAAATGGCCAAGAATGATTAGGTGAAAGACTCGGCGCAACAAGAGAAAACAGACCGAGTTGGCCAGAATAGCGTAAGGATTACCGAAAGTCAGTACCATGGTACTAATAATAAATTATTGGAGCATGGTATGTTATAGTAGGATTTATTATGGATTTGGCGCAATATTTTCAACCTCTTCGAAAATGGTGGTGGCTACTGGTCATCTCGGCCGTGTTTGCCGCTGCATCCAGCTACTACGTGGTTTCGCAGCAGCCACCGGTCTACCGGGCAACTGCTACCCTCCTGACCGGTAGCGCCGTTGGGGATCCAAATCCGACTGATAGCGAATTATACTTGGGCGAACGCCTCGCCCGAACCTATGCCAATCTTGCCCTTCGCCGGCCGATTCAAGAACAGACAATGCTGGCTTTAGGGCAAAATTGGCTGCCCGAATATTTTGCCCGCCCCATACCAAATAGCCAGTTGCTTGAAATTTATGTGACTTCTACAGATCCACTCCTTGCCCAAAGCGTAGCCAATGAGCTCGCTAACCAACTCATCCTCCAAACCCCAAGGTCGCCAGGTTCTGAAGACCAGGAGAGACAGGCTTTTATTGATAATCAGCTAACTGTGCTGCAAGAGAGAATCCAAGAAACAGAAGAGGAGATAGTCAAACAGCAACAAGCGTTAGAGGAAGCATTTAGCGCCCGTGATATTAGCGATCTACAAGCAGAAATCGGTGGACTTCAGAGCAAATTGACCTCCCTCCAAGACAATTATGGCTTGTTGCTTTCTAATTCTGATGCCGGTGCAAGCAATACGCTAACTCTAATTGAACCAGCGCCCATTCCTCAGGAACCTATTGGCCCGGGTAGAATGCAAACTGTTCTGATCACAATGATGGTTGCCCTCACCCTGGCGGCTGGCACGGCCTATCTGCTGGTATATTTGGACGACACAATCATTACCGCAGACGATGTCAGTCGGGCCAGTGACCTGCCGCATCTACCCAGCATTCCGTTTATTAGGGCAACGGGTGGCTCAGATTCGTTAATTTCTTTTGACGAACCCCTGGGACCGGCCGTCGATGCATTTCGGGCGCTTCGTACAGTCGTGCAATTTAGGATCAAAGACAAACCCAACCCGGTCATCTTGGTCACCAGCTCAATGCCTGAGGATGGGAAAAGCACGGTTGCAGCAAACCTTGCCGTCGTTTTTTCACAATCTGGGAGTAAGGTACTCCTGGTTGATGCAGATCTGCGCCGTCCAGCTTTGAATCGCCTCTTCGGATTATCAGACCTCAATGGATTCGCAAAGTTTTTGATGAAATACGAATCAAACGGCACCGCACCTGATATGGAAGATCTCTTGGAGAATTGCATCGAACAATCGGCTCAGGATAATCTATGGATTCTGCACAGTGGCGCTTCAAATCATTTGGATGCCCAAATGCTAGGTATGGGCTTATTAGAAGAGGTGCTGAGTGTTGCTTCTAATCGATTTGATTACATCATTGTCGATAGTGCGCCGTTATTGGCAACGTCAGATTCATTATCAATAAGTGCGAAAGTTGACGGTGTCATTTTACTGGCCCGAGCTGGAAAAACACGCCGAAGAGAGTTGGAGAATGTGACTACTCAGTTGACGATGGTCGAGGCTAACGTATTAGGTGTCGTCTTAAATCGGGTAAAAAGGGACCATACTGCCTATGCCTACAACTATTATGGCCCCTATGCAAAAAAATCTAAAACTGAACCGCTGAAACACCAACCGGCAACGACGGCCGGGGAGATCCGACCAGCTATTTCTGAAGGAAAACCCTCGGAACAGGTAACCGAATTGCCGCAAACCTGACCGGAGCGAGATAACCAGCAGTAGATCCCCTCGATATTAGCGAAGCATAATCATTACATTGAGGAACATAGAAAGGTGAAAAAAGCCCAATCACGTTCGAGTGATTGGGCTTTTTTTTGAAATTTTTTACAGGGGATTTTGATTACTCTACATAGCGCGGCCACTCATCTTGTGCCCGCTTATATTTTTCCTGGGTACCGACATCGACCAAATATGTGTCTTCTTGAATCGGCAGCCCATACAACGGCTGATCTTGGACTAATAACAGGGGAAGCAAGTCGTGACCATAATCAAAGAATGTGGCCTCTGGAATCGCATCTAAGATGCCCGGTTCGCAGATGAGAACACCGGCGTTGGCCAGGTTGGTAAAGACCTGATCGGCGTCCGGTTTTTCCTTGAAAGCAGTCACCCGGTTGTCTTTATCAATCTCTACTAGTCCAACCTGGGTGGGATTGTCAACCTGGTAGAGCGATAGCGTCAACAGAGCGCCTTTTTTCTTGTGAAAACTGATTAATCGACGGTAATCAATATTGCTCAGCACATCCCCATAAATGACAACAAAGGTATCTTGCAACAGAGACCCAACTTTTTTGATTGCCCCGGCAGTACCTAACAATTTTTCCTCGTAGGAATAGGTGATTTTTACGCCGAAGGTTGCTCCATCCCCAAAGTGATCGGTAATGGCTTTCGGCCGGTGATGCAGATTGATAATGAGTTCTGTTAACCCTTGGCGGCGCAATTGATCAATAGTGATCTCTAGCAAAGGTCTGTTATTGATCGGCACCATTGGCTTAGGCATATCCACAGTCAGTGGATGCAAGCGAGTCCCCTCGCCGGCGGCAAGAATGAAAGTTTTGATCATTACCTTCTACTTTACAAAACGATACTTATGACGCATGGGTTAAGTTCATCCTCAGCCCAGACGAGCGGGCAAACAAACCGCAAATGAACCGCTTTTCGGCCGCGCAGAGGATATAAGATTATACTTCATCAAGGCCAACAGGTCATCGAGCGTGTATTAAAACGAGCTGCAAGGAAGCGTTATTGGGGCTGCCGGTCAATGTTGTGCACGAGTCGGTAATATCGACTGGTGACAGTCAATGTCAACTAGAAATTCGCTCTGGCGGGCCACCGTCCGGGTCGGTTTAAAAACGGGGTGTTCCAAGGGCTGGCCAACCCTATACGAACAGCAGCCATAAGCCAGCAACCAACAACAGGAGAGCTGACGCACCAGTCACCCACATGACCGGCCGCCTGAACCAGGCGACGACAGCCATGAACGGGAGAGCGACCGCCAGTACGATGAAGCCACCCCGAAACCGGGTGATCAGGAGCGTTCCCAGCAGTATCAGGGAGCCATCCCCCACTAACAGCACAACCCAACGGACTCATACCGTCCCGCGGCGCAGAAATCGTGTCTCCGATAGGCCGGCAATAGTAAGGGCGATAGCCACCGGCAATGCCCTCAACCAGGTTCCGTGCCCCTGGTTCAGCTCGCCGCGGCCGCGCCATAAACGGCGATATGTTATTCCAGGCCGGTAATACTGGGAGCACTAAAGGCCATATCCTGGGTGCACTACCTAACTTGTTGAATTCATCCTGGATGTTAATCCTTCCCTCAAAGCGAATCACCAACTGATTGAGCCGCTGTGGAGCAACAATTCCGCGAATTTTCGCCCGGCGTCGTCCGATCACCAGCCGTCATATTTCCGGGTAACCTTATTCCAGGTGATCGCGTACGAGAATGACGAAGCCTTCGATAACATTAGCCCCACCGGTTCCGGACAATTCCCAACCATCGTTGAGCAGATCGGATAAGCCTTGTTCCACATTCGGGCGTTGGTGTGTTTGACCCAAAGTTCCTTTTCCTGAAAGCTCTCTAAAGGTGAGTACTTTCACTTCCTTCATGTCGTTCTTCCCATATCCCAAGCCTTCCCTGATTAGCGGCCCCTTGTGTAGTTTATAGGGCTAAATCATCTACAGTATACATGAGATGGCGGCAAAATCCTTTTTTTATAGACCCTCCGGAAAATCGATCAGCGGCCGAAACCTCACCTCTACCGGCAAGATCTTGCCGCCGATGAGGTGGCGACCGCAAGTTATTCTGCTTGAATTGATCAACTTTTATTCGTTAGCTCACCGTCCGCACCCCGGTTTTGTTCCTGGATTTGCACGGCCGAGTTCAAAGTCTCCATAAATTCATCCAGGGGTAACCGGTGAACGCGGGCAGCGTTTTCCACTGTCAGGGCTTTGGTGATCATCCGCCGCAAGGAATAGCGGCCCACCCGCTTTACCCCAAACACCTCTATGACATCGGCGATATCCCCATACTCCTGCAAAATGGCCGACACTTTTGTTTCTTTTGTTATTTCCATGATTCGTATTCTCCTGTTTCACTATTATTTGGGAGCAAACACTCCTTTGGGAGAAAACACTCCTCTGGGAGCAAACACTCCTCTGGGAGCAAACACTCCTCTGGGAGCAAACACTCCTCTGGGAGCAAACACTCCTCTGGGAGTGTATCACTCCCAATCCCCCACAGAATAGCAGAAGAAAAAGGGGCAATCCCCGACTTTTGCCGGAAACCCTGGCCTGATTATTGGCCTAAGCGGCTAATTTTATCAATTCAGGCCGGTCGCTGATGAGGATTTGCTGGCGTTCAACTTCGATAAAACCGTCGGCCTCCAACTTGCGTAAGGAGCGTTGGATGACGTCGGTCACCGTCCCCAACCTGGCGGCCAGTTCATCCTGGGTATACCAGGTCGGCCGGAATAGCGTATCTCCCTCGACCTCCTCAAGGATTAACCGGGCCAGGCGATTGATCACCGGCCGGAGGGACAGGTCTTCCACCAGGTCCACGGAATGGCGCAATCGTTCCGATAGGACATTGATGATCAATTGGGCGAACCGGCTATCCTGCCGGATCAGCTGCCTGATAACTTCTCCGGGAATATGCCAGACCTGGGAGGAAACCAGGGCGACAACCGAGGCGGGGTTCGGCAATGTCGTAAAAGATCCCACCTCATTGAACGTCTCGCCTGGATTAATTAGGTGCAGGATTTGCTCCCGGCCCGCCATTGAATATTTCACTGCCTTTAGCGTGCCAGCCTGAAGCCAATACAACCTTTGAGAGGCTTCACCCTCCCCAAATATTGTCGCCCCCGGCCGGAATATCTTTGACCTCGCCCGCGTCCCGGAAGGGCCAGATCATCTTCGCCTAGGGGTTCGAAGAACGGGCTGCTCTTCAACCGTTCAAGAAATAGAGCGCGTGGATCGGCGGTTTCTGACATGGGCTCGCATTATAGTTCGGGAACCGGTGTCTGGCATCTCTTATTCTTTATGAAACACTGCTGCTAGAGAACGCAAACTGTTCCTTAGATGTAAAATGGGTCAGGCTTCGATAGCTGCGGCCACGGTGTGCTGGGCTGTATCCTGAGTTTGGAGGCTGGTTGAAAAGGAAGGTATCAAATATAGTGGGTCTGGTTTTTTGGAGTAATCTAATTCAATTCTAGGCCTTCATTTCATATGCATCTGCCAGGGCATAGGCGTATTGCTGCCAGACCCGTTCAAACCTCTCAGGCTGAACCGCCGGCTTCTTTATCATCTTGAGACAGAGGGCCATCTGCGCCTCACTGCTGCTTGCCTTGGAATAGACCTGGAGAGCGAACCTGGAAAAATCCCGGATCATGAAATTAAAAACCTGGTCCAACACATCATCTTCAAGGCCATATATTTGGGCATTCTCAATAATCAATTGGCCGTAAGCAACCAGCGAAAACAATTCCCCTAAATTGAGCAGGAAATCAATATCCTTGATCTGTTCTTCCGTCGGCCGGGCGGTAAAAAGCATATCCCTAAAAGTCGCGATTTGTTCCTTAAAGATATACAGGTTGGGCAGATCCACGCTATCATAGGCCAGTCCATAGTCATGGAACTGTATCTTGCCCAAACCTTTTGTCACACCCTGGTTAAACAGGAATGTATCGTCATCCGGTTCGTCTCGCCGGGGGATCGTCGGGTATTCGGCCGGAAAGAAGAAGAAATTGGCCATAAACTTAACCACCAGCGCCATATTAACATGGACGGTGCCTTCTAACTTGGGCAGCGCGCGAATGTCCCTGGCTACCATTTCAAAGATCATATCTTTTTCGAACCCTTTAGCGGCGATGACATCCCATAATAAATTGACGACCTCTTCTCCTTGCGTCGTCACCTTCATCTTTACCAGTGAATTGTAGAGCAGATAGCGGCGATCGGCGGCCGAAGCAGAGCGCATGTAGTCGGCCGCCCGCAAGGCAAACAATTTCATCGCCAGCAGGCGTGTATAGGCATCGGTAAATAGCTGCTTAATGTGCGGGAAGTCGGTCACATAGTGGTCGAACAGGCGGCGATGGGCAGCGTGATTGATGGCTTCATAATAGGCATGAGTACACATGCCGATGGAAGCCCAGCCCAGGTTATACTTGCACAAATTGACCGTATTGAGCGAGGCGTCCCAGGCATCGCGCCCTTGGGAGAGGATTTCAGTTTCCCCAACGGGGTAGCCGTGTAATACGAACTCGGCGACATAATTTTGCGAATTGACCACATTCTTCACACATTCAAACCGCTCGTGCTGCGTATCGACTACGAAAAAAACGTATTCGTCGCTGCCGGCCCGTTTGCCAAAAGTGGACACCAGCGCCGCCTCGTTGGCATTGCCAATGTAATATTTCGACCCATTGGCCCGGTAGTCGCCGCCGGCCGGAGACAAGGTCATCTCGCTGGCATACAAATCGGCACCGTGCTCTTTTTCTGACAGTCCGAAGGCAAACACAGCGCCTTCTTGCAGAAGTTGGGCAGTTTTTTCTTTAATCTCTTCATTGTCGCTCATCCAGATGGGACCCAGCCCCAACATAGAAACTTGCCAGGTGTACCAATAGGCCAGACCGTAAAAGCCCAGGATTTCGTTGAAGGCACAAATGCGAAATGTATCCCAGCGGGAATCCGCCGGACCATAACCGGCCGGAGTCATCAGGGTGGCAAAGGCTTTTTCTTTTTTAACAAATTCTACAAAATCATAGTTCCACACCCGATCTTGGTCATCTTCTTTGATCCGCTGTTTCCCTTTGTTTTCGAAAAACGAGATACTCTTCAACATGAGCTCTGCGGACGCTGGATCAAGGTAGTCGTACTTCTGGGTTTTTGGATTGAGGAGCATACTCTTCTCCTTTTACAGATGATCGGGACGAAATGGGCGGGTAACAATACGATCATTTACCACCCATTTTACAAACATACAATAAGCCAATGAGCGTGTCAATTCAGCAAAATTGAAATTGGCTGAAGTAAAAACCCCAAAATCTACCAGTGGATAACGAGCTGTAATACAGCTGGCCAATGTGTGGGAAAGCGCCCTATGTTATACTGGCTGTTAGAAAGGGTGGTCTAACAGAAACGGGATAACTATGGTAGTTGAACACTTCAGTGCAAGTTGGCTCAACGGCCGTTCTGATTGTCTCCGGTGTAACCCAGGAGACCTCGGAACCGGCCGCTTACACCTACGCGATATCCATCGGCGACCAATGACCGGTTATGCTTCTGGAGAGTAGTAGCCTTGACGCCAAACTTGATCTCATGGCTAATAGCGCGACGATATATGGCGCAATTTCCCAGGCACTATCCGCTGGGCTGGAAAATGCCTTGAGAACTACATAGTTATGATCAGTCGGGCAGCAAAGCAATCGCCACAGTAAGGTGATCAGTTCCTGAATTCATATAAGTTGTTGACAACGTTAGCTGTTCGATACTCTCAAGAGGGTCTTCCAAGAATAGCAGCAAGGACGCGCCAGACATTTTATAATCTTCACAGGCATTCAGAATCTCTTCATGAGACGCCCTTAAGACGTCCGGCACACCTTCCATCGCCTCTACCGAAAAGCAGCCGCCGTATATCGTGAGAACAGCTTCCGTAAGATCGGCCTGGTAGTCGTCCTCAAGCGCTATTGCCGGATTTTCACTCGAGGCGCCCATGGATACGGCGATTGTATCCAAAGCAGGAACCAACAAATCAAGAAATTGCTCTTGCAGTGCCTGAGTATAAGCAACCACAGACGCCGCCTCATCGGGTGTGGCCGTAGCCCTCGGAGCGTTTGTTGGACGTGGGGTTACCGTTTCAGTCGGCATAGGAGTCTCAGTCGGCAAAGGAGTTTCTGTCGGCTCAGGTGTATCAGTTGGGGACGGAGTCTCTGTAGGAGTTGGCGTATTAGAAGCCATCACCGGTACATCAGTCGGCTCAGCGGCCGCGGTCATGGCAATCGCAGTTTGAACGTCACTCTCCGAAGGATCGGTCAACCCACAAGCAAGCAGGATGCCTGTTATCAACACCAAAACAATAATTTTTTTGTAAGTCATTTTCTCCCTCTAAAATGGCCCGGCTCAATGAGTTAATGTAGACGATAGCACACCCTTTTACTGAGTGCCATATGACGAAGGTCACCAAAAGGCATAGGGTTTGGGCAGGAGCCCGGCGGCGCCCACGCCGTTGGCTAAAGACGAGGCCCGCGCCTCCTTCCTCGAATATAAGGCAAATGACGCCCCGGCCATCGTGGCTGTGCTACAATAGCCGCAGCCAATCTTTGGCCACAAACAATCATCACATTTCCGAGGTGCCTGCATGGAATACGCCGACTTCCAACACATCCTTTTTGAACACCGGGAGCCCAATATCTTGTGGTTGACCCTCAACCGGCCGGAGGTGCTCAACGCAGCCAGCGCCCGTTTGCACACGGAGCTGGTCGAAGTATGGTCAACCATCGAGCGCGATCCGGCCGTCAATGTGGCCGTCGTCACCGGGGCGGGGCGGGCTTTCTCGGCCGGCGGTGATCTCCAATTGGTAGAGGACGCCTATCAAAATTATGATGAGATCGTGCGCATCCTCGACGAGGCCCGGGCCCTGGTCTACAACATGCTCCACTGCAGCAAGCCCATCATCTCGGCCATCAATGGTCCGGCCGTGGGCGCCGGGTTGGTTGTCGCCCTCCTGGCCGACATCAGTATCGCCGCAGAAAACGCCCGCCTGGCCGATGGCCATGTCCGCATGGGCGTCGCCGCCGGCGATCATGCCGCCGTCATCTGGCCGTTGCTTTGTGGCCTGGCCAAGGCCAAGTACTACCTGCTGACCTCCGACTTCCTCAGCGGCCGGGAAGCGGAGCGCATAGGCCTGGTCAGTCTATGTGTCCCCGACAACAAACTCCTGGATAAGGCCATGGCGGTTGCCACCGGCCTGGCCACCGGACCTCGGCAGGCCATCCGCTTCACCAAGCGCGCCTTGAACCAATGGCCCTTGCAGGCTGGGCCCATCTTCGACCACTCCCTGGCTCTGGAGATGTTAGGCTTTTTCTCCGAAGATATGATCGCCGGAGTAGAAGGCCTGCGCCAGAAACGGCCGCCCGATTTCCCCTCTACCAAGCCGAAAGCCTGAGCGACAAATGCCTGAATTATCCCGCATAGAGGAGCAGTTGAACCAGGAAAAACTTATTGCCCAATTTGATCAGTGGGCCCAGAGTTACGATCAGGAGGTAGGGGCTGCGGCCGATCGCTTTCCTTTTGCCGGTTACGCCCAAGTTTTATTGGCCGTGTGGGAACAGGCTAGGGTAACGCCCGGCATGACCGTGCTCGATCTGGGAGTGGGCACCGGAAACCTGGCCCGCCTATTTCTGGAAGCTGGCTGCCAGGTCTTGGGAGTGGATTTCTCAACAGAGATGTTGGCCAGGGCCGGCGCGAAGTTGCCCCAACTAGAGCTAACACGGGCTGATCTTACCGCAGATGAGTGGCTGTCCGCTCTCGACCGTCGCTTTGATCGCATCGTCTCGAACTATCTGTTCCACGAATTTCCACTGCCTACCAAGATCCGCATCCTGTCACGCCTGGCCGGGGATCATCTGGTCCAAGACGGCCGCCTGGTGATTGGAGACATTATTTTTCCAACAGCCGCCGATCTCATAGCAACCAGGGCGGCGCATGCCGCCGATTGGGACGAGGAATTCTATTGGACGACAGAGGAGACGCGGCAGGCGCTGGAACCGGCTGGATGGAAGATCGAGGCGAAACAAATCTCCTTTTGTGCCGGTACTTATCTCTTTGTGCCGCCCCTGAATTGACCAGGCCTGGGGGTCAGGCGCCCCCCTCAGCCGGCCCTCTTTCTACTGCTTGCTTTGGGAAACCTCTCCGGGTCAGGATAAGCCACGCCACCGCCGCGCCGGCCAGGTCAACCAGCCAATCAACCAGCGTCGGTGTACGGCCGGGCACAAAAGATTGGTGATACTCATCCGTCAGGCCGTAAAGGGCAATGACCACGAAGGCTGTGATCAGGACAAATCGGGTGGGGATCTTGCTACCGTAGTGCAGCCCCAGTGATACGAATAACATGAGCACCGCATAGGTAAGCAGATGGCCCAGGGTCGAGAACACTGAGCTGGTCAAGCCGAATCGTTCAAAAGTTTCTTTGGACTGGGCCGAGACGAAGAAGATAAACCCGGCCCAAAGCACAGTCGGCAACCAGACAAGACGTCGTTTCATAGCCGGATTATAGTTGTTTTGGCTTAATAAGGGCTATAGCAAGCACGGCTCAAAGGTTTCTCCAGAAACCAAGCAACTATCCACGGCTGTTACCACTCCCGGGCATCGACCATGCCCGGCGCCCCGGCCGGTATCTCTTCGGCCGTGACAAAGCGTACCTCATCCACCCGCACCCGGCAGACGGCCCGGACGGCCTCTTTGAGGCTGTCGACCAGCGTCTGCCCGTCGGCATCCTCGCCCAGGACTACCCGCAAGGTGAACACGTCCCGGTTTTCCGGCCGGCTCACGACCCCTTGAACGGCGGTAATCACCTGGAAACTCTGGACGGCGAATCGCAATTGGTTCGGATGGACGAACATCCCCCGCACCTTGACCGCTTCCCCGCGCCGGCCGACCAGGATGACCGACCGTTCCTCTTGTTTGCTAACTCCTGGCTGGGGGTCAACATTCACCGCCATATCGCCCGTGCCAAAGCGGATGAGTGGGTAGGCGCGACTAAAATTAGTGACCACGACCTCGCCAACCTCCCCAGATCCAACCTGGCGGCCCGTGTCCGGATCGACAACTTGAATGACCGGTTCTGGCAATAGGCTCATGGCCATTTGTCCCGCGGTATCGAGGGCCAGAAGACCCAACTCGGCCGTGGCGTAACAGTTGCCGACCGACAGGCCATAAGTGTCGACGAAAGTTTGGCGCAGGGTGGGGGGCAGAGGCTCGGCCGTGGTGACGATCTTCTCCAACTTCAACTCCCGTTTAAAATCTAACCCGGCCGCTTCCGCTTTTTCGATGAGGTGCATCAAAAAACTCGGTGTCCCCGCGTAGCCATTCACACCTAGATCTACCATCATCTTTAGTTGAAGGTCACTATTTCCGACACCGCCGGGCACCACCGTACAGCCCATTTCCGTCAGGGAGCGATCGACCAGCAACCCGGCCGGTACCAGGTGATATGAGAGCGAATTCAGAACCACATCCCCAGGCTTGAATCCACTTTCGATAAAAACCAGCTTGGCCATTTCAAAAGGCGACCGGTCATCCTCAACTTCTGGTTCGTAGAGAGGCCCGGGCGAGAAGAATATATGCCTGATTTCGTTCATGGGGACGGCCAACAGCCCGCCGAAAGGTGGATCAGCCTGCTGCAAAGCGACAACCTCATCCTTCTCCAGGATAGGTACCTTCTCCAGGTCGGCCACCGTTTGAACATCGGCCGGTCTCAGGCCTGCCCCGTCAAACCGCGCCCGGACTTCGGGCGAATGGCCGTAAGCATTCTCGATTGTCTCGCGCAACTTTTTTTCCACTGAATCACCTATACCCCGCTTCCTAAGAATAACCACCAACAAACATCATATCTCAGGTGCTTAATTTCCTCACTCTCAGTGTCGCCCCATCGCTCCCTCTCCCCGTTCCCATCACCCCAGCCAACGCTTGCGCCGCTTATAATGCTTCACGTCGCGATAGCTTTTGCGCTCTCCCAGTTGGGTCAGGCCCAGATAAAACTCTCTGATATCGGCGTTGCCCGCCAACTGCTCCGCTGAACCGTCAAGGACAATCCGGCCGGTCTCCATCACATAGGCGTAGGAGGCGACCTGCAAGGCCACATTGGCATTTTGCTCTACCAACAAGATGGAGACGCCCGATTCCTGGTTGATCCGTTGAATAATATGAAAGATCTCCTGGACCAGCATGGGCGCCAGGCCCAATGAGGGCTCGTCTAACAACATAACCCGGGGATTGGCCATCAACGCCCGGCCGATGACCATCATCTGCTGTTCACCGCCAGACAGGTAACCGCTGGTGCGTTTGCGCAACGATTTTAAGGGTGGGAAATAATCATAGACCTGCTCCAGATCCTGTTTGATGGATCCGCCATTGCTGGTGCGCGCCCGCAGTAACGAGCCGGTAAGCAAATTCTCCTCCACCGTCAGATGGCGGAAGATCGGCCTTCCCTCCAGCACCTGGACAATACCCCGCCGCACGATCTCATCTGGGGGCAGCCGGTCAATAGGTTCACCTTCAAACTCAATATGTCCCCGGGTGACGTCCCCTTGCTGGGTCCGCAGCAAGCCCGAAATCGCCTTCAGCGTCGTCGACTTGCCCGCCCCGTTGGCGCCCAGGATGGAGACTATTTGCCCTTCATCCAGCGACAAGGATACCCCGCGTAAGAACGAGAATCACATCGCTGTAAACCACCTCGATGTTATTGACTTTTAGCATTGTCCCTTTCCTGGCGGCGGCAGTAACAGAGAGGTGGCGAATTCTCTGCCACCACCACTCCGTTACCGCGTCAAATCTCTGTCTTGTTCAAGTCAGGCGTGCACGAACCGTCATTCTATAAAGATTCCCTGCACCCTTATTCTTACTCGGCCGGCGGCCGGGTGTCAGGCAATTCGAAGAAATCTTCAACGATCACAAACTCAATCTGGCCCTCTTCGTTCAGCTGCGCCTGGCGAATCTGGGACAAATTGGGCGCTCGATTTTGATCGCGCACGTCCATGGTATACAGGCCGTAGGCGCTGACCAGGCCCATATCCTTCATGGCGTCAAAGAAAGCCACGCCGTCTAGATTCTCAAAGCCCACCGTATTGATGGCGTGAATAAGAATGTCCCGCAGGGCGTAAACAGCCCCGAAGCTCAACAGATAACCCACTGCCTTATCGGTCTCCGGGTAATCCTTGGCTTCAAAGTTTTCCAGGGCCGCTTGCACGCCGGGCAGCTCGGTGTCATTCCACCAGTTACTGGGGAAGACGCCATAGTAGCCGTTCATCAGGGCTTGATTCTCACCCAGAATGGCCGCCACATCAGTATTGATCGACCAGTTTACCCCGCCAACTACCAGGTCATTCCAGGCCCCCAGCGCCTGCAGGGTGCCAATGACCTGCGCCGGTCCAAAGGATAACGATTGCACGTAAATCACGTTGGCGCCACCCAGCAACAGATTTTGTAGCTGGCCGGTCACATCGGCCGTGGGCGACACTTCCTGCACTTCCAACGGCAGCACCGTGATGCCTAAACTCTTCGGCATAGGCCAGCGCCTCCGGGGTTGTCGCCCCGGTGCCAAAAGCGCTATCCCAGCCGATGACCCCAACAACGATATCATCCCCGGCGCTCTCGGGCTTGATATCGGCCCAATTATCGTGGGCCCATTGCAGGAAGCCCGCAAATTGGTCGGAATAGATGGGCATGACACCGACGGTCCAGCCATCTCGGGGTATATAAAACGCTTCCGCATTCAAACCGGCCGCCAGGTTGACGATCTCATCCTCAATCGTCCGGTCCTTCAATACAATCGTCGCCCCACTGCCGTAGGACAATACGAACATCGGCTTGGGATCCTCGGCTCGGAACTGTTCGTAGATGGCCAACTCCTGGGCCGGATCATATTGTGAGTCTTCCAGGCGTATTACAAATTCTGCGCCACAAACGCCACCCTCGGCGTTAATGGCATCAACGGCATCCTGGTTCCCGTTGATGAAACCCTGACCCAGGATCTGGGATAGTGGCCCGGTGAGACCGGCCTGCTGGTAGATGGTGATCGTTTCACCTTCATGGGTTGTATCGCAGGCCATCACACCCTCTGCGGTTTCCTCCATCGGCTCCTCAGTCGGTTCCTCCATGGGTTCCTCGGTCGGCTCAGGAGCCGGTTCCTCAGTTGGTTCCTCCATGGGTTCTTCCGTCGGCTCTTCCATCGGCTCTTCGGTAGGTTCCGGGGCCGGCGCCTCGGTTGGTGCTTCGGCCGGCAACTGGACTGCTTCTGGTTCCGGTGTTGGCGTGGCGTCTTCCCCACCACAGGCAACCAGGATCAGGGCCAGGACCATTATCATTGATAATAGAACTAAGTACCTCTTCATTTCATTTTCTCCTTTTGTAGGCGAATACCTCTTTTCGATCGTCAACAAGCAGCCTGATCGACAGTTGCAAGGCGCGAAACGTCTGGGCAAGGTGCGGGCTGTGGCGCTACGTTTTACTAGCTTACAGTTTCTTTCGGTATCTTATCTTGACCTCCTTGCCATAGACACCTCCTCCTATCGATTGTTAGCGGGAGAACGGCCGTATTCGCCAGGCAGCCTTCATGAGCTGCCAGCGGTGTGCCAACCCCCTCGGTTCAAAAATCAAGAATATCATCAATACCAGGCCAAAAAAGATCGGCCGGAACGAAGTGAGCATCCGTGGGGCATACTCAGGAAAGGCTAACGCCGCCTGGCTGCCGATCAAATTGGCCAAATCCTCCAGCAAAATGACGACAACCGCCCCCAAAAACGGGCCCAGGTTGCTGCCCAGCCCGCCGATAACCAGCATACCCAACATCAAGATCGATTCGGTTAGGCCATAACCCAGCTCCGTCCCTACAGCGCGCTGGCTATGGGCCTTAAGCGCCCCGGCCACCCCAGCCAGCATGGCAGCGATGAAAAATGCCCGGAGCTTGTAGCTGAATAAATTCACCCCCAGCAACTCGGCCGCCAGGTCATTGTCGCGCACAGAAACAAATGCCCGCCCCAACCGGGTGCGACTGATATTCAGGACCAGCAACGTAGTGATCAACAAAACCACCATCGAGATATAAAAGTATTCTGTAACCTCATTAAACTCGATGGAGCCCAGCGTGGGCACCGGCACATCAATCCGGCCAGACGATCCCCCCAACAGCTCTTTGAAGGAATGCCGCGTGAGCCAGGGTATAATAATTTGCGCCGCCAGCGTGGCCATGGCCAGGTAAAAACCCTTTACCCGTAAAGATGGCAGGCCAAAGACCAACCCGACCACCCCGGCGCCAAGGGCAGCCACCGGCAGAGCGATAAACATCGATAATCCGGCATGAGTCACCACCAGGGCCGAGATATAGCCCCCCACCAGCATGAAGGCAGCTTGCCCCAAAGAGATCTGCCCGGTATAGCCGGTTAGTATATTTAGACCCTGGATAGCGATGATGAAATAGGCCATCCGGTTGGCCGTAGAGACGATGTAGGCGTTGCCCCATACGGGCGCCGTGAAGGTCACTATCAGGGCAAATCCGACCGCCAGCCATTGCCAGCCTTTACGGATGACGGCCATATCTTGTTTGTAATCGCGATCGAAATCCCCTGCCGGTCTCAGGATACCCATAAGCAACCTAATCCTTGCCTGTGTCTATATCCGTTCAATACGCTTTTGTCCAAAAAGACCTTCCGGCCGGATAACCAGGACGATAAGCAACAATACATATGGCGCGATCTCGGCCGCGTTACGAACCTCGATAACTTTCGATGCCTGGGCCAGAGCGGCCACCAGGCCCACGATGATGCCGCCCACGATGGCCCCTGGAAATGAATCCAGGCCACCTAACAAGACAGCCGGGAAGGCAATCAGGACTACCGTCGATAGGCTCAGGCTTACCCCAACCAGGGAGGCCAGTAGGACGCCGCCCAAGGTGGCGATGATCCCGGCGATGGCCCACGACAGGCCGAAGATGCGCGGCACTTTGATGCCCACACTGCGCGCCAATTCATGGTCCTCGGCCGTGGCCCGCATGGCCAAACCAGTGCGCGTCAGCCGGAAAAAGAGCATAAAAGCCACCATGGCTAACACGGCGACGATAAAGGCGGCTACCAACGTCTTTTTCAAAATAATGGTATCGTTGAAGGCCCCTGGAAATGGTATTCGGAACACATCGCTGGGCGAGAATGGGGCCGGGAAGTTGTTTTTGGGTTCAATACCAAACGTCAGCGCCGTCAGACCGTCCAGAAACGCGGCCAACCCCAGCGTCATCAGCACGATCGACAACAGCGGTTGGCCCGTCATCGGCCGTAACGCCAGCCGTTCGATGAAAATACCGACAAATGCCATGACGATTATCGCCAAAAGGACCGCTGCCCAAAGAGGTAAATTAAAGATCTCTGCGCCTGACTCGCTGCCACCGGCGAACCACCAGGTAACATAGGCCCCCAGCATCACCAATTGCCCTTGGGCGAAGTTAAATACCTCTGATGATTTGAATATCAGCACAATGCCCAGGGCTATCAGGGCAATGATACCCCCATTCAAGATACCGGTCGCTATTTGTTGGGGCACAAGTGGCCAATTCATAGGCTATTCCTCTTAAAAATGGCGATTCAGTTAGCGATCGATCATCGCACCCATGGCGCTAATTGATTCCTTCACACCGCCAGGGTCATGATTTTAACTTCGGTTTCAATCATATCTTCCCGGCCGTCTCGGTAGCGAATGGCCGCCCGAATCTGGACCAACTCCGAGTCACTATACATCGCCTCGATAATGTCTCCGTATCGGTCAGCCAAAAATGTGCGCCGCAATTTGCGCGTCCGGGTCATCTCAGCCTCGTCGGCATCAAATTCCTTGTGCATCAACACAAAGCGACGAACCCGCCCGCCGGGGGGCAGACTCGCGTTAATTTCCTCCACAGCCCCCTGGGCCAGCGCATAAACCTCCGGCTTCTGGGATAAATCGAGGAAAGTTGTATAACCAAGACCGCGCTTCTCTGCCCAGTGGCCCACGTTCTCGAAATCGATGATCATCATGGCGGTCACATATTCCCTGGTCTCGCCGCCCACGGCCATCACATCGCGAATATAGGGATTGAACTTAAGCCGGCCCTCAATAAATTGAGGCGAAAAGCGCTCACCATTGGCCAGGACGATCATATCCTTCAGGCGGTCCAGGTAGATAATGTGACCGTCCTGATCGATATAACCCGCGTCTCCGGTGTGGAACCAGCGCCGGCCCTCTTCGTCAACCACGATGACCTCGGCCGTAGCTTCCGGATTTTTGAAATAACCCTGAAAGACCACCGGACCGGCGATCAGAAGCTCGCCTTCTTCCGAAGTACGCATCTGAACACTCGAAACAGGTTGGCCGACGCTGGCGAATTTTATATCGTTATCACGATGGACCGTCGCCCCACCGGCAACCTCGGTTAAACCATAGATCTGTTTTAGATTAATGCCCAGGGCATGAAAGAAAAGCATGGCGTCAGGGCTTAGCGCCGATCCGGCCGTATACGCCGTTCGAATTTTGGATAGACCCAACTGGTCGCGGATGGGTGCGAATACCAGGGCATCGCCTAGCCAATTGGCTGTCCGTAATCCCAGACCCACATTCTTGTCGCTAAAACGCTGCTCGGCCAGCCGGTAGCCAACCGGTAAAAAGATGTCATACAATTTGCGGTTGAGCCACGAAGCATCGTTCATCCGCACCTGGACCGAGGCGACAATATTGTCCCAGAGCCGGGAGTTATAAAGTAGTGTTTCTGGGGCAATCTCACGAATATTCTCGCGCACTGTTTCTGGCTCTTCCGGGAAGTTCAACACCAGACCGGTGTACACATGGGCCGTAAAGCCCAGGATGACCTCACCGATCCAACCCAAAGGCAAGAAACTCAGATGGTTGTCACTGCTGTAGCGGGGATCGGTATTCTGATAGGCTGCGCTCGAAGCGATCATATTCGTATGGGTGAGCATGACCCCTTTGGGTAGGCCGGTCGTTCCAGAGGTATAGCACAACGCCCCCAAATCCTGCCCCTTACCCTGGGCCACGAGTTGGTGGAAACGCTCTGGCTGCTCTTGTGCTACCTTGCGGCCTAAGGCTTGCACTTCAGCGAAGGAAATGAGCCACTCATCTTCATACTGCCATAACCCTTTTTCATCCCAATAGATAACCTTTTGCACAAGGGGAATTTCGTCTTTGATCTCCAGCAGCTTGTCACATTGCTCCTGGTCTTGTGCCAGAACAAAGGTGCTTTCGCTGTGGTTGACGACAAAGGCGATTTCCTGCGGCGCCGCGTCGGTGAAGAGGCCGACCTGGACGCCCCCGGCCGCCTGCAATCCCAGGAAAGCCCATAGATATTCACGGTCGTTGTCGCCGATGCCACAGACTCTGTCGCCCCACGCTAATCCCAGGGCGACTAATCCGAGGGCGAACGTCTCTATCTGCTCATACGATTCTTGCCAGGTAAACTCGCGCCAGATGCCAAACTCCTTCTGCCGCAAGGCTACCTGGCTGTCGCCATACGTCTGGACCTTGTCCATGAAATATTGGGGTAGCGTCTGCAGATCCAGTGGCCGATCCTGGTCCTGTGATCCCTGGTTAGGCAAATCGCTCATTCTCTACCCTTCAATGAGGTCTTCACGCTTTGCCCAGGTAGGCATGGATGACTTTGTCATCCTGCTTGATCTCACCCGGTAAACCATCGGCGATCTTTAAGCCAAAATCGAGCACCACGACCCGGTCAGAAATATCCATCACCAGGCCCATATCATGTTCGATCAAGACGATAGTTGTTCCCTGGAGTTCGTGAATGTCCAGGATAAAGCGAGCCATATCCTCCTTTTCTTCGATATTCATGCCCGCCATGGGCTCATCCAACAGCAGTAATTTCGGTTCCAGGGCCATCGCCCGGCCGAGTTCAACTCGTTTGCGTAGACCGTAGGGTAAGGCGCCTACGACGGCTTTTCGAATGTGGGCGATTTCTAGAAAGTCGATAATCTCCTCAACTTTTTCCCGGTTAGCCACCTCTTCTCGCTGCGCCCAACCCCAAAAGAGCATGCTGGCCACGGCGTTCTGTTTCATGTGGATATGCCGGGCAGCCATTAGGTTATCCAGCGTGCTCAGACCGGTATAGAGGGCGATGTTTTGAAAAGTCCGGGCGACGCCCAACGAGGCGATTTTATGGGTTGGCGTTTGGGTCAGGTCTTGACCGTCAAAGAGAATGCGTCCCGCTTGCGGCCGGTAGAAGCCACTGATGCAATTGAGCATCGACGTCTTTCCCGCGCCATTCGGTCCGATAATGGCCCGTATCTCCCCGGTCTCCACGTCAAAGCTGACATCAGCCAGGACAGCCGTGCCGCCAAAACTCAAGGAAACCTGATCAACTTGCAATAGCGCCGAGTTATTACTCACCCTAGCTCGCTGGCGATAGTTAGGTTGTCTGTAGGTTAGCCGAATATCCCTGATGGATCAGTGGAGGTGCGTGGGTCGACTGCTTATTAAACTATCACAGGTACCCGGGTATGGCAACTTTGTCGCCCTGATTTCATCTGAATTAGGATAAGATACCGGGTAGTTGCCAGATAAAGTCTAGTTAGCGTCGCCAGATCAGCCCAACTGTGAAAGATGGCAAGTCTGGTTGCTGTAATGCAGACGCCACATCTCCCGGCGGGGATGATTGACGTATTCGAAGTAAGTCACGCCGGTATTATGATTCCAGATCTCACATCGGCGCCAGGGTCCGATATTAAAGATATGATCGAAGGCAGCTTCGGTAACGCCGCCGTGGCAGATGGCCAGGACCACCTCATCGGGGTGGCGCTCGACCAGTTCCTCAATAAATAGCCCCACGCGGGTCCTGAAATTTATGAATGATTCTCCCCCTTCGACGTAAGGCGTAACCGTTGAAAAAGGGCGTTCGCTGGACCAGTAGTCGGCATATTTGCGAGGCAGGTCGTCATTGGGCCAGGCGCTATGGTCCCAGCGGTTGTTGCCGATCTCGCGCAGGCAATCTTCATAGCGTAAGGGTAAGCCATACGCTTCCGACAGCGGTTCGGCCGTTTCCAGGGCCCGGCGCATGGTGCTGGCATAGAGGGCGTCAACGTGGGTTACCTGCTGGGGTAACCAGGCAGCCAGCGCGGCCGCTTGCCTTTGCCCCAACTCGGTCAGCCCCTCATCCGTATTGCCGCTGTCCCATTCTTTCAGGTTAACATGGCTCTGCCCATGTCGAATAATATACAAATGCATAATCTTTAGCTGTTCCTTTTCTGTAATTCAGGTGTGCATCCGCTGGATTGTTCACCCTATTTTATGCGCTGTTTGCCAATGAACAAGCTACCTCAAGAATCACCCGATCTTTCGCGCCATTCATCTTCCAATATGGCATAGAACAGCTCGTCACCCCATTCCCCTTTGAATAGTTCAATATGGATAAAATGAGCTTCCTGGCGCATCCCCAAACGTTCCATCAGTTTGTACGAGGCCTCATTTCGGGCGTCGCAGCGGCCATAAATACGGTGAAAACCAAATTCCCTGAATCCAAGCGACAATAACACCGAGCTTGCTTCGGTTGCAAAGCCGTGACCCTGGTAATCAGGGTTAAAGATGAAACCAATTTCGGCTTGCTGGTGTGCCTGACTCCGCCACATTAAATAGAGGTCGCCAATGACCTTATTTGTTTCCTTAAGTTCCACAGCCAGAACCAGGTTATCCCCTTCTTGCTTGAAGGTTTGGCTGGCTATTCGCTTCTCGAGGACCGCCGCCACTTCAGAACGCTCTCTGGGTTCCCAATACAAATACTGGCTTACTTCAGGACGTGAGTGGTACGCGTATACATCGTCAAGATCGGCCGCCTCAAACGGGCGAATGGTCAGCCGGGAGGTCTGAATTGGAAAAGTGATAGCCATGATGAATCTCTTTTGAAATAATATTAATCCCGTCCGCCTGACCAAATCGCAAGTTGCCGGATGCAGAAAACGCGCCAGGTCATCAGGGAAATTGATCCCAACCACCGAGAGTGCGACCGGGTGGGACGAATTTCCCCGCCGCCAACCCTCTTCAGCCTGAGTTTACAAGTTGGATTGTGCGCTGCAACCTACTGAACGGGAACGCCAACAACGGTCCATTCAATGCCGTGGGTGGTTACTTCGTCAGGATTTACACCGTCGAGCCATACCTGCTTTAGCGTCGATGTGCCCGTCACGGTCCCAACCCACTGGCCATCAACAAACTCTGCAGAGAGTGTTCCGACCATTGTGTACGTGACCGTATTATCGTAATTGCTGCCTGTGGCCGTACCCTGGGTAAATATATTCAACTGACCTGAGAACGATTTCGTTTCGGCATCGTACGTGCCATTGAACTTTACCGAATCCGTTCCTTGCCTGGTTTGTGTTCCCGTTGGTTCTTCGAAACTGGCTTCTTCACCGGCGACGACAGCACCTGTCTTGTAGTCGATGTAAAAAACCGTCTTGTTTCGCAAGCCGGTGTGATAGGATTGGTTTTCACCCGCGTAGCTGAAGACAAACTGCTCGTCCGGGTTCTCTGGTGGCGCTTTTTGCGGTATGGGTTGCACCGAAGCTGGCGTTACGTCTTCTACATCTGGGGTTTCTTGAGCAGCCTTCATCGCCGCGGCCGTTTGCGTGGCTTCTTTAATTATTTTTGCTTCATATTCCGGCGTAAAAACCTTGCATGCCAGGGTAGATATGATCCAGATACTCAAAACCAGCATGGTTTTCCTCAACGATGGGGGCATGCCTATCTCCTTGCGAATCTAAACAATAATGGCTCATAAATTGGTGTACACACCTTTGCCTGAATTCTGTCATTCTCTTCTTCCTATCGCAACGATAATATTCTTCCAACTTAAAAGGTCTCTGTCCATGAGGAATAAGGTCTATGTGTTTAATAATTGCTCGCTATGTTTGATTTACCAAATGCAAACGGACTTCAGGGCGGTAGCGTTCCGTCGCCTGCCTTCGTTCAAGGTGAGCGTTTTCAATAACCCGAAATTTGGACGATCAAATCCTATGAGTTCATTCATAGATGTGCTAATCTTAATTTTGCTTCCTTTTCCTATTGGCAGTTCACCGTTGCCGAGTTGTTTCACCCGCCGGAACGTGTCGATAATCCATAATGTCTAAACAATCAATATTTTTTAGTGAGATCAAGGGGCGATAAATCAGCGACCAGAACCTTGCCGCGACCTCTTTGTGGGCACCCCCACAACAATTCGTCAATTTAGGCAAACCATCAATTACCCAAGCCTTTCAGGAGAATATCCGACCATGAAAACAGCAGATAAACCTGATCAGAATGATTTATCCGAGCAAGATGACCGCATTTTCCCGTCGACGCGTGTCATTTCGGCCGTGGTTGTCCCCTTTTTGGTGCTGGCATTTTTGATTCTGTACCTGACCCCTGAGCAGTCGGGAGAACGTTTTGCCTGGGAGATCAAGCCATCTATGACGGCCGCCTTCATGGGGGCCGGCTACCTGGGCGGATCCTGGTTATTTATCAGCACGGTATTCGGCCGGCGCTGGCACCGAGTCGCCGCAGGCTTTCTGCCGGTGACGACCTTCACCATCTTCATGCTCCTGGCTACGATTGTTCACTGGGATCGATTCGATAGTCGGCCATATCCCCTTTTTGCTGTGGCTTGGTCTGTATGTGATTACGCCGCTGCTTGTGCCCTTTTTATGGTGGCGCAACCGGGTGACCGACCCGGGCACGCCCGAACCGGGAGATCAGGTAGCGCCGGCCCTGGCCCGCTGGAGCTTGCGCTTGCTGGGGGCGGCTCTTCTGCTTTTCGCCATCATAAGCTTCATTTTTCCGGACTGGTTGATCTCGATCTGGCCCTGGACCTTGTCCTTGTTAACAGCTCGCATCATGAGTGGCTGGTTCGGATTATTGGGGGTGGGGGGGCTTGTCATCGGCCGTGAGACCCGCTGGAGCGGCTGGCGTGTGGGCTTGCAGAGCATTGGCCTGTGGCATTTACTGGTGGTCGTCGCCGCCGTGATCTACCGTGCGGACTTCCCGGATGGACTTCTAAATTGGTATCTGATCAGCGTTGTCTTGGTGCTGGTCGGAATGGTGGCCCTGTACCTGGCGATGGAGATCGCTCACATAGGCCGATCAACGCCAGGAACACCAGAATCAGCCCTGGACGCCCCCAGAAGCGAATCCTGATGTAACTCAAATCCCATTCACGGTTCAAAGCCGTCAACTCGTCTTCAATCCACCACTCAATGAACTCGTAACAAGCGCCTCGCCTGTAACATTGACCCAGGTCGTCCAGGCGAACCCACAGATTGCTGTTGTCGGCTTTCTGTTTGATATATTTGGTCCTGCCGCGGACGAACGCCGTGTCGCCTGAGAGACCCAGGATCTCATAACGAACCCATATTCGCCCGGTTCATCTTTGCGGCTTAACCAGCCAGAGACGATTTGCTCCCGGCCGGACCAGGGTTGCCGGTAGGGGCGGTGAAGTATTGAGCGCCGGTGGTGAAGAGCTGGCCGATATCCGCCGGATCGTTACTCTGCCAGGCCTGAATATAACCCTCCAACCACGCTTGAATGTCTTTAATCTCCATATCTTGATAGCCTATTACAGTTATAAATCACTTCACTGGCCGAATTGCCGATTATGATAGATCTTCCAGGTCGTTTAGATCTTGGTAGCAGCCGCTGTTAATAATTGTAAGAACTTTTTGAATTCTGGTGGTGGCTGGATCATAGTCAAAGAAAGCTTGTCTCATCCATTCGAGGGCCTGCAGGCGTTCTTGGGGAGTACGGCCAAGCCAGTACGCTTTCTCATCGGACTCGTCAGAGAGCGATGCGATCGAGAAGGCTGTTTTGTCGAGCCTGAATTCAGTCAAATCTTCATTCTTGACAATGTCTTTAACAAATATGAGGGTAGGTTGCATATAATAACGTGGATCACGGTCCCCAGACCTCGAACCGCTCAGACCCGCCGCTCCCCTCAGAGTAGCTGGCGCAATGCCAGCCCAATGGCCACGGCCAAAACCATACTCGCTACCAGTTCCGTCAGGTACAAGATCCCTTGTCGCCGGCCGGAATGCCACCCGGCCGGCCCTGAACCTGTACCCAGCGGCCAATCGTAAATTAGGCGCGGTAGGGTTGCCAGTGGAATCAGCAGGAATTGGCCCAGCAGGATCATCGTGGCGATGATACCCCGTTCAAACATACCCAGATATTTACTCTCTGGTTTGACCGAAAAATCAGGTGCGGAACCATTCAATAAGCCATGGACCAGGAACTTGATAATAATCCAGGCCGGCATCGTTAAGAACGCATAGCCCAGTAGAAAAGTTAATAAGCGGTGGTCGTTTGATGCCCTTACCAGGCCATCGACCAGCACCGGGGCTGACAGATAACCCGAGGCCACCAGGGCAAAGCCAATGATGGCCAGGTGTAGCGCCTGGTCTACCAGAAAGAGCGCCAGAGCCGATTTGCCTGGCCCCCGGGCCGCCAGGTGGCGCCTGAACGGCAATTCAAAACCATCAATCAGGGTATGAGAGAGGCCCACAAAAACAGCCCAGGGCCACCAACTGGGATCAAAGGGCAGGGTAAATAGCAGGGTTACACTTACAACGATCACACCGTGGACCAATACCCCGCCCACTTTTTCGCTTTTCCAGCGGGATAGACTATCCCATTGTAAAATGTAGTCACCGACCAGGTGAGCCAGTAAGAGTGCCAGGACCATCGGCAAATATCAGGTGTATGTTACTCTGGCGAATACCAGTTGTTATTTAGATTAGATGATTCATTTCACCGGCCATCAGAATCGCGATTTACGTAGTAAATCGCCCAACGCGCTGAAAATTTCCTTACATATAAAATAAACCTTTTTGTTACCGCAGGCTGTGAACTAAATCACACTTTTCCTGTTTTCAGGTGTCATAAAACAATCTTCCTGGCCGGTTCCCTATGCTTCTGCCCTAAACGCCACATTTGGCCTGCCGTCCGGGAGCATGTACCATCAATAGTCTCGATCCCGTTTTATACTTGATCTTGCGTAGGCTTCCTTTATATCGAGACGACAATTCGAAAAGTATCTCAGGATAACAATCATGAACATCCCCATAGACCACGATTTTTTACTCGAATCCTTGACCCAGCTCGTTCGTATCGACTCCATTAACCCGACCCTGGTCCCCGGTGGCGCCGGTGAGGCAGCGATTGCCGCCTACACGGCCGCATCCCTGGCCAAGATTGGCCTGGAGGTGGCCGTTCACGAGTCCGAACCGGGCCGGCCCAGTGTGGTCGGCATATTGCCCGGGCTGAACCCCACCGCCGGCCGGAGCCTCATGCTCAACGCCCACTATGACACCGTAGGTGTTGTGGATATGCCAGAGCCCTTCTCAGCCGCATTTCGTGATGGCCGGGTTTATGGCCGGGGGGCCTATGATATGAAAGGTTCCCTGGCCGCCTGCATGACCGCCGCCAAAGCCTTGCTAGATGCCGGGATATCTCTGCCTGGGTCGCTGCTGGTCGCGGCCGTGGCTGATGAGGAGTATGCCAGCCTGGGCACGGCCGACCTCATCCAACGCTATGCCATAGACGGCGCCATTGTCACCGAGCCCACCGAACTCGACCTCTGCCTGGCCCATAAAGGCTTCATCTGGTTGGAGGTGGAAACCACCGGCCGTGCCGCCCACGGGAGTCGCTTCGATCTGGGCATAGATGCCAATATGTATATGGGCCGATTTCTGGCCGAGTTGGACAAGTTGGAACAGGCTTTGCGGGCCCGCCCAGGCCACCCCTTGGCCGGACCGCCGTCCCTCCATGCGGCCATGATTCAGGGTGGCACTGAGTTCAGCGCCTACGCTGCCAGATGCCGCCTGCAAATAGAGCGCCGCACCATACCCGGCGAATCACAGGTGCCGGTTGTGGCTGAAATCCAGGCCATCGTCGACCGCCTGGCCGCGGCCGACCCCACTTTCCAGGCCACCGTTAAACCAATTTTCGTCCGCGATGCTTTCGAAGTATCGGCCAGCGCTACCATCGTCCAGGCTGTGCATGGTGCGGCCACCGCTGTATTGGCTCATGAACCGGCCCTGGTTGGCCAGACCCCCTGGATGGATTCAGCCTTGCTGGCCGCGGCCGGTGTCGAAACGGTGGTCATAGGTCCGGCCGGCGCGGGCGCCCATGCCCGTGAAGAGTGGGTGGATATCGACTCCGTCGCCAAACTGGCCCAAATCCTGGCCCAGACGGCCGTCGCCTACTGTCAGACAAAAACCTCGTAGGTCTCCGAGACCTACGAGGTTTTCTGAGACCTGCGGTTTTTAACGGTGTTTAATTAGATCTACCCACCGCCAGTCATCTCCATCAGTTGTTCCAGAACTTCCCGCAAGGCTTCTAGTTCCTGGCCATATGTCGCCCAGTCCCCTGCTCGTTGGGCTGCTTCGGCCGCTTTAAAATGGGCCCCGGCCTTCTCAATCAGCGCTTCAACACTGCCATCGATGACCGGGGTTTCCCGCGTTGGTGCTGGAGCGGTCGTCTCCGTCTCCTCCTCAACAGGTTGGTCCACTGCCCGATCCTCAACAGTCTCTGGCGCACTGGGCCCGGCCTGGACCAGGGCCAGGAGCGCTTCCTCCAGCGTTGGCCGCATGGCGATCCGGTCGCCGCTGGCCACAATCACCTGTTTCAATTCCGGCAATTCGCCGGTCTCGGCCAGCAAGTACAGCGGTTCCACATAGAGGAAACTGCTGCCCATAGGAATGACTAGCAGATTGCCGCGAATGACCCGTGAGCCGCGCTGGTTCCACAACGATATCTGAGCTGAGATCTGCGGATCCTGGTCTACTCTCGCTTCTACCTGGGTGGGACCAAAAGCCAGTTCTTGTTTGGGCAGCTCGTAGGCAACCAATTCGCCATAATTAGGCTGGTCGCTTCTCGCCGCCAGCCAGGCGATCATATTATCTTTCCCGGCCGGCGTATAAGGTTGAATGAGTAAAAATTCCACCCCTGCTTCATCAGGCAGCGCCATGATCACGTAATAAGGTTCGACCAGTTGCTGGGTCGTGTCGAAGATCTCCATCGGGATCTCCCACAGATCCTCCTGATTATAAAAGACCTGGATATCATCCATGTGGTATTTCAAATATTGTTTGGTCTGCACTTTAAAAAGATCCGTTGGATAACGAATGTGCTCGGATAAAGCCTGCGGCATCTCTGCCAGGGGGAGGAATAGATCAGGAAAAGCCCGAGCATAAGCCTGGATCAACGGATCTTCCGTATCGGCCAAATAGTAGGTCACAGTCCCGTTGTAGGCATCGACGGTTACCTTGACAACATTCCGTATGTAATTGAAGCCTTGTTCTGTGGGGGTAGAGTAGGGGAAGTTGTTGCTTAGCGTATAACCATCCAGCATCCACACCAACCGGCCGTCGGCTACCACGATATAAGGATCATTGTCGAAGGCCAGGAAGGGCGTAATCTGTTTCACCCGTTCACGGATCTGCCGGTGCATCAATACCCGGGTATCTGGGGTAATATAATCGCTTAGCAGTAAGTTCGTCTCCCCATAGCGAATGGCGAAAGCCAAACGCCGCCATATGGAGCTGAGTTCAACCCCACCGCTGCCGGAATAGGTGGTCTCCGCATTTCCTGAGCCGTTTTCCGTTCCGGTTGGGTAATTAAACTCTGGCAAAGCGCTGCCCACGAAGACGACATCGTCGGCCATCTCCCCAAAATAAAGCTCTGGCTGGGTGACTTCAATATCTACCGAACTTTGGGGAGGCAGATCCTTAATGAAGAAATCCGGCCGTCCTTCTGCTGTCACCCTATCCACCGGGTTCATCACCACCCCATAGCCATGGGTGAACTGCAAACGCCGGTTGACCCAGGTGGGCGCCGTGAGGTTGGCCTTATTCAACTCCCGTCCGGCCAGCATCACCTGGCGGATCTGCCCTTCGACTTCGTAACGATCGATATCGATAGCGCTGAATTGGTAATAGGGGCGAAGCTCCTGTAACTGGGCATAAGTTTGTTGCAATGGCCGGTCATCCCAAACTCGAACGTTCAGCAAGGTTTCCCGGTTCTCCAGCAGATCTTGATTGGTCAATTCGGTCACATTACCAAATTGCCGCTCATCGACCTGATCCAGGTCGAATGCCAGCCGGGTAAAGTCGATGTTATGCTGGATGTAAGGGGTTTCACGAGACAGCTCATTGGGCTCGACCGTATAGCGTTGCATAATGGAGGGGTAGATGATCCCCAGGAGCACCGCCGCCGCCAGCCACAACCCGCCGGCAATCAATAGAGGCCGTATGGCCGGGCGAAAAATGTTCACCGCGGCTATCACGGCCAGGACGACCGCCAGGATTAACTGCACGGTCAGGGCCAGCCGGGTGGCATGAAGATCGGTGTAACTGGCCCCAAAAGCCACCCCGTGTGGCGAATACAGCAACCCATATAGTTGAAATAAATAGCCGGCCGCCCACAGTAGGAAAATAACCATAGCCAGGGCCGCCAGGTGGCGGTGCATGCTCTTTGGCACATCCAACCTGATCTGGCCTCGCTGCAGGCCGCTCCAATTGTCGGCCAGGTACAAAACGGCGACGCCGATCAACGTGATGATGAACAGGGGCGCTAACCAGCCTTGCAGAAAACGGTAGATGGGTAATTCGAACAGATAAAAGCTCAGGTCCTGGCCGTAGATGGGATCCTTCACGCCAAAAGGCATCCGGTAAAAGAAAAGCAAGAACTGCTCCCATTGGCTGGAACCGGCCACGGCAAAAATGAAGGCTACCAGGAGCCCTACGGCCGTAACCAGCACACTCATTCCCGGCAATTCCAGCAGGCGCAACGGTGATATCGCCCCATGTCGCCGGGCATTTTTATATGCTATCCGCCAATTGGCTACCAGTATGATGGCCGCGATGATAAAAAAGATGATAAAAGAAACAATGCGCAAACTCCACTGGGTCAGCCATACATCCTGGTACGATTGGGCGCTAAACCACAACCATTCGGTGTAGGTGCTGATGACCCAATTGAAGCTAAGCAGGACAATGATCGCCAGCGCGGCAATCCACAACCAGCGATTTATCCACCACGGCTTGATAGCCCGGCCGCCACGTCCCGGCCCACCGCCTTGACCGCCGCCGTCATCACCGCCAGATCCGCCGCCCTCATCGTTAAAGCCATCATCTTCATCAAAAGCCCCCTTGAAGGCCTCCGGTATATCGACTATGTTGCGTCCCATCCACGCTCCTGAAATTACCGCGTCAGCATCCTATCTTCCGTAGGCCGGATTGTTTATCCGGCCCACTGTAACCCGAATTGTTTATCCGGCCTACTTTGGTTTGTTAGCGCCACCACGGGTACACTATTTTAAAGCTTGACAACCATCCCTTCCATTGTATCCTGTTTTGTCAGCTTGCTTTAAGTACCTTGATTGCTTCTCATCTACCGTGGAGGTTCTAATGACCACAAATACGGGTTCCATCGAATTACAAACGGCCGGCCACGGCGATATTCAGGATATCACCGGGGCCGTCGCCGGAGTCCTGAAAAAATCCGGGCTACACAATGGCATCGTGACCATTTTCTGCCCCTCGGCCACCAGCGCCCTGACCACCATAGAGTATGAGTCAGGCTGCATCACCGATTTCCAACGCCTCTTTGACGAGATTGTCGACCCGGCCCGCCCCTACGCCCATAACGCTCGTTGGGGTGACGGTAACGGCCACAGCCACGCCCGCGCCGCCCTGTTAGGCCCTTCGCTGACCGTGCCATTTGTCAACGGCCGGCTCACCCTGGGCACCTGGCAACAGATCATCTACGTGGATTTCGACAACCGCTCCCGTCAGCGGCGTCTGGTGACCCAGATCCTGGGCGATTAGACCGGGAGCCCTACTCTTCTAAGCCAACAGTCGATCAATCCGCCCTTTCTCCATCGCCGCCACGGCCATCCGGCCGCAAGCCCGTACTGCCTGGATGAGACCGGCAAAACGAGGATCCTGGCTATGACCCAACATATATCGGCTGTAAATTTGCTGGACGATCACCGCCAGTTTAAACAGCCCGTAGACATAGTAAAAAACGATATCCCCTACATCCCGGCCGCTTACCTGGGCATACCTCTCTACCAACTCTGATCGCGATGGGTTGCCGGGCAGGTCCGTTGGGCTGAGTCGCAAAGCCCGGATATCGGCCGGATCCTCCGCCTCCACCCAATACCCCAGCGATGAGCCCAGATCCATCAGCGGATCGCCCAGGGTGGCCATTTCCCAGTCCAACACCCCCAGGATGCGCGACCAGTCAGCCGGGTCCAGTACCAGGTTATCATATTTATAATCGTTGTGGATCAGGGCCGCACCCGATTCCGGCGGCCGGTTGTCCGCCAGCCAGGTCATGACCTCCTCCATTTCAGGGATATCGTCGCTGCGGGCATGTCGATAGCGCTTGCTCCAACCGGCGATCTGCCGCGCAACATACCCTTCCGGCCGCCCCAGGTCGCCCAACCCGGCCTTTTGATAATCGATGGCGTGTATTGCCACCAGGTTGTCGACCAAACTGCCGGCGATTCGGGCCATAAGCGCCGCATCCGGGATAATTTCCGCCGCCATCTCCGACCGCAAGATCACCCCTTCCAACCGGCTCATCACATAGAAGGGCGCCCCCAGGACTGCTTCATCACTATTATAGAGCAGCGGCCGCGGGATCTGGGGATAAACCCCGGCCAATTGCGACAGAATCTTGAATTCCCTACCCATATCGTGGGCCGACTTGATCCGCACCCCAAACGGTGGCCGGCGCAGCACCAGCTGCCGCTCTCCGAAGCGCAACAAATAGGTCAGGTTGGAAAACCCTTGAGGAAATTGTTCAATAACCAGCTCGCCTGCCAGCCCGGGGATTTGGTCCCGCAGGTAGCCGGCTAACTTTTCAGCATCGATTTCCTCGCCCGGCCGCACCGGGGCAGCGCGATCACGCCACTTGGTACTGTTCATAAAAAATCATCCACCCACAGACCTACGAGGTTTTCCGAAACCTCGTAGGTCTGAACTCTCCTAAACCTCGGTGGTCTGAATTCTCCTAAGCTTCGGAACTCTTCGTTCTCCGAACCTCGAAGGTCCACCATCCCAACCTCCGATGTTTTCTTGAACATCGGAGGTTTTAACAACTCTAGATCGTGATATTCACCCCATAATCCCGCAATATCTGCCGGGCCACCACGCTCTTATGCACTTCATCCGGCCCATCGTAGATTCGCGCCGCCCGTTCGTGCCGGTACCAGTGGGCCAGCAGCGTATCGTCGGTCACGCCCAGGCCCCCATGGGCCTGGATGGCCCGGTCTAATAACCCGCTGCAAGACCCCGGCGACATAGAACTTAATCAACGAAATCTCCACGCGCGCGGCCCGTTGTCCGGCCTGGTCTATCTTGGCCGCCGCATCCAGGACCATCAGCCGCGAGGCGTGGATCTCTGCCCGACTTTCGGCGATCCAGAATTGCACCGCCTGGCGGGTTGCCAGAGGCTTACCCGGCGATAATTCCCGTGCGGCCGCCCGGGTGCACATCAACTCAAAGGCTCGCTCGCAGATGCCGATCCAGCGCATGCAATGATGGATGCGGCCCGGCCCCAGCCGTTCCTGGGCGATGGCAAAGCCGGTCCCTTCCTGGCCCAATACATTCTCCAGCGGCACGCGGCAATCCTCGAAGCGCAATTCCGAATGGCTGAAGTAGCCCTCTCCGGCATGGCCCATGATGGGGATGCGCCGTTCTTGGATGAAACCGGCCGTGTCGGTAGGCACCAATATCTGGCTGGCTCGCCGGTACGGGCTTTCTGCCTCGGGATTGGTAATGGCCATGACCACCGCGAAGGCCGCCCCATCGGCCGAGGAAGCGAACCACTTGTGCCCGTTAATCACATATTCTAAGCCATCCTTCACCGCCGTCGTGCTCATCCCCCTCGGATTAGAGCCGGCGTGTTCGGGCTCGGTCATGGCAAAACAACTGCGGATGTCGCCTTTGATCAGGGGTTGGAAGAAACGCTCCTTCTGGTCGGCCGTGCCGTGGGCCTCCAGGATCTCCATATTACCGATATCCGGGGCCTGGCAATTGAACACATAATGGCCCAACGGGCTGCGGCCCAGCACTTCGCTGACGTGGGCAAATTCAGTCAGCGACAGGCCCAATCCACCCAGCGCTTTGGGTAAGTGCGGCGTCCATAACCCCGCCTCCTTAACCCGCTGCCTGGCTTCGTTAAGCAGGGGCATTAACGCCAGATGTTTATCCCCGCCCATGGCCCCTTCCAGAGGATAAACTTCTTCGTCCATAAAGCCCCTGATCCTGGGTAACAGCGCCTCGATCCTTTCTGTCGTGAACGGCCGCATCGTTTTATCCATCGTTTCCTCCTGAACAGATCCTATTACTAATTATGGTCGTTACTGGTTTCTTTACCAGAGCCTGGTTAAACGATTGAGCAGGCCAAGCAACCAGTAGCGCCAACGCATACGGCGCCAATTTTCGCCCGCCAAACCCGGCGCTTCTTTATCCTGGCTATATTGCCGGGCGGCAAATACGCCGGTTACTTGTTGAACCTCCGGCCTCAGCCGGGCCGGCTCCAGCCGGCCGGTCAGCCTATTGCCCTCCATCTCTTCCAACCGCTTCAAAAGTGCGCTTTCAAATTCCTGCGGCGTCTGGCTGGGCGGGGTCGCCTGGCCTAGCCGGCGCGCCCCCTGTAACAATTGACCATAGACCCGCTGCGCCTCGTCTTGCTTGGGGCCTCTCCTTTCCCGGCGCCGCCACATTATCCAGCCGCCCACAGCCAGGCTAACCGGCAGGAGCAGCCACCATAGCCTTGCCCATGTTTGCCGCTTATCGGGAATAGGCGGCGGTTCGTATTCAACCGGCGCCTGCTCGCCAGGAGAGTCGGGCTCGCTGATATCCTCGGCCGTGGGCAACGTCGAGAAGCCGGCTGTTGGTTCAAATTCCACCCAGCCATAGCCGGCAAAATACACCTCAGCCCATGAGTGTGCGTTGATCTGGTAAATCGTTTGCCGGCCGTCCTTGTCTGCCGGTTGGGCCAGGTAGCCCGTGCCCAGCCGGGCTGGAATACCCAGGCTGCGGGCCAGAACGACCATGGCCGAAGCATAATAGTCGCAATAACCGCTTTGTTGTTCAAAAAGGAAAAAATCGACCGGATCTGCTCCGGCCGGCGGCAGTTCGACCTCCAGGGAGTAGGGGTACTGGTGCAGGAACTGCTCTATCCCCTTGACTGTGTCATATACTGACCGCCCGGCTTTCGGGCTGGCGGCTATCTCGCGGGCCATCGCCGGGACCCGTTCCGGCAGCGAATCTGGCAGCGCTGTGTAGCGGGCCAGGATTTCTGGGGGAACACCGGCCGGAGATACCTGGCGTAACTGCCCGGCCCCGGCCGTACTGGCTAACGAAACCACCGCATAGCGCTTCTCCTGGCCCGTGATCCGGCTTAAGTCCGTTAAACCCCGCCAATAACTCACCACATCCTGATCAAACTGAACCGGTTGCCCCAGGGCATAGTGAATGAAGCTTTCGTCCTGCACCTTGTGGATGACCTGGCTGATTTGGGACTGGTTGCCATACTCTGGCAGTGGAATAATTTCCCCGGCCAGGATGGGCTCTTGTCGTCCGGCCGAGATAGCCCAGCCCCGGCCGGTGTAACTATCGTAACTGGCCCCCCGCCAGTGAAGGTCACCGGCCAGATCGCCGGCTACCGTAGCCGTCATAACCACCGTTTCATACAGTTCTGGTGCATCTCCCAGAAGGAAGCTTTGCGGCAATCTCCCGCCGGAAATTGAGCCGCCCGGCCCGACCCCAAAGCCCTCGTTCCGGCCGCCTTGTACCCCGGCAAAGGCCCGGTCCAGTCTCTCCTCAACCTGGTGAATGGCCGGCCGGTCGAAGACAGCCCGGTACATGGCTCGGAAATTGACCTCGGGTACCAGGAACCCCAGGGCCATCAGCAGCATGGCGATGGCCGCCCCATTAATGAGCAGGTCCATTCTGACATCGGTCGGATAATCAATGTTTTGGGCCTCCCAGCGTTGTTGCAAGGTGGCCAGGTGGACGGCGGCAACCAGAAGCAGCGCGAAGCCGGTAAAAATCGCCAGAGTTGATAATGGGGCGTGGCCATAAAAACCATTAAAGGCCAGAGCCAGCCCCAGAACCATTACCCCAACTACCGGTCGTCGCTGGCGAAAGGTGATCCAGGTGGCCAGGGCCACAACCAACCAGGCTAGCAAGCCCAGGCCAAAAGCGAAGACAATGGTTTCCCGGCTGCTGCCACCGCGGGCCACAGCCTCCGACCAGCCGCTTATCCGGTCGGTCAATAAGAAGTAGTTCTGGCGGATATATTCAGTAGTGGACTCCCAACCTTCGAAAATCAGGCTTATTGGCGGCCACAGTCGCCCCAACCACATCGTGGTTAAGACGATCCCGTAGGCGATCAGAAGTAACCATGCCGGCAGCCAACTCAAACGCTGCCGGTTGAGCACCAGGGCCAGGAGCAGGCTGATCAAGGTTATCCAGACAATCGACCCTTCCGGGACCCACCTGGTTATGGTGACCTGGTAAGCGACCAAAATCGTGATCGCCCCCATCAATAACACCGGCAGCCAACCGTCTATGGGTCGAAATCGGTAATAGAACCAGGTAATCGCCTTGGGTATCATCGATTAAAAGGATCCTTCAGCGTAATGACTTTCCCGGTGCCGGTTACCTTGAATTCCCAAAAGCCCCGCCGATCTGCTTGATCTTCGGGCTGTCCAAACTCGCCCTGCCTGATGATATGACTGGGCATGCCATATTGTTGCAGGATTTTTCGTAGTCCTTCACTGCTGCCCTCTCCCTCGGAAACATCGCCAAAGCTGGCCCGATCTAACAAAATGACGCTGCAACTGATGCCTCTCCCGGTCAGGTCCAACAGATCGGGCATCCAGGAAGCCTCGCCACTGGGGGTGATAATCACCACCGCGCTGCCCCGCCGGGCTACCTGGCTGAGGTCGTGCAAAGCGGCTGCCAACTTTATTTCACCATCGGCTTTGGCCAGCGCTAGCGCCCGTAACACCTTCCACTGCTGGTTCTTTCCCCGCGCAGGGGGAATAAGCTGTGGTTCCCGGGCATAGGCCGCCAGGCCCACACTGCGGTTGTTGGCCAACCCCTGGGCCACAAGGGCGGCCGCGATCAGGATCGCCTGCTCCTCCGTGCCCTCTGCTCCCTGGCCCAATTGCATGCTGGTCCGTAGATCCAGCATCACCCACACCGGGCCGGCCGCATCCAGGTCGAACTGGCGCACAGAGAGCGCTCCACGGTGGGCGGTCGTCGGCCAGTGGATCCAGTGCATGGGATCCGCCGGCCGGTAGTCGCGTACCCCAGCCGCATTGATGGTCGCCTGCCAGGCCCGTTCCCGGGCTCTTACCCGGCCGCTACCTTGTCCGGCTGGCAGCGGAACTGGGATCTGGCTGTGGATGGGCGGGTGGATGATAATCTCTTCCGTTCCGGGGTAGGGGATGGTCACCTGGAATAAACCAAAGGGATCGCCGCATCGCAACTGCCACGGCCCTAAGTGGTATTGACCACGTTGCAGACAAATGGTCGACTGTCGCCACTGATTAACTTGATTGTGTCCCAGGCTGCGTACCACGGCTATCTCGTAACCGGGCACATTGCTCTCGTCGGTGATCTCCACCCACAAGGCCGGCAGACCACTTCTATTTCGCAGCTCAAACTGTTCGCTTAGCCGGTCGCCGACGGCCACCCAGCCGAAACGCAATGACCGGTTTCCATGTACCCCACCGGCCAGCAGGCGAGCCCAACCATAAGCGATCCCGAGCAGGCCGCCAAAGCTGATCAGCAGGATATTCCAGACCCTGTCGGGTAGAAAAATCGCCAGCGCCAGCGACACCAACAGCAAGAAGATGGGTAGGCGGTTTGTCAATTTGACGGTCGGTTTTTCTTTCATATAGTGACGGGTCGGTAAATAGCTGGCTCGATCACAAATTGGCCGACAGCGATGATCGCTTTTTTCCGCTGCTTTTCCCGGCATAATCGCCAAACCCTGCGGCCTCTTTTTGCCGGAAGGCTGGCTACTTCAAGCTGGCAGGCGACCAGTCAGCAGTCAATCAAACGCCAAACGATACCGGCGTCGCCAGTTCCCTCATAATTTCCGAGAAGACATTACCAATAGTCGGCCCAAGCAAAGTCAGAATCGTTATAACGCTGCAGGATATCAGCATGATCAGAAGTACCGGGATGATGATTGCCGAAGCAATCGCTTTTCCCCAGCCAAACTGATTGACCGCATTGATAGCTATCACGAATAACGCCAGCGAATAAATAGCCAGTGGTATGGATAGGCAGAGGTTGATAATGGGAATGGCATAGATGATGCCCGTGAGCAGCGAGAGAGGGGCAGAATAGGCGGCAAAGCCATAAACAAGTTCGGAGTACGATCCCGTGCCGCCCAGCATACGGGCAATGAGCTGTGTGAGGCCTGCTTGTAGTGCCAGTCCTAAGACAGCCAGGACCCCCACAAGAGGCGCGCAGCACACCAGCCAGATAGACGATACGCCCGAATAGGGTGCGCTGCCAAAACCACCAAAGCCACTGGTATCGAAGAGATTCCTGATAACAAGACCAATGAGATAGGTAGTAGCATAAGCGATCATACTGCAGAAAAACACCCAACCATATGCTTTGTTAGGGGAAGCCGTTGGATCATGGACAAGGTGTTCATAAGTGCTAACCGTCGGTTTGGTGAGCGCGCTGATCCACACCTCGCTCCAGGAATATGACTTGGATTCATGGGGGGGCAGACCAAAATCTTGTGCCATAGGAACCTCTTCCTTTACTAATATAAATGCATAATGGCTACAGTTTAGATAATATTCACACCCATAGTCAATTGCAAACGCCCAATAAAGCAAACATAGGTGTTCTTGTTAAAGCGATATCTACCTGATTCTTTCGGCCGGGTTATAATCTACGCCTGAACTTGCTGTGTGATCCCTTGGCAATGAGCCGCCAGGGAACCCTACTGATGTGAAGACGAACCCCACATCATTTTAACGGAGACAATTATGCCAGATAGCTTGAAGTTAATGTGTATATTGGCCCATCCGGATGATGAATCCCTGGGCCTGGGTGGTATCCTGGCCAGCTACGCCGCTGCCGGAGTTGAGACATCCCTGGTAACCGCCACCCGGGGCGAAAGGGGTTGGACCGGTCCTGTGGACGAATACCCCGGCCCAGAAGCCCTGGGGCAGCTGCGCACAGCCGAACTAAAGGAGGCCGCCCTGATCCTGGGCATCCAGGAGGTCGTCTTCCTCAACTACATGGACGGGGATCTCGATCAGGCCGATCCGGCCGAGCTGATAGCCACTCTCGTGACCCATCTGCGCCGCCTTCGCCCCCAGGTCGCGATTACTTTTGATCCAAATGGCGCTTACGGCCACCCCGACCACATCGCCATTTCTCAATCGGCCACTGCTGCCACTGTGGCCGCGGCCTCCGGGACATACCGGCCGGAATTAGGCCCGCCCCACACCGTATCCAAACTTTATTACATGGTCTCCACCCGGGCCAGCACCATGGCTTACCAGTCCGTCATGGGTGAATTACTCATGCAGGTGGACGGCGTCGAACGACGAGAGGTCCCCTGGGAAGAATGGGCCATCACCACTGTCATCGATACCAGGGCCTACTGGTCCCAGGTCTGGCAGGCCGTCTCCTGCCATCGCTCCCAGCTATCCGCCTTTGAAGAACTTGGCCAGTTGCCGGCCGAACGCCAGATAGAGATCTGGGGGACGCATCACTTGTATCGCGCATTCAGCCTGGTCAACGGCGGACGCCAGTTGGAAACCGACCTGTTTACCGGTCTGCGTAACGATTCTCACCTACCGGCCGGTAGTAGAACATAATAGAATAGTAGAGGAGATTAGATATGAGCATAGAATCCCGGAAACCCCCCGTTGAGATGAGCCCCGAAGAATTTCAATTAGCCGGGCATAAACTCGTCGATCAGATCACTGCCTTCCTGGCCTCCTTACCCGAGCTGGCCGGTGGCTCCCGGCAAATCCCCGGCCGAGATAGTAAAGGCCCTGGGGGACCTGACCCTTCCTGAGTCGGGAACCCCGGCCGAACAAATATTGACCGAATCAGCCGAGCTGCTATTTGACAACTCTACCTTCAACGGGCACCCGCGCTTTCTGGCTTACATCACCTCCTCGGCGACCCCTATCGGCGCGTTGGCCGATCTGTTGGCTGCGGCCGTTAATCCCAATGTCGGCGGTTACAATTTATCCCCCATGGCCAGCGCCATCGAGGGCCAGACCGTTCGTTGGATTGCCGAACTCATCGGCTACCCAGCCGGCTGTGGTGGCTTGCTGGTTAGCGGGGGTAATATGGCCAATTTTGGCGGTTTCCTGGCCGCCCGTAAAGCCAAAGCAGGCTGGGACATCCGCGCCCGGGGCTTGCGCGATCCAGCCGCCAAACAGCTGACCGTCTATGTCTCCGGCGATACCCATACCTGGATCGAGAAGGCCGCGGACCTCTTTGGCCTGGGAACTGAGGCCATTCGCTGGATCCCCATGGATGATACCCAACGGCTGGACCCAACCCTGCTCCGCCAGCAAATCGTTGAGGATCTGGCGGCCGGTTACCAGCCCTTTATGGTCGTCGGCACCGCCGGCACAACCGCTACCGGGGCCATCGATCCCCTGGTGAAGATCGCCGCTATCTGCGTGGAATATGACCTGTGGTTCCATGTGGACGGGGCCTACGGCGCTTTCGCGGCCGCTTTGCCCGGTGCCTCCGAAGATCTCCGGGCCATCAACCTCGCCGATTCCGTCGCCCTGGATCCCCACAAATGGCTTTATAGTCCCCTCGAAGCCGGCTGCACCCTGGTAAAAGATCCCCAAACTCTGGTCGATGCCTTCTCCTATGAGCCCGATTATTACCACTTTACCGAAGATAAGAGCGTCGCCATCGATTATTATGCTTACGGCCTACAAAACTCCCGTGGTTTTCGGGCTCTCAAAGTTTGGCTGGGTTTGCGCCAGGCTGGCCGCGAAGGGGTAGTGCAAATGATCCAGGAGGATATCGAGCTGATGCGGCTGCTCTACCACCTGGCCGGGGAACACCCTGAGCTACAGGCCTTCACTCACAACCTGAGCATCACCACCTTCCGTTACTTGCCTGCCGATCTCAAACCCGGCACGGCCGTTGTCGATGAATACCTCAACGCTTTGAACACTGAGCTATTAGAGCGTCTGCAACATGGCGGCGAGCTATTTATTTCCAACGCCGTGCTTGACGGCGACTTTCTGTTGCGTGCCTGCGTGGTCAACTTTCGCACCAACCGGGCCGATATCGAAGCGATACCTGAAATCGTGACTCGTATCGGCCGGCAGGTTGATCGTGAATTGCGACCGCCAGCGCTCAGCTAGGGCTCGCTTTATGCCGGCCCTGCCTTTCCCTTTGGACAATCAGATGCAGCGCATGGTCCTGGACTATCTGGGCCTGTCCGCTAGCCGCCGGACGGACTTGGAATTCCTCGACCGGTTGGTAAGCGCTTACACCCGAACAGTACCCTGGGAAAGCGTGACCCGCATAAACCGGCGGGCGCAGCTTGCTGAAGAAGGCAAGTCGCTCCTTGACGTTTATCCCCGCTGGCCGGCTGAATTTTGGCGCCTGGCTATCAGGCAGGGTGGGGGCGGCACTTGTTATGAGAGTAATTACGCCTTCTTCAAACTCTTGTTCGCCCTGGGCTATGAGGCTTACCTGACCATCAACAACATGGGGGAATCCACTGGCTGCCACAGTGCCATCGTAGTCACCCTGGCGGGCCAAAAGTGGCTGGTTGATGTCGGTTTGCCCCTCTATGCGCCATTGCCCCTCGACCCGTCAAAAGAGTGCGGCCGGGAGAGCGTTTTCCATCGTTATACGGTCCGGCCGGATGGCCATAGCTGCTACCAGGTGGAACGCGATCGCCATCCGCAGCGCAACTGCTTTACTTTAATCGACTCGCCCGTGCCGGAGGATACCTACCTGGCGATCACCACCGCGGATTATGGCCCGGTAGGCCTGTTCTTGGACCGGGTGGTTATTACCAAAGTCATCGACGATGCGATCTGGCGTTTCAACAGCGGTGAACGACCTTACCGGCTGGAAAGGTTTCAAGACGGCCGTAAAGCTGAATTCATACTCGAAGAAGAGGGAGCGGGTACCATCAGCCCGACCTCGGCCCTGGCCCATCGCTTCAACATGCCGGCCACCACAATTGCCCTCGCCTTGGCCGCTGTAAGATGATTTCTCACTCCTTCGTCGTGCCCAATCTGGCAATAAGATCGACCAGTGTTTTTCAAAATCACGCTCTATCCGTCATTCCCACGCGCTATCCGTCATTCCCGCGCGCTATCCGTCATTCCCGCGGAGGCGGGAATCCATGCCTTCTCCGGCGACGGCCCAGAGGCGGGCATCCATACCCTCTTTCAACCTAACTCTAAGCGATAGGAATCGCCGGGCGATCTTGGCCTATCCCATTGATCAACCGCCCTTTTTATGCCATGATCAGGCCTGTTCGACTGAATCCATTTCGCCAACCAAATATTTTGTGAGGATCTATGATACCGGCCGCACAACTTGAAGCGCTGGTTCTGATATTACATGACATTGGGGCCATTCGTTTTGGCCAATTCACCCTCCACAGCGGCCGGATATCCCCCATCTACCTCGATCTACGCCTGCTGGCCTCTTTTCCCGCCGCCTTGCGCCAGGCCGCGGCCGCTTATCGCCCTATGCTCGAGCAGCTATCCTTTGATCTGCTGGCCGCCACCCCCCTGGCCGGCCTGCCCATCGGCACGGCCATCAGCCTGGCTATGAACATTCCCCTCATCTACTCCCGGGGGACGACCAAAAGTTACGGGACCGGCAAGCACATCGAAGGCTCTTGGTCGCCTGGCCAGACCGCCATCGTCATCGACGACCTGATCACTTCTGGCGATAGCCTGCTCCAGGGCATTCATATCCTAAGAGAGGCCGGACTGCAGGTTACCGATACCGTCGTACTCATCGACCGCGAACAAGGCGGCCGGGCTACCCTGGCCGAACAGGGATACAATCTACATAGCGCCGTCAATATGAGTCAATTATTGGCGATTTTAGAAGAGAAAGAACGCATCACCGTGGCGCAGCGGATCGAGGTGCTTGAAGCCCTCCGCTGATCACCTTAACCGCTGCGGGAACCATTCCTTTACAAACACAACGGAGAACCCACATGGTAAGCGCAGTCGTACTTATTACAGTAGAGCGGGGAAAGATCAATGCTGTCGCCGAAACCCTGGCCGCGATGGAAGGCGTTTCCGAAGTCTACTCGGTCGGCGGCCGCTACGACCTGGTGGCTATCATTCGCGTGAGAGACAACGAATCCATGGCCGAATTAGTCACCAATCGCATGCTCCTGGTAGAAGGCATCAGTGACTCAGAGACTCTCATCGCCTTTCGCGTTTTCTCCCGTCACGACCTGGAAAGCATGTTTTCTCTGGGTTTGTAAACGACCTTTGCCAGCCCCTCGATAATTTTTTCCCTGCCTCCGCGCCGGTTAACCTGGGGTTCATACCATGCCAACGTCAGGCCGGTGCCCTTCCCCAAACCAATTTCAAAATCCCTTGTAACCATTTCTACGCCGTCGCATCTAATCAAATAACAAGCCAGGAGCAGCGCGTATATCGTTGCCCATAACAGCTTCATTGTACTCTTATGACTACCAGGCGCGTTTGCTCCTGTCTAATAAAAAATATCGGAGAAAAAAATTATGGAAATGGTTATAGACTTCCCCGGCGGCGCCCGGGTAGACGCCCACTTTGGACCTTATACAATTCCCACCGATCAACCCCCCTATGGTGGCGGCCAGGGTTCCGCCCCGACGCCATTTGCCACCTTCCTATCCTCCCTAGGCACCTGCGCCGGCATCTATGTGCTCAGCTTCTGCCGCCAGCGTAACATACCTACTGAAGGCATTCGTATTGTCCAAAGCCTGGAGACAAACCCCGGCACGGGCATGGTCAGCAACGTCACCTTAGATATCCAGCTACCTCCCGAATTCCCCGAAAAATACAAGGCGGCCGTCATCCGTTCGGCCGATCAATGCGCGGTGAAGAAGCATTTCGAGAACCCACCCCAAATCGCCATCAGTACCTCGGTCGTCGGGGAAATGGTGCCCGCCTGATTTATTTTGGTTTAATCTGCTGGCACCTTATGGTAGTCAGCTTCTCCCACATATCCTCCTTTTGAGAAGTCCGTGTTTAGCCGACACGGGCTTTTTGTTTATCTGAACGCTTATTTGAACGCTAGAATCTGAGTTAAACTTGGTTTACGATTGTTTTTTTCTGGATGAGACTAGAATCCGAATCAATACGGCCGTCAACCGAAAGCGAGAGATTATGAACACCTCAACGAATAAATCGGGCACATTCCACCACCGGCAAATACTGCAAACCATGACAGAGTTTTATGAAAAGGATGAGCGCGTATTAGCCATCCTTCTCTTTGGCTCGTTGAGCCGGGGCAATTGGGACCCCTATTCGGATATTGATCTTGATATCGTGATGACCGATAACAGTGTCATTGATGCCCGCCTTGAACTAAAAAAGCTTTGTGAGGCGATCAGGCAAAAACATGGCTTAGTGGCGCTCATCATGGCGGATGTCGAAGAAGGGGATGTGGTGCTGGATAATCTCGTCCAATTCTCAATCCGTTATCATATTTTGAGCGAAACAAAACCGGCCATATTGGACACAATGTGCTCCTTATCCGGTTCCCTGGCTTTGGACGAGATCCGTTCAGCAGCCAATTATGCTTACGAATCAGAACCAATAGAAGCGGTTGACCTTGTGAACCAGGCCATCCGCTTTACTTTGGAACTGCACAACGCCATGAGACGCCAGAGAATTTGGATGGCTATGGAAATGGTGCACCGCATTCGCGCTTCGTTGATGTTGCTCTACGCCAGGAGTCATGACGCGATCCGGCCGATCCACCTTTTTGATGCCCAGGCCGGCCCGGAATGTCATGAATGGCTGCGAAGGCTCTCCCCGCAAGCCGAGCTGAGGGCGCTAGATGCAGCTTTTAGCGCCACGCTAGAACTGCTTGAAAATCATCTGGCTGAATTTAGTGGGGGCGTCTACCGGCTGACAACAAACCAGAAACAGTTATTAAGCAGGCTAAAAGATCTCCAGGGTGAATGGAATAGCTTAACGGGTTAACGTCCCCTTTTTTGCGAACGAACTACTGGACTTCCTTACACAAGACATACACTCGCTTTACAAAGACGTTACAAATCTGTGCCATCATAGTGAGCAACAGCTTCGAATCCAAAATACTACGGAGGTAACAGATGCACAACTTCAAAAAAGTTCTGATTATAACCATGGCCATGATAGCTATTCTGGTCGTGGCCGGGGCCACTGTGGCCTTTTCCCAGGCCGGGGGAACGGCCGCCCAGAGCCCGGCCAGGCAGGACCAAGCCGGGCAGGACCCGGCACAACCGCCCCTTGGTCAGCGCCTGGCCGATCGAGTCCGCCGGGCTCGCCGTTTTTTCCAGGCCCATGAGTTAATGGACGTCGCTTTAGCCGGTGAACTCAATATCACCGTCGATGAACTGGTCACCGCTCGCCAGGCTGCCCGTCTGACCGTCATCCAACAGACGGCCGGTGAGGGATTGATTTCTGAAGAGCGGGCCGAACTCATGCTGGCCCAGGCCGCCCTGCAAGGCTATCTTGACCGCGACGAACTGATCGCCCAGGTCTTCAATATTACCGTCGCCGAATTGCAGGCTGCTCGCGCGGAAGGTAAAAACATCCGCCAAATAGCTGCCGAACTCAGCCTGAATGGTCCTACTGTTCGGGAAAACATGAAGGCCGTTCGCGAAGCCACAATCCGTCCAGGCTGCGGCCGGTGGGGTAATTACCGATGACCAGGCCGAATTGCTCCTAAACACCCCGCGCCGTTTCCGGGAAGCACCCCGCCCCCTGCCCAGACCTGCCGGCTAGATAAGGGGGCTAACGGCCAACTTCCTCACCCGATCTGAATCGAGGCGTATCCTCGGTTCAGATCATCTTATCCTGTCTCTCATTCTCTGTATCACCAGGTCCTCCACCCACTGTAGGCCGCATTGTTAATGCGGCCTTTGATGCGCTCGCTCAACCTTGGTAGTCAGCATTCTCAAATGCGGCTCAAGCCGCCGGCCGCCACTTCGCCACACCGGCTTCTAGCGAAGCGCCAGACCTCTCCTTCACCATGATCGCGGCCGGAGCAGCCCAAATCTTCTCTACCGATATATTGCCGGCGCCCTCGAAACGACAGGCGACCTGCTCGACTAAAAACGCATTCTTCCCAAAGAAACTATTTACGCATTCGACCGGCGCCGTCATTAAGCCAGACAATTGCCCCCGTCAATTTGCCGGCCACAACATCGATGGCGCCGTCACCGTTCACATCGCCCAGCGTCAGCGCATGACGGCCCGAATAGTTCAAATGTTGGTCGCTCTGGCTGAATTGGCCCCGGCCGTCATTTAACCAAATAACGCCGCGTCTGTCACTGCCAAGAAATACGTCTAAATCTGCATCCTGATCCAAATCGGCGAGATAGACATAGCGGGTTAAATCATCTCCAAACCTCTGCTCATCTTGGGTAAATTGACCTTGGCCATCGTTCCACCAAATCTCATCTGGCCCGCGATTGCCAACGAAGGCATCCAGGTCCCCGTCACCATCGAGGTCGCCAACGGCAACAGCATAACTACGCTGGCTGCCCAATTGTTGTTGGCTGTCTGTGAAAGCGCCCTGGCCATCATTAAACCACACTTCATTGCCGTCAAACTCCACCATATCTCCAAATTCATCCAGGTGTCCAGAATTTGCCAGAAATGCATCCAGGTCGTCATCTCCATCCAAATCTCCCAGCGCTGCAGCCTCACTATTTCCCAGGCCAAATAGCTGCCCACCGGTAGTACGTAAACCATCGTGGTCACTCAGCCAAATGGCATTGGTGGCATTCAGGGTCTGAAACTCCCTGTTGGCTTCTGCATAACCCCCACCACAGCACGCAATTGAGAAGAGATCAAAAAACCCATCATTATTCAAATCTGCCGGTTCAAAACGCCACAAACCTACAAATTCCTCCCCCTTGGCGGGCATATAGATCTGCCGACCAGCTTTAAACTGGCCCCGGCCGTCATTCCAAAAGTATTCTCCCCAGGCTATGTTGCTTACCAGCGCATCACTATCCCCATCGTAGTCAAAGTCTGCCACGGCCAACCCCCTGCTTTCAAACGCTCCCAATTGTTGATCGCTGTCTCGGAAATTACCTTCCCCATCATTAAACAAGACGGTATTTGGCTCGGAGGCCTCGTTACGGCCGTTGGCCAGGAACGCATCTAGATCGCCATCGCCATCCAGATCGGCCAATTTTATGGCATGGGTTTCCGGTATGGCCGCGATGAACGGCATCAGGTAGATGAATGCGATAAATGCAGATACGCAAATAAATCCGGTAATAAAAATAGCCCAAACCAATTTTTTCATGGGTTCATCCTCTGCCTATCAAACCTGAACTAGTTTCACCTGTACTGCGTGCTGTAATAATCTGGTTCGCGGGCCCGCAACCCGGCGATTTCTGCTTCGCAGAGTGGGGGAAGGTCTGATTCTTCATCTGGGATACTATAGGCATAACCAACGAGATTGGGGTTGCTCCAATGTTCGCGGTAAACGTAACCAAACTGATATTGGTCGCCATCGCTGTCATAACACCAATCCTGGCCAAAGATGATCATGGGCTCGGACAAAAAACGCAGGTGTCTGGGCGTTAGTTCCTGCAGCTCTTCCGGGTAGGTGCCTGACTGAAGATAGTAAGCCTTGATAGCTTGGTCGACCCGTCCGGCGCGTCGTTCGGTTAACTCGTAAAAATCCACATGATGCGTCTGTTCAGTCACCAGCAGCAAAGCCGGTGGCAATAACAGCAAATATAAAAAGGCAATTACTTTTGCCTGCCTGGGCAATGTAGCCACCAACCCAATCGTTGCTAAAAAGATGCCCAAAATGGGCAAAAACAACCACAGAAAACCAAAACCGTCATAGGTGCTGTCCCAGATAGCCAGCCAATAATAATTCCGCAGGGTTGCTGCTAACATAAGGGCACTCATGATGAAAAACAAATAGGCCGTCTTCCGTGCGCCTGTCTGGAGAAGGTTGAGGCCCGCTGACAGCACGAAGGCCACCAATATAAGCCCCAGGGTCATGAGCAGGAAAAGGGGGAAGGCTGTTTGAAGATCAAACGGCTGGGTTTGCTTATTGGGGAAGAAAACGGCCATCGTTGTCGCGGGTAGCACTAAAAAAACCAAAAAAATAAGTGCGAGAATGAGCACAAGCAGTTGCCACACGGTCAGGTTGCTCCTCTGCTCACTAATAAAAGAGCCGGCCGGTACTACGGCCGGGGATGTTTCTCTCTTCTCCGTTTTGGGCAGGTACGGCCCCGGCTGCTGGCGAAAAGTGCCGATAAGCCAGGCAGCTACCACCAGCCAGAAGATGCTCGCTAACCGGCTAATCTGCCATATTGGTCCATAGCCATAGGCAATGTTTAGCCAACGAGCATTGGCCAGAATAGGTAGGAGCAGCACCAGCAAGATCAGCAACCAAAACGACCGGCCGCCGGCCGGAGAGTGCTGCTTCCAATTTTGTACCAGCAAGCCGGCGCTGATCACCAGCAGCAGGCTACCCAGCAGCAACACGGCCGTGAACCACGATTCCCAATTCTCCGGCCAGGAAAAGTTAAGCTGCCGGGACATCATCAGGCGAGTATTTAAACCGGTAAAAGTTAACAAAATCCCCAATAACATGAGACGGTAACTGGTCACGGCCGTTCGACCGTTCATCTGGCTCAACCCGCGCACTGTATGCAGCAACAAGATACCAACCAGGGGTATCAATACCGGTATAAGCTGGGAGAACAGATCCCCTCCCAAACCGGCCAGGCTCCCGTCTCCCGGGGGAGCCTCTCTCAACAAATGACCTGCAAGAATATAAATGACCCCGGTTACCAACGCTGCCAGGTAGAGCAGCCACACATCCCAATTGTAACGCCGCCAACGCAGTAGCGTGATGGCGACAATACCCAACCAGACCCAGCTCACGGCCATCACCACCAGCCTTGTACTCTCTGGTACAAATTCCAGGTATAGCAGCCAGGTGATACCAAAAGTAGGCAGCATGGCTACCAAACCGGATCGCGGCCAACGAGTTGGCAGCACGTATAAAACCGCCAACCAAAGTAGGGGTAAACCGATTTCGCCCACAATCATTTGTCCCGGCCCGCCTAAATAGCTGTTTATTTGTCCGGGTAGAAAAAGGACCAAGAAGATGAAAAAAAGAAAGCCCAGCCAGGCGGCTGACCAGACAGGCCAACCACGCCACCAGGCCGCGATCAATACCAACAGTAAGAGGAAGATAAGCCCATAGCTGAACATCAAGCTGACAAAAAGTCCTGTGGCCTGCCCAAACAAAAACAAGAGTGCACTGATGCTAAGAACTAAGGCAATCAGAAAATTGGGGAAACCGGCCATGGCTGGCTCCCACCAGGAAGGCGGCGTGGCCGTGGCCAGCGCTAACCGCTCTCGTCGCACTAGCCAGTGGACCCGAATACAGTGCCAGGGCCAATCACGAACTTCTCGCCAGCAGGCTTGTATTAATGGGATAGGACCCTGGGCCGCCGCTTCCGTTACCTGCTCCTGAAATACGGCCGTCATTTCAACACCAAATTCTTCGCGAAACGGTCGTGGATAAAGGTGAATCAAAAAACGGTAAAATGTTATCAATAGCGACACAAAACACCCCAAAGTGTTTATGATGACTTTTGGTATTTGCCTGGCTGAATTCGGATATTTGCCCAAGAAATACAAACAGGCGGTTGACCAGGGTACTTCAACCGGGCATAAGCGAATCGGAACAGAGACCTTATTCGCACCCCAATCAAGACACCCCACAGCTGCCCTTTAGACAAGATGGTTATCCTCCGTTCAAATCCCTTGCGGTTTGGGTGGTGGATCCTGGCCCATGAGCGAAACAAGAGCCGTAGCTGTTACGAAAGCCGGCAGAATACCAACAGCCAACAACGTATATTGATTTAAAGAACCATCACCGACTAGCAGACCTAATAAAGCCCAACCACCTACATTGGCGGCAATCCACCAGGCGGCCCTGGGTAAACGTCGTCTTAGCAGCAACCATTGACCAACACCAATTGACAGCCCCAGCACGACAAAGGCCCAATTTATCAAGAAATCGTTCGCCACATCAGCCGGCCAGAAGAAACCGAGGGCGCTGGTAATGCCCAATATCAGGACCAGTCCCACCCAGCCGGCGAAAGTAGCTGCCACCCTCCAGCCCATGCAGGGTAGATTACGGCGTAACAGCCCGTATTGCAGGCACCCTGTCAAAAGGCCAATAATTGGCGGAAATAGATACGTAAACAAATAATCTTCGGTAACATGACGCACCCCATTCACGGTGATAAAGTCTCCGAAAAAAAGATGGGGAAACGAAGGATGGCGATGGCGAGGAAAAAGGCCATAGGGACGCATATCGCGGTCAGAATGATCCAGGCCGGGATAAAAAACCACCCCGGTTTTTTGATAGGTATCATGAGCTTTGACTCCAGATGCTGAAAATTGCGCCAATGTACGGATATTAAGGACAAGGAATAGTCACGGATTTCTTGCAGAATAATCGCCAGCAGTTGAGAGTTATTATTATGGGCCGCCTCCGATGTCATTTCAAAAAACACATTCTCCATTTCTGAGCCAAATTCCTCGCGAAATGAGGCCGGATAAAACCGGATTAGTATTGAATAGAGATGAAAGAGTACCGGGAGAATCCTGCTCACAATGCGGCGCCTTCCTGAGCCTGTTGGGCCACCGTCACCAATGATTGCAGCCTTACCGTTTCGGCATTCAATATACGGCGCCCCATGTCGGTTAATTGGTAGGCTTTGCGCTCCCGGCCGTTTTCCACGCCACTTGCTACCGGCGCCCGTTCAATCCAATCCTGGTCCAACAATCGTTTGATAGCCCCATACAACGTTGAAGTACTAAGTCGTACCCGGCCGTCGCTCAACTCGGCCGTTTCCTTCATGATAGCATACCCATGCTGCGGGCCAGGCACCAGTGCCAGCAGAATAAAAAAAGTAGGCTCCCTTAGCGGTAAGATACGATTCCACGTCCATTCACACTTTCTCCGTTATTTACCAACGTTGTATATGTCGCTTAACGACATATTAACATAGCTGACTAACCAGTGTCAATGGTTGAAGTAAAAAATGTTATTCTTCAGCGAATCTGTCACCCATTAAGAAAAAAGCGAAAACGATCTGAACCCGACTTCCTGGAGCATGACCAAAAATAATGCTCTGCACTAGAATATTGGCGACACCGAGGCCATTGGCGGCTAACGGCGCTTGGCTGCCGGTTTACCAATGATTCGTCCACGATTTATCCCCTCGATTACCTTTTTTCAATCGAACTGGTTATACTCCATGGTTCTGCTTAAATATAGTTTTGATTAAAAGTGTAGCAAGAATAGATATAAAGTTGGCCTGTTCAGGCAGCAAGGTTATCGACCGTTTACATCTTAACTCCCACGTGAAGCCAAAAGCCGTTGATTGTTTCACCGAATGTCGCTTCGTGGATACTAGGTTGAGCCACTTTCCCCCATCAGATAATCGATTGGTGTTTGCCTGATATAAACCGGCCCAAATAAAGTTAAGGAGTTTTTCCCATGAGTAAATTGCGTTTTCAATGGCAATGGCTGGCCGCCATCTTAATAATCGCCCTTGTCCTGGCTGCCTGTAGCAAGGATGAGCCAACGGCTACGCCGGTCCCTGAACTGCCGACAGCCGCACCAGAGGTGCAAGAGGAAGCTACGGCCGTTCCTGAAGTAGTTGAACCGGCCGCAGATACCCCCGAAATCAGCCAGCCTATTTACCGCTGGGGCGAGGTCGCAGACCGGCTCTGGGTGCTGGTCGCCTATGGCGATGCCCTCAATCCCACTGTCGTCGAAGAAGGCCTGGCCATCACAGCCGCCTTCAGCAGCTCCGAGAATGTGGTGAACGGTAATGCTGGCTGTAATGGTTACTTCGGTCCCTATGAGTCGACCGATGATGGTGGCCTTTCTATGCCCGGACCCTTTGGGGTGACCATGAAGTTCTGTGAAGAAGGTATGGATGCGGAGGCAGCATACCTGGGCGCCCTGGAAACAGTGAGTGCCTGGACCCTGAACGAAGAAGGTCGCCTTGAACTGGCCTACGATTCCGGCCAACCCTATGATGAGAAGCTGATCTATGCCCCCGGCGAGACCCCACTGACCGGCACCAACTGGTTGCTGGTTTCCTACGGCGATCCGGAAGATCTGCAGAGCCTCGAAGAGGGGACCGCCATCACGGCCGAATTTGTCGCCGAGAGTGACACGACCGGCGTCGTCGGCGGTAACGCCACCTGCAACAATTACACCACCGGCTATAGCCTGGACGGCGACCAGATCACCGTCGGCCCCATCGCCGGCACGCTGATGATGTGCCCCGTCGGCGCCGACCAGGAAGCCGCCTACCTGGCCGCTCTGAGCAGCGCCCAGACTTACCAGATCGCGGGCACTAACCTGCAGATCACCTATGAGGGCGGCGTCCTTAACTACACCTCTCTCAACCTACCCCTGGAGAATGTGCTTTGGCAGGCCCTGGTCCTGAACGGACAGGCCATTCCGCCAGAGGTGGAGATCACCGCTCTGTTCAACCCCGGCGATGAAGCCGGGATGGGCACCGTTGGCGGCAACAGCGGCTGCAACAGCTATAACACCGGTTACGAAACCAGTAGCGACATTAGCACCAACCCACCGACCCACTTTCTGACCATCAGTAGCCCCATGGCTATGACGATGGCCATGTGCCCCGACGAAACACTGGCTAATTTAGAGCAATCTTATCTGGCTGCACTGGAAACGGCCGAGAGCTACGAGATCCAGGGTGAACAGATGGTCATCCACACCGCCGGCGGCGACATCATCTACGCCGCCGACCGCGAACCGCTGCTGGGCACCTATTGGTCCCTGGTTTCGCTGGGCGATATCAACAATCCCCAACCGCCGGTTGAGGGCAGCAACTTCACCGCCCAATTTAGCCGCCTACCCACCATGCCCTCGGGTACCATGGTCGGCGAGACCGGCTGCAACGCCTACAACGCCACTTTCACCGCCAACGTGAACGAAATTAAGGTCAACCTTCCGGTCACTACTCGCCAGGAATGTGGTGACGCCCAGGCCGAAGCCGAACAACAATTCTTCCTGGGTCTGAACTCGGCCACAGAGTACCGCATCCTGGGTAGTGTTCTGCAGATACCCTATGGTGAAGGGGAATCGCGACTGGTCTTGAACTTCGAGGCTACCGAACCACCGGCGGCCCCGGCCGTTGACATGACCCCGCTCAATGGCACCTTCTGGTACCTGGCTTCCTTCAATGGCAATCCCCTGGTTCCCGGTAGCGAGATCACGGCCGGCTTCAACGTCGCTGAAGGTGGCCTCACCGGCGAGATCAGCGGCTCCGGCGGTTGCAACGCCTATAATGCCGCCATTGACGCCACCGCGGGTTCCTTCACTGTTGGTCCCATCGCGTCGACGCGCAGAGCTTGCGACCAACCACTGATGGACCAGGAAGGCGGTTACTTCGACTGGCTGAGCAATGCCTACGACTATGACCGGGCTGGCGACCAGTTGTTGATTTCCACCGTTCACGGCGTCCTGGTTTACAATACTTACCCAACTCTCGACCAATCCGCTGAATTGCAGAATAAAACCTGGTACCTGGTCTCCGTTGGCACCCTCTCGGCTGTGCCCGGCAGCAATTCCACCGCCTTCTTCAATAGCGATGGAGCGACCCTGAATGGATACTCCGGCTGCAATGACTTTGCGGGCTCCTATAATGCCCAGCCAGGCAATAAGCTGGCCATCAGTGGTATGACCTCCACCCTGGCAGCCTGTCCCACGGATGCCCTGACCAAACAAGAAGAAGCGTTGCTCATCTTCCTGCCTTCGGCCATCAGTTATTCGGTCAACGGCTCCTCGATGCAGATCCAGACCGTGGACGGCAGCGTCATCAACTACACTGCCATCCCCCCGGCTGGACCGACTGGACCGACAGCGGTAATCAACGGACCTGATCAGGTCGATGCCGGTCAACCGCTGGCTTATGACGGCTCTGGTTCCATGGCCGGCTCTACCCCCATCGTTTCCTACAGCTGGAACATGGGTGATGGGGCTACTTTATACGGCCCAGCCATCCAATACACTTACAATACGGCCGGCACCTACACGATCCAGTTGACGGTCACCGACCAATCCGGTCTGACCAATACGGCCAGCAAGGCGGTAACGGTGCGGCCGGTCGTCGATGCGGTTCCCCCAACAGCCGCCATCGAAGGACCGGCTGTGGCCTTCGTCGGCGAGCAGGTCACCTTCAGCGCGGCCAACTCGCAACAAGGCACGGCGGCCATTGCCAGCTACAGCTGGCAATCTGGTGATGGCAACAACACCGGCCCAGTGGCCAATAACACCTTCACTACGATCTACTCCAAGCCGGGCATCTACTATCCGACCGTGACCGTGGCTGATGCGTCTGGGCTAGGCGACAGCGCCAGCATGGCCATCACCATCAACGCCAACCTCGAAGGCACGGCCTGGCACCTGACCACCGCCATCCAGGGCACAACGGTCTCACTACAATTCTCCAACGGCACCCTGGGCGGCTTTGCCGGCTGCAATAATTACAACGCCGGCTACTCCACTACCCTCGCTGCGGGACCAACCAATAGCATTCAGGTTGGACCGATCATTACTAGCCAGGCTATCTGTGATGAAACAACCATGAGCCAGGAGCAAGCGTACCTGGCCGGTCTCAGTACGGCCAGCCAATATACCATCAGCGGCACGTCCCTGACTTTGACCACGGCCAATGGCCCGTTAATCTTCGCCGCAGCCATAGCGACGCCTTTTGTGGGGCCGGTCACTACCCAGTAATTAACCGGCGTCTTGACCCACCGGATGCGTTGGCGTTATTCGCAAACGTCGGCGCATTCGGTGGGTCTTTTTGTATTCATTCTTCAGACCAACCCAATCCGGCACACCGGCGTCCTAAGCGCTTGTGTGCTGATTTCCCCACCTGGGCTAAATGTTTTTCGCAGCAATAATGATTCTCCGTCGCCTTGTTTTCCCCCTTGCCTTTTCCGGCCGCTTCCGTTAGATTCATCTCGTTTTCTATTGATCTAAGCGTAGTTAGTAACCTTTTATTGTCCTTGAGCATCTAATCTGATGAATGAATCTTACGACGAGACAGCCCTACTTAGCCGGATTCAGGCCGGGGATAAGGCTGCTTGCGCCGAATGCATCGAAATCCATTCGCCGGCCGTCTACCGCCTGGCGCTACGCCTGATGGAGAATGAAGAAGAGGCCGAAGATGTGGTCCAGGAAACTTTCATGAACGCCTTCAAGGCTATTGATTCCTTTGAAGGCCGTTCCACCCTGGCCACCTGGCTCTATCGTATTACCTACAATTCGGCCATGATGCGCCTGCGCCGGCCGGATCCCCAGATGCTTTCGGTTGACGAGACGCTCTCTTCCGAGACCCAGGTCGTCGTGCCCCGTCAACTTTTTGACTGGTGTTGTCTGCCTGAAGAAGATTTCGAGAGCGACGAAGTACGTCTGGAATTAGAAAACGCGATCCGGGAAATGCCAGAATCGCTCAAGGCGGTCTTTATCTTGCGCGAATTAGAGGGTTTATCCACAGCCGAGACGGCCGAGACCCTAGAGGTTTCCGAAGGGGCTGTTAAAGTCCGGCTCCACCGCGGCCGCTTATGGCTTCGCGAGCGACTGACCCCCTATTTTGCGGAATTGGCCCAGGATGGCCTGGAGATCTGATCCAATGCCCAGCGAAAATTGTCGCCACCTGCTCGCCGACCTATCCGACTTTCTGGATGGAGAAGCATCAAAAGCGCTTTGCGCTGAAATAGAACGCCAGATGACCGGTTGCGAGGAGTGCCGCATTGTTATCGATACCCTGGGCAAGACCATTTTTTTGTATCGCGAGCTACCCCGACCGGAAATGAGCGAGGACGCCCGCCGGCGTCTTTACCAATCCCTCGACCTGCAAGATTACTTAAAGTAAAGACCAACCCATAGCCCAATTAGCACGGCCCCATCATCTACCTGACCCGTGAGTCAAGCCCACCCTGCAATAAACCCTCACCAGACAACTGGTTGTTATTCAGTCGACATTCACCCTTCTTCCTTCACCCTTTCCCCATCACTCCGGCACCGTAATAACCCCCACCACCGGCAAATGGTCTGAAGCCGTCGTTTGCGGGATCTCTGACTCCAAGGGAATCAGGTCCGGGCTGATCCAGATAAAATCGATCTGGTGATCTGGATTGGCGGCATAGTAGGTATAGCTTGGGGTAGGGCCAATTTCGGCCGTCACATTCACCAGCCCGGCCGCGGCTAGTAACAGCATTTCCGGCGAGTCGGTGGTCGCATTAAAATCGCCCATCAAGATCGATCTGGGCGCCCCATCCCAACCGCCAACCAACACCGGCGCCTGTTCCTGCCGGATTTCACTGTCGGCTTCCACATGGTGAAAATGTGTGTCAATGATCTGGACCTGCTCCTGACCGATGTCGATCTCGGCAACCAGGTAACCCCGGTGTAAGCGCAATGAATCCGGCGGCAGCGGATAAGCCGCCTCGTTGACCACCGGATAACGGCTAAGGATAGCATTACCCCATAATAAGCCCTCGGTAGGACCATACACATAGGGCAGTTCCAATCGTTGCGACAACCACTCCAGCATGTCCACGGAACCGTTCAACACCCAACCCCGCGAAACTTCCTGTAACCCGATCACATCGGCGCCGGCTGCTTCCATAACCAGGGCCAACTCTTCCATATCAAGCTGCCCATCGGTATTGAAGCCATTGTGTAGGTTGTAGTCCATCACCTTAACCGTCCGGTTATCGGCCGGCGGTGTTACCACTTCCGGCGTTTCCCACCTCTGTAACAAAACCAGCGGCACCAATAACAGCGCCGCAGCCACCATGGCCGGCTGGTAGACGGGCGCCGGCTCTTCGCCGCCGGCCAATCCCCGGTTTGCTAAAATTGCGCCCAGGGCGACCAAAACAGCTGCGGCCACCAGGATGGCCGGCGCCCGGAAACCCAGGGACATGTCGTAACTGACGTAAAACAAGAAGGTCATGATGACGAACAACAACTGGCCGATGCCATTCGCGGCCGGCGCTCCCATCCGGCCCTTCTCCTTTGCCGTATAGCCTAAGGCAACAAACAGGCTGGCGATCAGTGAAGCGGCCAGCACTTGGCCGGCCACGCTGGCAACGACACCTAGAAAGCCCTGCCTATTGACAAACAACAACAGGATAACAAATATCACCGCTACGAGAATCACAGCCCCGGGGACGCGTTTGCTGCGTGGGGCATGGATAGCCGCGATCAGGCCGATTACATTGCCCAGGCCGATGATCAAGCCGGCGACCGGCAGCGACCAGCCGCTCGTGGCCGCCATCCGGGCCACGTTCTGGAAGACGACCATCTGTATAAATAACCAGGGGCCAAGAGTGGCCAGGGCTAGAATTCGGCCCCAACCCCACTCGCCGTCCGCATTTCCGCCGCTAACCACCAGGCCGTCCTTCTTTAATATGAGCCATAATAGGTCCATAATGGCGATGGCCACCAGAAAGACGACGAGGATCGCCACGAGTCCCGTCTGCCAGGAAAGATCAACTGTCCGTGCGGCCGTATGGATCGCCGTATCGGTGGTCAATCCCAGCAGCAGCGCCACGACAAAATGGACGGTTCCGCCGGCGGCTAGGGGCCGGGCTATTTCCAGGGCGATGGGGATGAACATAGTAAACAAGACCACACCCGCCCCGGCCAGGAAAAGATCGGTCGTAGAATCATGGGATAGCTGTTCGGCTACCCGAATAATCGCCAGCCCCCCGGCCGTGATGGCCAGGGCGGTGGGTAGACCTACCAACCGGCGCAACGGCGCGGCCAGGAAACTCAAAGCAAATACGCCGATAGCGATGGGCGCCAGAGTCAGCGGGCTAACCCCTTTCGTATCGCGCAAAAAATAGCCGAACAGCGGCAACAATACCCGAATCATTTGCAGCCCAAAAACCAACGTCAGGGCGATGAAGCTGCCCCAAATTATCCGATTACGAGAAATATTTATATCCATTTATCTCACCAATAATACAGGGCAGTCTGTCGTGTCCAGTAATTCCTGGATCGCGTCTGCTTCCAACAAAGGGTGTTCGCCGCCTAAGACCAGCACACAATCATTGGCGGCCTGGATCAGCGCTGCCAAATTTTCAACGTTGGCTTGTGGCAACCAATGGATCCTGGCTTGCAGATTGTATTGCGCCAGCCGGCCGGCAACTTCTTCCCTCAGCCTCGATACAGCAATGTCAATGTCACCCAGCAACAATACCGTGAGGTTGTCTCCGCTGGTCTTCGCCAAACGAACGGCTGTAGCCAGGGCTTGCCGGGCCGCCGGCGTACCATCATAGGTGACCAGGACCGGGTAGCTCAGATCGCTTCCGTGTTCCATCAGCAACACAGAGCCCTTTGTCTGCGCTGAGGCGGCCCGGGCCGTCGAGCCCAAATGGCTCCGGCTAGACAGCGGCCGGCTAACCCGGCCCATCGCCAGCAAATCAACCTCCAGGGCCGCCTGCAAAACCGATGCCGTAACCTGTCCCCGCACCGTCTGAAAGCGCCATTTTGCCTGGACTCGCTCAGCCGCTTCCTTCAGAGCCTGCCGCGCCTGCCAGGCTTGCAACAGCATCGACCGCTCCATCTTATCACTGCTCAGCGGTTGGCTGGCGGCCGAGGAAGAGGTGACCTCCCGGGCGAAAGGCAGGCCGGCCAGGTGTACCAGGTTCTCATCCTCTACAAATAGCCCGATCAATTCCGCCCCCAGACCGGCCGCCAAACCGGCAGCGGCATCCAGGGCAGCCAGGCTATGCGTCGAGGCATCCAGGGCTACCAAAATGCGCCGGATGGTCAATGCCTGGTTATTTTCGTCCATGATCCGCTTCTTACTGTGTTGTTATTTAAAATCAACCGGTTGACGACGGCTTGTTGATCATATCTTATCATCTAGATCCCTTGTCGCCTCCACCGCTTCTTTTGATTCAGGGTCCGGCAGGTCAAAACGCCGTTTGGCCTCCGCCAGTTCCTCCAGCCGGGCGACCACCCGCTGGTTGATGCTGCCCGGCGGATAGAGGCCTTCATGGTCCATTTCCCCGGCCAGAATGCCGGTGAGAAGTTCAATCCCTTGTTCAATTGTATCGATGGGATAGACATTGAACTGGCCTTCGGCCACAGCGTCAACAACCTTCTGGCTCAACATCAGGTGTTTGATATTTGCCCTGGGAATCAAGACGCCCTGGTCGCCTTGCAACCCTCTTGCTTTACAAATATCAAAGAATCCTTCTATCTTCTTATTCACCCCTCCGATGGCCTGTACCTGGCCGTACTGGTTCACGGAGCCCGTTACCGCCAGTGATTGTTTGATTGGCACGTTGGCCAGGGAAGAAAGCAACGCGTATAGCTCGGCCGAAGAAGCGCTGTCGCCATCCACACCACCATACGATTGTTCAAATACCAGGCTGGCCGATAGGGAAAGCGGCCGCTCGGCTGCATAACGAGCGCCCAGGTAGCTGGCCAGGATGAGCACACCCTTGGAATGAAGCGGCCCGCCCAGCTCAACCTGTCGCTCAATGTCCACAACCTCGCCACTGCCAATGCGGGTGCGAGCGGTGATCCGGCTCGGCCGCCCGAAGGCATAATTGCCCATCATCAACACCGAAAGCCCGTTGATTTGGCCGACCTTTTCCCCACTGCAATCGATCAAGACCGTCTCGCGCAAGATGCTTTCTTTCAGCCGTTCTTCCACCCGGTTTAGACGCCGGGTCTTGGCCTCGATGGCTTGTTGCACATGATCGTCGCCGATGACTTCCTCATGGGCCTCGCCGGCCCAATAGTCAGCTTCTAACAACAGGTCAGCCACACTTTGCATGTGTGTCGTCACTTTTTCTGAATCGCCTACCAAACGCGCGCTATGTTCAATCACCCTGGCCACGGCCGCCCGATTAAAGTGGCGCAGATTCTCCTTGCGGGCCAGGGTGCCAATCAGTTGCGCATAGGCCATATTATTCAGATCCGTGCGCTCCATCTGGTCGTCAAAATCGGCCGTCACCTTGAACAACTCACTGAAATCAGGATCATTCTGATACAACAAATAATAGAGTGAACGTTCGCCCAACAAGACGATCTTAACCTCAAGGGGAATAGGTTGTGGTTCCAGGGCCACCGTACTTACCAGTCCATAACTCTGCCCCGGTGATTCGATCCGGATCTGGTTGGTGCGAATAGCCTGCTTCAACCCTTCCCAGGCGTATGGTTGGGTCAGTAATTTCCGGCAATCGACGATCAGGTAGCCACCGTTGGCTTGGTGGAGAGCCCCGGGTTTAATGAGCGTGAAGTCAGTGAGCAAGGTTCCCATCTTAGCCTGGTGCTCTGAACGTCCGATCAGGTTTGCATGGGTCGGATTCTGTTCGTAAATGATCGGGGCGCCTGTCGACTTACTGTGATCGACGATGAGATTCACCACGTAACGCCTGGCAAACGTCTCCTTCGAGATCACCGCCTGATTCTCCAAACCCGCTCCATCTTGCCCCTGCTTCTCCTCACTGCCTAAAAAGAGGTGGTGATGTTGTACAACGTCAACTTTTACCGCATGAAGATAGGCGCTCACCCTGGCTAAATTGGCATACTTCTCCCGTATTTCTGCGAAAATCGGCTCAATAGCAAAGGAGGCTACTTCTTCATTCAACTCCTTGATCCGCGAGCGACCCCGCCGGAGCCATTGTGGCACCTGCTGGATAATTTTTTGAAGCTTGACCTGGAATTCCTCGATTTGCGCTTCAATTAATTGCCTTTCCTCTTGCGGAAGCTTCATGAAATCATCTGGCTTTATGACTTCATTATCTTTCACCGGGGCCAAGGCCAGTCCGGCCTGGGTTCGAACGAGGACGATATTCTGACCGGCCGCTTCCTGGCGCAATCCTTCTAAGGCGCCTTCCTGCTTCCCTTGAAATTCCGCTTCAATCACCCGTTTTTGATTATGGTACTCCTCGCTCTCGAATGCGCTGGGGATGGTGGCGAACAATTCCTCCACCAGCCTCTTCATATCCTGGGCAAAAGTCACTCCCTGGCCGGCAGGCAAAGGCAAAGCTTCTGGCATGTGCGGTTGCTCAAAATCGTAAACATAGCACCAGTCAGTGGGTACGGGCTCCCTGGCGGCTTGCCGGCTTAAGGAGCGTTGAACGGCTGTATATTTCCCTGTGCCGTTTGGACCGACTGCGAATAGATTATAGCCCTGCTGTCGGATGCCGATACCGAAGCGAATAGCCTCAACAGCCCGCTCCTGGCCGATCACGCCTGCTAAATCGTCCAGGTCAGTCGTCGTGTCGAAGCTAAACTGCCCCGGATCACACCGGCGGCATAATGCTTCAATCCCGAGAGCTTCTACAGTCGCCATACCTGTTGCCTCCAAATACCCATCTGATCTTGCCAGATAACCACCGTTTTGCAACTATCATAACCACATTCATTTATCGAGTCTAGCCTAATCAACCCATGGTGAAAAAATGCGAGTAGAGCTATACTCATAGCCATGACGCATCTACGAATTTTACTGGTGGATGACCATGAAGTCGTCCGCTTAGGTCTCAAAAGCCTTATTGAACGTCACCCTGGTTTTGAAGTAGTAGCCGAAGCCTCGGCCGCCCAAGAGGCCATACAAAAGGCCCTGGCCCAAAAACCTGATATTGTGCTTATGGATATTCGCCTTGTCGGCGGCAGCGGTATTGAAGCCTGCGAGCAGATAACCCGCCAGCTTCCGGGCACCAAGGTGATCATGCTCACCTCTTACGCTGAAGATGAAATGCTCTTTTCGGCTATTCGGGCGGGCGCCACCGGGTATGTCCTCAAGCAGATAAGCAGCGAAGCCCTCATCACCACCATAGAAGCAGCCTCCCGTGGGGAAGCCATGCTCGACCCCTCGCTGACCCAACGTGTTTTCACGGAGGTCCGCCGGGCAATCCAGCAAGAGGAAGTCGCTGCTTTCACTGATCTGACACCTCAGGAAATGCAGGTATTGGCGGCCATCGTCGAGGGTAAAACCAACCGCGAGATCGCCAACTCACTATTCCTGAGCGAAGGAACAGTTCGCAACTACGTAAGCAGCATTCTCTCCAAGCTGAGTGTGTCCAACCGCGCCGAAGCGGCCGCCTACGCGGTCGAACACCACCTGAAAGATTATCTGCAGTAATATGGCCCAAGACAGACGCGCACCTGATATGGCCCTGGCTGCCTTGAATGCGGCCGCCCTGGCCATTGCCGCTGAGGTTTCCCTCGATAAGGTCTTACAGCAGATCACCGACTCCGCTCGCGAATTGGCCGGCGCGCACTACGCCGCCCTTGGCGTTCCCGATTCGGAGGGTAACCTGGAGAAGTTTCTTACCAGTGGCATAACCCCTGAAGAAGTAGCCCGCATCGCCCACCGTCCTCGCGGCTTTGGCGTCCTGGGAGCCATCATGCGCGAAAGCCGCACCATCCGTTTACCTCGCGTCTCTGACGATCCGCGCTCCATTGGCTTTCCCCCTGGCCATCCACCGATGGATAGTTTCCTGGGCGTGCCGATATTGGCCGGCAATGAGGCGCTGGGCAATCTTTACCTGACCGACAAACTGGGTGAATCGGAGGATGGCCGGCAACCGTCTATCGTCGAATTTACGTTAGAAGATCAGCGTTTGGTGGAGATGTTTGCCGCCCATGCCGCCATCGCCATCCAGAATGCCCGGCTTTATGAGCAGGTGGGTCGCCTGGCGGTAGTCGAAGAACGTTCCCGTATAGGTATGGATCTCCACGATGGGGTTATTCAATCGATTTACGCCGTGGGTCTGACCCTGGAGTCAGCCCGCATGCTCCTGCCCGACGATCCCGAGGAAGCCAATTACATCATTTTGCAGAGCATTTCCGGGTTGAACGACGCCATTCGTGACATCCGCAACTTCATCCTCGATCTACGCCCGCAGCGTTTCAGCGGCGATCTCAACCAGGCTCTGGCCCGGCTGATCCGCGAATTTCAAGCCAATGCCATGGTCCCGGTAACCTTTTCCGCCAACAGGGCCACCCTCTCAGCCATGCCTTTACCTGTAGCCCGGACCATCTTCATCAGCACCCAGGAAGCCCTGGCCAACATAGCGCGCCATGCCCGCGCCGATCATGTCACCGTAGAGATCTGGCAGGAGCCCGAACTGGCCATTCTCTGCGTCGAGGATGACGGCCGCGGCTTCAATATGGACAATGAAACCCAGTCCGTTGGTCATGGCCTGGCTAACATGCGTGCCCGGGCCGAAGAGTTGAATGGCACTTGCATCATCCAATCGGTTCTAGGTGAAGGCACCCAGATCTGTTTACGTCTACCCCTCTGGCCTGCGGCCGGTAACCAGGGCGGCAATTAAGATCTCCCCTCGCCGCGACCCTCTGTCCCTTCCTCTCCATACGCTGCCCCAGACCGCCTGCACCGAAACCAGACCCATCTTAAACCCAATAATCCACCGGCCGGTGCCCACTCGGTGACAACTATCATGGAACTTTGGTGACGTTTGTTACTGGGGTATGAGGGGTGCTCCCGTTTAAACTAGAACGAATCTGATGGAAAAGATCAAGGTTTTGATTGTTGATGAATATCTTGCTGTGCGCCGGGCATTGGCTGCCCGGCTTAGTTTATTTCCCCATATTGATGTCCTTGACACCGCTATAGATATTCGCGAGGGCATTGACAAAACCAGAACCCTGCATCCTGATGTGATCCTGCTGGAGTTAAAAGGGCTCAGCACGCTGCTGATTAATCCGGTCAGTGAGCTGCACCAGGCCCTGGCCGGCCACCCGGCCGGGATTATCGTCCTCACCTCCTATGCTGAAGATGATGAAAGAGAAGCGGCCCTGGCGGCCGGCGCCAGCCGTTATCTGCTCAAACACGTCGATACAGCCCGCCTGCTAAGCGAAATCGAAGCGGTAGCCGCCGAAATCCATATGAATGACTAAGCACTCCTGCCTCAGATAACCAGGAGCTATACCCTGATGACCTGGAGGCCGCGGGTTATTGTCCTGCCTGCTCAAGGGTAGGGGGCCGGTAGAAATCGACCTCCTTCCACCACAGCCTACCGTTGCACGGCCTACCGGCCCCACAGCCGCCCGGCTCGCCATCCACCCGTGAACGACTCCGTGGTATAATCCGGCACACTTTTCTGCAAACCGGCTTCCCCTGAAGAAGCTTGTTTCCCTGACAAAAAATCCCAATATCGGGACCATTAGATAAACCATATGGAGACTTATTCATGTCAGCTTTAAAAGATAAAATTCCGGCCGGTGTTGTAACCGGCGACGATGTTCAAGAAATCTTCGCTCAGGCCAAGGCCAACAACTTTGCCTTACCGGCCGCCAACGTGGTCGGCACCAACAGCGTCAACGCCGTCTTAGAGACTGCCCGTGATGTTAATTCACCCGTCATTCTGCAATTTTCCAGTGGCGGTTCCATCTTCTTTGCCGGGAAAGGGCTGGATAATACAAATCACCAGGCAGCCATCGCCGGCGGCATTTCCGGCGCCCACCATGTGCACCAGGTCGCCGCCTTATATGGCGCCCGGGTCATCCTCCATACCGACCACTGCGCCCGCAAGCTGCTACCCTGGATAGACGGCCTCTTGGACGCCGGCGAAGCCTTTTATCAGGTTCACGGCCGGCCCCTTTACAGCTCGCATATGCTTGACCTTTCGGTTGAACCCCTCGAACAGAACATCGAGACCTGCAAACGTTACCTGGAGCGTATGAGTAAGCTGGGCATGACCCTTGAGATAGAGCTGGGTATTACCGGTGGTGAAGAAGACGGCGTCGACCATTCCGACGTGGATAGCTCGCGCCTGTACACCCGGCCGGAAGAGGTCGCCTACGCTTACCGGGAATTGAAGAAAGTGAGCGATCGTTTCACTATCGCCGCCGCCTTTGGCAACGTGCACGGTGTCTACAAGCCCGGCAACGTGCAATTACGCCCCAAGATCCTGCGCGACTCCCAGGAATACGTCCAGGAAAAATTCACCACCGGCCCCAACCCAATCGACTTCGTCTTTCACGGCGGCTCCGGCTCCTCACCTGAAGAGATCGCCGAAGCCGTCTCCTACGGGGCCATCAAGTTCAATATCGACACCGACCTGCAGTGGGCTTATTGGGACGGCGTCCGTAACTATTACCAGGCCAACGAAGGCTACCTGCAAGGGCAGATCGGCAATCCCGAAGGCCCCGACAGCCCCAATAAAAAATATTACGACCCCCGCGTCTGGTTGCGCAAGGGTGAGGACTCCTTCAAAGCCCGTCTCAAGCAAGCCTTCGTAGAACTCAACAACATCAACACCTTGGGCTGATCTCGAGTCAAAACACGGTTATGTCCTTGAACCAATTAGCCGGCCAACCGGCGCCCTCTGAACTGATAGCCAATATCCCCCGGCTGGTCTCCGCCTATTACACCCTCCGGCCAGACCCAGGTGAGCCGGCGCACCGGGTTTCCTTTGGCACCTCGGGCCACCGGGGCACTTCCTTCAAATACACCTTTAACGAAGACCATATCCTGGCCATTACCCAGGCCATCTGCGAGTTACGCCGGAGCCAGGGCATAGACGGCCCGCTCTTCCTCGGCATGGATACCCATGCCCTTTCCGAGCCCGCTCTGGCCACGGCCATCGAGGTATTTGCCGCAAACGAGGTCAACATTATGATCCAGGCCGGCCTCGGTTACACGCCCACGCCGGTCATATCCCATGCCATCCTGGCCTATAATCAAGGCCGTTCCCTTGGTTTTGCCGATGGGGTTGTTATCACGCCCTCCCATAATCCGCCGGATAATGGCGGTATCAAATACAATCCACCCAGCGCCGGCCCGGCCGGACCCAAGACCACCACCCTGATCCAGGATCGGGCCAACGAGATTATCCGCGACAAGCTGAAAGATGTGCGGCGCTGGCCTTACAGCCGCGCTAGAATAACGCCGACGACCCATGAAGTTGATTACATAGATCCCTACGTATCGGATCTCGACCAGGTGATCGATCTGGCTGCCATCGCCGCGGCCGGGCTCAAGATTGGCATCGACCCCATGGGCGGTTCCGGCCTGGCCTATTGGGCGCCCATTGCCGAACGTTATGGCCTGAACATGGAGGTGGTCAATCCGGCCGTCGATCCCACCTTCTCCTTCATGACCGTGGACAAAGACGGCCAGATTCGCATGGATTGTTCCTCACCCTACGCCATGGCCAGCCTCATTGGCCTGAAAGACCGCTTCGACATCGCCTTCGGCAACGATCCGGATTTCGATCGCCACGGCATTGTTACCCCCAGCGCCGGCCTGATGAACCCCAATCACTACCTGGCTGTGGCCATCGATTATCTCTTCCAGAACCGGCCCGCCTGGGGCAAAGACGTGGCCGTGGGTAAAACCCTGGTCTCCAGCTCCATGATTGACCGGGTGGCGGCTCGCCTGGGCCGGGTACTGTCAGAAGTTCCGGTCGGCTTCAAGTGGTTTGTCGATGGCTTGCTCGACGGCTCCTATGGCTTCGGCGGTGAGGAGAGCGCCGGCGCCTCCTTCTTGCGTAAATCCGGCTCGGTCTGGACTACGGATAAAGATGGTTTTATCCTCGACTTACTGGCGGCCGAGATTACCGCCGTCACCGGCCGCGATCCCGGCCAATATTACCGCGAGCTGGAGTCTTTATTCGGCTCCCCCATCTACCGCCGGGTAGATATCCCGGCCACGACCGCCCAAAAAGCGGCCCTCAAACAACTCTCGCCAGAAATGGTAACAGCCACCGAACTGGCCGGCGAGCCCATCATCGCCCGCCTCACCCGCGCGCCTGGTAACGACGCGCCCATCGGTGGACTCAAAGTCGTTACCCAAAACGGTTGGTTCGCCGCCCGGCCGTCCGGTACAGAGGACATCGCCAAACTCTATGCTGAGAGCTTCCTAGGCGAGCAGCACCTGGCCCAAATCCAGGCCGAAGCCCAGGCTATTATCCAGGCTGCTTATCGCGCGGCCGGGGTGTGATATTCTTTGGGGAGCTCTACGATTCCCAAAATATGTCTCTGGTTTACAAAATTAAGAGAAGAGATACCCCGATGCAAAAATAGAAGGCTCTTTTCTCGGCCGGTGTGAATCCAGGTCAGAGTGGGGGTTTCAGGCCACCGTGAAGAAGCAGGACTTTCAGGCGAGCTTAGAGAACGGCAGCGCCCACGCTACGGCACAAGGTACCCAAAAGTTCGGCTGGTGAGCGAAAACGTGTGTGTAGATACCGGGCAACTACCTACCGCAAACCGGCATCTCGGGCCTTGATGATGGCCTGAGCCCGGTCTGCGACCTGGAGCTTACCGAAGATACTCGTGATATGATTGCGCACTGTCTTATCGCTGATCACCAATTGTTCGGCAATCTGACTATTGTTTGAACCGTGAGCTATCATCTCAAGCACTTCCAGTTCCCGTGGCGTTAGTTCTGTAAATGAATCGTCCTGCAGAGATGGCTTTGTATCGCTTTCGATATCCTGGAAGAAACTCACAATCCGGCTGGCGGTAGAGGCACCAAACAACACCTGCCCTCTGGCCACGGCCTGCACCGTCTGTAACAATTCTTGGTGGTGGGCGCCTTTGAGAACATATCCGCGGGCGCCGGCCCGCATGGCGGAAAAGAGCGCGGCATTGTCCTCTAACATCGTAACCATGATCACACCTATCGTTGGGTTGGCACGCAGCACCCGGCGGGTGGCCTCTATTCCGTTCAGGCCAGGCATGTTGATGTCCATCAAGATGATATCGGGCTTGAGCCTATCGGCCAAGGCGAGCACTTCGTCACCGTTGGCAGCTTCGCATACGATTTCGATGCCCGGCGTGGCCGAAAACAATGCTTGAAGACCCTCGCGAAATAATACATGATCGTCGGCAATGAGGAGGCGTATCGGTTCCATTTTCACTTCACCTCCAGCAGTGGCAGATCGGCAACGACCCGCGTGCCCTGCCCTGGTGAAGATTCGACGAGCAGAATTCCACCGACCTCCTCAGCCCGCTCGCGCATAGAAATAAAGCCGATCCCCGATCTTCGGCTGGCTAGCATTCCGACGCCGTCATCCACGATTTCAAGATGCAGTCTTCGGGTGCGGTTGACCGAATTCAGGGTAAAAGTAACGTCCGCATGATGCGCTCGTGCATGGTGAGCGACGTTAGTTAGCGCCTCTGTGGAGATGCGGTAGGCAGCCACTTCAACGGCTGCAGGCAAGGCAGGCAGACCACTGGCAGGGATCTGGACCTTAGCCTTCAAACGAAGAGGGTCCTGAGCGCCGTTGTTAAGGCCCGAGGCATAATCTCGGATGGCGGCCACCAGGCCCAGGTCGTCTAAAGCTGGGGGACGAAGCTCATAGACTAGCTGGCGAATCTCGGCCACCGTTGACTCGTTCTTCGCCACTACTTCCTCGAGTAACCGGCGTGCCTGCGCCGGATCATCTTGCATTAATTGAATGACAGCAGCCATCTTCAGCCCCTGGCTGGCCAGGATCGGTCCTAATCCATCGTGCAAGTCGCGGCGGATGCGCCGGCGCTCCTCTTCTTGGGCCGTGACCAGGTGAACTCGGGACTGGCGTAAATCCTCGGTCAGTTGCACGGCGTAAGCAGCAGGGCCCGCCTGGTGGGCGATGTTCGCCAGTAACTGTATATCTTCCTTATTGAAAGATTCGCCTGGCGCGCGCGGGCCGGCAATAAGCTGGCCCACCGTTTCTCCCTGATAGATGAGGGGTATATTGATGACATCCGCTAACACGTCGCCACTTTGGGCTGCAACCTTAAATTCGTCCCCGCTGCGTAGGCTAATGGCTACATAAGGCAACCTGAGAGTCTGGCCGATTGTTTCAGCCATAGTGAACAACACCACCTCAGGTGCGATGGCAGCTTCCAGGCGCTTGCCTAACTGTGACAATGTCCCCAGAGGATCATCTCGCTGGCCATAAAAGAGTCTGTTAACACCACGTTGCAAACGTACACGCAGGGGCTGGAAAAGAATGGCCACCAGGCCCGTAGCGAGAAAGGCGATTACTGTTCTATCTTCGAGTTGAAATAGGTTACCAAGAAAGCCCACAACGAATACGTACAGACCGATTGTGCAGGCGGTCAGCGTACCGTAGACTAACGTACGATTGATGATGATGTCGATGTCATACAGACGGTATTTGAAGATTGCGAAGGAAACGGCGATTACCATACCGGCGATGGCCATCTGGCCCAGGGCGATGCTTATACCCACGATCGCCTCGTCAACTGCAACCATGCCAATTATGAATACCAGCAAAAAGATCCCAAATAATCCGGCCGGGAAGATTAACCACTTGATCTGCTGCCGGACATCGCCTCGTGAATAACGCAGCCGGACTAACAGGGAGGCAAATGCACCGCAATAACACAGCACCATGATGGCGAAGGCTGTCCACATAAACGGTTTGAGTGAGGACCACAGCGCCGGGCTAACTTCAAGAGGATTGTTACGGCCCGGTAGGATAGAAGGGTCGACTGAACCCGGTTCAATAGCTTGAAGAGGCAGGAAGAGGAGCAGCGACCCCAAGGCCGTCCAGGCCACCCATCGCCAGCCAGGCGATGTGAATCTCCCATCCGGGAACAATAGGATGATCAGGGTAAAGGCAATGAGTCCGTGAGGTCCCAGGTAAATCAGCTTGAGCCACACGAGGGCGAGTTCCGCACCCGGCAGTGAGGTGGCAGAGATATAGGTATCATAGACCGCATACCCCGCCGAGAACATGTCAATAGAAGCGAAAAGAAAGCCGGCGCAAAGCAGCCAGCCAACCGGATGCTGCGGATGGTGGGTGATGATAACCGCTCCAAGGACGATCCAAACACCCACTAAACCCACCAGGATAGCTAATACAGGAATTCCTGTTTGCGTATAAGCCACGCCGGCAAGGCGCTGGAGTATCAGACCGGCTGCTGCCAGGATGATGTAAAGGATCACGATAGACCAGGCCAGCCACCGGGCCATACGCGAGGTCATACTATCACCAACTTCCTCCCTTCATTGGAAGCTGCTCATCAAGAACAAACATTTAGGCCTGTGCAAGATCATATTACACGGATTTTTCATTCGAATCAACCCACAAAGCCGCGCTAATTAGAAGGGGCCTGATGAAAAGGATTCGGGGCAATCCCGGCCCGGTCCAAACAGGCAAGAATTCAGGGCGAAAAAGGCAGCCATCGATGCCGGCAGTTGGCGGGTGGACCAGGATACCGGCATTTCGAATGGCTGTTTCATTCGATTTCTTGTTTCAGTTGCCATGCCCTCTAAGTTCCTTCTCTACGTCAGGCAGTTACCGCCACTTCTACCCGTTCTGCACTCTTCTTCGCATCCCGCCAGATGACGATGCCAAGCCACACCGCCCAAAAAGGTTCCAAGAAGTAAAATACCTCTAGCCTGGCAAGAGGATCGACTCGTGTGATCCAGCCAATCCCAGCGCAAAGGACGGCTGCCCCCATGACTATCGTAACGATGCCTAGAATACGTCTCTCGGAACGTAATATCAGACCTATGCCGAGCAACCATATACCGGCAAGGATGGAGTTCAGTGCGTACATGCTCTCGAAGGCGAAATCACTGATGGCCAGGAACACGACCTGTAGTAGCTCACGTTGTTCTACTGCTACCTGTGTGTAAGCTGTTATCATCGGTGGCCAGATGCTTATGCGGATGGTTGATTCCATGACACAAAGGACAATACCGATCAGGCCCAGAACGGTATACAAGGTGACCATTCGTGGGCTTCGGGGACTGAGCCAATACCAGAGATAGATAGTAGCTGGAATGAGAAGCAGGCAGTAGCCGAAAACGCCCAGGATTTCTCCCCAATGAAAGAGTCTGATGGCGCCTGGGTCGAGCCCGGCCGTGAGCATCTCCTCTGGATTGGCCAGAAACTCGACGTTGAAATCTACAGCCACGGACGTGACGATGCTAGCTGCCAGGTTTAGCACCCCTGCCAGGATAACAGTTGTGGCTGCTACCTTTCTGAACGAATTTTCGTTATTCATTTGAGCCTCCTTTGGTTTTCAAAACCACCTGAAAGTGGATGGTGAGGAACTCCTGAATAGTCCGGCACTGCATTTCTTGAAACGATGTGGGGTCAAAGGCCGGTGGATTTTCTGGCGGCCTTTCTTTAATCCAACCAGCAGAGAAAGTTGCCTGGTAGATGATAGCGATTACCGTCCATTTGAATACATTCCTCAAGGCCGCCTTCTACGGTAGCCATCGTTTTCACTATAATCGATCTCGCGCTTACCTGTCATGGGAGCGTAGCCCTAATTCTTGTCCCAATTCATTGGGGCAAGAGGTGGGACAAATAAGGTACACACGCCTCCATAAAGCAGCTGCGAAGTTACAGAAGAGCCAGTTATTGGGATGCACTCCCGTAGCCAAAGAAGCCATCGCCAAGCTCTTCGCGAGAGCCTCCTGGGGGAACAGCACCAACCCCGTACGACTAGCTCAACCGTTATGCTGGCCATCAACTCCCTGCAGCGCCCCGGCGGCATTGCCCTCATTGGCGACCATAAAGGCACCACCTAAAACAATTGGTTCGGCGCCGGTCCCCCGGGCGGCGAGGACATCGCCAAAGCGCTACGCCGAAAGCTGCCTGGGCGAGCGGCACCTGGCCCTAATCCAGACCGAAGTCCAGGCCATCAGCCAGGTCGGCAATTTGCCCATCATGGATCACTTCATCCTGCCGATTCGTATTGTGAACATCCGTCAATGTTAACGCATACTGTTCTCGCACGGCTGGTAGAAGTAGTGTCATGTCAACTACGAATTGCCCACTTCCAACTAATACTTACCTGTAAGGTCAAATAAAGTTCCCAAATCTTACCTCACCCCTTAATATCTTGCCGCTGGAACAAATACAATACCAGGCCAATCCCAACTCCCACCCAGGCCGCCAGAACCAGCAGAGAGAAGCCCATGCTATCAACTGGTGCGTTTCCGTCAAAAAATGGGTTCAACCAACTGACAGCCTGATCACTACGCACCCAGGAATTGACATTCTCAATATTATAGAACGGGCTGAAGCGCCCAAGATGCAAAAAGAATTCACTGTCGAAGAGGCGCGCCAACCACAAGTTCGCGCCGAGGATTAGAGGCTCAACAATAGAAATCCCTATACCGACCAGGAGACCACCCAAAATGGACCGCATCAGAATAGCAGACAAGGCGGCATAAATAGAGACGATGATGACCGAAACAAAAGCCAAGGTCGCCTGCAACGCATAATCACCCAGAAACTCCCCCATGACCTCGCCGGTCACTTCCGGACCGTAGGAGACATCAGCAATAAGAGCCAGGATTCCGGACCCAAAACCAAGAATCAGCGACATCAGGCCAAAAGCGATAAGGATCAAGACGGCCACGTTAATAAACTTAGCCATAATCAGGAGCCCACGCCGCTGTCGGGGCACGATGTTCTTCCAAGTGCCCCACTGATATTCGCCGGCAAAAGTAACGGCCGTGAATCCCAGCAGAAAGATCCGGCCAAACAGATTATTGGCAAAGCTCCATGGAGCCAGAAAACTTTCCGTCCAGAGAGACTGAACGGACACGTTATCCCGAAAACTGGGGATCAAGAGAGCAAACACGGACATGAGGACAACTACACCCAGGGCGCCTATAGGGAATATCCAGATGAGAAAACCGGTCGTCCACCGGTTACCGACCATTTTTTGCCACTCGGCGTGAAGGACACTAACCATCTGCCACCTCCACCATGGTTACCTCAGTTTCTTCCTGATTGGTCACTTCCAGGAAAAACGCCTCCAGGCTTTGGCGCTGGCTGCGTACCTGGAAAATCGAGATCTCGTTTTCGACTAGTTGGCGCACAATGTCAGGGGTCTCTTCATGTGCCGCCGCCAACGTCACGCCGTTCTTTTCGTAGGTCGCCGGCCAACGGTTACCCAAAACGACTGCGACTTTTTCCAACGGATCCGCCTCAATGTGCAGGTAGTGCTTCGCTGCCAGTAAGTCAGACACCCGCCCTTCACGGACGATCTGCCCCTTGTTGATGATCGCTACCCGGTCACATACCTGCTCTACTTCACTCAGCAGATGGCTGGACAAAAACACGGTCTTTCCATGAGCCTCCACCAGTTCCCGAATGAAACGGCGCATTTCCTGAATGCCCGCTGGGTCCAATCCGTTAGTCGGTTCATCCAGAATCACCAGGTCGGGATCATTCAATAAAGCGGCCGCCAGACCCAGCCGCTGTTTCATGCCCGTCGAATAGCCTTTCACCCGCCGATGCGCCTTGTCTCCTAAACCGACCAGTTCAAGAAGCATGCCAATCCGTTCATCAACATAAAACCCGCCGGTGCGGGCAATCACTTCCAGATTCGCTCGACCCGTCAGGAACGGATAGAACGCGGCGCCTTCTACCAACCCGCCCACGCGCTGTTGCAAAATAGTGTGATTCTGTTTGACGGATTGGTCGTAGAGACGTACTTCCCCTTGAGACGGACGTATCAAATCCAAAATCATTCGGATTGTGGTCGACTTGCCAGCCCCGTTTGGACCCAAAAAGCCATACACCTGACCGATGGCCACCTCCAGATTGATGCTGCATACCGCCTTCACCTTCCGCTTGCGGCGGCCAAACGTCTTACTCAATCCCACCAATCGAATCGCGCTGTTACTTTCCATAGGGTAAATTCGCCTTGCCATTGTCAACTCTCTGTCTGTAGATCATATTCCGACCTGACGTTGTCTCCAAACATCGGGATTCACTTTGGTCAAATCCCCACAGACCATTGCTTTCTCCTATGATATGGGAATGCTCGAGACATTGTTGTGCGCGACACTATTTGTCCCACTACTATTTCAACGCCTTGAGCAAAGGATTAACATTCTGTCAGGTCGTTGGTTCGAGTCCAATCGCGCCCACTTTTCCCCTTTATTGGTGCAAATCAGCCTCAATCTTTATTTTTCCTGCCGGAGGTGGTGAGGAATGGCCAAAACCCACATCCATGGTTTATATCCCAACGGATGTGAGCCGTGCTCCAATCACAATAAAAACAATACCGGTTTCTCTTTGCTAAGGATTTCACAGATGGGCCACCGAAGCCCGCAAGTTTCCCTTATAATATGCTCATGCGTGAGACACTGCTACGCACGTAACTATTCGTTCCGCCACCGCGGCCGAAACTGGTCCACGGCCGCAGCTGATCGAGCGGCTCAAGCGGGGCCCAAAGTTAGTGTGATAGTTCGGATGAGTCTGTCAAATCTGTTGGATAGTGGTTGGATCGTCGGAGAGGGCCAACTATGTGCTACGGAGGCGGGAAAAGTGCACCTGGTTTCCTCCTGGAACGGCCAGCCAACTGGTGATTTTCCTGAAAGTCAGGAATATCTCAAACATTATATTTACTAACTAGGAAGGATAACGATGAACGACAAGAACAAAGCACCATTAACATGGGGCGGCTATCCTGCTCTCACAGTGAGCCTTGTCATATTAATTCTGGTCTTGCCCGTGGGCTGCGACGGGTCGGCGCCATCGACAGAGGATCTCGAAGCGGTCGACTATACGCCCCTGCCCGGCGATGATTGGCAGGTGTCGACGCCTGACGAGCAGGGGCTAGATCCGATGCTGGTCGCAGAGCTTTATCAAAATGCGGCCGAATTGGAAACCCTGTATGGGTTGCTGGTGGTCAAAAACGGTTATTTAATCGCCGAAGATTACTTCAATGAAGGTTCGGTAGGCCAGAAGGCATTGCTGCAATCAGCGGCAAAAAGCATTACTTCGGCGCTGGTCGAGCTTGCTTTGGAGCAGGGCTGCCTGTCCAATGTGGACCAGAAGATGTTCGACTTCTTCCCCGATTTCGCTGACCAGATTGTCGATCCGCGAAAGAAGCAAATCACGGTAGAAGACATGCTGCAAATGCGATCTGGGTATCCGCCTGAGGAGAGCGATCAGGCTCTTTGGGAGGCGGTATGGTCTGGCGACTACGTGCACCTGGTTGCTGATTTTCCGCTCACGAGCGATCCAGGTACGGAATTCCAATATAGCAACCTGACGGCCCATTGGCTGGGAGTAATTGTGGCCCGTGCTTGCGACACGGAGCTCAAGTCATTTGGTCAGGAACATCTTTTTGACCCGATGGACGCGGAGATCGGCGACTGGAAGAAGGATCTTGACGGTTACAATTGGGCCGCGGGAGAGATTCACGTATCAGCTCGTGACGCGGCCAAGTTTGGTTTGCTCTTCCTCAACGATGGCCAATTTGAGGGTAATCAGATTATTTCGGCTGACTGGGTGCGCGACTCCCTGCAAACTTACTCAGAGGATGCCTACGACAATATCGGCGAGTTCCGCGATATTGGCTACGGATATCAATGGTGGTCGGCCGAGGCCGGCGACCACCACGTCAACTTCGCCTGGGGACATGGAGGACAGCTAATTGTTTTGCTGGATGACCTGAACATGGTTGTCGTGGTTACCGCTGATCCAATGTACGAAGTGTATGGGTCGGATTCCTGGCGGCATGAGAAGGCGAATTTTGATCTGGTCGGCGAGTTCATCGACTCCTTATCCGCAGAGTGACTGGCAGAAATCTGTGATAAAGGAAGACAAGAGATGGCCTGCTCTGGATCGGCCGGTTACCTATGAAATTAAAGTCCTGGGACAAATCGATGACAGTTGGTCAGGATCAACCGGCGGCATTGCCATCATCGGCGAACTTAAGGACACCACCTAAAACAATTGGTTCGGTGCCGGACCCCCGGGCGGCGAGGACATCGCCTTATCGCGCCCTCCCAGGAAGCCGCCGGCCGCCATTCACCCCGTTCAATTACCAGGTCCCGTTGACCGGTACAAAACAATCTCCGGGAAAACTATCCTTCCAGGAGGTCGCCTTTTGTACCATTCCGCCAATTCTTCAGAAAAAAATTACAGGAAACAATAACCGGGACAGGATCGTGCTTGCGTTCCCTCCCTCTGTCCCTGTGTCGCGCCCTCACTAAGAGTTCGTCTTCGAACGCAACTGCCCGTCCCAATTCGAATCTGGCCCTAAACCCCGGATCATGTCAAAATACCACCACCATGGCCTTAATCAATCACCCGATCATACACCCATGGCCCGCTTCGGCGATCCGCAAGAATTGTTGAGAACCGTCCTATGGTTGCTGTCTCCCGCCTCCACCTTCGTCACCGGTGTCGAATTGCCGGTTGATGGTGGTTTCTCAGCCTACAGCGGTGTTTAATTCCCCTTAGCTTTCCAGGAATTGCCGCTTTCCGGGAAAGCAGAAACTGTGAGTAACGCGATGATCCGAATCCAGGCAACCGCCCCGGACAACCAACTTCTTGATGACGATACCGTTCGTCAAACATTGACTGCCGGACTGGAACGCCACTATTCCGGCCAAAAAATTCTCATCCTCATTCCCGACCACACCCGCACCATACCATTGCCGCAACTGTTCCGGCATCTTGTCGCTATCTTATATGATGCCAAACAGCTTGATTTTATGGTCGCTTTGGGAACGCATCCACCTCTGAGCCAGGTTCAGTTGCATAAACTGGTCGGCATCACGGCCGGCGAACGGCAAACCATCTACAAGCACATTGGCCTCTTCAACCACCGCTGGGATAAACCGGATGCTTTAGCCCAAATCGGCCTCTTGCCCCAGTCACAGATTCGCGAGATTGCCGGCGACCACTGGCATCCTACCTTGGGCGGAGATGTAGCCGTCACCATCAACCGGCTCATCATGGAATATGACCATATAATCATCCTTGGACCGACATTTCCCCATGAGGTGGTCGGCTTTTCGGGCGGCGCCAAGTACTTGTTCCCCGGCGTCTCGGCCGCCGGTATGATCAATGTAACCCATTGGCTTGGCGCACTGGCCGGAGTCCGCGGCACAATCGGCATAAAGGAAACCCCGGTTCGGGCCATGATTCATGCTGCGGCCGAATTTGTTTCCACCCCAATCACTCTGATCGCCCTGGTGGTCGTCGGCGAGGGATTGGCCGGAATCTTCATCGGCGATTATCTCGCGGCCTGGAGCGCGGCGGCCGATTTGTCGTCGCAGCGCCATATCATTTGGGTCGACAGGCCTTTCCAGAAAGTGCTCTCCCAGGCGCCCGCCATGTATGACGAGCTCTGGACGGCCGGCAAGGCCATGTATAAGCTGGAACCGGTCCTCGCCAAAGGCGGCTCACTGATCATCTACGCCCCGCATCTGGATGTCGTTAGTCATGTGCACGGAAAGTACATCTATGAGATTGGTTACCATGTGCTGCCCTACTTCTTGAAACAATGGGAGAAGTTTGAACAGTTCCCATTGGGCGTCCTGGCCCATAGTACGCATGTTAGAGGTGCCGGACGCTTTGAGAATGGTCTCGAAATCCCCAGAGCCGGCGTCTCCTTGGCTACGCGTCTTTCCGCCGAAGATTGCGCCCAACTGGCCCTTGGCTATAGTAATCCCGCCCAGATTGACCTCGCCGAGTGGCAAAATCGGGAAGACGAAGGCATTTTGTACGTCCCCAAAGCCGGCGAAATGTTATACAAGGTGAAGGATGAAGGAGCGGCGCGTTGAACGTGCAGGCGCCACGATTTTTTGTTGTCATGGGTGTCGCCGGCTGCGGTAAAACGACTGTGGGCGTGGCCTTGGCCAGGCATCTCGCTTGCCCCTTCTACGACGGCGATGATTTTCACCCACCAGAGAACGTGGCCAAGATGGCCGGTGGTATACCGCTGGATGATGCTGATCGGGCGCCGTGGCTGGCAAGCCTGGCCGAATTGATCCAGGAGCATTTAGACAGGGGCGATATGGGGGTCCTCGCCAGTTCCGCACTCAAAAGGCGCTACCGTGAACAGTTACGGATTAACAATCAAGTGCAATTCATTTTTCTCGATGGCGGTTTTGACCTGATCTGGCAACGAATGCTGGAACGCCCAGATCATTATATGCAGCCAGAGATGCTGCGCAGCCAATTTGCAGCGTTAGAGACGCCTGAGGACCAGGAAGCCATCCGTGTCCCTATTGATCGTTCTGTGGACGATATCCTGGCGCTGATTTTAGCTGCTATCTGATAGTTGGATCGCTACGTTTATGGACCATCGAGTTACTTATTGTTCTGGAAACGCCAGATAGGAGCGGAGCAAGATCATGAAAACTGGTGCCATTCAAATACGCGATCCTTTTGTTTATGTGGATCAGAATGAAAAGACATATTACATGTTCGGAACAACGGATCAGGATTGTTGGTATGCTCCTGGTCAAGATTTTGACTGCTACAGAAGTAAGGATTTGAGAAGGCCATGGACTCACCCGTGGTGGTCATTCGGTGAGGGTCAATGGGTGACAAACTACGGGGCGGATCTCTTATGGGCACAATGATTATGACTCTCAAGGGGCAGATTTTCCGCCCTGGGCAGGATACGGAGAGAGGTGCTATTGATGAAGACGAGAGTTGAAAATGCCTATGCTCTGGCAAAAGAGCGCTATGCGGAATTGGGTGTAGATACGGACAGCGCCCTTGAGCGCCTGACGGACATATCGATTAGCCTACACTGTTGGCAAGGTGATGATGTTACCGGTTTCGAAAACCCCGAGCGGGGGCTAAGTGGCGGCATAATGGCAACAGGCAATTACCCTGGTAAGGCGCGCAACGCCGAAGAGCTGCGCGCCGACCTGGACACCGCATACAATCTGATCCCCGGCGATCACCGTCTCAACCTGCATGCTATCTACCTGGAGTCCGATCGCCGGATCGAGCGCAACGCCCTCGAGCCGCACCATTTCGCCGGTTGGCTAGATTGGGCCAAAGAAAAGAACCACGGTATTGATTTCAACCCTACTTGCTTTTCACACCCCTTTGCCGACGACGGTTTTACGCTGTCTCATAGTGATCAGGGCATTCGGCACTTTTGGATTGAACATTGCATCGCCTGTCGCAAAATCGGCGAACACTTCGGCCGCGAACTGGGCACCCAGGCCGTCACCAACATCTGGATCCCGGACGGTTACAAAGATACGCCGGTTGATCGATCCGCACCTCGACACCGCTTGAAGGATTCCCTGGACAAAATCTTTGCCGAGTCCATCGATCGGCGCTTTAACCTCGATGCTGTCGAGAGCAAACTCTTCGGCATCGGATCCGAGAGTTATGTCGTGGGTTCCCATGAATTCTACCTGGGATATGCGGCCGCCAATCAGATACTTTTGACTTTGGACGCCGGGCACTACCATCCCACCGAAACAATTGCGGACAAAATCTCTTCTTCGCTATTGTACGTGCCAGAACTTCTGCTGCACGTCAGCCGGGGTGTGCGTTGGGATAGCGATCATATTGTCACCATGACCGACGATTTACTGGCGATCACCCAGGAGATCGTCCGCGGGAATTATCTGGGACGTATTCATATTGGTCTCGATTTTTTTGACGCCAGTATCAACCGGGTTGCGGCCTGGACTATCGGTACCCGCAACGTGTTGCGCGCGCTTCTTATGGCCCTGCTAGAGCCCCAAGAGCGGCTGCGCTCCTTGGAGCAGCAAGGTGACTACACCGCTCGCCTGGCCTATCTCGAAGAACTGAAAGGCATGCCCTTTGGCGCCGTCTGGGACAACCACTGCATGCAGCAAGATGTTCCCGTGGGCATCGCCTACATCGACCAGATCCGTGCCTATGAAGAACAGGTCCTGGTGCTCAGAGATTAGGCCATGCAGGTGAAGCTCTTTGACAATCTGCGACAGTCACCAGCCAGGTAGATGGCGGTCAACGCCGCAAGTGACATGGAAGGCGTGATTCGGCTCGATTTATGGTCCACCTACCCGGATCTGCCAGAAGCGATATTCGACGGCCACGTTTTGAGGCCCTACGTGCGGATGATGATCAACGTCCGGGACATCGAGTTTGTCGTTGGCCTGGATACCGCAGTAAGTGAAACTGGTCATTTAGCCATTTTCCCGCCAATCGCCGGCGGATAGATAGGATGGTTGAATACCATCCATAGAGGAGTAGCTTTCGATGGAAGGTTGGGCGGGCAGAATTTTGACAATTGATTTGACCAGCGGCGTGATAGAAACGACGCCGCTCGACATGGAAATGGCTCGTTTGTTTCTAGGCGGTCGGGGTTTGGGCGGCCGTTTGCTCTGGGACCTCGTCGGCCCGGATGTCAAATCGCTGGATCCTGAAAACGCGCTGATCTTCACGACCGGTCCGATCACGGCTAGCGGCTCCCAGACCAGTAACCGCTTCAACGTGAGTACCAAGAGTCCCTTAACGGGGACGTTGCTCCACGCCAATAGCGGCGGCTGGTGGGGCATGCAATTCAAGCGCACCGGCTATGACGCCCTCATTATACGAGGCAAGGCCGAGAAGCCGGTTTTTATTACCATAAATACCAATGGCGTGGAGATAGAAGACGCCGGCCATCTGTGGGGTAAAACCGTCTTCGAGACAACAGACGCCCTGGGGCAAAACCGCAACAAACGCAACGTATTGTGTATCGGTCCGGCCGGTGAGAACCTGGTACGTATCGCCGCCATCATGAACGATAAGGAGCGCGCATTGGCTCGCGGCGGACCGGGCGCCGTCATGGGCAGTAAGAACTTGAAGGCCATCGTCGTCGAAGGACAGGAGAAAAACCAGCCGGCCGACAAGGCTCAATTCAAGTTCATGTTGTACGAAACAGGCAAACTGCTTAAAGCAAGCCCATTGACATCGCAAGCCTTGCCCGAATTTGGCACGGCCGTTGTCATGAACGTCATCAACGAGATTGGCGCCTTGCCCACCCGCAACTTCCAACAGTCCCAATTTGAGCACGCCTACGAGATCAGCGGCGAAGCGATAACCGACCAGATCCTGGTTAAGAACCAGGCCTGTTGGGCATGCCCGATAACCTGTACCCGCATCACGAAGACCGCCAGCGGCAAAGAAGGCGAGGGGCCTGAGTTTGAATCCACCTGGGCCTTTGGCGCCCAATGTGGCATAGACGACCTGGATCTCATAGCCGAGGCCAACTTTCTTACCAACGACATGGGCATGGATACTATCTCCATGGGTAACATCATCGGTTGCGCCATGGAGCTGGCCCAAAAAGGTTATCTCGACGCCGATCTGAAATTCGGCCAGGCGGAGAAGCTGGCCGGTCTCATCCGGGACACAGCTTACCGCCGCGGTCTGGGTGATGATATGGCTGAAGGAAGCTACCGTATGGCCGCCAGGTATGGCGCGCCGGAGCTGTCTATGACCGTCAAGAAGCTAGAGTTGCCTGCCTATGATCCTCGAGGTATGCAGGGGCAGGGTTTGGTTTATGCCACCTCCAACCGCGGCGCCTGCCATGAAACAGGTAATATGCTTGGTCCAGAAGTTCTTTCGTTACCGCGGCTGATCGACCGCTTTGCCACCCAGGGCAAGGCCGGCATTGTCTCGGTTCACCAGGACTCGGCCGCGGTGATCGACAGTCTGGTTTATTGCAAGTTCACCAATATGGCCGTGGCTGAGGAATTCTTCGCCCGCACCCTGTCAGCCGTCACCGGCCTACATTTCACGGCCGGCGATCTGATGAAGGTCGGCGAAAGAGTCTGGACTCTAGAGCGCCTGTACAATCTGCGTGAAGGTTATACCAGCGCCGACGACACATTACCCGATCGTTTGCTGAACGAACCGGTGGCCGAAGGCCCTAGTAAGGGCTTTATAGCCAATTTGCCACCGATGCTCGAGGAATACTATCAATTCCGCGGCTGGGATGAGAACGGCGTTCCCAAACAGCACAAACTTGATGAGCTGCATCTCAACACGCTACTTTAGGTCAGCTGCCAAACGATCAATGACTGCGAAACTGTTCGCCTATTTGCTGTCACGACTTGATTCGGGCAAACTTTTCAATCCGTGACCCATTTTTTGTATTCCGAGAGAGGTTTCTATGATAGACCAACGACTCTACGAAGAATTCCGCGACATCGGCCGAGATATTTTTGTCACCGGCCTTACCAGTTCCCATGGCGGCAACATGAGTGTCCGTGTGGGCGACAAGATCATCATCAAGCGGCGCGGTGCCCAGTTCGGCCGCCTCAAAGCCACGGACTTTGTCGAAACGAGTTTCCAGGGCAAGGATAGTGGCATCATTCGAGCCAGTACCGAATTAATCGTTCACCGGGCCATCTACGAACAAACCTCAGCCCTGGCCATCATCCACGCCCATCCGCGCACCGCCATCACCCTGAGCCTGAGCCGCGATGAGATCATACCCGTAGACAACGAAGGCTCTTACTTGCTGCGCAACATCCCCGTTGTTTCCGTAGAGATGGCTTCCGGCTCCAAGGAAATGGCCACGGCCGTTTCGGAAGCCCTGCGTGGCTACAAAATCATTATGCAGCGTGGCCATGGCTGCTTTTCCATCGGCCAGACATTGGAGGAAGCTTACCATTGGGTTTCCACGCTAGAAGAAGTCAGCGACATCATCTTTGAACACACCTTACTCGGAGAGCCCTTGATCGAATATCGCAAGCACAGCGAATCGTACAAGAAATGGTAAGCCACGAAGGCACAGAACCTCTCAAAAACACACGCCCAAGTTGAAAGGATATCACCCATGATTGCTGCCGCCTTTGAAATAGTAGACCGACAAAGCGAACGCCCTGCTCTACTGGCAGATTTAAGGGAGAGTTTTAATTTGCGGGAGATTGGCCCATTACCCGTTGGTAAGATCTTGGACAATCCCCACATTACTCTGTATGGTCTCGACTTTGAGGCTAGACAAGCCGTATTTGTTGAAACACCAGCAGATATCGACCTCTCTCAAGCCCCCTTTTATATCAACACCCAATTCGAATCGGCCAGGCGGTTATTCACTATCCCGTTTGTGACCATGATTCAAATGGCGAAATCTATAACGATAGATGATAACCGCCTTATCTTGATCTATTCCGTCGGCCGTTGTGGGTCTACACTTGCTAGCCAGATATTTGCGCAGATACCGGGTGTCATCAACATTTCAGAACCATACGCGCTGTCGCAACTGGTTATCGCTCGTAATACAAAAAAAGCCAGGGAGGAAGAACTCGTTGCCCTGTTAGAGGCAACCATCTGCCTTTTGTGCAAAACGGCCGCGGATACAGCTTGGGTAGTAAAAGGGCAAAGTTTCGTCATTGAACTCGGTGACTGGTTGCACAGAATCTATCCGCATACCAGGAATCTTTTCTTATATCGCCACGCTGAAACCTGGTTGCGGTCTGGTTTGAGAGCTTATAGCCGTGCCGTTGAAGTGACAGACGAAGAACACAAAGCCAGAGAGAAGGGTAGACGCGAACTCCTGGGATCATTGGTGCCTGCCATCTCCCAGTATGATGCTTCACTGCCCCTCTCCCATGCCGGCATGTTATCCCTGATGTGGCTCAGAGTCATGGAGCGCTATGTCCAATTCTGTGAAATGGACATTGAGATGTTGGCGATTCGATATGCCAGCTGGCTGTCGGCTCCTCGTAAGACAGCAAAGGCAATGCTCGATTACTGCCGGTGCGAACCAACCAACATGACAGCTATTTACGAAACGTTGAACAGAGATTCGCAAGCAGACACCCATTTGTCCCGAGAAGCTCTCGAACAGCACGAAAGAGCGATTGGTGAAGTTGAGTTTGAGGAGTTGCACTGGCATCTTCAAAGACATGCCTTCATACATGAAGCGGATTTAGAAGTGCCAAATACCTTGAAAATATGAAGTATTTGTATCCCCTCAAGGCGACAGGTACGAGGCTGCATACCGTTGCGGTAACATCGACCAGTTGGTCCAAATCCGGCCAATTCGTTAATGTCCAAAAACCCTGTTCCTTTCTTAAGGGTAAACAACCAGCGACCCATCATCCCCAAATATGCTGGTTGCGCCGTCATACCGTTGTTACCATCCCAATAGGCAACTTATCCGTCTGCCCGGCGAATGCTCTCAAGTCAATCGAGTACCCTTGCCGGGCGCTGACGTTACCGCGCCGGTCGACCAGGATATGCTGGTTGCCTCATTGGCAATAGAGCGGCACAAATGGGGTATCATCTTTTTTAGGTGTTTCCGTCCCGGATATTGGTACAACGACGACTATTTCTAGCGACGTTGGATCATTGGCACCCCTGCTCATCATGTTGACTCATATACGCTGGCACATGCCAAAAGTCATCACTTTCCCGGTAGTTTGTCACCTAAGCCACCGTAAACGATACCTTCACCTTTTACACCGCTTAAGCACATCGTATAATCAATCCTCCAACCTTAAAAGCTATCGTTCTGGACGAGTACAAATCAACAATCGAAGATCGCCGATCCCGGCGATCTGTTTGAAAGGAGCACACTATCATGAGAACCGGCGCAACCGACAACGCGCTTGACGTATATCGTTATGCCTACCAACCGCTCGACCCTATCTTCTCGCCTCGAAGCGTAGCCGTTATCGGCGCCACGGAGCGAAAAGATAGCGTCGGCCGGACTATACTCTGGAATCTTATAACCAATTCCTTTGGCGGGACCGTTTTTCCGGTCAATCTCAAGCGACCCAGCGTCCTGGGTATCAAGGCCTATCCCACTATCCTGGAAGTACCGGATGAAGTAGACCTGGCCGTCATCGTCACCCCGGCGCCCACCGTCCCCGGGGTGATCCGCGATTGCGTCCGCAAAGGCGTCAAGGGGGCCATAATCATCTCGGCCGGCTTCAAAGAGATCGGAAAAGAAGGCGCCGAGTTAGAAAGCGTAATCCTGGCCGAAGCCCGCCGGGGCCAGATGCGGATTGTAGGTCCCAACTGCCTGGGGGTCATGAGCCCGGTTTCCGGACTCAACGCCACCTTCGCCTCAGCCATGGCCCGGCCGGGTACCGTCGGTTTCATCAGCCAGAGCGGCGCGCTGTGCACGGCTATTCTCGACTGGAGCTTCCGCGAAAACGTGGGTTTTAGCTCCTTCGTCTCCATTGGCTCCATGCTTGATGTGGGCTGGGGCGATCTCATCTACTACCTGGGCAACGATCCCCGCACGGAAAGCATTGTTATCTACATGGAATCAATCGGGGATGCCCGCGCTTTTCTGACGGCCGCCCGTGAAGTAGCCCTCACCAAGCCGATTATCGTCATCAAGCCCGGCCGTACTGAGGCCGCCGCCCTGGCAGCTGCCTCCCATACCGGTTCGCTGACCGGCAGCGACGAAGTCCTACGCGCCGCCTTCCGCCGCGTGGGCGTGCTCCGGGTGGACGGTATTGACGACCTATTCCACATCGCCGAAGTGCTCTCCAAACAACCGCGGCCGAAAGGCGACCGCCTGACCATCGTAACCAATGCCGGGGGGCCGGGCGTTCTGGCCACCGACGCCCTTATCAGCGGCGGCGGCCGCCTGGCCGATATTTCCACCGCCAGCATGGAGGAACTCAACAAGATCCTGCCGGCCCACTGGAGCCATAATAATCCGATTGATATATTGGGCGACGCCAGCCCTGAACGGTACACAGCGACCCTGGAATTGATGGCCAAAGATCCCCAAAGCGATGGTTTACTGGTCATTTTAACACCCCAGGCTATGACCGATCCCACCCGGACGGCCGAGCAGCTAAAGCCCTACAGCACCGGCCTGGGCAAACCCCTGTTAGCCAGCTGGATGGGTGGCGCCGACATCGCCGCCGGCGAGCTGATTCTCAACCAGGCCGGCATTCCCACCTTTGAATACCCTGACACCGCCGCCCGCATGTTCAACTACATGTGGCGCTACGCCTATCGCCTGCGCAGTCTGTATGAGACCCCCCAATTCCCCGAGGACGAAATCGAAACTCACGATCCTTCGCCGGCCGAGCAGATCATCGAGAAGGCCCGCGCCGGATCCCGGACCATCCTCACCGAGTACGAATCAAAACAAATCCTTAGCGCCTACGGCATTCGCACCGTTGAAACCCGGCTGGCGACCACGGCCGAAGAGGCGGCCCTCATCGCGGCCGAGATCGGTTATCCCGTCGTGGTCAAGTTGAATTCGGAAACCATCACCCACAAGACGGATGTCGGCGGCGTTCGCCTCAATCTGCAAAATGGCGAAGAGGTTCGCCAGGCATTTGAAGCCATTGCCGCCACCGTCGCTGATCGCGCCACGGTCGCCGATTTCCAGGGCGTCACCGTCCAGCCCATGCTCGAGCTGAGTGACGCCTATGAGTTGATCATTGGCAGCAGCCCCGATCCCCAATTTGGACCGGTCCTCCTCTTTGGCGCCGGCGGCACCATGGTCGAGGTATTTAAAGACCGCGAGTTAGGCTTGCCCCCACTTAATAGCACCCTGGCCCGGCGAATGATGGAGCGCACCAAGGTTTATGAAGCGCTGAAAGGCATTCGCGGCCGCGATCCCGTCGATCTCGATGCTCTGGAACGGATCCTGGTCCGTTTCAGCTTCCTGGTTGTCGAGCAACGTTGGATCAAGGAGATTGACATCAATCCCTTGTTGGCCTCGGCCGAGCAAATCATCGCCCTGGATGCCCGGGTTGTCCTGCATGACCTGGATACCCTCGAGGCCGACTTGCCCGAATTGGCCATCCGCCCCTATCCAACCCAATATGTCAAACCATGGACCATGGATGACGGCAACGAAGTCAATATCCGCCCTGTCCGGCCGGAAGATGAACCTCTGATGGTCCACTTTCACGAGGGGTTGTCGGAGCATAGCGTCTATATGCGCTATTTCCACGCCCTTAAACTGAGCCAACGCGTGGCCCACGAACGCATGACCCGCATCTGCCATATCGACTATGCCCGGGAAATGGTGTTGGTCGCCGTCCGCCGTGAACCAGAACGACAAATCGTTGGCGTCGGCCGTCTTAGCAAGGTTTATGGTGGTGATGAAGCCGAATTCGCCATTCTCATCAAGGATGACTACCAGGGCCAGGGTCTGGGTAGGGAGATCCTTCAACGGCTGTTGCAGGTTGCCCACGACGAACCAGATATCGGCCGGGTTGTGGCCTACATGCTGCCCGAAAACCTGGGCATGCGCCGCCTCTCCGAACAGCTTGAATTCGACCTGAAGTTCCAGGAACGTATGGTCAAGGCAGAGAAGGTGATCAGAACCTGGGATTAAACCATCATAAGTCCGAATGCGAATCCGGTCTCCTCCTCCCCAGGTGGAGACCGGTTTTTATTTCCCCTCCCAAATACACAGGCTGTGTTACAATTTATTCAAGCTGACTTTGCCTTGCATTCGTTCAGGAGGTGGTAATCGTTTCATGGATATTTCCCGCCAGATACGCGATCTGATCATCCAGGGCTTCAATATCGAGGAGTTACGCACGCTCTGTTCCGATCTTGGAATCGAATACGACGATCTACCTCCAGGGGGTAGATCGTCCAAAGCCCGCGAGTTGGTCGCTTATCTGAGCAGGCGCGGGCGAACGGCCGATTTATTACTCCTTTGCGCTGAAAGGCGACCCCACCTTGATTGGCCCGAATACAGCGAGTCATCGCCGCTGGAACTGTTCGACCCGCTTGACGAACTGCCAGGGGAGGATCAGCTACGCCAGGTCGGCCATCCTATCTGGAGTGAACCCTTTGGCGAGCCCGATTGGGTGGAAATTCCGGCCGGCACCTCTTGGCTGGGTTGGGACAAAGGGCGCGATAATGAGCGACCAGCTCACCAGGTTGATTTGGAACCCTTTCTAATTGCCCGCTACCCCATCACCAACGTCCAATATCGCCACTTTGTCGACTCGGCTGGCTATCATATCCCCGAGCACTGGTTTGATGGGGCCATCCCCACCGGCTACGAGAACCACCCCGTCCGGTTCGTCAGCTTTTACGACGCCCAGGCTTATTGTTTATGGCTAAGCCAGGGAACCGGGAGAGAGATAACCTTGCCCAGCGAAGCCCAATGGGAGAAAGCATCCCGGGGATGTGAGCCTTCCTTTGTCTACCCTTGGGGATCAGCCAGCGACCCGGCCCGGGCCAATACCTCTGAGACCGAAAGAGATGCGACCACGCCCGTCGATAGATTCCCTGCTGGCGCCAGCCCATTCGGGGTTATGGATACATGTGGCAATGTGTGGGAGTGGACCCGCAGCGCTCATGAACCCTATCCGTACAATGCCCTGGACGGCCGTGAGGCCAGCGGCGAATCCGCCCGGATCCTGCGTGGTGGCGCCTTTTACTCCAGCCAAAATATTGCTCGATGCTCTTATCGTAGTTGGGATAAACCTGATGTCCGGCAGCGGGACGATGGCTTTCGTATCATCGCCCGCTGGCCGTGACCGCCATTTTCCACGAAACATCGATATTGGAGGTAAGCCAATGGGTCATAAAAAAACCCTTTTTATAGAGATAATCATGGGCGTCATCCTGGGCGTCGTCCTGGTGGCTATCGGCGAAGTGCTTGCGGCCGATTTAAACCGCGGCAATTATCAGGCCGTCTTGCTCGTCATTGCCCTGCTTCTCTTTGCCGAATTGTATATTGGGTTGCAGCGTTATCATGAGACCCTGGAAGTAGAGTACCGCGACTTTTACCTCTATTATGACATCTCCCTTGGCCTGATATTCGTTGTTTTTGTGCAATTGATCAAAAGCTCGGTTGGCAACCCGGACCTGGTGGCTCCGGCGATGATCCTTTGTGCAGTCATGTTCGTGATCCTGGCCCTTCGACAAATAATTCCCTACAAGAGAATCAATGATTTGGATACAAAACTCGACCAGACTCGGCTCCCGAAGAGTAAATTACAGATACCCATCTATTTTAATTTTGCCGGATGCGTCACCTGTGCTTTTATCTATCTCGCCGCCATAAATGGCTCTTTCTTGGGTTTAGATCTGGTTGGTTGGGCCTGGGCTGGCTTTTTCATGTTTATGCTTTATGCCATTGGCATGAATATTGCCAAATTAAATCCATCATTACGATAAGGTTGGGGTCATATGCGCATATTATCTGTAAAAGTTGCCGTTCCCTCCCGGCAGGTCACCAATAAGGATATATTGGCCCTTTTACACCGGCACAGCCAGGACACCTTCTCCGGGGACCTGGAACTGGCCTTAGATCGCGTCGAGCGCCTCCTGAATCACTCGGGCGCTGAGAGCCGCTACTGGCTTAATCAGGGCGAGTCGCCCCTGGATCTGATCGCCGGCGCCGTTGGCCAGGCCCTCTATGAGGCCGCCCTGATGCCGGATGAGATCGACTTGATGATTTATGCCGGCGTCGACCGTGGATTTCTGGAACCGGCCAATGCCTACTTTGTCGCCCAGGCGCTCAACTTGGATCGGGTGCACTGCTTTGACGTGCTGGACGCCTGTAATGGCTGGTCTCGTGCTTTGCTTTTGGTTCATAGTCTTTTTAAGAGTGGTCACTATAAAAGAGCCATGATCATTAATGGCGAGTTCAATATGTTTGAGGGCGGCACCATCTATCCTAAGACCTTTCGCCTGAATCGACTGGAGGACCTGGAATACTCTTTCGCCGGCTACACCCTTGGAGAAGCGGCCGCTGTAACCATATTGGACCATGTGGAGGAATACGATTGGGAGTTCCAATTCGTTTCCCGACCCGACCTGGCTGATCTATGCAGCGTGCCTGAAATTGGCTACCAACGTTACTCCCGGCCGTCAGAACGTACCGGCCGTAACGGGGTGATGGCTTTTTATTCCTACAGCCGCGAACTTTTTGACCAGGGTTTGTTAGAATTGATTCAGCTGGTTGGTAAGCTTGAGACGGATACCCAGGAGATTAAGATCATCTTTCCCCACGCGGCCTCCAAAAGAGCCTGGGTACTGGGTGCCGGGACGCTTGGTTTAGGACACCTGATGTACTTCATTTACCCCCAATATGGGAACCTGGTCTCTGCCTCAGTCCCGGCCGCCATGGCCCTGGCCCTCGCAGACGGCTCTCTTTCCCGCGGCGACCGGATTCTGGCCCTGGTCGGCAGCGCCGGCATGTCCTTTTCGGCTATTAGTGGTATTTTTTAGCCGGCCATTGATCGTCGCCAGATTTGATTCTGGCCATTTATTTTTTAATATTCGACACAACAGAGCCTTTGTACGTCGTTTCCCAGCAGTCGTTGTACAACAGTCGTTGTACAACAGTTGAGGCACCACCAAAGATGAACAACAAAATATCCGTTCTCGACCTTGTTTATCTGTGTCTATATTCAGGAGATAAAAATGACCCCACGTCGATTAACCCAGATGATACTATTTATCTTCCTGGCCATCGCCATAACCGGCTGCGCCGCCACCGTGCCCCAGGAGGATTACGACCAGGTTGTGTCCGACCTGGACGATGTCCGGGCTACACAGGATTCCACCCAAAGCCAGATCGCCGATTTAGAAGCTCAGTTGGCTGAAGCCCAGGCCCAGGCCAGCTCATCTGATCAGGAGCTGGTCGCCCTCCAAGAAAAGGTGGACAAAGCGGTGATTTCGGCCGAAATTGTGGACGTCTTCTTGAAGGTGGGTTTAGGCAGTGGCGGAGATCTTTCCGAAATCGATGCCATTACTATTTTCCAGGACCTCTCTTCCAGGGTAGAGGATTCCGGTGATGAAGTGCTGCAAGAGAAATTCCAAGCCGTGCTCCTCTCTTTCGGCGGCCAACAAGAAACCCTGGAGCTGGTTGAGTACATGTTAGGCACGATTTCCGGCCTCAACAACTAGCCAAGATTCTTTATCTTGCTGGTGGAGAGCTGTTGTATGAGGAGGTCCGGCCGAACCCCGGCCGTCGCGCTCCTAATCTGATTCGCTTTTACCTCGTGGGTAGGAGACTGCTTACGCCTTGAGGTGTTCCGGCCGTCATTTCACCGCCGGTCGCCGGTTGGCGAGTGTTGAGCGGTATTTGTGTCAAGAGTACGATCGCCCCGGCCGCTAAGATAAAGGCCGCCAGAAACAGAGTGAAGATCCCGGTCAGGTTTATCAATAATCCACCACTGGCAAAACCGATAATCCCGCCGATGTTGCGCATTGAACTTAGGTAGGGCAGGCCACGGCCGCGATCTTCCCTGGGCAACAATTCGACGACGAAAGCCGGGGCGACCGAGCCGAAAACGCTCGTCGACATGAACACCAACGCTGTAGCTAACCAAAAGTGCCATAATTGCTCCGCGCCGGTGAGCACGACAGCGCCTGCCCCACCCATGATGGCGCCGCTGATTAGAAACTGTTTCCGTCCCAACCTGTCAGATAAGCTACCGATGGTGTAGACCAATGGGATCGCGACTAATCCACCGGCAGCGGAGGTGCCGGAAATGGCGCTTGGCGAAAAGTTCAGAGCTCCCATGCCATAGGATGTGCCGAGTCGTAAGAGATAAATGGTTGTCGATGACAACAGGGTGGCGATCAGGAGGAAGGCAAAAGGGCGCCCAAAATCTTTCAGTTTATGGCCGGTGTAGTGGATTTCGGCTGATCCTTTGGGCTCGGGCCATTTTAAGCCCCCGATGACGGCAATTAATGGCCAGATTGCCCAGGCCAAAGCCAAGATCGCGAACATGAAAGGATATCCTCGCCATTCAGCCACTTTGCCGATGGTGAGCCCGGCAACCAGTGATGCCAGCGGCATAGCCAGGAATGTCAGGCTGAAGGATCTGCCCAGCTTTTTTTTATCGGCCATCAGACCCGTATAGACAGTTACCAGGGCGATACCCGTACCACCGCTGAACCAAACGGCGCTGCTCAACATCACAATTTGCCAAAACGACGTTGCCTGTCCCATCAATAGTAACGCCAGCAGACCCAGGCTACCGGCGACCAGGAACAGGCGTTTGTAGCCAAGCCGATTGGCGAAGCGATCGCTCAAGACCGTTCCGGCAGCGATAGCCCCATACGTGACCGCCATATAAAGTCCAACGCCTGTGGCTTCGATACCGAAGCTTTTGGCGTAGATTGGCAGCAGCGGCAAAAGCCCCATGCCCGTCAAAAAAATAACGAAATCAACCAGGAACAATTTGAATAAGGTTTTACTTCTCATGATTTTTTCTTTGCCTCTCTTTGTCTAATATGACGGCACTATACATCAGCGCCTGTCCCGGCTGATAGAGGCAAGGGTCCCGAAAATGTCCCGAATAATGGCAAAAGAAGCCACCTAATACCTGCTGTAGGTGGCGTCAATTAGGCATTGTTTTTTTCTATTTAGCTGCTTACCGGCCGAACCCCGACTCTTGAGCGCGGATGATAGCTTCCCCCCGGCTTTTTACCCCGAGCTTGTTAAAAATGATGGAGATATAATTGCGAACAGTCTTTGGGCTGAGCACCAACTCCTGGGCGATCTCTTCGTTCCGATAACCCCGGGCTATCAGATCGAGCACATCCCTTTCCCGGAGGGTTAACCCGGGCAGACTCTTAACCACAGGCGATACGCCCCGAACTGCTTTACCCTGCCTGATAGCCGGCTCGACCGTCCCAACCTCCACCACGCCCAGGAAGTCATAGACCTCCCTCAAAAAATGTGGCCAGGCCGGTTCATCCTCTAGCAGAATATGATTGACGCTATCGAGGGAGACGAAGCGCGCGCCCGGTATGAGCGTTGCCAACCGTCTGCCTTCGACAAAAGGCACCACTGCGTCTCCACGTGCGTGTATAATGAGGCATGGGACCTGGATCTGCTGAGCCAGGTCGATCACATCAACCTGGGCCGAAGCCTCTCGCATCCTGACTGCATTTTCTGCCGACGTTGAAACACGCTGTAAATCGTTGAACCATTGCATCTGTTCAGCGGTGGCTTCGGGCATGAACAAACTGCTAAATACCTGCCGGAAAGCAGGATTCGACTTACCCCAACCCAGTCGGATAAGATCTTGGAGCATTTCCAACTCTTCTTGGTGGCGGCGATTTAGCTCCCGGTTCCGCCAGCCATGAGCATAGCCGCCATATACGATGAGCTGGCTCACCTTATCCGGATGGCGGGCCGCGTAAGCGATGGCGATGGGACCGCCGCGGGATATTCCCAGCAAGGGAAAACGATCCAGCTTCACGGCCGATACCACAGACTCCAGGTCGTCGACCCACGCCTCAAGAGAGAAATCACCGGCCTGCCAATCAGATAGGCCACAACCCCGTTCATCGTAGCGGATCAACTGGTGGTGCTTGGCCAGGTTTCCCAACCAATGACGCCATACCGGGCTTTGCCAATCGTACTCGAGATGGCTCAGCCAATTAGCCGCCTTGACCAGGGGCGGTCCCTGGCCCACAGTCGCATAGGCGATGTTAGTCCCGTCGCCCGTTTGGCAAAAGCGTATTTGTTGTTCCATAAGCCGGCTAAAGTTAAATCAAATACCGCCTTAAGGCAAATGGTAATTTGACCCTGTTACGTGATCACCCCGGTGTCGATTGTGAAATTACTGGGTATCAGCCTTCCCCTCCATCACCGCTCCGGGACCCATGAGTCCCGCTGTCATCTATTGCGAAAACGGTAGCGATGACTTCAGGGACTCGCACACAACCTGCCTCTGTTAATTCACTGGTGAGGCTGTATGTGAGCCGGTCGCTCGGCGACCTTCGGATCTTCGCCAGTTGGGCTCCTGGGCCTTTGTTAAACTGTGGCCTGACAATTAACTTCTGCGCGTACGAAAACGCAAGGCAAAAACAGCCAGGGCATACATGGCCATGGCCAGGAGAAGACAGGCTAATATTCCCTGCCAGAAAGAGGCGCTTACCCAGCCAACATTGAGAATGTCGCGCATCCCTTCCAGAACGTAGGTTATGGGATTGGCCCGCGCGGCCGTCTTTAGCCAACCGTCGAGCAGAGCAAGCGGAACAAAACTGGCTGTCAAGAAGGTCAAGGGGAAGAATATGAATCCGGCGCTCTGGGTCACGGCCGCGCTTCCACTACCTAAGGCGGCCGAAACTGTGAAGCCGGCGAAACCCGTGCCCAACAGCACCGCCATACCGATTACTGCCAGCAAGCCGGTCAGGCCGGTGACCGGTTGCAGGCCCATCAGCAGGCCGACGCCGATAACGATCCCGGTCTGGAAACCCAGAATTAACGCCCCGGCCAGGATCGGACCTAAGAGCAGGGCGGTGCGGCTGACCGGAGTCAGCAGTAATTTATCAAAATATCCGCTCTCAATATCGCGGACCAGATTTTGGGAAGCCAGGCCGGCCCCGGCCAGGGCCGAGCTGACGATGGATAGCGGTAGAATAAACCCCAAATAACTGTTGCCGCTCAGTCCCGGCACGAAATTGGCTGCTCCTCCCAAAGTAGATTCGTAAATCAAAAGAAAAAAGACACTGATGGCAATAGGCGGTATCAGCGCTTCCGGGGTGCGGACGATGGCCGTCAGATTTCGTTTTGTTAATAACAGAATTTGGTAAGGCAGATTGGCCTTCGGTAATCGTAATCTCACAGAGTTTTGTTTCGTTGTCCAGGTGGTCATGTGCAAAATCCTTTAATAGCTTTAGGTCTGAAATTTATCAGGCTTCACTCGGCGCGTTTTCCTGGCCCTCCAGGCTCTGTCCAGTGACTTGGAGAAAGACATCGTCCAGCGTTGGCTGGGTGAGGGTTAGAGAAACAGGGGTGATATTGGCCTGCTGAAGTCGATTAACAACAGCCGGTATCGATTCGGCCGCCTGGCCCATGTACAACCGCACCGTATCCCGGTCAAGCTGGACGCCTTGAGCAAGCTGGGCTAATTCAGCCCGGGCTAATTCAGCTGTTTCCGGGCTGTCAAAGTTAACATTGATTGATTCTTTGCCAACCCCGGCCTTCAGTCCGGTCGGCGTGCCAATCGTCGCGATCTGACCCTGGTTGAGAATTGCCACCTCGTCGGCCAGGACATCAGCTTCTTCCAAATATTGAGTAGTCAGAAATATCGTAATACCAAATTCGCGGTTGAGTCGCCTGACTTCCTCCCAGAGGTCACGCCGGCTGGCCGGATCGAGGCCCGTGGTTGGTTCATCGAGGAAGAGGATTTCCGGCCGGTGGACCAACGCCAGGGCCAGATCGAGGCGGCGGCGCATGCCTCCGCTGTAAGTGCCCACGCGCCGGGCGATAGCGTCGGTTAAGCCAACCAGTTCGACAAGTTCCCGGGCCCGCGCCTCAGACTGCGACCTGTTAGCCCCAAACAGTTGTCCCTGTAAGGTCAGCAACTCCAGGGGCTTCATCAAGTCATCGAGGCCGATTCCCTGCAAAGCTACACCCATGATCCGCCGCACCTGGTCGGCCTGGCTGACAACGTCAAAGCCGCCTACCGTGGCTCGGCCGCTGGTGGGAAGAGCCAGAGAAGTTAAGATCTTGATGACTGTGCTTTTACCGGCGCCATTGGGGCCTAAAAAGCCAAAAATTTGACCGGAATTTACCTTAAAAGAAACATTATCGACGGCGAGCACATCGCCTGCGTACCTCTTGCTTAAATTCTCGACGACGATTTCACGATTTATCATTGGGTCATCTCCTAATTCAGTATCTCTGAATAATTCAGTATCTCTGAATAACGTACCGCTGAACAGAGCGCTGCTACTATCAATTAACATCGTTGATTTCACATAAAATATAACTTAAGTTTAACCAAGTGTCAATATAATGCATAAGAAATGCATAAATAACGCACATGAAATCTTGTCCCTTTGGGAGGGCTTTGAAAAGTCACCCTTTTTATTCCTGTGGAGCGAGCCTTTAACAACCGGTATGGGTACAAAAACAACCACGATGGATCTGGGTGATATGGGCGGGGTGGGGATGTCCTACTAAGTAAGAGTGTTGTGTTGCTCGCTAGCTAAAGCTTGCCTTCCTCAGTTGGGAATGAACTCGATGGAACTTGAGCCAAGTGACTCATCCTGTCCGGCTGTTAGGTCGAGCTGACAGTCGTTCTGCTTGCTAAAAACTCAGCCCGTTTAACAATTTCGTCGATAGTCCCGGAAAAAATGACGGCGTGCAGCGGGTAGATGCCATACCAGTAAAGCAGACCGGATAAACCTTTGGGTGCGAAGTAGGCCGTTTGTACGAGCTCAGTTTGACCATCCTCGTTTGTCCCTGTTTCGAATTGCAGCCAGCCCCGGCCGGGCAGTTTCATTTCTGCCCTTAGGCGGAGCAGGCGAGCTGGTTGAAGCGTCTCCACTCGCCAGAAATCAAGAGCCTCCCCTGTGCGCAATTGATCCGGGTGGCGGCGGCCGCGGCGCATGCCCACGCCTCCCACCAGCCGGTCAATGGCACCCCTGACTCTCCAGAGCCAATTGAAAGGCGGCCACCCTCGCTCGCCGCCTAATCCGGAAAAAATATTGAAGACCATTTCTGGCGAGGCGTTCACCTGTTTCTGCCTCCGTTCGATCAACATCCCCTGTTCTTGAGTCAGGTATACCGGGGGCACATCACCCGTACTGGAAGCCAGGGCATCGCTCCAAATCGATTTAATCTGACCCTCTTCGATACGCCGCAGAGCCAAAATTACCGCCGATTCGTAATCCAGCGGCTGGATATCGGGGAATATCTCCTTGGCCCGATTGTCATGCACCACCAATTCATAGCGCAAACCTTTGATGAGCGGCCGGGCAATGCTGGCCGGTATAGGGGTCACCCAATGGGCCCAATAGGATGAAAGGCGGGGTGTGAGAACAGGGATTGGAATGATCAGGCGTCGTAGGTTGCGTATCCGCGCGTAGCCCTTCATCATCTCCTCGTAGGTAAGGATATCGGCCCCACCTATCTCGATGATCTGGCCACTGCTCTGGGGCGTCTCAATAGCCGCCACCAAATAGTTTAATACATCATGAATGGCGATGGGATGGGAGCGCACATAGACCCAGCGAGGGCAGACCATGACCGGCAGGCGCTCGGTCAGATGGCGCACCATTTCAAAGGAGAGACTGCCCGAACCGACGATCATGCCGGCCCTGAATTCTGTTACCGGGATGCCGGCCTCGCTTAATGCAATACCCGTCTCCTGCCGTGATCTTAAGTGTTCGGAAAGTTCGCCGGCCGAGTCCCCAAGGCCACCCAAATAGATGATGCGCTTGACGCCGGCAGCTGCTGCAGCCTGGCTGAAGTTTTGAGCTGCTTGAATGTCTCTTTTGCTGAATTCATCATTTCCACGCATGCTGTGGATGAGATAATAAGCGATATCGACCCCTTCCATTACCTTAACCAGCCCATCTGGCTGGAGCACATCGCCGGCAGCAATGTCTACTTCATCGCGCCAGGCGTAACTATTGAGGCGATCTGCACCACCCCGCACCAGGACACGAACCCGGTAACCTTGCTCCAGTAGACGCAAAACTAGACGTCCACCCACGTAACCCGTCACACCCGTGAGCAAAATGAACGGTTTGTCTTCCCGACCTAAATAATCGGCCATGGTTATTTTTCCCGCCAATCAAAGTAAGCTGCCACTGCTAAAGGGCCAACAGCTAGCAGAAATGCCACCAGGCCATAAATAAATAGTAATGTCTCATTCACCACTGCCACCTCCGGCAAATACAAGGGCCCCAAAACTAAGGATCGAAGGCACCCAGAGGCCTACGAAAATACCTTGATTCTCCGAGCCTGTGAACCAAAGATAAACTGATAACAGAAATGACAGGGCTGCGGCCAACATAATCGATGCTTTGGCGATTTTTTTTCTTGAACTCATGTCACTTATTCTCCATCTGCCTCAAGTTAGGCGTGATTACACCTGGATAAAAACAAAAAACGAATCAACACGATTCATTATAAAGCAAGTTGGGTATAACTGTCAATATAATGTACAGATAATGCATAGCATAAAATGAAAAAAACTGTTGACCCTCTAGCAAAAAGATTTCGATCTTTGTGTCATACGCATATAGGTTACAACATATCCCCTGATGATTGATTATGGGTCAAAGATTGCCTCGCGGCCATTCTGGATCTGGCAAACGTTAAAGATAGCTTCTTTTCTGCTCCGAACATCACTGCAATATATGAACAAATACTTGACAAACACTGCCTGGAGTAGTATTATTTTGGCATCAAACAAATGATCATGTGATCAATCGGGTGAATGGATGAATACATTTAATGGAAAAGAAGAACAAAATGCCCCAATCTTTAATATTAAGGCCGTTGTGAAACAGACAGGTCTAAATCCGGCAACAATCCGAGCCTGGGAGCGACGTTACGGTTTCCCAAAACCAGATAGAACAGCCGGTGGGCACCGCCAATATTCTCAGCACGACATCGATACTTTGCTGTGGCTAATAGCCCGTCAGGACGAAGGCGTCTCCATCAGCCATGCCGTCGAGTTATGGCGATCATACGAAGATCGGGGAGAAGATCCCCTTCAAGTAGAAGGCGCCCGGCCGCCAGCGACATCGCCTTCTCCTCTTTTTATTGGCGGACAGATTGACGAGCTACGTCAGGCCTGGGTTTCGGCTTGCCTGGGTTTAAATAGGGAAGCCGCGGAACAGATCCTGGCCAGCGCTTTCGCCCAATATGCGCCTGAGACAGTCTGCTTTGAACTGTTGCAAAAGGGCCTGGCGGAAATTGGCGACGCCTGGCATCGGGGAGAAGTGTCCGTCCAGCAAGAACATTTTACGACGGCGATCACCAACCAGCGCCTGGAGATGCTCATCGCCGCCGCACCCTCGCCATCCAGGCGAGAACGGATCGTCACCCTATGCGCGCCCGGTGACTATCACGTCTTTAGCTCCCTGCTGCTGACCTATCTGTTGCGCCGGCAAGGCTTTGATGTGGTTTACTTTGGCGCTGATGTGCCCGTGGCCGAACTGGCTACCACCATCATTGAACTGGAGCCGGCCTTGGCCATTGTCACTGCTCAACAACTGCCAGCGGCCGCGGGCTTGAAGGAAATCGCCCTCGCATTAAAGCCGTTAGCGATTCAAGTTGCCTATGGGGGTCTGGTTTTTAACCAGATGCCCCGTTCGCGGCAACTTATCCCCGGTTATTTTCTCGGCGAATCGCTTCAAGGGGCATTGGAGACCGTCTTCTTAATTATCGCCAACAAGCTCCCCGAACCGGCGACTATCACATCTTCTGACGCTTACCAGAGGGCCTTGCTGCTATTTAGGCAGCGCCAGGCCCTTATCGAAACCCATGTATGGGGCAATTTTATTGCCACCAACAAACCAACCGGCGATCTATCAGAAATGAATGAGGATATAGGACAACTCATTGAAGCTGCGCTCAATTTAGGTGACATGACCGTATTAGAAACCGATCTTGGCTGGATCGAATACCTGCTTACGAGCTATCGCCCCTCAAAACCGTTTATTATTGATTATCTGCAGGCCTATTACCAGGGTGCACGAATCCATTTGGGTGATGCTGCCGCCATGGTTTTGGATTACTTTTCACAACTGCTCGCTGAGGAAAGCCGGCATAGTTAGCATATTGAGATTTGGATTATGAAATCAAACACCATTCGTCAACTTTTAGTCGTTTTCGCCGCCCTGGCGATGATCACCGTCAACGCCCTGGCCAATGCCTTACCGATAAATGGCCAAAATACCGGCGAGATCTCTGATCGTTTTGAGGTCTTTTTTGTTCCGGCCGGATATGTTTTTTCCATTTGGGGCCTGATTTACCTGGGTGTGATCGCTTACGCCGTCTACCAGGCGCTGCCGGCCCAGGCTGCTGATCCGGCCCTTAAAAAGATCGGACCCCTTTTTGTTCTGTCCAGTCTGGCCAATATCGCCTGGATCTTGTTATGGCACTATGAGTTCTTTCCCTTGACCGTCGTGGTCATGCTGATCTTGTTAGGCTTGTTGATCGCCATTTATCTGGCATTGGACATTGGCCGGGTCCAGGTCTCTTCGGACATGAAGTGGCTTGTCCATGTTCCGTTCAGCATCTACCTGGGTTGGATTACCGTGGCCACCATCGCCAATATCACCGACCTGCTTTATTTCTGGAATTGGCAAGGCTGGGGGATCGATCCAGAGTTCTGGGCCGTCATCATGCTGGCTGCGGGCACAATCGTCGGCGCGGTCGTCAGCCTGACCCGCGGTGATGTGGCCTATGCCCTCGTTCTTATTTGGGCTTTTACCGGCATCGCCGTCAAACATAGCGACACCGGCAGTGTGGCCACCGCTGCCTGGCTGGCCGCCGCCATCACGGTCATCTTCATGGTTGTCGGGGTTTACCGGCACCTCCGGGAAAAGCGGCAGTTAGCGCTCGAACTTTAGCTCAACCAGGATTCGTGACATGACCAAGCCTGAGCCGATTAAGCCCGCTGCCGGACAGGAATCGGTCTGGGACTATCCCCGGCCTCCTCGAGTCGAACGGATGACAAAAGCCATCCAGATATTTTTTAATGGTCTCGAGATCGCCCATACCCGCCAGGGTTGGCGCGTACTTGAGACCAGTCACCCACCCGTCTACTATCTGCCGCCGGCCGATATCAGGATGGATTATCTGACCCCCACCGCCGGTGGTTCGTGGTGCGAGTGGAAAGGGCAGGCTACCTACTATAACGTCAAGGTGGCAGGTCAGACGGCTGAGAGAGTGGCCTGGACCTATCCCCGGCCGGCGCCGACATTTATGGCCATCCAAGATCACATCGCCTTCTATGCCTGGGCCATGGATCGTTGTTTGGTAGATGGCGAACTCGTCCGGCCGCAGCCGGGCAACTTTTACGGCGGCTGGATTACCCACGAGATTGTCGGACCCTTCAAGGGCGAGCCTGGAACAGCAGGCTGGTAATCTACTGGTGGAGGGATCGCCCTGGTCTGTCCATATTTGATCATGATATACTCAATGCTAATAGCGTTCCTTCAATCAAAGGAGATCACATCATGAATGCCAAACCAAAACCTAAAGCCAATCAAGCCAGGGTAATCGCCTCAGAAGCCACTTTTATGGGCCTTATTCGATTTAACCTGATCATGGGCTTCCTGCACCTGGTACAGGGTATTTTGATGATCGTCTTGAGTAACGATACCACCTATCCCATTTACACTTTTTATTTGAAGTTTGACCCACTGACAACTTCCCTAAATCCCAACCCAGAAGTACTCTATAACTTGCGATTTGGCCCGGCCGTCGCGGTCTTTTTGCTGCTCTCGGCCGTGGCCCATTTTTATCTGGCAACGGTCGGTAAAAAGCAGTACGTCGCCAATCTGAAGTTAGGTATGAACCCCACCCGCTTTTACGAATACGCTCTGAGTTCTTCGGTGATGATCGTCCTTATCGGCATGCTGGTCGGTTTGTGGGATGTCGGTGCTCTCATCCTCATCTTCGGAATTAATGCCACCATGAATCTCTTCGGTCTGCTGATGGAGAAACTCAACCAGAATAAGAGTCGAACCGATTGGTCATCGTTCAATTATGGCGTTTTCGCCGGCATCCTGCCCTGGATTGTCATCGTCCTCTACTTCGTGGGCTCGGTGAATTCGGGTGATGGTGAGTCCAAACCACCGACCTTCGTCTACTTCATCGTTCCCACCCTGTTCGTCTTCTTCAACATTTTCGCTATCAATATGGTGCTGCAGTACAAGAAAGTCGGCCGCTGGAAAGATTACCTCTTCGGTGAGCGGGTCTACATCATCCTCAGCCTGACGGCCAAGACGGTTTTGGCCTGGATCATCTTTGCCGGGACCTTGGCGCCGGTATAAATAACTTCCTTTGACCCTTAAAGAAAGATGCCGGGTTTTAAGCCCGGCATCTTTTTTTTACCTTCCTGGGGTGCCCTTTGGAGCTGTGCTCTGTACTGTAAACTCCTTTTCCCTGTACAGTTGGTCCTAATCAGGGCATATCTTTTGATCGACCCTGGGGATGGAATCGGCCATGCGTTCGCTGAAGTTCCAGGTATGCTGGCTTTGTGGCGCCAGGCGAATGGCGACTTCGACCTGGGATCGCCCCAAGAGCTGTTGGGCTAGCGGATTATCGGTTCCCCCCAGATAACGAATTAACAGGCGCTCCAAGATCTCTAAACCCCGATCCGGTTCAATGGTCGCCAGCGCCCGGCCGCGGACACCACAATACGGCGGCTGATCGGCGGCAATTTCGAAGGCGCAGCGCGCTTCCGCCGCCAGGTATGAGACGACCTTTGCTGCCTGTGGCGTCGCACAATACAGACATCCGTCCTCATAGAGATACCATAGGGAGAGCACGATAGGCCAACCGGAATTGGATGTGCAGGACAGGCGAAGAGGTATTTTTACCTGGGCCAGGTACTGCTTTAGGGGACTATTCATCATCTTCTTTTGCTCCATACGTAGCTTGATCCCGGGCCATGGCATAAGCCGCTAAGGTCTCCTGCCGGGCCAGGGTATGATCGACGATGGGCTGGGGGTACTCCCGGCCGATCAGGCACCCTGCCTCCGCCTGGATATTTTTGGACATCTTCCATGGTTCGTGAACATATTTACCCGGCACCCGGGCCAGTTCAGGGAGCCAGCGGCGGAGGTAGTCGCCTTGGGGGTCAAACTTTTTACCTTGCAACACCGGGTTGAAGATTCGGAAATAGGGCGCAGCGTCGGTGCCTGTGCCCGCCGTCCACTGCCAGCCGCCATTGTTGGCCGCTGGATCACCATCCAGCAGATGCTGCATAAAAAAACGTTCGCCCCAACGCCAATCGATCAGCAGGTCTTTGACCAAAAATGAGGCCACGATCATCCGAGCCCGGTTATGCATCCAACCGCTTTGCACCAACTGGCGCATGGCCGCATCCACCACTGGATAACCAGTCTGGCCCTCGCCCCAGGCTCTGAATTCCGCTTCATCATTTCGCCAGGCAATGCTCTTATAAACAGAGCGAAAGCTTCGTCGTACTACCTTGGGGAAATGGAAGAGAATGGCCATATAAAATTCGCGCCAGATCAACTCGCTGAGCCAGGTGTCTGCACCCTGGACGCCTTGTGTATCCAGGGCGGTCGATCGGGCCTGCAAGGCGGCAACTGCTACTTGTCTGGCGGAAAGCATCCCGAAACGTAGATAGGGTGACAGCCCGGAAGTGCCCTCTAGATCCATCCGGTCCCGTTGATCGGCATACAGGGCTATTTGCGCCGTACGGCCACCCCGCACAAAAGCTTCTAATCGACGACCCGCTTCCTTTTCACTCGCTGGGAAAGGAACGGAACCAGGCAAAAGCGGCCGGTCCGGTATGGGCAGAGTCCTGATACCCGCAGGCGTGGGGATCAGACCCCGTGCCGGCAAAACAGATTCCGGACCAGGACGGGGTAACGCCAACCAGCGCCGTTTAAAAGGAGTAAAGACGGTATAGGGTGAGCCATCGGCCTTTAAGATTATATCTGGGGGGTGGATGGTCAGGCCATCAACTAATTCCAGGGGCAGCCCGGCGCTAACTGCCCCATCGCGACGGCGGGCATACGGCGAAGTGTCCCTTTCCGCATAAATCCGGCTGGCCTTGCTTTCCTTTATAAGGGTCGTTAACTGTGCCAACGCTTCCCCCTGGCGCACCACCAGATAGCTTCCCCGCCGGCGTAACGCTCTGTCTAGAGAACGAAGGCCCTCGAAGAGGAATGCCGTCCGTTTCTCACTGGCGGTGGCCGAGGATAACAATACAGGATCAAGAATGAAAACCGGAATGACCGATTCCCCGACCATCAGTGCCGACTGCAGCGCCTGGTTGTCGCCCAATCGCAAGTCACGCCTAATCCACCACAAAGAAATTCGTTCCATCCCTGTTGCCTGTTTTTGTTTGCGGTCCTTCCAACCACAGGCAGATTATAGAATATAGGCAAAAATTAGACAAATATGAGTATAATTGTACAAAAGCTTGACAAATAATGAACGTCCCTGTATCATTCCCGTAATTCGTTAACGCGCTCGGCAAAACATGCAAATCTAGCCAGCATGAAAGATAAAGATTGAGCGTGGATGGAAAAAGTAATTTTTGGCCGATCGAATCCCGAGCAGGCCATTTTAGAAAGACAACTTATAAATGGAGGTCTATATGAATAAGACGGAAAGACAAATGCAATTCCTGGATATTTATCGCCAGCAATTGCGGAGAGAGACTGAGGCCATGGGCTACGGGCAAAGAATATCTGATCAACCCAATCACGGGCCCCGTGAAAACGCCCGCTTGACTTCCAGGCAGATTATTCCCACCGTTTTGGTTACCCTGGGTCTGATCAACAAGCAGATTCAACCGAGTAGTTAAGATAACAAGCTGATTGTTCGTAAATCTAAATTAAACACAGATCAAAAGGAGATTTGAAAATGAAACGTTTTACATGGTTAGGTTTATTTATTGTTTTTTCTTTGGTTTTAGCAGCTTGCAGTACGGTCGAGGAACCAACGGCCACCCCGGTCCCTGAGCCGGTCGTAGAAGTCGAAGCGAAATCCATCGTCGACATCGCTGTTGAAGATGGCCGCTTCACGACCCTGGTAGCGGCCGTGCAGGCAGCCGGATTGGCCGACACACTGAGTGGCGAAGGCCAGTTCACTGTTTTTGCCCCCACTGATGATGCCTTTGGCGCATTACCCGAGGGCACAGTTGAATCTCTCTTAACAGATCCCGAAGGTGCTCTAAAAGACATCCTGCTTTACCATGTAGCCGAAGGCGCTGTGCCGGCCGCGACCGTGGTTACTTTAGAATCGGCCACAACCCTTCAAGGGGAGCCGGTGACGATCAAGGTCGTCGACGGCGGCGTGGTCCTCAATGATAGCGCCAAGGTGATTATCACCGATATCGAAGCCTCCAACGGCATCATCCATGTCATCGATGCGGTCATGTTACCGCCATCTGTCGTAGCCGCGGCCGCTGAAGCAGCCAAGGCTGAAGAAGAGATGATGGCCGCCAAATCGATCGCCGAGATCGCCGTTGAAGATGGCCGTTTTACGACATTGGTAGCCGCTCTCGATGCGGCTGGGTTGGTTGAAACTCTGTCTGGCGAGGGTGAATTCACCGTATTTGCCCCGGTTGACGATGCCTTCGCCGCTTTGCCCGAGGGAACAGTTGAGGCTTTATTGGCCGATCCCGAAGGCGCTCTGAAAGACATCCTGCTCTACCACGTCACCGCCGGTGTTGTCCCGGCCGAGACAGTAGTGACCCTCGATTCGGCCACCACTCTACAAGGCGAGCCGGTCTCCATAAAGGTTGTCGATGGTCAGGTATTGCTCAACGATAGCGCTACGGTCATCCTTACCGATATCGAAGCCTCCAACGGCATCATCCACGTCATCGACGCGGTGATGGTGCCCCCGAGCATCGTCGCTGCTGCTGCAGAAGCTGAAGCAATGGCTGAACAAGAAATGATGGCCAGCAAGTCCATCGCCGAAATCGCCGTGGAAGACGGCCGGTTCACCACCCTGGTAGCCGCCCTGGAAGCGGCTGGGCTCGTCGACACGTTAAGTGGCGAAGGCGAATTCACGGTCTTCGCCCCAGTAGATGACGCTTTTGCTGCCCTGCCTGAAGGCACAATTGCCTCCTTGCTTGAGGATCCCACCGGCACCTTAACCGATATTCTTCTCTACCACGTCCTCGCTGGTGTCGTGATGGCTGAGGATGTTGTCACCCTCGATGCCGCAGCCACCTTATTCGGACCGGATGTAAGGATCAGCGTCGTTGACGGCCAGGTGTTCTTGAACGATACCGTCAAGATCATTATCACCGACATCGTCGCCTCCAATGGCGTCATCCATGTCATCGACGGGGTACTCTTACCGCCGGCATAATCAATTAACAATCACTTTTGACGGAAGTTACTTTTACTCTTCTTCTCCTAAATTCGGTGAATGCGAGCCATAAATGGTCAATCAGAACCAGGCTCGCATTCACCCAACTTAATATATTGGGAAAAGCGACATGATGAAGACGGCAATGATTTGGGGCGCCGCAGGCGCCATCGGCAAAGCCTTAACGGCCCAATTACTGGCATATCAATGGCAGGTTGTTGCTATCGTTCGCGATGAGAAACAGATGGAAAATCAAAGCACCTTGACCCAATCGGCTTTGACAATTGAAGCTGATTTTACCAATACCCGTTCAGTACAAAATGCTATCCTATCGGCCAGATCTGAAGTGGACCAGGTGTCCTTGTGGATATATGCTGGAGGTGATGAAATTTTCTCCACTATAGAAATCCCTTCACCAGAGGGCCGGCAACAGGGATTGGGAGACATGCTGACCGGCGCCTTTGTAACATCTGATGCCACACTGCCTATGCTTAAGGAAGATACGCCCTTGATCTTCATCGAAAGTGTGAGTCGTCAACCGGGTTTATCGGATGGTTCAGAATACCATTGGGCTCAATCAGCCTTTGAAGCTTTTATCGAGACCCTCCAATTTGAAGAAAGGAAACGGCGGGTGATGCTGGTCCAACCCGGCCTTTTGGACACCCCCAATGGAGAAACAGACTCCTTCCCGATAGTCGCCGAACCTGCTGCCCCAGAAATAATCGCGAATCACATTATGAGCGCCTACCACGAAGGCCATAAAGGTGTCCTGGATCCCAGTATTTTCAACATCTGAAATGAAACGTCAGTGACGGTGTATTCATGCCAACATTCAACTATCAATTTACTATCGAGGCGCCCCAAACAGCCGTCGCCGCTTTTCATCATGACACATCTGTGTTGAAGATCTTAACCCCGCCGCCACTTTTTGTTCAGTTACACTACTTCGAACCCCTTGGAGAGGGTTCGCGGGCTAAATTTACCCTCTGGTTTGGTCCACTACCTGTCCACTGGCAGGTCGTTCACACTAATGTCAACGAAAGTGGTTTTACCGACACCCAGGTCGCCGGCCCATTGAAGATGTGGCAACATCGACACGAGTTTGTCGCCGTTGGCAGCGATGTGACGGAAGTCAAAGAGAATATTACCTACGAATATGGCGCTGGCTTCCGGGGGCTAATCAATAGGTTCATGTATTCTAAATTTTCACTTACCCTCTTGTTTACAGCCAGAAAGATCATTACCAGGCGGCATATCAAAAAAAGTTTAAGGAGTAATAATGTTTGATCAACACTTATTATCGAAAAAGAATGGTGTTAGCCATGCCCAAATCATACAGGCGACAAACTAGCCCATGGTTAATGTACAGGCCGTCAGCCAAATATTGCAGAGTATCGCTAGCGAGATGCACACGGCAAGGGCTGATGGGCACGCCAAATCGCATCGCCAGGATAGCGACGACCCACCCAATGACTTCATGATTCAGTTATCTGAGCGACATTAACCAACCTCACAGTACAGTTTGCCTAGCTTTAGCCGGACCCCCACAAGGTAGCTGGCTGGAGCGCGCTTGCTAAAGCCGAACCGTCTCAATCAAGATAGTTGACAACAGCCCATGAACAAGAAAACACATATCCTGGTAATAGGTGCAGGCTTAGGTGGCTTAACGGCCGCTGCCTTGCTGCTCCGCACCGGTCATAAAGTGACGGTTTTAGAAGCCCATATCTATCCAGGTGGTTGCGCCGGCACCTTCTACCACCAGAAATACCTCTTTGACGCCGGGGCAACCCTGGCTGGTGGTTTTTCTCCCGGAGGACCCCACGCTCGTGTGGCCGAAATTTTGGACCTGCAGTGGCCGGTGCACCCGGCCGATCCCGCCTGGCAAGTTCATCTGCCTGATGGGCGTACAGTTACCCAGTGGTCTGATCACCAACGCTGGTTTTCAGAATGGACGGCCGCTTTCCCTGATTCCGCCAAATTCTGGAAAACTCAGGAAATGCTGGCCGATATCAGTTGGGATATTTCTTCCCGGCCGTTCCCCTGGCCTCCGCAATCAGCTGCTGACTTCCTCGCCTTGGGCAAGGCCTTACGACCATCGACCCTGCGATCCTTACCTTATCTATCCCGAAAAGTGAGTGACCTGGCCCGCAGCGACGATCCCATGTTTAAGACTTTTCTCGATGGCCAGCTGCTGATCTCCGCGCAGACCACGGCCGATAAGGCGAACGCCCTATACGGCAGTGCGGCTTTGGACCTCCCCCGTAGAGGTGTCAACCATGTGCGCGGCGGCATCGGTTCTCTGGCCAAGACCCTGGCTGATTGGATCCAGGCCCATGGCGGACAGGTCCTTTACCGCCAGCAAGTGGAAAAGATCGAGGTCAAAAACGGCCAGGCGGTGGCGCTGCTGACCAAGAAGGGACTCCGGTTGGAAGGGGACAGAATTCTGGCCAATGTCACGCCCTGGTCCCTGGCCAATTTGTTGGGGGAAGCGACCCCGTCTTCCTTGCGCCGGGAAATAAAAAGCAACCCGGCAACCTGGGGTGCTTTTACGATGTACCTGGGCTTGGATACGGCCAAACTACCACCCCTGACTAGCGACCACCACCAGGTCATCATGCAGGCCGGTCAACCCCTGGGCGAGGGTAACTCTGTCTTTCTTTCGCTGTCCGCATCGGAAGATCAGAAGCGGGCCCCGGCCGGTAAAAGAGCGGCTACCCTTTCCACCCACACCGCGGTGGCCCCCTGGTGGCAGCTCCACTACGAAGATCACCAGGCCTACCTAGATCGCCGGACAAGCTATGAAGAACGATTGTTAGCGGCCGCTGAAAAGGCCATCCCTGGACTTGGCCCGGCAATCGATTTTTCTATGGCCGGCACTCCGGTGACCTTCGAATCCTTCACTCGCCGGCCGCGAGGCATGGTCGGCGGCTTCCCCCAAACTTCCCTCTGGAATGCCCGCGGCCCGCGCACTGGCATCGCCAACCTCTGGTTGGTCGGTGACTCCATATTTCCCGGCCAATCCACCGCCGGGGTCACCCTGGGCGCTCTGCGCGTGGCCGCCGATGTGCTGCGAATGGCCGGATCTCGGACTATTTCCCGGCCGGTGCCGGTTATCCCCGTGGCTGCAGTCGAATAATCCCCTTCTATTTTAGTTTGGATCCGCCAATTGACCCGCGACAGGCGTATAATCCATGGTGCCGGGATTGACTATCCCGATTCTAAAAACCTTATATTACGGTGACCGGCAATACAACGAGTGGAGTCAGCGATGATAAAGCAAGTGAGTCTCGTCGATATAGTAGGCCCAACATCCATTCATATTCACGCTGAGATTACCGACCAGGGCGATCTCTTACTGTCTGGCCAGGACCTGGGCGATGCTCCCAAGGAAATCTTTGGCGACTCCGACTACGAATACTGGTTGCGGATCAAAGCCGCCGACAAAGACCAGCTCCTCCTCGCGCTCATCGAAAAGATCTATGCCGGGAACATGATGGTGATATCTGAGCTCCAAGAGTACTTGAAGGCCAAGGAAATACCCAGCGAATTCACCTCATTTTGATAACGCCAGATATCAAACAAGAATATCTCGCCTCGCACCCGTAACTACTTAGTCGCCTTCTTTTTCTTCGTCTCCTTCGGCCGCATCGCCCCCACATAGCCATCACTCAGCTCAAAAATAGTCCTGCAGCTTCTCCGTCTTCGCCAACAACCCGGCCGGCTTCTTAAAACTTCCGAACCTCCATCGCAAGTTGCTTGCCAGTGGTCCGGTACGAGTATAAGGTTTTAATAACAGGTCTGTCGCCGGTCAAGGGTGATCATCCTTCACCATCTTCAACCAGGGGCAGACCCGGCCGAAATAATCGACAACCTTGGGATTTGTGTTACGTTTCCATACTTCATTTTGTAGCTCGATGGTTAAAGGAGTGAGATAAGAATGCACCTTTCGGCAGATGTCGTCATCATTGGCGCCGGGGTCATTGGCTGTAGCACGGCCTATCATCTGGTAAAAAGCGGGATTCGAGATGTGATCGTGGTGGAGATGGGCCAGGTGGGCTCCGGCACCTCGAGCAAATCGGCAGCCATGCTCAGCATGCAGTTCAACCAGGATGAATTGTCAGTACGCATGGCAAAATACTCGTATGAACGCTATATGGCTTTCGAAGAGGAGTTGGGCGTTCCTATCGACTTCCATAAGATTGGTTGGCTGTATGTCGCCACAGAAAAAAGCGCTGCTGAGCTGCAGCAGCAAGCGGACTTCTTACAAGCACTGGATGTGACGACGGAACTTCTGCGACCGGGGGATATTAAAGATCGGGTTCCCGAGTTAAACACGTCCGACATTGTTCTGGGCACCTGGGGGTCAGAGGATGGCACCGTAGATCCGCACATGATCATGTCCGGCTATATGAAACGAGCCAGAGAGATGGGGGCTACCTTGTACGAGGGAGTTCGGGCAATAGATATTATCGTTGAGCGCGGCAGAGTAACCGGCGTTGTCACCAACCAGGGGCTGATCACTACCAGCATCGTTGTCAACGCGGCCGGGCCCTGGGCCGCTCAAGTCAGCAAGTGGATTGGCTTTTCGCTGCCCTTGCACAATGCAACCAGGAGCATTGTCGTCACCACTCCTCTACCTGCCATCCCACGCAACCGGCCGTTCGTTGAGGATCTGAGCGTGGAATGGTACTACCGCCCGGAGTTAGATGGGGTCCTCATGGGCATGGGCGTGACACCTGTTCAAGATCCCGTAGCAGAGCTAGATGAAGGCCAGGTATCGGCCATCATCGAGACGGCCGTGCACCGCGTCCCGATTTTAGCCCAGGCCTCATTACTCTCTGCCTGGACCGGCGTCCGCCCCCTCTCTCCTGATGGCCACGCTTTTGTCGGTCCCATTCCTGAGATTGAGGGTTTTATATTCAATTGTGGCTGGGGTGGGGTGGGTATTATCATGGCCCCCATGGCCGGGCAGTTGATAGCCGATACCATTTTGCACGGAGAGATGGAGCAGGCTATCCTTAGCGCGTTAAACTCGTCCCGTTTCGCCACCGGTACAAACAGCAAAAGCTAATAGATTGTCTTAAAGGAGCTGATTCCCGGCCGGCGCCGGTTATCCCCGTGGCTGCAGTCGAATAATCCCCTTCTATTTTAGTTTGGATCCGCCAATTGGCCCGCGACCGGCGTATGATCCATGGTGCCGGGATTAACTATCTCAATTCTATGGCCCTCTCCTAATGAATTTTGACTTTTTTTTGCGATGACCGGTAAGACAATGAGCGGAGGCCCTGCTGATAAAAAAAGTGAAACTTGTAGAACTGATAGGCCCAACATCCATTCATATTCACGCTGAGATTACCGACCAGGGCGATCTTTTGCTGTCTGGCCAGGACCTGGGCGATGCTCCTAAGGAAATCTTTGGCGACTCCGACTACGAATACTGGTTGCGGATCAAAGCCGCCGACAAAGACCAGCTCCTCCTCGCGCTCATCGAGGAAATCTATTCCGACAATACCAGGCTGATATCTGAACTCGAGGAATACCTGAACGCCAAGAAAATACCCAGCGAATTCACCTCATTTTGATAACGCCAAATATCAAACAAGAATATTTCGCATGGACCCGTATACGACTTGGCTTACTTTTTCCCCTTCGTCGGCTTCGGCTTCAGCGATCCCACATACCCATAACTCATCTCAAAATAGACCTGCAGTTCGGCCGTTCTCTCCAGCAACCCGGCCGGTACCAGCACATACTCCTTCATCACCGCCCCATACTGCACCGGCTGCGTCGTCTGATACTTCTCTACGAACGCCTCTCGATCCCCGGCCGGTAAGCGCAACGCCACCTGCCCCTCCTTGGTGAGCATGCTGAACATATGCCCATTCAACGACGTATAAGGCATCGTTTTGCCCTTCCGTATCACCTCTGGATTCGTCGCCACCAACGCTTCATACCAGGCCAGGCTGACTTTGTATTGCTTGTCCGTCTCGTTATTCATACGATTCTCCCAATCAGCACTAAAACCGGCCGGGGCAACGATAACTTCGTCAGCGTTTCACATTCCCCGCCTCCGTGTTCTCCGTATCTCTCACACCCTAATGACCGCTGCTCAGGTTGATGACCACGACCCCCGCGATGACCAGCGCGATCCCTGCTATCGCCCCCACATTCAGCTTCTCCTGGAAAAAAAGCACGCCGATCAGCACGATCGCCACCGTGCCCAGGCCCGACCAGATGGCATAGCCGATGCCCATTTCTAGGCCGCGTTTAAGAGCCAGGGCCAACAGGTAAAACGATGCGCCATAGGCGATCACCACCACAAGGCTCGGCCAAAGCCGGCTGAACCCGTCAGAGAGGCGCAACGCCGTCGTACCGATCATTTCGGCCGTAATCGCCCCCAGCAACAAGAGCCCCAGTTGCCAACTCATGGGACCACCTGGGCTCCATCCGTTGCCTGGCAAATGTAGATTGCCGGTTTCAGGCTAACTCTGGCCTCGTACTCCTGGGACACCTGCTCGACAAAGCCGGCCACAGACTCGACCTTCACCAGGGCCACCGCGCAGCCGCCAAACCCGGCCCCGGTCATCCGCGCCCCCAAACAACCCGCCTGGCTCTGAGCGACCGCCACCATCACATTCAACTCGTCGCTGGACACCTCGAAATCCTCGCGCAAACTGGCATGGCTCTCATTCATGAGTTTACCAAGAGCCGGGCCATCGCCGCGCCGCATCGCCGCCACGGCCGCCAGGGTCCGGGCATTCTCACTGATCACATGCCGGGCTCGTCTAAAGGGTAGGGGGGGCAAACCCGGTTCCTGCCCCTCAAGATCGTCGAGGTTCGCATCCCGCAAGGAAACTACCCCCAAGAGCTCGGCCGCCTGCTGGCACTGGCTTTGTCGTTCATTGTAAGCCGAATCCACCAGCCCGCGCCGGGTCACCGTATCCATGACCATCACCGCCACACCCGGCGGCAGCGGTACCGCCTCGGTATCTAACGTGCGGCAATCAATCAACAGCGCGTGCCCGGCTTTTCCTGAGGCCGAGATCATCTGGTCCATAATGCCACAATTCAAACCCACCCATTCATTCTCCGCTTGCAGGCAGGCTAAAGCCATTCGCGCCGGTTGCCACGCCAGGTCCGACACGGCCGCAAAAGTTCGGGCAGTCGCTAATTCCAGGGCCGCGCTAGAAGATAAGCCTGCCCCAACCGGCACATCTCCGGTAAAAACCCCCTCCCAGCCGGCCAACTCGTAGCCTGCCCCTTGCAGCGCCCAGGTCGTCCCGATCACATACTCCGCCCAGCCCAGGGAGCTGTGGGCCAGGCCGGCCGGCTCAAAGGCTACCATCTCGTCAAAATCCACCGAAAAAAGCCGCACCCGCCCATTATCCCGTGGCCGTAAAGCCATCCAAATAGCCCGGTCAATGGCCATCGGCAGCACAAAACCGTCATTATAATCTGTATGTTCGCCGATCAAGTTCACCCGGCCGGGCGCCCGCACAATCACCTCCGGTTCAGCCCCAAACATCGACTTGAAAATCCCCGTTACCCGTTCCTTCATTGTCAATCCATTTTCACAACGGCAAGCGCTTCCTTGCTCAGGTCCGCTCTGCTAAAACTCCTGAACCTGGTCAACCTGCTCAACGTATTTTCACATTCAATATAATCCGCTCTAGTCACTTTCGCTGCGAACGTATTTGTCCGCGTCCTTGAACCCAAGCCACCAACGATCTCGAAATTCGCTAAATCTCCTCCACCTCCAGATCAAACAGCCGTGAAACCATCCGGATATCCGCCAGGTGGTGGCCCGTCAACAGCAGATAATGGTGCGACGACACCGTGTCCAATAACTTCTGCCCATCGCCTATGCGGATCACACCCCCATTCAGACAATCAGAATCTTCATACTGGACATAGCCCGTCAATTCGCCCTCGGCCACCGTCCACTTCTGCATCGTCGGATGCAACTTGGCTAGCGTTATCTTCCCCTCCGGCAATCGGGCATCCAAGGCAATCGCATTCTCATCCACAATGGCCAAAACCTTGGGTTTAATCGACCATTCCGTGGCAAAAGAAGTCGGCACAACCCCCAGGTAGCCACAGTGCGCCACCAGGATATGATTTTCCGGGTCTGGCACTTCTGGAAAATGGGTGATCCGTTCATGTTTCAGCGCCGCCTGGCCCATCAGGAAGGGGTAGATATTAGTCATCATGATTGGCGCATCCAGCGAGTGATGGAGCACATACTTGGTCATCATCGACATCGTATCCCCCTCACAGCCCCAGATTAGCCGCCGCTCCTCGTAGAGCATGCTCCAGGCCAGGCAGGGTGTGCTATCTGAAAAGCGTGACTCATTCAGGCAATTGATACCCACGGCCCGAATACTGCTGTCCTTATCCAGCTCCCTCTTGATGGCAATATAAACCTTGAGGGCGCTTAACAGCTGTCTCTCCGAGACAGCCAGCGCCGGCAATTGCCATGCCTCCCACACCGCCCGTGCTTCATCATCGGGGATCTCTTGCGCTTCAGCGCCCATCCGGGCAAAACTCTTCTTCACCAGCGTAATGCCGAATTTGTCCATCATTCGCTGGATACATTCATCTTCCCACCAGTAGAAGCGCTTAAATATATCGCCCTGCATCCCCTCACCCGGATTCTCCTGAAAAACCAGGAACTTCGTCTGCCGCAATTCCCGTTTCACGCCCAGAGCCTGGCACGCTTGCTGGGTTTGTTCCAGGCGGTAGGGGGCCACGACATTTATCCCCTCCGTCCGCAAATAACTGACGATCTCCCAATCCCACATATTCACCATGCCGAACTCTGACGTCGCCACCAGCAAGGGCACATCAATCGCCCGGATCTCATCCAGCCGCCGGTACGCTTCTCCCAAGAGCTGGGGGAAAACGGCCGCTTCCGCCTCCGGCAACCTGCTCCCCAAAGGAACCGGCTCCAGAAAATCAGCCTGACCGGCCAACAATACCTTCAAGCGGGCTAACTGATCGTCAAAATCGGCATCCCTGCCCTCAAAATAGAGTGGCGCCAAGCGCGCTTTCATAGAAGTACCTCCTTGAATCAACAGTGAAAAAACGCAACTGTTGGTAGTTTATTCAATTTTTGCCAGCTATCAACATGATCCGCACCGGCCGCTCCGCCACCCCTTATTCTTCCAGCACGCGCAATTGAGCCAAATTCTCCGGCCGGTCCGTATAATGAAACAAATGGGCCTGACAGCGACAGTCCGAAGCGCCAAACCCGGTTACCGGCACGGCCGCCCCCGGTAACCGTCCGGCCGCCGTCGCCCAAATATGCTCCAACCGCGCCTCCCCTGCTGCCCACCAGATTTCCACCACTTCCGCCTGCTCGCTCAAGTAATCCACATGCCAGTGGGTCCGTTTATTTGGGTTCAAGTGCCGCCTTAATCGGCCGGCCAGGCCGCCAGACCCCAAAGCGCTGCCCACATACAGGTAGTATCCTGCCGGAAACTCGAACTGGCCCAGCTGGCCAACTGAAATCCGCCCGCCCGCCGGCCGGTAAAGAATTAAACAATACGTCCCCGGCCCTTTCGGAAAATCATGCTTCAACCTTCCTCCTTCATCCCTCCCAAAAGAATCAAGCAGAAAACGCCCGGGTCTAGCCCGAGCGTTCTTTAAATATCAATTAGGCTGAAGATACTCTCAGGCTGACTTAGAACCTATTCCGTCGCGAAAAACCGCCGGCTGGTACCATCAAAATCAAGAAACGACTCAAAGATCAACACCAGATCGCCTTCACCCTCGGCCGCCTGCAAGGCAACCCACCCTTCTGCTTCAGCCCCTGGGTAAGTGTCAAAGTTAAAGGTCGGATCTGGTACGACATAATAGGGGCTGTCATAAACCTCATTCAGCTCCCCGACAATCGTGAAATTGGAGCTATCCAGCCACTCCGAATCTTCCTCCGAACCGGTATTACGCATTCGCACCCGGGCCACAACATATTCAAAGCCCGGTTCCGGCGGGTCATTATACTCATAGGCCTCCATAATCATCGCCTCGGCCGCCTCGCCGCGCACCACCTCTAGCAACGTTATTTCCCAATTGTCCGAGACAGTCGTCTCGCCGATCAAAGCCGGGTTATCTCGTTCTACGCCCACCTCATTTGGCTCCGCAGCCAGCACCTCGGCCGGTATGGCCAGGGACGCGCCCTCATCCACCGCCAAATAACGATAACGATCATCTTCAAAATTAGCCCATTCATCGAAGATCAACACCAGGTTCCCTTCGCCGACGCCCACCGGGAAGGTGATCCAACCCTCCGTTTCGCCGCCGGGAAACAGCAACGCATCCAGCGCCGGTTCAGGGTCCACCACATAGGCCGAGAAATAGCGCATATAGCGGTCACCTGTCAGTTTAAAATCAGAATAAGTGATCTCATGCTCTTCATCATTTGCATACGTACTTCTGGCAAAGATTTTTAATAACACATACTCCATACCCTCGGCCGGTGGCTCATTATACTCATTTGCCTCGTAGACCATTTGCCACGCTTCCTCGCCGCGCAGAACCTCCAAGATCTGGAGATCCCAATTTGGCGCCTGGATCAACTCGCCAACCGGGTAGGGGTTGTCCCGTCCCAGCCCCGGGCCGCTCACCGGCCCGTCCACCTGTACTTCCGGCACGGCCGTAGGCTCCGGCAGCGCGGTCGGTGGAGGTGGTTCTGTCGGCACCGGCGGTTCCGTTGGCGCCGGCGCCTCGGTTGGCGGCACGTCTGTGGGCAGGTCAGCCTCCAGGCCATCCGGTTCCACAGAATCCGTCCCGGGAACCACCTCAACCACGGCTGTGGCCTCTTCATTTCCATCCGATCCAACCAACGTATCACAGGCTAAAACCGGCAACGCCAACAATACAAACAACAACATCAGGCGCAAATACAACTTCGGTGTATGGGACATGGTATCCTCCTAATAAGTTCACCCGCCGGCCCGCTTTTTATTCGAACAACCCGGCCGGATTCTTAAGATAGTATAAACACTCCTCCCTAAGAATCAATGGCCGTAAAGTCTTGTGTTGCTAAGCCTTACCCGGTCCAAAGCTTCATCTGGCCTGTCGCCACAATATCTAACTTCGTTTCAAACAACCTGTTCATTTGTCAAACCCCATTCCCAACTTGACCAGCCCTTTTCCTGGCGGTGACCGAAATTAGCGCTAATATAGCTCATTCTGTTTTAAGTTATCTTACCCTTGGGCTATCGGAATAACGGAGGTAAACCATGTCTGAACCTGTGATCTCTGTATGCGAAAAACTCCACATCATGACCCGGCGGCTCTTCGAAGCCGATATCCGGCGCCACTTTGCCGGGGAGGTAACGGCCGTCGCTGCTGATCTTATCGAAGTCACCGGCTACACCTTTATCTTCAACGCTGGCACCACCAACTATGTGAAGCTCCCTGAACTTCGAACCCGGGTCTTCTCCCCCGGACAGGCCGGACTCATTGTCAACAAGATCCCACGTGATGTGGTCGTTAACAATCTCGACTATCGCCATATAAACCGGCGCCTGACGTTTACTGATGGGAAAAGTTTCGCCCTGGACGTCAACGAATTCGGCGCGTCAGCCTCGACGATCACCTCGTCGCTCCCCCTGCGCGTCGTTGCGATTCCGCGTCCCCCCGTCTGATTGCCCGTCGCAACCTGCACCAGTAGAAGCAGACCCCCGTGTCTGCCCGATCTTAACGTCCCCGTGTCTGCCCGATCTTTGCTAAATCTCCCACTCCCAAAATCCTAAACGCGATAATCGTTGCATCGTCTGCCAACGGTTGGCCCTGGGAATGGTCACGAAGTTGATCCCGCACTTCCTGTATTATATCGCGGGCCGGCAAGCGCCGGCCCTTCTGAATTAACCTGGCCAGGCGCTCTTGGCCAAATTCCTCATGCTGTGCGTTCATCGCTTCAGTGACGCCATCCGTATAGAACAACACGACATCCCCAGGCGACAGATTGACCGAGGCCATCCCAAACTCGGAAGCTTCCACCAGGCCGATAGCTGCGCCGGTGGGCTGGAGCCAGGTGATCGTTTCCGGGCCATCTTCGCCGCTGTGCAAAAGAATTGGCGGATTGTGCCCGGCGCTGGTATAGGTCATTCTGCCCGTGTCCGGATCAAAACGTGCCAGAAACAACGTGACAAAATTCGTCATGCGGATGTTGTGATAAAAAAGCAGGTTCAATCGCCGGACAACCTCGGCCGGCGTGTCATGATCATTAACTAGGATTCGGAGAGAGGCATGCAAATTGGACATTAACATCCCGGCCGAGATACCATGACCCACGGCGTCGCCAATGACCAGGCCATGCGCCCCATCCTGGAAGTGATAAAAATCGAAATAGTCGCCGCCGATCACGGCCGCCGGCCGGCTATAGGCAGCCAGCTCCACTCCAGGGATCTCCGGGGCTTGCTGCGGCAACAACGCCTGCTGGGTCTGGGTTGCCAGCTCCAATTCGACTTCGAGGCGGTCCCTCTCCTCGGCCGAAAAATGGTCCAGGCAGACACAGCAAGCATAATCCATTTCTAGGAGAGCAGGTTCAATGGGCTCATGGCAGACATCGCACAGGCCGAGGGTTTGATTATCTGCTTTTGTTATCGCCGTATCTACCACCTGCAAGTGGGCCTGGACGGCGTGCTCGCTAAGGGGACCTAACCGCATCCTCTTTTCCCGGGCTGGCGCCTGGGAGAACCACTGTGTCAGATTCTGGCGTTGCTGCCACAAGCTTTGGCGAAATTGTCGAAGAAGGGTGGGGTCGACCATGCGTCTCTTCCTTTGCCCCGTGCTTGGTAGCCTTTTGGGTTGTTATCATGATCACCGCCAGGAAAATGATCGCGGCCGCCACGATCATTTGGCTGTTAATAGGTTCGTCCAAGATGAGCCAACCCAGAACGACGGCGATGACCGGGTTCACATAGGTGTACGTGGTGGCCCTGGTTGCCTGAACATTTTTCAACAACCAGATGTAGGCCGTAAAGGCGACGATCGAGCCAAAAATCGTCAGGTATAGTAGGGCGATAAGGGAGCGCGCGGAGATCTGGGCTACATCGAAAGCAGCGCCCTCACCGGTCAACAGGCCGGCCAACAGGAGTAAAACACCGGCCGTTGCCATCTCCAGGGCCGTGGACATGAACACATTCGTTGGTAAATTGGCCCGCCGGGAGTGCAGCGAGCCAACACTCCACATGATGGGCGCCAGAAACAAAATGAGCCAGCTAAACCAGCCGATCTCAGCCGTTCCCAGGGCTAATCTCGGCCCGATGAGCAAGCCCAGGCCAACAAAACCCAGAATGAGACCGGCCGCCGTTCGTAGGGTTGGCCGGGTTTTATCGAAGGACAACCAGTCAAAGAAGGCCATCCAGAGTGGTACCGTTGCCACCACAAGTGCAGCCATACCCGAGGGCACTTGCTGCTCCGACCAGGTGACCAGGCCGTTACCACCCACCAGCATGAACGCCCCAACCACGACCGCAGATCGCCATTGCAAACGAACCGGCATGGGGACGCCCCGGGCGCGTAGAAAAGCGAATGTGGCCACCCCGGCGATCACAAAGCGGGTCCCAGCCATCAGAAAAGGCGGGATCGTGTCGACTGCGACGCGAATGGCCAGGTAAGTCGTCCCCCAGATGATATAAATGGCGGCAAAGGCTAAGACGATCTTCAAGACCTGGTTATTATTGGCGGCTTTGTTTCCGACTATCATCTAATAATTCCTGTTTATGTTTGGAACCCCTTGACCGGTAAGGCTATTTTATGCGCCGTCTTACCAGGGCATTAAAATCGATCTTTTTGAAGATCGACTCCTGAGTCTACCCTCGATGACCACAAAGGCCCATCCTTATCGAAAACTTAGGCACCAGGTCATTACATGGCTGGCTTAACCGGCGCTTAATGCCCCGCCAAAGTGCCCGTATTCGGTTCTGGACATGGTCGTTTTCGGCCATCAAGACAGCCTCTGGTTTTGTCCCCTGCATTCCTGGATTCATTTCAACCGGTCCTTTCATTGATTCCGTAGCGATCGACAAGCTAGCGGTAAGCTTCCCGCCGGTTTGTCGGACCAGGCCCATAGCGCTCTTTTAGCGCTAGGCCGGCCCGGATCAGAACTTCTCCACCTGTAGACAAGAAGCGCGCCCGAAGGGCTTGTCGTTCGCCATTGGCCTCAGCCACGACTCTGCCTCTCCTGGCTTCTTCCACCAGCGCCCTTGTACGCTGTCTGGCTAAAATGCCTAACGGGTAATCGTTTGTGATACTCATTTGTTCCTCCCAAATCGTCATTCGCCGTCCTATCAACCACGGTATCTATTCTTATATGGCCTGGGAAATGATTGCTGGCATTGACTCTCGGGACTTAACCTACTATACTCATTATACTGGTTAGATTATAGCATTAGGATTATAACCTGTCAACAGGATTATGAAGGTTATATTATCCTTTCGCTAAAACGGAGTGCTTATGACAACAGACAACTTTGACCTGGATGCCGGGGCTCTTTGTCTGAACTTTACCAACACCATGGAATGGCGTTTTACCGATCAGGCCAAAGAGTTGTTGAACGGCTATTCCGATCTGATTCGTTGGGCAAGGGCAGCCGGCATTATCCCAGACGATAGCGCGGAGCGATTCCTGCAACTTGCCGCGCAACAACCCGAAAAGGCGGCCGCAACTTACGAAACGGCCATCCGGCTGCGAGAGACCATCTACCGTATATTCGCCGGCATTGCCGCCCAAGAAGGGGAGGTCAACAAGGGGGATATTGACATTCTAAACCGATCCCTGAGCGAAGCCTTGTCGCACCTGCGGATCAGCCCCGCTCCACCGGGCTTTATCTGGGACTGGATCGAAAGCCCTGATTCGCTCGATCGGGCTTTATGGCCGGTGGCTCGTTCGGCCGGCGAACTGTTAGCTTCAGACGGATTGGACCGCATCGGGCAATGTGCGGATGACCGGGGCTGCCGTTATCTCTTCCTCGACACCAGCCGCAACGGCAGCCGTCGCTGGTGTTCTATGGATGCCTGTGGAAACCGCGCCAAAGCCCGCCGGCATTACCAACGCCATCAAGAGTAGACAGGGGTAGGGGGCCAGGCCGGTGGCAACCGCCCGGACGTAACTTGCTTCTGCAGGCGACAATCCCCACCTCGCTCCCTTTCCACGTCCCCGCATCACTCTATCTGATCACCTGTTGCTTATCCTCCCGGTCCGTACGTCTCCGGACTGTGCCTGTCGCCATGACATATCAGATTACAACCGGCCCGGCCATTTCCTGCGGCCGGATACCAGGCCGTTTGGCTGTTACCGCCATTTAGAAAAGTTACCACCGAAGCGTCAAAATTGATCAGATGCTGTTGTTCGCTGCCATGGCTATTATGGCAGGTATAACAAGTCGTTCCCCAATCCTCATTCAAGTGTCGCCTATGCTCATTAAAATTGCTGCCAGATCCACCTGATACATAGACCTGGTAACTGTGGCAGAGGAAGCACACCTCCTGGGCTGATACCCTGGGGGTGTTACTCTGGTACACCGTTGAATAATTCGCCTGTCCTTTGAGAATGTGCAAACGGGGAGAGCCGTGAGGCCCGTTACCCTGGGTCGAAGCATTGGTATTATCATGGCAATCGGTGCAGTAAACCATGCTCGATTGAGTCCAGCCGTTCACAAAGGTATTGGCCGGGATGTTTTGATTCCGGCCCACTGTGACCACGGGATGGAAACTGGCTTGATTGGGATTAAAAGCCTGCGCCAGGTCCCGCGGGTCGGGCACTTGCTCGGGAGCTGTGCTGGTCAATTTGTGCAAACCATTGGCCACATAGGCGTTCCCATTCCAGCCATCCGGTAAATACCCTGGCAGCGTGGTAAAAGAAGAATGGCACTTGAAGCAGACCTGGTATTCGCGATCCGCCACGGCCAGGGAGGTGAAGGCCACCGGCGCGCCTGGACCGGCCCATACCGGATCGACGCCGGAGATTCCTGTCATCTCAGCCTGGAGCATGGGCGGCGAACTCTCTCCTCGCGCCGCATAGTGTGGTTCGTGGCAATCCTCACATTCTATGTGCCGGTTTTCAGCGCCAAAATAAGCCCCAGTTGCCTCGTCAAGGCGGTGCACACCATTCGTCAACCCAACATCATGTTTAAAAAAGCCGGTTGTTGTATTTGTATAACTGCTGAAGGCCGCTTCGACGGCCGTGCCGTTTCCGGCGCCCGCATGGCAGGAATAGCAGACCGACTCTTCTGGCCAACTTGGGCGCAATTCGATCCCCCCGGCCGCGTGGCTGCTATGGCAACCAGAGCAACCATCCGCCGTGCCCGAAAGATCCCCATGGGGATCCCCGGCTACCCTCGGAGCGACGGCCGCAATCATTTGCAGGACCGGCGTTGGCAGCGGCAATAATCGCCCCGGGGGTGCGGACATACTGGTAGGCAAAGCTATGTTAATCGGCGTAGGCATGCTCGTCGGCATAGGCATGTAGGTCGCCGTCGGTGTCGCTTGCCCGAGGGCCGGGCTTGAAGTGGGCGATGGTGTGAACAGGGCCATTTCCGTGGCTGTGGGCGTAGCTGTCGCTTCCGTTGCGCCGCTGACGACCAGGCGCATTGCGTCCAGGGACACCGTGATCACATCCCCTTGAGTCAAACCTTGTTCCCCCACCAGGCGGACCGACGTCAGGTTAATCTTTTCTGGATAGTTCAGAAATGTTGAAACATCGTAAGCCATGGTCCTCATTTCGTCTGGCTGCCCATTATTTTTGCCGTCGAATTGCTGGAGGACTTGCCACTGCTGACCATCAGAAATTTCAAGGTTGAGGGTATCATTCACCAGGCCGGTCACCGAGAATCGCGCCTCCAAAAGAGCATTCCTGACTTGCACGATGTTGGTGCTTTGAAAAGCTGTGTAGCGCCAGAAATCCTTGTCGGTAACAATCTCTCCGCTGCATGATGCGGCCTGGTCGTTAAACTGTTGGTCAAGGGCCATTTCCGGGTCTGTTATAGGGTAGTCACACGCCTGTTCAACCCCCCACAAAAATTGCAGGTTTTCTGAACCCGGTGGCGACGGTGTGGCTGTCGGCGTTGGCGATAGGCCCAGGGGGGTAGGGGTTAGCGATAGGATTGGCGCGAATGTACCCGGCAACGTTGTTGGGGTGACCGTCGGCGTTGCCGTGGGAAGGCCGGTAAGGCTTACACTTACCGTCGGCGTGGCCGTAGGAGGACTTGTGGATGTTGACGTTGCCGTAGGTTCAATCGCGCCTTCTATCACCAATCGGGCGCCGTCCAGGACGATAGTCATGACATTCGCCGGGCCCACCTTCTTTTCACCGATAAACCGGATCGACGCCTGATTGATCTTCCCTGGGGAATCTAAATACCTGGATACATCATATTCCAGGGTTTCTAATTCAGCCGGTGGGCTTTTTTTGTTTATGCCGTATGTTTGCAGGACCTGCCACTGGCTCCCGTCATAAAGCTCTAACGTTATCCGATCATTCCCCATCCCGGTTATAAAGAAGCGCACTTCCAACCTGACTTCTTCCAGGTATCTCAGGCTGGTGGGCTGAAAAGACGTAACCTGCCAGGAGTTCTTTTCCTTCGCGAATGCGCCGCTGCACGCTGCCGTTTCATCGTCAAACTCTTCTCCATAGCCCATCAGGCTATTCTGTGGCTTCTCGATCTCGAAATCACAGCGCTGGGAGACAGCCCCAAGCTGCTCCGACAGGGTTGCAGCGCGAACCACCCGCTCCCAACCCGTGAAGAGGAACAGGCCTATAAGAAAGATAAAAAAGAAAGCCAGGTGCAAGGGAAAGCTCTGCCGGAAACGGCGCCACCCGCTGTCCCCGGCTTTCTTGATTACCGTTACCCAAACGACCAGCATCACCGGTCTAGGGATTTTCATGGCACTGCACACAGATCCCGCGGTTGTCCAGGCGGAGCAGTGAGCTTCTGGCATTCCCGCTTGCGTCCGTCGAACCGTCAGGCCAGGGTACAGAACCGGAGTTCGTGGCCATCGTTGCCGTGCCGCCGTGAGCCACATGGCAATCGATGCAGTTAACGCCATCGGCCCCATCGGATCGATGCCGGAATTGGAACATCGGGTCACCTGAAGCCGAATTTTCAGCGTCAGCGCCCGCCAGGTAACGCACATGACATTGGGCGCACCACTGGGACAGCGCGTCCTCGATGCCCGCGTAATTCTGTCCCCAGTAATTACCATTGGCATCGTCGATGGTGTAATTCTTCGACGACGGGTCCGGTAAGATCACTTCGCTGCCCGTGTTCGATCCGTTCGGAACTGGCCGCAGAATGCGATAGGTTGCACTGCCGCTCGGGCCGGCATTGCCATGCGGATTGTGACAGGTCGCGCAGTCCATGGTGATGGATTGACCCGCCCCTGAGCCGACCGTGCCACTGCCCCAACTTGTCACCGGATTGCTGTCAATGGCATGGGCTGATGTGGTCGCTGCGCTCGTGGCCGAACCACTCAGACCAGTATCCATCAGCGCATTGACAAAGCCTCCGGCCTTAAGTCCATGATTAATTGCCCCTTCGGCCGGGTTTTCCGAGTCAGGATCCAGCCCCGTGTAAATGCCATCCCACACATTGGTATCGGCGCCGTTGGCCGTGGATCCATGACAACTCTCGCACAAATCCGAGGTAGCCGTCATGAGTAGACCTTGTTCCGCGGCCGTGTGGGCCCGGTGACAGCCGGCGCACGAATCCGTGGTCGGCGTATTGAATCCGCCATGGGGACCGTTGTCCGCTGAAGCGCCAAAAACTGTCACACCCAGCAAGACCAGCGTGAAGGTTGTCGAAATTAGAAGCTTTCTCATGATGATGATCCTCCTCTAAGCGAACGGACAGCCCCGAACAAATCACCGTTGGGGATTATTAAGTTGACTCTCGATGAACAACTGAACAAACATTTCATTATTTCACCTTTTTCCTTTTTTGTAGTCCCAGCGCTACGCACTGGCCTTGTGGTGTCATGCTTGCCACCATTCTTGGTGATGAACTTCGCCGGAATCAGTGCCCTGTAAACTTTATTCTTGTCCTTTTGGGAAACTATTTGGAGCACTAGTAGGACCAGACCTCAATACGATTGTTTTCCCGATCCGCGATATATAAGCGGCCGCTCCTATCGACTGTAATATCGTTGGGATAGTTAAAGCCGCCTGCCCCTTTACCAAATTCGCCAAATTCAAAAAGGAACGCCGGCCGGGAGCCAGATGCATCATAAACCTTGACATTTTGGGCCACCGCATCAACGATATAGAGGCGATCATGCCCATCGATGAACAGACCGCGCGGTAAACTAAGGGATCCGGCACCTGTTCCGCCACCGAAGTTGAATAAAAAGTTACCCTCTTTATCCCAAACCGAAATGCGCCGGTTATTTCCATCAGAGACATAAACCCGTCCTGAAGAATCCGCCACCGCAGAGTTAGGGAAAAGCATTTCTCCATTGCCGCTACCTGACCAACCAAACTCTGCTACCGGTGGATCAAAATCGATCCATTCTTGTGTATTCAGCTGATCCGCCAGGGATATTTCGATCACCCGGTTATTGTTTTTAGTGACGTCGGTTAAAAGCAGTTGGTCATCCTGGCCAAAACGAATTCCCAGGGGGGACCATAGCGGTAATTCAGGCTGCTCGGAATTCTGTTCCACGCCCCTCGATAAGGTGACGAAGATCGGCTCCTTGAACAGGTTATAGTCTAAGCTGTCTAATCCTGCTTGGTCCCCGGCGTGCCCCGCTACATATTCGCTCAGCGTCAGGCTAGGACCCAACAAGGTCTCGAGGTAAGCGCCGGCCGCTGTATAGACGAAGATAGCATGCTGCAAGCGATCGCTGACATAGACCCGGCCGGCGCTATCCGTCGCCACATAAACCGGTGCTCGTTCGCTGGCCTCGGTTTTCGGCGAGGTGAAAGTGCCCATAGATTGCCCGGTCCGGTCAAAGATTCGTACCATCCGGCCGCCTCCCATTTCCGTCACGTAGAGCCGTTCACCGTCCGGGGACATGGCTACCCCGACCGGTTGGTCCGCGCCCTGGATCGCGAAGAGAAAATGGGGTGGAATACTCAACCCCGCTTCCGGGATAAAAATCTCGGCCAATGAGGTCGGTTCACGAAGATATCTGACCACCACATAAGCCATCCCCATCAGCACAATGGACAGGAAAACGACCGCGCCCATCAGCCGGAAACGTGCTCTTGAATCCTTTCTTTTGACCCGTTTAAGGATCCCATAGCGCACGTCGGTAATCGCTTGCGTATTGGGATAGCTCATTAACAGCGTATCTGCGGCTTGCAGGGCAGTGTCCCATTTTCCCTCTTTCATACTCTGGCGCAGCGTCAAATAGGCCGGGTGATCCCGGTATAATGAGCTCTCTTCGGGGAGCTGTTGTTGTATTCTCGCCTTAAATTTCTCCAGGTTTTGGTATCCCGGATATTTTTCCACCAGTTTTTCCGCCAGGCTCATGGCCGCCACCATTTTCCCACCTCGGAAAAGGCGCAACGCACTATGGAAAGCAGGATCGTCTTCGTAAGGATCCAGGCTAGCTCCGCGCGCCGGTTGCCGGGTTAGGGGCGGCTGGGATCCATTTTGGTATGGGTCGTCACTTTCTTGCGCCCCGTACAACGCCCGTTTTGATCGTTCTTCAGAATGAGCCATATTTCTCCTTCCCTTTTAGGCCGGGAACGGCGGCTTCACCATTGCCAGCTTGTAATTTCCGTATGTCCAATTTCCAATTTCGCATTTCGAATTTCCAATTCTGTATCATCCCTTTATGCCTTCGCCAGGCCAGACGTTCCCGCTGGCCTAACCACCGCTCTCTAAAGATCCCAGCCGGCTCAAAACCACCTGGGCATTAAAATTGTCCGGTTCCAGCTGCAATGCGCGTTCTACGTACTTCGCCGCCAACCCATACTCGCCTTGCTCCTCGTAGGTTAACGCCAGGCCCAGATAGACCGGTACAAAAACAGGCAGGCCCTCGGCCGCTTCCTCCAGCTTCTGTTGGGCCTGTTCGAAATCATTCTTGGAAAAAGAGGTCATCCCTTGCGCGTATACCGCTTCGTAAGAGTTGCCCAGAGCCTTATACGACCTGGCCATCCCCTCATACGCTTCGGTGAAATCTGGGACAAACATCACCGCCTTCTGGTAGGCGTCTACCGACCACTCATGTTGCCCTTTAAGAGCATAAGCCAGGCCTAACTGGTACAACACATCCGCATCGGTTCCATCGATTGCCATCGCCTCTGACAAGACCTCTATCGCCGCATCCGCTTGATTAAGCTTCGTATAATTAACACCCAGGTAATAGAGCCCGGCTTCCAGCATCCGGTCAACCTGGGCCATGGGCGATTCTCGCCGGATCTCGGCCAGGTGTTCCAGCATGGCCACGGCCGCATCCGTCTGTTCCACGTCGCTATAGGCCACGCCCAGTAAAAACAACACGGCCGGATCATCGGGCCGGGCCTTCAAGACCGCTTCCGCCTCCTGGATTGCCCTCGCATAATTGCCGTTCTGGTAATACTGTTGGGCCATGGTCACTCGTGCCTCCAGATCTTGCGGATTGTGGGCCACCACCACCTCCAACTCTTCGATCTGCACCTCGGCCGGCGTTTTATCCCCAAAAAAGACGTAGCGGTCGGCATAGTAATAGACGCCAAACACGGCCGCGATCAGGAAAGCCGTGATGACCATGATCACCACCAGCCGGCCGAGAAAGCGGTTGTCTATCCTGCGGGACTTCAAACTCTGCGATGTTCCCATCCTATTTTCTCCTTGCTCAAATAACTGGCTAAGAGCCCGGCGCCGCCGCCTGGACCACCAGGCCTCTTTGCCGCACGCTTCTTAACCTTTCGCCGGCTTTGGCCATACGCTCCTGGTTTAGATCCGCAGTACAGGTCTAACCGGCGTGTCGCCATCATCGTCCATCGTTTGGTATGGACCTAAACCCAGGTGCGCATCAACTGCGATGCCGCCATCCAAAGATGGTCAACAGAAAAGATAAATACTGTTGGCCAGGCGCTCCTCATCGCCTGGATCAATCAATCCTTCTTGATCTGTTAGTGGCTATTCAATTCGGCGTTCGACTTGCTGCTTTATTGGAATGGTGAAGAAAATAAATCGGGGAATAAAAAGGGGGATCAATGGGCTGGTTTGCTCGTTTTTGTCCTGGGCGAAGGTCACGAATGATCTCAAACTTGAATAAGGAAACCTGTCCCTAGAGCCATTTTCAACGGCCGGGCAAACCAAATCTATAAAGAACAAAGCACGCGGACCGGCACCCGCGTGCCTATGCTTCGACGGCCGGACCGCTCCTAACCGGTCCCGCCATCCTGAAAGATCTCGTATAAGCTGCCAAAACAGCACCCGGCCGATCAGTGATATGACCTGGTTCGTAAACCTCGACCCTGTTTGCTGCTCGACAGATTGTCTTAATACGATATCGTCCAAATTATGCGTCCTACTTCTCTCCTCTTGCGGCCGCTGCCAACCTAGCTGCTGTTGCCTTAGGCGACTTTTTAACCCAGGCCCGGAACCCGAAGGCCCGTATTGGCACTTTTTAAGGCCGTGTATTGCTAGTAGTTATAGAGTGTTCCCGGCCCCAATAAAGTAACTGGTACTTTGGTCATCACCCCGCTGATACCAAACTTTCTGCCATGGATGCGCTATATCCCAGGTGGTCGTTAAAAGATGAGCGAAAAATTAGTAAAGCCCCATTTTTACATCCGGCCGCCGTTACCCGGCCGATTGATCACCCACGCCCCGCGTCCCCGTGCCCCCGTTACCTCATCGATATCTGCCGCTGCTTTGGTAGAACGGAATGCCATTCCGTCGCCGGCCGCTCCTTGGACCACCCCCTCTGATCGTACCACCTCGTCCTCTACCCGCCCCGGTAGGGGCAGACCGTTCTGCGTGTCCGAACCCCGGCCCCCACTAATCCCACAACCCACACCGGTAGGGATAGACCCCCGCGTCTGTCCGGTTGCAGCTTCGCTCTATATCGTCCGCCATCCTAGAATTCCCCCGCGTCCTCAATACCGGATATGGCTCTTTTCTTTGCCTGCCAGGTACAACTGTGGTAAATATGTCCACAAATATCTGTTTAATGGACGCATTTCTTAGATATGTCCATACTGTGGACATATGCAGTCTGCGAGTCCGGGGTTGCCGCCTGATCACGACCAGGGAACAGCAGCACCACGGGCCATTCTATGAAAAAATAGAATAGTTGGTAACCGGCCTAAGACTGCCATCTGATGAGGTTATCTAGTCGGATTAGTTCTATTGTATTTATCTGGAGTAAAAAAAGATGACCTTCCAGCCAAATTTACCTTACAATGATCTGCCGTTGTTGCCCCCGGCACTTGACCTGGAAAGTGTACAGGTCCTCCGCCGCTGCATAACCGCCAGCCGGGCGTTAGCCGAGTTAAAGGGTGCTGGCAACTTGATCCCTAATCAATCCATACTCATTAATGCCATCTCCCTCCAGGAGGCCAGGTCTAGCTCGGAAATCGAGAACATTGTAACCACTCAGGACCGATTGTTTCGTGCGGTTGTTGCGGAGCTGGGGCACCTTGATCCCAGCACCAAAGAAGTATTACGCTACCGGACGGCGTTACGCCATGGTTATGAGGTGTTGCAAATCAAACCCTTGACGCTCGATCTTATCATCGAGATTTGTAGCATATTGCGTGATGGATCAGCGGGCTTGCGCGATCAGGAACCAATCATCATCGAGGATGCCGCCGCCCAATCGATCCTTTATACACCGCCACGGGGAAAAGAGCTGATTCTTACCTTGTTGCGCAACCTGGAGCTCTTTCTACGCGAATCAGGTGGTATGGATCCGCTTATCAGGATGGCAGTGGCCCACTATCAATTTGAAGCCATCCACCCATTCGATGATGGTAACGGCCGGACAGGTCGAATCCTCAATATCCTGGCCTTGCTTCAATCCGGCCTACTCGATATCCCAGTTCTTTATTTAAGCCGCTTCATCATCAGCAACAAGCAAGCCTATTACACAAGGCTTCGTGCGGTCACCGAGAACCAGGATTGGGAAAGTTGGCTGTTGTTCATGTTGACGGCCGTAGAAGAGACTGCCCACTGGACAACCGACCGTATCTTTGCCATCCGGGATTTGCTGGAGCTCACCTTAGAACGCTGTCGCTCAGAACTGCCGGCCCGTGTCTATTCGAAAGAGCTGGTAGAACTGATCTTCACCCAACCCTATAGTAAAATCTCCTTCGTAGTTGAGGCTGGCATAGCCGAGCGCAAGACCGCTTCCAAGTACCTGCAAGAGCTAGAGCGAATCGGGGTTCTCACGAGCGAGAAGCGGGGCAGGCAGGTTATTTATCGTAACAATGCCTTGCTGGACCTGCTGGCTGAATGATGTCGTTCTTCGGTTGGTTGGTCTGACAATTTCAAAAACGTTAAACATGTCCGCATTTGCCTGCTATTTGGACATATTGCCGAAACATGTCCAAGCTGCAGGTATATCATTCCCCTATCGGCCCACGGCCGCTCCTTAAGCAACCCCATCTCGGCCGCAACCTGCACCGGTAGGGGCAGACCCCCGTGCCTACCCGATCTTGGCCTCCCCGTGTCGATCCCTCTCCGCGTCTCCGTGTCCCCGCGTCCCCGCGTCCCGATCGCCTGCCACATCCCCATACGCTGACCTGCAATTCTTTATCTAAGCACTTCTAACAAAAAAATAGGCATTTCACCTAGTGGACGAACAAACCAATCATGCTATAGTGCACAACTTCACAAATGACCGTGAATACGTCTTTTCATTAGTACGCCAGGTCATATTGCCGAGAGTGATCATGAAAAAGACCCAAATTGCGCTCATCTTGTTGATCTTATCTTTGCTGACGGCCTGCTCGGCCGAACCCGAAACCGTCGAAGTAACCCGTATTATCTACTCCACGGTAGCCGTTACCCAGATCGTGACTCAGATAGAAGAAGTCGAAGTGACTCGCCTGGTCGAAGTGCCCGTCGAAGTGCCCGTCGAGGTACCGGTCACCACGGAAGTAGAAGTAACGCGCCTTGTAGAAGTTGAAAAAATCGTAACCGTTACCCCCGAACCAACCGCAGAGCCCACCGCAACCGTAACGGCCGCCGCCGGTCAGGAAACCACCACCGGCAGCACCTTATTAGTCGCTATGAACAATGTAAAAAGCAACCTGGTCACCTACGGCGGTTACGTCGACGCGGCCGTGCGGGGTGAAGCCGTCCCTTGCGCCGAGACCGTCGCCGCTTATGACCGTGTAGCCACCGCTCCTGAATTTAACCTTGCCGGCTCTTCTGCCGCCGTGCAAAACGCCTACAGCAGCTACCGAGCCGCCATAGCGGTATTCACCACCAGTGCCCGCGATATGACCCAAAATTGCCGCGACTTCATCGCCGGTGGTGGAGGAAGAGGTACAATCCCCTTCCAACAATGGGGCGCCGCCCGGCAAGGCGTCAACGACGCCCAGGACCTGCTCCATCCCGCCATCCAGGCCCTTCAAGGATAGAAAAACCCCTGAGCTTGGTCCATAAGACGATTGCCGCCGTCTTCGCCACCCGTACTCCCACAACCCGAGGGGTAAGCATGATCACATGCGATCAAAAAACGCGGCTTTCGCCGGAGGCAGAGTTTTAGGTTATCGCATCTAGTCCATTAAACTTGGCCGGGATTGGCGAATTACCTGAAACCGTGTATTTCAATTCTCATCTTACCACCTATCACGTTGTGAATTAGCGATTGAAGTGGTACTCTATTTTGGAGTTAAGTAATACGCGATTTATTCGTTCAACTTACGTCTAAGAAATAATTGAAGGCATGTTGCCAGACTGAGTCGAGCGAAGCAGGTTCTTCATTGAACGTTTCTTTCAAATAATATCGAGGCTGCAGTTTTTGCGCTCGTAGATCTGGACTAATGGTAGACTTTTTTCCATGTCGCATACTGTGAGTTCATCATGGTTTGGGATGATCTGACCTAGGAGGGATGGGATGCTGCCAACTCAGAAGGACATAGAATTACCTCTCCTCGAGGTACTTGCAGAAATCGGGGGGAAGGGCAAGCCAAGGGAGATATACCCGCTTGTTTCAATGAAGTTCCCAGAGCTGCGCGAAGAGGACTTGGCTGAGACTTTGTCTTCAGGGGCAACAAACAAGTGGACGAACCGAATCCAGTGGGTGAGGCAAGCTCTGGTGGATAAGGGGGAAATCGACAGTCCGCAGCGGGGAATCTGGCGAATTACGAGCAAGGGCAGACAACGGCTAACAGATCGTAGCAATTCTTTGCCGGAGACGATCTCATTAAGCTTTATGGAACTATATGATGATTATGAAGCTGCATTTCGGACCCGCGTGCTAGAAGAACTGCAAAATCTTACACCCCGCAAGTTTGAACTATTTGCGCGGAAGTTGCTCAACCGTTATGGGTTTTCAGAGACACATGTTACTCAATTAGGGAAAGATGGAGGAGTGGACGGGTTTGGAAAACTCCGGCTTGGATTGGCAATGATGAATGTTGCCTTCCAGTGCAAGAAGTGGCAAGGAAATATTGGGCGACCAGAAGTGGATAAATTCCGGGGCGCCATCCAAGGTGAGTTCGAACAAGGAGTATTCTTCACGACCTCAGATTTCACTTCTGCCGCGAGGGATGCGTCTTTGAAGCCAGGAGCAGTGCCTGTCATACTGCTAAATGGAGATAGTATTGTTGATTTGATGATTGAGAAGGGCTTAGGTGTCCACAGAGAGCCCCTATATGCATATTACGAGCGGTTTGACGAGCTTGCGGGTTCTGAACAGGATTAATACTTAGTTATTTTAGAGCCATAGTTAGAGCTTGTTGAAGCCGTCTTAAATAAAAACCTGCCAGAAAGCTACGATCGGTTGCTATTCTAAACCATCCTCCGACTACCTGTTCCTGAATGGGTAAGTACGGCCACCCTCGCGAACAACCTCTAAGATGCCAAAGTTCCGACAATCCCCGAAATCAGTACCACCCAGGCGATAGCGAACAGCACAATGAAAATGATTGCCGCCGGAATCGATGCCACTGCAACCTTGAGCATTAAACCAACCATTGCTGTGAACGGCATGTTAACATCTTCTATTTTGACCGGCGTCAGGTGGTTGCTGACAATATCATTCATATTCTCCATGGCATCAACCATTCGCCGGTTTTGCTCCACCTGATCAAAGTACATCGAGGTAAGCGTCTCATATTGAGCCTGTAGCAATTCCGTAGGAGATTTCTGCGATTTTGGTAAGCTTGTCTGTTCTTGGTTCACAACTTTCCTCCTCATCCAATTATTAGACTGTTTTTTGATGACAATTAATCATGCTGTCTTGTGCCACCAGCAGATGAAGCATATCATATTCTGATTCAACTGATTGGGTCATTACATATCTTCACCGCCGGCCACTCTCTAATCTCCCAACACAGCTTTCTTAACCCCCATACGCCCCACCATCACAACCCCAACCCGGCCGCATCCACCAGCTACAACTCCTTCAATGCGATAAAAGTGTAATCCGCGAGTTCATCCACAAAGCGTTCCTGCCAATATTCAACCAATCGCGCCGCTTACCACCTAACATCGACCAAACAGAACATATGTGCTATAATTAACCGGTATGAACGCGCCATTTTCATCCCTTATCCATCATTTATCACATCCAACGCCCCCGGCGAAATTCACAGAATCCGCGACTATCACCACGTCCTCCGGCCGCCCCCAAAACCACCGGCCGCGCACCGGAACAAATCCCCGGATCCCAATGACCGGGATCAAACAATTTGCGGGCAACCTGCTTCGCCTACTCCACCTACTCTGGCAAATGCTCGGCCGTGGATGTACCGTTCCCACTAATTCCAAAGAAAAAAAATTATTCCGGGAACAATTACCGGGACCGGCGACGTCCGCCTTCGAGTTCAATTTTAGCCTTCATCCCTCACCCCTCGCTAAGCATTCGTATGCGAAAAACGTTCGTCTGCGAACGCACCCCAACCCGTCCGACTTGCCAAAATCGCGGCCGCCAATATTAGCTATCCGGCTGAAGGTCAATAAATTCAATATTTCCAATTTCCAATTTCCAACTTCCAATTTCCAACTTCCAATTTCCAATTTCCAACACCTCCGGGCCGCGACCGGTTTCGGAGTGTGTCCCCTAGTCTCAGCATCCCCATTCGCCGCGTCTCCGCCCAAAAGTGATTTTCGGCAGCCCCAAGGGTGACAAATGACATCTATCAATCTGGCTCGTTGCCATGTACAGTTAAGATAGGCGGAGCAATCAGCAGATGCTCCCTATGCAGAATTGCTCGGCTGGATGCTCGCCACCCATGCAAACGACTGTATACTGTTGACGATTCATACGAACGACGCAACCAGCAATTTGTGATTCACGTATAATAGATAACACGACGGTTGGCTGCCGGCGCCTTTGCCCAGATCCCAGAACTGTTGCTGCCACAAGGAGTGCGAATCATGCAAGATAGACCTGTCTACGTCACCACGAAAGGAAAAGCTGAACTCGAGCAAGAGCTAGAAGAGCTGCGTGACGTCGAACGGCCGAGTATCATCGAACACCTTCACGAGGTTAAAAGTGGCGGTGATTGGATGGAGAACACCGAGGTCATGCTCTTTGAAGACCAGCTGACCTTCGTGGATCGTCGCATCGCCGAATTGGAAGACATGTTGGCTGATGCCGAACTCATCCAGCGCGCTAACGATGATACCACCGTCGATCTGGGCGACACCGTCATCATCCAGGAGGAAGACGGCGAGCTGGAAACCTATCGCATCGTCGGTTATGCCGAGGCCAATCCCAGCGAGGGATTCATCTCCAACGAGTCGCCTATCGGCCGCGCTCTGTTATCCCGCCGCGTCGGCGAAGAGGTCGTTGTCACCACGCCCTCCGGGGATCTCACCTTCCGCATCGTGTCCGTCAAATAACAAACCATCCTCTGCGCCATTCCCAAGCGTAGGCGATAGACAGAACCAACGTCAACAATGCATACCACTGTCCGCAATAGCCGCTTACCAATCTACCCCCGGCCGCGCCTGGCGCAACACATCAACGAGGGCCGGCACCAGCCCTCGCCGCTCACAATAGAGCAATAACTCGCGAGCCATCCCGTCCTTGGTATCCGGGAAATTCTCATAATCTATGCCCAGGTCCGCGCATATATTCTTTAGCTCTGCCACATTGAAATATTGCACCAGACTTTTACGAATTCGGACGCGTGACTCCAGGTCCAGTGGTCCGGCCGTATAAGTGCGCTGGCTGGCGTTCGCTTCCGGCGGGCTTGTATCGACCGGTTGTGGCCTGACCACATTCTGTGAATTCGGCCTTGCCTCGGGCGCTTGGGTCAGCAATCGTCCATCGCGCAAGCGCATATAAAGGACCGGTATCGACCAATCCCCGGCCGGTAAGCCCAACAACAGATTACGCGCCTCATTGAGCGCCCGGTCGACCTCGCCATGGTCCAGCAAGCGCCGGTAGAAATCCCTGGTCAGATCCCGGGCCATGCCCACCTCAACCTGTTCGCGCATGGCCACCACGGCCGGTATGCCGGCCTGGACCAGCTTTGGCCCCAGTCCGGCGAACGGTCCCTGGCCCGCGCCCTTGCCGCTTTCGCAGGCCGCCAAAAAGATAAGCAGCGGCTGCGGTCTGAGGTTGCCCAGTTGTTCCACGATACTCTCATCGCCCACAGCCTGCCAGGCCCCCTCATCCTTTTCTAGATAGAGCGAAGCCCGGCCACCTTCACCTTTGTCAGCTTGAAACAGGCCATGGCCCAGGAAATGCAGCACGTGTTTGTTTTGCAGGTGGCGCGAGATATGGCTCAGACTCGTTATGCCCTCCACGATGTTAAAATGGGCTTCGGCCAACTGTTGTCGCACCCCGGCCGGTAACTCTGTGCGGCCGGGCAACACAGTGACCTCTACCTGCCCCTCGCGGGATAAGTCGCCCAGGGCCTGGCTTAAACCAAGCAGCTCTTCTTCCACCCGCACTTCGGCCAGCCCGGACGGCAAATTGTTGGGGTTTGAAATGGCCACCAACAGCCGCAAAGGGCGTTGGTCTACCGGCTGGGGATCGGCAATATCCAGGCTGATGTAGCGCGAGAAGGGCGTATCGGCCGAGGTCGCCAGGGGCACCGGCCTGCTGGCGGATTCATTATACAGTCGTTCCCAGGCAACCTTATGCTGAAGTTCGGCCGCATTGGTGTCGATCCACAGGCGAACCCGCAATTGCCCATTCGAAATGCCGGCTGCCCGGCCTATCGCTTCTTTGTAGGCGTCGCGGACGGCTCCCTTAAAAAGCGCATCGCTCAGCGTCGTGCCGTAGGCTTTGGCATCGAGTTGCTGGATCAGCAGCCTCTCTTGGTCTAACTGCAAATCGCCGAAGAATAAGCCGCCCGGTTCTAGCCTGGCTTCGACCGGGTAGACGTCCCGGCCGGCATCAAAACCACGGATTCGAATCTGGATCGTAACGGTCGTCTCGCTCATATACCTCCCCAGCGACAGGTCAAATCAAGATTGAGCTGACTTGAGTTTTTGGGCGTAAGCTTTGCGAAACTTGGCGACTTTGGGGGTGATGACCGCCCGGCAATAAGGTTGCTGGCTATTATATTGGTAATAATCCTGGTGATAATCTTCAGCCTCATAAAATATGTCCAGCGGTGATAACTCGGTGACAATGGGCGCCGGAAAGATCTGTTCGGCCGTGATCTCGGCGATGAACTGTTCGGCCGCCTCTTTCTGAGCCTCGTTCTCGTAGAAGATAACGGATCGGTATTGAGTGCCCACATCCGCCCCTTGCCGGTTCAGCGTCGTGGGGTCGTGGATGCTAAAGAACACGCCCAGGATCTCCTGAAAAGTGACCACCTCGGGATCAAAAGTCACCTGAACAACCTCGGCATGGCCGGTATTCCCAGAGCACACTTGCTGGTAGGATGGGTTAGCCAGCGTGCCGCCGGCGTAGCCCGAAACTAGCTTAACGACCCCCTGGAGCTCGGTATAAACGGCTTCCAGGCACCAGAAGCAACCACCCCCCAAGGTGACAACCGCCTGAGCATGTAAGCGTTGGTTCATTTCCTGTTCTTCATTCATGGTAAGCGCCTCTATATATGGTGGTTAACTGTGCTCCACGATAACACAGGATGTTAGCTCTCGCTACCCAAATTTAGGAACCTCTCGGCCGCCGCCAGTTGTTCCGCCAGGGCCGTAGGCGACGTCCCCCCGGCGACAGCCCGGCTGGCCAGCGAAGCGGCCACATCAAAGATTGCATCCACGTCACGCTCAAAAAGATCACTAAGCCCTTGCAGGTCGTCCGACGTCAACTGAGACAACAGCACGCCCCGCTCCTCAGCCATTTGAACCGCCCGGCCGGATATCTCATGGGCCTGGCGAAAAGGTAAACCTTTCTTCACCAAATAATCCGCCAGGTCTGTGGCAAACAATCCTGGCTCAATTTGAGCGGCCATACGCTCCGGCCGTAATTGCATCGTGGTGATCAGGCCGGCCATCACCGGCAGGAGGAGGGCTAGCGTATCATAGGCATCAAAGAGCGGTTCCTTGTCCTCCTGCAAGTCCTTATCATATGAGGAGGGCAGTCCCTTGAGCGTGGCCAACAAACCGGTGAGATTGCCGATCAGACGACCGGCCTTTCCGCGGGTCAACTCGAGCATATCCGGGTTCTTCTTTTGCGGCATCAGGCTTGAGCCGGTGCTGTAGGCATCATCCAGCCGCACAAAACCAAACTCGGCGCTGCTAAAAATGATCAATTGCTCGGCCAACCGGCTAAGATGCAGCCCCAGTATCGTTGTCGCGTAGAGGAAGTCCACGGCGAAGTCACGGTCGGAGACGGCATCAAGGCTGTTTTGGCTGATTCGCTCGAAGCCAAGGGCGTTGGCCAGGGCCTGGCGATCGACCGGAAAGGAAGTCCCGGCCAAGGCGGCCGATCCCAGGGGTAAGACGGACGCCGAAACCCGGGCCTGGGCCAGCCGGCCGGTATCCCGCGTCAGAGGCCAGAAGTGGGCCAACGTCCAATGTCCCCAGGTTACTGGCTGGGCATGTTGCAGGTGAGTATAGCCGGGCATCGGCGTTTCGAGATGGGCCCGGGCGCTTTCCAACAGCGCCGCTTGCAAGGCGGCTAACTGCTCCAACAGGCCGTCAATGGCCCGCATCGTCCACAGGCGGAAGTCCGTGGCTACCTGGTCGTTGCGCGACCGGCCGGTATGGAGCTTGCCGGCCAGCGGGCCGATTAGCTCGGTCAGCTGTCGCTCGACCAGGGTGTGGATATCTTCATCGGCCGGCTGTAAGGTGATCGTACCTTCCTGAAAGGCCAGCCTGACCCGCTCAAGCCCGGCATTGATCTGCCCGGCTTCTGCCCCGGTCAGCACTCCGGCCCCGACCAGGCCCGTGGCCCAGGCGGTGCTGGCGGTTATGTCTTCATCATAGAGCCGGATATCAAAAGGCAGGCTGGCATTGAACTCGTTGGCCAGTGAATCGGTTACCTTCGTGAAGCGGCCGCCCCAGAGTTTCATAAGCATTCATCCTGAACTAACTTACTCCTGACGGATCAGGTACGGTAATCGCCGTTGATAGAGACATACTCGTGGGTTAGGTCCGTGGTCCACATGGTGGCGTCGGCGCTTCCCTGGCCCAGATCGAGGTGCAGGTTGATTTCCGGCCGGGAAAAGATGGCCACGGCCTCCGCCTCAGCATAATCAGTTGGCGTGCCGCCAATCACCAGCGATAGAGGAGAAGAGCCTGGGGAACCGGCCCACAGCGCCACCAGGTTCTGGTCGAAGGGCACGCCGGCGCGCCCGGCAGCCATCATGATCCGGCCCCAGTTTGGATCATTGCCGGCCAGGGCCGTCTTAACCAGCGGCGAAGTAGCGATCGTAGCGGCCACAGCCTTAGCCTCGCCCTGGGTGCGCGCTCCAGAAACCAGGATCTCAACAAACTTGCTGGCCCCTTCGCCATCGAGAATGATCATCCTGGCCAGTTCAGAGCAGACCTGTCTTAGCCCTTCACGGAACTGATCAAGAGAGACTTGATCGGGCAGACTTAACCTGCTGGCCCCGTTGGCCAGGAGCAATACCGTATCGTTGGTGCTGGTATCGCCGTCCACGCTGATGCAGTTGAAGGTTGGCTCGATAGCCTCGACCAGAAGTTCCTGCAAGAGTCCGGCCGGAATGAGGGCGTCGGTGGTGATGATGGCCAGCATAGTAGCCATGTCCGGATGGATCATGCCGGAGCCTTTGGCCATGCCGCCAATGATGACCTGGCCACCGGCAAGAGGTAGTTGAACGGCGATCTGCTTGGGGCGGGTATCGGTCGTCATGATGGCCTGGGCCGCCTTGGGGCCATACGACCCGGACAGGTCGCTCGAGGCCAGGCGCAGCCCTTCTCGGATCTTGGCCATGGGCAACTGCACACCAATCACACCTGTGGAGAGCACAAAAAGTTGCTCGGGGAGGCAAGAAAGGTGTTCGGCGGCCGCCCGTTGCGTTTGCCGGGCGGCCAGCAAGCCTAGTTCGCCGGTGCAGGCGTTGGCAATGCCGGCATTGGCCACGATGCCCCGGATGCGGCTATGATTCTCGGCCAATGTCTCCCGATCGAGGATAACCGGCGCGGCTACCACCTGGTTCCGGGTAAAGACGGCTGCGGCCGTACAATCACGCTCAGAGTAGAGCAGCGCCAGGTCCAGTCTGCCAGCTCTCTTCAGGCCGCAAGCAGCCGCCCCAGCCGAGAAGCCGGCAGCGCTGGTTACCGATCCATTTATCATCGTTTCCAGGCTCAAATTGCCACCTCCGCTCCCTTAACCTCGCGAATTCTGAAACCCCGTAGGTCTCTGAAGACCTACGGGGTTCTTGATCGCTACCCTGGTAGAACGCCTAATCTCGCTTGAACTTCGAATAATCGGGTGCGGCATAACGGGAGCGGCCGCCATCGCTGACTTCCATCATCGCCTTGACCTTCATTTGCAGGCCAAAAAGATTGATGAACCCTTCCGCGTCTTGCTGATCATAAACATCATCCTGACCAAAAGTAGCAAAATCCTCGCGATATAAACTATGGGGGCTCTTCCGGCCGGTCACTGTCACACTGCCTTTGTAAAGCTTCAACTTGACCCAGCCACTGACCGTTTCTTGAGTCTGGCTGAAAAAGGCCTGCAACCCCTCGCGTAAAGTATGGAACCACTTGCCGAAATAGACCAACTCTGCATAGCGCAAAGCGATCTGTTCTTTGTAATGAGCCGTGTCGCGGTCCAGGCACAACGATTCCAACTCGCGGTGGGCGGCGTAGAGGATTGTGCCGCCAGGCGTCTCGTAGACGCCGTGCGATTTCATACCGACCAGGCGATTCTCCACCAGGTCGATCCGGCCGACGCCATGTTTGGCGCCCAGCTCGTTAAGCCGGGCGATTAGCATGGCCGGGGCCATCTGCACGTCGTCGACGGCAACGGGCAAGCCTTTCTCAAAATCTATCTTCACATATTCAGCCTTGTCGGGGGCGCTCTCCGGGGAAACCGTCCATTGGAACATATCCTCTTCCGGCTGGTTGGCCGGATCTTCCAGGATGCCGCCTTCATGAGACAGGTGCCACAGGTTGCGATCCCGGCTATACATCGACTTCTCAGTGTGGGCTACGGGGACGTTGTGTTTCCGCGCATAAGCCAAGGCATCTTCTCGCGAACGAATCTCCCACTCCCGCCAGGGGGCGATCACTTTCAGCGTCGGGTTGAGCGCTTTATAGGTCAACTCGAAGCGCACCTGGTCGTTTCCTTTGCCCGTGCAACCGTGGGCGACTGCTTCCGCGCCCTCCGCCTCGGCAATTGCCACCTGCCATTTGGCGATCAGTGGCCGGGCGATTGAGGTGCCCAACAGGTATTGCCTTTCGTAGATGGCCCCAGCCTGGAGCATCGGATAGAGGAAATCTTTGGCGAACTCATGGCGTAAATCCTCTACAAACACCTTGCTGGCTCCGCTGGCCATAGCCTTGTCGGCCAGGCCATCTAATTCACCCTCACCCTGGCCAATATCGGCGCAGAAACAGATCACCTCGCAGCCATAATTTTCCTTCAACCAGGGCACAATGACCGAGGTATCCAGACCGCCGGAATAGGCGAGAACAACTTTATTCACCGTGGGTTTTGACGACATGTTCTTTTCCTTTTTATTTCATGATATTTAACGAAATATTTCTTATCAAGCGAATCCCAACCAGTTTTTATTTGGCTTTGGGGGGTGCGGCCTGTTGCTGAGAATCCGGACCGGAATCCTCCGCAAATGACCTGACCATGGCCGTTTCATCACAGGCTTCTAGCAAGGGGCATTGTTGGCAATCTTGCCACACCTTTTCCGGGAACAGATAACGCTCACTAAATAGAAAATCAAAACGCTCAAAAAAAGAAATTTTGCGCGTCAGGGCGAACAGGGTGTTTATCCGACGCTGCCGGGCTTCGGCGAGCAAGGCCTGCATCAGGCGAGAGCCGATACCCAGGTTACGATAACGGGAACCGACGACCAGGGAGCGCACTTCGACCAGCCCAGAGGCGTAAGCCAACAAGGAGACACAGCCCAGCAACTCGTTCCCGGCGACGGCCACAAACCAATCATCGATCGTCGCGTATACGGCGTTTGTCGAGCGCGGCAATACGGTCCCGTTAAGGGCGTGGCTGTTTACCAGGTTGACGATGGCCGGTACGTCATCGACGATCGCCCGGCGAACATTGATGGTTTGGGGTGCGATGACTCTGGTGGTGTTCGGTTGGTTTGGCTGAGGTAGGGGGTAGGTCACGCCAGCACCTCCAGGGTCCGCTCTAGAATTTCAACGGCCTGGTCAATTTCGGCCGGGCTAACGGTGAGTGGCGGGCACAGCCGGAGCACATTCTCACCGGCGTTGATGACCAGCAAACCTTTCTTGCGAGCGGCTGTCACCAGCGGAGCCACCGGGGATCGTAGTTCCAGGCCAATGAGCAAGCCGGCGCCCCGAACCGCTACGATCTGGGGTGAATATAGGTTGCGCAAGCGATCGACTAAATAAGCGCCGCTCTCGCGAACTTGGGCCAGGAATTGGGGCTGGTTGACCCGATCAAAGACTACGTTAGCGGCCGAGCATACCAAGGGACCGCCGCCGAAGGTGCTACCATGATCGCCGGGTTTCATGACCTGGGCGATGGCTTCGGTGACCAGCGTCACCCCAATAGGCAGGCCGCCAGCCAGAGGTTTGGCCAGGGTCATTATGTCCGGGGTGACATCGTATATCTCATGGGCCCACAGTTTGCCGGAGCGGCCGAGGCCGCATTGCACTTCATCAAAGATCAGGAGGGCATCGTTCTCATCGCACAACGCCCGCAAGCCCTTGAGGAATGCCGGGTCGGCCGGGTTGACTCCGCCTTCGCCCTGGATTGGCTCGACGATCACCGCGCAACTGTCCCGGTTGACGGTCCTAGCGGCCGAGGCCAGGTCGTTGAAATCAGCGAAGGTCACTCCGGGCACCAGCGGGACAAATGGCTCGCGATACTTACTCTTGTAAGTTGTCGAAAGGGCGCCCATGCTCCGGCCGTGAAAACTCGCGCTAAAGGCCACGATTCCTGTTTTGGTAAAATTGCCCCCAGATTTGTGGTGGCTCCGGGCATATTTGCGGGCGAATTTAAGGGCTGATTCGTTGGCTTCGCTGCCTGAATTACAGAAAAAGACGCGATCGGCGAAGGAGTTTTTTACCAGGCGCCTGGCCAACTCAATCTGGGGCACCGTGTAGTAGAGGTTGCTCACGTGGGTCAGCCGGCCAGCCTGTTCGGTCAGCGCGGCCAACCATTGCTCATCGGCATGGCCCAGCGCGTTGACGGCAATACCGGCGGCGAAGTCGAGGTAGCGTTGGCCCTGGTCGTCGAAGAGGTAGGCGCCCTGGCCGTGGGTGAAAACAACCGGCGGCCGTACATAAGTGGGTACAATATATTTCTTTTCCCAGTCTATGAATTTGTTTGTGGTCATTAGTCAAGTCCCTCTGATTTTCCTTCTCATTTTGCCAACATTGAGGCAGCTTCCATTTATAGTAAATTACATTCCTATGTAGCGGAACGCATGGCTAGGCAGAGAATTGCGTGCCCTGCCCGGAGGCCAAGCCGCTCAGGTTGACGATGCGCACTTTCGAGACGCCCTGGTCGATGACGCTCAAGGCAGCCCGCACTTTGGGCACCATGCCGTCGCGAATAATACCACGATCGATCAGCTGCTCAGTTTGGGACGTGGTGAGTTGGGCAATGGGCCGGTTATCCTGATCCAGAACGCCGGGCACGTTGGAGATGAAGCTAAGCACGCTGGCGCCCAGGGCGGCAGCCAGCGCACCGGCCGCCTCATCGGCGTTGACATTGTAAATTTGCCCTTCAAGACCGAGGGATATGGGTGATATAACCGGTACGATCCCTTGGCCGGTTAGAATTTCCACGAGTTGCGGATGGACCTGGACGATCTGACCCACGAAACCGAGGTCGACCTGCGGATGCTGCTTTTTGACACAGCGCAGCAGGCCGCCATCGACGCCGCTGATGCCAGCGGCCTGCACGCCGGCCGACAAGAGAGCGACGACGATATCCTTATTGGTCTGTCCTGAAAGTACCATCTGGGTGACCGCCAGCGAGTCGGCATCGGTGACCCGCAGGCCGTCTGCTTTAACCGCCGGTAAGCCGAGCCGGGCTTGCATATCGGCAATGGCCTGACCACCGCCATGAACGATGACCACCGGCTCGTCGAGGGCGGCCACTGATTGGGCTAGTCGCTTTAGAAATGTTGAATCGCCTAGTTCGTTTCCGCCAATCTTCAATAATTGCATTTTGGCCTCCTGCCGCTAGATAAGACCGGCTTTTTCGTCAATGCCGAACATCAGGTTCATATTCTGGACGGCCTGGCCGGCCGCGCCCTTGACCAGGTTGTCTATGGCCGAGGTTAAGATCAACGTATCAGCGGCCACGCTCAGGCCGATGACGCAACAGTTACTGTGTAATACGTGGGCCAGGGTAGCTAACTCGCCGGGCGGCAAGATCCGGATAAATGGCTCACCGGCATAGATTTCTTCATATAAAACCCTCAAGGTGGGTTCGGACCAACCTTTTCGCAGGGGCATGTAGATGGTCGCTTCAATGCCTCGAGGGACAGGCAGCAGGTGGGGCGAGAAGATGAGGGTTGGGGCTGGTTTGCTCCACAGGGCCATGGCCTGTTCCATTTCGGGAAGATGTCGGTGGGCGCGGCCGATATTATAAGGCGAAAAGTTGCCGGCTACCTCGACGAAGTGGGTGTTTTGCTTTGGCTGGCGACCGGCGCCGGATACGCCAGACTTGGCGTCGGCGATGATGGCGCCCGCGGCTGCCCCAACTTCCAATGCTGGTTGCAACGCGAGTAAGATGCTGGTGGGATAGCAGCCCGGGTTGGCGACCAGGCGCGCGCCAGGAAGTTGGTCGCGCACGAACTCTGTCAGCCCGTAGACGGCTTCGGGGAGCAGGTTGGGTGCCGGGTGTTGGACGCCATACCAGCGCGCGTAATCGGCAGCGCTCTTCAGCCTAAAGTCGGCGCTGAGATCGATGACCCGGGCGCCGGCTTCCAGGGCAACGACGGCCGTCGGCGCGGCTTTGGCGTGGGGTAAACACAAGAAGACCAGGTCAACTTCGCTTAAGGGCGCGTCCTCGGGGGCGATGAGGGGTAGGGCGGGGCCGGCCGGGTAAAGATGATCCAGGGATACACCGGCCTGGGATTTAGAGGTCACAAAACGAATGTCTACCTCTGGATGCCGGCGTAAGAGACTGACAAGCTCGAACCCGGTATAACCACTTGCCCCGAATATGCCAACTTGAATCATGCTTGTTTCCTTCAGCTATATAACAAAAAAACCGCCAGCCGTTGTTTCGGTCTGGCGGTTTCAATCGCTCGTTTCAGGTTTATGACTAATCAGACAACCTCAAGCACCAGACCTATGGTCCAGGTGCGGCGACGCAAACGAGGTGTCGGTTGATTAATCATAGGTTGAAATAGTAACACTTATCGATTAAATGTCAACGAATTGGGGGAAATGGCGAGGGAGAGAAGGAGGGACGCGGCAAATTGGGGTGAATACCTGCCACCAGAGTGGATTCCCGCCCCACACCCCCGCCTTCGCGAGGGCAGACACTTCGTAGGGGCAGGCACTACTCCGAAATTCCAAGCAAAAAGTGCAACCGCGATGTTCCCGGTTTTGGATGCCAAGTAGGCCACATTTGAGTACGCCTACTGCTATTGGGTTGGTTTGATTTTACAACTCGACCAGGCCGAGGGTGTGTAATAGCTCAAATTGGCGGACGATCAGTTCTGCATCCCGGATACCAGTTTCCAGTTCGATTTGCTCGATAATGTCGAGGGCGGTGCGCCGTCCATCGCTCCAATATTCGGCCAGGGCGAGAATTGTGTCACCGCCTTCGCTTCGGCTGGCTACTAGTTCATACCAGGCGGTGCGCTCGGCCGGGGAGAGGCCACTCAGGCCGGAGATCAGGCTGACCGGACCGCGATAGAGGCGGTGGGGGACTATGGCGGCGGCTTTCGCATCCCAGGGGTTGCTCTCAGGCGGCGGTTCTGGGTCAGGATCGGCCGGGGCCATATCGCCGAGTTGGGTGACCACGCGGCGGGCGCGGTCTAACTCGCGGTTGGCGAAGCGAGAGGCTTCGTAGTAGAGCATTTCGGACAGGGAGCCGGCGCCGCCGGCCAGGCGAATGAGGCCCTGAAGAGCAACGCGATGGCGGTCCAGCTTGAAGGCCACCCGCCTTTCCAGCATGTTTTGACGTCGCCGGCCTTCCTGGGCGCTGACCCCGGCCATCAACTCGGTGATAAAGTCCTGGGTCAGCCGGGTCAGGCGCCAGCGGAAACGGGTTAATATTTCGTGGGAAAGCCAGGTAACTTCGGCCTGCCCGGCGCTGGCGATGAAGTAGGCGTAGGCGGCGGCAATAGCGCCCACCCGGGCCAGGGAGTCGGGATCTACTTTGTCAAGGGTGTCGGCCGAAGTGTGGTAGAACTTGTCCGGCCATTGGTTGAGCATGGGCATGGGCACCCCGACATTGGGATCGGAAAAGATGTAGTGATCTGAGCCGCCGGTAAAGGCAGTGGTGGCGTAACGGTGAAGAGAGTAATTACCCGCGCCATCCAGGGAGACGAAGTCGTCATAGATGAGTTCGCGCAAGCGGGCGAGCAAATCCGGGGCGAAGGAGGCGCTGGCTTCGGGCGGGCGGATGAGGAGCAAGACAGAGCCGGTCTGGTTTTGATCGGCGCCGACCATGTCCAGGTTCAGGCCGGCGATTAGGTTGGGTATGTCGTCTTCATGGCGGGCCAGGTAGGCATAGGAGCCGGTCATCTCGGGCATCCACATGAAGGTGATGTTGCGCTGAGGTCGAGGTAGGATGCCTTCCTTGATGAGGCGCTGCAGAGTGCGGGCGGTTTCCAGGTTGGCGGCGACGCCCGTAGCGTTGTCATTGGCCGAGGGTTGGGGGTGGCAAAGATGGCTGACGATGAAGACCTTCTCCTGGCTTTCACCGGGGATGGTAGCGGTGACGATTTCGATTTCGCCGTCGTAGAAGCGGGCTTCAACTTCCACGCGGACTCTGACCGGGGGAGCTGTCTCATCGGCCACTTGCAGGCGGAGCTGGCGGCGTAGTTTTGTACCCTGGCGAGGGGAGAGGACGAAACCAAAACATTGTTTTTCTTCAGCCTGGCCTGTCCACCAGAAGGAGGTGTATTGGTGAACGTCGGGCAGGTCCATCGCTTCGCGAACGGGTGGGGCTTCGCTGAGGCCATCGAAGATGATGCCGATGGCCCCGTGCTGGGCGACGGCCAATTGGTGGACGCGGCCGACGGCCCCTTTGGTGAGGACAATTTTGCCGGCGAGGTCTAGCCCTTCGTATTCGGCTTCGGTGAGCCCATCTTCGAGGAGGACGACTTCGGCTTCGCCACTGAATGAGGCGCTTCTTTGGATCAGCGCGAGTTTAAGCTCATCGTAGTCGGCCAGTTTGGCGCTATCAGCGGCGGGTTCGAGCAGGTGTAACGTCCCTTTGCTGCATTCCCACTCCTGGAAGGAGGAAGAGGTCCAAAATTTGGCCTGGTAGTTGGCCGGATAGGTCTCGATCTTGGCTTGCAGGCCGGCCGCCTGGAGTTGGGACAAGACGTAGTTGGCAGCATCGCGATAGCCTGGGCTGGCCTGGATGCGGTGGTGGCGGATGATGGCGGCTACGTCGTCGTGGGCGCGCTGGCCGGATATGGCCGCACGAATGGTGGTTACGAGATCAGTCAACATGGGTTGGAACTCCTTTTGTTTCTCCGGTAATCGTTAATACCAGGGTGCGGCCTCTGGCCCGGTCGCGATGTTCGTTGAGATAGATGCCCTGCCAGGTGCCCAGGTTGAAGCGGCCGTGGCTGATGGGGATGGTTAGAGCGCTGCCCAGCAACACAGCTTTGATGTGGGCAGGCATGTCGTCTGGTCCTTCGTAAGTGTGGATGTAGTAGGCAGCGTTTTCGGGAACCGCTTCGTTGAAGTGGCGTTCCATGTCCAGGCGAACAGTGGGGTCGGCGTTTTCGTTGAGGGCCAGGGAGGCGGAGGTGTGGCGGATGAAGATGTGGGCCAGGCCGACGTGGAATTCAGCCAGGCGCGGCAGGGCGTGTTCGATGTCGCGGGTGATGAGATGAAAACCGCGGGATTTGGGGGGGAGGGTGATCTCTTGTTGGTACCAGGCCATAGGACTTCGCTCGTTGGATCGCTCAGACGTTGAATCGGAAATAGATGATGTCGCCATCCTGGACGATGTATTCTTTGCCCTCGATGCGCAGGGCGCCGGCGGCCCTGGCGTTGGCCCAGCGGCCGTGGTGGACGAACGTTTCATGGGGTAACACTTCGGCGCGAATGAAGCCGCGCTCAAAATCGGTGTGGATGACGCCGGCGGCCTGGGGCGCGGTTGCCCCGGCCCGGACGGTCCAGGCCCGGACTTCTCGTTCGTTCATGGTGAAGAAGCTAATGAGGCCCAGCAGACGGTAGCCATGATGGATGATTTGATCGAGGCCGCTTTCGCTGGCCCCGGCCAGGTCGAGGAATTCCTGGCGCTCGGCCGGGGTCAGGCCGGCCATGTCGGCTTCGAGTTGAGCGCAGAGTTTGATGACCTGGGCTTCCTGTTCGACGGCAACCTGGCGCAGTTCGGCGACATAGGGGTTGTCCTGGGCCAGGCCGTCTTCGTCGACGTTGGCCGCGTAAATGACGGGTTTGCCGGAGAGGGGGCGCAGGTCGTGGCGCAAGGTCAGGAAGGCGTCGTCCTGTTGGTCAGGATAGGCGCTGATCGGCCGGCCGCGTTCGAGGTGCTCTTGCAGTTTACCGGCCATGGCCAGCAAGGGGATGGCCGCCCGGTCGCCCTTGATTTGGGTGGAAAGGCGCTCGATCTTTCGCTCAAGTTGTTGTAGATCGGCCAGGATGAGTTCAGTGTTGACGATCTCAACGTCAAATCGGGGCTGGGGGTGCTCGCTGATGTGGACGATGTTTTCGTCATCGAAGCAGCGGACGACGTGGATCAGGGCGTCGGCGTCACGGATGTGGCCGAGGAACTGGTTGCCCAGCCCTTCACCCTGGCTGGCGCCGCGCACGAGGCCGGCGATGTCGACGAATTCGATGGTGGCGTAGATGGTGGCAGGCACGCCGGTGATTTGGGCCAGGGCATCGAGGCGAGGATCGACAACGGGCACTATGGCCCGGTTGGGCTCGATGGTGCAGAAGGGGTAGTTCTCGGCCGCGGCGTGTTGGGCCTGGACGAGGGCGTTGAAGGTGGTGCTCTTGCCTACATTGGGTAGGCCGATGATGGCGATGTTCAGAGACATAGGCTTGCCTTGGGCGTATTTTGACATGATCTGGGGTTTGGGGCCAGATTCGAATTGGGACGGGGTGATGCGTTCGAAGACGAACTCTTAGTGGGGGAGCGACACAGGGACCGAGCGAGGGAGCGCAAGAAGGATCCCGACCCGGTAATTGTTCCCGAAAGATTATTTTTTTCGTTGAATTAGTGGAATGGGAAGAAGGACGACCTCCTGGACGGGAAGTTTTCCCGGAAATTGTTTTGTACCGGGGATCGGGACCCGGTAAATGAACGGGGTGAATGGTGGCCGGCGAACTCCTGAGAGGGAGCGACGAGGCTATAGAGGGACTGAGGAAGGGGGCGACGGGGTAACTGAGGGAGTTGATAGCCAGCATTGCGGTCGAGCTATTCGTAAGGGGTTGGCGCTGTTGGTGAAAGAAGATTTTCAGGGGTTTCACGGGTATCAGCTCTCTTTAACGGCCGGCGTATACACTATATACCAAATAATGGGAGAAGGCCGGGTCTGCACCGAAATCGAAGAGGAGAAGACGAAGTTCTGGTGCGGACCCGGCCAGGTGCTCAGAGGACCGAGCTTGCGGAACTCCTGAGTGCTAAGGAGCTCTGCTCGCGCTGGGCGCGATGGATATGGGGGTGGTTTGTTGTTCCTGTATGATAGCACATATGTTCTATCTCGTCAAAAAAGTTTGGTTCCCGGGGAGGATTTAATGGCCAGGGTGGTTTTTCTTATTATTCGACGCGGATGATCACGGGGGTTACGGATGAGCATTCTGTGCCGGCCGGGGAGTGGTATCTGCAGAGCGATCCGTATGCAGGTTACTGGTTATTTGGATTGGGTTTGGCCGGATAGTCTAATCAGTCAAGTTATTTGGGAAAACAAGATCAAGAGGTCAACTCATTGTTGGATTACGATGATTGAAGCGAGGGTACCAAGTAAGCCTGATTGGGCTTGAACCACAAGCGATGTCCTCATCGCACCTCTCGGAGGTGAACCCGGAAGCCACGAGTTACTTCCATAATGCCATTCTACTCGTGGTAGAATCCTTTAACATATAGCGTTTTTTCAAGGAACCGTGGGGTCTGATCTGCAACGTTATTGTAAATCTTACCCAGTCTAAATTGATATCACTTCTCGATATTCTACAGGCATCAAAACCAGTGTCAATTAATGTGACAGGCGAAGCCTACCGGTCGAGCGCAGTCAACGCCTTGACATCGTCTTCTACCCCGCAAACCGGTATTTTGCATGCAAGTCTGGTCGACATCGACGATGCCTCGACGGGCCCGGGGTTGATCTGGTGGAGCATCAAACTACGTTAGGCTTGCTGGTGGTAAGAAGGACTCTCCTGCACCGGCTATGAAAACATTGCAAGACCTAACCTTAACAATCCGATGCCCATCAAGGTTACGTCGGCTGATCGTAGACAAAACTGATATTTGCCAAACATTGCTCCTAAACCAAAGAGCGGCGCTCCTACTGCAACCAGATAACCGGCCGCCGCAGGCGACGTGTTTCCCTGAACGATTCCGATCCCCACGAGAACGAAACCGGCACTGTATATCAATCCAGAGGCAACAAAGAAAGTTAAAAAGGTTCAGCTCAGATAAACTAGCCCTCGAAAGCTGAGCAAGGATTCATCATGATTAACCAGGATCGGCCACAATATCGTATCCTACAGGATCGTGCCAAGCAGCAATGCTGTTCCCAACGTTGCTATGTAATAACCGGCATCCGCAAACGAACCGGCTTTCGGCAGTTGATAAATGTAGATGCCCGCTTGTCAAAGAAGACCCGCCAATGCTCCTAAAACACCGAGTCCGTTGATCCACTGCCAGTTGCGGTTCTTCACTAGAAATGCGAGCGTGGTCGACAAATCTCGGTAAGGAAGAAATATGGCAAATGCATACCAATACACAAGAAGGGTTAGCTCGGAGATCGCGTTCAAATATCCGTCTATAGAGATGAACCCATCAGTCATGTTCTGTAAACCTTCAGCAATAATGTCTTGAACGGGTGACCACTCCCAAATTAGCACGACTCTCCGCATAAGTCACCTTGGCAGTTGGCCTTAGGCACTCTGATCACCGAAATCTGGCAGGGAAGGACAACAAGAGAAGAATTTCTCAACTCGTAAAAAAACAAATAGGTGCCCCGCAAAAGGAGGACTTCCCATCCTATCGCCCAATACAATCGATAAGAGAGCGACGAGAATCCTAACTGGAAAGATGTGAGTCGCGCGCTAGTAGCAATCCTGAATTTGGTTTTTATGTCATTAGGGGGTTATGAATATGGCGATAGCCGCTGCATCTTAAGTAGATTTGGAGTCAATAATCAGAGCTTCTGCTGCGGGTGATGGCTGGCTAGCCCCCATCTGAACATGATTGGCCGCCGTTTGATCGATGTTACCATTCGGTAACCGATGTTACCCATCCGCCATCACCCTACCACAAAGCAGTGACAGCAAGCTGCTACAATATAAGCAATTACAGGCCGCGTTGTGCTGTGCTTTGGAGATGACATGATACGTAAATTTGGCGAACCGTATTTCCTTAACCTAGCAACAGGTATGATGTTCCTGCTGCTACTTATATCGTTGACGTCTTGCGGCACCCTGGATATAAGCCTTGAGCGGACCCCGGAGCCTTCTGTGACTGAAGGTTCGCCAGAATCTGACATGGTTCAGAATATGGCGACGGAGATTGTGACAACGCCGACCTTAACTCAGGAGCCTGCGAGCGGATGGGGACCGCTGATAACCTATACCAAACCTGTCCTTGGTTACAAACTGCTGATTCCCGAGAGCGCCAATGTCCAGGAGGTAGAACCGGACGAGAACACCACGTACTTTTTCGAAGGGGATATAGTTGGCGAAAGTCGACCTTACTTGATATCAGTCCAGGTCATGCCGTCGGAGGGCCAGACACACGAAAAGCTGATTTCCACTTTGTCTACCGGCGTAAGTGATCCTTCGGAGGTCCAAACGGTACGAACTATTCGACAATGATAGGGTAGGTACGATGGTCACTTACAGTAATGGGACTGGATCGGTCTGTCCTGAGATGGAAGCGCTCATGGCAGTTTTTATTGATCGGGATACTGGCTACGTAATACGAATTCTCAGCGATGGGCAAGGGCGGTGTAAGGCCGCCAATGTGCCGGAAGCTATGACGATCGTTAAGAGCTTCCAGCCACCGACTATCTCTGCTGCATTGGCTATGACGCCGACGCCCACGCCAATGTCGATAGATGATCTGGTTGTCGTTTTCACCAGGGACAACAACGCCTGGTGGTGGACCGAGACCAGCGGCGAGCGCCAGCTTACCACCGATGGCGGCGTCGACCAGGTCCTGCTGAGCGACGACAAGGGCATTGTCGCTTTCCGCCGGGGCAACGGCTTATGGGCTGTCAATGCTGATGGCAGCGATGAGCGCCAGCTGGTCAAAGAGGGTGACCTGCCGATCCCGCAGGAAGGGGAATTGGCCGACTATATTACCGGTATGACGATTAACCAATTGGCGTGGATCCCGGGCAGCCGTCAACTTTTATTTAATACAAGAATGTTAACAGACGGACCCGGACTTCTATTGTCTGACGATCTCTGGCGGGTTAATACCGACCCGCAGACCGTGCTGTCCCTGGATTATCTATTCCTCCCTGGAGAAGGGGGAAATTTCGCCATCGCACCCGATGGTAATCGAGTGGCCGTGATTACACCAGATAGCGTTTCTTTGACCAATATAAACGGCGAAGATAAGCAGCGTATCTTCGGTTACACGCCGGTGATCACCTACAGCGAGGTCCGTTACTATGCTCGGCCGGTCTGGTCGCCTAGCAGTGACGTTCTAGGCGTGGTCGTCCCTCCGCCAGACCCGCTAGGCATAGAGAACCAGGCCTTTGGTATCTGGCGTCTGCGTACAGACGGGGGGTCGGCCGCGCTTGTGGGCACGATAGAAGAGGCAAGGGGCACCAATCCACTGCCTGATCCCGTCATCAACCCCACCCTGGAGACCATCGCCTATCTGAGCAGCCCCAAGGTTGAACCCGAGCGTACCGATTTGCTTCTAGTCAGCTGGGAGGACACATATCGGCGATCCAATCGTCTATACCAGCGGGGTCGATGGCCTATATGATTGGTCGCCTGGCGGAGAACGGTTCAGTTTCACCCGGCTGCCGGGCGAGACAGCTGCTTTTCGAATCTTCACTGGTCAGATGGACGAGGAACCGCAGTTGGTGGGCAAAGGCGAGTCAGTTGTCCTCAATGTTCACTGGCTTGACGACAATAAGCTACCTATATCTAGCAGGCATCAGACAGGGGTTGGGAACTGCTCTTGAGCGATGGCAGCGGTGGCGCGGATACGCTCATCGCGTCTGTGGGCGGCCAGCCGCCTGCATTTGATGCTATGCGATAGCAGATGGAAGGTCAACTGGTGTTCAGGTCATGCGTTGACTGGTTTGCCTTAGGAAAATCGCTTGAACCGATCGTTAGCGGAAACACTCTCAGCCTGCGTCGGCAACTCCTGGTTCCGTTTCCGACCTAGAGCGAACCTAGGGCACTGTTAACGACTTTACATTCCAGGGCGGAACCCACTTCATTTAGACAACGTTAGAAATATGTACTCCCATTTCAAGAACGGATTCAGCCATTACAGAGAAGATAGCTGGTTGGTGCGTTGGTGACTTGAGAATCAGAAGACAATATAGCGACATGCAGACTTTCATCACCCGCCTAACTAGACCCACTGTAGCAGACCTGGAAGCGGCCAAATGTTTGATCGATCGGGACCTTGTCTTTTTTGGGCAACCCGTTCGCGTTCCGCACAAGATTACCATTGATTGTTCGTCATAGAAGGAAGCCAGAAATGATGTTAAAAACGCTATCTCGCTTTTCGCTATTGGTCCTGACGGTAACCCTGATGTTTCTTACTGGCTCAGGTAGCGCCTCTGGCCAAGAGCTGGAGACCCCCGAACATTTCTTCTACTTGCCATTTATAACTAGACCGACTCCCCGCGTCGAAGACATAAGCGAACCGCTGCTTATCGACGGCGTTGAAGGACGGATCTACGCCAGTGCTACGGTGGACAACGTGCAGAAGACGGTCGTACTGGCGACAGATGATGGCCGATTTCTTGACAGCTACCCTTTTGCCGGCCGTTTGGCCCTGGATCGGAGCAATCATAAGCTATTAGTCGACCAAGGAGAAAAGGGGGTCGTTGTCCTTGATTCACTCAGTGGTGAGCAATTGGGTATCATAGACGTGCCTGGAAGCGGGACACCACCAGCCGATCCGCAAGTGGATCCCAGTCGGGGCGTTGGCTATGCCTTCCGAGGCAACACCGTCTATATGCTCAATATCGAGAAAATGACGGTCACCGAATCCCGCACGCTGTCAGTCCCCAGGGAAGTTTGTGGGACATTGCAAGGCGAGGCACCTATTTCCCGCTCCTTCTTTGACCTCATTTCCAGCACTATTTACATCTCCTTCAATACGTGGGGATGCACGCCGCACGCGATCGACACAATCTATATTTACGATGCAGTCACCTGGCATGAGTGGGGCAAGTACAGTACTCCCAGCCAGTACCAGGCCGTCCCCTACGCCGGCAACCTATACGGTATGTCATATCTGTCGACTTTGGGCACGCACGCTTTTTGGGCACACAATTTAACCGAAGCCTGGTACGAAGAAAGTGGTGCCGGTGACATTGCGGCCCTGACCGGCAGTGTTGTCGACTGGTCCCGGGGATTGCTTTATGAAGCTGCTTGGATCACCAAGCCCGGTGGAGATGTTGATAAGCAAATCCGCATATCGTCAACGGCGACACGCCTCGTCGAAGCAACTATTAGCTATGACGTATCCCCAATCCAGGATGCCCGGCTTGCAGGCCATGATCCTCATACAGACCAGCTTTACTTCTTGGACCATGGCTTGTTGATAGTCCTTCCCACGACGTCGATAGTGCCGGTGAATTAACCAGAAATGCGGACCAGAGTCGCGTGAAGGTGTCAAATAGGGTGAACTCTCTCTTGTATATGGTTTGACCCCATACTGATTTGAGGCCAGTACATGAGTTCAAACAGATCTCTACAGGAATGAGACCGAAATTGTGTCGTTAAGCAGGAGCAATAAGATGAGGAAGAATAGTTCAGTTTTAGTGATTCTGACTCTACTGTTTTTGCTGGCAGCTTGTGCCTCAGCGACCGTGGAGCCACAAGCTGAAGCCCAGCTTGAAGTAGAATCAACGCCATTTCCTACCACGGCCAGCAAGCCCACATCGTCACCAGGAACCGAGGTGGCCATGCAGGCTCAAGCTACGGTGGCAAAACCAACGGAAACGGCAACCCAGGCAGCGACGGCAATGCCAACCGAGACGCCAACCACCACAGCTACCATCGTCACTGATCCACCTAAGCCGGTTCCTAGAGAAACCAAGAGTGGCATTCCTGAAGTTGATTTCGTGATTGACACCGTACTCAGCAATGATCTTGAGATGCGTCAAGCGTTGGTCCGGTTTGTGACAATCGGCTGCACCACCGTTGAGGGATTAGGAACCACACCAAAGTGTGAAGATGGCCAGGCGGAAGGCACGCTCGTGGACTTCTTTCCGCTAGGCGGCCCGGGCGAAGGTCACTCCGTTTTAGCATCAGAAGTGGCCGGCGTCCTGGATTTTGAGGCTGAATCTCTCTATGCGGTCTATGTAGTCTCAGAGGAGCTGCCTGACTTCCTTGAATTTCCTCACGGCACATATGCTCTGTTCTTTACACTCTTACCCAGTGGGGAATCATACAACGATTTCGTGATTCTCCGCGTCGACGATGAAGGGTATATCGTTCGCCTTGATCGTTTGGGCGGTATGACACTTGACTTCTATTTCGAGCAAAAGGTCGCGGATCTTCTGGAAACGCCGCCGCAAAGTGTGATGTTCGCTTCAGAGGCGGCCGATATTCTAGTGTACCCACCAGAGATAGATGAGTAGTTATGGCGTGGTGGCTACGTTATTTTCTTGCTCAGGGTCGGAACCAAACGCACTGAAAAGGATATCAATACAGATGTGCTTTCAGTCCAAGATCGGTGTAAGCGGTGATCGGTAGGGTGGCTGGGCGGCGTGATAGTGACTTTAGCATCGGATTAGTGTATGGCGATGCGATATTGATAGCAGGCCAATGGGCCGGTTGGCAAGTTGTTCTTAATTGCGTGCAGAAAATCTCTTAGCCAACAATGGAGGATCGAAATGTTTGCCATTCAGACTAGAATCATTTGGGTATGGCTTCTGGTAATCTCTAGCCTTGTCATCAGTTGCTCTTCGGGAAGCACGCCGCCAGGCGCCAGTTCGATCGGCGGCGTAGTGGATGGCGGTTCGTACTCCTATCATTATTGGGAAGAAGGATTAGCCATCCTTATCTGGCAAGACACTTCCTACGGGAGTGGCGAAAGCTGCTCGGGGACGGGCTCCACTGAAGATCCTGTCTATAGACTGGAATGTGACATCCTTGGGTCTGAAGGGCGCAACTATAGCTGGAAAGCCAATACGACGGACGGCGTGACGGCCGAGATGTGGATTGAGGACCAGCGTGTCGATCTTTCTAAGGGCACTATGTTTTTGGTAAGCATTGCGGAAGATGGCGTTCAAGTCGAGCAGTTGCAGCGGGATCTTACAGATTTAGAACGAAGAAATGAGGCCATCTCAGCCCTGGCCGAAAGCGACCCAGATGTTGCCAACTTCATCACGGGTATCGAGACTGAGAGTGATTCGCTAGACGTCAACGATGAGTATGGCCTAGTTGAGTTCACAGACGACTTACGACTAGATGGTCAATCAGTGGAGATTAACGGCCCGGTCGACCAACCCTTCTTTTCGGTCCCAGGCCAGGTCATCGTCGTCAATGGTGAAGATGTGCAGGTTTTTGAATACCCAGACTCAGCGACCGCGGCGGCCGAGGCAGCTCAGATCTCGCCCGATGCCAGTTCAGTTGGAACCAGTATGATGAGTTGGGTGGCTACGCCTCACTTTTACACAAAAGATCGGCTTATCTTACTCTATGTTGGTGAGAATGAGCCGATCACAGGAGCGCTTACCGGTATCCTTGGCGAACCCATTGCCAAAGGTCAGGCCGCCGAATTGTCACCTCAGGCTGATTCCACAGCCACTGGTACCGAATCAGCTTCTCCAGGCCAGCTGCATCCGCTTGCTGGCCTAGTCTATCGCAGCGGTCACGAAATCTGGATCATCGACGAGAACGGCGAACCAGTGTTTGTCATCGACGAACCATCTGCTCGCCTATATGCCGACGGCCGCTACGCCCTCCTCCAGCCAGAATACGACCCGGATATCTGGCTAGCCGACTTGACGACTGGTGAAAGACGCAATCTAACGGAAGGGTCCAATAGGTACAACGGTCTAGCCCAGTGGTGGCCCGGCCAGCAAGAAATAATCATCTTTGGCTCCAGTGATGATCTTGGGCCAGGCTTTGGTAATCCAACCATCGTGCGCACTGACGGCAGTGATTACCGCATACTGGACGAGGAAAAGAGCGGGCCGTTGGCGCTCTCTTCGGACGGCGAGATGCTAGCCTATGGCGGTTTTGATCAACCCGGCCGGATAATGCCTCGCGGCTCAGAACCTGAAGATTTTTATCCTTCGGATTACGGTCTCGACCTCGAGAAGGTGTTTCAGCCGGCCTGGTCACCAGACGGGCGGAAATTGGCCTGGAAAGTTGGCGGTGATCAGGTAAAGCATGGCTGGACGTCGGGAGTCGCCGTCTTTGACCTGGAAAACAATAGTGGAGAATTGTTCCATACGTATATAGCTGTCGGCGGCGGCACGGTTCCCCACTACTTGTCATGGAGCCCAAGCGGCGACTGGTTGGCCTTTGTCACCTTCAATGAACGAGCCGAAGACGGCCGCCGGCCAAACTTATGGATCGCTCGCCCCGATGGGCAAGAAGAAGTTCGATTGGGCACCGCTTTTGAGCCAACCTGGCGCCCTGATGGGAGTCAGCTAGCCTTTACTTTATTCGACGTTACACAGGAGACTTTCCAGGTTTGGCTCCATGATACGGTGACAGGTGAACAGACGCCGATACTACCAGTCGGCACCACGCCCGTGGACTGGCTGGCGCCAACTGACGAGCTAATGCAAACACTACGCCAGAATTCAACGACCCAGTGAATCTGTTTCCCCTCGATGAGCTGATCCAGGGCGTTGGTCTCCCGTCAATTCTGTTGCCAATGGAGCAACCAACCATGTTAGGACGACAACCAAGCACTCTTTTCGGACTACTGCTCATATTCCTAATGGTAGCCTGCACCCCAGCAACGACCACTGATAAATCGGCCCTCTCAGACGACAACCTGGAGATCGCGACTGATAGCTCTAATGATTCGCCCGATCAAGCAAGTACTGAGCCACCAGCAGCCACATTAACCATCGACGGCCGGGAGCAGAAGGCGGGCATAACCGGCTATTGTTGGCAACGCGGTGACGGCACGAGCATCTGCGCCGACGGCATTGGCTTCACAACTGCTCCGGATCCCATCCCGGCCGAATCAACTTTCCTGGCCCAATTTGAATATATGCTTGATGCTAAGTCTGGACGCGTGCAGCTATCGATCTTCCCGGCCTCACAACCCGTTTTGATGGGCCCCAAAGAGAGTGACTGGCGTTACTGGAAATCGGTACCGGGCGATCAATTCACCTTGTCCCCCAACAATAATCCCTCCATCGAGCTGACCCTGGAACCAGGTTTGTATGTGTTTGACATGTTCGTCGACTGGCCGGATTATGGCGAGGTTAACTACGGCTTTCTAGTAGATGTGGAGGGCACCTTGGGCCGGGACAGCACCGCCTTTGTCGATGACCAGGGCCTGCCGCTGGACGCGACAACATATCGGACGCTATTTGAGGAAACCATTGGTGAATTCCAATCTTTGCTAATGGCCGATCTGGCCGATACCTACGGCGGTTTGTGGGTTGAGCAACAGCCCGAATATCGCATCGTGATCGCCTTGACCGAAGGTGATATAGAGGCCATCCGGCCCTATCTGGATGGCTATGAGTGGGCTGACTTTGTCGAGGTACGGCCGGTCAACTACTCTTTGGAGGAATTACGAGCCGACCAGGTTATGGCCAGCCAGGCGGCCGATTCTGTTCAGATGCCAGCCGCCACCGCCGTGGACATCGTCAACAACCGGGTCGAACTGATCGTCGATAATCCAGACCTCTTTTCGGCCGATCTGACCCAGGCCGGCGTCCGATTACCCGAATCGGTAATCGTCCTGGCCAGCGACCCGGAAGGGGAATTACCTGACACCAACCTGGGCGCCCTTCTGGAAGCGACCACACCCGACGGCCGGGTGATCTATCTGCCCGTTCAGCCTCCCAGCGAGGAAAGTATGATGGCCTTGCTGGAAGGGACCCTGGTAGAAGTCGATGGCTGCCTGCGGATAGAGGACGGTAATTACGCCGATGGCTGGCTGCTAATCTGGCCCTTCGGCTCTGACATCAGGGTGGCTGACGACGGCATTGAAGTCATCGACGAGGACGGTCAACCGGTGGCTCGAGTAGGCGATCAGCTTGATGCCGGAGGCGGTGCGATTGAAAATACTCGCGGCATGGAAAGTATCAATGAGATGATCCCCGGCATGCCCATAGAAGGCTGCCGAGGTCCGTACTGGGTTGCCGCTCCTTTGCAGACCATGGTCGAATAGTTGGCCCCAGGTCGGGCGGCGGAAGATTTCGAGAGAGAGGGTTGACATGCTATTTCAGAACCATAAACATGCTATTGTTCTCTTAACGGCGGTAATGTTCTTGAGTCTGTCACTCATAGCTTGCGGTGTATCGCCAAGTGCTACAGTTGACTCTGATGATACTCCGACGCCAACAGCAGAATCGGACGATTCTGGAGATACCCCTCAAGATGTGGGAAAGCCTACGCTTTCAGAGTTAGTTGAAGGGAATAATGCTTTTGCTTTTGATCTCTACCAGGCAGTTCGAAATGAAGATGGCAATCTTTTCTACTCGCCTTATAGCATTTCAGCAGCATTGGCGATGACTTATGCCGGTGCTCGGAGTAGCACGGAGGAGCAAATGGCCAATGTGCTTCACTATACTCTGCCTCAAGATCAACTGCATCCAGCATTCAGTTATTTAGAGCATCGCCTAACTGATCAAGAAGCGGATGGAAAAGAGCAAGAAGAAGACTTTATTCTGCGTATTGCTAATTCGATATGGGGGCATGATGGATATTCGTTCTTGCCAGAATATCTTGACTTGATTGCCGAAAACTACGGAGCAGATTTGAGAACGGTTGATTTTGAAGATGCAAAGAACAGAGAGCAGGCGCGATTGGCCATCAATGATTGGATTAGTGAACAAACGGAAGGCAAAATCGAAGAATTGATACTTGATGAAATGTTGACAGCAGCGACGCGCCTGGTTCTGGCGAATGCAGTTTACTTCAAGGCAAATTGGGAAGATCCGTTTTCGAATGCAACAAGAGATGACGAATTCTATCTTCTGGATGGTTCAGCAGTCATCGTGCCAATGATGTCCCGCAAAGGATTTGCTAACTATTTTGAAGGTGCAGGATTTCAAGCTATCGAATTACCTTATAAAGGCGAGCGACTACAAATGGTGGTTTTGCTTCCCGCAGAAGGACGGTTTGACGATATTGAAAGCTCATTGGATAGCGATTTTGTCAAATCATTATTACGTGGATTTGCTTCAGAAAACATCAAACTCTATCTGCCAAGATTCGAATATGAAGCATCCTTCAGTCTGGCAGATACATTAGCCGAAATGGGTATGCCTGATGCCTTTGCCAAATACCAGGCGGATTTTTCGGGGATTGCCGAAATGCCACCTAGCCTGTTCATCACCCATGTTGAACACAAAGCATTCATTGCAGTAGATGAAACAGGTACAGAAGCCGCAGCTGCAACGGGAGTCGTAGTGGAACCAGCATCAGAGCCAGTGGAAGTTAAAGTCAATCGCCCGTTCATATTCTTTATTCGAGATAGGGACAGTGGCGCAATAATGTTTGTTGGGCGCGTGCTAAATCCTACAACTTAGTGAACTCTTCTTGGCGGCTGTCAACTACCGCCCATCCTTGGATGCACCTTCAAATGGGCTTGAAACGCCTTGCGTCCATGAACGCCAAAGGGGATTGATCGGGTTTTCATCACCTTTCTTGTACGAATGTATGTAACGCCGTCATCTGAGTCGGTATGCCGACCATGTCGGCACTGATACCGGGACCACATCCTCAACCGCCCAACAGTAGGTACCGATGTCTACCTCATGCATGACATTGTCTATGGTCAGATGCGCAGTCGGTGGCTCAGAGTCGCTTTCATCCGATTGTGCCCCAACATCATTTGTATCTATTACACCTGTATCGGTATTGTCACCGGTATTTCCGGCGACATCCGTCAATCCCGATTGACCGCCTCTGGCTCCCTGGGTGTGCAGGCAATCAGTAACATCAGGAGTAACATCCATCCAGTGAATGTGGTTCGTGAGTATATTTCATAGCCTCCTGGCCCACCTATCTGGTTTCGCGACTAGCTACCCATGTTTATGAACCGTTGGCTGGTGTGGGGATAGTGAGCGTGATACTGCCCGAACGGCACGTCGGTGGGCAGGAGGGACCGTTGGGATGGGATACTCTGTAGACAGGTTTGAGCGTCTGGCTGAATTCACCATCTTCCCAGCGCACTGTAACCGTCATCTCCTCAGGTGAGAGATTGACGAACTGAATGCCGTAAGTGCGGCATAGTAGATGGCTCATGCTGTCAAAGTGATTGGTGGGGTATTCACCAACTCCATCCTGGCACCGCACTTCCCTGCGTGCGCCGTCTGCCGTTTCATAGGCGAAGCTGTAGGCGTCGGGAACGACACCGGCGAGGCGAACCGATAGAGTTGGCCCGCAATCTCGTTCGGTGCAGATTTCGACCACATGGCTAGTCGGTAGGGGAGTTGCGTCCAAACCAGGTCCCGTCGCGTGATCACAACCCGACATGATGAGCACTGCCAGCAAGGAGAAGTATAGCAACGCGTCTATCGATTTCTCTTTCAACATCGTGTTTCCAGGCTCTATTTCGTTCATTTTTCCAGCAAGCTGTCGCTCGAGCTATTAATAGAACGCCACACAATCTGGTAATGTTCCCCGGTTACCAATGGTGGGGATCGCGAACGACACAACACGGACAACCATACCATAGGCGCACCCATGTATGGATGAGATGGGTGCGAGTGAGGGCCGACAGAGTGTAGCGCTCCTTTTCAAAGCGGTGACCGATGGAATGGGCAACGCCAGACGTTTTCATGGTGGTCAGTCTCTTGCTCTTGTAGGGGTTGAGCGGTTGGCAATGGGATTGTTGATCTCGCGGTTCAGGCAGGTGCGGAGGACGAAAACGCCCTGGTTCCAGACCAGAGCATCGATAAGGTGGGCGCGAACGGACTCGAATCGCTGACTTCATGGATGTGAACCGTACGAACGACAAAACGCGAAAATGGCGTTTCTAATGTCGTTCTAAAAGAGGTGGAATTCTTTAACAATTAGCAGTTTTGAAAGGAACCGTGGGGTCTGATTTGCAGCGTTATTGTAAATCAGGCTACCCGTTCTAAATTGATTTAACTCCTTGATATTCTACAGACACCAAATCAGGTGTCAATTTCAGCGCAAAAGCTCATCTAAAGGTCAACTAACTGGACTTTTTTTGCGGCTCACAAACACGTGGCGCCGGTTCCAGAAGATAGACAAAAAGGTGGGCGGCCAGGACGGCGCTGAAGATCAATGTAATGCGATTGTGGATGCTATCCATGCTTGCTTGTATTCCGCGCGATCAACTGGTGTCAGTCATTGAACCTCCGGCCGGCAGGAGGGGGATGTGGCTTTCAGAATAGCCACCTCGGCGCCTACTTGTTGGGCGATCAGTAGCGTTCTTTGCGCTCCCTTTTTATACTCGGCCGTCACATCACGCCCATCTTTGGTAATCACTTTGCCACCCATCTGTTCCGCGGGCGTTCGTGGCGTCGTAAGTCCCCTCTCCGGTTATTTTGACTACGTGGCCGTTATTTACTCAGATTGCTTCACAGGTCAAGGCATTGTGGACACGGAGCAGGGGCATGGCTTTCTCATCGCCAAGTTGCACAGCTAACTGTGGGGAATCTTTCAAATCAGTGAACATGATCGAGCGATAAGCGAACTCGATTTAGTCCTGGTCAGATCCTTCATCTACTTCTGGATCGGCGACAGGGTCCTCGATTCTGCCCAATAAGGCCTGGATGGTGCGGAGACCGGCTTCGATTACCTCGCTGGACCTGACGGTACATATCCAACAAGTCCGAGGAAATTACGATAGTGTGCAATGACCAGAGACCATGAAATAATCCAATGTTATGATCTTTCTCATGGCTGATCCTACTATCTTCTCCAACATTATCATGTGAAATGTAGCCATATACCTTTGTTCAGCACGAAGCTGAGGACTGTTTTAACCAGTGTGATGGTCATTATGACACTCTTAGTCGCCTGGATTTAAAGTGGACAGGGGTCCTACGTGACTGGGAACAAAAACAATGGACCTTGTTCGTGCGAGCAACCGACCCCCTCGCTCCGGTAGGCGTATAATGATGGGTCCATTGAGTGTTCGGTGGGCCCGTTCGCGTTTCGGTCTTTTTAAGGTGATAATTCGACCTGAGGGCTATCTTCACGACCTTGTCCTCGTTACGATTTACAGCAAACAAAAGGGATATGTGATGGAAGCGCTAAGGATTAGTACTCCCAATTTACTTGAGTTAATTGAGATTCCCATCCCAGAACCACAACAGAATGAGGTTCTCATCAGAGTGATGGCAAGTGGCATATGCGGGACGGATATCCATATTTTTCGAGGTGATTATTTAGGTGATTATCCTGTGATTCCAGGTCATGAGTTCTCAGGCACTGTTGAGAAGATTGGCAAAGGTGTAACGCGCTTTGAACCTGGCGACCGGGTGGCCGTTGAGCCAAACATCGCCTGCGATAACTGTTATAATTGCTTGAAAAAACGACACAACTTTTGTCTCAACTGGTCGGCTATAGGTGTTACACGACCTGGAGGAATGGAGCAATACGTTACTGCTCCCGAGAACGCGGTCTTTGATATTGGCGACATTCCTTTCGAATATGGAGCCTTTATGGAGCCGCTTTCTTGTGTCATACATGGCGTGGAGCGCTTAGCTCCGGAGTTGGCCTCAAGCATCCTGATTATCGGGGCCGGTCCAATAGGTATATTGCTTTTACAGGTTCTTACTCATAATGGAGCTGCGGAAATCACGGTGGTTGATAAAAATCCGACAAGGGTAAGTTTCTCTTCAGATATGGGCGCGGATGCCGTGGCAACCGGTCTTGATGCTCTAAAGCGAGACTATTATGATGCTGTTGTGGATGCCACCGGCGTTATCCCGGTTATGAGTCGCAGCATCGATTATGTGCGCCATGGGGGAAAAGTGTTGTATTTTGGCGTTCCACCAATCGGAGAGCTTATGACCATAGAGGCTTTCCCGATATTCCGCAAAGGCTTGACTCTCCTGTCGTCATTTACTTCTGTTCGTAATTCCTATCAAGCACTCGATTTGATAAAGTCTGGTCATATCTCGTTGGAAGGGATGATCTCTCACAGAATGGAAATGTGCGATTTCCAGAATGGAATAGAGATGCTTGAGCGCGGCGACGATAATGTCAAGAAGGTTATGATCATGCCGAATGGTCTTTGATCACAAATAGCCAACCTGTGAAACAGCACCTAGAATAGACCGCAGTGTTTACTAAATTCATCCGGATAGGCTCGCGACAATTCAGGCTTGATATGATTGCCAGTGTCGAGATAGGATCTCAGCATTTGAACAAGCATCTAGCTTGCAACCGTGGCTAACAGATTGGGGTAAAAACATAAATACTAGATCTATATATGCGAGTGCCCGACTCCCGTCGCTCCCGCTGAGTACAATTGTTTCTCGATTAAGAAGCCTGCCTGGTAGGGCGGGCTTTTTGGTTTCAATATATATCCACGCGCGGGATCTTTGAAGTGCTCGTCATAGCACATGGATAAGAACAAGGTCAATCTCTTAAGAAACGGCTGTCCGGTCTTAGTCGCAAGGATACCAACCGTGATTGAGGATTGAGGGTTCATGCAGTATGTCAAGCGATACTTGTCAGGATCCCGTCTGCGGTCGCTGCGCGGTCTCTTCGATGATATGCTAATATTGTTCGCCGCATTCGAGTACAAGCTTCTTCGATAGCAAATGTCGTCTCCGAAGCTGTGATGTTTTGTGGGTTCTGGAAATTTGTTGAGGGAAGAACATCCCATAGAGCCCAGAGGATCCTCCTCCGCACCTTTTGTGAATACCATTTCTCGGTCGCCCTTCAGTCACCGTTGATGTCCCGATGAGCTAGTGGCAGCAGTAACAGCGCGTCGTAGTACTGCTTAGGTGAGCCTACATAGATCTCTCCCGAAGAGTTGATAGGAACTCTGCCGCTGTCCAATAGTGGGTCGTCCAGCGGGAGGAAAACTATCTGGTCCGGCCATGTCTGGTTTATCACCCTTAAGAGTTCGTTTTCCGGGGAAGCCTTCAGGTCATAGTCGGGGATATCGCTTCCTGGTTCAGATACAATATGCGCAGCTGGGACCCACAGCGCAATTACCGACCCTTCAGTGGCCGGGCTTGTATGAACCAGATAATCTCCCAGCCACTCTATGTCATCAGTGCCCCAAAGTCGATCCTTCTGGGCATGGGTGGAGCCAAAGTTGATCACCGTACCTTGCGGCGTATTCTGTATCCTGCGGTCCGCCAGCCACTTAATGGCCTCCTCGCGCAGGCGCACGTGCTCCCTATAGTCGCTCTCCCTGATTGCACGCGCCGAAACACCTCTCAGCTCGACCTCAATCGTTTCGAACACAGTGTCATACCAGTAGGTGCCCCAGGAGACGGTGAGCCTGGATCGGCCGTCCTCCAGCTGGTCCTGAAAAGTCGCAAGCTGAGCGCGGTGGCTCTCGTAGGTGTCATGATCACCCTGTAGAAATGTGGTAAGAGGACCTGGGTCAGGGAGGACGTTCTGAGCCAAAAAATCTAGATAGGTCAGCCAACTCTTGGTGCCACCATAGTCTTCGAGGTGAATGTCGATCGCGTGTACCTCAATGCGTTCATCTTCCGGCAGTGTACGGTTGAAGTCACGTATGGCCACGATAGGGTCCCCAAGCTGGTTTGGCACTGTCCAGTCTGGCAGTAGCCCACCATCATTGACGTAGTCGGCCAACGCCCAGTCGGCCGCTTGGGTCCACTCAAACAGAAATTGGCGAAAGCCCCGTGCATGGAGTTCACTTAGAAGTTCAGCGGTAATCTCCGTGTGTTCACTGAGAAAATGGGTTTCACCAACGAGCACTACTCGGTGCGACGCGAGACGGCCGAGGACCTCATCTGGGATCGATCCAGCTTCGAATGGTACGCTATCGCGCTTGACGATCTGCTCCAACTCCACCGTCGAGACCCGGGTTACTTGGTCCCAAAGGAGATAGCCTCCAATTGTGATGCCTGCGATGGCCACAACAACGACCACAATCGATATGATTCTTCGCATCTGTTTCTCGCCTCCTTAGCCAAGGCCCACTATTTTGCCATGGCAAATTAATATGTGTTCGAAATCTATAGCTATATGTTAAAAAAGGTGGGGTTGATATGTAAACCATCTTTGGTTGTATTGGGGGGTTGATTCTGACTTTTGCAGCTAAAGAGGCGCTCGGGAAGGTGGTAGGACAAATACAACAGGATATTCGCTGCCTTGGTGATGAGCTAATTGAACCGATGTTAGCGACGAATCTTGCGGTCTATTTGGGAGCCGATCGAAGAACAATCGAGATTTGTGGCGGGCTGGTCAAATTGCTCTCCTTGCATAGCATTTGCCAACTTGTCTTGACGTTAAGTATTGTCCCAGTATCAGGTGGGCAAATGCAACAATATAGTAGAAGGAGCGAAGACCATTTCGATTATCCGCGCGCGGGTGACGGGAGTCGCTCGCGCTTGACCTATCTGTTTTAATATCAAACGGAGAGACCTCGAATCACTCGAGGTCTTTTTCTTTTCTGCCAAGACTCTCCAGCAACTTATAGTTTAACCTCGTGAACGAAGCTATCGCTCCCACGATAAGATGATCACGGTCAATATCAGACTGTTTTGTCGGGCGCACTATTCTCAATAAAAAAGCGAATAGTGACAAAGGCGTTTTGGAAGATGCGGTAGCTAAAAAAGGGAACGTCACCAAAGGAGAGAAGATTAATAGTTGTTCTTAATGGGAGCGGGATATCAGTTGCCAGTAGATCACCAGTCAAATTTGTTTGAACAACGAAATCTAGAAAGAAAACTATAGCTAACTTTATACGTGTGATTGGCCGATCCCCATCGCTCTCGCTGAGTACAAATGTTACTCAATTAAGAAGCCTTTCAGGTTGGCAGACTTTTTGCTTTCTGAGGACACTGCGCGTGCGGGAACGAACTCAGACTCGTTCATTGATACGGAAAACGGAACTGTCGATTTCCGGAACTGAATAGCCCCAGACAACCATATCGGGCAAGCTCAAACCCCGTTGTAAAGTCCCACCCTACGACAATCTTTTATGAAAACTCAACCAGGCAGGGCCTGGCTTAAAACCCAATTTCTGGTTGAGAATAAACATCGGGCTATTTTCTTCATTGCCTGTATATATCACCTTTCCCCCACGCTCTTTGGCGAATGTTAGCACTTTTACCTTAAGGGCCGTAGCGATCCCTTGACGACGATAACTGCGAATAACACCTGTCATTTCAGTACTAAAAATGGTTGGGTCAGACCAGTTGATCGATAGCCCGCTCAAGCCAACATATCGTTCAGTGCCCTTACCTTCATCTATCGCAATGAAATAGGCATCCGTCGAAACATGTGGGCCATCCAAGAAACCGGCGAAGGTGTTAAAAGGTATACGGTTGCCAACATCCGCGGCCGGATGGTCCTGGTTGATTACCCCTTCTAGATCATACCAGATGCGTCTCCAGTTTGAATCGATTCCTTTCAGTTCAGTCATGCTATAGATCGAAATACCTTCTCGACGAAGCCCTTCGATCCTTCCCGCGAACTGTTCCGGTTCAAAAGTGGGGACATCAAGCATTGAGGAGGGTTCGCGCAGCACCTGCTTAAAGTTCCGTTTCCCCAGAAAGTTAACTGCGTATTGTTTATCCTCACGAGTTTCAGTGGTCAGCAGTCTGGGAACCGGCTCACGCGCTGATAGCTCGGCTAGCATAAAGTCGTAAAGGGCTGTTCCAAGCCCCTTTTTTTGATAGTCGGGCAAGATGACTATATCAATGAAATATTTCCCCGGCTGGTATGACCAGGCGTTTTCTCCAAAGAGTGCGTAGCCGACAGTCTGAACGCCTACAGCAATTAATAATCGCTGGAATAAATAATCCGGATTGCGTGCTTCATCATGTGACCTTAATTGCTCTGGAGTTTTAGGGTTATAAGACCAGACTGTATTATAGATTTTGGTAATGGCTTCATATTCAGCAACTGTTTTTTTGAACGGTCTTATGGCAAACAAACGATATCACATCCTTTATTGTTATATATTGATCAGTTGGTGACTTCTCTTTGATGTTTTGTCGCCATCCTCTTCAGAGCGTATGGTAACCTTTTTTCCCAAATTGGCATTTGCCGCCATCGGAAATATCTCTGGCGTCACCTGGTTAAGAGAACATAGAATAGATCCCGGCTTCAGCGCGGCCGGTAGGAGGAAAACACCGGCTGCACCAGTGGGTGTGATTGGTCGGCCCCCGTCGCACCCGCTGAGTACAATTGTTTCTCGATTAAGAAGCCTGCCTGGTAGGGCAGGTCTTTTTACATTCCGAACACTATCCGCAGTCTGGAGGAACCGAACACATACTGATACACATAGAAAACGAGGTGGAAAACTTCGGATACTAGATGCCTTCTCGTCCCTCTTGTCCAGTATCTAGCGATAATGGATAAACGAGCGCTTTCCGCCCAACTCTGCCTCCAGACCGGCGGCCTTCAGGCTGGACAACTGCATTTCCATGACTGGATCTGGTCTGAGCTGGAGCCGCTTTGCCCGGTCAATGTAGCAAGAGTATGATGTCATCCTTTATGATCGTCGAGGCCATGGCTTCTCTGACAAGCCCGAGACCGGCTACACATTCCACGACTATGCTGAGGATTTGGCCGGCCTGATCACACCTCTCAGCCGGGACCGTTCGCACATTCTTGGGCATTCCTGTGGCGCCGTAACTGCCGCTATTCTCGCGGCTAACCATCCTGATTTCGTGGACAGTCTCGTTCTTGAAGATCCAGCTTGGGGAACTGGTTGGGGCGCTGGCAGGAGACGACATCAGGCATGATCCAGTGGTTCCGCGAAACTGTTTCGATGGCTAAGCAAGAGTTGGTCGCGACGTGCCGCGAGATGAACCCGAACTGGCTTGAGGAAGAGATCGAACTTTGGGCAATTTCAAAGATACAGGTGAGTCCGTAGGGTATGCAGACATTCGAGCAAGCTGAACCGAATTGGCGAGATATCGTTCGTCAAATCACCTGTCCTATTCTGTTGATAGCTGGTGATCCGAATGCGGGTTCAGTCAATACGCCCGAGGATATGAAGGCGATGGCCGCCGTCTGGCATAGGGGTCAGGCCGTGACAATTGGCAGTGATAGAGCGTGGAGTGATAAAGACATGACAATCAAAACCTCGTATTTGGTAGTCTCAATTTACGAGCCGTAGCTGCACTGACTGTTACGCTGTGTAGAGTGGATTGAGCAGCTACAGCCACATCGGTGTTCGATCCAGGCGCGAGCCCGATCTCTACTACGTCCCCTTCCCCAACCGTGCGCTTGAGCGCATCTGGCGTATCCAACGCCACTAACCGTCCTTGATCAATGATCGCCACCCGGTCGGTCACGCGCTCCGCTTCGTCCATGTTGTGCGTGGTCAGAATGACGGTTTTGCGACGCGCCAGCAAGCGGATAAATTCACGAACCAACACGCGGCTCTGCGGATCGAGGCCAGCTTCGGGTTCGTCAAGCACCAGGATTTCAGGATCGTTGATCAAAGCCAGCGCCATGTTCAGCCGCCGTTTCATGCCACCTGAGAGCTTGCTGCCGAGTTCCTTTGCTTTGGACAACAGCCCCAGTTTTTCTAGCAGTTCGATGCCGCACCGGTGGGCCTCCCGACGGGGAAGACCATACATCTCACCAAGGTGCTCAAGCTGTTCCGCGCAGGTCAACTTCTCCCACAAGATGATCTCCTGCGGCGCGACGCCCACATGGACGCGGACTTCGGGGCCGCTGCCTGTGACGGGTTGGCCGTGGATGAATACTTGCCCGGCGTCCGGCTTGAGCAGGCCACACATCATGTGGATGGAAGAGGGTTTTCCTGTGCCATTCGGGCCCAGTAAGCCGAATATCTCGCATTTGTGGATTTCAAGGGAAAGGTCATCTACGGCCGTCAGATCACCATATTTTTTTGTGAGAACGCATGTTTCGAGAACGGTTTCAAACATGGTAAACCCACTGATCGATTGATACTCAATTGAACATTTCGTTGAATTTCAGTAGTAAGTTGAAATCACCTTCAACCGTATATTTGCCCTGCATGAGAGCAGCCTGTCCATCCATTTCACCGCGGCTGACAGCCAACCAGACTTCTGAGGGGGTATGAATAGTAAGCGCAGAAGATGGGGAGTGATCCTCGTTGAAGGTGCAGGTTCCCTTTTCGACATGCAGGTAATAGGATCCGGGATCTTCACCAGTGACTTCAAATTGAATATCGGCGGTTAGGTCCCCGGCTGCCTCAGGATCGAAAACGGCGGTCATGCCGGCTATAATGTCATGGCAATTGAGGGTGGATTTATCAATCATTGGTATGTCATCCTTAGAATCTAGTGCTTGGTTACTTGCAGATGGTGCTTCCTGAGGCCTGGTCTTATTAAAAAGTTTGTTCATGATCATCATGATGCTCATGTCGCCTGTCATTTGATACTTGCCATCCATATAGGCTTGTGGCCCATCTAACTCCCCTCTTGAAATCGCCATCCATACTTCAGCAGAAGATTTTATGGCAAAATCAGCATTATCGTCCGTTCCCCGATGGGCTGTACATTTGCCGTCCTTAATGCGAAGAAAGTACATGCCCCCGCCCTCACCAGAAAGGGTGTATTGAATGGTAGTATCAAGATCACCGGCGACTTGGGGATTGAATGCTGTGGGCATGCCCATCATGACCATGTCTAGTTCAGGATTTACATTTTCCATAGGAAATTCCTCCAGGTTCTCTTCTGGTTGGCTTGTTGAACAAGTTACGGCCGTAACCTGAACCATGTGCCGCAGTTCTTCTGGGACTTTGAAGCGATTCATATCCATTTCCCAATAAGCAGCGGTCACATCGTAGAAAGCCTGCTTGCCGCCGGGAAAAAGATCCTTGCACAGTTCAGCCTGCAGCTCATCTGAGATACGTCCATGCAGAATGATTTCCCTGCCGGCCTGGCGGAGCAGTTTATAATAAGAAGAGAACAAATTTTGCAGCTTACGACGGCTGAGTGGTTCTCCACACGGACGCAATATTTCTCCTACGTAATCCCAATTCTCCATGCGGGCGATTTGTTTGAAGGTAGCCACCAACGAATCGAAATGCTCAAATTCCGGCAAGCCACAAGGAGAAACGAGAAGGGCTTTCTCCGGTTTCTTGAAACGTTCAGGATGACCAGTAACTCCCGGCACACTGGCATGAGGGATCAACCAGGGCTCAAAACGTGATAAGGTGCGATCAATAAATGTTTTCATGATGCCACTCATGGTGAAGTGATAGAGCGGCGTGCCGAAAACCACCAGGTCAGCGGTATTAAAACTTTCCAACGCTGTAACCATGCGGTCTTTGTCAGTGTGGATGCACACACCGGGTGTGCGCACCCAGCATGTGTAACAACCATTGCAAAACTCCAAATTGAGCTTACGGATGTGGATCAATTCGGTTTCTGCGCCAGCTTCTTCCATGCCTTCCAGTATGGGTTTGAGCATGTGGTAGGTACTGCTGGCTTTCATTCGGGGAGAGCCATTTAAAGCGAGAACTTTCATTTGTAACTCCTTCAAAATGGGAGCACGGTCAAATTGCCTGCACAACCGAACTGGCAGTCCGCGCTCCATTTTCACCTATTCATTGGTATAGTTTTACCTAGTGATATTTTCCGATAATGGTTGATCTTCACAGATGAACCGGCGATCTGATTATTGATTTAGTATCAACCTTTTTCAGCTATCTCTACTTCCGGCGATTGGCCCGAGAAGAGCTTGTCCATCTTCATTAAAAGGCCCATTTTCCCCTGGGCTTTATATTTGCCCGTTAGCAAAGCGAGGGAACCATTCATTTCTTTTCGAGAGATTTTTAGCCAGACATCAGCTGGGGTGGAGATAGTCAACGTTGGGTCTGAGGTTAGGCCGGTGGAAAAATCACATTTCCCATCGGCGATACTCAGGTAATAGTCTCCCCTTGTCTCGAGCGAAGTCGACGGGGAGACCTTGAATTGAATTGTAGCTTGTAAATCTCCGGCCACATCTGGATTGAGCCTGGGAGCCATGCCTTCAATCGCCTCATGAACTGTTTTGGGGTGAGGATCCTGGGATTTGTTTGCCATAATAAACTCCTTAGGGTTTGCTTGTTTTAATTTTGGACTTTGGTGAACGGGAAAACCATCGCGGGTTCGTTTTCTACAAAATTGCTTGTAAAAAAATCCTTAGACTTGATCCATGGTCTCTTTGATCTTTCTCTCCTCCCAGTCTGCACCAAACGGGCGGTCAATACCCCAAAAACAGAAAGCGCATGCACAACAATGGCAAAGCCCCATCCCATAAGCGGCCATATGAACCAAAGGTATTCAGAAGATGTGATGAAATTAATGATTATGAGCAAAACGCAAACAGCGATGTAAACTGTCAGGTGACGATAAAATCCAACCTTTGCTTCTACTCTCTTTTTAGCTCTTTCATAAGCCTCTTGATTATTCATTGCGTTATCTCCTTAATAATTATTGGTTTGGTCTGAGCAGTATTTTTCCACCTGTCATTTGGCTCAGATAGTCCTGGACAGCTTTCTTGGCTTCCTGGAACGGGTACCGTGCCCGGATTTCGCTCTTGAGATCGGTGCCGATCAGTTTTTGTGAGCGCCGCCAAAGCATAAGGATTTGCAGCAAATTCTTATTAGAATTGAGCCAGGGCCCCAGCCAGAAACCAGTTATGGTCTTGCCTTGAAAGATGATCTGGTCGACGTTGGTTTGCGGCGCTTTGTGGGAAAGACAGCTATAAACCGTTACGGTACTGTTTTCCGGCAGTGCTTTGAGCAGCTGCCCCGTCATCGGTCCAGCAACCGCATCAAAGGCAAGGTGGGCGTCATACTGATGGCAGGCATCATGGAGCTGTCTGGCAAAATCCACATCGCTGCTGTTTAAGACGACAGTTGCACCTTGAGCTTTGAGTAGTTCCACCTGTGCATCTCGGCGAACGACGTTGAAAACCTGAATCCTCTCACTTCGCCCCAAGCGGTTGACCATTTGCCCGAGTGCGCTGGCCGCAGCGGTGAGGACGATGGCTTTGTGTCCGCCATCTTTTGTGATTTCCAGGAAAGCGCTGGCCGTTAGCGGATTGATAACCGACATGGCCCCTTGTTCCAGGCTGACCGATTTATTCAATGGGAAGGCACCGCCCTTTGTAGATGCCACCACATATTCTGCCCAAGTGCCATCTCTTTCCCCATTACTTAGACAAGCAACCCGCTTTCCGAGGAAATAGCGGCCCATCGCTCCAGGGCCAACGGCAACAACTGTGCCCGAACCTTCTCCGCCGGGAACCACCGGAGGTGGGTTGTCGAAACCGTAATTTCCACCCAGGAAGGCTAAATCCGAGGGATTGATCGGTGAAGCGGCGACTTTGACCAGGACTTCATCTTTTCCCGGTTTTGGGACTGGGCGCTGCTCAACCCGGAGTGCCTCGGGGCCGGAATATGAATCTAGAACCACGGCGGTCATCTGATCGGGTATTTGTGTTTGTGTCATTTTTTTACCTCTTTTCTCGTTGGATGAATATGCTCTTAAGGCAAACCCTGTTGCTTGTTCCATCCTTTTTTGCATCGGTTGCGGTCTGTAGTGATTGTCTACACTGTTCATCCTTGTTCATAAACTTGGATTGCACTTTTGCTTGCGCCAGACAGTTAGTGGGTTATCAGATCGTGTCCATAGACCAGTTTTACATCTGGATAACGTTCCTTGAAGAGAATTATGCGCTCCAACATCTCCTGGCCACCTTCAAGATCGCTGGAATAGGCTCCCGGCCCGATCTCAGTCTCAAATTGGTAATGATCGTTGCAGGCATCGCCAGTGAAAAGAACCTGTTCATCGATGCCGTTGATCAGAAAGATTACATGTCCTGCGCTGTGCCCGCTTGACGAGATCGCCCAGAACGAACCATCCCCAAAAACATCAATGGCCTTCCCCAGGGGCGGTAAATCAATACCTTCGGCAAAATCAATTTCTTGCAGTTCATCGATACCCGCCAAATGATCGCTTTGCATGAAGAACCTGAAGTTGACATACCGTTCATTCTTCCCAACGACATAAGGAATGTCCTTGGGCAAATCGACGATCCCAGCTGTATGATCCTGATGCAAGTGGGTGAGGAAAACGCCTTGTAGCTGAATAGACTCTTGCTCCAAAATCGCAGCAATGTGGGTATTGGGTTCCTGGGACCCATTTGCCAAATAAGACGCTACCATAATGCCTTTGTTCGTACCGTGGGGATTGTCAACATAAGACGCATCCAGCCCGGCATCGATCAGGTAAGCGCCCAACTGCTGATGTTCAACGACCCCCACATTGACAGGGATATCAATCACTTTATCGACGATATTTTGGGCTTTTTCATGTTCCAGATTCATGATGCCCCCCAAGGTGGTTTGATTGATGCCGGTTGAATAGGTGCGGATCGTAATCGGCTGCGGATGCGCCAGAATATCATCCCAATTCTGATACGCGGCTTCCGGTGCGATGTACGGCCGTCTCGGGATCATGGATGATTGCCATACAACAAGAAGAAACACTCCCAACAACATACAAATTAGTGCTATACCAGGTAATAATTTTCTAACTCTTTTCATTTGTTTTGTTCTTAAGTCGTTATGAAAAAGGTTTGGTAACAAATGCGGGCTCATGCTCATCAATACCCATGAGGGCTCAGAGTTTTTTCTATTTTCTCTGTCTTCTCTGAGCCCTCTCCGTGATCTCTGTCTCTTTTTATTTCTGCACGTTACTTATATCAAACGCTGGCTATTTCACCTTCGCTGACGGCTATCCGGGCAGACCCGGAATCGACGGCCGTTGGATTAAACCCTTTCACGATCAGCCACAGCGCCAGCACCATTTCCTGAATGCCCAGAGGCATTTGCAAGAGTGAATCAGTTGTCGACATAGGCTCAATTGTGCCGAATAAGACCAGAAAGCCCGCGGCCAGGTATGGCAGTGCAGCGATGAGCCCCCAACCGGAAAGCCATCGCGGGACCAGTTTCGACTGGTAGAGCACTGTGTAAAACATCAGCGCACCCAGGATAAATACGATTGTCAACAGCGAACCAAGCATTTCTGATTCCAGCAGTTCTGTCGCTACTGTTTGCAGAGCAGAACTATCCGTAACGGCTACCTGGCTCAAGATCAATAAGAACAGGCTGCTGATCACCATCGCGAAATAGAAAAACGTTTCGAGGGCGCCCCTGAATACAACATATCCGAGAGCCAGCACTTCATTGTGCCTTCGAAGGACGGGAAACATCACAACCGGAACCATCGCTAAAGCCAGGGCCATCACCAATATCAATAGCGCACCGAGTATCAACTGACTGTCATCTGTGGAGACGGCCGTCAGTGGATCGGGACTATTAAGTAAAGGATTTATGAATACAATGCTGAGAATTCCGGCAACTGTTCCGATGATGTACAGCACTCCCGTTACGATCGCATTCTTTCTGTAGTTGTTCATTTTTTCATTTATCTCCAGGTAAAATCTTACATTTTTATTGTTGGTTGATTCGTGCCGTCTCTAGTTTTGATAGAGGTAGGCAGGTTACAAAAGTTATCAAACCTTTCGAATACATACTTATATGTCAAGTGTAAAAATCGATCTATCACAATCATCAGTACGTTTATCATTCATGTGAATATCTTAGCTATGTTTTCAAACGTTTTCATACCCCACAAGGGTTAATTCGGGGGTGATTCGGACAACTCCCCGCCGGTTTGAAACTCAAAATCTCAGTAAAGTGAAGATGGCGAAGATGCCAAACCAAAAAGTCGTTGCCGTCAGCCCTTCTATTCTTTCTCCATGATCTCTCTAACCTTTTTCTCCTCCCAATCTGCACCGAACGGGCGGTCAAACCCCCAAAAAACAGAAAGCGCATGCAGAACAAGGGCAATGCCCCATCCCAGGAGTGGCCAATAGAACCAAAGACTATCTGGTGATGTAATAATATTGAGTAGAAACAGAAACAGGTTTACTACTGACGTACACAGTAAGATGAATGTAAAAACCTCTTAACGCCTCAACTCTCTCTTTAGCTTTTTGATATTTAGTTTCTTCCGTGTTCATTTCGTCTCCTTCACATATTGATTATTTTGTCACACTATTGTTGAATATCTTCCACGTCCGGTTTTTCAGGTTCGATGCGCTTGACCGAAAGCAAGTGCAAACCGAGGTCATACAATTTACGTAGCAGGCCGAGTAAAGCAGCTTGATCCACAACCTCACCAGTCAACTGAGTGATACTCACACCCTCTGCACCGACTTGGGGCACAATGGACATCCCGTCGAACCAATCGGCTCGGCGCTCGTCCAGATATCCTTGCACTGTAATCTGGTAGATTACCGGGCTATCTGGATTAAATTTGTGTCCTGTATCTGTCATTCCTGTCAACCTTTTTTCAAACTATGATTACAGGATAACGACAGCGGATCGGAAAATAATCACATTTGAATGTGATCTTGAGGAGAAAAAGATGTGATTATTGGAGGAAAATCATGTAATAGGGGGTTAAATTTGAAGAGATTCTAGGGCAATCGCATATTGCAATCCCGCCGAAAGCGTTTACGCCTCGTCGAAGGTGAGAATATGTTGATGTGCGATTAACCTATTAGAGGTTTAGTTCTCTGGCTTTGGCGACAGCCTCGGATCGCTTGTGAACCATAAGCTTACTGTAAATGTTTTTTACGTGCGTACGTACAGTATTTAGGCTAACCATGATTTGTTCTGCAATTTCTTGGTAGGACAGGTCTTGGGCAATTAGGTGCAGGACTTCCAATTCACGGTCAGAAAGGGGGTCTACGAGTAGGGACGAGGGTGAATGGTTGGGTACATCAGGCTGATTATCCGTGTCGATTAGGTTCAGTAGTTTGATAGCATAATCAGCAGCAATGTTGCGCCTGGCTGCTTCCTTGAGCAGGTGAATGATTGGGTTGCCGTTGTCTAGAAAGATGCGTACAAATCCCTGCGGTTCGGCCAACACAAGCGCCCGCTCCAGGCAAGACAGCGCCTGATCGAGATTGCCTTGTGCATCCAAGGCCAATGCCTGAAGTATCAGGAGTTCAATCAGATGCCCCATTCGCCCTGCTGATTCTGCTGACAGCGTGAGTCGATTCGTTAATTCAAGCGCTTTGGCCAAAGTTTTCCCATCAGATTCTGCTCGTCCTTGAGCAATCAGTACCCGCGCCAGTGAGATATGTTCAAATTCATTTTGTGGATTAAATTCGACCTCGGCGCTCAGATTGCTTTCTTGTGCCCACCGAGATGCCGTATCGAGGTCATTTTGTGCCAGCCACAACTGCACCTGGCACGCTGTCAGTTCTGTGTGATACCGCTGTGAGGAATTCATTTGATTGCTTTTAATCGCAGCTTGCAGCATCTTGTTGGCACCGTCTGCATCGCCGCGTGCCTGCAAAATCCGCGCCAACAAGATTTGACCAAACACCAGCGATTGAAAGAAGCCCCCGCGTTTGGCTTGCTTGATTCCCTGGCGCACATACAGTTCTGCGTCTGCTAATTCGTTTCGCTCATACAGCACTTTGCTCAAAATCGCCCGGGACATATCTGATATGAGTGCCTGCTGTTTACCTTGTGCATTCGACCCCGCTGAGAGATTGAGCATCTCCTTGCATACCTCGACTGCTTGCACAAGCTGCCCTTGCATCACCAATAACCGAACCAGTTGTTCAACGGCCATCACAGCGGCTAATATGTTTTCGGAGGCCAGGAGGATAGTAACAGCCTCGGCGAATGACCGGCTGGCTTGTGTTATATCTCCGACATCTCTAAAAAGACCACCGAGCGTTAAAAGGGTAATCCCGCGCGCGGAAAGATTATCCTCCGGTATGTGTTCAAGCAATTGTTGCGCTAATTCAATGCCGCGCATCGGTTTTCCCTGAGCACCAAAGAGGATCGCGCGTAGTGCGTTTATCTTGCCAAATAGTTCTGCAACTTGTTCAAAATTAACGGGTGTCGTCTGCTTAGCAAGCAATGTTTCTGCATCTTGCAAGCGATCCTCAACAGCGCTTATTTGACCGTTGAGGAATAATGTCCAAGCACAGGCTACAGACAGCGAGGGATCCGAACGGATCATCTCATCTGGAAGCAACTCGAACCAGCGCCGCACTGTGCTTACCTCACCCCGCTCGTTTGCCGGGTCGCTGTGTTCGTCAACCATTCGCGCTGCCTGTTCAAGATCATCTGCCGCTATGGCATGGCGAATCGCTCTGTCGATAAACCCATGTTCTTCATGCCATTTGCTGGCGCGACGATGAAGTTCGGGGATTGTGCTGGCCTGCTCTCGCTGCAAGCGATACCGTAGCAGATCAGCAAACAGGTGGTGATAACGATACCAACGCCGTTCATCATCAAGCGGCACAATGAACAGGTTGGATTTTGCGAGTTGGTTCAATAATGTGTGTCCGTCGCTGTGATTAGGGCTGTCGTTTTCAAAATCACAGACGGCTTCGCACAAAGAACCGGTCAGGCGCGTCAATATTGACGTTTGCAGCAAAAAGGATTGCAATCTTGGGGGTTGTTGTTGCAGGACTTCTTCGACCAAATAATCGAGGATGTGATGATGAATGCCGGTAAAAGATTGGATAAAACGGGTGACATGTGCTGCGTCTCTTTCTTGCAGAGAAAGTGCGGCCAGTTGCAATCCTGTTATCCAGCCCTCGGTACGAGACCCCAATGCGGCGATATTTTCTGCTGAGAGTTCGAGATGCATCATTTGGTTGAGAAATGTAGTGGCCTCTTCATTGGTGAAACGCAGATCAGCGACGCGCATCTCGGTCAATTGCCCTCGACCACGCAAACGAGCCAAAGGCAAGGGGGGATCGATGCGGGTAGTGATGACTAAGTGCATCGTGGCAGGCAAGTGATCGAGTAAAAATGTGACTGCTTTGTCAATTGATTGATTTTCGATTACGTGATAGTCATCAAAAATGAGGACCAGGGATTGGGGAAGACTCGCGATCTCATTGAGAAGAGCCATCAGAATCGCGTCACTATTGGCCACTCCGGATGATTGCAGCGCGGCGAGTGGTTCTAGTCCAATGTCAGGTTCTACCGTTTGTATGGCTGCGATAAAGTAGATTAAGAAGCTGTTTAAATCGTTGTCCCCTTCATCTAGCGAAAGCCAGGCTGCCCGATTTACGGTTTTAGATTTACGATTTACGATTTGGTTGATGGTATCTGATGATGAAGCGTTAAGCGTCAATTGTAAATCGTTAATCCAACCGCTGACCAAGGTGGTTTTGCCAAAGCCGGCCGGGGCGGAGACGAGGGTGAGTTTGCGATGCAGTCCCCTGTTGAGCCTGGCAATAAGGTGTGGGCGGGGGACGAGGGACGGCCGCAGCGGCGGAACATACAGTTTCGTGCACAGCAGTGTCTCAGCCATACGCACATTATAAAGGAAAACGCCAGGTTCAGAAATCCAGTCTGTTCCAAAACAAGGAGATGTCGCGCCAGATTAGGTCAATGGCCCTGTTGACCTTGCGGCTCACGCACATGTGTTGAACAAGAAAACCCTAGCGTTGAACTAGGGTCTCAAAGATGGGCGCGGCAGGGCTCGAACCTGCGAACCTCACGGATGTGAATACATAAATAGGAAAGGGTTCCAGTTATGCACCTACACCTGAGGTAAAATTCTTTAACAATCAGCGATTTTTGAAGGAACCATGGGGTCTGATCTGCAATGTGATTGTAAATCAGCATCTCGGGTCTAAACTGGACTATCTTGTCAGTATTCTACAGTTACCAGATCAGATTTCAATCCCGGGACAGAAGAATTTCATGGAACCGGTGAAGAAATGGCAGATACCATTGACCAAAACGAAGAGATTCCGGATGACCCGATTGGGCAGATTCCGATAATTCTCGCAACCTCTGTTTTGGATTTTTCATGCATCGTGCCCGGCTATACTCTTCTCTCTATTTATGTTGCTCAAGCCAATCAAGCATTGCCTGAACGCTGCCAGTGGCCAGGGCAATGCTTGTATCGGCCGCGCCGTAGTACAGGTGGATCGTATCGTCATCAGGTGCCAGCGTGTAGCCGCAGGGAAAGACGACGTTGCCCACATCCCCCTTCAGCTCATAGGGCTCTTCCGGCCCAAAGAACCATTCGTCGCTACGTTTTAAACAAAGTTCCGGCCTGTGCAAATCAAAGAGCGCCAGTCCCAGCCGGTAAATAGCGCCAGCCGCTGTTTGGCGAACACCGTGGTAAATTACCAACCATCCTTGTTCGGTTTCGATAGGCGGCGGCGACAAGCCGATCTTATTAGCGTCCCACCATGCCCCGCGCCGAGCCTCCATCATAAGCTTATGGCTGCCCCAGTGCCGCAGGTCGGCCGAATAGGATATCCACATATGGGCCCTTGGTGCACTGACCGGCCGGTGGATCAAGGCCCAGTAATCACCAATCCGATGCGGTAGCAGAGCCGCATCTTTATCTTCAGGTGGCATAATCACGCCATAACGATCGAATTGGCGAAAATCTCTTGTGAATGCCAGCGCCACACCCGGGCCGTCGCGTGTGAAGGCAGTGTAAACAATAGCATATTGGCTTAATTCGGGAACGTATGTGATGCGGGGATCTTCAATGCCCCACAATTCTTCTGGAAAGTGATCGGGATCAGCCAAAAGGGTGGGCTGGGAGTCAATCTGCCACCCATCCACGCCGTTGGCTGAGCGAGCTGCACACAGGTGGGAATGTCCACGCCGGTCCTCGACGCGGCACAGGAGCAAAGTGGTGCCATCGGGCAGCAGCGTGGCGGCCGGGTTAAAGACGGTATGAGCCGGATAGGGCCAGTCGGCTGCAGTCAGGATGGGATTCACCTTATGACGGCGAAGAAGTTCAGAGGTTTGATGATTCATTACGTTTGTGTCTCCATAGGTAGTAAGAGATTTTCGGACAGGCGCAGCTCCAATAAAGTCTGGAGAAAAGCCAGCGTCGACTCCGCGCCTTGATTCTCATTTGGGCGGTCGGGGTGGAGACCGTCCCGACAGCCTCCCGTGGTCGGATCGTAAAGGGGCAAGTTTAAGTCGTTTCGTCCCAAGAACCATTCGAAGGAACGTCTGGCTTCTTTGCGCCAGTTTTCGTCGCCGGTGCTGCGATAGGCTTCAAGGCAAGCGGAGGCCATGGTTTGCGCCTCGACCGGTTGTTGATCGAACCTGGCCCGCTCACCATGCTGCTCATAAAAACCGTTGGAGCCGATGGGGACAAAATGACCCCCTTTTGCGTCTGTCCGTTGTAGGTCAGCCAGCCAACTGAGCGACTCCAGCCCGGCTTCGGTCATGGTCGAATCGGGGATCCATTGGCCACACATCAGCATGGCTTGCGGCAGCACGGCATTGCAATAACTTAAGCTTACTTCATACCAGCGCCAGTCATCTGAACGGCTTTGTTGGTACAAGGTGAGCAGGCGGCTGGCCAATTCATCCCGGACCTGGCTGGCCCGGCGATCCCCGTCAAAACGGCGCAGATACTCATGGATGCCAATGAGGGTGAAGGCCCAGGCCCGCGGGCTGGTGGTATCGAGAATGGCGGGTAAGGCTTGCTCAAATAGCCAGCCGGCTACACTCTGCAGCGCCGGCGTGCCAGAGCGGCCCAACACGGTGCCCAAGGCCCATAAGGTGCGGCCGTGGCTGTCCTCTGAACCGCTTTCTTCCAGCCAATGGCGCTGGTAATCCATGAAGTTGCGAAAGCGGCCGGTCTCACGATTGAAGGCATAGCCGATAAAAGCGAGATAACGGGAAGCCAGGGTTAGGGCTGTGCCACTGCCCCATTCCAATTCCGCCAGGTGCGTACACACAATCAAGGCTCGGGCGTTATCGTCGATGCTGTAGCCCTCATCATAGTTGGGTATTGTGAAGTTGGCGTGCTGCAACATGCCGGTATCATCCGTCATGTTGTGCAGGTGATCGAGCTTGAGGGGCGGCAACCCGCCTGGACGTTGGTCAAGCGGTTTGACCGCGAAGCCGGTTGGAATGAAAGAGCGACGTTCGTCGCGGGCTCGTTCAAAACTCGCCATGTAGCGCTGGGCCACCTGAGACCAGATCATTTCCCGCCCAAACAGATAGGCCCGCTTGCGCATGGCGTGGCGCTCGGATTCGTTATCCAACAGATCAAGCACCTGCCCGGCTAATGCCGCCGGGTCGCTGAATGGCACCAACGCGCCCCGTTCTTCGGCCAGCATTTCTTCCGCATACCAATAGGGCGTTGAAATAATGGCTTTGCCTGCGCCCAGGGTGTAGGCCAGGGTACCAGAGGTGATCTGGGCCGGATTAAGGTAAGGCGTGATGTAGATATCCGCCGCGCTGATGAACTCATTGAGTTCCTCAAGGCTGACAAAGCGGTTGTAGAAGATCACCTGACCGGCCACGCCTTGGTCCTGGGCGAGCCGCTGAAGGGATAATCGATAGGTTTCACCGTCCTGGCGCAATACGTGAGGATGTGTAGCTCCGACAATGATGTAGACCACGTTGGGATAGCGAGTCACAATGGCGGGCAGGGCGGCGATGACCGTTTCAATGCCTTTGTTGGCCGAGAGCAAGCCAAAGCTAAGCAAAACCATTTTGCCCTCGACGCCAAACAGGTCTTTGTGGAAGCTAGGATCGACGAAGGAGACATCGGGGATGCCATGGGGGATCCGATCAATTTTCTCCAGCGGGACCTCATAAATCGCCTGCAAGAATTCCACGCCGCGCTCACTCATCACCACCACCCGATCGGACAGGGACGTAACTTCTTGCAGCACCCGTCGCTGAACCGGGTCAGGGTCTTTCAGAATGGTGTGCAAGGTGGTGACAATGGGCATGCGCAAGTCACGTAAGAGAGCCAAAATGTGGCTGCCCGCCGGCCCACCAAAGATACCGTACTCGTGTTGCAGGCAGACAAGGTCGACGCCATTAATATTGAGAAAGTCGGCGGCGCGGCGATAAGAGTTGATATCTTTCTCCGCCAATTCAAAGCGAACCCTCGGTGGATAGGCGTAGCCGGCCTCGATATCGTTGACAGGCAACGCGATGCAGCTTGTGTCGGTATATTCGGTGGCGATAGCCTCACATAAGTCGGTGGTGAACGTAGCAATACCGCACTGGCGCGGCAAGTAATTGCCGACGAAGCCAATGCGCTTGATCGCTGAATGGGTTGGGTTGTTTTCCATAGACAAATAGCTCCTACTGAGCATCCAATACTTTTCCGTTAATATCCCCGGAATCTCCGCCGTCCGTGTCTAATTTCCGGGTGCGATAGCTCTCGTAATCTGGGACTAGACGATCGTATACGCCGTCCATTAATGGTGATGAGATCATAAAATCGGCGGACGCCCGGTTGCAAGCAATCGGAATGTTCCACACGATTGCCATGCGTAAAAGTGCCTTGATATCGGGATCATGGGAAAGGGACTCAAGCGGATCCGAAAAGAAGATCATAAAGTCTATCTTGCCATCAGCAATCTTAGCCCCAATTTGCTGGTCGCCACCGAGAGGTCCGCTTTGAAGTTTGATAATATTGAAGCCAAGTTCTCTTTCCAGCAGTGCGCCAGTAGTGCCGGTGGCGTATATTAGATGGTGGGCCAGGAGGTCGCGGTTGAATTTGGACCATTCCAGCAGATCCCTTTTCTTGTGGTCGTGTGCGATGAGGGCGATCTTCTTATCATGCTCCATCGCGATTTTTTTGTGAGTCATCTGATTCATTTTAATTTATCTCCATTGCTGCGGAATAACCTGACAGCTTGTTATCGCCATGCGGGAGGCATTTCAACCGCTCGGTGCAACCATCTATTGGACGGATGATAACACGTTTGGAGAGGGCTAGCCCTGGCAATACGGTTTTTTTACTGCATACAGGTCTGGCGTAAACTATCCGGTAGCCCCCATAGTCTGGTTGGCGAGGTAGATCACCAAGCCCATCTACTCAATCTGTGTCCGTTGTTTATCTGTCCAGATAGCCATGATAGTGAGCAGCATTCGGGGTCTGCAACTGCGCAACATTTCTATGACGTCCACAGACTTCTCATAAAGGATGCACACCCCTCAGATAAATAAGAATGACCCACGCTTTTTGCGGGAGTCCGAACCGATGCAGACAGGCTACAACTGGCCTGAGTATCGTGCCGATGACGATAGCCACAAACAAGATAAAAATGACCTGATGAAAGCGGTAAAGCAGCCAAAAGCTCAAACCTACGAAGACAATAGACGAGTATGGCCCACACAACTCGCCAAAATGTCCAGTTTAGCTGGTGGCAAAGGTGGAAAAGGTGTCATCATTTTTTCAAAACAAGCAGCCAGAGTAGTTTAGTAGTTTCGCTGTTGTTTACGAAGTTCTCGAACCTGATGTTCGACAGCAGCTAGAGCACCGTCCAGTGTGGATTGGAATTGCTCGCCTTTTTCGGTAGCGGCAATATGGTCTGATCCCATATAGAGGACAATCGTCACTTCGTATATATAAGATGTCTGGTGTTCTTTGGCTGGTCGTTTTAAGTTGACAACCGCACCCGAAATGTCGTTGTGACCCTCCGCCAATTTACTGAGCCGGTCTACAGCAAGTGTGTAGAATTCATTCTCGCTTTTTTTGACATCATCAAGTTCATTATTAAATTCAATGGGGAAATTTACAGCATCCATTTTATCCTTACCTCTGGTTTGTTAGAGTAGCAATAGCTTTCATATAACACTGCGATTTGGAGTCTTGTGTTTCAATTCAGTTGCCAAATTTAATAGCGGAATACGGCAGCAATGGCTGATTTGGTTGGCATTTCATCTTGTGAAAGTGCAAAAACGGTTCCGCCATTTTGCAGTGTTTGCATCGCAGCGAAATCTAACAAAGGAAGATGATCTTCCTTGCGATCCCCTTCCTGGTAATAAACAACTTCCCCCGTATCGGGATCAAACAGCCCCCACACCTGTGTATCAACGGCTAAGATCGAGTCTGTCCACACGCCCATTAACCGCGGCCACGACAATCTCCTTAATGTTATCCGTTGCTTTATCCGTACCAGCATGCTGCTGGTATAGTGCCACAATCTTTTCCATCTCTTGACGAAAATAGGGTTCGACAATAGGCCAGGCCTGTTCCTGTAATTCTTCAGATCGCAAATGCTCAGGACTGCCTGTTATGCCTTCTGGCATGATATGCGCATATTCGCTGACATTACGATAAATCGGCAGCAGGTAATCAACACCAGCTAAGACCAAGCGGCGCTTGTTGCTCACGAAAGATTTCCTTGAGACCGCTGTCCACCAGTTTGAAATAGCGCTCAATCCCGGCCTTTTGTTCCTCAGCGCCGGAACCCTGCCCGTGGAACATACCTGTGCCCGCTCCCCCTGGCGATGATCCAGTGTGCATCTGAACCTGTTTTTCCGGCTCATCGAACTTGAGCGCTTCGTTTAGACTAGTAGGTATCTCGGCCGGCAGATCGATTTGCCCCACACTGTGCCGTGTTCCTTCAAAAAGTCGAACCTCATTCTGGCTTATGGCCAGGATGTAATAATGTCCATTATTTGTGAATAGCGGTAAAACTGGTTTAACATAATAAGATCGAGCAATGATGAGCAGTTCCTCGACGCAAAATGGAAGGCGAAAGGAATGGAAGTCATCTGCGGCCATAAATATAGCCAAACCATCATACTGATGCCGCCAGAAGTAGCTGTCATTGAGAAATGCTTGCGCTGGTTGCAGTAACGCACTCACTTCACGAGGACCCATCCCGCTGTTGAGAAAGTGCTGTTCAGCATCGCGCAGCAGGTTTTTGAGACGTATGGGATCTTGCCGGGTGTCCTGACCGGTACGATGTGTCGGTAGAAAAAGCGATATGCTGGGATTCGCTGCTTGTTGTGCCAGGCCTTTGAGATGATCTAAAGTTAAATTATCCATCGGTTACTCCTTCAGGTTTCTCTCCGCAGGTAAGTGATTTGGTTTCGTTTATGAATAAGGATGAGTTCGTTCTGCTGCAAAAAATCGGACTTGAACGCAGACAGGTGCGGAGGGAACCATGTATTCTGCTTTCATCTTCTCAATGATTAATCGGGAAGCCGTTCTTGGTGTAGTAGACGAGTCGACTGCTTTGCTGCCTACCTCATGTTTAACTCTTGTCCTTTTTGAGCCAATGCTTCTCGTGCCAGGAATTCAAATATCTGGGTTCCGGCCAGATTTTCTCAGGAATGAAGTCAGAGCATTCAGCGGGGTATATGCCTCCACCCCGATCCGGTTTTGACCAGCCAAACTCGATCTCACGATCACAGCCTGCGCAATTCACAAAAAACAGGTCGTTTCCCGGGTTATCCTGTGGTCCGTAGATTTCATAATCTTTTAGCTTAGAAATAGAGGTATCTTTTGCATACTCGCTGAAAACCTGTCGATAATCCATTTGATCATCTGCTTCTTCTTTGACTTTTTCCATCTTTTCTTTGAAATCAAAGTGCCAGCGATGATTAGCTTCGAGCGGCCCCCATTCTTGCCAACGTTCACTATCAGGCCCAGCGAGGATGTGCCAAACTCGCGTGACGGTTAATTTGTGAGCGCCGCAGGTTTTACAGGTAAATTCCCAAGGTTGGTTGTCATTCATGACGGTATTCCTTCTTTTAATCATTATCGCTGGCTGAGCCAACTTGCTTGAAATCAATAAAGCCGCGTTTAACGTTGGTTGATATCAGTTGAACACGAATACGGTCGCCGATATCCAGACCCTCAAACCCCTGCATGAGTTTGCCTTCAACCGGCATAGTAAGCAGCCGAACCCACGTCCCTTTCTTGGAGGCGCCGGTAACAAGCGCATCAAACTGTTCACCGATCCTAGACTCAATCACAAGTGCGGCCGCGGATTTGCTGACCAGCCGTTCCACCTTGTTGGCGGCATCCTCTTCCTTTGTAAGATGCTTAGCCAGCACATCCAGTTCAGCATAACTATAGGGCACAGGTTGGTCGGCAATAGCGGCTTTTAGTAAGCGCTGGGTAATCAGATCGGTGTAGCGCCGATTGGGGGCGGTGGAATGGGTATAATCTTTGACCGCCAGACCAAAGTGGCCCGGGGCTGTGTCGCCGGGCTTTTCGGCGACATATTCGCCTGCTCCCAGGAGTTTGATCACCGCCAGAGAGAGGTCAGGAAAGTGCAGCGGATCGGCGGCTTTTGCCTGGACGAGAAACTTGTCGAGCGCCACCGAATCCGGATTAGCCGGCAGCCTGGCGCCGTGCTCTTGGGCCAGCGCCGCAATCCGGTCCCAGCGTTTAGGCGTGCGCACCACACGGTGGATAGAAGGGAATTTCTTGGCCGTGAGATATCGGGCCGTTACGCCGTTAGCGGCAATCATGAAATCCTCAATGATTTCTTTGGCGCGGTTCTTCCTTTCTACTTCGAGATCGCGAATCTGGTCGCCGTCAAAGATGGGTCTGGCTTCGATGGTTTCCAGATTGAGCGCTCCGTGACTGTGCCGCAAGGTCTTCAGGCTCTGGGCGATGCGGTCTTGCAGGCGTAGATTGTCTTTTAGGCCGGGAATGGCCGTAATCTCCCTTGGCACGACGCCATCCCCATCCAGCCAGGCAGCCACGCTGTTATAGGCCAGCTTGGCCTGATTGCGCACGCGTGCCCGGTATATATCCGAGCCTTGCAAGGAACCGTCCGCGTCGATCACCATTTCCACGACAACGGCCAGGCGCTCCTCATCGAAATTCAGAGAAGTGAGATCGGTGGAGAGTTTTTCCGGCAGCATCGAAAAGATTTGGGCGGCCGTATAGACCGAGATTGTATTGTGGCGAGCATGTTCGTCAATGGCTGAGCCGTCTTTAACCAGCGCGTCCACGTCGGCTATAGCCACGCGAATCTTGACTTTGTCTCCGGACAGAGACTCGGCCATCGTCAGCTGATCCAGGTCGCGGGAGTCACTGTTGTCAATGGACGCCCACAGGTGAGCGCTCAGATCGCGTATTCCCACCTCGTCGTTTTCGCTGGCGGGAGCTTGAATCTTGTCCAGTTCGGCCAGTATGGCCGCCGAAAAGTCAGGGAGCAAGCCTCTGTCCAGCATCGCTTTGTGGGCAATGTGCTGCAAGATTGCCCGGTGTTGTTGATCAGAGTGTGCAGTTTTTGGCATAAGGATTTCTCCAGTTTGATCAAGAAGGTATTCGTCCGTAGCGAAAGAAGAGCGCCTTAAAATCAATCAGAAACACCAGGCAACGAGAAACCCATCGGTAGCTGTACAAGTCCGATGGGTTATTTAGGGAAGGCAAATTTATCCTGCCTGCCCTTCCTGTCTTTAACAAGTCTGCGGATTTATATAACCCCTAACAAATTCAAAACGATGAGGATAACGGCGATAACGAGCAATGTATGAATGAGATTACCGGTTCTCGGAATACTCGAACTTACATTGCTGCCTAAAAAGCCGAGCAGCCACAATATGATGAGAATGACAATAATGGTCCACAACATGAGGTTTCTCCTTCTATTAAATCCAATCGGTAAACCAATTTGCTGGTGACCCACAACAGGTTAATAAAGGTGGGATGTTGCTGTACTCCCATTAGCACAGCAAGAAAACCGGAATAATATCCACACGCTACATCATGCCACCCATATCACCCATTCCGCCACCAGCCGGCGTGGTTCTTGGGATGTCGGTGATGAGCACCCCGGTGGTCAAGATCATAGCCGCGATGGAGGCCGCATTTTGCACTGCGCTGCGGGTCACTTTTGCCGGGTCGATGATACCGGCTTCAAACATGTCTTCATAAACCTCGGTCATCACATTGTAGCCGATAAAACCACCTTCGCTTTGCCGGAGACGTACCTCGTTGATGATGACGGCCCCTATCTGCCCGGCATTGCTCACCAATTGACGCATGGGCTCTTCAAGAGCCCGGCGAACAATATTAATCCCGGTATTGATATCGGGATCGTCATCTTTGAGTTCTTTGATGGCCTTAAGCGCATTGATCAGGGCCACGCCACCGCCGGGCACCACGCCCTCTTCCACGGCGGCACGGGTGGCACTCAAGGCATCCTCAACCCGATGCTTTTTCTCCTTCAACTCGGTTTCGGTAGCCGCGCCCACGCTAATGACGGCCACGCCGCCGGCCAATTTGGCCAGGCGCTCTTGGAGCTTCTCGCGGTCGTAGTCGCTGGTGCTGTTCTCGATCTCGACCTTGATCTGGTTAATGCGGCCCTTGATCTCTTCCGCTTTGCCATGGCCGCCGACAATGGTGGTATCATCTTTGGTCGAAGAGACTTTGTCAGCCCGGCCCAGGTCTTCGATGGTGGCGCTCTCCAGCTTACGCCCCATTACTTCGGTGATGACGGTACCGCCCGTGAGGACAGCAATGTCCTGTAGCATCGCTTTGCGGCGGTCGCCAAAGCCGGGGGCCTTCACGGCGATAACATTGAAGGCGCCGCGCAATCTGTTCAACACCAGCGTGGCCAGGGCTTGGCCATCGACATCTTCGGCAATAATAACCAGGTCGCGCTTGTCGGACTGGACCAACTTCTCGAGGATGGGCATTATATCATCGACCATGGAGATTCTCTTGTCGTAGATGAGAATATGGGCATCCTCCAGCACTGCCTGCATAGTTTCCGCATCAGTGATGAAATAGGGGCTGATGTAGCCACGATCAAACTGCATGCCATCCACATACTCGACTTCAAAGGCCAGGCCCTTGCTTTCTTCCACAGTGATGACACCGTCCTTGCCGACTTTGTCCATTACTTCGGCAATCAAATCACCAATGGCGGTGTCAGCAGCGGAGATGCTGGCCACATGGGCGATGTCATCGTGACCTTTGATTTCAATCGAATTCTTTCGAATGGAGTCGACTACCGCCGCGGCCGCCAGTTCGATCCCGCGCTTCAGCAGCATGGGATTAGCCCCGGCAGCCACGTTCCTAAGTCCTTCGTTGACTATTGCCTGAGCCAATACTGTGGCGGTGGTGGTGCCGTCGCCGGCTACGTCGTTGGTTTTGGTGGCCGCTTCTTTGAGCAGCTGGGCGCCCATATTTTCAAACGGATTGGATAGTTCGATTTCTTTGGCGACGGTGACGCCATCGTGCGTAACGGTAGGCGCGCCCCATTTTTTATCGAGGGCGACGTTGCGGCCCTTGGGGCCGAGCGTGGTTTTGACAGCCTGGGCCAGGGTGTCCGTCCCCACCTTGAGTCGCCGGCGTGCATCTTCGCCAAACCTGAGTTGTTTTGCCATGAGTTTCATGTTCCTTGTTGTTACAGAAGATTTGCCCTGTACGGCCGTTATTCCGGCTTCGACGACGGGCCCCAACGCTCTCTTTTAGTCAACCACATCCTGGCCTAGCTGTTGTAGATCCTCAGCATAGTTATGAATATTGGTCGAAATATCACGGGCTTTGGTGCGGACCTCGACCACCCCGCTATCAACAGCCTCGGCCGAATGCACCCGCAAATCTCTTCCTTATCGCTGGATTTGCAGCAGTGTCTTATTCCCTGATTGTGGCGCCAGCAATAGCGTCGTCCCGGCCCCGATCAGGCCGCCGATTAGCAGCCCAGCTAAAAACAACAGTCCGGCCAAAAAGCCGCTGGATTGATTAACAGCGTAATCATAATCGTCGTTCGTATTGTTCATTGTTTTATCTCCTAAGGGTAATCACGATACGCTTTGCGAGTCGTTGTTTGTACGACAGCGACCGGTTCGCGGGTCGTAGTCGTTTGGATGAGAGGAACCGATTCACTGGTCCTGGTCGTTTGGATGACAGGGACTTGTTCGCTGGTCATCGTTTGGGTAATGCCAACCTCTGTCTCGCGGGGGCGATAGAAAATCAACCAGACTAACCGTTCAAAAGCCCAGGCCAACAACGCAATGACAACCATGGCGATGAAGGAAGAAATTTCCAGTACTGCCCCGCCTGTCGTTGGGGAACCGACCAATCCCTCGAAGGGGAAGAGGAAAATTTGGCTCAGGCCGAAAGTAAAGGCCGCAAACGGATTTTCGGGGTTGGCCCCAATCAGCTTCAGCCCAATGCGCAGCGCAATAAGGGCTTCTATCATAACAAGACCCAGCCAAACCAATTGGGTGGCCTTAAATGAGAATAGACTCTGCTCCTGGCCCGATTCTCTTCGTGACGTTCTAATTTCTGATATTCGATTTTGTGACATTTTGTATTTTTGCATCTTTATCGAACCCTCCCGAAGATTTAGAACCTCCGGGAGGGTTTATATGGCCGGGATTAGCGGAACGATAACCGGCGAAAAAGATTGACAACTGCCAGCAAGATAATGGCGCCTACAAACGAAACCAGTAAACCCGGCAAACTAAAGTTATTCTGGTTGATGGTGGCGATGCCCAACAAGGGCGTCAATAATAAACCAGCCACGAACGCGCCGACGATGCCAACAACAACATTGAGAATCAGTCCCTGCTGGCCGTTTGTCCGCATCACGATGCTGGCCAACCAACCAATAATCCCACCCACGATAAGCCAAATAATATAGTTCATTTTATTCGCTCCTTGAAGAGTGTTTGTCATACACGGCTTGGCCGTGATTACAAACTCGCGTTAACAATAAGATTAGCTTTACTAAATTTACCGATATTGATAACCCACTGAAAATGTGCAACAAATATCTCAACTAAGCACTAGTTTCATCAATGTCTCGGTCTAGCGGCATACGTGACTTACTCCTATCATCTACGCTTTTGTCCGCAAACAAGTATTCTCCGCTGTTGAAGTCCAATGTCTTGATGACGATCTCCATTAGCCGGCCATTGTCCAGGCGTAAAGATAATTCGTCATCATATGCCAACTGGTCTTGAATACCACCGACAATCTCAACGTAACCCCATATTCTTGATGATTCGCCTGCCTCTTCTCTGACGTCGAATCGGTAAGAAACATCGGATACATATTGATTCTCTCGGAAAACTTTACCCAGGCCCGTTGGCCACTCAATCTTCAATCCTGGTTTACCTCGGAACGGTGATCGAATAGATACTTTTGCCCACTTTTCCATTATGAATCCCCATAACTTTTGGCTACGTACAGAGCAGCCTTCTTAAATCAGATAAAGTAGCACATCGATTCGACCCTTCACAGCGCTTACTCGCCAATGAGCATAAGCTGTTTAGCGCATTCGGCCGGAATCTGTCTGTCGGGAGCTGCATCTCCTGGCATCGTGGCCCAACCTTGTTCTGTTACATAGGCGGATCTTTTGGAAGAAGAGTTAATGGCCTTCATTTCCTGAAGCCCCACCACTGATTGGGCATCTTGATTGAACTGGGCAACGCAGATCGATGCCAACCGATCGATGACGGCACTTTGGGCGGATGCTTCGGCCCTATGACTGGCAGACCCGTCCGTCGTCCAGCCACCTCGAGTAAATCCGAGAAATAAGGTGAGAATGATCGCGCCGATGGCGATCCAGAAAACACGTGATTTCTTCAGTTTTGCCTGACTCCACCTCTGTCGAATATCTATATAGCTTTTTCGAATACCTGTCGGATTGGCTTGCATTGTATATCTCCTATATCAAGCATAAGCGCGGCGGCGCGAAATGAAATAATTGGAAGTCATAAATAACGGATGCCTTCAGCCGCTGCCCGCAGGCGACCAGCTACCCGGTCCGGCATTTCGCCTTTACTGATAAAGGCGTCGGCTCCGGCGGAGAGAGCAGCCTGCTGGCGGGCGTCCAGTTGGCTGATGAGGACGATAACGACGGCGGTCGGGCAGACTGCCCTTAGCTGGGTCAAGGTGTTGCCAGAGTTAGTGGTGATTAATTCCCAGTCCACCAGTAACATATCTGGTCGACATTCTGGGGCCAGGGCTAAGGTGATAGGCCAGTCGGCCGCTTCGCCGACTACCTCCATGTTTAAATCTAGAAGCATTAGCCTGAGGGCGGTGCGTACGTCGGGCTGGGGAGCGGCTAATAGTATTCGGGTCATAGATCAATCCTACCTTCAACCGTCCCTGGCGACATCCGCTGGCCGGCGAGTCTTTAGCTCCCCCAATTGGGGGAGATTAGTTTCATCTCTAGGGAATTATTGTTTCGAAATAAGCTCCGGAGCAGACCAGAGGAGGAGCCGGTCACTTATATCGCATCGAGAGTGGGTGTACATTGGTCGACAACCTAACGCCGCCATGGAGGCGATGCCACTGACAGCCACCACGAAGACACCCTATAGGCGCGTAATGGAGGAGGTGCTGGTTGTCAGAGTGCAAACATGTTGGACGCCACAGGTTACTATATCGCGAACCTGCTCTAGCCCACGCTGTCATGTTCCCGGTTGGTCGTTCATCTGACAGTATCTGGATTGCTGGTCGTCGTTTGGGTGATACCAACCATTACCCGCGAGGGCGGTAGAAAATCACCCACACGATTCGATCAATGACCCAGGCCAGCAGCGCATACACCAACATGGCGATGATGGAAGAGATCTCCAGTACCATTCCCCCAGCCGCAGGGGTGCCTACCAGCCCCGCAAAGGGAAGGAGGAAAATGGCGCTCAGATTGTAAATGAAGGCGGCAAAAGGGCTTTCGGGGTTGGCCCCAATTAACAGTAGTAAAACGCGCAACCCAATGATGATTTCGATAATACCAAGAATCAGCCAAATCCATTTGCTAGTTTGAAACGAAAAGATGCGTCGTTCCTGGTCTGATTCTCGTTGTGACATTCGTTCTTGTGACATTTGCACCTCTTTAGAAACCCGCTTTCGAAGTTCGAAACCTCCGGGAGCGGGTAGTACGGTTGAAGTTAGCGTACCCTTCTCGGCTGGCTTTTTGGTTTGTAGCCAAACTTTTGCTGAAGGATATCAATTATTTTATTAGACTTGCCGTCTACTCCTTGCAGGTGGGCGGTGTCGTAGGGCGTAATGCCACACCTGATTAAGTTACACTAAGTTGTTGCTGTTCGGCCTGCTCTAGGTCAATGGTCATAACGCCATCTTCATGACCCACATCCTGAACGGTATGGATGGCAACGGAATGATTTTCGGCGATTGGGCCGGAAATAAACACTTGACTAAGGCTGAAGCCCAGCACTTGGCCTTCTTTGTTCATGATCACATCACCAACTTTGCCGATTTTGGTGCCGCCTGGCGAATCTACTGTTCGCCCTTGCAACTCATCACGTCGCAGCCAAGTTTCTTCTAAATCAGAAAAATCTTTTTCTTGCTGAATGACTTCATCATGCTTGACTAGAACAGCATCTTCACCCATGGTAACGATGCTTTCGCTTTTAATCACGAAAGATGATCGACTGCTCAACAGTCCGCCTTTGGACCCCAGGTAGATGCCTGCCACAGATTGCAGATTATTGGTCAGGTAAATATCCTTGACCTTACCAATTGAACGGCCGCCACTGATGGTAATTACCGAATTGCCTATAATATCTTTACCTAAAAACATCTTTGTTTCTCCTTGTTTTATGTCTTCTTACCGATGCTAACATGGATACGCCTCGGTGACATCGGCCGGTCAGGGAGTATTTAGCTCCCCCAGTTGGGGGAGATAAATCTCATGTCCAGGGAAATATAGTTTCGAAATAAGCCGCGAAGTGGACCAGGAGTGAAGCCGGAAATTACCGTACTCTGCCGTTGTATGAAATAACAAGAGTGCCGCCTCTCCAAAGGTGGTGATAGCTAACATCTGTTGGCTGGCGTCAGAGAAACCGATATCATAATAGATAAATTTTTGGGTTATTGAGCATGGTTTAGAATGAGTGAGAATTCAGACCGCATTTGCTTGAGCAATCAACGGAATTATAGATTTAGTGCTCTAAAGATTTTAACCGTTGATTACCTAACGGGGCCGTGGAGATACAACGATGAAGAACTACTATCAAATCCTCAGCGTTGAGTCCGATGCCACGATGGAGCAGATCCGAGCCGCGTATCTCCGCCAGGCAGAGGATTTACAGCCAGATTGTTATGGTCAGGACATCGGTCCGTTCAATGATATTCAGGAAGCTTACGCGGTGTTAAGCGATCCGGCTCTACGGCTGGCATATGACGAAATGCTTCACCGTTCATTTGCAGGATCAAGCAGGCCAGGCAGTGCTAGTGCCGAATCACTGTTTTGGAGCAAGCCCGCACCAGAACCGTTGATACCTACCCAGGAGCAAGCTGACCTGGGCGAATTATCGCTCACCAGGTCTTTTGTTTCTTTTAGTCCCTCTTTTGATGAGCTGTTTGACCGTCTCTGGCGCAATTTCAGTCTGGTTCGGCCCAAGGTTGAACGGTTGAGGAGTCTGAATGTCGAAATTCGCATCTCGCCTAAAGAAGCATTTCACGGCGGCCGTGTTCGACTCCTAGTCCCGGCGCGGTTGAGGTGCCAGGTTTGCCAGGGACGCGGTGGTATCGAGTTTTATACATGCTGGAAATGCAATGGCGCTGGTGCCGTTCAGGGGGAGTATCCTGTAATCCTCACATTCCCACCAGGGGTTGTTAACAACTGCGTGGTTGAGGTTCCTCTTGATCGTTTTGGCATTAGCAACTTCTATTTGAGAGCCATTTTTAGAGTAAGTGAAAGCCGTCTATCATCAGAAGAGTACAGTTAGCTACTGAACAGGAGCCACCCCCTACGCAGGCGTATCCTGAAGATTCTGAAGTTGGTGGGAATTAATGTCAGAAAATACCTCTCGCCAATGGGAGCTTTACACCTTCGCTACCTCGATTCCCTTGGGTCCCCTCATAAGATCCTGAATTAATGCCGCCGATGACACCAATGTAGGTGCCAGGACGATTGGACCAGTTTCCGGACAGCAATATCTTGGCTTATGTAGACGATGACAATGATATTGTTGGGCAGACTCAGACGATGCTAATCGTTTCTAAAGTCCTCAAGTTCTTTCTTCTCTGCTTGCCTTTGCAGTATGTCTCGCACAGCCAAGGCCGACCTGTCTTCGGCGGCCAGTCTACCGGCAATTTCAGCAATTGCTGTCTCAAAGTCTGCTTGAAACTCACTCGGAATTTTGCAGTGCAGTTCGTGGGTGAATTCCGCCCAGGCGTCTTGAAGTTTCGTTCGAATCTGGATTTCGCAGATCATTCTATCCTCGACGACAGTGCGTTGTTTTCTATAGGTCTTCACACGATCATAAGAAATATCTGCCAGAATGTGTATCGATCTGTATCCGGTACGCTTCGGATCTATGATGTAGTCTTCCAGAGACCGAGGCTTGATACGGAACTGCTTGGTAGCCTGGATGTAGTCGAGCATTCCGTAGCAATCATCAACAAACCAGCAAATCACTCTGGCGCCAATAAGATCCGTGATAACTTCGGTCGGATAGCGAAACATGGGCCAGTTAGTCTTCTCCAGTTTCGCGAGAAAACTCGTCAATGACTTGACCCTAGAGTGTACGTCAACTGCTTCACGAGGGAGCTCGTTTTCTACTGTGTAAGCCGAAGCCAGTTGATCGAGTCTGATTTTGAGAAGTTGGCTTATCGATTCCAGTTCGTCGCCGTAGCAATCGAAGAACCTAATGGTTCTATCGGTTAGAAAGTCCTTCCGTTCTTTTCGGGTTAAGGGTTCGGTCATGTCTCATTCCTACCGTTTTTCTCGTCTGCCCAACGCGTTGATCAGCAAAATTCTTAATGTAATATCTCCACTTTCACACATTATCCAAACCAATATAGGGCAGGCTATGGAGATAGCGTATCTTTTTTTCTGTAAATTTGGTCAACGCCAAAGGTGTAGGTCGAGAAAATCGTTCTTGATGTCCTCACAACAAATGAGGCAGCGACAAAACACCTAATTTTGCATGTTGGGCAGTTAAAAGGAACGAAAGGGTGTGAGGTAAAATTGATTTCGGAACGGTCGTTCTTAAGACACCGGAACTAATCTAGGGAATTCGCTGCTCCCTTTTCCAGTAGAAATTCTTGCCATGCCTCGTTAAAAACAGTTATGTATCCTGGTTCAGCGATTCCAATTACGATTTCGGCCCATTTTTTGTGCTCGTTGTGCTTTCGCTTCGAGGGTTTACGATCAATATTCTGCATGCCAGGAAGACGAGCAAGATCACCAATGGGATCTTCTCGATCGTGTTGGTTAGCCAGCCACTCATTGAATCTTACCAACATCTATGTCACCTTATTTCGTTGAACGCTTGACAGCCAACTCGGGATTCATGACTAAATCAAGTGGGTCGTTGTCTTTAGTTTCATGAACGGTGTACTTCCTCTTCTGTTGGCTTAAGGTGAAGCTTTTAGCACCACTGTCCAGTTTGCGAGCAATTTCCCAACCGGTGGCGCCGTTTTTGAAAAAAATATCATAGCGCAATGACTTAGATGCTAAGATTTGAGTTTGGCCAGGATCGACCAAACAGGTGCTGACGAGCGAGCGTCCCGCGAATATTTGCGCCTGTACCCTTATTTCTGTCTTGTTGTGGATTGTTATCTCTTTCTCACCCATCTTCTTTCCTTCCTTCTTCATGTTCACAATTTTAGAGATAACACAGGCCCACGTGAGGTGCTTACGGGGCACTTGTCAAAGTCATCGTGTAGTCTCAAACAACTAATAGCGTTGGTCCGCGACCTGATGGTACAACTAGGGCTTCCTATCGACATCGGTCAGTTAGGGAGTATTTATCTCCGCCACTTGGGGGATAAATGACGCGAAATAAAAGGTTAAACGAACATCCGTTTAGTCGACAAGGTGGTGGCGCACAGCTAAGGCGACGGCTTCCGTGCGGCTGCCGACGTCTAGCTTGTGGAGGATGTGGCTGACGTGGGATTTGATGGTAGACGGGCTGACGACCAGCTTTTCGGCGATCTCAGTGTTGTTCAAGCCTTCAACCATCAAAGCAAGAACGGCATGCTCGCGCTTCGTCAGGTCGTGGCCAGGTGTGGGCGGCTGGGTGGCCGCGTGGACCATGGCCTGGACGGCCGCCGGGGAGAGGGTGGCGCGGCCGGCGTGGGCGGCGCGGATGGCCTGGGCCAGGTCGTCGGCTGTCACGTCCTTGAGCAAATAGCCGATGGCTCCAGCCTGCAGCGCGTTCTGGATCAGCTCTGCATCTTTGAAACTGGTCAGCGCAATTACCTGTACCTTGGGAAGGCGCTGGCGAATGGCACGCGTGGCCGTCACGCCATCCACATCCGGCATGGCCAAATCCATAAGCACAACATCGGGCAGGAGGCGGGCACACAGTTCGATGGCTTTGTCGCCGTCGGCTGCCTCACCGGCCAGTTCCAGATCGTCAAATACCTCCAGGAAGGTCGCCAGTCCCCGGCGCACCATCGTATGATCATCAACAAGCATCACGCGAATAGGCTGGGAGGTTGTCATGGGACCTTCTGCTTCGGGGTTTCCATCCAGCGGATGGCGATTTCAGTACCTTGACCCGGCGAGCTTGTGACTGACAACATCATACCAACGGCTTCTGCGCGCTCGCGCATCATACTCAGGCCATAATGGCCCGAGGGTGTGTGCTCAGGATCGAAACCCTGGCCGTCGTCGCGGATATGTAATTCGAGGGCGCCGGCATCATATTCTAGCTGGATCGCCACCTGGCTGGCCCGGGCATGTTTGGCGATATTGTTGAATGCTTCCTGGCATAGGCGGTAGAAGGCAACCTGCACGGCGGCCGGCAAGATCCCTTGTTCCTGCAAGGCCTCTTGTCCGATCACGGTCACCACGACGGGGATGTCGGTTCGGCCGGTGAAGGCGTTGCCCAGCTGACGCAGCAGGTCGCCCAATTCGCTGTCAATCAAGACTTGGGGCCGCAGCTCGGCCAAAAGCCCGCGCATCTCGGCCAGGGCGCCCCGGGTCAAACGGCGCAGGTCTTCCAACGACCGTCGCCCCTTAACCGGGTCTCGCTCCCAGAGACGTGGCAGCACTTCGGCGATCAGGCCGGCTGAAAAGAGGGACTGGTTGACGGCATCGTGCAGGTTTTGCGCCAGGCGTTGTCGCTCCTGCAGTGTGGCTAGCTTCTGTGCTTGTTCGTACAGCTGCGCGTTGACCATCGTTATGGCCGCCTGGTTGGCCATCGTCAGGGCCAGGTTGGCCTGGTGGGTAGTGAAGGTGTCCCCTTCAACGCGGGCGATGCCTATGGCGCCGATTACCCGGCCCTTCACGGCCAGGGGCACCCACATCCAGGCCTGTACATGCTCTAACAGTATCGCCGCCTGATCCTTTAGGAGCGACCGGAGCAACTTCGCCGCCGGTTCGTCGCTCCACATATCAGCGATTCGCTGGGGTTGGTGCTCGTTCAACAGCGCCACCTGGGTCTCCGGAGCGTCCATCCGGATACGGAAGGGCATGGCCAGTTCTAGCCGCTGCGGCCCGCGCACGGCAAGAGCAACCAGCTCCAACTCTTCCAAGGCGAAGAGCACCGCATGCGTATACTCGATAATCACCCGCAATTGGTCGAGGATCAAACCCGGTTTGAGTTCCAGCGCAAAGGCCAGCGTTTGGGAGATCTCCAATAGGGTGTTCTGTTCGCGCGTCCGGGCCTTCACCTGCTGCCGGAGTAACTGTTCAGCCTGGACCCGCACGCTGACATCGCGGATGACACTCATCAGACATAGACGATCCTGATATGTAAACCCCGTCCCGTGAGTTTCGATGGTGAATGTTGAACCATCCCGGCGTAAGTGGATTAAGGTTGCTTCAAAGAGTTTGCCGGCTTGCACTGCCTGGACCCATTTGGAGAATTGAGCAAAACTATCGTGGTGGATATAGATGTTTGGGTGCAGGCCGATGAATTCCTCGCGAGAATAGCCATGCATGGCGATGGCCGCGGGATTGGCCTCAATCACCAAACTGGTTTCGACATCGTTGAGGATCAACCCGTCACCAGCAGCTTCAAAGATGCGTCGATACAGCCGTTCCGAGTCTTCACTCTGTAGGTGGCGTTCCTGGCTGCGGGTAGGTGCTGTGGAAAAGGCTAGCTGCAATTCGTTCCGCAGATGGGGCGGCCGAGCTTGGGCAGCACCGGAGTTAAGAAGAATGAAGGGTGGCAGACCTGAAGTACGCGCCGTTTTCCGGTGCCGGTGGGCCAAAGAGGAATAATTATCCAAGGCAGGCAGCATCGAGTTAGTGTAGCCGAACATGGTGCGGCTGTCATCTTGTCATCCGGAGGCAGTGCGGCCGGCCGCAGAGAGCGAGCGGTCACCGGCCGGCTTGCCCATCGCATCATGGTAGATGGTGGGGGACATGAGGACGGGACGGTTGGGGGCAATCAGCTGCTCAGAAAGGCGCAGATGACTAATTTCGTCGTATCCATTATCACCACACTATAAGACTCTACCTGGCGCACATTTCCTTCCGGTCACCCAATAAGGGCTTACGTAATATAAGCGCACAAAAAAAGCGGTATCGAATTTTTTCGATACCGCTTTACTTTTTGGAAACTATTTCAACTTGTTCGTAGCGCCTTAGTTACCACCTCTTGCCCGGGGAGCTGAACCGGAATGAGTCTTATTTGTTTGAATAGGCAGAATCTAATCCCGTGTTTCGGTGAGCAAAATCTGGCCGTTAGCGGCGTTTACCTTCACGTCCAAGCCGTTGTCTAGTTCTACTTCCCAGATATCTTTACCATTTTCACGGTCAAATTCGACTGCCACCGTGGCGGCGTTGGGGTTGGCTTTTTCGACGATGGCCTGAGCCTGATCGGCCGTTACACTTATATTAGTTGGCGCGACTTCGTCACTGGTATCGGCCGCATCGTACCCATCCTCAATTTCCTGACTCTCATTGGCTTCATCCGCTTCGTTTTCATCTTGCGGGCTACATTCCGCTTCTTCTTCTACGTTGTCAGCATCTTCTGTGTCAGCAACTTCAGCGCTGTCATCATCCTGATTAGCACAATCGGCTTCGCTGGATGCACTGTCTTCGTCTGCTTCGCTTTCATCCTGCGGGCCGCATTTCACCTCTTCTTCGACGTCGGCGGCATCTTCTTCATCTTCCACTTCAGCACCGTCATCATCTTCATCACATTGGTCTGACGATTGTGCCGAAGGCGCGGCCACTGCTCGACCTGGCTGACCGGCTAAAACAAAACCACCGAGCAAGCCACCGACCAACAACCCGACCAACAGTAAGACACCGACCGTCCATCTTTTAATTTTCATTTAGTTAGCCTCCATTGGTTAACTTGTGTAGCGCAGTAAAAGTTATTCATGATTTGTATTCTATCGGCCCAGATTAAGAAAACGATGAAAACTCATTAAGAGACGATTTATCAGGTAAAAACGAATTGTGGCGACTTAAACTTCACTTTACCTTTCACTGCTTTAATCAGTTATTGTGAACAAAAGTAATCATCTTTTCCTGAGTAGACAGGAATGGGATAAGGAGACAGTTACATGACAGGTCCAGCAATCGAAACAATTCAACTTTCGCGCCGTTATGGCGACAATCTGGCAGTTGACCAGCTTTCCCTGACAATTTCCAGAGGCGAGATATTTGGTTTTTTGGGACATAACGGGGCTGGGAAGACAACCACCATCAGCCTGCTCACCACACTCTTGTTACCAACATCGGGCAGCGCAATCATTTTCGGCAACGATATTGTGCAGCAGAACCGGGTAGTTCGCCAGGTAATCGGCTATGTGCCGGAAAATGTGCGCCTCTACATTGATCTGACGGTGGCCGAGAATCTGCGTTTCTTAGGCGAATTATCGGGTGTGCAGAATGTCAACGACCGGATCAGCGACCTCCTGGCTCTCATTGAGCATCCCGAATGGCGTGACCAGCGTATCGGCACATTCTCGAAAGGGATGCGCCAACGAATCGGCATTTTGCAAGCCCTCCTGCACCAGCCGGCAATTCTCTTTTTAGACGAACCCACCTCCGGCCTCGACCCGGAAGGCCAACGGGCCATTGGGCAGCTGATTGGGCAACTCAATCACGAATTTGGCATCACCATTTTTATGAATACCCACCAATTGTCAGAAGCGGCCAAGTTATGTACGAGCATTGGCATCATGAATCAGGGCCGCCTGGTGGTGTCCGACTCGCTGGCTAATGTCATGACCAGGTTCTCGGATGCTTCTTCTTTGGAAGAAATATACCTCCACGTCGAACAGCGTGAATTGTTAAATGGCCGTGTCCTGGCTACTGTCGGAGCTGCTTCATCATGAAAAGTTCACTCATTATCGCCCGCAAAGAGTTCCGCGCCGCTTTTCGAAACCGGCTTTTTCTGACCATCACGTTGCTGTTTTTGGGGCTTTCCATGCTCTCAGTCTACATCGGCAGTACGACCAAACGCGCCGAAATGCGTATCTACAACGAAACTATAGCCACGCTGCAAGCCGATGGCCAGACCACCATACCGTCCAAGCCGGAAATTCACACCCTGACTATATTGGCAAATCTCACCGAGTACGTCAGCATCGTGGGTGCGATTTTAGCCATCATTCTGGGCTACAACACCCTCATCGAAGAACGGGAATCGGGCGGTTTGAAGCTTATCCTCTCCCGTCCGGTTTACCGCGATCAGCTGCTGTGGGGTAAGTGGCTGGGCAATACGGCCGTAATCGCTGTGCTGCTGGGCCTGGTCTTCCTCTTCAACCTGGTTCTGCTCGTGGTCATTGGCGGCTTCGTCCCCAGCGGGGTGGAAGTGCTGCGCCTGTTTGTTTTTGTCCTGATGGCCTTGGCCTACATGCTCATCTTTTTAAGCATGGCCATGTTCCTGAGTATCCGTATGAGTGACAGCGCCACAGTGTTCCTGGTGTCATTGGTAGTATGGGTGCTACTGAGTTTTGTCCTACCGCAAATGGCCGAGACGCAAATGGCCAACAGCAGCGTGGTCAATGGTATCAGCGGCGCGGTGAACCAGATCCCGCAAGACACAGCCGTTTCCCAATTCATCAACGCTCTATCCCCTACCTGGCACCTGCGCAACATCGGCGGTCAACTGCTGCAATTCGCCCCTGGTAGCGGCGCGATTAGCGGTGGTATTATGCTGAGTCATGTATTGACCACGCTTTTGGTGCTGCTCGCACCCACCGTTGCTTTTGTCGCGGCCGGATTTGCCTCCTTCTTGCGCAATGAAACGTTGGTTTTGGAGTAACCGATGAAACGCACCTTCTTGATCAGCCTATTTTCTCTTTTTGCGCTGTTGCCACTGGTCGCCCACGCCGACGAAGTCAGCCTATCGCAGACAGTGCAGGCCAGCCAAACGGCCGTTTACCAGCTTGAGCTGCATAATGAAACGGCCGCTGCCCACGACTATGCACTGGCGCTATCTGGTCTACCCAAGGGATTGACCGTCACGTATTCCCAGGGCGGCCCGCTGGTAAACAGTGTCGCTATTCGAGCCAACGACTATATTTTGATAACGATTCAGGTGGCAGTGCCGGTGGAAACGGCCGTTGCCCATTACGATGCCCAATTCAGCGCCACCCGCGACGATGGTGAAATCGTCAACCAACAACTGACCTTGAATGTGGAAAATACTTATGCCTTAAAAATCGCCAGCCAAAGTTTGAACGTATCGGCTTTCAGCGGGCAGGAATTTGGTTTTGAGGTAACGGCCGTTAACAGCGGTGCGGCTGCAATCACCAACGTCGTCTTGACGGTCGACGCTCCTGCCAAATGGATTGTACAAAGTAATCCCGTTTCCGTAGCCATGCTCGAACCGAGCGCAGAAACCACCTTTCAGGCCAGCGTGCTAGTGCCCTCCTCGCAGGTCTCAATTGACCAGCAGCTTCATCTGACACTGACCAGCGACCAGACTTCCAGCCCAGAAAGCAGCCTGATGGTACGCGTGCAAAAAAGCCCCACCTTCATCTATATTGCCCTCGGTCTGATGGCATTGGCTATAACGGCCGTCGTCATCTACTTCCGGCGTAAAGGCCGTCGCTAATAAATAGTTATCTCTATTCAACAGGACCACGCATTCGCTGAAAATAGATTATCGAAAACATGGAGTAACCTATGACAACAATAAGCTTAATTACCAAGCCACCCCGGCGCAGCCAGGCCATCGGCGTCATCGCTCGCAAGGAAATCAAGGATGCCTTTCGCAACCGGCTTTTTTTGCTGGCCCTGGCCATGCTTCTGGGATTGAGCCTGATCGCTATCGGGTTGGGCGCCCTTAGCGTGCGCACCCAGATGGCTGATTATTTACAAGCCGTGAAAATCCTGACAAATCTTGGACGGACCGACTTTCCAGCCGCGCCGCCGGTCAACCCCATTGCCGTTTCTAAAAACTTCATCAACTATTTGGCGATGGTAGGGGCGCTGCTGGCGATGATTTTGGGCTTTACAGCGATCAAAAAAGAGTGTCAGGCTGGCACATTGCGCCTCATCCTTTCCCGCCCGGTCTACCGCGACCAGTTTCTCATGGGCAAAGTATTGGGCAATGCTTTCTTGCTGGCGGTATTAATGGCCATCGTCGGAATCGCAACGTTTCTGGCCATCGGCCTCATCGGCCAGGTCTGGCTTGCCGCTGACCAGATTATCAAACTGACTCTGACAATGGCTATGTCCTGGCTCTACCTACTCACCTTTTACCTACTGGCGCAGTTCTTCGCCCTCCTGATGCCCAGCGGAAACCACGCTTTACTACTGACCATCATCGTCTGGCTTGTTTTCGCCTTCATCTTCCCCCAGATAGGCGACACGATGGATCTGGATAACCAACTTCCGGGTGGTTTTTTTGCCTCGCTGGGTTTGGACAAAGCAGGAGAAGAACAGGCGCTCCAGCAATTTAATTGGTACGAAAAGGTGCGTGATGGGGTTGAAGAATTATCACCCACCAAACATTACGAGCGCATTAGCTACGCCCTACTGGGAATCAAAACGGAGTTTACTGATAACACCTGGCAGGAAATTGTTCAACTCAAGCGGGTCAATCTGGTCGGTCTGATTGTGCCGATAACGCTTCTACTCAGCGCGTCGTATATCGTCTTTCTCAGGCAAGAAACATAAAGTGCCAGATGCAAAGATCTGTAAACCTACGAGGTCTCAGTGACCTCGTAGGTTGGTCATTGAGAGCGAAGTTTAATAAACATTATCAACCCAATACCAAATTATTAATAGGAAAACACAATATGTTCAAAAAAATTGTTCCACTCCTGTTCGCCGTACTGCTGAGCACGTTAATCTTAACCGCCTGCGGCAGCAGCGCGACTTCCCCGACGGCCGCGCCAGGCAATAACGGCAGCGCCCAAACGGATGGAGACCTCGATGCAGACGGTGACGGTATCCCCGATTCAGCCGAACCTCTGCTGGGCACAGATCCCAACACTGCCGACAGCGATGGCGACGGCCAAGATGATCTGGCCGATGCCAAACCGATGCTGGCTGATAATCCCATCCAGGAAAGCAGCGATACCGTTGCTTTTGCCTTAAGTGGCTTGCAGGTTGAAAACAATGTCGATGCAAACGGGGCCGATGTGGCAGATCATCTGGAACTGAAGGTGACAAATACAGGGCAGGCCGAATTGACCCATGTCGACAGCTACATCACTATCACCGACCAGATTACCGGCGATGTACAGGGCTATTATTACACTCTGCCTGGTTTCTCTGTAAAGCCCGGAGAGACCAAGACGATCCATTTTGATAGTACCGGCCAACCCGGCCATTACAGCGTCAACCCAAACAGTGCCTTTTATCGAGACCAGAACGGCTTAACCCTGGGTGTGATGCTACATGCGGCCGGTTTCGCCCCGCAGAGCGGCACCGTCGACAAAGATCCCGGCGGCCTGGAAGGTGGTGTAGAATAATGGAAAGGTGGCGCCATGGGAAAAACACTTGGCGCTTGTCTGGAGAGGATATGCGTGTTCTGATTGTTGAAGATGAAGCCCGCATGGCCGCCCTGATCCGGCAGGGGTTGGAAGAAGAGGCGTATGCGGTGGACGTCGTGGAAAACGGCCGAGATGTTCTTCTTTGGGTATAAAGCGCCGAGTATGACATCATCCTGTTGGATATCATGTTGCCGGGAATGAATGGCCTCGAAGTTTGCCGCCAATTGCGCGATAATGGCGTTAAAATTCCCATCCTCATGCTTACTGCCCGCGACGCTCTGGACGACAAAGTCAAAGGATTGGACAGCGGGGCAGATGATTATTTGGTAAAGCCGTTTGCCATCGAAGAACTGACCGCCCGCCTGAGAGCGTTGGCGCGGCGCGCAGACCCCAGCAAGAGCAATCAACTCATCATCGCCGATTTGTCGCTTGATCCGGCTACCAAGCTGGCACAGCGTGGGGGCGCGGTGATTGAACTGACCGCTAAAGAATACGCGTTATTAGAAACACTCATGCGCCATCCCCAGCAAATCCTCAGCCGCGACCAGATCATCGAACACGTCTGGAACATGGAATTTGAATCGGGCTCCAAATTAATAGAGGTCTACATCTCTAATCTGCGCAAAAAGATAGATGAGGGTTATCCGATCAAGTTGATCCACACCGTAAGGGGGCTGGGCTACAGAATTGGATAAATGAGCTTAGGCAATGGCACTTCTCCAATCTCGCCAAGGTAATTTATGAAGCGCACAAGTTTACGAAGCCGACTGGTCTTGTGGACGGTAGCCCTGGAAGGTGTGCTGTTAGTGGTTTTTGCGACCGTTTTTGTTTTTGTCCTGCGAAATGCGCAAAGCCAGCAAATTGAGGAGACCTTGCGTCTGGGCGCGGCCCAGTTAAACGCCGTTGTCGATGTGCAAGAGGGACATTACTCTGTGGCGGAAGAGGAAACAGCCGATTTGCGTTCACGCGGCCTGATGGCCTGGGTCCTGAAACCGGACGGAAAAATCGGCCTTACGATTGGCAGCGCTGCCGGTTTGCCGGTGCCCAATCCAGTGCCCCTTGAGAGTCAGACCGTCGATATCACGCTGCCCGATCTAACGGCCGTGCGCCTGCTGCAAAGCCCACTCACCGAAGGGCCTCGCAACCTGGGCAGTATGATCCTGGCGATCTCCCTGCGCGAGAGTCAAGCAATGATGCGCCAGATTTTGCTAGGCTTGGCGATAACCATCCCGTTTGTTTTGGGGTTGTCGGTCGTGGGCGGTTTGTTTCTGGCCGGCCGGGCATTGCAGCCTGTCACCGATATCACCCATACCGCCCAACAAATAAACGCGACCGACCTCGGCCAACGGTTGGAATTAGCTGGGCCAGACGATGAAATTGGCGAACTGACCCTTACCTTTAATGAGATGCTGGCCCGGTTGGAACAGGCTTTCCGGCGGGAGCGGCAACTAACCTCTGATGTTTCCCACGAGCTGCGTACGCCGTTGGGTATGTTAAAAACCCAACTCAGTCTTGCGAGGTCCCGACCCCGCGAGGCCGATGCCCTGCTAAAAATGATGGCGGCCATGGAAGGGGATGTGGATCGCATGACTCGCCTGATTGAGCAAATGCTTACCCTGGCCCGGGTGGAACAGCGCGGCCTGGCTGATTTTACCCTGCTGGCCTTGGGTGACTTAGTCGGTGAGATTGTCGATCAATTGCAAGCCAGCGCCGCTGAACAACGGCTAAATTTGCACCTGGAGGTTCCGAAAAAAGTGGATTTAACTATCTTAGGCGATGAGGAGCGGTTACGGCAGGTGTTTAGCAATCTTATTGAAAATGGCCTGAAGTACACACCCGAGGGTGGGCAGGTGACGGTGAACGTCTCGCGGCATTGGCAAACGATCGCCGTTTCAGTAATGGATACGGGGGCAGGAATTGCCCCAGAACACCTACCTCATTTATTTGAACGTTTTTACCGGGCAGACAGCGCCAGGGCGCGAGAAACAGGGGGATTTGGTCTAGGATTAGCGATTTCTCGGGCTATTGTGGAGGCACATGGCGGCACAATAACGGTTAGCAGTGTCGTAGGAGATGGGACAACCTTCAGTGTGATTCTAGCAGCCGCATGACCGAATTCACAGCAGTTCATCAACTCGATGATGCCGGCAATGCCTCCGAGTCAGCCTGGCTGGGCAGCCAAAAATGGAGCAGGGCCAGGATCCCACCCTACAAAAACGAGGTCCACATGCCCAGCCCAGGCCAATGGCCGGCGCCCTGCCATAACAGCCCGGCGATCAGACTGGCGGGCAAAGCGGCCAGGCCAGTGACGTGGTTGAACCATCCAAAGGCCGTACCCCGTTGATCGGCCGCTACTTTATCGGCCACCGAGGCCTTAGCTCTCCATGCGGACAAGGCGTTATGGACGGCGCAGATGGCAAACAGGGTCACGATTAGGCAAGGAAATTAGTTCATCTAACCGTTGCTCAATGAGAAGTGGGAATGCATAAAAGCTGTTTGTGTATTGCCTGCACTTCAGAGCTTTTCAGAGCAACCGGCGATCGGTCCATGGGATCGGCCTGAGGGCAAGATTCCGCTTGCCTGCCCCTGCCGTTTTCTGCGTGAAGATGTATTGGGGCAAGCACAGGAGCGTGTAAGAAAAGGCCAGTAAAGCGCGTAGTATCCCGCCAGCCCGTCAGGCGATCTTTGTTGGATCCGGCATGCGCTTTGTTAGGCTGCGACGCGGTGCGAACTGTCCCTTGAGGTATCCTTCAGGAAATCGAGTACTCGCGCATCGACGATTCGATGCTGGCTGAAGCACATGTCGTGACTGCAGCGCGGCACCAGTTCTCCTTCGAAATTCGGAATGAGCGCCGCGCCCGGGCCAATGCCTTTGCCGGGTCATAGATGACTTCGTGGTCACCAATGAGCAGCAGCACGGGCACGTGCAGTGCGCGCAGTTCGTCATCAGAGAACACACTGGGCATGATACGCATTGTTTCCGGCGGTAGTCGAAAATGCTTCATACCGAGATAGACCAAGTCAAGTATGCGCCGAGTACCCATGTCACCGGGCGTATCTTTGAATCCCATCCAGCCCATGAGTGAGTTCACTGTGAGGCGTGTCGGGAAGAGACCCATCAGCATCCCACGCAGAGTGAACTGCCTGACAAGCGGCAGGAAGCTGGCCGCAGGAGACAGAAGCGCAAGTTTTCGAACGCGCTCCGGTGCGGTCATGGCGAGGTTGAGGGCCAGCCACCCACCGTAGGACATGCCCACCAGAAAGATGCGGTCGAGGTTCAGCCCGTCCAACGTCGCGCTCAACCAGGCGACGAAGTCTGCCGCATCTCGTATCGGTTCATCGGGATCGGGGATGCTCTTGCCTGGTTGACCCATCACATCGATGGCATACACGCGGTAGTCCTTGCTGAAATCGGCGACATTGGGTGACCACATAGTCAGCGTCACCAATATACCCGTGCAAGAGCACCAACGGTGGGGCATCCTTCGGACCACTGGTGACAACATGAGTCATCCCGAACCGACTTGGAATCTCGATCTCTTCATACGGAACGGGCCACAACTTCATGGCGGCGTCATACGCCGCGAGATATGCGGCTTCCCCTTCGGGAGTCTTGAAAGCAGATGTGTGAGTCATTGTTTCATCCTTTTTGTTTAACAATAGTGCCAGAAATCGATCCACATCGTACAGTGCCGACTGAGCTGGCCGGGTTTATCTGTGGAAATAGCAAGTCAAAGCCATGGTCTGTCCACGGAAAAACGACGTTGATGGCCGGTACACCTGATTCAACCAGTTTTGTGTAGAGTGCACAGGTGGCATCCACGGGAACAAGGAGGTCTTTGTTCCCCTTGAATGAGCAGCGTAGGCGGGCAACCAGGATGAACATGGGTGATGGGTGAGGCTAATTGATAGGTGTCAGGTACGTCCTGGGGCTAGCCGCCCAACAAGATATCCAACCGGCCAGCATACACGCGAATGCTCTTGGTGGAATCGAGTTTTTTGCCAATGGGCACTGGGGGCAGGTCTGCACAATCGTTGTTGACTTCCATATGTTGATATCCAGCCAGCAAGTCTGTGGGACCGTAGTAGGAGATGACGCCGCACACGGATAGATCGGCGCTTTTGAGATCCTCTGGTGTCAACTCAGGATGTTGAGGCGTATATCCTGCCAACAGGGCAAGATGTCCGCCCGCAGAACCACCCCCTAAAACGATCTTTTCAGGGTTCACACCATAACGGGATGCATTGGCCTTCATCCAGGCAATCGCGCGTTTGACGTCTCCGATCATTCCGTAGATATCCACTTCAGGACAAAGACGATAAGCGACATCCATCACGGTATGTCCCTGTGCTACCAGGTGGCGAAAGAAAGGCCTTGTGCCAAATATCTTTATCCATTATGTACCAGGCGCCTCCGTGAAAGTAGACGAATGCCAGGCCAGAAACATTGCCATCGGCCGGACGCCAGATGTCACAGAGCAGTTGCCGATCCGTATCGGGAATGGTCCAGAAAGGGATATCGCGCTCCCAGGAAGGCTCCGGAGAGGCTTTCATCTTCAAGAACCATGTCCAGCGCTTTTGAACCATATGCCTGGCTTGCTCAGGGGGTATTTGGTCTGACCAGCCAGCACCAAAGGCATTTTCAAAACCCTTGTGATCCCGGGTACATCGCCAGACATACCAGATCATCATGCCAGCACCAAGGATCCCCATCGGAACAGCCCAGAGAGCTTGATATACCCACCCAATGACAGCTCCAACTGCGCCCATGATAGCCCAATACGGAGACAATGCTCCTGCGGTCAGTTTAGGCAAGCAATACCAACAATCCTAGTGGAGATCTTTAGTTGAATAAGGAATAGGACACTCATTAGAAGTGATAAACCTGAGAGAATGGTTGCTAGAATAATCATGATTACCTCCCAAAATTGTTGTTAGAGAAAAATCCTGAGGCTGATCACGCTGGGGTAGGTGATCGTGCCTGGAAAATTCGTTTGTGAATCTCGCCTTTTGAATCAGGGCATATATTTTCAAGTGGGTTCATGGTCATATTCCTTTCAGGGAGCACATGGCGCGTTATCCATTGGATCCCGCAGCCTCGACACGGTTGACGGAAATGAGATTCAGACCCAGGTCGCGGATTTTCACCAGGACCCCATGCAGGGCAGCCTGATCAAGCAGACCGGATAGCACCGTTTCCCCTTCAGGTTCATGCCGCATGGACAATCCTTCAAACCGCGCTGCCCAGTTCGCACTCAGATGACTCGCCACGCGGATCTCGTACATCTCGGGTGCGTTCATTGTTCGTTGGGTTTTCATAGTTGACCATTCCATTGGATACAAATCTTGTGTATCACCCCAGGGCTGCACCTTATCTCAACTTGACGCTTTCCCATTGGAGTCCACCCTGGACCGCAGTTGTTGCTGGTCTTGTTATCCATTCCTACTATAGAGTATAGATATCCAGGGCAACTTTCTCGCCATGCGGTTGAGTAATCTCTACCAAACCGATTTGGATTTGGGTATTACTCAAAGGTAGTATGTGAATAAGTGATCGGTGAAATTAGAGCAGGTTCAATTCGTGGGCACGGGCGATCGCCTGGGTACGACTGCGAACTTCCAGCTTGCCGTAGATGTTGCTGGTGTGTTTCTTGATCGTGTTTATGGTGACCACCAATTCACTGGCAATCTCCGGGTTGGAATAACCTTCGCAGATCAGGCGCAGGATCTCTAATTCGCGCAGGGTGAGTGGGTCAAGCAGCTCCCCCGGCTGAGGTTGAATCGATTCCCCAAATGCAACCCGACAGGCATCCAGCAAGGAATCCAGGTAGGGGAGGGAAGCCTGAGGCGTGTTGCCATCACCTCTCAGGTCGCGCAGTAGCGGCCCGAGTCCCGGGCCGACTTCCAGCCATCGCCAGATGTAACCTCCGGGTGCGCCCAACGCCAAGGCCTCGCGCAGCGCGGAGCGGGCAGGCATATGGTCTCCCGACGCGTCCAGGGCCACAGCTCGCAGCGCCAGCAGGCGGATCAATTCGCCATTGCTGTTCATAGCTCGGGCGTAGCGAATGGATTCGTCCAGGGCGGTGAGTGCTTGCTGGTACCGTTTTTCGGCATACAGCAGTCGAGGGTGCAACCACCTTCGTCCGAGTAGTAGGTGGGAGTGTTGGGTGGCCGCGCTCTTCTCTTCCAGGATGTGTAGCTTCTCCAGAGCGGCTTCCAGATCACCCTCTTTGAGGCATAGCATGGCCCATTCCCGGTTGAGCTCGCCGGTCAGGTATGGGTCATCCATGGCGTCCACAATCCGCCCAGTGTCTTGAATGATATTCGCCGCTGCGACGAGGTCGCCTTGTGCGGCAGCCAGGTGCGCACGGAGGTAGCGGCCTGTACGCACTGCTTCGCCGAAACCACCAGGGAGGGCGATGCGCAGGCCGGTGGTCAGATACACCCCAGCTTCGTCCAGGTGGTTCCGCTCCAGATTTATCCTGGCCATGGTAATGTACAGCGACCCCGCGGCGGGGAAATCTCCATGACCTTTGCTCACGGCCTGATCGATGGCCGAACGGCAGAGCCGTTCAGCCTCGGTTAACCGCCCTTGGAGCAGCATGTACATGGCCTGACCGTAGATGCAACCGTATGCGCCTACTAGGTTGCCCTGTGCATACGACAACTCAATGCCGCGCTCATATGCCTCGATGGCGCCATCAAAATCACCTGCACCGGCGCGGGCCGCGGCTAACATGTTCCACGATGTACCTATGCCCTCCATCATATCTGACGGGACAAAATAAGCGGCTTTCTCAGCGTAAGCCACGGATCTGGCGTGCTCTCCCTGGCCGCGCGCCAACACCGAACGCATCATCGCTAGCTGCGCAGCGACGAAGTCCTGATGCGAGCTATGCAAGGATCCCTCCTCCACTTGCCTCTCAAACAAGCAGGTTGCCCGTTCCAGGTGCGGCTCTATTGCTGAACTCCTCCCGCTGATAAACAGCGCCCAGCATCTTGCCAGGGGCACGGTTGGATCAGACGCGTCTCTGCTTTCCGGTAGCGCATCCAGCCAGCGTAGCACCGTGGCAACCTCACCCTTATGCAAGAATGGCAGCCAGTGTTTGAGGACAAGTTCCCTAGCCCGGACCATATCGCCAGAGCTCAAGGCATGGTCCACGGCTTCGCCGCGATACCCCTCGCTCTCGAACCATGCCGCCGCCTTCAGGTGGAGGGCCTCTATCTCACCAGGGTGTTCGCGCTCCAGCAGGGCATACAGGACTTCGGAGAACAGATGATGGTAGCGGAACCAGGTACCATCGACATCGAGGGGGATCAGGAACAGGTTGACGCTGCGAAACTCGTCCAGCAACTGCTGGCTGGATGGATTGTCAGTAACGGCATCGCACAAAACGGCGCAGAACCTATCCAGGATTGACGTCCGCAGCAGGAAGTGGCGGTGCGCTTCGGGCAGCGACCCCAGGACTTCTTCAGTCAGGTAGTCCAGGATGAACTGGTGGCTCCCTGTGAATCGCTCGATGATTGTCTCGGAAGCGGGCTGTCCTTTCAAGGACAGGGCAGCGAGGTTCAGGCCGACGATCCAGCCCTCTGCGCGCCGGTTCAATGCCTCAACCTGCTCGAGTTTGAGGTGTAGATTCACCACTTCGTTGAACAGGAAAGCGGCTTCATCGGAAGAGAACTGGAGGTGCTCAGCCCTTATCTCGACCAGCTGGCCGTGTGCCCGCAGGCGCGCCAAGGAAAATGATGGATCGACCCGAGTGATCAAAATGAGGTGAAGATTGGGGGGATGGTGTTCCAGGAGATAGTTCAGACCCGCATGAACCTGTCCTGACTCGATGACGTGATAGTCATCCAGGACCACGATCAGATCGCCGCCAAGCTGGGAGATGTCATTGATTAGACTGGTCGCCACAGGCTCGGTGCTGCGCAACTGGGGAGTACTGATGATTTGGCGCGCTTCAGCCCCTGTCTCCTGGTGGATGGTTTGAATGGCTGCGATGAGGTACGTCCAGAACCTGACCGGGTCGTTGTCAGCCTGGTCAAGGGAAAGCCATGCGGCCTGAACACCACTCTCGGTGAGCCAGCCGGATACCAGGGTGGATTTTCCAAAGCCTGCCGGAGCGGAGATGAGGGTGAGTTTGTGGCCAAGTTGTAGGCCCTGATCCAGCCGTTCGATCAATTGAGGGCGGGGGACGAGGTTAGGCCGTAATGTGGGGATAAAAAGCTTCGTGCGTAATAAAGTCTCAGGCATATACACATTATAAGGGAAAACCATGGGTTTCGGTTGCTCAAAAAGGTGATTCCATGAAGCATATTAGAGATTCACGGAGAGGAACAAGGCAAGACGGACGTGTGGTCATTTTTCCTTGTTGGACGCGGATTAACAAGGACGACACGGATGTGGATTTGCTGGTAATGGGGCGGGGGGCGAGCCTCAAAAGGATGAAGGGTGAGGGATGAAATGATTCGTCCTGACCAGGGATTACCGGAGCCTCGTGTCCGAGAGATACTCATCTTGGTACGGACGCATTTTGGTGCGTATGCAGTTAGGTTCGGACGCGTTTGAGCTCGTACGCGGGTCACTTAGTTGACTAGTCCGGCACTGTCTCCTTCTCGTCCTGGCTGGGCAGCCAAAAATGGAGAAGGGCCACGGCCAGCAGGGCCAGGATCCCACCCCACAAAAACGGGGCCCACATGCCCAGACCCGGCCAATTGCCGGCACCCTGCCATAACAGCCCGGCGATCAGACTGGCGGGCAAGGCGGCCAGTCCGATGGCGCCGTTGAACCATCCATAGGCCGTGCCCCGCTGATCGGCCCCCACATAATCGGCGACCAAGGCCTTGGCTACTCCTTCGGACAAGGCGTAATAGACGGCGTAGGTAGCAAATAGGATCACGATCTGCCAGCCGGCCTGGGCCAGGGCAAAGCCGAGGTAAATGAGGGCATAGAGTAGCCAACCGGCCGTTAACATCCGCTTGCGCCCAACCCGGTCTGAGAGGGAGCCAATCGGACTGGACAGGATGGCGAAGATAATATTGAACAGGAGCAAGGTCAACATGATTTGCAGCAGGGTTAAGCCGCCACCCTGGGCGCGAAGGATCAGGAAGGCATCGGCCGAGTTGCCGAGGGTAAAGATGAGGACGACCAGCAGGAATTTGTGGAAGGGCCGTCCTAGAGCAGACCAACGGATGCGCGATTTGTCGACAGTTGGCCGGGTAACGGCCGTTTCCCGAATACCCACCGCTAAAACAAGCACCGCCAGCACGGCCGGGATCATACTTAACCACACGAGGGTTTGAAAAGTGGGCGCGGTTAATGTGCGCGACCCCTCATGCACGCCCCAAATGACCAGGATCGCGACCAGCAATCCGAGAGCGGCTCCGGCGGTATCACCGGCGCGGTGCAGACCAAAAGCGAAGCCCCGCTGCTGTGGGGTAATGCTGTCGGCAATCAAGGCATCCCGTGGGGCCGTGCGGACGCCTTTGCCGGTACGTTCCACGAAGCGCACCAGGAGAACGGTAGGCCAGCTATTGGCCACAAGGAGAAAGGGCTTGGCCGCGGTAGACAAAGCATAACCGGCCACGGTGAGCCATTTGCGCTGTCCCAGCCGGTCGGAATAACGACCGGAAAGTAGTTTTACCAGGCTGGCCGTTGTCTCCGCTAACCCTTCGATCAGGCCAATGGTTAGGGTGCGCACACCGAGCACGTTGGCCAGAAATAAGGGTAATAAATGGACGATCATTTCAGAAGAGATATCAGTGAGAAATGAAGCGGCGGTGACGATCCAGATGTTGCGGGGCAGCCTGCGGTACCGGTCGAAGCGGGCCGGTGGGCCGGTGGGGGAAGTTGGGTTTGTCATAGACATCTTTTAGGCACTATGTCCAACCCTAGAGAGATTAGCGAGCCAGGCTGAGATTGCTTTGAATGTTTTATATCACGACCGGCGCAGGCAAACCAGAAAATCATCAGCCAGATGGTGCACTGATCCGATGGGCTATCTGCTAACAACTGAGCGCCCTGGGTACAGGCTTTTCTTGGGTCGCCGTAAAGGATTACTCCTGTTGGGAGCGAGGGGCAAGCCAAAAAAAGGGTGAGGGATGAAGTACGTGAAGCGACGTGGCGACGGCCGATTGCGGGAAGGGAAGTTGTAATCCCCAACACGCGCTCCGGTTTGGCCGTTGTATATTCGCCGTGGTCCAGCATGGCTACGGTCTCAAATTTGAACCCCAATGGATAGGGGATAAATCTTATCTCATGACAAATTCTCGGGCTTCATTCAAGATTGCCTGCCAAACTTCTCTATCCGCTATAGGAAGTAGGACCCACTCTTTGAAAACGCGGCCGTTTGGGGCAAATGGTTTACCAAGACCCGAGTCGATCAATGATTGGACCTGTTCTCTGGGCAGTTTGACAATCAGGCCTTTGTTTTCGCGCTCGAGAGAAGCGAAGAAATTGCCCTGAACCCGCAAGCATTTGAAGCCCATCAGCGTACCTTCTTCGGCTTCACCATTTATGAGCATCGGAGTTGCTAAATCCCAAAAGAGTTTTTCTCTATTCTGTGGGTCATTATTTATATCAGGCATTGGTTTCTCCAAGTAACATCTATCAACAATCTGGATCATGGGCAGCAATTTGTGTTTCGTTCTGAATTGAGTCTCCAAAAAAAAGGAAGGTCAGCAAGCGTGAAAAGAGTGCCGCAATGTGACAAGCAGGTCACCGGCCGCTCACTCTGTTGGCTTAAACGTGCCGAAGTTGTAGGGTAGGAAGAATCTGGTGCCGGTGGGTTCCAGGGTGCAGCCTAACGATGGATATGCATCCCTATTCTCCATATTAACCACCTTGTCGGTGAATTGCAATTGAACTGACCCGGCTTTTTCTTGGACTTGGACACTGGCGCCTTCGGAGGTGGAGGCCAGGGAGCAGCCGATGGTAGCCGGGGTCTCTTGAGCGCTGTAGAGCAGAGTGGCATTGACGGTGATGTCGCAGAACTCCCAGTCGTTGACGGATGAAATGAAGCAGTTGCTTTCGGTCGCCGTGGCCGATTCCAGGGTCAGGGAAGCGCCGAAGTCGAGGCTGTCGGAATCGGGGCTTTCGTTTTGGTATTTGTCGACGGTGCGCATGAATAGGCTGACCGCGCCCTGGTTTGAGTTTAGTCGTTCGCGGCTCAGTTCATAACTGATTTCGGTGGGGTCGATTTCCGCCAGAAGTTTGGGTGGGCTGCCAGGGACCTGGTGATAGAGACGATAGCCGACCAAAGCGCCCTGTTCGCCAGGTTCATGGCCGATGGGCAGGGGCGAAGCTGTCCAGTTGAGGCGTAGCGGATTGGCTGCGGGGTCCTCTGCAGAGAAATTTTCTGGTGGTTCCAGGAGGTATATCTCGAGGTCAAGGCCAACATCGGAGCGAGGGTTGGTGTTGGTGGCCACCAGGTTCAGTTGGGTTACCGGCAGGTCAGAAGCAGCCTGGCCGAATTCTTTGATGAGTAACGTGTCCGAAGCGCCGCCCAGGATGCTCCCCAGACGTTCTCCGGAAGCGGGTAGGGGGACTCGTGTGTGCAAGTTGTCACTCACATTGTCGGCATAGGCATAGACAAAGGGCGTCAGACCCTGTCCCCCCTGGGCAACGACCAGCGAGGCTTTTTCGAGACCGGAACCCGCTTCCACGGTCACTAGCCGGCCGGAGATGGGGAGCATGGATTGGCCGACCCGAGTATAGAGGCCGGGGGCGGCAACCAGGAGGGGATCGGCCAGAATAGCGGGATCGTTGATGTTCAAAACAAAGGGCATTTCGTCGTCGAAGTCCCAGTGGTAGAAGTAGCTGGCGAAATAGTCGTCCATGACGTCCTCGAAAGAAGCGCCATAGCCGGCGTTTAATAGACGGTCGAACTCGCTGTTCCAGGACTTTCCCTGGGAGAGGCCGGAAGTTGATTTGAAGGTAGAGAGGACAAAGCCGGGGTAGTTCAACTCCAGGTAGTTGACGAGGGAGGCGGCGGCGTAGAATTCGAGAAAGTTTCGGGAATGGAGCCGGCCGTAGCCATCGTGAGAAGGGTTGGGCATATGCCGGCGAATGGGGCCGTAATAGGCGTTGGTTTCGTCAAAAACCTGATCTTCGGCCCACTCGGCCGTGGACTCGAGCCACCAGCGAAATTGGTCGGCCGTGGCGCGGGGCAAGAAGGTATATTGCAGATAATGGAAGAGCTCGTGGGCGGCGGTGACATTGTCGGCGCGATCATTGTCGATGACGATACGTCTTGAGACGGGATCATAAAATCCGGCCGCGGGCTCGATATCGGCCATATAGACGTCAATGGGAAGATCAGCGGGATAGGTCATGGCCTGGGCAGCCAAAAAATCGATATAAAAAGTCCGCGATAATAAAAGGTCCTGGCCCAGCTGTTCAACCAGGTCTGGTACGCCGTTGTCGTCAGCATCGTTTTGCGAGGGGCGATCATCGGTAGCCATAGAGGACCAGGGCCAAAATGAGCTCTGTTCGGCCGGAGGCCTCGTGGTGTAATGGATGTTGAACTGGCCGTAGACCTGGCCGTCATTGAAGTAGCCTTCGGAGGCGGCCATTTCTTTGAAGCGGGACCAGGCTGCGGCGAAGGTGCTGAAATGATGGATCTCAGCTTTAATCAGCCCTTGCGCCTCGTCCACGGTGCTTGCCACGTCTTGCCAGCTCTCCCCGTCCCACCAGACGATGGTTAGCGCCTGGGGCGAGACACCTTCGGGAAGGGCTGCGGGATTGTAGGGAATGGTCAATTCAAGCGGTTGGACCTGGCCGGCATAACCGGCCTGGTCGAGTTCGTAGGGATTGGAAATGAGCTGGTGAAGGGTGGTGGTCTGGGGTAGCGAGGATTCGGGGCTGGCTTCCAGGCGGACGGCCGTTACATCATCATAGGCGCCGGCGGGGATGCTCAGGCCGGCGCCGTCAGGGGTGGTTAGCCCGGCCGGTTGGCCGGGTAGGATCTCCTGGTAGCCAGGAAGAGTCTCCTGGCCAGAACCAGATTGCTGACTTTGTCCCTGTTGAGGAGAATCAACGGTTGGTCCTTGCTCGCCGGGCTGAGAAGTTGGCGAGGTACCGCCGGGAAGATTACAGGCCAGGCCGGCCAGGACCAGGCTAAAGATGGTCAAGAGCAACCGGCCGGAGGCCATCTTTCTCATTACTCACCTCGGTATTTTGAACTATCGTCTGCAAAGATCCCCGAATGGGGAGCCATATGTTCTGTGTAGGTCCAATTTAACACCAGTTGGGCAATTCTGGCTAACAAGCGGACTTTTGGTGAAGGGGTGGGGCAGCGAGCCAAAAAAGGATGAAGGATCAGGGGTGAAGAATCCTTTGGAGCTGCAAGCAGGCTCTTGCCCGGGGATCGCTTAATCAACATATTTGACCTTGACGAACTAGAACAAATGAGCTATTATATTCTCTACAACGAACCACCCTCATCTCGACCATGCACCAAGCATGGGCAGAATCGCTCGATCACCCCGAGCCCTCTGCAAACTCAGTTTTCTGAGTAGCCTAGTCTGCTAGGCAACTGGCCGGGCTCGTACCAGAATCGTCTCCCCTCCTGAACGATTCCGGTAGAGGCCCGGCTTTTTCTTTATCAACCAGCCAATAACCGACCTTTAACAAAAAAACCGGCCGGCCTTTACCCCATACGATTCGTTCGGAAAAAGAAATACTCCAGCTGGATCAGTTGCCGGCACAAAGGATCAGCTCTCACCCTTTATCCCTCTTATTGAAGTGGCCCGGCAACTGCACCTATAACCATCCTGAATACCTGGGGGTATAATCGATCATCGTATCGCCTGGCTAAATGGTCAGGTACCTGGGCAAAGGAGGGAAGTGTGACACGGGCACGATTGCGGGATCTGGGCATTACCATCGGCATATATCCAACCGGTGAAAACAACGCCATCACCGACGTGGCCGGATTGCGTGTCGGCTATTCAACGCTCATTTACGATGAACCTCGGATTGCCAGAACCGGCGTGACGGTCATCGTGCCCCGGGATGGCGACATCTGGCAAAACAACTGTTTCGCCGGCTATTACGCCCTGAATGGCTGCGGCGAAATGACCGGAATGCACTGGCTTGAGGAGTCTGGTTTGCTATGTTACCCCATCGCTCTGACGACGACCCACCATGTGGGGACCGTTCACGAAGCATTGGTCGCCTATGGGCAGGAGCAGGGACTGACTGATCTATCCTCCCTGCCCGTGGTAGCCGAAACGTGGGACGGTTGGCTCAATGACCTGGATGCATTTCACATTAAAAAGGAACACGTCTATGAGGCCCTGGCCAAGGCTTCGCCCGGACCGGTGGTTGAGGGCAATGTTGGCGGCGGCACGGGGATGATCTGCCACGACTTTAAGGGCGGCACCGGCACCTCGTCCCGGGTGGTCGAGATAGGCGACCACCGATATACCCTGGGTGTGCTGGTCCAGGCTAATCACGGCAGCCGTGAGGATTTACGGGTGGACGGCGTCCCTATCGGCCGACTGATAAGCCATGAAGTTGTGCCTTCTGGCTGGGACAGCCCACCGGCGAGCAGTTCGATCATCATCGTCATTGCCACCGACGCGCCTCTGTTAGCAGGACAGTGTAAACGGTTGGCCCGGCGGGCGGCCGTGGGCTTCGCGCGGGTTGGCGGTATCGGCCATAATGGCAGTGGTGATATTTTCCTGGCCTTCGCCACCGGCAATCACATGCCCGGCACGGCCCAGGAACCCATGCCCATCCAATATTTACCCAACCACAAGATGAATCCCTTATTTGAGGCATTAGGCGAGGCGGTCGAAGAAGCCATTTTGAATGTGCTTACCGCGGCCGAGACGATGACCGGCTATAAGGGACGATCAGCCCAGGCCATTCCGTTGGAGACGCTCCAGCGCTATATGGAAGAATATGGGCCGGGGCGGTCGATTCCGCAGGGGTCACTCTGAGCCGGTGGTTATTTTCGGCTCTACCTCCAAACAGGCTACCTCGTGCCCGGCCGGAATCAGGCGCAATTGGGGATCTATCTCTAGGCAATGAGGTTGAGCGACAGGGCAACGCGGATGAAAGCGGCAACCGGGTGGTAAGTCGATGGGGTTCGGCGTCTCGCCCTGCAGGATGATCCGTTCCCGTCGTTGGCGGGGGTTCGGTACGGGGGCGACCGATAGCAGCGCCTTGGAGTAGGGGTGCTGGGGGTTTTGCATGATAGAGAGCGTTGGTCCGATTTCCACGATACGTCCCAGGTACATGACGGCGATCCGGTCGGCGACGTAGCCAACGGTGCCCAGATCGTGGGTGATCATCAGGATGGAGACGCCGTGCTTCTCGCGTAACTCCAGTAGCAGGTTCAAAATCTCCGCCCGAATGCTCACATCCAACATTGAAACTGGTTCGTCGGCCAATAATACCTTGGGTTCCAGAACCAGGGCGGCGGCGATGACGACCCGCTGGCGTTGCCCGCCGGACAACTCGTGGGGTAGGCGTTCTATGTAGGACGCGGCCGGTTTCAGCCCGGCGTCTTCCAAAGCCAACAGGACTCGTTCCTGCCTGGCCTGCTTATCCTTGAACAGGCCATGGACTTTCAGCGGTTCGGCGACGATGTCGCCGATGGACATGAGGGGGTTCAGGGACTCGTAGGGATCCTGGAAGATCATCTGGATATCGCGGCGCATGGCTCGCAAACCGCTACCTTTTAGTTCGGTGACCTCCTGCCCGGCGACCTGAAGGCTGCCGGAGGTCGGTTTTTCCAAACCCATCAGGGTCAAGGCCAGGGTGGATTTCCCACAGCCGCTTTCACCAACCAGGGCCAACACTTCGGCCACACCGACGACCAGGTCGACATTGTCAACGGCATGCACGAACTTCTCTTCGCGAGAAAAGAGACTAGTTTGCTTGATGGGGAAGTATTTGCGCAGTGCTTTGATTTCGATGATGGGAGGCAGGGCTTCTTCCATAACGGGCCTTAGGATTCTGAATCCTGCAAGTTCTGAGAAGGGGTATTTGGCGACGCCGCGGCGGCCGGAGCGGCCGGCGGATTGTCCAAAAAGTGGCAGCTGGCTGCATGCCCGGCGGCGACCCAACGCAGTTCGGGCTGTTCGATGTGGCAGATATCTTCGGCGATGGGACAGCGCGGGGCAAAGCGGCAACCGGGCGGCAGGGCGTTGAGGCGAGGCGGGATACCAGGGATACTGGCCAACTTGGCGGTCGGCCGGCTGAGGTCTGGGAAGGCGCGGAGCAGCTCGCGGGTATAGGGGTGACGCGGCTTATTGAAGATGGCATCCACGCTGGCGTATTCCGCCGTAACACCACCATACATGACCAGGACTGTATCACACATTTCGGCCACCACACCCAGGTCATGGGTGACGAAGATGATAGACAGGCCCAACTTGTCGCGCAATTTCTCCAGGAGCTCCAGGATCTGGGCCTGGATCATGACGTCCAAGGCGGTGGTTGGTTCGTCGGCAATGACGATCTGCGGGTTGCAGGCCAGGGCCATGGCGATCATTGCCCGCTGGCGCATGCCACCCGAATATTCGTGGGGATATTGGTTGCGGCGGTCGGCGGAGATGCCCACCAAATCGAGCAGGGAGATCACCCGATCATCCACCACTTTTTTATCGACGCGACCAACCTGGAGGATGAAGGCCTCGGCGATTTGATGGCCAATGGTCCGCACCGGATTGAGAGCGTTCATCGCACCCTGAAAGATCATTGAGATTTCCTTCCAGCGCACACGGGCTATCTCCTTTTCGCTGAGGGAAAAGAGATCAGCCCCATCAAAGATGGCTGTGCCCTGGATAATCCGGCCGTTGGCCGGCAACAGGCGCATGAGGCTGAGCATCATGGTTGTCTTGCCGCAGCCGCTCTCGCCGACCAGGCCCAGTGCTTCGCCTTCACGCAGTGTGAAGCTCACGTCGACGAGGGCGTGGGCCGGTGGACTGTCTTCGATGAGGAAGTCAGTCGAAAGGTGGGAGAGTTTCAGCAAGATCGGGGCCCGGTCCAGATCGGCCGCCCGTGACCTGCTACGTAAGTTATCCGTCATGGTTGACGGTGATGATCGTCTGAATGCATATAAACATCATCGAAATTTCGTGACCTTGCTGCACTGGCAGCTTTATTGCCGCCGACTCCAGTTTAATCACCGGGCGACGGTACGCTCTCATCAAGGTGCGCCGGTGGCACGGGCGGCCGGGCGATCATCTCGGCCCCGACCGAAAGGTGATGGGTTTCCAGGCGGGGGTTCAAAACCTGTTCCAGGCCGTGTCCCAACAGGGTACAGGCCAGCACCAACCAGACGATCCCCAATCCCGGGGTTAGCAGGGCCCACCAGGCCCCGGCGCTCATGGCGCCGCGGGTAAAGGCAAAGTTCAGCATCTGGCCCCAGCTGATCATGGTTGGGTCGGAGAGGCCCAGGAAACTTAGGACACTCTCGTTGAGAATGGCTAAGGAGATGATCAACACAGTATTAACGACCATGAGAGGCAAAACCAGAGGGAATATGTGATGGCGGATGATGTGGGGGTTTCCGGCGCCGATGGAGCGCGCTCGCAGCACGTATTTGCGCTCCTTCACCGACAATGTTTGCGAACGCACCAGGCGTGCCGAACTAGTCCAGCCCAGGAGGCCGATGACCAGGATGATATTTAGCAGGCTAGGCTTGGTCAAGGCCACCAACAAAACGATCAGGGGGAAATCAGGAATAACCAGCATGATATCGGTGAAGCGCATGAGGCCATTTTCCAGCCCGCCTCCAAAAAAACCGGCGCTAATGCCGATGGCACCGCCGATAACAATGGAAATAAAAGCCGCGAAAAAGCCAACGATCAGGGATACGCGCGCCCCATAAAGGAAGTTTGACAGCACATCTCTACCGGCGTCGTCCGTGCCCAGGGGATGTTCCAGGCTAGGGGGGGCATAAATATCATCGATGGTTACATGGACTATTTCATTGGGATTATGAGGCGCCAGGAACGAGGCGAAAACGGCGATAAAGATAGCCAGGACGAGTGCGATCAGACCCACCATGCCCATTTTGTTGCGCAGGAAATTGGACCAGGTCCCCCGGATGATCACGGATTGGTCGGACGTTGTCATGGCTTCAAGTTTCCTGAACTCGCGGATCGAGAATCGAGTACAATAAGTCAGCCGCCAGGTTGGCGAAGATAACACTGACAGCGATGAGCAAAAAAGCGCCTTGTAGCAATGGATAATCGCGGCGCCCGACGGCCGTGTAGATGGCCCCGCCTAAACCGGGCCAGGAAAAGACCGCTTCGATCTGGATCGCGCCACTAACCGTAAAACCAAGGTTCAGAGCAATGATGGTTACCATGGGCAACATGGCATTTCGCAAAGCATGGTCTTTCAAGATCTGGAAGTTGCTTACACCCTTGGCCTTGGCGGTCAGGATGTAATCTTCCGAGAGTACGTCCAATACAGTACTGCGCATGATGAGCATGTATTCGCCCAGAAAGACGATGGTGAAGGTCAGGGTTGGCAAGATCAGGTGGCGGCCCACATCTACTATTTGTTGCCAGGTGTTCTCATAAGTCATGCCGGGGGTGATCCGGCCGCCAATGGGCAGGCCCCACTGGCTGCTGCCGATGAAGAGCAAAATGATGCCTAACCAAAAGGTGGGCAGGCTCCAGGCGGTCAGACTGAAGAGGAGGGCGGAGTAGTCGATGGTCGTATGGGCCTTCCAGGCGGCTAGTATACCCAAGGCCATACCTAAGATAATCGCCAGGATTTGGCCCAGGCCGATGAGCAGGATGGTATTCAAGAGCATTTCACCCAACATAGAAGAGACCGGCCGGTTAGTGTGGTAGCTGATGCCTAATTCTCCTTGCAGCAGGTTGCCGACATAGATGAAAAACTGGGTGTCCAAAGGGTTGACTAGGCAGTCACCGAAATCCACCGGATTGAGGGTTTGGAAACAGTTGATGACCGGTTTATCCAGGCCGTAGCGTACCCGGATCGCCTCAACCGCCTCCTTTTTCAGTCGCGGATCATGAATTCCTGCCCGGGCCGGATCGCCGGGCAACACCCGGAACAGAAAAAAATTCAGGGTAATGACGAAGACAAGCGTTATCAACGCCCAGGTGATTTTGCGGGCGATATATCTCGATCGTCTCAATACCAACCTCGAAAAACTATCACCGGATGACGAAGGGCTCCCCCCACATTTTCGCCAACCGGCCGGACGCTACGGACCAACCGGCTCGATAACGACCAAGGATGAGACGTCGCTGAGTTCTATTTTGCCAGCATCGGTCAGCCAGCCCTGGAAACGATCGGTGCGGAACGCCTGTACCGTCTGGTCGTAATAAGGGATGATATAAGGGATGTCCCGATGGGCGATCTCCTGCATCCGGTTGATGATGTCGATTCGTTTATCCAGATTCAACTCGGTCGCTTGTTGGACATACAGTTCGTCATATTCGGCGTTGGAGTAGCCCGACTCGCTGGTGCCGGTTGGGATTTCGTCAGTGGTCATGACGCTAAGCAGGAAGGCGGGATCGGGGTCGGAGCCCCAGCCCCACAAGAGGACATCGTAGTCGAAGGTAGGGCAGCAGATGGCCGTCAAGGTGTCTGGATCCAGGGCCTGTTGTTCTGTTTGAACCCCGATTTCGCCCCAACTGGCCGATAGCAGTTCGGCCGTGCGTGGGTATTTGTTACTGTCAGAAGGCCAATTCAGACGGAAGACCAGAGGGTTGGCGCCGTCAGGCATCTCCCGGACCCCGTCGCCGTCGGCGTCGAGGTAGCCGGCATCATCCAGGATCTGGTTGGCCAGGTCTGGATCGTAAGCGTAATCCTCGATGCTGCTGTTGTAGAAGGCGGGCAGGCCATCGGGTACAAGAGTCAAGCCGGGGCTTCCAAGTCCTAACAGGACCACATCGATGATCTGCTGCTTGTCGGTGGCATGGGCAAGGGCCAGACGAACGTTGCGGTCGAGTAAGGCCGGGTGACCCGAGCAAACGCCATCGTCGGCCGGGCAATTTTCCGCCTCTACAACATTCAAGATGATGTCATCTAACGAGGGTGCCAACGGCGGCCCGGAAACCACCTCGACATTGGGCTCGTTACGCAATGAAACAACGGCCGTATTGGGCATCTCGGTGATCATATCCACCTGCCCAGTTTTCAGCGCTTGTACCAGGGCATCCTGGTTATCAAAGGTCTGGAAGACGGCGCTGTCGATCTTGGGCGAGTAGAGATAGTGATCCTTTACGGCGTCCAGGATGACAAACTCGTTTTGTTTGTAATCGCGCATCTTGAAAGGTCCGGTTCCGATCATCTCCAGATTCTCAAACTCGGCCGGGTTTTCCACCTGGGACCAGATATGTTCGGGCAGGACATACAGGAAAACGAGCTGGCTCTCCATGTTAGGAATCGCCTCGCTCAGGGTGATGACCACGGTTTTGTCGTCCGGCGCTTCAACCGTGTCAAAATAATCGGTATAGACGGGCAGGAAGGGGAAGTCCTCCTGCTCAGCATACAAGTTATAGGTAAAAGCCACGTCCGCGGCCGTCAGGGGTTCGCCATCATGGAAGGTGATGCCATCCCGTAAGGTGTAGGTCCAGACCAAACCATCCTCGGAAACCTGGACATCCTCGGCAAGTTCTAACGAGTAGGTGCCGTCTAACTCCAGCTGGTACATCGAGTCGTAGAGGAGCTCATACATGGTGTACGCCTCTGTTAATACACCCAGACCTGGATTGAGAGAATCAGGGCTGCCGCCCCAGCCGATGCGAACCTGGACCGGCTCAGATGGTTCAGGTGCGGCTTCCTCGGCCGTGGTAGCTTCGGCCGCCGGTTCCGCCACCTCGCCAGTGGTTGAGCCAGCGTCGTCGACGGTATCCTGGCCACCGCAAGCGACCAACAACAGTAATAAAAGTACACACAAGGCAAACAGGTAACGTCTCATCATCATATAGCTCCTTTATGTGAATATGGTTTAACGGCCGTAGAAACCATACCGCGCCGTTGCCGGTGCAGTACGTTGTGAATTAACTTGTTTCTTTCGATCTGTTCGGGAGAAACAACCAGGGAGAACTTTGCTGCTGGCGGAAGAAAAACGGCTTCGCGTCCGTCCAACCTCAGTGCCGTCCTTGTTACCGGGTTGGCCCGGTAACGAACCCATAGGTCATGCGTTTAAGTTGTACAATTATACAAAGGTAAATTCAGTATACAATGATTTCCTAGGGCAACAAATACCAATCCAGGAACCGCTCGATGCGTTGGTAGGCATCCAGCAGGGTTGCACGTTGTAAAAACCCGTGTGCTTCTGTGGCATAGGTCTTGTATTCAAATGTCTTGCCCGCCCGGCGCAGCGCCGCCACCCACTCCTCGGAAGCCTGGGGCGGGACCACATCATCTTCCAGGCCGTGGAGGATCAATACCGGCTTCTGAACGTTTTCTACCTGGTAAATGGGCGAGCCGGCCAGGTAATCAGGCCAGTTTGATGCCGGATGGCCCAGGAATATCTGGCTATATAATCGCAGATCACGGTTGCACTGGGCCCAGGAGGATACCAGGTTGGCGTCGCCGTACTTATCTACCCCACAGGCAAAGAGATAGGCCGGGTCGCGCGAAAGGCAGCAGGCGACCATGTAACCGCCGTAGCTGCCCCCATAGATGGCCAGCCGGGTCGGGTCGATGCCAGGCAGGCCGAGCAGGTACCTGGCTCCTGAGAGGCAATCCTGGGTATCACCGCCACCCCAATCGCCGTAATTGGCTTGCTCAAAAGTGACGCCGTAACCGGTGCTGCCACGATAGTTGGGTTGCAGCCAGGTGTACCCTTTGGCCACGAAATATTGGACCAGGATGTCCCAGTTGAACATGGTTTGTAAAGAGGGGCCACCGTGGGGGTGGACCACGGCCGCGCCGTTAGACTTTTCAGGGCGCAGGAGAAAAGCCGGGATTTCCAGGCCGTCGACGCTGGTGTAACTCACTCGTTCCGGCCGGATAAGTTGTTGGGTTGCCAGCGCCGCCGGTTTGGAGAAGGTGAGCTGATCCATGTGCCCATCCAGACTTACCCGGTACAAGTCAGGCGGATGCAGCGGATCTTCGTACCCAACCAGCAGCCAGTCGCCAGCGGGCGACCACAAAGGACGCGTAAAGACACCCTCGCCGGTCCGCAGCTCCGTGGCCTCGCCCGTTTGGGCGTCTATCAGGACCAGGTCTAAAGCGCCCTGGCGGTTGATGGTCGCCGCCAGCTTTGTGCCATCTGGCGACCAGGCCAGATCAGCCAAGTCCTGACCCAGGTGGGTCAGCCGGCGCAGGCCTTCACCGTTTGGCCGGATCAGCCAGGCCTCATTCCAGCCAGACCTCTGCGATAAAAAGGCCAGCCATTGGCCGTCAGGCGACCAGCGGACGCCCCAATTGTACAACTTCGGCGTACCGGTCAATTCTCGCACCTGACCGCTGGTCACGTCGACGAGGTGGATATCCAGCCGGTTGAGATCGGCAAAGGGCCGGAAAGTATAGGCCACAAAGTGGCCGTCAGGCGAAGGCCGGGCATCACGGGCGTCGCCGTCACTCCTGACCACCAAGGCCCGCGGCCACTCTCCTTGATAATCGGTCAGCAGCAATTGGTTGCTGTCGTTTCGCTCAACCGTGATGACCAGGCGCCGGCCATCAGGCATCCAGACCGGATCTGCCGCGTTATCGGTAAAATCAGTGATCTTTTTTGGCAACCCGCCGGCCGCCGGGACCACGCAGACATGCTTGTTCATAGCGATGGCTAGCCATTGACCGTCGGGGGACCAACGGGCCGCCTCCTCCGGCCAATCGAGTTTTCGCTCGGTAGTGAGCCGGCGTGGCCAGCCGCCGGCCGAAGTCATCAGGTAGATGTCGGAGCATTCATCCCGGTTCCAGGTGAAGGCGATGGTCTCCCCGTCGGGACTGAGCTGGTGCCCATCGATCAGAGATACAGCGGCCAAGAGGCTCAGGCTCCAGCCTTCCGGTGGCTTTATATCCGGCCGGGTGACAGAAGGCCAACCATAATGTTCGTATTTTTCTTCTAAGCAAATATCAGACATGGGTCCTCCAGCTTGCGCCAAATAACCGTGGCGATGTTGATAAAAGAATCAGCCAGGTCGCTCAACCGGCCGGCTTGCCCCACAGCCCGAAGCCAGCGTCACGCCGTGCTGCGCGGCGGGTAAACTGCTCGTGGATCTCCTCCACATGGGCCATTTTCTCCTTGACGGCCGTTTCCAACCATAATTTACCGTTGCCGACCGTGGCCAGGCTGCCGGCGCCATAGGCGCCGGTCCGGGTATCGTCGTCCCAAGGCGGGTTGGCGATCAAATCACCGCCTTCGACCCAATCCATGAAGTAGCTGGCGGTAGAAATGAAATCGACCTCGTCCACAACCCGATCCATGTGAACCAGGTCCGGCCGAAGGTGAAGGATCATAGCCGTCTCGAGCTCGCCGGCATGACCCATGCCGCCACGAGCTGAGCGGCGGGTTGCTTCGACCACCGGGGTAGCCAGGCGGCCGGCGGTGTGCAGCCAGGCAGTAGCACAAAAAATCTGCCGATGCCGCTCGCCGGCATATTTCACCACGTTGACCAGGAAGGAACAGTTGCCGCCGTGACCGCTCATCAGGTAAAAGCGGTCGAAACCTCGCTCGACCAGGCCATCGATGACGGCCAGCCAGAATTCCTCAAAAGCCCCGCCGCCACAGTTCAAGGTGCCGGCAAAGGCCGGGCGATGGGTGCTGACGCCGTAGGGAAAGACGGGCAGGCAAGTTGCCCGCCCTGGCAAAGCCGCGGCCGTCTCCCGGCCGATGGCGCCGATGATCAGCGTGTCGGTGGACAGGGGGAGGTGGTGGCCGTGTTGCTCGGTGTGGCCGATGGGGATCAGGAGTACCTGGCCCCGCTGGTCGTCAAGAGGAAGGGGAGCGGCCGGCCGGTGGTAAGAGGGATGGGGCAAGGCCAGTCGAGAGGCGCCTAAACCGAGGTCGAGGCCCTGGGGTGTTAGCGCCAAAACCCGGGAGAAACCATCATCGCGCAGGCTATCGAGCAGATTGGCCACACATTGGCCCAAAAGGGATTCGGCCACCGCCAGCCCGCTGCCCGGCCAGCCGAAAGGGATTGGAGGCAGAAGGCCGGCTTTTTCTGGACGGCCGAGGGCCTGGGTAAGCCAATCCAGCGGGAAGCCCTCGCCCAGCGGAAGAAGCAGAGGTGTATCCCTGGAGAGCGCGGCCACTTCGGGCCAGCTGAGACTCGAAAAGTCAAAAAAGGAGGTCATCGGTGATCCTGATGTTTAAAAGTACGTAACCTCGTTTCCCTGCCAGGAATAAGCTGGGATGAGCCATATTATAGTGCTGATTTCGAAGGGAGCCACAAGTTTAGAGAAGGATGAAGGATGAGGGATGAAGTTTTCTTTCGGAAACACAAAGAGAATAGGCGGGGCACTCGATATGTAATCTTGTTATAATCCACCTATGTAGAGGGACAAGAGATTTCTGACATTCCTTTTCACTTCGGTACTACGAGCGGGCATCAGCACGGCGATGCCTAATCCAGACGGGAGCAGATCCAGCCAGAATAAAGATTTCATTGGCGAAGGGCTGGGAAATCTTGCCGGTAGTTTCTTCCAATCGATGGCCACGGGTGGCTCCTTGTCGCGCACTGGCATCAGTGCGGGTGCGGGGGCAAAGTCACGCTGGGGTGGTATTTTTGCTGGGTTGTGGCTGGCGCTAATTGTGATCTTGTTCGCGCCTCTGGCTGAGTTGGTGCCCCTGGCGGAAATTGCCGGCATGTTGGTAGTCATTGGAGTGGAACTTATCTTGGCCCGGATCCCGGATGCGAAGCTGGTGCTGAATGCCTCTTGGGGTTCCGTGGCCGCAGGGGTGCTTACCTTTGGATCAGCACCTTTTATTCCTCTACAATGGACCATTTTCTTAGGAGCAGGCTTGTCGCTTATCCTCTATATCGTGGCCTCCTCAAAGAGAGCGCAGTTGTTCGAACTGGTGAAGGATAAAGAAGGCCGTTGGGAAGAAAGGGATATGCCGGAAACATTTGCTTCTAAAGAGATAACGGCCGTGATGTTTGAAGTCTTCGATTTTTTTGCTGAAGTACCAGTCCTAGCGGAGTTGATGCCTCCTGTTCGCGATCTGACCGGCGCGGTCATTATTCCACGTTTGAGAGGGTCAGAAATGATTCACAGCACAGGCTTGAGGTGGCTGGAGACATTGGTAAAGGATTTACAAGCTGGCAATAACCAGGTCTTATTTGCTGGGGTGCAACCCCATTTGATGGAGATATTTAGAAAAACAGAATTCGATAAGTTGATTGGCGAGGATAATATCTTCACAGCCGAACCGGGACTTGGGGCATCAATGGATCTTGCCTGGGAAGCGGCTGAAGCAACGATATCGGGCCATCAGCGGAACTAAAGAGTTTCATTATGACATCGTTGCCTAGCAAGGAAAATGGGAAAATGTTACACAAAAAAACAACGTGCGTGAAGAACTGGACGATGATATTTATGCCTCGGCAGACCTATCTATCAGTATGCCCAAATTTAAATTCCCGGCGAAGGAACATAACCCGCGTCATGCCTACCAGGTGGTGGCCGACGAACTGATGCTTGACGGCAACTCCCGCCAAAACCTGGCTAATTTTTGCCAGACCTGGCTGGAGCCGGAGATTCACGATCTCATGAACCTGACCATCGACAAGAACATGATCGACAAGGATGAATATCCGCAAACGGCCGAACTGGAAGCCCGCTGTGTCCATATGCTGACCGACCTGTGGAATTCACCTGATGCTGCCAATACACTGGGCACCTCTACGACAGGTTCCAGTGAAGCAGCCATGCTGGGTGGGATGGCTTTGTTATGGTACTGGCGCGCCCGGTAAAAGGCGGCCGGAAAACCGATTGATAAGCCGAACATGGTCACCGGACCGGTACAGGTTTGCTGGCACAAGTTCACCCGCTATTGGGATGTAGAACATCGTGAAATCCCGATGGAAGGGGATCGGCTGATCATGAATGCCGAACAGGTATTGAAACGAGTGGATGAAAATGCCATCGGCGTTGTGCCTACCCTGGGTGTCACTTTTACCTGCGATTTTGAACCGGTGAAGGAAGTGAGTGAAGCCCTGGATAAATTGCAGGAAGAAACCGGGCTGAACATCCCCATTCATGTAGATGGGGCTAGCGGCGGTTTCAAGGCCCCCTTTATCTACCCCGATTTAGAGTGGGATTTTCGCCTGCCGCGTGTTAAATCTATCAATACATCCGGTCACAAATTTGGTCTGGCGCCGTTAGGTGTGGGCTGGGTTATCTGGCGTGACGAGGAAGCTTTGCCCGAAGATCTGATCTTCTATGTCAATTATTTAGGCGGCAACATGCCAACCTTCGCCCTTAACTTTTCACGGCCGGGGGGCCAGATTGCGGCCCAATTTTATAACTTCCTGCGGCTGGGCAGGGAAGGGTACCGCAAGATACACCAGGCTGGTTATGATACGGCTCAATACCTGGCGGACGAGATTGGTAAGATGGGACCATTTGATTTTATTTACGACGGCCGTGGCGGCCTCCCTGCCTTGGCCTGGAAACTCAAGGAAGGGGTGGATCATGATTTCACCCTGTTTGACCTGGCGGACAGGCTGCGCACCCGGGGTTGGCTGGTACCCGCTTACACCTTGCCCCCCAATCGGGAGGATCTGGCCATTCAACGCATTCTGGTGAAACATGGCTTCAGCCGGGATCTGGCCAATCTGCTATTAGACGATTACGTGGATGCCGTATCTCATTTTGAACGACATCCGGTAACGACACCCCTCACCGAAGAAGAAGGTAGCGGATTTAAACACTAATCGTACTTGCTTTTACATATGAGTGACCAATAACCGATAGCACGTGTTTCAATAAGAATAGATATGACGGCAACGATAAAACGAGGCTATATCCATTTTTCATCGGACTGGGAACACGTTGAATCGCAGAAAGCTGGCCCCTGTGTCACCCGCATCGTCCACCGCCGAAATGATGGTGTGCTGGACGTTAGAACGTCGCGACGACACAGAAAACAATTCGGACCAGAACCAGAGGCTGAGGTGGCGAAAAAAAAGCATCACAAATACTGGTTATGGCGGCCCAGGTCCTTAAACTGGTGGATTGCGCTGCTGTTTATGATCGGCTCCTGGCATTTTATCAGTGGCAGTTTGTTGGTTCTGGCCGGTTACACTAATCAGTATTTGATCGATCTGATTTTCTTCAGCGGGTCCATATTCTTCACGAGTGCCGGCTATAGCCAATATTATCAGGCTATCAACGCACCAGAGACATTGGACAACCAGGGCCGTGTCTCAGAAACCAGAAAACGACGATAATTTGGCTGGCAGCCAGACCGCATTGATTTCTGGGCCACCTTTCCTCAATTTCTAGGTACGCTAGCTTTTAATATCTCCACCTTCGCCGCGTTCATAGGCGTTCAATGGTTAGGCTATGACATTCTAATTTGGGTTCCTGACTACGTTGGATCTGTCCTATTTTTGGTATCCGGCATGGCTTGTGTTCTTGAATATTGTCACCGCTTCTGGTGCTGGCAGCGGCGGGATCTCACCTGGTGGATCGTCATGATCAACTTCGTCGGTTGTGTGGGCTTCATGATTTCCGCCTTTCTCGCGTTCGTCCTGCCCGATCCGATATTTGAAAATCTTGCGACATGGGCTACGATCTTCACCTTGATCGGCGCTGTTTGCTTCTTTGTGGGCGCCTATCTGATGTGGCCGGAGATGGCCGCTAACGAGCAAGCTCAGAGCTGATACAGCTTAGTAACAGTGAATTTCTGGTAGAATCTCGACATCTGCAGGAGGGCCTATGTCAGAAGATTTTAACTTAAAGTCAAGAGGATATTGGCGACGCTTGGGCTGGGGTGTATTGGTTGGGTTGCTCAGTGCGGTAGGGGCATTTATTTTCATCGGTCTCATGAACCTGAGCATTAGCCTGGTCTGGCCCACCCCGCCAAGCTGGGAACCTTTCTCCGGTTCCTGGACAATTGTCGTCATCATGACCGCCGCCGGATTCCTGGTTGGATTAATTCGTCACTTTACCGCTGCTACCGAGTTAGATGTCTTTAAGGCTGTGGTTGACGGCCGTTTAGATCCTCGACCTGTACCCGCCTCGTTGTTGGCCTCGCTGGTGTCGCTCATCGGCGGTTTCAGCCTTGGCCCCGAAGTGCCCACCGGCATGCTGGCGGCCGGATTGGGAACGTGGCTGTCTGAACGCCAGAAAATGGGCGCTGAAACAACTCGCACCAATGTGATTGGCGGTATTTCGGGCGCCTACGCGGGCCTGTTTTCGTCACCGTTCGCAGTGCTGATGATGATCCTCGAATCGGCCCATATGCAAACGGTTGCCTATTATGGCATTTTGTTGATTGCGGGCCTTGCAGGCGCGCTGGGTTTTAGTCTTTTCTTTTGGATCGGCGGAGATACCTTCTCCAGCTTGTTAGGCCTGGTGCAGCCACAAACTTACGATTTGAGAGTCTGGGAAGTAGGGATGGGCATTGGGTTCGGCATCATCGCCGTTCCTGTGGCGATAATATTTGGTCTGCTACTAAAGTTGCTCGGCCGTCTGGTTGCCCCGCTTAACAGCCGGCCCGTGATACGCGGTACAGTGGGTGGGCTGTTGCTCGGTCTGCTGGGCATGGCTCTGCCTCTTACACTATTCCTGGGAACAGATGGACTCGCCACAACAACCCACCAGGCAGCAGAAATTGGGTTTGGCCTGTTAATCTTGTTCGCTTTCGCCAAGTTGTTGGCTTTGAGCGGGGCGTTGTCTTTCGGTTTTATAGGTGGACCTATCTTCCCCCTTTTGTTCGCTGGCGCGACGTTGGGATCGGCCGTAAATTTACTTTTTCCCCAGATACCGTTGGGTTTGGCTGTGGGCTGCATGATGGTGGCGGTTCCGGCAGCCATCGTGCCCATTCCTTTAGCCCTGGCAGTAATCGGAATACTTGTCGTGGGCCTGTCGCCGATGAATAGTTTACCCGTCATTTTGGCCTCATTGACATCCTTCTCGATCGCCCACGGCTTAGGTTTGTTCGCCGGCGGTGATGGAGACAGTCAGCAATAGCTAGGTAATAGATCCAGATCTATTACTGCTTGTTCTCAGCTTTGGCACCATTGTCGGCGCGCAGAAGGCGCTAGCAGCCGAGTATGCCGCTCATTGGCATGTTCTTTATGTATTGGTTATTGGTTCGTTGAACAGATAAAGGAGGATATAGGATGACTGCAGATACTGTTCAAAAAAAAAGCCGCCGCCTGCCCATTTTTCAGGGCATTCTACCGCTCGACAGGGAACGGATTCCGCTCGATATCATAGCCGGCATAACGCTGGCCGCCCTGGCCATCCCCGAGGTGATGGGCTACACCCAAATCGCCGGCATGCCGGTGGTCACCGGCCTCTATACCATCTTGATCCCCATGGCCTTGTTCGCCATCTTCGGCTCATCCAGGCACCTGGTTGTCGGAGCGGATTCGGCCACAGCGGCGATTATGGCGGCCGGGCTGGCCGGGATGGCGACCACAGCCTCACCGCAATACGTAGCCCTGGCCGGGTTACTGGCCCTTTTGGCGGCCGGCTTGCTCATCCTGGCCCGTCTGATCCGGCTGGGCTTTCTGGCTGATTTCCTGTCGCGGACCGTCTTAATTGGTTTCCTGACGGGCGTTGGCGTCCAGGTGGCCATTGGCCAGATTTCAGGCATGCTGGGCATTCCAGGCGGGGGCAGTGGTCCAGTTCAGAAGCTGGTCAACGATTTTGAGCAGCTATCCGAAATAAGTACCTATACGTTGGCTGTTTCTGTGGCCGTCCTGGGGATTATCCTGGGCGCCAGGCGGATCAACAACAAAATTCCCGGCGCACTGATTGCCGTAATTGGGGCTATCGCCGTCAGCTATTTCGCCGATCTGCAAGCGGACGGCGTGGCGCTACTCGGTACGGTCCCAGGTGGATTGCCCAGTATCAGCCTACCGGATGTGACGATTAGTTGGGATCTCCTCCAACAGCTTTTTCCCACGGCCTTTTCTATGTTTGTGGTCATCCTGGCCCAGAGCGCAGCGACCTCGCGCGCTTACGCCGCCCGCTACAGCGAGAAGTTTAGTGAAAATGTGGATCTTGTCGGTCTTGGCCTGGCCAATATCGGGGCGGGCCTATCAGGGACCTTCGTCGTGAACGGCAGTCCGACTAAGACTCAGATGGTTGACAGCGCCGGCGGCCGCAGCCAGCTGGCCTCGCTCACCACGGCGGTTATCGTCGTCATCGTATTGCTCTTTCTGACCGTCCCGTTGTCCTACATGCCAGAGGCAGTTCTCTCGGCCGTTGTTTTCTTGATCGGCGTGGAGCTGGTGGATGTCAAAGGCATGCGCACGATCTCTGCCCAACGCCCCAAGGAGTTTTGGGTGGCCCTGATCACGGCCATCGTCGTGATCTTCATCGGTGTGGAGCAGGGCATTCTGCTGGCCATCATTCTCTCCCTCTTGTTGCATGTGCAGCACGGCTATAAGCCAAAGAACATTGTGTTGACGCAGGAGAATGGCCATCTGCGAACGGCGCCGGTGAGCGAGCCAGCCGAAGCTTTGCCCGGGCTTGTCCTCTATCGCTTCAGCCATGATATGTACTACGCCAATGCTGAATTGTTGGCCCAGGAAATGCTGGGTCTGCTAAAGGCCGGGCCGGAACCTGTGGCCTGGCTGTGCATTGATATGGCTGCCGTCAGTGACGTGGACTACTCGGCCGCGGCCATCTTGCGCGAAGGGTACGAGGAGCTTAAAAGCCGTGGCGCACGGCTTGTGTTCGCCGAGGTGAACGACGATGTGCGCGCCGAGCTTGACCTTTCTGGGGTTACAGAACTGGTCGGCAAAGACGGCTATTTTGAACGTTTGGAAGATGTCGTGGATGCTTTTAAGAATCGGACAGGGCCACCGGCTGATGGCGGATAAGACGACAGCGACAACCGAGGCGGCAGCCAAGGTGGTGGCGCACTTATCACTTCAAGAGCGAAAGGAGCGGGGTAAGGCGGCGCGAACCGACTACCCAAGGGCGGCCCAGGCTGAATGGAAACCGGCGAGTGACCGGCCGGATCCGATAGCGCTGCTTGAATCCCAGGCGACGACCCGTATTCCCGAACTCGTACCCATTCGCTACGGGCGCATGTTGGTGTCGCCCTTTGCCTTTTATCGTGGCGCGGCGGCGATTATGGCCTCGGATCTGTCGACGATGCCCCAAACAGGGTTACAGGTGCAGCTTTGCGGGGACGCGCACCTGTCAAATTTTGGTGGTTTTGCTTCACCAGAGCGGGATATGGTCCTCGATATCAACGACTTTGATGAGACGTTGCCCGGACCGTGGGAATGGGATGTGAAACGATTGGCGGCCAGCGTTGAAATCGCCGGCCGGGAACGGGGCTTCGAGGCCAAGACGCTGCGCAGCCTCGTGCTAGGCAGCATGGGTGAGTACCGCCGGGCCATGCAGGAATTCGCTACCCTGGGCAACCTTGACCTTTGGTATCTGCATCTCGACCAGGCGGGGATGGATAAACGATGGGGGAAGTCGGTAAAACCAAAAGCCATGAAGGCGCTCGATGAGGATCTTCTCCATGCCCACCACAAGGATAATCACCGGGCTCTTGAGAAGCTCACCCGTAAGGTGGACGGTCAAATTCGGATTGCGCCTCACCCACCACTGGTTATCCCGGTCGAGGACCTGGTAGCGGACGAAGAACAAGATCAAATCGAAAATAGAATGCGGGAGGTTATCCGCAGGTACCGCTCAACTTTACGAGGTGATTACCGGCACCTTTTGGAGGGCTATCGCTATGTGCATATGGCCCGCAAGGTCGTTGGCGTCGGTAGTGTCGGAACACATGCCTGGATTATACTCCTGTCGGGCCGCGATGAGACGGATCCTCTCTTCTTACAGGTTAAGGAAGCCCAGGCTTCGGTCTTGGAGCCTTACCTGGGCAAGAGTGAGTACCTAAATCATGGCCGAAGGGTGGTCGAAGGCCAATGGTTAATGCAATTTACCAGCGACATCTTTCTGGGTTGGGAACATGTGGTAGGGGTTGATAACAAGCCCCGGGATTACTATGTCAGGCAGCTATGGGACTGGAAAATATCTTTGGATTCGGAGGCTATGAACCCTGACGAGCTGATGGTTTACGTGAAGATGTGCGCCTGGATGCTCGCCCGCGTCCATGCACGGACTGGCGACCGGCTGGCCATTGGCTCGTATCTTGGGTCTAGCGACACTTTTGACCAGGCTCTGGCCGATTTTGCGGTCGCTTACGCCGACCAGAATGCAAGTGATTACAAAGTGTTGGCCGCCGCGGTAAAGAGCGGCCGGATCACCGCCGAAACAGGCATTTAACTGCCAGGGAGAACATTTCCACAGAGGCATCGACGAAACAAACGGGATTCATTCCCAACATCTTCTCCAGGCTGGCCACTGACCTATTCAGCGTGCCGATCGGCATGGCTTACCCCCGGCTGGCCAGCGTAAATCGGATCGACGACATTTATTCAACCGTTTTGGCTAATACGATTATCAATGTGTTCGGTATCCAGACGGGAGTTAAGCCAGTCAATTGTGGAACTTCTTAGGTGAGGGAACGGTCAACCTGGCGGGCAAGATCAACCAAATTAAGGGGACCGGCGGTTTGTTTTCCCGTACCGACATCAGCATCGGCGCCAGCGCCGACAGACGCGACCGTGGGCGTCTTTGCCGGTAGGACAATGAATATCCTGGCAGGAAGCGCAGAGGGATTTCAGGCAGGAGAAGCTGGCAGGAAACCTGCCAATCTACTAAGATCTATTTTTTTGCTTTGGGGTAGTATGGTCGAAGATTTGGCCGATAGTGATTATTGGACCCAGGAGAATTCTTATGGAACAGGAACAAGACAGCACTTCCAGGCATAGCAACTCTTACAATATTTTCATTTTAGTCCTGACGATCCTCTCGCTGGCGCTCATGGTTGTCATGCTGTTGCCGCTTTCAGACTCGACAATACGTCTGCTCCAGGTCTATGATAATTTTATCTGTGTCATCTTCCTGGCTGACTTTTTCCTTAATCTGAGAGCCGCACCAAAAAAATCTGATTATTTCATCAAGGAGCGCGGTTGGCTCGACCTTCTTGGCTCGATCCCATCATTAGGGTTGGCTTTCAAGTTTAGTGGTTTACTGCGTCTGGCCCGCTTGAGCCGTCTGGCCCGCATCACCCGCCTGATGCGTGGCAAGAACAAAGAAGCTTTGATTAAAGATGTCACCGAGAACCGCAGCAAGTACACATTGTTTATTACAGTCCTGCTGACGCTTCTCATCCTGACCGTCGCCAGTGTGCTGGTTCTGCAATTTGAAAGCAAGTCGCCTGATGCAAATATCCTGGATGGCGGCGATTCATTGTGGTGGTCCATTGTGACGATCACCACGGTGGGTTATGGGGACCGCTACCCTGTAACCCTTGGCGGGCGAATTACCGCGGCGTTAATCATGTTCATGGGAGTCGGTATATTTGGCGCCCTGGCCAGCATTTTGTCCAGCGTTCTTATCGGTTCATCTGATGCCCCAGAAGCAGAGGAAACACCTGATATAGCGGCAGCGTCCAAGGTCGAAATCGAAATGGCGGCCATGAGGGATGAGCTGGCTATTGTACGACAGCTGCTGGAAAAAATGTCAGTAGAAAGCGAAAACCTGAGATCCACCGGTCTGCCGCCTGATTCTTGATCTTTTGCTGGGGATGGGACAATGATCTGTCATGCAGAATATGGCGCCGACGGGGATGCTTAGGCCGTCGGCGTCAGGGGTGGGCAATCACGGGGTGTCGCCCGTACAAATGACTGGCGGCCGGGTGGAGCGGGCCTGGTTTGCTATGATCGAAAGGGGCAACCACGGGGGGATTGCCCCTACAACGGTTGCTGGCAGCCGGGTGGAGCGGGCTGAGGTGCAATGATTGGGGGAAACCATGGATGGATTTGGAGGGCAAACACGGGGGAATTGTCCCAACATTAAGAATGAAGCGTGGAGATCGCTATGCACCGATGGAATGGAGAAAGGCGCGGTTTTTGCGGATGGCGGCCGGGCCATTCTGGAAGGCGGCAGACGACTCTTCTTCGGCAACGATCCAGCCCTGGTAGTTGCTCCTGCGTAAGAGGGCAAAAACGGCCGGAAAGTCGCAGATGCCTTGGCCTAGAGGGGCCCACTCGCCGGCCGAGGTGACGTCTTTCAGGTGCAGGTGGGTGATGCGGGAGATGTAGGTCTGCAGGCAGGTCAGTAGATCCTGACCGCCACGGACGATGTGGCCGGTATCAGGGCCGAGGCTGACGGTGCGCGGGTCAAGGCGGTCCATCAGGTAGGCGTAGGAGCCGGCGCTCTCTAATAAGGAGCCGTAGTGGGAGTGGGGGTGGACATTGACGGAAATGCCCAGGGCGGCGCCCAGGCGGCCGACTTCGTTATAAAAGCGTATGGCCTGATCCAATTTGGTTTGGGCCAAGTCTGGAGTGGGATGGGCGGCGCCACCTAAACCGAGGCGAGGATCGGGAAAATGGGCCAGGAAGTCGAGGGCTTTTTGGGCGCCGGCCAGATCCTCATCCCAAAGCTCGGGGTCGGTGAAGCCGGTGGTGGCGTAGGCAAAGGCGGATAATTTTAAGTCACGCCTGGTCAACTCGGCGGCAAAAGGTTCCGGCCGGTCGGCAAATTCGGCAATCATGGTATTGGTGATCTCGATGCCGGCATAACCGGCCGCGGCTATCCAATCTAACAGGTCGGTTACTTTGCCGGCCCAGCGATCACCGAGCATTTCCCAGGTGTAGGTCTGGCAGGCAACTTGGATATCGCTCATGTTAGTAGCCCCCCTTTTTATGGCAAATCAAAGCCGTTGAGTAAGCGGCGAACATAATCAAGGCTAGGTTGTAACTCTTCCCAGGCTCCGGGCCAGAAACAAAGATCAATGGTCCACCAGGGGCCCTGGTAGCCGCCATCGAGCATGGTCTGGACCAGTTGTGGCATATCGAGAACACCGGTGCCGAAAGGGGCGTGGGTGCTGGTTATGTCCGTCGTGCAGGGTATTATCGGAATCGATGAGATGGACAAAGCCGATGTGCCCGGCTAACTGTTGGCCGAGGTCGACGGCCCCGCCGGGCAGGGTCTCTTGGGGCGCTTCCTGGCGGGCGCCAACGGCGGCGCACATGTGCGCGTGGCAGAAATCGAACATCACGGTGAAATTGGGATGATCGACTTCCTTGACCAGGCGGACTATTTCGGAGGGTTTGTTGAACATGAAGCCGGGTTCAAATTCCCAGGCGATGACGATGTTGTGCATCTGGGCCAGCTCAGCGTAGGTGCGAAAGGTCTCTACGGCGCGCGCCCAGGCATCGTTGTAGCTGACGCCGGACGGCCCGGGAGGACCGACCAGGGTATCGACGCGGATGACGGGGATGTCACAATCGAGGCAAAAATGGATACTCTTTTCGAAGAGGGATCGCGCCCCGGCTCGTTCGGCCGGGTCGTTGCTAAAAAAGGGGCTGGGGCTGAGGTCGGCGCCGTAGGAGGAAATTTCCAGGCCGGCTCCGCGCACCAGGCGCATCAGTTTTTTTCGGGAAGGGGCATCGGGCCAATCCTCGAGCGAGCCGTAGCCTTTATCGGCCGGTAGCTCCAGGCCGTCGTAGCCTAGCTCTGCCAGGCGGCCGACGACTTTGTTAAAGGGGATGGGGTTCTCGGCGTAGACCCCCATGGTAAAAGCGGATGTACCCACAGATATTTTGGCGTTCATGTTTGCTCCTATCAGTGGCGGTGATTTATCTGCGTTGTTATTGAGCAAAATGTAGCATAGTTCGGGGTTGGGGCAAGTGAGACGGAGAGGGAGCGACATGGGGACGCAGTGAGGGGGCAACTACAAGATGGTTTTCTTGCAACGGTTCTTGCGCCTTGTGCTATTATCAAACAATCTTACCATATCCGGTCGTCTGGAAGAACCAGGTTATATCGGTAAGAAGAGATTCAACGCTGCCTGCAATATTGTTGTCCCGCAGGTGGAGCTCACGTGAGGAAGGATGCCCATGAAACGATGGCGGCTTTTATTTTTAACGAGTCTGTTTATGAGCGGTATGTTGGCCTGTAACCTGAGTGGGGAGGCAAGACCAACGGCGGCTCCCCTACGGCCGGCTTCAAACCAATCTGGCACCAGGCCACCGGCCGCGGCATTGGGCGACGATACTTTATGGCGGCCGGCGTTTCATACGACCTGGCAATGGCAGCTAAGCCCGCCCCTGGATGACTCTTATGATGTGGATATGTATGACATTGATCTGTTTGACAACGAGGCCAGCGTGGTGGCCGGGTTGCAGGCGCAAGGGCGCAGAGTCGTCTGTTATATCAGTGTGGGCAGTTGGGAGGATTGGCGGCCGGATAAGGAGATGTTCCCGGACGAGGTTATCGGCAACGATTACGATGGCTGGCCGGGGGAGAAGTGGCTGGACATTCGCCAGATTGATCTGTTGGCGCCCATCATGCGCGCCCGATTGGATATGTGTCAGGCCAAAGGGTTTGACGGTATTGAGCCAGATAATATCGATAGCTATACCAACGATACCGGCTTTCCGCTTTCCTACCAGGACCAACTCAACTACAACATATGGCTGGCCGAGGAGGCGCATCTACGGGGTCTATCAATCGGCTTAAAAAATGACGACGAACAAGCCCGGGATCTATTGCCTTTCTTTGACTGGGCATTAACTGAGGATTGTTTTGACCAGGGTTGGTGCGAAGAGATGCAGCCGTTCATTTCGGCCGGCAAAGCTGTTTTTGCGGCTGAATATACGGACACGGGAATTAGCCTGGAAGAGTTCTGCCCCGAGGCGCGGGAGATGAAGTTCAGCGCCATCTTGAAGAACCGCGACCTTGACGCCTGGCGGGAGGGGTGTCCTGCATTGCCGTAGCTGGCCCCTGAAAGAGGGGCGCATTTGCCGCCGGGCGTTCCAGCGGCAGATTCACTGATTAATCAGGCGATATCGAGCTGGTTGAGCTCCTGGCGCAACCGGCGCCAGTCGGGTTGCAGAACCTCGAGCAGGGTGTAGAAGGCGCGGCTGTGATTGTGTTCGATGAGGTGGCACAGTTCGTGGGTGATGACGTAGTCGATATAGATCAGCGGGGCCTGGATGAGTCTGAGGTTCAGGTTGATACGGCCGTCGGCCGAGCAACTGCCCCAGCGTTTTTTCATGAGCCTGATTTTAAGTTGGGGATAAGGGACGTTGTAGGGCTGGATTTCAGGGTAATTGACTGCCAACCGTTCGGCGAAGACCTGGCGGGCCTGGCGACGGTACCACTCGATCAAGAGGTCTTTGACCCGGCCGGGGTCGTTTTCGCGAACGGTTACCAGGAGACGATCGGGAAGTAATTCGACGGCGTTGTTTTTAGCCAGGATGATATTGAGTTGGTACTGTTCGCCGAGGTAGTTGTGGGACTCGCCGCTGATATATTGGCGGGGAGGCGCTGGAGGTGGGGAGCTGGCAAATTTGTCTTGATGGCGGAGGATCCAGGCGGCGCGTTTGTGAACGATGCGATCGATCTCTTTGAGCGAGGCGCGCCTGGGAGCACGAACGATGACCTGGCCGTCGGGCTTAATGGAGATGCCCACTGTTTTACGTCTGCTGAAGATGAGGTCGTAAGTGATGGAATTGGTTCCGTAGGCGACGGTGCGGGGTGTAGTCATAAAATTTGACTGGTCAGGTTGTTGGAGGATAGACTGATTCGTAGGCGGCAATCATCTGGTTGATCAGCCGATCTTTTTCCAGGTTAACCTGCCGGCGAACAGGGTCCGCGTCATGCCAGGCCAGAATTTCTTCCGCGCCACGGGAAAAGGGGATCGTGGCCGCGTAACCGGGGACCAGGCGTTTTATCTTGCTGTTATCAAAGATCATGCTGTGGGCCTTGTCGCCCAATAGACCGGCGCCCCATTCCGGGTCGAAGGCGGCGATGAGATCGGAGGGGATGTGGACGATCTGGGCCTCAACGCCGGCCGCCTGGGCTACTATCTTAAATATCTGGTTCCAGGTCAGGATTTCATCGGAGGTGATATGGAAAACATCACCGATGGTTTGTTTATTGCCCAACAAAGGAATGAACCCCCGGGCAAAATCGCGGTGATGGGTTAAGGTCCACAAAGAGGTGCCGTCACCATGGACGATGACCTTTTTACCTTTACGCATCCGATCCACGACGGTGTAGCGGCCGTTGATGGGCAGCAGCGTGCGGTCGTAGGTATGGGAAGGACGTACAATGGTCACCGGAAAGCCATCCTGTCGATAAGCCAGGGTCAGCCGCTCTTCGCAGGCGATTTTTGCCCGAGAATAGGCCCAAAACGGGTTGCTGAGGGGCGTCGACTCTGTAATGGGCAGATTAGCGGGAGGGGTCTGGTAGGCGGAAGCGGAACTGATGAAGATGTACTGTTTGGTGCGACCGCTAAATAATTGTATATCGAGCTCGATGTGTTCGGGTGTAAAAGCGACCCAGTCGACGACGACGTCAAACATCGCATCTCCCAGAACCTGGTGGACTGACTCTTGGTCACGGATGTCCGCTTTTAAAAATTTGGCGGTTTCAGGGATAGGTCGCGTACTTTGACCTCGATTGAGCAGGGTCAGGTCGATGCCCCGCTCCACGGCCAGCTGCGTGCAGGCCGAACTAATGATGCCGGTGCCGCCGATAAACAGGACTTTCAACAGTTTCTCCTTGTATTCGTAGCGCGAAATATACACCGGTTGGGGAGGGGTTGTCGAGGGTTTGGAGCCAGAGATGGGGAGTGAGGGCCGAGCAACCGGTGAAGGTACAAGGGTTTTGCGGACACGAAGATAAGGTGATATTTTGAGAGCTAAGGAGGTGTCTTTTGAAACAGCAACGAAGAATATTTACACGAGAGTTCAAGCTAGAAGCAGTGCGGTTGGCCGCATTAACAATGCGGCCTACAGGGCGGGTAATGTCCTTAGGCGGTCAGGCCGGTGACGGGGATGGCGGCGCCGTGGATGTCGCGGGCGACATCGGAGGCCAGGAAAAGGATGACACCGGCCAGGGAGGCGGTGCTTACCCAGCGGCTGAAGTCGGCGTCGGGCATAGCCTGGCGGTTCTGGGGGGTGTCGAGGGTGCCGGGTAGCAGGCAGTTGACGTTGATGTTGTGGCCTTTTAGCTCGGCCGCGGCGCTCTCGGTGAGCCGGATGACAGCCGCTTTAGAGGCGCTGTAGGCGCCCATATCGGCCCGGCCTCGCTGGCCCGGCCGGGCGGCCAGGTGGATGATCTTGCCCCGGCCCTGGGCGATCATGTGGGGGGCGACGCTATGGGTGGTGATGAAGAGGGTGCGGGCGTTGAGGTTCATCATAAAGTCCCAGGTATCGATGGGCGTGTCGTGGATGGGGGTGCCGGCGCGATAGCCGCCGACGGTATTGGCCAGGACGTCGATGTGGCCGAAATGATCCAGGGACGTATTGACGACTTTGTTCACTTCATAAGTTGTCTTACTGAGGGCAGAGTCCTCGATGAATATCCCAGTTGCTACAACTCTATAGAAAACATCTATTAACGGTAATTGAAAAATGCAATACTCGTCATGATCAATATCACTTATGCGCCCCCTGATCATCCCCTATAGTTAATGAAAGCTGTAATTAAGCGATTCCGCAATTAAGGACCGTATTAACTGATTGGGGCAATCGACCCAATGTTGAAGCTACTTGACAAAGGAAAGAGGTGATGATGACTCCCTCTGAAGCGACGCTGCTGATGCTGGCTTTTTGCCTGTTGCGCCTGACGCTGACGATATTGGTCACATTGATCTTCGGATTCTTCATGAATCGGCTCATCGATCACTTGATCTCTCAGATTGAACTCTGATGGCCTGGGTATGAATGTTGAACTAGAAGCCTTGGCCGATCGCCAGGCAGCTGTCTGCAGTGTTTTTGCGAATGCTAGGCGGGTGATGATCTTATGGTCGTTGGCGGGGCAGGAGATGTCGGTGAGTGAGATCGCTTCGGCTATTGAGGCCTCTTTGCAAAGCACGTCGCAGCATCTACACCTGATGAAAGGAATGGGAATCTTGGATTCGCGCCGAGACGGCCAAACGATCTACTACCGCATTGTGGAGAACGGCGTTATGGAACAATGTCAACTCTTAATGCATGTGTACCAAACTGGTGGGTGATTGGGAAAGCTTGATCCAGCTACCAACCAGTTCTTATTTTTTACAATGGATCCCTTTTGGAGGTGAATCATGTCAAACACAGTAATCGATTTATCTGATATCCAAGCTGAAAAGGTAGTTGATGCCCGGGGCAGCGCCTGTCCAGGGCCATTATTGGAAGCGAAGAAAGGCATCGGCGCGATCAAGGTTGGCGGAGTGTTGGAAATCTGGTCGGGTGACCCCAGGACAAAGGAAGATATCCCCAAGTGGTCTAAGAAGGTCGGGCACGAATTCCTGGGAAGCCTGACCGCAGAAGGAGGATATGACCGCATTTTCATTATGCGGGCAAAGTAAGGGCGAGCTCTTTCGATGAATAGAAGCGCAGTAAAAACCCCAAGACCCAAGATCCTGATTCTGGCTACGCTTTCTGGTGGTTACGCCGGGGCAGACTCCGTTGGCCAGCTACACACGGACTATGCCTCCAACGTTTACATCCTGCCCACAGTTTGTCCGGGGATGTTCCCTCAGGAGTTCTACCTGCGTACCTTTGAAAAAGGTATGGATGCCATCCTGGTCATGTACAGCGGAACGGATTGCCCTTATAAGGGTGGGGCGGAACGAACGGCTGAGATCGTCAACCGGACATACCCCATGATGAAGGAACGTGGCATCAATCCGAGGCGGTTGCGCTTGATGGCCATTTGTACGGTGTGTACCAAGCCGTTTTTGAAAGAAGTCGCTGATATGAACGTATTGCTAAGTGAAATCGGGTTGGTACGGAATGAAATGGCCGGGCTGGCTAAAGCGCCGCCAACCGAAGAGGCTCTGCAAACGGCTCAGGGCTTGGGAGGTTAAGGAGTCATGGCTGTGAATGATCTTCAAGTGGATGCCCTGGTCGTTGGCGGGGGGATTGCCGGCATGCAGACGGCGTTGGACCTCGGCGATCAAGGTTACCGGGTAGCCCTGGTTGAAAAGCAAGCCAGTATCGGGGGGAAAATGATAATGTTGAGCAAGGTTTTCCCCACCCTTGATTGCTGTAGCTGCATTACCACACCTAAAATGTCGGCCGTCGCCCACCATAAGAATATTGATCTACTAACCTATTGTGAGGTTCAGTCGATCAGCGTTCATGGTAGAAGCTTCACAACCCGGGTAATCAAGAAGGCCCGTTATGTGGATGAAGAAGCGTGTACTGGCTGTCGCCAATGTGAATATGCTTGCCCTATCGACGTGCCCTCAGCCTTCGATCTGGGGTTGGGTGCTCACCGGGCCATCCGGGTACCCTTCTCAACGGCCGTTCCCCAAAAGGCGGTACTCGATATCGAGAATTGCCTGCTATGTGGTAAGTGCGAGAAGGTTTGTCCGGCTGGCTGTATAGATTTCACCCAAACGCCGCAAGAATTCACAATTAAGACGGAGGCCATTGTTCTGGCTACAGGTTACGAGTTAACACCGACTGAGGCCAAGAAGGAATACAGCGCCGGCCTGTTGCCAAACGTCGTCAGCGGGTTGGTGGTCGAGCGGCTTCTGGCGCCGACCGGTCCCTATGGCCATGTCTTGCGACCCTCAGACGGGAAGGAGCCAGACTCCATCGCCTACGTCCAATGTGCCGGCTCCCGGGACAAAAGTCTGGGGATCGAGTATTGCTCGCGGATCTGTTGCATGTACGCTATTAAGCAAGCCATGTTACTCTCTGGCGCGCTGCCCCTGGCCGATATCACCCTCTACTACATGGACATCCGTACTTTTGGCAAAGGGTACGAGCAGTTCTACCAGAATGCCCGGGCCATGGGCATAGAGTTTGTCAAGGGAAAGGTGGCTAAGATTGGTGAAGACGACGATCACAATCCCGTGGTGCGGGTGGAGTTGATCGACGACGGTTCACGGGTTGTTGAACGCCAGCACGATCTGGTTGTGCTTTCAGTGGGGATGGTGCCGGCTTACGACCCGCAAAAGTTGTATAGCGTCCCCATTTCCAGCGCCGATGGTTTTATCAGAATACCGGCGACCAATTTATCGCCGAGTGTTACCGGACGGAGCGGTATTTTTGTCACCGGCGCGGCGGCCGGGCCAATGGACATCGTGGACAGTATCGTCCTGGCAGGAGCAGCGGCGGCCGAAACGGCCGCTTATCTGGAAGCGAAGAGACGCTATGTCTCCGGCGATGGCCAGATGGCTGCCGTGAGGAAAGAGACGGAGTTGGCCTGTGCCTGAAAAAGAAGAAGACAGTGAAGAAGAAATTCGAGTTGGTGTATACACCTGCAAGTGCGGTGGCAATATCGGCGATGTGGTCCGATGCGAAGCCGTGGCCAAGGCGCTGGGCAAGCTGGCAAATGTGGTTGTTTCTCATACGAACATGTCCATGTGTTCTGATACGGGACAATCGATGATCGTGGAAGACATCCAGGAAAAAGGTGTTAACCGGGTGGTTATCGGTGCGTGCGCTCCCTCGCTGCACGAACAAACCTTCCGGGGCACCGTGGCCCGGGCGGGGCTTAATCCCTACTTCTACCATCATGTTGGCATCAGGGAACAAGACAGTTGGGTTCATCACGAAGATCCCGATGGCGCTACCGAAAAAGCCATTCGCCTTATGGCGGCCGGTGTGGCTAAAGCGCACCTTCTTGATCCCCTGGAACCCATTCGACTGGAGGCCAGGCGGCAAGCCCTCATTATTGGTGGTGGCATAGCGGGCCTGCGTACTGCCTGGGACATCGCCCGGCGGGGTATCAAGGTAACGCTCATTGAGAAATCACCTTTCCTAGGCGGTCACATGGCCCAACTCGAAAAGGTTTTCCCAACCGGAGAATCGGCCAGGGATTTATTGCAGGAATTGACCGAGAAGGTGGTGGCTCACCGGGCTATCACGGTTTATACCCAGGCCGAAATGGTGGGCATCAAGGGCTATGTAGGTGACTTCCAAGTCCAGATCCGGCAACAGTCACGGGGAATAAGCGATGATATCGCCGAGGCGGCTATGGCCGCCTGCACCATCGAAGTGCCCAACGAGTTTAATTATGGTCTGGACAAGCGCAAAGCAATCTATCAAGCTTATGAAGGTTGCTACCCACCAACGCCGGCCGTTGATTGGGACCATTATGTTGATGGCTGTGTACGTCTTGATAGCCAGGTTCTGCATTTGGAGAACAACCCAAAAAGTTTCGAAGTGAATGTGGGGGCCATCGTCGTGGCCAGCGGATTCAAACCCTACGAGCCGGGTGCTGGCGAGTACGGTTACGGACTGTTTCCAGAGGTAGTGACTTTACCCGAGTGTATCCGCCTCCTGGCACTAAAAAGCCAAGAGGAAGAGCTGCTGTGGAACGATCACCCCGTGCGAAATATCGCCCTCATTCATTGTGTCGGAAGCCGGCAGCTGGAAGGCCTCAATGAGCCTCAGCCCGATGGGCAGGTGAATAACTATTGCTCGCGCGTATGCTGCACGGCTACGTTACAGTTGACCAAAGAATTGCGCGAGCGTTTTCCCCGGGTCAACATTTTTGACATTTATGAAGATATCCGTACCTACGGCCGCGGTCACGAAGATTATTATACTGAAGCTTCCCAGGACATGGTGCGATTTCTGCGATTCCATGACGATGATCTGCCCGTCGTGACCGCCGCCTCTTCTGGAGAGGCGTATCCGCTGGTTATCAGAGTCAAAGATACCTTGACCTGGGGAGAAGAAATGGAAGTTCCAGTCGACCTGGTGGTCTTAGCTGTGGGCATGATGCCTAATCCGATCGCGGACATCATCAAATTACTTAAGATAGCGCCAGGTACCGACCGCTTCTTGTTGGAAGTGCATCCGAAGCTAAGGCCGGTTGAGACGGCCGTGCCAGGCGTCGTTTTAGCGGGCACAGCCCAAGGACCAATGAATATCCAGGAGAGTTGCGCAGCGGCATCGGCGGCAGCGGCCAAGGTGGCTGTCTTGCTGAGCCAGGGGCAGGTTGAGCTAGAGCCTTTCATCGCCAGGGTAAATCCGGAACGATGTGATGGTAGTGGTCAGTGCCTGGAGGTTTGCCAATACGAAGATGCTATAACGATGGAAACGTTCTCAGTCAATGGGCATACTGCCAAGAAGGCCGTGGTTACACCGGCCAACTGCGCCGGCTGTGGCTCGTGTGTCAGCGCTTGTCCAAACCGGGCCATTGACCTGCAGGGCTGGACGCTGAAACAGTATGAGGCCATGGTCGATGTCCTGGCGGCCGACGTTCTGGCTATAGTGGAGTTAATCCCATGAGTCCCAAGGAAGAAGCCAAAAAACGGGGCATCTTAATGAAACGCCTGCGCGAAGAGCACCAAGAAACGGTAAAGCGTACCCAAGCGCTGCTAAAAGAGCAAAAAGAGATCCGCCGGCAAATTTGCCAGCAAATGAGAGAAGCGCCCAAAGCAGTGCCCGAGATAGCCGGAATTACTGGCATAGCGGCCGGTCAGGTACTGTGGCAGGTGATGGCTATGAAGAAATACGGCCTCGTCGTCGAAACCGGCATGTGTGGCGAGTATTACTTATACCAGATGGCAGAAGGCATAGTGAAATGAGCAATCGTGTTGATCCTACCTTACTGTTAGACCTGAAAGATTATGGCGCAGTAGGCGCTGAGATATGTTTCAATTGTGGCACATGTACAGCCATGTGCCCCCTCACCAGCGATGAACACCCATTTCCGCGAAATATGATCCGACTGGCCCAATTGGGTCTGAGGGACAAGATCCTCGAGAGTACCGATCCCTGGCTCTGTTACTATTGTGGCGATTGCGCTGGAACTTGCCCACGAGAAGCGGAACCTGGCGAAACAATGATGGCCTTGAGGCGTTGGCTCACAGCTCAATATGATCGATCTGGGCATAGCGCCAGGCTCTATACTTCAAAAAAAGCGGTTTGGTTTACGATCCTGCGCTTGACGTTGATAACGGTGGCAGCGGTCGTCATCTACCATTTGTTTACAGGTTTTGAGCGGATAGTAACGGATAGGGTTGAGCTAAACACTTTTGCCCCGGTCATGCTGGTGTGGACGATCGTCCTGGCCCACGGCGCTTACCTGGGTTACCGGATAAGCGCCGGATCTGCCACCATGTTTAAACATGTTATGGCGCCCATCACAGCACAGACAGAGATTCCACTGTCGGTCTATGTGCAGGAATTTAAGGAGTTTGTCATCCATTTCATCAGTCAGAAACGCTGGCGCGCTTGCAGCGTAGACCGCAGTCGTTGGTTAAAGCACCTGTTTCTCATGTCGGGTTATATTACGATGCTGATTTTAATTATTGGGTTCCTATGGTGGTTTCAGACCGATAAGATTTACCCCCTGTACCACCCCCAACGATGGCTGGGCTACTACGCCACCATCGCGTTGATATACGGGTCAGTTGAGATCCTGTATAGCCGGAGGAAGAAGCAGGAAGAGATGCATCGCTTTTCGCATTCATCTGATTGGCTCTTTCCTCTATTTATTCTTGTAGCGGCAGTTACGGGCATCCTGGTGCATATTTTCCGCTACGCCGGTTGGCCATGGCCTACTTACATCATGTACGTGATCCACCTCGCGGCCATGATATCTATGCTGGATACGGAAGTCGGCATTGGCAAATGGGCCCACTTATTCTACCGGCCGCTGGCGATGTACCTGGAGGCTGTGAAAGCTAGAGTGGGACAAGAAAGAGCCGAACCTGGATTGATCCCTGCAGGGACCGATTGATTTTTACAATGGGATTGTTGAGATCTACTTTGACACAGTATTTAGGAGATAACATGCCTACGAAAGAAGAAATGATCGCGAGTTTGAACGAAGACCTGGCGGCCGAACTTGGCACGGTCATTCGATATACATACCAGGCAGGAAAAGCATTTGGCTTTATAGGGGTAGAGCTGAGGGAATTATTCGCCGAAGAAACCTTGGATGAGTTGGGTCACGCGGCATTCCTCACCGATGTGATCGTCGACCTCGGTGGCGAACCAACAACTACTCCAAATGCCTTCGAAAAGCCAGAGACAATAAAAGAAATGCTCGAGGTAGACCTGATGTTGGAATTGAAGGATGTTGAAGCGTATACAAAACATGCTGAACTGGCCGGAGAATTAAAAGAATTAGAACTCAAGCTGAAGTTAGAGGAGATAGCGGCCGATGAGGCCGGCCATGCCCGTGAATTGCGGCGCATTCTAAAAGGACTTTAGGAAATTTTGCCTATTCAACATTAACAAGGAGACTTTTCAATGAGCGAAAATGGTAATGGGAAAATGGTTGTGATGTGCAATCATGCCGACGCGCCGCACGTGATGCCCACGCTGATCATGGGCGCCTCTGGGGTCAGTATTGGCGAAGAAGTGATGCTGTTCTTCTGCCCAGGAGGCGCCCCCAGCCTGGTTCGAGGTGAGTTGGAGAAGATCAGGGAGATGAAACTCAAGGGGCTGCCCGATCCGGTCCAGCTGTTCGACGATATTATCAATGAAGGCGGTCGGGTGATCCTTTGCGAACTTGCCCTGGAAAATAAGGGTATCAAGGTGGAAGATGTGCGTGAGGGGGTAGAGATCATGAACGCCCCGTCATTCTTATTGGATGCCCAAGGTGCAGGGCTTTCCCTCGTATTTTAACGGGTAATCCCAAATGCAAAGCTCAGTAGCCCTGGGGTAAAAAGAAGTTAGAGGACGAGATTGCGGGGAGATCCTGGTTCTCCTCAGTAAGGGAATTTGCGTGGCTATCTCGTCCTCAACCCACCATGACCAAGGTTGCCCGGGGGATCGGAGAAAGAATCCTATCCCGTCGTTTGAACACCTATTCGTTGTTAAACCTAGCAGCGTTGCCCATCTTTGATTTTGGATTCTCGTTCTACCTTACGGCGGTAGAACTGTTTGCTATTCGAACTATCTGCACCTGGCGCCGGTCACTGGTCGTGATGACAACGCTGCTCGCGGTCCTGATCCTTAGGCCAACAACCAGATTGCCGGAGATAAATAAGTTGGCGTGATATCTGTAGGCGGTCATGAAGAAAAAGCCTTTTCCCCTTGGAATTGCATTCGTCATTTTATTGATGTTTATTGTTGCTTGCCGGGAGGAAACCCCTGGCGATGAAGATGAGGCTCTGATACCGAATCCGGCCGCCGTCTTCTGCGAAGACCAGGGTTACAGCTATGAAATTCTGGGAGCAGCTGATGGTAGCCAGCATGGTGTTTGCATCTTCCCTGATGGAGGACAATGCGATGACTGGGATTACTTCAATGGGCATTGCGGGCCGGACTCGCCGAGACGGCAAGTTGCCGGGATTATCAACCTCGTGGCGGTAGCCGACTTACGACAAACCACCCAGATCGACGTGCTTCGACGAGAAGAAGGAAATGATAGTACGCCAGTCTATTTTGAGGAGCTTTTCGTTATTGCGGATACAGAGACAATCCACACGATTGTGGAATCGCTAGATAGAGACCTTAATCTGAGTCTGCGCGCCCGTTGCCAGGCCTTATACACACTTGTTTTCCATCTAAACGACGGGAGCCAAAGTGAGTTTGGCTATGCTTGCGAGATGGCCTCACCATCATTCCTGCGTGGAGGCCAGGTGTTCTGGCAGGGGCAAGATGTGCTTGCCCCTGACACCTTTAATCGTGTGTTCAGTGTAAAGCTGAGTGAGGTTGGCAGCATGGAGATACCTTTTCAAGAATGAGATACGTTTTTGGCCCGGTACCATCGCGTAGGCTCGGCCAATCACTTGGGATCGATACGATTCCGTTTAAGAGTTGTAACTGGAATTGTGTTTATTGCCAGCTAGGCCGCACTGTGCCCTTGAATAACGAACGGCGCGAGTATTTCCCGCGAGAAGAGATAGTTATTCAGGTGGAAGAAGCACTCTCAAACCACAAGCCTGGTGAGATCGATTGGGTAACGGTTGTTGGCTCGGGCGAACCGACCTTGCATATTGGCCTGGGCTGGATGATTCGCCGGGTAAAGGAGTTGACGAAGTTGCCGGTGGCAGTCATAAGCAATGGCTCGTTACTTTACCTGGTAGAGGTGCGGCAGGAACTATTTGCGGCTGATGCTGTGATGCCCTCATTGGATGCGGGTTCGGCTGAGCTCTATCGCCAGATCAATCGCCCTCACCCGGAAACGACCTTCGAGCGCCTGGTAAAAGGATTGATAGCTTTCCAGCGTGAATACACAGGTGAACTATGGATCGAGGTGATGTTGGTGCAGGGCTTAAACGATAGCGAAGAAGCGCTACGGGGTATTGCCGATGTTCTGCGCATGATCCGGCCTGACGAGGTCCACATCAACAGGCCTACACGCCCGCCGGCCGAGACCTGGGTGCGCCCGCCCGATGACGCGGGGTTAAAACGCGCCCTGGCTATCCTGGGCGACGTTGCCAAGGTGGTGCATCCAGTGGAGGGCACTTTCGACGTGGCGGGTGGCGAAACCGTCATGGAGGCCATCCTGGGGATCATCACCCGCCATCCCATGGCCCAGACAGAGATCGAACGAACATTGGCTCTGTGGTCTTCTGAAAAGATCAGTGCTGTGCTGGCTGATTTGGAGGCATGCGGACAGGCCCGGATCGTTGAGCGCTTTGGCTTGCGATTCTGGTGTGCGGGACACGCTCACTACCCAGATGAGATTGGCAGTCTTGCCAGCGCTCCTGGTAGGCAACGGCACGACCAAGCCAGTTATAAAAAGAAGCACTAAGTTAGAGCTGAGCAATCTGGAGGATTTTAACATGTTAGCCAAATCAGATAGAGTGCTTAACGGTAAACGAATCGGCTTATTCGGCAAAGGAGGTTGCGGCAAGAGCACTGTGGCTGTTCTGTTAGCGAAAGCTCTCAAGGACATCGGTTATGATGTTTGCTTGTTGGATGCCGATTCAACCAATGTTGGGCTTTCGAAAGCCTTGGGGGCTGCTGCAGACCCAGCACCTCTGCTGGATTACTACGGTGGCATGGTGTTCAGCGGTGGCTATGTTACCTGCCCCGTCGACGATCCTACACCGCTGAAAGGCGCGGAGGTCTTCATCGACGAGCTTCCCGAGGGCTATTATGAAACCACACCCTCCGGTATCCATCTCTTTGTCGCCGGAAAAATGGGAGACAAAGGTCCTGGGGCCGGATGTGACGGGCCGATCGCCAAGATAGCCAGGGACTTCAGGCCTGTCTATGCCGATGAAAGACCAGTCACCCTGGTGGACTATAAGGCTGGGTTCGAGGATTCTGCGAGGGGCAACATCATTAGCCTTGACTGGATCATCGTGGTTGTCGATCCGACCAGTGCAGCTATCCAGATGGCCATCCACATGCGGGATATGGTCGCTCAGTTGAAAGCCGGTGGTTTACCTGCCACAGCCCACCTGGGGGACCCGGCTATAGTTGATTTGGTGAATCAACTCTACCGGGAAGCCAGGGTTAAGGACGTTCTGTTCATTCTGAACAGGGTTCGGGATGATGAAACAGAACGTTACATCTGGGACAAATTAGCTGAATACGAAATCGCGCCCATAGGTACTGTCTATGACGATCCAGCGCTTTCCATGGCCTGGCTCAAAGGGATCCCATTAGATGAGGCGACCAGCAGGTATAACGTACAAATGATCGCTAAAGCGCTAGAAGGAGTCGCCGAAGGGGCGGTGTCCAAAATGATGGCTGAACATGGAAAAAGCTAGATGAAAAGGGACAGTTCCGTGCTATTCTCAAATCAAGAACGAAGGAAAAGAACAGTAATGAAAAAAATAGCTTCAGTTTCCGACGATGGATTTACCATCAGCCCTCATTTTGGGCGCGCGTCGAAGTATGTTGTCATGACCATCGAAGGCGATGTGATCACCAAACGAGAAGTGCGGGATAAGACCGGCCACCGCGACTTTCAAGAGGAAGGGTCCCATAGTCACGAGCATCAAGATGATCCGCGCGGGCGGGGGTATGGAAGGCACAGCGCGGAGAAACACCAGCGCATGTTCGCAAGCATCACCGATTGCCAGGTATTGTTGGCCCGTGGTATGGGCCAGGGAGCTTATCGGGGCCTGCAAGATATGGGGATACGGCCGATTCTTACCGATATTGCCGACATAGATCTTGCCGTGCAGGCGATCATGGATGACAGTATTGAGGATCATCCCGAAAGACTCCATTGAGGCGAGAAACCTTGACGGTCCTTCTATTCGAAATAGAATATTTGTCAGGAAAGCACCTCTATGAAATAAATAGTTCAAAAATTCAAGTTGAGGATGACCGGAGATCAAGAAAAATTGGAATTGTTCTTGAACAGTTTAAGCGGTGAGATCGTAACGATCATTCCAAACGTAACCCTAGTACCAGCCACTTATGTCGACTTCGTTCTTGTCATCGAAATGGTAAAATAAGAATTGCTTCCTGGTGCCGGGTTAGGACAGAACTGGAGATGTTAGATGAGATTCTGGGCACATTGCTAGAGGCTCTTATAATAAAAGTTCTGATTGGCCTGCACTGGACGGTCGTGGTTGTCGAAACAGAGGGCGGCCAACAATGCGGGCTTGCCTCCACGTTGAGTAAAGCCGTGCATGATCACGGGAAAGTCGATGTACCCCAGGCCGGGTATCTGGAGAATCTAGCAAGACCGGCACTGGCGAACCTGGCAAATAGTAACGAGCCTACGCTAGCCAGCGTTGGTGTCGCCACAATCAATGCCTTGCTCCCTCGTTATTCTGAACAGTGGCATGATCTGAATGCCGAGGAGGTGATTGCCCAACATGGCGCGGACAAAAAAGTGGCCCTGGTCGGTCACTTTCCTTTTGTCCCGCGCCTACGAGATCGGGTAGGCCAGCTGTTCGTGATTGATTCGAGTCCCCAGCCAGGAGATTGGCCGGCTGCGGCCGCAGCCGAGATCCTGCCCCAGGCTGAAGTGGTGGCTATTACAGGAACAACTCTGATCAACCATACACTGGAGGAACTACTGGCTTTTTGTTCGAGACAAGCGCTGATCATCTTATTGGGCCCAAGCACACCGCTCAGCCCATTGCTATTTGATCAAGGGGTTGATATTTTGTGTGGTTCAGTCGTGACCGAAATTAGTCCGGTATTAAACATCGTTGGACAAGGGGGGAACTTTCGCCAGGTACACCGGGCCGGCATCCGTACTGTGACGATGGTCCGGCCGGGCTATACTTATTAAGATTAGGATTTTGATCAGGTCGACGACTATTTACCGCCCAACTAAAGGTGGAGAAAGAGAAGATGATTGACTTAACTAGACTCAAGGCGTTCATCTATGCGGCCGAGAGCCTTAGTTTCTCTGAGGCGGCTAAACAGATCCACCTTACCCAGCCAACCGTTAGCCACCACATTAAAACCCTTGAGAAGACGCTGGGTGTTGAGTTGTTTGCTCGTTCTGGCCACACGCTTAAGTTAACTGAAGCCGGCCGGTTGCTGCTCCCGTATGCCCACAAATTAACTAACCAGGCCGGTGAAGTGCAGGAAATGATGGCCTCGTTCCAGGAGGCGATTGTCGGTCATCTCAGAATCGCCTGTAGCACTACCGCCGGGAAGTTTATTTTACCGCAACTGGCAGCCCGTTTTTGCCTACGGTTTCCAGGTATCAAGATGAGCATCCTGGCCTGCACCCCACAGCATGTCATCCCCCAGTTATTGGGGGGAGAGGCGAACCTCGCGGTTGTTAGCAGTTATGATCTTTGTCGAAATGGGCTTGAGTGCCAGGAGTTTTTCATTGACCTCATTACACTGATTGTCTCCGCTGACCACCCTTGGGCGAACAAGCAATTTGTCGAACCGGCCGATCTGCTTCAGGAACGAATGATCATGCGTGAACCGACATCGGGGACACGGCGGGTGTTGCTAACTGAACTGGCAAAGCATGACATCACGCTGGATGATTTGAGCATCGCCCTCGAACTAGGAAATGCTGAAGCAATCGTGCGAACTGTTGAGGCGGGATATGGCGTTTCTTTTGTTTCTACACTGTCCGCAGACTGGGCGCTCAAGCTGCGGCGTGTTCTTGCGCTACCTGTTCCTGGGTTAGAGCTTCACCGATCCGTGTACATGGTGCGCCGGGTACTTGAGACGCCTAACCGGCCGCAAGATGTGTTTTGGAGCTTTGTACACGACCCATCCAACGCCGATCTGTTGAGGCTGGCCGGCCAGCAATCGTAATTCCTTCTCTCCCCGGCCGCAGTCAGCAGAAACGAGACGTCGATACTCCCCACATTTAAAGAGTGGGATTTGCTCAGCCTTTTCCAAATGCTTGGTCTCTAGGCGGTCAGGCCGGTGACGGGGATGGCGGCGCCGTGGATGTCGCGGGCGACATCGGAGGCCAGGAAGAGGATGACACCGGCCAGGGAGGCGGTGCTTACCCAGCGGCTGAAGTCGGCGTCGGGCATAGCCTGGCGGTTCTGGGGGGTGTCGAGGGTGCCGGGTAGCAGGCAGTTGACGTTGATGTTGTGGCCTTTTAGCTCGGCCGCGGCGCTCTCGGTGAGCCGGATGACAGCCGCTTTAGAGGCGCTGTAGGCGCCCATATCGGCCCGGCCTCGCTGGCCCGGCCGGGCGGCCAGGTGGATGATCTTGCCCCGGCCCTGGGCGATCATGTGGGGGGCGACGCTATGGGTGGTGATGAAGACGGTGCGGGCGTTGAGGTTCATCATAAAGTCCCAGGTATCGATGGGCGTGTCGTGGATGGGGGTGCCGGCGCGATAGCCGCCGACGGTATTGGCCAGGACGTCGATGTGGCCGAAATGATCCAGGGACATATTGACGACTTTACTCACTTCGTCAAGGTCGGTGATGTCGGCACAGCCGGTCATGAAGCAGCGCTCGTCGTCGATCAAGTCTGGAAATATCTCGTGGAGGACATCTTTGTGCCGGTCGATGAGGGCTAAACGGGCGCCGGCCGCGCGGAATTTTTGGGCCGTCGCCCGGCCGACGTTGCCGGAGGCGCCGCTGATCATGACTACCTGGTCTGTGAAATCGAACATGGTGGGTTTACTTCCTCTGGGTTCATAGTGTTTGTTCATTATTCTATCTTGTTTTATCGCGAAAGGTGTGCCGGGGCCTACTTATTCGGCTTGCTGGATTATTCGGGCAGCGACTTCGGCGACGCGGGTGGGATCTTCGACGATAAGAGCTTCGGGCAGCAAACTGGATTGGTGTATCTTTTTTTGGGTGAAGGGGGTGGCGACGGCGATGACCTGCATGCCGGCGACCTGGGCGGCCGCGACGCCGCTGGGCGAATCTTCGATGACCAGGCAATCCTCTGGCGGCAGGGCCAGTTCGGCCGCAACCAGCAGGTAGATCTCGGGGTTGGGCTTGCCGTTTTCGACGTCGTCGCGGGTGGCAACAAAATCGAAGGTGTCAGCCAGGTCGAGAACCTCCAGGATGTGCTGGACCTGGGGGCAATGGGACATGGTGGCCAGGGCGACTTTACAGTTCGATCGTTGGGCCTGATGAAGCAACTCGATGTTGTGGGGCCACTGGCTGTGGCGAATGACCTCAGGATCGGCGAGCATCTCCTGGTAGAAGCGCAGGCGAAGCTGGACGAAGGCCTGCCAGGGTTGGCTCACGCCGAATTCGGCCAGGCGGGCCCGGGATTTTTCCTCGAGGTCGAAGCGGTTGACCAGGGTCAGGGCCACTTCGCGACGCGAGCGGCCGACCACATCCCTGAAAGCCTCGATGACTTCGTTTACGTCCAGTTTATAGGGACAGAGGGCCACGGCCGCCCGGGCATAGGAGAGGGCTTTTAATTTTTCCGTCTGGACAAGGGTGCCGTCCAGATCAAAGATCATGGCCTGTATCATCAGGTATCTTCCTATCAGCTGTATATTTCTAAGCCACTTCCGGTGTGTCGACAACTGAATTGTCGACGACATAGTCGGGGCCATATTCAGCGGGTACATAATCGTCGGCTGCCCAGTCGTTGCACCAATAATCACCGTTGACGAGATAGCGGAACTGGTACCGGTGCCCAGGTTCCAGTTCGAGAGTGACGGCATAGACTTTTTTCTTCTGGCTATATTTCATGGGTGTAGTGGCCGTGTTCCAATCGTTGAATTCGCCGACCAGAAAGACGTTCTCGACCGGCAGCTGGGCAGATATTTCTGACTGTATTTCACTCTGAGCCAGTTCAAAGGTGATCTTGGCTATCTTTCTTGATTTGACGACCTGTTTTTTTAACATGGTTTTCTCCGTGGTAATCGTATTTATTTAGTCTACACTGCTTTTTTTATCAGGGTTGTAGGCTCGCCTACTACCGGCTAATCATTATTATCGTAGCCCTGGATCAGGTTGGCGACGAGGGCGGACCAGCCAGTCTGGTGGCTGGCGCCAAGCCCTAAGCCGCTATCGCCGTGGAAATATTCATAAAAGAGCAGGTAGTCACGCCAGTGGGGATCGTTCTGCTGGCGTTCCTGGAGGCCGTAAACGGGACGCTGTTGATTTTCGTCGCGGCGGAAGATTTTTTTCAGGCGCATTGAAAGCTCATCGGCGACCTGGGCCAGGGTGAGATTTATCCCGGAACCAGTGGGACATTCAACAGTCAGGCTGTCGCCGTAGTAATCGTGGAAACAGCGTAAAGCCTCGATGATCAGGTAATTGGTGGGAAACCAGATTGGCCCGCGCCAGTTGGAGTTGCCGCCGAAGAGCCAGGTACGGGATTCGCCAGGCTCGTAGTCGATGGTGTATTCCTGACCGTCGAGACGGATGGTGTAGGGGTGTTCCTGATGATATTTGGAAAGGGAGCGAATGCCACAGGGCGAGAGGAATTCGTCCTCGTTTAGCAGGTGCCGCAGGATACGGACCAGGCGTTCACGGGTAAGAATGGCCAACAGTCGACGCTCCCCGGCGCCGGGTTTGTGGACGCTGGCCATATGACCCTTCAGTTCGGGGCGGTGGGTTATAAACCAGTTGAGACGACGGTTGAACACTTCCATTTCTTCAAGGGTGCCAGGCTCGAGGGCGGCGACGGCTAACAGGGGTAGGAGTCCGACCAGAGAGCGGACTCTCAGGGTGATGGCCTGGCCGTTGGGCAGGTGAAGGACGTCATAGAAGAAGCCATCGGTTTGGTCCCAAAGATCGTGGGTTAGCTCGTCCTGGCCGCTCATGGCATTGGCGACACGCAGGAAGTGTTCGAAGAATTTGCTGGCTAAATCCTGGTAAACGGGGTTCTCGCGGGCCAGTTCGAGGGCGATATTGAGCATGGTGAGACAGTAAAAGCCCATCCAGGCGGTGCCATCGGCCTGGTCGAGGTGCCCGCCGAAGGGGAGATCGCTGCTGCGGTCGAAGAGACCAATGTTGTCTAAGCCAAGAAACCCACCCTGGAAAATATTATTGCCATCGGCATCTTTACGGTTGACCCACCAGGTGAAGTTTATGATCATTTTTTCGAAGATGCTTTCCAGGAAAGGACGGTCAGCCTGTCCGCTCTGGCGGGCGTCGATCTGGTAGACGCGCCAGGCAGCCCAGGCGTGGACGGGGGGATTGACATCATCGAAGGACCATTCGTAGGCCGGGAGCTGGCCGTTGGGATGCATATACCATTCACGGGTCATCAAGGTGATTTGCCGCTTGGCGAAATCGGGGTCGACCAGGGCGAAGGAGACGGCGTGGAAAGCCAGGTCCCAGGTAGCGTACCAGGGGTACTCCCACTTGTCAGGCATGGAGATGACGTCGAAGTTGGTGAGATGGGACCAGCCGGCATTGCGGCCTCGTTGGCGTTCCGGCGGCGGGCTGGGCAGGCTGGGATCGCCCTGGAGCCATTGGCGAATATCATAGTAATAGAGTTGTTTGCTCCAAAGCAGGCCGGCAAAAGCCTGGCGCTGTATCTGGCGGCTTTCTTGGTCGAGGCCGGCAGGTTGGATGGCGGCATAAAAATCATCGGCTTCTTGCCGGCGCTCATTGAAGGTGGACTCGAATTGCTGGAACGGTTGTTGCTGGATAGCGGCCGACAGGCGTAGGCGATAGGCGGCGGAAGAGCCGGCCGGGATGGTCCCGGAAAACCAGGCGGCGACCTTGGTACCCTCCTGGGCCGTATTGATGGCTTCAAAATCGTCGCCGATGATGTAGCGGTGGAAGGCGTCTTTGACATAGGGATTGGCGTTAGGCAGGTTGAAGAGATGGCGCTGGTTACTCTCGTTTTCGGTGAATAACAAATGGGCCGGTTTTTCGAGGTAGAGATGGTAGTCGCCGGCGGCCGGGTGGTTGGCTTTGACGGCGCCGGCATAATCCTGGCCGGAAGCGGCAACCTGGCGGATGGTGGGCTTGTAGGGGGTTTGGCCCATGGGACCGGACGGATAGCCCCAGCTCCAGGTGTTGCGAAACCAGAGGGTAGGCAGCAGGTGGATAGGGGCCTCTTCAGGGCCGCGATTGGCAATGGTAACCTGGATTAGAATGTCGTTCTGACCGGCTTTGGCGTATTCGATAAAAACGTCGAAGTAACGGTCCTCGTCAAAGATGCCTGTGTCAAGCAGTTCGTATTCCGGCTCTTCGCGGGTACGACGGCGGTTTTCGGCGATGAGTTGGCCATAAGGGAAGGCGCCCTGGGGGTATTTATAGAGCATCTTCATATAGCTATGGGTCGGGGTATTGTCGAGGTAGTAGTAGAGTTCTTTGACGTCTTCACCATGATTGCCTTCTGATCCGGTGAGACCGAAGAGGCGTTCTTTGAGGATGGCATCGCGGCCGTTCCACAGGGCGATGGCGAAACAGAGGTGTTGGAAGCGATCACTGATGCCGGCCAGACCGTCTTCGTTCCAGCGGTAGGCGCGACTACGAGCATGATCGTGGGGGAAGTACTCCCAGGCCCGGCCGTCAGGGCTGTAATCTTCGCGGACGGTGCCCCAGGCGCGCTCGCTGAGATAGGGGCCCCAGTTGCGCCAGTTGGCTTTCCTGGCGCGATGGTCCTCGAGACGTTGGTGTTCGGCGAGACGCTTGTCCTTTTTGCCGGCTGATTTAGTCATAATCGGGTGGTGCTCCTGCTCCGGATGATAGTTGGTAACTTCCGGAATAATATTATGGTCTATCAGGTTTATGCCAGTAAACGGTGGAAAAGTGGAGCCGCGAAAAGTAAAGAAAGAATTGTATAACGAGTGAAGAGTGGCGTACGATCGATGACTTTCAGGTTATGCACCTGAAGTTTGCGTAAGAGTGTGAGTAGGAATGAATGGAAGCCAGGGAAGAAATCGAAGTGACCGAGACTTGAAGATCGCGTGAACGCCGCGCCAGCATGCTCTACGACCAGGTTAACCAGTTGGATGCCAAAGAGAGCGAAATAACGTCCCCTCGTTGGAAGTTCTGGCGGTAAGGGTGACGACCAGGCAAAGGACTGGAGTTAGGGATATGGTATTACACTTCCGCCGCCGCCCATGTTCCCGCCAAGCGCCGCAGTTATCTGACTGAACACGTTGCCAATCTGAGGGCCGAGAATGGAAAGGACAACGATCACGACGATTGCTACAAGTACCAATATCAGCGCATATTCCACGAGGCCCTGACCATTTTCTTTACGTGGCATGATTGCACCAGTATAGCACATGACTGGCTAACGATGCCCACCCCGCCATACTCGAAGCCCAAGTAAATGCCGCACTGGTAGGCCGTCAAGCGTTGATCTATTCGTCGCTGGGGGAGGGTTGCGAAGAGTAATAAGGTTCCACATCGGGCCGAGTTGTGTAACCAGTGACGGCGTGGAGATCCTCATGCTGCTTTGATCGGGCAGAAAAAGGGACTCGACTTATATATACTTTGTCATGAACTTTACCCTGGCCTTGTCAAAGTCCCGCTGCCCTGGGAGGCCAGTACTGGTATCAACGCCATTTCTGGGAGGCCTGTTTTCGTATCAATTTCATTGACCCAAATGCCTCCCATAATCAGGAGCCAAAGACGGGGGGTTGACATTATTCTTATATTGTACTATTCTAATACTAGAATAGTATGAACAAAGAAGTGACAGAAGCGGAAATGACGATCTTACATTTGCTGGCGGAGCGGCCGCGGCATGGCTATGAGATCGAGGAAGTGATCGAGGCCCGGGGGATGCGGGAGTGGACGGCGATCGGCTTCTCGTCGATCTATTATTTGTTGAATAAGTTGGAGAAGGACGGCGGGGTGAAGCGGCCGGCGCTGGCGGAGAGCCATCTGGAGCAGGGGACGGGCGGACCGGCGCGGAAGGTGTACCAGATCACCCCGGCCGGGATGGCGGCGCTGCAAGGAGGGGCGCTGGCCTCACTGGCCGATGCGGAGGGGGATGACCGGTCGTTGATGCTGGGACTGGCCAACCTGGCGGTGCTGGGAAAAGAGGAAGTGATGGCGGCATTGCGGGTGCAACGGCAGGGGCTTATAGAACGGCGGGAACGGGTAGCCCGCCGGGCGGCGGAGCAAGGGCCAATGCCTGATTTTGTGGAGGTGTTGTTTGATTATAGCCAGCGGATGATGGCAGCTCGGCTGGCCTGGCTAGAGAGTTTTATGGATAGGATTGAGAGCGGCCGGTTTCAATGGCCATTTACCAGGGAGTTATTTGATGACGAGTACTAAAATTGATCTAAAAAAGGAAGATAAGGCGCTGTATAGCCCTTCGAGCAAGGGGTTCAGCGTAGTAGAAGTGCCGGAGCAGCTGTTTTTGATGGTCGACGGCCGGGGAGATCCCAACGGACCGGCTTTTGGCCAGGCGGTGGAGGGGCTATTCGCCGTGGCCTATGGGGTTAAGTTCTTGAGTAAAAAGGAGCCGGGGATTGATTTCGTGGTGATGCCGTTGGAAGGGCTGTGGTGGGCGGAGGATATAACGGTCTTTGATCCCCAAGAAGGGGACCGGGAGCAGTGGTTGTGGCGGGCAATGATCCGCCAGCCGGAACATGTGACGGCTGGGATGGTGACGGAGAGTGTGGCCAAGGCCAGGGCAAAGGGCAAGGGCGGTGAAGGTCTTGAGGCGATCCGCCTGGAATGGTTCACGGAGGGAACGGCCGTGCAAACACTGCATCTCGGACCTTTCAGCGAGGAGGGGCCGACGATCCGGCGCATGCACCAGGAGTTTCTGCCCGCACAAGGCCTGGTAGAAAACGGCCACCATCATGAGATTTATCTAAGCGATATGCGGCGTACGGCGCCGGAGAAGTTGCGAACGGTGTTGCGGCAGCCGGTTCGGTGAAAGGATGAGGGATGAAAGCCAAAGGATGGACCCATAACCTGAAGGTGGGGTGATCGCGAGAAAATGATTTTGCTGCAAGATTCGGGTTTTTTGACAGGGTTATTGATCTGAGACCGCAAGGTTCCAAATAGCACATTTGCTCTGGGAAAGTTATAAGCGAGTCGTGCACAGAGATTAGCCAAGATGTGGAAGAGTAACGTTTTTAGGGTTCTGAGCTAGTATTCTGATCTAGAGTTCCGATTTAAACTTCCGATGTTGAAGAAAACATCGGAAGTTGATGGGTGACGGGAGTGTTCTGCGGGAGGGGTTAGTCTGGGAAGTGGGCTCGGAAGCGCTCGAGGGACTCGGCCAGTTGGCGCAGGCGGGCTTTGACAGCGGTGTGGATATCGGGGGCGGGGCAACCGGTGAGGATCTCGATGCCCTGGTCGACGGTGTCGACAGCCCAAATATGGAATTGGCCGGCGGCGACGACTTTGGTAACGACGACCCGGAGCATGAGGTCTTGAACGTTGGCGGCCGGAATGATGACCCCTTGTTCGCCGGTGAGGCCAAGTTCCCGGCAAATAGTGAACCAGCCTTCTACTTTGTGGCTGACGCCGCCAATGGCCTGGATCTGGCCGAACTGGTTGACCGATCCGGTGACGGCGATGGCCTGGTTGATGGGCGCATCCGCCAGGCTGGAGAGCAGTGCGTACAGTTCGGTGGAGGAGGCGCTATCGCCCTCGATGCCGCCGTAGCTCTGTTCAAAAGTGAGTTGGGCGGAGAGGGCCAGGGGCAGGTCGCCGGCATATTGGCCGCCGAGATAACCGACCAGGGTCATGAGACCTTTGTTATGGATCTGGCCGGCTAATTCGACCTCGCGATCGATCTGGACAACGCCCTCTTTGCCGACGTAGGTCCGGGCAGTGACCCGGCTGACATGACCGAAGGCATGATCGCCGACCTGGCTGATAGTCAGACCGTTGATCTGGCCGGTGACGAAGCCGCCGGTGGCGACAAGTTGTTTACCATCGACCAAGTGTTCGCGCATGATGGTTTCGATGCGATTATTCAGGTATTCGTGATGGTCGATGGCTTCTTCGACATCGTCGACGGCAACCAGATCGTGCTTATTGGCGGCGGCCCAGTAGTTGGCTTCGCGGACCAGGTCGGTGATGTTACCGAAGCGGGTGCTGAGTTTGTTCTGGGTGCCGGCCAACCGGGAACCGTATTCGATGATCCGGCCGACGGCTTCGCGGTCCAGGTGACGCAAATCCTCTTCGTGGCTGCGGGTGGCGATGAAGCGGGCATATTCCATCTCGTTTTCAGCGGTACGGGGCACGGTTTCGTCGAAATCGGCCATGACTTTGAACAGGCTGCGGAAATCTTCGTCGAGATCATGTAACTCGTAGTAGAGTCCGGGTGGGCCGATCAGCAGCACTTTCACGCTGAGGGGGATCGGTTCTGGTTCGAGAGAGCGAACGGCCGCGCCACCCCTTGTTACGGGGTCGTCTGGATGGATGACCCGGCCAATGAGGGCTCTTTTTAGGACATCCCAGGCGCCGGGCACGGTGAATAGATCGCCGGCCCGCAAAACCAGGTAGCCGCCGTTAGCGGCGTGCAGCGTGCCACTTCGTAGGAGGGTGAAATCAGTGGCAATTGCGCCGCTGTAGCGGGCCTCGTGTTCGACGCGGCCGAGCAGCCGGGAGACGGAGGGGTCCAGCTCCAGGATGACCGGGGCCTGGGTGGTGGCTGAATGATCGACGAGCACATTAACCTGGTAGCGACGGAACTCTTCGGCGATAATTATTTCAGCGTCGTCGTCCTGCTCTTCTTCTTCAACCCGGAACAAGTCGACATTGTCGAGGATGTCCTGGTGGAGTCCCTCGAGATAAGTCGTTATTTTTTCATGGGTATTATAGCCATCTTTAAGTTCTTTTAGGGCGACGTCGACGACTGTACTGGCCACCCGGCGTTTTAATTCTTGCTGCTGATCGCGGGTGGCTGTTTCCAACTTGCGGGCCTGGTGTATTACCTCGCTAAGCTGGTGTTGCAGGGTGTGGTGGACTTTTATCCAAGCGGCCTGATCCTCGTCGGAAAAGGTGGCTATATCTTGCGGCTGCATGGGTTGGCCTTCGTGGGCCGGGACGATGCGAAAGCCTTCGGGTGTACTTAAAAGCATGGCCCCGGAGGCGACGGCTTGCTCTTGCAGGTCGACGAAGAGCTGGTCGCGATTGGATTCGAGGTCATGGCCGATTTCCAGGGCGGCGTCGCGGAAAGCCTGGTTGTCAAAGGCCCGGGCAATATCGGTCCTGAGTTGGCCGATTAGCTGTTGGAGGGCATCTCGCAAACGGCCGGCCCCACCGGGCAGTAGTTCAATGGCGATGGGTTGGAGGGGGTCGAGAAAGTTGTTCACATAGAGCCAATCCGAGGGCAAGGGGTCTTTGCCGGCTTTGCTTTCGACAAACTTTTTAATGGCAGTGGTGCGGCCGGTCCCGGATTCGCCAAGGACATAGATATTATAACCGTGGTCCTTCATGTTGATGCCAAATTCAATGGCTTTGACGCCCCGCGGCTGGCCGATGATGCCTGTGCCGGGTTCGAGATCGGCCGTGCTCTCGAACTCCAGATTGGCTTTGTCGTAGGAACGGCGTAATTGTTGGACAGATAAGGGTGCGATCATGATGGTCTTCTCTCTGATTGGGCAACAGGTTGATCCCGAAACGGGTTCAACAAGTTTAAACCAACAAGGTGGGTGAGCAAATCTCAAAGACGGTCTGGGCGTATTCTCTCAGGCGGGCTTCGGCGTTTTCATCGCCAGCTAATTGTTCGTAAGGGAGCATGGTGCCCTGCCAACCTTCCGTATGCCAGGCAGCCCCGGCCGGCAAGGGCTGGCCCAGCAGCTGGTCCGCTTCAAAGGGCCAGGGATTCGAATAGAAGTATGGATCGCCGCTGGGATAGTAGCCCAGGTTGATCTGGGAAGGATATTCCTCAATTTTGCCTTCACTCTCGCTGGATACGACACGGGTACCGAACCATTCGAAGGAGAGGTCGAAGCCGTGGGTCCAGAAGTTGAGCGGGCTGACCTCGCCTGGCAGACCCATGCGGTGGTCGTCAAAAATGCGGTTGACGTTTAACAGAACATCCAGGAATTTTTCGGCGGCGGCCGGGTCATATTGGCGAAGATCAGTATCCTGGAAATTATCGCGTTTGTAGACACCTTGCAGACCTAAATCTGCGACGGCGCTAAAGATCTGCTCGCCAAATACTGTGGCGCTTAAACCCCTGGCCAGGCTGAATTCGCGCAAAGGGCCCTGGTCTGTATAGAGGATGGTGGCGTGCCGGCGCAGGTCGATCTTCAGCCAGAATCGGCCGCCCCCGGGTAGGGCCATCTGGTTTGTTTCCAGGCCGTCCGGCCGGACATTCAGGCTGATGTGCCACCATTTAGGGTGGAACCTGGCGTGAGCCCGGGCGACGGCGCCAACGGCACGGCTGTAAAGGTGCAACGATTGGCGAGTAGGTTCCCAATCAGACAACCTCGGAAAGCGTTCTTTTTCGGTCATTTTTTCTCCACAATTGCATGGTGGCTTGGGCGAAGGAAACCCACAGTCAGAACAAACAATTTCTGGCCAGAACCTTCACCACATTCCGGATTACCTATGAATGTATATGATTAGAATAAATTTAGCACGCGATCCAGGCTCCAGGTGGCCGAGGATAGGGTTACCAGGATGAAGGACTTGGGAGGAGGGATGAAGGTCGAAGTGACCCATCCTGATTATAGTTTTAAAAAACACGGAAGGTCAGGACGGAGAAAATGGCAGAAACCATCCACAAAAAAAAGTCTCGCATTCAAGAAGTAAATCGTCTCCATCTATGAGGTGGGTGCTTCAGTATACCAGTTAAGCAGGTGCTGCATGCGCTGGTTATCGAATTTCAGTACCCGGTGATTACCGGCATCGTTTATATATAGATTACCGGCCGGGTTGAGACCCAAGCCATAGGGTGCTTTCAAGCTGTGCGAAGCGTTGTCGATTTTCCAAACAAAAGTTGTGGGTCCTGTATCCATACTTGCTGATTCCTCTGTGGGTGGCCCCGGTGTAATTGTTGGCTCTGGAATGGCCGTTGGTTCCGGGGTGTCTGTTGGTTCTGGACTCATGGTGGGCTCGAGTTCAGGGAACTCATGCGTCGCGGCCGGGCCGGAAGAGGCTGAACTACAACTGGCCAGAAGTGTGGCCGTTCGCAAGAGGAACAGCAGTTGGTTGATAGTTCTAATTCTCAAGATAGTTGTGCCTTGTCGATCAAACGATTGATTAATGGCGGCGAATTTATGGTACGACGGTCGCTATAGCAATTCTGTGGCGGTTGAGATTGGGGAATCAGGATTGGTTCGGCCGAATAAGCGGCAGGGGTTGATTTACCCAGAGGTTATCGGGTATTTCGCCTGGCAGGAGCTTATGGCGTGGTGGCGCTGGCAGTAGTGAGCTGTCTTACGCTAGGCAGGACGATCCAGGGCAAATAAAGCCTTTGCCAGGGAATCTGGGTTTCCTGGGCGATGACGATATCAGGTTTCTCCCACTGTTTTTCTTCGGCGACATCTTGGAAGAGTCGCCGGAAAATAAGCCGGGCCGTTACCTGGATTCCTTCCATGCCGGCCGGCAGGTTGAAGAGATAGCGCGTGCGATCGGAGCCCAGGGCGGGCAGGCGGTTATCACCGTAGATCAGGGTCTGTTTCCAGTAGCTGACCACGGGGTATTCGCCGCTGGCCACATCGCGCAGGAGTTTGGCGTAGACGTTGCCGGCCTGTCCGGCCTGGGGACCGCCCCAATCGGGCACCACCGGACCGCTCAGTTGGGTTAACGGTTGTCCCAGACCGTCCTCGGCCTCTACGACCAGGATCAAATGCCGGCCGGGGAAATCAGTGGGCAGGTGGTGACCGGCGCCGGTATTGGTGATGGTTACGGTGACCTCTACCTGGCCCGCGCCCTGGTATGCCGCCAGTTGCAGCGCTACAGAATCCGCCAGGAAAGTGGGATTGGCGGCCCCGAGTTGCAGATGGGAGGGGATACTCACCGGTGAATGGGGCAGCCCGCCTTTTTCGGGCAGGGCGAAGTGGGTGTCGCCGTTGGGTGGCATGTGACAGTTCTGGCAGGTGATACCCTGGGCAGCATAGGGCGAGGCCAGCCATTCGTTGAAGGATTCGTAAATGGGCGTGCCCCAGAAGCTGAATTGGTGGCACGGGGCGCAGAAGGCGCTATCACTGATCTGGGGCAAGTAGGTGTCCGGGTCTTTGATGTCATCGTAAGGACCAAAGAAGATTTGCTCGCCGGCCGGGGGGCGTAATAAAAGTTGGCTCTGGGCTCCGGGGGCGTTGGCGTAGACAGAGCCGGAAGCGGGATCCAGGTAAAACCCGCCGACCTTGTGACAGTAGTCGCAGTGGATGCCGGCCGTTACCTGGGCCCGGACGTCATTCATATTGGTGGTCAGATAACCGTCTATAGCTTCGGCCGGGGCGTGGCAATTGGCGCAAACCCCGCCTGTGTTGGGAAAGTCTTTGAGGTATCCAGGTCCAATATCCTGGGCGCCGTCCAGGTTGGTGCCGTTGTAAAGGCTGAAGAAGCGGTCATTATTCACCGACGTGCCATGAGCATTGCTCAACCATTGATCCACAACCATGGGGTGGCAATTGGCGCAGGCCGAGTCGGAAGTGCCCGTTATGGGGGAAATCCAGGTGTAATCAGGGTGGTCTTCGGTATGGTATGGACGTAACGTCAGGCTGATGCCAGTGGCCGGGGGGAAGACTTTGGTGCTGCTGATATAGTAGCCGGCCGCCCAGGCAGCGATCTCGACCTGCTGACCCTGCGGAAGATCACTCAAGATAAAAGAACCATCGGAAGCAGTGGTCGTGCTTCTATCCGTTGCCCGCCAGCGCACGCCGGCCCCTGATAGCGGTCCCTGGGAATCGAATACAAAGCCGCTGACCGTGCCGGCCACGCTGCCCGCCAGCCCATAAAAGGTGGAGTCGGCCGGTCCACCGTCCAGTAGGGTGGCTGGCGGTCCGGCGGTGGCGCGCAGAGAGGCTAGCGAGGCGATTAGGGCCACGGCCGCAACTCCTAAGTAACAGGAGCCACCGTTTGATCAGAGCCGATCCGGGCAAGATCCACCTCACCGGCTTACAAAAGGCAAGTATAAATAATGCTGATCGCTGACGTTCACGGTCAACGAATCTGATCCAGGACCACCATCATCGTCAGTTACTGTCAGGGTGACCAGGAAAGGGCCAGTTTGTGCATAAGTATGGGAAGGCGTTAAGGCGCCGGATGCCGAGGCGCCATCGCCAAAGTCCCAATGGAAGGTGTGGGTGTCCAGCCAGCCGGCATCAGTAAAGATCCCGTTAAAGACGATCTCCACCCCCCTGGTGGCTTGCCGGTCGGAACCGGCATTCACCAGTGGGGGCAGGTTGGTTACGGTTACAGTGGTTGTCATTGTGTCAGTCAGACCAGATGGCCCGGTGACCTGTAATCTGAGGTTGTAGATGCCGTTATCGCCGTAGGTGCAGCTGCTAGCGTCGGGTTGGGTCGAGGTGGCGTCCCAGGCGCCGTCATCCTGGCAATCCCACTGGTACAGGCCGATACCGGCGGAGCCGGCCGAGGCGCTTCCGTCCAGGGGAATGGGTTGGCCCTCATCGCCGGAGTAAGGGCCGCCGCTGTTCGCTTCAGGAGGGGGCGAGAGGTTAACGAATACCTGCTCGCCCTGCAGAATGAGATTCTGGGCCCGATAGAGTGTCTCAGGACCATCTTCGCCCTTGAGGAGAATGCCGATAGCAATGGTGTCGGCCAGGCCAGGATCGCCATCGTCACGGTCGACCAGGTCCATATTGGGGAAATCCTGTTGTAGCAATACCGGGTCAAAGTTGAAGGAGAAGGCGCCGGCATTAACTGTGGCCTGGCCACGTTCCAGGATGTAGCCGGGCATTTTGATCGTATAGTCAACGCTCACGTTGTCCAGGCCAGGGGGCACGAAGCCGCTGATGGTGATGGGCGCCAGCCCACCTGGGAATGCAAGGAAGCCAGGCGCCGGTGACGTGATAGCCAGGCGCGGGGCGTCGGTTGGCGAGACGTAAAAAACGTATCGGCCGGCGGCGCTACCCAGCACATTGCCAGAAGGGCAGGGCCGACCGGGGTCGAAGGGAGTCAAGGGATCGCAGTCAACACTCTGCCCGTCGCCTATCCGGCCGTCATGCCAGACACGGACATCCACCGTCCATAGGCCGGCTTCGTCCACCTCAAAGGCTTGAGCGGGATCATAGTAGTAGCCGATCTTGTTGGCCTGTCCACCTAAAAGGTGTGTTGCCCCGCTGGGGGCGGTGACGGTTACGGCTACCTGGCTGCTAAGGGTGGGCATCAGGTGGCCACCGAAGTTGAATAGATCACCTTCTTCCAACACCGCGCCAGGCTGTACGCCAGTGGGCAGAATGAACATATGAACATCCTGCCCTTTAAGAGTCAGGATGGGACCCCCATCGGTCGTCCAACCGTTGTTGCCCGGACCAGAGAAGGGGGGCATGACCCGGCTGCCACTCGGGTCATTGTCGGGGATAAAGATCCAGCCCGAACCCTGGACCAGGTATTCATTGAGACCAGTGTCCAAGTCACGGTAGACGGCGCCCACATATTGCAGCTTAAAATCATTCTCCTGGTCGCCCAGGACACCCACGCTTAACTGGTCGTCGTAAAGGGTATCCAGTCGCCAGTAGCCGCCATTTTGATTGTCTTCGCTGACCACTTCGCGCACGCGGGTGCCCGGCCGCTGGGATGAACGATAGCTGTAGGCCAACTGATCGATATCAGCCGGCAATTGGGCGCCGATCTGGCCCAATATTAGATGGGGCGATTGCCCTGAGCGGGTGCTGCTGAATAGCGGTAACTCTTGATTATTGATGCGCTCGCTGGCAGTTCCGGGCCCGCTAACTTCTAGATTCATGCGGCTAATCCGCGACGAAATCTTGCCGGCCACAGTGCCAAGGGTATCCTGTAAGCTGGCGACGATCAGCAGGGAATCACCGCCATAGGGTCCATCGCTCATCCTGCTCCAGAGGATGTCGCCATTGAGGTAGGGGTTGAAGGTGTGGGAAACGGCGCCCTGGGGAATCGTCAAGGTGTTTGACTTGAACCAGGTATTGGGGATGTTTACCAGGCTATCCATGCCGCGCCGGCCATGGGCTATCAGCTGGGCCTGGTCGTCGGGTGTGGCCACCACGCTACCCCAGGCCATGCTGCCCATGTAGATCTGGCCGGTGGTATCGGTATAAATGGCCTGGAGGTCAACCCGGAATTCGCCCGGGGAGTCAAGAATAATCGGCGGGCCGCCTGGATTGAAGTAACCAAAGTCGTTGGCCTGCCCGGTTACCGTATAGATTTCCGTGAAATTGGGATTAGAGGCGGGATAGTGAGTGACCGTCAGGCTGACCTGGGCCGGCAGCGGTGGATACAATTGCATAGCGGGGTTGAAAGCGTCGCCGGCGGTCAACGGCGTGCCCGGCAGAATGCCGGGATCGATATCCAGAGGCTGGGCTACCCAGACATCGTAACTACCGCCGCCCGTGTAAACATTGCCCCAGGAATCTTCCACGGTGCCAGTCATTTCGACCAGGTGGTGGCCATATTGCTTGAAGGAAATCCGGAAGCGGTCACTGGCGGCTTGCAAGGAGTAGACGTCGTCCAACTGTACGGTGCCATTATTCAAATCTAAGCCTGAGCGGGTCGTCTTGGTGCGATTGAAGGATTGTAGAAAGACTTCGCAGCCCAGATCAAGGGTTCCGCCGTCGGGTTGGTGGACGATTACGCATAATTGCCCACCAGGCAAGGCCAGGGGCAACGACGGTTGGCCCGGAATTCGCCGGTCACTAAAAGAGATCATGGGCAGGAAAGGTTCCAGCCGGTAAGTGATGGGCTGGCTGCTGCGCAGGTCGACCGGGGGTAGATAATATGCAGCTCCCTGGCTAACGATCTGGGTAGCCAGGCCAAACCGGCCTTCATCTTCCAGTGCGCCGGCGCCGCGGGTGCCTTGCACAAAATCATCCATGAGCAGGCGCCAGATCATTCGAGGCTCGGCCGGATCACCAATATGGATCGGTGGCAGGGTTGCTATTTCAGTTGAGACCAAATAGTTGGTCACGTAAGCCGACAACCATTGGGTGCTGGTCGGCACATCGGTGGCGAATACAGACAGCATGGGCCGGTAAATCCCCGGCTCCAGGTCTGGGGGCAGTTGAAAGGTGGCGCCCCATTGACCGGCTATGGTATTTCCGGCAACGTATTGCAGGTCCTTGACCGCGTAATCGCGATGCAGGCCGATCTCGGTGGCCCCGCCACGCTGAATCGGAAAGCCGCTCGGGGTTAGCATGGTTGACATGAAATAGTTGTTAGCCGCTAGCGGCGACCCATCAGCGCCAAATAGTTTTTGCAGGCTAATGCCGCCCCAGGCGATAATCGCCTCGACGTCGGTGGTGGCGGTGATGGCCTGGCTGTGAAATTGGAGGATGCCCTCGATTTGAACCAGGTCGCCCGGTTCAAAAAAGGAGGGATCCGTTGGCGCCGTACTGCCCGGTCCCTCGTAGCGATAGTAATATAAACCGCCATCCTCGCCGCCCAGGATCAAGTCAGGCAGCGCATCGCCGTCTAGATCGCCAGCAGTTGGGGTGGCGTGGTGGCCGACATCGATCCCCAGATAACTCTTGGCCGCCAGTTCCCATTCTGGAGCCGTGGCGCTGCCCACATTCTCCAGCTGGGTCAGGGTGCCATCCCCCAAACCGACCAGCATGTCGAGGTCGTTATCCTGATCCAGGTCAAAGAAGGCCGGCGCTGCGAAATCGCCTAAATCGCCACCGATGATTTCCGGATCACCGGTCCATATGGGATCGAGCAGATCCCCTGAATTCTCGAAGAAAGCCACGAAACCCTCTTCGTTGCCGATAAAAAGATCAAGATCATTATCGTCGTCGATATCGACCAGGGCCGGGGTGCTCCAGCCGCCGACGTCGATGCCGACATAGTTGGTGATGACATCGGTCCAGTTGGGGGAGGCGGCGGTGCCTTTGTTTTCATAGAAATGCAGGGTTCCACCGGCGCCGGGTCCTGCCCAGCCGCCTTCTCCGACCAGCAGGTCAACCAGGCCGTCACCATTAAGATCCCCCAAAGCCGGAAAGGCGTGGGGGTGGTCGGTCCAGGGCAGGGTAGTGACTGTGCCTGTGAAGGACCAATCGGGCTCAGCGATGGTACCGGCGTTATCGTAGCGCTCAACGTTGCCGTGGACCTGGCCCACCAACAAATCGGGAATCCCGTCATTGTTCCAGAAATCGGCCACGGCCGGCGCGCTGTCTCCGTCCAGGTCGAAGGGGAAGGGTATATCAATTTCTTCCCAGTCAGTTGATGGCTCGTCCAACCGGTTAATGAAAAAACGGCGGTTGCCCCAATGCTCGCCGGTCACCATGTCTAAATCGCCGTCGTCGTCCCAATCACCCAGGCCAGGACTGAGGGCGGAGCTGACGTATAGCCCCAGATAGCCATCTTCCTGGCGAGCCCAGGTAGGGTTATTGGCCAGTCCCTGCTGACTGTACCAGACCAGGTGGTTATTGCAGCCCAACAGCAAATCGAGGCGGGTGTCGTCGTCAAGATCAATAAATGAGGGGGACAAATTGCCGCAGCCTTCGTTGATGCTGCCGTAGTTATCGAGACCCTCAGCCCAGTCAGCCTCGTTGATGGTGCCGTTGTTTTTGAAGAGGATGAGTCGGCCGGCTTCATAACCCACGAGCAAGTCCAGGTCATTATCATTGTCCAGGTCGGCCAACGCCGGGGAGGGGACCGGACCGGCGATCAATGTTTCTTGGGGTGAGGCAGGCCACACGGGCGCGGCGGCCGTACCCTGGTTATAGTAGACATCAATCTCGCCATTGTCCAGGCCGACGAAGAGATCAAGAGCGCCATCGTTAGTCACATCAGCCAGGACAGGATAGGCCCATTCACCGCCGTTTATCCCGGCATAGTCGCCACTCTCGAACTGCCAATCGGGCACAGCAGGGGTGCCCTGGTTGCGAAAAAGCAGTAAGGTGCCCCCGCGCTCGCCCACCAGCATGTCGAGGTCGCCGTCATCATCGAGATCGCCCAGGGCCGGGTGGGTCCAATTAAGACCTCCCAGATACAGGCTGGGCACGAGCTGGCTGTCATAGGCGCCGCTGATTACCCGGGTCCAGGTACCATCAAAAGAAACGTGCTTCAGGGTGCCGGTCATGGCCCAGGCAGCGCCGACGTAGTTCAGGGTATCCCTTTTATCATCGGCCCGACCTTCGACCAGGCCGGCTGTGGCGAAGGAGAGCGTTTCCGGATCGCCGTCAGCATAGTTGAAGGGCGCATGGATGATCGTGCCGGGGAAGGGGTTGACGCCTTCCGCTATGCCCACATCCAGGTCCCACCAACGATAGCTAGCCGGGCCGTGCTTGATGAGAATGGCTGCGCCGGGAGGCGCGTATATTTGGGCCGAGAAACTACCATCAGCTTCGGAGATGGTATCGCTCTGATGGGTGGTACTGAGATTCACCAGCAGCACCTGGGCCAGGGGAAGAACCGCCCCAGGGTCACCGGTGACCAACGCTTCCCCCAGGCTGTCAGGCGGACCGATGGAGATCTGGCCTGCGTCAGGTGGTTCGTAGGGGATGGGATTTATGTACCGGTCGTTTAAGGTCATGGTAACCACCTGGTCCCCGGAGCGCAAGTCAAAGGGTTGGGTGGTAGGATAGTTAGGAGCCGGTGGGTTGTGAGCGGTGATGTAATAGATATCGGCCGGCAAAGCTGCCTGATAGGTGGCGCCCGGCTGTTGCTTTTCCAACATATACCATTGGTGGTCAGGCAGTAAGTTAGCCAGACCAAAAATTTCTAACCAGAGCTGGCTGCTGACCAGCGCGCCGCCCTTGTCTTCGAGAGTCATCTCTAGCAAGTGGGCGGCCTGCAGGCTCACATCCTGGGTGACATTGCCGGTAATACTGAATAGGAAGAAATTAGCCTGGGCCAGCAGAGGTGCTTCCAAGGGGGGCCGAATATGGATATTCAGCTGACCGTCCTGGTTGACAAACAACGAGTAATCGCCATTGATATTGGTTGTTGTCTCTACCAGCTCAAGGTTGGAACTTACCAGGACCCTGACACCCTCGGCCGGGCCGTAGGGGCCGGTGATGGTGCCGGAGACGGTGATGGTGGTGGAGGTCAGGTCAACCATTTCATTTGTGGGAGCCGGAAAGGTACGGCCAGCGGCTGTTTGGCCAGTGTCCGTTTGGCCAGCGGTGCTGCTGCCGGCTCCAGGAAGAGCCATGCCCAGCCCGGCAAGCAATAGGGTCACAAAAGTAACGATGATTATAATAATCAGACGCTTAGGATTGACCATCTTGTTCACTCCTCCGCAGCAGCGACGACTTCCGGCCTTGTTACCAGGCCAGTCGCCTATTTCTCATAAGGTAAAGCCAACAGATATTGAACCAAATCCTGTAATTCGGATCTGGTTAAGAATCCGGTCAGATCGTGTTCGCCCCCTGGACTCGGCCGGGTTATCGTTTCCAGCAGCGTGGCGGCGCTGCCGTCGTGGAAATAGGGTTCTGAGCCATACAAGCCCCGTAGCGTGGGTGTGTCATAGGCCGGCCCGATCTTCTCGCCGGGGGTGGTCGTGCCGACGTCGTGGAGCTGAAGGTCGCTATAAAGAGGGGGTGGGTGGCAGGCCAGGCAACCAAGCGCCGGCTGCTCAAAAAGTGCCCGGCCGCGCAAAGCCGCTGCCGAAAGGGGTTGGCCTTGGCGATGGTCAGGGCTGAGAGGCATAACCAGGCTGTCCATAAAAGCCGCCAGGGCGTCCAACTCATCGTTACGGCCTTGATTAAGTGAGGGCTGGACACAATTTGCCGGGAAGAGGTCACAGTGCAGGTCGCCGGCGATCAAGCCAGTGCCGAAATTCTCACGGCGGATAGCGAACTCGCCGTCGGCAGATTCATCCCACTCGCCTGACCAGCGCAGGGGGTAGGTTTCGATCATACCCATAAGAGAGGTGGTATTACGGGGCCCGGCGAAGGCGAAGTTCCAGGTACGACCGTCATGCTCGCCATCGAAGTGGCAACTACTACAGGCGATCCACTGGGCATTGCTTAAGCGGGGATCATCGCTGCTATGGAATAACTTTTTACCGTCCAAGAGCAGGGGCGGCAGAGGGATCTCCGTGATCTGGATCTCGGCCATGACCGAATAAGAAGCGGTATCAACTACGGATACTGTTCCAGACAGAGTATTATTAATATATGCGGTCGCCCCATCAGGGCTCAGGACAATACCGCGGGGGTTATCGCCGACTTCGAGATGGGCGGCTAAAACCCTGGCTTGCAGGTCGATCACCGTTACATCGTTGCTAGCGGCATTTAGCACCCATAACTCAAGGCCATCGGGGCTGATGGCCGCGTCAAAGGGCAAACCAATACCCGGGGGGTCCAGGGTACCCAAATCAAATTGTCGACCGGTGAGATGGACCTGGTTATCCAGATCGAGGAGAGAAACCAGGGGCAGCACGGTATTATCGAAGCTTAAATTAGGAGTGCCGCTGTTGGACCGGGTATGGGGCAGGTAGGCTGTGCGTCCGTCGGGGGAAAGGATGATAGATTGCACCAGGTTGCTATCGTTCCACAACCGGATCGCCCCAAGAGGTTGGGTACCAGACAGGCCAGAACTTAGGGAAAATGCCGGCCGGGTGTTGAAGATAGTGGGAAGGAAGATGGTGTAAGGCCGGCTGATATCCAGGATGGTAATGGTATTGCCCAAAAGGTGAGTGATGTAAAGGGTTTGCCCATCATGGCTCAAAGCGAGGCCACTGGGCCGGTTGCCGACAGGTATACGATTAACTGTCTTGCCACTGAGGCCATCCAGGATGTGGAGCATGCTGCTTCCCTGTTCAGCCACGAAAACAAGACGGCTATCCCGGCCGGCCAGCACGCCATACGGCCGGACGCCCACAGGGATCTGGCTTAACAAACGGCGGCCGGCCAGGTCAATAACGGAGATACTGTCTGAACCGCGGTTGGCCACGAAGGCGAGTTGACCGCTATCGTCGACGCTCACCGTTCGTGGATCAACTCCGACCGGGATTTCGGCCAGAAGGAGCTGGTGGGCGGGGTCGATCAGGCTGATGGAATTGGAATCAGGATTAACTGCCAAGAGCAGGTTTCCATCGGCCGTGATGGCAATGGCGCTACTAGATTGTTTCATGGTGGGTTCAGGCAGGTCAGAGCGCTTTTGACAGTCTAAAGAATGCCCGGCACTTTCGCTGGTCAGGGCCAGCCCAAGAATCAGCAGCACGATAGCAGTTGCCAACGCCCACCCAAGGCGCATATTAATACTCCCTTGCGCAACACGCTCACTATAGCTTACATTAGCTACCAGGGTGAGCGATAGTGACAAAAGTCATGAGTTGGTAACAATATGAGGCCGATCAAAAGCCACAAAAGCAAGGGTAAAGAGATTCTTTTGGGTGACAGGCCCGTATCAGGGGTTGAAGCCGGTCGTTATGGCAGTGGTGGACGGAGAAGCAAAAGCCTCAGGATTGGATTGGGATCGGGGGCTGTGTTATCCTTCCGAGGAAAGCCCCGGAAGGATTTGGAGACAAAAGCCTATGGAAGAGAAAGTTAAGGAATTAAAGGTGCTTCTGCAGGAGATTAATGATCTGCGGTTGGCCAGTTCGCTCTTGTCGTGGGACCGGTATACTTATATGCCGGTTGGCGGCGCGCCGGCACGAGGCAGGCAAATGGCTACCTTGCAGCGCTTGGCCCAGGAGAAACAGGTTGACCCGGAAGTGGGCCGCTTGTTGGACGGGCTGGTGTCTTATGCCGGGAGGCTGCCCTATGAAAGTGACGAGGCCAGCCTGATTCGTATCGCCCGGCGGGATTATGAACGGGCGGTGAAGGTGCCGCCGGCTTTCGTGGCCGAATCGACGGCCCACGCCACCGCGAGCTACCAGGCCTGGTTGAAGGCCCGGCCGGAGAATGATTTCGCGGCCGTGCGGCCTTACCTGGAGAGGACGCTGGAATTAGGCCGGCGTTATGCCGAATTCTTCCCGGACTATGATCATATCGCCGATCCGCTCATCGACCGGAGTGATTACGGGATGAAGACGAAAGCGATCCAGGTGTTGTTTGGGAATCTGCGCGAGCAACTGGCCCCGCTCAGGCAGGCGATTGCCGAACAGCCGCCGGCCGACGATGGGTGCCTGTACCAATATTATCCCGAGGATAAACAACTGTCCTTCGGGCGCCAAATAATTGAACGGTATGGGTACGACTTTGAGCGCGGCCGGCAAGATAAGACTCAGCACCCTTTTATGACTATGTTTTCGGTCAATGATGTACGCATTACCACCCGAGTCTATGAAATGGACCTGGGGCAAGCGTTGTTCAGTACGCTGCATGAAGCGGGCCATGCCCTGTACCAGTTGGGCTCTAACCAGACCTACGAAGGAACGCCGTTGGTGTGGGGGGCGTCGTCGGGCGTGCATGAAAGCCAATCCCGATTGTGGGAGAACCTGGTCGGCCGGAGCCGTCCGTTTTGGGAATATTATTACCCCCGCTTGCAGGAAATTTTTCCCGAGCAACTGGCTGATGTTAGCCTGGATACGTTTTATAAGGCGATTAATAAGGTAACACCTTCGCTCATCCGCACCGACGCCGATGAGGTTACCTACAATTTGCATGTCATGATCCGTTTTGAGCTGGAGTTGGCGTTATTAGAAGGGCGCCTGGCAGTGAAAGATCTACCTGATGCCTGGCACGCGCGCTATGAGGCGGACCTGGGCGTACGCGCCCCCGATGACCGGGATGGGGTTTTACAAGATGTGCATTGGTTTGGCCACTATTATGTCGGGGGAGCGTTTCAAGGGTATTCCTTGGGCAATATCATGAGCGCCCTGTTCTTCGAGCAGGCGGTTCAGGATGAACCGGGGATCCCGGACGAGATGGGCGAGGGGCAGTTTGAAACGTTGCATTTATGGTTGAAGGAGAATATCTACCAGTATGGCCGAAAATTTACGGCCGATGAACTGGTGCAGCGGGTGAGTGGCGAACCGCTTACGATCGAGCCATATATGCGATATCTGTGGGCTAAGTACGGAGAGCTATACGATCTTTAATGACTAGAGGAAAGGAGGCCCGAGCTCTCGAAAGTGCCCGGCACCGTTCAATTGGCAAACTGATCACGAATCGACAAATGAGATATTTATCTCGAAGTCAGCCGGAGTTCTCAGGGGGTTGACAGTCTAACATGCAGAGCCGGCGGCTCCAAATGGCAGCAAATTGGCCATCCGTGCCATTTTACACAATCCAACTTCCCTGTTAAAATCAAGATGATTGCTTGACCTAGAGAAAGGCGCGCTCGATAAATGGTCAAAATCTTACCTGTTGTCGAAATTATTTTGAATATTCATGCTTCTGCCAGATTTGGACCAGATGCATTTATTGGACTGCTGCTGGCCAGGACTACCGCTGGCATAGTGCCGGAAACGTGGCAGACCCGGTTCGACACGCCCAGGGAAAGAGGGCGTGAATTCTATCAAGGAGGTGCTATTTTTTAGATTAAGCCCTGAATGGATATTCTAATTGACATGGGTAATGAGATGGTGTTCACGGTTAAGCCATCATTATCTTGACCAGATTATTGGTTTAGAAACTATTTTTTGGAGGAAGAGTTCAATGAAACGTATAAGTTTGTTGATGTTGTTTTTACTGGCCATTTTAACAGTAGCCGTCTTTTCAGCCTCGGCCGCGGAGGTCGAAGGCCAGGTCTACATCGTCCAGATGGAAGGCGCCCCGGTGGTAGCCTTCACCGGCGAACCTGGATTGGCGGCTACCAAGCCGGCCAACGGTGAAAAAATTAACCCCCAAGATGCCAAAGTAATTCGTTATGTAGACCATCTGGAAAAACAGCACGATAAGAGCCTGGCCAAGGTGAGAGGCAAGAGTGTGAAGTTGTATAGCTATGTCTATACTTTCAACGGCTACGCGGCGGTCATGACGCCTGCCCAGGCAGCCCGCGTGAGAGAACAGGCTGACGTCCTCAACGTCTGGAAAGATGAGGAGCGCTTTGCCGAGACCTCAACCACGCCTGATTTTCTAGGGTTAACGGCCGAGGGCGGTCTTTGGGATATGGGCTACACGGGCGAAGATGTCATTATCGGCATCGTCGACAGTGGCATCTGGCCGGAGAGTGCCAGCTTCACTGATCGTACCGGCACCAATCCCAACGGTAGAGCAAGAAAGCTTAGTTACCACCAGATCCCTGGCTGGCACGGGAAGTGTACTCCCGGCGAGAGTTTCAACGCCTCGTTGTGTAACCAGAAATTGATCGGCGCGCAGTACTTCAACGCCGGTTATGGCGGCAACGCGGGCATCGATGCCAGCCGCCCCTGGGAATTCAACTCGGTTCGCGACTATAACGGCCATGGGACCCATACCGCCAGTACTTCCGGCGGCAACGGCGGCGTCCCGGCCTCGGCCAGCGGGATCGACTTAGGGACCATCAGTGGTATGGCCCCTCGGGCCCGCATCGCCGCCTACAAGGCTCTATGGTCCAACGAAGACGGTTCCCAATCCAGTGGCTTTACCGTCGACCTGATGGCGGCGATTGATCAGGCTGTGGCCGACGGCGTGGATGTGATTAACTATTCGGTCAGCGGTACGCTTACCAATTTCCTTGACCCGGTTGAAGTTGCCTTCCTCTACGCGGCCGACGCCGGCGTTTTCGTGGCCGCTTCGGCCGGAAACTCCGGTCCAGGTGCGTCCACGGTGGCCCACAACAGCCCCTGGCTGACCACCGTAGCTGCAGGCACCCATGACCGATACTATTCAGGAACCGTGTCCTTGGGTGATGGCACTTCTTACGATGGCGCCTCCATCGACGCCCGCGGCGCCGGACCGGCTGAGCTGGTTTATGCTGGTGACCACGGTGATGCTCTGTGTGCGATTGGTAGCCTTGATCCAGCCATGGTAACCGATAAAATCGTTGTTTGTGATCGCGGTATCTATGCCCGCGTTGATAAGAGCCTGGCTGTGTTGCAGGCTGGTGGTATTGGCATGGTTCTGGCCAACGTCGCACCCAGTTCGATCAATGCCGATTTACATTACGTACCGACAGTCCACGTGGATCATATTGATGGAGCGGCAATCCGGGCATACGCACAAACTTCTGGCGCTAAAGCAACCCTGACCGGTGGCGTCTTTGAAGCGGTTGAGGCCCCTCAAATAGCCTCATTCTCCTCCCGCGGTCCGAGCCTGGCGAGCAACGACCTGCTCAAACCTGACATCATGGCTCCCGGCGTCGATGTCCTGGCGGCCGTAGCCCCCCCCGGAAATGGCGGCCGAAGCTTCGACTTCTACAGCGGCACTTCCATGTCCAGCCCGCACATTGCCGGTATTGCGGCATTAATCATGGGTGCGCATCCTGATTGGACGCCGATGATGGTCAAATCAGCCCTAATGACCACGGCTTCAACCGAGACGAATATGAATAATCCCATTCCGGGCAACCCCTTCGGCTACGGCGCGGGGCAAGTCGTGCCTAATAGCGCTTACGATCCGGGCCTGGTGTATGATGCCGGCTGGATTGATTGGCTTGGTTTCTTATGCGGCACCGGTCAATTGAATGCCTCCTACTGCCCGTCCATTGGCATCGACCCGAGTGATTTGAATTACCCCTCTATCTCCATCGGTGCGTTGGCAGGTAACCAGACCGTGGTACGGACAGTCACCAATGTCGGACCGGCCGGAACTTACCAGGTCTCGGTTGATGCGCCGGCAGGTGTCGATGTCACGGTAGATCCTGTCGAGTTGACGCTTGCGGCCGGAGAATCAGCCAGTTACAGCGTAACATTCACCTCTAATGACACCGCTGTTGCCGATGCCTGGACTTACGGATCCCTGACCTGGAGCCATGGCCCACACTATGTCACCAGCCCGCTGGTAATCAAACCGGTAGCCATTGCGGCTCCGGCCGAGATCGCCGGCTCAGGTGACAGTGGGACGGCAGTCTTTGATGTGACCTTTGGTTACACCGGTGATTACACCGCGGGAGCTCATGGACTTGAGCCGGCCCTGATGACGGAAGGCAATGTCCCTGATGATCCTGGTGACAGTTTTGCACCGTTTGGTCCGGGCACGACGCTGCACTTTATCACCGTGCCGGCCGATTCTGCTTATGCCCGCTTCTCGCTGTTTGATGATTACACCGATGGCGACGATGACCTGGATCTGTATGTTTACTATCCGAATGGATCGTTTGCAGGCAGTAGCGGCTCTGGCACTTCGGCCGAACAGGTTGATGTGGCTAACCCACCCGCGGGCGATTACTATGTGTTCGTTCATGGTTGGGGCACGGATGGGCCGGATGCTAATTACACCCTGTTCAGCTGGGCTATTCCGGCTACTCCGGGCAGCACCAATATGACACTCACTGCTCCGACAGAGGCCACTCTGGGTGAGACTTCACCGATAACAGTGGATTGGTCTGGACTGGATACCGGCACGAAGTACTTAGGCGCTGTCTCGCACAGTGATTCGAGCGAAGTACTTGGCCTGACTCTTGTTGCAGTTGATACGGACTAGCATACCTGTTTGACTCGAAGGTAGTGACGATAAGCTAAGCAGGCTGGCGGATTATCCGCCAGCCTGTTTTCATTAAAACAATGTAGCCTGGCCGGTATACTCCCAGAGGCAACTCAGATTATAATATGTAGACCTGGGTCGTGCCGCCGGGTCGATGTGCCCAGTTCAAGATCGGCCGATGTTGAGCAATCTTGATTCTTTGTAAATAAAAAAAACCGCCCCCGGGTGCTGAACCCAGGGGCGGTTTTTTGCTGGCAGTACCAGGTGCTTTAAGCAACTGAGGCTCACTGACTTTTCCTCAGTCTTTTATCCCAGGGTCAGTATCACTGCTAGCTCTTCGCCATCGCGCAGTAGATCCAGGGTTACTTCATCGCCCGCCTTGAATTGATCCAGTAAGCTAATGAGGTCCTGCGTAGTGACCACAGGGGTACCACTGATGGCGGTAATTATGTCGCCGCCTGTCAGCACTTCAAATTCGTCGAGAGGCGTGTCACCGCCTAATAAGCCTGCACTATCGGCCGGGGAGCCGGGGATGACCTGCTGAATAAGGATGCCGGTCTGACCGGCCGGAAGATCCAGGGCTCCGGCCAACTCAGGAGTTAAAGCCTGGCCCAGGATGCCCAGCCGGGGGCGGTCCTTATTTTCGTCAGGAGTCGCACCGGGGTTGATATCGGGCAACATGGCCAGGGGCGTTTCAGCGCGCTCCGGCCGAGCAGCCAAAGTGAGATCGATAACCTTCTGCTCGCCGTCACGCAGGATGGTCAGTTCGATGGTTTGACCCACCTTGGTGTGGCGTTCTAGGAAGGTGATGAGATCGTCCATGTCGACGATAAGTTGACCGTTAGCGGCGATAATGACGTCACCGCCTATACCTATTTCAAAGCCATCGACATCAATCTGGTCGTCGTTGGCCAGTAGACCGGCCTCGCCAGCCGGCGTTTCAGGCATGACGGTGGCGACTAATACGCCGCGCTGGCCGGCCGGTAAATCCATGGCTTCGGCTATATCGGGGGTCAACGAACCGCCGCTAATGCCGATATATGGATGGTCGTAATGGCCATCGGCGATGAGGACCGGTACGACCTGTTTGACGATGGCCGAGGGGACGGCGAAACCGATGCCGGCGGAGGAAGCTCGATCGCCCGATATAATGGCCGTGGTCACACCGATGACCATTCCCTGGTCGTCCAGGAGCACGCCGCCGGAGTTGCCGGGGTTGATGGCCGCATCGGTCTGGATAACGTCAGGGATGTTGAATCGTGGGGTGAAAGGGTTGCCAGCCTCGACGGGCAATAGACGGCCCAGGGCGCTTACGATACCGGCCGTCATGGTGCCTTCCTGGCCAAAGGGGTTGCCGATGGCGATGGCCAGATCGCCTACCTGGAGGCCGGTGGAATCGCCCAAAGTGATGGGCTGTAATTTATCGGCCGGCAGGTCGACGAGCAAAACGGCCAGGTCGCTGTCGGGATCGGCGCCGACCAGTTCAGCTCGTACGGCCGTGTCGTCGGCGAAGAGGACGGTGATCTTTTGAGCGCCGTCGATGACATGGTTATTGGTCACGATGTGACCCTCTTTGTCCCAGACGAAGCCAGAACCCTCACCAAATGATTGGGGTGGGGCGCCGGGTATAAGATTATCGGGTGCTGGAAGCCCGTCGGGTTTTGTTTGTCCGCCAGGATCGTCAGGACCATTGGGGTCGCCGGGATCCCCCGGTCCATCGGGATTTACCGGCTCTTCCGGTATTGAGGGATGGTCGAAGGGTAGCTCAAGCGGTCCACTGACAACCTGGATGTGGACGACGGAGGGGTTGACCTGCTCATAAATATTCTGCAAGGTGCCATTTTGGGCGGCTAACAACCGGGGCGTGCCGGTGGGGGTCATCCCGGCCGTAATTTGTTCAGCCAGGGAGCTGGCTGGGTCGAGAGTGTCCAAGACGGCGGCGACCGGCCCGGACTGATTCGCGGCCGAGCAGCCGGTCAGGATGAGAATGCTCAGCAGAACCAGCGGGAAAAGCTCCGGAACTCGCAAGGATGGCGATTTTTTAGATTTGTTCATTGGTTACTCCTTTCGGCCGGCGTCGCCAGCAGGCAACACCGGGCACATTTCAGGACAATAGCTCGCTTACAAATAACAGAAGCGAGCCTAGTAATAGCGACTACGCCGGTGACCACCGGCGTATAAAACCGATCTTTTGGTATTCATTCCCCGAGTTTAGCTATATCGTGGATTTGGGGCTTTAAGGCGGCCGTATCGGAAGCTTAAGGGAAGCTTATGGACCGGGGCAGACGGGGAACATAGGGACACGGGGAATTTGGCCAACCGGCAAAGGATGAAGGCTAAAGGTTGACGGCGAAATTCAGCAAATTCTGGCACCTTACACTGAGAATTATGCGGCAGGAGTAGGCAAATTTGGTTATTTTAAAGGGTCGGAACTACAAGATAAGGACAGAGTTCGCATATTTCGCGTAGTCACAAGTTGGACGGAAAATGAGGGCAAGCGGATGGATTGACTCGAGGCAGGTCAGGAGGAGGGCAACGGTTGAATTTCGTGTAGTTAGCAAAAAGAGGTGCCGATAGCGCCTGGAATGGGATTTAAGCCAGGCGGCGGCGCATCGCTTCGCCTACGGCCAGCAGGGCATTGGCCGGCCGGATGAAAACCTCGAATTTTTGGATCTTGCCCTCGGCGTTGAATTCGATGAGGTCGATGCCTTTTAGTGATAGATCGCCGATGTTGGCGCTGAATTCGAGGGCCCAGAGGTTGCCGGAAATTAGTTCGCGCTGATAGGTGAATCCCTCGAAGATTTCGATAACGTTGCTCAGGATGACAAAGGCGGGAAAGCGGCCGGGGTAGGGTTTCCAAAGGACGGGAGAACGGAACTCGATATCTTCGGCCAATATCTCCTGCAAGCCATCCAGGTCGCGTTCAAAGACGATGTGGTGCCACTGATCTAATAAATTTTGGGTCTCAAGCGTCAATACTCACCTCCGTTTTCGATTGGTTGGCCAGGAATGACCCGTGGAAAGGGCGTGATACATCCAAAGATAATTCATGCAGCTTGGGCTGTCAACCGCTCAATCACTATTTTTCTTGGGGTCCCTTCCGACTGCGAGTAGGCCGGGAGAAGTACAATCCACCTGGGTGGGAAGGATCCGTCTGGATAAGATAGCCGGGACTGAGAGGCGGGCAATCAGCATCTATGACGTCTATCGTAGTAAAGAGTGACTTTTATCCATTGAACTGTGGGTGCTTTCGGGTTATCATTTTATGGCATACCATAAAAAAAGGCGGTGGATATTTATGCTTGATCATAACATAACTGAGACAAGCGAAAGCGAAGAGATGTATTTAATCACCATCGCCCGGCTGGTGGAGCAGGGGGTGGAAGAACCGGTGCCTATCTCGTTGCTGGCGGCCGAGTTGTCTATCCAACCGGTATCGGCCAACCAGATGGTGCATAAGCTGGCCGAGGAAAATTTCGTTGAATACCTGCCCTATAAGGGCGTTAAATTGACGGCGAGGGGGCAAGAGGCCGCCCAGCAGGTTCTGCGGGACCGGCGGCTGTGGGAGGTTTTTTTGGTGGATCATCTAGAATTGCCGCCGAGCGAGGCCGACGCCCTGGCCTGCCGCCTGGAACATATCACCGCCGAGGAGGTTAGCGGCCGGTTGGCCAGGTTCCTCGACTACCCGGCCGTATCGCCGCAAGGATATCCGATTCCTGGGGTCAAGGGCCAGAGAATATTGGAATCTACCCAACCGCTGACCTCTCTCGCGGCCGGCGAGATAGGCGAGGTGTTGCGCCTTGAGATCGATCCACTTACACGGACGTTCCTGGAAGCGGAAGGGTTGCAACCCGGAGTGAGGGTCAACGTGCTGGCTATCGGCAATGGGGGTGTGATGCTGCTGGTTGTGGGCGAGGGCCGCCTGCAACTGTCGAAACAGGTAACCGATAACGTCTTCGTCAACATTCAAAAAGAGCAGCGGAAGGACTAAGGAGATAATGTTGAATCTAACAAAGAGCACCCTTCACCAGGGGATATTTGGGGTCGCCAGGATCAAGAAAGTCATTACCGGGCAGCGTAACCGGTGGTGGTTGATCAGCGGAGTGGGTGTGCTAATTTTGGCCAGCGGCCTGGTTGCTTGCCGGCCGGTGGCCGAAGTCACGGAAGGAGCGGGTACGGCCATTGACGGCGACCCAGAAAGTAATAGGCTGGTTATTTATTCCGGGCGTAGTGAGAGCCTGGTAGGGCCAATCATCGAACAGTTTGAGCAAGAGAGGGGTATCGAAGTCGAGGTGAGATATGGCGGTACGGCCGAGATGGCCGGGGTCCTCCTTGAAGAAGGGGCCGAAAGCCCGGCCGACTTATTCTACGCCCAGGATCCTGGGGGTCTAGGCGCTGTACAGGCCGCCGGCCTATTGGCGCCATTGCCGGGGGATATCAGGGAAATGGTCCCGGACCGTTTTGTTTCCGATAGTGGCGAGTGGGTGGGCATCTCCGGCCGGGCGCGGACGGTGGTCTACAATACCAAGGCGATCTCGAAACCCGAGGAGCAGCTACCTGGGGATCTGTCAGGCTTCACGGATCCAGCCTGGGGAGGCCGGCTGGGCTGGGCGCCGACGAATGGCTCTTTCCTGGCTATGGTGACCGGCATGCGGGCCATCTGGGGCGAGGAGAAAACGCGGAACTGGCTGGCCGATATGCAAGCCAACGATCCGGCCGTCTATCAGAGTAATTCGGCCATCGTGGCCGCGGTTGGCGCTGGGGAAATTGATGTCGGGCTGGTCAATCACTATTACCTGTACCGCTTTCTGGCCGAGGAAGGGGAGGGTTTTGGGGCGAGAAATTATTTCTTGCCCGGCGGTGGGCCGGGCAGCCTGATCATGGTTTCGGGCGCCGGAGTGCTCAAATCGGCCGAGAACCAGGAGAATGGCCTGGAATTCATAAGATTTTTGCTGTCAAAGGATGGCCAACAATACTTTGCCGACGAGACCTTCGAATATCCTTTGGTGGCGGGTATAAAAACCGTGGCCGGCTTGCCGCCACTGGACGAGTTGGAAAAACAGGCAGTTGATATTGAGCTCTCGCAGTTGGCGGATGTGGCCGGAACGCAGGAGATGCTGTTGTCGCTGGGGATTATTGAGTGATGCATAACGGGCGGTCGAAGCGTGACCTGATAACCGGGGCAGGAAAAACAGGCGCATGCGCTTAAATAACGAGCCTTATCCCCGGCCGGCCGAGGTGAAAGGATCTGGGCCAACCAGGAAATTGGCTTCAACTAAGAAGTTGTTGCCAGTTAAAAAGCTGGCTTTGGTAATCCCGGAAGGGTGCCGACTGGGAAGTGCGGAACGGATGAGGCTGATAGTTGGGGATTGGCTGGCTGCGCTGGCCGGACGGTCACACCTTTTGCTAGTGGCTATGGCCGGGCTGGTGGCCGGACTGATCTTATTGGTCCCCCTCTACCTATTGCTGCGCAGTATCGGGGCCGGCCGAGAAGCGATCGCGACGTTGCTTAGCCCACGAACGGCCCTGGTGATGGGCAATACGATTCTGCTGGCCGTGGCGGTGACGGTTGGGGCAACGGCGGTAGCCGTCCCGCTGGCCTGGTTGACGGCGGCGACGGATTTGCCCGGCCGTCGTTTATGGACCGTTTTGGTAGCCATGCCGCTGGTTTTGCCCAGTTACGTGGTCGCCTTCATCTTCATTTCGCTGTTTAGTCCCAAAGGCGTTATGCAGCAGTTATTAGAGCCGCTGGTGGGCCTGGAGCGGCTACCGACTATTTATGGTTTTCCCGGGGCATTCCTGGTCCTAATCCTGATAACTTATCCCTTGATCTTCCTGACTGTGCGGGGGGCGATCCAACGCCTGGACCCGGCGCTGGAAGAAGCGGCCCGCAACCTGGGGTTAGGGCCCAGGCAGGTTTTTTGGCGAGTCACCTTGCCTCACTTGCGTCCGGGCATCCTGGCCGGGGCCTTGCTGGTCATGCTCTATGTGCTAAGGGATTTCGGGGCGGTGACGACGTTGCAATACAACACTTTCACCCGGATTATTTACAACCGCTATCTTAGTTACCGGCTGGATATGGCGGCCTTGTTCGCCCTGGTTCTGGTGATCATGGCCCTGATCATCTTGTATTTGGAACAGCGGAGCCGCGGCCGAGCCCGGTACGCCCGTCTAGCGAGCGGCTGTTCGCGCCGCCGTGAAGCGGCGCGACTGGGAAAGTGGACGGCGCCGGCGCTGGCCTTTACCGGGGCGATCACCACGCTGGCTCTAGGATTACCCCTGGCCGGTCTTCTCTATTGGGTCTGGCGAGGCTGGCCAGGGCACAAGGCGGCTAGCGATCTTAGTACGATAAAAGATAATCTCATGTCACTTTCCGGATTGCTGGAGCCGGCCTGGTATTCCGTAGCGGCTTCAACCCTGGCCGCTGTGGTGACCATACTGCTGGCTCTGCCCATCGCCATCCTGGTGGTCAGGAGACCCGGCCGGATGAGCTGGCTATTGGAACGGTTGGCTTATACCAGCTACGCCTTGCCGGGTATTGTGATCGCCCTGGCTTTCGTTTTTTTTGGCATCCATATTTTGCCGTCGCTCTACCAGACAGTGCCGATGATGTTAGGGGCTTACGTTATTCTGTTCATCCCCCTGGCAATCGGCGCCATTCGGGCCACCCTGGGTCAAATGCCGCCTTCGCTGGAGGAGGCGGGGCGAAGCCTGGGCCAGCATCCGCTGGCAGTTTTACGCCGGATCACGTTACCCCTCATCTGGCCAGGCTTGACGGCCGGAGCGTTATTGATCTTTCTCACGGCGATGAAGGAGTTGCCGGTGACCTTGATCCTCAGCCCGCTGGGCTTTAATACGCTGGCCGAACAAGTATGGACGAATATTGGCGAGGCTTTTTTTGCCCGGGCGGCGCTGCCTGCACTATTGCTGCTTGTTCTATCGTCCATCCCGCTGGCCTGGTTGACGTTCCGTGATACTCAAAGCTAACGATTTTATGATGGACAGGCCGGTTAATCTGCGTCTGACCAGGAATGGTTGAAGCAACCTATGGACATTGCCCCGATTCATTGCCAAGAGATAACTAAGTCCTATGGTCAGCTGGCTGCCGTCGAGGGGGTTTCCTTGAACGTGCCGGCCGGACGTATCTTAACTTTAATCGGCCCAAGCGGCTGTGGAAAGACGACCGTCCTGCGCCTGGTGGCCGGCTTTGAACGGCTGGACCAGGGAGAGATAGCTATCGGTGACTTGAATGTGGCCGGTCCAGAACGGCACCTACCGCCTGAACAGAGGCGAATTGGTATGGTTTTCCAGGATTACGCCATATTCCCGCATTTGAGTGTGGCCAAGAATGTGGGTTTTGGCCTTAATAAACGATACTCAAAAGAGGACAGGGACAACCGGATTGAGTATTTGCTTCATTTTGTCGGCCTGGAGACAATGGGCGAGCGCATGCCTTATGAACTTTCCGGCGGCCAGCAGCAGCGCGTGGCCTTGGCCAGAGCCCTGGCGCCAGAGCCGAGGGCGTTGCTCCTGGACGAGCCGTTTTCAAACCTGGATGCTGCCCTACGCAGCGAGGTGAGGGCCGAGGTCAAAGAGTTGTTGCAACAGAGCGGGACGACGACGATATTCGTAACCCACGATCAGGAAGAGGCGCTTTTTTTCGGCGACCTGGTAGGGGTCATGCGGGACGGCCGGATCGAGCAAGTGGGCACACCTGAAGAGATTTATCTGCAGCCGCGAAGCCGGTTCGTGGCCGCCTTCATGGGGCAGAATGATTTTATCCCTGGGGAGGTGAGTAGCGAGGGAATCGAAACGCCGCTGGGTCGCCTGGTATTGGCAACAAGGCTAGAACCCGGGTCGATGCTGGAAATAGCCTCGCGCCCTAACCAGGTGGCCTTGACGCTGGATGAACCCCACAATGGCCGGATTGCCTCCCGTCAATTTTTGGGAATCGCCTGCCTGTATGGGGTGGCGCTTAGCGATGGGAGTATGGTTCATAGTTGGCAACCGCACCAATTCGACCTGTCAGAGGGCATGGCGATCCAGGCGCGTTTTCGTCCCGGTCGATGGCCGCCCATGTTTCAAAACGGCCGGTATGTTGAAGAAGCTTACCAGTGAGGCGCAAAGTTTCGGGGGATCGGGCCGGATAAGTGGCCGTCACCTTCTAACCGGCCAAGGCCTGATTCTCGAGCAGGTCGATGTAGGCGCCTTCGATCAGGTGTTTTTCCTGGATGCCCAGTTGGAGCATCAGATCAGCGGCGATGACCTGGCCTTCAGCCAGGGTATCGCCGGCTTTAAGAACCACTTCGAGTTCCATGAAAGCGCCTAAGCCTTCTACCTGGTCAAGGTGGATGCGGGTCGGGCCTATGAGATAGAGCCATCGTTGTTTGTTGACCACGCCACGGACGCCCAGGGAACGGGCCAGGACGTCTTTTAATGTATGGGGTTCGCTGGTGATGCTGATCTGGTAATCGGATTGTTTGGGACCGGCCGAATCGGGGCGCTGGTAGTAGATGAGCTGGCCATGGTCGGGGCTGATGATGCGCAGCTTGAGCCGGCCCTGAGGGACGTGGAAAAAGGTGTCTTCCTGGAGAATCAACTCGACCGGCGTGTCAGAGAGGGCGGCCGCCTGGCGCCGGAGGGTGGCCGGATCGGATACGCGTGCTTTAATTTCTATGTTACGAGCCATAAACGTGCTTCTACGCTTGATTTTTTCTGGATATGGGTGACCAGGCATAGACCAGGTCTTGCTCTTTGGGGTGGCGGCGAAGGTAAGTAGAGAAATAAGGGCACAAGGGGACCAACCACAAGTTGTTTTCCCGGACGTGGGCCAGCGCGGCGCGGACCATTAGGCCGGCGATGCCATTACCGGCCAATACGGGGGGCACTTCAGTGTGGGTGAAAACGATGACCCTTTCGGCCGGAATGAAATCAACCAGGCAAAGGTAATCCTGAACCCTGGCCTCAATACGGTTGGCTTGGTAATTGATATAGAGTTCAACGTTATCCAAATCTACTTTCATTATCTTCTCCAGATGGACCGATTATTCCTCTGCGGAAAACCATTCGTCTATTGTTTGTTGGTAGATGCCATTTTCGATGATCTGCAGCAGGGCCCGGTTAATATCTTCCTCGTGCGGGCTGCCAGAAGGGAGGGCGAGGCCATAAATTTCCAGGTTGAAGATAGGACCGATTCTCTTGGAGTTAAACAATCCTTATTAAGAAGCCTCATTGTCAGGCAAAGGCCATTATTTTTACGGCCGGGCCATAGACGAGATTATACTCCCCAATTAAGGGGCTGACACGAGGAGGTCCGGGAAAATTAGGTTAAAAGTTGACAGAGGTTGTATCTTTGATGTCCTAACGGGCGCCCGATCGTTTTTCTCGGATAAATTCGAAAACGGCCGGGAGGGGCGCCAGAATGAGGATGGCAATAAGAACCAGCGGCAGGTTATCGCGAACCACAGGGATATTGCCGAAGAAGTAGCCTATCATGACGAAGAAGCAAACCCAGATCAGACCGCCGATGATGTTGTAAAACAGAAATCGGCGGTAGGGCATAAGGGACATGCCGGCGATCAGGGGAGTCAGGGATCTTACCCAGGGAATGAAGCGGGCCATAATGACAGCGGTACCACCGTGGGTGTTGAAAAAACGACTGGTCCGTTCCATATGTTTGGGTTGGGTGAACGGCAACCGGCCAACAATAAAGCGCCTGCCGGCCCGGTCGCCGATGATATAGTTGAGGGAATCGGCCAGGATGGTGGCGATGAAGGCCAGGAGTAACAGGGTGAACAGGTCCACGGAGCCAAAGGCAGCCAGCGCACCGGCCGTGAAAAGAAGAGAGTCGCCAGGTACAAAGGATAAGATTACCAGGGCCGTGTCAAAGAAGACGATAACGAACATAATAAGATAGAGCCAGGGGCCCAGGGCGGTTATCAGGGGCAGGTGCTGATCCAGGTTTAAGAACGCTTTAACAATTTCTGTAATCTGTTCCACGGTGTGATCAGTAAGGCAATTAACGCTTGATATTTTTAAAGTATACAGTATGGAAATGATTACCTATGATTCTACCGGGTTAAGACCTTTTTGGGGATGATAAGAAAGGAAATCACACTGAAAGCTTAGGAGTTAACTCTTTTTTTTCTATGAGCCTTCTCTTTGACTTCACTAGCTCTCTGACTTAGACTTCCTATCCCGTACCCTCAGCTTCGTCCCAGGAGAAATAGATGTTAACCATCGAAAAAGTCGACACTACACATAAGAAACAAGTACACCGGTTCGTTGACTTACAATTCCGGCTATACAAGGGAAATACCCAATGGGTGCCGCCCATCCGGATGGATATGTATGAGGTGATGAATAAGAAGAAGCATCCATTTTACGAACACTCGGAGGCTGAATTTTTTCTCGCCGTGCGGGATGGACGGGATGTGGGCCGGGTGACGGCCATCGAGAATAAAAATTACAATAAATTTCACGGCACGCGGACGGGGCAATTTTACTTTTTCGACTGTGAAGATGACTCGGAAGCGGCCGCGGCCTTGTTCCGGCGGGTGTTTGAATGGGCACGGGAGCGGAAACTGGATCGGGTGATCGGGCCGAAAGGGTTTACGGTATTTGACGGCTATGGCATGCTGGAGCACGGCTTCGAGCACCGCCAAATGATGAATATGATGAATTATAACTACCCTTATTATTTGCGCCTGGCGGAAGAGTCCGGCTTTGAGAAGGAGGTGGACTTTACCTCTCATCACATTTTGGTAAAGGATTTTAAGATGCCGGAGCGTGTGCATCGTATCGCCGAGCGAGTGGGCCACCGCCAAAATCTGCGGGTTGTGCGTTTCAATAGTAAGGGTGACCTGAAAGAGTGGGCGGACCGAATCGGCCGGACTTATAACAATTCGTTCGTCGATAATTGGGAGTATGTGCCGCTAACGGATAGGGAGATCACCTTCATATTAAATAATATCCTGATGGTGGCCAATCCGAAGATGATCAAAATAATCGCCCACAATGATGATGTGGTCGGCTTTGCTTTTGGCTGGCCGGATGTGTCGGCTGCTATGCAACGGTCAAAAGGCAAATTAATCCCCTTTGGTATTTTTGACCTGCTGGTGGAGATGAAGCGCACCCGGGCTATGTCGGGCAACGGCATGGGTTTGTTACCGGCTTTCCAGGGGCGAGGGGGGAATGCCCTGCTTTATAGTGAGATGGAAAAGACAATGACGGAGTTTGGCTATACCAACTGCGAGCTGACCCAGGTGGCGGAGACGGCCGTGCAAATGCGGCGGGACCTGGAGACGCTGGGGGGCGAGGCGTATAAGAATCACCGGGTTTTCTTTAAGGAATTGTAAGGGAGGGTGCGACTGGGAGAGGGAGTGATGGGGGGATGGTGACGGGGATTTCAGCGGCGATGGTTATCTCGGTCAGGGTGACCCGGCAGGTGAAGGCTCGCACAGCGACGCCGGCCGCGGCCGCCTGGATCAGGGCGTCGGTGAATTCGGGGTCGGTATCCTGATAAGGGGTGAAGCGGCGGGCGTCGGGGCGCTGGATAATGAAGATAACCGCAGCCTGGTCGCCGGCCAGGCAGGCGGCGCGTAGACCTATGAGATGTTTGCGGCCGCGGCTGGTGGGAGCATCGGGGAACTGGGCCAGGCCACCCTCTACCAGGGTAACGGACTTGGTCTCGACCCAACAGGTACCCTGGGGGCCGGATAGGCGAAAGTCGAAGCGGCTGTCGCCATATTGCACTTCGGGTTGAAGGTCCGGGTAAGGGAACCCAGGGAGACGGCCGTTAGCCAGGGCTTCGGCGAAGAGGGGGTTGGGGGAACGAGCATCGACGGAAACCAGCACTGAGGCGTATTCGACGAGTTTTAGATCGTAGGCGGTTTTGCGGTTGGGAGCAGTAGCCGGGGCCAGCCAGATGGCTCTGCCAGGAGTAAAAAGCTCGAGCAGACGGCCGGAATTGGGCACATGGACCCAGGCTTCTTGTCCGGCGACTTCGACGGTAGCCCGGAAACGGTTGTCCCGTTGGATAAAGCGACCGGGTAACAGACGGGGGAAATGCATCGAATGGTTAAGTTATTTTAGCCGCGCCCACCGGCCAACCTGGCAGCGGCCGGGGATCGTCTGAGTTTTTGCATAGCCCAAATGCCAAATGCCGGCCCTATCGCCAGGATGGCGAAAGCCCATTGCCAGCCGATGTTGTCGACCAGCGTGGGGACCAGCCGGATGGTAACCAGGGTTAATAAAAAGCCCATACTTGTTTGCAGGGTAAGCGCCGTGCCCATGTATTCAGCATCCGCTAATTCGCTGACAGATGTGCTGTATTGTCCGGAATCAGGGGCGATGGCGAAGCCCCAGACCAGAGCTATGAGGGTAACTAGCCAGGGAGCAGCGCCAAAGAAGAAGCCGATCACCAGGCAGCAAGTGCCGCTTAAGAGCAAAGCCACCGTTGTTATTTTTGTGCGGCCGAGGCGATCGCCGAGCCACCCGGCCAGAAGACTGCTGGGACCACTGGCGGCAATGACGAGAAAGGTTATCAGGGAGGCAGCCTTTTCAGTTGAGATTCCCCATATGGTTGCCTGCGAGGTCGCCTGGTAGGAAGCCAGTAAAAACAATGAGATCCAGGTCCACATGGAAAATAGTTCCCACATATGGCCCAGGTAGCCAAAGTTGGCCAACCTCATCCCCCGGTCCTTGAGTACCTGACCCATATAGCGCCATCGAAACTTGGCCGCGGCACCCCGGTAAGGTCCAAGCTCGCCCACCCAAAGGACGACCAGCCCGCCGAGGGCCGCTAAAGATGCAGAGACATACAGTACGAACTGCCAATTGTCGATGCCGCCCAAGGAACGTATCAGGTGGGGAGAGGCGGTTCCGATAGCCAGGGCGCCGGTTAACAGACCCAAACCCAGACCGCGATCTTTTTTCATCCAGGTAGCCATCATCTTCATGCCCACCGGGTAGACGCCGGCCAGGGCGAATCCGGTCAGCATTCGGAGTACGAGGGCTGGGATATAGCTCCCTGACAAGGTAATTAGCGCAGTCGCAGCAGCCCCGAGTAAGGCGCTGAGGGCAAAAACGATCCGGGCCGGGTAGATGTCAGAGATATTCGTTAAAGCGCTGAGAAATGAACCGGCAACGAAGCCTACGGTAACGGCCATGCTTAACCAGGCGACCTGCCCACTGCTCAAGTCCCATAAGGTGCTGAGAGTAGGGGTGACGGCCGAGGCCGAGAACCAGAGTCCCATGGCCAGTAACTCGGCCAAGGCCAGCAGCAGGACGATTTTCCATTTCTTGTTCATATACTGCGGACCTTGTAATGGTAAAGAGGGTTATCGATCAGTCAGGCAAGGATTAAACGATTGTAGATCTACCCCGGGATTCTGGCAAAAGGTGGACCGTGGAATCGTTTATGGAGAGGCCAAAAAGCGATTAAGGAGAACGGCATCATGAAGCGAGCACTTTGACCGGGGGGGAAGGTAACAATCCAGACCAATGACCGCTCGGCCGGAAACCTGGCAGCTCATTGACTGGGGGAGAGGTCTTGGAAGCTGATGTTTGCCTGTTGATCTTTTGGGTAGTAGGTCTTGAACGAAACAACCCATTAGCGACGACTAGCCATCATCGGCTATAATCGCATCAACCAGTTTCGTCGAACTCACCGACCATCTGTTTGGTAACAGGAGTTGTCTATGACGACTGATATCGCCCTTGTCCTGGCTATATTAGGTATTGCCATTATTCTGTTTGCAACAGAAAAGCTACGGGTGGATCTCATCTCGATGATGGTCCTGCTGTCGCTAATACTCACCGGCTTGCTGACGGTTGAAGAAGCCTTCTCCGGTTTTTCGAACCCGGCTGTTATAACGGTTTGGGCCATCTATATTGTCAGCGAAGCCCTTTTTTATACCGGCGTGGCTGATTATTTGGGCCAGCACATCTTGCGGGTTTCAGGCAAGGACGTGGCCCGGCTGACGGCCGTGATCATGTTGTCGGTGGGGGTCATGTCGGCATTTATGAATAATATCGGGGCTACGGCGGTCTTGTTGCCGGCCGTGGTGGCTATCGGCCGGAAGATTAATGTTCCCGCGTCAAAATTGTTAATTCCCCTGGCTTTTGGCTCCTTGTTGGGTGGAGTAACAACGCTAATAGGCACACCGCCCAATCTGCTGGTAAGTTCGGCCCTGGCCGAGGCCGGTTTCGAGCCGTTTACCCTGTTCGACTATACTCCGATGGGGCTCATCGTGATGACCTGCGGCATTCTTTATTTTGTGTTCATAGGCCGGCGTCTGCTGCCTGACCGGCAAACGTCTGGGGTGGAAGATCTAACGGCCGGTTACAAATTGCGCAACTATCTTACCGAACTAAAGGTGTTGCCAGAGTCTAGCCTGATCGGCAAGACGATTGTTGAATCGAAGCTGGGTGAAGATTACGATCTTACGGTCATGGGCGTGATGCGCGACGGCCGGGTCCGGCTGGGGGTATTGCCCAACGCTCACATTGCGGCCGATGATATTCTACTGATCAAGGGATCGATCAACCATATACTGGACGTGCAGGACCGGATCGGGGCCAAGATCGATCCCCACATGCGCCTGAGTGAATTGGACCTTAAATCTCCAGAAGCGTCGGTGACAGAAGTGGTTATCAGCCAACTGGCTAATTTTGCCGGCAAGACGCTGAAGGAGATCGATTTCCGCGCAAAATATGGCCTGACTGTGTTGGCCATCTGGCATAAGGAGGAATCAATTGTCGGGCGGTTGGCGGAGACGCCCATTCTGTTGGGCGATGTATTGCTTCTGCAAGGGCGGAGGGAACGGCTCAATTACCTGCGACGAGATTCGGCTTTCCTGGTCTTGGGACCAATAAGTATGGAATACCGGCGGGTTAAAAAGGCGCCGATTTCGCTCATTATTTTTGCGAGCATGATTCTGCTGGTAGCGACAGGGATACTGCAAATCTCTACTGCGGCCGTGTTGGCAGCGATGTTAATGGTCCTGGTCGGCGTGTTAACTATGGATGAAGCTTACCAGTCAATCGAGTGGCAGTCGGTGTTTTTGATCGCTGGCATGCTGCCGATGGGCATCGCCATGGCCAATACGGGCACGGCCCAATACATATCGGACCTTATCATCAATATGGTCGGCGACCTGGGGCCCCAGGCGATCATGATCGGGCTGTTTGTGCTCACGACGATCATCACCGAGTTTATGTCCAACGCGGCCGCGGCTGTATTGGTGGCGCCTATTGCCATCAGTTCGGCTATCACCCTGGGCATGAACCCCCAGGCGTTCGCCATGGGTGTGGCCATCGCCGCTTCCAATTCGTTCTTGTTTCCCATCGGTCACCAGGCCTCGGTTCTGGTCTATGGCCCGGGGGGGTATCGCTTCTTTGATTACACCAAGGTCGGTCTTCCGTTGACGCTGCTGATCTGGGTGTTATTGATTATTTTCTTGCCAATGATATGGCCCTTTTAGGGTAGCTTAAGGGATCAGGGGGCTATCTTTTTTTGGAAAAACGCGGATACGTACGGCCTCAGGGCACCTGAGGGCATGGTGTAGGTGTAATAATCGCAGGTCTCCAGCTCAAACTGTTCCCCCAGCAGCTCAACCCGTCCGGTCTTATCATAGTTAACGACCTCGAGGCCGCTGCATTTAGCCGCGCCGCCGACGGCAAAGGCGGAGAAAAGGGCATAGCCGCCCGCCCGGAGAAGCTGTTTGAGCATCTTGATATAAGCTTGCCGCTTGCTTTCCCCGGTCATGAAATGCAGACAGGCCCGGTCGTGTCAAAATAATATTTCCCCAATTTCCAACACAAGCGCCGGATTGGTAATATCAGCGATGATCCATCGGACCTGGGCTGCTTTTTCTTCTCCCAATCTATCTTGGAGGCGTTCCAGGGCAACCTGGCTGATGTCCAGGGCGATGATATTTTTATAACCAGCCGCCAGCAGATGATCGACAAAAGTAGTTGCCCAGGCGCCCACGTCCAGAATGGGCGCATCCTTTTCCAGCGAGCACTGCTCGAAAAAATCCAAGAAAACGGCTGGATAGGCCTCATACCAGCCGAGTTGGGTGATTGGTTTCGAGGAATAAACTTTGTTCCAATGTTGCTTGTTACTCTGGGCCATGGGCCGATCCTTTCACATGTTCCACATCTTTCTCGACACAGATCAAGATCTCAGGATTGCATTAATTATGATAGACGATTACGGTGCCGTAGGTTAATGTCGAGAGACATTAAGACCGGTTTCTGGTCGTAAAGATACAGGGGTGCGCTTGACTAGATAGAGCTTAAGCGACGCTGGCCAAGGGTTGCCAGAGCCACTTATCCCCGTCTTTGATCACCCGGCCTAGGGCGGGAAAATCAAAATGGTGAAAGAGAAGCAGCGCCTGTTCCCGGGCGACCTTTTCGAGTAAGTGGAGGCGGGTAGCCACGGCTTGTTCCGAGTCCAGATCAACGCCGGCCGTCCAGGCCGGATATTGTAGTTGCAGGGGGTGGAGGATGGTGTCAGCCATAATATAGAAGGCCTTGTCTTTCTGGTCGATGCGCAGCACGAAATGGCCCGGCGTATGGCCGGGGGCCGACACGATGGAAATGCCCGGTAAAATTTCTCTTTCATCGTCAATGAACCGCAAACGCCCTTTCAAGGGAGGTAAGTTTTTTCGGGCAAAGTGGCTGAAGTGCTCCATCTGACCGGCTAAATTACGCTCGTTTGTCCAAAAGTCCCATTCGGCTTGGGCGATCATGAAGCGGGCGTGTGGATATAGAAGGCGTCCGGCGGCATCGGTGCAACCACCGATGTGGTCGGGATGGGCATGGGAAAGAAGAACCAGATCGATCTGCTCCGGCATGACGCCCATTTCTCGAAGGGACTCAATTAATTTTCCTTCGGGTAAGCCCTCTCGAGGACCCCAGCCCGTATCGAAGAGGAGTTTCGTATCGCCGGTGTCGATGTACAGACAGTTCCAGGAGGTCGGTAAATTATCGGGCGTCAGGCCGTGGTCTTGAAGAGCCTGATCTAACTCTTCGGCCGGGGCATTGGTAAAGAAGAAGCCGGCGTTACCTACGTAGCCGCCGTCATTCATGACGGCGCACTGGTAACCGCCGGCTGTAAATTTGAAGGGTTGGTAATCGTCCATGCTCGCTAAGCCGGCAACTTGCCGCGCTGCCAGGGCCAGGCGTGAACGGTGAGGTTGCGCCATTGGAAGAAGAGTAGGGCCAGCAGGAAGAATACCAGGGCGACAGCCAACAAAGTTAGCAGATCACTGGCCTGGGGACCATTGAGTAGGGCGCCGGCCGTGGCATCAAAATAATAATGGAGGAAGATGGGCCGGAATTTCTCAAGCGAAGTGACCAGGCCGACCAGGTTATTGCCGAAATAGCTAATCAGGAAGATGGCCGTGGTCAGCAAGGCGGCAATGCGCCGGGTAGGGGCAACTGCGCCAAAGAAGAAACCAATCATGGCAGTGGCCATAACCAGGGGCCAGGCGGCTAATACGGCCAAAAAGAAGTCCCCAGTAGTTATGCTGGTTACGACCTGGCCGGAAATGATGACCATGGCAATTTCGGAAAAGATTCCGATTATGGCGAGGACGAGGAACAAAGCCAGCCCGGTGGCGAGGGCCTTGGTGGCCACTATCTGCCAGCGGGGAACGGGCAGGGTGACGATGAGTTCCAGCCGGCCGTCGTCTTCTTCGCCGGCCAGGGTGGCCGTGCTGTTTATGATGGCGTAGATACCCACCAGCACTGGGGCGATGTTGATGACCGTCGAAGCGGCATAGCCTTCGAAGTCAGCCATGCTGATGCCCATGGCCTGGTAAATAGCGAGATCCATCAACTCTTCAAAGCTTGCCATCTGCTCGGCGAATTGCGGCCAGATGGTAATGTACATCAAAGGTAAAAAGGATATACCTAAGCCCCAGCCGAGGATACCGTTGCGGCGGAAGCGTAATTCTTGAAGTAGTCTAAACATGATTGCCTCCATTGTTTCTACCATAGTAGGCCAGGAAGATCTCTTCCAGGGTGACAGGGATGGTGTCGATATCGAGTAAACCGAAAGGTAGGGCGGTGGCCAGCACTTTTTCCAGATTGTCGCGGATTTCCAAACTGATACTGACCTGGTCCCGGCCGGTTTCGGTAACGCCGGAGATGCTGAAGGTATCGGCCGGGGGCATGTTGGCGAAAGCGAGACGCATTCGCTTGAATTGTTGGCGGGTTAAGTCTTCGATCCGCTCGATGGCCACCAACTTGCCCTCGCGGATGATGCCCACCCGGTCACAAACGGCCTGGGCTTCGGGTAAGATGTGGGAGGAGAAAAAGACGGTATGGCCTTCATCCTTGACCTCGCACACCATTTCCAGGACGGTCTGTTGGACCAGGGGGTCCAGGCCACCGGTCGGTTCGTCGAGCACCAGCAGTTCCCGTTTATTCATGAAAGCGGTGACAACACCCACCTTTTGTTTGTTGCCCCGGGAGAATTCTCGGATCTTGCGCGTGGTGTCGAGATTGAGCCGATTGGCCAGGCTCTTCCAATGGTCGCGATCGGCCCCCTGGCCGAGCATGGAGTTGTACATCTTGAAGAAGTCGCTGGCCCGCATATTACCGTACAGGCTCAACTCGCCGGGCAGGTAGCCAACCCGTTGGCGGGCGGTGACGCCTTCTTTCTGACAATCCAGGCCGAACATGCGGGCTGTGCCGGCCGTGGGGCGGATGACATCCAGTAGCACCCGTTGGGTCGTGGTTTTCCCGGCCCCATTTGGACCAAGAAAACCAAACACCTCTCCTTTTTCGACCCGCAAATCAACATCGGTGATTCCCAGGTGACGGCCGTAATAGACAGTCAATCCTTCGGTTTCGATCACATACTCAGTCATAATGGTCTCCTTGGTTGCTTTGAACCCGATGCACCTTTTTACATAGGGTCTTGGGAACAGTTCAGAGCAACATTCTCCCAATTAACAAATATCCTGTCTTTTCTCCCGGCATAACACAGGCTATTTCCTTCCTAAATCGGCCGTTTTGCGCCTGGCCACTGAATTAGGCGTTAGTATTCTAACTACTAATACTTTACTCAGGCTTTCATGGTTTGTCAATACCACCTGGCCAGAAGATGATAGGCGAGCAGAGCGATCTGATCAGCCAGGAATATAGCCTAAAGGGCAGCCAAATTTCGAAAATTATGGGGCCAGAGATGGCTGCACTTAAAGGCGGCCGATCTACCGGCTACCCCATCTGCTGGATTGGTTTAATGGATCTGGCCTGGAACCAGGAGACGCCCCACTGATCACTCCGCCAGCGGCCGTGAACGAGCAGGAGCAGCCCTGGTTTTGGGGTCGTAATTCCTTCGTCGCCCCTGACGGTGATGTAGGTTTCCTGATCGCCCAGAAAGAAGCCGGGGCCGCCGGTCCAACCGGGCAGGCGTACACCGAGAATGGCGCAGGCTCTATTCTGTGGAAAGCCATCGCGCAGCATCTGTTTGATGGAAAGGGCGTTAACCGGCGCTTTTTCGACCAGGTCCAGGGGATGGACAGTGATGGGCTGGCCGAGGATGTGGGTTTCCCAGCGCAAACGATCGACCGGGGATTCGGCTGAGGCTTCAGCCTGGGCAAAGTCGAAGGTCATCTGCTGAGTGGCGACGGCGCGAGTGAACAGGTCAGCCTGGGCCAGGAGCGCAGACCGGCCGGATCCGAAACCATCTAAGCCGCCGCATTGAATGAGGTGGCGTAGTTCTTTCTTTTGCATGGGTACGCGCCTGACCAGGTCCGCCAAGCCGGAAAAGGGCGCTTCTTTTCGACCGCCAATGATGGCCTCAACTGTCTGCCGCCGGAGCTGGCGAACCTGGCCCAATCCCAACCACAGGGTTGGCGACAACAGTACTTGGTTTCTTGACCGGCTGGTATCGTTGGCTGACTCATAAGATAAGGTAAAGTGCTGCCGGCTATGATTGATGTGGGGCGGCCTGATGGTGAAGCCCAAGCGGGTTGCTTCGGCCATGTAGACGGCCGGGTGATGGAAACCACCCCAACCGGCCAGGCGGGCGCACAGAAAGGCTTCGGGCCAATGGGCTTTAAGGTAGGCGCAGCGATAGCTGACATCGGCGTAGGCCGTGGCGTGGCCGCGATTGAAGCCGTAACCGGCAAAGGCGAGGACCTGGCCCCAGAGCGTTTCGGCTTGTTCGGGTAAAAAGCCAGGTCCACCAGGAGCCGGCCGGCAGCAGCCGGCGACAAAATCAGCTTGCATGGCGGCCATCTCTTCGGCTTGAAATTTGCTCATACCACGGCGCAGGTGGTCGGCCTGTTCCCAGCTCAGGCCGGCTATCTCGGTGGCCAGCCGTAGGACCTGTTCCTGAAATATCAGGACGCCCTGGGTGGCCGATAAAATGGGCACCAGGGTCGGGTGAAGATATTGAACCTCTTCTTCGCCGCGATAACGGCGGATAAAGGTTTGGGCCATGCCGCCGGTGGCCGGTCCTGGTTTAAAGAAGGCGTTAGCCACGGCCAGGTCGAACAAGTTGCGGGCGCGGAGCTGGCGCAGGGTGCGGCGGGCGCCAGCCGATTCGCATTGAAAAACACCGATGGTGTCACCTTCTTCCAGCAGCCGAGCGGTCTCGGGATCATCCAGGGGGATCTGGGCCAGCCGGAAATCGGGATTGTGGAAGCGGCGGACCAAATCGGCCGTGTCGGCCAAGACAGTCAGGGCGCGAATGCCCAGGAGATCTAATTTGGGCAGGCCCAGGGATTCGATATCGCGGTAGTCAAACTGGGTGATTAAGAAACCCTTGGGGGCATATTGGACGGGCACGTGATCGGTGAGCGGGCCGGGGGTGATGACAAGCCCGCCTGGGTGAATGCCCAGGTGGTGGGGCTGGCCGACGATACTGCCGGCGGCCAGCAGAATCTCTCGATGGCGGGGATCCTTTAGTTCAGCAGCCAGGTCGGACACCGTCCTACTATCGCGCCGCCAGGGGTCGGGATGCCAACCCCGCGGTAGTTGTTTGGCCAGCTGGCTGATTTCTGTTTCGGTCAGGCCGTAGGCTTTGGCGGTGAGACGGACGGCAGATTTAGGCCGTAGGGTATTGATGGTGGCCACCAGGGCGACCCGGTCAGGCCCATAGGTTTGACGCACGTAGGCCAGCACCTCATCACGGCGGCGGCTGCAGAAGTCGAGATCGATATCAGGCGGGTTGGCCCGGGCAGGGTTCAGAAACCTTTCGAATAGTAAGTCGTTGGCGATGGGATCGACGGTGGTGATGCCGGTACAGTAGGCCACCAGTGAATTGGCCACGCTGCCCCGGGTACTGACCGGTATCTCCTGCTGGCGGGCGAAGCGGGTAATATCGGCGACGATGATAAACAGGGGCGTGTAGCCAGAGCGGTTGATGGCGGATAATTCAACTTCCAGTCGTTCACGGACAGGAATGGGTACACGGGGGCCATACCGGTCCAGCAACCCGCTTTCGGCGGTGACGGCCAGGGCATCCTCAGGCGTCTGACCCTGCGCCAGTTTGAGAGTCGGCCAGATGGGGCGGCCGTCGGGCAAGGCTGCCTGGCAACGGCCGGTGATGTGGCCGATGTGCTCCAGAGCTTCGGGGAAATCGCTGAAGCGGACGGCCATTTCGCCAGGAGAAAACCAATGGTAACCGTCACTGTCTTCTGAGATATCTTCCAGGGAAAAGTTGCGCTCAATCGCTTGTAACAGCCGCAATTTGGAGCTGGAACCTTCCTCTAAATAGTAGACGGGTTGCAATGCGACAGGTGGCAGGCCGAAGCGCCGGCCGAGAGCGAGTATTTCGCGGGCTATTTCGGCGTCACCGGCTTGTCCGAGTTCCAGGGCCAGGTAGGCGCTATCGTCGAAGATGCCGCCTAGACGGGCCACGTAGCGGCTGGCTGCGGCCAGGTCACCGGCCTTCAGCAGTTGATAAAGGTCGTCTCTGCGTCCACCACTGAGGCAGATGAGCCCCTCGGCGTTGGCTTTTAAATTATCCCAGTCTACCCCTGAAACACCGAAGGTATTCCGGCCTGGCTGGCCCTGAAGAAGGCTAGAAAGGCGACAGAGGGAACGATAGCCGGCCGGACCTGTAGCCAGGAGTAGTAGCCGGCCGTCGCCAGGGGAGCAGGTAGCGCCGATCCGTAGATCATCCTGATCGAAGGCGGTAGAAATGGTCATACCCAGAATGGGTTGAAGGCCGGCCGCCCGACAGGCTTTGTCGAAGCATACAGCGCCGTAGAGAACATTACTATCGGTCAGAGCCAGGTGGCTCAAGCCGTCGGCCGTGGCTCTTTCGACCAGTTGCTCGACTGAGGCGGTGGCGCCCAGCAGAGTGAAGTGGGAATGCACTTCGAGATGGGTGAAGGAGTCGGGCCAGCCAACTTCGGTACTGGGAAAAGGCATGTGACGATCATAAACAACCCGGCCGGGAATCGCAATGTTATGACATCTGTCATGTAGAAATGTAGGTGATCGTCACTTGACCAAGTTGGCATGAAATTGGGATCATAGTGGTGAATCATAAGATGACGTTAAAAAGACGTTTTCAGCGCCTGGATTATGAATGGCTTAAGTCTGAAAGCGAAGGTTTAAAGCAAGAGACATCTTCGTCGTTAACAAGCCAACTCAAGTTGAGTGGTCATAGAAAGCAAATAAATTTGATTTAATGTTAATTGTCCAATCTGTATTGACCAAAGTACATCGATCAATTATCTAGGAGGAAGCTATCGTGAAGACATATGCAAAAGATCTCCCCACAATGTATGGAGATCATCATGTCGTAGAAGTACGACGTATCTTAATGGTGTTGCCTGGCGTGGAGGATGTTTACGCCAGCAGCAGTTATCAAATAGTCGAAGTCGAATATGATGAGACTAGGTTAGATCCCGATCAGATTGAAGCCACATTAAAGGAAGCGGGATATCTGGGCGAGATGGCAGTGCCTGTGGAAAGAGGCGTATTACAGGGCCAGACAAATGGAAACAAACCCTTTTTTAGGACCACAGCGGCATTTGAGCAGACCGGTCGCGCGGTGAGTTTCGGTCAGAAAATGCCGTTCTCCGGACGGCCACTGTGGCCATGTCCAGGCATGGGCCCCGTGGCTCAAAGCATTGAAAAAATCGAAAAGGAGGCGAAATAATTATGGCCAGGAATAAGAGAACGCCAGAAGAGCAATCCATCGATCCGGCAGCCCAAAAGATGTTGATTTACGCTGAAGAATTAGGCATATCGACGGCCTTTAGCCGGGCGGACAATATGACCGCCTGTAATATCGGATCGGCGGGGATGTGTTGTAAATTATGCGGTATGGGACCATGCCGGCTGACCAAAGACGGCCAAACAGGCGTCTGCGGGGCGACGATTGATACCATCCAGGCCCGCAACTTGATCCGGGCCATCGCCGCGGGCGGCGCGGCGCACTCGGATCATGGGCGCGATATGGCCTTCACATTGAAGGCGGTGGCCGATGGCACAACTGAAGGGTATACCATCCGCGATGTGGCCAAGCTACGCCGGACAGCGGCCAAGTATGACGTCCCCATCGAAGGCCGCTCACCCATCGAGATTGCCGATGAATTAGCCGATTTGTTTATCTCTCAGTTTGGCCAACAACGGGGCGAAATTGCGATAATAAAAGGCGCACCGGAAAAGCGCCAGAAGTTATGGCGAGAACAAGGGGTCATACCCCGGGGTATTGACCGGGAAGTGGTGGAAGCGTTACACCGCACCCATATCGGCGATGACCAGGATCCCGAACATATTCTCAACCATGCTATTCGCGTCTCACTGGCCGACGGTTGGGGCGGAAGCATGATTGCCACTGATATTTCGGACATCTTGTTTGGTACGCCGGCCCCGATATTGGGTGAGGCGAACCTGGGTGTCTTGAGAGATGACATGGTCAATGTGGTGGTGCATGGTCATGAGCCGACGTTGAGCCAGATGATCGTGGCCGCCTCTCAAGACCCGGAGATCATCGAGTATGCCAAGGCAGCCGGCGCCAAGGGTGTCAACCTATCGGGTATCTGTTGCACGGCGAATGAAATCTTAATGCGCCAGGGCATTCCGGCCGCGGGCAATTTCCTACACCAGGAGCTGTCTATTCTGACCGGTTCGGTGGAGGCGATGGTGGTGGACGTGCAGTGCATTATGCAGGCACTGGTCGGCCTGGCAGAGAATTTCCACACTAAAATTATTACCACCTCACCGAAGGTGAAGATCAAGGGCGCGACCCATATCGAATTCCACGAAGAGAAAGCCCTGTCGACGGCCAAGCACATTCTTAAAGTCGCCATCGACAATTATGCGAACCGGGGTGCGACGCGAATTCCATTTGAAAAGGAGAAGTTAATCCCAGGTTTTTCGCACGAATATATCAACTACATGCTGGGTGGCAGCTACCGCTCTTCGTTCAGACCGTTGAATGATGCTATTATCAGCGGCCGGATCCGGGGTGTGGCGGCCATCGTAGGCTGCAACAACCCACGCAGCCAGCAAGATTTTCTACATACCTACGTGACAAAAAAGATGCTAGAGCAGGACGTGCTGGTAGTCGAGACCGGCTGCGGGGCCATTGCCAGCGCTAAATTAGGCTTGTTGTTAGGTGAAGCAGGGCTTGACCAGGTTGGACCGGGCCTGCGGGAAATCTGTGAGACGGTGGGTGTTCCACCGGTGCTGCATATGGGCTCCTGCGTGGACAATACGCGGATACTGACTGTGCTCACCCAGATGGTGGAGGAAGGCGGCCTGGGAGACGATATTGACCAGATTCCGGCCGTCGGTTTAGCTCCGGAATGGATGAGCGAGAAGGCCCTGGCCATTGGCACCTACTGCGTAGCTTCAGGCGCCTATGTCATCTTCGGTGGCTCTTCGCCGGTCAGCGGTATGCCCGACAAAATGGATGACAGTGATATTGTGGCCAACTACATCAGCTCAGGTTGGGAGAAGATCTACGGCGGAAAGCTGGAGTTCATCGCCGATCCAGACGAGATGATTCGTAAGACCCTGGAACACATTGACCAGAAACGAGCCGACCTGGGATTGGTTGAGTACGATCCGACGCGTTTCGGCCGGAGCGGGGATGCCCGCATGCTCGAACTGGAAGCGATGCCGTTAGCGACACGCCGGGAAGCAATTTACGGCGTGGCAGCGGATTAGTGACGAGGAGGTATATAAATGTCCCGGTATATCGCAACCCGTGCGATTCGCGGAGCGAATAATATCGTCATCGAAGCAGAGACGATGCTCCACAAGGCCCTGACTGAAAAAGGGCCAGATACACCTGTAGGTTTTCCAAACACAGCTTACTATCTGCCAATGATCTTTGGCATGACCGGCGAAAAGGTGGAAACGTTAGGCCAGTTGCCACCGATTATGGACCATGCTCGGGAGTTATTACACCCGTTACCCTCACAGCAAAATTGGACCCCGTACCTGGGAGAAACATTGGACAGTGGCATGGCCACCTTGCTGGCGGCAGAGACGATTGAAGCGGTCCGTTATGCGTACGGCCTGCAGCCGGAGCCGATGCCTGGATTCTCGCTAGCCGGCGGCACCGCGTACACCGACCCAAATAACGGCGGTGGTGATGGGCTTTATGGCCATCTCAACGGTCCCGATCGACGATATTCAGTTGCGTTCCTGGGGTATCCAGTTGGTAGATGGCCGGATGCCAGGCTTCGCGGCCATCGTCGGCGCGGCCAAGTCCAACGAAGTGGCGGTTAAGATCATTCGCGAGCTTCAACGACGGAATATCCTCACTTTCCTGGCCGGGAATGTGAACGGGCGCAGTATCATTCACCAATTAAATGAGGAGGGGATCGAGCTGGGTTATGATACCTATACCGTTCCCTTTGGTACAGACACCCTCAGCGCCATTTACGCGCTTGGCTTCGCGGTGCGTTCGGCCCTGACCTTCGGCGGCATGAAGGGCGGCCAATCGCGGGATATACTGCTTTACAATAAGGAGCGGGTTTTTGCCTTTGTTCTGGCCTTAGGTGAAGTGGATGATCTCAAATACGCGGCGGCGGCCGGAGCCATCAACTTTGGCTTCCCAGTTATCGCCGATACGGTCATCCCCGAGATCCTGCCCACTGGTGTGACGACTTACGAACATGTGGTCAGCATGCCCTTTAACGAAATTGAAGGCCTGGATGATCTTGAGCGGGCCGAGCGCCTGGTGCAGAAATGCATCGAGATTCGGGGCGTGAAAGTTCAAATCGCCGATGTGCCGGTGCCGGTGCCCTACGGCTCGGCTTTTGAAGGTGAGGTCGTACGCAAGACCAACATGCGCGTCGAGTTTGGCGGTAAGTATTCGCGGGCTTTTGAATATCTGCGGATGAGGCCCATGGACGAAGTCGTGGATGGCAAAATTGAGGTCGTAGGCCCTGGGTTTGAAGATCAACCAGAACAGGGACATATGGATCTTGGTATTGTGGTCGACGTAGCCGGCCGGCAAATGCAGAGTGACTTCGAACCGGTGCTGGAACGCCAGATCCATTACTTTGTCAATGGCGCTTCCGGTATTCAACATATCGGCCAGCGAGATATTGCCTGGATTAGGATTTCCTCGGGCGCGACCGAAAAGGGCTTTAACCTGGAGCATTTCGGCAAGATATTGCATGCGCGGTTCCACTCTGACTTCGGAGCTATCGTGGACAAGGTGCAGGTTACCATCTATACAGACCCAGAGCTTTTGCCGGCCCAATTGGAGGAGGCAAGAGAAGCTTTTGGCTTCCGAAATCAGCGCCTGGCCAACCTGACCGATAACGCGGTGGACGAATTTTACTCATGTACCTTATGCCAATCCTTCGCACCGAATCATGTTTGTGTGGTTAGCCCAGAAAGATTGGGCTTGTGCGGTGCTTACAACTGGCTGGATTGCAAAGCTTCCTTCAGTATCAACCCCACCGGCCCTAACCAGCCGATTAAGTTGGGGAAACTGGTCGACTTTGACAAAGGTTACTGGGAAGGCACCAACGATTACGCCAAGATCGGCTCGCACGGGGTTGTGGAAGAAGTGGCCATGTACTCCATTATGGAGAACCCGATGACGGCCTGTGGCTGTTTCGAGTGCATTGTTATGTTGGTCCCAGAAGCGAATGGGGTCATGCTTGTAAGCCGCGAAGATACCAGTATGACGCCAGCGGGTATGACTTTCAGCACCCTGGCCGGTGTGGCCGGCGGTGGATTGCAAACGCCTGGCGTGATGGGCGTGGGTAAATATTATCTGATCAGTCCCAAGTTCATCTCGGCTGACGGTGGGTTCAAGCGCGTAGTCTGGATGAGTAGCTACCTCAAGGAGAGTATGTCTGACGAATTCCGGGCCGTCGCCGAACGAGAAGGCGATCCGGAGCTGATCGATCGCATCGCAGACGAACGAAACGTTTCAACGGTGGACGATTTACTGGCCTGGTTGGAAGAACACAACCATCCGGCGCTGGTAATGGATCCTATCTTCTAAATCACAATAATGGATAGGTTGTTAGAGAGTGGGGAAGCACTCACTCTCTAACTTTCTTGATCCTCATCATGGCCGAAGAAAATAAACGCTCTTCCCCAAAGCTTGTCCGCGATCTGATGTCGGTGGGCGTGCTTACCTGTTCTCCGGGTACGGCGGTGGTTGAGTTGACCCGTGTATTGTTGGAAAAGGATCTTGAAGGGGCGGTGGTGCTGGACGATCAAGGTCATGCTGCCGGCGCGGTGACCCGAGATGACCTAGTGCGGGCTTATGCGCTGGGTGATTACGAGGCGCTGACGGCCGAGCAGGTGATGCAGGACGGCATCCAGGAGGTGCCACCCGATATCCCCCTGACGGCCGCGGCCCAAATTATGCAAGACCGGGGCGTCCGGATCGTTTTTTTGATGCACAATGCCGGGGGCATTTCATATCCGGCGGCGATGTTGACGTACCGGCATCTGTTGCGCCACCTGGCTATGGAAGATGCGCTGGACCTGCACGATCTAGGTATTAAGGCATCACGGGAAGGACCGCTGGAAAGCTTTTTGAGACGGCGCGACGAGTCTCGTCACCAGCTGAAAGCTGATGGGGGGAAGTCTGGATGAAAATTGTGCAATTCTTTTCCCATTGGCACCAGATCCGAGGGGAATTGTTGGAAACCAAGGACAAGTTTGGTGAAGACGAACTGACTTATGCGCCTACTGAAAGTTCCTGGCCGGCCGGGAAAATCATGTTGCATATCGGCGATGCCGAAGATCATTGGTTTCGTTACGGTATCCAGCGAAAAGTAAGCCGTTCGCAACAGTATGAGTTGGAGAGTTATCTGACCAAAGCAGCGATTAAGGAGATGCTGGCCGAAATTCACAGCCGCACGGAAGCATATATGGCCACTCTGTCATTGGCGGATCTAGCCCAAGAAATCGAAATGCCCTGGAAGGAGCGTTATACGTTGGGCTGGATTATCTGGCACGTCATTGAACATGAGATTCATCATCGTGGAGAATTGTCGCTGATGCTGGGCATGCTCGGCCGGGAAGGATTAGACGTTTAGGGGTTATTGCCGTTCGTAAGATTTGAGCCTGTTCGCTAGATGCATGGCAATGGCCTTGAGGTGATAAGTACAAATCTTGTTCTTAGAAAAGTGTATTGGAGTAAAAAATTATGCCGATAGAACTAGTAAAAGATAACTGGCCAGGCGGCGTGCTGGAGGTCAGCATCGGGGCTACGGCCGCCGATGGTGGGAGCCGAACGAGCGTTGTGACCGTGGGAGGTGAAAAGGCGTTGCCCTTCATGCATTTTGAGGCGGCCATGCCCCACAAGCCGGTGGTGGCCTTGGAGATCAAAGACCGGCGGCCAGATGATTGGTCATCGCTGTTGTTGGAAACGTGGCAGGCGGTGGTTGATGATCCGGTGGCCTGGGCTAAGGCGGCCGAGGAAGCCGGTGCGGAGTTGATCCAACTAACCTTAAGCGCGACCGATGGCGATGGCCAGGAGACAACCCCGGAAGCAGCCGTGGCCACGGTGAAGGCTGTGTTGGAGGCGACCGGCCTGCCCTTGATCGTCTTTGGTCCAGGTCAGTCCGACCTGGACAATACCTTATTGGTGCCGGTGGCTGATGCCACCAAGGGCGAGCGCCTGCTGCTGGGTATTTGCGAAGACAAAAATTATCGTACCATCGTCGCTTCGGCTATGGCCAATGATCACCTGGTCTCGGCTCGGACGCCGATGGATGTCAACCTGGCTAAGCAACTCAATATCCTGATCAAAGATATGAATATGCCCATGAACCGGATTGTCATGGACCCGACGACCGGGGCATTGGGTTATGGTATTGAGTACGGCTATTCGGCCATGGAACGGCTACGGCTGGCTGCTCTCCAGGGTGATGCGATGACCCAGCTGCCAATGTTGGTTACGCCGGGCTATGAGGCGTGGAAGACGAAGGAGTCTAAGGTTGGCCTGGACGTACCCGAGGAATGGGGTGACTGGTTGGCCCGGGCCATCAATTGGGAAACGTTGACGGCGATCACGCTGCTCGAATCTGGCGCGGATATATTGGTGTTGCGCCACCCAGAGAGTCTACGACGGGTCAAGTCGGCTATCGAAGAATTGATGGCTGTTCCTGAGCTTGCCTGAAATTTGAAAACGAATAATACGGTAAATGGAGAATAAAAGATGGCACTATCTGGCATAGTCATTTACAAGATGTTGCCCAAGACCAATTGCAAAGATTGTGGCTTTCCGACCTGCCTGGCTTTCGCTATGAAATTGGCGGCCAAACAGGTGGAGCTGTCCCTCTGCCCTCACGTTAGTGAGGAATCTAAAGCGAGTTTATCGGAATCGGCCGCGCCGCCTATTCGCCTGGTGACTTTGTCGGCCAATGGCCATGAGGTGAAGGCCGGCAATGAAGTGGTCTTGTTCCGGCATGAAAAGACCTTTTACAATAAACCGGGCCTGTTCGTGCGGGTGCGGGATAATGAACCGGCGGAAGAGATCGCCGCAAAAGTGGCTCCGGCTGAAGCTTATGATGTCAACTACGTCGGCATTGATCTGAACCTGGATGGTTTTGCCGTAGAGTCAGTCTCAGATGATCCGGCCATCTTTGCCCAGACCGTAGAGGTTGTACGCGGGATCAGCCAGCGGCCGTTGATCTTGATAAGCCACAATCCAGCAGTGATTGCAGCCGGCCTGGAAAAAGCGGGCGGCAAAGGGACGATGATCTACGGGGCTAACGTCGAAAATTGGCAGGAGATGGCCAGCCTGGCCAAGTCAAACAGTGCCTCACTGGCGGCGGTGTCCGGCTCGATGGAGGGTCTGGCCGACTTGACGGAGAAGATCCAGGGGCAAGGCGTGGAAGATATAGTTGTGGATCCCGGCGCGCGGGATCTTGGCGCTTCGCTGGCCTACGCAACCCAGATCCGCCGGCAAGCCTTGAAGAAGAATTACCGGCCGTTAGGTTTTCCGATAATCGTCTTTCCCGGTGACGCCGGGGATTCGGCCAGGGAATCGGTTCTAGCGGCGCAGGCTATCGCTAAATACGCCGGTTTTATCGTTCTCGATCACTTCACCCCGGAAACGATCTATCCTTTGCTGGTCCTGAGGGAGAATATCTATACGGACCCGCAGAAGCCAATCCAGGTCCAACCCGGACTCTACGAGCTGAACGGGCCTTCAGCCAGTGATCCGTTATTGGTGACGACTAATTTCAGCATTACCTACTTTAGCGTGGCAAACGAGGTTGAGGGGGCCGGTTTGCCGGCCTGGTTGCTGGTGACCGATGCCGAGGGGATGAGTGTTCTCACGGCCTGGGCGGCCGGTAAGTTCGATGCGGAGCGTATCGCCAAAGATGTCAAGCGCTTTGAAGTGATGGATAAGATTGACCACCGGCGGATTATCATCCCCGGCCATGTGGCGGTGATATCCGGCGAACTGGAAGAAGAGCTGCCCGATTGGGAGATTCGGGTCGGTCCGAGGGAAGCGGTCGACCTGCCGGCGTTTATAAAGCAGGCGCTATAACAGGCAATGCCTGGATAAAATTATGGCTCATCATGCTGTTACCTTCGACGTATCGGAGAACCCGGTAACGGTTCAGACTGGCACGCTGCTTACGGAAGCGGCGCAAAAGGCCGGCGTAGAAGTTACCCAACCATGTGGGGGCCAGGGGCGCTGCGGTCGCTGCCTGGTCCGGGTTACCGGGGGCAATATCCGGCGGCGGAGTACGCTACGCCTCTCGGCTGAGGATGTGGCCGAGGGTTTCGCCCTGGCCTGCCAGGCGGTGGTCGAGGGAGACGCCACTGTTTCCGTGCCACCCCAGGAGAAAGTGGAACGGCGGCTGAGTACGGATCGCACGGTAGCCCAGGTTACTGTGCCGCTGGGCTATAACTACCTGACGGACCAGACCGTGCGCCGGGTAACCCTGGATGTTTCCGCGCCGAGTATGGAAAACCAGACGGATGATTGGAGCCGCTTGCAGAATGCCCTGAGCCGGACCCTTACTCAAGATGGCGAAACAAAGGGCGCAGGGTTAGCCCCTGGCAGTAGTCTGTTATCCCTCCAGGTATCGTTACCCCTGTTACGGCGAATCGGGCGTACTTTACGGGATGGAGATTGGCTGGTAACGGCTACCCTGGACCTGGCTGCCCGGCGAGACGGCCGGCCGAGCGCCAGGTTGATCGACCTGCAGCCGGGCCAAGTTAGCGAAGAGACGCCCTTATGGGGTGTGGCCATCGATATCGGGACGACGACGGTGACGGTCTGGCTGGTGGACATGATCGGTGGGGAAGTGCGCGCCCAGGCGGCCGAATACAATGGCCAGATTAGCCGTGGAGAGGATGTGATATCGCGCATCATCTACGCCAGCAAAGGCCATGGTGATGATGAAATGCGTGGCCTGGTGGTCGAGAGTATCAATAATCTTATCCAGCGGGCAAGCCAGCGGGTTAAAATTGACCCGGCTGATATCGTGAAAGCGACAATCGCCGGGAATAGCACGATGATGCACCTGCTTCTGGGAATTCCGGCTGAAAGTATTCGGTTGATGCCTTTTGTCACCGCGGTGAACAGCATACCCGTATTTCGAGCTGCAGAGCTTGGTCTGGATTTGCACCCGGAAGCGACCGTAGATTGTCTGCCGGGAGTAGCCAGCTACGTTGGCGCAGATATTAGCGCGGGTGTTCTTTCTGCCGGGGTGGATGATAGCGATAAGACCAGTCTTTTCCTGGATATTGGTACGAACGGCGAGACCGTATTGGGCTCGAAGGAGTGGCTGGTGACCTGCGCTTGCTCGGCCGGGCCGGCTTTTGAAGGCGCCGGTGTCCTGTACGGCATGCGGGCTACCCGGGGAGCGATTGAAGAGGTCTGGATTAACGGCCAAACCTATGAGCCTAATTACCGGGTCATTGGCGAAGTTAAAGCAAAGGGATTTTGCGGTAGCGGCTTGATTTCGCTGCTGGCCGAGTTGTTTCTTAACGGCGTTCTGGATAAAGGCGGCAACTTCAATCATTTGATGCCCACCAAGCGCATTCGCCGGGGTGAGCATGGCCTGGAGTATGTTGTGGTCTGGGCTGACGATAGTGACCGGGGTGAAGACCTGGTCATTACCCATGTGGATGTTGATAACCTGCTACGAGCCAAGGCGGCGATCTATGCCGGGTTTACGGTCATGGCCGATAGCGTCGGTTTCCCATTGGAGGCCATCGAGCGGGTTTTGATCGGCGGCGCGTTTGGCAAATATATCAATGTCGAAAAGGCGGTGGAGATCGGTTTATTACCGGATATGCCCTGGGATCGATTCCACTTTTTAGGCAACACGTCGGTCTTAGGCGCTTACCGGGCCTTGTTGGTTCAAGCGGACAGGGATCGCATCCAGGCGATTGCCGGCCGGATGACTTATATCGAGCTATCGGCCGATAACTCCTTCTACGATTCGTTCACCTCGGCCTTGTTTCTACCCCACACGGATCTAAGAAAATTTCCCTCGGTGGTGAAGGAGTTGGAGCAGATCGAGAGGCAGCGTGATCCGGCGGTCGCGGATTTGGGCCAGGGAGGGTGACGACGATGGCACTCAAAGGGTTGCACATATTATTGACTTATACCTGTAATTATGAGTGTGATCATTGTTTTGTGTGGGGCGGACCGGGGCAAAGCGGCACGTTTACATTGGGACAAGTGGATGATGTCCTGAAGCAAGCAGTTGAAGCCGGTGGCATCAAGGAGATCTATTTCGAAGGTGGAGAGGCGTTTCTCTATTACCCGATCCTGGTGGAAGCAGTCGGCCGGGCTAAACAGCTGGGTTTCTGGACCGGGGTCGTAACCAATGGTTATTGGGCCACAACCGTGGAAGATGCCTGGATGTGGCTTAAACCTTTGGCCGCCGCGGGGTTGGACGCGCTGGAAGTGTCCGCTGACATTTTTCATGGGCAAGAAAGCGAAGAGGTAAATGAGTTGGCCTCGCTGGCGGCGGCCGGAGAGTTATTCTTGGAGGCCAGCACAATTGTAATCGAACCACCCGGTGAAGCGCGCGCCCTGGATCAGGCAGTTCCCGGGCAACCGCTGGTGGGGGGCGACGTGATGTATCGCGGCCGGGCGGCGGAGAAGCTGACCGGCGGCCTGCCGAAGCAGAAGTGGACGGCTTTTGATAGTTGCCCGTATGAGAAGCTGGCCGATCCCGGCCGAATTCACCTGGACCCGTTGGGCAACCTGCATGTGTGCCAGGGCATCGTCATCGGAAATCTGTTTGAACGGCCGTTGAAGCAGATCCTGGCAGCTTATGATCCCCTAACACACCCGATCGTAGGGCCGCTACTGGACGGTGGTCCGGCAAATCTTGTTAATTATTATTCTCTAGCCCTTGAATCTGAGTACGTAGACGCCTGCCACTTGTGCTATTCGGCGCGAGTGGCCTTGCGACCGGCACTACCGGCCGAACTTGGTCCTGACCAGATGTACGGGGTAATGGGAGTGTAGGATTTAGAACATCAACGTGGGAGAGCGACGGTCGATAAATGGATTAGCGGTCGGCGCACCTTCAGTTAAAAGGAGCAATCGATGTACATTATTGGCGAAAATATTCACATTATTTCTCAAGGCGTGAAAGATGCCCTGCGGGATAAGGACGCAAAATTCTTTCAAGATTTAGCCGTCCGGCAAGTTGAGGCGGGCGCCCAGGCCCTGGACTTGAACCTGGGCCCACGCAAAAAGGATTGGGCAGAAGTATTTCCCTGGTTGGTAAAAACAGTTGAGGCGGTGGTGGACGTTCCCCTGAGCTTTGACAGCACCAACCTCTTGGGTATAGAGGCGGGCCTCAAGACGGTCACTAAAGCCCGGCCGATTATCAACTCAACGTCGGCCGAACCGGAGCGGCTGGAGAAGGTGCCCCTGGTGGCGAAGCAGTACAATGCTAGGTTGATTGCCCTGACCATGGGGAAGAGTGGCATCCCTGTCAGCGCGGATGAACGGGTGACCATCGCCTTGGAATCGTTGATCCCCCGCATGTTGGAAATTGATTACGCTGTGGAAGATCTGATCATCGATCCCCTGGTGCTGACTGTTTCCGGGTGCCAGGAATATGGCCCGGAATTAATCGAAGCGGTGCGAACGTTGCAGGTCGCCTGGGATCCACCTCCTTCGATTTCGGTGGGCCTATCGAATGTCTCTAACGCCGTGCCCAAAGAAAACCGCGACCTGATCAACCGGGTATACTGCGCCATGTTGATGGGGGCGGGGTTAACAATGATGATTGCCGATCCCTTCGATGGAAAGCTTAAAGAGACGGTTCGGATAATCGAAGCACGAGACACCAGCACGGCTCTTGGCAGCCTGTACCTCAAGATCAATGATCGCATCGCCGCAATGGAGGAGCCGGTTGTCGACGATGTGGATATGGCTGATCCGGAGCAGGTTGAGGTATGGAAGACCGTGCAGGTCTTATTGAATAAAGTGATCTATGCCGACTCATACTTACAGCAACACACAATGTCGGCTTAAGTAAAAAAATCCTTAACCGAGGACGCCAAAGAAGTAGCGAAATGACGTTTATAATGATAGGAGTTAAAAGATGTTAGAAAAGAAAGAAGTAGTCGATACCGACAAGCTTCTGGCCAAGGCGAATAAACCATCGGCCGATGCCATGAAGCTACACCCGTTTTACCGGGGGAAGACCGAGACGGCTTTGAAATGTACCGTGCGAGATTTCAACGATTTTGCCATCTGGTATACGCCAGGAGTCGCCGCGCCGTGCCGGGCGATTCAGGCCGATCCGGATCTGGTATATGACTACACCAACAAATGGAATACGGTGGCTGTGGTGAGTGATGGAACCCGGGTGTTAGGCCTGGGGGATATTGGACCCAAGGCCGGTCTGCCGGTTATGGAGGGCAAAGCATTACTCTATAAGTACCTGGGTGGCGTCGATGGCGTCGCCATCATGCTGGACACCAAAGATCCGGACAAGATTATCGATACGGTGCTCATGTTACAACCGTCATTTGGCGGGGTCAACCTGGAAGATCTATCCCAGCCCAAATGTTTCCGCATCCTGGATACATTACGAGAAAAGGCGGAGATCCCCATCTGGCATGACGATCAACAAGGGACGGCCACGGTAACCTTGAGCGGTTTGATGAATGCGCTCAAGCTGGTGGGCAAGAATAAGGAAGACGTCAGTATCGCCTTCGTAGGTAGCGGCGCGTCCAATGTCGCTTGTTCGCGCCTGATCTTTGGTTGGGGTGTTGACCCGGCTAAATGCACGATGGTGGATAGCAAGGGCATCCTGGGCCCGGACCGCGGTGATTTGGAAAGACGGCGGGCCGAATATGTGGATAAGTGGCGATTGTGCCAGATCACAAATAAAGACGGCCGACAGGGCGGTATCGCGGAGGCAATGGAAGGTGTGGATGTGGTCATCGCCTTGTCACGACCGGGTCCGGGGACGATTAAACCGGAGTGGGTTGAGCGGATGAACGAAGATGCCATCGTCTTTGCCGCGGCTAACCCGGTGCCCGAAATTTGGCCCTGGGAAGCCGCCGAAGCCGGGGCGAAAATCATTGCCACCGGCCGGTCGGATTTTCCGAATCAGGTGAATAACTCGCTGGGCTTTCCGGGTATATTCCGGGGTGCGCTGGATGTACGAGCGCGAACGATCACCGATGAGATGTGCTATGCGGCTGCCCAGGCGCTGGCCGACCACATTGGCGACAAGCTGGATGAGAACCACCTGTTACCCAATATGGATGATTGGGAAGTATTCTCCCGTGAGGCTGCTGCAGTAGGCATGAAGGCCCAGGAACAGGGTGTGGCCCGGTTGAGCATGAGCTATGACGATTTGTTTGACCATGCCAACAAGATCATCGGCCGATCGCGCAGGCTGACGCAGATGATGATGGAAGAAGGTTTTATTGCCGAGGCGCCCAAAGATTAAATGATAATAGTTCGCAAATGGAGCGGGACGCATAAGATGCGTGCGCATCCAATGCGCTTAACAATTTAAGGTGAAAAAATGTACGACTTGATTGTTGTAGGCGGTGGACCGGCCGGTTTGACGGCTACCATGTATGCTATCCGTAAACGATTGAAAGTGTTGCTTATCTCTAAGGATTTAGGCGGCAAAACCAACTTCCATCTAGAATTGCCGGGCGAGGATAATTACCTGGTTATTAATGGGGTGGATGTGGTCCATAAGTTCAAATCCGAGCTTGAATATTTGAACTTTGCCCGCCGTATGGATGCGGTAAGCAAGGTGACCAAGGAAAATGAACACTTCGTGGTGGAGATGAAAGAGGGCGACAAGCTGACGGCCAAGTCGGTCATCGTGGCCACCGGGGCCAGGCAACAATGGCTGGATGTGCCGGGCGAACGGGAATATCTGTCGAAAGGGCTGTGTTATTCGGCCATTAGTTATGCGCCGTTATTCATCGATAAGCGGACGGTGGTTGTCGGCAGCGGGCAACTGGCTTTGCGCTCGGCCGCGGAGCTGGCGACGGTGGCCGAACATGTTCATATCGTGGGCCCGTCCGGTGCTGAGCTTGAAACACCATTGGGCAAGAAAGTAGCATCTTCGCCAAATGTGACCGTGCTGGAAGGCTATGAGGTGACCCGGATTTTGGGCAATGGTTATGCCGAACGGGTGGTCGTCAAGGATTCCTCCGGTGTTGAGACCGACATCCCGGCCGATGGCACTTTTGTGGAGAAAAAATTACTGCCTAATTCGGCGATGGTGAGCGAGCTGGTTGATACGGACGAGGAAGGCTTTATCCTGGTCGATTGTTACAGCCGGACAAATGTTCCAGGCTTATTCGCGGCCGGCGATGTGACTCACATCATGGCGGAACAGGTATTGGTGGCGGTGGGTGAAGGCGTCAAAGCGGCCTTAAGCGCTTACGACTATTTGCTGCCGACGTTGTAGTCAGACGCCGACAATATGTAGGAATTCAAGGAAATATATCTGACCGGTTGCTGAAGAGCGGCCGGTTAGATAATTTCTGCTCGAATTTCGCCTAGTTAGCCAATTAGCGAACAAACTTGGGCTTACCTATGGGCTACCAGCCAATAAACCGTGGATCCTGGAAATGCAGGCTAGCCACCAGACGGGGGTAGGGGCTGCGTTTTTTTCTTGTTTGCCAGCCACAGACTTATCTGCGCCGGCTGCATCCTCTCCTGCAGTATGCTCGTGAGCTCGGCCGTCAGGGCCTCAAGAGAGACTTCATCCCGGCATTTTGGGCGAATTGGGCCAATACCTGTTGGGCATCGAACTTTTTACGAAAGAAGCGGTGGTCAATTATCGCCTGGACCCGGCGGCGCAAGGGTGCGAATAGGACAGCGATAACCAACGTTGAACCGACCACCGCCAGCGGCGACTGATCTACGCCTGTCAGGGTGTCAAAAAGCCATTGCAGCAGTACTACGCTACTGAAGTATTATAAGGCCAGCAAAGCGGTTAATACGCCATAAATCGCCCTCTTGCGGATGATCACGTCAATTTCCCACAATCGGTAGCGTAATATAGCGATGGCGATGGTCAAAGGTATTATCGAGAGGGAAAGGATGTACAAAGGGGCGTTCCATAAAAGAGCATGGTCAAACGGCCGGAAGAAGGCTGGGCGGCCGGAAAAAAATTAGCCCACAGCGAATTGCAGGATGAAACCAATCACCCAACCTAAAATGCCTGCCATGACCCATTTGATTTGCTGGCGCTCCACCGCAGTGGACACACGCCTATAGCGATACCACACGGCGTACACCCCTGTAGTGAACCACAGGCCTACGCCAACCACCAAGGCGTAAAACCAGAGTAGTTGAACGAAAAAAAGAAGGAGGATCAGCAGGCACAACCAGCGCGTCCACCGGGGCGAGGCACGAAACGGCTATTTGGGAAGATAAAACGGTAATACAAAGAAGATGAGACCGCCTAACAGTATAATCAACATCCCCGCTGACGCATCGAAGCCGGTGTTGCCAATACCCTCCAGAGTAAAAGTAACCAGCATGAAGGAAAGAAAAAGGGTCATATAGTCATCAGACCGTCGCCAGAAGATCAGGATGGCTATAAGACAAAAGGCCACTTTAACCAGAAAGACAGAAGCCCATTGTAAGATAAATAACAGATCGGAAATCCAACCCATCTATTGGGCGACCTGCGTGTCCACCTGGCTGAGCGTCCAGTAAAGGCAGTCTGCACCGGGCGTGGTACAGGACGGAAGAGGAGATTGCAGTTGATCCCATGTTCCGAAAAGGAACAGGAAGAGTGTGAAGGCGGTCAGGATGCTCCAGAGTGCGCGGGCGATGGGCAGCCACGGGGGGCGAAGTTTTGTAGATGTGTCTAATGGTGAGGTCACTTTGTTCTCACATTTATAGCAATATCGGCCAGATCATTTCCTGAACAAGAGGCAGCAGGCAAAATCCTGTCTTAGCCGGGCTAATGGGTGGCATGCCGGTAGCTGGCAATCGTAATTCGCTGTTCATCAGCTGACAATTGCTAAATGATAACCCAACTTCGTCTCGAAAACGTTACGATAAGCGTTACCGAAAAAGTGTGTCTGGCCAATGAGCCGTCCGCTTGGCAAATCAGCGGCAATTTAGAGGGGTGCCGGCCGTCTCCATCGGGATGGTCCGCCAAGAGGCCATGACGAGCCGTTAAAGTGCGCCGGTCAAGTTCGCTTTTTTGTATCCTGGGCTATTTCAGTGGCACCAACAGTGCAGATTCCTCCTTAGAACAGGTTTAATCTACTTAAGTGATATATCTCTGGCATATTAATGACATATGTCACTTGAAACCCTCTGCTCAAAGGTTTTAATTAGGGTAACCAACCGCAACCGCGGGTGTGGCTGCATTGAACAGCAATCCGGCCGAAAATAGTGGTAAGGCATAACCCGGCCGCAAAGCTATTGGCTCCTAAATATAGGCGACAGGAATCACCCAGGAGCCAAATAGACTCCTACCTGAGGACAATGAGAACGCACCCAGAAGGGTAGAGATGCGGCTTTGAGGCACCTGATAAAGAGCATATTGATAAGTTACTTGTAAGAGAAAGCATGCAACCTGAAATCACTATCGACCTCATGCGACCTATTCGCTCCAAGCCGGCGGCAGCCATGGTTGTCGGCGGGGGCATTGGCGGGATGCGGGCTGCCCTGGATCTTGCTGATGCCGGCCTAAAAGTTTTCCTGGTTGAACAAACACCCTGCCTTGGCGGCCGGGTTGCCCAATTAGGGTTCATGTTCCCCCAGCATGATTGTGTCTTGTGCCGGGGAACGCCGGACCACGGTTATGGCTGTACACGACCGTCGATTTCACCGGCATACACCCAGCATAACCAGCACCCCAATATTGAAATCCTGACCAATACGCGGGTCGTTGATGTCGAGGGCCAGGCGGGAGACTTCACCATCTCGTTACGGCAGGAACCGCGCTATGTCGATCCAGAACGCTGCATCAATTGCGATCATTGCGCCCAGGTATGCCCGGTGGTGCTGCCCGATAGCCACCAATTAGGGATGGCCCAGCGAAAGGCGATCTATAAAGTCTCTGCTCGCGCCGCGCCTGATAGCTATGTCGTTGATCGCGGCCCTTATTGTGATGCCTGTGGCAAATGTGTGTCGGTGTGTCCGACCAAGGCCATTAACTTGGATGAGCAGCGCCGGCTGCTTTCCGTCGAGGTGGGCGCGATTATCCTAGCCCTGGGCTTTAAGACCTTTGATCCGGTGGGCCTGGAAGAATTTGGCTATAAACGGTATACCAATGTGCTCAGTGCCATGGAGTATGAACGGTTGGCCAGCCGTTCGGGGCCGACGGAAGGGATGGTGACCCGGCCCTCGGATGAAAAGAAACCCAAATCCATCGCCTGGCTTCAATGTATTGGCTCACGAGATCAAGAGCGGAGTTATTGCTCTTCTATCTGCTGTATGTATGCGACCAAAGAGGCCATGTTGGCCAAGCAGCGATTGGGCGAAGAGACAGATTGTACGGTGTTCATGATGGAGGAGCGGGCTTTTAACAAGGAATATGGCACCTATTTTGCCAAGGCCCGAGAAAATCATGGCGTTCGATACGTCCATTGCCGGGTATCGGCCATCCGGGAAGATCCGGCCAGCAGCGACCTGATCTTGCATTACGCCCATCCCAACGGGGAATTACGGCAGGAGCGATTTGAAATGGTGGTCCTGGCCACAGGCCTGCAGCCGCCTGACTCGGCCCAACATTTCACCGATATCCTGGACCTGGACCTGAATGAATACGGCTTTTGCGAGACGGATAAATTCACACCTTTGCAGACGACCCATTCAGGCGTTTTTGTCTGTGGCGCGTTTTCTTCACCCAAGGAGATTTCTGAGACAATTATCGATGCCAGCGGCGCGGCGGCCGAGGTGATGCGTTTGCTCAACGATGAACTGAATACGTATCCCTATAGCCGCGAGATGCCCTTTATATCCGACAACCACCTGCCCCCAGAACGGGATGTAACGGACGAGGCGCTACGAATTGGCGTTTTTTCCTGCACCTGCGCAGGGACGATGAGCGAAACGTTAGATATGCCCTCGCTGGCCGGGACGGCCCTTGATTGGCAGGGGGTGGTGGTGTCGGAGGTGCTGGATTTTGCCTGCGGGCCCGAGACCCAGCAATACATTCAGGAGATTGTCAGGCGAGAGGGTTTGAACCGGGTTGTTATCGGGGCTTGCAGCAACCGGACCCATGAGTCGCTCTTCCAGCGCACCATACGCAAAGCGGGCTTGAATCCCTACCTGCTGGAGCTGGTAAATCTCCGGGACCAATGTTCTATCGTGCACAAGCGACAGAAAGAGCTGGCCAATAACAAAGCCCAAGAGTTGATGCGGGTGGCGGTGGGACGAGTGCGTCTGGCCGAAGCAGTGCACAAAATCGAGTTTAAGACACACCGGACCGCGCTCATTATTGGCGGCGGGGTGGCGGGTATGTCGGCCGCACTGGCCATCGCCGATAGCGGCTATGACGTGCACCTGGTGGAGCGATCGGATGTGTTAGGCGGCCACCTGCAAAATATGTATTACGTGGCCGAGGGTGACAATCCCCGGCGGCTGGGAAGAGACCTGGTGAACCGGATCCAGGCCCACAAACGGATTCTCGTCCATTTGCGGACCGAAGTGATCGAACATGGCGGGCATGTCGGCCGTTTCTGGGCTGGTGTGCGCACGACTAATCTTAATGGGACAACGGAAACATTACGGATCGAGCATGGGGTGACGATTATCGCCACCGGCGGCTATGAGAGCAGCGGACATCCGTGGTTAAATATCTCGGGCGTCATTACTCAGCAAGCGTTAGAAGAGAAGGTGGTTCACCATCCCGAAGAGATTGCCGCCCTCAAAGACGTGGTCATGGTGCAGTGCGTCCGGCCTGATGGAACGCCGGAATATTGTTCGCGAGTATGCTGTACCAATACCATGAAAAACGCCATCCGGATCAAACTGTTTAATCCGGCCTGCCGGGTAACCGTGCTCTACAAGAATATCGTCACTTATGGTTTCAGGGAGAAGTATTACACCGAAGCCCGGCGCCTGGGGGTCGTATTTGTGCGTTATACAGATGAGGTGCCCCCGGAGATCATGGTAGATGGCGAGCGGTTGAAGGTCCGGGTGCGAGACCTGACCTTGGACCGGTGGCTGGAGTTGCCAACGGACTTGATCCCTTTGAGCATGTCGATAACCCCATCCAAGGGGACGAAGGCCCTGGCTAAGTTGCTCCGGGTGCCTCTTTCGAGCGAAGGATTCTTCCGGGAAGCACAAATGAAGCTGCGGCCGATGGATTTTATGCGCGAAGGGATATTCCTGGCCGGAATGGCCCACTACCCGAAATTTATAGAAGAGAGCATCAGCCACGCCCTGGCGGCCGCTGCTCGGGCACTCACCCTGCTATCCCAGGGCACAATCCATCTGGGAGGCGTGGTGGCGGTGGTTGACCCCGATAAGTGCGTGGGCTGCCTGACCTGCACCCGAACCTGCCCCTTTGAGATTCCCCAGATTGTGGAATTGGAGGGCCGTAACGGCGTCGGCGGTCTGGGTGGAGCGGCTTTCATCGACCCGGCCCAGTGCCAGGGATGTGGCACCTGTACTGGGGAGTGCCCGGCCAACGCGATCCAGCTGGTCAATTATACAGACGAACAAATATTGTTAAGCGAAATAGGCGGGCTTGGCAGTTGGCAAGCCAGTTATTCAATATGAAATTAAAATTACTTGAGGAAATGACATTCGAGCCTGAAATAACGGCGTTCTATTGTATCTATTGCGGTTTCATGGCTGCTGATACGGCCGGGGCGTTGGGGATTCAATACCCGGCCAATGTGAAGTTTGTGCGGCTGCCGTGTACGGGCAAGATGGATACGCGTTACGTGCTGGAGGCTTTTGAGCAAGGGGCCGATGGCGTCTATGTGGTGGCCTGCCCAATCGGCAACTGCCACCATGTACGGGGCAACGAACGCGGCCGAGCTCGAGTCCAGCGGGCCAAGGAAATCCTGGAAGAGATCGGGCTTGAAGAGGAACGGTTGGGCATGTTTTTTATGTCCGGAAGCCAGGCCCAGACTTTTGCTGCAGCGGCACATACCATGACTGAGCGGATCCGAAATCTGGGACCCAGTCCCCTTAAGGAGCCGGTGAAAAACGGAGCGTGGCCCGGCGAAGCTGAGCCGGTCGACGATGAAGTTTCTTTTCGTGGACGAAAGTTATAGATCGGAGAACGACTATCAATACCATCTTGTACCGAAACCACTCTGATCACCTTACAAACCTCTGAAAAAGGGTGTGAGATGAATAACGGGCACCTGGTAACTGAACGGAAGCAACCTGTTGGCGCTGCGATGGTGGTTGGTGGCGGTATCGCCGGCATGCAGGCCTCGCTCGATCTGGCGGATCAGGGTTTCAAGGTCTTCCTGATCGAATCGAAGTCGGCCATCGGCGGCAAGATGGCCCAGTTGGATAAGACTTTTCCAACGAATGATTGCGCCATGTGCACGATCTCTCCAAAGTTGGTCGAGGTGGGGCGTCATCCCAATATAAAGATATTAACCAATAGCGAGGTAGCCAGCTTGAGCGGCCAGGCCGGTGACTTCAAGGTCCAGGTCCGCCATAAACCGCGCTATATCGACCCGGCTAAGTGCGTGGCCTGTGGCGATTGTGCCAAGGTTTGCCCGATCATCATCCCTGACAAGTTTAATGAAGGTTTGGCGCCGCGCCGGGCGGCTTTTAAGCTTTATCCGCAGGCCGTACCCAATGCTTATGCCATCGAAAAGCGGGGGATCGCTCCTTGTCGGGATGCCTGCCCGGCCGGGCAACGGGCGCAAGGGTATATCGCCCTTATCCGAGAAGGACGCTGGTCTGACGCCCAACGGGTTATCAAGATGGATAATCCGTTCCCAGGGATCTGTGGCCGGATCTGTAACCACCGCTGCGAGGATGCCTGTAACCGGGGATCGGTAGACGAAGCGCTGAATATACGGGCTTTGAAACGATTTGTGACCGACAAGGTCTATGCCGGAGAGCGCGAACCGGTTGAGCCGGCGCCGCGCCTGCATGAGGAACGAGTGGCCATCATTGGGGCAGGACCGTGCGGGCTGACGGCCGCCCAGGACCTGGTTATGGCCGGTTACGGTGTTACCGTTATGGAGGCGATGCCGGTAGCCGGGGGCATGTTGCGCCTGGGCGTGCCGGAATACCGGCTGCCAACAGAGATCATCGAGCGAGAGGTACAAGATATTGTCGATCTGGGTGTCGACCTTCGCCTGAACCACCGGATTGATAACCTGGACGATATCTTCGACGAAGGATTTGACGCAGTTTTAATCGCCGTTGGCGCCCATGAAGGGATTCGATTGCCGATCCCCGGGGCCGATCGGGATGGGGTTATCATTAATACCCATTTCCTACGGGATGTGCGTTTGGGCAAGTTCGCCGACGGTACGGCGTCGCCCCTTGGCGAGCGGGTTCTTATCCTGGGTGGGGGGAATGTGGCCATTGATTGTGCCCGCAGCGCCGTCCGCCTGGGTAAAGAGGTCCACCTGGCCTGCCTGGAGAGCCGGGAAAATATGCCGGCCCATGACTGGGAAGTTAAGGCGGCCGAAGAAGAAGGGGTTACGGTCTATCCAGGACGTACTTTTAAAGAAATTTTAGGTGATGGTTCCGGCCGGGTTGGGGGCGTGGCTTGCCAGGAGGTGGCTTCTTTCTCATTTGACGAGACAGGCCGCTTGCTGCTGGACACGGTGCCGGACTCAAACCACATCATCGATTGTGATACGGTTATTTTTTCAGTTGGGCAGCGGGCCGGTCTGGCCTTCATCCCCGACGATGCCGGCGTGGGCCTGACCGGAGGACAGACGATTGCCGTAAACCCGAATACGCTGGCAGCAACCCGCGAAGGGGTCTTCGCGGCCGGCGATAGTGTGTCAGGAACTTCCTTCGTTATTGAAGCCGTTGATAGCGGGCACACGGTGGCCCGATCCATCATGCGCTATCTGCAAGGCGATCACCTGGAACCGCCGCGCAAGCCGAATTTACCGGTGGTGCGCTTTTCCCAGCAAGAGATCAATGAGCGCATCGCCAAGGGTGAGATCAAATACCAGCCGCGGGTGCCTCTACCTGAATTGGCAGTGGCAGACCGAATCCACAATTTTGTTGAGGTAGAAGGGGGCTATGACGATGAGAGGGCCCAGGCCGAGGCGGCTCGTTGCCTGGCCTGCGGCATCTGTTCGGAGTGCATGAGCTGTACTTTCGCCTGTGGGGTCGACGCCATCATCCATAACGAGGTCGAGTGTATTTCTGAGATCAGCGTGGGGGCCTTGATTTTGGCGCCGGGCTACCAGATTTATAACGCGCAACTATCGGAGGAATATGGGCTCGGCCGTTACCCGAATGTGGTTACCTCGCTGCAATATGAGCGCTTGCTATCGGCCAGCGGACCGACGAAAGGGCATGTTCAACGACCTTCTGATGGGGCCAGCCCCAAGCGCATCGCCTTTTTGCAATGTGTGGGCAGCCGGGACCAAAACCACGACTATTGTTCTTCGGTCTGTTGCATGTACGCGGCCAAAGAAGCGATTATGACTATCGAGCATGCCCGGGCGGAGGCTCGCGGTGGAGATGATCAGAGCGAGGTGAGTTGCCAGGTCTTTTTCATGGATACGCGGGCATATAGCAAGGGATATGAAGAGTATTACCACCGGGCTGAAGAAAAATATGGGGTGAAATACACTCGCTGTCGCCTGAGTGATGTGAAAGAGGATCCAGAAACTCGTAGCCTGCGGGTGCGTTATTCTTCCCCCTTTGAGGGGATTCACCAGACAATAGAAGAAGAGTTTGACCTGGTGGTCTTATCAGTGGGCATGGAGATATCGGAATCGGTCAAAGAATTGGGTCGCAACCTGGGCGTCGGGCTGGATAGTTATGGTTTTTGCCACACGACCTTATTTGATCCGCTGCAGACGAGCCAGAAGGGGATCTATGTCGCCGGACCATTCCGCGAGCCAAAAGATATCCCAGAGACGGTGGTCGAGGCGAGTGGCGCGGCAGCGTCGGTGGCCCAACTGCTAGCTCCGGCGCGGCATACGCTGACCCAGGTCCAGGAATATCCGACCGAGCGAGATACGGCGGAGGAAGATTTACGAATAGGCGTCTTTGTTTGTCATTGCGGCAGTAATATTGGCGGTTTTCTGGATGTACCTGGGGTCGCCGAATATGCAAAGACGCTGCCGGGAGTGGCTCACGCCGAGGATAATCTCTATACCTGCTCGCAGGATTCCATCGCCCATATTATCGAACGGGTTAAGGAGTTGGAATTAAACCGGGTTGTGGTGGCCTCGTGTACACCGCTCACCCACGAACCGCTGTTTCAAGATGCTATCCGCCAGGCTGGATTGAACCCGTATCTATTTGATATGGCCAATATCCGCAACCAATGTTCCTGGATTCATTCTGAAGATTGGGACGAGGCGACGGCGAAGGCCAGGTCCCTGGTGCGCATGGCCGTAGCTCGGGCAGGGCAGTTGGAACCCCTGGCAACCAGCAAGGTGCCGGTCAATAAGGCGGCCCTGGTAATTGGCGGCGGCGCGGCCGGTATGACGGTGGCCTTGACGTTGGCCGATCAGGGTTTCCCGGTTCACCTGGTAGAGCGAGAGGGTCAATTGGGCGGCAATCTGCGACATATCGGCTATTTTGTCCAGAGCGATGGCGACGGGCCGGCTTGGACGCCGCAGGAGTATTTGGCCGATTTACTATTCAAGGTGGAACAGCAACCATTGATCGAGACCCATCTGAATACAGAATTGGTCGAAACAGGTGGATTCAAGGGCAATTTTATCTCTCAACTGATGCAGAAGGATCGCCAGAATGGGCAGCCAGAGAGCGGCCGCATCGAGATCCAGCATGGGGTGACCGTCGTGGCTACGGGAGGCCAGGAGTATCGTGGGCCGGAATATGGCTACGGGGCTGACCCGCGGATTATCACCCAACAAGAATTTGAGGGCCGGCTTACGAAGCCAGTCGGGGATAAACCCCGGCAGGAGTCGGTGGTCATGATTCAGTGTGTGGGGCCGGCAGAACGATATTGCAGCCGGATATGTTGCACGATGGCCCTTAAAAACGCCCTGAAGATGAAAGAGTTGAACCCCAAAGCGGATGTCACCATCATTTATCGTGATATTCGCACATATGGTTTCAAGGAACGGCTATATACGTCAGCCCGCCGGGAAGGGGTCAGGTTTGTCCATTTTGATTTTGACCGCAAACCGGAGGTTGAATTATCCGGGCTGGATGATCCGCTACGGGTGCGGGTCTGGGAGCCGCTGTTAAGCCGCTATTTAACGATGGAACCGGATGTGTTGGTGCTGAGTATGCCGGTGGTGCCGGCGGAAGGGGCGCGCAAACTGGCCACCCAGTTGAAATTACCGGTGGATATGGATGGCTTTTTCCTGGAAGCGCATGTTAAGTTGCGGCCGGTAGATTTTTCGGCCGATGGTGTATTTATGGCTGGCCTGGCCCACTATCCAAAATTGCTAGACGAGACGATTGTCCAGGCCCAGGCGGCCGCCTCACGAGCAGCCAATGTTCTCTCGCAGGATAGTATCTTGACCAACGCGCGGGTGGCGGTGGTGGATCCCGCGCGATGTGTCGGCTGTCTCACTTGCGTGCGCATTTGCCCCTATGGCGTCCCCCGGATCCGCAGTGCGATGACCGGGGTGGGCAATTTGATGGGCGCGGCCTATATCGAAGCGGCGATCTGTCACGGTTGCGGTACGTGTGTCTCCGAATGCCCTGCTCGAGCCATCCAGTTGATGCATTACACCGATGTACAGACGATGACCAAAGTTGATGCGTTGTTTGAGCGAGATCCGTCAGGTTTTATCCCGGTAGCAGGGGTCGGATTATTAGATCGATCCCTGGACGAACAGGTGAAATTATGAGTTCGAATGGTTTTAAACCCGATATCATCGCTTTTTGCTGCCGGCAATGCGCCTATGCAGCGGCCGATCTGGCGGGATCGATGCGACTCGATTATCCGGCCGCGGTTAAGGTTGTTGAATTGCCCTGCACGGGAAAATTAGACATTTTATACGTGTTGCGGGCGTTTGAGGATGGCGCTGACGGCGTGATGGTGGCCGGCTGACTGGAGGGCGATTGCCATTACCTGGAAGGTAATGTAAACGCTCGCAGGCGGGTTGAGCACGTCAAAAAAATATTGGAAGAGATCGGCTTTGAAAGCCGGCGCGTTAAAATGATCAATATCTCATCAGCCATGGGCGGTGCGTTTGCAGAGGCCATGACTGAAATGTCGGGAATTATAGCTGAGCTTGGACCCAATCCGTTAAAAGAGACGGCCGGTGAGGCGTAAGGCTTATCGATTGGTAGGTGGAGACGAGAGATTGGCGATCACAGTGCGATCTTCGATCTGCAAATAGTCGTCGCCGAACCAGGAGTGTGAAATATGATTGTAGCTGAACAAAAATCTCTAAATGAAGTCAAGAAGTTGGTAGGCGAGGCGGAGAAAGTACTGGTTGTCGGATGTGGCACCTGCGTGACTGTCTGTTTTGCCGGCGGTGCGCGGGAAGCAGCTATTACGGCCTCTTCACTGCGTATGTCGACAAAACTTGACGGTGCAGCTAAGGAAATTGGCGATGTAACCGTCCAGCGCCAATGTGAATGGGAGTACCTGGACCAGATTGAAGAACAGGTCGCGGAAGCGGATGTGGTTCTTTCGCTGGGCTGTGGTATTGGCGTTCAGGCGATGGCCGAACATTTTCCCGATACCTGGGTGGTGCCGGGCCTAAATACCAGCTTTTTGGGCTTGCCCACGGAGCAGGGTGTGTGGGTCGAGCGCTGCGCCGCTTGCGGCGACTGTATCCTGGGTTTGACGGGGGGCATTTGCCCTATCGCGCGCTGCTCTAAGTCTTTGCTGAACGGCCCCTGCGGCGGGTCGGAAGCGGGACATTGCGAGATCAACCCTGAGGTAGAATGTGCCTGGCAACTGATCTATGACCGCCTGATTAGCAAGGATAAGTTGCATGTCTTGCTCGAATTGCAGCCACCCAAGAATTGGAGCACATCCCGGGATGGCGGACCAAGAAAGATCGTTCGCGAGGATTTGCGCTTGCTGGCGGAGGAGGAGGACTAAACAATGACTGTCGAGTTAAAAGAAGCAGATGTGGTGAAAAACAACGGGTACCTGGCCGGTTCAACATTAGAGAAGGTCCTACGAGCGGGACATTTTGCCGTGACCGGCGAACTCGGCCCACCACAGAGCGCCGATGGCGAGATTATACGAAAGAAGGCAGCGCAGCTAAAAGGGTACTGCGAGGCGGTTAATATCACCGACAACCAGACGGCGATCGTGCGTATGTCCAGCATCGGGGCGGGGACGTTGGTGGTGCAAGAAGGGCTCGAGCCGGTCATCCAGATGACCTGCCGCGACCGGAACCGGCTGGCCATTCAGGCTGATCTGATGGGCGCTTACGCTTTGGGCATGCGTAATTTACTGTGCCTGACGGGCGATCATCAAAATTTTGGCAACCACCCAACAGCTAAGAATGTTTTTGATATCGATTCGTTGCAACTGGTGAAGATGGTATCTGATATGCGCGACGACTGTATCTTCCAGTGCGGCGATCAGATGAAAGGACAGGAGCCACGCTTTTTTGTTGGCGCCGCGGCCGCGCCTTTCGCCGATCCAATTGATTTTAGGCCGTACCGGCTGGCCAAGAAGGTTGCGGCCGGGGCTAATTTTATCCAGACCCAATTGGTCTATGATATCCCGGCTTTTCAGCGCTACATGGAGAAAGTTCGGGAACTGGGGCTGCATGAACAAACCTATATTCTAGCCGGTGTCGGCCCGTTGAAGAGCCCCGGTATGGCGCGCTATATGAAGAACAGCGTTCCCGGCATCCTGGTGCCCGATGAGTTGATCGATCGCATGAATGGGGCCGGGGCGCCGTGGGCCCACAAATCAAAAGATGAATTGACCAGCGATGATAAACGAGAACGGGCGAATGCCTGGAAGGCAGAGGGGATCAAGATCTGTATTGAGCTGATCCAACAGATGCAAGAAATCGAAGGGGTCGCAGGTGTACACATCATGGCCATTGAATGGGAATCGGCGGTGAAACCGATTGTTGAAGGCGCCGGACTCTATCCCCGGCCGGAAGTGGCCTGATAGTTCGATTGGACCGGCATGCAGCATTTAATTTTTACGACCTAGGAAAACGTTATGAGCGATCAACAAGATAAAAACAATGATAGCATGACCATGAGTCCTGACCTGGCCCGGCGAATCCAGGAAGAGATCGGCGAGAACGTCTACCTATGTTACCAATGTGTTAAATGCACCAGCGGCTGCCCGGTGGGCGAGTTTTTTGATTATCAGCCGAACCAGATTATGCGCGCTTTGCAATTGGGGCAGGAGGAGATTGCTTTCGGGTCACAAACACCGTGGCTGTGTGCCGCTTGCCAGACTTGTAGCACCCGCTGTCCTCAGGGCCTGGATATTACCGGGATAATGGAATTCCTGACCCGGGAGGCGCGGGAACGGGGGCTGGAACCCCAGGTGCCAGAAGTGGACCAATTTAACAAGGCCTTTATGCGCGAGGTGCGGATTTGGGGTCGGGCGTATGAGCCGGGGCTGATGATTGAGCTGGCCCTGCGAAACCCCGGCCATCTGCTGGCCGATATGGGTCTGTATACAAAGATGCTGCGCAAGCGAAAAGTCGCCTTCTTGCCCAAGGTGGGCCGGCCGTCGCAACATCCAAAACCGGTCGCCGGGGCAGCCAAGGCCATCGCCTATTATCCTGGGTGCTCATTACATTCTACCTCCAAAGAGTTCAATGATTCCACCGAGGCGGTTTGCCAGGCGCTGGATATGAAATTAATAGAACCGAAGGGTTGGGTGTGTTGCGGTAGTAGCGCGGCGCATAAGTCGGATACGGAAGCCGCCCTGCGCCTGCCGATGAAGAACCTGAGCTTGATTGAGCAAAATGGCTTCACCGAGGTCACGATGCCCTGCGCTGCCTGTTTTAACAGACACAAGGTGGCCCAATTTGAGATTGGCCATGACCAGGCCCGGAAAGAATTGGTCGATGAGGAGATTGGTTATAGCTATCAAAACAGTGTGCATGTCAGCACTTTGTCTGAGGCGATTTTGAACCATGTGGGTGTGGATGGGGTTGCGGAGCGGGTGCAGAAGCCGCTAGCCGGGCTACGGGTGGTTAGCTATTATGGCTGCCTGCTGACCCGGCCGCCTGAGGCAACAGGAGTCGAGCACCCGGAGAACCCTACGGATCTGGATGCCCTGATGGGCGCGTTAGGCGCGGAGGTTGTGGACTGGTCTTATAAGACGTGTTGTTGCGGGGCGGCCCATTCACTGACGCGGCCGGACATTGTGGTCAAGCTGAGCGGCGGTCTGATCGCGCATGCTCAGGAGGCTGGGGCCGACGCCATCGTGGTGGCCTGCCCGCTCTGCCATATGAACCTGGACACAAGACAGAGCCAGATGGATATGGAGGAAACTTTACCGATTTTGTATTTCACGCAGCTAATGGCGGTGGCCCTGGGTCTACCCGAAAAAGAAGCGGCATTGAACAAAAATGTGACGGATCCCCGGCCGTTGCTGAAGAAAAAGGGCTTCCTGGCAGCCTAGTGGAAGCGGCCATGGTTCGGCCGCAGGTTACACGTCTCGAAGGATCTCTGAGAGCAGTACAGATTAAGCCGGCAAAAGATCTTAAATGATAGAAGCCGAATTGTGTTGAACTTTATGGAAAAGTTGCAGGTCAAGGATAAGGACCAACTCTTATCACAAGTAAACGAATTGCATGCTCGATTACGCCAGAGTAACCCGGTTACCCTGGCAGCGCATACAGGCGCAGGCTATTTACCGGCCGGTTCCGGGAAGGGCACGTTTTACCTGCCTTTCTGGGGAGCAGAGGTCAGCCTGACTTATCCGGAGTTTGTTAGCCGCGATAGCCGGACAGGGGAAATGTTAACCATATTTAACCAGGCGCTGCTGGCCTATTACTTCACCCTATCTGATGGTTCTCCTCAAATCGGACAATGGATTTCATTTTCAGAGTTGCCCGACGGCCGATTTTATTCCCAGGCGTACCAGGGGTATACGGGAAATGAGTTGGCTAAAGTGTTTGGCAATGACGAAGCTGGTTTTGCGCGCACGGCCGGGGTTCTGAGAGGCCGGCGGTTGGAGATGGCTGATCTGTTGGGCGATGTGGCCTTTCGCTTCACGGTATTGCCCCGGGTTTCGCTGTTGGCCGTATGCTGGTTGGGTGATGAAGATTTTCCTCCTTCGTACCGGATCTTATTTGATGTTTCGGTAAGCCATCACCTATCTACCGATGCGTGTGCTATCCTGGGGGGTACATTGACGCGCAAGCTGTTAAAAAAGTATGAGCAGATTAGAAGTAGTTGACGACTACCCCAAGAATTCAATATAGTGCACTAAAATGGAGTTATCTTTATGAAAATCGCCGTAAGTGGAAAAGGTGGCGTAGGTAAGACAACCCTGGCGGCCTTGCTGGCTCAGGCTTATGCTGACGCCGGCCGGGATGTGCTGGCGGTGGATGCCGATCCCTCACCCTGCCTGGCCGGAGCTTTGGGCTTTCCCGACACATTGCGGGAACAATTGCACCCGATATCGGAGATGGATGCGTTAATCTATGAGAGAACAGGGGCCAAGCCGGGCACCTCTGGCGGCTTCTTTACCCTCAACCCCCGGGTCGACGACATCCCGGACCGCTTCAGTGTGTCTCACCGGGGAGTGCGCTTGCTGGAGATGGGGTCAGTGGATATCGGGGGATCAGGTTGCATATGCCCCGAGGGCGCCATGCTCAAGACGCTGTTCACCCATTTGCTTTTTCGAAAAGATGACGTGCTCTTGTTGGACATGTATGCCGGGGTTGAGCATTTGGGGCGGGCGACGGTGGATTTTGTCGATGCCCTGATCGTGGTGGTGGAACCAACCAGGCGTAGTCTGGGCACGGCCGCCCAGATCAAAAAGTTGGCCAACGACATCGGTTTGAAGCGCTTATGGCTGGTCGGGAACAAAGTGCGAGATGAGGCCGAGGTAGATTTTCTGCGAGATGAATCACCAGGGCTGCCTCTCTTGGGCTACTTGCCGGCTGATCTGTCCGTACAAGAGGCGGACCGTTTGGGCGAAGCCGTGTATGATTACGTACCAACGCTGCGGGAAGCGGCTAATGAGATGGCCTGGTTATTGCTGGCTAAAATCGAAGAAAGCGACGTTAAAATCGAAGGATAAGGAACGAAGGGCATGACGACGACAATTGCGCTGGCGGGGAAGGGTGGCGTCGGCAAAACAACCACCGCCGGGATGATCATCAAATATCTAATGCAATCACAACCGGGGGCTATCCTGGCGATAGATGCCGATCCAAGCAGCAACTTGAATATGGTCTTGGGGCTTGATTTGGGCTGGACGGTGGGCGATATCCGCGAGGATATGTTAGCCCAGGTAAAGAGTTCCTTAACGGCCGGGGGAGCAGCCATGGGCGCCCTGGATGGCGGCATGTCGAAGCATGACTATCTGGACTATGAGATCCGCTCAGCGCTGGCCGAAGGCGATAAATTTGATCTGATCGCCATGGGCCGGTCGGAAGGCCCCGGCTGCTACTGCGCAGTGAACCACAATATGCGGGAAGTGATCGACTCGATCAGCAAACATTATCGCTATATGGTTATTGATAATGAGGCGGGGATGGAACATCTCAGCCGGCGGACGACTCGGGATGTGCAACATCTATTCGTCGTAACCGATCCGACGCAGCGCGGCCTGGTAGCCGCGGAACGAATTGCCGGTTTTCGCAAGGAGATGGACATTCATATTGAGAATACCTACCTGATTTTGAACCGGCTCAACGGGGAGATGCCGCCCGCTTTGGCTGCTTATATTGAGGGCATGGAGATCCCCTTGTTGGGGGTTATTCCGGCCGATAATAACCTGGTTGAGTTTGAATTCAGTGGACGACCGCTGGTAGATCTAGGTGATGAGTCCCCGGTTTACCAGGCAGTGGCCGGTATGATGGCCCGGATCCTGTGATATAAAGTATGAGGGAGCGGACTAAATGAATGAGTTGGAAGATCTTGCCCCGGTAGATATCCCGGCCCCGGCCGAATCGGAGCCGACCACAATAGGCCAGGACACAGGAGGCGAGGAGCAAGAGAGGGTTGAGGTGGCCGAAGAAACAAAGGGGCCGGCCGGCGGGAATGGGCCCAATCAGAATGCGCCCCATCAGAATGGGGGCCATCAGAATGCGCCCCATCAGAATGGGGGCCACTCTTATCAGAGCCCTCTTGAAGCTGAGGAAGCACCGGCGTTGATACAAGAGTCTAAGCCAATCGTACCCAAGGCGGTAGTGCCCCGGCCAGTGCCGATGGGAGTTAAATCAAAACATCCGGGCTTATTTTTTAACCAGGAATTGAGCTGGATCGATTTTAATTGGCGAGTGTTATACCTGGCCATGGACGAGCGCCTGCCGCTATTGGAGCGCGTCCGCTTTGTGGCTATCACAGCCAGCAACCTGGATGAGTTCATCCAAAAGCGGGTGGGCGGTCTCAAGCGGCAGGAAGCAGCCGGCGTGCGAAAATTATCACCAGACGGCCGGACCCCGGCCGAACAGCTGATGCTTATTCACAAGGCCGCGCTAGAGATGCACCAGACGATGACCGCGACCTGGGAAAAGCAGTTGAAACCGGCGCTGCGAGAACAGGTTGGGATCGATATTTGCAACTATGAGGATCTTACTCCTGAAGAAGGAGAGCGCTTGCACGAATATTTCCGGACTCAGATTTATCCTATTTTGACGCCCCTAACAGTAGATCCTGGCCATCCTTTCCCGTTTATCTCGAACTTCAGCCTTTCCCTGGCCATTACCCTCAGACATCCATACCGTGATACATTGCATTTTGCGCGCTTGAAGGTACCCGCCAATCTGGGGCGCTGGTTAGCTGTGACGGAAGTAGAAGCTGGCCAGGAGCAGAGCGCTCCGTTCCGCTATCTGCCCATAGAGCAGTTGATCGCCCATCATGCGGGAGAACTGTTTGAGGGCATGGAAGTGGTTAGCGTCCAGCTATTTCGAATCACCCGCAACGCGGACCTGCGGCGGGACGAAGTTGAGGCCGAGGATCTGCTGGCGATGATTTCAGAGGAGCTGCGCGAACGCCGGTTTGCCCCGGTGGTGCGGTTGGAGGTCAGCAAAGAAATGCCGGTGTATGACAGGCACTTACTTGTCCGGGCCCTGGATCTGATAGAAGACGATGTGTATGAAGTGGATGGCCTGATCGATCCCACCGGTTGCCATGAGATTGCCAACCTGCCCATCCCAGAGCACAAATATAAGCCGTGGGAACCGATTGTTCCAAACCGCCTGTATCATGAGGGCGAGACCAAAGACAGCCGGGATATTTTTGCCATCATCCGCCAGGGGGACCTGTTGGTTCATCACCCTTATGAATCTTTTGCCGCCAGCGTCCAACGGCTTATCGAAGAGGCGGCTAATGACGAGCGGGTGTTGGCTATCAAACAAACCCTCTACCGTACATCGGATGAGTCGCCTATTGTCAGGGCGTTAATGCAGGCGGCCGAAAATGGCAAACAAGTGGCGGTACTGGTCGAGGTGAAAGCCCGTTTTGATGAGGCTAACAATATTGAGTGGGGCCAGATGCTGGAGAATGTGGGCGTACATGTGGCCTACGGCCTGGTGGGCTTAAAAACTCACACTAAGGCGACTTTGATCGTCCGCCAGGAGCGGGATGGGATCAGGACGTATTGCCATATCGGCACCGGAAATTATCATCCTAAGACGGCCCGTCTATATACCGATTTGGGCTTACTAACTTGCAGGAAAGAGTTGGGCAATGATATTGTGAACCTGTTCCATTACCTGACCGGTTTCGCGCCTGGCCAGACGTACAAGAAAGTATTGGTTGCCCCCCGAAATATGCGCCATGCTTTTTACAAGCTGATTCAGAAGGAGATAGAAAACCAGGAGGCTTTCGGTAACGGCCGGATCGTGGCCAAGATGAACGGCCTGGACGATGTCGAGATGATTCGCCAGCTATACTCGGCCTCACAAAAGGGCGTACAGATAGAGCTGATTGTGCGCGGGCAGTGCCGGCTGCGACCGGGGCTGGCCGGATACAGCGACAATATTCGGGTTATCAGTATCGTAGGCCGCTTTTTGGAGCACGACCGCATCTATTATTTCTTCAATAATGACCAACCAAAGGTATTCATCGGCAGCGCCGACTGGCGAAACAGAAATCTACAAGACCGGATTGAGTTAATAACCCCCATCGAAGAGCCGGCCTTACGCGAGCGGATTATCAATATATTAGATGACGCACTCAACGACGATCAATTAGCCTGGGAAATGGATTCCGAAGGCGTCTATCACCTGCGTAGTGCGGCCGAGCAGAAAAACGGGCGAAATTTCCATGAAGTGCTGATGAAAAAAGCGCGGAAACAAGCCAAGGAGGTGGGGTTACTTAATTAGGAAGTGCCTGGGGCTGAGCTCGCCCCAGAAAACGCTGGAGATAAGGAGGTGGGGCATAAGGACTCTCGACAGTGAAAGATAATAAACGTTGATATCCCAAGCCGGGGTCGTGAAAGCGAAGGATTTACCCATCTTCAGGTTAATGGAGATTGCCGCTTTCACATCACTGCAAGGAGAAAAACCTCATGCGATCTGTTTATGCTGTGTCCGGTGGGGTTAGCAAATTCACAAAAGCTCGCCCTGATAAAACGTTTCAAGCAGTGGTCAAGGAGGCGTACGACTACGCTCTCTCAGATCTGGCGCTGGACCACCGTGGCTTCCTGGAAGTAGTGGATGGAAGTGTGGCCTCATATTTCTCTGATCACTTTTCCCGGCAGTTAATGGCCGGGATCATGGTCCAAGATTACCTGGGGCTTTGCCCCAAACCGAGCCACCGGGTTGAAGGGGGCGGCGCGACAGGGGGGATATGCGTTCAGGAGGCTTGGAAGGCGGTTGCCTCTGGTTATATGGATGTTTGCCTGGCCTATGGATTCGAGACAATGAGCCATGTAGCTACCTGGAAGGGGAATGAGTTCATCGCCCTGGCCTCGGATGTCAGTTTCGATTATCCGGTGGGCGGTTTTTACTCCGGTTATTATGCCATGATGGTAACCCGGCATATGAAGGAGTTCGGCACAACACCGGAGCAAATGGCTCATGTTTCGGTTAAGAATCATATGAATGCCCTTTATAATCCTTACGCCCAAAAGCGAGAGAGGTTGACCGTCAGCGATGTGCGGGAGGCGCCGATGGTAGCCTGGCCTTTGACCCGCCTGGATATCTGTGTCATGTCTGATGGAGCGGCGGCGGTTATTTTGTGCAGCGAAGAGGGCCTGCAAAAATTGGAAGCGGCCGGGGCTACAATCAATCGCCCCCTGGTCAAAGTGGCGGGCATCGGCCGGGGGACGGATGCCATGCGCATGGCTGACCGGCCGCACGAAGATTACGAACAGTTTTTAAGATGCTATCTGTTGCCTCACGAAGACACGGCCGAGACCCGCTCCTATTACCGGGGATTGTGGGAGTCGGGCTTTCGTTACCCGGGTATCCATTCCTTCCGGGCCGGCCGAATGGGATCGAAAGAGGCTTACCGCAATGCCGGTATCAGCGACCCGCAACAAGAACTGGATTTTGTTGAATTGCATGATGCTTACACCAGTTCGGAGATCCAGACATATGAGGATATGGGTTTGTGCCGCTACGGGGAAGGTGGGGTTTACGCCGCCAGTGGCAAAGCCTTCATGCCTGGGGTCGATTATGGGCTGGATTTGCCTGAGCTCCCTCGTTGTCCTGTGAATCCCAGTGGTGGCCTGATCGCCTGTGGTCACCCGGTAGGCGCTACGGGTTTGATGCAGGGCGTGTTCGCTATCTGGCAGTTGCAAGGATCGATAGCGAAACACTTTGGCGATCCGACTTTGCAGGTAGCGGAGGCCCGACGGGGGGCTATTCACAGCCACGCCGGGACTGGCACCTATGTTACTGTCACAATCTTAGAGCGGGAGGTGTGATTTTGGCCACAGACAATAATAAACAAAGGATTGAAGAGAGTTTCGGCGGCTACGTTTTGCATAATGTGCCATTTCCAACGGAGTTAGATGAGGAAGCGTTGGTCGCGCTCAAAAAAATGGCGCCGATTCTGATCGAGCAACCATATAGCGTTACCTATTTGCACTCTTTTGGCCAGGATTCGCCTTTTTTCGCCGGCTTAGCAAACGGTCACTTACTGGCCAGCCGGGATCCGGAGACAGGCTACACTTATGGCACGCCGCGGGGTCATGATATGGCCACGGGCAATGAGACAGAGTGGGTGGAAATCCCAGCCGAGGGGACGGTTCACGCTTTCACGGTCTGTCATTTTGGTAGCGAGGAATTTTTACCGGAATGCCCGTTCGTGCTGGCCCAAATCGAATTTCCAGGCGTGGACACGCTCTTCATGGCCCGGCTTACTGGACTAGATCCGGCTGAAGCCAGCCTGGATTGGATCGGCATGCGGGTAAGGGGACGGTTTCGACGACTGAGCAAGTTCAAGCCGACAGATATCTACTTTTATCCGGCTTAGGTTGTCAGCGGCTGAAATAATTCATAGGGCGCAGGGCCGGATACGCGTTATTTAGCTGGCTGTCGCTTGTATTGCTCTGATTTTTTGAGGGACCAGAGACCTGGCCGGTAGATCTTCTTTGCCTTAATTGGGAAATCTAACCCTGGGAAAGCAGGCAGACTCCTACTTAATTTTGTCATGGGTATTCTGGGTTATGGTCACTGGCCGAAAATAGTTCAGATCAGGATGTTCCGGACCTCCACCAGGGTTTCCAATGCCCGGTCGGCGATGGGTACCGTGGCAGGCCCCAGGCCACAACTGGTGGTTATGATGCTTTGCCGGGCAAGCTGTTCGGCCGAGATAAGGGCATTATTGGCCTGGGAATTTTCCTGGATCAATCGAAAACCAGCCAGTAATTGCCGGGCGATATCGGCCGGCGTCTTGCGCAGGATGTCGCGGTTATTGGGGACAATGCCCCAGGTGATCAGGCCGCCGCGGCTGAGGAAATCATGCAGCTCTACCGGGTAGAGAGCCAGGCTGGACATATAACCGTAGGCATCCAGATTGAGTATGTCGACGGAGGTGGCCATTAATACGGACCAGTCTGTGTTGGCACAGCAGTGGACTCCGGCCAGGGCGCCTTCCTGGTGAATGGCGGTGAATACTTCGTCGAGCGTGGTGATGACCTGCTCGCGGCTGAGGTTGATGAAAGCGGAGCCATAAGAAGCCATGTAGGGTTCGTCGACGAAGATCACGACATCCGGTCGGACAGCTAATAACTGGCGAGCCTGCCAGCGGGCACTGGAAGCGACATGTTTGATGATGGCATCGGCCAGGAGATCGTTATAGAAGCTGGCCCGGAGATCCTGGTCGGTGACGGTCAGACCAAAGCTGATGGGGCCGGTGATCTGCCCTTTGGCAAAAGAGCCCGGGGTGTCCGCGAGGATATCCAGCATGGTGTAGAAACCGGCCGCGTTTTGGGGATCCAAGGCGAAGGCGTTCAGATTGCCAGACAGGTAGTGGCAATAAAAAGCTTCCAGCTGGTCGCTGAAATCGCCGCGCGTGTCGAAATAGATCTTCTCATTGGCAGCATCAATCTTGATGGCCGGCAGACCGGTGCTGTACTGGATATACATGCGCTCGCGGAAATCGCGGCGCGGCAATTGCGGCCAGCAGGGGATATCTAAATTGCGGGCCAGCCATTCGCTCAGGGCCAGGTCGTCGCTATGGGGAAAACTGCCAGTGGCAGTGGTCTGAAAGTATCCGAAACGTTCCATCCCCTATCCGTACTTTATAGGTCAAGTAGCTCGGCCAATTTCTTCTGGGATTGGGCTTGAATCTCTTCATGGATGCTGTGCCCATGACTGTCCATGGTGACCACGGCAGGGAAATCTTCAACGCGGATGACCCACATGGCCTCAGGGACGCCAAATTCCATTTTGTGGACGGTGACAACTTCTTTGACTGATTGGGCGATAAGACTGGCCGCTCCGCCAATGGCATGGAAGTAAACGGCCGGTTGGTCTTGACAGGCTTGCAGGGTGTTTGCACCCATGCCGCCCTTGCCTATGACGCCTTTCAGGTTGAAGTGCGCAATGACTTCAGGCTGGTAAACTTCCTCGCGGATGCTGGTGGTGGGGCCGGCAGCGACGAAGGACCAGGAGCCGTCATCGTTCTTTTTGACGACCGGGCCGCAATGGTAGATGACGCCGCCCTCGAGCAAATTAACCAGTTCGCCGTACAGTTCACGTTGGTCTGGGGCGACGGGCCGGCGGATATAATTCTCGATCATGAACTTATGGGCGGCATCCCGGCCGGTTACAATGATGCCACTCAAGTAAACGGTGTCGCCCACCTGTAGGGCGCGGATATCTTGGTCGGGAATGGGGATGGTCAGCCTATGCATATGTCACCTCTACCTCACCTTCACTGAAGGAAACGTCCAGGCTGGCGCGACGGTTGGCCCAGCACATGTATGCAATGGAAACAAAATAGGAAGCGGGCAAGCGGTGTTGGGCGCCGATCTTAACGCCCAGAACGGTTGTCTTGCCGCCGAAACCCATGGGGCCAATGCCCAATTGGTTGGCCTGGTCGTAGAGTTGCTCTTCGAGGCCGGCCAACTCCTCGTTGTCATTGGTATCGTTCAACGGCCGCAGGAGTTGTTGTTTGGACTTGATATAGGAGGAGCCACGATCGCCGCCGATGGCCACGCCGAGAACGCTGGGCGAACAACCTTTGCCCTGGGCCTGGTAGACGGCATCGAGGACGACCCGGCGCACCCCGTCCAGGTCGCGGCCGGCTTTTAACCCGCCATCGGGTAATTTGTATTGGGTGGATACGTTCTCGCAACCGCCGCCCTTTAAGAGCAGGTCGATATGAATCGTTTCCTTTTCCCATTCGTGGTAATGGATGGTTGGGAAATCTTCACCGGTATTGTCGCCGCTATTTTTCCCGGTCAGGCTGTCCACCGCATTTGGGCGCAGGTAAGCCTGGTCGGTAGCAATGGCCACGGCGTGAAAAATTTGCCGGCCTAGATCACGGGTTGAGACGCCTAAGGGATAGTAGACTTCAAAGATGGGTGTGCCTGTGTCCTGACAAATCGGGGTGGCATGTTGGCGGGCAATCTGGATATTGTTGAGGATAGTATCCAAAGCGCCAGCGGCGGCCGAACCGAGCTCTTCATTGTTTTTGGCTTTGGCTAGCGCCAGTTCCATGTCGGCCGGGAGCTCTGTCGCAGCCTGGCGTACCAACTCCACGAACGCGTCGATTAGGTCGAGTTCTTTTAAATTTGACATAGTTAATGTCCTCCAGAAGGCAAGGGCTTGCCGACCGGGCCGCTTGCCGAATTTTAATGTCATTGGCCATTATAAAGATTAATCCAGATGGCCAGGGATCATAAGTGTAACAAGTCATGTATTTAAGATGACAAAGCTAACCCGTGAAGGATGAAAGCGAAAGGAATAAGGCGGAAGGATGAAGGTGGACGTGACCCGTCCTGATTATAGTTTGCGAAACACTAGCTCGGGAATCTTACGGCAGGGCCGGGCGTCCCTGTGGGGGCTATGAAGTAAGCCAAAAAGAGCGGGGTCGCCCCGCCAAATGGTGAGCCGGAGCGATTGCAATTGGGGATGTCGCAAAGCAAAGCTGATCCCTACCGGGTTTAGGGTTGGTGAACAGGTTGTTGTGAACGGCCGGGCGGCGCTTCACGCTGGCCGGCGATGTTAAGAACTACTCTGGGAGTTTGGGTATTTTCAGGGTCTGGCCGGGATGGATCAAGGTTGGATTGTCGCCAATGAGCTCTTTGTTAGCCTCGTAGATGGCCATCCACTTTTCCTTGACGGCCGAACCATAATATTTGGCGGCGATGGCGCCCATGGAATCTCCGGCGACGACGGTATACTCGCCGATATATTCCTGGCCGGCCTTGTCGGCGGCCAATTTCATTCGACGGGCTTTTGCAGCTTCAATTTCTTCGGTGCGGTCATTTTTGTCATCGGGTGGCGCTACTTCCGGCATTTTGCTCTCCTTGTTAATACGGCTGGGACTATTGAATGAATAAAGTATAAAGGAGCAAAGGGGGGGAAAGCAAGTTTTCAGGAGAGTGAGATATTTTGGCGAAATGGCACTGATCGACAAAAGTCCCCGAAGCGCCAGCGCCCGAGCCGGTTTGGAATGTAAGGTTCTGCCGGAGGATCAATACAATTTCACCCGCTATATCCAACACCCGCCCTTCTTCGCGCTTTACGTGATGTCAGTCATGGCCAACAGGTTGCGCAACCAGGTGGATCAGGGGAACCAATCAACTAGTAGTTTACGGGCAGACCAACGGGAGAAGTTGGCGGACTGCCAGGGGATCCTTTCCGGATCATCTTGATAGCGTAAAAACCGTTCTTGCAGGCCAGGCCATAAGATTTGGGCTAATTCTGTATGGCAAATTTCGGAATAAATACCACCGGTCATGGTATGGCAGGGGAGAGGGTCCTGGTTGTTATTGGTTTCTCCAGTGGCATTAACCAGGGCGGGAACTGCATCGGCCGAGAGGGATTCCAGATAGGGGACATCCAGGTCGCTACCGGCCTGGTAGCGGGCTATGTTCTGCCGGACGATGAAGGCGTCAGGATTGATAAGGTCGAGGGTGACCAGGAAAGCGATAACCAGGAGTAGTGCTCCAAGGGCAAAGCGATCGGGACGGCGAAATAGCCCGAAAAGGAACCAGATCAGGAACAGAGCCAACCAGATCATAAACAGGTAAATATAAAGGCGCAGCTCGGTGTAGCCATAAGCGGATTCATAAAGGCGCATACGCTGGAAGGCCGAGACGAGCATGATGACAACCAGGCCGATCAGCAGGCCAGCTTGCAGGTTAAATAGCTTGAACTGTTGCTTCGATTCACGCCAGGTGAAGGCTTCGATTCCCAGCACTAAACCAAGGGATATAAGGGCCACGAGGAGTAATTCAAAGAAACCCCGCCGGGCGTACTCGGCATAGGTGTAACCGTCGATATCGATGTTAGCCAGACCGCCGAAGAGATAACGAAATTGGATGATGACGAAGGCGAAGAAGAGGAGATTGACCAGGGTCAGAATTGTCAACGATTCGGTAAAGCCGAGGAAATGGAAGCGGCGGAGTGGGGCAAAAAAGCCGTTTAGACCGGCGGCATGATCCTTATTTTCCATCGCTAGGGCAAAGCCGCCGGTTGCCATCCAGGAAATAGCCAGGATAAAAAGGGCTCGAAAATAGAGGCTGAAAAGATGCCGGATGTTTGCCGGGCTCAAGAGATGGGTGATCTGGTCGGCAAAAATGGAGTCGGCCAGAGCAAGAAGAATGGTGAAAACAAACAGCAAAGGCGCGGCCAAAAGCGCGCCCCTGGTAACGGCCAGCAAGCCGGCCCGGTTGTGCCGGAATCCCCGTGGGGCAGCCAGAGTTTCTTTCATGATGGGCCCGGCGGCCAAGAGTGATTTACCGCTCGCGAATAGAGGTATTAGCACGGCCGGCATTAGCCCTGAGTCGCCTATTGGTCCGGCCGCGTAATGGAGAATTAGATAGCTAATCAGCGCGGCTACAGCCAGAACATTGAGGGCGGTGAGAAAGGGGTTGTCCCGAATGGCGACCATGGCGGCAAAAAAGAGCAGGGGTGCCAAAATCCAGAGATTGCGCGGGTCGGGATCAACGGCCGACCGGCGGCCGATATTGAACAATAGGGCAACAAAGAGCAGGACAAATAGCGGTAGGGATAGACCCAGCGGTTTGCCATAAAAAAGCAGATTGGCGCAAAAGCCGATCAGCAGAGCGGCCGGAATGATGGGGGAGGAACGGAGTTTACGAATCATGAATAGTAGTTTATGGTTTGGGTCGCCGGTAATGCGATAGTCTGAAGACCGTGATCCAGGCACTCAGGTGCTTGACAAACAAGCCTGGAAATTTAAGGTTACAATATGGCTATGTTGTTAAGATTGTTACTCGTAGAGGATAATGAACGTCTCCGCCTGGCACTGCGATCTGGGCTGGAGGAAAGTGGCGCAGTGCTGGTGGTCCATGCTTGCGATACAGGGGAAGAGGCGCTGGAATATTGCCTGGCGCAGCCGCCAGAGGTTATCCTGATGGATGTGCAGCTGGCGGGGAAGATGAATGGGATCGAGGCGGTGGTGGCCATTCGCCGGGAGCGACCACGCTTGCCGGTGGTCTTCTATTCCATCCAGGATGACGATAATTACTACCGGGATTTTCGTAATTCCGGCATTCTCAGCCACTATGCCTACGTGCGGAAGTCCAACTATCTGTTGCCCCAAATGATCGTGCCGTTGTTAATAGAAGCGGTGAACGGCCGCAGCTTCATCGATCCTGATATTGAATCGAGAGTGCAAGAGGTGCGCCACCAGGACGCCTATTCCCCTTTGGCATTGCTCGAACCTATAGAACAAGAGGTTGCCCAGCTGCTGGCCCAAGGGATGAGCAACAGGCAGATCGCCGAAAGGTTAGGTTTTCGTGATAAACGAACCATCAGCCGAATCAATGGCCAGATATACACCGCCTGGCAGCTCAACGAGACGAGTACGGATGAGAAGATAGCCCGGACCCGGGCCAGTATCATTGTGACTTGCGGCCGGCTCATGCAGTGGGATAGTGAGGGGAAGGCGCTGGTGCTGGATGAGCGGGAGGAATGGGTCCCCTATGAGTGATAGCACCCTGCTCAACTGGGCCGCGATAACCCTTTCCTTATTCAATGCGGTCCTTCTATTCTGGCTGGGTTTCATGGTTTTGCTGAATTCTGACCAACGGGCCTGGGGCATCTGGTTAGGCAGTCTCGGTCTCCTATTGGGGGCCCTCTTTTTTGTCAGTCATTCGGCCATTTTGGGGCTGGGATTAACTGTAGCCGGATGGGATCGATTGTTTTGGTGGACGGTGGGGCTGGCCCTAGCCATCACGCTGCCCTTTACCTGGTACATTGTTATGTTGTGGTATGCGGGCTATTGGGAAGAGGCGACATCAGCTTTGCACCGTCGCCAGAAGCCCATGTTTATCTTGATGGTTCTGACTCTGGCGGCTGGTCTTGCAGCGCTGGCCTTCGGGGTTGTACTGTTGGCCAGGCCATCGCCTGAATTCGCGGGAATCAGGTTGGTTTATCATTGGTCGGTATCCGAGATCCCACTCCTGGCTCTCGGCTACTCAGCGTTTGTGATATCGTGTATCAGCCTGTCATTGGACGCCTTGAGACGGCCGGGACCTTCAACAAGGGTGATGGCCTCACTGGCCAGGCAACGAGCACGGCCCTGGTTGACCGGCGCTTCCCTGGTCCTGCTGGTGGTGAGCCTTATTGTTGGCGGCGTGACAGTCTGGTTGGTGGAGGAGACGCGCTCACAAAACCTGGCTCAATTTTATGCTGGCTCAATTCAGGCTATCGCCTGGCTTGATCTCATAATCGCCTCCTTAGTGGCTGTAGCCGTGGTCTTATTGGGGCAGGCCACCGTTTCCTATGAGGTTTTTACCGGACGAACGTTGCCCCGGAGAAGCCTGCAAGAGCAATGGCGCTGGGCGCTGTTGCTGGCGGCAGGCTATGGGATCGTGGTTGGCGGCAGTTTTTCCCTGCACCTGCACCCGCTCTATATCGTGTTACCGGCAACCTTTTTAATGACCTTCAGCTTCGTTTTTGCCAGTTGGTTTTCCTTCGCCGAGCGAGAGCGATACATCGCCCACCTCCACCCTTTTGTGAGCAGCCAGCATCTGTACGAGCAACTGTTAACTTCAAATATGTCTCCCCGGTTTGATATGGTCGAGCCTTTTGCCGCGTTATGCGCTGACATTCTTGGGGCGCGGCTGGCCTATTTGGCAGCGCTAGGCCCTCTAGCCCCCATGGTGGGACCGCCCCTGGCCTATCCCTCCGATCAAGCGCCTGATTTGCCCGGACTGGCTGAATTGCCGAAACAACTTGCCTCAGTAGATAGCCTGTTCGTACCCTTAGAACCGCAGGGGTTCGGAGGAGCAATCTGGGGCGTGCCGCTGTGGAGCCAGCGCGGGTTAATCGGCGTTATGTTGCTGGGCGAAAAAAGGAACGGAAGTCTTTATACCCAGGAGGAGATTGAGATAGCCAGGGTGAGCGGCGAGCGTCTTATCGATAGCCGGGCTGGCGCCGAATTGGGTCAGCGGTTGATGGCGTTGCAACGGGACCGGCTGGCACAGAGTCATGTCGTTGACTTACGAACCCGGCGCCTCTTGCATGATGAAGTGCTACCCAGGTTGCAAGCGGCATTGATTGCCCTGGATGGAGACGAGGTCGAATCACGCCAGCTGGTGTCTGCGGAGGTCGTCTCGTCGCTGACAGATACTCATCATCAAATCTCAGATCTGTTACGCCAGATGCCGGTCACGACGATGCTTGAGTTAGCGCGCGTGGGGCTGGTGGAGTCCCTACGGAGGACCGTTGCGGGGGAATATGCCCAGGCTTTCGACGAGGTCATCTGGCAGATTGAAGCTGAAGCAGCGGTAAAGGCTGAACAACTATCGGACCTGGCGGTCGAAGTTTTATTTTATGCTGTTCGTGAAGCGATTAGGAATGCGGCGATTCACGGCCGAAAGCCAGGCTCGGACGCAGCATTCTGCCTGTGGCTTTCAATCACGGGGCGAGAAGGGCTAGAAGTTTCGGTTGAAGATAATGGCGCCGGCCTGAACACGATCAACCTTGCATCCAATGGTAGCGGGCACGGCCTGGCTTTGCATAGCACCATGATGGCGATTATCGGCGGGACACTGGCCATCGAAGGCTCGCCCGGTCAGTACACGCGCATTACACTTTCGTTGCCTGAAGCAAACGGGACAGTATCTTTGAGATATAATGGCGCTGTTACACAGACCCGGCAGCCCAGAGAGGAATAAATCGAATGGCCAGTTCAAACCGTCCAGTCAAACAGGTAATCGACCCGCAATTTGTGATCGAAGGTGCGGGAGTGTTATTGCGGCGCTCATTTGGGCCGGACCGCACCAATCTATTCGATCCGTTTCTATTATTTGATCATTTTGCGTTCAACGATCCCATAGAAGGGCCGATTCTCGGCTTTCCAACGCACCCTCACCGGGGTATCGAAACGGTAACTTATATGCTGGATGGCAATACCCGCCACCGGGACAGCCTGGGTAACCTGGGCGTCATCGGCCCCGGTGATGTGCAATGGATGACCAGCGGCCGGGGGATCATGCACGAGGAAATGCCCCAGCGCGGTCCCAGCGGGTTGGTCGTCGGCTTTCAACTGTGGGTGAACCTTCCGGCAGCCGAAAAGATGAGCCAGCCCCGCTACCAGGAAGTGACCGCAGATAGCATCCCGATGGTGGAGGCGGGAGGAGTCAAGGTGCGGGTGGTGGCCGGCGAATATGGCGGCGTGCAGGGGCCGGTGACCGAGATCGCGGCCAAACCGCTGTATATGGATGTGACCCTGGAGCCGGGCCGGCTATTTCGCTTGCCTGTGCCGCTGGGGCACTCGGCCGTAGCTTATCTCTTTGAAGGGCCAGGGTATTTTGGCGGCGAGGGCCAGGATCAGAGTGAACTGGTGGAAGGGGTGAGGATGGTGGTTTTTGGTGATGGAGACCAAGTACAGGTCCAGGCCGTTGTCGATTCGACGGCGCGTTTTATGCTGATTGCCGGGGCGCCATTTAAGGAGGAGATTGTGCCATATGGCCCCTTCGTGATGAATACCCGGGAAGAAATCATGCAAGCCCTGGCCGATTTGCGGAATGGGACTTTTGTAGAGAACCAGCACTGATGAAAAGCGAAGTCGTCAATTTAGCGGAAAAACTGTCCAGGTTCGACGAGCTCTGGTCGCCCAAGATCATCGCCCAGATGAATGACTATCAGCTCAAGCTGGTGAAAGTAAAGGGCGAATTTGTCTGGCATAGTCACGCTGAGACGGATGAGGTCTTTCTAGTGCTGAAAGGCCGTCTGCGGATGGAGCTCAAGGATGGGGTGGTCACCCTGGGGGAAGGCGAACTGTACGTGGCGCCAAAAGGGGTCCTGCACCGGCCGGTGGCCGAGGACGAATGTCACTTGCTGCTGGTGGAACCGGCCGGGACGGTCAATACCGGCGATGCGGGGGGTGAGCTGACGGCTGCGGATGGGCAGTGGATTTAAGGGGTTATAAAGGCTACACCTCAAACTTCGGAAGTCTCCGAAACTTCCGAAGTTTTTAGATCGAAAATTGTTGACCATTTGGTGTAGTCCGGTGTAGACTTTCGCTAGCTAGATTCCCAACCTTGCAGCCCGGGCGCCTCAGCAGACCAAACCGGGATTATGCCGCGACCGCAGCTCTACAATTGACCCACAGAGACAGGAGACTGAGCCATGAACCGACGCACGAATCTTCTTGCTAGCACGATCGTTTTTGCCCTCTTGATGGTATTTGGGTTGATGTTCCTGACCGGTCTGACGACCCAGGCGGCCACAGAAGCATTGTTTACGGTTAATGACGATGGGGATTCGGGGAACAACAACTGTGGTGACACTAACTGCACCTTACGCGATGCAATTGTTGATGCCAACGCGTCGCCGGGGGCGGATACGATAATTTTCGATTTAAACCCCAATTCGACCATTACACTGGATGGGACCCAGCTACCGGCGATCTCCGGGACATTGACTATTATCGGCCCCGGTGAAGGTGATCTAACTGTTAGCGCGGCTAATCTCAGCCGGATCTTTGAGATCAATTCAGGCCAAAGTGTTACCATCACGGGAATGACGATCCGCGATGGCGATAGCGGATCATCGGGCGGCGGCATTCTGAACTTTGGATCGTTGGTCTTGCAGAACACCATGGTAACCAGCAGCACAGCTTCAAGCGGCGGCGGCATTTACAACCTGGGATCGCTATACTTACAGAATAGCGCAGCGACTGGTAACATAGCTGATGTTGGCGGGGGTATATACAATTTCTCCTCAGCTTCGCTGACTATAGATAGCAGTGAGATTTCAGATAACATCGTTTCTTCCCAGGGCGGAGGCATCTATCTTGACAATGGCTCGTTTTTGACAGTTACCCACAGCAGCCTGGTGGGGAATTCTGCTGTTCTTGAGGGTGGCGCGATTTTCGAGGACGTCGCGGAGGTTACGATCATGTCAAGCACGATTCAGAATAACTCATCGTCGGAGAAAGGCGGTGCACTTTTTGGCGCCGGGGGGACGGTTTCAATTAAGAATAGCACCGTTTATAGTAATTCCGCAGTTATAGGGGGCGGAATAGCCTTGGGGACCGGCGCAACCGTGACCTTCACTAACAATACGCTGAGTAATAATAGGGCCACAACTGGCCCCGGGGGCATCTTTGTCTCCGCTCCGAGTACAGCCAAGGTGTATTTGAGGAATACGATTATTGCCAATAATGTTAATGGGGATTGTTCGATCAACCCAGCTAATTTAAGCAGCAATATTAAGAACCTGATTGAGGACAATAGCTGTTCCCCGGAATTTAACGGCGATCCTGATCTAGGCCCCCTGGCGAACAATGGCGGGGATACGTTAACTATGATGCCTGGGAACGGCAGCCCGGTCATCGACATGGGTAACAATGCCACCTGTGAACTGACCGACCAGCGGGGAGTGGCCCGACCACAAGACGGCGATGATAATAGTATCTTTGTCTGCGATATTGGGGCAGTGGAAGTGGTGGGTAAAACGCTGACGGTTAATAAAACGGCCGATACGAACGATGGTGTTTGTAGTGAAACGGACTGTACGCTGCGCGAGGCCATTGGGACCAGCAATGCCCGCGCTGGAGCCAATACAATCATCTTTGCTTCTTCTTTGCCCGCTAGCTCGGTTATCACCCTGGTCAGCCAACTGCCGGTAATCACCGATACAGTGACTATTGACGGCAGCACGGCCATGAGCTTGACGGTGAGCGGTGATAATAAATACCGAGTCTTTGAGATCGGCAGCGGGACGACGGTAACGATGACGAATATGACTCTGGCCAACGGCGACCTGAGCGGCGGCAGCAGTTGCCCAGATGCTTGCGGCGCCGGGATCCTGAATGGCGGACAACTCGCGTTGGATCGGATGATCATCAGCAACAACGATGCCTACCAGGGTGGCGGCGTTTACGTTGCGATAGGTGGCGTCATGACCATGACGCAAGGCGACCTTATGCACAATTCGGCGACGGACGGTGGTGGAATTTATAACTGGGGAAGGTCCAGTGTGAATTTGAGCACTATTAGTAACAATACCGCCACAAACGGCGGCGGAGTTTATAATACGGCCTCCGGATGGATCGAAAGTATCGATGTAACGATAAAAGACAATTTGGCTGGCATTAGCGGTGGCGGTATTTATAACTTTGGCAAGTTAACCCTACGGAGGAACACAGTATTCAATAACGGGGCCTCCACCGCTAACGGGGTTGGCGGGGGCGTCTATATTCTTCAAACTGGCCAGCTGACAATGACCAATAGTACGGTGAGCAGTAACTCGGCCTTTTGGGGTGGCGGCGTTGCCAATACCGGACAGTCGAACATACGCAATAGCACGTTGAGTGATAATTTGGCTACCGTTGGTGGTGGTCTATGGATTAACAGTTTTGGCGTTTTGTATTTTAGCAATAGTATCATCGCCAACAGTCAGGTCGGTGTGGATTGTTCCAGTGGCAGAACAATTCCTGTATCTAACAATATAAATAACCTGGTGGAAACCGGCAATTGTAGTGCGCTCTTTAGCGACGACCCTAAGTTGCAACCCCTGGACTATTATGGCGGCGAGACCAGGACCCAGGCTATCCCGGTTGAAAGCCCGGCTTACAATAAGGGCGATAATGTCACCTGTGAAGCGAAGGATCAGCGGGGTGTGAGCCGGCCGCAAGACGGCGCCTGTGACATTGGGGCTTTTGAATATCGTGGTGGGACGAGCGTGTATCTGCCGCTGGTGATTAAGCAATAGTAGAAAGCCAGATAGGGATCTGTAACAGGTAATTCTGCGTCATTTTTCGCTTTTGTAACGGGGGAGCCAGCCCGCCTGGTATCAACCAAAGTCGGCCAACGCTAAATTCAAGCCAACTCTTGACAACCGCAGTTAAATATTGTATTATTCTAACAAATAACTTTGTATGGCAAAGATATTTGGGAGAATTTGACAAATTTAGTATAAGGGAGTTCACGATGTCGATAGATATGAGTGAAATAGAACGAAAAGTATATATGGTTTACAACGAAGATGGCCTGGTCGATATCGCTCTGGGCTTTGTATTTTTAGGCTGGGGCGTATTATTGGCCGTTGGCCCGCCATTTCTGATCACCTTGCTTGGTCCGATAGCCCTGGGGATCTGGTACTTCGGCAAACGATTGATTGCCGCTCCCCGGGTTGGGCTGATTGAACCCGGGGAAAAGATGGCCAATAGAAATAGGAACCTGGCAGTGGCCTTGTTGTTTCTCGGGGTTCTGGCTTTTGTGGGTATCTTGATCGGCGTGCTGGGAGGGAGTTCGGCGCTTGATGAGTATGCTTTGGGATTGGTCGGCCTGGTTGTAGCGGGCGGAGTCTGTGTTCTGGCTTATCTGCTGCAGGCGAACCGGCTATACGCCTATGCAGCCTTGTTATTCGTGGCCTTTGCCGGCGGGGTTGCGCTGGCAGAACGAATCACCGTGGTTGATGCATTTCTCGTCTCAATCATAGTAGCCGGGGCGTTGATCATAGTCTCCGGATTGGTGGTGTTGGCCCGCTTCCTGCGCCGCTATCCCCTGCCGGTGGAGGAAGCTTAGCCATGGGTATCAAAGGGAAGGGCGATAAGAACGACCCAGTGGAGCTGGATCGGTTGGTTCATGAGCCGGCCCGGTTACATATCCTGGCTTACTTAAGCGTGGTTAGCAGAGCAGATTTTGTCTTCTTATTGAGCCGTACAGGTTTGACCTGGGGTAATCTATCTTCTCATATGAGCAAGCTGGAAGATGCTGGCTACATAGAAGTCCAGAAGGAGATCAAGGACAAACGATCCCACACCATGTTATCGCTTACCAACAAAGGGCGATCGGCGTTTGATACTTACCGGTCGGCGATGTTGGCGCTACTTGGTAGTTAAGGGATGGAGCTAACCTGCTGGCTGAAGGTGTTCGGGCGAACAATCCCGAACACCTCCAGCATGGTGGGCCACCCTATCAATCTATATTACGCTACCTAGAACGCCGGCGCCGATGCCTATGAGACCTAATATTGCCCCGATGACGAGATAGACAATGAGGACGGCGATGAAGGCAACCACGGCCGTCAACAAGGCTTTGGTATTATCCAAATCAAGGCCCTGACGGATGGCAATAAAGGTACAGATCAGGGTCCAGATCCAACCTATAAAGGCGCCGCAAACGGGAATAACGCCCAAAATGGCCGGGGCCTGGGCAAAGCCCAGGACACGCAACATTTCCTGGGGCGTTGATTTTCCTTGAAAAAAGGATGTACCTACAAAATAGGTGACGTAGGACCAGACGAACCAGCCGATGAAGGCGGTAAGTAGCTGGAGTAAGAACGCACCTATGAAACTCCCGCTGCCAATGGTTGCGAACAGGCCAGCGAAGAAGCCTCCGATGATGGCGACGATGGCGACAACAATTGCCGCTTGTGATGTCGCCGTCTGATCCGCCTCAATTTCCTCATAAGTATTGACATCCAATTTCAGTACACCAATCACCCGCTGTAAAAACATACTGGTATCCTCCTGTGTCATAATATGTGGCTGGGCGGCCGTTCGTCCAGATCGATTATTTATACCGACATTAAGATTGTAGACCCGAACCCAACCGTGTACAAGAGAACGGCGGATATTCGTTGATTAATCTATTCCGGCAAGGAGTGAGCTGTTACCCAGGGAGCAAGATGGCAAACGCGGCAGTCAATTCAAAACGTTCTAGATAGGTAAATCTTCCACTCATGCTTACCAAATGGAACGCGAGATCATGAGAATACAAGCGCTTTAAAGGAAAAAGTTCGTCTTTTTAAATTAAAGCTCTATACTTAAACGTTGTTTGATATAGGTTGTTTTAGTAGAAAAACGTCTGCTGGAATGGCTATCAATAATGTGATTTACCAATAAATCACCCCCGGCGCCAGACGATTTGGCACCAGGTTTACGAATAACCAGCGGGCTGAGAGTGCGACTTGGCTCATAAAAGTCAAGGAGTACTTTTAGTGAATTTTGAACAATTTTCCCTCGACGGGCGTCTGAACGACGCCGTCAAAGATATGGGCTATGTGACGCCCACCCCCATCCAAGAACAAGCCATTCCGCCTGTGCTCAACGGACGAGATGTTATGGGCCTGGCCCAGACCGGCACAGGCAAGACGGCGGCTTTCGCCTTGCCCATCCTGGAACGGCTGCTCAAAGGCCCGATGCGCCGGACGCGCGCATTGATCGTCGCCCCGACGCGCGAACTGGCCGAACAGACTCACGAGAGTTTTAAGGCGCTTGGCAAATATACCCGGGTACGCAGCGCGTCCGTCTATGGCGGGGTGGGTAAAGCACCTCAGATACAGGCTTTGAGGCGGAGCACTGAAATAATCGTGGCCTGTCCGGGACGGCTATTGGATCTGGCTAATGAAGGCCATGTCGACCTGACGCAGGTCGAGGTATTGGTCCTGGATGAAGCCGACCGGATGTGTGATATGGGTTTTCTGCCCGACATCCGACGCATTCTCAAGCTGTTACCGCAACAGCGGCAGACGCTATTTTTCTCGGCCACGATGCCCCATGATGCACGCCAGTTGGCCGATACCATTCTGCACAATCCGGTTACGGTCCAGATTGGCATGATCGCCCCGGCTAAAACGGTTTCCCATGCCCTGTATCCGATTACCAATAATATGCGCAAGGGGCTGTTGCTAACCATGCTGGCCCAAATGGCTACCGGCCGGGTACTGATCTTTACCCGGACCAAACGCCGGGCTCGCTTCCTGGCCCAAGACCTGGAGAAGAAAGGGTACAACGTGGCGGCTTTGCAGGGCAATATGTCTCAAAATAAACGCCAGAGTGCGATCAACGGTTTTCGCAACGGTAAATATGATGTATTGGTGGCCACCGATGTTGCCTCGCGCGGCATCGACGTCGCCGACATCTCCCACGTAATCAACTTTGATATGCCCGATACGGTTGACGCCTATACCCATCGCATAGGGCGCACCGGCCGGGCCGAAGAGAGTGGCGAAGCCTTCACCCTGGCTACGCCCGAGGATGCAGCTCAGGTACGGGCCATCGAAAAGTTGCTGGGCACGCCGATCGAGAAACGCCGCCTGGACAATTTCAACTACGGCGATTTCAGGCCAGAAAACCAGTTCAGCGCCAATGGCGGTGGTCAGAACGGCCGGTCGGGCGGACAGCCTTACAATGCCGACCGGAACCGGCGACCTGGCGGCAATAGGAATCACCGACCACGCCGGTACCAGCCGCAAAAGTCTAGTTAAGTCGCGGCATTCATCAAATCGTTTGATAAAGGGCTCCCCCGCCATGGGGAGCCCTTTTTTTATCTCCGTATTTCACACCTTGGTGTTGCTGAAAAATATTTGACATAGATGACCTTGGTACTATAGAATATATTTATCGCTCTTATCTCTGTTATTTTCTTTTTATTGGCGCATGAATAAAAACAGAGGTCAAAACCATGGAGAAGTCCCAGTATAATATTGTCACGTTAAAACCCAAATGGTCAGTGAAGGACATGTTCGTTGAACGGAACGAAGAGATCAACCGGGAGCGGATCCTTCACCAGCTACATAGTGAGTATCTGTCTAAAGGATGGGAATTGGCCGAAGACATCATGTGGGGAAAAGATTTCGGCTACGCGGTTATGAAGCTCGGCCGGTTGTCCTCGAATTAAACTGAGGCTTCATATTCAAATCTGGTTATCTGCTTTGTCGGACCCTGCTTCCAGGTACATTGCAAGTTGGATCGGTTATAACCCAGTAGCGATCTGCAAGGTAAGTATGTAAAGGGGAATACATCAAAGGATTGTGCGGCGATCTATAGTATAGATGGTCAAGACAACGACCTTTTCCTTCTTTTTCTCCTCAAAAAAAGCCCCGACCGGGGCTTTTTTCTTGCCTGGCGGGGGTTAGGGCAGGAATGACTTGGCCCGTAATTCGCGGATGATGATTCCCACGAGGAAAACCAGGAGGAGTAGGCCAGCAATGATGAAGATGATCAGGCTCGTATTCGCCGAGCTGGTGGCTTCACTCTTGTCAGCAGATTCCGATGAGAACTGGGGCGTTGAGCTGGCTACAATCGCGGCGAATTGGCTCACCGGGGTTGCCGGGTCGGGGTAGGCAGGGCCGGCGGATGGGTTGTTCTCGCCCTGATTGGGTGGATAGGCAATAGGCGAGACAGCTGGGGTAGCTGTCGGTGGCGCCGGCGTCTCCGGTAGGGGTGTTGGCGGTAGCGGCCGGATTAGCAATTGGTCGCCCTGGAGAATAACGGATTGGGCGCTCAATTCGTTGAGCGCTATCAGTTCTTCCAGGGTGAGATTATACTGGGCTGCGATGGCCCATAATGATTGGCCACTCTGGACGGTGTGGTAGGTCTTGGGCGTTGGGGTCGGTAGCGGGGGCTGGCCTTCGGCGAGGCGGACGATCAGTTCCTCGCCCGGATGAAGGACACTATTTTCATCGAGATTGTTGAGTTGGTACAGGTAGCCGGTGCTGATCCCATGTTGGAGGGCGATGCTCCAGGCCGATTCACCCTCACGGATGATGTGGTTTAGCCGGGGGGTCGGCGTGGGGGGCGGCTCTTGACCCTCGGCCAGGCGAACCGTGACTTCGTCGCCCGGGTGCAGTACCGCATCCTCGGATAGGCTATTAATCAGGTAGAGATAGGCCAGATCGACGTCGTAGTAGGCGGCGACAGTCCACAGAGCCTGGCCGGTGCGCATGATGTGGACGATGGAGCCATCTTCCCGGGGCTCGGCCAGTTGGATAGGGGTGATGATGAGCGGCCGGCTGGTTGTCTCGGTCGCCGTTGAACGCGAAGGCGCCTCAGATGGGCCAGGCGGCCGGCCGACGAGAAGCACATACATCTTGGTATTACCATCAGTCGCGAAACCGATGCCGGCCTGGGGATAACGTTCAGAAACCAGGGTGTTGTAATGGATGGGGCTGTTTTGCCACCAAATGAGACCCTGCCTGGGAGACATACTACTTCCACCAACGATATTCTCGACCACGTAGCCACTGTAACCGGCGTCCATTGCTCGAGAAAGGGGGGAGGAACCCCCATCGCCGGTGTGGCTGAATATGAGATTGGCGGCCATCCAGTTGGCGTGGCGCTGGGCGGCCGAAGCCAGAACATTGTTGTACTGGAAGGGTGGCAGGCCCAGGGAAGCGCGAAATTGGTTAATGAGCTGGAAGATCTCGGAACCGGGATCTCCCTGGGCGCGGGCCGCCGGCCGGGAAATCATGAACGGGAGGCCCACTATTAACAGTAAGCCAAGTAAACGAATCAGGAATCGACGGGTCATAATAAGTTAGCGTGGCCAGGGATTTTCATCAAGAGCCCAGGGCCATCGGATATCATCGAGGGGTAGCCCTTCCCCTATATCGTTGATGCTAAAGATCTCCTGACCGGTCAGCCATACTTCGGCCACCAGCCAGCGGCCGACAGCGCGCACGGCATAATCGACCAGATAGCGACCGGCATCATCTTCACAAGGGTCGCCCTCAGCGGCGACCAGATCTTCGATCCTGGCATATTCGGCCAGATCTCGCGTGGCCGAAGCGATGACGATCTCTTGCGTGTGGTAAGTCAGGGTGGCCCAATCCAGGACGGCTGATTTGATCTGTTTTTCTAAAGTCGCCTCCATCCAGCTGGTCCTTAAGTTAGGTGCCCGGCCAAGGGGTGTCTTCTTACGCAGAGGTGTATTTTTCCCCAGGAGGTCGTATTATATTGGTTCCGGGCGGCGAGGGCACGGTACATTAAGCAAATACAAATCGAGGCTCCTTCAGGACTGTTCGTCAGGCGATCACCCGGAGCTACCTATATATAATTTTATTCAAGGTCGATGGCCCAGGCATTTATCCGGTTTTACGCCGAGTTGAACTATTATTTGCCCCAGGAGCAAAAGCAGCGGCCGGTCGCTTACACGCTGAAGGGGCCGGTGGCGGTTAAGCATGTTATCGAGGCCTTGGGCATCCCGCATACGGAGGTCGAGTTGATCCTGGCCCATGGCCGGCCGGTGGATTTCACTTATGCTGTTGAGCCGGAAGACCGTCTGAGCGTTTTCCCGGCTTTTCAGCAATTAGAGTTGGGAGCGTTACCGGATTTGCGACCGGCGCTGCCCACACCGCCACGCTTTGTCATCGATAATCACCTGGGCCGGCTGGCCACTAGTCTGCGTTTGTTGGGCTTTGATGTGCTTTACCGGAATGATTTTGATGATGAGACGCTAGCCCGCCTGTCGAGCGAGGAAGACCGGGTTCTGTTGACCCGGGACCGGCGGCTATTGCAGCGAAAGGTGATTATCTATGGTTATTGTTTGCGTACGCGAGACCCTTCTAAACAGCTCGTGGCCGTCCTGAGGCGTTACCGGCTCAAGGGGCTGATCCAGCCCTGGCAGCGTTGTTTGTCTTGTAATGGGCGTTTGCAGCCGGTGACCAAGGAAACGATTATCGAACGGCTGGAACCGAAGACGAAGAAGTACTATCACGAGTTTAAGATGTGCCAGGATTGCCGGCGAATTTACTGGAAAGGCTCTCATTTTGAGCCTTTGCAACAGTTAATCGATTCAGTCCTGCGTGAAATCTGAGGTTGGCCACTCCTGGCAGCGATTCCCTGGCCTACCTTCTCCGCGTGGCAAATATCATCATTGTCTCTGATAGCGTCCTGCTAACTTTGGGACAGGATTGAGGACGGCCGGCTCATGACAACGGGACGCCGGCCGGTCTACACTTCCAGGCATTAAAGGAATTTTGGATATTCTCGCTTGGAGGTATTTAGATGAAGCAGGTTTTAAAGTGGGTGGCCGTTGTAATTGCGGCGGTCCTTGGTTTGATCGTTGTGGTTGTGGGAGCAATCTACCTCATCAGCGAGCTACGGATTCAAAAATCATACGATGAGTTTGTGGCCGAAGCGATACTGCTACCAGCCGATCCGGAGGCGATCGCCCGGGGCCAGCACCTGGTGGAGATCAGCTGCGTCGATTGTCATGGGGAGGATCTCGGCGGCGAAGCGATGACTGAAGACCTGATATTGGCCAAGCTGTATGCGGCCAATTTGACTTCGGGAGAGGGTGGGCTGGCCAACCAGAGCGATGCGCAATTGGTCCGGGCTATCCGCCAGGGCATTGGGGTCGATGGAAAGTCGTTGTGGTTTATGCCGGCGCAGGATTTTAACCACTTGAGCGATGCCGATGTGGGCGCCATTATCGCCTATTTGAGGCAGGTACCACCGGTGAATAACCAACAGCCGAAAAATTCTGGCGGGCCGCTGGGCCGGATCTTATTCCTGGTCGGGATGCTGCCTTTGTTACCGGCCGAACTGGTTGATCATGAAGCTGTCCGGCCGGCGGCGCCACCGATTGGGGTCTCGGCCGAATACGGGGCCTATCTCGGCCGGAGCTGCGCCGGTTGCCACGGAGCGAATCTGGCCGGTGGTCCTATCCCCGGTGCGCCTCCTGGCTCAACCAACGCGGCAAATTTGACCCCGGCCGGCAACTTGGCATCATGGAGTCAAGCCGAATTTTTCGAGACCATGCGCACAGGAATAACGCCAGACGGCCGGCAGCTTGACGAGGAGTGGATGCCCTGGCCAACCCTGGCCAAGATGACGGATGATGAACTACAGGCAATCTGGCTTTATCTACAATCAGTTCCCGTGGTTGTGGCGGGCAACTAATTTATTAAATATCGTGGAGGAATGAACGATGAGTCGAAAACGAATTGAACAAGTGGCCGCGGCCGGTGGGATTGCTTTCGTCGTGCTGGAAAGTGTAGGTCAGGGGCTGATCCAGGTTGGTGGTGCAGAACCTTCCTTCAGGGCTCCGGCCGAAGAGATCATGGCCTTTTTCCTAGCTCGGGATGATACGTTGTTTAACTGGGGCGGTTATTTGTCGCTGTTGTCTTTCATCACTCTGATCTGGTTTCTGGCGGCGCTCTGGGCAGCCATCCGGCGGACTGAAGGAGATCCCGCTTTGTTAGCCATGGTGGCTTTCGGGTCAGGTCTGGTGGGGATTGCTTCGGTAACCGGCGGGGGGTGGGCTATGGCCATATTCCGGATCCGGGAAGGATTAGATCCACAGCTTGGTCGAATGCTCTTTGATCTAGGTAACTTCGCGTTCGCCACTTCATGGATATTTTTTGCCAGCTTGCTCTTGGCGGCCGGCCTGGCGGGGATCCAATATAGGGCGCTGCCGCGTTGGTTGGGTTGGGCGAGTATTATCGTGGCCTTCGGTCTTCTGGTCGGCAGAATTATTTGGACGTCGCCGGCGGCTTTTGTCCCCTGGGTGCTGTTTTGGCTATGGCTAATCATCATCAGTGTGACCATGATCCGGCGCGCCGGAAGGGATCCGATAGGGACGGCGGCGGCCAGCCAAGAAGGAGTATCGTTATGAAATCGAAAATATTTCTTTCGGCCGCAGAAGAGGGTGTTACCCGAGCGACCCTTGGTGATGATGGCCAATGGTCCATGGCAGAACTGCTGCCTGATCGGGACGTGAGTTGCCTGGCCGTAGACAGCCAAAACCCGGGTCTCCTCTTTGCCGGTACTCAAGGGCAGGGCGTGTTGCGTTCGGATGACGCCGGCCGGACCTGGCGGCCGTCAGGCATGGCCGGCCGGATTATCAAATCAATAGCTGTCAGTTCCCATAATTCAAGAATCGTCTATGCGGGCACAAAACCGGCCCTGATATTCAAATCTCTCGATGGCGGCAATACATGGTCAGAACTTGAAGGTTTCCGCCGCATCCCCAATCGTTGGTGGTGGTTCTCCCCGGCCGAGCCGCCTGACAGGCGCCCTTATGTCTTTGCTATCGCCCTCTCGCCTACGAAGCCAGAGGTGCTTCTTGCGGGGGTGGAGTTCGGTGCGGTGGTGCGCAGCGAGGATGGGGGGCAGACCTGGTCACGCCACCGGCGGGGTGCGCTTCGCGACTGCCATTCCCTAAAATTCCACACTGAGAACGGGGATTGGGTCTACGAGGCTGGCGGCGGCGGGGCTTCGTTTAGCAGGAATGGCGGCATTACCTGGCAAAAAGCAAATCGCGACCTGGCCAAAAAGTACGGCATCGTCTGCGCCGCCGATCCGGGCAAGCCGGAAATCTGGTATATGTGTGTCGCTTCCAGTCCGTTTAATGCTTTTGGAAAGAAGCCGACCGTTTATCTCTACCGCTCGACGGGTGGAGCGGGCTGGCAGCCTATTGGTTGGCAGGCGCATCCCCTGACAGCCACGCCAACTGCTCTTGTTACGCTCCCGGACGCACCTGGGCATCTGTACGCGGGCTTGAAAAACGGGGATGTATGGCATACGGCCGATTATGGTGACAACTGGGAAAAGATGCCCTTCAATCTTAAGAGTATCTGGTTTTCGATGATTATTTTGCAGGTTGAACAATAGCCAGAGTAGGGGCATATAATGGACGACAAACGCGTGTTGATTTTTGGTGCGACAGGCAATATGGGCGATATGGACGACCGGGCTTTACTGGAGGCGGTTTTCGAGGGTTTTCGACGGGTGTTCAGTGTGCAAAATTGGGTAACCAGCGGTGTGGATGGCGAAGTGCGCCAGGGGAAATTGGTGGCTGATATCGCCAAAGCGGCAGGTGTGTGCCATCTGGTCTACGGCTCGGCCGGGATTGGCCAGCCAGACACGGGGGTGCCCCATTTTGGATGCCAGGTGGAAGTGGAAAATTATATGCGCGCTGTATTGGGTTTGCCGACAACGGCCGTTCGACCTGGACCGTTCATGGAGCTGATGACCAGCAGTCAGTTCTGCCCGCCGCTGGCAGCCTGGGGGATGATGCCCAAGATTGTGGGTTGGGAGACACCCTTGCCGTGGACGTCCGCGACCGACATCGGCGCCAGCACCGCCAACGTATTTGAAAATCGCGATAAGTGGATTGGCCGCGACATCCATTTGCTCAGTGATGTGGCCAGCATGCGCACCTGCCAACAAATCTTCAAGGCCACAACAGGTAGAAAACCGTTCGGATTGGCATTGCCGGTAGGCATTTTCAACAAAATGGCCGGGCCGGAAATGGTGGAAATGTGGCTCTGGCTGGCGGCGTATCTGGTTGGAAATCAGGTAGAGAAGCTGATTGCCGAGGTGGACTTAGCCCGGGAAGGCTGTCCTGATTTGCATAGTGTAGCTGATTGGTTGAAGCTGACGCGCAACGAGCACGTGGCATGATGAGCACCGTAACAGGACGGACGACTTTTGCCGGAAGCAACCGGTTCGCACTCTCCGGAGCGCTCGCGGGGGCGGCCGCCACGCTGGTTTTTCTCGTGATTCACGACATCTTCATCAGCGACATCTGGTATATGATGATACCGATGCTGTTTGCTGGAGCACTATGCGGGGTGCTGGTCAGCTGGAGCTTTGGGTCGCTGGTGACCATGCCTACGCTGCGGGACTGGTTGGGTTATAACCTGGTTTACGTGGCGATGTTTGGGATGCTGGGTGCGGCGTCGCTGCTACTCTTAGAGCCGGTGACGACGATGGCGGCCGTAGTGACCCTGAATGGCCCACCGGCGGCGCTGATTGAGCAGGCAATGCCGATGACAGTTATATTTACGCTATGTATGGCGGTACTAATCACAGTGCTATTCGGCGGTACACTTGCCCAATTTGTGGCCGTGTTGCTCACCTGTGTGGTGCTGGTGGCGTTGTTGGGTCTCAACGTATCGGCCATTGGGCTGGTCGAGATTCCCAGGGGGTCGTTGTTTGTTGTTGTCGAACTGTTCGGACTGATTGGGGCACTGAACGCCGTCTACGCGGTTGTTTTTGTGGTGTTGGCACGGCGGTGGTTTTGCAGAGGAATCCTTATGGAAAACATAGGGTAAGATTATAGGGTGAATTGTTCTGAGGAGCTGATTAGTAAACAAAACTGGCGATGTAGGCTATAAAAGGCCGTGAAAAGTCGATGGAGATAGATTGTTGAGGCCAATAGGGCGTGTCTGATTCTATTAGTAGCCTTACAAATGAAGAGATAGTGATCGGGAGCGGGCCAGGCACACAGCCGCGCAGTCGCTGGTTACGAGCAGCCCAGGTCGCCTGGTATGGTGCGGCCGGGTTGGCCCTGCTTATCTTTGTCGCATCCATTCCCGGCTATTTACGCGGCCTCGAGCAACAGGCTTTTACGGCCGGTGTGGCGACCGAATCCGCGATAATCAATTCGGTTTTGAATATTACCGGCATGGGCGCTTCGATGCTGGCGGCCGGAGTTTCGCTGGGACTGGCGGCATTGCTATTTTGGCGCAAACCAGAAGATTGGATGGCCTTGTACCTGTCCTTCTTTTTATTGGGTTATGGGGTTGTTTTGGCCGGCCCCTTAGAGGCTATCGGCAGGTACCAGCCACTATTTTCGGAACTCGCCTTGCGCTATGGGCAGCCCATTTTAGTGGGCGTACTCTTCGTGGTTCTTATCTGCATCTTCCCTAACGGCAAATTTCAACCCGGTTGGACGAAGTGGCTGGCGCTGGCCTCTGTTATGTTGCTGCCACTACTCGCCGTATCACCCCTGACTTCCCGGCCGGCCAACAGTGGGGTGGCGGACTGGATCGTTGGATTACTGTTGGTGCTGGTTCTTCTGGGCGCCCTCTACTCGCAAATATATCGCTACCGTCTTATCGCGACGGTGCCAGAACGGCAACAAACCCGGTGGGCTGTTTTTGGATTCGTCATTTGGGTAAGTACTGTGTTCGTCTTGACGATCCCTTATTATTGGTTATTAAGCCTTCCTCCTGGCTCTACTGTTCCGGCCTGGGCGGGAGCCACTGCTTTTTTGTGGTGGTTGTCTCTGTTGATTATCCCGGTCACCTTGACTGTGGCAGTAATGCGTTTTCGTTTGTGGGACCTGGGTTTGGTGGTGAACCGGGCCCTGGTTTATAGTGGGCTTACGGCTGTCGTGGTCGCCATCTACATCCTGGTGGTCGGCGCGCTGGGGACTCTTTTTCAGGCCCAGGGAAATTTGTTTGTGGCCTTGTTAGCGACCGGCCTGGTGGCCGTGCTTTTTCAACCCCTGCGGGAACGACTACAACGGGGCGTGAACCGGCTCATTTATGGCGAACGGGACGATCCGGTGACGGTGCTAACACGGCTCGGCCGGCAGCTTGAACTGGCTATTCCCCAGGAGTCGATCTTGCCGGTCCTGGTGGAGACGGTGGCGCATACGCTAAAATTGCCGTATGTAGCCATCGCTTTGCGCACGGATGGTTCGGTAGAGGTCGCAGCCGAATACGGGCGATCGCCAGGAAACCAGGTTGAATTGCCCCTGGTGTACCAGGGGGAGCATATTGGAGAGTTATTGGTCGGCGAGAGAGACAGCGGCGATCCTTTTAATCCGGGAGAGATGATTCTGTTGGGCAATATTGCCAGACAGGCCAGTGCAGCCGCCCACTCGGTTCAACTGACGGCCGATCTGCAACGCTCACGGCAACGGCTGGTAACGGCCCGAGAAGAGGAACGACGGCGGCTGCGGCGCGATTTGCACGATGGATTGGGGCCGGCCCTGGCAGCGCACTTGTTGAAAATTGGTTCGGCCAGGGTGTTGCTGAAAGAGAATCCCAATGAGGCTGAACAACTATTGAATGAATTGGAAGGTGATGTTGAAACGACGGTAGTGGAAATCCGCCACCTGGTTTACGGTCTGCGGCCTCCAGAATTAGACCAGCTTGGCCTGCTGGGGGCCATAGAACAATTTGTCAGCCAGTATACCGTGGGGGTCCTTCCTGATCTGGCCGGCGGTGATCCAGGGAGTAATGGAGTCTATGTTACCGTTCATGGGCCCGAACATCTGCCTCCCTTACCGGCCGCGGTGGAAGTCGCCGTCTACCGGATTGTGCAGGAGGGGCTCAATAATGTGATGAGCCATGCCCAGGCCAGCCGCTGCACGATCAGCCTCTCCATGAATGGACATGGTTTGGCATTGCTTATAGAGGATGATGGCCGGGGCCTGGCGGCGGCGCGTCCACCCGGTGTGGGGCTTAGCTCGATGCGGGAGCGGGCTGAAGAGATAGGCGGGCACTGCCAGGTCAGTGCTCTGGATGGCGGTGGCACCGTGGTTAAGGTCCACCTGCCTCTCGTATACCTGGAACAGGATGGGCTGGAGCAATGACCGAAAAAATACGCATTCTTGTCGCCGATGATCACCAATTGTTTCGGGACGGGGTTAAAGCACTGTTGCGCTCGGCACCAGATATGGTGACCGTCGGGGAAGCGACGACTGGTGAAGAGGCTGTCACCTTGGCGGTAGAGGTCCAGCCGGATCTGATCCTCATGGATGTGCAAATGCCTGAATTGAACGGCATCGAAGCGACCCGGCGAATTGTTGAGACCGATGGAGAGGTCAAGATATTAATGCTGACAATGTTTGACGACGACCAGTCCATCTTCGCCGCGATGCGGGCCGGCGCGCGCGGCTATGTGCTTAAAGGCGCTAAGCACGATGAAATGCTGCGGGCGATCCGCGCAGTGGCCAGCGGTGAAGCCATATTCAGTCCGGGAATCGCCGAGCGGATGATCACCTTTTTTCACACCATGCGGCCGGAGGTGAAAAGCGAGGCTTTTCCTGAATTGACGGAACGCGAACGGGAGGTGTTGGCCCTGATTGCCCAGGATTACAAAAACGCCGATATCGCGGCCGAATTGGTGATCAGCCCCAAAACTGCCCGCAACCATGTGAGCAATATCTTGAACAAATTACAGGTAGCCGACCGGGCCGAAGCGGCCGAGCGCGCTCGTGAAGCTGGATTAGGGTAGGGAGCTGATATCCAAGCTGATAGCGGCACCGTTGAACCATACAGGGAGGAATGTTAGCAATCAATTAGGGGTCTCAGGCGGTTGAACAGATAAGGAAGAGATCGCCCGGTTTTATTTGCTGGCGTTATGGAGGTATAATGTTCAGCCGCTGAGGCGAATGTAACCGTAAATTGATAATGAATCCGACAGGTCTAACCGGCTATTCGTATTAGGTATCAAGGGCTGTGAAAATATAAACGTTAAAGATTTTGGTCGTTGAGCGCCCGGGATCTTAAAAAAAATCGCAATTAGGAGAAGGTTTAATATGGTAAAAAAGAGTAATAAAAAGGTCCGGGTGGCCTTGATCGGCGTGGGGAACTGCGCCGCGGCGATGGTTCAGGGCGTCGAGTTCTACAAGAATGCGCCGGACGACACCGAGATCCCGGGGTTGATGCATTCAACCGTGGGTGGATATCATGTACGGGATATTGAGTTTTCGGCCGCGTTTGATGTGGTGGCTTCCAAGGTTGGCAAGGATTTGAGCGAAGCCATTTGGGCTGAACCCAACAATACGATCAAATTTGCCGATGTGCCGCACATGAATGTGCCGGTCTACCGGGGCATGACCCATGATGGGCATCGGCAAATATCTGAAAACGGTTGTTGAACCAGCTCCTGGTCCTACGGACAATATCGTGCAAATCTTGAAAGATACCGGGACGGATGTGGTGGTAAACTTCATGCCGGTTGGTTCTGAGATGGCGACAAAGTGGTATGTTGAACAGATTTTCGAGGCCGGCTGCGGTTTTGTGAACGGCATCCCGGTTTTTATCGCCTCTTCGGAGTATTGGGGATCGCGTTTTGCCGAAAGAGGGTCTGCCGATTGTCGGAGATGATATTAAGAGCCAGGTAGGAGCAACCATAACTCACCGGGTCCTGACGAATTTGTTTAAGGACCGCGGTGTTCACCTGGACCGTACTTACCAGCTCAATTTTGGCGGTAACATGGATTTCTATAATATGCTCGAGCGAGAGCGATTAGAGTCGAAGAAGATCTCCAAAACCAATGCGGTCACCAGCCAGCTGCCCTATGATTTAGGCGCAAATAACGTCCATGTCGGACCGAGCGACTATGTGCCCTGGCTCACGGACCGGAAGTGGTGCCATATACGCATGGAAGGGCGAGCTTTTGGCGATGTGCCCTTGCAGATGGAATTGAAGTTGGAAGTTTGGGATTCGCCTAATTCGGCCGGGGTGATGATTGACGCGGTACGCTGCGCTAAACTGGCCCTGGATCGCGGTATTGGTGGCCCGTTGATCGCGCCATCTGCCTACTTTATGAAGTCGCCGCCGCAGCAGTTCACCGATGACGTGGCCCGGCGGATGATGGAAGAGTTCATCGCCGGTGAGCAAGCTATCGATGAGCCTCTCCCTCCAGTGGAAGTACCGCAGCCTGCCAGTCCGCCAGTCCTCCAGAGTAACGGCGGACGTTCTTAAAGCCTTTTTGGGTTAGGTAGTGGTAGGCGGCCCGGCTGGCCAGTCAAAATTCGTCGGAACAGTTGACACCGATGTCGTTGTCAGGAGAGAGAAGCGCCAAAGCTTGATCCATATTATTGATATTCAATAACCTGGGACATGGCTCATTTGGTAAGCCCAATCGGCCAGGGTCATGACCAACTTAAAATCATCGCCGCGATCGATCTAGGCCAGTAGCTCTACGCGATTGATGGTTTCCATAGATTTTCTCCTTTTCTCGGTACAGGGTGGATTCGAAAAGAGTGTACCAGGTACCGGGTTTTTTTGCGCCGGGTGTGGATAGGATTAATCGATTCGTTAGGTGAAGATTATTCGTTAGCGGAAAAGTCTTCTTCCTGTTGCTCTTTCAGGCGAGTGGCCATGAAAGTGCCTGGGCGCGCCTCCCAGTGGTAAACGACAAAGGTATTCGCTAACTTATCATGCCATCCCTGGCGGCGGTTGTCTATTAAGACCCAGCAGAAAGCCGATATAGAGGGCAAGAGCCGACAGGTAGTAGCCCAGGTAACGACGAAGCGCCTGCCAGAAGGTGATCGGCCGACCACTGCGGGAGATGACACGTAAGCCCAACAGGAGCTTTCCTGGGGTCCACCCAACCAAAGTCCAGAAGAAAATGTAATAACTGGCCGAGAAGAAAAGGGCGACAATTGAGCTAATCAATATCTTGGTATTCTATTTCAAATGATTCCAGGAAACCCAGTGTGAAAAAACTGCTCGCGGTTTTAAAAAGCCAGCCGCCAAAAATTAAGACGACAACGATGATGATAATATCGACGGAGAAGGCAAGGAGACGGCTGATGAAGCCGGCGTAGTAGCCTTTCAGGCTTTCTGTCATATCGTTATCTTATCCGGTTTCGGCTGACGCTGATTCTGACTCTTCGCCTGGAAGCGGTTCCTGGAGTTGGCGTCTTGGTACGCGCCTGATGATGGAACGGGCAAGGTTCTCGATGGCCATGTCACCACCGACTGTACGAGCACGAGCTTCGTCAAGGGCGGTTTGGGTGAGGCCGACGCTTTGGTCACGAATGAGTTGTTCCAGGGCGGGAGCCTGGCCGAGCTTATCCATGGAAGTGTCGAAGGATCGTTGGGCGGCCGTGCGGGCCAGTTGGCGGCTACGGGCCTCCTCATTTTGGCCCCGGTCTACCCAGCGCCCAGTGAGGGTTTCACCCCGCCGTACCAGTTCATAGTAGCGACTACGGGCGGGATCTAACTGTCGGGTGGCCCCGGCCCGGTTTATAACCGGCGACCAGAACGATTCTGTCGCCCGCCAGAATAGATTGAGAGCCTGTTTGCTCCGCTTTACCAGGCGATCCTGGCTGTCAAAAAGCAAGCCGATCATCGCGTAGCGCAAAGCGGCGGCGGGATCTTTCGGCGGCGCATTAATAACATCCGCCCCCTGAGACCGGCTGGCGGTGATCTCATCTTCCCAGGCTCGCAGGTGAGCGAATAGCTCATCCCAACCAACCAGGGCACCGCCTACCAGAAGACGGGTGATGGAGCGTAACGATTCGACATCATCCGGCGCCAGGTCCATATTTTCGATGAACTCTTCCAGTTGGGCATCATCCGGGACAAAATCAGGGATCTCAATTTGGTCGTTGACGTTCAATTCGCCGCTCATAGGTGACTCCAGAAAACCCAATACCAAACCGGCCGGGTTCCCCCCAATATTAAACCGAATGTGCGGGAAATTCAACCGGACTCATGCTGGCAGAGCAGCAACAGCAGACCAGCAACGGCAAAGCGGCAACCTTGGAGTGGCAACGGTTGTCAGGCTACGCCAGACCGGCTTATGACAGACCGGCTATGGTAAGCTGGCTACCGGCAGACCGGCTATTGGCTTGTAGACGTGACTCTGATGATACAGAAAGCCTGATTGGGTGTCGTAGGAGATGGTCTCCTGATTGAAAGGGCCACTGAGAATGTCGATGGTGCTGGCGTCTAAGGGTAAAATCGGCCCGATGGCGCCAGACATGTGCAGTTGGCCATCGACCACGGTTATCTCCTCCTGCCCCAGCTCAATCTTGGTAGCATCTCCTGGGGCGAGACGGGCGTAGCGTTGGTACTCGCCTACCAAGGCTTCCCAGGCCGCCAACCCACCCGGCGGTTCTGAAAGACGGGGGCATATTTCATAGTCGAAGCCGGCAAGATTGATAACCATCACAACGAGATCGGTCTCAGCGTCCATTTGGAACTCGATTTCCAGCTCTCGCAGGTCCAGGGGGAGATTCAATAAACCTGCCAGGCCCAACTTGAGCAGCCAATGGTTGATCTTGAATCGATATTCGGCAACCGGAATGAGGTCAAAGGACATACCCTGGATACGGCCTTTCAATTTGTCCCCAGCCAGGGAGACCTGCATGATTTCCTCAAAAGCGGCGTAATTTCCCTCATAATGTTTTAGGGTAGCTAGCTCCATGGGGAAAGTGTCCGGTGAAGATTCTTCGGCCGCTACCAGGCCGTATTCCGTCTCCAGCATCGCTTCCAGTAATTCGGCCGCCAGCGGAGCCGACTGGCTAGCATCGAAAGTGGTGGCGTTGGCCAGCAGTACCACCCCAAGCTTCCTGTCTGGGAGCATGGCCACCAGTGAACCGATCCCTTCCGAGGGTCCGCCATCGTGCCAGGCCATTTTCTCTGAGCCCGATACAGTAGCCAGTTTCCAGCCAAGCCCCATGGGTTGGGGATCGGCCGGGTGGCTGAATTGGTCTTCAAACATCATCTTCAACGTTTCAGGGCGGATAAGTTGTTCACCGCTCACCTCTCCCTGGCGAAATAGGAAACGGACGAAATTGGACAGATCGCCGATGGTACCGTAGAGATTGCCGGAGGGGATTGTGGCGACATCATATTGTTCATAAGGAAAATAATCCCCTTCATAGTATTCATAACCAAGGGCTAATTCGCTACCCGTGGGCAGATCGCTTGACCAGAAGGCGCTCGTTGCCATGCCAACTGGCCTCAATAAATGCTCGACCATGTAGGGTGGGTAGGATTGCTCCCTTTTGTCCTGAATAATGTAGCCCAGGGTATCGATGCCGACATTGCTGTACTTGTAGCGGGCGCCTGTTGGGGCAGTCAGGAAACAATTTTTCAGAGAATCGGCCAGGCGCCTGGTCGCGTCATCGCCCATATACCATTCGTTGTCGTAGAGACATTTGTTGCGGGGCAGGCCGGAGCGGTAAGCCAGAATATGGCGAATGGTGATGGGCTGGCCATCGGGAAAGCGGCTCTGGAGGGCTAAATCGGGCACGTACTGGTCGATAGGGGCATCCAGGTCGATTAACCCTTCTTCAGCCAGGCGCATGGTCTCAAGAGCCGTGAATGGCTTGGCCAGGGACCACAGCTTAAAGATTGTCTGCCCGGTAACCGGGGTTTCTCGCTCGCGGTCGGCCAGGCCGAAAGATTCCTGCCAGATGATCTCTTGATCGAAGATCAGGGCTACGGCTGTGCCGGGGATATGATTGCGCTTCATGAGTCGCTCGATTCGCAGCTCGGCTAGATCCTTGACATAGGTGTAATCGCCTAGGGGGAGCGGTTGGGGTTTCTTCGGTCGCGGGTCACGGTTTAAGAGGAATAGCCCGATCGCACCCAGGAACAAGATCGTAATCGGGACCAGCAGTAGCAGCCTAAGCCATCGACGCCCCATGATGAAACTCCTTTCGCAGCGCAGCCAAGTCAAAAGCTAACTCTCGACACGAGAGCAAACAAAATTAGTATAATCTGTGAAACCTGTCACAAGTGCAGCCTGGTTAACACGGCCGGATAAAAGCGCTTTATAAGTGGGCTAGCCTCCGGGAAAACTCTGGCATCCAATTGCGCGTAGTCATCAGATGGGAAATGGATGGGGAAAAGTCGTCTCTCGAGCCAGGGTTGTCGCGGGGGTTACAGGGTAGAGCTGGCGATAAGAACTTCGTATAGTGATGATTTGGATGAAATCATTGGCGCTGTCGGCTTCTTGACGGCTGGTTCGGTTCTGCGATTAAACATCCGGAGAGGCGAGGGGCAATGGTTGGTCCTTAGAGGCCGGGAAGAAAGTATTTTCGGTCCATGTGGTTTTACCAGGGTCCAGGTGACTTATCGCCGCTTCGAGGAAAGGCGTCAAACTTTCGCTCAAATAGGCGCCCGGCCCTTGTTCGCTGATGCGGTCCAGGGTGCGACCGTAGCTGCTGAGAATATGTTCGATGAAGAGCTCGCCGCTGGTCTGGCTAAGGGCCAGGCCAGCGCCCAGGCCGTTCCTGGAGAGATTTACAGCATCGACGGTCATCAGACCACTCACCTGTTCAAAGGAGAGGGCGTGATCCTGGGCGACATCTTCCATGCGCCGGCCGATATGAGTGATGCGGGCTAATAGTTGCTGGCTTTTACCGCTCATATCACCGTAGCTGGCAGCCAATTCGTCAGTCACAACCTCGAGCTCGGCGCTGGTGAGCGGTGGGGTATCGATAGCTCGAGCGCCGGTAAACGCGGCGTTCTGAATGGCCGCTAATAATTCCGACAGGCTTTTGGGTTCACTCTGAGGATCGATAAGGCCGTTGGCTTTTAGGTTGTGGACCAGCCGGTCCAAAAATACCTGACCGCCGCCGGCCGCGTCGCCAATGATGGCCAGGGCCCAGACAGGGGAGAAGCGCACGGTTACCAGGCCGATGGCCTCCAGGGAGCTACCGATAAGTTTTTTCTGCAAATATTCATCGGTGATGGCATTTTCTGGGTTATCTCCGGCCATTTGGACCTGGGCGACCCGGGTGATGAGGGTTTTTTGTAGATCGCCGACCAGGACCCGGTAGGTGGTGGTGGAACGGACGGCATCGGGCAGCAAGGTTTCCGTGAGCAGCAGGCTGGTCCCGCCCACGAGGGCGGCGGCCGAGCGGATGACTCGTTCGGGGAAGGAGAGCAGGTAATTTTCAAGGATCATGTCTGTACCTCGGGTTGAGTGAGCGATTGCCAGTGATGGACAGTATGATACTTGTAGTACGTAGATTTAAACAAATGGTTGCATCTAGGAATTACCAGGCCTTTAGCTGTTTGGGTTCCCCCAGGGGTGTGCGGCGATATTGAGGATGCGGCGTTGAACGCTTTTATGGCTGGCTTGGCGAGTCTGGTTATGGAGCTAGGCTGCTTCCAAATGGGCATTTGTTCTTTGCTGAGCGTAGAATTTGTTGACCTGCTAAATGCTGCCCACTGTCTGCCCCTGTCTGTCTGAGGCTCCGTGCTTGTCACTTGTATAGGCTTCAATCGCGACCTCGTGAAAGAAGCTTTAGCGAGTTCGTCTTGCACAAGAGTGCCAGGCCGGTGATTGCCGGCCTGGCACTCTATATTCACCTGGAGAGATGGTCTGAAACGGGCGAGGCCTTTTCCCCTGAGGGTGTACGTTATATCACTGGCCTATGGCCTGGTAACGAGTAGCAAGACTGTCCCACCGTGCGATATTGGCTGCCTCGATTCGTTCCGCCTCCAACTTCTCTGCTTGATATCGCTCACCCTTGGCTATCCACCGGGCAGCTTCAACATCAATGGTGTGACCGACCTGAAGTTCTCCAGAGTTGTACCTCTCGCCCATTGCGTTCCACCTGGCAACATTGGCGGCTGCAACCCTATCGTTGTTGAGCCATTCCTCTCGGTAACGTTCACCAAGGGCCATCCATCGGGCAGTGTCTGTATCTATCTCCTCTGCTGAATTTAATAGAGTTTGCGAAGACGGAGCCGATGAAAGCACTAATGCTGTAATCGTTAGCAGAACCAGAAAACCGAGTACCAACAAACCGATCTGATAGCGGGTAACAGAAGTCCGGTGATCGTCTGTAGGCCCCAAACTAAGTGTAACTTCTTTGATATTCATGGTATCTCCTTTTTTTAATTGTGAGCGAATTTCGCTCCCTTCCCAGTTGCACAATTGCTTCCGGGATTATTTTGATTTCCAATATACCAGGCAGAAGTGGAGAGATCGTGGTTGAAGTGTGGCCAGCACGTGGCGGATCAGTGGCCCATTTTCTGTTGTATAATGTTCTTAGGTGCTGGGTTCGCTGTGATTGCTTTCGGAAGGGGAACGATGGCCCATCTATCACTATCCTGTCTGGGACCGTTTGAGGCTACTTTGGCTGGGCGGCCGGTCACCGGTTTCAAATCCAACAAAGTCCGGGCACTGCTGATTTACCTGGCGGTTGAGGCAGAAAGGGCGCACAGGCGCGAGGTAATAGCCGGGCACCTCTGGGCTGAATGGCCCGACCGGGATGCCCTCAGCAATCTACGCTATGCTCTCTCTAACTTGCGCCGGGTGATCGGGGACCACTCGGCAGAATCGTCTTTTCTGCTTATCACCCGAGATACGCTTCAGTTTAATAGTAACAGTGACTATTGGTTAGATGTCTCAGCGTTCCAAGCCCAAACGCAGCCCTTATCAAACAGGGATAAGGCTTATCCAGCTCTGTCGCTCATAGAAGAGGCCATCGCTCTATACCAGGGTTGTTTTCTGGAAGGATTCTCTATTAAGGATAGCGTACCGTTTGAGGAATGGATGATGAAAAAACGAAGGCAGCTTGACCAACGATTGCTGTCTTCATTGCGTTATCTGGCGATGGCTTACGAAGAAGCTGGACAATACGAACTGTCCCTGGTTTGGGCTCGGAGACATTTCGAATTAGATCCCTTGGATGAGACGGTTCACCGACAACTAATTCGGGGACTTGCCTTGAGTGGCCGAAGAAGTGCCGCCATGATCCAATATGAGACCTGCCGCGACCTTTTGGACAAAGAACTGGGAGTCGAACCGACCGTGGATACTGCGGCGTTATATGAGCAAATCCGAACTGACACAATCCACACGGCCGGCCAGACCTTCCGTGCAGCGCTGCCTACGCTGACAGTAAAGTTACCTCGTTTTATTCAGGAAGAAAGAGTTCAATTTGATATACCTGTTTTCGTTGCACGGAAGGGTGAATTAGCCCGATTACAACATTATCTAGAGCTGGCAATGGCGGGACGCGGTCAGGTTGCCTTGGTGATAGGGGAAGCCGGTAGCGGGAAAACAGCTCTGATTCAAGAATTCGGCCGGATGTCACAGGATTTCGCCGTCGAACTGGGCGTGGCCATCGGAAATTGCAATGCCTACACTGGGATCGGCGACCCCTACCTGCCATTTCGCGAGATTTTGGAGATGCTGACTGGAGATGTGGAGGCGAAGTGGGCGGGCGGCGCCATTTCCAGTGATCATGCCTTTCGCCTGTGGAACACGCTTCCAGTAGCGGTGGACCTTTTAGCCGAGGCCGGTCAAGGTCTGATGAACACCTTCATTCTGGGAACATCTTTGCTCGAGCGTGTTGAGGCGTACATTCAGTGGTCGGGAAAGGAGGATCTACATCACCGGCTGAATCAACTGGTCGAGAACCAGGTAGCCAGTGACATACGATTTTCCGGTCCACACCAAAATGATCTCTTTGAGCAATACACCACCTTTATGCAGAGCTTGGCAATTCATAAGCCCTTGTTGTTGTTGGTGGATGATCTACAATGGGCCGATCTTGGTTCTGTCAGTTTGTTATTCCACCTGGGCCGTCATCTGGTGGGCAGCCGGATTCTTATTGTTGGTGCTTATCGAAGGGAAGAAGTTAGCCTGATGAGAGGTGGGGAGCGTCACCCCCTAGGACCGGTCATCAATGAGTTTCAGCGCTTGTATGGTGATCTCCTGGTGAACATTGATCAAACAGAGGGTGGGGATTTTGTTGACGCTCTTCTTGATAGTGAGCCCAACCAGCTAACCCGCTCATTTAGAGGAAAACTGTTGCAACGTACTCGTGGCCACCCCTTGTTCACCGTCGAACTGTTGCGAGGCATGCAAGAGCGGGGCGAATTAATCCAGAATATGCAGGGGAACTGGATTGAGGGGCCATCGTTGGATTGGGAGACATTGCCGGCCCGAGTGGAGGCAGCCATCTCCGAGCGGATAAGCCGGCTGGACCAGCAGTTACGGGTTGCTTTACAGGTTGCTAGTGTAGAAGGCGAGGAGTTCACCGCCGAGGTAGTGGCTAATGTTCTGAATCAAGACGAACGGGAAATCGTACAATGTTTGAGCAGCGATTTGGACCGAAGACATCGCCTGGTACGTCCTCGGGATGTCGACTATTTGGGTGAGAGGCGCATCTCCCGCTACAGATTTAGGAATTACCTTTTCCAGAAGTACCTTTACGAGAATATGGACGATGTAGAAAGGGCCTATATCCATGAGGATGTAGGGAACGCGCTTGAACAATTGTATGGCGACCAGTCGGACAGAATCGATGTGCAGCTGGCCTGGCATTATCAGGAGGCCGGGATTGCCCATAAGGCGGTTCAATATTTGTGCCAGGCCGGGGAAAAAGCCCTGAGGTTGTCCGCCTATCAGGAGTCCCTTACCCACCTAACCAAGGGGTTGGAAATAGTCATGTCACTGCCGGATTCCTTAGACCAGGCTGAACAAGAACTTGCCCTGCAACTGGGGCTAGGTATAGCCTGGCAAAGCACTGAGAGCGCACGAAGCCCAAAATTTCTTGCCGCTTACACAAGGGCTCGAGAATTGTGTATACAGACGGGAAAGACGGCTCAACTCTGTGAGGTGGTGCAACAAATCGCGGTTTTCCATTTTGTCGGTGCAGAGTATCAAACGGCGAGGGAACTGTCAGCGGAGGCGCTCATTCTTGCCCATCGTACCGAGGATCCCATATTGGTGGCGATTTGCCATTGGCATCTGGGCTTTATCTCCTTCATTATTGGAGAGCACACGACCGCCCGGGCTCATCTCGAAGAAGTGATCTCCTTTTATAAACCTGAATTGCATCATCGTCCATTTATTATTCATGGCGACAAGGATGCCGGACTTGGCGCTCTGGCATTTTATGCCTGTTGCCTGTGGTGTCTTGGTTATCCTGAACAGGCCATGAAGCGTAGCCAGGAGGCACTGACACTTGCTCGAGAACTGAATCATCCCTTTTCTCTAGCCGATGTCCTCTGTAATGCGGGCTGTAAACTCAATGAGATGCGTCGCGATGCGGTCCCGCTTAAGAAGAACGCTGAAGAATTAATTCGATTGGGTAATGAAAAGGTCGCAGGTTGGCAAGGTACAGGAACCTATTTTCTGGGAGAAGCCCTCGCTTTTTCAGGCCAGCTTCAAGAGGGGATGGACCAGATGTGGGCGGGCTTAAACTCTATGCAGTCCAGGGGGATTTGGTGTTACTTCTCAGGATCACAGAGCGTAATGGCCCAGACTTTGGCCCAGACAGGGAGAATAGAGGAAGGGTTAAACACCCTGGCTGAGACGTTAAAATTTGTGGAGAAAACTGACGAGCGCCACCTGGAGTCAGAGCTTTGCCGATTGCAGGGAGAATTGCTTCTCATGCAGGGCTATGAGGCTGAAGCAGAAGCCAGTCTTAAAAAAGCAATCGAGGTTGCCCGCAGCCAACATGCCAGGTCATGGGAACTGCGGGCAACTACAACTCTGGCCCGATTGTGGCAGAGCCAGGGCAAGACGGAGGAAGCACGCCGCATGTTGATGGAGATCTATGATTGGTTTACCGAAGGGTATGACACAAGGGACCTGATAGAGGCAAAAACGGTGCTGGAACATCTGTCTTAGCTCAGATCAATAGATCCAGCCGGGATGGCGTTGGGAGCCGGCGTCAGAACTGGCTCCTCCGGTGCAGATTTGGGGGGACGCGATCATGGTAGAAACCATAACTACCTGGATTGACCCAGCAGCTTAATTCCCCACCAGTGGCTCGATTCTTTGCCTCGTTGGAAGTGCAAGCGACTGGCTCGCCGCCTTGTAGACCCAGGATTATTAATAACGAAGTTGGCGAATGGATTCAGTCACATCAACCAAGTTTTCCCACGCCTGGGCCAGATGATTGATGACCCGGCCGGTCCATTGGCAAAGATGAGCGAAATTGTATCGAACAATTCCGGGACCGGTATCCTTCTTGGTTTGGTGAGCCTGGATAAGGACCTGGGCAGCTTTCATCTGGATTTTCATTCTTAGCTGAACGTCGGATATTGTCGACCTGGTATTTACCGTTCATCATTCACATCAACTCGTCATATTGGTTGTATTTGGGTTCGTGTTGACAGTGTGACAACAGCATGACAAGGGGGGTGTGTTTCTCGGGGAACCTTAAGTAGCCAATAAATATTAGAAACATGCGTGATAGTATGTATAGCTGATCGGTACCGCGGAAGATGCCGTCCCAACCAGACAGAGTTCGTGCACGCCAGACTGGGATCAGCCCCCCAAATAACTTTCATTTGGTTGTTGTTCCGGGTCCAGACTCTAAACCTTGTGGGCTGCCTTGAGAGGAGTAAAAAATCAACGGCTGTCTCTTCTGCGAGGATTCGTAAATTCGTATAGTAATTTTTCGATCCAGCCGGCTCCGGAGTAAAAGTGTAGAAGCCATCCCAACGGCCGATGGGCTGCGGTGTGGATCTCGATGTAGCTGACACCAGGGGGCAACCTTCTGCTTACGGCTGACAATCTAGCCAGGCGCCTGGCAGCTTCCGGCAGCCGCCGCGAAGCGGCCATGAAATGGATTTGCACTTCGGTGACACCCAACTGGGACAAAACGGCCGAGAATAAGAGCGAGCGCAATCACGGTGTGGCTATGGAGTTGTTGGAGTTGAAGGAACCAGATGTTTCTATATCAGTAGGCGTCGAGGAGAAGCTGTAGGACTAGTCCGACAATTATCAGAAGCACCTGGACATTGTGGGTGGGGTTTTGACCAAGCGTGATTAAGCGATTTGGAGCAGGCAGCTATCCGGTCAGCGGTCTTCACCCAGAAGTCAACGTAGGTCTCTTGACAACCTTAATCATACATGATAGAATGTATGTATGAGACGGACTAAAGAAGAAGCGGATCAGACTAGACAGGCCTTACTTGATGCCGCGCTGGAACAGTTCAGCCGGCAAGGCTACCAGGCGACTCGCCTGGAAGATATCGCCCAAGCGGCCGGGGTCACACGCGGGGCAATCTACCATCACTTCGGCGGCAAAACCGAACTTTACAAAAGTTTGATGGAGGCGGCCTCAGCCCAGGAGAGTGGGGCGGTTGAGACGGCTATCAGTGAAGGCGGCACACTGCCGGAGATCATGACCCGCATCCTTTCTTATTCGCTGGCTTTGCTGGAAAAGGATCGCCGTTTGCGGCAGATTTTTGAGCTGTCCCTGATCAGAGCCGGGAATGACCCTGATTTAGTTGCGGTCCGGAACCAGCGCCTGGAGCAAAGTGAGATGCTGATCAACAGCACCGCATCGATCATGGCCCAGGGCATTATCAGGGGTGAACTGCGGGGTGACCTGGATCCGACGACCGTGGCCCGGGCCTTCATCGCCTATCAGAACGGCGTGGCAGCACTGTGGTTGAGCAACCGGCAGGCTTTCTCCCTTAATGAAAAGGCGGCCGAATTTGCCGATGTTTTTATGGGTGGTCTGGTGTCCAGGTAAAACAGGATAACCAGTTTTTTTAAACATTATACATACATGCAAAAACGTATATAAAAAAGGAGAGACGATAATGACCAGTACAACTTTTTTGGAACAAGAAGTAAACAAATTACAAGACAACTTTTTGGAATCGTTGAAACCACTGCCTCTTTGGGGATCGCTGATCGCCTTCGGCGCACCGGCACTGCTGATGGTTTTTAGTTATCATGTTTTTATGCCCTGGTTGGTAGGGTTGGGGTTGGCGGCCACGGAGAGTTTTGTGGTCGCCCATGTGGCGCCGATGGCGGTGATGCTGGCAGTAGCATTGGCCGTGTTTCATCACTGGGAAGGCCGGCCGGCCGGCCGCTGACCTTGGCGGCTTTCAGCCAGCGTTTTCGCTACCCGAGCTTGACGCGGAGGGGCGTTTTAATGGGTGTGGGCGCCTTTTTGGCCCTGAACGTCGCTTACGGGTTTTTTTCGCAGTTGGCCAGCGCCTTGGGAAGCATTCTGGGCAACCTGGGCCTGAATCCAGGAGCCAGCATGATCACTTCCGTAGACCAAGTGTTAGACGACAGCGTTCAAGGGCACTGGGAGATCGTCTTTCTTTTTGTGCTGGTCCTGCTCTTAAACGTGATCGGCGAAGAGTTGTGGTGGCGAGGCATCATTCTACCCCGGCAGGAACTGACCTATGGTAAGTGGACCTGGGTTGTGCACGGCCTGCTGTGGACTGGTTTCCATGCTTTCAAGTGGTGGGATTTGGTTGGCCTGTTGCCGGTCTGCCTCATCATCTCCTTCATCAGCCAGCGGACGAAGAATAATTGGCCGGCTTTCATTGCCCATTTGTTGTTTAATGGGCTGGCGTTGTATCTGGTAGTGGCGGCCGTTTTGGGCGCATAGCCGGCGACGGTAAGTATGACCTGGCTACCAAAAACGGGATGGGTGGCCAGGTCAGAAAGAGTGCTGCTAAAATTGTCAGGGGTCATCAGCTGGCTCCGAAAGGAAAATAGAGCCGGTGCTATGGCGAATTTACAAAGAGGCCGCCTGGCGCCGCGAAACTGGGATGTCCCATACGGCAAGGAACTTAAGCCATGGAACAAGATTCAAACACAACGCCAGGCGATTCAGAGAGTCGCCTGGCGCTGGCTAAAGAAGCTCGCGAAATCGTTGCCGCCAATTGGCGCGGCGTGCTTTCCACGCTCATCCCGGACGAGGGGGCGCCCTATGGCTCGCTCGTCGATGTGGCGCCTTTGCCAGGGGGCGACGTGATCATGTTTTTGAGCACGCTGGCCGAACACCAACAATACCTGGCCGCTGATCCGCGGGCCTCCATCTTTTTCGCACCTGATTTCAATGAGGTTGATGCATTGGCCCATCCCCGGGTTACGCTGGTCGGCCGAGTGATGCCGGCGGAAGATAGAGAAAGTATGGTCGACCTTTACCTGGAAAATCACCCCAATGCCCGGCGATACATCTCTTTTCCAGATTTCCAATTTTACAGGCTTAGGGTGGATAAAGTCCGCTTCATCGCCGGCTTTGGGCGGATGGGCTGGATTAGCGGCGATAGGTACCGGGCGGCCTCCCTAAAATCGGCTCGATAGATCTTTTTAGAGTCTGCTCCGGTGTTTGCTGGCTATTATCAATATAGTTTTCCTCGCCAATAATTGGTTTTAGCCCTTCATATTTTTTGTAAAATTTTTTGATAACAGTTTCGCCGGAGGTCCATCCCTCTCTTCTTTTATCCCTTTCAATAGTGGTTAACATTGGTGGCCACAGGACCTTTAATATTAAATGCTTGTGAAAAGCTATTTTTATTTCCTCAATAAATTCTTCTCCTAAATTAATCTGGTCAATAACGATACATTCTCCGCGATTAAAAATTTCTTTTGTTCTTTTTAACAATTGGCTTTCAACTATTTTTAGCTGATCTGGATAATCCTCAATATCTTTATACGCATCGGGGAAGATCTCTTTTGTTAATTCATCTTCTGAAAGGTAAGCACAATTGTAATTATCGCTCAGCAATTTTGATAAGGTTGTTTTGCCTGCTCCCGTAGGTCCGGCAATGACGATTACAGATACAAAATGAGTTGTCATGAAGTAATTATAGCAAACGATGCCGGTGAAATATACCAAAAGGTATCAGCTCGGGCGCCACACAAGATACCTAAATTCGTTTATCGGTTTAACATTCTTCGGAATTTTCTTCTCGTGCCAACGCCAGGCGTCTCCGAGTTCGCCGGACCACCAAAGAGATGATAGCCCTGACAAAGGCTTGGTGCCTTCGTAGGGTCGTATTGTAGATTAGGATAGACACCAGCTGATATTAAAGGCTGCTGGGGGAAAAAGACCGCTTCATCGCCGGCTTTGAGCCGTTGGGCTGGATCAGGGGGGATAGGTACTGCGTGGCCTCTCCAAGAGTGGCTCCTTAGTCGTTACGGTGTTTCACACTCACTTAGTTTGCGGGCACGAAAAATGACGGACATAAGCTGTAGGTATCGATAGCCCGGGCGTAGTCTCACGGCCGGGTCGACTTTTTGACCGGTCTAAGCCAAATGGATATTGATTCAGGCTGCATCGTTTCTTGAACAACGCGCTGCAAGCCGGCCGCCAACGTTTCCAGCTCGACTTCAGCCTGGGCGGTCTGGGCGAATTGAGCCAGCACCCGCTGGGCGTCATACTTCCGGCGGAAGAAACGGCGATCGATGGTCACCTGCAAGCGCCGGCGTAAAGGGGAAAATTAGGCGGCTATCAGTAAGGTTGAGATGACGATAATAATGGGGGAATTTTCACCGGTTATCGATTCGAACATAATCTGCAGGATTACCACGCTGCCAAAATAGACAAGGGCCAATAAGCCGGTGAGCAGGCCGTAAATGAGCGTTTTGCGGATGATGACATCGATGTCGTAAAGACGGTAACGTAAAATGGCCATGGCCAGGGAGATACCCAGGATGGTAAAACCGAGGTTGATACTTGACCCCAGTAGTTCGGCCCAGAAGGGATCCTCTATCCAACCAAAAGCCGAGGGGAATGTTAACAAAGCAGTGCCTAAGCCCAAGACAAAACCGCCAATTACCCAGCGCATTTGAGCCCGGCTCAACGCGTCTCTCTGGGTGAGGCCGGAGTGGATCAGGCTGATGATTGAGGCAAAAATCATGGCCGGGGTCAGTATCCAGCCGATTGCACCACTGCCACCACTCAATAAGTAAATCAACAAGAATAGCCCGAGAGCATAGGGTAGAAAAACCAGATAGCGATGTCTTTGGATGATCTGCTTCGGCTTGGGGAAGAGCAAGGTAAAGGTTAGGAGCGACGGGGCCAGCAGAACGCCAAAAATCATGTAGCTGAAAAAGCCAGTTGCCAAATTGGCTAGTGAGTTGAATTGGACCGAAAGCCCATCTGGCAGCAGACCACTCAAGGCGGTTGCCAGGAAGACAGCGCACAGCATTAGCAAAGCCTGGGCACTGGGAATATCCGGACGGCGCCAAAAAGCGAAGAGGCCCACGGTGAATAAAGCGGACGCTCCCAACAGGTTGATAAACTTTGATATCGAGGTGATGTTATATTGCCACCAGGCCGGCCAGGTCCAATGTACCAGTGGCACGGAAACGACTTGTTGTTGCCCTTGACGGCTTATTGTCATGAGCACCTGGTTTCCGGCTTCCCAGTTAGGCGGTGGAGGCAGTTGCTTTACGGAAGCCGTACCGGTGACTATTTGGCCATCAACGGCGATTAGGGTGTCGTCCCGCATCAGCAAGGAGGGCGCCCCCACCAGGTTTTCCCAGTAGATCCAGTCAGGATTATCAAAGGTATCGCTGGTGATCACCGACCAGCCATCGGTCGGCAAGGTAGCCCGGTAAACCAATTGTAGGGCGCTCAACAACACAAGACCCAGGGCCAGGTACAATACCGGCCGGCGGTGATGACTCTTTTGGTTTCGTTCAGTTTTGTCGATAGCAGACATCGTACAAACTCCAATTTTAGTAAGAGTATACGGGTGGATCGTCTCGAAATCGTTACGAAACCTTTTCTATTTATCAGCTATCTCTGCCTGGATATTCCAGATCCGGTCATTCCAAGAGATGTCTGACCAGGCCGGCCACAGCCTGGCCCAGCTTCTTGTGGTCGTCCCGGCCGAGATGGATGCCATCGACAGGGCTGGAGGCGATGACCTCACACGCGTCGAGGAAGGCGCAACCGTACAGATCAGCTATCCAGGCAAAATGTTTGGAGAGTCTTTGTGATTTCTCGTAGCCGCCGGTAAACATCTCATCTATGAACTCTGGCGGATCGGGATGCATGGGCGGTGGGGCGATGAGTAAAACTTTAGGCGTATTACCGCCGGCTACCTGAACTGGGTGGCCCTGGACCATGCCTACCAGGACTCCGGCCGATAGGGCGATATCCTGGGCGGTGACTGAAAAGCGGGTTTTTAGGTCGTTGGTACCTAACATGATAATCACCAAGTCGAGGGGCTGGTGAGTGTCCAGGCATGGAATAAGATAGGCGCTGCCATTCTTATGGCCTTCGATAGGATCTTCCCAGACGGTCGTCCGGCCGTTTAACCCCTCAGCGATAACTTCATACTCGGCGCCCAACTCCCGCTTCAGAACGCCGGGCCAGCGCTCATCGCGGTCGAAGCGCTCGATTACATCAATCGATTGCATCGGTTTTGCACCCCAGGTATTTGAATCTCCGAAACATAGAACAGTTTTCATAGCGCATCTCCATTGTAGAACATGTATCCGAGAAATGTCATTTTCCGGCGGTAGAATATCACAAATGAAGGGGTGAGACAGGGAGGATCCTCTTTAACTTGAATGGGCACAAAACTCTTGGTTCAATATTGGAGGTACCCAGTCCGAATATTGCCAGATTAAGAAGCCCTGGGCTGGATATCAGAGACCAATCACCTGGCTCCTACCTGGTGATGTTCCGCCCACCAGGCGAAAATGTTTTACTTGATTTGTGACCTTAAGTGATACAGATCCGGAAACAGAACGCGTTTTGACAGAGCTATTACGCCAGGCGCCGGTCTGGCGTAAGTTGCAGTTGCTGGGCGATCTGAATCGCATAGCAGATCGCCTGGCACTGGAAGGTTTGCGGGATATCTATCCAAAGGCTAGCGAAACTGAGCTGCGACGACATTTGGCCGACCTGAAGCTTGGCCCGGAGTTAGCGCTAAAAGTTTACGGGCCGTTGCCAGAATACAGGTAGGACCAGTAAGGACTAAAAAATGGATGTATCGGTCCAGATTGATTTATTGGTCTTCAACGTCTATGAAACCCTGGACATTGATTATCTTATAGGCGGTTCCTTTGCCAACACCGCCTATGGACACATACGCACAACCCAGGGCGTTGACATCATCGCCTCCATTGAGTCATCCCATGTTGGTCCCTTTATAAAACTGTTGGATTCTGCATTTTACCTGGATGAAGGGCTGATCCGAAATGCTATCACGCGCCAGTCTACCTTCAATATGATTCATCTAGAAACGATGTTTAAGGTGGATATTTTCCTACCCAAGGATCGGCTGTTCGACCAAAATCAGCTAACCCGGCGCGTGAAACGAGTGATAGACAAGGAAACAGCGCGGGAGGTCTATTTCGCCAGCCCTGAAGATAAGATATTAGCGAAGCTGGAGTGGTACCGGTTTGGTGGTGAGATATCAGAAGTTCAATAGCGTGATATTCTGGGGATTTTAAGGCAAAAGCGCAAGCAACTAGACATGCTCTATTTGAATAAGTCGGCCCAGGCCATGCAGATAGCGGATTTACTAGAAAGGTGTCTTGAAGAGTTCCAGCATTCCTTATAATTTAAGCATTAGCGCTTGGCCACCTTCGGCGCAAACCACAGCGCTACGGTGGAGATCACGATGGCCACGGCCGCCAGTTGAAAGGCCAAGGTGTAGCTTGCCGATTGATCGTAGATGCGACCGGCCAGCCAGGGAAAAAGAGCGGCCCCGGCCCCAAAAGCCGAGCCGACCGCTCCATTGACGGCGCCGACAGCATCCCCGGGAAAGAGGTCGTTAGCGACGGCCGTAATGAGGGACGATCGTGATCCCTCGCCCAATCCTAGCATGAGCGCATACAGAATGAGCCAGGTGGTTGCGCCGGTTGAGGGCAAGTTCGCCAGGAGCCCGATGGCGGCCAGCAAGCAGATCGAGCCGAGCATATAGGCCCAGCGCCGGCCAATACGATCCGATAGGCCTCCCCAGAATATGAAGGCAAAAGTGGTTACCGCACCCGTCAGGCCGATGATCGAGGCGGCCAGCAGGCGGTCTAAGCCGCCATCCTCGATGGCGGCCAGCTGGTGGACGGTTAACATGCGCAGCGGCCCGATGGAGACGAGACTGGCGATTATCACGAGCCAGAAGGCCGGCGAACGAACGACCTGGGCCATCAGCCAGCCCGTGGCCGGTCCGGAAGATTGATCTGGCCGAGAAGGGTCTACTTTATCGCCATCGGGTTGCAAGCCTAGCCGGTCGGGGGAAAGGCGAAGATAACGAACGATGATTGGAATGAGGGCCAGGGCCAGGATGGCCAGGCCAATATAGGTCCTCTGCCAACCGATCTCGCCGATCAGGTAGGCACTCAAGGGGATCAATATGAGGGCGCCCAGACCGGTGCCGGCGAAGGTCAGACCGATGGCAATTCCCCGGCGGCGGATGAACCAACGAGAAACGACGCTGGCCTGGGGGCCCAGGCCCAAAATAGTCAGGCCCAGGCCGGCAATGAGGCCGTAGGTGAGGGCCAGCATGGGTAAAGTTTCAGCGCGACTACTGAGGAGAAGGCCAGCTCCTAACAAACCCGCACCCGCCCCAAATACACGGCGCACACCCCAACGATCCAGGGCCATCCCGGATGGAGTTGAGGCCAGGGTAAAGACAACCATGCTGGTGGAATAGATCAGGGCTGTGCCGGCCCGTGACCAACCAAATTCATCTAAGAGGGCGACAAAAAAGACGGAAAAGGAAAGGCGCACACCAAAGGCGACAAACAGGGTCAGGCCACAAACAAGAACGATGACCCAACCGTAGAACAGGCTGGGCTTATGATTGGTGGAACGGCCCATACAGGTTAGGAGAACAGGGCAGGAGTGGGAGGTAAAACCATCTGTCGTGTTCCGAGATGGTGAAAAAACAATAGATTACGAATCTTCGCCTATTTCCTCATTAAACCAGGCGATGAGGATGCGGAAAATATCAGATTCGGTGATGATGCCGATGACATGCTCCTGATCGTCTACGACAGGCAGTGCGCCGATTTTATATTTTTGCATGTAAGTTGCGGCCGTTTTGATGGTATCTTCCGGCCGGCAGGTGATTACCTCAGTGGTCATGATATCCCTGAGTTGCAGCTTGGCCAGCAGGTAATTCATCTCCCAGACGTTCAGGCTGGTTGCATCAGAGGGCTCGGCCCGGCGGATGTCGCTGCGCGTGACCATACCGGCCAGCTTATGGTTTCTCTTGATGACCGGCAGGCGGCGAATCTTCCGATCTCGCATCAGCTTATGGGCATCCAACATACCCATCGTTTGATCCCCGGTGATTACGTCTGTCCTCATCCAATCCCTGACAAGTAATCGCTTCATCTACCTCTCCAAAGGTTAAAAATAGGGAATAAGTTGCTAATTGAAGCTGAGTTAACGCCCACCCAAAAAGGCCCGCCGCACTTCTTCGTTATCCAATAATTCCTGACCGGTGCCTTCATAGCTATTTTGACCGAGTTCCAATACGTAACCGCGATCGCTGATCTTTAAACCCTGCCGGGCATTCTGTTCAATCATCAATACGGTCAAACCAATCTCCCGGTTGAGCCGGCGAATGTTGTCAAAGATTGCCCTGGTAATCAGCGGGGCGAGCCCGGCCGAGGGTTCATCCATTAAAACCAATTTGGGCTGCCACATAAGCGCCCGGCCGATCTCTAACATGCGTTGTTCGCCGCCACTCATGGTACCCGCTTTCTGCTTGGCGCGCTCGCTCAGGCGAGGAAACAATTCCAATATGTAATCGATGCGGTTCTTGATCTGGGCCTTATTCTTTTCCAGATACATGCCCATTTCAAGGTTCTCGTGAACGGTCATTTGGGGAAAGACACTGCGCAGTTGGGGAACAATGGTGATGCCGGCTTTCAGGGCATCCTGAGGAGCTATATTGGTTACATCGCGGTCGTCAAACAACACCCGTCCCTGGCGAACAGTTAGGAATCCGTAGAGGGCCTTAAAAACAGTTGATTTGCCGGCGCCGTTTGGCCCGATCACGCAGACTATTTCTCCCGGCTTGACATGCAAGCTAACCCCCTTGAGGACATCAAAGTCAGCCTGATAGCCGGAGTAAATATCATGCACTTCTAAAAGCGGCCGTTCAGTTGCCGAGTTCATCGTCGTCTCCACCCGTGCCAAAATAGGCTTCAATAACTGCTTCATTATTCATAATATGGTCAGGGGTTCCCTCGGCCAGCATCTCGCCGTAATTTAATACGAATACCCGGTTGCACAGATCGCCGATGAATTGGATGTTGTGCTCAATGAGCAAAAAGGTCTTGTTATAGTTCTGGTTCAATTCGACAATCCGCTCCTTGATAGTCTCAATCAAAGTAGGGTTTACGCCTGAGGTGGCTTCGTCCAGCAGGATCAGGTCGGGATCGGGCATCAAGGCCATACCCAGTTCAAGAAGGCGTTGTTGGCCACCAGAAAGGTGACCGGCCTGTTCTTCAATGACGGCATCAAGCAACAGAAAATGGATCAAATCACGAGCGCGATCCTCAATTTTTTTCGGGTAGCTGTGGAACAACTTAATGATACCCAGGCCGCCCCATTGGCGACTGAGCAACATATTTTCTAACACGGTGAGCTTGCGGTAGACACGAATGACCTGGAAGGTGCGCGAGAGGCCCATGTGGGCTACCTGGAAGGGTTTCTTATGGGTGATGTCCTGTCCTTTGAAGGTGATTTGGCCGCGATCGATATTCTGCACACGGCTGAGACAGTCAAATAGGGTGGTTTTTCCGCTACCGTTGGGGCCAATCAGCCCCATGACCTCGCCAGGGTAGACGGCGAAATCCACATTGCTAAGGGCGGCCAGGCCGCCAAAATATTTACTGACATTATAACCGACCAGCAAGGGCTCTGGATCACCTGTGGTCATGGGTTAACCTCCGCTTCCTCAACTTTGGTTTCCTTCGGGGCTGTGAGATAGCGGCTCCATAAACGGCCGATAGTCGTCCCTCCTGTTCGGTCACCAAGAGTGCCCAGGATTCCTTCAGGTAAGAAGAGAACTATTATAATCAGGACGATGCCCTGGACAATTAGATGGAATTGCAGGAAATTAGCCCAGATCACATCACGCAGCCAGTAAAGAACGGCGCCGCCGACAACCGGCCCGGCGACGATACCAAGACCACCCAGCATGGTCATCATGACCATATCCACTGTACGTGATTGAAGAAAGACGATATCCGGGTCAATGAAAGTATTTTGATAAGCCCAGAGCCCGCCAACCAGTCCACTGGAAAAAGCGGCAATAGCGAAAATGGTTATCTTGTGCAGGGTGGTATTAATCCCGCGCATCTCGGCGCCGACTTCATCCTCGCGAATAGCGATGAGAGATTTGCCAAATTCAGTGCGTTTGATAAGCCAGGAAATAAAAATGGTCACTAGAATCACCTGAACCAAGGTGACGTAATAAAAAAGTGGCCGGTTCAAATAAGGGGGTAAGGTCAAACCCGTCCCGCCACCGGTCAAGGGCTTTAGGACGCGAACGATCTCGCGCATAGCCACAAAGGTGCCTAACATAGCGATGGAGAAATAAGGACCTTTCAATCGCAGGGTGGCCGAACCAATGAGCCAGGCAAAGATGACGGCGAATATGGCCCCGGCGACTAGAGCGGGTACAAAAGACCAGCTAGCTTTGGACATCATAATCCCGGTGCCGTAGGCGCCGAGTCCAAAAAAGACGGCGTGTCCAAAATCGACATAGCCGGTGAAGCCGCCAGTCAGATTCCAGTTGCTGGCCAGGGTAATCAACATGAACAGTTGCGTAAAGGAAAAGAGCAAAGAATTCGTAACCAGCTTTCGGTCTGGGGTCATGATTTGGACCAGGGGTAACGCGAGCAGGTACAGAATCAACAGCAACAATAGATAGCGCCCCAGGTGATACTTTCGCCAGGCGGAGAGTAGGGGTCCCATCTTACTGCGCCCCAGCTGGCTTTAAGCCGCCAAACAATCCCTGGGGTCGAACTACCAGGACGACAACCAGGATGACGTAGGAAGATATGACGCCTAAGTTGGTGCCCACACCGGGCACGTAAGTAGCGACAAACGTTTCAATCAAGCCCAAGACCAGGCCGCCGACTAATGCGCCGGGGATACTCCCAAGGCCTGACATGGCGGTAATGGCAAAGGCTTTTAGGGTCAGGGTGGCGCCCATGAAAGGATGAATCGGCTGGATAGGGCTGATAAGCGTTCCCGCGCCGGCGGTCATGGCGATGCAGATGGCAAAGGTCAGGGCATAGACGACGGGGATTACGATGCCGACGATGCGGGCGGCTTCTCGGTTTTGAGCGGCCGCTCGGATGCTTTTACCCAGGCGTGTATTTTGTAAAAAGAGGTGGAGCGTAGACATCATGATCAGGGCGATGACTAAGATTCCTGTTTTGGTTTTGGGGATGGTGATATCTCCAGCCCGCCAGAATCCACTCAAAATTGTGTCAACCGAGCGTGGGGTCGCTGAAAAGGCCAGCTTGAAGCCATTGGACATGATGATGGCCAGACCAAAAGTTACCAAGAGCGAGATGAGGAAGGGCCGGTCGATAATGCGATTAATAAGCAAACGCTGCAAAATGTAACCGACCCCGAAGAAGATGATGAGGACAATACCTAGAGTCAGGAGTGGATCCCAGCCGAATTGTTCGTTTAGATACCAGGTTGTAAAAGCTCCGGCCATGATAAATTCGCCATGGGCCAGGTTGATGACCCCCATAACACCCCAGATAATGGAGAAGCCCAGCACCATGACCGCATAAAAAGCGCCTAGCATGATACCGTTAACGACGGCCTGTGTAAATTGGTCCATAACCGTTCCCTTCGAAGATTTTTATGATGAAAAGAGAATTCAGCGTCTGAGAATTCGGTGGACTCGCCTAGTCTGGCGGTCCAGGCGAGTCCAACCGAGTTTCTCAGATTTGGTAACGAATGTTGCCTTTAGTCGCTATGGCTTACTTCTCTTCCCATGGCGGCATCGGATATTGCAGGTCAGTAACGGCCGCTTCCGTTGGGGCTACCACGTTGATGACGCCATCTTGAATCTGGATGGTTCCCATGGGCTTGGCCGCATTCTTGCCTGTTTCGTCAAAATTGATGGGGCCATAGAAGGTTATTACATCCAGGTCAAAGAGGGCCTGGCGAACGGCGTCCATATCCAGGCTACCCGCCTGTTCGATGGCCAGTTGTAGGGCCAGGGCGGTGGCGGTGGATTCAGCGGCCTGATAGGTCGGGGGTTCCCCCCATTGGGCTTCATAGCGGGCGGCATAGTCGGCCGGGCTACCGAAATAATCGTCTTCCCAGCTCATGGTCGCCTCCCATTGGGTTGGGCCGAGAATATAGTTGGCAGCACTTCCCACCTCGGAAACGAAGTCTGGATTGCTAGGACCGACTGTGATCACCATGCCACCAGGAGCGAAGCCTAATTCTTTGGCGGCGTTAACAAAGAGCAACGCATCATTAAAGTGGCCACCTCCAACAAAGACGTCGGGATCCAGATCGCGGAATTTGGTCATGATCGCCGTCACGTCGTCTACGTCGACCGGGTAGGTTTCTACGGCCAGGACATCGTAGCCATACTCTTCAGCCCATCTTTCCGCGCCTTGACCAACCGAGGTCGGAAAGGCCGTGTCTTCGTAGGCGATGACGACGGATTTTGCGCCTAGATCGGCCAATGCTTTTAGGGCTCCCTGGGTGTAGTTGCCGGCCGGGGTTAGCACGGCGAAGATATTTTGGAAACCGCGTTCAAAGATTGTCTCTGAGGCGCCATTACCTTCGACCATGACAATGCCATATTTTTCAGCGATGGCGCTGGTGGACATAGTCAGGCCGCTGGAGTAGGGTCCCAGCAGAAAATCCACTTCATCTTCGGTGATCAGCCGTTCAACCAGGTTGGAGGCCGTATCGGAGTCGCTCTCGTCATCATAATAGACAATCTCGACATTGTAACATTCGTCGCCGACCTTAATGCCGCCATATTCATTGTTTACCCATTCAAGCCAGGTATTGTATCCCTGGCGAGTATCTTTACCCTCGCGGGCATAAGTACCGGTTTCACTGACGGCCGCGCCGAGGGTAATCGTCCCGGCACAGCCTTCCTCTTCCATAGGTACTTCCTCGGCTACTTCTTCTGGTTCAGCCATCTCCTCAGCTGGGGCTTCGGTCGGCGCCGGGGCCGGTTCCTCAGTAGGCTCTTCGCTGCCGCAGGCTGCCAAAAGCAAGGCCAAAACTACAATAATTGAAAATAGGGTCAAGAACTTGCGGTAAGACATAGAACCTCTCCTCTTTTACTAGATGGTTTGTCCGGCCGAACATTGAACCTTGTCGAGGTACCCAGACGCGCCTCCCGACATCCTGGACTCTGGGGGAAATCATCGACGAACGAAGCCAACGGACCACTTTATGTGGACGTTATTCATTCTAAACAAATGAAGGCGTTTGTAAGCGCATTGTAAAACAGGGGGTGCGCTTAAGACATAAAAATAAATGGGGAAATATAAAAAAGATATAAATAAATGGCTGCTGGGGCTCTAGCCGAAGCGATAACCAATCCCATACTCTGTTTTTAGTAGTTCGGGATTGGCGGGGTCGAGTTCTATCTTACGCCGTAAGCGGCCGATATAAACGCGCAGGTATTCGGCTTCATTGCCATATTCGGGGCCCCACACATTTTGCAGGATGAGCCGGTGGGGCAGCGCTTTACCGGCGTTTTGCATAAAAAAGTGGAGCAGGTCATATTCAGTGCGGGTCAGCGTGAGTTGTTGTCCGCGGCATGTGACGCTATGAGCGCCGACGTTTAACTCAAGTTCATCGTAGCGTAATACTTCGCGACTGGCGGAAGGGTTAACCTCCCACCTGGCCCGGCGCAACATTGCCCGGATACGGGCCAGGAGTTCTTCGATGCCAAATGGTTTGGTTAAATAATCATCGGCGCCCTGGTCTAGGGCGGCAACCTTGTCACTTTCTTCATCCAGAGCAGTGAGCACGATGATGGGAATGGTTGAAACCTGCCTGATTCGCCGGCAAGTTTCTAAACCGTCCATACTGGGCATCATCACATCTAAGATAATCAGATCGAGCGATTTCGATTCGAAGATGGCCAGCGCTTCCAGGCCATTGCCGGCCGTGTATACCTGAAACCCTCGGGCTGATAGATTCCGGGAAATGAACATACGAAGCGGTTTTTCGTCCTCGACGATGAGGATTGATTTGCTTGACATACTGTTTACTGAGGCGATGGAGAGGACGGTCTACAAGCTGGTTTGATTGTTCTCCATCAGCCTTCACATGCCCCTTCAATGGGTAATGAGAAGCCAAAAATCGATCCAGGTTGGGCAGAGCGTACCCAGACACGGCCGTTATGGGCTTCCACAAAACCTTTGCATATCGCCAATCCCAGGCCGGTGCCGCCAACTTGCCGGGTCAAACGATTATCAGCCCGGACAAAATGGTCAAAGATTTTTTCTTGAAATTCGACCGGTACGCCGGGTCCATAGTCACGCACCGAAAAATGGATCGTGCCATTCTGTTGCTCTATTGTCAAATCGATGGGCTTGTCTGGCGGCGAGTATTTGACAGCATTTTCCAAGAGGTTGCGAATTGCCGTACCGATACGGGAAAGATCTATAGATATCGGCCCGATATCGGGGTCGGCCTGTAAGTGCCAGCGGTCTGCCAGGGGTGGATTAAAGCCTTGGGCTACTTCATTCAACAAGTCATACAAGGAGTACAATTCACAATTCATCTTGAGCAATCCGGCTTCGATGCGGGACATATCCAACAGGCTTTTGACCAGATTGGCCATCCGGTCGGTCTCATCGCTGATGGTTTTCAAGAATTCTCGTTGGGCAAGGGCGTCCCATTCCACATCGCTGGCCAGTAAGGTGCTGGCATATCCTTTGATAGTCGCTAAAGGCGTACGCAACTCGTGGGAAACGGTGGAGAGCAAGGTGGACTTCATACGGTCTAACTCTTTATCGACTGTGATGTCTTGCCATAATTGTCCCCGCCCCAAAGGTTCGCCATTCACGTCATTGACGTCGAATAGATGGATGCGCAGGTCCCTGGGGCGGCCGTTTACCGGTTCATAAACCAGGTCAAAGGAGCGCGGACCTGTACCGGCGCCGGCGTCGGCAAATAGCCTCTGGGCGGTTTCAGGTTCGATAGCCGTGGCCAGCAGACGCCGGGTCAGGGCTTCAGAATTGTGCAGTCGCATTTCCAGACGGGACATGCCCAGCCATTCGGTGGTCCGCTGATTGCAGTATAAAACGCGCCCACTGTTGCTCTCTAAGATCAGGCCATCTTGCAGGCTTTCGACAATTGCTTCCAGACGGCGGGTTTGTTCCTGCAACTGCTCGTCTGATCTTTCGAAAAGCGCCGCGTTCTCCATGGCCATCGAGGCATGGTTGCCGAAGATCGAGGCCAATTCCAGCTCGCTGAAACTGTAACGATATGGTTTTTCTTTGTATAAAAGCAGCACGGCCGGGGAGGCATGTTGGGTAAAAAGGGGGATGGCCAGGACGGATTGATAGCCTTCGTTCCGGGCTCTTGGGCGAAAGCCAACGAAGGTGAGATCGGTTTCCGTGTTGGCAACCTGGATAGGGGTCTGGCTGCGCAAGGCCCGCATCGAAGTGGAGTTTGGCTCGCTGGGAGCGATACGCAAGGTCTGTACATATTCGTTGGATAGGCCACGGCTGGCTCGAACACGAAACACGTTGGCCCGCCTATCCAGAACGACGACGGCACAACGTTCTGTATTGAACAGGTTCTGCACCTGGTCCAGGATATTGTCGATCACAACTGTAAGTTCAAGAGAAGCAGCGACGATACGGCTAGTTTCCAGTAGGGTGGAAAGTTGCACAAACCGTTTATTTACATCGGACTCCATAGCCATCAAGGCTCGGGCCAGGCTGCCGATCTGGTCTCCACGTTGGGATAGGTTATCGATCTGGGCCTGTTCATCAGAGCGCATCTGTCCCCGCCAGCGAACCAGACCACTATAGGCTTCCAGTTGCTCTAAGGGGGTGAGGATCTGGCGTGATACCAACCACCAGGAGAATAGGCCGCCGGCCAGGAACATGATCAGAGCAACGAGCCAGGCCTGGACAATGAGCGTGGAATGGGCAAATGCTACCGAAATTGGTTGCTGAATGAGCAAGCGGACGGCCCCATCGGAAGAGGTGGCAACGACCCCAAGCCATTTATCATTGCTGGGATCACTGGAAATAAAAGTACCGTTCTTTATTTCAGCGGCTTCCCGCAACTGCTGGCGTTGCCAAATACGCCATTGGGTCGCATCGCTTTCGGGCACTTCAGCGGCAGGAGTCTGGCCATTGAATTGATCCAGGATGTCACCGGCCGGCGACAGGAGGAGAAGCGAGGCGCTGGGGTCGAGCCCCGTGGCATAGTGAAGAGTGGCCGCATCGATAGCAGCAAGATCCACATTTTGAACGCCACTTTGGGAGCGGGCGATCAGGGTGGTTTTTACATCCTCTTCCAGTCGATTCTTAGTTACCGTGCCCAGAATCAGGGAGACAGCCAGGAGCGCTACGGCAAAGAGTGCATACCAACGTAACATCCGTCCCCGGAGATCAGGTCCCTGGCGGCCGGGTGGTGAGCTACCTTGATTGGATTGGGCGTTATCTATTTGTAAACTCATCCTGTGAAAATAGTTTAAGAGGGAATGCCTTCCAAGGCAACGGTTGGGGCCTGCAAAATTCGACGAAACTGTTCTATAATTCCAAAAATGATGTTGTCTCTACCATCCGTTGTGCCTAATCTTTACTGAGAAGGAGATTGCCATGGATCACATTGAGGGTAATTTCAAGGGAGCGCGAAACGTCATCATCTATTATCAAGGGTGGCTTCCAGAAGAGGAAACAAAAGCAGTGCTGTTGGTGGTGCACGGGCTGGGTGAGCATTGCGGGCGCTATATGAATGTGGTCAATTACTTCGTCCCGCTTGGTTATGCTGTTTACGGTCTCGATCATATTGGTCATGGTAGGTCCGAGGGCAAGCGCGAATTCGTAGAGAGCTTTGAAGATTTCACCGATACGTTGGGGATCTATTACAACATGGTCGCAGAGTGGCAGCCAAACAAAGCTATCTTCTTATTCGGTCACAGTATGGGTGGGACGATTGCTACCTATTATTTGCTTGACCACCAGGCTGATTTTAAGGGGGCTATCATATCCGCCCCGCTGGTCAAGGTCGGCGATAGCGTTTCGCAGGCGACGATTACTATGAGCAAGGTCTTATCCAGGTTGGCCCCTAAGATGGGGGTGGTGGCTTTGGATGTCAACAGCCTCTCCCGAGACCCAGAGGTGGTTGAAGCTTACGTCAATGATCCCCTGGTCTACCATGGCAAGACAACTGCCCGGATCGCCGGGGAATTAATGTCCGCCATGCAACGAATCACCGCGGAGGCCGGCAATATCGCGCTACCAATGCTCATTGTTCAAGGTGGTGAAGATAGCCTCGTTGACCCGTCCGGTGCCCAGATGCTCTATGAAAAGGCCAACTGCGCAGATAAGACTTTGCAAATATATGACACGTTGTATCATGAGGTGTTCAACGAGCCTGAACGCGAAGTCGTTCTCACCGATGTGGAAAATTGGCTGGATGCCCAAATGACCGGATAAACCGGTTAAGGCCGTCGGCGCTGGCCCGATCAGAGCTTGCGCTGTTGTAGATAGTCAACTTCCGGCCGGTAGCGCTCGACCCAAAGACGGATCAGGTCCACCTTATATTCGTAACTTACCGATTCAGCACCGATAGGCCGAACGATCTCCCGGCTGGATAGTCCCTTAATGATCTCTGTGACATGGGCTGGGTCCGTTGAAATACCAACCTCGTTTAACTGATTGGCGATAGCGACGCTGTCCGCCGCCCAGCCGGTATCGAGCAAGTGGCTGAGGGCGATAAGGACCGACTTCTCCTCAAGATTACAATCAGCCCACAAGAGGGAAAGATGACCCTCAGCCAATTCTACAACCTGTTCCATGGCCCGGCTGACATCCTTGATTGAAATGTAATTAACTCTTTCCTGGTTGTGGAAGCCGACCAGGACATAGCATAGGAGTTGTAAGAAATATGGGTGGCAAGCAGTAACGCGCAACATTTTATCCACGGCTAACTCATCAAAAAATAACCCATACGGTCGTACCGGGTCAAGGATCAGTTGCCTGGCCGCACCCTCGTCCAGGAAACTTACCTGCTTGTTGAGGGCGATATTAAACAGGGCTGACCAATGATCGGCCGCCAATTCCTCCAGGCGATGGGCGCCGGCCAGAATGAAGGCGATTTGATCGCTGTGTTGCATGAGATGGCGAAGGTAGGGAAAGATCGAGCGTGGCAATTCACCGCCCCGGACCTGCATCTCCAATTCCTCAAACTCGTCCAATAGCAGGACAAGGATTCGCTTTCCGAGAGCCTGGCTGACCATGGGTAGAAATTCCTTCTCGAAAGCGGATGTTGTATTGTTTTCGATTTGCGGCAGGGATGGGGCGGCAAGGGGGATGCCCTGATCGGCCAGCGCGGATTCAATCTCGATGGCGATATCGTAGAAGAGACCGGCTATGCCGCCCTCGAAGCCAATAGCCTGACCATCCAAGAAGACGGGGGTGTATTTTGTGGGATCCAGGCGACCGGTTATCTGGCGAAGGATTGACGTTTTGCCCATTCGGCGCTGACCGGCCAGAACGATGACGTTTTCATTGCCCCTTTGGCCCAGGTTGTCTTCAACAAAAGTCAGGATGTCGTTGCGGCCGAAGAATACCGGGCTACCCGGTCGTAGCGGTTTACCCGGAGCGTAGGGGTTGGGAATATGTTTAAATTCTTTAGGCACCTCAATCAGGCGGACGATGTCGCTGAAATAACAGACTTTGCCCTCCTGCTCGCGGTCGTCGTAGAAGAGAGCCAGGGCGATCTGGAATTCGCTGCCCAGACCTGGCGGTACCGTGGTCTCCAGGGTTAAGAGCAATTCGACCTGAACCTGAGTTCCGGCCGCAAGCTGGTCAATTGAATCACCAAGAACTTTCAGGCCGATACCTGGTGTCTGCCTGGCTTCCAAGTTGATGTTGTAGGCGGGCCCTCGCCCTTCATTTGCTATATCTAATAACAAGGAGAGTTCGGGTACGACGGTGGCTTCTCTATTTCTCAGGGACAATTCCAATTGGGCCTGCCCCTGCAATTGGCGCAGCGCCTGGATAGCCAGGGTAAGCCAATGTTCCCGCACCTGCTCAACGCCACGCTGCTCGATATTATAAATATTGTCGCTGCCTTTATTGGCTCTCCGGCCGAGTACCTCAATGGCCTGAGCCAGGTAAGCGACCTTGTCTTCGGTGGCCCCCACTCGCTGGTAGTTGTGGAATGCCTGGGAGGCCTGGCCGAGAAGCGACAACGAACGCCAAGCTTCATTCAGGAAGAATGCGGGTTGTGACAGCGCGGCCGGCTTCTCAAATTCTTTCACCAGGCCGGCCATATGACCGACATCCTGGACCTGGAGGGCCTCGCAACAGATCAGGTAAAAGGTTCCGGCTTGCCCAGAGGGGTCGTTGGCCGGGTTGATTTCAAGGCTCCTTAATATTATTGCCAACCCTTCGACAAAGAAATTGGCGTGGTTCGTTATTAAGTGATAACCCTCAAACAGGTCAGAAAGCGCCGCGTCCTCGCTTGCCCGAGCTAACGCCGGCAGATGTGGCAGTACGGTCTTGGCCCATTGGCGATCACCGGCCAGATCGCTCAGCCGGGACAAAAGCTGAGTTCGGTCGGCCGCCAGAAAGTCTAGGGCGTTTTCGGCCTGTCCCAATGGTGACTGTCGCCGAGCACGATCACGGCTCAGGAGTAGCCAGACAGTAGAGATGGCGATTGCCACCAGCAATACACCGGAGACATAGCGGCCGTAAAACAGGTACCAGGGATCAACTGCGATAGCTGCCGGTCCTTCAAATGTGGCCATCACGCCGGCAGTCAGGCCGTCATCGTAGGAGAAATGAAATTGGCTATCTCGACCAGCATCCCAGGTGTCAAAAGGAGCAGGCACCTCCCAACTCAGCCGGCCCTGTCCCCGGTCTAAAGACTGGGCTAACTGTTCCATCCAGCCACCGGCCGAGGGGTCCCACACCGCCAGGCCGACGGTGACGGTATCGCCTTCAGGATCATTTACATCAATGCTATAAGCGTAACCGATGTGTGTCTCGGCCAGGCCTGGTTCAGTCAGCAACGGTGGTTGGTTGGCCGCCCAACCATAATAGTATAGGCGGCCCTTGTCACTGCCAATGGCGATATCGACCGGACCGCCCGAATTCAGTGGTCCAACGACCATGGTAACCGGTTGGTCCTGGATACTCTCCAACCATATGAGTTCGTCAGAAAATAGTTCGACAATTTGTCCATTTATTAGAGAAGTTACCTCTTTGGAGGAAGTAATTTGAATGGCCTGGGGCAGGGCATCTGGTAGTTTGATTGACGTCGCAACGTGAGGGGCCAATTGATACAAATGACCTCCGACTGTGACTGCTAATCCTTGGCCCAAGGCAGCGACCGGACCGTCGAGGGTATAGGGGGCAGGGACAAGCTGATGCTTACTTACAAGATATATCTCGCCGCTCTGTAAGCCGGCCAGGAGTTGCTTCCCGTCATAACCAATCGCCGTCACCCGCTCAGGAAAGCTTTGGAGCCAGTTCGTCTCACCCTGATTGTTCAATAGCGCGACAAAGCCACCGCTCTGGCTGCCACCACCGGCCATAATCCCATCTCGTCCAATGGCCAATGCGGTCACCGGCTGACCGGCCGGGACGGACCATAAAAGGCGGTTGCTGTCCAATAAGTGGATCTGGCCGTTGCCTCTGCCATCCCAGGTGCTAACAACAATTTCTTCCCGGCCATCACCATCCACTTCGCCGGCCGCCAGGGAAAGCACCGGCGCTCCCAGGGCAATATCCCAAGATGTTTGGCCCCGGCCGTCAAAGGCATAAACCCGGCCACTTTGAGACCCGGCGACCACTCGACGCTCTCCGCCACCATCGAGATCAGCCAGGGCCAAGCTGACGGCCGGTCCTTCGAGGGGGTGTTGCCATAGTAGGCGCCTCTCGCGAAAGCGGGTGGCGCCATAGGCCTGGATACCGCTTTCTGTGCCCGCCAATAGCTCTGCCCAGCCGTTACCATCGAGATCGCCCATAGCCAAAGCCCCTGTCAGATTCTCCATATCGTAGCTGGCCAACAACTGGCCGTCCTGATCAAGGAGCAACAGCGGTCCTTGCACTGATTCGGCAATTAACAGGCCCCCGTAGCCTGGAGAGGCTATCTCACCGGCAACAATCGTTGTGGCTTGGCCGGTATCACGGGAGAGATAGGTCCAGCGCGGCCGTCCTTCGCCGGTGAAGGTGTAAATGCCCTTAGCGTTCCCATGGGGCGAGGCCACCAGGATTTCACTCTGACCATCCCCATCCAGGTCGAAGGCAGCCAACTGTCCAGGTTGGGGATTGCTGTGGGAAGTGGGTAGGGCCAGGGCATCGTTGTGCCAGGCGATATGACCATTACCTTCAAAGACATATAAGTCCCAGGCTGCGGTGAGTAAGATCACTTCGGCCAGCCCGTCTCCGTCTGTGTCGGCCGGTTGCACAAGCCCGACTTCAGCGGTTGTGGCTACCTGCCAGATCGGCAAACCGTCTGCGTCCAAGGCAAGCAGTTGGTCACCCCTTAACGGTCCCGGGAGGATTTCTAACCGGCCATCGCCATCCAGGTCTGCGGTGGCAATAGATATCAGCGAACGGCCAACATCGTAAGACCATCGAAGCTGTCCATCGTCATTCAGAAGATAGATTAAACCGTCACCCCCGGCAACAGCGACCTCTCTAGCGCCATCGCCATCGACATCGTCCACGGTTATGGCCGGCAGCAAAAAAGGCCCATAGCCACCGGCAATTGTCGAGCGGCCCGGTACTTGATAGTGCCAACGAAGCTCGCCGTCCTGATCCAGTAGAATAATTGACCCGTCGAGCGAAGCTGCGACAAGGCCGGCGGCCGTTTCCTCAACAGCCGGGAAGTAATCAATGGCGCTAACAGGCCCGTTAAGCTGGAACTGCCATAACAAATCACCGTCATTCTCTAAAACCAGGAGTTGCCCCTCGCCAGTGCCAAGGATAGCTTCGGGCAGAGAGTCGCCATCCATATCCCCTGTAGTCACGATCGATGCCCCTGCGCTGCTTTCATAATGCCAGTAGGCTAACGATAGCTGGCTGTCCTGGGCATGGGCAACCTTGTTTAGAAGGCAGAGTAGCAGGATTATTAGAGGGACAAACCGGCGCATGATTTACATCTATCGAAAAAGCACGAAGGTCCCATCGCCCATATTCCTGGCGAAGATGGCGTGGTTGAAGATGTCTATGTCGCCATCGCCGTCAAAATCAACCGCGACCGGTAAACCTAAAGTCATGTCAATAGCCAGACCAACTGAGTCAAAATCTTGCTGGCTGAAGGTCCTATCACCATTATTCAGAGCAAAGAATCCGCCCGGGGTGAAACTCCCTGATTGGTACAGGTCTGCGTAACCATCGCCGTTAAAGTCGGCGGCCACTGTCCCGCGAAATTGGTGGGGGGGATCGAGCAAACCCATTTGATCGAGATCTTGTTGAGTGAAAGTGCCGTCACCGTTGTTTTGGATGTAAGATTCCAGGCTGGCAAAATTATCGGCCGGCTCGGTGTCGCCGAGGAACAGGTCTAAATCGCCATCGAGATCATAATCGGCTACGGCCTGCAAACTCCCGGCGCCCACACCGCTGAGGCCGGCTGTCCGCAAGTCTTGTTGGTTGAATGTGCCATCGCCGTTATTTAACAAATAAACGGCCGGGCTATCAACCTGTCCAACCCAAAGGTCTGGAGCGCCGTCCAGATTAAAATCGGCGGCCGTTACATATTTGCCATCACCACCACCCGGTAATCCGGCGCTGGCAAGGTCAACAGAAATAAAGGTGCCATCACCGTTGTTTAGGGCGTAGAAGTTATCGACGTGTATTGAAAAACCGATATTAACAAAGACGTCCGGGTAACCATCAAGGTCAAAATCGGCCACGGCAATGCCCAGTTTTTCTTTACCGTTCTGATCTGATCGCATTTCCAACCCGACCTTAGCCAGGTTTTGCGTACTGAAGGTACCATCGCCATTATTCAAGGCATAAAAATCCTGACCATTTCCCACAACATACAAATCGTCATCACCGTCCCGGTCGAAATCAGCAGTCGCGGCGGCGAAGCTATCAGCTTCAACCGGTAGCCCGGCATCCTCGAGGGTCACTTCAGAAAAGGTGGCCTCGCCTTTGTTGAGGAAATATGCGTTATCAATACCATTTTCCGAGAAGTTACTGGGAATGAACATGTCCAGGTTACCGTCCCGATCATAGTCGGCTACCGCCGGCTGATAGAATCCGCTGACACGTAGACCTACTGAAGCCAGGCTGGGCGCTAAAATGGTGAAAGGCAATGTTGTCATTGGCTCGATACCGGCGCTACTACCGCCATTCTGCACGGTTACGCTAGTATTACCGCTGGTGATGGCGGCGGGCACGATCACATCGATCTGATTGTTTTCCCAGTGTTCAATCTGAGCCTGGTGATCACCAAAGGTGACCCTTCCTGGTGAATCGCCGAAATCTTCCCCGGCGAGGGTCACCAGAGCCCCAGGTAATGCCGAATCGGCCGGGTATACTGCTTGCAAGACAGGTGGAGCGAGCGCGACCTTCGGCGGCTGGAGGGTCGGCGCCGGCGCAGCGGCTGGGCTGCAAGCGGTGATAAAAATTAGTATGATGAGGCTGAGCGCAGCCGGTCCACTTCGTTCCATGTTGTTTTCCCCTCAGGCGTCAGTCCCTGCCGGCAGTAACATCGGCATGGTTGCCGGACAACTGGCGCCAACACAATACTTATACTGAACATTTTTTATGGCTCCATGTCAAGTGTCTTTAGTCAGTTCTTTCCCAGAGATGCTTTAGAGGTGTGGCAGGAACAGCAGACCCCGGTTGTTCATGGTATACAACCGTGAAGCAGCCGCCGGCTTACACCATGATCAGAGCCTAACCGGCGGCCACTTTGAAAAGTAAATGGGCATAAGGTCAACAGATTCCATCAACCATAGAGTGGGAGTTGCTCAGGCGCCAGGCACTTTCTAGTGATAGGTGCCGCTCAACGAAAATGTTACTTCTTCGAGCCATTGGATATCGCCGCTAGCGTGGATCCTGCTCAAATCCCCCGTACCCTTGCCAAGGGTGAAGTAACCATGATCCTTCACCCAGCGAATTTGCCCAGTCACAGAACTGCTTAGATCTTCGGAAGAAAGCACGACTCTGGCAACTTCAAAAACGCCGACCGTGTTCTCAAAGTAGGCTCTATCCTGGTATGTTATGCGCCCACCGTTTAGAACCGAGAAGGGACCGGTCGCCTCTATTATGCGGCAAGCAGGAATATCGGGTGGTAAATCACAGACCTTCTTCATGGAAAAGCCTTCCGGGGGCGCTGCCAGCGCCACCGCCGTAACCGACAGCGCTACCAGTAAAACAAGGACAGTAACAAGCAGTAATCGTTTCATCGCTCTAGCTCCTTATCTGAATTAATCAAATGCTCCAATCACCCTGAGGGATCGTGCACCTGGGCCAGTGTATCTGCCTACTATCATAAGCAATGGAGACGGCCTGTTAAGGTAGAAAGTGGGTAAAAAGTGGGGGAAAAACGGGAAGAAGTTGGTGAAAGAGATCAGGGATTGGTTTTGAAGCGATAGCCTAATCCCCAGACGGTCTCTAGACAAGCGGCCGCTCCTCCTAGTGACTTGCGCAGGCTCTTAATCAAAGAGCGAACTCGTTCTGGATCGTCTATGTATTCACTGGACCAGAGAGTTGCTTCAAGCTCTCGGGAAGAGATGACCTGGTCAGGGTGGCGAAGGAAATGGGCGAGGGCGTCGAATTCGGTTTTGGTCAAGGCCAGGCCGGCGTATTGCCAGAACGCACGGCGTTGGCGCAGGTCAAGCAGAAACGAGCCGGCCTGCAATAAATAGGGGACTGGTTGCCGGCGAATGAATTCTTCCAGCGCTGATGAGAGGTAATGCCAGCGGTCGTCGTGGCGGTAAACCAGGCATTGGCGCTCAAGCCGGCGCAAGACATTGTCATAACCCTTCCGTGAATCGGCCATGGGGAGCGTGGCCAACTCAGTGCGCTCAGAGTCGTTCAATTGCTCCCAGTAATAATTAAAATGGGGTTCTACTTCGGAAAGAAAACGGCGGCCGATTTGCCGCCAATCATCTGCTATCAATGCTTTTCCATCCTTTTGCCAATAGTCAAAAGCGTGGAAGGCGGCAATTTGCAGGAACATAGGATGGGGGCCGGCCATGGACAAGATGGCTTCAAGCATAGTTATAGGTAACTGGGTACCTTCCAGGGCTGCCACATGCTCGATAAGACCCCGTCCATCCGATAGGGAAAGCAGGCCCAGGTGCAACGAGGCGAAGGTGTTAAAGAAGGGGGAACTCAGGGTGTCGTCGTTGGCATAGGACAAAGCCAGGATCTCGCCTTTGGAGGCGGTCATAAAGGCTAAATCGAACTGACCGGCCAAGGCCCGAAGGCCTGAAAAAAAAGTGTGATTCAGATGAGGATTGGCAGCCAGGCAATCGAACTCGTCGAGGCAAAAGATGATCTTAAGGCTATCCACCGGTAATCTGGCGCAGCAGACGGCGAAAAGCCCGGTACTCAAGCCTATCGCTGTCGGCAACGTTGTTCTCTTTTGTTTGTGGAGGGCAGATCGAGACCGACTTTTTCCAAAGCGAGAGCCAATTCGTCGATGATGGCTCTGCGCACCTGGCCCGCGTCACTGTTGAGTAGTTCTTCCCCGTCGAGGTAGACGAAGAGATATTGGCCGGCGGCCAAGCCATGGCGGGAGTGGATTTCTGGTCGGGCCAGATGAAACAGCAAGGAGGTCTTACCCACCCGCCGCTGACCGACCAGGGCTACGTTTTGTAGATTGCGCAGCAATTCAAAGGCCAGGTTGATTTCTGTGTCGCGGTTGAAGAAGTATTCCGGCCGTCGAATGGGGCCACGGTGGAAGAAGGGGTTGGCTAAACCATATTGCTGAAAGGCATCATTCATTGGTGATTCTCCACCACAAAGGTACCACAATTCAAAATCACATGTCTAATTTTCCTGTGAAGGATCAGATTAGACTCTGGCGAAATTACTGAACGTAAATGACCCCAAACTTTTTTAGTAGTCAACCCGGCTTCCGTGCTTGCAGTGAAAAAAGAAAGGGGATCGTGCCATGTTGATGGGAGCGTAACCGCCACCACTTGTCCTCACCTTGCTCCATTTTGGAAAATTTTGCTCGGGCCGCGAAGGGGAATTCGTGCAAAAGGTCAATCCGTAAACCGGCGCCAATGAGCGCATTGATTATTTCTCCCAGTGAGTGATCCCATACGTAATAGGTACCAACCGTCTCCTGGTTGTCAGAGGCATAAGAGCCTGTCTCTTCAATCCGTTGGGGTTCTTCCGAGTAGAAATAGGAGCGCTCGGCAAAAAAATCTCCTTCTGAATTTGCGCGAAAAACCCGAAAAAAGGGGTGATCTTCGACGATATAGAATATACCGCCTGGTTTGAGATAGTGAGAAATAATTTCCGCCCAGGTCTGTAAATCTGGCAGGCCGTGAAGGACGCCATAGGCTGTGAAGACTATATCGAACTCGCCTGAGAGGACATGGGGCAGCTGATAAATATCCTGGCAATAGAATTGGGCAGGGATATGAAGCTCTTCGCTGAGGGACTTGGCGAGAGTGATCGCGTTCTGGGAAAAGTCGGCGCCTGTGACTATGGCGCCCCGCCGGGCCCCGGCAAGGGTGTCCAGGCCGAAGTGACATTGTAGATGCAGGAGCGACTTTCCGGCCACATCGCCAAGCACGGTGAGGCCAATAAAGCGAAGCCGGTCTTTGCCCGACTTGAATCCGGCCAGGTCATATAAGGCTGACTTTTCATGTTCAAAGGTTAATTGATCCCAACGCTTTTTATTAGCTTCAAGGTACTCTTTCATAGTCACTTACCAGGCAGAAAATTGTGTCTCGTTCATTTGCGGCGAATCAAGAGCCCAAGGTCCATTCCAGGTGATGATCGTACAGGGTGGCTGAACGAGGTACACCATGCTCATCCCAGCCCATCATTTCGTAGTAAGTGGCGATGGCTTTCCGGAAATCTCTCGCGGTTAAGCTTGATCCCTTTTTTGGCGCCGCTGTCGATGGGTTCGTCAAAGAAGCGGTCGGGCAACCAATCATCGACCGGGGTTAAACCTTCGCGATTATTATAGACACGCAGCAGGTGATTACGGCGCTCACCCCAACGTAATATCTCGTAGGATGATGTTTCCCAGCCGGTGATCGCCGCCAGAAAATCGGTCATGATTTCCAGGCTCAAGGCGCGGGTCGGGGCGATGGCGAAGATGCAGTAGCCCAGGGCATCGGCCCCCGACCATAAATTGTTCAAAGCTTTGTAGTTGCGTACTTTTTCAGGACCGACATATTCCATAGGGATCCGCTGTAAAATGCCGAGAGTGCGTGCGAATTCCAGCGAATGTTCCCAGCCAACTGAAACGTCAAAATCCCAGTCGTGCTCGCAGATATCATAGCGAGGTCCAATGGGCGCCGTGGCATAGCCCAGCGCCAGATTACTCTGGCTGCGAGGTTCAAAGGGGACCATTTCCAGCCCCTTGACGTGCATGGCGTACTGCTCTGCGCCGCCGCCAATCTCGGCCGCTGCGCGCCGGCTACCTTCAGCCAGTATGTCGCCAAATCCCTGGCGCTGGACGATGCGCCGGGTCATCTCCAGGGCCGCCTCGTGATTACCAAAACGAAGGTCTAGACCGCCGGTCTCTTCGACGGTAAGCAGGCCGTTCTCATAAGCTTCCATGGCGAAGGAGAGGGTGAAGCCAAGAGAGACGGGATCTAAACCCCACTGGTTACATAGATTATTGAAACGCATCAAGATCGTGATATCTGAGGTGCCGATATTGGGGCCAAGCGTGCCAGTGATTTCCTGGTGCATGGCTCCGGCCCGCCGGTCCAGGTCGTCATCAGCGTGGTAGATTTTCATACAATCATTGGGGCAACCCGGGCAGGGGGAGACGCCCTGATACGAGGGCAGCCAATTCTCTTCGGCATAAGCATCGACAGCGCCAAAGGTTGCCGTGCGGAAGTTTTCCGTGGTTAGCGCGGCATCCAAACCCACCAGATGGACCCAAACGGCGAAACCGGGCAGATTTTTTTGCCAGCTTGAGAGGCTGTTGGAGTCAATATCCCTGGCGAAGTTAGTATTGATACGATCATAGGCGGCCGGGTTGGCGATAGGCGGCAATTGGCCGCCGCGCAAAACAATTGCTTTAAGTTTTTTCGCTCCCATCACCGCGCCCAGACCCATACGTTGGGCTTGGTGGGTCCGGCTACTGATAATGTTAGCAAATCGGACCAGGTTTTCGCCGGCGTTGCCGATGACGGCTACATCGATGTCCTGGCCAAACTGTTGCCTCCAGCCGATCGGTGCTCTCGCCCACGGTTTGTCCCCATAGATGGTCCGCATCAAAGAAGGAAATCTGGCCGTCGTCGATCATGAGTCCGCAGGATGTCTCCGCGGCGCCATGAAAAATGAGGGCGTCGAAACCGCTTTTTTTCAGGGAGACCGCCCAACGACCCTCGCAACGGGTTTCACCCATGCCCTGGGTCAAGGGGGATTTGGCCGAGACGATATAGCGCACCAGCCCAGCGGCCGGAAAGCCGGCGATGACACTGTTGGAGAAGATCAACAGATTTTGCGGGCCAAGGGGATCTATACCGGGCCTGGTTTCCTTGAGCAAATAGTAGGCGCCCAATAAGCCCCCGCCGGCATATAGCCGGTAAAATAGCTCGTCAGGTTCCTCAATGGTCCAGGCTGTTGAAAAAGTAACGGACGGGCTCAGCGGCAACGGCGGGATGGCCAAGACTCCTTTGCTATTATCGCATCATTTAGAACCGGGTGGGCACCATCAGCGGCGAAGCCGCTGTCCGCTGGAACCGGTGTTGGGCAGCGCAGAAATATAGACCTTCAATTTATTCAGTATCCTTTCCAAGCCGCTTCCATAAGAGAGAGATTACGGAATGCGTTGATACTCTCCTTGGGTACTCCTTATCCTTGGGGTGCAGTTATCCTCAGTACGAACAAGCTGGATCTGGTTTTCTGCTATCAACCGTACTTCGTACTTGCCGGTCTGGGATGGACATTCTGGCAAGCCATTGAGCTTGACCGCTGTAATCAAAAAATTTGTCCCTTCGAACGCATACGTACACTCAACCTCGGGGACATCGGTCAGTCCGTCCGGCGAAAACGATTGGCGACAGGTGCCGTCTGAATTGATCTGCAGGAACATTGCATCGCGGCTTATTGTGAGGGGCTGCCAGTTTCCGATCAGCATTTCTGCGCTTGTGATCAATACTGGTGGTGTTGGGGTCGGAGGAATCGCTGTCGAAGTAACAGCTGTTGGGGTTGGAGGAATCGCTGTCGAAGGAACAGCTGTTGCCGCAGGAGCACTACATCCAACCAAGAACAAAAGAACCACTGCGATTTTTACCAACGGGTGAGACAATTTCTGGTAACACATTTTGCTTCTCCTTTCTCAGAGGTGACAAGCTTCCCAGCTCTTGTTTATGCGGTTTGCATAATGCCTAATGGGCGAACCGCATAAAACCCTGAATATTTAGGCCGTCATGCTGTAAAAGATTGAAATGTGTCAAAACCCTTTGTACATACTATAGAATATTCCCAACTTGATGTCACGTGTTGTTTGTCACCATTTGCGTTTTTTCAAAAGACTGTAAACTAAATAACCATTGTGTTCACCGTACAGGGGAAAGGGCCGACAAATCGGTCCTTGTATTCTCCCCCGTAATCTGCTACGGTGTTTCTGGTAGACATATTCAAGCCAACAGGCGGTTGTGTTTACCCATTTTATGAACTTCGTCGAACCCATCCGCGACCGCAAAAAGATCGCTCAAATCAAGAACTTGCTGCGGGGAGAGAAGCGCTTTCGCGACCTGCTGTTGTTCACCGTAGGAATTAACACCGCGCTACGGATTTCTGACTTGCTGCAATTGAGGGTGGACCACTTCTTTGATGCCCAGAAGCGACTTCGTCGCCGGTTTTGGATTCGGGAAAAGAAGCGAGGAAAGCGGCAAGAGGTAGTCGTGAATGACAGCATCCGAGCGGTGTTGGCAGAGTACCTGGATGCTTACCCAGATATTATTGTCAACCCACACCACTTCATCTTCTTCAATACCCAAACCGGCGATTATTTTCAGGCCATCAAGCGAGGGCAAGCCTGGAAGTCCATCACCACTATCTGCCAGTCGGTAGGACTACGAGGTAACTTCGGCACCCATAGCCTGCGCAAAACCTGGGGCTACCACGCCCGGATGAGTGGGGTTGACCTGGCCCTTATCATGTACAAGCTCAACCACTCCAGTTTGGCTTACACAAAACGTTATCTGGGCATCACCGATGATGAACTGCAGGCAGTCATCCAGCGCTTGAACCTGTAATTCCCACGACAAAGCGAGGTAGACTATGCTGGGTCACAAATCCAGGGTGTTTAAGCTACACCCTGAAGTCTGTATGGACGATTTAGTTCCTCAAGACAACTTCTACCGCCAGGTTGATGGATGCCTTGATCTTGAGTTCGTCCGCGATCTTATACATGGATTGTACTCAGATATTGGACGCCCTTCTATTGATCCAGTCGTCTTCTTCAAGTTGCAGCTAATTGCTTTCTTTGTGGGCATACGCTCTGAACGGCAGCTAATGGAGACAGTAAACATGCGCCTCGATCATCGCTGGTACATTGGCTATGACTTGGGCGAGCCTGTGCCCGACCATAGCAGTCTGAGTAAGATCCGAGAGGGCTATGGGTTGGAGACCTTTCAGCGCTTCTTCGAGCGCGTAGTCGAGTTGTGTATTGAAGCCGGCCTTGTCTGGGGTGAAGAGTTCTACCTTGATGCAACGAAGGTCAGGGCTAATGCTGCTGTCCGAAGCATGGTGGACAGAACAGATATTATTACGGAGCACGTTCGACAACTGTTCAGCTCAGATGGAAAAGCAACACCTGAAGATAATGGCGAGTCGAGCAAGCCAAGCATTGACCTCGTGGCCAAGTATGATGGCGAACGCATTACCGGGTCACGTAGGCCATTTTATACAAGGATTGCAGATAAACGGATTAGCTTGACAGATCCAGATGCAACCCCCATGAGACCATCTGGTGGAGGAAAAACCGTCTTGGGCTACCGCGACCACTATATCGTCGACGGTGGCAAAGCTCGTATCATCCTGAGTGCCTTGGTTACACCAGCTTCCATCATGGATAACACACCGATGTTGGACATGGTTCACTGGGCTTGTGCCAAGTGGAAATTACGCCCTAGGACAGTCACCGGCGACGCCAAGTATGGCACTGCGCCAAACATAGCTGGATTGGAACAAGCTGGAATGGAGGCTTTTGTTCCCATTCCAGACCTGAGTAAGCGGAGCAAGCTTTATCAACCTGATCTCTTCCGCTACAATGCTGAAAAAAATCACTACATTTGTCCTCAGGGGCAGATATTGAAGCTGTATGCTCATCGCAAGAGCGAGCAGGTCCATGTCTATCGAGCCAATGCCCAGGTCTGCAATTCTTGCCCGGTTAAACACAAGTGCACAAAGAGCAAGAGTGGTCGCCACATATTCCGATCTTTCTTTCAGGAGTATGTTGACAGAGTTAGGGCATATCACGAGACCGAAGATTATCAGCAGGCCATGCGGAAGAGAGGTGTTTGGGTCGAGCCCTTATTTGGAGAGGCCAAGCAATTTCATCGGCTGAGACGATTCCGATTAAGGCGCCTGCAGAAGGTGAATATTGAAGAATTGATGGTAGCGGCAGGACAAAACTTAAAAAGGCTACTCAAACATGCGGCTAGGAATATCGTTTCTGGTTGGATGGAAAGCACTAGTGAACGACTAAATGCGTTTCTTCACTTACTTTCGCAATGGTTCATCGCGCTTTCACATGTCTATTCGACTAGTTTTTCAACAGGTTGGGTCGTTGTGCGACGGCCAAGATCAACATGCAATATTCTGCCATGATATCCGTACATTTTGCCTTCCTCCGGTTGAACAGAAGCTGCGTTTAATCATATAGAACTCTGCTGAAAATGGTAATCGCGACCCGGCTTCAGGCCTGATAAGAGAGTAGGTAAGGGTGCCGGCGCATTCCATTGACAAAGTAACGGCGATTGGCTTGCCGGTTAACTTCAGGCATAATTGAAGCATATGTATCGGCTGATTCCCGGCTTTATCCAAGAACAATATACTAAAGAAACCTTCAGGGGATCATTTGAAGCCTGCGCACTATTCGTCGGTGTTTCCGATTTTACGGCGATCACCGATGGGCGGATGGGCCATGGCCAGCATGGGGCGGAGATATTGGCGAATATCATCCAGGAGGTTTTTGACCCCTTAGTGAAAAGGGTATTCGAGTAAGGGGGATTCGTCACCAGTCTGGCGGGCGACGCCTTTACGGCCGTCTCTTATAGGTTTGACCGGCTGGCCAGCGCCTGTGAACGTGGGCTGGCAGCCGCCTGGGAAATGCAACAGATTATGGCCTCTTCGGCCGAACACCAGACACTGTAAGGCGCCTTTTCCATGTCGGTCAAAGTGGGGCTGGTGACCGGGGAAGTCACCTGGGGCATCATCTCTTCCGCGGATGGAAACCGGGCGACCTATTATTTTCAAGGTGGGGCTATTGACCGTTGCGCGGAGGCCCAGAGATCGGCCCAAGCTGGAGAATAGCAGGTGGATACGGCCGCCAGGGATTGTTTCCGGCAAGGGCTGGACATCACCCGTCAGACAGGTTCAAGGGTTGGCATGCGAACGAAATTGAACAATCTCTGCTGGTGTGCGGAGACTCAGGGTGAATGGGAAGCAGCCTTAGCCTAAGGCAATGATGGTATCGTCATAGCGCTGGGGACAAAGCATATTGGGATGGAAGCCGAAGGTAAGCTCGGGCTAGGGTACACCTGGCTCGGATTGGGGAAGCCGGAGCAAGCATTGGCTGCTTACCGGGTACTCCAACTGGCCCACAATGCCCGGGCCAGCGAAATCCTGGAGATTGCCTACCAGGAGTTGAGAGCGCGGGCTGAAATAATTCCAGATCCGGAAACCCGGCAGATGTATTTGGAAAATGTGCCCTGGCATGGGGAAATCGTCTCCACCTACCGTGCAACATCCCCTAGTAACTAATCAGGCTTTGTGTTTGTTTATTCACAGGCCAAAGCTTAAAATGCTCTGGTCGATTATTCACGGACCACGAATGTTGCTTTACAGCGCATAATATTGTTTCACGGCCCCTGTTATTGTTGGAGTAGACAAATGCAAAAAAGACAATTGGGAATCACAGATATTGAAGCATCGGTAGTGGGTCTGGGAACATGGGCCATTGGGGGATGGCTGTGGGGCGGCACGAATGAAGGAGAGGCCATCAAGGCCATCCAGGCATCGATTGACGCCGGCGTTAGCCTGATCGATACGGCTCCGGCTTATGGCTTGGGGCGATCTGAAGAAATTGTGGGCAAGGCCATCAAAGGCCGGCGGGAAAAGGTTGTCCTCTCGACAAAATGTGGATTGGTGTGGCATCTTGACCGGGGGGTGCATCATTTTGATGACTCTGGCGAATCGGTCTACCGCTACCTCGGCGGCCAATCTATTCGCTATGAAGTTGAAAAAAGTTTACGCCGCTTGGGAACGGATACCATCGACATCCTGCATACTCATTGGCAAGATCCCACAACCCCGGTGGCCGAGACGATGCAAACGTTGGTAGATCTCAAACAAGAAGGAAAAATACGAGCCATCGCGGCCAGTAACATCACCGTGCAAGATCTGGAAGCGTATCGCGCCGTGGGGCAACTGGATGCGGTCCAGGAAAAGTTCAATATATTGGACCGTGACCTGGAAGAAGCTATTTTGCCCTACTGCCTCGAACACAATATCTCAATCTTGTCCTACTCCTCTCTGGCCCTGGGGATTCTCACCGGAAAAATTGGTCCCGAACGGGAATTCAAAGGGGATGATTTGCGGATTGGCGACCCGCGTTTTTCGGTGGAAAATCGACAAAAGATAGCCGCTCTGCTGGGGGACTTTAAACCGATAACCCTGGAACGTCAGATCACGCTGGCTCAATTGGTCATCGCCTGGACCCTCGCCCAGCCAGGCATAACCTATGCTCTCTGTGGGGCGAGAAATGCCCAACAGGCCAATGAGAATGCCCGGGCCGGGGAGATTCGCCTGACAGAGGAAGAGCTGGACATGATGAACCAGGCCATAACAAAACATACCCCTGGTATTGTGTAGGCTGACTTTCCGATCAGACAGCATAGCGACCGGCGAAAGATTCACCAATCAATAAGTTGCCAGGTTACAAATGTTGGCGTATACTTAACTTATAAGTTAAGTGTTATGCAAGAAACCCACAATCCGCAAGAGTTAGACGATATCTTTGAAGCGCTGGCCAACAAGCACAGACGGGAGATTATTTACGCTTTGAGCCTACAGCCTTACTCGATAAGTGGGTTGGCTAAAATGAGAAATCTCTCGCTACCGGCAATTCACAAGCACATCAAATTACTTGAGGAAGCAGGCATGATAAGGCGCCAAAAAATCGGCCGGACCAATTTTCTGGCGCTCAGAAGGAAATCCTTACGTATTCTTCAGGATTGGGTCACCCAGTACCATACCTACTGGGGCAATGATGAGGAAACCTTAGAAAACTATGTCCAATATCTGGATCGACAGTGAGGGGAAATGATGAAGAAATTTGTATTTTTGTACTATGGACTTGAGCCAATAACCGAAGAAATGAAGGAAACGTGGGGCAGATGGTTTGAATCTATTGGCGACAAGCTGGTCGATGGCGGCAACCCATTCGCAGCCGGCAAGGAAATAACTCATGAGGGTATCCAAGAATTGCCCTTGGGGAAGGAATCCATATCCGGCTACTCCATAATCAATGCCGGCAGCCTGGATGAAGCAGAAGAAATCGCCCGGGGCTGCCCAATTATTACGGGTATTCGGGTGTACGAAACGACGTCAATGTAAAGTCATTTGTCTGGGAAGAGAATCTGCCATTTTGGAGGATATCTTCATCGACGACGACTGGGCAGGTAGGGCTGGTCGAGAAGCTCTAGCAACAGACCAAAGAAACAGGAAGAATGACTGACTATTTATCAATCTCACAGCTTAAGAAAGGAGTTTAAATTATGACCAAATTTATGTTGCTTTATTCGGGTGGCGGCATGCCAGAAGAAGAAGAAGAGCGGAATGCCATCATGGCCCAATGGATGGCCTGGTATGGTGCGGTGGGGGAGGCCGTCGTGGATGGCGGTAACCCCTTTGGCGCGTCTAAGAGCGTCACCGGGGCTGGCGTAAACGACGGCCCGGTCAGCTCGCCTGTGTCTACAGGCTATACGATCATCTCGGCCGATTCGCTTGATGCGGCTGTGGCCCTGACCAAGGATCATCCTCATGTAAAACTTGGCGGCCAGGTATCAGTTTACGAGACGTTTGACGTCATGTAATATTGGGTCATCTAGGTGACCAATTCCTAAAAACCTTTGCATAAAAAGATCCCATTCTCGGCATGGGATTTTTTTTGTTTCTGCAGGACAGCACAGTCCACCTTTTTACGGACAGGGGGAGAGTGGCCCGGTGGTGAAGTTGAAGGTTGTTCCTGATCCATGGGTGACGGCCGTACACGTTATATTATCATTCGGGTTCCCTGAAGATGTTGGGTCACCATCAAGTTGCGTAATGACCCCGGTCAAATCGGTATAGCCCAGGGTGCGGATAGTCGAGGTCGCGCCGCTGAGGAGGCTGTCCCGCCCGAAATAAGCTTGTTCACCAGAATCGACCTATGAATAGTGCTCTTAACAACTACCGTCAACGCTACCACCTTGAACCAGACGGTTTGAAAGTGTCAAATCAATATCAAAGACATAAATCCCGCAGGGGTCAACTGACACCTAAGGAAGGAGAGACGGCAAGGGTGGTTTATGAGACCCATTCGCAATTAGGCTATATGACTTCAATGAGGCCTTCGACGGCCGCTTTTTCAGCGTCGTAAATGTGGCTAATTTGCCCGGCCAACTCCTGGTGCAAATCACTTACCTCGCTGGAGGTGAGCGGAAAATCAGTGATCATGGATTGGCGTATGGCTGCCAGGCGCTCATTGATTTGCCGGATATCGTCTAAAGCGTCGTTTCCCAGATCCAGGAAAAGCGCATGTTTTCGGACCATGAGCTGGCGTGTCTCTTGTAGGAGGGCATGCTTATCCGGCAGCAAGGCCTGGGGCAATTCAGACCAGGCCTTGCCGCTGGCCCGATAGAGATGGGCAACCTCATTTAAACCGGGTTTCTGCAAGATGACGGCCGCTTCGTCGAGAAAACCGGTATACAACCCACGATCGGCATCAGCGGCCGTGTCCTTGCCAAAAAGACAGGCAAAATTAAAAGCTGAAGTGAGCCCGGCATACAGGGGCAGCCCGGCCGGGAACACCTTGTCCCAGCTCCGGCGTTGTTTGGGATTCGTGAGCATCCTGACCCAATTTTGGAGCGCGTTGAGACCGAAATTATTCTTTGAGCCTTTGGGCGGCTTTTCGGTGAGAAGTTTAATCGCATCACAAATGCCCAGTTGAACAGCCCGGGCCAACTTTTCAGGATTCGGCGCTTCCAGGGTTATCAGGCGAAACTTATCTTTTTTGATCCGGGCACGTGCTGTCGCCAGTTCGGCCGTGTTTATCGTCAGGGCTACTTTAGCCCGATCGGCAATCTTGACCCTATTTTCATCCGGCTCGTACCCGAAGACGATTAGTGGGAACGCCCCCCACATTCCTTCATCGAAGGGTAAGGCATTATAAGGGAGCCCCCACATGTCTGGCCAGACAATGGCCGGCACGCCAGCGTCCAAGGTGTCAATCAAAGTAGCTTCAGCCTTGTCCGACTTTAGAGTGTGTTTCAGGTTTTGTATGACCCCCAGCCGGGAAAGCATGGTGTCCCAAGGATCAAATGTATTCCGTGTAAGAATGTTGCATTGGGGGTCATAACCTTTATAGGTGAAGTTGAAGTAGCCGATGGTGATACCGCCGCTGACGCCCAGTACCAGCGCCTCACTGTAGGGCTCCCCGGTGTGGGGGGCGTTAAAACCCCGGTAGGCAAAAAAATTGTGGACCGTGCCGGTTTCCCAATGGCGGCCGTTGAACTGATTGTAACGGCTTAATGTAGTCATTTTTTTCTCCTTTCGTTCGTTTGGTGCATACCAGGCACAGTGTAACCAAAAGTTAGTGGGGAGTGGAAAAAGTGAGACATAGTCGTCAAAAAAAGGAATCGGGTGAATGCGGGAAGTCAGGGAATTTAAATGAGGGCATTTCTCCCACTTTCACTCACTTAACCGCATCTACCAATATCAAGAACTTAGAAGGCAGAAACGCAGCCATTCAATCATGCCTGAGGATTACTGTTTGGCCTCACTCAACTTCAGTTGATCGCTCAGCCAGGTAAGACGTTCGCTCGTGGCTAATTCGTTTAGGCCATGTCCACAATCGTACCAACGAAGCGCCTTGGGCTCGCTGGCTGCGTCAAAAAATTCTCTAGCCCTCTCTTCTGGGACGTGGAAATCCTGCCGGCCGAACTGGAACAACAAGGGCGCAGGTGACAGGCTTGCCACATGGGCGATGGGATCAAGGCGGGCCATGTTTTTCGTATAGGAATCTCTCGCATCACCTACAAGTTCGGGATAATAGAGATACCATTCTGGGAAACGAGGGGTACCGGCCATCAGCACGTAACATGCCGGACGGGGATCGACGCTGCCTAGCAATACCCCATACATCGCCCCAAAGTCATGGCCAACATAGGCAATTCGCTGGGGATCAACACCAGGGTGGGCTAAAAGTAGATCCACCGCCTGACGGAGCTCAATCATCTGCCGAATAGAGTTCTCTTCGTCGTCAGCCTGGGTGCGCTTGTAGAACCAATCCTGGTCGGACCACATCGTTTCTATCAGGAGGGAAACAACGCCTTGCTGGGCTAATTGCAGCGCTTCATCCAAAAATTGCCGGCGATTACAGGTTGGCGACCACGGTTCATACCAGTGAACATATAGGATGGCGGGGAAAGGGCCAGGGCCTTCTGGGCCGATAAGATAGGCGGCGCGGCGGTAACCAAAGGGCGTGGCATAGGTTAAGTCGCGATATACCCCATCCACTCTGGAGAAGCGGACGTCTAGCGATACGCTCCGATCATATTCGAAAAGCGATGATATACTCATTGGCGGCGAGCTCCTTCATCATATTAAAAGCCCACACATAGTATCTGAATCGAACCAGGCGGCAATTACGCTCTTGATAAGGATTCGTTGTTTTTTGGGCTGTATGGCGCATACCTTTTCTATAAGGTGAAAGTATAATCGGCTAAAGGAGAATAATCGATGAGTGAAAACGAAGAACGCAAACCTGGATTCTATCGAGCGTCACCAGAGGAGATTCCTCCTTACCAGGTGGCTATCGCCCAATACCAGGACCCGGCAAAACAAAGCCTAATCGGGAATGTGAAGAGTGGAAACGACCTCCAATGGGATCACTGGAAGGCCACGATTGAATATAGCCGCCGAGACAATTTTGACGGAATTCTAGACTTCTTTGTCAACTTGCCGTCTCTACAGGACGATTTTGCCGACGAGTTGGTGACCGGAGAATGGTACTGGCGGGAGATTGAACCGGCGACTCTGGATAGCGAGTTTTACTATCGCCCAGAACTCATGCAACTGCTGCGTTCTAACGCCGGATCGGACGCCATGATCACTGCCGGGTGGCTAGTTAAAAGTGATGCCGGCCGGATCGATACGGAAACGACCTGGTCCGACAATTCCTACCTCATCGGTACCAATGGCTATTTTGCCTACATCCAGCTCTACAGGTGGATCATCCACTAGAGGAAGATGACTCACTCAGCAATAGCTATTGTTAACCCATGCTCCGCCGATATACAGGATTAGAGCTGAGGGAGTCGCTTATTTGCTCGAGAATTTTCCCTGCTTATCTTTTCTGCCAAAGCTGTCTCAAGGTCGCTTAGCGCTAACCTTTGTTGATTCCGAGAAACGTAGGTCCTGCCTGTCCAGGTGGTGAAAAACCACTTATGATTTGCCGGTATAAGGGCTAAACTGCGCATCTAGCCCCGATAACCTGACCAGTTTCTGTAGATGCCGCTGCATAAATAATATTGTGTTGTGAAATAATCAAGACAATGCGCCCTTATATGGTTTACCGGATTGAGTCCCTTTGATTGCATTGTGCGCTCAGGATTGTTCCGGTAGAAATATTCCTATATGTTTATGCTATCGATGAAAAGCCAGCTTACCTACCTTAGTACCATAGATTAGTAGCTACCACCTTGTCCGACAACATTTCCATCAGCTGTTTATTTTAGCTCTCTAAGACCTCTACCGATTAACCATGATCGATTACCAAGGGCACTGTAAACGAAAAGGTGGCGTCTCGACAGAGGAGTTCGCGGCAGCATTAATGAGTTGTACAGAAGGCTGATATTGTTGCGCGGCATGCGGGACAACATACAATAGTCAGCTGATTGATGGCTATTGGGTAGACATTGGGGAGCCTCAATTCGTCACGACGAAGAGAGCGATATCTCTGACATGCTGGCTACACGGATAGAGAAAATCTTCAATATCCATCCTGGAGAACAACGAATGGCGGCGCTGGTATTTGCTTACGCCATCCTGCTATCCGCTTCCACCGTGTTTGCAGTCACGGCCAGTCTCGGGCTGTTCTTTGAAGCCTATGATGCCGCGACCTTGCCCTATACCTATGTGCTGCTGATGTTCATCGGTCCGCTGGTATCATTTGTCTACCTGCGCCTTAATAGCCGGCTAACCCTTTCAAAATCTCTCCTGATTATTCACCTGCTGCTGCTGCTCTCGCTAATCCTGCTGCCGCTTGTATTGAGTCGCTCAAATGCCCCTGTTGTACTCTTCATTTTGCCGGTATATGTTGAGGTAAACTTCATCCTCACGGGTGCATCATACTGGAATCTGCTCGGCCGGATCTACAATCTACGAGAGGGCAAGCGCCTGTTTCCCATCCTAAGTTCCGGCGAGCATCTGGCCACGATTGGCGCCGGCTTCTTAGCCACTTTTTTTATCGCGCGTATTGGCACTGTCAGTCTATTCTGGCTGGCCGCGTTTTTCATGGTCGCAGCCATCGGTGTTCTCGTGGTGATCAATTCTGCTAACGAGGAAAAGATGGGGAACGACCCGGCCGATGGGGCGGCCGTTTCGCGTGAATCAGGCCTCAAGACGCTGGCCAGGGAGCCTTATGTACGCCTCTTATTCGCCGTAGTCTCGCTTTACACCATCGGCGTCATCATGGTGGATTATCTTGCCTTTGCCGAGGCGGAAATCCGCTTTCCGACGGCCGAGGAGATGGCCACCTATGTCGCCCTCTTTATGGGCGTTTATGGCGTGCTTGGTCTGATCGTGCAGTGGTTGATCGCCGGACGGCTCCTTGATCGTTATGGCGTATCCACGACTCTACTTTCATTGCCGGGTGGGCTGTTCATTTTTATGGCCTTGTTTGCCCTTGCGGGTAGCTTCAGCGAGATACCGGTGGCGCTGTTCTGGTTGTCAACCGGGGCCAATATGTATGCGTACATGCTTGATGCCCCCTTTTCCGCGGCACGAAATGTCATGCTTCAGCCCTTACCGGCGCAGTTGCGTACCCAGGCACAGACAACGGCCATAGGTATCGCCTACCCGCTGGCATCTGGCCTGTCAGGATTGTTGTTACTGCTCCTGTTGAACGTCTTGGGCTTTACTTCCGTTCAACTCTCCTATGTCATACTGGTTGTCCTGGCTCTTTGGCTGGCTACCGGAGCGTGGCTGGGTCGCTCTTATGCGCGCCGTTTACGCCAGGCACTCCTGGCGCGCAGCCTTGGCGGGCTGGGTCTTTTCCGTTCCGCGGATCGCAGTACCATGGCCGTCCTGGAGGAAGCCTTGAGCAGCCCGCAACCCGCGGCCGTTCTGTTCGCCCTGGACAGGCTGGCGGAAATCGCGCCGGGGGCGCTACCTAGGCGTTTGCCGGGCTTACTACTCTATCCCGATGATGGAGTTCGTTTGGCGGCACTGCAGCAAATCGGTGGGCTCACCTGGCCTGAAACGCCCGGCAGTATAACGCCCCTGCTCGAGGAGAGCCATAATCCCGAAGTTCGCGCTGCCGCGTTACGAACGTGGTATGCCATAAACCCTCGGCGGGCCAGCCCGAGCCTGTATCTATTCAGCCAAGACCCACAGGAGAATGTGCGCCAGGCTGCGCTGGTTCTCATGTGCCGGGACCAGAATCCCGCCTTGCACCACCAGGGTATGGAGACACTTGATAATCTCGTGCACTCAGAATTACCGTCCGAACAGATATTAGCCGCGGAGGTGATCGCCGAGATAGACGCTGAAGAGGACACAGGCATGCTCCTGCTAAAGCTATTGGCGGCCGACGATCTCCGGGTGCAGCAAGCCGGTTTAGTCGCCGCCACGAATGCTGGCCATCCCGCAACCTGGCCGGCCATTATCCTATACCTGGCTCAGGCGAAAAGTAGTTCCCTGGCTGCCGGCGCCCTGGTTGCCGGTGGCCCAGAGGTAATACCGCTCCTGCAAGCATCTTGCCAGAAGCCCGATCAGGACCCGCGGATCCTGGCTGGTATTGCCCTGGTTTGCGGGCGGATCGCCGGCCCGGCGGCAATCGAAATCCTGGCAAGTTTGCTTGACTATCCAGAGGCTGATGTGCGCCGCCAGGTATTGCTAGGTCTCAGTCACTGCGGCTACCGGGCAGAGCCGTCTCAGCGCGCAGATATCAAAGAGCGCTTGCTATCGCAGGCAGAGGGGTTGGCAGAGATCGTTGCCGCCCAGGTTGATATCCAGGTACCCGGGAATGGAGAGCAGCCACAAGACCTCCATTTAGTGGGCGATGCGCTGGCGCAGAGGCAACAGGTTGAGACGGATAATCTTTTGCTGCTTCTTTCTTTTCTCGATGAACCCCAGATTGTGCTCAGCGCCCGGGAGGCGCTGCAGCCTGGCCGCTCCGATGAGCAAAAATCCGACTATGCCATAGAGACGCTGGATATCCTGCTCGACCACGCGGATAAGCGGCTGCTTTTTCCCTTCCTGCTGCAGCTAAAGCCGGATCAGCGCCTGGCGCGCCTGCCAAAACAGCTTCCGTACGTCTTACTCGGCCGAGAGCAACGTCTGATCAGGTTCCTGGCGGTTGCCGCGCATGGTAGCGAACGATGGCTAAGGATTTGCGCCATTCACACGCTGGGCCTGCTGGGAGCCGCAGAGGCCGCGCAGCCCATCATCGATACAATGATTCGTTATGACGATGATGCTGTGCTCGTGGAAACATCCCTGAACAGCCTGGAACAGCTTGGCCTTTTCCCGGAGGTGATAACCGCTGCCAGTCCGGTACTTGAAGCGGCTGTAGGACAATGGCAGTCGCGGGAGCCAGGGGAAATGACCCGGCTGCAGAAAGCGGAAAACCTCATACAGGTGAACATCTTTGCCGTGCTGCCTTGCGCTGCACTGGAGCTTGCTGCCGGATCGATGGAGGAGGTCAATTTTAAAACCGGTGAGGCGATTATTCAAAAGGGTGACCGGGGTGATCGCCTTTATACTGTTCTTGAAGGTCAATTGCGGATCCATGATATCGGCCAGAGTATTTCAACATTGACCGTGGGAGGTGTTGTGGGGGAGATGGCCTTGCTCGATGGCCAGCCGCGCAGCGCTTCGGTAACGGCCGTCGCTGACAGCCGCCTGCTACAGCTAAAGAAGGACTCTTTCGATGAGTTGCTGGCGGCCCAACCTCAGGTGGCCCGCGAACTGCTGATTTTGCTGTCACGACGCTTGCGTGAGCGGATGGTCGATCTGGCGCCTACGACAGCCCAAGAAGCGGTGCAGCCCAGGTTGCCCCTGGCCGGCGGGAAAAAAGGCATCAGGATGAACGCCGCCCTTGCTGAAGCACCGGTAGGCTTGAATAAGTTATTTACCCTCAAGGGTACTGGGCTCTTTGGCGGCCTTGACAACCATCTTCTGGAACAAGTAGCTGGGCTGTTGGACGAAGTAGATCTTAGCGGCGGTGAGACCCTATTTTATGAAGATGACCCGGGCTATAGTCTCTATATTGTCGCCATGGGGCAGGTGCGGGTGCATATCGCAGAAAAAACCCTGGCCTACCGGGGCGAAGGTGAAGTGATTGGTGAGATGGCCTTGTTGGAATCAAAACCGCGTAGTGCAACGGTGACGGCGGTGATGCCCACACAGCTCCTGCGTCTTGACCAACAACCTTTCTTCGAGCTGCTAGAAGTCCAGCCAAAGCTAGCACGGGAGATGATCAAGATGCTGGCTGGTCGTCTGCGTACGCACCTGCAAGAACCGGCTGAGCGGGAGGACGACTTCGGGCCTATTCAATAGACCGGCCGCCTGGCTCCATCAGGGAGTTAATGGACCTGGCGCCATTATTCATGTCGTGTCAAATTATACGCTCCAGCGATCCAATTCTTTTGCCTGCCAATATAAGCTTAATCGATTTATCTTTGGGATAACCGGCCGGTGGATTGGCGTAGGGAGATTTACTCTGGCATACTAGGCGGAGCGTTAAAATCGAACGGAGGAGTTCAGCGTGACAAAAAGCTTGTAAAGTGACTGAGTCCAGGTAAGTGTCCGCGCAGGGGTGGGAAGAGAGTAGCAATAGTGTGGCCGAGCAGGCAGGTTATGAGGTGATATGATAGTTAAAGAGTTACATGCTTCGTTGGAGGAATTGTGGTCGGCGCTGGATAAGCTATTTACTGAGATGTCGCCGGCCGATTGGCAGCGTCCCCACGGAGAGGAGTGGGTATTCGCAGATCTCCCGTACCATCTCGCCTACATGGACCGGTTATGTGTGGCCTGGCCGATTGAACTTGGTGAATTGCTGCCGGTTACCGAACAAGTTCAGCTCCCCACCATTAACGAACTTAATGCCTGGAATCTGGACCAATTTGCCGCCCGCCCGGAAGATCAAAAAGTTGAAACGAGCCTGGTGCATATGCACAGTAGCCGGGAATATGTGCGGGAAGTCACCGCTACGATGATCGATGCCGATCTGGCCAAACCGGCCTGGTTCCCATTGCTTAATATGCGCGGCTTCCGCTCCGCGCAAATTGCTTTGGCCTTCTGCGCCGGCCATACCTGGCAACATCTGGAGGAGGCCCGGGTCCGTTATGGCCAAAGCGGCACATTAGTTGGGCCGGAATTGACCCATGCCATGATGAACGGAATTATTCCCGGCATACCTTTGTATCTGCCTGTTCCCGCTACCACCCTATTCCTGGATGCCGACCGGGCCAAAAAATGGGATTTTTCATTCGCCTTGAATATCAACGGTCCGGGAGGCGGTATCTGGGAATTTTTTGTTGCTGATGAAGGCTGGCAGGTGGAGGGAGTGGATTCGGCAGAGACAGACCTGTTGCTATCCCTCGATTTGGACGCATACATAAAGATAAGATACTTCATCAACGATGTGCCTACCCTGATAAAAACTGGTGAAATTGAAGTAAACGACGATCAAGCCCTTTCTCTCTATAACAAGTTATATGTCGTGCCAGATTTTGACTATGTGTTTCCCCGAATGACCTGAGGTGGCCTAGGTTTTGATCTGTCCTGAATGCCAGACGTCAAATCGCCAGGGGGCAAACTTCTGCCGGCGCTGTGGCCGGTTGCTGGTCGATCACTGTCCTAACTGCCGGATATCACTTCTACCTGATTCAGATTTCTGTGACGGCTGCGGCCGGCCTTTAACGCCTGCCGCGAGGCTGGGGCCGGTTAATGGTGGCGACTATTCCTATACGAGTGGCGAAGAGCAGGCCGATCTAACCGGTGCCGGTGCACTCACTGCGGCAAGAGAAGCCCTTCCAGTGAAAATTGGGTCGCCGGATGCCGCCGAGAGGCAATCAAATAGTTCAAAGACCTCTCAACTGGATCGATATATCCCCGAAGAACTCCGAGACAAGCTCGATGCTGCCCGGTCGAAAGGCGAAATGGTGGGTGAACGGCGGATCGTGACAATGCTTTTTTGTGACGTAAAGGGTTCTACGGCCGCGGCAGAAAAGCTGGATCCCGAGGAGTGGACCGAGATCATCAATGGCGCCTTTGAACATATGATCAGGCCTGTATACAAATATGAAGGCATTGTTGCTCGCCTGATGGGGGATGGCATTTTGGCTTTTTTTGGGGCGCCGATCGGTCACGAAGACGATCCGCAGCGAGCAGTGTTAGCCGGACTGGATATTGTCGACCAAATTTCTGCCTATCGAGAGCAGATCAACCACTCATGGGGAATCGACATCAATGTTCGCGTTGGAATCAATACAGGATTGGTCGTTGTCGGAACTGTCGGATCGGACTTGCGCATGGAATACTCAGCCATGGGGGACGCCATTAACCTGGCCGCGCGCATGGAACAGACGGCCGAGCCAGGTACGGTGCAAATCGCCCAGGATACTTACAAGCTGGTAAAGCCCCTGTTCGAGATCGATGATCTGGGGGCAATCTTGATCAAAGGTAAAAGCGATCCCGTGCCTGTTTACCGGGTCATGGGTCGCAAGGCTCATGCCGGCAGGACACGGGGGATCGAGGGTTTGCATGAGACCCTGGCAGGAAGAGAACAAGATCTGTCGGTGCTCCAGGAGATACTCGCTGTTGTTCAGCAGGGGCCAGGTCATATCGTTTGTGTGATTGGCGAAGCCGGCCTGGGCAAGAGCCGGTTGATTCATGAGGTTAAACGAACGCTTGGGAAAGGTCAATCACTCGAATGGTTTGAGACGGCCTCTCTATCTTACGAAACCAACCAGCCTTATGCACCTTTCCAGCGTCTCATACGACGTCTTAACAATATAAGCCCTGGCGATTCGACCGAAAAAGTGCAAGAAAAACCCACCAACCCGAGCTATCAATTAGACGAGCCAACCGGGAAGCGAGCCCAACGGCTATTTGAAGCATTGTTTGACCTGGATAACGACGACGAAGCAAGATTAGAAGGCGAGGAATTCAAATACGAATTGTACGAATTAATGCCTGTTCTCTGGCGGCAGCATTTCTCCAGGCAGCCCACCGTTCTTGTCTTCGACGACATGCACTGGAGTGACCCGGCATCAATCGAATTATTGTTGCATCTCTTCCCCTTGACGGCCGAAATACCATTGGTCCTGGTCTGCGCATTCCGGCCGGAGAGAAGTGGACCAGTCTGGCGAATTAGGACCACGGCTGTTGAGCAGTTCCGCCACCTGTATACCGAAATTAGCGTACGGCCGCTCACGGATGAACAGGTGAACCAATTGATCGATGGTTTATTGGTCAATACCGATATACCTCAGGGCCTGCGGGTACGGATTCAAGAGCGTGCTGTCGGCAACCCTTTCTTTGTGGAAGAGGTGATCCGCAGCCTCATCGATAATCAGACGTTGGTGGCCGAGGAGATCGACCAGGATGGCCATAAGGCGACCTATTGGCGGGCGAAGGGCAATGACCGGCACATCGAGATTCCCGATAGCTTGCAGTCGCTACTATCAGCCCGCATTGACCGTTTAGATGAGGGGACCAGGCAATTACTGCAGACAGCGGCGGTTATCGGCCTCTCATTTTATAGGCGGGTGCTGCAAGCCATCGAGGTGCAAAGCCAGGGGAGTGCACAGGCAATTGAGCAGCGGCTAAACACGTTACTACGACAGGAAATGATTCAAGAAGAGGCCCGTCTTCCGGAATACGAATATAAATTCAGTAATCCCCTCACCCAAGAAGTCGCCTATCAGACGATCTTGTTAAAACGCCGTCGAGAACTCCACCGGCAGGTAGGCCAGGCGGTAGAGGCAATGTTTCCGGATCAGTTAAGGGAACTTGCCCCTCAGCTGGCTTATCATTTTGCCGAGGGCGATCTTCAAGTCAAAGCCTTTGACTATTATCTGACGGCCGGCGAATCTGCAGCCCGACTATTTGCTAATATTGAGGCGCTCGATCATTACACCCGGGGTCTGAACTATGTTGAGAGTGCCGGTCCCAGTTATGAAAAATTGGATGCATTGTACTCGGGGCGCAGCCGCGCCTTAGAGTTGTTATCTCGCTACGAAGAATCATTGGAAAACTACCAGGCCATGCTGTTTCTAGCCCAGGAGCGGGGTGATAAAAGGTTGGAATTAGCGGCCAAAATGGCCCAGGCCACCCTGCACAGCATCCCCAGCAAAGTATACGATCCCGAAATCAGCCTGCAATTATCGGAAGATGCCCAAACCCTGGCCCACGAATTGGGCGAAAGTTCGGCCGAAGCCAAAATCTATTGGAATTTAATGCTTCATTATCAATGGGCCACATTCCAATTTGACCAGGCTGTTCGAAATGGCGAAGCCGCAGTGAAGATGGCCCGAGAATCCGAGTTGAAGGCCGAGTTGGGTCCTATCCTCAATGATTTGGCCCTGGCCTATTTTGGCGTTGGCCGTCTTGATGAATCGCTGGAGACCCTTGAGGAAAGCCATAATCTGTTGCAGAGTAGCAATAATCTACCGCTGCTGGCGCTCAACCTCACAACTTCTTCAACCGTGCAGTTTGTGATCGGAAACAATAAAAAAGCCCAGATCCTCATGGGAGAGGCAGAAGAAATCAATCAGACCATCGATAATGACTGGGGATTGGCGGGAAGTCTCTATTATCGGGGGATGATGCAGTTGATCACCGGTAGCTGGGGCGAGGCCCTCACTACCCTGAACAGGTCCATTAAGTATTGCGAGCAAGCCCAGGCGCAGATGCTTCTTGCCGCTAGCCTTGTGGCTAAAGCTAACTATTGCCTCCTAGTCGGGGCAACTGATACCGGCCTTTCCCTCTGCCAGCGAGCGATCAAGTTATTCGAAGAACACTTACCCTTTTTTGAGGGGTATCCCTGGGGGGTGATGAGCCTGCTTTATCTCGTTTCCGGAGACCGATCAGCTGCCCGGAAAACTATGCAAATCAGCCTGGCCAAATTGGATCTGGACGCACCGCCTACGCCGGCATTTTCTTCTATAGAGGTACGAGCGGCCGAAATAAGGTTGCGACTGGCTGATGGACAGCCTGAAATAGCGACCAGACTTGCCGACGATTTGTTGGACTATCTGGAGCGGTTTCATGTCAAACAATTTCGCAGTGAGGCGATGTTGCTCAAAGCGAAGGCGTTGCTGGCGCAAAACCAACCGGGAGAAGCTAACAAAATCTTGGCTGAAGCATCTCGAGAGGCAGAGGCGTTATCAACACAACCCATCTTCTGGCAGGTCCTGGATAGCCAGGCTGAGGCCCTGGAGGGACTAAACAAAGCCGATCAGGCGGTAGCTAAAAGGGATCAGGCTCGGGCTATTTTGGCAACGCTCGCCGACTCCATACCTGTTGATGAAGATCAGGCTACTTTTCTCAAATTGCCAGATGTTCACCGGCTTCTGGAAGAGAAGTAATATCTGAGGCTAAATAGAGCCCTCAGATATTACTTCAAATTAATCATCCTTCAATACCCTTAAGACGCTAACCTCAGAAGGGTTAAACAACCTCCAGATTTTACGGTATTCGTGTTGGACATAGGTCTTTGCAGGCAGCCATGGCCAATGGCGTTTTGGGCAGGGAACGTACTCAACATTAGCGACGAGAGTCGGTCACCAAAAGGTATAGGGTCAATCCTGTTTTATTCAGATCGTAGGGCTCTGCGTTTGGGAACGATCGGACAAGGATGTTGGCTGAGAGACTATACTTTACGATGGTGGCCCAACCAACGATTGATTATGTGTTTTTCTGGCCATGACCCAGCAGTGCCTCTCGCCACCGTATTCTCGCACCTCTGATAGTATCACCGAAAAACCTGCGTCAATTACATGATTCCGGGTCTTTTCCCGATCAGGATGGCTCCAGTACATTTGAGCACCAAAAAAATTCGCGATTCCCTCCCAGGTGCTCACACCGCTGCAGAAGAGCAGGATGCCATCTTGCCGGAGCAAACGGTGGAAGCTGGTTAGAACCTGAGGCTGTTCGTTCCTGGGAACATGAAAGAGACTATAGAATGCAGCAATACCATCAAATCGGAAATCTTCGAACGCCAGTCGCCTCATATCCATCTTCATGAAGCGCGCTTCCGGCACATTAAGCCGAGCCAGCTCAAGCATGGATCTGGAAATATCCACACCGGTTACCCGAAAACCGGCTTCCACCAGGAAGCGAGCTACCGGAACTCCCGCCCCACAGCCGGCGTCAAGTAGTTCGCCGCCAGGTGGCAACAGGGCGGCAAACGAAGACAAGAGATCGTCGTTCTTAAACTTATCACGCTGATTGTGATAAACCTGGGCAATCTGGTTATACCCATTCTCAACAATGGCGGCGGGTTTATCGTTGTTCATGGTTATCGGAGTTTGACACAATATGCTGAACACCAACTTGCCGGGCGAGCCAGTTGGAATGATATGTAGGTCCAGGCGAAGACAGGGTTGTTATAGAAAGCCGGCGATTTTTCCGTCAGCACCGAAACCCCGCACCAATGCAGCTAGAGGGATTATACGGCTTGGTCCACCCCAGGAACAGATTACTCTTGATAATGTTCAGGGTTTGCTGTTAAATATTCTGGTGCGTTGGGAAAAAATCGGCTCGTAGCGCCTGGTTGGCTCGTCCAATAACCGTTCGCGCTGTGACACCTGGTTACTTTTCCTTATTTCAATCATACGCTTCAAGGCGCTCGCCTTTAATCACCGTCGTCTCCACCTTCCAGATTGCCATCCGGTTTGCACTACTTGCCCAAACGGCACCGGCTGAAAGTAATGTGGATATGTTGCAGGCAGAATTGTTGCCGGTGGTGCAGGAGAAGTTATAGTTGGAAGAAGTTTTGGTTTGTTTGGAGCCGATAAGCAGCAGCCCGCTACCGTTTTCGTAACGTTTAGCAGACGATGATCTGCTAGTATGCCGACAAGTCGAATAACCCATGGTTTTAGAGTAGAGTAAATCGTAAACCAGAAATATAGGTACAAGGAGATTAACCAATGTCAGCTGAACAGAATAAAGCATTAGTCCGTCAACTCATAGAGGAAGTGTTCAATCAAGGAAAAGTGAGTTTGGTCGACGAGCTATTTGCGGACGACTTTAATGAGCATGAAGAACTTCCACCCGGCATGCCAGCTGGGCGTGAGGCCAATAAACTTATAACCAGCATGTTGCACAGCGCCTTCCCGGACTTTAAAGCCACCATTATCAATCTGGTCGCTGAAGGGGATAAAGTTGCCATCCATATGACCTGGGCCGGTACTCAAAAGGGCGAGTTTATGGGCATTCCGCCAACAAGTAAGCAGGTATCCTTTGACGTTTTCGACATCCTCCGCATTACCGGCGGCAAGATCGTGGAACATTGGGGCTTGATGGATCAGATGGGATTAATGCAGAAGCTCGGCGTGATGGCACCGCCAGAATAAAACGGCCGTTCAGTAAATTTTCTTTAGTTAGCAGCGGAGTCGATCACTTTGCCCCAAGGATGTTGTCATAGGCTCAAACCGTCGTAACGTGCACGAAGGCATCAGGTTTAATGTGACCCGCTACGCTGCTTATTGCGACTTTGATTGCCGGAAAAGGCTCTATGAATAATCCACTAACCACCGTCTTCACAGCACGGCGAAACCCGCTTTCGCGTAGGTTGATGCTGGCTGTTTGGATTCTGCTGGCCCTGCTGCCCATTGGGCTCTTCGGTGTCGACTTGATCATTGATTATTCTGAGATGCTGGTACCCTGCCAAGGGGTGCCGGGGGTTTTTGCGGACTGCAACTTCGGGGCGATAACGACGGCGGAGGCATCCGTATTGACCTCATGGGGGCTAACGATGCGTGCTTATGCCGTGACCGTGATCGGCGGTGCTATCTTTGCTTTTCTGGTGTATTTGGCGTTGGCTGGTCTGATCCTTTGGCGGCAGGGCAGTAGCTGGCTGGGCCTGACTGTTTCCCTGGCCTTGATAATCATCCCATTCGTTATGTATTCAGGTTCTCGTGATTTTGGAGCGATCAATCCTGATCTCTTCTGGCCGGGGGTGGTCGCCTCGATTTTGGGAACGGCCGTCATGCTCGTTTTTCTTTACCTGGTGCCTAACGGCCGGTTTTCTCCCCGCTGGGCGTATATCCCGCTGATCTTCACGCTTCTATTTGACATCATTCTGACTTTGGAAGTCAACGGAGTTGTTTCTCTTTCGGCCCCGGCATTCTCTCTGGTTAATATCGCACTTATCGCGCTCATACTCTTTGGCGGCGGCTTGCAGGTCTATCGCTATGTACGAGACTCTAACGCCGTGGAACGACAGCAAACTAAGTGGATCATCTTTGCCCTGGTGATCTTTGTCTTGGCGATCATGGCTTGGGTCCTTGTTTTTGGCGGCGCATTGAATATTCCAGCCGGCAGATCGCGGCTCTTGGCGAACCTGGGTGGTACGATTTTCACTGACTATATTGCACTGCCCCTCTTGCCGGTGGCCATAGCCATTGCCATTTTGCGCTACAAGCTGTGGGATATTGATCTCATTATTAACAAGACGCTGGTTTATGGGCTGCTGTCTGGGCTGCTGGCCTTCGTCTATTTTGGCCTGGTCCTTCTGTTTCAAAGGGTGTTTGATTTGGTCAGTAGCCAACAATCACCGGTCGTTATTGTTATTTCCACATTGGTGATTGCCGCTCTTTTTGTGCCATTGCGCCAGCGGGTCCAGACGTTTATTGACCGCCGCTTCTTCCGCAAAAAGTATGATGCGCAGCAGGTGCTGGCCCAGTTTTCGCTTACGGCGAGGGATGAAACCAATCTGGATGCGCTGCAGGCTGAATTGTTACGGGTGGTAGAGGAAACGATTCAGCCAGAGCAGATTACATTCTGGCTAAAATCGGTGAACGCTCGTAACGATTAGCAGACGATTGGGAATCCCCGAATTAATCGACATGAAGTCAGAACAGGCAGGTGGCCCCTTGCGTTTGACTGACGCCGGCGGCCGGTCGAAGCATGGCATTATCCTTAGGGCTTAACTAATTCAATTCGCCGGCCAGGCGCCAGGTACGCTCGCCTGGATTGAACCAGATTCCGCCAGGTAGGATATGGGAGCCAGCACCTCAATGTCTATTCGCGACTACATGCGTGAAGTCACAACCAGACGCAGATAGCCCCGAGAAAGCAAAAAGTCCGCCCTACCAGGCGGGCTTTCTATTTTGCTAACATTTGTGGTCAGCAAGAGGGACGGGGATGGGCCACTCACTGGTGCCGGACCAATCCTCTGTGTTAACACTCATGCGCGAAGAGTCTCAAAGCCCGGTGAATATTGAGATGGCGAAGGCGGGAACAGGTGTTTCTGACCAAGCTCATGAAAGGTCGGAGCCATTACCTGGCTACCAGGAAGTTTCCCTCGACCAATAGAACTCCTTTAGGATCCGTTGAACAAAAGGTTGTAGTCAGAGTCGTTGTCTACTAACAAGATTGTTTCTGGTCCCCCAATGGGATTTATTCTCGAAATGGCGAGAGCTAATTAATCCCATAGTAGCAGTTTCGTTATGAGCACTTTGAACCAGCTAACTCACATCTCGATCGTGAAAATGGCGCCCTGAGGCTGATTGGATTCAACAAAGATCTGACCCCCATGAGCATTTACCACCAGCTTGCACAAAGCCAATCCAAGTCCCACCTGGGGAATGTCACCATTCTTGGAAGCTACAATTTCATATCTTTCAAATATTCGATCCTGAAACTCAATTGGAATTCCAGGACCTTCATCCATGACTCGAAGGCGGATTTTCAATGGCGACGAAGCCAATTCCGCTGCCGGCAAATTCTCAATTTGCACGGTAATCAAATCTTCGGGTTGAGAGAACTTGATTGCATTTTCAACAAGGTTGTCGATCACTCTCAACATAAGTTTCTTATCAACAAAGGATTGTTGAGGAATATCCGGAAAGATAGTTGAGAAGCGAATGCCGAATGACTCGACTAAGTCCTGATATTGGTTCAATGTATCCAGAACGAGCTCTCTGATATCGATCGGCTCACGAACTATAAATAGCTTCCCCGATTTCATTTTTGCCAAAATAAGAAGGTCGCCGAGAAAGCCGTTGATGCGTTGCGCCTGACTACGTATCTTGTTTGTCCACTGGTCGATCTGCGGATCTAGCTTATTGTTGGCCAATATAATATCCGTGTACATAAGCACCGTGGAAAGGGGGCTGCGCATATCATGGACAATCATGTTTGCCAGATCCTCCCGCAATTGCAGTGCTTCCTGCAGGTCGTCATGCTGCTTCTTTATTCGCAGCATTGTGCGAACTCGTGCACGTAGTTCCGATCCATTTACGGGTTTTGTCAGGAATTCGTCAGCACCTGCATCCAGTCCTCGAACGATATCTTCTTTACGGTCCAGAGCAGTCGCTAAGATGATTGGTATATATTGCCACCTTCTATCGGCTCTCAGTCTGTGACATACTTCGAGTCCATCGATGTCAGGCAACATGACGTCAAGAATCAGAATGTCCGGTTCGTTAGCTTCGACTTTCGCAAGGGCAGCCAGGCCGCTGTCAGCAAAGTCAATTTCATATGGCTCTTGGGATAAGAGCATCTCCATTGTATAAAGTGATCTCGGTTCATCATCAACTATTAATACTCTGGCTGGATTGGGAAGGTCCGTCATAATGATTCCTTGTTCAGTTGTAACGGGCTATTATCCAGACAGGTTTGAATGGTTCTAGCCAAATTACGCAAGGGTACCGGCTTGCTAATGTACTCATCTGCGCCAGCCTGCAAGCACCGCTCGCGATCTTCAGGCATTGCCAGTGCGGTGAGCGCAATGATGGGGACGTTCGAACGTTCAGACTGGGACCTTATCTGGCGAATTGCTTCAAATCCGTCCATGTCAGGCATCTGGATATCCATTAGAATAAGGTCCGGTTTCGTAAGCAGGTTTTGCTCTACGGCCTCTCGGCCACTATAAACGACAATCGGTTTACAGCCTTTCATTCTCAAGAAGTCATAATATATTTGTGTGTTCAATTGATCATCATCTACGAGCAAAATGACAGGCTTCGCATCTCCATCTTGTCGTTCAGTTGTGAACGAGTCCGATGCCAACAAGTGAGCTACTGATAGGGTTATGGTGATGTCTTTGCGGGTGTCGATCGATTCAGCCGCATTCCATGGCAGCGCCAGTGTGAACCGACTCCCCACACCAGGTTTGCTTTGCACTGTCAATGCACCACCATGCATCTCGACCAGTCGCTTGACTATTACAAGACCAAGCCCACTGCCGCCATAACGTCGAGAGAGTTTACTGTCTAGTTGTGTAAAGGGTTGGAAAAGACTAGCCAAATCCTCTTCGGCAATACCGATCCCTGTGTCCCACACGGAAAGATGGACCATCTCTTGAGATGGATGACCTTTGACCTCAAGCCCAATGGACCCATGCTGTGGCGTAAACTTTACAGCATTGCTTAGCAGATTAATCAGGATCTGTTTGAGACGTCTGGGATCGGCAACAATGGCATTTACCTGTTCATCAATAGTGAACGTGATGGTAATATTCTTTTTGACAGCCGATTGGCGCACGAATTGCATACTAGATTCACATATGGCCCGAACAACCATAGGTCGTAATACAAGATCTAGTTGACCTGCCTGTAGTTTTGAAACGTCCAGGATATCGTTAATCAAGTCCAACAAATGAAGTCCGCTCTCTTCAACAACTTTGAGCGATTTTCGTTGTTGGTCGTTGATCGGTCCGTTGATTCCCTCCATCAATACTTCGGCAATCCCAAGGATGGCATTCAAAGGGGTGCGAAGTTCATGGCTCATTCCAGCCAGAAACTCATCCTTCATGTTGGAAACGTGAGCCAACTCTTCATTCGTATGCTGAAGCACATCATATAGCTCAACATTTCCAATAGCAACGGCCGCCCTATTCGCCAGAGCGACAAGGAAATCAAGTTCCTCCCGGGAATAGTTGTTGGTCTCGAAACTGAGCGCGAGCAGGGCTCCTCCAGATTCTCCACGGGTCAATAGGGGGGCCCCGATGCAGCTTTGTATTCCTGCGTCGCGGAGCCAGTCGCTGACTGGATATGATGTGGCACGGCGATTTTGTAAAACCAAAGATCGCATACTTTCGATCACTTGTTCTGTAATACCGCCACTTTGCCAAACAGATGCGTTCGTTGCCCCCTCGGGTAATAGGCTGGAAGATGCCCAGACTTTTAGCTCTCGGGGGTCATCGTCCCAGAAGATTAGGGCTGCGCCTCCATCGGCCGGCAAGCCCTCTTCTGCCGCAAGAACAATCTGCTGGAAGACGTTTTCAAGTTTGCTCGGATGGCTGATGGCTGGTTCGATAGAAGCTACCATGCGCTGTCGTCGATATTGGCGCTTCAGTTCGATAGTACGCATTTCCACACGCTCGGCGAGCGATGCCTGCTCATTTTTTAACCTGACCTCAATTTTCATGCGCTCCCGAATCTCTTCGTGGGCCTGCTTGTAGAGTTGGGCATTGGTTAAGGCACTAGCTGCCTGCTGCGCGATGCTTTCTGCAAGATCTATTTCCTCTTGCTTAAATACACGTTTCAGTCGACTGTCCCATAGTTCTGCATAAGCAATAACTTTGCCGGCGATATTCAACGGTACGCCCAGAACCGTATTGCCCCCGAAGGCTAGCATATGATCACGCTCGCGCGGTAGCATATCCTCATCATCGACATACCAGACTTCAGAGAAACCTGAAAATAGTATTGAATGAGAGGTTGCCATTAGCCCGCTGGTTTCATCATACTCAACACCAAGATCGGAAACTCTCTCAAGTTCGTTGGCGTTGGCACCAAGATATTCGGCTGCTACCTTTGAAACACCAGTGACCGGATCGACAATACAGATATAAGTGCTGGTAAGGTCCAGAGCCCAGTTCAACTGTTCGGCGATATAATCAAGAACTGTCTGCAGGTCAAGGCTTGATGAGATGACCGATATCGCCCGTTGGAGAGCCGTTTGGGCTCTAAGGTGTTGCTGACTTTCAAGGTGCAAGCGGGCATTGACAATTGCCGAGGCCCCCACATTTGAAAGAAATTGGGCAAGTGCTACATCTTCCTCTTGGAATTGTTGTTCATTTTTTCCAACAATCTGAACCAGACCGATGGACTGATTGTTATATACCATTGGCAACAATAGTCGGATTCCCGACCCAGAAGCTCCAAGAAAATCCTGATCAAGTTCGCCTGATTCAATCCTGGATGCATATCGTTCCTGCAAGATGCGCTGTACAACAGGTGTGCATGATTCGAGATAACTTTTCTGGTGCGCGACGATCCCTTGTTTCGTTAAGGGTGGATGGACAGCTAATGATTGTAAGAAGTCTTCTTCGGTATTCCATTCTGATACAGAGCATGAGCTGGCATCGAGCAGATTTGTTAGCTCCTTCGCAAGACTTTCCGTTACCTGGTCCAGTTCCACGCTCGCATTAACCGTTGTGGACGCTAGTTGCAAGGCCAGGAATGCCCGATTTAGCCGCGAGAGATGATCTTCTGCGCTGCTGTTCCCGGTTATATCGCGAACAACGAGCAGCACCTCATCTTGACCTGCCGCAGCCATTTTTATTTCGAAGATGCGTTTGTTTTCCCCATCCACTACCCGGTATTCAAAACAGTGACTCTGGCCGTTGAGCAGGATGGCCTGCAGGTGATTCATCCCAGTTTCAGCCAGGTCCGCTGGAACCAGGTCTTGCAGATTCATTCCCAACCAATTCTGAGATTCTATTGATAAATTGTCAGAATTATCGATTGCCAACTCGCGGATTGTGCCCCCGGCTCTGACACGGGCAGTTAGTTCCACAAAGGGCCTGGAGAACATCCATCCTTGTAAGCTCTTGGGCTGAGGGTCTCCATTCAGATTCTTCAGGTTTGCCAGATCCGGCTGAATTCGAGTTGATTGCTCTTGCATTATTCTTTGCCCCAAACTCGCCCAACAAATTGGGAGGAGTTCTCCCGTTTTTGACTCAATAGTTGACAATCCTTACCTGTTATAAAATAACAGCTTTCGCTTTCCCAAAAGGAAGTCGCCATGGGAACTGTTTCGATATCTATGGAGCTTGGTTTCTGAACCAATTCCTTTAGTGGAGCTGAAGGTCTCTTTTTTACCAGCAAAAACGCTCCACACCTTCACCGCGCCAATAATCGTCGTATTAGATAGTCTAGATCGCAGGGGTAATACCAACAATATGTAATTTGTACCAGTGGATTAGATCATTTCACACTTAGAATGGCCTGGGCTGATTTGGTGGTAACCATCCAGGTACGACAAATATTGGGCCACTCTCAAACGTTGCCAAAAAGAAGCTCAGAAAAACTACCAATTGAAACTCCTACCCCTGGAGTTATTTTTCTCAGTCGACTATTTCACACTCCTCAACCAAACGAAACCTTCTTTCTCTTGCTTAAAGAAGCTGTCGCAGATTTGCCCGGGGAAATCACCTGAGGCAAATTGAAACATTTTAGCGATAGAAACAGAAATGCCAGGGCGAAGTGCGATATCCTATCATAGAGAGAGCAGAAGGGAGCGACGGGAGTCGACCGCCCGGGTGTATAGTACTACTTCCTACCTATTTCTGGACATGTTTTCCAGGCTACTCGCCACCGGTTAGGGTGCCGCGTAAACCCGTACTTCCTGCCGCACGAGATCTGCAGATTCGTCCTCTTCTTCGTCTGATCAATACCCCTCGGCGTAACCACCAGAAATTGCTGGTGCGCCGCCTTCAAAAGAGCCCGTCTCCGCATCGATGACAATTCCAACCCACCAGCCGATTGCCAACGACGCGTCTTCAATTGACAACTCGTCCACTAACAATCCCATCTCTCTCACATCTTCCAAGATATCATCATCAAAGTCCCCCTTCACCACTTGTTCAACGATTCGTATTGCTCCAGGATCCACAGTGGAACGGCCGATTGAAGGCTGAGCTTGGTCCACCATCGCCCAGCGCTCGGCCAGGAACGCCGGCGCGTCCAGTGTGGCTTTAGGCCCCATACCATAATCAAGGATATTCAATAGACACTGTATTGTTTTCTCGTGTGGCGCCCCCCCGATGCTGCTGGAGGCGACCACAGGTACGCCGTTTCGCAGGACGATCATTGGATTCACGCCGAGGGGCAGACGATTGCCTTGACCAACTCGCTCTATCTCCCGCTGCTGAATAGAGGCAGAATCGGGAATCGATACCCCATCGACAAAGATCCCAGTTTCACCCCAGACAACGGTATTGATTGAGTGAACAACCGAGGCCACGTTGCCCCACTGATCAACGACCACTACCGCGGAGCTGTGGTTGGATGGCGTGCCAGCAGGTTGGGCGGCAAAACGAAACTTGCCTTGTTGCATCTGTTCCCACAACCATTGGGCCGTCTCCTTTGACAGGCGTGACTCGAGTGAGAGATCCCGCCCTGGCATCAGCATCTCGCGTTCTTGGGGCGTTATGTAGCTCAGCATATTGGTCCGAGCGATCTGCATGAACCAGAACAGCGCTTCCGGTGAGGTCGAGTAGTGTCCGTGATCATAAACGTCCGCAGCCTCGAGCAGGTTAAAGGCTTCGACAGCGTTGACTCCACCGTGATCGGGGAATCCCGGCCCGTACAGGTCATAGCCGTGGTAGGTTGTGTGAACCGGATCTGACCAGATGACTTCGTAGGCTGCCATATCTTCCAGCGTGATATTACCCCCTTCCTGCTGCACCGCCTCAACGAATCTTTGCCCCCAGAGGCCGGAGTACATGTAATCCACGCCTTGATCGGCAACTGCTCTCAATGTCTCAGCTAACTCGAGTTGACGGAACAGATCGCCTTCGACATAGAACTCGCCGTTTGCATTGACAAAGATCTGTTTGGTCTCTGGTAGACGACTTAGCACCGCTTTTCTGTATTCGATTCACCCTGCGTGCATCGCATCAAGGTGAAATCCCTGCTCGGCGAAATAAATGGGCGGTTCAAAGAGAGCGTCAAAGGGCAGCACCCCGAACCGGTCGTACACCGCAGCCACTCCGGCCATGAACCCGGGCACAAGCGCCGTTCGACCACTGGGAATTCCTGAGCCCGCTGCGGGAATCGATAGTGGGTCCTTCTCCTCACTTGGCGTGTCGTAGAGCGCATTCATGGCGTATACTCTGCCAGTGGCCGCATCGTAATACAGCATAGACATGATGCCCGCATAACTCACGACAGATCCGGCGTGCAGAGCGACCTGGGAGAGAGTTGTCACCATGGCCGCATCGGCCGCGCTGCCGCCCTGCTGCAAGGTTTCAAGGCCTGCATGGATAGCCAGAGGCTGAGTTACTCCAACTACCATCCCTGAACTGCCTGTTGCCAGGTGATTAACCCAGAACTCGCTTTGGTCTTGCCCGTCAACTTGACCTAGCTCGGCGTATCTCTCAAGCTCTCCTTCAGCCCAGTTGGCGGGCGAAAGGTCCACGCGCTCATTCTCTGCGGCACACGCGGGGAGAGCGAGAATCAGAACCATCCCCTGCATTCACCATACCAGTAGCCTTAACTGTCGTTTTCTCAAGCCGACTGTGTGATTCGCCCAGTTGATCATTCTTGCTCCCAGTGAATGCCCATCGGCCATACTCTATTGCGAGCCCGCTGTTCTTATTCTTTGGATCCCATCTCCTCTAGATGAGAATCTAGCATCTTCGTTCGACGGCAATGCCGTCGGGCTGTCACTAAAATCGAAAAGCCACCGACTGGCTGTCGGATGTTGCATGGTTTTTCCCTTACTGCTTAAAGTTTAATAGAAGTGGAATGCTGTGACATCGTCCGACCGGCGGATTCCGATGTTGGCCATTTGGCGGAAATGAGTCAGATGAAGAAATATACCAGCGAGGTCAGGCATGTTTTTTGGATGTTTCACATTTTGGTCGCTTCCGAGATTTGAAACTAAAACGAGTCTCTAGCCCGACACATCAAGCAAAAACAGATCTGTGCCAACTAGAATATTCATATGAGTGATAGTCTATAGAGGAGAATCCCACTCCCTATAGGCATATCCAGAACGACTCCATCCCGGAAATGCAAAGAGCCTCCTGAAACAGACAGCTCTTTAGATCCTTAGGGGTTTTACTATAGGCGGGAGCGACGGGATTCACATCGGCAATCTCGTTCTTTTGCAGGCCACTGGAATCGCGATCTATTAACCTTTGGGACCACCGAGCCGGTAGATTGGCGCAAGACGATTTACTCTGGCATACTAGGTAGAGAATCCAGGCTTAGAGAAGGAGGGAAGCGTGGCAAAACGAAAGCAATATGCCACTGCATTTAAAATGGCAGCCCTGCAGCAGTGGAAACAGAGCGGCAAGAGCGCGGCCGAGATGGCGGAGGAGTTGGACAAAGTCACTTAGCGGCCGTTCTTCGGACCCAAACACCACTCATCTGGATTGGAGCAAGCCAAATGGTGACGGATGAAAATTCAGAGACAGTCCGGGATCAGCTAGAGCAGGCAATTATTGCGCTAGAAAATCAGCGGGCGGTCCTAGGGGATAGGGTGACGGATGCAGCCCTGGCCTCGATGCGTGAAAAGCTATTCGCCTTGGAAGAAGCGCAAGAGACAGCCCAACAGCGCAAGTTGGTTACTGTGCTGTTCATTGATATCGTTGGATCAAGTTCTATCACTGAGGACCTGGATCCGGAAGTAACCATGGCCATAATGGACACCGCCATGCGACGTTTGGCCGATCCCGTCTCTGCCTACGGCGGCCGGGTCACTCGATTTATGGGGGATGGTTTCTTGGCTTTGTTTGGTGCGCCGGTTGCCCGTGAAAATGACCCGGAAATGGCGGTTCGAGCCGGGCTACAGATCCTGGCCGAAGCCCATATTTATGCCCAAGAAGTGGAAGAACAATGGCATGTACATAATTTCAGCGTCCGGGCCGGCATAAGTACCGGTCCGGTATTAATCGGCGGGGAGACGGAAGCTGAAAACACGATTATGGGGGCAACGGTCAATCTGGGGGCACGCCTGGAAAGTGCCGCAAAACCTGGAACACTGTTGATCTCGCATGACACCTACCAACTTATTCAAAATGTGTTTGATATCGAGCCCCTGGAACCCATTACGGTAAAGGGTTTCTCAACTCCTATCCGAGTCTACCAGGTGCTTCGGGCCAAGCGGCAGCCCTCCCATTTTTCGACGCGAAGCGTAGTCGGGATCCAAACAGCAATGGTCGGCCGGGAAGCAGATCTACTCCTCCTACAGAACTTATTCCGCGATACGACCGAAGATGCGGAGGTCAACGTTGTGACCGTTGTTGGCGATGCTGGCATGGGCAAGAGCCGGTTGGTGTACGAGTTCGCAAGCTGGATCAAGCAGCAACCGGAAAAGATAAGGTATTTCGAAGGGAGTGCCACGCAGGAGAGTGAGGCAATGCCTTACGGTCTCATCCGTCGCATATTCACCCACCACTTCGATATCTTAGAAAGCGACAACGCGAGGGAGGTGCGAAGGAAATTTCGCGCCGGGATGGGCATTTTTCTCGATTCCGACCAGGTAGACCTGGTCGGGCAACTCCTTGGTCTGGATTTTTTCAATAGCCCGGTCGTGCAGGCCAGACAAGGAGGCGAGTCAATTAAGGAGCTTGCGATAGCCTATCTGATCGAGTATCTCCAGGCATTGGCCAGCGTACCAGCGGTCATTTCTCTGGATGATATCCACTGGGCAGACGACAGCTCTCTCGACTTGCTCGATTATCTGGTGACGATGATGCCTGATACCCGCTTGTTCGTGGTTTGCCTGGCACGGCCGACGCTGTACGAACGCCGTCCTAGCTGGGGTGAGGGACAGGAGATACATTCCCGAATCACTCTCAAACCCCTTTCGCGGAGGGCCAGCCGAAATCTGGTGGCGGAGATCCTTCAAATAACCGGAGGTGTCCCCTCGGAACTGCGCGACTTGATCGTGGAAAGAGCCGAAGGCAATCCATTCTGCATTGAAGAGCTGATAAAGATGTTGGCTGAGGACGGCGTGATCGTACGCGGGGAGGAGCAGTGGCGAGTTGAGCCGAATCGGCTGGCGGAAGTGCGCGTACCGCCGACGCTGACCGGCATTTTGCAGGCACGTCTAGATAGCCTAACCCAAGGTGAAAAAACAGTCCTACAACGGGCTTCAGTCGTTGGGCGGTTGTTTTGGGCGGCGGCTGTCGCAGAATTGGCAAGTGATAAAGATGAAGCCGCTCAAGTTGATGCGTTGCTAGATGAAGTGCGAAACCGAGAGTTGATCTTTCGGCACGAGTATTCTGTCTTTGAGACAACGCACGAGTACATATTTAACCACAATATTCTGCGCGACATAACTTATGAGACGGTGCTACTGAAGCAACGGCGGGTTTACCACAGGCAGGTGGCGCAATGGCTGGAGAGAAGTGCCGGAGAACGTATCAACGAGTATTTGAGCCTGATCGCAAGACATTACGAGCTCGCCGGTGAGCAGGTAGAAGCAGCGCACTTCCTACGGCTGTTAGGTGAGGAATTACTATGGATTGGCGCCTTCCGTGATGCGGTTTGGACGTTTGAGAGGGCCTTGGCCTTATTGCCTGACCCGGGCCACGAAGGATTCGAGGGACCATCTCCCTTGTCCACTGCCGATTTGGCAGAACGAGCGATGATTCTAGTCAATTTGGGCAATTCGTACAATCGGGTGGGCGATAGTCTTTCGGCGAAGGACTATTTTGAAGAAGGGCTAGCTCTGGCCCGGCAGAACAATGATCCACAGGCAGAAATAGCGGCACTCATCAGGCTGGCCCAATTGTCCAGTGAAGTGGGATCTTTTGACACGGCGAAACAGTATCTTGATGAGGTGTTGATCCTTGCTCGTGCGCAAGACGATCAAGAGTGTGTCGCCTCGGCTTTAACGATGTTGGGTACTATTGCCTGGAGGTGGGGAGATCTTGAACAAGCAGAAAAAAACAGCCTCGAAAGCCTGGTAATTTTTAGGCATCTAAACAACAGGCATAGAGTTTCACACATTTTCAACGTCTTGGGCATTCTTGCCACCTTACAGAATAAGCATGACCAGGCTGAGCGATACTATGAAGAAGGCCTGGCAATGGCTAGAGAACTCAATGCCCAACAGACTGTGGCCGATATACTCACTAATCTTGGCTATCTTAATCATCACAGCATAGCGAATCTTGAGAAAGCAAAACGGTACTATCTTGAGTCGCTGCAAATTGCCAGAGAGATCAACCATCAATCTGGTATTACCAGCACTCTGGTTAATCTAGGACAACTCTCCACTTTGTTGGGTGAGCACCGGGCGGCCTGGAAATACTTACACGAGGCATTGGTTAAATCGGTAGTTATTGGTGCAGTACCTCTGACCCTCGACGCGCTAGTAGGCGCAGCCCAGGAGCAGATTGAAGATGGAAAGCCTGTATCAGCAGCGGAGATATTGGGCCTGGTCCTCAATCACCCGGCATTAGAAGTTGATGTTGGCCAGGTGGCTGAGTCACTCCTTGAGACCGTACGTGAAATAGTACCTGGCGAGCAGCTTGAGGCAGCCATGGAACGCGGAAAATTATTGGAACTTGATGCGGTCGTTTCGGAAATAGAAACGAGGGTTGAGGAGTTATTGCGAGAGCAAGTAGCATGAGCGAGTTAGAAAAGCTGGAAGAAGCCATTGCATTACAAGAGAGCATGCGCGGCACGATAGCAGACGATATCGTTGATATCGCCATCGCCGCCTTGCGCAAGCAGTTAGCCGACCTGAAACCGGCGAAGATTATCGAACAACGCAAACAAATCACTGTTCTTTTTGGCGCCCTCTCTGGTTTTACGCCGATGGCCGAGAACATGGATGCCGAAGACGTGGGTCAAATTATGAGCGACTACTTTGCGGCGGTTACTCCGGCCATTATTAAACGAGGGGGGATCATTGAGAAATTCATTGGCGATGCGGTCATGGCCGTCTTTGGCCTGCCTCAGGCCCATGAAAACGATCCTGAAAACGGGGTCAGTGCTGCCTTAGAGATGCAGCAAGAGTTGGTGGAATTAAATGAAAGGATGGAAGGCGAATGGGGCTTTCGCCTGGGAATGCGGATCGGCGTTAATACGGGACCCGCCGTTGCCAGATTTCTAGGTGGTTCGCAGGATAGCGATTTTATGGTTGTCGGTAATACCGTCAATTTGACCAACAGACTGGAGAGGGCGGCTCCATTGGGCGGCGTACTCATTTCCCACAACACTTACCGGCAGGTTCGGGGCGTGTTCAATGTGCTGGAGCAAGAGCCACTCCAAATTACGAACCAGGGTAAGCCCGTGCCTACTTACCTTGTCCAGCAGGCCAAGCCAAGGGCCTTTCGCATGCTGACCCGGGGTGTTGCTGGTGTCGAGACACGCATGGTGGGCCGCGACGCAGAACTGCTCATTCTCCAAAATATGTTCCGCGACACCACAGAAGATGCCGAAGTCCACGTCGTGACCGTCATTGGCGAAGCTGGAGTAGGTAAGAGCCGGCTGTTGTACGAGTTCGAAAAGTGGATCGAACTGTTGCCGGAAGAGGTGTGGTATTTTAAGGGGCGGGCAACCCCGGAGATGGAAGCAATGCCCTATGGTCTCATCCGTCGTATGCTTGCCCTTCGTTTCGAGATCCTGGAGAGTGATACCACCGCGGAAGTTCGGGAAAAGTTCCGCAGCGGAATGGCCCCGACTCTCGATTTTGATCAGGCTGATCTGGTCGGGGAGTTGCTCGGTCTTGATATCTCCATCAACGTAGTAGTCAAGGCCAGGTTGGGGAGCGACTCTTTTAGCGAGTTAGCTAGAGCCCATCTGGCCCAATATTTACGGGCTATAGCTGATGAACCAACGGTGATTTTTTTAGAGGATATCCACTGGGCAGATGACAGTTCCCTCGACTTGCTAAATCGCCTGTTAGCGGCCGTTCCCGAGACGCGATTGCTGGTGGTTTGCCTGGCCCGCCCACCGTTATTTGAACGTCGTCCCAATTGGGGCGAGGGACAGGATTTCCACACTCAAATCAATCTCAAGCGCCTCTCGCGCCGGGACAGTCGGGCCCTGGTGGGGGAGATCCTTCAAAAAGCTGAAGGTGTCCCCATCGATCTGCGTGATTTGATCGTGGATGGGGCCGAGGGCAATCCATTCTACGTCGAAGAGCTGGTCAAGATGTTGATCGAGGACGGGGTGATTGTGCACGGGGATGACTGTTGGCAGATCGAAATGGATCGGCTATCGGGCGTTCAAGTACCGCCGACGCTGGCCGGTGTACTCCAGGCCCGCCTGGACAGTCTGCCGGCCGCTGAAAAGATGCTTCTACAACGAGCTTCGGTCGTTGGACGCCTGTTCTGGGACGCGGCTGTGGTTGAATTAAAGACCCAAGATGAAAGCAGAACCGACAGGGATGAAATCGCCTCACTTCTGAAGGCTGTTCGAGATCGGGAGCTAATCCTTCGACGGGAGCGTTCTGCCTTTGCAGGCACGGAGGAGTACATCTTTAAGCATGCTCTGCTGCGGGACGTGACCTATGAAACGGTGCTGTTAAAGCTTCGTCGGGTGTATCACAGACAGGTAGCACTCTGGTTAGAGGATGCCGCCGGCAAGCGAATTGGCGAATATCTGGGGCTGATCGCAGGGCATTATGAGCAAGCAAGAGACGGGAAAAATGCGGTTAAGTACTTGCTGCTGGCCGGCGACCAGGCGCGCTTGGCCTATGCCTGTCCGGAGGCGAGCGGCTACTACCAACGGGCGCTTCCAATTCTCGAGGAACAAGGGGAGTTGGATCAGGCAGCCAGGACATTGATGAAGCTGGGCCTTACTTATGACCTGTCTTTTGACTATCAGAGGTCACGACAGGCTTACGAGCGGGGATTTGCCTTGTGGCAGCAGGTGGGGGACGTCCGGCGGGAAGACCAGGCGCCGGCGCCTCATCCGTTGCGCTTAGATGTGGACAATCCGACGACTTTAGACCCAACAATGGCCGAGGATTCAAGATCGAGTACAAAGATCTACGAACTCTTTAGCGGCCTGGTGGAGCAGAGACTTGACCTAGAAGTCGTGCCCGATATAGCCCAAAGTTGGGAAGTGTTAGAAGGTGGGAAGAAGTACCTCTTTCATTTGCGGGAAGATGTGTTTTGGAGCGATGGCAAACCGGTAACGGCCGGCGACTTTGAATTTGCTTGGAAACGTGTGCTCGACCCGGTCCTGGGGATGCCCCTGGCCAGCCTGTTAGACGACATTAAGGGAGCAAGAGCTTATCGCCTGGGTAAAGTTTCTGACCCAAACATTGTTGGCGTAAAGGCAATGAACGAGGTCACTTTGATCGTCGAGCTGGAAGGTCCGACCGGCTATTTCCTCCACTTGTTGGCAAATACCATAGCTTTCCCTGTCCCTCGGCACGTGGTCGAGTTGCATGGTGAGGGATGGGCAAGACCCGAGAACATTGTGACCTGTGGCCCCTTCGGTCTTGAAACGTGGCAGCCGGGAGAGCTAATGACCCTGAGGCGAAACCCCGGCTATACTGGCCGGTTCACAGGCAACCTGGAGCGGGTCGAGTTACTCCTATCTAATCAAGAACCAACTGTCAGTTTGGATATGTATAATCGGGATCGATTGGATGTGGTAGATGTTACAGAATTTGAAGTAAATCGACTCCAACAGAGGCATGCCGGAGAATACCGCCGATTTCCCCAACTCGCGACAGTGTACCTGCAATTCGACGTTAGCCGTCCACCCTTCGACGACCCGCGTGTGCGGCGGGCTTTTGTTCTGGCTACAAACAGGGAAGCGCTCGTAAAAGCCACCAGACCCAACAGCTTTCCTGCCACGGGTGGTTTCGTACCGCCCGGAATGCCCGGCCACATGCCCGAAATTAGCTTCGCGAATGATATCTCGCGGGCACGCCAACTACTGGCCGAGTCCGGCTACCCCAGCGGATTGAACTTCCCAGGAGTGGAGTGTCTTGCCAGGACAGACCAGGCTGATCTAGGAGAGGAATTGCAGGACCAGTGGAAGGAGAATCTGGGAGTCAATATCAAATGGGAGACAGTAAAGTGGCAAGATATTCTCGCGCGCCTGGGCGAGAAAGTGCCGCACCTCCTCATCATGGGCTGGGTGGCCGACTATCCTGATCCTGACAATTTCTTACGGGCGCGCGTTGATCATATTCAGCAGCAAAGTGGCTGGCGAAACAGTGGTTACGATGGCCTGGTAGAACAAGCCCAACGCAGTCTAGATCAGCGGGACAGGATCAGGTTGTATGAGAAAGCGGAATGGATCCTGGCAGAAGAAGCACCGATCATACCCATCTTTCATAGATCAGTGGGGCTGCTGGTAAAACCATGGGTTACAAGATATCCCACAACAGGGCTCAGGGAGTGGTTCTTCAAAGATGTCATAATCGAGCCACATTAGGGTTAGCGAATCTCCAACCAGCAGCTCACAGATTGACCCAGTGTCCATTTCAAGGTAATGTTTGCATGAATAGCCTTCTTATTAAAATCCTACCTGCTGTTTGTGGTAAATCGTAGGAAGAAAGATTTATCAATCAGACGGGCATGAGACTTTTTAGGAGAGGGAAGATGCCCAGTCAGGCTTTTGAAAAGTTGCTGACATCTAGCCCAGAGGATCATTCCTCCAGTTACAAGTTAGACGATGGATCCCAGGTGGCAGTTATTGGTGGTGGACCGGCGGGCTCCTTTTTTAGCTATTTTCTGCTAGAGATGGCCTGGAGGATGGGCCTGGATATTCAGGTGGATATCTATGAACCACGGGACTTTTCTCGGCCGGGACCTGTTGGCTGCAATATGTGTGGTGGGATCATCTCGGAATCGTTGGTGCAAAATCTGGCTACGGATGGCATCAATCTTCCAACGACTGTGGTGCAACGAGGCATCGATTCTTACGTCTTGCACATGGATGTTGGCAGCACCCGTATCGATTCCCCATTATTTGAGAAGCGGATTGGCGCTGTTCATAGGGGATCCGGCCCGCTAGGCATTACGGAGATCAAGTGGGACAGCTTTGATGGACATTTGTTGTCGCTGGCGGAAAGCAAGGGCGCTAATGTTCTCCGAAAACGCATAACGAAGGTTGACTGGAGTAATGGACGACCGCAAATTGTATCTCGAGGAGACCAGCCCCTGGAGTATGATCTGTTGGTTGTTTCTGTGGGCGTAAATTCTTCTGCTCTCAAGCTGTTTCAGGAATTTGCGCTAGATTACCAGCCACCACAAACAACAAAAACCTTCCTACGCGAATACTTTCTAGGTCAGGAAACAATCGAGAAACTCCTGGGCAGTTCCATGCACGTCTTTTTGCTCGACATTCCCCGGCTAGAATTCGCCGCCATCGTCCCTAAGGGCGATTACGTGTCGCTATGCCTGCTGGGCGAAGAGATAGACAAAGATCTAATCAAAACCTTTCTTGAGACACCTGAAGTTAAAAAATGTTTCCCTCCTGACTTCTCTCTGGAGGAGGGTGTTTGTCAATGTTCGCCACGCATTAGCACGCAGGGTGCAGTCCAACCTTATGGCGACCGGATCGTATTCATTGGCGATGCGGGAGTAACCCGGTTGTACAAAGATGGGATCGGGGCTGCTTACCGCACCGCCAAGGCAGCCGCTTCAACCGCGATTTTTCAAGGCATCTCGAGTGAAGCATTCAGGCGACATTATTGGCCGGCTTGCCGGAGAATCAACTCTGATAACAACATCGGGAAAATTGTCTTCTTTGTCACGCGTCAGATTCAGAGGCAGCAGTTTGCTCGACTGGCCGTTTTGCGCATGGTCACTGATGAACAAGAGAAGGAAGAGAAACAACGGCGCATGAGCATGGTGTTATGGGATACATTCACGGGGAGTGCTCCCTACCAGGATATATTCAGGCGCACCCTTCAGCCCGCCTTCATCGTTCGTTTTCTCTGGGATATTTTTATTTCAATCATCGGCAAACGTTGATCTAAATCTGATCACCGATCACCTACTCTTGAAATTGAAGAGGAAGAACCAATGGACACAGGTGCTTTAGGCAGAGAATACCATGACGGCGAGGTAATCATTCAACAAGGAGAAATCGGGGAATGTATGTTTGTCATCCTGGAAGGCGAAGTTGAAGTAATATTAGAAAAGGATGGACAGGAGATTCGCCTGGCAGTCAGGAGAGAGGGGGAATTCTTTGGGGAGATGGCGATTTTCGAGCGAGAGGTGCGAATGGCCACGGTTCGCGCTCTGGGTAAAGGCCGAACCCGGATCCTTTCCGTTGACAAAAAGAACTTCCTGCGCCGCATTCATGAAGACCCTTCTCTTGCTTACAGAATTGTCGAGACGATGTCAAATCGACTTCGCGAGCTAAGTAAAGAAGTGGGACGGCTAACATTCGAATAAACAGCTTGTGCTGGTACCTTCTCCGATCTGGAATCTGGGACCTTATATTTGGCACCCTAACAGGGTGTTTACTTTTTTGGTGCCAATCGAGGTAGATATAATCGCTAAATTCTGATTTACATTTGTTAAGGGGAGAGTAATAAAAGGAGGCAGCGCAGAATGGCAGAAGTGAAGGATTGGTCAGTCGATGCCTTAATTCCCGCAGAGATGGCCGTACGGGCAGAGAAAGTAGGTGTTTCAAAGGCGCATCTGGGCCTCTTTACCTTATTCGCGCTTGGCGTATTGGCCGGGATATTTATTGCCTTGGGAGCGATCTTTGCCACGACGGTTACAGCGCCAACAATGGGTATGGATCCGGCAACCGGCGCCCCGCTGGCATCGTGGCTACCCTTTGGCATCTCGAAACTCATCGGCGGATTTGCCTTCTGTTTGGGCTTGATACTCGTAGTCGTCGCCGGAGCGGAGCTATTTACCGGAAATAATCTGATCATTATGGCCTGGGCAAACGGGCAAATCTCTACTTCTAACCTGTTGCGGAACTGGGGGATTGTCTACGTGGGTAATTTCGTTGGAGCAATCCTCACGGTATTGGTGGTGCTGCTCTCGGCTCAATATACATTTGGTAAAGGCGCTGTTGGACTGAACGCCTTGAATATTGCCCAAACAAAGGTTGGCTATGGCTTTGTCCAGGCTATCTTCCTGGGAAGCCTCTGTAATATGCTGGTTTGCCTGGCTGTTTGGTTGGTATTTTCAGCCAGAACGACGACCGACAAAATTCTTGCCATCATCTTTCCGATCACAGCTTTTGTCGCTGCTGGATTTGAGCACTCCATTGCCAATATGTACTTCATTCCGATTGGGCTGGCGATTAAACAAACCGCCGGTGAAGCCTTCTGGAGCAACATTGGGAGCTCGGCCGCAGACTACGCATCTTTGACCTGGGGAAACTTCCTATTAGCTAACTTGCTCCCAGTGACGATCGGCAACATTATCGGCGGCGCTGTCGGCGTTGGCGTCGTTTATTACGTCATTTATTTGCGGCCTAAATTAAAAAAGGCATGAAGGAAGCTATTTCATGAGACGCTGATGAACCGTCGTGGGCATTATCCAGGGTTCTGATATTTCAAAGCTAAACGTTTGAAGGGAGTGACGGGGGTCATTCCCGGTTGTATGTTCTTTTTCCTGCCGCGCAATTCGGGATCTATTTGCCCTTGGGATAACCGGCCGGTAGATTAGCATTAGACGACTTACCCTGGCATACTAGCCGTTAAATCGAGCAGCTTTTTTAGAGTCCAGGTAGCGCAATAGAGAGGATTGAAATGGAAACCTTGCCCTCGGACCACATGCCCCAAGCCTCTATAATCGAAACAGACGATGACTATCTTGAAAGTCTGCGACACCGTAAAATGCGCATCTTTTTGTTTGGTGAACTTGTAAAGGAACCGGTCGATCATCCAATGATTCGGCCGAGCATCAACGCCGTCGCGGAAACATACAATTTAGCCCATCGTAATCCGGACCTGGCAACGGTTTACTCCCCTCTGACCAGAGAACCTGTAAACCGCTTCCTGCACATAGCCCAATCAGCTGACGATCTCCTCCAGCAAAATAAAATGCAGCGTTATCTGGGACAATTAACCGGTACCTGCTTCCAGCGCTGCGTCGGCATGGATGCCATCAACACGCTCTATTCAGTGACATACGAGATTGATGAACAACACGGGACCGAATACCATGCCCGGCTCAGGAAATTTGTCACCTATGCGCAGCAGCACAACTTTGTGATCGGCGGTGCAATGACTGACGTGAAGGGCGATCGCCGCCTGGCGCCACATGAGCAACATGACCCCGACCTTTTTGTACACATTACCCGCCGTACGGCCGATGGCGTCTACATTTCGGGTGCCAAAGCCCATCAGACAGGGGGCATCAATTCCCATTGGCTCCTGGTGATGCCCACATTGCGGCTAAGAGAAGCTGATGCGGAATATGCCATCGCAGGAGCGATTCCCGTTGAAGCAAGCGGGCTCACCTATATTGTTGGACGGCAGTCATGCGATGAACGTAGCCTTGAGGGCGGCGATATAGATCCAGGTAACGTCCGTTTCAGTGGTTTAGAGGTGCTTATCGTGTTTGAGGACGTGTTCATTCCAAATGAACTCATCTTCATGGATGGTGAGTATGAATTTGCATCGATGTTGGTGAACCGCTTCACATGCTACCACCGGCGGAGTTACGTGTGTAAGAGCGGTGTGGGTGATGTCCTGATCGGTGCGGCGGCACAGGTTGCTGAGTACAACGGGATTGATCAGGCATCCCATATTAAACACAAATTGGTCGAAATGACGCACCTTAATGAGACGATATATGCCACAGGCATTGCCGCTTCGACGCAAGCTGAAAGCACCCAGTCAGGCGCAGTGTTACCGAATGAAATGCTGGCCAATGTCTGCAAGCTTCATGTGACTAAGATACCGTATGAAATCGGCCGGATCGCGCAGGATCTGGCAGGTGGCCTCGTTGTCACCATGCCCTCTGAAAAAGATTTCGCCAATGGTGAAGTTGGCCCTTTGTTAAACAAGTATCTTAAAGGCCGCGCTGATGTGCCGACTGAATATCGTATGCGGATCATGCGACTGATTGAGAATATGACCTTAGGCAGGAATGCGGTAGGCTACATGACTGAATCGTTGCATGGAGCAGGGTCTCCACAGGCCCAACGCATCATGATCCAGCGTGGAATGCAAATAGAATCCAAGAAACAACTCGCTCGAATTCTATCAGGCATTGAACAACGCGATGAGATCGTAGAAGATAACCTATAGCTTTTGCTCTCAACAACTATGTGACAAGCTTTTTTGAGGTCCGGGTGGTGGGAGAGCGCCAACAGGCCTGAGGGTTGGCGCGGGACGGTTTACTCTGGCATACTAATCAAAGAGTCCAGGTAGGAAAGAGGAGAGAAAAGTGGCAAAACGAAAGCAATATGACAAAGCGTTTAAAATGGCAGCGGTGCAGCAATGGGAAGAGAGCGGCAAGAGCGCGGCCGAGATGGCGGAGGAGTTGGATATCTCCACCTCTTCGTTATACACCTGGCGAGACCAGTACGCAGATGAATTAGCATTTGCTTATGAACAGGCGACCGGTGATGAGCCGCTTGCCTCTGATGAACGGGTAGCCGAGCCGATAGCTGAACCGGCGGCCGAGGCGCCAGAAGCAACAGAAGCAGAAACGGATATAGAATCGGCCCAACCAGAAAAGGTTGAGGCTGTTGACCCGCTAACAGAGGCCGGTGAACAGCAGGCCCCGGTGGAGGAACCGGTAAAAGAGCAGCCGGTAGAAGAAAAAGTTGGCGCGAAGGAAGGGGCGGCGGTGGCTGTCGCAGTTACCTCCGCTACCGAACCAGAAATTGAGGAACCGAAGAAGGGTGGGGCGAAAGTCATCGTCAAACGCATCTTAGGCGGCGTGGGTGCGTTTTTAGGCGGTTTAGGCCTGATACTATCCATTGCTTTCATCATTGTGGTCTGGGTAGTGAATAAGCCGGTAACCGAAGGCACGGTTGAGTTGGTAGGCAAGATAGAGATTGGCCTGACCGTGGCCAATAACGGCCTGGATCAGGCCGACGATACATTAGATAATGTGCGCCAGCAGATCAGGGACCTGACTGAAGCAGTTCCCTTGGAAGGTTTACAATCGACCATCACCGATATCATTGCCCTGGTCGATGGGATCAAAACTACGGTAGATACGGCTGCCTCTGTGGTCGGCCTGGCGGATACTTTCCCGGTAAGTTTGCTTAGGCGGGATGCGGAACCGGTCGATACACCTAAATTAGATGAGGCATCCAATACTCTGGGGCAGATCTCAACCAGCCTCGGCAATGTGGAAGTCTTGTTGCAAGAGCGCCAGGATAGTGGGTTGGGACCAGTTGGAACGCAAGTTGACACCCAAATCGACGATCTACAAACCAGGATTCAGGATGTAAACCAGGGTGTTGAAGAGGGCATAGCTACGACTGTACAACTGCAAGATGATCTGCCGGGTATCATCGATACCATCGCCATTGTTATCACCTTGCTGTTGATATGGTTAGGGGTAGCCCAATATGCCTTGTTGGTAAACGGCTGGCATTGGGTTAGATGGCCCTAGCTCGTTTAGGTCACACTTTGTAACCAATCTGGCGCAGAAATTGTTGGCGCCAGGCGATATCATCCGGCCCTTCGATGCCCTGGGGTGAAGCGCCATCGACGATGCCGAGGATGCCCCGGCCCTGCTTGGTCTGGGCGACCAGGACCTCGGTGGGGTTGGCGGTGGCGCAGAAGATACGGCACACCTCGGGCACGGCCTGGACGACCTTTAAAACGTTGATGGGGAAAAAACCTTCGCCGAGAAAGAGGATGAAGCTATGGCCGGCGCCGATGGCCATAGCGTTTTTCAGGGCCAGGCTAACCATCTCCTCAGCGGTGCCGGAGGAACGGATCAAGCATTTGCCTGATGCCTCACAAAAGGCCAGGCCAAAATGGATGCCCGGCACGGCCGAGACCACGGCTTCGTGGATATCAGGCACGGTCTTGATGAAGTGGGACTGGCCCAGGATGAAGTTGATACTTTCCGGTTTGTCTATCTTGACTGCTGTAAGTTCCATGGCCGGCGCCTCCAAAATGAATTTTACAAATTTAAGTTGTCGAGCGGAGCCCATTATACTTGTTCTGGTTGGGCGTGTTGAAATTGGCCATTTAATCGGGAGATAATTTATGGATGTTTCCTATCTGTCATTAGAGGGCAAAGTGGCCCTGGTCACCGGCGGCAGCCGGGGTATCGGCCGGGCAATCGCCCTAACCTTTGCCGATGCCGGCGCGGATATCGTTATTAGTGGCCGAAAGCAGCCGGCCCTGGACGAGGTGGCAGCCGAGATCCTAGAGATGGGCCGCCGGGCTTTGCCGGTAGCCGCCCACAATCGCAAGCCTGACGAATTAGACCAGCTTATGGAACGGGTGAGGGTCGAATTCGGCCGGCTGGATATCCTGGTAAATAATGCTGCGACCAATCCTGTTTTTGGTCCGTTGCTTGCGGTGGAAGAGCGGGCCTTCGACGTCATTATGGATACGAACCTGAAAGGGACATTTTTATTGTCCCAGATGGCGGCCAGGCTGATGATCGCCCAGGGTGGGGAGGGGCAGATTATCAATATCTCCTCCATTGGCGGCAGCAGCCCCGAAAGAGGATTGGGCGTTTATAGCATTAGCAAGGCGGCCGTCAATATGTTGACCAAGGTCCTGGCAGCAGAGTTAGGCGACTACAATATCCGGGTAAATGCGCTGGCGCCTGGAGTGATTAAGACCCAATTCAGCCGGGCTTTGTGGGACAATGAAGATATTATGGCTGAGATGTTGAGGCGGACGCCGCTAAAGCGCATCGCCGAGCCGGAAGAAGTCGCCCGGATGGCCCTGGCCCTGGCCTCGGATGCCGGATCCTATGTTACCGGGCAAGTTATTGTGATGGATGGTGGACTGTTGATTTAAGCGCGCTGCGAGAGGAACTTGATATGTCTCAAGATGCATACATCTATGATGCTCTCCGTACACCGCGCGGGCGAGGCAAGGAGAGCGGTTCCCTTTATAAGGTGAAGCCGCTAGATCTGGTGGTGACCTTGCTGCGGGCACTGCAAGAAAGGCAGGAACTGGACACGGCCGAGGTTGATGACCTGGTTCTGGGCTGTGTAACCCCTATCGGAGATCAAGGGGCCGATATCGCCCGGACGGCCGTCCTCGAAGCGGGTTGGGACGTGGACGTGCCGGGTATGCAGATTAACCGCTTTTGTGCCTCGGGATTAGAATCGATCAACCTGGCGGCGATGAAAGTGCGTTCGGGTTGGGAAGAGTTGGTGGTGGCCGGTGGGATCGAGTCGATGTCAAGAGTGCCCATGGGCTCAGACGGCGGGGCGATGTTTTCTGACGCCGACGTGATCACCCAAAACCATATTGTGCCTCAGGGGATCAGCGCCGATCTCATCGCCAGCCTGGAGGGTTTTAGCCGGGAAGAGGTGGACCGCTTCGCGCTTCGTTCCCAAAAACGGGCATCGCTGGCCACAAAGAACGGCTATTTTAAGGCCCTCATACCGGTCCGGAACCAAAGTGGCCAGGCGATTCTGGCGTATGACGAGCATATCCGACCGGACACGACCATGGAAGGACTGGCCAAGCTGAAGCCGGCCTTTGCCGCGATGGGCGAAAGTGGTTTTGATGCCCTGGCCCGCCAGAAATACCCCCAGGTAAAAAGGATCAACCACGTTCACACGGCCGGTAATTCGTCGGGCATTGTGGATGGTGCGGCCCTGGTGCTGGTGGGCTCAAAGAATAAGGGCCAGGCGTTGGCTCTCAAGCCCCGAGCGCGAATCGTCGCCGGGGCATTGGTGGGTACCGATCCGACAATTATGCTTATTGGCCCGGGTCCGGCGACGAAAAAGGCTTTGAATCAAGCCGGGATGTCCATTAAAGACATCGATTTGATCGAGGTCAATGAAGCTTTTGCCGCAGTCGTTTTGCGTTTCATGAAGGACCTTGGCCTGGAAAGCCTGGATAATATCAACGTCAACGGCGGCGCTATCGCCATGGGCCATCCCCTAGGCGCGACCGGGGCCATCCTCTTGAGTACGGCGCTCGATGAGCTGGAACGACAGGATAAAGAAACGGCCCTGATTACCCTCTGCGTTGGCGGTGGGATGGGTATCGCTACCATCATTGAGAGAGTTTAGTTCGTTGGACTCCTGTGGGTTAAGGCGGATATGGCAGTGGCGGCTTGGCTCAAGCCTGCACCCCAGACCTTGTTAAGATAAACTGATCCTTCCATGGAAAATGAGGCCATCCTGGCGTTGTATAACGAAGAACAACGCATCAACATTGAATATCCAGGCGTGCGCAAAGTGCAGCGGCCTTATGTGATCCGCTATGTGAGCGAAGCAGGCGGCCCGCATTTCATCCTGTATAGCCGGCTGTCCGGCGCGGATGTGGCGGCGGATATCGCTGAGGAGCAGGCCTATTTCGGACCGCTGGGTGAGGTGGAGTGGAAGGTGTATGCCCATGACCGGCCGGCGGACTTACGTGAACGGCTGGTGGCCTGCGGGTTCGAGGCCGAGGAGCCGGAGGCGGTCATGGTGTTGGACCTACGGGAGAGACCGCCGGAATTGGCCGTTGCGCCGGGCAGTAGTGCCTGGCCGGATGGGGTGACGGTGCAGCGCCTGGAGAAAGTCGCGCAGCTTGAGGATGTGCGCCGGATAGAGGAGATCGTGTGGGAGGATGATTTCAGTTGGTTGACCGATAGGCTGGGCGCCGATCTAGCGACGCCCGGTTACCTTAGCGTATATACGGCCTACGTGGACGGGCAGCCGGCTTGCGCGGGTTGGATTTATTTCCATGCCAACGGGAAGTTCGCCGACCTGTGGGGTGGATCGACGCTGTCCGAGTACCGGGGGCGGGGGCTGTATACGGCCGTGCTGGCGGCAAGGGTACAGGAGGCGGTCGCCCGCGGCTACCAGTTCGTGACCATCGACGCCAGCCCAATGAGCCGGCCGATCGTGGCCCGGCATGGCTTTCGGCTGTTGACGATGGCCTGGGCTTGCAAATGGGGAGGAGACGTTTAGCCACCTAGAGGCCGATTATGGAAGAAGAATATAAGACTCTGGCCGAGCAATACTTTTGCAGCGTTTACGGCGACGACCCGACCGTTATCGACGATCTGGCTTCTGAGGAAATTGTGGCTACTTACCCCATCTTTGAGGAGTTATTTGGCCGGCCCGCCCTCCGCGGCCGGGCGGCCGGCCGCGAGCCGTTCCTGATGACTATATCAACAAATATGTTTCGATAAAGCGTTGTGAGAAAGAGACACTTTAGGCGGCCAATATATGGACTAATGGGTTTCATTGCTGTTTTGCTGATCCCGATCTTGTGCTGCTTTCTTTCAATACGGGCAAACATGTGGAGAAATGACCGCAGATTAGACCGATTTGCGGAGCCTCTTTTCAATTACCCGTTGCCGCCCGATACTGTCGTATTAAGTAGGCATGCCAAAGTGCACAAACCTGGTACTGGCAACCACTGCGATTATGAGGTCGTACAAAAGATGGAATCTTCTCTGTCGAGAGAGGAAATCATCGATTACTATCAAGACGCATCATTTCCTAGAATAAGAAGTTCGATTAATTGGGGTCCAGCAGCGCACCTTATCTTATTTGATGATTCACTGCCAAACCACGACACACTAAAGTTCGCTTACGTACTGTTTGAGCAAAACCAGCTTGCTGGATTAGATGTCAGATGCAACTAATGGCTACCCCACCAGCGATTTAGTCATCATCAGGCTTTCTGTCACCGATTTATTTATCCCAACGGCCAATATGGCGACCGCGACCACCTGAGGACCATTCCTCTCCAGAAACCCTCTCGGAAAGAGTACCCTGGTAGGGTATATAACCCCTCTACAGACTCGTTTCCTTCTACTGATTAGCCCCTAAACTATTCATCGATTAAATATCGGCGTCAGGCAAACCGAAGACGGATTGCCAAATTAGGAGGCAAATCATGCTTAATAAAAATTCTGTAACAGCAAGTGGTTGGGTAGGAAAGGGGAACGAAAAAAAGCGGCTGGGTATCCTGTCAGATATCCTGATCGTATTCGCTCCGTTGCTGGTTTTGGGCGTCCTTGGTGAATGGCTGGGGGATAGCACAGTGTTGGGCGCAGTGTTTGTTAACCTGGCCTATTTCCTGAGCGTCGGCGCGGCGACAGTTGTTTTGAGATCGCGAAGCCTGGGTTGGCGTGATGTGGGCCTGGCCCGGCCGGGCAGTTGGCCCAAAACAATACTGCTCGGAATCGGCGTAGCCGTGATCGCCTTACTGGCCAGCGTGGCGCTTCAGGTCATCGTCCAGGCTATCCCGGGTTTGGAAATAGCCCCTCGGGACCAGAGTAACTTCGATGCCTTGAGCGGTAACCTGCCGTTATTACTTCTTTACCTGGCGGGCGCCTGGACAAGCATTACCTTTGGCGAGGAAATGATATACCGGGCCTTTTTAACCAACGGCCTGGCTGCTTTATTCCCTGGAAAGAAGGGTCAGTGGGCGCTGGCGCTCATTGGCAGTTCGATTATCTTTGGCCTGGCTCATTACAGCTGGGGTTTGGCCGGTATACTCGAGACCACGGTCTTGGGATTCGTATTCGGCTCGGCTTATCTGTTAAGCGGCCGCAATCTCTGGGTGTCGATCATCGCCCACGGACTGGCCAACACGCTAGGTTTTATTATTATCTTCTCCGGGGTGGCCTGATCGCGCACGACCCGTCTCGTTCCCGTCCCTTCCTTCTTCATAATGGGGGAAGGGATATTTTTGCCAACATGGGGTCTTCTCACTATAGTGTAGCTATGAGCAATCACATATCTTTTTCCAAGGGCTACCAACAACTTAGATGGAAACTGACCCTGAGCTATGCCGGTGTGACCGTTGGGGCACTGCTTACGGTGGAGCTGGTTCTCCTGGGTCTGGCCGCCATATCAATCTCGTTCTTGATTAACAGCGGCATCTTGCCGGCCCAACTCATTGAAACAAGCTCTGAGAGCTACACCCCGGCCCTGCGATTTTTTCTGCAACAGGAGCCGCCAGACCAGGAGGGCATCAGCGAATGGTTGGACCGGGCCGGCGCGGCGACAAGCATATCACTACCCCTCTCATTCGATGTGACCGACGAGATGCTGGTGGTGGGGAGCGACGGCGCCTTGTTGGGCGCTTTTCCGCCGGGGAGAGGCCAGATTGGCCAGCCGTTGGATCACCAGGCCATGCCCGGCCTGACAGACCCTTTCCTTGCCGCGCTGGCCGGAGAAGAAAATAGCGAGCGCCTGTATGCGCTGGTCCGGCCGGAAAACGAAGTTATTTTGGCCATACCGGTCTGGGATGCAGCCCATGAAGATGTGTTAGGAGTTTTGGTCGCCCTGGGCGAGATCCCTACGTTGAGGAGCTATCTCGGCGATCTCGCCTGGATAATCGGTATTAGCTTGCTGCTTTTCACCGTGGTCGCCGGGTTGATCGGAACGGCTTATGGTTACCTGGCCGCCCGTGGGCCCGTACGGCGGCTGAACCGGCTTTCTGAGGCAACTGGGGCTTGGAGTCAGGGCGATTTCAACGTAGTTGTCGACGATCCGGCCCCGGATGAGCTGGGTCACCTGGCCCAACGGCTGAACCAGATGGCCCAGCAACTCGAACAGTTGTTAGATACCCGCCGGGAGCTAGCTGTGGTGGAAGAACGAAACCGACTGGCCCGGGACCTGCACGATAGCGCCAAACAGCAGGCTTTCGCCGCGGCCGCCCAGGTTAGCGCGGCGAAGGCTTATATGCAAAGTGATCCAGGGTTAGCCGAAAGCCATATCGAAGAAGCCGAACGCTTGATCGATGATTTGCGGCAGGAATTGACCAGCCTGATCCAGGAATTACGGCCGGCCGCGTTGGAGAACAAAGGCCTGGCCCTGGTCATCCGAGATTATGCGGCCGATTGGTCACGCCAGAATAGTATTCCAGCCGAGGTGTTCGTCCGCGGTGAGCGCTTACTGCCGCTGGAAATTGAACAGAGTTTATACCGAATAATGCAGGAGGCGCTGGCCAATGTGGCCCGGCACAGCGAGGCCGGTCAGGTTGAGATAAGCCTGGTATACGATAAGCGAGAAACCACCCTGACCGTCAGTGATGATGGACAGGGCTACGAGGTAGAGGACACGGGCCAGGGATTCGGTTTGCTTTCGATGCAAGAGCGAGCTCAAAGCGTGGGGGGAAGATTAACCGTCGAAACAGTTTTACAAAAAGGAACGACCGTCTCTTGCACATTGCCGTCCGGCAAAGACGTAAAGAACGGTTCGGAGGATACTCATGGCTAAATCGATATCTGTTTTACTGGTCGACGATCATGCCGTTGTGCGCCAGGGCGTTCGGGCCTTCTTGTCATCCCAGCCGGATTTTATGGTGGTGGGCGAGGCTGAATCGGGGACGGCGGCCGTGGCTTTGGCCGAGGAACATATCCCCGATGTCGTCTTAATGGACCTCATCATGCCCGAGATGGATGGCGTCGAAGCGACCCGGCAGGTAAAGAATGTCAGCCCCCGCAGCCAAATTGTCGTTCTGACTTCTCACCACGATGATGAACACATCTTTCCAGCGCTCCAGGCCGGGGCGATCTCTTATATATTGAAGGATATCAAGATGGCGTCGTTGGCTGATGCCGTCAGACGAGCGGCCGTGGGCGAGGCCACGCTGCACCCGCGGGTGGCGGCCCGGATTATTCAGGAGTTGCAAGGCGCAAGGCGGGAGGCGGTCAACCCTTTCACCGAACTAACGAGCCGGGAGATGGATGTCCTCAAATTAATTGCCCAGGGGTTAACCAATAGCCAGATAGCCGGGGAGTTGGTGATCAGCGAGCATACGGTCAAGGGGCACGTGAGCAACATCTTGAGTAAGCTGCATCTTGCCGACCGGACACAGGCGGCCGTGTATGCCTGGCAAATGGGGGTTGTCCGGCGGGACAAAGGTAGCGGATGAGTTGTTGCCGTCCAGATAGGGGAACGGTATCCGACCCGAACCACTAAAAAGGCTTTATGGTTGACCTTTCTTTGTAAGGCCGGGGAGGCGTTTTAATCGACTCAGAATGACGAGATCGCGGCGCCTGGGGGCGAATACCAGTGGGGTGATGTCGCTAAAATTGCAGTTGCCGGCCATCGATTTTGTGGTAATATGGTATGCGTACCATATCATTAGGTGGTGCAAGTTTGTGAGTTGACCGATGCCGACGATTCGTGATGTCGCCAAAAGAGCAGGTGTTGCGCCCATTACCGTTTCACGGGTGATTAATGACGCCGATTACGTCAGCGCGGGCACACGGGAGCGGGTCGAGCAGGCTATTGAAGAGCTAGGTTATGTGCCGAATATGTTGGGACCCAGCCTGCGTTTCAAGCAGACCGGCACTGTGGCCTTGATTCTGACCGATATTACCAACCCTTTCTGGACGACGGTAGCTCGCGGTGTTGAAGATGCGGCCAATGAGCAGGGTTACAATGTGATCTTGTGTAATTCGGATGAGTCGGAAGCGAAACAGGCCAACTATTTAAATTTGTTGCTGGGAAAACAGATCGATGGCGCCTTGTTGGCCCCGGCTCGCAGCGCGGCCGAACCGGCGCAAAAGATCCAAAATCAAGGTGTGCCGGTGGTGATATTGGATCGGCAGATACCTTATGATCAGGTTGATGTGGTGCGCTGTGATTCTGAAGGGGGCGCTTACCAACTAACCCGGCACTTGCTCTGCTTGGGCCACCAGCGGATAACAATGCTGACCGGCCCCAGGCATGTATCGACGGCCTGTGACCGGGTCACGGGCTTTACCCTGGCTATGTCTGAAGTTGGGTTGGCAGCGTTCGCTGAGCAGATATATTGGGGAGAGTTCAGCCAGGCATCGGGATACCGGCTGGCCAAGCAAGCCCTGGAGACCCCTGACCGGCCGACGGCTATTTTTGCGGCCAATAACTTTATTGCCTTTGGGGTCTTGCGGGCGTTGGAAGAGGAAAAGCTAAAGGTGCCTGAGGATGTGGCAGTAGTGGCCTTTGACGATCTGCCTCCGGCCCTGACGCTGGACCCATTTCTCACGGCGGCCGTGCAACCGGCTTATGAGATGGGGCGCCAGGCGATGCAGTTGTTATTGTCCAGGCTGTCTAAAGAACACCTTGGAGCTTACCGGCAAATCATATTGCCGGTGGAAATCGTGGTTCGCCAGTCAAGCGGCCGGCCAGTGAAACCGGCCTGTGAGGAAGCACAATATGGCTAAAAAGGTATTTGTGAGTGGCTGTTACGATCTGCTGCATAGCGGGCACATCGAATTTTTCCAACAGGCTTCGGTTTTGGGCGAGCTTCACGTCGCGCTGGGATCGGATAAAACTGTTTTTGATTTGAAAGGTCGGACCCCAGTAAACAGCGAAGATGAACGCCTTTTTATGGTGAAATCAGTCAGTTGTGTGACGGATGCTTTTATTTCGTCCGGGGCGGGCATGCTGGATTTCCTGGAGGAGTTCAAGGCGTTAAAACCTGATCTATTTGTCGTAAATGTGGATGGCAATACACCGGATAAACGAAAATTGTGCCAAGAATATGGTGTTGAGTATGTTGTTCTGCACCGGGAGCCCCATCCCGGTTTGTCGCCTCGCTCGACGACCGATCTGAGGACCGTGCACCGCATCCCCTTCCGGATCGATCTCGCCGGGGGGTGGCTGGACCAACCATTTGTCTCCAAATATTATCCCGGACCAGTGGTGACGATATCGATCGAGCCGACTTTACAATTCAACGAGCGCAGCGGCATGGCTTCGAGCACCCGGCGCAAGGCCATTGATATGTGGGGGCCACGCATTCCGCCGGGCAATTATGAGAAGCTGGCCAAGATGTTGTTTTGTTATGATAACCCGCCGGGAACCGAAGTTATCTCAGGATCGCAAGATGCCATCGGGATTGTGTTTCCTGGGCTTGCCAAAGCCAATTACCGGGGCGAGTACTGGCCAATGTCAATTGAGCGCATCACCAACGAGCACATCATTCAATTTGTTGAAGATTCACTCTACCTGATTACCCTGGGGCCAAGAAACGCCGGCTTTGATGTCTTAGCTGATACGAATATTAACGAGCGGGGGGCGAAGGCGTTAGGCGATGCGGCCGAAGAGAACTGGGTGGCTATAAGAGAACAAGATGTAGTTGACTTCGGCCAGACGATGCGGGCCGGCTTTGAAGCCCAGGTAGCGATGTTCCCGCATATGATGAACGAAGATGTGGAACAACTGATCGAGCAATACCGGGATATTGCCCTGGGTTGGAAGCTGTCCGGGGCTGGCGGCGGCGGTTATTTGATCCTGGTCAGTGACAAAGAGATAGAAAATGCCGTGCGAATTACCGCCCGGCAGGAACATGATTAAAAGAAAGCCGGTGTCCAGATAGGGCGCCGGGCAATAATGAATGGAGAAAAAGGGGCATTTTATGAAAACAGCACTTGTATGCGGCGCAGGCGGATTTATTGCCGGGCACCTGGTAAAAAAATTGAAAACAGAAGGTTATTGGGTGCGGGGAGTTGATATCAAAGAGCATGAATTTGCCCAGAGCCAGGCCGATGAGTTCCTGGTACTCGATTTACGCCAGGAGAAGAATTGTCAAGTGGCGCTCAAGCTGGGAGAAGGCACTTTTGACGAGGTGTACCAACTGGCGGCCGATATGGGTGGCATGGGTTTTATCCATTCGGCCGAGACGGAGATCATGCATAATAGCGTGCTGATCAACATTCATATGACCCACAATGCTTCGTTGCTGGGCGTGCCGCGTTACTTCTTCTCCTCCTCAGTGTGTGTCTACCGGGACATGCAGCCGGGTGAACCGGAGATGACCGAAGCGCAGGCCATTCCAGCCCACCCGGATAATGAATATGGTTGGGAGAAGCTTTACTCCGAGCGGGTGGCCCTGGCCTATGGGCGGAACCAGGGGATGAAGGTAAGAATCGCCCGCTTCCAGAATTGTTATGGTCCGGAAGGGACCTGGACTGGCGGCCGGGAAAAAGCGCCGGCGGCCATCTGCCGAAAGGTGGCCGAAGCGGAAGATGGCGGTACGGTCGAGGTGTGGGGCGATGGTTCAGCAATCCGCTCCTATACCTATGTCGACGATATGGTAGAGGGCATATACGGCCTGATGCACTCGGAGCTGGAAGGGGCGGTGAACATCGGCTGCCCCCAATATGTTTCCGTTGACGAACTGGTTGAGACGGTGGCCGAGGTGGCGGGAAAAAGGATCCAGATCAAGCACATAGAAGGACCGGTTGGCGTCCAGTCCCGGAATTTTAGCAATGAGCGGATCTATTCTATTGGCTGGCAGGCTAACTTCTTCCTCAAGGACGGCATCGCCCAGACTTACCCCTGGATCGCGGAGCAGGTCAGGGCGCGGCGGGCGGCCGGGAATAGTTGACGAAATTCGTATAGCGAGCAGAAATGGCAATAGTGAAGTTATTTGGCGGCTTGCGGGTTCATGCTGATAAGCGGGCCTGGAACGTCCCGGGCGCAACGGTGTGTGCGGCTTTGGGTAATCTCTGTGACAGCAGCGATGGCTTGCGGGAAGCGCTCTTCGTCGACGGCCGCTTGTTGCCCCATGTACGGGTGATGGTCAACGGCCGCGACGTTGAGCTTGATCAAGGGCTGGCGACGCCTGTTAGCCCCGAGGACCAGATCGCCGTCTTCCCGCCGATAGCCGGTGGCTAAATATGAAACAATAAAATTGAGCAGGTGAAAACAGTCATGAATGCAGGAAAAACAGCAGCAACAGCATTGAACAAGGATAACTTGATCGTCATTACCGGGGCTGGTGGTTTCATTGGCGGGGCCCTGACCCGTTATTTCCACGATCAAGGTTTTACCCGTATCCGGGCCGTCGATAAAAAACCTTTACCCCAGTGGTACCAGCGTGTGCCAGGGGTGGAGAGTCTCTCCCTGGATGTGAGTTACCGGGACAATTGCACCCGGGTCTGCGAAGGGGCAGTGGAGGTCTATAACCTGGCGGCCGACATGGGCGGCATGGGCTTTATAGAAAAATACCGCATCGAATGCCTGCGCAGTATCTTGATCAACACCCATATGCTGGAAGCGGCATATGGGGCCGGCGCGCAGCGCTATTTCTTCTCCTCGTCCGCCTGCGCTTATAACGTGGAACTGCAACAAGATCCTGACGTCAGGGCGCTCAAAGAATCAGACGCTTATCCAGCTATGCCCGAGCGAGGCTATGGCTGGGAAAAGCTGATGTCTGAGATTTTCTGCCAGGAGTACGCGGTCGAGCGAGGTATGAAGACGTTCATCGCCCGTTTTCACAATGTCTACGGTCCTTACGGCACCTGGGATGGCGGCCGGGAAAAGGCGCCGGCGGCACTCAGCCGCAAGGTTATCGAAGCTAAGGAAAGCGGGGATCTCGGCATTACCATCTGGGGCGACGGCCACCAAACCCGCAGCTTCATGTATATCGACGATTGTGTCAAGGGCATTGACCTGATCATGCACCATGACGAATTGGTGGCCACGCCGATTAACCTTGGATCCAATGTCCTGGTTTCCATCAATGACCTGGTCAGCCTCATCGAGGAGATAGGCAAGGTGACCCTTGAGCGCGCCTACGATCTGGATGCACCCAAGGGCGTCGCCGGCCGCAATAGCGATAATACGTTCATCAAACAGGTTCTGAATTGGGAGCCGGACACACCCTTAAAGGCAGGCATGGAAAAAACCTTTGCCTGGATCGAGCAACAATATGCCGACCGACAAGCTGGAAAACCGACCGTCAGTTAAACAAATGCCGCCCACAGAGGCCAAGAGCGATGATATCATCGGTAAACTACCTTACCGGATGGCCTTTGCCGGTGGCTGGATCGACCAGCCTTTTATATCCCGGCTCAACCCTGAACCGCCGGGATCCATGGTCGTGGTGGCCATAGAGCCGATCTGTCGTTTTATGGACCGCTGCGGTATGGGCACCAGCACCCGCAAGGTGGCCGCGACCCTGTGGGGGGATAAGATACCGGTCCGGCCCCCGAAGGAGTTGGTCCGGGAGCTGTATGTGGCCGAGAACCAGGATCGGGACGATCCTTCCGGGTCGCAAGACATGGTTGGGCTTATCTACCCAGGGGTTAGCCGCATTGATTATGATTTTGCCCATGAAAGGGGTTATTTCCCGGTGCATGTCGAGTCGAATCATGATCCCGAGGTGGCAGCCTGGTTGGAAAGGGTCATACACATGGTGCCTATTGCCCAACGCCCGGCCGGTTATCATCCGCTGGGCGAGCAGAACCTGGATAGGGATTGGATCAGGCGGCTGGGGCAGACGGGAAAAGATTGTTATGCGGCGATTGTCGCCAAAGATGTTGCTGCTTTTGGCGCTTCGATGAACCAGTGCATGAGTTGTTGGCAGACGATCTTGCCTAACACGGTAAGCCATCCGACTATCACCATTGACCTGGTGGGGATCATGAATTATTACCAGTCCAGGCATGCCGGGGCCATGTACTCGGGCTGCGGCGGCGGCTATCTCTACGTGGTCTCAGACGAGCCGGTGCCTGGGGGGTTTAAGGTGAAAGTACGGAATAAATAGGACCACACTTTCTGCCCCATCGACAATAAACGGAGTGTACCGGTTATGAAGAAGGTTGCCGTCACCGGCGCGTTCGACAACTTAAAATCAAGGGATGTGCGCTTGCTGCAGGCCGCGGCCAAGTTGGGGCAGGTTCAGGTATTATTGCCAACTGATGAAACGATCCGAAGGCTGGAAGGGCGAGAGCCGAAGTTCCCCCTGGAAGAGCGCCGCTATCTGATGCAGGCAATTCGTTTTGTGAGCGAGGTACTGCTAGTTCAAGATTGGAAAAGGGTGGATACTTTGCCGGCCGGTGATTTTTTGCAGCCTGATATCTGGGTAGTTGGCGAAGGGGAGGACAACCAGGCCAGGCGCGATGAGGCGGCGGAGAAAGGCGTGGTCTATAAAGTGATTAAGGACACGGAACTGCCCGATCTAAGCGGGGGCCAACTCTTGTTGGCGAAGGCCTCTGGAGAACGGCCGGCGGGCAAAAAAGTGTTGGTAACGGGTTGCTTTGATTGGTTTCATTCTGGTCACGTACGCTTTTTTGAAGAGGTATCGGAACTGGGCGACCTTTACGTGGTGGTAGGCCACGATGAGAATGTGCGCCTGCTCAAGGGTGAGGACCATCCCATGTTTGACCAGGACGAGCGTCGTTATATGGTGGGGGCCATCCGATATGTACGACAGGCCTTGATCTCCAGCGGTCATGGCTGGCTGGACGCAGAGCCGGAATTCGCCCGGGTCCGGCCGGACATGTATGCGGTCAATGAAGACGGGGACAAGCCGGAAAAGCGGGCTTTCTGTGAAGAGCAGGGTATCGAGTATGTGGTGCTGAAACGATTACCCAAACCAGGGCTACCTAAGCGGGTGAGTACTGCATTACGAGGATTTTGAGAAAGTGATCTAGTTAATGGTATTGCATACCTGGCAATAAAATGGATCGTTTTCGGTACAACAGTCCTGGCAATAGAAGGTGCCGCGGCTCTCACACCATTCCCATTCGACCTCATCAGCGCAAGATGGGCAATATCGGCCGCAGGAGACACAATCGGTCCACTCGTCTTCACCCTGGTGAAACCACTCGCCACATTTGTCGCACTGGTTAAAGCCCAGCGCCAGGAGGTTTTGCCTGCCCTTAGTGTCCGTCGCTTTTTCTGCCTGTTACCAAATATCCATCGTCATTCTAGCCTACTTCATATCGGAGAATGGGCCTGGGACAAGGTAATTACTACCTATCTTTTGAGCAGGAGTGAATGGCGCTGCGAGGATTTTGAATGATCGTTGGAAATTTCCTGGTCCGGCCGGGCGGAGTTGATCAGCCAGTCACCTCTTTCAATTGAACAATCTCCACTTCCCCCAGGGCCTGACGTAGATCGTCGGCCGATATAATGACGGTGGTCCCGCGCTGGCCGGAGCCAATGGATAGCTCTGCTTGGTCAAAGACGCTCGGGTCGACCAGGATACGCATGGGGGCCGGCAGGCCGAAGGGGGAGACGGCCCCCAGCTCGTAGCCGGTCACACCCAGCACTTCTTCCCGTTTGGCCATGGAGATACGGGACTGTCCGAGATATTGGCGCAGGGCTTTCCAGGAGACCTGGTTGGGGCCGGCGATCAGGACCATGAGGTATTCGCCCCGGCCCAGGCGGAAGACGATGCTACGTACCACCTGTTCTGGCCGTTGTCCCCGTTCTTCGGCCGCCTGGTCCAGTGAGCTGACGGGGCCGGGGTGAGTAAATATCCGGTGGGGGATGTTTATAGCGCTTAGGGCTAAAGTGACCGGGGGTTGTTCGTTTTGCATGAAATTGATTCGTCCCGTTATGTGGGCTGATGGTAACAGCATATGGTGGCGGCGGCAATTGTCTGGATTCCCGCCGCCGCTTGAATGACGGGGGCTGGTGGCGGCAATTGATGGATTCCCACCTCCGCGGGAATGACCAGGAGGTTGGTGGCGGTAGTTGCTCCGTGGCGGGTTTTTTCAGACTTCCGAAGTCGAAGAAGACCTCGGAAGTCTACCTAGGTGCTTGCAGGGGGGCGACTCTTAGGGCCAGCAGGCTGGTGGTGCCGCCGGCTTGTTGGACCTGGCCCTGGACGATGAGTAATCGGGATTCGTGCCAGGTGCGGCGGTAGCGATCGTGGACGCGCGGCCGGATGATAACGTTGATCATGCCGTTCTCGTCTTCGAGGGTAATGAAGTGATGCCCCTTGGCCGTGGGTGGCGCTTGATGGACGACGACCAGGCCGGCAACATGCACCAACTGGCCGTCGGGGCAGAGCGCAAGGCGTTCGCTGTCTAATATACTTTGTTTGTTTAACCAGGGTCGGAAGAAGGCCATGATATGATCGCCGGTGGAAAGACCCATGACTTCCTGCTCGCCTAACATGGCTTCGGCCGGGGAGAGGGCCGGCAGGTCGACTTCCTCCTCTGAGAATTTTAGATCGAGGGCGTCTTCAGCGGGGATGTTCAAGTCGCCCAGTTCCCATAACAATTGGCGGCGGGGCAAACCCCAACCATCCATGGCTCCGGCGGTGATGAGGTTTTCGGTGACCCGGCGGCCGGGGCGAATTCGCCTGTAGAAATCAGCCAGGGATAAAAAGGGGCTTATGGCCCGCTCGGCGATGATGAGGTCGATATGCTCCTCGTGTAAACCTTTGACGTAATTCAAGCCCAGGCGCAGGCCGCCCCCTGCGGCCTGGGGTAGCGGGAAACATTTTTCCCGGCTTTGGTGCAGATCCAGGGGGTGGAGGGGGATTTTCTGGCGACGGATCTCGTTAATCAATACGGCCGGGGTCCAGAAGCCCATGGGCTGGTTGTTGAGCAGGGCGGCGTAGAAGGGGCAAAATTGATAATGTTTTAACCAGGCGGATTGGTAGACGACGACGGCGAAGGCGGCGGCGTGGCTCTTGGCGAAGGAATAACCGCCGAAAGCGCGCAGTTGATCGAAGACTTGCCGGGCTGTTTCGGCTGGCACGCCATTGGCCTGGGCGCCGGCGATAAATTCATCGTAAAAACGGTCAATGGCTTCTCCGGCCCGCTTGCTGCCCAGGGCCCGGCGCAACAGTTCCCCCTGACCAGGGGTGAATCCGGCCAGGTCGCGGGCAACTTTCAGCACCTGTTCCTGGAAGAGGATGACGCCCAGGGTCTCGGCCAACGCCGGTTCAAGGGCAGGGTGGGCGTAGATGACCGGTTCAAGGCCTTCGCGACGGCGCAAGTAGGGGTGGACCATATTGCCCTGGATGGGCCCCGGCCGGATCAGGGAAATGGCCACCACCAGGTCGGCGAAACAGTGGGGCTTCAGGCGGGGCAACATCTGGGCCTGGGCCCGTGACTCGACCTGAAAGACGCCAATGGTATCGGCCTGGGAGATCATCTCGTAGACGGCCGGATCGTCAAAAGTAAGGTTGTCTAAATCCGGCCGGGCGCCGCTCAATTGGTCGATCCAATCGACCGCTTCGGTGAGGGCGGCGAGGATGCCCAGGCCGAGGATGTCGATTTTCACCAGGCCAGCGTCTTCCAGGCCGTCCTTGTCCCATTGGACGACGACACGATCGGGCATGGTTGCCGGCTCGGTAGGCACCCGGCCCATGAGGGGCGGCCCGGTGATAATCATGCCGCCGGAGTGTATGCCCAGGTGGCGGGGGAAAGCATCGATTTCGCGGGCCAGCTGGAGGAGGTGATCGGTTGGGGCAGGGGTTTCATCCATACCAGTTGCTGCTTGTTCAGGCTGGGGCTCATTTTGTTCACGGAGTTTTTCGGCCATGGCAGCGACGGTTTTAGGCTCCAGGCCTAAAGCTTTGCCGATATCACGAATGGCGCTGCGCGGACGGAAGGTGACAAAGGTGCAGGCCATGGCCGTGTGATCGGCGCCGTAAGTCTGGTAGATGTATTGGATGACCTCTTCCCGGCGTTGGGCATCGAAGTCGATGTCGATGTCGGGTACCGCCTGCCGTTCGTCGGAGAGGAAGCGCTCGAAGAGTAAGTCGTGGGCCAGGGGATCAATAGGGCTGATATGCAGCAGGTAGGCGACGAGCGAATTGGCGGCCGAGCCCCGGCCCTGGCAGCGGATACCGGCCTCACGAGAATAGCGGACGATGTCCCAGACAATGAGGAAGTAGTTGGCCAGGCCGGCCCGGTCGATGATCTCCAGCTCGTGGACCATTTGCCGGCGGGCAGCTTGCAGGCCGGTCGATCCTTTATCAGGTGCGTAACGTAGGGGCAGCGTTTCCTCGCAGAGTCGGTGCAGGTAGGCGCTGCTGCTCATGCCGTGGGGCGTCGGGCAGTGGGGCAAATCTTGTAGCCCGTATTCCAGATCAAAATGGCAACGCTCGGCCAGGAGCAGGGTATTGGCTAGCGCCTGGGGCTGGTCGGGGAAGAGGGCGGCCATTTGTACAGGTGATTTCAGGTAATATTCCGAATTGGGCCGGCGCAAATGGGTCGCTGAATCCAGGGTTGTCCCTTCGACCGGCCGGTGACGAATGGCGACCAGAACATCCTGGAGCCGCTGGCCATCCGGGGTTGGGTAGTGGACGTTGTTGGTGGCCACCAGGCTCAACCGGAGATAAGCGGCTAGGGCGGTTAGTTTGGGCACCAGCCTTTCATCGCCCGGATAAAAATGGCGCTGTAATTCGATATAAAAGTGGTCTGACCCAAAAAGGTCCCGGTAATGGCGAGCGACGTTTAAAGCTGTGGAACGGTCCCCGGCCAAGAGGGCCGCGGGGATCTCTCCCCGGCGACAACCTGATAGGGCGATGAGCCCGGCCGTGCAGCCGACCAGTTCCCCGGCGGCCAAGATGGCCTGGCCCTTGGGCTGGGCGTGGCGGGCGCGGCTGATGAGATAACAAAGGTTGTGCCAGCCGGCTTCGTTTTCCACCAGAACAGTCAGGTGATAACCGCCGGCGAGGGTCAATTCAGCGCCGAGGATCGGCCGCAGGCCGTATTGCCGGGCGGCGCGAATGAAGCGAGGCGCGCCGTAAACGGCATCGTGATCGGTCAGGGCAAGAGCGGGCATGCCCAGCCCGGCCGCGCGGGCGACCAATTCCTCGGGGTGGCCAGCGCCATCCAGCAGGCTGAAGTTAGAGTGACAGTGGAGTTCGATGTATGTGGACATGGGGGGAAGGTGGAAATTTGAAATTAGAAATTGGAAAATGTAGAGTAGAAATTTGGAATGGGAAATGGGAAACGGGAAGTTGGAAATGCCAATGGTCACCTGGGAGGGTTATTAGTCGTATAGGCGTAAAAAAAACCATTGGTTGGTAAGGAGATCCTGGAATATGATGACCAGGAGACCAGTGTCTGTGTTAAGTTTGTAAAAGGCGCGCCAGGTACGCTCGCGCCACCAGTCGATGTCTACCCGCCATTCTCGGGTTATATGGGCGACGGTGTGGGTCTGGCCTTGCCAGGTGAAGGAGGTTGGAATCCTTCTTTCAGCGGGGAGCTCTCCATAAGCGGGCGGCCTGGTAGAAGAAATCCCAGGCGGTGTTTCGCTTGACTGCGAAGCCCTCGTCACCACTGTGATGGGATCGGCGGGCATCCAGAGCCGGGTCATGGCGCGGCTAACTCTGCCAGGTTGAAGCGGCGTTCGGCCAGGGGATGGTGGGCGTCGGTTAGCTCCGGCCGGAGGAAGAGAGCGCTTTCATATTTGCCAAGTAAGTTAACCAGGATTTCTTCGTATTGGCCCGTTGGACGAGGTGGTTCAAAAAGGGCGAGCTGGGCGGTTACAGCCGGGGTGAGATCGGCGACCCTGACCTCCAAGGCGGTAAGACTCACTTCAAAAGCGGTCGAGTCATGGCTATGCCTGGCAAAAGCAGTGGGATGCACCCCTCGGGCTGGACCTTGTTGGCCCGGGGTTCTGGCCGTCAGCGCCTGGTGTAAGAGTTCGCGAAAGGAACCGGCCAACTGGCCGGGATCGGCCGTTGGCTGGCGGCGGGATAGCTGGCGATGGGAGGCGGCCGTGGGCATTACCTGGCCGGTGATGGAAAGCGTTTCGAATACCTGGCTATCAGCCTGGAGGGCTAGGTGCAGAGTGCGCCCTTCGAGGCCGGCCTCGGCAAGACGGCCGGCCAGCCTGGTCGCCGCCTGGGTCAGAGCCTGTTCCAGCACCAGGCGGTCGGCCAGCGGGGGATCAAAGTGATAGGCGATCTTCTCACTTTTTTCGGAGGGGAGCGGCCGGATCGGGGGCAGAAGATGGGCCGAAGCGGCCGAATTCAGCTCCGTTTCAGCGGGGCTGGTAATCATCTGGTAGAGTGAGGCCAGCGCTTTGCGCGAGGGGTCATCCAGGCCCAGACGCAGACCGGCGCTGGAGAGGGGCAAAGAAACAAGCTGGCCGAGGGTGCGGATGCCTAACAGAGAGAGGCGCCGGCTGGTCTCATTGTCCAAGGCTAAAAAGCGGATGGAGGCGGTCGATAAAAATGGGGCTACCTGGTCAGGCAAGATGGACCGGGCATAGTTAGCCTGGGTATAGACGGCAGCGACATGGGCCACGAAATGATTTTGGGCCAGGCCAATGGCCGGAGCGAGGTGGGCCTGCGTTCGTACAGTCCGGCCGATTTCTTGGGCCAGGCTCAAACCTTCAGCCGTGGGCAGTGATTCCAAATCCAGGGTGTAACGGGCAGGTAAACGATGGCCGAAAGCGGGACCATAACCGGCCTGTCCATTTTTTACCTGGACTCCGGCCTGGGACCAAAATAAATCCGGTTCGACCAGGTGAGTGAAGTTGGCCAGAATGTCGACTATCTCCGCGGAAGCGCCCTGGTAACGGGGAGGGTCGGCCGGCATAAATTGGGCCTGGGGGGAGAGAAAATGGGCCAGGCGCAGGGACATGCCCGGCCGGACGCCTTGTTGGGCCGCTTCGCGGGAATAGGCATAAACAGCCTGGGGTTCCCAGGGCTGGCCGCCGATAACCAGGCCGGGTTGGCCTTGGAGGCCGGGCCGGGATGGGGAAACGGTGGCGGAGTCTCGATTGGTCCGACGTTCGACGGCCGAAGCGAAAAAGGGGACATTCAGGCAAGCGATCAAGGCTCACCACTCAGGGCCAGGTTGATGGATATTCGATGGCCGGCCGGGCCGAGCTTGTTTTTTAGGACCAGGACCTGGGCCTGGTAACCGCTAATGTCTCGATCCTTGTAGATCCAGGATTCGCGTTGGATAAAGAGGCGAACCGCAGCGAAGTGGGGTAGGGCAATGCCGGCCGGATAAGCGGCCAGGGAACTGTTTTTACCAGGTGGCAGTGGGCTCAAGAATAGTAGGACACAATTACTTTTGCCGAGAGGAGCGATGATCCGGTCAAGGGTAGTGGCCAGGGCCTGAGCCAATTTTGGCCGGCTGAGCAGGCTGAATGGGGCATCAAAAACCAGGATAGTGATCCCACCGCTGAGGATAAAATCGCGCATAATGGCCAGAGCCTGTTCGACATCGTATGGGCGAACCAGGACCATACGATTTAAGGACAGGCCCCATTGAACGGCATAAGCAGGATCAAAGGTATGATCGGGATCGATATAGACAGCCGTTTGACCTTGTTCCTGGGCGCTGGCGATGATTTGTAGGGCGATAGTGGCCATACCTGAGGTGGGCACGCCAATGATCTCGCTAATTCGACCGCGGGGCAGCCCGCCGATGACCAGCGCTTTGTCCAGGGCGGGAAAATTGGTGGAGATGTGGGGGATTGGCGACTTTTGTTTTGGACGGCCGCGACTGACAACCTGAAACCCCCAACGGGCCTGCAAGGCGGTAATGGTTTCTGCCAATTTGTGTTTTTTATCTGGATCCACAGGAAATCCCAAATAATTATGCGACCTTCCCGATGAGGGGAAGACCCATGTCAGGAATAGAACAAATGTTCGTAGAAGATTGTAAAGAAGAGTCATGTTAAGATGGCGTGAAGAGAATTTATGAATTTGGCAGAGCGTAGATCGCATCAAGGTTGTTAAATGGATTAGCCCATGTATGAAGGAATCCTCTTTAATGTCAGAAGAATGGATGACCGCCCCATACCTGCGTGGGGGCAGGTACAACGCGGGCATGATAAAAGCCCGCAGGCATTAGAAGCCCCCTGGAATAGTCCGATGAATTATTTACTTAATGGGTTAGATGGTTTAGAATGGTCAACAGAAAGGTGGCCGGGTAGCTTACGCACAGGACGATGCCCCTTTGAAATAAGAATATCAAATTTCCACCTCTTATTCTGGCCAACAGGAGAAATGTTTATGGACCTGCTAGATCTTATTCTGAAATATGAGCCTGTCTTGAGGTTCAGTAAAGATGGCCAGGGGCGTGAGGAGAATTTTTTCCCTATATCAGCGGCTAATTACGTGGCCGAGTCGGCTCTGCACGAAAAGGGTAAGGGGCAACTGAAAGAACGAAAAACAGTCACCCTGGAGCAGTTGGGTTCCATGACAGCACCCCAATCGCGCAATCTCTACCTGACCTTCGCGGCCGATAAGGTGTTGGCGCACGATCCTTCGTGGCGGGAGCGGTTGCAGCACGGGGGTTTAGAGCTGTTCAGCGTTGACGGCGATATGACGCCGCAATTGGTGGTTGAAAGCCAGGATGAGACAAGTATGTCTTTTGCCATGGCCGATCCCGCATTGGCGGTGATAGTCGATCCGGACGAGTTAGATCCGTCGTTTTCATTATCCGGACCTGATGGCGGACCGCCTCCGGCCGAGGTCAGCTTTGGCCTGACGGATGTGATGCAACTACCGAATGAAGTTCATGAAAGGGCGCTTGAAAATTATCAACCCTATCTAGACTTTAGCAAACATCCACCTATCTATTATTACAGCTCCCTCTTTAATCGGGGCTACCACGTTTTGCAATATTGGTTCTTCTATGCCTACAATGATTGGGGGAGCGCTCATGATGGGGTGAACGACCACGAGGCAGACTGGGAAATGATCGCTCTTTTCCTGCGGAGTGATGAACCGGTGTACATCGCCTATTCAGCTCACACCGGTAATCCAGCCCGGCATGAGTGGAGCGACTCAGCAGTGGAGAAAGTTGGCGGGAGCCATCCAGTGATCTACGTGGGTTGTGGATCGCATGCGAACTATTTCCATGAAGAGATCCATGCCCAGGCAACCTTCAAAGATTTTGCCGGGGGAGATAGCGCCATATCGGTCGGACCAGACACACCGCTTTCCTGGGGTGAGCCGGTCAACCTGGGTAAGCAGCCCTGGGCGCTTAATTACGCTGGTGGCTGGGGGGCGTTGGTGAAACGTTTCGCCAACGAATCGCTGGCTATGGGCGCTCAGGCTCCCGTTAGCCCACCGTGGCAGTTCCGCCGCTGGGAATCACCCGTAGATTGGGCGAAGCTACCCTGGTTTTAGGAGATTGGCGAATGAATTTCTCCTGGCTGGCAGCAAAAAATGTTGCTTTCTCTTTTTAAATGATCTGAGAAATGGTTGAAAGTTATACAGACTTGCTTATCCATATCCGTTACAAACCCGAAGGGGAGGAAGGGTACCCGGCCGAGGCGACCCTGTCTGACGGCAGCTTTTTTTCCGGCCGGATCAGCCTGAACGGCCAGGCTTTAAGAGAGGCTGAGATTAACATTGCCTGGGAACGATATGGCCAATTATTGTATGAGGCGCTCCTGGCCGGCGGTACCATCAGCCGGGCATATGACCTGGCCAGCGGCCTGGCTCGACAGCAGAGTGGCGGGCGCTTGCGGGTTCGCCTCTGGCTGGACTCCCGGGCTTCAGATCTGCAACAGATTCGCTGGGAAGTTCTACAGCATCATTTCAAGGATGGCCTGGTCCCACTCAGCACGACAGGATTGACGCCATTTTCTCGCTATACAGCCCTGGGCATTGCCGAACCCCAGCCGATTATGGGCAGGCCGGTGCGGGTGCTGGTGGCCATCGCCAATCCCAGCGACTTGAATTCAAAATATGAACTAGAACCCGTTGATGTCGAGGCAGAGGTGAAGCATCTTTGCCAGGCATTAGGCAATCTGGTGAAAAGCGGACAGGTGGAGATAACGCTAATGCCCGGTCAAGGTGGTTTATCGCCGGTCTTGCAGGAACAGTTGACGGCCGATGGCTATCAGGTTGAGACGGTACGGACCTCATTGGAGAATATCATCCGGCGCCTGGCGGATCATCATGTGGTTCATTTCCTGGGCCACGGGGCGTTCCCCAAAGCACAGCGCTTCAGTAGCGAGCGACACGCTATGCTCTACCTGGAGAAACGAGATGGCACCACCGAGGTTGTACGTGACGTTGAGATCGAGGAGAAGTTCCGTTCAGCGAGTAAGATGCCTCACTTGATATTCTTGGCGGCCTGCGATAGCGCCAAGCCGGGCGTGGGCCAGGCTTTTGTCGGACTCGCACCCCGCCTGGTGCAGGCCGGCACACCGGCGGTCGTAGCTATGCAAGACAAAATCAGCATGATCAAGGCCCGGGAACTGACCGGTTATTTCTATGAGCAACTTCTGTTATCCGGGGTGGTTGACCAGGCGCTAAATTCAGCCCGAAATTTACTTTACGGGAAAAAGACCGATAGTTGGACGGTGCCGGCTTTGTTCATGCGCTTACGGACAGGCCGGTTATTTGTAGCCGATCCGGTACAAGCCACATTGAAGGCGATGCGCCAGCATGAGCAGTTTAACTTCTTCGACCCGGCGGGAGGTCTTTATATCCCGATGCCCATCGATGTGGTGCATGTGATCGGTGACCAGAACTGTGCCAACATAGCCTACCTGGAGCAGCAGGATTCAGCGGGGATTGAGGCGCTAAGGGCCGCAAAGGAAATTCTGACTAACCGGACAGCGGTCCCAATATCAAATCGGGCCAAGGACTGGCAGGACCGGCTGGAAGAGCAGGAGCAGAGGCGACCGCGACTGGTGGCTTTTTTGGGGGGCTTTGGATCGAATAAATCAACGCAGATGAAGCGCCTGGTCTGGCAGACTCTTGACGAGTCGGCGGCGGGCAAGGCAAATTGCTGTCTCCCAATTTACGTTGATTTAAGAAATTACCAGGTGGTTTCCACAACGTTCAAAGAGCCGATGGAAGCGGCTGTTTTGGAGGCATTGGCTTATTTCTGGCCCGACCTGACAGCCGGCCGATTGTCAGAATTACCGGCGAATTTGGAACTACGCATTCTTTTTTACGGTACTGATAGCCTCTCAGATCGGGAACGCCATGAGGCGGTCAATCAGATCCGCGACTTGATGGTACATTATGGCCATTACCAATATGTGTTGGCCAGCCGGGAGGAGGCGATTGATTGGGACAGCCTATCCCAGGATGTCGAGCTTCATCTACTCTTTCTCCAACCTCTGCGGCCGACGAAGATCCGCCATTTTCTTGAGAATTTTGACCGGATAATGGAAATGAAGGAGAGGGGTCCTTGGGATGGGCGGAAAGTCGGCCAGGATCTGCTGGCCAAGATATACCAATCCCAATTGTTCGATCTGGCGGCGACACCCAGGTTTATGGTGGAGTTGTTGCAGCAAGGCCAACGAGGCTACTTCCCCAATAGCCGGACAGAGGCGCTAACCCTGTGGGTGGATGGGGCCATCGCTCAATTTGCGCCAGGGCAGGGCATGCGGGGCCGGGCGACGGAAACAATTTACCAATTGGCCTGGGATATGCAGGTCGATCGCTTCCTGGTTTTGCCGGTGGGTGAGGCATTTCGGACGATGGCCGCAGTGCGGGGTACCCGGGGATTTGACCTGGAATCGTTGTACGGCAGTTTCCTTAAACATGATTTACTGGCTGAAGTGGGTGATGCGGCGTTGCGTTTTATCTATTTTCCCGTCCAGGCCTATTGTTGTGCCCAGGCACTATTGGCCCGGCCAGACGGCAATCGTCTGCTGGCAGATATCACTTCTATGGCCGGTGCGCCCGACCGGCTGAGTTGGTGGGAAGATACATTGATCTTCGTTTGTGGCTTGATGGCGGCGAAGAGCGAGGATGATGCTTTGCAACAACTGATGTCCCGCATCGTCTACGGTACCAATTTGTTGGAGGGTGAACAACTCTTTTTGGCGGCCCGATGCTTGCTGGAATGCCAGAGTATGGCCGGCGAGTTGGCAGCGTTGCAGGCCCATGTGGTGGGCGCTCTGCGTTGGCGAACCAGCAGCAAGAATGAACCCCGTTTTATTTATCGGGCCCAGGCGACGGAGTTGTTGAGCCGCTTAGGCGACCCCGAGACCATTGTTGATCTGGCCGGCCTGGTATACGAGAAGGCCCGGCTTAATCTCAACGAGCTGGCCGATTTTGAATATAGCAGTGTCCGTATGGCGGCGGCTATTGGCTTGAAGCGAATGGGGGACCCGCAGAAGGTCAGCGAAGTCTTGTGCGAAATAAACCCGAAGTTACTGTATCTTTTCCATGAATGGGAACAAGGAAATACGAAAGCGCTAATCGATCGTTTTATGACGACGGGTGATACAGGAGTTCAGGCTATTACCGCCCTTGCTTTGGGCGACCTGGTGGCCCAGACCTCATTGTATGATGGCACATTGGCCGATGGGAATAACAGTAGCCTGGCACTGAAATGCCTGGTGAACGCTTTTCGCAGGGGCAGGGAGCAGCTTAGCCTGCCGGTGCGTTGGGCAGTCGCCGATGCTTTGGCCATGTATGACCCGGCCAAGATCGCCAAAGGTGTTGTCAAGCGGCTGCGAAAGGATCTTCTGAACCGGGCAGCCGCCGGAGAGGACGTGCCGCTGGACCAGGCCAAGGCGATGGCCTATTTGATCGGACTGATCCGTTCCCAGGATGCGGCCGATAGCGAGTTTATAAAGGATTATTGTCTGGGTAAAAGCAATAACTTCCTCTTGTGGTTGACGGCGATCCAGGCCATGGGCCGGTTGGGAAGTCGAGATGACCGGCAGTTGCTGGAGGCTATTGCTACTGAAAATAAACTTGAGGGCCACCAACATCCATTTCTCGAGGAATTGCCGCTGGCCCAACGATTTCCGAAGACCGAGCGGCGGAATCACATCCGCGAAAGGGCGATCGCCATGTTAGCCGAGATCGGTGATCGTGATAGTGTGGCGGTTTTGTTGGAAGCCGGGGTTGATAGTGATTTGGGTCGAGTGATTTACCAGGCTGCCAGCGACATTTATAGGCGAGTTGGATAGAGAAACGTTATCGTAGGAGATCACAGAATGCCAGACGACTTGGTAGATAAACTAATGTATTTTAATGGCGTCAATGGTGAAAGTGGCCAGTATGACCTGCCGCCAATGACTGGAGAGGAGTTAGCCGGTTTTATTCAAGGAGTGGGTGAGCCGGAAAATCTCAAGGAACTTCGCTTCCGCTTCCAATCGGCCACACAGAAGCACTTGGGTGTGAAAGAGGGTATTGACCCCAAGCGGCTAGACCAGTCAGGCTGGGGCGTCATTTTCGCCCATGATGCCGATCCGGCCGTGAAGGATGCGCTGGGCGAGTTGCTCAATCACCGCAAGGAACAGGCTGGAGAATTTTTTAAGATTTATGAGGGAGCCGATGGCCACCGGCCAGATGAGTCCAAAGGCAAATTCCTGGCCCGCCATGGCGCCGGACCCGGCCCGGCCGATCCGGAAAAAGTACCCTACTATCTGTTGATCGTCGGCGATCCCCAACGAATCCCGTACCGCTTCCAATCTCAACTCGATGTCCAATATGCCGTGGGCCGGGTTCATTTCGAGACGCTGGCTGAATTTGCTAATTATGCGCGCAGCGTGGTTGATGCGGAGACGAAACCGTTGAAACTTTCCCGGGAAATGGCTTTCTTTGGGGTGGCGAATGAGGATGACCGGGCGACTAAATTGAGCTCTGGGCAGCTACTCGATCCGATGCGCGCCAAATTAGAGGAGGATATCAGCGATTGGAGCTTTAAGGCCTATATGCGCGAGGCGGCAACCAAGGAGCAGCTTGGGAAACTTTTGGGCGGCGACGATACACCGGCGCTGCTCTTCTCGGCCAGTCATGGGATGAGCTTCCCGCTGGGCAGCAGCCGCCAATTAGAGCATATGGGCGCGCTGCTTTGCCAGGATTGGCCTGGCCCGGGCAACTGGCATGGACCGGTCAAACAAGATTTTTATTTTGCCGGGGATGACCTGGGCAGTGATAAGAATTTGCTGGGGATGATCGCCTTCTTTTTTGCTTGTTATGGAGCGGGGACACCGCTGATGGATGAATTTGCCAAGCAGGCGTTTAAGGATAAAACGCAGATCGCCCCCCATGATTTCCTGGCAAAATTGCCGGGGAGAATGTTGAGCAATGCGAAAGGCGGCGCTTTGGCGGTCATTGGCCACGTAGAAAGGGCCTGGGGCTATTCATTCCTGTGGCCGGGCGCCGGGCGGCAAACGGAAGTTTTTGATAGCACGATTCGCCGCTTGCTTAAGGGCCATCCGGTGGGTTCGGCCGTGGAGTATTTCAACGAACGGTACGCTGAGCTGTCGACGGTGTTGAGCGACGAACTGGAGGAGATCGAGTTTGGCAAGACGGCCGATCCCTATGAATTGTCCGGTCTGTGGACGGCGAATAATGATTCCCGGGGATATGCCATTATTGGCGATCCGGCCGTACGCCTGCCGGTTGGCGACGCTGAAGAGCCGGGCGAAGAACGCTGGGTGATCGAGGTGCAGCCGCTAGGCTCACATAAGTTTAGGGCTGCTCAGGCGGCCACGGGGGCGAACAAGCCAACGTCCGCCGGAAAGGCGGGAAAGGAGACCGTGGCTGATTTTAGCGCCGTGGAAGATTTAGAGGAGAATGCGTTGCGGGTTGTCACCGTAACTACCTACACAGCGGCCGATGTAGAAAACCTGGCGACCAGAAAAGCGGCCGTGCGAACCCGGCTGGTGTTGGACGGCGATACCCAGACGGTGGTGGCCGAGGACCATACCGGTAGCGAGGATCTGTTGGCTCTGCACCAGGCAATGGTCAACGAAGCGGTCGAAGCGCGATTGGTTTTTATAGAGATGCAGCAAGAAGCAAAGTTATTGGTCAAGGGCTTGGCGCGTGAGATCACCTGACGCGACTACCCAGTATACGAACCCCCTAACGTAGAGGAGAAAACTCATGCCAGAACAAGATCCAATTGTTGAAATTGTCCCCCCGGAAGAACCGGTACAATTTGAAGAGCCGGTTTTTTCATTTTTACCCCAGGTTGACGGTTTCTTGTGGGTCAGCCAGGCGCGAAATGCCTTTGGCGTTGACGGCGCCGGCCTGACCGCAGCGGTATTGGACACAGGTCTCAATGGTAAACATGTAGATTTTGAAGGCCGGGTCCTGGCCGAACGCAATTTCACCACCGACAACGAGGGCAATCCGAACGATGCCACGGATGGTAATGGACATGGCACCAATGTGGGTGGTATTATCGTGGCTAATGGGGACCATGTCGGGATCGCCCCGGGCGCCAATATCGTCCCGATAAAAGTGCTGAAGAATAAGGGCGGCGGTTCTTTTGCCGGGATCAGGGATGCTCTACAATGGGTGATCGAAAACCGCGAGCAATACAATATCTCGGTGGTCTGTATGTCGCTGGGAAATGGCAGCAATTACACCGACGATAGCAGCTTCGACAAGGACCCGTTGCGGGAAATGATCCGCCAGTTACGCAAGGACAAAGTGGCGGTCTGTATCGCGGCCGGGAACGATTTCTTCCCCCATAATAGCCAGCAGGGAATGAGTTACCCGGGAATATTCCGCGAATGTGTGAGTGTGGGCGCCGTCTACGATGCGGCCGAAGGGAGTTTCTCCTATGGAAACGGCGCGAAAGCTTTCTCGACCCGTAAGGGACAGATTACGCCATTTTCGCAGCGGTTACATCCCAGCGTCAATTCGCGCACAGCTACAGACATCTTTGCCCCCGGGGCGCCGGTCACCTCATCGGGCATTATGGGTATTCACGGCGAATCGACCCAGCATGGCACCAGCCAGGCGACGCCGGTGACGGCCGGGCTGATCTTGTTGATGCAGGACTTTTATCAGAAGGTTACCGGCGAGTTGCCGGAGGTGGACGACCTGGTCAAATGGTTGCGCCGGGGCGGTATGGCCATCAAAGACGGTGATGACGAAGATGATAATGTCAGCCACACTAACCTGACCTTCATCCGCGCCGATGCTTTATCGGCGCTGGATACGGTGCGCCGCGATTTGCACAAGCGGCTGTTGCGATCAGGCGGCGTAAGCCCCTAAATCAACGATATTGGGGTCTCACTTAAATAGCAGGCAGGGTGTCCAGATAGGGCCAGGTGATTGAAAACCTGGCCCCTGGACCCCTACAGAAGAGGAGTGTTAGATGGCCGATGCAGCAAACGACGAAAAATTGATCTATTTCAACGGCATCGACGGCTTAAGTGGTGAATATACTTTACCGCCAATGAGTGGGGAGAAATTGGCCGGTCTGGTTACCGGTGAAGCGCCCCCGGAGAACCTTAGCGAATTGCGCTACCGACAGAAAACCGGGGCAGGAGAGTACCTGGGCTTGCGCGAGGGGGTCGACCCCCAGAAGTTGGAAGAGAGTGGCTGGGGGGTTATCTTCGCCCACGATGCCGATCCGGCGGTTAAGGAAGCATTGAGCGAACTGCTGGCTTTGCGGGAAAGCGAGGCCGGGGCGTTTTATCACGTTTATGATGGGCCGGATGGTTACCGGCCGGGCGAATCTAAAAGCAAGTTTTTGGCCCGTCATGGGGCCGGACCAGGCCCGGCCGATCCGGGAAAAGTGCCCTACTACCTGCTCATCGTCGGCAGCCCCGAAGCCATCTCCTACCAATTTCAAACGCAGCTGGATGTTCAATACGCGGTCGGCCGGATTCACTTTAACAGCCTGCAAGAATATGCAAATTATGCGCGTAGCGTGGTGGCGGGCGAGAAGGGCGAGGTTAAGTTGGCGCGCCGGGCGGCTTATTTTGGAGTGGCCCATAAGGACGATCCGGCCACAAAAAACACGGCGGCGAAACTGGTTGAACCTCTTTACCAGAAATACAAGGATTTTTCAGCCAATGGGCAGCAATGGTCGGGCGATCTGTTCCTGGAGGAGCAGGCTTCCAAAAAAAACCTGGCCCGGTTGTTGGGGGGCGACCTAACGCCGGCGCTGCTCTTCACCGGCAGTCATGGCCTGGAGCTGCCGGCCACTGATAATCGACAGCCAGGGCAGCAGGGCGCGCTGGTCTGCGGCGATTGGCCCGGGCCCGGCAGCGGCGGGATCAAGCAGACCCAATATTTTTCGGCCGAGGATTTGACCGAAGATAGTAATCTCCTGGGGATGATCTCCTTCTTTTTTGCCTGTTATGGAGGCGGAACGCCGTTGGAGGATAAATTCTTTCGCACGGCTTTCAATGATGCTCCGGAGAAGATCGCCGCCTATCCATTTCTAGCCCAGTTGCCTCGCCAGATGTTGGCTTTGCCCCGGGGAGGGGCGTTGGCAGCCATCGGTCATTTAGAAAGAGCCTGGGGTTATTCGTTCCTTTGGCCCGGCGCCGGCGCCCAAATCGTCCACTTTGAGAGCGCCCTGGAAGCTTTGATGAAGGGCTTCCGGGTTGGTTATGCGCTGGAATATTTTAATGAGCGATATGCCGAAATAGCCACGATGCTGAGTGATGAATTGGATGGTATCGAGGCCGGCCAGGTTTATGATCCCTATGAATTGAGTAGCATGTGGACGGCGAATAATGATGCTCGCGGGTATGTGATTATTGGCGATCCGGCCGTGCGTTTGCCGGTGGTCGACGCGGGAAGCGGGGAGGAGCGAACGGCCATCGTGGTCAAGGAAGTTGCCGGCCAACCGTCGACGGATGCCCGAGTAGAGGGGGATGGATTGAGGAAGGAATCTGTGGAATCAGGAAGAGGAGCAGTTGAAGCAGCTAATCAAGGGAGAGAAACGGTGACGAGAAGCACTGGCGAAAAAATTGACGAGGCGATGTTGAATCTGTCGCCAGTGATCCTGGTTCCGGAAGGGTACGCTAAAGATCATCCAGAACTGTATGCGGCTTATGTGGAGCACGTCAAATCTGGCTACCGCCATAACGATGCCGTCTTCGACCGGATCATGCAGGCTTTCATGAGGGGGCACTACTCGTCGTTGATTATGAACTGGCTCCTATTTATTATTGGCATTGGCTTCTTCGTGGCGACCGGGTTCTCGGCTTTTTCAGACGCGCCGGTTTCTGCCATCCTGGTTTTTGGCGGGTTGGGGACGGTCACTTTTATCAGCTATTTTCTGACCCGGCCGACGCAGGCGGTAGAGGAAAATCTCCAGTTCATTGCCTGGTTGGGCATTATTTACAATACCTATTGGACGCACTTGATGTGGGCGGTTGACCAGGCGACAGCGCAGGAGCAATTGGACGAGGCGACGCGAGAGGCTATCGAGCGGTTGAAGGAGTTGATGGACCATCATGCTCAGGCGTCGGGAGACCGGCCGGGGGTTGACGAGGAATAGGCGGGCGGCCGGCGAGGTCCATTTTTCACTCTAACAGCACCGACCGGCACCAACGGTAGACAGCGGGATCGTCCCTGGCGAATGACCAGTAAGCGGCGATCCAGGACCGGGCGGCTGGAAAAAGATCAGCTAACTCGTATTCGGACAGCCATTCCTGGGCCACGGCCCGGTCCCGGATGGTAGCGGTGGGGGTGATATCCGGCGCTAAATAGGAAGCGGCCGTTAGCGGGTCCAGGCGACGGTCGCCGATGATTAGGGAGGCTCCGAAGTCTAGTACGGCAGTGACGGCACCATCTTCGGCGAGCATATTTCCGGGAAAGGCATCCAGGTGGACCAGGGCTGGCCCGGTTGGTTCGGGTAGGGCCGCCGCCAGCATTGCCGGGTCGATGTTCTCAAAAGCGGGACCGGCCGCTTTCAAACTTTGGGCGGCGCGCTGCTCGAGATAGGATTTGAAGGTCGTGGTGTGAATGGCACCGGCCGATCGCAGATCGCCGTACCAGGGCCGGTCGATGACGAGATCGCCAATTTGGGAGGCGGCTTCAAGATAGGCGCGGACCAATGAATCCCGGGATTCGCCGCTTCGCTCCCCAAGATGGTGGTCTAATGGACGGCCGGGCAGCCGGCGTTCGATGGTGACGATACTCCCCTCGACTTCCAGGGTTTCGAGAACAACCGGGATGCCAAAGGGAACTCGGCCTGTATTACGGCCAAGCTCGGCAAGGAGGGCGGTGCGGCCGTTAACCTGGCTGAGATTGGCACCGGGGCGGTTGATCCGGGCTATTCGTTCATTGTCGAGCGCATAAACCATTGCTTCACCACCCTGGCCCAGCAAGGCGGTGGCGGCTATGCCCAGGGTTCGCATTACCCGGCGCAGTCCAGCCTCATTGGATTCTTTCATATTTTTTCAAGTGGCGTTGCAGCATGATAAATTGATTACCCCAGCCGGATGCGAGGGTTTAAGTATGCATAGAGCAGGTCGGCCGTGAGGTTGGCGAGAGCGAAGGCCAGGACAGTGACCACGGCGATGGCCTGCATCAGTGGTAGATCGCGGCGGTCAATGGCGAAGAGCATTAAGCGGCCGAGGCCCGGATAGTTGAAGACGTTTTCGATGACGATCAGGCCGCTGATAAGCCAGCCGAAACTGATGGCAATGACGGTGATGGTGGGCAGCAAGGCGTTGCGTAGCACGTGTTTGGTGACGACGACCCGACGGGGCAGCCCTTTTAGAGTCGCGGTGCGGACATAGGGCCGTTTCAACTCCTCGGCGACACCAGCCCGGGTTAAGCGGGCGATGTAGGCCAACAATACCAGGGTGGCGGTGATGGCCGGTAAGATCAACGCAGGTAGCGCTTCGAAAAAGGATGAACCAGGAGGGACCGACGAATTGGCCTGAAAAGGGCGGATCCCAAAAGCACTATCCAGCCAATCATTAATAACAAAGGCAAAAAGTTGAATTAAGAGCAGCCCGGTCACAAATTCTGGCAAGCCGACGAGGGATAATGAACCTATACTGATGGCATGGTCGACTGGCTTATCTTCTTTGAGGCCGGCGATCACTCCCAGGGTTATGGCCAGGGGAACGGCGATGAGCATAGTTAGCATGGCCAGCCGCATGGAGTTGCGTAGCCTCTCCAATACTAATGGCCGGATGGCTGACTGGGTGCTATAAGAAGTGCCCCAATCCCCTTGTATAAAATCGCCGAGCCAATTCAGATATTGCAACGGAAAGGGATCGTTGAGACCCAGATCTTCCTGGCAGTTGGCCAGCGCATTGTCGCCTGCTTCACGGCCGAGAATGACCCGGCAAGGATCGCCGGGTAGGAATTGGGTGATGGCAAAGATGATGATCGAGGTCACCAGGATGGTCAACAATAAAAAGAGGAGCCGGCGAGAGACGTGGCGAAACATTACAGCGCCTGGACCCTGGCTAATTTTTCTACGGGGATGTGGCAAAGAATCCGGTCCCCGGCGACCGTTGTTTGCCAGGGTGGTTCCTGGCGCGAGCAGATATCGCCCAGCTCCCCGGCAAATTGCTGCAGGCGCGGGCAACGGGGGTGAAAAGGGCAGCCGCTGATCGTCTCGGTTTGGGTGGGGGCGTCGCCGGTCAGGCGAATTTGAAGTTGTTTTTTTTCAGGGTCGATGGTTGGTATGGCTGATATGAGGACCTCAGTGTAGGGATGAAAGGGCGGTTTGAACAGCAGTTCGGCCTCGGCTATTTCCACCAGCCGGCCGGCGTAAATGACAGCAATGACATCGGCCAGGTAGCCGACGACGGCCAGATCGTGGGATATGAAGAGAATGGAAAGACCCCTTTCCTTTTGAAGGTCGTTGAGTAAATTTAAAATGGAAGCCTGGACGGAAACATCCAGCGCCGAAGCAGGCTCATCGGCGATGAGCAGTTCGGGGTTGGCGGCAATGGCCCGGGCGATAGCCACCCGTTGTTTCTCGCCGCCGCTTAACTGGTCCGGCCGGCGTTGGGCGTAGGCGGCCGGTAGGCGCACATCGGCCAGGAGGGCCAGGACGGCATCGCCGGCCTTCTGTCGCGAAAGGCCCAGCAAGGTCATGAACGGCCGGCGCAAGGTGTCGCCGATGGTGTGGTAGGGGTTCAAAGCTTCTTCCGGGTTCTGGAAGACGATTTGCAGATGGCGCATAGTATCCCTGGAACGCCTGGACAGGCCGGGGGGTAATTCCATGTTGAGCAATTCCATGGAGCCGCCGCTGGCTTTCTCCAAGCCGATAACGGCCCGGGCCAGGCTGGTTTTTCCACTGCCACTCTCTCCAACCAGGCCCAGGGTTTTGCCCGGAGCCAGGGTGAGGCTAACGCCGTCTACGGCCTTTACTTTTTCCCCTGGCTGCCTAGCCAGAATTTCTTTTAGTGGGCGGCGCAGGTCGAAGTGAACGTGTAGCCCTTCTAGCTTTAAAAGGGGGTTTTCTGAAGAATCTCCCGCTTGAGTTTCAGGAGCAGGCACCTCTTCCGGAGCCATAGCGGCCGGCGTTTTGATTTCTACTTCCCCGGTGGCGATCTCTCGCCAGCGGTGGCAGCGAATCCGCCGCGAATCGTTCACTTTTTCTAAAGGCGGCCGTTCCTGGCGGCAAATATCTAGGGCCAGATGACAGCGAGGGGCGAAGAGGCAAGCGGCTCCTCTATCGTCCAGTGATGGAATCTGGCCGGGAATGGCCAGCAAGCGCATTGAGCGTTTGTTATCGCCAGGGTTGGGCAGGCTGTCGATCAAGCCCTGGGTGTAGGGGTGATACGGCCGGAGGAACAGTTCCCCGGTGGGGGCGTCCTCGACCAATTCGCCGGCATAGAGCACTACGACGCGCTGGCAAATACGGGCCACGACACCCAGGTTGTGAGTAACGTAAAGGGCCGCGGTCTGCTGATCGTTGATAAGCTCGCGGAAGAGGTCAAGGATAGAGGCCTGGGTGGTGACATCCAGGGCTGTGGTCGGTTCATCCAATACTAACAACCTTGGCCCGGTGCTGAGGGCCATGGCGATCATGACCCGCTGCTGCATGCCGCCGCTGATCTGGTGGGGATAACTCCGGGCAACGCGTTCAGGATCAGGGATTTTAACCAGCTCGAGCAGCTCAAGCGTTCGCGCCCTGGCCTGGGAGCGGTCAAAATCCAGGTGCTGGCGTAACTGTTCGGCCAGTTGTTCACCGATGGGAATAGATGGATTAAGAGAGGATAGGGGATCCTGGGGGACCAGGATCAGTTGATCGCCCCAGACCTGGCGCATCTCTGGCCCGGCCAACTCTGATGAATCACGATCTACAAAGGTGATCTGGCCCTGTTGGATCTGCCCGTTTTCGCCCAGGTGCTGCATGATGGCCAGGGCGATGGTTGATTTGCCGCTGCCGCTTTCGCCAACCAGCCCGATGGTTTGTCCGGAGTCGATCCGGAGAGAGAAGTCCCGAACGGCGACCAGCCAGGCCGGACCGTGGCAATAGGCGACAGTCAAATTGTCTATGTCCAGGACGGTGTTTTTGTCGATCATAAAGATTCGTCGCTGATTATCTGGCGGATGATTACCTATTGGCAGATTATCTATTGGCAGATTACCTATCGGCAGATTACCTATCGGCAGATAGGAGAACTCTTTTCAGACCATCAGCCATCAAGTTGATGCTTATTACCAGCAGTGCGATCGCCCCGGCCGGAAAGTACATAGCCCAGGGTGTTTGGGAGACGTTGTGCCGGGCTTCATTGACCATCAGCCCCCAATCGGGACTGGGTGGTTGCACGCCAACCCCTAAAAAACCCAGGGAGGCGACCAGGAAAATGGCGTAGGAGAAGCGCAAGGCTGTCTCGACTGTCAAGGCCGGTGTCACCGAGGGAAATATTTCGCGAAAGAGAATATAGCTTAGTGACTCGCCCTGGGTGCGGGCCGCTTCCACAAAACCCTTGCTCTTCACCGAGAGCACCACGCTGCGCACGACCCGGGCGACAATGGGGATATAGACCACGACGATGACGATGAGAACGGCATTCCGGGAAGGACCGACTGTGCCCAGTAATAAGAGGGCCAGCAAAAGGGCGGGTATGGCCAGAAGGGCGTCAAAGAGACGCATCACGCCCTCATCGACCATGCCGCCCAGGTAACCGCTGGCCAGGCCGATGGTTGTGCCGATAATGACGGCCAGTAGCGTGCCGAGGCCTGCTAGGACAAAGATATCCCGGGCGCCCAGAATAACCCGGCTGAATACATCACGACCCAGGCGGTCGGTGCCGAAGAGGTGGCCGGTGGAAGGTGGCTGGCGGGCGTCGGCTACAACTTGTTCGTTTTCAGCATAAGGAGCGATGAGGGGGCCGGTGAGGGCCAGCAGCAGGAACAGCAGGACGATGGAAGCGCCGATGGCTGAGGCCGGCCGGCGGTATAGAACTTTGAAAGCATCCAGCCAACGTTTTCCCCATCCGGGCGCCCCGGTAAGTGACTGACCGGCTGAGGGTTCTGAGGGAGTTGTCACAGGTCTTTATATGGTGGTCTAAAGTCAGAATTTTCGTAGAGAGTTGGACTCTACCAAAATCTTTATCGCTGCGCGAATCCAGAACAGTCCGCCCATAAACTTAGCCCAGACCCGCCTTACGAACAGGTCTGGGTTTAATAAGCCAGCGAGAACAGGGTAGTTCTGGCCAGGATTTATTGATATTTGTTACTGCTCGACCAGGCTTAATTCGCGTAAATCGGTCCGGCCGGCGAAGGCTTTCATTTGGAAGTTTTCGAAGTTATCGCTGATCGCGCCAAATTGGGCGAAGTAATAGGGTATGATGACCGGGCCTCGCTCGGCGAGAAGTTCTTGAATGCCGTGGTAAGCCTGGATCTGCTCATCACTATCTAAAGATGAGCCGGCCACGGCCGCAAGGTCGTCAAAGGTTTCGTCGCAGAAGTGGGATTCATTCCACTTGGCGCCACAGATCAGCATAACGTCCAGGTAAAATTGGGGATAAGGTCGCGAACCCCAGCCGGTTATGCCCAGATTGGCGTCCAGCCAATTATCCGGCGCATCGCTATAGTAGACGCTCTCGGGCACTACATTAATCTCCAGGTTTATACCGGCTTCAGCCCACTGGGATTGGAGAACAGCAGCCAGATCCGGCCGGCCGCCGGTATCGGGCGTTTGAATAACCAGGTCCAGGCCATCGCCATAACCTGCTTTAACCAGGACCGACTTGGCGGCTTCAACATCTCGAGCCGGCGGCTGGATAGTGGCATCGTAATAGGGTCCGTAGAGGGGGCCGATGGGGCTATCGTTACCGACGGCGCCATACCCTTGTTGGACGAGTTGGAGAATTGCCTCCCTGTCTGTGGCCAGCTTCAGCGCCTGAATAACCAGGGGATTATCTCCTGGGGGCTGGTCGGCCCGCAAGCGCACCAGGTCAAAACCATTGGTTGGAATGTCATAGGTATTGATGCTCGCTTCTGACTGCAGACTCTCAAAGAGGGCGGTGGACATACGCATGGCCAGGTCTATCTGGCCGCCCCGCAAGGCGTCTACGGCCGCGGTCTCGTCGTTGAAGAAGATGATTTCCAGGGCGGCCAATTTGGGCTGGTCCTCGATGAAATAATCTTTATTGGCTGCCAGTTCGATCCGGTCCTCAGGACTGTAGTTGGTCATGACGAAGGGGCCGGTGCCGTTGAAGTCGGTGGCTTCTTCCGTGCCATCCTTGATAATCAGGGCATGGTTGTCGCTCAGGTCATAGAGAAAGAATGGGTTGGGTTTTTCCAGGGTAAAGGTCACCTCCAGATCACCGCTGGCTTGAATATCACTGATATTGCTGAAGAGGTCAACGGTGGGTGAGTCGACCTCCGGATTGCGCAAGCGGTCGAAGGTCCAAACAACGTCCTCGGCCGTGAAAGGATCGCCATCATGCCAGCTTGCTCCTTTGGCCAGGGTAAAGGAATAGGTTAAGCCATCGTCACTCACCAACCACTCTGTAGCCAGGCGGGGGATGATATTTGATTCGGGATCGATGTCCACCAGGTAATCATAAACATGATTGGCCACTAGGATTTCACTATCCGAGGAGATAAAGGCCGGGTCGGTCAGGGCGATGGGTTGCATGGCCACGCGCAAAGTACCATCTGCTGTCGCCTGGCCACTCCCACAGGCCACAAGAAAGAGGGTGGTTACCAACAATAAGGCCGGAAAGGCGATATTCAAGGGTTTGAGCATAAGGCCAGCTAACCCCTGGCCTGGTTGGGTGAGGACGGTTTGAATTTGATTGGGTTGTATGGACACTGTCTCTTCTCCCTTAGTGATGGTTCGAAAACATAGATGCTGCAAAGTTGCCCACCTACCGGTCGTTTAAACAGCGGCTTAATCAGGCCTGCTGAAAGATGTTGTCTACCCTATTATATATTATAACAAAAAGCCGCCTTCAGCGGACCGGATTATGGCTCCGCTACGCCGGATGCGATGCCCGTTGTTGAAGCACCGCTCGACAGAGAATTATCCACATTTTTGGGGGTTTGAATGTGCCGCACGATACATTCAGCTAAACGATGGTCTGACTCTGCCCATCATCTATAGCCATTCTTTCAGAAACTCGATTTGCACTCGAGTTGCTTCATCGAACAGGGCGTCCGGATAATAGAGCAGTCCAAAATGACCGCCCTCAATGTCGGTCCACTGCTTGGGTCCGGAAATTAGTTCGTAAGCCTGCCGGGCGACCGAGTAATTGGCGTGGACCATCTCGTCCTCGGGCGCAACTATCATCAGGGTGGGGGCTTTGACGAAGGGTGCGCATAGGACCGGGCTGTAAGGCACCGGCGTTGCTGGCACCGCCTGCGTGACGGTATTGAGCCAGCCGGTGCCGGCTCGACCTCCCAGGTCAATAAACCAGCGAAAGGCCTGGATCGGCTTGATAAGCGAAGGCGTTCCGGCCTGGTCGAAGGATACGGCAGGCATGGAACCAACTGTCGTCTTGGGCGACCCATGGACATCACCACGCGAATACAACTTTTTGATGATGTCGAAATTTGCCTTGTTCGGTTCGACTTCCGGTGGCTCCGTGCCGAATACTGGCACCAGTGCAATAATGGCTTTGACTCGCTCCTCAATCGCGCCGGTGACGATAACCTGACCGCCGGAATAACTGACTCCCCACAGGGCGGTTCGTTCAGGGTCAACTCCGTCCAGCCCATCAGCGAAGTTCAGCGCATCACGGTAGCCCCGGCATTGAATCCAGGGATTGATTTCCTGGCGTGGTTCGCCTTCGCTGCGGCCGAAGTTCCGGTGGTCGTAGAGCAGGACGGCCAGACCAGCCTGACAAAATTCCTCCGCGTTTTTTCGGTGGTCATGGTTATCGAGGCCGTAGTGCCGTGAGCCATGATGACCAGCGGGTGTCTCTTGGGCTGGGAATCGGGCAAATAGAGCAAGCCTCGAAGCAAGACCCCTGAGGATGGAAATTCAACTTCCTGGATCATGGCTCATTCCCTGATGTTCTGTGGTTGTATAATTGGATGATAACCAATTTGTGGTTATAGGCACTTTTCCGGAAAAAAGTCTATTCTGAGATTGCTGACAAATTTCTGCCGCATTCTTCCTGCAGGGTGGGCAGAATGTATTGGGGGAAATGAGGGCAGCTTACGAGACGGATTCTTTGCTACATTGCCAAAGAGTTTCCTGGCTTGAACCATTATGAGGGCTTAGGCCAAAACGCTACAAGTCAACGGTTGGTTGGCCCTTCGCGGCGGTTCGAGCGACGGGTAGCCTTTTTCCGCTTGATGCGGCGCAACTCGCTTTTAGAAACGAACCAGCGGCGGCGGCGCACTTCGCTCATAATTTGGGCCTTGGTAACATCTTTACGGAAGCGTCTCATCAATTGCTCCTCCGATTCGTTAGGTCGTCTTCTTACTTTTACCAGCGGGAATCACCTCCTTGTGAATGTCCATATCTGAATTGGGGCGCCGGAAAGGCTTTTCGGCCTTCTCAAGACCGGACCGCGGATCGGCGGCAAGTTCCTCTTTTTCGATGGTGTTGCTATTTTGCCAACTCCAGATGAAAAGATCGGCTTCGGTCCGGCCGGGAAATTGAGAAAGGAGTTCGTTCTGCCGGATCGCTTCGATGGCCGGCCGGTAGGCTTCATCGTACCAGGCAGAGAAGGCTTGTTCAAAGGAGACCGGCGTCCTGGTCGTTTTTTCTCCACCCTGGCGATATTGTTCAACCTGCTGAGAGATGTCTTTATAACAACCAGCACAGGTAAAGCGTATTGATGCAGCGGCCGTGACATTGTCCTGGCCGGCTCGTTCTAGAAACTCGGCCTGTTCGGTCTCGATCAATATTTCATCCAGGCCGGCATCAGCGGCGAAATCCACGGGGGTTGGGAATTCCCAGACGTAGGCTTCAATGGCAAGCCGGCCGTGCTGGCGGGCAACAGAAACCCGGTGGTTGCCGTCCAATACAAAATAGACCTGGCCTACCTGGTAGAGGTCGATGGGGGGCGTTTTTCCCTGGGCCATAGCCACATCAACCCGCTCCCAGCGCTTTTCCATATGCTTTTTTAGTGGCAAGAAACCGGCTGTGAAATCATCGAAGCGGCCGACGCTGCCCCGGATAAGTTCCAGGGGAATTTCCTGCAAGCCACGATAAAACTTTTGATCCAGGTGGAGCGAAGAGCGAACCTTCTCGAAGGATAACAGGTCAACGGAGCACTCCTTAAAGTGACAAACGACCTTTTGATAAAGAACTTTTCTTCGGGCGAGTTTCCATTCGTGTTCGGCGTCAAGTCTTCCTAGAATCTCCACTAGCAGCTCCTTAGTGGGCTATCGAATTATCGGCCGGCCAAAGTTTCGGTCCATACTTCCTTACCTGTCAGGAAGTAATCTTAAAGGCTTTAATCTGTTTCTGCAAGGAATTTCTATTTGTGATAAGCTTTTACGACTTCCCTGATTTATTGACGCCCGCGATAGCCCTGTCTGGTCCATTGGATATGATGGTAGGGAAACAGGCTCAGGAAAAGGCGGAGTGGCAAAGTGGAGGAGGCAGATTGATGGATAATGATCCCGCTGTCTGGCAAGTGGCCCTTTTCCTGGTGGGGGCCTATCTGTTGGGTTCGATTCCCAGCGCATACCTGGCCGGCCGCTGGCTTAAGGGCATTGATGTCCGCGAATATGGGACCGGTAATGTTGGGGGGAGCAATGTGTACCACAGCGTTTCCCGCTGGGCTATCGTTCCTGTGGCCATCTTCGATATTGGTAAAGCGGCAGTCGCCGCCTGGTTGGCCCTTTATTTCTTGGAATGGGGTCCGGGTCTGGCCATGGCGGCCGGGTTGTGTGTTTTTGCCGGCCATACTTGGTCTATATTTTTGGGCTTTAAGGGCGGACGAGGGCTCAGTTGTGTGGGCGGCACTTTGCTGGTGGTGTTTCCCTGGGGTGGGCTGATATTAATTGTCCTGGTGCTTCTTGGGGTCCTGCTGAAGAATACAGTCACTACCACCATCGCCTTGTTATTAATGCCGCTGATCAGCGTGGCTTTTGGCGAACCGGCGGCCGTTACCTGGGGTTGTGTGGCTTTTATCGTACTAACGGCAATCAAACGACTGGAGGGTAACCGGGTGCCGCTGCCGGCCGGAAAAGAGCGCTGGCCGGTCGTCTGGCGGCGACTGTGGCTAGACCGGGATATTGCCGATCACAAGGAATGGCTGGCACGCCGGCCGGAGCAGTAGCCGATAAATCTTTGCTTATCCAAGTGATTCCAACGAAATTGTTGAGCCTGATGATAGGCCCAGGGTCGTTGGTAATGTTATGAATCCCTAGATTAGCCCGCCAGACTTGCCCATAATCGATCAAATTCGCGGCGGTAGGCCTTGACCAGCTTGTGGCTGTTGGTGACCACGAAGTTCTCATGATTGTGGTCGGAAGCGCTGCGGGTCCAGTTGTAGCTGCCGGTGAGCAGCCGGGCATCGTCGAAGAGGGCAAACTTGTGGTGCATAAAATAGGGGGAGTCGTCCAGACGAATAGGAATGCCTTCATGCCACAATTCGTCAATGTCTGAGCCTAAATCTTCGGCTTTGGAGCCGTCGGAAATAACCCGGATGGCGACGCCGCGATCGAAGGCTGATTCGATGGCGGTCGTAATGCGATCATCCGTGATGGTGAAAACACATAAGTCGGCCGTGGCCCGGCAACCCCCCAGCAGGCCAATAATCTCTTGAGTACAGCGTTCCCCTGGGCTAAAGAAGGCGTCGACGTAGGATTCCTCGCCGTCCCCCGTGGGCGGAAGCAGGAGTTTGTTGATACCCTCTAACCATTCGAGAATATCTTTATCCCGGGGATCGGGCAGCTTATTTTGGGCCAGTTCGAAGGCCATGTGGCGATACATAGCCCGGTTTTGATCACTGAAGGCAGCTTCGACAATGATCTCACTTAGCGTATGGCGCTCTCCTTTAGAGAGATGACGGTCTTCAAGGGTTTGCGTCAAAATGTCTTGAAATTCTTGTGGGGTCATGGACAATCCTTTATCAATAACTCTCATCCTTAAGGGTATACTATTGTACGGTTATGATACTGGAAATAAAAAACCAGTGACGGGATTTTCGGATATGAAAACAATCGGTTTGCTGGGTGGCATGAGTTGGGAATCGACGGCGCTCTATTATCAGCTCATCAACGAGGGGGTTAAGCAGCGCCTGGGTGGGCTGCATTCAGCCCAGATAGCCATGGTTAGCCTCGATTTTCAAGAGATCGAGGCGCTACAACAGGGCAACGATTGGGCCGAGGCGGCCCGAGTATTGGCGTTAGCGGCCGGACAGATAGCAGCGGCCGGGGCTGATTTTTTGCTGATCTGTACCAATACGATGCATAAGGTGGCCGATGAGGTACAAGCCGCGATAGAGATTCCGATCTTGCATATTGCCGACGCGACGGCCGGGCGGATTAAGGGCGAGGGGATAAAGCGTGTCGGTCTGTTAGGGACGAATTTCACCATGGAGGAGGTCTTTTATATGGGGCGCCTTGAAACTAAACATGGTCTTGAGGTGCTGGTTCCCCCGAAACGGGATCGAAATATTGTGCATGGGATCATTTATGAAGAGCTGTGCCTTGGCCTCGTTGAAGATTCATCCCGCAAAGAATTTCTACGGATCATCGGCAATCTTCGGGACCGAGGCGCCGAGGGGATCATCGAGGGCTGCACTGAAATCGTTATGCTGGTACAACAGCAGCATACGAGTGTGCCTCTATACGACACGACGGCGATTCATGCACAAGAAGCGGTGATCGCTGCGCTGTCATGAAGCGCCGGGTTGCGGGGAAGCTGGCCGATACTATTTTGGCGGTTAACCCGTATATTGAACGGAAACCAGTTAGGAGGATGGGTTGAGTAAAGAGATCGGTAAACGAGTTGGGGCAGGACCGGTCAAAGCCGGGATCAGCGGGGCGATTCTTGGCGCTAGTAGCGGTGGGTTGATCGGTTGGAGCTTTGCCGGAAAGCAAGGCGCGTTGATAGGTGCCCTGGTTGGCGGTTTCTATTTCGGCCTGGCAGAAGCGGGGACCGATGTACGAAGGCAGCCGGGCGAATTGAAACCTTTATGGCACCGAATTATCGGATCAACTATCTTAATCGCGGCTTTGGCCGTCGTCGTTAGCCTACTCGTGAAGAACCCCCTGGCCATTGGGCTGATTATCGGGTTGTTTGTAGGGATACCCGGCCTGGGTCCAAAAAAGATCGCCCTGGGGCTTGGTATTGGCCTGCTGGTGGGCTTACTGGCCCAGGCATCCGGGTCCGCTTTCAATGCCGCGCTTATTGGCGGCAGCATCGCCCTGATCTACCGGTTGCTGCTGCACCTTTTTTTCCGTGATAGCGCTTCATTACAAATGACCGGTGAGCGCATGTCACCGGAGGAGGCTCGTTTCGTTGTCCCCATTGAGGCGCATACAAAATATATTGGGGCTGACTACGCCGAGACGTTGGCGCGGGAGATCGACGGCAGTGTTAAACGAAATCTACCAGATATTGGCATCGTGGAAAGCCTGGATGCTTTGCATGGTCCCAATTTTGATCCCGGCCAAGTTGATTCCCTGATCCGCGAGTTCTACGAGCACACAAGTCGCTTTACATTGACCATTGAACCGGAATGGAACCCTTTTATCAAGCCTTTTTTCTGGCTATTTAAGACACTCATTGCCCAGGAGATCGGCCAGGCTAATTTGCCCTTTAATACAGAGGAAGCTCAGCGAGGAATGGTCAGCTATATCGACACGATCGATTATGAGGCGGAAGGCGGTCCGTCGGAGGGTAAACGAACCCTGCGAGCCTGGATCCGGGCTTATGAAGACTCTGGGGAGGCAATCTATGTAGGCATCTACACCGTGATTCGGCATGAAGAAACGGGCTACGTGAGCGTGGGTTTCCCATTGCCTGAGGCAAATTTTACGGCCACTTTGATGCCGTTTAACATCCGGGGGAGTGGTTTGTTGCTCAAAACAACCGATACTGGTTCAACTTTTCCGGGCCATTATCTGAGCAGTATTGACGAAGAAGATGGCACGATCACCACCTTGGAGTTGCCCACGATGGACGAGCAGATCGATGTTTTTGTCGAGCAGGGCCAACTTAAGACTGAGCATCGTTTCTACCTCTCAGGCTCACGTTTTCTGACTCTGCATTATGCCATCGCCCGAAAAATCGCAAGCAGCAAGGTAGATTAAATCAGTGAGGGAGCTTTTCGAATGTTTCACCAGCGAGGTGGTAACCTAACTCTGTGGTGTCTTAGGTATTTGGTGGACCAACGGCGACGATCTTTTATTTTAGTTCCCGGTCTTCTCACCTGTTGATTTCAGATATCGCCGTTCACTTTCCGACTGCCTCCGGTATCGCCCATGACTAAACGAATACCCGGCCCGCTACTTTGACTCATGAGGCGATCAGCCGGTACTGGCCTGATCGGCCTACATCATCCGGCGGTAAGGAACTGACGGGTCAATGAAGTTGGCGGTGCGGCACGCCAGCATGACCCGTTGCGGTTTGCTCAATTGTACTGCCTGATTAGAAGGGAGGGGTGATTGCTCGGATTGGCAACAAATAGTTAATTATGATGACTTATTTGGTTACTCAGTCCCGATTCCAATCGCTCTCGTTATCCTAGCTAACTAGCAGGCTGATATAGTTCCATACGAGAACTCTTGATTATGGCCATCCCTTCTGCGTATAAAGCCTGGATTTCCAGACTTGCGAAAGATTTCTCATACGCTGTTTCCATGGCGGCCATGCTTGGCCACTCGCGTTCAATGACCAGCGTATTGAAGTCTAGGGCGCCAGCCATGCTCCAGAAGCGCTTTTTGGGTGGAAAGCCCAGGCCATCCTCAACGGCAGTATAACGTTTATCAAGCTCTTCCAGGTCAGCAAGTTTATCCGGGTATATTTCCTGGATCATTCTCTCAACGACGACCATATTTCACCCCTTGGAGTTAACAGTCAATAAGATTGGTATTATTCAGTATAATGAAACTAAAGGGTGTGTCAATCAACTGGCGAAGCCGTGATTTCATTCAATGAATATTTCCCACAGTTTCGAGTAGGTTGTTTTTGTCCAGCGAATACGTCACCATCCGATAGGCATCAAAAACAGTTGGATTCTACTTTTTCGCGGCTCACGATTGACAGCACCGAACTATTTGCCGAATTGTATGATGTATCGTTTTTTTTGAACAAGTTCCCGGTTATATAAAGTGAATCTGGCAGAAGAGCCGTACTGAAGTCGGGTTCAAATCAAACTAGGCCGAGTATTTAAAACAGAACCGATGACTACGCACGCCTATTTTTTGCGGTAGGTGGCTTCAAACTCATCGTGGGGTGGCACTTCTTCACCGACGACATAGAGAAAGTAATAGATACCGGTCGGGCCTAGAAATTTAAAATCTTTGCGCAGGGTGTCGACGCTGGTCGCGAAATCATCCTGGCTGCGTAGGTAGGCCTGGAAGGTACCGAATTCTTCATCGAGAGCGATCATCTGCTGGGCATTGCTCACAATGGCGGCCAGCTTGCGTTGGTTGCGGATGACCCGGGTATCCTTGCCCAACTCTTCTAGATCGAAGGCGTTCAAATCGGCGACTTTGTGAACATCGAAGTCAAAGAAAGCTTCACGGGTTGAGGGCCATTTAGCCTCAACGACTTTCCAGGACATACCACTCTGGAAAACGGCTTTACTCATGACTTCCAGGTAGTCGGCTAATGAGGAAGGGTTGATCTGTTCTGGGGCTGTTCCTGTTGGCATGGATGATTATCTCCTATCGCGGCGGCCAGTTCGGCGGCGACGTTGACTGCTACCGGCGGCCGCATCCGGCCGGTGGCCTTGAATCCAGGTAACACAATTCTCATCATGGCCCATCATGACGTTGGCGGCCAGGATGCTCGTCTTTATTTCGGTTTCGAGGGGATTGGTAATGGCGGAGGTCAGCCCGGCGGCGATGGCCATGGATAAAAAGGTGCCATTCAAGGGGGCGCGGTTGGGCAAACCGAAGGAGACGTTGCTGGCCCCACAACAGGTATTGACGCCCAATTCATCCCGGCAACGGCCGACGATGGAAAATACTTGCCGGCCGGCGTATCGCATGGCGCCAATGGGCATAACCAGGGGGTCGATGAGTACATCCTCTTTGGGGATGCCGTGATCCTGGGCCCGCTCGATTATCTTGCGGGCGACAGCCAGGCGTACTTCGGGATCTTCGGAGATGCCTGTTTCGTCGTTGGAGATACCGATCACGGCCGCGCCATACTTCTTTATCAGCGGTAAGACTGATTCTAGGCGTTCATCTTCGCCAGTTACGGAATTGACCAGGGCTTTGCCTTCATAGGCTCGTAGACCACTTTCCAGGGCAGCGACGATGGAGGAATCGATGGAAATCGGCACGTCGGTGATAGTTTGCACGATACGGATGGCCTCGGCCAGGATGGCCGGTTCATCGGTCAGGGGGATACCGGCGTTGACATCTAGCATGTGGGCTCCGGCAGCGACCTGGGCCAGGGCATCCTGGACGACCCGGTCAAAGTTGCCGGCGCTCATCTCTGCGGCTAATTTTTTTCTGCCGGTGGGGTTGATCCGCTCGCCTATGATGGTGAAGGGTCGTTCTGGGCTAATAATAACAGTTGTGCTTTTGGAGCTGATTATGGTTTCGGTCATGGGATGTTCATTTACCGGTCGTTGTTGAATCGCGTCGCCGGCGACGGTTTGGGCGGGCTACGCCAGAAGCAGTTGTATCCGTTGGAAGCGGCTCAGCGATTGGTTGGCCGAGTTCGTCAGCGCTTAGCGGGGTGGATAAGGCCTCGGCCATGGCCCTAACATGCTCGGCCGTGCTACCGCAGCAAGCGCCGATTAGCCGGGCGCCGCGAGCCCGGGCGCGCCGGGCATATTCGGCCATCACTTCGGGCGAACCATCATATTTTAATAGATCCCCTTCCCAGTGGGGGATGCCGGCGTTGCCCTTGACTACCAGCGGCTTGTGTGGGTCGGTTTCGTGCATGGCCCATACGGCCGCTTCCGTATCAGGCAGATTATTGCCACAGTTAGCCCCATATGCCAGCAAATCGAGATCGGCGAAAACATCGCCGGCCTGGTTGGGGGTTATGCCCATCATAGTCCGGCCGTGCGTGTCAAAGCTCATGGTGGCCACAATGGGTAAGTCGGTGACCGAGCGAGCCCCTTCGACGGCCGCCCGGGCTTCATTCACATCGCTCATCGTCTCGATCCAGAGAACATCCGCGCCTCCTTCGACCAGGCCGGTAGCCTGCTCGGCAAAGGCGGCCCTGGCAGCCTCGTAGGTCATCGTGCCCATGGGGGAGAGCAATTCGCCGGTGGGGCCCATGGAGCCGGCGACAACGACCGGCTTGGGAGCGGCGTCCGCTTCGGCCCGAGCCAGGCTGGCCGCGACCCGATTTACCTCGACGACGTGTTCCTGTAATTGGTGTAATTTTAAGCGGAATCGGGTGCCGCCAAAGGTATTGGTTAAGATAACTTGAGAGCCGGCCGCGATGTATTTGCGGTGCACTTCCCGAATGCGATCAGGGTGGTTGAGATTCCACGCTTCAGGCGCACCGCCCTCTTCCAGCCCAGAGGCGAAGAGCATGGTGCCCATGGCGCCATCCAGGAGCACATAATCCTGTTTATCTAATAGATCCTGCAATTTATTCATCCCTGGCTGCTTTCTCTAACTTTAATTTCATAAATTTTTGAGCTGTTTCGACGGCCACGGCCGCGTCGCGACAATAGGCATCGGCCTCGATACTTTCGGCGAAGGCATTGTTGAGGGGCGCGCCGCCGACCAGCACGATCAGTTTGTCGCGGATGCCCATTTCTTTGAGGGTATTGATGACGACGCGCATATAGGGCATGGTCGTGGTGAGCAGGGCGCTCATACCCACGATATCGGGATCATGCTCCTCGATGGCCGCCAAAAAGTCTTCTATAGAGTTGTTGATGCCCAGATCGTAAACATCAAAGCCGGCACCTTCCATCATCATACCTACCAGGTTCTTGCCGATATCGTGAATATCCCCTTTCACCGTGCCGATGACCAGGGTGCCGACTTTTGGCGCGCCTGTTTCGGCCAGCAGCGGCCGGAGAATGGCCATGCCGCCCTTCATCGCCTTGGCGGCCATGAGCACTTCGGGTACAAATAGGATGCCGTCGCGGAAATCGTCGCCGACAATGGCCATACCGGCAACAAGACCTTCCGTCAGAACAGCATAGGGTGTCATGCCGCGGCTGAGCGCTTCCTCTACTTCTTCCAAGACCTCTTCGGCGTAACCGTCGTAAAGGTCTTCCATCATTAGCTCCAGGAGTTCTTCCGTGGGAAGTTCCTGGATGTTGATCTCGTCACTCATATAGACTCCTACGAAAGGGGGTAGCTTAACACGGATCTCCGGCGATGAAAAGAAAAGCATTGATTCTTTCCATAGCCGTTATCCGGTTACCTTCGCCTTAAATCACCTATCTAAAGTCAATTTCGTCAGGATAGGCGACGCCGATGTCGCCGGGGCCGGCCGCGCCTTTCTTCATCTTGGGCCGGCGGTTGGGGCGCCAGACCGTCTAGATGGGGGAAGAGATCAGTGAGATGGGGCAGATGAAGCGCGCCGACAAATTCTTGCTGAAAATCGGGATCGATGGCCGTCTCAATGTAGGTGACCTGGTGGGCAATGTCGTGGGCCTCAGCGCGCTTGTGCCGGTTTAGCAGAGCGATGCGAGCGCCATCACCGGCCGCATTGCCGACGCCGGTTATCATCCTTAAGTCACAGTCGGGGATAAGGCCCAATAAAAGGGCATACTTGGGATCGATGTAGCTACCGAAAGCGCCGGCCAGGGTGATGCGGTCGACGGCCGTCACTCCCGTTCGGTTCATCAATAGCTTGGCCCCGGCATAGAGGGCGGCCTTAGCCAATTGGATATTGCGCACATCGTTCTGAGTAACCAGAATGGGCTCGCCGGTGGTTGTCTGCTCGGCGGTTGCCAGGATATAGGCCCCGGTGCGGCCGTCCCACATAAACCGCGGACCGGTGCATTCGGGGTTAAAGCGGCCGTCGGGATAGATGATGCCGGCCAGGTACATCTCGACAACTACTTCGATGATGCCTGAACCGCAGATGCCGGCCGCCAGGTGGGCGGTTTGACCTTTCAGGGGAACATCAGCGCCGCTCTGCCATTCATTGGACCATTTTTCCTCGCCGATGACGCGAAAACGGGCGACGAAAGAGCCTGGATCAATGCGTATACGCTCGATGGCCCCGGGCGCTGCGCGCATGCCGAAAGTTATCTGGGCCCCTTCAAATGCCGGTCCCGTGGGGCTGGAGGCGCTATACAGCCCTAGCCGGTTGCCTAAAACGATCTCAGCATTGGTGCCGACATCTACAATTAGAACTGTTTCATCCTGCAGGTAAGGCTCTTCGGCAATCAAAACACCGACATTATCGGCGCCCACATGGCCGGCCTCGGAGGGCAGAACATAGGCATAAGCTCCCGGGTGGAGAGTCAAACCTAATTCTCGGGCTTTGACATCAAGCGCGTCACGATTGGCCAGGGCGAAAGGAGCACCGCCCAACTCAACCGGGCTGATGCCCAGAAAGATATGGGTCATGGTGGTGTTGCCAACGAAAACGGCTTCGTGAATCTGGCGTGCTCTAAGGCCTGCCTGGCGAGCGGCCCGATTTGCCAGTTTGTTCAGGGCTTCAATGATGGCCTGGTTCATCTTGGCCAGGCCGTCGCGGTGGGTCATGGCATAGGAGACGCGGCTCATCAGGTCTTCGCCGTAGGTCACCTGGGGATTCATCATCGATTCTGTGGCCAGAATTTCGCCAGTGCGCAGGTCGCACAAATAACCGGCCAGGGTCGTGCTGCCGATGTCCACGGCTAGACCAAAAACGCCTTCCTGGTAGCCCGGCTGCAGGTCAATGACTTCCCGGTCAAACCTTATGGTGACGGTAACAGCCCACTTTCCTTCGCGCAAGACAGCCTGTAGACGGCGTAAAGCGTGCAGATCGATGGCCAGATCTTCGAGCTGCCATTGCTCGGCCAGGGCGGCCTGCAAGCGGCCCCAGTCGCCGAGATGCTGGCCTAGCCGGGCTTCTTCAACTTTGACGTATAGTTGGCGAATGGCCGGGACGATGTCGATGGCTCGATCGGTAGCTGATTTGCGAATGATTTGTTTTTGGGCCCGGCTTTCCTCGGGAACAAAGATCAAAACATCATCACGGACGCAGGTGACACAGGAGAGGCGGTACTCCTGGTCACCCATGGTGGCTAGCAAGGCCTGTTCCTCGTCGTCGGGGGAGCTGACGTGGCCGGGCCCGGACGTGATGCCGTGTTTCTGGAACTCACCGGCCTCGACCCGGATCTTGCATTTGCCGCAGGTCAACCGGCCGCCGCAGATGCTTTCGATCTCCACGCCCAGGTGGCGGGCGGCATCGAGCAGGTTTTCTCCGGGGGTCACCCGACCGCGACGGCCGGAGGGCATAAAGATGACCAGAGGATCCTGCGTGCTGCTAGTTTCTGGTGTACCGGCAGGTACGTGTAACGGATTTTGATCGTCCGGCATAGCCCCTATTTATACCCCAGTTTGAGGGTTAATCCCCGTCCTCCAGGGATTGGTACATGATGTAGGCATCGACGTAACCGAGTTGTTTGTGCTTGAAAGCTTTGGGAAGGGCGCCGATGATATGGAAGCCACTCTTCTGCCAAAGATGGATGGCTGCTTGATTGGTGCTGACAACCAGGTTGAATTGAATAGCCTTATAAGCCAGGCGCCGGGCCTCGACCAGGGAATGGTTGGCCATCATCGTGCCAATGCCCAGGCCCTGGGCGACCGGGTGGACCATAAAGGAGGCGTTGGCGACGTGGGAACCGCGGCCGGGATAGTTGGGCTTAAGGATGTAGGTACCCAGGATCCGGGCTTCAGCTTTGTTCTGTTCTTCACCATTGATCCGAGTTTCATCTACAGCCACATAAGTTTGCATGGTGGGCGAAAGCCAAAGATTGGCCAGCGCCTCCCGGGGTGTGTCCGAGGGGTACACGTATGTGTCGCCCGTCTGAATGACGGCATGAAAGATTTCCCAAATGGCCGAGGTATCGGCCGGTTTGGCCAGCCGGATGTTTACCATGACGAAACGCCTCTCACTACAATTACTATGGCTGTGCACGGTAACTATAACACATCAGATGCCCGGCGGGCTGTTTTACCCAGCTTAAGATGAATATCTACGACAGGCTGAAAATCAATTGGATTTAATACTTGACAGTATCCCAACTGCAACCATAGAATGCGTAGCTATGAAAACCGCTTTCATAATGTGTGGCGCGTTAGCCCGCGAAGTATTGGCCATTATCGAGCGCCATGGTTGGGATGTTGACATTGTGGGTGTGCCGGCCATCGACCACATGCACCCTGAGCGGATCGCCCCGGATGTTGAAAAAAGGTTCCTGGCCTTGCGCGAGAAATATGAGCGGATTCTGGTCCTTTTTGGCGACTGTGGCTCCGGTGGCGCCGTGGATACGCTGGTGGAGCGGTATGACTTGCAGCGAATCGACGGCCCTCATTGTTACGAAATGTACGGCGGGGCGGGATTTCAGGAAATGATGGATGTAGAGCCGGGTACTTTCTTTCTTACCGATTTTTTAGTTCGCGGTTTTCGGGGCACTATTCTCAAGGGTTTAGGCCTGGATCGCTTCCCAAGCCTCAAAGAGGATTATTTCCGCAACTACAAACGCCTGGTTTACCTCATTCAGATTGAGGATCCCAAATTGGTAGAGAAAGCCGCGGAGATTGCCGCCTATCTCGAATTGCCCCTGGAACATCGCCATACCGGTTTTGGTCTGTTGGAGGAAAGGCTGGTGGCTATGATGTCTGACGACACACACTAGTTACGGCAAGGCAAGGGAAAGGTGATCTTCGCAGATATTTCGCATAGCCATAATAATAACCATAAACATCTACCACAAAAACAACGGTGTTTTCTAGAGATCTTTGAGAGTGATCTGGTGGCGATCAATAGAATTTGAGATAATTTTAGCCAGAGTTTAGGACTAATTCCACGAGAGAACGGCTCTGGTAATCGGCCGGCTCTTGTGCATCAAAGGAGTGTTCGGATGATCGGTGGAACCCAGGGGAAAATCCTGCATGTGGACCTGAGCACGGGGATTATTTTCACAGAACAACCACCGGATGCGTTTTACCGGCTTTTGATTGGCGGGCGGGCGGTGGTGGCTTATCTCTTGTTGCGTGATATGCCCCCTGAGAGCGATCCCCTCGGCCCAGATAATTTGCTCATCTTTGCGCCGGGCATCATGCAAGGTACCAACTTCCCCGGCGCCGGCCGGCATGGGGTGGGCGGCAAATCACCTCTGACCGGGGCCATCGCCAGCGCGGAAGCGGGCGGTTGGTGGGGGCATGAGTTCAAGCGATCCGGATTTGACGCCCTGGTTATCCGAGGCAAGGCTAAAGCGCCGGTTTATTTGTGGATCAGGGACGGTGAAGCCGAGATTCGGCCGGCCGGTCATTTATGGGGCGAGAAGACATATCCGGTGGAACAGGCTATTCGCCAGGAGTTGGGTGACGAAAGGATACGGGTGGCCCAAATCGGTCCGGCCGGAGAGAACCTGGTCCGCTATTCGGCGGTGATGCATGATGTCAACCGGGCGGCCGGGCGTAACGGCCTGGGCGCGGTGATGGGATCCAAGAAGCTCAAGGCCGTGGCGGTGCGCGGCAATCTGAAAGTGCCGGTAGAAGAACGCAAGCAGGTAGCCGGGGTAGCTAAGTGGCTAGGTAACAATTATAAGGAGCTGTCCGGTTGGGCGACCGAAGGGATCGGCCGGGGCACCCAGGATTCATTGATGAATTGGGCCTATGCGGGTGGCCTGCCGACCCACAATTTCAGTGAACCGGTGTTCGCCAACCCCGGATTGCTCGGCGGTGAGCGCAATTACGAGATGTTCTATAAAGGAAGAGATACCTGCCAGGCTTGCCCGATCAATTGTAAACAGGTCTTCGAGTATGAGGATGAAAACCCTTATCGCAAAGTAGACCCTGAATATGGCGGCCCTGAGTATGAAACGATGGCTGCTTTTGGTCCCAATTGTGGCGTGAGGGACAACGTCGCCGTGGCCAAGGCAAATGAACTGGCCAATGCATTGGGCATGGACTCGATCTCGGCCGGCGCTTCCATTGCTTTTGTGATGGCCTGTTCAGAAGCAGGCCTCTTGACCGCCGATGATACGGGTGGGCAAGCATACCGCTGGGGCGATGCGGATCTGATGGTGAGATCGGTTGAGATGATCGCCTATAGAGAAGGCTTTGGCGATGTTTTAGCCGAGGGCGTAGATCGGATGAGCCTGCGCTTTGGTGAGGCCACACAGCCGTTCAATCTGACGGTGAAAGGGCAGGAGTTGCCCATGCACGAACCCAGGCTAAAGCACGCTATGGGCTTGGGTTACGCAGTGGCACCTGTGGGCGCCGATCACATGATGAATATGCATGATACTGCCTTCGTTAGGGAGGGAGATGACCTGAAGCGCGTAAATAGCGCCTTGCCCGAAGGCGCCAAGATAACGCCCCTTTCCAATATGGTGTTGAACGAGGATAAATTGCGTCTATTTGTTACAGAAGTGAACTGGATGCATTTCCAGGATTGCGCCGTTAATTGTCATTTTTACCCCTATGATTACCAACAGATGGCCGAGGCACTATCCGGCGTGACCGGGATCCAATATGAGATACCCGATATTTTAGAGGTCGGTGCCCGGGCACAAACGTTATGCCGGCTGTTCAACCAGCGGGCAGGGTTGAACGCTGATGACGATCAGCTGCCTAAAGACGTACGCAAAGCTTTTCACTCTGGACCGATTGCCGGGGTAGAAATATCAGACGAGACCTTTGCCTGGGCTAAGAGACGCTATTATGAATTGATGGGCTGGGATGCAGAGACGGCCGAGCCCGGTGAGGCCTGCTTGAAAGCGCTCCAGTTGGAAGAGTTGTTAGCAGCCGGACCATTGGCTGAAATTGGATAATAAACAATATATTTGTTATTACATAAAGTCGTAATAACATATAAATACATTAAGGTTGTTAGACGGCGGCGATACGGAGATGGCCCAGACCGTTCGCCATTCAGACTACATGGGCGTTAGCATACTGGGCGCAAACCACTCCAACAGCCCACACCTTGTCTAATGAGGTTTAAGGTAGCTGCTCAAAATCGTTTACAATAAATCTAATCTCTTCGTCAGCCATTAATTCACTGATATCGATATCGACCTTTAGCGGCACGCCGGTCGTGTCATCATATGTGACATCAAGTCGGGCGGGATTCTGCGCTGTTGCATCGGCAATAATCTGGTGCAGTTTGTTGATAGAGGTATAACCCTCAAAGAACATCGAATCAGCCGCCGCGCCGTCATCGGCGTAGGTAAGCGACGCGAGTTCGCCATTGATCACTTTGATATTTACCGGTTGGAGCAACTCCTGCGGGCAAAAACAAGATACGGTCAGCGTGTAGCGATAGCTGTCAATATCTAACGATTGCCATAGCGCCTGCGGCTGGTTGACCTCCGCGATCGCTCCGCCAGCTTTAGTCGGCCAGGTCGGCCACAAGCTGAGGGCTATGGCGGCCGTCAACAGTAGCAGGAAAGCAATTAACCAGCGGTTTTGGCTTGATTTTTTAAGTGGAAAGGTATTAGTAGACATTTTTTACTCCAGTTTATTTATCCTGTAATTTCTTTATAATCAACGAACGAAGTGATTGAATGGTTCCGTTAACGGACAACTGGTGTAGATAGGAGAGCATTATGAAGGTTGGGGCGGCCGTTTTATACAAAGCAGGCCAGAAAATACGAATAGAATCGCTGGAATTGGCGCCGCCGGGAAAAGGTGAAATCCTGGTTAAAATGGCCGCAGCCGGGGTATGCCACAGCGACTATCACCTGGTAACCGGTGCAACCCAGCACCCCATGCCGGTGGTCCCCGGCCATGAAGGGGCGGGAATTGTAGAAACAATCGGTGAGGGAGTAACCAGGGTCAAGCCGGGTGATCATGTGGCCTTAAATTGGGCGCCAAATTGTGGAGAATGTTTTTACTGCTTGCGGGACCGGCCGAGTTTATGCACCGCCTTTATCGGGCCTGTATGGCAGGGGACGATGATGGATGGGACAACGCGCTTTTCGTTGAACGGCCGGCCGGTGTACCACTTCAGCGCCCTGGCCTGTTTCGCCGAGTGGGTCGTGGTGCCCCAGGAATGTTGTGTCCCACTCGACAAAGCGGTACCTCTAGACATAGCTGCCCTGATCGGCTGCGCGGTGACTACCGGCGTGGGGGCTGTATTGAATACGGCCAGGTTGGCGCCGGGCAGCAACGTGGCCATCTTTGGCGCTGGCGGCGTGGGGCTAAGCATCATCATGGGCGCCAGATTGGCCGGCGCGGCCCGGATCATCGCCATCGATACGAACGAAAGTAAAGGCGACCTGGCCCTGTCCTTTGGGGCGACGGATGTGCTCATTAATAGCCCGGAAGTTGTCAAGGACATTCAGAAGCTGACCGAGGGACGCGGCGCGGATACTGTTTTTGAGGCCGTTGGCCAACCGGCGGTGCAAGAACGATGCCTGGAGGCAGCCCGTCCGGGAGGCATGGTAGTGTTCGTGGGCCTCTCACCCATGGGTAGTGACACCAATCTGCCCGGTGCGACGATTACCCGGCAGGAGAAAACGGTAACCGGCTCCTATTATGGGACGGCCAACACAGCCCGGGATTTTCCCCTGTATGCCAATTTATATCTCCAGGGCAAGCTGGACCTGGACCGGCTGATTAGCCGGCGTTATCCTCTGGTGCAGATAAATGAAGCCTATGCCGATATGCTCAGCGGGGAAGTTGCCCGCGGGGTGATCGTTTGGGATTAAATAAGGTGATATTATAGCAGTCAACTTAGCGGTTGTGACTGGCTGAGACATTGTCGATCCAAATAGCAGGGAGGAATTACTACGGACTTCTTATCTTTGCCTGCAGGAGCATTGCTGGGCTTTGTCGCCTGGTTCATCTTTCGTTGTGTGCTGACCGTCTTTTACACCATACACCAGAACGAACGGGAGGCGAAGACTCACTTCGGCCGTGCCAACTTCTGCCCGACACGCGAGAACCGCTGCCGATGCGACCAGAACGGCAACAACGATAAGAGTATGAGTACGATCGTCACGGTCATTGCGATCTGTTCATCTTCTGCCAGCTCTTGGCCGGCGGGTGCTATGTTAAAGCGACGCAGCAACGCTGCAATGTCGACTTTGCTGAATGTATGCGCGAGTTGGTTGATGCCCCTTTTCCACGTGAAGAGGTGATTCGCGTCGTGTTAGACAATCTCAATACGCATACACCTGCTGCTCTGTACGACGCCTTCTCTCCCGGAGAGGCAAGGCGCAGCTAGCGAAAGCTGTGTTTTCACTTCACACCTAAACACGGGTCGTGGTTGAACATGGCTGAAATTGAAATCTCGATCTTGAGCCATCAGTGTATGGAGCAAAGAACTGGTTCATTTGAGACTTTTCAGCTAATTGCTTCTACTTGGCAACGACGGCGCGATGATCAACAAGCAACGATCAACTGGAGCTTTGACGATTCCAGAGCGCAGACAAAGTTGGCCTGCCTCTATCCCTAAATAATCTTGTTGGTCTCACAGTAGTTTGTAGTCTGGAGAAATAATGAACCGAATGCATATTGGGGTTGATTTCTAATGGAACAATGGCATCTTCTCTCTACAGAAGAAGTTATCAAGAAGCAAAACAGCGATATTCAAAATGGCTTGACTGATGTAGAAGGCAGCCAACGCCTGGCTCAATACGGCCCTAATGAACTCCTGGAAAAGGGTGGAAAAAGTCCGGTTCACATCTTGTGGGAGCAGTTCACCAGCACAATGGTACTGATTCTTGTTGCTGCAGCGGTCATATCGGGCTTTCTCGGAAAAACAACCGAAACCATTGCCATTGCAGCCATTGTGATTCTCTTTACGATTCTTGGATTCATTCAGGAATATCGGGCTGAACAAGCAATGGCAGCACTGAAGAAACTGACTGTACCCTTGGTACGGGCCTTAAGAAACGGGACTACCATTCAATTGTCAGCCCGTGAACTCGTCCCGGGTGATATCGTTCTCTTGGAAGCAGGCAATTCGGTCCCGGCTGATCTGCGCCTGGTTGAAAGTGCCAATCTTCGCATCCAAGAAGCTGCTCTGACGGGTGAATCTGAGCCGGTAGAAAAAGAAACAGTTGCCTTAGACAGACCAGATTTGCCATTAGGTGACCGGCGAAACATGGGATACATGGGAACAGTTGTCACTTATGGTCGTGGTATGGGTATTGTGGTTGCTACCGGCATGGCGACGGAGCTCGGCAAAATCGCTACTCTAATTCAAGATGTCGAGCAAGAAATGACGCCACTACAGCGCCGGCTTGACCAGTTGGGCAAGACCTTAGCGATCGTCGGGGTGATCGTGGCTGGACTCATCATGCTGATAGGCTCCATCCGATGGCGAGCCCGTGAGTGTTATGTTCTTGACAGCCGTGAGTGTGGCGGTCGCGGTCGTACCCGAAGGATTACCGGCCGTCGTCACTGTTACTCTGGCTCTTGGCGCACAGCGAATGCTGCGACGACAAGCGCTCATCCGCAAACTTCCAGCTGTAGAAACACTTGGCTCCGTCACTGTTATCTGCTCTGATAAAACGGGGACGCTAACCGAGAATAAAATGACCGTTACGGTGATTGATGTGGCTGGCCACTACTTGGAACTCATGGGGACCGGTATTCATCCAGTGCCTGCCTTAGTAAAGGATGCAGCGGCGGTACTGCTCGAGCAGCCCCTTTCTATCAACCTGGTATTAGCTGGCGGGGCATTATGCAACGATGCTTCCCTTAAACCTGATCCTCAAACAGGACGTTACGCCGCTATTGGAGACCCTACAGAAGGAGCCCTACTGGTCGCCGCCTCACAAGCTGGCTTGTTCAAAAGCGACTTGCAAAACTTGTTGCCGCGTGTAGCTGAACAACCTTTTGATTCCGAACGCAAGCGAATGACGACTGTGCATCAACTCCCGACGGATTTGACTGGTTTACCCCATGTATTACAGGCTATTCAGGGAAGACAGGAGCCTTATCTCGCTATCACGAAAGGTTCAGCGGACGGTCTTCTGGAAATCAGCAGCCAGGTATGGATTGATGATAAAGCAGAGTCACTTGATAAGGATTGGCGCAGCGCATCCAATTGGCCAGTGATCAGATGGCTCAAAATGGCATACGCGTGTTGGGCATCGCCATCCAGTGGCTCGACGCATTGCCAGCCGAACCTCAAGAAAAGTTGGAGCGGGAGCTCATATTTGTGGGTATGGTGGGCATGATTGATCCCCCAAGACCGGAAGTAAAAACGGCTGTTCAGACCTGTCGAGCAGCCGGAATTCGACCCATCATGATTACCGGCGACCATCCCTTAACAGCTCGCTTCATTGCTCATGATCTTGGCATTTCGCTTAACAACCGGGTAAAGACCGGTCAGGACCTGGACAAGATGTCCCCAGCCGAACTCGATTTGGTCCTTGAGGAAGTGTCTGTTTTCGCCCGTGTCTCGCCAGAACACAAGCTGCAAATCGTAGACGCTCTGCAAGGCAAGGGACATGTCGTGGCCATGACAGGGGATGGGGTAAATGATTCTCCTGCCTTGAAAAAAGCAAATATCGGGGTGGCCATGGGTATCACGGGCACGGATGTATCTAAAGAAGCGGCACAGATGGTGTTGCTTGATGATAACTTCGCCACTATTGTATCTGCGGTCGAGGAAGGGCGGGTTATCTATGACAATATCCGCCGATTCGTAAAGTTTTCCATAGCCGGCAACCTGGGCAAAGTGCTTGTCATGCTTTTGGCCCCTGTGTTGGGCATCACGGTGGCGTTATTGCCTCTGCAACTACTCTGGCTCAATCTGCTGACAGACGGTTTACTGGGATTGGGACTAGGGGTAGAACCGGCTGAGAGGGATACGATGGCCCAGCCACCTCGCTCACCACAGGCTGGTTTATTAAGCGGTGGGTTGACCGCCCACATTATTTGGGTTGGGGTTCTGATGGGTATTGTTGCTTTAGGGGTTGGCTTTGCTTATTATGATCCCGATAACCCTACTGATATTACCTGGCAGACAATGATATTCACCACGTTGGCATTTCTACAGATTGGGCAAGCATTGGCTTCCCGGTCAACCCAAGAGTCGTTATTCAAGTTGGGCTTACGGTCCAATCCCACAATGTCATGGCTGGTGCTCATTACAGTCACTTTGCAGCTTGCTGTGATCTACATCCCTTTTCTGGATGAGTTTTTCAAGGTGACACCTTTGTTGCCGGTTGAACTGCTTACATGTGTTGTTTTAGGAAGCCTTGCTTTTGTCGCGATTGAAATTGAGAAATGGTTGAAACGAAGAAGGCGATAACTACCTCTCCGGCCATTCGCTCCAAAATGAAACAAGTCTTTATGACAACCGGGAAAATATTCCAATCTTTAGCTTTGATTTAAAAATAAGAAGTTCACCATTAAATTTTTCTGACTTCTTACTCGATTTCCACTGCTATTTCAGCTAAGCGTCCATGAAAGAATTGCTTGATCCTGATCCGCCGGCTGAGGTCAGGGCATTGCCGGTGCCGATGATACCCAATCACCGATTATTCTATTATTAACGAAGAAACACACGATTCGAAAATACACCACTTGACTAGACACTAAGCAATATAGCCCCGTTCTACTCAAAAAGGATCTCTCCTATCGTATACAAGCACTCGAAAATTCTTACTACCCACCTACGGCAGCCGTTCGAAATCGTTTATGGTAAATCTGATCTCTTCGTCAGCCATTAATTCACTGATATCGATATCAACCTTGAGTGGCATGCCGGTCGTGTCATCATACGTGACCTCAAGTCGGGCGGGCTTCTGCGCTGTTGCATCGGCAATAATCTGGTGCAGTTTGTTAATAGAAGTATACCCCTCGAAGAACATCGGGTCAGCCGCCGTGCCGTCAGCGTCATAGGCAAGCGAGGCGAGCTCGCCATTGATCACTTCGATATTTACCGGTTGGAGCAGTTCCTGCGGACAGAAACAGGATACGGTCAATGTGAGGCGATAGCTGTCAATGCCTGACGACTGCCATAGCGCCTGCGGCTGGTTGGCCTTCGCGATTGCTCCGTCAGCAGTGGTTGGCCAGGTCAGCCACACGCTGAGGGCAACGGCGGCTGACAGTATGAGCAGGGGGACGATCAACCAACGGTTGCGGGTTGATTTTTCAAGTGGAAAGGTATTCGTTGACATCTTTATCTCCAGTTTATTAATTGTGTATTTTCACTATCATCAACGAACAAGGTGGTCGAATGGTTTCGTAAACGGACAGCTGGTGCGGGTAGGAGGCCATGATGAAGGTTAGGGAAGCCGTTTTATACGAAGCGGGCCAGGAATTACGAATAGAATCGCTGGAGGTAGCGCAAATAAATGAAGCCTATGCCAATATGCCCAGCGGGGAAGTTGCTCGCGGGGTAATCGTATGGGAATGAAGAAGGTGATAATATTGTTATGTGCCCTATTGTTGGGTATATACCGGCCGTTGTGGCCTGGTAGGAAGTAGTCGATCCAAATAGTAAGGAGGAATTACTATGGGTTTCTTATCTTTGCCTGCGGGCGCGCTTCTGGGCTTTACAGCCTGGTTTATTCTTCGTTATGTGCTGGCCGGTTTTTACACCGTGCACCAGAACGAACGGGGAGTGAAGACCCGCTTTGGCCGGGCTGTGCGTCTGGGCAACTTAACATCGCTGGATTCACCTATTGCCAATTATTTGAATGATAAGGATAAGGAAAGGTATATCTACCCTCAACTGAAAGTCATCCAACCCGGCGGTCCCTATTTCCGCTGGCCCTGGGAGCGGATATACAAGGTTTCTGTGGCCACAGAAACGATGAACATGGCCCTGGACCTGGAGACGCCCAGCGCCAACCATAACGGGAACATGTTGGATGCGGTGACCAAGGACCAGCTGAATATCGGGTTAACCGGCCAGGTTCGCTACCAACCAAGCGAGAACAACCTGTATGCCTACTTCTTTGGGGTAAAGCACCCCATCGTCCACGTTATGGGTTACTTTGTAGCCATCATACGCGAGCGCATCGCCAGTTTTGAATCGGGCGATAGCAGTTGGCTTGATGACGAGGCCACCGATATCGACAGTACGCTATTGGGCGGCGTCTCGATCAACGACCTGCGCAAGAACCTGAACGAGATCAACGATTTTATGGAGATAGAGGTCGCTTCGGCCGAGGCGCGTTATGGAATTGAGTTCGATGCCTCGTTGATCACCGGCATTGACCCGCCTGGCGATGTGGAATCGGCCCTGGCGGCCATCAATACAGCCCACAACGAAGTCTCATCCGATATCAGCCTGGCCAAAGCCGAGGCCGATCAGACGATTGAGCAATCCAAGAGGGCAGTAGAGATCGAGACACTGCGAGCCGAGGCGGAAGTGGAGCCATTGCGTATGCTGGCAGCCCAGTTACAGGTGCTCAAGGAAAGCGGACCCGATGTGTTAGGAGCCTATCTACGCAACGTTCGCCTTGCTTTATTCAAAAAAGCCAAACATATTTACCTGGAGGCGCCAGAATGAGTGATCTAATAGCAGGTGTGGGAACAGCGCTGGGAACGGCGTTTGTCACGTTTTTTATTTTTCTTATCGGCGAGCCTATACTGCGCTGGTTGTTGCGCGTCCTTGGCTTTTATGCCGTCGTGGAAGAAGGCACCTCCCACGTGTATGTGCTCTTTGGTAAGGTGGTGGCCGTCCTGAACGAGCCGGGTCTGCAATGGCTGTGGTTGAAGATGGGCGTGCGGGCTTTTGTGATTAACTGGCTGGGCAAGCGGCATGTTCTGGACATGCGTCTCGACCAACAATATTTGCGCAGCCTGCCGGTCAACTCCGAAGAAGGCGCACCCATGGGTATTGGTGTTTGGTATGAGATGAAAATCGGCGATCCGGTGGCATTTCTGTTTAAGAACACCGATCCGAAGGGCTCCCTATCGGCCAACGTTAGTAGCGCCACGGTACGCACCCTGAGCAATATGCCGCTGGAGGATATGCTGACGACGCGACATGTCATGAGCCGTGCGGTGCGGGGTGAAGTATCGCCTAAATCGCAGGCCTGGGGTTATGAATTGGGCTCGGTGTATATCCGCAAGGTGCATTTCCGGGATGTCAACATGATCCGGCAAATTGAAGAGAAGGTGGTTAACCGGCTGCGCCAGGTGACCTCGGCCATCCGCCAGGACGGGGCCAACCGGGTCAGCATTATCACCAACACGGCCGAACGCAAGGCGGCGGTGGAATTCGCCAAGGCCACGGCGATGCGACCGCAGATCGTCGGGGCTGCGCTACAAAAGATAGGGCAGGATGCCGAAGTCTCCAAGATCATGTTCGAGATCTTGGAGACGGAGCAGATGTTAGCCAGCACCAGCGACCTGACTTACCTGCCCAGAGGGCATGAGTTGTTAAAGGATTTGTTGGTCTCAACGCAGGATACAGTTCTTGGCGGCCAACCGGTCCGGCAACCCCGGCAACAACGATAGCAGGTTAAGCGATAGAAAAGACGCCCAGGCGCTGCTTCTACAAAGCTTTGCCTGGGCATTCATCTTCGCCGGTGCATATCGCAGCATCGGCAAAGCCGGTAGGGTAGGAACGAGGCCGGAAACCAGCTTGAGGTTTATTATTGCAAGCTATCAACAATAGTGTGGATCAATAAGTGCGATCTACAAACTGGGGCAGCCTCACGATTACTATCATATGCTGGCAAGTACACTTATGTCGTAACCGGCCGGACTTTCTGGCTCTACGCCAAGGCAGCAACGGCCGTAAATTAACCTAGCTATGCCAAGAACACCAATCTTTCTGGGTTCATTATGTAAGATATAAAGAGGTCACCGCGTCTGTCACATAGATACAACAGGTGAATAACAGTATGTATAGGATAGCGAAATGAAAAGAACGGGACAACGTTTTCATCTACTTTCCAGAGCCTTATTTTTGGATCTGCTTGTTGATCGCCGAACGCGCCCAATCATTATTTACGCGTTCATCATCGTCGGACTAGGTGCAGCGCTCTATCACTGGTTGGAAGGTTGGAACTGGCTGGATTCGTTTTACTTCGTTGTGATTACTCTTACCACCATTGGGTATGGGGATCTCCACCCTACCATCCCGGCAACGAAGATCATCACTATCTTTTATGGATTGAACGGCATCATCTTGATTCTGATGCTATTTGATGTCATTCGCACGGTGCGTGGTTGGGATATTAAGCAGTCGCCCAAGAGCACTGAGAATAGCCAGGACGATTAAGACCAAAAGAACATGCATTATTTGAAGAGGCAGTTCGCCGGTCTGTTACACTTTGATCTGGCCGCGGTCAATTTATCCAAGTCCAGCATGGGCATCGGGATTGTGTTGGTGGCGTTGATAATGCTATCAACCATCGGAACCTTCGGTTTCACCATGGCGTTTGGCGCGGTGCTGTCCGTGGCTTTCGATGAGGGCGGATCACGCCGGCAACGCGTTGCCGCGCTAAGCGCCTTTGCTTTTTTTGGCGCGCTGGCCACCTTGCTGGGCAATGGCGCCGGGAAAAGCGTGTGGGGTAGCATTGTCGTCACCTTCGTGGTAACGCTTGTCTGCGGACTGGCACTTGCCTTGGGTCAGCGGGCCGCCAAGATGGCTTTCTTCATCAATCTGTGGATGATGATCTCGCTGTCGTTGTCGGCCGCGCTGTTTGCACCGATCAATCTGGCCCTGGGTTTCCTATGCGGTAGCAGCATGCTAGCAGTTCTGCTGCTCCTGTCGCCGCAAAAAGATCCTGCGAGCAGCGAGGCAGCGGTAGATACTGCCGTTCACTGGAGCCTTTCTCCGCTGCGTGCCCATCTTAACCTCCACTCGCAAATCATGCTCTTTGCACTCAGCCGCGCCCTCGTCGCTGCTTTCGCCATGTGGCTGGGCTGGTGGTTGGCGCTAGCCCATCCCTTCTGGATCGCGATGACCGTGCTTATAGTGGTGGTTCCCGATCGACAGCAAGCAGCGCGAATCAGTTGGCAGCGAGCGATCGGTACGATCATCGGCGTAGCCATCGGCGTGGTAGTGTTGGCATTCAATTTGCCACCGATTACACTGCTCTTACTCTGGCTGCTAGTTACACTTTTGATGCTGGCGGTGCAAGGCGTTAACTATGTCCTTTATGCCTCTATCCTGACCCTCAATCTGATCTTATTTTATAAATTACTGGAAGCCGACGTTCTGTTCAACGGCCTGGAGCGACTCGTCACCACGCTACTTGGCATCTTTTTTGCCCTGGTCATTATTGGCCTGTTGGAGTACCAGGCGACACATCAACGCAAGGAGCCAGCCGCTGGGTAAGTGCTTGCTGGTTTCGAATGGCGGTAACATCGGCCAGTTATCCGACCAATATTCTGTTTCAAGGCTCACCTCATCGGTCCAGATTGCCGATTTTTCTATATGTCTTCTAAATTGGGGTTACTTCGGTACAGGATAATCATTGTGTCCAGGTACTAGCTTGCCTGAGCTCCCGCCCGGTTAATCCTGGACAAGAAATCCAGCACACCAGGAATCACCTTCTCCGGCATCTCCGTTTGCGGATAATGACCGGCATCCTGGACCAGGAGTAGAGAACTCCCCGACAGATGGTCAACGATCCAGCTCCCTTCGGCCGCGGGATCGGGCCAGTCGGGGTCCTTGGTGCCCATCACCACCAGTGAGGTGGTCTGGACCTGTCCGATACGTTCTGCGGAAGCTGTTTTTGGACTGAAGCCCAAGCTCTTCAGAGCCGCGAAGCGGCCGGGCTCGTGCAGATTGGCCGACAGTTTGTCGAGATATTGGTCAAAATCATCAGGTTTTCTGGTGGGGAAGAGGGTTTTATAGAACATGATCCAGCCGGCTACTTTCCAGGGTCCAGTGAGCAGGACGGCCGTCAGCAGCTTTTGGACAAAATTGGGCGAGGCGTCTCGGAGCCAGGGGCCGATCATCGTCGTTGAGCAAAAGGCTTCCGGCCGTTCGGCCGCGGCGTAGACCATGGCCCCCGGCGCGAAGGAGGTACCGATGACGTGGGCCGGACCGGCAGCGAGATGATCAATCAGGGCCAGGATATCGCCCCCAACGGCAGCGATTGTATACTCGCTCCAGTTGGCGCTGGATTCTCCCTGGCCGCGAAGGTCGGCCGTTACGACCCGGTAACCGGCTTCGATCAGGGGTGGGACCAGGTAACGATATTCGCTTCGCAAAGCGCCCATCCCAGGCCACATAATGACCAAGGAGCCTCCTCCTTGGCTGTCGTCGTAGGCGATACTTCCTTCAGGGCGTTCAAAAAATTGGGTCTTCATGGTGTTTTACTCCATGTTCTGCGACTGCTTTTCACAGCGAGAATGAATGATTGATTGCTGGCATTATACAGTCTTCCACTCTGGGGACGATGAAACGGCCGTTACATTTTGCTTAGAAGCACCTTGCCAGGGCAACGGTACCAATGCGCAGGCTGCCGACTATCCACATTGTTCTCGACGAGCGCTGGATCTTACTTGGGGCGAGCGCGATCGGCCGGGTCGGATGCGCCGGTTTTTCTGGGGCGTGGGAACAGGCCGGCTTCTTCGATGATTTCTGCGACCAGCTCTTCCTGGCGATAAGCCATCACATGGACGCCGTCCACACCGTCAATTTCGCGGACCTGCTGGATAATTTCGGCGCAGATAAGCTTGCCTTCATCTCGCTTGCGCTCTTTAGGTGTTTTGCGCAGCCGGTCAACAATCTCGTCGGGAATGACGACACCGGGCACCTTGGTGCGCATATATTCGGCTGCCTTTTCTGAACGTAGTGGGCCAACGCCTACCAGCATATAGACCGCCTCAAGCAAGCCCATGTCCTGGACTCGTTTCATATACTCGCGCATGCGGGGCACGTCAAAACAATATTGGGTCTGGATAAAGTCGGCGCCGGCCGCGATTTTTTTGGCCAGGCGCGTCGGCCGCCAATCCAGCGGCGGGACAAAGGGATTAGCCGCCGCGCCAAGAAACAGGCGAGGTGGCGTGGTCAGTTTGCGACCGCTCAGTAAAATTCCTTCATCACGCATCATCCGGGCAGTGCGCAGGAGCTGGATGGAATCGAAGTCGAAGACGGGCTTCGCTTCCGGCTGATCGCCGGCGGAAACATCATCACCGGTGATGCATAAGACATTACGCACGCCCATGGCCGCCGCGCCCAATAAATCCCCCTGAATGGCGATGCGGTTGCGGTCGCGACAGGCGACTTGGAAGATGGGCTCGTAGCCGGCCCGGGTAAGTAAGGCACAAATGGCGACACTAGACATATGGCAATGGGCGCCGGAAGCATCTACGGCATTGATGCCGTCGCAATGGGTGGAGAGGACCAGCGCCGCCCGGTATACATCTTCCGGATTGGCGCTGTCGGGGGGATTCAATTCGGCCGTGACGGCGAAACGACCTGACCGTAAGACGCGCTCGAATCGGCCGCCTGCTCTAAGTTCACCGTTCATATTTTTCTCTCTAACCGCTCCTTCTTTAGTGGTATAACCGGGATATCGCTGGTTTTGAGCCAACCATCGGGCATCTCACTATCGGCGCCACAGAGCATATTGATCCAGGAAGACGTGCCTTCTAGCTGCCTGTTTACCGGCGGTTGGATGTTCACCATTTGATAACCATACTTGGGCATTTTAAGCGAACGTTCGTAGGCCGCAACCCAAACACAAACCATTTCCGGCTTTACTTCACAATGGCCATTGAGGCGTACGCCCCCACAGGGGCCATTTCGCAGGTTTTTAGGGCAGGTCATCGGGCAAGTCATGCCTGTACTGTGCAGGATACATTGGCCACACATCTGGCAGTCAAAAACGGCGCCTTTACCGATTTCTTCAACCCAAATCACCAGCTTCTCCGTGCGGCCTCCTGGTTTCAGCCACCTGGCGAAGGGAGCCAGCAACCGGTCGAATAAGCTGTAAATTACTTCTAAGGCATGGGGAAAATTTTGTAGAAATCGCAAGGTTACTACGCTATCACGACGCGTGATCTTCGGCCCAGCCATTTTGTTTTACCAGCATAGCCAGGCGCTGGTTGGAATAGCTTTCTTCCAGTTGGGTGGCCACCTCTGTAGCGACAGCCTCCGGAGCGCCGTCTGCTTCCAACCACTCGCCGGTACGCCATTCTTCGAGGTAAGCATCGGTGTCGCTCTTACCGGCCACCATAGCCGCTGCGTCAATGGCGGCCTGAAACCGCTCTGACAAAGGCCAGCTGAGACGGTCTTTCCGGCCGCCAAGCCGTACCTGGGCCGGGATGTCACGCCAATAAATGATCTGATATCTCGTTTCCATTGACTTCATCATTCCTAATTGTGGTTGTGGCCGTCAAAGCGGCTGATGGGATTTGCCAGTTCTTCGACTGCACAAGGGTTAGGCAAGCCGCAGAAAAATAAAACTTCTCCGCAGTTTTTAGATTATACCATCGCTTTGAAAATCGCTCAGGGCATCAAAGCCATGCCTTTTATGTATCGATCGATAAATGCGGCATTGGTGTCCAGGTCAATCTGTTCGGCTTCCTTGGCGATCCGAACACCCCGGGCAAAACCATCATCGGTGAGGAAACTGGCCGCCCCAAATCCGGCGCCATTAGGGATATTCTCCACCACTTCAAAGCGTACCGGCGGCAGCAGACCAATATCGAGTGCTGACTCGACATCCACCTGGCCACCAAAGGAGCCGGTCAGAATGACCCGCTCCATCTCTCCAGGTCGCAGGTCTAACAGGTCCATCAGAATGTCAATCGCCGCACGAATGGCGCCTTTGGCTTTTTGAAGTTCGCGGATATCCCACTGGGATAGTTGCAGATCGCCGTTTGGCGTTAGGGGGATGCCCCGGCCGTTGTGGAGCTGGGGGATCGGATTGCTTTTGACCAGCCAGGAGTCGCGGTTCATGCGGCCGCTGGCATCGATGACCCCGGCTTGGCAAAGTGTCTTTACCGCGCTCAACAAACCAGAGCCAGTGAGGCCGATGGGATATTCGTCACCGATAGTCTCTAGGAGCAGCCTTTCTCCATCGAGGGTAACCTTTGTTACCGCGCCATCTACGGCCCTGGATCCACAAGAGATATTGACGCCTTCAAAGGCCGGGCCGGCGGCCGTGGAAGCCACTAGGATACGCCGGCCATCGGTAACCATAATCTCACCGTTGGTTCCTAAATCGACGGCAACCATGGGGCCAGTCGCTTCGTCGAAACGAAAGTAAGCCAGGCAGGCCAGGGCATCGGAGCCGACGAAACCACCGATCAAGGGGGGCAAGGCGACGCGGGTATGTTCAGGCAAGATCCCTTCCATGAGTTCAGCGCCATCGGTGATGGCCTCGGTCTGATAGGGTTGGAAAGGCATGACAGCCAGGTTGTCCACCGGCAACATGGCCAGCAGATGGTGCATTGCCGGGTTACAGACGATGGTCATCCGCTCGACACGCTCCTTGATTTTATTGGAGAGCCTGAGGGAATCGATGGCCTGGTTGATGGAAGAGACGGCCAGGCGATGTAGCCGTCCGGCGGCTTCCCGATCGGTGACGGCCGCGTCCAACCTGGAGATGACATCAGCGCCATAAACAGCCTGTTGGTTCAGGCCGGCGCCACCAAGGCACACCTCTCCATTATCCATCATGGTCAGAAAGGCGGCGACGGTGGTCGATCCCAGGTCGATAGCCAGGCCAAGGGGCACTTCGCGCTGCCTCTTGTAACGGCTACTGGCTTTGAAGATCTTATTTGAATAAACGGCGATAGGCGCCAAAACAACCCGGGTTGGGCCGGCGATGCGAGCCCGGCAGGCCAGGCGATTGCCAACCGCAAGTTCCCCCTCGGTCAGGTGCTTATGTTCTATCTCGTCTGGAAGCGCCAGACCGCCTTCGTTTAGGACTTTGCACTTGCCACATGTCCCGCGGCCGGCACAGGGTTGCTCCAGCGGCAACTCCATTCTGGCTATGGCGTCACCCAGAAGGCATTCCATCTCTACATCGGCCCGCCTTGTATCGTCGCCAATGATGACTGTGAGTTCAGGCAATGTGTTGTCCTACTCCGGTATCCGAAAAAATTGGGTTTGCTCAATGACCTCACCAGGGGCGATCACCAGGAATTCGTTATTGGATTCTGAGAGCGTGCTGATGGTGGACACCAGTTCGCGGATATAGGTGTCTGAGCCAAGCACCTCTTCGTATTCCATGCCCCACCGTTCACAATATTTAGCCACTTCCAAGGCCCGGGGGCGATAAGCCTCCAGGTCCTCCTGGGTATGGGCGACCAATACCAGGCGTTTGTAATTCATGTACTGCTGGTCCATGATCCACTCGCCGGTCTCTGCGCCATATTTTTCCACGGTTTCATCATGCTGCTTCAGGGGGTCGCTGCCGGATTCCAACCAGCCTTTGGTCAGATAGTAGGTGCCGGGATGGCCGTTGAACTCCGTCATGTAGGCCTGGTAAGAACCCAGTAGGATAGCAATACAGTCATCGGCACGGGGAATGAGCAACGTATGCGGCCCGGCCTGGATGCCCTTCAAGCCATTTCCACACAGGCCATAACCCAGCATAATCCTGCTTGGCTCTTCAATGCTGTTGATCTGCTCTTGAACCGCCTTGGCTAACTTCTTGGGATATTGGTGCAAGCCATAATCCAGAAAGGTGACCTGGTCTGCCAGATCAGCGGGCAGATGATACTCTAGCAAACTCTCAAATACCTTGCAGGCGATAACCACAACGGGGCGTTGGTCGGTCATGTTGCTGATACCCCTTCTGCCGCGCTACTTTCAGCCTCTTTTTTACGCCGCCGAAATGCTTTGATCCAGTTCATGCCGTACTCGTCCCGGCCCATGGAAAGGTTCGCCGCGAGCATGGCAATGACTACTTCCGGTACCAGCGGGTTGGTGATGGGGCAAGTCAGACCGGCGTGAATGGCCATGGCAATGAAGGTCGAATTGACAAATTTACGGTCCGGCAAGCCAAAAGAGATATTACTGGCGCCCATGGTGATATTAACGCCAAACTCCTGGACCACGAGCTCGATGGTTTTCAACGTCGTATAGCCGGAGGTATGGTCCGCGCCCATGGTCATCGCCAGGGGATCGATGACAACATTTTCGGGCGGAATACCCATCTGGGCGGCTCGTTCGATGACCTTAGCGGCCGCTTTCAGTCGAGCTTCCGGCGTGGCGGGAATGCCGTCATCATCCATGCACAGGCCAATTACGGCCGCGCCATATTCTTTAACCAGGGGTAAAACACTATTGAGTGATTTTTCCTCGCCGTTTACTGAGTTGACCAGGGCTGAGCCTTTATAGATCGATAAGGCGGCTTCCAGAGCGGCCGGATTGGCGGTGTCAATACACAGGGGAACATCGGTGACCTCCATGACTGTCTGCATAACTTGTCTCAGGAGGGCCGGTTCATCGGCGCCGGGAACACCGGCATTTACATCCAGGATGGACGCCCCGGCCTGCACCTGAGCGAGGGCGTCAGTCCGCACCAGGTCGAATTCGCCGGACTGGAGTGCGGCCAGCACTTTTTTGCGGCCAGTTGGGTTAATTCGCTCACCGATGATAATGGTCGGCTTATCCCGGCTTATCTCAACAGTTTTTGTCTTTGAAACGATGCTTGTTGTCAGGTTTTTTGTCATCGTATTAATCTATACTCCATAACGTCCATATTTGTGTACGGCTTCGACCATGGCGACGAAATTTTCTGGCTGGATGCCGTCCATAATACTGGTGGAAGAGCCTAAAACGTAACCGCCACCCGGCGCCAATTTCTCGCAATATTCTTTGACGACGGCCTCGATTTCTCCCGGTGTACCGTAAGCGAGCAATGGGGTGTGGACGTTGCCGATTAAGGCCATCCGACCGGCCCATTGCTGCTTGACCGCAAAAATATCATTGGATTCTGGTTCGATAGGGTGGTTGATATCGATGCCAACATCATAGAGAATAGGCAGGATATTATCCAACTTGCCATCGGTATGCATGAGCACCAGTTTGCCGATGGCTTTGGCCGGGGCGATCAAGCGTTTCATACGCCAGGGGAACATCTCCAGGAACATACGCGGATGGACCATCAGCCCTGCATTATGGCCAATGTCATCATTGATCATCACAAAAGCGATCGCTTCCCCAAACTGATCGCAGACGGCGGCCATCACTTTTTCCTGGTGCTCCAGCAGAATATCCATTAACTTTTCGAGCAGGGGCCGGTTATCATAAAACATGTAAAGGGAATCGGTTACCCCAATTGCCAGCATGGCGCTGTCAAAGAAGGAGGTTAAATTGGCGATAATCCCAACGCCTGTGCCCTGAGCAGCGGTCAAATATCGCTCCAAATGGTGGAGTTGCTCAACCAGCGGAGTCGGTGGGTCCAGGTTGTCCAGATCGGCCAGACTCTTAATGGAGCCGTCAACATAGTGGCGGGTGCCATCTCCGGCGAATTCAAAGATATTGTTAGGCCGCCAGTTGAAGTTGCAGAGCACCGCATCCTGGCCCAATCTTTGGGCGAATTCGACATCGTCTTCGGGAGTGATGGATTGGCCGCCTTCGGCCGCGTCGCCAATCTTATAGTCCAGCCTGCGCTCTAAGACATATTCATAGACTCCCTGGCTGGTAACCCATAGCTCAAGATGGGGCAGGCGGTCTGGCTCATGATGGTTTAAGGCTGTGAGCAGTCGGTTTATATCTGATTTATCAGACCCGGTTTGTATCTTCATTTTTTTCTCCCTTGATCATAGCATCTGCTTTAGCCACGATCGATTTTGGGTCAGATACCCATCAGGGATTCGGCTACGGTGACTGCCCCGCTGGCATCGGCGGCAAAGCCATCGGCGCCGATTTGATCGGCATATTCCTGGGTGACCGGTGCGCCGCCAACCATAATGATCACATTATCCCGCAAACCGGCGGCCGATATGGCCTCGATAGTGGCTTTCATACTGGGCATAGTGGTGGTCAGCAAGGCCGACAAGGCGACAATGTCAACGCCATCATCTTGGATCGCGGCCACGAATTTCTCGGGTGCTACATCCGTGCCAAGATCGGTGATGGCAAAACCGGCGCCTTCCAGCATCATAGCCACCAGGTTTTTGCCGATGTCATGCAAATCGCCTTTAACGGTGCCAACCGCTACCCGTCCGGACGGCTCAATACCGGAATCAACCAGGTGGGGTTTCAGGATGGTCAGACCGGCCTGCATAGCCCGGGCAGCGATCAACATTTCGGGGACATAATACTCGCCTTCTTCGAAAAGGCGGCCCACCTCTCTCATGGCGGCGATCATGCCCTGGTTAAGGATTTCGGCCGGATCTTCGTTGGCTGCCAAAGCCTGGTTTACGCCTGCCTGCGTGCCGGCCACGTCCCCCTCTAGAATACTGTCGAATAATGCTTGGTATTTGTCGCTCATCATTGTCTCCTCTATAAAAACTTATTGGTTGAAACTTTTTAATTTCGATATTCGTCTATCGCCTCAAACATGGCGATGATATTCTCCGGCGGTACATCGGGCATGATGTTGTGGACGGTGTTGAAAACAAAGCCACCACCGGGGGAAAAGGTCTCGATGTTTTGGCGTACGTGATTTTTTACTTCAGCCGGGGTGCCATGATTGATGATCCGGCGTGTGTCGGCGCCACCGCCCCAGAAGGTGATATCGTCGCCAAACTCTTTTTTAAGCTGACCGGGAACCATATCTCTTGAACTGATCTGCACCGGGTTGATAATCTCAAAACCGGCGTCAATCAAATCTGGCAGAAGTTTGTAGATCGAACCACATGAGTGCAAAAAGGTATGCATGTTGCTGTGCTCTTTGACGTATTGGCACAAGAGTGTATGGCGAGGTTTGAATAGTTTTTGGTAGGTTGACGGCCGCATGAAAGGGCCGGTATCCATACCCAGATCATCGCCGAAACGGATGATGTCGACCACATCGCCAACAGCCCCGCAAACATTTTCTAGGGTAGCCAAATGGATTTCCATGAGGGCGTCGAGTAGACGTTCAACCTCGGTTGGTTCAAGAAGCAGATCGGTCAGGAAGTTATCCAGTCGCCGCAGGAAAGTACCCCACTCAAAAAGGTTGCAGCCCGCCACAATCATCAGGGCTTTGTCGGTGTTCTGGCGCAGATAAAGGGCTTTCGCTCGCAATTGCTGCCAGAAATCCGGCTCAGCGGCATGGTCCCAAGGGCTGTGGGCCAATCCGGCCCAGTGTATCTTGGGCATCTCTTGGGATAAATTGTTGTAGTTCGCAGGATAGCCGTCCAGATAGGGAAAATAGGTCTGATCAAAGAAGGTGGCTATCTTGTTGGGCATGGTAGCGATCCGGGTACCATCGGTGGCATAAGCATCCCAACCACCGCCGTCGTTTCGTGTTGGCTGAAACCACGCCGGAAATTGCACCGGCTGACCGGTGGGCAGGGTCACGTCGTACCAATCGTCGTCGGCCGTATTAAATTGTCGCCCGACATCCAGGACGTCAATGCTAAAATATTGGATAATCTCGTCTTCAGGTTGGGCCAGTTGTTGAACAACATCATAAACGCGGGTATGCCCTTCGACCATTCCCAGATGTTGTTTCAGATTGTAGTAGGCGATAGCCGAGATACCGGAACTGGGGGTGGCCCCCAAGTCAACTGGGATCTGGTCCGGTTCTTCATGGCGGATGCTGGCTAAGATTCGTTCTCTTGAGGTCATCGGGCTATTCTGAGTCATGCCGTTCTCCCTAATTATTTGAGGCGACCGGTCCCGCATGGGGCGGGTATTGGCCATAGTCGCGTACGGTATCGTACAGGGCAATAATATTCTCGATTGGCGTTTCGGGTAACAAAAAGTCATGGCTGGGGGAGGCAATATAACCGCCGCCGGGCATCATGATCTCCAGAACTTCTAACGTCTTAGATCTTACAAGGTCAGGCGACCCTTCAATCAATACAAATTGGGTGTCAATACAACCATTAAACACCATCTTATCGCCATAGTTGGCCTTGAGTTCGGCCGGGTCCATCCCTTTGGCTGAGGGTTGGAGGGCCTGGAGACCATCTAATCCTATCTCAATCAGCGAGGGGATGAGCGGGGCGTAGCCACCACAACAGTGCATCATCACTTTCAGTCCATAATCATGGCCGAGATCGACCAGGCGCTTCAAATGGGGCAGGATGAATCGCCGAAACATGACTTCACTCATCAGTGGACCGGTCTTACCGCCAAAATCATTGCCAATGAAAAACACATCGATGAGATCGGCCGCGGCCTCAAAAATACGCCGGCTGACACCAAAATAATAATCGACGATGTATTGATGGAGGGTATCCACTAAAAGCGGATCGTCGTACATCAAATAGAAGAGGTTATCCATATCGACCAGGTCAATGGCATCGTGCCAAAATGGGGACCAGTCGCCACCGAGGATGGCATATTGCCCTTGCCAGCTCTTTATCTCAGCCCGGATGGTGGAGACGTCCATCCAGGACGGGTCAGGCCAGGGATAATCATGAATATCTTTGAGGGTAGCGCCGGCCAGGGGGTGTTCCCGGGGCATGCCATAGCCATAACCATGCCTCTCCACACCAAAAGGCGTACGATAGGTCGAACCAGGGGATAAGTTTGCTTCAGGACCGAACTCGGCCGGGCCGCCATAGGTAGCGAATACGCGTCGAAAATCATCACCCAAATAAACCGATAGCGCTTCATCATCAGCCAATCCCAAATGATTAACCATCATTTCACGGGTTTCTGGGGCTGCGCCCAGCCAGGCTGGAACGTGATCTGGCTCTTCAAAGGCGAATGTTGCCAGAACGCGTTCTTTTGAACTCATTGACCCATTCTTGGGCATCATGTTCTCCTTAATCACCCGGACGCGGCGTTGTCCGGCCCGGGTCAAGAGCCAGCCGGGGGCGTCTCATAGTTTGGATAGCCCGTCTACCCAGGCATCAACCATCGCCGCCCACATCTTCTCACCTGCTTCGACACCGGCTTTGCGGGCATCGCTGGCCGGCGAAATGGTGTACCAGGGTGCGTCGGGGCCAATTCTACCCAGATCCACCAGTTCAGGGCGAGCGGCCATTAAGAGGGATGTCTCATAATAACCGGCGTGGTCGGCCATCACGACGCCTTTTCCGGCCGCCTGGGGCAATACGGACGGCCAGACCTGGATACGTTCAAAGACCCGATCGTCTTCGGCCAGGGGCGCCTCACCCCACCAGGCATCGCCACGTTCGACGTGGGATTTCTCAAAGGTAACTTCGGCCGACGCCTGGCGGATAGCCAACGATTCGGGGCCATCCAGGCCCTGGTGATGGACGCCGACGATGATCCAGTGGAAGCCGGCATCCCAAAAACTACTCAGGACATCTTTGACATGCCGGCCGAACCGCTCGGTGGATACGTCGATGGAGCCTGATTTTGGACCGGACACGGCGTAACTGGCCGGACCATACCAGAAGGGTGGCGCCACAAGGCAGGGAACGCGGAGAGCTACTCGGGTCATCAACTCTTCGACCAGAATGGTATCCAGGCCAATCGCCTGGTGGGGGCCATGGTATTCAATGCACCCGCTAGGCACAAGCAAAGGCCATTTTTCTTCTCTAGCCTGCTCTAATTGGTGTGGCAGCGCATGTTGCAAACGCATGAAGAATTCTCTAGATTAAATGCTGGGCCTGCTAGTTCAGAGACGGCAGATCGTACTCGCCAAGCTGGAGTGGGTACTGGCCATATTCCTTTACCAATTTGACCACGTAATCATACTTTTGCCCGGAGATAGTTGGAGGTACGGAATGATCAGATTGGAAGATCCAGCCACCGCCTTTGGCGGCATTCAGCTTGGTCAAGACAATTCTTTTAAGCTCTTCCTCGTCCTTGGCCGCCCATTCCATGACATCCATATTGCCGCAAAAGGCGATCTGGTGACCATATTCGCTGCGCAAGTCAACCACATCCATGCCGGCTTTGGCTTCCAAGGGATTGTAGGCGTCCACGCCAACCTCAATAAAGTCTGGAAAAACACGCTTGACGTTTCCACAGCCGTGATAGATGACCATCAGGCCATTTTCATGGCAAAGATCGATCATCGCTTTGAGACCGGGTTTGTAATATTTTCGCCAGTATGCCGGTGAGAAAAACATATCCTTCTTGTATGCGATATCGCCCCAAATAACCATGCCGTCCAGCAATCCATCCGCTGCTTTGATTTGCGCTTTGGTCTGCTCAAGGGCCCATTCGTTGGTCCGTTGGATGAATTTACCCAGGCGCTCCGGATAAAGGCCGGCCCAAAGCAGATTGTTTTCAGGGCCAATGATCCGTGTCATATATTCATTAGCTTCACAGATACTGCCGTAAACGACAAAATTGGGGTGCAAATCTTTGATGGTCTGGACCCATGGGGGTGAATTCCGGGCATAACCGTCGCCGACGCCGGCAATCTGGTTGTCCCCTGCGCTATAGAAGCGCCGGTCGTCCCAGGGATCGTCGAATTCAAAGGCTTCTACTTTTTCGATAGTGTCTGTTTCAAATTTCAACCAGCGAGGCATAGGGTCGGCGAACTTCTTCTCCATCACCGCTTCAAATCCGGTGCGCACAATGACATGTTCGTCATTCTCCTCCAAAATCTCGAACTGTTTGATGTGGGGGTCCATATTGGGAATCGTGACCTGCCAGTCAAGATCGTAATATTTGTAGATATCGGTGTCCTTGGGCAAGCCTAAATCTGCGCGCCAACGATCGAGAAAACTACCCCAGAAAAAATCGCTGATAGGTACCCGGTCCGGCTCCTGATGATTCAGAGCCTTGGTCATTCTATCCAGTTTTTTCAGACAATTCTCACTTCTTTCCATTTCTTCATCCTTCCTTTGGTCAGAATGGTTTCAACAATCGTAAAGGTTAGGCCGCCAGAACTTCGGTAACAGCGCCTATGATCCTCTCCACATTGGGTAAGGCCCCATCTTCCAGGGGAGGGCTATAGGCGATGAGCGCCTGGCCCATATTGACCCGCTTTACAGGCGCATCAAGCCAGTAGATGCCGGCATCGGCCGCCAATGAGACAATATCGCCACCCCAACCGGCCGAATGAGGCGACTCTTCTACGATAATCAGATGATTTGTTTTGGCGATGGAGGTTAAGATCGTCTCTTCATCCAGCGGGACCATGGAGCGCAAATCAATGACCTCGGCCTCGACCCCGTCCAGGGCCAATTTTTCGGCCGCTTCTAGCGAGCGATGCATCATCAACTGCGTGGCGATGATGGTCACATCTTTACCCGCGCGGCGCACCATCGCCTTACCCAATTCCATCGGCCCGGTGTCATCGGGAACATCTTCTTTGAGATTGTAGAGACCCTTATGTTCCAGCACATAGACAGGATTGTTTTCTCGAATGGCGCCACGCAACAGGCCATAGGCGTCTGTTGGCGTCCCGGGCACGACCACCTTGATGCCTGGTGCGGTCATCAACCACGACTCGGCGCATTGGGAGTGCTGGGTGCCAAAACCATTGCCGCCGCCTTGCGCAGAACGGATGGTCAGCGGCACCACAAATTGCCCGCCACTCATATAGCGATATTTGGCAATCTGGTTAACGATTTGGTCCATGGCGACAGGGACAAAATCGGCAAACATCAATTCGACAACAGGTCGCAAACCGGTGATAGCTGAGCCCAAGGCCGCGCCGGTAATGGCTTGTTCCGAAATCGGCGTATCGCGCACGCGGTCAGGGCCAAACTCCTCCAAGAGTCCAGGCGTTACTTTGAATACACCCCCAGCTTCGGCCACATCTTCGCCAAAAAAGATAACGTCGGGATCGGAGCGTAGTTCGTCGGCTAGGGCCTTACAGACCGCTTCTCGATAGGTCATTTCGGTCATATTGTTTCCTCTTCGTAATAGACGTCCGCGTAGAGGGCTTCGAGGGGCGGAAATGGTTCGTCTTTGGCCCATTCGATGGCCAAGTGCACCAGGCGTTCCGTAGCCTGGTTCATCTCCTCAAACTCGGTACTATCCAATTGCCCGTCACTGATCATCTTATCTTTCAGAATAGTTATAGGATCCCGCTCTAGCCAGCGTTCCAGCTCTCCTTCAGGCCGGTAGGGGCCGGTGTCGGTGCGAGAATGGCCGCGGTAGCGGTAGGTTTTAAATTCAAGCAATGTGGGACCACCGCCGCTCCGGGCGCGATCGACGGCCTCTTTAGCGGCGGCATAAACAGCTTCTACATCTTGCCCATCTACAACAATACCGGGCATAGCGTATGACTCTGCCCGTAGGGCAATGTCCTTTACAGGCGTGGTCCTATGTTGGGCGCTATATTCGCCATAAAGATTATTCTCACAGCAGAAGATAATGGGCAATTTCCAGATTGCGGCAAGGTTGAGAGATTCGTGGAAGGCGCCAATATTGGTCGCGCCCTCGCCAAAGAAGGAGACGGCCACAGTACCCTGTTTCTTAACCTGGGACGTGAGGGCCGCCCCGACGGCAATGGGGATTTGGGCGCCAACAATGGCGTTGGCCCCTAACAAGCCGATGGAGGCATCGGTCATGTGCATACTGCCGCCTTTTCCCTTACAGCAGCCGCTCTCTTTGCCCATCATCTCAGCCATCATATCTTTGATGGGCATGCCTAAAGCAAGGGCATGACCATGCCCACGATAAGTACAAGTTACCGTGTCGCCCTTCTGCAAAGCCCAGGCAACGCCAATGGAGCAAGCCTCCTGGCCGATACACAGGTGAGTCGTGCCACGAATGAGATTCTGCAGGAATAGCTCCTGGATTTGCTCTTCGGTGATTCGAATCTCAATCATCCGTCTGAGCATATTTTGACGGGTTTGCTCTGCCAGTGCGTTGGTCATATCTCCTGTCCTTGATTAAAGCGGTCAAGTTTCTCTTGAAAGGTGGCCATGAATTGGCCCAGGTGCATACCGTCTACGACGCGATGATCGCCACTCAAGGTCAGGTGGACGGTGTGGCGGATAAAGAGGCCGTTGTCTAAAACGATGGGGCGTTGTTTGACCGTTCCCACGGCTAATATGGCGACTTGCGGTGGGTTGATGACGGCTGTGAAATGGTCCACTTGCCTGATGATACCCAGATTGCTGATAGTGAAGGTCGCATCTGATAAATCATCGGCTAACAGTCGATTGATCCGGGTGCGTTCAATGATTTCCCGGCTCTCAGCGGCCAGGCCGGTTAATGAATAGCGGTCCGCTTTATGAATGACCGGGGTGATCAGCCCATCTTCACGCGCCACAGCAATGGCCAGGTTGACCGTGTCGTAATACAAAAGAAGATCGTCGGCAAAGGTGGCATTCAAAGCCGGCACCTGGCGCAAGGTTTGGGCGGTCAGGAATTGGATCAAATCATTGACCCGGGGTTGCGGTGCGGGGAACGTTCTTAAACGAAGCAGGGCTGTTTCGAGATCGAATTCGCCGGTTACGTAAAAATGGGGCGCGTCCCGTTTGCTGGCCCCTAAGCGCCGGCCGATGACCTGGCGTGTCCGGCTTAGAGCCACTTCTTGCACGCCAACAGGCATGGCCAGGTCCGAGGCGGCGGCCGGATCTGGGAGCGGCGGTACGGCAAGTGTCTGGAGGATGGCCAGATCTGCCAGGGTGATCTCGCCCCGGGAGCCCGTTGCCGGAACTGAAGCCAGATTGATCCCGGCTTCCCGGGCCGCTTTGCGCACCTTGGGAAGAGCAAGTAAAGCTCGCCCACCGGCCTCTGCGGGTGCGGTGGGCTGGCCGGATATATAGCCTTCCACATCTGCCCGTTTTATGCGTCCTTTCGGACCGCTGCCTTGGATGGTCGCCAGGTCCAGGTTGTGTTCGACCGCCAGACGGCGGGCGATTGGGGAAGCCTCGACTCTAACTGCAGCGGCCGGGCTGGCAACTGACCCGGTTGTTGCAACAGCAGACACGACGTTAGCTGTGTCCACGGCTTTAGCTGTGTCCACGGCCTGATCACCTTCCCGGCCGATACGGGCAATGACCGCACCAACCGAGATATCCATCCCTTCAGTATAAAATTGTTCTAGCAACAGGCCCTCGGCAATACTTTCCAATTCCACGTTGGCCTTGTCCGATTCAATAACGGCGATCGCTTCCCCCCTGGCGACGTGATCACCTGGCTGCTTGAGCCATTCAACCAGCTTGCCTGCTTGGGTGTCAAAGCCCAGGTTGGGCATAACAATATCTGTGGTCATCATCAATTACCCGATTTCGGAGGGTCTTACTGAACGGTTCTCTTGCGCCGACAGGTAGGCGGCCTCAACTACCCGCAAGGTGTTTAAGTTGTCCCTGGAGTTAGAGAGAGGGACTCCATCATGCTCAATGGCATCCATCAGGCAGGCCATTGGCCCGACAAAGGCGTCGGGGATCCACAGTTCATCCAGCTGGAGGTGGACCGGTTCCTCGAATTTTTGGCGATAAACCATCGTATCCGGACGGCCGTCGGGGTAGTTGTACATCAGGCCGATGGTGCCTTCGATAGCGCCCTTAGTGCCGGTGAAGGAGAAGGTGGCCGACGGTTTCCCATGAATGTTGTAGTGATTGACGGCAACCAGGACCTGTAGCCCATTGGCATAATCCATGATCGTAATGGTTTTGGTTTCGCCCACTACTTCGCCCTGTTCGACATAGCGGGCATGGCGGCTGGTAACCCATTCCGGATCACCGAAAAGCGAGCGCATGGCATCGATATAGTGAATGCTATGATAAACAACCTCTAACCTGGGAGCGGCGGCCAGCCAGGGCCACATATGCCAGGGGGTCTCCATGGTAACCTGGATCTGGGCCGCGGACGGGACACCTATCAAACCGCGGCTGATAAGGTCCCGGCTGGCGGCGATGCCTGAATCCCAGCGCATCTGATGGTTAACGGCCTGTTTCAGGCCGGCATGCTCGGCTAATTCAACGATTTTTACCGCCTCGGAGAAATCCAGGGCCAGCGGTTTTTGACAAAGCATATGTTTGCCCGCAGCCACGACTTTTTCGACGATCTCCAATTGCACCCAGGGCGGCACGGCGATATCTACGACTTCGACGGCCGGGTCAGCTAGTAGTTCTTCCACGGAGTTATAGACGGCCGGGATGGAAAAATCTTCGGCTACTTTCTCGGCCACTTCCCGGTTGAGATCGTAGGCGGCAACGGTGTTAAAGCCGGCTTTTTTGTAAGCCGGCATATGGGCATATTGCACAATGCCGCCGCAGCCTATGCTGCCGATGCCATAATCTTTTTTCCCACCTAATTCTATTCGCCAATTAACGTTTAACTCGGTCACTCAACCTCCTGGGAAGGGCAAGGCAGGTGGGGAGATATTTGTTTCTGCAAGAGCAGGTCATTTCCCACCTGCCTTGCCCCTACGCTTGCTGATGTTGCCATATGGGTCCTTTTCCAACCTGTACTATCCGTGAGCCTTATCCTTTGATGGCACCGAAGGTTAATCCTTCGGTGAGGCGACGTTGGGTCAAAATTACAAATACGACGGCCGGGATGATCATCAACACCGACATGGCCGTCATGCCCCGCCAATCGACGGTAAATTGGCTGGTAAAGTCGAACAGGCCCACCGGGAAGGTCTTGGCATTCGGCGTATTGGTGACCAGGCTGGCGATCTGATATTCGTTCCAGGCCGCCAGAAACGCAAAGATACTGGCGGCGGCCATGCCGGGCAGAGCCAGGGGTAAATCAATTCGCCAGAAGGCGCTCCAATGGTTACAGCCATCGATGTAGGCGGCTTCGTCCAACTCCTGGGGGATCTGCCGGAAGAAACCATCCATCAACCAGGCGGTGAATGGGATATTCACGGCCACGTACACCAGGGCTAATCCCTGAACGGTATCCTGTAGGCCATAACGGCGCATCAAGATAAACAGGGGCAGACCCAGGGCTACACCGGGGACGGCCCGGGACAACATGATGAGCAGGAAGATCAAAGAGCCACCACGAAAACGGAAACGGGAAAAGGCGTAGCCGGCCATGGTGCCCAGGGCGACCGATACGACCGTACTTATGAGCGCCACTCGAATGGAATTCCACATGTAATCGAAGACGGGCACACCGGCGGCCGTATCGGGGTTTAGACCAAACAAAGAGCCAAAGGCATCGAGGGTGAGTTTATGAGGGATCCAGATTGGCGGCGTGACATTTACTTCGTTGCCCGGCCGGAAAGCGGTGAAGACGATCCAGATGGCCGGCAGGGCGAATAAGAGTAACACGCCGATTGCTGACAGGTTAAGTATGGTCTGTTTTATTATTCGTCGTCTACCAAACATTAGTATGCCACCCTTGATTTGATAAGTTGTCGAAAGAGATATAGCGTGAAAGCGACACCAAGAACGACGGCCACCATGGACATGGCGCTGGCCAGGCCGAATTGCGAATTTCGAATGGCCATGCGGCCGGTATAGGTCCAGATCATTTCGGTACGGTGAGCCGGACCGCCGCCGGTCATTATGCGCACGATGTCGTAGGCCCGGGCTATGTCCAGGGAAAGAACGGTGAGGGCGATGAGGGTGAAGGGCGCGATTAGAGGCATGGTTATATTTCTGAATTGTTGCCAGGTGTTGACGCGCCGTCCACCCTGGCCGCCTCAAAGGTTTCTCGCGGCAGCGATAAAGTGCCGGCCAAGTAGAATAATGGTCAACATGGGTATATTCATCCAGATGGTGGCGATCATAATGGCGATCATGCCGGTGGGCTGATCGACCAGCCAGGCCTTCGGTTCTGACAACAGACCAAAGGCATACATGGCGTTATTTACCAGGCCGACCGTGGCGTTGAAGAACCAGGCAAACTGAAAGCCGACCAGGACCGGGGCAAACATCATGGGCACCATCAGCAGAGTGCGCATCACGCTTTGACCCCGGGTGACCCGGGCCATTAATTGGGAAAGGGCCAGAGCTATGAAGTAGGATAGATTGACCGTAACGGCCAGGAAGATAACGGTATTGCGCATTGAACGCCAAAAGACATCATCCTTGGCCAACCGGATGTAGTTGTCCCACATCTTGTCGACGGTAAAAATGAAAGTCTGTTCCGGACGCAACAGATGAAAAGGGGTGAAGCTGACATAGATTGAATAGAGCACCGGGTAAATGATAATAATGCCAATCACCAGGAGCGATCGGGGCGATGAGCAACCAGGGAAACCAGTTTGTTCCGGCCGATCTTCTTCGGGGATCTTTGGGCTTTTCAAAACGATTGGATCTATCTGTCCAGCATCACGTATAGTCATAGGATCACCTACGGTTCAGCTATGGGATTGGGTATCACCCTTGGATAAGAGATGATACCCAACCACCATTATTCTTATTACAATTAATTGTTAATTAACAATTGTACAATTCTTTATTATTCGTAGTAGCCAAAGCTCTCTAACAAGTCGCGTGCCTCATTAACGCCTTGCTCGAGACCTTCTTCAACAGTCATGTCACCCAGGATGATGCCTTGCAGGGTGGGATACCAGGTATTGGTGAAGGAGATCCAGTCGGCGAAGAGGGGTGGGGTGAAGAAATCTTCGGCGATCTGGGTCTGGGCCACTTCCAGACGAACCTTGTCCAAGTGCCACATCGGACGCAGCCGCATCGGCAATGACCCGAGCCCAAACATCATCACGGACCGGCAAAGACGCCGAGCGCGGCTTCTTCATAGGCGATCAGCTTCGGAGGTCAGGAACTTAATCAACTCAACGGCCGCTTCCTTGTTCTCAGAAGCCTTGGTAATGGAGAAGGCGTGAGCGCCGGCCCAACCGGTGTGGTCATCGCCTGCACCAACGGGACCGCGAACGATGCCAAACTTACCGGCGACTTCGCAGCTTTCTGGGTCCTGGAAGTAGCTGTACCAGCCGTACCATTCCAGGTAGAAAGCGACGTTACCATCGCAGAAGTTCTGGGCCACTTCAGGCCAGAGCAGGTTGGGCGTATCGGCCGGGATGAGGCCATTTTCGTACAGGTCCTGCATCCACTGGGCGGACATCTGCCCCTGCTTCACTATCGAAGATGGGGTTGAAGTCGTGCATCGAAGTAGTTGCCGCCATTGGCGACCAGCACTTCGTAGAAGCGGCCGGCCAGGGCCTCTTCCTTGGCCGGCGAACTGGGTGCCATACTGAATGACGCCTTCGCCCACAAGAACTCGGACATGTCATACATTTGCTCCAACGTCTCCGGGGGAGCCAACGGATAGCCGTAGGCGCTTTCGAAAGCCGCTTGCAGGTCCGGGTCTTCGAAGAGGTCGGTGCGATAGTGCATACCGCTGATGTCAGCGTGACGGGGGATCAATTGTAGATTGCCGTCAATGGTGGCCGCATTCGATGATGGCCGGGCTGAAGGCAGCCAATTCTTCATCCGTGAACTAGTTCTGTAATGGTTCCACGAAGTTGGTGAATTGGGCCATAAAGCTGGTATGGTTCCAGGCCACGTCAAAGTCGACCGTGTCGGCGGCGTAGTTGGTCTTCAGGTAACGGTCGATTTCAAAACCGTCACCCAGGAAGATGATCTCTACATTCGCCCCAGTGGCTTCCTCGAATTGGCTGATGGAATCATACATGGCCTCGTAAGGCGAACCGCCGATGGCAGCCAGTTTATGGTGATGCCCGATAGATCTTTATCGACCCCAGCCAGCATGGGTTCGCCGGAGATATCGGCATCGCCGCCGCCCTCGCCGAGATCGGGGTTGGTCAGCACGGCCAGTTGTTCATTTTCGTAGCCGAGATCGGTCAGCAATTGGGCTGCGTCAGCCACGCCCTGAGCCAGACCTTCTTCGACGCTCATGTCACCCAGGATGATGCCTTGCAGGGTGGGGTACCAGGTATTGGTGAAGGAGATCCAATCGGCAAAGAGAGGTGGGGTGAAGAAATCTTCAGCAATCTGGGTCCGAGCGACTTCCAGACGAACCTTGTCCAGTTCGACGTCGGAGGCTTCCGCATCGGCAATAATCTGGCTCCAGACGTCATCACGAACCGGCAAAGAGCCTCGCGCGGCTTCTTCGTAAGCAATCTGTTCAGAAGTTAGGAATTTGACCAGTTGGACAGCGGCTTCCTTGTTCTGGGAAGCCTGGGGTACGGAGAAGGCGTGGGCGCCGGCCCAACCGGTATGGTCATCGCCTGCACCAACAGGGCCACGAACAATGCCAAACTTACCGGCGACTTCGCAGGTTTCTGGGTCCTGTAAGTAGCCGTACCAGCCGTACCATTCCAGGTAGAAAGCGACGTTACCATCGCAGAAGTTCTGGAACTACTTCAGGCCAGAGCAGGTTGGGCGTATCGGCCGGGATGAGGCCATTTTCGTACAGGTCCTACCATCCACTGGGCGGACATCTGTCCCGCTTCACTGTCGAAGATGGGGGTCAGATCTTGATCGAAGTAGTTGCCGCCATTGGCGACCAATACTTCGTAGAACCGGCCGGCCAGGGCCTCTTCTTGGCCGGCGAACTGGGTACCATACTGTACGACGCCTTCACCCACAAGGAATTCGGACATCTCATACATTTGCTCCAACGTCTCCGGCGGGAGCCAGCGGATAACCGTAAGCGCTTTCAAAAGCCGCCTGCAGGTCTGGGTCCTCGAAGAGGTCGGTGCGATAGAACATACCGCTGATATCAGCGTGGCGGGGGATCAATTGCAGATCGCCGTCAATGGTTGCCGCCTCGATGATGGCCGGGCTGAAGGCCGCCAATTCTTCGTCACTGAACCAGTCTTGAAGCGGTTCAACGAAATTAGTGAACTGGGCCATGAAGCTGGTATGGTTCCAGGCTACGTCAAAGTCCACCGTGTCGGCGGCGTAGTTGGTCTTCAGGTAACGGTCGATTTCGAAACCGTCGCCCAGGAAGATGATCTCTACGGTCGCCCCGGTGGCTTCCTCGAATTGGCTGATGGAATCATACATGGTCTCGTAAGGCGAACCGCCGATGGCAGCCATGCGTATGGCTGATGCCGGAGAGATCTTTGTCCAGGCCATCCGATACGCCCGTGGGCTCTTCCATGACCTCTTCTTCGGTCTCAGGAGCAGCTTCTTCTTCGGTCGTTGCTGCTATCTTCTACCTGCTCCGTTGTTACTTCCTCGGTTGCTTCGGGCTCATCATCACCACCGCAGGCCACTAATACCAGGGCCAACAGCAATAAGATGATTGTAAGCCATTTAAAATGTTTCATCTTCGTCTCCTTCTATAAAAGAATCAGATTTTTGACCTTGAATCAATTGAGTGGCCAGAAAACCGGCCGAGTTATTCAAGGTCCAATTACCTCCCATTAAACTCTGTCTTTCTTCGCTTCTCCAATTTCCATCTAAATCATAGGCATCTCCTAGACATCTGGTTCTAGATTAATTATTTCAAATAACTATTTTTTAGTCACTTAGCCGCCGGCAGGTTATTATTTTGAGGCCGAGTAACCTGGTCGACAAAGAAGGGAGCCAGCCCTACGTAATTAGTTGGCTCCAGGAGATTTCGTAATTCATCCTGAGATATAGCCAGGTTAATTTCTGGCACATCGGCCAGAATGGCATAGAGTGACCGGCCCTCTTCGATGGATAGTTCGCAGGCCTCGTAGACGAGGTCGTGGGCTTTTTGCCGGCCGATTTGCTCACCCAGGCGCATCATGACTGCTTCGGAGACGATTTGGCCATCGGTCCTCTGCAGATTTTTAATCATCACCGCCGGGTAAACGATCAGCCCGCCAAATATTCTTAAACTCTGGCTCAGCGCCGCGCCGGTCAATTGGCAGACATGGGGAATAATATCCCATTCGGTGTGCCACTCGCCCATCGCTCGTTCGTGTTCCGGCTTCATGGCCGTCAGCATGGTGGGTACCTGCTGGCTTACTAACTGAGCGATACCAGTAACCGCCTCGCACAAAATAGGGTTGCGCTTTTGGGGCATGGTGCTGGAACTGCCTTTGCCTGATTCGAACGGTTCTTCCACTTCACCAAACTCGTTCTGTTGCAACAAGGCGATTTCACGGGCCATTTTGCCCAGGGTGGCGGTGAGCAGACCGCAGAGGGAGACGAACTCGGCAAAGGTATCGCGGGCCGTGTGCCAGGCAATCGTCGCTTGAAATAGATTTAGCTCTCCGGCCAAGGCTTGGTGAACTCGCCAGCCATCCTCGTTAAGCGAGGCCAATGTTCCGGCCGCGCCGCTAAACTGGCAACGGAGAAGGCGCGGGCGGCATTGGTCGAAACGTTCCTGGTGCCGGCGTAGTTCATCAATCCAGACGGCGACTTTGAAACCGAAAGTGATGGGTAAGGCGTGTTGTCCATGGGTCCGGCCGGCCATAGGGGTGTCGCGGTATTCTTCGGCCAGGCTGGAGAGAGTGGTGAGGAGACCAGATAGATCCTGGGTGATGATGGCAAGTGCGTCGCGTAGTTGCAGTACGTTAGCGGTGTCCATAATATCCTGAGTGGTCGCCCCCCAATGAACATAGCGGCCGGCTTCCCCCTGGCACAGAGCGGCTAGCTGGCGCACCAATGGCAAGATAGGATAGCCAACCAGGCGGGTGCCCTGGCTTAAGGCGGCGAAATCGATAGCCTCGGCCTGGGCTTGCCGGTTGATTTCCTGGGCGGCCGAATCTGGGATAATGCCAAGTTTCGCTTGCGCCCGGGCCAGGGCGGCTTCTACTTCAAGCCAGCAACTCACCAGGTGGCTGTCATCGAAGATAGCCCGCATTTCTTCGGTGCTATAAAAATCGCGAAAAATAACAGAATCCGTTATATGAACAGGCATTCGTCTTCCTTAATTCATCTCATAGCCGCCGTCGACATTGAGGGCCTGACCGGTGATGTAATCTGCATCTTTAGAACAGAAGAAAGCCACGGCGCCGGCGATATCCTCGGCCGTGGCCGCGCGTTTAAGAGGCACAATGTTGACAAAAGCATCGGCTGCCTGGCCAGGTTTCGCCCCAAATAGTTGGCCTCGTTCTTCGTCAATTTTCTCCCACATGGGGGTGGGAACGATACCGGGACAAATCGCATTGACCGTGATCTTATAGGGGGCCAGGGCCAGGGCAGCCGATTGGGTAATGCTGATGATGGCGCTCTTGCTGGCGGCATAATGGGTCGCCAGCGGCCGGCCGTGCCGGCCGGCGATAGAGGAGAGATTGACGATCTTGCCGTAACTTGTTGCGTGATCTGCCACTCCAGCGAACTGGCGCGAGCTCATCTGGCTTCATAGTCATGATATCGGCCGGTATTTCGGCCATCTTCCTCACACTTTCCGGCACTTGTTTTATCATCTGGGCGGCGACGGCTTGCAAGCAGAAGAAGGAACCGCGCTGGTTGACGGCAATGATCCGGTCCCAATCTGCTTCGGTAAGTTCCATCATTGGCTTGGTCTGAACCACACCGGCATTATTGACCAGGATATCAATGTGACCGAATTTTGCGACGACATCATCGACCATTTTCCGAACGGCCGGGGCGTCTGATACGTCGATGGGGTAGGCCAGTGCCCGCCCGTTTTCATATTCGATTTCTTGCACGGCCGCCAGGGCCGTTTCCGGGTTGTACTCGGCGATCACCACGATCGCGCCTTCGCGGGCAAACCGTTTGGCAATGCCCTTACCTATGCCCTGACCGGAACCGGTGATAATGGCGACCTGTCCCTTAAATCGTTCCATAAATCGCTTCCTACGAAATCCTTTTCCTAAGCTAACGGCGGCGTAAAAAAGGCCAATAGTTCCAGAGGTTCGTCGCCGACATTGTGCAACTCGTGCTCCACTCCTTTAGGAATGGCCACAATGGAACCGGCGTTAAAGGTAAATCGCTCGCTCGCCCAGGACCAGTTCGCCTCGGCCTCTTACCAGGTAAACGGTCTCTACTTCAGTGGCATGCAGATGTCTGGGAACGGCCGCGGCAACCGGCACCCTGACCAGGCTGATATTGGCCAGCGGGTTATCGGCCGAGGTAAGCAGGCCCTTCATCTGAATTTCTTTGAAGCGTGGATGTTCGTTCCAAGGAACAGTATTACCATCCACCAGGGGGATCTTCTTGTTCATTTTCCGGCATTATTCACCTTTTTTTGACCAAGCGGCAAGCCCAGTTCCTGAATCTTCTGGGTCAGGTTGCGCTTTGGCCTGGGGAACCTGGCTGAGTGGCAAATGTTCGATAATGGCATACATATCCGGAGAGAGCGCCTGTGTACGAGACAGAATTGTATCCAAATCATTCATACCTGTCCCGGTTACGGTCTCGCTGATATGAAGAATCAGCCGGTCCTCCAGGTAGAAGTCCTTAACATGGACCGTATCGGTATAGGGGCCAAGGAGATCGAACAGTTCATTGATCATCGGCGTTGGATTAAAGGCAGTCGCCAAGTCACCGACAAAATTTGCCGGATCCAGGTTCAGCTTAACCCGGTCTGAGGCGACACGTTCGATGATCCGCTTGATTCGATGCGGGGAATTTAAGACGGTCGTGATATGGGTTTCCAGGATGATGTTCACATCGAGGTCGCCGGCCGTTTCCAAGATTTCGCCCAAGCTGCGGACGAAACGATCCTCACTTTCCTGGCTGTGATTGTCGGGGTGGGGCCACCAGTCTCCCTGGGGGTTCAGGCTGGTGGGCCGGACTCCTGCTCCTGGCACACCCATCCGGGCGGCCAGTTTAACAATCTCCCGTACGGCAGCCACACCGGCCTGCCGGGTCCGTTCATCGGGTGAGATTATAGGTGGGTAGGGCCCCCACAATTGCAGGAACTCCAATCCCTGGTCGGCGATCAGCGAGCTGACATACTGGGCAGTCTCATCCGAAACTATTTCGGCCGGCACCGTTAGATGGGCGCCCAGACCATGAAAGCCCAATTCCGCGGCCCACCGAATTTTGTCGTAAGTCACATCGGTCAGATCACTGACGATCAGACCTAATAGACCCAGTTTCACTGGACCTCCTCTTTTTTATTTAGCCAATATTTTGTTTTGGCCAGGCGTCGTTTGATGACGGCCAAACTCTGGACCACGGCCATATCCTCATCGGCATAGTCAGGATGCATGTAGGCGATTTCGACAAACAGACCACCTTGGTAACCGTAGGAATCCAGGAAATTGATCAGACCACTGATGTCCAGTTGGCCGCAACCGGGCGGCACAGAGGGCCAGAACCCTTCCACATCGCTGGGCGTACCCGGCAAGGGTAAATAATCCCGAACATGGACCATTCGGAGGTGAGGGGCGGCCAGTTGAGCAGCCGGCAGCAATTCATCGCCAACGCGCACCGCATTCACGCCATCAAAGCAGATGCCCAGGTTTGAGGCATCTACCCGCTCCACCAGGTTTACCAGGTCGGCCATCCGGAAATCGGCGTGGTTTTCAATGGCCAGGGAGAGATCCAGGGCGGCGGCTGTTTCGGCTACAGATTTGACAATGGGCAGTAGCCGCTCGATCCTTTCGGCTGCCGGTTCTTTAAAGGAGTGGGCATGACCGGCCACAAAGCGGAGCAGCGAACACCCCAACCTTTTGGCCACGAACAAGGTGGCCAAAAGATCTTCAACGCTGGCCGGATCGGCACCGCCATTCAAACCGGCCGGATGCCCCCAGGCCAACACCGGTTTCAAGCCGGCAGACGCAAGGAGCTCTTTTATGGCCAGAATATTGTCCATATCCAGGAAAGCAGTTTGCAGGCAAACGGCATCGACGCCAAGTTCGTTAGCACGGCTGAGAAAGTCTGTCGTCTGCCAACGAATGGCGGTATCCGGCTCATATGGGCTGATATCGCCGAAGAAGCGATGGTATGAGAAGCTGTCTAAACCAACATACATCTTCTTTCTCGATTAGCGGGCCAGAAAGCCGCCATCAACGGCAATGGTAATGCCGTGTAAATAGTTGGAGGCGTCTGAAGCCAGAAAAATAGCCGTTCCCTGTAAATCTTGCGGTTCGCCCCAGCGACCGCTGGGAATCCGGGCCAGTGTAGCCTCGCTCCGAACCGGGTCCTGCCAGACATGGACGTTCAGTTGCGTGCGGATATAGCCAGGGGCGATGGCGTTCACGTTGACGCCATAGGGCGACCATTCATTAGCCAGCGCTTTGGTCAACTGGACGATGCCCCCTTTGGCAGCGGCATAAGCCGGCGCTCTTAGACCGCCCGAATAGCTCAGCATGGAGGCGATGTTGATGATCTTTCCGCTGCCCTGGGCGACCATACGGCGGCCGGCCAGCTGACAAAGCTCAAAAACAGATGTCAGATTTGTTTCAATGGAAGTATCCCATTCGCCAAGTTTAAAGTCCACGGCCGATTCAACATAAGCCCGGCCGTGGCAGTTGACAAGGATATCCAAACCACCCAGAGTTGAGATAGCTTCTTCGAATCCCCGGGCCAGGGCCTGGCGATCCGTGAGGTCAATGTGCCGGGTCAAAACAGGCCGGCCGGTCGAGCCTATCTTTTCGGCAGCCTCAACCACCGATTCCGAACGGCCGATGATCAGCACCTCAGCGCCCGAGGCATAAAGTCCTGCGGCCAGGCCGGCGCCAATACCACCGCCGCCACCGGTTACGATGGCCCGCCGGCCTGATAAATCAAAGAGGCTGCCGTTCCTGAAAAGATCAGTCATGGTGAAAAACTTCCAACATTGTCGTCCACCACTCGCCTTCGGCGCGGGTTTCCAGAGGCACTTGCATGGGCGTCATCCAATCCCACCACTCCTGAGTCTTGGGATGGTCGGCCATCGCCTGCATATCGGCTTCAAAATCGTCGCCATGGTATTCGAAATAGGCGAAAAGTTGGCTGTTGTGGTGAAAGATTGAATAGTTCTTGATATTGCTCCGGCTGATCTGCTCCAGAACCTCTGGCCAGACATCCGCGTGAGCGGCCACATACTCCTCATACACCTCCGGCTTAACTCCGATTACCTGTCCAAACCGTTTCATCCTTCCAATCTCCATCTAATAGGTCAACCAGTTACCTGCCTTCAGGATAACCAATCAAAAAGTATCTAGAGTCCATAAACTTTGACGGCTGTACCGCCCAGGATGGCTTGTTGTTCTTCCTGGCTGTAATCGCCAATGGCCTCCTGGGTAGCCTCCCAGACCTGCTGATAATCGCCGGCCAATACGGCTACCGGCCAATCGCTGCCGAACATCATGCGGGCGGCGCCGAACTTCTCGCGGGCAAAATCGATATAGGGCTTGATATCAGCAGCCGTCCAGGTCTCCCAATCGGCCGCCGTGTTTAAGCCCGATACCTTGACATGCACATTGGGGTATTGGGCGGCAGCGGCAAACTGTTCGGCCCAATCGCCCATGACCTTGTCCTTGATCGGCGGCTTGGCCAGGTGATCAATCACCAGTGTCAGGTTGGGCACTTTTTCTGCCAGCGCCGGAACCAGGCTGAGATGGTTGGGGAAAACAGCCACAATCTCGAAAACCAGGTCTCGTTCCTCAAATAATTTTAAGCCCTCGATCACCCAATCCCAAAGAAGCCAAGCCGGGTCTTGCTCTTCATGAATCAGGTGGCGCATGCCCCGAAACTTGGGCCACTTCATGTATTTCGTATCTAACATGTGGGCGGCTTCGCGGGGATTCCATAGAGGAACCCAACCAATGACCGCCCCAATCCAGTCGAATTTATCGGCCTGGGCCAGCATGTAATTGGTGTCAGCGTAAGAGTTGGCTGACTGGACGAGGACGGTCTTTTCGATACCCGCGTTCTCCAGTTGGGGTTCCAACTCATGGGGGCCATAGGTGCGGTACAGCGGGCCGTAGGCCGGAATCAACCAGGAATACTCTACCAAATCTAGATTCCAAAAATGTTGGTGGGTATCTACCTTCATAACCATTATTTCTTGTCCTCCTGCGATTCCTATCTAATATTAGATTCTGTGAACGGCTTCTATGGGTATCTCCAGGCCGGTGCGAGGATAATGATAGGCTCGCGATTGCTTCTCATCCTTATAGACATACCAAATGCAAGGCGCCTGGTGGTCCATATTGTGGTCCAGCGGTCGGAAGACGTAGCCTCGTTGGTTACCCGGCAGCCACTCCATCGCGATGGCACAATGGCTGCAATACCAGTGTACGCCGGTCTTGTTTTCCCAGATCCATTCCTGGGTTTCCTTGTTCATACCCACAGTTTGATAGGCAGGCCGGCCAGTTTCCGGATCGCCCCGTCTCAGCACGCCCCCCGTTCCACAAGGATCGAAAGCGGTCACAAAGCGGTCCTCTTCTTCCCAAACCAGGACATCGCCTTTGCGACTCTGGCCACTGAGATGGCCGCGCATCCCTTCGACTGTGAGGGCGACTTTCTCCCAGGGCGTCATCAGGTCCCACTTTTCGTAGCGGTTGCCCCAAATGCTCTGGTGTGTCTCTAATATGGAATCTAAAATATGCTGCTCTCTATCCTGGGCCAGGTATGCAAACAGCTCGTTGATCCAGGCCACCAGGATATCATGGGGAACTTTGAAATCCAGCCACATGCGCTCCAACCAGGTGGTGGCGCTCGCCTGGTCACGATCATGAACGGCCGCTTCCAAGCGCTTCATTGGCGCGAGACCCAGTTCAAAATCACGCCAGGTTCGACAAATGACGGTGGAGAGATCATCGGCAATACGATTCTCCGTGCCGGTATCAAATCGAATCAGGTAGCGCATGATATCCTGAGCCCAGATCATCAAGATCTCGTGCATAATCTGCAGTTCTTTCAGGTAATAGGGCAACAGAGAAAGGGCTTCTTCGGGCCGATCTGTCTCAATAGCCTCTTCAATAAACGAATAGGTTGATTTTCCGATCGTTTCGATGTCGTCTTCTCGGAGCAACCGGCCGAGATGTTCGTTATACACCAGCTTCAACATGAGTGGCTAACTTCCTTCTATTTCCTGGCGAACAACGTGCGCCGCTTCCACCATCACTTTCATCTTGTCAACGGTCAAACCTCGGGCAGTCTGGCTGAAGCCACAATCTCCGGCGAGCCACAGCTTTTCCGGCCGCACAGAATCGAGCAGGGTGTGGATACGCTCGACAACGGTGCTCAATGGTTCCAAGGAGCGCCCTTTCACATCGATCACCCCTGCACATAGGATCTTATCGTCGCCATATTCTTGCCACAGCTCTGTCTGCCACATGCCCCGATTTGCGAACTCCATATGAACGACGTCGGTGTTCATCTTGGGGATAAAGGGGGCTATTTTGGCATAGGTACGATCAGCCGTGGCCGGCCGGCCGCGGAAGTTGCCAAAACAGAGGTGGATGCCAATGGTCGCTTCTACTCCATCCACACAGGCGTTAAAGAGTTCGGTCAATTCTTCCTCGCCACCGGGCATGGTCCAAAATGCCGGTTCGTCGAATTGCAGATATCGCGCTCCGGCGGCTACAGCATCTCTTAATTCCTTGTTGATGTAGGGAACAAGCGCCCAGGCTACTTCGCCCTTATTCTGGTAGATGTCGCCTGGGTGGATACGAAAGGCCTGGGTCACAGGGCTCTGCAGGCCGGTGACGAACGGTTTATCGGTATGGGCCAGCATGAACTGGACCTCCGGCACCAGACCGTATCCATCTGGGGCGGAAATCTCAGTCTTACACCGAAAGGAATCTAACTGGTCCGGGCCAGGATAACCAAGGCGTCTATCAAAGGGAATGGGCTCCAGTCCCCGGATACGCTCGTGGAAATTCCAGGTGAAATCAGCCCTGTACAACTCCCCATCAGAAATAATATCCAGGCCGGCCTGGGTCATATCCATGATGGCCAAATTGACCGCATCCGTAAGTGTTTCCTGGATATCGGCCGGACCGACTTCGCCATCGGCCACGGCCTGGCGGAATACCCACAGCCAACTCGGAACGCCATGGCTGCCGACTGTCTGGGTGGGTAAGAGGGGTAATTCAGTCAGGGTTAACATGAAAGGTAATTCTCCTCATACTGGGTAAAAGCCTGGTCGACAATATCGATCATTTGGTCAATTTCATCATGAGAGATGACCAGCGGCGGCGCTAAAAATAGCACGTTTCCTGGATGTAATGTCAAGGTGATCAAGCCCAGGTTGCGGCAGATGGTACGCATGTGGTAACCGGCCTTGGTTAAAGATTCCATGTCGCTATCCGGCAGGCCGGAAAACTCGATGCCTCGCACCAGACCCAAACCACGAACTTCTTTAAAAGCTCGGTGATGTTGGAGCTGTTTAAGTTGCTCTTCAAAATATTCTCCCATCTCAGCGGTCCGCTCAACGAGGCCTTCCTTTTCGATCAACTCGATGTTGGCCAAGGCCACGGCGCAGGCGACCGGATGCCCGCCATAAGTCTGCCCATGCGAGAGAACTCCGTCTTGTCGCCCCTTAAAAGCATCGGCTATGCTCTCCCGGACAATGGCCGCTCCGATGGGCATATAGCCGCTGCTGATGCCTTTCGAGACAGTCATCACGTCGGGGACAATGCCCCAATGCTCAGAAGCAAACATCTTGCCGGTCCTGGCAAAACCGGTGATCACTTCATCCAAGATAAGCAAAATGCCATATTTATCGAGCAATGCCCGCAAGCCTTGCATATAGCCAGGGGGTGGAGGGAAAACGCCGGTCGCCAGGGCCAGGGGATCAAATATGAGACCGGCGATAGTCTCCGGCCTTTCGGTTAAGATGAGTTGCTCCAGGTCTTCCAGCGCTTCTGCGGCGTAATTGCCTTCGCGGCCGTTACCGGCATCCCGGTTGTAGCGGAACGGCGCCTTAGCCACCAGGCGGATGGAGGGCAGGGGTTCATAATAATGGGGGCGTGTGCCGAAATAGTTGCCATCGACGCTCATCGCCCCGAAAGTACAACCGTGGTAGGCGCCTTCTCGGGTGATGATCTTAAAACGGCTGTTTTCACCGATTAAGCGTTGGTATTGCTTGACGATTTTTATGGCCGTTTCCACCGCTTCGCTACCGCCCGGGGTGTAATGTACCCGTGATAGGTCGCCGGGAGTAATCTCAGCTAACTTAGCAGCCAGGTTAACGGCCGGCGGTGAGGTATACCGGAAGACGTCGAGAAATTCCAAGGTGTTCATTTGGGCATAGGCCACATCAGCCAACGATTGGCGGCAATGCCCGGCTACGCAAGCTTCGAGCGCGCCGACGCCGTCCAGATAGCGGACGCCTTCTGAATCGCTCATCCAACAGCCCTCAGCCTCAACCAGGACCCTCGGCCCGCCATCGCTTTCGAAAGGTACCGGCGGCTGGTAGGCCATCCAGAGATGATCTTGGGCTCGTTTTTTGAGGAGCGCCGTATCGTAAACGAGATGTTCCTTATCAATCATCCAGGTTTCGCCTTCCGAATCTCCTGGCCATTTTCAACCAGGCGCTTAAAAGCTACTTTTTTGTTATTTTCAAACTCATCCAGCAGGGCGATGACCGTCTGGTGTATGTTTCGCCGAACAGCCTTGGCGGCAGCTTCAGCATTGCCGGCCCGGCAAGCGCCGTAGATCTCTTTGTGTTCCTGCAGGGCTTGAATGGCCCGCTCGGGCAGGTAAGTAAAAACCCGGCGGTACAGGGTGGAACGATTCCATAGGCTGCTCATCATTTCTAAGAGCAATACCAGATCCGCGGCCTCGTAGATAGTAAAGTGGAATGCCCGGTTGAGTTCCATCAACTGGGCGTAGTCTCTCGTATTGGTGGCTTCATCCATTCTATCAATGATGTTAGCCAATTCGTTCACCTGGGCTCGATCAAGATTAGGCACAGCCCTCCGGGTAGCCAATTCCTCCAATTCTGCCCGAATCACATACAGTTCCTCCAATTCAGCGATGGAAATATCGGTCACAAACGCCCCCCGGCGCGGGTTTATCGTGACAAAACCCTCTCCTTCGAGCATGCGCAACGCCTCGCGAACCGGAACCAGGCTTACGCCAAGATCCTCAGCGATCGCCTTTTGATCAAAACGAGAGCCAAGCGCGTATTGTCCGTTCAAAATACCGTCCCGTATCGAATCAAGAACAAAGGCCGTTGTTGTTGGAGGAGAATGGGCAGGGGCTGAACCTAGCATAAAAACCTCGCATAAAATTATAATTTATAAAATATAAATTCATAATATCTTGATTCAGCTTGTCCGTCAAACTGTCCTCCGTGCTTAAAATGCTTCTGCGTTCTCCCGTCCCTTTCTGTCCTCTTGAAAGAGATAGCTTTGTAATAGTTAATGAAGAGAAAATGAAACCTCCAGCTCGCGAATTTCTTCCTGGCCAATTGGCACATGAGCCCCAATGCCACAGGTATCAATCAATGAGCGGGCGCCGAATTCCGCCACTTCCAAACGATCGAAGGCGTCCAGGATGCTTTCACCGACGACCAATGCACAATCATTTTGCACAATAGATACCGGCGTACTGAGCGAAATCAGAGTGGCCACTTGTTGGGGATCCGTATAGAAGAGCTTGAATGGAATAAGGGGCATTTTTCGTAACAGGATGTAACTTTCCGGGATCGTGCGGGAGTCAAAGGATGTCGAAGTGGTGGCGTAGGCCATCACATCGGGGCATTGGGCCGTCAACACACAATTGATATCGCGATGGGTACTGTAAATGGCCTGGTGCAAACGCACAGAACGGCTGGGTACTTTTCCCTTTTCCTGAGCACCATCTTGGATAAGGACGATATCTTCCACAGATAAACTGCCCCGATCTCGGCCGGTGGGTGTGATCAGGAAGCTTTTTTCATCTAGCCTGGTCGAAATAACGCCTTCGGTGCTGATCATCAAATAACGGTTATAGGCTCGGCGAACGATATCGACGATCTGTTGCCGCAATTCACGCTCTTTGCTGGAGTGGGCGAGCGGCAGAAATTGGGGCAGATCGTTCCGTCGCCGGTCAAATAGATTCAACTCTGCTTCTGTAAGTATGTTCACCTTGCCCAATACCTGGGCACGAATCAGCGTACGCGCACAAAAATCCAATGTTTCCAACCGTTGAAAAGCAGTCAGCAAGTTGGATCCGCCGGCTGCCATGCCATGGTTTTCCAAGATAACAATGTTGTGTCCCTCGGCAAAGGAGTTGGCGATGTTTGTTCCTAATCCTTCACTGCCGGGAAGCGCATAGGGCGCATAACCGATCGGGCCGCACAAGCGATTGGCCTGGGGAATGATGCGTGTATCAGGAACCTGGCGCACGATACTGAAGGATACCAGGGCCGGTGGATGCGCGTGGACGATGGCCCGCAGGTCGGGGCGTCTACCATAAATAGCCCGATGGAATGGGAATTCTGAGGAGGGGCTGTGTACTCCTTCGACTGATCCGTCGGCCCGTACACACATGATATCTTTGGCCGTTAATGTACCCTTATCTACCCCGGAAGGGGTAATCCAGATATCTCCATCATCATCTTTAATCGACAGATTGCCTCCGGAAAGGGTGGTCATGCCGTTCCGATAGATCCGGTTCATGATGGCGACCAGTTGGTCGCGGGGATGGCTTAGCTGAAAGTTCATCGAGCCCAGTGCCGTTGATATGCTTCATCCCAAAGCGGCGTTTGTCGAGGTTCAAAGCGGATTAATTGGCCGGATTGGGCCACAACTTGCCGGGCTTCATGGAGGTCCTTCAGCTCACCCAGGGAGATGAGCTGAACCAGGGCATTGCCCATGACTGTGGCTTCGACGGGACCTGCGACGACCGGCAGGCCGGTGGCATTGGCCGTCATCTGGTTGAAGAGGATGGTTCTGCGAACCGCCTCCCAATATATGGATCACCTCAAGCTTGATGCCGGTTAGCTTGATCAGTCGTTCAAAGACCGCCCGGTATTCCAGGGCCAGGCTCTCCAATATGGTGCGGATTACCGCGCCTTCGTCATCTGGCACGGGCTGTCCCGTCTTGGCGCAAAAGGCGCGTACCAGGGCAGGGTGATCGCCCGGAAGCAGGAATTCTGAGGAGCGGAGATCGATGAAGCGCTCAAGGGCGGGGCCACTTCGGCCAGGCGGACCAAATCGCCATAATCGTATTCCCGGCCCGCCTTCTGCCAGGTGGCCCGACATTGCTGGACCAGCCACAATCCGACAACGTTGGTGAGCAGGCGCACGGATCCGTCCAGGCCACCTTCGTTGGTACACATTGGCCGACAGGGCATCAGGACCCAAGGTAGGGTTGCTTTGTTTCGATACCGACCAGGCTCCAGGTGCCGCTGCTGATGTAACCGAAGGCGGCTGTTTCCGTGGGCGTTGCTGCCACGGCACTTCCGGTATCGTGGCAGGCTGGCGCGATTACCGGAATCCCCTTAAAAGCGCCCAGCCTCGAACCCGGTTGAACGATAACCGGAAAGATTTGAGTAGGAATTCCCAGTTCCATGAGCAGGTCGACGGCCCAACACCTCGTTTGTGCATCGAGCATTTGGGTGGTGCTGGCAATGGTGTACTCGCTCGCTTTTTCGCCGGTCAGCCAATAATTGACCAGATCGGGTGTAGTCAGGAAAGTGTGGGCTGCCTCGAGCAGGGGGGAGTGTGAATTGACCAAGCTAAGTAGTTGGTAAAGGGTATTGATACGCATAAATTGGATGCCGGTTCGGGCGAAGATCTGCTCTTTCGGAACCTGGGCAAAGGCCAGCTTCCATCATGCCTTCGGTCCGCTTGTCTCGATAACAAACGGGATTGCCCAATAATCGACCAGTCTTTATCCAACAGGCCAAAATCAACGCCCCAGGTATCGACGCCTATGCTGGCCGGCTGGTGAGCCTTGACCTATTTCGATCCCGGTCTGGATCTCCGACCAGAGCCGCAAAAGAGTCCCAGTAAAGCGTATCCCGAACTTCGACTGCGACATTGGGAAAACGGTGTAGTTCTTCCAAATCCAACCCGGCGCCGTCATAATGGACCGCCATCACCCGGCCCGATTCGGCGCCCAGGTCAACAGCAAGAACAGTTTTTCGCTTCATGATCTCCTTCGCCAATTACCAGTTACTGTATGATTCTGCCTGTTTGCGAAATTCAATGTGCTGGCTATTCAACGTTTCCAGCATATATAAGATTTTGCAACCCATTTCAAAGGCAGAGGTCCATTGCAACGCCTCATCCAATGTCTGCCCGATAGAAAATACGCCGTGCCCGCGCATCATGATCAACTTGTAGCCCGCATGGCCTCGGAGATGATCTTGGCCATCTCCGGCGACCCGGATGAAAGCTCGGCAGCCACGACAGGCACCCGATGCAATATATAGGAGCATTCGTTGTCTACGGGAATGATCTCGTCGCGGGTTAGGCTTAGCGCAACGGCTGTCGGTGGGTGACAGTGGACAATAGCCAGGGCGTTGGTTCTGTTGGTAAATGGCCCGGTGGACAATGAGCTCGCTGCTGGCCCGGGTAACGCCGCTGTCTTCACCATAAAGCACAGTGGTCACAAAATCGGAGGGCTTCAAACGCCCCAATTGGGCGCCGCGTCGCTTGATAATGATCTTCTTGCCGACCCGCACGCTGAGGTTGCCGCCGTGGGTACTGGTCATGCCACCAACGTAGATATCCCGACCTACATCACGAAATTCTTCATAAAGCCGTTGATCGATCATTGTACCGTCCTCCATCGGATTCACAGTAGCGAGTCCAGCTCGAGTTCTTTCAGCGTTTCCGGCAAGAGGCACGCCCTGTTCGTCCCAGCCGCGAAACTCGTAATATTCTTGCAACATGGGCGCCAATTTGACTGTGAAGCCGGCGCTGGGCCCCTCAGCCACGGGTTCATTTAAGAGCCGGTCCGGCAAGGTGTCATCTGCGGCCGTAAAGCCTTCCCGCAGGTTGTATAGCCGTTCCAGGTTCCATATCCGTTCCCCGGTCTGGCTTAGATCCTGCGCGGTGTAAGGGCTGACCGGATATGGCCGTTAGCAAACGGGCAAAATGCTCTTCCGTCGCGGCCATATTGGTAAATTTGCAGACCACGAGGCTATCGACCACCGAGGCCGTATCCTGGTGAACAGCCACTATGCCTGCCTTACCCTGGGTGGCCAGGCGATCGACCAGGCGGGGTAGGGCCAGCACTTCAGGGCCTAACATATTGCCGCGCATATGACAGGCTCCCCGGTTAGAGGTGGCATAGAGTAGTCCTTGACCTTGCATCCCCCGGGGATCGTAAGCGGGCATCTCCATCTTTTTACCGCTCATCGAGAGTTCGGGCGCGCCGGCCTTTTCCGCCAGGCGGTAGCTACCTTCGGCCAGGTCATCTCCCAACCCTCGACGATAAGCAGTGTCACATATGGCGTCGTGTAGTTTTTCGGCCTGGCCGAAGGCTAAATCGCTGTCCAACAACCCTTTTTGGGTTAATTCCATGGCGCAGCCCAAGGTATTGCCCATTGAGATGGTGTCCAACCCCAAATCATTACAGAGGTAGTTGGCCTCGGCGATCAATTCCAGGTTGTTTATGCCGCATTGGGCGCCAAAGGCCCAGGTGCTTTCATATTCCGGGCCTTCTCCTTCCATGTGCTCGGTCTTGGTAACCCGGGTGCAAGAAATTGGGCAGGCCCAGCAGGCGCGCTTTTTCACCAGGATGGTCTCAGTCAGCCGCTCACCGCTGATATCTTCGGCGCCTTCAAATTGGGATTGTTGGAAGTTGCGGGTTGGTAATGCTCCGATCTCGTTGACCAGGTTCATGACCACGGCCGTGCCGAACTGGGGTAGGGCTTTAGAGGTCAGGGGGCTTTGTTTGATGATCTTGCCCGTTTCATAAAGCATGAATTTGAACTGATCTTTGTCATGGGCGAAGTTCTTTTCTGAGCCCTCGGTCACAATGGCCTTTAGATTTTTACTGCCCATCACCGCACCTACACCGCCGCGGGCCAGCGAGCGATGGCCGTCATTCATAATGGCCGAGATCCGGGACAGATTTTCTCCAGCCGGACCGATGCACAGAACACTACGGGAATTATTGTTTTGTCCTAAGGCGGAGGTGGTGTCCTGGACCAGCCGGCCCCACAAGTGGGTGGCGTCTTTTAATGAAGACGCCTTTAGGAGTAATTTCAATCAGGGAGGGGTGGGGCGCTTTCCCCCGGACGATCAACACGTCATGCCCGGTGCGCTTGAAGCGCATCCCCCACCAACCACCACTGTTGGCGTCCAGGATCGTGCCGGTGAGAGGGCTCTTGGTCGTTACGGAAAAACGATTACTCGTTTGGGCCCCGCTGGCCGTCAACGGTCCTGTGGCGAATATCAGCACGTTTTCAGCCGATAGCGGTTCAATTTCGGGCCCCACCAGGTCCCATAAAAGGCGGGCGCCCAGGCCCCGGCCGCCTAGAAATAAGCGGGCCATTTCCATATCCAGCGGCAACGTTTCGATGCTGCCGCTGGTTAAATTGATATCCAGGATTTTTCCAGCCCATCCTTCCATATTACAGACCTCTTCTTTGTTTTACAGTCACCCGCCGGTAATCGGCGGAATATTTCTTTTCACTTACGGGCCGAAAAAGGCCAGTGTAACTATTCTGGTTATAGACCGTAAACCGGTCCAAAATTTGCACAAGCCCGATAATCAGAACCCAGAGGGTCCATCACCCCAAATGCCGCCCACACATGGGGCCGGAACAGCTGTTCTTCCGGCACATTGTGCATGTAAACCGGTATTCGCAACATGGCGGCCAAAGTAATCAAATCCGCGCCGATATGGCCATAGGAGATAGCGCCGTGATTGGCGCCCCAGTTGCTCATCACCGAGTAAACATCGCGGTAGGGGCCGCTGCCGGTCAGATTGGGCACAAACCAGGTGGTCGGCCAGGAGGGATTCGTGCGCTCGTCCAGGATATCGTGGACTTCATAAGGCAACTCTACGCTGTATCCTTCGGCGATTTGCAAAGCCGGGCCTAAACCTTTGACCAGGTTTAGCCGGCACATGGTCATGGGCATGCCGCCTCGAGTGCGATAGCGGGTCGACCAACCACCGCCGCGAAAATATTCGGTGATGGAAGCATGCCAGGTGGTGGCCTGCAGACAACGACTGGCTTCGTCAGGTGTAATCTGCCACCACGGCTTCATCACCGGCTGGCCATCCTGTTCTTGCTGTCCGGTACCGTCTAAGGCAGCCGGCCCAGAATTGATCAAATGAAGAATACCTCCGGCAGCCCGACCGTCTAATTCATAGCCACTGACTCGTTTCACTGATTCAGGACTCCAATAAGTGCGTACATCGGCGAAAATTTGGGCGGTACCGGTAAGCAGATGACCAAACAACATGCTCGCGCCGTTCAATGCGTCGTTCTCAGTGGCGATGATGTAGGGCTGGCGAATGCCGTTCCAATCGAAGGACGTAGTCAGGATCGCCTCTAAAAAGTCGCCGTTCGGATTGTGGTCCGTCCACTGTCGCTGTCCCTGAAAACCGCCGGCGATGGCGTTGTGGCCCAAGGCTTCTTCGCCGAAGCCCAGTTCGGCCAAGCGCCGGTTGCCTACCATCAAGATCGCGGGCAATGAGGGCCATTTTGACTGAAATCTCCCATTCCTCATCTTTTCGTTCGCGACTACGCTGGTTTTCTGGTGGATTGTATTCTCTGCCTTCGGGGCAGTTTGCTTTAACCCAACTCAAGGCGCGTTCATATTCCTGCGGGTCGTAGATGCCTTCTTCCAGACGCCGGGTAAATTCGGACATATCAATGGTTTCGACCCGCATGCCCAGGTATTCTTCGAAGAAGCTCTGATCGACGATGGAACCGGCGATACCCATGGAGACGCCGCCCATGGCCAGGTATGAGTTGCCGCGCATGGTGGCAACGGCCAGGCCGCCCCGGGCAAAACGCAGCAGTTTTTCCTGCACGTCGGCCGGGATATTCTCGTCTCCGGCATCCTGAATATCGTGGCTGTAAATACTGAAAGCCGGCAATCCTTTTTGGGCGTGTCCGGCCATGACGGCCGCCAGATAAACCGCGCCCGGCCGTTCGGTGCCGTTGAAGCCCCACACCGCTTTGGGGATGAGGGGGTCCATATCCATCGTTTCTGAGCCGTAACACCAACAAGGTGTGACGGTGATGGAGAGACCGACGCCTTCACGGGCAAACTTTTCAGCCGTGCGCGCCGCTTCAGCCACGCCGCCAATGGTGCTATCGGCAATGACGCATTCGACAGGCAGACCATCGGCATGACGCAGATTGGCGCTGAGGAAATGCAGCCACGCTACGAGCCATATTCATGGTCTGCTCTTCTAAAGATTCGCGCACACCCTGGCGGCGGCCGTCTATCGTTGGCCGGATGCCTATCTTTGGGGGCGATCCAATATGACGATTGTGGGGCGGGTTGATGTTAATTGTGAATTCAGACATGATTGCATGCTCCTATGAGGTGTGAAAGTGGATCGTTGAAGGATCATGATGTTCTATGGGCACCGCTTGAGGCTCGAATAATTAGTTCAGTAGGTAGGATGATATGCTGGTATTCACCGTCCAATCGGCCGGACAGGCGATCTAGAAGTATTTGGGCTGCCTTCCGGCCCATTTCGCGCGCCGGTTGCCTGGCAACTGTCAAAAAGGGTTCAATGGTGAACACCGCGGGAATATCATCCAAGGTAACCAGGGCAATATCCTCAGGCACTGCCAGCCCCATCTCCCTTATGGCTTGTATGGCGCCGATGGCAATGAAGTTATTCGAGGCAAAAAAAGCGGTTAAAAGGGGGTGGGCCGATATAGCCTGCAGAGCCATATCTCGGCCGCTCTCTACTGTAAAAGCGCCCCAGTAGATAGCGGTAGCTTCTTCCGGTAAGCCGTATGTGGTCAACGCCCGGCGATAACCGACGACTCGATCAACGGCCGTCGATACCGTCTCTGGTCCAGCCAATACGGCGATCTGCCTATGCCCCAATGAAAGTAGATGGTCGGTTAATTGGTATGCCCCATTCTCAGAATCCGCTCTGACAATATCTACCTGAATGCCGGGTATCTGCCGGTCCAATATTACCACCGGGACGCCCTGTTTTTGGATCATACCAACCGGCTCAGGCGCGCTATGAGCCGGCACCAGTACGATGCCGTCGATGCGGCGGCGCAGGAGCATATCCAGATACTGGTCCTGCTTACTTTGCGATTCATCGGTATTGCACAGGATGATGCCATAGCCATTGGCCTGGGCCACATCCTCCACGCCTCGGGCTACCGTTGTCCAAAAGGGGTTCGTAATGTCTGTTAATACCAGGGCCAAAGTCATGGTCTGCTTAAAACGCAGACTTGGTCCCAACATATTAGGCACATATTTCAATTCATCAATAGCTGCTTCAACGCGGGCGCGGGTACTCTCGCTTACATAATCGGAATTATTGACGACGCGAGAGACAGTTATAGGCGAAACACCGGCAAGTTTGGCAACATCACGAATTGTGACCATAGACGTTTATTTAAGACGGACAATAACTGTATGGTATGCGTAACATGATATGCATAACATATTAGCAGATATGAATGGGATGTCAAGCACATTTTTGGGAATATTGTCCTTCGGCTGGCGAGTTAGCTAAAGCGACTTCCACCACAAGAGAACTTTTACCCTATTACGGGATAGTTTCTTCCTATTACAATGATTTCATACTACCCTCTTCTGGCCAAGGCGTGTATCTAACCACTGCCGTTCAATTCGCCGAATAACGCGAAGAAAAGTTATTAGCGCTGGCTCATAATCAAATTGCCTCCTTATCTCGTGCCAAGGCTCTAGTGACTAGGAATATTGTTGACAACGCAGGAGAAAAGTGGCATCGTAGAGTATACTATTATTCTTATAAATTATTTTCTTTCCTTATTATAGTTCGTGCTGATAGCAGATGAATATTGGGTCATATGTAAGTCCAGGGCAGCTGATTGGCCCATTTGAAGTTACTACCCTCGTTTCTCGTGGTGATCGATTCGACGTATTCATTGCTAGTCAAGACGAGTTTGGCTTGTGGATTGCCCTAAAGGTACTGCATCGTGGCTGGGTGCAGGATGTCACCATGGTCAAGAAACTCCAACACCATATGGCGGTCATCGAAAAGCTATTGCACCCTAATGTCGTTACGACATACAAGGTTGGATTGACGCTAGATGGCCAACCATACGCTGCGATGAATTTTGTTGAGGGGGAGACTCTTGAGGCAGCAATTTCCGATCTAGGACAGCAGGGGAGTCCAGTTTCTTCTGAATTTGCCCTATCTGTAAGCCGGGGTATAGCGAGCGGGCTTGCAGCCCTCCATGGTTTGGGCATTCTACATTACGATTTGTCACCAAAACATGTCCTAATCCGCGAGGATAGCACACCGGTATTGATTGGTCTCACGCCGCCGGTTTCTGCCAATTCTGACCCTGTTGGGGTTGACTCAGGAGTCAGTCGGTTCGACTATAGAGCGCCAGAAGCGGTAACAGGGAAGGTGATTGACGAGCGGAGCAACATCTACTCCCTGGGAGTGATGCTCTACGCAATGCTGACGGCTGATCATTCAACAGAGCCAGAGTCGGCCGAGAATAGGTATCAGATAATACCACTCGACGAGTTGCGCGAAGATTTGTCTGCTGAAACGTGCCTGGTAGTAGACCGTTGCCTTAATACATATACCAGTGATCGTTTTCAGACGATGGGTGAGGTGATTACTGCCATCGATCTGGCCATTATTAGCGAGGATCGACATAGCCGAATCGCGTATATATATGACTGGTTGTTGATCGGGCTGAGGGACCATAGCCAGAGCCTTGTCCTGTTATTGGTAGCCATGGTTGTTGTTATTAGCCTCGGGATAACCCTCCGCTTACTTGGCCCCAAGACCAAGGCAGCAGGAATCGGGCCAGAGTCGGCGGTCGCTGGGAACCTAACGGCGAAACCAGCTGCATCGATGGCCACACCGACGGAAGATAACTCGATTATTGAGGTGCTTTCACCAGCAGACGATGCGAGTTACGAAATTGACGAAAGGTTATCCTTCAACTGGTGCTGGCCTAAGCCACTTCGGCCGGAGGAGCAGTTCGTTCTTTACCTGGAGTCCAACAGTCAAGAAGAAAATATCGATTTCGATCCAGAATCCACCGCTGATAAATGTTACGAATTCGCGGTGTTTGGCCTTGAGTTTATTGAGTTTCCAGATTCTTATCGCTGGAAAATACAAATTCACAACACGATCTCGGATACCATATTAAAGGAAAGCAAGTCCCGTGACATCATTATTTTGCCAGATTCCTCGTGGAGTTCAAGAACTCATACACCATCACCGACTGCGTCGTCTACCAGCACACCAACTGAGCGTGCAACCGCAACAGCAACAGCAACGATCCTCCCATCAGCAACGGCAACAAATAGGCCCACACTTACGCCGCTACCGCCGACATTTACGCCAACGGCAGCGCCTTTGCCAGCTACAAATCCTCCACCAGGCCCTACATCTCCACCCACTGCTCTGCCACCACCAACTCCAACTCCGCCATTGCCGCCGCAAGCAACACCAACTGCTCCTTTGTCGTCGCAACAATTATCAACACTTTCTCCGCACAATCGGTATTTAACCCTACCTCAGGCAGTCGCCGGGGGAACGCACATATGAACGATCATCCGAGAACTCTACTCTTACTCATTATATTGATGCCCCTGTTTTTAATAATATTTCTGGGTCAGCAATTAACCAACGTGGCGAAGGTTCAGGCCGTGCACGAGGCGCAAGTTGATTATGATGCGGTCGATTCTGGGGTTGTAGATAATATTCCGCAAGGGGATCTGGCTGACGATCCAAGGGCAATTGCAATTATTACCAGCGACCTCGAGGGATTGGCCCGCCTTCAACTTGACACGAACCTGGTCATCACGAAAACGGCCAGTCACGACCCTGTATCGCCCGGGGAGGTCCTTACTTATACCTTGGTGGTTGAAAATAAGGGTCCAGATGATGCTACAAACGTGGTGGTGACGGACACGCTACCGGCGAACGGGATTATATATAATAGCGCCAGCGCCGGCTGCAGTGAAGACAGCCTCACGGTCGCTTGCCCAATCGGCAATCAAATCATTGGTGCCTCCAACATTATAACTATCTCCGTATCCGTCAATCAAGGTGTGAGTGGTACTCTGGTCAACTCGGCCGAGGTGGGCAGCGATAACCCTGACACCACCGGCCCTAATAGTAGTTCGGTAAACACGGCCATCGAGGCCATCGCCGACCTCTCTTTGACTAAATCGGTGGACGATACCACCCCCAATGTCGGTGACAATGTGCGCTTCACGGTTCGGGTCGATAACGACGGTCCCTCTGATGCCACCGGTGTCACGGTCGTGGATCTGTTGCCCACCGGCTACAATAACATCAGTTCTAGCGGCGGCACCTATGATATAGGAACCGGCCTCTGGACCATTGGACCCTTGCCAGCCGCCTCCTTTGTCGAGTTGACCATCACCGCCACGGTCCAGGCTTCCGGCGTTTACACCAACGTCGCCCAGGTCGCCGCCTCGGACCAAACCGACCCCGACTCGCAGCCAAACAACGATACCGGCAACCAGAGCCAGGACGACGAGGACAGCGTCATCGTCACCCCCACAGCCATCGCCGACCTGACCATCGCCAAGACGGACAGCCAGGACCCGGCGACGGCCGGTACGGTTTTGACCTATACCCTGACCATAACGAATTCAGGGCCCTCGAATGCCGTCAATGTGGTCGTCACCGACACCCTACCATCCGGGGTGACCTATGCCTCTGCCAGCACTGGCTGCTCCCACGATTCCGGGGTAGTCACTTGTGGCCTCGGTAGTCTGGTCAACGCGGCAACGAAAGTAATCACCGTCGCTGTCACCATTAACCAGGGGACAACCATCCCGCTGAATAACCTGGCCCAGGTGGGCAGCGATTCGCCCGACAGTACCGGCCCCAATAGCACGTCGGAAATCACCGCCATCGTGGCCCAAGCTGACCTGACCATCGCTAAAACGGACAGCCAAGATCCGGTCGCCCCAGGCGAAACCTTGACTTACACCCTGACCATCACAAATTCAGGGCCCTCGAATGCCGTCAATGTGGTCGTCACCGACACCCTACCGGCCGGGGTAACCTATGCCTCTGCCAGCACTGGCTGCTCCTCCGCTTTGGGAGAGGTCAGCTGTATTCTCGGATCTCTGAATGTGGATGTCACTCAAATCATCACGGTGGCCGTCACCATCAACCAGGGCACAACCATCCCGCTGACTAACCTGGCCCAGGTGGCCAGCGATACGCCCGACAGTACCGGCCCCAATAGTACGTCGGAGAGTACCGCCATCGCGGCCGAAGCTGACCTGACCATATCCAAGACGGACAGCCAGGACCCAGCGACGGCCGGTACGGTTTTGACCTATACCCTGACCATAACGAATTCAGGGCCCTCGAATGCCGTCAATGTGGTCGTCACCGACACCCTACCGGGCGGGGTAACCTATGCCTCTGCCAGCACTGGCTGCTCCTCCGCTTTGGGGGAGGTCAGCTGTATTCTCGGATCTCTGAATGTGGATGTCACTCAAATCATCACGGTGGCCGTCACCGTCAACCAGGGCACAACCATCCCGCTGACTAACCTGGCCCAGGTGGCCAGCGATACGCCCGACAGTACCGGCCCCAATAGTACTTCGGAGATTACCGCCATCGCGGCCGAAGCTGACCTGACCATCGCCAAGACGGACAGCCAGGACCCGGCGACGGCCGGCACGGTTTTAACCTACACCCTGACCATAACGAATTCTGGCCCCTCGAACGCCGCCAATGTGATGGTCACCGATACCCTGCCGTCTGGGGTGACCTATCATTCAGCCAGCAGCGATTGTTCCCTCGGTTCTGGCGTCGTCTCCTGCGGCCTTGACAGCTCTCCCCAACGGGGCAACGAAAGTAATAACCATCGCCGTCACCATCAACCCGGGGACAACCAACACTTTGAATAACCTGGCCGAGGTGGATAGCGATACGCCCGACAGTACCGGCCCCAATAGTACTTCGGAGATTACCGCCATCGCGGCCGAAGCCGACCTGACCATCGCCAAGACGGACAGCCAGGACCCGGCGACGGCCGGCACGGTTTTGACCTATACCCTGACCATCACAAATTCAGGACCCTCGAATGCCGCCAATGTGGTCGTCACCGACACCCTACCGGCCGGGGTAGTTTATCGTTCAGCCAGCAGCGATTGTTCCTACGGTTCTGGGGTAGTCTCGTGCAGCCTGGGTAGCCTGGTTGTGGATTCCTCCAAAATCATCACGGTGGCCGTCACCATCAACCAGGGCACAACCATCCCGCTGACTAACCTGGCCCAGGTGGGCAGCGATACGCCCGACAGCACCGGCCCCAATAGTACGTCGGAGAGTACCGCCATCGCGGCCGAAGCCGACCTGACCATATCCAAAACGGACAGCCAGGACCCGGCGACGGCCGGCACGGTTTTGACCTATACCCTGACCATAACGAATTCAGGGCCCTCGAATGCCGTCAATGTGGTCGTCACCGACACCCTACCGGCCGGGGTAACCTATGCCTCTGCCAGCACTGGCTGCTCCTCCGCTTTGGGGGAGGTCAGCTGTATTCTCGGATCTCTGAATGTGGATGTCACTCAAATCATCACGGTGGCCGTCACCGTCAACCAGGGCACAACCATCCCGCTGACTAACCTGGCCCAGGTGGCCAGCGACACGCCCGACAGCACCGGCCCCAATAGTACTTCGGAGATTACCGCCATCGCGGCCGAAGCCGACCTGACCATATCCAAGACGGACAGCCAGGACCCGGCGACGGCCGGCACGGTTTTGACCTATACCCTGACCATAACGAATTCAGGACCATCGAATGCCGCCAATGTGGTCGTCACCGACACCCTGCCGGCCGGGGTGACCTATGCCTCTGCCAGCACTGGCTGCTCCCACGATTCCGGGGTAGTCACTTGTGGCCTCGGTAGTCTGGTCAACGCGGCAACGAAAGTAATCACCGTCGCTGTCACCATCAACCAGGGCACAACCATCCCGCTGACTAACCTGGCCCAGGTGGGCAGCGATACGCCCGACAGCACCGGCCCCAATAGTACGTCGGAGAGTACAGCCATCGCGGCCGAAGCCGACCTGACCATATCCAAGACGGACAGCCAGGACCCGGCGACGGCCGGCACGGTTTTGACCTATACCCTGACCATAACGAATTCAGGACCATCGAATGCCGCCAATGTGGTCGTCACCGACACCCTGCCGGCCGGGGTGACCTATGCCTCTGCCAGCACTGGCTGCTCCCACGATTCCGGGGTAGTCACTTGTGGCCTCGGTAGTCTGGTCAACGCGGCAACGAAAGTAATCACCGTCGCTGTCACCATCAACCAGGGCACAACCATCCCGCTGACTAACCTGGCCCAGGTGGGCAGCGATACGCCCGACAGCACCGGCCCCAATAGTACTTCGGAGATCACCGCCATCGCGGCCGAAGCCGACCTGACCATAGCTAAAACGGACAGCCAAGATCCGGTCGCCCCAGGCGAAACCTTGACTTACACCCTGACCATCACAAATTCAGGGCCCTCGAATGCCGTCAATGTGGTCGTCACCGACACCCTACCGGCCGGGGTAACCTATGCTTCTGCCAGCACTGGCTGCTCCTCCGCTTTGGGGGAGGTCAGCTGTATTCTCGGATCTCTGAATGTGGATGTCACTCAAATCATCACGGTGACCGTCACCGTCAACCAGGGCACAACCATCCCGCTGACTAACCTGGCCCAGGTGGCCAGCGACACGCCCGACAGCACCGGCCCCAATAGTACTTCGGAGATTACCGCCATCGCGGCCGAAGCCGACCTGACCATATCCAAGACGGACAGCCAGGACCCGGCGACGGCCGGTACGGTTTTGACCTATACCCTGACCATAACGAATTCAGGGCCCTCGAATGCCGCCAATGTGGTCGTCACCGACACCCTACCATCCGGGGTGACCTATGCCTCTGCCAGCACTGGCTGCTCCCACGATTCCGGGGTAGTCACTTGTGGCCTCGGGAGTCTGGTCAACGCGGAAACGAAAGTAATCACCGTCGCGGTCACCATTAACCAGGGGACAACCATCCCCCTGAATAACCTGGCCCAGGTGGGCAGCGATTCGCCCGACAGTACCGGCCCCAATAGCACGTCGGAAATCACCGCCATCGTGGCCGTCGCCGACCTCTCTCTAACCAAATCAGTGGACAACGCCACCCCCAAGGTCGGTGACAATGTCCGCTTCACGGTCCGGGTCGATAACGACGGCCCCTCCGATGCCACCGGCGTCATGGTCTTGGACGCATTGCCCTCCGGCTACAATAAGATCAGTTCTAGCGATGGCTCCTATAATACCGGCACCGGCCTCTGGACCATTGGTCCGCTGCCTGCCGCCTCCTTTGTCGAGTTGACTATCACTGCCACGGTCAAGGCGACCGGCGTTTACACCAACGTCGCCCAGGTCGCCGCCTCGGGCCAAACCGACCCCGACTCGCAGCCAAACAACGACACTGGTAACCAGAGCCAGGACGACGAGGACAGCGCCAGCGTCACCCCCACAGCCGAAGCCGACCTGACCATCGCCAAGACGGACAGCCAGGACCCGGCGACGGCCGGCACGGTTTTGACCTATACCCTGACCATCACAAATTCAGGGCCCTCGAATGCCGCCAATGTGGTCGTCACCGACACCCTGCCGGCCGGGGTGATCTATGCCTCTGCCAGCACTGGCTGCTCCCACGATTCCGGGGTAGTCACTTGTGGCCTCGGTAGTCTGGTCAACGCGGCAACGAAAGTAATCACCGTCGCTGTCACCATCAACCAGGGCACAACCATCCCGCTGACTAACCTGGCCCAGGTGGCCAGCGACACGCCCGACAGTACCGGCCCCAATAGTACGTCGGAGAGTACAGCCATCGCGGCTGAAGCTGACCTGACCATATCCAAGACGGACAGCCAGGACCCGGCGACGGCCGGTACGGTTTTGACCTATACCCTGACCATAACGAATTCAGGGCCCTCGAATGCCGCCAATGTGGTCGTCACCGACACCCTACCATCCGGGGTGACCTATGCCTCTGCCAGCACTGGCTGCTCCCACGATTCCGGGGGAGGTCACTGTGGCCTCGGTAGTCTGGTCAACGCGGCATCACGCAAAGTAATCACGGTCGCTGTCACCGTCAACCAGGGGACAACCATCCCGCTGAATAACCTGGCCCAGGTGGCCAGCGACACGCCCGACAGTACCGGCCCCAATAGTACTTCGGAGATTACCGCCATCGCGGCCGAAGCCGACCTGACCATATCCAAGACGGACAGCCAGGACCCGGCGACGGCCGGCACGGTTTTGACCTATACCCTGACCATAACGAATTCAGGACCCTCGAATGCCGCCAATGTGGTCGTCACCGACACCCTACCATCCGGAGTAGTTTATCGTTCAGCCAGCAGCGATTGTTCCTACGGTTCTGGGGTAGTCTCCTGCAGCCTGGGTAGCCTGGTTGTGGATTCCTCTAAAATCATCACGGTGGCCGTCACCATCAACCAGGGCACAACCATCCCGCTGACTAACCTGGCCCAGGTGGGCAGCGATACGCCCGACAGTACCGGCCCCAATAGTACGTCGGAGAGTACCGCCATCGCGGCCGAAGCCGACCTGACCATCGCCAAGACGGACAGCCAGGACCCGGCGACGGCCGGTACGGTTTTGACCTATACCCTGACCATTACAAATTCAGGACCATCGAATGCCGCCAATGTGGTCGTCACCGACACCCTGCCGGCCGGGGTAGTTTATCGTTCAGCCAGCAGCGATTGTTCCTACGGTTCTGGGGTAGTCTCCTGCAGCCTGGGTAGCCTGGTTGTGGATTCCTCCAAAATCATCACGGTGGCCGTCACCGTCAACCAGGGCACAACCATCCCGCTGACCAACCTGGCCCAGGTGGCCAGCGACACGCCCGACAGTACCGGCCCCAATAGTACTTCGGAGATCACCGCCATCGCGGCCGAAGCCGACCTGACCATATCCAAGACGGACAGCCAGGACCCGGCGACGGCCGGTACGGTTTTGACCTATACCCTGACCATCACAAATTCAGGGCCCTCGAATGCCGCCAATGTGGTCGTCACCGACACCCTGCCGACCGGAGTAACCTATGCCTCTGCCAGCAGTGGCTGCTCGCACAGTTCCGCAGAGATCAACTGCATTCTTGGCACCCTCAATGTCAATGCTACCAGAATCATCACTGTTGCGGTTATCGTCGATCCCTCGACCACGGGCATCCTACAGAATTCCGCAGGTGTGGCCAGTGATATTACCGATCCCAATTCGACAAACGATCTTACCTTTGAGCTAACAACGGTCAATTCATTGGCCGACCTGGCCATCGGGCAGGGCGTTAGTCCTGACCCTGTCACAGCGGGGAACAATCTGACCTACACGCTTACTATAACAAATCTAGGTCCATCGACTGCTACCTCTGTTGTCGTGACCGATACCCTGCCGAGCGGCGTTTCATTGGTCACGGCAGCATTCAGTCAGGGGACTGGATGTGCCGGGAACAGTCAGCTTATCTGTAACCTAGGTATACTTGCGGTCCAATCGACCGCAACGATAACGGTTGTCGGAACTGTCGACTCGGGGATTACGACGACATTAAATAATTTTGCCGAAGTGAACAGTATTACGGTCGATCCCATTGCTGGTAACAATCGTGTAACATCTGTTAGCCAGGTGGATAGTTCTACTGATCTGATTCTGGTCAAGATTGACTCGCCTGATCCGGTAGCCTCCGGGGAGGACCTGACCTATACCCTGACCATAACCAACGTGGGACCGTCTGATGCGGTTGGGGTGGTTGTAACCGATGGGTTACCAATCGATAGCCTGTTGGTATCGGCTGTCTCCAGCCAGGGAAGTGGTTGTCAAGGGATGACGACCGTTGCCTGTACCCTTGGTACGCTGATTGCTCATCAATCGGCCACTGTTACCATCGTCGTAGCCCTAGATCCGTCATTGCCGCCCACGGTGCTCAACAACTCGGCCGAAGTTGGTAGTGACACATCAGATATGAATTCGTCCAATGATCGTGATGAGGAGAGGACAACAGTCGAGGCCTTGAGCGATCTTGTCATTCATCAATCAGATTTCCCAGATCCGGTCATAGCGGGTACCAATTTGACATACACGTTGATCATCAGCAATATTGGTCCGTCTGATGCGACCGGAATTGTGGTAACTGACACCTTGCCCGCTGAGGTGACACTCATCTCGGCGACCCCTGGGCAGGGGGCGGGTTGCTCTCAAAGTCCAATCACAGTCTGCAACCTAGGTAGTTTATCGCCTGGGGAAAGTACTGCGATAACCATCGTGCTTGAAGTTATCGCCTCTACGGCCGGGACGATTGAGAATATTGCTATTGTTTCCAGCGATCAGCGGGACCCGCAACCAGATAACAATGAAATATCCTTGCTTACAAGTGTGAACCGGCAAGGCTCACTGCCATTTGTTAAGAACGATACGCCCGACCCGGTTAGGGCCGGCACTAACTTGACCTATACGCTACATATCTCCAGCTCCGGACCCTCTGACATGTTTGGCGTTGTGCTCACTGATACGTTACCAACCGAGACCAGCTTCATAGAAGTGACTCAGACCGCTGGTACCTGTGTTCACCAGTCAGGCACAGTTCTATGTAATTTGGGCGATATGCCTGAAGGGAGCGAGGCTACGGTACAGATTATCACCTTGGTTGATCCAGCTACTCTAGGGCAGATAAACAACAGTGCCTCTGTTGGCGCCGATGGGGAAATTCCCAGCCAGGCCAATCAAAACACCACCGTGATCGGTTCGGCCAATCTCGCCATAAACAATGTTGGTTTACCTAATCCTGTGGTCGCCGGAGAAAGCCTGACCTATACCGTCGACGTGACCAATCATGGCCCATCTCTTGCCAGAGGGGTGAACGTGGTATATTTCATACCAACAGGCAGCATGTTCAAATCAAGCTCCGACTGTACACCTGTGGCAGCTACACTCCTGTGCACTATTGGCGATCTTTCTGTGGGTGATACAAGCTCCCTGTCGATAGTTGTAGATGTCTTCCCGGATACTATCGGCCCGATTACTGGCGCAGCTACCGTCTTTAGCGATACACCCGATCCCGATTTCACAAACAACGGTGAGAGCGAGATAACGAACGTAGTGGCCGAAAGTGACTTGGGAATAACCAAGACAGCCGCAACCAACCAGGTAGTTGCCGGAACCATGTTCACTTATACGCTGGCCATCTATAATGACGGTCCATCGGTAGCCAGGAATGTTGTCGTTACTGACAGCCTTCCTTCCGGTGTGAACCTTGTATCTGCCAGAGACAATCATGGGATAAACTGTTCTGGGGTCACTGAGTTGAATTGCAACCTGGGTATTCTGACGGCAGGTTCTACGGCCACAGTCACAATTGTAGTTGACGTTTATCCATCGACCTCGGGCCTCTTGCTGAATTCGGCAGGTGTGGCCAGTGCTAGCGCTGATCCTGATCCGGCTAATAATGGCGCATTGAAGTCCGTCGCAGTCGTTGGTGAGGCAGACCTCAGTCTTACCAAATCAGAATCAGCAGACCCGGTCACGGCCGGCACCCCCTTGACCTACCTCCTCACCGTCAATAACGCTGGTCCATCGGATGCCACCGCCGTCGTGCTGACCGACACCCTACCTAGTGGAGTGATCCTACAGTCCACGTCATCTAGCCAGGGACAGGCGTGTCTGGTTAATGGCTCTGGCACGGTGATCATAACCTGTATGTTAGGTGATTTGAGTTATGGCGCCGGTGCTACGGTAACCGTCGTTGTCGAGGTTGACTCAGGCAGAACGGAAACGCTCCAAAATAACGCCACAATCAGCAGTGAGACGTATGATCCTAACCTACTCAACAACGGGGCTGTTGAAGAGACCGGAGTAGTCTCCTCCGCCGACTTGATGATCGGCCTAGAAAGCAGCCCTGATCCTGTCGTGGCCGGCGAGCTTTTGACCTACACAATTCAGGTTGCTAACGCCGGCCCATCCGATGCGACTGGTGTTGTTATAACCGACACCTTGCCCGCCGGTACGTCCCTAATCTCACTGAGCGCTGGCTGTATCGATGGCACGCCAATCAGCTGTGTCCTGGGCGAGCTGAGCGCAAATGCCGGCACCATTGTCACCGTTGTAGTTAGAGTAGATTTGGAAGTCAGCGGTACCATTTCAAGCACTGCAACGATAATCGGTGATCAGCCCGACCCTGTGCCAGGCAACAATAATGCCGCTGAATTCACTAACGTGGGGGAGAAAATCTACACGACATATCTGCCGCTGATCCTTCAACGATTTGACAATATTGACGAACCGAACAACACCTGTGAACAGGCCCACAAGATCATTACGAATTTTGGCTACACTTTTCTACCAAATGATTCCGTAGACTGGTACCAATTCGTCTTACCACGCAGTGGCTCGCTAGCAGTTGAACTAACCAATTTCAAGCCACTTTTTGGGCAGGTTGCCGTCTTCGCAGGTGTTAGCTGTGACTCACGGATCTTGTTGGGTAGCAATGGCAGTCCAAGCACAACTAAAATCGTGAATGCTGGAGTACAGCCCGCCGGTCACTATTACATATTCCTCAGTAATGACGGCAAGCTCAATGACCAGGACAACTACAACCTCCTTGTTAAATATACACCTTAAGCCGAGGCATGTCGCCCGGAAAGTGTCCGCTTGGGCCATACATCTGGGTTGATCCGCCCGCCCATTGATGCTCAACGCTTGCCTGATATCAGGATCTTAACCAGGTTTCTCTCTCGCAGGTCTTTTCTTTTGTGATCTGTCACTTGGGATAAGGCGAATTTTACCCCAGTCTTCAGCCCGATGTTTCTGTCGAGGCGCGACAATTTGAGCCACTCACTAGCGACGTTTTTCGTGGTGATGACAAATTCCTAAACAGTAAATCGGTGGGCAGCTAATGCTTGGGTAATGACTGTGGTCTTCGGAAATATTTGATTTGTTCTGGGATTCCAGGCGCAATCAGGAGGGTCAAGGCCAGGGATGCACGCTATGCTCTGAAGCCGGGAGAAGGGAGTGACTCGGTCCGTACCAACCCGATTTACTCTTATGCGGTTACGCTACTGCACAGCGACAGTTGGCTCACTGGGACCGGGCTTGCTATCACCTTGGGCGAAGGCAATAGTCAGATATGCCAGCTTATCGAAACCCTGGCCGAGCCTTTGGCCGGCCGAGATATCGAGCAAACCATGGCTTAATTTGGTCTATTTTTTAGGGGATTGGCTGATCGTCCACGCTTTCGCTGGCTCGGCCCGCACTAGGGCATGGTTCACCTGGCATTGGCTTCCAGCACCAATGCCTGTTTTGATCGTTGGGCCAAGTCACGTGGCCTGCCTCTATGGCGCTTGCTGCTAGACCTCTCGGTGGAACAAACTGTGAACCTGCTCGATCTGAGTTATCTAGAGGATGTTCTCAGACAGGAGGAAGCTCTGTCCATCCTGGATCACAATCGCCCGGGACGGCAGGAGCTGGTCGCTATATTGGAAGAGGGCTACCCCGGCTACGACACCTCGATTGGCTGGTTCAATTATACGGACGAGCAGTTGAAAAAAAAATTAAAGAGGACCGTCGCCGCCGGTTTCACGGCTATGAAATTGAAAGTTGGCTCCAGGGACAATGGCCGGGATATCCGCCGGGCTTACATGGTCCGGGAAGCGGCCGTCGACCAGGCCAGGGTGATGTTGGATGCCAATCAGAGCTGGTCATTACACGAGGCCATTCGTTTATGTTCCGATCTGGCTGATATGTCCCCATATTGGATTGAGGAGCCAACCCATCCGGATGATGTTAGCGCCCACCAAACGTTAGCCCGGGCCATAGCGTCCATGAGGGTAGCCTTAGGCGAACACGTTCCCAACTGGATCCTGTTCAAGAATTTTCTGCAAGCCGGGGCCACCAGTTTCGTCCAGGTAGAATGCACCAGGGTGGGGGGGTAGTGAGTTCATCACATTCAGCCTGTTGGCCCGAAAATTTGGTATTCTGGTTGTTCCCCACGTGGGCGATATAGGCCAGATACATCAGCACCTGGCTTTATTCAATCACATCGCCCTGGGCCAAGAAGCCCAGTTTTTGGAGTATATCCCCCACTTACGCCAACATTTTGTCCACCCTGCCGTGGTCAATGGCGGTGTCTACAGAATTCCACAAGAGCCGGGTAGCAGTTTGGATTTATCGCCCTAATTTCCCCCTGGATATTTGAACGGAACCGGGTTAGGAATCCACCCAACGTATTGGACGAGAGAAATAAGAGGGCGGCGGTTCGAGAGCCTTTTTTTTGATCCCTTCCGGTGTCAATTTAGCGGGGGAACAAAAGTGGAAAATAGGCTTTGTTGGTCAATAAATCGAGGCATTGCGGCTGCTCAATTCTATAAGCGGCCACCGAAAAAGGCATATCACCTCCATCAGCGTGCACCGGCCGAACCTTGAAGACACAGGTACTGGGATCGAGGGCAGAAAGCTCTACCGCTGTTTCAAAGCCACTGCGGGGTACAGTTGTCTCCTGGGCCAAAGAATCTACTGTTTCTCCCAAGTAAATCTCATAACCAGTGATTTGGGTGGCGCCGTTCCAACTTGCGTAAAGCATGACCGAATTAGCACCCGTGGCGCTGACCGCTGTGCGGGGTAACTCTCCTGGCTGGGCAGCCCACTCCTCGCGATAAGCACGATAGGTCATACCGTTAAACACCATTTCGAGCGCTGGAGATCCATCGGCCTTGACTTCTTCAATTTTGGCCGCAGACCCCCAGCCGATCATTGTATTCCCGTTATTTAATCTTTGAGCATTGCCCATGAAACCGGCGAAAACATCTTGGGTATCAGGATATTGCCAAACACGCGTAATTGTTTTTTGAGACTCATCTATCGCGTATTCGACTACTCGCGAATAGAGAGGGGCCGGCCGTCCAGTGCCATTATCGAACACGGTGATGTTGCCATTGGCCAGGCGGCGAATATCGTGTTGCGCGGAAAAAGCCTGGTCATTGGTAAAGTTGAATTGGTTGCTTTTCCCGCCCAGGCTCCAGATCGTAGCCCCAGTCATTCGGTCGATCTTGATAATGCTGGATGTATTGCGATTGGATACAAGGATATTCCCGTCCGTATCGATCTCAATCGCATTGGAATGTAAATAATCAACCGGTGAATCCGATAACGGGATATTACTTTCTGTTAGGGGTATATGATCCAAGCTATGCCATTCCAGGACGACATTTTTTGCGGCATCGAGTTCTTGAATCACGCTTTCCATCACAACCCCATTTGCCGGACCTCCATAAGGTGTGAGGTCTATAGGGACAGAGACGTAGGCTAACATTAAAGCGTTTCCATTATCGAGCAATTGGATTTCATGCAAGTCAGCGAAGTAGCCGTTCCTCATTACCCAAACATCGACAACGGTATAACTATCGTCCATAACAATGTATTTGCCCTCAGACCAGCCTAGTGGGACGAAGTCGCCCTCATGGTAAACCAGATAAGGAACGCCACTGACAACCTGGACTTTAAAATCAGTGACAATTTTTCCTGGGGTAGCGAGCTTGAGATAAACGGGATCTCCTTGATCATCCAGAATTAATAGCCCTGGATCGGCACTGGTAAAATAACCGATGTTGGTCATGAATATCAGGCCATCGCCCGTCCCATCGGCTGAAACTGTCACGCTCACCGGCAGTGTATTTGAAAGATCCGGGCGCGTGACGTAGGGAGGGGCGCTGGTGAGTTGGGCAGAACGGCCTGTTAGATTCAGAATGGACGACGGTTGCCAATAACCTTCATCCACGGCGGAAGATCCACTCTTTTTCTGCCGGTATTCGTCAAGCGGCATGCTTAATGTAAAAAAATCATGGCTGAAAGGTACGATGGCTGTGCCGTCCATTGTCGTCAAACCAGGTAAAAGCCCGATGTTTACCACTTCATGGTAGGCAAATGGTTGATCTGGATAATAGATGATCGTTTGAGAATCTGTAGACAGGGCAATCGTTCCCGTGTGTTTTCCAGATAGGCTGCCTTGAACTGAGAACAGGTCCGAATCTAATTGATTGGCGTCGAATCGACCTCCTTCACGGAAAATTAGCGATGTAGAAGGGCTGATGTTTTTTGATTCAGGTCCGGGAAATATATAAATGAAGGGAGTCTTCTTACCTGAACTCATCAATGGTGCTGTTATTGTCAGGGATAAAAAGATAATTACGAAAACGGGGAAGAGTCTGTGTCGTTTCATGGTTTTCCTTGTAAGAATTTTGGTGACTCCACACCATTATTGTTTTCTATGAGCTCTAACGGGGATAAGCCAGCTACCTGGAAAATTGCGAATTATCCGCTATTGATCTGTCCAGAATATTCACCGCTTGTCAGCGGCCAATATTTTAAATCATCTCAGACTGCTACGCCAAGAAGCTCATAGAGCATGACCGGTTCTAAAAAGGGGTCAACCGCCAAAGCGGAGAGGGCCAAAGCCGGATATACTAGCCTTATCTGCCGGCTATATTTCTAAAAACAAATAGATTTTAAGGAAACGAATTTTGGTCGAAAGGGTTTTGGACAAAGAACACTTTTTTTAACCGGAGTGATGGGTTGCCTGGGGGCCTGGGTAGCTCGAACCCTGGTTCTCCAGGGTGTCCCGGTGACCGGGTATGATCTCAGCACAAACAAACAGCGGCTTGAGCTGATTATGAATGAAGCGGAGATCAATCAGGTTCAATTCATCCAGGGCGATATTACCAACGCAGAGGAGGTGATCAACGCCGTCTGGGAAAGCGGCGCGACCCATCTCATTCACCTGGCTGCGCTGCAGGTGCCCTTTTGCAAAGCAGATCCGGCCGGTTCTGGGAGCTCGGGTCAACTTCGTCGGGACGGTTAATGTGTTTGAGGCGGCAAGGCAAGCAGGCATTAGGCAGATTACCTACGCCAGTAGCGTTGCCGTCTACGGCCCCAAATCTGAATATAACCAGCGATTATTGCCCGATGGCGCACCTCTCGACCCAAAGAATCTATATGGCGTCTACAAGCAAGCTAACGAGGGTACGGCCCGCATTTATTGGGATGAGGGCGTAGCCAGCGTTGGCTTGCGGCCGTACACGCTTTATGGGCCCGGCCGTGATCAGGGAATGACTTCCACACCGATAAAGGCGATGCTGGCCGAGGCCATGGGCCAACCCTACCATGTTTCCTTCGGCGGCTACAATGGCTTTCAACTGGCCAGTGATGTGGCTAAGATCTTTATCCGGGCTGCCCGGCGACCATTCGAAGGCGCGGAAGTGTTTAACCTGAGAAGTGCGGTCGCCCATATGAGCGAGATCGTGGCAGCCATCGAAGAGGCGGAACCGGCATCCACGGGAAAGATCACCTTTGAAAATACGGCTCTTGCTTTGCCGGATGGGTTGGATGGCAAATTGCTGGTTGAGTTCCTGGGTGATGTACCGCATACCCCGCTGGCTGAAGGAGTTCGATTCACCATCGAGCATTTTAAAAAAGGTGTGCAAAACGGGTAAATCACCCATATTCCAGATTGAGTTCGCTGCAGCCCTTATCATACGTTACAATCAGGATGGCCAATCAATGATCGTTCGCGAAGAAGAACACAGTTGGACCTTTGTCACCCAACCGGCTCACGCCTGGCTGGCGGGAAAGTTGGCGGCCGCCTGGGGAAACGATGCTTTCATCTCTCCGGAGCCATTCGAAGCGGTGATCCTGGCCACCCGGCTACATGATATAGGCTGGCTGGATTGGGATGCCTCACCGCGTCTGGGAGAAGACGGCCGGCCGGTCAATTTTGTGGATACCAACCTGGCCGAAACAATCCCCATCTGGCGACAGGCTGTGGGCCGGATTTCGCTGATGGACCCCTATGCCTCACTGCTTGTCAGCAAACATGCATCGACTATTTATCACCTGTGGCGCCAGCGTGGGGTAGATCGGCTGGAAGAACAATCCAAACTGGCAGCCTTGCTGGCCGAGCAGGAGGCAACTCAGGAGCAATACCGTGTCCGGCTGGCCGGTCATCCGCTGTACGGACCGGCCGTTGAGGCTGACCATCTAGAAATGGCCTATCGTTGGCTGCGCGTATGCGATATCTTCTCGTTGATCTTGTGCAGTGATGACCTGCCGCTATCGGGCGTCATTGAGGATGTACCAGGGGAAGGGCGTGACCACCGCACCAACATCGCCTATGAACGCCCGGCACCTTTCCAGCTTCTGTTGGATCCCTCACCCTATAAAAAACAGGTTTTTAAACTGTCGGTCCAGACCCGTTTTCTGGCAAAGAATTCCTTTCAAGATGAAACGGGTTATCGAACTTCACTAAACCAGGCGCCCTGGATACCACAAACCGTCACAATAACCGCCAAAAACCCCTGAATCAGCATCCCTGGTCTTGCAAGACCCGGTTCCAACTACCAAATATCGTCAAATTGATAATAATCAACCATGAGGCACCACCCTTGCACAACAAAACTCACCGCTTTCTAACTGGCTACAGTAAAGGAATCGGCGCACGCGTAAACCTCTTTTTTTTTGTTGTTGGAGACGTTTATCCTTGCTCTAGGTCTGGCGGCCGACCGCTCTTCGATAGACCTGGAAGCGAATACCAGCGAGGACATCTTTTTCGACACGGGTCAATCTCTGGGCAACAGTAACAGCCGAGCCGTTGCTGCCGGATAGTCGAATGGCCAGGATGGTCCCGATGCCTTCGTTGCCAACTTCGGCGCTAACCAGGTCTGGCTCAACGACGGTAATGCTATTTTTACCGGCAACGGACAAACCTTGGGTAGCCTGAATAGCGAGGATGTGGCCCTTGGTGACCTGGACGGCGATAAGGATCTGGATGCCGTCGTGGCCAACAGCAATGGTCTAAACCAGGTCTGGATCAACAACGGCAGCGGACAGTTCACGTCCGGCCAGAGCTTTGAAGCCAAGCTCAGTCGTGGGGTCGCGCTAGGGGATCTGGATGGGGATCTCGACCCCGATGCTTTTTTCGCTAATAACAGTGGAAACACGGTTTGGCTCAACAGCAGCGGCGTCTTCATGGACACAAAACAGAGCCTGGGTAGTAACAATGCCCACGATGTGGCGTTGGCCGATGTAGATGGCGATGGCGATCTGGATGCTTATGTAGCCAACAGCCTTTCGGGCGCCCAGCCAGACCAAGTCTGGATCAACCAGGGTAAGCTCCAAGGGGGAAGTGAGGGCGACTTCGCCGATAGCGGCCAAAGCCTAGGTCTGGCCTGGACATACGCGGTTGCCTTGGGCAACTTGAACAATGACCCGCTCCCCGATGCCTTCGCGGCGAACTGGTTCCCCAATGCTAACAACGTATTACTCAACGCCGGCAGCGTATATAGCGATACCGGGCAGGCTCTGGGAAACGCCGCCTCACTTGGCGTGGCGCTTGGGGATGTCGACGGAGACATCAACCTGGACGCCTTCGTTACCAACAACTATCCCAACCCCAGTACCGTATGGCTGAACGATGGCGTGAGTTCCTTCAGCTATAGCGGGCAACAGATCGGTAGTACAACCAGTTATGATGTGGCGCTTGCCGAACTGGATGGGAACGCCAGCCTGGATGCGTTCATCGCCAATTTTGGCGCCAATACCGTTTTCACCAATGGGCGGCCTGGGCTACCAAAGGCAACTTTTGATGTTGACCGGGCAACGAATGATTTCGGCCAGGAAGTCTATTACTGGGCTCAGGACGGCGAGGCGCTGTTATCTGTATTATTGAGCGTTATCGCCCCCCAGAATCTGGATGTTCTACTACGCGCTGAATCAGCCAAGACAACTGTAAGCAACACCCTCTCATTTACCGCAGGAGAGTTGACGAAGTCGGCTGGCGTGTCTAATCCGATACCTGATCCCAGTGCGGAAATCAGCCTGACGCTTTTGCCGTCGAACAACCTGTGAATCTAACCGATAGTCTGCGCCTGATCTTTGTCGATGGCGTACAGGGTGATTCAGGCTGTATCCTCTGTTACATCGAGTGGTTGGCCCGGCTCCTGGGCTTTGAACTCGACTTCAGCATGTTACACCAGGCCGCCATGAGCGAGCAACGAGATACCGACCATTGGCCATACTATGCTGACATTATCAACACGTATTCACCGGGGGTCGTGGACATCATTGCCCATTTTCCCATACTGCTGTGGAACTCACTGGCGACCATGAACGATTGGACGCCGGCCCTGCTAGCCCTTTCTGACGGCACCAGGGACCAGGTCACTGTCACCCAGGAAATGGTCGATGGCGCAATGGATGTGTTAGATGGTCTGGAGGCTGAGGCTAACTCCCCTCTGCGCCCCACCATCCAACGCGAGCAAATCGCCCTGGATATACCTTCTTTTGTGGGATTGAATATGGAAGAAGCCTGGGCGACGGTGGTGAAACGAGCGCCAATTGAGCGACAGTTCTTTCCTATTTTTGTCAGATAAGGGTTGGTCTGATGACAGGATTCACCAATTTGAGGAAGCCATGTTTTATGGTGACGGTTGTCCGGATTCTGCCACCGAAGACGATGGCGGGAATGGTTAGGTTACGAATTTGGCGTTGATGAGCTCGCAGCTTACTATAGAACACGAACTCTTTTCGTCATGGGCAGGAGATAATTGCAGATTACCGCCCTATTAGTGTCCAGGAATTGATAGTTATGCTAATGTAGGTTAAATTAAGTATGACACAACCGGTACAAACGGATCAACTTTAACACCCACCTCCCTGACTCCCAATACCTAAAAACGTGAACAATCAATAAACAGCTGGAACCGAAACCGGCTTGGGCGTCAGCCCCTAGCCAGATAAGGCCCCGGCCAGGAGCGGGATGCTCTTACGTTTCTGCTCGCGACGCAATAAAAAGTGGTCCGAATCGTATTCCTCATAAATGTGATCGATGCCAAACAGATCTAGCTTCGCATGGAGTTGCCGGGCGCCTAGTAGAAGATTGAACTGGTCCCGTTTACCACAATCAACATAGAGCAGCTTGAGTCGGCGTAAGTTGGCAAAATAAGGCTCAACCATGTGCACCGGGTCAAAGGTTAACCAACGTTGCCATATTTCAGACCGAATCTCACCGGTGCGAATATCAAAGGGCAGTTCAAAACCCAGGGGCTCAACGGCCGGATTGGGAGAATAACAAGCAGCCATGGCCATCAGGTTAAGGATGGCTTTGAAAGACGAGTCCTTTGGAACTGTGCGATCAGGAATAATGGCTTTGAACTTATTTAGGTCGTAATCGTATTTCTCCATCGCCGTGATAAAAGGCGGCACATCCAGTAAATAACAATACTCAAAGGCGCTATCCCCGCTGTGATCGGCAAAGGCACAAAAAATATCAGGGTGTTTGGCCGCCAAAGTAAAAGAGCCAATGCCGCCACTTGAGCCACCCATAATCCCCCTGGCGCCGGAGGTGGCGAATTTGGCATCGATATAGGGGACCAATTCCTGAATAATGTAATCTTCATAATCCCCCACGGCCGAGGAATTGACATACTGGCTACCGCCATAATAGGTAAGGCAATTGGGCATCACATAGATGATGGGCGGCATCTTCCCGGACACGATTAATTCGTCTAACAACTCATTGAACGGCTGGCGAAACATACTGCCTTGCAGGTATAGATCACCATATCCCGTAAAACCGGGGATACCAAAAATAACTGGATACCTGGTAGACCGCTGGGTATCATAACCAGGAGGCACATAAACGGGAAAGCACCGTATGTGAGGATCGCCCAGGGGGTTATTTTTTAATACGCTGCTTTCGAATTGGACGTACACAATCTTGCCGGTCATCGTCATGGTGTTTTATCTCCTACGCCTATAATTAGACCTGGCGAGCTACCTGACATATCGCCCCGATCGCCCCGCCTGGCGCATTCGGCCAACCTGCCGTTGAGAAATGATAATGAGAAATGATAATCCGGCAGGTTGTTCTTTTGATAAAGCAACAAGGGCAGGCTTTTCTATCCAGAGTCCATCTCCTTATGGAAGGCCTTAATGGCCTGCTTGATGGTCGGATAGAAGTGGCGGCGGTCTATGGTGTCGTAAAGCCCATAGCGCTCGATCTTATCCTTAACCGGATCTTTGAGTTCCGCCAGGATGAGGTGTATGCCGCGCTCGTTCAGCTCCAGATCCAGTTCGACCAACATATCGGCCGCGGTGATATCCACATCGGTAATCGGTTCAGCCGCGACCAGGACCCATTTAGGCGTTGGCTCTGTCTGGTCGATTAACTCCACAACCAGGCGATGGAACAGGTTGGCATTGGCGAAGAATAAAGGCGCATCCCAGCGGATCATGAGCAACCTGGGTATGAGAGTCGCATCGGGATAACGCTTGATGTCATGGTAACCCGCAACATCGTGAGCCTTACCCAATACCGCCGAATGGGGACGCCAAGCCCGGAGAAAGAGTTGCAAGATCGAGACACCGACGGCGATGAGGATACCTTCCAACACGCCAACCAGGGCGACCCCCAGCACGCAGATCATGGCCACAGCAAACTCGCTCCGCTGATCGGCCCAAAGATGACGCAAGGCCACGAGGTCCAAGAGGCTGATTGAGGCCACGATGACAATGGCCGACAGGACAGACATGGGCAAGTTGCTCACCAATCCAGGAATAAAAACGAGCATCACAAGCACCAGCCCGGCCGCCACAACTCCGGTTAACTGGGTCTTGGCACCGGATTGCTCGGCCACGGCCGTGCGCGAGCCACTTGTGCTAACCGGAAAGCCTTGAAATAGGCCGGCCAAAAGGTTGGCCGCACCGATGCCGACCAGCTCCTGATCAGAGTCCACGTCGTAGCCGCGCCTGGAAGCAAAACCGGCCGAAGTAGAGATGGTGTCACCGATGGCCACCAGGCTGATGGCCACAGCGCCGGCCGCCAGGGCGCCCAAATCTGCCCAGTCGACTGAAGGAAAGGATGGTCGCGGAAAGCCCTGGGGCAACAAGCCGACGACGTCCACGTCTTTGGCCGACAGGTTGAAGGCGGTTGAAATGAGGATGGCGACAACAACGGCCACCAGGATACCGGGTATATGCGTTGACCAGCGCCGTAGGCCCAATATGACGAGTAATGAAAGCAGGCCGATACCCAACGCCCAAATATTCGTCTGGTCAAGGTTTTGTAAGAAGCCCACCACATCCTGAACCACATTGCTTCCATCCGCAGAAAAGCCGAATAGTTGAGGCAGCTGGCCAACAAAGATGGTGATGGCCAGGCCGGCCATGTAGCCCAGCCGGACCGGCTTCGACAGGAGATCGGAAACAAAACCCAACTTGGCAATCCCCGCCCCAACGGTGAGCAGGCCAACCATTAGGGCCATCATGCCGGCCAGGGCAACAGCAGTGGTGGGATCACCGGCCGCGATGGGCAAGATTACGGCCGCGATCATGGGGCCCAGGGAAGAATCAGGACCAAGAACCAGGTAAGGCGATGGACCAAAGGTGGCGTAAGCAACCAGGCAAACAACCGTGGTATAAAGGCCGGTGATGGCCGGCAACCCGGCCAGTTCGGCATAGGCCATTCCCTGGGGGATCAGCAGCGCGCAAAGGACAGCCCCAGCCACCAGGTCGCGAGGCAACCAGGCCATCTGGTAGGTGCGCAGTGCACGCAATCCAGGTAACCACTGCTCAGTCCGCCGGGTAGTGATTGATTGGGGCGTTGTATCGCTCATCCATGATCTCCGTGCACCAGGTATGCTCCAGGCAATTGCCAGCCCGAAACGACTGAAAACAATACGCTAACGCCCCCCATCATAATGAATTTTCCCCCAGATGCCGAACTTCCCCCACCCTGGCAAACCTGGCGACCTGGTTGTGGACAAATCTACCTGGCTCATCCCACCCAATAGACCAGCTTCTCATTTCTGACCATCCTTGAGATTACTACCAGGAGAGATTTCTTCTCTCCAACCCAGCGCCGCACAACCGTTAGGGACCAGGCCAGCCAAATTTAGCATATGGCGGGCCATATATTACAATAACGGCTAAACCGGTTTGCCAAAAGCTTACTCAGGAGGGTTTGTCTGTGAAATATGTAAAGTACGCCTTATTTCTTGTAGCTATTTTGGCCGTGGTTGGGGAGCTTTTAGATTGGCCGCCTGTGTTCATCTTTTTTACGGCCGCTCTCGGTGTGGTGCCTATGGCCAGCTTCATGGGCCAGGCCACCGAGGAATTGGCCATTTATACCGGCCCGAAGGTCGGTGGCTTATTAAATGCGACCCTGGGCAATGCGGCCGAGTTGATTATCACCATCGTGGCCATCCGCGAAGGATTGCTTACCCTGGTCTTGGCCTCGATCACTGGCTCAATCTTGGGGAATATCCTGCTCATCCTTGGCTTTAGCATGTTGTTAGGCGGATTAAAGCATGGACGCCAAAAATTTGATCGAACCCAGGCCGGAGTCAATTCAACCATGCTTATCCTAGCCCTGATTGCCCTGGCCATCCCCTCATTTTTCAATTTCCGGATCGCCGACGTCAACGAGAGTAGTGTGGAGTATTTAAGCCTGGGTGTGGCCGTGGTTATGATCATCGTCTATACCTTGAGCATCCTCTTTTCATTCAGGGGAACCAGCACCCAGGATGAGCTGGTCCAGGCCCACGACCAGCAGCCATCGTGGAGTAAACAGTTGGCTATCGGTGTGCTCGTTGGGGCGACATTGGCCATCGTCGTGCTTAGCGAGATCCTGGTCGGCGCAGTCGAGCCCGTGGTCGAAGAGTTGGGTATCAGCGAATTTTTCCTGGGCATTATCCTCATCCCTTTGGTCGGGAACGTGGCCGAACATGTCGTGGCCGTCCAGGTGGCCCTGAAAAACAAAATGGAGTTATCACTATCCATTTCCCTCGGCTCCAGTTTACAGATAGCCTTGTTCGTCACCCCCATTCTGGTGTTCGCTAGCCTGCTGATTGACAGCAGCAACCCGTTGCAGTTAACCTTCGACCAGTTTGAAATCGCGGCCATGTTTGGGGCATCATTGATCGCCGCACTCATCGCGCTAGATGGGGAGAGCAACTGGCTTGAGGGCGTTCAGCTGCTCGGCGTCTATGTCATTATTGCCCTGGCCTTTTTCTTCTTGCCTTCCTGATGGTTAGCCCTTTCCCAGGCGGAAGTAAATGCCCAGGTTAAGTCAGCGCGGTAAGAGCTTGCTGGAATTGGAACAAGGATACTGTTATGGCCAGGCCACTCGTCATCGTAAGCCACCAACTACCGAAAGCATGGTTAACTCTACTCCAGGGTCGATGCCAGATATTCGTTGGGCCAGAGACGAAGATCAATAGCGGCCTGGCGCCTGAATTAGAGGGGCAGTTGGCCACAGCCGAAGGGTTATTAACCCTACTGACCGTGCCGGTGGGCGAATCGTTGTTAAGCCGGGCGCCAAAGCTCCGGGTGGTGAGCAATATGGCGGTGGGCGTCGATAACATTGATTTGCCTGCCTGCACTCGCCGGGGAATACCTGTGGGCCATACGCCCGGCGTACTCACCGAAGGCACGGCCGATCTGACCCTGGCCTTGATATTGGCCACTGCTCGGCGGCTATACGAAGCCAACAGCCACGCCCGATCTGGTCTCTGGACTCATTGGGAGCCAGCCGGTTGGCTAGGTGTTGATTTGCCTGGGGCTATATTAGGCATTGTCGGCATGGGCAAAATCGGTACGGCCGTGGCCGAACGGGCTAAGGCTTTTGGCATGCGCCTAGTCTACGCAAACCGCAGCCGAAAATCCGAGGTAGAGGGAGCATTAGGGGCCATACCCCTACCCTTCGAGGAGTTGTTGCGCCAAAGCGACTTTGTCACGCTGCATGTGCCTTTGACCCCAGAAACCCGCCACCTGATCGATGAGCGCGCTTTGCGACTGATGAAGCCAACGGCGATTTTGATTAATGTGGCCCGTGGACTGGTGGTTGATTCGAACGCGTTATATTCAGCGCTATACGAAAAACGAATTGCCGCAGCCGGTTTAGATGTCACCGATCCAGAACCGTTGCCGGCCAACGATCCCTTATACACCTTGCCCAACTGTCTGATTGTGCCCCACATTGGCTCGGCCACGGTCAGAACCCGCCAGCGCATGGCGGAATTAGCGTGCGAAAATCTGCTGGCCGGCCTGGCCGGAGTGCGCCTGCCCCACCCGGCCAATCCGGAAGTCTACCGGGCCGGCTGAGCCCCAGATCGAGCCAGCACGCGCCTTCCGGACGGATTAATTACTTTTCTGCTTTAGCTGCCGCGCTTCATTTAGATGAACCAGGTTATGCCGGGTGGCCGGCATCAGCAGCAGCCCGGTGATGCGCCGTTTGCCCCAGTAATCAAGAAGGTCCCTGGCTTCCTCGACCACAGCCCCTTCGGCCAGTAACTGCTCCAGACGTTGTTGAGCAACTTTTTTGCTTAGTTCTTCAGGTTGTAGCTGCCGGGCAATTTCCCGGGTACCCCGACCGACAGCCAGTCGATAAGCGCGCAGTGCCTGCATATCGATGGCCGCACTAAGCGCAGACACTTCTGCCTCCCCCATCAAATTACCCGTATGGCGCAGGTTAATTTTCAACCGGGGAAGCCAATTATCCCGGTCCATTATTTGGGAGCGGTTGGCGATCAGCCTGTTCATGGTCACATCTTCAATGCGAGCGATATGCCAGATTGACCAGGCCACTGAATGTTCGTTGCGCTGCGGGATACGCCGGAATTGCTCCTCTGTCATATCAGCCATGAGGTCGTCCTCAAAGGAGTAGATCTCCCTTCCTGGGGGTTCACCCTGAAGTAGCTCTGCTGAATGAAGCAACGCATGATGGCTTAAGAAGAGATCGATGGCCTCCTGGTACCTATCGGCAGTCGAAAATAGGCGGCCGAGTCTCTTGTGCTGTTCGTTATAGACCTTAACAAAAGTGGCCATATCACTTTCCCCATAGCTCTGGCGGATTTTAACATACTCTGTTTACAAGATCTTTAGCCTACCTACACAACTTCTTCATACCTGACCGGTAACATAGCCAACATCATTTATTATTCTGAAGAGGACAACGACATGGCAAAACAGATTCGGATATCCAGACAAACAAGAACAAACTGGCTGATCGATACAGCCGTCTTTCTGGGCGCGCTGGTCACCGCCTTAAGCGGTATCTATTTCCTGTTCTTCACCTCGGGTGGTTACCAGGGCGGCCGCAATGAACTTTACGGCATAACACTCCTGTTCGCCAGAACGTCCTGGAGCGATCTTCATCTCTGGGGTGGCGTGATCACGATCGCGGCCGTGTCCGTCCACATCGCCATCCATTGGCATTGGATCAAGCTGATGACCAGGCGTTATTTTAACGTTATTAGGAGCCGTAGTAGCCGGAACTCTCGCGGGTCTAAAGTCAATGTCGTCATCAATTTGATCATCGCCCTATCCTTTATATTCGCGGCCCTAACGGGCATCTACTTTCTATTCTTTACCGGTGGAGGCTACCAGGGCGGCCAAAACCCAGGTTGGAATCCGGGCTTGCTAATCAGCCGGAGCTCCTGGGACCTGGTTCATACCTGGTCCGGGGTGATCATGATTAGCGCTGCAGTGGTCCACTTTGCCATTCACTGGCGCTGGGTGGTCAATGTGACCGGTCGTTTCTTTTTATCCCTGGGTCAGAGAGCCCGGGTGACCAGCCAATCTTAATTACTAGGAGAAAAAAATGTTGAAAAAAATTATTGTGAGCGGGTTATTCTTGGCCTTAGTCGCCGTGCTGATCGCCGGTGCGATCAACCGGACCATCGATAAAAGTGAACGCACCGCGGATGGCAGTGCTGAAGGGACAAGCCGGGGTCGAAGCGCCGGCCGTGGAATTGAATTAAGCCTAACTGGCGCGGTTGCTGGCCGGAGCCAAGGCCAAGAGTACGCGAGTAACGGTGGGCGGCAGGCCCAGGTCAGCCCGGAACGGGGTTATGCAAATTATCAAGAAGCCCCGGCCGAGTGGGTACGCCTCGCTGGTACTGTCAGCCAGGTTCCGGCCGCCGGTCTTGATTTAATCATTGCTACGACCGAAGGCGAGATTGTTATCGGGACTGGCCCGTTAGATTTGAGCGAACAGGGGTTTATCCTGCAATCTGGAGATAAACTCCTGGTGCAAGGTTACTGGGAAGGAGAGGAATTTACGGGCCGGGGAACTCACCCTGGTCGAGCGGGATATGGCCATCACTTTGCGGGACGAAATGGGCCGGCCCTCCTGGAGTGGTTCCAGGAGTACCGGCCGGGGTCGTAATGGCGACAGCACCGGCGATGATCGGGCGACCACCGACCAGGCCGATGTTGGCCAATGGATCACGCTGAGCGGTAAGGTAATTAGTGTTGATGATAGCGCACTGGTAGTGGTGCTTGGCAATGGCCAGATCATCAACGTAGAGAATCGCCCCTGGTGGTTTGCCCGGGAGCAAGGCTTCGCGGCCGCGACGGGTGATAAGATCAGCCTGACCGGTTTTTATGAGGGCGATTCATTCGAGGTCGGCCAGATAAACAATCTCAGCAATGAGGCAATGGTTCAGATCCGTGAGGAGTCCGGCCGTCCACTTTGGGCCGGAGGTGGGCGGCGGGCGGCCCAGTCTCTGGGCTAAGGTTGAGCTAATAGCGTTTTAACTTTTAGCAACAACCGTTTTTGGGTTAAGTGAATACCAGTTCGAGTGTCTATAACCATGAACATTTGCACTGGCATCCGTCATGAGCATACCCTGGTACTTCTTCCCTTCCTTACCAAGACCAAGTACACCACTCACCCCCCACTTCTGCCATTTGAAAATGCATAAAGTGACGATCGTCATACTAACAATGTGACAATCGTTAGCTGCATAGCAATCAGGTCAGAAACTATAATAAAAATGACAACGGTGTCAGAATCGGCGCCGTTAATTTAGGAGGGAATATGACAGCGGTGTCATCCCAGGAATCCGCTGTCCTGCCCAGAAGAAAATGGTGTTTTTACTGTCAAGGAGTTACGTTTGCCGGCAACTATCAGAGACGTAGCCGAACGAGCTGGCGTATCCATTAAAACGGTTTCGCGGGTCATCAATGATGAACCCTTCGTCCGTGAAACAACCCGCCAAAAAGTATTGGTAGCGATCAATGAATTAGGATTTGTCGCCAATCAATCGGCGCGGCAACTGGCAACCGGCCAATCTTTCGCTATCGGCTTAATTTTCCACAACGCCAGCTGGCATTACCTCCAAGATGTGCTCAGAGGCGTTCTGGAAACCGCTCGCGTTGCTGGCTACAGTACCATATTGCATCCCTGCGACGTTTCCAAAGAGGACGATATCCAGGCGATATTGGACATGGTGTCGCAACAGGTCGTAGATGGGTTGCTGTTTACACCCCCGGCCGACAATGCGACAAGGTTACTACACGCCTTAGATAGGCAAGAATTTCCATTCGTGCGGCTCACACCCTCTAACCGGGAAAGTCCCTGGCCCTACGTCACCGCCACCGACTACCGTGGGGCGTATGATATGACACGTTATCTACTTAGTCAGGGACACAAGCACATCGGATACGTAGTTGGTCCTCCGGAGCAACGAGCAGCCCATGACCGAGTTAATGGTTATAAAGATGCTTTAAGCGAAGAGGGGATCGTTATCACCCCCGAACTGATCGGGTATGGAGATGACCACTTTGAGGCCGGTTTCACAGCCGTTCAGAAGTTGCTAGATGTCCAGCCACGCCCGACGGCCATTTTTTGTAACAATGATGAGATGGCCGCCGGCGCCTATGCGGCCGTCTACGAAGCAGGACTCAGAGTGCCGGCCGACTTATCCATAGCCGGCTTTGACGACGTGGCCCTCTCCCGCCAGGTCTGGCCCTCGATGACAACCATCAAGCAACCTATTTGCGAGATTGCCAAAGCAGGCACCCATCTTCTGCTGGAAATTTTGAACGGCAAGGAGTTGGCACAAATCTCCCATGAAATACCCACTACTTTAATAATTCGTAAGTCGACCGCTCCGCCCAGGAAAGAATCTCATACATAAAGCCTGGACATCCGGTTACTTACAAGAATTCTGTCTATTTTAAGGAGGAAGAAATGGATCCACAGCTTAAACCTATCTATGATGGCATTATCGAAGGTGACATGGCCGTTGTGAAGGAGCATGTTCAAGAAGCAGTCGACGCCGGCTTATCAGCCGAAGTGATATTGAAACAAGGGCTGGTGCCGGCCATGTCGGAAGTCGGCCGGATGTTTGAAGAAGGCGAGTATTACGTCCCGGAGATGTTGATTGCTGCCCGGGCCATGCAAGCCGGTTTGGCGATCTTGAAGCCGCTCCTGATCGCCTCCGATGTACAGGCGACAGGGAAGGTCGTTATTGGCACGGTCCAGGGTGATTTGCATGACATCGGTAAAAACCTGGTGGGCATGATGCTCGAGGGTGCGGGCTTTGAGCTAGTCGATTTGGGCACCGATGTGAAAGCCGAACAATTCGTACAAGCCGTGCGCGACCACCAGCCGGACCTGGTAGCCATGTCGGCCTTGCTGACAACCACCATGCCCTCGATGAAGAAGACGATTGAGGCCTTAAATCAGGCGGGCGTTAGAGACGGTGTAAAAGTGATCATTGGCGGTGCCCCGGTTACTGAAGAGTATGCCAACGATATCGGTGCTGATGGCTTCGGCGCCGATGCCAGCCGCGCGGCATCATTGGCCAGTGAGTTGGTCAAGTGAAACGGTTTCTCTATCGTAAATCGTTAAACACTTTGGGAAATCGTTTTTCAGAGGAGTTCCTATGAATAATGATGTCGGCCAATTGCTTCGAGTAGATCAGGTGTCAAAAGCGTTTCCCGGGGTCCAGGCCTTATCTAATGTCAACCTGGATTTGAATAAGGGAGAGATCCTGGCGCTGGTTGGTGAAAATGGCGCAGGAAAATCAACGCTTATCCAAATCCTCACGGGGGCGCTAGAACCAGACACTGGCTGCCTCTTTTTGGATAATGAAGAAGTCCATTTTAATCATCCTCAAGAAGCAGAGGGCATGGGAATCAGTGCTGTCTACCAGGAATTGAGCCTGGTTAATAATCTTACCGTCGCCGAAAATATCTTCGCCGGTCGCCAGCCGCTGAACGGGGTCAAGCTTATTAACGTTGGGGAGATGAATCGCCGGTCACAAAAATGGCTAGACCGCTTCGAAGCCACCTTTCCACCTACAGTACGCGTTGACCGCCTATCCGTTGGCAATCAGCAATTGGTAGAGATTACCAAGGCAATGTCCAGAAACGCCCGGATTCTCGTCCTGGACGAACCGACCTCTTCCCTTTCCTTGCAAGAGGCTGACCGTTTATTCGAACTACTTCGTCAACTTAAAGAGCAAGGCCTGGGAATCATTTTCGTCTCCCACCATCTGGAAGAAGTATTTGATATTTCCGACAGAATCGCAGTTCTCAGGGATGGCCAACATGTGGGCACAGTACAGACCGCCTCTTCGGATGAGCGCCAAATTATCAGCATGATGGTCGGCCGAGATCTTGCCGACTTAGAAAATCTCCATGGCACCGAAGCAGAACGAGGGGCCAGGGTTCTCAAAGTAAACAACTTCTCTATGCGTGGGCAATTTAAGGATCTGAGTTTCGATCTTCACTACGGGGAGATATTGACCTTCTTTGGATTGGTCGGTTCCGGCCGCAGCAAGATGGCCCGCGCACTAATAGGCATGGATGTGGCTACCGGTGGGAACGTCGAATTGAAGGATAAGCCAGTTCGTTTATCTCACCCATCTGAGGCCATGCGCCTGGGGATGGCCTTTCTTTCAGAAGACCGTAAACAGGAAGGACTCTATCTGACCAAATCCATAAAGGAGAATTTTTTGGTTACCAATCTTGATAAGGTTTCTCCAAAAGGCTGGTTGCTCTGGGATAAGCTAACTGCTTTGACCAAGAAGTATGTACAGAATCTCGAAATCAAAACCCCCAGCCTGGACCAAAAATTACGCAATCTTTCTGGCGGTAACCAGCAGAAAGTCCTCTTAGGAATGTGGTTGGCAACGGAGCCTGATATTCTGATTGTTGACGAACCTACGCGGGGGATTGACGTAGGCACCAAACAGGAGATCCACCGTATGCTCCGCCAACTGGCTCGGGAAGGAAAAGCTATCCTGGCGATTTCTTCCGATTTGCCAGAAACACTGATTATCAGTGACCGCGTAGCAGTCATGCGTCAGGGTCAGCTCAAAGGCATTTTGCCTGTCATTGAAGCAAACGAGGAAAATATCATGATCCTCGCTGCAAGCGCCGATCAAGAAGGAGAAGCAGCATGAGTATAAGTCAAGAAAGTGATGTCCTGGTCGACGTACCAACAACAAGAGTACCTATATGGCGGCGAGCCATCCAGCAGCGAGAAATAACCATCGCCCTGACGGTCTTGGTAATAATGATTTTGTTGACGCTGGCCTCCGATAATTTTTTGACCAAAGCGAATATGCTTGCTCTGGTCCTTGGCCTTTCCTTTAATACGATTGTGGCCGTGGGCATGACTGTACTCATGGTTTCTGGCGGTTTCGATCTATCCGTCGGCTCTACGCTGGCCCTGGCCGGAGCCGTTGCCGGATACACCATGATTTTTTGGGAAGTGAGTGTCCCGGTGGCCATATTTCTGGCCTTTGCCGCCTCGATCATGGTTGGATTAATCAACGGCCTGCTGGTGTCCAGGGTAAAGGTTAATCCCCTCATCGCCACCCTGGGAATGATGTCGGTGGTCCGGGGCATTGTTTTGCTGCTGACCTCTGGTTTTGGCATCCCGAACCTGGCCGAAAGCTTCAACCAGATGGCTCAAGGCAAGGCTTTCGGCATCCAATATCCTGTCTTTATCATGATTATTTGCGTCGTTGTAGGCGACATATTGCTCAGGCGCTCCCGCTATTTTCGACAAAGTTACTTCGTGGGCGGCAATGAAAAAAGTGCTCGCCTTTCTGGAATTCGGGTGGGCCGGGTGCAAATCGTCAACTACGTTATCGCGGCCGTGATGGCCGGTTTTGCCGGTCTTCTTTTGGCCGCCCGATTCGGTTCAGCTTCGGTATCGGCCGGCGTGGGCGTTGAACTACAGGTAATCTCGGCTGTAGTCATTGGTGGCGCCAGCCTGGCAGGCGGTGAAGGCACAGTGATCGGTTCTCTCTTCGGGGTGATGCTGATGGCCCTCATATCTAACGGTCTGAATTTATTGGGCGTCAATCCGTATTGGCAGACGATCATCATTGGCGGGGTATTGATCATCGCTGTGGCTGCTGATTCGCTAAGTCATAGGAGCTCATCATAGCTGACCTGTCCATGTTTCTCATAAGGAGGTAAAACGCCAGGATTAATAAATGCTCGCCAGCGGCGATGCCATCACCTTCGTTTTCCAACGACCTACGAATCATGTTGTACTAGTAATGATGCTTTTAGGAGAAAAAGAAATGAAAACCAGCTCATCAAAACTATTCTTGATAATGCTTCTGATCGCCGCCCTGGCTGTCTTTGCAGTCGGCTGTGGTTCCTCAGATGATACCGAATCTGACGAGCCTGCGGTAGAAGAAGTGGTTGAACAACCGGCCGCTGAAGAAGAAATGGCCGAAGAAGAAGTGCCTGCTGAAGAGCCTGCAGCCGAGGAAGCTGCAGCCCCGGCAGACAAGAGCGACCAACATTACTTTGAGGTTAACGCTCTCACGAATTTACCTTACTTTATTGACCACCAGGTAGGGCTGTTTTTCGCCGGAGAAGCCCTGGGTGTGCAAACATCTCACGTCGGACCCGTCGAATATGACATGACAGCCATGGTAAACACGATGGAACAAACCATGGCTACGAACCCGCAGGGGATCAATATTGTCGGCTTTGATCCGGCCCTCGAACCCTCTATCAACGCGGCCGTGGCCCAGGGCATTCCGGTGGTCACGCTTGATGCGGAGGTCTATGGCTCCGATCGTCTGACCTTCTTGGGTACCGGCAACTACAATGCCGGACGCGTCGGTGCGGAGTTGTTGGCCGAGGCTATCGGTGGTGAAGGTAAAGTAGCCCTTATCACCAAGATAGGACAAAGCAATCTGGAAGAACGCATCCAGGGATATAAAGATGAATTCGAGGAAAATTGGCCTAATATCGAGGTTGTCCAGGTGATTGACGATCAGAGTGATTCGGCCAAGGCAGCCGATGGTTTAAAAGCCGTGCTCCAGCGTGAGCCAGATTTGGCCGGGGTTGGCTGTGTGGAAGCAGCCGGCGGTGTTGGCGCCGCGACGGCCTCCAATGAGCTGGGGCTAGAAGATCAACTCAAGATCGTCTCTATGGATCGTGACGACGGAACCCTCAAATTCATCGAAGATGGCACCATCTATGCCTCTGTAGCCCAACAAAGCGCTTTGATGACCTTTATTGGCACGATGCTAATGGAGGGTCTCGAGAATAACCCAGTCCCCATAGTCGCCGACAATGAGGCTGCCGGGGTTATTCCCATGCCTGAATCAGTTGATACAGGTGTTGTGGTGATCAATGCCGACAATGCCTCTCATTTCTATCATGCCGCGGATCCTTATGATTTCAGCAACATCGAGATCACCGGTCCAGAACCCGGCGAAACCTATGTCGAGGTATTGGCGCTGACCACCCTACCCTATTTCATCGATCATAAGCTAGGTCTGGAATTCGCCGGTGAAGAGTTAGGTGTAGAGACCAAATTCGTCGGTCCGGTGGAATATGATATGACCGCCATGATCAATACGATGGAGCAGGTTGTGGCCGAAAACCCGGCTGGTATGCTGATCATCGGCTTTGATCCGGCCCTAAAGCCGGCTATCGATGACGCTATTGCTGCCGGTATCCCGGTGGTCACCCTCGATGCCGAGGTCTATGGTTCAGATCGTCTGACCTTCCTGGGCACCGGTAACTACAACGCCGGTCGTGTTGGCGGCGCTATGCTGGCAGAGTTGATTGGCGGTGAAGGTAAAGTAGCTATCTTGACCAAGGCCGGTCAATCGAATCTAGAAGAGCGCATCCAGGGTTATCAGGATGAGTTTGAAGAGAATTGGCCCAATGTTGAGTTGGTCCAGGTCATCAATGACGATAGCGATTCGGCCAAAGCAGCCGAAGGTCTGAAAGCGGTCCTGGCTCGCGAGCCCGAACTCAAGGGCGTTGGCTGCGTTGAAGCGGCCGGCGGCGTCGGCGCGGCAACGGCCATAAAGGAATTAGGATTGGAAGGCGATTTCAAAATCGTCTCCATGGATCGCGACGACGGCACACTCAAATTCATCGAAGATGGCGTCATCCAGGCATCTATCGCTCAGAAAACAGCGCTAATGACGTACTTGGGCACCAAGTTGTTGTACTACCTCAACCATGCCCCAGTCCCCATTGTGCCTGATAACGTTGCGGCCGGAATCGTTCCCATGCCGGAATCGGTCGATACGGGCGTCATCGTGATTGATGCGAGCAATGCCAGCTTCTTCTACCACGAATAGTCTGCCTTTGGGCCAGTAGATTAATAAGCTACTTTAGAAAGCTGGGAGCGCTCGGACATCACCGAGGCCGGCGTCGCTCTTGTGACGCGCATCCCAAGAGCGTTCCCAGCTCATTAACATTGATTACAACCAGCAAAGGTAAATGGGGCTCTGCCCAATCACCTCTTTGGAGGATCTTATGAACTCTCGTGAACGTATCCAGCTGGCCCTAAACCACAAAGAACCAGATCGCATCCCCTTTGATCTGGGCGGCACACCAATGTCCGGAATGCACCACATTGCCTATAAGAATCTGCGGGCTTATCTGGGCCTGCCCGAAGTCGAGATACGCATTGTCGATAGCATCCAGCAACTGGCGGCCATCGATCAAGATATGGCCGATCTACTCAAGATCGATATTCATAATATCGCCCCTCGTTCTTCATCAAAGTACAACCTCATCTACCGCGAAGAAGGGGAATACTCGGCCTACACCGACGAATGGGGTATTGGCTGGCGGAGCCCTAAAAAAGAGGGTCTCTATTACGATATGTATTCCTGGCCGCTGGAAAAATATAACTCGGTCGAAGCGATCCAGACGGGTTATCGCTGGCCTGATGCCGGCGATCCAAACCGGTTCGCCGGGCTGCGAGAGAGGGCGTTAACTACTATTGAGCAGGGTAAAGCCATCGTCGTCGGTTCCCTATCGGCCGGAGTTTCCGAGATGCATGCCTGGACCCGGGGCTTCGAAGCCTACTTCACCGACTTCTATCTTCAACCCGATTTAGCCGAATATATCATGGACACCGTGGTTGAGCTGAAGATGCGGTACTGGGAAAACGTCCTGGAACAGGTAGGCGACCTGGCCGATGTGGTGATCGAAGCTGATGACCTCGCCGGTCAGAAGAATCTGTTTTTCCGGCCGGAGCAATATCGAAAGTATATCAAACCTCGCCATACCAAGCTGTTCTCATTCATCAAGGACCGGACAAATGCCAAGCTTTTCTATCATTGCGATGGCGCCCTTGTGCCCATCCTCTGGGACCTGATCGAGTCGGGAATTGATATATTAAATCCGTTGCAGAAAAGCGCCGCGGGGATCGACTACAGGGCCATCAAAAAGGAATATGGACAGGACATTTCCTTTTGGGGAGCCGGCGTCGACACGCAGCGGGTCTTTGACCAGGGTACGCCCGAAGAAGTACGGGAAGATGTCAAGTCTAATATTGAGATCATGGCCCCGGACGGCGGCTATGTCTTTACGCCGATCCACAATACCCAGGCCTCGGTATCGCCCGAGAATTACATGGCTATGTGGGAGACATTGCAGGAATACGGCCGATATTAGGCGCCAGCACGGATTGGTAGGTGGCCATCTGGTAACCAGAACCATCACGATCCCCCATGAAATAGCGACCAGAAAGGATAAGTTATGCGCAAGAAAATGTCATCCATCGAACGGGTTCAAGCAGCCATTGACCTAAAACAACCCGATCGCGTTCCGGTGGATTTACACAACTTCCAACCGGCCGCTTATGCGACTGGATTGCCAATGAGCGAAGTATTTCAAAATGGCGAATTGTTGGCCCAGGCCATGCTGGATGCCTGGCGAGAATTCGGGCACGACATGATCCTGTTGGAAAATGGTACCGCCTGCAATGCCCAGGCTTGCGGCGTGGAAGTATCCTACAGAGACGATGCCGCCCCGGCCGCTCATAAACCCCTGGTAGAGAATCTCGAGGGTGTAGCCGATTTAGAAGTTCCCGATCCTTATACCACCTTCCCCATGAACGAGATCCTGAAAGCCACCCGAATCTTATCCAAGGAAATCGGTGATAAGGTGTGGATCTGCGCCAGAGCAGATCAGGGACCCATGGATCTATCTGCTCAGATTCGAGGTATATCTGAGATAATGTTGGATATCGCCTTTGAAGAGCAACCTGAGTTGATCCACGCCTTGCTGGACTATTCTCGGCGAGTAGCGACCCGCTATGCCTACGCCTTGATAGAATGTGGCGGACGTTCCACATCAATAGGCGAACCCATAGCCGGCCCAGATTTGCTTTCTCCCAAACATTACCGGCAATATCCCTGGATCCATGAGAAGCGGATGGTTGAGGAGCTGAAGGAACACAACATTATTCTTCACAACCACATTTGTGGGAATACAATCCCAATCATCAATGACTTCATCGCTACCGGCGCACAGGTACTTGAAGTCGACCATAAAAGTGACGCATGGGCAACCAAAGAAGCGGCGCGCTATAAGACCTGCCTGTTGGGCAACATAGACACTAATTTGCTCCAAAGCGGTACGCCAGTGGAAGTCGACGAAGCGTGCCGGGAATTAATAAAAGTCTGGAAACCAGATAGCGGTTTTATCCTGGGACCTGGCTGCGCCATGGGCTCAACGGTCCCGGCCGATAACGTCCATGCCCTGGTGGAATCTGCTAAGAAATATGGTGTTTACGCCTGACAAAGCGGCCTGCCAATAAGGAGGAGGTATCTAATGTCTTGGACCACAGAGGCTCTCAGTGAAAAAGAGCGTGAAGAATTCAAAGGTTTATTCGAAAAGCGATTAAACAAAGTCAAAGCGAAAACGGCCGATGTATTCGCCTTTAAGCCGGTTGAAGCGCCGCCATATATTGTCAACAGTGCCTTGTATTGGGTATTTGGATTAGATCCGGATACCTTCCCAGAATCCTATTTTGACGATCCGGCGATCATGACCACCTTCCAAGAACGCACCTATTATGACCAGGTCAAAGCGATCGACGATGATTTTGTACCCTACCTTGTACCCTGGTTTGGGACGATCGTTGCGGCCTCAGCGTTTGGTTGCGACATTAAGTATCATCCCAAACAAGATCCGGCGGCCGATCCCCGCTACTATCCAGTTAAAACGCCCGAGGATATTAAGAAACTGCAGGTACCCGATCCAGAAAAAGCCGGCCTCATGCCTAAAGTGCTGGATTACCTTAAATATATGCGCAAAAACAGTTTCCTGCCGGTGGGAATCACCGATTTCCAGGGACCGCTTACCACAGCCAACCAGCTGATGGGTTACGACAAGCTTATCTATCTAATGTTTGATCACCCCAACCTGATGCATGCCTTAATGGATGTGGTCACCGAGTCACTAATCGTCTGGATCAAAAAACAGAAAGAGGTGATCGGCGAACCCCTGGATTGGTGCATTTCCGATCAGCAAGTCTATACTGGCGAACATGCCGGTATCTGGTTCTCTGATGACGATGCCGTACTCATGTCCGAAATAACCTATAAAGAGTTTGTTGTGCCGTACAACTCCCGGATTTTGCAAGAATTTGGCGGCGGTTGTGTCCATTATTGCGGTAACGCCACCCACCACGCGGAGAATTTCCTGAACACGGAAGGCTTATTGGCCCTCAATATTTACAATCTGTACAACATCCCATCCTTCGCTGAGTTGAAGCAAAAGGTAAAAGATAGAATTGTTCTCTTTGCCTGTGACTTTACCCCGGTTGACTATGATAATTACTTCGCCGAATTGTTATCCAGCGTTTCATATGATGGACTGGTGATCGATTCACAATATTCACCGGTAGTGGGCTTGTTGAAGGGCGGAAAGTACAACGCCATCCGGCGTGATTTAAAGTCTGGGCGGCAGGAGGTTTACGACAATCTAAAGCAGCACCTCAGCCACAATTGATGGTGATGTCCCAACCCATACCGGTGACAATTATCGCCGGCTTCTTGGGAGCAGGAAAAACAACACTGCTTAACCGGATCTTGCAGGCGGACCATGGCCGGCGGCTGGCTGTCCTGGTCAACGACTTTGGCCAGGTAAATATTGATTCCCAATTGCTTGATTCGGCCGGTGAAAACCCGATTATCGACCTGCCGAACGGCTGCATTTGTTGCACCCTGGCTCGTGATTTATCCGGCGTCGTCGGACGGCTAATTGGGCTGGAAGATCCCCCGGATCAACTCATCATTGAAGCCAGCGGCGTTTCTTCACCAGGCGACATTAAATCGATTTTGGATGTCCCCGAATTGGCTTCGCGAGTGCGAGTCAACAGCATCATCACCCTGGTGGACGCGGAAAATGTCCTTCGCTTGGCCAAGGCAGTCATGTTTGCGGACAAGCAAGTCGCCGCAGCCGATATTGTGTTACTGAACAAAACCGACCTGGTGGATGCAAAACAAATAGCCGAGGTTTTGACCTGGATTACCGGCGTCGCCCCGGCCGCATGCGTCGTCCCCGCGACCTATGCCAATGTACCCATGTCGTTGATCACCGGGGATACCTCAACGAAGCCAGGGTGACGGCGCTCTCTCTTGACGCTTTCGGGCATGACGGCCACGATCATGACCAGGCATTTAGCAGCTGGGCTTTCACGACGAATAAGGGGCTCTCGAGAGTTGGCTCCAGGCAGTTATGAACAGTTTGCCTGAAGCGATCTACCGGGCCAAAGGTTTCCTCTATTTTGCCGATGATCCCGGCCAACGGTATGTGCTGCATGTTGTCGGCCGGCGCAGCTCGATTTCGGCAGATAGAACCTGGGGCGAGCAGGAGCCACTCTCTCAATTAATCTTCATCGGCGAAAGAGTACTTTTGAACCGGCCGGGCTGGAGGCGGCCCTGATGATCCTGCATCGTCTTAGCCAGCTATCATTAGGTCATTAGCCGGAGCGATCGACCGGCACGCAGACCGCCACTTCAGATTCCCATTTCCCGATTACTGCGCCTGGCCAGGCCCGTGAAACGAAGGCTCTTTAGCCAGCAAGACTCGGTGATCACTCTTCTGATAAGATGCGTGACAAGGATTACCGGCCGCCACCCACATCGTCTGCGGTTAAGATCCATGATCACCGAAGCGACCGTGGCGTAACGATCGACTGGTTCAATGCGGGGGTCCTGGTGGCGGCAGATGGCTGATGGGATAGTTCTGGTGATCGCCGAAATACTCCTGCAACATGACCGGTGCGTCAGTTCACCTTGACCACGTTTCAAGAATTGTTGCATACGATGCAGGCGAAATGGACTGCTTGGCCCGTTCCATAAGGCAACATCTTTGAGGTTGAAGGTTGAATTCATGAAATGGTTGGTGTGGGCTAAGGTTCCCTGATCATCTGGGAAATCCATAGAAGACGCGGGAGTAGTCTGCCGGGAGCAGCCTCCACATTGATGGCGCTACCCTTCCCGGTGGGCAATGAGATAATTGGCGGCCGAAGCCCGTGGTTTGACGGTTATGGCAGCCAGGGCATCGCTCATATTTTCTGCATCCAGAATACCGCGCAAGATGACGTGGTAAGGCACGCCGGGCTGGCCTAAATCTTGATCGGTAACCAGGGCGTTGGTTACCAGGCCGATGCCGGCCGAGTTGAATCCGCACTTGGCCAACAATCCGGCCTCGACGACGGTCACGAAGTTCGGACCTTGAGCTTGCTCTGCTTCCAGCACAATGACGGTCTCAGACGTCTGGGGCTTCCAATCCCAATTCTGGGCCAATAAGGTGTGTCCCGAAGCAGTCGCTTCCGGTAAAGCAACAACGGCCGTACATTCTTGAGCCGCCTGCCGGGCTATGGCAGCGAACATGATCTCGCTACGAACATTGATGGCTAAAATTTCAACTGGCTCAAGACCGGCCCCTTCGGCCATGCCGGACATCTCCACCAGGTATTGGGCGTTGTATGCTTCGATGGCGGGTCGATAAAGTTCGGCGTGACCAGTGACCCTCTCCCAAGACCATCCGGCATAGTAGGCAAAGATATCCCGGTAGATCGCGACAGTTCGTCTTATCTGGCTGGCCGCTTGCCGGCCGAGTTGTCTTCCACGTTCAGTTGCACTGCCACTCACGCGAAAATGAGGAAATTGACTGATCATTATTCTCCCCTATGTAAGAAGCGAAACCTCAGGCCCGCGACCGGCATCAGCATAATGATCGCCTTCGCTGGCCTGGCCATAACATCGTTCAACTGTAGCAGCCAACGATGGTCCAGGGTCATCATGATCAGGGACGGCTGCATGTTCGATTTTCTTCTTTCTTTTTTTTCTGGCCGAAACAGATGTTGGCAAAAAGATTAAACTCAATCATTTAGGTTGGCGGCATATTGATCTTGATTCTACCATGTAGTTTCTGGTTGCTGATTCGCCTATACCGGATAGACATTCAAGTGCCCCGTGAAAGAGGTACTTTTGAAATGCAAGAGGAAATCATACTGGTCGCAATCAGTGCTTTTCAGATTGATCATGATTTAAGTCCAGCACAGTTGTTTGATATTGTACCTGACTATTTGAGTATTTCGTCTTTTGAAAACGACCAGTTCTCTTTTCAATACCGCCAAGGTGAAGATGGCAACTTTGTCTTATCCTCAGAGATCCCTTCTCACTGGTTTAGTTGGCCGACAAGCCGGGTTTGCCGCTCTGGTCCTATTAAGTATATTTCCTGTAGCTACCAGTATGTATGCGACTTGGGACGAAGAGGGCAATTTCTAGCAGAATCGCCCTCACCAGACAATTTACTAAAGAACCTGTTTGTTATCAAACAGACGAATCCCTGCGTACTCGCAGAGTAAGAACCATCATTCAGAAAAAATGGGTGCTTCAAAGACTCTTCTACCGGCTGCTTGCCTCTCCCCACTCCTGGTCAATATCCCGAATGTACGCCTCAGCCAACGCGGCCGTTTCCTCTAAAACTTGCGGCTGGATGCCCTCGATTGTATCGGCCGGCGTGTGAATATGGCTGATATCTAACTGGTTGGCATCGGGGATACGCAACAACGCGGCAAAGATCCGGGCCGGCAAGGTCATAGGCCGGTAATTCTCGCGCAAGATAGAGATGGCCTGTCGGTAGCCGCGGTTAACCCACTCGGCGTGGTCCGACGAGCCACCCGAGATAATGGATTCCCAGGTGCGGATCGTCTTCACCCCCAGCTGGCCGGCCGCTCGCTCTACCCGCTCCAGTGTTTTCGGATCGGTCTTGCGGCGGAAAAGCGTCCCCTGGCCAGAGTGGACCGCCAGCAATTCACCGACACCCACGCAATCTGCGTTCACCACATAGAAGCGATCTTTAGCTAATTGGTCATGAAAACGGCGCACAAACTGGCGCGAACCGAACAAACCGTATTCTTCCGCCCCCCACCAGGCGAAAAAGAGTTCCAGGTTATGGGGTGGTTTTTCTTTAAAGCGACGGGCTAATTCGACCACCAGCGCCGTACCAGATCCATTGTCGTCGGCGCCCGGGCTATCGGTTTTCTTGCGTAACAATGTGCTCAGGCTACTAAAGAACATCAGCAGCAATAGTGGCGCGGCCAACAAGAAGGTCAACCTGCCAATCCAAGGATATAGGCTCCTGGCGAGTGTTAATAAGCCATCCCAGCCAGCAACATCTAACAGCCAGCCAAAAGCTCGTAAAATCAACAATAGGACATAGAGGAGGATACCCAAAAGAGCCAGGGGTCCGAGAACGCGGAAACCACCCCGTAATTTTTCTGCCCAGGGAGGCATATTTCGCGGGGTATCATAATGGGCGCAGAGCAGCACGGCCGGCCCCTTGTTTTCTTCGCTCACATATTGGGAGATCGGCCTATTTAGCCCGGCGATAACATTCTGGCTTGGCGTGTGAGCAAACCTTATTTCTAATGTTTTACGCAAGTTAAAGAAGAGAAAAAAGGCCAGAAAAAGAGAAACCCCACCCAGCAGCGGTTGGCCGGCAAAGGTTAAGATAAAACCAACCACTATCAGGCTAACGAATACTATCTGCAGCAGCGGCCGGTATCGTTCGCTGCTGACAAAGGTAAAATCATCCATCTCAACCGGCAAGCCCAGGTCCTGGCACTGGAACGCCAGCCAGGCTCGAACCCGGTCTGCCCCTGGGGTCCCGTCGCGGCGGGCACCGACTTCACTCTGCAAGGTTTTCAGAACATCCAGTGCGGCCATGAATTACTCCTAATAGATATTTCCCATGTATCGGGGCGAAATTTCTGCCTGCCTCCAATCATTTTACCTGCTACTGTTCGCTACCGCGAGGGTATTTAGGTAGGATAAAATAACGACCAGACAGCTGCCTGGGGAGAAAATATGACCTGCAGTGTTCAAGCTCAAGAGCTAAATAGCCAATCATTGGCCTCCTTTCGCAGCCTGTTTGCCTTACTACCTGTGCCAACAATGGGCTCAGTCGCCGGGTCTCACCAATCGGAATTCGTCGGTCCCTGGTGGTTGTGCCAGGTTGCCGTCCCCGGCCTGGCCCTCCTGGGACTGGGAGGCTGGTGGGGCAAACAGTCGATACCCAGGGAGATGGCCTGATGCCGACGCTTTAATGATCGGCTAATGATAGGGCAGCAGTCCGCTAATACCCCTTAAAATCAGCATATTAAGGTGGTAAAACTCATGAGCCGGAGCGTAAAAAAGGGATCTCAGGAACCGATTGCCAGGCCAGGACGTTTGAATTTAGAGCAATAGCTTACAAATGAGTATGATAATATGATCAAACTATATAGAGGAGACGAAAGGAAAATGAACCGAAAAAGATTAATTATGTTACTGATTCCGCTGGCATTGGTTATCGCTGCCTGTGGCAGCGCAGATCCCACCCCGACGTTGGTGTCTACGGCCGAACCAGTCGAGGAGCCAACCGCGGCTCCAGAAGAACCGCCGGTGGTTGAAGAAGTACCCATCGAAGAGCCGCCAGCGGAAGAACCGCCGGTGGCCGAAGAAACGGAAATAGCCGGTGGATCGCTCACCGGAACTATCTGGACCGCGATCGAGCTGAATGGCCAGCCGCCACTTCCGGCAACCACCATGACGGCCGAGTTCAACGAAGAAGGCATGGTGAGCGGTTCGGCCGGCTGTAATAATTACAGCTCCTCTTATGAGGTCGATGGCAACCAGATCACTATTGGTTTGGGTATGATGACCCAGATGGCCTGTATTGAGGTCGTCAACGACCAGGAAAGAACCTACATGGGCGCGTTGGAAGCAGCGACTACCTTTGAGGTCAACGAAGACGAGCTAATTCTTTTCGACGAGAACTTTAACGTTATCGTTATCTACACAGCCGTAAGCCAGGGCCTGGCCGGATCCTCATGGGAAGTCATCGCCTATAACAACGGCAAGGGTGGTGTCGTCAGCGTGATCCTCGATACCCAGATTACCGCTAGCTTCATCGAAGATGGCCAGATGACCGGGAATGCCAGTTGCAATGACTACTTCGGAACCTACGAGGCTGATGGGGAAATCATTTCCATGGGACCCTTCGGCACGACGCGTAAGGCGTGCGGGGAGCCTGAAGGCATCATGGAGCAGGAAAGCCAGTACCTGGCTGCTTTAGAGACGGCCGCGACCTATAAGATCGATGGGCCTACCATGAATATGCGTACGGCCGATGGCGCCACCGTGGCTAATTTTGCGCGCATGCTATCACAGGACGAGTCCTCCACCGAAGCGGCCGGCGAATTAGCAATGTCACCGGACCAGATAAGCCTGGATACCCAGGGACTGCCCCACTCATGGCAGGCAGTGATTGTACCCGAAACGCCTTATGATCAGAGTATGCCGCCAGGACCAAAGGGTCTGCCGGCGCACATCGAAATTTTATTCGGTATAACCGATCCAGCCGATAAGCAACCGGGCAGCCCGGTAATCTATATCATCCCGGTAAATGAATATCGGAAAATGTGGGATGACGCCGGCAACGATGCCGTAACCCGATCCATCCAGGAAATCCAGAGGCTAAATTTCGTTTTACCCAGCCCGGCAGAGACCTCGGGCTATCCGGCATTACCTTTTGAAGAGATTCGTGGGGTCAACGACCTGACCGTTCAGGTCGCCAAGGCCATATCCCAGGCGGAGCTAAATACAACCAGCGCTACCCAGGACGGTTACCGTTTCGTCGGCCGCTGGGCGCAGGATGCCAATCCAATCACCAACCAAAACTTGCGTTATACCTACCAGGGCTTTACTAACGATGGCGTCTATCTTGTCGCCGCCTGGTTCCCTGAATCATCGCCGGCTGTTCCCAATGAAATCGGCGACGTACCGGCCGAGCAAATGGATGCGTTCAACGCCGATAATGCTGCGTACATGACCGCTGCGGCCGAGGCTTTGGACAGCCTTTCGGCAGATCAATGGGATCCAGACCTGGCCTCCCTGGATGCGATAGTCGCTTCCCTGCAGATAGAAGGCATGGTAGCCGCCGGCTTGGTGGATAAGACCTGGGAATGGACCGAAGGTCCGGTGCAACCGGGAAGTTCAGAGATGGCCAATATCGAAGATCCTTCTAAATACCAGGTAACCTATGGCTCAGACGGAACCATCAGTTATGAAGCTGACTGCAACAACGGTAGTATGAACTATACCCTGAACAATGCTGGGATGACCGGTGGCATGCTGGCCCAGCCGGGACCGACGACGCTGGCTGAGTGCGAACCGGGCTCGTTCTACCAGGGCTTTACCTATAGCCTGCAAGCAGCTCAAGACTACCGCGTTTGGGCTGGAGGCAATGAGATGGAACTGGTGCTACCGGCCGGCGGCGGGGTATTGCTCTTCCGCAACGCCGATGCCCCGCAACCTGAAAGCATGCCGGACACAGGTAGGGCGGCCGTATCGGGGATGGTGACTTTTGACGGCGAGCCTGCAATACCAGAGGGCGCCATACTGACTATACAGATACAGGATACCTCCTTGGCCGATGCCTTAGCTGTGGTTATGGGCGAGCAGGTTATCACGAACCCAGGTCAATTCCCGGTCGCCTACGAGGTCTCTTACGATGCGAACGCGATCACAGGGAACCATTCCTACACTATGTCCGCCCGGCTGACAGGTAGCGACGGTAGTTTGTTATACATCAATGACACCAGTATCCCGGTGATTACTCAAGAAAATCCCACTGAGAACGTGACGATACCCGTCATTCAAATCGCGGGCTAAATACCTGCCGATGACCGCCACCGGAGAGAAATCAACACCTCCGGTGGCGGTCACTTTTTTGGGAGATGATTAGGTTGGGATAAAGCGCCATGATCTCCTGATCCTTGTGCTATACTATTTTTAACCGGCACAAGAATAGGAGAATCCTGTATGAAATGTCCCAACTGCGAGACGCAGAACCCTGAGGGCGCCAGTTTTTGCTACCATTGCGGTTCAACCCTGTCTTTGGAATGCAGCAATTGCGGGACCAAACTTCCGCCCGGGGCAAAGTTTTGCTTTAGTTGCGGCCAGGCCACAGCAGCTGCGGCAAAGAGCCATTCCTCCCTAGATGATCTCAGCGGCCCCAGCCCCACTAAAAGCGCCTACTCAGGTCGCTAACCAGTCCGGGGATCTACTGAAACGGTACATCCCCCAGGGTCTGTTGGCCAAGCTGGAGGCAGCCCAGAAGAGCGGCCTCATGGAAGGGGAACGGCGGATCGTCACCATTCTATTTTGTGATCTTAAAGGCTCTACTTCGGCCGCGGCCGGGCTCGATCCGGAAGAGTGGTCTGAGATCATGAATGGCGCCTTCGAACAGATGATCGAGCCGATCTACCGTTACGAAGGGACCGTCGCCCGCTTGATGGGTGACGGGCTGTTGGCCTTTTTCGGAGCGCCCATCGCCCACGAAGATGATCCGCAAAGGGCTATCCTGGCTGGATTGGACGTCGTTCAAGCCATGAAAAGTTACGATCTGGACATTAAGAATCGCTGGGGGCTGGCCTTAAATGTCCGGGTAGGTATTAACACGGGCCTAGTTGTAGTTGGTGCGGTCGGTTCCGATTTACGCATGGAATACACAGCCATGGGGGACGCCATTAATCTGGCCGCCCGCATGGAACAAACGGCCGAGCCCGGTACTGTCCAGATCGCCGAGGCCACCTACAAACTGGTCGCGCCGCTGTTTGAATTCGAGAATTTAGGCGGGCTGGAAGTCAAAGGAAAGGATGATCTCCAGCTAGCTTATCGCGTATTAGCTCCCTTAGAACAGCCGGGCAGCCTGCGAGGCATCACCGGTCTACGGGCGCCTTTGATCGGCCGCCAGGATCAAATTGAAAGATTGCAAGCAGCTGTAGAAGAATTAAGGCAGGGAGCGGGACAGATTGTCTCCCTGATGGGTGAAGCCGGCCTGGGCAAATCCCGTCTGGTCACCGAATTGCGCCTTAATACAGTAGGCGAGCCTACTTTCGAGGGCTATTGGCTGGAAGGGCGTTCGTTCTCTTATGAAACCAATACCCCCTTTGCCCCGTTTATCGATCTATTCAGAGATTTATTTGAACTGGAATCCAGTCATTCTGACGATGAGCAGATCCTACAAATCAGTGAACGTATCGATGATCTGATGCCCGGACAAGGGCGGGCTGCAACGCCATTTTTTGCTACCATACTGGGGCTGGAACTGGCTGCGGACGCCGCCGAACGGGTTAAATATCTGCCTCCGCCAGATTTGCGAGGCCAGATCTTTGGTCACATTCTTGGCCTGGTTGAACAGATTGTGAGTCGCCGGCCGTTGGTCATGGTCCTGGATGATTTGCATTGGGCTGACCCAACCTCGTTGGATCTGCTCCAAGCTTTGCTGCCAATGGTGAATGATGGCCAATTCATGATCATTGCTGCCTTCCGGCCGCGGCAGTCAGAACCAGCCTGGAAATTCCACGAGACGGCCGGGCGAGATTATCATTACCGCTACCGGGCCATTACTTTGTCACCACTGGATCAAAACCAGTCCCGAGAGCTGGTGGCCAGCCTTTTGGAAGTGGAAGATCTACCCTTATCCGTCCGCCAGACTATCCTCGAGAAGTCGGAAGGGAATCCATTTTTTGTTGAAGAGATCATCCGCTCGCTGATTGATCGAGGGCTGGTAGTCCGGGAAGAGGGCCATTGGCGAGCGACGGAAGAGATTTTGGATATCGCCATCCCTGATACCCTGATCGGGGTGATTACAGCTCGCCTGGATAAGCTGGACGAGAGCATCCGGCAGATGGCTCAATCTGCAGCCATCCTGGGCCGCGAATTTGCCGTTAAAACCCTGGCCGACATTGTCGAAACACCCGGGTCGCTTGATAGCGCCTTGATAGAACTGCAACGACGGGAGATCATCCGCGAGAAAGGTCGTCTGCTCGAGCGCACCTTTATTTTTAAACACGCGCTCACCCAGCAAGCGGCCTACGATTCCATGCTGCTCAGCAACCGCCGAGCCCTACATAGCCGGGCGGCCGAAGCGCTACAGAATCGCTCACCGGACCAGGCCGCTGAAATTGCCCGTCATTGGCTGGCAGCCCGTCAACCGGCCCAGGCTATGCCCTTTCTAGTCGCGGCCGGGGATCAGGCCGCACGAGCCTATGCTACGGCCGAAGCCATTGACTATTACAACCAGGCTCTGGCTGTACAGTCGGCGACATCGGACCTCGATACGATTCGCCGGGCCTACGAAGGGTTAGGCGATGTCTTGCTTTTCGCCAATCGTTTGGAGGAAGCTCGGGATAATCACCAGGCCATGCTGACGCTTGGGGAGAAGATGGGCGACGTAACAATGCAGATCTCAGCCTATAATAAGCTAGCAGCCACGGTCGGCTTAAAAATGGGCCAATTTTCTCTTGCCGAGAAATATCTGGCTCTAGCCGATAACCTGGCCGAAGAGAGCACAGAAACCTCGGGAGCGGCCGAAGCTGCCCTGATTCGCTGCCAGATGTGTACAGCCCAGGCTGACTTTGAAAGCGTGATTAAACATATGAATCAGCTGGTTGAGATCGGCCAAGGAGTGGGCTCCAAAGAGTATATTGCCAGTGGGTTGGAGCACGTGGCCAGTAGCCTGCTTTACCTGACCCGTTTCGAAGAGGCTCAGGACAAAGCTGACGAAGCCCTGGCCGCTGCGCGAGAAGTTGGTAATCGCGAGATCGAAGCCATCATACTGACTTTCACCATACCCATGTTGGCTATAAGAAACGGCGATCTGGCCGGCGCTCGCGCCGCCCTGGCTGAAGGGCTACGGATCGCCGAGAAGATCGGTGTATTATTTGCTTTAATTATCGGCAGTTGGATGGAAGGCGAGATAGCCCAGTGGGAAGGGGATTATGATCGTGCTCTGAGCTATGGCAACCAGGCTGTAGAGCTGGCGCTGCCTCTTGAAAACATTATGCCTTTTTTGCTCGTACCGGCTCTCGGATCTCTGGGCTCAGCCTATCTGCATATTAGCGAACAGTTCACCGAGGAAATCGCCAAGTTCCACCGTCATGCCTTGCGGCTACTCGACTCACCGGGAGGATCGATGACCGGCGCCACTTCCTGGGCTGACCTGGGACATTGCGCTATACAACTGGGGGATTTTCGATTAGCCGAAGAGGTATTCGAAAAAGGCTTAAATGTCCCCACCATGTTCATGTACTTAGAGAAACCACGTCTGCTGGCCGGCCAGGCCCTGCTTTCCCTGGCCAGGGGAGAGTTAGCTGAGGCGAGCCAACGTGCCGAGAGTGCCCTGGCTTTGGCCCGGCAAAAAAACATGCAGCATATCTTACCGCTTACTTATTCAACGATGGGTAAGGTGCTGGCCGCTCAGGGTAAGGTTGAAGAGGCATTAGCAGCTTTTGAACAAGCCGAGTCGGCCGCGCTGAGGTTAGGCATGCGTCCTGCGATCTGGGAGTCCCAGCTGGCCGCGGCCAATTTATTGGAACAGGAAGGACGGAGTGAAGAAGCCCAGGTAAAACTGGCCTCTGCCCGGACGACAGTCGCCGAAATCGCCAGGCTGTTGCAGGATGAAACCTTGCGCGAGGCCTATCTCAGCAATACCATGGCAAAAATCGCCTCTTAATCAGCGACCTTGAACGATACTTCCTATCCTGGTGGTAGACCTGGCAGGAGATGCACGGATATTGTCTTAGGATCAGTTGGCCACCGGCAGTATCGGGTTCTCTTTGCCAACTAGCTAATCTTAACCATGTCACCTTTTGAAAAAACGCGCATCTAAATACAATAGAATGGTGTAAAGAGGCTGATCGTGGAGGTACTGAATGTCATTATTGAACGAGAAGGATCGGGAAAAACTAATTGATCGCTTTGCCGGGTTGGACAAGCCAGTCAAGTTGATCGTTTTTAGCCAGGATTTTGAATGCCAATTCTGCCGGGAGACCCGCCAAATAGCCGAAGAACTTTCCGAGCTTTCGCCAAAGATCTCGGTAGCGATCTACGATTTTGTGGCTGATTACGAAGTCGTCAAGGCCTACCAGGTGGATAAGATCCCGGCGATTGCGGTGGTCCAGGATGGCCAACCGCCCCGAGATTTTGGAATTCGTTACTATGGCGTCCCGGCCGGATATGAGTTCAGTTCCCTGATCGAAGACCTGGTCATCGTTTCCAGTGGCGAGTCAGGCTTATCAAAAAAGACCAGGGCCTGGGCGGCCGGCTTAGGCAAACCCGTCCACCTGCAAGTCTTCGTAACACCCACCTGCCCCTATTGCCCCCAGGCCGTAATCCTGGCTCACCAATTGGCCATGGAAAGCGACTTTATCACGGCCGACATGATCGAAGCCACTGAGTTCCCACATCTAGCCATGAAATATAATGTTATGGGTGTTCCCCGTACCGTTGTCAACGAGACAATCCATCTAGAAGGGGTCGCTCCTGAACAAGTGTTGGTGGACAGGATAGAAGAAGCAGTAGTGGTAGATTCCTGAACGACAAATATCCTGACGATGGATACGATACCACCAGATCATTTGCCTTCGATCCACCAGGTTATCCTGGCCGGTGCCGAACAATATCCAGGCCGTTTCACCAGGAGCGAACTGGCCAAATTGTTGGCCGGCTCAACCTCAACCAGGTTTAGCGACTATAAAAACCTGCCCGAATTCGGCCGGTTGGTCGAATACAACCGGAAAGAGATTACCTTTGAGATAGACATCTTGTTGCAGCAGAAATACTTGGCCTTAGACGAGCGCCAGAAAGTGGTTCCCGGGGTGATATCGGTTAGTGGTTTAACCGACGATACTGCTTATGTATGACTACACGAAATATCTGAAATTCGACCCTCACAATTAACCGGGAAAACTCCCAGAACGACAAATTCCAAACGATTTATTAGCGCCATGTTCGCCGGCTTTTTTGAGTCCGGTTAAAATACTCGCCATGGTAAATTCTATCCCTGTCGCGCTCTGTGCTACCTGTCTCGTCGATCAGATCATGCCCGAAGTCGGCGTGGCGGCCGTCAAACTACTCCGCCGGGCCGGCTGCCAGGTGGATTTTCCGGCCGGGCAAACTTGTTGCGGCCAGCCCTTCTACAATAGTGGCTTCCAACAGCAAGCAGCAAACCTGGCCAGGCGCACCATCAAAATTTTCGAACCATACGACACCGTTGTCCTGCCCAGCGGCTCCTGCACCAGCATGATCCGGCTTGAATACTCTCACCTCTTTGAAGGATCGCCTGAATGGCAGCGACGGGCCAGGGAGCTGGCGGCCAAAACGTACGAACTGAGCGAGTACCTCGTGCACCAGCTTGGCTGGCAACCCCGACAAACCTCCGAGGTCTTAGAGACCTCGGAGGTTTCAGTGACCCCGAAGGTTTCAAGCGAAGTATCACCAGATGTAACCTACCACGATTCCTGCCACATGAACCGTCTACTGGGTCTTTGTGACGAGCCCCGCCAGTTAATAAAGCAGGCAGGATGTTCACTACGCGAAATGGAGGAGTCCGATCGTTGTTGCGGCTTTGGCGGCGTTTTTTCTCTGCGTTTACCCGAGGTCTCGACAGCCATGACAGCCGAGAAGCTTCGCCAGGCGGCCGCCACGGGCACTCATACTATCGTATCGGCCGACCCCGGCTGCCTGATGCAAATGCACCAACTGGCTGGCGACGATAATATTTCAATCCGCCATCTGGCCGTCCTCCTGGAGGAGATGACCCGGTGACCGCCCACCAGGAATCGACCTCCGTAGCCCAATTTCGGACCCGGGCCACCATCGCCATCAAGGACATCCGTTTGCAAGGGGCGCTTGATGGGGCCACCGGTCACTTCAGACATGGCCACGATACTGCCCTGGCCGACCTGCCCCACTCCTTTGAAATGACCGGCCATCTCAAAGCCATCCGTTCCTCAACCCTGGCCCGGCTTGCCGAACACCTGGAAACCTTCGAGCGCAACGCTCAGGCGGCCGGCGCCCAGGTCCATTGGGCCCGCGATGGCGCTGAAGCCGGCCACATCGCCACTTCCATTGCCCAGGGCCATGGCGTCTCCCTGGTGACCAAAACCAAATCGATGGCCACCGAGGAGATACGGCTCAACCACACGCTACAGGCGGCCGGTATCGAACCGGTTGAAACCGACCTGGGTGAATGGATCATCCAATTGTCCCAGGAAGGACCCTACCATATTATCGCCCCGGCCATCCACAAAACACGGGGCCAGGTCGCTGAGTTATTCAGCGAGCAGACCGGCCAGGCCATGCCGGCCGATGACATTCCCCGGCTAACGGCCGAGGCCCGCCGCTTGCTACGCGAAAAATTCTTGGCGGCTGGTATGGGCATCACCGGGGCCAATATCGGCGTGGCCGAATCGGGCACCATCGTCCTGGTAACCAACGAGGGTAATGCCGAAATGGTCACCAGCCTACCCCCTGTGCATGTGGTCATCATGGGCATCGAGAAGATCGCCCCAACCTGGCAGGACGCTGCCCCCTGGCTAGCCCTGTTGGCCCGCAGCGCCACCGGCCAGCCTCTTTCGGTCTACACAACCTTCATCACCGGGCCGGCCAAGCCAACCGATCCCGATGGGCCAGGCGAATTGCATATTATCCTGTTGGATAACCGCCGCAGCGCCCAGATCGGCACCGAATATGAAGAGGTGCTGCAATGTATTCGCTGCGGCTCGTGTCTTAATATATGCCCAGTCTACCGCGAGGCCGGTGGCCATGCCTACGGCAGCCCCTACAGCGGGCCGATTGGCGCCGTGATCAGCCCGCTCTTATTTGGCCTGGAAGCGTATGAGGCGCTGCCCCAGGCCAGTTCCTTATGTGGCGCCTGTTTAGAGGTCTGCCCGGTGCAAATTGACCTGCCCCGCATGCTTCTGGCCCTGCGCGCCGAAGAGGTGCAGGCTCAAATCGCCCCTGCCTCATTGCGTTTTGGCGAGAGAGCGGCCGCTTATATTTTAGGACGGGAACGGTTGATGAACTTGAGCGCCGGTTTTCTACGGCTGCTGCAGCGGCCCTTCGCCCGTGCTGGCCGGCTCCATTTGCCCCAACGACTGAACCCCTTGGGCGAGCGACTGCCCCCTGCCCTGGCCGAAAAGCCGTTCCGGAAATTGTGGGAAGACAACGAAGATTGGCAGTAGGAATAATCCCCATGTCTGCACGCGAAGAAATTATGAATCGATTAGTTGGCCAGGTCCGAGAGGCCTCGCCACCCGCACCCTGGCGCTCCCAACGGCAATTCGCCAACCCGGCCGAACAATTCTGCCAGGCCTTGACGGCGGCAAAGGGTGAAGTTCATCGTGCCGGCAACCGGGAAGAAGCCCTGGATCATCTCTCTGAAATTTTACGCGAAATCAACGCTCAGGGCGCCCTGATTGATGATCATCCCGACCTGGCCGGCCTGGAACCTACTGAGCGCTGGCCGGAGATCAATTGGCATGTGGTCGGGCACAGTGAGGGGAATTTGCGCCAATTCGCGGCCACGGCCGATGTCGGTATCGGCGGGGCCGACGCCGCCCTGGCCGAAACCGGCTCGGTGGTTATCAGCAGTGGACCCGGCCGTAGTCGATTGACCTCGCTCATGCCCCCGGTGCATATCGTCTTGGTCCCGGTCTCTTGCCTGACCAGCGATCTTTTTACCTGGATGACCGAACAGCGTCCTCCTTTGCCCGCCAGCATAACCCTGATCAGTGGTCCGAGCAAAACGGCCGATATTGAGCAAACAATGGCCGTTGGCGTTCACGGACCTGGCCGTTTTATCGCCCTGTTATACCAGGATTAAGGTACAAAGTGCCCGTGGATAGTTCGATCGCTTACCTGGACAAGTTAAGGGCCGCCCAGGAGCGTAATTATTCCTGGCTATGCGTGGGCCTCGACCCGCAACCGGATCGACTACCAGTCCAGGCCTTGAAATGGGACGAGCCCATCCTACCCTTCAACAAGGCCATTATCGAGGCCACGGCCGACCTGGTCTGTGCTTATAAACCCAATCTTGGCTTTTACCTGCAATGGGGCGCGGCCGGCATCATCGCCCTGGAGCGAACCATCGCCTACATCCCCAACCACCTGCCGGTCATCGTCGACTGCAAAACCGGGGATATCGGCCACACCCAGGCTGCCTGGGCCGCCGGGCTACTGGATTATTGGGGGGTCGACGCCATCACCGTGAACCCTTATGTGGGTGCGGAAGCGGTGCTGCCGGCAATCGGTCGCCGGCCAGATAAGGCCGTGTATCTGCTGGCCCGTACCTCAAATCCCAGCGCGACTGATTTCCAGGGGGATTTGGCTCGTGGTGAAGGGCTTTCGGCCGAGGTGATTCGCGAGAGCCAGGATTGGCCGGTTCAGGGGCATACCGGCTACGTAGTCGGCGCCACCTACCCCGAGGAGCTAGCCATGGCCCGCCGGCTGGCTCCCCAGGCTAACTTTTTGATTCCCGGCATTGGCGCCCAGGGGGGAAAGCTGGAGCCGGCCGTCTTGCACGGGCCTGACCCAGTGGCCGGACCGTTGATCAACGCCAGTCGCAGCGTCATCTACGCCTCGGCCGGGGTAAACTTTGCCGAAGCCGCTCGTGAAGCGGCGATCCAGCTCCGGGACCAGATAAACCAGGTCCGGCAAAGCATTTAGGCGCGACAAAGGGCCTATGCGCAAGCTATACTACTTTATTCGTCTGGGCCGGCCAATCTTTCTGGGTGGCGGATTTATGCTCTTCGGGTTGGGCACCATAATGGCCCTCTATTCTGGGGCAAGCATCAACCTGGCCACCCTGTTATGGGGGCAGATAGCCGTCACCGCCACCCAGCTGATGGTCCATTATAGCAATGAGTACTTCGATATGGCGGCCGATCGGGAAAATCCCCGCCCGTTGCGCTGGACCGGCGGCAGCCAGGTACTGGTCAAGGGCGTTATCCGGCCTGAAGTTGCTCTGTTCACCGCAATCGGGCTGGCAGCCGTAGCCTTATTTGCTGGTCTCTGGCTGTTTCTGGTGGTTGGCAGCGGTCCCTATACCCTGCCTCTGGTGCTCATCGCCATAACCCTGGGCTGGAGTTACAGCGCCCCACCCTTAAAGCTCAACCAGCGCGGGCTGGGCGAGATTACCGGGGCAGTAATGACCACCGGACTGACCCCTCTTTTTGGTTACTATCTACAGGCCGGCCGCTTGGAGTTGTTGCCGTTTCTGGCTATTTTCCCCCTGTGCTGCTGGCAATTTGAGGTGTTGCTGACCTTAAATATCCCCGATGCCGAGGGTGACGCGGCCGCCGGAAAACATACTCTGATCTATTACTTGGGCCAACCCCGGGCTGTCCACCTCTACCTTTTTATCCTGGTTCTGCAGTACGGCAGCCTGCCTATTCTTCTATTTTTGGGTCTTCCGCCCATAGTCGCGATGGCTTTGCTGGCCGTTTTACCCTTTGTCGCCTGGCAAGGTTGGCGCATGGCCCGAGGCGTCTGGCGAGATCCTCGGAATTGGGACAGCCTGGCCTTTTGGGGCTTTGGGCTGCTTGTGCTTCTAACTCTAGCCGAGTTGACCGCTTTCCTGGCCTTGTGGCTCCGGCCCGGCTAATAATTTTCTTCCCAACTCAGACAGAGCTCTCATTTATAGCCACTAATTCTTGACATATCAATCTGTCTCTGTATAATTAATTCGATTGTTATCTAATTAGTACGATGTGGGTGAACACAATGGTGCAAGATAATTCAGAACAGTTTGAGGCTTTATTGTCTTTTTTTAAGGCACTTTCCGATGCTACCCGGCTGAAGATCGTGGGCCTGTTAGCTCAGAGAGAATATACGGTCGAGGAGTTAGCGGTGATCTTGGCGTTACGTTCTTCCACGGTTTCCCACCACCTGTCGCGCCTGTCGGCTGCCGGTCTGGTTAGCGCCCGGGCGGAGAGCTACTACAATATTTACCGGCTGGAGATCAATGTGCTGGACCAGATGTCCCGGAGCCTGCTGGCCGAAGAAACGCTGCCTCGGGTTACAGCCGACATGGATTTGAATGCTTATGATCGTGAAGTAGTGAAGAATTATTCGCTGCCTGACGGCCGGTTGAAGCAGATTCCGTCAAAACAGAAGAAGTTTGAGGCCATATTACGCTACGTGGCGCCGGCTTTTGAAGCAGGCCAACGTTACAGCGAAAAACAAGTGAATGAAATTCTTGGCCAATTTAACGAAGATACGGCCGTGCTGCGACGGGGATTGATCGACTACCAGATGATGGCCCGGGAAAAGGATGGCGCAGTGTATTGGCTCATCAAAGAGTAGCTAACCTGGCCACGATTGATGGCCTTCTGATGCACAGCGGACCACAGATCTACGGATTAAAGAGCGACCTGGCTTCCCGCAGTTCTGGAGTCTCAAATCCATCTGTGAACCAATTGGTGACATACGGCGCGATATCCACTGACCTTCATCACTGGAGCCCAGCCAAAGGATTCGCTTAAATTAGAGGCAGAGGGCGAATCAAAGGCAGTCACTTTCCCATAGTAGACTTGTATTGGCTAAAAAAACAGGTATACAAGTATCATAGCACTGTAAACAACGGCTGGAACTATGAATTTATTTGATCCCTTCTTCAACCCCGCCGGCGTGGCCATTATTGGCGCGTCCGGCGACCCGCATAAGCTGGGTTACGGCGTCGTACGTAATTTGATCAACTACCATTATCGAGGGCCCATTTATCCGATCAACCCCAAGGCTTCAGAGATTTTAGGCTGGCCTTGTTACTCTACCGTAGAGCAGACCCCCGATCCCTGCGATCTAGCCGTGATTATCGTGCCGGCCCCGGCCGTTCTCGAGGTAATCGGCCAATGCGGCCGGCGAGGCATTCGCCATGCCATCGTCGTCAGTGGCGGCTTTGGCGAGACAGGACCGGAAGGACAGCAGCTGGAAAGCGCCTTGGTGGCGGTCGCGGCCGAATATCATATGCGGATTATCGGCCCTAATTGTATTGGTATCATCGATACACATACCCCGGTCAACACGACCTTCGTAGTCGGCATGCCCCAGACCGGCGACATCGGCTTCATCTCCCAATCTGGGGCCATGTGCGCGGTGGTTATTGACTGGGCACGGGGGGCTGGTGTTGGCTTTTCCCGGATCGTTAGCCTGGGCAACCAAGCCGACGTCAACGAAACAGAGATGCTGACTGCCCTGGCCGCTGATCCCCAGACCCGGGTCATTACCGCCTATATCGAGGGTCTGACCGGTGGTCGTGATTTTATGAAAGCGGCCGAAGAAGCCGCCCGTAGCAAGCCTGTGGTCGTCCTCAAGGGCGGTCGGGGAGAGAGCGGCGCTAGGGCGGTAGCCTCTCACACGGGCGCCTTAGCCGGCAGCACCGAAGCTTACGACGCCGCCTTTCGCCATAGCGGCGTTCTGCGGGCGGAGAGTATGGAATCGTTATTTGACTGGGCGAGGGCGCTGGCCTGGCAACCGCTGCCGGCCGGAGATCGCGTGGCCGTCCTGACCAATGCCGGTGGCCCGGCTATCCTGGCCGTGGACGCCCTGGAATCAGCCGGCTTGAAACTGGCACCCCTGACGCCAGATACCTGTGTCTACCTGCGCCAACGCCTGCCGGGCGTTTCCACCGTCGGTAACCCAGTTGATATCCTGGCCGGTTCCGGTCCAGGGCTTTATGCAGTTGCCCTCGATGCGCTCCTGTCAGATCCCACAGTCGATGCGGCCTTGGTCATTCAGGCCCCTCAAGACTGGTTCTTGCCTGCCAGCCTGGCCGAGGTTGTGGCTGAGGTAGCGGCCGTACATAAAAAACCGGTAATGGCTTCGATTATGGGCCTGGCCTCGGTCGATCAAGCTTTGGCCATATTACACCGGCGGCGGATCCCCAACTTCGCCTTTCCCGAACGGGCCGCCAGCGCCCTGGCGGCCATGCTAGCCCGCCGCCACTGGTTAGAGCAGCCGGCCGAGACAGTAACGGCCATCGAAGGAATCGATCAGGACGCGGCCAAACTGGCAATCGACCAGGGCGACTTTGCCGGCGCCCTGGTTGCCTATGGCATAGCCACTCCTCCCACCCGATTGGCCACCAGCCCGGCCGAGGCTGGCGAAGCGGCGGAATCGATTGGCTTTCCTGTTGCCCTGAAACTCGTGTCGCCTGATATCAGTCATAAGTCCGATATTGGCGGCGTCCTCCTCGACCTGGCGGATGTGGAAGCCGTGCGATTAGCATTTTCCCAGATTTTGGCGGCCGCCCGGGTAACCAGCCCCCAGGCCATTCTCGAGGGCGTTCTGGTGCAAAAGATGCTGGATGGTGGTCAGGAGCTTATCGTCGGCGTGCGACGTGATCCCCAATTTGGCCCGCTCATCCTGGTTGGCACCGGGGGCATTGAGGTCGAGCTACGCCGCGACGTGGCAATGGGCATCGCTCCACTCACCCTTAGCCGGGCGCATCAGCTTTTAGACGGCACTGAAGCCGCCATCCGTCTTCGGGGTTGGCGGGGCACACTCGCGGCCGATCGTACGGCCGTTATTGAGGTCATGCGCCGCCTGGCCCAGCTGGCCTGCGATTTCGCTGAGATCGGCGAATTGGAGATCAATCCCTTGGTCGTATTGGCCGATGGGCTGGGTGCTTACGCCGTTGATATCCGGGGTGCCTGGGTTGTCAAGGACGATGAGGCTACCCAGGGAGCTTGAACAAACAACATTGTTTAAGCTAGGCAGTGAAACATCGATTTTATTGTCTGGTCGGTTTCTCGCCGGGCGATTAATTCAAGCTGGCTGAGGCCGGCCGGACAATAAGCATGGCACAGGCGCTGTTGTGTAAGCATTTTTCGGTGACACTGCCATATACCCAGCGCCGCAAACCGGTATGGCCATGGGTGGCCATGATTAGCAGATCAACAGCGCCTGCTTCGACAAAGGCCAGAATGCTCTCGGCCGGCGACCCGCCCAAGACCACCGTTCTGATTACCACTTCCGGAGAGCTGTATCGCCGGGCAATATTTTTCAGATAATTCGCGGCGTTATCCTCTTCCTCCTGGTCAAGTTGTTGGTCAATTCGGCGACCAAGACCGGACTCGGCCGCATCCAACAAGCTCAACTCCAAATTGCTAAGTTTCTTCTCCTGATTAATGAGCAACAATGTGCTTTGGGCGCCAAGTAAGCGGGCCAGTGTGAGGCCGGGAGCCAGCGCTAACTCGGACAATTCGGAACCATCGAGAGGGATTACTGCTTGCTTGGGTAAGTCGGCACAACGAATAACCAACACAGGGCATTGAGCGCTCCTCAGAACCCGTTCGGTAACGCTGCCCATCATCCAACGGGTCAAGCCGGAGTAACCGTGAGTGGTCATGATGATCAGGTCCACCCCCTCGACCGCTGCCAAATCAACGATATTCCCGGCTATATCACCTCTGACGACTGTTGTTTTTATCTTCAGGCCGGGTTCGTATATCTTGTGGTAGATTGTATCAAGGTACTTTTCAGCTTCGCTATCGAGAAGATTAGGGGTTTGATCCGGGATTATCATCGTGTAGCCGGCGGGACTGGGCGCTAATAGATGCCCGTAAGTGGACACGCTTACAAGGATTAATTCCGCGGCCTGCTTTCGGGCAATGAGCCGTGCGCTCTGCAAAGCGGTCTCGGCCAGATCCGAGCCATCTAAGGGAACCAAAATTCTGTTAAACACAGCCACCTCCCTGTTCAGCTAGATTTCAGACCTTTATTCGACATGTAATGGGGCAAGGTTGTGAGACGAAATTTTTATCGCGGGGGGATGATACCGCGACTGTTTACCCCATGGTTACTTTCTAACCGGGCTGGCATCGACAGCCGCAATCTCGCAGCCACGATGGAGCACCTTTAAATTGGCCTCCAGTAAGTGCGCCTTCCTGGATGGTAGGTGATCGGCCAAGGCTTTTTCAATCTCAGCCATTGTCAGGATCGGCCGGCGCTGCAACATGGCCCCGATGGCCGCCATGTTGAGCATCTGGACAGTCCCAAATTCTTCGGCGATAGCATTGGCGGCCACATAAACGGTCTCGGCATCTTCCCGGTCTGATTCCGAGACAACGATGGAGGAATTGACGATCAGCAATCCGCCTGCTTTGACCAGCGGTTCGTATTTTTCATAAGAGGGTTGGTTCAATACTATGGCCACGTCCGGATGAGCCACAACCGGCGCGCCGATGATATCGCTGCTAATGATGACCGTGCAGTTGGCCGTACCGCCGCGCATTTCCGGGCCATATGAGGGGAACCAGGTCACTTGTTGCCCGGCATCCATACCGGCATAGGCCAGTAACTGTCCGCTAAAAAGAACACCTTGTCCGCCGAATCCGGCGATAATAATCGAGGTTTCCATCTATTAAGATCCTTTACTGCCGCGTCTGGAGCGCACCTGGAGTTCATCAGCCACTTTATAGTCACCGAGGGGATAGGCAGGAACCATCTCCTCTTTTACCCAGGCAAGCGCTTCCACCGGCGTCATCTGCCAATTGGTTGGGCATGATGACAGTAGCTCAACAATGCTAAAGCCCAAACCGGCTATCTGGGCCTCGAAAGCGGTGTAGATTGCCTTTTTTGCCTGGATGACATGACGGGCGTCGTGTAAGCTACGTCTCCCACTGTAGGCGGTTCCCGGTAAGCCGGCAAGCAGCTCGGCCATCTGGATAGGAAAACCGGCATAATTGGCATCCCGGCCAAACGGGGACGAAGTTGTTTTCTGGCCGAGCAAACTGGTGGGAGCCATCTGCCCACCGGTCATGCCAAATATGGCGTTGTTGATAAATATGGTCGTAATATTTTCACCTCGCATCGCCGCATGGATGATCTCGGCCGTGCCAATGGAGGCCAAATCGCCATCGCCCTGGTAGGTAAAAACAATATTATCCGGGTTCATGCGTTTGATACCCGTGGCCATTGCCGGCGCTCGACCGTGGGCGGCTTCACAAGAATCGACGTTAAAGTAGTTGTAGGCGAAGACCGAGCAGCCTACCGAGGCTACCAATATCGTCCGCTCCCGCAGGTCTAGCTCATCGAGAACCTCGGCCACGATGCGATGGGCGGTACCGTGGGTACAGCCAGGGCAATAGTGGGTGTGGACATCTTCCAGCGACTCTGGCCTCTCGTAGACGAGCTTCTCACATTCACTGATTAGAGTGGCCATTACCATTCTCCTGCAAGAGAACCTTCACCGGTCCCCCATATAAAGACATGAGCATTCGGGCTCGCTCCTCAATCTCATCGGGCATGGGTATTATCCCGCCCATACGGCCCAGAAATTTGACCGGGATCTGCCTACCGACAGCAGCTCTGACATCATGGAGCATTTGCCCGGCATTCATCTCAACAACCAGCAGGGCGCGAGCGAGCGGATCGTCGTTGACCTTCCGACTGGTTACCCGGGCCAGCTCCTGTTCGGGGAAAGGCCACAAGGTGATCGGCCGGAATAGGCCAACGGGCAATCCTTGATTACGTAAGCCCATGACGGCTGATTTCGCCACCCGGGCGGCCGTACCAAAGGCGACGATGACCAGCTGAGCATCTTCAAGATACAGCGCTTCGTAGCGGACCTCATTCTTTTCTATGCAGTCCAATTTCTCCTGCAGGCGAATATTAAAAGCCTCCAGGCTTTCCGCGTTCATACGGATCGAGGTGACGATATTTTTTTCACGCTTGCCGGTGCCGCTCAATGACCAGGATGGTCTCTTTTCACGGAGATTACTCATCGGGGGCAATTCGGCCGGCTCCATCATTTGTCCAATCGCGCCATCGGCCACGACAAAGACCAGCGTACGATACTTATCGGCCAGATCAAAGGCCAGGCTCATCATATCAATGGCCTCTTGCACCGTAGAGGGGGCCAGGACAATCGGATGGAAATCACCATGCCCGGCCGATTTAGTAACCTGGTTATAGTCGCCCTGGCTGGGCTGGATGTTACCTAATCCCGGCCCGCCGCGCATGACATCTACAATGACCGCCGGCACTTCGGAGGCGGCGATGTAACTAAAGCCTTCCTGCATCAAACTTATGCCCGGGCTGCTGGAAGATGTCATCACTCGCGCACCGGCCGCGGCCGCGCCAAAAACCATGTTGACAGCCGCTACCTCGCTTTCTGCTTGTAAAAAAACGCGGTCAAGCTCAACCATTCGTTTGGACATGTGTTCGAGTAATTCTGTCTGGGGAGTGATAGGGTAACCAAAGTAGGCTTCGCAGCCAGCGCGGATAGCCGCTTCGGCCATGGCCACATTCCCTTTAAGCAACTGCTTGGGCATGACCACGCACCTCCTCTGATTTGATGGGTATATCCCTGAAAACTGTAATACACCCGTCTGGGCATACAACTGCGCACAAGGCGCATCCAGTACAATGATGCTCTAGATCTAGTAGAACGACTGGCCGGTAACCTTTCTTGTTAAAGGTGTCGGCCATTTGAATGATATCGGGCGGGCAGGCTTCTCTGCACAGCTCGCACCCCTTGCAGCGCTCGACGTCAATGACGATTCGACCTTGGGCCATTTATTACCTCCACGATAAGTTTTGTTGGCAAAGACAATGTAGCCAAAGAGAAAGGGTCGGCTCCCAGTTTCCTTCTCCGCTCAGTGGTTAACGGTGAACGGTATGAGGGTTGTTAAGGTCCATACCGTTAGCCAATAGTCAATGGTCAATAATTTTGTTTTTCTGCCACCTTTAGTATGGCAAAAAAGGAGTATTTATCGTAGTGACAAAGAGCAGAATTTTGGACGATGAATGTCACTACTGATGTATTCACAGCAAAAGTTAGTTAAGAAGATGCGGATCCGGCGTATGACTGCCCATTGGCGTAATCGTTAAGCACATTCGTGATGCTCTCGAATCTTAGGATAGGGCTATTATGGGACGCCGGATAGTGACACCTTTCACCTCGGAATCATGATCTTTTTTTTAATTGTCCTTCTTGTCGTGGGCATCGGGGTTGGTCGCACTATGTTATAATGATTTCCGAGGAGATTTGAGGGTAGCAATAATGCGTAGCGACGGTTCGGTCGGCGACTTCACCATTGACGGGTCAACTTTTTTGCCCGCCTACCTGACGCTCTATCAGAACGGTGAACTTCAGCAACGGGCCCAGACGGCCATAGCCACTCTGGCCGACTGCCGAGCTTGCCCTCGTAACTGTGGCGTCAATCGCCTGGAAAACAAAACGGCTACCTGTAAAACCGGTCGCCACGCCATCGTCAGTAGCGCCTTTCCCCATTTCGGTGAAGAAGATTGTTTGCGGGGCTGGAATGGCAGTGGCACCCTATTCTTTTCCATGTGTAACCTTCGTTGCGTCTTCTGCCAGAATGACGATATCAGCCAATCCAGGTCAGGTTTGGAGACACCTCCAGAGCGATTGGCTGAAATGATGTTGGCTTTGCAAGAAGCTGGTTGTCACAATATTAATCTCGTCACCCCGGAGCATGTCGTTCCCCAGATTTTGGAAGCTTTGCCCTTGGCTATCGAGCAGGGTTTGCGCTTGCCCATCGTCTACAACACCTCTGCTTACGACACCCTGGAAAGCCTGGCACTACTGGATGGCATTGTGGACATTTACATGCCGGACTTCAAGATTTGGGATGAGCGCCAGGCTCTTCGCTTGTTAAAAGCTCGGGACTATCCGGCGGCCGCTCGCCAGGCGCTGAAGGAGATGCACCGGCAGGTCGGGGTTTTAAAAATTGACGATCAGGGTTTGGCTAAACGAGGGGTTCTGGTCCGGCACCTGGTAATGCCGGGCGATGTGGCCGGTTGTGGAGAGATAATGCGTTTCCTGGCCGAAGCGCTCTCACATGATACTTATATCAACATTATGGACCAATATCATCCGGCCAATAAGGTGCGGGAGACGCGCTACGAAGAAATCAACCGGCGGATTACCACGCAGGAATTAGACCTGGTTTATGAGCACGCCCGAAATGCGAATTTATGGCGCTTCGATGAACGAAGGCCACGACGAGTTTATTTATAATGTTGGTAGTAGGTAGTCGTAGGCGCTGAGAGCGGCCTTAGCCCCTTCTCCAACGGCGATCAAAACCTGTTCGGCAAAGGCGTTGGTAACGTCACCGGCCGCAAATAAGCCTGGACAGGTTGTGCGGTTCAGGTTATCGATGATAACCCGACCCTGGCTATCCAGATCAGCCAAGCCCTGGATTGGTTCGGAATTAGGCAACAGGCCTAGCTCGACAAATACACCATCCACCTCGAGTTCACTCCTGACGCCTTCCCTGGTTTCGATAATGACCTTTTCGGCAAATTTCTCACCCTGGATCTCTTTGACCGAATACCCTTCCCATACAATCACTTTCATACTGGCAGCCAGGCGTTTGACCAGGGGCGTTTCCAGGGCGCCTTGGGTATGGGCAACCAGGTGAACTGAGTCAGCCACCAGAGCCAACTCGGTAACCGCACGCAGAGCCAGCTCCCCATCGCCAATGACCATCGTCCGCTTGCCAATGAAAAGGGGTGCGTGACTGATGGCCGAATAACTGATCCCTCGGCCGATAAACTTATCCTCTCCAGGCACGCCAATATGTTTAACCCGGGAGCCGGTCGCCAGGATAACACTTCTGGCCTTGTGTGTATCACCATTGGCCGTAGTTACCGCATAGATGCTGCCCTCTTTGTTTATCTTGCTTACCGGTTCCAGGTGACGGGCGAATTCGAGATAATCCAACTCGCGCCAGAACTTTTCCACCACTTCGACGCCACGGATCACCCGGTGGGTTTCCCCGTCGGGGAGTTCCATCCGGTAGTTGGTTTTTCCGCCCAAGTCCAGGCTGATAAGAAATACGTCGAGACGTTTGCGAAGAGCATAAATGGCGGCCGTCAACCCGGCCGGTCCACCGCCAACAATTATTAAATCGTACATCGATTTCCCTCCCAATTTGCCGGAATGCCGAGAATTATTGCCTGCTTATTACAGCTGATGTCGCAGGCAACTTTGACTATTATCGAGGGCGGAAAACAACAATCTAAAAAAAACGATCACATCCTCTAACCACAACTTGTACCTTACGCTATCAGGATAATTCACCTTGTCTGATTATGGCAGTGATGAAAGACATATCTTGTTTCCGACAAATGTCACCAGCGGGTATCCATCAGGGTCGTCCGGGCATAAACCACTGGCGTTTCTATACCATGATGCCTCTTTTTTGACTGCTTGGCGTTGAACTAATGTTCTACTATAATAGAGGTTATCACGATTCATAGAGGAAATGACATGAATTATCCAGACGCCGAATCGTTAGGCCAATCATTTGAATTTACCCACATGTTGATCACTCGCTTAACAGCAGGATTAAACCACGCTGACAGTGTGGTCCAACCGCCCTTCAAGGGCAATGCTTTAAACTGGGTTCTCGGGCACATCGTAGTCGGCCGGAACGAAGCCCTCTCCTTTTTGGGTGGGGAGCCCGTTTGGGGGGATGAAGAACTGGGTTTCTACAAGACTGGCTCAGATCCCATCACAGAGGACGATCAAGGCCTGACCCTGGAGCAGTTGCTGGCCGCTTTCGATGAGGTTCAGGAACGCTTAAACGATAGATTGGCCGAGATCTCGGCCGAAGAATTGGCCGAGGTCGTGGATACTCGTTTCGGTGAACGGCCGGTGGGCGAGCATGTGGCCGGTCTACACTGGCACGAAACGTACCACACAGGCCAGCTAGAACTTCTGCGCGAATTAGCCAAGAGAGCTGTCTAGCACTCCTCCGAGCGAGGTCTCGATCACAGTTCCGGGTTTAGTACCCGGCCGGCAAATAAGAGGGAACCGGTATCATCATCTCTTATCACGAAGATAAATGGGCGATCCACTTTTAACTCGACCTGTTCGACCATCTCCATCGCGCTTTCAACCATGATAACCGCCGTCGCGGCCGCGGCCTCAGTGCCGTCCTCGTCCACATCCACAAAGGCTTTATGAACAACATCACTGATATGGAGTTATCGGTTGCCAGTCATGCCGGAGAAATCAGCGCCATCGCCGAAAGCATCGGCCATACCCAGGGCGATCAGCGCTTCGTTGAGGTTGAATTCGGATTCAAAGGAAAACTTGGGCATCGTCAGATCCAGAGATTGGATCATCGACCGGTTGTCGATCGCCTGGATAAAGTCAGCTGACAGAGCTTGTTCAATTTCCTCGTACAGGCCATCCTTTGGTACCAGGAGCATCATTGAAACAGGCGAACCTTGATAAAGTTTTTTTTTACGGCTTGGTAACCATCACCCTCGGCATACAGGAAAGCCTCCGTCTGGCGCATCATGGGTACGTCGACGATACTCTTATCTAGCAAAGTGAAGGTCTCGTTGCGGGTAGCACTTTCCTCAAATAGGAACAACCATTGCCCGTTGAAATAAATGGCGTTGGTTAGGACTAACCTAACCAGGCCGTTCAACAGGCCAGACGGAATCAGATTTTTTATTTTCCCCTCAGTTTGTTCGCTAACCCATTCGTTAATCGTCTCGGCCGAATCTTCCCAATCGCCGGCAAAATCCAACGTGCGCAAACCGGCACCATACTCCTGGGCCAGCAGATTCAGATAAGTTGATTGGAAATCATAACCTTTCTGACCTCAGATTGCGTTGGCAATATTGAGCCGGAAAGCATCTTCTCCCTGGCTGTAACGTTCTAAGGTGGCATCGAGCCCACTAAAAGTTGGGTGGAGTTGCTCCTGGAGCAAGGTGTAGTGCATCGCCCGGGCCATCTGCGCTTCTGTTGTTGTCCCGGCGCCGCCGTAAGTCATAGCCAGGGCTAGGGAGATGCTATACGGCGAATAGAAGAAACTACTCCCCTATCCAGCCAACTTTTGGAACAAATCGAACCCAAAATCTGAATTACCAGCTACCAGTTCAGCGATATTTTCCGCCCTGGCATCGACTGGTTGGCGTTCCTTCGCCGATTTAATCTCACCTGAATCGTCCGGGGCGGCGCAGGCAGCCAGCAGGTCGGCGAATCCAAGACCAAACAGTAACCAGACTGGATATTCCGATCCCCTGTCAAATTTCACAACTACCCTCTCTCCGCCCACATGGCGTATTTTATATAGGCCGTTACAAATAGTCTATGCGGCCGCTGGCGCTTGCCGGTTCGGAATAACCGTAGCCGGGACAGCAACCAGCAACATGAGCAACAACATAATCCCCGCTGACGTTAGGCACCAGGTACAAACAGCATGAATGGCCAATAACTCCAATAGGGTTAGATAGATTGAAAAAAGGGTACCCAGGAAGGTGAAAACCATCAATCCTAGCGTGGGCCAGGTCCCGAGACGATTACCTAAATATTTTTGGGCCAGCCACAATAATAGGATAGCGAGATAGGTAATTAACCCCAACAGAGCAACCGGGACGCCCCAAATATGAGCGTAAACGCTTGATTGGACAATATTGCACTGCCCTACCGGGCCACATACCGCGTCAACGTGGTTAAACTCGACATAGGCCAGATAAGCAGCTACGCCCAGGCCAACCAGGGCTAGAATTGGAATGGTCCAATTTCGAGTGTAGGCGACACCCAGCTCACTGACCGCCAGGCCATTCTTCAGCACTGTGTAGCTCCGCCAGGCAACATAAGCACAGGCACCCACCATGGCAATCAGAACCAGGCCGGCTATGGAAAAACCAAGCGGGTCGGCCGCCGGCTCTAGGCCGGCAAACTCCAAAATTTCTTGGTTCTTTGGATTCAGGACAAAGGAGTTTGTTTCGGTGGCCGCCGGGGACGCTATCGCAGTTGGCGCTGGGGCAGCGTATACCGCGTCAGCGGTCACGCTCGATTCCGGGACCGCAGTCGCAGGTCTGGTCAGTGTTTCAAGCTGCTCTGTAGGCTCAACCTGACCGGCCGGCTCGTTTTGTGACGTAGCCTCAACGTCTGCCGTGGGAGTCACATCACTCCCTGCATTATCATCCGGCTGCGCGCCGGCCAAGGCTTGAGCCAACCCGGGAATCTCCGGCCAGGGGATGCCTGTGCCATTCAGACCTTCTTCCAGTATGGCCGGGAATTGGCTGGGTATCTCAACGTCGCCCACCAGGATCACATCGCCTACCACAAGGGTCGGCACCCCGAGCCGCTCCTCCGGGATATCAAAATAGACAATGGTTGCCTGGTAGAATTGCCTACCTCCAGGCTGGGTTAAGTCAAAAGCCAAGATCTCCAGCTGATTCCCGTAACTTTCTACCAACGGTATCAAAGTGTCGTTTATAACAATCTGACAATGGGGACATGTAGGAGAATAGAAGAGAACAGCCTGGACGGTATTCGTTTGCTCCGTTTGAGCGGCTGTGGAAAATAGCAAGCCCATACAAATAATTAGCAGCATGCCCATCTGCCATAGTACTTTCCGCATGACAAACACCTCCTGTAAGCACAGTTGAGTGTTCCAGTGTGATTAATCTTACCCTACCTTTCGCCTGCTATCCATGCATCTCCAATAACAAATCCTTATTCTCATCCGGATCGTCTGGCCATGAAAAAAACAAGCGAATGGCCTGATTTCTGCGATCATCTTCAGTCAGCTCCATGAAAAAACCTCTTGCCGGCCCGATTGCCAGCAAGAGGTCAATTGAAATTCGTCCAAACAAGGTGCACGGGTCTGAGCGGCGCCGCACCATATCGTTTAACGGGTTATTATATCCAGCCTCTTAGCCGCACGGCCTCAGCGACCCGCGCCACGGAAACCAGGTAGGCGGCAACCCGGTTATTGACCTTTTTCGCCTCGGCCATCCGGTGAACATCATAGAAGGCCTTGGTCATCTTCTCGTCTAGCCGGGTATGGGCGAGTTCCTCCTCCCAATAATATTGGTAAGAATTCTGGACCATCTCAAAGTAAGAGACTGTCACGCCACCGGCATTGCATAAGAAGTCGGGGATGACGTAAACACCATTGCTGTAAAGGATCTCGTCGGCCGCCGGCGTCGTTGGGCCATTGGCCAGCTCAGCCACAATATTAGCCTTGATATTAGCGGCGTTCTCGATTGTGATAACATTTTCCAAGGCCGAAGGATAGAGGACAGCCACATCGAGTTCCAACAGTTCGGCATTGCTGATATTTTGGGCTCCGGGGAAATCAATTACTGAGCCCGTCTTGGCCTTGTGGGCTACGACTGCGTTGAAATCAAGGCCGGCTTTATTAATGATCCCACCGCGGGAGTCGCTTACGGCGACAACAACCTGGCCCAGAAGTTCGGTGGCCAACATGTGACCAAATTGTCCAGCATTACCATAACCCTGGATAGCGGCCGTGGCGCCCTTTAAATCAATGCCTAATACGCTGGCCGCTTCGCGGACCGTGTAGATCCCGCCACGAGCTGTCGCGTCAATGCGTCCGGCCGAACCACCCAGTTCCAGTGGCTTTCCGGTGATAACGCCCGGCTCGTGATGGCCGACAAGAACCCGGTACTCATCCATCATCCAGGCCATGATCTGCGGGTTAGTGTAGACATCAGGAGCGGGCACATCTTTCGTGATGCCTACATACCGGGCAACAGCCCGCATATAGCCCCGGCTTAACCGTTCTAGCTCAGATTGAGAGAGTAGGCGAGGGTCGCAGATGATGCCGCCTTTGGCGCCGCCCAAAGGTATATTGACCACGGCCGTTTTCCAGGTCATCCAGGCCGCCAAAGCGCGCACGGTGTCAATGGTTTCATCCGGGTGGAAGCGGATGCCGCCCTTGGCCGGACCGCGGGCGTCATTATACTGTACCCGGTAACCTTGAAATATACGGCTACGGCCGCTGTCCATCCTTACCGGAATGGTGAAATGAAACTCGCGCATCGGCTGGCGTAAAAAGGAGTGCATTTCGGGTTCCAGTTGCAGAATCTCGGCCGCTTCATCCAACTGAGATTGGCATATGGCGAATGGGTTCAAAGACTCCTTGCTGGAGTCCTGGGTGGATGTATCTTTCAACATGTTCTTGCCTCCATATCTTTTGTACTAACAATACGCGCCTTTCAGAGCCTCAAAAAGATCGCCAGGACGTTTATAACCGGTAGAGCTGCTTCCTTTCGCAACGTGTTACTTTCTAAAAAATATTTCTGATATGCCTCAATTGTGATTCAATAGAGCCTGCATCCTCCTTTCAGATTGTGATTCTGGGGTAGTCGTTCCCCGGCCGTCTGGCAGGCTGATCCGTACGCGAACCAGTCGCCCCCCACCACCAGAAGACTGGGAGCTAAGAGATATAAAAGTGTTTTGCGCATTTAGGGCAATACCACTCCCCAACAACAGCCATTTTAGAGTGGCGAGACGTTTATTTAACCAGACAGAAAGGAAAAGAAAGTCCTCAACAGAGTTAGAGCTCTGCATCATAACATCTTCCTTTATTTATCCCCCGCATATACCTACAACTATATCTGGCTTTGGGCTACTGCGCCAAATGCCGCCGGCCGGATCTAGATCATCTTTTTCCGTCTGCTGCGGGACAAGAAGATGACCCATTTTGGAGATGACCAATCTCCCAAATAGCCACCAAAGTCTGCATCTCGAAACATCTTGACACTGGAAAATAAAGGAGTACATTTTATTTTGGGTCATCGATAACCAAGCACAGTACAATCAACAAGGAGACAACAATATGGACGCCCTCACTGACATCATCCTGGTTATCCACTCCATAAACCGCTGGCTAATTGTCCTCATTGGAGCCGTCGCGGCGATCAAATTTTTGGTCGGCTGGTTAGGCAAAGCAACCTACCAACCCGTCGATCGCAGATTAATGGTTGGTTACACTGGCTTGTTGGATTTGCAGCTTCTCCTGGGAATTGTCCTTTTGATCGGCCGGGGCTTGGAACAATACCGCATTGAACATGCATTGACCATGATCATTGCCGTCGTACTGGCCCATCTCTCCCGGGTCTGGCGTGATAAGGCTGATTCGATAAAGTTCCGTAACAACTTTTTTGCCATTGTTTTGGGGCTACTGCTGATCTTTGCCGGCGTTGCTGTCCTGCCAAAAGGATGGGCTCTCAGATAGCGAACTTTTCGTCCCCAGATCGATTAGATTAGTCAAATATAGGACAATCGTACCACTATGGGGCTTACCCGTTACTTTTTAGGTCAAACGGTTACTTTATAACTGGGCAACCTCGTTTAGAGTTCGCCTGGAACTTAAACACGCGACAATAGTCCGAATGCAACCTAGACGAGCGAGTCCCCTTTATTCACCTATCGGTTGCGGCGCGGCCCTGGCACTAGTTCTCATATTAAGCCTGATCCTAATCTTACGTGGAGGTATTCCATTCAGCCCAGGGTCATTGTCCGCAGCAGAATCAGCCGACCAGTCACTGGCCGGTTATCGTTCCCATGCTGAATTTGAAGGGGATTGTAACCAGTGCCATGAACCATGGTCCGGCGTCGTCAGTGAGCGCTGTGAGGTTTGCCATACGGCGGAGGCCGAACAGCGTCAATCTAAGAGCAGTCTTCATGGTCATTTACCGGTGAACGCGCCTTGCCAACAATGCCACACCGAGCACAGAGGCCGGCCGGCAGTTATTACTATTTTCGATCTGTCCGATTTCGAGCACGAGATGGCCACTGGATTTAGCCTGGTACGGCACAATAATAATTATGATGGATCGCCGCTCCAATGCGAAAACTGCCATGCACAAAAACAGTTTAATCCACTCATGATCAATTGTTTTGATTGCCACGCTGATGCTGATCCTGACTTCATCGCCGCTCACACCGATTTCTTCGGCGCGGAATGTACAGCCTGCCACGACGGGCTAGATACGATGATTGGTTTCGATCATGCGACTGTATTTCCCTTGGAAGGCGCCCATTTTGTCATCGAATGCGCCGACTGTCATTTGACACCGGTCCTCAGCGGCACGCCAAATGAGTGTGTCGATTGTCATATGGAGCCCGAAGTTCATCTGGGTCTGTTTGGCCAGGAGTGTGTTCGCTGCCACACAACGCTATTCTGGACGCCGGCCGAACTCAGCCAGCATACGTTTCCCATTGATCATGGCGACCAGGGTAAAGTGGATTGCCAGGTCTGCCATCTGGCCAGTTACACTGAGTACACCTGCTATGGTTGTCACGCCCACGAGCCGGCCGAGACCAGGGAAAAGCATCTCGAAGAAGGGATCTCCGAAAACGAGTTGGTCAATTGTATTGAATGCCATGCCACCGGGTTGAAAGAAGAAGAAAATGAAAATTAACGGCTCGGGGCGGCTCATTATCAGCCAGACCCCGCCAGGGATCTTATTACGATCTGGGTCTTTAGACGCAGATCCCAAAACCGGCAAAGCGCCGGCTGCCTTGCTGGAAATTTGGGGCGGTTCATGAAGAAGATATTGATAATCTTATCGGCTTTTATTGTTATCTTTGTCCTCCTTGTCGGTGGCATAATCTTGCTGTCTGAGGCCCACCCATTCGGGCCAGGATCGCCCCTATATATGCTGCAATATATGGCCGAATCAATTCGCCTGGAATTGACCTTTAACGAGACCCACAAAGCTGAGTTAGCCCTGGAATTGGCCGAAAGACGGCTCGACGAGCTGGTAGAAGCTTCCGGCAGCCAGCACTTTGCGAAAGCGATAAGGAACCTCGACGACGATACTAGCCTGGCCGTAAGATTGGTGATTAACGCCCCTCTGGAGGAACGGACACGATTATTGGAACAACTCAACCTGTTCCTCGAACGGAGTGAACGCGTCCTGACCAGCCTTCTGGAGGGCGGCGAAAGCGTGGCCAAACTTAATGCATTGTTGGCTAAAGTCAGGGAACTTCTGGTTGCCAACAGCCCCGGGCAACTGATCAACATCGTCGGGTCTGATGATCATAAAGCGGCCGGCATAAGCGGAGAGGCTGTCCCCTTCCTGGGTGACGATTTTGATCATAGCTTCTACCCGCTGATTGGCAGTCATAACACGATCGAGTGCACCGCCTGTCATTCCCAGGGAACTTACGCGGGAACGCCGACTGAATGTATCGCCTGTCATTTTCCTCCTCCCGATCACTACTCCGGCGATTGCCTGGATTGCCACAGCCCCACCCTCTGGACGACGGTCTCTTTTGACCACACCGGCGCCACCGATTGCCAAAATTGCCACCAGGAGGATGCGCCAGTTGACCATTATGAGGAGCAATGTTCAAAGTGCCATACGACCACGCTCTGGACTGAATACACCTTCGATCATACCGGGTATGATGACTGCCAATCGTGCCATAGCCTCGACGCCCCGGCCGAACATTATCCTGGTCAATGTTCAAGTTGCCACGTCATTTCCAGTTGGGAAGAGGCCACCTTCGACCACACCGGTTTTACCAATTGCAGTAGCTGCCATACTGATATCAAACCGGTTGGGCACTACCCAGGCCAATGTTCGTTGTGCCACACCATTTCCGACTGGCGTACTATCTCCTTCAACCACAACGGCCTGAACGATTGCCAGGCCTGTCACGGTAGGCCGGTTAATCATTATCCCGGCCAATGTTCCCAGTGCCACATTATCGACAACTGGTCAAGCGTGAGCTTCAACCATAGCGGCTTCACCGATTGCCAGGCCTGTCACGGAAGGCCGGCCAATCACTATCCCGGCCAGTGCTCCATGTGCCACAGTATCAATAACTGGTCAAGCGTGACCTTTAACCATAGCGGCCTGAACGATTGCCAGGCCTGCCATTCACGGCCGGCCAACCATTTCCCTGGCCAGTGCTCCCAGTGCCATAATAGCAACGGTTGGGCCGGGGCCACCTTCAACCACAGCGGCTTCACCGATTGCCAATCCTGTCACGGACGGCCCGCTAACCATTACCAGGGCCAATGCTCCCAATGCCACAACTCCAACGGCTGGGCCGGGGCTAAATTTAACCATAGCGGCTTCACCGATTGCCAGGCCTGCCATGCCCGGCCAGGGGGCCATTACCAGGGCCAATGCTCCGCCTGCCACAATTCCAACGGCTGGGCCGGGGCTAAATTTAACCATAGCGGCTTCACCGATTGCCAGGCCTGCCATGCCCGGCCAGGGGGCCATTACCAGGGCCAATGCTCCGCCTGTCACAATACCAACGGCTGGGCTGGGGCTAAATTTAACCACAGCGGCCAGACTGATTGCCAAGCCTGCCATGCTCGGCCCGGCGGCCATTACCAGGGCCAATGCTCCGCCTGCCACAATACCAACGGCTGGGGCGGCGCCAAATTCAACCACAGTGGCCAGACCGATTGCCAGGCCTGCCATGCTCGGCCCGGCGGCCATTACCAGGGCCAATGCTCCGCCTGCCATAATACCAACGGCTGGGGCGGTGCCCAATTCAACCACAGTGGCCAGACTGATTGCCAGGCCTGCCATGCCCGGCCCGGCGGCCATTACCAGGGCCAATGCTCCGCCTGCCACAATACCAACGGCTGGGGTGGCGCCCAATTCAGCCACCAGGGCCAGACTGATTGCCAGGCCTGCCATTCAAGACCAGGAGGTCATTTCCAAGGTCAATGCTCCCAATGTCATACTACGAATAACTGGAATGCTGAATTTACCCATACCGGTCTGACCGATTGTAAATCGTGCCATTCAGCGCCGGGCAACGAGGATCATCCGGCGCCGGTACCTCAGTGTTCCCAATGTCACAATACGAATAAATGGGGATTATGATCGAGTCAAGTAAGATCAATTTTGAACTTTATTTAAGTTTTTTCGTCGTCTTTTTTTTGACGCTGGTTTATATCGTTTATGCCCTGGTAGCTATGCCGGCCGGGGGCCATCCCTTTGGGCACGCTGTTGGTATTCTAGGCGCCTTATTGATGTTGAGCACTGAAATCCTTTACAGCGCCCGTAAGCGCTGGCGGTTTTTCAACGTTGGCCAACCACGCCAGTGGCTCTCCTTTCATATCTTTACCGGCATTGTCGGCCCGGCGCTGGTCCTAATGCATACCGGGCTGGTCTTCCGGGGATTGGCCGGAGTGACCATGCTACTTACCGTGCTCGTCGTTGCCAGCGGATTTCTGGGTCGCTATATATATACGGCCGTTCCACGCACTGTTGCCGGCATCGAGGTTGACCGGCGAGCATTAGAGACCCAGGCAGCAGAACAGCGGGAAGAATTGAATACCTGGTCTGTTGGAAAATCAAATCGTGTTCAAGAGCTGGTCCGGAGAGAAATGGCCCTGACTACTGAAGAAGCCGATCTTTCACCATGGGATGTTCTCACCCGCCGCGTTGGAGAATGGCGCGAACGGCGGCGCTTACACTCGTCAATACGCCAGTTAGAACGAACGGAACAGGCTAAAATGGCCGAGTTAGATCAACTCCTTCGCCGGCAACGTCGCCTGGCCAGGCAAATCAGTTCCTTACAGGCTGTGCGGCAGATGATGGGCTGGTGGCATACACTGCATGTCCCTCTAGGTCTGACCTTGTTTTCAGCCATGTTCATTCATATTGTGGCCTCCATCTACTATAGCGGTATCTAACATCATGCTTTCGGAATTAAAGGGTTTGTTCAAGGGCGAAGAAAAAAGCCCAACGGCTAAGAGTAACAGCGCCAAGTTGTTACAGGTGACGGCCGATGCGACACGCTGCGTCCAATGCGGCATCTGCGGGCACAATTGTCCGGTAGGGATAGCGGTGCGCGAGTATGCCCGCCGAGGTGAAAATGTAACTGACTGCAATTGCATCGCTTGTGGCGTCTGCATCGAAAAATGCCCACGCGGGACTTTAAAATGGGGGCCGGCGATTCTCCTGAGGGCTGATAATACTCTGGAAGTCAATCCAAACTCGTTACCCAATTCGTTGCACCTAGTACCCCGGGACCCGCTATGAGCGCCTATCACTACTTGATTATAGGTAATGGCGCGGCCGGGTTGAGCGCCGCGGAGATTATCCGACAGCGAGACCAGGCGGGTCGGATCACCATAATCAGCAATGAGCCTTATCTCTTTTACTCCAGGCCGGGAATCGCCTATTTCATCATGGGCCAAATTCCCGAGAAACAACTCATCTCTCGCCCGGCCCATTATTACAAAAGCCACCAGATAACGTTGCGCTTTGGCCATGTTAGCCGGCTGGACCTCGAGAAACAGGTGGCCTTCTTGAAGAAAGGTGAACAGATTGGCTACGATGTTCTTCTTTTAGCGACCGGGGCAACGGCCGTCCCGGCGCCTTTTCCCGGCAATGATCTCGCGGGGGTATTAACCTTTGACACCCTGGACGACGCAAAGCAGATCGTTCACTATGGCAAGCGAGCCAAGACGGCCGTGGTCGTTGGCGGGGGCATAACAGCGATGGAGCTGGCCGAAGGATTGTGCAGCCAGGGAGCGCGCACCCATCTCTTACAGCGCCAGTCACGCATTTGGCCCCGTCTCTTTGATGAGTGGGAATCTAAAATTATCGAAAGCCAGATCCAGCACGAAGGCATCATCATCCATTATGATGAAGAAGTGGTTGAGATCCTGGGCAAGCGCGGTAAAGTTTCCGGCGTCAGGTTGGGTAGTGGTCAGGAGATTGATTGCCAGGTGGTAGGTGTCGGCATCGGCGTACGTCCGAACCGGCAGCTGGTCACCGATCTGCCGGTCGCCCAGGATAAAGGAGTTCTGGTCGATCAATTTATGCAAAGTACTAAACCGCTCCTCTTCGCGGCCGGGGATATCGCCCAGGTATACGACCGCTGGACCAAAAGCCATCAACTGGATGTGTTGTGGCCAAGCGCTATCAGCGAGGGACGGGCGGCCGGTCACAATATGGTCGATGTCGTCCGGGGCCGACAGCCGAGCTTTGCTTATCAGAAGGGCAGCCCTTTCAACAGCGCGTTACTCTTTGGGACCCACCTATCGGTAATCGGCCAGGTCAGCGGTCAAATCAGCGGAGAACAGAACGGCTCCTCGGCCGAGGACATTGCCGAGACCTCCTACTTATCGCGTGGTTCTAGTAACATCTGGACGGCCCCCTTCACTTCCAATCACCGCTCTGCCTGGGACAATAAAGGGCTCAACTCCTTGCGCATCATTATGTCCGGCGGCCAGCTCGTCGGCGCTCTTCTTATGGGTAACCAGGAATTGGCCGATCCTTTGCGACACTTTATCGACCGTGAAATTGACCTGGGCAACTATGCGGACGCCTTATTAAACGGTGACGATGTACCTGGGACCATCCTGGAAGCCTGGCAGGATTGGCATCAGAGCTGGCAATAGTCCAGGACGCCGTTTCACCGTCACCGGTTCTTTCTCTAAATATTATTGTTGCAAAACTACTGTTAGTTGGCTCCCCCCAAATACCCTCGTTCTATCCACCTCCTGGTACGATCCCGAGAGCGCCCGTACGCCATTGATAGTCTGGGGCGAATGAACTTAACGTACGCATATAGTTTGCCCGTTCAAAGGCGGCCGGTTCAGCGCAATTGATCTGGCTCAGGCTACCCTGCATCTGGTTGACCGAATTATACTCATACTCTTCCAACCAGCGCTCCAGATCAAACAGAATCTCACTGATACGACCAACCCCATTACGCAGCAATTCGGAAGCCATCATGGTTACCGAGGCGCCGGCCATCAAGCCTTTCAGCACGTCTTCGGCCGTATGCACGCCAGTGGTCAGGGCCAGATCGGCTTCTGTCCGGCCATAGAGGATGGCGATCCAGCGTAAGGGAATTCGTAATTCGGACGAAGTGCTCAGGACCAGGTGTGGTAATACTTCTAGATTTTCAATATCCAGGTCGGGCTGGTAAAAACGATTAAACAGCACCAGGCCACTGGCCCCAGCCTTGTCAAGCTGTTTAGCCATATTGGCCAAAGCAGAGAAGTAGGGACTCAGCTTCATGGCCACGGGAATTGTGATTGCCTTCTTCACATCGCGCAACACATCGATGTAGATTTGTTCAACTTCTGCGCCGGTGAGCATCGGATCGGTCGGCAAGTAATAGACGTTTAATTCCAGGGCATCGGCGCCGGCCTCCTGAATATCCTTCGCGTATTTCACCCAACCACCGGTCGATACACCATTCAGGCTGGCGATTATGGGTATATCAAGCGCCTCTTTGGCTTTGCGGATGTGCTCAGCATACTCGACAGGGCCGCTTTCGTACTCCGTTGCTTCAGGGAAGTAGGTCAAGGCTTCAGGGAAGCTTTCAACGCCCTGGGTCAGGTAGTGATTAAGTGTGTGGCTTTCCATAGTGATTTGCTCCTCAAAAAGAGAGTAAAGCACGATGGCCGCTGCGCCGTTATCTTCCATCCGCCGCAAGGTGTTTAAGTTTCGCGAAAGCGGCGAAGATGAAGGAACCAACGGGTTTTTTAGTTTGAGACCTAGATAAGTTGTTGTCAAGTCCATGATGTCTCTCCTTTCCATATGGCATCCAGGTAAACGGGCGAAGGGGCTATGATAACCGCAACGACTGTTCGGCCGCTGGCGGATTTCCCGCTGCACCCTTTAGCTGAATGACCTTTTAGCCTTTATCCTTCCCGTTACTACTTCGCCCGGCCAATTGCACATAGGTTTCCCAGCGCGTCGCAACATCTCCCTGGGCTAATTCGAGTAGCTTTGCCGCCCGTTCGGGGTGGCTTTGGGTAAGCATCTTGTACCGTCCTTCGCGATATATGTAGTCACCCAGCCCGATTTTAGCCGGCTTGGAATCAAGCTGGAAGGGGTTGAGGTCTTGGTCAACCCGGTCTGGGTTGTAACGGTAAAGCGGCCAATAACCAGAATCAACGGCCGCTTTCTGCTGGACCAGACCATACTTCAGGTCGTAACCATGAGCGATACAGTGGCTATAGGCCAGGATGAGTGACGGCCCTGTATAAGCTTCAGCCTCCATAAACGCTCGTACTGTATGGGCATCATTGGCGCCAAAGGCAATTCGTGCGACATAAATGTTGCCGTAACTCATAGCCAGCATGCCCAGGTCCTTCTTTGGCAAGGGCTTGCCGGCTGCGGCAAATTTAGCCACAGCGCCACGGGGTGTGGCCTTTGACATCTGGCCGCCAGTATTTGAATACACTTCGGTATCTAAGACCAAAACATTAACATTCCGGCCGGAGGCCAGCACGTGATCCAGGCCGCCATAGCCAATATCGTATGCCCAGCCATCCCCGCCGACGATCCAGACACTCTTCTTTACCAGTACATCGGCCATGCTCAATAAGTTCTCCAAGGCGGGCTTGTTTGAATCTAATTCCTCACCATCTCCGGCCAATAACTCTTTTAGTCGCCCCTTTAGCTCGGCAATCCGGCCGCGCTGGGCCCGGATATCAGCCTCGGTGATTTGATCGGCGAACAAGATAGCATCGGCTAGTTGTTCCCCGATTATTACCCGGGATTCCCGCACCAGGTTGGTGGCTGCTTCCAAACGTTGGTCCAAAGCAACGCGCATACCAAAGCCAAACTCGGCATTATCCTCAAACAACGAATTAGACCAGGCTGGGCCCCGGCCGTCATTATTCTGGGACCAGGGTGTGGTGGGTAGATTGCCGCCGTAAATGGATGAACATCCCGTCGCGTTGGCGATAACGGTACGGTCGCCATAGAGTTGACTCAACAATTTGAGATAGGGCGTTTCACCGCAACCGGCGCAGGCCCCTGAGAATTCAAATAGCGGCTGGAGTAATTGATTGTATTTTACCTGGTTCAAGGGGATGGATGTGCGGTCTACTTCCGGTAATGTAAGGAAATAATCCCAATTTTCTTTTTCTTGCTCCCTAAGCGGCGCCTGGGGCGCCATATTAATGGCCTTAAATTTTGGCTGGGTCTTGTTCTTCACCGGACAAACATCGACACAAAGCGTACATCCGGTGCAATCTTCTGGTGCAACTTGCAGACTGAAAAGCTGGTCCTTGAATTCCTTATACTTGGCCGGCACGGCCTTAAAGGTAGCCGGTGCTTCCTGCATCAGCGCCTGGTCAAAGACTTTTTGACGGATGACGGCATGTGGGCAAACAAATACGCATTTGCCACATTGAATGCAGATTTCGCTATCCCATACAGGGATCTCAATGGCGATATTTCGTTTTTCCCATTGCGTCGTTCCAGTCGGATACGTACCATCCACCGGCAACGCACTGACCGGCAACTCATCGCCCAAGCCTTCAATAATTTGGGCGGTGACCGATTGGATAAACTCTGGCGCGTAATCCGGCACCAGCGGCGGCCGTTCGAAATTGCTCGTCGCCTGCGCCGGCACCTCCACCTGGCATAAATGGGCCAGGGTCGCATCAACCGCAGCATTATTCTGCTCTACCACGGCATCGCCCCGTTTCCCATAAGTCTTTTTGATGGCCAACTTGATTTGTTGTATAGCCTCTTCAGTTGGCAATACGCCACTTAAGGCGAAGAAGCAGGTCTGCATAATGGTGTTGATACGCCGGCCCATGCCCGTTTCCCTGGCGACCGCATACCCATCCACCACATAGAAACGCATCTCTTTCTCGATCAGGGTTTCCTGCACACTACGTGGCAGGTAATCCCAGATTTCATCAGGACCGTAAGGGCTATTCAAGAGGAATGTCGCCCCATGACAGGCCAGGCGCATGACATCGTATCGTTCCAGGAAATTAAATTGGTGACAGGCGACGAAGTTCGCCGAACTGATCTGGAAAGTCGAATGAATCGGCCTTGGTCCAAAGCGCAAGTGCGATACGGTAACCGCGCCGGCTTTTTTAGAGTCATAAACAAAGTGGCCCTGGGCAAAGTTGGGCGTGTCCTCACCGATGATCTTGATCGAGTTTTTATTGGCCCCAACGGTGCCGTCGGAACCCAGTCCGTAAAATACGGCCCGGACCACATCATCGGGCTCAATGTTGTACGCTTTATCCCAGGCCAGGCTGGTACCGGAGACGTCGTCGTTGATGCCAATGGTGAAGTGGTTCTTGGCTTTAGGTTTGGCCAATTCGTCAAAAACAGCCTTGATCATGCCCGGTGTGAATTCCTTCGAGGATAGGCCGTAGCGGCCACCAACTGTCCGGGGCATCGTTTCGAATGGGGCTGTTTCTTCGGCTACTGCTTCGATGATCGCGGTAACCACATCTTGATAAAGCGGTTCGCCGGTCGCGCCTGGTTCTTTGGTGCGGTCCAGGGTAGCGATGGCCTTTACGGTCGGGGGCAGGGCATTGACGAAGGCCTCAGCACCAAAAGGACGGTACAGGCGTACTTTTATCGCGCCTACCTTTTCACCCTGGGCAACTAGGTGTTCGACCGTCTCCTGGACGGCCTCCGCACCCGAACCCATCAAAACAATCACCCGTTCGGCATCTGGCGCGCCAATGTAATCAAACAGATGGTACGCACGGCCGGTCAACTGGGCGAACTTGTCCATAGCTCCTTGGATAATACCCGGGCAGGCGGCATAGAAGGGGTTCACGCTTTCCCGGGCCTGGAAAAAGACATCCGGATTTTGGGCCGTGCCACGCAATACCGGGCGGTCAGGGGTCAGGCCTCGTTGGCGGTGGGCCTGGACCAAGCGGTCGTCGATCATTGCCCGCATCACTTCATCATCCAGTAGCTCAACCTTGTTAACCTCATGGGACGTACGGAATCCATCGAAGAAATGCAAGAAAGGTACTCGGGCTTCCAGGGTCGCGGCCGAAGCTATTAGCGCGAAATCCATCACTTCTTGAACAGAGTTCGAGGCCAACATACCAAAACCGGTGCTCCGGGCAGCCATCACGTCGCTGTGGTCGCCGAAGATGGACAACGCCTGGGCCGCTATCGAACGGGCCGCAATATGAAAGACGGTCGAAGTCAACTCGCCGGCGATTTTGTACATGTTAGGGATCATCAGCAGCAAGCCTTGCGAGGCCGTGAAGGTCGTGGTCAGGCTACCGGCCTGAAGCGATCCATGCACAGCGCCGGCCGCGCCGCCCTCCGCCTGCATCTCCACCACCAAGGGTATGGAGCCCCAGATATTTCTTCTTTCTTCGGCCGACCACTGGTCAGCCCATTCACCCATTGGCGAAGAGGGGGTAATGGGGTAGATGGCAATAACTTCATTTACCTTATGGGCGACGTAAGCCGCCGCTTCATTCCCATCGAGGGTAATCATTTGCTTACTCATGGCCAGACTCCTTGGAACTTATCCGCCAACTAGGCCTCTGTCGATTGCGCCAGTTCCCTCTAGTATTTGCGGATCATGGAATGTAGGGGCGCATCGCACCTGTTTGCAGGAAACGATACGCCTCTACAGATCTTTCAAATTACTTCTCGTTTAGGGCCGCGTGGGCGGCTGCCAGCCGGGCAATCGGCACCCGGAATGGCGAACAACTAACGTAGTTAAGACCTAGCGCATGGCAGAGGGCGATGCTCTTCGGATCACCACCATGCTCTCCACAAATGCCAATCTCCATATCCGGCCGGGTAGCCCGTCCACCCTTCACCGCAATATCCATCAACTTGCCGACGCCGTTGGGGTCAATCGAAGCAAATGGATTCTCGGGCAATATTCCTTTCTGAATATAGTCGACCAGGAACCCGGCTTCGGCATCATCGCGCGAGATGCCAAATACGGTCTGGGTCAGGTCATTGGTGCCAAAGGAGAAGAATTCGGCATACTCGGCCATTTCGCCGGCGGTGAGCGCCGCCCGGGGGATCTCAATCATGGTACCGAATTTATAATCTATCTCGATACCCTGTTCGGCCATCACATCCTTCGCTTCAGCCACCAGGGCCGACTGCTGAACCTTCAATTCGTTAACATGGGATGTCAGCGGGATCATCACCTCGGGATGGACATCGATGCCCTTCTTAGCCACCTGGCAGGCTGCCTCAAAAATCGCCCGCACCTGCATCCTGGTCAGTTCGGGAATAAGAATGCCCAAACGGACACCACGCGTTCCGAGCATGGGGTTCTGCTCATGCAGCGCCTCCACCCGATCCAGGTAGGTTTGTTTGACTTGTATCTCTTCCAACACCTTGTCAATTTCGGTCATGCTGTCCAGGTGTTGCAAGCGCAACTTCAAGTCTGACAGATCCTGGATCAGCTCGGTATGGGCCGGTAAGAACTCATGGAGCGGCGGGTCGATCAGGCGAACGATGACCGGCAGCCCATCCATAGCCTCAAATAGGCCTGCAAAGTCAGCCCGCTGTAACGGCAACAGCTTGGCGATTGCTTCGTTCTGCACATCGGCCGATTTTGTCATGATCATCTGTTGCACGATGGGTAGGCGCTCGGTCTCAAAGAACATGTGTTCCGTACGGCACAAACCGATACCCTGGGCACCATATTCCCGGGCTCGCTCCGCGTCCCGCGGGTAGTCGGCATTGGCCCAGACGCCCAAGGTGCGAAACTCATCCGCCCAGCTCAATAATTTGATCAGGTAGGGGTTCTTTAGATCCGGCACAACTGTCGGCAACTTACCCTGGTAAACCAGGCCCATGGTGCCATCCAGGGAGATCCATTCACCTTCCTTGATGACCAGATCGCCAATGGACATTTGCCGGCCGATGAGATCGATGTCCAACTCGCTAACCCCCACGACGGCGGGTGTGCCGAATTGGCGGGCGACGAGGGCCGCATGGCTGGTCCGCCCACCCCGGCTGGTGAGAATACCTTGCGCGGCTAACATACCGTGTACGTCGTCTGGCTTGGTCTCAGGTCGCACCATGATGACTTGTTTGCCGTCCTCTTTTGCCCAGCGCTCGGCCGTGTTGGCATCAAAGGCAATGATTCCCACGGCCGCGCCTGGGGAAACGTTCAGACCTTCGGCAAAGGGTATTGTTTCCTTAATGGCCTCGGCATCTAACTGCGGGTGCAGGAAAAAGTCCACTTGTTCAGGTTTTACCCGTTGTACGGCTTCCTGTTTGGTAATCAAGCCTTCTTCAACCATATCGACGGCGATGCGAACTTCCGCCTGGGCTGTGCGTTTGCCGTCACGAGTCTGTAAGAGCCAAAGTTTGCCATGCTCAATGGTGAACTCTAGGTCCTGCATATTGCGATAATGGCTCTCCAATCGCTTGGCGATGTCTTCAAACTCCTGATAGAGTGCCGGCATCCCTACTTTCATGGCGCTCATCGGTTCCGTCTTGCGGATTCCGGCGACAACATCCTCGCCCTGGGCGTTTACCAGGTAATCGCCCTCAATCTCCGGCTCGCCGGTGGAGGCATTACGCGACATGGCCACGCCGGTAGCCGAATCGTCCCCCATATTTCCGAAGACCATGGTGACGATATTTACCGCGGTGCCCAGATCGTGGGCGATGCCCGCGGCGTTGCGATAATCAATCGCCCGTTTACCGTTCCAAGACTTAAACACGGCCTCGGTGGCCATTTTCAACTGCTCAAAAGGCTCGGTGGGGAACTCGAATGTCCTTATGCCGGCGGATGATGGCTTTGAACTTCTCCGTGACCTCTTTCCAGGCCTCGGCCGGTAATTTGCTGTCCGATTCCACGCCATATTTTTCGCGCATCTCGGTAATTACTTCTTCAAAGGGCTCATCATCGACGTCGAGCACAACGCTGCCAAACATCTGCACCAGGCGCCGGTACGAATCATAGGTGAACCGCTCATCGCCGGTAAGATCGACCAGGCCCTTGGCTACCTCATCGTTGAGGCCGATATTTAAAACCGTATCCATCATGCCCGGCATGGAAAACATGGCGCCGGAGCGCGCGGAGACCAACAGAGGGTTCTTGGGGTCACCGAATTTTTTTCCGGTAGCCTCTTCTGTTGCTTTTACGGCTTCAAGTACCTGCTGCCACATATTGCCGGGAAATTGTTCTCCGGCCGCCAGGTAGGCATTACACGCTTCCGTCGATACGGTAAAACCGGGTGGCACCGGCACACCCACACGGGTCATATCGGCCAGGTTCGCCCCTTTGCCGCCCAACAAGGCCCGGACGCCTTGCCAGTCACCACCAATGTATTCCTGAGCTTCATTTACCTCTGTGAATAAGTAAACATATTTACTATTGGCGCCTTTGCTTCCTGCACTCTCTTGAGCGGAAACAGGCGTAACAAAATCAGTCATTAGAATCTCCTTCAAAATGTATCATATTGTTTATTTTAGGACGGTGGGCTTTTTCTTGGCAGTGACAGATTGCACCTCTGACAGTGACAAACGTCATCCGATGTTATGATATGTATCTCCTCTGTCCTGTAACGCATAGAATTAAAGCGTAAAAACCAAAAAAGGGAAAGTGTGCCTCCATTCCCCCTGGTTATTATTGAATCCATAGGGCCTTGGAGAAACGTTTTAGGTTGACCGAGTGATCTGAAATAAACGATTATAAAGAACGCGGATCAGCTTCCCCAGTGCTCTGTAGACTTAATTTTTGTACTTTGAGAAACTATTCAGTGAACTTGTGGCTTTGGGGTTGGCTGAGGATGTACAAATTGGTGAAAGTTTTCGACCCCATCGGGTGAAGCGCCGTCGATCTGTCCCTGATTTTTTTGCACCCAACGCTGAAGAGTCTGGTAGTTTGTTCGAACAAACTGTTGTCTAAAGAGGGCTCCCATGGAAGCCCAAATAGTCGCCGGATCATAGAGATCGACGGCCGGATCTAAAAGGATAAACCCGGTGACAACCACTTCAGTAACATCTATTTTGAGGCAACGATTACCCAACTCGGCAACACATCTGAAGAAGCAACCGATGTACCAAATCCGATGTTTTCCTTCTATAATGTCCAGGTGCCTGAAACGCTGCTCCAGACCAAACTGAATGTCCCCCCGCTCCGGCCGAAGCTGGTCTCCCGCCCCCAACTGCTCGAACAGCTCAACCAGGGCGTGCAGCTTGGTCACAAACTCACCCTCATCTCCGCCCCGGCCGGCTTCGGTAAAACCACCTTGGTTGCCGAATGGGTCAATCGAAAGGCTGGTGACACAAGGAAGAAGGATGAAACCGAAGATCCTTCAACTTACACCCCTTATCCTTCGAAAGTTGCCTGGCTCTCCCTGGACGAAGGCGATAACGATGCCCGCCGCTTCCTGACATATACTGTCGCCGCTTTTCAGCGACATGACGCTGACATAGGGCGTGAAGCAATGAATGTGCTGCAATCTTCCCAGCCGTTGGCAGCCGAATTAGTCCTGATCTCCCTCATCAATGAAGTCGTGGAGTCTGCACAAAATTTCCTCCTGGTCCTTGATGACTACCATGTCATTGATGCCGAGCCAGTAAACAAGGCCCTCACCTTTCTGCTGGAGCACCTACCGCAACAGATATGCCTGGTCATCGCCACTCGTGAGGATCCCCAATTGCCCCTCGCTCGTCTTCGAGCCAGAAACCAGTTGACCGAATTTCGGGCCATGGACTTGCGGTTTTCCCTCTCTGAGGCCACTGAATTTCTCAACCGGGTAATGGGTCTGAAACTTTCAGCCAGGGACGTCGCCGCGCTGGAAAAACGGACCGAAGGGTGGATCGCCGGTCTGCAATTAGCCGCCCTGGCCCTGCAAGGCACCCTGGCTTTTTCAGGAACAAGTTCAATAATGGGTTCTAAAAACACCGCTAATCTCATTCAATCGTTTACTGGCAGCCACCGTTTTGTGCTGGATTACCTGATTGAAGAAGTTTTAGAACAACAGTCGGAAGGCATACAGAGCTTCTTGCTACAAACGGCCGTCCTTGATCGCCTGTCCGGTTCCTTGTGCGATGCCCTCACCGGCCGGCAAGATGGCCAGGCGACCCTGGAAATGCTGGATCGCGCCAATCTATTCATTGTCTCGCTGGACAGTGAACGGCGTTGGTACCGCTACCATCATCTTTTCTCCGATTTGCTGCGCCAACGCCTTCAGCAAACCAATCGGGGACAGACGACATCGTTACACCACCGGGCCAGTAAGTGGTATGAGATCAATGGGTTTGCCAGTGAGGCCATAGAGCATGCGCTGCGGGCTGTTGATTTCGAACAGGCAGCGCACCTCATCGAAGATCAGGCGGACACTGCCTGGCAGCGTGGGGATCATGGTCAATTGCGGGGCTGGTTGGGGAAGTTGCCTGAGGCCTCCATCTGCTCCAGTCCTTTTTTATGTATTTATCAAGCCTGGTATCTGTTCGCCGGCGGCCAACCGGTCGCGGCCGAACAAGCGCTCCAGGCCGCCGAAATAGCCCTTGAAGCCTGGTCGGAGCATGAGACGGCGTCCGGCGAAGAAGGGTCAAGGAGCGCCACTCGGGATCATCTGCGAGGTCGGGTATTCGCAATCCGCGCCTTTATGGACTCATTTCAAGGAAATGTGCCTGGAATCGTCCGCTATGCAGACCTGGCCCTTGAATATTTACCAGAGCACGATGCTGTCTGGCGGAGCCTCGTGGCCATTGTTTTAAGCGATGCCCACGGATTTAGTGGCGATATGGCTTCTGCCTACGAGGATCGCTTGGAAGCTCTTAAGGTTTGCGAGACGGCCGGCGACCCCTACTACATCATGTTGGCCAGCATGAAACTGGCTGTCACTTTGAGGGAACAGGGCCGACTACAGCAAACCATGGAGATATGCCGTAAGCAGATTCAAGTCGCTGGCGAACTCAGGCTATCAAAGACAGGCCTGGTCGGATTGTTACATTTGATATGGGGCGAAGTGCTGGCCGAATTGAATGACCTGGATAGGGCCTGGCAACAGGCTGTTCAAGGGTCAGCCCTGGTTGAGCACGGCGTGGACCTGGCGCTGATCGGCTGGGGCGCCATGTGCCGGATCCGGATCCTACTTTCCAGGGGAGATCTGGCGGGCGCTAAAGCGACTATTCATCAAATGGAGAATTTTGCGCCAGCCTCCCACTTGCCACCCTGGATCGCAGACCAGATGACCTTCTGGCAGGCACGTTTGTGGCTGATCCAAAACAGATTGGAAGAGATAGACCGGTGGGCGGCCGGTCGTGGCTTCGATTTCTCTATAGAGTCCAAGCCGCTGGATGAGATAGATTTCTTCTTGCTTTTTGACTATATCATTTTGGCCCGGCTCCTTATCGCAGAAGGACGCTTGGAGGAAGCGAGCAGGCTTTTAGGCCACCTTCTTCGGGCGGCGGAAAGCGGGGGGCGGACGTCAAAAGTAATCGAGATCCAAATTCTGCAGGCGTTGGCCTTTCAAGCCGGGGGGGAAACAGAATTGGCCGTGCCCGCCCTGGAGCGTGCCCTTACCTTTGCCGAGCCGGAGGGGTTCATCCGAATTTTTGTCGATGAAGGCCAGCTAGTAGCCGACCTGCTTTCTAAAGCCCTCAGCCAGGGTATTACTCCTGATTATGTTCGTCATTTGTTGGCCGCATTCTCACCGGGCGGGGCGGAAGAAACTGACCCAACGCCCTATATTGCCGATCAATCAGAACTGGTCGAGCCTCTCAGCAAGCGCGAACTGGAAGTAATCCGGCTCATCGCTGAAGGATTGACCAATCGGGAAATAGCCGGCCGGTTGTTCCTCTCGATCAATACTGTCAAGGTCCACACCCGGAACATTTACGGCAAACTAGGGGTCAACAACCGGTCACAAGCGGTGGCCACGGCAAGAGCTTTGCAGATCTTATGAACAAAATAGTTGACCGGCTGTTTGAATTGACCAAAATTTCCCTCAAGGGCAAAGTCTAAACAAGAAATCACTCGGTGGTCTTGAATGCCACCACCGGACGGGTGCGGTCGCAAGGGCCAAGAGCATGGGGATCTTGCCCTCGGCTTGATCATAAGAACGGCTGATTGGCATACTAGAAAACCAAGAAATTCGCGGGCTGGCAAGGTGAAGCCCGTTTTTTGAATTCCCACCCTTACATCCCGGCAATTAATTCTCCAAATAATACGCTGGTGGTATGACACTAATACCATCAGGCTGATATATTGTTAATGTGAGAATTTCACGCAGGATAAATAGAACCTTGGAAAACCCAGATAGTTGTTGAATTAGATAATCAAGATTTACTTGCATTATGCCCGGTGAAATCGACGGATAGGTCCTCAAGCATCTTCAATAACTCGCCTACTTTCACACAAAAAGGAGAAGGGATGATGTCAACGAATGGTACCATGAAAACGTATAAGAATACGGCGATTATCGTAGGGGCATTATTTCTTATTGCCATGGTCACATCCCTTGTCGGAGGCGCCGGCATGATTGAACCCGTCATAGGCACCGATGAGTACCTGGTTGCGGTTTCCGAAAGTGATACCCAGGTGCTTGTCGGCGTACTCTTGGAGCTAATTAATGGCATATGTGTTGTGCTTATTGCCGTATTGCTGTTTCCAATCCTTAAGAAGGTGAATGAAGGCCTGGCTCTGGGATATGTTGCCTTCAGGATTATTGAGTCCATGGTCATTGTTGCTGCGGTTGTCAGCCCGCTAACGCTGGTCGCACTGAGCCAGGAATATTTAAAAGCGGGCGCTCCGGATACGTCTTTTTTTCAAGCTTTAGGCGGTACCCTGCTGGCAGCACGCAGTCATTGGGCCGGTCTGTTGCTGGGGCTCTTTTTCAGCCTGGGCGCGCTGGTACTCTATTACTTGATGTATAAATCCATACTCCTTCCCCGCTTTATATCGATCTGGGGCTTTATTGGCGCCATCTTGATATTGGTCTGGAACATCTTCCAGTTTTTCGGCATTGATTTAGGGGATGCCGGGATGATTCTTGCTCTTCCCATCATCTTGAATGAAATATTTATGGCCATCTGGCTAATAGTGAAGGGCTTTAATGCACCAGCTATTACTTCTTTATCTCAATAGTAGCTAAAGACAGATGAGAAAGATAACGGCCGCACAGAAGGCTAGATAAATCTATGAAAAATGCGGACCACCAGAGGTTCTTCAACTCAAAGAGGTGGAAAAACCAGGGCCAAAAGATTATGAAATACTGGTCAAAATCTAACCAGCCACAGTAAGGACCGGGGACTGGCGTATGAGCTTGGTGGACCCAGCGGTGAGAAGACTCTTCAACAGTCCCTTCTGGCCAAGAAGAATTCCGATCCTGGGGATGGGACTTGCCGGAGAAGTTGTATCTGAGGCTCACCGCTATGTTGAAAAACGGGTTAAGAAAGGCGATGTCGTCGTAACTATGGTATTAAATAGTGAAGCACAATAAACGTAAGCTTACCCTGGACCGGCCGGCGATGTACCAGATTAAGGTGCCTGGTCACCTAGATGAAAGTTGGTTTGAGTGGGATGAGAGAATGACGGCTGCAGTTGAATGTAAAGGGAATGATTTAACAATAACCACTCTGACCGGCACGGTCGACCAGGCTGCCTTGCAGGGGTTGCTGCGCCGGCTCTATTCCCTGGGATTGCCGCTAATTTCTATTATCTGTATTGATTGCAGCTTAAGTGAAAGCGGAAATGAACCTGACTTGGGTTGAGAACGTTTCACGCTTCCTGTTTTTATACCCCTTGATAAATCTTCTAAACGGCCAGCCTGGCAAAGTTAACCCCCGAATAACCCTTTAGGGGTATGACACTAATACTACCTTCCAGCTATTCTGATGGTGTAACCAATGGTAGCCGATTAATTTGGTAATAGATTCAACGGTTAGCTTCCAGACAACAATGGATTTGTTCCCAGATGCAAGGATTTTAATAGGAGAAAATAATAATGATTGTTCAGGAAAAAGAATTAGCCGGTAGCCATTCGATAGAAGAGCAACCAGACGGATTCGAGGTGACAGCTGGGGCTGAATACGAAATTATCATCAAGGGCCTGGTAAAGAAATTCGGTGATGTTACGGCCGTCAACGGTCTAAACCTCAAAATCCGCAAAGGCGAGATGTTTGGTTTTTTAGGGCCTAATGGAGCCGGAAAGACAACTACCATCAGTATGCTCTGTGGTCTTTTAAAGCCTACCTCAGGATCGGCCGAGATTGCCGGCTTCGATATCGTGAAAGAACCAAGGAAAGCGAAGGACCTGTTGGGTCTCTGCCCTCAGGAAGCAGCGGTCTATAAATTCTTAACCGGGATGGAAAACCTTGTGCTCTTTGGAAACCTTCATGGCATGAGCAAGCAGGTTTTGAAGGAACGGGCGGCAATGCTCATCGAACAGGCAGATTTCTCAGAAGCTGCCTACAGGAGAACCAAGGGCTACAGTGGCGGCATGATGCGCCAGCTAAACTTGATGATCGCCTTGATCAGCGATCCGGAGATTATCTTTCTGGATGAGCCAACAGTGGGCATGGATGCGCGCGCGCGTCGGAGGACATGGGAATACATCGCCTCTCTCAAGGATCAAGGAAAGACCGTCATACTAACGACGCACTATATTGAAGAAGCGCAGGCGTTGAGCGACCGAGTCGGAATCATCGATTATGGCGAACTCATCGCGCTAGGCACACCCGAGGCGTTAATGGTGGAACATGACGCGAAAGATCTGGAAACTGTCTTTTTGAATATTAGCGGCCGTAGGATCGCGGAGGGAAGTTAAGATGAACAGGCAAAGAGTTTTTGCTCTGGTTGGTGTTGAAATAAAAAAATTGTACCGGGATCCGATGACCCTGGCAGTATTGCTGCTCATGCCAGTAGGGCTAGCCCTAGTCTTTTACATCGCTTTGAGAGGTATAACCAATGACTACTATCCCGTCCCAGGGATGAATCATTTCGAATATCTGCTGCCGGGTGTGATGGGTTATGCGATCATTTACATGGGCATGATGGTTGCGCTGGCCCTGGTCGACTACCGGCAGGTTGGCTTGTTGAGACGGGTCGAAGTTACTCCGGTTGCCCCTTCAGAATACCTGGGAAGCCTGATTATTGCCAATATGATCATTGCCATATTCCAGGCATTGATTGTATTGCTTGTGGCCCGGCTTCTAGGCTATGAACCTCTGGGCGGGGTGGTTGGACTGTTGCTGGCCACTTTATTCCTCGCGCTACTGGCGATCACCGCGGTAGGTTTAGGTTTAATTACGGCATCGGTAGTCAAGGAAAGTGGCGCGGCATCTGGTATTGCCATGATCTTTATTGTGCCGATGATGGTTTTTGGGACGCTCCTGGCAGTATTTGATGAATCCACCCGGACCATTGCCCACTTCATGCCTAACTTTTATGTCACCGATTCGCTGTCTGTCATTTTCCACACCGGGAACCTATCTGACACAGTCATCTGGCAGAATCTGTTGATCCTGGCAGCCATCACCATGGTGGTTGTCGTCGTTGGTATCCAGATATTTAAGAAGACTCAATATCGCTAACAAATCTTTTGGTCATTTTCTTGCTTGAGATGGGTGCAGCACCAGAGTTGGGATCGCACCATGTAGAAAACATCCCTGGCAGGATCCCGTAAAATTGTTTCTTATTCATATAATTTGTTGAGGTATGAACAATGTCCAGTGAAAAACAAGAAGTTCCCAACAGGAAAGGCGTAAGTGGTCTGGCATTCGTAGGTTGTTTGATGATTGGCCTGGCTGTTGGCTTGATAACCGGACAGGTAGCCGGCGCACTTCTCGCCGGGTTGGGCGTCGGTTTTTTGGCCATGGCCTTAATTAAGCTTATCACCGGTCAGTGGTAGGGTTCCTCCGGACGCCACTGAGGTAAGGGAAAATGCGTTGACGTAGATCATCGCGTACTCTGCGAAAAACCGCCATCTTTTCCTCCTCAGAACCTCCGGCCTCGGCCGGGTCGGGAAAGCTGATGTGAACGACTTTTCCGCTACCTAACCAGATTGGACAATCCTCGGCGGCGTTATCACAAACGGTGATAATCAGGTCAAAGCTCATATCGCGATAAACATTAACCAGGGTTGACTCGTTGGTCGAGATATCGATGCCTTCCTCGGCCATGGCCTTAATAGCCAAGGGGTGCACGTATCCCGAAGGCCGGGTGCCGGCCGAGAAGGCCAACCATTTTGCTGACAAAAAATGGTTTACCAGGCCCTCTGCCATCTGACTGCGACAGGAGTTACCTGTACATAGGAAAAGAATACGACGCCTTGGCATGGATTAGGTTTGCGGCGGCGGCGCTTCCAGCTCAGAATCCATTTCAATATATTCGCCTGTAACCGTATAGACCACCCACTCGCAAATGTTCGTCACCCGATCGGCCGCTCGCTCCAGGTTATGCAATGCCCATTCCACATTATTGAGCAGGCCAAACGATCCAGGATCTTGCGCGATCCAGGCCACGATTTCGCGATAAATTTTGTTAAACAGGTTATCGATTTCGTCATCAGCGGTTGGAACAAGGTGCGCCGCGCTCAGATCAGCCTGGCGGACCGCATCTAAGGCCCGGGATAACATGGTCGCCGTTTTAACGGCCATTAGCATCATATCATTGAGGGGGATTGGGATGGTTTGTTCACCAATTAACAGGCTATTCCTGGCAATTCCTTTGGCATAATCGTTGATTCGCTCCAGCTCACCGGCTATCTCGATAATACTGGCAATGAGCCGCAAATCGCCGGCCATCGGCTGTTGGGTAGCAATCAAGCTCAATGCGGCCGTCATGATCTCTATGCGCTCCTCGTTGACTTGCTGATCACCTACGATTATTCTCCCGGCCATGACCAGGTCGCGACCGGTCAGCGCCTGGGCGGCGGCGACGATATTACTCTCGACATCGCTGCCTAGAGCCAATAATCGATCATGTAATTCCTTCAATTCCGTGTCAAAATTCGTTCGTACCACCTTGTTTTCCTCGTTTGATCTTGGCCGGATCCTTTAGAGCGAAACGTGCTTTGAGATCCGCCCCCGGGCTTATCGGTCAGTTCTGGGCTTGACAAGCAATGGGCTGGCGTTCGTCCCCCTGTGCGACCGGCGCTGTATAGAGTGCAAAAAGACCTCCCGGCTCCTGTTCATCTCGCACAAAGGGGCAGGTGAAGGTCAGATTAACCTCTTCTGAGCTCACAATCTTATTGACCAATGCCTCACGGAACGAACAACCGACGCCAGTACCTAGTGAGGCGCTGAACTCGCATAGCCGTAAGACCTGGGGCGCCTGTTCATTTTCCACACTGCAGGTCAGTGCCACCGGCCGGCCAGGCTCACAGGCAAAGGCGCCTTCGGGCACGGCCGTCTCTTGGCTATTTGCCTCCGTTTCAGCGTCTGAAGCCGCGCCGGTCGGCTCCTCTAAAAGGGGCATCTCGATCCCCGCCAACTGGGGCAAAAAATCGCAGTTTCTCAGAGGGCCCAACAGATCATTAACACATGGTTCAGTCACAAAACTGCCGGATGGTAGTAAAGTCACCTCTCGAGATTCTTCGTTATTCACATCCCAATCAGGGACGAAGTCACAGAGCGGGCGGTTAATAGGGGTACCATCCGGTCTTGTCAGCTCGCTGGGCTCCCATATTGGATTGCCTTCCTCATCAACGACCGGGATCCCTTCGCACAGAAATTCATCTGGATTTGAATTAAAGCCCAAGGAAAAAGTGGATCCTTCCGGTTCCACCTCGATATCAGTGATATCAATCCACTGGCAATCGAGCCCGGCAACGTATTCATCAACCCAACCGGCCTGTACGCCTTGCGAACTGCAGGTATAGTCATGGACAAGTGGCGAATATTCGTTGTTACTGAGCCGGTTGGTACTCTCAACACAGAAAGCCTGCTTGCTGGCTAGATTCTCCTCTTCGCCGGTAAAGGTAAAATCGCCATAATCGCTGAAATGATAATGGGCGTGGCAACTATTATATTGAAAGAGGTTACTCAGCGGATTCGAGTCGACAACCGGTCCGATGCCCATGGTAACCCCACCCACATTATGCACGGTGCCGTTGAATTGCAGAAGTCGCCGCCAGCCACTGCCGGTGACACATTGCTCGGCTAAGGCGCAAGAATTCTCGGGGAAGTAACGATAGATGACGCGGTTAATCGCCAGGTCGTCCCCCACCACGCTTAGATCAGGACCTTCAATATGGGTCAGTTCACCCATCCTTACCTGGTCGGCCAGGTCAGGATCCCATTCCAGGCGCTCGAAGCGCATCGCCGTCTCAATGGTGCCAACTCGGTCCTCCAGCTCCTCGACGCACGATTGCGGGTGTAACCGGGTGCGATGGCAGGCAAAGATCCCTCCATCGTCGCCCTCGCAACTGTAGTCATAAAATACCCAGGCATTTTCCGAATCAAAGCTGTTGGGCGGAAAGCCTGCCTCATTCAAGCAGGCGTTGCCGGTCCGCTGCAGCAATAAATCGGGATCGGCCGGCAGCACATAGGGTTCGTTCCAGACACCGCCAGGTTCGCGCAGAGCCGGTTCAGCCCGGCCGGCTGATTCCGCGTCGGTCAGTAACGTGCTGGAAAAAATGTAATTTGTAACCACCAGATCATGTCCCTGGATTGTCAGTCGTCGGGGACCGGTCGGATCCACCTGAATCGTCCACAAATCCTCGGGTGGCAGGGGTAATTGGCCCTTGGCTGGGTAAATGAAATTCCGAAAGTTTAGGCGTCGTTTGGTCAGGCGAACCTGTCGATGGGCCAGATCGCGCCAATAATCCTGATCTCTATCAAGTAAGTCTCCGGCTACCCGATCACGCATTTCCTCGGGTAATTCCCCTAGCAATACACCAACCTGCCCTTCCATAATGACCGAGATCAGCGAGCCCTCAGGCCATTCCTCAATCGCAAGGGTTGGCTTCGGCTCGGCCGTCGACCCCGGATCCTCAGCTGTCCTCTCTGGCCTAGGGGTGACTTGCTCGGTTGGGGTTGGCAAAGGCGCTTCCGTTGCTGCGATGGGCTCATCTGTAACAGGCACTGTTGCCGGCATATCGTCTTGGGTCGCAGTCGCTGAGGGCGCGGGACTGAGAACAGCCTCCCGGCTTTTTGCCGTCACAGGTGGAAGTTGGCGTGTGCCGTCCTCAGAGAGGCCACGTTGTTGGCAATTAACCAAAAGAACCGTGAGTATAAATAAGGCCAGGACCACCAGCCAGATCTTCAAACCTGGCAATTTGGCAGTAAGAGGATTCATATGTGTTTCCTTCATAAAGTAGGCTCGTCCTGCGGTTGGACTATCCAGCGCCCACGATCACATTTTAATCCGCTCACTAGCCTAAGACAATGTCACTCCCATGCTGCTGAGATACAATTAATCTATCACCCGCATATGAGACGGAGATAACTCGCTTGACTAATAATAAAATGGATCGACGCCTGGTTACTATCTTGCTGATAGTACTGGTACAAATGTTGGGCGCAGCCATGATCCTGCCTATTTTGCCGTTGTTTGCCCAACGAGAATTCGATCTTTCACCCCAAATGATCGGCCTACTGGGCACGGCTTTCTTTGCCGCTCAATTTTTGGCCGGTCCTTATCTCGGCCGTCTTTCAGACAAATTCGGCCGGGTGCCCATTCTCATCGTCAGCCAGATCGGTACGGTTATCAGCTTCATCATGCTGGCCTTTGCCCCCAGTGCAGCTTTCCTTTTTCTGGCCCGCATTCTGGATGGCATTACCGGTGGTAATATCATCGTGGCCCAGGCTTACATCACCGACATAACTCCTCGAGAAAGACGAACAGAAGCCCTGGGATATATATTCGCGGTGTTTGGACTGGGCTTCGTCATCGGGCCGGCGCTCGGTAGTGTACTGGCCGCCGCCCTTGGCCCGCGGGTTCCCTACCTGGTCGCCGCTGCGGCCGCATTATTGGTGGTATTCCTGACCTACTTTACCCTGGAAGAGACGCTGACCCCTGAACAACGCCTGGCCGCTCGTGAGGCCAAGGGAACCGGCATCGCCCCGCGGCAAGTCATACGAAATAAACCCTTGGTACTGATTCTGCTGATTGCCTTTTTTGGGCAGGCCGGTTTAGGGCTATTGCAATCAACCTTCGCTCTCTACGCGGAAGCGATTCTGTTTCATGATTATAGCCAGGAGATGGTTACTTTAGGGGTTGGCCTTTTGTTGGCCTCAGTTGGCCTAAGCCAATTCGTCACCCAGGCATTCTTGCTCAGACCACTGCTCACCCTATTTGGGGAGTATCGCCTGATTATCATCGGTAATTTTTCACGGATGGTTAGTACATTTCTTTACGCCGTCATCGTTTCTCCGATCCTTGGCGCTTTGAGCTCCCTTCTCTTCGCCTTTGGCATTGGCATCATGATGCCCTCGCTGCAATCACTGGCCACGCAAACTGTAGATGACGAATATCGCGGTGGCGTTATTGGCCTTTACCAATCAACCCTCAGCCTGTCGATTATTGTTGGCACGGCCGTCGGTGGTTTTCTCTTCTCCTTAGGCGCGACCTTGCCTTATTGGACAGGAGCTGTAACAGCCCTGGTGGCCTTTATCCCGGCTTTCATGCTGATTGCCCAATATGGTCCGAAGAAAGCGGTGGGCTCTAGAATGCCTCCCCCGGCCGAATAGTTGGTGAGGCAGATAATCTCAGGAATCTGATAACGTTCGTCTTCATTCCAGGGAATAAAAGCCGTAAGTTGTCAATCTTCGTCGGCAGCTCCTCACCAAAAACCGGCCCTCTACTCCGGCGGTGCCGGTTTTGCCCGCCATTCCATGAATAACAAAGTGACCAGGCTGCCGGCTACGACCAGCACAGGCCAAATGGAGACCCAGGCAGCCACCCGTAGAGCCCAGGCGCCTCGCCAGGCAATCGGCCAGAGACCGGTCAGGGGCAGCAATGAAAGCAACAAGGCGAAAATAACCATCACCAACCAGCGCTGGCCAGGGACGGATTGACGGCCCCAGGCCTCCCGCGCGGCAACGAACAAGCCCAAGGTTATGAAACCAAGGAGAAGCAGGTGGAGATAGAGGATGCGCAAATTATTTTGTTGGCCCCAACGAGCCGTGACCGGCAGGATTGTGCCCAGGCCGACCAACACCTTTAGAACCAACAGCGACAGCGGAACGCGCCATCCGGTTAGCCCTCGGGGCACGGCCGGCCAAAGAGCCACAACAGAGAGCAGGACGCCCGCAGCGACCAACAAGCCGCCGAAACCGGCGATGACCCGCAAGCCATCGGGCACCTGGCCCACAGGTAAGGCCAGCAAAAAGACAACCGGCAGGCCAATGACGATCAATTGCTCGCCCCAATGGGCAGCTTTTTCCTGGGCTGCTTTTTTCGCGTCGATTGGGTGCATGGCATAGATCAGGCCAAGTGCCGCCAATACAAACCAACCTTCAGAGAATAAGTCCAAAAAAAGATGCGTCATGGCCTGAGACCAGAAAGGATCCGCAATCTGCAACCGGCTGACAACGGCCACCCCCCAGGCGCCCATGGACGCCAGGAGTAAAAAGATCAACGACGCATCCCAAAATCGTAGCGGGCGCACCCTTTGCACTCCCCAGGTGCTCTTGAAATAGAGAAAAGAAAAAACATACCAGGTCAGGACGTTGAGGGTGGCCATCAGGACGGATAAGGGGATCCGACGGCCGCCAATCTCGGCCACCTGGTATCCATACTGGAAAAACATCACGTAGGCCAACAAGGCCGCGGCAATAGTCGCACTCATCACCCATTGAAGGCGGCGGGTTACAACCTGACCGGTCAGTTGGGGCAACCGGGAGACAATCAGGGCCATCAGCGCCGGGGTCGCCCAGCCGAAATACATCAGATGCGAATGGGCATGGCGCACGTTTACCAGCCCCCACCCGCCCGGCAAGCCGTTGATCAGGCCAAAACGGTATAAAGCGCCGGTACTACCGGCGATCACAAAGCAAGCCAGAGCGGCCGGCCAGATCCAGGGTAAGCCCAATTTCATTAAACGCATTAGTCTCTCACCTAAAAAAGCCAGCCAGCAGCAATGAGCAGGCCGCCAATTATTTCGACGCCTATCTCAGTAAAGCCAAATCGTTTGATATGGGGTACCGGCCGCGCTTCAACCGCCGCCCAGAGTGCCCGGGCGGTTAGACCGGTGAAAGGAACGACGGCCAGCCAGGGAACGATCCCGGAAAAAGCGACCGCCGCCACACCGGCGAGAACCAGGCCATGTCCCCAGAGTATCGGCCGGACATCTCGCGGCCTTTGGTGGGTGTCACCAATTCGCAAACGAACGTAAAGGACTCCCAAAACATTTTGCCCGGCCATCAGCGCCCATAGAGCCCAGGCTGTCTCATCCAATAGGCCGGTGGCGGCCACATAGGCGGCCGGGGCCATGGCGGCCAGACCGGCCGCACCGGCCACCTCCATCCACAGGCTGCGAACAGTGGCCCGGCGCTGCCGGGAAGCAAGCAGATAAAATACAAAAATAACCGCCATGGGGATGAACAGCCAGAACAGATCGCTCCGGCCCATGACCAGGAGGCTAACCAGGCATAATAGCGACACACTTCCCAGAAAAATGGTCCAGGTTAGCGCCAGGGGACCATCCGACTTTCGGCCCCGGCCGGCCCACGCGCGCATGGCCACGGACGCCGGCTGGCGGATTAGGAACCCAGCCAACCCACCCACCAGGACGAGGAACGCCGCCAGGTTCCATGTTCCGGCCACCAGCGCACCCACGCAGTAAGGTACCAAAAGCCAGGACCAGGAGCCATGTTCGGTTGGGAGAATCAACTGTTTGCGAAAGAGGCGTCGGTGCCTACCAGCTGCCAGCCCGGATGTTGAGCTTTGATTCATTGTCTATTTCTCAGATTTGTGCGGCCGTCTTGTGTCTCCGGGCTATGATAACCAGTGCGGCTATTTCGAGCAGAAACCAAAGTATGGACAGCCCATTTAACATGCCCCCCCACTTCCGGCCCGCCTGCCACGACGCCAGGTCGCTGAGAATTCGTAAGGCCAGGGCCAGTTGCATCAGCAGAACCGGTCCATAAAGGATGGGATTGTAGGGAATAGAAATGCCGGTGACGGCCGGCAGAATAATTAAAGCGTGGGCAAAGATCATGCTGATGACAAAACCCAGGAAGATGGCATGCAACCAGGCATCGTACAACAAGCCGGCCATCATTTCGCCATGAAACAAGGCCAACAGCCCGCCGGCGGCCAACCAAAAATAACCAAGTAGTAAGTTCACGGCAATGAAGCGCGTCAATCCTTGACGCCTGACCGTGCGCCGGGCAATGTCAAAGATGCCCAACCACAAAGCCAGGGTAAAAAAGCCCAGGCCGGCCAGGCGCACCCCGGTCGAATAGCTAAACAAGGAAACCAGCAGCCCCATGGAAACGAGGCCAACCGCCAGGGCAAAGAACAGACGGCTCCGCAAGCTCAATCGCAGGACGCGGCTTATTTCCAATCGCTCGCCGACGATGGATAGAACCAGGAAACCCGCCCACCAGGGCACAGCCTGGTAAACCACTCCGCCGGTTGCCCAAATGACGTTGCCGGCCAGCCAGGCCACGGCCCCCAGGGCCATCGTCAGCGTATAAAGGGCGAATTGTCGTCGTAAAATGACGGCATAGATGGCCATCAAGCCCAGGCTGCTCAGGGTAAGTAAGCCGGCGCCGGCTGGCAGATCAAAAAATAAGAATATGGCGCCCAGGCTTCCAACCAGCGGGACCCCATAAGCCCAGGGTCGAGAGAGAGCCACAGCCCGTTCCAGGGCAATCAAGGTCCCTAGAAAACCGGAGACCATCAGCGGGCCGTGGGCGCCGGCCAGGGTTGATCGCAATGGGGCTAATGGCCAGCCCATTCGGAGCAACCCGGCCCAAATTGCCACCAGCAGCGTCAGAAAAACGACAACCATGATGGGCTTGCGGATGAGGGATATTTTTTGCATGGGCTCTTGGAAGGCGGGCATAGGGCTGACGGCAGCCCCATGCCCGCTCTTAATCGATCATCAGGGAAGCAAAACCAACAACATAACCGTTGGCGTCTGGGCCAATACGCTATGAGGTAACCGGGCCGCCATGTGAACCCATGAACCCGGCCCGGCCGCAAACGACTCTTCGCCCAGGGTTACTTCCGCTTCTCCGGAGAGAAAGTGCAGTATCGCCGGGCGGGCGGCCGTATGCTCACTCAGTTCCTGGCCGGCGGCAAATCCAAAGAGGATGCCTTTGACCCCATCATCGCTATAGAACGTGCGACTAATAATAGAATCGGCCGGAATATCCGTCATCATGCCAACCAGGTCATTTACGTAAGTAAAATCTGGCCTGACTATTGGTTCGGGCTGTGCCTCCGGCCCATTTATTTCAGACATAAGATTATCCGCCTCAATATCGTCCTGGTCGATCAGGCGTTCGTCCCGCCTGTTTCCCCGGATTCTTGAACAATACGCTCCAAAGCCGCCATGATCTGAGGTAGCTCAAGGCCATATTCTCGCGCGACGTCGACCATTGTGTCAAAGGGAGCCATTGAGCAACCGACACAGGCGGTCTTGAACTCTTGAAAGACAGCAACCGCTTCGGGCCACTGGTCAAGTATCTGGGCAACTGTCATATCGCCTGTCAATAATGTTGCTGCCATTGCCGCTTCCATTAGAAATCAAGACACCGCATTAACAACGGTCGTGCCCTGGCTTAGTCGCTAGGGTAAAGTCCGAACATAGGCGATGATATTGAGTATGTCCTCATCGGTTAGAGCCGGGTTGCCACCCTTAGGCAGCATGGCCACACCGGTCGTGTTCGCGGGATCGTTGGCATCCCGGCCGACTTTGACGAAAGCCAACAATTCTTCATCGGAGTTACCCTGGAAGAATTCACTGGCGGTCAGATCTTTACCCAGTGCGGGCAAACCTTTCGCATCAGGACCGTGGCAGGCAGCGCAGGTGCCCTGGAATAAGGGCTCTCCGGCCGTCGCATCACCGGTAGTAGCGGCCGGTTCGTCGGCCGGCTCATCGCCACCACCGCATGCCACCAAAAGCAAGGCCATGACGACTGTCAATAAGAACAAGATTCGAATTTTTCGCATTGTAATCCTCCAATTAGCCAAATGTTGATTATCCATGTCAGCGGGATGATCGATCATCGAACTTGAAGAGTTAGCCGAACAAGTCGGAGAAAGATAACGATATACCATCATTTTCAGCCGCCCACTGATCGGCCCGCTGTTGGTCGGCGAAAGCAATAATCCCAAAGCCCATCGGTGTTTGTTTTTGGCTCTTAACGTAGAAAGCTTCGTCAGCCTTCAGCCACTCTTCAGTGTCGAAATCGTGCACCCAAAAGACGGCTACATCTTCGCTGATTTCATCATTATAAGCAAACATACCCCCGATATCATCGAAGCGCCTGGTTTCACCTGGCTCAGTCACATACGCGGCTGCGTAGCGGGCTTCATTAATGATCATCAGGCAGCGCTCGCAACTGTCTTCACCATAACGAATATCCGGCGGTTCATCGAAGTCCGGACCACTACTGCACGATACGCCAGTGATTAAGCCGGGTAGAGTGATTAGCAACAAATAAATCGTAAACTTTTGCTTTCCCCAAGCCTTAAAAATCCCCATGAACATTAGAGAGCACCCTTCTTGCGGAAAATCCAATAAGTCAGGCTCAGAGGCAACACCGTCCAGAGGGTTAGCAGAGCCAGGAGCATGGGCAGAAGCTTATCGCCATAAGTGCGAACCGCGTAGACGCCGGCCGGACCTAGGACCTCCAGGTTGCCGCGGATGACCAGGATAGCTGCTATTTTAAATATTTGCAGAGGGTTAATCAAGGCCAGGGTGAAGAGCCGACCAATATCCAGGCGTAAGACAATGGCCGTGCCCATCAGGCCTAGGTCGCCAAAAAAGACGAGTAGCAGCCATAGGAACAAAGCCAGCCCTACGGCCGTGGCGCTTTTGCGCGAGGCGGCCGAGATCAGGAATCCTAGACTTAGACTGGCTAAGGCCAAGGCAAAAGCCATTAGCACCAGGGCCAGGAAATCTCCAGATTGGGTGGAGCCACCCTGCCAGGCAATTAACAAGCCGCTCAACCCAAAGCCCAAGACAATGGTAACCAACATCGCCAGGGCCAGGCCGAGGTATTTACCCAGGAGTAATTCCGATTGGGCTACGGGTTGGGTTAATAAATAGAGCAATGTTCCCTGTTCTCTCTCGCCAGCCAGGCTCAAGGCGCCTAATGTCAGGCCCATCAGGGGGACGATCAGGAGGACCAGGTTGATGAGACTGGCCCCGGTCCGGCCGAAACCGGCCAGCCCCCCAGCGCCGATGCCCGACAAGGCCAACCAGGCCAGCGCCAGGGTTAGCCCGGCAAAGGCAATGGTGTAGAGCAAAAACCAGCGGTTTCGCCGGGCGTCATTGAGTTCCTTTTGCGTTAGTGTCAGAATGTTACTCATGTCAACCATCGGATCAATTTACTCCGTCACACTGTGGGCCAGGCGCCCATCAATCAATCTGAAAATCATCGACTGGAATACCGGCCGAGGCCAGAAGGGAGATCGGCTTGGCCTTCTCCAGGGGAACGACCTGCACCCAGATGCCGGTGCCATTTTTGCTGACGCTGTAACCATGGCCGGTGAGTGTTTCCAAGGCCGGTACAACCCATTCATCATTGCTGAAGTGTAGCTTGAGCATCGTCAAGCTTTCGGTATAGTCGCCTAGCTCAGCCGGCTTGCAGTCGGCGATCAATTGGCCTGCTTCGATAACCAGGACCCGGTCGGCCAGGGCGACCACTTCTTCCATACGGTGGGAAGAAAATACGAGGGTCTTTCCCTCCTGTTTTAAGGTCGTCAAGAGAGCCAGAAATCCCTCGCGGGCCGTGACATCCAGGTTGGCCGTCGGTTCGTCCAGGATGATCACCGGCGGATCGGCCATCAAGGCGATGACCAGGGCCAGGCGCTGCTTCATGCCGCCGGACAGATCGCCGACCTTCTTTTGCACATGGGAATCAAGACCTAATCGCTCAAGCAAGGCTACTGCATGTTCTGCGTAGGCGGTTGTCTTTTTCAACCGGCTATAGAAATATAATGTTTCCTCAACCGACAGGTTGTCATGGAAGCTGATCTCCTGGGGCACAAAGCCCAACATTCGCCTGGCCGCTTTGCCCTGCTTGGAGGTATCGAAGCCACCCAGACGAACCAGGCCTTCATAAGGGATAACGCCCAATAAGCAACGCAGCGCAGTTGTCTTTCCGGCGCCATTTTTACCCCACAGGGCCACGGATTCACCGGCCCCAATGTCGAAAGAGATATTGTCGACGGCCGTTACTTTGCCAAATCGTTTTGTTAGATCTCGTACTTCAATCATCTACTTACTCCAGCGTTCAGAAAACAAATAAGCCCAGGCACAGCCGGACATTCTCTAATCAACTTGTTGCCCGGCGCAGACGATCGCCGATCGTCGTTCGGCTGGATTTGCCATCACGAACTGCCGATCGTTTGACAGACCCCCAGACCAAAAGGAACATAGCCAGGAGGATTAGCGCCCCAGAGATCAACCACATAGGCCGGGAGCTTTCATTGGGCGCTGCCGGTAAGCCGGACGGGATCAGCGGGTCCATCATCGGCATTTCATCCGTCAGTTTCGGTTTTGGTTTCACAAAGGGCACTGCCCGGGCGGCAAAATCCACGGCCTGTTCCACCGGGCTATACAGAAACAGTCTCAAGGACGAGTTGTGGTCAATCATATTTTCAAACAGGCGTTCGGCCTTGTAAGGGATATCACCCTTATTGTCGCCATCGCCATCATAACCCACATAGTCGCTCCAGTAGTTACCCCGGCCGGCGACGGTCCAAAGATTGTTTTCAGCCAGGCCGCCGCCCCCGGCGATACCAACTTGCATCTCATTTTCTACAAAGCTGTTGCCCGAAAATTCATTGTGCCGCACCGAGGGCATCAGGTTGACGCCGATATCGTTATAGGCGAATACGTTATTGGTAAAGCGGCCGGTACTGTCTACTTCGCGGGGGGAATTGTCCAGGTGAGCGCCAATGCGATTATCCAGAAAGAGGTTGTTCTCGACGACGGCATCGTCCATATCTTTTAAGCCAATGCCATAACCGCTGGGACCACGGTTATTGGCGATGGTATTGCCAATCAAGTGCAGCCGGCGACTATACATCATGAATGTGCCCACCGAATTGTTGGTCAGCAGGTTATTCTCAATGGTGGCGTCGTCACAGTACATGAAATGCAATCCGTAGCGGCCGTCGCTTACCTGGTTATCGCGCACCGTCAACCGCTCGGAATACCACAAAACGACGTCGCGTCCCTTGTTGACCACATTGCCTTCTATGAGCACATCCTGGCTGAACCAGACCCTGATGGGGTCGCCACGGCGGGGCACATCCAAATCCATGCTAGAGATTTGATTATCACGAATGACACTGCCATGCGCTTCTTTTAGATACACCCCAAACAAAGTGTCTTCCAGGCGATTGCCCTCAATAATTACCCCGGTTGCTTCAACAGCAATGCCGGAATTTTCCTCGGCCAGCGAATCACCACTATTGCGGATCACAAAACCCTGAAAAGTGACATCTGGGGCGACTATCTTGACGGTGGTGCCTTCTCCCCCGCCGTCAATCACCGGCCAATCATAACCTACCAGGGTCACCGAACGGTCAACAAGTAACGGTCCTTGAAAGAGACCCCCGTGGACTTCAATGATGTCGCCATCAAGTGATTCGGCAAGAGCAGCTGCCAGGGACTTTGCTTCACCCCTGGGGGTAATGATCGTCCCATCAGATTGTCCGGCGGCCGGTCTGACCAACAGAAAAACGGCTGACAGCAAGACCAACAAGGTCATATAAGGAACTATTCGCGGCCACTGGAGTCTCATTTGGCTACTAGGAACCGCTCGGTTCTTCGGTTGCATCCACCAGAGGCTTGAAGGCCCGGCGATGGAAGTACAGACCGACCAGGATTAATATAGAAGCCAGGAGAGCCAGGTAAAAACCGATCCCGAAAGATCCAATCGTCCTGAACTGGCCAATTAATCCCTCACCGAGGATGGTTGGGATAAATGGTTCAATATAATTGCTTAAGGCAGCAGTCGGATCCAGATTCTGGCCAAAATTTCGCAGCCAATAGTACATATCCCCAATAAAGATGACCGGGTATAACAAGGCCGGCAACGCCAGCAGCGCTGCCCATTTGGTATGGATGAATATCGCCCCAACAACCAGCAAGGCGGTAACGCCAATCAATAGTATGCTCAGGGAACGTTCCAATTGAGCGGCCTCTGATAACGGGCGCATGCCGATGTAATGGTTGAGTCCTTCAATTTCAGCCACATCCCCTTCCAGGCGATTCACATAGGTTTGGACGTGGAGGCCCTTCGGGTACTGAGGCGCCTCAAGAGTCAGATTCCAATATGGCAAGAAGATAGAGATTATCAGGCACAATGCTGCTAACCCCAGGAAGATAGTGGGCAACATATAATCAACGCGCTTTTCTCTAGCCAGATCGGCCGGTGTGCGGGGTCCGATCAGGGCTTGCCAGGTCTTAGACATGATTCATTCGTCCTTGGATATAACGGCGCCTGGAGGTGGCGCGGGGAGTTGTGAAGCCAAATCCCCACGCCGATTCTCCAGCGCACTAATCTGGTTACGGTTCGATAAGCATGTATCCAGTCATCTCGAGATGGAGAGCGGAGCAGAATTCTGTGCAGTAGTAACTGAAAACGCCATCCTCAGTGGCATCAAATTCAAAGGTCGTTGTCTCGCCCGGTTCAATGCTCAAGTTTATATTATATACTGGAATCGTGAAACCGTGCGTGGCGTCGTAAGTCCGTTCCACGTTGGTGATATGCCAGATAACATGGTCGCCCTTTTGGATCTCCACATGCTCAGGGGTAAAGTGACTTCGAATAGCCGTCATGAAGATCTCGACATTATTACCGTCACGCTCAATGCGTTCCTCACCAATAAGCGTGGCATACGGGCTCGGCGATTGGGTATGAGGATCCCAGCCCACCTCTGGATAGACTTCCCACGGGTTCAGCTTATCCGCTTTGATAATCTGGGCATAATGGGGCTCGCCATCCGGGATGGGCATATCGTACAAAAGCTGTAAGTTGTCCCCCGGCTGGTTGATGTCGATCAACTGGAAGTTTTGAGGCAACAGCGGGCCGACGTTCTGGAAGCGATCAATAGCCCACTTGTTGAGGGATACCAGGTATTTTCCATCCGGGCTAACCGTGTCACCCTCGGCCGCGGCGATGTGGCCGACATTGTAATGGACGTTTATCTTGGAAACGAGCGACCATTCAGGATCATCGTTCTTTTCGGCATATGGGCCGCCCAATGTCCAGCGGGCCACGGCCGGCTCCAGGAATAGGCTGGTATAGGCGTAACCCTTGTCATCAAACTGGGTGTGTAGTGGTCCCAGGCCCACTTCGACCTGAGCTTCCATCACATCGTCCAGGTTGAGTAGCGGCACGCCATAATCATCGGTGGTCCAGTTACCGGCCGCGATAGCCGCCTGGACCTTTTCAAAACTATAAATCGTTACATGGGGGTCCAATTTGCCGGAAACAACCATGTAATCACCGCCGGGGGTAACATCCACCCCATGGGGGCTCTTGGGTTCAGGCATGAAGTATAGCAAGCCTTCTTCAACAGCCGTATCCAATGGAATCACCGGAAAGCCATTGACGTCCATGGTTTTGCCGGCCTGGGCAACTTCAATTGCCTTATCCAGGTTGATAACGTGCATGTAGTCCATATCGTTCTGGGATGCACCGGCCTCAAAGGGCGGCTTTCCATCTTCTACACCGCCGGTCGCCATCTCGGTATTGAAGGAATTGCAGAAAATCCAGCCTTCGCTAACGAGCTTGCCGGCGTCACATAGATCTTGCCAATAGGGAGGCAACTCCATGGCAAAGGATTGATCCTGGTCCAGGCGGCCGGTTTCGCGATCAAATTTCCAGATCGTCACCATACCCCGGTATTCGTCGGCATAGTTATCCAGGGAAGAGTATTCCCAGCCCAAGGGAGCGGCATACTGGCCGCCCTCGATAACCCACTCGGTGTCGGGGGTAACGAAGGAGCCGCCATGATCGCTGATGGCGATGGGGTTCTTGACAATCTGTTTGGTTTCAAAATCGCGCAGATCGATGGTTGCCAGCCGGGCATTGGCCTTGTCGTTGATGAACAACCACTGGCCATCGTAATCACCGCCTGTTTCGCTCAGGGCGGGGTGATGGCTGTCTCCCCAGCTAAGCTGATTATCACCCACGGCGCCTTCGGCGAGAATCTCCATCGAGCTATCAGCGCCGTAACCATAGCCTTGCCAGGGTTCAGGAGTGAAAACGGCGATTTGCTTTATAATGCGCATCGAAGGCAGGCCGATGACATACACCTGCCCCGAATGACCGCCCGAAGCGAACATGATATATTCGTCATGCACCCCTGTGGGCGTATAGGTCTTCAGGGCGGCCGTGACGTCATCTGGCGTTAAACCCCTCGCCTCTGCGATCGCCGCAGCGTCGCCCGAAGTGACACTCAATTCTTCAGCGCCATCTCCCGCCTCATCCTTGCTGCAAGACATGAGCACCACCATGGCTAAAGCCGCGATAAGTAAAAAGGCTACCATGGCTTTTGGCCAATACTTCTGTACCGTAACTGGCTGCATCTTCCTAATCCTCCTCGATTCTATTTGGGCTTCTCCCACGGAGCCCTGTTAATAATGGTTAATGCCGGCCTGATAATGATGAAAACGCGATGTGACGGCCACGATGTGTGAAATCTGTAACAAGTTTAGAGCATCGGTAGGGATCGGTCTTTGCGCCAGCGCAAACATCGATAAAATCGCTGGTAAAAGGCCAGGCAGATTGGGGATCATTTATGGGCCGGCTGTTTTTTCCTTTGCCTGGATTTAGGGGGTACTTTCTATGGCTTTCGCCAAGCTACTGGTGGCCGGCATCCCATGGATGATCGATGGCCAGGTCAACATGATCTTGCTCCTGGCAACCATTGAAATTTACGCTAACTTTCATGCCGCTGGAGAGGCCGGTCACGATTAGGATAAAGAGTGGAACTCTTCGAGGATCCAGAGACTATTAATCATCGGCAAAACTGAAGAAACCGGGGCACCGCTAGCTCCCATCTAAATTTCGGAATTTTTCTGAAACTTCCGAAATTTGTTGAATGTGGTGGCGTGAATTAGTCTTCAGCTTCGTTCTGTCGAATATTCTCCGGCCGGATTAGGGGTTGTTTGTGCTCGGCCGGCAGATCTTCAGCGATGATGACCAAATCATGGGGGTTGCGAATGATGATCCGCTCCCGGCCGGACTCGATCAGGCCCGATTGTTCCCAACCACTCAAGATCCGGCTGACCGTGTACAGAGTCGTCCCGGTCATCTCCCCCAGGTCCTGTCGAGATATGGGTAAATCCAGCAAGACCCCTTTCTCCGTTCGCCGGCCGCTTTGCCGGGCCAGGCGTAACACCGCCCGGGCCACCCGCTGCTCTACCCGTTCGGTAGACAACTCCCGATAACGATTCTGAAGTTCATGGAAACGGCCGGCGACCAGGCGTAAGCCATTGAGGGCCAGCCGGGGATATTGCTCCATCAGGCCGATGGTCGCCCCATAATCCCAGCTGAGTGCTACACAATCCATCACCACCTCGGCCGACAAGGGATAGGTCGTATTGCTCAGGGCAACAATAATACCCATGCCATCACCCGGCCCCATGAAGTGGATAATAACCTGGTGTCCTTCTGGAGTTAGCTGGCTCAATCTTACGCGGCCCTCGACGATGACATAAAAATGATCGGCCGGCTCCTCCTGGTGGAAAAAGAATTCGCCCCGGGTTAACTGGCAGCGCCCGGAAACGCCTAACGCCGCGTCAAGCTCGGCCGTATTAGCTCCCTTGAAAAGGGGTGATCTCTTTAACAATTCCTTATGTTCTGGCCTGTTTCCGGCGTCCATGCCTTCATATCTTAACACTGAAGGGAGCAGGGTAAAAGAAGTTATTCGCCAGTTTACCAATCAAGACTACAATTGGAGGATTCGGCCCGAGAGGCCTGCAACATCATCCGACGCTAACAACACTATCCAGATGCATCCAAGGACCACCTCGTTAAAGCCCCTTTTACGAAAGCTGCTCCAAATGGACCTGCCCGTTCCCCAAAGGACGCGAGCGGAGGTTCGGGCCGAGCGTGATCAAAATTATCGTTGGAATTTCGCCGTCAACCTGACTGATGTAACCACTTTCTGGTTCGGGCTAAGCTTTATCTCGGCCGCGACCATTGTCCCCTTGTATATCAGCAAGCTGACCGACAGCCCCATCCCCATCGGCCTGGCGGCAGTGATTGCACGAGCCAGTTGGTTTTTACCCCAGATATTTACCTCCAACTTCGTGGAGCGCCTGCCCCGAAAAAAGGCCATGATCGTTAATGCGGGCTTCTTTCTAGAACGGTTACCCATGTGGGTCATTGTTTTATCGGCCGTCATCGCCGCCTGGAAGCCGACCCTGGCCTTGATTGTTTTTTTTGTCGGTTATGCCTGGCACGGCTTCGGGGCTGGGGTGGCGGCGACAGCCTGGCAAGACCTGATCGCCCGATGTTTTCCAGTCAAGCGCCGCGGCCGTTTTTTGGGAATCAGCTTCTTTCTCGGCGCCTTGACCGGGGCAATCGCGGCCGGAATAAGTGCCCAGGTCCTGGGTGGCTATACTTTCCCGACTAATTTTCTGATCAGTTTTTTCATAGCCGCGCTGGCGATCAATATAAGCTGGGTGGCTCTCGCCCAAACCCGCGAGCCCGTCGAACCCGTCACCGTCCCACGACAGAGCACCCGTCAATTTTGGGAAGCTCTGCCCCGTATTCTGCGGCACGACGAAAATTACTCCCATTTCCTGGTCGCCCGGTTGCTCCTGGCCTTAGGTGGCATGGGCATTGGCTTCGTTACGGTTGCCGCGATCAGTCGTTGGGCCATAGCCGATAGCACCGTGGGGCTCTACACGGCCGCTTTTCTTATCGGGCAGACTATCGGCAACTTGATCCTGGGCCTGGTAGCCGATAAGATTGGGCACAAACTGCCTCTGGAAATCGCCGCAATTGGCACCGCCCTGGCCTTTTCTGTGGCCTGGTTGGCCCAACTCCCTGAGCTCTACTTCCTGGTCTTTATCCTATTAGGCATGGTCGAAGGGGCTACTATTGTATCCGGGATGTCCATCGTGATGGAGTTTTCCACGCCGGAAAAACGGCCCACCTATGCCGGCTTAACCAACACCAGTATCGGCGTGATCAGCATGGTCGGCCCGATGGTCGGTGCCATATTAGCCTTACTCGGTTACGACTGGTTATTTTTCGCCAGCGCCGTTATCAGTATACTGTCATTCATTACCTTTCACTGGTGGGTCAAGGAGCCTCGCTTCAGCCGGTCATCACCAGAGCAGGATGATTGAGGAAAAAATGTCCCTCATCCACGAACGAACCTTTAAAGTACGCCACTACGAATGTGACGCCTATGGTCATGTAAATCACGCCAACTACGTGCGTTATATGCAGGAGGCGGCTTTCGATGCCACGGCTGCGGCCGGCTATGACCTTCCTCGTTACGAGGCCATGGAACGCATGTGGCTGGTCCGGCACACGGACATTACCTATTTACATCCGTTGACCTATGGCGACACGGTCATCGTAAAGACCTGGGTGGTAGACTTTCGCCGGGTCCGTTCCCGGCGGGCCTATGAACTGCGCCTGGCTTCAAGTGGTGAAATCGTGGCCCAAGCCATGACCGATTGGGTTTTTCTGGATCGCCAAACATTGCGCCCGGTCACTATCCCGGCCGAGTTAATCCAGGCGTTTATGCCCAAAGGTCATCTGCCCATAGGTCATCTACCTGACGGCCTGCCGGCCGTGGTTCCACCCCGCGAACCATTTCCCCAGGCGCCCCCGCCGCCCGCCGGCATCTTCAAGATGCGGATCCACGTTGAATGGCGCGACATCGACGGCGCACAACATGCCAACAATGCCACCTATATAACCTATCTCGAGAATTGCAGCGTTCAGGTTGCCGCCTCTTGCGGCTGGCCGATGAGCCGCATGAGGGCGGCCGGTTTTGGCATCATCGCCCGGCGCTACCGGATTGAATATCTTCAGCCCGCTCTCCAGGACGATGAGTTAGAAGTGGCCACCTGGGTGTCCGACGTTAAACGAGCCACGGCCGTGCGCCACTATACCATTCACCGGGTCGCCGATGGCGCCTTGCTGGCCCGAGCCCATGGACTCTGGGTCTGGGTCGACCTGGCCAGCGGCCGGCCGGTGCGAGTTCCGGCCGACTTTCTGGCCGACTTTGCCGCTAACATCGTTGACCAATAGTATGATCATTTCTTCTGCAGACCCTCGGACAGAGAGTACTCTCGGATTATGGGTACCTTTTGATCGAAGGTACGCTTGGCGAAATGCGCGCCACTCCCATAATATGTAAGCTAACAAACCTGAATAATTCGTTTTATCAGGTATAGTCCCTGCAAAAGAGGCTTTATATTATTATGACCATCCAAGGCTTGCACCACATTACCCTGGTCTGTTCCAATGCCCAGCGGACGGTTGATTTTTATACCGGCGTCCTGGGTTTACGGCTGGTTAAAAAGACAGTCAACTTCGACGACCCGGGCAGTTATCATCTTTATTTTGGCGACACGACCGGACGGCCGGGAACGGCCATCACTTTCTTCGAATGGCCTCATGCGCCAAAAGGCCGGCCGGGCATTGGCGGCACCCATCATTTCGCCCTCAGCGTGCCTGACCACGATGGACTGCTCAAGTGGAAACGCCGCCTGTCTGACCTGGGTCTGGCAGTAGAGGGGCCGCTTGACCGCCATTACTTCACCTCGATCTATTTTAATGATCCCGATGGGACCATCATAGAGATCGCCACCACGGGGCCAGGATTTGTCATCGACGAGACGCCCGAAGCCATCGGCACTGAATTTCGCGAACCGCCGCCAGATATGATCGTGCGTAACCGAGATGAAGGTGCCATTGCGGCCGCCAACTGGCCTGAGCGGGTTGACACCATCACAGAGGAGATGGCCCTCAACCAGGGTATGCACCATATCACCAGCATTGGCACCAACATCGAACGTACGCACGCTTTCCTGGGCGAGGTTCTGGGTTTAAAGCGAGTTAAGATGACCGCCAATTTTGACGATCCCACTTCAGCCCATTGGTATTGGGGCAGCGACGACGGCCGGCCGGGCACGCTGATCACCTATTTCGAACGCAATCCTCTCGACTCCCGTTATCGCCGGGTGCTGATGGGCGTCGGGCAAACTCACCACTACGCCTTCTCTGTCACCGACGAAGCAACCCAGTTGGCCTATCGCCAGAAATTGATTCGTTCTGGCCTCCGGGTGTCGCCGGTCATGGACCGGATCTATTTCAAAAGCATTTACACCAACGATCCAGATGGACATATCGTGGAACTGGCTACGGCCGGTCCTGGCTTCCTGGTTGATGAGACGCGCGGCGCGCTGGGGCGCGAGTTAAAACTACCGCCCTGGCTGGAAAAGCACCGGGGTAAGGTCGAGGCGGCCCTATCCCCGGTAGTTACCCCAACCTGGCCAATGCCTGAGGTTTCTGGCTGATGAAAAAAGGTCCACACCAGAACCAGCGACTCATTGCGGCCGGGCGACCTCTGGAGCAAGCCAAAGCTGCCCTGGTATTGCTCCACGGCCGGGGGGCATCGCCCGAAGATATCCAGGCCCTGGGTTATGAACTTTTCCACCCAGATTTCGCTTACCTGGCGCCTCAGGCGGCCGGCTACACCTGGTATCCCCAGAGTTTCCTGGCCCCAATCGAGCAAAACGAACCGGGTATCACGTCCGGTATAGACGTCATAGCTGATCTGGTAGAGCAGATCGTCGCCGCCGGCATTCCTTATGAGCGGATCATGATCGGCGGCTTTTCCCAGGGGGCCTGTCTGGCATTGGAATTTGTAGCTCGCCATGCCCGGCGCTACGGCGGTGTGTTGGCTTTTAGCGGCGGGCTCATCGGCCCGGATGGCGCCCCCCGCGACTACGCCGGCTCTCTCGAAAACACACCGATATTTCTCGGTTGTAGTGACGTCGACTTTCATATTCCGAAGGAACGAGTCCAATTGTCCGCGGCTATTTTAGAACGTCTGGGCGGCGAAGTTACCTTGCGCCTTTATCCGGGGATGGGCCACACAGTCAACGGCGACGAACTGGCCGTTGCCAGATCCATGGTAGCCGGCATCCTACCCACCTGAACCGGTCGATTCGATCATCAACCATCGCAATTTTCAACAGCCGCGGATTAGACACCATGGGAGACCGGGCTCGTTTGTTACCTAACAACCATTCGCCCAATCCTGTATAATCCTTGGTCTTATGAACAAAGAAAATCGCCTCCGAGCCCTGGACAGTCAGATCAACCGCTTGCAGCGGCGAATCGAGGAGCTTGGGCAGCTCAGTTACCGTTTTTCGTGGGTGCGGTTGGTGGTAATCGGGCTGGGGGTCATCCTGAGTGGCGTCGTGTTTTTCCTTGGCTACGCCCAATACCTTTGGGTGCCCCTGCTGCTGGCGGTCTTGATATTCGCCGTCCTGGTTCGCTTTCACCGCCGGCTGGAATACCAGCTGACCCGCTACCAGATCTGGGCTAACTTAAAGCGCAGACAAATCGCTCGCGCCCGGCTGGATTGGGAAAATATGCCGCCGTCCGCCTTTGAACCTGACACTTCTCTGGAGCTTGATCTAGACCTGACCGGCCGCTATTCGTTGCACCGCTTGCTTGATACAGCCGTCTCCTCAGGCGGTCGTCAGCGGCTGGCCGATTGGTTAGCCACAGCCATCCCTGTTCTCGACGAGACATTGCTGCGGCAACGATTGGTCCGAGAATTGGCGCCTATGTCACTCTTTCGGGGAAAATTGATTCTTAACGGCGCCCTCGCCGGTGAAAAAGAGGGCAATTGGGATCCACAGGATATGGTTAATTGGCTGCAAGATCATGAAGTTCCCGGCTGGTTGCCGAGGTGGCTTTTGATGTTAGCCCTCCTATCCTTTCTGAACATCAGCCTCTTTCTGCTTAATATGGCCGGTTTGATCCCCCCGCTTTGGCAAGGCACCTTCCTGCTTTACGTTGTTTTTTTCATCATCAGGTCCCACCACACCGGCGCGCCATTTCGCGAATCGATCCAGATGCGCGATGCCCTCGAACAACTGGTGACGGTTTTTGGTTACCTGGAAACTTTCACCTACCATCAAAAACCCCAGCTTAAGAGGCTGTGCGCCACGTTCCTCGACCCGGCCCGCCGTCCGTCCCTGCAGTTGAAGTCCATCAACCGGGTCGTCAATGCGACCGGTATTCGTGGAAACCCATTTTTTTGGATTGCACTCAACGCGCTGGTGCCCTGGGATTACTATTTTGCCTACCGGTTGGCCAAGGCCAAGGCAGCGATTGCCGGCCTGTTGCCCGAATGGCTGGATGTCTGGTTCGAACTGGAAGCGCTCTCTTCGTTGGCCAATATCGCCTACCTGAACCCACTCTATTCCTTTCCGGAATTTAATACCGGGCGATCGGCTGGTCCAACCGCCGACTTCCGGGCTGTCAGATTGGGCCATCCGCTCATCCCAGACGATAAAAGAGTCTGCAACGACTTTGCTCTCGACGATTTGGGAGCCATCGACATCTTCACCGGTTCCAATATGTCGGGTAAGAGCACCTTCTTGCGTTCAGTGGGCATCAACCTGGTCCTGGCCCAGGCCGGTGGTCCGGTGAACGCCGAATATCTGGAAACTCGGCCCTGGAGGCTGCATACCTGCATCAAGATCACTGATTCGGTAACCGACGGTATCTCTTACTTTTACGCAGAGGTAAAATGTTTGAAAAGGTTGCTGGACTCCCTGGATGACCCCCACGCCGCCCTACCCCTGTTCTTCCTCATTGATGAGATCTTTCGGGGGACCAATAACCGCGAACGCTTGCTGGGTAGCCGGGCTTATATCCAGGCCCTGGCCGGTAAAAATGGCGCGGGTCTGGTGGCTACCCACGATCTGGAGTTAATCCAACTGGCTGATGAACTTCGTCTGGTAAAGAATTACCACTTCCGCGATGATGTCAGCGACGGCCGGATGGTGTTCGATTACAAACTCTATGCTGGTCCCAGCCCGACGACCAACGCCCTACGGATTATGCGCATGGAAGGGTTGCCGGTCTAGTCAAAGCCAGCTCGTTATCCAGAGACCCATATGGCCAGAGTTAGCCGTAGGCCAAACAGGCCTGGTAAAGAGCTTCCACGGCCGCGGCGTCTCGAACATATCGATCCGGCTTGGCCTGACGGTGTTCAAAATAGGCGCCGCTCATCTGTTGTCCCACGGGATCCGTGGCCAGCCAAACCGGCGTGTCGGCGCCCTGGTCGGGGGATTCATGTCCCCCAAAACCGAGATCGTTACTCAAGCGGGAGTTTACATCCCCTGGATGACAGGCATTAACGGTAATTCCCAATGATTCAAACCGCGTGGCGAAAGCGGGGACCAGCATCCGGTCAGCTTGCTTCGATTGGCGATAAGCCCGGCCGTTATCATAGCGCCGGCGCTTAAATTCCAGGTCAGCCAAATCCAAATCGCCGGCCCAATAACTGGCCACGTTGATCACCCGCGCCGGCGCTGATCGGGATAAGATTGCTGTAAAGGCCTGGATCAGCCAAAAATAGCCCAATACATTGGTAGCGAGCTGAACTTCAATGCCTTCCGGGGTTTCTTGCCTGGTGAGCGGCGTTGCGCCGGCGTTGTTGACCAATACATGCAGCGGGCCTGTCCAGCGTTCGGCCAGATCGTGAATGGCTGCCTGGCGAGAGAGATCAACCATTTCATAGCGTACAGCCTCATTCCCAGTACTTGCCTTGATCTCCCCGGTAATCCGGCGCGTTTTAACCTCATCGCGGCCGGCTAACACCACTTCATGATTTTTTCCGGCCGCCAGTTGGCGGGCAATGGCCTGGCCAATCGCCCCGGTCGCGCCCGTAATCAAAAAAACACGTTTCATCTCAGCACTCTCCTGCTATCGTACGAGCCTTACACCAGACGCTTATTTTAATGTGTGGTTATCATTTCACAAAGCCCAACCCCTGGAGGCGATAATTCCGGCCGGTTGCCGGCAACCAGGCGCCCGGTTAGAATCCCTCACCTATGGACCGGCAAAAGTTGATTGTCCAGACTAAATTAACGCCCCCGCGCCTTCAAAAGCACACGCTCTATCGGGCCCGGCTAACGCTGGCGCTTCAAGAGGCCGAATCTCACCGCCTGTCGCTGGTCCAGGCGGGCACAGGATATGGGAAAAGCACTGCCCTGGCCGCCTTTGCCCGGGAGGTAAAGCCGGTCGCCTGGTATCATCTTGCGGCCGAAGATACTGAATCATCCCTCTTCCTGCTCCATCTCATTCATGCTTTTCGTTTCTACTGGCCGGAGTTGTCCGAAACGCCGCTGGCCCTGCTGGAGGAGTGGGAACAAAATCCGGGCGGCTCACTGTGGACACAGGTCGTGGATGCGCTTGTTAGCGCCTTGAGCGCGCAGATCACATCTCCGGCCTTCCTGGTTCTCGACGATGTCCATTTACTGAATAAGTCGGCCCAAACTCTACGTATCCTGGACCGCTTTATCGGCCGGGCGCCGGCGCTGTTGCACATTATCCTGTCTACCCGCTACCCGCTAGAGTTACCCTCGCTCATTACCTGGCGCGTTCGTGGCCAGGTCAGGGAGATTGATCAACGCGATCTTGCCTTCACCCAGGTGGAGATAACCACCCTCTTTGGTCAACAATATGGTCTTGAGTTAAACCACGAGCAAGTGGCCGTCTTAACCGAGCGCATCGAGGGCTGGCCCATCGCCTTACCCCTGGTCAGACAACGATTGCTGCGCGATGACAAACTTTCTCTCAGCCAGGCCCTGGGGCAAGTGGCCGGATCCACCGGCGAACTATTCGCCTTCCTGGCCCAGGAGGTGTTAGAACAGCAGCCGGCTGACATCCAGACCTTTTTAGGCGATACTTCCGTATTGCGCCAGCTAACCCCGGCTATTTGTGATGCGCTGCGCCAGGCTGATGATAGCGCCCATATCTTGCGTTATTTGCTTGAAAATGGCTTATTTATTGTCGATCTGGGCAACGGCTACAGTCGCTATCACAATCTTTTCCGCGATCTGTTGTTAAACCGGCTGCCGGTTGATTTTATCCGCCAGGCGCACCTACGCGCAGCGGCCGATTGCCAACGACGGGGTGATGACGAAGAAGGGATCTTCCATTTTCTATCGGCCGGCGCTCATGAAGAAGCGGCCGCCTTGCTGGTCGAGCTAGGGCAGCAGCTGATCCGGGCGGGCCGTCTGGACACCCTGGAAGGCTGGATCGGCAGTTTGGCCCCCGACATCCTGGCCGGTCACCCTGCCCTACTGGTCTGCCTGGGTGATATCGCCCGCTTGCGCAGCCGCTTCGACAAAGCGCTGGAATGGTACGAACAGGCCGAAGAACGTAGCCGGATCCGGGGTGACAACCCAGGTGTTGGCCAGGCCTTGCGGGGGCAGGCCAGGGTATATCTGGATACGGTTAATCCGAGTAAAGCGGAGCGATTACTCCAGGAAGCTTTACAACTGTCAGACGGCCAGGCGGATCGTGAGAGCCAGGCCCGTCTACTGATCTTATTAGCCGAGAATATGCTCAACCAGGGCCGCTTCAAGGAGGCCGAACAGTACCAGGCGGAGGCTCGCCAACTGCGAGAGGAGGGGCCAGGGGAAGCCGAGATCCCCGTTCGCCTATTATTGCGCAGCGGCAAGCTCGACCAGGCCAGGCGTTTACTCGAGAAACAAGTCGAGGCAGAGCGCCGCGAACCGGTATTACGGCCGCGGGCCCACCGGGAAACCTTATTGTTGTTATCGCTGGTGCTGGCCTTTCAAGGTGAGCGGGAACCGGCTTACCAGGCTGCGGTTGAAGGCACTGAGCGCGGCCGGGCGTTGAACTCGCCTTTTATCACGGCCGTGGGTTATATGCGCCAGGGGCATGCCTGGTTGCTGAACAAGGATGAAGCGGGTTATGATCGAGCCCGCCGTTGTTTTTTAGAGGCGATAAGCCTGAGTGAAACTTTGGACGTTCCCCGGTTAAAAGTCGAGGCTAATTGGGGATTGGTCCAGGCTTTTGGTTTTGCCGGTGATTTGGAGATGGCCCGCTCGGCCGGCGAACTGGGCATCGCCATAGCCCAGGCCGCCGGCGACCAATGGATTGTAGGGAGCATTGACCTGGTGTTGGGCGCCAGTCACACTCTGGCCGGTATATACCAGGAGGCCGCTGAATGGCTCACCCGGGCCAGTTTAAGCTTTCGCGATTGCGGCGACACCTACGGCGAGGCAGTCAGCCGCTTATGGTTGAATCAGCTCTGGTGGTTATCGCGGGACAAGACCCGGCTACAACGGGATGTGGGTGATCTCCTTCAGCAAGTCCAGCGCCATCAATACAGCTATCTCTTCCATCGAAAAACCTTACTGGGACCACCAGACCCGCGTGCCCTGGTGCCTCTATTACTATTTGCCCGCCAGAGCGGGAAGAATAGAGCTTTCGCCGAACAATTATTGGGCCAAATGGGTTTGGCAGGCTTAGAAATCCATCCTGGATACCAGTTGCGAGTCCAGACCCTGGGTCGTTTTACCGTCTGGCGCGGCCATGTGACCATCGGTCGAAAAGAATGGGAACGTAAGAAGGCGTTGCATCTCTTCCAGTTGCTCTTGACCCAGCGGGGCAGGATGTTGGAGCGGGAGCAGATTACAGAAACCTTGTGGCCGGAGCTGGATCCAGAGGTTGCTCAAAGGGATTTTAAAATCGCCTATAGCACCTTAAACCGGGTACTGGATCCGGCCAGGGACCGCAATACGCCAGCCGCATTTTTAATTCGCGATGATACGCTCTATGGCCTGCGACCTGAAACGGATATCTGGTTGGACGTCGATGAAGTAGACCGGCTGGTCACCCTGGGTGATGATCTCTTCGAAGCGGACGTCGAGGCGGCGCTGCCCAATTATCGCCAGGCGCTGGCTCTCTACCAGGGTGAATATTTGCAGGAGCTGCCTTATGCAGAGTGGTGTACGGAGGAACGAGAGCGCTTGCAGGCCTTGATCCTGCGAACGGCCGAGCGGCTGGCCCGCACCCTGGTGGCCAAAGGGAACTGGGAGGAAGCAATTGAAGTATGCCAGACCATTCTCAGCCTGGACGATTGTTGGGAGCAGGCCTACCGGCTGATGATGACCGCTTTTGACCACTTGGGAAATCGAGTCCAGGTTCTGCGAACCTACCAACGCTGCCAGGAGCGCCTGCAAAGCGAGCTGGGCGTCAGGCCATCCCCGGCAACAGTCAAACTCCACCTGGCTATTCGTAAAAAGGCCAACCAAGACCAGCAAGACCAGCCCAAGCAGCTCTAGACCTCAGATCTTTTGGGCAACTTCAGAAGTTTGGGCACCTTCAGAAATCTTGGTAACTTCAGAAGTTTGGGCAACTCCAGAAGTTTGGACACCTTCAGAAGTTAAGGCACCTTCAGTAGTCTGGGTAACTTCAGAACTCCAGGTTCGTTGAACCCGTGTTACTTCCATGTAACTCCCATTGCTATCATTATTAAAGAAGATGGCCACCTATGCGGATCTGTCACACGATGGGCAGGTCAGGCTGTCTTAAAATGACAGAACACTTCCATTAACGACAAGCTCGATAGTCATGCCCGAAACCACGGTCAACTCATTTGTCGTTCGCTTCGTTCAGGAAACAGCGGCCCATTCTGGCGCCGGGATTAAACCCTGGCACGGGATTATTCGCCATGTGCAAAGCAGCCAGGAAACCCGCTTCACCCGCATTGAAGAGGCGTTGGCTTTTATGCATGGCTACGTGGACATTAGCGCCGAACAGCCGCGCGTTGATGATGGAGTACTTGAATGACTCTCGGCTCGTTGTTAACCCGCCATGCTCGCTACCGGCCGGATCACCTGGCCGTCGTCTTTGAAGAGCAGCATTTGACCTTCGCCGTTTTCAACCGGCGGGTGAACCGCCTGGCCAATACCCTGCTTGAATTGGGCACCGGGAAAGGGGATAAGGTAGCCACTATCCTGCCCAACTGCCTGGAACAGCTCGAGGTTTATTGGGCCGTGGCCAAAATTGGGGCGGTGGTGGTACCCCTGAGCCCGCTCTTGCGCGGTGCCGGGCTGGTGCGGCTGCTAAATGATTCCGATTCAAGCCTGATCATCACTCAGGGCGATTTTGCCGCCATCCTGGATCCCCTCCGTAATCAGTTACCTGGCGTGGCGGCCGACCGCTACCTGTTAACCGATCGCACGGGCCGGCCTGGTTACAGCTCCTATCAGTCCCTGTTAGCCACAGCCCCCGATAACAATCCGCCCGCAATAGAAATCAGCGGGGCCGATCCCTACAATATCATTTATAGCAGTGGCACCACCGGCCTGCCCAAAGGTATCGTACACACCCAGGCTATCCGGCTCGCCTATTGCACCTCATTCGCCTCCGCTTTTCGCTTCACCCCAGAGAGCATTGTGCTACATGCCGGCTCCATCGTCTTCAACGGGGCTTTCCTGACCCTCATGCCGGCTATGTTTATGGGCTGTCCTTACATACTCCAGCCTAACTTCGATGCTGAACTGTTTGTTGAAACCATCGCTCTTGAGGGCGTAACCCATGTTATGTTGGTGCCTTCGCAGATCGTTGCCCTGTTGCATGCGCGCCAACTTCTCGGCCGGCAAAGTGGCTTCCTTGGAGATGCTCTGCTCGGTCGGCGCGCCATTGCATATGGAACATAAAGAAGCATTGAACCAACACTTACCGGGCCGGTTCTATGAACTATATGGCCTGACCGAGGGTTTTGTGACTATCCTCGATAAATACGACTACCAGGCCAAGCCCGACTCCGTGGGCATACCGCCACCCTTATTTGAGATGCGACTCGTTGATCTCCAGGGGCAAGAAATGCCGGTTGGCCAGGTGGGCGAGATCGTCGGCCGCGGTCCAATTATCATGCCCGGTTATTATAAGCGACCGGATCTGACCGCCCAGGCCATCCGCGACGGCTGGTTATTCAGCGGCGATTTGGGCTATGTCGACGAAGATGGTTTTTTGTACCTGGTCGATCGCCAAAAAGATTTGATTATCTCAGGCGGGGTGAATGTCTATCCCCGGGACATCGAGGAGATCCTGGTGCAGCACCCGGCCGTGCGCGAGGCGGCCGTGTTCGGCGTGCCCAGTCAAAAATGGGGTGAAACGCCCCTGGCGGCCGTTATTCCTTACGATTCAAATAGTATCACCCCCAGAGAGATACGGTCCTGGATTAATGAGCGGGTCGAGGCCCGTTACCAGCGCGTGCGCGAAGTTGTTTTTGTGGAAGAGTTCCCGCGTAGCGTCGCTGGAAAAACCTTAAAACGGGTCCTACGTGAACCCTATTGGGTGAATGAGGACAGTCAAATTTAGCCCGATTTTGATAAAGCCTGGCGAAGCCTTTACGAGGAACCCTATCTGCGAAGAGAGATGATTTCATGGACAAGTTTATAAGAACCAATGGCATCAATCTTCACTACCTGGACCATCCTGGCGGCGAGCCGGCGCTGGTCCTGTTGCCGGGTTTGACAGCCAACGCCCATGAATTCGACGGTCTTATCGCGGCCGGCTTAAGTCCCCGCTTTCGGGTACTCGCCCTGGATTTACGCGGCCGAGGGCTTACTGATAAACCGGAGCGAGGTTATTCCATGGCCGACCACGCCGCCGATGTCACCGGCGTGCTGGATGCCCTGGATATGGAACAGGTCGTGCTGGTCGGCCATTCCTTCGGCGCCCTCCTGGCCATTTATATGGGCAGCCAATACCCCGGTAGAGTGTCCAGATTGGTCCTGATTGATGTCTCTGAAGCTGCGACCCATCCCAGGACAGCCGAGTTGATTAAACCCTCCCTGGATAGGCTGGGCCGGATCCTGGCCTCATGGGAAATTTACAAAGAAGAGATGCAAAAGATGCCCTACCTGGATGGTTTTTGGGATGATTCCCTGGAAGCTTACTTCAGGGCCGATATGCAGAATAATGATGATGGCACGGTCCAGGCCCGGGCACAACCAGGGCTGATCGCCCAGGCGTTCGATGCGGTAATCAATGAACCATGGGGCGATCATATCAAGGCGGCCGGCCAACCGGCAGTGCTGATCAACGCGCCGGGTCCTTACGGACCGCCGGGTGCGCCTATCTTGGTAACGGTCGAGGATGCCCAGGCGACAGCGGCCCGGTTCCCCGATTGCCGCTATGTTCGGGTGCCCGGCAACCACGTGACCATGGTATTTGGTCCCAACGCGCCGAAAGTCGTGGATGTGTTGACTGACTTTTTGAGTGAGATTTGAGGAATCGGTGACTTTCTCGATAATGCTGGAGCAGGTCACCAAGAACTGATTAGGTGAGATTTTATGATTGAGAACAACACTGCCGGTATCGTCAGCGTCGGTACTTACTCCCCGGATACCTATATGACCGCGGCCGAGATTGCCGAGGCAAGTGGCCTGCCTGAATGGGTTGTCCGGGACAAATTTGGCATCACCAAGAAGCATGTAGCCGGGCCCGATGAACATCCCAATGAAATGGGCATCAAGGCCGCGCTGGATTGTCTCGCTAAAACCGATATTCCGGCCGAAGAAATCGACCTGGTCCTTTGCACGACGGAAGAGTGGAGAGAATATCTACTGTGGACCTCAGGTGTGCATCTGGCTTATGAAATAGGGGCCAGGCGGGCCTGGGCGATGGATATTCACGCGCGTTGTGCGACCACTGTCGGCGCCTTGAAGATGGCCAAGAATATGATGATGGCCGATCCGGAGATCAACACGGTACTCATTGCCGGTGGTTATCGCATTAGCGACTTCATCAATTACAAGAATCACCGGACCTCCTTCCTTTTTAATATCGGTTCTGGTGGTGGGGCGCTCCTGCTGCGTAAAAATTGGCCCCACAACCAGGTCCTTGGCTCCCATTTGATCATGGATGGTTCCATGAGCAAACACGTCATCGTTCCCGCCAGTGGGACGGTGCAATTTCCCACGGATGCGGCCGTGGCCGAGGGTGGCTTCTATTTCGACCTGGTCGAACCCGAAGCCATGAAGGGCCGCCTGAACGAAGTCTCCATGGATAATTGGACCCTGTGCGTAGACGAAGCGCTACGGAAAAGTGGCCGAAAAGCTGACGGCTCCCTTTACACCCGCGCAGACATCGACTTTCTAAACATGGTGCTTATCAAGCCGTCCGGTCACCGGGATATGCTGGCCCGCCTGGGCCTGACCGAGGAGCAGTCGGTCTATCTGGGCGATTACGGCCATACCGGGGAACAGGACGCCATGTTCGGCATCATCGAGGGCCAAAAACAGGGCCGGTTGAATGCTGGTGACCTGATGGCCATCATCGCCGCCGGTATTGGCTATGTCTGGGCTGCCTCCATCGTGCGCTGGGGCTAACAGCTTATCAAATGCAATTCGACAGGCATCCCCAGGCAAGTTGGTTGAATAGAAAATGGTTGATTAACTATTCCAGATAAAAATTGTATTTCCAGATTAAAGCAAAGGTAAGGGAGAAGACAATGCGATTGTCAGGGCAAGTAGCATTAATTACCGGTGGAGCAGCGGGTATTGGCAAGGCCACGGCTGAACGGTTTGCCGAAGAAGGGGCCAGGGTGGTCATTTGTGACGTTAATGAAGAGGCCGGGCGGCTGGTCGCCGCCACCCTCGGGCCCGAAGCCCGCTTTGATAAGGTGGATACCAGTGATAGAGCGGCCGTGCAGGATTGGGTTGATGCGCTGGTCGACCACTATGGCCGGGTTGATATTCTTGTCAACAACGCCGGCGTTCTAAGAGATGGCCTGTTGGTAAAGGTTAAGGAGGGGGAACTGGTCGGTCAGATGGCCGAAGCTGATTTCGACCTTGTCATTTCCGTAAACCTGAAGGGCGTATTCAATTGCACCCAGGCTGTTGCCCCGGTTATGATCCGCCAGCAAAAAGGCGTGATCTTAAATGCCAGCTCTGTCGTCGGCCTTGACGGCAATTTCGGCCAGACGAATTACGTGGCCACCAAGGCCGGGGTTGTGGGCATGACCAAAGTTTGGGCTCGCGAATTAGGCCGCCATAATATCCGAGTCAACGCTATCGCGCCGGGCTTTATCATGACGGAAATGGTCCTGCAAATGCCAGAGAAAATCCTGGATACCATGAAGAAGCGGGCCCCCTTAGGCAGAGCAGGACTTCCCCGAGATATCGCCAACGGTTACCTGTTCCTGGCCTCGGACGAAGCCAGCTTCATTTCCGGCGCCATCTTGCGTATTGACGGTGGCATAGTCATCGGGACCTGAAAGGTTTACCAATGATCGAATTTAGCGGGCAAATAGTTGATCGAGGAGGGCCCTTATGCATGCGGCCGATCTGTTAACCGACCGGGCTCGTCTGACACCCGACCGGGAAGCGTTATACGAATTACATACCAAGCGACGATACAGCTATGGCGAGCTGAACCGGCGGGCCAACCAGGCCGCCAACTTCTTACGCCAGGAATTGGACGTGCAGAAAGGAGATCGGGTCTCTATATTGGCCCAAAATGGCATTGTCTACCTCGACTTGTTTTTTGGCCTGGCCAAGATCGGAGCCATCCTGGCGCCGCTCAACTGGCGACTGGCTCCGGCAGAGTTGTCTTATATCTTAAATGATTGCGGCTCAAAAGTGCTGCTTTGTGGTCCGGAATATGTCGATATCCTGGCCGAAATGCAGTCCCAGATTCCGGTAGAGCATATTATCTCTCTGGACGGGGCCGATATCATAGGTGGTATTTCCTATGATATCGGCCTGGTTGCCGCGGCCGATGATGAACCAGAACAACCGGCCTTGGATGACCAAACACCCCATTGCATCCTCTACACGTCGGGTACCACCGGCCGGCCCAAGGGTGCGATCATACCCCATGGCCAGGTGATTTGGAATTGCATCAACACCATTACCAGTTGGGGACTGACCGAAAACGACGTATCGCCGGTCTTTACGCCCATGTTTCATGCCGGGGGCCTCTTTGCCTTTTTATCGCCGCTATTTTATATCGGTGGCCGGATAGTCCTGGGTCGCGATTTTGAAGCAGGCGAATCCCTCCGGATCATCCAGGAAGAACGATGCACGGTTATCCTCGGGGTGCCAACCCTCTTCCAAATGTGGCTGGCCGCGAAAGAATTTGCCGACGCCGATTTCTCCCACGTCCATTTCTTCATCAGTGGCGGCGCTCCTTGCCCCGTGCCCTTGATTGAAGAATGGCGAGAGAAGACAGGCACCATCTTCCGCCAGGGTTATGGCCTCACCGAAGTGGGTCCCAATTGTTTTAGCATGACTGATGAAGAATCGGCGCGCAAAGCCGGTTCGGTGGGCAAACCAATTTTCCACAGCAAGATGCGACTGATGGATGAGACAGGCAAGGACATTCCGGCCGGTGAAACGGGCGAACTGCTTATTTCTGGTCCCCATGTCTGCGCCGGCTACTGGCATAATCCGGAGGCGACGTCCAACTCCTTGGTCAATGGTTGGTTTCATACCGGCGATATGGCCCGCATGGACGAAGATGGCTTCTATACTATTGTCGGCCGCTTTAAGGATATGATTATCAGCGGTGGCGAGAATGTCTATGCGGCCGAGGTGGAGGCGATTTTTCTCGAACATCCGGCCGTCGCCGAATGCGCCCTCATCGGGATGCCCCACGAGAAGTGGGGCGAAGTTGGCCTGATGATTGTCGTTCTGAATAAAGGGGCCAAAACGACAAAAACCAAGCTACAAGAACATTGCCAGGGCCAATTGGCCCGCTACAAAGTGCCCAAAAAGATCATTTTCGCCGATTCCTTGCCCCACTCGCCCTATGGCAAGGTCGAGAAGGCCAAGCTAAAAGAACGTTATCTTTGAGGTAAGGAGGTTGTCGTATGAACATACCGACTCTGGATGCAATTACAGCCGAGACCGTAACCACCGATCGCTTAAAAAGCCGGGTATTGTTTTCTGGACCAGATGATGGTACGCCGGTGCTTTTTTTGCATGGCAACCTCAGCTCGGCCACCTGGTTTGAAGAAGTCATGGCATCCCTGCCCGGCGGCTACCGGGGCATTGCCCCTGATCAACGAGGTTTTGGCGGCGCCGACTCCGACAAAAAAATCGATGCCACCCGGGGAATGGGCAATTTGGCCGACGATGTCGCCGCCCTGCTGGACCATTTAGACATTAAAAAGGCCCATGTAGTCGGCAATTCCATGGGCGGCAATGTCGCCTGGCGCTTGTTGGTGGACTACCCGGATCGCCTGCTGACAGTCACCCTGGTCGATCCCGGATCACCCTTCGGTTACGGCTGCACCAAGGATGTCGACGGGACGCCATGCTTTAACGATTATGCTGGTTCGGGCGCCGGATTGATTAACCCGGAGTTGCTCAGATTGTTAAGCGCCGGCGATCGCAGCCTCGACAGCCAATTTTCACCGCGAGCAGCCTTACGCATGTTGGTCTATAAACCGCCCTTCATTCCCGAACGAGAAGAAGAACTGCTTTCGGCTTCCTTGTCCACTCACCTGGGTGAACAAGATTATCCCGGTGATAAGACGCCATCGCCCAATTGGCCCTTTGTGGCCCCGGGCATATGGGGCATCAACAACGCCCTTTCACCTAAATATGCAGGCCATATTGAAGCGCTGTATGCGGCCGAGCCCAAGCTCAACATCCTCTGGTTACGGGGTAGCCATGACCTGGCTGTTTCCGATTCGTCGGCTTCGGATGTGGGCACCCTCGGAGCTATGGGCCTGATCCCAGGTTGGCCTGGGGCGGAAATTTACCCATCCCAACCAATGCTCGGCCAGATCCGGGCCGTGCTCGACAAATACGCGGGATCCGGCGGCTCTTACCAAGAGATAGTGATCCAAGACGCCGCCCATGCGCCATATCTCGAACAATTGCGGGTCTTCAATGAAGTCTTCCATATACATATTGGTCGATAACCAAATTGGCCGGACGATACGGGCCGGTCACAAACTATCCAGGAGTTAACCATGGCTAACAAAAAATTAGGGCGCGGCGTAGCCGTCGTCGGGGCCGGTATGAGCAACTTCGGCGGTTTTCCGGGAAAATCCGGCCGCGACCTGTTCGTCGAAGCATTTATCGCCATGCGGGGCTCGGTAAGCAAGGGCTTAGACCCGGCCGATATCGAAGCCTTCTATCTTGGCAACTACAGCAGCGACCTCTTTGAGGGACAAGGTCACAATGCGCCGCTCATGGCCGATTGGGTAGGCCTCACGCCCCGCCCGGCGGTCCGCATCGAGGATGCTTGCGCCAGCAGCGGCGTCGCTCTCCGGCAGGGGATCATGGCTGTGGCCTCCGGTCTATATGACATTGTTCTGGTGGGTGGCGTTGAAAAAATGAGCGATCTGCCCATAGAAGATGTGACCGACGCTCTGGCCACGGCCGGTGATGTGCTCTATGAGATCCCAGCCGGTTTCACCTTCCCCGGCTTTTATGCGGCCATGGCCACGGCTTACATGGATCGTTTCGGCGCGACGCCGGACTCTTTTATGTCGGTAGGCATTAAAAATCACGATAACGGTGCTCTCAATCCACAGGCTCAGTTTGGCAGTCGCATCGCCGATATCATGACCGCCAAGATCAAGAAGGCCGAAAGTAAAGGCTACCCGGTTCCCACCTGGGACAGCGAAATGGCCTTCTTACATGACGACCGGGCCAATCCGGTGATTGCCTGGCCCATGCGCCTGTTTGATTGTTCACCGGTATCCGACGGCGCGGCCGCTATTCTGTTGGCCAGCGAAGAGGTAGCCCGTTCGCTCACCGATGCGCCCCTACATATCATCGGTAGCGGCCAGGCTAGCGACGCGGCGCTGCATGACCGCCCTGAACTGACCACCATCGGCGCCGCCAGGTTGGCCGGCCAGCAAGCTTATGAAATGGCCGGTATCAACCCGGCCGATGTGAAGGTCGCCGAGGTTCATGATTGTTTTACTGTGGCCGAAATCATCGCCACCGAAGACCTGGGCTTTTTCGCTCCCGGAGAGGGTTTTATTGCCGCCGAAGAAGGGTTAACTTCGCGTTTCGGATCGCGGCCGATTAACAGCTCCGGCGGCCTCAAATCAAAAGGGCACCCTGTGGGCGCCTCCGGCGCCGGCCAGGTAGTCGAAATTTGGAAACAGTTACACGGGACGGCCGGCGAGCGGCAACTGCTGGGCCAACTGGACCTGGGTCTGACCCATAACGTGGGCGGGACCGGGCAAACCTGCGTGGTTCACATATTCGAGAGGAGATAAGTTCATGTCTGACCGGGCCTTCACTCACGATAGCTTCCAACATTATTTAGCAGAACACCAGCTGATGGGCGCACGCTGCCAAAATTGCGCCAAACTCCACCTACCACCCCGGCCACTGTGCCCTAACTGTTACAACGAACAGCTGGCCTGGGAAGCGCTTTCAGGCCAGGGCGTCCTGGCGGCATTTACGGCCATCCACATTGGCCCCAGGTCCATGATATCAGCCGGCTATGATCGTAAAAATCCGTACTGTTCCGGAATCGTGCGCCTGGCGGAAGGTCCATCCATCAGCGCCCAGATTTTGGGCCTGGATGTCGTGACACCCGAAAAAAACAAAATTGGCTCCCCGCTCCGGGTTGTTTATATGGAGCGTGACCAGGGTGAAGAAACACAGACCATTCTGGCTTTTGAGGTTCAGTAGGCGGCAGTTTCTGACCCGCTGAAAAGACCTGGCGGCCGGGAGATAAACATGATTCACTTTGATTGGATACAGCGACACGCCGAGAGAACGCCTAATAAGCTGGCCCTGGTTGACGACGCCACCGGCCGGCAATTCACCTTTGCCCAATTCAATGAGCGCGCGAATCGCCTGGCCAGCTTCTTCCGAGAACGGTTGGGCCTGGAAAAAGGGGATCGCCTCTCCATTCTCGCCCAGAACAGCTCTGATTATTATGAAATCTTATTCGCTTGCAGCAAGACCGGTGTGATTTTAAACACCCTGAACTGGCGGCTGGCCGTGCCCGAGTTGGCCTTTATTTTGTCCGATTGCCGGCCCCGCGCCTTGATTTACGAGCCTGAATTCTCCGAGGCAGTTTCGGATTTGCGATCCCAGATCTCAGCCGAGCATTATATTGTCCTGGGCGAACAGGCGGACGGGCGCGACTGGATCTATGAGGAAGCCCTGGCGGCCGGATCGCCGGGCGGTGTGCCCCAACCGGTCCTCTCTTATAATGATACCTGGGCTATCCTCTATACCTCCGGCACCACCGGCCGGCCTAAAGGGGCCCAGGTCACGTACGGCAATTTCTTTTACAATGCGGTTGGCATGGGCGCGGCTATCGATCTCTCTTCCCAGGACATCAATCTGAACGTATTGCCCACTTTTCATGCCGGCGGTCTAGGTCTGTACGCCGGGCCTATTTTCCATGCCGGCGGCACCTTGATCGTCATGCACTCCTTCGATCCTACCCGCCTATTACAGTTGCTGGAAGAATGGCGGGTCACCGTGCTTTTATTGGTCCCGGCCATCTACCTGGTTTTAGCTCAGCGGAACGATCTGGACGATTATGACCTCTCCTCCGTTCGCAGTTGGGCCAGCGGCGGTTCGGCGCTGCCGCCAGCGGTAGTCGAGGAGTTTGCCGCGAAGGGTATCATCATTCAACAGGGTTTTGGTATGACCGAAACCGGGCCAACGGTCTTCATCGTGACCAAGGAAGACGCACTGGGCAAAGCCGGTTCTGTTGGCAAGCCGGTGCTGCACACCGATGTGCGTATCATGGACAATGATGGACATACGTTGGGTCCCTATGAGGTAGGCGAATTGTGCATCCGGGGTGGCAATGTGACCACGGGTTACTGGAACCGGCCGGAGGCCACCGCTGAGGCGTTGGTGGACGGCTGGCTACACTCAGGTGACGCGGCCATGGTCGACGAAGAGGGCTTCTATTATATTGTTGATCGCTGGAAGGATATGTTTATCTCTGGCGGTGAAAATGTCTACCCGGCCGAGGTCGAAAATGTCCTTTACCAACTGCCGGCTGTGGCCGAGGCAGCCGTGATTGGCGTCCCCCATCCCAGGTGGCAGGAGGTCGGCCGGGCGTTGATCGTGCTCAAGGAGGGCCAAAGCCTCTCTGAGGGAGAGGTAATCGACTTCTGCCAGGGGAAATTGGCCCGTTATAAGATCCCTAAATCTGTGCTTTTTGTAGGAGCCTTGCCCCGTAATGCCGCCGGCAAAGTGCTCAAGCGGGAACTGCGCGAAAGTTATGGTCAAGAATCAGACGAGGAATAGCGCCAGACGGCAACCTGAAATGAGAGCAAAAGCAGGCGAGATTATCACCGTACAAAAAATATTTGACCAGGAGGATTTCGACGCCTTTGCCATTTTAAGCGGCGACGATAACCCGATCCATGTGGATCCAGCCTTCTCGACCGCGACGCGCTTTGGCCGGACGGTGGCCCACGGTATGTTGCTCTATGGAAACCTTTGCGGCCTGCTCAGCCAGTATTATCCGGATGCCGTGCAATTGGAGCAGGAATTTATTTTTCCGGCGCCAACTTTTACCGGTCAGGAGATGACATTCCGGGCGGAAGTTATCGAGTTAATTAGCGACCAGGCGCAAGCTAGACTGTCCACAACCATTACCGATCCGGGTGGCGAAGTGGTGTGCCAGGGGCAGACTCTTTTATGGTGGCCCGAATCATGAGTCAATTTATCTTGAAGGAACGGCAAGGCGCACTGGCCATCTTGACCCTGAACCGGCCTGAGCGGCACAACAGCCTCATTCCGGCCTTGCTGGCGAATCTGCTGGCGGCCCTGGCGGATGTGCAGGCTGACCCCGAGGTCCGGGCAGTAATCTTACAGGCTGAAGGCCTCTCCTTCTCTACCGGTGGTGATGTACTCGGCTTCTACGAACACCTGGATTCCATCCAGGCTTATGCTCGGGAAATCGTCGGCCTACTCCACCAGGTTATGTTGGCCATGATCGATCTCCCCTGCCCCATTGTGACGGCCGTCCAGGGAGCGGTTACCGGCGGTTCTCTGGGCCTGGTACTGGCCAGTGACATCGTCTTGATCGCGCCAGAAGCCAGCCTGACCCCCTATTATGGTCTCGTTGGCTTCACTCCTGATGGCGGCTGGACGGCTTTGTTGCCGGATATCATTGGCGCGCGACGTGCAGCCGGGGTCCTGTTCTTAAATCAGACAATTAGCGCCGAAGAGGCGGTCAACTGGGGTATTGCCGGCCGGATGGTTCCTGGGGACAAGCTCCGCACTGAAGCGCTTGCTGCTGCCCAGATAATCTCAGGGATGAAATTGGGTACTATGCGCGTCTCAAAAAAGTTACTCAGAGGCGAGCGAGATGAGCTAGCCGCACGCTTAGAAAGTGAGTGTCAATTTTTTGTGGAGCAGATCGCCACTAAGGAGGCTAGAGAAGGGTTGTCTATTTTTTTGCAAAAGATGAAGGTTGTTCCTGGCCAGGCGGAGAAAAGCCTATGAAAGGCTTAGTCGTTGGGCAGAGCGCCCTCACCAGGCGGATTTTTACGGCCGCCGATATCAGCAGTTATCGCGCTTTGACCGGCGATAGCGGGCTAGAGTTCGGCGCCGACAGGCCGGCTGGGAAAAGGGCCACCGTTCCCGGCCCCTTGCTCGGCGGACTATTCTCCGATCTCCTGGGAACCCGTTTGCCAGGGCGTGGGACAAATTGGTTGAAGCAGCGCTTTACCTTTCCTAGGCCAGCCTATTTAGACGAAGTATTAACAGCCGAAGTAAAGATTATCCGCCTGCGACCGGAGAAAGCATTGGTTAACCTGCGCACAATGTGCAAAAATCCGGCCGGGGAGATTGTCTGTGAAGGAGAAGCATTGGTCCTGGTGGCCGATCTGTTAAACTCCTCTCGCGTCCAGTGATTGATTATGGTTAAAATACATTTATCGATAGTTAAAACACGGTTGGAGGCGCCTATGGTCTGACGCAATGCTGTACATAGAGAAGGATTTGGCAATCAGCAGCTAAAATTCGAGCGAGTTAGGTCCTATTTGCGTGATTGCCTGAATCTTGCCAATGAACATTTAATTTACGGAGGAGAACGCATGAAAAGGCAAAAGCATCTAATATTCATCTTATCCCTACTTCTGGCAGTGGCCCTGGTTCTGGTCGCCTGCGGTGGTGACGAGGCGACCGCGGTACCAACCGAGGCGCCCGAGCAGCCAACGACCGTCCCGGAAGAACCGACTGAAGTCCCGGTCGTTGAAGAACCGACTGAAGTACCCGACGAAGGTACGGTCACCGAAGGCCTGACTTGTGACGAACCGGTCAAAGTCGGCCTGATCACCGATGAGACTGGGGCGCTGGCCATTTATGGCGCCCATGTCCTACGCAGCTTCCCCCTGGGCATGGAATATGCCACCGGCGCCCCCGGCGTTGAAGGGAATGGTTATACATCGTACATGCTCGAAGGTTGCGAGATCCAGGTTTACCAGCGTGATGATCAGAGCAACCCCGAGATCACGGCCACTGTCGGCCGGGAATTGATCGAAGATGTCGGCGTTGATATGCTGGTCGGCACCGTCAGCTCAGGGGCGACGGCCACCTTGCAAGAACTGGCGGCTGATAATCAGGTCCCCCTGATCGTCGCCCCGGCGGCAGCCAACGACATCACCGGCATCAACTTCAATCCTTACACTTTCCGCACCAGCCGGAACAATTACCAGGACGCGGTCAATATCTGCGAATATGTCACCCAAGAGTATGACACCTTCGTCCAGATCGCCCCGGATTATTCCTTCGGTTACGGCGGCGCCCAGGCTTTCCGCGACGCCTGTACCCTCTTTGGAGGTGAATTCGTCGCCGACGACATCTTCGCCCCCCTGGACACCACGGACTTCACGCCCTACATGGAGCAGGTTCTGGAAGCCAGCGCCGATGCTTTCCTGGTCACCTGGGCCGGTGGCGGCTTCATCCCCATGATGGCTTCGGCCACCGAGTTAGGCGTCCTTGATGAGACGGCCCTGGCATCCAGCTTCATCGACAACGTAGCCCAGCCGGCCTTCTTCGCCAATGCCATCGGCACCACCAGCGGTATCCTCTACCATTACACCTTACCGAATAATGAGGTCAATGATTGGCTGGTCGAGGCGTCCTTGGCTTCAGCTGGCGTACCACCAGATCTCTTTGACGCCGATGCCATGAACGCCGCGTTATTGCTCACAGAAGCGATAAAAGCCACCGAAGGCGACACCAGCCCTGACGCGTTGATCGCGGCCATGGAAGGAATGGAATTTGAAGGTCCCAAGGGTACCATCTACATCCGGCCGGAAGATCACGTGGCCATTCAAGATATGTATATCGTCACCCTGCTTAACGTTGACGACCCCGAATTCCGCTTCTACGAACCGGTAGCCACCAACCGGCCCAATGTACCCTGCCTTTTACCCGAGGCATACCAGGATCGCTGTGGCGATCTACCTGTTGGCGCCTTAGGTGACCTTTCTCAGGTCTCGGCTGCGGAGCCAGAAGATGCCATGGAAGAGATGGCCGCCGCCTGTGAGGAACCGGTCAAGGTCGGCTTGATTACCGATGGTACCGGCGCCCTGGCGATCTACGGCGCCCACGTCCTACGCAGCTTCCCCTACGGGCTGGAATATGCCAGCGGGGCTGAGGGAGAGCAGATCGGTGAAGACCAGATCAACTACATGCTGGACGATTGCCCCATCGAGCTCTATATCCGTGACGATCAGAGTAATCCCGAGATCACGGCCACGGTCGGCCGGGAACTGATCGAGGATGTCGGCGTTGACGTTATCGTCGGCACCGTCAGCTCAGGGGCCACGGCCACTTTGCAAGAACTGGCAGCCGACAACCAGGTCCCCTTGATCGTCGCCCCGGCGGCGGCTAACGACATCACCGGCGTCAACTTCAACGAATACACCTTCCGCACCAGCCGGAACAATTACCAGGACGCGGTCAATATCTGCGAATATGTCACCCAAGAGTATGACACTTTTGTTCAGATCGCTCCCGATTACGCCTTCGGTTATGGCGGCGCCCAGGCTTTCCGCGACGCCTGCACCCTCTTTGGCGGTGAATTCGTCGCCGACGACATCTTCGCCCCCCTGGACACCACGGATTTCACTCCTTATATGGAGCAGGTTCTGGATTCCGGCGCCGAGGCTTTCCTGGTTACCTGGGCCGGCGGTGGCTTCATCCCCATGATGGCTTCGGCTGAAGAGCTCGGTGTCCTCGATGAGGTCGCTATGGCCTCCGGTTTCGTCGACAACGTGGTTATGCCGGCCTTCTTCTCCACAGCCATCGGTTCCACCAGTGGTATCCTGTACCATTACACCCTGCCGGACAATGAGATCAACGATTGGTTAACCGCAACCACGACGGCCCGCGACGGTGTGCCGCCGGATCTCTTTGACGCCGATGCCATGAACGCCGCCCTGCTATTGGCCAAGGCCTTGCGGGCTACCGGGGGCGATGCCAGCGCCGCGGCGCTGCTGGCGGCCATGGAAGGGATGGAATTTGATGGTCCGAAGGGCCTCATCTACATCCGGCCGGAAGATCACGTGGCCATCCAGGATATGTATATCGTGACCTTGCTCAACGTAGACGACCCGGAATTCCGTTACTACGAGCCGGTGGAGACCAACCGGCCTGACGTTCCTTGCCTGTTGCCCGAAGGGCTGCAGGATCGTTGTGGCGACCTGCCCGTTGGCAGTCTTAGTGGCGAGTAAGTGGTAAATGTATAATGTGATACCTCGTAGGATCCACCTGCTTAAAGACCTACGATGTTTCAAGAACGTCGCATAACAAAAAAAACCCCGTAGGTCTTGCCTGCTCAAAGACCTACGGGGTTTCGAGAACTTCGTGTTCTCCATCAGTTTTGTACTGAAACTCAGTACGGAGTTGCTTCATGGCCGATGAAATTCTGCTGGAAACCCAGGAACTGCGCCGCGAGTTTGGGGCCCTGGTCGCCGTTGATAATGTGAGTATCCAGGTCAAAGCCCAGACGTTGCATTCGATTATCGGGCCGAATGGCGCCGGGAAAACGACCTTCTTTAACATGCTCAGCGGCAATATCAAGCCAACCAGCGGCAAGGTGCGTTTCAAGGGGCGCGATATCACCAATTTGCCCATACACAAGACCGCCCACCTGGGTATCGGCCAGATCTTTCCAAATAACCAACCTCTTCCCCAATCTAACCGTGATGGAGAACATTCGCCTGGCCGCCCAGGCTTTGGGGCGAGACAATTTTAAGATGTTCCGCTCTCACCGGCGTTACAGACGGTACGAGGAAAGGGCCTGGGAGGTGATCCAGCAAGTTGGACTGACCGAGCGCGCCCTCACCCTGGCCCGGACGCTGCCTCACGGCGACCAGCGCAAATTGGAATTGGGCATGATCCTGGCCCCCGACCCCGAGTTATTACTGCTCGATGAACCCACGGCCGGCATGGCCTCAGAACAGGTGCCCGAGCTGATCCAGCTTATCCAGGATATCCAGGAAGCGGGGCAAAAGACAGTCATGCTGGTTGAACACAATATGAACGTGGTCATGAGCGTCTCCGATGCCATCACCGTCATGCACTATGGCCGGGTGTTAGCCGAAGGGTCGCCGGCCGATATCGCCGCTAATGAAGAGGTTCAAACCGCTTATCTCGGCAGCCTTTATAGCGCCGAAGAAGTAGGCGAGGAACAAAATGGATAATCTCCTGGAAGTCCGCAACATCCACACCTTTATCGGCCAGTTTCATATCCTGGAAAATGTCTCGGTTAACGTCCCCCGGGGCAGTATCACCGTCTTGCTCGGCCGCAATGGTGCCGGGAAAACGACTACTTTGAAATCGATCCTGGGCCTGACGCCGCCCCGCGAAGGCGAGATCATCTTTGACGGGCAGGAGATTCAGGGCCGGCGTAGCTTCGATATTGCCGCCACGGGCATTGGCTTTGTGCCCGAGCACCGGGCCATATTTCGCGATCTCAGCGTCGCCGAAAATCTAAAGATCGCCGAACGTAAGAAGGGCGACCTGGCCCGAAAAGAGAAACTCATCTTTGACTTGTTCCCCGATTTAAAGCGGCTGATCAAGCTACCCGGTACCAGCCTCTCCGGCGGCCAACAACAGATGTTGGCTGTGGCTCGAGCCCTGGTGGCCGATAACAAGCTGCTTTTGATTGACGAACCCAGCGAAGGTCTGGCCCCGGTGCTGATCGAACAGATGATGACGGCCATCAAACAACTATCAGCCGAGTCCACGGTGCTGCTAGTGGAGCAGAATTTCATCGTGGCCAGCCGGTTGGCCGAACATTATATCATCATTGAGGAAGGCCAATCGGTTAAATCAGGTCTAATAGCCGATCTGGCTGAGGACAAAGAGTCGGTATATCACTATCTGGGCGCTGCCTGATGAGGTCGCTAAATAATCAAGATAATCGGCTAGTGCTTTGCAGACTAAATCTTATACATTCAGAAACCATTAAGAGCACTTGAGGCTTTGGTAATTCGAACCAATAAAAGCTCAATAAAATGGTTGCCAAAGCATTTGTGTTAAGGGTCCAACCATGAGTACATTTCTGAAAAGGAATCGAATACGACTGATTATGCTGGCCATTCTGGCGGTGCTCTTTATCACCGCCGCCCAAGGAATGGAAGGTAGCGATTGGGTGATTACAACCTTGCGAGGCCTCTCGGTAGGCGCGGTTATCTTCCTGGTCGCGGCCGGACTTTCGCTCATCTTCGGCCTGATGGATGTGCTTAACCTGGCCCATGGCGAGATGTTTATGATCGGGGCCTACATCGGCTGGACGGTTTACGTCCGGCCGGACTCTTTTGTCGACATGGTGACCCCCATTTGTCTTCTGGCCGTGGGCTTTGTCCTGTTGCCAGTCTGGAACGCCTTACTCGACCGCTGAAACTCAGCCAAAGGGTTGCTCAAATCTGGCCCTGGCTGGCCATGATCTTGGCCGTCTTTATCCTGTACCTGACGCTCGTTCGTTACCCCGTCTCGATTTGGGATCACGAAGTCTATGCCGAAAGCCCGATCACGTATGCTTTAGCCCTTAGCCAGAATTTGTTGGTCTTGCCCGAGGCGCCGGTCTTCGAGGGGATCAGCCCGGCGGTGGCCTTGCTGGGCACACTCCTGGGGGGCATGGTGCTGGCCCTGGGTATTGCTGGCTTTGGCCATCGAAAGCAACAAACAGTTACCCGCACACCGGTCAATAAGCGGGCTATCGGATTAGCCGCGGTCCTGGTACTTATCGCCCTGCTCTTTTTTGCGGTCAACGATCGCTTAACAGCCCAACTTCTGACCACCAGCACAACCTGGCGATTTTTCCTGGCCATGGCCGTGGCCGCCCTTAGCGGTGTGGTGCTGGGAACGCTGGTCGAAGTTACCGCTATCAGGCCATTGTATGACCGGCCCATGTACCAGATCATGATCACCCTGGGCATCAGTTTCATCGGCCTTGAGATGGTGCGCAGTATCTGGGGACGGCCTGAATTTACCATGCCTAAACCGGAATTATTCGCCGGCAGCGGCGAAGGGTGTCCGGCCGAGAGTATCGGCGATTTGCTGGCCAACAAATGTTCGACAGTTCTTTTATTCGGTAGCCGTGTGCGCACCTACAATGAAATATTTGTCATCTTATTTGGTATCCTGGTGCTGGTGGGTATCTGGTTGTTATTGCGCTACACACGTATCGGCATGATCATCCGCGCCGGCGTGCAGGACAGCGAGATGGTCGAGGCCCTGGGCATCAACGTGCGCCAGGTGTTTACCCTGGTCTTTGCCATGGGCGTCGGCCTGGCGGCTATGGGCGGGGTTCTGGCTGCGCCCTCTATGGGCTTATCAAACGGCATGGGCACGAACCTTTTGTTGCTGGCCCTGATAGCCCTGGCTATTGGCGGGCTGACCAGTTTTCCGGGCGCGGCTGTCGGCGCCATCCTGGTCGGCCTGATGCAACAATTCATCATCAAGTACGGCCAGATCGGCATCAACCTGCCGTTCCTGGAAGAACCTTTCAAACCCTCCCCGCCACTGGTGCCGGCCTCGGTCGTCTTGCTGATGGTCATCGTCCTGCTGGTAATGCCCAAAGGGTTATTTGGCCGGAGCGATTAACAGGAGTTTTTGGCAATGCAAAATACCGTTCTTACAGCGGATAGCAGATCACGAAGCCTGGGCGACTGGATCAGGGAAAATTTGGGGATAATCGCCAGCCTGGTCGTAATGCTGGCCCTGCCCTTCTTCGTAGCTCTGATCGATGGCCAATCTTTTGGCGATATGCTGGCCAACGAGAATGGCCAATCCAAGTTCATTCAAAGCCTGGTGATCGAGATCTTCATCCTGGCCATCTACGCCATCAGTTACGACCTGATCCTGGGAATCACCGGCATCCTCTCTTTTGGTCATGCCATGTTCTTTGCCGCCGGCGCTTACGCGACAGGGATCGCCCTCAAGAACCTGGAACTCGGCCTGGCCGGCACCTTTTTGCTGGCGGTGGTTGTCGTCGGCCTGGCCAATGCGTTGCTCTTTTCCATCGTGCTGCCCCGGGTCCAGGGCATCACCTATGCCCTGGTGACCCTGGGTTTCGCCTCTGTCTTCCATATCATCATCCAGTCCAACGAACTGAGCGTATGGACCGGCGCGGATGTGGGTTTGCAGGGTATTAACCCCCCGGCCCTCCTGGATACCAATGCGGATCGTTTTCGTTTTTATGTCGTCAGCCTGTTTGCCACGCTGATTATTTACCTGATCTACCGCCGTTTTGTCGACTCGCCCACCGGCCGGGTCTGTATTGCCGTCCGCGAAAATGAAGACCGGGCCTTGATGCTGGGCTACAACACCTTCTATTTCAAATTCGCCGTGTTGATTATCGCCTCGATGACGGCCGCCTTTGCCGGCTTTCTCCACGCCCTGCACCAACCCATCGTCAGCCCCAATATCGCCAGTCTGGGTTGGACGGTTACCGCTCTGCTCATCATCTTGATTGGCGGCGTCGGCACCTTGAGCGGCGCGCTGGTCGGTGCGGCCGTCTTCCGCTTGCTAGAGTATTACCTGGACAGATGGTTTGGTGGCATCGCCAGTTTCCTGCTTGGCGTTGTATACATCGCCCTGGTACTTTTCATCCCCTACGGCATCGTCGGCACCTGGCGGGCCAAAGCCATTCAAAGAAAGCAGGGCTGGGAACGGCTGTTGAAGTTGCTGGGGCTCCACCGCGAGGAAAAAGAGCCTTCATAAAGGTCAATGATCTCTATCCGAAAAGCGAACGTAAAGGAACTCGTACCTATCTCTAGAACGAGACTCGAGTGCCCATCTCAACCCTTTGCCAATAGATGCCGTTATCACTGCCGTGGTAATTTAAGAAGAGCAAAATTAAGTGCGGCCTGTGACCGGTAAATTTTTCGACTGCCTCTCCATAACCCTTTAACTGGTCCTCGTAATCTTCCTTCTTCAGAAGTTCCTTCAGCGACGCCTCGTTTTGCAGACGATCAGTTTTATAATCTAACACGGTCCAGATCCCATCTTTCAGGTAGAGGGCGTCAATGACGCCCTGCTTGACCAGGCCGTCGTTTCCTATCAGGCTATAGGGCAGCTCATGCAGCCGTCGTTCAGCCATATCCATCTCGGCGTACAAGGGGTGTGCCTTGAACTGGGCCAACATGCGCCTCGTTTCCTTGACAGCATCCCGCAATCGCTCCTGGTCGGCCAACCCATACTCGCGGGCTTTGGCCATAACCCAACGATCAATGTCTTCACCGGGAAAGCGCCAATTCTCCAGGGCCTCATGAACCAACAGGCCCACGAGCCGGGCCGGGGCCCGCGGCCGTTTGGACCCAGGTATGACCCGCCAGACTCGAAGGGGTGGCTCCTGTTCCCGCTGCCGGCTCTCTTCATCCAGTTGTTGGTGGTCCGGCTTTACGGCCGCCAACAGAGCCGGGGACCAGCCTCCCGCCAAATCTCCCTGGTCCAGGAGCGAGGCGGGCCGCTGAAGGGCCGGGTATCTGGGTTCGAAAACAGTACAGGCCACCGGCGTATCCCCCACTACCAGGTCGTAATGGTGTGCCCGGCCGCCATCGCTATCATGAGGGATTTCCAACGCTTGTAGCCCCAGAGGTGCGGCCAGATCCTTCAGCCAGCCGGCCAGGTAGCCAGGGCGGCCACTTTGCCCGAGGCGAATACAACCATTTAAGATCAGCTTTTCCTCGACCCGGGTGGCCGCCACATAAAGCAAACGCTCGGCCTCGGCCGCTTCCTGGTCGTCGGCCTGTTGTTTCAACTGCTGATATAGACCGGGCAGGCGACCTTCTTCGTCGGCCAGCTTGGGCAGCACCCCCAGCGCCGGGTCCAGGATTAGTTCGTCCCCGGCCGGGCTTTTATGGTTGATATCGCCCAGGACGACGATGGGAAATTCCAGCCCTTTGGCCGCGTGGATGGTCATGATGCGCACCACGTCACCGGCCGTGGCCCGCGCTTCTCCTTCGCGCGAGGCGCCCGAGCGTAGATTGGCCACATATTCCAGGAATTCGTGCACGGCGACCAGGCCGCTGGCGTGGGCGTCGGCCAACAGCTTGGCCACATTGCGGGCTGCTCGGGGGTAACCAGCCTGGAGCAAAGCGGCCCGGTAATGGCTGTTGTCTAAAAAGGCTTTGAGCAGCGTCGCCACAGGGGTCCGACCGGCCTGGCGATGCAGGGGGAGGATCAACGCGATGGCTCGCCTAATCTGGTCATCTTTCTGGTCCTGTAAAAAGGACCAGAAAGTATCGCTCCGGCCGGATTCAGTCCAGGCCTGGGTTAATTCATAGAGCTCCACATCGGAAAAGCCGAATACCGGCGAACGCAACAACCCCACCATGGCCAGGTTATCCGAGGGGTCGTTCAAAGCTTGCAAGGCATTTAGCAGATCCCGAATTTCCGGCCGGTCGAAGAAGCCGCGGCCGGCCACGGTCAGATAAGGGATCCCGGCCTGGTCCAGGGCATCTTCATAAGGACCAAAAGAGGTCGATGCCCGGCAGAGGATGGCTACCCGGCCATAATCAGCCGGGTTAAGTTCCTCAACCAGGGTGTTGACCAGCGCCTGGGCAGCGCGGAACAGGGCACCATCCCCCTTGGAGCCGACGGTCAGTTGTAACTCGATGTACGGCCGGCTGATACCGGGACGCGGCGCCGGCCGGTAGGGGATCAGGTGCGCGAACGGCTCCCGCCAGGGACGCTCGGCGTCTTCCACTTCGCCCAGAACTGGCCGTAGAAGATCATTCAAGCCCTCTATCAGGGCGCGATGGGCCCGGTACGAGGTGGCCAGCGCAAAGGCCCGGCCGCCGGCTTCCTCGATTCTTTTACGCTCCGCCCGAAAAACGGATACATCGGCCCCCCGAAAACGATAGATCGATTGTTTGGCGTCACCGACGATAAATAATTTCCCCTGGTCCCCGTTGATCATATTCACCAGGTCGCGCTGGCGGCCGTTGGTGTCCTGGTATTCGTCGACCAGGATGGCAGCAATCTCCTGTTGCCAGCGCCGGCGAACATCGCTCCGGTTATGTAGTAGCTGCAAGGCCATCTCTTCCAGATCGTCAAAATCCAGGGCTTGCCTTTCCTGTTTGAGACGGCGGTAAGCAGCGTCGGACTCACTAAAGAGCTGGTGTAGCGCCGGCATGGCCTCGGCCAGCTGGCGATCCTGTTCCAGGTTGATCCCCTTGCCAACCCACCCGGCCAGCGAAACGTCATAGATCCCCTGTAGTTCCTTGATGGCCGCTTTGGGATTGGCCGGCGCCCAATTGCCCATTCTGCCCAATTGTTTCATATTCTTTCGCAGGACGGCCATGCGGGTCGAAATCGTCGGCCAATCTCCCTGGACGCGAGCGGCCAGGATCTCATCCCAAATAAACAACAGCTCGGCCAGCGGTTGGGCCAGGCCATCACCCGCGGCTTCAGCCCGGGCCAGCGACCCATCAGCCCGTAGGGCCAACAGGTCGGCAAAGGCGCTCTGCACCTGCCCGTCGTCGAGAAAGTTCCTGATCGGCGGCAGTAATTGCTCCAGCCAGGCGGCCCAGAGATCGTCAGGGCGTCCCTCAAAGGCCAGGCTCGCTTGCAGCCGTCGTTGTAATAATTCCTGCAAAAGGGTGCGCAATTTCCATTCGCCAAACAGGGAGAAGAGGGGCATGGCCCGGGGATCGTCGGCCGCCCAGGTCAGGGCTTCCTCCAGGGCCTGAGCGGTCAGGATGCCTGCCTGTCCTTCATCCAGCACGGCAAAGCGGGGATCGAGGGCAGCCTCGGCTGGGTGGGCGTGCAGGATCTCGGTACACAAGTTATGGATGGTGCCAATACGAGCGGCGTCGAGCTCCTGGTAAAGCGACTGCCAGTGCAGGCGTTCGGTGTCTGAAAGGTCGGAGCGGTTTAAAAATTGGCCCATCACCGCCCGCACCCGGTTACGCATCTCCCGGGCGGCTTTGCGGGTAAAAGTGATGGCTACAATTGAGCGTAGGGGTACGCCTTCGGCCAGCAGGGACAGGTAGCGGGCGACCAGCGTGCGGGTCTTACCTGTACCCGCCCCGGCCGTGACCACGACATCTTGTTCCCGGGCCAGGATAGCCGGCCGCTGCTCTTCATTGGGTTCCATCTGGCTGATCAGCGGGTGCATCGGTTTATCTCCTCCCGCTGGCCCGGTATTGCCAGCAGAAAGATGCGGCCGGGCACCATTGCGGGCAGCCACCCTGCGGCGCCTGGGGTTTGAACTCCCCCTGGCGGGCGCCACGAACCGCTTCCCAAGCATAACCTACGGCCGTCTGCATGGCTTCCTCGGGGCCAAAATCAGCCAGGGTCAAACCGCTGGCCTCGGCCGGGGAAATATGCCAGTAGAAACCTTCAACCGGCTCGCCGAGGTTAAGCGCATCTCGGGCAGCCAGGGCATATAGCGGTAACTGCAGTTTTTCCCCCAACTCCAGGGAACGTTTTGAATAAGCCGAGGAGCCCGAGGTTTTATAGTCAATGACCCGAATCTGGCCGGCCGGGTTCTGGTCTACCCGGTCGACGATACCGTGCACTCGAAAAAAGTCCTCTCCTTCGAAAACAGTTAAAGCTTGATCACCGAAAAAACGTGCCTCAAAATAAGTCGGGATAAAATCACCCGGCATCTCGCCCAGAGCGCTGATGGTCCGGGCGACATTTTCCTGGATCTCCTGCTTAATCTGTTCCCACCAGGCTACTTCCCGAAAACCCTGCTTCTCGGGTGCGGCGTCGAGAATTGGGGCGGCCACGGCCGGCAGCAACACAAGGAGCTTGTCCGTGTCTGTGCGCTCGGCCGGCTCCAATTGAGCGTAAAGCGCCTCAAGGATTTCATGATAGATGGTTCCCCGTTGGGCCGCGTCAAAACCTACCGTGGGTTCCTGGCGTGGCTCGAGACCCAGAACCCGGCCGGTGAAGAAGATGAAGGCGCAACTGCGATAGCTCTCCAGGCTGCTGGGGCTCCAGCGAAATTCCGGCGGGAAGCGGTCTGTGAAGGTCCCCGAATATTGGCTTAAATCGCCGTCATAAACAGAGCGGATCTGCTGGTAACGACTACGGAAGATTGGCCCGGCTTTCTCCACGGTCGCCCAACTTTGGGGATGCTCTTCTCGGACCCAGTGGCGGGCTTGCTGCTGGCCGGGGTACTTGACCAGGCTCTCCAGGAGTTCTGGTAAGGAAGACGCTTCGGCCGGCACGGGCACACTCTCAGTGGTCAGCGAGATGGGTGCGACCGGAATCAGGCGGCATATTTCCTCCCAAAAAGGCGAGGCCAGCCACTCGGCGCCGGTGTCGGAAAGGCGCGGTCGGGTGATCAATAGTTGCTCCCCAGGGCTGGTTATCACCTCATAAAAGAATTCCTGTTCCGCGCTCTCGATAGATGAGGCCAAGGGCAAGCCCGATTCCTGCCTAAAATATGCCCGGTCCGCCTCCCGCAGGAAAGGATCTTCGCCAAGTACGGCCGGGAATTCGCCCTCGGCCAGTCCCAGCAGGGCCACAGCCCTGAAAGGCAGACCGCGGGCGCGGGCGGCGCTGGCCACCAGGATCGCTTCTTTGTCGGACGGGATCGGCGGCTGGTAGGTTGTTGCCTCTATGGCGCCGGTCAACTCGGCCAGAAAGGCACTGTAATCCACACTCTGGCTCTCCGCGTCGGCCTCTTCCGCCCAGATCAGGCCACGCAAGATATCTTTCACTCTTCGCAACGCTGCCAGGTCCAGATCGGCCGGGCTGCGCTCACCCTCAAGGATGCGCGGGATCATATTCAGCGAAGCCGGCCGGTCAAGATCCTCGGCATATTCACCCGACCTGGCATCGGAACCGACCAACTCTTCTAGCCAGGAAATATAATCCCGGTAGCGATTGTTGCCCTGGGGAGGCATGATGCGCATAAAAAAAGCCAGAAATTTGTTTGCCAGCTGGCTCGCTTCTGGGCCGGCAACAACATTATCGGGCAGGTCTTTCCTTTCCTCAGGCAACTTTTGCCGGTCGCGGCCGGCCAGGGCGGCCAGGGCTTCTTGCCATTGGGCAGAACCGCCAATTACCCTGCCCCAACGGGCAGCTATGTCCAAGGCGTCGGCATCAGCCGGGTTGATGCCTATCGGCTCGACTGCCTCTTTTGCCGCAAGCGCGTTCGTCCAATCGAAATACGGCGATCGCCAGGCGGTCACCACCCCGGTTCGCGGCAGAGCGAAATCATCCACATTCCCTCTGAGAGGCAGGACCAGTCGGAGCAGGTTGAGCAAGGCCACAATGGCTGGGTTTGAGCGCAAGGGAAGCCCATCGGCCAGGTGAATGGGCAGGCCAAACTCGGCCGCTATTTCGACAATAAAGGGCCGGTATGGCGCCAGATTACGGGCCATCAGGGCCACCTCGCCGGAGCGGTAACCGCCGGATTGTAGACGCTTTTTCAGCCAGCGCAGGGCGGCCCGCACTTCGGTAGATCGATCCGGCGCCTCAATCAAGGTGACGGTGCCAGGGTCACCAACTGGGGACGGCGATCCGGAGAATAGGTTTCGTTCCAGATAGGCCAAAACAGAAGAGGGTTGGGTGTATGGCTCTGGCAAGGGCTCGGCCAAGATACTCAGTCGTTCTTCTAGTTTCGAGCGGGCGTTATCAAAGCGGCGATGCACCACTCTCGGCTTCTGACGGCCGGCCTCACCGGTCATGGTGATTACCATGGATCCAACCCGGCCAGCTAATAGCTGAAGCAACGCTAATTGGATCTCGGTAAAATCATCAAAACCGTCGACGATTAGCAGCGGCCAACTCCGGCCGGCATCGGCCGCCCGTTCTTCCAGCGCTTCCACGGCCAGCCAGCCAATGCCAGCATAGTCAGCCCATTCGTTCTTGAGTAACTCTTCCTGATAAGCACCATAAAGTTGGCCTAACTCTCGCAGGCGTGGTTCACTCCCCCGGGTGGTCACGGCATCCAGGAACACCTCGGGGAAAATTCGGGCCGCTTTCAACTCGCCGATGAAGGCTTGTAATACCAGGATGAAACCCGGCCGGTCACGCAACGAGGCATAGTGGACCAACGGCGCCCGATCGACTAGATTGCCGATCAGGCGATATTGCACGGGTTGGTTTAGCCGGGTATAGCTTTCCCCGGCTTCGGCCAGGCAGGCGCCATACAACTCATCGAAGGTTAGGACGCGCACGCCAATCGCCCCGCCCTCTTCAGCCAATCGCCGGCGCCACGATGCAGCCTGCAAGCGGGACGGCACGCAAACACGCACCTCGGCACCCAGATTCGCGCTCCGTTGCCGGGCCACTTTCAGGGCATAAGTTGTCTTTCCGGTTGCGGCCGGGGCGAGGAAAAGGTGGGCACTCATGAGAAGATTCTACAGATAATTATCCGACCTCGCGACTAATGCTTTGTCAACCAAATTATTGAGACTGTTGATCTGAATATTTGCCAAAGCTTTATGTGCTCTTTCTGCCTATTCATAGTTAATGACTATAGTTTACGGAGCACTAACTTTTCGCTGCCAATGGATGATCTCATCCGCGACTTTCACAACAGCCACCGATCATGATTCTCCCGGGAAGTTTCAAAAAGTGGAAGCCCTGGTCTTTGCCGTTAACCCAGGGAAACCTCCCCTGTTACCAGGAAACGCAGACCGGCAACCACAAAGGTGATGCCAAAAAAGAGTAAGGCCGCACCGCAGACAATGAGTACCCAGCGATAAATACGAGGGCTGAATAGAGAACGGCCGGAGCCGGTCAGCCAACTCAAGCCGGTGAGCCAGCCCAAGTCGGTTAGCCAGTGAACCAGGTAGAGGATGGCCAGGCCGAGGATGCCCCAGAGCAGCGCCTCTCGCAAATACAGGGGCGAGATCAAGATCCACCAAATCCACCAGTAAGGATTGCTTATCGTGACCAGTACTCCGGTGGGCACCAGGCCAAAACGATTCTTTGTTTCCGATTCCCCTTCCAGGTTCAGATGAAATCGCCAGGCACCATAACCCATCCCCCAACCGAGCCAGGCCAGGAAAAGACCTCCGATCAGAGCGATCAACCCGGTAATCAAAGGTTGACGCAATAGTGACTCCCGGCCAAGCCACATTACCAGGGCGATGAGAGCCACGAAACTCCCTTCCACCAGACCATGTCCGGCCGCCAGGCGTATGCCCGCCCACTTATTCGGTCGCGATCCTTCGACAATGGCCATCGTAGTCAGGGGGCCAGGCGCCAACGCCCCAGTCAAGCTGATCAGAAAGAAGGTCGCCAGGAGCGGGAACATAGAGATAAGTTTACGTCCATAGGAGCCGAAAGCGAAATTAGTCGGGGGATTGAAGGCGTGTGTGCATAGCCCTTACCAGCTCCAGCGTACTCGCCGCTCGAGCCTGCCAGCTTTTGATATATGGGTGGAGAATTGGGTCGGCGGCCATTTCGCCGTACGCCGTTTTCCATCCTTTGATTATCTGGACCATATCCTGGAGAACCATTTCCACCATGTCATAATTGGCTGCCGACCGCAGCAGGTTTTGCAGCATTTGCCGCCGCCCCCCAAAACCACGGGGTAAAGTCTGTTGGCGGGCCAACCGGCCGATATCATCCCGGGCAATATACACACCACTGTAAGCCGGCGTAAGCAGATAAGCCACGATATCCCGCAAGCCGGCCTGCTCGTCGGCCAACAGGTCGGGCGGATCAGGCAAGATAAAAACGTCGGCTGGATCATGCTCCATATCCGAGAGGTGAGAAATGGCCAGGTCCAGGACCAAATCCGCTAGCGCCGAAAAGAAAGGTAAATTTTGCAGGCGGATGGCCAGTACCAGGGCTGGCAACCAGCGCAACAGGTGTTGGTCAAGGAACTCCTGTTGGAGCATTGCTATTCGACTGGCCACATCCGGCAGGTCATCTTGCCAGGCCTCGGCCTCCGCGCCACAGAGAAAAGCCAGGTAATTCAGCTCGTGTCCGATATGATCGGCGTTATCGCTACTCGTCCCAGGGTCGTAACCGGCGTGCGTGAAAGTGCGGAGAACAGCCTCGCCCACCGGACCACCCAACAAGCCGGTCGGGTCCAAAAATAGACTTTCGTGAGGAAATACGTTGAAGCCGAAAAGGTGTTGGTAGTCGGCCGCGGCTTCATCTTCGCCGAAGGAGTCGGGCAACGCTCTCGCCAACTCAGGGATTGCTTGTGCGTAAGGGAGGAGATCCAATGACAACCCTGACAAGCATAATCGCCCGAATAACGTGTAGCTACGGTTGCGAGCAAGGGCTCGCTCCGACGCGGAGAGCGGTAGAGGGAGGGACTCGGAGAGGGAGCGAGGGGGGGACATTCAGTTTGCAGAACCTTATCTCACAGGTCGGTTTTTTCTTTGATGTTCCACTGATCTGGGTTTATTGACATGGTGAGCTGGGCGATGATCCGGTCGAATTTCTCATCCACTTTGTTGGCCGGCAGGTCAGATATGTAGCCACAGCGATGAGCAATTTCCAGCCAGACCCGTGTCTCTTCTGCCTCGCTTTCGGCGTCACTCAACTTACTGACAAAATGTTTCGGGTAACGGCGCTTACGCCAGGTTTCGCCAATGTTGGCGCATACTGAGCGTGACGACAGGCGAATCTGGTCAACCGACGAATAACGCTCCTCTGCTGGGAAATCCGTGGTGAGCTCAAAGATAACCATCGCCGCATGCATGCTGGCCTGATACACGCGCAGATCTTTATAACTCCTTATATTCCCCATTGAACACTCATTTCCGTATCGGCCACGTCACCGTTTCCCTCCCTCTCCCGGTCGCTCCCTCACCGTCCAAATGGTTTCTCCGGCAGCATATATGCTGCCGCTACCGGCTTGAGTGGCCGCTTGATCCAGTCCGGCCGGCGGGTGCCGTCGGGGCTGAAATCCACGGCCGAGCGGGTCAACGCAACCCACTCGTCATACACTTCCATGGATCGTTGGGTGTCTACCCATACATCGCCATGTTTGTCGGCCGGACCGGCTTTGGTTACGTTGGTGGCCTTTTGCAGCCAACAATGAGCGCCGCTAACGGGGTCGGGATGAACGGCATGGGTCAAATTTTGGTGCACGCCGATATCCTCCCACCAAATCCGGCTTGTATCCGGATCGTAACTCTCCCAGGGCCGGCCGCCGTGGATTATATTCAGTCTATATTGCCCCTGGTCATTCTGGTTTAACTCGGCCAGGCCGGACATGCCCGGATTGATGCCGCCATTCTCCTGCAAACGCCAGCGGCCGAGGTGGTGACTCATAGCGATTACTCCCGGTTTAATGCCCTCCGTCACCCAAACCTTGTCGACAAAATAACCAATTTCAGTCTCCACTTTTATTAAATCACCGGTTTGAACCTCCAGCCGTTTGGCGTCCGAGGGGTGCATCCAAACCGGGTTCTTGTGGCTGATCTCATACAACCATTTGGCGTTGGCGCTACGCGTATGGATAAGGGTTGGTAGGCGGAAATTAGGCAGGAGCAACATCTCCCCCTGATCACGATCGATGTGATCAGGATGGACATGGCTCTTCAGTGGCCAGGGAATTGTATATTCCCTTTCCGGCCAACCCCATTGATGAATCGTATTACTGAAGAATTCCAACTTACGGCTGGGTGTATTAAGGCCCACTTTCGGCTGGCCATCGATCATGATGCCGGCCGCCTTGCCGTCTTTTATGATGCGGAAATTTGAATCGATAGACAACCCGTCCCCGGGTTCGATATCCAATACATCGCGGGCCAGGCCCTTAGCAACCTCGGTCATACGGAAAACGAGGCTATCAAGCTTGCTCGCTTCTTCCTCAGTTATTCCCGGCAGCGGCTTTTCATAGGGGACATAGTTCTCCCGGGTCACTTCAAATGCGCCATATTTACGCATGTAAGCCAGCGGACTCAGGTTTTCGGCCGCGGCCACCTCGGGTAAGCCTGGGACGCTATTCTCAAAGATCCATTGATAATATTCATCAACAGTGATGATCTCGCCCGGCCGGTAAGGGCTTTCGAAATATTCCCGGATGCCCAGGCTGCCGTCAGGGTCCATTTTGGCCGATAACTGGATCCAAAATTCGTTCTCTTCCCATACTTCACCAGGGTTGGCTTCGTAAGAGAATCGGGTCGCTTTCCCGGCCCGCTCCATGGCCACCCGGCGCACCGGCTGACGGAAGGCTATCCACTGACCGGCATGGGTCTCCTGGCTCATCAAGTCATGCCTTTCGCCGGCATGGCCCATGGGCAATACATAATCGGCAAACCATGCCGATTCGTTCCAGGTTGGCGTCAGGGCGACATGGCACTTCATTTTTTCCTCGTCCTGGAGTGCTTTCAACCACATGAAACCATCAGGGTTAATCCACATCGGGTTATAGACCCGGCTGAAATACACATCGATCTCCCCCCGCCCTTCTTCCAGGAAATGGGGCAGCAAGAAACTCATTTCATAGTGAGCCAGTGGCCATTCATGGGGCAAATTTAATTCATTCCAGGCCTCTCCCGGCGGCGGGCTTTTAAAAGGCTTGGGCACAAACTTGTTCCAGCTATTAGCCGAAGTGCCACCAGGCGTCCCCACACTGCCGGTAAGGACATTCAAGAAAAAGAGGCAACGAGCCACTTGCCAGCCCCCTAGATTGCCAATGCTGGCACTGCGCCAGGTGTGGGTAGCCAGACGGCCGTCGCAATCGGCCACATACTCGGCCGCTTCGCGAATCCGTTCGATGGGCACCTGGGCTTCTTCGGCGGCCCGTTCAAAAGTGAATTCTCCATATACAGATCTCAACAGGGCTTCAAAATGCTGGAACTTAAATAGCGTTACGCCAGCAATTTGATCCTGGAGAGCAGCATCGCCAATCTCCAATTTGCCGTCCCTGACGGCCGCCAGGGTATCCTGCCAGTTCACCCAGCGGCGCATAAATTTCCGATCATACAATTGGTTCTGGATCAGATAATTGGCAATAGCCAGAAGAACTGTCGATTCGCTGCCCGGCCAGGTAGGCAACCAGACATGGCTCATGCTGGCCGTATTGCTCAAGCGCGGGTCGAAGGTGATGATTTTGGCTCCTTTCATCTTGCCTTCGATGATGCGCTGGGCGTGCGGGTTAAAGTAGTGGCCGGTCTCCAGGTGGCTGGAGATAAGCATAATTACCCGGGCGTTGGCATGGTCAGGGCTTGGCCGGTCGAATCCGGCCCAGAATGTGTAGCCGGCTCGCGCACCGGCCGAGCAAATATTGGTGTGGCTGTTGTGGCCGTCCACACCCCAGGCCGTAATGCAACGGTTGGTGTAGCCATCTTCACCGGGCCGGCCGACATGGTACATGATCCCGTCACGGCGGCGTTTTCGGCTTTGGCGCATCTTCTGGGCGATCTCATCTAAGGCCTGGTGCCAGGTGATCCGTTTCCAGCGCCCTTCCCCACGTTTGCCAACCCGTTTGAGCGGATAAAGAATCCGTTCCGGATCATAGGTCTGGTTATGGGTGGCCGGTCCTTTGGCACAATTTCGGCCACGACTGCCTGGATGGGCCGGATTGCCTTCAAATTTTTTGATCTCGAAGGTCTCCTTGTCGATATAGGCCAGCAGGCCACAGGCGCTCTCACAATTAAAGCATACTGTGGGCACCAGCATGTATCGCCGGGCTACCTTCTTGGGCCAGGCTTTGGCATCCCATTCGACCCAATCATCCCATTTATCGGCCGGTGGGTAGTTGGTCAACCGGCCGTCCGCCTGGCGCACCGGCAGCAGATCAGTCTCTGAAAAGAGGGGTAACCCCTGGCCTGCCCGGCTCGCCGCTTCCGGCTCAACCGTGGCCTGGGCGACGACCGGAGACTCAACCGGGGTGTCCATATTTAACATGGTCGATAGCAAATTGAGGACGTTGCTTCTTGCGGTCATTTTTTATCCACGCTTTAGCTATTGGGGATCTCTTGAGGCGCCATGACAAAGGCGTATTCATAGAGAAACAGGCCAATCACGGCAAACAAACCGGCGATGGCCCCGACGATGGGTTGGTCGGTAATCAAGGTGGAAATCAAAGCCAGGACCAGCGGCGCCCCATGGCCAAGAGCAATGCATCCCCACCAAAAGAAATTTTTGTAATGACCGTGGCTGATCTCATGGGCGGCACGGGCGGCCACTTCGCTGGCATGGGGAATGGTAAATTCGCCGATTAAGAGGACGAATAGATCCAGGATGAGCACCACAATGAAAGCTGTCCAGGCAACGAATTGTAGATTTTCCGACGCCTCAGGTAAAAACAGCAGCATGATTAAGATAGCGCCGCTACCGGCCATGATTGACTGGAAGAGTAGATGTACGGGCAGCAAAGGACTTTGCCACAGGTCGCGCCCTTCAGACTGGGCGAATAAGTAGGCGGTGTAGATGGCCACGCCAACGGCCAGGGGCAAACCCGGCCAGAGGGCGAAGGGGCGCAGGCTCTCGGCCGTTTCAGCCGGCCACAGGCCAAAGTGAGCCCCCGCCTCTACCAGCCACCACAGGCCGGCCACAATAGTAAAAGTGATTAAGATGAAAGCGCCCCGCGTCAACCAGCTCCGCCACTGCGGCCGGGTCAACATCCAGAAAAAACGTTCGGGTTTCTCCAAATCCAGGACCAATAAACCGGTGGTGAGGCCGATGAATAGCAGCGATATAAAACCAGCCACTACAACAGTCAGACTATCGAAGGCAAACCAGTTCAACCCCAGGCCCAAGCTCAGGAGGATGAAGATTCCCGCGCCGATCCCTTTCGTTACCAGGTAAGCCGGTACCGGCCAGTGCCAGGGGATCTTATGCTGGGCATTATAGGCTACCTGGACCATGTGCTCGGCCATGGTACCGCCGATCTGGATAGGACCGGCCGAAGGAACGCCTTGGGCTTGCGGTGGGCGTAGGAACGTGCCGGACTTAGAGGTTTTTTTATTTTGTTGGCCAGCCGGCACAGCGAGGGGCAATTCTGATCCGTGGCCGTTGTTGTGGCCATTGCCGGCGTGGAGCGGGATAACATCAGCCCACATGAAGCTTTGTGGCGTGCGCTCCACGGCTGTGGGGTGCAACGAGACATCGCTACCATCAATATAGAACACCTTCGGTGAGGTGCCCTGTTCTGGTTTACGAACAACCACATCTTGGAAGGCCAATAATTGGGCTATTTCCGTGTTAGGATCAGCCATATCACCGGCGATGATGGCTTGTTCGGGGCATACAACCACACAGGCCGGTTCCAGGCCGATCTCCGTCCGGTGCGCGCAGTAATGACATTTAGCGGCCGTGTGCGTCTCCGGGTCGATGTAGATGGCGTCATACGGGCAGGCCTGCATGCAAGCTTTGCAGCCGATACAGACAGAGGGGTCAAAATCGACGATGCCATCTTCGCGCTGGTACATGGCCGTGACCGGGCAAATGCGTGTACAGGGTGGATTGGCACAATGATTACAGCGGGTGACTTGAAAATGGCGGCGGCTGTTGGGGTAAATGCCTGTCTCTACATATTTGACCCAGGTGCGATACACGCCCAAGGGTACTTCGTTTTCACTCTTGCAGGCTGTTGAGCAGGCATGGCACCCGATACACTTGCGATTGTCAATAACGAAGCCGTAATTCACAAGTTCCTCCTCCCAATAAAAAAGAGAGTAGCGAGAATGAGGTCTATTAGGTAATCAACCGATTACACTATCTGGCGCTCTAAAATCGGTTGATAATGGCCATACGCTGTGTTTGGCGAATTCCTGGTCAAGCGTGCCGGCTTAATAAAAACTTGGTCGAACCTTGGCCATTCTATTAATAAAGAAGGTTGAAATATAAAGGACCTGCTTAACCCATCATCGATACGCATCTGTCAGCGCACAAACATTCTTGCCCAATTCGAGCACGCTGGCTTCCTGCTCATCCGGTTGAGATAAACCGATATTGACTCGCTTAATCTCGATGTATTGCTGAGGCATATCCGGCAAATGGGTCAATACATAGGCGATGAAATGATCTTCGTGTTCAAATTGTAACGCGATATTTTCCCGCCACAAGGCGTCCAGGGGATTGGCATAGAGGCCTCCTTCATTAGCCTCATCGAAGCTGGCGTAGTGGCCGGGTAGAATCAGGGCCTTTGCCGGAACGCGCTCCTTAAAGCGGTGAAAAATAGTCTCGTAAACAATGGGCGCCCAGGCCTCGCCCTGGCCGCCTAAATCGGGCCGGCCGAAACTTTGCAAGAAGATGTTGTCGCCGGTGAAGGCATAGGCTTCGCCGGCCGAATCGTAGGCAATGAAGTTAACCTGGCCTAGTGTGTGACCCGGCGTGTGCAATACCTCGAAAGTTAAGTCGCCCATCTCCAGGTGTTGACCGTCTTCCAGCATTTCATAATCGATGACGGCTGGCAGCATGTCGAAGGGGTGAATGGCGTCATAGGGGTGCAGGTAATATGGCGCGCCGGTGGCCTCAGCCAGCGCCGGCCCGCCGCTAATATGGTCTGCATGAGCGTGGGTGTCCAGGATAAGGGCCAATTCGGCGCCCTTCTCGGCGATGAGATCAAGGTATTGGTCGATGTGACGTAGCGGGTCCACAATCGCCGCCTTATTCTGGCTGATCAGGATATGGCTCAAACAACCGCGGGCAACCCGATCGACCTGGTAGATCTGGTAGCTTCGCTTCTCCACCACCGGCCGGGTCACATAAAGGTTGCCCCAGGCGATCATGCCGTCAATCAGGTTAACCGCCTTCTTGCCCTCATCGCGCAGGATGGCGGCTACAAAATCACTGGCCCCGCCCTTGGCACAGAGGGCGACAATCAATCTATCGTCAGGCACGGCCATCAACTCCGGCAACTCTTCCAATGCTTCGGGACCATCTTCGGCAAAGATGATGTAGGGGATGTGCATTGTTTCGGGGGTAAAACGGGATTCCACGCGCCATGACTCAAAATCTTGATCGTTGCGCACGTCCAACAGCAAAAATTCATTCTCGCAACTGATCAAGCTATAGAATTGGTCTACGGTAATCTCTTCCAACTCAAGGCTATCTCCGGACGGAGTGACGGCAACCGACTCATTCATTCCATAACTCCCTTTGACGAATTCAGCTTAAGGACGAATCCTGCTCAGATGAAGAGGGTAATATCCGCGTCTGAAGCGGTTTCCAAAAAAGCGGCCGCGCCACCGTAATTGCACTCGTCGATAAAATCTTCTCGTTTAAAACCAAAGACATCCATCGTCATCTGGCAGGCAACCAAGTTGACATCCATTTCGATGCAAGCCTCGCGCAATTCGGAGATAGTGGCCACACCCTTATTCTTGAAAGTCTGTTTCATCAGCGAGGTGGTCATAGAGCCGAATCCGGGTACGGCCTGCAAGATCGTGGGGATAGACCAGTCGACCTTTTTGAATCCTTCAGGTCCAAAGGGCATCTTCATGGGCATGGCCGGGTTGCCAATCGGCGTCACGGCTGGATCGATCTCCTTCAGCAAGAGGGGTAGACCATAGAAGGTAAAGAAGATGTCGACATCCCACTCCATGGCGGCGGCCGCGCTAGCCAGGATGAGCGGCGGATAGGCCCAATCAAGGGTTCCTTTACTGGCTATCATCGATAAGCGTTTGGGAGCATTCGGGTCAGATTTTGCCATGATTTACTCCAATATCAATCCGGATCCGTCAATTCATAAAAAGTGACAGGACAATGATTACACCATAACTGAAGATCACTTACTGCGGCGGAAGTAAAAGATATATTGTTTTTCTTCCTGGTGGGAATCCAATAACTCATGTCCTGTTTGGCGCGACCAGGCGGCCATATCGGGTGGAGAGCCGGAGTCCGTGGAGATAACTTTTAGAACCTGGCCAATCTCAAGCTGTTTTATCGCCTTGGAGGTTTTGATAACCGGCATGGGGCAACTCAAACCGCTACAATCAAGAACTTGGTCTGCGCTAAACGCCATCTCGCTCATATGTCACTCCTTTTAGAAAGAGTTTTGGGCAGGCAAACTATTGGGAACAAGATTCTATCTGAAATTTGCAGATGCCGCATCCCCAGCTAGTCAACTGGCCAGATTCGCTGCTGGATCCCAAACCTCTCACAGCCTGGTGGTGAGGCTAGAAGGATAGATGAGGGCGGTCTGTTGTAGGGAATAGAACAGCACATATGCTTTATACCGTCAAGATTATCTTGGTCAGCTAGTGTTCCGCCAAATAAATATTGACGGATATGAACTCTTTGCGGAACACTTAAACTGAAGCAATTTGCCAAGTTACAATCCATCAAAAGATGTTTGCTTCAGTACTAGTTCCAGGAATAGTTGTCTTTTCTGCCCAGGTTTTTTTTGCTGGCCTGGAGGTAGGTTTGTCTGCAGGCGGTGTTTTTTTCTGTTTTGGGACGCAGATAACCACGGATGACACGGGGAAGGGTTTGTCTATACACGATACCAGCTTCATATCATTACCCCTATCATCATGTTCGGGTACCGTAACAAGGGGGTCTGATGAGTCAAGGCGTATGGGGATATTGTATGGCACTTTAGAGTATAATCGGCGGCCGTTACAAGGTCAAAGGTGGCCACCAGGTAGGCCTGGAAAAACGCCTTGCCGCTACGGGTCAGACAAAAAGTACTCCATAGATTAGGAGAATGGAACAACATGCTGCTACGCTATTTTTATAATCAGAGATTGGCCCAGGCGTCCTACTTCGTTGGCTGCCAGCAGACAGAGGAAGCGATTGTTTTCGATCCGGCCAGGGATATTGAGCCATATCTGGCGGCGGCCGAAGCGGAGGGCATGCGCATTGTCGCGGTTGCCGAAACCCACATTCACGCCGACTTTGTATCCGGTGCTAGAGAATTGGGCGAACGGACCGGCGCGATCTTATATCTGTCGGCGAACGGTGGGGAGTTTTGGCAATACCAATACATTAAGGATTATTCCCACAAACTACTCCTGGATGGGCATACCTTCAAGGTGGGGAATATTCGCTTTGATGTTTTGCATACGCCCGGACACACCCCGGAGCACATCTCCTTCTTGATGACTGATACGGCCGGGGCTAACCGGCCGATGGGCATTTTTACCGGTGACTTCGTCTTTGTGGGCGATGTTGGACGTCCCGATCTACTTGAGAAAGCCGCCAAGATAGCCAATACGGCCGAAGTGGGCGCTCGGCAAATGTTCCAATCGCTGGCCAAGTTCAAGGAACTGGACGATTATCTGCAGGTCTGGCCAGGACATGGCGCAGGCAGCGCCTGCGGTAAGGAGTTGGGTGCGGTACCCTCCAGCACAGTCGGCTACGAAAAGCTTTTCAATTGGGCCCTGAACCAACCCGACGAAGAACTTTTTGTGGGCCAGCTACTGGACGGGCAACCAGAACCCCCACGCTACTTCGCGATAATGAAAAAGGTCAATAGAGAAGGGCCGGAACTATTGCATGGTCTCGCCTTGCCTGAGCACCTTGCCTTTAGTCAACTGGAACGAGCTTTAACCCGAGAAACGCCGCTGGTGGATACGCGAACCGCGGCCGCTTTTGCCGCCGGGCACCTCCCCGGAGCCATCAACATCCCTTACGGCAATTCCTTCGCCAACTGGGCCGGCTGGTTGGTGGACTATGATACGCCTTTTTATCTTATCGCCGGTCATCAGGAGCTGGAAGATATCGCCCGGGACCTGGCTTCCATCGGCCTGGACAACTGCGCTGGTTACTTCGAGATAGCGACTGTCGCCAGTTGGGCGGCGGCGGGGAACACGCTGTATTATTACAATAGTGTTCTGCCCACCCAGGTAGCCGATCAGGTAAGTAGCGGTGAGGTGATACTCGTCGACGTGCGCGATGAAAGCGAGTGGGCTGAAGGCCACATCCCCGGTGCCAGGCATATCATGTTGGGCTATCTGGCTCAACGCAGCGGCGAGATTCCGGTCGGTGTGCCCGTCGTGGTCCAGTGCCGGAGCGGTGGTCGCTCGGCTATTGGGGCAAGCATACTCCAGGCCCAAGGCATCCCGGCCGTGGCCAACATGATGGGCGGCATTCGAGACTGGGAATTGGCCGAGTTGCCGCTTTCCGGAAGCCAATGAGCCACCCACCGGACAATTCAGACATTCCCCCAGGCAGAGCTTTTCTACTGCCCTTGAGCTGTCCCGTTCTGATTGATGATAATTAAACTCGGCCCAGAGCGCCGGGCCACTATCGCCTTGATCATAGGCCTGCTAAGCATTGGCTTTTCGGCCGTCTTCATCGCCCTGGCCGACGCGCCGGGGCCGGTTAGTGCCTTTTATCGCATGGCCATCGCTTCCGTACTGGTGGCCTTCCCTTTCTTCCGGCATAAGCGATCCCAAAGCAGCTCCTTACCCACCTTAGGCATCCGCTACGCCGTGGTGGGTGGGTTGCTGTTCGCCTTGGACGTATCCTTATGGGCAACTGGAATTACCCTGAGTGGGCCGACAACGCCCACCTTACTGGCCAATACGGCTCCCCTTTGGGTCGGACTTGGGGCGATGATAATCTTCCATGAACGGCTAAAGCCCATGTTCTGGGTTGGCCTGGCGATAGCTATGGTTGGCGCTTTACTTGTATTAGGCGCTGGCTTTTCCGAGGGACCAGAATTGGGGCTGGGTACTTTCTTGGGCCTGCTGGCCGCCATTTTTTACGGTGCCTATTACCTGGTTACCCAGCGCGGCCGGGTATATCTGGATACGCTTTCTTATTTCTGGATCACAACGTTCACCGCCGCGATAACGTTGTTGATTATCAATGCCATCCTGGGTAATTCTCTGGTGGGGTACCCTCTTGAAACAATCCTGGCTTTTTTGGGCCTGGGGATCATTGCCCAGAGCTTGGGCTGGTTGGCCATCAACTATGCCCAGGGTTATCTCCCGGCATCGATTGTCGCCCCCACGTTGCTAGGCCAACCGGTCGTGACGGCAATCATCGCCGTCTTGCTTCTGGGCGAGACATTCACGGCCGCGCAGATCCTGGGCGGTATCCTGGTGCTGATCGGCGTCTATGTGGTCCATCGCAGCCGTTGGGTCAATACAACCGAGCAAATGCCTAAACATAGGCCGTAATCGGTTATGACAGCCTCATCCGGTGCAAGTGCCCGGCCTCAGCGCAATCGCTCTCGGACCGCCCCGGAAAACTCTGCCAGGCTATAGAGTCCCTTTTTCCTGGCGTATTGCTGTAGTTCCACAATCGAAGCTCTTATCGTCCTTTTCTGACTGCCGGTCATTGGTTGAATCACAGATCCGCCATCTTTTTCGCGCCTGGATAGGATGGCCGGCAGGTCTCTGATAGTTGAACGAAAGGCGAAATAAAGCGCTCTTCGCTCCATAGAGCCAATTAGGCCTATCCACTCCCTTTCAGCGGGAACCGTCTCCGTCAATACGCTCTCTAGATCCCAGTTCTTCAACAAGAAACGCCATCGACTTGTGTGAAATCGTTGAAAATAGGCGGCGCTTCCTTTTTTGCTGGTGGCCGATTCGATATGAATACCAACCGCTTCAGGCACATAAACGACCCGAAACCCTCCCCGTCGAGCCCGATAGCACAAATCGACGTCTTCAAAATACATAAAATAACCCTCGTCGAACAGTCCAACTTGCTCGAATAGTGATCGCCTTATCAGGAATGCCGCGCCAATCACATAAGCAACGTCATGCATCGCCTGCCACTGGCCATGATCCTCTTCCAGATACCCATAGTGGCCGGTCAATGCTCGTGGAAGGGTCAGGTATCCCCCAGCATGCTGGATGAGGGTCTCACCCGGATAGTATAATTTGCTGCCGGTGATTCCTATGGTGCTGTCCCCTTTCATGGCTTCAACCTGGGTGAGTAACCAATCTGGGGCAACGAATACATCAGGGTTCAGAATAGCAACGAAAGGCTGATCAATTTCCCTCAGCGCCAGGTTGTTGCCGGCCGAATAACCAACATTTCGATCGTTGCGAATGATTCTTACTGTGCTAAAACGCTCTTGAACCAGCTGAAGCGAGCCATCAGTGGAAGCGTTGTCCACGAGAGTTATAGTGAATTCCGGGTAATTGAGCTCTAGTAGAGCCGAGAGGCATCTATCGAGCAGATTTCCAGCATTCCAATTCAGTACGATGATTGAGACTGGCGGAAGTTGTTTCATGGACCAATATGGGTTATCGCTGGGGTGTAGTTTAGGTTGCTACCATAGCTATGAATCGATCTCGGACAATTCCAGCCAGCGAGTCATTTGATCGTCCAACTCGGCTTCAGTCGCCTGGAGTTGTTCAACCAGGCTTGAAAGCAAGAGATAATCACCTCCGGCCTCGTTGATGGCTTGTTCAAATTTGGCCTTCTCCTGTTCAAGGGCCGTGATTCGTTGCTCAACTTCTTCATACTCCCGTGCTTCTTTCCAGGACTTTTTACGAGACCGTCTATCCTTATTTATCGCCTTCTCTTTTTTGTCACCGGCCGCTTGATCCTGGGGCAACGTCACGCTCTCCAGGGCAGCCTGTTCCTTCTTCAGTCGTTGGTAATTGGCATAGGGGCCAGGGTAACGGGTGCTCATCTGGCCCCCCTCAAAAGCTGCCAGGAAATCCACATTTCTATCCAGAAAGTAACGATCGTGGCTGACGACAACTAGGCTGCCCTTAAAATTATCCAGAAACTGCTCCAAAACGGTCAACGTTTGAATATCCAGATCATTTGTCGGCTCATCCAGGAAGAGAACGTTGGGCTGGTGGACCAGCACCCACAACAGATAAAGGCGCCGGCGCTCGCCGCCGCTCAAGGAGCCAATGTAGGTTTGCTGCTGCGGCCGGGGAAAAAGGAACCACTCCAGCATCTGGGCCGCTTCAACACGCCGGTCATCGTTGGTCCGAATGAGTGGTGTAATATTATTGATAAAATCAATGACTCGTACTGAATCATCCAGGTTTTGACCTAGTTGATCATAGTAACCCAGGTGAACGGTCTCTCCCCAAGTAATGTCGCCGCTGATCGGCGATGTTTTACCGGCCAAGACATCAAGTAGGGTGCTTTTACCGACGCCATTGGGACCAATAATGCCAATGCGGTCGCCAGGCTTCAGGAAAAATTCCACGCCCTTAAACAGGGCATGAGAGTCATAGGCCATTTCGAGTCCCCGGGCCTCAAGAACTTTTTTGCCCAGGCGGCGACCGGCCAGGACCATAGCCACGGTCTCCTGGCCGCGATCGTACCGGAGGCGTTGAAGCTCCTCGATGCGCTGTTTGCGCGCCTTCTGCTTGGTAGATCGGGCCATCGCGCCCCGGCGCAGCCATTCCAGCTCCCGGCGTAGCAGACTTTGGCGTTTCAGCTCGGCCGATTGCAGTTGCTCTTGGTATTCGGTACGTTTCTCCAGGTAACGTTGGTAATTGCCAGGATAATTATTCAACTGGCGGCGGTCCAGTTCCACAATACGATTTACGACCCTATCTAAAAAATATCGATCATGGGTGACCATAAGCAGGGCACTGGGTACCGTGGTCAAATATTCTTCGAGCCAGGCAATCATTTCAGCGTCAATATGGTTCGTTGGCTCGTCCAATATGAGCAGATCAGCCGGATCAATGAGCGCCCGGGCCAAGGCCACTCGTTTACCTTGTCCACCGCTCAGGGTACCAAGGCGGGCCGTGAAGGCAGCTACACCCAGCTGGGTCAGGATCGATTTGGCATTAGCATCAGCCGCCCAACCGGCGGTATGATCCATCTCTGCGCTCAAGATCGCCAGCTGTTCCTGCCAGGCGGCGCTCGTAGGTTCTTGCTGTAAGCGGCTGCTGGCTTCCTGGTACTCCCTTAATAATCGCAACTGGGGCGAATTGCCGGCGTATAAATAGTCCAATACCGTCATCTCGGTTGGCAGACTGGGTTCTTGCGGCAAGTATTCGACCTGGACACCTCCCCAGACGGTTACCTTGCCATCATCTGGCTGCTCCAACCCGGCAATAATTCGCAACAAGGTCGTCTTACCGCTGCCATTGACGCCGATAAGACCTATCCGGTCGCCGGCGTTGATGCGCAGGTCGACATCATCAAGGAGCTGGCGTTCGCTGTACTGCTTAGAGATATTTTCCAGGGTAACCAGGTTCATGTTCTACCCAAAAGACCACTGACCACCAACAGCTACATTCTTCTCCAAATACCGGCCGGGTGAACAAAAGAGTCTTGACGTCACCGGCGTCAGGGAAGGAAAGCAATGGCGAATTCTTGTCGACATATCACTCACGTATTCTAATAAGTAAATGCCTGAGCACAAATCACCATCTCTAGCTCGCAAATCCCTTGTAAGCTAGAATGTCTCATTATTCGACCCTTCGGATCGGATCCATTCGCGATCTGGCATAAAATAAATTAGTCGTCAGAGACAGAAACCGGCCATCGGGCCACTTTCCCAGGAAAAGGTATGAGTGCACCAAAAACCCAAAATAATCATCCGCTAAGCCGCCTGTGGCAATATGCTCGTGGTCACCATCGACAGACCATCCTGGCGTCAGTCTACTCAGTTCTAAACAAGCTATTCGACCTGGCTCCACCGATACTGATTGGCATGGCAGTGGACGTGGTTGTGTCCCAAGAAGACTCTTTTTTGGCCAATCTTGGTGTTACCAACGTGACTGCCCAGTTGTGGGTCTTGGCCATACTTACCCTGGTAGTGTGGGGTCTGGAATCTCTGTTTGAATACCTCTATCAGGTTCAATGGCGAAACCTGGCTCAGACATTACAACACGAATTGCGTACAGAGACATACGATCACGTACAGAAATTAGACATGGCCTATTTTGAGGATCAAAGCACCGGTGGGCTAATGTCTGTCCTGAACGACGATGTAAACCAACTTGAGCGGTTTTTGGATATCGGGGCAAACGAGGTCATTCAGGTAGTGACCACGGTTGTGGTCATCGGCTTTTTATTTTTCATCCTTGCACCGGAAGTGGCCTGGATGGCGTTTTTACCAATGCCTTTCATCCTTTACGGTTCAATACGTTTTCAAAAATCTATCGCCCCCCATTACGCCAATGTGCGCAATCAGGTTGGCATTCTAAATGGCCAATTGAATAACAACTTGAGCGGGGTAGCCACGATAAAAAGCTATACCGCTGAGGCGTATGAAGAAAGGCGAATCGATGGTTTAAGCAACGATTACCAGGTGGCCAATCGCCAGGCGATCAAGCTAAGTTCTGCCTTTGTCCCCTTGATTCGCATGGTAATCGTTTTGGGCTTCGTGGCTACCATGGTCTATGGAGGCATTTTGGTCGTCCGCGGTGAGTTGAATATTGGCGCTTATAGCACCATGATATTCATGACGCAGCGCTTGTTATGGCCGCTGACACGGCTTGGCCAAACAATCGATCTTTACCAACGAGCCATGGCTTCAACAGCCCGGGTGTTAGATCTACTGGATACAAAATCGAAGATCGTCGATGGCCAGATTCGCCTATCAGCCAGTCGTGTACGGGGCGAAGTCACTTTTGAAAATGTCCATTTTGATTACAACGAGCCAAATATGCCCGTTATCCAAGATCTGTCACTGCGAGTACCGGCCGGGGATACGGTAGCCATCGTCGGAGCCACCGGCTCGGGAAAGACAACCCTGGTAAAGTTGTTATTACGTTTCTACGATGTTCGCTCCGGGCAAATCTGTCTTGACGATCAGGATATTCGCGGTCTACAGTTAGCCGATCTGCGCCAGGCGATCGGTTTTGTCAGCCAGGATGTATTTCTATTCCACGGCACCGTCCGGGAAAATATCGCTTACGGAACTTTCGATGCCTCACTCGATCAGATCGTCGAGGCGGCCCGGGTAGCCGAAGCTCATGAATTCATAACCGAACTGTCCCAAGGTTACGATACGATTGTCGGAGAAAGGGGCCAAAAGCTTTCGGGCGGCCAGCGGCAGCGATTGTCCATAGCCCGGGCCGTCTTGAAGGACCCGCCGGTGCTCATCCTGGATGAGGCCACCTCATCGGTTGACAATGAAACAGAGGCGGCCATCCAGCGCTCGATGGAGCGGATCATTGTCGGCCGGACGACCCTTGTCATCGCCCACCGCTTATCAACAGTGCGAAACGCCGACCAGATCTTTGTACTGGACAAGGGTGAATTGCGTGAGCACGGAAAGCACGATGAGTTGGTAGCAGCCGGGGGTATCTACGCCGGACTTTGGCTCGTTCAAACTGGCCAACAAGATTGGTCTGGTTAACTGTAACGTTGATCAACCAACGATCAACCACCCACCGATTACAAGTAGCAGCCACAAGACTATCCTGCGAAAAAAATCGGCGCTGATTCTCTTGGCCAAGATCAACCCGGCCAGGATACCCGCGACCAGGGCCGGTAACGCCACCAGCATACTTTTAAAAACGAGTGGCGTATAGTTGTCGGCTATGAGGTGAGCCGAAACGATCAACACGCTATTGAATAAGAAGAAGCCTTGTAGGTTACTTTTAAACTGGGCGGCTGGCCAACCACGACAATTACCGTAGATAATAACCGGTGGTCCGGCTGTGTTATAAGCGCCGCCCAGGATGCCGGCCACAAAACCGGCGATGTAAGCCCATATGGGTTGCTGTATCTTTGGTAGACGAAAATCGAGGAGTCCATAGAGCGCATAACCGGCCACAACCAAGCCCAGGATGGTAAGCACAATTTGTTCATCTATCGTGCGCAGGGCCAGAATGCCCAGCGGGATGCCGGCCAGGGCGGCAATCGCCAGTCGCCAGACAACTCTAAGGCTAAACGCTGCCCGATAATAGATTAACAGTATTAGTTCGGCCACCAATCCAAACAAAGCCACCAAAGGCGCGGCTGTTTGGATTCCTAGCACGGCCGTTAGTAACGGCATTGACACCAGAGCCAGGCCAAAACCGGTGACACTTTGGGTAAATATGGCAAAAAAGATGATGACAAATACCTGAATCCAAACCATCCTAAGATAGTACTCGATGGCGTCATAGTTGCCACTCATTTTCTCAATGAGCCCGGACGAATCCCGCACTACTTTAACAAACGAAATGGCACATAAATAGGTTCAACCTCTATTCCTAATTGCTGCTGAATTTTGTTCTTTCACATGTAAGCGCCGTAGGGATATTCGGCAATGGTCTGTCAACTCGCTATAATTGGCCTGTGTAACATCTCCATTCCACCATTCAGATGGCCATCCGCCGATAGTTCCCGACGCTCATCGGTGATGCAGAAGGCCAGAGAGCATTGGGCCCTGATACAAGATACACCATGAACGGAGTGGCTACTAAATATCCAGACAGTATCATGTCAAGGAACATGACAACGATAGTAGTTATGCTGCGCTGGCCTGTTGAATGGTACCTCAAGGTCCTTTGAAGTGTGGTCTGATGTCATCCCCTCAACAAACGTCGCCCTAATTTGGATTCTACTCACCCTGCCACTGTTCGTCTTTGCCCAATCCTTAGCATCAGGCCCCGCCATGCGGCTGCAGAATCGTTTCGGCCGGCATTCCTGGCTTGCTTTGCCTGTCCTTGCCTTGCTGGTTCGGCTTGTGCCAGCCATCATACTACCGGTAGGGGCTGGATTTGATATTGAATCTTTCAAACTGACCGCCGAAGCGCTACTCTCTGGGAAAGATGTATACACATCAGCCGCCATCGGACGCCATCCTTATCTTCCCTTCCAGATGTATAGCATTGGATTGGCTATGTTTGCGTCAAGGTCGACCGGTTTGCCCTTCGTCGTTTTGGTGAAGTTTTCACCGATCGCTGCCGACGTGGTCATTACCGCTTTGATTTGGTTTATTGCCGTGAAAAAAGGCTGGAGTCAAGTCACTGCCTGGTGGCTTGCATTGCTCTATGCCTTGAATCCTGTGGCCATCCTGATTACTGCCTATCATGGGCAATTCGATTCTATTCCAGTGTTGCTTTTGCTGATTGCCTGGTATTTCTGGCATTTCGGTCAGCGCATGTTTCTCTCTTCAGTTGCCCTTGGATTTGCTATCCTGAATAAAACCTGGCCAATCGTATTCTTGCCTATCATACTCATCCGCCTTCGGCGTTTTCGACCGGTGCTTACTTATAGCCTGGTTGCAATAGGCTTGCCAATTCTATTTACTTTAGCTTATGTAGTGACATTCTCCAGTAATCCCGAACCCATGTTAAGACGGGCCCTCACCCATACTGGAAATAGTGGCTGGTATGGTCTATCCGCCATTCTGACTTTGGGGGGTCGCTACCAAGATAGCCTGGCGCAGGCAGCACAGATTCATTGGGAAATCCGCCGTTGGATTCTGGTAATCGTCGGTATTCTTGCCCTTTGGCGAACCCGTAAGCAATCCAGCAACGATGCACTTGTCACCATAATTCTCGCCGAGATCGCCCTCACCATTGGCTTAGGTCTGCAATGGCTCCTTTGGGTTGTGCCATTTGCTATTGTTAGCAAAGATATCTTTTGGCTAAGAATCTATAGTCTGGCCGTGACAATTTTCTTCCTGATACCGCACCTGTATGGCCTGCACATGGTCCCTTGGGCTTTTACATGGTTCGAAGACGATGTAGCAGAAATCCTGCTAAAAGTTATTCCTCTTCCTATGTGGATCGTGGTTGTTTTATGGCTATTATCTCGTTGGCGAAGGGTTAATCAAATATCATTTTCCTCTATTGATTGAAGCAAGAATCCAGAACATCCTTGGTCTGTTTTCGCGAAATAAATCCGCACCTTCTCCAACAGCGGCAGCCTCTCCATTCATACCAACCCACTTCCAGTAGACTGTAACCAATGGGGCATCTATTACGATTGACAAACCGTGTCCAGTACCCCTATCGAGTAAAAATCCATCAGGCTCAGTCGGCAGGAAGCGCTTTTCCGCATCAGGTCCTTCATTTTTAAGAACCTGACAATCTACCTTCTCCTGGCTACCGTATCTCGTTTGACTTTGGAATCCTCCGGCCGGATACAGTGTTTCTTACTGATTGGCTAGTATAATTGAATACGGATCGACGACATAGACAGTGAGTCAGGCATAATCAAGGCACAGCGCCTAACAGGGACATATGAGCGACAGCGAAAAAATCATCTACTCCATGATAAGGGTAGGCAAGATATACCCGCCCAACAAACAAGTTCTCAAAGACATCTCTCTCTCCTATTTTTATGGCGCCAAGATCGGGGTATTGGGTTTAAACGGTACTGGAAAGAGCACTTTGCTACGGATTATGGCCGGGGTTGACCAGGATTATCTGGGTGAGACGGTGTTCTCTTCGAAATATACCATTGGCTTATTGGAGCAGGAACCTATCCTCGACGATACCAAAAGCGTGCGCGAAATCGTTGAGGAAGGAGCGCAGGAGGTTGTGGATATCCTGCGCGAATTCGACGAGGTAAACGCCAGGTTTGCCGAGCCTATGTCGGACGATGAGATGGGTGCGCTTATTGCCCGCCAGGGTAAACTCCAGGATGAACTGGACCGGCTCAACGCCTGGGATTTGGACAGTCGCCTGGAGCTGGCCATGGATGCATTACGTTGCCCTCCCGGTGATACGCCTGTCCATGTTTTGTCGGGTGGCGAGCGCCGCCGCGTCGCTCTTTGCCGCCTATTGCTGCAAGAACCCGATATCCTGCTGCTCGACGAACCTACCAATCACCTGGATGCGGAAACGGTCGCCTGGCTAGAACAACATTTGCAACGCTACGCCGGCACAGTAATTGCCGTTACCCATGATAGGTATTTTCTGGATAACGTCGCCGGCTGGATATTAGAGCTTGATCGGGGACAAGGTTTCCCCTTTAAAGGCAACTACTCTTCCTGGTTGGAACAAAAACAGGGTCGCCTCTCCCATGAGGAAAAAGCCGAATCCCAGCGCCAAAAAACCCTAGAACGGGAATTGGAATGGATTAACATGTCTCCTCGAGCCCGCCAGGCTAAAGGCAAGGCCCGAATCACGGCCTACACCCAGTTATTAGAGGAAGGCGCTGAGCAGGCCCAAAAGGATCTGGAAATCTACATCCCCCCGGGCCCAAAGTTGGGCGATATCGTGGTTCGAGCAAACAATGTAAGTAAGGCATACGGTGACCATCTACTATTTGAAGGCATGACCTTTGACATCCCGGCGGGGGCTATCGTAGGTGGAATCGGCCCAAATGGCGCCGGTAAAACGACGCTATTACGGATGATCGTTGGACAGGAAGTGCCCGATAGCGGCGATTTAGTGGTCGGCAAGAGTGTGATTCCGGGATACGTGGACCAGAGTCGCGAAGATTTGGACCCGGATAAAAATATCTGGGAAGAGATTTCTGGTGGCGCTGACCATCTCCAATTAGGCGACTACAAAATAAATTCTAGAGCCTATGTCGCCCGCTTCAATTTCGCCGGATCGGATCAACAGAAAAAGGTGGGCACATTGTCAGGAGGGGAACGGAATCGTCTGCACCTGGCAAAAATGCTCAAATCAGGGGCTAATTTGTTGCTTTTGGATGAGCCAACCAATGATCTGGATGTCAATACACTGCGCGCACTGGAAGATGCCGTGGTTAATTTTGGCGGCTGCGCCATTGTCGTCTCCCATGATCGCTGGTTCCTGGACCGGGTCGCCACCCACATCCTGGCCTTTGAAGGGGATAGCCAGGTCTTCTGGTTTCCCGGCAATTATAGCGACTATGAGGCGGATCGCCGCCACCGCCTGGGTCCGGCCGCCGACCGGCCCCATCGCATCACCTATCGAAAATTGCGTCGAGCTTGATACAGCTTACAGGAGAGTGAAATGAACCGTACCCGGGTTGTATTCATTGTGATTATTTCCATTGCCATATTAATCGTCTGTGGCACTTTATTTTTCCAATTAATTGGCAATCTAAGTGAGCAGGACAACAACGCGGAAAGCGAAGCCCCAACAGTATTGCCGGCCGACACACTCCTGGTCACTATCGCATCCTCTAATACCAAGCGTGACTGGCTCGATCAGGTTGTCCAGAATTTTAATGCGGGCGGTTTCACCACCGACGCCGGCAATCGTATCATCGCCGAAGTAGAACACGTTACCTCTGGCGGCTCGATGAACGCCATCCTGGATGGCCGGCTTTCCCCGGTAGTCTGGAGTCCAGGCGATCCCTCCTGGGTCGAGCAGATCAACACCACCTGGCAACTGCGGAATAACCAGCAGATCAATAGCCAGGAATGCCTGCCTACGGTGTACGCGCCCCTCGGTTTTGCCATGTGGCGGCCGATGGCCGAGGCGCTGGGCTGGCCCGACACCCCCATTAGTTGGGATACCATCGTCGAACTGGCGGCCGATCCCCAGGGTTGGGCAGCTTATGGCCGGCCAGAATGGGGTCAATTTCGTTTTGGCCACACCCATCCCGGATATGCAAACTCCGGCTTGCTTTCGATGACCGCGTTCGTTCACGGTGCCGTCAACAGTGGCGGCCAACTGGCCGCCGCCCAGGTGTATGAAGCGGAAGATGCCATGCGCGCCCTGGAACAAAATACATCCAAATACGGTCGCCAGGCCCCGCCCCTCCTGGACTTGATGGCCCGCCAGGGTCCCAGCTTTCTGCACGCGGCGGCCGTACCGGAAGCGGATACGGTTAAATTCAACGTTGAACGAGGGGATGAACTCCAATTTCCTCTGGCTTTTATTTTCCCTGCCGAAGGCACCATCTGGGCTAACCATCCCTTGTGCATCCTGGACAATGCGGAGTGGGTATCGGCCGAGCAAGCTGAAGCCGGCCTTGTCTTCCGTGATTTCTTGCTGTCCAAGGAGCAACAAGAAGGAGCGATCGGCAATTATTTACGCCCGTTGGATACCACAATTCCCTTGCATGCTCCGCTTAGCCTGGACAACGGTACCGATCCCCGGGTATCACCGGAGAATGTACCCGCTTTGCCCAGCCCGGATGCCGACGTGAGTGCCGCCATCATCGACTTGTTCCAGATTACAAAAAGAAAAGCGACCATCATCATCGCCCTCGATGTCTCTGGCAGTATGGAAGGGGAGAAGATCCGTTCGGCGACCCAGGCGACGGCCGAATTCCTGGAACGCCTGGATCCCAACGACCATGTCGCCTTATTAACTTTCAATGACAATGTAACCTTACTAGCAGAACCCGCCCGGGTTGGCGATGTCGTCGAGGGACTCTCCCAACGGGTAAGCGGTCTGATCGCCGATGGCAACACGGCGCTCTACGAGGCCGTTTGCCAGGCTACTGATCTGGCCGCCACCCTAAAAATGGGGGATGAGTCTGCCGGCGAATCGCGCCTCTATGGCATCGTGCTGCTATCGGATGGAGAAGATACCATGGGCGAGCCCACCGAGAACCAGATGTTCGTCACTTGCTTGCCGGCCAACGCCGAGGCCGACGGCGTTAAGATCTTCCCCATTGCATTTGGCGCGGACGCCGCCGAGGGTCTGTTAGAACGCGTAGCGTCGACAACCGGCGGACGCATGTACACGGCCGATCCGGCATCCATCGGCGATGCCTATCTCTCTATTTCGGCCGAACAGTAGCGCCAATATAGACACGAAAATCGACCATGACCGTCCCGTCACCCACCTTACAAAGCGGTAAACTCTCACGCATACCAAACGCGCCTCTATTAATAACACTGCTACTGCTAGATAGCCTGCACTTCATATGGGCCCGCCTGTTATTACCTTACTTACCGGGCGGCACATCGGCTTTTTACGTGTTGGCCATCGCCACTGTTGAGATGACCCTATATATGGTTGTCACCCGCCAGGTCCAGGTCAGGCTCTTTCGCGAAAACCTGCGCTTTTTCCTGGTGATCGGCCTGCTGGTAGCGATCTCGACTTCCTTTACCTATATCGCCGTCGGCTACATCGATCCTGGAACTGCTTCGCTCCTGGCCCAGATGTCGACGATTTTTGCCTTGGGCTTGAGCATCATTTGGCTAAAGGAGAAGCTGGCTCCCCCAGAAATTGCCGGCGCGGCTATCGCTGTCTTTGGGGTCCTCGTGATTAGCTTCCAACCGGGTGATTATTTACGATTTGGCTCGTTGCTCATCCTGGTTTCTGCCCTGGTATATGCCCTCCACGCGGCCATTGTCAAGCGACATGGCGGGGAGATGGATTTCGCCAATTTTTTTCTATTTCGTATGGCCAGCGTCACCGGTTTTTTACTCCTGTTTACATCCCTACGGGGCCAATTAGTTCGGCCTACCGGCCAGGCCTGGATTTACCTTCTCCTGGCTGGAACCATTGATGTGGTTATCAGCCGCATCTTATATTACGTGGCCTTGCGCCGTTTTCAGATGAGCTTTCATACCATAATCTTGACCCTGAGTCCGGTCATAACCGTTTTTTGGTCGTTCTTACTATTCGGGTTGAAACCGACGTTACAAAGTTTTGTAGGCGGTCTGGCTGTTATTTTGGGCGTTGGTATCGTTAGTTTCAGCAAATCAAGAATGAGCACATCAAAGTTGGTCAAAACCAGTCAGCTGTGAAAAAACAAAACTACCTCCTGAAAGAAGGCAATAATTACCCTTATTGCCCTAACTGATGGCGGAGGGACCGAGGTGCCAGATAGTTTAGATGATCGAGGTTAGGGTTTAGCCGTGGCAATCAGGGCACAAACCAAATAGTTCCAGTAAGTGACCCTGAATTTCAAACTCATAGTATTTACTGACCGCCTGCTCGATCTCTCGCAGCACACACTGATCGAACTCGACGACCTTGTGGCAACTGGAACAGACCAGATGATGGTGATGTCCTTCATCCATCAGGATGTAGTGGGCCGCAGCCGATCCCTGATAAACAGGTCGAATCAAGCTCAGATCGCTGAGCAACTCCAAGGTACGATAAACCGTCATCCGGCCGACACCAGGTTTGCCCAGGTGAACCAGGTCGGCCAGTTCATCAGCGCTAACGTGCCCCTCACTGGCCACCAGAGCTGCGACGATCGCCTGTCGCGAGGCTGTCAGGCGAAAACCATGCTCCTGCAACACAGCGGTAAAAGCAGTTAAACGATCTGTCATCGCTGGGCCAAACCTCTTGACCAGAGCAGACCCCGCTCTGGGGCCAGCAAAAATACCAGCAAAAACAAGGCCGTGGCCACCAAGACAACAGCCGGGCCGGAGGCGATATTCAGGTAGAATGAGGCGTAGATGCCAATGACGCCCGAGGCGCCGCCAATGAGAGCTGCGACGGCCATCATAGCCGGCAAGCGCCGGGTTAGCAGCGAAGCGGCTGCGGCGGGGGTGACGAGCATGGCTAGCATCAGGGCAATACCCACGACTTGCAAGGAGACAACGATCGTTACGGCGATCAAAACCAGGAGCAGATAACGCAAGAAAGTCGTCGGTAACCGCAAGGTCGTGGCCAGTACCGGATCGAACGAGATAACTAAAAATTCTTTGTAAAAGAGAAATATCACCAATAGCACGAATCCGCCGAGCAAGAAAGTGACCCACAGGTCAGTCGTGCTGACACCCAGCAGATTGCCAAAGAGGAAATGGGCCAGGTCAACTGCGTAATTGCCGGTAGCCGATAACATGGCGACGCCCAGGGCAAAAAACCCGGCAAAAGTGACCCCAATGGCTGTATCTTCCTTTAGGACCCCTCTACTCGTTAAAGCACCGATTCCCAGGGCGGTCAGGATACCCATAATGAGTGCGCCTATGGCCAGCGGCCAGCCCAACAAGAAAGCAACGACGACGCCGGGCAGAATCGTATGAGCCAGGGCATCACCAAAAAACGCCATGCCGCGCAGAACAATGTATGTTCCCAGAACAGAACAGACAACACCGACGATAATAGCCGCCAACAAAGCCCGCACGATAAAACTATAATTCAACGGTTCAAGAAACCAATCAATCATCCACGGCTCTTTATTTCAGGTAACGGGTGACCGGGCATTCTATAGATGTTCATCGCCATGGTCACAACAACTATCGGCAAGCAATAGGCTATCCTCCTCACCACCAACAATATGCATATGATCGCCAAAGGCCTGGGCCAGGTTCTTTTGGTTCAGGACGGCGATGGGACTGTCAAAAGCGATAATGCGCCGGTTCAGCAACATGACCTGGTCAAAACGCTCGGCAGCAAGATTTAGATCATGGGTGGCAACAAGTATCGTCACGCCATCACTACGGAGAGAGTCGAGGATCTCCAGAATAGCCTCATGACTGGATACGTCGAGACCGGAAAAAGGCTCGTCCAACAAAAGCAGGTCAGCACCTTGGGCCAAAGCGCGAGCGATAAAGACCCGTTGCTGTTGCCCGCCGGATAATTCACCTATCTGCTTTTTCGACAGGTGCCCGGCTTGAACTCGTTCCAGGCTCTCTCTCACCTGGCGCCAATCATGACGGCGCGGCCAGCGAAACAAGCCAATCTGGCCAATACGACCCATCATGACCACATCTTCGACGGTTACCGGAAAGCTCCACTCTATCTGATTGCGTTGGGGGACATAGGCGATACAAATATGGCAATCCGGATCATGGCCAAAGATGTTAACCGTTCCTTCGCTGGGTTTCAACGTGCCCACAATAACTTTTAACAGGGTGCTTTTTCCGGCCCCATTCGGACCGACGATGGCCACCTGTTGGCCGGCCTGGATCCGAAAGTTTACCTCGCGGAGGGCATACTGTTTATGGGCGTTTTTTTGACCTGAAACGGACGTGGCGCCATTCATGCCGCCCTCGCCATTTCCGGCGCCCATGTAAATTACCGATACATCCCGGAGTTCCAGCGTCGGTGTATTGGCCTGGTGCTCGATGCCGTACGATTTCAACCTGTTTACCAAATCGCTCATAAACCTCTTTCATCCCTGATCGTAGCCGTCACTATTTGACGCCGGCGACAATCGCATCGATATTGGCTTTCATCATACCGAGATAACTGTTGGTATCACTGTCAACCGGACCGAGTGCGCCGCTGAAAAGGGGGATCGTCTGTGCCTCAGCGCACCCAGCTAGCTCAGCGACCACTGTTTCAGCCAGTTGTGTATTCTTTGTGTTTTCAACAAAGATTGTACACACGTCCGCCTCCCTCATCTGGTCGATAAGCCGGACCAGGTCGCCTGAGGAAGGTTCGGCAATGGTGCTGGTGGCCGGTATGACTAGACCAATGATCTCAAAATCATAGGCCCTGGCAAAATACTCGAAGGCATCGTGATTGGTCACCAATTTGCGCCGGCCGGCCGGAATAGATGCAATCTGTCTGTCAGCGTAGTCGATTAATTCATTTAGCTCTTTCAGATAGCTTGTGCTATTCCTCTCATAGACGGTCGCATTGGCCGGATCGAGATCGGACAGCGACGTTTCAATGTTCTTCAGCCACTCGCGAACAAGATGAGGATCTAACCAGATGTGGGGATCGATGCTCCCCACTTGACCGTCCCCATTTTGTTCCAAAAACAGGGGCTCAATACCTGCCGATAAGGGAACAAGAGGGACATTATTGGCTATATTAACCAGATCCCCCATCAGCCCTTCCTCAAGATCCCAACCGTTAACAATAATGACATCGGCCTTGGCTACGGTCGTCATTTGGCCGGCCGCAGGTTCGAAGGTATGGGGATCCTGGCCCGGCTCTATCAAGGTCGTCAACTCGATAGCCCCGCCGCCTACCTGACCAACCACATCACCGATGATGCTGGTTGTCGCGACGACGCTCAGCTTCTCACCACCAAGATCGACCGCCGCGAGTTCCGGCAACTTCAACAGGCTGCTTGAAGCATTATACCCTGCAATCGTCTCATCAGCGGCCGGCCCCGCTACCGTGCAGCCAGTAACCAGGAGCGCCAGTATGACGCCTAAGCCAGCCCCCCAGGAATAATGCATAAAGCGAATCACCCTGTATTCCAATACCCCGTATGCCAGCCCGATCCATCCGGGCAATCTGGCCAGTGTCTACCGGGAGTGAAAACTCCCGCAACAATGCTTTTCTAACTTATTGATATTTTGTATCAATTGTAACTTGGGGTGCCAGGGTGTCAAACGGAAGTTATGGCCAACCGGTTATCAGAGGGTAAATTACGTAAAAGTAATACGCGCCATCATTGTCATAGCCCATGGAATCGTTGTGCGCTTGAGCCGGTTGGTTATCAATTGCCGGGGAAAGATCTATCCGGACCGCTCCGGTTGCCCAGGCGAATTCGGCGGTATGCTCCATCAAAACCCGGCCCCGACAATACGAGCAGCGGGGGGATCCGTTCACGGTTGTCGGCGTTTATTTAACCAATAGGCGGCTAACACACCTCCGGCGAATCCAAATAGATGACCCAACCAGGACACCCCTAACCAGAAGGGTAACAATCCCCACAAAATTCCACCATAAAAAACAAGGACGGCGAAGGCGATGATAATGGCCGATATGCTGCGTTCAAAGTAAGCCCGGGTCAGTAAAAAGCCAAAAAGTCCGAACACGACGCCGCTGGCTCCGATGTGGACCGAATTGGCGCCGCCAAGCAACCACACACCAACCCCACTCACTACCATAGATAAACCGACGACGGTAAAAAATGTATTAAGGCCACTTAACATCACCAGCGCCCCCAGGACGATAAAGGGGATGGTATTAGACAAAAGATGGCCAAAGCCGTTGTGCAAAAATGGCATAAACAGAATGCCCTTCAGACCGGAAAACGAACGAGGCTTGACTCCCAAACCGTCAAGGGCGCCGTCTAAAATAAGCCAATCAATCAATTCCAAGAGCCATACAAAAACGACAAATCCACCCAGGATTATCAAAGGAGTCTTGATTTGGCTGCTCAAGGTCACGAACCGGTTACGAATCGGCATATCACTGCTGCTGTTGGTCATGTTATTTCGCCTTACCTTTGATTTCTGCCCCAATATCTTGTCCCTCGGCCGGATGGGCTAACAAAGCGTAGTCAAACCATCACGTAAGAAAGTCTAGAGCAAACTGCCTCACGTCTTCTGTACGTGATGACGGTGAATCTGGTTTCAAAATCAGTCGTAAGTGACCAGTTAAACCCCGTTAACGGCCGATATCGAACACGCATTCTCCACCGAAATACGAGGTTGGCATACAGTATGAGGTAGATCGTATTTCTTAGGCTGGCGCATCCGTCAAGATTGATCTAGATATAAAATAGCGAATTTTCTGCGATTAGTTGCAATAACGACCAATTGCGTAAACTAGTTACTTCAGACTCCGGCCAAGATTTCCCTGTAGGCAGCTACATTCTGCGCGATGGATCCCCGACCTCGAAAGACGGAACTACCGGCAACCAGGACATCGGCTCCAGCGCCGGCTATCTCGGCCGCGTTACCCAGGTAAACGCCACCATCGACCTCCAACCAGGCCTCCGCGCCTCTATCGTCCAGCATCTGGCGCAAGGTTGCGATGCGCTGCGTGCTTTCTGGGAGATAGGCCTGCCCGCCGAAGCCCGGTTCAACGGACATGACCAGAACCAGGTCCACGGCCGAGATCACCGGCACCACTGTTTCCAATGGCGTGGAAGGTTTCAGGGTAACCCCGGCTCTTCCACCCAACTCTTGAATTTTCCTGATGGTAGCGGCCAAATCAGGCGTCGTCTCGACGTGGACGGTTAGCCGGTCGGCCCCAGCCTTCATGAAGGCTTCCAGGTAACGGTCCGGATCGGCGATCATCAGATGCACATCTAACAAGGCCCCGCTTTCGTTGGCCAGCGGCCGCAACGCCTCGACCACGATTGGACCCATGCTGATATTAGGCACAAAATGCCCGTCCATGATATCAATATGCAACCAATCTCCGCCGGCTTCCAGGGCCTGGCGAGCCTGTTCCCCTAAACGGGCAAAGTCAGCAGCCAGGATAGACGGCGCCAAAAGGATTGGCCTGGACGTGTTAATATTCAACTTTTGGTTCTGGATCATAGGTCCGCCTTCTGATCATTGACCCCCTACCCCAGTTGGCCCAGGGCGGCCGCGACCACCGCCTCGGGGGTAAGGCCAAATTGCCGGTAAAGTTCCTGGTACGGGGCCGAAGCGCCAAAGTGGTCCAGGCCGATTACTGCCCCAGTCGAGCCCACGTAATGTTCCCAACCGGCGGTGACGCCGGCTTCTACCGCGACCCGGGCCACGATGGCTGCGGGTAAGACGCTTTCTCTGTATTCGGCCGGCTGGGCATCAAAGATCTCCCAACTGGGCATGGAAACAACCCGGGCAGCAACATCCTGTTCGGCCAGTTGCCGCTGGGCCGCCAGGGCAATGTGCACCTCGGAGCCAGTGCCGATGAGGATCACCTTCGGATCCTGTGAATCGCGCAACACGTAGCCACCGCGAGCCGGACCTTCCCCGGCCGAAAAGTGGCTCAGGTCAAGAATGGGCAATCCTTGCCGGGTCAGGGCGAACGCCGTGGGACCGCTCTTGTTCGCCAGGGCAAATCGCCAGCCGGCGGCCGTCTCACTGGCCTCGGCCGGCCGGAAAACGACCAGCCCAGGGATCAGGCGCATACTCATCAGCTGCTCCACCGGCTGGTGCGTGGGACCATCCTCGCCCAGGCCAATGCTATCATGGGTAAAGACGTAGATAATGGGTTGTTCCATCATACTGGCCAGGCGAATGGTTGGCCGCAGATAATCAGAAAATACCATAAAGGTACCACCGTAAGGCCGGATGCCACCGTGCAGGGACAGGCCGTTAAGAATACTGCTCATACCATGTTCACGAATACCAAAATAGATATAGCGACCGGAGAAATCGTCCCGGGTCAGGTGCCTGGCGCCTTTCGGACGAGTCTTGTTAGAACCGGTCAGGTCGGCTGAGCCACCCAACAGGGCCGGAATTCGCGGAGAGAGGAAATCCAAAACGGCTCCAGAAGCAGCCCGGGTCGCCATTGATTTGCCCGGCTCAAATAAATTGGCCAGGCCCCGATCCCAACCATCTGGTAATTCACCGTCCAGCATCTGCTGAAACATGGCGGCCTCGTACGGGTAGCTCGCTTCATAAGCAGCAAAGCGTATCAACCATTGAGCCTCAATGTCCGCCCCGGCCGTGCCAACTTCGCGCATGGCGGCTAACGCTTCCTCAGGGACGTAAAAAAGAGGCTCTACCGGCCAGCCCAAATTCTCTTTGGTTAAGCGGATTTCATCATCGCCCAATGGCTCGCCGTGAGCCGAGGACGTATCTTGTTTATGGGGGCTGCCGAAACCGATGTGGGTGCGGCAGGCGATGATGGACGGCCGGTCGCCCTCAGCCCGGGCTGCCCTTAGCGCAGTTTCAATGGCCGCCGGTTCGTGGCCGTCGATTTTTTGGGTATGCCAGCCATAAGCCTGGAAGCGTAGGGCCACATCATCGCTGTAGGATAGCTCCGTCGGGCCATCAATGGTGATATGATTATCGTCGTATAACACGATTAATTTGCCCAGGCCGAGGTGGCCGGCCAGCGAGCAGGATTCGTGGGAGACCCCTTCCATCAAGTCGCCGTCACTGGCGATGACATAGGTGTAATGGTCCACGATCTTTTGATCAGGCCGGTTGAATTGGGCGGCCAACCAGCGCTCGGCCATAGCGAAGCCGACGGCATTCGAGATGCCCTGGCCTAGCGGGCCGGTGGTTGTCTCCACACCCGGGGTCAGATGGTACTCTGGATGACCGGCCGTTTTGCTGCCCCATTGGCGAAATTGTTTTATTTCCTCCAGCGGCAAATCGTAACCCGTCAGGTAGAGCAGGCTATAGAAAAGCATCGAACCATGCCCGGCCGATAGAATAAAGCGGTCCCGGTCGGGCCATTGGGGATTGGCTGGATTAAAACGTAAAAATTTTGTCCACAGCACCGTCGCCACATCAGCCATACCCATAGGCATGCCCGGGTGGCCGATATTGGCTTTTTGGACCGCATCCATGGTAAGGCCCCGAATGGTGTTAGCTATTTGGTCGTGCAGCGACATCGTCGCCAATGATGACTTGTTCACCGTGAATCTCCTTGTAAATAAGCTTTTATGGCCACTTGTGGTAATGACTCGTTGCCCTATTATAATAGCCTTTACGGTGAATAAGAAAGTGGGAATGCATACGAAGAGTGTTCCATCGGTTTCGTCTTTGTTTGCATCGCTTTGTCTTATTATGCGGCGCAATCACAGAGTACAAACGCGTTTATTCAGTAACTCTGAGTCGTATGTTTGATTATAATGAACTGCCTTTCTGCAGGAGTAAACGGTGATTCCTAACTTTAAAGGTGAGATACCCTATCTGACCACAGAACAAATGATTGAAGTCGACCGGGCTATGATGAAAGATTTTAAGATTGAGTTGATCCAGATGATGGAGAACGCCGGCCGGAACTTGGCCCACCTGGCCCGGACACGTTTCTTCGGTGGAAATGCACTGGGAAATAAAGTGACAATTTTGGCCGGGACCGGGGGTAATGGCGGCGGCGCTCTGGTCTGCGCCCGCAGGCTGCATATTTATGGGGCCCAGGTCCAGGTATACCTCAGCCGAAATGACGATTCCTTCAAGGCGGTGCCGGCTCACCAGTTGGACATTTTACGGCGGATGGACCTGCCAGTGTACCCGGCCGAGGCCATTGCCGCTGCTGCGCCAGCCGATTTGATCATCGACGGCCTCATTGGCTATAGCCTGCGTGGTGCGCCCAGGGGAGCTGCCGCCCAGCTCATTCGTTGGGCCAATGCCCAAGAATCAGCGATTCTTGCCCTGGACGCTCCCTCTGGTGTTGATACGACCACTGGCGTGGTATTCAACCCGGCCATCCAGGCCACAGCCACAATGACCCTGGCGCTGCCCAAGGAAGGGCTTCGCGCTCCGGGTGTGAGCCTCCAGGTGGGCGAGTTATACCTGTCTGACATTAGCGTGCCGGCCGAACTCTATGGCGCTCCGGGCCTGAGCCTCCAGGTGCCCCAATTCTTCACCGAGAGCGATATTGTCCGCCTGAGTTAGTCGATGCTTCCCGGTATTTTCCAGGAAGCATTTGTTAAGTGCCATCCCAAAATTGAATGACCCCCCAGCGGCCGTTAACTAGCCACTCAGGATCCTGCCGGGCCACCGTCTCTGCTTGCCCTGGCTCAAGGCCTACGGCCACCTCGGACTTCTGCGTTCTCAGGGCTACCACGGGCGCCGGCGAATAGGCGACGACATCGGCAAAATCCGTTGTATGTGGCCAATGACGGTCGCCCAATAAGCGCCGGTAATTTGCATCGCCTTTGCTAATGATCAGCTGGCCCCTGGCCAGTTCATCTCGTAGGGGTCCTGGCATCAGCCACATCTCCAGGGCCGACGTCCAAAAATAATCTTCAACGAGTCGCAGGCGGCCCTCTTCCAACATCCGCCACAATATCCGGGCAACGGCCATCACCCCGGAATGGTCATCGGCCGCCATGAAGTTCACCGTCTGGCGGATATCCTTGATCATGGCATCGGAGACGAAGGTGGGATGGGTCTTGGCTTGCAAATAAACATGCTCGCTAATGCCCCTTTCCAATATATATGCCGCTAAGAATAGATCAGCCACCAACTCGAAGCCGGCGTTATCTAGGATTATATCGATTCGCCTGACCGGTTCCGGCCAGCCGAGCAAGTAGGCGGCGATGGCCTGCGAATCATCGACCAGGGTATGGGCCTTTTGTTGGCCGGAATCAGCGTGATCGGGTTTTTGTTCGCTCCCAACCGGCCAGAGACTGAGATCGACCTGGTTGCCCCATAAGTCAATAGCCAGGAGCGTGGCCAGCTCCTCATGATCTGCCCGTGTTCCGGCCAGCAACGGTAAAATCTGCTCGGCCAGGAGGCGTACAGCCGGGCGGGCAGCTTCCAAGCCGTGCCGTTTCTGGAAAAGGAAAGGATCAATATCCTTCCCTGGTCCAGGAGCAAAGTAACCGGAGGCTTCTAAAACGCGTCTATAAAAGTAAGTTTCCACAAAAAACCAGGGAACTTGCAACCAATCCTGGCCGATATAAGGGGCCACGTAGCTGGCCCACGCTGCGGCATCTGGAGCACCCTGGTGGGCCAGCGCCCGGATCCGGCTGGCCGGAATCTCCGCCAGCAGCGCCTCAACTGCGGCGGTCACGGCCGGGGAAAAATTATTGTCCCGCACCATCTGCCGGCCAATTTCGGGGAGCCGAATCGCCACGCTGTCGTGAGTAAATGTGCCAGTTTCACAGCCACGCAACGGTTCGGGCACAGGAATTCTTGGTTGGTTAGAGATCATCATCAGAAATAATTTACCTTTTTGCTCAATCGATGTTATTTCAGGAATCACGCACGGCCACAATGGGCAGATCCCTATCGGCCGCCCAGCCCTCCCATTCCCCGGCCGGACGGCGCAGGAAAGTCTTGGATAGCGCGTCGAAGGTCAAATTCTTTTCGTCCAGGCCGATCTCCTCGGCCAGACGGTGCAAAAAGTGGGTTTCCAAGGCCGCAACAGCCACCCATCCTTCTTGGGCCGGATAAAGATTGTAACCCGGCAGTGATCCGGCCAACAAACCACCGGGCCCGGTCAGACCATATTGTAATGGCGCTGCAAAAGCGGCGACCGCATCGGCCAGGGCAACGGCCACAAAACGATCGGCGTCGTCTTTGCCCCGATCCCGGCCAATAAGCAATGCCAACGCGGCCGAGATAGCCCATTCAGCCCCGGCCAGATCGGCCAGGACTATCCGGGGCAGATTAGGCGGCTCCACCAGTCCCAATCCGGCCTGGTAGGTCAGATCGTGTCCGGCTTTACCGGCATCAGGGGGCGCATGGCCGAAGATAGCCACCTGGCATAGACGGGGATAGGCGGCGGCCAAAGCCGGCCAATCCAGGCCCAGGTGACTCAGGGCCGCCGGCCGGTTTGCCGTGATCAACAGATCGCTTTCGGCTAATAATTTATGCAGTTGTCGTTGCCCTGCGGCCCCCTTAAGATCCAGGCGTCTGACAGGCACTCCTTTATGCAGAAGCGCGTACCAGGCAGGCGCGGCCTCCGCCAGGGGATCTCCAACCGGTGGCTCTACCTTCGTACCACTGGCGCCAAATTTAATAAGCCGGGCTACGGCCAGTGGACCAGGTATGTTTGTCGCCAATGATAACAGGCGAATTCCGTCGAGAGGTTTCATAAAGCCTATTGAATCTGTTTTGCTGATAATGCCTGATGAACCATTGCCCACGCGGAAGCGCGAAGTAAAAATTTCGACAAATTGGGTAAAAATAACCCTACCAAACGATGGATTTTTTCACCAGTTTAGTTTACACTGATAAGCAGTAAAGGATCACGTTTTATGTGACCCGGTAGCTCCTCTGAACCAAAGTGAAATCGTGGGCTCGTGGACGCGCACCCCAGAGGATCCGGCTTCAGGACAGACGAATTATAGCGGTTCAGCTCGCTGCACGGTAATAGGAAAGAAGAAGGAACAGGACGAGAACCATGAAAGTTGCCAATACGGTGGATGGTAAAAAGATTATTGCCGCTGATTCTGCGCCGCCGAAGGCGATTTGCCCCGCTTGCGGAGGAGTTTTAACTTTACGCAGCCGGCAGACGATGAACAACGGCGGAAGAACATTCTTCTGGCGTCATCGCAGTAATCTAAATCGCCACTGCAGCGCCCGCAACCGACCGATCAACTGATCATGTGCGGACGCTTTACCCTGATCGCTCCTGGTGAAGCTGTGGCTGACCTATTTCAGCTTCCCGAAACCCCAATCCTTGCCCCCCGTTTCAATATCGCCCCCACCCAGCCCATCGCGGCCGTGCGTATCTCTTCCATGGGCAGCCCACGCGAGCTAACTCACTTTCATTGGGGCCTGATTCCGCGCTGGGCCAAGGACCCGACGATTGGCTCGCGGATGATCAACGCCCGCTCAGAGACGGCGGCCGAAAAGCCCTCCTTCCGAGGGGCGTTTAAATACCGTCGGTGCCTCATCCCGGCCGATGGCTTCTACGAGTGGCAAAAACTCAATGGCGGCAAACAGCCGGTGCGTATCCAAATGGCTGATGGCGGCCTCTTCGCCATCGCCGGATTATGGGAACATTGGATAAGTGGTGATGGTTCAGAGATTGAATCTTGCACCCTATTAACGACTGAGCCAAACGACTTTTTACGGCCAATCCACAACCGCATGCCGGTTATCATCTCCCCGGCGGACTTCGACCTCTGGCTAGACCCCGGCGCCCAACATCCCGGCGAGGTCCAACACCTGCTACGCGCCTACCCGGCCGAGGCCATGAGCCACTATCCTGTAAGCACCCATGTCAACAACCCCCGCAACGAAGATCCTTTGTGCATCGAACCGCTGGTTAGCTGACTCTACCTGGCTTCAACCGCAACCACAACTCACTTGATCCCCGGTTTCCAAATGGCGGCCGGTCGATTACAATTCACCCACCTGGATGGAGGTAAAGATGGATGACTCCTTGAGTGTTTATTATGAATTTGCCTTGGAAACAGCCTGGCAAGCCGGTCGGCTGACCCTGGGTCACTTTCAGACTGACTTACACCCTGAATTCAAAAAGGATGACACGCCGGTAACGGTAGCCGACCGCCAGGCGGAGCAGTTGATTCGCCGCTGCATCGAACAGCGCTTTCCCGGTCACGCCATCGTGGGCGAAGAATTTGGTGCTGATAGATCGTCTGGCGCCTCGCACCGCTGGTTCATCGACCCAATCGACGGTACAAGATCCTTCGTGCGCGGGATCCCCATGTATGCTGTGCTCATCGGTCTGGAGATTGAGGGTCAAATCGTGGTGGGCGTGGCCCATTTCCCTGCCCTGGCCGAGACGGTGGCCGCTGCCAGGGGGCAGGGATGTTGGTGGAACGGCCGGCCGGCCCGCGTCTCTGATGTCCCGCGTTTAGAGGCCGGCCTGGTCGTTCATGGCGATGCCGCTTCCTTCGCCGCCTACAGCCGGTCGGCCGCCTGGGAGCGGATCAAAGCCAGCGCCGGCTTTCGGGCTGGCTGGTCCGATGCTTATGGTTATTTGTTGGTGGCTACCGGCCGGGCGGAATTAATGCTGGACCCAATTATGAACAGTTGGGACTGCGCCCCTTTCCCGGTCATCCTGGAAGAGGCCGGCGGTTATTTCGGTGACTGGCAAGGCGAGGTCACAATCCATTCAGGGGAGGCTATTGCCACCACGGCCACGCTGCTGCCCCAGGTGCTTGATCTGCTGAATAATGATTGATTTTGGAGGCGAGGAAAAATGAACAGCATCATAGCAGAATATTACGGCGTGTTTGAGCTATACCAATCTCTGCGAAACCAGATGATGGCCATCCTTTCTGATGAAGAGTTGGCTTTCCGACCTGATGGAAAAAACCTGTCTTTGGGCGCTCTCTGCCGGGAGATCGGTGAAGTCCAGGTTGCTTATATTCAATCCTTTGAAACTCTGCGACAGGATTTTAGCTACCGCAACCGGGAACCGGGACTTGAAGGGAGCGTCGCGCGGTTACAGGCCTGGTTCCAGGACTTAGACGGCCGGCTGCGGGCAGTTATTGAGGAATATTCCGAAGAAGACCTTCAAATTAAAGTGATCGTTCGCGGTCCCGACTTCATCATCTCACCCAGGATTCAATTGGAAATCTATAAGGAAGCCCTGATAATCTTTTACGGAAAAAGCAGCGTTTATCTCAAAATGCTGGGCAAACCTCTACCTGAACAGTGGCGGGAATGGATCGGCTAGCTTCTGAGCGTGGCCGGCTCTGACGAGCCCAGGGATTCCTTCAAAAAACGTTTGACTGTGTGAATTGGTACAGCCAGGCCGACTTCAGGTCCGGCGATCATCGTATTGATACCTACCAACTGGCCTTCCCCATCGACCATGGGACCGCCGGAGTGGCCGGGACGTAGCCGGCAACCAACCTGGATCAAATCGCCATCATAGGGGATGCCGGCCACCGGCCGGCCGACGGCGATGACCATCCCGGCTGTGGTCGCCCCAATCACGCCCCAGGGGTGGCCCAGAGCGAGGACCATCTGCCCTGCCCGAAGCCTGTCGCGATTGCCCAGAGTTATCACCGGTAACTCTGTGGCCTCTATCTGCACGGCCGCCAGATCACGCTTTTTATCATATGCCAGCAACCGGCCAGGCATGGTCCGGCCGTCGGCCAGCGTGATCTGGGGCGAGTGGCCCTGGACCACGTGGGCATTGGTGACGATCAGGCCGTCTGGGTGCAAGATCGTCCCCGCACCATTTCCGCGCCGGCCGCTATGTACCTGAACCAAACTGCGCCGGGCGTCATCGATAACGGCCGCCAGCTGAGCATTGATTCCGCTCAAAAAAACGGACATCTATTTTTCGCCAATAGTCACATTAAGGGTCCGCACCTCGCCTCCGCGCACGATGCGCACAGGTACTTTGTTGCCGACCCGCTCGCCGCTGAGCAAACTCAGTAGATCATCATGGTGGCGGACAATCTCGTCATCCAGGCCGACGATGGCATCACCCATCACCATCCCGGCTTGACTCGCCGGGCTGTCCGCTTCGACGCTGACGATGAGCAAACCTGTCTCCTGGTCAAGCTCCTCTTGAGTGGCCTCGGGCAAACGCACCGGCTGGGTGCTGACGCCAAGATAACCGCGGCGCATCCGGCCGTGGGCCAGCAACGTACCGGCCACCCTATCTAATGTGGCCACCGGTATGGCCAGGCTGACACCTCGTAGCAGCGCAGATGTATTCAGCCCGATTACCTCTCCCTGAGCGCTTACCAACGGTCCTCCGGAAAAACCCGGATACATGACAACATCGGTCTGCAAATACCGGTCAATCTGCCCGCCGGCGCCCGTGCGCCAGCTGTCACCCAGGGCGCTGACAATTCCCAGGGTGGCCTGGACAGTTCGGCCCGGCCGGCCCAGGGCCAGTACCAGGTGTCCCACTTGCAGATCATTCTCGGCCGGTGAGCGGGGCGCCACAGTAAGGCCACTGGCCTCAACCTTGATGACGGCCAGATCAGTACTGGGATCCCGGCCGACCAGCTCGGCATTGGACCGGCTACCGTCGGGCAGACCGACCGCCAGCTTGCTATCATGTTTCAGCACGTGATTGGCCGTCACAACCAGGCCATCTTCTGACCAAACGATGCCACTGGCCGCCATTCGCCGCCGGCCTTCAACGCGGACAATGCTGGGACCGACCGCTTCAACCGTTTGGGCCAGGGCCTCTGATAAATTCGTTAATACGTTTGCCATGTTGTTCCTCCATATTACTATTACTTGTAAAAGCAGTGTACCGGTTTAGCGAGCTCCCAACACCGGCCGTTTGGTGGGGGACGACCTGGAAGAATGGCTAGGACAGAATATAGAAACCGGTTTTTTAGGGGAAAACCCGGTTTCTTAACCTGCAAACTCAGAGTACGATCAGGCCCAGGCGGGTGGCCTGGACCACGGCCGCAGTGCGACTCTGCGCCCTTAGTTTATTCATTATGGCGTTGACGTGGAATTTGACCGTATGATCACTAATGTCCAATTCCTGGGCAATGGCCTTGTTGGAGAGCCCTTCGGCCAACAAAGCCAACACTTCCAGCTCACGAGGGGTAAGCTGCTCATCCAGTGGCGGCTCGCTCAATACGCCGTCCGGGGTCAATATCGCCATCAACTCGGGCTCCACGGCAATCAAGCCCCAATAAACAGCCTCTATCGCGGCCAACAGACGCTCGCTGCTCACCTCGCGAAATAACATACCCCGTACCCCGGCCGACCAGGCCTCTGCGGCAGGTTCTTTATTGGGGACCAGGGCTACAACGGCCAGGCTGCCTTCAACCTCGCCTAATTCCAACTCCTCCAGGAAAGAAAGGCTCTCTTCGGGCTCCCAGCCCAGGTCCCAGAGCAGAATATCAGGTTGATAGATATCAATCTCGGCGGGCGTCGTTTCCTCGATGCCAATTTGACCTACAATCAGCAGACCGGGCTGGGACTCGATGAATCTTCGCTCAATCAGAGCGCCTTCGACCAGCGTCCTCATTCCGGCCCGGGCTAACGGGTCGGCGGCCACGATCAACAGGCGCAGATCAGCCATCACCGCCCAAATAAAGTCGCGGCACACGGGTATTGATATTTGTCAATATCTCATAGGGTATGGTGCCGGCCCACTCGGCCAGATCAGCGCAAGTAATGATTACCAAATCGCCGGCGTCGTCTCTCATCTCGCCTAAAAGGATGGCATCGTCGCCATTATAGGCGGTCTCCCATTCGATATTGACCATCAACTGATCCATGCACACCCGGCCGACAACCGGATACTTTTTACCGCGGATCATCACCAGGGCCTGGTTAGAAAGGGAACGGAAATAACCATCGCCATATCCAACAGGGATAGTGACTAGCCGGACCATGTGGTCGCTTTGCCAGGTTGAACCATAACTGACCGGATGGCCCGGTTTGACAACCTTGAAGTAGACCACCCTGGACTTCCAGCTCAAGGCCGGCCGGACTGGCACGGTTTGCTGGACTTCGGCCGAGGGGTAGACCCCATACAAGAGGATGCCCGCCCTGACCATATCCATATGGCTTTGCGGCAACTGGAGGATCGCTCCGGAGTTGGCCATATGGCGCATGGGCTTTTCCAACCCTCGTTTTTCATAGAAGCGTAGCACCTCTTCGAACCGGCCTAACTGCAATTGGGCCGAGGTAAGATCGGCCGCATCGCTGTTGGCAAAATGGGAATATATGCCTTCGATGTCACAATAATCACTATCCAGCGCAGCCTCCAACAGACCGGCCGCACTGTAATAATGCACGCCGATTCGCTCCATACCGGTATCTATCTTCAGATGTACCTTTGCCGTTTTGCCCATCACCCGGGCAACGTCGTTGGTCTGGGTCAGTTTTTCAATCGAGGAAGCGGTCAGCGTTAGATCGTAATCCAGAAAGAGCGGGATCTGATTACCCAGGATGCCGCCCAAAACCAGAATGGGTGTGGTAAGGCCATATTCACGGAGCAGGATACCCTCTTCCAAAAAGGCCACGCCGAGGTATGAGGCGCCGAGCGAAGAAAAGTGACGGGCAACTTCGACCAGGCCGTGTCCATAGGCGTTGGCCTTAAGAATGGGCATCACTGTTGCTGGCGAGACCGCTTGCTCAATGGCCCGGTAATTTTCCGTTAGCCGGGCTAAATCCACCTCGACATAGGTTGGCCGGACCAGGCCATTGGCGGTGATGGTTGGTTGATGAATCGACATAGGGCAATTCTAGCCGGGGAAACCTATTGACGCACACGATTGTTATGAGCAGGCCGGAATCATCAATATAGCCGCGCCCGGTCCTTATTTGCGCCAGGCTCGAATCTTTGACCCGGGCGGCAGATTCATCTTGATTGTGTACCATGATCCGGCCTCGGCCAGGCGAACTTCTTCAGCCGGATCCAGGTCCTGGGAATAAGCTGTATACGACAGCCAATGGTTGTCAGGGCTCCAGATAGGATTCGAGCCCGGCCCGAGATAATGCTCTAGAGAACCATCGACGGCCACAACCCAAAGACCCTGGTTTTCGGGGCTGATATCTTCGGCCACAAAAGCCAGCCATTGACCATCCGGACTCCAGGAAGGTGGCTCAAACCAGCCTCCACGACCCAGGTTATCATACGGGTGCAACAGGCGGCCACTTGCGGTATCCAGATCGAAGATGGCCAGGGCTATGCGCCACGGCCCACTACTCGGGTCCTCGACCGCAACGGTCCAGGCTATTTTCCGGCCGTCAGACGACCAGGCCGGTCCGCCAATCCGCCTGACATTTTCCAGGCCAAAGCCGGCCGGATCGAGCGCTTCTGAGCCCCGATCCCAGTCGTAAATCCAGGCCGTACCGGCCCGGTCATAGGCGATGCGGTGACCATCAGGCCCCGGGGCGGCCCAGCCATTTGACGGTGTTTCCTCATCCAACACCAGGTAAGTGCCTTCGTCCACATTGTATGCTGAAAGAAAGCCGGTAGTCGGGCCTAAGTCAGCGGATCCCGGCCAGGAGCCAAAGATGATGATTTCCGGCCGATCCGGCCACCATTGAGCGCAGCAATGAACCCGCCCGCTCCCTTCGGAAAGATTAAGCCGGTCACCACTGGACAGATCTACCAACCACAGGTCGATGCCCTCGTATAGGAGGGCTTTCTGTGTGTCAGGAGAAAGAAGCGCCCCGCGCTCGAGATGGGGTAGTTGTTCCGGTTGCCAATTATCCGACACCAACCATAGACCGGTATGGTTCTCATAAAGTAATCCGGCTGGCGGGGGAACTGGGGTGAGGGTTGGCCAAGGGGAAGGAGTGCCCCAGGGGGTTACTGTTTCCCCTGCGCCTTCCGTCCCGGTCGAAACGAATTCAAAAGTTGGCGGAGGAAAAGTTGTCGGCACCTCAGAGGTGGTAGTTCCAGGCTCGCCGGTGCCCTGAACCGGCGATGGGGTGGCGCTTGGCGCCGGTTGGAGGCTGGGCAACGTTTCTGTGGCCCTATTTTCCCGGGTGATAAGTACTGGACCGCCGAACGAGGGTTCCAAATCGGCCGGGCCACAGGCCACCAACCAGACAGCCATCAACAGGCCAGAGATCAACAGCCAGAGTTGTAGCTGATATCGCCACCTGCAATCATTCGTTAACGGGCTCATCTCATCTTTCAAAGCAAGATTAAATCGCTTCCCAGAAGCTGAAACTAATTTATCATCGCCACCAAGAATCTCGCCGGCGGTTGTCGACCGATTATCTGGCGAAACGGCTTACGATCTTTGACTGGAGCTACCTCAACTGCGGTAGCATTTCTTTGCCTTGAGAATAAACCGTTATGAGCAACGTTGTCCGTTTTCGAGCCGGCTGTCATTTATTCCACTATCACCAGGTCGCTTCCGCTGCGGCCGAAGACCTCGGGCGAATACATCTCCTCGGCCTTGGCCGGAGGTACGACAAAGGTACCCGGTGTTGTGGCTCGGGTCACATAATCGTATTGGTAGACCCCATCCCACAGCAACGACGTGAAGGCTTCGGCCCGCTGATCGCGCATGTTTTGGTGCTCGTACCAGGTCCACCACCACCACCAACCATAGCCATAGTCAGGATCGCTAGGATCTTGGGGCACATCGCCCGTTACAGCCAGGGCCGGATTAACGATCTCCAGGCCGGCCGGCAACGGGTCTTCCAGGGCCACATGATACCGGCGGTTGTCGGCCACCATTGTCAACCGCACCCGCACCCGAGCGCCGGCTTTGATATGCCAGACGCCACTTCATCTTGATACACGTCCTCTGGATCGTCCACGGCTTCGTAAGTGCGTTGAACGACAAAGCCCATGTCCAGGGGATCCAGCTCCAGGTCGCTGGGCGCATAGCGCAGTCCCAGGCGATAATAGAGCCGGCCGGGACCATCTTTGCTCAAAATCAGGTCTTGCGTCTCGTCTGCGCCGAGATCCGCATCGACCAGGTAAGCCATGGGTATTACCGTTTCGTGCCGTTCGGTTGTCCGGCCCTCGAACTCGTGCCCACCGGCATAGGTGTCGCCCAGCCAGATCTGGGCCACGAAATCAGGGGTCTGATTCTCAAAGGTGTTGAAATAACGGTCAAGCGCCAGCAAGACGAAGACATTCTCCTGGGTATTGTTCCAGCGCCCACGGGTGCGGTGGGCCAACAAGCCATTGACCACCTTGGGGATCAGATCGCTCTCCGGATCGTTGGCGATGAGCGCGTCCAGGATAATGGCATCTGTGCGCCGGTCGGAATGCAATAACAGGTAAGCTTGATCGCCATAAGAGGTAGTGAAGTTGGCCGCTCCGGCCGTCTCAACAGCGCGGTTGGTTATGTGTCGTTGAATAGCTTCAACTCGTCCGGCAGAGGCGGAATCGTCCGCTAACACCGTCCACAGCCAGGCCAGCGACTCTAAAGACAGATCTTCTACTCCGGCTTCGTCATAGAGCGCGCGGGCCTTGGCCTGGTCGGGGTCACCCATCAGGAAGCGCACATAAAGGGCATAGGCGCTCAACGTTTGACGAGTACGCTCGCTATACCATTCGGGGTAATAATCTTCGATGTCAGCCAGATACCAGAGCACACCCTGGCGCATCTCGGCCGGCACGTCGAAACCCTTGGCCTCAGCTTGCTGGAGGGCATGGGCCACATGAATGGTGTTAAAAGGTATCGATTCCTTGCCCCGTTGCCAGTACGGGAAGCCGCCATCATAATTTTGTAAACCAAACAATTGATCGATATCTCGTTGGACGATGGCTTCCATTTCAGCCGGTGAGGGCAACCCTTCCGCCGAAAAAGCCGTCAGTACATCACGTAAGGCGGCGATGGCCAGGATGCGTGAAGCCAACTGCCCAGAGCTATCGTAGGGATAGGTTGTCAGGTAGAGCACGGCGTCGGTCAAAGCCTGCAAGGCGGTAGAGGAAGTGGTGATCTCCAGGCCGCCGAATTGGGGAAATACATCGCCGGGCGCGGCAACCGGTTGGGCTATGGCCCCTTCGTCGACGACGCCATAGGTGGCAAATGCCTCGGTGGTGGCCGGGGTGTACACCGGCAAGAGTACCGTAGCCGCGTCGGCATAATCGCCGGACACGGCCGCGATCTGGAAGCGTGCCGTACCCGGGCTAACGGTCGTCGCCGGGAAGCGGACTTCGACCCGGTCTCTGGCCGGGACGGTCACAGACTGGCCGGCCTCGCTAGTCAATTCGATATTTGTTGCCTCGACGACTACGTCCACGATCATCGGTTCGTCAGTCTGATTTTGCACCACGACCGGTAGTTCGAAGCGATCGCCAAAGTTCAGGAATCGGGGCGCCGAGGGACGCACCATCAAGGGTAACCGGGCGGTCATATTCACCTCGGTTGAGCCAAATTGATTATCCCCGGCAACGGCAACTACCATTACCCGGTAACGGGTCAAATTGTCAGGCAAGGAAACCTCGACCTGGGCCCGGCCGTCAGAATCTGTTGGCACTTCAGCAGCGAAAGTGGCCAGGGGGTTGAAATCAGTTCGCACCTTGATAGCTTGTGGCTCAACACCGGCCCTGGCGCCACCATAACCTTCTGCGCTATCGTCCATCGAAGCCGCGGGGGCCATTTCCATCATCGCCTCCGATTCTTCCACAACCATGTCAGCACTCTGGGTGGCCATGACATCGAGGGCCTTGTTAGCCACACCGGCTTGGGCGGCCAGATCTTCAGGATTGGCCAGGACAATGCTGGCGCGGCCGTAGGTGCCGTCTACATCGGAGGAACGCATCTGGTAAAAGATGGCTAGCGGATCGGCCAGTTGGTAATTGGTCAGGGCTAGTATCGCCTCATCGACCACCACCACGGCCACTTCCGCTCCAGAGACCGGCCGGCCATCGGCATCCGTCAAAGTAACATCGATGGTCGTCTCCCCACCCGGCTCAAGCTCGACTTCCTGTGGCGTCGCCTCGAGGTTAAGTGTGCGCTGTAAAGGCGGGATGCTCAGATTGAGCCGGCCGCTGGCGTAAGCCGGCCTTGGCGGCGCGCCGGCGATCAACTCACCCCGATCGTCAGTGCGCGGCGCGGAACCGGCCAAATCGACCTGGAGATGCAGATTAGGAATGTAATCTTCTTCAATGGGCACAACTAACGTGATGGTATCCTCATCAATGTGGAAGCGCTCGGTGTACAGGATGCCGCTTCGGCTGACGGTAAGCAATCCTTCGGCCGGACCAAAGGGTGACTGGACTAAAATCTTGGCCGTATCACCTGGTTGGTAATTCTCCTGGTTGGGAATAAGGGTCACGGCTTCTTGTTCGACTTCTCGCGATGGCGGTTGCTGCCCACCGCTAACCCAGCGGGTGAACTGGCTGCGGTTTAAACGACCCTGGTCATCAGCGACGAGAGCCGTGATCTGATACTCGCCCCCCAATTTGCTTTCGAAGGAGCAGCTGACCGGTTCCAGGGAAGATTCAACCTGGCAGCCCTGCACATCGACCTCTTGCTCACCCCAGTGGCCCTGATCGTACCGCCACTCCAGTCTAGCCGCTTCTACATTGACCGGCCGGCCAGGGATGGCCTTACCATCCAGGTCGGTGACGATTATCTCAATATCCAGGGGTTCCCCGCGCTGTACGAAGGTGCTGTCGCTGTGCATGCCTACATATAGATCGGACGGGTGTACCAGGAGGGTTGTGGCCGCCCCCCAGGCCTGGCGATTGACATCCATCACAGTCGCATCGGCAACCACGCTATAAGGGCGCGGCTCGTCCGCTGACTCAAACTCCAGGTTCAGAAAGTGCTCTCCAGAACCATCGGTTAGACCGGTAAAATGTCTCCTGGTTGATCTCATCATAGCCCGGCCCGTAAGGATCGAAATAAACTTCTTCTTCGTAATAAACCGGTCCATAGTAGAACCACCAGGGCGTCCAGGTGCCGAAGTTGAAATCCGGCCAATTAGGCGGCGAGTAACTGCTAGGCGAGGAGGTTACTAACCAGGTGACCTCGGCATTGGGCAGCGGGCCGCCGGCAAAATATTCGGCCAATACGGCTACGGTGGCCTGATCACCAACGAAGTAGGGACCGGTACTTTCGTTTCGGGCCGTCACCTCGAACTCCGGGCGGCGAAACTCCTGAATCTGGAAGGGGTGATAGTAATTCTGGTCGTATAAACCGCCAACATTACCCTCGGCATTCAACTGGACATGGGCCTGGCCCAAATTAGCATTCTCGGGCAGGGTAAAGGCAAAGTCAAAGCCGCCGAGGGCATTGACCTCTGCCCGACCGCTGGTTAGTTCATTCCCCTGGGGGCCGATGACCTGGTAACTCACGGCCGATAAAGAATCGCCTATCAGGCCTATATCCCCATCCTGTTTTCCACCGATTAGCCGTATCCAGCCCTTGAGATGCACTTCTTCGCCCGGCCGGTACATTTGCCGGTCGTCGAAAACATACCAGCGTAAGGCATCGTCAACGGGCCAGGGTTCCCAACGATCATCGCTCCACATATAATTGGATCTAGGCAAAAAGGCTATGTCCTCTCCCTGACTGGCAACCAGCATGGTTGTCCCGCCCGTGGGCAAAGCGAAGCGGACTGTGCCGTCGTCGCCGGTGACCACCCTTTCGCCAGATGGTTCGAGATCAATCGTTAGTCCGGAGAGGGGCGCTCCATCGGCCAGGGAGGTGGCCCATACGACCATCTCGCTGTGATCGGCCAGCGCGTCCAGGCCGATCTGGCTTACCTGAACCCAGGTCTGGACAATATCCCGGTTGCGATCCAGGATACCTTCTACCAGGTTTCGAGTAGGTTCGACGGTGACGATCAGCTGGCCAAAATCACCATCCAGGGCCTCGCTCAGATCAATGCTCACTTCGGCCAGGGAATCTGCTGCTGCATCAATAGTAATCGTCTTATCCATGACCAGTTCACCGGGTGGTTCTGGCGCACGCTCCTGGTCACGGTAGTATTCCTGTAGATACAGTTTGAAGGCTGGCCAATCGGCCGGGTCGACATCGTAAGCCCGCACCTTCAAACGATCATGGTTGATAGCATAGACGGTAAATATTGGCTCGGGCGAGGCCGGATCAAGGGTGATGAAGGTCTCGTCTGGTCCGATCAATAAGGGATCGGCCGGGCCAACATGGAATGTCAAGTCGGTATCTTTACCTAATTTCTGTCCAAAAATATCCTGGATATCGCCGTCCACGGTAACCTGGTAGCGGGTCCGGCCGTTTGTCGCCCCCCTGATGGTAATGGCGCTGCCAGCGATGTTGACCGTAGCACCCTCGATGGCAGGTTCAATCTGCAACATCGTTTCATCATAAGCTTCAACGTCGAGAGGATTGTTGAACCGGATGGAGAAGGGCATTAGCGGCCAGCATGGGTCGCTTGAGCGGGTGCAGTTTTGATCCTCAATGCGCAAAGGAGCGTAGGTGCGAAAGTCAAAGTGTTGGGCTTCGGCAGTGAGCCGTGGACCCTCAGCCGATGGTGTGCCTGGGCCAATCTTGACCGAGATCCCCGAATCGGCCGGCAGCGGACTCGTCGCCTGGAACGCCAGCCAGCGTCCATCGCCGACGCCACCGGCTAGGAAAGTGACCCTTTCGTCATCCCCTACTTCGTTCTCGGTCGCCAGCCGAAGGGCGACGGGTTGACCACCGGCCGTTACCTGGATAGTGTCCAGCACCGAATCGGGATCGATACCCTGGTCAAAAGCAACAAAAAATAAGGGCTCCAACGGCTGGGCGTCACCGTAGGGGTAAGAGCTAATCATCTTGGCCGGGGGAGTGCTGAAACGCCAGCTAACCGATTCGGCCAGGACGCCGCCCGTCGCCGATTCAGTCCCGGCCGGCACGGTGGCCACATATTCGGTGGCCATGGGCAGGCGATCGATGGTCGCTGAATCGTGCTCGAAAGTCAGCGTTTTGGTGCCAACCCATTTCCATCGCCCGGGCAACGTAGGAACGATTTGCACCGGCACCTCTTCCTCCGCTAAAAATTCCAAAGTGCCCAACGGCACCATGGGTTGGTTGAAGGTCACATTCACGAAGGGGGCCAGGCCAATTTCACCTTCAGGCGCGAAACGCAAAACCTCCAACGGTCCTTCAGCCACTGCTATAGGGACAGGCGGCGCTCCTGGCGGGGGGAAGGGTTCATCGACCGTTTCACCGGTGCGTGGTGGCGGTAAAGATTCTAAAGGAAGCCGGAAATCAACACTGTCCCCACTCTCGGTATCTAACTGGGGTAATCGGGACAGGATTGCCTCGATCTCAGCCTCAGTCAGTGGATCGCCGGTGACGAGCTGATTTGGGTCGGCCGTGACTGGTTTCGCTTCGCCCTTGCTCAGGCGAATTGTCATCCGGGATTCACCCTCAACCGCGCCACCCCCACCACCACCTGGAAGCCCAATGGCCACTTCGACGACGCGGCCGTCCCCAACGCCTGGGGCATCTGTCGACGGGTCGACGAGGACCGGGTTACTTATCGTCCCGCCCCCATCTCCATCGCGGGTCAGCAGGAAAATGCCGGAAGCCGCAGCCGCCAACAAACAAAAGACTGTGAATGCCGCGACAATGGCGATTAAACCTCGTTGGCGGTTAGTTAGCTCTTTCATCTTTTCTATCATGGCTTATTCCCTCATCAGGGTGCTACGGCAATTTCGAAGCGCCTTGACCATTTCGGTTAAATATCAACAATCTAAACCGCAATACTCTTGTCAATGGTTGCAGCCGACAACCTATTTGTCTGGTGCCTGTAATATTAACGCCCACGAACCGCCGGAAGTTCCTTTTCCTATAATAATGGTCGATTTTGCTATTATTTTTCCAACCCAACTCCGTTCATGACAAATATTTCCGTTTGTAGTTTTCCGCCCTGGTGATTCACGCTATCAATTAACTCCTGGTCCATCTAGAACAGTCACATCATACCACGAGCTCAACTCCCTTGCATTTTGTAAGAAAGACGAAATTCTAGATGTTTATTCGGGCAGCATCGTTAGGCGGCTTGGGTCAAAATACCGGACAATACGTAGTTATGGAGGTTCTAGGGAACGAACCTTTCTCCTGCAGATTTTTAGCCGGAAAAGTGATGAATGGTTATCTTGTGAGGAAGGCTAATCCACTTTCTGTAATAGATCCCGCCTCCTTAGAATTGGTCATAGGACCAGAGCTTCCAAAAACCTTATCTGGCATCCTATTCAAGGGGGCCGAGCGGGTTAATCATCCTAATCTTATTATCCAACAGGCTATCGACAGGGATGGCTATTGGCTTAATTCGTGAAGGGAATTTTGGAGATTGCTGCGGGCTTTGGCCTCTAACTCGGAATGTAGCTGGTCTGTCTGGTAGATCCGCTCCCGGGATAAGAAGGTTTTCAAGACTCGTATACGACTCTGACGGTATTCCTCCTCAGGAATATAAGAGAATTCTTCTCGCAAGGCCTCGGATTGCTGAAAAAAGAGGGCTGTGTCGTAGGCCAGGGGGGCCAGGTCTGCATCAAGCATAATCTGGGCATCAATGTCGCCATCCTCCGCCAGGTGGGTCGTCGTGGCTAAGATGAGATCGCTCACCCTGGTTACGGTCTCGGCCGGAAAGCCTAATGCAGGCAATTGCCGCTGGGCATAGGCCGCGCTTTGAACCTCATTATCTTGAGCCCGCGGATCATAAATCACATCATGATACCAGATAGCCAACTGGACTTTCTCGTAATCCTGGGCCAATTGGCGGAGTTCATTGGCCGTATCCAGCACCTGACCGATATGGGCCAGGTTATGGTAGAAGCGACCTTCCTCGTTGTAGTTGGCGACGAGATCCGCGAATGCCCGCCGCGCCTTTCCTTCATCGACTCCCAGGGATCGAACCAAAACAAGCCAGCGACGGCCCATTACTGCCACGGCCGGCTCCGCCTCCTTGTAGAAGGAGACTGCTGGCCCGGTGTCATTGACCATTGTGGTTCGTGGTCGGGTAATTAACCAACCGGAAACCAGCAGATCGCCGACTGATCCGGCCGCGTTGAGGGTGAGAATGATAAGTAGTTCACTGACCGCCTGGGAAGCGATGGAAGGCAACAGGACCAGGCCGGCCATGGTGATCAAGATGAAGGGGGCAACACCAACTATGATAAAACGGTTGCGAGGTAGATACCATTCTGGAGCGGCCGCGTAGGCGTAGAAGATGTGCAGGCCAAATTGCGGCCGGTCGCCGGTGAAGAGCCAGAAGAAGAAGCCGTGGATCAACTCATGAAATACAAAAACACCCACAATTCCCAGGAGCAACCACAACGGCTGCAACCCATCCCAGAATGTGGGCAGGCCGGGCGAAGGGAGTGCCGGGCGTACGACCTCGGCCAGTTGCGCGAACAACCAGCCGAACACAAAAAGCATAACCAGACCGATCAGGTTTAAGGCCAGGATCACGCGCCGGTTCTGGACATCAATCTCGCCGGCAAATATGTACGCTGAACTCAGTTCTTTAACGGGCTGCATCTTATTCTGTGGACTGGAACCATCCCTCTCTGTGCCTACGAACATGATGCAATTATACGCAGAATGGCGACAAATGCCGTTAAGCCCGTATCCTTTTGTCATCTAGCACGTCTTAAAGGTTAATGGGAGATCATCCTGTCGTTCTTGGTTGTGTCGCTACAACCCTTATTTTGGTTCATTTGGAGTTAGCATGAAAGGTAGATTCCTACTCCTGGCAATTCTGCTATTTATCATTCCAGCAGCGGTTATGCTCATACCTGTTCCTTCCTCCCAGGCCAATGGCTTGCTTAACGGGAAAGCAATTTGCCTGGACCCCGGCCATGGCGGCTCAGATCCCGGCGCTACCAATGCGGTATTTGATCTGCTTGAGAAAAGCATCAACCTGGATGTTTCCTTCAGACTTTCTGAATTATTAACGGACCAGGGCGCCCTGGTCTTCATGACCCGGGCGGATGACGAGAGCTATCTTACGAATAGTGATCGCTATACTTATTGCAACGAGATGCAAGCCTTGTATGAATTGGGGAACATGATACTGATTTCGGTCCACACCAACAGCGTGGTCGATAACACCTGGGATGGGGCGATGACCTTATATGGCCCGCGCGAGGACCCCGACCTGGCTCAAACCATCCACGACTTCATGTATCCTTACCTGCGAGATACGGCTCCGGAAGGAGTGGCGGAGTTCAGGGATTTTGGGGTAGACAAATTCGCTTCTGGCGTCCTGTTCAAGAGTGATATGCCGGCGGCGATGGTAGAGCCATTGTTCATGTCTAATTCATTTGAAGCCCCACGCCTGGTTCAGCCTATTTACGATGAGCCAGCCGACGAATCACCCTGTGTAAACAATAGCGCTCCCTGTCGCCGGGAGCAGATCGCCCAGGCGGTGTTTGCAGGCATAAGCCACTACTTTGTCAAAGCCCAATCTTCCTCAATGCACGTGGCCGGCATCGACATGGTTTACCAACAATCACGATCGGTCTTTTCCATCATTACCACCATTCTTATCCAAGATGAAAGCGGCGAGGTGGTTTCCGGAGCATCGGTCACGCTCAATATCTCGAAACCGGATGGGTCGTTCATTTTAAAAACAATTATGACCGGTGACGATGGCCTGGCTAGCTATTCGCTCCGAACAAAAACAACTGGCGAATATATCGCTACGGTAATCGACGTTAGCAAACTTGGTACCGATTATTGGCCGGCATCGAATGTGGAATCCAGTGAGTCGCTAACCTTACCCGAATAAACCATAAAGAGTCTAAGGAATTATTGAGCTTCATATGATTACGCTCGAAAGAGATCATGACATCTGTCACTATTAAGCCGGCTAAATTTTGCGATACTCTATTAGAGGTGGACAAGGATCAGACGGCCGTGACCAATGATAGCGAGCGAAATAGATTGCAGCGAGCAAACAACTGTGACCGAAATACGCTCGCCGGGATTTACGATGACTTTCAGCCGCGTATCTATCGCTATATTTACCGGCAAATTGGCGATGTCGAGACGACGCGTGACCTAGCGGCCGAAGTTTTTAAACGATTTTTGCAAGCCGTCCAGGACGGAAATGGTCCTAAAGATCACCTTTCAGCCTGGTTATACCGGGTAGCTCACAACCTCGTAGTCGATCATTATCGCCGCGACAAATATCGCCAACACATACCCCTTGACCAGGAATTGTTTGCCAGTGGTGACGATACAGGCCAAACGGCCGAAAAGCTGGTGATGGCCGGAAAGGTGCGCCAGGCGCTGCGCCAACTTACACCTGACCAACAACAGGTCATTGCCTTAAAATTCCTGGAGGGGCTGTCTACCAGGGAAGTGGCTGAAATCACCGGCAAACAAACCGGCGCGATTAAATCTTTGCAACATCGGGCCCTGGCAGCATTGCAACGGCAATTGCTGCAGAGCGAGGATGGTGAACGAGTATGACTCATACTGTATCAGACAACATTCTGGACCTGGCCCTGGGTCAAATCCAGGCGGGAGAACCGCCAAACCAGGTACTGGGCTCCTATCCGGGCTCCGCCGGATATTTGGGACCGCTGTTGGAGGCTGCCTGGACGCTGAAGGTGATTGACCCGGTAGAATTCCCTGACGTCCAGGCCATAAGCCATGATCGTAATGCTTTTTTGGTTGGCGTTACCGGCCTACACCTTCAATCCGTATCCTCCAGCCCTCTGGCAGGTCTGAAAGGGTGGATATTGTTTAATATCCCCTGGCTCTTTCCAGACTCAGGCGAACCACGACTGAAGGTACGGCAAATGAGTTTCCTATTTCTCAAAGTAGCCCTGGTCTTTACTGTTCTATTCTGGTCAGTTGGAGGTGTGATGGTCGCGGCCGAAGACAGCTTGCCAGATTCACCTATCTATGCGCTCAAATTGGTCAGGGAGCAAGCGCGCCTGGCCATGAACAGCGATCCGGCTAAAGAAGCGGCTCTTCATTTAAACCTGGCCCAGACGCGCATCCAGGAAATGATCCGGACCGCGGCACGGGGAGATGTGCCCCAGGAAGTCACGATGACCCGGCTACAAACGCATATGAGTGAAGCGTTTAGAAACACAGCCCAAACAGCCGATGAGCCTATGGAAGCGCTGCTCTTTCAGGCGCAAGAGATGACCAGGCTTCAAGAACAAGCTTTGACCCAGGCCCAGGAACAAGCCAATGAAAAGGCTCAAACCCGGCTAAGAGAAACCGCCCGCCAGATGTCCCAATGGCGCCAGGATGCGGAAGAGGGGCTGCAAGATCCCCATCAATTCCGTCTGCGCTTTGGTCATAATGGGCCGGAAGACGCGCCAGGCCCAGGCGGGCCCGGCGTCTATCCCGACTGCAACGACGATTGCGATCAAAACGGTGACGGCAACCAATACGGCCAGGATGCTGAAGATCCGCCGAGTGACCATTCCTATGGTCCCGGTCAGCCGGGGGGCAATCCCGATTGCAGCGGCGACTGCGGCCAGAACGGGGACGGAAACCGATACGGCCAGGATGCTAAAGATCCACCGCCCGGCCCTGGCCCTGGTCAGCCTGGGGGCAACCCCGATTGCAGCGGCGACTGCGATCAGAGCCGGGACGGCAACCAATTCGGCCAGGATGCTGAAGATCCACCGCCCGGCTCCGGTCCTGGTCAGCCTGGGGGCAACCCTGATTGCAGCGGCGACTGCGATCAAAGCGGGGACGGCAACCAATACGGCCAGGATGCTGAAGAGCCGCCACCTGGCCCCGGTCCTGGTCAGCCTGGGGGCAACCCCGATTGTAGCGGCGACTGCGATCAAAGCGGGGACAGCAACCAATACGGCCAGGATGCTGAAGATCCGCCACCTGGACCCAGCCCTGGTCAGCCAGGGGGCAACCCCGAATGCAGCGGCGATTGCGATCAGAGCGGTTCTGAGAGCCCGGGTGGTCAATCCGGCGGTGGTAAAACCTCCGGTTAAATAGCGGCAATTCATTCAGTTTTCCTCCTATCCTCCTCGACCATGACCTCCATCTTGTAAAAGATGGGGGTCATGGTATTATCGCTTGGTTCAAGATGCAGTTCGCCGACTTGTTCGTAGACTATTTAGAGGTTTGTCGGGCAAGATCTCTATAAAAGAAGCGCCGCCAAGGAGAAGTAGCATGTCCGAAAATATGACCGACGATTTTTCGGAACCCACACCTGAATCCAATCGCAATATGATCATCATCATCGCGACCATCGTCGCCTTGTGTTTTTGCGGCGCGATAGCGATCATCTTTTTAGTGGCCCGGCCTTTTGACACAGCTCCTACGCCTGCGCCTACGTCTCCCTCTGGACCCGAAAGCGGCGTCGACCCGGTGTGGAGTAATATTTTGGCTTCGGGCAAGTTGGTCGTCGGCACTTCGGCCGATTACCCACCCTTTGAGTATTACACCGACAATTTCCAACTCGACGGCTTCGATATCGCCCTTATCAACGATATTGGTCAGAAATTGAACCTGGGCGTTGAGATTAAAGATATGGCCTTTGATGGGCTAAGTGGGGCGCTGCAGATTAACCAGATAGATGTGGCTATCTCGGCGATCACCAATACCCCGGAGCGCGATGGTTACATCGATTTCGGCAACACCTATATTCTTAGCGAAGACGCCGTCGTGGCTGCCCCCGGTAGCCAGATTAGGATCAATACCGGGGATGATCTCGCCGCCTACCGGCTAGGTGTGCAAAGCGGCAGCATCTACGAGAACTATGCCCGGACAGAACTCGTGGAACAAGGCAAGATGTCGGCCAATAACTTGTTTGTCTATCCCCAGATGGACAAGGCTATGGATGACCTGGCAGCCGGGCGTATCGATATCGTCGCCATGGATAGTGGTCCGGCCAATGTGGCCGTGCAAGAAGGTGGTTTTGTTGTCGCCGGCGTCGGCTTGAATCGCCAACAGCTGGCTATAGGCATCCCCCAGGGCTCCTTTACGCTGCAAGCGCAGCTTAACCAGGCTTTGGCCCAACTGCAGGCAGAAGGACGGCTAGCGGCCCTGGCCAACCAGTATCTAGGCCTTGATCCCGGCACCATACCCCCGTTGCCGACGCCTATTCCCGGGCAACCCACGGCGACCCCTTTTCCGCCGTCAGGTTGCATCGACGCCATGCAATGGGTAGCCGATCTGAGCTACGATGACGCCGGTCGGACCGATATTCCTGAGCTTCCGCCGGGTAGCTCCTTCCAAAAAGGATGGCGCCTTCGTAATACAGGTACCTGCACCTGGAACAGCGCTTTTAGCCTGATTCCTGTAGGCGGCAATTCGCCCGCCGCCCGGATGGGTGGCTTGCCCACCCCGGTTCAAGGGCAGGTTGACCCCGGCCAAACTTACGAGTTTTGGGTTAATTTGACCACCCCGCTTGATGCCGGCACTTATGTGGAATATTGGACTATGCGCAACCCTAACGGTGTTCTCTTTGGGGATCGTATTTGGGTGGCCATTTCTGTGCCGGCCGGGGCCACACCGACGCCTTTACCCACGCAAACGCCATCGCCTAATATTAGCTTCTCCGCCAGCCCTGAGTCCATCCAGCAGGGTCAGTGTTCGACGTTAACCTGGTCCACCTCAAACGTTCAGGCTGTTTATCTTTATCCGCAAGGCGAACCTTGGCAAAATAATGGTGTGCCCGGGGAAGGCAGCCGCGTTGTCTGCCCGCCAGAGACGACGACCTATGATCTCCGCGTTGTCAAGAACGACAGCTCGGTGGAAATCAGAACGGTCACCGTCCATGTCACCCCGAATGCGAGCGCGCCGGTCATCTCCCGCTTCACGGTTGAGCCACCTTATGAGATCACGCTTGGCCAATGTGTCCAGATCACCTGGGTTGTTCAAGGTGCGGTAGACACGGTCATTCTCTCCCGGAATGGTATCGTTATCTGGCCAAATGCTCCCTTCAGCGGTACCATGCAAGATTGCCCGGCCGCTACCGGCGAGTTTAATTATGGCATCGAGGCAACCGGTCCTGGTGGAACCAGCCGGCTGCAACACTACATTCGAGTAACGATACCGGCCGCAACGCCAACATCCCCGCCGGCCACCCCAACCCCAGAACCGACTGCGACATTACCACCACCGACGCCCACGGTGATAGCAGACCCGGTCATCTACGCCTTCTCGGTAACGCCTAACCAGGTGACCATAGGCCAATGCGTCAATGTTGCCTGGAGCGTGGGCGGCAATACAGATCAAATCCAGATCCTCAAGAACAACGTCGTAGTAATGGATAACGCCGCATTCCACGACTCGGTGTCAGATTGCAACCTACCAACGGCCGGCATCACGACTTATGGTCTCCAGGCTACAAACAATGCCGGCGGCTCAGCCGCGGATCAGGCCCAGGTCACTGTCGCCGAGAGCGTGCCTGACAATCCGCTGGCCGGAACCCAGTGGCAATTAGAGTCCTATACCATAGGCGAGGTGGTAACACCACTGCCCGACCAACCTGAACTACCGGTGGTAAGCCTGGACTTTGAGGCCAGCGGGCAGTATGCCGGCTTTAGCGGCTGCAACAACTATGGCGGCGCCTACACGGTAAGCGGCAGCCAGATTGCTCTGACAGAACCCAAATCAACGAACAAGAATTGCGACCCCACTCTCAACCAGCTGGAAGCAACTTACTGGAGCCTCTTACCGACTTTTACCAGTTACCAGATCACGAAGGAAGAAAAACTGATGCTGACTGAGAGTACAGGAGAAACTGTTTTCACTTATAAGCCACTCATCGTGGCGACACCTTTCTAGAGAAAAGATGCGCCGTGGCAATGGTTAAAAATCGGGATGTTAGCGTAAAACGATGGAGATTAAACAATGAAACATGCCCAGGATTGGCGTGTCCGACTGGTTGTTGTGGCCGGCTTTCTATTTATTGGCTTGTTTGGCCTGACCCGTTCCGCCCAGGCACAGGGTATCGTCCGCAGTGACGGGGTGCCAGTAGGCACCACTATCGACGGGGATGCCTTCCTGACCGGGGACGATATAGTTATTGATGGCATTGTGCTCGGCGATGTTCTGGCTATCGGCCGGACGGTGACCGTCAACGGTAACATAGACGGCAGTCTGGTTGCTATCGCCGAAAAGGTGATCCTTAGCGGGCAAGTTGAGGGCAGCGCCTACACCGGCGCCCTGACCCTTGAAGTAGCCGATCCGGCTACCATTTCCCGCAGCGCCTACTTCGCTGGGGCCAGCCTGTTTACTGATCCAAAATCACGCATCGGCCGTGACCTGTCCTTCACTGCCCTGGGTTCCAATGTGACCGGGAGTGTGTCCGGAGACGTGCACGCCACTACCGGCCTGGAACTCATCAACCGGAGCGTTATTATGCTGGAAGATGCTTTGAGCGCCGTGGGTATCAACGTTGACTTATCCGGTCTCCGTATTGGCAGCGGACCGGAGGCATCTTCTGGAACCATCCCCATGATAACTTTTTCTGGCCTGAAAATCCCAAATGGCTTGACGCAACCCCAGCCAGGTCGGTATGCCGCGCCTTCTTCTGGACCGGCCGGCCAAAGTCGTGTTCAAGAACAGGCGGAGCTTGAGAAGGATAAGCAGGAAGAAAATGTCGGCTCCTGGTCCTTGGAACGCCTGCGGCAGTTGGTCCAATTCCTAATTGTCGGCGGCCTGGTATTCTGGCTTATGCCCCGCAGGTTTGATAACTGGACAAATCGTCTACGAACCCGGCCTGGCCGTTCGACGGTTTATGGATTTGTGGGCATCATCTCCGGATCTGTCGGCTTCCTCTTGTTGCAAGTATTGGTTCTGGCTATCGCCATCGGCCTGGCTATCCTCACCCTGCGAGGATTGGCCGTGACTTCCCTTCTCTTGGGCATGTCGGGTACCTGGCTACTCTTCTCAATCTTTCTGATTGTTATCCTCTTCATCAGTAAGGTAATCGTCTCCTACGCCGGCGGTTATCTTATCCTGGACCGCCTCTTCCCCCGGGCCAACCAACACCGCTTGTGGCCCCTGTTGTTAGGGCTGGTCATTTATATCTTGTTGCGCTCAATCCCATTCCTGGGTTGGGCCATTGGTTTCGTAGTAACCGTCATCGGTCTGGGCGCTTTCTTGCAAGTTATCGGCCGGTCCGGCTTGCCGAAGGCCGAGCTGGTAGGCGAAGAAGAAGAAGAGTAGAGGGCTATTCTGGCTCGCCAACCGGGCCGGGGATATGTGGGCTACTGTCAACGATTGCCATCCTACGGCTGTCACATTAAGGGGCTCTCTGATTGACATCTAATCCTTTCACGAACAAACGATGGATCCTGGCCTTGGCCGCGCTGGTTGTCATTGTGGTTGTCATTGTGGTGGTGGGCCGGCGGCCGGTAATCAATTATCCCGATGCAAACCGGCCTCTTTTTTCCGGCCAATACTCAGATGGCCCTCCAGATACGAATGGTGTTATCAAGGTGGTCACCTGGAACATCGCTTTTGCCAAAGAGATTGAGCAAGCGATAGAAGAATTTCGAGTAAATGAAGCGCTTCAAGGAGCAGGCATCATCTTGCTGCAAGAGATGGACGAAGAGGGCACCGAAGCGATCGCGCGTGAACTACATTATGACTACGTGTACTATCCGGCCTCAATACATAGCCGGCATGACCGGAATTTTGGTAATGCCGTCCTCTCCAAGTGGCCAATCCTCGACTCCGAGAAGATCATCCTCCCTCATCAAAATCCCACCAATGATCAGATTCGAATCGCCGTACGGGCGCTTCTATCCGTCGATGGGCGGGAGATTCCCGTTTACAGCGTCCACACTGAAACCTTCTGGCTGGGCTCCCAAGGCCGGAATGACCAGTTCGCTTACCTGGCCGATCGCTATGGGCCTGACAACGAGTTTGTCATTGCCGGCGGTGACTTCAACACTGTGACGCCGGCAAGCCGGGCTTCATTAGACGAGCGCTTCCAGCAGGTTGGTATGTTGCGTGTATCCGAAGGTGCAGGGGAGACGAAAAGTATTGGGTCTGTCGGTTTCACATTGGATCATATATATGCCCGGGGCCTATATCCGCTGGCCACTGGCGTTGTCGACCAAGCCGAAGCCAGCGATCACAAACCGGTGTGGGTGGATCTGTCAGCTACTCGCACGGCCTATTCTTAAGGGACACCTTCGTCTGGATTTACCAGGTAGGCCCTGGGCTGCTAATAAGGGTGCGCTCTCCTCGACTACGAAAGGTGTTCCGGTTCTAGATAGCCAATCGCCCATCGACGTCGATGCTTCGTGAAGGTGGGAATCAACATGGCCGGATCCGGCGCCCTTTTAAGGTAAACAGTAACGACAAAAAAAATGAAATCAGGAAATTGGGCAGGAAAATTAGCCAGGGAAATAACTTTACTATTCATTCTTACATCCGGACTCTTGGTGGTGGCTTGTTCGCCGGCCGGGCAGGTTGTCAATGAAACTCAACTAGATTCCCCTGATTCATTTACCGGCCGCCAGCAGAACGATGGGCAGGGCCATCTGGAAACCAATTCGTGGTGGATGGCTTCGTTGATCGATGAACAGGGGGAGGCAGCTGACCTTGTATCCGGCTCTGAGATCACAGTCGAATTTCTAGGTAGCCAGTTCAGCGGTATGGCCGGCTGTAACCGTTATTCTGGATCATACGAGGTCAGCGGCGAGAGTCTGAACTTTAGCGACCTTAGCTGGACTGAGGTGTATTGCGCCGGACCGGCCGGGCTGATGGAACAAGAGGGCCGCTACCTGGAGCTGCTTCAGCAGACCCACACCTATGAGCTCCACTCCGGCGTTTTGAGCATGTTTTCGGCCGACGGTAATCAGCTATTGTCCTTCAGTAGCAGCTCGGAGACCAGGAGGGAAGATCAGGCCACGGTCATGAAAGAAAGCCTGGCCAATCTTGAATATCTCTCTGAATGGACTGAATCGGGTAGCGCACTGCTGGTCAATGGTCTATACCGGGAAGCGATCGCCCCGGATGCCGCCTCTAAAATCGAAATAAGACTGGGTGATTGGCTGACCACGGGCAAATTGGCCAATAAGCGCCAGGCCACGGCCGTGATCCTGACGACCACCACCGGGGGCAGCGGCACCTTTTACGATCTGGCCCTGATCGTCGAACAAGAAGGCCGGCCGGTCAACATAGCCACAACAACTCTGGGCGACCGGGTAAAGATCGAGAGTCTGATTTTCGCCGGCGGCGAGATTCTGATCGAGATGGTCGTCCAGGGCCCTGATGATCCCATGTGTTGCCCGACACAAAATGTGATTCTGACTTACGAAGTGCAAGGGGATCAGTTAGTCCAGAGTTCAAGTCGATTGATCGAATAAATAGTTACCGGCCGAATTGATGGCCTGGTCGTCCGAATCCCCTATCACACACCGGACGCATCATACTGATTTCACTTATCCAACATGACAACTGTTTGCTTTTATTCCCCGCAACTTCCCACCTGTTATGATATGATTATGGTCGTCGGTTACAGCAGTTCAGCTGTGTTTTTTAAACCCGGTGGGCATCTTTTTATGAGGTTTTTCGCCCATGGTGTAACTGCCGGATTGCCCTTTCTTGACCGAGGTTTCAAAGTAGAAACGCTCAATATTAGCTAAACCTATTGGATTGGGGGCAGCGAAGTGGCCGAAAAAGATGGCCAGGCTAACACAACAATGAACGGCGCAACCTCCATTTCTGGGTTGTCGGCTGGTGAAGTTGATCGGCGGCGGGCTGAGGGGCTGGGTAACGAGGCCGATTTCAGAAGCAGCCGCCCTTACGGCGAAATCCTACGCCAGAACCTGTTTACCTTCTTCAATATCGTCCTGTTCACGGTCAGCCTGGTCCTATTGATATTAGGTAGCCCCCAGGATGCCTTCTTCACAGCAACGGTTGCCTTGATGAATGTCACTATCGCCTCAACCCAGGAGGTCCGGGCTAAACGGAAATTAGACCAGATTAATTTACTCACCCGGCCCAAGGTAACGGTTATTCGCGATGGCCAGGAGAAGCAAATCGACCGCAGCGAGGTCGTCAAGGGAGATATCCTCGTCGTTGGCCCCGGCGATCAGGTTGTGGTGGACGGCCAGGTAATCGACGGATCGCGGATAGATATGGACGAATCATTGCTCACCGGCGAGTCCGATCGAATCCGAAAAAATAGCGGCGACCCAGTTTTCTCAGGCAGTTTCTGCGTAAACGGCCGGGCCATCTATGAAGCGCAAAAAGTAGGCGTCGATAGCCTGGCAGGCCAACTAACCAAAGGGGCCCGAACGTTCACTAGGGAATACACGCCCCTGCAACGAGAGGTTGACCTGGTCATCCGGGTGTTATTGCTGGCGGTTCTCTTTTTTGGCCTGATGGTCACCATAAGCTACTTTATAAACGAGGAGGCCACCCTGCTGGAAAGCGTGCGCTCGGCCTCGGTTGTTTTTGGCCTGGCGCCAAGCAGTCTGTTTCTGACCATCGTCGTGGCCTACGCCTTTGGGGCCATTCGCATCGCCGACAAAGGCGCCCTCGTCCAGCAAGCCAACTCCGTCGAATCCCTCTGCCATGTAACGGTGTTGTGCCTCGATAAGACGGGCACGCTGACCACCAATCAGATTACACTGGACGACTTGTTACTGCTGGATGGCTCAGGCTATGAGCAAGCGGTTTTGGAAAAAATCCTGGGCGCTTATGCGGGCAGCCTGTCGGCCGGAAACCGGACCAGCGACGCGATTGCCGAAGCCTTTGAGGGATCTCCCCGCTCCATCCGGGATGAGGTCCTCTTTTCCTCAGAGCGCAAATGGAGCGCGGTCACCTTCGCCGGCGATGATGAAATGACAGGCACGTACGTCTTAGGCGCGCCCGAAATCGTAAATCCCTATTTGGCTTCCGTGCGAGGCCAGGCTGCCATTACGCTACCCGAGATGGAATCCCTTCTCGATAGCTGGACGGCCCGCGGCCGGCGTGTGTTGTTGTTCGCCGGCCGGCCTGATTGCCCTGCCCTTCATGATGAAAAAGACCAACCCCAGTTGCCACGGAACCTGACGCCGTTGGGGCTGCTGAGCTTTAGCGACGTACTGCGCCCCGACGCTCGCGAAACCCTGGACGAATTTACCAGGACCGGTATCGAACTAAAGATCATTTCTGGCGACAATCCGCAGACGGTGTCCGCCCTGGCCCGGCAAGCGGGCCTGGACGGACAAGTGGGCCTGGATGGACGTACCATGCCGATGAAGGTCATCTCCGGCCCGGAACTAAGCCAGATGGACAAGGCCCAATTTACTCAGGCCACCCTGGAAACAACCATCTTCGGCCGGATCACACCGGACCAGAAAGAAGAATTGGTGCGGGTGTTAAGAAAAGAAGGCCATTATGTGGCTATGACCGGTGACGGCGTGAATGATGTCCTGGCCCTCAAACAGGCGAATCTGGGCATCGCCATGCAGAGCGGCAGCCAGGCCACTCGCAGCGTTTCTGACATCGTGTTGCTGAACGACTCCTTCGCCGCTTTACCCCAGGCTTTTATCGAAGGGCAGCGGATCCTTAATGGCATGGAAGATATCCTGCGACTTTACATGACCCGCATCTTTTCCTTGATGTTGCTCATCGCTATGATCGCCATGCTGGCGGCCGGCTTCCCCCTGACACCGTCTCAAAATTCGATCATTTCCATCATCACCCTCACTGTTCCGGCTTTTGCCCTGGCCGTTTGGGCCCGGCCGGGAGCGGTACGCCACCGCAGTTTGACCCGCCGGCTGGTCCATTTTGTTTTACCGGCCGCTATAACCATGAGTGCGGCCGGGCTTGTCATCTACCTCTATTTTGTCATCACCACCGAGGACACCGCCTACGCCCAGTTGACCTTAACCTATGGCATGATCGCCATGGGCCTATTCCTGGTAATATTCGTCGAGCCGCCAACCATGTTCTGGGTTGGCGGTGATGAATATAGCGGTGACCGTCGGCCGACGCTGCTGGCGTTTTTCCTGTTCCTCTTATTCCTATTGGCTCTTATTGCACCCGGGGTTAGCGATTTTTACGCGCTGACGCCTTTGCGCCAGGCAGAGGATTATCTGATCATCGCTGCCGTAACCATTGTCTGGATGCTGGTTGTCCGCACCGTTTGGCGTTCTGGTCTGGTTGACAGATATCTCAACCTGCCACCTTATGTGAGTAATTAATATGACCCGACGAATCGTAGTAAAGCTAGGTACCAGTGTGTTGACCGGGGGTACGGCTAGTCTGGACCGCGCCCACATGGTTGAACTGGCCCGCCAATGCGCCGCCTTATTCCACCAGGGCAATGATATCATCCTCTGCACCTCAGGTGCGATTCTGGCCGGCCGGGAACGACTTGGAGCACCCCAGCTACCGGATACCGTTACCACTAAGCAGATGTTGGCCGCCGTGGGCCAGAGCCGGCTTATGCTCGAATGGGAACGTTTCTTCGAGATCTATGGCATTCACGTTGGTCAGATTTTGCTGACCCGGGCAGATGTTGAAGATAGGCGGCGTTTTTTAAATGCCCAGGATACTTTGCGTGCCTTGCTAGAACAGCGTATCGTGCCCGTGATCAACGAAAATGACGCGGTAGCCACGGCCGAGATCAAGGTGGGCGACAATGATAATCTCTCCGCCCTGGTGGCAGTTTTAGCCGAGGCTGATTTGCTCCTATTATTAACCGATCAGCCGGGATTATTTACCGCCGATCCGCGCACCCACAGCGACGCCAAACTCATACCCGAGGTCGAGGCGATAGACAAGACCCTGCGCGAAATGGCCGGCGGCAGCGTCAGCGGACTGGGTGTTGGCGGAATGGTTACCAAGCTGCAGGCGGCCGATGTAGCCCGCAGAGCCGGGGTCGACGTGGTCATCGCTTCCGGGCATGCCCCTGATGTCATCAGCCGTATAAGTCATGGCGAAGCGGTCGGTACCCGGTTTCCGGCCCTGGAAACGCCCCTGGAAAGCCGCAAACGGTGGATCTTCGCCGGTCCACCGGTGGCCGGTATGCTGATTGTTGACGATGGCGCCGCACAGGCCTTACGCGATCAAGGACGCAGCTTGCTGCCGGCCGGGATCACAGCCGTAATCGGCGATTTTCAACGGGGCGACAGCATCACCATTCTTGGACCTGGCGAGTCCGAAATAGCCCGGGGCATCGTCCGCTATAGTAGTTTAGAACTCGAAAAAATTCGCGGCTATCACTCAAACCAGATCGGCGATCGACTGGGCTATGCCTACGGCCCTGTTGCCGTTCACCGTAACGACCTGATCCTGGTATGATTGGGGATAAGGATGTTAAACTGCGATGAATAACTCGACCTTGACCAATGATGTCGATGGAGGAAATAGTATTGATGGACAATGATCTGACTACCCTGGGCATTGCCGCAAAAAAAGCCGCCCGCCAATTGGCTACCCTCAGCACCGAGCAGAAGAACCAGGCCCTCCTAGCCATTGCCGGTGAATTGGAAGATCAGGTCGAGCTGGTCCTGGCTCAAAACAGCCTGGACATCGCCGACGCCCGGGCCAAGGGGCTCAGCGAGGCCTTGCTGGACCGGCTGCTTCTCACGGAAGAGAGGGTGGCCCGGCTGGCGGCCGATACCCGGCGGGTGGCCGATTTGCCCGATCCCGTTGGCGCCGAGATTGAAGGCCGACTGTTACCCAATGGCATGCACCTGAGCAAGCGCCGCATCCCCATTGGGGTCATAGGCGTCATTTACGAAGCCCGGCCCAATGTTACCATCGACATCGCCACCCTTTGTCTTAAGACGGGCAACGCGGCCATCTTAAGGGGCGGTAGTGAAACTTTGCGCAGCAACCTAGCCCTGGTTGCTGTCATCCAGAGCGCTCTAAAAAGGACCGGCTTGCCCACCGCGGCCTCACAGTACATCGACAATCCTGATCGAGCCATGGTAAGCCAACTATTACGCCTCGACCAATACGTGGATATGATCATCCCGCGCGGCGGCGCCAGTTTGCATCGTCTCTGCCGGGAAGAGAGCAACATTCCGGTCATCACCGGCGGCATCGGCATATGCCACATCTACGTCGACGACAGCGCCGACCTGGATCGAGCCGTCGATATTATTGAAAACGCCAAGGTCCAGCGGCCGAGCGTCTGCAACGCCCTGGATACCTTGTTGCTCCATCCGGCCGTGGCCCCCACCCTGTTGCCCCAGGTGGCCCGGCGCCTAGCCCAATCTGGCGTCGAGCTACGAGCCGATGCAACCGCCCTGGCCATCCTGGGCCAAGACGACGGCGGAGCAACCATCTTGCCCGCCGGTCCCGACGATTTCGACCAGGAGTGGCTGGCCCTGATCCTGGGCATCAAAGTGGTGGCCGGGCTCGACGAGGCCATCGATCATATTCAACAGCACAGCACCGAACATTCTGAAAGCATACTGACCAACAACTGGGCTCATGCCAACCGCTTCATCGACGAGATCAATTCCTCGGCCGTGTTTGTCAACGCCAGCACCCGTTTTAACGACGGCGGCGAATTTGGCCTGGGCGCCGAAGTGGCCATCAGCACCCAGAAGCTCCACGCCCGTGGGCCCATGGGCCTGGAAGAGTTGACCACCTATAAGTGGATCGGCCTGGGAGACGGGCACGTGCGCAAGTAGCGCCTTCGAAAATAAAGACACCTGCCCATATCCTGGAGCAAGGTACATCTTTTTTTCTGCCCGGCAAACTGACTTATTTGGCGTTGGCTATCCCTTCAAAATGATTTCACAGTTTGCAGTACAAATTTCCACCTATTTTCCCCCCACTTTTCCCCCACTTTCTTTCTTATCAGGTCTTCTCCGCTGATTATCATGGTGAGTAGATAATTTTGACCAGGGACACGATCTCTTCTCGCGAGAAAAGTGCCTGGATAGCCGTGATAAGGAGATGGCCCGATGAAATCATTAATGATTGTTACAGTTCTTCTTTTATTGGTAGCCTGTACCCCGGCGGCCGAAGAGCCGGTCTTGACGGAGTTCGATAGTGAACCAACGGCCGTGCCCGAACTGGTCGTCACTGAAGAACCAACAGTTGCCCCAAAGCCTACGGCCCGCCAGGAACCCACAGCCACACTGTTGCCACCCACCCTAGTGCCCACTGAAACACCTGTACCGACAGAATCACCCGTTCCCACCAGAACACCGTTTCCCAAGGGTAGAGTTAGAGGATGCATATACTGGACAGATGGTTCGCTGGCAGAGGGCTGGCTTACTTTTTCCAACGAGTATGGCATCATTCAGGATTTGCGAGAGGTAATTGCGATCGGTGGCTGTTATGATGTTCTTGTGCGTTCAGCCCAGTATGAAATTAGCGCTGGTCTCACCCATCCTGATTGTGGTTCACTATCGATTTGCGGGTCGGAAAGGGAAGTGATTGAGGTTCCACCAGACGGTGTTGTGGAAATTGATTTCTACCCGGTTCCCCATACTCAGGATTAATAAAACGACGTTACCCATGAAATGTGGGGGGAGCCCGACCCAATATAGCGAAACGCGAACTGTCTGAAAAGGTGGGAATTGATAATTACCCGTTGACCAGGACAATTATTTGCCTTATACTTCAACAAAGTTTGAACTGTTTGGCAATATGATGCCTGAAACCGTTGACCCTTCTCCAGATATCCAGAGCCTGGCCCAGCAACTCAAAGTGTTGGCCAATCCCAAGCGCCTGCAAATCATGAACCTGCTCATGGACGGGGTGCAGTGCAATTGTGAATTGGGTGATTCGTTGGATCTACCGCTAAACCTCATTTCTCACCATATGGGCATATTGCGCAAAGCCGGGCTGGTAAACATTGAGCGCGATGCCGTTGATGCCCGATGGATATATTTTTCGATAAATGAACCGGCCCTACAGACCTTGAACGAGGTTTTTGGCCAATTTTTTGATATCGGCCGCATCCTGCCGCGGCAGCCACAATGTGGGCCACAAACAACGATTAGCCCGGTAAGCCAGGAGACAGTTGTCAAGAGTGGCCCGTAAGACCGTCTCCATGCTTATCGAAGTACCATCATGACAAGGAACAAATCGTGTCCCCCAACGCAGCAACTTCATCGCAACCGGATAAGGTTAGTAAAAAATTATCCAATCTAGATCGTTATCTAACTCTGTGGATATTCCTGGCCATGGCCGTTGGCGTCGCCATTGGCTATCTATTTCCCAGGGTCGAAGAGTCCATCAATAGCTTCCAAATTGGCACGACCAACATCCCCATCGCCATCGGCCTGATATTGATGATGTATCCGCCCTTCGCCAAGGTAAAATACGAGGAATTGGGCGGCGTCTTCCGCAATACCAAAATATTAGGCCTCTCTCTTGTCCAGAACTGGATAATCGGTCCAATCCTCATGTTTTTATTGGCCATCATCTTTCTCCACAATTACCCTGAGTACATGGTCGGCCTGATTTTGATCGGCCTAGCCCGCTGCATCGCCATGGTTATCGTCTGGAATGAGCTGGCTAAAGGAGACACAGAATACGCGGCCGGCCTGGTGGCTTTCAATAGTGTATTTCAGGTGCTCTTTTACAGCGTTTACGCCTGGATTTTCATCACTGTCTTGCCACCACTGTTTGGCCTGGAGGGTGGCACAGTAGACATCAGCATTGGCGACCTGGCCGGCACGGTGTTCGTCTTTCTGGGCATACCCATGATCGCCGGGTTCGCCACCCGTTACTTTCTGCTCCGGGCCAGGGGTCGCGAATGGTATGAGAGTAAATTTCTCCCCCGGCTCAGCCCCCTAACGCTGATCGCCTTGCTATTCACCATCGTGGTCATGTTCAGTTTGAAGGGCAACCTCATTGTTCAAATCCCCGGGGACGTGGTGCGCATCGCCATCCCGCTGACCATTTATTTCGTGGTGATGTTCCTGGTCAGCTTCTGGATGGGCCGGCGCATTGGCGCGGATTACAGCCAGACAACCACCCTTTCTTTCACGGCCGCCAGCAACAATTTTGAACTGGCCATTGCCGTCTCAGTGGCCGTCTTTGGCATTGGTTCTGGGGTGGCTTTCGCGGCCGTCATCGGACCGCTGATCGAGGTGCCGGTGATGATTGGCCTAGTCAGTGTGGCCCTGTACTTCCAGCGGCGCTACTTCCCGCGGGAATTGATCCCCCTTTAAATCAAACAATATTCTTGTCCGGGAAAAACCATTCGTTGTGGTCTTTACACTGTGGCAAAATATGCATAATAAGAATGGCTTGTTGCGCTTCTTAAACATTGTATTCCAACAAAGAGTTGCTGCTGTCTATGGGTAAATTTGAGAATCTCTCTTTAAAAGGATAATATTAAAAAATATTTGGTGGAGCGGTTTTTGTCTAGAAATCAAATAAGTAATTGGCCAGGTTGTTGGGAGCATATGTCGCAAAAAACCTGGGGTAAGCCGCTCGTGCTTCATCGGCCGGGCAGGGATCAGTTCGGACAGATGTCTTAGTTCCAGCACCGGTAGTGACTATATTAATAGCAGTACTGCGCATTAGTTCAGACAATGAAAGGAGATAACATCATGAATGAAGATAGCAAGGGCCCTATATCCAGCGAAACTAGCAATCCCTCTGCCGGTGGTGGCACGTCGAACCGGGACTGGTGGCCGAACCAATTGAACCTCAAGATTCTTCATCAGAACGCTCCAATTAGCAATCCGATGGGTGAGTCGTTCAACTACGCTGAGGAATTCAAGAAACTCGATCTGGAGGCGTTGAAGAAAGACCTATATGAACTGATGACCGACTCGCAGGATTGGTGGCCGGCCGACTACGGTCACTACGGGGGACTCTTCATCCGGATGGCCTGGCACAGCGCAGGCACCTACCGCACCGGCGACGGCCGCGGGGGCGCCGGGTCCGGCAACCAACGCTTTCCCCCCCTCAACAGCTGGCCGGATAATGTGAACCTCGACAAGGCGCGACGACTGCTCTGGCCGGTCAAACAGAAATACGGCAAGAAGATCTCCTGGGCCGACCTGATGATTCTTGCCGGCAACTGCGCGCTGGAGTCGATGGGATTCAAGACATTCGGTTTCGGCGGCGGCCGAGAAGACATCTGGGAGCCAGAAGAAGACGTCTACTGGGGTTCCGAAGATGAATGGCTGGCTCTGAGCGACAACCCCAAGAGCCGTTACACAGGCGACCGCGATCTCGAAAATCCCCTTGCCGCCGTGCAGATGGGGCTAATCTATGTGAATCCGGAAGGACCGGACGGCCAACCAAGTGCGGTCGCTGCAGGCCGGGACATTCGCGAGACCTTCGCGCGTATGGCGATGAACGACGAGGAGACTGTCGCGCTCATCGCTGGCGGTCACAGCTTCGGCAAAACCCACGGAGCTGGCGATGCAGCGTTGGTCGGTCCCGAACCCGAAGGCGCCCCCATCGACGAGCAGGGCCTTGGCTGGAAGAGCAGCTATGGCAGTGGCAAAGGCGGCGACACAATCTCCAGCGGCCTGGAAGGCGCATGGACGCCAACCCCGATCCAGTGGGACAACAGCTTCTTCGACACCCTTTTCGGCTACGATTGGGATTTGGTAAAGAGCCCTGCCGGAGCCTGGCAGTGGGTTCCGACTGATCCGACCGCAGCGGACACCGTGCCGGATGCCCATGATCCTGCCAAAAGGCACGCCCCCATCATGCTCACGACGGACCTCGCCTTGAGGATGGACCCGATCTATGCCCCGATCTCACGGCGGTTCCACGAGAACCCAGAGGAGTTCGCGGACGCGTTTGCCCGGGCCTGGTTCAAGCTGACGCACCGTGACATGGGCCCTCGTTCGCGCTATCTCGGTGCGGAAGTCCCGGTGGAGGAACTAATCTGGCAAGACCCAGTGCCAACAGTCGATCATGAGCTGATCGATACGCAGGACGTCGAAGACCTGAAGGGAAAGATCCTTGCCTCGGGCCGGTCGATACCGGAACTGGTCTCGACCGCCTGGGCGTCAGCATCGACGTTCCGTGGCTCCGACAAGCGCGGGGGTGCGAACGGGGCGCGCATTCGTCTTTCGCCGCAAAAGGATTGGGAAGTCAACCAGCCGGCCCAACTGAAGAGCGTACTGCAAACCCTTGAGGGCATCCAAAAGGAGTTCAACAGTGCGCAGTCAGGTGGAAAGATGGTTTCGCTGGCCGACTTGATTGTCCTGGGTGGCTGCGCAGCTGTCGAGCAAGCTGCTAAGAATGGCGGTCACAATGTGACCGTTCCCTTCACGCCGGGACGCACGGATGCCTCGCAAGAGCAAACCGATGTGGAGTCATTTGCCGTACTCGAACCGGCTACAGACGGTTTCCGTAACTACCTCAAAACCAAATATGCCGTACCGGCCGAGGAACTGCTGGTTGACCGGGCGCAACTGCTGACGCTGACCGCTCCTGAGATGACGGTTCTTATTGGCGGTATGCGCGTCTTGAATAGCAACTTCGGACAATCCCGGCACGGCGTCTTCACCAGGCGGCCAGAGACTCTCTCCAATGACTTCTTCGTAAATCTGCTCGACATGGGCACGACGTGGAAGGCGACCTCGGAAGATAAAAACGTGTTCGAAGGTCGTGATTACGAGACGGGTGAACTCAAGTGGACCGGCACCCGTGTCGACCTCATCTTCGGTTCGAACTCCCAACTCCGGGCCTTGGCGGAGGTCTACGGATGTGAGGACTCTCAGGAGAAGTTCTTGCACGACTTTGTAAAGGTGTGGAACAAGGTAATGAACCTGGACCGCTTCGACCTGGCCTGACGGTAGCCTAGGCGTCTTGGTTTGGAAAAGCTCGCCCGGCTTGATTACCACCGGGCGAGTTTTTCTTGTGGTAGAATCGGCCGGTGACCTTAGAGCGTATATTGGTTGTCGGCACCACGGGATCGGGTAAGACGATCCTGGCTGGCCGGATTGCCGAAAGAATGGGTTATCCGCATATAGAGCAGGATGCCCTCAACTGGGGACCAGACTGGACTATGCGGCCGAATGAACTTTTCCTGGAGCTGGTTGATCAGGCCACGCGCGGCCGGTTCTGGGTTATCGACGGCAACTATAGTCGCAGCCGGGCCATCACCTGGCCCCGGGCCGATACCGTTGTTTGGCTCGACTACCCCCTCCCCCCTGACCCTCTGGCGCCTGTGGTGGCGCACACTTGGTCTTGGTGCATCTTCGTTCGCCACGGCAAACTGAGAAGTGTTTGGCCACCCTCCGCTGATCTTAAACAGCTTGATCGATAGGGGGCCGGCGTCCTGCAAATTGGTGTTTACCGTTTTACAGCCTTCATTGCCAAACGTGCTATGATAATGGGTGGCTTGGCCTCCCGAAATTGGATAATAATCACCGTGTAACCACGCCGAGTTCCAACGAAATGAAGGACTCTTTTTCAGAAAACGGGCAAACCCCACTCGATATTCAAGCAACTTTGGGCGGCAGTCGCCTCGGCGGCCTGTGGCGCCTGATGACCGGCTACCGTCTGATCTATCTGGGTGCGCTTCTCCTGCTCGGCCTGGCGGCCTTGATGAAGACGGCTACCTACTACTTGTTGCGTTACCTGATCGACGACGTCCTTGGCCAAGGACGTTTTGATCAAACCTTACTATTTGTGGCCTTGGGCTTCATTATACTGGCGCTGTTCGAAGGTGCATTCACCTTTCTGAGCGGCCGGCTGGCAGCCCAGACATCAGAAGGGATTGCCCTGCGGCTACGTAATTATCTATTTGATCACATCCAACGGCTTTCCTTTGGCTACCATGACAAGACCAATACCGGTGAACTCATCCAGCGCGCGACCTCCGATGTGGACACGATTCGCCGCTTCTTCGCCCAGGAAGCCATTGGTTTCGGACGGATTGTCTTCTTATTTGGCATCAACTTCGTCGCTATCTACTTTCTCAACGCACAACTGGCCTTCCTTTCGGTTATCGTGATCCCTTTTATTGTGCTTATGAGCTATTTCTTCTTTAAACGCATCACCTTGGCTTACGAATCCTATCAGGAACAAGAGGCGCTGTTGTCAACAACCCTCCAGGAAAACCTCACCGGGGTTCGCGTCGTCAAGGCCTTTGCCCGCCAGGATTATGAGCGGGAGAAGTTCGAGAAGGACAATTACGAACGATACCAACGCGGCCGGGGATTGATCAGATTACACTCGCTCTATTGGCCGGCTTCTGACATCCTGGCCGGGGCGCAAATGATCGCCGGCTTTTTTATCGGGGCGGTCATGACCATAAACGGGACCATTACTGTGGGCACCTACATGGCCTATGCGGGCATGGTTATCTGGATCATTTGGCCCATGCGCATGCTGGGTAGGCTTATTGTGCAGGTGTCCCAGGCGCTCGTATCCTATGACCGGGTGACCCTGGTCGTAAAGGAAAAGCGCGAGTCGTTAACCAGTGGCTCTCACTCGCCGGACGGTGGGACCAAGGGCGATATCGTATTTGACGATGTGTGTTTCGAATATGATGGCGCGGCGACTGTCCTGCATGATATCAGCTTCCACTGCCGGCCGGGTCAAAGGATTGCTCTACTCGGCTCCACCGGCTCAGGCAAAACAACCCTGGTAAACTTGTTGCCTCGCTTCTACGCTGTATCCAGCGGCCGGCTGTTGCTGGACGGCGTTGAAATCCATCACTATCCCCGCTATTACCTGCGCCAACAAATAGGCATCGTCGAACAAGAACCGTTCCTCTTCTCCCGTACGTTGCGCGAGAATATCGCTTACAGCGTCGGCCGGGATGTAACGGATGAAGAGGTTATGGCGGCGGCCAAGGCGGCGGCCATCCACGACGTCATCCTGGGCTTTCCCGATGGTTACAATACACTGGTCGGCGAGCGCGGGGTAACCCTGTCCGGCGGTCAGAAGCAACGGATCACCATTGCCCGCACGCTGTTGAAGGATCCACGCATTCTCATCCTCGACGACGCAACCTCATCGGTCGATACCGAGACAGAGGCAGCCATCCGCCAGGCCTTGGAACGACTGATGGAAAATCGCACGACCTTCATCATCGCCCATCGGATTCAGAGCGTCATGGACGCCGACGTCATACTGGTCATGGACCATGGCCGCATCGTCCAAAAAGGGAAACATGCGGAATTGATCAGTCAAGATGGGATCTACCGCGACATTTATGAATTGCAGGCCCAGATCGAAGTGGATCTGGAACAGGAAATCGGCCAGTTGGCAACCCCCAGCGGGGTTTGACGCCAGGCGAAAAACATCATGAGTGATTTCGAGAACTACGAATTCGAAGAGGAAGATTTTACCACCCAGTTCAACGGGCAGACTGTGCTGCGCATCGTGGCCCAGACGAAAGCCCACTGGCGGATGGTCGCCGGATTCCTGTTCTTCATCACGGCCGTCTCCTTCATCGACTCGACCACGACCTACCTCAGCAAGCAGATTATCGACGTGGGCATCATACCCGGGGATGTGCCGGCCTTAACCCGGATCACCATCATCTACGGGCTGCTCTATATTTTGCAAGCGATTTGTGTTTTTGGCTTCATCTATCTTGCCGGCACGCTGGGCGAAGTTGTCCAATATGACCTGCGCAAGCAGATGTTCGCCAAGCTGCAGCAGCTTTCCTTCGCCTACTTTGATCGCACGCCGGTGGGCTGGATCATGTCCCGGGTCACTTCCGATTCGCAACGCATTAGCGAATTGGTCTCCTGGGGTTTGTTAGATATCACCTGGGCTATCACCCGGATCTTAGGCGCCTTCTTCTTCATGGCCATCATCAACTGGAAATTGGCTTTAGTGGTGGCGATGATCATCCCCATCCTGGTTGTAGTAGCGGCATATTTTAAGAAAAAGATCCTGGTTGAATATCGCCAGGTGCGCAAGATGAACTCAAAGATTACTGGGGCATACAACGAAAATATATCCGGCGTTCGTGTAACCAAGGCCCTGGTTCGCGAAGAGGCAAACCTGGATGAATTCAGTGGTTTAACCAGTGATATGTACGAGGCCGGCTACAAGGCGGCCTGGTTGTCTGCATTGTTCCTGCCGGTTGTCCAATTAATCAGTGCCTTCGCCATCGGGGCCATTGCTCTGTTCGGTGGCTTGCAGGTTGAGAGCGGCGCCATGACAATTGGCGGCATCCAGGCTTTTATCATGTATGTGACCTTTATGCTCTGGCCTATCCAGGACCTGGCCCGAGTCTATGCCGAGATGCAACAGGCTATCGCCTCGGGCGAGCGTGTTTTTTCCCTGGTCGATTCGGTGCCGGCAATTAGCGACAAACCTGGCGCCCTCGAAGTTGATTCGATTCAGGGCGAACTGATTTTCGAGCATGTGGATTTTTATTACGAGGTCGAAAAGCCAGTTCTCCGAGATTTCAACTTAATTGTCAACCAGGGTGAGACCATTGCTTTGGTCGGCCCTACCGGCGCTGGCAAGTCAACTATTGTCAACCTGCTGGCCCGTTTTTACGAGCCGAAGGGCGGCCGGATCCTGCTGGCCGGTCATGATTATACGGATCTGACTCTGCATTCAATTCAGTCAAAACTTGGCGTGGTGTTACAGACCCCTCACCTTTTCTCAGGAACTATCCGCGAGAATTTACGCTACGGCCGGCTGGATGCCACGGATGATGATATCGTGGACGCGGCGAAGTTAGCCGGCGCCCATGAATTCATCGTAACCCTGGAAAACGGCTATGATGAAGAAGTAGGCGAGGGCGGCAACTTGTTGTCGGTTGGCCAGAAACAGTTAGTTAGCCTGGCCCGGGCTGTTTTGGCCCAACCGGAAATCTTCATCATGGATGAAGCTACCAGTTCAGTCGACACTCTGACCGAAGCTTTGATCCAGAAGGGTATGGAGACCCTGATGGAGAATTGCACCAGTTTTATTATCGCTCATCGCCTGTCGACAATTAAGCGGGCCGATCGCATCCTGGTTATCGATGACGGGCGTATCACTGAGTCCGGCAGCCATGCCGAACTCATCCGTCTTCGTGGCCATTACTACGAACTTTATACGCGCCAGTTTCGCGAGGAAAGAGAAGCGGTCATTGAAGCCGAAGGCTACAAGATGATTGGTCCGGCCCTGGCTGCCTGATCCAGATGGCCCCATCACCCATAATTACTATCCGGCCAGACCCCCAGGTAGCCTCCATCAAGGAAACCAGACAGCGAATCGCTTCCCCCTGGTCCCATTCCATATTGCCACATCCCCGGTACGCGACCTGGTAACCGCCATTATCTGGGTCCATTTACTCGAATGGGCCCATTTTAGGGCCGCCAGGGGAACCATAACCTGAGCATCGAGTTCAGCTGCGCGGAACCGATTCTCATTCATCTTGTCCGCGTTCAATCAACCAGGTTAACACAAGGCCCAGGGCAATGACGCCGACGAGCGTAAAACATTTAAGCGCATCATCTGAGCGCAATATGTCCTCTAGAATAGCCCCCACGTCAGACACTACCGGCGCCAAGACTGCCTGCGGGGCGTGCTTTTTTCGTTTTCCAGTGCTGTATGTTCCATCAACGTGACCTACACACTCCGTATTGATACAATGATATTATGCCTGAAGATCGCTGATCGACACAATAGGCGGCCGAGATAAACGGGTACCATATTATTGAGATGTTTCACAAATTTTTCAACTCTGGCAAGCTTGAGGGACGCATCACCGGGCCAAGCAGCCATACTCATCAAACCTATTACCCACCCCCATAAACGATCTTGAAGATCTTCTATCACGATCATTTCTTGCTACCCCTCCCAGAAGGACACCGCTTCCCCATGTCCAAGTACGCCCTGCTGCGCCAGCGGGTGGTCGAAGCGAATCTTGTAAGCCCCCAGGAATTACGGGAAGGTCCAGCGGCAACCGACGAAGAGCTAACCAGAGTCCACGATCCTGAGTATTTGCGCCGGGTGAAAGAAGGTGGCTTGTCTGACCAGGAAGTACGCCGGATCGGTTTTCCCTGGTCTCCCGGCCTGGTAGAGCGTTCGCGTCGTTCCGTTGGCAGTACCATCGCCGCTTGCCGGGTCGCCGCGACCGATGGTATTGCGATAAATCTGGCCGGGGGCACCCACCATGCCGGACCAGACTATGGACAGGGCTTCTGTGTCTTCAATGATAGCGCCGTCGCCGCCAGAGCTATGCAAGCAGAAGGCATCTTTCTACGAGTTGTTATCCTCGATTGCGATGTTCACCAGGGCAATGGCACAGCCGATATTTTTAGCCATGATCCGACTGTTTTTACCTTTTCGATTCATGGGGCTAAAAACTTTCCCTTTCGCAAAGTCGCGGGCGATCTGGATGTCGCTCTGCCAGATGATGCCGACGATTCCATTTACCTGGCTGCCCTTGAACGCGGCGTTAACCTGGCCCTCGACCGAGCCCAGGCCGGCCTGGCCATCTTCCTGGCCGGGGCCGATCCCTTCGCCGGCGATCGTCTGGGCCGGCTGGCCGTGAGCAAACGGGGCCTGGCCAAACGAGACCGTCTTGTGTTCGAGGCCTGCCGCTCGGCCGGTTTGCCGTTGGCGGTGGTCATGGCCGGCGGCTATGGTAAACGGGTTGAGGATACGGTGGACATCCATTTCCAGACCGTTTCCCTGGCGGCCGAACTATTCCGCGAAGCGGATACGTCTGGCTAATGGCGATAGTGGCATCTCCAGTTTAATCAAAGATAATCAGGGACAATGAACGAAGAGGCTATCGACTATAGTCGAAAATGGTATGTCATGGCGGCTGTGGCTATGGGTATCTTTTTATCCACTATCGACGGCAGCATCGTTAATGTCGCCTTACCGACCCTTAACCGCTATTTTGGGGCTAACTTCGCCACCGTTCAATGGGTCGTGCTGGCCTATCTGTTGGCTATTTCTACGCTCATGCTCAGCGTCGGCCGGCTGGCCGATATGATTGGTAAAAAATCCCTCTACACCAGCGGCTTCGTCATCTTCACGTGCGGCTCGATATTGTGCGGCCTGGCCCCTTCTATCTATTCACTGATCGCTTTTCGGGTCATCCAGGCCATCGGGGCCGCTCTGATCCTGGCCTTGGGCTTGGCCATCATCACCGAAGCGTTCCCCTCTTCGGAGCGAGGTAAGGCTTTGGGCATCAGTGGCGCCGTTGTATCGGTGGGCATCGTTATCGGCCCAACATTAGGCGGGTTGCTCATTGAAAGCTTCTCCTGGCACTGGATTTTTTACGTGAACGTGCCCGTCGGAATTGCCGGTACACTGATGGCTTGGCGGTACGTGCCCAGTATCAAACCCTCAGGAGGCCAACATTTTGACTTCTGGGGGGCGATTGCCTTGTTCATCAGCCTGCTTTCCCTGTTGCTGGCCCTGACCCTGGGGCAGAACATCGGCTTCGCCGACCGCCGCATTCTTCTGTTATTGGCCAGCTTCGTTCTTTTCCTCTTCCTTTTTACCATCATTGAGTCACACATCGATCAGCCAATGATTGATCTGCGATTATTTCGCAATAGCGAATTTAGTGTTGGCCTGGTCACCGGTTTTATCACCTTTATCGCCGTAGCCGGGACGATTATGCTTTTACCCTTTTACCTGGAAAATGTGCTGGGTTATGCACCGCAGCAGGTGGGATTGCTCCTGGCAGTGGTGCCCATAGGCCTGTTTATAACCGCACCCGTATCGGGCGCCTTGTCCGATCGCCTGGGAACCCGGCCCATCACCGTGGCCGGCCTGGGGGTCTTGATGTTGGGTTATTACGCACTGAGCACACTGACTACGGAAACCAGCGCGATCGGTTTCGTGCTACGCTTCACGCCCATCGGCATCGGCATGGGCATCTTTCAATCTCCAAACAACAGCGCCATTATGGGATCGGCCCCGGCCCGCCGCCTGGGCATCGTTTCGGGCATGCTGGCCTTTACCCGCACCGTGGGCCAGACCACCGGCATCGCCATGTTAGGCGCGTTGTGGGCTGGCCGGGTTGTCTTCTACGCAGGAGAGAGTTTGAGCGGCGGCGCCACCAAGGCGTCATCGACAGCCCAGGCAAACGCCTTGCAAGATACCTTCTTGATCATAACCATCGCCATTGGTCTGGCCTTGCTCCTGGCCCTTTGGGCTTTTTTTAAGCATCGCCGAGAGCGAGCATCTGGGGAAGGAAATGGCCTCATACAGCCTACTGGATAGCGCGCCCGATAACAGCCGGCCAACGGTGGCGACCGACCTGGAGGGTACCCTCACGGCCGGTTCTGCCTGGCGGGGAATGTATGATTATCTGCTTGCCCACGGCCAGAGCAAGGGGGTCAAAGGCTTTTATTACGGCCGGCTGCCTGAATACTTCGCCCGCCGTTGGACCGGCCGGGATCTGCGCGAATTCAAAAATCGCTGGATCCACGATTTATTACGTATGTTTAAAGGTTACAGCGAGGGGGAATTTCAAGAAATGGCCGCCTGGGCGGTTGAGAACGAATTATGGCCCAAACGACGGCTTAATGTTCTTGCCGAATTGGAACAACACCGGCAAAATGGCCGGCGGGTCATCGTCGTTACCGGGCTCTTTGAGCCGTATGTGGCCGCTCTGCTGGATAAGTTGCCCGGCTTCGAAGCTATCGGCACGCCCATCCTTTTCGAAGATGGCCGGCTGACCGGGGAGTTGGCCACCCCATTCAATGTGGGCGAGAAGAAGGTAGAAAAATTGTTGCCTTTTATGTCCAGGGGCAAGATCTTTGGCGCCTATGGTGACACGGTCGCCGACCGCTTCTTATTAGCTGTTAGCCGGCAGCCTGTTGCCGTTCATCCTGACAAAGCTCTCCGCCGCCTGGCCCAGGCGGAAGGATGGCGAATACTTGGAGGGGTTTAGTCATCCAGGCCGGGGGCTGGCTCACAAATTAACCGGTTAGCGGTAAAAATCTATCCAGCGGATAAAAAAAGAATCATATGTCCTGGTCGTAAAATCCTCGGGCGCGGAAACCAAAAAGTTCCCATCTTCGAGGGGGATCGTCCCTGGAGAGCCATCCTCCTGAAGCATGACAACGTCCAGCCAGTAGGGGCTTGCCGGGGTTATCGGGGATTCTTGTCGCACTACCCCTGAGCTGAGAATCACACTTTCTCTGACGGCATTACCCTGGCTGCTGGATACGGAAACGAGGACTTCTGTTTCACCGTAAGCGAAACGCAGTTCCTCCAGGGCCGTGAGATGTAGTTTCAGGGTTACCGAATGGGGAAACTCGCCGGTGATCACCGCGATGGAAGCGGCGCCAATCCCTCGCTCGCTGGAAATGTCAAAAATGACGCTATTTTCTTCGGTTTCAACAATCACCTCGTTGCCGGCGCCTTCGCTATGGATCGCGTAAATTGTCTCTTCCGGAGTCTTTCCATCGCAAGAGACGGTTAGGAATACCACCGAGACGACGATTATCAGAGCTATTCCGGCCGGTTTATGTTTCAAGGTTAAGCTCCTTCATGGCCCTTGCCGGCAGGCAATAACAAAGAGGCCACGTAGCCAGGTTATCGGGTATAATCGGCTATTGCGGGGTCCAAATAGACTCTGATTCCTTTCAAGCAGCGGTGCAGCACAACATCCGTGAGTGTACACGATTTCAGCCTTCGATAAAGTTGTAATTATATGATTGGATCTGTCATTCAAGAGCGTTATCGCATTGAATCCGAACTCGGCCGGGGCGGCATGGGCGTGGTCTACCGCGCCGAAGACACCCTTCTGGAACGGCCGGTGGCCGTCAAGATTGTCTCGGCTAGCGGCCTGGGCACCGAAGGCCAGAGCAGGCTGCTACAAGAAGCCCGGGCCGCAGCACGGCTCAATCACCCCCACATCGTCGCCGTCTATGATGTCGGCACGGGAGAAATGCCCAACCAGGAGGGCGCTTTCTCCTATATCGTCATGGAACTGGTGGAAGGCCAGACGCTGCGCGAGTACCAACCGCAAAACCTGGGGCAAATGATTGATTTAGCCAGGGCTATCTGTGATGCCCTGGAAATCGCCCACCAACAAGGCATTATCCATCGCGATCTGAAGCCGGAAAACGTCAGCGTTACCCAGAGCGGCATGATCAAATTGATGGATTTTGGCCTGGCCCGCATCTCCGGAAAGACCCGGATGACCGGGAAGGGTACCTTCATGGGTACCTATGCTTACCTGGCGCCAGAGATCATCCTGGGCCAGGAGGCTGATGCCCGCTCTGACTTATACGCCCTGGGGGTAATGCTCTACGAGATGAGCGCCGGCCGGCCGCCTTTCGAGGCCGAGAACATTACCGCCGTCATCTCCCAACATCTATACGCCCCAGTCGTACCTCCCAGCGCTTACAACGACCAGGTGTCCCCGGCCTTAGATTTGTTGATTGTCCGCCTGCTTAGCAAACAACCTGGAGATCGCCCCCAGACGGCCACGGCCGTTCGCCTTACCCTGGAGGAAATCAGCCAGGTCGAAGCCGGATCTAAACCACCTGCGGCCATCCCCCATCTCAACCGGCTGGTGCGCGGCCGCCTGGTCGGCCGGCAGGCTGAATTTTCCCAGGCAGTAGCCCTGTGGGAGAAAGCGGCCCGCGGGGACGGCCAACTTTTGTTGATCAGCGGCGAACCGGGCATCGGCAAGACCCGACTGGCCAAAGAATTGAACGCCTATGCGGAAATATCCGGCGGCAAGACGCTGCTGGGACTTTGTTACGCCGAAGAACGAACCCCTTATGGGGCCTTCGCCCAATTGGTGCAAAGATCCCTGGAAAACGGTTTCAACCTGGAGTTGCCCCAGGCGGTGCTGGCTGATTTGGTGACCCTGGCCCCGGAACTGCGTCTGACCTTCCCCGATATACCGCCCAATGAACGCCTGGACCAAGAGGCCGATCAACAGCGACTCTTTGATAGTATCATCACCTGGTTTGGCGTTTTGACCAAAAAGGACAAACTGCTGCTCATCATCGACGATGTGCACTGGGCTGACAGCGGCAGCCTGGCGCTGCTACGTTACTTGGCACGCCGCCTGGCACGCCGCCGAGCTTTGATTGTCGCCACCTACAGGGAAGTTGAGCTTGATACTGCCTTACCTTTTAAGCAAACGCTGCTGGAATTAAATAGAGAGAGATTGGCCACCCGGATCAAGCTCTCTGGTTTGGATGTGACTGGCACAAAAGAATTATTGGCGACACTCTTTGCCGAGGAGATCCAACCGGAATTCCTGGAGGCTGTCTACCGGGAGACCGAGGGGAACCCTTTCTTCATCGAAGAAGTATGTAAGGCGCTGGTGGATAGCGGCAAACTTTATTATGAGGAACGGCCACTGGCGCTGGCCGGCCGACATCGAAGCGTTAGAAATCCCCCAGGGCATCCGCTCGGCCATCCAATCCCGGCTAAGCAAATTATCAGATGAAGATCAAAATACCTTGCAAAGGGCTGCTCTGCTGGGCCGCGAGTTCGAGTACGAAATGTTAGCGGCCATCAGTGACCTGGATGAAGATGCCTTGATCGACGCCCTGGAACGAGCGGAAAACGCCCAGCTAATCGAGGAACTCCGTCGCTCCACCAGAGTCGTCTCGCCTACTTTCAACTTCACCCACGCCCTGATCCATGCGACCTTGTTATCTAATCTAAGCACGCTTCGCCGCCAACGTTTGCAAAAAGAAGTGGCACTGGACCTGGAGGAAAACCTCCCCGATCGCTGCCAGGAGCTCGCCCCCCTCCTGGGTCGTTATTTCGCCGAAGCCGGCGACGGCGAAAAAGGGGTCCATTATTTACTGCTGGCGGGGGATGCCGCCCGGGAGGTGTTTGCCTATCAAGAAGCTATTGAAGCCTATGAACATGCCCAGCTATTATTAAGCGATTTAGGCGATCACGAGCGGGCCGCCAGAACCCTCATGAAATTAGGTCTGACCTACCACAATATCTTTGCTTTCGACGCTGCCCGAAAAGCCTATGAGCGTGGATTTAAAGAGTGGCATCAGGTAACGGAAGCGGCGTCCCTGGCAGACAAGACTATGACACCGGCCCCCCACCCCTTTCGGGTAACGGCCGGCAACGCCCCATTCCATCTCGATCCAGCCTGGACTACGGAAGGCTTTTCTGGTTGGTTCATCACTCAACTATTTAGTGGTTTGCTGCAATTCACTGCGGAGGATGAATTGGTACCCGACATCGCTCACAGTTGGGAGTTATTAGATGGCGGGTGCCGGTATATCTTCCACCTGAGGGATGATGTCCGCTGGAGTGATGGAAATCCGGTGACCGCTGCTGATTTTGAATACTCCTGGAAACGCACCTTGCACCCGGATAACGATCTGGGGTTGGTGGAGATTCTTTTCGACATCCAGGGCGCCAGGGCTTACCACACCGGCGAAAACCCAGAGGCCAGCAGCGTGGGGATTTCGGCCGTCGACGAGCAGACTCTTGTAGTTAACCTGGAAGGACCCAGTAGCTACTTCTTACAATTGATGGCCATATTCATCACCAGACCTGTTCCAAGCCATCGAGTCCAATCCCTGGGGCCAGATTGGTCGAAACCGGAAAATCTCGTCACCAACGGCCCCTTTCTCTTGAAATCCATAACTGATGAGTCAATCGTCTTGGAGAAATACGGTGACTATCACGTGCCGTTTAGGGGCAATGTCGACCAGGTACAATTCACGATCGTCCAGGAAAGCACGGTGCCGGAAATGTACGAAAATGACGAGATTGATATTGCCTACCCATATTTTAGTGCCCCTTTTCAAGAGGCGCTCCGGTTAATCCAACGCCATGCTGACGAATATATTTCACGCCCGGATCCTCACACCCAATACCTGGCCTTCGATACCACCAGATCCCCCTTAAACGATCCCCGAGTCCGCTTAGCCATGGTTATGGCCATCGACCGGAAAACGCTGGCCAATCGGCATACACAGGGACTCGACTTCCCGGCCGTTGGCGGCATGGTTCCACCCGGCGTAGCCGGCCACGCTCCGGGCATTGCCCTGCCCTATGATCCAGCGGCGGCTCGCGAGAAGCTGGCCCAGGCCGGCTATCCTGATGGGAAAGGTCTGCCCCTACTTCAGGGAACTTGTTATGCCCATGGTCATTCCCGCCATATAGCCGATTACCTCATTGCCCAGTGGAAATCGGTTTTGGGCATTGACGTCTCTTTCGATTACCTGAAGACATTTGTGCAAGAGGAATATTATGCTGATAAACCTCCTGATTTCTATCTGCGTGGTTGGAGCGCGGACTATCTGGATCCCGATAGCTTTCTGCGCTATAGCCACTGGCAGCCTGAAAGTGGCTGGGTCAACGAACAATTCCAAACCCTGGTAGAAGGAGCCCGGCGCACCGCCGACCAGGGGGAGCGATTGGCCATGTACCGCCGTGCCGAACAGATTTTGGTAGAAGAAGCGCCGGTTATACCCATCAATTACGGGCGGCTGCATATCCTGATCAAGCCCTGGCTAAACGGCCTGCCGGCCTCGATGATTACCGGTAATATCCTCAAAGACATCATCATAGAACCCCACTAAATCACGGCCCGAACATTCGCATACTGTTTTCAATTTTCATACACAATCTCTACATATTTGCCTGTTATTCTTACAAGCAAATCAAACATTAAAGGAGAGTATGAAATGAAAAGTTGGATGAAAGTTTTACTGGTTGTGGTTCTTTTAGGATTTGCCTTCGTGATGCTGGTAGCGGCTACCATTGGCGTCGCCGTCACCGCAGTCGCCGCCACCGTTGTCGATAGTGGTCTTGTTGAACCGATTATCAACGCCGTGGACGAGGTAACCGCCGGCGCCGATCGCCTGCACATTGAGCTGGACGAATCGTCCATCACCTTCACTAATCCCGACAACGGCCGCAGCCGTGTGATCGTCCCCGGCGTGCGAGTCCAGGATGACCGTCTCGAGTTGAACGGTCCCGAGATCACCATCGTTGATCCGGAAAATGGCGAAACGAGGGTCTTTATCCCTGACCTGCCCCGGTTTCCTCGGGTCATCGTTGACGGCAATGATCACCAGCTTTACTGGTCGCACAATCCCCTGGCGCCCGTGGACTTCTTTTTCCGGGGCATGGGCACCTTGTTTGCCATAGCCCTCATCGCCACCGGCGCCTACCTGCTCCTGAGGAATCGGAAGGAAGCTCCGGCCAAGGAAAAAGTAGAAACGCTCTAAGGTAATAGCGAATAACCACCGGGCGATGGGCGGCTGATAATAAAGTAGCCGCCCATTGTCTGATCCGGGTAAGCAAGTTGGTTTCCAGAGAGGTAATTAAACCCCCACTGCCACTCATGCTAAAATAGAGTCCATCATGGCCAAGATCCTGATCATCGAAGACGAACCCCAGATAGTCCGCACCTTGCGCCTCTATTTAGAGCAAGCTGGATTCACCACCGCCGCCATTTACGACGGCGCCCAGGCCATCCCCGCCTATCGCCAGGAACGACCCGACCTGGTTTTGCTGGATTTAAACCTGCCCGGCCAGGACGGCATTGATGTCTGCCGGTCCCTGCGCCGTGAATCGGCCGTGCCCATCATCATGGTCACCGCCCGCAGCGACGAGACCGACCGGCTTATCGGCCTGGAATTGGGCGCCGACGATTATGTGGTCAAACCCTTTTCCCCGCGCGAGGTAGTGGCTCGCGTACGGGCTGTTCTCCGCCGGGTGGCCGGCCCCCTGGCCGACGTGGACGTGGTCCGGGCCGGCGAGCTGTTGATCGACACCTCGGCTTACCGGGCCTGGCTGGCTGGCCAGCCGCTGTCGTTGACCCAATCTGAGTTCGAGATCCTGTTAGCCCTGGCCCGTCACGAGGGTCATGTGCTCAACCGCACCCAATTACTGGAGGAAACCCAGGGTATCGCCTACGAGGGTTATGAGCGTTCCATTGACCAGCATATTAAAAATCTGCGGAATAAGATTAACAAAGCCGGCGGTCAGCCCGCATTGATCACGACAGTCTATGGCGTAGGCTACCGGCTTGAAGCGACTGGACCGGCTCCGGGGGAAAAACACCATGTTCCGTAGTCTTTGGTTCCGCCTGACGGGGACAGTGGTCTTTGTGGTGGTGGTCACGATGATCGTCGTTCTGTTCGCCTCGCTGGTGATCATGCAGCGGGAATTTGTGGGTTTTGTCAACTCGGCCGTCGATGCCTTTGAACAACAGACTGTGGTAATAGAAGATCCACAATCTTCCCGCTCCACTCTAGAGATCCCGGAACTCCCGGTCCGGCCCACCCCCCTGGCTCTGTCTGATTTTTGGAGCGGCCGCTTCCGTGATGTCATCGCCCAAGAAGCGATGCCCTCGATCAGCATTGACGTTCCCCAGACGGTCCAGGATGATGCCCTCTCATTTTTGAGTACCATGCGCGATACAACCTTGATCGCCGTGGGCATTTCCGGCGGGCTGGCGATACTGGCCAGCACCTGGCTATTCTGGCAGATCGCCCGGCCGCTGACCAGGTTGCGCCAGGCGACAGAGGCCGTGGCCGCCGGCGACCTGACTGCCCGGGCGCCGGTCAAACGCCGCGACGAGGTCGGCCGGGTGGCCGAAGCGTTCAATTCCATGACCGACCAGTTGGAACGGCAGGAGGGGCTGCGCAAGCAGATGGTCGCCGATGTCGCCCACGAGTTGCGGACCCCACTCAGCGTCATGCGGGGCAACCTGGAAGCCATGATCGACCAATTGATCCCGACCTCAGAAGAAGAGCTGGACACGATGCACCAGGAAGTGCTGCGCCTGGCCCGCCTGGTGGAAGATTTACGCGTGCTCTCCCTGGCCGATGCCGGCGAACTCCACCTGGATATCGAACCAGTTGATGTCGCCGGATTGGTTGAAACGGCCGTGCGCCGCCTGACCCCTACGGCCAAGGCCAAGGGGGTGCTCCTCGTCGGGGACATAGGCCAGGAGCCGGGCCTGGTTATGGCCGACGAGGGCAAGTTGCAACAAGTGTTGGCCAACCTGGTCGGGAACGCCATCCGTTATTCACCGGTATCCGGTCAGGTGACCGTCGCTTCGCGCGCCGGTCAAAACGAAGTCCAACTGGTGGTCAGCGACCAGGGGCCTGGCGTCGACCCGGCCGAACTACCCTTCTTTTTTGAACGCTTCTGGAAAGGCGATCCTTCGCGAGCTCGGGGGACGGCCCAGTCCGGGTCACAAAGTGAGAGCACCTACCGGGAAAGTAGCGGCTCGGGTCTGGGTCTGTCCATCGTCCGCCAACTGGTCGAGCTCCACCACGGCCGCGTTGAAGCCAGCCTGCCGGAAGCAGGCGGCCTGCAGGTAACCATCACCTTACCGGCCGCAGGCGTCCCAGACGGCTCCCCTGACAGGGTTGCCAATTCTTTGTAATTCGAATTTTCGGGAGATACGCTGTGGAACCACATGTCAAAGGTGAACCAAACGACATATCTCGCTACGTCTTCTGTCCAGGTTCACAAGACCGGGCCCGGCGCATTGCCGCCCATTTCGAAAACCCGGTAACTGTCAGCGAAGAGCGGGGGATTGTCGTTTACTCAGGCACCTACGAAGGTATTTTTATGACTTCTTGCGGCACCGGCATGGGTGGCCCGGCAACGGCTATCGCTTGCGAGGAATTGGCCCACCTGGGAGCAGACACCTTCATTCGAGTGGGTTCGTGCGGTGTACTACAGGAAGGGCAAGGGCCAGGCGACGTTATTATCGCCAGCGGCACCTTCCGCGCCGGTGGCACAGGCAATAACTACCTGCCGCTGGCCTTCCCGGCCGTGCCCACCTTTGAGGTGACCCGGGAATTAGTCAGTTCGGCCGAGCGATTGGACCTGCCGGCGCGGATTGGCGTAGGTATCGCTGGCGACTCCTTCTACACCCTCAAGGATAGTGACGATTTCGCGGCTGTTAAAGGAGCCGGCGGGCTGTTCATAGAGATGGAGAGCGATACCTTATTCATTGTCGGCCAGCTTCGCGGCTGGCGCACCGGCGCCATCTTCACCTCCGATGGCGCGCCGGGCAAGGTCAAACCGGCCTGGGCCGAGGAAGCGTACCTGGCTGGTGAAAAGCAGATGCGCCAGATTGCTCTGCAGGCCATGCTGGCCATTGCCCAAAAAGATCAGCTCATATAAACTTCCTGCTATGAAAAATAACAAAATATCCTTTCCGGAAAATTTCCTTTGGGGCGCCGCCACAGCATCTTACCAGATTGAAGGCGCCTGGAATGAGGATGGCAAGGGCCCATCGATCTGGGATACCTATTCCCACGCCCCAGGCAATGTAAAAGATGGTGATACTGGTGATGTGGCCTGCGACCACTACCACCTCTGGCCGGAGGATATTGGCCTGATGAGCGAGATCGGCCTGAGCGCCTACCGTTTCTCGGTTTCCTGGCCCCGCCTGCTGCCGGAAGGACGCGGGCCGGTGAACCCGGCCGGCCTGGAATTTTACAACCGGCTGGTAGATGGTCTGTTGGATGCCGGCATCACCCCCTTCGTCACCCTTTACCACTGGGACCTGCCACAGGCGTTGCAAGACGAGGGAGGTTGGGCAGCCCGCTCTACGGCCGAAGCCTTTGTAGAATACGCCGATGTCCTTAGTCGCCACCTGGGGGACCGGGTAAAAAATTGGATCACCCATAATGAGCCGGCTGTGGCCGTGATCGTGGGTAACTTGATGGGTCGCCACGCACCGGGTATCAGAGACGACATGCCTACCGCGCTGCACGTTGCCCACCATTTACTGCTCTCCCATGGTTGGGCGGTGCCTGTCCTTCGCCACAACAGCCCTGGATCCGAGGTAGGAATCGCCTTGAATATGAGCCATAGCGTTCCCGCCTCTCCCAGCCAGGACGATCTGCGGGCCAACCGCAAGGAGGATGGTTTTTGGACCCGTTGGTACCTTGACCCATTGTTCGGCCGGGACTATCCGGCCGATATCCTGGCCGACATCATCCAGGCCGGGCAGGTATCAGAGTCAGACATCGATTATATCCAAGAGGGTGATCTCCAAGCCATCGCTGTTCCGCTTGATTTTATCGGCCTGAATCACTATACCCGGCAGGTCGCTCGCAGCCAGGAAATCCCGGAAGAGGACAATTCTCCCCGCACCGTGTTCCAGCCAGCAGAAGACGACATACACTGGACGGAGATGGGATGGGAGGTGTATCCTGATGGCCTTTATCACGTCCTGGGACGTTTGCATTTTGAATACCAGGCGCCCAAGATTTACATCACCGAAAACGGCTGTAGCTTTTCTGATGGGCCAGATAGGTCCGGCCGCATCGCCGACCAACGGCGTACTGATTACTTGCGCGGCTATCTGACGGCCGCCCACCGGGCCATAGAAGCCGGTGTGCCCCTGGCCGGATATTTCGTTTGGTCCTTGCTAGACAATTTTGAATGGGGATTTGGCTATTCGCAGCGATTCGGCATCATTTGGGTCGATTTCCAGTCCCAGGAACGAAAGCGGAAAGACAGTAGCTTTTTTTACAGCCGGGTAATCACCGAGAATGGCTTCTCCTTACCGGATGGGAGTTAGGGTTTTTGAAGAAAAAGTTCGAATAGCAAAGAACTAATCGAATTTCAACTCGGCGCGCACCTGATCAGGTCCTTACTAGTGTAGGGTCATCGCTCCCCCCTTGGACGATTACTCGAAAATAGTTGTCTTATTTTCGGCCATTTTCCGATAATCGTTGTGGCCGTTGGATTAATCTTAGGCCGGCTGTCACCAAAGCCTGAACATGCTGTTCGTCAACCTTTGCAACCCGAAACTGAACGGTCGGGGACCAACAAGTGTAGACGATATTTTTTTGTGTCACGCCTCTAACCGAAGAACAGATCGCTTATAAATCTCAAGCATCATCTAATTCGCCTGATCTGGTTTGAGGACAACCCAAACCTTGCTCTCCTGGTCCCATCGCTCATCAAGATTCACGACATGGGCGCCTATTCTGCCAGTGTCCTGCGCTTCAGTAATGGCCTGCTGCCAGGCCAGATAACGGTCGCTTAATTCTTCTCGAAAATTCGTAAATGCGATCACTAGCTTGCCCTTCCGTAACGCTTATCGTAACGATCAGCAGACGATGCTGCAGTAAAATAGATCTTAATTCGATAAATATATTGGCCTAGCCCGGCAATGTCATCTTCCTCGGACGATGCCGACATTAAATTCCGATCATCAAAACTAGGAAATTGAATTATCACCGATTGGCAGGGAGACATTGTGTGTCTACCTGTAGTTGGCGTGTAGGGAACATCAATGACCCGAGTAAGTCTCACAACGAAGGTTGGTACTTTTCGCCCAGAAGGCGTAGGCGACCGGATTGGAGCGTGTGGTGAACGGAACGCCGCCGCCGGAGCGGGTCTGATCAAGCCTGGGCTCGCCAGCTGGCCTCATTTCGGAGAAGCCAGGTAAAAACGATGAACCAGCACTCTGCCACGGTCAACCGCCTACTGACCATTTTCTTTGCACTTCTCCTGGCGGGTCAGGTGATTTATCTTCTTGTCGGCTTTGCCAGTACCCTGCGGTACTATCAACGGGTCACGGATCGGTCAATGCCGACAGTGGTGGTTGATGGGAGAGTACAACTCAGCAATGAAGGGGTATCCCAAATGGCCGCCGACCGGGGGCTGTCGCTCGAACAATACGCACTGTATCATATCGTTCTGAGCAGCGCGGCAGCCGTGATCCCTCTGGCAGTGGCGGCCGTCATTGCCTGGCGGGCCCGCTGGACTTGGTTTGCCTGGTTCACCGCTTTCATCATCGTCTTTCTGGGTGTCTCTACCCTCGACGATCAGACTCTTGCCGCTCAGTTCATCTCCCTAGGGGTATTTGGAGCCAACTACCTTTTCTGGTTTCTCGTTTTGCTATATGTATTCCTTTTTCCCAGCGGCACGGCGGTACCACGCCGCGCCATCTGGGTTGTCGGCGTTCTGGTGATCTACCATCTTTTTATCCAGTCCGGCACGGTGATAGCTTATGCTGCAGCAGACCTCGCCCTTCGTCTCAAGCTGCCCAATTGGGGTGAAGAAATCTATAGCGTACCCGTGTTGCTGAACTTCCTAATAATCCTGTCCTGCCAGGTTTTCCGCTACCGCCGGGTTTCAAGCCCGGTCGAACGCCAACAGACTAAATGGTTCCTCTTCGGCTTTGGCTTTATTGTTGTTACCATTCCCCTGGCGATTGTTCTAAATGTTGCTAACGGGCATGTTTTTCTAAAAGACATCACTGACAACTTCCTTTGGCTGCCGCTCTTTCTTAGCCTGGCCGTTGCTGTCCTGCGGTATCGTCTGTTTGACATTGACGTCATCATTCGCAAGACGTTGATCTATGGTACGTTGACCGGCCTGCTGGCCCTGGTCTATTTCGGCAGCGTGGTATTGCTGCAAGGGCTGTTTGAAAGCTTCACCGGCCAAAGCTCCCCGATCATTATCGTTATTTCCACTTTGCTGATTGCCGCCCTGTTCGCTCCGCTTCGCCGGCGCCTGCAACAAATCATCGACCGACGTTTTTTCCGCCAGAAATACAACGCCCACCGGGTTTTAACCCAATTCGCTGAGAGTGCCCGCAACCAAGTGGAGCTGGAAGCATTGACGGCCGAGATACTCCGGGTTGTTCAAGAGACGATGCAGCCAGTAAGTGTGGGTGTCGCGCTGAGATCTTCCAATCCGGCGGATCCGCCCATAGGCGTGAGGAGGAGCAACCGATGAGTGTTTCGAACCAGCCGCCACGTCTTAATCAGCTGGTCTTAATACGATTCAGCCGCTGGCTACTGCTGGCTTTGGCGGTCATCACATTTTCCGTGACCCTGGTAGGTATCGCCTTATTCCCGGCCTATGCGACAGCCCATCCAGAAGTGCTGGCCCCCACTATCGCCTGGACGCCAGAGGCGACGCTGGCGGCGCTGGCTGATTTGGGCTGGTCGTCGGCCGCCTTCAGCTTCTTCCTTGTCCTGCCTTTCCTGTTCAATCTCATTGCGGGTGGAACGATGGCCCTGGTCATGCTCCTGCGCAAGTCGGACCAATGGTTCGGGTTATTCGCCGCATTTGTATTTATCCTGCTCGCCCAGGGCGGGGACATGTTCCTACCCCTCATTGACCTGGTATCCGGCATCGAACAGTGGTTTCAATTCACTTCAGCCTATAACTGGCAGCTTATGTTCATCTTCCTGCTACTGTTCCCGGATGGGCAATTTGTACCCCGCTGGACACGTTGGACCATTCTGGGCTGGCTCGCCGTGACTCTGGGTTTGATGCTCCTCTCCTCGTCCGGGCCATTTTTCACAGGTTTGACCTTAATCCTGGTGGTAATCGCCGTCGGCAGCCAACCGTACCGCTATTTTAGGCATGCTGGCGCCATCCAACGCCAGCAGACAAAATGGGTGGTGGGAGCCTTAATGATCCTGCTGGCCCTATTCCCTCTCGCTCTTCTAAACGTGTTTTTAGCCCCGACAGCCGGGAACAGTGGCGCGGCCTTGGTGCGATCGGCCGCTATCCGGTCTGCCTTTTTGATCAGTGCAGCGTTGATCCCCCTCTCCATGGGTTTAGCCATCCTGCGTTACCGGTTATGGGACATCGATGTCATTATCCGCAAGACGTTGGTCTACGGGGCGTTGACCGGTATACTGGCCCTGGTCTATTTCGGCAGTGTGGTAATCCTGTTAACCATCTTTGGCTCGTTTGCCGGCGAAAATTCACCACTGGGCCTGGTCATTTCTACGCTACTCATCGCTGCTTTGTTCAGTCCTATGCGGCGGCGGATCCAAAACCTGATTGACCGCCGCTTTTTCCGGTCCAAGTACGACGCGCAACGTATCTTAGCCGCCTTCGCCCAGACCGCCCGAGTTGAGACAGACCTGGAAGCGCTGACAACAGAGCTGGCCAAGGTGGTTGAGGAGACGATGCGGCCGGAAAGCGTTACCTTCTGGTTGAGACGCGACCGGTCGCCAGCCACCCACCCAATGAAGCGCAAACGATGACCATGGCCCAAAGTAGCGGACACCTTAGCGGCTGGCGACTGAACGTCCTTCGTGTCTTGTGGATCAGCGTGGCCGTGCTCTTTACCCTGCTCTTCCTTCTTTCCCTTCCGCAGGAAGTGGCGATAGCCCGTCAGGGTACTGTTGATGACTGGTTCCAGATCGCTCTCGAAGCATACTTTCTTGCTCTGGGGCTCTTTATCTTCTGGCAGCGTTCCGATGATTGGATAGCCTGCATCCTCTCGCTGGTTTTGATGATGGCCCTGACTGCAGATAATCTCGAGTTTATTGCCGGATCCGGGCCGCTTGTTCAGCAGCTCGATCTCGTTTTTGCTGCCATCTCAAGCACACTCTTATTGTGCCTGTTCTATGTTTTTCCCGACGGACGATTTGTCCCCCGCTGGACATCCTGGGCGGCAGCGGCACAGATCGGCATCCAGATTTGGCGCCTTTTTTTCGAGGAAATCTACATGGAGCGCGGTTTCCTTCTGATCGGGCTACTGTTTATGACAGCTCCCATCGCCCAGATTTACCGTTACTTCCACGCCTCTGACCCTGTTCAGCGGCAACAGATCAAGTGGGTGGTCTTTGGCCTAGCGGCAACCGTGCCTCCCATCGGGCTGGCCCTGGTCTTTTCATCTGGTCAGAATTTCTCCGAGCCGGGCACTTTTGGTGAGCAGTTGGGATATTTTTTCTGGAAAGCCTTCCTGGTGATCCTCCCCCTCTCGATCACGGTCTCCCTGCTGCGCTACCGGCTTTGGGACATCAACGTCATTATCCGCAGGACGGTGGTCTATGGGTCGCTTACCGGCCTGTTGGCCCTGCTATATTTCGGTAGCGTGGTGTTGCTGCAAGGGCTGTTCGAAGCTCTCACCGGCCAACGATCCGCCGTCAGCATCGTCATTTCGACCCTGTTAATCGCCGCCCTATCGTCCCCGCTGCGCCGGCGCTTACAGCGAACCATTGACCGCCGTTTCTTCCGCCAAAAGTATGACGCCGCCCAGATGCTGGCCCGTTTCGCCCAGACCGCCCGGGATGAGGTCGAGTTGGAAAAGCTTACGGCCGAATTGGTCCGGGTGGTTCAGGAGACGATGCAACCGGAAGGGATGAGCCTATGGTTGAAGAACAGTGACAGGTCAAGCAAATGAGTCGACCAAAGTCGCAGACGCCTAGATGGTTGTTGCCAGCCCAAGTCGCCTGGGTAATCGTAGTTACGGCCGTGCTGCTGATGTACATAGCCGGCTTGGTGCTGCAATACAGCCGGTTGCAGCAGGTGTGCACGGCTGCAGCCGTGCAATGCGGGGAATACGACTATGCCACGCCGACCGGCGTCGCCCAGCTTGCAGCCCGCGGCGTCTCACTGGATAACTATGCGCTCCTGCTTGTCACTTTCCTGGTTGTTACTAGCCTGATTCCGATTGTGTTCGGGGTCCTGATCTTCTATCGCCGGCGCAGCGAACCATTCGCCCTCCTGGTTTCATTCTTCCTCGTCATCGATGCTACAACGACTGGGCCATTGAGCGTGCTGGTGGCTACCTATCCATTGTTCGGAATCCCAGCCCAGCTTATCTTGTTGATGAGCGCCGTCTTGCTGGCTCTGTTTTTGGGTCTGTTCCCAAACGGCCGCATGGTTCCCAGGATATATTGGGCCGTCGTCGTTTATTTCAGCCTCGGCTACTTCCTGCAGGACACGCTAGGGCTTGTTGACATCAACAGCCCGATGAGTATGCTCTTGTCGTGGACAGGCTGGTTAAGCGTACTTTTCGGTGGCGTGGCGGCGCAAATCTATCGTTATTTCCGCGTCTCAACACCCATAGAACGGCAAAAGACACGCTGGGTGTTGTTCGGAATGGGGGCAATGATAGTCGTTGTGGTGAGCCTCCTGGTTTACACGGCCATTACCGGCAATGCCCCGGATGGTAAGTCCGCCGATCTCGACTTGCCCCGGCGGATCGTTTTCCTGGTTATAGAGAACCTGGCCTTTCTGTTGGTCTTTCTTTCAATTGGAATGGCCATCCTGCGTACCCAGCTTTTCGACATCGACGTCATCATTCGCAAATCGCTGCAATACGGCGTCCTGTCGGCGTTATTGGCTTTGATCTTCTTCGGCAGCGTGGTTCTGCTGCAAGGGGTGTTCGGCGCCTCGATTGGGGAGTCGCCACCGCTGATCGTGTTCTCCACGCTGCTCATGGCAGCGCTGTTCAATTTGCTGCGGCGGAGGGTGCAGGATTTCCTAGACCGGCGCTTCTTCCGCAAGAAGTACGAAGCACAGAAGGTGCTGGCCGCCTTCGCCCAAACAGCCCGGGATGAGGTCAAGTTGGAAAAGCTTACGGCCGAATTGGTTCAGGTGGTTGAGGAGACGATGCAACCACAGCAGGTGTTGCTCTGGCTCAAACCCATGGAAAAGAAGAATCCAGCTTCAATGGCTCCGCATAGATCAACGGACGGCCATCTATTACCCTGAGAACAATTCGGCTGTAGACAATTGTAACCATCAAGTCGCGGTAAGCTGGCCGGCCCAGCTCGGGCTGGAAAGTGAAGCGCCATCTCCCGGCAAGGACTTTACCGCGGATAGCCTTCGCTGTTGGCCTCGCAAGCGCCCTGTGAGCGAACCGGCGATGTGCTCAATGTCGCCTTTCCCCTCAAATATTATGGGCCGCCGGCTCTCCTGGCAATCTAGCAATGGTAATTCGTCCACTGTACAATATCTTCCATACTCGACCATCAACCACAAAGGCGAATTGCCAGCAACCATGAAGCAAATAGACGACACTGACCTAATCAGGTTGACAATTGAGAGGGATGAGACAGCATTAGGCGAACTCTATGATCGCTATCATCGTCTTGTCTTCAGCATCGCCCTCAATGTCGTCGGCCGGCCCGAAGATGCCGAAGAGATTACCCTTGATATCTTCACCCGCGTCTGGGAAAAAGCGAATGCCTAACACGACAAACAGGCTAGGCTCACTAGATGATTGCTGCTTTTGATGCAACGCGATGAGGTTCGACATCGCCATCTAAACTGGCAACTATCTCCCAGGTGGTTATTGGCCGGAGTGGTTGCTCTATACCTCTTCAGCCGGATATTATGGCTGACCCGTTTTCCGCCGTTCTTTGATGAGACGATACACATATTGCTAGCCACAATATTCCGCCTGGGTGAGCTTGGCGCAGGTTATTCAGAAGGAAAATGGCTGACCACCGCCATGATTGCCCCGCTTCTATCTTTACCCGGTGAGCCTCTTTTTGGGGCTAGGATACTTTCTGTCATTGCCGGTCTTTTATCGACATTAGGTCTCTTTTCCATCGGAAAAATATTATTCAATATCCGTATTGGATTATTGGCAGCCTTAACCTACACGATCATTCCTTATGCGTTGTTTTTTGATCGTCTGGCGCTGGCTGATGGCTTGGTCGTGACCTTCGGCGTCTGGATTGTATTTGTTACTATCCAAACCCTACGATCGGAACATGGCATGTTTTCGGTTCTTTTGGCCCTATTACTGATTCTCTCATTCTTCGTGAAAGCCTCGGCCATGATCTACATCATGATACCAATTCTGGCCATACCTACTTTGGTTCCCTTTGGGCAGTGGTTGGCTGCAATGAAGAAAATCTTGCCGGCTATAATTGGTAGCGCAATTGTTTTACTTTCTCTTCTGGTTGGAGATTTTGGTGCTGAAAACGTGCGCGGTAAATATGAATTGGGTTTGGGAATGACCCTGTTTAATCTGTTTCTGATAAACGGAAATCAGGTGGTTGGTTGGGCTTGGCGCATGCTATCCCCAGTATTAGCCGTTGCCAGCCTCATGGCTATCGGCTGGTCATTATTCATCCAACAGGGCCGGATCAGATGGTTTTTAATTTCATTGCTGGTTTTATCTATCTGTCCTTATTTAATATTCGCCACAAAGTTTTATCCGAGATACGTGTTTTTTTCCTTGGTTCCACTCGTTTTGTTGTTTAGCTGTTTTGTCTCATGGCTGATTGATAACCTGTTGACCCTCTCCAAAGGTCATGTCTGGTCCAAATTCTTGCCTGTGCCTTTTTTACTCATTCTGTTTTCCTTTCCGATGTTTATCGATTACCAGATCCTTGTCTCGCCAGAAAAAGCCTCGCTTCCAGCCTTAATAAGGTGGCAGTATTTTGAAGGTTGGCCTTCCGGATATGGTGTTAGGCAGTTGGCGGAAGTTTTGTCGACTGAAGCAAGGGAAATGGGTCACGACGAACTATTTGTCGTCCGGCCGCTAATGGGGGGGCAGGTTTACGGATCAGGGCTCGACTTGTATCTCCACAATTCTGAGAGCCTTGAACTGTCAGAGAACTTGGTTTTGGAGACCATTGGAAAAGATCCTGAAATTGCGGTGAGCCGTCTTTCCGAATGGCTTAGCGAAGGGCATCGCATTGTTTTTGTTGCCGATACAGGAAATCCCACTGGCATGGCCGTACTTGAGCAGGTCTCACCTTTCTTTGAGCTAGAGCGGATCTGGTATTACCCCCGGCCAAACAATAATCTGGGTTTTGCAATATGGGAAGTTCACCAAGAGAATAACCCGCACTAATGTCTTCGTTTGGTGAATTGTCCCCTTCAGTTAGAGTAATTCAGGGTTAATGTTAGGCCCTTCCATTGGTCAAGGACCCCGGCGATCATTTGTTCCGGGGCTTAAGCCATCCTCCTGATAGTCGCACTAAGCGTTGTGTTGATCTGGTCCCGGCGGTCGTCGGAGCGTAGACGGAGCTTTTTCAACCCTTAACAATCACCTCTATCTGACCGGTGCCATATCCGAGATTGAAGCGCTATCTGCGCCCCGAACTCGCCCTTATCACCCCTAATGAGGGAGAACAACTCCTGGGCAATCTCCAGATAATCGTCAAGGGAATAGGCGCCACGGAGACATTCTCGGTCTAAAAAGGCACTACGGCCAATCCAACCTGGCCTTCCGGCTAAATGGACATGTCCGCCAAAGTCCACCACGATCTCGTCAAGGTAACCGCCAAAGTCAACCCTGTCGATTAGGACCGTAAGCCCGTGGACAACGCCATCGTTACCACCACAAGGTATATGCCCATCGCCAGCACCTTAAGCCGGACAGCTTACCATGATCGTTATGGCTCTGCTAAATACTTCGCCTCTGGCTCCTCGACTAATTACACCCTGGCGGTGACCCACATATCCGGTTCGGACTACCTTTTCGATTCCGTCAATAGCCTCCTCAGTTGTACCATAAGCGGGTAATCTCGAGCGGGCTCAAGTCAGAACCAGGAACAGGTCCTAAAGCCAAGATTCTGACCATCACATCTTTACCTCCAAACATTTCCCTGGAGGTATTTCTTAATGCTCCTGTCAACTCAATGGGGCTCTTTTCACAGACAAGGCATCCAAAACCCCATAACTAGACGTATATAACTGTGGACCACGCCTGGCAATTAATGCCCGTACGGTTACTTTTGGACGCTGGCTATCACTATATATTAAAGCCCGACGAGCCTTTGCACGGAACACGTCATGGGAGGAAATGAATGGTAGACAATCTCTTTGGCTATCGCCAGTCCTATCAAATGTTAAAGCTGTGGAAACAATTGGTTGCCACAATCGACTGGTTCGCCATCGTAGTCTTTTGTTTGCCATTACTGATCTACACTCTCACCCTGGCCCCCACAATTTACAACCTGGACAGCGCCGAACTAACCACGGCTGTGGCTTCCAACGGTATTGTCAGGGCCACTGGCTATCCGCTGTATCTGCTTCTTGGAAAAATTTGGTCTTTGCTCCCCGTGGGCGATATAGGTTACCGCATGAACCTGTTTTCGGCTTTCTGCGGAGCAGCTACCATCCTCGTGCTCGATCGCATCCTGCGCAAGTTGAAGATTTTACCCTGGATGCGTCTGGGGGCCTTAGGTCTTCTGGCAACGGCGCCCTACTTTTGGGCGCTGTCATTAATTGCCGAAGTGTATACGCTCCATACGCTTCTCATGGCCGGCATTATTTTGCTCCTCATCCGTTGGGCTGAGGCGCCTAGCCCCGAACGTCTGGCCGCGCCCATATTTCTAGCGGTGCTGAGCATGGGCAACCATGCCGCCACCATACTGTTATTGCCTGGCCTGATTTTTTATGTTGTTGCTTCACATCCACAAGAGCTCCTAAAAAGGCGGGTATGGCTTGCCGGGCTATTGGCAGCCACGGCCGGAGCTACAATATTTTTGGTTCTGCCCTTACGCTACGCCACGACGCCACTCTTCAATTATGCCGGGCGGTTCAACGCGGCCGGGGATTTTGTCCCGGTGGATCTGATGAGCTATGACGGTTTTTGGTGGTTAGTGAGCGGTAAAAGCTTTGCTGGCCAGATGTTTGGCTACAGTTCCCATGAACTTTTACCCCAGGCGCAGGCCTTTGGACAAGAATTATGGGTCGCTTTCTTCGCTATCGGTATTGGGCCAGGCATCCTTGGCCTGGTTGTCTTGTTGCGTCGTCATTGGCGTTTTGGCGGCCTATTATTGCTCCTTTTTCTGGCCAATGTGGTTTTTTACATCGATTATCGCGTCGTCGACAAGGCGACTATGTTCTTACCGGCTTACCTGATCTGGGCCATCTGGTTGGGGGTTGGGTACCAGGCACTCATTGAAGGCTTGGATCGCACTGTTCCCCATGTCCATCTTAAACCCCTGGCTTATAGCCTGCTCGCCATCGTCGTTCTGGCGGCCCTGGCCTCGAGCTGGTCAAGAGTAGATCTCTCCGATGACTGGAGCACCCGGCAACAAAGCGAAGAGATCCTGCAACAAGTGAAGCCCAACGCCCTGGTATTTGGTTGGTGGGATACAGTCCCAGGAATGCAATACTTGCAGTTGGTAGAAGGACTACGACCAGACGTCACGCTTATCAACCGCTTCTTGATCGGTGGTGACGATATGAACCGGCTGATTCTAAGCGAGCTGGGCCGGCGCCCCATCTATATCAATAATCCGTCAATCGAACTTCTCAGAGTTGCCAAAGTGACTCCCATCGGATCAATGTACTACCTGGCGCCAGATGAAGACCTATCCGGTGATCAGACATAGACCCTGAGCGATCTTATTGGCCATAAATCCAATCCATTTCAATAAAAGATAGACAAGAAAGAGGAGTACTGTTATGAAATTTCTAACTGGAGAGCAATTTATTCGCTTGGGACTTACCCTGGCTATTCTTCTAGCCGGTGTGGCCATGATCCCCTTCGTAGATTTGCCAGTGGGGGCCATCGGTTGGGAGACCCTGGCAGGTGTTTACGCACCTGAGTTAACGGTTAACGAAACTAGCGGCATCCCCGGAAGCACCTTTGCCTTTACAGGCAGCGGCTACCCAGCTAATAGCCTGGCGACAGTCTATGTGAATGGTGAAACCTCGGGAAACATCCTAACGGATGGTGCTGGTACAGCGGCATTTAACATCAACACGATCGGGGTACCTCCAGGTCCGCTGAATGTGACTTTGGAAGTCGATATTAACGCTTCTGCGACCCGGAGCATCGATCTTGTCGTATCAGGCTCCTTGGTAGTTCCCCCAGAAGGATCCGACGCGCCCACGTTTTTCGCTGGTCATCCCGTTTTTATGCCCGTGTTTTTCCATTAACCGCAAATTGACCTCCATTTGACCTGGAAAAAGAGTCCGCTTATGAGCATAGTCGTAGTAGGTAAGGATCAACTAAACATCCGGCTAAAGCAGTGGTCCAGAGTTCGTCTGGCCCGCTGGATATGGATGCCGCTCCTATTATTCGCTGTGACGCGTTTGGGTATAGCTCTCGTAGCGTATCTGGCAGTCCCGCTTTTCGCCGATTCCCCAGTTAATCTTTACCATCTGCGACCAGCGGATAACGTGATAATTGACGTATTTGGCAGTCGTTGGGATACAGGTTTTTATGTGAGCATCGCCGAGGAGGGATATCAGTATACAGGAGTCGAGTTACCTTCAGTGGCCTTCTTCCCCTTGCTACCCTTGCTGATGCGAACCGTAACGCCTTTGGTTGGCGATACCCTGTTGGCAGGCATCCTCATAACCAACGTGGCTTTGATCCTGGCAACCATTTTGTTTTACCGGCTGGTAAACGAAGGCTGGGGGCAGCGAACGGCCGATAGGGCTAGCTGGTACTTTCTCATCTTCCCAGTCGCTTTCTTTGGTTCTGCGATATACACTGAATCCCTTTTTCTGCTGGGCGCTATTGGGGCGCTTTATTTCGCTCGCCGAGGCTACTGGGAAGTAGCCGCTCTTCTTGGAATCGCCACCGCGATGACCCGGTTTATCGGCATCCTCGTGGCCGTGATGTTGCTGGTTGAGTGGTGGGTCCAGCGACGGGCCACAATCGAGGGGTCACGGCCGTCCTTTCGCGCGCTCATCGCTCCTGCAGCCGTACCCCTGGGCACGCTCGTCTATATGGCCTACCTCCAGCGCGTATTCGGTGATCCCCTGGCCTTCGTTCATGGGGCGGCTGCCTGGTCCAGGCAACCTCAGTCACCGTTGAACATGCTGGCCGATTTGTTCAAGACACCCGTTGGTGGTTGGGGCTCTGCATTCTTAACCGGTACCATTCACCTCAACAACTGGCTCGATTTTGCTTTTGTCGTCGTATTTTTAATCTTGGGTTTCATATTGCTTTATCAAAAACGGTGGAGCGAAGGGGTTTTTATTACACTGGGTGTGCTAATTTCAATTAGTTCAGGATTGCTCATGAGCCAACGCCGCTACATGTGGGTAATGTTCCCGGCTTTCATCATCCTGGCCCAGTGGGGAGATCGGCCGTGGGTCGATAAGCTGATTACGACCATTTCACTGGTATGTTTGGGACTGTTTACTGCCTTGTTTGCTAATGGCTACTGGGTCGGCTAGCAGCTGGCCAAATGGTCTGGCCAACAATCCTGGAGAAGCTGCCAGCCAAATCCTACCAGATGCACTGCACGGCCGGGGTAAGGTACATACCTGGCAGACTAAGAAAAAGAGCAACCGTTAAGTACAAACGCCATAAACTGACTAAAGCCCGAGTTCCCTTGCTTGTAACTGGAGTTTCATGAATCAACAGTATCTCGCCTCCAACAGGGTCAGCCCCTTGCTCTCCTGGCAAGCTAGCAATGGTCATTCGTCCACTGTACAATATCTGCCAAACTCGACCATCAACCACAGAGGCGAATTGCCGGCAGCCATGGTACAACTAGAGGACACCGATCTTATCGGGTTGATTATTAAGAAGGATGAGACAGCCTTAGGCGAACTTTACGATCGCTATCATCGTCTTGTCTTCAGCATCGCCCTCAATGTCGTCGGCCGGCCCGAAGATGCCGAAGAGATTACCCTGGATATCTTCGCCCGCGTCTGGGAAAAAGCGAATACCTACGACTCCGAACAGGCCAGGGTCACTACCTGGCTGGTGCGCATGACCCGCAATCGATCCATTGACATGTTGCGCCGGGAAGCCGTACGGCCGATGAAACACAGTGTTGGCTGGGCCGATATTTCCAGCGAGCCTGTCGCCGAAAATGATAGTCCGGAAACCCTCGCCCAGATGGCCATGCAAAAGAAACGGGTGCGAAATGCAGTCGCCAGCCTGCCTGACGACCAGAAGGAAGTCCTGGGCCTGGCCTATTTCAAAGGCCTCTCCCATTCCGAAATCGCCCGCGAGCTCAATTTGCCACTGGGAACAGTGAAAGGGCGGATTCGATCTAGCATGCAGAAACTCCGCACCTTATTACAAGCTGAATGAAAAAAGATGCTTACATCCAATGCGTTCAAGTTAACGTATATTTAAAGTGAGAAAAATATTTAGGAATATCAATGGCTGAGAAAGAACAAGGGCATATCCTGGAGCAAATTCCCGCTTTTGCCTTGGGCAGCCTGGAGACCGGCGAGGTGGAAAGGGCGCGCAGGCATCTCGCGGATTGCGAATTATGCCAGGCCGAGTTGACATCGTATGACGGGGTAGTCGACCTTTTAGCCCTGGCGGCGCCGGATTTTGAACCTTCACCGGATTTGAAGGGGCGCTTAATGGCGCGGATAAATACAGCCCCGGCCGCTGAAAAGCAAAAACCCACAACCAGCACGGCGAAACAGTCCGCACCTGCCTGGTGGCAACAAGCAGTCGGGACGCTGCAAAATCTGGTTAACGGTCCGATCTGGCGGCCGGTTGTGCTGCTGATTGTCCTCGCCCTGGTGGCAGGCAACGTATTGCAGTGGCGACAGGCCAATCAATCAGACCCCAATGCCTGGAGGCGAGTTCGCCTTACCGGATCAGAGGTCGCTCCCGAAGCCACCGGTATCATTTACATCAGCGCCGACGGCCGCTACGGCACGGTTATCGTGGACCAACTCCCCCAACTCCCCGCTGAACAGCAATACCAACTCTGGTTAATAAAGGATGGCCAACGGGCTAGTGGCGCCATATTCTCCGTGGACGACGCCGGTTATCGTGGCCTGGAGATTCAATCCAGCGAACCCCTCCAGGATTATTCCGCTTTTGGCATCACCATCGAGCCGGCCGGGGGTAGCCCCGGACCCACCGGCGAGCGCGTTTTAGGCTACAATCCCGAAGATTAATTTCCAGCCAAATATCCTCTTTTTCATCCAATCGCCCTTTCTATGCGTAAATATAGATAACCACCTGGTCATCAAGGTAATGGCCGGCGTTAGAAACCCAAACTACAGAAGGAGAGAGGATGATGTCAGTCAGAAAAAGAAGTTTGTCATTGCCACTATTTTTCCTCATTTTAGCCCTATTATTGGCGGCCTGTGGCGGTCAGGAAGAAGCAGCGCCGGCCCCGGAACCAACCGAACCCGCAGCCGAGATAGAACCGGTGCAAGAGGAACCTGTTGCTGAAGAACCAACAGCGGAGCCAGAATCAGCCCAACCTGAAGAAACGGTCGTGGAAGAGATGGTTGTCGCCAATGCCGTGATGGTCGAAGACCAGGAACTAAGCGCTGATAACACCGTCACCATCGGCCAGGTAACGGCCGATGTCCCCGGTTGGATCGTCATCCACGCCCAGGCCGATGGCAAGCCGGGTCCCATCCTGGGAGTAGCCCCGGTAGAGGCCGGCGAAAATACAGCCGTGATTGTCGAGATCGATCCGGCCGCGGTAACTGAGACTGTCTACGCCATGCTCCATGTGGATGCCGGCGTCGCCGGAGAATTTGAATTTCCCGGCGGGGAGGATGGACCGGCGACCGATGCCACGGGCAATGTTGTTACCCCACCTTTCAATATCACCGGCGGGTTGCCCGTGGCGGTTAGCCTGCTCTTAGCTGAAAGTGATGAGTTAGGCCCCTACCTGACCGATGAGGCCGGCCTGACCCTTTACACCTTTGCCATAGACGTACCCGGCACCAGCAACTGCTACGATCGTTGTGCTGTCGCCTGGCCCCCCTTGTTGGTAGAAGCAGGCGACCAACTGGTAGCCGGCGAAGGGCTGCCCGGCGAGTTGGGCACCACCGAAAGGGAAGACGGCACGCTGATGGTAACCTACAACGGCTGGCCCCTGTACTACTGGGTAAATGACGAGGCGCCCGGCGATACGACCGGTCATAACGTCGGCAATGTCTGGGCTGTAGCCTACCCAACCACCCATGTGTTCCTCGGCGGAAATGAGGAGCTGGGTTCCTTCCTAGTCGGTCCTGAAGGCCTGACCCTCTACCGGTTTAACCAAGACGAACCGGGGGTAAGCAATTGTACCGACCAATGCGCGCTCAATTGGCCGCCTCTACTGGTCGAGGATGGTGAAATCCCCCGGGGTAATGCCGGCATCGTCGGTGACTTAGGTATGACAGAAAGGGAAGACGGCACAACGCAGGTTACCTACCAGGGAATGCCCTTGTATTATTGGCTCAATGATGAAGCCCCTGGCGATGCAACCGGGCAAAATGTCAATGATGTCTGGTTCGTCGTCTCCCCGTACACCGTCGCCACGGGTAATAACGAAGATTTGGGCGATTTCCTGGTCGGCGCCAATGGCTTCACTTTATATTATTTCGCCATGGATGAACCTGGCGTAAGTAACTGTGTTGACTCGTGTGCGGAAAATTGGCCCCCCTTGCTGGTCCAAGCCGGTCAAGTACCGGTGCCCGGCCACGGTGTTGTTGGCAAACTGGAAACCATCGAGCGCGACGACGGGACTTTCCAGGTAACATATAACGGCCAGCCGCTCTACTTTTGGGTCAATGATGCAGCTCCTGGTGATACCACCGGAAACGGGGTCGGAGATACTTGGTTCGTAGTTCCGCCAGCCGGATCGGCTGGTGAAGAAGGCTTGCCTGACTATTAGCCTGGATCAATAGAGCCGCCTGGCCTACTACCAGGCGGCTCTATTTTTAACTCGCCAGGATGGCTACTTTTTCCCTCCTCAGTTCCCGCTTGAGGATTTTTCCCATGCCCGACAGCGGTAGGGCATCATAGAAGACGACGCTTTTTGGCACCTTGTAACCGGCCAGGTTCTCTTTTAGGAAAGCGATCAATTCACTCTCCTCGGCCGGTTGGCCCGGCTTGAGAACCACGCAGGCCTTACCCACTTCTCCCCAGCGCGCATCGGGTATACCCACCACGGCGCACATGTGAACGGCCGGGTGTTGGTAGAGTGCGTTTTCGATCTCCGCCGGGTAAACATTTTCTCCGCCAGAGATGAACATATCCTTCTTCCGGTCGCGGACGAAGAAATACCACTCCTCGTCATACTCGACGATGTCACCGGTGTGAAACCAACCCGCATCATCAATGACTTCGGCAAAGGCAGCCGGGTCATTCCAATAACCCGAACATCCCGAAGGCCCTTTAAGCAACAATTCACCGGCCTGGTTCGGACCAAGGGGCTTGTTCTGATCATCCACCACGAGCACATCGATGAAATAGTTCGGCCGGCCGATGCTGCCGGCTTTGCGGATGGCGTCCTCTGGCGGCAGGGCGAAAAGACCGGGTCCAAACTCAGTCATGCCGAAACCTTGTTTGAAGCGAATGCCTTTTTCCCTGGTGTACTGCTCCACTAGCGGCACCGGCAGAGGCGCGCCCCCGCTGGTGCAAAAACGCAAAGTGCTCAAGTCGGCCGTCTCCCAGTTGGCGGCCTGGGTGATCATCTGGAACATCGTTGGCACCGCGGCAAAGACGGTCGCTCTCTCGCGTTCGATTAGGTTTAATACCTGTTCGGGATCGAATTGCCGGGTCAGGATGGTCGTATTGCCAAAGACGATTTGTGAAGAAAGGTAGGCAAACAGGCCGCCGGCGTGGAACAAGGGGAAGACATTGAGATAAATGTCGTCATGGTGCAAATCATGGATGACCGTATTCAAGACGTTCCAGCAGATCATCCGGTGGCTGATCATAGCCCCCTTGGGTAGCCCGGTGGTACCGCCGGTGAAGAGCAGGCAGGCGGTATCATCCTTTTCCAGGGTTTCACAGGTAACCGGGGCCGGCGATGAGCCCGCGACGGCCGTTTCGAAATGAATACTTCCCCCGCTTTCAGCGGAGAACCCTTCGCCTTCGATATGCAGATAGCGGCCGATGGGATAAGCGGTTTCCGCCAAAGCTGTCTTGATTTGGACCACACTCTCCAGGAAATCATCCGAGTAGATCAATACCTTGGGCGTCACATTGTCGATGATGCCCAGGTGTTCGCGCCAGTGTAAGCGCCAGTTAAAGGCCGTGTGGATGGCCCCCAGCTTACCGCAAGCAAAGAAGCAGTCCAGGTGTTCGAGGCCGTCGCGGGCCAAAATAGCCACCCGGTCCCCTTTTTCGACGCCGGCTTCTTGTCGTAGCCAGTTAGCCAGCCGGTTGGCTCGCGCGTTTATCTGGCGGTAGGTCAATCTCAGTTCAGGCTCCTTGCCGGCATCAACAATGGCCAATTGATCGGGCGAATATATTTCCCGCCGTCCCAGGTAATCGCCAATAACCATACGATCCTCCTCAAACAATGATCAGCGTACTTTCGCCGTCCACTGCCAGATGCTGGCAGCCATGGCAAAGCCGCCGCCGCTGGCGCAAAATAACACCCGGTCTCCGGCTACCGGGCCCACCCCCAGTTGTAGAGCGTCATCCAACGCGGCCGGGATGCAGGCTGAACCCAGGTAGCCCCACTTATCCATGATCATGTGCGTCTTACGCATGGGTTGGCCCAGTTTGGCCATGACCTTTTCAATCGTTCGGGCATTGATCTGGGTGAAAAGGAAAAAATCTACCTGGTCCAGATCAAGGCCAGCCTTTTCCAACGTCTCCTGGATCAAGCGCGGCCAATGATCGAGATTGTAGGTGGCCGGAAATTTGCGGACGAACTGCACTTTCGGTTTGCCGGATTCGGCCACTTGCTCGAGAGTGGCCGGCCGCGTCGCACCGCCACTAAAGATGCCCAGGGCATCATAATACTCGCCGGCGGCGATTAGCTTGCCGCTCAAAAACCCCGGCACATCCCCCCGGCCCACAATAGCCACCCCCGCGCCATCGGCGAAGAGCGTCGCCGTATATTTATCGCTCCAATCGATGAATTGGCTCATCCCATAGCCCCCGGCCACCAGGATATATTGGTAGTCGCTATCCGTGGCGATATAACGCGCGGCCGCATCAAGAGCGGTGACCCAGGCAGCGCAGGCGCAATTGATATCGAAGGTGCCGGCATTTTTAGCGCCCAATTTGGCTTGCACCACCGAGGCAGTCGCCGGGCTGATATAGTCGGGTGTGTCGGTAGCTACCAGGATTAGATCCAGGTCGGCCGGCTCAAGCCCCACCCGCACCAGTGCCTGCCGGGTGGCCAGGACGATCAGGTCTGAGGTCGTTTCGCCCTCGGCCATGATGTGCCGTTCATGGATTCCGACATTCTCTACCAGCCAATCCCCGACATTCTCACCCAGCATAGTATTGAGATCGTCATTGGTGATCACTTTATCCGGAATGTAGCGGCCGGTGCTGATAATCTGGGCGAATTGGGTCATGAGCGATCCTGGTTAAAGTGGGTCTCGGGGGTCTCGCTCCCCTTTTTCTATTCCCTAATTATAATGGCAAGTAACAGAGCGACCAGCCTAGAACGGGACATGTTACATATCCGTCGACACCGGCTCACCCACCATAGTGACCGGTCATGGAATGGGCCAGCTTTCACCAAAGCAGACCTTCCCATCTTTCTAACTATCAGCTATGATGAATGCTCCCCAAAGGGGGATAGTCAAAGATGCCCATCAGGAATGAAAAGTTTAATATGAGAATTGCCACCTGGAACATCGAACGGCCAAGTAGTCAGTTTAATGAACGATCACTAAGGGTTCTGGAGAAAATACGGGAAAACAACGCCGATATCTGGATCCTGACCGAGGCTCATGACAATATCCGGCCTGGGCCGGACTATCATGAGGCCAGCACGCCAACGGTTACCGACTCGCCCATCCTCCACCGTGATGGAGAACATAAAACGACCGTGTGGTCTCGCTGGCCCGTCATCCAACGCTTCGAACCGTCTACTCCGCACCGCGTTGCATGCCCAATCCTGGTAACGCCTCTGGGCAAGCTAGTGGTTTATGGAACGGTGTTGCCTTACCATGGGGCCAGGTGGCCCTACGGCACTCCGCGAAACTGGGATGCGCACTATGCCGCGATCGCCACCCAAGGCGCCGATTGGTCACGTTTACGACGGGATTATCCGCTGGATGGCTTGTGCGTGGCCGGTGACTTCAATCAGAACCGGCCGGAACGAACGACCTACGGCACCCGCTGGGGCCGGTTATTGCTCGACCTGGCCCTCAAGGTAAGTGACCTGGTCGGCGTCACCCAAGCTGATTTTGCCATGGCTAGCAAGCTAACCCAAGAGGAGTTCGAACTAATGACTGACAGCATTGACCACATTTGCCTGAATAGTCACTGGGCTAAATGGGTGACGCGTGTGGGCATCTGGCCCTGTCAAACGGGATCCGGCGACTACCTGAGCGATCACAGCGGCGTTTTTGTCGATCTAGAACCAGTTGACTCGCGATCAGTGGATTGACCACTTTCACCATTCACCCTTCAGCCGTCGATTGCCACCTGTGAGTTCTTCAGTGAGCTGCCCCACCAGGAGATCAGCCGCTGTTTCAACCTCTGCCGATAGACCCATACCGGGTTCAAAGGATTTCCCTTCTATACCGTACACGACCAGATCGTCCGGCAGCCGGTCCAGTTGGCGGGCTAATTCGATGGCTTCGGCCAGGCCGAAGGCGTGGGTCGAGTGCCCGGCAAAGAAGTCCGGCAGCGATTGGTTGACCGGCTCAAAGCGATGGATGAAGCCCGGTACGCTCTCGGATGAAAAAGCATCCACAATAATGACCTGAGAAGCTTCACCCCAGGCCTCCATAAGCGCCGCTCCTTCGCCGCTCTGCTCCAGGATGGTCACCCCCGGTAAAGCCAATTCGGCCAGGCGGCGGGCGACGACCAGGCCAAGGCCATCATCCCCACGAAAGGTATTGCCCACACCGATGACACAGATTTTTTTCACCCTTCAACCTTCAACCTTCATCCTTCATTCTTTAATCTGTCAGCTCAAATTCAACCCGATCAAAGAGCTGCCCATTCACCTGCGGCCGGATGGCCTGGATGCCGGGGTAATATTTGCGGGTCGTCACCGGCCGGAAGCTCTGCTTTTTCTCGATATGGATGACCTGGCCAGGTTTCAAGGTTAGCTTCTTATGCTTGAATACTTTGGCCGTCTGCCGGCCATTGGCCCGCAACAGGTAAAGGACGTAGTCGACCATTAGGTTTTGGTCATGGTCGGCCGTCGACGCCAGTTCATAACTGAGCATCACCTGCTCGCCCATGGCAATGCGGTGTGGTTCAACCCGCACCTGGCGGACAGCGATCTGCGGTTCGGCCGGATAACCGAGGAATTCCAGGGTCTCGGCATCGCCGCTTTTGATCAGGCTGCGCAGAGCGTGTGCGGTAATCCAGCTTATCTCCTCGCTATCCCCTTCCGCGGCGTTCCAGCTTCGTAGCAGGTCGAGGACCACGGCCGGGTGGTCTTTGGAGATGTCATTGAGATTGTTGGCCACACTGCGCCGGACTGACTCCGAGGGATCGCTTTTCAACTTCTCCAGAATAGGCAGTATGGGCGAGGGATTTTCAACCAGATCCTGTAACCGGATGCCCCAGGGCAGGCGCGGCCGGCAGCCTTCGCTGGCCAGTCGGCGCACATGGGCATGTTCATGACCGGTCCAGGCCAACATCTGGGCCATCATCGCATCAGGGTACTTGACGATGAATGGCCGCACTGCGAACTCGGCCGAGGTCAGCTTGGTAGTTTCTTCCAGCAATGGGATCGATGTCTCCAGATCATCAAGACCATAAACAGCGGCATAGTCGCATGGGACCATATCGATGAAGCCGCCACCGGACAGGTGGGGCACTGCGGCCAGCAGTATTTCGGCCGCCTGACCGTAGCCGGCCGGTAGATGATCATGCAATACGGACGTCACCTGGCGCATACGGTCCTTCAACTCCCGGTCGGGCCACTTTTCATCAAATATAGCTCCCAGAAAACTCTCTTCGTCAAAGGCCGGATAGACTGCCTGGATGGCGGACGCAAAACCGGCCACAATCTCCCGGTTAAACAACGATTCTTTTAGGGTAAATGGTTCATCGGCCACGGTATACTCCTCTAATAAGGCAAGTTATAAGCCGGTTGGTCGCCTCCAAAATGGGTTCCCACCAGGTTTTGCCTTCAGCATCTGCCTTGACCTGACTATGCGGAAGATAAAAACCGCTTTACTTTTCGGTTGAAGAATCAGAGTAGCAGCAATCGGCCCGCCCGGTCTCGTTTACGGCCGAACGATCTCCAGTTTCAGAAAGTGGGTAGCACAGGATATGCAGGGATCATAACTACGAACCAATTGTTCGCAACTTAAAGTCGCTTCCTCCAACGGCCGGGAAAGCACAGCGGGTGCGAATAACCACAAATCATCTTCCATGCGCTTGAGATTCTGGGAGGTCGGTGCGACGATCTTGGCCGCGATGATCAAGCCTTGCTCATCCACTTGGTAGCGGTGGTAGAGCATGCCTCGCGGCGCCTCGGTAACATGCGCTCCCCGGCCCGGCCGCAACTCGGCCGGCTCAGGGGCCCGGCTGGGTCGTGGTTCCCGGTAACCGGCGATGATGGCCAGCGACTCCTCAAAGGAATGGACCAGCTCCAAACCCCGGGCGATCAGGCTCTTGAAAGGGTTATTGACCGGTGGGGCGAAGTCAATTTCACCGGCCACAGCCCGGGCTCGGGGTGACAATTTTTCGAAATTAAGATTCACCCGGGCCAGCGGGCCAACGAAGTAACTGCCATTGGGGCCGGCGTGGCGCGAGTGCAGGGCATTGGAATGGGCGACATGCTCCTCGACAAAATGTTCTTCGTACGCTTCCATGGTGATATCCAGGCCTGAAGTTGAGATGAGCCTGCCCTCGTTTACCGGGTATTCGTCGGGATGGGAGAGGGAAACAAAGTCGTAGGCTATCTCAAAGTTGGGATAGTCCAGGGTCGCCGCCCAGTGGACGGTCTCCACGGCCGCCTCCAGCCCCCAGGCCAGATCGGCGATCAAAGCCTGTAGCTCGGCCGGGCGCGGCGCGCGGTAAAAGCCGCCGGCGCAGACCGAGACAGGATGGATCTCCCGGCCGCCGATGACGGTCATTAAGTGGTTGCCGATCTTCTTCATGCGCAGGCCACGCTCGATCAAGGGGCGTAATTCCGGGTCGCCGGCCATGGAGATGCCTGATTCATGGCCCACAAAATCAGGCGCGTGCAGCATGTAGACGTGCAGACCATGACTTTCGATCCACTCACCCAGGTACAACAGGCGGCGTAGAGCCCGGACATCCGGCGGGGGCGTAATACCCAGGGCTTTTTCCAGGGCATGGGCGGCGCTCATCTGGTAGGCCACCGGGCATATGCCGCAGATGCGGGCCACGATATCCACTGTCTCCTGGTAACCCCGGCCGCGTAAAAAGCCCTCAAAGAAGCGTGGCGGCTCAAAGATATTCAATTGCACGTCCCCCACCCTATCTTCGATAATCTCGATCCGCAGCGCACCTTCGCCTTCCACGCGGGCCAGGTAGTCGACGTTAATTCGTTTATCACTCATGTCCTATTCCTCAGAAAAGTGCCTGGCAGCAGCCCGGAACGCGGGGTGATAGCCGTTGTAGCTACGGAAAGCGCGAGCCACCTGGTCGCGGTTCTGACCCAGTTCGATAAAACGATCGCCCAACGATACCGCGTTAAGGGCCTCATGGGGACCGAAGCAACCATAACAGCCACGGTTGTAAGCCGGGCATATCGCCCCACAACCGGCCTGGGTAGCCGGCCCCAGACAGGGCACGCCCTGGGCGACCATCAGGCAGACCGTGCCCTGGCGCTTGCAGCTTAAACAGACACTGTGGGCCGGCACCCGCGGCTTGCGGCCGATGAGCAGGGCGGTTACCAGTTCCAACAGCTGGCTTTTGCTGATGGGACAACCCCGTAATTCGAAATCCACCGGCACAAAATCGCTGATGGGTCGAGAGCGGTCCAGGGTATCGATATAGTCTGGCCGGGCATAGACCACGTCGATGTACTCGTTCACATCCGTCCAATTGCGCAGGGCCTGGATGCCCCCGGCGACCGCGCAAGCGCCGATGGCCACCAGGAAACGGCTCTGGCGGCGCACTTCCCGGATGCGCTCCAACTCTTCGTCCGTGGTAACTGAACCTTCGACCAGGGTGATATCATAGGGCCCATCCAGCATCTGGCGCCGGGCCTCGACGAAATAGGCGATCTCCACCGCACCGGCGATGGCCAACAATTCATCTTCACAATCTAACAGGCTCAACTGGCAGCCGTCGCAAGAGGCGAACTTATAGACGGCCAGCATAGGCTTATGGCTCTTGCTCATTAAAATTCCTCCACACCGAAGAACGGCTCAACCCGCTCAAAGCTCAATACCGGCCCCTCTTTACACAAGAAGAATGGCCCGTATTGGCAGTGACCACAAAAGCCGACGGCGCACTTCATATTACGCTCCAGGGAGAGGTAGATCTTTTCCTTGGGAATGCGCCGGGCCAGCGCCTCGTAAATGACGAAGCGCATCATGATCTCCGGGCCACAGCTCAGAACTATAGTTCGCCGGGGATCGGGTCGCAGTTTGTAAAACATCATGGGCACCACGCCAACATGACCGCGCCACGATTCGTCGGCCCGGTCAACGGTGATCACCACCTCGATGTCAAACTCGCGCCAGGCCTCATATTCTTCCTGGTAAAGCAAATCGGCCGGCGAGCGGGCCCCGGCCAGGATAGTCACCTGCTTATAGCGGCCGCGGTGGCGGATAATATGGTAAATAGCCGGTCGTAAAGGGGCCAGGCCAATGCCGCCACTGACCAGGATAAGATCGTGATTCTCGGCTGTTTCTACCGGCCAGGCGCTGCCATATGGTCCGCGTACGCCGATGAGATCACCTTTCTTCAGGCGGGCCATGGCCCCGGTGACATTGCCGGCTTCGCGAATGGTGTGCAGCAAGCTCTCCGGTCGACCGGGATCGGAGCTGATGGAGATGGCCACCTCGCCGATGCCGGGCAGGTAGAGCATGTTGAATTGGCCGGGTAGAAAACGGTAACCTTCGGCTACGGCCGGGTTGGTGAAAGCCAGGCTGTAGGTGGCTGTGTCCAAAGTCTCTTGTTGGATTCGTTTAATAGTCGCCGTCTGCGGCAGCATCGGGTCTTGGAGGCCATCGAAGGCCGCGGTGGTATGATTCTTGGCATAATAAGTTGCCGTCATGACTCTCCTCCTCGGATAACGGCGATTTCTTCCGTCAGGTCAATGCCCACCGGGCACCAGGTGATGCAGCGGCCGCAGCCGACACAGCCCGAATCGCCAAATTGGTCAATCCATGAGGCCAGCTTATGGCTCAGCCACTGGCGATAACGCGCTCGAATGGTCGGTCGTATGTTGCCGCCATACACATAAGAGAAATCGGGGTTGAAGCAGGAGTCCCACAGACGCACCCGCTCCGTTTGCTCTCCGGTGAGGTCGCTAACGTCCTGCACATCGATGCAGAAGCAGGTCGGGCAGACCATGGTGCAGTTCATACAGGAGAGGCAACGTTCGGCCGTCTCATCCCAGCGGGGATGTTCCAGGTTGTCATATAACAAACCGGGTAGATCAGCTGTCTCCATGACCCGGCCCATCTTCTTTTTCGACTCGTCCAGACAGCGCCGGGCCTTATCCAGTTCAAAAGCGCCGGCCGGCCACCAGGCACAGCCGGTCAACATGTCCGCACCCACTTCCGAACCAACCGCTATTAAAAAAGTATCGTCTAACTCGGTCAAGGCCAGGTCGAATCCGGTTTCGTTGACCGGTCCGACGCCCATCGACTGGCAGAAGCAAGTCGCACCCGGCTCAGTACAATTGACAGCCAGGATGAAAGCTCGTTCCCGGCGGGCCCGGTAATGGGGCTCTTGGATGGCCCCTTCAAGAAAAATACGATCTTGCCTGGCGATGGCCGCCAACTCACAAGCCCGGGCGCCAATGAAGGCGTATTGGGGTATCACCTGCTCAGAGTCTGTCACGAATCCATCCCCATTCCGGCCGGTCCCAAAAAGGGTCAGTCGAGATGGATAGAGGAATTTTTTCCACGAATTAGGACCAACGCCGTAACCGAAGAAACGGCCGTCATCTCGAGGTCGCAGGCGATAATGACCCGGGCCCTGTTCGTCTGTCCAGCCGATAGGCAGGTCGTCAACCCGGTTGATCTCTTCGTAGACGATCGCTTCCTGGTATATGGTTGGTCCGATGATGGTATAGCCGGCCGCGCCCAAGGCTTCAAATATCTGTTGCAGATCCGATTTGGCTATGACGATCTGCTTACCCGCCGGCAATGCCTGTCCCTGCGCCTTCTGTAAGGATTGTTCACTCATGGTATTTCACTTCCTTGGGCCGGCGTACATATCCAACAGCTGTAGACGAGTGGCCGTAAGCCGGCCGGCGATGATGTTGGTTAACCGGCGAAAAACAAGGTAACCCAGGTCGTGATCATCGTCACAGGCCTGGCGCAGGGCCGCACTATCAAAGGCCACCACACGGGTCGGTCCCACCGCCCGGGCCGTCGCCGTCCTCGTACCGACTACGGGCACCACGGCAGACCAACCGAAGATCTCGCTGGGTCCCAGGGTGAGAATGGTAACCCGCCCCTGCCCGGGGATGGACTTGTCGAGCGCCACCCTCCCTTCCAGGATGAGATAGAGGTGGTCGTCTATCGCGCCCTCGGCAAAGATCGTCTGGCCATCTTCCCAACTTTCGATGGCGGCGATGGCCAGCAACTTCTCGAAGTGAGCCGGTTCCAAGCCTTGGAACCAGGGGTTCTGTCTCAGGATGTCAGTTAGCATTTCTCTTGGCATCTTTTATCTCCAGCATGTTGTCCATGACGCCGTCTTGGCAACGAGACGAATTTTCCACCACAACAAATTGTCCTACACGGTGTGCCGGCACATTTGTCTCGCTTGCTTCATTCCAATAGTCGTCTAAATTCTATGCGTTTGTGATTTTATTCACAAGTGATGAATGTCATGATTTTGGCCTGTATACCGGCCGGCGATCAGGGTTCGCTGTGACTCCCCAGACAGCGCATCTCCTGGGTAGCGAATAAAGCAAGAGTATCGTCGCAGCGAGTTATAGCGTTACCTTATTAACTTTACGGAGTTTCTATGGAGTAGCGGGGCGGTTAATCTTCCTAATATGTTGCGGAGGTCTTTTCCTTGGTTACTTCCCCCCAGGTATAGTCAGGACGTTCTCCATCCTGTCGGGTAAATGTAGGGCACAGCAGTACACGATTAACACCCTTTCGATATAATCCATAAATGACTGATGATATTCATCGCCTCTTGCGACGTTTTTTTTCCCGGCTCGGGTTAATTTTAGTGTGTCTGTTGGTGATTGCCATTGGGGAATTGTTGCCATTTATGCCTGCTGTCCAGCGCTACCAAGCGACTCACCCATCTACCGAACAGACACTGACAAAACTAACTGTGGCAATGACCGTTGTTGGGGTTTTGCTGTTGGTATTTACACAGTTCCTGGTGCACATGCCTGAGAAGGGTCTGGCAACACCGACTCAGATGTTTAAAACCAAAGGTGTTAAAAAAAGTCCGCGTCGTTTTTTTTCTGGCACAGTGATTTCCTCTGGCTTTTCAGATGAAACACGCATCTGGCGATTAAAAAAGGCATTTCAGGATGGTGAGTGGTGGAGCGTGCCGCGCTGGCGGCGATTCACACTGATGCTCTTGGGGGCGATATTGGTGTTCTACGGGCTATTTGGACTGATTTTTCTGCTGTCCCCCCCAGGGCTGAAATTTCTTCTGTTTCTTGTGGTTGCCTATGTTACTTATCGCAGCGTTTACGCCTTTGTGGTTGACAGTCCTTCCCGCAAATTGTAAGGCTAGCTCTCGAGGCTCAGAGTACTGTAATTTCCAATTTAGGCCCCCTCTAGCCAAAAACTCGCTCTGGTTAGTTATATATGTGGATTGAGAGGCAGTACGCACTGGAAAAGAATGATTACGCGCCACAAAACGCGACGGACCAATACAGTTCAGCCAGTTCAGCACCGGGCGAGCTGTACGGTTAGATGAGCCTGATGGCTGGTTGACAGCTATCTCAATTCTGAGGCATCTCGCTTAGGGCGAGCTGCACGGCGTCATCAAGAGTTATCAGGCTTCCATCTGCCATTACCTTATCCAGTTGCTCCTTACCAAGGGCATTGACAAGTTGTTCCATCGCCAGCGCCAATTCCTGGATTTCTTGTGGGGCTTCACTGAAGGCATTCATTTTCTGACGCTCGCTCCTTGCAGCGCCCAGCAGACGAGCCGCCCGATCGAAATGGCCCCGGTCAATGTCGATGTAAGCCAGACACTCTAACTGATGGGCGACGGCCGGTGGTTGGCCTTGCTCTTGCCATCTGACAATGGATTGCCGATAGTAAAACTCCGCTTCCTCAATATATCCTTCCCGTCGCAAGAGATGGGCCAGCTCGCTTTGGTTGACAACGATAGCTCTTCGATCTGCCAATACTTCGTAATTTTCTATTGCCAGCAATGCATACCTCTTCGCTTCATCGAGCTTGCCTTGCATTTTAGCGACCAGGCCTTGTACCCGATATATCAGCGCATTACTTTGAGGATTGCTGATTTTTCGGCTAACTTCTACAACCTCTTGGAATACAGTCATTGCTAAATCATCTTTTCCTTGCGCGTCAAGGGCCATTGCGTAGATCATAAGTGAAAAGGCGAGCTCGATGTCATAACCGTTATCCTGGCTGATGGCGATTGCTTCTTCAAGTTCCCGCATCGCGTCAGGGGTCATGTTAAACCTAATCTGCATGGATTTAACACCGATAGCGTAAGCAAGTAGTCGAGTCTCACCTGTAATTCTTGTCAGCTGGATACTTTCCTCGGCAAGCGAAAGTGCGACGGCACTGCGCCCTTGAATTCCATTGGCAAGCGCCAGGCCAATCAGCGCCTTAATGAAGTCTGTCCTTCGGACCTCTGTTTCTTCTTCGTCTAGCAAGCCTCGCGTTCGATCGATGGCAGGCTCGAGCCAGGCTTGTGCCTCTCTAGGGAAGAGCCAAGTGACATCGAATAGATAATAGAGGAGGCATCCACCAATTCGCAAGGCCAATTGCGGACGGTCTTCCAGGGCCCAGTCCAGGACCGCTCGCAGGTTGTCCAATTCTAAGGTTATACGAATCGTCCACGGAAGCATGGTTGAATGGGCCAGATGCGGGGCGGCCTCTTCGGCAAATGCCACGAAGTAATCGGCATGCCGATCGCGCATGGCTGCTCCTTGGCCGGACGCAATCAGCCGTTCACGACCGAATTGGCGGATGGTTTCCAACATGCCGTAGCGGGCCTCTCCAGCTGCCGGATACTTGACGGTCACCAGCGATTTGTTAACTAGCTGCTCCAGGAAGTCGAAAACGCCGAATTCATCCAGAGGTTCACAGCCGGCTACGACCTGGGCGGCGTCTAGAGACCAGCCGCCTGAAAAGATAGACAACCGCTGCAGAAGCAAGCGTTCCTTCTCATCGAGCAAGTTCCAGCTCCAGTCGATCATCGCCTGTAAGGTTTGCATGCGGGGCACGGCGGTGCGGCGACCGCCGGTCAGTAAGCGAAAACGATCATCAAGCCGTTCAGCGATCTGCTCAACGCTGAGCATGCGTAAGCGGGCGGAGGCCAGTTCGAGCGCGAGGGGAATGCCGTCGAGCCGCCGAACGATTTGGGCTATCGTCACCGCGTTTGCCTGGTTCAGCTCAAAATCAGGGCGAAACTCCTGTGCTCGGGTTAGGAAGAGTTGGACGCTTTCAGATGCACGAATCTCCTGGAGTTTAATTTCCCCGTTGCTCGGCGGAAGCGAGAGAGACGGAATCTGGAGCGCCACCTCTCCGTCGATGAAGAGCGCTTCGCGGCCGGTGACGAGTATTTTCAATTCGGGACAATGCGTCAGAAGATGCTCGGCCAACTCGGCACTCGCCTGAACGAGATGTTCGACGTTGTCGAGCAGAAGCAACAGCTTTTTGCTGCGCAAGTAAGCGATGAGCGTTTCTAACATCTCCCTACCCGGCTGTTCTTGTACGGTCAAGGCGGCCGCGACCCGCTCGGCGATCATGGAAGCGTCGGTCACCGGGGCCAGTTGCACCAGCCAGACGCCATCCATGAAATCGGCGACCACATCCTCGGCGCTCTCCAGCATCAGCCGCGTCTTACCCGTACCGCCCGGCCCGAGTAGGGTGAGCAAGCGGGTCTCTTGCAGCAGGCGTTTTACGTCCGCCAGCTCTTTCTCGCGGCCGACAAAAGTGGATAACTGTACCGGCAGGTTGTGTTTGTAGATAGATAGCGATTTGAGTGGTGGAAATTCTAAGGGCAAAGCCGGGTGGTTAACCTGGAAGATTCGCTCGTTGATTGCCAGACCACGCAAGCGATGTTCGCCGAGGTCTGACAACGAAATATCCTTGAGTAAAGTTGGGCGAATGAGGTTGGCGGTGGCTTCAGATAATAGAACCTGTCCGCCATGGGCGACGCCCATCACCCGCGCTGCGCGGTTTACTTCCGAGCCGTAGTAATCTCCATCCCGCTCCTGGCTTTCCCCGGTGTGCAAACCCATGCGGACCTTGATCGGTCCAGCTGCGGACGGCCACTTTTCAGCCAGGATTGCTTGCTGCACAGTCAGCGCGGCCGCAAGGCCATCGGTCGCGGCATCGAAGACGGCGTGGAATCCATCACCGGTCATTTTTACCACCTGGCCTCGATGCACTTCAATAGCTACCCGGATAAGCGCATCGTGCCGGGCGGTAACTTTCTGCATGAGAACGGGGTGATTCTCCCAGAGGGGGGTGCTGTTTTCTCAGATCTGTAAAGAGAAATGTGGCTGTGCGCGGGTTTGAACTCATTGGGTCCAACTAGACACCAGGTGATAGACGACGCCTAAACCGCTCAACCGCTCAATGTACCGAAAGATGATAGGGATATTAACCCATATTTCTTATAGCGCCGACTGTGATTGGTGGACAATTAGTTAAGAAGGCGGTGGGCGTTGGCGTCCGCCAGGTAGACAAATCGCTGCATCTGACATTCTAAGGGCCAGTAGATGATTGGTTCTGAAGCTGCTACTCTTTGCTATTCTGAATCCTTCACAAAAGCTAACAATCAATGAAATTAGTCTGACAAAACAACTTTGTCAGAGAGGTCATACTCTACTAATGTCATTTCGCCAATAATATCTCGAACGAATTTTACCCCTCGTTATTCCCAGGCGGTTCAGCTTTGTCTTCCATCAGCTTCAGAACGATACGAGCCCTCTGTCGGGCGGCCGCGTCGGGATCTATTTTTGCTAACAAAACCAGCAATTCGCAGGTTTCGTCCAGCCTGGTTCTGGGAACACCTTGAGCTTTCAAGCTACCTTCCAACGCCTTGACAACCCTCAGGCCACCAATCCGGCGCAGCTCGGTCCTCGACATATAGCGGATAACTGAATTGGCTTCAGCCAGATTCCTGACCAGCCCCTGTATCGCTTCGTCAGTGGCCACTTTTCCCTGGTTTCGAATATCATTCATGCCTTGATTTAGCGACCCATGGCGGTCTTTACTTTTGGTATTAGAGTGGGATTTTAGCCGGGCCGATCCTGATACGACTTGATCCCGCGCCGGCCGGGTCGGGCGATTCGTAGCCCGCAGGTTATGCCTTGTTGAGATTCCTGGTTGGGTCTGTGCCCTGGGCAGATAATATTCAAGGCCGGGAAAAAGTTCAACATTTGTTGGCCCGGTAAGCGGTGAAATAGCCGACCAAAGGGCCTGGTCGCTGGCAGGCAGCCGGAGGCTGCGATTCAGATTGTTCTGCTCCACCGAGGCATAAAAACGTTGCATGGTCTGGGCTATTTCCCGTTGCTTCGCGGGTGGCGCGTCCCACCATAACTCAAAATAGCACTGCAAGTTGAACTGTCGCACACTTTTGGCCAGCAACAACGCGTCCCCGGCCGGCCATTGATCGGGCGCTTTTTCCAGGACGTCTGCCAACTTGTTTATAGAATTTAACGCCGCCTGCCAGCCAGCCTGTTCCAAGAATTGCGAAAGGGGTTTATCTCGGACACAATGTAGGTACAGGGAATGCCGGGTCCGGGTAAGGGCTACATAAAAAAGACGACGCTCTTCTTCAAGGTTGTTATTGTGATTTTCACTCAGAAAGGGCAGGATGCCCTCGTTACACTGGGGAATAAATATAACCGGCCATTCCAGACCCTTGGCCTTGTGAATGGTCGAAATAGTAATAGCCGGATCGGAGTCCGAAGCCTGCTTACCGGCGCTAGAATCGGCCAATTCTCGAACATGCTGCATAAAAGAAAATAGCGTCTCGTAACCAGCAGCATATTCGATGAAAGCGGCCACACTGGCGGCCAGGGCTTCACCCGTCTGGGCAAAGCCGCTGGACTCCCGGAGGAATTGTTTGTAGCCCAGGTTCGACTCAAGATTCAAGAGCGCGACCCCGGCCGGCTTTTCCAGCTTGTCTGCCAAGCCAGCGATCTCGGCCGCCAGTTCCTCCAAATTCTTGTTTAACCAATCCTCCTGGACGAGCTGGGCGTACTCCATGAACACCTGGCTCGGCGAGACCCGGCCGAGTTGCATCGCCTGTGCGATCTGATCCCGGTGGCTTTTGGCGATGTATCGTTTGGGCCGGTTGGCGATGTTATGCCATGCTTTGATGGCCGCCATAACAATAGAGGCCCCCGGCCCGTTGCTGGTTCCGGCAACCATCTGCTGCTCGACCCAGGCCAGCCGGCAGTAATCGATGAGCGTTTTGATTTCCGGCCGGTCATAGAATGGCTGGCTCAATCGATAGGGGATCCCCGCGGCAATTAAATAATGTTCGATATGCGGGGTTTGAGCATGCAATCTCACCAGGATAGCCATATCGTTCAAGGTAAAACCGTCGCGTAAAGTGCGTTGGATCTGGTTCACTATACGCCGGGCCATATGCGGCACATCAGGATCAAAAGAGAGCTTCGCCTGGCCGCGAAATCCTTGGGTCAGGCTCAATTTTTTGGCTTGTCGCTTCTTGTTGTGGGTTATAACCTGATTGGCCAGGACCAGGGGCGCGGCCGGACAGCGGAAGTTGTCGGTTATCAGATAGGTCCGAGCGGCATAACGTTTTTGGAAGTTGAGGATGTAATCAGGGCTTGCGCCCCGCCATTCATAGATGGTCTGATCGTCATCACCAATCGTCATGTAATTCCGGTGACTTTTGGTAATCAGATCCAGGATTTCAGACTGGGCCATATTGACATCCTGGAATTCATCCACCAGGACACATTCATAGGCTTGTTGAACCCGGTTAAGAAGCTCCGGGTATTTAACCAGCACCTCCCAACCTGTGCGCAACATGTCATCGTATGTGATCAGACCTCGTTGCTGGCGAACCCGTTCATAGATGCGGAACAGATCAAGGTACCAGTGTAACGGGCCGGAGGGAGCCGGCGCCTCCCCAGCCGTGTCCAGCACCGCGCGAGGCAGCTTCGCTGCCTTTAAATCGGCGTATAATAAATTGCTTTTACAGGATCCCACATAGTTGAGAAAATCCTGGCGATCAAGGGTGTCCAACTCCGGAACAAAGAGCAAGTTCAGTTTCCGGGCCTGTCCCTGGGCCAAATTAAGCAGTTGTTGATCGCCGCTACCAGGCTCTTCGTAGCTATCGCCAAAGGCCAGGTCTGAAAGATAACCTTCTTGTTGGGCACGCCGAATGATGTTGAAGCCTAAAGAATGCAACGTCCGCACTTCAACCGGCCGGCAATGAGGCCAGGTCCTTAAGGCTTCTTGCAAGTCCCGGACATTGGATCTGCCAAATGAGGTTGCCAGAATACGTCCCGGGGGAAAGATCTTCTCCCTGACCAATTTTTCGATACGGTGAACCATCGCCGTGGTCTTGCCGGCGCCGGCCACGGCAAAGACCAGGGCCGGTCCCAAGGTATGGTCAACGACTTCCTGCTGTTCGGGCGTTAGCTGTAAGATCACTTTAGGACTGTCCGGCGGAGATTACTCAAGATAGCCTGGCACAAAAATCGTTTCGAATTGACCGGCCGTGGCTATCAGCGCCTCTTGCCCGGCCTGGTCCATGGGTGTAAATTTCTCGCAGGCTGCCAGGAAAAGGGGTAGCAGCGTGGTGTCGGCCACACTGCATAGCCCAGTCACATCCTGGGACAGGGCAAAGTCCACCCCTTTCTGGATCAGATCGGGATCATCAAAGGGTTCGTACCAGGGATTGTAAATTCTGGGCTTGTCGCCCCAGGGCCCCCGGGCAACAGACTTGATAATCAATGTACCCACGTCCAGGCGGCGGCATTGGCGGACGAGCTCTTCGGCGTCCTTGCGATAATCGGGCCGGGCATATTGGACAAAATTGATCGGGAATAGCACAGTGTCGAAATCGAAGCGGCGCAGCGCCTCCAAAAATACCGCCGGCGCGTTGTTTCCGTGACCGGTGATGCCGATGTAATCGGTCAGTCCCTGATCGCGGGCTTCGACAACCGCCTCGAGCGCGCCGCCCGGCCCGGTCACCTGGTCCAGTTCCTCCAGGCTGGTCACCGCATGGAACTGGAATAGATCAAACTTATCGGTGCGCAACCGTTCCAGGGATCGTCGCATTTCGGCTGCGGCCTTTTCTTTTGTTCGTTCCCCGGTCTTGCAGCCCAAAAAGAAACGATCCCGCTCCCGCTCGATCCAGGGGCCCATCAACGCTTCGGCCATGTTGTAGCCAGGGGCGATGTCAATATGGTTCACCCCGGCAGCGATGATCTGCTCCATGGCCACATCGACCACTTCTGGGGTTGTGTCGTAAAAGGCGGCCGCGCCAAAGATGGCCACGGTACTCATATGACCGGTGCGTCCAAGACGTCGTTTTTCCATTATTCATCTCCTTTCCACCTATCAGCGCCCAGTCCGGCCGTCGACCGGGTAAGCTAAAATATTATTATCAGGACAACAATCAGGGCAACTAGCAAAAGAAGGACAACGGCGCCGGTGATTAACCAGCGTTTATAGTTGGTCGCATTACTTTTCAGGAAAGTGAGCCACTCCATAATTTTTTTACTAATGCCGTATTTGTCCAGCAAATAGCCAATGCCCACCATCACGACGACCAGCAAAACTAGTCCGCCAATGATTAGTAAAACAGTGTTCATAGTTACTCCTCCAAAGGACTATTTCCATGCTATTATATGCTTGGTGGGCAAGCCGTGCCCCTTTGATTCACACTTATTGACGAGAGAGAAACATTGGACCTGTATAGGATGGAAATATGGATGAATTACTAAAGATCCTCAGCGGTGAATGGACAGGCGCCGGTGCCGGGGAATACCCAACGATAACCTCCTTCGAGTACCTGGAGACGCTTCACTTCTTCCCGGATGAGACCGAGGAAGGGCTGCGATACGAACAAAGAACTCAGCGCCAGGTTTTTGACGGGGACGAATATATCCCTTCTCATAAGGAGGATGGCCATCTGCAACTGCTGCCGAACAGCCAGGTCAAAATTACCAACGCCCAACTCGGCGGCCGGGAGGAAGTACTGGTGGGCACTCTGGAGGCGACACCGGCCGGGCTCGTCCTGCAACTACAAAGCACTCATTTCGCCAATGACCCGCGCATGGAAGAGGCTACACGGACCATAACGGTAACCGGTGACACATTGCATTACACCATGTACATGCAGACCAACCAGTTCCCCCAACTGGCTCTCCACCTGGAGGCCACGCTGCGACGCCAGAAATGAAGAACAAGGGGCAACGATCAGGAGAAAGCCATGGCAATCCGTTGTGAATGGGCCGGCAACGATTCGCTGCTGTAATAATACCGTGGTGGTGAATGGGGGTACACATTCTAAACACGCCAGGCTGTAATTGACGGCTCGCCTGCCATTGACGATGAAAAACGACGACGCAGATTGTGGACTGACAGGATCGTTCTCTGCTCAAGTAACGGCCGGGACGGCTCGTTGATCCCGTCAATCAATCTATTTAATGGAGGAATCTATGACTAACCGCTGCCAATGGACTGGCGATTGGGAAGATATCGATGACATCATGGTGGTTTACCACGACACCGAATGGGGAATACCAAAACATGACGATCGCCGCCTATTTGAAGATCTCGTTCTCGACGGCGCCCAGGCGGGGTTGAGCTGGCGCACCATCCTCAATAAGCGAGAAGGGTATCGGGCAGCCTTCGACAACTTTGATCCGGTCAAAGTTGCTCAATACGACGAATCCAAGATCGAGGAATTGTTACAGAATCCGGGCATCATTCGCAACCGGCAAAAGGTCAGTTCGGCGGTCAAAAATGCCCGGGCTTTCCTCGAAGTGCAGGAGGAGTTTGGCAGTTTTGATGCATATATCTGGGGCTTTGTGGACAGCAAGCCCATCCAGAACGCCTGGCAGAGAATGTCCGAATTACCGGCCGCGACCGAGCTTTCCGAGACTATCAGCCAAGACCTGAAGAAACGCGGCTTCAGCTTTGTTGGCCCCACGATCATTTATGCTTTTATGCAAGCAGTAGGCATTGTCAATGACCATACGGTGGACTGCTTCAGGTATCACGAATTATAGAAAATGAGCTAGCGAGGATCAAGGCCAATTAGGAATCGATGGCCATGCCAAATCAAGTGAAAGAGGAGGATGCTTGTTGTTGGGGGTTAAGAGCGTAACGGTCGCGAGAGGACTCGGATCACTGACCACACGGATGTGCACCAATCTTTGCAGAGGTAGTTATGTTAAACAAATCTGTCGGATCAATACAAACACCTTCTTTTCGTTTTCATCCCTGGTCGACACCACATCATCTCATCCTGACCATCATGTGGCTGATAACTACCGCCGTTATGGTCACTATGCTCTTGCTTGGCGTCCGCGAGACGGGTCGATACGTTGAAGTTCGTTACATAGTTCCGGCAGGCTATGTCGCTGCCTTAATCTGGTATCTTATTCGTTCAGCACCTTCCCTATCCCAACTCCCAGAGCTGCAGCCGCTTCTGTTCCCGCGTCGGCGCTATGGAGCATGGATACCGGTCCTGGGAATAGCCCTGCTGCTCGCCCTGACTGCCAGCTCTGATGCGAGCTTAGTTTTGTTTTTCATTGTGACGATCGTGGCCAGGCGATAAGGATCCATATCGCCTGGCGCCGCCAGATACGACTACGTTCCGTTGTCCAGGGTCTCAGCCTCACATTGATCATCTACTTTCCAGCGCTTACTATGTTCAAGAACGGTGCCATCATCAGAGAGATTTTCAATTTTTTCCTGGTTTTTGTACCGCCCATGTACGTTGCCGGCGTGCTGCTGGTTGATCACACCAACCTGGGTGATGTTCAACTACTGGCAAAACGGTACCGGAAGGCATTAGAGAGCTTTATCTGGGGTTGTCTGCTATTCATTCCCCTGGGTCTGACTAATGCCGCAGCTGGAGCGCGGGACGTGACCAGTACCTGGACCTGGGTGAACGAGTGGTGGATGCCCTTTGTGACCCCCTTGAGCTCAGCCATCGCTGAAGAGACCTGGTTCAGATTACTGCTGCTTAGCCTGTGCTATTTCTTGCTGCGCCCTGCCTTCCCAAGGCAGCTGGCGTCCCAATGATCATCGCAGTACTATTCAGTACGATCACATTTGGATTGTTGCATGAGCGAACGATGTACGGATTTCTGGTCACAGGATTGCTCTATAGCTTAGCCATGGCGCTTGTATTCACCAGGCGAGACTGGGAGCATGCCGTAGGCGCTCACTACATGATCAATATGATCGCCTCGTTTATGGTTTACCTTGATACGCTATGATTTCAGTTTTCATGGGGCTGAATTCTCAACGTGGGTACCGGGCCAGCACAGGAATTCGTTGGCCAGCTCGCCTACGGTACTAGCAAGGCAGCCATCGAAGCTGCGACAAGGGCAATTGCTCATGAGCTCGGGCCCCTGGGTATCACGATCAATGCCGTAGCGCCTGGAGCCATGTGAAGAAGGGAGAATGATCAGGATGCTCCACGAGGCAGCGCCTAGGGCAGGATCAACCGATGAAGGAGGTGTACGTCATGCGACTGTTTGAGACCTTGATTCTCATAACCCTCTTGCTGTCACTGCTGAGTTTCTTCGTGTCCAGCGACAAGAAGCCACGATGGATGGCCTTTCTTCCCAGCCTGGCCGTGCTGCTGGTACTGGCGCATCTCGTCCTGGAAGGTTATCGCTGGCAAATGATTCCCGCCTATGCACTCATCGTGTTCACCTTCCTGCCAACCGCACGGGCCATCATGCAAGGGCTTGATCCACAGGACAAGCCGCCTTCTCGTGGGCGCAAAGCACTCACTATCTTAGGGATCGTCTTGGGTCTGCTTATGCTCTCTATTGCCGTTGCCCTGGTTGTTCTTTCTCCCGCCTATCGCTTTCAGAATCCCACTGAGGCACGGGCCGGCGAGACGCGAATTCGCCCAGCAGATGGGATGGTCATGGTCTACGTCCCAACCGGTGAGTTTGAGATGGGCAACAGCGGGCTTAACTCGATCCGGCGGGCTTTCAGTCCAAGGGATCGAGAACGAACGGGGTTCGGCGTCTATATTTTCGCCGATGAGCGCCCTCAGCACCCGGTCTACCTGGATGCCTTCTGGATTGATCAGACGGAGGTGACGGTGGCCATGTTCCGCACCTTTGTCGAGGACACCGGATATGAGACCACCGCAGAGCGACAGGGCTGGGGAAGGCCCTGGGCAGAAGGCACTGGCGAGCAGGAATGGCCCCACATTAACGGTGCCGACTGGCAGCATCCCCATGGCCCTGAATCGAGCGCCGTGGATGACCACCCGGTGACGCAGGTCAGCTGGGAGGATTCGGCGGCCTACTGCGCCTGGGCTGGTGGGCAGTTGCCGACGGAGGCGCAGTGGGAGAAAGCCTGCCGGGGGGTAGATGGCCGGATGTGGCCCTGGGGCAACAGCTACGACGCGAACAGGGTGAGCTCGTGCGAGGGCCAGTGCCCGATAGAGCGCTGGAAAGACGATCGCTTCGACGATGGGTATGCCTTCACTGCACCAGTGGGAAGTTTTCCGGACGGGGCCAGCCCCTACGGTGCAGTGGACATGGCTGGGAACCTCTGGGAGTGGGTGGCTGATTGGTATTCGGATGACTACTATGGTGACTCCCCTTACGAGAATCCATTGGGCCCGGACTCGGGCTCCGTCCACGCCATGCGTGGCGGCGCGTGGTACAACACGGACGTATGGCTGACCTGTAGCGCCCGGCACCAGAACCCTCCCTCGGATCTGTACGACGATTTGGGTTTTCGCTGCGCCGTTCCGGACCAACCATAGGCAGGTGTCCGAGTCCTTGTCAGCCTGTTCTTCGGTCAGATGTGGCGCCCTGGTAAAGCAATCCGGATATCGGCATAGTGTTTAGAATCGTAAGGGATATGAGGAGACTTTAGCCATGCAAGAAAAGTTGGACGTACTTGGCGCAGTCGTTGCACACGTTATTTTCATTTCAAGCATCATCACGTTTGCATCTCGCATAATTTTCGGATTGAAGCCCGGGCATTGGGTTGGAACACCGATCCTGCTTATGATATTTCCCCTTGTTTACCTGCTTCTAATGGCTCCAGAATTCAATCGCCCATTTCTCTATTACGTTCAGATTGGCATCATGCTTGTTTTTTTGATCCTGCTGTTTGTGGTGGATTATGTTCTTAAGTACGATTTCCGTCAGGCACAATGGATGGTTATAAGCTACGTTGTCCTATATTTCGCCGGGGCAGGAGGCATGATCGGTGTCGCCGCGTTGGCTGGGAGAACGTGGATGATATCAGCCGTAATCCTCTTCTTTATTACACTTATCCTTGCATTCGTCATGCGGGCAGTCACTGGCATCTGAACTCTTTGTCAAATGCCAACCCTTGGGCCATCAATTGGAGAAAGCTGGCGAGGACGCTACTTCGTGTGCTGGTATCTGGGAAAATCGGCCGGATTCGCTAGATATCACTCAACGCAAGATGCGAAAGACTTGGCATTTTGAGCGCGTGGATTGCTGCTGACAATTGCCCTTGTTACAAGCAATTATCACCTTAAGAATGCGTCAATTGCAACCGATCATCTGGCAGCATCATTTGAGTTAGGTCAATCCAATTCAATCTCCCCACAGAAGATGACCAAATCATTTGCATGGAAACCCGTTCTTACAAGCGGTGGGGATGGTGAATGATCATACAGTCGACTGTTTCCGGTATCATGAAGTAGCTTCATATAGCTAATAACAGACCTGTCTCAATATGCTTTAGGCTTAATTGGACCCATAATTTCGTCCCATGAGGAGTTCTGCAGGCTAAACAGATTCGGATTCTAAATCGTACCAGGCTTGCTAATGTAATCGCACTCCTGTCTATAGCGGGAAGGTTCAGTGATCACCGGACGGTTAGGTCGCCATCTCAGCGAACTCAGGGCGTTTTTCGGGCGATTTTAGGTTGGTTTGGTGCCAACTGCGCAGTGGTGGGGATAAGAGAAGAAAAAAGTGCCTTCTTCGTCAGCCTGCGTCCGGGCTGCCTGCCATTCTGTGGCTTCGACCTGATCGAGGCTGGGCATGATTTCACCTTCTAGGAAATCCAGAGCCCATGGCCTAACAAAAGCCGCCCAATGAGGAAACATCTTTACTTCGGTCAGATAACTCTCTTGAAATATCCGGTAGAGGCTGGCGTCGGTACAACCGTCTGGCCCGGCGCCGCTCCCGTGGGCTACTCTTTCCACCTTTGATTTCAGGGCATCGCTAAGCGGTAGATTAATAAAGAAGGGGAGATCGACAGCGCGCACAATGACGCCAACGCGGCCGCCCGGCCTGGTTACCCGGATCATTTCAGTCAACATTTTGTGGGCATGAACTTCTTCCATCACTGTAATGGACATCGACAGGTCGAAGGTATTATCAGGATAGGGGAGTTCTTCGGCATTTCCCTCTTCGAATCTCACGCAGCTCTCAAGCCCTTCCAGGCGGACCAGATCTATTGCTTCCCGCAACATGTACTGGTTTATATCGACGCCCGTAATCGAATTCTTGCCTACCGTATTGCGGGCCAGCCAGCGGTTGAGCGCTCCAGTGCCGCAACCCACCTCCAAAACGGATTCGCCGGGCTTCAGGTCTGCTTCCTGGACCAGGTTCCGGACCATGCCCAGGTAGCCGTTGGAGGTCGCTCGTTTCTCCAGTAGGGCAGTCATGCCCAACTCGGCGCCCCCCAGGGTATTCGTGCAGTACTCCTGGCCAAGGCTGGGTAAGAGCGCGTCCCATTGGGTGGCGGCCAAACCGAGCGGGAACAGTAACAGCGGCGGCCCTGCCCCTTGAAGATGATAGGTGATCCCGGCGATCGAGCCAGTCTCGCTATCGGCCACAGCCATCCGCGAATTACCGGCCGGCGGGTTCGCTGCCAGGAAAGAGAGCATCGCGGTGCGGATCGTTTCATTATGGCGGGCTACCAGATCAAACCAGGGGAGCCAATCATGGAGAATTTCAAGGGTCGCTCCTGCTAAATTATCTACAGCTTCCCACACCCCATCCCAGTCTGGTGTGTCGCCCCGGAAAACCAGCAGCCTGGAAGCAAGCTAGCCGACGACATCTGGTTGGGTGGCGAAGGACCTACCAGGGTTGGTGAAGCAAATAGCTCCGGGTGTAGGCTGGCAAGGCCGGTCAAATTGCCCATATCCCCCGCCGCGAAATGGGCTTGCCCGATGCCCAGGTGCTGCAGAAGCTGGAGGATGCGGTTGTCTATGGGCATATCTTTTTCTGTTGTCAATGGGTCACCTGCTCTTTAGACCGTTACTCATCACAAATCTCTATCACCCCTGATTGTGGGATTAGCAGGATCTATCACAAGAGCTTTTGATTAGATTCGTTGGTATGGCTTTTTTATATTCCCTTGCTGCCAATTGAATGAAGTGCTGGGTGTACTATTCCAAACTCTGATGTCGATACCAGTTAATTCAATCGGCGGGACGACGCTTGATACTGGGAAGACTCTCTATTCTTCAAGTTTTGTAGGTCCTAAACCCAAGGGTTTTTGACCTGGTTGATTCCCGTAACTGGGGCGGAGATAAACTTCTGCCTTTTCCTTGGATGCAGCAAATTCTCTTCTGAAGGTATTTTCTGATATGTAATTGTATTTTGGATCATCAAAGGGATAGGTGTAGGTACCGCCGTCCTTGTTCTCCTCGTAGGGGACGCCGGTAATTCTTACCTCCGATAGACCTCCTTGAGATCCTATTTTCAGTTTGTGGTCTTTATTCTCTGTGGGAGAAAACTCCTCGCCGCCTATCTTGTGAAGATAGGCATGAATCAACTCATGGAAAAGACCAATGGCCGCGTCTCTTATGCGCCACGGTTCGGTGTCACCCTTTGAGATGTCACTGCCAACAAATGGATTGTCTGGATCAACAACAACGCTGGAACCTCCGGCCGATGCTGAATACATATGTGCCCCAGTTTCCGCATCCACTCTCGTTGCGCTGGAGATAGACGGAGGCGAGATACTGACGACGGTGCTTTTAGCTTCGTCGTGAATCATATCTTCGCCAACATCTGGCGCAGATCCCAACCCCTTTAACAATGCCTGACCGACTGACACCGTATTAATTGTATCAATGAGCCCCTTGATCTTTTCTCGAAAATCATCATTGCCTGAAATTTTCATCTCGTTTTTAGCAGACCAATCTTCGATTTCGGGTTGGTATTTTTCATCAACTGAGCCACCTCGCATAAATTTCGGGGCTTTCGATGATCGATATGCTGTGGGATTATCGATTTGGCTTGCTTTGATTTTGTCATAGAGATCTTTCGCGTCACCCTCCGGTAACCGGTCGGCATCAACAGGATTAATTACGTTTGTGCTAAGAGCCTGGTCTATTTGCTCAATTAATTTTCCTTTTTCGCCTGTATCCTCGAGATTCTTTTTCTTCATGCTGTATTCCAGGTATACGTTCTCGATAAACTCGATCTTTAGATCAGCCGGCGACATGGCTTTTAGTTGGTCCAAGGAGATGCCAATTACCTGGGCTATCTTGTTGGAAACCACCATCACGGCGGTCTCGGGATCATCACCAATATATTGTTGTAGGAGTTCGGGATCTGGTGCGTCTTTTAAGTTTTCCAATTCTGCTTGCGTATCCAAGATTAGATCAGCGATCAAGGCCGATTTGGTATCTTCTCTAACCTTTTTCTTCCCTTTGTGACTCTTCTCCCTCGTTGAGCTTTGTTCGTAGCTCTGTGACGCGGCCAAAATCTTGTTCAGGTTTTTGTATTGCTCGGTCTGAGTGGTGGCTTTATAGTATGCCTCCAGGGCAATCTTCACTTTGCCAAAAGCAGTTTTCCCGAACAGTTTTATGCCTGGGCTGATTCCGGCAGCCGCCAACGCTTCTGGGGAGTACTTAGTATCATCCAGCTGTCGCTGGACGAGTTCCGGCGTTGTCTTGCTGATAAGCCGTCTTACTCTTTTATTGCCGTAGGCTTGCTGGAGTTGCAGCACATCTACTGAGGAAAGTGCACTTGAGTTGAGTTCGGCTTGTTGAACCAGAGAGGCCAGCCCAGTTTGCTGTTTGGGTGGAGAAAAAGGCTTATCCGGCTGGTGTGATTTTGCCGCTCTCGTATGGGGTAGCTGTTGCCGCTTGTTCCTGACAGGTGATCGCGAATTGAGCATTTCTTCCTCGTTATATTTTCCACTTTCTGCCGTAATGTAGCGGTGTTAGGTGCTCGGGTGTGCGCATGATTGGATTCGATCCCAGAGACCTCTTCATCGCCTACCTCGGGATGAGAAACCACAGATGGCTTATCGAATCGTTTCAATGATTCTACCCGTGATAAAAATATTGACCAAATATTTCGTAGAATAGAGACTTTGGGAACTTATCTAACGAAACAGGGTGGATGTAAGAAGGTTGATAAGTATTTCCTGAACGAATCAGCCTTCTCGACATAATTGTTATATATTGGGTCGTGGTGTTGCAGGTCATATCTAAGCTTAGTCGTCGATCCCCCATATCGCCATAGTTGGAATAGAGTAATTGATGGAGGTCGGTCCATGTCTAGCAATGAAAATATTAACTCGCGTATCTGGTTGGGTAGCTATCCTAGAGTAATAATATTAGCCATACTCGCACTCGCTTTATTAACTGTTGCCGGAAGGTGGCCGAGCAGTTGGAAACTTGAATACAGTCGCCCGGATTTATCCCGAATAGAAGTTGAAGGAACGATGCTTTCTGGGCTCTCGGAAATAGCTCAGGTAGAGCCAACTACCTTCATGCCAGTCATCATGAAGAACTCGGGTAATACAGGCGTTTCTTCCATTATATTCGTTTCACGCCAGATACCTTCTAGGGGTAGCTTATATTACCAACAGGGTGGGTCTTTGCCTGGTATTGGTGCCTATAGTCGTTATACGGTGGCAGCCCCTGGAAAATTGATTTCTTTAGCGCCAAATGGAAATATAGGTGTGCTTATTGACGGATCAAAGCCCAAGGCAGCTTCACTGTTCTTGATTGATGTGAATGCGCCGGAACTATCCTATGATGGCACTAAGATTGTGTTTTCGGGGCTTCGTGATGGTAATTATCAATCAAGACCGCACGACAACCCCGGGGCATGGCGCATCTATACGATGAATGTAAATGGTACGGGTTTAAAGCAAGTTACATTTTCGGATCGTGACGATCTTGATTTATCCCAGTTTAACTCTGTAAATAGATTTGAGGATTACGATGATTCTGATCCTGTCTGGCTGCCAGACGGCCGTATCGCCTTCTCTTCAACCAGGTGGCCATCCCTGGCGCAATATAATGATGAGCGCACGACAAATCTCTATGTAATGGATGCTGATGGGGGTCATATGCGACGCATTACGGCCGAGCGTAATGGCGCTGACCGGCCTATGGTTGACCCGTTGACCGGAAGAATCGTGTATTCGCGTTGGTGGCGTAATTTCCGGAATGCGGCGAACGATATGGGCACGATTCTTGATCCTTTGGGCGATGGCTATATTCAACATGCCGGATTGGTGGCCGAGAGTACCTCGGGAGCTTATGGTAATGGTCCGGATGCGGATCTGTCACGTAATTCCTGGATGCTGGCCAGCATCAATCCCGATGGCACGGATTTGGTACAATTTGCCGGCATTTCTGGTATTGCTTCCGAGGCATTTGCAAATCAAGCCTATGGCGGCAGTTTTGCAGAAGACGGTTCGATTTATACGGCATTCTATCCCATGCATAATTTGAGCGAGGCAGCCGGTTTCGGCGGTATTCGGCATCTCCAACGGGGTCCTGGCGGCTATACACCGATTATTGGCGTCGCCGACGAAGGGGCCAATTTGGTGTCGAATAATCCACCCTCCCATCGAGTCTTCCAGGGGAATTATGCAGCGGATCCTGAAGTGCTGCCGGATGGTCGCTTGCTCATTTCCTGGGCTGCCAATGCACAGCAGGATTATGGCCTGTACACCGTCAACCCGGACGGTAGCGAATTAACCATGGTATATGACAATCCAGGAACAACTGAAATACGTGCCCGAGTGGTCCGTCCCCGGCCCATCCCGCCAATTATCCCTGACCGGGCGACCGACACCGCAAGTTTCTTGCCGCCGTTGGCTAATGGCCCGTATGATAATGACGGCACATTCGTATTTGATGCGCTCAATGTTTACTTCAATGCACCTGTCGACGTCGATATTACAAATGCTCCGGCCGTCGGCTCCGCCGGTACAATTCGATTCTATATCGATCACCAGCGTAAATCGTATGGTTTCCCAGAACGCTTGGATTGGCCAATTCTGTTGAACGAAAGGGTTGTTAACCCTGCAGGAACAGTGTCTTTTCGTTTGCCGGCGAATGTGCCCTTATTTGAGCAAATCCGCGCGCCACAACCTGATTATACCGTGCCGTTGACCGGTGAGGCGTACTGCGGCGGGGAAAATGGGGCGGTACACGTTGCCGGTCATAATTTCGGCCGTCCTGATATCGATAGTCGTTGCGTGGGATGCCATGCCGGCCACTCGATGATAGCGGTTCCGGTTACTGATGAGCAGGCGAGATGGACAAATCTTGCTACTGGGGCTGCGGTGTCTGTCTCCTCGACGGCAACCAACATTAACAGTGGTTGTCGAGGATTGGTTGACCGCCGCGTGCAGTTGGGCAACGGTGATAGTCGATACTGGATAAGCCGTTCGGGCCAATCGCCAACCAGTCAATGGGTGGAATTGCGTTTTCCTGTGCCGGTCACTGTACGCACGGTGCGCCTGTACAACCTGCCCTCGTATTATCATATTCAGGTTCAAAATACGACTGTTCGACTCTATAGTGATACGGCCGGCAACAATCAAGTGGCCAGCAAAACGTCAGGGAATCTTTCCGGCTCCGGCACCGATGTTGCTTTTGCCGATGTGAGGGCAAGGGTAGTGCGAATTGAGTTTGATTCTGTCTCTGGCTCTGCTGCAGGGTTGGCCGAAGTAGAAGTCATTGCTCGGGGTGAAGCAGCGCCCTAGATCGCCTGGTTGGAATTCTTGGAGTTTGAGGCGAAAGCAGCCTGTATCCTAAAGGATCGTTCCGGATTGACCGCCGGATTTCCTAAGCTCAGGCAGTAAGCCAGGTAGGCGATCGGCCGTCACTGCGGCAAACCTCGCGGTGCTGTTTCTCGCCATCCTACCAGCTCGGCATGATTGCTGTGGAATCCAGCAAATGGGTTTTTGTGTGCCCCACTTTAACTCTGGGCTCGTTTTTCAAAGGTTTTGTATCATTCTCGTATTCAATCTGTCCTGAGCTACGCTCTTGTTCTTTAACCCAGAGAGTGCATTTCCGATTGCCTCCCTTAGATAGGACAGAAATTCTCGGAGCTATAAACGAATTCGGGTAGCTTCGAACCGTACGGTTTGGAACTGCAAAAATCGGAGAGAATAATAGTCTCAAAGTTGATATTATTTTACGGCCAGCGCCGCCGGTTGACTGATAGCCTGCACCCGGAGCATGGGATAGAATCAGCATGAAAAAGTGCCAAGGATATCATCGGTTACCGAGCTTCGGGTAAAGAGAAGGTTTTTAACAAGCTCTTACCTTATCCCATTGGACTTTGGGAACAAATGACGCCGACCAACCTGCAGGTGCAATTAACAAGTTTCATCGGCCGCGACCGGGAGATGGCGGATGTTACCCGGCTATTGTCCATTGCCCATCTCATCACTCTCACCGGCGCCGGCGGCAGCGGCAAAACGCGGTTGGCCCTGGAGGTTGCCAGGTCGGCGAGCAATGATTTTACCGACGGAGTATGGCTGGTGGATCTGGTCCCCTTGCACGAGCCTGCCCTTGTGCCCCAGCTCATTGCATCGACCCTCGGTTTGCACCCGGCGGCCGACCGGCCCCTGCTGGAGGTGCTGCTGGCTTTTTTGCGGCCCAAGCAGTTGCTCCTCATTCTTGATAATTGCGAGCACCTTAGCGAAGCCTGTGGCCGGCTGGCTCAGGAATTGTTAGCCCAAGCGCCTGACCTGCGAATTCTGGCGACAAGTCGCGAACCCCTGGCGATTGCCGGCGAAGCGATCTATTCTATCTCTGGACTTGATTGGCCTGCTCCTATGGCGGAACTGAAAGAAAACCCCCAAGAGTTCATGCAATATGGTGCGTTTCGACTTTTTGTTGAACGCGCGCGAGCCAATTCCTCAAATTTCGCACCCAACAGTGATAATACCTGGTCAATCGTTGAGATTTGCCGGAGGCTGGACGGCCTGCCCCTGGCGCTGGAGCTGGCCAGTTCCCGTGTCAATATTCTGACTGTACAAGAAATAGCCACCCGCCTTAACGACCGCCTCGCCCTGCTCGTTTCCAGTCAACGCCGTGGAAATGATATACGCCATCAAACCCTGCGCGCGACCATCGATTGGAGCTACAGCTTGCTGCAAGATGACGAGCAGTTATTGCTGAAACGGCTGGCCGTGTTTGAGTCCGGCTGCACGCTAGACGCGGCCGAGGTCGTCTGCAGCGGGGAGGGCATCACAACTGAACGGATATTAGACCTTGTCTCTTCCTTGGGCAGCAAATCACTCCTGGTTGCCGAGACATTTGGACGTGTCCAGGCCAGGTACCGGTTGCTGGAGACTATTGGTGAATATGCACTCGAGCGACTGGCAGAAGGCGGGGAAATAGGGTGGCTGCGCGACCGCCATCTAGAGTTGTTCCTCGCGCGGGCCGAAGAGGCCGCACCAAAACTGAACGACGCCTACCAGCAATTGTGGCTAAACTGGTTGGAAGGCGAGCACAACAACCTGCGGGCTGCCCTGGCCTGGTCCATGGAAAGTGGCCGTATCGAGGCTGGGCTGCGGATCGCCAATGCGCTCATTCGCTTTTGGGAAATCCGGGGTTATGTGCAAGAGGGCCTGATATGGTACGAGCGTTTGCTGCCCCGGGTAGACGGGAGCGTCTCCCTGGTAGTCCACGCTTATGCCCTGGCATACGCCAGTTTCCTGGCTATGTTTCTCGGCGATGCTGCCAGCGCCATGTCTTATGGACAAAAAGCCGTCTCCCTGGCCGAAGCAGCCGGTGATAAAGGGCAGGACGTCCTCAGCATTGCCCTGGGCGGTTTGGCGTCAGGGGCAAGAGCGACTGGCGACTATAATACGGCACTCACCCTGGAAGAACGGACAATCCAACTGTTACGTGAATCGTCTGGGCCACCGTTTTTCTTAGGTATGGCCTTGCTTGCTCATGGTGGCGTTGCGATTGAGTTAGGTGAATACGAAAAGGCTCGGACCTCGCTAAACGAGAGCCTGGCGATTGCCCAAGAGGCAGGCGATTCTTTTCGAATTGCCCACGCGCTGAATGCTCTCGGCGATTTGTCGCGCTGTGAGCGAAGATATGCAGCTGCCCAAACTGCATATGAAAACAGCGCGGCGCTGCTACGCGAGATTGGCGCCCGGCACGATCTGGCCTCCATACTGCCCAATCTCGGCCATACCTACCTGTACCAGGGCGATATTGAGCGCGCCCAGGATCTATTCAGTGAGAGTATCGCCACCCACTACTCTCTTCAAAATATTCCAGGTACAGCAGAATGCCTGATCGGCTTTGCGGCTATTGCCCTCCTGCGAGGGTTGCCGGCCGAAGGTGCACGCTTGCTGGGCGCTGCAGATGCGCTCGGCGGACCACGCACCGCGGCGGCCTCAGTTTGGCGAGCCACCCGACTAGAGTATGAACATTATCATGATCTGGCTCGGGCCAACCTTACAGAGCCCGACTTTCTGGCCGCTCAGGCAGCCGGCCGGGCAATGACACTTGTCCAGGCAGTGGCCTATGCACAGAATCTCCCACGAGCAGCAGAGAATGGACCGGCGTCCAGAAAAACGCCGGAAGGACTAACCGGCCGTGAGCGCGAAGTCGCCGCCTTGATTGGGAGGGGCAAAACAAACAGCGAGATCGCCGCTGAACTGGTCTTAAGCAAGCGCACAGTCGAGACCCATGTCAGTAATATCTTGTCCAAGTTGGGATTGACCGGCCGCGGACAGATCATGCTTTGGGCGATTGACCACGGATTGAGCCAAACTCCCCAATAGCAGTAAGCTGACTATCAGCTCAAAGGCGGTCGGCTCAAACCCGGACCCCTTTTTTTGTTTCCTCGCTTTGGAATTTGTCAGATCTTTGGCCAATAGGTATAGCACGAAACGCATAGATACGTATGGATCTCCGTGTGTACACGGACGACAGGATTTACCTGTTATGGCATCATCTTACTGTCACGAGAAATTCGAACCTCTGGGTTCAGAGTAGCGACTTCCGTCGTCAAACCGTAGAACTCGTTGACACTAAGTAAGGATATATGCGCGTAAAAAGCACGTCATCAATAGCCATCGGCCGGACCGCCCTGGCGCTGGCCGTCGTCGCTACTTTTGGATTAGTGTCCATCACCCTGTTTTATACAGTTTCTGGCGGCAATGGCGGGCCCTTTGGCACAATCAATGACATCTGCGTTGCCCTTGGTGGCCTTCTGAGTGGCGTACTGGCCTGGCAGCTATTTCCACCCCATCACCAACGTGCGCCTCACCTGAGTCGTCTTGCACTGGCCAGTGGCTTGCTTGGCGCGTGTCTCGCACCGATTGGCTCAGGGATGGCCATCTTCGATGTCACCGGCTGGTTCCTGGCAGGACTTGTAACGACCTTCGGTTACGCCTTCATTGGTCTGTGGCTGCTGACCTTAAACTACTCGGCTCTTGGTTGGCCGGAATTTCCTCGTCGTCTCGCCCTATTCGGGATGGTGGCCGGCGGCGTCGCGGCCATTGGATTTTTGGCTGGTCCGGGCATCATTGCGGGCATTGATGCCCCTGAATCGGCGCAGTGGTTCATATTAACAGCCCTGTACATTGGCGGCTTGGGTTGGAACTTTCTCTATACCATCTGGTGCTTCTGGCTGGGCCGTTTATTGTTATCGAGAAAACTGGCGCTTCACGATTTTAACCCAACCGAACCTGACAAACATAAACATCTTGCAACAAACATAACCAATAACTAAGTATTCTTACGGAGCTATCGAAATGTTAACTACGACAATTGTCACCCACAACACACGCTTCAAAATCGGTTGGATCGCCTTGCTCATCTCCGCTGGGTTAATGTCGCTGACTCATTTCAGCTTGATACTCATCCTGGACGAGCCTGTCCTGTTCACCGGTTTCGCGCTCTTCAACCTTTATGCGTTGCTGGTCATCTTGATTCCTTTCCGGCGCGGTGAAAAATGGGCCTGGACGACGACCTGGCTCCTGCCCATCGGTCTGGCCCTCCCGGCCGCCCTCGACCCCGATATCATGTTTTTCTATTTTGTAGTCGCGTCAGTCTGTGTCTTGGGTCTACTTCTGACTATGCCGGCCTTCTTTTCACAGAAGTAACCATCTCGTAGCTAACGAGAAATTTGATCCGAACCACCTAATTACCGAACCAAGAGCAGGCTGAAACCATGCCAACAGACCGGACAGAATCGCTCATCCATCGATTATTCGTTGAGGCCTTAAACCAGGGCAACCTAGCTGTAGTAGATGAATTGATTTCCCCCGACTATCTTGCCCATACTCCTCTCGGCGGAGCGCCGCACGGTCCCGGGGGATTGAAGTGGCTGATTGCCATGTTCCGCACCGCCTTTCCGGACCTGCACTGTACCGTCAATGATGAAATCGGCGAGGCCGATCAGTTTGCCGCCCATTGGACGATACGCGGCACACATCAGGGGTTCTTCATGGGCAACGCGCCCACCGGCTGGCAGGTCGATGTGCAAGCGATGACCTTCGGTCGCATCGCCAACGGCCAGATCATCGAAGATTGGACCCTGGTAGACCAAATGGGCATATTACAGCAGCTTGGCCTGGTTCCGCCACCGCCAAGGTACGGGCTCCCTGACCGTCGGGGTTTAAACCCAAAAGGGGAAAGGCCTTGACCCTAAGCCTCGCCCACTTAAATGGCCATCGGAGAACTGGCTCGCACGTCCAATGAGCCGGCGTACCACGAGAACCTTCAAGTGTCGGCTGAGTCATTACTGAGAATCTACCAACTACTCGGCCTAATAGCTGCGGCCGAATTCGGCTGGGTTCTACTCCAGACTGGCATTGTTCCGAGTTGGCTTGGATGATGCAAATTGAGATAGGTATTTCCCTACTACTTAATTGAATGAACGACAAGGAGACAACCTCATGAAAATTCTATTCGCCACCATGCCTTTTGATGGCCACTTCAACCCGCTCACCGGTGTGGCCGTACACCTCCTGGAGGCCGGTCACGACCTTCGCTGGTATGCCGGGCCGAGTTACGCCGTCAAGCTGGCCCAACTGGGCATTCCCCACCTGCCCTTCCAACGGGCCGTCGAGATCAACCAGCAGAATATCGGCGAGTTGTTCCCCGAGCGTGCAACGATGCGCGGCCTGGCGCTCCTCCGGTTCGATACCAACCATATATTCATCAGCAATGTAGAGAGGAACTTCGAAGACGTGAGTGAGATCAACGAATCGTTTCCCTTTGATGTGCTCTTCTGCGATGCCGGCTTCTACGCGATGATGCTCATCAAAGAGAAGCTGGGCAAACAAGTGTGCGCCTTCGGTTTAGTGCCGTCAATGGAAACCGCGAAGGATAGCCCACCGAACTTTGTCGGTATGAAGCCGGCCAAGAACGAGATCGGCCGTCTGGCCCATCAAGCCATGAGGGCGCTGATGGAGCGAATGGTGATGAGTGAGGGCAAGGGCATATATAACAACATGCTGACCGCCCACGGGCTCGCGCCCATCGAAAGCTCGCTTTTCGATATACCCTATCGGAGCCCGGATGTCCTCTTCCAAAGCGGCGTGGCGGGCTTTGCCTATCCGCGGCGCGATCCCAACCCGAAAGTCAAGTTCGTCGGCCCGCTGCTGCCGTACAAAGCAGCCGTGACCGAAACCTTTGCCGACGTGGAGAAACTCAAACACTACAAGCAGGTTATCCTCATCTCCCAGGGCACCGTTGACAACAAGGAGCCGGACAAGTTGATCATACCGGCGCTAGAAGCTCTTAAGGACAGCGACGCGCTGCTGATTGTCACTACCAGCCACTACAAAACCGAAGCACTACGTGCAGCTTATCCGCAGGAAAACATCATTATCGAGGATTTCGTTGACTTCGATTTCATCCTCGACTATACCGACCTATTCATCTGTAATGGCGGCTACGGGAGTATCTTGCTCAGCCTCAGCAAAGGGGTCCCCGTGCTGGCGGCCGGCGTCCGGGAAGGTAAGAACGACGTCAATGCTCACGTGGCCTACTTTGACGTCGGCATTAATCTGCGCACCGAGAGACCGAAGCCTGCAGACATTCAGCGTGCGGCCGATCGGATCTTGCACGAACCGTGCTGGCAGCAAGACGCGGGCCGGTTGCGCGATGAATTGAGCACCTTTCACCCAAATGAGTTGATCGCCGCTTACCTGGCCAATGGCATGACGGCCGTGTGAAGAACGAGACCGAAAGCGATCTCTAGCGTAACGGCAGGCAAAAATTATTGAACCGCTGAAGAAATATAGGAAAGAACGAAGTGAAAAAGACGTTCAAATGGTTGGGAACTATGCTGGGCGGCCTGGTCGGGCTGCTGGCGCTGACCATTGTCATACTTTATTTTGTTGGCGGGGCGCGGGCTATCAAGAAATCGAGATTGCCGCCGAAGTCATTACCATCCCCACCGATGTCGCGTCGATCCAACGCGGCCGGCACCTGGCAATCATCTTCACCTGCACCCAATGCCATACCGATAATCTCGGCGGTCAGCTGGCCTTTGAGGTGCCGGGGATCGTGAGCATCCCGACCTCGAACCTGATCTCAGGCACGGGCGGCGTCGGTGGTTCGTTGACCGACGCAGAGTGGTTGCGGGCCATCCGGCACGGGGTCGGCCCTGACGACCGCGGACTGCTTATCATGCCGTCCGGGGGTTTTAACGCGATGAGCACCGCCGATCTGGTTGCGCTGGTGGCCTACCTAAAGAGCCTGCCACCTGCCGACAACCAACTCCCGGAACGTCGGATCGAAATGCTGGGACGCGTGATGATGGCCAGGGGGTTGTTTCCGGTCCCGGCCATTGAGCAGATCGACCACGCCAGCCCACCCGGGCAGATGCCAGAGGCGGGAGTCTCCATTCCCGGCGGACGGTACCTGACCCGCACCTGCACAGAATGCCATGGGGTGGATTTAAATGGCACGCCTTTTGGCTCACCCGGTCAGGAAGTGCCCACGCCTAACCTGACCCCCGGCGGTGAGCTGGTCGGCTGGACTGAAGAGCAGTTCTTCAAGACCATTCTGACCGGGGTCACTCCCGGCGGCCACCTACTTTCCGAAGACATGCCCTGGAAGAATTTCGGCCAGATGACCGATGACGAGCTGTCGTCAGTCCGGCTGTACCTCCAATCGCTGCCTGCCCTTCAGCAGGATGGCTAAACTAAATTACAAATACCAATCCGAATAATCTCATAATAAATATGAAAGAGGCGAACGAACATGGAGATTTCCGACACAAAACCCAAACCTATCCTGCTAAGACGTGTCTCCCTTGGCGCTATTGCCTTGATTCTGGCTGGGCTTACGCTGATACCACAAGGGATATTGACGGCCGGCGTGCCATCTGCCCCGGAACAAAATCTAGCGTTTGCCGCAGGTGCCAACTCCCTAAACTATCGTTTTAGCATGATGCTGGTAGGCATATCGCTAGCGCTCTTTATCCTGGGTGTTTTCGCTCTGTACGCATATCTATCACAGACGAAACAAGAAAAATTGGCCTTGGCAGGGCTTATTATGTCAGTGGGTTTTCTTGCTCTGTTTCTGCCAATGACCGGCTTTGCCGCCTTTGTGGTCCCGGCGATTGGCGCACTTATTCAACAGGGACTTACCGAGATGGTGGCGGTGATGGACCAAACCTTCAAAGAGCCTTTCCTTCCCATCCAGTTCTTTGCCGGCATCCTATGGAATTTTGGTAACATACTGTTAGGCATAGCCATTTGGCGATCCGGGACACTGTGGAAGTGGGGAGGCGTTCTCTTGATTATTTACGGTGTTATCGGTATCCCGTCCTATTTGGATGTGAAGGCGTTTCAAATCGTTGCCCCAGGTGTGGGTGGTTTGGCGCAGATCGCCGTTGGGGTTTCACTGTGGCGCTCTGTTGCCAGTAATAACTGAAGGCAATCATAGGCTTAGATAAGGGAGAAGTGCGAAACAGCTTGCAGTTCTTACTAGGCGTCGAAATCTTGATCCTTGGAGAACGATTGCCTCCATTGTGACGTGAGCTGTACAGGCGAGAGGAAGTCGTTCCTCGGCGCCTTTGGTGGGAACGGTTAACATGAAGGCTCTTGTAATCGGAAAAGGGGGAAAGTGGGCGCTCTAGAACTTGAAGCCCAGGCTGAGACTTACAACCGCTTACAGATGTGAACCACGCAGTTGCATTAACTGGCTTCGTTACGCATCAATTGGTACAAGGCGGGGCTACACACCAGAACTTCCCGGTGATTTGATTAAGTTGTGACCTGGACGCCGTGCCAAAAAGCGATATAGCCTTCGATGTTTTTCGCTGCCTGGCTGGGGGATAGGTAATACCAGGCCGCGTTGCGGTTCAGCTCGCCGTCGACGACGACATTGTAGTAGCTGGCCAAGCCTTTCCAATAGCAGGTCGACTTACTTGGGCTGCTCTCGAAATATTCGCTCTTGATGGCGTCAGGCGGGAAATAGTGATTGCCTTCCACGACGATCGTCTCATCGCTCTCAGCTATTACGGTTCCATTCCATTCTGCTTTCATAAAATTTACCTTGTTTCGTTGTCGCTAATATTAGCTCTGCCGTTCTGAGAATGGCTGTGGCCGGCAACAGTTGGAACTCGATATATCGTTTGATAACCGAGCCGTTCGTAGACCACCCTGGTAAATATAACCCTAATTTTATGGTTTGAATGTAAGAAGTCTGACGAAATGGCTGGTTCCGAAACCCGAGAGACGGAACCGGGCAACAAAAGAGGGCAGGCTTACATTTTATGCTTCCAAGGCAGGGTACGCTTGGTCGGAACTAGGAATAAATCGATTTCGATGGAACGGGCATGGCGGACAACCCCGGCCGAACATCAAGGAGTAACAGTTAGATGACCATTTCGCCAACCGGCATCCGGCAAAAGCCTAGCGCAATTAAGAGCGAGGCGAATTATGTTTTTTATGAATTGACTCGGAGCATCTGCCCAACCTGCCGGCGGGTGATAGACGCCAAAGTGTTACTGCGGGACAACAAGGTGTATATGCACAAGCGCTGCCCCGAACACGGCCCATTCGAAGCGCTGATTTACGGTGATGCCCAGGCCTACACCGAGCAAAGTAAGTATAACAAGCCGGGCACAATCCCTTTGCAGTACAGCACAGAGGTACTCCACGGTTGCCCCCATGACTGCGGCTTGTGTCCCGACCACCAACAACATGCCTGTGTGGGCATTATCGAGGTGAACAGCGCCTGCAACATGGATTGCCCCCTCTGCTTCGCCGATGCCGGCGCCGGTTACAATTTGACGTTGGGCGAAGTGGAACAGATCCTCGACCAGCTGATCGCCAGCGAAGGTTTTCCCGAGGTGATCCAATTTTCAGGGGGCGAACCCTCTCTTCATCCGCAGATAGCAGACATGTTGCGGGCGGCCAAATCACGAAATATCCGCCATGTGATGCTGAATACCAACGGCCGGCGCATCGCTCACGACGATGCGTTCCTGGCCGAGCTGGCCGACATTCAACCGGCCATTTATTTTCAGTTTGACGGATTTGAAGAAGAAACATACCGGGTTATTCGTGGGGAGCCCGATCTCCTGCCGGAGAAGTTGCTGGCCCTGGACCGGCTGGCCGAAGCGAAATGCCCGGTGGTGCTGGTGCCGGCTATCGAGTATGGGGTCAATGACCATGAAGTCGGCCGCATCGTTAAGTTCGGCCTGGAACACCCGGCCGTGCTTGGCATCAATTTGCAGCCAGCCTTTTATGCCGGCCGGCATGGCCCTCATGATCCCTTGCGCCGGTTGACGAACCCGGACATCTTGCGGCTGATTGATGAACAGATGGAGGGTCTATTTATGACCTCAGATTTTGTCCCAGTACCCTGCTGTTTCCCAACTTGCAATTCAGTCACCTATGCCTATATAGAAGATGACAATGTGCTGCCGCTGCCACGGATCCTCGATGTCGACGAGTACCTGGATTACATCACCAACCGGGCGATGCCCCAACTCAGCCCGGATGTTAAGAGCGCTTTGGAAGGGTTATGGTCATCCTCGGCCGTTCCGGGATCAACCAGGGCCATGAGCGATTTCGCCATCTCTTGCGCCGCCTGCGGCCTGGATCTTGATCTGGGCGCGGCTCTACCCGGGTCGATGTTTATGATTATGCTACAAGATTTTATGGATCCCTGGACCTTCAACCAGAAAAATGTGATGAAATGCTGCAAGGAGATTTTGTTACCCGACGGCAAGCAGATCCCCTTCTGCGCCTACAATAGCGTCGGCTATCGCGAGCAGGCCCGCACCCAATTAGCTGCCAGAGGCAGAGCCCGCGCGAAAGCCTTAGTGCAAGGTCTCCCTTTTGACCCCCCACCCCTATCATTCTCCTTCGAGCTCGGTCCACCGGTACCTGGCAATGGTCATAACGGCGAGATGAAATAACTTCCCGTTATAAACCCGGTTTTTCCAAAAAACCGGGTTTTTTATTTTGGTAGATTAATTAGAAATTCTGAAGTTTTGTTGCCACGGGTTCTTCCTTCGTTATTATATATACCGACCGGTCGGTATTTTATTATTGAGCGACAAGTCCGGCCGGCCGGCTTATTTTACGGAGACATTGGCGTGAATAAACAACAGCAGCGTTCCGAAGAAACAAAGCAGCAAATCCTGACCGCGGCCGAGGTGTGTTTCGCCCAAGCTGGGTACGACGAGACTAGCGTCGCCCAGATCTGCCAGGTAGCCGGGGTGAGCAAGGGCGCTTTTTATCATCATTTTGAGAGCAAACAGACGGTTTTTTTGGCCTTGCTCCAACGCTGGTTGGCTTTGATGGATCGGCAAGTGGATCGGTTGGATCTAGGCGCAGCTGGGGCGCCGGAGAGATTGTTAGCGATGACTGGGATCTTGGGCCAAGTGCTTCGTGTTCCTAATAATCAATTATTGATCTACCTCGAATACTTGAACAAGGCCGCCCGCGATCCGCAGATATGGGAGATGACAGTCCAACCCTATTACCAATATCGCGAGGCCATTAGCGGGCTCGTAGCCGCCGGTACGGCCGAGGGCAGTCTGAGAACAATTGAACCCAAGACGGCCTCGATTGCTGTCGTCGCAATGGCCCTGGGTTTATTGATCCAGGGTTTTATTGATCCCGCTGGCGCTGACTGGGAGAGGGTTGCTCAAGAAAGCATGGGTTTATTAATTGCAGGTCTCAAGTAAGTGCCACCGAACTGAATAATATCTGAAGAGGAAAATAAATTGAAAGTATTACTAACCGGCGCCTTTGGCAATATCGGCGTCAGCACAATTCATGAACTGTTGAAACAAGGGCACGCGGTGCGCTGCTTTGATGTGGATACACCAGCCAACAGGAAAACAGCCAGGAAAGTAAACAAAGAGATCTCGGACAAGGATTACCCAGGAAGTATTCAAATCGTTTGGGGCGATCTGCGCCACCTGGAAGATGTGGTTCCCGCAGCCCGGGATCAGGAGGCAGTGATCCACCTGGCTTTCGTGATCCCTTCCCTATCGGCAACAGGGACAGGCAGTGAAGCAGAGCCGGAGTGGGCGCGGATCATCAATGTAGGCGGCACTCGTAATCTCATCACAGTGCTCCGGGAACAAGCCCGGCCGCCGCGCTTGCTTTTTGCCTCCTCGCTGCATATTTACGGCCGGACCCACGATCGGCCGCCGCCGCGCACGGTGGATGATCCGCCCCAGCCTATCGAGCATTACGCCCACCACAAAGTGGCGTGCGAGCGGCTGGTGCGATCATCGGGCCTGAAATGGGCAATATTCCGCCTGGGCGCGGCCCTACCCATCCGCCTGGTGCTCGATCCCGATATGTTCAACGTGCCCCTGAATAACCGTATCGAGTTTGTGCATACCCGGGATGTAGGCCTGGCCTTTAGCAACGGCCTGGTAGCCGATGGCGTGTGGGGCCGGGTCTGGCACATCGGCGGCGGGGCCAGCTGCCAGCTGTACCAACGGGAGATCCTGGAGGGCGTCCTGGATGCGGTGGGCCTGGGCATGTTGCCCGAGGAGGCCTTCACCGAGGTACCCTTCCCCACTGACTGGTTGGATACGGCCGAAAGCCAAAAGCTGTTAGATTTCCAGCGCTTCACCTTGCAAGATTACATCCAGGATGTGAAAGGATTGCTTGGGATCCGGCGGCCCTTTATCCAATTGTTCCGGCCGTTCATAAGGAGTTGGCTGCTGAAACAATCGCCCATCCTGGCGGCCAATAATTCGTAAAGTAGATATGGACGAATTAACAGAGTGGCCTTGCCCTTCTATCCCACGACGAGCACCCAGGTTAACGGCCCCAGTATCCTGCTTGAGAGGTTGACAATCCAGGCGGACATTTTGCCAACCGGCCCCGGGTTGCTCACAAAATTTGGGCCGAAATCTCCCGCAACCAATCCAGGGCTCCCTTCTCCTGTAGCCACAAATGCTGGGCCTCGGTTGCATAGTAGGCGGCTTCATCTTCGTCCCCGAATCCCATGTAGGGCGGAAGTTGGTGGGGCAGGCGCTTGTAACCGAATAAATAATCCGGTACATGGGGGTTATCAGCCAAGGCCTGCCTTAACCGTGAGTCAGCTTTGCGGCCGGCGCCCTCCTGGCGGAAAAGGAACAGGGCATGGTTGTAGGACCACGAAGCACTGCTATCGACATAAGCCTCTAGCAACTTTTCTGTCTCACTCTGTTTATGCTCTTCGAGGAGACATCCCAACAAGATATAACGGACGCCCTGGTTATCCCCGGGATTCAGGCGGAGCATTTCATGATAGTGATCGATCGCTTCTTGTCGTTGGCCCAGTTGCCACAAACAAGCGGCCAATCCCTCCCGGGCACGCATGTATGGCCGTGTTTCTAGCACACCCCAGAAATGACCTTCGAATTCCTTAAATTTCTTGGCTCCGAGAGAACGCTCACCGGCTTTAACGCCGGACTCATATAGATTTCTGGCTCGCTTCAGGGATCTGGTCGATTCCAATGCCAGGAGTACATAAGCATCTGCGCAATCTCCAGAAATAGTAAGCGCTTCCCTCGCCAACTTTATCCGCTGTGCTTTGTTCGGTGCCTCCCAGGCATCATATATCAAATCCTGGGCTTGTTCCAAGGGCGTTTGTATCGCTCTCGATGGTAAGGGCTGCCTGGAAGCGAGCCTCTGTTCTAGAATATCATTTATTTCATCAATAGACGCAAACTCTTGCCCGGCCAGCAAGCGGCCGAGGTCGGCCATCATCTTTTCCGAAGAGCCGGGTTCTGGGAATTCTTTGGATTCTTGCTTCGACTTTCGCCCGGGGCTCCTTTTTGAGGGGTGTTTTTTGCTCAAATTTTCCTCCTCTCCTTGTCCTTCTCGATTAGGCTCGACCCATCAGATTTCCAGCGCCATTCTCTTGCTATTATCTGCGATGGTATAGGAACAAGGCAAATCAATGGTAAAGTCAAGCAGCGAGTCCAATGGTAGTTTGCCTGGACCTTGTTTTACCTGTCATATTATTTTTTATTATTCCTTCAATCTGTCAGATCCCCTACTTCTTTTATGCCAACCGGCCGTTAGAATATGGCTAAGCCACGGACACTTTTCGATCACAAATAATGGCTGGTCTATTTCATTCAGGTACGGGGTAAACTTTGTTAAGCAATACAGAAATTCAGACACCCGAAGAAATAAAGGCTTGTTGCGCGGCCGTGTATGAGAGTGATTGGGCCCGGCTTTTGCTGGGTGATTCCTTCCATCCTGGTGGGTTGGCCCTGACGGAACGATTGGGCAACCTGCTTGGCCTGGCGCCGGGCCAGCGGGTGCTGGATGCCGCGGCCGGGGCGGGCACCAGCGCACTCTACCTGGCGCAACGATTCGACTGCCAGGTGATAGGCCTGGATTATGGACAAGAAGCGGTAGCGACGGCGAATACCGCTGCGGCCGATGCCGATCTGATCGGAAAGGTTCATTTTGAACAGGGGGACGCCGAAAGGCTGCCTTTTCTCGATAGTTATTTCGACGCGGTCCTCATCGAGTGTGCTTTTTGCACTTTTCCCGACAAAACAACGGCCGCGGCCGAGCTGGCCCGGGTCTTAAAGCCCGGTGGCCGGTTGGGCCTGAGCGACCTGACACGCTCGGGTCCATTGCCCCCTGAACTGGATACATTGCTAGCCTGGGTAGCTTGCATCGCCGACGCCCGGCCGGTAGAAGAATATGAGCGTTACCTGGAAGCGGTAGGGCTGGTCATCGAAACAATTGAAGCGCATGACGAGGTTCTCGCCCAGAGCATCAGCGATGTGCGCGGCAAATTATTGGGTGCTGAGTTGTTAGTCAAGTTAAAAAAGATAGCTCTTCCGGGCGGCGACTTTGACCAGGCGCGCGCGATCGCTCGAAGCGCGGCCGCGGCCGTAGATGAAGGGAAATTGGGTTACGTGCTGATGGTAGCCCGGCGAGAACCGTAATGCTCATGCCCGCCAGCTTTTTTTTCCACAATGTAAAGCGTCTTACGTCACAAAGGGTGAGCTTCGTGCTATTATGCCCGCATTGCCGATCCTCAAACAGTGTCACTTCTGGATCAGGATAGGGTAAGACAATGACAGAATTACATGTGTACGTAACAGAAGATTGCTGGTCATGCGCGGAAGCCAAACGGATCGTGGCTGAAGTAAAGCCACTTTTTCCAAATATGGAAATTGAGCTACGCGATTTGAACGACGAGCGGCGGCCGAGCCAGGTATTCGCCACGCCTACTTATATTCTGAACGGCCGGACGATTTTTTTAGGCAACCCCACTCAAGAAGAATTAGCCCAAACTCTGAAAACAGAATAATTTATCCGTCAACGGTCCTGGATAGCCGGCTATTTAAGGGTGAGTTTGGCTCTTACCTGGCATATCTCTAGTCGGGCGGTTGATAGAAACCTGACTCGGGGAAGAAGTCGACCCAGGCCCAATCGAAGGAGCTGGAGCCGGGAACGCTCTGCAGGCCCTCCCCCTTCAATGGGCCATCAGTGGCCAGGCCACGGGTGATGTTCCAGGCGGAGCCGGTTTCTTCATCGACCAGCTTGTCCCCCTCCAGGCGGAAGGTCAAGACCTGGTCGCCCACCTGGCGGATGTACGCATGGAAGTTTTCCTCTCCGGCTCAGACCAAAACCGGAACCTGGCCCACGAAATTGTTGACCACCCCGGCCGCTTCGACGTCACGATAATAGTAGGCCATAACATCATCGCGCAAGATGAGGCCAATGACGAAGTCGGGGTCGAATTTCTGCGTAAAACTGACCCGGTTGTAGTCGTTTACCATGGCCAAAGTATTGGGATATTCGGCTTTCCAACCGGCCCAGGTGGTGATCTGGGAGGGCAGCAGGAATAGCTCCGTCCCTCTGTAGGTTCCGTCGATGGAGCGCCCCCAGGGCTGGGACCAGATCGATTCCGTCTCGTGGTCCCACCAGGTCATGGCATTCATCATTAAGCCGCCGGCGTTGCCAAAAACATGGGTCTGGCCATCAATACGCCGGTCGTGCACGAGACCGGAGTAACAAATCGGTCACCAGGTGACCAGCGTGGGTATGCCGGCCATTTCGTCGTTGACCATCTCACGAAAACGCAAGACGGTAATTGGATAAGCTTTGGCTTCCCCTTCCAGGCTGATGCCGATGACGAGTTCTTCGTTGTCCAGGGGGGCTTCCCCGGCCGTGGCGAACTCTGGGTCGTAGACCGGCCGGATAGCGTCCCAGGGAAGGAGCCAGTTTACGTGAAGATTTTCAGGTACGTTGACGCGGCGGTTGATTTGGGGGTTATTGCCGGACGTTGATTCGGTGATGGGCGCGGCCGTTGGGTCGGGTAGCGCGGATCCGGCCGTCTTACTTTCACCGGAAATCGGCGAAGCCGGGTTCTCGGTCGCTGCTTGTTCGGCCGCAGCATTTATCTCGGCCGCGGAGGGGGCGGCGCCAACTTGGGTGGAGTCGTCGCGGCTGATGGCGGCCGAGCAGGCGCTCAAGAAAATGGCTAGGAAGAAGAAGAGTGTAATAATTATCCAGTTCAGCCTCATACGGGTAAGTCTACTTTATAGCAGAAGGTTATATGTGCTAAAGCCTACATTTCCGGCTGAGCGGGCTGTTTTTAAGTGCCATCCTTACCGTCAACTGATGGGCGGCTCATAATTGTTTAAGGAAAATGATGGCCTACAGGTTTGAGGTAAACAGGAACAGAATGGTGTTTGGCGGAAATCCATATCCGGGACCCACGAGGCCAGAAACCTACCGGCGAAGTGTATATGATGGAGAATGGATCGCACCAGTTCGCCTAGAGATTGATGTCCCTATGAGGGTCGGCTCATACCCGATACATCGCCGTCGATATCTCGTAGACTGTCGTAAAGGATCTGGATTATATACAGCCCATTATGGCTGTAGGCTCCTGGATCCCTGGTTGCATACTGATAGTTATAGCTCGCCCGCAGCAAGGCCGGGGTCCAGGTCAGGTATCGTTCGCCGGCATTATTGTAAAAATAAGGGTAGGTATCGGGATCGTAGGTGATGCCCTCGACCCCTTCAGTTCGCTCGGCGTAAGCTTGCATGGCCAGGAGAAGCGCGCCGCGCATCGTCTCTAGCTCGCCGGCGAGACCCTCACTCGTATCTCCGTCGCCGTCAAAGTCCACTTCGGTTTCTCTGATGCTCTGAAGACCCTGAGCAGAATCGATGCCATCATGGCAATTGGCGCAATTCTCGTAGTCCACTTCTAGAGCGTGGGTGTCATGGCACTCAGTGCAAACGTCAAAGCCGGGGACATGCTGGTTGCGGCCGAAATATTCTTGACCCGCATATTCATAAGCACCCTTTGCTTCCGTACCAAATAGCGTGGCCCCGGCCGCGAAATAGTGGATGTTGACGAATGACAGACTATCTGATAATTCATCATCACGCAGATCCTGGATCCGTTGGTCAACATCGAAAGAAGACAATCGGCCCTGGTGGCAATTCAAACACAGGTTCGAATCTTGCCCCTCATCCGCGTCGACCTCGGCCAGACTTAGCTGTGCGCCACTGGGGAATTCGACGGATTGTGACTCATAGCGACTGTAAGTGTTGAGGTCGTTGTGGCAAGTGTCACAGCGAAGACCGTTGGCTACCGGTTGGTCGGTGGATACACCCTGCTCGACATAGAGGGGCAAGCCCTCGGCCGAGTGGCAGCGGCTGCAACTGGCCGGCACGACACCTTCTTCATCCCAATGACGGAATCGTTCTGTGGAACCGGCGAAGTGACCGGGGTCAATTCGGTTGGCCGCGCTCAAATCGATCGGTCTGGAGAGGGCCTCATTAAGGCTTTCGATTGAATCATAAAGCAATTGAATGATGTATTTGCCACCATGAGCGAATTGTCCAGGATCCTTTTGAGAGACCTGGTAATTGTAGGCGGCCTTGGACAGGCGTGGTGTCCAAGAAGCGAATCTGTTATCAGAGACAACTTCAGCATCATCCACTTGGCCGTCGTCATTGGTGTCATAAAAGTAGTAGGGATAGGTTATGACATCATACACCAGGGAATCGCCAATCACCTCGCCGGCATAACTCTGAAGAGCGCGATAAAGCATCTCCTGAAAACCCTGGATCTCGCCTAAAATGCCTTCTTCCAGGTCACCATCTCCATCATAATCCACTGAAGAACCCGCCATACGAATCGTAGCCAGATCTTCGACGCTCTCCAGGTCGCCGTGACATTCAAGGCAATCCTCGAATTGAATTTCCAGCGTATGTGGGTCATGGCAATCTATGCAGGTATCAAAAGAAGTTACGTGCTGGTATCGGGCATCGTATGTTTGGCCGTCGTATTCGTATCCCCCCATGGCGACGGTGCCATATTGGGTGGCAGCTGCGGCATAGTAATGGATGTTGAAGAAACCAAGATCGTCAAGGACAGCATCCTCATCCCCTTCACTTAGACCGGCATCTAGAAGGGCTTGCTTGAGGTTGGCCGATGAGTTGCGTCCCTGGTGACAGGTCATACAACTAGCTTCCGGTCCTAAATCTGTTACCTCGACTCCAGAAGGAAACAAAACTGTGGTCAAATCCTCAGCGGCTTCATTGTGACATGTCTCGCAGTCAATGACGGTGCCGACGGGAACCGGCTGTTCAACCTCACCTGGCTCGCCCCCATCAGCGCCGATAAAGTCCAGGAATCCAGGGCCGGTATGACACTTCGCACAGGTGACGGGCACCTCGGCCGGATCCGCCTCATTCCAGCGCGTGAAGGCGGGCGATTCGGCATCAGCATGGGCCGAAGCTGCCCATTGTTCCGTCAGGATCGAGGTTCTATTCCCACCGGCCGTGGCTGTTTCGGCCGGCATCGAGGCGGCTGTTGGGCTCTCGGCTGCAACCGGCGTGTCCACCACCAGTGATGGCTCATCCTGCCTGGCGCCAACGGTCGGGGAGTTTACAATGGTTGGCGATTCAACGATGCTGGTCGATGGGTAGGGGCTTGCTTCCTGGCGTTCGGCCAGGGCCGTGGTCGTCTGCTCCTGATCGTCCAGTTGTCGGCTAATTACATATGCCAGCAGGCCACAAAGCACGATTAGAAGGAAGGCCGCCAACCCGCCGGCCATCCAAACCCATCGAGAAGACCTGCCGGGTGGAAACCCTTGATCCGTCGGACTTGGGGCAACTTCATCTGGCGGGGCGGGATCGGCGCCACCGGCCGGAACCGTTTCCATCAGTTCGGTAGCCTTTCCATGGACAAATGACGGCGGCGCTACGCTGGTCGCGGCAACGGGGATTACAGGGGGCTGTGGTTCAGTTGACTCGGTCTCAACTGCGACCGGTACGGCAGTCGACTTCGGCAGTAGGGCACTGTTCAGGGCCGCGCTCAATTCTCCGGCCGTGGTGAAGCGCTGGTTCCTGTCTTTGGCCAGAGCCTTGTCTACTACCGCCTGGACCACCGGCGGCAGATCGGCTCTAAAGTCAATCAAACTTGGTACTGGGGCATGCACATGTTTGTAGGCCAGTCCCATTGGCGTATCCGCTTCAAAAGGCGGCCGGCCGGTGAGTAAAAGAAATAAGACAACCCCCAAGGCGTAAACATCGCTGCGGCCGTCTAGTTTTTCTCCCAGGATCTGTTCGGGGCTCATATAATCCGGCGTGCCAATAACGGCCCCACCGGTCAGCGCAGTGGTGCTCTCCGCCAACATGACGATGCCGAAATCGGACAGGTAGGCATGTCCCTGTCGGTCAAACATGATATTACCGGGTTTTACATCTCGATGGACCATGTTGTGCAGGTGAGCTTCGTCCAGGGCCAGGCCGATCCGCTGAATGATCTGGTTGAATTCCGCCAAAGGTACGCGCCCTCGGGCCATACGCTGCTTTAATGAGCCCCCGGGCATGTGGCGCATTACTAGGTAGGGCCTGTGCCGGTCTTCGCCATAATCATAAACGGGAACGATGGCCGGGTGTTCCAATTTAGCGATGGCCTTGGCTTCCCGCTCAAAGCGACTATAAAAGGTGCGATCGTGCAAGAATTCGCTGGGTAACACCTTGATGGCCACATCTCGCTCAAAATGAGGATCGTGGGCCAGGTAAACGATGGCCATCCCCCCCCGCCCCAATTCTGACTTCAACTCATAGCGTCCCAGCTTGCTGGCCATATCTCACTTCCCCACTGAAACAGCCTCCAAAGTGAAGAATAAACGATTGTGCTCATGGGTGTCAAGCCGTTCAGACTGCCACTCAAACCGCCGGTAGTGCCCTAACGAAAACGGGGGCAAGGACAGACCTTGAAGCCTCTCCTTTCAACTTGGCGATATTCGTGAATTCACCATTTTCCAGACGGTCGGTTCGGCCAAACAGAAATTGGGGTTCATTTTAACGGACGGTTAAGGAAATCCTTAACCCTGAATTATAGGTGTAGTGCGCAAGGCATTAGCAGGGATTTCGCCACTTCCGCGGCGGGCGGCCTCACTTTCGTGATGGGCATCACATTTCAGTCTGACAGCATCCTCTATACTGCCAGTAAGTGGACGTTTTCATATCTATGGATTAGCCGGAGTGATTTATCATGATTAAGGACCAAAGAAAATCAAAATTGTGGTTGCTGATCGGTCTGTTAGCGGTAATCCTGGTGGCCTGTAGCCAGGCGGCTGAGGTCCAAGAAACGGCCGGTTCGAATATTCCAGCTACAGACGAGGTAAACGAGATCCCGGCCACAACAGACGGCAACCTGCCTGACGAGGTATCTGACGACGTGGCTAAAACCGAACCAACGGATGAGCCAGAGACGGCCGATGAGCTGGATGGTATGATTGATACCAACGCCAGCGAACACGCAGACGCTTCCGAGCCGGAAGCCGAAGAAATAGCCAGGGAAGAAACGAAACCAACCACCAATGGAATAACTATCCTGACCGACGATAGCCGAACCGATGTGATGAAGCAGATTACCACGGATTGGAACACCGACTGGAAACGTCATACCATCCCCTATGATGAACTGGTGCCGGTCCTACGCCGCGATGATATTCGCTCGCTCGACGAACCAACCTTTCAAAGCCTAGAGGACGCGGCCGGCTGGCTGACTGAGAGCGACCCGGTCATGGTCGTTGAGCTGGAGGACGAGGCGCGCGCTTACCCGCTGCGGATCCTGACCGCCCACGAGATCGTCAACGATAAGATCGGTGATATTCCGGTGTTAATTACCTATTGCCCGCTGTGTAATTCGGCCCTGGTCTTCGACGCACGTCTTGACGGGCATGAGCTGGCCTTTGGCACCTCAGGTTGGCTGCGCAACTCGGACCTGGTGATGTATGACCGGACTACGGACAGTCTCTGGCAACAATTCACCGGCGAAGGCATCGTGGGCGAGTACGCCGGAGAGCAGCTGACCTTCCTGGCTTCTTCACTGGTCAGCTTTGCCGACTTCCGGACCGGTTTTCCTAAGGGCCAGGTCCTATCGAACAATACGGGTTTCCCGTTCCCCTATAACTCAAGGTCCTATAGTGGTTATGATACCAGTGGACAGGATCCATTTCTCTTCTTTGATGTGCCGGATGATCGCCTGTGGGTCATGGAGCGTGTAGTCTCAGTTTCCCTGGATAATACGGATATCGCTTATCCGGTCTCAATTCTGGCCGAAATGGGGGTAATTAACGACAATCAGGATGGACAGGACCTGGTATTGTTTTATACACCAGGAACGACCAGTGCTTTCTTCAATCCGATTACCAATGAGTTTGACGATGTGGGTGCAACGGGCATATTTGATCCGAATCTGAACGGCGAAATGTTGACGTTCTCGTTAGCTGGGGAAGATATCCAGGACGATCAGACTGGTAGCACCTGGAATATTCTGGGCCAGGCCACGGACGGGCCCTTGGCCGGCGAATCGTTAATACCAATCCTTCACGGCGACCATTTCTGGTTCTCCTGGGCAGCCTTTAAGCCGGATACGCTTATTTACGGTAGTTAAGCGGTGGAGGTTTTGAGAAAAGCATATGACAGTTGGCCCCCTAGTAGGAGTAACCGTTCTCGATTGCCGGGTGGATCGCAGCGGGGGATGCTTGCTCCTGGGAGCGCGATTTTTCGGCCGGTGCTCGATTGAATCGATGCGCGGAAGATAAGCCAGACGGAGGGAAACTCGCACCTAACTCGAGGAAAACAATGCTCTATCGCGGGGAATGGCCTTTTTCAAGTCGCCAGTTGTTCTAACTTTTCCAGTTTCGCCAGAAGTTTTTCCCGGCAACCCGGACAGCGGGCCAGGTGCCGCTAAATCAGCTCAAACAGTTGTTTGCGGTCAAGGTTCAGCTCGATGGCCAGGGACAACAAGTCAACGATAGCAAAACATTGATTGCAGGTCAGGGCGCGGTCGTTCCCTGGTTGTTCAAGCGCGATCAGTAGTTCCCATAATTGAAGCATCGTGTACTCCTCAGGCCGGTATGGTCTATAAGAATGAACCCTCCTCGGATGGTATCCTGTCCTCAGCTTATCCCGGCCGGTTGGCGGCGTCAGTAAGATTTATTCTTTTTCTCAGGCGAATGAAATTGTGTTCCCGCCATGTTTCTGTTAAAAAACCGGTATGCAATTTCAGAACCTGGAAGAGTATCCCGGCGTATAGAGCCTGGAAGTTGAAGAAGCGAACAGACCCGGGAAGGCGACAAGGGAATCCGATCTTATTTTTGTTGAAGCGACGGATGGGAAAAAAACGTGGGCAGTTGCTGGCTATGCTGCTTCTGGCAACGGTGCTGTCATTGGTGGGCGGCTGCGGTCTGGAAAATTTGGAAGTTGGCCCGGTTCGAACGAAGCGTGAGTCGGTGGAAGCCGGGGCGGCCGAGGTGGTCCGGGCAGAAATTAAGCTGGGTAATGGTGACTTGCGGATCGGTGGGGGCGCCGGTACCTTGATGGACGCCGAGTTTACCTACAATGTCGAGGATTGGCAGCCAGATGTAGCCTACACAGTCGGCGGCAATCAGGGCAGGCTGCTGGTGGAGCAACCCTCGGTCGAGAATAAGTTCCCCTTTGATCTAGGCAATATACGCTATGAATGGGATTTGCTATTTACTGACAATATGCCCATAGAGATGATCATTACCCTGGGCGCCGGCGAGGGTAACTTGAAGTTAGATAGCCTAGAACTGGATAGGCTCGACTTCGCGGGCGGCGCCGGGCGGGTGGTGATCGATTTGAGTGGATCCACTGTACGCGACCTGGCGGTAAAGATGGGTGCGGGCGACGTAGACCTTGATCTAAGCGGCCGCTGGCAGAATGATTTGACGGCCGTTATCCAGGGCGGCATCGGTTCGACCTCGTTGCGGCTACCCATAGACGTGGGGGTGCGTGTGGAAGTGCGCAAGGGTCTGGGCAAACTCAAAACGAATGGCTGGAATAAAAACGGGGATGTTTATACGAACCTGGCTTACGGGCAATCTGGGGTTACGCTAGATATAACCATCGAGGGCGGCATCGGCTCGATCGATTTACAGCTCGCCGAATGAGGCCAACAACAGGCGCTAGCTACCATCAGGTCTGATTTACCAGACGGATAGGACAGAGCCAGGGGCCCGCAAATACCGAAACATAAATAAGCAGGCGCCAATTCGTTGGCAAAGTAACCATCACTCCCTATAATCCCATCCTTTGGAAGGTGGATAAGGCGTGGCATGAGAGCAGAGTGGGTTGACTACCCGGCGATTATAAACGGCAAAGAACATACGGTGGTGGGTGATCTGAGGGTATTGACCGGCATAGAGAGCCCCCAGTTGGAAAATGAGCGGGAATTGCTAGTCTACTTACCTCCCTCCTACGATAAGGGTAGTCGCCGCTATCCGGTCATCTATCTCCATGATGGTCAGAATCTTTTCGATGCGGCAACCAGTTTCGCCGGCGAGTGGGGAGTAGATGAAACGATGGAAGCGCTAAGCCGGGAGGGCATCGAGGCCATCGTGGCCGGCATCCCTAATAGCGGCGTCGATCGCCTGGATGAGTACAGCCCCTTCCGAGACCCGGCGAGGGGCGGCGGGCGGGGCGATCTGTATCTTTCGTTCATCATCCATACGCTCAAGCCCCTGGTTGATGCCTCTTTCCGCACCCTGAGCGGCCGGAACCATACGGGCATCATGGGCTCGTCGATGGGCGGGCTAATCAGCCTCTACGCCTACTTCCGCCACCCTGAGATATTTGGCATTGCCGGGGCGATGAGCCCTGCTTTGTGGTTCGCAAAAGGGGCCATTTACGACTATGTCCACGAGGCGCCATTTTCTGCGGGTAGAATCTATTTGGATGCCGGGACAAGGGAATATGGGGAAGGCCAGCACTGGATGAGTCTGCCCTGGCGGTCACGGCGCTACTATGCCGGGGTCCGGCGCATGAATCGACTGCTGGCCAAAAAGGGGTACCGGCCGCGACGTGACCTGCTCTATGTGGAGGAGAAGTGGGCCAATCATGAGGAAGCAGCCTGGAGGCGCCGACTGCCCAAGGCGATCCGTTTTTTGCTGGGGGAGTCGATCGAAATGGACCGGTATTTGTCCCAAGAAAATATTTAACCGAGCTTGACGGTCGCTTCTACACGACGCAACTCGTTATCCAAGGTCAACTTCAAGATCTCAAAAGAGTCGCCGGGCTGCTTTAAGTTCACGTCAGCGACACGGCGATTGATCTTCCTGATCTGCTCCTGCTAGGCTTCCTGGCGCTTCAACCAATCCGCTGATAGGGCCATCCGCACTGTATCGCTGTGGGTGACCAGGTATTCGGCTCTGTAACGCGACCACACCTGGCGAATCTCGCCTCTTAAGGCTTCAATGGCAACATTCACTTCTTTTCGCTCTGAGATCCAGGGCAAGGTGTAGTCATTGTCTTTGAGCAACTGGTAAGCCAGATCGGTACCCGGCGCATGGGGATTGTTGTCCAACTTGAGGGGTTTGCCCCGGCCGGGTAATTTGTCGAAAGCGCCGGAACGCATAGCTTCTTCGATCACCTCATCCATGACATCGCCCCAGCGGCTTTGGGGTGGGATGCGGGGCAGTGGTTGGTATTCCGGCTCCTCTACCGGTCCGTCGGGTTTTTTTTTGCTCATCGCTTAATTGAGTGAGAAAAAACCTTCGTCGTCCCCCTGCTGTTTGCGCATTACCTTGACCAGAGCAATTTCCCGGCGATATAAGTCGTGCAGTTCTTTCAGGAGGGTCAAAGCTTGTTGTTCCATCAGCAGGGATTGCTTCATTTCTGGCGGTACCTGCAACAGGGTTGCGGCCAGATACGCCAGGGGGATTGGATCAGCCGGTAATAAGCGGGGCTCGATGGTTAAATCCTCAACCTCGGGCAAGAGCGCCAGATAACGAATCACCCACGGCCGCAACCGATCGGCGGCCAACTTTTGTTCCTCTAGATTCAGATCGCCGATCGGGAAGCGCTCAACCTGGCCCAGCAGATAAGGTAAGCCTTGGTCTAAGCTGTTGATCCGAAATCGTTCCCGGCCGATCGCGCCAATATTCATCCGCCCCTGGTCCAGCCTTTCTACCTGGCTTACATAGGCCGTACAACCCACCAGGTGCGGTTCGGCCAAAGGGCCTAACGCTTCTTGACCCTTTCTGATGAGCACGACGCCGAATGGCTGGCGTTCCTGCAAACATTTGCCAATCATCAGTTTATACCGGTCTTCAAAGATATGCAGCGACAGGGGCATACCGGGAAAAAGCACAATGTCTAAGGGGAACAACGGTAATTCAAACATCGAGACTCCAGTATAGCAGATAGACGTCAGGCCTACCTTAAGGCGTCCAATTGAGCGTGCCAACCAGGTCCCGTTCCTGAAGCTGGCGTAAATCGGAACCATCGAGTTCCACGACAAAGATACCGGCCGTAGTCATGAAGGCCAAATAACGGCCGCCGGCGGCAAAATCACCGTAGAGACCAAGCCCGTCCAGGTCCGTCAGTCGAACTGGTTCGCCGCCACCATCCAGGGGCAGGCAGTACCAATCGGAGGGCACGTTATGGGCATAGGCGATCTTGAGTCCCAGAAGACGACTAAATACGAAGGGCAAAGAGGACGATACCTGTTCCACGGCGCTGAAACAGAGCAAGCTTTGATCAGGTGAAAACAGTGGCGCATCAATGGCCTGGAACGTTTCTGGTCCTAGCAGGCGTTTCGGGTTGGCCCCGCTACTCTCGGCCAGGATAAGTTCGTTTGCATCGGTGACATAGGCCAGCATGGCGCCGTCATCAGAGACGCGGGGCCATGCTGCGCCGTTGGCCAATGTTTCGACGGTTACTTCGGGCAAGTGCAACCGTTCCACCTGGCTACTATAGGTGATGAGACCGTCGTCGGCAAAACTGGGGGCGAAATGGGCATAAAAGATCGTCCCGACCACCGGCCAACTGATGTTGAAATAGCTCTCAGAGGAATCAGTACCCGCCAGTAACAATTCAGGCCCGGCCGAACCATCGGCCGGCATCAGGTAGAGGTCGGTAAAACCATACTGAACCAGTCCATCTTCTGGCGGCGGGCTGTAGGCCAGAAGAAGCTGGCTGCCATCGGGGGAAAGGGCCAATTCGGACAGCCAGGCATCCTCTGGAGCCGTGAAGATGACTGTCTCGAGGTCAGTGGCCAGATCCATGGAAAGCACCTTGAGCTCACCGGCATCAGCGCTGATGGTGTAAATAAGACCGCTAAGTTCAGGATCGGCCCTGGGCGTTTCCTGGCCAGGGGCTGCCTGCGGAGGGGCGGGTGTATCGGTAACCGGCGGGATGGTTGGGCTATCGACCTTTCCGGCCGGCCCTTCAGTAGAGGTTTCCGTTGACTGGGCCGGTGCCTGGTCTGGATTTTCGCTCGAACACGCTGCGAGAACGGTGACTATTAAGGCAAGGGGAATAAAGCCAGCGAACATGATTTTGGCAAGACGATGTTTCATGGTCAAAGTAGATTATCCAGTATGTGCCGGTCGAAGGCCAGAATATTTCGACATCTTTCCCTATTCTTCATGAAAAATGAGCCCGTTTGACTTCCCTGGTAGCCCCGGTATTATATTTTTCCTTGATAAAGGGTGTCAAAGCACTCAACCACGATCAACCGGGTTATCAGGAGTGGCAGAAGAAAGCTGATTGTTACCCATAACAGGAGAAGAATATGTCTCAATTTCGCAAATTTACTGTGATCAGCTTAATTTTACTGGTCGCTCTATTTTCGGTCGCCTGCGGCAGCAACGAAGCTGAAGAAACGCCAACCCCAGAGATGGCGCCTATGGCCATGCCCGGCGTGCCCGACGAATTAGACCAAGCAACCACGAAACTTACCGAGGACGGCGTCTTTCAGGTTACGGTCAATAGCAACCTGGAGCCCTTGAGCCTCAATGAGATTCACAGTTGGACAGTTCATGTTGAAACAGCTGACGGCCAGGTACTGGAAAAGGCCGAGATCACCGTTGGCGGCGGTATGCCCGAGCACAACCATGGTTTTCCCACCGCACCCGAAATATCAGAGGAGAGCGGCGGCGACTACCTCCTGGAGGGCGTGAAGTTTAGCATGGCCGGCTGGTGGGAACTCAAACTGGACATTACGGCCGGTGACCAGAGCGATAGCGTTACTTTCAATATCATCCTACCCTGACTTGCCTGGCCAAACGAACGCCGCCTACCATTTCAAAAAACGAGTGAAAATTTCTATAACTCCTGTCCAAAGAATCCTTGCCTCCTCAGTCAGGGTTACCATGCCAGTCCCGCAGCCCAGCCCGATCCTGTTGGGCGTCATTTTGCTATTTCTCGTTGCCTGCAGCCGCGAACCGGTACCCACACTTGAGGCGGTTAATTTCGCCGGCTGGACGGCAGTCGAAATGGCCACTTTAGAATCCTTGTGGCTTGGATCTTTGCCGCCTTTGCCGCCAGATCCCTCCAATGCGGTTGGCGACGATCCCCGGGCGGCCGTCTTCGGTCAGAAGCTGTTCTTTGACACGCGCTTTAGCGCCAACGGGCAGGTATCCTGTGCGACCTGTCACCAACCCGAAAGGAATTTTACCGATGGGCTGCCCCTGGCCCAGGCCATCGGGGTGACGGACCGCCAGACACCGGCCATCACCGGCACTGCTTATAGCCCCTGGTTTTTCTGGGACGGCCGGCGCGATAGCCAATGGGCCCAAGCGCTGACGCCCATGGAGAGCGCCGTCGAACACGGGGGCACCCGAACCCAATACGCCCATATCATTAGCCAGGATGAAGCATACCGCCGCGCTTATGAGACGATCTTCGGCCCGTTAGCGGATCTATCTGACACGAGCCGCTTTCCTGCCAGCGCGGGGCCGGTTGAAGATACCGATTTGCGGGCGGCCTGGGATGCGATGACCCCGGCCGATCAGGATTTGATAAACCGGGTCTATGCTAATATCGGCAAGGCTATCGCCGCCTACGAGCGGCAAATTGTGCCTGGTGCCTCGAGATTTGATAGCTACGTCGAGGCGCTGTTGGTTGGTGATGAAGCAGGCGTGCAACAAAGCCTCGATCCGGACGAATTGGCCGGTCTGAGGTTGTTTCTAAGCCGGGGCAGGTGTACGCAGTGTCACAACGGTCCCTTGTTTACCAATAACGGCTTCCACGCCATTGGCGTGCCGGATGCCGAAGGGCAGCCGCCGGATATTGGGCGCTTTACGGGTGGCCAACAAGCCGTGGCCAATGAATTTAACTGTTTGGGCCGTTACAGTGATGCCCGACCGGAAGAGTGTACCGAATTACGCTTTATCAAGTTGCAGGGATTGGATCTCATGGGTGCATTCAAGGTGCCTTCCCTGCGAAATGTGGCTGAAACGGCCCCCTATATGCATGCCGGGCAGTTCTCGAATTTGGCCGAGGTGCTGGCCCACTATAACCAGGCCCCCACCCGCCAGGGTCCCACTGGCCATACAGATATATTGCCCCTTGCTTTTAGCCAGATTGAACTGTCTCAGTTGGAGGCCTTTTTGGGAAGCCTTTCTGCTCCACTGGATGTTGCGCCGGAATTATTAAGCCCACCTTAGGCATCATGCCTGGGGGTTGTTTACTGGAGAAGATTCATGAAAAGTCTCAAAGTGCTTACCTTAATTATCCTTATTCTCTTATTGGCCTCGTGCAAGATTGGCGGGGACAAATCGTCTGAAGAGAGTTCAAGCGCATCAACCGAGGAACAGGCAGCCGAAGTCGATAACGCTCCCACCGGTGACCAAAGCGGTCCATCCAACGAAGGATCAGGCGCTAAATCGAGTAACGGAGTCGGGACAGAAACTGAAGAAGAGGTTGTGACCGTACCGACGGCCGGACCAACGAGGCAGGCGCCGGCTGCCACACCTGAGGAGGTTGTAATAGAAGGGGCCGATGGTCAGTCCATCGTCAGCACCTTTTATCCCGGCATCGGGAGCGCTCCCTGGCCGGCGATCATTTTACTCCATATGAATGGCGGCGATCGCTCGGATTGGGCGACTTTCGCCGGGCAGTTGGCGGAGAATGGCTATGCGGCTATGACCGTGGATATGCGCGGCCATGGCGATACGGGCGGCCAGCGAGATTGGGATAAGACAGAGAGCGATCTGAACCAGGTTTGGGCCTACCTGGCCGGCCGGGAAGATGTGGATGCGGGGCGGATGGCGGTCGCCGGAGCCAGCATTGGGGCTAATATGTCCGTGGTTTTATCAGTGAATGAACCATCACTAAAAACCATGATCTTGTTATCTCCCGGCGAGGATTACTTTGGCGTGACCACGGATGATCGTATCCAGGCATATGGCGACCGGCCGGTGCTGTTTGTGGCCAGCCAGGAGGATACGGTCGCAGCCGATTCCTCGAGGGATTTGCACGAACTGGCCAAGGGCACGGTCGAGTTGATCATGTTTGACGGGGCCGGGCACGGGACAAGTATGTTTGATAAGGAGCCCGGGCTGGCTGACTCAATGCTGGCCTGGTTTAACCAGTATGTCATGGACGAATCGGGACCCGCAACAGCCGGTCAACCAGCGGCGACCTTGCTCGGTGTGGATTGGGATGATCGCTCTGTTTTCAGATCAGGCTTAATTGACGGTGAGGCAATTGTGCTGGAGCAGTTACCCGGGGCCCCAGTGTATCAGATAGACCTTGAGATTGCCCCGGATTTATACTCAGTAAGCGGCCGGCAAGAGGTCCGCTATACCAACCAGGAAGATGTCGCCCTGGATACCATCTACTTCCACCTCTTTCCCAATCTCCTTGGCGGCCGGACGGCCATCTCTGGTTTGACGGTGAACGGCGAGCCGGTTGAACCTGAGTATGATTCCATTCGATCGGTGGTTGGCGCCCCCCTGGAAGTTCCCCTGGCGCCTGGGGAGCAGGCGATTATTGGCCTGGACTTTGCGGTTGATATCCCCTCAGAGGGTGGGAGTAACTACGGCGTTTTCGCAACCGTCGACGATGTGCTGGCCCTGGCCCATTTCTATCCCCAGGTGGCCGTTTATGACGACGAGGGTTGGAATATCGACCCGCCTTCTGAGAATGCCGATCCGACCTATGGCGACGCCAGTTTCTACCTGGTCCAGGTTACCGCACCGGTAGAGCAGGTTGTGGTTGCATCCGGCGTTGAAGTAGACAAACAAATAGACGGCGACAAACAATATCTGACCATCGCCGCGGGACCTGCCCGGGACTTCTACCTGGCCAGTAGCGAGCGTTATGTGGTCGAGAGCCGGACAGTTGGGGACACGGTGATCAACGGTTATGTTTTCCCGGAATTCAGCGACCAGAATGACCAGGTCCTGGATGTCACGGAGGCAGCCTTAACCAGTTTTGGCAATCACCTGGGCACCTATCCCTATACCGAGTTTGATATCGCGCCCACGCCGAACCTGGCTCTGGGGGTCGAATATCCGGGCCTGACCGTCATCCGCTCAGCGCTTTATGATCCCCAGGCCATGCTCGGCCAAACGCCGGCCCAGTTCTATCTGGAGGGGACCGTGGCCCATGAGGTTGGTCACCAATGGTTCTACAATGTGCTTGGCAATGACCAGATAGACGAGCCGTGGTTGGATGAGTCGCTGACCCAATATATGACCATGCTCTATTTTCTGGACGTTCATGGGCTACAAGGTGAAAGAACTTTTCGTGATTCTTTCATCTTTCGCTGGTCCGGAGTTGACTGGGCCACGATTCCTATCGGCATGCCAGCCGGCGAGTACGAAGGTTCGGAATATAGCGCCATCATCTACGGCCGGGGACCGCTCTTCTTTGAAGCCCTGGCTGATGAAATGGGCCAGGCGTCATTTGATACCTTCCTGGGTGATTATTACCAGGCAAACAAGTGGGGTATCTCCTCCGGGGCGACGATAAAGGCCGCTGCGGAAGAGGCCTGCGGCTGCGATCTGAGCACCATATTTGCCGAATGGATAGGTGACCTGTAGGATCAGTTATTCAATTGGTTCAGACGAGCAAGGCGCAGTGGCGCAAAATCCTGGGAAATAATTCATGCAAGATGGTTTAAAAAAAAATCGTCAGCTCCGGCCGATCTTCCCGGCGCTGGTGCTGTTGATCGCGCTGATTCTAACGGCCGCCGGTCTGGTCCAGGCCAACCAGGGCGACCCCTTCCAAGAAGGGTATATCATTGCCGGTCAACTGGTAGATAATCAGGGGCAACCCATCGTCGAGGCAACGGTGACGGCCGAGATGCCTGATGTCGAAGAAGCGCTGGCCGAAACAGAAAGCCAGGAGGATGGCAATTGGGGCCTGGTGTTGGCCGAGGAACCGCAAGGCGGCCTGGCCGTTGTCATCGAGCGCTACCACTTTAAAAGTGAACGGATCATCCTGGATTCCAGCCAGTTGGCAGATCTGATCGTTACCGGCACATTTAGTCTCGGCGAAATACCCATGCAGCGAGAGATAACCGCCGGCTTCTGGGCGGCGACTTTGATCTTCATCGCCGTATTGGCCTTGATCGCTCTGGAAAAGCTACACAGTACGACGGCGGCTTTGGCCGGCATATCGGCCATATTTTTATTTACCTTTGCCGGGGTCGCGTTCTGGTCTGATCTGTACATCATCAGCTTTGAACGCGCGCTGACCTATATCAATTGGGAGGTAATCTTCCTGGTGATGGCTATGATGATCGTAATCGCCGTCCTCGAAGAAACGGGTGTCTTCCAATGGACGGCATTTCAGGCTTACCGGATAAGCGCCGGCCGGGCCTGGTTGTTAGTGCTTATCCTCATGGGAGTGACGGCGGTAGCCTCGGCCATGTTAGACAATTTCACGACCATGCTATTGATGACGCCAATTAGCCTGCAGATCGCCCTTGCCATGGGGATAAACCCCCTGGCCCTCATTATCCCCGAAGTCCTGGCTTCAAATGTGGGGGGCATCAGCACCCTTATCGGCACCCCGACTAACATCCTGATTGGCGCCCATGCCGATATTGGCTTCACCGATTTTCTGGTCAACCAAACGCCAGGTGTGCTGGCCGCCCTGGTGGTGATGGCATTTTACGTGCTCTGGCATTACCGGGCTGAGTGGCGCAAACAGAGCGGCGGCATTTCCCCGGCCTTGTACCAGCGCCTGCAGGAGAACGCGCAAATAGAACACCCCAGGACATTGCGCATATCCGGGCTGGTCTTTCTATTTATTCTGATTGGTTTTGTCATCGGCGAACAATTTGATGTTGTACCGGCCGTACCGGCATTGGTCGGTGCGACGGTCTTGTTGATCTGGCTAAAGCCGGATGTGCACAGGATGATTACAGCCGTAGATTGGACAACGCTGGTGTTCTTCATGGCCCTATTTATGGTTGTCGGCGCCGTCCAGGAAGTGGGGTTGATCAGCTTTATCTCCGAGGCCATCGGCCAATGGGTAGGTGACAGTCTCACGCTGGCCATTGTGGTCATGGTCTTTGGTGTGGGAATGCTCTCGGTGTTCATCGCCAATATACCCCTGGCAGCATCCATGTTGCCTGTGGCCGATTTTTTAAGCCTGAGTGTCCCAGGAGCGAATAGTAAGGTTCTATACTACGCGCTCTCAATGGGTGCGGCGATGGGTGGCAATGGCTCTCTGGTTGGCGCCGAGGCGAACCTGGTCACCGGCGGTATTACGGCCCAGGCCGGCCGGCCAATTTCATTTATCGCTTTTTTGAAGGTAGGCTTGCCGGTGACTTTCTTAACTTTAATTGTTGGCTTTATCTGGTTATTGATAAGATTTACATTGTAAGACATACGCCGGCCGGATTGGATTGCCCGTGCCCCAGCCCGGCCACTTATTGAGGTATGGCCTGGTTGATCCGGCCGTCGTCCCAGGAGGCGCGTCAGAAAGTGACATCTATTTTATATCCAACTCGAGGTGGTGATACAACGTACCGCAACCAGGATCGTGCAGCAGCCCTGGCCATGGAGCGCGGTGAAACATTATTACTCCTTTATGTCGCTAATGTTCACTTCCTAGATCATGCAGCCGGACCAGTGCAACTCGCTTTTGTTGAGAAGGAATTGGACGAATTGGGCGAATTTTTACTGGCCCTGGCCCAAGAGCGAGCAGAAAAAGCAGGCCTGGCGGTTGAATCAGTCGTCTGCCATGGAGAATTTCAACAATCGTTAATTGACGTCATCAAGGAACACAAGGTGACGGCCGTCTTCTTAGGCCGGCCAGCCCATGATACGGCGCTGACCACCTCGGACTTCATTAGCAATTTAGCCCAGTCACTCCCAGAAAAGTTGGGTGTGGAATCCTTTGTCGTACACGAAGGCGAGATCGTGGAGCATTATCTGCCGCCGACGGTGGAAGAGGATCCTGGCCAGCTTTAGTTGTGGGAAAGCGCGCTAAACGTCTCTTTTTCGGTGTTTTTCCTGAGTCGTAAGCCAAACACCAAAATAACGCGTCCCCCCATGGTATAATGCTTTCGAATCATGCAATAAACATCTTTTATCTCGAACCCTGGCAATTATCACATATTGACGAGGAGCAGAATCATGACACGGGTACAAGAATTGGCCGGCTTAGGCCAATCCATTTGGTTTGACTATATCCGCAGAGAATTTTTACTGTCGGGTGAATTTCAGGATCTGATCGATGCCGGGGTGACCGGTGTCACCTCAAATCCAGCCATCTTTGCCGCGGCCATCGCCGGCAGCGCGGATTATGACCGGTCCCTGGAAGCATTATCCAGAGCAGGTAAGTCAACGATGGCGATCTATGAGACCCTGGCCATTGAAGATATCCAGAATGCGGCCGATCTACTCCGGCCGGTCTACGAGCGGACGCATGGCGAGGATGGCTATGTCAGCCTGGAGGTCAGCCCGACCTTGGCCGACGACACAACCGCTACTATCGTCGAGGCACGGCGCTTGAGGGCAACCGTAAACCGGCCTAACGTGATGATCAAAGTGCCGGCAACCCCGGCCGGTATTCCGGCGATTGAGATGCTGATCAGTGAAGGCATTAATATCAATGTCACCCTGATGTTTTCTTTGGCTCACTATGAGGCCGTAGCCCAGGCATATATCCTGGGCCTGGACAAACTGGCCGCGGCCGGTGGAGACCTGTCAAAGGTCGCCTCAGTGGCTTCCTTCTTTCTCAGCCGCATCGATGCCAAGGTGGACGACCGCCTGGAGACCATCGGCTCGCCCAAAGCCCGGGCTTTACTGGGTAAAACCGCCATCGCCAATGCCAAGGTCACCTACCAGCGCTTCCGGGAAACGTTTAGCGGGTCGCGCTGGCGCCAGCTCGCCGGCCGTGGGGCGAGGGTTCAAAGGGTCCTGTGGGCCAGCACCAGCACTAAAAATCCCGCCTACCTGGATACCATGTATGTTGATGAGCTGATCGGCCCTGATACGGTTAACACAGTTCCACCTGAGACGCTGCAAGCCTTTTTCGATCATGGCCGGGTGGCGATCACTGTGACCAAACAGGTGGAAGAGGCCCAGGATCAACTGGATCAATTGGCCACACTGGGCATCGACCTGGAGGCCGTTACTGAACAACTCCAGGTAGAGGGGGTCAAAAAGTTCGTCACACCTTTCGAATCCTTATTAGAGAATATTGCCGGGAAGGTGGCTCAACTAGGACAAAACCAGGTGCCTTTCTCAGCCCGACTGGGGGAATACCAGGCCCCGGTGGACGCCGCCCTGGCCGAGCTGAAGGACCAGAGGATCATGAACCGTATCTGGGACCATGATTACACTGTCTGGAAACCACAACCAGAGGAAATCAGCAACCGGTTGGGCTGGTTGCACCTGCCCGAAGAAATGGCTAATAATGTGGTCCGGATCAGGGAGCTGGCCACTGCCGTTCGGGCCGAGGGTTACAGCCAGGTCCTGCTTCTAGGTATGGGCGGTTCGAGCCTGGCGCCCGAGGTTTTTGTCAACGTTTTTGACCATGACCACGATGGCCTTGAGCTGGCTGTGTTGGATAGCACGGATCCCGAGGTTGTTCGCGCTTACGATGAACAACTAGACCTGGCCAAGACGCTTTTTATCGTCGCGACGAAGTCGGGCGGCACCGTGGAAACATTGTCCTTTTTTAAATATTTTTACAACCGGACAGTGGCCACCGTGGGGCGGGAATCGGCCGGAGAGCACTTCGTGGCCATCACCGACGGCGGCAGCAAGCTAGACCAATTGGCCAAGGCCTGTGATTTCCGGGCTGTTTTCCTGAATGATCCCAATATCGGTGGCCGCTTTGCGGCGCTGTCCTACTTTGGCCTGGTACCGGCCGGGCTGTTGGGCGTCGACCTTCCCAGATTGCTAGAAAGCGCCCGGCTAATGAGCCACAGTGGTACGGGGGGGACGTTGGGGGTCATCATGGGCGAACTGGCAAAGCAGGGGCGAGATAAAGTCACCCTGATTAGCTCGCCCGACCTGGCCAATTTCGGCGATTGGCTTGAGCAATTAATCGCCGAGAGCACCGGCAAGGAGGGTAAGGGCATCTTGCCCGTGGTAGGCGAGCCTTTATATGCGCCCGGCGACTATAGCCAAGACCGGCTGTTTGTCTATCTCTGCCTGAATGGCGACCAGACCTATGAGGCGGCCGTGGCCAGGCTGGCAGCGACCGGACAGCCTCTGATCACCCTCGATCTGAAGGACCGCTACGATTTGGGCGGCCAATTCTTTCTGTGGGAGATGGCCACGGTAGTAGCCGGCAACCGGATGGGCATCCAACCTTTCGACCAACCCAACGTGGAATCGGCCAAGATCCTGGCCCGGGAAATGGTAAACACATACCAAAAAACCGGAAAGTTGCCGGCCGGAGAAAATGCGCCGTTGTCGGTGGAAGCATTATTAGCTTTCCTGAATCAATCTCATACGGGCGATTACATCGCGATTCAGGCCTTCGTACCCCATACGACCGAGACCAACGACGCGCTGGAGAAGCTGCGGGAAATGTTGGGCCGGCGGACCCGGCTACCTATTACGGTAGGCTACGGGCCGCGCTTCCTGCATTCCACCGGGCAGTTACACAAGGGTGACGGTGGCAATGGGCTGTTTATCCAAATCGTCTCGATTCCGGGGCAAGATTTGCCTATTCCCGATGAAGCGGGCCAGGATGATTCATCTATGGATTTCGGTGTGCTTAAGATGGCCCAGGCTTTAGGGGATGCCGCAGCCCTGCGTGCGGCAAATCGCCGTGTGATCTCTTTCCAGGTGACTGGTGCTGTACCTACGGCTATCAACAAGCTGGCGAATGGGTTGGGCTAAGCGCCTGATCAAATCGAACGGCTTATTTTCCGGAAGCTAGACGGTGGGCCTGCCTGGTGGTCTCGGGCAAACGATATTGTGGGCAGCAGGCCATGGTATAGGCGACGGCGGTTTCCAGGCTAACCCGGTGGCCGATCGAGACATAGACGGGTTTGACTTTACTCCGGGTACGCAAGACCATGCCGATCACCTCCCCTTGCAATAAAAGCGGCGCCTGGCTGCCACGACTTTCTGGCAGCGATTCGTGGGCGCCGACCAGTCGACTTTTGGCTATCCCGATGGCGGGAATGTCGCTCAACAAGCCAAGGTGACAGGCCAGACCCAGGCGGCGGGGATGAGCCCGGCCCTGACCGTCAATTAATAGCAGGTCCGGCCGAACGGCCAGGCGCTCCAGGGCGGCCAGGGCGGCCGGCGCTTCACGAAAGGAAAGCAGGCCGGGCACGTAAGGAAAGACGGTTGGCCGGTGGGCTACGGCCTGCTCCACCAGGAGCAGACCGGGAAAGCTGAGCACGACCACGGCCGCCCGGGTCACGGTATTGTTTTCTTCAAAGCCAATGTCCACCCCGGCAACGTGATGGACCTCACCTAGAGTATCGGTGGTGATGACCGCCCCGCGCAGCCGTTCCTGGATGGCGACGGCCTCTTGGGGCGATACGTCCCAGCGATGATCAAGCAGGCTTTGATTCTTGACCATCGTATTATTCAGGCAGTAACCCTGGGGCGAACTTGCCGTCTTTGTAAAACAATTCGCCATCCACGGTGATTTCGCTCTGGGCCATGTCGCAAAGCATATCCCAGTGCAGACCAGATTTGTTCTCACCGCCGCCCTCGGGAAAACCAGCGCCCACAGCCAGGTGGATGGTGCCGCCTAGCTTCTCGTCAAAGAGCATGTTCTTGGTGAACTTTTTAATGCCGTAATTGGTACCAATGCCAAGCTCACCCAAAATTCGCGAGCCGTCGTCGCTATCCAGCAAGGAGCTTAGTAGTTCCTGGCCTTTCTGGGCCTGTTCCTTGACGATCTTGCCATCTTCGAACCATAGCTCAATGTCCACCACCTCCCGGCCGCCAAAGATAGCCGGGTAACCAAAGCGCACCCAGCCGCTAACCGAACTCTCAACCGGCGAGGCATATATTTCGCCGTCGGGGAAGTTTTGTTTGCCTGCCGCGCCGAGGAAGGGCCGGCCTTTGATGGACATTTGTAGGTCAATATTGTTTCCCCTGAGGACAACCTGGTCTTTACCCGCTAACCAGTCAATTAACTGTTGCTGGCGGGCGGCTTCTTCCTTCCAGGCAGCGACGGGATCCTCTAAGTGCAGCAAGCCTGCACCATAGACAAATTCCTCATAATCGTTAAGGCTCATATCGGCTTCCTGGGCCGAAGCATTTGTGGGAAAGATGGTGTAAGACCATTTAAATTCGCCCTTGGCCAGGCGCTCCATCATCTTGCCGAAGAGCTCTGCCTGGGCTTTACGAGCCCGACCTTGCTTTTCAGCAGGGACGCCACTTAATTCCCGGGTATTGTGATCGGCGCCGATCTGCAAATTGGCGGTAAAATTTTCGTAAACGAATTGAATGGCCGGAGAGATAAAGTCTATCTGCTCATCACTGGCATATTCGAAAAATAGCTCTCGCGCGCCGGGTGTCGTTGTCAACACCATGGGGTGGGCACCGGCCAGGAGGGCTTCCTTGAATACCGCCAGGGTAAGCTCACGGGCCAGGGGGGCTGTGTTGATCAGAAACTCTTCTCCTGGTTGTAAATCCAGTGAGTAATTAACCAGGACTTTTGCTAATTTACTGATACGGGGATCGGACATGGGTTACTCCTTTTGTCGGATAGAGGTATATGTGGTCGTGGAGACATAGGGACAAGGGGATACGGGGATACAGGAGAGAGAATCAGCTATCAAGTCGACTCCTGAAAAGTACCAGCAGCGACGCCTGGTCAATCGTGCTCTGTGATTTGGTGTTGCCAGGCTGAGGCATGTGAACTCCAAGTACAGTTTATTGCCTCTGTAATTGTAACAATTGTGCTCTGCAGACGCACTATCAGGGTTGGGTGTGTTTGCCAGATATAAGACTTGGGGGCCACTTCCCATTTCCTGGACTATAATGCGGCCGTGAGATCGGCCATCTTACGCGGCTGCCTGCCTAGACGTGTTGGTCGAAGAGGATGGGGTTACCGTCAGGATCCACAGCCATGAAACTGGCGGGACCTGTCGTGCTCTCGCCAGCTTCACTCTCCAGCGCTACGCCACTCGCCTTCAACTGGCGCTGTAGCTCTCGTATATCAGTGAACGTGTCGAGTTCCTGGGCGTTACCATCCCAACCAGGATTGAAAGTCAGGATGTTCTTATCAAACATGCCCTGAAAAAGGCCGATGACGTGATCGCCATTCTTCAAGATCAACCAGTTTTCTGAGATATTCCCGGTAAAGATCGTAAAGCCAAACTTCTCGTAGAAAGCTAACGACGCCCCAATGTCTTTCACGGCCAGGCTGATTGAAAATGCTCCGAGTTCCATATTTGCTCCTTTCTGTGAGTAACAACGGTTAACCAAAGTTTACACCGGGATCCCGTATCTATAAAGTGACAACGAACATGCGCCTTGTTCGCTCGTATGAAACCGCAAGGCTCATTTCTAATGCTCACGAAAAACAAACTTCCAGCCCGAAACCGCTTCCGGCTGGACACAGCCAAGGACCGGTTGGAGCTTGTTTCGGCTAACCAAGGCAGGATTATGCCTTGGTAGCAATTTTGCTTTTTCCTCATGACACTCTACCATCATGGTCGGTATTGCCCTTAACCCAGTGCCACCTAGTTCGAATCCCAAATCAATGACATTCCTATGAAGTTGTCAGATAATTGCCTGAAAAGTCAATCTCGGAGAGAAACAAATAATCTATGGCTTCCATAAAAAGATCAAAAGGAATTACCCTTTTCTGGCGTTTTCATCGCTGGCTCTTTCAAATTAGCGATGGCCGGATTGGCGCGAGCCTTTTCGGCACCAAGATCGTCAAGGTAACGGCCAAAGGGCGTCATACAGGGGAGCCCAGGCCATTCCTGATCTATTACATGCCATATCAAGAGAGTTTTGTTATTGTGGGTTCAAACCTGGGGGCGGATTGGCATCCAGCATGGTATCTGAATCTTCAAGCCAATCCAGCTGCAGAAATCCAGATTGGCCGGGAACGTCGACAAGTTGTGGCGCGCACGGCCACAGGTGAGGAGCGCGAGCATCTTTGGACAGAGCTTGTCAAGAAAGATGAAAGGTATAACGGGTATCAAGCACTAACAGAGCGGGAATTCCCTCTCGTGATCCTGGATCCGGTCGACCAACAATCAGAGCGATCGCCATAAACTCAAGATCGGGCAAGAACCAGCCAGTTTGGGAACATCGCCGAAAATGCCGTCTGGGTGACCGGTGGCGATTGCCGGGACGATGTCTTGATGTTCAACAACCTGACAGTCCAGCGAGCAGGAGTGAACCGCAGTAAAAAATTACGACTCTCGGCCGACTAACACTACCGGCCCAAGGGGAAGGTTAATCCAGACTGACTCTAAAGATGACTCTCAAATAGAAGTTGTTTATACCAAAGCGGTCAAGAGGGATCTCAGCCACATAGTTGTTGATAATGCCTGGGGGGAAAGTAAGGGTAACAGGATATTCGCCCTGAACGACGCCTGCGCCACTGCAAGTCCAGCATTCATAAAAGCCAAAACCGCCACGGCCCTGGCAATCCGAACATCTCAAGTGTGCCGGGACCAGAATTCGTGTTCGGCCGCCCTGTAATGCTTCCTTTGGTGAAATACGGATCTCTACGTTTAGACTCCTCAACTGTTCGGCCTCAGGCCTGATCTGAGAGAAATTCCACCATAGCCGGTCAAACAATTCATCAAACGAGGGGCTAAAAGTGCGAAAAGAGCGGGTTAATGATAATTCACCGAGGTCAGCATGGTCCCTGATCGGAATCAGGGGCTCGGGGGTGGTCGATCTCGCAAACAGGGGTTCAGCCTTCACGCGACCCGTTGTAGCATATTCACTATAAGAGGTCGGGCTACCATAGGGGGGTCTTTCATCATAGGAGATCTGTTGTGTTGTGTCATATGCCCGCCTCCGTGCCGGATCACTCAACACAGCGAATGCTTCCTGAAGATCAATGAACGGACCGCTATCCTGGCCGTAATAATCTGGGTGCAATTCCTTGGCCAGACGACGGTAAGCTTCCCGGATCTGTTTGATCGTCGCATCCGATTGAAGTCCGAGGATGATGTAATAGTTTTTCATCTCGTGGTTGACTCCAGGGGTCTGTTGAAAAAGAAACGACAGCGCGATGGCAATAAATTCCACGTTAGGAGCAGAATCTACTGCGCCCAATGATTTTGCCAGAGCTATCCGGGAGGATGGGCTCCCGGATAGCCTCTTAACCATATCGACCGTTTAACCAGATGTAACGGTTATTTTTCTGGCCTGCGCTTCTGGCGCTTTCCGCAGCGACATTCTCAAAACCCCATTGCTGATACTTGCTTCTATGTTGTTGGTATCAATTTCGTCGGGTAGCGTGAAGCTACGCTGGTAGTCGCCGATATTATATTCGCTGTATGTTAAATCATAACCCGCAGGCTCTTCGGGTGAAACATAGCCATTGATGGTCAATACCTTTTTCTCAAGATTGATATCCAGCTCTTTTTCATCCACGCCAGGCATATCGACCAGGATGACGACGCCATCATCTTCAGAAAAAATATCTACCTTGGGAACATAGACGCGCATAGCCCGGGTACGCTCGACGCCTTCCACTGCCTCGACTTCTTGTTTTTGGGTCTGTAACTCTTTTGTCACGATAACACCTCCTATAAAATGACTTATGAACCAGCCTTAACAGTTATTTGCTTTGGCTTTTCGGCTTCCGCCCGAGGTAAATAGATACGCAGAACGCCTTTGTTGGTAGAAGCCTCTACCAATTCGTTGTTTACTGTATAGGGGAGTTGAATTACCCGATTAAAGTCGCCGTAGTTTAGCTCCCGGCGATGATATTGTTCGGCGGTCAGCCCATCATCTGGTTGGCGTGTACCGCTGATCGTCATCGTATCCCCAGTTACAGAAATGTTAATACTTTCGGCGTCCACGCCAGGCAGTTCGGCCGTGACAATGATGCCTTCTTTGTCATTGGTCCAGATATTGACGGCCGGAAAGACGCGTGCTCTCTGGCGGTAGATCCTGGGGTTAGAGTCATCAAACAGACGGTCAAAATCTTGGCGCAATCGTTCCAACTCACTCCAACTATATGGTTGTCTAAACATGATTTGTCCTCCTTTAGACTATATAGAGATTAATCCAGGCACGATAGACAAGAGGTGGGGATGCCGGGCCGCAAGCTAACACCCCCAAATCCTCATCGCCAGCTATTACCTGGAGACACAACTATTTTTCAGCGACTTCACTTTCCAACATCTTCCTTGAATCAACAGATTTAACTGTGATGCGCTTCCTCTTAACATCTTCGGTCTTTAGGGCGGTTAAGGTAAGAAGGCCATCTTTATAGGTTGCTTCAACTGATTCAACATCCACCGCGGTCGGCAAGCTCACCGTGCGGGCAAAAGCTCCATACTGACGTTCCCTGAGATGGTATTGCCCATCAGCGGTGGTTTCTTCATCCTTCGCCTCCCCCCTTATCGTCAGGGCATTGTCAGAAATAGAAATGTCCAAGTCATCTGGCTTGATGCCTGGCAAAGACGCTTTGACAACAAATGCGTCATCTTTCTCGACGACATCAAGGGCCGGTCCGCCTATTGGCTCGACGCTGGCCCATCTCGGGAGTTCCATAGTTTCGTCAAAGAGACGATCCAATTCATTCCGTAGACGCATCATCTCTCTCCTAGGGTTCCATCTTGTAAGTGTCATTTTTTTTCTTATTCTAGTTACTGATGTCAAGTTTTATATTTCTGGGGATCGAAAATCAACCAGAGGCAGCTCTCTTATCTAAAGCGCCTCAGACATCCATTGGTTACCTGACCCCAAGAATCTGGATACATTGATACTCGGTCTGATATTCCTCCATTGTATTGAGCAGCTTCTCGCCGCGAGGTTTCTCTCCAAGATTCTCAACCAAAAAACCATCTTCAAAGTGAAAATTGGTGAGGATCGCGCCATCTGGCAATAAGGCTGGCTTCCCATTATTAGAATTTGCAACTGCGCTTGCTGTCAGAAAAATCTTCACACAAACAATCGGTAGCGAGCGCAAAACAGAACTTTTTACCATTTGGCACCACGGCTATGATTATTCTTTTAATGTTAAGCTGATGGCTTTTGCCCAGACTCTGTAATTATTATTAGATCACAATAGTAAGAAGAACGTAAAAAAAATATTTAATATAGATTAGAGGTGGAAGCAGAGGCATCCTCGGAGATAGGTGGCTAATAGAAAGCCGTGATGGGCAGCTCCTGGATGATCCAATCTTCGTCGGCTTCGTTGGCTGGGACAATGTCTTGGCACTCAACAGCCTGACGGTCCACAGGGCAAGGTTAAATCGCAGCAAGAACCTGCGGTTCTTAGACGGCTATCTTTTTCGTCCGCAGAACCAAATAGAATGCTTCTGGAATCCAGAATACCTTGCGGTACCATTAGACCTGAATCGTTACTGGGAAGTGGATGAATTCTGCTCTTTCAGATCCAGCTCTCTAGCGGTAGAATCAGTGGCGCCGCCGGGCATGGAACAAGAGGCTAAAATGCGCAGCTGTTTTCACTGCCAGAAAGAAAATCGAGCCGAGGCTTTCTTCTGCAAACATTGCGGTTATGCCCTGGTTTGCCCACGCTGCCGGATGATCCAGGAGAATGTCGCCAATTATTGTGATAATTGCGGCCAACCCTTGACGGCCGGCAATCTGTTCGCTGCCATCCCGCTTACCGGGGAACAGCAGCAGCAATTGGCCGTTTTCGAAGGGTTGGCCAGCAGGCAGGCAGGCCGAACCGAGCCAATCGGGACATCTACCACCAAGCTAGGACAGTTCGTCCCGCCAGAGTTATTGGGCAAACTTGAGGCGGTCAGAGCTAGCGGGAGCATGGCCGGCGAGCGGCGGATCGTGACGATACTCTTCTGCGATGTGAAAGGCTCAACGGCCGCAGCCGAGAGGCTCGATCCCGAAGAGTGGACTGAGATCATTAACGGGGCTTTCGAGCATATGATCCGGCCGGTCTACAAATATGAGGGAACCCTGGCGCGCCTGATGGGCGATGCCATCCTTGCCTTTTTTGGCGCGCCCATTGCCCACGAGGACGATCCCCAACGGGCCGTCCTGGCCGGGTTGGATATCGTCTCCGCTATGACCCCCTACCGTAACAATATTAAAAATAAGTGGGGTATTGAATTTGACGTCAGGGTGGGAATCAATACGGGCATGGTCGTCGTTGGGGCTGTGGGCAACGATCTGCGCATGGAGTATACGGCCATGGGCGACGCGGTTAATCTGGCCTCGCGGATGGAGCAAATGGCCGCACCCGGCACGGTCCAGATCGCCCACGACACCTATAAATTGGTCGCCCCGCTTTTTGATTTCGAGGATTTGGGCCAGGTAGAAATCAAGGGGAAAGCCGAGCCGGTTAAAACATTCCGCGTTCTACGGCCGCGGGAGACCCCCGGCAAAATGCGGGGTTTTGCCGGCTCTTCGTTGCCCCTGGTAGGAAGAGAAGATGCTCGGGGAAAGTTATCCGCGGCCTTGGACCGGGTGCTGGAAGGGAATGGGCAGATCATTACAATCACCGGTGATGTGGGTCTCGGTAAAAGCCGATTGATAACGGAGCTGCATGAGGAGTGGCGCCAGGTTTATCCTTCAGCGGCTGAATCGTCAGCAGGATCGAGCCGCGGCGAGATCGCAACTTCTTCAGCCGATGCGCGCTGGTTTGAAACGTTCAGTCTGTCCTATCAAACGACAAGCCCCTACAGTCTCTTTCGAAATCTTATCAGGCAAGCGAGCGGCTCCACGGCAAGCGATCCACCGGCCGCCTTAGCCAAAAAATTGAGCGCTTTCATCTCGGCGACCGCCCCGGCGGAACATCGGGATCAAGCGACGGCCGTGTTAGAAACGCTATTCGGTCTGAACCCCGACGGTGACACAACGCTGGCCGGAGAAAAGTTCAAAAACGAATTATTTGAATCCATTACGAACCTGGTAACCGCCTGGGCCGGTGATAAGCCTGGGGTGATTATTTGCGATGATATTCAATGGAGCGATCCGGCATCGATGGAATTGCTGGTGCATCTTTTTAAGCTTACCGACCGGCTGCCCATCCTATTTGTCATCGCGCTGCGGCCCGACCGCCGCTCGCCGGGCTGGGGCATCAAGACCATCATTGATGGGGAGTATCCTCACCGCTATACAGAGATTCTGCTTGACTCCCTTACAAAAGAGAAAAGCCGCACCCTGGTCAGTCGGATGCTGAACAATGATGGTTTGCCCGATTTCTTACAAGAGGACATTTTCACCAAAGCGGCCGGCAATCCTTTTTTTACCGAAGAGATTGTTCGGGAAATGATGGAAAATGGATCCGTTCTACCAGGGGAGCCTGGTGGGGGCTGGCAAATCGCCCCGTCATCTGACAGGCGGCAGATATCCATCCCCGATTCATTGCAGTCAATGTTGACCTCTCGCATTGATCGCCTGGACGAGGCTCAGAAGGGTGTCCTCCAACTGGCCTCAGTGATAGGTCCTTCTTTTTACTACCGGGTGCTGGCCCAGGTGTGCAAATCCGTGGCTGATGATAGCGGCATGTCTGAAGAAGTCCTGAGCAGGCATCTGGATGAACTTCAGCGCAGGAACCTGATCGTCCAAATAGCTCGCCATCCGGAACTAGAGTACGTTTTTCGGCAGACGCTGGTTCACGAATCGGCCTACGAGACAATCCTGCACCGGCAACGCCGCCTTTATCATCGCCATGTCGGTGAGGCCATGGAGCTATTGTTCCCTGAACAATTGGATGAGAACGTGATCGTCCTGGCCCACCACTTCACGGAGGCGGGCGACGATGAGCGGTCACTGAAATACAATACTTTGGCGGCCGATTCGGCTTATCGTTTATACGCGAATACCGAGGCTGTGGCACACTATTCACTGGCCTTAAACGCAACAAATAATACGACGGTGACTACGGACCAACTTGTTCATCTGTTCGAACATCGCGGCCGGGCGCTCGAATTAGATTCGCGAATCGAGGACGCAGCCGAAAATTACGAAACCATGCGCCAGAAAGCGCTTGAGCTAGGATCCAAGGAAATGGAATTGGCGGCCTTGATGCCGCTGATGACCCTCTATTCTACGCCCACCGCGATCTACGATTACGAAAAAAGCACCACCCTCTCCCAGCAGGCGTTGGAATTAGCCCAGGAGTTGGCCAACCAACCGGCCGAAGCCAAGATATTGTGGAACCTGTCGAATATGAATCGTTTTGCCGGTCGCAATCGAGAATCACTGGAATATGGGGAACAATCGTTGGCTATTGCCCGCGATTTAAACCTGCCGGAACAGATTGCCTATTGCCTGAACGATCTCTGCCATTCGTACAATCGTATTGGCCGGTATGATAAATCGAAAGTCGCCCTCGAGGAATCAACGACCATCTGGCGTGAATTAGGCAATCTGCCCATGCTGGCCGATAGCCTATCAACGGCGAGTTATGTGTACAATATCACTGGCGACTATGATGAGGCCATCGCTTTCTCAGAGGAAGCGCGGCAGATTAGTGTGTCCATCCAAAATACTTGGGGCATCTCCTACAGCCAATGGCTGATTGGGTTTGTCTATTGGCAGCGGGGCGATGTAGAAAAGGCTACCCGGGCTATGGAGGAAAGCATCGACTATGCTAAAAAAGCCGGTTTTGTAGTAGCCCAGGTGTATACCCGATCAATTCTGGCCCTGTTGTTCGCTGAGCTGGGGTTCGTGGACCGGGGCCTGGAAATTGTCCAGGACGCCCTAAATTTCTCAGAGAACAGAATATTGACGTTACGGGGTACCGCCCTGGCAGTAAAGGCCCAGCTCGAATTGTTAAATGGAAATGCGGCCACGGCCGACGAGATCCTGGAGGAAATTCGGGAATCGAAACAACCGGTGCATTTGAACCAACCCGACATGGCTGCCATTGCCGAAATCGAACTCTTTTTCTATCGCGGCAATTATGAGAAAAGCATCGAGCTATTAAAGGAGCGCCTGGCCATACTTGGGCGGTATGGCATGAAAGCATATCTACCGGAAACGGCCTACCTGTTAGCCAAAGCGTACCGGGCGGCCAACCAACCAGAGAACGCAGCCATCAGTCTTGAAGACAGCCTCAAAGTGGCCCGATCAATGGCAGCCCGCTGGTGGATATGGCAAATTTTGTCATCGATGGCCAAGCTGACTGGTGGTGTGGCGCAAGCGGCAGCGTACCGGGCAGAAGCAGTGGAGATCGTTCAATATATCGCCGGCAAGGCCGGTGAGGTCGACCTGGATCAATACTTTCTGGAGCGACCAGACGTGCAAGAGCTACTGGCGACTCAACCGGCCTGATCTAACGATCGCAGTTGCAAAGCGCCCGTTAGCGATGGTAACAATGGCTACCCGGCCGCGCCATCATACCCCATGGCGAATTATTTCCGGCTGTTATTTGTTCAAACGCCTGCTCAGTTCACCAGGGTTTAATGATTACCTTCAGCCCTTCTCTTTTCAGGGCAATAGAGAAGGCTTCCTCATAGTCCTCGATAGAGAAGCGATGGGTCACCAGAGAACGCACATCCACCAGGCCGCCGGCAACCAATTGAATGGCTCTTGGATAGGTGTTTTTCATCCGGCGTACAAGCTTGATAGTCACTCCTTTGCGCCGGGCCGTGGCGGCGTCAAATGAGGTCCGGTTGTCCGCAGGTATACCGGCCAGGATGATTCGGCCCCCGGGTTTGACGGTATCCAGTGCGGTTTCTACGGCCGGGTTTTCACCGGCTGCTTCAAAAAGCACGTCGAGGCCTCGTTGATTGGTTTGGGCCAGGATAGCCCGAGCTTCTTCTCGGTGGTTGCCGGCTTGAAAAACAGCCGTCGCGCCGAGGGCTTGTGCCGCTTCAAGACGGTGGCTCAATTTATCGGTGGCCATTATCCATGATGCCCCGGCCAGGCGGGCCACCATCATAATCAACAAGCCAATGGGCCCGCAACCGATAATACCGACACTCATGCCCGGCCGCAGATGGGCAAGATCGACGGCGTGGATGGCCACACCCAATGGTTCCAGCATAGCGCCATCTTCGTCGGTTAACGAATCGGGAAGTTGGTGAAAAGCGCTTTCGGGCCAGGGCATAAATTGCCGTAGAGCGCCATCATTAGGTCCATGACCGGCAAAAATATGACTGGGGCACAGGTTGGGATTGCCCTCCCGGCAAAACTCGCACTGTTCACAGGGAACCTGGGGGTCCACGGCCACGCGTTGGCCTCGCTGGGAGCCCTCTTCAATGATGCCGGCAAATTCATGGCCGATAATCAGTGGCCGGCCTAAGGTCGCATCGCCGATACTGGCCTCAGAGAACCAATGCAGATCGGAACCACAGATACCGACGGCCGTTACCCGCAGCAAAGTCTGGGCCGGCCCGCTTTCAGGCCGGGGCTCATCAAGCAGGCGTATGTCGTGGGAGCCGTATAGACGAAGCGCTTTCATGTGTTATCTACCCTGCCCTACCAGTAGTGGTGAACCTGGTCACGAATCAGACGATCATAAATCTCTCTAATCCGGGTCATGGTCTCTTCGGTGAGGGGCGGGAAGTCGGCCGCCTGGGCATTGTCTTCAGCCTGGGAGGGTCGCTTGGCACCGGGAATGACGCAGGTAACAGCGTCGAACATGAGGATCCAACGCAAGGCGAATTGGGCCATGGTCATGCCTTCTGGAACCAAAGGTCGTAGCTCTTCGACCGCCTCCAGGCCGGTCTCGAAATCAACGCCGGAGAAAGTTTCGCCGATATCCATGGCTTTCCCGTCGCGGTTGAAGTTGCGGTGATCACCGGTTTCAAAAGTGGTATCCGGGCTCATCTTACCGCTCAGCAAACCCGAAGCCAATGGTAACCTGGCCAAGATCCCTACCTGCCGGCGAAGGGCCTCGGGGAAGAAGAGCTCGGCCGGACGGTGACGGAAGATATTAAAGATAATCTGGATGCTCTGGACATTGGGGTATTCAATCGCTTTCAGCGCCTCTTCCACCTTTTCCACACTGACGCCATAGTAGCGCAGCTTACCCTCCTGTACCAGATCGTCCAGGACGGCGAAGGTTTCCGGCATATAGTACACCTCGGGTTCCGGACAATGAAGCTGAAGCAGGTCAATGCTCTCGACGCCCAGATTCTTGAGGCTGCGCTCTACAAAGGCAGTGAGATTCTGGCGATTGTAGCCGCTGGCGACATGGGGATCGAGCCGCCGGCCGGCCTTGGTGGCGATGATGATTTCCTCGCTCCGATCCTCTCGTAATTGCCTCAACAAACGCTCGCTGCGGCCGTCGCCATAAACATCGGCCGTATCAAAAAAGTTTACCCCCATATCAACAGCCTTATGCAGGCTGGCGATGGACTCTGTATCATCGACGTTACCCCAGGAACCGCCGATGGCCCAGGCGCCAAAACTGCTGGCTGATATTTTCCACCCAGTCCGTCCTAGTTCTCGATATTGCATGGGTTTAAATCTCCTTATCGTGATTATAAACTTCCCACCCCAAATAGTTGGCCATCGCCTCTTCGACAGTGGCGGCCGTTTCAGAAAGGTTCATGGCCACATGGTGTTCAAAGCCCTTCTCGCAGATGTAATGGAGCAATTTCTGGAAAGCCGGTATGCGGACAACTCCATAACCGCCCCAAGTTTTTAGGGGGTCGTCTACGGATTCGCCCTGGCCCACGTAAGCGACTATCTTGCCCTTGAGGTCATCCGTGGAGACGCGGCAGTAGGTGAAGGCGCCGGAACGGACCCGGCCGACAACGCTGCCATAAGAATTCTCCGGACCATAAATCTCAGCTAGGGTTTCGTGGGGAATTATTAACGGTATATCCTCTTTGGCGATTGTTGGGTCAACAAACACGTCGCGAGGCAGATTGGAACAGTGGAAAATCACACCTTTATCCGGGTCGTCGCCATAGTTATTGTTCCAGTCGACGATGGCGCTGGGCTTGCCAGAAGCCAGGGCCAGGGCAGCCATGCCCACCACGCCGACAATATCCGTTTCGCAGGCGCTGGGCATAAGGTCATTGCTCATCATGCTCATAATCGCGCACGGGACTACGCCATAATATTCCTGCATGGCCGTCCAACATTGAATGGCTGTACCGGTCAGGTTGTACTGTTCCATCCAGGCGTCGACCACAGCGCCAAATTTGGCGATTTTGAGCAGGCCCTCGGAAGGGGTGTTTTCGATCGGCAAGTATGCTGTCACCTGCTCAAGCTTGGCCTTTAGGCGCGGGTCATCGTTGGGGATGCGGTTGGCCCGGCCGAACACCTCGGAGAGATCCAGGGTTTCGATGCTGATTCCGGCCCGCTCCAGCAATTTTTCGCTATAACGCACCGTATTGAAGGCGGCCGGACGGGCGCCAATAGCGCCTATACGGGCGTTCTTCAAACCGCCCACCACCCGGCAGATCCCGGTAAAACGGGAAAGGTCCTGGCGAAAACTCTCGCCTTCCGGATCGACGGTGTGCAGTGCGGTCAGGGAATATTTGATGCCGTACTGTTTTAAGTTATTGCAGACCGATATCTTGCCACAAAAAGAGTCGCGCCGGTTAGCGGCGCTCATGACCTGGGCATCGTCGGGGTAAGCATGGACCAGGACGGGCACGTTGAGCTCGGCCCAACGTAATGTGTTGGCGACAGCCCGCTCGTCGCCAAAGTTAGGCAAGGTCACCAGGACGCCGTCGATCTCCTCGCGATGGTCTTTGAAAAGTTCGGCGCACTTCTGGGCATCGGCCAATGACTCAACGCTACCGAAGGGTGTGTCCTCCGGGGATAGAGCGATCACCTTGATCCCCTCTCCTTCCAAGACCGAGATTATGGTGGCTCGGCCACTGAGGCAAAGATGATCGGGAAAGCCACCCCGATTGCCGACGACAACTCCAAGAGTTAATGGCCCGGTTCTGTTTTTCATTTTTTGTCTCCTCAAATTAGGCAAACAATAGAAGGTTTTAAATGAGAGTAAGGTTTCCGCTGCGAGGTTTACCTGACCGGGGTAAACCTTATCCATTTTCAGAAAAATATCCTTTTTTCCGGTAAAAGACGAAGTGTCTCCAACATTATCAGAAAGGAATTTGGCTTAGGATATATTTTATGAAGGGCTCTCGCGCCGCGCTACTCGTAAAGGCAGCAGACGGGTAGACAAATGTCATTATCAAGATATGACATTTGTCAGGTTTGTTAGCCAATTAGCCAACAAACAGGTCGGTGGCCGGCAAAGCGGCCTGTTTACGCGGGGGATCGACCTGGATATAGCTCTCCTGACCCATGAGGGTTCGTTGTAATTCCTGGGGCGCCTGGAGTAAGAAGTTATCGGCGCCAAATTGGGTCTGGTGGCAGAGCATGGCCGATTTTTTCAAATCAAACAGGTCAAAAACATCGAGAGTATGGGTGATCTCGGCCGCCAGAGGTTCGGGTTCATCAAAGGACATCTCATCGAAAGCAGCGGTGTCCTGACCCTGCTCGCGAGCAAAATCAACCAGGGGTTTGAAGCTAGCCCGCAGGATGGCGGCGTGATAGAGCCGGTCCGGCCGCCAGGGAGGACCGGCCGTAGGGAAAACAACCGGGTCGGCCGCCAGGTAATATGCTTCGGTGGTATAGCGACCGGTCGCGATGTGATCGGGATGGCCGTACCAACCCTTTGGCTCGAAGGTGATGACCACGTGTGGCCGAAGCTCGCGTATCAGTGTGACCAGTTTTGAGCGTATTTCATCGGGGTCCGCCTGGATGAAAGCTGTAGGCCGGTCATTCTCCGGGGTGCCGTCCATGCCCGAATCACAGTAGCCCAGCAAATGGAGATCGCTGATGCCGATCAGGTCGCAGGCGCACCGCAGTTCCGCCTCACGCGTCGAACCGAGGTTAGCCTCAGTGGCCAGGGAAGGATCGCTGATCTCGCCGGCCTCACCCTTGGTAGCGCAAGCCAGGGAAACCTGGACACCCTGACGAGCATAACGAGCCATAGCCCCGGCAAAGAGGCTTTCATCATCAGGATGGGCAAATACACTCAATAATCGTTTCATGATCTATCTTCTCCAGACAAAAAAGTCATTGTAGCCTGAACAAGCTGATGCGGCTAACGACCAGGCACCCCTGGATCTTCGATTGGTGCTGAATCCTATCAATCTGATCCATATCAGAGAATTATTTAAACAAAGTTGGTCTGCGGTGTTATACTGAGGCCATGATTGGCGGCCGCTAAAGTTAGGCTGGATCTGCCGGTCAACCGGCGGCGACTTATCTCGGTCCGGTTGCCGCTTTAGGGAGGTATTGTGGCTGATCTTTTGAATTTGGCAGAATTTAGCGAGACGAGATCTGAACTGGGCGTCGCCGTTAACCAATGTGCCCCCTACATTCCCCTGTACGTCAAAATCAAACTCACCTGGCTGTGCAATCTACGGTGCGTCATGTGCAACGTCTGGCGGGTGCGCAAGAAAAGCCAGCTCACCTTTCCGGTCCTCCAGGGGGTGGCGGTCGATTTGGCCGAGCTAGGCACCCGCAAAATCCACCTTTCCGGCGGTGAAGTCCTGTTGCTGCCCAATATCATTGAGATCATCGATCTCTTCGCCGGCTACGGCATGCAAGTTAACCTGACCACCAACGGCACGCTGCTCACCGAGGAGATGGCCGGCCGGCTGGTCGCCAGCGGTGTCCATAACATCAGCATCTCTTTAGACGGCGCCACCCGCGCCGGGCATGATCGGCTACGCGGCAAAGACAATTGGAAACGGACGACCCGGGGCATACGTACTCTTCGCCGGGCCGCTAAACACGCCCGGCGCAAGCTGCATATCCGGGTGAACACCGTCATCACCCGCCACAACTATCTTGATTTGGCTGCCCTGCCCGAAACCATCCACCAACTAGGCGCTGACCGCCTGACCTTGATCCCAGTTGACGATCCAGGCGACCAACTGCGCCTCAACAAGAGCCGTATCAGCCACTTCAACGCCGAGGTCGCTCCTTACCTGGGCGAAAAGGCGCTGGCGTTGGGGCTCATCAACCACGCTGGAGAAGCGTACCCCTTTGGGACGAGACCAGAAGAAATCGAGCAGAGTAAGCGCGGCAACTATGCTCTCGGCTTTTACCGGCGGCAGCCCTGTTTCGTGCCTTGGCTGCACGCCCTGATAACCCCCCGCGGCCGCGTTTACCCCTGTTGCATGTTGCGTTCGTCACCACCCATCGGGAATATCATCACCGATGGCGGATTCAAAGAAGTTTGGACAGGCGCCGCCTATGGCCAATTTCGTCGCCAAATGTTGCTCCCCGGCCATAAGCCCGCCCTATGCCTCGCTTGCGATGACTTCATCGAGACCAACAAGTATCTGCATGGTCTGCTGAAACCGGCCCGGTCACTCCGTTGAGAGTACCCGGTCAGAATGCCGCCCAGTCGCCGGTCAGATCCAAAACTAACTCAAGGTCTGGAAGGCATCATCCCCGTCATCATCGAAATGCTGATAACCACGAGAGTATATGATCTCCTGGACGGGTTCAGCCAGTGGTTCCGGTTCGCCTGCATCGCGCGGCTTGCCCTCTTCGAAACAATCGCGGCACAATAGGCCATGGTCCCCCATACTTGTGTGCAATTCACACATGCCGCGGCCGCAGTTAGTGCATAGATTGATCGCCTTTTCTTCGCACTGTCTGGGCAGTAGATAACCGATGATAAGTTCGCATTGTTTGGCCATTAGACTTTCCCTTTGGTGCCTTTATGAAAATATGCCTGATAACCGATAAGTACCCACCCGACGTCGGCGGTTTGGCCGTTTCGGTTCAGCGCCACGCTCGCTTCCTGGCTGACGCCGGTCATGCCGTCCATGTGATCGTGCCCGATGAACAGAGCGCCCTGGGCAGCTGGCGCACCGAACAGGTCGGCCTGATCACCATCCACCGTTTTGGGGCCAACGACCGGCCACGCCAGGTGCTGACCGAATGGTTCGACCGGGCGGTAACGCTGGATCTTACCCTGGATTTTGATCTGTTCCACGGCTATTTCCTGGCTTATGCAGGTTACATCGCCGCTTATCTCGGCCGCTACCAGGCTAAACCAGCCATCGTCAGTGCCCGGGGCAACGACATCGATGTCACGCCTTTTGACGACCGCCGGGCCGGCTTCATGTTCAAAGCCCTGGCCTGGGCCGACGCCGTCACCGCTGTGACCACCGAAATGGCCCGCAAAACGGCCGCCTTGTCGGGCCGGGCCGATATCCAGGTTATCCACAACGGGGTGGACGCCGATCTGTTCCGACCCCAACCCGCCTCGGCCGAATTGCGGGCCCAGCTGGGCCTGGACGACCGGCCCATCCTGGGTTTTATCGGAGAAGCCCGGGCTAAAAAAGGCCTGGCCCGGTTGCTGCGCCTTTACGCCCAATTGGCCGAAAGCAGGCCGGTCCAATTGTTGCTGGTCGGTGGGATACGCGCTGCGGACCAGCAACTGGTCGACTTCTTCCATCGCAATCACCCTCAATTCTCCGTGCGGCTTGTGCCTGCGCGGCCACATCACAAGATGCCTCCCTACTACGCCTTGTGCACCGTAATCGTCCTGCCATCCTTGCGCGATGGCCTGCCAAATACCTTGCTGGAGGCTATGGCCTGCGGCCGGGCCGTGGTCGCCAGCGCTGTGGGCGGCATGCCCGACGTGATCAGTACCGGTCACGACGGCCTGCTGCTATCGCCACAAGACGAGTCCGGCTGGCTCGTCGCGCTGGACCAGTTGCTGGTCGATCCGGCACTACGGACCCGCCTGGGCGCTACAGCCCGCCAAACCATCCTGGAGCGATTCACACCCGCTCGGGAAGGGACCGCTCTGCTGGGCTTGTACGAGCGGCTGCTTGGGGAAGCAACCGTCGATACAGCGTAACCAACCGCTGCCCCGATCGCTGCCAGGTAAACTCTTTTCTGATCCGATCGGCTGCCCGCTCGCCCATATCGATTGCCGCTTCATAGTCCAGTAATATTTGCATCACCCGGCGAGCGCAGGCCTCTGCATCATCGGGCGGGAAAAAACAAGCCTCATTCTCGCCCAACAACTCCCGGGCCACCGGAAGATCACCGGCAAGTATCGGCCGGCCTACAGCCGCGTATTCCAATAGCTTAATCGGGCAACAACCCTGGCTGATGTTACGATCATTGAGAGCCAGCGGCGCCAGGCAGATCGTAGCCGCCTCAAGTTGATCCGCGACCATTTCAGGATCAATGGCCTCGTGAAAATAGACGTTTGTCTCGTCCAATTCTAATTTACGGGCTAATTTCGCCAGCCACCGGCCTTGCCGTCGTTTAGTAGGGCCAATAAGATGCAACTCGGCCTCAGCAAAGTAGCCCAAGATCATTGGCATTGCCCGCAGAACAGTTTCGATGCCCTGCCAGGGCGCTAGCGTGCCTACATATACCAGGCGCGGCGGGTAGGCCGGCGGTCCTTCAGCCCGCGGGAAAGTCGCCGGATCGACCCCATTCGGGATCACGGTCACTTGATCGGATGCGGCCCCCAGACTGCGCAGATAGATCGCCGTCACGGCCGAGACGCATACCACGGCTTCAACCTGGTCCAATAGTTGTCGCTCCTGGCGGCGTAACCGATCTGGTAAATCACTGCCGACCAGGGCCGGGTAATGGTACTTCAGCTCGACGCTGGGCAGGCCATTGGCTTCAAACAAAGTGACGTAGCTATAACCAAAGCGTTCCTTAGCCGCAACGGCTGCCCCACCACTCCAGATATCCCGAAAATGGACCAGATCATAGCGACCTCGCTCCAGCCGCAGATGCTCCCATACAGCATCGCCAAAGCGGAATGCCCGCCGTAGAAAATTAGGTTCTTCGTCTTGGATCCGGATCATCCGCGCCCCGGAATAATGATCCTTGGCCGGCAAGCCTTGAACCCCAGCGGTGATCAACGTCACCTCATAACCCGCCTGGACCAGCGCCTGGGTGAAATAGGTAATATGCCGGCTGGCTCCTTTTGGCGCCGGGACCACATCAAAAGCAGCGTAAAGGAGTCGTTTACAAGAGGACATGGCCACAATAAGCGCAACGATCTAGCCCGGTTTCCAGTGGCGCAGCGCACGAAGGGCAGTGCATTACCTCTGGTTTGTAATTGGGTTCCAGTTTTAAGATATTTTCTTCCACGGCCGACAGCCGCTCCAATATAGACTTGCTGCGGATCAAATAAGCTTCCGAAGTCAACTGATCATTCTGTTGCATCCGGTCGATCAGGACCAACTCCTCGCGCAGCATCTGTTTTTTGGCCAACAGCGCTTCCATGGATTGATCCTGGATCACCAGTACCTGCTGTTCGTCTGAGCCCAGGCTGGACCGGCTGATGACCACCGCAACGCCGGCGATGATCACCGCCAGGATCAAACCGATGACGATCGGGCTTCGCCAAAGCGGCGTCGTCCGGCTTTCTACCTCAACCGCCACCAGGTCGCTACCATCGTTGGTCAAAAAACCGCCCGATTTACCAAAGTCGCCCACATCAATGGCGCTCGCCGCAAGCGGCAGCCTGCCCACGGTGGCTCCAGTCGCCCCAGCCAATACGTTTAATTGATCGGCCGCCACCAGCAATTCGTTTTGACCATCAGCATCCAGATCCAGGGTAATCAGCTCCTGGACTTTGCCCGTTACTGATCGTTTCCACAACTCGTCGCCATTAGCCAAAAAAGCCAGCACGCCGCCGTTCTTACCCCCGATCACGATCTCGCTGCTGGTCGGGTCTCCATCCAACTCCAGGAACCGCGCCTCGTCGACCCGGCTGCCCGCCGTTGCCTGCCACAGAGCCTGGCCGCCGGCGGCCGAGACCAGCCAAATCAAGCCATCAATCCCGCCGATCAAAATCTCGCTGGTGCCGTCACCATCAACATCAAAGGTCCGCAGCCGGCGCAGTTGCTGGGGAAAATCGAATTCCCAGGCCGGTTGGCCTTCGCCATCCAGAAGGGCTACATGGCCGCCATAATTAGCGACTGCCAGCCAGTTGCTTCCTTGCCAGCGGACGTCGTCCGAGCCCCGGACCAGGCTGTCTTCGCCGCCCGCCGCCGGGAAATCATAGCGCCAGAGCAACGCGCCGCTGGCCCCATCCAGGGCTACCAGGACACCGTTTTCCGTGCCAAAAATAGCTTCCCTTTGGCCGTCGCCGTTCAAATCAAGGCTTGTTCCGCGGGCCGGCAGGCCCGTCTGGGGCACATTAATCTGCCATAAAATACCGCCATCCGCCTCCAGGGCAGTCACTCGCAGCCCGCTTTCGTTCGGTTCGGCCAGAGCAAATTCATCCGTCCCATCGCCATCGAAATCACCCATGGTCGATTTGGCCAGAGGGGCGTTTTGCCGGTATAGCTCAGTACCGTCGGCCGCCAGGATGGCGATCTCCGCCGGGGTCTGGATTAATACCTCGTCTTCCCCGTCGCCGGTCAGGTCGATGGCTTTCAGTGTATCAACCGTCCCGCCGGCGAAAGTTGCTCGCCAGAGGACCTGTTCGGACAGCCCACCTCCCCCGCCTCCGCCGGTTAAGTGCAGCACAACGCTGCCCACCAGGACAAACAAGATCAGAATGCCAGCCAGGATCAGGATAGTTTTTTTCATGTGGCTTGTCCGCTAACTGGATTAGGCCCCAGCGGCTTCAACCGACCGTAATCCCTTTTTAGGCTACTTAAGACCGTCTGGACGCCGGCCGTCTCTTCCGCGATGGCAAAGGCGCTGGCGATGGCGCCTTGTTCAGTTGTGCCCGCCGCGGCTAGATTATCCGTCTGGTAAACCTTCGGATTAGCTACCAACTTGGTCTTAGCCAGGCTCTGATTGGCCACTTCACTGCCAGCCTTTACCTTTATCTTTTCCTCCAGGGTCAGGCGTAGCAAGTTGCCGTCAGCCAATTTGATCTTGACCTTAAACCAGGGATCGCGGTAATACTGTTTGGTTTTGCCGCCCCCACTGCGCGCGGTACGGGCCAGTTTGGCTTTCTGGCGGGCCCCGGTCAGATCCAAGGTGCCCACAACCCGTCCCCGGCGACCGGTGTCATCCCGGAGGGTGTGCAGCAACTGGTACGCCGCCTCAAAATGGGCCTGCACTTTCTTCGGCCTGGCCTGAAATAAGCTATAAAGGGCAAAGCTCAAGAATATGACCACAAAAGGGCCAATGGATAGCCAGGGTCCAGTATCGGCATCCATAATAAATCCCGCGACTAGAGCCAGAATAGCCAGGACGATCACAATAACGGGTATCCGCCTGATAATCCGCTGGTTGCGATCATAACGCCGCACATCCTCGCGCATCTGGTCCAGTGCTTCCAGAATCGCCTGGGGGTGGTCGGCCATTTCAACGATATAATTCTTTGCCATCGCTCGCTCCTAAATAAAATGGGCTGCAAGAGGTCACGCTCGCACCCAGATAGATTGCTCAATCAGGTGAGCATATTAAGGATCGTTGGGGAGCCACGGATCATCAAAAGGTGCACGGTTTCCAAAAATGACACAGAAGGGCTTACGACTCAACGCCATTTCATATTTAGCCTGCGAAGCGGTTTTCATCACCACAGCAACCGTTACCCTCACCACTCCCTGCTCTGTTTGGACAAATGCTTGGCGTAGTATATCACAGCCACAGTGCAAAAGAGGGCATAACAATCAGATTGGGGCTCTCAATCTGAAGGTCGGGACTGTTTAGACCAATGAAATTGGAATCCGTTTATGGCTGAGGTATGAATGATTACGGCCGGGACAACCAAACCTAACAACAACGCATGAGAGCCAGTCGACAGGAGTCACCCCACGAGAACCATGCTCAATATAAAGCACGGTAGTGACCGGTTTCGCAAAATTTTTGTCGACAACTCTACGTTGATTGGAATGCCGCAGGAAAGAGAACCTGGTGATCCAACGGGCCCGTGTTTAGAAGGTGGACGATATGAGGTGGCTATCAATCACGAAGAACGGGACTAAACCGGCCGGTCGGAAGATGGCAGGGGGCTGGAAGGATGGCGGAATACCCGGGACGAAGAAGGGTTGCCTGTTTAAAAAGGAAGCCAGGCTCTGACTCTCAAGGTTGGTTAAACCTAGAACTCGAATCCGGAATGCTGAATCGATAGAAGAGACTTGGCTCCATGGTTTCTCCTAAGGCCAGGTAGAATCCTGGGACCTGCTCGTCAAAGAGCTTCTAGGTTTCGGTATGACAAAGCTCGATTGATTGACTATTTGATCTAGCGTGCTTACTAATTTCTCGTTGTCTGCAAGGGTTCCGACACTAACCCTAAGGGCATTCGGTAAACCAAACGCGCCCATCGGCTTGACGAGAATACCCCGGCGAAGAAGTGCTTCAACGAAAGAATCTGGGGCTATAGGCGGGTCGATGATGGTAACAAAATTTCCTTGGCTTGGGAGATAGGAAAGGCCCAGGTCCCTGAATGAAGATTCAAGATATTTTCGCCCTAGGATAACAGTTTTGATGTGGCGCTCCAAGAAGGCTGTATCGTAAAGGCTGGCCTCAGCGGCCGCAAGAGCGATGTCACCTGAATTATAAGGCAGCAAAGTTTGCCGCACATAATCGGTCAGCTTTCTAGGTCCAACCAGGTAGCCGACTCGTAGATTGGCCAGACCGGTCGCTGCCGAAAAACTTCTTAGTGACAACACATTGTGCCCGGCGGCACAGTATTTAATCGTATCAACCCGGTCAGGTTGGTCAACAAAATCATGATACGCTTCGTCAAAGACGATCACAACATGTTTTGGTAATTTTGTAATAAAGGCATTGGCCTCTGTTTTATTTATACACTCGCCCGTGGGGTTATTGGGCGAACTTAGAAAGACAATCCGCGTATCGTAATCGACGAGGTTCTTTATCGCTCCTAGATCTTGCCGATAGCCCATTCTCATCCCGGCAAGCCGGGGTGAACCGCCATGAGTCATGGTCAGGATGCGATATATCGGGGAAGCAACCTGGCTCATAATGGCATTTCCGCCTTCAAAAACGAAGGCCTGGGTGATCATTCTGAGTAGATCAGTGCTGCCGTTGCCAATAATAAGATTGCCTTCATTAAGGTTCGGATGGAGCCTGTTCGCCAGTTTTTCCCTGAACCTTTCTTCGAACCCGGATGGATAAAGGTGGGTGGCTGCTAACATCTTTTCGTAAGCTTGAACCGCCATTGGCGACGGTCCTATGGGACTCTCGTTTGAGGCCATATTGATGACCCGGGCTAAGCCGTATTTCTGTTGGATTTCTTTTATCGCCTTTCCGGCAGGGTAGATCGGCAGGTCAAATAGATTGGGATTCATTCTTGGTCGGTTCATGGGGATATTCCTCTTATCTCGCTCGAAAAGATCGTCGGCAGAGTTGTTGCCGTTTCACTTTGTTATCTCTGGAAATAGAATCCAATTAAAAGCGGGATGAATGAATCAAGAAGCTCAGCCGTTCTTATTATCCGCCGGCGAGAAGGAATCAATCTATTAAACGGGTCCGCCCAACGTAACCTCGACTTTCGGTGACTAATTGAGTTTTGAAAATATGATCAACCCGTCAATTCTAAAGCATACGAGACAGGAGATAGTACTTTAGTCCTGGAGTTACAGAGGGAATTGTGCGAAAAAAAATACAAACTCGATCGACCAATTTTCAAATTGCCGATTACCGGTTCGAATAAAGCGAGAAAACAGTCTGCGGATAACGCCTTACCAGCTTACCACAGATTGGAACTTCGATTTCCCAACTCCTAAAGAATTCCTGGCAAAACCGAGCTTTGTCAGGCCATGGAGGATTAATCGTGACCACCAACAAGGGGCGAAAAACTTCCATTGGATGTGGCCAGGCGCCTATTCTACCGGCTCCCTAGCGATAGCTAATGGAAGAGTGAGCGATGCTTTTTCCGGTAAGAAAAAAAGCCGAACGATTTATGGAACAATTTTTAAGCTTCCCATGGCTGAAATTAACTAGGCCCCTACCCCACGTTTCACCTTCACCAGCCACTGTTCTACCGCGGCCGTCATCTCGCTATGGTCCATCACCACCTCCACCAGTTCAGGGGAGGCCAAGACGGCCGGTTCGATCATCGGCGAGGACACATAGAGGGTATTAAAGCGCAGCAATTCGGCCCGGGGATGATCGGGATCATAACCGCGGGGAACTTTTTTGTAATGCTCTCCCTTGATTTCGTACTTTCCGGCCGCACGCACGCTGGTAACGGCTGCTTCCAGTTCAGCGCCCATTAATTCGTCGTCGACGGCCGCCCGGTAAGCCGCCAGCATGTTCTTGTCGAACCCGTGCATGCCGACATGCAGCCCCCCGCTGGTAGCGTCAAAACCGAAGTAGAAACCGGGATTGCCGCCGGCTTTGGTGCCTCCTTCCCAAAAGCGGATACCGACCCAAGTCTTGAAGGGGCTCTTGTCCTCGGAGAAGCGGACATCACGATAGATACGCATTAAAGAACCCTGGCCATTGGTGCGTGTGTCGTATTGGATATGGGGGGAGATGTATTTTAAGCGCTCCCCCAGACTCTCGGCAAAAGCCACGGCCGGGATGACGATGTTGTCGGTGTAGATTTGTTTGCGGGCGTTGAACCAATCGCGATCATTATTCTCACTTAAATCAGCCAGGAATTGCAGCCCTTCGTTGGGGAAACCGGTAAAGGTCTGGGCTCTCATTGTTCTTACCTCCTTGGGACAAACGAGAATACAACGGAGGCGCGGAGATGGGGTTAATAACCTCTTCTCCGAGCCTCCAGATCCTATAAACTTTTTTAACCAGGCGACTATTTAGCCATTAGAATGCAGGCCGACTTTGTTGCCTTCACTGTCCAGGAAAAAGGCAAAAAATCCATTTTCGCCAATGTCGGTTTTGGGGACCAAGACTTTGCCGCCGGCCGCTTCGACCCGGCCCAGGGCGTCACTCAGATCGGGGCCGGCGTTCAGGTAGATTACCGAGCCCTCGGTGCTGGGCGTGTACCCTTCTGCCTCGATCACCGCCCCGCTGACGCCGTCCTCAGCCGGGAACATGGCCATCTTCGAGCCATCAGGCATATCCCAGGGTTGCAATTCGGTAGCCAGGACCGCATTATAGAACTTGACCGCCCGCTCGTAGTCGGTGGCCGGGATCTCAAACCAATTTAACGCGTTTGCCATTAGAAATTCTCCTTTCTGTACAATATGGTGGGTTTGACAAACCACTGTTCGTGAACAGCGGGCAAGAAACAATTAAAATACTCATTTTTCGCTCCAGCCAGCGATATATATTTCAGCTTGGGCCTGCAGGAAAAAGATTAAACCTTACAGTGTATGGTAAGTTATTTTTTATCATTCGACGAAGAGGGTGCTCTGCCTGATACCAAAGATTATAGCACATGCGTTCTGTTTTTGTCAAACATCGTTACGCGGTTAAAATGCCCCCTCATGGAGGCCTATGATGCAATTTGTCGATAACAACAATATCACCGATCCCCGGATCAATCTGGCTATCGAAGAACACCTGCTACGTAACTGGGATACGACCGAGCCAATCCTATTGTTCTACATCAACGAGCCGTCGGTCATCATCGGCCGGAACCAAAACACTTTTGAGGAGATCGACCCCGACTTCATCCGGGAAAAGGGCATCCACGTTGTTCGCCGGCTATCCGGGGGCGGGGCTGTGTATCATGACTTGGGCAACCTCAACTTCAGCTTCATCACCCCGGATAAAAAAGGCTTGCACAAATTCGCCACCTTCACCGATCCTGTCATCCGGGTCCTGGATACGTTGGGGGTCAAGGCCGAACTCAGGGGCAAGAGTGATATCTTCGCCGCCGGCAAGAAGATCTCCGGCAACGCCCAATACACAACGGCCGGGCGCATGTTCAGCCATGGCACCTTGCTCTTTGATACCGATCTTGAGGTGATGCTCAAGGCTCTCAACCCCCGGCAGGCGCAGATCGAATCGAAGGCAGTCCAGTCGATACGGAATTTTGTGATCAACCTCCGGGAACTGTTACCACAAGACATGACCATCCAGGAGCTGAGAGCGGCTATCTTAAGTGGGCTTTTTGTGGCTGGGGAGATAAGGTCGCTGCCCTTGACCACGGCCGATTGGCAGCAGATCGAGCAGATATCGGCCGATCGCTACCGGCAATGGGAGTGGAATATTGGCCACTCACCGAAATTCAACATACAAAAAAGTGAACGGTTCCCGGTGGGCAAGATCGATGTCCGGATTGACGTAGCCAACGGCCGGATTCAGACGATTAAGTTTTACGGCGATTTTTCCGGCCGTCACGATATAGTCGAATTGGAACAGCACCTGGTCGATGTCCGTTATGAGCCTTCGGCCCTCGTCGAAGCTCTAGAGGGTATCGAGATCCAACTCTACCTGGGCGAAATCTCCAATTCAGAAATTGGAAAATCGAAAATGGGGGTTTCAGAATTGGTGGCTTTTCTTTACTGAGCCACGCCGGGCAGCCCTGCCAAATTGCTGCTAAATGGTAACAATCTGGCCTATACAAGATAGTCCTGAAGACCCAGCTTGAATGAGGCCAGGGGCTGATCCCCTATTGACGCTTATCCCCTACACTATCATTATCAATTTCTCGTATGCAACCACTGACAAGGAGAGGTGCGCATGTCTAAGATAGTGTTACAGACCCAAAAGTTGACCAAGCATTACGGCGATGTGGTCGCCGTGCGCGAGGCAACGATTCAAGTTAGAGAGGGTGAAGTTTTTGGCTTTCTCGGTCCTAATGGCGCGGGAAAAACCACGACCATCGGCATGGTATTGGGGCTCATCCATCCCACGGCCGGGCAGATAGAAGTTCTTGGCCAACCGGTTTCGGCCAAGAACAACAAGCCGCTCCAGGGGGTAGGTTCGTTGGTCAGCCGGCCTTCGTTATTACCCTACCTTTCTGGCCGAGAAAATCTGCGCCTTTTGGCCCGTCAAAATAGCGGGGTCGATGATTCACGGGTTGACGAGGTTCTCGAACTGGTGGGGATGACCGAGACGGCCGGGCGAAAGGTTAAAGCCTGCTCCACGGGCATGAAACAACGCCTGGGGCTGGGCGCGGCCCTCTTGAACCGGCCGGCGCTGATCATTCTCGACGAACCAACCAACGGCCTGGATCCGGCCGGAATGCGCGATGTGCGACAGCTCATCAGTTCCTTGGCCGGTGCGGGGACAACTATATTTCTCAGCAGCCACCTGCTGCATGAAGTCGAGCAGGTATGTGACCGAATTGCCGTCATCAACCAGGGTCAAATTGTCACCGAAGGGTCGGTCGACGATCTGTTACGGCACCAGGAAGCGGTCGTCAAAGTACGTGTGAGCAGACCTGAGAAGGCCAGGCAGTCGCTTCAAAGCTTGCCCGGCGTCACTCACATCGAGAGCAACGGGGTTTACGTTGAGGTCACGGGCCTGCCCAGCGAACGGATCATCGCCCACCTGGCCCAACAGGATATTTTGCCCAGCGAGGTTACGGTGGAGAAGTTCGACCTGGAAAATCTCTACCTGAGCCTGACCCAGTCCTAGATGGCCGGTCCGGATAGAACCAATCGTATTGTGAATTATAGCGTTACAAGGAGTTAGATCATGTTTTGGCAAATGGTAAACGTTGAACATAGCAAAATTTTCAAGCGGGCGATTTTGTGGGTTGAGCTGGCCTTGCTGGCCCTGATCGTCATCGCCGTTAACGGGATAGCATTCACGGTTCTGAAAGGTGGCTCGTCCGGGGCCGACAGCGGAATAGAACAATTCTTGACCTGGCCGGAGGCCTTGATCGCCTCTTTGAGCGTTTCCGCCGGACCGAATCTGGGCGGGTTGATGATTATCGTCCTGGTTGGCGCCCTGATGGCTCAGGAGTACACCTGGGGCACATTACAAATGTGGATTAGCAGGGGGGTTCCCCGGCCGTTATTCTTAGGGGCGAAATTCACGGCTATTCTGCTACCTGCCCTGCTCCTCGTACTGACCCCTCTCGTAGTCGGGGCGTTGGTTTCGGCCGTCTTCAGCCTCATACTGCTGGGCGGCATTCCTTTCGCGCAAGTAACCTGGGGCCAACTGGGATTGGATACGATTCTCTACACTTATTCATTACTGCCCTACGCCGGGCTGGCCTTCTTATTGGCCGTGGCCAGTCGCTCGACGGTGGTTTCGATTGGCGGGGGGCTGGCTTATGTACTTTTGATAGAAGGGATCGCTTTGCAACTCATCGGCAGCGTCTTAGGGGGTATCTGGGCCCAGATTGGGACCTATCTGCCCGGGGGGCTGGCCAAGGGTTTGTTGTCTTTAAACTCGGGGCTCACCGTTGAAGTCGGCGATAGTCCAGGGCTAGTGACCCCCTTTCTCGAGCCGGGACCAGCAGCCGTGGGTATCGGCCTCTATATCGTACTCTTCGTCGTCGTTTCCATTCTAATTTTCCGTCGCCAGGATCTAAATGTGTAAGAGAGCCGAGCCGGCCGGGGAGGCCTGGTGATTTCCCCGGCCGGTTTGTCGCGCCTGTTGTGGCGAGGTATGCTACATAAAGCATGCTTATCATTGAGGGATAAGTGAAAAAAAAGTCCGCTGCCCTGTCACACCCATTTCGCCGTTTACGCTGGCGACTGACCCTCTCGTATACGCTTGTTACCGTGGCTGCGCTGGTCGTCGTGGAGCTGGCTTTATTGAGCTTGCTTCTAATCCTTATTAATTCCGAACTCTTGAACGAGGAATTTGTCAAAACAATCAGGGATGGTTATGTTCCCCAGGCCAGCAGCTTCCTGGAAAGCGAACCACCCGATGTGGACGGGTTAGACGTCTGGCTCCAGGCGCAGGTCAACGATTCTGTGGCCACAAATGCAGGCGGACGGCGGATTACTCAGGGGTTGAGCATCAATTTTGACCAGGATTACCAGATCATCGTCGTTGATACCGACGGGAAGCTGCTAGCCCAGGCCGTGGAGGGTTTCAGTCCATCAGCCTTGGGCGCGCCATTCGAGGCCAGAGCCATTCCCCAACTGGCGCCCCTCTTATCAAGCGCGTTGGCCGGGGAAGACTCTGACGATCTGATCTATGCGAGGACGTCCGATGGCACGCTGGCGATGGCCTTTCCCATCATCAGTCAGCAAGGCCATCACCTGGGCGCCCTGGCCCTTTCCTTGCATATCCCGGCTTTCAACTTGCGGACATTAGGCTCTATTATGCTGCTTATCCTCATCAGCCTGGTACCGATCACCCTGGCGGCCGGAGTCATTGGCACGGTCTTCGGTTTTTGGACCGCTCGGGGACTAACCAGCCGGCTTGAATCTCTGTCCGGCACGGCCAATGCCTGGAGCCATGGTGATTTCTCGGTGATGGCCGGCGACTCTTCGGCCGACGAGTTGGGCCAGCTGAGCCGCCGGTTGAACCTGATGGCCGAACAGCTTCAGAACCTTTTACACACCCGGCAGGAGCTGGCCGGTATTGAAGAACGGAACCGCCTGGCTCGCGAGTTGCATGATTCGGTGAAGCAGCAAGCTTTCGCCATAAGCATGCAGATAGGCGCGGCCCAGGCCTTGTTACCCGGGGATGTGGCCGGCGCGCAACAGAACCTGGCCGAGGCGGAGGCGCTGGCCCGGCAATCCCAGCAAGAGTTGGCCGGCTTGATAGAAGAGTTGCGGCCGCTGGCCTTAGCCGAGGGTGGCTTTGACGAATCTCTTAAAGAGTACGCGAGCGAATGGTCGCACCGAACGGGCATCGAAGCCCAGGTGCGGACCACTGGAGAACAACCGCTGCCTGTCGGTCTCGAGCCGGCGTTGTTCCGGGTGACACAGGAAGCTCTGTCCAACGTCGCCCGGCACAGCCAGGCCCGGCATGTGGAAGTCGAACTTACCCGGCAAGGAGATGAGTTGCTCCTTACCATTCAAGACGACGGCGGCGGATTTGATGCCGCAGGGCAAAATGTGCGCGGCTACGGACTGCAGAGTATGCAGGAACGAGTCGAAGCCCTGGGCGGTCAATTATTGGTCCGCAGCGCACTGGAGCAAGGGACTCAAATCCAGGTCCATTTCAGTGGCTTGACCGGCAATTCCGGCCACGACCCGATCCGGAAGATCTAGGGCGTGGTCACGAAAGCAGAAAGGTGGAAGAGCGTATGAGCGAGCCAATCACAGTGTTATTGGTAGATGACCACCAGATGGTGCGCCAGGGCGTACGGGCTTTCCTGGACACCCAGCCGGATATCCAGGTTGTCGGGGAAGCGGCCGAGGGCGCAACGGCGATTGGCCTGGCGCTTGAATATGCCCCTGATGTCGTCTTAATGGATTTACTCATGCCCGGTATGGATGGGGTCGAAGCCACCCGGCAAATAAAGACAGCCAGCCCGCGCACCCAGGTCATCGTGCTGACCTCCTACCACCAGGATGAGCATATATTTCCGGCCATCCGGGCCGGGGCCCTCTCCTATATCCTAAAAAATGTTGGATCGGCAGAGTTGGCGGATATCGTGCGCCGGACAGCGGCCGGGGAGGCCGTGTTACATCCAAAGGTTGCGGCCCGGATTGTTCAAGAGTTATCAGGCACGCGCCAGGAAAACCTGAACCCATTTACTGAATTGAGCGAGCGGGAATTTGAGGTTATACGGTTGATCGCCGATGGTAAAAGAAATGCCGAGATCGCCCAAATACTGGTCCTCAGCGAAAAAACGGTCAAGAATCATGTGAGCAATATTTTGAGCAAATTACACCTGGCCGATCGCACACAGGCAGCCGTTTACGCCTGGCGTGAAGGGTTGGTGCGCCGTGATTCTTCAGAAGAGTTGGGCAGTTGACTCTTAAGCTGAGCCGGCCATCTGTAGAACAACAGCCCCCCAGGTCAGGCCCGCCCCGAAGGAGACAAAAAGCAGGGTATCGTCCAGCTTGATCCGGCCGTCTGCCAGGTACTCAGTCAGGGCCAGGGGAATGGAAGCGGCCGAGGTGTTGCCGTACTTTTCAATGTTGATGACAAAACGGTCCAGTGGTATGCCCATATCCCGCGAAGCGGCCTGGATGATCCGCAAGTTGGCCTGGTGGGGGATAAACCAATCAACATCGTCGAGGGTCAATCCGGCCTGGGCCACGGCCTCCAGGCTGGCCCGGCCGACTACCTTGCTGGCGAACTTGAAGACCTCCCGGCCGTTCATTTCGATGTATTGGTGACCATTCTTCAAGGAGCCATTACTGAACGGTTCGGCCGTTCCGCCCGCCCGGACGATGATGTGCTCCATCTGGCTGCCATCGGATCCCAGAGAAAACCCCTTGAGACCACATTCTTCTTCGGTCGCCTGGATCACTACCGCGCCGGCGCCATCGCCGAACAAAACGGCCGTGGAACGATCCTCCCAATTCGTATGCCGGCTGAGAACCTCGGCGCCGATTACCAGAATCGTCTTATAGGCGCCGGTGGAGATGAATTGGTAGGCAGTTGCCAGGGAATAGACAAAGCCGGTACAACCGGTTACGACCACAAAGGCGGGTACGGCCGTCGCGCCCAGAGCATGTTGCACCTGGCTAGAGATGGGTGGGGTCAGGTAATCAGGTGTTGAGCTGGCGACGATGATCAGATCCAGGTCATTACCCTGCAAGCCGGCCCGTTGTAAAGCCTGCTGGCTGGCTTTTACGGCCAGGGTGGCAGTCGTTTCGCCGTCGACGATGATGCGGCGCTCGCGAATGCCACTACGCTGGACGATCCAGGCGTCACTGGTGTCGAGGGTTTTCTCCAGGTCGTGATTGGTAATAACCCGCTCGGGTGCGTAAGCCCCCCACCCCGTAATCCGGCCATTAAGTAATCGCATATTGTGCCTCCTCAACCTCAATTATACGGCCTCGAGGTCAGGAGTCGAATTTGGCAAAGGGCAATAAATAATGTTTGAATTTGCGTATTTCTTATGGCCGTTGCTCAATTTTCAACTTTTCCATCGTGGATTTTTTTTGGTGATGGCGGTCGAAAACCAGGCCCTTCTGAGCGCTTATCACACCTAGTGCCAGACCCGGTTTCACATTAGCCATAGCCCCCGGGAAAAAGACCAGACCGGTCCCCCCACCCTCGCCGAGAAGCCGCCAGGTCAGCTCGGACAAATTATCTGAATATGATGTTGCTGGCGTTGGAACTAAAGTTGATAGATAAACGTCTAATTGCCTGACAGTGGTTTACGTTTACCGGGCGATTCCACGATCATACCGGCGGCGCAATCTGATTTTAGCCAATGCACACAGGAGAAAATGATGAAATCTCGTAAAGGTTATTTTATCTGGTTACTGTTACTACTCTTATTGACCGCTTGCGGAGCAACCACCTCGGAGGAGAATTTTACTAAGGATGATAAAACTGAGATCGTCCAGCTTACATTGGAAAGAGCCCTGGTCGACCAGGAGATTCCCGACTATGGTCTGCTAACGGCCGGGGGCAATGAGTTGATCTTGTCTTCGGAAAATATCGAAGATATCGATGTTGGCGCAGTGCGAGGGTATGACCTGGTCGTTCTTTCCAGGGAGGAAATTCAAGTCAGGGCGGATGCCGGTGGCGACTTTCTTTATCTCTTTTTCAACCCTTTTGAAGAAGAGAGCGTTGACCGGGTCAACGTTAGCTTCGGCAGCCAATGGGCAGTGGCCCAGGACTCAACCAGCGGCTATTTGAGCGGCGGCGGCCTGCAAATGGTCTATGATCGCCAACCTGAGGGCTGGATGGGGGAAGTGGTGGGAGCGTGGATATCATAGGCAAACGTCATCTTTGATGTCCTTACGCTTGCTCTTTTCTTGATTGAAGATGGTTTAATCGCAACCCGCTTTTTCGCTGGTTAGCCCCTTGCTTCATTATTGGAATTTCATCGGGACAACGTTGGAAGCTATTCGTTTCGATGAGGAGTACCTGGCCGGATCCGGCACTCAGGGAGACCGGGCCGTAGGAGAACCGATCCTATTAACGTCCTGGACCGAAACTGAGTTCGTAGATCCCCAAGAGGTTGTTACTAAAACCCGTTAGAGATGTGATAGGATACGGTGGCAGGAAATTCTACGCGCCGTTGTTACATTGCTATGTATTCTTGATTAAGATTACTGGTTTTCTCCAGAGAGGGAAGAGTCAGCAATGCTTTGCACCCGAAATGGGCCACGAAAGGCTTGTTTACTTTCCCGCCCGTAAAGCTGCCCTTATCGGATTAGTAGCTCAAATATTCTGCCTTCCTTACTGTTATTTATAAGGAGCATTACCAAAATGCTGAAGTCATTAACCGCTGAACAAAGAATCTGGGTTAATACGATCCTGGACGGCCTGACCCTTGAGCAACAAGTGGGGCAACTACTGTGTCCTATGATCCCCCATTACCGGACAGACGATTGGCTCAGATTGCTGGACCAAGTTCCTTTGGGTGCGCTTTTTATCCCCAGGATGCCCGGCTTTGTTATCCGGGAAATGTTAACGTCCATTCAAGAAGCCTCGCCCATTCCCCTGTTGGTAGCCGGCGATCTGGAACACGGCGCCTTGGCCATCGCCGACGAGGGCACGGTCTTTCCCTGGCCTATGGCGGCCGGGGCGGCCAGTGATCTGGAACTGATCAGTATAATGGGCAGGGCCACCGCTGCTGAAGCTCGGCACTATGGCTTACATTGGAACTTTGGTCCAGTGGTGGATCTGAATCTCAACTTCAACAATCCTATTACAAATATCCGATCGCTGGGCGACGATCCGGAACGCATTATTCGTCTCTCTGTGCCGCTTATAAGGAGTTTACAGGCTGGCGACCAAATAGCCGCCACTGCCAAACACTTTCCCGGTGATGGTGTAGACGACCGCGATCACCACATCAGCGGATCGGTGAACAGCCTGCCAATGGCTCAATGGCAGGAAACATACGGCCGGGTGTTCCAGGCGGCTATTGATGCCGGCGTCATGAGCATCATGCCAGGCCATATTTCTCTACCTGATTACCAGGGATACCGGCAAAATCCTGACGACGCGCCCCCGGCCACCCTCAGCCGAGATTTACTCACCAGCCTGTTGCGGGAAGAGATGGGTTTCGACGGTCTCATTGTCTCCGACGCCTCAAGAATGATCGGCCTCACATCTCGCGCGGCAGCCGCGGAACGCGCGGCCCTTAGCATTGCCGCCGGTATCGATATGTACCTGTTCGCTGACCCGCTGCAGGATTTCAATTATCTTCTGACCAGCCTAAAAAATGGCCTTCTCCCGGCCGAACGGGTTCGCGATGCTGCACGACGAGTGCTCGAGCTAAAAGCCCGCCTGCACCTAAACGATAATCCCTTCGGACAACCGCCATCAGAGATAGATAAAGCGTCATTCCGGCAGGCTGCCCAGGAAATGGCTGACAAGAGTATAACTGTATTACGTAGCGACGGCCGCCCCCCTCTCGCCCTGCAAACCGGAGCCCGGCTTCTCACCGTAACTATTGGCGAAATCAACCGGATGTTGGGCGCCGAAGACCTAACCGTGTTTGACGAGGAGTTGCGCCGGCGCGGCTTCAACGTCACCCACCTTTTAAATCCAAATAACGCTGAACTGCGTGAGGGGCTAGCCGGACACGATGCTGTATTCATCAACGTCTATACCATGCCCTTTGCCGTCATCGGCACCGTGCGCACCGTCATCGGCCATTTAAATTCCTGGAGTTGGCGCTCTATCTTTGTGGACAACCCTCAGGTTGTGTACACTGCCTTCGGCAGCCCTTACTTGCTCTACGAGATGCCCCACATCCCTAACCTGATGGTCACCTACGGGGCCAATGAAGTGCAACAGAAAGCGGCTGTGAAGGTCTGGTTGGGCGAGATAGAGCCCTTAGGAATTTGCCCGGTGCGGTTACCTAAAACCACAATTAGACCGTTCGCTGATTATAGAGACCGCGCACAGCAAAGATCATTCTAGCGGAACGACTCCTTGCCCCCGGGCCTAACGACCCTCAGCGGCCGTTGTCACGCCATCACTTATACCTTGCCTGTTATTTCTTACGAAAGGCGCTCTCAACCAGTTCCTGGCTGAAGAATTGATCGGATTCCTTGCCGGCCATCAAGCGGTAGTCGGCGGCCGAGTAGATGCCGGTGTTGGTAATTACAGGTATTTTTCCATACGAATATCTTGCCACATACTGCCTTGCCAGTAAGTGAAATTATCGATATGAGCGATCTCCTGATAGCCCATTTTTTTGTACAGTTTGATGGCCTTGGTATTGAATTCGAACACCCCCAGTTCGATCCGGGCCAGCCCTTGCGCCTGGATCTGTTTTTCTAGATATTGCATCGCCCTGGCGCCAATCCCTTTTCCCCGGGCAGTTGGTTCGCCAATCCCGATGCCAATCCAGGCAGTACCGGCCACTTTCTTGTATAGATGACCGGGATCTATTTGAAAGTTCATCTCACCGACCAATTGACCATCCGCGTAGATCAGATAAATTGTTTGGTGTTCCAGGCGTTTTGTCAGCGAGTCCACGGTCACCGCCGTCTGCCTTTCAAGCGCTTCCTTATCTCGATTTGGCCGCATAAGTGGAATGAGTAGGGGGTCATTTTCCCATCTATTCAGAGTGGCGGCGATTTCAGGATTTGGGGTGGTCAGCTTTTTAATGATCAGGTTCAACAGGCAACTGTATCTCTGGGCCATGCAGACAATCGAAAAGCTCTTTCGCGTCTTGTTTTCGAACGAAGGCGGTCAATAGATCCCCTGCCTGGTAAATCGTATCGCCATGGGGAATGATGATCCGCCCGTCGCGCTGAACTGAAACGAGAACACTATCCGCGGGCATAGACGAAGAACACTCTTGGACGCTCTTGCCCACAACCCCATCACCTTCTACAAGCGGAATTTCAACGAATTCAGCCTCTGCCTCGTAATGATTCTTCAGTCGCTTGGCCCGTTGTTCAATCTCCTCACGACGGGTCAAGGCCAGTGTATAGGCCTGGCTAATTCCCTCCCGCCAGAGAAGCCCCAATAAGTGAAAGGGGTCCTCTCGAGCGACAACCGGCAGTCGTCCCAGTCCACGCGAGCCCATCCGGGCCAAAGCATCGCCCATGGTCTCATCCGGATAGGCAACTTGCAGGTGCGGCCAACTGGTAGCAATTTCAGCCACCGTTGTCGTCTCCGGCCGATTTTCCTCCATCGCCCGCTCTAAATCTGTCAAAGTTACGATCCCCCAGAGTTTTTCCATTTCATCCATCACCATGAGCCCATGATGATGGGAAGTGATAAAAACCTCGGCCAGGTCTGAAATCTTTGTGTTTTTAGAGATCGTTTCCAGATCCCGGGTCATGACCTCGGACACCAATACACCTTGCAAGATGTCCTGATCGCGGCCGCGATCAAGCCTGACACCCCGCCGGCTTAATTTGAGAGTGTATATGGATTCGCCCTTTAGCATTCTCTGAGACACCAGCGTGGCCACGACAACGGTCAGCATAAGCGGTAAGATGATGCGGTAATCGCCGGTTAATTCAAAGAGGATGATGACGGCGGTGATGGGCGCATGGGCGCTGGCGGCGAAAACGGCCGCCATGCCAACCAGGGCATAGGCGCCCGGAGGGGCGCTAATCCCGGGAAACAGCCGGTTGATGCCCAGTTCAAAGGCGGCGCCCATCATGGCACCCATAAACAAGGAGGGTGCAAACACCCCGCCGGACCCACCGGAACCAAGGGTAAGGATTGTCGCCAGGATCTTGGCAATCAGCAAGATGAGGGCGGCGCTAAATACCAGCTCGTTGGCCAGAGCACCTTCGATGACCTCATAGCCCACATTAAATACCTGGGGAATACTGTCCCAGGTAACAGGTTGAGTCAGGCTAATCAGGGGATAGCTGAAGGCCAAAACACCCAATAAGGCGCCACCAATCGCCGGCTTCACCCATTCAGGGATGCCCTTGATAGCTTCAAACAGATCTTCCGTCCAGTATAACGATCGGGTAAATACGACGCCTACGATGGCCGCAAATAAACCGAGAAGGAGGTAAAACAAATATTCCCAGAGAGAGTTAACGCCGTACTCAACAGGAATATTAAAGGCCGGCGCATTGCCCAAAGTTGCCCGGCCGATGACACTGGCGGCGACGGCGGCAATGACAACCGTGCTAAAGTTGCGGACGCTAAAACGCCCCAGGATGACCTCCAGGGCAAAGATGACCCCGGCAATAGGCGCGTTAAAGGTAGCGGCAATGCCCGCGGCAGCGCCGCAGGCCACCAGATTGCTTATGCGGTTATCCGACAGGTTTAAAGCCTGGCCCAGGGTTGAGCCGATGGCCGAGCCAATCTGAACGATGGGCCCTTCACGACCGGCCGAGCCACCGCTGCCGATTGTCAAAGAGGAAGCCAGCGATTTGACGACCGCCACCCGCGGCCGGATGCGCCCACCCCGCAGCGCGACCGCCTCCATGACCTCTGGAACGCCATGTCCTTTGGCCTCGCGGGCAAAATAGTATACGAGCAGGCCGACCAGTAGCCCGCCTATCGCGGGGACGATAATAACATAGAGCTTGCTATCACCTGGCATGATATCGGGTATCCACTCGTAGCCAATCCAGGCCACGCCACGAATGAGATAGCGAAATAGAATAGCGCCAAAACCTGTTAAAATACCGACAACAAGCGCTGTGCCAATCAGAACCGGCCCGGACGTTGGTTGCCAGCGATCTAGCAGTCCACCCAGCCGTCCGGAGAGGAAAAAGGATGATTGGGTCCTTGTATTAATTCTTTCAGTCGATTGCTTCATGATTGATAATTCTATTCCAATATCGATATCGCTATAGCGACATATGCTTTACTGGCCAATCCAATTCGCCAGGATCAAGCAGGCCTAGATTTTCGTGGTTTCCAGAGCTTCGTAGCCTGGGATTTGGGCCAAGCAACAAGACTTTCAAATACTATTTTCAAAGCATCGGTAAGAATACTCTTCCTATTGCGTTTTGGCTACTGCGCTGCGCATCTCCGGCCAATGAGTTCCTAATAGAAACCGACTTGCCGCGATCAACCATCCCGGTTAACCGCGCCCCCCCTCTCGACTTTAAGGGGCTATCAAGGAAGGCTACTTGACCGCTTCAACCCCAGATTGGGGCAAAATGGCCACCTGGCCAACTTGAAGATCCCCCATGTGTCCGTTGGCATCAATAATTCGCGGCTATACAATCCTTGATTGATGCCACTAGTCCAAGCCGGAGGATGTTCATGACCACAGAGTCAATAAGCCTGGCCATCGATACGCAGGGCCTTGGCAAGCGTTATAATGATGTTGATGCGCTCAAATCGCTTGATCTGACCGTTGCCAAGAATTCCATCTTCGGATTTCTTGGCCCAAACGGCGCAGGAAAAACCACGACTATCAAGCTGTTGTTAGGTCTGATCCGGCCGACGCATGGTGGCGGCAACGTATTTGGAAAAGACATTGTCCGCGATAGTCTCGAAATACGTCAGCGCATCGGCTATCTGGCCCAAAATCCCCAGTATTATGAATATATGACGGCCCGGGAAACCCTTCGCTTTCGGGCCCGCTTCTTCTATTCTGGACCAAAGACTGCCATAGAAAAGCGGGTTACGGAAACTCTTGAGCTGGTTGGGCTGGCCGACAAAGCCGATCGCCCGATCAAAGGTTTTTCCGGCGGTGAACTACAGCGCCTGGGTATCGGCCAGGCCCAGGTCAACTACCCGGACCTGTTGATCCTGGACGAGCCGGCCGCCAACCTTGACCCACAAGGGAGGCGAGATGTCCTCAAAGTGATGGAGCGGCTACGGCAATATACGACTATCTTCTACTCCACGCATATACTCGACGACGTTCAACAGGTAAGTGATGCGGTAGCCATTCTGAATCACGGCCAACTCATCGCCCAGGCTCCCCTTGAAGAGTTGTTGGTCGGGGGTAGTGAGACGACCTATTCCCTAGTAATCGCGGGCGATAGTAGCCAGACTCTGTCCAAGGTTGAGTCTCTGAGTTGGGTATCAGGGGTCATTACCTCACTATCTGATGATGGGCATACCGTGTGGCAGGTAAGCGTGACGGACCAAGAAACGGCCGAATCGGAGCTTCTACGCCTGGTCTTAGCTGATGAGCAACTCAAGGTGATCGACTGGGGTCGAAAGAAGTACGAGCTTGAAGAGATCTTCTTGAGCCTGGTAGAAGGAGATAACGATGTCAGATAACCAGACGCTAGTGGCCGTTCAGGAACATGGATGGCGTCAGGGCTATAATAATCTGCTTGGCAAAGAAAATCGTGCCTGGTGGGGCACTCGAAGATGGTTGGTTCATAGCCTGGTTTGGCTGGCGATCGTGAACGGGTTCCTATTCTTAATGTTGTGGGTAGTGCCTGCGAGCGATCCACAGGAGAGTCTACCCCTGGAAGCAGCGATTGAAATGTTTGTGATCCTATCCGGAGTCTTTACGACCATTGGGGTTATCGTATTGGCCCAGGGTGCGATCATTGGCGAGAAACGGTCGGGCACGGCCGAGTGGATCATGTCCAGTCCTGTTTCAAGGCCGGCATTTATTATCTCTAAAATAGTGGCCAACGGGTGGGCAATATTCCTCATCATGGTTCTCCTCCAGGGGATTATGTTCTATGTCCAAGTTTCATTGTACGAAAAGACGCCCCTGGCATTGGGTCCCTTTGTGGCTGTTATGGCGATACAGAGTTTACATCTATTTTATTTCCTCACGATGACATTGATGCTGGGCACATTCTTCAGCTCTAGAGCGCCAGTGATTGGGATAGCCCTAGCGGTCTTGATCGGTCAGGACATAGTGGCTCAATTGCTGGCAAGACCTCTGCCCTGGCTTCACCTGATCCTGCCCCAAGAATTGATGGTAAATGCGAGTCTGGTAGCAAATGGCAAGCCGCTGGACTCCTGGGTCCCGGTGATAGTCACGTCAATCATGTCGGTAATCTTTGTCGTAGCCGCTATCTGGCGTTTCGAGCGCGAGGAATTTTAATCGGCAGAATAATAGTTATGAACCAATCCATCATTCATGTTGCTCTTGTTGTTCGCGATTACGATGAGGCGATCGACTTCTATTGCCAGAAGCTCCAGTTCACCTTGGTCGAAGACACCTATCAGCCGGGACAAGACAAACGCTGGGTCATTGTCGCGCCGCCGGGATCAAGCGGCACCAACCTGCTGTTAGCCCGCGCATCAACTTTCGAGCAGGAAGCGTTCATCGGCCGCCAAAGCGGTGGCCGGGTTTTTTTGTTTTTAAGTACCGATGATTTCTGGCGCGATTACCAACAGATGTTAGCGGCTGGCATTCATTTCGCCAGGGAGCCGAAAAAGGAAATGTACGGGACAGTCGCCGTATTCGAAGATCTATACGGAAACCTGTGGGATCTTATCGAGTTGAAGAACTAACAGGTCAAATTGCCAATCTTCGGCTGAAAATCCGCTGGTGCATTCCTTTTCCGGGCCAGCTAAGCGAATAGTGATAGGCAGTCCATTTGTCGCCGCCGGCTGTTGGGTGTCCTACTAAGGCGTTTGGGCTTTTATGATCGGAACAGGCGCCTTATCCTCAAGATGATAAATGATCCCACTACTCTTGTTGGCGACATAGAGTTCGCCATTGACCGCTTCGCCGAAAGCGGAAAAACCGAATGTTTGCAGGTTGTTGTGCTCGGTGGCCATCCAAACCCCTGAATCATCCTGATACAAGTCCCAATAGATTCCTGTACAATAATCGGTCAGGAAATAGTGACCGGCCATATCCGGATTTGCCTTACCACGATAGACGAAGCCACCTATAACAGAGCAGTTTCCACCAGTATGACCATATTCAAATATCGGGAAGACGTACTGCCCCATTGGGCCACAACCAGCGGTATTATACGGATGATTGCCCTCATAACAGCGCCAGCCAAAATTGGTACCGCCAGCAGAACCGGCCGGCTCGATATTGACCTCTTCCCAAAGCCCCTGGCCTACATCGCCGATGTACAGGTCGCCTGTCAGGCTATCGAAACTGGATTGCCAGGGATTTCGAAGGCCTGAGAGCCATATCTCATCACAGGTCTTTCCCGGTCCATCGACAAAGGGATTGCCGGACGGAACAGTATAGTTGCCTGTTCCGAGCCCTACACAGTCAGGCGCCGCTCCTGGTCCGGAATCGACGTCTATACGACTGACTTTGCCAAGTAACAACCCGGGATTCTGGGCATTATTCTGCGTATCGCCGCCGCCCCCCCCATCGCCAAGTGGTACATAAAGATACCCATCAGCGCCAAACATGATGTGGCCGGCGTTGTGGTTGTGAGCTGGCTGCGTCACGGTCACGAGGATTTCTTCGCTGCCAGGGTTGGCGATGTCGGAATCGGCGGTTACCGAAAATCTGGAGATTCTGGTCCTGCGTATCGAGTCTGTCGTATTGGTATTGGTATAGTTTAGATAAAAGACGCCATTATCGGAGTAATCAGGGTGGAATGCGATGCCCAGCAAACCCTGCTCCGAGCTGGAGGAATCGACCCGCCCCGTGATATCCAGGAAGGGTGTCGGGACGACCGTCCCATCTGGCCCAATAATGCGAACCCGCCCGCCTCTCTCGATAACGAACAAACGATCATCGCCGGCATTTACGATGCCGACGGGTTCAACCAGGCCGGCAGCAAATTGGGAAAGCTCTAAGACCAGCTTGCCGTCATAGTTGTCCAGGAGAATCAGGGGAAAGAATAATAAGGGTGTTAGCGGCTCTACGACTTGCCTTTCCCCTCTATCAACGTCACTGACGCGATCGATCCCCGATTTCACCATCAACGAAGAACCATTATCAAACGCCGTTGAAGGAGACAGCTTCGTCAAAACCAGGCAGGTAACTATGAGTATCAGAATTAGTAATAATCGATTACTTCCCGAGCGCATATGAAATCCATCTTACCAAACTAGCCTGGGGCGGCCAAATCAGCTGCGGGCTTTTAAACCGTACCACCTGTCTGCCGGCTCCTGCCTTCGGGGGGAATCTGAGCGCCGCATAAGATTGCCCTATGAAACTGCCAGGCGTTATGCCCTGTGGCCGTGGCCGGGTCGCTTAGCCTGGTTGCCCACCGCTAGTGGGGCGTAAACTCATACCCGCCAATTTCCGACCGGCAATCACGTGCATCATCTGGACAACGCCGCCACAGGCATATAAGAACAAGGCGAAGAAGGGTTGTCTCTCGGGTGTCAGTGCCAGGATCGCTCGCTGGCCATTCAGGGTCACTGTTTCATATTGAATGCCGGCCGGTTCCAGTTGGCGGACGCCAAGGATAAAGGATGAAACGCTTTCGCGCCCTTTCATGATGCGAATAGCCGCACCTCGTTGTCCGCCGCCGTCCGGCACCAGGGTAATGTCATCGGCCAGCATCTGTAGGAAGGTATCTATTTCGCCCGTCTCGACCGTTACGATGAAGCGGTTTAGCAGCCGATCATGCTCAGCCGGTACGACATCAAAGCGGGGCCGGTTTTCATCAATATGGCCCCGGGCACGTCGGAAAAGTTGCCGGCAGGCGGCCTCACTCTTATCTAAGATCCCGGCCACTTCGGCGTACTTGTAGCCAAAAACTTCACGCAGCAAGAAGATCGCCCGCTCGGCCGGTGTCAGCGATTCAAGTAATACCAGAAAAGCTATCGAGATAGAGTCATAGGTAGCGGCCCGCGCTGCCGGGTTGGCCAACTCCGGCCGGTCATCGGTGAGCACCGGCTCAGGCAGCCACGGGCCAAGATAGCTTTCACGCTTCGATCTGGCGGCGTTCAGCTCATTTAGACACAACCGCGTTGTAATCGTGGTCAGGTAATATTTAGGATTGTGAATGGATTCCAGCGGCTGGGCCTGCCAGCGGAGATAGGCGTCTTGCAAGATGTCCTCCGCCTCGGTGGCGCTACCCAACATGCGGTAGGCAATCGAGAAGAGCAGCGGGCGGTGCTGTTGAAATATTTCGACCTGGTTCATCTTAGGGTTTGGGTAGCATGGACCTGCTGTTGTCGCCGTTTCTTTTGCCCGGCATACCTTTTTCTTCCGTTCCAAAATAAGAAACCAGGGAATCGTCTCTCTAATTCTAGCGCGGTTTTCAGGAACCAGACAAAGAAGTTGCGCACAACCACAGCCGGCTTTCCTCGGAGCACTGGCCCCACTAGCACGTCGGCCGGATAGGTGGCAAAGCCAACGGCGTCCCCAGGTCCCAGAGCAATTCCTTGCCCATACCAGGCGAAGCTCAACGGCCGTTGCTCTTGGCCTTTGATATCTCGGGCAACATTATCGGCCGCCTGCGCTCCAGAGACGAGCGCGGTGAACAGGCTCATGCGCATTGGTGCACCTGGCTCTTCAACAGGCGCAGCCATATCCCCGGCCGCATAAATGCGCGGATGGGAAAGCGAGCACAAGAAGGGGTCAGTCTGCACCTGATATCGACTAGTCACCCGTAGGCCAGCGTCCCGAGCAAGGGGCGAGGCCAGGAAGCCGCCAGACCAGATCACAACATCGGCGGCTATCAGTCCGGTGGAGGTCATAACCCCGGCCTCCACCACCGCTGTGACTTTTTGTCGTTCGATGACGTTTATCTCCTGCTCGGCCAGCGCACCTATGATATGCTGCTGGATGCGTTGCCCCTTGAAGGTCCCAGCCTCACCGGCCGTCACCAGGGTCACTTCTTGTTGGGATAGATCGCCTTGAGTTGGGTGGCGGCCTCGATACCGGTCGCTCCGGCGCCGGCTATCACCGCCCGGAAATGGTCCTGACCTAACGTTTCGAGACGCCGCTTCAACCCCGTCGCTGACAGGGGGCCATATGGGTCGAGGGCATAGGCATGTTGGTCGATGCCAGGTATCGATTCGCGATCAACCCGGCTACCCAGGGCCAGAATAAGATAGTCGTAGGGGAGCCGGGCTTGCCCGTCAACCGATTCGATTTTCACCAGTTGTTCCTCGGGTAAGATCTGGGTGACCCAACCTTGAACAAAGCGTACTTTGCTCCCTGCCAACATATTATGAATGGGTCGTTCTTCGAGCGCTGAGCCCAGCGCCTGTTCATGCAGCCTGGGGCGCTCAACAAAGTGATCCAGGCCGTTAACCAGGGTAACGGCCGTATCCAGCCGCTTTGTTTTGCCGGCAACCCGCAGCGCAGCCATCATGCCGGCATAACCGGCGCCTAATATAACAATATTCGTTGCTTGTTTTAACATGGTTTCACCTCGCTAAATGAATGTGTGAGTATAAGACAAGCGAGAAGGCCAATTTGTGACATCGCCAACAGGATTAGAGCTTCGCCAGCCGGAGTTCGGCCAATGAATCGGTTAGCCCGGCGGAATTGGGCCTGGCATGGTGAGCGACCAGGCCTAATCCTGGTAAATTAGCCCGATAGAGACTATTCTTAAACAATGGAAGATCCAAAAGAGAGTGATCGACAACCTGCCTCCGAACTACCGACCGGAACCGTTACCTTCCTGTTCACCGACATCGAAGGTAGTACCCGTCTTTGGGAGCGCGAGCCCGAGGCAGCCCACCAGGCGTTAATCGCTCACGATCTGTTGATTGAACGCGCCGTAGAGGACAGCGGCGGCTTGCTCGTCCGGCCGCGGGGGGAAGGTGATAGTCGCTTTGCCGTCTTTAGCGGGGCGGCCAATGCCGTCTCGGCGGCGGGGGAGATCCAGCGCCTCCTGGCCACGGAAAAGTGGCCTACCTCAGAAGCGATCCGGGTGCGCATCGGCCTGCACAGCGGGGAAGCGGATTTACGGATGGGCGATTATTACGGTTCGGCGGTCAACCGTTGCGCCCGCCTGCGGGGGATCGGGCACGGCGGCCAGATCCTGCTCTCCCTGGCCACGGTGGAGTTGATGGGCGATCGGTTGCCGCCCGGCGGGACGCTGCGGGATCTCGGCCTGCACCGGCTGCGGGACCTGACCCGGCCGGAACATGTCTACCAATTGGTGATGGCCGGCCTGCCTGATCGCTTTCCGCCGCTAAAATCGCTGGAAGCTTTCGCCCACAACCTGCCGGCCCAAGCGACGCCGCTGATCGGCCGCGATGGGGAAGTGGCGGCGATTATCGAGCTGCTTCTTCGGCCAGAGGTCCGCCTGCTTACCCTTTCCGGTCCCGGCGGCATTGGCAAATCGCGCCTGAGCCTGCAGGTAGGTAGTGAAGTGGTAGATCGCTTCAGCGATGGTGTCTTTTTTGTGCCGCTGGCCGATGCCACCTCGATTGAGCTGGTGGTGTCTAAGATCGCCCGGGAGCTGGAGGTCCGCGAAAGCGGCAACCAGCCGATCCTGGAGACGCTAAAGCGATACCTGGTCGACAAGGAGATATTGCTGTTACTGGATAATTTTGAGCAGGTGATGGTGGCGGCCGGGGTGGTGGCTGAACTGCTGACGATCTCGCCCCGGCTAACGATCCTGGCCACCAGCAGGGCGCTTTTGAATTTACGGGGGGAGTATGATTTCCCCGTGCCGCCCCTGGCGCTGCCCAGGTTGACGCCGGCCGTTTCCCTGGACGATCTGGGCCAAAATGGGGCGATCAGCCTGTTTGTCGAGCGGGCCCAGGCGGCCAATCCCCGCTTCAGGCTGACCGAAAACAACGCCCTGACGGTTGCCGAGATCTGTCGCCGCCTGGATGGGCTGCCACTGGCGATTGAGCTGGCGGCCGCCCGGGCCAGGTTGCTGTCGCCCGAGGCGATGTTGGCCCGTTTGAGCGACCGGCTGAAGTTGTTGACCGGCGGCGCCCGGGATTTACCGCTGCGGCAACAGACGCTGCGGAGTACCATCGACTGGAGCTATGAGCTGCTGGGCCAGGAGGAGAAGATCCTTTTCGCCCGGCTGTCGATCTTTGTGGGGGGCTTTACCCTGGAGGCGGCCGAGGCCATCTGTCATGGAGGCGACTCCCTGGATGTGCTGGAAGGGATCGAACATTTGCTCAACCACAGCCTTTTAAGGCAAGAGGAGACGCCGGTGGGCGACCTGCGCTTCCGGATGCTGGAAACTATCCGGGAGTATTCATTGGAGACGGCTGGAAGAAAGTGACCAACTGGAGGCGACGAGGCGGCAGCATGGCTTGTTTTTTGCCGAGCAAATGGCCGCCTCCGGTTATGGCGCTTTGTCGTCAGAAGCGACAACGGCGCTGCAGTGGATTGACGCGGAACATGATAACTTAAGAGCGACCCTGGCCTGGTGCCTGGAGTCGGCCGAAGGGTTTGACCTGGCGCCTGACCTGGTCATGTCTTTAACCTGGTATTGGTACCGGCGCGGTTACGCCAGCGAAGGGCGGGAGTGGTGTGAGCGGGTGCTGGCTGCTCGTGGTGACGAGGGCCCTACGCCGGGCAGAGGGATCGCGTTGACGAGTGCTTCCAGCATGGCCATGTGGCAGGGCGATCTCAATAGCGCCCGCAAATATATGGATGAAGGCCTGGCTATCTGGCGCCGGCTGGAAGTTCCCGAAGGGCTTGCCGGTTCGACCTTGATAGCCGGTGTTGTGTGCGTCAACCGGGGAGAGGATGCCGAGGCCCAGGCCTTGCTCGCGGAAGCGCAGGCAATTTTCAAGGAAGCGGGCGTCGACTACTTCACAGGGATTACCACGGTGCACCTGGCCAATGCCTCCCTGGGACAAGGGAAGTATGAAGCTGCGCGCGCTCTTTTGGATGAAGCGCTGATAATAGCCCGGCAAATCGACGAACCGTGGTTGCTGGCTTTCGCCTTGAATAACCTGGGCGAGGTGGCCCGAGCCCAAGGCCAGTATGAAATCGCTCGTGGCTATTACGAGAGCAGCGAGCGCCTGTTAAGAGAATTAGGTGAGACGGGGGACCTGGCCCGGCTGGTGCATACCCTGGGATATATCGCCCAGCATGAAGGCCAGGGCGAGCGGGCCGAGGAACTGTTCCAAGAAAGCCTGGCCACGTTCCAAAGAGTGGGCAACCAGCGGGGCATTGCCGAATGCCTGGCGGGATTAGCCGGCCTGTTGGCCGAGGCGGGGAGGAATGAGCAGGCGGCGCAATTGCTGTCGGCGGCGACGGCAATCCAGGATGAGTCGGGGGCGGCCTGGTGGCCGGCCGACCGGGTGGAGGTGGAGCGGAACCGGGCGCTGATCGAGGGAGCTTTAGACGGGCCGGTTTTTGAGGCGGCGTGGACGGCCGGGAAGGGGATGGGGCTGGACCGGGCGGTGGCCTTTGCCAACAGTTAAAGTACCCTCCTATTCATGCAAACAAATCTCGCCACCCACAAATAATGGCGTTGAATGGTCTTGAAGAAACGGGCACCTCAACATACCATTTTCATAGACTTTTAATCCTCATCAGCACGTTTTATTCATCAAAGTTTGTTGCGAATCTATAAAACATATCCACCCACCTATCTGCGCCGGTAATTTCTCCGTAGGCTTCGCCAAAACGGAGGATGATCAGCTTCTTTTGGGGCGAGATATAGATAAACTGGCCGTGGTTGCCCAAGGCCATGAAGTCGTAGTTTTGTTCGTCACGTTGGATACCCCACCACATGTATTTGTAGTAGCCCTGACCGTTGGCGAAGATGAAATCATCATAGTAGTAATTGTCGTAATCAATCGATGTGTCCGCCTGCGTGGACTCGGCCACCCAGGCGGCCGGAATGACCTGCTCTCCGTTCCAGTTGCCTTCATTGAGGAACAAGCGGCCGAATTTGGCGAAATCAATGGCCCGGGCGTTGATGCCGCTTTCCATCTTTTCGAAGCCGGCCTCATCCAGGCTCCATGAGCCAGGGTAAGCCATCCCAATGGGCTGCCAGATTTTTTCCTGCAAGTAGTTAGCGACCGAAGTGCCGGTGGCCCGTTCGAGAATCATGCCCAAGAGCAAGGGATGGTAATTGTTGTAATGAAATGCCTGGCCCGGAGCGCCCTTGATTTGGGTCTGTTCTAAGGTTAGCTGGCGCAGGTCGGGGAAATAATAGGTCTTCGCATTATCGCCGTTGACGAAGGGAAACTCAGCATAGTTGATTCCCGAGGACATCATTAATAAGTCACGGATGGTGATCCTGGCAAAAGCCGGGTCTCTTTGGGCCAGCTCGGGCAGGTACTCGGTGATGGGGTCAGCCAGGCTATGGATGTGGCCTTCGGAGATGGCGATCCCGATCAAGGCGGAGGTAAAGGATTTGGCGGTCGAAAAGGAGGTGACAATCGAATCGCGGCCGGCGCCGTTGAAATATTTTTCGTACAGAATGGCATCATCTTGAATCACGATGAAAGCCTGGGTGCGCTTTTTCTGCAGAAACGAGTCGAAATCCTCCAGGCCGGCAACAGCCTCAAACCCAGTCCGGATGCGCTCTTCGTCCAGGTTGAGAATAAACTCAAAAGGAGCGCCAGCCGGCTCAAGCGGCCGCGCGGGAAATTTCTGGTAGTCGTAGACATCTGAGTCGCCCCAGCGCAGAAAGCGGTTGACGTATTCGGCCGGGTAGGCGATATAGGCAAGCAACAGAAGTAAAATGGCAAGGCCAAGCAAGCTTACCAATAGGTATTTGATGATTTTTTTCATGTTGACAATCCCTTTGAAGCGCTAATTTTTCGATCAGACGGTAATTTGCCGAGAAGTATCCGCTGAAACGAAGCCGGTCGATGGTTCACCTGATCTGGCCTCATTTGCCACTCAGCATAAAAAAGAGGGGGACAATTCCGAAGGATAGATTGCTAATGAGATGAGCCATGATGAGTTGGGCCAGCCGTTGTTGCCGGTGGGCGATGATGCCGGCTCCAATTCCCCAAAGAAAGAAGCCAACAATGTAAGGCAGGGCGGCAGCAAGGGTATAGGCAAAGGCCATATGCTGAAGCCCAAACCCTGCGGCCTGGATGACAATGCCGAGCGATACGCTCCCGGAGACAGCCAGCAAACGAGGCTGAGCATAACCCCGATACTGCAACTCCTCAACGGAGGCGTTGAGAATGGGAAAGACCCCAGCGGCGATTATCGCCATAAATACGCAAGCCACTGCCCGGTTTCAAAGGTGAAATCTGCATCGCCCAGAATTATCTGCTCAAATGAAAGGCCAGAAATACTCTGTATGATTAAAAAGGTCGCTAACACGCCGCCCATCAATAGGGCAAATAACAAAATCGACCAGGCTAGGCCGCCAGCGAGATCCCGGAGGAACCGGCCTCGCCGGAATCCGGCCATAGCGCGAAGCTGGAAGCCTTCAACCCGAGCGCGCCAGAGCAATATCAGCAGGCAGATTACATTGGCAACGGTAACAGAGAGCGTGGCAAAGACGGCCCCGGTGGCCATCCCGGCTGACTGGCCGGACAATCTGAAGGCCAAGATGATGACGGCGTTACCCAACAATATCAGTGGCAACCTTATGAAAGTCATGAACAGGGGCCAAGCCCAAGAATTGGATGGTTTTTGGATCATTCAATCTCTCCTTTCATAACTGTGCTTTGCCAAGGCAATAAAGAAGTCATTTCTGAATTCTCAGCTTGATTTAACAAGGATCGCCGATAGTGGTTGGGATCAGCCCGACATCCGAGCAAGTCATATGAGTTTGCCGTCGCACTACCAGCGTTTTCATGACTAAATCGTGAAGACTTTGGTGACGCGAGGTAACGAGAGTCAAAACAAAATAAACGACCATCAGCGCCCCCATGATAACGAAGCCAATCCGAAAGGATGGCGACCCAGGGCCATCAAACATCGGGGTTGGGAACAAGAACGCGAGATGGCCAATTTCAAAAAACGCCAACTTCCAAGCAGTTCGCCAGGCGGCCGTGGTTACCTTGAGACGATTGCCATCCAGATCCGTTACTTTTAGTCCCATCAGAGATTTTCCCAGGGTAGCCTGACGTGGACTGCTCTCATTCAGTATGAAATAGAGCCACATGGGAAGAGACATGGTGAGGAAGATCCAACCCCAGGTCAGGAACCCTTGGTTCTGGTCCGCTATCCAAGCGTTGACAACGCCATTTGTCAGGGAAACGAAGCCAAACTGAAGAGCCAAGAGCACAGCATACAGAAGCGTAATATCAAGCCAATAGGCAAGCAGGCGACGGAATGGGTTTGCATAAGCTATCTTCATTTTTTTCTCCTTGAATCACTAAGTACGGGCGTTCATGATCCGCCTTCAACAACCACCATCTGCTTGGACAGCGGGGCTTTTTGAGCCTCTTCGAGCTTTTGGTCCAATGCTGCCCGCTCTTCAGCCGATTTCGAGAGCCACCATTCGCGCACACCCGAAATATCGTGAGGTACAACATCAGCGGCATACTCTGCAAACTGATTCGCCGGGAAAGTCATTTGTGACTCCGACCAGGTATTTGTCAAGGAAGCCCAATACAAAGTCGTTAACGATGGCGAGCATGAGATGACCTTCGATGGGGCCGGTGAGCATGTCGTGGAGCGGTCCGCGGGCCATCAACGTCAGATCAGAGACAGCAAAGTGAGTCGCGCCTTTCACGTGCAGCCGGATGATGTCCTCTCGCAGACCGGCGGTTTCAAATCGTTCAAAGGCGAAGTCATTGAAGCCGAAGGGCCTGTTGCCGGCGTCTGCAACAGCGCCAAAGCGGTTCATCGAATCTGAGTACAACATCATGAAAGGCGCGGGGATGTCGGTATTGATGCCCGAATGATGAAAATCGCTGCCATCGAGATTGATCGCGGCCGCGCATCGTGGATCAGCATAACAGGTCGCAGCGGCTGTCGAACCACCGAAAGACATACCCATGTGGCCAACACGGGTGAAGTCTGCCCGGGCGAGGAGGTCGGCGACCGTGCCGGGCGCCTGGCCATTGGCCAGGGCTTCCACGACGAAGAGGCGGTCTGCCAACCAGACAGCAGGACTCCCCAGTAGTATGCGGTCATTCAGCAGCCATTTCAGCTTGACCTGCCCGAGGGCGCCGTCATATCGCTCTTCGTAGGTCTCGCCTTGCATGAACTTGGGCGCTGAATCCAGGAAGAGCGTGGTCGCCTCCTCGGAAGGCTCATCATCCAGCGGTGTTGCCTCCGGTAAGGCAATGACATCGCCATTCGGAAAGACGACCGGAGCCGCATCATAGGTGTGAGCTACTGAGAAGACCATATAGCCGTGGCTGGCCAGGTGTTCCATCAAGGCCGTGTTCTGGGAAGCGTAGGAGACCAAGCCATGGCTGAAGAAAACAACCGGCAGCGGTTGCCCGTCATCCAGCACTGGCGCGTTTTCATACGAGGCTGTCGTCACGAGATTCAGGTGTGAAAAGAAGAAAGATGGGAAGGATAATTCCGTTTCGGCGAGCCAGGGAAAGGTAGTCCGGAGGTCCACATCCGTGGCATAGCGCCTACGCGTCAAGCCTTCGACTGACCCGGCAGGGTACCAGACGCGCACTGCCAGACGCCGTGGTTCATCCGCGGAAGCGAACAAGACGCCTAACCGGCTCTGGTCCTGTAACTCAAAATCCCGCACGCCGACCGCATAAGGACCTGGCGGTTCCGGCAGCTGAAACACGGGTAACAAGATGGGTAGAACGGTGGCAATCACGAGTACCAAAAAAGCCAATGCCGTTCCAATCCCGTTTATGACTTTGCGACGGCGACCGGCCGGTGAGAGTGGCTCTTTTTTCAACAACTGCGGAACAGAGAAGATTAAAAGCAAGAGCGCCAGGGTATAGGCCGGCACCATTTGCCAGCGGTACCCTTCGAAAAGGAGATGGATCAGAATAAACAGAACCGCGACGGCGGGGATGTAACGAATCCAGGACGGCCGTTTCGTCGCCGGCCAAAAAGGGTCGCAAGAGCCAGAAAAAGTGTGGCAAGAGTCAAGATTTCAAAGATTCGCATGAGTTACTCTCCTTTATTTGCCCGCATTGAAGGGGTCTGACGAAACATGGATAGTGGGGGTTGGCTGAAAAACATAGTTGACACATTGTTTATCGCCTTCCTCCAAAATCACCTTGAAAGCAGTGTTTCCACGGCATCGATAAACCTGGCAGCCGGAAAGCCTTTACGGAGAAGGACATCGGCGCCGGCTGCCTGAGCGACCTGGTAATCCGGTTCTTCTTCTACCAGGATGATAAGTCCAGCCAGGGGCCAGGTTGTTTTTATCTTGCTGATTGTTTCAGAGAGACGGCTGTTTCCTTCATCGGCATCCAGAATAACAACCACCGGAACCCCTGTTACCTTCGAGGCGGACTCAACGTCGTCTGCCAGGTTTGTCTTTTCGATTTTGGAGATGGATGCCAGAAGAAGGTGGATGCTGTTGCGGAAGTGAGACGGCCGTCCAATCAGCAAAACCTCAATTTGTCTATTCATCAACTGTTATCCTCAGCTTCATTGTGGCTATCAGGATAACAGGCCGCGGACAAACGTACATCGAGGGAAAGGCTCATTTCAACAGGGGAATTTCGCACAAAAAAAGACCGCTTAATGAGCGGTCTTCACCAGTTTAACTAAGTAAAAATACTTATCTAGTCATGGCAATCAATCTTCATCTAACGTAGCCAGTCCTTTTCGCAGGGCATACAAGGCCGCCTGGGTGCGGTTGGCCAGGTGTAACTTACCCAGGATGCTGCCGATGTGGTTGCCAACCGTCCGCTCGCTGATGGATAGCGCCGCAGCTATTTCCTGGTTGGTCATTCCCTGGGCCACAAGTTTGACCACCTCCACTTCCCGCTCCGAAAGAGGATCGCCGGTCGGCGGTAGATCAGATGGTCGTCTCAATTCGCGTATCAGTTTCAAAGCAATGGTGGGATGCAATGACGATTCACCCCGATAAACATCGTGGATAGCCTGCACCAACTGTTCCGGGGAGGAATCTTTTAACAGATAGCCCAACGCGCCGGCTTTGATGGCCGCAAATACCTTATCTTCTTCGGCAAAGCTGGTCAGCACCATGATGCGCGCATCGGGATTTCTCCCTTAATTTGAATAATCGTCTCCAGGCCGTCCTGGCGAGGCATGACCAGATCCATCAGGATCACGTCGGGCTGCAGGGAGCGAATTTTGGCGGCCGCTTCTGCCCCATCAGCCGCTTCCCCCACCAGTTCCATCCCCGATTCACTGGCAATCAGGGTGCGCAATCCTTTGCGCACGATGGCGTGGTCGTCGGCCACAAAGATGCGAATTGTTTCTGTCATAGTCGCCACCTCGACCTTGACATGGTGCCGGCACCTGGTGATCGAAATGATTTCCAGTTCGCCGTTTATCTGTTCAACTCTTTCCTGCATGCTCTTTCAAACCCATGCCCCAGCTTTCTTCGATCTTGTCAAGATCAAAACCAAGGCCGTTATCCGCTACTTCCATTCGCAGACAGCCGTCCCCGGCCTGGAGCTTCACCGTCACACTGGTAGCCACAGCATGTTTCAGCGCGTTGTTCAGCGCTTCAACAGCAATGGCGTAAAGACGCTTCTTCTACTGCCGGTGGCAGGTCCAACACCTCATCCGCCACAAGGCGCGCTTCCACACCGGCTCGCTTTTCCACAGCGCTTAACCGGTGGTGCAAAGCGCCTTGAAGCCCTTCGTTTTCCAAGGCTGGCGGCCGTAGTTCGTAAATCAAAAGGCGCATTTCCTTAAGCGCTTGCTGGGCTACTTCCTCAATCTCGGCAAAGGAATCTTCGACGCTGTCCAATTGCCCGCTCTGGCCGCCAAGCGCCGCCATCCGGCAGCCAGCAGGGTCAGACTGTACAACAGATTGGGTGACTGAATCGTGGAGCTCTCGAGCCAGCCGGTTACGTTCTTTGATCGTTGCCAGCTCTTCGGCGTTGGAAGCAAGTACGGTCAGCTTTCTGATTGCTTTTTTCCAATTCTGAAAGGAGCAGTTGACTCTCTGCCTGAGCTCTATCCGTTTTTTCCAGCATGAGGGCATAGGAAGCGAAGAAAATATAAGCAGCAAAATAGATCAGAGTTTCTCCAATACCATGGATAGGATCTATCTTGATCATAATGCTAACCACAACCGTAAAGATAGCCACCCAAATGAAACCAACTTCTTGGCGGAAAACATGCATCACGTAGATGGTTGAGGGTACTAATAAGATTGCCCAGTAATCAGCCATTGGGGCTACGAGATAAAGAGCAACCATCAACAAGATTTGGAGCGAGATATAGGCAGTCGCCAGTGCCTTACGGTTTGGCGGGAGGAGTGGCTGGATAATCAACAAGAGGAAATACAGCACCAGGATAGGGATAATCTGATTACGCTCATCTGGATGGTCAATAATTCCTCGAAAGGCCGTCGCAATGATCATGATGTAGCTGACTATCGCGGCAATAGAATTTCTACTTGCGAGTTTAGACATTATCTTATCCTGGTCATCCGACATAGGAGGGTAAGCGAGGTCAATCTAAAAAATTCGTACATGGCTGACCGGTCAGAATGAGGTAGACGCTTGATCCGGCGCGGTTGTGGAACCAGGTCCAGCCGTAGCGGTGGAAAAGATAGCTTCGTCTGCAGCAGCGTTACAGGCACAAATACATTATAAGGGAAAACTATGGAAAGCGGTGCTATCGACAGAAGGTATCAAAGTATGCTGAGATTGGCTGATTTGAGTAATCCAAGATTGGGTGAAGGAAGCAACAGAGCCGACGGCAACAGGAACGGCGGGGAATACTCTGTCAGGCATCAATCCTAATCACCACCACCGGCCGCCGGGGCCTAACTTCTGGCGGCACAAACGGAGCCCAGGAAGCTGCCGGGCGCCGTGGCCAGCAATTCGGGCCTGGGCAGGTTGTTTCGCCGGGCGATATGCGGCCGGGTCGGGAAGGAGAAGGGATGGGGGACCCAGTGGTTGCCAAGGCCGGTGGTGTCCTCGCCGGGTAGATTCTAAAGGGCGCGGCCGGAGGGCAAGATGATAAAGGTCAAGGGGTAATCAGGGCGTGACGGCTGGTCAAGAATCAAAGATCTGCTCGCCGCGGGAGCGGGCTACGATTCTTCGGGTTCTTCGGTGGGGGGTGAAGCGGCCGGGGCGGGCTGGGGGCTGGAAGACGATTTTTGATTGGCCGGGTTTGACGGAGGCGTGGGACACGACGGAGGTGTTGGTATTGGGGATGAGCACCGGTCCCGGGGCGCCAGCATGCTGAACCTGGCATTGAAATTATCCACCCGGCAAGGGAAAGATTACCCACTTGATGGATGTGGTGACCGGCCAAATAGTTTAGACTTCATAAAACGGATGGCTCAAGAACTCCGATTAATTTGATAAGAAGGAAGATTCTACCAGCTGAGGAATACTAAGGAGCAAAAGAATGGACGACCTTTTTGGTTTCGGATTAATTCTAGTCGTACTGGCTGGCGTTGTGATTTTTATGTCCATCCGCGACAAAAGGAATAAGGAGCGCATCGGCAAGGATATCCGGCGGGTCGGCGGCGAGCCGGTCAAGATCTCATTCCAGTTCGTCGGCTACGATCGGGACAACCAGCACTATAAGGTGCAGTTCGCCGACAGCCTTGGACGAAAGCATAAGACTCACTGCAAAGTGAATATCTGGAACAGTAGCCTCTACTGGCAGCGAACGCCGGTTGAGTTCCTTGGTGACCTGCCAGGTGAAGAAGTGCGTTGGCGCCAGATTAAGAATGATCCTGGCAGCTCGAAGGAGCAGATTATCGACGACCTGGTGGCTGAAAACGAAAGGCTGCGGGAACAGCTGGTACAGGCGGAATCGTTAAAGGGCGGTTTCCAAGGCAATAAGTAATACGGCCGGGCCGGGCAAAGCGGTCCTAGGGAAAGACACATGAGAGACTCGTCATTCTGGAACGTTACTTTTCCGAGAGTCCTAAGCACGTACGCGATCCTGGTTTTCGCCATATTGTGGGTTGGGTTCGCTATGGCACTGGTTATGAACCGCGAATGGCTGGACTTGCTTTGGATTTGGGTGCGCAACCAACCCACAGTGGTGGAGATCATCGTCTGGTTGTTGATTCTCCCCATCATGACAGGGCTTTCGGTCTGGGAATCCTCGTGGCCAATGGTCGGCCGCCTCCTGGCCTATGCCGGAATCATTGTATGGACTCTGCTTGCTGCGTCTAGTTTTTCAAGAGCTGTGAGATAGGAGCGGTAGCTAGGGCCAGGTGTCAGCTAAGGTTCAGTGTTCTTTGTGGCTGGTTCTGGATCAGCCATGATCTTGGTGACTATTAACAAGCGCGAACAAAGCCGGCCGCTGGAGCATAACTTATGGCCGCATAAAAGGAGCCCAAAAAGCTGCTGGGCGCCGTGGCCAACAATTCGGTGCCGTGCAGGCCGTTTCGCCGGTCGAAATGCTGCCAGGTCGGGAAGGAGAAGGGATGGGGGACCCAGTGGTTGCCGCCCGCTCTACGGGAAATAGGGACTATTGGCGCAGTATCTTGTCGAGCGCCTTTCCCCTGGCGAGCTCATCAATGAGCTTGTCCAGGTAGCGAACCTTCTGCATGAGAGGGTCTTCAATCTCTTCCACGCGTACGCCACACACGACACCTTTGATGAGGGAGGCATTGGGATTGAACAATGATGCTTCGGCAAAGAAGGTCTCAAAATCGCTCTCAAGCTCGATCTGGCGTTGCAGTTCTTCCTGGCTGTAGCCCGTCAGCCAGCAGATGATCTGGTCAACTTCTTCCTTCGTGCGGTTCTTGCGTTCGGCTTTCTGAACATACAGCGGGTAAACGCTGGAAAATTTCATTCGATATATACGATGTTGAGGCATAACCATTTCTCCAATTAATCGAGTCTCGACATTGAGGGCTTGCGGCCGTTAACGGTAAAGCGCACCTGCCGGGCGTGATTGCTCTTCCCAATGCTCTACTCAAATTCATCTCTTTTTATTGTCCCCCGTTTTCCTCCAGGCGAAACCTGGTCAGGTGCAGCGGATGGGAGCCTGCTATACATCTTGCTAGCTTACTCCCATTGCCGTTAAAAGCGGCATGTCGAGTTTCAATTCATCCGCAGTTTTGAGCATGGCTGTACGAAGTTCTTTCTCATTGTCCGTTTGGGCGAGACGGGACAAGATGCGTTTTAAGCCGGGCTGACGGGCGGAAAGTAATCGTACTGCGCGGGCGAAAAGCCATGACGGCAGTTTGTAGAGAGCCGATTGAGGCATGGCTTTGTATGGGTCAGCGCCGCGCCGTCGACAAAGCTCAAAGATTTCCTTTGTGACGTAGTAGGCATGGATGATGGCAGCCCGATTACGCAGAAAGTCGTCGATGTCTCGAGATTGGGCAAGACCTGCACCAAAGCCAACGGCCATGGCATGGGATGTCCAGAGCAGCGTGGAGGATATTATTTGGAATTTCAACATGGATATCGGCTTGAGCAAAGAGCGACTCCACACGCTGTAGCTTCTCCGTGCGCCCACCGCCTACTTCCCCTAGAAGAACATTGGACTCCAAAGACATTATATAGACGCCGTCCTGTTGTGTGCCGCCGCCGCGTGGGAATCCAATCAGATAGCGTTCTCTGGGTAGACGTTTTTCAATGGCATCCTCACCAAACCAATTCGCCCCGAAAATCAGGAAAGTAGCATCACCTGAGATGGGAACAAGCTGATCGAGAACCGTATCGACCCTATTGAAATTAACGGACACGATGATGAGCGCATAGGGGTCAGATGGCGTGATGGTTTCGACGCATTTCAAGTTATATGTCACGATGTTCTTCTTTTTGTGACCCTTTCTCCCATCAAGCAGATCCAATGTAGCGCCATTCTCGCATATGTTCATGTTACCGGGTCTGACCAGGTGGGTAACATCAATACCAGCATCTGATAATGCCCATCCCCAAGTCGTGCCGATGACACCGGCGCCAACAATTAATGTTTTCATGTTTGTCCCTCAATGAGATGGTTTCCTGAAACTTGCAGAGAATCTAGATGGGCGGATAACGGACCATCCATCAGCCTCTGGTCTTCCATTCGCACCGTGCTCAGTCAACTGCCTGCAGTTCGGACCGGCGATCTCGCACACTGTCTTCATCTGTGAACCGCATGATCCGAACCATTGCAGCGGCCCCTTCAAGGCCGACACCACTACTATACTATATCGAATCTCGGTTCTACACACGGGTGAGTATAAGTAGCACCGGTTCCGATTCTATTCTACACGGATAGGGAATCAATAACGGACCGTGCGGTCAGCAGCCAGGTTTAGGGGGTCAACCACATATTTCGAGGGCAAAATAAAGGAAAAACACCCAGGTTCCCAGGCCAGAGTGCCACAAATAAGCGCGGACGGACGCGAACCGCTGACTTCACGGGTGTGAACCTCTTATTTACCCAACTTAAAAAAATGAGAGCATAAAACTTTGCCAGGAAAAAACGTCTGGCAGACGCCAAATGATGGTCGATTAACTCCATGTAAAGAAACAGTATCTTGTAGCACCTGGATTTGTGTAGAGGCAGCCACATTGCGCTGGGTCGCCAACGCGCCTACTCATACTGGGCATGTTTATTGATTGACCGATTAATCGACCTCCCGGAGAATTTTGCCGGCAGCGGATCATACAGCCCGTTCCAAATCTCTTTCAATTAGCCGCGTATAAATCCTCGTCGTGACGAAACACTCGTGAAGTAACCGCGTTGGTCTCACCCAGGGGAAGAGGTGACTATTCCTCCGGCAAGCCAGGCATATCACCGGCATTGGCCGCCGGGGCATAACTCATGGCGGCATAAAAGGAGCCCAAGAAGCTGCTGGGCGCCGTGGCCAGCAATTCGGTGCCGTGCAGGCCGTTTCGCCGGGCGATACGCTGCCAGGTTTTGAAGGAAAAGGGATGGGGGACCCAGTGGTTACCGCGATCAGTGTTGTATTCGACGACCAGGAAACGGCCGGCCGGCCTCAAATAGTCGCGCAGTAAAGCCACCGTTTTATCTTTTTCGGGCAAGAAATGAAGGGCGTTGGCCACCACCAGGCCGTCCAGGGACGGGAGGTCCAGCGGCCGGCTGAAATCGGCCTGCCGGTAGTTTACTTTCAGCCCAGGGAAATGGCTTTCCATGCTCCGTTGCTGCTGCTGCAGGACGGCGTGGCTCTTGTCCACGGAGTAGATGATGCCCTGCGGCCCAATCAGTTCGGCCAGGGCCAGGGTGAAAGCGCCGCGGCCGGAGCCAAAGTCGGCCCAGAGGCCACCCGGCCCAGGTATTCCCGGCCGGAGCAGGTTGACGTGATCATCGTGATCCATGCAACGGGTTTCCTGGTAAGCAAATTGAACCGGCCGAGTTGGCCAGTTCGGTCTATCTTAGCAGAGAATTCTACCGGCAATAAATTGTCCGACGAGCGGACTGTTCGTGAAATAGATCACGAATGGTTATAATTCCTTTTTTGCCGACGATCTTTAACTGTGGGTCAAATACATGTTGGGTTACACCCATAGCCGTCTAAATCGTCTCGATAAACAATACGGGTTGCCGGGTAACGGGTCCGGATATTTCGTATCAGGGACCCAGCCCCGATCAGCCATCAGAGGAGATAGTCATGTTAAAGAGCTTTTCGATCATCCTACTGTCGGTCACTATGTTGATCCTGGTTGCCTGCGGTGGCCAGGAGGATCCGACGCCGACGCCGATCCCGGCCACAGCGACGCCAAAGCCTGAGCCAACAGCAACAGCGACGGAGAAACCGACAGAAATACCACCCACCAACACCCCGGAAGCAACGGCGACCAGCGAACCGGCCGAAGCTGAGGTCGCTGTCTCGCCTGCCGGTTATTGGGAAGGTAAGATCGCCACCAGCGGTATCGAGCTTATCATCAACGTCGAATTTTCGGAGGGCGACGGGGGGCTGGCCGGAACCATCGACATTCCGGAACAAGGGGCGGCCGGATTGCCGCTGGAAAATATTACTTTGACTGGCGATCAGCTGCACTTCGAGATCGGCGGCGTGGGGGCGATGTTTGACGGGACGGTGACGGAAAGCGGTATCACCGGTGATTTCGGACAGGGCACGGCCACAGGCACCTTCGAGCTGGCGGCGGCCGAACGGGCCGAGGAGAGTTCGGAAGTTGCTGCGGATCTGCCTTACAGAGTGGAGGAGGTCCAGTGGAATATCGATGACACGGTGGTCAACGCTACCCTGACCCGGCCGGAAGGAGAGGGCCCATTCCCGGCCGTGTTGATGGTGGCCGGCAGCGGCCCCACCGACCGCGACTGGAATTCGCCGCTGTTGCCCGGTAGCAATGGCAGCGCGGCGCTCCTGGCCGATGTGCTTACCCGGGCCGGTTACGTGACCTTACGCTATGACAAGCGGGTCACAGGACCAGACGCGATGGCCAACCTGGAAAAGTTGATGGGCAAGCTGAGCATGGATAGCCATCTCGAGGAGGTGGCCGGCGGGGTGGCCTTGCTGGCCGAAGATGCGGCCGTGGATAGCCAGCGTATCTTCGCCCTGGCTAATAGCGAAGGCACCTTGCATGCCCTGAACTATCAGCGACAAAACCCCGACACGCCCTTCGCCGGGCTGATCCTGGCCGCTCCGCCAGGACGAACCCTGAGCGAGTTGATGCGCTCGCAACTGGAGCCTCAACTGGCCGCTTTTCCCGACCCTGAGGGGCTATTGGCTCTCTACGATGAAGCCATCGAACGTTTCCTGGCGGGTGAAGCTATGGAGCCCAGCCCAGAGTTGCCCGAGGGCATCCAACAATTGCTCCTCTCCTTGGAGGCGCCGGCCAATTTACCCTTCGCCCGGGAGCTTTTTGAGGTAGACCCGGCGGTGTGGTTAGCGGAAATCGAATCACCTGTGCTGGTCCTCATCGGGAAAAAAGACGTACAGGTAGATTGGCAACTCGATGGCGGCCGGCTGGAAGAAGCGGTAGCGGGCAGCGAGAATGTGACCTTTGTCTATCCCGATGACGCCAATCATATTTTGAAGTACGAGGAGAAAGCGGCCGAGGAGGTAACGGCGGCCGATGCCGTGAATTACAACGCGGCCGATCGGGTCCTGGATGAATTATCGGTGGCTACCATTCTGGCCTGGTTATTGGCTCAATAGTCTCGGATTAACCAGGTCGTTGCAGATTAGTTTCTAAAAATCCTGGTTACGATATTGACCTGGCCAGATTGACAGGGCCATTTTGGCCAGGTCACTCTAGCTCGCCAATCCCATGCTGCAAATAGATTCAATCCAGTCATACACTTCAGATGTTAAGCACCTCTTGAGCCATCGCTTGATCCGGCCGTTTTAGGCGAACGGTAACGTCCAGTCCGACCTGGAGTAAAAAGATGGCGACAACCAGCAAGACCAGCCAGCCGACGTTGAGCGAACCACCGAAGAAGCCGAGGGCTAACAACATGGCTGCGCTGGCAAACCGGATCCATGGTTGGGCCGAACGAGAAAGAGGCTCATCTTTTTCGTTGGAGGCCCATTCGACTACCCCGAAAGCCAGCACCGCCAGGGCCAGGGCGGTCGTAAATAGTAGCCGCATCGTGTCATCCAGCGGGATTAATGGCGTCGCGGCGAAAATCTGATTGCCCACGACACCATAAGCGGTGATAGCCAATAGGAATGGATAATGGCTGTAGGTCCAGAACCATAGCCGCGTGCCTACTTTTGCCAGGTTGGCATGTTCCAGGTGATCGAAGTACAGCCACCACAGGCTGACTGAGATGGCCAATAGTCCGGCGCCTATGAGGTAATTAACGGCCGCTAATTCTCGACCGGCTGAGCTGGTCACCAATTTGATAAAGAATTCACCCAGGACGATGATGGTCAACTCACCAAAACGATTCAAGGTGAAGTTGTACTTGATAGGCGGCAGAGGTGGATCCGTACTTCTGGTGAGTTTATAGAAGTAATGGATGAGCGGAGGCACGAGAGCGCCCAGCAGGACAAGCAAGATCCACAACCCAAAGTTGGCCGGGGCGATAATCGCAATGATTATCCATAACAAGCCGACCACAGCATAAGCCACCGCCCTATTGCTGGTGGAACGTCGATAATCAGGATAGTAGATCCAGGCCCGGCCATACATCAGCGACAGAACAAATTTGGCGAGACCATAGGTGACGATGAAGGTAGTAACGGTGGTCCGAGTCAGGGAGTGGATCTCAAAAGCCAGCAGCAACATGATCGCCATATAGAGCACAGTCAGAATTCGCTGGCCAATATCGTCTACAGGGTAGCGCCGGCCGTATTCGACGAATTCCAGCCATGACCACCAGATTGGTATCAAGAGAAGGATGAAAGTGGCGACACCTTCCAGGCTCAGGTCGTGGCTCAGGCGGTTCCCTAATTCCACCAAAATAGCCACATATACCAGATCAAAGAACAGTTGCAACCAGGTGCTGCCCTCTTCTTCAGCGGGAACCGTATGGATTTTCATAAACTGAAACATTGATCTGCTCCTGGATTACCTGGACGATGATCTCTTGGGGTTGGATCTTTCTCAGTTTATTGGAAAAACACCAACCATTCTCAAACGATTGTGATTGACGCTACCTTCTGGCTTTGTGATGTCAGCCTCGTTTTAAAAGAAAGGCAGGGCCGGTGCTGTTTCCCCTCAAAAAACAACCTTTCTTCTAAATCGAGCGGATTTTGAGGCGTGAAACGATTTTCGGCATAGTAGCTTGCAAACTGTATTTGACTTTCAAATCGACCCCCTCTTTTGAATTTTTAGGCACGAGTGTCATGTCATCGAGGAATGGCCACTTACATCTTTCCCAAATCTGAGGCCAACTTCTCCCAACCTTCGCCCAGGTTCAAATCCCGTTGAGGGAATGGTATTTCGATATCATTTTCAGCTAATATTTCCCATAGCATGTAATAAAGATCGCTCCTGATCTTGAGCGTCAGTTCCGGCTGGTTAACGCTGACCAACAAGTTAAAATCCAGGCTCGATTCACCATAGCCACGGAACAACAAAGTTGGTGGGGGATCAGCCAACACCAGGGGATGCAACAAACTCGTTTCCAGGGCTATTTGCCGGACCTGTTTTGGGTCACTCTTATAACTGACACCCAACGGAACACTGATCTTTACCAAACGTTCAGATTTCGTGAAGTTTTTCACCTGGTTTGTGGTGAAGTTGTTGTTGGGGACGATTAACTCTTCATTGGTGAGGGTTCGGACGGTGGTGGCTCGCAAGCTAATTTTTTGCACCTGACTGATACGGCCGTCAAGTTCGATAACATCCCCCGGTAGCAGAGATTGCTCAAACAACAAGATCAAGCCACTGACGAAGTTACCGATAATATCTTGCAAGCCAATGCCGATACCGACTGACAGGCCGCCGGCGACGATGGCCAAGGAGGTGAGATCCAGCCCTAGAATGCTGAGAGAGATGATCAGACCCAATAACAAAAGGGCATAACGCGTAAGCGTTGCCACAGACTCGATGACACCTGGCTCTGCCTCCAGATGGTCAGGTAGGTTATGAATCATGATCTGTTTGGCCAGCCAGGCAGCAACCAGAAAGATGTATAGAACAATCAGAGCGGTAATTAGCTTGCCAAAAGTAACAGAAATCGAGCCGACACCGATGCTCGCATTGGCGAAAGTAGTTGAACCAGGCAAAACGGCTATTAATTGTAAAATGAGTAGAAAGAGGAAGATTGGCGTGACAATTCGTACTCGATAAGGGCGCACTGCTTCACCATATCGAGCATAGAGCACGGATAGTATCAAACGATAGATGAGCCAGAGCCATATCAAGTTCTTCAAATCGGCCAACAAGCCATTGGGAAAATCTTGCCGGGCGAACAACCGTATTGTGATGTTTAGGAGCATCAACGCCAGAAGCGGCGTCAGTAGATAGTAGAGAGCCGCCAACCAGCGCTGTTTTCGAGAGATCGTTTCAGTTTGTGCAGAGTCGCCGATCGAACCTCGCCTCTGGCGCCAACGACGAATTCCTTCAGGTAACAGCCAGGCAATCAGCAGTATTATAAGTGCAGCAAATATTTGCCGCTGCACGACAGGTCGCGAAATAATTTCTAAGAGAATGTCGATTTGGTTATTTATAATTTCAGCCATTTCCCCTCTCTCGCTTCATTCTAGGTTTATCCATCTTCTTCTCGTGGATTATGAGCATCGCTCAGGGTTGTGTTAATGTCGCTGGCCCATGCCACCGTTCATACCATCGGATATTCAGCGCTCCATTATTCGGCCGGGAGCTCGCAGCCTTGGGGCAAACTCATATTGGCGGCCGTATAATTCTGAAAAGAGGCAACTTCAAGGCCAAACTGGCAAACCGCCTCCTCGGGCGATCGCGCGCCAGAGAGAACACTGACATAAGCCCGATCTCCGGCACGGACAAGGGGATCGGAGGCTATTTCGTTGGGTATAACGACGGCGGTCTTAGCTTGTTCGGAAAAACCGTGGACGATAGGGTAAATCCGTTGGTCCACCCTAATAGACGGATTGGCCGGCACCTGGCCTAATTCCCGCATGAAACGGATACTTTGTTGTTGGTTCACCAGGAAGGCAGCCAGGGCATTGGCAATGCGCGTCTGTTCAGCGGAGGTGAAAGCATAGAGCAAGATGGTCTCGGCCGGTAATAGTGGCCCGGCCGCACCATTGGGCCCATTGGGTAAAGGCACAACACCATATTCGAAGGGAATCTCCGCATCAACATCAGACATCATGAGCGCCTGTTTCTCAGGTCCTGCAATGTAATAAGCAACTTGACCGGATTTAAAGAGTTCCACCAAGGAATCATCATCGACATTCAAAATGACGCCAGGAGCATGCTGAGCCTTATTTAGCCAACTCAACCATTCAGTAAAACCACTTTCAGCCAGTGTAAAATGATCTTTGGTGTCAAACAAGCCCTCACCAAAGGCTTGTATGCCCCAGTAGGCAGGTTCAAATCGCGGCACAAATGCAACCTGGTTCCCAGCGGCCGCCTCAAGTAATAATTCATCCAGGGTATGGGGTGGTTCTGATACTAAACGCTTGTTGTAGTACAGGGCGCTGGGCGCCAGAGAAAGGGGGACCCCGAATATTTGGTCTTCGTTTTGGGTTAGGGCTCTATTTTGAGAATTAAATAAAGAGAAGCCGTCTTCATTGGGCATCAGCGGCCGCAAAATCCCGGTATTCGCTAATTCCCCGATCCAGCTATCTTGGCCAATAAGCAAAGCTGGCCCTAAACCATCGATACCGGATTTGTTAAATTCCTGCAGGATCTGGTCTTCAGGAAAAGCGATCGAAGCAATGCGTACATTCGGATAGATATCTTGAAATTCGGCTAAAGCTTCTTCCAACACGGCAACATCCTCTTCAGACCAACTATGCCATAAGGTGATGCGGCCGCTTAGCTCGTCAGCTGGCGAGGTTGGCTGGCAACTGGCAAGTAGAGACAGTAAAAATAAAAGCGCAAAAAACCTCAATCGCCATCCTATCATAATCACTATTTCCCCAAATCACATAAAAAAATAACTTCCCCAGAAGTCACTGTAATTTCTTGGAAAGTTATCATTTATTGTGAAAGGAGGCCACCTGAAATGGACTTAACGGTCATAAACTTCCACGCATTTATTATTGATACCTCGCTAGAAGAATAGTCGAGAGCTCCCTACAACAATAAAGATCACAATCCAGTACCGAATCATCTTTGCCAGGAAGGCGAAGACAAGAAAGGGTCTAAAGCAGATGCCGAATGCTCCGGCGGCGGAAAGAATTCTCCAGGTTAAGAGGGGGAGGAAGGAAATTAAGACAAGGGGTGCTCCCCAGCGAGCAAAATAGCTGTTCACTCTCTCCCATCGCTCGTCACTTACCTGGGGATAATGTTCCTTCAAATATTTGAATCCACCTCGACTCATCTGGTATTTTGTCACACTGGCAATCACCGTTATTCCGGCAAGGATGATATCTAGCGCCCACAATCTCCAATCCAGAAACATGTTAAACATCGACCATACCTCTTGACAACCAGATAAGCTGCCGGCGAAATGGCTGCGCCAAAGCACCCATTATGTGTGCTGCAATAAAATGACCATCGCGAAAGAGCAAAACCAGTCCCGAAAGAATCAATTGCTTACTAGCAGCCAGACAATTCTGATATGTGCTTCACAATTAACGATCCACAGATTTTGCTGAGTAGTTCATCACATTGAGAGACGTTTAAGACGATAATGGTCGACATGACATCTCCATTTGATGTCAGGATGATGCTCATCGGCAATACAATGAGGCTAATACCCAGCAGGGGCAGAACCGAGAATGCGATGGTCATAGTTGGTTGCAGTGGCTGTAGGATTTATCCAGGTCAATATCGGAATGAAAGAGATCTCAATCAGAGGGGCACCCTGGCACTTCGCACAGATTGTTCGTTCACCCACTTTTCGGCCGCATCCCAGGCGGCCAAGCCGGCTTCGCCGAGCTGTTCCGTCTCCGGGAATATGTTGCCCCTGCCTATCTCCTTTATCAGGCCTGTGTGCTCTAATTGCCTGATGACGTTGGGACTTACAGCCGACAACATCGCTTTGCTATGATGTTTATGCAGATCGGCCGCATAGCGGTTCAGAACATTGAAAAAGGTGCTCCCAAGATCATCATGCCCACGCAGATTCAGGATGACGACTGTATTGGTGGTCTGATCGGTTATTTCCGGCAACTGTTTTTCGAATACCGGTGCGGCGGCGAAAAAGAGGCTGCCATAGGGTACCAGTGATACCACCACATTGGCCGGCAATGTGTCAGGTGGATCTTGCTCAATTGGGTATGGACCGTCTGTCAACCGCCACTCTTTAATGGTTATTTTGTTCGACTGTTGTATGACATATAGCAGCAGCGACATGACCACGCCAATTAGCACAGCATATTGCAAGGGAATGAGCAGACAGGCGACGAATGTAATACCCATGACTATACGCTGGACCGATCCTGTCTTCCAGACCATCTCCACCCGCTGGGGCTTGAAGGTGCGAAAGCCGATGACGATTAAGAGACCAGCCATAGCCGGCATGGCAATTGCCCCGATGGCTGGGCCAAATACAAGGATAACAACAGCCATGACGATACCGGCGAAGATATTGGCGAAACGGGATCTGGCCCCGGCATTCGTAGCTAGCGACGTAGCCGAAAAAGAACCGCCGACGGGCATGCCCTGGAAAAAACCAGAAGCAATGTTGGCCATGCCTTGGCCGACGAAGTCGCCAGAAGCATCAGGATATTTGCCATCAGGATTAACGTAGCTTTTAGTAATACTGGCCCCTTGTACCAGGCCCACAAAAGCCAGCGAAAAGGCTGGGATGATCAATGGCAGCAATAACGATAGATCCGGTAAGACGGGCCTGGGTAAGGAGCCCGGCACCTCGGCGATGTCCTTGAGCTGAGCGACCGAGTCCCAGCCAAACAGCGGCACCAGGATTGAGGCGGCAATCATAGCTGCCACCAGGCCCAAAGCCTTAAGGCGAGTTTTTTCCAGGGTGACGATTAGAAAGATGGTGGTTAAGCCCACCATCACGGTCGGAAGATCTGCCTGATCCAGATTTCTCGCATGATTTAGAGCCAGGACTATTTTGTTGCTACCGCCGGGATTATAGCCGAATAGATCATTTAATTGGCCGAGGATAATTAACAGGGCCACGGCGTTAACAAAGCCGGTCATCACCGCATTGGGCACAAAACGGATTAACGAGCCCAATTTGAGCAGCCCTAGCGCCAGCATGATGATGCCGGTCAGGATAGACAGAGCAAACAGGGATTGTGTGCCCAATCCTGGGTGGTGGATCTGAGGAACGCTGGCCACGACTAATGACATGGCCCCTGTAGCCTGGACGACCATGAAGGTGGAGCTTGTGAAAAAGGCTGCCGTGAAGGTGCCCATCATGTAGCCATACAGACCAAAGACCGGATTAACAAAGGCCAGAAAGCCCTGGGCCAAGCCATCGGGCACACTTTCGATACCCAGGACCAATCCGGCCATGATATCTTCTCGTAGAGTATGGGGATTGATGAATTGTCGCGCCATTTAGTAGATTTCCATATTTTGGAGTATCTTAGTTTGTCCAGAAAATTTGCTAAAACCTATTCTGGAACGAGAGTAAAAGTCAGGGAGCCACTGCCGGTTTCCAGCGTCAACTTGGCGCCATCGATGATTAACCTACTGGCCGAAGCCAGGCTTTCCAGGTAGCCTCGTTCTTGAGCCATGATTTCCAAAACACACGAATTATTGGTCATGCTAATAGAGCTGACCGAGATGCCGATGGTGCCATCTTCATTGACTGTGTAGAAATAGTTGGCCTTGTAATCATTGCAGCCGGCCGAACCAGAGAGCTTTCCTTCGTCGAATTTCAAGATAACCGAGGTGCCGCGGATGGCATTGTTCATTTCCCAGGTAGTGCCAACCAGACTAAATTGACTTTCGGCCGTAGGTGTCGCCTCGGCCGCTAAGTCAATGATCTCCACCACCTTTGCGGCCGTGTCTATCTCTCCGTTCTTGTCGGTTACGATCAAGGTCACGGTATAGAATCCCGGCTCAGTGTAGGCATGCTCGACGGATACACCGAATAAGGTGGTTCCATCCCCCAAACCCCATACGTAGCCCACGATCGGCGCCACAGCTGACTGGGATTGCGTGGCATCAAAGGTGAAGGGCATGCCGGCGCCGGCCGAATCCCCGCTGACAATCACGGCTGTTAAGCCGGAAGCCGTTGGCGTTGCCGGCGTTTCTATTTCATCTTCGGCTGTAGCTTCCGGTTCTACCTCTTCCTCTTGGGATTCTTCGTCTGTGGCAGGCACCGTCGATTCGGCTTCCCGCGTCTCGACAACTGGTGTTTCTTCAGGCTGGGACGTCGATTCTGGTTCCCCCTGAACCGCAAGCCGTAACCAGAATTGATAGAAGAACCATTGCCAGGAGGGTGATTGGAATCAATATAACCTTTCTCATTTTGACAGCTCCTGAATCTTTACTGCTCTAGTTAGCTGATGGGACAACCTCGTTTATATCTTCCTCTGGTCCACCAATCCCCAGGAAATAGACTCGGTACAGGTCAATGGTGGTGACAAAGACGATCATAATCACCGGACCATAAACCACGCCAAGGATGCCGGCCAGGGCCAAACCACCAAAAACGCTCAGGATCAGCAACATAGGGTGCAGGTATGCTCCCTTGGGCACCAGCTTCGGCCGTAATAAGGTATCGATCCAATTGGCAAAACCGTAAAAGCCGATCAACACAATGATGGCCGAGGTGACGTCATCGTTCAACACTAAAATGACACTCATGGGTATGACAATAAGACTGATACCTACGAGAGGTAGAACGGAGAAGGCGATAGAGAGCGCTGTCCAGAAGGCAGCATAGGGTATCCCAGCCAGGACGTAAAATAAACCCATGGCGATACCCTGTACAAAGGAGAGTACAAAAATGCCCAGGAACATCGACCGGGTCATGAGTTTGATCTTGGTGGCATAGGCTTCGACAATTGGATTCTCCAGAGGTACCAGCACCCGTTCTCGCCTGGTGAGTGAATCAGCGGCCGGTAGAAGGGTTACCAGGAAGCCCAAGAAAAGAAATCCATTAATGAGCAAACGAGGAAATGAGGCACCAATTTTCAGGATCAAGTTGATCAGCCCAATCAGCACCTGGCGAACCGCAGTGGTCACCGTTTCTAAGAATGCCTGGCGATCGAACTCGACAGATCTCAGAACGGATAGGCGTTCCATTTCGGCGAGTATCCTGGCTAAGAAATCTTTCAAAAAAGATTCCTTCAACTCGATGTTGGATGATAGCACCTTAACTTGTGAGAAAGTCAAGATGGCTAATATGGTCACCGGGATGGCGACGATAAGGAGAAAAGCGATGACGGTCAGTGCAGTTGCCAACCCCCTACCGGCCCGAAAATTGTTCACCCACTTCCAAAATAATAGAGTAAGCTGCACAAGGCACTCATTTCGCCCTTCAAGTGAGATATCGCCTGAGGGGAAAGCGCTTCCAGTCCCAATGTTGCCTCAAGCTTAGCCAAAGTGGGGGGCAATTGACTGTAATGGCCATGATGATACAAGAGCCAGGCTTTCAGCATCAGCAAGCCAGGTGTGTGGTCGACATATTCGGGCGGGAAGAGATGCAAGTACTGATCCAGACGCCGCCAGCGAGCCCGGTTCATTAATCCGTAGCGATGTCGGGATACTATGGCCGCAGCATGATCCATATCCCTGGCTAAAAAGGCGTGAGTAAGCGCCTCTTCAATAAAGCCATTCTCCTCAAACCAGCGACTGGCGAGCTTATGGAGGGCGGCGATGTGTTCTGGGCTGTGCTGTTGCCGGAGTCGATGGAGCAACAAGTCACGAAACAGGTGGTGATACCGGTACCACTCCGCTTGCTGATCAAGAGAGATCAGGAACAGGTTGGTGGCATCTAGTTCTATCAGAATAGATCGTGATGATCTGTATTTAAGATCAGCTGATGCTGGCGTTGTGTTACCGGCCTGCCAAAGGATGGCGTCGCAGAGTTCACCGTTAAACCGTTCCAGGATCGAGGTTTGAAGCAAGAACTCCCAGTAGGCAGGGGATTGTTGGGAGAGAACCTCACTCAACAAGTAATCCATAATAACCGGGTTGCTGATTTCTTGAAATCTTTGGGCGAAGAGCGTAACGTCAGACAAATCGCGTATAGACAATGCGGCCAATCTCAGGCCGGCTGCCCAACCATCGGTTTTCTTCTCGAACAACTCGATGGTTTCTTTGCTTAATTCTCTGCCTGAGGCGAAGGTGAGCAAAGACCCGGTTTCCGCTGACGATAGTCGCAGATCGGCTGTACGTACCTCGGTCATTTCGTAGCGAGTCCTTAATCGTGCCAACGGAAAAGGCGGATCGATTCGACTTGCCAACGCCAGGTGCAAGCCCTGGGGCAGGTAAACGATCAGTTCGGACAGGAACTGGTGAATAGTCGGTTCGGTGATCGTATAGTAATCGTCAAGGGCCAATATGAAGCCTGTTTTGGAATGATGATCTTGATTCAGTGGCTCATCTCCTCTATGGAGGGCCTCTAACTCATTGACCAGCGCTATCGTGATAATTCGTGGTGGTGGGGCCTTAATAGCCTTCATGAGTTCGAGCGCTTCCCCACAAGCGTTGGGAAAAACCGTTTGAATCGCCGCACAGAGGTAACTCACAAAAACCATCAGGTCATTGTCATGCTCGTCGAGCGAAAGCCAGGCGCTGGGTTGGGGGCAATCCTCCAACCATTGGGCCAGCAAGGTGGTCTTGCCCGCACCGGCCTGAGCAGAAATGACAGTGAGCTTACGGTCTAGCCCCTGATTGAGTCGCGTAATCAGGCGGGGACGCGCGACCAGGTCTGGACTGAGTCGTGGCCGCTGCAATTATGTTCTGATCAGGGTGCTTACTGGCATGACTGGAATAGTATAACATACATAAAAAGGAAATCGCGAGGCTGCAATATGCGGATGAATCTGGACCATCGTGATACCAGGATGGCGACCTGACCACCCCTATGTGGCGCAAGTGAGGGAGATAGGCTAGACCGTATTTACTACGATAGTTCCTGGCTGAAGGCAGGTGAAGATAACTTATAGGGTGTTCGTCGTCATCAATTTTTGAAGGCCGTTCCATCCCGGCCGCCCAGGTCGCTTACTTCGCTTCCCGTCCCGACCCCTTCCTTTCCAGGCCACGGATCTCAACGGGATCCAGCAAGGTTATCAGGCCGACTAGGCCCATATTGGCGAAGAGCATGGGCGCCAGGAAAGGTGCGCCGCGCAAAAATCGTTCTACCACAATGATATTCTGGGTGGTCAGGTCGAAGCGGACGTGCAATACGAAGCCGGTCACGCCGATCAGCACCAGAAGTACCATGCCCACCAAGTAGATGGCGATGTCGCCCCGGGTCGGCCGGTCAATGACGGCCAGGCCGAAGGCGACGACGGTGGCGAAAATACCGATAGCGACCGGCGGCCACAACCAGGGGTTATCAAACTGGGCCCGGCCGTGGTCAAGTACGCTGCTCAAGAGCGTGGCCAGGACACCGGCGCTGACCATAAAGAGGAAGGCCCGAGTCTTGCTGAAAGGCAGGCGCAAACGGGTGTCGCCCCATAATCGCAGCGTGCCACTGTCAGATGGTTTTTCGATCCAGGCCGCGCTCACACCCCACAGGCCGACCAGGGAGAAGATAAGCGGGCCCACGATTGGCGGGGCCCAGATCAACAAGGGGATAGTGACCACATCACCCAGGGGCGCGTCCGGGCGAATAGCCCGCACAATATGGAAGTAAGCGCCTAACAGGCCGACGATGATGCTGCCAATCAGCACCAGGCTGGCGATGATGGCCGCCGTCTGCCGCCAACGCATGGCGATCAGGCCTGCGAACAAGAGGAAAGCGCCGGCCACCAGACCGAAAACGATGGGGATCCACTCTCGGAGCAAGATGGTTCCATTGAGATTGTGGGCCAGGTAGATGTCGATAGCCAGAAAAAGTTCATTAATTGCGGCCATCAACAGCATCAACTGATCCCTGGACAGCGGACCTAATCGTTTCCCTTTTAATCCGGGAAAAAGCAGGGTCAGATAATACACGGCTACTCTCCCGCCGCTTCTAGTTTCTCGGCAGCCTGGACTTTTAGCTCCGCCAGGTCGCGTAAGAGTTCATAAGCACCATGCCACTGGGTATAGTCCGGCCCTTGCATCCAGGAGCCAAATTTGGCCGTTCGGCCCCAATGGTGCCACAAGTCGAAGTAAGTGAAATCAATCGGCTCGTCAAAGGCTGCAGCCGTCAGCAAGCCCTGCTCCTTCACCGGGGCCATGATCTCATTACTCTCTACAACCCAATCGTTGACCGCTGCCACGGCTGCGTCGGCATCTTTATAGAAATCTTCGATCCAATTCTTGTTGTGGCATTCCTGGCAAACAGCCTGCATTTCCACGGCGTTGGCGGCCGCGCCCGGCCGTTTGCTGCTTATGGGGGCGAACAAGAACCAGGTCAGACGATTGCCAACGTCATGCGTGGTGCCAGAAGCGCCAAAACCACTCATATGGCAGGTGGCACAGGTTGGCGCCGGGAAATCCTCAACAGTCAAGGTGCCGGCTTCGGCACCCCAATTCCAGTTGTCTCCGCCGGTCATGTAAGCGATACCATGGGGCGATTCCTGGTAGATCTCCCATTGAGGATGATCCGGCCCAATGTGGCATTGATTACAGGTTTCAGGTTTTCGGGCCTGTTCCAGACTGAATTCATGGCGCAGATGGCACTTTTGGCACTGGCCGACCGACTCATCGGCGTGGGGTTTGCCCACATTGTGACACACCTCGCAGGCGAAGCGGGTGATGGCCGGTCCCTCTAGTTCATAAAGGGCATTTCGCTGAATATCCGGCGCGGTTATCTCGTCGATACTCTGATATAAGGCCAGTTGCTCGCCGGTTAGCGGTTCGGTTCCGGCATAGGCCACGTAGGCCGGCAGACCGTGGCGGCTCTGATTATATTGGGCCACCTCACTAGTGTGGCAGCGATCGCACATCGCCGAAGAGGGTGACGGCAACACATAAACGCCTTCATGCTCTACGCTCCCAGGATAATCGGCTTCGACCTCATGGCAGTCAACGCAGGCGACCTCAGCGATGGCCATGGTGGACACGCCATACTGCTCGACAATTCCCGGCGTAGTCCGGCTGTGGCAAACAACACATTCGTCATCGCTATTGGCCAGTGCATTGACGCGCTCTTCTTCGCCTTCCGGCTGGGAGGCGTTGGTAATGGTGGCCACCACAAAGACAAGGCCAACCAGGATAATCACGGCCGCGAAGCCTATGATTAACAATCGCCAGGTCTGCCATCCGCTTTTTGATTCGTCAGGGTAAGTCTGGTTCTCAGGCATGCTCGTCCTCCAAAATATCGGCTCTCAAAATATTGACCTTTTGGAAACAACAATCATATTGTGACAAAATTCACATTTGGTGGCAAACTAGCTTCCTCAGTCGAGTTGAGTACAATGCACTGTTTGAGTCAAAGTGCAGGATAGTATTCGTTAAGGATGATATATGACTGTTTCGCTTACCCAGGATGCGCCCGTCACTGAAAAAGTGTCGGCCGCGCTGCGTACCTTTTCCTCTTTGGCCGTTATTGCGCTGATCAGCACGATTGTATTGATCATGATTGGGGCCATTGTGCGCGTGACGGGTAATGGCCTGGGTTGTCCCGATTGGCCCTTATGCCACGGCCGGGCGGTGCCGCCCTTCTTATTGAGCGCCTGGGTTGAGTTCCTTCATCGCTTATTTGGCGCGGCCGTGGTACTAGAGGTTGGCGCGCTGATTGTCCTGGCCTGGCGCTGGTTTAAGCCGGACAAGTGGATCTTTCGCACGGCCATCGCCACGACTATTGTGCTAGCCATCCAGGTTGCTTTAGGTGGTATTCATGTCGTCTACGAGCTACCGCGCTGGACCGGTTGGATACATACAGGAGTGGCCATGTTGGTGGCCGGCCTGGTGGCCCTTTGGGTGGCGGTCACCCTACCGGCAACACGACGGCTGGGCCAACGCACGGCCGCGACCTTCGCCGGGACGCGCTTACCCTTGTGGTTGGCCATAACAGCCGCGGCCACATATGTTCTGCTGCTCACCGGATCCCTGGTAACCAGGACGGGCGCTTCCCTGGTCTGCCCCGACTTTCCCCTTTGCGGCCTGCCGGTAATCCCCGATAACCTGCGGGCGATGGTTATTATCCAGATGACCCATCGTATTGCTGCCATCGCCGTCGGGGTAGGTATAATCCTGGTCCTTTATTTCATGCTCAAAGCCAGCCGCCAGGATCGGGGCGTAAAACGTATCACCTTTATCTTTATCGGTTTGCTGGTACTCCAACTTCTTCTGGGAATGAGCAATGTTCTCCTAACGCTGCCCATGTGGTCCCGGGTTCTTCATCTAGGCACCGGGGCTACTATTTGGGTTTTTATGGTCATCCTATCAGCCACGGTTATCCGCGGGGAAGACCAGAAAATCAGAAGTTCGCTTCTTTGACCTTGGGGGCAATACAACGATGACCTCAACAGATACCCCTACCCCACCATCCCCCGGCAGGGCCAGCCGGACAAGATTATTCGTCCTGATCGGTGTTGGCCTGGCTCTGGGCCTGCTATTGGGCTGGTTTACCATCGGGCTATTTTCCGGCGAATTACGAATTGGCTCGTACACCTTCCATGGCACGACCTTTGAGTTACCAGAGCCGATGGGCGATTTCATATTGACCGATCACCATGGCAACCCGGCCAGCCTGTCCGATTTTCAGGGAAAGGTGGTGCTACTTTACTTTGGTTACACTTTTTGCCCCGATGTTTGCCCAACGACCTTGAACGAATTGTCCATAACCATGGAAAAACTCAGCCAGGAAAAGCGGGATCAGGTCCAGGTGCTGATGGTCAGCGTCGATCCCCAACGCGATACTCCGGAAGTCTTGGCCGAGTACCTGGCTCATTTCGATGCCACTTTTTTAGGCTTGACGGGTACGGAAGAAGAGATCGCGGCCGCGGCCGCGGCCTTTGGCATCTTCCACCAGAAGCAGGAGGGCAGCGTCGAGACGGGCTACCTGGTCGATCACACAGCCAGCGTCATCGCCTTAAACAAAGAAGGGGCATTGCGAGTAATCTATTCCTTTAATACGCCGGGAAAAGAGATCGCCGCCGATTTGCGCCGCCTGGTCGATGAATAGCCTGTACCCCTATTCCACTCTTTATCTGGCATATTCTGTGGAAAGGATCGATGAAATCATGATCGGAAATATAAGGAAGCCGCGGTTTGTAGGCAGAATAAAGCAACCGGTTCAGGGCAGGCTATTATTACTCCTGCTTAGCCTGGTATTGGTTGCTTGCGCTACGTCAGAACAGATAACCGCCACCGGCCTGTGGGGGCGACCTTCACCTGGTTCGGCGACCAATGCCGCATTTTATGGGACTATCCACAATCATGGCGCCGAGTTCGAAGAGTTGGTCGCGGCCGATATCGATATCTGCGGCCGAACAGAGCTGCATGAATCGACCCTGGATGAAAATAGCATCATGAGCATGCACCATATCGAAAAAATAGCGATTCCTCCCGGTGGCATGATTAAGCTTGAACCGGGGGGCTTGCATATCATGTGCATCGATCGCCAGGCCGACCTGGATCCGGGCGACCTGGTCCCGATCAGGCTGCAATTCTTGAATTTTGGTGAATTGTCGGTCAAGGCAAGTATTCGTGAACAATAACAGAATAACCAGCTGCACGGCTCCTGAACTTTGGCCAGGGGTCAAAACCAGATCAAGCGCTTGCGGCGATTCAATTCTAGCGGAGTCAACAAATATGCATCAATTCACAGTGCTTTTTTTACTTTTCGTCTCCCTGGCCCTGGTTGCCTGTGGCGGCAGCGACAGTGCCCCAGCGGTTGATAAAGAACCGGTCGCTTATGGCCAGGAATTGTATAATGGCACCACTATCGGGGCAGCCAGTTCGCCTGGGTGCATCACCTGTCATTCCCTGGAGGAGGGCATTAGAATCGTGGGGCCATCGCACGCCGGTCTGGGCTCTAGAGCGGGCACTGTCGTCACCGGCCAATCGGCCGCGGAGTACCTCAAGGAATCCATCGTCGAGCCGGACGCCCATATAACCGAGGGCTTCGCACCCGGCACGATGTATGGCAATTACGCTAATGAACTGACAGATGAGCAAATTGATGCTTTGGTTGCTTATCTGCTGACCTTAAAGTAAAAATTTGGTCTTTGATCCTTGGCCGAGGAGGCATTACTTGGGCAATCCTGGAGATAATTTTACAGATCGGCCAGAAACCGGGCGGCGGAAATGGTGGCAGACCGGACAGATCTCAGCCCGGAAAGCACCCGCTTCCCAGGCCGGCCAACCTTGCCCTAAATGTTACCTGGCTGATTTGAAGCTGGATAGCCTCTTCCGTCTCAGTTGTCCCAACTGTGGTTTTGTGGCCAACTGTGGGGCATTCACCTGATAGCCGGCCACGAGGAAGCGTGTCTTCCTTCAGGTAAATGTGGAATCAGCAGCGCCAGCGAGCTTGAATCTGAAATAGTTTGACCTGCACTTACTGGGATCATCAGGGAATGGCGCGATACCGTTATTTTGTCGCCGCGCCATTTCCCATAAGCAGGAGAGTGGAATGAAAGCAACAATTAACCTGGATCAGGGAATGACCTTCCATGGGACGGCAAACAGCGGCTATACAGCAATACATTG
>CAVOYS010000013.1:0-332681 GCA_963700725.1 uncultured Chloroflexia bacterium
TTGCCCCCCACTATGTGACCGTGGACGGTCTGCGGATCCATTATGTGGATGAAGGACCGCGAGATGGGCCGTTGGTGTTAATGCTACACGGCGAGCCGAGCTGGTCCTATCTTTACCGGCATATGATCCCACTCTTTGTCGCGGCTGGCTTTCGGGCTGTGGCGCCGGACCTGGTTGGTTTTGGCAAATCGGATAAGCCTGCTAAACAATCTGACTTCAGTTACCAACAATGCGTTGATTGGCTGCGTGACTGGGTTAAGGCGCTTGATTTGAGTGAGATAAACCTGGTTTGCCAGGATTGGGGAGCGCTGCTAGGTTTGAGATTGGTGGCCACCCATCCAGAATGGTTTGCCCGGGTTATCGTGGCCAATGGTGGATTACCCACCGGCGATCAATCATTGTCGGAGGAGTTTCTGCGCTGGCAACGATTCTGCCAGGTTACGGCCAAATTGCCTATCGGCCGGATTATTGACGGCGGCACAACCACAGCGTTGTCATCGGAAGTTCTCGCCGGTTACGAAGCACCTTTTCCTGATGAGAGCTACAAGGCCGGTGCCCGTATTATGCCTGGTCTGGTGCCCACGACACCCGAGGATCCAGCTGCCCCGGCCAACCGGTTGGCCTGGATGGCCCTCAAGCGATTTGATAAGCCATTTCTGACCGCCTTTAGCGATGGCGACCCGATCACGGCCGGCGGCGATCGCGCCTTTCAGCTGTTGGTCCCAGGGGCTAAGGGCCAGCCGCACACCACCATCAGCGGCGCAGGCCATTATTTACAAGAGGACAAAGGACCCGAATTGGCGAAAGTGGTCATTGATTTTATTAGCTCGACCTGAAATATCGTGACGAAGGTCACTTGCTGTCTAGCCGGCAAATAATCTATACTGATCTCTATTAACACAGTTTCAGGCAAAGCTCTCGGAGCCGCTGCAATGGACCGGGAAGGTTTTTTTTCGGGGAGAAGAAACAAGCTGGCCCAGATTTCCGTACGTTGGCTACTGGCTTCCCTGACAACATATCCGAAATGGAGAGAAACCAATGAAATCAGGGACCTACCTGATGGCCATCGCCCTATCAATCGTATTGTTGCTCTCGGCCTGCGGTCCATCGGAGGAGGAACAGGCGGCCACCATCACGCGGATCGCGGCTGATGTTTTCGCCAGCCAGACGGCCGGGGCGCCTACGTCTACGGCCACGGCAACCAATACAGCCACACCAACGGCCACGACCATACCAACCAATACACCAACGGCAACGCCAACGGCAACAGCGGCAGCAACGGCCACGCCTATCGAGACCGCTACCCCAAAAGAAACGCCTGCACCAGAGGTGGATGCCTGGCTTCTTACGCTGGCCGATTTACCCGCTGGCTTTGAACAACTTCCGCCGGGAATGATGGATCTCTTTGGGGGTAGTGGCTTTGAAGAGGCTATCCCCAATACGGCCACATTCTTATATCAAGAGCCATTTGAGATGGTTATGGTCGTTATTCAACCAATAGGATCTGAATTTGAACGGGGATTATTTGAAAACCAGTTGAGTAACCCGGAAAGCGCGGCCGCCGCCTTTTTGTCGGGCGCTGGATTCTCAGGCGTCAATGATGAGGGCATATCGGAATTCGCAGAAATCCCTGGCGCGGCCGATATTGGCGAGACTGCCACCGGCGTAACTCTGGTCATGATCACGCAAGGTGTGAGCTTTCGAATCAATTTCATCGGCTACTTAGAAGGTGATTACTATGTCATGGTTTTGGACATGGTGGATTCCGAAGCGGCCGCACAGGTTGACGCCCTGGAACAGGCGTTGGTTGTTCAGGATCGGATGCAAGAGAATTAGCTAAGCGGCGTGATGGCGTAGATGTTAGATCCGCCTTGGTATCTTGCTTATCTTGGGGCTTATTAGCTGGGATCCATCCGAAGTAAGCAGGTGGTTGTTGAAGGCCACTTCGAGGCCGATGGTGTCGACAGCGAGACGGCCGGCAAAAATGGTGGTGATCCAGTATGGTTCGATTATTGGCCAATAAAGCAGTCGGAGGTAGCGGCATGAAGATCGAATACGGCAGTATGGTGGCCTTGGGCTACGGCAAGTATTTCAAATCGGATGTGATAATTGGCCTGGAGCCTATCGAGGATGGCCGGGGTCCCGGCCGGCGTACCCATGTGTTCATCGAAGGCCATCCGGAAGCTTTCGTAGCCTCACGTTCAGAAGGGGTGATTTTGCGCGATATGGTGGAAGCGCCGGGTGAAATCACGCGCGCCCGGGAGCAGTACCAGTTACTGACCGATATCCTGGATAATGTCAGCGACATCAACCCCATGTTGCGCACCATCATCCGCGAACAAGGCCACTGGAACCTGGATCACCTGGAGGAGCGGATCCGGGAGCTGTTGGGCGAGGAAGGGCGGCAAGGGGAACTGTTTTAGTAGGTCGGATTGTTAATCCGCCCCGACGGCCGAATATTCAATTCGACCAGACGTGGTAGAGTGACGCCTGAAAGAAAATTGGTCACGCATTTCCAGGCTTTGATTTATCGCTCAACTTCCGGGCCAATCGATGTCAGGGCGAATTTGTTGGCCCAGTAGAACAAGCTGGTCAAGGCGGCTTGTTCTTTGTAGGAAACTAACCAATTCCATCGCTTTGACTATCTTCTCCTCGCCTGGCAGGTTTTCGAAATCTATCCCCAAATCAAAACAGAGGACGCGCAGTTCCCCTTCGCTAAAGCGATTGCTCAAGATCTGGCGCAAGGTGATAAGCTGCTCGCGGCCGGGGATTGCCTGAGCGTGGTCTGAAAATGGCCTGGATGACGCGGCCGTCTTCTGCTCCCGTTGCTCCGCATAGACCTCACAGCGACGTTTCCAGTCAGAAAAAGCGCCGACGAAAGAGGGCTCAGTGAGCATTACCGGATCGAGATCGCTCCAGATCACATACCAATCATAACCGACCTCCAACAAGCCTTCGCTTTTTAGCCCCTTTTGGACAATGACTAGGAGTGGGTGGCCAAAGTTGTAGGCCATGGCCGCTTCAATCTGATTCCAGACGGTGGGCAATTTCACTTGCTGAAGTTCTGTTTGCTCAGGGTGGCCCGGCCGGTCAAAACCGTGATCGATATGTAGTCGCTCGTAGGCGATGATGACACTGCCAATACATTGGCCCATCAACTCGTTGATCGCCTTTAAGGGTTGCTGGCTGGTGAAATACGTTCGGCCGACTGTTTGCGGGGTCAAATCATTGGCTCGCAAATAGCCCTCAATATCCTGGACGAACTGCTCTTGCCGTTCGTTGGATGTTTTGCCGACACTCAGAAATATCTTGCCCGCCATAATTCGATAACCTCCGACTTGTTGTTGAAAGATAGATGAGTTCGGCCGATCAGGCAACTCTCTGGTAGACGCCGGAGAGGGAGGGGGTGGGAGATGGGGCATCGTTGAGGCGGCGATTGACGGGGTTTGGGTGGAGTGGGCTGAGTAGAAACTGAGTTTTTTTAATAAACTCAGTTTCTCTTGATAGGGGATCCTGGGCGGGGTGAAGGTGGATTCCCGCCACATAGCCCCCGCCTTCGCGAGGGCAGGCGATGCGTGGGGGCAGGTACTTCAGCGGGAATGACTATTGGCGGCGAATGGATGCCCGCGCCACTCGTGGATAGGGTGTATATGGATTCCCACTTCCGCGGGAATGACATCTTGGTCAGACTCCACCCCCGTGGCGCATGGCGATGGACGGCAGGGTACGCTGTTTCAGGAAGATGGCGTCCCGGCCGCGGGCGGGTTGGCGCTGCTGGCTGAGCCGCCGGTGGCCGCGCCCTCGGTGGGGGTGCCGGCAACCCTCAGGCTGTAGCCCCCTTAGAAGAGCTATTTGAGGGCATCTTAAAACCTTTTCAGACACGGATAGATACCCTTGAGAATGACCTACCGGCAGAACGTAACGCCCGGATTGGAGCCGATAAACGCGCCGAGCGCCTGGCTGGTCGCCTAGATTCGATTTATCGCCGGTGTTGGTGGCAGTTGTGGAAGCCGGATCCCCCGCCCGAAGATGGCTGGTGACCCCGCCCGCGCCGGCATCCTCGAAGCTATGACTATCGCCACGCTGGCCGGGCATGACTTGGGGCCATTCGAGCCGGTGGATATCACCGCCGTCGGTTACGAGGTCCATTGTAGGAAGTGTGACAAATCGGTTCGTCCGAGTGTCAATGGTTTTTCTATGGCTTGCTTGGAGAGTGGTGACCGGGTCCTGTCATAGTGCCAGCTAACTTCTAGCCACCTGCGGTAAATAAGCGCATTGGTTGAGATCGACGATCTTACCCGTGTTTAAAATGGTCCCGGAATTATCGATGACCCCGTTCGTGCACAAGTAGTTAAATATGGTGCCGGAGTTGTTAATGGTGCCGGAGTTTTCGATGGTGCCGGAGTTATAAAGGGAGGTGTAGTTGTTGATGGTGCCGGAGTTTTCGATGGTGCCGGAGTTGTTAAGGGAGGTGTAGTTGTCGATGGTGCCGGAGTTGCTGAGGGAGCCGTAGTTGTTGAGGGAGGTGTAGTTGTCGATGGTGCCGGAGTTGATGAGGGAGCCGTAATTTTCGATGGTGCCTTCGCCGGAGGTGCCGATGGTGCCGGAGTTTTCAATGGAGCCGTAATTTTCGATGGTACCTGTGCCTCCGTAGTAGTTGAAGTTGTCGATGGTGCCGGAGTTGTTGAGGGAGCCGTAGTTTTCGATGGTGCCTTCGTAGGTGTTTTCGATGGTGCCCCAGTTGTTGATGGTGCCGGAGTTGTTGAGGGTGCCGCGGTTTGCGACGGTGCCGGAGGTAAAGTTGTCGATGGTGCCGGAGTTGTAGTTGTCGATGGTACCAGAGATGGAGAAGTAGATGGTGCCGTAGTTTTTGATGGTGCCGTAGTTGTCGATTGTGCCGGAGTTGTAGTTGTCGATGGTGCTGGAGTTGTAGTTGTCGATGGTTCCGGAGTTGTCGACATTGCCGGAGTTGAAGTTGTCGATGGTGCCGGAGTTGAAGTTGTTGATGGTGCCGGAGTTGTCGACGGTGCCGGAGTTGTTGTCGATGGTGCCGGAGTTGTTGAGGGTGCCGGAGTTGTTGAGGGTGCCGGAGTTTTTGATGGTGCCGGAGTTGTAGTTGTCGATGGTGTTGTTGATGGTGCCGTAGTTGTCGATGGTGCCGGAGTTGTTGATGATGAAGCCGTAGTTGTCGATGGTGCCGGAGTTGTCGATGGTGCCGTAGTTGTCGATTGTGCCGTAGTTGTCGATTGTGCCGGAGTTGTAGTTGTCGATGGTGCCGTAGTTTTCGATGGCGCCAGAGTTGTTGATGATGAAGCCGTAGTTGTCGATGGTTTGATTCAGTAGAACAAATAGCGTCTCAGATGCAGAGATAGTGGCTGTCCCAATTACGGTACATATACTTGCAATAGAATCCCAGGTCTCGCCCTGGGTAATACACCAGGATTCCAGGTCGCTTGCTGCATGGGCAGGCTTTGGATTAACGACAAGTACCCAAGCGAAGGTAACGATTAGGAACGCTAATTTCTTCATGACTTTACCTCCCAAGCTCATTGCTCCAATATTACAAACATAATTGCACAGATCGTCTGAACTAATGTGGCAAGTTTGTGCGAGTTTGTGCACCATCCTCGAATTACAGGTAAACGCCGCGCTGGTCGGGCATGACTTGGGGCCATTCGAGCCGGTGCACACGACCGCCGGCGGGGATTAGAGCCGCTCAGCCGCCAGACATTATTTGCGGGAGCCGGACGAAGTTGTCGTATACGACGCCATCGTCGAGGTTGTCGATTGGTCCCAAAATGTCCCCAAAGTTGAAGATTTCGCCGTAGTTGTTGATGTTGCCGAAGTTGTCAATGGTGCCGGTGTTAGTGATGGTGCCCTTTATCCAGTTGTTTATGGTGCTGGTGTTATCGATGGTGCCGGTGCCATCGTTATTGATGGTGCCGTAGTTGTTCATTTTGCTAGCGATGCCGAAGGAGATGACGCCGTAGTTGATGATGGTCGCTGCGTTGGAGTTTTCGACTTTGCCAGTGCTCCAGTTGGCAATGGTGCCGGTGTTGTTGATGGTGCCGGTGTACCAGTTGTTGATGGTGCCGGTGTTATTGATGATGCCGGTGCCATCGTTATTGATGGTGCCGTAGTTGATGGAGACGCTGGGGTTGCTTATGGTGCCTCTGTTGTCGATGGTGCCGGTGCTATCGTTATTGATGATGCCGTAGTTAGCGATGGAGCCATCGTTAATGATAGTTCCATCGTTAATAATTTTGCCACTGTTGGCGATGGCGCCGGTGCCCCAGTTGGTGATAGTGCCGGTGTTGGTGATGTCGATGATTTCACCAACCAGTATCATCAAATATACCCCAACTGAAGCACTTCCATTTACGGTACATGTACTTGTAATAGAATCCCAGGTCTGGACTTGTTCAATACACCAGGCTTCCAGGTAGCTTAATTCTGCATGGGCAGGCTTTGGATTAGCGACAAGTACCCAAGCGAAGGTAACGATTAGGAACGCTAATTTCTTCATGACTTTACCTCCCAAGCTCATTGCTCCAATATTACAAACATAATAGCACTTGTTGTCCTGACCAATATGGCAACATTGTGCGACTTTGTGCGACTTTGTGCGCTAAAACTTTGAAGCCTAGGTAAACGTCGCGCTGGCCGGGCATGACTTGGGGTCCGTTCGTTGAGGTGGATACTACCGCCGGGGGAAGAGGCCAGGGACGAAGGCGTAGGCGCGGTGGCGGTACGCTGGATGGCAGCGCTTGAATGATCAAGCAGACGTTGGACAGTGGTTAGGGTATTACCAAGGGTGTTTTGTAAGAGGAGCAGATCGGCCGGGGCCAGGAGATCCTGCCGGTTGGCGGCACGGCGCCAGGCGTCTGCGGTTGATTGGGGCGTATCCCAGCCGGTAGCATCTTTGGCGGGCCGGGCGACTTCGCGGCTTTTCTGACTGGCGCTGCTTTCCTTTCCCGATGACTCTTTAGCGGATATGCTATGAACCCGGTTCTTTGACGATCACACGGCCTTTGAGATGGATTTCGACGACCCGGTCGCGGTTGGGGTCGCTGTCGCTGCCACCGGCCGGTTCCTCGCCAAGCGACTCGTTTTCGGTGATGTTCCCGCCCTGAGCTTCCAGGCCTTGCTGCTCACGGACCTGGGCGATCAGCCGGCGGATGCTTTTCATGCGTTCGTGCATCAGCCCCAGGTTGTAAGCAGCATCCAGGCTACTTTTGCCGGTGATGGTGATCTGAAGATCCTTTGAGGCCACGGCCTTTTGGAGCAGCTCGACAAAATTATCTAATGTGGAACCGCCAGGCTCGGCCGATTTCTCGGGGAAAGTGACTTTAAGCGTCTTGTCGATATCGTCGTATACCAAAATCTTGGGCTCGTCTTCCATGGTGACGGTTTTTGGGGCTGCAAAGCGCTTGCCGGAACTTCCGGTGGACAGGTAACCGTAGAAGACGCCGACGCCGATTTCGCCGGTGGTGATGATCTCGCCGGACATGTCGATGGTCAGGGAGCCCAGGCTGCCATCGCCCTGGAAGGTACCGACGCCGAAGGAATAACCCCAACCAAGGCCGGCGGCGATGGAGGCGAATTGCATGGAGCCGACGAAATTCTTGGGGCCCCAGTAGACGAGGGTGTCAAATTCGCCCTGGGCGGCCGTGATAGTCAGGTCGCCGGTGGAGGCTCCTTCGGCCAGACCGACGGCGGCCAGCTGGTAGTCTTGTTCCCAGAGCTTGTTCCCGTCCTGGTCACAACTGATCAACACTTCGGTGAGGCTGGCGCCAACATGGTCGTCCCCGCCGCCGGCGCTGACGGTGGTCATTTTGTAGTGGAAGCCTTCGAGCTTGGGGATCTTAAGGTAGAGGCCGATAGTGCGAGCATGGAAGGGCTCCATAGCCCGCAACAGACCGAGTTTCTCGTAGAGGCCGGGGATGGCGTTGATCTGTTCGAGGACCACGGGCAGATGTTCCTCGCCGATATATTCATCGGCGTAGGATTCATCGGCTTTGAAGGCCCATTTGATTTTGTCTTCGACCTGCCCGGCGACGTTGATAGCTTTCATGCCTGTCTCGTCTTTGACCATCTCCTCGTAGTTGGATTCGAGGCTGTTTTGCAGTCGCTCGGCCAATTTTTTAGCCCGGGCGGACATTTCCTGGTAAGTGGGCTGGTCGATCTCGTGTACTTGGTCTGAAGGCCGGTCGTTTTGATTGGAGCCCAGGTATTCCTCGGCCATTTCGCTCAAGGAGGAGCGCTGGATGTGGCGGCCATTTCGATTGGCTAATAGCCGGCTGACCTTACGATTGCCGATCTGACTCTGTAAAGCCAGGATCTGGTCGACGTGGGTTTGTTGGCCCGGGGCGGCAGGTGATTGGGTGGGTTGTTGCGCCTGTCTGGGGGCCGGTTTTTTGACGGCCGGTGACTGGTTGGGTTGTGGGCCTTGTTTGCTGCGTCCCATGCCAGAACTCCTGATCTGGAAGATCATCATAGGTGACCAGGCCGGGCAACCGGAAAGCGGCCATCGGACCTGGCTTATAGCGCAGCGTCGCACTCCCCAGTACGATGTGGGTATTATACAACATGGGAAATGGGCGGGTAAAGGGTGCGGCCGGAGGGGGGATTTTGGAGCAAATTTGATGATTTTTGGTTAGAAGGTATCTGCACCTTTCGATTCCAGGCGAGAAAATGGTTTGCCGGATAAACAATCCGGCCTACCTGGAAAGGTAGACCTCGCAGGTCTTTGAGACCTGCGAGGTTTAGGTGGAGTGGACTGATTAGAAACAGAGTTTATAAATTATTCAGTTTCTATAGAGCGGAAGATTACAGGCGGTGGAAGGAGCCTTTGATGCGACCCCAATCGTCAAGACCGCCGGTTTTGTTTGTTTTGGAGATTTGGCCTTTCTCTCTGCTGGTGGAGTCGCCGGAAGATTCGGCCGTGTCAAATTCGATGATATCTTTGCCTTTGCGGGTGGATTGGCGAACAGCGGTTACAATACGAATATGGCCACCGCTGGGGGTGACCCAGGCGTCTCCCGGCCGCAAATCAAAAGGTTTACCGACCGCTGTTTCGGACTTGAAGCTCTTGGCCTTTCTCACCTTGGCGCTGATCTCAGGGGGTAAATCACTTTCGGCAACCCCTAAGCCGGCCAGTTCGGCGCGCACTTTTTCCCTGGCATTTACCTGGGTTTGTACTACAAAACCAGAACAATCAACGCCGACGCCATTGTCGTAAATCCATTGTTGGGTCAGATCATGCAACGTGGCGGCATCGAGGTCCCCCAGGTTTTGAGTTTTTGATATTTTCTTTTTTGAGCGGGCGTAATTTTCTATGGCGCCGCTGTTGATAGCCTCCTGAATGAAAAGGCGAACATCGGCCGGGGTCCCTTTACCGTATTCGATGGCAAATCCGCTGTCCATGGCCTTGCCCTTACTGTTGTGCATGAGGCTGATGTCGCCATTTTCCTTGAGCGCTTTCTGAATTCCGGAAAATTTTGATGCCTGGCGGGCGTTCTTTACATTGGCAACCCCAAGATCCTTATGAATGAAGTAGGCTGCGCGGAGGGTCAGGGGCACAATATTGCCGTTGGCCGGGACCTGGACGGAAATGTTGTTGAAGGCGGCTAAATCGAAGCGGATGCTCTCCCCGGTAATGGCGTCAATCAAGGCTTTTTTGACCAGCTCCGCTTCCGCGGCAAAAGCGGTTTGTTGGTCCGGCGAGAGGGTTCCCCCGGTAAGAAGGACCTGGATATCACGAAATCGTTCTCGCAAGGCAGCGCTACCGGCCGCTTCCAGATCGCCGGTTACCGGTTGGGGTCGGGTCTCACTTTTTGGCGTGGATGAGACTGGCTCTTCTGTGGCGACTGCCGGATCTTCTGTTTCGGCCTCGGAACCTGACGCGGCCTGGATGGCCCTGGCTGTTTTAGGGCCAAGAATGCCGTCGGCGCCTTCTTCGCCCATGTTCTGCACCTGAAGTTCGCGAACAGCGTCGGCGAAGTCGTCAAAAGCCCCTTGTGACCACAAAGTTTTCAGGCCGGCCGTATAAGGCCAACCGGCCGACGGGGGATGGGCGGCATACTTCTTATTGATGCGCTCGGCGTGGTGATAAAATTTTGGGTCCCCACTGACGACCAGGGGATCCTCTATCACGAGGGTATTGCCCGCCACGTCCCGTTGAACAGATCCTGACGATTGTTGACCGTCCGGATGGCCTGATATATTGTGGTTGATCATCAGCCGTTGGACATAACCGTTGCCAAATTTAGCTTGCAAGTGCAGGATCTGGTTTTGGCGGCCGGGGAGCGAAGTGGCGTGGGCAGGCAGGCCGGAGTTTGATCGGGCCAGGTGGTCATTCACCAGGCGCTGAGTTTCTTCCCGGCCAGGAGTTATCGTCGGCCTGGCCGGTCTGGGGGCTTTAGCTGCCCTTTTTTTCTTTTTCGCCCCTGAGATGGAGATGGATCGCATATGCAAACACCCGGCAGAAAATCATTGTCAGGCTGCTTTGTCACTACATGGGTAAATGATCGGTTTCCCAATAGGTGGTTTTTTCGATTTAATGTTTGGGGAGATAGAGAGCAAGGGTCTGTCTGTTGTTCTTCTTCCCACAAATAGTATAACCGCGATCCATAATGCAGCAAGGAGGGGCAATTTGGCTGCGACGTCTTTTCCGAAGTGAGATACTGAGGGGACTTATTCAATCCCCCACCTTTGTGGGGGCAGGCTTCACGATGGCGCGGGAATCCGTGATCGCGGATAGAGATTTGGCAACCACCCCTCGGAAAAAACCTCGCAGGTCTCGGAGACCTGCGAGGTTTGGGGCCACTTTTAGCTACCGGCGCGAACGAGGACAGCCCCTGGTGCGCCGGCCGGGAGTGTGGATGCCTGTCTTCACGGGCATGACAGATAAGACGAACTGCGGAATGGATGCCTGTCTCGACGGGCATGACAGATAAGATGAACTGCGGTTTGGATGCCCGTCTTCACGGGCATGACAATTAATAAAATCTAGGGAATGGGTGCCTGTCTTCATTGGCATGATAGATAATACAGACTGGAGTATGGATGCTTGTCTTCACGGGCATGACAGGATGGGTAAATATTGGGGCGGGAAAACAATACTTAGCATTTTTCCAACAGACAATTCATCAGAAGCAGTTTTTCCGACTATTGGGGCGCTAACCTTAACGATTCTGCGCTGAAAACCCTGACATAAATCACCTACCAGACATGTCTTTTGCAACTGGGCGGGTAAGCATTTGATAGATATATTGTTCTGTACAAAACGAAGACACGATTTTCATTCACATTGATGACGGGAGAACTCGAATGACAGTGGTTTCAAAGGAAGAAGTGATTGTATTGCCAGAGGCCAACCAGGATGGCCAGATGTCGCTGGAAGCGGCTTTGCAGAAGCGGCGGTCGGTGCGGGAGTTCGGGGGACGGCGATTGACCCTGGCTGAGCTGTCACAACTGCTGTGGGCGGCGCAAGGCATCAGCGGGGCCAGGTCCTACAAACGAACAGCGCCATCGGCTGGAGGGCTTTGCCCGCTGGAGCTGTATGTGCTGGTTGGGGAAGTGGATGGGATTGAAGCGGGTCTTTTCCGCTACCAGGCCCGGGAGCATAGCCTGCTTCGCCTGCATGACCGGGATCTGCGGCTGTCGTTGGGGCGGGCGGCCGTGGAGCAGACCTGGCTGGCCGAGGCGGCGGCGGTGTTTGTTTTCGCGGCCGTGTACGAGAGGACTACGGGGAAATATGGCGAGCGGGGGATTCGCTACGTGCATATGGACGTGGCTTTCGCATCCGAGAACCTGCACCTGCAGGCAGTGGCGCTTGGGCTGGGCACGGTGGTGATGGGGGCCTTTGTAGATGAGCAAGTGCACGGGGTGTTGGAGCTGGCGCAAGAGGAGCGGCCGCTGATTATTATGCCGGTGGGTTGAGGCCGTTGTTCGGGATTGGACGCAAATTAAAACCTACGCGCGTGGATTAAGAATGGGGGCATTTGTGAAGTAGGAAGAACGGCCGTTGATCATCCTGCCGGTGGGTTGATAGGATTGTTCTTCAATAGCAATTGAAACGACAACAACCTCCTTTGGCGAGCAGAATCATTCTTCTACAACACGGGTCACGAAATGAATCCCGGGCAAACCCTGACGGGGGTGGGAGGAGGTGACCAGCTAACAATGGTGGAGATTGGGCAGACCCCGCCCTTGGATAGATGATTTCGCGAGGGTCGAGCTGCCCCAGGGATATTGCAATCTCGAGCGCAGCTAGAGTAAAATGAGATGGCGTTATACATTCATAGTCGGGAGGTAAATTATCCTATGAGTGGAGTTGTTTGCGCTATCCGAGGTGGACCTCACAGCCAGGCCACTATCGCCAAGGCTATTGCCGTCGCCAAGGAAAATTCCCTGCCCCTTTATTTCCTCTATGTCGTCAACCTCGATTTCCTGGCCCACGTTACCATTACCCGTACGCATACAATCCATCAAGAGATGGAACAGATGGGCGAGTTCATCTTGCTAACTGCGCAAAGCCAGGCAGCGAACCAGGATGTAGCAGCCGAAGGTCTGGTGCGGGACGGTACGGTGAGCGAAGAAATCGCCGCCTTATGCCATGAAGTGGAAGCCGATTTCCTGGTCGTCGGCCGGCCTCAACTGCTGGACGATGAACAAAATGTATTCACCCATGCCTTGTTGGAGCAATTCACCGAGCGGGTGGCCGCTCAGACCGGCGCCACAATCATTATGCCCGACGAGATCAGCCCATGACGAACAGGCGGAGGCGAGCCATTTTGCCGCTGCTCTACCTGGCCGGCTTGCTCCTATTGGCTCATTTTGTTGTCTTGCCAGCATGGGGGCAGGAGAGCGAGACCGGTAGTAACCAATCAGATCCAATCCAACTGGTAACCGGCACGGTTTTTGATAAACAAAATGTCCCTGTGGAAGGGGCTGTCGTGCTGCTAATGAACAGGCCGGCCGAGGTAGTGCTAGCCGAAGATATCACCCAGCCGGACGGCCGTTACGCGTTAACCCCGTCCGAAATGGTTCCCGAGGATCTGTTCGTAACGATAAAACGCGCTCATTTTCAAGAACAGGAGGTCGATCTAGGCTTTTCCGCCAGCCAGACTTTGATCGCCGGGCAGATTGTTTCCGTGCCAGAGATCATCCTAGACCGCAAAATAACGCCGGCGTTCTGGATAGCGGGTATTGTCTTCGCCGGGGTGCTGGTTCTCATCGCCACCGGCGTGATTCATAATACCCTGGCTGCACTGCTGGGGACGGCCATCGTATTGGGTGTCAGCTACCTGGGCGAGCCAATTAGTGAAGGCTTGTTCATCTTCTATTTCCCCCGAGCCCTCCACTATGTGGACTGGAATGTGATCTTCTTGATCATGGGTATGATGATGGTTATCGCCGTCGTCGAGCGCACCGGCATCTTCCAGTGGATGGCCTATATGGCCTATCGCCTGTCAGGCGGTCGCACCTGGTTGTTGGTGGTGATCCTGATGCTAATTACAGGCATCGCCTCGGCATTTCTAGACAATGTCACCACCATGTTGCTCATGACGCCCATCAGCGTCCAAATCGCCTTGACTCTGGGCATGAATCCGTTGGCCTTGCTGATCCCGGAAGTATTTGCCTCAAACGTGGTCGGCATCAGTACGCTGATTGGTACGCCAACCAATATCTTGATTGGCTCTTACGCCCGAATAACCTTCACTGACTTTCTGATCAACCTGACCCCTGGGGTCATTTTGGCCATGGTGGGTTTGGTATTGTATTCCGTTTACACATACCGGAAAGATTTGGTGTCAAACGGTGACAAAAAATCGGCAAATTTGCTAGAAGCCCGGCTGGCCGAGCGGGGGAAGATCACTGAACCTGTCCACCTACGAAAGGCGATGGTGGTCGGGAGCGGTATGTTAATCATGTTCATATTTGGTGAACAGATTCATCTAATTCCGGCCGTGACGGCCATAATCGGCGCGACCGCATTGCTCATCTGGATCCGGCCGGATATCCAGGAGATGATTGAAGCAGTAGATTGGACGACCCTGGTTTTTTTCATCGCCCTCTTTATCGTGGTCGGCGCAATCCAGGAGGTAGGCCTGATTGCTTTGATTGCCGAGTTCATCGGTTTTCTGGTGGGCGATAACCTGCTCCTGGCGATGTTGGCCATCATCTGGCTGAGCGCCATTTTGTCAACGGTTGTGGCCAATATACCCTTTACTGCGGCGATGCTGCCGGTCGTAGCTTTTCTGACAGCTACGATCCCGGGCGCTGAATCAAAAGCGCTGTTCTTTTGCCTTTCCGTCGGTGCGGCCATGGGCGGTAACGGCTCGCTCATTGGTGCTTCGGCAAACATGGTAACGGCCGGCATCGCCGAGAGAGCCGGTTATACGATTTCGTACGGCTATTTCCTGCGCAAAGGGTTACCTGCTATGCTAATCACCGTTACCCTGGCGACTATCTGGTTGTTGATTCGTTTCCTGGTAATGCCAAACTAAAAAGGTTGGGCTGTAAATGATGGATGAGCAGATGCCGGTTGGCTCTGGAGAAGCGATTTGAGCTGGTTGCTATATAAGTCCATCACAAATTGAAATAGCTGTCAAACCGCAGTTAGTTTTTAAAAAAGAAGAAGATCATCAAGCTGCAGTTTGCTCGCTGAAAGCGGGAGAAATTTGCTCCAGGTGGTTCATTTTCTTTCCCGCTTTCATATAACTGGGATGGTATAAAAATGGATAAACAATCACCCCTGCATATTGTCTGTGCCGTGAGAGGTGGGCGAGAAAGCCGGGAGACGGTGACGAAGGCTATCGACCTGGCTATCGAACACGAGGCCCGGCTGACATTCTTACACATCCTGGATGCTGAATTCCTGGAATACGCAACGATCGGTCCCATGAGCGTGGTGTATTCAGAGTTGCATGATATGGGCGAGTTCGCCATGTTAATATTGGCTGATCGCGCCACCCGTCGAGGGGTCACTGATGTCGACTACGTGATGCCTGAGGGAAACATCCAAACCGAGTTAAGCAACTATGCCCAGCGAACCGGGGCGGAGATGATGGTCATCGGCCGGCCGACTCGGAGCCCGGGAAGGAATGTGTTCAAAATCAACGAGTTTGACGATTTTATGGCCAACCTTGAACAGGAGGCCAACTTGAAAATCATCAAAGTTCCGCCAACACCGGTAGACCAATAAGGGATTACTCCGAGACGAGGTCAGTTAATCCCTGCGGAGGCAGCTGACTGGGAGACCGCGGTCGTACAGGTCCTGGTGGATGGTCATGGTCAGCCGGAATTAGAGTTTAGAGCGGTGAAGCGGCCGTTGATCATAATGCCGGTGGGTTGAGGCCGTTGTTCGTTTTAGGTGGATGGGACGCGGACCAGAAAGGACGAGAACGGATATGAATGGGGGCCGAAAGAGGAGTAGCGGCCGATGCTTCCAATGCCGGCGGGTTGAGGCCGTTGTTCGTTTTAGGTGGATGGGACATCGACCAGAACGGACAAGAGCTGCAAGTCTCAGCGCCTAAGGGCTGGGGAGTAGTGGGCCAGTCGTTGATCAGGCCGTTATCCAGTTGACATAAGGTGTATAATATCGACGATAAAATGAATCTTACGGCAATGCATTGGAGAATATGGTGTCGGTGAAACAGTCAGCTCTTTAATGATCGGTAACTGGTCTTAGCTACTGTATTGATCAGGGCCCAGAAGTTCTCCAGAGGGGTGTCGAGCTGGACGTTGTGGGTGGGGCCGATGATCAGGCCGCCGTTTTTACCGATTGTCTTGAGCCGTTCGATAACTTCGAGTTCCACATCGCGCGGGGTGCCGAAGGGTAATGTATATTGTTCATCGATGGAGCCCCAAAAACAGAGTTTATCGCCAAATTGCTGTTTGATCTCAGCCGGGTCCATCGATAGCGGCTGGATAGGATTAAGGATATCTACGCCCACGTCGATTAGCTCGGGAATGATGGGCAGGATGTAGCCATCTGAATGATAGGCGATCTTTAAATTGGGATTGATGCCCTTTACGGTGGAAATGAAATCGACCATAAGCGGTTTTAGAAAACGACGCCAGGTTTTCGGCGAGATGAGCATTTTATTTTGCGTGCCAACATCATCGCCTATCCAGAGCATGTCTACCCCTAGTTCGACCAATTTTATCGCCGCGGACAGGTGGTAGCGATATGGAATATCCAAGAGCTTGTCCACCAATTCTGGGTTCAGGGCAAAATCGACCAACATCCTTTGATAACCCCGGAGAGCCCACGCGGTTTCAAAAAAAGTAGTGACGGTGGCTCCGGATATCCAATAATCATCCTGGAACTCTTCGATGGTCCATTGAGCATCTTTATACAATTCGGGACGGGTAGGATCAGGTGGTTTGTAATCGTCCAAGGCTTCATCCTCGGCCAGCGGATGCCCGACCATTTCAGTGTAATGGCCCCGGCCATACTTTGTTTCATAGGGGATGCTTTTCCAGGTTACACCCCATTCATCCCGGTATACGTGTCCCTCATTGGCGTATTCGTGGGAGGCGTAGTACGAGTTAGCCCAGCCCACGGAGGTTAAAAACATATCCACCCCCAAGGAGCGTTCTAGCAGGTAAGTGTTGCCGCCACCGTGGGGATTGTAGAATTCATCGTCTCGAAGCCCCAAATCGTGGTTGACCCGGGTCGCCATTTCGGGGGTGAAGCCGACAAACATCGGACAGCGGTCTGGCTCTTCGTGGTTCAGAGTTATTTGTATTCTTTCTCTAGATTTCATGCCTGGGGTTCCTCGACCAGATATCATCAGAGCGTGATCCTATGCACCACAGGCCAACCTGACAGCAGGTTACGGTCGATGATTTGGTCTGGGCTGGACAGATATTCAGGTAAAGTGTACGCCGGTAAATGTTGGACCTGGCGCCCAACATTTACCGGTAACGAACGGTTGTCTATTTACAACCAGGCGCCTATTCGTAGCACCAGAGTTTTGCTTTGTCGATGTTATCCAGGGTCAGCAAGAAGAGATCCTCGCGGATGTGAGCATCTATTTCTTCTCCGTTCAGGTAATCGATGGCCATCTTCACCGCAAGTTCGCCTTCGTCAATAGCCGGGGATTGGGCTACGGAGCCGACCAACTGTCCAGCTTCAATGGCGGCTACGCCTTCTGCATTCGCGTTATCCGATACGATCATGATCTGGTCTTGCAAGCCAGCTTCCTCGACCGCGTTGACAATGCCCATGGACATATCATCATTGTGACCGTAGATCACTTTCAAGTTGGGGTAAGATTGCAGCAGGTTGGTGGCTGTATCCTGGGCCACCTGGCGGCTCCAATCGGCAGGCTGCTTGGCTACGATTGTCAGATTTGGATTGGCGGCCAGTTCTTCTTCAAAGCCTTCGGTGATCGGTTCGGCGACATTCATCCCAGCCAGCCCCTCGATGATGGCGACTTCACCCGAATCTACGTTCTCGGCCACCCAGGCACCGGCCGCCCGGCCCATATCCTTGAAATCGAAGTCGATCAGGCTTAGAGCCTCGCCCTCGCCTTCCTCAACGTTAATGCCGACCAGGATTACTGGGATATCGGCTTCGTTGGCCAGTTGCAGAGCCTTCTGCCCGGCGGCCGCATTGGTGGTCATCATCAGAACGATGTCAACCTTCTTGGAGATCATGTCCTCCATATTGGCGATTTCTTTATCGGCCTGGCCTTCGGAATTGAGTACGACCAGGTCGATGCCAGCTTCTTCGGCCGCTTTGCGGATCCCCGACTCCTGGCAGAGATAGTAATACTCCGTGCCGGCAGCGATATAGCCGATCGTTTTACCTTCTGCGGTCTCTTTCTGGCTACAGGCGCTTACCAAGGTCAGGGCCAGGACCAGGGCCAGAATCAAAATAAGTATGTGTTTGTGGGACGATTTTTGTAACATTTCTTTACTCCATTGTTTTCGTAATGTTGGATATGGCAAAGTAAAAAGAGTTGTTCATAGGCATGTTCTCAATATAAGCTACTATTCACCTCCTCTCTCCTCCTGCGGACATCTTTCAGTTCCGACCATGAACCTGGCCATATTGATTGGCTATAACTGCGATCAGGATGACCGAGCCCAAGGAAACGTTCTGGTAAAAGGAGCTAACATTCAGCATATTCAGGCTATTTGAGATTACTCCAAGCAATAATACACCGAGAAAAACACCAAATATATTGCCACGACCACCAGACAGGGCAACGCCGCCGATTACCACGGCTGCGATGGAGCGGAGTTCGTAGCCGTTGCCCATGACGGGTAGGGCAGCGCCAATACGAGAGGCCAGGGTCACCGCGGCGACGCCGGCAAGTAGACCATTAAGAACATACACGGCAATCTTGTGAGAGTTCACATTGATACCAGATAGATAAGCCGTTTCTTCATTGCCGCCAATGGCATACCAGTTCCGACCCCATTTCGTGTGGCGTAACAAGAAATGACTCGATATGACTACCACAAATAAGATGATGACCGGAACTGGGATGAACCCCACCATGCCCCCGCCGATGGGTTCAAAATAGTCACCGCCAAGGTTGGGTATCTGCTGGCCGCTGGTCACGATCAAGGCAAAACCACCAATCAAGCTCAGCATCCCCAGGGTCAGGATAAAAGGCTGGACTTTCGTTTTCGCAACAATGACCCCAATAACCAGACCTATCAATGCACCAACAAGGATTCCGGCAGCGATGGCCGCGAACTCACCATAGCCGCTAATCAAGATTTTGCCAGCGACCACGCCGGCCAGCGAGATAGTTGCACCCACGGAGAGGTCGATGCCACCAGAAATCATCAACATGGCCATACCACAGGAGACGATGCCTAAGATCGAAATCTGCCGGACGACATTGATCAGATTAGTTGGCGTAATAAAGACGGGATTCAATATGGCAGTAACAATACAGAGGACAATAAGTGTAAGTAATACCGCCAGATTCTGACGGGAATCAGCGTCCTAACTTTAACTTTTGCCCTGGAGATGGTATTGCTAGGTTGCGTTTCTTCCATTTGAGGTTCCTAAAGCACATTCGATAATCTTCCGCTTACTTGCTTCGTCTGAAGCAAACTCGCCAACGATTTGACCCTGGCGCATAACCAGGATGCGATCGCTAAGGGCCAGGATTTCGGCCATATCTGAGGAGACCATCAGGATGGCTTTGCCATTTCTGACCAGGTCAATCATCAAGCGATGGATCTCGAGCTTGGCGCCAACGTCGACGCCCTGGGTCGGTTCATCAAAAATGAACAGTTCCGCGCCAAATTCCAGCCATTTCGCCAGTACCACCTTCTGCTGGTTGCCACCGCTAAGATATTGCACTTCTGTTCTCGAAGAGGGCGCCCGGATATCCAATGAGGCCATCTGTTGGCGGGTAACATCTTCAAGTTTGCCCAGGTTGAGAATTGATCTTCCTCGGCTCGTGCTGGCGATATTGACATTGTCAACGAGATCCAGGCACAGCACGAGACCCTGGTTTTTTCGATCCTCCGGTATGAGGACGATGCCCTGGGCCGTTGATTCGCGCGGGTTATCGGCCTGAAGCTCCTTTCCTTCAAAGTAGATCAGCCCATGATCGGCCTTATCGGCATGGAAAATAAGGCGGGCTAATTGCGTGCGGCCGCTGCCGACCATGCCGGCTATACCCACGATTTCCCCGCGCCTGACTTCCAGGCTGACATCATTCACATCCGAACCGCTGCCGAGGGATTCAACCCGCAATAAGACATCTCCAAGGGGGACATCCTCTTTAACCATAATACCGGACAGATCTCGGCCGACCATCAAACCAATCAAAGCTTCGCTGTCTGTGCTCGAGATCTCCTGGGTATCGACAACCTGGCCATCCCGTAGAACAGTCACCCGGTCGGCAATCTCAAAGATCTCATCCAGATGATGCGAGATGTAGATGATGGCGATACCCTGGGAACGCAGCGTTTTCACTGTTTGGAATAATTTCTCTACTTCCGATCGGCCGAGAGCCGAGGTTGGCTCGTCCATGATCAAGATCTTGGCCTGCTGGTAGAGCGCTTTGGCAATCTCGACGGATTGTTGCTTACCTATCCCCAGGGAAATTACTAGAGCATCCGGATCCAGATCGAGTTCAAGATCACTAAGGATCTTGCCAGCCTGTTCCCTTAAGCGCTTCCAGCTAACTAAAAAGCGTTGGCCGGGCAAATTGCCCAGCAAAATATTCTCAGCAACACTCAACCAGGGTAGCAAACCCCGCTCCTGATAGATGGTGCGAATGCCTAAGGCCTGGGCCAGGGAGGGGTTAAGGGTCTTGTAGCGCTTGTTACTAATGATGACCTCTCCGCCATCAGGAACATATGCGCCAGACAGGATCTTAATCAGCGTTGATTTTCCGGCGCCGTTTTCACCGACCAGGGCATGCACCTCCCCTGGTACTAGCTCGAAATGGACGTTATCAAGCGCTTTCACACCGGGAAAGGTCTTGGTGAGGTTATTTACCTGGAGCAATATGTCGCGCCTATTGGACATTACCTACCCGTCTGGTCTGCCATTTGTTTACATGCGAATACGATGTGACTAGCCCGACCTTTTGGCCACTTCAATATCAGCCTGCTCCAACGCGGCAACAAAATCTTTGAAATGCAGTTCCGGTTTTTGCAGGTGACTAGAAGCATGATGGATAAGATCCGCCGCTTCCTCCTGCTGAAGCCAGGAACATGTAATTACCGGTAGTTGACTGAATTCGGGATCCTCCCGGAGGGTATTTATCGCCTGCCAACCCCTGATTGTTCCCGGTAGTTCGACATCGACAATAATTACTCTTGGTTTTTCCTGGTCGACCAAATCAAATAATTCTCGGCCATTCTTCGCGCAAGATGTTTTTAGACCACTTTCTTCGGCAAACCTCTGCAGCAAACGGGCGATGAAGGGATCGGCTTCACCGATTACGCACATCTTTCGCATCTTCGTTCTCGGATCATGACATGGATAAAAGGCGCTGACTCACAATTCTGATTTTCCCCAGTTTATCTACTCGGATGGGGCTTGTCTCGCACAAATGGCGCATGAACTCGTACATAAGGAACTTTCCAAAGGAGTGATTGATGGGGCGCCCGGTGATCCCCCTAATATTACGAGGCGTGGGAGGAGATTGACAACAATGCTCGTTATTGAATAAGGAGAGGGAAAATGGTGTCCGCAGGAATGGGTGATTATACTGTTCTAGATCTGTGCTGATAGGTGCTGGGAGAAGCTCCCACTTCTCGCCGGAATACCCGCCCAAAATAGTTGCTATCTGAAAAACCAACACTGAAGGCTACTTCTGTAACGGAGTTGTCACCGCGCTCCAGCAGTTCCTTGGCCTGCCTGATCCGGTATCGATTAAGGTAGGTAATAGGCGTCAAACCGGTTTCTTCATGGAAACAGCGGGTTAGGTACCTGGGGCTAACAGATACAAAATCGGCCATGTCCTTGCGGGTTATGGGTTCGCTATAGCGTTCGTGGATATAGGCCATCGACTGGCGCACGACCTGTTTAGCCTGGCAGCCCAGTTGTTTATTGGTACACAAAGCCGATTCGATTTGGGACAAGACCTCTTCTACCGTAAAAAGACCGATGCCTAACACTGCGGCAATCCCTTGCTGCAGACGTTCCATTTCCTGACAGGTGAGGATCTGACCGGTAATGACTATGATCGGAACGTTACGTGTACTCACACGATTTTGCATTGCTTCGATAACGCCAAAGCCATCGATTTCCGGCATCATCAGGTCAAGGAGAACAAGATCTGGTCGCTCGCTCTCCATGATCTCCAGCGCCTCACGGCCGTTGTGAGCCTGAAGAACACGGCAGTCCTTAACGTTGGCCTGTACAATCCGGGTGTGTAAATCGAGCAGTCGTGGGTCATCGTCGACAATCAAGATGATCCGGCCAAACTCACAATCTCTCGGAAATCCCTGGCGCTCAATGGCCCGGGCTAGCTCGGCCGTGCCAATAGGTTTGGTCAGATAATCCAGATTCAATATTGAACCTTGGTTGTTCTTATCCAAAAGGGAGAAGAAAACAACCGGCACATTCTGGGTAGCCGGATTCCCCTTTATCAGGCGCATCATTTCCCAGCCCCTCTCCATGGCAGGCTCAAAATCCAGGACAACAGCCCCTGGCGACGTGCTAACGACATCAGCGAGCCACTCAGCCTCATTATGCACGGATAGAATTTCAACATCAAAGCCACGTTGCGCCAGGTGATTGGAGACCTGGGCAACTTTTTCAGGTTTCTCTGTTAATAACAGGACGCTGGAACTGCGTTGGCTAACCAAATCTTCTATTTGGATCGTTTCCTCGATAGTCGGAAGCGTGAAATAAAATGTCGACCCAGAGCGGTCAATACCAGAGGAGTGAACGCCTATCGTGCCGCCGTGTAGCTCAACCAACTGCTTTGATATGGCCAGTCCCAGGCCCATGCCACCCCAACCAATCTGCACCGTTCGTTCTGATTGCCAGAACTCGTCAAATATCTTGTCGTGCTCCTCAGGTGGGATACCCAGGCCTGTATCACAGACCAAAACAGTAATTTCATTCCGCACGGTCTCGACTTTCAACGTAACCGCCCCCTGCTCTGTGAACTTGATGGCGTTACTGACGAGATTCAGGATAACTTGTTGCAGCCGCACACGATCACCCCACACCGTGGGAAAGCGCCGGGGCGTTTCAATATGCCAGGTCAGACCTTTTTCACGGGCCATAGGACCGGCCAACAAGTTAATTTCCTCAAGTATCCTTTCCAGGTTTAAATTTTCACGAGTTAAACGCAGTTCTCCGGCTTGACTCTTGGTCAGATCGAGTACATCGCCGATCAGAAAAGAGAGATGCTGTGCACCGGCCCGGATGGACTCAACATCCTGGCTAAATTCTTCTGGGACCTCTCGCCACTGTTGATAATCCATCATTTCAATGGTTCCAACGATCAGGCTAATTGGGGTGCGCAGCTCGTGACTAACCATCGAAAGGAAACGGCTCTTGAGACGATTCGCCTCTTCTGCGCCCTGCCGGGCCTTTAAAGCAGCATCATAAAGCTCAATATTGTAAGTTGCCAGGAGCGCCCCTTTAAGGGCACTGCTGATTTGCCCACGGAGGGTGCTGTAAATCGTGCCCTCCTGTGGGCCAACCTCGAATACGACAAAACCTAGCTGCTCCTCAGCAAAGTACAGCGGTTCAACCAGCATAATATACGGCCGATCAGAGGTTCTGACATGGTCGGGGAAGAGCATCTTAGAGGGGAATTTTTGGTTCGCCAGCTCGATCGGCCGAGTACCGTCCTCATCATAGGCCAGGATCAACTTGGAAAATCCGGCTGGTTTCGAAGGATTCTCGTAAAGCGCCAGATAACAGCTGGTGATGCCCAATAAGGGCAATTGCTGGATTAATATCTTTATCAGGCCATTCACATCAAAAGTCGCGATTAAAGCCCGGTTGATATTTCGCAACAGTTCTTCGTACTGTCTCGTTCGCGCTTGCTGACTAGCTCGCGCTTGTTCGCTGACGTCCCAGGTCATCACCCTGGCCTGGTGGCAGAGGTTTTCAGCGCGCAAAAGGGCGATGGAATCATCCTGAAAAGCTGGTAAATGATGGCCACGCAGGCTGGAGATGAATTTATGCCAGTCGCCGGTATTGGCGTTTAGATTAATTGACCAGCGCAACAGTTCTTCCAAGGCAGATATGAACACGTTTGACAAAGTTCCTCGGACTTCGCCCGTGAATAGTTCCGGGAGATTTTTAACAGCGTCGATCGTCTGCCGGTCGGCTGGCGCGCCCAGGGAGTGGAGGATCTCTTCCACGTAGCCAGGAGTTCCGTAATTATTTTGGCTAACAGATTGAGGGCCAACCTGGGGACCGGCCGGTTCAATCGCTGCTTCAAGGACGGATTGCGGCATGCAGCCGCACGACCGGCGAACTACCATCCTGGTAGGCAGCAATCTGAGTGCCTTTATATCGTCCCCGTTCAGCCAGCCGAGCAGCATTTCAATTGCCAGGCGGGCTGACCTTTCAACGGGCCGGAAAACGGTAGTGAGGGGCGGTGAAGCGAACCGGGCGATATCCAGATCATTGTAACCGGCAACGGCAACTTCATTGGGAACCTTGATCCCCCGCTGCCGCAATTCATGGAGGGCGCCTATGGCTTCAGGATCACCACCGACGATGGCCTCAAAGGAGACGCCCCGCTCATCCATTAAAATGCGGACGGCCATTTCGCCCAATTCAGGCCCCCAGACCCCTGGAGGAGTGATCAAATCAGGATCGATGGAAAGACCATGCGCCCTTAAAGCTTCACAGTAGCCGGTAAAGAGGGCGATGGCTGCATCTTGTGATTCGGGACCATGGATGAAGGCGATACGCCGGCAACCATGGGCTTCGATGAGGTGAGAAACCTGCTCCCGCATGCCACTTTTTAAGTCTGTTTCTATGCTGGGAACACCCTCGAGCTTACCAATGCTAATAACCGGCAATCGGGCGGCGAAATGGAACTTGATAAATTCTTCCATCTCCTGAGGGGTTACAAACTGGTCCATGCCCTCGGAGAATATGACCAATCCATCAAGACGCTCCGCTCCCACCAGGTCATATAATATCTGATTCTTGCCATCTTGAAAGGACGAGTGAAGACGCCCTGCTTCAAAACAGATCAGATTGATCTCCCTTTCACGAGCCGTATCCACAGCGGCGGAGAAAATTGCCTGGGTATAACTCTCCCCAAACCAAGACAACAAGAAACCAATGGTAGGTCGAGAGCCGCCAGTGCTCTGGTTGGCATGATATTCTGTTGGAATTGACATGAACTCCTCAGCCATTCGATAATCCGCGAGCTCCATAATTATACACGGATAAAAGTGACATGGCAGGTATGTCTCGTAGCCCCACCACGGTTGAAACGCGAGCAACCACTTCATATCGAGAAGTACCAATTGTGCGATTAATGAATCCATTTGTACGAGATTTTTAGGCAGATGGTTGGTAAATTATAGTTCAGTCAAAGTCCAATCATCCCTTTGAGGAGTCACGCTTACATTAACACGGTCAGAGGCCCAGTACCTAAAGGAGTAATGCATGTCCACGCCAATGAAAATAACCTTAATTGGGGCGAGCGGTTTTTATGCTTTTGATATCTACCGGCGCGTGTTCAGCGATGAGAAAATGCGGCCGGTCGAATTGCGGATATGGAACCGAAACCCAGAAACCGGGGAATCCATCGCCGATATGCTCGACTATGTTCGCAGCCAAAGTGGCATTCCGGTTGATTTCAATTTGTATGAAGAGCGTAAGGAAGCGTTGAGGGGCACTGATTATGTGCTGTTCACATCCTGTGTTGACTACCCACGCACCCGGATGCAAGACATGGAGGTCTGCGAGAAATTCGGGGTGAATGCCCTTGAAGGGGAAACAATGACCCCGGGCGGCCTGATGAACACTTTCCGGCATGTACCGATCCTGTTAGGTGTGGCCAAGGAATTAGAGGAAGTGTCTCCCGAGGCAGTGATTATCCCAGTCGTTAACCCACTGGCCCGCTTATGTGACGCGCTTAGCAGACACTCGTCGATTAAGTTCATCGGCCATTGCGATGGCATAGTGCATACGCGCGTGGACCTGGTAAACGCCATGGGGCGCAATCCGAATGATGTTGAAGTGATCGCCGGCGGCGTCAACCATCTGACGTTCATTCTGAAGATGTGGGATAAGAATACCGGAGAGAATCTGCTGCCGTACATCGATGACGCGTTGCCAAACATACGGCAGAACAGCCCCTTTGGATTCCGCTTCTCCAACATAGTCTATAAATTATTGGGCTATTACCCATCGCCCGGAGACAACCACATAGCAGATCAATTGCCTTTCGTCAGCCGGGCGATGCAACAGACCATTCCGATTCCCAGCCTGGATGAGATTTTCCCGCCCAGGGAAGATATCCGGGTAGGAAAGGTCGGCAATGTCCATGCGGCGCTCCTGGCGGGCGAGAGGATCAAGAACCCAGAAGTTTTAGAACAATTCCTCAACCCGGCCCGCTATGAAGAATCGGGTGATTGGATGGAGGCTTTGCATGGTCGTATCCCGGCGCACCATGTGGAGGCGATAAACATCCCGAATGACGGCCATATCACCAACCTGCCCCAGGGTTCCATTGTCGAGGTTCCGGGGGCGATCGATCCCAGCGGGGCTCGCGGGGAGGCCATCGGCGCGTTACCGACAGCTATCGCCAGCCTGTGTCAGACGATGCTGGTAGCCCATGAATCGGCCGTAGAAGCATGTGTTTATAGGAATCGGGAGGCCGCTCTGCGCTCCCTAGCCTTTGAACCGACAGTCAATGACCTCACCATCGTGGAAGATCTATTAGATGAACTGCTCCTAGTTAATAGCCGGTACCTGGATCCGGAATTTGTGGCCGATATGATGAAGAAGGACGGAAGGAAACGGGTGGCGGTGGTTACGCCCGCGGCCGATAACCCGATGACGCCCGACGCGCCTAAACCCGAAGCCTCGCCCGGTCTGGATATCGTGGTCGGCAGCTATTGGGGCGGCGAATCTGGTAACCTGGCCGACGCCGTCTAGAGGCACAGATGATGCGCTGCGGAAAAGGAATATTTTGACTGGTTATTGATGTGGCAGGTAGGCTTGTCCAAGAGCATTTAGACCGATAGACACTATTCTGGCTTGCGGGCGCAGCAGGTCTTTGGAAAGCCCGGCTCGTTCGACCAGCCAACGATTTGAATATCGTTGGCTGGTCGATTTGTATCATGAAGTACTAATTTCAGGATTGGGTATGATTATCTATCGTCCAAAAATTGTCATGGAGAAAGTGGCGGCTGATTGATTGGAGGCAAACGATGAGCGGTGGCGCGGTCGGTTCGGTTTAATGGCGGGGGTCAAGGCCAGGTTTTTATGAAATTAATGCATAGGTCAAGAGGAGCAGATTTGATTCTGGTTTCAGGCGATTACGCCGGTGAGTTGAGGTCGTTCGTTTTAGATGGATTGGGGCCGGACTAGCACGGATGCGAGCGGATAAGAATGGGGGTTAATGGGGAGGTTGAGAAGCGGCCGTTGATCATTATGCCGGTGGGTTGACATAAGGACGTTCGCTCGGAGTGACCTCTTAAGAGATACAGGTGGGGATTGCAGATGATTGGAAAAACAAAGCGGCTTGAATTCGAAAAGATAACAGAATCAGACCTACCCCGGCTCACGGAAGTAATGAAACGGGCATTTGACGACGACGCACAGAAGCATCTGGGCCAAGAGAGTGGCGGTCCGCCGGGATATGATGACGGTGAATTCTTTCGTACCTGGCTTTTCCCCTATGAGGAGAGTATTGGCTATAAGATCATCCTCGAGGAGTCGGTTATCGGAGGCATTATCGTCTGGATCCTGCCTGACGGTCACAATATCTTGGGCACAATATTCGTTGATCCGGACTATCAGGATTTGGCTGTGGGCCAGGATACCTGGCAGTTCATTGAAGAGACCTATCCCGATACAAAAAGCTGGCGGTTGGGGACACCAGACTGGGCAACAAAGAATCATCACTTTTATGCCAAGTGTGGTTTCGAAGCTGTCGAAGCGGATCCATTAATCCCGGCCGAAGAGGGGATGACCATCTACCGAAAAGGGATTGGACCCAACTCCTAGCTACAGCCACAATTGTATTTGGCCGTGGCTGGAGCACCTGAAGCAGCGGCTCCTCCATATTTGACCAGGTAAAGCCATGCCCACCATCGGGATGCGACGGATTCGCCGAAGGGTTCATCGAGGGCAAGGGCGGCGTTGGCGTGGGCATTAAAATCAGTCTCAAATTCCCTGTCTATCCAGAACTGATAGCACCAACTATGCCGGAAGTGACTGCTTATAGCGGGGTCATGGGCCTGGAGATATCGGCTGGCATTAGGGGCGGCGGAAAGTGTACCGGCAGAGTGGGCGCTATATTTGATCTCTTCTGATCGGCCGGCCTGGCAGATTTTCACTGATGACAAGGTATAAACCTGGCTAAACCGAAGCAAGGAGCCAGGGATGGGCAACAACGAAGGTTCCCGGCCGGATTCGTCCGGGCAATATTGGAATATTCCCATGGCTCGTTTAAGATATACGTCAAGAGAATGGTCTCCTAAACCAAAGGAGTATGATTTATCTAGTTGTCGATCTATTCCCCGGTTAAAACGATGGCCACCAGATTCGCCATGCAGGCGTTCTTATATCTGTAAGGGATACAAAGCTACTCAGATCGTCGCGGCTTGCGCCTGTTCGTATCGAAACAGGGCGATCTATCCCTGAGAGAGCGAAAGCTCTGTTGCAATAACAATATCCTTTGCTAGAATAGTCGCGTATACTGATTTCGAGAACGTGCCTTTCCGAACATAGTAGCCAACATTGGAGGAATAGAATATGTACAACATGGGACTGTCCTCAGCAGAGATTGTCGCGGTTTGGGCTGTGCTAGGGGTGGCCATCCTCGGTTTAATCTATGCCCTGATCTTGCGCAGGCAAATTCTAAGAGAGGACAAAGGCACGCCGGAGATGCAGGAGGTGTGGTCGGCGATAAGCCTGGGAGCAGATGCCTATCTGAACCGCCAACTGCGGACCATTTTGCCATTTATCGCCATTTTAACGGTGGCTTTGTTCTTGAGCGTATTCATCGTCCCACCCACCGAGCATGCCATAGACCGCTTTCCCGGCAACACCGAGCAGGAAGTGCGCTTGATTATCGGTATCGGCCGGGCTCTGGGCTTCGTGATGGGGGCGACCTTCTCGCTCATGGTTGGACAAATCGGCATGCGTATGGCCGTGCAGGGCAACGTACGGGTTGCCTCCGCTGCTCGAACTAGCTTCAGCGATGCCTTACGCATCGGTTATCGCTCCGGGACCATCACCGGCATGCTGACTGACGGCTTAGGCCTGTTAGGGGGGACGGTTATCTTTATCTTCTTTGCCAAGGCCGCGCCGGATGCACTATTGGGATTCGGTTTTGGGGGTACCCTTATCGCCCTCTTCATGCGCGTCGGCGGCGGCATCTACACCAAGGCGGCCGACATGGGCGCGGACCTAGTCGGCAAAGTGGAACAGGATATGCCCGAAGATGATCCCCGCAATCCGGCTGTTATTGCCGACCTGGTTGGCGATAATGTGGGCGACTGTGCGGGCATGGCGGCCGATATTTTTGAGTCTTATGAAGTAACGATTGTCTCCGGTTTGATCCTGGGCATTGCCCTGGCGGTGCTCACCGGGCATCTTGAGTGGATCCTTTTTCCACTGATTATTCGGGGTATTGGCGTCGTTGCCTCTATAATCGGCACTTACATGGTCAAGGCACAATCCGAAGACAGCCAAACGGCTATGCATGCGATATTTCGGGGGTATCTTAGTTCGGCCGGCATTTCGATTATCATTTTTCTAGGTTTCTCCCTGGTCTATATGCGCGATGTGCCGGGCGGTTGGTGGCGGCCGTTCGCTTCGGTGACCGCCGGTGTCGTCCTGGCCATCGTCATCGACCGGCTGACAGATTACTTCACCAGCGCCGGCAGTCCGCCGGTCAAGGAGATTCGCGATGAGGCTAAAAGTGGCCCGGCAACCCTCATCCTTTCAGGCCTGGCGTCAGGATTTGAATCGGGCGTTTGGTCGACTGTGGTCATAGCCGCGACCATCGGCCTGGCCTACATTTTGTATGCCGGCGTCCCAGTCCAAGAGTACGTCAATGCCGGTTTATCAGGCTCGGCCGACCTGGCCCAGGGTATATTCATCCTTTACGGCGTGGCTATGACTGGCATTGGCATGTTGACCTTAACGGGAAATAACGTCGCCATGGACTCCTTTGGTCCCATCGCCGATAACGCCAACGGCATTGGCGAAATGGCCGGCATGGATGAAAAAGCGCGTAAGATCATGACCGATCTGGACTCTGTAGGGAACACAACCAAGGCTATCACGAAAGGTATCGCCATCGGTTCGGCGGTCATCGCCGCCGTTTCCCTTTTTGGCGCCTTTATTACCGACGTGAACTTGATCGATCCGGATGCGCTGGCCTCAGGCATCCGGGTCTCTGATCCGATTGTGTTTGTCGGGGTGCTGATCGGGGCATCGCTGCCCTGGCTCTTCTCTTCGTTATCGATTAAGGCCGTTAGCCGGGCCGCGACGCTGATGGTGGAAGAGGTCCGGCGGCAATTTAAGAACCCGGGCATTCTGGCCGGTACGGTGAAGCCAGATTATGGCCGGCCGGTAGTCATCTCGACCATCGCCGCCCAGAAAGATTTGATCAATTTGGCCATCATCGCCGTCATGACCCCGCTGCTCATCGGCATGTTGTTGCAAGTGGAAGCGCTCGGCGGCTTCCTGGTCGGGGTCATCGTTTCCGGCCAGTTATTGGCGGTCTTCATGGCCAACTCGGGCGGCGCCTGGGACAATGCCAAGAAGATGATCGAGGATGAACCCAGCGACATTGAGGCCAATACGGGTAAAGGGTCAGAACGGCACAAGGCCGGTGTGGTAGGCGATATCGTCGGTGACCCGTTGAAGGATACGGCCGGTCCGGCGCTGAATCCGATGATTAAAGTCGTCAACCTGGTAAGCCTGATCGCCGCGCCGATCATCGTCCGCTACCAGGGCCTAAATGCGCTGACGATCATCATGATCGTGACAACGATAATACTCGTCGGCGTGGCCATCGTCCGCTCAAAACGGATCGTTCCGCAAAGCGCCGCCGCCGCGCAAGTTGCGGCAAGCGGCGATTAGAACAACGTGTTAAATACCGGGGGTTATCAGGCCTGGTGGCCGGTAACCCCCGGCTCGCAAACAGAGCCACAGCCAGCCTGACCGGCAAATCCGACAAACCTGACTACCCGACAGCCCCTCGGGGATCAGGTCAGCCTTCACCCTTCTGCCTTCTCAGAGCGAGGTAATCTCATGCCAGCATATCGGGAAAGAATCTACACCTGTCCCAGCACGAACGGCCAACCCGGTTGGATAGCGGAATTTCCACTGTGGTGGGATCGTGCGGCGTTCTTTGAGGAATTCGGCCAGAGAAGGATCGATACAGGGAGCCCTTTTTCTGTAGACTACGGACTGCTGCTCACTACGGGGGAAGCAATGGCCTGGGATAAGCGTTGCCGGGAAGCGTTCGCGCAGGACCCACGCAGCAAGAAGACTTTTTTTCTTGAGGCCATGGAGCGCTGGACGGCTACCCTGAAAACGGCCAGTTGGGTTATCGTCGAGAGTTATGAATGGGAATCCGGCTATGATTAGGGGGATGACCTGGATCGCCGGCTATTCGCGCCAGAAAGGGCGTGTAAAGGAGCTCATATGAACAGGCAATCATCGCCAGCCTTGCTGCGCATGAACGACCTTATTAGGCAGTGGGAGAATAATAATGACCAGCGGGTCATCTTTTTGCTCTGTTATGCGATGATGACCCAGAATATGTTGGACGGATTGGCAGAAGGACGGTTCATTGACGCGGAATGGGTCGACAGGCTGCTGAGTCATTTCGCCGATTATTACTTTCAGGCGTTAGAGAAATATGAAGACACCGAGTTCCAGACCTCGGCCGTGTGGCAGTATGCCCATGCAATTGCCCAGGACGGCGAGGCGCTGGCGTTACAGAATTTGATTCTGGGGGTGAATGCCCACATAAACTACGACCTGGTGTTGGCCACGGCCGATATGCTCGAACCTGAATGGTCGCAGCTGGATGAGGCAGGTCGAGAGGCCCGCTACGAGGATTACTGCCAGGTCAATCATATCATTGGTGAGACCATCAACAACGTACAGGATTTAGTGCTGGAACGTTTCGATCCGCGGCTGGATATCCTGGATAAGCTTCTCGGTCCTGTAGATGAGTTGTTAACCTCACGCCTGATCAGCCATTGGCGCAGTGATGTTTGGAAGAACGCCCTACAAATGGTTCAGTTGACATCGATGGACGAACGGGAGAGGTTGCGCCAGGAAATCGAGACAACATCGATGCAAAGGGCTGAGTTCATCATGCATGGTCCGGAATCTGTGTTGAAGAAGAGTTTGTTTGATGTTTAATGCGGCGATTTTCGAAATAAGGTGACTCAGTGGAGCGCCGGCCGATGGGCACTCTGCCTGCCGGAATTCTTTGATGAGCGAAAGCCAGGTTCAAGTGACGATTGCACCTGTCTTATCGCCAATCCACACATTACCGGCCATAAGCGCGACATCATCGATCACGTGCATAGCGGGCCAGATTGCGTAAGAAGGTGAAATTATCTCTTTCGTCTTCGCCTGAAGTCGTACAAGTCGAGCGACCCCAGATCGGACAAAACCAGAACCTGTCCTCCCGCTGCGCCATAATCCACCAGGCCAAGCGCCGCCTGCTCCTCCAGCTCGGCTAAGATTTCGCCTGCTTGCAGACGTGATGGGCAAGCCATTATTGGCAATCAAACGCAATTGGATAGATTCTCGGTCAGGGGATGGTCGCCTGTGACGGGAGCGGCAGTGATCTAGTGAAGGGGTCGTTTTCATAGCTGATGCCAAAGGGCGCAGCCAGCGCATTGACTTTTTCCCAGTCTTCATTGGCGTCAGAGACCTGCCCAAAGAACAGGCGGTTGGCGCTGTTGGTCAGGATCAGCAAGCCGCCTTGCTCCACGTAAGTCACCAGCAGGTCGATCTCATCGGCGCGCCATTCCTCATCGTACAGGGTCAGATCGCCATCGGCGGTGGGATAGTCGATCACCGGCAAGACCAACAACCAGATCGGCATCTGTCAGATCGTCTGAGGTGAGCGATTGACCGTAGGGAATCACGTCCACGTCAAAGCCCTCCCAGGCCAGAGCGCGATCCAAATTGATCAGCAGGGTGGGGGTCATGTGCAGCACTTCAGTATGCGTGGCGACGATCAGCGCGCGGCGCTCCGGCTCAGGGGTGACACGCAAATCAGGGGCATCCTGGGGCGTATCTAGGGCAGCGATGAGCGCCATCGAAACGCTCTGCTCCATCACCTCTCCCTGGTCTTGCACGCTTTCAAGCGTATCATAGGGGCTATGGAAAGCCTTTCCTATTCTGTTGCTGCCGAAGGCAAAACGGACATGCGGTACAAAACCGTAGAATGGCCCATCATCCGATGAAAAGATGTGGGGAATCGACGACCATCTCAATCGGTATCTGATAGACCTGGGCTTTTTGAGCGAGGTAATCGGCAAAGGGCAATTCGAGCGTTGCCAAAGCGCACGTGAGACGATTCTTGCATCGCGAGAATCGTCGGGCCGGGCTGGTCGGCGGTGAAGCCGTCCATCAGAAAGGCGGCGAGCGTCCGGTCCAACAGTTCCTGGTGGGTATTGACGAAATGTTGCGATCCGTAGAACCCTAGTTCCTCGCTGCCAAACCACACCAAATAGATATCGACCGGCGGCTGAACAGTCCCTTCATCCAAAACACGGGCCATCTCCAGCAAGACGGCGGCAGTTGAGAGCGTTGTCACCGGCGCCGGGAGAGTTGGCGCTGTCGATGTGCGCGCCCAAAATGACCGCCTGGGACGAATCCGCGCCGGGAATACGCGCCACCAGATTGCCGGATTGTCCCGGCGAGAAGACATCGGTATCCCAGATCAGGCGCGCCGTTTCGATTTGGGCCAGCGCTTCCCAGGAGGCAATACCCACCGGGGCGAGGTCTTCCAGGCGAACGTAAAGCATCGGAATCACTTCGTTCAGGGCGATCTCTTCGAGGATCGTACCGTCTCCGGCGTCTTTGCCGTGCCCACTTTCGGTCACCAGCACCAGACCGGCGACATCCTTTTGAATGAGCGCCGTGACAAGCTGTGCGCCGACGCCCTCGCCTGCTGCTGCGGGATCAATGGCGCCAAAATCAAGAAAGACGATTTTGCCTTGCGCGTCGTCTTGCGCCAGATTCCAGAACGTCGTCAGCCGAGCGAAGCAGCAGCGCATTACCGGCCACTTCGAGCGGGTTGCGATCCGCATCGTTGAGCGCCCCGTCCGAGTCAAAACGAAGCGCCTGTTTGATCTCTTGCCGGTGCCCGCTTATGGCATTGGTGGGCACTTCGCTTTCCTGCCCGTTGATGGTCAGAAACAGGCGGCTTTCCCATATCTCGGTTGCCAGAAAAACGTGAAAGCTCTGGCGTTCCAGTTCCAGGCCCAGACTTTGCAAATGGGCGAACTCGCCCAGGGTTCCGGCAACATAATCCAGCGCCTCGGCCTCGCCTTCCGTCGCCGAATTGCGCCAACCGGAATAGGCTTGCAGGGTAGTCAAGTCTTCTAATATAGGCAAAGAGCTTATCTTGAGAAATGAGCATATGCAGGTCGAGTGTCTTTTCAACCGTTGCGGTGGGCGAAGGATCGGGGAGAGATGGCGTGGTAGGTGTCGATGTGGATGAAGGCGGGGTAGGTGTGCGTGGTGAAGGGGGCTGTGGCTGAAGGCGGGGTAGGTGTCGCTGTGGCCGAAGGCGAGGTCGGTGTCGCTGTGGCTGAAGGGGGGGTGTGTGTCGCTGTGGCTGAAGGCGAGGTCGGTGTCGCTGTGGCTGAAGGGGGGGTGGGTTCTGGTGTCGAACAACCTGAAATGATCAAAGATGCAACGAATAGAACGACGGCGTTAAGCTGTTTTAAGGACATGGCTTCCTCCTGGATTGATTCCACTTGAAATCTATCCCTCAGACTTCATTTTATCCCAAAAAATGTCGCCTTTCTGTAAAGGGTTTTATTAGGAAACAACTTCCTGGATCCAAGAACGGTATTGGCGATTGAGAATAACGGCTTTCCTGGCTTGACTCGATGTGCGGCCGTACAGTTTCGCACAAAGATGCCCCAAAGGGGCAGAGCGGCCGTATTCATTCTTGGAATTTCAAGCCTCACCCTTCGCCACGCCAACTTGCCAGCCCTTTAAAAATAGTAGATTGGTACTGATTAGTACCAGAGAATATCATCGCCAGCGCCGGCCGGGTGTAAAATGAGGATATGACTTTCGGCCGTGTTTTCCGATTGCTGCTATTCGGTTTCGCGGTTGCTCTCGCGGCCTCAATCGCGTCATTGATTGGCTACGGAGCCGTTGCCCTGATGGCGGTGCTGATCGCTGGGGCGATGTTGCTCGGGGTCTTGTTGAAGCGGTCGCTTAACTGAATCTGGATCTTAAGGCAGATCCGTCTCCCCCATCAGATAGCGGTCACATTCCCGGGCCGCCCCCCTACCCTCGTCGATGGCCGAAACGACCAGGCTTTGGCCACGGCGGACGTCGCCGGCGGCAAAGATGCCGGGTTCTCCGGTGGTGAAGGTCCCATACTCGGCTTTCACCCGCGCCCGGCCGTCGCGCTCCACACCCAGTTGTTCCAGCAAGGTTTTATCCGGCCCCATGAAGCCCATGGCCAGCAGGACCAACTGGGCCGGCCGCGATTGGCCGCTGCCTGGTATCTCGTGCAAGATCGGCCGGTCACCGCCATCGGGATTCGGCTCCCAGCGCACGTCGACGGTCTGGATGGCCCGGACCTGGCCGTATTCATCGCCGATGATCGCCTTGGTCATCACCTCGTATTGTCGCGGGTCTTTACCAAACATGGCCCTGGCTTCCTCCTGACCGTAATCGGTCTTGTGGATACGCGGCCATTGGGGCCAGGGGTTATCCGGTGCGCGTTCTTGGGGCGGCCGGGGCATAATCTCCAGTTGCACCAGGCTGCGCGGTCGCTGTCTTAAAGCGGTGGCCACACAATCCGTGCCGGTGTCCCCGCCGCCGATAACGATCACATCTTTGCGAGTGGCCGAGATACTTTCGGGTAAGTATCCCTGGTGGCCCAATAACCGGCGGGTATCGGCCCGCAGAAAGTCCACGGCAAAATGCACGCCTAACAGGTCGCGCCCTTCAACCCGTAAATCCCATGGCCGAGTCGACCCCAGGCAGAGGACGATGGCGTCGTATTCCTGGCGCAGTTTACCGGGATCGTAGTTAACGCCGACCTCGATATTGGTGACGAACTCGATACCGGCCGCGGCCATCAGAGTGACGCGCCGCTCGACGATGCCCTTGTCTAGCTTCATATTGGGGATGCCATAGGTCAACAGGCCGCCGATGCGGTCGGCCCGCTCAAAGACGGTTACCTGGTGGCCCACTCGATTGAGCTGGTCGGCACAGGCCAAGCCGGCCGGGCCAGAACCGATGATGGCCACGCGTTTGCCGGTGAGTCGTGGCGGCATTTGGGGCTTGATCCAACCGGCCTGGAAGGCCCGTTCAATAATGGCGTATTCGATATTTTTGATGGTCACGGCTGAATCATTAAGGCCAAGATTGCAACTGGCTTCGCAGGGCGCGGGGCAGACCAGGCCGGTGAACTCCGGAAAGTTATTAGTTTTGGCCAGCCGGTCATAAGCCTCTTGCCAAAGGCCTCGATAAACCAGGTCATTCCACTCGGGGATGAGGTTGTGTAACGGACAGCCAGAACTTTGACCATTGACCGTCACCCCGGTGTGGCAGAAAGGGATGCCGCAATCCATGCAACGGGCGGCCTGCTGAACCAGGCGAGATTCAACCATGGGCACCTGGATAGCCCGCCGGTCTAGCAATCTTTCCTGCGCCGGCCGGTAGCCAACCGATTCCCGGTTGTACTGCATAAAACCTGTTGATTGTCCCATGAAATCACCTTAATCTCTTATATCTTGGTCGGACGGCCGCCGGGGTGGATTCCCGCCCCACGCCTTTGCGGGGGCAGGCACTGCGCGGGAATAACAGGTACGGACGGGATTGATGGGCATGGGCGGGCATGACGGGTGACAGGCATTTTAGTCTCCGGAAACGGCCGCTAGTTGGCGTTTGTTCGATTCAAAGGCGGCCATGATCGCTTCCTCACCGCTGGAGCCGCCGCGCTCGGCGTCGGAGATAGCGGTCAACATGCGCTGGTAATCCTTGGGCACGACCTTGACGAAGAAAGGCCACATCCGCGACCAACCTGAGAGAATGTCCCAGGCCCGGCGACTGCCGGTGTGCAGGGCGTGGCGCCAGATCAGCTCTTCCAGGCCGGCGATCTCCTGTTCATCGGCGAGGCTCATCAGGGAGACCATCTGCTGGTTGCAGCGGTCGGGGAAGTCGCCGGTCTCATCAAAGACATAGGCCACCCCGCCAGACATGCCGGCGCCGAAATTACGACCGGTGGGCCCCAGGACGACTACCCGGCCGCCGGTCATATATTCACAGCCATGGTCCCCCAGGCCTTCGACAACGGCTTCCAGGCCGCTGTTACGCACACAGAAACGCTCGCCGGCCAGGCCGCTGATAAAGGCCTGCCCGGCCGTGGCGCCATAGAAGGCGACGTTGCCAGTGATGATGTTTTCCGCGGCGTTGAATGTCGCTTCTTCCGGCGGATAGACGACGATTTTGCCGCCCGACAGCCCCTTACCCAGGTAATCATTGGCCTCGCCGGCCAGGGTCAGGGTCAGACCGTTGGGGATAAAAGCGCCAAAACTCTGTCCGGCCGAACCGTTGAAGAGCAGGGTAATGGTATCTTCGGGTAAACCGGCCGCGCCGTAGCGAGCAGTAACTTCACTGCCCAGGATGGTACCCACTGCCCGGTGGATATTACGGATGGGTAGCGCACCATCAACTGGCCAACCTTTTTCCAGGGCCGGGCGGGCCATTTCCAGGAGAAATTGTACGTCCAGCGAACCCTCCAGGTCATGAACCTGGGCGATCTGGTAGGTAACGGCCGATTGGTTTCGGGCACGTCGGGCCGGTGTAAGATGGCGCTCAGATCCAGGCTGCCGGCTTTCCAGTGGTCCAGGGTCAGGTCTTGTTCCAGGATATCACTCCGGCCGACCATGTCCACCAGCCGGCGAAAGCCCAGGCGGGCCATCCACTCCCGCAGATCCTGGGCCAGGAAGGTCATCAGGTTGATAACATGCTGGGGGTCGCCGGTGAAATGTTGCCGTAATTCCGGGTTCTGGGTGGCGATGCCCACCGGGCAGGTGTCCATATGGCAAACGCGCATCATGATACAACCCAGGGCGACAAGGGGCGCGGTGGCGAAACCAAACTCTTCGGCGCCTAACAACGCGGCTACGGCCACATCCCGACCGGTGCGCAATTGGCCGTCGGTCTCCAGGGTCACCCGGCTGCGCAGATCGTTCAGCACCAGGGTCTGGTGAGTCTCGGCCAGGCCCAGCTCCCATGGCAAACCGGCGTGCTTAATGCTGGTTTGAGGTGAAGCGCCGGTGCCGCCGTCGTGGCCGCTGATCAGGATCACATCAGCCTTGCCTTTGGCCACACCGGCGGCGACCGTGCCGACGCCGACTTCGGAGACCAGCTTGACGGAGATACGAGCCTGCCGGTTGGCATTTTTCAGATCGTAAATAAGCTGGGCCAAATCTTCGATGGAATAGATGTCGTGATGGGGGGGCGGTGAGATAAGGCCCACGCCGGGCGTCGAATAGCGCACTTTTGCGATCCAGGGATAAACCTTCTGGCCCGGCAACTGGCCGCCTTCACCGGGCTTGGCGCCTTGGGCCACTTTAATCTGGATCTCCTGGGCGTTGACCAGATATTCACTGGTTACCCCAAAACGACCGGAGGCCACCTGCTTGATGGCGCTGTTGCGCGAGTCGCCATTGGCATCGGGCGTAAAGCGAGCCGGATCTTCGCCGCCTTCCCCGGTATTGCTCTTACCGCCAAGGCGGTTCATGGCGATGGCCAGGGTTTCGTGGGCTTCCTGGCTGATCGAGCCGTAAGACATGGCCCCGGTCTTAAAACGACTCAGCAACGCCTCAACGCTTTCTACTTCGTCGAGGGGCACAGAAGGGCGTTCTTCTGTGAAGGTCAGCAGACCACGCAAGGTGCTGGCCTGCCGGGTGTGGTCATCCATCTCGGCCGCGTATCGCTGATAGTCTTCATAATCGCCGCTACGTACGGCCTGTTGCAGCAGGTGGATCGTCCCTGGATTTAAGTTGTGAATTTCCCCATCGCTACGCCACTGGTACTTGCCACCGGCCTCCAGCACGTGGCCGTTGGACGGTCTTTCAGGGAACGCCCGCTGGTGGCGCTTGACAACCTCCTGGTTCAGAGCTTCCAGGCCGATACCGCCGATGCGGGAGGGCGTGCCGCAGAAGTAACGGTCAATCAAATCGGGATGCAAACCGACCGCTTCGTGGATCTGCGCGCTGTGATAGCTCTGGACCGTGGAGATGCCCATCTTAGAGATGACCTTAACCACGCCTTTTACCACGGCTTTGATGTACTTTTGCACGGCCGCATCCAGGGTTATCCCGCTGACCCATTGTTTGTCCAGGATGCCGGCCACTGTTTCATAGGCCAGGTATGGATTGATAGCGTCGGCGCCATAACTGATGAGGGTGGCGAAATGATGCACTTCTCGAGGTTCGGCCGATTCGATGATCAGGCTAACCCGGGTCCGTAAACCCTGGCTGATGAGAAAGTGGTGTAGTCCGGCCGTGGCCAAAAGGGCTGGAATGGCGGTATGGGCCCGGTCAATGCCCCGGTCAGATAAGATCAGCAGGTTAGCGCCCTGGTTGATCCGCTTTACCGCCTCCTGGAATAAACGTTCCATGGCCGATTCGAGATCGATATCACCGGAGAGCAACGGGACCAATATCGGCAGGGTCGCGGCCGAAAAACCCGGCCGGTCGATGTAACGTAGCTTATTTACCTGGGCATCGGTCAGGATGGGCGACTCCAGCTTGATGCGCCGGCAATCCAACGCATCGGGCGACAGAATATTGCCTTCAGAACCGAGCCGGATATCCGTGCCGGTGACCAATTCTTCGCGAATGGCGTCGATAGGCGGATTGGTCACCTGGGCAAAAAGCTGCTTAAAATAGCTATAGAGCAGTTGCGGCCGGTCAGAGAGCACGGCCAGGGGGGTGTCGTCGCCCATGGAACCCAGGGGCTCAAGGCCACTCTTGGCCATGGGCGCGATGATGACCCGTAGATCCTCAAAAGTGTAACCAAAGGCCAACTGGCGCTGCACCAGGCCGGCCGCCGCCTCCCCCACCGGGGTTATGGGCTGGGGACCAGGGCCGGCATCCAGCTCATCGAGGTGCAACATCTGTTGGTCCAGCCATTCCTGGTAGGGTTGGGCCGTGGCCAACGTTTCTTTGACTTCCTGGTCAGAGATGATGCGGCCGGCCCCGGTGTCCACCAAAAGCATCTTGCCCGGTTGCAACCGGCCCTTGTAGGCGATCTGTTCCGGTGGGATATCCAAAACGCCGGCTTCCGAGGCCATGACCACCAGGCCGTCCCGGGTTACCAGGTAACGGGCAGGGCGCAGGCCGTTTCGATCCAATACCGCGCCAACCTGGATACCATCGCTGAAACCGATCAAAGAAGGGCCGTCCCAGGGTTCTATCAGGCAGCTATGGTATTCGTAAAAGGCCCGGTTTACGGCGGGCATACTTTCGTGTTTCGACCAGGGTTCGGGGATCATCATCATGATCGCATGGGGCAAAGAGCGGCCGGCCAGGTGAAGGAATTCCAGGGTATTATCAAACATGGCTGAGTCGCTGCCGTCCTCGTCGATAATCGGCAACAGCTCTTGGAGCTGGTCGCCAAATAAGGACGATACCAGGTCTGCCTGCCGGGCGCGCATCCAGTTGACATTGCCACGGATGGTGTTTATCTCGCCGTTATGTACGATGTAACGGTAGGGGTGGGCCCGTTCCCAACTGGGGAAGGTATTGGTGCTGAAACGAGAATGGACCACGGCGATGGCGGTTGTCATAGCCGGGTCCGAGAGATCTGGGTAGTAGGCATCCAGCTGGGTGGCCATCAGCATGCCTTTATAAACGATGGTTCTGCTCGATAGGCTGGCGATGTAACAGGGGCCAGTTTTTTCGTCTTGGATAAGAAAGGTATTCTCCGCCCGTCTACGGATCAGGTAAAGCACGCGTTCAAATTCTTCATCATGCTGGATTTGGGGAGACCGGCCGATGAAAACCTGGCGGATGAAGGGCTCACTGGCTTTGGCCGTATCGCCCAAGGCCGTATTGTTAGCCGGGACATCGCGCCAGCCGAGTAGCTCTTGGCCTGCTTGCTCTAGCAGGGCGGCGAATTGGCCTTCAAAACGTTCCCTTAAAGGGGTCAACTGGGGCAGGAAGAGCATGCCCACCCCATAGTGGCCGGGCGGTGGGAGATAGAAACCCTGGCTGGCAGCCACCTGGCGGAAAAATGCATCGGGCAGCTGGAACAGGATACCGGCGCCATCACCGGTGTTGGCCTCGCTACCGGTGGCCCCCCGGTGGGCGAGGTTTGTCAGCACCGTCAAGCCCTGGCGCAAAATCTGATTGGACTTTCTGCCCTTGATGTCGACTACAAAGCCGATGCCACAGGCATCGTGCTCATAACGGGGATCGTAGAGCCCCTGAGCAACCGGGCCTCGCCGGGCAGATTGCCTGCCGGCGGCGTCCTCCTCCCCCTGGACCAACTTTTCGGATGCGGCCGGTTGGTTTTCAGATTGTTCCATGCTGTCTTCCTCCTGCCGCCGGTACAAAGAACGGCGGGTAATCATTGACCGGCATGTTGGCCGGGTTAAAAAAAACCGCCCTGAGGGCGGTGGATGGTTTCTTGTGCTTGGTACGCTGTCGCGACATCTACCGGACCGGGGACTTTACTCCATGGCTTTGCGGGCGCTATTGTGGCGGCGGGCTGTGGTAGTTATGAGACGCATCACGAGTGACATGTTACCGTTTGTTTATTTACCGTTATCTTTTTGACTGCTTACTGTTTACTTTTTTTCTGATCTCTTACTTCTGCGATCATGAGTTGCCTTTGGTATTATCCCTGGTACTTAAGTATGAAGGATTCACTCAGTCATGTCTATGGGGAATAATGCCTGAAATGTGCCAGGTGATCCTTGTTCACTTTTACCAACCGGCCGCCAGGAAACAAACGAGACGGGCTCAGCAGCTACTCCAGGGAGTCCATTGGACGATGACTTAGCGGCGCAAGATCTGATAAGTGGCAGCAACGAAAATCAAACACCTCTCCCGGCAGGATGCCATACCCGCCCCACTCTATCGCGGGGGAAGGCACGGCGCAGGATTATCCATGCACGAGTGAGCTTATGCCCCCCACCAAATGACCATGCAGACTGAATAGGACAAACATTTATACAAAGAAGCGGCGGGAATATTGTTTAATCTCCACCATTGACCGATTCCGTAACCGGGGATAAAGTATAGGGCATTAGACAAATGAATACTGTTTTGGGCCAGGACGCCCCTCATACCGGCAGCAACCGGGTGCAGGGGTGTTTTTGTTTTTAGAGGGGTACATTTACAGATTATGGAGCGAGCATATAAGAATGCCGTATCCCCCACAGAGGAGTTAGCATCCGTGGATGCAGCATCCTGAGATGCGGCCGTCCCCGGATGTGAACGCCCTCAAAAGAGGATTAAGTGTCTGTAAAGATACGGACCTCCTGACATCCTTGGTGTGAGCTGCCTGGCATCTGAGGAGACCAGACTCCTATTTTTGAGGAATTTCGACTCCAATTTTTAAACAATATCGTAATAATCTATCAGGGAGAGAATTAGTATGAGCGGTAATGATGCAAGATTAAAGGCGATTTCGGCGACGATCAACTACAAACCGATCTCGGAACCGCTGAGTTTCGCCGAAGATCCGACCGGCGAACTTTTTGCCGTTAACGTCTTTAATGGCAAGGATATGAAAGAGCGTTTGCCGGACGCTATCTATAAATCGATCATGGAGACTATCGAGGAAGGCAAAGTGCTGGACACCTCCACGGCCGATGCGGTAGCCCTGGCAATGAAAGATTGGGCGATCAGCAAAGGGGCGACCCACTATGCCCATGTTTTTTATCCCTTGACGGGGCTGACGGCCGAAAAACACGATAGTTTCCTTTCACCCACCGGCGATGGCAGCGCCCTGGCAAGATTTACCGGGCAACAGCTCATCCAGGGCGAGCCGGATGGATCAAGCTTCCCCACGGGCGGCATCCGGCCGACTTTTGAGGCTCGCGGGTACACCGCCTGGGACGTTACCAGCCCGGCTTACGTGCTGGAGAACCCCAACGGCACGACCCTGTGCATCCCCACGGTTTTCGTTTCCTGGACCGGCGAAGCGCTGGATAAAAAGACGCCTGTTTTGCGCTCCATGAAAGCATTGAATGACCAGGCCCAGCGGGTGCTGGCCCTGTTTGGCGACCACGACGGCTCGCGGGTAACGCCTACGGCCGGAGCCGAACAGGAGTATTTTCTGATTGACCAGAACTTTTTCCTGGCCCGACCGGACCTGATTACAGCCGGGCGTACCCTCTTTGGGGCCAAACCGGCCAAAGGGCAGGAATTTGACGACCATTATTTTGGATCCATCCCGGAGCGGGTGCTGGCCTGCATGTTGGAGACAGAGCGCGAATTGTTTAAGCTGGGTGTACCGGTAAAGACGCGCCACAATGAGGTCGCGCCCAGCCAATTTGAAATGGCGCCTGAACACGAAAATGTGAACGTGGCTACCGACCACCAGCAGCTGACCATGCTGGCCCTGAAACGGGTGGCCGCCAAATATGGCCTGGCCTGCCTGACCCATGAAAAACCTTTTGCCGGGGTCAATGGCTCGGGCAAACATGTCAACTATTCCTTTGGGACGAAAACGCTGGGCAATTTACTGGAGCCTGGGGATACGCCCCATGAGAATAAACGATTCCTGGTATTTACGGCCGCCGTCATTCGGGCGGTGGACAAATACGCGTCATTATTACGGGCTGTCATCGCCTCGGCCGGCAATGATCATCGCCTGGGAGCCAACGAAGCGCCGCCGGCCATCATGTCGATTTTCCTGGGTGACCAGCTTACCGATATCTTTGAACAGATCCAAAACGGCGGGGCCACCTCCTCCAAACCCAGCGGCATCTTGAACCTGGGCGTTGATTCGTTGCCGCCCCTGCCGCGACATTCGGGCGATCGTAACCGCACCAGTCCTTTCGCTTTCACGGGCAACAAGTTCGAATTCCGAGCCGTCGCTTCAAACCAGTCGATTGCCACCCCGCTCATGGTCTTAAATACCATCATTGCCGAGTCTCTGGACTATATCGCTACCCGGTTGGAAGGGGCCGCAGAGCTGGACAAAGCCATCCAGGTCCTGCTCAAGGAAATCATCGTCGAACATAGCCGGATCATCTTCAACGGCGACGGTTACTCTGAAAAATGGCACAAAGAAGCGGAATTTGAACGAGGGCTGCCTAATCTACGCACCACGGCCGACGCTCTACCGGTACTAACCAGGCCAGAAATCATCGAATTGTTCGGCAAGTACAAAGTTCTGAATAAGCGCGAGCTCCACGGCCGGCTGGAAGTGAAGCTGGAGCAGTATGTGAAGGCTGTTCGCGTCGAGGCGCGCCTGATGGGCCGGATGGGTCACACGATGATCTTACCGGCCGCCGGCCGTACGCTGACCGAGCTGGCAACTATGAGCAGCGCGCTAAAAGAGGCAGGCATCAGTTACGATTCAACCACGCTGAAGAGGGTAGCCGATTGCGCCCAGGCCCTGGAAGACAGCCTGGTTATATTGGATGCGGCCCTGGCCCATGGCACAGAGGATCTGCAGCTGGAAGCAGAACGCGCCCGGGACGAGTTGATACCTTTGATGGCGGCCGTGCGCTCTCATGCCGACGCCTTAGAAGAGGTCGTACCCGATGATTTGTGGGCGTTGCCGACCTACCAGGAAATGCTTTTCATCAAGTAACATGGCCCCGTCCAACTGGAAAAACAGTAGACCAGTGGCCTGAACAAAGAACCAGCTCTGGACAGAAGTAAAGGCGCCTCCAAGGGGAGGCGCCTTTACGGTCTTGATTTCCCGGACACGTGGGCAACCAGGAAATTACCAATCCAGACATGATGCCCGGCCTGCCGGTCAAGTACCCAAACCACCAGTGATATTTAAAAATATCGCTGGTGGTTTTTTTGTCTTGCGGGTGAACCCTGTTTGACCAGCCGTAGGAGTTAGCCGGAAGGCCATCAGGTGCCGGGGTGGGCGCCGCCTCTCTTATTGTTTGCACAACACTTTATCGCGACACCATCCAGGTTTTTTTACTGGGAAAAAGTCGTCCAGGGTCAACTCTGAGCCATCGTGATCAAGTTTTAAGAATAAACAGAGCATTGCATTGCTTAGCGGGGTTTCTGCTGTAAGATCAAACTTAGGATCGTGGAAGATCTTTTTAGGTCTCGGCGCCAACAGCCGGAACGCTAGATCACGGCGTGATAGCCGAAATATCATTGGAGAAATAGCCATGGCCAGTACAAAAACAAGAAGGTTAGAAGGATTGGTCCAGGATGTACCGACATCTTATTTGCCGCAAACGCATATCGCGCGACTGGAGGACCGGATAGCCGCCGGCAAAGCCATGCGCGAGGATTGCCCGCGTGACTCCCACGCAGAGTGGAAAGCGCCGGAAAATCGGCCCGATCCGGTCGATCTACTGATCGAGACCAGCCGCGGCCGGATGGAGGATCTTATACCTGTTCGTTATGGCCGTATGGCCGCCAGCCCGTTCGCCTTCTACCGGGGCGCGGCGGCCATCATGGCCTCCGACCTCTCTTATACGCCTGCAACAGGATTGAATATTCAAATCTGCGGCGACTGCCATCTTTTAAATTTTGGCGGATTCGCGACAGCCGAACGCAGGCTTATTTTCGATATCAACGACTTTGACGAAACCTCGGTTGCCCCATGGGAATGGGATGTCAAACGGCTGGCGGCAAGTTTTATGATTGCCGGGCGCTCCTTAAACCTTTCGAAAAAAGATAGCCGCGAAGCTGCCCGGCTCGTAGGACAAAGCTACCGCCAGCATGTATCAGAATACGCCGGCATGCCGGTGTTACAGGCCTGGTATGATGCCCTTGATTTGAACGAAATAATCGCCAGTATCCAGAATAAGAAGAATAAGCTCTTCTATACAAAGAAGCTGATGCAGGCGGCCGATGAGAGCGCTCATGAAAAAGAATTCGCCAAGATAGCCTTCACGGAAGGTGAATCGCCCCGGATCATTGACCAACCCCCTCTCATTTTCCACATGAGCGACATGCGAAATGAAGAGTATCAAGGGCTTCTTGAACAGATGATGGCCGATTATGTGGCTTCTCTTTCACCAGAACGGGGTGTGCTGTTGAGCCGGTTCACGATGGTTGATGTCGCATTCAAGGTGGTCGGGGTGGGTAGTGTGGGGACTTATTGTGGAATTAGCCTGCTTATGTCGGGCAATGGCGACCCCCTACTGTTACAGTTCAAGCAGGCACGCCAATCGGTATTGGAGCCCTATGCAGGAGCCAGCCCGTTCCTTCATGCCGGGCAGCGCGTGGTGGTCGGCCAACGGCTGATGCAAGCGGCCAGTGATCTGTTCTTGGGATGGTATACCGGGCTGGCAGACTATAAATTCCATTTTTATGGACGGCAACTTAAAGATGCGAAGGTCAAGCCGGTAGTGGAGTTTATGGGCGCACCGGAACTGAAAAACTATGCCTCGCTGTGTGGTCAAGCGTTGGCCCGGGCCCATGTTCGCTCCGGCGACGCGGCCGTATTGTCAGGATACATGGGCCAAAACACGGACTTTGAAGATGCCGTGGCGGATTTTAGCGTCTCGTATGCCGAACAGAACAAGCGCGATCATGCCGCCCTACTCGAAGCGATTCTCGATGGGCGGATCGAAGCGAACATGACCGAAGCATAAGATGAGGTGAACATTTTGGCGGACAAGAATAAAAAAACAAAGGCGGTCTTGATTCCGACCTTGCGCTATAAAGATGCCGGCGCGGCCATCGAGTGGCTGTGCGAGGCCTTCGGCTTCGAAAGGCACCTGGTTGTTCCCGGCGAAAACGGGACTATCGCTCACGCCCAGCTCGTTTTTAGCAACAGCATGATCATGTTAGGCTCGGCCGGCGACGACGCATTCGGCAAACTCCAGAAACCGCCAGGGACCTTGGGTGGCGCCAACACGCAAAGCGCCTATGTCGTCGTTGAAGATGTGGACGATCATTATAGGCGAGCCATTGCGGCCGGCGCCGAGATCGTCATGGCTTTGAAGGACGAAGATTACGGCGGACGGGGCTACTCCTGCCTCGACCCAGAGGGTTATCTCTGGAATTTTGGCTCTTTCGATCCCTGGATCGCCGCCTGATCCGGCGGCGCCAGTAGCGTTTTGGCCGGAAGACGATCCCGTCTACCCGGCCGGGCAGGTTGTCCTTTGGGCCATCCGCTTTACAATACTGGCAATGAAGAAACAACCGGTACCAACACGACCGGTGGCTGTGGCCGCCCTAAGAGAGATAGCCCAGGCTTTGAGCGCAGCCTGGGACCTGGATACGACCCTGGACCTGATCGTGCGCAAAACGACCGAGGTGATGCAGGTGGATTCGTCGACCATCTATTTGCTGGACCCTGGTTCAGAGACCCTCATTCTGCGGGCCACTACCGGTCTGGCCCGTCGGGCCCTGGGGCGGGCTTCGCTGAAAGTGGGCCAGGGCATGACAGGTTATGCCGTACAAGAAAACAAACCCATTCATGCGGCCGATGCCCAAAACGCCCCCCACTTCAAATGGGTCGACGAGGCCGACGAAAAATCTCTACGTTCACTGCTGGCGGTGCCGCTGGTAATTGAGTCTGAACCTATTGGGGCGCTCAATGTTCAGACTTTCGAGCCCCATCGTTATGATCAGGACGAAATTGAACTGCTCTCCCTTATCGGCGACCTGGCGGCCGGGGCGTTGGCCAAAGCCCAGCTCTATGACCGGCAAAAAAGGCAGCTGGAAGAGATGCATGCCCTGGCCGAAGTTAGCCAGGTGATCACTTCGCCCCAATATTTGGATGACATCCTGGACGTGGTCACGGAAATGGCGGCTAAAGCGATCGATGCGGCCGTTTGTTCGATATTTTTGCTCAACGAAGAAGGCACTCATTTGGAGTTGCGCTCGGCCAAGCGTCGCGGCGATTTTTACCGGCACCGCGAGCCCTTGCCGCTGGGCGAGGGCGTGGTGGGGCAGGTAGCCCTCACCGGCAAAAAAATCTATATCGCCGATGTGCGCACCGACCCGCGCTATCTGCGCAGCGAACTGGCCTCGGCCGAAGGCTTGGTGTCTTTGTTGGCCGTGCCGCTGAGTGTACGGGATCGGGTGATTGGCGTATTGAACGGCTATACCGGAGTAGCCCGCGCGTTCTCAGGTGAGCAGGAGGCGCTGTTCGCCACCCTGGCTAACCAGACGGCCCTGGCCATAGAAAATACGCGGCTGGTCACCAATACGGCCGTGGTCCGGGAGATGCACCATCGCATAAAAAATAATCTACAGACGGTGGTCATGTTGATGCAGCTGCAGATGGCCGATGCCGACCTGCTTGATACCCGGCATGTGCTGGAAACCAATATTCACCGCATTCGCAGCATCGCCACGGTGCATGAAGTACTTTCCAACGAGGGGTTTCGCCTGGTTGATGTGAAAGATGTCCTGGAGCGAATCACCCAGATGACCGTGGAAAGTATGACCTTGCCAGAACAGGAGATCAGCATCACCGTGTATGGTGAACCACTGTTGCTTTCTAGCCAGGCGGCCACCTCGCTGACCCTGGCGGTGAATGAATTGGTGCAAAACGCCCTGGAACACGCCTTCAAAGGCCGGCAAGGGGGGAAGGTGGCCGTTTCGCTGGGCCATTCGCCCGACGAGGTGGTGGTGATCGTCAAAGACGATGGCAGCGGATTGCCAGAGAAGTTCTCCTCGCACCTGGGGCTGGAGATCGTTGAGACCCTGGTTAAGGACGATCTAAACGGCCGGCTAAGATTCAGCCAGCCAATCTCGGGCGGCACAGAGGTAAGCATCCGGCTACCCCGCTCTTTTGAATCTGGGACGGAATAAGATGCTTATTTTGATCGCCGATGATGAAGCCATCATTCGCCTGGGGCTGAAAGCGATGCTGCAGGAACTGGGGCACGAGGTTGTCGTTGCGATGAATGGCCGGGAAGCGATCCAGATGGCCGAAAAACAGTTGCCCGACCTGGCTATACTTGACATAAAGATGCCTTACACCGACGGTTTGCAGGCGGCCAAAAGGATCAGCCAGCAGCGGCCGCTACCTATCCTGCTATTGACCGCCTTCAGCGATACCGACCTGATCGAGAAGGCGACCGATCTGCCTATCCAGGGTTATTTGATCAAGCCGGTTCAACCGGCCGAGATAACGGCCGCGATTTCGGTGGCCTGCAAACGGTTCGAAGAGAATCAGGAGCTGGCCCATCGGGCGAAGCAGCTGGATGAGGAGATCAAAACGCGCAAGCTGGTGGAGCGGGCCAAAGGCAAGTTGATGGAAAAGGGGCTAAGCGAAGAAGAGGCTTATCGCGCGGTGCAACTCTATGCCCGGAAGAACCGGATGAGCATGCGGGAGGCGGCCGGGGCGGTGCTTGGCGTTGGCGATTCTTAGGTGTTGAGCGACCCGCTCTGTATATTGATGACGCGGTGCAAATGATGGCCGCTGATCGCTCTGGAGCCGATTACCTGATTACCCGAAACGTAGCCGACTTCAAAGCCGGCCCCCTACCCGCCCTTCGCCCGGCCGAACTCTTGGCACTTTTAACTTCCTGAAGCAACCCGGATCCATAGCAGATAGATCTACTGCGGCTAACCCGCCGGCGCCTATTGGGCGGTCTGGGGCACGAACCAATCGTAGCGGGCCACGCTATCCTCCAGGCCCATCCGGCGCACTACAACCTCTATTTGCCAATTTCCGGCGAGGTAAAGCTGATTACCGCTGAGCAGATAGAGTTCAGGTTCGATTTCGTTCATATCAACCGAAGTAAGGCCCAAATCTTGATCAAGGTAAGTGAAGCGCAAGATGACCCGCAAAACTTCGGCCGGAGGTGGTCGCCGCTGGCTGACGGCGCGCACAGTGAAGATGTTTTGTCCGGCCTGGTTTGGGTTTACAGTCAGCTTGATGAACATATCGTCTACCGTCTGGCTGAGGTCAGCGGCCGGGGAGAGGATCTGCGGTAAAGGCGGTCCCACGGGCCGTGGGGGCGGTCGTTAATACGGCGGCTAATAATAAAACCAATAGCCCCACAGCGAGTTCCGTTACCAGCAACCGGGGCAAGCGCTGGAGAGAAAGGGGGGTCCAGCCCTCCGGTTTCTGTAGATAACGGGCCATCGGCGCAGCCAACCTGGGGTGAAGTAAGGTCGAGTTGAAGGCGCCGATCAGCCCCACAATGAGCACCAGGCCAATCTTGAATAACAACGTTTTGCCATAGAAAGTGGTCAGTAGTGCATTGACCGAGCCGACTTCTCGGATGGTGCTGTAAATTCCGGTAACAATAATTAGGCCGACACTCAGAGCAGCCCACTTACCAAATGGCCCCCAGCCGGCCTTCGCCAAGGTTGAGAAATCACTATTGTGGCGCACCAGCGGGAGCAAGCCGGCTATAAGGGCCAGCATTCCCCCTACCCAGAAGGTGGCGGCCAATAAATGGAGGGCATCGGCCGAAACAGCCAGGGCGGTGTTTGGCGTTAGAGCGGCCGCGTGACTGGTTAGAGATTGGATAAGCAGCAGGGCCAATAAAAAAATGCTGGTTAGGGCGATTGACCATGCTGAGCCGGACGCCTCTGGCGGTTTGCCTCGTAAATAGTACAAATTGGCGGTCACAACCAGGAGGGTAATCTGACGAGCCCACCAGTAGAATCCCAGCTGGGTTTGAGAAAGCCATTGCCAGCCGGCGTTGGTGATGGAGAGATTCCCGGAAAAAGTGCCGGCCAACGACACAGCTTGCCAGGCAACCCAGGCAAAGCCGACCAAGAGAGCGGATAAGCAACAAATCCAGGCCAGGTGCAGCATTCGTTTTTGGGCCGTTCGCTGCACACCGGCTATCGTTGGCGGCTGTGATTGCGGATTCAGCACAAAATAGGCCATGGTGAAACCACCAATCAGACCGGCGTAGAGGCTGAAATTGAGCCAGCGTAATAGAAGTTCCGGCCAGGGAACGGCGGTTTTTGTCTCAACGGCCGTGGCTGTGCCTAAATCTGCCCCCTGGCCGATGCCAAAAATCACCAGCCCCTGGGTAATATGGCCGTCTGTGTCTGAATGCACTGACCAACGAACGCTATAAACACCTTCATCCAGTTTGGGCAGTTGGGCGACCATTAAGGAGTGGTCAACCGGGTCCAGATCGATTTCCAAATCGGTGGCCTGGCCGCGGGCATCCAAGAGCCGGGCGCCGCTAAACTCTAAGGTGATATTTTCACTAAACCACAGTTGCATGGTGGCTGGCGCGCTATCCAGTATGGAGTTGGCGGCCGGATCGGAGCGAACGAGGTAAGCATGGGCGCTGGCAAAACGGATGAATACCAGGCTGGCAAACAAGGCCAGGGTAATGGCCCAGCCGATATGAGTGCGATTTTTTTGGTTGAGATTGGCAGGCATTTAGTTGTATTGGGCGGCAATTACGATTGGCGGCGGCGCAGGAGCAGGCCACCGATGAGCAGCAAAACCAAAAGTCCGGCAACGACGACGACAAGGAGTCTAGCTGAAGGTCCGCCACCGGCTTCCTCAACCGCCTCGACAGGCTCGGCAGTCGTTGCTGCAATGGGCTTCTCAGCCGGAATGAGCTGCTGGCCTTCACCCACGGCAAAGGCAAAGGCGCCGTCGGAAGCGTCGCCATCAAGCAGGGTCACGTGGTATTGGACTGTATAAGAGCCATCGGCAAGGAGTGGCAGGGTGACGAACATAGAAGCGTGGTCGGGATCATTCAAGTCGACGCCCCCATCGCGATTGTCAACCTGGGCGCCCTGGGCGCTGAATACTTTCAGCGTGCTCTCAGCGCTAACGAGTTCTTCCTCAAACCAGGCACGAACTTCAGATGGCGACTCGATAAGAATTTCGCCGTTGGCCGGGTCAGATTTTATGAGGACGGCTTCGTGGGCGGATACGGCCGTGGCCATGCTGAACAGAAGCAGAATCAATAAAATTACGCCTGTCAGTTTTCTCATTCTACCAATCACTCTTCAACCATGATGGTCACTTTATCCCCCTGTTCCAGGTCCTGGTGGTCGCCGTTGGAAAGAAAAACCTCGATTTCATGGTGACCAACAGATAGATCTGTCAAGACATAGGTGGTACCGCCCATTACCATGGTTGCGTTGCCATCAAGGTAGACGTGCCAATGATTGCCATTCTCACCAATGGTAAAATCAGTGGTTTGTATGGTTACCGGCACCGGGTCGCCCACTTTGAAGCTGGCTTGATCGGCCGGGGCGGTGATGATAACGGCGGCGCCATTATTGGGGGTAAACTCGCGAAGGGCCGAGTCGTGATCATGATCTTCATTCATCTCAGACATATCATCATCGTGTCCTGATTCGGACATATCTTCCGGCATCACCGTCGGCGTGGCGTCCACCTCAGTAGCGTTTGACTTACAGGCTGTAACCAGGCTCAGCGCTATCAAGATCATCAAGAGAACGGCCGGAAGGTGATGAGAACTCTTTTGGTGCTTATAAACAAATAACATGGTAAAAATTCCTAGGATGTAAGATAAAGAAGGCTATTAACTCATTGGCTAATCGTTAATCGACCGGCAAAGTCTGACAATCACCATGATTGCCAGGTAGGATTATCTTATTTGGTTATTATAACTGGTCAATTGCTCTGGCCAAACCATCAGGCCGGGTTTTCGTTTTTTCGTGCCGGCGTGATTGAAGCGCCCAGTTAATCCAATGCAAGCCGCCGCTGTCTTGGGAATACAAGATTTGATAGGGGAGTGCCCAAGGTGGCAACGCTCAGCCATTTGCGAAACGATTCTTCTGCCAGGAGCCAATGATGATGCCGGTCGCTGCTGCGCTGGATCTAGCCGGATTCCTAACGGACAGGGACGTGGTTCAGCCGCAGGTCGCCCAGAACCACGGTCACCTCCGACCCTGATCGGATAACGCCCCCGGGATTACGATAAATCGAGTAATAGGTCCGGCCGAACTCATAATTGGCCTTATGGATGTGAGTCCGCGGGTCAATTCGAGTTCCGTCTGTTTCCGCAATTAATATGGGCAGTTCACTGTATGGCCCGTGCATATACTTCTCGGCTTTTTCAGGGTCAGTGACTCTAAAGCGAAAATCAACCACGCCGCCAGCGGCCGTCACAGCAACCATGGAGATGTGAATGCCATATTTATCTTCAATAGCCGCTTCTATACTTTCCGTGCTCATGGGCGTTGTTCTGGACTGGAGGATAAATACCAGGGCCAGGGCCGCCAAAAAGAGCACCAAGGCCACCAGCAAAGCCAATCGATCCCAGCGACGCGGCTGATTTGTTACTGTTTGCGTAAAAGTCGTGCTCATGGGTCTAACCTTTGTTTATGTCCAATAGTCTGATTAATTTTGTCGAGATACAACCCCATAATTCGAATTGTTCAGAGCCAGCTATCGCCTTATCCGGGCTGCTCAGAAGGTTCACCTCAAGGACAACCACTATCTGAGTTAATATAGCGGCTGTTAACGGCATTATTCTCAAGGAATGGAGGGTCCTCACAGAGGTCGATCTTCAGCTACTTCCCACATTCCACTAGGGCTTTTCCAGGGTTATTTGTGTTCCGGTGCTGTCTCCATCAGGATCATGATTGGCCGAGGCCGAATAGGAGAAGTTGGCGCCGGAGATTGTGTCAATGGTGAATGACACGGCGGCCGTGTTGGTGGAGATTTTGCTCTTCGTTAGCGCACAACGGCCGTTCGATCCGGTCGTGCACACAGCGCTGCCTGACGCGCCATTGCTCCAGCTGCCATAGACAGTGGCCCCGGATACAGGCAAATGGGCGGCATCGTGCACCAGGACATCGACAGTGGCATTCCAGAACTTTCGACCGGATAGAGATGAATTATTGTCGAGATCAGCGGCATGAATGGTGACGCCGCTGCCTGGTGTATTTGTGGGCGCAGGCGTTGGCGAAGGCGGCGGGCTAGTCGCCGTCGGTGTCGCTGAAGGTGTGGATGTAGCCGTTGGCGAGGGCGGTGGATCGCCACTGCCCCGGTATATTTCTACTTCCCGCAGCCAGTTTCGCAGCGAGCCGCTGCTCCAGGCGCTGCTCTCTAACTTGAAGTAACGGGCGGTCAGCGGGGTAAAGGAGATGGCATCAGTGCCGCCATCACCGGCCGAAGTTCCATAGACCACACTCCAGCTATTATTGTCGCTCGAAAGCCAGGAGGTTGTAGCTGGTAGCAAAGCTGGCTTTCCCAGGCGAGAACTACCTGACCGACTAAAACATCCGCGCCCAAATCGATGGTTAGCCATTCGGTGGGCAGTTTTTGTTTCCCCTTGGCTCGGGCCGTCTGCCACCAGGTACCCTGATCGCCATCGACGGCTTTGCTGCCACTATGGGCGTTGTCCTCTAAGGAAGAGACCATGACCGGCCGGTCTAGCGCCAGGTTGATATTCGGTACGGGTGTTGCCGTTGGCAGAGGAGTTGCGGTGGGCGGTGGCGGCGCGGGATTATCTTGTAGCCATTGATAGGCAGCAAGGAGATCTAACCGGCCGTTGCCGTAACTGTCGTCCTGACCCATCGGCCCCAGGTCAATCGCGCCATTAAGCAGCGCTGTTTTTTGCATCTCTGGCGGCAGATCGGGGAAGGCGCTCAGCAATAAAGCCAGCCCGCCGGCCACATGGGGTGCGGCCAGCGAGGTGCCCGAGGCCGTCGTATAAAGACCAAATCTCTCGCTGGTGAGTATGTTGGCCCCTGGGGCAACGAGATCGGGATATCCAGATATCGCCTGGCCGCAGGTCGTAGGACCACGGCTGCTATCATTCATGATCAGGTCGCTGTTATTGACCCCGCCTATGGCCAAGGCCGAGGGGTTATTGGCCGGGCTGGCGCTGGTACCAGCGCCAGGACCAAAGTTCCCGGCGGCGAAGACGGGGACGATGCCGGCCGCTACCAAGGAGGATAAGTCCAATTCGAATTCAAGGTCACAGCCGGGATTGCCTATGGTCCAGGAGTTATTGACCACATCAGGCGCATCGGCCGTATTGGAATCGCCATCGGGGTCCATCAGCCATTGAAAACCCTGGTGAATGGCCGTGGCCGTCGCGCTGCCACTATTGTTGAAGATCTTGACGGCAATCCATTGGGCCTGGGGAGCGATTCCGATGGCCGAGCCGCCATTGGCGCCGCCAACCATCACGCCCATGGTCCCGGTCCCATGACCGGTCAAGTCGGCCGGCGCAGGATTTTGACCATAAGGATCAAACCAACTATTGCTGCCGCCGCGCCAACTGTTCGATAAATCGGGGTGATTCAGGTCGACGCCCGAATCCATATTGGCCACGACCACTCCCTGGCCGTAGAAACCCGATTGCCAGAGGGCCGGGGCCTGGACAAGGGCCAGATTGGGCTCGGCCGGCGGGGCAGTTTGGGCATAGGTGGGCGCAACGGTGATAGCGTCCGCGGTGATCTTCAACACGTCGGCGCGGGCGGCCAAAGTGTGGATGACGCCTGGCGAGGCCGTCACAGACAGGCCGTTGAGTACCCAGAAAGAGTCGTAATTCTCTACCTCACCTTGTTTTTGCGCGCTATCCAGGAATTTGACGATCTCTTTTTGCGATTTACTGGCCTTATCCTTGAGGGCTTTGACGGCCGCTTTTTGGCGTTCGGGACCTTTTTGGTCCTTAAATTGTTTTTTGTCTACTTGATCGACCAGGGTAACAATGACGGTCGTCATCTGCCCCTCAGGCAGATCGTCAAGCGCTGCCTGGACCCCGGGGGCGATTTTCGCTTCCACAGCCGGATCAGCCTGGGCATTGATATGGGGCGCCAGGGCGAAGACGGCAAAAAGAAGGAAAAAAAGGAGGATGATTGGGTATAAGATAAGTGCTTTTATATGCATACAATTTCTCCGCTGCCTATTGTGCCGGGACCGGCTCAAGCCATATATCGCCAAATTGGACCGTGACTAACTTTCCAGGCGCCAATACGCCAGCCACATTCGGATACATCAGAAAGATAATGCCCTCATCTTCCAGAGTGTTGAGTATTTGGTCGGCGGCGTCTTCGGGACCGGTGAGCAAGGCTTCATCTTCACCGATGCGCAGCTTGGGCACATCAATGCTTTCTTGCAGGAGTAGCCTGGCCTTTTCCGCGTCCAATATCTTCAAACGTATGTCCACCAGACCGCCGGCCGCGGTCACAGCGATCAGGTTGACCTGGATGCCATATCTTTCGGCCAGCGCCTGTTCCGAGAGCAGTTCCCCGGCCGTCTGGGATGTGCCAGACCCCCGGGTCGCCCTATTAATGATAAAACCAAAGAGAACCAGTAAGCCTAATAGCAGTCCGATGAGCAGCACATAACGGCCGGGAATGGTTGTTGGTTTTGGTTTCGCTTGTTGTTCCAGGCCGATGCTGTTTTCTTCCATGAGATTCGATTCTCCAGAGCCGCTGACGATAAGCCAATCAGTGGTTGTTGTTTGTTGCTTTGTAATGGTTAATGCTTGGCTAGAGGTCGTGATCGCTCATGACCTCTAGCTCATAACGATAGGTCCGATGCCGGTAATGTTCAGAGGGGAGTGTTCCCGTGGGCGATAAAAATCACCCACGGGGACGACTCTCCTATTGAAAACAATATTTACGGGATATCTATAGCCATCAGGTTGTCCGTGATGCCGTTGACGTCGCCATCGAAGAACATACTGAAACTGCCGCAGGCGGTGGCAGGGCCGGTGGTAGGCGCGTTGCAGGCGAACACATCCACACCTTGACCCGTAAAACCGCCACCCGTGTTAAAGTTACCAAGGGTGGAGAGGTAGATGTTGCCGGCCGAAACGGACGCGCCGTCAACATCCTCCCCGCCAGCGGTCAGCGAAACATCACTGCCGTCGAAGTACCAGGTCCAGCTCCCGGACGTGTTGGCGCCAGTAGAAGTGGGTGTGAATTGCAGCAGATCTTCATCGTTGAAGCCGCCGACCAGCGGTACATTCCCATTGCCAATGGTCGAGATGATCAGATCGCCGCCAGCCAGTATATCGAACGCGTCAACGTCCTCACCGTCGGTGGTCAAGCCGACGTCAGAGCCGTCGAAGTACAGGCTCCATCCACTGGCATTGTATAACACGATATCGGAGTCGTCTACGTTGCCGACCCCGGTCAGATTGAATCCTCCGGTGAAGGACATATACATGCTGTAGACGTTTCCGGGACCGATCACAACATGGATCGCGTCGATGATAGTTCCGGCGGGCAGACCGGCGGCGGTGCCGTCAAACAGAGTGCCATAGTCCATTCCGCCATACCAACCATAGATATTGGTGTTGGCATCGGTGGAGAAGAATAGCAGCGGGACCGGCAATACAGTCTTATCCACCGTTAGGACCGTGCTCTGGAGTGCGCTCCAGTTGCCGGCCGCGTCTCGCGCCCTGACGAACAGGGTGTAGTCGCCGTTAAGCCAGGCGCTGACGTCGATTGTAGCAGACAGGTTCCACGGGCCGCTACCACCGATCGTCATGGCCGTAGCGTTGCCCAGGCCGGGATCGGCGCCGGTGAACCATTCGGCCATCGTAACGGCCGTTGCTGTGTCCGTCACGTTCGCCGACAGGGTCACGGTGATAGCGTCACCGGTTGGGTTCGGATCAGCAGTGACTTGACTGACCTCTGGCGCCGTCTTGTCGACGACCAGGATGGTGCTGCTGGTCAGGCCCCAGTTGCCGGCCGCGTCACGGGCATGCACGTAGATGGTGTGAGATCCATTGCTAAGCTGGATAACCGTCGTCAAGGGGATGTCAACGTAACCGGCCTCCGACGGGCTGTTATACAAACCGTCGCTGGCTACGAAGACGATGCCCGTGCCGTTTGTACCCACGCTATCTATGAAGCCCTCGGCCGCCACGATGTTAGATCCGCCGGTGGTTGTATCGGACAGGTTCGCCATAACCCGCACCGCTGGCGTGCTCGGGTTGAAACGCAGCGTGCCGTTGTTGGGGCTGGGATCGGCCGTGACGTTGGACGTCAGTGGCCCGGCCGTGTCAACCACCAGTGTGATGGTGACCGGCTGACCCCAGTTACCCGCCGAGTCGTGGCTGCGGACCGAGACGACGTGGGGACCGTCCGTCAGGGCCAACACGTCCGCCGCATTGATGACGGCGTCCAGGCTGGCGATGGGGGCGATTCCATTGACCTCCATTGGCGTGCCGTCGCCTGGGGCCACGGTGTCGGTGAAGTACTCGGCCGCATCGATGTTGGAGCCGCCGGTGGTGGTGTCATTGCCGGTGGCGTGCAGGGCGACGCCGACCGTGCCGTTGCTGGGATTGGGGACCAGCGCCGGGAACTCGGTAATCGGGCCTGTTTCGTCTCCGCCGTCGACCAGCACCGAACTGAAGGCGCCCCAATTGAGGTTGGCGTCCTGGCCGCGCACGTAAAGTGTGTGCGGGCCGGCAGGCACAGTCACGGTCGCCGTGACTACTTCGCTCACTTCGTCAAAGGCGAGGTCGTCGGCGTACATAGCCGTGCCGGTGCCAGCCGTCGAGTCAAGATAGTACTCAGCCGCCTGGATGGTCGAGCCGCCGGTGGCGCTGTCGTCGACCAGGGCGGTCAGGGTGCCGGCCAAGTAGGCGACGTTGCTTGTTACCGGGCCGGCGTCGGCCACGGGTCCGTTGCTAATATCCAGGAAGGTCATCATGCCGCCAAAGCCGCCCGCACTGCTGTTGTGCAGCATCAAGTTGCCGTCGTAGACAGCGAACTTGCTGCCGTCGACCGTGGCGGCCGGGACGGCGACGATGGCGTCGGCGGTCTGGCCGGGGCCGAAGGTCTCGGCAACGAAGCGGCGCGAGAAGTCGAGCTGGCTGCCGTCCAGAGCGATCACCATCTGGTGGGCGCCTAACAGGGCCATGGAGTGGTACTGAATACCGGCATTGACGTAGCGCAGCAACACGTTGTTACCGGCCGCGGTCGGAATCGGGTCGGTGTTCGGATAAACCTTGCCGTTGATCAGGAAATAGTGCGGCTTGTAGTTGCGCATGTCGAAGGCCGCCGGGTTGGCGCTGTTGTTGAGCGCCGGGTCGATCTCGCTGAGGAGTAGCACGGCCTCGTCGTCATAGGCGGTGGCAGCGTCACCGTAAGCGGTCTTGGCCGGCGCCGTAGCCGTCAGTTGAACGTCGTCGAAGTTGGTTTGGGCGCCGGCGCTGGACAACCGGATTTCAAGAGGAAGGCCTAGCTGAGGGTCTGCGGCCAATGCTTCGTAGGTAACCTCCGCGGTGACCCAGCCGTCGTTTACCCCCGGATACCCGGTCTGATCGGTCGAGGCAAGCTCAACGACACCAGCCCATAACCCAACCGTGTACCCGGGAAAGGCGGTGTCCAGGCGATCGCCGACCTGCACGGTCAACGTATAGATGCTGCCGGCCGTAAGGGTATCGCCCAGGAGCTGGCTGATGGTTCCACCATTGTTGTAGGCGGTATTCGCGCCCTCAGGCGCCTGACTGCTAAAGTGGGCGGTGGTCGGATTGAATTCGCCGCCACCGGTCGTTGTCCAGCCGGCAACAAAGGAAGTGGTATAGGCGCCATCGCCCAGTACATTATCCTCGAAGCCGGGGTTGACCACGGTGAGCGGCGTCGTTTGTGGTGGGAGCGGTCCGGTCGCGGCCGGGCGCACGATCAGCGCGCCGTAGAGGCCCATGGCCACCTGGTGTTGGGCGTTGGGCAACAGCCCGGCTTCGTAGAGGTACGTACCAGGTTGGTCGGCGATGAAACTGTAGAGCCTGGTTCCACCAGGAGCCACTCCGGTCAGGTCCGGGATCATCTGCTGACCCTGGAACAAGAGCGCCGTCGCCTCGCCTAGCTGGTTGTGCAACCTGATCTGCACGGTATCACCCTCATTGAAGATCAATGTGGGACCGCCGGCCTGGGTCGCGGCGCTACCGGTGAGGTTGTAGCCCCAAACCGGCATGGATGCACCCGCCAGGGTGCTGAGCCGCTTACCGCGTACAGGTCGATACCCGTGGCAGCGTTAAGAATGGCGAAGGTCTGGCTGACATCTGGCGCGGCTTCAAAGCTAACGAAGTCACCCGGCTGGGAAGCGGTGATAGTGCAGGAACCGGGGCCGGTCAGGTGAACAAGGGTTCCGGCGACCGCGCAGTCACTACCCACAACCTCGGCAAAGCTCACCGGCAGATTGGATGAGGCAGTTGCGCTCACGTTGAAGTCAGCGTCGCCAAAGGTCTTGTCCGGCAGCGGCGCCGAAGGTGATGGTCTGGGGGTTGAGGCCAGTTTCCAGGACGGTCAGGGTGCCGCTGCCAGTCTCCCAGTCACTATTGTTCCTCCTGGCTTCCACTGTAAAGGGGGTGCCTCCGGCCGGTGCGGCGCCGTCGTAGTCGACGGTCAGGGTTGAGACCATTGAACTTCCGGCCGGAATGTAATTGCCCCAGACCAACGGATTTGGATCGAAAGAAGCCGTAGCGCCGGCCGGCAGTCCAGACACACTCAGGTTTGCCGTGAGGCGGAACCTGTCGCCTTTGGTCACGGTGACCTGGTAGGTGGCCGTACCGGCCGTGCCGGCGGTGAGGGCGCCGGATTGGGCGCTCACGCTGACACTGGCAACTCGGGGGGCGGCCGCGGCGGGGGTCACGCTACTGCTAAACAGCCACGATGAGCAGGAGTGCCAGGATCAACAGCCGCGTGCCCTTTTTTAATGGACCTGAAAATAATTGATTGGTATGCATGTTATTCTCCTTAGCCCTTTATGGACATTCGTTAGGCAGGGGCGGATCGATCCGCATGTAGGTGATGGGTCCGGTCATATTGACGCCCCACGAGCTGAGCGTGAAGAGAGCGTGGTTGTGGGAGATGATGTAGTACTCGCCACACTGGTTGAGGGTCGTCGTACCGGCCGGCAGCGCTTCCTGGCTGCCCAGATAGGGGCTACCGCTATAAAAGACGCCGACCTCCTGGTTGACGATGCTGGGGACCGTGACGGGCACCGGGTTGGTGGCCGGGTCGTAGTGCTCGGCATCGTACCATTGGAAGATCACGTCCCAGGTCTGGCCCGGTCCGATATTGATGGCGAATTTCTCGAATGACAGGTCTTCACCCGCGGGACCTTCCAGCGGATAGCCGTCCCGGCCGATAACCAGGCCGTTGTTGCCATGCGGGTGGAAGGGGTAATTCTCCACGCCGGCGCTGAGGTAACGGGCCATCCCGGGCAGGCTGGTGGGGTTGTTGTTACCGTCGACCGTCGCCTCGACTACCTGCGCCAGGGCGCCGTAGGGTTGGGTGGGCAGCCAGGAAGCATAGTTGTCGGCGATGCTGTCGGGGAAACCGCGCCCGTTGACCAGCCAGTAGCGGGGCTGGTAGTTGTTCAAATTGAAGGGCGCGCCCACCTCGGCCGCCTGGTGCTGGAAGGGATCGATCTCCGATAGGAGGACCATGAACTCCTCGTCCGGGTTGAACTGGCTGTCAGACCGGTTGTAGCCATAGCCAGCGCCCAGTGCCGGTCGAACGATCAAGGCCCCGAAGAGGCCCATACTCACCTGCTTGCGCGGGTTGGTGCCGCTTTGATAGAGGTAGGTACCCGGATTGGAAGCCACGAAGCTGTAGGTGATAGTGCCGCCGTTGGCCGCGGCCGTGTTGGTCAACGACGTCAGATTACCGCCGCCGTCGAACTGGGGCTGGGCCGGCGTCCCGTTGGCCAGCACATTCTCCTGGCCGGGGAAAGTAATCGAAGCGGGTTCCGCCAGGGTATTTTGCAGGATCACGGTGACGGTGTCGCCTTCGTTGACGCACAGCACCGGGCCGGGATGCTGGAAGCCATCGCTGCCGTTAGAGTAGCCCCACATGAACATGACATTGCCGTCGGGCAGGCTGATGTAGCCGGTTTTAGTGGACAAGTGTGAAAGTCGGGTTGGGGCTGAAGTCCGTGGTGCAGACGATGCCCACAGCCGGCGGTCGTCGTCTGCGCTTGGGCTATGCGCGTTTGGGACGCTCGCGTGGCCGAAAACAGCACCAGGCCTATCAGCAGAACCAATCCCAACCCTATCCATTTAAAATTTGATTTACGCATTGTATTGCTCCTTATCATGAGTCAACAGATGGGACTATATGCCCCAGTCGTTCGGATATTGCTGGGGACCTACCCCGCTGGGATAGACACGTACTTCAGTAGCTTGGCCACCGAAGCCGCCTGGGGCCAGGTTGTTCGAGCTGATGTAGTTACGGTTGTAGAGCATGTAGGTGTCATAACCCTGGCCGCTGCTACCGTTGCCACCGCTGAAGGCGGGCGCGGTGAAGATGGCGTCGAAGCTTTCGCCGGGGCCGATGCTGATGATGTTGGTATTATAGGAAGTGTCGGTTCCGTCGCGTCCGCGCATATGGGTGGCGTCGCGACCGACGACACGCATCTGGATCCCGGCCAGGGTCATGGCCTGTTCCTTGAAACCAAGGTTGGCGAAGCGCAAGGCCACCCGCTCGCCGGCATTACAGGTGACCAGCGAGGAGTGGGGATTGTACTGCAGGTGCTCGAGCCCAGGGTTGGTCATAAGGTCGCCGTTAGCGTCCGTTTGCACATCAAGCCAATGGGTGGACGTTCCGGCATTAATGGGTGAATTCGGAAGCGAGGGTGTCGGGGTAGACTCGCCCGTTGAGCAAGGCAAAGTCGGCTTTGTAGTCGCTCCACTCCGGCAACTGGACGTGAGCGTCAGCCCAGTGGGAGTCGGTCCACACTTCCGACAGGAACATGGCGAACTCCCGGTCGTAGCCGGTCGAACCGTCCCCGTCGTTGTATATATACTTACCACTAGAGTAAAGGATGGTATTGCCATCCTGCAGCGGCCGGACGAAGACCAGGCCGGTCATGCCCATCTGCACGTGCTCGACGTCCTCGACGTGGCAGTGGTACATATAGGTGCCCTCTTCGCGCGGCCGGTAAACGTAGGTGAAATTTCGCCCGGAAGGTATGCCGATTGACCCACTCGGCTCGCCGTCGAAGAAGGGGATGACATTGCGAAAGCCGTGCCAGTGCAGGGTGTGGGCATCAAACAGATCGGGCCGTAGCTCCAGGCCCAGGTTGGTAACCTGGACGTTGAAGTCGTACGGGTCTGCCGGGTTGAATTGGTTCAACCAGAACAAGGGGGCGTTGTGTTGGGCCTTAAACTTCTGGGCCAACTTCTGGGTTTCATTCATCAGGGTGACGTTGCGGAAACCGAATATATAGGTGGTAAAGGGATCCGGCGCGGCCGAATCGGGGTGGAGCGGCACGCCGCCGGCAACGCTGCCAGGGCGGATGATTTGGGGCGTTGGCGGCAGGTACATCCAGCCGTCGGTCCCGGCCAGATACAGGTCAGGGGCGTGGGCCTGGGCCTCAACGATCTCCTCCGGCAGCAGCGTCTTGCGCAGCACCTGGGGTACCAGGCCGGCCCCGGCAGCGATGAAAACGGCCCCACCGGCAAATTTGAGAAAATCGCGGCGGTTAAGATTGGTGGAAGATGATTCTTTTTTCATTTAATATCTCCTTGGCAAATTGTGAATTGTGGGCTGGCCCGCAGGCCAGCCCACAATCCCTCTACTGCGCTTGGTTAGGGCAGATCGATCGCATCCAGGGTATCCAGGATACCGTTGCCGATGCCGTTGAAGTACATGCTGAAGCCGTTACAGTTGGAAGCTGGGCCAGTGGTAGCGCCGTTACAGGCGAACACATCCATGCCCAGACCGCTCAGCTGTTGGTTCGGCACCGCCGCGCTGAAGTTGCCCGTGGTGCTCAGGTAGATGTTGCCGGCCGATACAGACACACCATTTACATTCTCCGAGCCGGCGGACAGAGCCACATCACTGCCGTCGAAGTAGACAGTCCAGTTGCAGGTCGTCGTTAGACCGAAGGAACCGCTACAACGCAGCAGGTCTTCATCATTGAAGCCGCCGACCCCGGACACATTCCCATTGCCGGTGGTCGAGACGATGACGCTGCCGTCACTTAGGATTTCGAAGGCGTCGACGTCTTCGGCATTGGTCGTGAGTCCGACGTCAGAGCCATCGAAGTAGATCGACCAGACGCCGGCGACGTACTTCACGATATCCGAGTCGTCGATATTGCCGACCCCGGTCAGATTGAATCCTCCGGTGAACGACATGTAGAAGGTATCGGCATCAACGACGAGCAGCGCATCGAGGTCGGCACCATTAGGCAGGCCAACGGCGGAGGCGTCGAATACCCGGGCGTAGTTCAGGCCGTTCCAACTATAGATATCGGCATCGTCGAAGGGTCCGGCCAGGCCGGGTATCTCGAAATTGGAGACGGTCGAGAAGTAGAGTAGTGGCGCCGGTGGTCCGGTCACCACAAGGTTGGTCGTGGCGTTTTCACTCCAGCCGGTCCCATTTTGGGCGCGCACGGTCAAGGTGTAGCTGCCGGTCGACCAGCCGCTGATATCGATGGCGGCCGACAGGCTCCACAGCGGGCCAGGCCCTCTGACTGTCATGGGCATGGCGGTGACCAGTACGACCGAGTCGGTTTCGGTGAACCATTCGGCCGCGGTGATGTCCGTCACGGAATTCCCCGTAGCCGCCAGGGTCACGCTAGTGGCGCCGGCGGTCGGGTTGGGCGTCGCGTTGACGCCGGTGACGATTGGCAGCGCTTGCCCACCAACCAGCTCATCGGCGCCGCTGTCGAATGCGGACCCACCGGGCCGTCCATCGCCATCAATGTCAAAGACTGGCGCATTGACCCGGTTCTTGATGGGTACACCCAGATCGAAGGCGGGTGAAGTATTATCTAGCAGGTGGTAGTCGCCCAACAGTTCGGGCGGCAGGTCGACCGCAACCAGGATGGCGCCAACGAAGTTGGGGTTGTTGCGCCACACGTTGAAGGCCACCGAGAGGTCGTAGGGCGTGACCACGGCCGGGTCTGAATGGCTGTTAGAAGCATCATCTGTGTAGTTACGGACGCCTCCGCCGGGAAGCTGCTGGATGACCGAGTTGGTTGGTGCGAGTGCATAAGGGAGATTGGCCACACCCAGATCCCAGTGATCTGCGTCGCCATCGCCGAGGCCGGTGACCGCTAAGCCATCCCAGGTCCCGGCCCGGTTGTCCCAGAAGATATTGTTGAAGAGCAGCGGGTCGCTGACCATCGGCGCGCCACCCGGCAGCGTCGCCTGCAGCTGGTCGCTGTTCTGCGAGGTGGACAGCCCGGCCGGGGCGGGTTGCCCGTTGCTGGTGATGGCCGTGGCCGTGGTCAGGTTCTTCATGATCGTATTGTTGTAGACCCGCACGTTGGGGGCGTCGTTAAGGCTGATACCGCCGCCTTCGTGGGTGGAAACGTTGTTGACGATCATGTTGTTGTAGACATTCATCGGGAAGTTGCCGGCCATCAGGAAGCGCAGCCCGCCACCGTCGTCGTTGGCCAGGTTGGCCTGGATCAGGTTGTTGTAGATGTCCACCGGCCCGGAGCCTTGCGGACCGTTAGGCGCATTAGGATTGGCCAGCGGATCGGTTGGCAGCGCACCGGCGATCATGACCCCACCCCCTTCGTCGTACGAACTGTTGAAGTAGATGCGGTTGTCGTGGATAACGCCGTTGGGGCTGAAGCCGTAGACGACTGATGCCGCCGCCGTACTCGGCCGAGAAGTTGCCGCAGATGTCGTTGCCGGCGACTTCGTAGTTGTCGGCGCCGGCGAAGAGGCCGATGCCGCCCGCCAGGTTGGTGCCGCCGTTGGCGATGATGCGGTTATTGGCGATGCGGATGTTATCGTTCTGGTTGTCCGGTTGCCGGCAGATCCGGCGTCCCGATGCGGATGGTGCCGTAGGCGCCGCCGTTGTTCTGGACCATGTTGTTGGTGATCTGCAGGTTGCGGGCATAGGCGTTGGCGAAGATGGCCCCGCCCTGGGTGGTCAGGCCGGGCGGCAAACCCGTGGGTCAGACCGCCAACCTGGTTGATGTTGCCGGGGAAGCCCTGCTGGTTGCCGCCGCGCAGATCGAAACCGTCGATCGAGCGCCGCGAAGCCGGCGGTGAAAGCACCGTCCTGGGCGAAGATCGAGATCACCGCCCCGTCATTGATACTCTGGTTGCCGTCCCAGGTCGAGGTCGACCGATCCTGGTCCACCAGTCGACGAACGACCGGACTGTCGCCGCCGAAGGCGAGACCGTCGATGATCGAACCCGGAACGGAGCCGTCGGGGCTGCCCGGACCGACGCCTTGCAGCTTGACCGGCGAGGTGACGATCAGGTTCTCGTAGTAGGCGCCCCGCGGGTTAAGTTGCTGGTTGCCGGGGGTGGGAACTCCGGGGTAGACGACCACCAGGTCGTCGCCGGGGCTGGCCGCGGCGGCGTCCAGGGCAGCCTGGATGGCGTGGCTGGCCGTGGCCGGCAGCAAAGATTCAACCTCGACGAACCACGTCCCGGCGTTCTCTTTGGCCACGCTGTAATTGGGGTTGGTAGTCGGACCTACCTCGTACAGGTTGGGATTGTAGTGCGTCAAAGGCCCGGTGCCGCGCAGTACATGGAAGGTCAGGCCGTTAAGGGTGCTTTGCCCGGTGTCGGTGTTCGTGATATTGAGCTGGTAGGGGCCGCCCGGCGTGCTCGCCGGCACGGTCACCTCGAGCTCGGTGTCAGTGTTCCCGGCCGATACCGGCAGCACTATCCCATCCAGGGTCACCTCAGGATTCGTAGCGAATCCCAGACCGTTGATGGTAAAGGAGCCTGATTCGTCCACATACGGCTGGGACACCGCGAAGATCTGCGGTGTAGCCGGGTCGACGGAGCAACTAACATCATTGAACTGGCCACTCGGCAATTGGACCACCACGCCCACCTGGGTGGGGGCGAGATCGGCCGGGACAATCAGGCCGGGGAACACCTCGAAATCGGCCGAGATGGTCCTGAACTGCGGTTTGTAGTTCAGGTTTAAGCGGCCTGGCGTTCCAGGATCGTTACCGACGAAGCGGAACATATTGGCACAGACACCCGAAGGTGTGGGGCAGTTGATGCGGTTGGTCGAGGGCAGGAGCACGTCGAAGAGGCCGTTGTAGTCGGACTCGATAGTGGTGATGTGCTTGTTGGTATAGTCGTAGATGCCTACCGGGGCGAAAGGCACACCGGCCTTCTCGCCGAGGCAGCAACTTGGTCGGGTCGGCCGCGAAGTTGAGGTCGTCCACAATCAAGCCCCAGGCGCGGCCCGGGAGGGGCACGTCGGTGAAGAGGAAGAAGGTCGGGGCGATGGACTTGCCGTTGGCCAGCGGCACCAGCTTGGTGTCGCAGAGCGGTTTTTGCAAGCCTTCGTAGATGACGTCGCCAATATCGGCGAAGCTGTCGTTAACGGTGGGCTCCGAGGGCGGCACGGTCACGCCGAGCGGCACGCCGTTGCTGCCGTTACCGACGAATTCCGGGTACTCATCATCTTCGAAGCCAAAAACGTCCACGGTGTGGAGCGAACCGGCGCAGGCCGGCGGCGGGACGGCAGGGATGAATTCGTCGCCTTCGCCGACGTTGATGTCCTCTTCGCGAGTCACCTTGTACAGGGGGCGACCCAGTGCGTCATTGGGTATTTCCACCTCGACGAGGTAGTCAAGCCCACCAGGCAGCGCTACGAACTCGCCACCATCACAGAGCGGCTCACCATATTCATCAAAACCAAAAGTGCCGGTGAAACAACCATCGCCGAAACCATAGTTGCCGTCAACGGCGGCGTATTCGTTGCCGAACTGTACGCCCTGAAGCGGGCCTTCCAGGCACTCGGCGTCCGGGTCTGTGGGGAGCACATTCTCGTCGACGCCGTGGACAAGCGGGTTGCCGTCGACATCACGAGCCACACAGCCGCTGGGCCGTACCCACTGCTCGGTGGTGACCGAATTGAGGAGCTGGCCCTTGGCAATAGCGCCGTCTGAATCAAGCATGTAAGAAAGGCCGGGTCCGGTGCTGCAAGGGGGATTCGTCGAGGCGGTCAATTGCACGTCGTCGAAGTTGGTTTGGACGCTGGCGCTAGACAAGCGGATCTCCAGAAGCTGGTCGAGCTGAGGATCTCCGTCGAGCGCCTCGTAGGTAACGCTCGCGGTGACCCATCCATTGTTAGGTATAGGAAATCCGCTCTGGTTCGCTGAAGCGAGCAATACTCCGCCCGCCCACAGCTCAACCGAGTATCCGGGAAAAGCGGTGTCGCTGCGATCGCCGACCTGGACCGATAGCTCGTAAGTGTTACCGGCGGTTAGCGTGTCGGCCAGGACCTGGCTGAACGTCCCACCGTTACTGTAAGCGGTATTCAATCCCTCGGCCGCCTCACCGGTCAGGTGGGCGGAAGTCGGGTTAAATTCGCCATTGGCGCCCGAAAGGGTCGACCAGCCGCCTCCCGTAAACGACGTGGTATAGGCGCCATCGGCCAGCGTGACCCCCTCAAATCCCGCGTTGAGTACCGTGAGTGGCGTCGTAATCGCGGTGCAGGCCACAGGGCTATACAGATTGACGGTCAGGCCGGGGATGCTCGGCTGCCAATCCTCGGCGCCGGCATATCGCGGGTCGAGTTCGGCCCGGGTAGTGTCGTAGCTGACCGTGCCGACGATCCCGCCGTTTTGGGGATCGATACCGTTGGCGCCGGTCGGGTCGTAGGCGTGCACGCCCCAGTCGAGGCGGCCGCCCAGGCCGATAATCGGCAGTACATTGACGTCCACGCCGGCCCCCAGGATGGTGGTCGGGGTGGGCTGGTTGTCGGTTTGATAGGTGACCCCGGTGGTGTAGAAGAGGTCATTGTAGGCCTCCATCACCAGCCACTGGGTCATCGGATAGGTATTCTCCATGAAGTAGTAGCCGTCTGCCTCGGTGGTCACGACCTTGGCGCCGCGGTCCATCAGCGAGTTCTCCCGCTTGCGCATGGTCAGGGTGTATCCGGAGATACCCCCCTCGCCGGCGTCCCTGACGCCGTTGCGATTGAGGTCGTTGAAAACGTAGCCCTCCAGCGTGGTCCACCAGCCGGTGAGCGGCAAGACGCCCATGTCGACTTGATCGCCGGCCACCGTGACTTGGAACAGGTCCAGGATGTAGTCCTGCGGTTCGTCCCACCAGGTGAGGATGTAGTTGCCGTCGGGCACGCCGCTGATGTCAAAAGCGCCGTTGGCGTCGCCCTGGCCCACGTAGACGGCGGTGTCACCGTGGGTGAGGTCGCTGAGAGCGATCCAGGGATTCGGGATCGGCTTGTCGGTCTTCATGCCCTGGGCGTCCGCCCCAGATGGTGCCGGGCAGGCCGGTGCCGCCTTTGGGCGGTACGTACACCTTGACGGCGTCTACAACGCCAGAGACAGAGCCATTTCCGCCGGCCAGGTTGTTGGTCGGCGCGACATAACCGAAAATGATGGCGGGGAACGGTTCCCCGGCGATTACGAACTCGGTGTCGAGGCCGGTGGCGCCTTCCATCACCCAGGCGTCCCATTCGTGGAGACCTTCCAGGGTGGTGGTCTGGATCCAGGTGGAGCCGTCTGGCGGGACAATGGCCAGCCCGTAGCGGTTCGGTCCGACGTTGGGGATGATGAGCTTGCCCTGGACGGTCAGGCCGTCAGCGAAGCCAGCATGGCCATCCGTTACGACCGGACATGGACCCACCAGAGGGTCGCCGCCGAGCGGGGGAACGGTGCCTATGTCGATCGCCGGCTTCGACCACGTAGCACTTGCTGCGGACGATGCCACCGGATCCGGGAATGTACTCACCGAACTGCATCGTACTCGGCGCCGAGCGGGTTGCCGAAGATGTCGGTGGTGACCTCACCGCCGTAGTCGGCGATGTGGCCTTCGAAACCGGCCAGGCCGTGCTCGGCCGGCAGGTCGGGGGCGCCGTTCACCGGCGAGATATCTTCAAATACGGCCGCCTGAATGGTGCCGGCCGGTAGCGGGCTGGGGTTCAGCTCGACGGTAACCACGCCCGGATCATGCGGCACGGTAAAGTGCTGGCCGCCTAGCTTGTAACCGCCGGCCAGAACAGAGACGAGGTAGTCGCCGTTGGGTAAGACCAGGCTGGTACCAATCGTGCCATCGAAATCCCGTTGGTCGCCCTGGGTGAAGATGGGGCTGGAGCCGGAGGGGACGCCGGCGATGGAAACCCAGTTGCAGGAGGCGGGGTAGCCGGGATCTGCGGGGCTACAGCCATCGGCCGGGCTGCGCTGACCAGTGGCGCCGGTGTCGTCGATGTTGATGATATATTCGTAGTCACCGACCGGATCGCCGATTGATACAGGGACGAGCGGTTCGGTGCGGGCGCTGACCACGTTCAGTGTAATATTATTGGTTGGTTCGGCATGCACCCGTGAAGCGCCCTGGCCGCCGATAAGGACAACCAGGATCAGTAGCGCTAAAAACAGCGCCAGGCGCTTCAGGAAAGATGGAAAAACTCTCTTCGATATCATTATGCACTTCTCCTATAAGGGTTGACGTCCTTGATTGGACTGAAAAGCTCCGGATAAATGAATGTCATAAATTCCTCCTATGAATGGAAATACGGGCAGGTCACTGAGTTCCCGGGCTTTAAAGTAGCTCGAGGAAATCACTGACCTGCGTCACCTCTACCATTTGTTTGTCGAAAATGTGCACTTTGTTTTCATCTACACCCATTACAATCAGCCGCAGATTCGGATGTCGGTTGACATAAAATACAAAGGCCGGCATGTTGGCCAACATATGGCTTTCTTCAATAATGACTACATCAGGCTCTGAGCCATTCGCCTCGACCGTATGGGTCAACAAGGAGGCAGTCGAACGCAAAACATCAAACTCCGTTCGTGAAGCCAACAAGTTTATTATGGATGCGGCCAGCAAATTGTCGCCTTCTATTACCAGGATCTGTGTTCGATGCGCCAAACCGTATCCCTATCCCTTTTCTATTGTGGATGCTGTCCAATCCATGTTCGGATGACAGGCTTAGTACTAGAGTACGCTTCAATCGAGCGGCCGTAAATCCATCGCCGGCGCTATTTAAGGGCCATAAATTGAATCCTCCCGGTTCATAGCGGATCTGTATCTTCACTGTCCCAGGCATAGACCAGGAGCCATGGCCGGCCGCAGTGAAAGATTCATTTGGCTTCCGTCGTTTATCGATAGGTGGGGCCTGTCCCGTCAGGAGGTAGGAGGCGCTCTCAGGGGGACTAAAAAAGGACTATCTTTCGATAGTCCCTGGGTTTAAGATGGGAAAGCTCTATCAGCGTTACCCAGGCTTCACAAGACGTCTGCTTAGCGCGACTTCGGCCGCCTCGCGCCGACTATTGGCCTTCAGCTTGCCCAGGATGTTGTGCACGTGATTTTTCACTGTATGAAGGGATATTTGTAGTTCCGCCCCTATTTCGCTGTTGGAGTAGCCCATAACGATGAGTCGCAATACCTCTAGCTCGCGGCCGGTCAGCGGGATCAATTCCTCCTCATCAGCCACTCTTGGCGAGGCGGTGCGGGCGAACTCTAGCAGAATTCGTTTGGACTCAGCGGCTGAGAGAGCGAGATCGCCCTGGGCCAGGCCGCGTAATTTGGCCAGCAGATCTTGGGCCGAGATATTTTTAAGCAGATAACCACTGGCCCCGCTACGGAATGCTTCAAAAAGCAGATTGTCTTCCTCATGAACGGTAAGCAGCACCACGTAAGCCTCAGGATATTCGGCCTTGATTTCCCTGATCGCCTCTATGCCGGTGCCGTCAGGGAGGCTATAGTCCATCAGGACCAGGTCAGGACCACTGGCTCGCATTGACTCTAAGGCGCCGGCGACCGAACCTGCTTCAGCCACGATCTCAAAGTCGGGTTCGGCCGCCAGGATGCTGGCGATGCCGTCGCGCAGGATGATGTGATCGTCAACGACCATGGTTCGCATTGGTTTCATTCGCTCCTCGAGTCCGCCAAGGTGCGATTGGACAAAGGGATACTCACGATGAGCTCTGTGCCCTTTCCAGGAGCTGAATCAATAGCCAACTCCGCGTTAATCGCTTGCGCTCTTTCTCTCATGATGGCCAACCCATAGTGGTCACCGGCGTCAATCTCGTCCGGCTGAAAGCCTTTGCCGTCATCTCCCAGGGTCAATATTAATTCGTTTTCAAACCGGCGCAAGTTAATGTCCACATGTTGGGCAGCGGCATGCTTTTCGACATTGTTTAGGGCCTCGCGGATAATGTACATAATCTCGCGATTTTGACGGCAGGATAGGTCCCCGGCCGATCCGCATGATTGAACATCAATGGAGAATCCGGACCTTTCGGAGACCTGGCTGACGTACGGCCGTAAATCTTCCTCGAGATCCCGGTGCTCGGCGGTCCTTAACTCATTCAAAGTATCCCGCACCTGTTCGTAAGCCTCTTCGGCAACCAGCAACATCTTGGCCAGATCCTCCTGAAACTCGGTGCTGCCGTAACCTGGCCTGGCGGTGCTTATTTGTTCTAGTTTCAGGCGCAAGTAACTGATGTTTTGGGCCAGGGTGTCATGCAGATCCTGGGCTATCCGCAAGCGCTCATCTCTGGCGGCATCATCCTGGCTTTGTTCCAGGTCATGGAACCTGGCGTTGTCGATGGCCAGAGACATCTGGTCAGCGATGTCATCCAGGGCCTTTATCTGGCCCGGATCCAAAAGGCGATCAGCGGGTAGATCAAATAGCAGCATCGTTTTACCCCTGCCTTCCGATGACAGCCGGAGGCAATACCTGTTGCAGCCAAATTCGTCGCTGCTCTGACCAGGGTGGTCGCAGGTCATGATTCTGGTGCCTTTTAGACGGGGGCTCACAGCACAGCTCTCGCAGACGGCCGGAGATACGGGCGGACAAGGCGGCAACAATTCGGGAGCCAGACGTTCCCAATGGGCTATTTGTTCTAATTTCTCATCACCATTGTCCTGGGAAAATAGCCAGGCTCGATCGGCCGAGACGAAGGTGCTGGGAGTGGAAACAACGAGATTAGCCAGTTCTGGCCAGCTCTGGACCGCTTGCATCTGTCGTCTTAAAGTCCGGCGCAATTGTTGCTCGCTGGCCATCTTGTTTCTTTCGTGTGCGGCATGCCCCAAGAATCCCAGAATAACCGCAGCCACCATCGGCAAGATGATGCCATAGAGGATGATCTCATAGTGTAGTTCGCTATCGCTCCAAAAAGTCTGACCGCCACCATCTCGCTGCCACATGCTACTGTGATTGTGCACCTCGATCCAGATAATCACGGCACCGAAGATGAACAAAACCAGCCATTGCTGCCAGGGCAACAGGGGGATCCTGAACAAACGGGCACGAGGACGGACCTTAGAGCTGGCGCGGGAAGGTACCACCCCGTTAATCGGGGATGCAGATGCTGGCAATTTTGTTACGTTTGGCAAGTTCCCTCACTCATGCATGAATCGTAAAAGTTAGCCTATGATCAGCTGTTTGGGAAACGGTGTGGGGTACGATCTTAGCTGGCAAGGTCTTAAACGCGGAAGCATGGTTGCTTTCCGCTATTTGAACAGTTATGGAAAACAGCTATTACCTGCCGGCCCTCCATGGCAACCTGTAAACGAATTCAACGCCAAACAACCACTTATTCCCCGCCACTTTCTTTTGACAATCCAGCAAGACAATCCAGCAATAATGGAAGTTTATAAATAGTTGATTCTACATACAATTGCTTAAATATATCTTAAGATGTTCCGAAACACAAAAAAATTGGCACAGTTGCACAGAAAGAGTAGCGGTGTTTGGTACGGACAAGAATCGATGGAGAGTATGGCTGGACATCTGTTCTCTAAAGCCGTTTCCCATAACTCTTGTTCCCAAATTGAGTCGCTTATGGCGCTCGGTTCGCTTACCCACCAGGATCACCGGCAAATAGATCCTTCGGGTTAGGTGTGTGGCCGTGAAGGTCGATACGGCTGGGTCACTCTTGGCCCAATCGTTGTATAAGCCGGCCGAGACGGTGCCCGGTGTTGGGGACACCCAGAGCCAGAGCGACCCGCCCCCCGATTTCAAGCTTGCTTTGAAGCGCTAAGCCCCGCGCCTTATCCCCGGTTACATCATGCTGGCAGCCTTGGCTCGGACAACCAGGAAGAGGAGCGCCTGGAGACGCTCCTCTCATGCGCCCGCTGGTGGCTCAACAAACGATCCGGCTAGACGACGTCGTACGGCCGCATCATCTCGTTATCTTCATGCTCGACGATGTGGCAGTGCCAGACAAAGCGGCCGGGGGTGTCGAAATGGGCAATCACCCGGGTGATTTCGCCAGATAGATTTTTGGCATTCCCACTCCTAGCTAAGGAGTGCCAAACTTATTGGAAAGGTCTCCATTTTTTATGGGGGCCTCGTTTTCTTTCTGCATTAAGCTTAGTGAGCCTCCCATCTAAAAGACAAAATCATAACGACGAGAGGCTCATACTATTAAATCATCAGACTGCGTTACCACAATTTGCAGCGGAAGCAACGATAGATTTATCGACCCTAAGCGTGTGGGTGTGGTGCATTTACGTCTTGGGGTCCAACCACGTACGGCCGCATCATTTCGTTGTCCTCGTGCTCGACGATGTGGCAGTGCCAGACGTAGAAGCCCGGTAGATCGAACTTCATCTTTATTCGGGTTACCTCGCCTGGGTAAGCAATGACGGTGTCTTTATTGCCTGATTCCCAGGGCTCTGGAGGTCTTTTTGGACCTTCTACCAACGCCGGAAATACGATTTCGCCTCCATCATCAGTCTTCAACATTTGCCGGTCCACGACCTGGAACTTGACCAGGTGGACATGAATGGGATGGGCATCGGCGGTGAAGTTATAGATCGTCCATTCTTCGGTAGTGTTCAGGTCTGGATTTTCGGAGACGGCTTCAGCCCACATCATTGGATTACTGACGCCCTCAACCAGTGTACCAAGAAGCGCCGCGGTGGGACCGAAGATTTCGCCGTCGCAAGCATACACCAGCTTGCCTTCATCATCTTCATTTACTGTAATGTTGCGGGACTCTTCCTCATTCAAAGAGACATTCACACATTTGTCTGGACTAAGGAGCGCCACGGCCGGCAATCGTAGATTTGCGGGCGGGGTAGTGGGATCTACAACTCCGTCCTTGCCTACACGGAATTCCATGACCTGCCCCGTGGTGCCAGGGTCGGCCGCATCGAAGTCATCGCCTATGATTCCGCCACCGAAGGGATCGTCCGGTCCTAAGTTTAGCAAAGTGACCGTTGAGCCCGAAACTTTGCTAAAATCAACAATCACGTCAGCACGTTCGGCCGGGGCCATGAGGATGGTCGCACCCTTGGTTTCATCGGCACCGGGGTAAAGATTTTCGTTCATTAGCACCGGCTCAGGCAGGAATCCTTGTTCGGCGCCTATCTGGTAGACTTCCACGTTCGGATCACTGAATTGCAAGATCAGGAAACGGGAGTTACAGCCATTCAGTAGCCGAAAACGATAGCGACGCCTTTCTACATCCAGGTAGGGCCAGGTTTGGCCGTTGACGACCATCGTATTCCCGAAGAATTCGGGATTCCAAATAGGCGCAACGTCGCTTACGGTACCATCGCAGCCTAGACCCCAACCGTTGGCATCCGGGTTAATACCCAACTGATCAAAGGTGAAGGGGATTTGCAGCTGTTCTGGTTCCAAATCTTCGAAGAAAGCCCGGATGTCCGGGTAGCAAGAGGGAGCCATCTACTTTGAAGGAGCGGTCCTGGAAGGCAATCGGGATCTCATAGTAGGTGCCGAAGGGATTATCACCGACGCCAGGCGCAGGTCCGGGCAGTATCGCGGGATTCCCATCCATGTCTGTCACCATATCCCCGGGACCGCCGCGAATGAGCCAAAAACCGGCCGGGCCAGCGTAAACATTCACCCGGGTCATGCCCAGCGTGTGGTCGTGGTACCATAAAGTCGTCGCCGGCTGGTCGTTAGGGTAGGTGAAGGTAGCGCTTCCGGACGACCAGCCTTGGGCATATTTTGTGTTGTAATAATCATAAAATGTACCGGTCCGGTGAAGTCCAGGAAGTTTCCTGGCATTCGGTAAATACCAGGCCTCTGGGTACCCATCGCTCTCCTCGCTGACATGGGCGCCGTGTACGTGGGTGACCATCGGCACGGGGCCGCTGTAATTCCCATTGCTGTCGATATAATTACGACTCCAGTAATCCGGGTCGTCAATTGCATTAGGTCGTGTGTCCCTACGGCCGATAGGATTGGCCCAGTGCAGCGAAGGATCTACCGGCAGAAGGTGGGGCAGGAAATTGCCTTTAGAATCCTGGAGATCGTTTACCCATTTCACCTGAGTCGGCTTGTTCCACTCCGACTCGATTGTAAAAGCCGGATAGAAATAAGCGCCTCCTTCTTCCACAGTCCTGGGATCCTTCGTGGGACCGTAACTCCAGACTGTCGTTTTTGGATAGGAGGACGGTAGGATCTGTTGCTGGAACTGGCGCATCGCAATGTCGAATTGGTGCTTTGGTCCTTTATACTTGCCCGGCATGGCCGGCGGCTTGACCAGCGGCATCGTAAACTTGGTTATCGATGTCGGATCTAGCGTGTTATTGGCCACGTATTCGGCAAATGCCTTTTGGATAAAACCAAACTTGCTGGACAAGAGCACGGCCGCGGCCGAGGCTCCACCTAATTTGATGAAGTCACGTCGGGTTATCATATGAATATCGCCTCCTGAAAATGAACTCGATGGTAAAAAGCGGATAGATTCTTTAATAATTCACACTTTTCTCGATCTATAATAATGGAAACCTCCTTTACTAACCCTTCAACCAGGCCGGGAGGTGTCCCTGCCAGGCCCGGGGAAAGGGTAAAGCAACAATATTCAGATAGGACCTGGGTCCCCGGCCAAAGCCTATGACGATTTTTCGATAACATCATTAACCCTTCAGTATCAATGGCAAAAAAAGCTTATAGGGACGACCACTGACCATGGTCGTCAAGGCGGCCACGTCGCTCTTGGCGCCATCACCTCGCGAGACGGCCGTGATGGTAACGACATCGCTATCGAGAGCGGCCGCGCCGGCCGGGATGATCACCCAGATCGTCACCGCCTGGCTTTGGCCGGCTGCCAGGGTGACAACGGCCGTTGATAGGGTTGTGGTCCAACCATTTCCACTCACCCCGAGGTCGAAGGTATCACTCACATTACCACTATTGGTCAGCCACAGGGTGTAGGTAAGCGTCGCCCCGGCCTGGCCGGAAAGGCTGTCACCGGCTGGTAGCTCGACCCCGTAAACAACGGTTACCGATGTCGTCAAGGTTGCGCTGGCACTGGCACCATTGTCACCCTGCGAGGTCGCGGTAACAGTCACAGCGTCATGGTCATTCCCCAGGGCCCCAGGTGGTATATTTACCGTGACCGTCAGGGCAGCACTGGCCCCGGCCGCCAGGGTGACGCTCGAATCGGAAAGGGTCGTGGTCCAGCTATGGCCGCTGGCAACCAGGCTAAAGGTATCGGCCACATCCCCGGTGTTGGTGATGGTCAGACTGTAGGTCAAGACCGCCCCCGGCAGGCCAGCGTTGCCCTGGTCTGGAGACAGATTGACTCCATACACGGGCGCCAGGACACTGGTGGTCAATAGCATCGCGCTATCTTTCTGGCCGGCATCGCCCCTGGAAATGGCTTCGATGGTAACGGTGTCTGTCACCAGGTCAGCAGCAGTAATGGGGATGGAAACGCTGACCTTGAAGAACGAGTTCGCATGCGGCGACAGGGTGACGGCCGTCGTTGATAGGTTGGCCGGCCAAAGATTTCCTGTGGCCGACAGGTCGAAGGTATCGGTTACATTCCCGCTATTGGTCAGCCACAGCGTATAGGTAATCGTCCCTCCGGCCGGACCAGACAGGCTATCACCGGCCGAGAGTTTGACTCCGTAGAGTGCGGTTACCGTGGTCGTCAGGTTGGCAGTATCGACCTGATTGTTATCCCCTTGCGAGGTCGCGGTGATCGTCGCCAGATCATTGGCGGTGGCCAGGCTACCGGTCGGGATAGACACGGCAACCATGAAGTGGCCGCTGGCGCCAGAAGCCAGGGTGATGTTTGGGGTTGACAGGTTCGTCGGCCAGGCAGCGCCGGATTTGGCCAGGGTGAAGGTGTCGGTGGTATTCCCACTGTTGCTGATAGTCAGGGTGTAGGTTACCGTCGCGCCGGGTAGACCGGCTGCGGTATCCCCGGGGGATAGGTCCAGACCAAAAATAGGAATGACCGAGGTCGTCAGCAAAGCCGTATCGCTCTTGGAGGGATCTTCCTGGGAGATGGCGGTGATAGTCACCGTATCAGCCGCATTGCCCAGGGCAGAGTCGGGTATGGCGACGGTGACGCTGAACAGGTCGCCGGCGCCGGGAGCCAGGGTAATCGAAGAGGTGGATACGGTCGTCGGCCAAAGATGGCCGCCGGCGGCCAGGCTGTAGGTGCCGGTCATGCTGCCGGTATTCGTTATCCCCAAGGTGTAGATGACGCTTTGACCGGCCGCGCCACTTTTCGCCTCATCTGGTGATAGATTAACCGCATAGGGCTGATCCATCCGCCAGAGTTCGCCGCCATCCAGGGTATTCACGGTGCCCACAAAGAGCTGGTCCAGGAAGGCGGCCGTGGCATTGCTGTTGTTGCTGGCGCTGTTGTGGCTGTCGCCGAAGCCGTCCAGGTTGACCTGTTCCCAGGTCGAATCCGCCGGCCGAGCGCCAGATCTCAATCCCGGAGGCAGTATTCCGGGTGCTCACATAAAGCTGGTTCTGGAAGACGAAGACCGTTTCTATCTTCTCGTTGTTGGCATCGCCGAAACCAGGGGTGATCATCTGGTCCCAATTGATTTCGTCATTGGTGCGCCAGAGCTGGGCGCCAACATCTTGATTTCCGGCGCCAACATAGAGATAACCCCCGAACTCGGCCATGCCGCCGGTCAGGATGGTATTGCTGTCGCCGAAGCCGTCTGCGACGATGGTATCCCAGCCCCCACCGAAGCTACGCCAGATTTGCGCCGGAAAGTCAGATTCGTGTTCAACGGCCGCATAGAGGGTGTCGGAGTAGACGGCAAAGGCGGTGACGGTGGCGGGGATTGAGCCCGGGGCGTCCGGTCCGACCTGGGTCCAGCTGTTGTTATCACCGGTGAAACTGCTCCAGATTTGGGCGCCGGTGACCTGGTTGGTGACCCCGGCATAGATTTTGCCGCCATATTCGGTCAGGGCGTTGATATTTACATTTTCAGGATCGCTAAAACCGGTGATGTCCATCGGGGCCCAGATCGTACCGTTCTGACTGCGCCATAATTGGCTGGCATTACCCCGGCCGGTGCCGGCATAGAGTCGATTGTTAAAGACAGTGAAGGCGAGGATAGCTCGTGCGGCGATGTCGTGGGGCTCGCCGAAGCCTGGTTCGGTCACCGCATTCCAACTCAACCCGTCGGACGAGCGGAAGATTTGCGTGTCGCTGACCGGGTTGTGGGTGCCGGCATAGAGGTAACCGTTGAATGGCTCCATAGCGCTCACCTCTAAGGTGGATGAATCGCCAAAGCCGTTGCTGTTTACTTGCTGCCAACCCGGCGCCGCCAGAGCCAGTTCCTGCAGGATATGGCTGGGCGTGCCGCTTGCCGCAGTCGAATAGGCAAAAACGCCAACAACACCGAGCGACAGGAGAATTACTAAAAAGCATATAGCAAGCGCCTTCATCGTTTTCCTTCTCGCACCGCTTTCTTTCCCTGCCTTAAAGTACAACATTGGCCCTCCACTGAAAGTTCTTCAACGACGATTGATTCAGTCCCCATCCAGTAGCGATTGCTGGCAATAGGGGGAGGGAGTTATCCCTCCCCCTATTACTGATATTATCAGGGCCGCAACTTACGGCGTGGTTACAATGGTGGTATTGGACCAATCCGACTGGGTCGTGTCGTTGAAGGCATGGACCCGGTAGTAGAAGATCGTGCCCCGCGAAACGGTCTCGACTGAAGGTGGTTGACGTACTCCCGCGACGGTAGCGTTCACGACACCGCTCGTGAAGCTGGCGTCATAAGCCCGCTGGATCAGGAAGCCGGTTTCATTGTCAGAGTTGTCCGTCCAGTTCAGGGTAACTGTGGCCGTCCTTTTGTTCTTCACAACGGCGCTTCCCGCCAGGTCGGTAGGGGCCACGATGGCACTAATGGGGGGTTCATCCCCTACCCTCGAATCAAGCGTCAGCGTTGGCCATCCGCCGCCAGCCGGGATCTCGTTCAGGGCTGGATTCGAATAGTCCCAGGTATCCCCGACCACGTTGATGGCAATCACCTGGTACTCGTACAGCGTCTTATCGTTTCCAAGAAGGTCGGTGTACGCTCTCGGGCCTGTCCCCGGACCCACAACCAGCATGTCGGACGGAACCGTAGCGACAGCACTCCAGGCACCAGCCGAACCGGCCACCCGTCGTTCGATGACGAAGGCGGTCTCGTTCTTGGAGTTGTCGGTCCAGCTCACGAGGTACTGCTGATTCTGCCCGTTCCCGCTGCGAACTGCATCCAGGAATGTCGGAGCCACTGGGGCAACGCCAACCACCTGGGCGTGCATCATGTCCATCTCTTCGTGGCTGAGGATGTGACAGTGATAGACATATTCCCAGCCGAAGTTGACATAGTGGTTGACGATATCGACTGGTTCGCCGGCGGGATTGAAGGCCATGATGGGCAGACCCATTGCCTCCCGTTGCGTCGTATTGGCGCCGTCGAGGTACACACCTTCGGGCATCGAGGGGTCAAGCAGGCGAATGCTGTTCGGCAGACCGCCCCATGCTTCTGGTAGATGCGGGATAATCGGCCGCATGGCCACGATGGTATCCTCCAGCGGGCTGATGCGCACCGTGTCCTTCCAGCCCAGCTCGTTGGCTTCCGGCTTGCGGATGATGCCGTCCCAGCCCACCCGGTTGATGAGCTGCACGTCGTAAAGGTGGAAGTGGATCGGGTGTGTGTCCACCCCGTTGTGGGTGAACTTCCAGATCTGCGTGCCGTCGTCAATGGCGGCGATGGGTTCGACCTCCACACCAGGCGGTAGCTCGATACCGTCCAGGATCTCATCCGGCGGGAAGGTGTAGCCGTGTAAGATCATATTCTGCAGGCCGGCCTGCGCGTTGGGTGTTTCCACGCCCAACATGCCGCTCATGCGGCCGTACTCCAGTTCGAAGGCTTCACCCATCTCGTCCTGGATCATCTTCGGCTTGAGGTTCATAGTGAGAGTATCTGACATTGTTCCTGTTGCATAGCCAACTGTTTGTGTAATCAGCGGACTGAAGGTCAGCGAGGTGTCGTAGATCTGCACAGTCCCGTTCATAGGGCCGTTGGTCTGGAATGACGTGCCGTAGGCTGAGTTGTACTCGCCCTGGCCAACGATGATCGGGTTCTGCCCGCTTTCAAACACGCCCGAACCATCCGTCTTGATGTGCGAAGGCGGCCTCCAGCGGGGCCAGTTCGAAGGCCGGGTCGGCGGGTGCGTCATTGATCTTGATCTGCATCAACGTGCGGACGTTGGGACCGTAGCCGGGCAGTGTAGAAGGCGCGCCGCCGGTATCGCGGTAGTCCCCGTTGCCGGTGTAGTAGTCGTAGCGCGGGTCGCGGGCCGGGAAGGCGGCCGGGGAGTCGTTGTACAGGATCAGCGTCTGACCGGCGTATTGCGAGAAGTCGACGATGACGTCATGCCGCTCGGCCGGGGCGGTCTGCAGCGAGTGCTGGTCGACGTTGCCGGCGTTGAACAGGGTCGGGTCATTGACCCAGGTGGTCGGATGGGCCGGGATCACAACCGGTGCAGGCAAGAAGCCGCCCTCGTTGGCGATTTCGATCCAGTCCGGTCCTTCGGTACCGACGACCGGGGTGGGGAAGACGGTGGCATCTAGCAGGGCTGCTGCGACTTCATCTGAGTTCAGCATCACCTCGGTGCAGGCCACGCCGGTGCTTTCCGGCGCCGGGTTCAGGTTATCGGCATCACAGAGGACGCCGTTAGCGTCAACCGCCTGGTAGAGCGCGAAATTGAAGAAGCGATCGTTGGCCGCGTTGAGGATGCGGAAGCGGTAGGACTTGGGGTCCACCGTGAGGGTCGGGTAAGCCGTGCCGTTGATCACCGGCGTGTCCATGAACGCTTCCATGCCCATGGAGTTGTAGGGCGTACCCGGCATTAGCGGCGGCTCGCACCAGGTCAGGTCGGGATCGCAGGCCGGGTCGTAGTAAGGATTGTCGATCGGCCCGTGATCGATACCGTTCGTCGGTGGCCAGAACCAGGGGCCGTAGGCCCAGCGGCCGTACTCGTTGACGCCTGAGGCGTCGCCCGGGTTCTGCGCCGGCGAGTAAACATGGGGTAGCCACAGGCTGCCCTCGCCGCCCCAGCGGGTCGTGTCCCAGGTCTCGTCCTGCAAGGCGAGCTGGGCATCGTTCGGCACAAAGGTCTTGTCCTGGACGACCAGGGGGATAGTTTCAGCGGGACCGGGGATGAGCCCAGCCGTCGACCAGCGCCTGCCTCGGTATCGTCGGGATGATGTAGGGCGCAGCCATACCGCCGTAGACGTTGAGGCGGGTGATGCCCCAGGCGTGGTCATGGTAGAACATCAACCGGGCGCTCTGCTGGTTGGTGTAGTAGAAGGTCATCTCGCCGTCGGTAGCATTGCCGTCATCTGGCATATCCGGCACGGGCCGTACGCTGGTGCCCTGCGGGTACGTCGTGGGACCAGTCTCACCGGCCGGCGTGATCCACTGGTGGGGTGTACCGTCCGAGATCCAGGGCGAGATGCCGCCGTGCAGGTGGATAATGGCCCGGTTGTCGGCGAAGCAAAGACCTTGGGCTACCAGCGCGTCTTTGCCGGGGCCGCTGCACATCGGGTTCTGTGGGTCAATCTGGTCCGGGTTCATCATCATCCACTCGTGGCCGGCGGGGGTCGGGCCGGAGCCCATCACCGTGCTGTCGACGGGAATGAACAGGTTGCCGCCTGCTCCGGTGGGCAGCAGGTTGCGGAAGAGGATGCGCACCGGCCTGTCCTTCTGAGCGACGATGGCCGGGCCAAGATAGTTAGCTGGGCCTCCAGCCTGGCGGTAACCGCGCAGCGTGGTTGGGGGCAGGTCGGAGTGCATCTGCTCGGTGTACTCGACCAGCTCGATGATGTAATAATCGGTACCAGGGTAGGTGGTCGTGTCGGGGACGGCGACCGGGATATATTGGCCGAGGTTATTGGCAGCGCCGGCGCCCAGGCCCGGCAGCTCGTTGACGAACTTCTGCATGCCGCCGGTAATCACGGTGTTCTGACCGACAGGTCGAGCACCTGCGCTCCAAAGGAGTAGGTGCGTACCTGGTTGTAAGATCGGGAACTCAGCGCTGCCGAGGGTGATCGTCGAATCCTGCAATGGCGCGGTTGGCGACAGGATAGCTGAGGATGTCAGAGCCCCCGCTGGTGTCCAGGGGAATACCTTGGCCGTAGAAACGCAAGCATGTCGCCTGCCTGGACGGCCAGGTTCATCACCCCGAACGTGGCGACCTCACCAGCCGGGTCCGTCAACGGCGGTACCGTGAGTTGCCCGCTGTCGAATACCACCGTGTATTCGTTGGCCACACCGGTCGGCCGCAGCACGTAGGCGTGGAACACGTTGCCGGCCGAGGGGAATGGGCTCGAGCCTTGGCCGGCCTGGTTCCAGGTCTGGAACGACTGCACCATCCCATCAGGCAGCGCAGTCGGCAGGACGACGAGGGCCGGAGCCAAATCACCTACGCCTACAGGGTAATCCGAGGCGTAGGCCGGTCCTGATCAGCGGGTTGCCGACGTATCGATGACCGTCCCCTCGACTGTCGGCAACGGGCTGTTGGCATAGTTCGGGTGGCTGAAGTAACGAGGCGCGTCGCCGGGTAGGGCTGCCGCTGCTGCTGCCGGCTGCAGCGTCCACCATCAACGGGTTCAGGGCGCCCTGTTGCAGAGCGCGACCGGCGGCCGCCTTACGTTCATTATGGTCGATTTTTTGACCCTTTCCATTACCATTGCCCGGGCCTCCTGGCTGGGCGTTCGCCCGTTCGCTGCTGCCGGCGAACAGAAAAATGGCCATAACTAGCGCTACAAGCAGCATGATTGGGGTAAGTTTTCTAAAATTCATGATACGCCTCCTTTAATGAACTCAATCTGATATATCCAAATATTTGTGACCGGTATTTCATTACATACACTTTTCTCCTCCGGGCATCTCCCCGTTCTGAATCGCGGCCGGGTCCTGGCCTTGCGAGGCAGACAATAGCTCAAGGAAATCACTGACCTGCCTTACCTCTACCATCTGTTTATCAAAAACGCGTACTTGATTTTCTTTAAGCCCCAAGACGATGAGTCGTAGATGGGGATGGTGATCCGTAAATTGGACAAAAGCCGATAGGTTGGCCAACAGGTGTTCTTCCTCGATGATGACCACTTCCGGTTCCTGGCCATTGGCCCCGGCAGGAGAGGCCAGTGAGCAGAGGCTCGCATGGGACACCTCTAGCTCTGATTGGGCGTCCAAAAGGCTAAAAATGGATGCACCCAACAGATTATCACTTTCAATTACGAGGACTTGTGTTTTTTGCGCCAAACCCTAAACCCACAGCCTATTTATTCAGAAGCTTTCCAAATCCTTATGAACCACCAGGATTGGTACTAGAGTACCTGATCTATAGGACACTCGTAAATCCATCACGGGCGCTATCTGGGGACTATAAAAAGGACTATTGCGGTCCATAACCGGCATAGTCCTTTGCCAGTCCCTGGGATAGTTATGGAACTATCTTTTCCCTGGGCGGGAGATTCATTTGCCTATTGTCGTTTGTTTTAAAAACGGGGGTTTTTCCCCTGGTTCGTAACCCGCCAGCGCTGGCTTACAGGATCAAAAAAGGACTACCTGCCGGTAGTCCCTGGGTCTACGATGGGTTGCATCTCGGTCATCGTTTTCGTGGCTTCACCAGTCGTCTCAGTACCGCGACATCGGCCGCTTCGCGCCTGTTGTTAACTTCCAGTTTCTCAAGTATGTTGTGAACGTGATTCTTTACCGTATGAATTGAAATGTTCAGTTCCAGCGCTATCTCCATGTTGGAATAGTCAAAGACGATCAGACGCAATACTTCCAATTCCCGATCGGTCAATGAGTTTGAATCCTCTTTTTCAGCCGGTTTTGGCGAAGCTGTGCGGGCGAACTCTGACAGAATTCGTTGGGACTGGTCGGCCGATATAGCGGTCTCGCCTTGGAACAGGCCGCGTAATTTGGCCAACAACTGTTGCGACGAAATATTTTTGAGCAGATAACCGCTAGCCCCACTGCGAACCGCTTCAAAAAGCAAATCATCTTCCTCATGAACTGTTAGCAGAACGACATAGGTCTCCGGAAATTCGATCTTTATCTTCCTGGTCGCCTCCAGACCGGTGCCGTCAGGGAGACCATAATCCAGTAGGACCAGGTCGGGGCAGTTGGCTCGAACAGTCTTTAAGGCGCCGGCAACCGAACCTGCTTCAGCCACAATCTCGAAGTCTGGCTCGGCCGCGAGGATTCTAGTGATGCCGTCTCGAAGAATGACATGATCATCGACTACAATCGTTCGAATAGGATTCATTTAAATCTTTCCGCCACCATTGCGCTTTCGGACAACGGCAGGCGAAGGGTGATTTGTGTGCCTTTTCCAGGGTAGGAGTCGATGGCCCAATCCCCGTTGATTGCCTGGGTTCTTTCCCGCATGATGGTCAGCCCGTAGTGGTCTCCAACGCCAATTTCTGCCGGCCGAAAACCCTTGCCGTCATCGTCCACAATCAAAATCAATTCGTTTTCACGCCAGCGCATGAATATGTCCACATCTTGGGCACCGGCATGTTTTTCAACGTTATTCAAGGCCTCACGGACAATGTACATAATCTCGCGACTTTGGCGGAGAGTCAGTTTTCCAACGTCTCCACTGGAGCGAATATGAACAGCGAAGCCAGACCTTTTGGAGACCTGGGCGGCGTACAAGCGAATATCCTCCTCCAGATCTCGCTGCTCAGTTGTCCTTAACTCTTCTAAAGTATCTCGCACCTGCTCGTAGGCTTCATCCATCAAGAGTAACATTTCAGAAAACTCATGTTGAATATCGTCGCGACCGAAGGTCTCTATCGCTGAACTAATAAATTCCAATTTCATGCGCAGAACAGAGACATTTTGACCAAGAGTGTCGTGTAGATCACGGGCAATCCGCAAGCGCTCATTTCTAGCAATATCACCCTGGCGTTGTTCCGCATACTGAAGATTAGCGTTATCGATGGCCAACGACATATCACTCCCCATATCATCTAATAACTTAATCTGACCTGGGTCCAGGGGGTGGTCAAGAGGCACATCAAAGAGCAAGGCTGTTCTTCTTGGACTTTCCGTCGAAAGCCAGAGACAATATCTCGTCGAGTGATAGGCGTCTTTCTCAACTTCGACGTTCGAGCAGGCTAATATTCTGGATCCATCACGCGCCGAGACCTGCTCACAACGCTCGCATAGGGCTGGAGATACCGGCTTCAAGGAAGGCAATACCCCTTGTCCTAGCCGCTCCCAATGGGCAATTTGATCGAAGTCGTCGTCGCCGCTTCTTTGAGACAACAGCCAGGCGCGATCGACGGCGGCAACATTTCCCGGTGTGCTCACGACAAGTTCAGAAAGTTCCTGCCAGCTGCGTGATTGTTGCATCTGACCAGCCAAATCCCGGCGCAAAGCCATGTCCCGGGCTATCCGATCTCTTTCGACGGCCGTACGGGTTATGTAACCCAGAGCGACGCCCGCTAAAATCGGCAGAATAAGGCCAAAGATGAAAAGCTCCCAGATGAGCTCATGATCGGTCCATATCGTCTGCCCGCTCTGGTGCTCCAGCCACATGTGACGGTGATTCCGTATTTCAATCAAGATCACCGCCAGGCCCGTGCCGAATAACACCAGCCATTGCTGCCAGGGTATCCATTTGGACCAGCGATCACGGAAGCCAGAAAGCGCGCGAAAGTTAACGCCGGAGGGCAAGTTTGCCCCAACCTGGGATGAAGTTATCGGCAATTCTGTTATTTCAGACAATACCGCCCACTCACCGGTGAATCGCAAAAGTTGGCAGAAGCAATGCCAAAGGATAATTCGGAGGGTTCTAATGTGCGCTGGAAATATTTAACAAGCAGAACTCTGGTCGTTTCCCGCCGTTAAAGGAGTCATAACAATCGACTATTATCCACCGGCCCTCCTATGAAACCTGCAAACAAATTTCACGCCAAGAAACTACTTTTTTCCACCCCCTCTCTTTGACACTTAAACAAAATAAGCGATCAAAATATGGTGGTCAACAAGTAGTTGATATTGTTTACAGTAACTTGATTATATCTTAAATCGCATCGCGACACCAGAAATTGACGGCCGGCGCTCGGATAGGAATGGAGGAGTTTGGTATGGCAGAAGGCAACCTGATTAATGGACCAAATGATTGCTGGCGTGGGCCTCATGTTCCTGGTCATCGCGCTCTTTTTCAAGAGATCCGATAGGTTAAGTTGTTTTCGTTGGTCAGCTGGCCAATCGCCTACATTTCTGATCGCCACAGGGATGCTCTCCTAGGCTAAAGGAGTGGCCCAGGGATTGCACTCAGCTCGTGTCTGCCTGAAGGAAATTTTTGAAATTTTGGGCTATGATGGCGAACGTCCCAGGCTAACGTTCATCATCGGCCGGGCTAGTGAGCGAAGCCAGGCGGCCGAAAGTAGTTCCCCGACCCCCTCTATGAGCGGGCCGGCCACGTCCAGCCGCACCACCGCATCAGGGGCCAATTCATTCAGACGACGGTCGATTTCTTCAGTGAGGGCAGCGAATGCCTTGCCGCGGCCGTCCAGCGCCAGGATCACCATCGGCCGGGCAGGTAGCCTTATGTACTTTATGTCAAGCTTTGGGTCCGAATCAGTGCCGGCTGACTCGTAAGTCAGCTTAACATAATATTTCTCCTCGAACCGTTCGGCGAAAGCCGTACGCTCGATGGAACCGGGGTAGATGACGGGCGCTGCCAGTGGCCGGCCGGCCAGGTCGTGGGTCAGGGTCTGGGCGCGGTGGATGTGGCCGGAGAGAACGGCCGTGAAACCCGGGGGAATGCTCCGGCCGGGGATCACATCCGGTCCCCGGCGAAAGGTGAAGTTTGAGGGGCCGACCTGGGCGCCTTCTACCGCCTGGTGCAGGCAGAGCAGCCGGATATCGGCCGCAGAGTTGTGATAGCCGGTTTGGTTGAGCAGCTGCTGGAATTGTTCGCCGGCCCGCCGGTGAAAGGGGAAACCGGAAATAGCCACCTTCTGGGATCTGATCTGGAGCAAGAAGGTTTCCGGCCGGTGAAAGATGAATAAATTAGGCTGCGCTGCCAGCAAGTGGCCGGGGATACGCGAGCGCTCGTGGTTGCCGGGCACCATGAACACAGGCGTGCCCTGCCTGGCTATTTGGGCCAGTGGTTCGAGGGCCATCTCTACCAGCAGCGGCGGCACCCGGGTGCGGAAGAAGAGGTCGCCGCCGTGGACGACCAGGTCAACCTCGCCGCCCACGGCCGGGGCCAGGGCGCGCTGGTAATTGGCGAAGAAGTCGTGGCCGCGCCGCCGCCGTTCGACCCGCGGCCGGAAGGGTAAATCATAGCCCAGGTGGGTGTCGGCCAGGAAGAGCATGCGCAAAGGATGCTCTGCGCCTGGGCTTGATATCGTTGTTCCTGGTTCGTCCATAACTGTCATCGTATAGAAACCGGGTTATTCCTTTACACCCGGTTGGCAGTTTACATAAATATCCGATTGCTACTCTGCGTTCAAGGATGGATTTGGCCGCTTTGGCAAGTCTACTTTAGAGGAAGCCGCCGTTAAAAGAGAGTGATTTTGTCGGCCGCGAAATATAGAAACCGGGTTTTTACTTGAGAACTGGCCGGTAGTTTACATAAAAACCCGTTTCTGCTCCGGTTTACTTAGCTTTCACAAGAAGCCCGTTAGATGGGATTAAGTTGCCGGACCGGCGGCTGAAGAATCCGGGTCGTTGTGAAAATGTGGGCCAATTGGTTGTAAAAAAACAAGGGTGTGGGCTAATATAGGTCCTCCGGCAACGGCCGGGTTCCGGTCGTTTTAGAATTTACCCTTGCAAGCCAGAAAAGGAGAGTAATATGTCAGTAGAAAGCACCCGTAAGGTCCTGGAAGCATATTTTGCGGCCGATCACGATGATACGAGCATGATGGCCGACGACATCGTCTTCACCGACATGGCCAGCGGGGTTGAATCCCGTACGCCAGAAGGTATTGTGGCTATGTTGCACTGGTTTTACCATGTGGCCTTTGAAGCCACGGCCGAGACCAGCCAGATGATCTTCACCGATGGCCATGCCGTCTGGGAGGGGATCGTAGCCGGTAAACATATCGGTGAATTTGCGGGCATCCCGGCCACCAACAAGGAATTTCGGGCGCCCATCTGTGTCAGCTATGACGTTGAAGATGATAAGCTCAAACGCGGCCGGATCTATTTCAGCGTCGCTTCCTTCATGGCCCAGGTTGGGGTAACAGGTAGTTAACGACGATCAGCGTTCTGTAGCCGGCCGGCGTTCCTCAGCTTGGGCATGGAAATGCAAAGGGATATAACGAAGCGGCTCTTCCTTTCCCGGTACCCCGTATTCGATCTGCAGGAGCTCGCCTTCGGTCTCGGCTCCAGTCTGCAAGAACTTTATCCGGTGTCCGCTAACGGGATTCTTTATGGTTTGTCTTGAGTGGGTCATGGTTTTTCTCCTTATGCCAGAACAGTATAACTGGCAAACGTCTCCTAAACGTGACGAAAGATAAATTAACCGTCCAATTCGGAATCTAGAGTGGGTCAAAATCTGGCGGCTGACCGGCTGTGAGAATTGAATAATTAGCTTCCACCCCGGACAGTCTAGCTAAGCACGCTTCTGACAACGTGCTGCCAGAAATCCCTCCATGGCCTGCGCGAATTCGCGGCCTTTTGCTGGGCATGCGCGGCAAAGTCCCGCCGGTAGGCTGCGTTCAACGAGCGATAGTAGGCGGCCAGCCGGGTCATGGTGCTGGCATGGATGGCGTGGCCAGCGGTGGCCCAGAACTCGGCTCCCTTGTCGATCTGTTCAAAGCGATAGATAGTCTGATCGATAGGCATTTGGTGGTAGGTAGCCATAAAACCATCGAGGTGCGAGATGGTTTCCGTTGTCGGTTTATCGCCGCCGTGGGTCTGGTCCATGATCAGATCAAACTGCTCCTGATTCAGCCGGCCGCGGCGTTTTTGCCCTTCCAGCCAGTCGCGGAAGGGAGCCCGGGTGCGGGCTGTGCGCCAGCGTTCTCGCCACTGAAGACCAAGTTCGGCATGACTGACATGGGTCGATTCATGGACGGCCGTGCCCAGAACCTGGATATTCGAGCGGCTCTCAAAGGCTAATGGTCCAATGGTGAGGGTCGACGATGGGGCAGCGGAGGTTCTGTCCGTTGGTAGACGGGCAATACCACCGCGGGCCTCAGCATCGGACAGCTCCAGGTTGAAATTGGCCAGGGCGGTGGGGCTGGGCCGGCCGCCCGGGGAAATGACGTGCACCTCGCTCCGGTCAATAGATAGCGCCTCGGCCAACAATGCAGCGAATTCACTTTCCAGGCAGCTACGCACATCATTCATGTTGGCGCCATGCTGCCCATCATGGGGGCAGCTAAAATCTTGGGGAACCTGCCGGTTCTTCCAGCTACGATACCAGGTCATAGCCCGGCCGGCGCGACCCGTCCAAGAATTACTTAACGTCGCTGCGTCCCTTCCCCGGGCGACCTGCGGCAAGTTGACCCACCAGAGGTGCGAATAGTCGTTCTGGCGGGGCAGGATCTGCAGGCTGTCGACGACGCCACTTCCGGGGAAGTCCGTTTTGAGGGTGTGGTACTTGCCGTCGCGATCCTGAACCACGGCCGAAACCCGATCGCGATGGCGCCAGGCCTGGCCATAACCTTCCACCCGATTGTTGAATCCAGCGAAGCGGCCTGGGTGTTCAGGGGGCATCACCAACTCCTCCTCGACCTGAAGGGTACTCTGGGCTGGCACTAATCCCTCACGGGTGAAGTGGATTGTCGCCAATGTCTGGTTGGCCACGTTGCCTAACGCTCGGCGCTGAATGCCGGTCGGACCAGCTGGAGCGACGTTGAGCTGTTGGGACAGCAGACGGCTAAGATGGCGGTTTCCCTGGAGGCGGCCGATTTGCTTGGCCAACGATTGGCGTTGTACGGCCGGCAGCCGGGTATCGGCAAGACGGGCAGACTGGCTTTCCACAGAAGGGGTGGCGGGCAAAGCGCTACTTTGCTCCCAATCCTGGCCAATCCCCTCGGCCGGTACCGCCTGTTGCTTGCCGGATGATTGGGGGCTTTGCTGCGACTCTTTGGCAGATCCCTTCTTCTTAGCCTGCATGTGCCGTTTCAATATAGCACCGGTCCCTTCCCAGGTCAAGAAGCGGGAAAGAGGCGCCCATGTTATACTTTTACCCTAACTACCCCTTGTCAAGAGGAATCAACACGGAGGATTAATCACATGGATGAAACACACCCGGCGCCGGTTGGAGACAAACTACGAGTGGGTATTGTCGGCGGGTCGATCGCCGGCTGCTCGGCCGCGATCGCCCTTTCGAGAGCCGGACACCAGGTTACGGTTTATGAGCGATCAACGGGCGAGCTGACCGGACGGGGCGCGGGGATCGGCACTCCCCCCAGCGTTATCGAAGATTTGATTGCCCAGGATTATATCGACGCCGACATGCCCCACTTTAAGGTAGAAAGCATCCCGCACATCGGCCGGACCAACGGCAAGGAAGCCCTGGGCCGCATACCCTGGGTGGTACCGGTCAACATCGAATTGCTGAATTGGGGCGACCTGTACCGTAATTTGCGCAAACGGGTGCCGGACGAGATATACCATAAGGGTTACCATGTCACCGGGGCTGAGGTGAATGGCGACCAGACGGTTACCTTGAAGTTGGCCGGGGGCGACCGGGAAGCCTTCGACCTGGTCCTTTTCGCCGACGGCTATCGCTCCATCGGCCGGGAGTTGGTCTGCGACGCCAGTTTGTTGAGCTACCGGGGGTACGTCCTATGGCGTGGCGTGCTGCCCGAGAGCGAGCTGGCTGGCCGTGAACCACTGGAAGGGCTATTGAACCGGGTCGGTTATCCCGAAGGACACGGGGTGTTTTATTTTGTGCCCGGCGAAGATGGCTCTATTGAACCAGGCGAACGCTGGGTTAATTGGGCCATTTATGTGCGCGTACCGGAAGGTGTGCTGGCCGATTTCCTGGTTGACCGGAACGGGGTACAACATAGCGGCTCTCTGCCCCCGGGATCAATGCGGCCGGATTTAGAAGAGCAGCTTAAAGCCATGGTCCGCAAGAATTTCCCGCCCTATCACAGCGCCATCGTCGACAGTAGCAACGATACCTTCGCCCAACCCATCTATATCGCCGAAGTGTCCAGCTACGCCAAACAGCGCATGTGCTTGATGGGCGATGCCGGCGCGGTGGCCCAACCATTCACGGCCGGCGGCGTCTTTAAGGGTATTAACAACGCCCTAGACATGGCCAAAGTCCTGGCCGAAAGAGGGGATGTGGACCAGGCGCTGGCCGAGTGGAGCGCCACCGAGACGGCCACCGGTAAACGGCTGACCGTTCTGGGCAGACAGCTGGAAAAAGCGCTGATCTGGAATGTTCCCGACTTCGCCCTGATGGACGAGCCCAAGATGCGCGACTGGTGGGAGAACGCGGCCAAAATGCCCGAAGATCTGTTCGCCTCGAGTGAAGGGTAAGCGGCCTGACCTTTGGAATGATAACAGGCTGCTTAGTAATTTTGACACATAAAAGGGGCAGCATGTCCGACCCGGTAAAATACGCCCAAAGAATCCCTGGCATGCGCTATATGTTGATGGTGGGCATCTCCCTTATCTTCTTGCCACGGCGCACCGACATTTTATTCCTGGACGATTAACCCACCTATCACGGCCGCATTTTAGGCTCGGCTTACTTTGCCTGTTTCCTGATAGAACTATCGGGTTCGCGGGAGAAGCTTTGGTCCAGGAGCAGGATAACCGTGCCGGCCGGACCATCGGCGCCTGGCTGATCAGCCTGGGGGGAGGCACGGCTCAGCGCTTTTCCTCTAGCCACTACATCTGGTCCTTGATGTCCAATATCATCGAGTATCCCCAGCGGACGGACGGGAGAGGATTAAACGAACCCGCGGATAGTGACATTCTTCCTATGCGAGAAGCGACAATAATCACTACCTATACGAGGGACTTGCGATAATCTTAGGGCAGGGTATGGGCGAGTTGATTAGCGTCGTCAGTTGAATTGGGAGAGGTGATCCATGTTTCATTCGGCGGTGAAATCCATCGTAGCAACCATCGGATTAAGCCTGTTGGGCTTGACATTATTCATCGGGTTAATGGTCACCGGGGCCGGGACGCTGAGGGCAGTTGCTCCCCTATACGTGGACGATGACACCTGTCCTGCGGCCGGGTCTGGAACGACCGGCGACCCGTATTGTGCTATTCAGAGCGCCGTCGACGCGGCCGTCAACCTGGCCGAGATCCGGGTGGCCGGTGGCACCTACACCGGCACACAAACGGTGGAAGCACAGGATGGCTGGGAATATACACAGGTCGTATTGATCGATCGAAAGAGTATCACCGTCAAGGGTGGTTATGATGGCGCCAATTGGGGTGCGACGCCCGATCCATTGGCGTTTCCAAGCGTCATCGACGCTGAACGATCAGGGAGGGGTATCACCGCTCTTGGAACAAGTTCCCAGGAAGTAACCCTCGATGGCTTGACTGTAACCGGTGGTGATTACACCGGCTTGGGCAACGCTGGTGGAGTAGCCAATAATAGCTGCCTGGGACGAGGCTATGATTGTGGTGGTGGAATGCGGGTAAAAAATCTGAAACTAATCATGCGCAATATGATTGTCTACGACAACATCGCCGGCCGCACGGGTCAAGATAGATCCAGTCAGGGCGGGGGCTTAGACCTCCACTTTCTGGAAGCAGGCAGCATGATCCTCAACAGTAAGATTATCAGTAATACTGCCAGTGGTGTATTTGGTTATGGGGGTGGTCTGTATGTGTATGATGGCGAATTGTCGATCAATAACAGCCTGATCGAACAGAATATGGCCTCGAATTCAGGGGGTGGCCTGATGATAACCTACGCTGAAGCCCTGGTCAGTTCCGGAACCTCATTTAATAACAACTCGGCCGCCAGCACCGGTGGCGCCATCTTTGATCAACAAGCTTACTGTTCTTCAAAAAACAGATCCCTCTTGGTGAAAGATGGTTATCTGACAGAAAACCAGGCCCTTGCCGGCGCGGCAATATACCTATCACATCCTAATGGATCAACTGGCGATTGTGGAGCAACGCTGACTAATCTGATTATGGCGGACAATAGTTCCGGCAATAATAACATCGACGAAGCGCTAATCATGGTCCGAAACCGTGATGATACTTTTACCCTTCTGATGAACCATATCACCGCGGCTGACAACAAAGTCCCAACCTTTCTTCATCTGATGGGAGATTCCGGTAGCCAGGCCATCACCACAACCGTCAACAATACCCTGGTGGTTTCGACAACCTATGGCATAGCCGCCAACGAAGAGGCCGGCGAACTGGTTATCGATGTCAACAATCCATTAATGTATGAGGTGAATGATCACTACTCAGTGGTGGCAGGAACGCCCTTCTTTGACGTATTGGATCCGGTTTCCGGCGATCCCAAGTTAGCTGTTGATTATCACCTGCTTCTGGGTTCTGCAGCCATAGACGCCGGCACCGATGTAGGTATCCTCGTTGATATTGACGGCGATCCCCGATCAGACTCTTTTCCCGACATTGGCGCCGATGAATTACCAGGTTCGATCTATCTGCCCACCGTCCTTAAATAGATGGGTCGCGTGCGACGCGCCCAAGGAGCGCTTTCGGACGAGTATCAACACCTTACTGGCCTGGTAAAACCTCGAAGAATGTTCGGCCGGAGAATTTGAACTCACCTGATCTTTGCCGGCACCTGGTGGACACATTGACCGGCAACCTCAGCTTCCTATTTAGCCCTATTTCCCCAATTTTGCCATTCCAGCTTCGAACACCTACAGGCCGGCGTCTCAGATCACGTCTCCGGATCAAAGAGAATCACATCATATTGGAACGTCTCGGGCACACCCTGGATGTGGACATTTGTTATGGTGATGGCAAAGGTCGTATCGGCCGGCGGTTTCTGCTGGGTATTAACCCCCGGTTCCCAGACTATTGTATTGTCGCCATAACCGTTGTGGACCGGGTTGATCTGTAAGGCGATCGCTTGCCCGTCTCGGCTCATGGTTACCGTAGCCTGGCCGAAATCAGCCCCGGGATAAGAGAAGGACCAGCGTGGATAGGCCAGGAAATAGGGCACATAACCTGGCGGCGGCCAGTCCACGTGGGGGTCGCGGGTTTCTGGCCGGGGACTGAAGCGATCGAAGACCCACAAGGCATTGGCGGCGTAGTTGCCTCCGCCGGCCGGCACATCGCCGGTGCCCATATACTGAGTTGGCGGGAAGAGGATCCAGCGCCGGTGACCGGCCGCGGAATTGTTACTGCCCCAATCCGCCATATAGTTGCTGATCCCCTGAGGGCCGTTGGCCCCATATTGAAGATTGGAGCTTCCGGCCGCTTCTCGTCCATCTGTTGAATAACATAACCAACTACTGTCTGGACTATGGCTCAGACGTTTATTGACGCTCATCATCAAGGCGGCCGCCTGGGCTTTTTGACTATATGTTTCATTGAGTCCTTCCAGGGGAGGAACCCCGGCCATCTCACGGAAGTAGTTGATGCGCCGCAAAACAGCGTCCTGGAATTCGGCTGAAGTTGTGCCAGGCGAACAAGAACTATAATTACCGGTCCAACCTAAAGGCACGCCATTGGAAGGTAGATATTCGGACAGGTAATAAGCTTTCGACTCGGCCCGGTTATTTGTTTGTAACCAGGTCGAACTGGGCGCCAGCTGAATGAAGGGGAGATAAATCGCCGGGGTTACCTCGCCCGGATCAGCGGCCGGCCAGCCCAGGACCGGGCTGGTCAAGGCAACGAGAGCGGCCAGGAGCAGGAGCAGCACGGCCGGGATCATCCATACTTTATTAATCTGTGAGTCCGCAGAATGGCTGTCGCGCTCCATAAAGGCCCCTCAAAGAGCCATCTCGACCAATCGAAGGTCAGCACAATAAGGCCAGTAACATAGCTGACATTCCCAGGCCGGGCAACAGTATACATTTCCCATAGCCGGCCTGCGTCGCCTGTTCTGGCGAAGCGCATCCATAAGCCTACCTGGCAATGCGGCGAAATCACCTCCAGCATTGCATACAAGCCTCTCCATATAGGTCCGCCACACCTCGCTACCTATCACCTATTTCACTATAATAGTCGAGATCGCATGTATACAGGTGCCAGCGGGACTGACGAGCATCATTCATCCTTTAACCTACATCCTTTTTTGAGGAGATAAATATGACCGGACAATCGGCTGACCAAGTACGCCTTACCTTACAGGCCTTCCAAGACGGCTACACCGCCCGCGACGCCGGCCGGCTGGACGATTTCATGAGCCTCTTCGTCCAGGATGAGGGCATCGAGCTCATCGGCATCGGTGCGGCCGTCCGGGGAGGCAATGAATGGTTTCAAGGCCCGGCGGCCGTGCGGGACATCATCGAGGGTGATTGGAAATATTGGGGAGACGTGGTGCTGGATCTGCCCGCGACGAAAATTACTGTGTCCGGCGATGTGGCCTGGCTTTCAACTCATGGTCAAATCGTTCAGACCACGACCCACGACGACGCCTTGCCGTTCTATCTGGAGCAGATGGAGACGCTGCTCAAGGATAGGAGCCTGGACCATGATGCGCGACTCATCGAAGCAACCCACTTCGGCATGCGGCGCCTGCGTGAGCGAGCCAAGGGTATGGGGCACGGCTGGCCATTTGTTTTGACCGCCGTCCTACAAAATATCGATGGCCGCTGGGTTTTCCACACGATCCACTGGTCCATGCCGGTAGATTGAGGCGGACAAGCCAGGCAGGTAGGCTCTGCTGGTGATATTGAGGGGTGAAAGTGCGTTTTTGCTCAAGCGTTATGTAAATATAAAAGCTTCCGCAGTGCAAGCAACGAGCGCTATTTATAGACGAGATCACAAACGGCCGCGCCTGATTTTAGAGCGGTCCTGTACCGCCTAGGTACGTCTCTTGGCAAGTTACGCCAGGAGGAAAGTGCGGCATGGATTTGCCGGCGGTGATTTCAATCCAGGGGGATGAAGGGATTGAGCACCAGACCAAGGGCCCGCGAAGAAGCCCGGCGCCAGTAGCGACGGCCAAGGTTTACAGCGTTTTCAAATGAATTCTTTATCCGTGCCTGAAATCTGCTAGACATTTCCCTACTCCTGTTCTCATCCAGGGGGGCGGTAGTTAATATGCCTATCCCCGCTCCAGAATATCTCTAGACCGTTGCCGGGAGCGCAACCTATTACCCCTATAAATTTAACAGTAACAGATCCTGGCTTCACCGGCCGTTGCCGGGGCAATAATTTACCTGCCAATAGCTTTATGCCGACCCTGTATTCCAATTAATACTATCCTGGCATCGCGACCATGTGGCGCTTTGCCTCGCTGGTGTTGGACACTTATCGCTTGGTCAGAGTTATCGAGGGGATACATCCTCCCAAATTTCCAAAAATTCGGAATTTTCTTATGGAGCATTTGCCCGGCGTATCTAACTGGGGTAAATTGCAGCAAGAATAAACAAGTTGGTTGTCTATCCTGGCTGCTCGCTCAGCGCGGTGGCATACCTGCCTCCAACACCCAGACCATTCTGATATTGAGGACGAAGATGATAAGAGCCCGCGATCTGGGCTTGCCCTTTGAAGGGGTGCCCGGACCATATAATGCAATTACTGACGTCACCGGCACCACCGTCGGTCACACAACCTTGATCTCTGGAAGCGGCCCACTGGTCACCGGCCGGGGGCCGGTACGCACTGGGGTGACGGCCATCTTGCCCCGCGGTCGCACGCCCGACCCCGTTTTTGCCGCCTGGTATGCGCTCAATGGCAACGGAGAAATGACCGGCACGACCTGGTTGGAAGAGTCAGGCTTTTTGGGAGGACCGGTGACGATCACCAACACTCACAGCGTCGGCGTGGTCCGCGACGCGGTAGTCAGGTGGCTCGTGGAAAAAGGATTCGCCGGCGGTACGCCGGCTGCAAAATGTGTGGGTTTTGCCGGTGGTGGCCGAAACCTACGATGGCTATTTGAATGATATCAATGGCTTTCATGTGACGGCCGAACACACCTTTCAGGCCCTTAATCAAGCCGCATCCGGGGCGGTGGCCGAAGGCAACATCGGCGGCGGAACGGGCATGATCTGCCACAGTTTTAAAGGAGGTATCGGCACTGCTTCAAGGGTGATCTACCCGGACAATGGTCCGGCCAGGCCGATGACGAAAGCTATACGTTAGGTGTACTGGTCCAGGCCAATCACGGCCGGCGACCAAGGCTGACCATCGCCGGCGTGCCGGTCGGGCGGGAGATCCCCGACCTGATGCCTTTTGATCCCAACCAACAAAAATACCCGGACGAAGGGGGCGGCTCTATCATCGTGGTGGTTGCCACCGACGCGCCCTTGTTGCCTCACCAGCTAAAACGACTGGCCCGGAGGGTGCCCCTGGGCATTGGCCTGGTGGGTGGCCTTGGCGAACATCGCTCGGGGGACATTTTCCTGGCCTACTCGACGGCCAATCTGGGAGCGGCCGGTAACCGGACGCAAACATTGACGATGCTGGCTAATGAGGCCATGAATCCGCTCTTTGAAGCCACGGTGCAGGCTACGGAAGAAGCGATTATCAATGCCCTGGTCGCGGCCGAGATCATGGAGGGGATCAACGGCCGGGTTGTCCAGGCCTTACCCCATAGACGGTTGCAGGAGATTATGCGGCAATATAATCGCTAGAGGGTTGGTGTGGATGGCAGGCTTGATGTTAATCCAGACGACGGTTTACGGGGTAAAGTGGCCGAGGTATTTGCGACGGAGGAGGTTCATTGGTTTGGCCGGCCATTTTTGGGGCGGCATCTGAGGATACCTACTCCGACTATGGTAAGAATGCCTACGCCTGCAGTGGTTGGGGCAGCTTCTGAGGATGCCTACTCCAACTATAGTTAGGATGCCTACTCCAACTTTGGTTAGGATGCCTGCTCCCACTGTGGTTAGGCCGGCATCTGAAAATGCCTTCTCCTGGCGCGGTTAGAATGCCTGCTGCGATTGGTGAAGGGTGGTGAGGGAATGGTTGGCATGAGTTTTCGTATTACCATTCTGGCCCACGGTTCCCGAGGCGATGTGCAGCCTTATGTGGCTCTCGGCCGGGGGCTGCAAGAAGCCGGTTACCAGGTCCGACTGGCCTGCCCGGCGCGCTTCGAGGCGTTCATCGTGGAAAATGGTCTTGAATTCGCGCCACTCGCCGGCGACCCAACCGGAATGGCCCGTGAGTTAGCAGAGAAGGCCGGCGCCAGCTTTCTGAAAACGATACCGGCCATGCTCAGCTATACCATGCCGCTGGCTGTCCAAATCGTTGCGGATTGCCGCCAGGCCTGCCAAGGCGCCGATGGCATCATCCACTCCTTCTTGATGACTGTGCCCGGCCATGAAACAGCCCTGGCTATGGATCTGCCCGAACTCTCTGCGTTGATCTTCGGCGTCTTTTCGCCCACAGGCGCCTTCCCCAACCCCATGTTCCCCAGTCTACCCCTGGGTAGCGGCTACAACCGGATCACCCACCATATTTTTGACCGCTCCTACTGGCATGGCGGCCGGTTGGGTTATGCCTGGCTACGCCGCAAATATGCCCATTTACCGGCCTTGCATGGCTGGCCTTTCGCGGCCCGGCCCAAGCGAGGGAATCCCCGGCCGCTACCAGTCCTCTACGGGCTCAGTCCCAGCCTGTTGCCCCGGCCGGCCGATTGGGGTGACCATCTGCACATGACCGGCTCCTGGTTCCTGGACAGCCCGGATTGGACGCCTCCGGCCAAGCTTCTTGCTTTTCTGGAGGCTGGCCCACCGCCCATATTCATCGGTTTCGGTAGCACCATCACCTCGAAAGCGAAGGCGCTAACCCGCATCGCCCTGGAAGCGCTGGCCCTTACCCACCAACGAGGTTTACTGCTTACCGGTTGGGGTGGTCTTGACCAGGTTAATCTGCCGCCCTCGGTCCTGGCCATCGAGAGCGCTCCCTTCGACCGGCTATTCCCGCACATGGCCGCGTTGGTCCATCACGGGGGCATGGGCACCACGGCCGACGGGCTGCGGGCAGGCAAACCGGCCGTTATCGTGCCATTTACCACCGACCAGCCTTTCTGGGGCAGGCATCTCCACCGGCTCGGTCTCTCCCCCGCCCCTATTCCCCCTAAAAAATTGACTGCCCAGCGCCTGGCGGCCGGAATCCATGATACAATTGAAAATGAGGCACGGCGGCGGCGAGTACAACGAATGGGCCAGTCGATCCGCGCTGAAGATGGGGCCGGCCGGGCTGTGGCGCTGGTGACGCGCTACCTGGCGTCAGGGGCAGCTTAAATTTGTGGTCCCGCACGGGCCAAGCACAACAGACAGGAGAATGATATGGCTAAAAAATCGGACAAGAACCGGGTATGGCGGGCGATGGATGGCGCGATGCAACGCGCACTGAAACAGGAGCGGGAACAAGGCGAGTTTATCATCGACCTGGACAAGTGTAAGTACATCATCTTCTCTGACCAACATAAGGCGACGCGCAAGGGCAACGACGACTTTATGGCGTCCGAACGGGCCTATAACGCGGCCCTGGCCTATTACTATGTCATGGGCTATACCCTGATCGCCCTGGGCGACGTGGAAGAGTTGTGGGAAGAACGGGCCAATCCGGTTATCAACAGTTATCGTCATACCCTGGAACTGGAAGCACAGTTTTCCAAGGCCGGCCGCTACTTGCGTTTTTGGGGCAATCACGACGACGATTGGCGCTATCCTGAGCGGGTCGCGGAAGCGCTCTGGCCCATTTACGGCGCGGGCTTAGCGGTACAAGAGGTGCTGGTGATGCGAGTCCATAGCAGAGGCAGCCTCATCGGTAGCCTACTATTGGCCCACGGCCATCAGGGCACCCTGGATAGCGACGATCTGCGACCGATAGCCCGGCCCTTTTGTTCGGCGAATCTGGCGGCCGCTGCAAAGAATCACCAAAATACCGTCAACCACGCCGGCTACCGATTGGCGACTGCGGCGAGATCACAACGCCGCCCTGTATGATTGGTCGGCCAGGCAGAACAAACTGGTCCTTATCGCCGGGCACACCCACCGGCCGATCTTTTTATCCAGGACCCATGCAGCCCAAATCGCGAGCGAGATAAAGAGCTTGCAAGATCAGATAGAAAATGATCACAGCAATGACAAGCTACAAGAAAAGTTGGGCCAGGCTATGGCCGAGATGGAGTGGGTTCAGGCTCAGCAAAACCAACAACCCCAGGGGCATGACCTGGTAGAGCAGCTCAAACCCAGCTACTTCAATACCGGTTGCTGCTGCTTTCCCGATGGCGACGTGACCGGCCTGGAGATCGTCAATGGCGAGATCCACCTGGTGCGCTGGCCCGACGATAACGGCCGGCCTATCCGCAGCCGTCCTTCTCTGGCTCACGCCCGGTTAAAAGAGGTGTTTGCCGAATTGTAAGCGAAATGATCAGAAACCTGTGAGGTCGGCTGGCAGACCAGCTTTGGACCTCATGGGAGTTCTACGCAGCGACAGGCCAGATAGCTCAAGCGGTAGATTCTTTCAACTCAATGCTGACCAGGCGTATGTCATTATTCCCGACGTTTTGTAGGGCGTGGGGAGGCAAGGCGTCGCTCCACAGCACAACCGGTGGTTCGGCCAGGCTTTCCACCTTGCGCGAATCTACTATAACCTGCCCCTGATCGTCGGTGCGCAGGAATTCACTCCAGCTAATGACATGGTAAACACTCGGCCAGCGATGGGTGTGCACGGGAGTCTGATCACCAGGTGGGATAAGCGTTTCCAGGACCCTGACCTGCTTGTTTTCAAGCAGTAGTGTGTGATGGTCAGGAGCGGCAACGAGGGCGTCTAACGAATCAGGCCAGGGCCAGTCACTGTTAGTCATAGCTAAACTTCTCCTTCCTAGATTGGCGATAAAATTTGTCTGATTTATGGTTGGTTAGGCTAGGGTATCTGTTCATAAGAAGAGATATCCGTCTGCTCAGAATTATCCCCCTATAACAACAACATGGGTCTACGGTTTCATAGGCCAAGCCAAGGGCGAAACAGTCGCTAATTTTCAATCCGGCGGAAGGAGGTGTGCCATAAGTAGAGGCCGGGTAGCCAGGCAAATCATGTTAGAAACCGAGCTTTTTGTAAAAACTCGGTTTCTAGGTTATGGATACTACGGCAGGGCGTTGCCGGCCGCCAGGTAGAGAGTATACCACTCCTGGCGGGTCAACTCGACTGAGGATGCCTGGGCGATATCGCGTACCCGGCCCGGGTTGGTCGTGCCAATTACCGGCTGCATCCTGGCCGGATGGCGTAGCAACCAGGCGATGGCGATGGCCGTATTCGTTACTCGCTTTTCCTCAGCCAGGGCATCGATGGCCGTATTCAACTCAGGGAACTTGGGGTCGTCCAGGAAGACGCCTGCAAAAAAGCCGTACTTGAAGGGGGACCAGGGTTGAATGGTGATATCGTGCAGGCGACAATATTCCAGGATACCACCATCGCGATCGATGGAGCGGTCAATTTCCATGTTGACGTTGAAGCCACTATCGATCATACCGGTATTGGTCAGGCTTAATTGGAGCTGGTTGGCCACGATCGGTTGGTCCACAAATTTGCGCAGCAATTCGATTTGACCGGGGTTCATGTTACTCACCCCGAAATGGCGGACCTTGCCGCTTTGTTCTAGCTGCGAAAAGGCCGCGGCGATTTCTTCGGGCTCCATCAGGGTGTCCGGCCGGTGTAACAGTAAGACGTCCAGGTACTCGGTACTGAGCCGGCTTAAAATACCATCCACGGCCGAGAGGATGTGTTCTAGGGAAAAATCAAACATGCCCGGCCGGATCCCGCATTTTGATTGCAGGAAAATGCTTTCGCGGGTGGTAGATGAACGGCCGAAGGCATCGGCGAATAGCTCCTCGCATCTTCCACCGCCATACACATCCGCATGATCGAAGAAATCGATACCTACCTCCAGGGCAGTATTGATCAGGGTATCAACCCCAGGCTGGTCTAAGCCTACGATGCGCATGCAGCCAAGGCTGATCTCGGAAGCCATTAAGCCACTTTTTCCAATATTGATCTTTTTCATCCTTCCTCCTAGATTTCGACAAAATTATAGCCTTTGGCAACGACCGGCCTGAATCCGTATTGTGAGGATTTCCCACTCTTCAGGGCTGTAATCTGCGTGGGTGCTCATATTTTTTTACGCCACTGGGTTGCTTTGATGCCCGGTCAGCCTTTGTCAAGAGCTGTTGATTTTAAGGTGGGGCTGGCGCCAAAAGGTCCTTGATAATTATTTTGACAAAGGTTAAGAAGCTTCTTTAATAAAGTATAACTAGTCTACGGCTCGGCGCACAGAGGGTTGGTACAGTAGACCGGGTTTTTCCAAATATCGTTCAGTATCTACCGCACCCGTGCAGAAGCGCACAGTGGAGACGGGCAGCCAAGCCCCCCGGTATTGAAAATGGATTCCTGCCTTCGCAGGAATGACCAGTCAATGGCTGAGATTAACTTTGGAAGGGCCGTATCGCAGAGGCGTAACCCGGCTAAAATTCATGGTGTCATGTGTTGAACCATCTCGAGACCATAAGGTTGCCTGATATGAGTAGCATTTATGCGGGTAGGTACCAGAGCACCCGCCCTGGAACTCTGGTCTACCAGGACTGGGTCTTTCTTTCAATAGCCTCGTTGAGGGTCCGTCATCGGCGGCTGTCACCAGGCGCCAATTGCCCCAGATTCCCTAATCGAGCTTGATGACCAGGTCTTTGAAAATCTGGGCTTCCACCTTGTAGGTCTTTTTGCCAGTACAGTGGGTGATGGTCACGGTCTCTGCGCCCTCTCCATCCTCTTCAGACACGGTGGCAGAGAAGTAAAAATCGACGTCATAATCGGCCGTGCCTTGCATTTTCCACAAAGGCATTCCGGCCGATACCTCATCGCCTCCCACCACCGGTATGGCGTCGCCACCCAGGTATTCCAACTTTGTAAATTCGTGATCGACTGCCAGCGTTCCATACATATCGACTCCCACGCCGAAACAGCCGGCTGAGAAGGAAAACGCCCAAGAACAAAGTGACCATGATCAGCAGGGGTTGCTTCCCACCTTTACGCCAAGCCCACGCGCCCGGCAGTATCATGGCCATGCCGAACATTAATGGTGGCCATTGGGGTTGGGTCGAGGCATCGGCGGTGGATTGTTTCCATTCAAGTTTACTCTGCATCTGAATCTTATCGACGCCTGGTAGAGCTGCGGCCTCATAAAACAAGACGGATCCGGCGTAGGGCGAGGCTTCGGCCGGCACCCGGGGCATATTCCAATCCCAGGATAGGCTATTGCCGGTGTCGTCCGGTAGAAAATCGCCCATAGCGCCCACCAGGGAAAAAGCCGGAATAAGGGCATTGGGATCGACGTGCGTTGTCACATCTTGGGCGCTCAGTTCCTCCAGGCAAGCGATCTCCCCACCTACGGCCTCTAAGGGCTCAACCAGCCAGGCACCCTGAAGATCAATCTGCTTGATAGTAGCCTGGAATGTCTCCCCGCCTGTCTTACCCATGGCCACAAGCCGCACGGCCGGCAAGCCCAACGTAAGATGGATTGGCTGGAAGATCATTTCTTTACTTCCGTCATGAAAGAGGGGTGCGTCAGATCCCAGGCGATACCAGAATGGCACACCGGGCTGAATTGTCAGGGCAATTGGTAAACCTGGAAAACGACTGTTTAAACCGCTAGAGAGTATAAAAGGATAAACACCATCCTTTTGCAAGGTCGCGGCGACCTTAATCGTCTCGCCCTGGTTATCGGTCTCCTTTTTCATCTGTGGCGCACTGCCGTTATAAGTGATTTGGAAATCGCTCTTCGATGACTGGGCTACCTGAACGAACTCGCCATATATTGTGCCACTGGCCACGGGTTCACCCAAAGGCATGGCCGAATTACCGCTGGCGGGCGGGGCGCCTAACAGGTATTGGGCGTAGGCATCGAGGTTGGCACTAACTTTACTCTGGGCACCCGCATTATCAAAAGGATACGTTCCCTCATTGATGGCGGTTTTAAAAGTGCTTTCGCTGAGTGGGCAGCTTGCCGTATCCTCGCACATATTCAATTTGACCAGCTGGGCCTGAGCGTAAAAGTCACCCGGCCATTGGTAAGGTGTATATTGAAAAGCTAGGCGGCTGTCATCGGTGGTTATGGCGCCATAAGTGGCGAGGTTTTTCGAGATATAAGCGGGATCGTGCAGCATCACCATGTTCTCGGCGGCCGTCTCCAGCCACCAGGTTTTGCCGCCGGACCAGTAGGCCCAGGCCATATTGTATTCTTCATCTTCTATCCAGTGGGCCATCTCGTGCAACGTATCATGGGCGGTGCCGGCGATGGCGGCCTTGGCGGCGTCAACAGGCAAGTAGATGACGCCGTTGATAGAGCGGTACTGGGGATCCCCCGTCCTGGTTTCCACGATGATTTCCATGGGGGATCGGGGTGTAATATTCGCTGCTGTAAAGCCTAATTCTCTATAGCGAGCCAGGGCTTTGGCTGCCGCATCGGCCAATTGATCGCCGTCGCTATCAGTGATGCCTATATTCCACAGAAAGTTGACCTGCACAGTTCCATCGGCGCTATGGCGACAATGGGTGAGGCGGCCAAAATTCCGATCCAGGTCGATGCCACAGGAACCCGCGACTTGTGTGGCCGGCTTGCCAAAATGGCGTCTGTTATCGGTAGCGGCCGTACTCTTTGGGGTGAGGACGGCGAGTTGCAGGCTGCCACCGGGAGCCAGCGAGCCAACCTGTTCCATCCCGCCACTCTCGGAAGGTCCCAGGCGAACGGCCGTCTCCAAATGGCCGCCGGTGGGTGTAATATCGAGCAAGGAGAAATAGGTATTGTCAATCACGACCGCGAGACGTGAATCGGGTGAAGCGGCCGGCATGTTTAGCACAGCCCGCCCCACTCCATCATTGGTGCCGGTCGCCGCCAGGGAGACAAAAGGCGTTTCGATGGTGTAGTTTCGTTCCAGGGCCTGGCGCCATTCGGGGCCAATATCCCACTGGCTCAATTCTGCTTCAACTCCCGGGGCCAGGGATTCCGGAGAAAGCTGAACGCTAACACCGCTCTCTACGGAAACAGCCTCACCCTGAGCAGGAATCTGGCGAACATTTTGAACGACAAAAGCGAGTTCGGGCAAGGTCGCTACTTCTGGGTCTTCGGTTATGGCGGGGTCGATTTCGGCGGTCTCACTCCCGGTCGACTCTGGCTCGAGGGTCCTGTCATCTTGATTTGCGGGTGCGGGGGTAGCGGCGCCGGCCGATTCATCGTCCAACAGGTTGCTCACCCGCTGGCAAGGGCTCAATAAGAGCAGCAAAGTGAGCGTAATGATCCAGAATAAAGGAGAAAAATGATGACGAGGCATGGTGCTTCTCCAATTGGCGGTTAGACGCTGTTAATCAAATATTAATGAATCATCCTCTATTATAAATAGATCTTCCAGGCGCTGGAATCATCCGTTGTTCCTATTAGTTTGCAGTAGTGAGGCCTATCCAACCCCCGCTGAACAGGCGAAATCCCAGACCATACGGCGCTAGCTTGCAAGGGAAAAATGGTACCTGGAACGCCCTTCTCCGAGCTAAACGTTACCAAAGTCACCTGCCCCCTCACATCGATCTATGCTAAGATGACGCTTGAAAGATCATAGGGCAGGTGATTCCATAGGCAAGGGCCAGATTAGGTGGGAAGCGGTTTGCTGATCCGTATTGATTGATAGCAGAACCTTTTGAATCGATAGTACCGTGATTATTAGTAAACGGATTTTCGACCGCGAAACAACTAAGCCGAATGAAAGGAAAGCCTGTTCGGGAATGCTTGGAGGATCAAGAGATGTCACTGGCGCGAATATACCTGGCCGACAAAGAGAGTGGCAAATGGATGCCTTTAACGGCATCCACGCAAGATTCTGATTTCATTGTCCAGTTGGCGCTGGCTAATTCACCGGAGCTTATCCCCGGCGATCAGATCGATCCTGATAATCCCCGTCGTTGGCTCCTGGTCGAATCGGGAATTGACGATCCCGAGACGGTCGCAACCAAGAGTTTGGTCCTCTTAGACCAAACCGCCATGCCCACCTTCGTGATCTGCGAGGAAATCTCCAGCGGCAAGGACCATAACCGGTCGGTGGCCTCAATGATCGCCTTAGCCACGCAGGCAACAGTGACCTGGTCTGGGAAAAAAATGCGCCTGTTGGCCAAGGAGACGGCGACTGAACAGGGTCAAACACTTGAAGAGAGGCTGCTCTCGTTGCTAGGCGGCGAGCCAGATGAAGATGCCTTCTGGGCAGCCGTTGACGATAATCTAAACAAGCGCCAAATGAGGCTCATCTTTGTCAGCGAGGTTATCACAAATGAACTCTGGCAGATGCTGCAGTTTCTTGACGGGACGATGAGCACGGTACAGGTGCTGGCTATGGAGATGAAACAATTCCAGGCGGCCGGCCAAACAGCATTGTTGCCACGGATAGTAGGCTATGGCGAACCGCTTTCAAACGGCTCAGATGGGAGTAAATCGAACGGCGCCACTGTCGTCGCGACGTCAGCGCCGGTATGGACACAGGAGCCCAAGATAAACAATCCCAAAAGTGATCCAGTTCAGATCCGACCAAACCCAGAGGTGAGGTTGGCGACGAATGGATTAAAAGCCTCAAAACCGTTGGCGGAAAAGCGGTTTTCCGCCGAGAATAGCGGCGCCTGGAACGAAATTACCTTTTTCAGGGACCTAACGAGTCGCAACATAGAGTCACAGGCCCTCGTTGGCTCACAAATATTCAACTGGGCAAAAAAGAATACCTCTCGCCTGGAATGGGGCGGCAATGCGGATCGAGGTGCGTTTGCGCCGATTTCTGAACAGGACACCGGCAAATGCCAGCTATTTGTAGTTACTTCTAACGGTTGGGTCGAACTAAACTTGGCTAGCTACAAGAAACACTCGCCCTTCGACCAACCTGAGAAGATGGCGCGTTTCTTTGAAAAATTGAGCGCCATCGATGGGCTTGGTCTGCCGGCCGAAGCGCTGGAAAAGAAGGCTTTGCTGCCATTTAGCACCTTTACCTCTCCGGCCCGCCTGGCCCAATTCTTGAAGGTACTTGAGTGGGCGATCGTGACTTTGGAATCCGGGTCCGGCGAGCTGAAACCGGTGGTTAAAAACATCCCCAGTGGAAAGGTTTCGGTCCTTTGGCCCGGCACGGATGAACTTCTCGATTCTAAAGGCAACGTTGACCACCTGGGCACTTACGAATCCTCCTTCGACGAATTGCTCAACCGAAAGCGAGTTGATCTGGAAAACAACGATCTTGACGAATCGGTTTGATACCGGCAGCTTGTTCTGGACGGTTTGACTGCTGCGTAATCTGGCATCGCGTACATCCCGCGTTATAGCTCTCCGGCCGAGAAGCTGGACCCCGATTGAATAATTGCTCTCCGGAGTTCCCCAACCCGTTCCGCCATTCAACCCAACCCATGAGTTTCTTCGATAGCCAGCCTGCCGGCGAATCGTTGGCGTGCGCCGCCCAGGCCAGTTTGCGATCCAAACATGACCTTTGGGGCACTTTACAAGCGTCCAAGAATCCGGCATAATGGAAAGCGATTTACGAGAAGTACCTACAATTGCATAGCGGCCGAGACCAATGCCTACGAGCAAATTGGCCGGTCGCACCATTTAGCAACCCCAGGGTGGGTTGTCCTGTGCTCCAAAAGGATGGTCTTAATTCAACCACTCGTTTGGAGATATTCCGGCCATCGAAATTTGCATCCGGCCAGTGAAACAGGCCAGCAGCAAAACCAGGGGAAAAGGAGAAATGTCATGAGGCTTTTTAGAAGAGAAGAAGAAGGCGGGTTCACCGTTGCCGAATGGGACGATGGTTTTGTCGGCCTGAGCCGGAACGAAACGCGAAAGAGCCTGCTTGATTTTCAGTTCGAGCGCTGGGAATGCTGTCCGGGCGCCTTCGAATTGAAGATCGAGTTATTCGGCCTTATGTTTGTCGTCTACAACGAGGGTGGACCTTGCCAGCTAGAGGCGTACCTGGATGACGAGGAAGAGGACTTTTTCGAGCTAGCCCCACCGTTCCAGGTGGTCACACCGGCCAAGGGAAACGATTGGCATCCGATCCCCGCGCCGGCCGGCCGCTGACGCGTTTCAACAATCCAATTTCATACGAAGCGTGGCGATATGGCACACTGAGCCATCCCCGGAGCCGACCGGTCGCTGACGGGTCCTAACAATCCGAGTTCATGTTTAACCCGGCGATTTGGCGCGCGGAGCCATCCCCGGAGCCGACCATCCGCTGACGGGTCCTAACAATCCGAGTTCATGATTAACCCGGCGATTTGGCGCGCGGAGCCATCCCCGGAGCCGGACGCATCTGAAGTAACTCTTGCCGCCTGTTCGGGCATAACAACATGGGGTAAAATTAGGAAGGTCGATAACTTCCAAATATTCTGATGGGGATCTTATAGAGACCTACTAGAATCCCGGGAGCTTGGTTCACAATTCTTCATATCCTGAGGCATTCAGGGTACCTACCAATCCAATTTAACCGACCAATCGTTCGAGAGTAGCCGGCTAGTTCGGCAACGTGCTCGGATTATTGATAACTGTTCGAAAATCGAGAATCAAAATTTGAAGGCAACGATCGAAAGGCTACTTAAGAGAAACGGAGCAATGATAGAGACGGAAACCTGGCTGGTCGCGGGAGTGCCGGCGCCGGACTTTAATCTGTCGGCATCGAACGGCGAGCGGATCAGGCTCAGCCAGTATCGCGGCCGGCCGGTTATATTGGTTTTCTATCCACAGAATGGCACCACAGTCTGTAGCAATCAGCTTGCCTTATACAACGAAGCGCTCCACCTGTTTTATGAATATGAGGCGCAATTGTTGGCTATTTCGGTCGATGATCTCGAGTCCCACCTGGAATTCAGCGAAAGCCTGAAGTTGCGCTTCCCCCTGCTGGCCGATGATAATCCGGCCGGGGCCGTGGCCAGTCGTTACGGCGTTCTTAACCCAAGGGACGGTAAGAGTGAACGGGCCCTATTCGTAATCGATCGAGAAGGAATGATCCACTGGAGCGAAGTCTCGCCGCGAAGCGTTAATCCTGGGGCTCACGGCATCCTGCAAGCCCTGGAATCATTGGGAGAGGGCACCGATGTCTAAAGAGCCAACAACTACCAAAGCCCTTTTAACCATCCCCGTCTCAGAACGAGACCATACCCAGGGTCCGGCGGATGCCAAAGTTACTTTGGTCGAATACGGCGACTACCAATGCCCTCACTGCCGCCTGGTCTATTACAACATCAAGGATTTACAAGCGCTACTCGGTGACCGCCTGCAATACGTCTACCGGCACCTACCCATCGCTGGCTCGCACCCCGAGGCTCAGATGGCGGCCGAAGCGGTGGAAGCGGCCGGAGCCCAGGGTAAATTCTGGGAAATGCATGACCAACTCTACGGACATCCTGACCTCGACCAATCCCACATCATGGCCTACGCCGAACAGATCGGGCTGGATATGGAACGATTTCGGCAAGAGATAGCGGATCGGGTCTATCGTGACAAGGTCCAGGAAGATTTCGATAGTGGCCTGCGCAGCGGGGCCAACGGCACACCGACCTTCTTTATAAACGGCGAGCGCTACGATGGCGCTTGGGACCGGAATCATTATTGGAATTGGTTGAGAAGCCGCTGGGCATGCGAGTACGTCTATTAGGCCAGGATTTCGCCCGGCAGGCCGCATCCGGCGGGGTTGTTTTGCTCATCTGCACGCTTATCGCCCTTATCTGGCGCAACTCGGCGCCGGTGATAGTTACGTCCAATTTTGGGATACGAAACTGACCATCACCCTGGGCTCTTGGGAGTTGTCAGAAAGCTTTTTACATTGGATTAACGACGGTCTGATGGTCATCTTCTTCTTCGTGGTCGGCCTGGAAATCAAGCGCGAGCTAACCACTCGGGGAATTGGCTTCGCCACGCAAAGCCGCGCTGCCCGTCGCCGGGGCCATCGGCGGTATGGTGATGCCGGCGGCTATCTACCTGCTATTAAACGCTCGGCGGGCCGGCGCAGGCCGGATGGGGCATCCCCATGGCCACCGACATCGCTTTCACCCTGGGCATCCTGACCATGTTCGGCTCGCGGATCCCCCTACCGCTGAAGGTCTTTTTCACCGCCCTGGCCATCGCCGACGACCTGGGCGCAATCCTGGTAATCGCCGTCTTTTACTCGGCCGACATCTCCTTGATCGCCCTGGGCGTGGCCGCCGTCTTTCTGGTCGCTCTTGATTATCCTCAACCGGGCACGGGTCTACTCGCCGCTACCGTACGCCGTACTAGGCGTCGGCCTGTGGCTGGCCTTCCTGGAATCGGGCATCCATCCCACCATCGCCGGCGTTTTGCTGGCCGCTGACCATCCCCAGTCGCAGCCCGGCCAATTTGCGCTCCATGCTGGCCCAGGTCATCTCCCTGTTACAGAGCTTTGATCTGCCGGTCTCGTGGCGGGAACGAGCGGATAGCCGCCGGCAAGCAGCCATCAGCACCCTGGAAAATATCGGCGATCGTATGCAATCTCCGGCCCAGCGCCTGGAAGAGGGCCTTACCCCCTGGACAACTTATCTAATCCTGCCGCTCTTTGCCCTGGCCAACGCCGGGGTGGCCATAAACGCAGACAGTGTGAGTACCCTGACCAGCCGCATGAGCCTGGGCATTATCCTGGGCCTGGTAGTGGGTAAACCCCTGGGCATCGGTCTGATCGGCTACATTTCATACCGGCTGGGTTTGGCCACCTTGCCCGGGGGCGTATCCTGGCCCCAGTTCCTCAGCGCCGGGGTGCTGGCCGGCATCGGCTTCACCATGTCCCTGTTCATCGCTAACGCCGCCTTCAGTGATCCGGCGCTCCAAGAAGCGTCTAAGCTAGCCATCCTGGTGGCCTCGGTCGTGGCTGCGGCCGTGGGCTCAATCTTACTCACTCTGACCAGCCCCAATACCAAAGCCCATTCGGAGATGATACCGATCTCCTCGGGCGATTTGACCAAGTAGCGACTCGGCCGGTATTTCATCTCCCAGATGAGCGCCCGCTATCACATCTGGTTATGATATCCCGATCCGGTCAGCAGATCATTGGGAATCTAAACTTCAACCGAGATATTTGGCCCAGGCGGGTCATGGTTCGTCGCAGGCAAAACGTCGTCCACAGAAAAGTTGACGCTTGGTTCAGAATTCACAATATTATTCCTGGTTATTGAACATTGACCGGCGGCATTGGTGGCTGGAGAATAGCTCACCTATCCAGTTGCCCCGCCGCTCCACCTACCGATGACCGTTGCCCTGACAAGGGTAAACTGGCCTGGTCGACAATGGTAATCGTAGCTGTCGTACTCCATCAGTTGCTGTGATTGCCTGGGTTCCCTGATTCGTCCAGAGTCTTGGCAGACAGAGTCGATCCGGTGGCCTCACCGGTGGTATCCCGGGTTAAATTGGGGTAAAAAGATCGATTGATGGCATTGGTGGCTGCTACGCGATAGTAGTAGGTCGTTTCGGTCGCTTAGTCCGTGTCGGAGTAGCCGGTTACGTCCAGGCCAGCCTGGGTGATTTCCAACCGACCGCCAAAGCCACCGGCCGAACTCTCACTGATGATGGATGATTCGTTATTCGAGGTGTCGATCCAACTTATTTATTTTCTTGCCGGCGCCGGCGGTCGCGTCGACCAGAGTAGCCGGCGCGCTGGGTGGTCCGGCGGACATAGCCGTTTCGCTGCGAATGAACAGGTGATCGATAAAAACTGTGTCCAGCGACTTGTGACCACGGTTCCTGTCCGAATCCTCCAGGCGTATGTACAGCGGGCCACTCAAATCCGGCGGCAGGACAAAGGTCTGCTCCACGGCTTCATCGATGTTGGCGGTGATTGCCGCCATAGGAACATACAGACTATCGACATCGACAGTGGAGTAGGATAGTACAAAAGTGTCGCCATCGGTGGAGGCGGCCGCCCAGGCATTAATATGAAGGGTGACCGTAGCTCCAGGTTGGACGTTAAAAAGCCATTTGTGTTCCATGAAACTGAAACGACTGTTCCCCCTGCCCCCAGATTCCCTTTCGGTGATCCGTTCCGTCGCCCCATCATTTACCCGGGTGTCCTGCAGCAAGCCGGCCACCGTCCCGGCAATGAAGATTTCGCTGTCCGAGGTCCGATCCACGACCACGGGCAATGCCTCGACCGTAATTTCCAAGGTGGTCGAGCCCACACCGCCATGGCCATCGCTGGCCTGTACCGCAAAACTATTCAAGCCGGTCGCGGCGCCGGTTGGCGTGCCTGATAAAGACCCGTCTGGGGCTATCGCCAGCCAGGCCGGACCATTCACCTTGGAGAATATCAGGCTGTCGCCATCTTCATCGACAGCATCACCAGCCAAGGTGCCGATATAGACCACCCCCTCGGTCCCGTTCGCCTTAACAATGGGATCACTATCGAAGGCCGGTGCGTCGTTGGTATTGATGACCGTGATCTCTAAAGTCGCCTGGTCTGATCCGCCGTTGCCGTCCACGACCTGGACCGTCCAGCTATTCAAACCTACGTCGCTGTTCAGGGGCGTCCCCGTAAGAGCCCCGTCTTCGGTCACGGTCAGCCAGGCCGGCCCACTCACCTTGGAGAAGGCCAGGCTATCACCATCCAGGTCGCCGGCGTCGCCGTCCAGTGTGCCGCTGTACGCAGCATCTTCGGAGGCGTCATTTTTCACGACCGGATCGGCCGTGAAAGCCGGCGGGTCATTGGTATTGATGACCGTGATCTCTAATGTCGCCTGGTCTGATCCACCGTTGCCATCTTCGACCTTTACCGTCCAGCTATTCAAGCCCACATCACTGTTCAAGGGCGTGCCCGTTAGAGCGCCGTTTGGGGCCACAGCCAGCCAGGCCGGCCCGCTCACCAGGAAGAAGGTGAGATTGTCACCATCGAGGTCGCTGGCGTCGCCGTCCAGCGTGGCACTGTAAGTGGCGTCTTCGGTGGCGTCACTCTTCGGCAACGGATCTTGGAAAAAGGCCGGCGGAATGTTGCCCCCGCCTTCGGTGTACTCGATATGCAGCAAAGCGGCCGCGGCCGGTTCGCCGTCAAAAGATTCGGCCGTGCGCGAACCTGTGCCGCTGATGATGAAGGCCAGGCTATTACCCGAAACCCAATTGGCCCGGCTGACGACCTCTTGCACCAAATTAATGAGCGTGGGTGATTGGTGCTTCTCGTCCACGGTATTCCAGGCGGGAATATTCCAGGAGGCGTTGGCCGAACTCTTGGCCCGATTGCTCACATTATTGAGCTCCATCGTGAAAGCCGGCGCGTCGCTGGCATCCTGAGCCCAGATGGTCACCTCGGTGGGTTCCGAATCCAACTCGTCCGTTTCGAATTCCAGGTAAGCGGCCGTCACCGTAGCCCCTTGCGGAATCGAGACATTCTGGAAACGCAGCCCTACAGTCTGGTCGGCGTTATAGCCTGGATCGTCACCCAGTTCGATGTCGGTACTTGTCATATCCATGACGCCATCCAGGACCCTTTCCTCAACATCGTCGGCCGATTGGGTAATTTGAACGTTGACGATGCCCCCAGCCGGAGGCAACAAGGTAAAGTCATCTATGACCGTCGAGGAACTATTGATAAATTGGAAATTCACCGAGGCAGCGTCGGCCTGAACCAACATGGCCCCATAGTCGTTATTGTAGCGAACCTGGCTGCCGGTGACGGGCGTGCCCATGGCATAGAGGCTCTGTCCGCCCAGCCCATTCACAAAGTAGACGATGCCATCGCGGCTGATCCGCTCGTAGGTGTGGTCATGCCCGGCGATGACCGCGTCGGCGCCCCAGGCGGCATAAGGCCACTGGAAGGCTAGCGTCGAGCCATGGTTTGACGAGGAGGAGAATGGCGCATGGTGCAGGACAACCACCTGCCAGGCGGCCGTAGAGGCGGCCAATTGGCTCTGTAGCCAGTTCTTTTGGGCGGTCATGTCTACGGGGCTATTCAGGGCGCCCTGGCTGTCAAGGACGAAGAAGTGGACATCACCCTGGATGAAATCGTAATAACGCTCGTTGCTGGAAGTGCCGCTGCCGGACACCCCGGCGCCGGGCAGCGTGAAGTAAGCCAGGTATTCCGAAATGCCGGCCCCATCGCTATAGTCATGGTTGCCGGTGGCCGGGAAAAAGGCATTGGTCCCGGCCGTGCCCCCGGCGCAGAATATCCCGATTCCGGCCCCAGCCAGATGACTACAATAATATTGTCCTACGGTCAAGTCATAGGTCGTTGCCCCATAACGGTTATCGCCAGCTGTGATAATGAAATCGGGGTTCCAACCGTTAACCAGGGTGGCCACACTACCCTCCGCGCTAGACGCGTCGCCAAAATCGCCTATAACCGCAAATGTCGTCAAACCTGGGGGGCCGGGATCGACGAGACTGCCACTGATAGCATATTGGCCCAGGCTACCATAATCTGTATAGCCGGCCGGTGGCGAAGTGAGTGGATTGCCCGCTCCGGTGCCATCAATATGCAGATAGTAGGTACCTCCGTTCAGCGTGGTACTGATCGCGGCGGCGAGTTGGCCGGGTGGATTGTCTGAAATCACCAGGCCGCCGCCAGAGTCATAGAGAGTGGCCGAGACATCAAGGTTAGGGCCGGGAGAAAAGGGGGTAATGCTCAAGCTGAGTGATCCTGCGCCGGCCTCGAAGGTAAATACATCCACGTCGCTGGTCCGCTCGATGAGGCCAGTATCCTCTACGATACCGGATGTGACGCCCAGGGATGAGGCCGAGACGTTGGTGTCGCCGTGGTCATCTGGCCGGTAGCCAAAGCCGTTGCCATTGTTCAAGGAGGCGATGATGGCCAGGTCATCAGGGCCGTTGCCATAATTGGCGCTGGCATTGTTGTTATTGCTATCAAAATATTCGCCTTTGCTCCAGTGCGATACATTGACATAATAGCTGGCACCCATCAGCGGGGCCCAACCTGTCTCCCCGGAGCCGTGACCCTGATAATAGGCTGCCCCGCTGGCCAGACCGTCATGGGCCAGCAAAAGTGCGTGACCCACCTCATGGCTGCTGGCTTCGGAGACGCCTTTTAGACTGCTGTTATAAACAAAAACCGGCTCATCCACCGAATCGTCGAAGGAACCGATAAAGGCGTGGCCGCCGCAACCGCAATTGGCAAAGGTGTCGTCGGTTATTACGACACGCGTCCCCCATTGGCTATCACCGCCGCCCGAATAGCTCAGCGCGGCCGGACCCGGGTCCTGGGTGGTCACATCCACCTCAAAGGGCCGGTAATCTTCAGCAACAATCTGCCATACTATTTGCATACGCTCGTGTTCAACCGCACTGAAAGTGGCATAATCGCCATCGATATCGTAGGCCGGTGAGCTGATGGTTGTCACCCCATAATTCGAGTTCCAGGTAGTGCCGCTGGTAATGTGCCCGTCAAAGTCCAGGTAGATGGTATGGTTCGCTCCCGGCCGGCTGTGCAGGGTGAAGGTTTCTGATTCAGGGAAGGGGGCGGCTTCCGGGCCAACCTCGTCTGCTTGGAAGGCCAGGGTATCACCGGGGAAAATATCCTCCACATAAAACAGTTCGCCGGTCCGGCCTACATGCAGGGTATGGTCGTTCAAAAAAAGGCGCCCTAGTTCGTCTACCGACAGGCCATACTCGGTCGCGACATCGGGCAAGCGGTCGCCGAGGGTAGTGATCGCCGCCTGCCCACGGGTTATGCCCGTTGGCGCGCTGGCTGGACCTTGTCTGGCCCCAGCGCTGCCCGGGCCAACAACGAGAGTAAAGAAAAAAATAAATGCGGCCAAAACGAATCGACCTGGCCAAAATTGCTTCAGGTTGTTGGCCACACTAACTCTCCTCTCATAATGCCAGTTGTTCGCCCAACGAATCGACCTGGCCTAAATAGGCCTCGATAGTCCTGGGCTTCGCTGCAAAGCTTTGATATGCCAGACGCACTGTTCCAGTCGCGGTTATTATAGTCACGCTTCGGAACCGTGCACCGGGTCTTTCTCTATCGCTAGGCATCTCCTCATGATGTCCACTCCAGACGACTCCGGCGACTCATTAATTAACAGAGGGAATCATGTCTTGATTAATACTGGTACATTTATCCTGTTTTAGCCGCAGTGAAGGAGCCAGCATAATCAATAGTCCATTAGAATCGGGCGAAAATGGCCGGTGAGCGGTCCGCATACCGGCTGGTCTCCGGGAAAACTTTGACAAGTATCTTAAAGAGAGGATAATAGGTGGGTTAATTGAGTGCTTCCACGGGTCAGAGGACGAAACCGTTGGCAAGAATGGAAGCTAGCGTTAGGAGAAGTGAACGAGTTGAGTAAGAAGATTTATGTGGGAAACCTGTCCTATGGTGTGACCGAGGTACAGGTCCGTGAAATGTTCGAAGAACATGGCACGGTTGATTCAATTGCCTGGATTACCGATCGGGATACCGGCCGGTTCCGGGGTTTTTGTTTCGTTGAGATGGAAGAGTCAGCGGCCAATGCGGCGATTAAGTCGATCAATGGCCAGTTAGTAGACGGCCGTGAGCTGAATGTTAACGAGGCCCGGCCAAAAAACGATAACAAAAGTCGCAATGGCGGCGGCGGTGGTGGTGGCAATAAAAGCTACAACGATCGCTGGTAGAAGCCTGACGGCTATATTAGTATAAGAATGGAACGGCCGCTTCTTTCGGGAAGCGGCCGTTTTTGCGTTTAAGGGGGGAACGCGACGGTGGAATGGGGTTGCTTTGGAAACGGTGAAGAGTGAAGCGGCCTTTGACACCTCGTTCTTGGCGCATTTGGGTCGGAATGGGTGGTGCTGAGAGAATCGCAGTTCCTAAGAGGACCCAGTTCAGAAGGTTAATAAAACTGTAATGATTGGATAATATCTTCGTTAACATTCTATGTTAACTTTTTAAGGATGAAGAACGGATTCTTAATTAGCGAAAGTTGTTGGGAAGAGGGTCCGTTCGTTCTTGAGCCATTTTAAAATTTGAGCCTGAAAAGAGGAGTCTGGTCATGTTACGTAGATCGCTGTTTCTGTTGGTTGTCCTTGTTTTGAGCCTGGCGGCCGTTTCAGTCGCGTTGGCCGATGCCCCGGCATCAGGCATCGTCTATGAAGGGGTCACTGTGCCAGGCCTCGCCCTCGGCGATACTCGGGCCGAGGTCGAGGCCAGCGTTGGCCCGCATGCCAGTTGCAGCAGTGTTGACGCCTCGGCCGATTACGCCTCCTGCAAATTTAATGTCGACGGCGGCGGTTGGGTTTGGGCTCGATACCGCGGACCCGACGGCGGTAATGCCTCCAACTCTCCGGACGATGTGGTCACCTACATCTACTGGTATAGCGTGCCTGAATGGAATACCACGGCCGGGATAAACACGACCCTGGCCCTGGAAAATCGGCAGGCGGTGATCGAGGCTTATCCCAACGCCGAGGTGAGTTACACTAATATTTACGACCCGGCCAGTCCCATCTCCGATGTCCGTGACCCGGAACTGGGAATCTCTGTCACCTGGAATTACGATATCTACGGTGGTTTCACCACGGTGCGCATGGCTATCTTCAAACCCTATACACCTGATCCGCCCACACCGCCGCCGCCTTCGATCCGGGTAGCCGGTTTCGAGTGGACGGCCCTCCGGCGTGGCCTGATAGCCAAGGTGTTGGTATTGGATAACGAGGACCAACCGGTTGAAGGCGCCATAGTAGAAGCGACCTGGAGCTATCCCAAGGTGGACGGCTTGCGGGTAAGTGACTCCACCGACGAAAACGGGTATGCCACCTTCCGGGTGAACAAGCCCCGGCGTGGCAATTATTACCTCCAAATCAACGACCTCACACTGGAGGGATATGAGTACGACTATATTCATAGCAAAACCCTGGGGGTCTATGCGCTAGGCAGGTAATCGAAGGATGAAGAGTGAAGGAAGGTGCCGGTGATAGTTGACCGGGATCATGTAATAAGAAAGATACGGTCGCTTCTTTCGGGAAGCGGCCTTTTTTTCGTTTAAGGGCGAAAATCGGCGGTGGGATGGGGCTGCTTTGGAGAACAGTGGAAGGGTGAAGCGCCGGTTTTCAAGGAGTTCTTGGTTGTTATCCTTATTAGCCATAGGGTTTCTATCCACCTGGTGTTGCGTAGGAAAATCCTTGAGTCGATGACTGGGTTCCGCTTTCCCCGCCGAAGAATATCAAGGGAATAACACAGGGTTGGAGTAGGAACCAGACGATTTAAGTAAGGGTTCCTGCGAACACCGACTGGTGGCGAAAACCTGCGGGGTTTGAACCGGCAACTTCTGTGTCAAACGGCGACAAAAACCCCGCAGGTTTGATGTCGGCTAAACCGGCCTTGATATCGGGCACAATGGGCGATAATATCGCTTGGAAATAATATGTGCCACTCAGACATTTGGGAGGATAACAAATGGCCGGAGAACTTAAGCGCAATGGCGTATCCGAGGTTATGCTACAGATCAACCAGGCATGGCTGGACGGCCGGATCGAGGACATGGCACCCCTGGTCCATCCGGACATCGTGATGGTCTCCCCCGGCTTTGCCGGCCGGATAGAAGGGCGGGAAGAGTTTCTGGCCGGTTTCCGTGACTTCTCCCAGAATGCGACCGTCCATGATTTCAAGGAGCTGGACATGCAAGTTGATCAGATTGGAGCGACGGCCATGGTCTCTTTCACGTATGAAATGGTCTATGATTATGCCGGGGAGCATTACCGGTCGACCGGCCGTGATCTGTGGGTCTTTCAGAAGCAAGGCGAATCGTGGCTGGCGATTTGGCGGACCATGTTCGATGTGGAGGAAACTGCCGCCTGACAATCCTTGGATTCTTGCCTGTCTTGATCCCAACAGCGATAATCAATGCCTGGCCGATCACTGCCGGAACGGCCGACGATTACCCGGATAATTCCAGGAATTAGATGGACCCAAACGACAATTCAATCCCTCGTTTCCAGGTGCGAAATTTATCGTTGGCCCGGGCGGGCCGGGCGGTTCTACGTGACGTCAACATGGAAGTGGCGGCCGGGGAGATCGTATGTTTGTTGGGGCCTAGCGGCAGCGGGAAAAGCAGTTTACTACGCTGCCTGAACCGGCTGACGGAACCACCACCGGATTCGGTGTTCCTGGATGGCCAGGATATCACGACCATCGAGGTCATCACTCTGCGCCGCCGGCTGGGTATGGTTTTCCAGAAACCGGCCCTGTTCCCGGGCACGGTGGCCGGCAATATCGCCTATGGGCCGGCTCTGGACGGCCGCATCCTATCAGCGGACGAGATAACCGGCCTGCTGGCCCTGGCCGACTTGCCGGCCGATTATGCCCAACGGCCGGTGGCTGAACTTTCCGGGGGTCAGGCGCAGCGAGTGGCTATTGCCCGTGCCCTGGCCAACGAGCCGGCCTCGCTGCTGCTGGATGAACCGACCAGCGCCTTAGACCCGGGGTCCCGGCGGCACGTGCGCGAGACAGTCGAAAAGTTGCGCCGGGAGCTGGGTCTGACGGTGATCTGGGTCACCCATTATATGGAAGAGTTGTTGGAGATGGCCGACCGGATCTACTTACTCCAGGATGGCCGCATCGTCGACGAAGGGCCACCGGACCATCTCTTAGGTCCTGACAGCCGGCACAAAACGGCCGAATTCACGGCCGGGAAGCTGGGATGAAAGGGTGGAGTATGAAGGATGAATCAGCCTTCATACTTCACCCTGCATTCTTTTCAACCACAGGAGTGACGCCATGTTAGACAACCTCCCCCTCGATCAGCTTTCGCGCATTCTGGCGGCGTTGGCGCTGGTAATATTGGCGGCGCTTATTTCCCGTTGGCAACGGCTGGACCTGGAGCAGGATATCCTGACGGCCGCGGTGCGGGCTTTTGTGCAGTTGATCGCCATCGGTTACGCTCTGACGCTGATATTTGAGATCGACAGCCCGCTGGCCATTCTCTCACTACTGTCGGTGATGACCTTGATCGCCGGGTATACGTCCGGAAAGCGGGGACTGGGCGTGCCCCACTCCGGCCGGGTGGCCTTGTTGTCCATTGGTTTTGGGGCGGCTTTGACCCTGGGGCTGCTGGTGGCTTTGGGGGTCTTCGAATTTACCGCCCAACAGATCATCCCCATTGCTGGTATGGTCATCGGTAATTCGATGAACGTCTGTTCGTTGGTGATGGGCCGGGTGCGCGATGAGGTGAACGGCCGGGCCGGTGAAATTGAAGCGGCGCTGGCCCTGGGAGCGACCGGCCGGAAAGCCGCCCACCCCTATTTGCGCAAGGCGCTGCATGCGGGCATGACGCCCATCGTGGATAGCACCAAAACCGTAGGCCTGATCCAGCTGCCGGGGGCGATGACAGGCATGATCCTGGCCGGGGCTTCTCCGTTGGAGGCAGTGCAGTTGCAGATCATCGTCATGTACATGCTTATTGGCGCGGCCGCCTTTACCGGCCTGGCCACGGTCTGGCTGTCCCATCGCCAATTTTTCACCCCCAACCAACAGTTGGTTTTGCCGGCCCAATGAGCAGGCAAGAGGATGACTGATCCGGTGACAGCTTGAGCGATGAAACATATAATCCATCCTCGAACGGATTTTTTGATAATCCCCCTGATACCCGGCACTTGGGGCAACAGTTGGCGCCGGGTAAGATTATTAATAATCCGCCTGGGCTCTTGTGCACAACAGAACAGCGATAATAACGGCCCTTTTTCGGAGAAAGCAGGATGTTCATCTCGAATAACCATGCCAGAATATTCACCACCTCTTTTGGCTTGCGAACCAACCCGGTTATTGTCGGTATCGGGGGCTGGATCGGGAGTTGGGAACTGTGGTCCGAACCTTTTTCTATTTTGAGCCAGGCGTGGTTTACCATCGCCTACGATCACCGTGGCTCAGGTACTACAGTCGCGGCCGTTGAGACGATCACGTTTGATAATTTGGTGGATGATGTGTTTGCCGTGCTCGATGCTTATGATGTCGGCCGGTGTGTGCTGGCGGCCGAGTCAGCGGGAGCACTGACCGCCCTGGGGGCAGCCCTCAAGAATCCGGACCGGATAGCGGGCCTGGTGATCGTCGATGGGATGTACTTCCAGGAATCATCAGCAGCAGATCCTTTTCTTTATGGCTTACGAAACGATTACCAGGCGACTATAAATAGTTTTATCGAAGCTTGCGTCCCGGAAAAGGACAGTGAGGAGACCAAACATTGGGGCCGGCAAATCCTTAGCCGCGCTTCCCAACAAAGCGCCATCGCGTTGTATCTTTCCTTTGGGGATGTTGATTTGCGGAGTGATCTGAAGCGTATCGCCCAACCCACTCTGATTCTTCACGGAGAGATGGATAACCTGGTTTCCGTCAAAGAAGCGCAATGGTTATCCAATGCCCTACCGCAGGCAACCCTTTCGCTTATTGAAGGCGCCGGTCATGTGCCCACCATGACCCACCCTAATCGTGTGGCTGACGAAGTGACAGCGTTCTTTGGCCAGGTGTAAGGCAATCCGGCGCAATAGCCAAAACAGCAGAAGTTATACCTAAACAAACCAAGAGAAAAAATGAAGCGACAAGACCAAGATTTTGTGCTACGCCGGCCGGCCGTGGTTGATGCCCAGGCTGTTCTGGAGTTGATGATCGCCCGGGATATTGCCGACTATGGCGAGCCTGACTCCAGCCTGGAAGATCTGTTGTATGAGTGGGGCGACATCGATCTGAATCAAGATGCCTGGCTGCTCTTCGCCCCAGATAGCGCCCTGGCCGGCTATGCCGCTGTTTACGGGAATAGCGCCGGTTTCACTTTCGATTTCTACACCCATCCCGCTTACGCGGCCGATAATTTGGGTGGATATTTGTTAGCCCACTGCGAAGCTCGGATTGCAGCCCAAATGGCAGTCGATCAGGAGCTTAAGAACGGGACTGCCAGCACGATTGTAGCGCTGGCCAACGAAGCTGACCGGCAGGCGCTGGAAAACGCCGGCTTCAGGCCACAAAAATATTACTTTCGGATGCTGATCAAGCTAGATGACCTTCCTGCTGCACCTGATTGGCCAGCAGATTGCGAGCTGCGAACGATTAACCCAGGGCAGGATGATCAGCTGATCTACGATTTCATCCAGGCCGCTTTTGACAGACCGGGACGGACGCCGCCTTCTTTTGAAAGTTGGCGTGATTATATGATGCGGCCGGACCACTTTGTCCCCGAATTGTGGTTCCTGCTTTTTCGGCGACAGGAGCTGATTGGGGCGGCCTTGTGTTATGACTATCCAGAATTCGGTTGGGTGCGCCAGTTAGGCGTATCGCCCACCTGGCGTGGGCGAGGTCTAGGCTCAAGCTTGCTCCGCCATTCATTCAGGGCCTTTTTTGAACGGGGACATGAAAAGGTAGCCCTGGGGGTCGACTCGACGAATCCCACAGCGTATTCTCTCTATGAGAAGGTGGGGATGAGCTGTGTGCGGCGCTATGATGAATATCATAAAGACCTGGAAGCGCTGTGATTTGGTGTATTAACCTGGTGTTGATAATTACTCAGAAATCGTCGAGAGCCCGAACGTTAACTATAGCGATGTTGAGACCTTCAGCCGGAGTTCTTCGGCCGCCGTCAGGGCGACCGCGCTGCGGTCCTTAGCTGCAATCGTTCTTGACTTGACAACCTCTCGCTGGTCTGCCAAGACCACGGCATCGACGGTCGCATTCAGATCGGATCCTAGATTTATTCCAAGCCACTCTCCGGCCATCTGGCCGGCGATCTGGAGATCATCACCAATAGTCACAGTCATGGTAACCTGACGTGGTATCTCACCCCAGAACTGCAGAGGAAGATTGTGTAGCTCAAGCCGGGCGCCGGCCGGCAGCAACAGGGCAAAAAAGCCACGCGAGCCTGCGAAATGGCAGACCATAGCCCGGCCCCGGCCGCTCAATTCATAAACATAGGCGACATCGATATTATAGTCGCCTGGTTCCTCGGAGGCTGAGAGGTCGTCGGAGAAGAGAAAATAGCGCGTTACCGCGACCGGATTGTAGAGCTGAATATCGAAATAGAGCAGGCTGAGAGGCGGTCGCAAGGGACGCCGGTCAACAAAGGTCACATTTAGCACATTGCTCACGGCCTGGACCATATCCTTATTTCCAATAAGTCGCAAAAGGTGCGGTATGTCAAGGGGTCGATGGTAGATTGGACCGTTTCTTTATCACTTTGCCTAATTTTCTCTTAATCCCTTGATCTTGGCCGCATCCAATTTTTTCCCAAATTCCGGTGTAAAACCACCCTTTCGTTCAACGCCTTCTATCTCATAAGCCGGATGATCCAGAATCTCTTGTTTATCACTCAGTTTTTCTTTGAAATGCCCTTGATCGTGCCTATATTTGGGATCAACGTGACTCAAGTAAGCTGCATACAGGGACTGATACGTGGGATGGTCCGGGCTTTTTCCGGGAATTGGCTTGATCGCATGGTCGGTTACGATCTTTTCATAATCCTGTTCGGTCCGCTCGTTATCGTAAGCGTCTCTCATGTCGATCAACAACATGTCTTCACTCTTATCCCCGGCTCCCAAGCCAGACCACAATTGATCGTGGGCTTTATTGCGGCCGGCATACAGGGAGTTCTCGCCTTGCCAGGCGCCGGCCGGGTGCTTCAGCAAATATTTCGGGTGGTTGAAAAAATAGTACCATTCGCCCACTTTGGCGGGCCGGTTGTTTGGCGTGCCATAATCCATTTTTAGCGCGGGCTCGGTGCGTAGCACGTATTCGCCAAAAGGCGTTTCCCTGATGTTCTGCTTGATCCGCAATCGCTTTTGGGTGGCGATTGGCTTATCCTGGGAGCCATACATCTGGTCAAATTTTTTATCGCCAATGGCCGCACGTATCGAATCAATCTCAATAGCCGTCAAGGTAGAGGCGCATTCGGCGATAGTCAGGCCTGTCAGCCAGGCTTTCAAGGCTGCCGAAGCGCTTACCCTCGGTTTTAACAGCCAATCATACCAACCGACTCGGATGAAATAGGCCGGATCAGCGTAACCACTGCGCCAATCTTCGTTCCAACTATAATTCTCCGGTTCGCTATTATGGTAATCCCGGCGAATATGGGAATACCAGATGCCGTTTTCTGGCTTATGCTTGTTGGCTGCGTTCATCTTCTCAACAACGTGTTTGCCTAAATCTTCTTCGGTGGCTTCGATCTCTGGGTTTTCCGCGGGCGTCGTCTTCGGTGCGGCCGGACCGCCAAATAACTCGTCCAGGCGACCCAATGTATCCCGGCCGACGCTACCGTCCACCTTCAAACCATGGGCTGCCTGGAATGCCTTGACCACTTTGTAGGTTTCTTTACCGAATTTACCATCCGGCGCGCCATCCTTGGTCGAGTCAGGCATCGGATAACCGGCGTCGATCAGGGCTTGCTGCACCTTGGCTACCGACTCATGATTCTTTTCATATCGTTTAATCGCCGGGGAATTGTCGTAAGCCTTCTGCAAGCGAACATCATCTGCAAAACGGGACGAGGTTAAATCCTTTAGCTTCTCTTCCTTTGAAAGCGCTCTTTGGACAATTCTACTAACCGCCGGGGCATAGCCGGCCCGCGAAGCCAGCATAAGTTGGACCTGTTTGTTACCAAAGCGTTGTTGGGCGTCGAGCAAAGTGCTCTGGAGCACCGGGCGGCTACTCGTGTAACCGGGCAAGCCAGTCACTTTTCGGGCAATATCCGTCGATGATGGACTCAGAGTGGACCGTGGCGTTCGACCAGGGCCAGGTATTATGATGCTCGGGATAGACTCATCGTGGTGGACTCCACGACGGCTGCGTTTTGCCATTCCAAAACTCCAATAGCGTATTTCAGCTACCAGATAAAGGAGTAAAGCCTGATCAAATCCATTGGCGGCGTCAATTGTCGTCGCTGGTTTGCTCTTAAAAACAACTCCGAGAGATGTTTCCCTGGCCGGACTGGATAAGGTAGCAACGATAAACTGGTGCGTCCTGAAAAAATGATGCCTCTATTCTTGGACAAAAAAGGGAATAAAAAAGCTATCTTGGGCAAAAGTGGGGCCTTGTCACCGATTGATTTTGTCACAGCCAGACTGAAATCGCAGATAGCAGATAAAATGTATCCTAACCGCTCAATTAACGCAATGAAAGGGCTAAGAATTGCCCAAAATTTAGCGGTCGAGTCACGACCGGCCGTATGAGGAATGTTGGTTTGGTTCAGTCAATCGGCAACACCTTAGCGATGGTCATAGTTTTATGATCAATTGTAGCTTCAGAAAGATCATATAAACCTTGAGATTTCGGATTTGTTTTCCGAATTATCAAGGTAAATATTACTCCTGGGCACCTTTCTCGAAATAATTTCTGGAAGACTTTGACGATGGTCATGGCGAAATAGTTCCGTTGACAGGTACTGGTTCACGTTTGTTTTTGTCCGATAGGTCACATCTGCTCCTCGACCATAGGTTTATACCTGGCGGAGCGCCAACGCCTCTTTCTTGATAATGCTCAAAAAATCCCTGTACAAGGCATCAGCCTCCTCATGGGAGTCGGCTATGGCTGTGGCGCCAAACCGGCCCGAGCCGCCCACATCATTGATCATGTGCAAAATAATGCCGGTCTGGCGGGTATGGTCAAAGTGAAGCCGGTAGCGGCTGACGATGTCGAAGAGGATATCGGCCGTGAAGACCCGGTAGTCGGGCGACTCAATATGATCGCTGGAGACATAGTATTTTGGGTCGCCTCGTCTGGTCCGGAAGATGCCTTCTTGGGCATCATAGTGACCGTTGGTCAGGTACTGCAAGCTAAGAAATGGGGCAGTGGTTCCCCCCTTGCGCAGGTTGATTTCGATGGCGTAGTGCTGCCACCCACCATCAGCCGACAGGACGGCCACGAAGTCCAGGGCGAAGCGGCCGATGACGCCTTCTTTGGCCAAGCGCTGGCCAACTTTTAAAGCCTGCTCCATGATAGGCCAGGCATAAGCCGTGTCGGCCGGGAACCGGGAACCCAAAAAACTTTGGCCAGTCGGACCGCCCAGGATCTGATCATGGGTGGAAAGCATCTCCACCTCCCCAAGGGGCGAGATGCGGAGTTGGGCGCTGGGGCTGGTGAAGTATGGTCCGCTGATTAACTCTTCGACAATAGCCCCGTCCTTGATAACCTGGGACAAATAGGCTTTATATTTCACATCAGGTATTTCGAACTGCATATTCTGCAAAGCTTCCAGGATGGCGGCGACCTCTCGGGAATCTCCGGGCGGTGGTAATTTATCGAGGTGGATGGTGGCGTTTCCCATACCACCGACGCCCTGGTTAAGCTTGGCGATTAGCTTCTCTATGGCCGGTTTTTTGGCGCGCATAGCGACAACCGCCTCGACCATGGCCCGCTCGGAAAAAAGATCTTCCTGGCCCATAGGATGAGGAACGCCCTCTTCGGCAAAGATACGCCGGCTGCCGCTTTTAGAGCCGAAAGATATGTAGGTTGGGTCGGACGCATACATGGGAATACCCATTTGAACAGCCAATCTCCGCTCCAGGTCGGTGGTGTTGAAAGGCACGATATGGGCCAGGTCCGGATCTGGGATCAGGGAGCGGATGTGGTTGATGACATGGGGTCTATCCAGCAGCTTTTGGGTCAAGGGAGCGGCCGAGCTGTCTTCAACGCAGATCATGAAGAGCCGCCTGCGGGCGCTGGAGGCAATCACCCCAGGCAAAGTCTCAAGATAGTAGTCGGAGATATTTTGTTGCACCGGCTGGGAGGTAACATAGATGATGCGTTTATACGGCTGTTGCAAAAGAAAAAGCAGAAATAAGAAGCGTTGTTCGAAAGCTTGAATCTCAGCAACAGGTACGTCCACATCAATCGAGATCGATGGTACAACCACGGTGGTGTTTTCGATGGCAACATGCCCGCCGGGATCGCTGCGGCCGATTTGTTTCCAAAGGTTCACCAACTTGTGCTGCAGTTGGTCAAATTCTGCTTGAAGGGTCGATTCAGGCAATGTGGAAGCGGCGGGTAATGATGGTTGGTTCATGAGACGGACCTCTCTGTGCGAAGGGTAGAAAGTCAAACAATATAATCATACCCGATGGCTACGATCTTGCCTTTAATTTGGCTGCCTAAATTCCGCCTAGGTCAGCCAATCCAGTGCCCGACCTAGTGAGGCATCAGGATAATATCCTTCCACCGGGAGTTATAAATTGTCGATCCGGCGGGCTTTTGAACCCACGGTTGTCTCAGTTCGTAAATGTGTCCATAAAAGAGGGGAAGAATGACGGCATCTTCCATGAGAATGCGATCCGCCTGGCGGTATAAGTCCAATCTCCTGCCCTGGTCAAGGGTGTGCCGGCCGTCACTAATCAGTTGATCGAACTCGGTGTTCTGCCAGTGAGTTTGATCAAGCAAAAAATTCGTTTGGAGGAATGATGCCGGATCCGGATAGTCGGCAAACCAGCCAAGGAAAAAAAGATGGAACGCTTCATTGACGTCAAACTGTCTGGCGTTTGGATCTTGCCTGCATTTTCTAATGGTAACTCCCAAATTCTCCTTCCACATTTTTTCCAGGAGGGCAAAGATAAGATTGTCTCCCTTTTCCAGTCCTACAAGCTCAATAAGCATAGAAACCGGGGGAAAGCCGCTACCTTGGGGGTAACCTGCTGATCCAAGAATCCGCCTGGCCTCCTCGGGATCATACGGAAGTCCAACTCCTGGCGTATATCCTGGAAGGCTTGGTGGAATATAACCGCCTGTTGCCGGAAGTTTGTTTTCCATTTCGCGAGCAAGCTTTTCCCTATCGGTTGCCAGGGCGAAGGCGCGGCGGACATCTGGATTATCAAAAGGGGGCCGGTCGGTGATGAAGTGGATGGCATCAACAAAGGGCAAGGTCGATATGTCGAGCTGGCCTACCTCTCGAAAACGTTGCCACTCTTCCTGTTGCAACTGTGGGAGAAGAAATTCAGCGGAATCTAACTCACCAGCGACAAATGAGTGGTACATGTCACTCTCATTCTCGAAACGTGTTAGTAAAACTTGTTCGACATTTCCCGAAAATTCGCCAGAGTATTGCGGATTTCGGGTAAAGAGAGTCGTTTTTCCAGGTGGATGGCCCCGGGTTTCGAGTCGGTACGGACCGCATGTTACGATCCGGCCGGGTTCTGTCCATTGATTTCCCTCGAGCTGGACGATATGGCTTGGGACCGCAAATGAAACAGGATCTCCTAAGATATAGGGGAAATATCCACAAGGTTCCTCCATTTCGACGATCAGTGTATAAGGATCGGGTGAATTGATGCCAACTCGTTTCGAATCAGCAACCCGGCCTTGATGGTAATCTTTTGCGCCACGAACATCGTATAGCAGATTTGCGGCTGATGAGCGAGTTGCCGGGTCGAGAACGCGCTTCCAGGCAAATTCGAAATCCCGGGCAGTCAGCGGTAAACCATCACTCCAGAAAAGGTCGTCTCTCAGGTTAAAAACATATCGGCGGCCGCCATCCAATACGTCCCAACGTCTTGCGGCGACGGGAATTACCGTCTGCTCTATTGACCATTCTGCCAGCCCATAAAAGAGCTCCTTGACTATTTCCAGGTCAAAAATAGTCTCACATAAACCTGGATCGAGCACAGGAGATTTTAAGGTTGGCAGACGATACGGGTATTTGGCAGACGGTAGAGGCTGGTTGGCGTTTCGCGCCTGCAGTTGTTGCCAGAGCGCGTTGCCTTCTTGCAGGGCTTGCTGAGCCTGCTGAAAATCGAAAGCGTTGTGGTGAACCAGGTAAAGTTTCATCAGTGTGCGTGCCGTCTGCTCGGTCTCTCCCATCTCTCCCAGGTAAACTAGGGCTTGTTGATAAAGATCAACGGCTTCCTGATGGGCATACAAGCAACGCGCCTGGTCTCCGGCTAGAAGCAGATATTCCACAGCTTTGTCCTTAATCCTGGCTTCTCGATAGTGGCGAGCCAATGGCGCAGCAACAGCAGCAATATCCTTTTCATATAGAATCTCCAAGGTCTCCGCGACAGAGTGGTGGAGAGTTGCCCTTTCAGCAGCGCCGAGTCGCTGATATAAATATTGTTGGATCAGGGCATGGACAAATCGGAAACGCACCAGGCGCCGGCCTCCGACGAGGACCTCTCCCACTTCTTGCACCAGACGGTGGCGTTTCTCTAACTGGCGTGAAAGGTGGCGCAATATTATTCGACTAGATGTTTCCTGGACACGTTCCAAGACCTGGACGGTAAATTGCTCGCCTTCCACGCTAGCAGCTAGCAGTAGATCCTGCAATTCCTCATCCAATCGCCCAATACGCTCGCCGATAATACCTTCTACCTGTGGTGAGAGGATATCCCAGCGTAGATGGGATGATGTCACCCAATGTCCATGATCATCCAGAAGAATTTCCCCCCGCTCCTGCAGGTTACGCAGCAACTGGACCGTGAACAAGGGATGGCCGTGAGTTTGAGCGTGTAGTTTAGAACGAAAGGTTTCATCCAGCCGGTTTGGTTCAGTATCTAGAAAGTCGTCGATGAAATGCCTGCCCGAACCTTCCCTTGCCTGGTCTAAGTCAATTGTGATATCGCCATAGGTGGATTGGAACTCATTGATCAACGGTTCTAGCGGATGCCGGCCTCCATGGCGCCCTGAGGCAATCTCTTCCGGACGATAAGCGCCGGCGAACAAGATGCGGCTGCTCTGGAGGCAGCGCACCAGGTGAAAAAAAAGAGTGCCTGTGCCCAGATCCATCCACTGTAAATCATCCAGTACGATCAACAACGGATTTTGATCGGCAATATTCCACAGTAGCTGAGTATACTCTTCGAACAACTGCGATTTACCGCGTGGTCCGGCAAGCATAGCTCTGCGAAGGTCAATATCTTCATCGTGCTGCCGGTTCGCATGCTCGCTTGGCTGACGGATGGTAGAAGGATACGCAGTGGGGGCACCTCCAAGAAAGCTGTTGATCAAGCCGGGTCCATGCTCCAATAAGGACTCTACAATCTGAGGTGAGGATATCCGCCTGCAGCCCGCCTTGGGTTGAGATGGCGGGCCATAGGCATAAGATGATTCGGTGCCCCCAACCAGACTGTTCAAAACATCGCGGAATGGCAGGTATGGGACTCCTTGGCCGAAAAATGCATTACAGACACCCCAACCGACGGCTAGATCTTGGTGAGCCGTTACCGACAGACCAACAAACTCTTGCAGTAAGGTGGATTTTCCACTTCCTGCTTCGCCGGATACGAATATCACCTGAGCCCGGCCGCTTAGCGCCATTTCCAGTCGCCCCACTAATAGGGCCAACTCCTCTTTCAGGCCAACAACAACCGGGGTTATCTTTTCCGCCCCCCCCGAGATGGCCGGCAATGTTTTTTTTATTTGGAGAGGTTGAGCGGTTTTTGGGTGGACATTCTCTAGCCGGCCGTGCCGTATTTGTTCAAAAAGTTCGCGGGTTCTCTCCGACGGCTCTACCCCCAACTCCCTGTCCAGCGCTTCAACGCAGCGCCGGAACTGAGTAACTGCACCGGCCTGGTTCCCCAACCCGGCGTGAGCCAACATCAGCCCCCGGTAGGCGGGCTCCGGCGTGCAGCCCATGGCAATCCATCGCTCTGCCCACTCGAGGATTTCATTCCAGCGTTTTTCGGCCAATAAACGATCCAGCAACCTTCCCAGCTTGCGTTCGAATTCCGCAAACAAATACTCCCGTTCTAAGACAACCCACTCTTCAAAGAAACCCGGCAATAGATCCCCTGTGTAAACCGACACTGCATCTATCAGCGCCACTGTCGACTCTTCATCCCCTAAGTACGACTCGAAGAGCTCGACATCAAGCAAGTCGCCAGCTTGTGGAAAGTAAGTCACGCCCAGATCATCGCTCTGTATCCTGGCGTTTGCCTCAGGACCCAATACTTTGCGAATACGCCAAAGTTCGTGTCGGAGGTTGCTCCGGGCATTGGATTCGGAGGAATTTGGCCAGAACTGGCCAGACAATTTCTCCCGACGATGGGCTGTATTTGGGTGGAGCAACAAAAAAGCAAGGATTGATTGGGTAGGACGCGAGGAAATGACAACCGCTTGGCCATCCAGGAGAATTTGGTATTGGCCTAATAATCTTGCATGAAGCATAAGATCCTCTGCGAGGTTCTCCCCTACTTCTAGGAAACGTGATGGAGATTATACCCTCACCATTTTCCCAACATCTTTCTACCAAAATCGGTTAAACAACTCTTAAAGATGTTGCGGGAATTATACCATTGAAACAATAGAAATTTTGGAATCTGGAATTATTTTTAATCTGGTAAACACGCTACCAACACGCTGTTCACATGCCGATCAAATAGAGTGTACATATATAGAATCGGCAGATATTACCAAGGAGACCCAAATGAAAAAGTTAAGAAGCCTATACGTTTTTGTGATGGTTGTGTTTTTGTTTTTGGGTGCAGTCACCTTTGCTTTGGCATCTGGAAAATCGAATCCCAGCGTTTTGCCGCCGAACTCGCGGGTGCAGGGATTGACATACGGGGAGTGGTCCGCCCGGTGGTGGCAATACGTTTTGTCAATCCCATCACCGCAAAATCCACTGACCGGTGGCACAGGCACAAATTGTGTTTACCAACGAAACGGGAATGTTGGGCTGATAGCAGTTGACCCTACCGTTGTTGAACCCATAGCGTGCGAGGTGCCGGTTGGAATGATGTTGTTCTTTGACATCTTGAGTGCCGAGTGCTCTAACCTGGAGCCAGATCCATTTTATGGTGGGAATGAAGAGGAGATGCGTACTTGTGCAGAGAGTTTTACTATCACGGATCTGCAGGCGACAATTGACGGCTCAATTCTTCAGGATTTACCCCGCTACGTCCACACATCGCCACTCTTCGAATTCACATTGCCTGAGGACAACATTCTGGGATCCGAAGAATTGACCGGACAATCCGTCTCCAACGGCGCCCACTTAATGCTGGCACCGCTCAGCCCCGGCCGGCACACGATCTATCTCCATAGTACCATCCCGGAGTTAGAGTTCACAGTAGATATGAACTTTGTGCTCAATGTAACCAAGTAGCCTTAAGATAAAAATAGTGACCTGTATCTGAGGAAGGACCTTATCCAGGAGAAACAGCAATAGAGTTGCCTGGACAGTGCGGGAATTACCCATATCAAATACCGGGCTGGTCTCTGAGAGTTCAGCCCGGTTATTGTGTCGGCACGTTTTTCTTCTCTTTGTATCCCAACAGGGACCTTGAGCGAACCGCAAGTTACCGCAACAGCTCATCTAATGGACTTGGCAAACGGTGCAACCCTCCTATTCCAGGTAGCCTAAGCGGGCAAGGTGGGATCTCGTTAGTCCTTGGTTCGATTCACCCGCCGATTCTTGTCAGGTATATTTGGCTTGCTGACATTTCTGTTTCTAGCTGAATAAGGTTGCCGATCTAAAGGCATGGTACATTTTAGCAACTGTTCCGAAAATCTGAGCAGAGTCGGAATTATTTTTATCTCGGTTCTTAAACCGGAGCTAAGTAGATCTCAATACCCTAATTGTTATGGTATGAGAGTCTAGCCGCATTACAAGGAGATACGGTCAATCCCAACGAACAACTTTTTCAGTGGTACAATACATGAATAATATTTAGCTTGCACAGAGGGCTAGCAGTTCGATAGGGCTTTGGCTTACGTTTCATATCTTAGCATCAGGTTAGCCAATATATACGTCCAATTGAGAACAAAGAGCAGCTACGTGTCACCAAGCGGGCAACAACGTATTGGAACCAGTAGATAAAAAAAGGAGTATCCAACGATGGCAAAAGTATTCGGTATGCATCTGATCGAGCTCAATTCAGGAGTGAAAGCGGAGGATTTTGAGAAATTTGTATTGGAGGAGATGATTCCTATACCCAATTTTGAAGGCTGGAAATATTCTCTCCTGAAAGGGGACAGAGGGGAAAGAGAGGGCAAGTATTTGTGGCTGATCGAGATCGAGAGTGTTGAGGCTCGCGACCGGGTGTTCCCTTCTTCAGGAGAACAGTCAAAGGAAGCCCAGCAATTCTTTGAGGCCCAGGCGGCAGTATTTGAGAAATGGGCGTCGTTCGCCACTCCGTTGGATACAATCGCTACTGACTACCTTGTGGTTGGTGAATAGACGCTGTCGCGATTTGGAACTCCGCTGGCTCCGGAGAGCGAAGGTCCTGGCTGTCTAGGAAGAACAGCTTCTATATAGCCGGGGGTTAGATCCTGAAGCGGAATTGTTTTGTTAGCCAGGAGAATCGCACCTCTTAGCTGAGTGGGAGGGCGCGTGATCAGCCGTTGCGGCCGGCCAAACTAGCGCGTACGCGCAGCCTCGGGGAGTTGGTCAACGGCGGCATCTATGGGCCAGGTTAGTCACAGCAGTCCAGGAAACCATCTGGACCATGAGGTTTGAAATGACGGTAATGAGGGGCTCAGAAGAGTTTCCGAAATATGAAGATTAACAAAGTTGTCCCTGCGCGACTCTCGCCAGCTCATCTTCCTTTTTCACCCAACATCAATCGAAGCATCTCAGGCGGCACCTGGCCACATGAAGGTTGTCATACTTGGCCCACTTTATTTCGCCAAGAAAATCGGGAAATAGCCAAGGAACTAGGCCGTATCACAGTGGACACATATGGGAAGAAATAGTTTGGCACCTGATAAAGCTTCTTTGAGTGTCGAGATCCAGGTCCCTTATTTGACTATTTCCACGATCAACATAAAGGTGACTTTGGCTGTAGCACCCATGCCTTGAAATTTCGGAGTAGTAAATGGAATTATTGACAAGATTTCTCCGTCCAATTGGTTCAAGAATAGCTGAAGTTTTTCTTGAGCCGTATCCTCTTTGACTTCGAGTCGATGAACTTGGTATTGCATTCAAATCTCCTTTCCCTCGTAGGGCGTGCTACTGTTTCTTATCGTCCCACCAGCTACGTTTAAACTGCTAAAGTACTACAATGGGCAGCACAAATAATATAGGTAGTATCCCAACACCAAGCATAAATTCAATATCGGCCAAATTCGGGCAATTTCTGCTCTCCCAGCCCAATTCAGCGGCTCTTCAAGTAAATGGTCGCGTTTCTGCAACATCCTGGCGGAGGCTGAGAGAGCCATTGGTCTTGAAGCAGCCATGAAGCTTGAAACTGAAGGACATTTGGCGCACTGGCAAAAAGAAGCACAATCTTTTTAAAAGAACGAAAGCTTCTGGAATTAGATCTCCATGAGACATAATTGGGTTACCAGGTAATCTGAATTGATTTGTTCAATATCAAATGCGGCGGAATTAGCCGGCAGGCTGTCGAAAGATACCGGTAAATCTGTTTATATGAAGAAATTCGTTCTTGAAATCTATGGGTAAGCGCCAGAAGGTGAAATAGGTACAAAAAGGAGGAAAAAAATGGCAGAGGTTGTATTGTTCCACCACGCCCAAGGGCTAACCCCTGGCGTCGCTGCCTTTGCAGACAAGCTGCGCCATGCTGGGCACATTGTCCATACACCAGACTTATTCGACGGCCGCACATTTGACGACCTGGAGGGGGGTATGGCGTTCGTCATGGAACTCGGTTTTGGCGAGGTGATGGATCGTGGCGAGCGCGCGGTTGAGGGGCTCGCCGCCGAATTGGTCTACGCAGGATTCTCGCTGGGCGTGTTACCGGCTCAGAAGCTGGCCCAAACCCGGCCTAGGGCGCGAGGGGCGCTTCTCTGCTATGCCTGTGTCCCGGTCGCAGAGTTTGGACCGGCTTGGCCAGCGGGCGTACCGGTGCAGGTGCACGGCATGGATGCCGATCCGATCTTTATTGGCGAGGGCGACATCGACGCCGCCCGGGCCCTCGTCGAAGAAGCCGAAAAGGCGGAGCTGTTTCTCTACCCTGGCGACCAGCATTACTTTGCCGATAACTCGCTACCGTCTTATGACGCGGCGGCAACTTCGCTCCTGACAAAGCGGGTTTTGGAGTTCCTCGCGGCGCTGTCATGAGGGGAACCCGTATTGGACGGCAAGGCCAGAATAGCGGTCCGGCCGAGGTCCGGTAGCCAACCACCGGCCGTAGTCGAAATGGCCGGCCAATTTGTCGAAGTCAGGGCGAAACTGGCCCCATGTTAACCAGGCAGACCAGTCCGCGGCCGTTGACCAGTAAATATAGCTGGCACCAGGAGAAAGATGAATATGAACAACAAGAACATTTCCGGCATGGCGGAGATTAATGGCGCGCAATTGTACTATGAAATGAAGGGTACCGGTCCCGCCTTGTTGTTGCTGCACGCGGGTGTCGCGGACTGCCGGATGTGGGATGCGCAATTTGAAACATTTTCAGAAGCGTACCAGGTGATTCGCTTTGACCTGCGTGGCTTTGGACGGTCCAATATGCCCGCTAGTTCCTTCTCAAATCATGAAGATGTTCGGTCGGTTATGGACTTTCTGCAACTTAACAGCGTGTTCTTGGTAGGGATCTCATTCGGGGGAATGGTTGCCCTTGACTTCACCCTGGCATATCCAGATTCTGTTGAGGTATTGATCTTAGGAGCACCCAGTGTGAGCGGGGTAAGCCCCTCTGAGCGGGTCAAACGCTTTTGGGAAGAAGAGGAAGAGGCGCTGGATAGAGGCGACGTCGAAGGCGCGACCGAATTGAATTTGCGGCTGTGGGTGGATGGACCCTACCGGAATCCGGATCAAGTCAACCCGGCCGTTAGGAACCAGATTCGAGACATGCAACTGGCCATTTTCAGGAAAGAGATACCAGACGATTTAGAGGAGATAGCGGCAAATCCACCAGCAATAAATCGGTTGGGGGAAGTGGCCTTACCGGTGCAGCTGATGATAGGTGAACTTGACTTGGAGGAGAAACATGGTCTGGTGGACAGAATGGTAAGTGAGATAGCCGGCAGCAAAAAAGTCATCATACCAGGGGTAGCACATATGCTCAACATGGAACAACCCGATCTTTTCAACCGGAGTGTCCTCGAATTTCTGTCGGGGAGATAAGCTATTGAGTTAAGGAAAAGGTCAATAAATTGTTGCACTTCGTTGCTTGTCAGGCCAGGAAGTTGGACAATTTGTGGGTCAGTTCAATAAACGATCCGTTGCAGCCAGCCGGGCAAGAATCCGTCTCGAGAACATGGATGGGCGCATGCTTTTCGCGATCGATTCACCTATTGAGGAGATATTTCCTCAGTAATAGGAAACTAACTCTATGAAAATCTTCCTTGCGGCCGATAAACAAATGCGATCGCTTTTGTATTCTGTACTTTTTTTAGCTCTACTCTGTGGATGCGCGAGCCGGACCTCGACAAACAGCGCTTTGCCAAGTGAAACTATTATCCCCAAGTCGACGATCTCGGCGCCGGTGGACGCCGCAACCAATTTACCTACAAATACGCCAAAGGCGCGTCTATCACAACCGGGTAAGTACGAGGGCTACTCACAAGCGCTATATCAAGGAAGGACTTCATCATCGCAGTACATCACCATGCGAGATGGAACAAAGTTAGCGGCGCTAATCCTACGTCCTGCTCAGGGTGGAAAGACGGTGAGTACACCCTTGCCGGTGATCTAGACACATAACCGGTATCACCGAGAAGGAATTTTTAATTGGCATTACCTGCAAACTGTTTTGCAGTATGGTTATGTTATTGTCTCGGTGGATGTACGCGGCAGCGGTGCTTCTTTTGGAACGTACCAGGGACCATTCTCACCAGAAGAAACCCGCGACGCCTACGACATTACCGAGTGGCTTGCAGTACAACCCTGTTCTGATGGGAATATTGGCATGTACGGCCGGTCGTATTTGGGCATAACCCAGTTCATGGCGGCCAGCACAGCGCCACCCCACCTGAAGGCAATTTTTCCGGAAATGGCTGAGTTTGGCCATTATTCCTTTTTTTATCCAGGCGGTGTCTTCCGTGATGATTTTGTTCGCCAGTGGGGAACAAATATCGACAGCTTGGATAGTAACGGTTCGGCCGTAACTGAGGATATGAATAAGGCCATATTGCAGGAAGCCCTGATGGAACACGCAGCCAATCCAAACATGTTCGAAATGTTTTCGCCTTTGCAGTATCGAGATAGTGTATCTACCATGACCGGCACCCAACTCTATCGTGTCAATAATCCGGCGAATTACCTGGAAGCGATTCGGAGTTCCGGTGTGCCCGTTTACCATTGGGGGGCTGGTACGATATGTTTCCAAAGGATGCGCTTTTTTGGTACAGCAACCTGACGAACCCGCAAAAAATCGTGATTGGTCCCTGGGCACATCCGCAATTGGGCTCGCTGGATCTAGCCATCGAACAAGTGCGCTGGTTTGACTACTGGCTGAAAGGGATTGACAACGGGGTGATGAGCGAAGCGCCCATTTATTACTACACCATGGGAGAAGGCCAGAATTCCGGATGGCATTCAGCCTGGGAGTGGCCATTACCCGAACAACAGCTCACTAACTATTATTTCGATGGCACAAAGGCAGGCAATGTTGACTCTGTCAATGACGGGAGTCTCAGCTTGCCTGTACCGGTAACGACTAACGGCGTCGATCAGTATCAGGTGGATTACTCGACGACGACCGGTCCAGCCACACGTTGGACGGCCGGTTACAATGTCATGTCGCCTGTTTATCCCACCACTTTGATGTTCAATGATGAGAAAGGGCTGACCTATACGACACCGCCTTTAGCGACTGAGGTCGAGGTCACCGGTCACCCGGTTGTCCATCTTTGGGTCACTTCTTCCGCCAGCGATGGAGATTTTTTTGTGTACCTGGAAGATATTTCCGAAGGCAGGTATTCAAAATATATAACCGAAGGTAATCTACGCGCCTCCCACAGAGCCATTTCCGCAGCGCCGTATGAGTATCTGGGACTGCCTTATCATCGCAGTTATGCGGAAGATATCGCCGATTTACCCGACCAGCCGGTTGAACTGGTCTTCGATCTGTTGCCCACATCCTATGTCTTTGATGTTGGCCACCGGCTTCGGGTAACGATCACCGGTGCCGATAAGGATAATGTCCTGACACCACAGTTGGATCCTCCCCCCACGATTCAACTATATCGCGAAGCCGATCATGCCTCGTATATTGAGTTGCCCATTATTCCCAACCCGTGATGTTGACCTCGCGTTTCGGTGCCTGAGCATGCCTATCCTGATATTCAGGACACGGAGCACTTAGGTACTTGGGCAGCTAGGGCAACATTTCTCTGGGTCTATTTGCGCCCAACAGCACGAGAGTTGGAGAAAATTGGGTGCCGGGAGCGGGCCCAGATTCAGAATCAATGGCTATAGGAAAACGCGCCCAACAACCGGCTTACTACTGGCTGGTCTATCAGAGGTTATGCGCTAATGTTTGTCGTAGGGTGGCTTATGCCGTGCAGGCCCGCAAGCGGCTGTTAATCCGGACCCTGGCTCAAGTATGCAATGGCTTCGCTATATACTAAGGTTATACACACAATATTACAGAAGATATCAAAGTACCATACCTGTTGCCTGAAGAGAGAATGAGCATGTATAGAACAGGTAAACTGGGCTGTCATGCACGATCATTATCCAATCGGTATGTCCAAGTTAATTGGAAATTTTTGAGTGCAGATTCGTGGCCGAGAAGCTCCGCAACTTGCTATCTAATCACCTGAGACTCGAACCGTAGTTCAGAGAGCTACAGCCCGTGGTTATCGGTCTGCACTCGAGTATTCGGACTAAGCATACCAAAGGGGATCTGCTTCGAACCGCTTTTTCCACCAAAAACTGATGGTTAGATCGTCAACCAGCTTTCCCACACAGCCAAACGGCTTGTTCAGCACATAGTCTGCGACCTTGCCATCCTGATCTTTTTAGTCCGTTTGATCATTACCGGCAAAGAGTGTGTTTGCCTTCGTCATCATCGTCACCAAAACCAAATCAAGGGATAAACTGAACCCCCACATCAGGCCCGCGTCTATTCAACCGGACAAGCGTCCATATGCAGATATTCCTGGCACTCCTCCTCGGTCAATGATCGCGTCAAACGGGATTCCGCAATCTCTACTAATTCATCCACAGACAGCACAAGGAAGCGCATGTAGCCGCTCTGGCCACCAGATGTGACTAATTGCTGGCCATTTCCTGTAAACTCGACCAGAGTAATACCATCCTCAGAGCCATCTAGGGTAAGCAAACGTTCCCCACTCTGTATATCCCACAAGCGCACGTCACTGCCTGCGGCGGCCGTGGCCAGGATTTTCCCATCCGGATTAAGGCTCGCTCCATAGATTACGCTTGCATCTGCCTCTATCTCTTCCACCAGTTGCCCTGTCTCTACCTCCCATATCCTCACAAAGCCGTCTACTCCCCCAGTTATCAACAACGATCCATCATTTGAAAAGAGAAGTTCATCAGCACCTTCTTTATTATCAATGACGCTCACCGCTTGCCCGGAAGCGACATCCCAGATGATAACATTTTCTGCATTTTCTGGGTTCCAGAGGGATCCAGTGGCTACGAGGGTGCTATCTGGACTGTAGGCGATTCCCCAGCCTCCTACCGATATTGGCAATTGATGTAGAACTTCACCAGTTGTGGCGTCCCATACAAAAGATTGGTCATCATTGCCAATGCTGGCTATCGTCGCGCCATCCGGGCTGTAGGCAATGTTATTGACCCAATTCTCATGGCCTGTCAGCGTTAGCAGTAATTCACCAGTTCTGGTATCCCACACCTTAACAAGGGTGTCATCACTGCCACTGGCCAAGCGATCCCCATCGGGGCTAAACCCTAAACCGCCAACCCAATCATCATGACCTGCCAGTGTAAGCAAATTTTCTCCCGTGACCGGATCCCATAGCGAAAGCCCACCAGCTAGCTGCTCCACCAGCCCTTCCCGGCCGTAGAAGTCGTCGGCGTCTGCCTCTTGGAACGAACGCAGCCCCTTGTAGGGATTGTAAATATCTGTAACCACCGGAGGGCTGCCCGGTGTCACCTATCCCCAGATGTTCCTTGCACAGCCGAACGAAAGGCAACCGCCATTTCCAGGGCGTTGGCGTAGCGGTCGGCTGGCTGTTTGGCCGTCGCTCGCTGAATCACCTCGTCTATCTCCGGCGGCAGGTCCGGCCGGCTCACCGCCAGCGGCGCGATGGGCTCATTCAGATGTTTGTAGAGGAGATTAGCCACCGACGAATCGGCGAAAGGCTGTTCACCGGATAATATCTCGTACAGCACGGCGCCCAGACTGTAGATGTCCGTCTGGGCTGTGATCGGGTCGTTGAGGATCTGCTCCGGGGAAATATAGTCCGGCGTGCCCATCATCGCCCCATCCGTCGTCTTCTGCATCTCGTCCATGAGATCCTTGGCAATGCCGAAATCCGACAGATAGGCATTGCCGCTCTCATCCAGCAGAATATTGGCCGGCTTGACATCGCGGTGGACGATGCCCTGTTGGTGAGCGTCGGCTAAGGCTTGAGCCACCTGGTCCAGCATCTCGGCTGTCGCAGCGGTACCCCAGGGTCCTGTCTCAAGAGCGGTCAGCAGGCTGCCGCCTTTCAGATAGCGCATGACCAGGAAAGCACCGTCAGGATCTCGCCAGTAATCGTAGAGGGGCACGATGTGAGGATGCTCCAGGTGGGCGATGGTCTGGGCTTCAAACTCGAAGCGGCGAATAAATTCTGGGTTGTTGGCATATTTACGACGGATGACCTTGACAGCCACCTCCCGGTTGACGCTGGGTTGGATGGCCCGGAAAATGGAGCCAAAAGCCCCTTCGCCGATCTCATCTTTCAGATCGTAGCCCCGTACCCCCTGGCTGGGCTCCGACTCGAAGCTGAGTCGCCGTCCAGGATCTGCTCGTACAATTCGGTGGTCCGTTTAGACGGAGCCATACCCAGCTCTTCGGCAAACAGGCGGCGGCATTTCTCATAGACGGCCATGGCTTCTGTGCGTTGGCCGCTCAGGGCCATGATCTCCATCAGCTGACGGTAGGCCGATTCCCGCAGATTGTCGATCTCTAACTGGCGTTCGGCGTAAGTTTGGCGCAGCAGAATACTCCTTCTGGCGCGAATACATGGCCGCCAATATCTCCAGGGCATCCAGCGCCTGACGACGATAGGCATCCCGTTTCACTTGGGCCCACTCCTCGAAGGTCGCGTTGCTGAAACTCGTCATCCAGATAAAAGTCCTCCAGGAAATTGCCTCGGTAGAGCTCGACCGCCTGCAACAGATCCTCCCGGCAGACCGGGCAGGACAGCAGGTCTATATGATCGTGGGAACGGCTATTGACCAGGTGAGCTTCGAACTGGCGGGCGTCGACGACTGACATCGGCCGCCGGATTGAGCTGAATCGATTGTCTGTTGACGAACATGAGCTGAACCGGGCTTTCCTGATCTTCTACTGCCGCTAGCTCGGGGATAATCTGGCGCAGGTAATAGACGATCTGGCGCAAATTGGTCCGCGCGGAACGATCCGGCATCCCGGGCCAGAGAAGAGCGGTCAGAGATTCCCGGCGGTGGGCCTCTGCGTCTATAGCCAGGTAAATGAGCAATGCCTGAACCTTAATGGTTCGAAAGCTCTCGAGGGGTTCCTCGCCGAGAAGGCAACGGAAGCTCCCTAACAGTTCTAGCTTCAATACTGCCATGGTGAATTCCTTTTGGCCGATCCAGGAAATACGGGCCAACTAAGGGTACGGACCGAAAAATGTCAGGCGCAAGGCCCAGTATGTTTGTTGTGGTTTTTTGTTCGTGCAAGTTCAGTGCCTGTCTAAGGCACGAGGATACTGTAGCACAAAATCGGCCGGGCTGTGGTGTTGTTTATGATTATCGCAAATATGTTTATGATAGAACGCAAGTCAGAAGCAAAATGCCCCAAAAAAGCTGATTTCAGTGGCAATATCAGCCATTAGTCATTCGGCGCCCCGCAGATCCACCCAAACTAAGAGTGCCTTTACCAACGATAAATGCACCGGAGACTCGAACCGCAGCTCAGAGAGAAATGGCCCAGCATTGCCAGGCCACACACGAGTATTTGGATTTGGCACCCCAAAGGGGACCTGTTTCGAACCGCTTACATTAACATAAAGTTACACCCAAGCATCTAAAACAAACTCAGGTGCAAACGGATTAACGAATTGCACACCCTCAAGCGCCGCGCCAGCATTGAAGTCTTCACTGAAGATAACAGAGATCTGGTTGAGGCGCGCTGTAGCCCATATCTGGGCATCGTAGTAAGACATCTGATAGTCCCGAACGCCGCGCCCCGCTTCCAGAACAATAAGTGGCGTTAGATCGAAGACAAGCCAGGCCCGGGTGAACAGATTGACTTGTGTCAGCGCTTCGGCCGGGCTTAATGGGGGCGACAGCTTTCTGGTACTTACACTGAAAAATTCAGCCAGATTTTGAACGCTCAAGCGACCAATCCCTGTCAATTCGAGTTGATCGAGTAGCTCTATTGCACGGGCTTGTTTCGAAGGTTGGTTTTGATCGTAAAGATAGATCAGCAGATTGGTGTCAATCAGTATCGGAGCCATCTGGATTGAAGTCCGAGTTACCTGGGGAGATTTTCGTAACGTCTCTCGCGCTCTAGATAGGCATCTTGCCGCTCCCAAGCGTAGGGTCTTGCCTGTACACCCAAGGCTTTTCTAGCTTCGACCGTTGCCAATATCTCTTCCCAGGCGTTTCGGTCGGAGGTTGCGGCTTGTCGTTGATTGCCGGCTGCCTCGCGCTCGATGGCTTGGCGGATGATTTCAGCTTCGCTGACGCCCTTTGTCTGCGCCAGTTTCTTGAGCAAAATCTGGTGTCGTTTGTGGATATAGAACTGTTTTCGGATCATCTCGCTCATATTAGTCCCTCAAGCTAGACTATACATCAGATTATACACAACATTCAAGAATGCTCATAATCTTACTGCGGATGACACAATAATTCGTCGATGCTAGATGCATGGTTGTGATCGATTAGCTCACGGACATGCGATTTGTGCACCTGAGACTCGAACCGCAACTCAGAGAGAAACAGCCCGACACCATCGGGCTGTTTTCGAGTATTTGGATTTGGCACCCCAAACGGGACCTGCTTCGAACCGCCAATAAATAAGTTAGACCTTCTCCCAACCCTTAGCTGGATTCCAGACGTAATCGAAATCCGCATCCTTCTGTATCACATCTAGCACTGGAAGAAGAAATTCGTTCAAGCGTTGAACTACCTGGGCGAAAACGTCTGTTTCATCGGAGTCCAAACTCTCTCGAATAACAAAAGCATCCCATTGGCGCTGCTTTTCTTCGGTAAATGATTGAGAGAATTGTATAGGGAACCCCTCTGGAATTTGTGTTGATCGATTCTTGAATGTCGTCCTTATCGACTGCTGCAAGACTTGACCGTCTATCGTCGCCTCATGGGTCAAGAACCAGACATCGTAGAAGTCCTTCATCCGGCTGTTTATGCTACCGAGGAAAACCATTGCTTGAAATCTTCTCGGCTATCAGAGTTTCCCATGAATACGCGCTCAAAGTAGGTGCCGGCATATCCAGTATGGTTGGGTATTCTACTGATATCGCCGCAGGAACAAGAACATCGGAAAAGCCAATATCAAGTTAGCCCTGGCAGTTCCCAGAAAGCCTGTAAAACGCACCCTGATGCCTTGATATTCCGCCCGATCTTGAATGTTTGCCCCGGTTACACTGTTTGGGTCAAAGAGTATCCCGTCGGGATGAATGGCTTGCTCACAAATCTCTCTGACAATGGCCTCCAGGTGTTCGCTCGTATCCGGTCTTCGGCCGTGTAAATCGATGTCTTTTGTGGCACGGCGGAGCGGAAATCGCCAGGCAAAGAAGGCAACGCCTCCTTTTAACACGAAAGTATCTCTGTACTTTGATTATGCCAGTCGATAGAGGAGGCGCTCAATCACGTAGTACTGCAGGACTTCCTGGTACGTGTAATTCTGCTCACGGGCATAATTGGCTAGCCTGCCACTCACGGAAGCGGCAATATCCTTAGGTCTGCTCACGATACTACTGTCTCCAGATATGGTCGCATTACATTCTCAACACGATTAATGCGTGCATATCGTAAGATTTCATCAATCTCTACTCCAGGCAGTTGAACGTAGTCTTTGAGCGCTTCGACAGCAATATCCTTTCCAACCTTGCCACGAAACTTAAAACAATCGGCCATCGTTTTTGCCTTGCTGTATATGGGCACAGGTACTCCATCAGGAGTATGTTCCTCAATACCGTGCTCGTATGACACTTCTGAAAGCCAATCTATGTCCAGTTGTGGTCTCTCAATTCTCGGGCGTCGGATAGATTGGGGCAGCGCGATGTAGACTTTGCGGGGAACTTGAGTTGTAAGATTGTGGAAAGGCAAGGGCAGAAATGAGACAAATGACCGCTTTCGGTACCCGTGAAGCCACAATTATGAGATCGGGATACGCGAGGGGTGGATATTCAGCCAGACGGTAGAGCCCCCGGCTGAGTCTATTGACGAGCCCAGCCTCGCGCATCTCTGCGATTGTCTTGGGATCGATTCCAAGATCCTTAGCTTGAGATGTCTTCAGGATCCCATTGTGTTTTCCAAATTTGGCTTGTGCCTCTTTAAAACTTCATCTCATCGTTGCCTTCAGTGATAGACCTTTGCTGATACCATCAAATCAAAAAACCACTTTACTTATCAATAAATAAAGTAATTAGTTAGATATGATCTGGAAATCATTTGGCACAATGTGGGTCAATCAATTCCAAAAGCTCCTCCTCTTTGGTTTTATGCACCTGAGACTCGAACCGTAGCTCAGAGAGAAACAGCCCGACATCATCGGGCTGTACTCGAGTATTCTGAATTTGCACTCCAGGAAGGACTCGAACCAGTGTGTTTTCTACCCGATCAGGAATCGGCCGCCTTCTGGTAGCGTGGAAAAGCCAGCCATCTCCTCTTGTGAGATCCAAAAAGCCATGGCATCGGACCTTTATTGAACTTCTAATACTTGATTTGCCCTTTATGTGGTATAGTCCTCGGGTTATCCTTTGTTGATTAACAACAATTTCGTTGTTTTGCGTATGTCGAATGGGCGCCGGCCGGGAAATGGCCAGGCGTTTTTGTTGCCAGAAGTTGGCTCTTATTAATGGGTTGAGTCGGATCTGGGCAGACAATTGGGGCGAGACCCGCGAGGGTCCGCCAACCCAGGGACTCATGTGGGACGGTTAGCTCGAGAGAGTTTGGAACCGTGAATCACTTTATCAAACCATTAGTAGGAGAAAAATGACAACAGAATTTACCCAGTTGGCGCTGCAACCGCAGCTACTGCAAGCCGTCAGCGAACTCGGCTACCAAGAGCCAACCCCTATCCAATCCGCCGTTATCCCCTTAATGCTGGCCGGCCGCGATGTGATCGGCCAGGCCCAGACAGGCACCGGCAAAACGGCTGCCTTTGCCCTGCCTATCTTGCAAAACCTGATCCCCAAACAATCTGCGCCCCAGGCCCTGGTGGTGGCACCGACACGAGAGTTGGCGCTCCAGGTGGCCAAGGCTTTTGCCGAATACGGCGCCTACAGCAAAGTGCGCGTCCTGGCCGTTTATGGCGGGCAACCTTATGGCCCGCAGATCAACTATCTGCGCAGAGGCGTGGATGTCGTTGTGGGCACCCCCGGCCGCTTGCTGGATCTTATTAAAAAGAACATCCTCAACCTCGGCGCCATCCAGACGGTGGTGCTCGACGAAGCCGACGAGATGCTGAGCATGGGCTTTATTGAGGATATGGAAGCGATTCTGGAAGCGACGCCGGCCGAACGGCAAACGACCCTCTTCTCGGCCACCCTGCCATCGGCGATCCGCCAGCTGGCCAAGAAATTTCTCAACGATCCCCAGACCGTGGCCATTGAGCGTAAACAACTCACCGTGGCCACCACTGAACAGCGTTACTACCTGGTTCATGGTCGGGACAAGCTGGCTGCCCTGACCCTCTTATTTGAAGCGGAAGATATCGACAGCGCCTTGATCTTCGCCCGCACGCGTGTTGGCACCGGCGAACTGGCCCATGAACTGACCCAGCGTGGCTACCCGGCCGAACCGCTGAACGGCGATTTGAGCCAGGATGCCCGCGAACAAGTGCTCGGCCGCTTCCGGCGCGGTCAGATCAATGTCCTGGTAGCCACCGACGTGGCCGCCCGCGGCCTGGATATCGACGACATCTCCCATGTCTTCAACTACGATTTGCCTTTGGACCTGGAGACTTACGTCCACCGGGTCGGCCGCACTGGCCGGGCCGGCAAAACAGGCATCGCCATCTCCCTGGTCACCCCGGGCGAGCGGGGACGCCTGCGGCGCATCGAATCATACGCCAAGATGAAGCTCACAATGGCCACCCTGCCCACCGTGGATGAGATAATGGCCAAGCGGGAAGCGGCTATGATCGAACGGCTGATGGTCTGGCTTTTGCGCGACCGTAGCCGCCGGGAAAAAGAATTGGTAACCGGGCTGGTCGAGCAAGGTTACGATCCCCTAGACGTCGCGGCCGCAGCGCTGAAGGTGGCCCGAATGGATGAGAAACAACGACCCATCGCGGCCGTCGCCGCGGTCAAAGATGAGCCCACCTACGGCCAGCAACGAAATGGCCGTTCTTCCAGTGGTTTTCGCGGCAACCACCGCGGGCAAAGGAATGGCGGCTACGGCAAGGTTGACGCTTCCAACGGACGCGGTTCAAACGGGAACGGGTCTAACGGGAGCTCGAAGCAATTTAACCCGCGGGATAAAAACGGCCGGGAGAAGGGCATGGTGCGCCTGAATATGAGCGCCGGAAAAGCCCAGGGCATCCGGCCCAATGACGTGGTCGGGGTGATCGCCTATACGGCCGACATCCCGGGCTACACTATCGGGGCCATCCGCATCCGGGAAGAACACACCCTGGTTGACGTGCCGGAAGAGTATGTGGGCCAGGTGCTGGACAAAGCGGGGGACATCCGCATTCACAACCAGGAGATTACCATCAAGCGCTCATAACCCAAGGATTGATTGGCCGGCGTTCCCGGACCTGTTTGCCAGTAAAAGATGAAGAACATAAACCCCTGGTCATCGTGGCCGGGGGTTTTTTCGATCAGGTTGGCGGCAAGTATCTGAACTGGTCTAAGGTCCAGCCGATGTAGGAATGGATGAAAAATTCCGAAAAGGGGTAGTTGTGGGTCTTGTCAAACTTCTGCCGGAAACGGGCTTCATCGTCCAGTTCGGGTGGGACGATGCGCATGCTGTGGTCGGCGCCGGGCACAATGACCAGGGTGACATTGGGGTGGCCCAGGTCGCGCAGCTCTTTTTCGATCTTAAAGGCCTCGCCAACGGGTACATTGACGTCTTTATCGCCATGACAGATGAGCACCGGTCTGTTTAAGTGGCGGAACTGATCATAGAGCGGCATCGCCAGTTCCTGCTTCAACCGTTCTAGATATTGGCGGATGAGCACCTCGCCCTCCCACACTTCAAAGAGATCTTCGCCGCGATGAGCGGCCGCCAACACCTGCGGATAGTAGCGGGCGATATTGTAGAAGTTCAGCAGATGTTCCTTAACCCAGGCCTCCTCTTCAAGTCCCCGGCCGGCGTAGGCCAGTACGTTGTCGTAGATCAGGGCCATAAATTCGTCGATGCCCATGTGCACCCCTCCGGTCAGGATGTAAGCGGCCGGGATATCGGAACGGGCAGCCAGCAAGCAGGTGAAGTAAACGCCGGCGCTGCGGCCCATCACGGCGATCCGTTTTTCATCGATTTCCGGCTGGGAGGCCAGGAAGTAAAGCGCGCTTTCCGCATCCTCGACGTCGGTCATTACCGAAGTATAGGCATCCCGTTCGCCAGGGGGATCGCCCGGTTGCCTGCCCCCACCACTGCTCTGGCCGACGCCGCGTTTGTCCCAGTAGAGGGAAGCGATGCCCACATCGGCCAGCCGGTGAGAGATGTGCACGTAGCGGCCGTGGGCCAGCACTGTGCCATCGGCTAAAACGACATCACCATAACGATTTTGTGGACCGGTGCCGGCCACGGTCAGGATGGCCGGATGGGGGCCAGGTCCCGCCGGCATGACCAGGTCACCGGCGATGGTTTCAGGGCCGCTTTTAAAAAAGAATTCCCTGCGGACGGCGTTCGGCGAGTTCAATTCTGGGTGTGTCGCGGCTTCATAAACGGGGTTTGACATGGCGGACTACTCCTTCTTAAGTGAGCGAAACAGGCACTCAGTCGATTTGCTCCAGGACGACGATGGGTATTCGACGGGTGGTCATTTTCTGGTAGGCCACCATCTCCGGAATCTGGTCGGCGCGGAGGTGGAATAGTCGCTCGTACTCTTTCCCTTCAGCGACTACTGCCCGCATGCGCCGGCTTTCACCATCGAGTTCGATCTTTACTTCAGAATTGGCGAGTAAGTTGTGATACCAGGCGGGGTGCTTTGGCTCACCTGATGCGGCCGCGATAATGAATATTCGATCACCATCAGTACTGTACACCAACGGGGTGGTATGGGGCAAGCTACTTTTTGCGCCGACCGTGGTAAGTAGAAGCAATGAATCCCAATCATCTAGCTTGCCTGCATTAGCCCGAAACTCCGCTATCAGCTGACGGTTAAATTGCTTGAACTCTTCAGGAGTGGGCATTTTCTTCTCCTTGGTAAAATGGTGTCGTCGGAAGTAAGGTCATGCAGAATTGTGCGAAGGATTATCTTGCATTCCTGTAGAAAAAAAACTTTAGCTAAAGGCACCAAATCGTTTACCAGGTGAAGTACCGCCTGCTCTGAAGGAGAGACGAAGCTATGAACGACTCAGATGACTTCCAAGAATTCAACCCACATACGAGCGCATGGTGAGTGTTTACTGCGCTTGGTCTGCTCTTCGTGATATACGGCCTTTATGCTTTCAGCTTACCTTACCTCCCACCTGCCCATGGGGATGATATTGCTTCGTCGAAGCAGACAATCGACTAAACCGACAATTTCAGATGGATCGGAATGCTGGCAACCCCAGGCGGCGTTCTGACGATTAGTAACGTCTACGATTAGTATCGTCTACGATTAGTATCGTCTACGATTGGTATCGCTCACGAAGGGTACGGGCGTGCTCAAAGTTGGGTCTGGTAAATGCGGCTTTACTAGCCTGAGTTATAACTCCTGGCCATTCTCTTCACCCGGCCTGGCCGTATGTGGTCTCCCTTTCTGGTCGCGGCCATCGTAGCATTGTGGATTCCTTTCCGCTCATTCTTTCCCCGTAAATGACATTATGCTCCTTGAAGTCCTTCCCCTCTCAGGAGTAGGCAACCTCAGTTGCCGGTTGCCAACCGTAGAACCCCTCCGCCACCCACGAGGAGGCATCCTCAGTTGCCAGTTGCCGGCCGCAAAAACCCTCCCCCACCCAGGAATAAGCAACCTCAGTCGCCGGTTGCCGGCCACAGACGGCCGCGATGACAAACAATTTGAATCTGGTTCTAATCAACCCGTCCGGCATTTGAGAATGCCTACTCCACCCAAGTGGCTTGTTTTTGACCCGGCATTTGAAAATTGCTGCTGTTATTGTGGGCTGATAATGGGTATCAGATTGATATTTTGCCCTTGCGTAGCTATTTTAGTTTCTGTATACTTGCGTATCTGAGCGTATGTTCAGATACGCAAGTATTAATTCTGGAGGAAACCGTGCCTGATAACCATGATTTTTTACATGATGCCTATGGCTTGCCGGAGGAGATGTTAGGGCAGGTGGTGGACACCTTCAAGGCCCTGAGTGATCCGACGCGAGCACAAATTCTATATATCCTGACCCAACAGGAGGCCAGCGTCAATGAACTGGCGGAGTATGTGTCGGTTTCCGCGTCGGCTGTTTCCCATCACCTGGCCAAGCTGCGCGTCCTAGGACTGGTCCGGGATAGCCGGCAGGGAAACCACATATTTTATTCCATTGACGATAGCCATGTTGCCTCCCTGTTTAGAGAGGCGCTGTCCCACCTGGACCACGTACGCCAAAATATGCCGGATTTACCCTACCAGACCTATGTCGACTATTTGAAAGAGTAGTCACGGCAGGCAAAAATAGAAAAAGAGATAATAGAGGAGCATTTAATATGCATGATGACAAAACCACGGCTCAGGAAGAGGCCAAAGCTGGCGTTCCTGACCTTTACCCTTCGCCCCATGACCACGCTCATGATAGCGAGCACGATCACGATCATTCCGACGATCAATTTCCCGATCATCCTCACGCTGACGGGCATGACCATGCTCAGAGTGATGAGCACGAGCATGATCATGGTGATACGCATGACCACGAGCATGACGACGGACACAACCATGCTCACGATGACGGGCACGACCATGCTCATAACAATAGTCACGATCCCGATCATTCTAACGGTCATGGCCATTCTCATGGACCGGGCGAAGAGCATGACCACCATCACAGACCGGGCATCATCGGCTGGTTCCAGACCGTGTTTCATTGGCATGGACACAGCGAACAACAAAGTAATTTAGCGGCCGATCAAGCCTTGCAGGATAATAAACAGGGTATCCTGGTCCTTTGGATCTCTTTAGCCGCGCTCTTGTTAACCTCTTTGATGCAAATCGCTATCGTCGCCCTCAGTGGCAGCGTGGCCTTGTTGGCCGATACGATGCATAACATTGGCGACGGCCTGAATTCAATCCCGCTGTTGATTGCCTTGTACCTGGCCCGCAGGTTAGCTACTCGACGTTACACCTATGGTTTTGGCAAGGCGGAGGATGTAGCCGGCGTATTTATCGTCATTTCCATCGCTGTTAGCGCAGCCATCGTCTTTTGGGAATCTATCCAAAAGTTAATCAACCAGGAACCGATGACTAATCTGGGCTGGGTGGCCGTGGCGGCCGTTATTGGCTTTATTGGCAACGAATTCGTAGCGATCTTAGAGATTCGTACCGGGCGGAAAATTGGCTCTGCGGCCATGGTTACCGATGGCCTGCACGCTCGTACCGATGGACTGACCTCCCTGTCTGTCCTTATTGCCGCCATTGGCACCTGGCTGGGCTTTCCCATCCTGGATCCCATCATCGGCATTCTGATTGGGATCGCCATTCTATTTATCACACGCGACGCCATCGTGGCTATGTGGTATCGTTTGATGGATGCGATTGAACCGGCTTATATGGACCGGGCAGAAGGGGTTATTGATGGATATGGCGAGGTGAAAGAGTTGCGGCGCCTGCGAATGCGTTGGGTCGGCCACCGCCTCCATACCGAGGCGATTATCGCCGTCGATCCGGATCTTACCACGGTTCAAAGCCATGATATCGCCGAAAAAATCCGGCATGATCTATTTCATCAATTTCCCACGATGTCGGATGTGATGATCCACGTCGATCCGTATGCGTTGGAAAAAGAAGCGGAGGCTTATCATCACCTGACCCAGAGTCACGATCCGGTACCAGAGTTGCTAAGCGGCTAAGATTTAAAAAGGGCGCAAGCGGCATGCCACAAAAAGTGTTGCTGGAAATTCAGAATCTGGTCACCCAGTTTGATACCCAGGAGGGAACGGTTCACGCTGTGAATGGGGTCACCTTGACCGTCCACGAGGGCGAGATTCTGGCTTTGGTCGGCGAATCGGGCTGTGGCAAGAGCGTGACCATGCTTTCAGTCATGGGCCTCATCCCCCAACCACCGGGAGAGATTGTTTCAGGAGAGATCTTTTTTGACGGGAAAAATCTGGCGAAGCTGGGTAACAAAGAGATGCGCCATATCCGGGGCAATGATATGGCCATGGTATTCCAGGATCCCAACTCTTCGTTGAATCCAGTCGTCAGCATCGGCCGGCAAATCACGGAAGCGCTCAAATTACACACTGACTTAAGTTCCTCCGAGGCCAGGGATCGGGCGATTGAGTTGCTCAACCTGGTGGGCATCCCCAAGGCTGCCCAACGGGTGGACGATTACCCCCACCAATTCTCGGGCGGCATGCGCCAGCGAGCGATGATTGCCATGGCCCTCTCCTGTGATCCGAAATTACTCATCGCCGACGAGCCGACAACCGCGCTGGATGTCACGATTCAAGCTCAGATCGTCGAGCTGGTGAAGAAGCTGCAAGACACCCTGGGTATGGCGGTGATCTGGATTACCCATGACCTGGGCCTGGTGGCTAACCTGGCCAGCCGAGTGGCGGTCATGTACGCCGGCCGCATCGTCGAGGAAGGGTCGGTCGAACATATCTACGCCGATAGCCGTCACCCCTATACCTTGGGATTGCTGAAATCCATCCCCCAACTAGGCGTGGAGGTGCCGGAAATTTTACAAGAGATAAAAGGCGCGCCCCCTGACTTGATGCACGATGTCAACTACTGTGCTTTCGCGCCGCGCTGTTTTCTCAGCGATGAAAGTTGCCTGGCCAGCAGGCCAGCCTTGATGATGACGGATATTCCAGGCCAGCTTTCAGCCTGCTGGCATTGGGAAAGCCTCGTAAAACCGGAAAATATACCCCTGGCGATACCGGCATCAAGAGGCGATGGGCTCCCCGGCCGGCTAACGGGCAAAAACGGAAAGCCGGGCAAAGAAGATATTATTGTTCGTATTGAGGGTTTGAAGACCTATTTTACTATTCGTAAGGGTATCTTGCAGCGCAAAATCGGCGATGTGCGGGCTGTCGACGGGGTCGACCTACTTATTCGCCGGGGTGAGACGCTGGGCCTGGTCGGCGAGAGTGGCTGCGGGAAGACGACCTTCGGCCGGACCTTACTCAGACTTTATGAACCCCAGGCAGGCAGTATTACTTTTGACGGTGAGGAGTTGCTCTCCCTTAATAATCAAGAGATGCGCAGCATCCGCAGACGCATGCAAATGATCTTCCAGGATCCCTACTCCTCGATGAATCCGGGCATGAAAGTCTGGGAGATTATCGGCGAGCCTTTGAAGGTGCACGGCCAGGGCAACAACCAGGAAATCAAAGCCCGGGCCAGTGAGTTGCTCGAGCTGGTCGGCTTGAATGCCAATCACATCGATCGCTTTCCTCATGAATTTAGCGGCGGCCAGCGCCAGCGCATTGTCATCGCCCGAGCCCTGGCTCTCAACCCCGATTTTATCATCTGTGACGAACCGGTTTCCTCCTTGGACGTATCTGTCCAGGCCCAGATCATCAATTTATTGGATGAACTACAGCGGGAGTTTGGCCTTACCTACCTTTTTATCGCCCACGACCTGGCGGTCGTCCGCCACATTTCAGACCGGGTGGCGGTCATGTATCTAGGAAAGGTGGTAGAGATCGCCGAGCGTGACGATCTCTACCGGCGACCGTTCCACCCCTATACCCAGGCTTTACTCAGCGCGGTGCCAGTGCCCGACCCGGCCAAGATTGGTACCCGGCAAAAGGTGATCCTGCAAGGGGATCTACCCAGCCCGGCCGCGCCGCCTTCCGGCTGTCGTTTCCATACGAGGTGCCCGGTCGTACAGATGGGCCTCTGTGATATTGACGATCCCGAATTTCGTCGAGTAGGGCCCGAAAGGTGGGTGGCCTGCCACCTTGTAGAAAGCATTGATCAGGAGAGTGCCTATGATTTAGTGTTGGATGAGGAATCGATTGAAAGGACGCCAATGAATGAGTAATAAGCACAAGAGGAGGTTTAGAGAATGAGGAAATCATATCTAGTTATCGCCTTGCTGGCCGGTCTGCTTTTACTAGCCGCCTGCCAGCCGGAAACGGAAACAGTCGAGGTGACCCGCATTGTCACCGAGACTATTACCGAAGAGATGGAAGTGACCCGGATCGTCGAGGGGGAGGTGGTCACAGAAAGCGTGGAAGTAACGCGAATTGTGGAGGTTGAGGTGATGCCCGAGGTTCCGGAGGAACCCACCAGTCTTCGGATGGCAATCGCGGAGACAGAAAATTCGTTGAATCCCTATACCTACCGCTCCGGTTATCCCGGTTGGAATATGTTGCTACTGGAATATGACACCTTATTGCAGCTTGATACCGACGGCGTGCCCCAACCCTGGCTGGCTTCGAATATAGAGGTCAGTGACGACGGTCTAACCATCACTCTCGATCTGCGAGACGACGTCACCTGGCACGACGGCGAGCCGTTTACGGCCGAGGATGTTAAATTCACGGTGGAATATTACCTGGCTCATGAACACGGCCGCTGGACTCGAAATGTGCGACCCATCGAATCAGTCGAGACAGACGGGGATTACAAGGTTATCTTCAACATGACGGCCGCCTCCCCTGGTTTTGACCTCCAGCTGGCGGAGACGCCTATGATCCCCCAACACATTTGGGAAGGCGTCGAAGATCCCGACACCCACGAATTCGAAGCGAATATCGGCACCGGACCATACATGCTGACTGAGACGGTATTGGACCAGTTTTATGTCATGGAAGCGAACGAAAATTATTTTGCGGGCAAACCAGAATTGGACGAGCTGGTTTTTGTACAATTCGCCGACGATTCTGGTAGCCTGGCAGCATTGCGAACCAACGCTGTCGATATGATCGTCAGGAGGGCCAGCCCGGAGCAAATCAGCATCCTAAGCGCGGTTGAGGGCATCGATGTCGCCCAAGGTCCAGAATTTGCTACGGACATGGTCAATTACGACGTGGAACGTTTCCCCTTTGACAACCTGACTGTACGCCAGGCGATGAACCTGGCCATCGATCGCCAGGACCTGGCCGATACTGTTTACCTGGGTGCGGCCTCCCCGGGCAGCGCGGGTTGGATACATCCCGCATCGCCCATGTTTAATGAAGCGGTGGTAACTACGTACGATCCTGACGCGGCCATGGCCTTGCTCGATGAGGCAGGTATTGTCGACTCTGATGGCGACGGCATCCGAGAACTGGATGGGACGCCTTTGTCCTTTGAGTTTTTGGCCGTCAGCACCAATGCCCTTCGCCTGCGCGAGGCTGAATTAGTGAGCGAGATGCTGGCGAAGATCGGCATCGAGGCGGTGGTCACGGCCGTCGAGACCTCTACCTGGGAGGATGCAGTGTGGCCGGGCTTTGACGTGGCCCAGGGACGAAATTATGAAATGGCCATGTGGGGTTGGTCGGCCCCAGTTCAAGCCAATCCACTGCGAATGTGGCAACTCATTAGCTCCAACCCCGACTTTGGTTTCCTAAATCTAACCGGTTTCGCCAACGAACGGGCTGACGAGTTATCTGAAGCGCTGACGACGGCCATCGATCCGGTTGAGCAGAAGGAGATCCTGGGCGAACTGCAGGCAATCACGGCCGACGAACTGCCTTTCATCCTGCTGCTCTACCCGGACGGGGCTTATGCCTACTGGTCGAGTGTCTACGACGGCTGGACCTTTATGAATGGACAGGGCGTTTTCCACAAGCTGTCATTCCTGCCCGAAGAAGTCCGGCCGTAAAGGTTGCCCCAGGTGACAAACCCCGTAGGTCTTCGAGACCTACGGGGTTTAGCGAGGAATCATTATGTTAAGTGAGTCGAGAGGAGGTCGCGCTTTTCAATACCTTTTCGTATTGGTCGTGGCGATCTCCCTCAACTTCTTCCTGCCGCGCATGATGCCCGGCAACCCGCTGGCCTTGTTGGCCGGGGTTGACGTGGGGCTGATGACCCAGGAGGACCGGGATAAGGTTATGGCCGAAGCCGGCCTGGATCGCCCGCTGATCGAACAATACGCCAGTTACTGGGGCGATTTGTTAAGGGGTGATTTTGGCTATTCCTACCGCCAAAAGGAACCTATCGCCGACCTCGTTCTGGCCCGGTTACCCTGGTCGCTATTCCTGGCCGGCTCATCCCTGGTGCTCGCCGCGATAGTCGGCATCGCCGCCGGCGCTTATTCGGCCTGGAAGCGGGCCAGCGCCAAAGATGTCGGTTTATTATGGACGATGATCACCATCAACTCCATGCCCTCATTTTGGCTAGGCATGTTGTTAATCGCCATCGTATCAGTCCGCCTCGGCTGGCTGCCTTCCTTTGGCGCGGAAACCCCCGCGGCCGGATATGAAGGCCTGGACCGGGTCATCGATATCGGCCGCCACGCTATCTTGCCGGTCATAACCCTGACGGTGCTGACGATTCCGGCCGTTTACCTGACCATGCGTTATACCATGCTCAGCATCTTGGGTTCGGACTTCATCCGCACCGCCCGGGCCAAAGGGGCCGGAGAGACGAGGGTCTTGTTCGCCCATGCCATGCGCAACTCCATGGCCCCGGTGGTCACCATCCTGGCCTTGCGCCTTGGTTTCGCTTTTGGCGGAACGGTGATCGTGGAGACCGTCTATTCCTATCCCGGCCTGGGCCGGCTGATGTTTGAAGCGGTTGGCGGCCGCGATTTTCCGGTTATGCAAGCCGGCTTTTTGTTAATCACCGTCGCCGTGCTGGCCTCCAACCTGTTGGCGGACTTTATATACCCCTTCCTGGATCCAAGGACAAAAGGGCAATGAGCGCCACAAATATACAAATTGGGCCGGACGGCGAGCTGGTCGCGGGTATTCCGGAAGTTCAAAAACGCAAGATTCGACCTTCAGCTTCTACTTTTGCGGCCATAATGGGCGTTACCATGATCCTGGTCCTGGTGCTGACGGCCGTTTTTGCCAAACAGCTCAGCCCTTATGACCCGGCCGAACGGGTCGGCAAGCCCTTCGAGACGCCCAGCGCGGCCCATAAACTGGGCACCAATGACATCGGCCAGGATATTCTCAGCGAGTTGATCTACGGCACGCGAGTCTCCTTGACTGTCGGCATCGCCACGGCCGCCTTCGCCATATTCCTGGGCACCAGTGTCGGTTTGCTGGCCGGTTATTACAGCCGTATGGATAGCATCTTGATGCGGGTGGTGGATATTATCCTGGTTATCCCCTTCTTGCCTTTACTCATCATGCTGGCCGCCTACCTTGGCCGAAGCATGGTCAATACGGTGATCATTATCGGCCTGCTGATTTGGGCCGGGTCGGCCCGGGTTATCCGTTCCCAGGTTTTAACCATATCCAAAAAAGAATATGTCGTGGCTGCCCGGGCGGTGGGCGCGACCGACCGGCACATTATCTTTCGCCACATTTTGCCCCAGGTGACGCTGTTGGCCATCGGCCAGTTTGTGCTGGTGGTCAGCACGGCCATCTTACTTGAATCAGCCCTGAGCTTTTTAGGCCTGGGCGACCCCATTCAAAAAAGTTGGGGGACAGTTCTCTACTGGGCCCAGGTGCGAGGCGCCTTCCTCACCCCGGCCTGGTTGTGGTGGGTCATGCCGCCGGGCTTGCTCATCGTATGCGCCGCGCTCGGTTTTGCCCTCATCGGTTTTTCCCTGGAACAGAGGGTCGATCCGCGACTCAAACAAAAAAGATAGGAGTCCGTTCATGAACCGAATATTGATGTTAGCCAGTTTCGGGCTGGAGATTGTTGAATGCGGCGGTGCCTTGGCCCGCCATGTTAAGGCCGGTGATCATGTACAGGCGGCTGTATTGCTCTGCCGGAGGGAATCCCGTCCTCAAGTGACCGAAGCGGCCGGAATCCTGGGCATCCTGGAGGTCGAATACCTCGATTTCCCCTACGGCGGCTGGACCTTAGACGTGCCCTGGAAAGAAAAGCTGGTGGCCATGCTGCGCCGGACCCGGCCGGATATCATCATCCACCAGGATCCCCATCATGCCCAGCACGATCTCGATCCCGACCGGCGGCTAATCGCCCTGATCTATGCCGAGTCACTGGCCCTGGCCAGCCGAGATTGGCGCCTGGAAGAGTGCGGCGGTCTGGATCCCCTGCCCGTACCAACCATCTACTATATGACCCCCGAACACGCCAACTGCATCGTCGAAATAAGCGAGACTTTTGAACTGAAACAGCAAGCCCTGGCTGTATTAGGCTACCAGCTATCTTTCAGCGCCGAGGTAATCGAAGAACGGGCAACCCCAGCCGCCCTGCACCATGTCCTGCCCAACTATGAGGACATCAAAGAAGACAAGGTTGCCCTGGGGCTGGCCTTACATCGCGAATTCGACAAGGCCCTGGCGCTGGTCAACGGGCTGGCCGGCCATTCCGGGGCAGTGATGGGCGAAGCTTACCGGCGTGAAGGCCCATTCGTGGTGGACGGCTTAACCCGCTAATAGGAGGAATGTATTATGGAAAAGCAGCAGAAAGAAGGCCCGGCCATCATCAAAATGGGGGAAGGTGTCCGCATAATCGAGGATGTGTTGACGGCTTACGGCATCGACACCCTGGAAGGCAAGGTCGGACCGCTGCTTTTTGGCGAAACCGGCCGGACACATTTTCTTGACATGCCGGCCGGCTCTTATGTGGATGAGCATCCCCACGCTGACGAGGCCTTTACCCTGACCATGCGCGGATCCTACGTGCTCTGCGTTGACGGCGTTCGCCGCCTGATGAGGCCGGGCAGCATCCAGGTCTTTAAGCCCGGTATTGCCACCGGCTATGAAGTGCCGTTTGACGAACCGTGCTACATCCTGGTTTTTAGAGGGGTGGTTGAAGAATCAGCCGAGGAGATGCTGGCGCAAATCGAACACCTGAAACAACATTTTGTTGTGGCCCAGGAATCGGGCGAAGTTTTTATGCTGTGTGACTTGCCGGAGGATCATCCGGCCCGCATCTTCGCCCATAAGGTGAATCCCTCGCTGTTTTAGCCCAGCTGTTTGACTGTTTTCAGGCTGTTTCCCCCGTTATTTCTGTGGCCCGGGATAGACTCCGTCACCTTGCGGAACGCGACCTTTCCTGAAAGCATTCGGGCAAAGCCCACAATTTCGTAGGAGTTTCCGTGTACACAATCATCACTGCACGAGAATTGGAGCGCTACAATGAACTCAGAAGTGACATGGATCAAGCAGCGGGGCCTGAATTTCTCGGCGAGGACAGGATTGTAAAAAAGTATTGGCCTCTTTTAGCCGAGACCTTTCCCGATAACCAGTTTTGTATGATGGAGAAAGAGGGCGGCCGGCCGGTAGCCATCGGAAACAGTATCCCGCTGGCTTTCGAGGGCGCACGGCCTGACCTGCCGGCCGGAGGACTCGACTGGGTCTTGGAAAAAGGTTTTTTGGACCGCGCTGCGGGCAAGACGCCAACCATTTTGAGCGCCCTTTATATCGAGGTGGCCGGTTCGGAACGCGGCCGGCATCTCAGTGGACAAATGCTGGCCATCATGCGCCAGATTGCTCATACTCAGGGCTTCAACCAGCTGATCGCCCCCGTCCGGCCCTCCCTGAAGAGCCTCTACCCCTTGATCGACATCAACAGCTATTTATCGTGGAAAACCAGCGAAGGTCTTCCCTTCGACCCCTGGCTGCGGGTTCATATCCGGGCCGGAGCGCAGGTGCTAAATCCCTGCTCGCGAGCCATGACCATCAGCGGAACCAAGTCGGAATGGTCCGAATGGACCGGGATGGCTTTCCCCGGGGATGGCGAATATACCATCCCCTATGGGCTGGTTCCCCTCCGTTTCCACGGCGATGCGGGCACCTACGTCGAGCCCGGGGTATGGGTTTTACATGAGATAGCAGGCGATGGTTAAACGCTTCCCGGCCGTTGCAACCTTCCTGGAGCCGGAGGGTTCCAGGTCGGTCCGACGCCGGTCATGCTAACCTTAGGTTGATGGCCATGGCCCGAGCCGTCCGATAGAAAATAGCGACGGCCGGCAATTGGGTTTATGCGTTGGTATCCCTCATATGCACATACGACTCTTTGATGAGCCTACGCAGCACATCCTGATCCACATCTGCCAGCTTGTTAATATAGAGACACGCCTTGCCGATCTTGTGCTTACCAAGTTCTCCCAACATCTCATCATAATCATCAAAGCCGGGCATGATGTACACGGTCATGCTCTGTTTACGGGGTGAAAAGCCTACCAAGGGCATATCTCCCTCGCGCCCACTCTCATATTTGTAATGGTAACTGCCATAGCCAATAATGCTGCTTCCCCACATGACAGCGCCTTCGCCAGTTATCTCCCCCATCATTTCCAGCAGGGCAAATCCATCCTGACGGCGTGTCTTATTTTCCACGGTGTTTAAAAAGTTGATCACATCCTGATTGGTGGGACGCGTTATGTTCTCACTCATATAGATTCCTCCTTCAGGTTCAGGCCAGTTAATACACCTTGTTTTCAAGGATTAGCCAATGGTTTTTTACCCGGCCTGATCATAAGCCTGACTGAGCCAGGCTATTACCTCATCGTCAACCTCAAGCGGGGTGGTTATCGCCACCTTGTGGCTACACATGCCGCTAAAGACTACGCCGCCCACCAATCTATCGGTGGCGTCGACGCCTTTCAGGTTCAAGCCCAAGTCAACCCGGGTCTTGGTTGAGGGCTGGACGATGGCAAACTGCTTTTTACGACGTAGGCTGACGTAACTCTTCTTGGGCGCAACTTCAACATCCAGGCCAAAGCCGTTCACCGCCGCCAGCACAGCCTCGTAAATGGGTTTTAAAGCGGCCTTGGCCCCGGCATATTGGGCAGCGACCAGGTCAGCCTCGGCCGGTAACCCGCCGGCTGCCTGTTGCCGGTACAACATCGTGATAGTATTGGCGAAACCGTGAGTCACACCGTATTCGCCCTTGAGTAATTTCATGATATCGCCGTGCTTTTCCAATCCAGTTGCTGCGATAATAGTGAACCACTCATCCAGCGATTTACCGGTCTTTGTGGGCATGTTGTCGATCATCGTTTGGGTTTGGGGATCGATATTGGGGCTCATGGGCCATTTCCTCTCTAAGATGGCCAATTAATTGGTCGCTTTGTCGATAACCACCGTTCGGGCCGGTTCTTCGTTGATAACAAGTTGGAATACATCCGGCCGCGCATAATGGCCGGTAACATCAAAATCGTATTTTCCGCGGACTACTTCGGCCAGGTCGAGCTCGGCCGTTAGGATTCCCTCCTGGTCAAAGAGCGGCCCGGCCAACACCTCGCCCATGGGGGAGATGATGGCACTGCCGCCGCGGCTCAACACCTCCGGCTGCTCTTTTAGCTCCTGGCGACCTTCGAAATCAACCGGAACCATCTCCTTGGTGAAGTATTGGTTGCAACTTAAAACGTAACAGCGTCCTTCGCAGGCAATATGTCTGATGGTCGCTTGCCACGATTCGCGGCTGTCGGCCGTGGGAGCCAGGTATAGTTCAATGCCCTTGCTATACATGGCCATGCGTGCCAGGGGCATGTAGTTCTCCCAACAGATCAAGCCGCCGATCTTGCCCAGCTCCGTGACCAGGACCGGCATGGTGCTGCCGTCGCCCTCGCCCCAGATATACCGTTCGGCGGCCGTGGGCTTGAGTTTGCGATGTTTGCCCAGGAGACGGCCGTCGGCTCCAAAATAGAGTAGCGAGCAATAGAGCGTGCCGGCGCTGCCCTCATTATCTTTTTCGATGGCGCCCATGGCCAGGAATACCCCTGCCTCCCGGGCCGCTTCAGCAAGACGGTCCGTGGCCGGGCCGGGAACCGCCAGGGAACTGCGCCAATAGCGCTCCCAGAGCCGCCGCCCTTCTGGGGAACGTTTGCCGACCACCGTGCCGAAGCTGAAACCGGCCGGGTAGCCTGAGAGGAACGCTTCGGGAAATAGCACCAATTTGGCCCCGGTAGCGGCCGCCTCCAGGGTCAAGCGGTGGGCTTTTTCCAGGGAGGCCTCTAGATCGAAAGGGACCGACGCGGCTTGAACCACTGCCACAGTAAATGGGGTAGTCATTGACATGGACGTTCTCCTAAACCTAAACCCCGTAGGTCTAAGAGACCTACGGGGTTTTCGATTTTATTTACCAGATCCGCGGTCAATCCAAAAGGCCGCCGGCCATCTTATTCATCGACTCAGGGGTCATGACGCTGCGACCTCTTTTCTCGATCAGGACGCGCATCTCGTCCGGGTTGATGGCCCCTTTGGGCGAGGGGGTGAAGCTCAATATCAGGCTGACGGGTTTATCGGTGGGGTTGTCAAAGCCCAGCATGACGCCACGTTGGATGTGCAAGGCGGTATGGGGGACCATGGTGAATTGTTCTGCGCCGTAGGTCACCAACGGTTGACCGTCGAGGACATAGAGCGACAGTTCGTACATATCGGCTTCTTCCTGGTCGGCCGGAACGCCGCCGCCAGGGGGGATGTGAGCGATATAGGTGAATAAATCCTTGCCGTAGACCAGGGGTCGATAATAATATTCATCACAATTCTCACCGTGACAATGCTGCACCCCTTCCATATCCCTGGCAAAAACAAATGGTTTGTCAGACATCGTAATCCTCTCCTTGGTTCCGGCATAATATAGCAGGCAATGATGGATGTGTCTATCGTTCCGGCCGGCCAATCGAGGTTATCCAGGAGCGGCAAATGTTGAAATCGCTGCAAACGCCGAATGTGGCCGGCCGGTTGGTTCGGCGAACGGTCGGGGGGCTAAAAATAGGCGGCTCCAGAACAGCCGGTGTTTAGTCGCCCCTCGTCTAGGTGGGCGAAAACGGTTCGGGCCATCCTTTATATTGTTGATTGGTAACCTGAAGCTGATTGCTCTACACTCCCCCAATGTCCGATATCCTTCACATAGACGGCCTGCCGCCCGGCGCCGGGAAAGGCACCCTACTGCGTTTGCTCATCGAAGAAGGGAAAATCAAAAAGTCCGGTATTGGCAAGATTGTCCTTAGCGGTGGCGTGGCTACTATCGAGGTGCCGGATGGCTGGGCGCCGCGCCTGGCCCGGGTTTTGGACGGCTTCCAGGTGGAAAATCGTCATATTAGGGCCTGGCAACAGCGAGGCCAGAGATCTGGCCAGAGTACTGGCCTGGGCACTGGCCAAGAACACTTTGATCAACTGGTCGATTGGTTGGACCAGGAGGCCAAGGCCGAAAAAGAACAACACGCCCGGGCGCTCCAGGCGAAAGGCAGGTTGGTTTCGGATTACAGCCTCGGCCGGTTGGTAATCCGGGGCACCGATATCGGCCTGGGCGGCCGGTTCCTGGTGAAACTGGCGCCTCGCAACGAACAGTTGCGCCTACCCTGGACCCGTCTGTCGGCCGGGGCACCGGTCATTCTCAGTGAGGAAGTGCCGCCGGAGGGCAAAGGGGAAGCCGCTTCCTGGCGCGGCGTCGTCAGTCGCAAGAGTAGCCGCAGCCTGGAGGTCGCGCTGAACCAGACGCCCGAATTGGCCGGCAGTTCGAGCACCTACCGGGTCGACCAGGCCAGCGACGATATTGCCCGCCAGCGCATGAACCGGGCATTGGCCCAGGTTGCCTCGGCCAAGGGGAATCGATCAGCCGAGTTACGCGCCGTCCTGTTGGGGCAGCGAGCGGCCGAATTTTCCAGCGAACCGTTCCCCGGCCACCTTGAAGCGAGCCTGGTCCATCTTAATACCTCGCAACAAGAAGCAGTGCGCCATGGACTGTCGGCTCTAGATGTGGCCATTATTCACGGACCGCCGGGCACAGGAAAAACAACCACGGTGGTGGCCTTGATTGCGGCCGCGGTAGCCGGCGGGGCGCGGGTGCTGGCTAACGCGCCTAGCAACCTGGCGGTGGATAATATGGTCGAGCGGCTGGTGGCGGCCGGGGTGCCGTTGGTTCGCCTGGGCCACCCGGCGCGGGTTCTACCCGGCTTGCAGGAATATACTTTAGATGCCCTGGTCGAACAGCACGAGGATTACCGGCAGGCGAAAAAAATGCGCAAGGAAGCGTATGGCCTGCAAGAGCGGGCCGGCAAATACCGGCGGGCCCGGCCGGCGCCAGGAGAAAAGAAGGCTTACCGGCAGGAAGCGAAAGAGATGTTAGCCGAAGCGCGCCAATTGGAAGCGGCGACCGTGGAGAGGGTGCTGGATCAGGCGGCAGTAATTTTATCGACCCTCACGGCCATCGACAGCGCCACCCTTGGCCAACGTCGTTTCGACCTGTGCGTCATCGACGAGGCCGGGCAAAGCACGGAACCGGCTACCTGGATTCCCATCGCCCGGGCAGATCGCCTGCTGCTGGCCGGCGACCACCAGCAATTGCCGCCGACGGTGATCTCCCGCCAGGCGGAGCAAGAGGGTTTTGGTCTCAGCCTGCTGGAGCTGTTAATGCGCCGCGATGGGGAGCGGGTAGCTCGCCGCCTGGACGTCCAGTACCGGATGCACGAACAGATCATGGGTTTCAGTTCGGCCGAATTTTACGAGGGTAGTTTGCTAGCCGATGGCTCGGTAAGAGGTCATTTGTTATGTGACTTGCCCGGGGTAATTAAAAATGAGCTGACCAATTCGGCGGTTACCTTTATCGACACGGCCGGGGCCAGTTATGATGAAGAGTCCAGCGATGAACATGACAGCAAGGGCAACCCACTGGAAGCGGCGCTGGTAGCCCGGAAGGTGGAGCAACTGCTGGCGGCCGGGGTGGCAGCAGGGGCCATCGCCGTCATCACCCCCTACTCGGCCCAGGTCCAGCTTCTGCGGGAATTGTTGCCCGAAGAGATGGAGATTGATTCTGTGGATGGCTTCCAGGGGCGGGAGCAGGAAGCGGTGATCATCTCGCTGGTTCGCTCCAACCGGGAGGGGCAGGTTGGTTTCCTGGCCGAAACCCGGCGCATGAATGTGGCCCTGACCCGGGCCCGGCGCAAGCTGATCGTGATCGGTGATAGCGCCACCATCACCAGCCACCCCTTCTACCAGCGCCTGGTCGATTATTTCGATGCCAGCGGCGCTTATCATTCCGTCTGGGAAGAAGCGTATTCGTAGTGTCGTTTATTCGTAATCTTCTTTCCGGTCCTGCATCAGGTTGCGGTCATATTGTCTTTCCTGGTGCTATTCTCATCAACCTATTCCCGGTTATACCTTCTGGGCTTGGCCGAGCCAAGCAATGACAGAGCTGGGCTCACTTGCCGGGCAGCGAGCATTATCGTACAACATGCGCCCATGCCTATCGAAACTGAACGCCTCATATTGCGGTTATTTGGCGAAAAAGATTACACCTTGCTACGGGAATTAGACGCCGATCCGGTCGTGTTAAACTATCGCAGCCGGCCGCTGATTACGGCCGAGATGACCCGCCAATTTCTCGATTTCGCCCAAAGAAGCATCCGGGAAGTTCCCCGAACATATTTCGCCTATGCTATTGAAACAAAGCCGAACCACGATTCGACTGGCAGGACATGGCTGGGCCAATGTGGCCTGACGGCCATCCCCGAGAAGGCGACCAGCGAGAAAAGTTTCTATCTCTGGTATTCGTTGCTGCCTCGCTACTGGGGCCAGGGGTATATGACCGAAGCGGTGCAGGCTTTGATCCAACTGGGCTTCAATAAGTTTGGCCTGAAGAGTATCTCGGCCGAGAGCGATCCCGAGAATATCGCCTCTTACCGGGTGATGGAGAAAGCCGGCCTGCAGTACACCGGCATCGTTCTGCGCCAAGACGCCCAAGGTAAAAAATTTAGGCGGGTCCAGTATGAAATAACCTACCCGGATTTCCTGAAAGCGAGCTGGCCACCTGTGAAAATCGTTGACTCGGTTTGATAGATCCCAGGCTTCCTACCCGGTTTCCTCCCAGACTTCCGAAATTTTGAAGATTTCAGGAGTCTTGCGCTCTAGGGCAGTTCGAACCAGATGCGCTTCCGGCGCCAGTGGCATATTCGGTCACCATTGGCCAATCAATGGATGTCCATTGGTTACGGGTCATTTTAATCCGGCCGCGGTAAACTATCATGGTCGGGTGAACAAGGTCTAATCAGGGAGACAATCATGACAGCCGTTTGCCAGCAGGGGACGCGACGGGCTGCCTTCCGTTCACCACTATTCGTGGCCGGAATAGTCCTTCTGGCTATCATTGCCCAGGTATGGCTAGCCTGGCTGCCGATGTTAACGGAAGCGATACTGGTGCCCTTTTATTGCTGTGACCTGGTCGCACCGCCATCTCCGGGCAACTGGCAACAAAGGCTGAATGACTTTTTCGCCGCGTTTCCCGGCCGGCTCCTACTGACATTTTTGTTCTTTCTGGCATCGGTCTTGATTTTCCGGCTCAGGCTAAAAAAGGCTGAAAATCGGACCTGGTTGCCACTCATGTTTCTTAGCGCCTATGTTTTATTGTTCCTGGCCAGCCTGGTAGTTACCGATCTATCCTGGGTGCTCAGTAATCATATCGTTGGCCCACGGATTGGTGGGATCGACGCCGGTTACCACCGCACCTGGTATGGGCTCGTCTCCCATCTGACCCTTTGGCTTCTCTTTTTTATAGCCTTGGCGAAAATCCATTTGCCGGGCGACCGGCCGCAGAGCGGGTAAGCGCCTAGAACTTGGCGTCATATCTTGGCCCATCTTCCATATTTCTTCGTGCGAGCTAAGGCATGAATTGTTCCTGTTCTAAGATGTCGTCCAAAATGTAACCCTTGAAATCAATCCTCAGCCAAAGATACGCCAAAAATCAGGAAGCCGGCCTCGTTCGTGACCGTGGTCGAATGACCTTTGCCCCAGGTATCTTCGGCCAATAAAACGGTGCCGGCCGGGAAGCTGCGCCGGGAACCGTCGCTGGCGGTAATCACATATTCACCGGCCACGGTGCACAAGATTTGCCGCCGCGGTGAAGGATGCGGCGTTTCACCACCCCACCCCATTTCAGCTCCAAGCCAGAAGCTTTGTTGAACGGGCAGAAATTGGACGTGGTTGATGGGCTCAGCCGGGGGTCCAAAATCGACGGGAACCAGGTCAAGCGCCAGATCTTCGAAGTGAGATTCCCCTTCCTCGTCGGCATAGAGGCGGATAAATTTGGCGGTGTGCATATTTGCTCCTCTGGCTGCTTGGCTGAGGTTTAGGATTCATGATAAGATGCCCACAACTATACCGTAAATAAGAGGAAACAAATTATGTTCAGGCGTCGTTTCATCATCGATACCGACACCGCCTCTGACGATGCTGTGGCCATCATCATGGCTTTACAATGGCCTGACGTCGAGGTCGAGGCCATCACGGTGGTATTTGGCAATGTCCCGGTGAAACAGGGCAGCATCAACGCTCGCCTTACGGCCGAACTTTGCGGCCGGGAGATACCGGTTTACGAGGGGGTAACCGGCGGACTGCTAAGGGAGCCCTCCTTCGCCCAATGGTTCCATGGCCAGGATGGCCTGGGGGATATGGGCTATCCAGCGCCAGCCCGACCGGCGGAGCCCAACCATGCCGTGGACGAACTGGTGCGCCGCATCTCTGAAGCGCCGGGCGAGATCACCCTGGTTACCCTGGGGCCGCTAACAAATATCGCCCTGGCCCTGTTGCGGGAGCCGCGGCTGGCCGGCTGGGTTAAAGAATGTTATGTGATGGGCGGGACCGCCTGCTCGGTGGGCAATGTCACCCCCGCGGCCGAGTTCAACATCTGGAGCGATCCCGAAGCGGCCCAGATTGTCTTCCGATCAGGTATGAAGATCCTGATGCTCGGTTGGGAGCTGTGCCGGGGGGAGGCTAACCTGAACCAGGCCGAAAGCCAGCAGGTGCTGGACCTGGGCACAGCCTTGGCCCAATTCGCCATTGACTGCAACCGGTCGGCCATCCAGGCCAATAGGCGGCTCTATGACGATCCGGGGATTCCCCTGCCCGACCCGGTAGCCATGGCTGTGGCCCTCGATCCGGCCGTGTGTCTGAAACGCAGCGCTCATCACGTCGCGATCTCCTGCGACGAGTTGACCCGAGGCATGACGGTGGTCGACCAATACGGGGTCACCGGAGAAAAGGCGAATATCGAGGTTTGTTGGGAAATCGACGTGCCCCGTTGGAAGCAGATCCTGTTTGAGAGTCTCAGCTCACCAACGGCGAGCCCGATCAAAGCTACGAAGCCCGCTTCTTAATCCCCGCTACGAAGTCACTCTTCAGCTGGGTATATCGCTCTCGATCACCCCCGTAGAACCGGACCAGATCGCGCTTTAACGTCGCATACCGGGCAGCATCTTCGGGGTGGGCGATCAGATAGTCGCGGAAGGCCAGCCCTTGCCACAGCTCATTACCGGCCGGGGCCAGGTGCACATGATGGGTCCGGCGGCCCATACATTCTTCTCGTTTGACGAGGAGGACATGGCCACTATAGAGCCATAATTCCCAGCTAGGGTCGTTCAAGACCATGAGAGCCCGTTCTTTACCGGCCGCGAAGGAAGGGATTTCCACCAGGATATCGATGATGGGTTTGGCCGGCATGCTTGGAATGGCGGTGCTCCCGTAATGGGCCAGGTCCAGGACGATATCCGGGCCTAATTGCTGCCGCAGCCAGGCGGCCATCGCCGTATATTGATCCGGCCAGGTCGGGTCATAATCGACCAGGACGACCTCGTCGTCAAAGGCGTTTTTCTTCATATCATAGGGGACGTGGGCGAAAAGGTGGAACGGCCGCTTGCTCGTTGATTCTATCTGCCACCATTCTGGCAGTCCCCGGGCAGTGAATTCGCCTATGGGCCTGGCATTGTCCGATTGGGGCTGAAGCAAGCATGACCAGCTAATATCTTCCCACCAGGCCGGACAGGGTTTTCCCTTATCTGAATGCCTTACCGTAATTGAATCTGGAGCCAACTCCCAGGCCACCAGGCCTTCGGGGATGGTGTGGACATAATCAACCTCGATGCCGAAAAAACGCAGCTTCTCGGGAAAATCGCCGGCGCTTTCGAAACCGATAAAACGGGTGATACTCTCCTGGGCGAGACAGCCGCCCTGGACTACCGCTCCGGGTAAACGTCCGAACATCTCTGCGATCAGGCTGTGATCGTCAGCGGCCGGATTTATTTGTATACCCCCAATCAGGCGCATCATCCAGTCATTATACTATACAGCCCCAGGCTGTTGAACAGATCAAATTCGCCCCTGACTGTTAACCGGGCAGGACCGCAGACAAGATGACATCGCGTTCGCCAATCAAAATGGGGTTGCCCTGGGCATCTTCACCTGCACTGATACCGATAATCAGTTGTTGGGCATCCCCACCGGCCTGGTTAAACATGGCTTCACCGGCCAATTCGGGATCGCCCTCAAAATAGAACTGGGTGGTCAACAACTCACTTCCAGCAAGCTTGACCTTAACATGGATATGGCGCGGGCGCGGTTCGTAATGGCCGGGCAGGATGGTGCGGAAAGTGTAGGAACCGTCGTCAGCTGTGATCGATTCACCATAGAATTGGAAATTGCGGTCGCGCCGGTCACTGGCCGGATCGCCGGGGTGGAGATAGATGCCGCTGGCGTCGGTTTGCCATATTTCGATGAGCACTCCCTCGACCGGAAGACCTGTCGCATCGTAAACTGTCCCTGAGAATTCAATAACCTCGCCTACTGGTACGCCGGAAGCCCCTTCAACAAGCGTAAGATCATTGTCCCGGTCATCGAGCTTTTCTAGGGGATAATAAGGACCTTCACCCTGTCCGGGTGTGATGTAGGTTACCTCAATGGGGGTGATGGCCAGTTCCGTTGGCCCGGGGGAGTTCGTGGCTGTGGCCGGCGGCAGGATTAAAGCGACCGGCTCCTCCGTCGCCTCTTCATGACCGGCGGCAGGAGGTGCTTCTTCAACCACTGGCCGGGGTGTCTCCTGCTCCACGCTTACCTTGCTGGCAATAACCGTCGAAGTCTCTTCAACGACTGGTGCGGCCGGCGACGTTTCTTCGACATCACCACCGAGGCCACAAGCAGCCAGGAGGATGATGAACAACCCGATGAGGGAAAGGATCGATAGTGGTTTCATTGGCTGGTCTCCTTCTTGTCCTGTGCTAGGGGATCATACCATACACCCTTGAGGAATATGAAAAGAGTTTGTTACAATTCGCCGGCAGCAGAAAATTCTTAGTCGCCCAATCTTGAGCATGGCGCTGAGTGCACTTCTGGTAAGGGGCGGGCAGCTTGTGCTACACTGGCAAAATAATCAGCCCGATGCGATAGGAGAGGGACATGGTAAAGATCATAAAATCAGCCCATTCGGTATACTGGCTTGGCGCCATGGTACTGGCCGGTTTGGTTCTATTCGTTTTATCCTTATCGCTCTTGATGATCCCTTATTCCAACATTATTGATGAAAACAACGGTAGCGACCTGACCTGTCTGCAAATACCTTTCACCCAGGCTAGGGCGGCGCAGATCATTAACAGTTACAACGATGAGTCCAGGAGCGCAGCGCGTTCCTTGCACCTTCCAGGCGATCTGCTCTTTCCTATCGGTTACGCCCTGCTTTACGCCGGCCTCATTGGTCTCATCATTCGCGGACAGGAAGGCTGGTGGTTTCGCCTGGGCCTGGTGGTCATGCTTTTCCCTTTTGCGGCCATGGTCCTGGACTGGATTGAGAACTTGTTCATCCTTAGCATGCTGGCTATCGCAACGGAAGAATCAGTCGCGGCCATCCCTTCCTGGATGCCGGCCGTCGGGGGGAGCGTGGGTGCTTTAAAATACCTGTTCTTATCATTGCTTACACCTCTCTTCGGGATCTCCTTAGTCATCTGGTCCCTGGTAAAACGACAACCTGAGCTGACCGCCGGCCTGGCATTAACGTATCTGATCACTCTTGGCATGCTTGGTTTCTCTCTCTATCAACTCTTTACCGAAGTTTTGCCCTGCCTGGGTCCTCTTTGATTATGGCTCCGGCAGTAACGACAATAACCCGTTGCTGACAAGGCATTTCATATCCATTTAAGCTTGTCCAGGACTGTGTTTCTTCAAATCTTTTTTTAAAAGAGCAAACCTTTTGCTTTTTTGCGCCTTATGCAAGAGAATGGATTGCCATGAAGTTACCGAAAGTCAGAGGCAGCAACCTGGCTCGGCAGAAGATGGTCTTCCCTGAAGATTTCGCCGGAGAAAGGAACCTCGTATTCATTGCCTTTCTCAGGCAACATCAAGATGATATCGATGCCTGGGTTCCTTTTGTGGAGAAGCTAGCCCAGGAATATCCAACGCTAAGCTACTATGAGTTTCCAACCTTGCCTGACAAGGGTTTTATCTACCGCACATTTTTAAACGAAGGGATGCGCGCCGGAATTCCTGATGAAGCAACCCGGGCGCGTACCATCACCTTGTATCTGGACAAGCGCGCGTTTAAAGAGTCGCTCGGGATAAAATCTGAGCAGCAAATCAAGGTTTATCTCTTTGATAAATCCGGTGATGTGTTGTGGCTTACAGAGGGAAGAATCACTGAAGAAAAAAGCCAAGCCCTGCAAGAAGTATTGCGTCAGTCGGGTGACTGACGGATTGTGGGTGAATCTACACACGTTAGCCCGTTTGAGTGAAACGGGCCACTCCCCTCATTTTTTAAGCAAATTTTAAAGACAATAGAATTTTCCCCATCCAGCACTTTGTTCGCCGGTTAGAGTGCTTGTATTGATCATATTGGCATCAATAAATGCCCGGAAGATGGAACCCTAGTTTCACTATGGAACGTCAATAATCAATCTTATCCATTTATTATACATTTACTTGACATTACATATATATTGGGTTATAGTACCTCCATTGTTGAAAATTATGCAGGTGTTGCGTAAGTATGGAGATTAAATTATGACTGCCCTGGTAAACGATAGATGGGAAAATCCTTTACTAAGCCTGGCCAAAGAGGGCTGGTTAACTGGACAATCAACTGACCAAAAAAGTCGAGCAGATGAGGTCTTATTGCAGCAGGCTTATAGCCATTGTGAAGAGTTGACCTCTCACCATAGTCGCTCTTTTTATCTTGCCTCGGGCTTGATGAAGCCAGAAGCCCGCAAGGGCGTGCGTGCACTGTACGCTTTTTGCCGGACGGCCGACGATATTGTGGATGACTCCGGCCCGGATGCCCCTTCCCTTTTGGAGACCTGGCGGGAACGTACGTTGACTTCCCACCCGCCCCAACACGACCTGGTCGCGGTAGCCTGGGCAGATGCTCGGGATAAATATGCCATCCCCCGAAAGTATGCCGAACAACTTATCGATGGCGTCGCCCGCGATCTCCAGCAGACGCGCTATGAGACGTTCGAAGATCTGACCACTTACTGCTACGGGGTCGCCTCCACGGTCGGCCTGATGAGCATGCACATCACCGGTTACGAGAGCGAGGAAGCAATTCGTTACGCCGTGAAGCTTGGCGTGGCGCTGCAACTCACCAACATCTTACGCGATATAGCAGAAGATTGGGAGCGCGGCCGGGTATATTTACCCCAGGCTGAATTAGCGGCTTTTGGCTTGAGTGAAGAGGACATCGCGGACGGTGTGTCCGAAGGGAAGTATGATGATCGTTGGCGGGAGTTCATGAAGTTCCAGATCGACCGCGCCCGTCACATCTATGAAGAAGCCTGGCCGGGTATCAACATGCTCCACCCACAAGGACGTTTCTCAATCGCTGCGGCGGCCACATTTTACCGGGCCATCCTGGATGATATCGAAGCGCATGATTATGACGTTTTCAGCCGTCGCGCCCATGTGGGTAAATGGGGAAAGATCCGCCAATTGCCGGCCATCTGGTGGTCCACCAAACGAGCTAGCTAAGCCGGCAAACTTATCCCCCTGGAGATTATGATGACAAAAGAAATTATCGTTATTGGCAGCGGTTTCGGCGGCCTAGCAGCCGCCATCCGCCTGGCAGCCAAGGGACACCGGGTAACTATCTATGAAAAACGGGACCAATTAGGCGGCCGTGGTTATCAATACGATATCAATGGTTTTAAATTCGATGGCGGGCCAACAGTCATCACCGCCCCCTATATGTTTGATGAGTTGTTCAAGGCGGCAGGGCGGCACCGCGAAGATTACTTTGACCTCGTCCCGCTGGACCCCTTTTACCGGATCTTTGATTCACAAGGTCGATCGTTCAATTACAGGCACAACATGGCGGATATGCTGGCAGAAATCGAGAAGTGGAATCCGGACGATAAGGAAGGTTACCGGCGGTTCGTTCAGGAGACAGAAGCGATATTTGAACGCTTCTACCCTTTCACTGACCAGCCATTTCTCAAACTGGTGGATATGCTCAAAATTGTGCCTGACGTAGTTCGTTTGCAGGCTTATCGGAGCATGTATAGCTATGTCTCTCGCTTCATTAAGGACGATTTCTTGAGACGGGTCTTCTCTTTTCATCCGCTATTAATTGGCGGCAATCCCTTCGCGACACCGTCTATCTATGGGCTAATCATCCAATTTGAAAAAGAATGGGGCGTCCATTACGCTACCGGAGGAACCGGGGCCATCGTGGCCGGTTTAGGGCGGCTATTCACAGAGTTGGGAGGCAAGGTCCATTTTAATACCGAGGTAAACCAGATCATCATTCGTCAAGGCCAGGCGACGGGCATCGTCCTGGCTGATGGCAGCGAGCACCTGGCTGATGTGGTGGTTTCCAATGGCGATGTCGCCGCAACATACCGTTATCTCATTCCTAGCGAATACCGGCGAAAATACACGGACCGGCGCATTGAGTCAATGAATTACAGCAATTCATTATTCGTCATCTATTTCGGCACAAAGAAGCGTTATCTGGACAGCAAGCTGGCCCATCATAATATCATCACCAACGGCCGTTATAAGGGGCTGCTGAAAGATGTTTTCGACGGCCGGGAGCTACCCGACGATTTTTCTCTCTATTTGCATATGCCCACCCTGACCGATCCTACCATTGCCCCGGAGGGTTGTGAATCCTTCTACGTCTTGTCGCTGGTACCTAATTTGAGCGCCAATACCGATTGGACGGTCGTGGGCCAACAATACCGGGATAAGATCATCCAATTTTTGGAGGCCAACTACCTACCCGATCTTGAGGCCAATATCATCGCCGAACATCGCATTGATCCCTTGCATTTTCAGAACACCTTAAACAGTTACAAAGGGGCCGCATTTTCCGTAAAACCGACCTTGTTACAGTCTGCCTTTTTCCGACCCCACAACCGTTCGGAAGAATTCGATAATCTATACTTTGTCGGCGCGGGAACGCACCCTGGTGCGGGCGTCCCGGCTGTATTATCCTCCGGTAAAATCTCGGCCGAGTTGATCGACCCGACGCCGGGTGGCGATGTGAGCCCATGAGCACCCCCTATGAACTTGGATTCAGCAAAACAGAAAACGAAATAGCCCTGGACCATTTGCCCGTTCAGGGAACGGTTCCCGGCTGGCTCCAGGGCACCCTCATTCGCAACGGGCCGGGAACCTTCGAAGTAGGCCAACAACGGTACCGCCACTGGTTTGATGGGCTGTCTATGCTGCACAAATTTTCATTCTCCGCCGGCGAGGTTTCTTACGCCAATAAATTCTTGGAAAGTAAAGCCTATGATGAGGCGATGGCCAGCGGAAAAATCTCTTATTCCGAGTTTGCTACGGACCCCTGTCGCTCATTATTCGCCCGCATCTCAACGGTTTTTTCACCGAAGGTCACCGACAGCGCCAAGGTTAGTGTGGCCAGAGTCGCCGATCGTTTCATGGCTCTGGCCGAGACACCTATCCAGGTTGAATTTGATCCCCAAACATTAAAATCGGTGGGCGTATTTAATTACGAAGAAAAACTGACGGGCCAAATGACGACGGTCCATCCCCACTTCGATAAAGCCCGCGGCGAAATGTACAATTCCGTCACACGCTACCACCGCATCAGCCACTATAACATCTACAAAGGTATTGATGGCGCCAGGCCGGAACGGATCGCCTCCATACCGGCTGCCAAACCGGCCTATATGCATAGTTTTGGCATGAGCGAAAACTATATCATTCTCACCGAGTTCCCGCTGGTTGTCAATCCAATCAGCCTGCTGTTATGGCTTAAGCCCTATATTGAGAATTTTAACTGGGACGCGAGACGGGGCACCCCCTTCTGGGTTATCAACCGCCATACCGGGGAGTTGGTCGGCCGCTACGAGAGCGATCCATTCTTCGCCTTTCACCACATTAATTCCTTTGAGGTGGGTGATGAGCTGGTTGTCGATCTGGCCGCCTATCCCGACGCTGAAATTATCTCCAGCTATTATCTAAATCGCCTACAGGAAGAGAGCTTGGAAGTACCATTCGGTCAGTTACGCCGCTACCAGATCCCCCTTAAGGGCGGCAAGGTTCGCTTTGAAACCTTATCGGACGTGTGCATGGAACTGCCCCACATTGATTATGCCAGGTACAACATGCGGGCTGATTACACCACCGTTTACGCCGTGGGCATCCATCCCCAACAACGCCAGGGATTTTATAACCAACTGGTCAAGGTCGATATCCCGAGCGGTCGGGATTGGCACTGGTATTCTCCAGGCTGCTATCCAGGAGAGCCTGTCTTTGTCGCCCGGCCCGACGCCGTCGGTGAAGATGACGGCGTCATCCTTTCGGTCGTTCTTGATGTAGATCAGGAAAATTCCTTCCTGCTGGTATTGGATGCCGCAACCTTCCAGGAAATCGGCCGGGCAACCATTCCCCAGCCTATTCTATTCGGCTACCACGGTTCTTATTTCCCGGAGGTTTAGCCGGTGGAAGAAGAGAAAAAAATGATCGTCCGCTTAGAAGATGTGTATAAAAGCTATCCCATGGGTGATGAGGAGATCCGGGTGCTCAAGGGCATCACCTTTGGCGTGCAGGCCGGCAGTTTTCTAGCTATTGTCGGTCAATCGGGAAATGGCAAATCAACGTTACTGAATATGATCACGGGTATCGATCATCCCACCAGCGGGAAAGTGGTCGTCGCCGGTCATGCCTTGCATACCATGAATGAAAATCAATTGGCCGGCTGGCGAAGCCAATATATGGGCATCGTGTTCCAATTTTTTCAGTTAATCCCATCGCTTAACCTGCTACAGAATGTAATTATGCCCATGGATTTTGCCGGCCGCTTGAGTCGGGCCGAAAGATACGATCGGGCCCGCGGTTTGTTGGAGCTGGTGGGCCTGGCGGATCAAGAACAAAAACTACCGGCTAACATCTCTGGGGGACAGCAACAACGAGCAGCGATAGCCCGGGCTTTAGCCAATGATCCCCCGCTCATCGTTGCCGATGAGCCAACGGGCAACCTCGATAACCAGACGTCAGAAGAGGTCTTTTCGCTTTTTAGCAAGCTGGTCAAGCAAGGCAAAACCCTGATCATGGTCACACACAACCTGGAATTGGCCCGGCGAGTTCCCAGACGAATCGAGATCGAAAATGGCCTCATAGCCCGGGATATCTACCACGAGCTGCCCGCCCCGGCCATTTCCCGGAACTACCATGAACCGGTTGTAGCCAGCCCATGAACACCCTGTGGCACAAGGTATGGTTTGACCTCTGGCAGAACAAAAGCCGGACCCTATTGGCCGTCCTGAGCATCGCAGCCGGGGTCTTCGCCATTGGGACGATCTTTGGCCTGGTTGATCAACTGCTCAACGGAATGGACCAGGCCCACCTCGATGTGGCACCCTCCCAGATCAGCATCATTTTACGCGAGCCTATTGAGCGGGCCACGGCCGAACGGCTGGCCGACATCGAGGGCGTCTCGGGCATCGAAGCCGTCAACCAGCTTTCCATCCGCTACAAGAGCCCCGTGGATGGCAAATGGGAATTGGGCACGCTGGTCATGCGACCTGATTATATTGAGCAAATATACGACCAGGTAGAGCTCAAAGAAGGTACCTGGCCGGACGCTTCTGAGATTGGCATCGAACGGCTCTCCGGCGAGTACTATGGCATATCTATTGGAGACGAGGTGATCTTCGAGATTGCCGGAGAAGAACTCTCCTTGCCGGTCAGCGGCCAGATCCGCCACCCTTTTGTCCCGCCCCCTTCTTTTGGCGGCCAGGCTCATTTTTTTGCTGATAGCCAGACTTTAGCCATCTTTGGCATTCCGGAGGACCTTTTTAACCAGCTACTGGTCCGGGTGGAGCCTTATTCGCTCGACCGGGCTCAGGACGTGGCCGGGGAATTAAGAGATGTCCTGGCCGGCCAGGGCATCGGCGTGGCCGTTACGCTTTACCAAAGCCCCACGGAACATTGGGGGCGGATGTTTGTGGAGGGGATAAACCTGGTGTTGCAAATTATGGCCGTGGTCGCCCTAGTGATGAGTGTCATACTGGTTTTCAATTCCATGACGGCTTTGATCACCCAACAGACCAATCAAATCGGGATCATCAAATCAGTGGGTGGCAAAACCCAAATGATTATCCGGCTCTATCTGTCAGTTGTCCTGGTTTATGGTTTACTGGCCCTTCTCCTGGCCTTGCCCCTTTCGGCGCTCTTTGCTTTTGCCATGAGTGGCTGGTTCCTTAACCTGTTCAATATCGACGTAACCAATTTCACGGTTTCCAATCAAGCCGTAGCGCTGCAAATCATAGCGGCCATCCTGATGCCCCTGCTAGCCGCTTTATGGCCGGTCTTGAAAGGCGCTTCAATCACTGTCCAGGAAGCCATTGCTACTTACGGCCTGGGTGCGGATTTCGGCTCGAGCCGTCTGGATGTGGCCATCGAGCGCCTCGGGGGAATGGTCTTGAGTTCCTCCTACGCGGCCGCTCTGGGTAATGTCTTTCGCCGCAAGGGACGGCTGGTTCTAACCTTACTGGTTCTAATTCTTGGTGGAACAATGTTCCTGGTCATTATGAGCCTTATCTCCTCCACCCAGCTAACCCTGGACAATGAAATGGCCAGACAAGGTTATGATTTTCGGATTGGCTTTAGCCAGGATCAACCTATCTCCGAAGTGCTCGCTCTGGTAGAAGCGTCAGGTATCGGCCAGGAGGCCGAGATGTGGTATAGCCGGAACGCTACCCTCTTACGCGAGGGTAAGCAGCTGCAAGATTCAACGGGCCTGGGCGCCCAAATCTTGGGGATTCCGGCCGGCAGTGAGATGATGCGGCCGATGATCGCCGCCGGCCGCTGGCTAACACCTGAGGAGGGCGATGGCATCGTCATCAGCGAAAAGACAGCTAACGTCAACGGCATCATACCCGGGGATAGGCTGACTCTTGATTTGGGAGAGCTAGGCTCAGGGTCCTGGCAGGTGGTCGGAACGTACCGGGTCGTCTACAGCACGGGTTTTGTCACGGAGCCGATTTATGCTTCATTGGCGACCCTGCTTGAGCTCAGTGGCCTGAATGACACCGGAAGCCAGTTATTGGTGACGACCGGCTTTGAATCATTGGATGAGAATGTTCTGGCGGCCGACCAGCTCAAGAATCTATTGAACGCCGAAGGTTTGGAAATCGATTTCTATACCAGCCAGATAAAATTAGAACAAAGGGCTTTCGCTGACAACCAGTTCAATTCTGTAACTACCATGTTGCTCAGCCTGGCTTTGCTGGTGGCTGTTGTCGGGGGAATCGGCTTGATGGGCTCTCTTGGCACCAGCGTCGTCGAGCGCACCCGGGAGATCGGGGTTATGCGGGCAATCGGGGCCGGGTCCAGGAGCATCATGGCCTTGTTCGTGGCAGAAGGCATTCTTCAGGGCCTAATGAGCTGGGCCCTGGCCGTACCCATAGCTATCGTAGTCGCCAGGCCCCTGGCCCGGCAATTAGGCCAGACGATGATTGATGTGGACCTGGATTTTGCATTCAACTGGCCGGCCGTACTGGCCTGGCTGCTGGCCATCCTGGCCCTTGCCCTGCTCGCGTCGGTGCTGCCGGCTCGCCGGGCGGCCAATATCAGCGTCCGGGAAAGCCTGGCTTACGCTTGATTTTCTTCGATAGGAAACGATTTTTATACAAATATTATTCGGCCCATAACGAAATAATACCGGAATTGGTTCTTTTCCTGGGTCGATCCCACAAAGGACAACTATCTCATGATAAATAATTATTACCCGCTATTTCTTGTTCTGTTTGGATTTCTGAACATCTTGCTGACCCTGATCGGCTTATCGAAGTTGAGAAGAAGTGCCCCGCGCCCGAAGCTGGTGGTGGTCAAAAGCCGATTAGGAGGTAAAAACTGAGCCCGGATGAGATAGGTTGCTTATGGCCGCTTTCGCCGGCCCCATTCAGGTTCTTGAGCCAGGTCATCCCGGTGCTTCCAGGCCAATATAATCGCCATGCCTGCCCAAACGCCTAACCAGAGCGGGTTGCCGATAAATATTAGGACGATAAGCAGGCTAAAGACCCCGCTCATCACCGCCCAGCCGACCGGCTTGACAAGGGTCATGTAGATGCCAAAGAAAATCCCCAGGATGGATGGAACAATCCATATTGTCAGCCCGGTCCAGATGCCAAAGGTGACGGCCAGGGCCTTGCCACCGTGAAAACCAAGAAATGGCGAAAAAGCGTGCCCGGCAATAGGTGCAATGGCCACCAAGGCCAGGGTTAGTCCTTCAACATCAAATATAAAAGTCGCCAGCCCTACAGGAATAGCGCCCTTGAACGCATCAAGAAGAACGGCCGTCAAACCCCATTTCGCACCCCCGGCGCGCCAGACATTGGATGCACCAGGATTACCATCCCCAAATTGGGTGATATCTTTTCCTAGGACCTGGCGGCCAAGCCATACGGACAGGGGCAAAGAGCCACAAACAAAAGAAACAAGGATCCAGAGTATGCCAGTCATGGTCGTCAATACCTATTTGTAAAGGCCAGATACCGTTTTATATGCCTATTAACCAATATGGTCAATCATTGCTCTGGACTGTATTTTCGAAGAAACCAACCGGGTTTGGACTAGGAGCCTGGTCAATGAGATGACCCCCAACAGCTTGAATAACCTGAAAAAAGAGATCTTTTGGGGAGAGGTGCCTTCAGGAAGCCAGGGGAAAAAATGCCATAATACAAAAATAAAGAGGAGTCAGCATCAACTAACTCCTCCTAAACACACTGTGTCTCTTGTAACTAAGAGATTATTTCGTTCCTAGGCCGACGATACCATTGCTGAAGTGAATGACGCCATTGGCCACACCGATGTTCAGATTGCCCAAATCAAGCATGGCGCCCCCAACGTAAACGCCACCATTAAGCTCTATAGCAAATCGATCGCCGCTGAGCATTTTGATTGAGTTCGATTCGACCACTTGACCCGAGTACCGGCGTCCTTTGGCCACATGATCGGCCAAGATGCCGGCTAAATCTGACTGGGCACAAACATTATCAGGGGTTAAACCAAAGCTGGCAAAGGCTGCATCGGTCGGGGCGAACAAAGTAATCTGGCCGTTGCCTTCCAGTGCGGATGACAAGCCGGTGCATTCCAGGGCCTTTTCTAGAGTTTCATGGTCAGGGCTTCCTTGAACACCTTCCCATACTGTCGTGCCTTTGGGACCGTCAGCAGACACAGCGGCCACGGCAAATACAAGGACAAAAGCCAGAGCGAAAAAGAGGACTACTTTCATTGATTTCATTTTATGTTTCTCCTTTAGCAAATGAGTTTGTGAGGTAAATTGACTTTAGTGACAAATTTTGGGCTTATTTGCATGTTGTCTTTCTTATAAATGAACCTCCATCTGACAATCTGGAAATTTGGCGCGTTCTTTTCCCAACGCTGCTTCTTAGTTGACTGATATCTCGACCCATCTGTTAGATATTAGCTATCCTTTTAACGGGTACAAGACCGACTATAAACCCATATTATACGTATTTTTATATTTTGTCAAGTATTTGTATATATTATGCACATTTTCGGGGCAAGTCGAGAACAGTCGCTGTCCCAGGAAAATTGCCGCTTTTAGTATTTGGAGATAAAAAAACGAGGCACCAACCAATCGAATTATCGGAAATTGGCCGGGAGAATCCGCAGTCTAGCAGGTAGATGTCTGTATATTTTGGGAAAGCCCGGAAGAGGGAAATTGGGAGAGAGTTGTGCTGCCTGACGGTTTATCTGGTTTCATCAATTATCTGGCGCGAGCGAAAGGGGGCAGCTAGGAAACGCCTCAACAGTTTCCCGCGCCGATACCAGTTGATCCGCACGCCGCTTTTTTTATTGCTAAGGATCTCTTTGGCCAGCCAGGGGGCGACCGTTTCTACCCGATCACATAAGATATTTAGGACCCGCTTGTCTTTCTGCCACCTATCCGGCCGGCCTTCATAAGGCGTCAAAAGGATATCGGTAACGACCATCCCCGGAGAGAGGGCGCCAACGATGATTGGCGTATCTTTGGTTTCGATAGCCAACGCCTCGGTAATATAACGAACGGTATATTTCGTCGCTCCGTAGAGTGCAAGACCAGGCTGCTTTCGGCCATTGCTGCCTAACCCTTCCATATTGTAGAGCGCCCCAAATCCTTGCTCAACCATGCCGTTCAGGGCCACCCGGCTGCCATACAGCGTCCCCAGGATATTCGTCTGCACCGGGGCGGCTAACTGTTCCGGCGACAATTGGCGTACCTCACCAATAGGTTGGCCGACACCGGCATTATTGATCCAGATGTCCACCCGGCCGAAACGCTCTAGCGCCACATCCCAAAGGACCTGAACTTGTTCTGGCCGGGCCACATCACAGGGTTGCCCCAGGATAGAGGCTCCTTCATGCTTACGCTGCAGAGTGGTGACCGCCTCATCGACGCCAGCCTGGGTCCGGCCGCTAATCATCAGTGAACAACCCCTATCCAGAAAGGCGTCCGCCAGACCATAGCCGATGCCGCGTGTGCTGCCGGTAATGACAATTGTTTGCATGGAGGCTCCTTCTTCTTTCTAGGCACCTTTACCAGATTTAAGGATCGGCAAAAAACCGTCTCCGGCCCGGGGCCAAAAAGCACACCAAATATAACGGACATTGTATCAAAAAGGCGTCTTGCTGGCCCCTGGCAGGGACCAAGCTGCGGGGTTATTCCTGGCTGCGGTCGAGCGGATTCGCCGTCACCATGGCATCGGCAAAGGCAAGCACAGAACGAGACATCCTTGTGAAGCCAGGATTCTCGGCCTTGACCAGACTGTGATCTGCTTCAAGCTCTTCGTATTTCACGGCTCCGGGCAAACGATTTAACAACCGGCGCGAGTTGCCAGGCTTGCTAACCTCATCCTGCACGCCCTGAACAATTAAGGTCGGGCGGTCGAAACGGGTGGCCGCCTTCCCGGCCGAGCGGCCGGTTATCACAATCTGTTGGCCAAAACGGGAAGGCACCCGCAACTCTTTCAAGGTGTCTTGGACTTGGGGGTCGGAGAGATCGAGATCGGGAACGATGCCGCCGATAAATTCACTCAGGCGGTCTTCGGAAAAGTTCGCTTTGCGGAAGGGCCGGGGGTTGGGAAAGAAGCGCCTCACTATCTGCCAAATAACATAATGCAGCGTGTTGCCAAGCCGCCAGAATGGGGCCAACAGGACAAGGGCATCTGGTGGCTGCTCGGCGGCCACATTAAGGGCAATCGCCCCACCCAGTGAATAGCCGATCAACACCACAGGTTGATGTCTTTCTTGAAGCCGAGACAAAGCCGAAGCAGCGGCATCAACCCAATCCCGGTAGGATCGTTCGAACAAGGTATCCAACTGGTTACCGAAGCCGGGCAACAATAATCCCTCCACCGTCCAGCCTGCCTGGTTGAGGTGACCAGCTAACGGCCGCATCTCGGCCGGTGTGCCCATAAATCCATGGAGCATCAGCGCGGCTTGCCGACCGCCATCCAGCTTAAAAGACCGGTGCTCTGGCCCGGCAAAGGGATGTAAATCGCGAATTGTTGCATTTGCCAAAGGAAAATCTCCAGGCACAAGCCGGCGGGAAGCTTAGGCTGGTTCGGCCACGCTCTGCTCCATCTCGTCAATTAGGGAAAGGATCTCCTCGTTTGACGGGATATCACTCATTGAATGGCCATAGTGTACAAAACGAACAATGCCTTCCTTATCGATGAGCAGCTGGGCCGGCATGCGGCCGAATTTGAAGAGACTCACCTCTTGACCATACTTTTTCAGGACGTGGTGCTGCGGGTCGGGCAGACCAATGAAAGGTAGACTATGTTGTGAGAAAAAGGAGGAGAATTTTTTCGCATTGTCCGGTCCAATAATCAATATTGCGACCTCTCTCTGCGTAAATTGTTTGATGTCCTGGCGCAACTGCGCCATATGCGCGCGGCAGAATGGTCAGGTGAAGCCACGATTAAAGACGAGCATGACAGGCTGCTTGCCCTTGAAATGGGACAGGCTAACCAAGTTACCCTGATAATCCTGCAAAACGAAGTCTGGTGCCTGCGTATTTAAGGCGATTTGTGACATCTGTACTCTCCTAAGAAATCCAACTATAGAAAGATAATATCACAATTTGATATATTGTCAAGTATTTGTAGAATATATGTATAATTACGGCTTTGCGATAACGGGATGCCAGAACAGGTAAGCTTATTTCCGAAAACAAGATCTCCAAATCAAAGCACGACGGCGAGAAGAGTCTCAGCAAGTCGGTCGAGAAATCGCAATCTACTCGAACAATGTTTTCTGGCTAATGTATATACCCGGTTTCCACTACTGAAAAGCTGGGTTACGAACCCGCCTTGTTTCTGGACAAGCGGCGGCGAATGTCACCAAATCGGGCATGACTATCATCGTTCATGACCAACACGATGCCGAATGTAATCAGCGTATTGGTCAGGACAAAAAATAGAAACTCCTCAATGGGTAGAAGTCCTGCAAGCAGTAAATCCAGGGACTTTTCCGGATTTATGGTCCAGGTACCTAAGGTGATGGCCAGGGCATCGGCCGCACTTAAATAGAGGGTAAGGGAGATGATAGTTAGCAAAACCAGCCGCCGGTAACGCCACAGGATATCAGCGCCAAAGGCAAGCTGCAGACCGATTGGCGGCAAGGCCCAAACCAGTTCCAGGGCCAGGTAGGTCCCTGGTTTCCAGCCGTTTATCAGGATGGCGGCGCTAGCCAACCAGAGGATAATGAAGAGTCCAGGTCCGGCAACTCGCAGCCAGGAGAGAAACTCACCTGGTGAAATAATCCGTTTCATATGCCTGGCCAAGCTTAGCAACCATAAGCCGGCCATCAATGGTTGAAGAATAAAGAAGGTGTACTCTTCTATGGGCACCCACCACAGGGTGATGCCTGTAACGAGTTCCGGGTCGTACCACCAAACTTTCGTGGCTACCAGGTAGTTGTCCCATAAAGTTGTGTAAAGCAAGGCAATAACGACATGAATAGAAATCGCCGCCCAGGCCGGCCAGTTTCGCATGCTTGGGGGTAATTCGACACCTCGCCTCCGGTCCACCAGGGTGATGATAGCCAGGATAAAAATGGGAATCACTAAAAAAAAGATGAGGAAAGAAAAATAGGTCATGTTGCTACTTCCCGTGTGGAACTAGTCATACCCTTCGCCCTTTCCAGGGTGTTCCGCGGCCAAAAAGGCGTTGGATCAGACCCAAAATGGAGGCCACCTGCACGAGTAGGGCACCGAGGGGGGCAAGAAGGGCTAGCCAGGCGGAACCAAAACGGCTGGCCCAGGGTATAAAGCTAAAGACGATCAAAGCCCAGGAAAATAGTGCCAGGCGCCTGTTCTTTCGCTGTTTTACGGTGGAAATCAGGGTTAGGATTGGGGTCATGACCCCGGTAATAAAAAGGGCCGTGATGATGGATCTGACACCAAGCCAGCGCATGGAACCGGCGCCGATGCGCATTAATCCTTGCCAGAGGCTGCTATTATCGCGATACATCTGAACGGAAGCGACATGATCGCTGCGCAGCAAGGGCACGCGATAGCCAGAGTCACTCAAGAGGTGGCCCAAAGCCAGATCTTCCATGCTTTCACCGGTGACCAGAGAAAATCCACCGCTGTCATTGTAGGTTGCCCGACTCAATAAGATATACTGGCCGTTGATAAAGGAATTCTTAGACCCGAGACTCACAAAAAGTCCGGCAAAGGCAACAGAGAGGGCCAGGCCATCCAGCCCCCCGGAAGTAACCTGCTTAAAAAAAATGCTCAAACCATCAAGCTGGTTGGTGCATGCGTAAGCAACGGCCTGGGCCGCGCCATGCGGCTGGTGGAATGTGTCCGCGTCGGTGAAAAGCAACCACTCCCCCTTGGCAGCCAGAGCACCCTGATGGCAGGCGTGGGTCTTACCGGACCAACCCGAGGGCAGGCCGTCAAGATGGACGACCTGCGCCCCAAAGCTCTGGGCAATCGGGGCCGTCTCATCGGTCGAGCTATCGTCAACGACGATTAATTCTATTTCACCCGGATAGACAAGATTCGTCAGCGTGGGCAGAAGGCGCCGCAGATTAGCAGCCTCATTCCGGGCCGGCACAATAATGGATAAGGAGGGCAAGGGCCGGTCAATGGCCTGGTCAGGTAACTCCGGCAGACCTTGGTAGCGGCGTTCAGAATAATAGGCGAGAGGCGCTGCTAGAAAAGCCATGGTTAGCCAGCTGGCCGTGAAATCAGTCACGCGCCTTGCTCCTGCGCGAAACCTGCATGACCACGCCCGGCCGGGGTTCCAGTGTCGCCCCCATGTAGGGCCGCACGTTCTTGGAAATCAGGGCCAGGTCAAAGGCCTGTAAAATACGGGCCAGCACGACCTTGGCCTCAATCTGGGCAAAAGTGGCCCCGATACAGTTCCTGGGCCCACCGCCAAAAGGCACATAAGTGAATGGTGGTTGGGTCGGGCGCCGCGAGCGATGGAATCTTTCGGGCTCGAAACTACCCGCATTGGGCCATAAGGTCTCGTCACGATGGGATAGGTAAATCGAATACATCACCCGCGTCGCCTTGGGGATTTCATAACCATGCGCCTGGATCGATGATGCTGAGAATCGGTTGCCAATATGAATCGGGGGATAAAGACGCAAACTTTCTTTGATCACCTGGTCCAGGAAATGGAGATCTTTAATCTTTTCGCTGTCGGCCGGTTGTTTGCCTAACACCCTATCCACTTCAGCCTGGGCCAGGTCTAAATAATCCGGGTGGCAGCCTAGTAGATAGAGCGTCCAGGAAAGTAAGGCCGTGCTGGTATCATGGCCGGCGATCAACATGGTCAGCATCTGGTCTCGAATCAAATCATCGCTTAACCCGTTGGCTATTAAATTGGTTAACCAATCTTCCGCGTCGCCAGGATTGGCGCGACGCGCGCCAATAACCTGGTATAGGTAATGATCCAGTTGCTGGAGCGGTCTTTTGTAACCCGGCCGGGGTATTCCAGGCCAAATGACCCAGAAGCCTGGCGAGATGAAGGAGATGGCGCGTAAGATTGGCCGCCACAACCGCTGAAGATCTTGTTTAAAGTCCACGCCAAACAAGACACCCATCAAGGTAAGCAGCGCGATACGCCGCATTTCCACCAGCATGTCGACCTGTCCGCCATCTGGCCACTGGTCAAGGATCTCATCTGTATGGCGGTTCATGGCTTCGATTTGGTTGTTTATCTGCCGGCGATGCAAGCCCGGCTCCATCATGGCTCGAAGATGATCGTGGCTTTGGCCGTCTTCAACCAACAAACCGTGGCGTAACAAGTGGGTGACCGGATCACTGCCCGGACGCCACATAAATTTATCGCGATCGCTCACCAGGACAAAACGATTCCACTGCGGTCCGACCAGGACGGCCGGATCGAATGAGGGCAAAGTGATCTGAAAAATATTGCCCACCTCGGCGTGCATGATTTCCAGTGCCGGTAGCAGAGAACGTTGGCGAATTAGCTGGCGCAGGACACGCAGCCCTGTCTCGGCTTCGGCCGTGGGGATAGGTGCAAACATCAAGCTTCAAGACCGTCGCTGATCAATCTGTCGACGATGATGGAAGAAGACAACACACCAGGCAGGCCGGCGCCGGGATGGGTTCCGGCACCCACGAAATAGAGATTGTCGAAGTCTTCCGAACGGTTGTGCGGCCGGAACCAGGCCGACTGGGTCAGAACTGGCTCAAGGGAAAAAGCCGTTCCCAGGTAACTATCCAAGACACCCTCGAAATGGAGCGGGTCGATGTAATGTTCAGCCACAATATTAGCCTGAAGATCGGGTAGATAGTTTTCCTCGAGGAATAGCATAATCGCATCGCGATAAGGTTTGGCCTCTTTGTTCCAGTCGATGCCTGAACCCAGGTGGGGTACGGGGGAAAGGACATAGAAAGCTTCATGCCCCGCTGGAGCCAGGGATGGATCGGTAAGGGTCGGCATATGAAGATAGAGAGAAAAATCTTTCGCTAAAACCTTCTTTTTGAATATATCCTCCAATAAGGCTTTGTATCGTTCGCCTAAGATAATGTTGTGATGGGCTAATTTTGAGTCATTGTAGCGCCGTTTGGTGCCAAAATAGATAACGAACAGGGACATGCTGTAGCGGGTCAGCTTCTCATAACGGAAGTCCGAATTACGTATGCCTCTCCTGGCTGAGCGTAGTAACTTTCGATATGTATTTGCCACATCACCGTTAGAGATCACATGATCGGCCCGGTGCTCGCTGCCATCGGTCAGCGAGATACCTGTAACCCGATCGCCGTCAGTAAGTATCTCTTGGACTTCGGCATTGTAGTTAAATGTGCCGCCTAATTCTTCGATAAGCCTCACCATGGCGTCCACTAAGGCGCCCGTACCCCCTTTGGCAAAAAATATTCCCCACTCCCGCTCGAGATAGTGGATCATGGCATAAATTGATGTGGTCACGAAGGGGTTTCCGCCTACCAGGAGCGGATGGAAAGAAAAACAGCGGCGTAAAAAATCATTCTTGATAAACTGGGAGACATAGGTATAAACATATTTATAAGATTGCAGTCGCACCAGGTCAGGAATGACCCGCAACATATCGCCTATCTTTAAGAACGGCTCATCGGCTAATTCAGTAAATCCTTTCTCGTAAATATCCTTGGTGGTTATCATGAACCGCTTGTAGCCGTCCACATCATCTGGATTCCATTTTTCAATTTCCTGGTAGATAAAGTTCTCATCGTTGTTGTAGTCGAAGGAGCGACCGTGAAAATCAAAGATGCGATAAAAGGGGTTGCAAGGGATGAATTCGATATAATCCTCCCGGCGCCGACCGGCAACCTCGAAGATATCATCAAACATGAAAGGCGCTGTGATAACCGTCGGGCCGCCATCGAATTTGAAGCCGTTCATCTCGTAGGTGTAGCCGCGGCCGCCAGGCTTGTCTCGTTTCTCGAAAATCTCGACCTCATATCCCCGGGCGGCAAGCCGTGCCGCCGCCCCTAATCCCCCAAAACCACTGCCGATAATGATGATTTTTCCCTTCACAACGTTTTCCTTTGTTCGATTCTCTGGGGCAAGCGAAAGCAAATTTGCTCGTTTTTAAACAAAATCTCTCGGACCGGGCTTACCCGGCTCTGGTTCTCTTCCTGAAAAGTCCGGTCCAAGGAGCGCCTTCTGTTAACCCTCCCCAGATTATAACCTTTGCCGGGCTATGGCCAATAACGATAAAAAAATAAGGCTTGCTGGAAACAGGGCAACCTTCCTTATTCGATGGTCAGCGGCTAAGCTCAGGGGTAGACGCCACGCAATCTGTTGCAGATACGGGCATCACTCAAGACGTCGGTGCTGTTGCTGAACTGCTCCACCGCCCCGATATCGGTCGTGGCCACGATCCGTTTCAGTTCCGGGTCGACGATCTGGCCCTTTATGGCCGTGGCGAAGTCGTCACCGTGAATGACCCGGAAGGGCCGGTCGTGAAAGGACGATGCCCTGGCCGGCAATGGTTCTGTTATTCCCAAATCGTTAAACTTTTGGGCGACTATCTCATAGGCCTGGACCAGGCGTTCTTCCCGCTCCGGCCAGTTTCTGGCATCGAATACCTCGTGAAACAACGGCGTTAACCGCCCGGCACAGCTTAAAGTCTGGAAAGCGGTGCCAAACCATTTGCTGTAGGGTGGATATTGCCTTTCCATCAGGAAGCATAGATTCATCAAATCATGAACCAGGCGGCCGGCGATTAACCGGGAACCCAGTTCGTCGCCGACCAGGCCGGTGCGGCCCATGAAGGGTTCCTCCTGGCCGACCCGGCTCCAACCGGCCGCCAGCATCGCTAACCAGACATCATGGGGATAATAAGCCAGGCGCTGCTGCAGAAGGCTTAGCCGGCCGGTATCGTCCCGGAAGATTTCCCCGGCCGTGATGGCGCGCAGCTTCTGCCCGGGTACCGTCAACCAATCGACTGGGCTGAGCTCGTCGTCAGGTTCGATACCCAGGTTATCGAGGCAGTAAGCTCGCAAGGTAAATATCTCGACCCGGTGATTAACTGGTCCTTCCTTAATCTCTACCAGCAGTTGGGTTCCGTCATCATTGGGATCGGGCGGGCTAAAATGAGTCGAATATCCACGAAAGTTGGTGGGCAGCGTGTGGGCCAGCGTCAGGCGGATGATAGGCGCCAAAACGGCCAGATCTTCTTCCCCCAGGAAAAGTTGTAAACGCGGCCCCCAGTGATGGTCGGTGGACATCTCTGTATCGAAGCCCAATACCTCGGAACCGTTGCCGATGAGCGCGGCCGTATAACGCAAGTCGGGGAAGGTCTCATCAAGAATTGGTTTTACCGTCTCCCAGAAGAAGAGACGGCTGAGCTCAAGGCCGGGAATAAATCCAGGTTCTTTTACCATGGGGATATACTCTCAATTTTCAGAGGACTGGCAGCGAGGCCGGCCGGCCGATATGCAGTTCCGTCTCGCCGTTGACTACCAGATAGCCATCATGGCTTTCACGGTTAAAAAGCTTCTGGACTTCATATTCGATCTTCTCAAAGTTGGGATCCGCTTCATCCGGCATAAAGGATGTGCTAGACAAAGTGCCAATGAAATCTGGCCAACTCTGCCGGAATTGGAAGTCAAAGGTCAGCCGCTGATAAGCACCGGCTGTAAAATAATGGTTGATGGCTTCCCTCGGCGAAGCCGGATAGATAGCATATCCTTCGCCCAATACATTGGCTAGAATTTCGCGCAATAGGTCGTAACGGTGATTATCCGTGCCGTTGTTTCTGAGTACCGCCAACCAGCCGTCACGCTTCAAGATCCGGCCCATTTCTAACAAAGCCGCCTGGGGCTCAAACCAATGAAGGGCTTGGGCCACAGAGATCAGATCGACTGAGTGAGCCGGTAAGGTAGTCGCTTCGGCCGAGCCATCGACCAGGGAAATTGAAGGGAAAGCGGCCAACTGGCGGGCGGCGACTGCACGCATCTCCGGGTTGGGTTCAACCGCATAGATCTGTCGAACCCGGCCGGCAAAATGCCTGGTTAGGATCCCGGTCCCGGCCGCGATATCGGCCACAGCAGATTGTTGGGTCAGCCGCCCGATTTCAAAGATCGCTGCCACAGCCTGGGGCGCATAATCCCAACGGTATTTGGCATAACCCTCAGCTTTGTTCGAGAAGACAGTTTTTGGGTCCACCACGGTTGTCAGGCCAGACCTTTGACCGCCCAGGCCCGGGCGACCAGGGCTATCGTGCCATCATCGTCGATTGGTAACGACTCACGTAGTTTATTCTGTAGCCTGGACCTATCCTGCTTGTTGAGGCTCATCACAAAAGATGGCGCCGGTCCTACGTGGCCTAAAAATGGGGTCCAGTAATCATCAAAGTCCTGAAAAACAGTGGGTACATCAATGGCCCGCGCCTCAACTTGTTGGACTCCCGATTGGCGGACCAACGTTTCGAGGACTCCTTCCCGGCACAAGGGGAACCTAGTCCCTTCGTCCAGTTGGTTGGCAGCGGGAAAAATTTCAACGGCCGCATCCCAAAAGTAACGCAACATCTCCATGCGCCCGGCATAATCCCAGAGGAATATGCCGATGGCGCCCCCAGGCCGGGTTACTCGCCACATTTCCCGGATAGCCTCCTCGTGCTGTGGCACAAAATTGAGCATGAGACCTGAGCCAACGGCATCGATGCTCGATGAATCGATGTCCAGGGCAAACACATTGCCAACTTCAAAACGAACAGGAGGCGCCGTTATCGTTTGTCGCGCATAGGTAATAAAATCTAGCGATGAATCGATGGACAAGATTTCTATGGGCCGGCTCAGTTCGAGAATCTGCCTGGTAAGCGAACCTGTCCCACAACCTACATCCAACCAGCGGCGATCCAGGGGGACGGCCAACCACGCTAAAAATTCCCGGGCAACCAGCGTGCTCCAGCGGCCCATGAACCGTTCATAGGGATTACCACTGGTCCAGGAATCACTTTTATTCGATTTGCCAGCCATTTAATCTCCTTCCATCCTACCACTCAACTTGTCAACATCATATTGATCACTTTCTGTGATTATATATTGCATGAAGGCCAGGGTGCGCTCATATTCGGCCTGGTCGGCCGGGGTGCGGACGGAGACGGCCGGATTGGGACGGCCGCTCCAGGTGCGATCGATAAGCCCGGCCCACGAAGGGTCTAGATTCGCCTTAACCCATTCAGCGCCGGCCCGCTTCGAACCGGGTTTCCCATTGTGCAGGTCGTGTAACATACGACAGTAACTTAAGACGATAAAAGATTGGTAGAAGCGGTTATTGAATCGCTCTGGTTCGCTCAGGATCTCTTGGCCCCAATCCTGCATATCTGCTTTTATCGAACGCCTCAGGGCCGAAGCCGGAATGGGATTTACCAGGCGCACCGGGCTGGGTCCGGCCAACCTGACCCCGTGCTCGCGCAAGGTCCAGCGCACCACGATGGTATTACAATGGTCGGATAGCTCCAGGGATTGGCTGCCATTATCCAGATACCAGAGCCGGTCGCCGAGCTGTTTATAATCGCGCAGGAGAGCGGCCGGGAAATAAGATCCCTCCAGATGTTGGGCCCAGATAGACTCCAACCGGAAGAGGCGCCAGTGCATCTGCTGCAAATCGGCTAATTGCTGTTCAGAGATTGCCTCGTGAATAACCGCGATGAAATCGACATCACTATGCTCGTCAAAATCGCCCACGGCGAAAGAACCCTGCAAGTAAACGCCGAGCAGGTTGTCACCCAGTACACCGTGTTGGCTCTGGGCCATTTCCAACAAGACGGCATTCAGATCTTTGTACGGCGTTGGCTCTTGGGCAAAGTTCATTTTCATTTTTATCCCTTTTCCTGGCAGCGAGTACTATTTACCCGGGCTGAATCAAGAATCGAACCACTGGTCGCAAGTCCAGGAAATCAAATTGCTAAGATATCTCAGCAGCCATGGCCAAGGGTGAATTCGGGTGTATCCAGGTACCCTTGCACCTTTTCGTAGAATCTACCCGCATGTAGGCCATCCATCAAGGCATGATGGGCCTGCAATCCTAAGGGCATCTTCAAACATCCGCCTTCCTTGAAGAATTTTCCCCAGGCGATGCGGGGGACCGAATCGGCCGGGTTCAAATCGAGCGGGTGCAGAACGCTGGTGAAAGATACCCAGGGCATGGCCGTCATAAAGAGCAGGTCATCACGTCCGGGCTCGTCTTCGAGGGATGGGTGCATTTGTACGTAGGCGATCCGTTCGGCCGCGCGTGGGGCAAATTCAGAAAACTTTTGGCTGTAGGGTATGGTGCAGAAGGTGAACAGATCTTCACCGGCCAGGACCGTGGTCGAGGGATGGACGGCATCATGCTCAAACACCTGCCCCTGGCGAATACGCTGCCTGAACTCAGGGATCTCATTGGCCGCCCGGGCCAGAACATACACCATCGCACTATTAAAGGTTATCCCGTTTTGTTTGACATAACGGTAAAACGCGGCCAGCTCAACATTGGCGCATAAGCCGAAATGAGGATAAGCCATGGTTTCAAAACGGCGAAAATGCTCCCGCCTTGTCCAGTTCTCCAGGTTAATCTGACGCATACCTCACCTCCAGGCCGCCACAGCAGAATAGGCCGGCTACCGTCTCCCCATTCCACAAGCTAAGGGAATGGTGCAAGCTGATTATACCCTTGATCGAGGTGACAAAGCTGCCAACTTCCTGTACCAGCCCAGCTGCTTCGCTTTCCCAGGCTGGTCCGCCTGGATCGATCCAGTCGGCCGGGTTCTGGAGCAAGCCAGTCACTTTGAGAGAAGCGGAAATTGGCTCCGCGCCTACAATAAGATAATAGCCTATAGAACGGCTGGCCGCACAGTTACCTGGAGGATACGCCACTGACGCCGGCTCGTTTCCTGCCGGTCCGATCGCCTGCACACATTATATTGCCAGGCAATAAATTTATTCCCGATCAGGAGTTTGTCTAGCCTGAAGGGGTTGGCTGACTCGTCCCATTTGTGGCTATTTTTGACGAAATATGGGCCGCATCGCCACCAACGCCGGCAAGAATCCCAGAATCCCAGGTGTGTAGAAAAGGCAGGCCGATGAAATACAAGCCCGGATATTCTGTGACGCCACGCTGCTGAACCGGGTAACCGTCTTCGTCGAATACGGGCAGTTTCACCAGGCTAAAATCGAATTGATAGCCAGTAGCCCAAATGATCGTCTTGATGCCTGCGGCTTTTAAATCCAGATCGATGATCTCCTCGGCCGCGTAGCCATCCCGCAGATCCGGCAGGCGCTCGACCGGATTATCCAAGCGGTTCATCTCGATATGATCATCAATCCTCTTGATAAGATCAGCCTCAAATTTGTCGTTGTGGGCCAGGCTGGTCATCAAGTCAGGGACAAGAAGCAAATGATCACCCTGAATGTTCTGAACGTGACCCAACAACACAACGCCATCTTTCACAAATTGGTGCAGGTTTATGGTATGGCCGCCATCTTTGCCGGTACCCTGCAGGCTGCCACCAAACTTGGCCTTAGGCGAGGGCAGCTGATCCACGGTTATGCCGTCGAAAATGACATCCCCTAACCAGCGAGTAATATCTTGACCGCGGTAGCGGCGGGGGATCCTACCTGCACTTCCAACCGATAGGTAGACCTTCCGCCCGGCCTGGTACAGCTCTTCAGCTATCTGGCAGCCAGATTGCGCCGAACCCACAACCAGAAGTGCGCCGGTCGGGAGCTCACCGGGATTACGGTATTCGCTGGAATGCAGTTGCCGGATCTCCGGGGATAAATCAGCGCTAAAAGATGGCTTCTTGGCTTGCTGGAACAACCCGGTAGCCATGACCACGTTGGTTGCTTCAATATCTTCTTTATCGGTTCGCACGAGATAACCACTCTCGATCGCTTCGACCGATTTTACCGTATAACCGTATTGTATTGGCAGATCGAAACGGGCCACGTACTCTTCAAAATAGGCCACTACATCATCGCGGAGCATAAAACCATCCGGCTGTTCGTCCCGGTAGACTGCTCCTGGCAGGCAAGTCATCCAGTTGGGCGTGATCAGCGTAAAGGAGTCCCAGCGACCGCGCCAGGCAGGCGCGACCCGGTCTGACTTTTCCAGTATGATGTGTTCCCGCCCTTGCTGTTTTAGATAGTAGCTGGTCGAAAGACCGCCCTGGCCCCCACCCACGATGATGGTATCGACTCGTCTTGTCATATTCGCTCCCTATTGTATTGGCTGTATGGTTATGGGTTGCTTGATTGCAAGGTTTGTATTGCCAGTATAGGTTAGGTCAACCTATATGGCGAACATTTGCGGCTATTGATACAGTGTTGGACATTGCCTGTTAATCTTCGTCGGTCAACTTCTATCGAGGATGACCGGTCGTTTTCGTGAACTATCTCCTGGAGAGGTTGGGAAGTGCTTAGACAACAGCAAAGTTAAGCAGTAAAACGATGCTGTAAGTTTGAATTTCTGGGGGGATTATTTTGTCGTCAGGTGGGTATTTATGATATCGACGGCCGCGCCCAGGCCGTCCTCGGCGCGAATCTTCTGGCCCAACCCGGCCGCGGTTCGGGCTATTTTTTCGTCGTTAACGGCCATTGTTATCGCTCCGGCCAAGCGCTCGGCCGTTAACTTCTTGTGGGGGATGGCCGGCGGTCCGACACCAAGCTCGGCCACCCGCCTGCCCCAATAGAACTGGTCAAACAAAAAAGGTACGATGATCGAGGGCACACCTGCCCGCAAAGCGAAGGCTGTTGTCCCCGATCCACCATGATGGACCACCGCCGCCATGCGGGGGAAAAGCCAGCTATAAGGCGCGTAATCGAGCTTAAAAACATGATCAGGCAGTTCTTCGGCCGCCAACCCACCCCAGCCCATCTGCAAGACCCCCCGCTGCCCGCTTAATTCGAGCGCCTCTAACAACTTGACCGTCGTCCCTTGAGGGTCCCTTAAGGGCATGCTGCCGAAGCCGATAAATATGGGCGCGGGACCGGCCGCGAGGAACGCGGACAAATCCTCGGGCGGGGTCCAGGTTTCTTCCATCGGAAACCAGTAGCCGGTGACGTGTATGTGTGGGCCCCAATCGGCCGGGCGGGGCACTATGTGCTCGCTGAAACCATTCAAGACCGGAACCGGCCGTGCTGCCATCGCCCGAGAATAGCCCCATAACGGGGCCTTGGACAAGCTCAGCGTTCCCTTGCGCCAGCGGTTAACCGCCGGCCGGTACCCCTGCCAGACCAGTTGATAAGCCAGCCAGTGGCTCAAGGCATTGTAACCGGGCAGCGGAGCCGGCCACCAGGGAAAGGCCAGCATGGGCGTGTATTTAGTCGGTGTCATGGGTATCACGGCCGCCAACATCATGGGCACATCGAATTTCTCGGCCAGGTCATAGCCGAACATACCCCCAGGAAGCTGGTTAATGATCAGGTTTGTCTCCCCCAGTTCCGGGGCCGATAGATCACGGGCGATACTGTCGGCCATCACCCCAAACAGCCGCAGAGCTGACCAGGCCATGCGCAGTGGATTCTTACCGGACTCGGCCAGAGCCTGGCCGCCGCCGCCGGTCAGGATGAGTTGCATGTCACCGCGAATGGGGAAAAAATCCAGTCCCTGGTCGACGACCAGGGACTCAAAGTTCTCGAAGGTGATAAAACGGATTTGATGCCCGGCGGCCATCAGCGCCTGCCCCAGGGTAATGTTCGGTACAATATCACCCCGCGAGCCCAGGGCGAGGATCGTCATATGCATCGGCTTTAGACTTTCTCCGCCACCAGCTGCTTCGACGCCTGTTTACTCAGATATCTTTCCACCAGCAAGACGATGATCAATCCCCCGAACAAAACCGGGATGAAAAAAAAGCCAGCTTTGAGTTCGTCACTGTCACCGATCAGGCCCATAATCCAAGGGATCGATCCAAAACCGAGAATGCCCACGCAAGAAAGCAAGACAAATAGAATGGTTGTATTCACGCTAAGCAGGCGGCCTGCATCGGCCATGATGGAAGGCCAAAAACAGGCAGTGGCCAGGCCGGCCAGGGCCACCAGCAAGTAAAAATACCAGAGTGAGGTCGCCAGGGGAATCAGGAAGGTCACACCAACGCCTAATAAGGCTGAAGCGACCATGATGTTGTTGAGGCTCATTTTGCCGGCCAGGTAGGCGGTTAGAAAGCGACCTACGGCCATGGATCCGGAGAAGAGCACCAGGGCAATGGCCCCGGCCCGAGGGATATCACTGAGATAGGTTTCGACATAGGTCCGGCTCCAAAAGGTCAGGCCCGACTCTATACAAGCCGCAAGAAAAATAGCCAGGGCAAAAAGCCAGAAGCCGCGCAGTGATAGAATGCTGGCGAACATTTTTGGGTAGGAGCGATCGTCTGATTCGCCAGGTGGAAAAGGCAACAGGGTAAAAACCACTGCAACCATCAGTGCCAGCAGGGCAGCGATCTGAAACATAAACCGCCAGGAGTTGCCCAGGGTCAGCAGCTCGCCGAACAGTAAGGCGGCGATAACGATGCCAATAGGATAAAAAGCATGGCTGAGATTAAGGAATTTCCCTGAATCCTGGTGATGGATGTCGGTAACCAGTGGGGTCATGAGCGCTTCGGTGAAGCCGCCGCCGAAACCCATCAGCAGGATGGCAATGATGAGCATGGGGTAGTTTTGCGAGAAACTGGCCAATAATAGCCCGGCCGCCAGCAGATATTGGCCCAGATTTAGGAATCGTTTTTTCCCCCAACGCTGGGCCAGGATGCCGGCCAGCAGCAGAACGATAAATACCGTTAGGTTTCTGGCGGTTTCTAAGCCACCCCCTTCTGTGAGGTTGGTCGTAAACGTCTTCGAAATCTCAGGCAATGTCACGGCCACGATCACGGCGCTTACCGCGAAGACCATGAAGCCGGCCCAGGTGGCAATATCGAGTTTTGTCAGCTTGTTATCACCAGTCATATTAGCGAGGCTTCTCCAGAATTTCGGCCGGCACGATATAAGCTCGGTATTGTATCCCCGACATGTAAAACAGGCCTACTTGCGAAATATTTTCACCATCAGGAAAAATGGGTGAGCCGGTGGTTGAAATGACTTAAGGTTCGTGATGGACCTTAAGGACCTTTAGCCCGGGGCAGCGGCTGCCCTCTTAGGCAGGCCAATGGCGACCAACAAGGGGACCAGCACCAGTGCTCCCAGTAGATGCATACTGACCAGACTCCATTTTGTGGCCATGGAAGTAGGCGGGGTCGGGATCTTGAGCGGCAAGAGGAAGGATATTAGTAAGACCGCCAGCGAAATGCCGATAAATAATGGGGCAGGCTTTCGAAATGAATTGGCGACGATAAGGAAAAGTAAGCCGGCGCCTATAGAAAATATGACACTGAAAATGACCACATCACCGGCCGGGATCGTGCCTACCTCTCCGGGAGGTTCAGACGGAACGATGAAGTTAACTCCGACAACCTGATCAAGGATAAAGTAGAGGATTACATTGGCGACGATGGCGCATACCGAGGCGATCATGATGGCCAGCAATTGCCGGGGAAACTCGGCCGGTCCTCGCTCATTGAGGGACGTTCGAATGATGCCAACCTGGTTCATGCTCGTCTCCTATCATAATCCGGCTCGCGCTTATGGCCGTCACGTCTGGGTGTATATACGTGAAGATGATACAAAGGGCATCCCGGGGCCACACCGCTTCTAAAATGCCAAAGTTACTGGATTAACTCTCTTGTTTTCAATTTGCTCAGTAGTAACTATAGAAAGCACATGCCTGGTGTGGATCTTGCGATAGGGCTTGATCTAGCGGGACTTTCCGGGACAGAGGTCACGCCAGATGATGCATATCCTGTTGTTGGTCAAGCATCAGATCCACCGGCTTGATCGTTACGGCCGCCCGGCTGCTTTACTCACTCCCCTCATCTCCACTGACAACGCCAATCTACGAGTCATGTCAGCCCATCCGGTTAACTAGGTCGCAGGAGTGGCATGTAGTCTCTGGTCGATCTATCCATAGTTTATATAAAGCTGCGCTTGCTAGGCGCATTAGCCAAACTATGGAAGGTAGTGATCCACCTGCCGCGGTCCTGGTCATAGATCGTTGGTCCAGTCGTTCCACAACCGGTTAGCAAACCGGCCAAACAACCACCATAGAATCTCGAGGTCGCCCCGCAATCAACTATTATCGGTGGGCTGTAAAAAGCTCGGGCTGATTATTCGGCCGGCGGTGTCACCCCTAACGCCGCCAGGAAAGGTCCAAAACCGCCATCATGACCATACGGTTCCTCCATGGCGACTTTACCGCCAATCACTGTTACCTTCTGATCGGCCTCGTCCCAAACGACATCTTTTCCACTGGCCGGGATAACGCCCATACCCATCGCCGATAGGTCAAGATCGCTGGTAAATCTTCCCTCGAAATGACCCCTCATGATAACCGCATCACCTTCTTCTCGAAGATTAGTGAGTATATATCTCCAATCTGTGAAGGAACCCATAAACAATTGGACCATGCCAGGCAAGCTCTCCCGGGTCATCATCACATTCCCGTCTCCGTCATAGGATTTAAAATCATTCGAGAGATAGGCGTTCCGTCCCTCAATATCAGCCAGTGGTAAACTTTGCCATTCTTTTACTAAATCCAAATTACTACCCATGTCATTCTCCTATTTACCCCTAAGGGGGCTATATGCCGTACCATTGTCATCAAACTCTGGTTGGCCGGACTATTTGGGACATTCTGTTGAAGACCTTCGTCGAAGAGGTCGTAACGTTGACATTACGCTTACCGACAAGCTCTTTTCCCACCAACAGAGACCGGAGTTCTAGGAACAAATCATAAAAATCTCATTGAGTAATGGACGAAGAAATGGTCACCTGGGTCAATTCACATTTGCCCGCCAGATAACAAAAGATTCAGTTACATCACAAGCCAGGTGCCTGGTCTCGCCATAATATGGATCGAAAAATTGTAACTCATTAGGGAGGACGCAGCGGTCCTTACTGTTCTGTCCGCTCATTATAACAGAATCTCCGCTAAAGTCAGAAGAATACGGCCGCCCAGATATCCCTTGACGATTCTCTAGTAATATGGCCAAAAGAAGAGCCACTGGACATTCAAAAACAAAGTAAGGGACAGTCGATGAATGAATACAGCATTTGTATTTTTCGGATCGAACAGCTTATCGAGGCGAGGGGAGCGATCGAGGAGGCGTTAGATTTCAAGCCCTGGAACTCAGAAATATGGACAATACCAGAAAAAATCTTTGGAGATGGGCGGGATTTTGACCGGGCTGATCTTTGCGCGGCCGTCCAGGATTTGGTCGATTTGGATCTTCAATCCCAGACCGCCACTATATATAGAGTCAATGATGAGGCCAGCGAGTGCCGCAACGAAGCCGGGATGGGACCTGAAGCCGCGGTTGACAAATCCAACCAATGCTCGCCTTTGGTCGCGAACTAGTCGCTTTCTCAGGCTGGTTCGCTACCTTAGCGGACATTGCAAGGTTCGTATCATTCATCTGACTAATCCGCCCTGGGCAAGCTTTGATTGGCGGGTATTTATTGTGTTTGCTAACTGTTGCCAATCTTCTCCGCCAAGGAACCTTTCTCTGAGGCCGAATCCTCACTGATAGCACAATCCTTACAATTAATTTCCCATTCGCAGCGCAGGAAATCTCCATTTTAATGGCACGCATATTGGCCCATTCATTCAATTTCCTCACTGTTTCGCTGATCCCAGGAGGGGGGCAGAGACATCCATCGGTCTTGATTCAAAGCAAGGATCGAATCTTCAGAGATAGACTAACAGAAGCTCATAAGTAACAACCACCGGTAGATCGATTCATCGTGCCCAACTAACTTGTTCCTGCCCACCAACTAACTTCCGTTAGGTGACTTACCTAACTTCCAACTGCTATCCTGACGGCAAATCAATACTGTTAAACATTTCGGGAGGTAAGAAAATGTCACAGGTAAGAGAAGCAATGCTTGAAGATCAAACGCCGGTGAAGAAGCAGGAGCAGTCGTCACCCCTGGCGGTGCTGAGCTCGCGAAACTTCCGGTTCTTGTGGCTGGGCGAGGCCATTTCCCTAATCGGCGACCAGTTTTATATGATTGCCCTGCCCTGGCTGGTCTTACAACTGACCGGCGATGCCCTGGCGGTAGGCACTGTTCTAGCTATCGCGGCCGTGCCGCGGGCCTTATTCATGCTGGTCGGTGGGGCCCTGGTCGACCGCTTTTCACCCCGCTCCTTGATGCTGACCTCTAACCTGGTCCGCCTAGTGCTGGTGGCATCTCTGGCCGGTCTGGTCCTTAGCGGGTCTATCGAACTCTGGATGCTCTACCTCATGGCCTTGTTCTTCGGCCTGGCCGACGCCTTCTTCTACCCAGCGCAAAGCGCCATTGTCTCTCAACTGGTCGTAGATCGAGACCTGCCCTCGGCCAACGCTTTGATCCAGGGCACGGCCCAGCTTAGCTTATTCATTGGCCCGGTGCTGGCTGGCGGCCTGATCGCCTTATTCTCCGGCGGGCAGCCGGTAAACGGCAGTGAAACGATCGTGGACTTGCGGGGTATCGGGCTGGCTTTCGCGATCGATGCTGTCACCTTCCTGGTTTCGGCAGCCACGCTTTGGTTAATCAAGGTGGAGAAGAAGAACCCGGCCGGCGCGGAAGAAAGCGCAGAGCCAGTTCTGACAGCCATCAAGGAGATCCTCACCTATGTCTGGCGGGATGAGACTTTGCGATACTTCTTCATCATCGTCGCCGCCGTGGCCACAGTGGTCAACAGCCTGCTTATCGTCGGGGTGCCCGTCCTGGCCGATAGCCGCTTCCAACAAGGCGCGGCCGCCTTTGGTCTGATCATGTCAGCCTATGGCTTCGGTTCTTTGTTGGGCATCATTCTGGCCGGAGCGCTGCCCCGGCCGCCCCAAGGACATTTCGGCACCATCTTGCTCATTGTCACCAGTATGGCCGGTCTGGGGCTGATGTTGATGGGCCTGGCGACAACGGCCGTGGCCGCTGCCCTGACCTCCCTATTCATGGGCGCCACTCTGGGCTATGTGGTCATCCAGTTCATCACCTGGATCCAGTTGCGCACCCCTGAGCAGATGATAGGCCGCATGATGAGCATCCTCATGTTCGCCTCCCAGGGCCTGGTACCGGTAGGTATGGCCGTCGCCGGGGCCCTGCTGGGGGTCAATCCCACCGGGCTGTTCATCATCTCTGGCTTGCTGCTGGTGCTGATCACCCTCATCGCCATGCGAAATCCCACTGTGCGTATTATGTCGGCCCAGTCGGCCAGCTGATATCACCTCACAGCTCGCCACATCACAACCAAGCTTCCGAAGTTTACATAAAGCTCTCAAGACAGAGAGAATATGGCAAACTTCGGAAGTTTTTGGTCGGGTTGAGATCACCCACACTCAGCCGTCGCCCATCTTTCCCTTGACGATTTGTTAATAATATGGATAAACGAGTCGTCGGCGGAGAGCCATTTGCCTAAAAAGGAGCAGGTGATGGACGATTATTTACTGTGTTTGATAACAATTCAGTTAATAGAAGATGAATGGTCAGCCATCGAGCAGGCCCTCAAAGATTCTCCTGGGGATACTGATCTTTGGCAGATTCTTGAGCGTATCCTGGAGGATGGGCGGGATTTAGGACAGGCTGACTTGTGCGCGACCGTCCAGGAGCTGATGGATGTGGGGTTTGATTCCCCAGCGGCCACTGTATTCGAAACCATTCATGAGGCCAGACAGGCTCGAGTTCAGGCCTCTCCTGACGCGACAGAACCGACGTTAGAGGAAATCGGACAGGCTCTTGGTCGCCTGTTTCTGGTAGCCGGCCTGATGAGCACCAGCATGCGTCCCGATCCCGACGCGGGCGAAAAGGGAAATGTGATGGGCGGGCCGGGCGACGAAGACCCGGGCGACTCGGGTGCCTCAAATGACGGCTCGACAAACGAGGGGTACGAGGAATGGGAAACAGCTAATGGTGGGTCAGGGGGCCAGGTACCTAGAAACGGCGGCTCCGGCGAGAAAGAAGAATATGAGGAAGCCGGACCACCGACCAATGAGGATGAACTCGAAATATCGCCTTCTAATTATATCAACTTAACCTTCAGCGACCAGACCATGGAATGGGCTCCGCGAGAACTCGAGCTGCATGAGGGGTTCAAGGCCGAAGGATCTTACGGGGTGACGGTGGCCATCGGCCATAAAGCCGATCGCCGCTATCAACTCGATGAAGATCAACCGGAGATTGAGCGACCGGATGTTGATCTAGAAAGCATCGACCTGACGGTGGCCATTTTCGCCGAACCGGAAGAAATTCTGACCATCGTCGGCTCGTCGTTGGGTACCATTCGCTGGCCTAAGAACGCCCCGTCAATTAAAAACGCGGAATTCTTAATCGAGGTATCGGCCGTGACAGCCCCGGTCAGCGGCCGGCTTGAGATCTACGTCTACTACGAAAGCAATCTCATCTACACGGCGACCACGATTCTCGAGATCCAACCCAAGGGTAACGCCTGGCCCCTGGACGGGCGACCCATTACCTGGGCTTACCAGGCCGACGAGGACCAGAAACGCTCCTTGCTCTTCCAACGTTTCGCCTACCTGAACCAGCTAGCCCCACGGGGCGTCAACCTGGCCATCCAGGCCGGCCGTTCAGCCGATGAGTTCAAATTGACCGCCTTTCTAGACCGGGCTGAACTTCCGGCGCGGGTCCATATCACCCGGGCCGAACTGAACAGCCAGTTGGTCAAGATGCGGGCAGCCATGGATAAGCTGCGCAAAGAACCGTATTATATTGACGGGGCCGGCTATGATGCGGCCGGAGAATATACGGCTGACCTGTTGAGCGATGATGGCGCTCACGGTCAGTTTGGCCAGAGCCTGTCCGAGGTAAAGCGCCAAAAGATTCAGCAACGGTACCAGGCCTTCCTCGAGGAGATGGCATACCTGGGCAGCCAGTTCTGGGACCGGCTCTTCGGCGGTACCGACAGCAGCCGGCTGCTACGGCAGGCCATTGAGGAGCACCTCCAGGATGGCGATATCATCCAGGTCTGGATCGACCGTGAGGCCACAGATTTTGTCTACCCCTGGAGCTGGCTCTACGGAAAAACCATCGAGTTGGGCGATGAGGCGGATAAAAATCGCTTTTGGGGCTACCGTTATGTGATCGAACAGTTGCCCCAATACGAAGAAACAGCTCGCCGGCCGCCAGCGGCCATGGTGATGGCGGTGGATGTACTGGATATTAAGATGGGCGCCTACGATTTTCCCCAGTTGACCGGCCGGCAAGTCGATTACCTCTCCGGCAAGAGCGAAAAGGCGTACTCAGACCGCTTCGAAGTATGGGGCTCAGATGAGCAGTGGCAGGATTATCTGAAACAGTGCGTCAGCCATCTCCTCTATTTCTACGCCCACGGACATACGGCCAAACCGGCGTCCTTAGCCGGGCAACAGTTCTACGATATGGTCGCCGGGCAAAAAGCCTGGCTGAGCGAAATAGCCCCAGATGAGCCAGACTGGATGACCGCCTACCGGCTAGAGGCGCAAAAGTATCTTGCCGACTTGGAACAAGAGCCGCAGCGGATCGAAGAAAATTACATTTTGCTGGACGACGGCTATCTGTTGCAAAGGGAGATGCAGGAAATGGATCTGTGGTCTACACGACCGTTGGTTTTCCTCAATATGTGCGAATCGGCCCAGGTCTTTCCCGAAATCAGCGAGGGCATGATTGATCTGTTTCTCAAAAAAGGGGCCCGGGCGGTCATCGGCACTGAGATCCCCATGCTGGCCCGCTTCGCCGACCTTTTCGCGAGGGAGTTCTTTGACCTGGTCCTGACGCCGCCTAAACCAACCAGTACCGGGCAAGCTCTGCTCGAACTGCGGCGGCGCCATCTGGATCGCGGCAATCCCCTGGCTTTTGCCTATACGCTTTATGGGGATGCGACGACGCGTTTAGAATGGCCAGACGCCCACTAGGGCTTCAGGCTCTGCTGGTGGGCCGGCTTTGAAACCTTCGAGGTTTCAGAAAACCTGGAAGGTTTGCTGAAGCAGCAGGGTGGCGCGACGGCCGTTAATTCCCCGCCAGAGATGGCGAGTGTACAGAATACAGAAGAAATGGTCCCAGTTCATCTATCCCATCTTTTTCAAAGGACATGCCGATATTTTCTGCCACGCTGATTGAAGCTATATTGTCACGATCGATCAGGCAGATCAGGCGCGTCAACCCCAGTTTTTTGAATCCGTATTCAAGTATGGCCTGAGCCGCTTCCGTTCCCAGGCCCTGTCCCCAATAAACCTTGTCAATCATATAGGCCACTTCCACTTCATTACGGCCGTCAATCGTCCAGGGCAGCAACCCGCAACGCCCTATGAATTGATTGGTTTCCTTGAGGATAGTCGCCCACAAACCCAGTTCTGGGTGTTCCGGATGCCCATTCAGAAACCATTCCAGCTCTTCCATTGTCGCTTCATAGGTCAGTGTTCCCTCGGGGAAATAACGCCGCACTTCCGGGTCACTGTAGAGCATAAATAAGCTGTCCAGGTCTTCCGGCTCCAGGTGTCTTAAGAGAAGCCGATCGGTTTCCATGATTTTCATATGGTTCTTGCGCCTCAAATTATTTGAATATGGCAGTCCCAAGGGGAAAACTGAACCCTTCTGAAGTTTTACTTTGTAATCAAACTTTAACAACATGGGACCAAGCCTGCCAACCGGGTCTTGTCAGGCACAGGTCCCAGTAGCCATCTGGCCGGATCAGCCCAACAACCCCAACTCCCGCCCCATCTCCACCGCCTCCGTCCGCCGGTGTACGCCCAGCTTGCTATAAATTTGGTGGGTATAGGATTTGACTGTACCCTCAGTCAAAAAAAGTTCTCCGGCGATCTCCCTATTGGAGAGACCGGCGGCAATTAGCCGCAATACTTGCAACTCCCGTTCCTTCAAAGGATCCAGAAGTTCCCCTTTGACTATGGCCGGGCTGCTCTTTCTGGCAGCTTCAGCTCTAGCTTCTCTTAACATGATCTCTAGGATCTTCCGAGCATAAACCCGATCATATAGTTCGAGCGCATCAGGTTCACTCGACGCATCCAACGCGCTAGCCAATAACCTTGACACTCTTGTCCCCTCGTCGGCAAAAAGACGAACAAAACCTTCGGACTGTCCAGCGTTCAAGGCTTGGGCCAAAAAATTAATCGCCTTTTCCGTCTGGTCCATATCCTGATAGGCCACTCCCCGCAAAATGAAGTATTCGATCAATCGCGAGCGCCGTCCGGCCGATTCCGTAACGGGTTGCCAGCGATCCATCAGGGTCAAGGCATCCTCAGGCTGCCCCTCGGCCAGCAGGATCCGAGCCAGGGTCAGGTAATCGATCTCCAGAATATCCTCAACAGGATCATCGATGGACAAGCCGGTGGACTGGGCCCAAAGCCTGGGGGCGGCCAAGTCGCCCTGGAGCAGTTGCAATCGAGAACGAAAAGCGCCTATCCTGCGGATGGTAAAGGGGTCACCCGCCTGCCGGGTGAGAGCTTCAGCCTGGTCCAGGGCAGAATAAGCTGAGTTCCAGGATCCCTGGCCAAGGAGAAGAAGGGCCAGGGTGATCAAGGCATCGGTTTCCAGGCCGGCCATCTGCGTCACTTCCGCCAGGCCTCTGGCTTCGGCCAGGTTGAGCACCGCCTCAGCTAATTGATTTCGCTCTCGTTGCACTTTGGCCAGCCCCAGGTAGGCAGCACCGGCGCTGGGCAGGATCTGCCCATCTTCAGCAGTGGATAAGGATAGGGCTCGCCGGCATGTGATTTCAGCCAGGCCAAGTTGGCCGGTGACCTCATATAACTCGGCCATATTGGTCAGGGAAGTCACGACCAGCAGGCCATTACCTGCCTTCTCGCCGTGGCCAGCGCCGGTGGTGAAGGCATCCAGAGCCAAGAAATCCTGGCCGTTGAGCCGGTAATTGTTGGCAATAATCAGGTAAATATAACCCAGTAAATAGTCGTTTCCGGTTGCATACTCCATCGCCTGGTAGCTGAGGGCCAGCGAGCGGTCAAAATCCAGGACCAGGGAGGCCACACCGGCGCTGTGGGCGATCAACTCGCCGGTCAGCTGATCGCGGTCTGGATAGGAGGCTGGCAACTTCTGCGCTGCCTGGATACCCTGGTGTAACACCTGGTCGGTGATGATCTGTTTTTCTCCTAAAGAGCCTGTGATCACCTCCACAAATACTTCCAGGGTTAGTAGGCCTGGCCTGTCCAACAAGTAAGCAAGTGGGAATGTATTTAGCCAGCGATTCAGCGTGGACACCTCACCACGCATAAGCATGTCTCGAGCCACCCGCTCCACCTGGAGCGCTGCCCGGTCCAGGTCGCCGGCCGCCAGGGCGTGGCTAATGGCTTCATCAACAAAGCCTTGTTCGGCGAACCAGCGGCCTGCCCGGCTATGAAGTTCGATAAGCCAACCAGGCTTGTCTTGGGCCAGCCGGTGGCGCAAAAAATCAGCCAAAAGGTGGTGGTAACGAAACCACCGGCGTCGGTGGTCCAGGGGTATGATAAAAAGATTTCTCTCCTGCAACCAGGCCAGCCGCTGCTGCCCATCCCTATCTCCGGTTAAGGCATCGGCCAAAGGACCACAAATCCGTTCCGTAACGGCTGTGGCACCCAAAAATTGCAGCACGTCAGCCGGCTGGCGGCTTAATACTTCTTCCACCAGGTAATCGGACACATACTGGTCGTCGCCACTGAAAGAAGCGATGAAACGTTGCACATCAGCGTGCCGGTTGCTAGGCGTTCCTCCGGTTGCCCTGGTGGCGGTAGCTCCTGTCGACAAGGCCACGGCCGCCAGTTGCAGACCGGCCGCCCAACCCTCAGTCCGGCTCTCCAGAGCCGTTACATCCCCCTCGTTCAAGGCAAGTCCCATGGAATCATTCATAAAGGCGGTTGCCTCCTTAGGTGTGAAACGCAGTTCGGCCTGGCCAATCTCCAACATCTGCCCCCGGGCTCGCAGCCGGGAGAGCGGCAAATCAGGCAGCGACCGGCCGGTCAGGGCCAGGTGCATCTGAGGCGGCAAATGGTCGACGATAAAGGTCATGGCTTCGACGATAGCCGGGCTGGCTAACAGATGATAGTCGTCCAGGACCAGAATGAAGGGGATGTTGACCGAGGTCACATCGTGAACCAGGGCGGAAGCCAACGATTTGGCCGGGACGGCCTGGGGGGTTGCTAACAAACCAGGTAGGGAACGGCCTAGGCCGTCGAATCCGCGCAAGGTCGCGACCAGGTAGTTAAAAAAACGGAAGAGGTCGTCATCCTCTTCTTCCAGCGACAACCAGGCTTTGACCGGCACCGGGGCCAGCCACTGGATTACCAAGGTTGTTTTGCCAAAGCCGGCCGGTGCGGCGATTAGGCTCAAACGCCGCGCGAAATGTTCACCCGAAGAGTCAAAAAGTCCATCATTTAACCGGACCAGCAGGCGTTCCCGAGGCACCAGGTCCGGCCGGGCTTGGGGAATATAAAGTTTGGTTGGCAATATCGTGGTGGCCACGAGAATATTATAGCCGAAAATGGGACTGTTTTATGTCCCAAAACCTCCGGGGTTGAAGAAAACCCCGGAGGTTTATCAGTGGCGACTGCACCGGCCGGGCCTTTGCCTTTGAACTAGTTCATATCAACGGCATCGATGAACCTTATCTTTAAGCGAAAGCCACTCCTACTTCCGACCACTGGCTTTGGAGATGTAGCCGTCAGTTTGGCGATCTCCCATAGGTATGAGGCTATCAAAGACACGCAGACGGCTAAAACGATGGCAGTGCTAACCGCTATCCAACACAATATGGCCTAGAATCAGGCTGTTTTCCACCTGATCGGCCGGAAAGGTGAGTGCTAGACGCTCGCCGGTCGGCAACCAGTAAAACCCGACCAGAACGAGATAGTCCCCGGGTTCTGCCTCCAGCGGTACATTTATCTCAATGGTCTCCCTAAAACTTTCACCCGGCCGCCAGCAGGTCGTCAACCGCTCACCACCGAGGGGCAAACCGTCCTGTTGAGCGACCATCTTCGTTCACCTGGTGGACCAAGATTCGAAGCTGGTGTACGGCCGCTGGATTTGCTGAGCGGTGCTCCAGCTAAGCTGAATTTGAATTGGCATGCCGGCGATAGCGGTCTGAGGTAATTCTGCAGCTTGCAGCACGGGTCCAGCTTCCCAGATACCCAGAGGATCCCCGGTAACTGGCGAGGTGGCCGGTGGTGGAGCTGGTGGATCGAGCAGTCCTGTACCCACAGGTCTCAAGAAAATATTGCTGACAAATAGCTGCAATACCATCAAGGTGACAATGGCCGCGAAGAGCCAGTAAGTTTTGTCTGACAGGTAGCGAACGGCGACCAGGAGAAATAGTGGTAAGAGGAATGCCCAGACCCGGGCCACTTCACCCTGGGATGTTCCGGACAAATTCAACAGCAATAAACCAATAACGGCGCTGATCGCCAGGACATCGGCAGGCTCTTGTTTTATTGTCCTAATAGCCTTTATCGTGCCGGCCGCCCAGGCCACAAACAAAGGGATTCCCAGAAATACGAAGAAGTCATACAGATGATAGAACAACCAGGTGGTATAGCCTCTGCCCAAACCCAAATGAGTGCTGAGAGAGTTTTGCCAGGTGGTAATCGGATCAAAATCGTAAGCCGTCCATACAAAAACCCAGGGGAGGATGGCCCCGAGCGCTACCAGACCCGCGCTCAGCAGTAACCACGGAACGGCGGGTCTTTCGTTTCTGCTCACGAACCAGATAAGGGCATAGAGACCCAGGAATCCGGCCAGGGCTAAGTTGCCGAAACTAAACCATATCGCCCCAGAAAGGACCAGACCGCACAAGAAGAAAGCTGGCTTTTTTCCTCGCACAAGACCGATATGCAAAAGTACAAAAGCCAGCAACGTAAAGAGAGCATAGAAATGGTTCCAGCGTGTGGCCCATAGGGCCACACTTGGCACTAAAGGCCATAAGAGCGCCGCCCGCTGCCCCGTGTTCACATCGTAGACCAGCCGGCCGAAGTAAAATAACGGTCAGACAACCAGGGCTAGCCACATCGGAAGAAGCATCTGAATCGTTGAGCATGCAATAGCGCTATTTGGCAGGTTCATCAGCGCCAGATTGTGACATTGGTACGGCCGTAAAACAGCGCTGATTTGTCCCGTGATTTGTGGTTGCCGATCTAAGAATTGGCGAGCCGCGGCAAACAATAGGGGCAGCCCCGGTGGGTGTCGTTGGGGATGGACGGAGAAACCGGACATGCTTTCGGCATAGTTGTCCAGAAAATCAGCGCTATCGGATACGGCAGACCCCACATTGAAGAAGCCGCCCGACAATTCTGAGACCGTCCGGTAAAAGAGTTGCGATCGGACATCTTTGTGTTCCAGGTACAACAAACCCAATTGAATGGCCACCGTCATCAAAGAGGCTACCAGCAAGGTCAGGAGGGTGCGCCATCGCTTCGGCAACCTGGGCTGCAACCATACAATAAAGAACAAATATCCAGCCAGCAACAATGCCGGAAGCCAAAGGCGACTGAAGCTCCTGGATTCACGTAGGACCAGCGCCATTCGTCAGGCCCCCGCAGCCAGGGCGAAATATTAAATGATATTCCTATCAGGTAAACGATGGTAAGCAGTGCGGCAAGGATAGCTAACCGGGTTGAACGGTTACGGAACATTAAGAGATGGTTCTCAAAATCAGGCGGCTATCATTGATGCTTAGTTATTCATTCGATCTGGCATTGGCTCATGATAAGAGAGACGCAACGGTGGCCGTAGGGCTCGGTTAAGCATTGTAAAGTATGGAGTTCTCACAAAGCCCCTCATTAAACCGGACCAGCAAGCGTACCCGGGGCACCAGGTCCGGCCGGGCTTGGGGAATATAAAGATTGGTTGGCAATACCGTAGTGACCATGAAATTATTATAGCCGAAAAAGTAGCGGTCTAAGAGCGATCAGGCTCTTGGGAGAAGCCTCCGATGTTTGGTAGAGGCGTCTTGGGAACAGGATGTTATATAAACTTTGGAAATATAGTTTCGTGGGGTGCCACAGCGGAAACTTCAGGTGGTGACGAACTCGTAGCCAGTATCGACTCCACCGGCCGGAACTTTGCTACTAATGTGGCTCAAATCTTGGGACAGTCTCAATTCGTTTGTAGACATCGAGAGGGGGCGCAATGGATGCGCCCCCTGATCTGATTTAGCCGGCGGAAGCTAAATAACCCTACCTGGAATATGATAAGATCGTCCGGCCGCTACTGCTCATGACGGTCATGGTATTCCCGGCAATCGACATTTGCGCCGCCGAATTCATAGCCTGGAAGAAGGCCCTTTCTTGGGCCATGATGTTTTCGTCACAGGTGGCTTGGGATTGGTTCTGAATGCTAATCCGCAGCGTTGTATCGTAAGCGGTGAAAGCGCCACTGTATGTATTACAGCCACCGTTACCCGTTACCGTACCACCGCTGCCAAAGGCGGAGTCGAGGGCTGTGTCCGGCAGAACACTATTCAAGATACCGCTGCTATCGGCGTAGGCCGTCAACCGCCAGGTTCCGGTGGTCAAACTATTACTCACCCGGATCTCCACATTGTATAGTTCGGTCACGCCGTCGCGACGGACGACGCGCATCTGGTAGGTGGTGGTGATAAAGGGCGTCACCGTCTTGCTGCCCTGACCTGTCGTACCGTATTGGGTCCAGTCAGCGCCGATGGGATAAACGTAAACGGCCTGGACGTCGGTCACACCCCAACTCAGAACGGAGGTCTCCCCGGCCGTTATATCGGTGCGGCTGGCGGTAAAGACGGCGGCCGGGGCTGGGGTCGCCGTTGGGGTCGGCGTGGCCGGGGGCGGAGGCCAGGGGATGGTGGGCACATTCCCGGCGTTTTCCACCTGCAAAAGGCTACCCAGGATCCAGCCAATTTTCTGCGGCGCAGCGGGGTCGGTCAGGGCATACCACTGACCGTCCACACTGATGCCCACCACGGCGCCCACAGCTCCTTGGCGGGCCACGCCCATGCTGGCGTAAAGGGTGCCCGGACCGGTACGGATGTTGGCCCCATCGGGAGCCGTTACTGTGGCCGATGGCTGGCCCGGTTCCGGGTCGGGGGGATCCACTTCTGGTTCCCGGGTGGGCACCAAGACAACCGTCGCGGTTGGCAAGGAGGTCCCAACCCCGGCCGTGGGTAGGGCGCTCTCCGAACCACTACCACCGTCGTCTCGCATTATAAAGGCGATGGCCAGGGCAGCGATGCCGATAATGGCCAGTGTCAGGGCCACGATCAGTAAGATAAGCAAGCCATTATTGTTCTTGCCCCCACCCTTACCGTCGCCTTCGATGGGCGCGCCATCTTCAGTTGCTGGTGTTTTTGATTCTTGTTCTGTCATTTCTACCTCATTAATATTGACATAATGTTTGGTTCCGAAGTTGGGTCAATCATGGATTATAGGCTTCGGAATTCTCTAAGAGTTGTATTCTTTTTCTTACTGGAATATCACCGGCACCGAATAACTAGCCGTTGGACCAGCGTTAGGTGAGAAGGCAAGGATCGTTCCCGTCGTGCCCGGCGCGACGTTCAAATTATAAAACTGGGTTGACCAGGAACCAGAGCCACCCAGGCCCACATTGGGGCCTTGGAGTACCGCGTATTGTTCGCCCAGCACGAGGCCGGTGCTGTCGGTGACTCGCACCACCACATTGCCCTCGAACAAATTGCCCCCTGCACCGTATACCGCCAGGGCAGTTGCGCTGACGGTGGCGCCCGACCAGGGGCTGGTTATGACCACGTATGGTGTTGTTTGCGCCGATTGTAGACCGGGGATAATGATCTTGTCGCCAGCGTCTAGCTTGGTGATGTTATTTACCTCGGCAATGACCTGGTACGGCACCCCGAATCGCTGGCCGATGGAGTAGAGGGTATCACCTTTGGCGGCCGTATAGACATTGCCCTGAACAGTGCCGTTGGCATAAAGGCGCGGTCCGCGATCGTAGACACCGCTGGGCGGCACTGGTGATGTTCCACAGCGGGGGATGATGTAGATAACGGTGCCCGGTTCCAGGACACCGGGATCATCGCCGATAATGGCCTGGTTGTACTGGTAGATCTCCTCCCAGGTGGTGCAATATTGGCGGGCGATCTTTGATAGCGTATCTCCCGGTTGGACTGTATAGGCGACGGTGGAGAAACTCTGGGCCGAGGTCAAAGAGGCCAGACCTAAAACCAATATCATCAAGATGATAAGTAAAAAAATAGTTTTGTTTTTCATGTTATTTCTCCCAAAGGACTACGACTGGGGCGAAAGAGGCGCCGGTTCGGCGGCTGTATCGCTGGTGATAGTCAAGATACCGGTCACAATCTGGTCGGGCACGAGGGAACCGATGAAGATCTCATACTCTCCCTCGGCCGCGTTCAGAATATCCACTACCGGGTTCAGGTTTTCCTCAGCGGCATTGTTATTGCAGACAATCTCACCACCAGGGGCAACGATCATCAAGCTACTATCCTTTTCCGCTTCGAAGTAGGCACTCAGGCTGCCGCCGCCGCTCCAACTAAAGGTGTAAACCGGGACGCGACTGACGTTGCCCTGACAACCGGTCTCTTCGCCGTCAAGGGGGTAGACAGCCAGACTACCGCCACCGGCGGCAAAGAGTTCCACATCCTCAAAGCCCGGGCTTAATTCAGCTTGGCCGAAGATGCCGCTCTCTTGCAGATATAGATCGTTTAGATCAATATCTGGTAACAGCGAGCCGGCGAGCGGGTAATCCCGCCGGTCTAACAGAGGGGTCAAATCCAGATCGGCCAATTCGCCGCTCACGTTCATCTCTGTGATAACCAGGTAGCCCAAAGCCGGTTCATCCGCTGCATAAGAACCAACGTGAATATGATATTCGCCTTCAGCCGGATCTTCCAGCATGATGGCCGGGTCCAGAACGATCTGGTCCAAATCATCATTACACAGGAATTCGCCTTCGGGAGTCTCTATCACCAGCACCGGATCGGAGTCGCTATAGACGAAAATGGTCAGCGTTTCACTCTCGCCCGACCAATTCAGCACCACATTGGGGTCTTCGTCGACAAAACCAGTGCAAGCCTCGTCTATCTCGGAAGCCGGTACATCGCCGCCGCCGATGACCCGTAAGAAATAAGGGTCGAGAATAAAGCCGGCCCCCAGGTCAATCGTCGCCAGGGTGCTGTCGCCAAAGGGGTCGGCCGCCTGGGCCCGAATGGGCACGGCCGAGCGCGCTTGTTGGTCGACGGCCGCCGGCGCTTTCTCTGGGGCGGTTCCGGCTTTGGCCAGCAACTGCCCGTCGACAAGCACAAAAGCGAAGAGGGCCAGCAGAGCGAATGCCGCCAGCCCCACACTAATTGGTATCCATTTTTTCATTATCTTTCCCCTTATTCAAACTTCCCACTTAAAACTTCCGAAGTTTACATATCTATACTGCGTTGGAGAACTTTCCTCCAGAACTTCGGAAGTTTGATTAACCTAACACTTCCAAAGTTTACATACTATTCTGCGTAAAAGAACCTCCGCCAAAACTTCGGAAGTTTGATCGTTGGTTTCTTATCATCTTTTCTAGCGTACAAAATCCGCATGGCAGTATAACCGCCTGCCATGCGGATAGTTTCTTTTTATAGGCATCAAGCGCTATGTTCACGAGCTGGCTATTGCGTCGTCGGCGTTGCCACCAGGACATTGTATTGCAGGCGTTCGCCAGTGGCGCTATTGATATTCAACAAGGTACCACCACTTAACTCAAAGCTCGTCGCCCCTAGCAATGTCGCGAAGTAGGTTTGCTCCATTTTCATAACCGCTTCATTACAGCTAAGCTTCGAAGTGGTAATTGGTCCGATGGAGATGCTGGTGCCATCAATCGTGTAGTTGGCCGAATAACTGTTGCAACCACCTGAGCCGTTCAATTGGCTTTGGGAGGTAAAGGACAGGGTGATGTTTGGACTACCCGGGGCAATAACACCCTGGCCGATAGCGGTCAGTAGCCAACTTGTATCCAACAAAGGATTGTCCGGGACCGACTGGCTGACCGTGACCATCGCCGTGGCTGAAGCTTCCTTCCCCACAGAGTTGGTGGCCAAGACTGCATAGGTGTAGGTGCCCGCTGCAGTGGGGCAGTCGCCCGCCGTGCCCTGGAATGCGGCATTATCGAGGATGATAAATTTGTCCCGGCGGATCTGCACCCGGTCAGAGCCACCGCTGACGCCCCAGGCAATATTGATACAATCGTTCAATTTGATTTGGGATGGCGTCACCGAGAAGTATTCGATGACTGGATCTTCTATGGGTGGCGGAGTCGGTGTCTGAACCGGCGGTGGGGTCGGGGTGTTGGTCGGCACTGGGGTTGCCGCCGGATTCACCCGAACGTAATCAGCCAGGCGGCTAGTACCGCCAGGACCAACGGCCTCGATGGTATAGGTTTTATCACCGGTTCCAGGCGGGCAATCTTGCATGGAGCCGTTCAGCGGGGCGCCGGCCCGTAGAATTGTACCGTCACGGGCGATCGTGATCTTGCTAACCTGGCCTTCCACGATCCATTGCAAGGTAACACATTGGTTCTGGCCTATCTGGCTGGGATCGACGGTCCAGCGGACGATACTCGGCGCACCTGTGGTTGGCGTCACGAAGACCGTAACCGTGCGGATCTCCACCGAGTTGTCTCGATTAACGACTCGCAGATCATAGGAGGTGGTCGTGGCCGGGTAAACAACTCGCTGCCCGGTGCCCTCCACACCGTTGCCCTGCCAGGATGAGCCCTGCGGATATAGGTAAACAGCCTGTACGTTAGAGGTAGCCCAGGACAGGGTTGAAGCGCCACCCTGCTGGATCGATTGTGGGTTGGCCGAGAATTGGATGTTGGCCGTAGGGGTTTGGGTCGGCAATGGCGTGGGCGTCGGCGAGCCGGGTACTGTTACCGCCACCCAGACGCGCTGGCCAAAGCCCTGATTCTCGGCATTTGTCATCTGCCAGTAGCCGATGTAGGTACCGGGATAAACCGGCGCGACCAGGTCGACCCACATGTCGTATTCCTGGTTTGGACTAACTATGGCCTTAACCGCAGTTGGCTGGCCACCCATGCGTGCGGCCGGGGTATTACCGGCCACGTAAACGAAGGTGAAAGACGGTGTCCAGTCACAGGTGCCCACATTCTTCAGCCGCCATCCTTTCTGGAACGGCTGCCCGGCCGGGACCTGGCCGATGGTGGTGAAGTTGTTGTCGGCCAGGTTCAGATCCTGGACGTAAGCCAGACCATCCAAACAAGCTTCAGGTTCGGGCGGCAGCGGTTCGGGCAATTCGATTTCAGGCGGGACCTCGGGTAGCTGATCGAGATCAGTGCCCAGGTATTCCTTATAGAACTCAGCCATCGTGCCGTCATTCCAGATCTCCAGGAGGGCGACGTTGACCTCGGTGACGAGATCGATAGCCCCAAGAGGCATCGCCATAGCATAAAACTGGCGCTGGTTGCCGGAGGCCACGAGTTCAAAATCAGCTTGCTCGACGGCAAGCTCGGCCGGTTTTTTGTCCACAACCACCAGGTCGATATAGCCACTGGCCAGGTCGGCAAGCATATCTGTGGTCTCTACGTAAACATGCAAACGGCGCTGGGGCATGAGCCCTGTGTCAACCAGTTCGGTCTGCATAATCTCTTCGTAAACCGAGCTATCCTGCACGCCCAACTGGTAAGCGGCCAGATCTTCGAGATCGTTTAAAACAATGCCGCTATCCTCCTGAGCTAAAACACCCTCGGAGCTGAGGAAGTAGGGCTTGCTGAAGGAGACGTCGCGAGTACGCTCCGGAGTTACAGAGATGGCAGCGATAGCCAGGTCAATCTGGCCGATAGTCAAAGCTTGCCCCAAACCATCAAAGGCGAAATCGCTGATCTCCAACTCCAGGCCAAGACGATCGCCGATCTCGCGGATCAGGGCCATATCAAAGCCGGTTAGCTGAAAATCATCGCCATAATACTCAAAGGGTGGGTAATCGGCCGAGGTGCCGACGCGCAAAACACCGGTCTCTTGGATATTTATCCAGACCATGTCTTCTGTCTCGGGTTCAGGAACCGGGGTGTTGGTTGCCGGTATTTCGGGCATGGCCGTTGGCTCAACCTCGGGTTCCAACGGCGTCTCTCCGCCAACGGCGATAACCGGAACATCCACATCTTCCGTGGGGTTACCATTTGTGATGACCTTAACGGCCGTGTCGTTGATGAAGAACAAACTGCCGTTGGCATCTTCAATACGAATGTTCATGCCATAGGAATGGTTATCGACGATGTCGTCGGCATCATACTCGACCTCATAATCAAAGGGGAACGAGCCGGGATCTTCGATAACTTGCTCGCCGATAGTCTCGACCGGGGCGTCGGCCAGTGACGTATCTTCGATTTTTATTATCGCCTTCGCCCCGTCAGGCATGGGCACGCTATCCGCCTGGGTTACCTGGCCGCTGACCGTGTCAGCCGAGCCGCCACAGGCAGCCAATGCGGCCGTCAACAGTAACATAAGGAAAAAAACTAATTTCTTACTCATGATATTTCAAAATCTCCGATTCTTTCAGGTGAAAAATCCTTTGCCAGCCATCGATTGGCACCGTCTTCACAATTTCCGAACTAATTTGAATGTTTATAAGTCTGGCAGAAAGCAGCAATGGAGACGGATGATTCAGTCCTTAACCGGTAAGCCAGTCCGTGGATTCAATACTCATCTATACAGCTGGAATCAGGCACCCATCACAAACCGGTTAATGCCCAATTCTCCGGCAAATAACCCGCAGCAATTTCCCCTGGGTCTTCTTATGGAAAAGGTCAGCCAGATATATAGGCCAACTAGTCAATCTGGCATGGTCGGCTCGTATTTTACCATAAGCCTGCAGGAATAAAATTCAGACCCAGATATAAAAACGTATCTTAAGGAATCCTTTTTTCGACTTTGCGAAACCACCGCCGGCTTGATAGTCGACCGGAAACCAAAAGGAAAAGACCCCGGTCTTGAGGCCGAGGTCTTTTCCTTGGAAGATTTGTTATTCGTTAACCGGCTTTAGGGGATGCACAAAGTCTGGCCGCGGTAGATGATATTCAAGTTGTAAATGCTGTTAGCCTGGCCGATTGCCCAGGGGCTGACGTTATAGTACCGGCCCAGGCCAAGCATGGTATCGCCCCAGGTGACGGTGTGGTAGTAACGACAGACGGGATCCGGCGCGATCGGTTGCACCGGGTGCGGGGTTGGCACTGGAGTCGGGGTCGGCGCTATCGGCTGGGTCGGTACGGCCGTGGGTATCCACAGAACCGTCCCGGCATAAATCAAGTTGGGATTGACAATATTATTGGCTACGCTTATGGCATAGACAGTGGAACCATATCGAGTGGCGATGCTATATAACGTATCCCCACGCTGGACAGTGTAATAAAAACCGTGGTTATCTGTATGGGTCCCCTCTGCCTGGGCTTGAGGAGCAAATATCAGCATCATCAGCAACATAAGCAGGGGCAGTATAAGGAAACGAAAAGAAATGCGACCGGATATTCTATTTACTATTTTCATTCCTGACTCCTTTTATTATGATCTATTGATGACCCCATCCTGACATTACTATCTATCAATTAACCCTACCATTGTCCCTCCGGGGGGGCCAATAACACTATATCATAATGGGCCGCTTAAAATCAATAATTTTTCTTAAAATATTTGGTTGGGATCAGGCCGTGAATGTTTCAGGAAGTATGATGAGTAATTATGAGCTTCCGAAGGTGACGCGAACATCAAAGAGCATCTTTCCGATATTGTGAAATAGCTCGAGCCATACTGCTCACGCGATAACTCCCGTATTGTCGTTCTTGGCGACAGCGACTTCTTCTTAAACTCGATAATGAACAGCGACACATCATCCAAAACTACCAGCGCGTTGCCGGTACGCCAAGCATCACATGTCAACCATTGTAACCTTATAATACGCGATCCCCGTACGGCAGCCGGCGGAGTAGCACGGCCAGGCCAAAACTGACCGGCACCGCCAATAACGCCCCGATGCCAAATTTGAACAGCGAATACCAGGCCAGACCGGTCGCGGCCAAGGCCAGCCCGGTAATTACCAGTTCATGAATCAGGTACGCACCATAAGCATTATGGGATAGAAAAACCGCTTTCCGCCCCTGGCTATCCCAAAACCGCCGGAACAGATAGATCAGCCCCAGGCACATTGATAGGCAGAGGAACGATTCAAAGATGGCGAAAGTCAGCGACTGCCAGGTCCAACCACCCATAAATGGTTCGGAATTTTCCGCTGCCCCAGTAGTTATTGCCAACACTGGATAGAGGAAGATCATACCGACGGCGATTCTAAGCCAGAGCCTGCCCGTCGAGACCGGTAACCTCAGTAACCAACCGTGGCGATAGGCCAGCAGGCCAACCGCAAATAGGGCTGTATATTGGGCGAAATTGGCAAGTTGCAGATTTAAAGGCTGGAAGGACTCGTTGACCGGAAACCACAAGCGCACCAGGAAAGTAGCCCCTGCCAATCCTAGAGCAAAGAGGACAATCGCCATATTGCCTGGGAACGGCTGGGCCACTTCTGGCTGACCGAATACCGCCCAGGTGGACCTCTTGTCGATGACCAACCGCCATATTACATAGGCGACCGAGAATATCAGCAACGTCTCAATGAACCATAGCGGGCCACCACCGATGAGCCCAAAATCGCGAAAATAATCTGAGTAGTACCAATCCCAAAAGGACAGGGCCGACCCCTTTGACAGGACCAGAGCAAAGTAGATGAAAAGCGGCCGCACGACCCAGGAGTAAAGCACAAGGGGAATCCCCAGCCTGATCAGCCTGTCCTTCAAGAACCTGGTCGGGCCTTTGCGATCATACGATCCCGGAACAAAATAAGCCGAGATGAGCAAGAATAACCCCATGAAATACGCCTGGTTGATGGAACTGAACCAGGCTCCCAGAGCAGCGGCGACCTCATCCTGGAGGCCTTCGTTATACATCCAACTGCCGCTGCCTGCGTAAATGGCCATCAGGTGATGGAGGATCACCAAAATGGTTAAAAAGACACGGATATTATCAACAAAGAGCAGCCGGCCGGCCGCTCGGTTTGTGATCACGACCCCTTCGGGTGTCGGACGGCGCTCATTAATGGCAACTGTTCCCATGACTCTTATCCTCCTACAGCTCGAAGAGCGGCAACTACAGCACCTGCCTTACTAGAGGCAGCTGTCGAACCGCATGGGCTATCAAGAAACAAAGCGCTACGCCAAGCGGCCCCACCAGGAGGAATATTATCTCCAGCGCCCAGGTGATGTCGCTGAGCAGGATGGCCAGGGGCACGATGATTAACGGGTGAAGTACATAGACTGCATATGAATCGGCGGCCATGGCTCGGGCCAGGCGGCCCTGCCGGTTGAATCGCCTGCGAAACAGGACTATGGCTGTCAAGCTCATGCCCAGGCACATGAACCCCTCCCACAAGGAGTAGGCTAACGAAAGCCAGGTTGGCCCGCCTCCCATGGCCGGATTGACGTCTTGCTCCAGAGCCCCGGCAGCCACCGCTAGCAGTGGTAGAACCAGCACACAAGTGAGAGCTACCCATTTCCACGACCGGAGCTGGCTGTCAGTCATGGCCGCCAGCCATCCGCGGCGATATGCAAGGATCCCGGCGGCGAACATGGCCGCATACTGGGGAAAATGGGCAAGCTCCAGATGAGGCGGCTCCCATTGCCAACCTACCCTGGCCCAGATACGGACTACAAAGGTGGCCAGGCCGATGGCGAGGGCAAAAAGGGCGATGGCTAGATTGCCAGGGACCTGGTTCGCACCTGGCACCTCGGCCGGCCGGCCCGTCCGGTCACTGACCACTCTGCCCAGAGCGTAGATGATGGAGAAGATGAGCAACCCTTCAACAAACCATAGCGGACCCACGGCCGCAGTCGTCAATTCGTCAGTCCGATCGATTACAAATTGCCACAACGAACCCTCATATCCGCCGGCGACAGCGGACCAATATGTGACCAGCGGGTTAATGAACAGGGCATAAAAGGCCAGGGGAATACCCAACCGCACCAACCGATCTTCCAGGAAGCGTCTGGCTCCTTTGCGGTCAAACGGTCCCGGGGTGAAGTAGCCGGCAATCAGGTAAAAAAGCCCCATGGCAAAGGCTACCCCGATTCCCAGTAGCATCGTCATTAGAATGGCTGCTTGGTCGCTCAGCTCGCCGCTCTGCCTGTAATACCAGTCGCCCATACCAGATTCACCGCTGTAGGTAATAGCAAGATGGCCGGCCACTACCAGGCAGATGAGCGCAATACGGATGTTGTCGATATAGGCCAGGCGGCTTGTTGCCGTGCCCCGATGCTGCGATTCATCTGTCGCCTGGCCCTGACAATCCTCGGATAGGTCCGCTACCTGCCCGGCAACGGCTCGATTATTGGACATAACAACCCTCCATTACTACTGCCTGGTTCGGCGGGCCGACGTCCTGACGCCTGACGAAAGCAAGCCTGATCGAGCGTTGGTCACTAAATATGGTCTGTGTCCGAGTGAGTTGTGGATTTCTTGAAACGCTGCTAAGAATGGCCGGGACCTTCCCCGCGATATAAGAGGAAAATATAACGGCCGGCAAGCCAACCACGTTTCACCCCAACCATGGCAATTACAATAAAACCCCCACTACGAAGTTAATTATAATACATAATTTCGGCTCTGAGAATACATCAGAGAGTGACAAATATGGTAGGCAAATAAAGTCAATCACCGCTAAATATCAAAAGCATGGGCTCGATTATGCAATTGTCGTTGATTCTAAGCATGGGGGTCCGCCTTGAGATGACGATTCAATCAATGCAAACTGCGCAAGAAACAGCGACTCTACAGAACCAGGCGGGTCCGTTTAGGTGGATATTGTGTCTATTGTCCACCTCCAAAGCGTACGTTTCACTCTTGTCTGTCACCGACAGATGGTATCCTCGACGAAGAGACAGGCTATCCTGCAGGGGGAACCAGTCGTCGTTGCACCGATGAGGAGGCCGCCTAGCTGACCATCTACCAGGCTGTTACCAGGCTCCAAAAGGCCACTACCTCGATAGCCAGAAAGAAGCGCGTGTGCCAGTCGACTATCATCATGATATAAGCTTCGTTATTTATTGCCGATGAAGGCGAAGAGTTTATCTTGTTCAGCCACCTCAACAAGTGGATCTAGTAGGGGTAAAGTAGTTGGCAGTTCTTCGATATACTGTTTTAGCCTATTGGCTACCAAGCCATGGCTGTCGCCAGCATTTCGCGCCGCCTGTCTTTGACTATTGCCGGCCAAAGCTAGCCGGATTGCCGATTGACGAGTTTTCTGGTCATGACTTTTATCTTTGGGTTCAGCAGTATGCTTTCGTTGGTAAGCATTGCACTAATAAAATCGGCGTTCGTCGGGAGCTTCAGCGGACATGGCGGGAACTATACGATCTCGGTCTTACCCAATGAAGAATAATTGTGTTTATTACACACGTTGAGAGAGCAAATTGTTAGTCGCCTCCTCCAGGATCGAGGTCCATCTCCCCCGATGAGATCAATAACCTGGTAGCCCGACTTCAAGAGATCGATGATGTTCTGGATGAATTAAGCAAAGCGGGTGCTTCCTGTAGCGGCACGGCGCTCGATTTTTCCGATGTTAATGCCAGCTTGTTCTGGTCTAATGCGGTTAGCAACTGGCAGATAAGTTGTAGCGTCGCCGAATCGGAATGATATTTCCCTCCTGTCGCAGTCCCATTCGGGCCATTGAATTGTGGAGTGCGATGGGAGCGGCGCGCCCCTGAACCAGAGAAGTGATATCTTGTTATCTCCCTGGTGACATTTGTCACCTGACAGCGAATATTCCCTCCGTTTATGCTTGTATTTAACCCGGGGTTTAATGAGTTCGGCGTCATTGGATTGGAGGGAGAACATTGAAACGTTTTATCTGCGAATCTCACCATCGTGTCAATTATCCGCACATCCTTGGAACATAGGCACCTGCTGGATGAATTAACAGCTTCCGGAAGAACGTCAGTCAGTTTCAATTCCGTTTGTTACCCGGTTATTGGTGACGGGTATCCCTATGAAGCGATCCTAAGAGAGGGTGTAAAGTGAGCGACGAGGCAATCTACTGTGAAAGGATAAAATCGAATAAGACAACGGCCCTCTTTGAGGCCCTTAGCCTCCTATTCCTCCTTGTATTTATCTGGCGCTTGAATATCAGTGGGCTGGATCTTCTTGCCGGGATCTTTGGCGGGCTTTTCCTGCTCTTCCTTTTCTATATCATCAATTACAGAACTCTTATCATCCGGCTAACGGACGAATCGCTGAAACTCACTTTTGGACTCTTCTCTTGGACGGTGCCTCTAAAAAACGTCCGTGATTATCGTCTAGACGACCTACCGTTCCTGATGAGAAACGGAGGCGCCGGAATACACTTCATGTCCGTCCGAAAACGATACCGGGCCTTCTTAAATTTCCTGGAATATCCTCGGGTTGTCATTGCCTTGAAAACAAAAGTGGGGCCGGTCCGCGACATATCCTTTTCGACCCGCCAACCGGAAGAGATCCTGAGGATCATGGAGGCCAGGGGTGTTCAATCTTCCCATTCGGATATTGTGCCTCTCTCCAAGGCTTGAGCCTCATTTTGGAATATGGCCATGGCCGTATTCATCTTTTTGAATCCAAGATGGGCATAAAATCCTTCCTTGCCGGGGTTGGCGTAAAGAATTATTTTCTTATGCCCTTCAGATTGCTGGATAAGAGTTTTAACAACCTCTGTACCAAGCCCACGACCCTGGTAATCAGGATGGATGGCGACATCGCCAATATATGAGCAGTCCAGACCGTCGGCCAAAGCCCGGCCGGCGCCAATCAGGGTGTTGCCGTCAAAGATGAAGCATTTGAATCGACTATTTGAGAAGACGATTTTTAGATCATCGGCCGACTTTTGACCCAGAGGAGCGATCCTGTAAAGTTCGGCCAACTCCTGCCAGTTGATTTTATCCTGGTGAAAGCGCCAGCTAATATTCATGTGACTCTTTTCCTCCCCGGAAAAACGGGTATTCCAGCCACTACCCCCTGCCTTCAGGTCCGCCCCTCCACCAATTGTGCACCATGGCCAGTGATTGGCCGGAAGTCCAGGATGGAGAGAACACACCTTCAGGAAATTGTTTTACATCGCCCAAAAGGCGATCATCTCTATAAAGTAAGATCTTTTCGCCGCAATATCAATAGCATTGAGACTATTACGAAAATCGGTAATGGGAATAACAATAGGTGGTTCTGGAAGTTTCCGGAAACAGTAATCCAGAATAATAGCCAGAGACCTATTAATAAACTCAGAAGTAGAGCAGCTGCAAGCCAACGACCCCAACGCCGGTAACGTTCGTCCAGGACGGCCGCAGTTAAGATCACAGCCGGGAGTAAGGCAATAAAATTGGAAGCCGCGGTCGTGATGCCGATAAGATTGGTGATAGCCAAAGTCAGATAGGAAGTTACTAATAGAATCGCAAAGCCCTGGCGCCAGGCAGCCCACCAGCGCCAGATTAAAAGGATTGCCAGCAAGCCGGTTAAGACCAGACCAAGCCAATGCCCTACCCCGGGTAAGAACAGCTCAAAAATGGCGCCTGGTGTTCCCGGCGGTGTATAGCTCGAATAGGCAAGGATTTGTTCGATATTTTGGGAGATCCAGGTTGGTATGAAGAGCATGCCTACAAGTGTCAATAGAGCAAGCGAACCGACAAAGCCCGCGATGAGGCGCCAACGACGAAGTGACAGGGCCCACAGCAAGACCAGGGGTATGAGCAGGACGACAGCCTGTGGCTTAATGGTGGCAAAACTGAAAAAGATACCAGCGACGACATCCCGTTCAGCTCGTATGGCCAGTAATCCGGCCACGAGGAATAGGCTGAGCAGGATAGCCACATTACCATTGATAAGAGGCCGGAAGCCATGATACCAGATCAAGGAGAAAAGCAGAATCCCGGCGAGTCCAATTATTGATAGATTCCAATTTGCCAGTCGAATGCCAATAAAGGCAATCAAAACGAGGGCCAGTTCCAGAGTAGTCATCCACATGGCCCGGCCGAGCGCATAGTTCTCGCTGGCTAAGGAATATGGCACAAAAAGAATAGCTGCATAAAGAGGGTACGTAAAAAGAGCTTGATCCTGGCCTGCTTCTGCCGGATGTCCGTGAATCATTACTTGGGCGGCCAGCGATGCTTCCTCAGAATAGGGACTGATACCCTCTAGTAAAAAGAAACGTGTCTCCAACCAACGCATAGCAAAGTCGTTACCGCCGGGGTTCTGGAGAGTGAAATTGTAATTTGCGAAAGTTAGGCCAGCCGCGACCAACAGCAAAAGCAACAGGATAACCACTAACTGCCACTTCTCACTCAGAGCGGATTGAAAGTGTCTGGTCGTTGCCATTGGGTGTGAACATAGCAGGCATTATAGCCGACTATTAGTTACGGGAAATAGGCAAGGAGGGCCACTCTCCCTGGGCATATGGGGGGGTTCCATAACCCGGCCTCCTCAATTAGAACTTGCAGGATGTATCTCGGCTAGGAAAACGATTGCAAAAAGCCTATAGAGTACTAACCATGGTTTTCAGGACTCGAACTCGTAGTCGTTACCGCAACCTTAATCGGCGGCAACTGCCAGGCGATCGCTCAGTAAATCGCCTTCGTCTTCCTCGCTGACATGCTCGAACTGGCTGTTATACAGTTCGGCGTAGAAGTCACCTCGGGCCAATAGTTCCTCGTGGTTGCCTTGCTCGACAATGTCACCGTCGCGCATGACCAGGATCAGGTCGGCATTACGGATGGTGGAGAGGCGGTGGGCGATGATGAAGCTGGTGCGGCCGACCATCAGGCGATCCATGGCCTTCTGAATCAGCACTTCCGTCCGGGTATCGACCGAGCTGGTAGCCTCGTCCAGGATGAGGATGCGGGGATCGGCCAGCACGGCCCGGGCGATGGTCAACAACTGCATCTGGCCCTGGGAAATATTGGTGATCTCCTCGTTGATGACCAGGTCGTAGCCGTCTGGCAAAGTATGAACGAAATGGTCTACGTGGGCAGCGCGGGCGGCGGCATAAACCTCTTCGTCGCTGGCCTCGGGCCGGCCGTAGCGGATATTCTCCATAATCGAAGCGTTGTAGAGCCAGGTGTCTTGCAGCACCATGCCAAATCTGCGGCGCAGTTCCTGACGCTTATAGTCGCGAATGTCATGGCCATCGACCCAGATCGCCCCCTCGTCAACATCATAGAAGCGCATCAAGAGCTTGACGATGGTCGTCTTTCCTGCCCCGGTGGGGCCGACGATGGCGACTTTTTGCCCAGGGTTCAAGACGGCCGACAAGGAATGAATAACCGGTTCGGCCGGATTGTAACCGAAGGTGACCTCGCGGAACTCAACCCGCCCTTGCACGGCCTGCCGCTCCACTGCCTGCTCGCTCTCTGGCACTTCTTCGGCTTCGGCCAGGAATTCAAAGACACGCTCGGCGGCCGCGGCCGTTTGCTGCAGCACGTTGCTGATATTCGCTAACTGGGCCAGGGGTTGGTTGAACATACGCACGTATTGGATAAAAGCCTGGATATCCCCGACCGTGACTACATTGCGGATGGCCAGGGCGCTGCCGACGACAACCACGGCCACATAGCTCAGGTTGCCGATAAAACCCATGATGGGCATCAACAGGCCTGACAAGAATTGGGCCTTCCAAGCCACACCATAGAGGGTCGAATTGTACTCCTCAAACTGTTCGATACTCCGGGCTTCGCCGTTAAACGCTTTCATGACCCGGTGGCCGCCAAACATCTCTTCGACATGGCCATTGACGTGGCCCAGGTAATTTTGCTGTTCCTTAAAGTAGACTTGCGAGCGTTTGATAATGAGACCCACCACGCCTAATACCAGGGGAATCACAACCAGGGCGACCAGGGTCATTAGCCAGCTGATGGAGAGCATCATCACCAGGACGCCAACGACGGTAATCACCGAGACGATAAATTGGGTCATGCTCTGGCTGAGGGTCTGGTTCAGGGTGTCCACGTCATTGGTGATTCGCGAAAGCACTTCACCCTGGGTCGTCTTGTCGAAATAGCTAAGCGGCAGCCGATTGATCTTGACCGAAATCTGTTTGCGGAAGCGGTAGGCGATGTCTGTGGCCACACCGGCCATGATCCAGCCCATCAGGTAAGCGAACAAGGCCGACAGGATGTACAGGCCAAGCATCATGAGCAAGATCTGGCCGATGTAGGCAAAGTCGATCGACCCTGTTCCAGCCAACTCGGCTACCGCACCCTCGAAAAGGGCGGTCGTAGCATTGCCTAACACTTTAGGACCAATGATAGAAAATATTGTCGAAACAATAGCGAAGATAATAACCAGGATAATCTTCAACTTATATTGGCCCAGGTAACGACTGAGTTCGCCCATCGTTCCTCTTAAAATCGGTGGCTTTGTCGCCACCGCCAATGGCTCCCATGGGGCCATGGCCTCCTCCTCTACCGCCGCGTCTTTGCATCATCATGATGTCAACTCCTCCAAGCTCAGTTGGGATAGCGCAATTTCCTGGTATGTTTCACACGTTTTCCATCAGTTCCTCATGTGAACCCTGACCTACCACACGGCCCTCATCAAGGACGATGATTTGCTCGGCCTTGGTGACAGTGGAAACGCGCTGTGTGACCAACAATATCGTGCTATCGCGGACGGTATTTTTCAAGGCCCGGCGTAGGGCGGCATCCGTTTTGAAGTCCAGGGCCGAGAAGGTGTCGTCGAAGATATAGATGGGAGCTTTTTTAACCAGGGCCCGGGCAATGGAAAGGCGCTGCCTTTGCCCGCCGGAGACGTTGGTGCCACCCTGGGATATTTCCGCCGTCAGCCCCTCCGGGGTGCTGTTGACGAATTCGGAGGCCTGGGCGATGGATACGGCCGTTTGTAACTCCTCTTCGCTGGCCTGCTCATCGCCAAAACGTAGATTACTCTCGATGGTGCCGGAAAATAAGATCCCTTGTTGGGGCACGTAGCCAATTTTATCGCGTAAATCATGCTGGGTTACCTCGCGGATGTCGACGCCATCCAACAAGATTTCCCCCTCGGTGACGTCGTAAAAGCGGGGGATCAGGTTCACGACGGTGGATTTGCCAGAGCCGGTGGAGCCGATAAAGGCCGTCGTTTCTCCCGGCCGGGCAGAGAAAGAGATATCGTGCAGGATATCCGTATCGGCGCCCGGGTAACGGAAGGAGACGTTGCGAAATTCGACATTACCGGAAAAAGCGCCGTTCAGTTGTTTAGGCGCTGCAGGATCTTTGATCATCAGTTCTGTTTCCAACACATCGGCTACCCGCCCGGCCGAAACCTGGGCCCGCGGCAGGATGATGAAAAGGATAGACATCATCAGGAAGGCAAAGACGATCTGCATGGCATATTGTAAGAAGGCCATCACGTCGCCGACCTGCATGTTGGCCTCGGATACCTGTTTGGCGCCTACCCAGAGGATGACGATCGACAAAACATTCAGGATGAGCATCATCACCGGCATCATAACGGCCATAATTCGGGCGACGAACAGGCTATTGTCGGTCAAGTCTTCATTCGCCTTCTCAAAACGATTCTCCTCAAAAGCCTGCCTGTTGAAGGCGCGAATGACCATGATGCCGGATAGGTTTTCCCGGGCTACCAGGTTGAGGCGATCGATCAGTTTCTGCATAAGGCGGAATTTAGGCAGCGCGATAGTGATAACGGTGATGACGACCCCGATGAGAACCATGACAGCCAGGGCAATGGTCCACCACATGGACGAGCCTTTGCCGTAGGCCCTGATAATACCGCCGACGCCCATGATCGGGGCATAAAAAACCAGGCGAATAACAAACATGGTGACCATTTGCAGCTGGGTGATATCGTTGGTGGTTCGAGTGATTAACGAGGCGGTGGGGAATTTGTCGAATTCAGCGCCAGAAAAGTTTTCAACTTTGGCGAATTCGGCGCTACGCAGATCGCGGCCGGTGCCGGCGGCGATTTTGGCGGACAAATAGCCGACGATGATGACGCAGACAGCTGACAACAGGGTTACCAGCAGCATTATCGCGCCTATTCGCAAAATGTAGGCGGTTTGCAGCCTGGCCATATCCACCGATAGCGATTCATACTCGGCCCGGGCCTGGGCGATAGCCGTGCCATTGATCATTGTCTCGCCAAGAGCGGCAAGTCGCTCGTTTATCGTGGCCGTCATCTGCTGGCGCTGAGCGGGGGATAGCCCGGAAATTACCGTGAAAATATCCGTCCCGGGGGGAATACGCGTGAGATCAATGTCCCCACCTGCGAATTGGGCAGCCATCTCCGGGTTGGCCATGACCTGCCGCAGGGTCGAGATTACAATCAGGGACCTGGCGATAGGCGTGGCCAGTTGGTCCTTCTCTTGCTGGCTTAAATCTTTCAAAACATAGATGGGTTCATCGGCCAGGAGAGGATAAGTTTCGACAAGCTGATTGTATTGAGGCGAAGTAGAAGACACCAGGGTATAGGCATCACGAACCCGGCTCGCATCTTCTTCGCTCATGAAGGCTGTTAACCGCTGCAGCGTCTCCTGGCGCATGGCCGTCATCACGGCCGTTTCGACGCCGGACGCCTGGACGCCGGTATTGACAATCTGGGAGAGCAGATCCGGCAAGGTCAGGTCAAGCATGGCCTGGATAAACAACAGAACAATGCAAGCCAGTAACATGAGCCAATAGGGCTTTAAATAATTTCTTAAACGTAGCATATTAACGTTTCTCCTTGGTAACGGGAGATCGGAGAGTAGCGATCAGTGGGTAGCAGGCGCCGCCAACCATCGGTAATCTCAGGTCATAATAATTAGCAATACTCGAGCTTCTTACCGGCATAAATGACGCTTGTGGCATTATTGGCGCACATCCTTGACGTGGGCGCCTACTTTGCGAAGGAGCTGGTAGAGGGTCTCTTGCTCGCCGGTTGTGAGCCCGTCAAAGCAGCTACCAATCGTAGCCAGGTGCTGGCGGGCATGGTCGGTGGCGAGCGAACGGCCGGTATCTGTCAATCCGATGTTAAACCGGCGGCGATCCTGGGGGTCAAGTCGGCGTTCTATCAGGCCGCTATCCTCGAGATTGCGGATAAGTGCGCTGATGGTATTGCGGCTGACGCCTTGCCGGAGACTAATTTCCGAGGGGTTCAGTTCGGCCCGGTCGCCCATTTGCTCGGCAAAGAGCAGGTGCAACAAAACCTTATACTGGGCAAAAGAAAGCCCGGCCTCATCCAGGCTCTGTTCACCCAGATGATAGATGGAGCGGGAGACAAAGCCTAATTCATCCATCAGGCTAACCGCCTTGCTATCGAGGTCGGGGCTCAAGGACTGCACAAAGAGCGTCCACTCTTCTCGTTTTTGTCGATCATGGAGCCATGACATGGGTCTACCTCATTCACTCCGCAAAGAAATACAAGGGGTGAATTATACTAGGTAGAACTATTCTGTCAATGACAGTTAATCTAAAGAGGGCGTAGAGAGATTGTCGGTAACTTGCTCGATAATAAGGATGCTGACGAGAGCAGATGAACGCGGATAAGGTGGGACGAGAGTAATTTTTTAGTCAAATTGATTTTTTGCAAATCGTTTGTGGTCCGAGCCTTAGAGCAGGCAGATCCAGGCGGTGTGAAGTATATAAGGAGCAACCAGGTTGGTATAAATGCCGGTCCCAGTCAGGCGGTGCGATCACCGGCACTTGGGCGATTGTGGGCAAGTGGGTGATTATGGTTTAAAGTTCTAAACGGCGGTTTCGACCGTCGAAATATAACAATCGATGAGGCAAGCGAGGAAACAACTATGCACGCACACAACGTATTTTTCACTTTGAAAAATAACTCCCCCGAAAAAGTTGACCAACTGATCGCCGATAGCAAAAAGTACCTGGCGGTTTTACCCGGGATCATTTCCTTCGAGTGTGGCGTCAGGGAAGGTAAGGCAGCGAGGGATGTCAACGATCTCGACTTTGACGTCTCGCTGCATGTGCTCTTCGAGAGCCTGGCCGACCACGACGCCTACCAGGTCGCCGAAAGCCACAATGAGTACGTGGCCAGAAACCAGGCTAATTGGGCCGGCGCCCGGGTGTTTGATACAACGGTAAAATAGGAAGGCTGTTATGGACTTGAAACCCAGCGATCTGACTACTTCGGAACGATATAAACTGATGATCGGGGCCATCGTGCCCCGGCCGATCGCCTGGGTGAGCAGTATCGACCGGGAGGGTAACTTCAACCTGGCGCCTTTTTCCTTCTTCACCGCGGCCGCCCGCGACCCCATGACGCTCATCTTCTGTCCTTCGGTGCCCCTGAATGAGCCGCGGGATAAGAAGGACACATTGCGGAACATCGAGCAAATCCCGGAGTTTGTGATCAACCTGACCAACGAAGAGACGGCCGAAGCCATGAACCTCACCGCAACCATCCTGCCCCCAGGCCAATCAGAATTCGAATGGGCCGGGCTGACCCCGGTGGCCAGCGAAACCATCAGCGTGCCCCGGGTGGCCGAAGCCCCAGCCGCCTTTGAATGCACGCTGCAACAGATCATCACCATCAACGAAAAACCCGGCGGCGGCTACGCGGTCTTCGGCGAAGTGCAACACATTCACATTAGGGATGACATCTATACCGATGGTTATGTCAACTTAGAGGCGCTTAAACCCATCGGCCGCCTTGCCGGCAGTAGCTATACTCGGGTCACCGACCTCTTCCAAATGAAACGCCGGCCGCCGCCGGAATAGAGTGCTCTGCTCAGTACACAGCGAACAATAACCAAATGAACCGAAAGCTATGAATAAAATCGCTGCTTACGATAGTCACCTCGTTACCGAGGAGATGCTTAAAAATCTTCCGGAACCTGTGCAGCGTTATCTGAATTTCACCGGCGTCGTTGGCTCCCCCTGGATCAAGACCGTGCGCTTGAAGCAGGTCGGAAAATTTCGTACCGGAGCGGACCGACCCTGGATGCCCGTAACCGCCGAAGAGATTTACACCACCGACCCGCCCAGCCTGACCTGGAACGCCCGCTTTAAAATCGCCGGTCTGCCGCTGCTTCGGGCCAAAGATAGGTACGAATCGGGGCAGGGTCACATGTTCGGCAAATTGCTTGGTTTTTATACGGTCTTCGACATCAAAGGCAAGGAGTTGGACCAGGCCACCATGCTAAGATATCTAAATGAGATCATCTGGTTCCCCACAGCTTTCCTGGGTGACAATATCAGCTGGCAGGCACATACGATAAGCACTCGGCCCAGGTCACCTTCACCGATCATGGAAAAAGCGTTTCGGCCCAGATATTCTTTGCTGATGACGGCCGGTTGACCGACTTTCAATGCATGCGCTATCGCGAAACCGGCGGCGACTTCTCGCTCGACCCCTGGTCTACCCCAATATTAGAGTACGGTGTCCACGCCGGACTAAATCTGCCCACGCGCGGCCAGGCCGTGTGGAACCTCGAATCCGGCGATCTGATTTACGCCGATTTAGAGGTAATCGAGGTTGAATACAATATTGACTTGTGAATTTTAGACAACACGACAAGTGGAGAAGGTAGATTAGTCAGGGTCGACCACACCGAGTGAAAACATCCTTTTAGGTGGTTATGTCAACATGACTAAAAAGGTGGTTCTGAGTTTAATAGCGAGCCGCTACTATGCCCAGGTCAACGACATCTTCCGTTTGTGTTGACCGAACAATGATTCGATCACAAGTTGTATATTCGAGAATTGTAGCAGGTGATGTCGGGGGTAAGGAGGTGTTTTCCGGTGCACCAGCGTGACGTCTTGGTGTCGAACATGCGTGTGAAATATCAAAGCATATGTGAGAAGATAGAAGGCATTACGCTAGCCAGAGCGTGATGCCTGTCGGAGTGCAGGAAAAATTCTACTTCCCTGCACGAATCTTTGGGCCGCTAAACGGGTTGCCAAACAGCGGGGCGAATACGCAGAAGTCGAATAAACCGGCTAGCAAAGGCACTGCGCCAATGACAGCCACGATGATGCCGATGGTGTCCCCGAGGCCGAACAAGCCCCAGGCTATTAGAGCGATGCCTGCTACGATCCGTACAATTCGGCCGGCGGTTGAAGCCATGAATGTGATGAAAGGGTTCATTTTAAACTCTCCTTGGGTAATGTGTTTCTATCATGTTTCCATTATAGGAGATGGGAAGATTCCTGTCTGTGACAAAGTCACATAACAGAGCGAGATTGCAGCGAGTCAAAATCCAAGATTTCGACCATCCCGCGCGCCGGGTGAATTAACCCCTCACTGGCAAAACCTTCAATGATCCGGCTGATGACCTCCCGCGAACTGCCCAATTCGGCAGCGATTTCTTGATGGGTAATGGGGATAGGATTTTCCGTTCGACTGCGATCCAGCAGAAAAGAAGCGACGCGTTTATCCATCCGGCCGAAAGCCACCTCGTCCACAAGAGCCATCACGCTTGTCAGGCGCTGTGATAGCAGGTCGAAAACAAATCCACGCCACAGGTCGTAGCGGTGTACCCAGTCGCGGAAAGTATCCGCCGCGATCATCAATGCCTCAGCCTCCTGTTCGACGGTGGCAATCGCTGGGAACGATTGCTGACTGAGAATAGCATTGGCGGTTAGAACGCAGGATTCGCCGAGGCCGAAACGATACAGGGTGATTTCACGGCCGGTCCCCCCGATTTTATATACACGCACAACGCCGGAGAGTAACAAAGCGATCGAGTCGGCGCGGTCTCCTTCGACGAACACATCCTTCCCGGCTGGGAGGCGGGCGAAGAAGGCGGACTCCTGAAATTCACGCACCAGTTGTGGCTCAGCGAGGTTTAAGATGGGCAAGGCACGAACGATGCGGTTGTAATGATCTTGATTAAGCATTGGGTTTTTCTCCCAGCCGTCAGTCTGTTTTTAGTGACTCTTTCTACGTTGCGGAATTGCCGGATAGGATTACGATTCTATTACAACCTAGTGCAGATGAGCATACTAACAAGTTTATTTCGACCAAAAAAATCCATTCAGCATAAACATTATACATGACCTTTTTCTTGAGAGAAGTTGCCCCTATCAGAGTTGGCTTCAGCCCAAACGAAGTAAGTTCTCGACTAACTGTGCATGGCTATTAGGAGCAAAGAGAAATCGAACCTGACTAGGTAACAGATGTCCATTGGGCAGAGCACACAATTGTCTTCCACATCAATGGCAATCAAGTAGGATCGGGAGGATAGGAGATCAAAATCTTTCACTCTCGGCTGGTCCCAAAATGCCCTGTCTTGGCTTCCAACCAAAACTAAACTAGGAATACTTTACGAACCTCCCAAAATTCGAAAATGGCCCAAAATCTGATCCGCCCAATCCCCATTTTCCTGTATAATAACCGCCAGTTATGTGAAAGCGGGAAACACTTTGAGTTTACCTGAGGACGTTTCTCCCGCTTTCACCACGTAAACCGTATTGAAAAAGAGTTTTTGCAGGTTGAGAGATTTCCGCGGTTTACAGAATTCCAAGCCTAAATATAAAACGAGGAAAGCCCATGAGCGACTTATTCGACCACTTTGGCGCCCGCAGCATGCTAGACAGCTCGTATGTCTATTACCGGTTGGACAAGCTCCAGGAAGAGGGTATCGGTCACATCGACCGCCTGCCATTCTCCATCAAGGTCCTGCTGGAGTCGGTGCTACGAAACTGCGACGGCTACCTGGTCACCCCCGAGGATGTGGTCGGCCTGGCCAACTGGGAGCCCTTCGCCGCGAAGCGCAGTGAATTGCCTTTCAAACCCGGCCGGGTTATCTTGCAGGATTTCACCGGCCTGCCGGTGGTGGTCGACCTGGCCTCAATGCGATCGGCCATGGCCCGCCTGGGCGGCGATCCGGCCAAGATCAACCCCCAGGTGCCCGTCGACCTGGTCATCGACCATTCGGTCCAGGTGGACACCTTCGGTTCGGCCGCGGCCCTCTTCTTCAATGCCGAGCGGGAATTTGAACGAAATCGCGAACGGTATGAGTTCCTGAAATGGGGCCAGGGTGCCTTCGCTAACTTCCGCGTCGTGCCCCCGGCCACGGGCATCGTCCACCAGGTCAACCTCGAATATCTGGCCAACGTCGTGCTATCCAAACCAGGAGGCCGGCGGCCAAGTCCTATTCCCCGATTCGCTGGTGGGCACCGATTCCCACACGACCATGATCAACGGCCTGGGGGTTGTCGGCTGGGGTGTGGGCGGCATCGAAGCCGAGGCGGTAATGCTGGGCCAGCCCATCTACATGCTCACCCCCGAAGTGGTCGGGGTGAAGCTCACCGGTCGCCTGCCCGAAGGCTCCACGGCTACCGACCTGGTGTTGGTGATCACCCAGATCCTGCGACAAAAAGGGTGCGTGGGTAAATTCGTCGAATATTTTGGCCCCGGCCTGCGCAGCATGAGCCTGCCGGACCGGGCCACCCTGGCCAATATGGTGCCCGAATACGGGGCCACGGTCGGTTTCTTCCCGGTTGACGAGGAGACGCTGAATTATATGCGCCGCACCGGTCGCTCCGAAGAGCTGGTCGAGCTGGTCGAACGGTATACCAAGGCCCAGGGCCTGTTCCACTCGGAAGATTCCCCTGACCCGGAATTCACCGACGTGGTCGAGCTGGATTTAAGCAGCGTTTTGCCCAGCCTGGCCGGCCCCAACCGGCCGCAGGATCGCATTCTACTTTCGCGCATGAAACCCACCTTCGAGGAGGCTTTGACCCGGCCTTATAATCGGCGGGGCTTTAACCTGAGCCCCGACCACCTGGCCGATACGGCCACCGTGGCCGATAACGGCCAAAGCACCGAGATCGGTCACGGCGCAGTGGTCATCGCGGCCATCACCAGTTGCACCAATACCTCCAACCCCTCGGTGATGGTCGCGGCCGGCCTGCTGGCCAAAAACGCGGTGGAAAAGGGGTTGCAGGTCAAACCTTATGTCAAGACGAGCCTGGCCCCCGGCTCGCGGGTGGTTACCAGCTACCTGGAAGCGGCCGGGTTGCAACCATACCTGGAGAAACTGGGCTTTTTCACCGTCGGGTACGGTTGCACTACTTGCATCGGCAACTCCGGCCCTCTGCCGGAAGCCGTCTCCGCAGCGGTGGAGGAAGGGAACCTGGTCGTCTCGGCCGTGCTCAGTGGTAACCGCAATTTTGAAGGGCGGGTGCACCAACAAGTGCGGGCCAGCTACCTGGCTTCACCACCGTTGGTTGTAGCCTACGCCCTGGCTGGTTCCACCAACTGTGATCTGGTCAACGATCCCTTGGGTACGGGCGCGGATGGACAGCCAGTATACCTGGCCGACATCTGGCCCAGCAGCGCGGATATCGAGGCGGCGGTCGACCAGTCGGTCACGGCCGAGATGTTCAAGGAGCAGTACAGCGGCGTCTTCACCGGCAATGAAACCTGGAATAATATCCCCGGGGCGAGCAGCGAATTGTACGCCTGGGACCCGGATTCGACTTATGTGCGCGAGCCGCCCCTGTTCAGCGGTATGACCCCCGAACCACAACCCATCGCCGACATAACCGACGCCCGGGTGCTGGTCAAGGTGGGCAACTCGGTGACCACCGACCACATCTCGCCGGCCGGGGCCATCGCCGTCAATTCACCGGCCGGTCAATATTTATTGGCCCAGGGTGTGGCCTTGCGTGATTTTAACTCCTACGGCTCCCGCAGGGGCAACGACCAGATCGTGACCCGAGGTGGTTTCGCCAATATCCGCATGCGCAACCAGATGGCACCCGGCACCGAAGGGGGTTGGACCACTTATCTGCCCGAAGACGAGGTGATGTTCATTTACGACGCCTCGTTGCGTTATCAGGAAGAAGGGACCAATCTTCTGGTCCTGGCGGGTGAGGCTTATGGAACGGGCAGCTCGCGCGACCAGGCGGCCAAAGCCACCCTCTGGTTGGGCAACCGCATGGTTATCTGCGCCAGCTTCGAGCGTATCCATCGCAGCAATCTGGTGGGCATGGGCGTTTTACCCCTGGAGTTCAAAGCCGGCGAAAACGCCGATAGCCTGGGTCTGGACGGAACGGAGAGCTATTCTACTGTCGGTCTCGACGATGATTTACAACCTGGCCAGGATGTGCCCATCCGGGTCGTGCGCGGCGATGGCAGCGAGTTCACCTTCTTAACCACCTGCCGCATCGATACGCCGGTGGAGGTAGATTACTATCGGAACGGTGGTATTTTGCAGACGGTTTTGCGGAAATACCTGGCAAGCTGAGGAAACTTCGGAGGTTTGCTGCTCTCGAGACCTCCCAGACCTCAGAGGTTTGTTGGCAGACCAGCCAACAAACCTCCGAAGTTTGGATTATCCAAGACCGCGAAGTGTGCTGACAGACCAGTTTAGACCTCGTAGGTTTCGGAAAACCTACGAGGTCTGCCCGTTCCCCTGATGTTGGAGACCATGCTCAGCAGATCTAACCAGAAGGGCGCGCCGAGGGAGATGGCGAGAGAAGTCAGCAGCAAGCCGGCTGATTTAGTCAAATAGGGAGTGAGATCGGTCGGTACCTCGCCGACGTCTACCACGGAGTCGTTGGCCGCCAGCAGGCCCAAGGGAATACCCAGGCCATCAAGATGACCGGCAATGTCCGCCAGTGACCTCTAGCAACGAAAGCCGACCAACCATGATACCTTCGTTGGCAGCTGGCCTAGAAATCAGTATGATATTTTTTGCGAACCCATCACCGTGGGGTAGGCTGGTAAACGCGGCAGAGCTAACGAAGGCCCGAACTTCACTAATTTAATGATTCCACCAGGCGACCCCAGGAGGCTGAAGAAGGCGGAAGAAGTGAGTATTGAAGGTGGGATACAAGGGCTAAGCCGGCTCATTGCGCGGCCATCGGGGAACGGCAACAAAGCACTCCTGCCTTATCAGGAAAAGTTGGCGGCCGTAAATGGGCCTGATGCACGCTTAGGGGCAGCGAGGGACGATGAATTACGGGAGCGAGCCAGAACCATAAGGCAACGGGTGACCGCTAACGCTGCGGACGAACCGGCGGCCGGTGAGCTGGTCCAATTCTACAACCTGGATCTGTTAAAGGTGCCGGCTAACCGGCCTTGTATCAGAGTCGATCACCCCGACCACATCTTCCCAACCGGCGAGGCCCGGCGATTGGCTCTGTTGGCCGAGATCAAACAGGTTTACCAGGCCGGCCGGCCCATCCTGGTGGGCACAACCAGCGTGGCTGCATCGGAGAGCCTGGCGGCCGATCTGAGCGCGGCCGGGATCCCCAACAAGGTGCTCAACGCCCGGCGAGACGACTAGGAGGCGCGTATCGTGGCTGAGGCGGGAGCTTTCAGGGCGATCACCATCTCAACCAATATGGCCGGCCGAGGCACCGATATTCGTTTGGGCGGCGCTGGCGGCGAAGATTATGAACGAGTAGCCGCCCTGGGTGGTCTTTATGTGATTGGGGCCAACCGCCACGAGAGCCGGCGCATTGACGATCAGCTTCGCGGCCGGGCCGTCCGGCAAGGGGATCCCGGCTCTTCCCGCTTCTTCATCAGCCTAGAGGACGAGCTACTGGCCCGCTATAAGATTGCCGATTCGCTGCCCAAGAGATACCGCACGGTTGCCCAAGCAGAACCGGTCGACAGCGCCCTACTGCGCCGGCAGGTTGACCGGGCCCAACGCATCGTCGAGGGTCAGAATTTCGACATTCGCCAGACCCTTTACCGCTATTCCAATTTCCTCGATAAGCAACGCCAGGTGATGGCCTTGCAACGCCGCCAGTATATCGACGGTACAATCCCGCCTACGGTATTCGCGGAGGGCCAACTGGCCGTACACCAGGAATTACTACGATTAATGAGCGAAGAAGTCCTGCTTGACCTGGAAAGGCGCCTTATGCTCCAGGCTATCGACGACTGCTGGGCAGATCACCTGGAGGCCGTCACCGAGATTCGCGATAGCATCCACCTGGCCGAAGTGGGCGGGTTGGATCCATTCCGTGAATTTCTGAAGCAGGCGTCCGGGTCGTTCCAGGAAACCCTCGTGTCCATTGACCAACGAGCCCTGGAAAAATCGGCCGCTCTCAACCTCGTCCCCGGGGGAATATCGCTGGAGAAGTTAGGCCTGTACGATCCTTCCTCCACCTGGACCTACCTGGTCGACGACCAAGCCTTCAGCGATCGCCTGACCGCCCAACTCATCGGCACGCGCAATGTTGGCTTCTCGGCCATGGCCGCCTTCTCGGGGCCGCTGCTTATGCTTTGGGCTTTCTCCCAACGGTTCGGCCGGCGTCGCTAAACTAAACTTCTGAGGTTGGCTGGAAAACCAGTTTAGAAAGCCCAGAAGTATAAGATCTGGCAGGATAACTCCCTGTCCGCATCTCAACCGTTAAATCGTCAGAAGTTTACATAACACACGCATCCTATTTTTCGAAAAGTTCGGACATCCGCCCTTTCATCCCTGCATCCCTCCCTCTGTGCTTCCCCGTATCCCTCCATCATCCTCGGCATAGCTCAGCACTCCAACTTCCGACTCATTGACCGCCATTGGCCCTTAACCTATAATGCAATAATCCTCCTCCGAGGTTGGGGCATCACCCGTACAAGATTAAGCTTGACCTCTGATGGCGAACCAATATAGGCTTTATGTAGTCAAGGTTTAGGAGGCAGTTATGCCCAGGCAGAAACGGGCAGTTGTGAAGCGACCAATTTCCGGCAAAACCTCACAAAAAAAATCCCACTCCAATAAAGGCTTGAACCAGTCCCACTCTGCGCCGCTGGCTCATATCGCCCAGCTCACCCGTCAGGATAAACCCAGACTATCAACAGCCGATGTCACTCACTTACAGCGTACGCTGGGAAACCAGGCCGTCCTGCGCATGATGTCCGAGGCCAAGAACAAAGGCGGCGCGGATGTTAGACTGGCCGTTGAACAGACGATTCAACGAGCGCAAGGCAAGGGCAGCGCCATGTCACCCCTGGTGCGCAGGCAAGCCGAAAGTGATTTCGGCATGGATTTCAGCGGGGTGGAAATACACAACGACCATCAAGCGGATAAATTAAACGACAGTTTACAAGCTCGCGCATTTACTTCCGGGTCGCAGATTTTCTTTAAACAAGATCAATACCGGCCGGAGACTTCCGAGGGACGACAATTATTAGCCCACGAGTTAACCCATGTCGTCCAGCAGGGCGCGGCCGAGCTGAAGACCGGCGGGGTGGTTCAACGAAGCGCCTTGAGCGATAACAATGTCTCCCTATCCTCGGCGGGGGAACGGCCGCTTATCCAACGTTCAATTTTTAGCAGTATTGGTAAATTTTTCAGCAGATTGGGCAGAGGCGTAAAAAACGCCTTCCGTTTTGTTCGTAACCGGCTCAAACAATCTTGCGGCGGTAAGATCGACGCCAAGGAGAGCAAAAATATCCTCGAGACGGTCTTTAAAGGGCACAAATTTAAGGTTGATAGGGTCAAGGTCGTCAACGAAGCCGGTATTAAAAGTGCCTGGGACAAAATCTATGGCAAAGGATCGTATGATGGGACGAATGGCCAGCCTGCCGACGGCCCCTTGGAAGGCTTTACCGCCCCGGATAATACCATCTACATCAACTCAACGGCCCAGGAGGTCGATACCATGCCCCATGAGATTCTTCACCGCCATGAGAATGGCGTGGTAATCAACCAGATGGGTGAAAACTTCAATGAAGGATTTACCGAATACTTGACCCAAAAAGCGGTTACCGCCATGGGCTATAAGCCAACTTCCAGCTATCCTAACGACCTGGCCGTGGTCAAGAAGATGGTACCTTTGATTGGCGGCGATGAAGTCCTGGAGAACGCCTACTTTGACGGGAAATTGGCCGACCTGAAGCTGGCGCTCGAGAAGAAAAAAGGGGCCGGATCTTTTGCCTTGGTTGTCGCGGCTATGAAGGCGGGCAATTATGCCAACGCCAACAAGATTCTTGATGCCAAGGGACCCAAATAGCCAGGAAATCGACCGCCGGAAGAAAGCAGAAGCCAGGGCAGGCGCTGTTGTATTTCTCCCAGTCTGGCAATGGACACTCTATACAGAATTGGCTTTGTTTGCATTTTCGACTAAGTAGAGTGCATAGACAGCTGCAAAACCCAAAGTTCACGTTTTGATGCTAACTGAAAAACGCCCCTCAAGATCATTCTGATACACAATTAGGAGGCCCTGTGGAAGAGTCACCGGCAATTGCTTTACGTATATATGAAATATTTAGCCACCGGATTACGGATGGCTTTTCCGATGCCCAGGCCCAGGCAGTAAAAGAGGCTTTCATCCCGTGGATCCAGGCCAAATTGGAGCAATACAACCCGGCACTCTACTCCCAGAATGAGTATATTGAGGGTGTGATCCCTGAAGAGATCAGCTATTTATTTCAAGATTTAAATGCCGAACAGCGATATGAAACGGCGGTCACGGCTTATGACCGTTTGCGGGTACAGATTCTAAATAGTGAGACCTATGATCGGGCGCGCTTGTTTCTGCAAAAAGCAGGCAATGCTGAGCAACAAAAAAAGTCAGCGGAAGAAGATCTCAGAGAACTCAAAGAGATTGAAGGGCGGCTTTCAGGTGATTATCCGGCCGTTTATAAACAGATAAAACGCCAAATAAGTGAGAGCAAGTTGGATTGTCTTTATGTCATCCGGGATGGAGGGGCGGCCAGTTTGCGTCTGGGGAGAGAAATTCAGCGCTCAAATCAAAGTTGAATCTGACCCAAGCCGGTTGAAAACCAATCGGCGTCGCTGAATTACAATATCAGTTCCAGCATCGCCCAATCGTTCCTCCTGGATATCCTCACGCCCTTCACTTGCCACCGTCTCGAGATCCTCCACTTTCAGTAATGCCTAAAATGACCTTCACCCCGAAGTTCATAGTCACACTTATTACAGCGGTCAACCCATTTCACTATCGTGCCCTTGGTGCGATGCTCACCCTCGCTTAAAAAAAACCCAATGACATCCAAATAACTTGTCTCGTCATCCACGGGTATATATTCAGCATCAACTCTTTCGATGGAACGGAAAGCGCCACATCCAGGGCATCGGTTCGTGTGGTAATAATAAACCCCAAAGATAGCCAATAGTCCGACAAGGAATAATATGCCGATAGCCTCGCCAATTTCCATCGTACGCCCCCAGAACCTGATTACTAGCTAGCTCGTATTATCTTCTTGCCTTGAATACTTAAGGTTTATTTTGCGCGTTCCAAACACAGTCTATCACTGCTCGTCTGCCCCATATTGGCAACTTTGTGCGATAGTGTGCGGTTTGGTGATCAATTCAGTATTGCAGCCAGTCTTGTGTCTGCTCTAGGCCCCGTCAGCATACTAATCCTCAAGCACACCGACTCTAAACAGCGTCGACCGCAGACCCCCGTAAGGCCGACCATCCACTGCTCACTAATTAATCTCAAGGTATACTTGAAACAGAATAATAGACCTCAATATCGAAATACGATGCGTACCTTGACCAAACAAGTGTGGCAACAAAGTTTACGGTGGGTTTTACCGGCCTTGTCCTTACTTATTCTGGTCGCCTGCAATACTGCTACCGGATCTTCACCTGTTGAAGAATCATTAGCTGGCATGATGGTCCTACCTCTGACTGGAAGAAATGAGATCCCGGCCGCACCGGCCGGCGATCCACCAACACCCGTTCCCAACTCTGGAAAGGTGTTCTACGTGGCTCCGAACGGCTCCGATAGCAGCGACGGATCTAGTGATACACCCTGGGTGACAATCCAGAACGCCGTGGACAGTGTGGCCCCAGGGGATACGATTCTATTGCGTAGTGGAGCATATGCCGGCGCCCGAATCGAGCAGTCAGGCACGGCTGAGGCCTGGATCACCCTCAGCGCCGCCCCCAACGCCGCTGTGCTGATCAATGCGCCCGGACCCAGCAACAGACACGACAGCATCCTGGAATTTGAGACCTGGGAAGGCTCTGAAACCGTGGCCTTTTGGCTGGTCGAAGCCCTGGAAGTGGCGAATGCACCCAATTGGGGCATCGACCTGCGCGGCAGCGAGAGTAACCATTCCCACCATTTTATCGTCCGGAACAACCGGGTCCACGACAACGGCCTCACCAATGGCAAGACGGGCATCTTCACCGGTTTCGTCGACAATATCATCGTCGAAGGCAATGAGAGCTATGCCAACGGTGAACACGGCATCTACCTAAGCAACAGCGGCGACCACTTTCTGGTCCGGGGCAATCTGCTTCACCACAATAAGAACTGTGGCCTGCACCTCAATGGCGATCTGGATTCTGGAGCGGACGGCATCATTTCCGATGGCCTGATCGAAAACAATGTCATCTACGAAAACGGCGTCGGTGGCTGCTCAGGTATCAATATGGACGGTGTCACCGATACCGTCGTACGCAATAATCTGTTGTACGAAAATCACGCCGGCGGCATCTCCATTTTCCAGGAAAACGGCGCCGTCTGTTCTCAAAACATCCAGCTACTCAACAACACCATCGTTCAGGCCTTTGACGGCCGGTGGGCTATCAACATCAGCGCCAGCAGTTGCATCAATAATAAGGTCTTCAATAACATCATCCTCACTTACCACCCATGGCGGGGCAGTATCGTTATCCCGACAGCCACACTCCTTGGCTTTGAGAGTGATTACAATATTATCTTGGACCGATTCAGCGCGGATGATGACAATTCGGTGATTGGATTGACCGCATGGCAGACTCTTGGTTACGATACCCACTCCATTATTGCCACACCGGCCGAAGTTTTCAGTAGTTCAGGTGATTATCACCTTTACCCGCAAAGCCCGGCCGTCGATGCCGGACTTACGCTTGCCGGCGTCGAGAGAGATTTAGAAGGCCTTCCCCGCCCCATGGGCGCGGCTTATGATATTGGCGCCTTCGAATATCCCATCGATTTGCCCAAGTGGTCCTTCCTCCCGGCCGTTTTTTCCTTTTAGCGTGAACGGCAACTTAATGAGGGACATCCAGGCAGGAGGGAAATCGCTGCGAATAACGGGTTGTGCCGCGGAACGCCTACCTGGTGAATTTGTACCGTAGGCGGCCGATATGGCCATCACTATCGTAGGCCAGGACAATGACCGTATGGGAGCCGGCCGGCAAAGAACCGGTATTGTAGTTCTGGCATGGGTTCAGACCACTATTCCCGCCCATACAGTACCGGTGCTCGAACTCCGTCTGCACCGGGCCGGCGCCGGTGCTGTCGAGATAAAACTCAACCTTCGTAATCGCTGCATAAGGGTTTTCCGGATCGCCGTCAGGATCCGTCACCTGAACCTCGAGGTTTAGGTAATTGGGTCCTTGGGATACAGGCCCCAATTCAACGATTGGCTTGGAACAGGCGGAAGAGAGATCGGCCGTCAACCACAGCTTATAGTTTATCAGGCAATATTCTTCAACCAGCGCCTTACCAAAGAAGGATATACTCCCCACGATAATCAGCGAAACGAATGCCAGGATGAAGGCGTATTCAACGAGTCCTTGCCCGCCTCCATCCCGGGGTGGGTGAAAGCGGTGAAAGTTCATGATAATACCTCAGGATAAATAGTTATTGTTCACCGTTCTCAGGTTAGCCCGGAAAAGCCAACGCAAGAGAAACTCTATTAAGTTACACACAAGATACCATAGATCGTGGATGTAATGGTGAATTTCCGTAGGTAATCTGTACTGTTAGCCACGAAACAGCGATGGCGGCTGCCGTTTCTGCTTCTGGAGCGTCACAGAACCAATTCAACGTTCCCTCCAGACAGGAATGAAATCAGCCTGGCAGGTCAAGGCGAGTTCTCTGATCCTTACAACGTAATATGAGCCGATTCCATGGATTCCACATGAAACAGGCCTGCTTGAGAGAATGTCTCGTTACCCGCCTTGCGGCCAGCGGCTTCTTTGTCCAACCCAATAAGCCCTGCTAGATTATCTTCAAGAGCTCCCGTTCGTTCACTAATTTAGTGGTGGCCAGGGGGGGAAGGCGTGGATCAGGTCGCGCGGTTCGCTGGGTACATAATAGCCGAAATAGTAGACCAGATCGGTCACCATAATAATACCCACGAGAAGAACCGCCCATTGCCATCGGCCGCGTTCCACCAACCAGGCCAAGGGAATGGCCATTAGCCAGCATACAGCCGGGATCGCGACCACAAAGTGGGAGCTGCTGGGCGGGTCCTGCATGAAAAAGCCGCCTAAAACGACGGTGAGTACCACCCATAGGGCGGGAAGATAGCGCCGCTTGTAAATCGCCCAGAAGAAACCGATAGCGAACAAGGGCGCGGCTATGCCGATTAACAGTGGCACCCCCGGTCCATAAAACCCGGTCCTGTCGGGCATGGCCGTGAATGCCCCGGCCGAATATACAATCTGTTCCCAGGCGAAGTTCAGCACCTCACCGGAAGCTAAGATCTCCGGGGAAAAGGCGAAGACCATCCGGCTGCGTTCAAAATACACATCCGGCTGGCGCAGGGCGTGAAAGAAGATGGGTGCGGCCACAATAGCGGCCATCAGGAGCATCACCCCGGTGTATATCACCAGGCGCCGGTTATAGAGCTGCCGGTTGCCCCGTAGCAACCCCCGTCCCTCCTGCCAAAAATGTAGAATGACGAAGGCCATTAAAAAGAAGCCAATCTTGTTGCCCATGTAAAAATATTGTGACAAGCCGACGGCCAAACCGGCCAATACAGCGCCTCCGGACCAATTCTTTCGCCAGCCCCAGGCGAAAGGGGCCAGCATGGCCGGTACCCAAAGGGTATCCCAGATATTATTCAGACCGAGGCGCGACCAGTGGATATGGTAATGGTAGGTGGTCATGAGCAGGGCCGCAAACAAAGCCGCCCGCCGGTTCTGGTATACGGCTACCATGGCGTAAGTAGCCAGGATGGCCAGGGTGCCGGCCAGGACACTACTCAATCGTAAACCGGTGATGCTCTTGCCGACAACGGCCAGAGACAGGCGGATCAAATAGTTATACAGGGTCGGTTGGGAGGCCAGCCCGGCTCGAAAAGGATTGACCGTTTCCTGGGGTTTGATAAACACATGGCGCAGACTGAAATCGGCCGTGCCCACCTCGTCGACATGCAAACCGCCGGGGATTATCTCTATTAATACAAGCCGTAATAGCAGAGCCATAAGCAGCAAGCCCGCCAACCACCACCAGTATCTTTGCCACGTCAGGGGTGGCCGGCCGGCTCCGGCCAACAAAGCCAGGGCGGCGATCAGCACCGACACCAGCCAGGTCCACAACTGCCAGCCCACCACCTGGATGTGGTTGGCATAGGTGTAGCCGATGGATACAGTTACCGCCAGGCAAGCTAAGGCCACGATGAGCTGCATGGCCTTTTGATCGTCGCTAAAAAATTCCGGCAAGCGTCCTTTTAAAGAAGGGTTTACACCACGCCCTTTGCGACCCAATTAACTCTCCTCATAACCGAAGCGCCAGGGCAGATTGTCCATGGGCAGGTCAGCCAGGCGCGCCTGGCGCAATGCCGCCAGGCGGGGCCGGATTTCGGCCAGGCTATCACCGCCCAATTTTTCCAACATGGCACCGGTCAGGGTAAAGGCCATCATGGCCTCCCCCACGACGGCCGCGCGAGGCACTGCGCAGAAATCAGAACGCTCGTAAACCGTTTCGGCCGCCTCACCGGTGGCCAAATCTACTGATTGGCGCGGATTTAGGACAGTGGAAATGGGTTTCATGGCCGCCCGTACAACTACCGGCTGGCCCGTGGTGATCCCTCCTTCAAAGCCGCCGGCGTTGTTGCTTTTTCGCTGCAAAACCCCGGCCTCATCAATAAAAATCTCGTCATGGACGGCCGAGCCCGGCCGGGTTGCGTTATCGAAGGCGGGGCCAATTTCCACGCCTTTTATGGCCTGGACCGCTCCAATCGATCCCATCAAGCGTGAATCCAGACGCCGGTCCCAATGGACGTGACTGCCCAAACCCGGCGGCAAGCCTAAGGCGACAACTTCAAAAACGCCACCCAGGGTGTCTTTTTCCAACATAATCTCCCGGATGTGGGCGCGCATCGCCTCCGTGGCCTCCGACGTCGGGCAGCGCAGGTCATTCTTCTCTGCGGCCGCGAAACGGGCTTTATAAGTCATCTCCGGCGGCAGATCGGCGCTTACCTGGCCAATCTGCACGACATAGCTGCCCAAAGTTACACCGAGGGCCAGCAGCAATTGTTTGCAGATCGCGCCAACGGCTACGCGGGCGGCTGTTTCGCGGGCAGAAGCGCGTTCCAACGATAGGCGAAGCTCTCGGTAGCCATATTTGATTGCGCCGGTCAGATCGGCATGGCCCGGTCGGGGGATGGTCAGCGGTGAAATCTCTCTGTCACTCCATTTCTCATAATCGAGGTTGGGGATGCGGATGGCGATTGGCCCGCCGGTCGTTTGCCCAGCCATGATCCCGGCCGTAATTTGGAGCGTATCCTTTTCAATCTTCATTCGCCCGCCAGAGCCGTATCCCTTCTGGCGGCGGACCATCTCGCGATTTAATAGATCCCGGTCCAAGATAAGGCCGGCCGGCATCCCTTCCAGGATAGTGGACAGTTCTGGACCATGAGATTCTCCGGCCGTGAGAAAACGAATCATGATTTATTGGTAAGCGCGTAACCAGCCCAGAAGCAAGGCTGCTTCCGTGTCGGCCGGATCGATCAGTGCCCGGAAATGTTCAGTGGTCGGACAGCCACAAGCTTCGCAGACCAACAGCTCAACCCGGCTAATCTCCTGGACAGAGATCCCAGCCCCTTCCAGTTCGGTAACCGCGGCGTCGACATCTTTAATGGTTTCTTCCTCACATTGTAAGCCGGCCGGCCGGATAACAATGGCAAACCCTCCCGGATAAGGTTCCAGCGTCGATTGCGGAATAGGGGCCGGGTAGTCCGGTGGAAGGGGAGTTGGCGGCAATGAGGCCGGGTAACCGCCTTCACTAAGCGGATCGGGGTAACCGTCAGTTCCCGGTTCGTCGCCATCGTCCGAGCCATCCGATCCCGAGCTGTCAGGCGTCGCTGCCGGAAGTCCTGGCACATCATCTCCCGGCTCATCGGTCGCCTCATCATCGCCGAAACAGCCGGTCAAGGCCAGAGCCGTAAGCAGTATCAACAGCAAGAGTAGTTTTTTCATCAATCCCTCCGTCCTATTCGGAGCTATTATCCTTTCTTGTTTTATCAACACTCGCCCAGACATAAGATGCTTAAGCAGTGTTCTGCACACCATTTTACCCACATCGGTAATGAACTGGTAACAGTCTCAGATTCCGCTTTCTAGAGTGAACGCAATTTTCTGAGTTTTTACCTGGTAATAACATACCAGCGGTGTTTCTGCTTGGTGCGACTACGAACAGAGGGGGTGCGGATTCGTTCGGTGGCGTCCTCCAGCAAACATTCTACGGCCCAGGCAGTCGGAATAGTCAGGCCAGCTACTTTGTTGGCCGGCAAGGTTGTGGTGAAGCTGCGATAGTCGTGAGTAATCTGCCGCCGGCGCCAGCGGGTCTGTTCCAGTTTCTTTATCCGCCAGGTCGTTTTGATATCCTCCCGGCGCAAGACATGGGCGCGGAAGGTCAATGGTTCCTCGGCATCCCTTACCAGTGGTGTATCCGTCAGCTCAAACGCGGGTGAGAAGCCGTCAGCTATTTTGGATCGTTTGTAGATGGCGTTTAACCATTGTTCGGTACAGACAACACAGAAGGGATCACTGTGCCGGCGCATCATGCAGCTTCGTTGTGGCCGGTAAACCCCATTGCCGGTGTAGACCGCACCCTGAAAAGCGCCTACCACATCATCGTTGGCCTGGATATTAGGCGTCGGTCGGGGCGTATCGGGCGTCAGCCAACGCCACCATTTCGGCCGCTTCCAATTGGTGTCCACATTGGACCAAGGCAGGAAATTGGGTAACGACCAATTTTCGGCGAAATCTATATCCGGCAGATCACCCACATATTCATCAATGACTTTAGCTATGACATGGCCGGCTTCATGGATCATGATCGCCGGGAAATCTCTCGAATTCCGCGAAGCATAGCCAACGGTCATGGAGAGCAATGTGGCGCCACCTCGCCGGGGGGCATTGACGATGACCAACAATTTATCCCAGGGCGCGCCAGAAGCCTTGGCAACTAACATCACCCAGGGATCGGGTCCGATAAGCCGACGTTCGGCCATCGGTGAGAAAAATGTTTTTAAAGCGGTATTGGGCATTTGGCGGGGTGAAACATGGGTGTCGATGGTGCCCGATTCATTAGAAATGACGTTGATGCGATGGAAATTAAAATGATTGATATAGGTGCGCATGGGTTCGATGCGCTTAAAGGCATCGACGACAGCCTGGGCATCTTCGTTAAACATCTGTTGTTCTGTGGCAGTATACCCATCGCCTATGATGGCCACATCAAGCCGGCTAGCCGGGTCGCCATTGTCGAGCAGCGTCGTATACTTAGGTGAGTCGAAATTAATGCCGGGCAATTTCATGGTGATACCTCCGGCGATATTATAGCCTGCTTTCAGTTTCAGATGGACCAAAGAAAGGATATTGGCCACACTTCCTAAAAAATGCGTCGCCGGCCGGTCTACACTCCCCGGGCAACTCTTTCCCAATTTAGCTCAGGCATTGATCTGCTTTCAACCATGGGTGTATCGTCGGAGTGGATAGACGGAAGTTAATGAGAGAGTAGGGTATTCCACTGAGACTACCGAGAATGGTCGTTGCTTTTAGGATGGTTACCCGACAGCTCCGAAGTGTGATCGCTCAACCAAACCGTCGATGGAGACCTGTGACAACCCCACCACATGAGCAAGCTGCATGAATAGATACTTTGAGAGAAGGTCCCAAAAGAAACCACAACCTTACATAGCTTTCGTGCTGGTTCTTTGGTAGTATTGGCAAAATCAACCATGATCAAACAAATCGATCTAAAAAGTATCAACCACTCTGTTCTGATCAGGCAGCATTTGGCGGGGGGCACAACAAGTAGCCATATTGGCCAGATGGTGCACGATCTGGGCGGCTTACAGGCTGACAATCCGATAACACCTTATCTGTCTCTTGCCGCACGGTTACCTGATTTCGAACCGATAGAACTTGAATACCAACTATACTATGAAGCGGACGTGGCCCTCATCCGCTGTGTGCGAAAAAGTATCTATATTCACAATAAAGATCTACTACCGGTCATGTATGCGGCCACTTCTGACAAGGCGATCAAATCCTCGAAACATTTCATGCTTTACCGCGGGGTGCCCTTAGACGAGTATACGGCGTTATCCGACTCGATCTTACAATTACTCAAGGAGCAACGGCAGACCTCGGCTGAGATCGAGGCAACACTGGCAACGGATTATGATGTTTCAGCAGTGCTAAATTATATGAGTGATCAGGGCCTCCTTGTGCGCACCAAACCTGCAACGGGCTGGAAAGATGGGGCTTATCGTTACGCGTTATTCAGCGATGTCTATCCAGATATCCAACTGGGCGCTGTTGATGAACGTGAGGCCATCCACGTGCTCGTACACCACTACCTTACGACCTTTGGCCCGGCTTCCCTAAATGACATCAATTGGTGGACTGGCCTAGGTAACATTCGCGTTCGTTCAGCGCTTCGTGCTCTTGGCGACGAGGTCGTGGAAATTCGAACTTCCGAAACCAACATCCCTATGGTGATGCTGGCTAGTGGGTTGGAGCATCTGCGGTCATCCTTAACCACTCAGAGTCCGACGGTAACGCTTTTACCTGCCAACGATTCCTATCTCATGGGTTATTGCGACCGCCATCGCTATGTCGATTTTCACCACTATGAATACATCGTTGATGATTCCGGCAACGTTACCAACGTGATCCTGGTGAATGGCCGGGCTGCGGGCACTTGGGATTGTCCCCTGGACGATAAAGAAGATTTTAAGGTACATCTGTTTGACTATCAACTTGCCGCCGTAAGTGAACTGGTGAGGGTCCGGGCTAATCGGCTCGGCAAGTTTTTGACCGGGCGGGACGTTCGTATTCGCCAGATTGATAAGATGGCGCCACTGAGCAAACAACCGGCCGGCGCTTTCGCATCCCCTCTACGAGAGATGGCGTTCTGATGGATCATGCCGATAACTCAGGCAGAGCCATTTTAGCCAGGGGATTTTGCTGACGGACCTTCTCGTTGATGGCCAGCAGACGTTGTGAATGAATCGCTTGCAGCTAATTACCCGGCCGGCCCATTATAATATAGATTAAATTCGCAGAAGAAGAGAAGAGCCAGAATGACAGCAGCGTTACGAACATCCCCGAGCAGTTCAACAGCCGAAATGGACCAGGCCTTATGTGCCTTACAGGCTCATAAGCGAGAGTGGGCACGGTTGCCGGTGGCGGAGAAACGCGATCTGCTGTTGAATCTGCGGGCTAATTTGGCCCGCCATGCATCGCGCTGGGTTGAGCTATCCGTCGAGGGCAAAGCGCTTGATCCCGAATCACCGTGGGTGGGCGAGGTATGGGCCGGCGGCCCCTGGGCATTCGCCTCGGGCATAAACGGCCTTATCCGATCGATGGAAGCATTGGCCGATGGCCAGCCTCCCCGTCCTTCAAAACTCTGGCGGCGTCCCAATGACCAGTTGGTTGGTCAGGTTTATCCGGCCGATATCTACGACCGGCTGTTGATTAACGACCTGCGGGTCGAAATTTGGATGCAGCCCGGGATAACCGAAGACAATCTGGCCGATCATACAGCGGCTTTTTATAAAGAAAGTGATCCTCCTGGAGAAGTATGCCTGGTATTAGGAGCCGGTAATATTAACGCGATTTCCGCTCTGGATTTGCTGCATCAACTCTATGTCTTAGGCCGGGTTGTTGTATTAAAGATGAACCCGGTTAACGACTATCTGGGTCCGGTCCTGGAAAATATTTTCCAACCTTTTATGGACGCAGGCTACGTGCGCTTGCTTTACGGCGACGGCACCGTCGGCGCGCAGCTTGTCGATCACGACGACGTCGATCTGGTCCATATGACCGGCAGCATACAAACCTACGAGAGTATTGTCTTTGGAAGCGGCCCAGAAGGCCAGGCGCGAAAAGTGAAGCTCGAACCAGTATGTCCCAAGACGGTAAGTTGCGAACTAGGCGGGGTCGGTCCGATCATTGTGATTCCCGGTCCCTGGGATGATCAGGATATTCAATTCCAGGCTGAGAATATAGCCACCATTAAGCTGCATAACTCCGGCTTCAACTGTGTCTCCGGCCAGGTTCTGGTGCTGCCCAAGGCTTGGGATCGAAGCGAGCAACTGCTGGAAGCTGTGCGTTGCTTGATGAAGGAACTACCAGCCCGGCCGGCATACTATCCGGGGGCGGCCGATCGCCAACATGCCGTCCTGGGCCACTACCCAGATGCGGAGCAGTTCGGAGGCCCGGTTCCCAGGTTGCTCGTCACAGGGCTGGATCCGGAACAGGAACAATACTTATTTCAGGAAGAAGTGTTCGCTCCGGTCCTGGGCCAGGTCAGTCTGCCAGGCGCGACGCCTTCGGAATTCTTGCAGAACGCGGTTAGGTTCGCCAACGAAAAATTGCAGGGCACCCTTGGGGCAACCCTAATTGTACATCCAATAACGGCCCGCAAGATGGGTCTCATCTTGGAAGCGGCCGTGGCCGAACTCCACTATGGGACGGTAGGCATCAACGTTTGGAACGCCGGCGCTTTTTTGCTACCCCAGGCGGTATGGGGCGGCTATCCAGGGGCAAATGTTTATAACATTCAAAGCGGTCATGGTTTCGTACACAATAGCCTGATGTTTGACAAGGCGGAAAAGACTGTACTGAGGAGCTCGTTCTACCCCTTCCCCCGGGCCTGGCGTCATGGTGATTTTCACATTTCGCCCAAACCATCCTGGTTCGTAACCAACAAGACCGCCCAAACGACATTGAGACGCGTAGCCCGATTGGCGATGGATCCCGATCCCAAGTATCTTCCGGGCATTTTCGCCTCTGCGCTCCGGGGTTAGTTTACAGGTCATGGACAGACGTAGTTCTCCTGGCCTGCTCTAAGGAAATCGGATCCAGATACTGGTTTTACCAACCGGCCGAATTTATCCCCCACTCCATCAATGAAGATTAATTGATCCCACCAGCTCTCGATCGGACCCCGCATCTCGTGGGCTAAATGCTAAGAGCTCGGAATAACCTGGTGATTACCGGTCTCCGAAAGCTAACAATAGTGGTCGGTCAGAGGAGATACAGCATAGATTTGGGCTACTAAAAGTGGCCATTCTAAGGATCCCGGCGCATAACGATCCCGCCTATAGGCTTTGTTGTGACCAGAGAGGCCGCACGACTTAGCCGCTGATTCAGCCGATCGAGACGAGCCATGTCAGGAGATAGCTCCACACCCGTTGCCCGGCGAAAGCCAAATGGTTGGTAAAAGCCTTCCATTTTCCAGCGACAGGTAAGGAATAGGACCCCTTCTTCCCGGGCCAGCAAGGCTTCTATGATTGCGGTGGCGATTCCCTGTCGCCGGAATTCGGGGCGGACGGCGATGGAGGCCAGCTCCCGGCTGTTATCACCATGGATCTTCACCTGGCCTACACCGGCGATCTGGCCCTGCACCTCGGCGACCAGAAATTTGGGCCAATAGATGCCAAAGGGGTTAATTCGAGCCTGGCGTACTATTTGCCGGATCGTTTTCTGATCGGCCTCCAGGGCTTCTCGCAAACGGAATGGTTGTTCCATTAGACCCTGCCATCCTGCGGTGGCGCAATAGAAGAATGCTGCTTGGCGCCGACCAGAAACCAGGTATTCATCTCACCTTTGCCTTTCACTTCGATCATGCCTCGTGGTTGGCAATAAAAATCTTTCTCGATCAACTGATTGGTTACGGCCGAAATCTGGATCCGCCCAGGTAAACCGTGGGACTCCATACGACTGGCGATATTCACGGCGTCCCCCCAGACGTCATAATGGAATTTGCTGCGACCGATGACCGCGCCAACGACCGGACCCGAGTTGATGCCGATTCGGAAATCGATGGCCTGACCGTTATCGGCAGGCCGGTGGCTCAGGTAATGGCTCATATCCAAGGCCAAGCTAGCCATTGCCTGGGCATGGTCAGTTCGAGGACGGGGAACTCCCGAAGCAACCATGTAATTGTCTCCAATAGTTCGGATCTTCTCCAAGGAATAATTATCCACCAGTGTATCAAAATGCGAAAATATCTCGTTTAACAATTCGACGGTGTTTTCTGGGGGCATTCCAGCCGATAGAGGTGTAAAGCCGACCAGATCAGCGAAAAGAATTGAAGCCTGTTCAAAACGTTGGGCAACCGTCCCTTCTTCGTTTTTAAGAAGAGAAACGATCTCTTTCGGCAACACATTAAGCAACAAGCGCTCGGAACGATCCTGTTCAAAAAGCAATAATTCCAGATTCTTATCACGATCGTTGACGTAGTAGTACATGGTAATAAAAACGATAATCGAAACAATCCCGATATTCAGGATGAAAAAAACCAGGACGATAGCTGCCGGGAGGTTTTCTGAATCAGATAAGAGCGGATCCAGGAATCCTCCCAAGAATATCAAACCGAGGAAGGCCACCACCCAGATCCGGGCACTATGCGGGCTGACGACAACCAGGGTACCCAGTGGGCTGAGGAGGGACCAGATGATGACGGCGCTCGAAGGCGCATATCCGCCCAGGGCAAGCATGACCACAAAGGGTAACAAAAGAATCATTATTTGCTGGCTGAAAACCAGGATCTGATAGCGGCGAGTAAGTATAAAAATGGCCAGGAGCGCATAGGAGATGATGATGTAAGAGGCCGGAGCAGCTGCCGCCAGAGGCTCATCATAAATAATAAAGGTGACCAGCCAGGCTACCACTACCATTGGGAAAATGATATTCGCGACGAACAGGAGCGATTTTCGATATCGTTCGCTCTGGCTGTCACCGGGCTCGGCCGCCAGCTCGGCCACTTTCAGACTGAGTTGATTCATACGGCTATCAGCCATGATAGTTGTCTCCTCCTAGTTAATCGTCTTGGTTAAAAGCCTCCAGTTGATATTATTCACAGCCGGAGACGATCATCTGGATGGCCACGATGATCTGGCACTAAATGCTATTTTCGGCCACCAAGAATCAGGCAATCCGGTTGTTTTGGATATAACGCAGGTGCAAGAGCTGCTCGGTAAAAATTCCAACTTTAGATTCCTTGGCATATAATACTCCATTCTGAGGGTCCTGACCTAGTCCGGCAGCAGTCTTGATATTTTACTGAAGGGCTTGTCAACCTTGGTCGAATTGGTCTTTCTACAACTTTCCGTATTGGGGACAATCGCCCCAAGACTCTTTTGGCGGTCGTTTTGCCTGGCGTTTAGCCGGATGAAATATCTGCGCGGCCCTATGTTCGTTCACAACCCGGCCAAGAGAAACGGGTAATTCGAAGGTAAAAAAATCTCTCCGTACCTAATGAATAAAAACCATCTCTATCTGCTGCGCCATGGTGAAAACCCGGCGAATCTAAGTAAACAATTCTCCAACCGCCAGGTCGACCTCCCCCTTACAGAAAAAGGTGTGATACAGGCCCAACAATCGGCCGCTTACTTTAGACAGCTGAATATTCAAGCGATCTATTCCTCTCCACTCAAACGGGCATCCCAAACAGCGACGATTATCGCCGACCGGCTTGGCCTGGGAGTGGTGGTCAATGAAGCTTTTCGCGAAATAGACGTCGGAACATTGGAGGGCAGCCCAGCCACGGCCGCTGCCTGGGCTCTGCATAATCAGATCATAAATGCCTGGTATGACGGTGCGCATGAGACGGCCTTTCCGAAGGGGGAGAACTATGACGTTCTTTGGGCCAGGTTCTACGGCGGTCTTCAGGAGGCTGTATCCGGCCGCTTGGATAAGCAGATCCTGGTTGTCGGTCATGGTGGTATTCAAACGGTGATCCTAAAAGATCTTTGCCCCGAACTGGATGTGGCCTGGTTGCGGACGACCCATTGGGATAATTGTGCCTTCGCGGAGATTGAAGTGGTAGATTGTGAGGATGGCCACCTGGAGGGCAGCTTGTTGGCCTGGAACCAGCATGCTCATCTGCAAGGTCGGGCAGCAGATCTGGTTCCCGGCGTGCCCGACTATGAGTAAGAGATGGCTCTTGCCGGCAGCAGGCTGGCAAAAGATAATTCCCCGGGAGAGAATTAGCGATTGGTGCATGATTTAGGAGAGCCTGGATGACAGCAGGCAAAGGGCCAGAAGAACCGTCCGGCGACGTGAAACATAGTCCTATGTTACCCCTCACGACGCTGGTCGCCATGGGCAGCCTGGCCAGTGTTGGACTAGGCGTTTTTTTACTGGTCGGCCGGATCGCCGGTATTTTGGGTAGCCAGACCCCCCTGGCCTATGGGCTGGCTGTCTTCTTCTTTTTGCCAATTATCCTGGTGCTTGGCGAGCGGGCGGCCGTTACCCGTGGTCCAGGCGGCCTATACAACCTGGCCCGCGGCGGAACCGGCGTTGGCCTGCCATATTGGATTGGCTGGTTGCTTTCTGGCGGTTATCTTCTTCTGGGCGCTGTCTTCGCCTGGTCGGCCGGCTCCGTTCTGGTCGATCTCTTCCATCTTGCCTTCGAGATCGATGTGGATTTAAGATTGATGGCTATTGCTGTCGTATTGACGGTAAGCGTGTTACGTTTGCCACATATCCAAACTAGTTGGCGAACAAAGAGCATCGCCCTGGTCATTACTTTTCTTTTTATCATCGCATTAGGTCTCCGGCTCATATTTTTTCCTATCGCGGCCTCTCAAAGCTCAGTTTACCTGCCGACTGACGATGCCCTAAGAGCGGTTCCGTTCATCGCGATCGGCCTGTACGGGGCCAGCTTTGTGCTAGATTTCCGAGATGAAGTGCGCCGGCCGCAGCGACGAATATTGGCCGGATTATTAATACCCCTCCTGTTGAGTGGCGTCACCGGGTTTATTCTCGCTACGATGTTGCTCAATTATCCCGGGATTATTATCACGAATCCAGATGGACCTTTCATCGCCCTGGCAACCGAGTTAAATAACACCGCTCAACTAATGCTGCTGCTGGGTTTCTTGTTGATAACTCTGGCTGGCTTTAATCAGACCCTGACCAGTATCAGCCGGCTTGGACGGGAAATGGTTCGGGATGGGATAGTACCTGACCGATTTCTTACCACAAAACGAGGATTAAGGTGGGGCGTTCTGTTCCTTTATCCCCTGACCACGATCATATTGCTGATATTGCTTTCAATTGACCGTTTGATCGGTCCTGCGGCGGCGGTAATTCTGCTAGCCATTGCCCTGACAGTGGGCCAAGGCCTGAACCAGAAACAAGTTCGGCTACCAGCCAAGAGGCGCTTCAAGCTGCCATTACATCCCTTGTTCCCACTGACCGCCCTGGTCGTTAGCGTTACGATGGCCCTGGCCCAACCGCCCATAAATCAGCTGGTTACCTTTGGCTGGATTCTGGCCGGTGCGGTTTATTATGCCGTATATGGGCGACGTGGCTCGGTCTCAGTTCGCCAGCGCGGCGTGATAGCCAGCGGGGGTGAGTTTGAGTTAGAGGTTACGACCCAGGCAGTCCTGGTCTTTGTAACCGGCGACCTGATAGACAGCTCTTTGGTCAGGATCGGAGCCACATTGGCCCAGATCCGGAACCACCCCTTATTGATTCTCAGCGTGATTGAGCACGAGGCTGGGCAGACGATCGAAGCAACGCAACGGCCCATGGCGTCGGCCGCATTGGCTGCGCTTCAGACTTTCGTGGAAGAATTATCAATTGCCGGTGTGCACCCGACCCCGATCGTTCGCCTGGCAACGTCACAGGTGGAGGCAATTCTCTCCACCATTTGGGATGAACGAGTGGCCACCACCGTGTTGGGCTGGCCGGGCGGTGGGGAAGCGAGTAGCCATTTGACAGCCGAGGATGTTGATTACCTGATCACTCGGGCTCCCTGTGAGGTGGCCGTCTTAAAGGGCACGTTACCGAAGACGATTCAGAAGGTAGTGGTGCCCATGACCAGCATGGCTCATAGCCCGGCCGCCTTGACATTTGGCAGGGATCTGGCCGTGTCCAGTGGCGGCCAGGTCAAAGCGCTAGGTTTCGCTCGCGGTCATCCCGATGAAGAAGCTATGGGAATAGCCCGTAAAAACTTGCAAAGTACCGTTGATCGTTTGGAAAACCCAACTGGTTTTGGGATCGATGTGAAACAGTTGGTCAAAATGCCGCACGATGTGATAACTGCCATCGAGCCTTATGACCTGGTCCTGGTCGGTGCGTCCGATGAGGGCATCATCAGGCCAACTAGATTCCTGGGACTGCCGGCCGATATCGTCCAGTCCTCCACCCAGGCCGGCCTGGTGATCAAAAAACGGGAGAGTAGCCTCAATTATTACCTGCGCCAGGGTTGGGAGTGGCTGTTCCGAATCCTACCAAAACTCGATCGGAAGGATCGCGCCCTGGTCTACAGGGGTATGCAAAACAATGCCCAGTCGAATATCGATTTCTACGTATTGATCATCCTGGCGGCCGGTATCGCCTTTCTAGGTCTACTCCTCGACAGCAGTAGCGTGATTATTGGGGCCATGTTAATCGCCCCCCTAATGAATCCCATTTTGGCTATGGCCAATGGCCTGGTGATGGGCAATAGGCGCATGTTAGGGCAGGCGGCCAATACAACTCTGAGCGGGGTGCTCATGGCCGTGGGTACGTCGGCCTTTTTGACGTTAAGTTTGTTCGCTTTAAATGCGGGGTTGGAGCCGACTAATGAGATCCTTTCTCGAACGTCCCCGAATTTGCTGGACCTGTTGGTGGCCTTGCTTTCCGGCGCGGCGGCCGCCTATGCTCTGAGCCGCTCCCAGCTGGCCGGGGCTCTGCCGGGTGTGGCCATTGCCGCAGCGCTGGTACCACCCCTGTGCGTAGTCGGTTTTGGCCTGGGCACCGGCCAATTGGACATCGCCATCGGCGCGGCGCTGCTTTTTATCGCCAACCTGGCGGCCATCACCGTCTCGGCCGCGGCTGTATTTTTACTGCTAGGATTTCGGCCGCCAGTGCGCATCGAACGGGGTGAACAGGCCCGTCATGGCCTGACGATATCGCTGGTTGTGCTGGGAATCGTCGCCCTGGTCCTGGTCACTTTTACCTTTTTCTCAAGCCAGCAAGGCAATGATCGAAATACGATTGAATCGATCTTAAACGACGCCCTAAAGCCCAACCAGGGTTCCATTGAGAATATTCAGGTATCGCGGGACCGGAGGGGCTATGTGGTGGAATTCATCGTCCTTGATTATACAGGTAATTTCCACGATCAAGACGTATACGCGCTTTCTCTTCAGGCCGGCAAGGCCGTACATGACCAGGTTATCATGCGGGCCAGCATCGTCGACTCCCGGCTGAGCATATCTAACAGCGACGTACCACCTCAACCCACATCCACGACCTCGCCAACAGCAACGATACAAGCGGAAGAAACCCGGGCACCGCTCTATACCAGGACGGCTACCCCTTTGGTGACCTCTACTATGATGCCTACGATAACCCGCACCCGAGTCCTTTCACCAACGGTCACGTTGGCGCCTACGGCGACGACTGAGCCAACCGCTGAATCAACGAAACCGCCGACTCCCGAAGCAACGGCACCCATCAGCCCGACTTTGGAACTAACGCCAACACCGGAGCTGACGGAAACGCCGTTACCGACAGAAGCTCCGCCGGAAACGGAAACACCATTTCCAACAGAGACGCCAGGGACGCCAGCGCCTTCGACATTTAGCTCAATTCCAAGGTCGCCGGCTCTGTTTCTCAATCGCGATTAGGAGACGGCGTATTCCCTGAGCCAGAAGTCGCTGGCAGTTCAGCTCGTTTTTAAGGGAAAGTAGATTTGAGTGCGTATTTCATTTTGGGAGATCTCGGCCGGATCGTCGATATAGAACTCGTAAGCCACGCCGGTCGGTTCCAAGTTTCTTTCGGCCATCCATTTTGCCAGGGCCTCATAAGTCGGTTCCATTTTACTATACGGGCCGCTATAAATGGCGGAGGCGGCTTTACCGCCGGGAATATGACCGGCTTGAATGGTATCACGGCCGGGCAGCTCCCGGGATACTTGCATACCGATCTCGATATCCAGATCCTGCATATCCATATTGTAAAAAGCGGCATACGGGGCGCCGGCCATTTCTTCGCCCAACTCGCCCAGGTATTGGCCGATGGCTCCATACGATTCAGCCAATTTTTGCGGTATACCTTCTAGGGGCGTTCGCACGCGGATGGCCAAGACCGGCCGGGGTGAAATATCCAACAGTTCGAAATTATCGCTCATCGTCCTCTCCTAAAATCATCTCTCATTATGGGGAATACCAGCCTAATTTCACTGGACCACTGTTCCCTACTCTTATCAATAAAGCACCATCAAGCCCCGTTTATAGATCATTATCACGATAAAGAGGGCATCTTCCTGACAATATGATGGATCTCAATGACGTGATTATAGAGTGAAAAAACCTTATCTCAATCTCCAGGATTATTGATGGGTTGCCCTGTCATGGCCACGCTATGAAAATAATTACTCTCTCAAGTCAGCTGTTTGCTGCAGATGCTTTATGTCAACTTTGTTCGCAGTTGTCGCGTTGCCTTTCAGACCTAGGATTCTTCCCAGCCCACCTGGTTATGTTCGCGCATGAAGCGAGCGCATTCATTCCAGGTGGTCGGACCAAGGACAACATCAGGATGGTCGCCTTGCATCAGGATCGAAGCGCCGGTGCCGCCCCATTGATCACATGCGACTGAATAATCTTCCTCCTGCAAAGCCTTGCCAATATAACAAACGGGCAATTGGGGGGTCAGACTCACTGTGTCGCTAACTCTTGAGAGGATCTCCAGGTTCTCTATACCGACGGTTCCATAGCACTTATTGCCAACCTGGCCGACAACCACGGCCGAAATCGGTTCGCCGTAGATGACGGTATACTGTCGATAGGCAATTTTATCAGGATCTTCCTGCCGCATGACCTCAAGACGGGTGGCCTGCCGGCCGTTTACTTCCAGCTCAAAGGCTTCGCCCAATGGAGTCCAGGTGAAACGATCGGAGCTTGAGGCGACTTCAGCCTGAAACGCAATATTCACCACTTCGACCGGCGTCGCCCCGGGTAAATCGGCTGAAGGCATCGGGTATATTTCCGTTCTTATGCCACACATACCCGGTTCTACAAAGGTATAGGGTTCTGGCCTGTCTACCCGGCTGCCATAAGAGTAATGTTCAAATACTTCCGCCCCTGTTCCCAGGCCATCATTCACATAAGGAATGGCTTCGCGCACGGTGCTGGTGCTCTCCGGTGGGGGTTCGGCCGCCGGGGCTGGCTGATCGTCCTGACTGTCCGTTGGTGAATCCGCTTCGACCAGACCTTCAGCCGGGAACTCCTCACCAACACCGCCTTCATCTCCTGTCATAGCCTGCGCAGGATTCTTATTCCCATCCCGGTTCTCATCCATGGAGGTCTCGCTCTCAGCTCTAGAGTCAGCGACTTCTGCCACGGGGGCTTTATCCTTGGAGCCGGAAACTGATTCGCCGTCGGTGTCACTGTCTCCCGAGGCAAACTCGTTTATCCTGTTTACGGCATCGGTTAAAGCTGTTTCGTCAAGCTTAAGCAAAATTGTTCCGATGACGATTCCACCCAGTCCAAATACGACAGCAGCAATGAAGGCGAAGGAGAGAAGTAGCAGAACTGGCGTGGTACAACCCCGTGGCCGGGACAAGACTCCCGGCCGTTCTTTGATGGGACTCATGATGACCTCCATGATGAAAACGATGATGCAAGCCTAAGAAATCTAAACAGGATTCCTTAGGGTGATTTGGTCCTGGAAGTACCTCTCCCCAGAGATCTTCTCAGCCAATCACCCGGTCATCAAAACCGCGAAGGTATTCAATATTTTATCTAGACAGGCGTAGCTGTCTAGATGACGTTTGTCACGTTCTCGAATAAATCTTGGGGAGCGAAGGCCACAGCGACGAGGCTGGGGCCGGTGTGGGCCCCCAGGACCAGGGAGATGGCCTGGGTGGGTAGCCAGGTGCAATCGAAGCGCTCATCTACAAGCTGGCGCACGGTACCGGCCGCTTCCGGATTGTGGGCATGTAAGACCTGGACACGAAGGGCGCTGCCAGGGGCGTGCTGTTTGGCTATCTGGTCCACGATGCCGGCCATCGCCCGATTGAAGGTTCTCACCTGGCCGAGTTGGACGTAGGTCCCACCCTGCTTCTCCACCCCGATGATGGGCTTGATCTTTAACACCGAGGCGATGAGACCTTTCATATGGCCGATGCGGCCGCCATGAATCAGGTATTTCAACTCCTTCAAGGTATAGACACTCTCACTTGCGGTGCTGATATCTAGCAGCAGGGATTTGATACGATCAATCGTCCAACCAGCCTTGGCCGCTTTGGCAGCCATCTCTACCTGCCAGCCGGCCGCGGCCGACAGGGTCTTCGTATCCACGACCGTTACATTGGCTTCAGGGACCAAACCGGCCGCCAGGCGAGCGGCGTTATAGGTGCCGCTCAAACCGGAAGAGAGATGGATCGATATGATCTCGGGGTCGTTCTTGGCTAATTCCCGGTAGACCTCGGCCAGCTCCCCGGCCGAGGGTTGGGAGGTGGTCGGCATATTATCCGAGGCTTCCTGAAGATTGTAAAACGCCTCGGGCTGGATATCCAGACCCTCACGGTAAGATACCCCGTCGAGGGTCACGGTGAGAGGCACGATATGGATGTTCATTTTGGCTATCTCGGCCGCTGTTAAGGATAAATCTGTGCCGCTATCGGTAACGAATTGCATCTGGATCTCCGTATGCTTTGTTATTGTTATTAGATCATCAAAGTCGGTTGAATATAATTGAAGATTCGGAGGATAGACCAGAGTTTAACCTGATTAAGCTCCTAATTCAATCGTGGGGTCCAGGCCGAAACCAGCTACTTTCTCGAAAACGACACGCTGCTGAACCGGCCGCATGCCCACTCGCTGATACAAACGGGTGGCCCCGGTGGTGGACTCGGTGTCGACGGTCAGGGCAACTTTGTAGACTCCCCGGCGATAGAAGGTGGCGAAGGACTGGTGCAAAAGGGCCTGGCCAATGCCACACCCGCGCCAGCCCGGCCGCACACCCAGATCGCTGATAAATCCGGTATCGCTGTCACCGTCCAGATTGGGCCAGGCCACCAGAGCGCCAACAATATCGCTATTCTCCAAGGCAATAGCCCACAGCGATGGATCAAATTCCTCGTGTTCAATATTCCAATGTAACCATTGCTCGAAGGAAATGGGCACATGACGCCAGTGATCGGCGAAGGAGGCTTCAGTCGTCTCATGAACCGGTCGCTCATCTTGTCCGACAATATATTCCCGGCTGTCGATGCCTACCGGCCACACGGCCGGAGCTGGCGGTTCGATCATTTCCAGCAGCATCTGCCAGAAGTGACGGCTCTCAAAATAGCCCTTGGTCCTGAGTAGAGCCAGCGTAGTTTTATCGCGACCATCAACCCCAACCAGGATGTCTACCTGTTCTCCGGCCGGAGCTAGATCCAATGTGGTTTGAACTCGGCAATCGGCCCAATCCAACAGGTAGGCCCCAATCTCATTTGGGGCGAGAGCTGGATGGAGATAGAGAGCAAGAGAAGATTGGATATGGGATTCTTGGATGTCCCAATATTCGAGCAGGCCGGCAGGGGCGCCATCGACAGCCAAAACAAATTGGGTATCTGTGGCGATATTCAACCCGGGTGTCGTCCAGGCATTATATTTTTCAGTCGCTGTTGTACCGTCCAGGCCGGTGATTGGACGAGTGCTGTCGTTTATCAACTCGGCCGCGGCTTCAACATCATCCAATGTGACCGGCCGGGAAGTGTAACCAGGTGGGAGTTGTAGTTCATTTTTCATCAGGATGCCTTTTCCATTTGGCCCGGAGTCTAAAATAGTTCAAAAATCTGTCAAGAAGATGATTTCTGTCTTAGGTGAAGGTGACTTCTGTCAGATGTAGAAAAGGGGGGATTGGCTATTATTATGCCGAGGCTACGTCTTCATCGAATCTATAATCAATAGAAGAAGGAGATCATCATAATGTTCAAAGAGGATCGGGCAATCCGCCAGGGTGAATTGCTCTCCTACACCATAGCCAGCGGCGACATGCGCTACATCGAAATCAACAAAAGGGACGTCTACCTGCGCGGCGATCCACAAAAAGGCCTGCTTATCCGGGGTGAAGTACCGGAATGTGGCGTGGATTGTGATGTCAATCTCAACCATATCTTGCTGGAACACGCCATGACCTGTTCGGGTTGCAAAGAGCCAGAAATGGCCAGAGATATAGCCGATCAATTCGGCCGGCGTTTGGGCCAAACTTTAGCCATCTGGCTTTGCCAGGATGCTCCGGAAACCCCCCATTGCGACCAACTTTGCGACTCATTTGAGGTTATTTTGAAATCTATGGATGCCCCATACCAGCGTGAATGCAACGATGAGATATTGGTGTACGACCTCGAAGAATGCCCGCTGTTGGACACGGCCAAGAGCAATGGCTTCTCCCAGTGGACGCCGATGGCCAGGCACTCCTTTCTTTCCCTTTGTAAGAGCATTATTTCAACTCTGCAACCGACATGGGATCTGCAACGGCCGAATGGCGTCGATGCTGGCGGTCCAATTCACCGGATCGCTATTGCTAAAAAGTAGGCCAGTCACCCTGGTCAATAATCGTTAATAGGAATCATCATGAACAAACAAGAACATCCCAGTGGCGATGAAAGATATAAGGCAATCGACCTCACGATGAAGCTGCTTGATTATGAGAAAGATGCGCTGTTGGAGGTGTTAAACACGGCCCAGGAATCTTTCGGTTACCTGTCTGAGGATTTACTGATCTACGTCGCCAACCAGTTAAGCGTGCCGCTGAGCAGAGTTTATGGTGTGGCGACCTTCTATCATATGTTCACCTTCTCACCCCTGGGCGAACATAATTGCATCGTCTGCACTGGGACTGCCTGCCACGTAAAAGGGTCAGAGCGAATCGTTCAGGCCTTGGCGGAAGAGTATGCAATTGAGGCGGGCGGGACCACCCCAGATGGTCTCTTTAGCCTAACCACTGCTCGGTGCCTGGGGAGTTGCGGCCTGGCCCCGGTGGTGGTGATGGATGGGACTGTATCAGGTAAGGAGACTGCCGAAGGAATCAAGCGACGAGTTAAAGAGATCATATCCCTGGCCAGGGATGCGCGGGTTGCAGAAGCGGAGGCGACATGAAATTCGATCAATTAGAAAAGCTGGGCCAAGATGAACAAGCCAGGCAGGATATGTACCGGCGCCGTGTGTTTTGTTGCACCAGCACGGCCTGTCTATCGGCTGGAGCCGGTCAAACGAAAACAGCCCTGGATCAGGCGAAGGCAGCTCACAAGGGCGACAAACACGAGGCCGAGATAGTGCCCACCGGCTGCATGGGCTTATGTAGCCAGGGCCCACTGGTCAGGGTTGAAGGTGAGGGACAGGATCCTCTCCTATATGGCAATGTGACCGCCGAGGTGGCCCAACAGATTTTCACCCGGCATATCCCGGTGGACTCGGCCGGGGAAGATATGGAAAACGATGATGGGGACGGGGTATCGGCTCACGACATCCCCCATTTTCGGGCCAGCCTACGCCAGGCGGAAAAGAAGAAACGGTTGGAGAAATATATCATACCCCTGGATGCACCCTTCTTCACCAAACAGGTACGGATCGTATTGACAGAAACAGGTCAGATCAATCCCGATAAGCTGGAAGATTACCTGGCCCACGGGGGTTACAGGGCCCTGGCCCACGTCCTGGCGAAGATGTCACCGAAAGAGGTGTGTGACGAAATATTAGCCAGTGGCCTGCGCGGCCGGGGTGGGGCCGGCTTTCCGACCGGCTTAAAGTGGAACTTAGTGCTCCAGGAAGAGTCCGCTACGAAGTTCGTCATTGTGAACGGCGACGAGGGCGATCCCGGCGCATACATGGACCGCACTGTGATGGAAGACGACCCGCACCGGGTTTTGGAAGGCATGATCATTTGCGCCTATGCGGTAGGGGCGAGTTATGGCTACTTCTACATTCGCGGTGAATATCCCATCGCCATCCAGCGCATTCGACGGGCTTTACGCGCTGCCAGGCGGCGTGGCATTTTGGGCAAGTCGGTATTGGGCAGCGAATTCGCTTTTAACGCTGATGTCCGCATTGGCGCAGGGGCCTTTGTTTGTGGCGAAGAGACGGCCTTAATTCATTCGGTAGAGGGTAAGCGAGGCATGCCCCGGATGCGGCCGCCCTACCCTTCTGCCGCGGGTTTGTGGGATGCGCCAACGGTGATCAACAACGTGGAGACCATGGCCAATATTCGCTCCATCATCAACCGGGGCGCCGAATGGTACGCTGGCATTGGCACGGAGAAGAGTAAGGGCACCAAGGTGTTCGCCCTGGCGGGACAACTGCGAAATACGGGCCTGATCGAGGTGCCCATGGGAATTACCCTGGGTGAGATCGTCTACGAGATGGGCGGCGGCGTCCCTGGGGATCATGAGTTCAAAGCGGCCCAAACAGGCGGCCCTAGTGGGGGTTGTATCCCCAGCCAATATATCGAATCGCCGGTTGACTACGAGAATCTGAAGACCCTGGGCTCCATCATGGGCTCGGGTGGCCTGGTAATCATCGACGATTCAACCAGCATGCCAGAATTCGCCCGCTTCTTTATGGATTTTTGCGTTGATGAGAGTTGTGGAAAATGCGTCCCTTGCCGCGTTGGTACGGTCCAAATACGGGCGATGTTGGACAAGCTCCTCAACGGCGAGGGCGTGCCTGAGGACCTGGGAAAATTAGAACGACTCTGCCAACTGGTACGGAGCACCAGCCTTTGTGGCCTGGGCCAATCAGCGCCGAACCCGGTGTTAAGCACCTTGAAATATTTCCGGCCGGAATACGAGGCATTGTTAAAGATTCCGGCGTCTACAGAAACGGTAACCGAAGCGGCTTAAGGAATATACGAACAGGCTGACGAGGAGGTAACTCGTGATAAATTTGATTATTGATAGGCAAGAGATCAAAGCCCGGCCGGGCATGAATGTATTGGAAGCGGCCCTGGCCAACGGTATCGATATCCCCCGCCTATGTTATCATCCCGAGTTGAGTGTTTCCGGGGGCTGCCGGCTGTGCCTGGTGGAGGTGGAAGGTCGGGAATTCGCGGTTCCCAGTTGCGGATTGGCCTGCGATGAGGGGCTGGTTGTCCGTACTCAAAGCGAGGCCCTTACCGGGCTTAGGCGCGATGTGATCGACCTGTTTGTATCCGATCACCCTTTGGACTGTGTCACCTGCGATAAAGCTGGGGCTTGCCAGTTGCAGCATTATGCCTATGTTTATGGCATCACCGAAACGAGTTACGAAAAGAATATTTCCCGATCATTGTACCAGGATGACAACCCATTCTTTATCCGGGATCATCAATATTGCATCCTGTGCGGCCGCTGCACGCGAGTTTGTAGCGAGGTGATTGGCGCGGATGCCATTGATATGGTCGGCCGGGGCTTCGAAGCCCACATCGCCACCCCCTTCGACGGCGATATGAAGGATTCATCTTGCATCTTTTGCGGTAGCTGCGTCCAAGTCTGTCCCACGGCCGCGTTGATGCCTGTCAGCCGGATGGGCAAAGGGCGCGAGTGGGAGCTGGAGCGAACCAAATCGATTTGTGGTTTTTGCGGCGTTGGCTGCCAGATCGAATATGCCAAGAAAAATGGCGATATCCTCTACGCCCAGGCTACGGCCGACGGTCCGGTCAACGGCGAAATGCTGTGCGCCAAGGGACGTTATGGTTGGGATTTTGCCACCCACCCCGAGCGGCTAACCAGCCCCATGATCCGCCGCGATGTGGCCTATGATCTAGGCCTCACCGACGAGGCTTGGAGCTTACCTGAAAAATCACCTTTGAGCGTCAGGAATCCTAAGATTGAGGATAGTTTTGTCCCGGTTAATTGGGATACAGCCCTCAACCTGGTCGCCGAAAAGTTGGCCAGCATTGTCAAAGAGTCAGGCCCGGATACGGTGATGGGCCTGGCCTCGGCCCGCTGCACCAACGAGGATAATTATCTCTTCCAGAAGTTTATCCGGGCCGGGATCGGCACCAACAACCTGGACCATTGCGCTCGTCTCTGACACAGCTCAACAGTTGCGGGCCTCGTGCAGGCCTTCGGAAGCGGCGCCATGACCAACTCAATCAATGAAATCCGGGACGCGGACTGTATCTTCATCACCGGTTCCAATACGGCCGAATCCCACCCCGTCATCAGTTATGAGGTTGTGCGAGCCAGTAAACGGGGCGCTCAGGTGATCATCATCGATCCCCGGCGCATCCCGTTGGTCGATCACGCCACTCTCTTCTTACAAGTGAAGCCGGGTACAGATATCTATGTTTTCCTGGCTATCATGCATACGATTATTCGCGAAGGGTGGGCGGATGAAGCCTTCATCGCCGAGCGGACAGAGGGGTATGCGGAATTCAAAGCGGTGCTCGCGGCCTACCCGCCCGAACGAGCAGCGCTGATGGCCGGAGTCACGATTGAAGAAATCGAGCTGGCAGCCCGCCTCTATGCCGGCGGTGAGCGCGTTGAAGGGGAATCGATCTACGGCGAGGAGCGCGGTCATAGCACCATTCTTTATGCCATGGGCATCACCCAACGAAGCAATGGCACCGAAATGGTCATGACCCTGGCCAACCTGGCCATGCTCTGCGGACAGATAGGCAAGCGGTCAACCGGGGTCAATCCTTTACGCGGCCAGTCTAATGTGCAGGGTGCTTGTGACCTGGGTTGCCTGGTGAATGTATTCCCCGGCTACCAACGGGTGACCGACAAAGAAGCCCGGCTCTCCCTGGCCCAGGCCTGGGGCATGGATGAGCTTCCCGGCGAAATAGGCCTGACCATCGTAGAAGCGATGCATGCCGCGGCTGAAGGCCGGGTGCGAGCGACCTATGTCATGGGTGAAAACCCGATGATGACCGATCCCAATACCAACCACGTGGAGAAGGCGTTACGCAAGCTGGATCTACTGGTGGTGCAGGATATATTCCCCAGCGAGACGGCGCACCTGGCGCACGTGATTCTGCCGGCCGCCTCTTCGTTAGAGAAGGATGGTTCCTTCACCAATACCGAGCGGCGAGTACAGTTGCTCAAGCCGGTTCTGCCGGCGCCGGGAGATTCCTGGCCGGATTGGTTGATTATGGCCGAGGTGGCGGAACGTTATGATAAAGCGATGGGTATCGAGCGACCGCCTGGTTACTGGAGCTTTCCGTCGGCCGCGGCCATCTTCGAGGAATTGACCTCGGTTACGCCCATTTACCGGGGTATGACTGTGGAAAGGGTCGCCGGTGAAGGGTTGCAGTGGCCCTGCCCCGATGTGATCCATCCGGGCACACCGATCTTGCATGTCGGCAAATTCTCGCGTGGGTTGGGCAAGTTTAACCCGGTGGAGGCGAAAGATCCGGCCGAGCAGACAGACGACGAGTACCCACTGATCCTGAGCACCGGCCGGGTTTTGTACCACTACCATTCGGGCACCATGACCCGGCGCAGTGGCCCGCTGGCCTGGGCTGAGCCCCGAGGCTATGTGGAGATCAACGCCGTGGATGCGGAAGCGGCCGGGATCCTGGATGATCGGGCGGTGGTGATCGAGAGCAGGCGGGGCAAGGTGCGGACCAAGGCGAAAATCAGCGACAAAGTGCCTCCAGGCACCATATTCCTGGCTTTCCATTGGCGGGAGGCGCCGGCCAATATCCTCACCCAGGATTTCGCCCTGGACCCGGTGGCCAAGATACCGGAGTATAAGGTTTGCGCAGTGCGGATTAGCAATCCGCAGCAAAATAGGGGAAAAAAGCCGGTAGCAATGGAAGTGGCCTAACTCAATCGCAGCAGTCTTTGTTGGCACAACCTCGGACGGAGGATTTGTACAACCTATCTAGAAAACAATTTATCCCTCATCATTTCGGGATAAAGATTCTGCGTCGAGTAAATCCTGGGGACGACCTGAGGCGGTTTTTGCCACAATCAGATCTTTTTTGGAGACAAAGTTTACCCGAAGATCTTCAAAAGTGGTTTCAACGCGATTATTCCAGGCAACTTCGAAATCGATTCCTGGGTCCCTATAAAAATGTCAATCCGCACAGGCGGAAAACCCGTCTGGTAAAAAAAAGCCATCATGGGCGAAATCATCTTCGGTCATGTCACTAAGCGGCGCACCAAACGCTATCGGTGATTGAAAGACAAGGGATCCATTCTGAATGCCAGTAGCAATCCAAATTTCGAGATCTTTTGTATATTTCGGTTCAGCATATTGAGCATAGGCATAACCCCCAATAACCAGGTACCTAACATCGTTGTCGTTGAAAAGTCTCAACAGATCGCTGAAGTCGGAGTTGACGAACATCGCTGCCCTTATTTTTCTCAGCTTGAACAATGAGTTCCCACATCGCGGCAAATCGGACCTGAGGGGTAACAGATTGCCAGAATTCTATATCGAACGATCTATCAAGATCTTCCAGCTTCCCCTTTCGTTCATTCATGTTTGATCTCATATCCTCTAATAATACCATATGGGTATCTCCTTGCTAGGAGATCCTTCAGACACGACAGATTTGGTGGTGGAGTAGATCAGAATCGAGAGTTTCTGGTGGAGGCAGGGATCGGTACTCGAGCGATCACGAATAACCAACGAGCATATTGATATTGGTCGCACCTTCACGTACCATATATACTGGCTTTAATCGTGGCGGGTGAAACATTTAGTGTGGCGGGTTATGGACAATCCTGTACCGGCAGGTATTGGTGGCAAACCTCAGGCTGTTGACGTCAGCTGCCTAAAGAAGAATTATGGGAAAGTCGTGGCGCTGGACGGTGTGAATCTGGCGGTGCCGGAAGGGACGATCTTCGGTCTGGTAGGACCCAACGGCGCTGGCAAGACGACATTGATCAAAGCCCTGGTCGGATCTTTGAAACCGACCAGCGGTTCAGTCACGGTGTTGGGCCTGGACCCGCTACGGGAGCGCTGGGCACTGCGCCGACAGATTGGCTACATGCCCCAGGCTCCGGCCTTGTATGATGATTTAACAGCCCGGGCCAATATCCTGTATTTTAGCCAGGCCCAGAAAGTGGCTGATTTGCCGGCCAAAGTGGCGGACATCCTGTCTTTCGCTGAGTTAGCCGACAGGGCCGACGACCGGGTAGCTACATTTTCGGGCGGAATGAAGAAGCGCATTTCCCTGGCCTGCGCCCTAGTCCACGAACCGCGGATCATATTCCTGGACGAACCGACCGCGGCCGTTGACCCCCATCTGCGTTTCAAGATGTGGCAGCTATTCAGGGAATTAGCCGCTCGAGGAACTACCCTGGTCATCAGCACCCACTTAATGGAAGAGGCGTTATTATGCGATCGCGTGGCCGTTTTGCGGCGCGGCGTATTGCTGGTCGATGACTCGCCAGCTCAAATCCTGAAGGTTGGCCGGACGCGACTGGTCATTCGCAAAGGGAATCAAATTGAAGAGAAGCAGATCCCGACATCAGCCGAGGAGCTAGCTGCTGCGTTGCGAGCCGACGGCCTCTCGACTGAGGTTGATGCCGTACTTGTCGAGCCTGATAGCCTGGAAGATGTCATTGTCGCATTGATACGTTCTAGAGGTGAGCCATGAGTCGAACGCTCATCACCGGCCGGCGCGTCCTGCAACAGCTGATCCACGACCGGCGCTTCTTTGCCGTCTCCATTGTCGGTCCGCTGTTAATCATTTATTTTTTGAAGATCTTCATGGACACCCTTTCCCCGAACGTGCCTGTCGGCCGTTACATCATGCCCTTCGCCGCTTATATCGTATTTTTCTTGAGCTTTATACTTTGCGCTATCGTCCTGGTCCAGGAACGCACGGCCGGTACCTTGGAGCGGGTTTTTGTGGCCGGCTATCACCGGGTTGAATTAATTGGCGGGTATATCATCGGTTACTTTGGCTTGATAACTCTCCAAGCGGTGGTGGTTACCGTTGAGGTTTTGCTGCTGTTCGAACTGGGTTATGATACTCGCACGGTAACCCTGCTGCTGGTCGTCAACTGGCAACTGGCCATGGTTTCCGTCATGCTGGGTATTTTTATATCAACATTTACCCGCCACGAGCGACATATATTCCCCTTTATCCCCCTGGTCATTTTACCGGCATTTTTTCTATCGGGCATGATGGTCGCCATCAACCAGCTTCCCGGCTGGGCCCAGCTATTGAGCTGGCTTTCACCATTGCGCTATGCCAACGACGCCATTCAAGAGATCATCTTGCCCGATGGGGATAATGGGGTGATGGTCCTGAACTTGGGGTTATTGCTGCTCTATGGCCTGCTGCTCCTGACGCTGGCCTCCCTCACGTTGCGCGACACGGAATAGAACCACGACAGTAGAGGTTGCCTAAAAAAACTATTCTCTATCCGTCTTCAGTAGTGTATCTGCATCGAGTAAGTCTTGAGGACGGTCAGAAGCACTGGCAAAGGCCACGGCCGAATCGAGATCCATCCGCTGACCTTGCTGCCAGGCCTCGGAAAAGAGTTCATCCCCTGCCAGGGACTTGATCTCAGGCAGCTTTTCCTCATATTCCGCTTGTTCCATCAAATTCATCGGCGTGTTCCGGATTTGCCGGACAGCACCAGCCGCGCCTAATAGCGTCGCAGAACGAGAAAGGTATTGGGAGCGGTCACCGGCAGTTGCCTCCTGGCCCCGAGCCAGGCTCACAAAAGCCAGCGATTCGAGACAGCGGGCCACGGCGCCAAACTGGGCTACATTTCGCCAGCCTACGGTTGACTGTTTATACAGGGGTTCGGCCAGATCATACTCCCCTTTTTGACGGTAAACTTCGGCCAGCCAGCTTCGGGGCATGTTAATGACATGAACCTCACCAAAATCTGTATACAGTTCCAGGGACCGCCGGGCATGGTATTCGGCTTTGGCGAAATCAGCTCTATTGAAGGAGACGCGAGCAGCTATCTGGTGGCCTAATGCCAGTCCCCAGATTTCACCACTCTCGCGGAACATGGCCATGCCCTTTTCCCAAACCCGCCACGCTTCCATCACCTCTTGTTCTGAACTGCTTTCCACGACCAAGGCCATGCTTGAATAGAATAAGGCTTTCACAAATGCTGAATCCAGGTCAGGGATTAGCGGCTGCACCTCCTTAAAATAGGTTTGGGCCGCCTCAAAATCTCCCGCATTTCTGGAGCGAGCCACGGCGCTGGTCAAGGCCACGGCGAGGGTTGTTGTAGCCCCCTGTTCTCTGGCGATGGCCGCAGCCTGCATGGCGAAATCTATCGTCGACGGCAGGCCCAAGATTAAACACATGAAAGCGGCGCTCGCCAGAGCGGCGGCAAGAAGTTTTCTATCGTCAGGGCTTGCATCAGTTCCGTTAAATTCCGAGGACATTTCGGCCAGTGCGCGGCACTTTTCGACATATTGCAGCACTTCGGAGGCGGGGAAGATTATCGTCCAGTGAGCCGAGAGATTTGAAGCAAAGTTCAAAGCCAGCCTGATATCTGTTTCCAAGGCTCGCTCCCGGGCCGCGCGAAAGTTATCATTATCGGCAATCATTAACTCCTGCCAGCCGGCGCCACGCAGGGATAGTATGGCCTCCTTGCCCTGATCCATCTTCTCCAGGTAATAGAAAAGGTGACGATCCCGCAGCTCGTCTGCCTCACCACTCTCGGCCAACTTCAGTTGGGCATATTGGCGTACAGTCTCCAACATCGTGTAACGGATGTCCATGTCGCCTTCACTGGCCGTAATCAAGGATTTATTATGCAATTGCTCTAGGAGGTCCAGGATTTCGATGGGATCGAGGGGCTCGACGCCGGTGATATTCTCGGCCGCTTCCAGTGACCATCCGCCTGAGAAGATGGAAAGACGGCGCAACAATACCCGTTCCTCTTCGGCTAGCAGGTCATAGCTCCAATCGATGAGTGCCTGTAAGGTGCGTTGCCGGGGTAGGGCGGTGCGGCTGCCACCGGTTAGCAAGCGGAAGCGGTCGTCTAACCGGTCCAGGATCTGTTGTGGGGAAAGCATCCGGGTCCGGGCTGCAGCCAGTTCTATGGCCAGGGGGATGCCATCTAGGCGGCGGCAGATGGGCAAAATCACCGGCGCATTCTCATCCGTGAGGGCGAAACTGCTCTTTGCCACCTTGGCTCGCGTGACAAATAATTGCACGGAATCGTACTCAGCCAGTTCGGCGGCCGAAAGCGGTCTATTACCAGCGGGCAATGATAAGGATTGCACTCTGAAAGCCCGTTCGCCTGCAATGCCCAGCGCTTCGCGGCTGCTGGCTAGAATTCGAAGTTGAGGGCAACGCTGTAACAGTTCATCGGCCAATTGGGCGCAAGCATCGATGAGGTGTTCGCAATTATCCAGCACAAGCAGGACTTTTTGTGCTCGGAGGTGATCGACCAGCATGGCGATTAATGGCCGGCCGGGTTGTTCGCTAAGGCCAAAGGGCTCGGCCGCGGCCTGGACGACACGATCAGGATCGGTGAGGGGCGCCAGTTCGACCAACCAGACGCCATCTGGAAAGGTATCTAAGAGTTCATTGGCAACCTGCAAAGAAAGGCGGGTCTTGCCGGTTCCCCCGGGGCCGATGAGGGTGACCAGGCGATGAGTGGAATCGGGCGCAGGAGAGTCACCAGCCCACGTCGATTCGGGGGCCAGCAACGTTTTGACCTGGGTTGTTTCCGCTTTCCGACCGATAAAGGAGGTCAATTGGGCCGGCAAATTATTAGAGGTAGTTTGCGACGATTCAAGCGCTGGAAAACCTTCCGGTAAATTAGGGTGATTTAATTGAAACAGGCGCTCAGGCCGGTCGAGGCTACGCAAGCGGTGCTGGCCAAGATCTATCAGGGAATACTCTCCGGGCAAGTGATCACGTACCAATTCGGCGGTTACATACGAAAGTAGGATTTGCCCGCCGGCAGCGACAGACATTACCCGGGCGGCGCGGTTGACAGCCGGGCCGTAATAATCGCCTTCCCGCCATTGGGCCTGTCCGGTATGAAGACCCATGCGTACGCGCAATGGACCTATCCCAGACCAGTCCTCGGTTAAAAGGGCACATTGAGCATCGAAAGTCGCCTGAAGCGCATTGTCCGGCGAGGCAAAGACAGCGTGCAGACCGTCGCCGGTGCTTTTGACAACAAGACCTTGATTTCTCTCTACAGCCCCACGTAAGATTGCATCATGGCGGGCCATAGCCGCTTGCATCGCCTGGGGATACTTCTCCCAGAGATGGCTGCTCGCTTCAAGATCGGTGAACAGGAAGGTAACTGCTCCGGTAGGGTAACGAGATGAGTCGAGATTATCGGACAAAAGTTGTTGCTCCATCAAGCGCTTTTTTGAATACTGCTTAGTAATCAGATTAATGGACCAGGGTAGCCATTCAAATCAGAAAAAGGCTAAAAATCTTGCATAAATAGAATTGCCTGATCCGAGTCCATGGCCTGGCCCACTTTCCAGTCTTTTTCGAAGTCCTTTTCTCCTGTCGCCTGTCTGATCAGGGCTAACTCTTCCTCATATTCACGCCGTTCGAAAATATTCATAGGCGAGTTGTGATCCTGGCGAATAGCTTCAGCAAACCCCAAGAGGGTGGCCGATCGGGAGAGCCATTTGGCACTCATAGTATCCTCAGCTTGAGACGCACGGACCCGACCGATGAAGGAAAGGCACTCTAGACAGCGGGCCATAGCCCCAAATTGGCCTACATTGCGCCAACCAACAACTACTTGTTGATACAAAGAGGTAGCCTGATCCAGGTCACCTCGCTGGCGGGCCAAATCGGCCAGTTTGGAACGTGGGCTATTGGCATCGTGCAGGTTTCCTACCTCCTCATAAAGGGCCAGAGATCGTTCGGAATGGATTTGGGCTTTGGCCGGATTATTGAACAGGATAGCAGCGCCGGCGGCTAGTTGGTGGCCAAAAGCCAGGCCCAATAGATCGCCGCTTTGCCGGAACATGGCCATCCCTCGCTCCCAATTTTCCCAACTTTTTTTAATACCAGCGGCATTGGGCGATACTGCAACGGCGCCAAAAGAGACGAGGATTTGGGCAGTGAGCCAGTTGGATTCCAGAGTCGCTATCAACGGCGTAATTTCCCGGTGATACACACCTATTTCAGCCAGCGTACCCGAGGCGCCGGCGCCAACGCCTCTCATTGACAAAGCAGTTACCAGAGTTGGTGTATCCTCTTGTTCGCGGGCAATTTTTTCCGCTCGCAAGCCAAATTCACCGGTCCCGGCCGTTCCCAGGCCAGCTGAGAGAATAGCGGCACTAGCCAGTGCAGCACCGAGCAAACGCCGGTTTTCTGAGCTCACTGATGACGCAGCGTATTGGGCCTGGGATTCAGCCAATACAACGACCTTTTCCAAATAGTGTAAGGCTTCCACGGCCGGGATTACCAGGCTCCAATGAAAAGTGATACCGGCATTCAATCTTAACGCTGAGTGAATATCATTTTCCAGCGCCCAGGCCTGGGCGGCGCGAAGGTTATCAACATCGGCGGCCAGGCGGGCTACCCAATCGGCGCCGCGCAAATTCATGATAGCCGACACGGCATTTTCATGTTGTTCAACAATGTAAGCCAGGTGACGATCCCTTATTAGATCGGCTGCGCCACTTTGACTCAATTTCTCCTGGGCGTACTGGCGGATAGTCTCCAACATGCCATAGCGCATACCCAGATCACCTTCATCTGTGGTGATTAGAGATTTATTGTGCAATGAAGCCAATATATCGAGGATATCATTGGGCTCAAGGGGATCGACGTCGGCCACACTTTCGGCTGCTTCCAGGGTCCATCCACCAGAAAATACCGAGAGGCGGCAGAGCAGTACGCACTCTTCTTCTGACAGTAGATCATAACTCCAATCGATCAAGGCTTGCAGCGTGCGTTGGCGAGGTAAGGCGGTGCGGCTGCCGCCGGTCAGCAAACGGAAGCGGTCGTCCAGGCGATCGAGGATCTGCTGCGGGGACAGCAGACGAACCCGGGCCGCTGCCAGTTCAATTGCCAGGGGTATGCCGTCCAACCGCCGGCAGATATGAAGAATCGTGCCGGCATTGTCTTGGGTGAGGTTGAATTGCTGATTGACGGTTGTAGCCCGGGCAACAAAGAGCTGGATTGCGTCGTAGCCCGCCAGAACATCCGCCGAGAACTGTTCGCCACCGACCGGCAAGGACAAAGAGCGCACCCGGATAGCCTGCTCGCCGGCGATGCCCAAGGCTTCCCGGCTGCTGGCCAGGATGCGCAATTGGGGGCAACGACGCAAGAGGGCGTCGGCCAGGTCGGCGCAAGCGTCGATGACATGCTCGCAGTTATCGAGAATAAGCAACATCTTTCGCGAAGATAGGTAATCAAGCAGCATGGCCAGCAGCGTCCGGGCAGGCTGTTCGCGAATACCAATGGTTTCGGCCACAGCTTGAATGACTAATTCAGGATCGGCCAGGGGCGCTAATTCTACCAGCCAAATACCATCGGGATAGTTATCCAGGAGTTCGCCGGCCACCTGCAAGGAAAGTCGCGTCTTGCCCGTGCCACCCGGACCGGTCAGGGTGATCAGGCGGTCGCGGTATGCCAATGCTCCTTGACCATCTTCGCCCACGTCCGGCTTCAGCAGGCGCGTTAATTGGCTACATTCTGCTTCCCGGCCGATGAAACTGGAGAGTTGGACCGGCAAGTTATTGGGGGTGATACGAGACGTCTTAAGGGGTGGAAAGTCCCCGGGTATATCCGGGTGTTGCAGCTGGAATAAACGCTCTGGACGATCCAGGCTGCGTAGCCGGTACCGTCCGAGATCACTCAAGGAGGCACCACCGGGCAACTGGCCTCGAACAAGCTCGCTGGTTACATTGGAGAGTAATACCTGGCCTCCGGCCGCGACAGACATCACCCGGGCGGCGCGGTTTACGGCCGGGCCATAATAATCTCCCTCGCGCAATTGGGCCTGCCCGGTATGCAAACCCATGCGCACCCGGAACGGGCCGGTAATATCCCAAGATTGGGCTAAAATGGTCTGCTGGATAAGGAGGGCGGAGCGGAGGGCATCATCGGGCGTGTTGAAAGCAGCATGCAAGCCATCCCCTGTTCGCTTTACGATGCTACCCTGATTGGCTTCCACCCCGTCGCGTAGGATATCGTCATGCCGGGCCATAGCAGCCTGCATCGCCGTGGGGTGTTCATCCCAAAGCTGGCTGCTAGCTTCCAGGTCAGTAAACAGAAAAGTGACTGTTCCGGACGGATAAGATATAGACGCCTGGTTGCTGGGCAAGATCTACTTCTCCATGTTATGGTTTGACTGCTGGTTCTCTTGCTTGGCCGGGCGGTACAAATGTCCAGCCCATTTGGCGCAGCGTGCCAATCTGGTCAAATTCAGTCATATAGCTCAAGATTTTGCCATCTGAAATAGTGAAGATATAGATGCCTGTTCCTGAAACCGATTTGCCACTTGGTGGGACAGGTTTTTCCAAGCGCCCAAATGCGGGAAAGCCGACCAGTGGGCCGGTATTCGTTCCCTGCGTTGCCACACGAACGGCGACTTTGTTACCTTCAGCGAATATCTCATTCACCACCGTGTTAAAGTCGGGGATCGCCATCTTCATAGCCTTAACCTGGCCGGCAATACCACCGGCAAACATGGACCCGGCAACACACAAATCATCGATACTAGCCATGTTTCCGTTGTTCAAGACTTCGTCAATAAATCGCTGAACTAAACCCTTATTATCTTCAATGCTCATGGTTTTTCCTCCTGAGTAATGAGCTTCGCCCCTCCGGCAGCTTTATTCAACCAATTAATGCGGTACGGGATGTTATTCTGGATAGAATCAGGGCAAACAACTATTGGGCAGCAGGGTTTGTTATTCCATGATACGCGAGGGCGCTGATTTGGGCAATTGATTCGGGACCTTGATCGGGGCAGTCTGCCCCGGTGACATTGGCCAATCATGTTTTGGCAAAAGCGGCCGCAGCGTCTGGATCCATCGCCTGGCCTCTCTGCCAGGCGACATTGAACTTCTTTTCCCCGGCTGCCGCCTTTATCTTGGCTAACTCATCACTGTATTCAGGTCGTTCAAAAATATTCATGGGCGAGTCATGATCGCGACGAATAGCTTCAGCCGAACCCAATAGAGTAGCAGATCGGGAAAGCCACGAGTCACGCATCTCATCCGCAGACTCCGACGCCCGGACACGGCCGATAAAGGCCAGGCACTCAAGACAGCGGGCCATAGCTCCATACTGGCCCACATTTCGCCAGCCGGTGATAATTTCTTTATATAGAAGGGTGGCCCGATCCAGATCGCCGTGCTGGCGGGCTAAATTGGCCAGCATGGAACGCGGACCATTGGCCATGTGAGTGTCGCCTAATTCATCGTAAAGTTCCAGCGCATGCTCAGAATGGTATCGGGCCTTATCCAGATCGTTGAGGATGAATGAAACGCCGCCGGCCATATTGTGCCCAAGGGCCAGCCCCCAAATATCCCCGCTTCGGCGAAAGAGGAGCATGCCGAGTTCCCAATCGTCCCAGGCTTTGATAATTTCAGCGGCGTTGGGTTGGATACGCAGGTTTCCCAAGGTGACCATGGCCACAGCTTTGATCCAGATCTGACCTAAATTAGCTAACAATGGGTTAAGTTCTTGATAATGCCGGCGAGCGGCATCGATATTACCGGAAGAGCCTTCGGCGCTGGCAGCTAATGTTAGAGCCATAACCAGGGTGGGTACATCGTCTTGTTCGCGAGCGATTGCTGCTGCATGAGTAGCATACTCATGCACCTTGTCATTGCCAAGAACCAGGGAGAGATTGCTGGCTGTAGCCAGGGCCAGGCCAAGCAGACGCCTGTCCTCGGCGCTGGCCTCCGGCATGTTGAATTGGCTCTGGGATTCAGCCAACTTGATGGCCGTTTCAAGGTAATTAAACGCTTCCATAACCGGGAAAATCCTCCCGCCACGAGGGGTGAGGCCGGCCATTAAGCCTAAGGCCGAGGAAATATCTGTTTCAAGCGCCCAGGATCGGGCGGCCCGATGGTTATCAAGATCTTCGGCCAGGCGCTCGACCCAGTCCGCATTATGCAAGGCCATCATAGCCTCGGCGGCCTGCTGCGTTTGCCCAACGAAGAAGTGCAGATGGCGATCCCGTATCTTATCGGCTTCACCGCTCTGGGCTAATTTCTCCTGCGCATATTGGCGAATGCTCTCTAACATCCGGTAGCGCATGCCCAGCTCCCCCTCTTCGGCCGAGATCAAGGATTTATTACCCAATTGTTCCAATAAATCGAGAATGTCGTAAGGTTCGAGAGGCGCGATGCCGGTTACCGTTTCGGCAGCTTCCATGGTCCAACCGCCTGAGAATACAGAAAGGCGGCGCAATAGCACACATTCTGACTCAGTTAACAGATCATAACTCCAGTCGATCAGGGCTTGTAGGGTACGTTGGCGAGGCAAGGCCGTGCGGCTACCGCCGGTGAGCAGACGAAAGCGGTCATCCAGGCGGTCGAGGATTTGTTGCGGAGATAGCACCTTGATCCGGGCTGCCGCCAGCTCGATGGCCAAGGGGATGCCGTCCAACCGGCGACAGATCTGCGAGACGGCTATCGCATTATAGTCCGTCAGCTCAAAATCGTTTTTTACATCTGTAGCGCGGGCTACAAATAGACGGATAGCATCATATTCGGCTACATCTTTTTCCGCTAACGACCCGGCCACGGCCGGCAGAGACAAGGATTGCACACGGAAAGCCCGCTCGCCAGCAATTCCCAGAGCTTCCCGGCTGCTGGCTAAAATATGTAGTTGGGGGCAACCGTGTAAAAGTGTATCGACCAGTTGAGCGCAGGCGTCGATAAGGTGTTCGCAATTATCCAGGATGAGCAAAATCTTTAGAGGTCGCAGGTATTCCACGAGCAAATCCTCTAAGGGACGGGTGGGTTGTTCGCGGATACCCAATGGTTCGGCCACTGATTGGACAACCAGATCGGGATCGGCCAGGGGCGCCAGTTCTATCAGCCAGATTCCATCGGGATAATTTCCAATAATTTCGCCGGCTACTTGCATTGAAAGGCGGCTCTTGCCCGTACCCCCGGGTCCGGTGAGGGTGATCAGCCGGTTTCTGCCGGCCGGTGTAGGCTGGTCTTCTCCTGGAGAATCGGGCGTCAGCAGCTGCCGAAGCTGAGTCATTTCTGTTTCCCGGCCGACGAAGCTGGAAAGCTGTACAGGCAGGTTATTTGGGGGAGTTTGAGTGGATTTTAGAGCTGGAAAATCGGCCGGCAATTCCGGGTGTTTAAGCTGGAAGAGACGCTCTTGCCGGTCAAGACTGTGCAAGCGATGCCGGCCGAGGTCGAACAGGGAGAGACCAGCAGGCAACTGATCACGCACCAGTTCGGTCGTGGCCATGGAGAGTAGTACCTGTCCTCCGGCCGCGACAGACATTACCCGGGCAGCTCGGTTAACGACCGGGCCATAATAGTCCCCCTCTCGCAATTGGGCCTGTCCGGTGTGTAACCCCATGCGGACGCGCAGCGGTCCAGTGCCTTCCCAGGGTTGAGCCAGCAAAGCTTTCTGGCAATCCAGCGAGGCCTGAAGGGCATTGGCCGGAACATTGAAGACGGCATGGAGACCATCGCCGGTTGTCTTGACCACGAGGCCCTTATTGGCTTCGACGCCGGCCCGCAAGATGGCATCATGCCGGGCTAAGGCAGCCTCCATCGCCTCAGGGTAATCATCCCAAAGGCGACTGCTCTCTTCAAGGTCAGTAAACAGGAAAGTGACTGTCCCGGTTGGGTACAAGGGTGACTCCTGGTTGTTGTGCAAGGTTTGTGGCTCGATAATACGTGAGAGCGTTGAATTGGGCAATTAGTCTATGTCTTTTTCCAACGCTAGCTGTTCTTCGATGATGGTCCTTAATCGAAGAAGCGCTGCTTGTCGGGCATCCTCTCCGAGACTATCCCATTGAACTTGCTTACGAAGATCGCTCTTCGACGCCGGATCAGGCATGTCCAGGATCGTGAAGAGTGCAGCCGCGCAGTGGTAACGATTGAGCATATTTCGCTCACCAGGGCTGCGTTGGAGATAGCGCCACATGGGCATGACTGCATGGGCGATGGTTCCTTTGCGGCCGAGAACTTGCCAAATGGCAAAGTAATGGTCCAGGTTGTTGCCCTCAATCCTCTCGACCAGTTCCTGTTCACTGAGCTTATCGAGGCTCCTGTTTTTTTGGGCTGACTCATATTCGTACCGGTCTCGCCAATGCATATTGGCCAGTTCTTCCTTTGTCGGCTTCGGCATAAAGGTTACCCTCATTTTGGATGCTTTTGTACACTAATGGTAAGTTTGACATATTGAAGGGTATAGGGCAATATACCCGGGTTTGATGCCAGTTCAAACATCGTAAATAGCTTCAATCTGCTAATTTTTATGAAAAACTCTGGAAAAACATATGCCTGACACGCAAAAAATCGGAAAAGCGTTCCTGATTATGGGCGTACTGGCCTGGGCGCCTTTTTTAATCCTGGTAGCCATGGGGGAAGAACCATCGATCTACCCATTTCTGGCGGTCCACTTAACCGGGGTGATCGGGGGAACACGCCTGCGCGCTCGCGGCAACGATGGAAAGGCGAAGCAGCGCAGCAGGCGACAAGTGATCGGCCGGATCTTAATTCTTCTGGGTGTGCTGGCCTGGGCGCCGTATCTCTATCAAAAGGATGTTCTCGGCCAACCGGTTGAAATAGGTCTCTTTTTGACTGCCCATCTGAGCGGGGTGTTGACGGGCTTCGCCCTCCTGCTCAGCGTACCCTTGCAAAACTATCTCCAAAAATCGCGGCAATCTGCTCTGCCAAAGGAAAGTATGAGCGGTTGAGAAACCGCGAGCGGATTCAATAAACGGGATCAGGCCCTTATCTACCGCGGCTCACCCACCTCAATAGGATTAGAACCACTCAAACTCCACTCAAGCCAGCCACCATCATAAACAGCGATTTGGGGCCAGTCCATCAGATGGGCACAGAAAAATGCCTCGGCCGCCCGCCAGCCAGTTCCACAGGAGAAGATCACCCTTTTGTCAGGGGTTATACCAGCTCCGCGCCAAAATGAGGCGATCTCCTGATAATTGCGCATGGTATTATCCCGGTTTCGGTAGGCTTCCATCTGTTGGGGGTCGCTGCCAGCCTGGCCCCATACCGCGCCGGGGATACGCCCTTTGGTCTGGATAAAGGAATAGCCGCTGACTTGGCCGGTAAATTCGGTCCAGCTGCGCACGCTAACCAGCACAGAAGCTTCATCGACAAGGCTGGCCTTCACACCGGCCGTATCGACGATGTACTCTGGATATCCGGGAAAGGCATGGCGGCCTGCTTGACCAAACCTGCCGGTCGGACGCGGCGGGTTTATCCCACTTTCAACCGGGTAACCGGCGCGGGTCCAGGCGGCATAACCGCCATCCAACAGCCTGACATCGCTTACGCCGGCGTCCATTAAGATAAGCGCCACCCGGGCCGCCGCCATGGGATCCCGGCCGTAGAGAAGGATTGTTTGGTCCCTCCGGATGCCCAGGGTTGGCAACAATACTTCTAGGGTCGCATCGTCGACTCGATTCCAGAGAGGCTCGTTTTCAAGAGTGGTCGTTTCGAGATAGTGGGCTCCGGGGATATGGCCTGACTCATAGACCTGCCCCCCTTGCCAGGCGACCTCAAACAGCAACCATTCTCCCTCTGGGCCGGCTTCCGGCCGCCGGCCAGACACCAGTTGGTATAACCAGGCCGCATGAACCAGAAGCCGGTAATTGGACAGGTGTTCCAGCGGCAGGCTGGGACCGGCCGCCCATGCCGCCAGGCCGGGCTCATAAGTGGTCACCTCCTGAAAGCCCAGGCCTTGAAGCACGCGGACCATGGTCTCGCAATCCTCACGCCCATAACCGTAGATGATTACTTTTTTATCGGCGATGATCCCTTTGGCGGTTAATAATGACCGCTGTTCATCTCCGGATAACGGCTCTAGCCAGGAAAGAGGGAATGGTATCGCCCCAGGTATGTGACCGCCACGAAGCTCATCCTGCAATTTCCAGCCGTTGAAAGCGGCCATCGGCCGGACATCAACGATGATGCCATTCGGATCGCGAAATTTGGCCAGCATCTCCCGGGTCGGCTGGTGGGCTTTGTTCATCATCCTGTCGACTGCTGCAGAGGTCGGTATATCCGCCAGGTTATGGTGTCCGGCATCATCCAGGTCATTATATCATTTCAGAGGGAAACACGGCCGCTATCCTTGACTTGCCTTGTATAATGTTTGTAGCTGTTTGCTGGTGGCATCCAGAGACCAGGAAACCAACGGATAGGAGGAATCTCATGGCAACGTATATACCTTGGAATAGTCTGTCGCTTGAAGAGGGGCGTCAAAAGTTCGCCCAGGGAAAGTTTATCGACCTCAACGGCCGTTCAACCCATTACGTGGAGGCCGGTGAGGGCGACCCAATTATTCTCATCCACGGTTTCAATATGGACTTGAACACCTGGATGAAGAATATCGACTTTCTGGGTGAGTACCATAGGGTGTACGCCCTTGATCTGTGGGGTTTTGGCTACAGCACCCGACAGCCACTGGATTATGGCTTCGAGCTTTTTGCCGAACAAGTGCACCAGTTCATGCAAGCATTGGGTATCCACAAAGCGACTCTCTGCGGTCATTCTATGGGTGGTGGCATAACAATTGTCTACGCAGGCCTTCATCCGCAACAGGTAGACAAACTTATCCTGGTCGATTCGGTCGGATTGCCTTTCAAGATGGCTTTACGGAGCAAGTTATTCACCATGCCCAGGCTGCCGGAATTCTTGTTAGGGCTGAATAACGATTATCTGCGCAAGAAAAACCTGGCAGAAATCTGGCTTCATGATCCAAAATTGGTGACCAGTGACGTTTTTTCAAGATGGTCGGCCTTTCAGAAAGTCCAGGGCACGACGACGATATTGCTGACGATCTTGCGCAAGGATTTCTTTCAAGAGTTGGAGGCGGAAATCGATCATCTGGGTAGTTTAGAGTTGCCCATCCTGATAGCCTGGGGCCGGGAAGATGCCGCGGTTCCGCTTCATGTAGGCCAGGAGATGCACCGCCTCTTCAAGGGGTCAACATTTGAGATTTTTGAAAATTGTGGGCACATGCCTAATTTCGAATGTGCCGATGAGTTTAACCAATTGGCGATCAGTTTCTTAGCTTCGAAATGAATACCTGGGTTATTACCAGTAATCTAACCCTTGGGTGGCACCGGGCCGAAATACATCCGAGAAGTGAGCACCAAGAAGAAAGTTAAAATTAAAGGTAGCACAAAAAGGAAAGCCAGGTGATAGCCTTCTAAAGGGACCTCCTGGACCACCTCCCACTCCAGACCGGTTAGCTTCATCCCTCGAAAGATAGCCATTGGATCGACAGTCAAGAAGGTGATGGTCGCCGAGCTGAACATCAAAGCGAGATAGATCAACGCCCCCCACCAGGCCCACAGCTTGCGCCTGAAGGTACCCCAGGTTAAAAAAATCAGAGCAATGACCGCTACATCCAAAAATAGGATGGCGCCCAGCCCAAAAAGATAGCGGCCGAAAAGAGGAAAAATGCCGTTAAATAGGATGGGCACGTGCAAGGCAAGGATAAAGAAGATCATCAGGCTACCGATAACCAGTATCCGTTGCGGTGTGGGTGCCGTCCAATCATGGCCTCTGCTCTGTTGGGCAAATGTTTCTATCGCGGGCTGGCTACGATAAAAGGCGATCAGAAGCAAGGGAGCGACCGGGTATAGGAGCAGGAAACCCAGGACCAGGAAAGGTAAGGCGCTGGTTGGCAAATCTTTGGAAGAGAGCAAGATACCCAGGACCAGGATGGAGAGGGGCAAGCCCAAAACCAACCAATCATAGAGTAGAGTCAAGGAAATCCTTCTAACCCAGCGATAAAGGCGCAGATGGCCGTAACCCAGGGGGACGAGTATCATGGCCAGCAGGTAATAACCGAAGATCTGGCTGACGATATTGCCGAACATGAGCCCGCCGAATCGAAAGCCTTCATATTCGAAACGGCCGCCCGCTGAGAAGTAGGAGAGGGTGATGGCTTCCAGGGGAGCCAGGAAGAGCAGAAATAGGCCGGCCAGGAACATAACAGCGCCGATGCTCTGGATCACCAAGTGGCGATCCTTGAAGGGTTTTTGGGGGTCCATTTAACAAGATCTTACCCGGCTTTGGCGAGCCGTTCAATACGTTTCCCGGTTTAAATCCTTTGATCTTCGCTGTCCTGACGAGACGGAATCTGACTATATCACCGCGTTGCCGGGCTTTGACTTGTAGTTACCGGGCGATGCCCGTCCCTAGAAACCAGCCGGCAGCAGCGCTGCCCGGCTTATGTCGGTGGGGCGAGCATCGTCGCTGTCGTTGTCCTGGACCAGAACTGTAGCCCACATATTGGCCACCAGCTGCCCGTCTACGAAAACGCCGCCGCCGGAGTTGCCCTGGTAAACGATTTCACCATCAACGCTGGTCAGCTCGACCAGGGGCAGTCCGGCGAATTCTTCTACTCTTGAAGCTACCATGGCCACGACACCGATGCTGTCGTCCAGGGTGCGGTAGGCGGTGGTCAGCAGATCGTTGCATTCCACTTTAACGGCCGGATTGCTGCTGGCAGCCTGGAAGTGATTGGCGATACCGGCGGGCATATTAACGATGGTAGTGCCTCCATCGCGGTGGGTTATCAAAGCGCTGAATTGTGGGGCGGGGATGGCCAGCAGCAGTTCGCCCTGGGCGGTAGCAAATTCGACTATCGCCTGGGGGTTGTCTATCAACTTCCAGTGGTCGTGGGTAACGATGACAGTCATACCGTTCCGGTTGACCACCGTGCCCAAGCCGGTGCCGCCGGTGTAAACAACCTGCCGTTCGCCGTTGACAACATTCACAACCGGCTGGCCGTTATTATCGACGGCCGGGGCAAAAAAGCCGATTTTTATGGTCGCGTTCAGGACCGTTTGCCGGGTGGCCTCATCGATGACAATAGTTTCGGGGATGATGGTTCCAGCGGAAACCTGGGGCAGAATAACGAAAATGGAAGCGATGATGCTGATAAAGATGGCGGTGAAGAAGAATTTGCGGGCCATTGGTGCCTCCCATTGACTTGTGGACTCTCGTAAGGTCATGTCCACAGTGTCGCCGGGAGGCATCACCGGTTTGTCGGGATGGCGTCAACAAACAGCCGGCTATCATCAACAAATCGTCAACAATTTATGGGGGAATAGCCAGGAAGCGCACTCCTCGAAGTAGCGCGCCGAAATGCGGGTCATAAAAGGGCTGGTCTTGTGCAGGCTGAAGTTAGGGACTGTCCGATAGCGGAGGTCGTTGGAATCGAGACGGGGTTTTTAGTGTGATCTCGGGGCTTACGACAGAGGCAATGTTGCGGTAGGTTGAACTATCAGTGTGGCTCTTACTTTGGGTAACGATAACGGTGCAAAAAGTTCCGAACTTTTAAACTTCGGAACTTGGGGGCGAGGCGGATTCCTCTACCAAACTCGAGGAATGATCCGGTATTTCACCTGGCGGGCATATTCCTCGTAGCCGGGCAACCCTTCGAGCAGAGTTTTTTCTTCGGGGATGGAGCGGAATACAAACATAAACCCCCAGCAGAGACCGACCAGGACACCAAGCCAGGAGCCTAGCAGCAAACCGGCTGAAGGGAAGAGCAACAAGAATCCGCTGTACATGGGGTGGCGCACATGGGCATAAGGGCCGCTGCTGATCAATTGCTGGTCGCGATCCTCCTGGATACGCACGGCCGGGGAGAGGTAGGCGTTCTCGCGGAAGACGAGATAGATGAGGGTCAGGGCAAAGGCAACGCCGGCAAAACCGGCCACCTGGAGCGCCAGCGGCATAGACGACCACTGGAAGCGGACGGCATCCAAAGGCATGATGATGAGCCAAACCAGGCCAACCAGGCCGGAGACGGCCGAAAAATAGCGGTCCCAACGTTTACGCCCCTCCTGCCGGATCCGGGCGCGCTCATCCATGAGTTCGGGGTTGGTGCGGCTGCTCATGCGGATTACCGCGAAGCTGAAAATATAGAGCATTATCAGAAAGCTCCAGCCGGCCGGCCAGCGCAGGGTGCCGGCCGGGAGGAAGAGGCCCAGAGCCAAGAGCAGGCATTGGAGGATGAAGGAGGCGATGGTTTTAGGGCTCATAGGAGGATCCTTAGGTAGGGCAAAAATTTGAAGGTTGAAGGCTGAAAATAGTATATCTGGTTGATTTGGGAAAGACAGGCAGGTGACCAGATTTCGTCACTGAATTGGACAAGGCAGGCGGGTGAAAAGTTAATCTCGCGTATTGACTCGAGTTCCCGCCTGCCGACGATATGCACAATGTCTGTATTTTTCCAGGTATGGAGATTGACTCAGTAGGTGATGAGATTTGTCCGGCCGATCCCTTCCATGTTGATCACCTGGTAATGGTCGGAGAATCTCTCACCTAAATGCTTCACTATCACCGTCTATATCGCTGGCGGTTCTATATCCGACTTATCCTTTCTGTCTCCTAGGGTCATCGTCGCGATAGTAACTATCTCGACCGTTTCTCAGCAATGCACCGACCTTCACTTATTTTCTTTTTCACTCGGGGAGGAGAAATGTGGCTCTTTTCATGAAAGTTGGACTATTGGTTACGGGTCGTAAGTTACGGAGTGGTGTGTCCGATCTACGACAATATTTCGTTCAGCCAATTCGAATATCTAATTATTCAGCGGCTAATTATCCCGCGCCTTGGGTCAGCGGCTTGGCGATCTATAAGTTAGTTATCGGAAAGTCAGATTACCGGTAGTATCAAATAAAGTCTAAATCACTAATTGCCCCACGCGACATTTGGATCTGGAAGATAGTTTACTTCGATTTGGCCGTATCCCACATACGGATAGTCAGCAAGACCCTGTATGCGTATCAGCCCATTGCCTTCATGATATCGACCTTCTTCCTGACCATCATCATTAAACAGGATCAGATCTTTGGATACTTCTTCCTCCAGGTATGCAACCCTTAGAATCAAAAGATCTGTGAATTCCTCAACCTTTTCCTCTTCGCCAGAATTTGCGGCTACTTGTTTATAGATTTTTAGATTAATGACATGTCGCGTTACAGAATCCGGCACGTTCTCTGTTTTAGGTTTTTCTCTGATAAATAGTTCGTCTCCGTTCTGCGACGAAGGAAACTGAATAAGCACGCCCTCGGGTTTAAACTTCCTGACTTTGGGTCTTGAATCTCTTACTTGTTTTTCTTTTCCGTTCACTGACCTAACCTCCCGGCTGCGGCGAATAATTAAGGCTGCTTTCCAATCGAAAGTACCACATTCCCCTGCAGCTCCATAATTGCCTGATGCTCCGAAATATTATGCAGGAAAGATTGGCGCCAGGCTTCATCATCGATCTTTTCTGCTCGCTCTATCAAATCGGCGTACCCCACCGATATTATCTCTTGAGATAGCTCCGGTTTAAAAAGTGCTTCATGAACCTGAGCACAGGTTAGAAAAGCCAAACCAGGAAACTCCATTCCCTGAGATCCGCTGTCAACCAGGTAGACCCAGGTCTTATTCGCTTCCTTAGAGGCTGAATCCAAATCATCCATAGCTAATAGACATCGGCTCAAACCGGCAGTAGCGTCAATCGCATATCCCGGAGTTCCGACGGCTTCGTAGATGGATCGTGCCTGTTTGAATCGACTTACGGCTTCCAGAGGAGCGCCGTCCTGTTCCAGAGACAAGCCCAGGTATAGATTTCCAGATGCTTGCCCGAATTGATCTCCAAACTTTTCCATCTCCATAAGAGACTGTTCCAAGACAAGTTGGGCTTTCTTATTATCACCCAAGCGTAAATAGGCGAGGCCTAAGTTGACTTCGCAGTAAGCATGGTTGTGATAGGCGCCAATAGCAACAGTCAGTCTCGACGCCTCTTCCAAGATATTGGCCGCTAATTTTGGTAAGCCAAGAAGAATATAATTATAGCCTAGATTAATCCGGTTCACTGCCTCGCCAAATCGCATGTCGGTTTGGGAACAAATATCAACAACTTCACCAATTAACTGAGTCGCTTTGGCCACGTCACCCGTATCAGAGTAATAAACCGCGATATTGGTTAGGGCTTGAGAGTGAATAGCCTGATCCTTAACACCAGCAACCAGATCAAGGGCATCCTTGGCAATAAGGGCAGCCCGGTCAAGATCTCCTAGCCGCAGCAAGCAATGGGCAAACAGAGCGGCGCTCCTGACTTCTATCGCCAGATTATCAGCCCTTTTCGCAGCCGACAACGCCGTCTCATAAGCCTGCGCTTCTTCAAATAAGCGTCCAAGACCTCGGGCCGCAAATCCAAGACGATAATATGCATCGGCTAGCTGGTCATCATCGCCATTTTGGTGCGCCTCCTTAACCAACGATTGGCTTAAGCTGAACTGCTCATCCAATTTACCTAGCCAGCCCACGACTGACTCTTGGGCTAACAAAGCCCGCCATTTCCGGGGTGTTCTTTCCTCACCCATCAAATCCAGAGCTCGCTCCAGCGATCGTAAAGCCTCTAATGGTACACCCTGGTTTACTGCCTTTTCACCAGCACGGAGATAAAAATCCGCGGCCGAATCGGACATTTTCGCCAGGTCATAGTGTTCGGCAATCACCAGGGCAAATTCATCTTCCCGGCCGCTGGCTTCGGTGGTGTATTTGAGCCAGTTGGCCGCCCGACCGTGGTATGTCTGGCGCTTGCCTAGCAAGAGGGTCCCGTAGATAGCTTCGCGGAACAAAGCATGTTTGAAAGCATATTCGCGCTCTCCGGTGAAGGTCGACTCCATTTTCGGATAAATGAGGTCACGCTCGGCCAGTGAATCCAAATGATTTTCATAGGTGATTTTCTTACCAGATACAGCACTGACTAGAGAAACCCAAAAGGACCGGCCGGCGACTGAGGCATATTCCAAGACAATCTTCTCCGCCGGAGGTAGGTCGGCCAGGCGCGACAACATCACCGCCGCCAAGGTGTCAGGTACGCGAGCATTTTCGAGTTTGCTCTTATCGAAACGCCCGTCCCAATTATCAGGTAATCGGGTTTTGTGGGCATCGTCAATAAGTACTCTGATCAGTTCTTCGATATATAAAGGGTTGCCATCGGCCTGGTCCACGATCGTTTCAGCCAAAGTCCCCGGTAGGATGTTGGCTTGATGCAAAATCTTACTAACCAATTGACGACTGGCTGCCTCGGAAAGAGGCAATAGATCCAGGCGGGTTTGGATTAGCGCACTCTTACCAGGCGCGTCGAACCAGGATGGATGGCGGTCCAAGAGGTCCGGTCGGGCCAGGCATACAATAAGCAATTGTTTATCTGCATTAGAACGGACCAGGTTTAACAAAACCTCTAAGGTCGGACTGTCAGCCCAATGAAGGTCTTCGATCAGGATCACAGTTAATCCATCGTTGGTGGCCTTCCCGAAAAATTGCATCAGGTAGTGGAGTGCGCGATCGCGGAGTTGTTGGGGCTCATCAGAAACACCCGTCAGATAAGGGCTGTCGTTGAAGTTATAACCTAACAGGGCACCGATGAAGTGGGTTTTCATCAGCGTATCCTCTCCAAAAAAGTTGGAAAGAGCTGATTCCAGCTTTTGATGCACCAGATCGATTTCGTCGCTAGCTTGAATCTGGCAGTAGTGAGCGATGAGCATGCGTAACACGCCATAGGGGGAATCTAATAAGGGCCGGAACCCTCGGCCGCGGAAACAATGAACGAGAGCTGGCTGTTGGGAAAGCCAGGTCTCAAATTCGAGCATCAGGCGGCTTTTACCTATACCGGGATCGCCGACAAGGGTAATAATTTGAGCCTTTTTTTTCTGAACGGTGCCTTGGAATAAGGATATAAGCCGTTCAAATTCAGCCTGGCGGCCAATCAAAGGCGTCTTGATACCTCTGATGCCATACCGGTCCATGCGGAAAGAATGCGGCCCGGGGCGCTTTCACCAGGTAGGTCAGTAACGGTTGGTCCATGCCTTTGACCTGTAATAAGGGTTGGCGATCGACTTCAAACATACCCCGGATCTGCTGGAAGGTGGCATGGGTTATACGCAAGCCGCCAATAGGGGCAGTTGACTCCATTCGGGAGGCCAGGTTGACCGTCATGCCGATAGCGGTGCGCTCTTCATCCATGCCGCCACCCATGATAATCGACCCAGTGTTCACGCCGACGCGTACGTTAAAACCGCCAATACCCCACTCCTCTTCCAACACCTGGGCATATATCTTGGCGCTGGCGATGATGTCCAGGCCGGCCTGGACGGCCCGTTCGGCATCGTCCTCCTGTACCCGTGGTAAACCAAAGACGGCCATCAGACCGTCGCCCATAAATTTCAACACCCGTCCGCCCCGACGCTCGATGATGCGGTTGAAACGGCCGATGGCTCCTTCGGTCAGCGCCATCATATCTTCCAGTTGAAGCCTCTGGGATAATGCGGTCCAACCGGTCATATCGGCGAAGAGGATGGTGACAAATTTGCGCTGTTGGCCAACAGAATCCTGGCGTTCCTGCAAGGCAACAAGTTCTTTCCGAAGCGGGCCGACGGCCGTATCGGTGACCATGTCCCCCAGAAGCGCCCGCTGCGCCTCGAGGACGATAATCGTCTCCTCAAGGTGTTCAACTTCAGTGGTAGAGTGGATTTGACCCGCGGCGTTCGACAATAGCTGGAAACCTCCGAAACACTGTCTGGCTTGCCCTCCCGATGTTATCGCCAATGCAACTACCAGATTTAATTATCAGTCTAATATGAAATTGACTCTATGTAAAGGGGTTCGCTATGCCCTTTTATAAGTGACGAACTCTGGACCAACGGACTTTCGCCCATCCAGGCAATTAATGATCTATCAAGACGATCTCGAAACAAGTTGAAATCTGACGAATTTATTTCACTTACTGGCGATGAAGACAATATCTCGATGATCGGCCGTTACATCCTGATCGGTATAATCTCCCTGTGCGACAATCTGTTCAAAGCCGGCCAGCCGCAATATCCAATCCATTTCGTTATGAAAATACATCCGGCCGGTCAGGGTATGCTCTTCGTAGGTGATGAGTTGGTCGTCCTGCCACTTTTCAACCCGTATCTCACGAACCAGGCTCTGTTCCAGGGGATCGAGGCTGAGCAGCCGGATCTTGCTCAGATAAACAGCGCCACTGGCGTCGACATATCGTTTACCTTCTTCCGGCCAGGGTTGGGGTAAGGCCTCCCGGTTTTCCTTCAGCCAGTCCAACCAGGCATCGGGAAAGGTATATTCGGCCTCTATATTGATCATCAGAGCCCCACCAGGCTTCAGGTGTCGATAACATCTTTTTAGGGTTTCCAGATCTCCCTGGCGGCTGCCGGCCAGGCCAAATGAGCCACAAATATAGATCAGCCCGTATTGGCGAGGTAGATCCAGTTCGTACATGGGCTGCTGGTAGAGCCGGAAGGGCAGTCCGGCCTGCTCCGCTCGCTCCTGGCAGGCAGCCAGCATGTCGCCGGAAATGTCGCAACCGTCTATGTCGACCCCAGATTTTAGGATGGGCACCAACAGGCGGCCGGCGCCACAACCCAAATCTAATACCGGTTGGCCAAAATGTTGAATTTGTTTCTGATAATATGGCAACTCTGGCGTATCATGCAAAAATCTTGCCCACAGTTGGGCGACCAGGCCGTAATGCCAGGTTTGGCTTTCAGGAGTCATCCAAATACCTCACTTCTTAGCGACGAAGACAAGTTCAGAGTGATCGGCGGTGGCCGGCTGCTCGATATAGTCGCCGTGAACGACAATGTCGTCAAAACCAGCCAGGCGCAACAACCAGTCAAATTCATTGTAAAAGAAAAACCGGCCGGTAAATTTACGATCCTCACTTTCGAGCAGCTCTTTATCATCCCATTTTTCTACCCGAATCTCACGTACAAAACTCTGTTTCAGGGGGTCAACGGCCAATGTTCTGCTCCGGCTGATATAAGCCAAGCCATCGGCATCAACCTGACGCTTTCCCTCTTCAGGCCACGGTTCGGGCAAGGCATCCCGTTCTTCCTTCAGTAGATCGTCAAAGGCGTCTGGAGAAGTGTAATCGGACTGGATACTAATCACCAGCGCCCCGCCCTCCTCCAGGTGATCATAGCATCTGCGCAAGGTCTGGAGATCACCTTGACGGCTTCCGGCAATGCCAAAAGAACCACAGATATAGATGAGCTTGTAGCGACGGGGTAGGTCAAGCTCATACATGGGTTGCTTATAAAGTTTAACCAGCAGGTCCTCGCGATCGGCGCGTTCCTGGCAAAGGGCCAACATATCGCCAGAGATATCGCAGCCATCGATATCGACCCCTCTTTTGCCCAAGGGGATTAATAAGCGTCCTGTGCCACAAGCGAGATCCAGGACCGGCTGGCCAAAATGTTGGATCTGTTTGTGAATATATGGCAACTCCGGCGTATCATGTGAAAATTTTGCCCATAGTTGGGCGACCAGGCCGTAGTGCCAGGTTTGTGCTTCAATAGCCATATATACTCCTTCAATTTGTTTTGGACAATAATATTCTTGATGAAAATAGACATCGTCTACTTGAGGCAATGAGCTCTTGAAGTAAACATGATGAAATCCATATTGCCCGGCGAGCGGCCGAGAGTAGCCATATATTGGCCCATCTCGCTGCGGTGAATAGAGCCGTGATTGACCACATGAGCCAGGATGTGCCAGAGGGTCCTGCTGCGAGGGCGAGCCTGGGCCCAGGAGAATTGTACGGTTTTGTTCGGAGCGGTCGCACTGAGGGAGGTCACGTAATTTATCAAGGCGGCGTCTTCTGCCTGCCAATAGCTGCGAAATGCGGTGATATTAGCGAATTGCGCCTGGGAAAGCCGCGCACGGGGCAATTGGCCAGCCTGGCAAGCCAGACGCCAGGACCATTGGGCGTCGGCCGTGTGGACCAGGGTGTCGTAGAGGTTACCCTGGCTAAGCCAGCAAGGTTCCGTCAACTGTTCCACACTCAAATGGGCAGCCCGGCGCATCAGGCGATTATTAGCCCACTTGTTATACGCCACCAGGGTCAGCAAATCGGCCGTGTCCATCGGTGGCCCTCCTCGGGCTAAAACGATCTTTTTAGTTTAACTTTTTCGGCAGACAAGTAACCCACTGCCAATATTCGCGATCAGCGCATCGACCCGCTTATCGGCCAGAGCCTTATCGAGCATGGGCTGGAGGGTCTCGCGGTGGTTATTGGCGTTGTCGGCCACCAACAGGCCACCCTGGACCATGATGGGGATAACAGCGTCATAACAGCTACCATAAACCTCTTTCTCGGCATCTAGAAAACAGAAGGCGATTCCCCGGTATTGCGCGAGGAGCTCTCGGGCATCGCCCTCAACCAGGCTAACCACATCTTCTACGCCGGCAGCGGCGAAAGTCTCACGGGCCAGGGCTGCTTTGGCCGGAAGGATTTCAAAAGTAGTAATTCGCCGGCCGGTTTCCCGAGCTGCCAGTGAGAGCCATAAGGTGGAATAGCCAGCGCTGGTCCCGATCTCGATGATCCGGCCGGCCGGCGTGTTGGCGGCAGCCAGGGCCAGGAATTTACCTGTTTCTGAGGATACCTGGCGCAACCTTTCCAGGCGCGGCGTACCATCCTGCCGGTCTCGGGCATCGAGCCGTTCCAGGCGGGTCATTTGAACCGTAATTTCAGGGGGAATCGGATGAAACATAGTTCTTATTCGCTTTTTGATACAATAAAAGGGGTCGTCGAGCCGGACCCTGTTCGCTGCCTGGTTTTGTTTACTTGAAGATACTTTATCACATAATCTCAGATTCTACTTCCGGGGATACGCCAACTGTTGAAGGAGCAGTTACCGGTTGTCCAGAAGCCGGCGAATCAATTCGATCTGGCCGGTGTGGAAAGCCTCATGAGCGGCGTAAAAGGCCAGGTGTTCGGCGATACTTTTTTCCTGGATGGTGGCGGTCAAGGTGGCCGGCGTCGCCAGGACTAACGCCGTTGTCAACTGTTCCTGGCTACGGTCAAGATCAGCCAGAAGCTGGGCAAAAGGTAGGGCATCATCAAGGTCCAAGCCCGGTGTTGAACCAGGGACGAAGCGCCTGATCTGTTCCAAGCCCCAGATAGAAGGCACGTCGAGGAACATCAAAAAGTTGCAGCGGGCCACGACGATATGTCCCACTATCCAGTTCAGACAATTGATCCCGGGCGCTATTTCCAGCAGGCTATGGGAATGGTCGATGCCGGTAGTGGCGGATTTGACCTGGCCATAGGTGTCGCAGTATAGCTCCGATATGAATTGTGAATGGAGCATCATATCTTCCATCAGGGCGACTTCACTCCCTTGGAGTCGCGACGAATGCCGCGAAAAAAGCTGATCATATGCCGGCTCATCTGGTCCATGATAGGGGGTGGGCTTTCCGGATGGCAATCTTCCAGGGCTTGTTCAAGGGGTTGCGGCCATTTTTCCTGAAAATGAACGATGGTTCCCGGTTCCTTTGCCTGCTCAAGCACCCGTAAGGCTTCGCGCAAGACGCGCAGTTGTTGTTCAATATTGTTCGGCTGGCCCAGGATATGGCCAAAGGGAAATTCCACAGCCAGGGTACGGGGTGCGCCGATTCTCTCGGACCAATAGGGCATATTGGTTACCATGATTGTGGACATTCCGGCAGCTTCAAAGAGTCGCGCCAGCACGGGCACGTTAGCCGCGCACTCCGGTCAGGCGGCCGTGAGCAAGACGTTATCGACCCCTTCGGCCAGCAGTTTCTGAGCCACTTGCGGTCCGGAGTCTACACGCCACCCGCTCAGATCGGCCGGAAATCCCTGGTAACCCATGAAGGAATAGGCATGCTTAGCCTGGCCTTGAATCCGGCCTTCTTGAGCTAACTCTCGAAAGCGCTGCAGGGGCAACAAGATGTTCATATCCTTTTCTATTGAGCTCTCATTGAGGTGTAGATGGCTGATGCCCACTTCGCTAGAATCCATATCGGCTGGTAGAACGCGGTAGCTGGGATCACCCCAGTCAGGCTTTTTTTGTTCACCTGCGGTGTCGAAGGGTTGATCGTAACCCCGGTGATAGAGGCCGCCAGAGGTAACCAGCCCGAAGCAAGAATGGCTGAGTGGCTTGGAGAGAGGCGTCCAGGGGATAGGCAACTCCATCTGGACCTGGGCTAGCTTGTAATATCGGGTGACGAGACGGGACAGATATTTAAAACTGTCAACTTCCATGGGGCCATTCCTGTGATAAAGAAACCAACAATAGGTATGTTAGCACAGATAATTTTCCCGCGCAGATTGGTCGTTCAAAGTGTGCTGACAAGGCTATGCTTCACCCTACCTTTAAGCGCCAGGACTTTAGCTACGGCTGGAGGGTATGCTAATCAGAAATCACTCGCCTGGCTATTTCAGAATCTTCCGATTTTCCCGGCCACAGAAGTACTTCCGGTGCATCCGGTAATTACGATCTCCAGGTTGTTTATTATGACCTACGATTGGCTGATCAGGAGCCTATAACTTTTTGCCACACTTCCATGGCTTCCATAACACCCTCCCCAGTGACACCGCGAACGGCGCCGAATCCCTCCAGGTGGTAATCGGCCCGGGTGTGGTGTTCGATCCACTGATCGCTACCAACAATATCGTCAAGTTTTTCCCTAGCTCCGCGGACCAGAATGAACCCGTTTAAATCGCCGCCATGGGAGGATAGAAGAACCGGTTCAAAGGAATCAATCACCCCCTGCGCCTGCAATCCGCCAAAATATTCAAGGATTTCCGGAAAATGGGCTGCGCTCAAGGACTCGCGGCCGGGAACTGATCTTTTCCAGCCAAAAAAAACGACGTTTTTACTCATGATATTTCTCCTGTGTTTGCCTGCTCTAAAAGACAATGATTCGGATTAAGTTGATGAGCTTCTTGGGAATATTCGATAGGCGTTCCTCCAAATGATGAATGACAGCCATGTTTGTGACGGTGAGCGATCAAAGGTGACCCCCAGTAATATCAGGGGTAATAGTTAGCTCGACTAACTACCGAAGAATCCAACAAATCTGATTACTCTAACGGTTTGCCGGTTTGGATCTATGAGAGGTTGTGTCCGACTGCAAGGAAACTTAACTTAATGGCATTATAAACGATCGTTCAAATTGAAGTCAATCGAAAAATGACTCACTTTAGCCAACTTCGTAAAACCAATCGTTATTGGTGATATCGATAAAGTCAAACCGGCTTCGAAAGCCGCCTTTGATTGGGCTACAGGCGTATATGCCCAATCTCTAATTCAGCTGGAATACGGTGAAGATGGGAAATCCGCATCTGCCGCCAAATCAGGCCGTCAAACGAACTCTCAATGAGGAAATCGTTGCCGCGTTTACGAACCTGGTAAAACATCTCTTGTAGCGAGGTGTGGACATCCTGAGTGGCCCAATCTGAATAGCCCAGGTTGGTAACGACCGAACCCAAACGGCTCATGCCACTGCTCTCGAATTCAACTGAGACCTTGATCCAATTTTCCGCGTCAGAGCGGATTATCAAGCCGCATTGATCGTAGAGCTCCTTATATTCAAAGGTCACATGGGTCTTGAGCGAAAAATCACCAGGGATATTTACCAGGCAACAATGGCCGTTGTCATTCTGAAAGCCGTAGTGGGTTTTTTGCCAGAAGTCCGTCTTGTCATCGGTAACGATCTCCAGCCCGTGGCTTAGTCGGTAGTTGGCCGGTTCATTAAACCAGTAGAAACCGGCCGGTAAAGCGCGGCCGAGAAAGCGTTCATGTCGATTCATGCTGTTACCATCCTTGAAATGAGTTCCATGTACGGCCCAAGTGGATTTGTTGCCCGGCCGGTCAGCTTACTCCTGGGGCAATAATCCTCGCAGCAAAGTCGCCCGGCCGAGCAGACCAACCAGCCGCCCTTCCCCATCGACCACAGGCAAGCGCTTGATGCCCTGGTTGAGCATCAGCTGCAACGCCTCAGTCAATGAGTCGTCGAGGGAGATCGTCACGACCGGGGTCGTCATGAGTTCGGCCGCGGTTTGACCCAGGTCAGGCAAGGCCAGCGGGGCCGGCAGGGGTTGCCCGGTAAGCAGGGCACCCAGACGAGCCAATAAGGAGGGTTGGGCCTCTTTCTGACTCCGTCGTAACAAATCGCCGTCGGTGATAATTCCCAGAACCTGCTGATCAGCATCGACCACCACAGCCCGGCGACGGCGATTTTGCTCCAAGGCCAGCAATATCCCTTCCAATTCAGTTTCTGGCGAGACAGTAGGTACATCGCGATACATCAATTCGGCGATCGAGGCACCGGCTGAGACCGGCTCAGGTGGCTTTTCGCCGGCCGGCTGGTGGTGCAAAATAGCCCGCAAGATATCAACCCGACTGATCCAGCCAACCAGGCGGCCGTGGGGCCCCACCACGGGCAGGCGTTTCAACTCCCGGGTCGACATCTCGGCCGCCGCCCGGCCAAGGGTGTCGGTATCAGGTATGGTGACGACGGGCGTGGACATAAATTGCCAGGCCTTAAGCTCCTGGTCCCCTGCCAACACTATTTGATCAGGGGAAAATATCTCAGTAGGTTGCAGCTGCAAGTCCAGTCGGGCGACCAGGGCCGAGCGACGGACCAAATCGCCATCGGTAATGATGCCTAGGGGCCGGTTGGCTTCATCGATCACTGGCAGGCTACGATAACCCCGGCGTAATAACAGGGCGATAATTTCCCCGGCCGGCGTTTCTGGGCTGACCGTGACCACCACCCGGCGCATGACATCCTGAACGGGTTGGGCCAGGGCATCTGGCCAACGACCCGGGGCGTACTGGACGACGCTAACCTCGTCAACGGTGATCAAGCCTTTATCGACCAACTTCCGTACCTGGGGTAAGAGCCTTTCGACCACCTCCGGCCGGTCAACCCATTCCAGGCGAATGGGCAGGTCGGCCGACAGGTCGACGATGGAGGCTGTATGAATGCGGCTGTTGGCCCCAAAACCGGCCAGACCCCGGATCACCGTCGCCCCGGAGGCCCCTTCCCGTTTCAATAGTTGCAACAAGGCCATATACAGCGCTTTACCCTGATGATGATCGCTTTCGCCAATGTAGATTGTGACCCGGATTGCCTGTCCCTGTAACTGCATCGTCACCTACCCTCCGCCCTGAAGTAGCCTGGCCAGGGCCGCACCTATGACCGCAAAGAGCAATCCAACCAGGCTGTTGCCTACCATGTTCAGTAAACCTTGCCAGAGGCTTGCCTCGCGCAGAAGGTTCATACTCTCTACGGTGTATGCCGAAAATGTTGTGAATGAGCCCAGGAAGCCGACTGCCAGTAGAAGTCGCGCCTCGGCCGAGATGTGCAAGCGCCCGGATCCAAGCGTCACCAAAAAGCCCAGTAACAGGCTGCCAATAATATTGACGATGAAGGTGCCATACGGAAAATCCGCGCCAAAACGACTGCCGGCCCAAAGCCCGACCAGGTAGCGGGCATTGGCCCCAAAGGCTGCGCCAACGGCTATAAGCAAGAATCGATTCAACGAGCACTCTCCCGGGTCAACAACAGCTCTATCGGAAGCGATCAACAGGCAAATATTATCGATCCGGCCGGATTATAACATATCGTTGCCAACCCTATTGTAACTTTTTGCCGCTTATTGCATATTATATATAGAGGAGTTCGATGCTCACCTTCCAGGATATGTACAACATGTATATGAAAGATGTTTACCGCTTCGCCTTCTGGCTCTCGGGGGATTCGTTTACGGCCGGGGATATTACATCGGACACTTTCATCCGGGCCTGGACCCACCGGGCTACTATACGTACAGAAACGCTAAAAGCGTATCTCTTCACAATCGCCCGCAATATCTACCTGGAAGATGGGCGAAATCACAAGGGCCAGGTCGCCCTGAATGATGTCCACACCAACCCATCTCTTGCGCCAGAGCAACTGGTCGAGGCAAGACTCGACCTATTCAAAGTCCGCCAGGTATTACAAACGATTCCAGAGAGTGACCGGACAGCTTTTGTATTGCGGGTCCAACACGAGCTACCTTATGCCGAAATTGCCCGGGTCCTGGAAATATCATTGGCCTCGGCCAAAGTAAAGGTTCACCGGGTTCGTAAAAAGGTATTGGCAGCATTCGCCGCCGAGGAGATTAATAACTGATGGAGATCACAAGAGAAGTTATTCTTGACTTGTTGCCACTGTATATAGCCGGCGAGGTCAGCACCGATTCTCGCCACCTGGTGGAGAAGTATCTTCAGGCAGACCCAGAATTAGCACGGCTGGCTGAGCGCACAGCCGCAATTAATTTTGATGACGATATCCCAGTTCCCCTGGCCGAGGAGGATCAGCTGGAGGCGTATAAAGAAGCGAAAAGAATGATGCTCTGGAAAACGATCGTGGAAGCGGCAGTGGTTGCCTTTACGATGTTGGTATGCCTGGGGATGGTCGCCCTGGCCGGCTTGTTTCTGACCATGAATTAAAAGAATAGCCCTGTAGGTCCTTCTCCCGGGCGGCCGGGCAAGGAGTGGAAGGGAGATTTACCGGGTTTTGTTATTATTCAGGGAAAAGCTCTACGGGACGTAAGGAACAATGAGACGTGGGCCGCGCCTTTGGAGCAACCACAGGCTCAGGATGACCAGGGGAATTTGCAGCAAAATAGCGCCTACCATGCCAGGTACGGAGAGGCTCCACTCCGGCTCGGTAATAGCCTTCAAGCCCACGGCCATGTTGGAGAAGCCATGGATAAAGACGACGGGCCACAATGTCCCCGCCAGCAGCACATAAACTGCATACCAGATGCCAGAAATGATCGCTTCGACGATGACCAAAAGGGCCAGATTTAATGACTGGCCAGCAGCCGCTTGCAGGAGATGGGGTATCCCAAAAAGCACGGCCGAAAGAATAACAGCACTGTATAAACCAGGCCTGGTTCCACCCCAGACCCGGATCATGGCGTAGAGGATGATGCCCCTGAATAACACCTCCTCGGTAAAGCCCACCACCAACTCCCGCCAAATGAGGGTTTTGGCCTCCTCAGAGTTGGAAAGCAAGCTGATATTGAGACCGATCTCCCCAAAAAAAACCAACCAATAACCAAAGATGATATAGATGAGCAAGGCCAATGTGATGAGCCAGGCCGGCCACTTTCCCAGGTAGGCGAGACCCATCGGCCGCAGCCACAAGAGGCGCCAGGCGACAATGAGCAGGACAAAAATGGCGGCCAACGAACCGAATGATTGAACCAGCGGATCTGAATAGGGGGCGCCGGAAATAAGGGTGGCTAAAAAAACGAACAAGCCGCCTATGAGGAAAAAGGCGAGAACAGTCAACAGGGAAAAGTAAGCAGGATGGTTGGTTGCGAAGTTTTTGAGTTTTGCCATCTTTATTGCTCCTGGCATCGAAGAATATTGTATTACATTGTCAGATCCCGAAACGTCTGGTTCGTCATGATCACAGGCACAACTGGCTTGGGTACCTTTTCAGCTAACATCGCGCCACGTCGCAGGTTGATAAGCGGTTACTTATTTTACCAATTCCAAAATGGCGAAGCGTTCCTGTACTAATTTTCATCAGGCATAGATCAATGAAATGCTTCGACGCTCGTATCATTGTTCGGGGAATCTGGTCGGCCATCAGGACAAATCCCCAACGAACGATTTGACTAGAGAGCCCGCATACGGTTGTTTCTGGCATTGTGTTCCAGTTCAGCCAGGCCCAAGGCTTCCATTAGCGGAGGTACATAGTTGGCAAAACGGCCGCGATAGCCCTTTCGTAGACCATACCAGCCGCCGACCGGGTTGTCTTCGGAACGTGCCCAGGCTTCGACCGTCCCTTCATTCGGCGGTTTGCCTTCATCCGTACTGCCTAAAGGCATCCAGTCGCTATGCTCCTTGAGCATGGCCTGGAGATCTTCCAGGCAACGAAGCTGGTAGCTCAGACGAGTTGAGCCGACCTGGCAGACCAGGGCCGGCGGATCGGCCGTCTCATCGCGATACATCTGGTATTCTGACTTACCCGGGGGCGTTTTTAGCGTCCAGGGATTTTCTTTCGTACCTTGGCCTTCCACAAGATTGTCTTCCATATTAATTCTCCTTTTGTGCTGGGTTTGGTAGAGATTATAACACCTCCATTTCAGGAATTGAACCGATATCTCGGGCTAATAGAAGGTTGTGCGCAAGACCGGTTGAAAAAGTTCCTTGCGGTGGGCGCACACCGGGTCTAACTGGCAGTGCCAGCATTCCGGCTCACTCATTTCAGGGCAGCGAGAACGTGCGCCGAAGAAGTAGTAATCCACTGCGCCGGCACTCTTACCTGACCGGGCCACTACCTGTTCTATCACCCTGTATGCGCCAAGACGAACAGCCCACTCATCGGCCGGGGAAACGATTTGCCGGCTGGCCAGCTTATGGTGCAGTTCCGGGTCGACCACGTCAATTAGCCCCACCCGCAGGCAGGAACGCATGAGGTGGTAGTCGATCACCGGGTCCACCTCTACCCCCTTCGCCAATGGCAAAAATCGTTCGGGCCTTTGGTTGAGGATTAAAGCCAATAAGCCACTTTTTTTGCGTAGAGGATCTTCTTTGTAACCGCCAATCTGATCGAGCAATGTGAACAAGGCGGACAAGGGTACCGGGGCATCGAGGGCTTCTTGCAAGGCAAGCTGAGGGGTCAGTTTCAAGGCCAGCATATCCCGGCCGTAACGATGCGCCTCCCTCAAATGTAAATCCAGGGCTGGCATGGGATCGTCGCCATTGTCTGCGCGAAAGATGTCGAGTAATGCTTCCCGGCTCAAATTGGCCTGGGTTTGGGGAGAACAGAAATCCGGGTCTCGCACCAGCCTGTCTCAGGTAAGCATAAAAGAAATAATCCGAACCCTTAAGCTCCAGGTCGTCGATCCTGGCAATCAGCGGCCGGTGATAGTGATTGTTTTGTACGGTCCAAAAGCTAAACTGCTGCGCGGTAACGGCGAAAAAATAGTCCAGGGCCTGGGGATGTCCGGCCGGGGGCAGCAGCGGGCTGATAAATGGAAAGGGTGTTACATCAGATAAGCTGGCAATCTGTTCCGCGACCAAGGCTACTCTCTGCTGGTTGAGCTGGATACGCGGATCCAGGGGTGGTTCTGGAGGGGGATCATCAGAAAGGAGTGCGGCGGGACCTACATGGGCGATCATTTCGGCCGCCAGGGGCATGGCCCGACTCGCAGCCATGATGGGCTGCTCATTGCCCAACAGGTAGGCGATGGTCGCACCGCAGAAGGTGTCGCCAGCGCCGGTGGGATCTATCTCGGCCGCCGGGGAAACCGGAAGGGCGGTGATCGTATCACCCTGTACAACAATGGCGCCACACTCACCCTGGGTAATAAAGCGTACTTTTCCCGGTACACAGCCGGCCGTCTCCAGAGAGCCATAGAGAGCTTCGGCTTCAAAGCTGTTCATGAAGAAGATGTCACTGTCATCGATGATAGCCTGAACAGTCTGCGGCTGCCTCTCGATGATTATCATTGCCGTGCCGGCCGAGATTTGTTTGGCGCCGCGGCGGCGACAGGCTCTCAGGAAAGCCAACTGGATTTCTGCGTCGCCCAGGGGTACCAGGTGAATATGATCGTATGGCGACAGGTCGGCCGGCAGCATGCCCGGTGACAGGGCCGCCTCAGCTTCAAGGGAGGCTTTAAGGAAGACCGGCTTTTCCCCCCGGTAATCGATCTCGAAATGGGGAATCTCTTTTGGAGGAACCTGCGGACCTAACCAGTCCGCCAGCCGTGCGGTTACAGGCAAAAGGAAATCGGGACAGGGATCGGGTCGGGGGCCGAACATGGTTACCTGGAGGCCACAACGGTGAGCGGCCATGGCCGTATACATTCCCGCCCCCCCGGCGCATTGAACGGTTCGATCTTTCAGGTGAAGGGTATCGGCCGAGGCGCCGCCGATGACCAACAATTTCTTCATATTTGGCCTCCAGTGCCAGCCTTCTCGGATCGTTAACAATTGGCCGGCAGCCGTTTATTGCCTTGGCTGGCCCATTGAATTAAACGCCTAATGTGACAGAAGTCAAGGTTGTACCGGGGAGTGATTCGAAAAACTTCTCTGGCCAGCGATTATACAGGGTGCTGGTGGCTTGAATTAATGATCTCAGGGCATTTTCCGGGTCAATAAGATAACCACGGCGCCGAGCAGGCACAGCGGGGCAAAGGCAAAAGCAGCAATCTGCCAACTGGTATTCTCGACCAAGCCACCGAAAAACGGCGGTCCAATAATCAGGCCCAGGTTTTGGCCAATTAGCGTGACGGCCATACCAATGCCCACCAACCTGACATCACTCATCATATCCGGCACAGCGGCCAGGAGGGAAACGGGGATGCTGATGGCAAATAGATTCAAGAGGAGCAGGACGACAATGATCATGGCCCCGGAGACCTGGAATACCATCACAAACAAAGGGCTGAGGATCAAAAAAGCGGTGAAGGCCACCCACTTTCGTGTGCCCAAGAAATCCGAAAGCCAGCCGGTCAAGAGAGCAGACGGGATGGTTGCCAAGGCAGTTAAACTGAATATTAATCCGGCGCTTGCCTGAGAATATCCACGAACAGAGGCAAGAAAGGTCACGTAATAAGTCACGAAGGGCGTAACCAGGAGATTGAAGATTAAGAAAGCCAGGCCTACCATCCAGATATCCCTGTTACGAAGGGCCTTTTTCCAACTCACCGCCGCCTCTGGCATATTTCCTTGCTCATCAGCCAGGCCGGCCGCCTCCAACCTGGGCGGGGAACGAACAAATAGCCAATAAACAATCATCATGGCGACAGAAAACGCGGCCGTAATCCACCAAACGCCACGCCATCCAATAACCTGGGCCCAAAGCGGCGCCAACGTCACGATGATGATGGCGGCAACAGGCCCGGCCGTTGTCCAAATGCCCATTGAAGTGCCGACCTTCTCCCGGGGAAACCACATGGCGATGGCGGCCGGGGCCAGAACGACGAGGAGGGTGGAGCCAAGACCTTCTAATAGGCGACTGACTAAGAGCAATAAAAAGCTGCCGGAGAGAGCCCCAAGCCCGGCCCCGGAGGCAACTAAACCCAGGGCTACCATCCCGGTAAGCCTCAATCCACGACGCTGTAAGATGATGCCGGCCGGCAACGCCATTATCAGACCGGTCAGGCCAAGCATGGACATCAACCAACCAGCCTGGCCGAGCGTAATACCAAATTCATCGATGAGGTTCAGGATAAGGGGCGGAACCTTATTGAACATAATATGCCCGGCCAAGGTCGTCAGGTAGATCACCACCAGGATTACCCAGGCGTAATTATTGATCGATTCCTTCTTATCTTCCTTCATCATTAACTATCACTTTCAGAGGCCGCTTCAAAACATCCTGTCGGCGGCAGAAACGATTCCGTCCCGACGATTATGTAAACCTACAAGGCCGGCTGAGGCTATCGAATAAAGGATTTGCCGGTTGCCAGCTATTTAGCGTGCGGCATTATGTAAACTATTGTTGTTGTTGAGATTGTTTGAGTGAGTTTCAACGCATGCGGGGCGCTTCGCGTTCCAGGCAATATAAGTTGGTGAGACCAAAGCCCTTGACTTCAAACTCGCCGCGATCGGTGAAAACAAAGTCATCCTTGAGTAGCTGGTAGGTGTTCTCACTCACGGTGATCTGCATGGACTCTGAGAGGGTTTCCATGCGGGCAGCCAGGTTGATGCCCGGTCCGAAGATATCGTAGACATATTTTTGGACACCGACCAGGGAGCCGATGACCGGGCCCGAGTTGATGCCAATCCGGCAGTGCCAGGCTTCCAGGTGAGCCGAGTTTCGGCGTTCGATGTAGCGCAACATGCGCAAGGCCACCCGGGCCACATTGTGGGCATGGTCGGGCGTTTGCTCAGGCAGACCAGAGACGGCCACATAGGAATCGCCGACAGTGCGGATGCGTTCGCAACCGAAGAGGTCGCTGATCCGGTCGAAAACCATGAAAATGTCGTTCAGTTCCGTAACCAAGGCGGCCGCATCCCGGGCGATGGCCATCTCTGTATGGCCGACAAAGTCGACCATCAGGATGGAAGCGTTTTCAAATAACTGGGGGGTTACCGTGCCGTAATCTTTCATCTCCTCATAGACGGATTTGGGCATGACGTTTAGCAGGAGCCGTTCGACGCGGTCTTTCTCTCGTTCCAACTCGCGGGCGTTACGTTCGGCCATCTTGGAGTAGGATTCGAGCATGTATTCCGCCTGGCGCTGGCCGGTCAGATTGTGACATTCGACCACGGCCAACCCTTCAGGGTGATCCTGGATGCCCCGAACTTCGACCATCACGGGCATTTCCCGGCCTCCCGACATCACCTCGACTTCGACGGTGTACGGCCGGCCGGCTTGAATCCGGGAGAGTGCTCGAGTCGGTTTGAAGCTTTTTAGGCGCTCGGTCAGGGGTTCATCAGCGTCACTTTCAGGGGGGAACCAGGCGAAAAAGTTAGCATTTTCAAAGAGCACAGCCCAATCTTCAGGATCGACGACAGCCAGGCCGATACCTAACGACTGGGCAACCAGGCGAATGGTTTCGCGGTCCAGGGAGAGCGGCCGGGCCGCCGGTTCATTGCTGGCCATCGCTAACTCTTGGTGATTATATAATTCTTGCGACTAACCATCTCGTCTGTGACCTCTTCGATATCCTCATCTTCAAAATTATTATCTTCCAGGGTTTCTTTAAGCAGATCCATGGTTTGATAGAAGATCGGTTCTGTGATACCCAGCCGGGCATGAACGCGCTCAAGTTGCTCGTTGGTATAGCTGGCCGGGCCGCCCATGAGCGAGGCGATGAACTTCGTTTGGTGATCGATAAGTCGTTTCATATCCGTGCCGGCAAAAAAAGGGCTGACGGTAGGCGAATCCAAGACTTTATCATAGAAGCTCATTACAATGCGGCTCACCTTGCCGAAGCCGCCGTAACGTTCGAATATCGATCCTTTCATAAACTACTGCTCTCCTATCTACTGGTGATCAGTATTATACCGCATAATTCCCTCATCTTTGGCAGATTCGGACAAAAAACTAAAAAAAGGGGATGTTACAGTAACGGCTAGGCTTCAAATTCCATGTGATTGAGATCAGAGAGTGACTCCAGTTTGGCAAATGATCCCTGCAAAGCTCGCCAGGCGGCGCGCAAGGATTGAAACTCGGCCGGGGAACGCATGTCAAATTGGCGAGGGTCTTGCCTCTCAATGCGTTGGATGCGAAAAGTTTCCCATCTGAAGGCGCCGAAACGGGCAAAAGTCGGTATGAACGAAAGGGCAGCCCCGGCTAAAGGTGTGACGCTATCGATCCCTTCCAAGAAACGGACAATATTGGCCTTGACCAGCCGGCCGTTTTTTGACGCCCAAGAATTGATGGCCACGCCGATGTCCAGGCCGGCATCGCCATTTGTAACCTGGCTAAAATCAATCATGATCAGGCAGCCTTTTTCATCGATCAAGGCATTGTCGGTAAAGAGGTCACCGTGTATCAGAGTAGGGAAAAAAGGTGATGTTGCGCTTTGAAAATCGCGCCAGCTCTCCAAGAGCAGCCGGCCGTCCTGGTTCATCTCGCTCAAATATTCGCTCCCGGCAGCCCGTGCCGCGGCGCCGTAAAGCCGGCCGGCCGACAAAACAAATCCGAGACGGCTCATCACTTCCTGTTCGCCCGCCAGTCTACTTACCTCTGTGACGTATTCCTCAAAGTTATAATTTCCGAATGAGGACGCATCGGGATAGGATCGGGCGACAGTGGCGTAAGCGGCCAGGGCCCGGCCGGCCAGGTGAGCCTCCGCCGGGTTGACCAGTTCGCCAGGACTGTTCTTAAAGGATTTCCCGTGAATAAAGGGGACAATGGAGATTATCTTTTGAACGCCGTCAAAGGTTAAGGCCAAGGATGGTGCTTCCGCCTGACCCGGCAGGCAGGCTTTCAGCGGCTTTAGAAAGCCAAGGTCTACTGATTCGCCGTGACGGTCACGTACAATCCCGGCCGACCCGGCCAGGTAATCCATGTAACGAAGGATACTTGAGGAAGCTGGGCTGGTCAGGCCAGCCGCGGATACATCAGGCGTCTCGTGAATGGTTAACACCAGGGGATCGGCCGAGTCCTGGATGAGGATCTTAAATTTTGTATCAACCGATCCGGCCTCCATTCCTTCCAGGACGACAATGGTGATAGCAAAAGCTTCCTGAACCTGGTCGAATTGTTCCCGGTATTTTCCATGAGCCAAATCGGTAAATACAGCCATCGTTATTCGACTACTAAAGCACTCTCAGAAGAGGACTCTCAATAGAGCAGTCCTGGAAGAAGGGTATTGGAAGAGATTCGGAATTCAGGTAATTATCAACGATAAACAATTGTTGCGCTAACTAAGGATTATCCTTAGGACAAACAAGCCCAGCCACCTGTGGAAAATAAACGAATATTGTACCTTTGTTGGAGAACCAATGACCCACCTTATGCGATGCCACTTAAAAGTTGTATTCAATTGTATTTTATCATTACGGACAAAGGAGTTATCGCATGATCGTTGGAACATCTTCTCGAACTCTACCTGGAAAAGGTATGCGACGGGCTATCTTTTTCGGCCTCGCGGCGCTGATGCTGCTTGCGCTATTGCTGGCCACGCCAGTCTTGAAAGTAAGCGCCGTGAACCCACCCGCGGTGCAGACCTACTATGTCCCAGGTGTGGAGGCAAACATCCTGGCAGACCTCGACCTAATGCAAAATCAGACATCGCCGGTCGGCTATGACTCGTCCGACGGCGCCGGAACACATCCGGATGAGTGGGTGATCGAGGATTTATCGGTTGGAGTGGGTGCGAACCCCCTATCATTTTGATGTACTGACCGGCCTGAGTGATGGTATCGCCTTCTGCTTGCGCTTCCGCCTGACACCGGATGATAGCGAAGGTGGTTGTAATAACACCGCGGTAACCTATGAAGGTGGTACTGCTTCACCCAATGGCCTGGCCTATCTAGGCGAGGTTGAGGATTACTCGGTCGAGTTAAGTCCGACAGCGATTACCTTCGGAGAAGTAACGATTGGCTCAAACGGCACGGCGCAGATCATGATGTCCTTAGCCGGTATAGCCCTGTTAGCCGGCGCGACTTTGCTGGTCATAAAGCGCAGACGAAAAGAAACCGTTTAATCGTTCTGAACATTACGAAAAAGACCTCGTGCATCAAATAGATCACGGGGTCTTTTTTTGTTCTGATGGCCATTTCGGGAAACTAAGTAAGATTCTCGTAGTTTAGAGCGAGTTCGTTTTTGTCGATCAAGTTTTGGGACCGGTTGGGTTTGGGAGAGGCTGGAGTGTGGTATTTTTCACCGGGTAGCGCGACCCAGGCAATAAACTGACCTTTGTTGGCAAATCGCGGATCATCGCCCCAAAAGTGGAAAAAATCGGGTTTAATAGCAAATATCAGTCTGTTGGTTCAGGTAGCGTCGAGGCGTTTTTTTAATATTTGTGCGAATTCTGCCGCACGCTTCCCAGCCGTGCCAAAATAATCATTGGCGTCCAACAACTTCTTTACCTTAACCGGCGATAGAAAGGAAGTGATGTTGGCGTCGATGGCTAATAGATCGGCCAGGGGATTCTCCTGCCCATGTTCTATGACCTGCCAGGCCTGCAGGCTGGCCTGGCGAAGCCATTCATGGGCATCCTGGCGGCGGGAATAGGTCTGGCTGGCGATGGCAAAGGCTGGCAGATCGAGAAAGGCAATGGCCTCGGCTTCAGCTCGGCCGAGCTCATGGACCTCCCTTTTAAAAGCTCGGCGAAGCCGGCCTGGCTGCCCACGGCTTCCTTGAGCCCTTTGCCAAGCAGGTCGCGGCTCAACTCCTGTAGCGAGAGCCAATGGTCCAGCCGGTAACCCAGGGTGGTAGGTTCGGCCGGTTGCAATTGGGTGTTGACCATCACCGGCAGTTGAGCAGTGCCCTCGATGCGGCCGGCGAAGGCGGATAGGAGAGCCTAGAGCCGCTCAAGTGGCATGCGGGCGGCGTGGCGTTGGCGCAGAACATCGGCGTTGTCAGTTATGTCGGCGCTGGCTGAGCACCAATGGATGATCCCCCTACCATCGGGGCACTGTTCGGCAGGAGTCTGAATCTCGGCCATCACATCGTGGTGTGTATTTTCTTCGATAGCCAGGGCGCGGTCGAGGTCGATATCTCCGACGTGTTGCTGCATATCGGCCAGTTGGGCTGCGGTAACCAGGCCGGCTTTGTGTTGGGCTGTAGCCTGAGTCACAGACCTGGCCCATCAACAACGCCGGTGTGTTTCTGACCAGATTCGTCGCATGGGCCGGCTACCATATCGCCCGCTAAAGACGGATTGGTAAGTGTCGTAAAGCGGCGTCATTGTCGACACAATAACACCAATATGAACCGGCATAAAGGCATTTATATAGTAATCGGTTTTTGGGGCTCCCCGCCACAATTCACCGGACAAATAAAGCCAACCTAATCGTCAATATAAATGATTTCCTGGTTTGAGCTCTTGCCTTCGGCGCGCTTGCGCTTAATATTACGGCGAAATTGCTGCTGCAGCGCTCGCGTTTCTTCGAACAGACGGTTCTTTTCGGCTTCAATCCTAGCCAAAATGAGGTCATTCCGCTGCCTCTGATTGTTTGTCAATTCAACTTTTCGCTTGGCCATTCTCCGTCATCCCTTTATAAGATATCGTCATAAGCGGCTGATTCTTTTGGAGCGACAACTCCTCGTAACCAAACCACCAAATAGCACCCTATTTCTTCTATTTGTCTCGCATTCGGGTCAGGCTCTGATTGAACCCTTTGGTAAGCTGACCACAAAGGCGTACTGACGAAGCTATCCACATCAATTGGCAAAGATCCGCGCCTGAAAAAACGTCCATAAAATGGCGAATTTTGCCTTCTGGAGACTATTATACCACACTACAAAGTTAGATGTCGGGAAAAACTTTGAGGGAATTATGTTTTGATATGAGGACGTGTCTGTGGATATTATGGCCTGGCCTGGATATCCGGTTCAAAGCTCAGATTTTTAAAGTAATTAGGAAGCTGCGCGGCGATAAATTAGCGTGGAAGCTGGTAATTGGGGGCTTCTTTGGTAACCATAACGCCGTGGGGATGGCTCTCCAGGAGGCCGGCATTGGTGATGCGGATAAAGGAGGCTTTTTCACGCAATTCGGCCAGGTTAGAAGCCCCTATGTAGCCCATGCCTGACCGCAGCCCGCCCATCATTTGATAGATGACATCATCAAGGCTGCCTCTGTAGGGGACCTGGCCTTCGATGCCTTCGGGCACCAGCTTGTATCTTTCTCCAGGAAGCGACCGAACGGCGCTTCCGTAACGGTCGGCGCCAAAGCCTTGCATGGCCCCTAGACTGCCCATTCCCCGATACACTTTGTACCGCTTGCCCTCATAGAGAACGATGTCGCCTGGGCTTTCCTCAAGACCGGCGAGCATGGAACCGAGCATGACACAGTCGGCCCCGGCCGCCAGGGCCTTGACGATATCGCCACTGTATTTGATGCCCCCATCGGCGATACAAGGTATCCCTAGCCGGTGCGCTTCGGTAGCGCATTCATGGATAGCTGTAATTTGGGGCATACCTGTGCCTGATATGATTCGGGTTGTGCATATGGAACCAGCACCAATGCCCACTTTGACTGCATCGGCCCCGGCCGAAATCAGGTCGCTTGTCCCTTCGGCTGTGGCCACATTGCCGCCAATAACAGGCAGGGCCGGGTAACGTCGTTTTACCTCGCCGATACTCTGCAAGACCATCTCACTATGGCCATGGGCAGTGTCCACGACCACCAGGTCAATTCCGGCCGCCACCAATTGTTCAAGACGGGACATGCCAGCCTGGCCAACGCCAATGGCCGCCGCGCAGAGCAAGCGCCCGGATGAATCAGATATGGTGGCCGGATAATCGATCTTCTTGAGGATATCTTTGACTGTGATAAGGCCCTTCAAGATCCCACCTTCGTCAACCAGGGGCAGTTTTTCAATACGGTGCGTATGCAAAATCTCTTTGGCTTGCTCCATGGAAGTGCCAACTGGCGCGGTGACCAAATTTTGGGCAGTCATGAATTCACTCACGCTTTGCCCGCCGGGAAGCACAAAGCGGATGTCACGATTGGTCAGGATACCCACCAGCCGGCCGTCATCGGCTGTGATGGGTACACCGGAAATGTGATAGGTGCTCATCAATGACTCGGCATCGGCGAGAGTGGCCGTTGGCGGCAAGGTGATTGGGTCAACAATCATACCTGCTTCGGAACGTTTGACTTTGTCTACTTCAGCGACTTGCTCTTCTGGGGACAAGTTGCGGTGCAAAACGCCAACGCCGCCCAAGCGGGCCAGGCCAATCGCCATAGACGCTTCAGAGACAGTGTCCATGGCGGCCGAGATGACAGGGATATTCAGAAAAATGTCGCCGGCTAACCGGGTACGCAAATCGACCTCGGCCGGCAAGACTGCTGAACGACCAGGAGTCAAAAGAACGTCGTCAAAGGTCAGCGCTAATTTTTCATACTTCCGGCCAATTTCCAACGAGCCACCTTTCTTGCCCACAATTCGACTTTAATTTTCGGGCTTGGCCTCACGTTTGGGTTTTGGCTTATGAACACGTTTACTTCGCCGCCGGCTGTCCCGGCCGGGCAACTTGTTATAGCGCGAAAGTAAAACCAGGACACCAACTAGCGCCAGGAGCGCGGCGAAGACCATGGAATAGCTGATGACACTATCGCCGATCTTGGGTTGGTCAAGGCGGAAGAGTTCCACCCATGCCCGGCCGCCACCCCACCAAATCATAAACAGCCCGAAGAGGGTGCCGGATCGCCATTTATCACGGTAGCGATTATTCAAGAAGATAAGTAGCAGGAATCCGATCAACAACCACAACGATTCGTATAGAAAGGTTGGGTGGAAGCGGGTACTCGCCGGATAGGTTGTCAGATTATTATAAGGCGCGATCCGGTTTCCGGCTTCGATGAGTAGCCCCCAGGGTAACTCCGTCGGTGGACCGTATAACTCCTGATTGATGAAGTTGCCCCAGCGCCCAAAAGACTGGGCGATGAGCAGCGCCGGCCCGGCCACATCGGCATACATCCAGAAATCTAGTTTCTTCCAACGTACCCATATCAGGGCTACCAGCGTAGCTCCGGCAAAGCCGCCAAGAATATTCAGGCCTCCGGCGCGAACATTTATCACATCACCCACACTATTAAAATTGGCGCCACCGGCAAGACTAGCCTGGATGACGTACCAGGCTCGAGCGAAGATAAAACCCGAAATGACAACAATCAGCAAGCCGTTGTAAAAATCATCCACGTTGCCACCACGGCGTTTTACTTCCGTACCGGCCCACCAGGCGCCGATGGCGATACCCACGGTGACAATGATGCCATACCAGTGAATTGGGAAGCCATCACCAATTGGGAGGGTAAAAGCTACCGGGTCTATCGTTATTCCGTCTAACATGTACGATCCATATCCTCCAGGGAGATCAAATTGTAACGAATCCAGGTATTATAACAGAGGTCAGGCTAACAATTCTACTCTACGTAACCCAAACCACGCAGCCTTTCCAATAATTGCTCATCAGCCTCGAGGTCCAAGCTGGCCCCGGCGGCCAGATTTTCCCTTTGTTTTTGGGTTACCATGGCCAGCTGCTCACCCTCCAGGTTCAGGTTGGCCGCAACGGCCGGACGTTCAGACAACAGGTTGGCCAGTTCTAAGGGATCTGCATCCAGGTCGAATAGTTCTTCGGGCAAATCGGAAACACGGATAAGTTTGAAGGTGTCGCGCACAACGGCCAGGCGGTTTTCCAGACAGCGGAACCGTTGTAATAACTCAGGCTGGCGCCGTTGGATAGCCTTGGCAAAGTTTAGCGGCGGGTAGATTTCAGAGAAGGCGGTGTTGTTTTCAGGATCCCGGCCGTGAATTGTCTCCATCAAACTCAAGCCGTTAATCTCTTGTGGATCAAGCTGGTGCATACCTTTGAGCACTGATCCGGCGGCATCGAGCATGGTCTGGTAAACGCGGCGGGTGCTGACCGGGCTGGCAATTCGCCGTCCGGCCGGTATTTTATCAGGCCAGTGGAGGATAAGGGGCACATGCACCAATTCCTCATAGGCTACAAATGCATGGCCAAAATAGCCGTGTTCCCCAAGACCATCACCATGATCTGATACAATGATGGTCAGCGTATTGTTGGCTTTATCCCGCTGGGCAAAAAAATCGAACAATTCGCCCAGGTAATCATCCTGGTAGGCTACTTCGGCGTCATATATATCACCCAGCACCCGCTCTTCCAGCTCGCCTAATGGTTCGGCCAGGGGGGCAGCCCAGCGATAGGCCTCCCGATTCCAACGACGTAAGATGTCGCGCGCCTCCTGGTTGTTCCGGAAGTATGGGGCGACGAGGTCGATGTATTCGCCAGGCGGCCAAAACGGCAGGTGCGTTTCCATGAGGTTGAGGAACAAGAACAAAGGTTGCTTCGTATTCCCTCCTTCGCGCCGCCTTAGCAGGTGAATTAGATCGTGGACTGATCGCTGGTTCTGACCTTTAAAATTCGCCATCTTTGACCATATTGGCGTCAGCCAGGCATTCAACGAAAGACGAAAGGCGACATCGGATTGGCCGAAAAAGTTCTGGATCGGATAGGAGATACGGCGCAGGAATTGGGTATAACTCTCCAAAGCCCGGTTCAGTGGCCACGGAAGGTGCGTGGCACTTTCCGGCATGCTAGGGATAGCGCCACCGTAGTTATAGAATAGCTCGAACCCCCGCTTGAAACCATTGTTCAGAATTCCAACCAGGGGATTGTTGCAAAAGCCGATCGTCTGGTAACCGGTTGCCTGGAGGGCTTCGGCCAGGTGAGGACGGTCCGGCCCCAGGGTTTGGTTCGATTGCAATACCTGGTGGGCTGTTGGATAAAGGCCGGTGAACATCGACGCATGGCTTGGGATCGTCCATTGGGCTGGGGCAATCGCCCGCTCAAATAGCGTTCCCCTCAGGGCAAAAGTATCAAGGTTGGGAGATATTGATGCGCCCGTATCACGGACATGTCGCCCATAGCAACCCAAGCGATCCGCGCGTTGGGTATCCAAGACAATGAAAATAATATCAGGTTGCTGCATAGCGGTAAATCGTTAGTCCATTCGCCAAATTATATTACTTGCGATGGCGAACCATTGGGGTAGCCGTGGATCTGACGGCCCAAGTTCGAAAAGTTCCGGGAAATAGTCCTGAACTGCTTGTAAACTTCGGAAGATGGAGAAAAGTCCAGAAGTTTGAATACTTATTTATCTACTGGCTTAATTCTAACAGTAATGAATACGAGCCACCACCGAAGCTATAACCGGCCACGACAACAGTGTATTCTCCCAAATTGTCCAGAGAAAGCTCCTCGATACGTTCCTCATCGCCGGCTAAGCCATCGTCAGCGATAGTAATCAACCGGTTGTCCGGATCAAAAAGACCCAGCAGGCCGTCCAGATCGGAATCCGGCGTCAGGGTGATGTTCACCACCGCCGGGGCATCAATGGTGAAAGTCCAGGAATGAACTTCCACATCATCCAGCGTGCTCTGCTCCGGCTGGCCGTCAGTCAACGATCCTTGATCGATTGCCTCCAGGTCCTCGGGGGTCACAGCAATGACGCTAAGGGCGTAATCGCCCCCTTCTTCAAAAAAGTCACGGACAACGATGATGTATTCCTGGTCATCGGGGATCTCGACAAATTCCAGGCGTTCTTCGCCGATCGTAAACGCTGAATCGACCGCGCCTAGCAACTCTCCATCAGGTCCAAAAAGCTCCAGAATGCCGTCAATGGGATCTCCCGGAACAAGAATGATATTCACCACGGCCGGACCTTCAGAGAAAGCCCAGGCATGCGCTGTATCAGGCTCGAGGGTCACTTCCAGTGTCTCATCCAGGTGAATATCGCCCTGGAGTACAGCATCGTGAATTATCGTGGCAGGTTCCTCCTCTTCGCCATCACCGTTCGAACCCCCAGCAGGTTCCACCTCCTCGATACTCTCCTCTTCCGCTCCGTCGACGCCCGGCTGCGCTGGCACAGATGTGTCGCTCTGCAGTTCAGCCTCAACCTCTTCATCGGCGACGTTAGTGGGACATAGGGCCAGGTTGCCTTGAAGCAAACAATCGGCCAATGTTTGCTCGGCGCCGGCCGGCATCAGACCGATCAAGCGGTCAATGGTGCTCCCCAGCCCTTCCGCACTGGCCGCAAGGACCACGAGTTTGGGTTGGCCTAATTCCTCGGTGAGCAAAATCAAGGCTGTACCGGCCATCTGAACGATACCTAGATCTGAGTTGACGGTGCGAGTATCCGGTTTTTCATCCTTCGCAGTGTTGCTATCACCGGCCGAACTTTCCGGTGATTCTCCAGCTTCCTCTTCCGAGGTATCGCTTTCGTCCGTGTCTATGCTTTCTGACGGTTCAGAGGGACCATTGGCTTCACCCTCTCCAACCGAATCAGCTTGCTCAATGGGCGGCTCGATGAGCAAGGTTATCCCTTCGGTCGCCAGGTAGCCGGTCACCTCATCGGCCTCGTTATAGAGTCCGACAAACAGAGTGTTGTGGTCATTGGCCGGCTCACCGGTCAGCGTAAGGGTCCGGCCTGTGTCACGGAAGGAAGCTTGCCAGGCAATGATTTCATCAAAGTTATCCGGGCCAAGTTCCGGGTCGCCCGTATAAACCAGGTCGATCTCGTCGCCAAAGAAATAGGGGAAATCGGCCAGGGTGCGGCTTCGTTCATCGTGGGCGAGAAAATTAGCAATTTGGGCGATAAAGCGACTGTTATCAAAAACGTTGAAGTAGGGCTCGGACAAAAAATCAATGTCGCCAACAGCGAGAACCTGGCCGCCGTGGGCCAGCGCTGCCAAAACCAGGCCGCCCGGCCGGTCAGTTGCCGACGAGTAAGTATCGTCATCGGCTGTGAATAGGGCCAGAGCGTCATTTTCGACCTGGAGGGAATGGCTACCGTAAAACGCCACTTTGTCCAGTCCCACCGTGAGCCGGTCTGGTTCAAATCCATCCGCTGGGATAATGATATTGCGGTAATTTCCCTCACTTTCAACGGTGTTATAGACGTAATCGCCGAGGTAATTTAGGTCAAATTCATTAGCCAGGCTATTGAGGGGTAGTTGGTCGCTCTCAACGCGATAGCCTAAAGGTGTCAGATCTTCGATATCATCTTCAAATTCCAGACGGAATCGAGTCGGATCGCCGGCCATGAAGAGGCGACCGCCCCGGTCGAGAAAATCAGTAACTGCCTGGATCTCCGCCGTGGTGAAAGACGTCATGGGGGCAATGGTGATTAAGGCGTTCACCGGCCGTAAGGCGTTGGCCAGGTCGCCTTCCTCGAAGTCGACTAACTCGTAACCACGGGCTGCCAGCCGGCTATCGAGGTAACCGATCTCTTGTACATCGAACCGGTTATCGTGAGCCAGGTCTAACAGGACCAGGCCATCACCGGCCTGCGCCTCGTCAATAAAGGGGGCTGCGGCCGGCGTCGGGGCAAACTCGGCCAGGCCGGCTGGTTGGTAAGCAGGCGGTTCGGCCGCATCAGGGCCATTGACGGTGTTGAAACGCGCCCAGCGAACCAACGATGGCAAGGCGATCAATAACAGAACCACCAACAGGTAGAATAGATAATTTATGCCTCGACGCATGATAACTCGCTCTTTTGAATGCTTCCGGACAGATTCTCAACCCCAATCAGCAGGCAGCCATTGTCCTTCAGGGATCAATCACCCCTGCCTTAACGCACCGGCACGATATAGCGATAGTAAAGACCGGCCGGTAGATCTTTGGGCGCAGCCCATAGGCGGCGGGAATCAACAACCGCAGACCGGTAAATTTCCTGGGTTTCAACATTGTTTTTTTCGTCGGGAAAGGCCAGGTCTGATAATTCGACAACCTGGTAATTCTTGATACCGGCTAACTCGGCCGCTCGTTGAATGGCTTCGTCGCCGGAGAGCAAACCGTCGACCAGGCCCATGGCCTCAGCCTGGGCGCCACTGAAGATTTCGGCACGCGATAAGAACTCCGGTTCAATAGCCAGGCGATCACCGCGGCCAAGCCAAACGGCTTCAAGAAAAGCGTTCTTGGAAATCTCCATCTGGCGCATAAAACTATCCCGAGTCCCGCCAAAAGCTTTATAGGGACCGGTGGTGAGCAAATCTTCGTCGATGAATACCGGGCCGGGTAGGACGGCAATGACGCCGATGCTGCCGATAGATGAGGTGGGCTTGGCGTAGATCTCATCGGCCGCCGCAGCCGCATAATAGGCCCCGCTGGCCGCCAGTAAGTCGACCGTGGCGATGACCGGTTTCTCCTTGCGAGTATTGAGGATATCTAAGAACAACTCTTCGCTGTAGGCGGCCGAGCCTCCCGGACTGTTGACGTACATGACCACGGCCTTGATGGAATCGTCTCCCCGAGCATAGGAGAGCTGGGTTAGCATGCCCTGGACCGAAGGGCCGGAGATGTCATAGTTAAGACGAACGACACCGATCTTAGGTTCAGAGACAAGGCGGGGCGCTAAAAACAGACCCAGGGCTAAGGGAATGATGATGATCAACAGGATGGTCAGCAGGATCTGCAAGGGCGAATTGGGCGGCCGGCCTGTACGCCGGTTCTCCTCTTCCATAATGCTCTCCAAAATACGGGAGCTTACTCCCGGTCATCGAATTCTGCATAGAACGATCGATTATCTGGCGATCGTTACTCGATTAATATGATTGATTGAAATTGTACCATATCACAAACCGCGTTAGCTTGAACATAAACGCAATCCAATGGTGTAGGTAAAGTTTGGGCGGCAGCTTGAATTATACGCATTAGCCCTTCTGGCGAATTAAGTCGCCCGTACCGGACCACTGTAAGGGTCGATGATCTTGTTCATCAGGAAGCGATAGGGAAATTCGGGACGCATGCGGATGTGGGGGACCAGCCGTAGACGGCCTTTGGCCAAAAGTGCATTCTGATGGAACGCGGCCGCGCCTTCCCGAGGATCGAGGACGGTTTCAGGAGAATCCAGTTCCAGATGCTCTTGCCACAGGGCCAGGCGCATATTACGGACCAACATATTCTCGGCATCAACCACGCCCAATTGCAGTTCGCTTATATAGGCGATGCTGCGCTCGCAGATATTGGCGCTGCCGACCAGGGCGTACTCGTCATCCACCAGCATTAGCTTGGAATGCACGGTAACATCTTTACCGCCGACATGGGGCAAACAAATAACGATATTGCCATGCTCGGGATCGGATTCGGCGATTCCATGTAAATATTGGGCCGCCCGCCGGCGTTGCTGTAGCTCATAATGTTTCCAGGGGACATTGTTGCGGCCGGGCACGACGGCAATAACGTCGACGCCCCGCTTCAGAGCCTCACCTAACTGGTAGACAAGGTCTGTATCGCGTTTGATACCGGTAGAAGTCTCGATATAAGGCGGATCATGAAACGTATAAAGATATTGGTCTTCGATATAGACATACTCTTGGGCTTGCTTGATGGCGTTTAAGTAGGCAGCCCAGATGGTATATTCGCCGGTGCCGGACCAGGTATACCCTTTTTTACCCTGAATGTGGGGGAAAGTTCGTAGCACCTGTACGGAATGAGAGCCGCCGGCCGTCATTTTTTGGTCCAGGAAGTCTGTAGGTATGGGCTCGGAGATGGGTGGCTCGGTATTGGCGGCGCTAGAAGGATCGTTCCAGCGTTCGGCAAAAGTCAGGGCGATGTCAGCCACGGCCGGGCCATTTACCTTAAGACCGGCATCGTGGGTAGGACCACCCTTGGATGAGCGGGCCGGATTTTCGGGTAGGTGGTCGGCCGTGTCCCAGCGGGCGAAAAAGAAGTCGGCCGAGCTAACAAGGCCTGTCCAAAGCCCGTCAACGCCGCGGGTAACATTAAATTTCTGGTGATGGCCACCCACCAGCCCCGGAAAGCGTTTGTCTATGGCCCCATGCCCGCCATGTGATATCAGTTGTTCGGCAAATTTTTTGGATTTCGCTCCAAGACCGCCCTGTCCACTGGCCAGAAAATAGACCGGGACGCCGGCCTCGGCCGCCTGAAGCATCAGGCTTTTGGCATCTGGCGCCGGATTATTTTCCCCGAGCGACTTGACCGGATCGATACCCATGGCAGCGACGAGGATGAAGCCCAGACCGGGATCGTTGGCCGCCAACATTGCCTCGACGCGATGGTGAAAATCAGCCATTACTGTAGCTCCCTCAACCAATAACTCCACCTGATTACCGTCCGTTGACGGTTTGATCTTGGAACCAGGATGGCGTTGTTGAGGAGGAAATGAATCTGCCATCTCAACATCCACAAACCATTTTGTTTTTAATTCAGATAAGGATGGAATCATTCGTCCTAACCCTTGGAAACTAAAGGAAATGTGCCCAACGATTTACGGGTAAACTATCGAACGCGGGCAAAACGGTCATGATCAATCGGGTCTGTTGCTTGTTCAAAAATTTATGCATCTACTCTTGGTTAGATCGAGGCGTGATCTTCACAAAAAAATCTAATCGGTCAACTCGGCCGTCTCGTCCTGGCGCACGCCTAAATCTGGAGCCTCGTGAGGTTCGGCGCTCATAAGCGCGGCCAGCCAAAGATTCCCCGGATCATATTCTAATATGAGCATTTTGAAGGCCATGGTCAGGGGCACTGAGAGGATCGCCCCAAATGGACCCAGGATAGCAGCCCAGAAAATGACGGAAAAGACTACTGTAAAAGGGGAAAGATCGAGACCCTTTCCCATGTACTTGGGCTTTACTACATTCTCGGCGAAGCCATTAATCAATACAATGCCAATAAAGACAACAATGGCCGCCCACGGACCTAACTCCAGGAGAGCCAGGAAGGTGGGGGGTATGAGGGCGAGCCAAAAACCAATGGTGGGAATATAGCTCATCAAAAAGGCCAGGATCCCCCACAGCACCGGGAAATCGACGCCAACAATAATAAAAAATATGGTGTCCAAAATGCCAGTGGCCGCGCCGACAATGGTGGTGATGCCGATATAATGGCGTATATCGGCGCCAAAACGGGAGACTCTTTCGACAGTGATGTTACCTTTTTCAATATAAGGGGCGAGTTTTGCAGTAACGCCGAGAGCATCTACTAATAAAAAGATGAGGACCAGTACGATCATGACTACGTCGCCGATGGTGGCGACTAGACCGGAAAGGAAGGAAGCCGCGATACTGAGGATCTGCCCGGCATCGATCGAATCAGTTATCGCTGCCACATCGTTTTTATCAATATTGAAGTTTTCCGAAACAAACTCCTGAATCGATGCGGTCGTTGATTCCAATTCGGCCTGATAGGCAGGGATCTCGTTGACAAATCGACTGGCGGCTACGATCATAAAAGCAAGAAGCGCGCCAAAAACGAGGACAATGGCCACCAAGGTCAAGGCGTACGACACCATGGAAGGCACCCCTCTGCGAATCATATAGTACATGAGCGGGGTGAAGCTAACGGTGATGATGGCCGCCAAGGCTACCTGGACTATCAGCTGGCTGCCCTCGCGCAAGCCCCAGAGGGCAATCGTGAGGGCCGCTATGGCGATGAAGAACCTGACGGTTGGGCTGAAGGTTTGGTCCTTGATAGTCATGTATTATCTCAACCTATTTCTACTGAATGAAAACGAGTCTAACGGCAAGTAGTCTACTCGTAAAGATAAGAACAGCCAGCGAACATGCTATCATAATTGAATAGAATAGTCACTAATAGCATGGACCTAGAGACCGGGCTGGCCGTCTGATGGCCTGATTCCTCCAGCGGCAGTTGCGGCTGCCGCCGCTTCGGCCGCCTGGGCCTGGAACTCGGCGCCAAACATCAACATGGTCTTCTCGCATAAGAAACCAGCCTGTTGAAAAAGTAATGAAGTCTGTAATAACCCTCGGAAGTAGATGGAGAGATTATCAAAGGTTGGCAATACTATTGCATGCTATCCAATGGACTACATACATCTTTTGGGGCTGCGATTGACGACCTGTGTGTACATTGCTGCAGGCTTGACGTTTTATGCCCAAGTAATTCTTGTATAGTTCAAATGCCATATCCCCTTCGAGTAACCCGTGTACAATCACTCAGAGAAGGTTTTTATACAATGAGTATCTCGCTCAATAACCCGTTGGGCGCTAATGCTTGGTCCGCTCTTGTGAAAGATAGTTCGCTGATCGAAAACAGCAACCCCACACTTTTTGAACCGAAGGAGAACAAACATGAAAAAGATGACCTTCATCCTGTTGTTTGCCGTAATGGTGAGCGCCTGCGTACCCGCTGTTGCCCCAACACCAACGCCCATTCCGCCGACGGCCGTGCCTACCCAAGACCCCAAGGCGCTGGCTGCCGAAATCGATGCTCTGGTGCAGGAAAATTACCAGAAAGGCGTTTACGATGGTGCGGTTCTGGTGGCACGCGATGGTCAGGTGATTCTGAGCCAGGGCTATGGCTTCGCCGACCGTGAGAAGAAAATCCCAAATACGCCGCAAACCAAATTCCGGATCGCCAGCATCACCAAACAATTCACGGCTATGGCCATCTTGCTGTTGCAGGAGCAGGGTAAACTCAATGTTGAGGATAGCATCTGCAACTACATCACCAATTGCCCGGAGATTTTTGAGCCGGTCAAGATCCGCCACCTGCTCTCGCAGTCGGCCGGCATTCCCAACACTACCACTGTATTCATACCGGGAGACCAGATGCTTTCCAAGTCTGCCACGCTTTTCTTCCCGCCGGGGAGAACGGTTCAGGTACAGGATGTAGACCTTTAACCTGGCTGGAAGGATCATTGAAACCGTGTCCGGGCAATCCTATGCGAGTTTCCTGAAACAGAACATCTTCGAGCCGTTGGAAATGTCGAATAGCGGCGTGGATAACGGTTGAAACAGACTGACCTGGCCAAGGGTTACTCCAGATGCCGAGGGAGATATCGCTTTACAGCCGGTCTATTTGTTTGCAGAGGGTTCGGTCTATTCCACCGTGGAGGACATGTATCGTTGGGACCAGGCTTTGTACACGGATAAGCTCGTGCCCCAGTCTTCGCTCAAGGCCATGTTCACGCCCCAGGTGGCGGTCCCTGACGGGGAGTATTATGGCTTTGATGGCAGCACCGGTTGGAGTTATGGCTTCGGCTGGTTCATTGCGCCGAAAGAACTGGGATATGTGATTCACGGCGGCATGTTACCAGGGTTTAGAGCGGAAATTCGCCGTTACATTGACGATAAAACCGTCATCATCCTTTTGACCAACCAGGAAGCGGTTGCGCTGTACCCTACTGCTGAAGCGATCGCCGCGAAGCTGTTTGGGAAATGAGCTGGGAACTGGTTTTCGATTTGTTGCCCACATCCTATGTCTTTGATGACGGTTATGGTTAGGACACGAAACACTTAGGCAGTTGGGTATGAAGGGCAACATTATTATGGGGCTATTTGCGCCCAACTGCACTAGAGTTGGAGAAAGATTAGTTGCTGAGAGGTGAACTAAAATAAATTCAAAATCAGGGGCTAAAGTAAAACGCGCCCAACAACCACATTAACCCGACTTGCTATCACCGCGATTTTCAATCTTGTCTTGCCAGCCAAGTTGTCGTAAATGGAGTTGGCTTTGCCCACCCGCAAGCGGGTTATGCCGAGCGTTAGGGGCATGTAAATAAACATAATAACTATTGTGTTCACCGTACAGAGAAAAGGGCCGACAAATCGGTCCTTGTTTTCATCCCCTTATTCTGCTACGCTGTTTCTAGTAGACATATTCCAACCAACAGGCGGTTGTGTTTACCCATTTTATGAACTTTGTCGAACCCATCGGCGACCGCAAAAAGATCTCTCAAATTAAGAACTTGTTGCGGGGTGAGAAGCGCTTCCGCGACTTGCTATTGTTCACCGTGGGAATTAACACCGCTCTACGGATTTCTGACTTGTTGCGATTGAGGGTGGACCGCTTCTTTGATGCACAGAAGCGACTTCGTCGCCGGTTCTGGATTCGGGAAAAGAAGCGAGGAAAACGGCAAGAGGTAGTCGTAGATGACAGCATCCGGGCGGTGTTGGCAGAGTACCTTGATGCTTACCCAGATATTGTTGTCGACCCAAACCACTTCATCTTCTTCAACACCCAAACCGGCGATTATCATCAACCTATCAAACGAGGGCAAGCCTGGAAGTACATCGCCACCATCTGCCAATCGGTATGGCTACGCGGTAGCTTCGGCACCCATAGCCTACGCAAGACCCGGGGGCTACCACGACCGGATGAATGGAGTTGACCTGGCACTTATCATGTACAAGCTCAACCACTCCATTTTGGCCTACACCAAACGTTATCTGGGCATCACCGATGATGAACTGCAGGCAGTCATCCAGCGCTTGAATCTGTAATTCCTACAACACAGCGAGCTGGACCATGCTGGGTCACAAACCCAGGGTGTTTAAGCTACAACCTGGACTCTGTCTGAACGACTTGGTTTCTCAGGACAACTTCTGCTTCCAGGTTGAAGAATGCCTTGATCTTGATTTCGTCCGCGATCTGGTCTGCGGTCTCTATTCAGACACAGGTTGCCCATTCATAGATCCTGTTGTCTTCTTCAAGTTGCAGTTAATTGCATTTTTTGAGGGCATAAGCTCTGAATGGCAGCTTATGAAGACAGTAAACATGCGCCTCGACCACCGCTGGTACATTGGTTATGACTTAGGCGAATCCGTGCCCGACCACAGCGCCTGAGTAAGATTAGAGAGCGCTATGGGCTGGAGATCTTTCAGCGCTTCTTCGAGCGCGTAGTTGAGCTGTGTATTGAAGCCGGTCTTGTCTGGGGTGAAGAGTTCAACCTTGATGCAACGAAAGTCAGGGCTAATGATGCTGTCCGAAGTATGGCAGACAGAACAGATAATGTAATGGAACATGTGCGACAATTGTTCAACTCAGATGGAAGAACAAAACCTGAAGATAATAGCGAGACGGAAAAGTCGGGCGTTGACCTTGTGGCCAAATATAATGGCGAACGCATTACCGGGTCACGTAGGCCATTTTATACGAGGATTGCGGATAAACGGATTAGCTTGACAGATCCGGATGCAACCCCTATGAGACCATCTGGTGGAGGAAAAACCGTCTTGGGCTACCGCGACCTTTATATTGTAGATGGTGGCAAAGCTCGTATCATCTTGAACGCCCAAGTAACCCCAGCATCGATTATGGATAACACACCGATGTTGGATATGGTTCACTGGACCTGTGCCAAGTGGAAATCGAATCCCAAAACTGTTACCAGCGATGCCAAGTATGGCACTGTGCCAAACATCGCTGGACTAGAAAGTGCATGAATGAAGGCATTTGTTCCTATTCCAGACCTGAGTAAGCGAAGCAGGTATTATCAGCCCGATCTTTTCCGCTATGATGCCGAGGAGAATCACTACAGTTGTCCTCAAGGGCAGATGCTGAAGCTGTATTCTAATCGCAAGAGCGAGCAGGTCATCGTCTACAAGGCTGATGCCCGAGTCTGCAATTCTTGTCCAGTGAAACACGATTGCACCGAAAGCAAGAGTGGTCGCCACATATTCCGGTCCATCTTTCAGGAATATGTTGACAGAGTGAGAGCATATCATGACGACCGAAGAATATCAGCAGGCCATGCGAAAAAGGGGTGTTTAGGTTGAGCCCTTATTTGGAGAGGCCAAGCAGTTTCACCGATTGCGGCGATTCAGATTAAGGCGCCTGCGGAGGTGAATATTGAAGGATTGATGGTGGCGGCAGGACAAAATCTAAAAAGGTTACTCAAACATTGGGCCAGGGATATGGTTTCTGGTCGGATAGAAGGCACTGGTGAGCCACTTAATTTGTTTGGTAGATTGCTTTTGCGATGGTTCATCCCGTTGCAGCATGTCTATTTGATTCGTTTTTAAACAGGCTGAAACCTTCGGCGACTAGTTCACGCCGGCTTTGTGGAGGGCATCGCTGAAATCACTCGCCCAAAGATGTTCAAGCAGAAAAATCGCTGCGGCGCCGCAGGTTGGCAGCTTGTCAGCCAGGGCATGGACATCGTGCAAAGGCAAACCAATGCTCTCTTCAACCGAGAATAAGGCATTGTTAATCTCTCTTGAGAAAAAATCATTAACCGAACCGCTTTCCGGTGGGGATGGAAACGCCGATCATGGGTTCCAAGACGGCGCCGAACGCCATTTTTTCGGCCTGGTTAAGCCCGGACAGTTCGACCAGGCTGGCCCGTCAACTGGCTCCCTTGCGAATAAATTGCAGGTCGATCACGCGGATGGCCCAGATTGGGTAGCCGCTTTTATGGTAGCAAGAATCTTGCCCGCCGGTGTGAATCTGTCGAACGTAACGACCAGTAGTTGAAATGGGCCAAAGGACATGGTTTAGTCCCTTTTTTGATTTGCAGAACGAACAAGTGTGACAAGAATTTGATCAGAGTGTGTACTTAGCGCCAGCGGCAGCCGGGTCGAAACCAATCGGCCAGATCGTATTGTCATTATATCGGGCGCCGGTTAGGTCCGCGCCTGTCAAATCCGCGCCATCCAAATCTGCCCCTTTCAGACTGGCCTTGTTTAGATCCGCCCCTCGGAGATTGGCTTTTTCCAGGTGAGCCTGGAATAGGTAGGCCCGCGCCAAATTGGCTCCCTCCAGATTGGCCTTGGTTAGCATCGCTCCGGAAAGGTCGGCGTCGCTCAGATTGGCGTTTCTCAGATTGGCTTCCCCCAAAATGATTTGGCCCATCTTGGCCTTGCGCAAATCAGCCCCGCTAAGGTTGATGCGAGCCAGGCCAAACGTGCTCAGGTCCTGGCCGGGTAAGATCACCACTTCACCTTGTTCCTGGGCTCGTGCCGCTAAATCTACCACCCGTTCCGAGCTTAATTTCATCAATTCGTCTCCTGATCAAAGACCAAAGCGCTTCATCTTGTTGGAAAACTGTTGCGTACGACAACAAGGTCCCGAACACTTACAAGCTTATCATACCGATGGACAGGGACTTGGGCAAATTGACCGGGTACTTTGCAGCCCCCCGGCCTATGTTAAAATGGGCGGGTGCATTTAACACACTTGTCCTTAAGTAATTTTCGCAATTACAGTCGCCTGGAGCTGGCGTTGAATCCTGGACCGACCCTGTTTTACGGTGCCAATGCCCAGGGCAAGACCAATTTGTTAGAAGCCGTCTACTATCTGGCCACGACCCGATCGCCGTTCGCCGATCAGGAGCAACAACTGCTGAACTGGGATGCCCTACGGCCAGAAGAGCCCCTGGTCGTGGGCAAAATCATGGCCCAACTGGAAAGCGGCCGGGAGCACCAGCAGGTTGAGATGCGACTGATCAAAGAACAACAAGGGAACCGCAATGGATTCCGGCGCCAGGCCCTGGTAAACCGGCGCAAAGTAAGACTGATGGATCTGTTGGGTAATCTTCGAGTGGTCATGTTCATCCCTGAGGATGTGCAAATCGTCAGCGGATCGCCAGCTATCCGGCGCCGCTACCTGGATATCACCCTCTGCCAAACGGACAAGATCTACTGCCGTACCTTATCCGCGTACAATAAAGTTTTGGAGCAGCGCAATGCCTTATTACGGCAAATCGCCGAGAGCGGAAGCGGACTGGATGTACTACCCGTTTTTACCGAGAAGTTGGTCCAATTAGGCAGCCAAATTTTCGCCCGACGAGCTGACTTTATTGTTGCCCTGGCTCGAGAAGCACGACAGATTCACTATGAGCAGTTGACCGAAGGGCAAGAGACCTTACGCCTGCAATATTTACCCCGGCTTCAGGCCAACGGCGCCAACCGTCTCGATGACGCCGGTCTTAACGAGACAATAGAGACCGGCGAATGGCTGGCCGGTGAAGCCGGAATCGAACGAGATCATCGTCCGGTTGATGCGGATCGTCTAACGAATATTGAACAGCGTTTTGCGACTTTATTGGAGATGCTGCAACCGGCCGAGATCGCCAGCGGAACCACCAGGGCCGGTCCTCATCGCGATGATTGGCGTTTCTGGGTCAGCGGTCGAAGTCTGGACAGCTTCGGCTCGCGAGGCCAGCAACGAACAGCCATCTTGGCGCTCAAGCTCGCCGAGATCCGCTGGATGACCAGGCAGACAGGCGAAGCGCCTATTTTGCTACTCGACGAGGTCGTCGCTGAACTCGACGAACAGCGGCGCGCCTTGTTGCTGGAGACGGTACAACAAGCCGGTCAGGCCCTGCTAACGGCTACCGATCCGACCATGTTTACCGCTGATTTTCTCGATCTGGCGACTATTTTTCAGGTGCGTGCAGGTCAGGTTCAACCAGAAAAGCGACCGGCGAGCGAATCATGAATAAACGTCTGGGGTGGTTATTGATTTTGTTCTTGTTTTTCACCGGTTGCCAAGGTTTCGGCTCCAGCAAAAATGGTACGCAGATTCCAACGCTGGCGGCGCTCTCCACATTAAAGCCTTCGCCGGAGAATGGCCCAGGCACACCGATAACAACGAAGGCTCTACCGGCAACCGTTCCGCCTACCTGGACAGCACCGCCGCCGGTCCGATCGGCCACCCCGTGGACCGCGGTTACAACCGTGCCGACCTTAACCCAGGTGCCTACCCACACCCCATTCCCTACCTTTACCGTTTCGCCAACGCCATCGGATACGCCCCAACCTACGGCGACTATTGATATCACGGCAACGGCCATGGCAGCGCAAACTACAACTCCAACTGCCACCCTGTCCGTGGAAAATCTGCTACCAAACCCTTCCTTTGAATTGGGCTGGTACCATGTTAGCGGTATCGGCGAATTGCAGGTTCCCAGGGATTGGTTCCTAGGCTGGCACGAAGGAGAAAATGACCTGGATCCGGATCCCTGGAATAGATATGTCCGGCCAGAAAGCCGTATCTTGAACGGCGATTTCCTACCCAGTGACGAGCATGATCTGTTCATTTGGGATGGTCAACAGACTATGAAAGTGTTTAAACGCACAGGGGCGCTATACTTTTGGTTGGCAACAAACGTGCTATTAGAACCTGGTTCCTACCTCTTAGAAATCAATGTTTATCCCGACATGGTATCTGAATATAGCGACTTAGGCGGCAAGGTCTGGGCGCCAGATCCGCTCTCGGCTGAATTACGATTTATCCATAATGGCGAAGTCGGCAATTGGATCTTTCCCCGGTTTGGCCAGAAGAACAATTTCACCTACGCTTTTCAAGTCAGCGAGAGCCAATCGGTGCGGTTGGGAGTGGCTTTTCGCGGCCGGTGGGCGATCCTAAATAATGGCTGGTTCTTTGACGATTGGTCCCTAAGACAGCTATCATCTGGGTCTTAAGTACTACTCGAACATCAGATGTGGCACAAAATCGAAAAATCTGGCAGAATATAGACATAAGATCGTAGTCGTACACTTGTGAAGTGTCGCAATGATATATGGCGACCGGCGAAATATACCATTCCCGGGTTCGTCTTATCCTTCTCATGTAGTTCCTGAGGGAGGGGAAATGATATGGCAGGTACAAACGAAAGATTACAGCAAGCCATAGCCGCAGCCCGAGCCGGCAATACGGAAGAGGCGCGAGAACTGGTTGATAGCCTGGTTGCAGAGAATCCAGAAAATCCCCATGCTCTTTTTCTGCGAGGTATGCTGGCCGGTTCTGAAGAAGAACAGCTAGAATATTTATATAGAGTGTTGGAAATCGATCCGGATCACAAAGCCGCCAATAGACGTATGGCCCAGATCGCGCCACCCCCAAAAGATGACGCCACGGTTTTGATCGTCGATGAAGCAGAAGAGATCGAAGAACTGGAAGCGGATGAAGAGTATCCGGCAGATAAGACAGTTGTTGGAGCCGGTGCGCTTTTTGCAGCCGAAGACGATCTAGAAGACGAGACGGGCGAGTGGGGAGTTACTGAGACAGTGGTCACGGCCGCGGCAGTCGGTGTCGGGATTGAAGCCTTCGACGATGATTCGACGATGATCGATCCTGGTAAATACGAGGACACTGCCCTCGAAGAGGATATAACTGAAGAAGCAGCAGCCGACGATGGCCTGGACGAGGCGATTCTGTCGGCCGCGGCCGCGACCGGCGTGGTCATGGCAAGCGATCAAGATGAAGATGTTCCCGATTGGCTAATGGCAGAGATCCGGCCTGAAGAGGATTTACCGGAGATAAACAGCCAGGATGATTTTTGGCAGGAGACGCCAGTCGAAACGGGGGACGAGTTACCTGACTGGTTGACTGAAGAACCATCGGATAACTGGTCAGATCCCGGAGCAGAGGATGTGACAGTTTTCGCCGCAGCCACTGCTGACGAAAGCGACTTGGGTGATTCCTGGTCCACAGAATACGAAGATCAGCAGGCCCCGTTCGACCAAGCAACGCCGGCCGAAGGCGAGGTTTCCGGAGCGGACCTGGCCACGGAAGACGAGGTTAGCCAGGAAGCCAGCGACAAAAAACCGAAGAAAAAATCTTCTACACGTGGCCTCGAGGTCGCCCTGGTCATACTGATCGTGGTCGCCTTGTTGATTGTAATCGGGTTGCTATACATTCTGATTTACCCGCCGTTCTAGTTATTCGGCGTTTATAGCACCCCAAGTTCGCGACCGACCTGGCCAAAAATTTCCAGGGCTTGTTCCAGATCGTCCCGACCGTGAGCGGCCGAGTTCATCACCCGGATCCGCGCCTTGCCGCGGGGAACCGTTGGGAAGCCGATGGCCATCGCAAAGACACCATATTCAAACAGCCGCCGGCTAAAAGCTTGAGCCAACGGCGCTTCCCCTAACATAACCGGTACGATCGGCGTTTGGCTGAAACCGGTATCGAAACCCATTTGCTGCATAGCTTGGCGGAAGATTGCTGCATTATCCCACAGACGGTCCACCAGTTCGGTTGATTCTTCCAGAACGTTAACCGCTTCAATGCAGGCGGCTGTGTCCGGCGCGGTCATGGCGCTGGAGAAGAGGAAGGGCCGGCCACGCTGGCGCAACCAATCGACGATCACCTGTTTACCAGAAACAAGCCCCCCAACCACGCCAAAAGCTTTACTGAGCGTGCCAATCTCGACATCTACCCGGCCGTGCAAATCAAAATGATCGACAATACCCCGGCCTCCTTTGCCCAACACACCCTCTCCGTGTGCATCATCCACCATTAGCATAATATCGTGATCCTCGGCGACCTCGGTTATTTTATCCAGGGGTGCGATATCGCCATCCATGCTAAAGACCCCATCAGTGACGATGAGCCGGCGATTATAATCGTTCGTTTCTTCGATTTTTGCCCGTAGATTGGCCGCGTCGTTATGGTTGTAGCGCACGATCGTAGCCCGGCTCAAGCGAGAGCCATCGATGATGCTGGCATGATTCAACTCATCCGAAAAGATGACATCCCCGCGGCCGACCAGGGCAGGTATGGTGGCCAGGTTGGCACTGAAACCACTCTGAAAAGTAATACAGGCCTCAGCCTTCTTAAACTCAGCCAGGCGTTGTTCTAATTCGATATGCAGTCCCGTGGTCCCGGCGATGGTCCGCACCGCCCCAGGGCCGACGCCGTATTTATCGATGGCTTTTTGAGCGGCCACTTTGATCCGGGGATGGTTGGCCAGACCGAGATAATTGTTAGCACAAAAGTTGAGCAGGGAGCGCCCTTCGATGGAAACCCGGGCATCCATTGGCGACTCAATTGTCCGAATGGTCGTGAAGAGGCCATCTTCCTTCAATGCGGCGATTTCTTGTTCAATCCAGGCAGTCTTGTT
>CAVOYS010000014.1:0-100766 GCA_963700725.1 uncultured Chloroflexia bacterium
TCATTTGAATGTTTATCCGCCACCCAACAATCAACGCCTTGTCCATTCAGGAAATCTGTTAATCTCCGCCATATCCCAGTCTTAAAGAGATCAGGGCTTGGTGGCACGGGCCAGTTCAGATCTGGCAGGACAACACGGCGATCTAGTTGATACGCTTCTTGCCAGTCCTGTCGTTCAAGTTGGCGAATATCAGGATGGATCGACTTCATTGGCCTTTCGATCTTTAACTGCGATGGCGCGACATGCCAGTGATTCATTGTCCCAATAACAACAAAACCTAGGGATTGATATAAGTTTTTAGCTGGAAGGTTGTCTCTTTCTACCTGTAACAGAATCTTTTGCCCGTGGTTCTGAACGACGTAATTGGTGGCTACCTGCATCAAAGATCTAGCTATACCACGTCTCTGATAATCAGGATGAACGGCTACGTTGGCAATAAGAAAGCGACCCGTTATTTGGGATTCAAGTAACGTCACATTGCCTACAATTTTGCCTGATTCTTCCCAAACAAATCCGGGCGAAAACCCACGCGAAAGCATATTCCAGCGCATCGTTAGCGGCGAGGCATAGTTCAGGCTGATTCGTTCACCCATCCTTCGTTGTCCGCGGTTACCGAAGGTAAGATTAAGCAACTCTACCACTTGGCGGGTGTCTTGTACCAGATTGATTGGACGCAGGCCACTTGGTGGAGCGTCATGAGTGATTACAGGCGTTGCCAACATTATTTAGCTATCGATTGCCTCCAATAAGATGGTTGCCTCGTCAGGAGAAATAATCCCATTTTCTACCATACGCAATATTTTTAGTTGTTCTGCTTCAGCAACCTTAATCTCCTTGGTCGATTGAGGACGAACAGGTGGGGGTGGGGCATTCCATGTTGCCGCGATTAGCCCGGTAACGCGCCTTTTGAGCTGCTTGTTCTGCTTTCCGTACGGCTCGTTCGGCCGCCTTTTCAGCCTTATTGGCTGCTTCTTGGGCGGTTTTTTCAATCTTTGCGGTAAATGACGGCCCGAATTCCTTTTCCATTCGAGTGGAAAATTCAGACATCCGATTACTTATCTCGGTGGCAAATTGTTCGCCTAGCTCTCCAAAGTCCATATCAATATTGAAGTCCATGTCCAGAGAATCACCGTACTGCTGTTCGGGATAATTTGCCTCCTTGATGATGATACGGCCCTTCGCATTAAGGAGCAAAAAGGTTTCGCCGTCGCCTATTCGGCCAGCTTAGAAAGCCTGTTTCTTCAACCAATTCTTTGAGTTCGATTAATCGTTTAATTTCCGGAGCGTGAGCCTTCCAACAGTAGAGGCTGATCGTAAGACCAACGGACAACGATGTCACCCTTGGCGTTCAGGCTGTGCTTACCGCTGGGAAGACCTCCAAGCAATCGAATATCACCAGACACATCCCTGGCAGATAATTGGCCGCCGACATTCCTAATGTTCAGAGTCTCGGCAACATTTTTCGACTGTGATATCTTCGTTGACGGTTCTGATATTGATGTCGCCCAACACTTCAGTGAATGCAGCCGTGCCATTTACGTACCGGATTGAGCAATCACCATGGAGAGTACCAATGACCAAGCTGTCGGTATTGCGCGCGGATATATCTCCCATCAGAGAGTTAATGGTCAGCACGCCATTGATATTCCGGATTGATAGATCGCCATATACGGTATCCAGATCAACAGGACCCGTGTTACTGATTGACACATCACCCATCACCTCAGAGATCACCAAGCTACCTTCAACCATCTTAACTTTCAGATCGCCTTTGACGGAGGCAAGGGTAAGATCCGCCGCGACAGGCACAAATATTTTTAAATCTGAGGCCGACTCTATAAGCCAGACCTTTCCATCCTCGGAGCAAGTATATCCGGATCCGTTTAATAACAGACTTGGTTCAGTCCAGCCCCGCACCAGCAAGTCACCCTGACAACTCACATTGATATTCGGTGCTTTACCACATTCAAATCGATCTTCGCTCATTATTCAATTCTCCTTGCCAATGGCCGTAGACATCTAATCTACGTAGATCTGGACATGCTCGCCATCTTCTTCGTCTTGAACATCGACTATCACACTTTTTTCTTTAAGCAACATGTCCGATAATTCATCCCAATCCATACCTTGAAGATCGGGTGCAAAGCGACTACCGATGCTGAAACCGGCTCTAACCAGGCCAATAGGTATATTGACTGAAACTTTCCCTTTTCCAGTTTTTAGATCGCTAACCCGCACATGGAACCATTTCGGCCGCTCGCCGTTTGACTTCTGAGGAGAGGATGGTTCGTAAGATTTGTCGACATTCGGATTGGCAATGTCAGCCTCGGTTACCTTGATCATTCCCGGAACCTGCGAAGCTATTTTCGTTTCTGATCCAGATAACATACGCCCAGCCTCTTCAACAGAAACTTTTCCTTCGGATAGTAACTGCAAGATTTCCATTCTATCTTCGCCAGAAAGTGCCATTATTTAAACCTCCGGTTGAATACGCTCATGTAAAAAGTCATATATCGGTATTTTCAAAGATTTTGTAACATAGGACTGATTTGCTGAATATAGATACCGGTTGAAACAGCCATCGACGAGCAGATCAGTAACGTTTTCAGAAGCTCAGCCACGTAACAACTGGACGGCCTCATCGGCCGATATCTCCCCTGTTGACAGCTGTTCTAAAACCAGCCGACGGTCTTCATCACTAATGCCTTCGGATTCACCTTCGCCGACCTCATACCCTAGCGCCCGAATGACCCCACTTAGTCTTGCCCGAACAGCCGGATATGAAAGTCCTATCTCCTGTTCGACCCGGTTGATCTTCCCTTCACAACGAATAAAGATCTCCACGAATTGCAGCTGTTCGGGGTTCAGGTGATATAGCCGGCCAAGAGCGAATTGACCCTGAACGGTGGTATCGCAGTGCCGGCAATGCAACCGGGTTACGGTCAAACTTTCACCACAGATAGGGCAATGCCCAATAACTGGATTCATCTTTTTACAACTCCATGATCAGCTTGCATCGAATGCATTCGATCTCTCAGCAGCGCGATGATTTTCAGATGACCTGAAAAGACCCCCATGCCTTGACATTGATCCACCAGATTTACCAGCGCAAAAATTGTTTACCATGATAAAACAAATGAATATATGCAATAATATTAACAATAATATTTATAAATGTCAAGAAGAATATCAATAATTACAAACCTAGTATTAAATATATTGATTCGTTCGTAAATTAATTGAAAGACGTCTGGTAATATTAGCGGAAAAAGGTTGCTAGATATATTCAAGAAAGCCTGATATGGCAACGTAGCCGAATCCAAGCAGGCATGTAAGCATAAAAAACATGGGGCCTACATTGCCGTCCAGCAGACACAGAAATAATCCTACTGCAGCGTATAGTGCGAGGAGGATTTCAGCTAATATGATCCAATCACTAGGAAGACGGTAGATATTTCCCTTAGCGATGTGGATGGCGTCAAGGGGAGCAGTGCCAGGGGATCCTTTAGGGGTGCGGACAAAAACGTGTTGGCGGCCGAAAATTGCCTGGAGGATTGCCCGGGTGTTCGCCGGGGCCAGTCCGATGGCCACCAGGAGCAAGGCCGGAAAAAATCGCAACCGTTGCCACCAATCATGATAAAGCTCACGCTGACCCATAACAAAAAGCGCCGGCTGGGCCAGGCCAAGCAATCCAAAAAGCAGGAAAGCTAATGGTGGACGGTACCCGAGGTAGATAAGTGGAACCTGGACCAATAAAAGGATGAGAAGCAGCAAGTGAGTTGTGTATCCGGCCATCGACAGAATGGCATAGAATCTGGCCAAGATTGAATGATTTTTATCCTTAAGAATAGAGGGACCGAACTTTACCAGGCATTGGGTAGAGCCTTTAGCCCATCGAGCTTGTTGATTCTTATAGGCAGAGAGCGTCGTCGGTAGTTCGGCTGGTGAGACGACATCGTTTAAAAAGAGGAATTTCCATCCTTTTAATATGGCCCTGGTACTGAGACATAGATCCTCGCAGACCGTATCTGCCTGCCACCCACCAGCATCAATCAAGCATGTTTTGCGCCATACTCCGGCCGAACCATTGAATTTTGGAAACAGGTTGGCTCGATGGCGAACAGATTGTTCCATCATAAAGTGTTTATCCAAGGCGATAGTTTGGGCCGCGGTTAGCTGAGAATGAGCAGAGTTCAGATGACCCCAACGAGTTTGCACCATACCTAGTTGCGGATCATGTAGAAAGTGAGGGATTGTCTCGCGCAAAAAATCATCGTTGGGTTGAAAATCGGCGTCAAATACAGCGATATAATCCCCTATTGAGGATATTAACGCCTGTCCTAATGCACCTGCTTTGTAACCCTGCCGGTGATCACGATGGTGGAGTGAGATATTGAAGCCTTGGCTTATAAAACATTCAACAAGGCCCTCGGCAATTTCCGTGGTGTCGTCCAAGGAATCATCGATAATCTGAATCTGCAATTTGTTAGTGGGATAATCAAGCTTAACTGCTGCCTCGATTAGACGTTGGATAACGAACCGCTCATTGAAGATTGGCAGTTGCACCGTAACCAATGGCAGTTCGTCGTCGGCCGCTTCAGGTCGGGGGAATTCGTCATGACGATGCCACCAGAAGAGCCAGATGGTGACCAGGCCCAAAATACCAAAAAGAGCGATGCCACCGGCGGCCGCAATATATATAGAACTTAGCCAGGACGTCATCGTTCGATAACGCCCGAACTCTCATCAGATGGACGACTGACGACCTTCTTTACTTTTTTTACGAAAGTACTCCGGGGTATAATCAGCCGCCGTCCGCAACCCCGGCAGACGATACCTATATCCACGCCAAGTCTAGTTATCGTCCAGTCATAGCTGCCGCAGGGGTGCTTTTTGCGCATGCGCACGATATCCCCGAGTTCGAAATGTAAAATCATGGGCCAAATTATAACCTCCACTGTCATCCCGCGCTTTCAACAAGCTGTAGCGATTATGGATTCGCATGATTAATTCTTATCCGACGCTAACAGAAGTGGCAGGATCATTGCGTCATAATCTTTTATCCATCTTATTTTGAAGGACTTAATTCAATTCCAACGGATATTGGGTATAATTTCGCTCGCTCGGATCTTTGTGATCAACAAGCTATAATCGCTTGTTCATTATCAGTTGAGCTTGGACAAAGCGCTAAAACAATGTATCTGCTAGGACAACCACCTTCCCAAATATTTGCCTTTGCACTGACAGCTATTCTGGCCTTTGCGTATCATGAATATGCTCACGCAATAGTTGCGGACCGCCTGGGCGATCCAACTCCGCGGTCGTATGGGCGAATGAGCCCAAATCCAATCCGGCATCTGAACGCATTTGGGCTGATTATGCTATTTTTGGTGGGATTTGGTTGGGCGACGACGCCAGTAAATCCAAATATGCTCAAAGGCAATCCGCGTAAGTCTATGATGACAGTGGCGCTTGCCGGTCCTCTAGCGAATCTGCTAATGGCTACATTGTTTGCAATCCCGATCAGATTAGGTGTATTTGAACCGAGCTTCTCTGCGGAGTTATTACCAACAGCCTTTCAAGTATGCTGGACTGGGGTCCAGATAAATCTACTATTGTTTGCCTTCAATTTGTTGCCGGTTCCCCCGCTAGATGGTTTCACGATACTCCTGGGAATTCTACCAGCCGATCTTGCCTATCAACTGGCGGGGCTACGACAATATGGAAATATGATTTTATTAGGCTTGTTAATTCTGCCTCAGTTCACTGGTACCAGCATCATCGGGTTGGTCATTACACCGGTGATCGATTCCTTAACATTACTGCTTACCGGAATCGGTTAACATGGGGTTGGGTTATCGAATAACCTATAGAGCGTGGCAATTCTGGCAGATTATCGTAGCAGGGCCGCTCTCCCCAGAAACAGTTGCTTCAATCAAGACTGTTCTCAATGCTGAGCAGACACAATTGTTCTTGCGTCAATCTCCGGCAGGACAACAGCATGGATACCGAGTCATGCGGAGTCTGTTGAATGAGGGACACCAGGACCAGGAATTGCTCGCCGCCGCACTATTGCATGACGCAGGTAAGATCCGTATCACGTCCAGGTGGTGGGATCGACCGGTTGTCGTCTTGATCCAGGCATTGTTCCCAGGAAAAGTAGAACAGTGGGGAAAAGGTGACGGATCGGGATGGCGGCGGCCGTTTGTGATTAAAAAGCGGCACCCGGATTGGGGTGCAGATTATGCCAAGACTGTTTCCTGTTCGCCACTGACCGTAGAACTTATTCGGCGACATCAAGATCCTGTTAATGACGGGCTTGGAAATCGTGCAAGCGAGTGGTTATCGTTGTTGCAGTGGTCAGATAATCGAAACTAGGCAATATCGTTATTCATTAGAAATCGATAGAACGAGGGCAATAATATGAAAACTCAAACGGTAACCCTGGTTGGTCTGGAACGAATTAGCGGCTCAATCGGTTTAGCGCTTCAGGGTGGCGACCTTGGTCTGACAATTATTGGGCATGATCGAGATCGATCCCTGGCCGCGGAAGCAAAAAAACTCGGGATTGTGAACCAGGTTACTAATAACCTGGCTTCTGCTGCTTCGAAGGCTGATATATTGATAATTAATGTTTCTCTGAGTGACTTAGAGCAGACCTTGGAAGTTGCCGGCGCCGAAGTCAGGGAACACACACTGGTTATTGACCTATCAAATATGAAGGCTATGGGTCAGAAATGGGCCGACAAATACATGGTCGAAGGTCACTATGTGGGCGCAAAACCGGTATTGGCGGCGGACACCTTGACGGATGGTCGTATGGGAATCGAGGCTTCGCGAGCTGATCTTTTCAAGAATAGCGTATTTTGCATTATGCCATCTGTAAGTGCGGACCCCAAAGCAGTTGAAACGGCCGTGAATTTAGGCCGCATCCTTGGTGCGACGCCTTTCTTTTTAGATGCGTATGAGTATGACAGTTTGACGCAAGGTATCGACGTTGTACCCGGGCTAGTTGCCGCGGCCATGTTGCGAGCTATGACCAAATCAACCGGATGGCGAGATATGTTGCGATTTGCCGGACTGGGTTTTGCCCAATCAACGGCCAGTTTGGATAATCCAGATTTGGCTAGGCTCTCCCTCAACGATAAGATGGCCACTTTGCGCTGGCTTGATGCGGTGCTCGGGGAGCTGCAAGAAGTCCGCCGCTGGATTAACGAGTCTGACGACGAGCGATTTACTTTTATAGTTGAGGAGCTGACTATCCAGCGAGAGGAATGGCTTCATGCGCGGCGAGAAAACAATTGGATTGAGGATGATTCATCTAACGTTAACACCACGGGGATTGCCAGACAATTAATAGGCTTTGGTTTTGGAAGGGGTGATGAGCCGTCAAAGAAGGGATCGTGAGGTATCGGGAAACGGCCATGCCAAACGATGAGCGACCATTGCGGATTCTAATGGTTGCACCAACGTCATTTTTCAATGATTATGGGGGTCACATCAGAATCTTGGAAGAGGCTCGGACCTTAAAACAATTAGGTCACCAGGTTACTATTGTGACCTATTATAAGGGTAACGATGTAGGTGGAATGGATATACGGCGGACACCTGCTCTACCGTGGCGAGCTGATTATGAGGTAGGCTCTTCTCGGCACAAGGTGGCGTTTGATATGGCGTTGTTTGCCACTTGTCTGTGGCATGGATTCAAAATTAAACCCGATATTGTGCATGGCCATATGCACGAAGGCACATTGATTGGAAGTGCCCTTGCCAGGTTATTACGCATACCGCTGGTAATGGATTTCCAAGGCAGCCTGGTCGGAGAAATGGTGGATCATGGTTTTCTTAATCCAAAAGGGCGATTTTTCCGCTGGGTCAAAAGGGTAGAAAAATTCATTTGCGGGCTGCCTGACGCCATCCTGACAAGTTCGCTCCAGGCCAGGACATTACTAGTCGAAGATTTCGGTGTAAGCCCAGACAGGATCCACCCATTGCCGGATTGCGTCGACACGCATTCATTTGATCCTCAACGATTTACTGTGGAAGAACAGCTAGCTCTCCGGAGTAAATTGGGCATACCAATCGAGCGGCCGATCGTCGCCTATTTGGGATTACTCGCCGAATATCAGGGGACATCACATCTGATTGAGGCCGCGGCAGCAATAAAAAAAGCCGGCATCGAAGCCCATTTCTTGATTATGGGATTTCCCGGACAAGATCATTATAAGATATTGGCTGAGAAACTGGGTGTTTCTGATCGGGTTACCATCACTGGCCGCATCCCGTATCCTGACGCACCTCTCTATCTATCTGTGGGCGTGGTGGCTGTATCCCCTAAGATGTCATCGACGGAAGGAAGCGGCAAGGTCCTTAATTATATGGCTATGGGTCTGCCGACCATCGTCTATGATTCCCCGGTTCATCGAGAATATCTGGCCGATCTAGGTGTATATGTTACGAGTGGGGATGTCACTGCGCTGGCTTATGAGATTGGGGAAAGCTTATTGCGGACAGATGGGTCAGAAGATATAGGGGTCAGGCTCCGCGAGCGGGCCTCCCGGAACTATAGCTGGATCAAAGCAGGCGATACGATCCTCAATCTATATCGCAACCTGTCGGATCTTGACGACCAAAGTCCAGACCAGACCATCATTAAATAGCCGGGGAAATTAAGTCTAGTTGGATTAGGCTGCTATTCATGATATTGAAACCGAGGCCGGCACTAATCCAACGATACCGGAGTAAGCTATTCAATGAGATTCCTTGACACTTTCCTTGACACTTATTATGTAGTTCGATACAATGTTCGTTCGGCTTATTGAAAACCCAGAGATTGGGAGTCAGATTCCTAGGTTCATTTGGATTTGTGAAGATATTTAGTTGAAAGATACCTTTAGGGGTGTAACGTGGGTTGGAAAAGTACACACGTTACACCCCTTGTTTGTGGAGAAGAGATCCGCATACCTTTAGCAGGGAGCAGGTGAGATAAGGAATGGCACAGAAACCAAAAAAAACTTACGCAAGAACGATTAACCCGCTTGAATTGCCTAAACTAATCGATGTTCAACTTGATTCGTTTAAGTATTTCACAGAGTTTGGTCTGGCTGAGCTATTTGAAGAAATATCCCCAATTGTCAGTTTCAACGGTAAGTTGAAATTATATTTTCCCTCCAAGCATCCGGAAGTTGAGGGTTTCGACCTTAATTTCTGGTTTGAAGATCCCAAATATAGCGTCGACGAATGTGTTGATCGAGATATGAGCTACGCTGCACCACTCTATGTGCGCGTTCTGTTATACAGTCCTGATCAAGATCAGCCGATGGTGCAAGATATTTTCATGGGTGATTTTCCTCTGATGACCCCGGCCGGCACCTTCATCATCAATGGCACCGAACGCGTAGTCGTGAGCCAGTTGATTCGATCCCCTGGCGTATATTTTGAGGTTGAAGAGGAGCGAGCAACAGGACGACCACTGGCAATGGCCAAGCTAATTCCAGATCGCGGCGCGTGGATGGAGTTTGAGTCACGGAAAACCGATTACCTTACTGTGAAGTTTAATCGCAAACGTACTGTTCCGGTTACCCTGTTTCTAAGGGCTTTAGCGGCGGTTGATGACGGGGCCGGCAACCAACTAATCAAAGATGGTCTTGATGAAGAGATCCTGGCCGTTTTTGAAGACGTCGACACCAATGTCGAACACCAATATATTCAAGGCAGTATCGATCAAGAACCAAATTGGGAACCTGATAAACCGATCGCGGAGCAAGCCTTGGTGGAGTTCTACAAACGAATGCGGCCGGGCGATCCTCCGACGCTTGACAATGCGACCCAATATCTGGTTGAACAACTCTATGATCAACGTCGATACGATTTGGCACGAGTTGGGCGATATAAACTGAACAAGCGTCTGGATCTTGGCGATATTATTCCAGAATCCCACCGGACATTGACGCAATATGACATTGTTCGCCTTGTTAAGCGGATGATCCAAATCAACAACCGTCTGGAGGGTCCGGACGATATTGACCATTTAGGCAATCGGCGAGTAAAAACGGTTGGGGAGTTACTTCAGGCAAAGTTACGGGTTGGTCTGCGTAGAATGGAACGGGTTGTTCGCGAGCGCATGTCCATTCGAGATCGGGATAAATTGACCCCGATTACTTTGATAAATATTCGGCCGGTGGTTGCCGCCATGCGCGAATTTTTTGGAAGTTCGCAGCTCAGCCAGTTCATGGAGCAGGCAAATCCTTTGGCGGAGCTTACTCACAAGCGAACGCTTTCCGCACTTGGCCCTGGAGGCTTGCGCCGGGAACGGGCCGGCTTTGAGGTGAGGGACGTACATCACAGCCATTATGGTCGAATCTGTCCCATTGAAACGCCAGAAGGACCGAATATTGGTTTGATAGGCCGATTGGCGTCATACGGGCGGGTAAACTCATATGGATTCATTGAAACACCGTATCGAAGAGTAATCAATACCTTACCTGGCGACAGCAAAGAGCTGTTTGGTCATGATGTCTCAGAGGATGTCGTTGATCAGGAAACGGGTGAAGTAATAATTGAGACCGGGAAGCGGATCACCAAAGCGAAAGCGACCGCAATTAAGAAGGCCGGTGTCGAGAAGGTTCAACTAAAACCTTTCGTCACTGATGAAATTATTTATATGACGGCCGATGAGGAAGATAAATATACGATTGCCCAGGCCAACGCTGAGTTGGACAGGAATGACCAGCTTGTAGGCAATCGGATTTCAGCCCGGCGTAACCAACAGTTCCGCTTCTCACGGGTACAGCGCATTGATTTTATAGATGTTGCTCCTCGTCAGATTGTGGGTATTTCAGCGGCTTTGATTCCATTCTTGGAGCACGACGATGCAAACCGTGCTCTCATGGGATCGAATATGCAGCGCCAGGCTGTGCCCTTGCTTAAGCCAGATGTCCCTATCGTTAGTACAGGCATGGAATGGCAAGCGGCCATCAACTCGGGTCAAGTTGTCGTTGCGAATGAGGAAGGCGAGGTTGTCAGCGTAACAGGTGACAAGGTTGTTATCCATACGGAAAACGGAGCGCGAACATATAATCTGCGGAAATATAGTCGTTCAAACCAGAGCACCTGTATCGACCAGCGGCCGATAGTCGTTAAGGGTCAGCGTGTAACACCCGGGACCGTATTGGCCGATAGCTCCTCTACCGATCATGGCGAATTAGCCCTTGGTCAAGATGTCGTCGTTGCCTTCCTATCTTGGGAGGGCGGTAACTTCGAGGACGCAATCCTGGTAAGTGAACGATTGATGCGGGACGATCTTTTCACATCAGTTCATATTGAGAAACATGAAATTGAGGCCCGTGATACCAAGCTCGGACCAGAGGAAATCACCTACGATATTCCTAATGTGAGTGAAGAAGCGCTAAAGGATTTGGATGAACGCGGAATTATTCGGGTCGGGGCATACGTCAATGAGAACGATATCCTGGTGGGCAAGATAACGCCCAAGGGTGAGAAGGAGCTGAGCCCCGAAGAAAAGCTTTTACGGGCTATTTTCGGAGATAAAGCCCGAGAGGTTAAAGATTCGAGCTTGCGCATGCCTCATGGCTCTCGCGGAAAGGTAGTTGACGTCCAGGTCTTTACCCGCCAGCAAGACCGTGACCTACCGGCCGGTGTAGAGACAATGGTACGAGTGAGCGTTGCTCAACGTCGCAAGATATCGGAGGGTGATAAGATGGCCGGCCGGCATGGCAATAAGGGTGTCATCTCAAAAGTAGTTTCCATAGAGGACATGCCTTACCTGGACGATGGCACGCCGGTTGATATCATTTTGAACCCTATAGGCGTACCTGGTCGTATGAATTTGGGACAAGTTTTGGAAACCCACCTTGGTTGGGCGGCAAAGAAACTAGGTTTCAGGGCCGTAACTCCTGTGTTTGACGGCGCCAACGAAGACGAAATAGCGGCCGAGTTGGGCAGAGCATGGTTAGTCGATCGGGCCTGGAGTGAGGCAACGGACTGGGCTTGGGACTGGCTAAACGAGATGGAATATGATCTTGAGTCACTTGATAATGATGACGCCGCTAGGGAATTATATACGACTGCCTGGCTGAGTGATGCAGGCTATGATCTGGATCGGCTGACCTCTGATAAGACGTACGCTCGTCAGTCAGTAGCTCGTGAGTGGCTCAGGATTCGAGGTTGGAATCCTGACGAAATTCTCCCAGAAAATTGGATCGAATTGCGAAAGGATGATTGGACACCTCTAAATATCGTAACCATTGCATGTTGCCTCAAAGAGTGGTACCTCAGCCTGGTTGAATCAAATCCGGATGATTTAGGGGAAGAGCTCAAATTAGATATTTCTGGCTTAAACCCTACTGAATTATCTGAATGGATAATGAAAATTACGCTGGCGACAGGATCTCCGGCCCCGATATTAGGCAAAGAGCGACTCAATGATGGCAAAAGCGGTCAGGCCTTCGATATGCCAGTGACGGTTGGCGTTATCCACATGTTAAAACTGGCTCACCTTGTAGAAGACAAAGTACACGCCAGGTCGACTGGACCATATTCGTTGGTGACCCAGCAGCCTCTCGGTGGCAAGGCACAATTTGGTGGACAACGATTTGGTGAGATGGAAGTGTGGGCGCTGGAAGCTTATGGCGCCGCACACACCCTTCAAGAAATGTTGACGGTTAAATCTGATGATGTCCAAGGGCGCGTCAAAACCTATGAGTCGATTGTTAAGAATGAACCGATTGATGAACCTGGCATACCAGCTTCATTCCGGGTGCTAGTTAAGGAATTACAGAGTCTAGGACTGGCGGTAGAAGCTGTTGCCGAAAATGGTGAAGTGATTCGTTTTGGAAAAGACGACGATAAGCGGCAACGCCACTGGGTGGGTACTGGTCTAATGGACCTCGCCCGAAATCGCCGCTGATTGATTTGATGCCCATGAGCAGTGGTGAGTCTGAGCGTCTGGCGCAGGCAAGAAGCGATGCCCACAGTTGAGCTTTTTGTTGACAAGCAGAGAGCCTGTGGTAGAATTGTCTGTTGTACTTTTGATAAGGCGTGGCAAGGTCCACTTATAGCGGCCAGGCCACGAATTGGATAAGTGAATTCTTTTTGGAGGCCATCGGACGAGCTTCGATGGCCTCCATTGTCGAGTAGTGATCGGAAGAAAGCAGGCTTATGGGTCGGCTTTTTGTCCCAAGAAGATTGGTAGGATCTCCAATTAGTAGCAGACAAGGAGTGTTAGTGTGCCTACTATTAACCAGTTAGTCCGCAAAGGCCGAAAGCCAAAGCGAAAGAAGACGAAAGCGCCTGCGTTACAATTTACGTTCAATTCGTTTAAACAGCGTCGGTCGCGCCAGCCAAAAGGCGCACCACAGAAGCGTGGTGTGTGCACACAGGTGAAGACCATGCCGCCTAAGAAGCCGAATTCGGCTTTGCGTAAGGTTGCGAGAGTTCGCTTGAGCAATGGCATTGAGGTTACTGCCTACATCCCTGGTGAAGGTCACACGTTACAGGATCACTCAGTTGTTTTGGTTCGTGGTGGCCGGGTGAAGGATCTGCCTGGCGTCCGATATCATATTGTGCGTGGCACATTGGACTCTGGTGGCGTTGCTGACCGCAGACAAGGTCGATCCAAGTATGGCTCGAAATCGCCCAGGTAGTTTGAAGGTTTGGAGTAGAGAAAATGCCAAGACGTTATCGTCCGGAAAAACGAAAAGTTAAACCTGATCTACGTTATCAAAGCGTCATGTTACAGATGTTTATTAACCGAATGATGAAGGGTGGTAAAAAAAGTACGGCTCAGCGGATCATGTACGATGCGTTGGACCTGGTTGCCGAAAGGACTAGCCGCCCACCGTTAGAAATCTTCGAACAGGCAATGCAGAACGCCACACCTCAAATCGAGGTCAAACCGCGTCGAGTAGGTGGGGCAACCTACCAAGTGCCGATGGAAGTTGCGCCACACAGGCGGACATCATTGGCCATTCGATGGATGCTGGGAGCTACCCGCAGTCGTGGTGGTCGTTCAATGGCTGAAAAGTTAGCGGCAGAAATTATGGACGCTGCAAAAGGCCAGGGCTCAACGGTCAAGAGGAAAGATGACACTCACCGGATGGCTGAGGCAAATAGAGCGTTTGCTCATTATCGTTTTTAATCCGTTTTATTCTTTAAATGTAGCTAAGTAGCAGTAAGTTAAGATCATGTATCGGGATTCATTGGAAAGAGTTCGTAACATCGGCATTATTGCCCATATAGATGCTGGTAAGACGACCACAACGGAGCGTGTCTTGTATTATACAGGACGCATTCACCGCATGGGCGAAGTCCACGACGGAACTGCCACCATGGATCATATGGTACAGGAGCAAGAACGCGGTATAACGATTACTTCTGCGGCGACGACCGCCTACTGGATGGATCACCATATCAATATAATTGATACCCCGGGTCATATTGACTTCACCGCAGAAGTACAACGGAGCTTACGCGTGTTGGATGGCGGACTCGTTGTCTTTGATGCCGTAGCCGGTGTTGAGCCGCAATCGGAGACAGTATGGCGGCAGGCAGATCAATATAATGTGCCCAGGATTTGTTTTGTAAATAAGATGGACCGGGTTGGGGCTGATTTCGAACGCACAATCCAGATGATCAAAGATAGGTTGAACGCTAATCCACTACCTATACAGTGGCCTATCGGTCAGGAAAGTGGATTTCGAGGGATCGTCGATCTTATATCGATGGAGGCCTCTATTTGGCGAGAAGAAGACCTTGGGGCCAGGGTGGAGATAATCGACATTCCTGAGGATGTGTTAGCCGATGTTGAAGCCGCACGCGAGCGGATCATGGAGAATATCATCGAAACAGATGACTCCCTGATGGCCCGTTACCTGGATGGAGAAGAGATTTCCATTGATGAGTTGCGTGCAGCTCTTCGAAAAGCAACAATACAGGGTTCAGTCACACCGGTCTTGTGTGGATCTGCGTTGCGAAATAAGGGAATTCAACGGGTGATGGACGCGATTGTTTACTACCTACCATCACCGATAGATATTCCTCCCATAACTGGCACCAATCCCAATACTCAAGAGGTAGAAGCGCGGCCACCGGAAGAAGATCAACCACTCGCGGCCCTGGTATTCAAGATAGTGACGGACCCATATGTGGGCCGGTTGGCATATTTTCGAGTCTATTCTGGGACATTAAAAGCCGGTTCAACCGTGTTGAATAGTACGAAGGACCGTAAGGAACGTATTGGCCGAGTTCTGAGGATGCATGCCGATAGGCGCGAAGATTTGGACGAAGTCCTGGCCGGAGATATTGCGGCAACGCTCGGGTTGAAGAACACCTTTACGGGTGAAACGCTGTGTACTCAAGATGCTCCGATCATATTGGAGTCTATCGAATTTCCAGAACCGGTGATCATGACCGCGATCGAGCCGAAAACGAACCTTGACCAGGACAAGATGTCCACGGCACTCAGATCGTTGGCGGAAGAGGATCCAACATTCCAAATTCGGACAGACGAACAAACTGGGCAGACAATCCTCTATGGCATGGGCGAGTTACATCTCGAAGTGCTTATTGACCGAATGTTGCGTGAATTTAAGGTGGCTGCCAATGTTGGCAATCCGAGAGTTGCCTATCGGGAAACCATTACTCGGAAAGTTGATCGAGCAGAAGGGCGTTTCGTCCGACAAAGTGGTGGACGCGGCCAATATGGCCATGTTTTGCTAAAGCTCGAACCTTTGGCGCCAGGAACAGGATTCATATTTGAGAACGCAATCATTGGCGGCTCAGTTCCGAAGGAATATATCAAGCCTATCAATGACGGGGTGCGGGAAGCAATGGAGAGTGGCGTCTTGGCCGGCTATCCTATGGTGGATGTCAAAGTGATTCTGTACGATGGCTCCTATCATGAAGTTGATTCATCAGAAATGGCATTTAAGATTGCGGGATCAATGGGCTTCAAAGAGGGTGCTCTCAAAGGTCATCCAGTTATTTTGGAACCAATCATGAGGATTGAGGCGGTTGTTCCAGAAGAATATACAGGTGACGTGATAGGTAATATTTCATCCCGTAGGGGTGTGATTGAGGGCATGGAATTGCGAACCGATGGTGTTCAATCGATAAAGGCGAAAGCGCCATTAGCTGAAATGTTTGGTTATGCCACCGGTCTTCGCTCAATGACTCAAGGCCGCGGTACGTTCACGATGGAATTTGATTATTATGCGCCTGTTACTAAGGATATCGCCGATGCGATTTCTCGAGGCGTACGTAACTAGCGTGCGCAACTAGCGTACGCAATTAGCGTGTGCAATTGACAAAATTAATCTGTTTAGGGTCGTTGGAGAGCTTAAACATTTAAGTGGAGATATAGGGAAGGATCACGAAAAATGGCGAAGGAGAAATTTGTACGCGAAAAGCCCCATGTGAATGTGGGGACCATTGGTCATATCGATCATGGTAAAACGACGCTGACGGCGGCGATTACCAAAGTGCTCAGCCTGAAGGGCTATGCCGATTTTCGGGCGTTTGATCAAATTGATAATGCACCGGAAGAGAAAGAGCGAGGCATTACCATCGCTATCGCCCATGTGGAGTATGAGACAGACAACCGGCATTATGCTCACGTGGACTGTCCTGGTCACCGGGATTACATCAAGAACATGATTACCGGTGCGGCACAGATGGACGGGGCTATCCTGGTGGTAGCGGCGCCCGATGGGCCGATGCCGCAGACGCGAGAACACGTGTTGCTGGCGCGACAGGTGGAAGTGCCGGCGATGGTCATATACCTGAACAAAGTCGACATGATGGACGATGAAGAATTGCTCGAGCTGGTAGAGTTGGAGCTGCGGGAGCTGTTGGACAGCTACCAGTTCCCCGGAGACGAGACGCCGATCATTCGGGGTAGCGCCTTGGAAGCTCTGTTGAGCACGAGCGAGGATGTGGATGCGCCTGAGTATGCTTCCATCTGGGAGTTGATGCGGGTGGTAGATGAGTACGTGCCGACACCCCAGAGGGAGATGGATAAGCCGTTCCTTATGTCGGTGGAGGATGTGTTCTCAATCAAAGGGCGGGGCACGGTGGTGACCGGCCGGGTAGACCGGGGTGTATTGAAACCGGGCAGCGAAGTAGATATCGTAGGCTTGCAAGACACCATTCGCAAGGTTGTGGTGACATCGATGGAGATGTTCCACAAGACGTTGGACCAGGTAGAAGCGGGCGATAATGCCGGCTTACTGCTGCGGGGCGTCAACCGCGAAGAGGTCGAGCGAGGCCAGGTGATGGCCAAACCGGGCAGCATTACCCCGCACCGGAAGTTCATGGGCGAGGTATATGTGTTGCGCAAGGATGAAGGCGGCCGGCACAAGGCGTTCTTCCCTGGCTACCGGCCGCAGTTCTACATCCGCACCTTGGACGTGACCGGGGCGATCACCCTGCCTGAAGGCGTGGAGATGGTTATGCCGGGCGATTACGTGAATCTGCATGTAGAATTGATCACCCCAGTGGCCCTGGAAGAAGGCAGCCGCTTCGCGATTCGCGAAGGTGGTCTGACCGTCGGCGCAGGCGTCATTACTGAGATACTTGATTAAGGAATTGACATATAGGTGGCGTTGTCCTTGCGACAGCTCCTATCAATGAGGCGCTAATGGCTCAGAAAATACGAATTCGATTAAAAGCATATGATCATCGAGTACTGGATCAATCAGCCAAACGAATCGTTGGCACGGCTGAACGCACTGGGGCCCAGGTTATTGGACCTGTTCCGCTGCCGACACGTCTAGAACGTTTTACTGTTCGGCGGAGTACTTTTATTGACAAAGACTCTCATGAACATTTTGAAATTCGTACACATAAGCGTCTCATCGATGTGATCAATCCTGATTCGAAAACAATCGACACCTTGATGAGGCTGAATTTACCGGCAGGCGTCGATATCGAGATACAAATTTAAAATAATTAAATGATATTGGAACGTGGGCCAAAGAGGCTCGCATCCAATTTCCAACCGCATGGATGATGCAGCTCTAGCCTGGTAGCTGACAGTCCCGGGAGGTTGAAATGAAGAGTTTACTAGGCATTAAAGTGGGCATGACCCAGGTGATTGACGACGCTGGCGAGGTATCGCCGGTTACTCTTATCCAAGCAGGGCCATGCTATATTACCCAAATTAAACAACAAACAACTGATGGCTACACAGCCATCCAAATTGGATTTGGGGAAGTTAAAGAGCAGCGATTGACCCGCGGACAGAAGGGTCATCTGGGTATACTGAAAGCCGACGGAAAAGGTCGGCGACGCAAATCTGTCTCTGGAATTCCCCCAGTGCGGCATCTGAAGGAGTTTCGCACACGTTCCGTTGCTGAATACAAGGTTGGCCAGGTGCTTACTGTAGATCAGTTCACAGCGGGCGAGAGGGTGGATGTCATCGGCAAATCGAAAGGTCGAGGCTTTGCCGGCGTAGTCAAGCGACATGGTTTTAGTGGTGGACCAAAGACTCACGGTCAATCGGATCGCCAGCGAGCACCTGGATCCATTGGTGCAACATCTGGTATGAGTCGCGTTATTAAAGGCCTTAAGATGGCCGGCCGAATGGGTAATGCACGAGTAACCTCTACTAATATTGAAGTCGTCCGCATAGACAACGAACGCAACCTGATTGCGGTTAAGGGATCGGTTCCAGGCGCCAAGGGTGGTCTGGTCGTGATCCGCGACGCGGCAAAGAGTTAACGGAGAGGACGAGATGAAAGTATCAGTTCTCAATATGGTAGGAACTAAGGTCGGAGAAGTTGAGTTGGCCCCGAGCGTTTTTGAGGCGAACATCAGCCGTGAGTTGATGCACCAGGCATTGGTGCGACAACTGGCCAATGCGCGCAGAGGCACGCATAAGGCTAAATCGCGTAGTGAGATCAGCAGAACGACCAAGAAATGGTACCGGCAGAAGGGTACAGGGCGGGCCAGGCACGGTAGTCGACGGGCTCCCATCTTCGTGGGTGGCGGCGTTGCTCATGGACCAAAGCCGCGTTCGTATCAAAAGGATATGCCGCGCAAGATGCGCCGGGCGGCCATCCGATCAGCGCTGTCTGCTAAGGCAAGTGCAGGTGATGTCGTTGTCCTCGATCAGCTAGAAATGGAGCGACCAAAAACCAGGGATATGGTCGAGGTTTTAGGTAAGCTTACAGGTGCTGATAGCACCCTGGTGTTGGTAGCAGATCGAAACGAAAACGTCGAGAAGTCAGCCCGAAATCTGACGAATGTCAAGGCGTTACGAGCCAACTACTTGAATATACGAGACATTCTGGGTCATCAGAAAATCGTTATACCTATATCGGCGCTGGAGCTGATTCAGGGGTTCCTGGGCCAGGGAGACACGATTCCCATGGTGACGGATGTTATTTCCACCAGTATCACAACGGAAGAGGAGGAGTAAACGATGCATTGGCGTGAGATTATTCGTCGACCGGTGATTACTGAAAAGAGTAACTACATGGCTTCCGAACTGAACCAGTTCACATTTGTCGTAGATTCGCGAGCCAATAAAATGCAGGTCAAAGAGGCCGTGGAAATGGCCTGGCCAAACGTAGAGGTGGAGAAGATTCGAATAGCGAATATGCCTGCGAAGCGAGCACGGCGGTGGCGTCAGATGACTGTGCGAAAGCCAGGTTATAAGAAGGCCATAGTCACATTGGCCGCTGGTGGAAGAATTGATTTATTCGAAGGAGTATAGGAAAGCAGGGACGAGGTGCTGGCCAGTACGTAGGGTTTTGTTCCTGGACTGGTTAGCAATAGACATCCGCCTCTGGAGGAAATATGCCAATAAAAGTATTTAAACCAACATCTCCAGGCCGCAGAGATATGAGCGGCCAAACTTTCGAGGAGATAACTCATAGTAGGCCGGAAAAGTCATTGACTACTGGTTTGCGGAAACGCGCTGGCCGTAACTTTCGTGGCAAGATCACGATCCGCCACCGCGGTGGTGGACACAAACGAAATTACCGTCAGATTGACTTTAAGCGAGATAAATTTGAAATACCAGGGAAAGTTTCGTCGATTGAGTATGATCCAAACCGATCATCACGAATAGCCCTGGTAACATACGCCGATGGCGAGAAGCGTTACATTATCGCCCCGCTTGGCCTCCAGGTTGGCGACCAGATTGTCAGTGGTAAGAGGGCTGAGATAAAACCAGGGAATACAATGCCTTTGCGCAATATCCCCCAAGGCACACTTATACACAACGTTGAGCTCCAGGTTGGTCGCGGTGGTCAGTTAGTTCGATCAGCAGGCACCTCGGCGCAATTGTTGGCTAAGGAAGGTCAAGATTATGCAACCGTACGTTTGCCATCAGGTGAACAGCGGTTCATCCGCCAAGATTGCCTGGCCACAATCGGCCAGGTTGGCAATGTTGAACATGGAAACGTTAAACTTGGAAAAGCAGGTCGGAATCGTCATTTAGGTATCAGGCCTACCGTTCGTGGATCGGCGATGAATCCCAATGACCATCCTCATGGTGGTGGAGAAGGGCGATCCCCGGTTGGCATGCCAGGACCCAAGACACCTTGGGGCAAGCCGGCTTTGGGTAAACGAACCCGTCACAATAAGTCTACTGACAAGTTTATTTTTCGTCGTCGTTCGAAGAAGCGTCGGTAGGAGGCATAGGAATGTCACGATCACTAAAGAAAGGTCCCTATATCAACCCAAAATTGCTGGCCAAAGTGGAAAAGCTCAATTCGAGTGGTGGCCGACAGGTTATCCGAACATGGTCACGGGCCAGTACCATATTCCCTCAAATGGTTGGTCATACGATTGCCGTGCACAATGGCAGGCGACACGTGCCAATTTACGTTACCGAGAATATGGTCGGTCATAAGCTAGGCGAATTCGCGCCGACGCGAACCTACCGAGGGCATTTGCGAGGATCAGAGAAACGAGGGGGTCGGTAAATATTATGGCGGAAGCATTTGAGGTCAGGGCCGTAGCCCGGCATATACAAATTTCAACGCAGAAGGTTCGCCTTGTAGTGGACATGGTGCGCGGAAAAGGGGCCGATGAGGCCTTGAATTCGTTGCGTTTTTTACCCAACAAGGCGGCCGAACCTGTCTACAAATTGATTCAATCGGCAGTAGCAAACGCTGAACAGAACTATGGTTTGGAGATTGACGAGCTATTTGTAAGACGAATCTTCGCCGATGAGGGACCGCGACGAAAGCTGTCACCTTATGGCGGGCGATTCGGTGCACGAGGGCGGTTTAAGCCTATCATTCGTCGGTCATCCCACATCACGGTTATTCTGGCTGAGCGAGATGTAACGGACTACGAGGTCTAAGGAGAATACGCATTGGGAAGAAAAGTACATCCAATAGGATTTCGCCTTAAAATAATTCGCGATTGGAACGCCCGTTGGTACGCCGAAGGGGACAACTATCGTGAACTGCTTCTAGAGGATTTCGCTATTCGACGAATAATTCACGAAGAATTGCCCCGGGCAGGTATCTCGAAAATCGAGATCGAACGATTCCCGAACCAGCTTCAGGTTATTATGTGGACCTCAAAACCCGGGATAGTAATCGGCCGGAAAGGGGCTACCGTGAAAGATTTGCGTACGAAGCTGCGGGAATATTCGGGCAAGGCGGTCAAGGTTGATGTTGAAGAAATTTCAGCACCAGACCAGGACGCACAGCTGGTGGCAGAAAATGTCGCCGGTCAGTTAGATCGCCGAATATCCCATAGCCGGGCTATGAAACGTGCGGCTCAACAAGCGATGCGGCTAGGTGTAGAAGGTATTCGTATTGAAGCAGGCGGGCGGCTCTCCGGTGCTGAGATGGCTCGGAAGGAAAAGATTTGGGAAGGCCGCGTTCCAAGAAATACGATCAGGGCCAATATGGACTATGGTTTCGCTGAAGCGCTGACTACCTTTGGTCGTATTGGCGTTAAAGTGTGGATATATAAAGGTGAAATTCTACCGCAAAAAAGCGAGACGACGGACATCTATATAAGCAATTAAGGAGAATTACCCGCATTCTTTTTCGAAAAGGACCTTGGGATCGTCTGAACCTGAGACCTCTAAGTTCGGAATGACGAGACGGTTGGAGAATTTATTATGTTGATGCCGAAGCGTGTGAAATATCGCAAACAATTCCGTGGCCGAATGCGTGGCATGGCCAAGGGCGGAACGACTTTATTGCAAGGCGACTTTGGCCTGCAAGCCCTGGAACCTGGCTGGATTACTAGCCGCCAAATTGAAGCAGTTCGGCGGGCAATGGTCCGCCATATGCGTAGGCGCGGAAAATACTGGATTCGAATTTTTCCAGATAAGCCGGTCACGGCAAAGCCTGCAGAAACACGAATGGGTAAAGGTAAGGGTTCGGTTGATCATTGGGTCGCGGTCGTAAAGCCAGGTCGGATCATGTTCGAAATCTCCGGCGTGACTGAAGAAACGGCCAGGGAAGCGTTAAATCGCGGTAGTTTCAAGCTTCCGATCAGGACCCAGATTGTAAGCCGAGAAGGTGGAATCTGATGGCTAGTATAGTTGAACTCAGAGAGAAGAGTGACCAGGCGCTTGATGAGATGATGGAGAATGGCAGGGAAGAGATGTTTAACCTGCGTTTTCAGAACGCCTCTGCTCGTCTGGCGGACGTATCGAGAATTAGAGTGGTAAGGCGGGAACTGGCGCAGATAACAACTGTCCTGACAATGCGCAAGTTAGCCATTGAAGCGGCTGCGAAGCAACCCGAGATTGATTCGGTGCTATCCGGCCAGGAATGGTCCGCTACTGCCCATTTCAGTTATGAGGAAAGCGCCTGGCAAGTTGAATTTGAGGATGAAAAAGGTAAGGAGTTAATCTCGACTTACATCAATCTGAATAAGAAACGGGTGAAGGGTCGACGGATTCGTAGGCTGGCGCGATAACATTTTTGGAGATCGGTCTGGCTTATTAATAGGAAGAGAGTCTATGAGAGAACAACGCAAACGACTTGTAGGAGTAGTAACCAGCGATAAGATGGATAAAACTGTCGTTGTCGAAGTAACAACTGCGCGCAGGCATCAGCAATATGGCAAAGTTGTAAACAGAGTCAAGAAATATAAAGCTCACGACGAGAGCAATGAGTGTCGAATCGGTGACCGGGTGCAGATTATCGAATCCCGGCCGATTAGCCGCCACAAGAGATGGTCAGTGGTGTCCGTCTTGAATAAAGCGCGTTAATAAGAGGCATAAGAGATGATCCAAAAGGAAAGCCGGCTGAAGGTCACTGACAACTCGGGCGCACGAGAAGTACTGGTAATCCAGGTGGTTGGCGGCACCAAGCGGAAATACGGGAGTGTTGGCGACGTTGTGGTGGCAACCGTAAAAAAGGCCGTGCCAAATTCCCCCGTAAAGAAGAGCACGGTGGTGAAAGCGGTAATTGTTCGTACAAAGAAGGAATACCGGCGCGAGGATGGCAGCTATATCAGATTTGATGATAATGCCGCAGTTTTGTTGGATGCTGATACCAAGAATCCCGTGGGTACCCGTGTTTTCGGACCTGTTGCCCGGGAATTGCGTGATAAGGGCTATAGCAGAATAATGTCGCTGGCGCCTGAAGTATTGTAGATAAAAAAAGTTCAATTTTTATTCAGCAGACGATTGATTTGAAACATTTTGCGCCGGTGAGATAGACCGGTTTTGATGGTAAATTACTTTGTAAGAAAGCTGGGGATAGTTGTGATGCGTATCAAAGAAGGCGATGAGGTTGAAGTAATCTCTGGAAACGACAAAGGTGTTCGCGGGACAGTCCAGAGAATTGTCCCACGAAACAATCGACTTGTTGTGTCGGGCGTAAATATTGTAAAAAAACATCAAAAAGCTCAGCAGACGGGTGGACGTGCCCCTGCCCAGGGTGGCATTATCGAATTTGAAGGGGCGATTAATGCCTCGAAGGTGATGCTCATTTGTCCTCATACTGGGGAACTAACTCGCATCGGGTACCGACGGGATGAGGATGGAACCAGGGTGCGATTCTCGAAGAAGAGTGGCAAGGATATTGATTAAGTGCGTTTTCCCATTCCGGTGGGTCATCAGCAAGATTGAGAAGGGATAAGAGATGGCACTAAAGCCAATGCAAGAACAATACAGGGACGAAATAATACCGGCTCTTACAGAGGAATTCGGGTATACCAGCGTCATGCAAGTCCCAAATTTGACAAAGATTGTCATTAACGTGGGGTTAGGTGAAGCGCTAGACAATGCAAAGGCTATTGACTTCACCGTTAATGATCTCCGGGCGATAAGCGGTCAGAAGCCGGTGGTTACAAAAGCAAAGAAATCAATCGCCAGTTTTAAGCTGCGTGAAGGCAGGGCTATCGGTGTTACGGTAACCCTACGCGGTGATCGCATGTGGAGTTTCCTAACCAGGCTGATTCATGTCGCATTACCACGTACTCGAGATTTCCAAGGTATTTCCCCAGATTCATTCGACGGTCGGGGCAATTATACGTTGGGTCTGCGAGAGCAATTGATTTTTCCTGAGATAGAATATGATGCGATCGATAAGGTGCGTGGAATGGAAGTGAGCATCGTGACCACGGCCCGGACTGATGAAGAGGGTCGCAGCTTGTTAGCCCATTTGGGCATGCCATTTAGGCGGCAAGCTGTTCAGGATTTGTATTAGGAGAGAAGAATGGCGAAGAAGTCTATGGTTGCCCGCGAAACACGCCGAAAATATAAAGTGCGAGTTCGAAACCGCTGTCAATTTGTCGATCCGCGAACAAATAAATCATGCGGTCGCCCACGTGGGTATATACGTCGATTTGGTCTATGCCGCATTCATTTTCGGGAACAAGCCTTATCAGGCAATATTCCTGGTGTGGTCAAATCTAGCTGGTAGAGGAATTATATTATGTCGATGAGCGATCCAATTGCTGATATGTTGACGCGAATCCGCAATGGTACGATGCGTCAACAAGAAACTGTCTCTATGCCTTATTCGCAAATGAAAGAACGGGTGGCAGAGGTTTTACGGGAAGAAGGATATATTGATGATTATCAGGTCTTGCCCGATAAGCCAAGTCCTGCCCTACGTATGCGCTTGAAGTATGTTGGAGACCGCCGGAATCGTCGCTCGGTAATCAACGGATTAAAACGAGTGAGCACCCCTGGTCGCCGCGTTTACGTCGGCAAGGGAGAAATACCCTGGGTGTTGAGCGGTATGGGCACCGCCATCGTTACCACCTCCAAAGGTGTGATGACTGGACAGAAAGCCCGCCGCCTGGGTATTGGTGGCGAAGTCATCTGCAAGGTTTGGTAAGGGAGTTAGTGGTATGTCACGAATTGGAAGAATGCCGATACCCCTACCTAAGGGAGTCAAAGTCGATATTGACGGCTCCAAGGTAGTCGTTCAGGGCAATAAGGGAACATTGCAGCAATCCTTTCGACCTGAGATGAGTTTACGCCTCGAAGACGGCGTCGTCTACGTTGATCGGCCGTCCGATGGTCGGGAACATCGCGCTTTCCACGGGCTCACCCGATCATTGCTAAATAATATGGTCATTGGGGTCAGTGAAGGCTTTTCGCGACGATTGGAGGTTGAAGGTGTGGGCTATCGGGCAGAGATGGAAGGTGAAAACCTTGTATTGCATGTTGGATATTCCCACCCGGTAGTCATCGAGCCACCCGGCAATATAAAGTTTGAGGCTGAGAACCGTGGGAAGTTGATCATTATTAATGGAATTGACAAGCAAGTTGTTGGCGAAATTTCAGCCAAGATTAGGAAAGTACGACCACCGGAACCGTATAAAGGGAAAGGTATTCGTTACGAAGGTGAACAGGTCCGCCGCAAGGCTGGCAAGGCCGGAAAGGTATAATTTTTAGGGTAGTAATTAAGGGTTACAACTATGTCTGCAAAGAGTCGTATCGCACGCAAGAGACGTCATCGCCGAGTGCGAGTAAAAATATCAGGAAGCCCCGTTCGGCCGCGATTAAATGTTTTTCGTAGCTTGAAGCATATTTATGTTCAGGTCATTGATGATATCGAAGGTGTTACCTTGGTAGCTGCCTCAACCGTCGATCGGGAACTAGCTGCATCGTCAAGCGGTAAAACCAAAAAAGAGCAAGCTGCCCTGGTGGGCAAGACGGTTGCTGAACGAGCAAAAGCGGCAGGCATAAACGAAGTCGTTTTTGATCGCGGTGGCTTCAGGTACCATGGTCGAGTGAAAGTGCTGGCTGAGGCCGCTCGCGAAGCTGGCTTAAAATTCTAATATTGACTGGAGAAAAAGATGGGGCAAAGACGACAATCTTACACGGATCGAGATGAATTCGATGAACGAATTATTGACATTACCCGGGTTGCGAAGGTAGTAAAAGGTGGGCGGAGATTTGCCTTTCGCGTCGTGGTAGTTGTTGGTGATAATAAAGGCAAGGTTGGCTTTGGTGTCGGAAAAGCCCGATCCGTACCTGATGCTATTCGTAAGGCACTGGAAGCAGCTCGCAAGGACATGGAGCATGTGGCCATGGTAGGCAGCACGATTCCCCATCAAATAACGGGAAGACATGGTGCAGCCAAAGTGTTATTGAAGCCTGCATCGCCAGGTACCGGCGTTATTGCTGGTGGTAGTGTACGTGCCGTAATTGAAGCGGCTGGCTATCGGGACATTCTGGCGAAATCCTTGGGCAGTAATAATGTGCTAAACGTCATCACGGCAACCATGATTGGTCTCAGGAGTCTGAAGAATGTACGCCAGATTGCGGCTGATCGCGGGAAAGATGTTGCCGATGTCTCACCATTCTGGACACGGAAGTAGCAACGCAGAAAAGGATGTTGGAGTTATAAATGATGGCAAAGAAATTGCGGATAACATATTGTAAAAGTTCGATTGGTTATCGTAAGGACCAGCAGGCTACGGTGCGTTCATTGGGCCTGCGGAAATTGAATCAAACAGTGGAACATGATGATACGCCGGTTATTCGCGGAATGGTGAACAAGGTTAGCCATCTCGTAACCGTGGAAGAGGTGGAATAGATGAAACTAAACGATCTGCGACCAAGTCCTGGTAGCAAGAAGAAGCGAAAGCGAGTGGGTCGTGGTATCTCCGCCGGCCAAGGTAAAACTGCCGGTCGTGGTACCAAGGGCCAAGGAGCGCGATCCGGTGGCGGTAAGGGTCCCTATTTTGAGGGCGGTCAGTTACCGTTAGTGCGACGCCTGCCCTTTAAGCGTGGATTTACAAATATTAATAAGATAACCTACAAACCGGTGAACGTAGGTAGCCTGGACACTTTTAAGAGTGGCACTCAGGTTGATCCCGAACTCCTGGTAGCTGAAGGTTTGCTAAAGAAAGCCAGCGAACCGGTAGTGATCCTAGGTAACGGAGATGTAACCGTGAAATTAAACGTAAAGGCTCACCGCGTCTCGTCTTCGGCCAAACAGAAGATTGAAGCGGCGGGCGGTACTGTCACTCTCATTCCTTTAGGATAGGGCACAGTGAACACTGATATCTACATTCTGATGGAGAGAGTTTGATGATCAACTCAATGCGTGCAGCGTTCGCATTGCCTGACCTGCGGCGGCGTATTCTGTTTACTATATGGATCCTGGTAATCTATCGCCTGGTGGCCAATATCCCGGTACCCGGTGTAGATCTCGAGAGTTGGCTCTTGTACGTTGAGTCGGCTGATACAGCGACTGGGCTGATTGCTGTTCTGAACCTGCTTTCCGGTGGAGCGGTACAAAGTTTCTCGGTCATGGCAATGGGGGTTTACCCATATATCACGGCATCAATTATTATGCAGTTGTTGCAACCGATCATACCGCAACTGGAAGAACTCGCTTCTGAAGGTGAAACCGGGCGCAACAAGATTAACAAAATCACATATTACCTGACTATACCTTTGGCGATGCTCCAGGCAGTTGGCCAAATACGGCTTATCGGTTTTGGCATCCCGGGTGGCTTAGAAACCATACTACCTCACTTCGGATTGGGGGCCGGTGATATTTTGCCAACCATGACCACAATCCTGGCTATGACCGGAGGCACGATGTTTGCCATATGGCTTGGCGAACAAATTACCGAAGAAGGGATTGGACAAGGGATTTCTCTGATAATCTTTGGTGGCATTGTATCCAGAATTCCGGCTAACCTGATCGGATTAGTTAGTATTCCAGAACTCAGTGGCCGAGTGTTCTCAATACTTAGTTTCCTTATCATTACCGTATTGACAGTCCTGGTCATCGTGATTATTCAAGAAGGGCAAAGGAGGATACCGGTCCAATACGGCCGGCGTGTCAGGGGGCGAAAAGTCTATCAGGGACAAAGTACCCACATCCCACTCAAGGTAAACACGGCAGGTATGATCCCGATCATCTTTGCTCAGTCGATTCTGACGTTTCCAGCGCTAATTGCCCAGTTCTTCATAAACAATAGCGGTAGTTTTATTGATACATCCGCCCAATGGATTAGCAATCAATTGGGAACTCAACAGACATTCTTATACTGGTTCATCTACTTTATATTTGTTGTCGGATTTACATTTTTCTATACTGATGTAATGGTTCAACAGCAACGGCTTTGGGAAACCCTACAAAAGCAGGGCGGTTTCATTCCCGGTATTCGACCAGGGAGGAAGACCCAAGAATATATCATGTCTGTCGTGAGACGGATTACCTTTGTTGGCGCGATATTCCTGGGCACTATCGCGATCTTGCCCGGCATCTTGCAGGGAGTTGGTAGATTATTGCGTATACCAGGTATCGAACGAAGTGCTTTGGTTATTTCCGGCGCCGGGCTGATCATTGTCGTGGGTGTTGTTATCGACACAATGCGTCAATTGGAAGCGCAATTGATCATGCGGCATTATGAAAGTTTCATCTAGTGGGCGATGTTAAATATTGTACTAATTGGAGGTCCCGGTGCGGGCAAAGGAACCCAGGCGCGTTTACTCCGAGAACGTCTGGGAATACCTCAGGTCGCATCAGGGGAACTGTTTAGAATACACCTTAATAATAAAACTGAACTTGGCGAACTGGCCAGATCATATATTGACGCAGGCGAGTTGGTTCCCGATGATGTAACTATAGCTATGATCCGAACAAGACTTCTTGAGCCCGATTGTTCTCAGGGCGTCCTGCTCGATGGCTTTCCTCGGACGATGCCGCAAGTGGATGCGCTCAATAATCTTTTATGCGAATTGCAAGCCAAGATCATTGTTGTACCTTATATACATGTGCATCCAGATTTATTGTTGAAAAGACTGGCGGGACGATGGACATGCGAGGAATGCGGGCATGGCTATCACACGATTTTTAGCCCGCCAAAGGAAGAAGGCACCTGTGATTTCGATGGCAGTCCGCTCTTTCAGCGAGAGGATGACACCGAGAAAACGCAAAGACATCGAATTAAGGTATATTTCGAACAAACGGCGCCATTGATTGACTATTTCCGAGAGCAAGGGCTTTTGGTAGAAATAAACGGCGAGCAGACAATGGATGAAGTTCACAGTGACTTGATAAGTGCAATCACTGAGGCAAAGTCCCTAAATTGCTAGTAGGATTGGAGAGATTATTATGAAGGTATCGTCATCAGTTAAACGGCGTTGTCCAAAATGTAAAATCGTAAAAAGAAAGGGTTTGGTTCGTGTTATTTGCGTTAACCCAAACCATAAGCAGCGACAAGGTTAATGAAAATAGGATCTGGGTTAAGAATTACGCAAACAAATACTCAGGTTTGTGACAAGCCTTATTCTAGGTAAGTGGAGAAAAGATGGCTCGTATTGCAGGCGTAGATATACCTCGAGATAAACGGGTAGAAATTAGTTTAACCTATATATATGGCATCGGACGCAGCACAAGCACGTCTATCCTAAGATCGGCAGATATCAATCCCGATACACGCGTTCGCGACCTTTCAGAGGCGGAAGTGTCTCGGCTCAGGCAATTTATCGACCGTGATCTAATGGTAGAAGGTGATTTGCGCCGTCAGAAGCATATGAATATCAAAAGATTGACGGAAATTGGTTGTTATCGTGGCCAACGACATCGTCGTGGACTTCCTGTTCATGGGCAACGTACCAAAACCAATGCCCGAACGCGAAAAGGCCCGAAGAAGACCGTTGCCGGCCGTGGACGGCGTCGCGGAGCAAAGAAGTAATAGGAGAGGATGGATGGGACAACGAAGACGAACACAAGGTGCGCGTAAGCCGAAGAAAATGGTGCCCCAGGGTGTGGTGCACATATTCGCGACCTTTAACAATACGATCGTGACGGTGACTGATCTTGATGGAAATACGCTTGCCTGGGCAAGCGGTGGAAGTTCGGGTTTTAAGGGCTCTCGGAAAAGCACCCCGTATGCTGCTGGCCTGGCCGCCCGAAGCGCTGTTCAAACTGCTATTGATAGCGGCATGCAGGAAGCGGAAATTATTGTCAAAGGTCCAGGTCCTGGACGAGAATCCGCGATTAGAGCCGTCTCTGGCGCCGGCTTGACAGTTCGGGCGATCAGCGATGTGACGGCTGTTCCTCACAATGGTTGTCGGCCGCCCAAAAAGCGCCGGGTATAGACATCTAATAATTCAGAATAATCTAAATATTATTCTCGCTGAGAAGGGAAGAAAGGAAGCCAATCCTGTAAACCTCTCTCGAGAATAATGAATAAATTGGAGGCATAAATTGGCAAGGTATACTGGTCCTGTTTGCAAGCTTTGTCGCCGAGAAGGCGAGAAGCTGTTTTTAAAAGGATCGCGCTGTCTGACGGCAAAGTGCGCAATTGAGCGCAGAGCTTATGCACCGGGGCAGCATGGTCGAGAGCGACAATTTCGACGCGGTCGCGCGTCAGATTATTTGTTGCAACTGCGAGAGAAGCAGAAAATGCGCCGCATTTATGGCGTCTATGAGCGACAATTCAGCAATTACTTCGGGAAAGCAGAGAAGCGGTCTGGGCTCACCGGATCTAATCTTCTAACGCTCTTGGAAAGCCGATTGGATAATGTTGTCTACCGTTTAGGCATGGCCATGTCGCGCTCCCAAGCTCGACAGCTTGTGTCCCATGGTCACGTGATGCTGAACGGGCGCAAGACGAATGTACCATCGGCTATGGTCAGTCCTGGCGATTCAGTTTCAATTCGTCCTGAGAGTACTAAAAAAACATATTTCAAAGTATTGCGTCAGGAATTGGACGACCGGCAAGTGCCGCGGTGGCTACAATTAGATGTTAGCAATCTATCGGCTATTGTATTGCAACTTCCGGCCCGAGAAGATATTGACGTATCGTTAAACGAGCAACTGGTAGTTGAGTATTACTCCCGCTAACCGTATTGATGCTGTTTGCATCTGCGGGTACCCAGATTTACGGTTTTTGGGTCGGCGTTTTTAGTGGAGTTTAATACCGTTGGGGAGGTTTTACCTTGACCATTACGAATCTTGTCCTACCGAAAATTGAAAGTACGGCGATGTCTCGCCAGTACGGTAGGTTTACTATTAGCCCCCTTGAAAGGGGATTTGGAACGACAATGGGAAATTCCCTGCGCCGTGTTTTGCTGGCTTCCTTACCCGGTGCAGCGATTACTTCGATTCGGGTTACGGATGTACCGCATGAGTTTTCAGCCATTCCACATGTTCGCGAGGACATGATGGAGTTCATATTAAATGTGAAACAGCTGCGATTAAAGTTGGAAGGCACCGACAACGCTCGTCTTCGCCTTGATGTGCGTGGTACTGGAATTGTGACTGCGGCCGACATCGTGGCTCCGCCTGAGGTAGAAATCATCAATCCTGATTTATACCTGTTCATGGTGGATTCGGAAGAAGCGTTTCTGGAAATTGAGATGACAGCAGAAGCGGGCCGGGGTTATTCTCCGGCTGAAGAACGTGGTCGACTCCCGATTGGCGAATTACCAATCGATGCATTGTATAGCCCGGTACAACGGGTTAGTTACCATGTGGAGAAAACTCGTGTGGGCCAAGTGGCTGACTATGATCGCATTATCATGGAAATCTGGACTGACGGAACTATCCAGCCAGAAGAGGCTTTAGCCCAGTCAGCCCAGATTATGGTCCAGCATCTTCGACCTGTGGCCGGAATTAGCGAAGAAAGCTTACTGCCGGTCGAGGTTGAGGAAGAAGCCGAGAGCATTCCGAATGAACTGTATGATACGCCGATCGAGCAACTCGACCTTAGTGTACGTGTATTCAACTCTCTCAAACGAACAGGTATAACCCGAGTTGGGGAGTTAATCGATATGCTCGACAAGGGAGAAGAGACGATGCTGGCTATTCGCAATTTTGGCGAGAAATCGTTACAGGAGCTTAAAGCCCAACTTTACGCCAAGGGATTCCTGCATAATGGCGACAAATTTGTGATTGAAGCTGACTCAATTGAAGAATAAGAGGAAATAATAATGCGTCATAGAGTTCATGGACGAAGACTAAGCCGGGATACCGGGCACCGGCGTGCCTTGCGTAAGAATTTGATTTCGGACCTGTTTGCTCATGAACAGGTATTAACCACCGAAGCAAAGGCACGTATGTTGCGTCCGGCCGCAGAAAAAATAATAACCTTAGCAAAAAAAGGAATAACCAAAGGAGCAGATAATCCAGCGGCGGAAGTTCATGCACGCCGGCTTGCTGCTGCGCGCATCAGCCGAAATCGAACTCAGATCGATGACAGCGGTGATGAAGTCGCAGTCGATATCATCCAGAAGCTCTTTAATGATATTGCTCCGCGTTATGCCAGCCGTCCTGGCGGCTACACCCGTTTGGTGAAAATTGGCAAGCGACCTGGAGATAATGCCGACATGGCGGTCCTTATGCTCGTTGAGAAATCCTAGAGTAGGATTAGAGTGTCCGCTATCTGGCCATGGCCAGACTTGTGATCAAAACGATCAAACAGTTGCCGGCGAATCATGCGATATCGGGCTAACATTGAGTATGATGGAACAGCCTATGAAGGCTTTCAGCGTCAGAAGGGAAGGCCTTCGATTCAAGAGACAGTCGAAATGGCGGTATCATCCCTGGCAGGTAAAGATGTCCGCCTAATTGCGGCTGGAAGGACAGACAGCGGGGTTCATGCTGAAGGGCAGGTAATTGTTTTTGATTTTGAATGGCGACACGATCCAGAGGATCTATTACGAGCGCTAAACAGTAATTTACCAGCAGACATAAGTGTATTCAGGCTCACTGAAACCGAGCGAGATTTTCATCCGCGTTTTCAGGCTAAGAGTAGAATATATGAATACCACATTTACAATAGACCAGTTCGAAGCCCCTTGCGGCGTTTCCATGCCTGGCATGTGGCTCGCCCCCTGGAGGTTGATGTGATGAAGCAGGCTGCGGCTTCAATTATTGGTACTCATGACTTTGCCACCTTTGGCCAGCCCCCACAGGGTATAAATACTGTGCGGCAGGTTTTTGCGGCTGATTGGCTTCGACGAGAGGACATCTTGGTTTTTTCGATTGAAGCAAATGCATTCCTTTATCGAATGGTTCGCAGTCTGGTCGGTAGTATGAAGATGGTCGGTGAACGAAGTTGGACCGTGAGCGAATTTGTGGATGCCTTTCAAGCGCATGATCGCAACAGGGCAGCCCAGACGGCACCACCGAACGGGGTTTTCCTGAAGTCGGTAAGCTACGAATGAAATGTATTAGGAGATTAGATGATGAATAATACCTACGTGACCAAGCCGGCCGAGGTTGTACCAAGCTGGTACGTGGTAGATGCCGATGGGCAGACCTTGGGCCGAATGGCAAGCGAAATTGCCAAGATCCTACGAGGCAAACATAAGCCAATTTACAGCCCATCGGTGGATTGTGGCGATTTTGTCATCGTGATAAACGCTGAGAAGATTCACGTTACCGGCCGGCGATTAGATCAGAAAATGTATTATCGCCATTCAGGTTACATGGGCGGCTTGACTGAGATCAGTTTACGAAACCAACTCATGCTGCACCCTAATCGGGTAGTTGAGTCAGCTGTCCGAGGCATGCTGCCCAGAAATGCGCTGGGGCGCAAGATGATTAAGAAATTGAAGGTATATGCTGGGAACTCACATCCCCATAGCGCTCAGCAGCCCGTTTCACTGGAATTGTAGGAGAATTGCATAGATGGAAATCGAAAATCGTCATTATTACGAAGGTATCGGTCGACGTAAGCGAGCATCTGCCCGCGTGCGGATATATCTGGATGAACAATCTAAAGGCGAGATAGTCGTCAATAATAAGGATGGGAGGGAATATTTCCCACGAGTTGGCGACTACGAAACTCTTTATGGTCCGTTGAATGATACGGATCTGGTCGGCAAGGTGGACGTGACCGTGCTAATTAACGGTGGCGGCATCACGGGTCAAACTGCAGCCGTCAGGCTGGGTCTGGCAAGAGCTCTCGTGAAGTATGATGAAACCCTGCGGAACGCCCTGCGTGGAGGTGGACACTTAACCCGAGATCCCCGCATCAAAGAACGCAAGAAGCCTGGTTTGAAGCGTGCTCGTAAGGCGCCAACTTATACCAAACGATAGGCAGATTATTCTTTAGAATGGGTTGATTATGACCTGCTATTTGGTCGTGACGGGCGGCTGAGAGATTATTTCAAACCAGATACATAGGTAAGACTGAAAGGCGAGTAAATACGACTCGCCTTTTATTTATTCATCTTGAGACGCCGAGTAAGGGAAAAGCAATGACAATCATAATTGTTGGTCTTGGACCTGGTGATGGTCGATACATCACCAGGCAAGCATGGGACATTCTCTCGGCGGCTGAAACGATCTATCTGCGAACCGAACGCCATCCGGCGGTGGCGGATTTGCCCCAGGGAGCGAGGATCCAAAGTTTTGACCATGTATATGAATCGGCAGCGGATTTTTCCGAGATATATCAGGAGATCACTGAAAGGATCGTGTCGACTGCCAAGGCAACGGCTGAACATTCTGGAAGCACCGTATATGCCGTACCTGGTGATGCAATGTTTGGGGAGGCATCGGTAGCCGAGATCCGAAAACGAGCAGCCGAAGAAGGCATCGATGTAGTAACAGTACCTGGGATCAGTTTTATTGAACCGGCGTTGGCAGCCGTTGGCATCGATGGACTGGATGGCCTGCAATTATTCGATGCCATTGACCTCGCCCAATTCCATTATCCACCGATCAGCCCAGATATCCCCTTATTGCTCGGTCAAATTTATGATGCATTTTTGGCTAGCGAAGTCAAATTGACTTTGTCCGTTCTTTATCCGGATGAGCATGAGGTTGTGCTCGTCCATGGCGCCGGAACAGCCGACCAGGTGGTGGAACGGATGCCATTGTATGGCATCGATCGCAGCAAGTTACTAGCCCATCTGACAGCACTATATATTCCTCCATTGCCTTATCCCAGCACACTGGCAGCTTTGGCTGAGACCATTGCCCATTTGCGCGGGCCAGATGGTTGTCCCTGGGACCAAGAACAAACCCGTCAAAGTATGCGAGCGACTCTCTTAGAAGAAGCTAGCGAGGTTCTCGAGGCGTTAGATGGGGACGATGTTTCCGCAATCTGCGAAGAACTAGGGGACCTTTTATATCACCTGGTTATGCAGTCACAGATTGCCCTGGAGCAAGATGAATTCCGAATGACGGATATGATTGCCGGAATCAACTTGAAGCTGAAAAGGCGACATCCCCATGTGTGGGGTGATTGGCAGGTTGCCGACAGCAGTGAGGTAATTCGAAATTGGGAAAAAATTAAGGCTGAAGAGCGGCAAAATTTGGGCGTACGCCCATCCCTGCTTGATAATATACCGAATGTTCTACCTTCCCTTGCGCGAGCCCAAAAAATGCAGGAACGTGTCAAACGAGTTGGCTTTGATTGGCCAGATGTAGCCGGTGTAGTCGCAAAGGTGGCAGAGGAAATTAACGAGGTGAATACGGCCCCCACAAGCGATAATCAGGAACAGGAAGTAGGCGACCTGATATTTGCCGTGGTAAACTGGGCTCGTTGGCTCGGGGTTGATGCAGAAAGCGCCCTAAGAATGGCTAACCAAAGATTTGATCGGCGTTTTCGAGCTGTCGAAAAATTAGCTGCAGAACACAATAGCGAGTTGTCTTCCTTCGATCTGGATGTTCTTGATGAGATGTGGGAAGAAGCCAAGCGCTCGCTGGCGGAGAACTAGACAGGCGAGTCATTTTTTAATAATTGTAAGGGTTCGCAATGACAGCGGTGCTCAATATCATCCTATTGATAATGGCCGGACTAATTATGGCGGTGGCGGTATATTTTTTGGTCGCGGGCTTCCGCTTCCGGCGTGTTGCATCCGGTTCTCCCTATGGAGTTAAAAGACAGGAAGCCCGCCAAAGGACCCTTGTTTCATTAATGAGGGGTATATTTTTGGTTTGCTTGTCGCTAATTATTTTCGCGACTCTCGGTATAAGCAATATGACGTCTACCAAAGAGCAGGAAAGTATTAATTCGGTCACACCAGATTTACGTTTATCACCCTCCATGCAGGCAAAACCGCCAACGGGATCATCGACGCCACGCCTGCTGGCGGTATCACCAACGAGTCCGGTGGCAACATTGACACCTTCTCCGACACCAACGCCCGTGCCAACTGATACCCCTATAGTTATCATTGCCGTCGTCAATAGTCCAAATGGCCTCTGGTTACGTGAAAAGCCTGGTGGTACCCAGGAACTAGAATTGATCGCCGATCTATCGGAGATTATTGTTTTAGAAGGCACAGACATAGCTGAGGGTCTTGAGTGGAGACGTGTACGGACTCAATCTGGTCAAGAGGGGTGGGTGGCTGTGGAATTTATCATTCTTCCCTAGGAGCGGTTAATAGCTTCAAATTTCTGGCCAGATCTATTTATTTGGCAACCCTCACTGTTAGCGAGTTCACTAATATGCCTATGCGCCAATTTGCTTTGCCTTTAAACCGTTTCCATTGGCCTACCCATTGGGATGAAACCTTTTCCAGGTCAGGATTGTTGACTGTGGAGGTTGGTTTTGGCAACGGCCAATATCTGGTTCATATGGCTGAGCATAGTCGGAACGAGAATTTTGTTGGCCTCGAGAGATCCATACCCTCGATTCGGAACGCCGAGAGGAAAATCGCTCAGGCTAAATTGCAGAATGTCTGTTTAGTCCGGGCAGCGGCGCTCTCTGCTTTATGGCTCCTGTTTCAGGCTTCTGATATCAGCGCGCTCATTATCAATTTTCCAGATCCATGGCCTAAATCAAGCCATCAACATCGCCGAGTTGTGTGCGACAACTTTCTTAATCTCGCTGCCTCCCGAATGCGTTATGGTGGCAGGTTAGAGATAGCCACTGACCATGGTGGATATGCTGCCTGGATTACTGAACGTCTGGCAAGATCCCCCTATTTCGAAAGCGATCTAACCGTGGCTTATACGACAAAGCACCAGGAAAGAAGCCCCACAAAATATGAATTGAAAGCGATTAAAGCAGGTCTTAAGTGTCATTACTTTAAGTGGTCACGGAACAGTACCTTGTCGGCTGAAACATTTTCTGCGCCGGAGGAATATGTAATGCCTCATCTCATTCTTCAAACACCATTAGATCTTCATGAGATAGAAAAAAGTTTTGAGTCACGACAGGTCGAAGATGGAACCACAAAGGTCCGATTTATCGCAATGTATCATTCCGTTAAGATTAATAAGCTGGTCGTCGATACATTTATCCATGAAGAGCCGTTGGAGCAACGCGTGCTGCTATCGATTGAGCATCGGAAAACAGGGGATCTTATGGTCAGTTTACATGAGAGTGGTTATCCCAGGTCCACACAAGGGATTCACCTGGCTGTCTATTGGTTAGCGGAATGGATAAAGGGATCAGCTGAACCAGCAAGTATTACTCGCCACAATCTTCATCTGGACAGTTAATTATGCAGAAGCTCATCAGACGGTCGGTACCAGATAGCGAAAAGAAGATGGCCCCCCCTGCTCGCTGGCTCTCAAACACTCAACCAACCCCGTTCCCCGATCTAGTTCGGGAGGAAATCGCCTCCGTCACCTGTTCGTCGTTGCAAAACGACTGATTGGCTCATCCAGAGATGCCCGCCGTTCGGGCTGTGCAGTAGCTGTGGTATATGACCAAAGGCATAATTAGTAAGATTGGGATCAATACCAACCTAACCCTATCATAAGCCAACTTGTTAAGAAATTCTATAGGCGAAATGCCTATTTCCGAGGATTATTTTGCTAGTTTTTCGGGAGTGGTGGGTGAAGGATTGAATTTTAGGTTGACAGAATGACGGGGAAGTTGTGGGGGAATCCGATTATTAGCACGGATAATGAACATTATTCGATGGATCCGATATTACTACCATCTATTAAAGCTTCAGCTCATGCCATATCCCTTAATCATTAAGGGCAATCACACCTTTTCGCAAAGCATACAAGGTCAGCTCCGCGATTGTATGAAGATCCAGTTTCTGCATCAGGTTCTTTCGGTGAACTCTTGCCGTTTTTTCACTGATAACAAGGTGGTGGCCAATATCGTGAATTGAATATCCCTCTGCGATAAGCTGTAGTACTTCGCGCTCTCGTCTCGTAAGTGTTTCGTAACGGCCATATTCCATAGATGACTCTGCATGACGGATATATTCTTCAATTATTGTCTTGGAAATCAGTGGGCTCAGGTACGACTCACCGCGGTAGGTTGTCTCAATCGCATCCACTAGTTCTTCAGGGGCTGATTGTTTTACCAGGTAGCTCTCAGCGCCTGCCTGAAGACCTTGATAAATATACTCGGCATTGGCGTGCATAGTTAATATGATAATCCCAGTTTCTGGCAACTCATGTTTAATTTGGCGAGTGGCCTCCAACCCATTAAGAAGTGGCATAGTGATATCCATGAGCACGATATCGGGTTGAAGCAACTTGGTTTTCTTAACTGCCTCGTGACCGTTTTCTGCTTCATCTATAACCAGGATGTGATTGACGTCGTTCAACAAGGACCGCAACCCTTTTCGAACCAGCGTGTGATCTTCAGCGAGTAATACGCGAATAATTGTCATAGTCTTTCCCCAACTGGTATTTCAACATGGATACGCGTCCCTTCACCCAGGCTTGAATGCAAGTCAAAGCGACCGTTTAGGGATGTGACCCTTTCTCGCATAGCCAACAAACCAACTCCAAGGGTGGGTGAATCATTGCGGAGCACTTCTTGAACATCAAAACCAATTCCATCATCCTCGATAGAAGCAGTAATCTTGTTGGATTCTTCTTCGAGAATAAGAGTGATGCTGCTTGCTTTGGCATGTCGCGAGACGTTGGTAAGGGCCTCCTGAAAAATGCGGTAGAGTGCTATTTCAATTTCTTCGGCAAGTCGCCCTGAGAATTTCAATGATTCAAAATGAACAGCCATGTCGCGGCGATCTGCATAGGTATTAACATACCAACGTAAGGTAGGAGCCAATCCAAGCTCCTGGAGCATTGCCGGACGTAATTCCAGAGACATCGAACGAACCTGACCCATAAGTTGTTCAACCAACGCCTTAGCATCGGCCAATTTGTTTATGACTGATGGGATACCAAGACGTTTGACATCATTTTCAATCGCCACAAGGTCAAACATGATCGCCGTTAATATCTGGCCGATTTCATCGTGTAACTCATAGGATATTCGTTTTCGTTCCGTTTCTTGCGCTGTAATCAGCCGAGCGGATAATTGTTTTAGGTCGTGGCTATGTTGGGTAATCGTATCTCGCAATCGGGCATTTTGTATCGCCAGCACCAGGGAACTCGCCACCTCTCGGGCAATATCTTTGTGATCATGGCTGATTTCAGTTGGCTGATCATAGGCGATATTGAGCGAGCCGAGTAATTTTCCACCGAAGCGAAGGGGAGCGCTGAGGACCGTAACCAGTCCTTCAGCGTGGAGGTATTTGCTTAATGGCTCTTGGGGATCTAGATTCGCCACATCCTCTAGAACCCACAGGTCACCTTTGCCAAGATCATGGGCAATATCCCTTTCCAGCTGAAGATTTTGTGTATTGGATTTAACGAATCGAGGTCTTGTGTCGTAGGTAGCCAATATCGAAACTTCTGGGATATCAGGATCAATATTGGTTACACTAGCCCTCACACATTGGACGATTCTTGCGAGACCCTCCATCGCAGCCTGTGCGATATCCCCCGGCGTCTCTGCGGTTAGTAATGACTGGTCCAGATTGTGAAGCAAACTAAGACGGTCCGCAAACCGGACCGCCCGTTCTTCAGCATCTCTACGTTCAATAAGCTGTTGTTGTAAGGCGGAGAACAATTGCCCGTTTTCGAGTGTTATAGCTAATTGTCTGGCTAGAACCGTTAAGATTTCGATGACGTTTTGACTATAATAATCATCTGGTTCTCTGTTTCCAAATAACCAAAGCCCGATTAATTCCGTACGACCCATTAACGGAATTGCCAAACGAAGCCAGCTATAATCACTTTGAACGAGCTCACCTGGCAAGTTTCCCTGGTTGATGTAGATGGAACTTACCTCAAGGATTTTGTCAAATTCACCCTTCGAGGTTAATGATGGATCGATGATTACGCCATCTTCATATATTAGTGTAATCTGCCCACTATCAAGTAATAACAAAGCAGACTGGCGTATTTGCATGATCGGGCAGATGTCCTCTACCATTAGGCTAACCAACTCCTTCCGATTTGAAACCGCTGGAATCTGCCCGGAAAACCTGTTGACAAACTCATCTTGTTTGTAATAGCCACCGTATGCAAGTCGGCTCATGGTCGCATCTGCAAATTCGTGCAGGGGTAGTGCTGCTAGAAGAAAGGCCAATAGGAAAATGAGAATATAATCGACTGTACGACCTGCTATATCTGATTGACTTGTCGCAAGCAAAATGGCAAATGCGACAATAAATAAATACGAAATAAATAAAGCATATTTTGCCAGGAATTTATTGACACGTCTCTCATGAAAACCAAGTCTCCTTTTGTAAACAGCGTAACCATAGAATAGCGGTAGAAGGGGTAAAGCTAACATTGCCAACACCGTAGCGAAGTAACCTGGCTTTTCTGAACCCAGCAAAGTCGGGAAGATCCAGAGCAATACGCCCGGACCGAGCGCCAGAACAACTCCTGCGAACATAATTTGGGCAGAAAGCCTTTCTGCTGACTGGGTTGTTGAAGCTGATCGGGAAGCTAGAATCGCGATGCTGCAGAGAAAGGCAACGATAACCCCATACAAATATGCGGAGGATGACAAAGCCTGGAAGAGCTCCAGAAAGGCGAGAAGCGCCGTTACAGTGAAGAGCACGGGTATTAGCAGGCGCTGGGCTCTCTGAAAAATGGGGGCCGGGATGATGGCATGGAAGTATATGAAAACAGGGATTAGCAACCAGCTTAATGCGTGCAGAATAAGCGAGGTATAGGCGTAGCCGGAGGCTGATTGTAGACCTGCTGCGATCCACAGAGCCGTTAAGTAGTAGAAAAGCACCTGAAGACGCCAATTGGCGTCATGTGGTTGTAGAAAGAAGAGAAATAGTGTTCCAACCAACCAAAAAGGGCCAAAAATAAAGAGCGGAACTACCAATAAAAGGGCTCGGGACACCAAGTTTGGATGGAGCATCTCCCAATCAACAGTGAATTCCTCACCTGCGCGTTCGAACGTGATGGGAACGACATCACCTGGACCGAACCCGCCAAATAAAGCCAGCCTCCGGTCGGCATCAAATTGCTCCTTGGATAGGTCGCCAATCTTGGTTATCTGGTCACCAATCTGTAATTTACCCGCATTAAAATTGCAGGCAGCAACGTCAGCGGTACACCCGGTAATATCGATAATTTTTGAATCAATATCGAGGGTAAGACCTGTTGCTAAGTTTCTAGAGGTGGGATAGTAGGTGAAAAACAAACAGACCAAGAAAACCGCAGCCGATAAAACAAAAGGAACTGCTGACCATCTTCGCCTAAATAAAGTAGATTGCCAATTCATCCGAGTCTCCTGTTACATGAGGAAACTGTAAGAAAGCATTGTGACATAATATAGCGCAACGCTATGCCCGGCAAACTGTAATTTAATAGTGGGTTATATTTAGCTGGGTAACAGGATCATCTGATGTAGAATAAAGTGATGAAACAGCATCGGCAGGTAGGCATCCTGATCATATTTCTAGCGTTGGTAAGCATCAGCACAGGATGGTGGCTGACCCCAAAGTTGTTGGCATCGTTGCCAGGTCAGGTCCAAAGCCGATTGCCAGAATCGCTTTATGCTGTCATCCATACACCGCTGCCGAGAGCACTACCTGCGCCTGAAAAAACACCGGAGTTGATCTCCCCTACGATTATTTTCCCGACAAATGCTAATCTTCGTTCAGGTCAAACGAGTAGTCTCCCTGCCACAGCCGATAATCGGGCTACTCCTGTCATGAATCTGGAGACTGGGTTTGTGGGCGTGCGATTGACAATAACGCCGCACCCGGGCGAACAAAATAATCCCCAACTATCACCACCTATCGCGACCCAAATTCAAGGTTTGACGATTATTGCCCAGAAATTCAACAACTGCGGTCCGGCTAATCTAACCATGGTTCTCGATTACTATGGGTATGAAACAGACCAGACGGTAATAGGCGACGCACTAAAACCAAATTATGAAGATCGCAATGTGTCACCACATGAGTTGGTAAGTTATGTAAATGAAAATACACTCTATCTGGCAAACGCTTATCGTGGGGGAGATCTCCTGCTCCTTCAAAGATTGTTAGAAGCCGGCTTCCCAGTCATCATCGAGAAAGGTTTGTGGCTAGATGTAAAGGAAGGATGGATGGGTCACTATCTTACGCTGGTTGGATATGACGATACCGAGCAATCGTTCTTGAGTTTAGACACTTTTCTTGGTCCGTGGGATGGCGAAGGCCGGCTAGTCAGCTACGATGAAGTATCAGAGAAATGGCATCAGTTTAACAATTTGTTTATCGTTATACGCCCACCAGATAAGGAAGAACAGTTCCAGGCTCTATTGCCTCCAGGATTTCACAGTCAGGAGGATATGTGGCAGGGGGCAGCTCTAAAAGCAGAGAGTATGCTCCTGGAAGATGATAAGAATGCCTTTACCTGGTTTAACCTGGGGGCTAGTCTCACGAATCTTGGCGAAATGACCGGGAATGTGAGTCACTTTGAATCCGCTACAATCGCCTTTGATCGAGCTCGGGAACTTGGCCTTCCGTGGAGGATGTTATGGTACCAATTTGAACCTTACCAGGCATATCTTGTCGCTGGGCGGATAGACGACGTGAAGTTATTGACAGAAGTTATCCTAATTTATGAAGGTGGCCGCAATCTAGAAGAGACATACCTATATCGGGGACATGCACTTCTAGCTGAAGGTGATCGGGCCGGGGCGATGGGAGCCTATAAAAGGGCGCTTCGACTTAATCCATCTATGACCTCAGCCCAGACAGCTTTGGATCTCTTGGAATAGTCGTATTTCCGATAGTTCAAGTTCCAGCATGTTGCCTGATCTGTTTAAGGGTTATATTCCGAGCCTATTTAATCCAAAAAAGTTACCTCTGTCATAAGTAGATGTGAAGTTCTTCGGCATCTTATGTGACTTTTTTCACTATCGCTTTTTGAAAATTCGTCGTATTATTAGGTCTGGTTGCGTGTCATACCCAACCAAACAGGGATTATGACACTTAGAGAAGAAAAAATATTACTTTTCCAGATAAATTACAGGAGGACATATGAGCACCTTCGAACGAAAGTTCCCCGTTCCCTCAGACCTGGACATCGCCCAGGCAGCAAAGATCCGACCAATCACCGAAATAGCGGCTGATCTTGGACTGGATGATGAGGATCTTATCCAATATGGCCGATATAAGGCCAAGGTTCATCTGGATGTATTGAAGAAGCTTGAAGGCCGGCCGCGGGGCAAATATATTGATGTAACCGCCATCACACCTACCCCGTTAGGGGAGGGCAAAACTACCACCGGCATTGGGCTGGTGCAGGGTTTAGGAGTTATTGGTAAAAGATCGATAGCCTGTATTCGACAGCCAAGCCAAGGACCTACTTTTGGCATTAAAGGTGGCGCCGCAGGCGGCGGTTATAGTCAGATTATACCGATGGAGGATTTCAACCTTCATCTTACAGGCGATATCCATGCGATAACCGCAGCGAATAACCTGGTGGCGGCAGCAATTGATTCACGGTGGTTCCATGAAAGCCGGCTTGACGATGAAAGTCTTGCCGGTATGGGTCTAGATCGGCTCAATATTGATCCCTACAACATAACCTGGAATAGGGTTGTTGATGTAAATGACCGATCACTAAGGAACATTATCATAGGTCTGGGTGGAAAATGGGACGGCCCGCCGCGGCAGGCCGGTTATGACATCACTGTAGCGAGTGAAATAATGGCCATCCTAGCATTGGTCAACGGGGATGACTACAAATCGGTGCTTAGAGATCTCCGCGTCCGGTGCGGGCGAATTGTTATCGGTCAGAGCACAGATAGGAAACCGATTACGGCCGAAGATATCGGCGTAGCCGGCGCCGCAGCCGTGCTTATGAAAGATGCCATTCATCCGAATTTGATGCAGACCCTGGAAGGTCAACCAGCATTTGTACACGCTGGACCATTTGCTAACATTGCGCATGGTAATTCCTCAATCGTTGCCGATAAGGTTGCCCTGAGTCTGGGTGAGTATGTCGTGACCGAATCAGGATTTGGGGCTGACATTGGAATGGAGAAATTCTTCGATATCAAATGCCGCTATTCGAACCTAATACCAGATTGTGTTGTATTAGTGGCCACAATCCGGGCGTTGAAGATGCATGGTGGCGGTCCGAACGTTGTTCCCGGCCGCCCTTTGGACAAAGCATATACCGAGGAAAACCTGGAACTGTTGGATGCCGGTTTGGCTAATATGCGGGTGCATATCCGCAACGCCAAACTGTTTGGAATTCCCGTTGTAGTGGCCGTTAACAGGTTTACTACGGATACACCGGCCGAAATCGAATTGGTCAGAAAGGCAGCCATTGAAGCGGGTGCTGAAACAGCGGCTATGACTGATCATTGGACGACTGGAGGTGATGGGGCGGCAGAATTGGCCGAAGCCGTCGTGGCCGCCTGTGATAAGCCATCAGATTTCAAATTTCTCTATCCGCTTGATATGTCAATCAAGGAGAAAATTGAGACTATCGCCAAGAAAATCTATAACGCCGGGGATGTAGTATTTGAACCCCTGGCTACTCGCCAAATCAAAACCTATGAGGAGAATAATTTCGGTGGGCTGCCAATTTGCATGGCCAAAACGCATTTGAGCATCAGCCATGATCCCAAATTGAAAAATGCCCCATCCGGTTATACTCTTCCTGTAAGAGAGGTACGAGCTTCGGTTGGTGCCGGCTTTATTTACCCTCTTATCGGAGCGATGCGTACGATGCCCGGTTTACCCAGTAAGCCGGCCTTTATGAATGTTGATATTAGTGAAGACGGCGAGGTATTAGGCCTATTCTAGTTATCTTGTCAGCGTAAAAAGGGGAAACAGCCAGCGATCCGAAAATCGCTGGCTGTTTTTTTGATCAAAGGTGGTTGTTCAGGCGGCCGGTTCTCCGGCGTGTTGAGGATTCCGTCGAACGTATTCTTCAACTAACAGCAAGTTGCTACCAGCCAACTTGATCGTCTGCAACAAAGTTGACATGGTATCTAGCTCTTCAACCTGTTCTGTGACAAACCACTGGAGAAAGTTGTTACTTGCATGATCACTCTGGCTTATGGACAGATCGACCAGGGTGTTAATCTCATTCGTTACCTTATTTTCTTGATCAAGGGCAAATTGCACAGCATCGGCCGGGTCATCGAAATCATTACGCAATTCAGGGGTGGAGGGAATCGTCGGTTTGGCGCCTGTTTCCAACATAAACATGACGAACTTCATGCCATGTACCCGCTCTTCTTCCGATTGGCGGAAGAAGAAGTCCCCGAGTTCTTTTAGGCCTAAAGCGTCAAAGTAGGCGGCGATCGCAATATATTGCGCAGAAGCTGTAAATTCGCTCTTGATTTGAGCGTTGAACGGTTCAATCATTTTGCTTTTGATGGTCATCATACTCTCCTTGCTAGTTTATCAAGCTGGTGTCACAGACCTAGATCTGAGATTTAATTGTGTATATCCTTGCCTAATAATAACCTATTTATCTTTGGGAAGTAAGGAAGATTATTCTCATATCAGTCTTAAGCGACATGTTCAGAAAGCCATCACCTGCCAGACTTTTAACAGTGTTCGCATTAAGGTCCTGACTCTTTTACCCGTTCGATCTGCTAAGGCGGGTTTCAGATTAGTAGACCGATAGAAACAGGACCTTCGGATTCTATCGGGCGACAATCGGAGCTGAGTAGATCTAGAAGAGCAACCGACTCAGCCCTGGTGACACTCAAGATGTCGCTTTCGGCCGATTTGAGCTGGTCTGCCAGCTTGATGTTGTCTGTGGCCAGACAGATGCCATGCATACCGGTTCCCAATGGTATCCCAGCCGCGCTTTTATAGCGTCGAACAGCAGTAGCTATTTGAACTAAAACTTCTCCGGCAAGCGAACTTTCAGCGTCAGCCAGGCGTGGGTCAACTACCGGCCAAGACGATCGGTGAATTGATGCGTTCATTTTGGTAGTGGCATACAATTCCAGGTAAATTTCCTCCGTAATATGGGGAAGAAAGGGAGCAAGAAGCTTTATGGTAGTGAGTTGGGCGTGATACAAGGCATATTTTGCCCCCTCATGAAGCACATCAAGTTCATCATAAAGTCTTTTTTTTGCCATTTCCAGGTAGTTGTCGGCCAAGTTACTCCAGAAAAAAAGCTCAATATGATTTTTAGCCGTGGCATAGTCATACTTGTTAAATGCAGTGGTTACCTGATCAATCAGCTGTTGTGATCGAGAGAGTATCCAGCGGTCTGCAAGAGATAGGCCTGGCAAGCTATCTCCTGGTTGGTAATCATCAAAAAATCGTTGGCTAAAACGGGCCACATTCCAAAGTTTATTGATTAACTTGGCACCGGCTTGAATTCGTTCTTCGCTGATGATGGCATCTTTTCCGAGCCTCGTGCTGGCAGCCCAGTAACGAGCCGCGTCGGCCGAGAATCGTTCGATCACCTCAAGAGGCGCTACGGGACCTCCCCCTTTGCTCTTGCTTATTTTCCCGCTCCCCTTGGGACTTAAAGCCCAACCGGAGATGACGATGGCCGACCAAGGTATTTGGCCGAAATGGTGATAAGCTTTGACGAAACTATAAAACGCCCAGGTACGGATTATTTCATGTGCCTGTGGCCGGAGATCAACCTGTGTGAATTCCTCACCGTCGAAGCCGCTCTCTTTTAACCAATGACTTACAAGTTGGGGGGTCAATGAGGAGGTTGCCCAGGTATCCATTACATCGGTTTCAGGCGAGAAATGATTATGTCCACATGAACACGGGCGATCTGGTTGAAGTCGCACCGGATCGACGGGCAAATCCTCTTCGCGGGCGAGCATTACCTCCTGGCAAGCTTCGCAATACCATAGGGGAAAAGTTACGCCAAAATACCGTTGTCTCGAGATGCACCAGTCCCAATTCAAATTCTCAACCCACCGGCGATATCTATTCTTCATGTGTTCTGGGAACCATTGCACCCGTTCACCAAGATCTAAGAACTGTTGTTTGAAATCGAGTATTTTGATAAACCACTGTCGAGTGACAATATACTCAACAGGCGTATCACATCGTTCATGAACTCGAACCGACTGGGTAATTAGTTCTTGGCTGATCAGAAATCCCTGCTTCGTTAAAAGCTTTTTTATATGAGCTCTGGCTTCAGCGACCGTTAAGTTTTGAAGTTCTCCAGCTGCCTCTGTAAGCCTTCCATCTTTGCCGATCGTTTCAATTAAATTCAAATCATATTTGTACCACCAAGCCACGTCAGTGACATCGCCAAAGGTACAGCACATCACGGCACCGCTACCTTTCTTGGGATCCGCTAGTGTGTCAGCCAGAATTGGTACAAGGTGGCCAAAAAGCGGTATGCGTACACCCTGACCGATTAGCTGTCGAAACCGCTCATCATCGGGGTGAACAAACACGGCAACACAGGCAGGAAGAAGTTCCGGCCGGGTGGTGGAGATAGGTAGGCATTTGCCGTCTTCAAGCAAAAAACTGAGAGTGACGAATTCGCCTTCCTGTTCCAGATCTTCCAAATCTGCCTGGGCGATCGCGGTGTGGCACTCAGGACACCAGATCGCCGGCGCGCGTTGGCGGAAGGCTAGCTTCTTTTGGTAGAGGTCGATGAATGAAAGCTGGGATAGGCGGCGTGGGTATTCGTCAATGGTTCGGTAGGTGTAGCGCCAATCAATGGACAAGCCTAGCCGTCTCCAGAGTGTCACATATTCCTGTTCGGCTTCTGCACTCACCCGCAAACAGTGACTAATAAACTCCTCGCGGCTAACGTCGGTTGCCTTAATCCCAAGCTTCCGCTCCACCAGGCGTTCTGTAGGCAATCCATTGTCGTCACTTCCCATAGGATAAAGAACATTGTGTCCTTGCATTCGCAGGTAGCGTGCGAAAAAATCAACATGACTGTATGAGTATACGTGCCCTAGGTGGAGATTCCCGGAGACGGTTGGGGGCGGTGTATCAATGGTGAAGACGCGCGATGCTCTGTCTGGCTGAAAAAGGTTTATGCCAAGATCAGACCAGCGATCCTGTAGTTTTATTTCGGTGGACGATGGAAAGTAGCGTTTTGTAAAACTCATACTTTCCCCTCCTTGGAATTTACTTGCTAAGCAAGTTAAATTGCTGCCCAGATGAAAAATAGTTCCATGCAAAACCAGGAAGAAAGGTCTATATTTCCTTCTGCGGTACCGCCTCGGATCGCCGTATCGTAACAAACGGCGCTCATTGTATCTGAACAAGCCCAGATCCAGCCATTATGAGCCTAACCTCGCCGTTCTAATTTATGCCTGGCAATTTCAAGCCAATATCTTTGACAACATGCAGGACGACCATCGGCTTTTGACCAACGAGGTTGACTATCAACCTTTGGTCAAACCTTATCTTTTGAGATCAGTTCAGATTACTCCTACCTGGAGGAAATCATGACTATTGATCCATTATAATCTGGGGATGACCCACGTCAAACTTGCTGTGGAAAGGATTTGCTCCTTAAATGTTCCAAGGATAAACAACTAAGATTCAGCGATACCTAGCAGAGTGGAGTGGGACTCGTTCGTTTCGTCTGGTTTGCCCCAGTTCGCTTTGGGCTAATCAGTTACCTTCTGGTTATCGGTCGTCTGTTTAAGAGTCGTTGACACTCCGAGAATTTCTACGGAAAATAGGGTAATTCTTTTGAAATATGATAACTAAGACAACTCATCACTTTCGTTCCACTTTTCTTGGCATTTGCATTTTGCTAGTTGCTGGGATCGCAGCCTGCCAGCAAGAGACTGTGACCGTTCCAAATGTTGGCATTGCCGCGATTCAAGATCCTGGAACGATCGCACCAGATAAACCATCAGCAGAGCCGGAGGAAGTAGAAACGGTTACCAAGATCCGGACACAGCCGCCAACGCTTACACCTCATCCGACAGATTCGCGGCAAGTGATTCCGACACCTGGCCTACCAATATCGCCGACCGTAGTCCATCAACCTACCGCCACGCTGACAACAACAGCCATATTATCCCAGAAATATTCTATGACAGCTACGGCCGTTGCTCTGGCTGACCCTATTGAGCGAACATGTCCAGAGCCACCACCTGTCAAACCAGAATACAATCATTACTATTTGAGTAGCGTGGAATGGCCAGTCCCAAATTCAGTGTCTGAGGAACATTTCTGGCTATCAAAACCGTTACCTGGAGGCGGCAGATTTCTGTATACAGATTGGCTGCCATACGGCTATGACGCTGGCGGTCGCTACCTTATCCATACAGGCGTTGATTCGGCCGAGCCAGAGGGAACACCGGTATTAGCAGCTGCAAGTGGCACGGTGATTGTTGCCGGGGACGATAAGGAGAAACTATATGGCTGGCGATGTGATTGGTTCGGGCATCTGGTCGTCATTGAATTGGATAATCGCTGGCAAGACCAGCCGGTATATGTGTTATACGGTCATGTACTGAATATATCGGTAGAACCAGGGCAACATATAGCACAGGGAGAGCAGGTTGCCGAAGTTGGTTTCGGAGGCGCGGCCAGTTTACCCCATCTCCACGTGGAGGTTAGAATTGGTACCAACGAGTTTGGATCTACGCGCAATCCGTTTCTATGGTTGACACCCCCGCCGACTCGCGGTCTGATCGTCGGCCGGTTAATTGATCCTGAAGGCCGGCCCTGGCAAGGTGTCACCATTGCCGCTGTTGGTCGATCAGAGGATACAGAAACTTACAGAACTTGGACCTATTTGGATGATCCGCAACATCTAATAAAACCAGACGAGCAGCTTGCCGAAAACTTCGTAATCGCCGATATTTTACCCGGCGAATATGAACTTTATGTTGAGATCCAGAATGAAGTTTACCAGGTACCTATAACTGTGAGAGGCGGTGAAATGGCTAGGGTAGAGATAGTCACATTACCCCTAAAAACCCCAGATTTATCCTTGACATTATCCCCGTCGACAAGCACCGATCGTGAGTGATAGAATAGCTTAAGAGCGAAATATTATGAGAAAGAAAACGATGAGCGATTCGCGGATAGTTACAGTTCTTTGCCTGGCAAGCTACTTTAAGGGCGGGTCTTTTATTCGGGCCTGTAAGAAATTGGGGTGTAAAGTCATCTTGCTAACCAAAGAAAAACTAGTTGATGAAGCGTGGCCGTGGGAAGCCATTGACGAAAGATTTCTGATGCCGGACATTACCAAGAAGCCGGATATTATCTATTCGGTTAGTTATCTTGCCAGGTCCAGGAAGATAGACCTGATAGTCGCTTTGGATGATTTTGATGTGGAAACGGCTGCTGCGCTTAGAGAACACCTCAGAATTCCAGGTATGGGCGACACGACGGCGCGCTATTTTCGAGATAAGCTGGCGATGCGGATCCAGGCACAGGAAAAAGGAATCAGCGTCCCCGAATTTACCGGCGTGATTAACTATGAGGATATCTCGTCGTATATTCGTCATGTTCAACCGCCGTGGGTGTTAAAGCCAAGATCCCAGGCTGGAGCGATGGGTATCAAGAAAGTACATTCAGAGGGCGAGTTATTGCACCTCCTTGACGAACTAGGTGACCGGCAATCATTTTTTGTACTGGAACGCTTCATCCCGGGCGAGATTTTTCATGTAGACTCAATCGTTTCGGAGAAGCGCATACTCTTTGCTGAGGCTCACCAATACCGGCAACCGCCTCTAGCGGTTGCACAGGAAGGCGGCATTTTTATGAGCCGAACCCTCCCCAGAAACCTGGACGAAGTTACCCAATTAAAAGAGATGAACAAGGAACTGATGCAAGCACTAGGGATGGTGCGGGGCATCGCGCACACGGAATTCATACGAGGAGAAGAAGATGGGCGGCTCTATTTCTTAGAAACGGCTGCTCGGGTTGCCGGTGCAAACATCGCCGAAATGATTGAGTTTGCCACAGGGATTAACTTGTGGGAAGAATGGGCAAAAATTGAGCTTGCCAGATTTTCTCGTGACGATTATCGGTTACCTGAAATGAGACTAAACTATGCTGGCGTTTTGATCTGTTTGGCGCGGCAGGAGTACCCAGATCTCTCCGGCTATGCAGACCCTGAGGTTTCCTGGCATTTGCATAAAAAACACCATGCCGGTGTAATCGTTGCCTCAAGTGATCAGGGGCGTATTGAGCGTTTGCTCGATGAGTATAGTCAACGGTTTTTTTATGACTTCTTGGCCGTAGCGCCCCCATTGGATGAGGCGCCACTGTAGGCAGGTGGTCATACGTACAGTTACTTGACGACTAGGGGGAGAAAAAGAGATAGGCCAACGACAACACGGGCCAGATCTTGATTATTGTCCAAATCGGACTCGACCAGTTGCAGATCAACGGATAGCGTTATGGGGTAGGTAGCTCCGATAGTCGCACTCACAGACAATGTCGAATAAAGATCAAACTGGGTCGTGTCTGTAAACGGTTCCAAGTTGGAAAAACTCCAACTTATGCTATTCCCATCGATTATTGGAGCAACAGGGGCTGTGTCGCTCACATAACCAAGATTGTTATCTAGCTTTGCGGTTAGGGTCATTGCTCCGGACGCCAGGGTGCCCAAGTTGTTATAATTAATTATTAGTCTAACGTCTTCTTCTTTCCGAGCAAAATAACGGGAATCGCTGAAGAAAGCTACCCCATCGATGAAGGCACGGGATGTACTAGCGTAACCCTGGGTATTAATCGAGACCGGTCCGTCCAAAGCGTCACTATGATAGAAGGCTAGTGGTTCGGTCACAATTCTGCCACGTTTGTTTATAAGCGCATAGTACAAGCTGCGTCGATTTGATAAATCCTGGTCGGTCCAAGTGACAATGGCATTGCCATAGGCATCGGCCGTGACGGATACTCCCCTATCGCCACCATTGGCTACTCCGTCGTATCCCAGACATATTGGCTGCCTTATTCGTTGATAATTGCTGCCGAGAACTGCGAAACGGATCCGACCCGCGTGTTCACCTTCGATGCAGTCCCATGCTTGCCATGCGACCATTATTGAACCATTTGAGAGTTCAACCGCATCAAAATTCCACCAATCAGTGGCCTTCTCATTTCGCGAGAGGTTCGCCGGTCCATGGACGACATTGCCCAGATTATCAATAACTTCAAACCATATATCGTCATTATCCGTTTGGCGACGTACCCAGGATATAAGAGCCCGATTGGTCGATAACCCGGCCATAGCCGGTGCAATATTGCCGATGCCACCTGGACCATCATTCGTCATATTAGTCGGTGATATTACGATACCACCACTTCCATTCAGGGTGGCAAAGTAAATATCCTGGATAACGCCCTCAGTTTCCTGGTGCTCACTGCGCCAGGCGGCAAAGAATCCACTATCAGCCATTGGCGCAATTCTAGGGGATTCGAAATTAGGAACTCCAATGGTGTTTTGAACTCCCCATTGGGTGTCGTTGGTAAGATTAGTTTCACTTGCTATCGGTGATCCTTCAGGATTGATAATTCGAAGGAACAAATTGTTATTGACATTCCCATCTTGATCAAACTGCAGCCTTTGCCAGAAGATGGCGATGTTCCCTGATGGATCTACAGCAACAGCCGGGTCTATATCATGGGTTGGTAGCACTGCACCGCTGTGGTCAGTTATCTTTGACCGACCCGCCGTCAGGTTTCCTAGTTTATCCACCAATAGAGATTCAATCTCGGTTATATAGAGATTTCCAACCAATCGCTGGTCACTCCAAACGTAGGCGTAGCCAGAGACAGTCTCGGCTACGGCAATGTCAGACCCAGTACCACCCGGTGTTAAAATTGGTTGCGAACCATGATTATTCGCCTGAGAAACAAAGATGTCCGGATTATTATGTCCTTCATCACGGAAGGCCTGTAAGAATGACGAGGGTACGGCTGATTGCATTAATATTGTCTCTTCGATCAGTGGGCTGGTAAATGAGTTAATGAACAGCGTTGTTCGATTGTCCTCGCCAATAAAAGCTGACGCCGGAGCGCTAATTCGAGCGATAAGAGAGATAGTTTGCCCGGGAAAGAGCAGGTCAGTGTCATTCAGGCCATTGCCGTTGCTATCATCTAATGGCGTTATGCCATCACTTTGTAACAGTATCGTAGGCCACGCCGAGGCTAAATCGATTTCGAATACGTCAGTTAATGTATCGCTCGTGTTTTCTATGGTAAAATCGAAGTCAACCGATGAACCAGGAGAAATAAAGCCACCTTGCCTGGCTGGATCGGCAGAAAATCCCGCGGTGGTTGTCGCGGTCGGACCGAGGGAGAAAGATAACGTTGCTTCAGCATGCTGGCGCGAATTTTCGCCGGCTCGTGTTGTGCTGTTCAGAGTTGCTAACATCGCGACAACGGCAAACAAAGTTGCCGTTACCACGAAAATTGGTGCTATCCTTCGTTCCAAGCTTATCTGCTCCCAATGATCTGATCAAAGCAGAAAATCCTCAATATTGAAATAATATCCGAAAATAGCATAGAATGCCCAAAGGTCTATTACGCTAGCTATTCCTTATAGTGTCCATCCTCGTTGATTGACACGCCTTCGCCACTCCCGTAAAATCGCCCAATGTATTAAATTCTTCGAGGTAGAATATGACGCCAAGTAATAGCACAGAAATACGCCAGGCATTCCTAGATTTTTTTCTTGAGATGGGCCACGAAGTGGTACCGAGTTCACCATTGCCGGTGCTCGACAATCCAACGTTACTATTTACGAATGCAGGAATGAACCAATTCGCTGACACCTTTTTGGGTAAAAAAGAGCGTCCTTACAAGCGGGCGACATCATCGCAAAAATGTATGCGTGTTCAGGGTAAACACAACGACCTTGAAAATGTGGGACCTTCTCCCAGGCACCATACTTTTTTTGAGATGCTGGGAAATTTTTCTTTTGGAGATTACTTCAAGGCCGGGGCAATTCGTTATGCCTATGACTTTCTAACCAAAGTTTGTCAGGTGCCGGTTGATAAAATGTGGTACACGGTCCATCTCGATGACGATGATGCCTATAATATTTGGGTAAATGAAATCGGTGTGGCGGCTGAACGGGTTATCCGGATGGGCGATAAAACCAATTTTTGGATGATGGGTGACGTGGGTCCATGTGGTCCAACAAGCGAAATTCACTACGATTGGGGTCCAGAGTCTTGTAGTTGCTATGAAGAGAATTGTGGCATTCTATTGGACAATGATTGTGAACGATGGTTAGAACTCTGGAATCTTGTTTTCATGCAGTACAATCAGGACGTCGATGGTGTACGAACTCCTCTGCCAAAGCCTGGGGTCGATACCGGCATGGGGCTTGAGCGAATTACGGCCGTTGTTGAACAGGAACCTATCAACTACAAAACCGACCTTTTTGTGCCGGCGATGAATCGCATCCAGAAATTGCTCGGCGATACGGATGGCGAAAGAGAAAGGCATGTGACGGGCTATCGAGTTATCGCAGATCACGGGCGGGCAGCGGCATTTATGGTGGCTGATGGCGTCTTACCTGGCAATGTAGGCCGAAGCTATGTTTTAAGAATGATAATTCGCCGGGCAGCACGTTTCGGTCGTGATTTGGGCTTCACCGAACCGTTTCTGGCAGAAATAGCGCAGGTATACATCGATCAGATGGGCGATTATTATCATGAGTTAAAGCGGCATCAGGAGCATATACGAGAGGTTCTCACCCTCGAAGAGAAGCGCTTTGCCAGAACACTAGATAGCGCACTGGCCCAAATGGATGAGATTCTGGCCAACCTTCACCATGTTAACCAGCGGGTAATTCCCGGTGAAGTTGCCTTTAATATGTATGCTACCTATGGACTACCCCTGGAAATTACCAGAGATGTTGCCAGCGAGAAGGGCTTTTCTATCGATGAGATCGGTTTTAATGCCGCCCGGGAGGCACACGCTGAAACCAGTGGGGCAGGGGCATTCGGCCAGTATGATGTGTCTGATAATATATATGCAGAGCTGGCAGTTACGCTGGTCCATCACGGTGCACTTGATCCCAGCGGGGTAGACTATGATCCATATTCGAGTGTCCGAAACGAGGCAGAGATTGTCGCCATCGTGAAGGGCGGCAAGAGCGTAGATCGGGGCAGCCGGGGTGATCATATTGAGGTTATCGCTTCAGCCACACCATTTTACGTAGAATCTGGCGGCGAGGTCAGTGATTCCGGATGGATCATTATCGATGTACCTGCCGCGCGGATGCGCGTGGATGACACGCGAGAAGCGGTTCCGGGTCTCATTGTGCACTCTGGGGAAGTGATTTCTGGTCATTTGAACACTGGGCAGGTTGCCAGACTTGAGGTGGACAATCAGCGACGGTGGGATATCCGGCGAAACCATACGGCTACACATATTTTACACCAGGAACTTCGATCTAAGTTGGGAAATCACGTAACCCAACAAGGCTCGTTAGTCGCGCCGGAGAGGTTGCGTTTTGACTTCTCCTACGGCCAGGCGGTCGACGAAAAGACGTTAGCTGAAATCGAAAAGGCCATTAATGAGATCATATTGAGCAACCAGACGGTTTTTGCCAGGCATATGGGCCGAGAAGAAGCGATCAACGCGGGGGCAATGGCTTTATTTGGAGAAAAATATGGAGAAATCGTTCGAACTATCCAGATTGGCGATGAAAACAGCCGTTATAGTTTTGAGCTATGCGGCGGCCTACATGTCCAGGCGACTGGTGATATCGGCCTATTCCAGTTCGTGAATGAAGAGGCTGTGGGTGCCGGACTACGGCGGGTCGAAGCGGTGACCGGCCGTGGCGCCTATGCACTGGTACACGAGAGAATCGGCCTGCTGGCCGAAGTAGCCAGAAAACTGGGTTCGCCTGTCTCAGAGATTGATACGCGATTGGACGCATTACTAAACGGGAATCGTCAATTGCAGAAAGAGGTTGTTCTGCTTCGCCGGGACCAGGCGAAAGGTCAATTTGCCGAACATCTGGAGCGGATGCAAGAGGTTGAGGGAATTCCTCTCCTTGTTGCCCAAGTTGAGGTCGGCGATATGAATACCCTTCGGGAAATGGCTGACTGGTTTCGAGACAGAGTTGATAATGGCGTTGCGGTCCTGGCGGCCGTACTCGATGGTCGGGTTATTCTAATAGTTGCGGTGGCAGAAGATTTGGTACCCCGTGGAATCGAAGCTGGTGACATCGTTGGCAAGGTTGCGAAAATGGTCGGTGGGGGCGGTGGAGGACGGCCGACTTTAGCCCAGGCAGGTGGAAAAGAGCCTGGAAAACTCCCTCAAGCATTGGCGGCAGTCCCTGAACTGATTGCTGCTTCATTATCATAATAGATTTTTTGTTGAATACCAGGCGCAATACGGTGGGCATCCAGGTTATTTATCTCGAAGAGGACGATGATATCGCCTCCATTCGAGACCGGCTGGATTGGGTCAAAGAGTCCCAGTTGGTCCTTGTTCTACCCTTAAAGGGCATTGTACTCACAAATTATCTGGATCTTGCTTTGCTTCAGCGGCAGGCTGACACCTTACAGCTCCAGGTTGGCCTTGTATCGACTGATCACCGGATTGTTGGTCAGGCTAAGGCTTTGGGAATTCCAATATTCGGGTCCTTACGATCGGCCAGAAACAACAGGCGGTCGTGGTGGCGGGCCCGCCACCGGCGGCAGTCATTCGGAAAACCTACCAGGTTGGATGAGGCTGATAATCGGGAAATAGCCAGACGCAAACGAGAAAAGCCTTTGTGGCAAAAGTGGACGATGCGATATCTGGCCCTAGTGCTCTATCTGTTTACACTCGCAGTATTATTTTTAGCGGCTGTTTATATCATACCCGGGGCGACAATTACCTTGAAACCGCAAGTCAAGCCGCTGCAAGTGCGTAGGCAGATTGTTGCCGATCCGATTTTAGAATCTGTCGAAAATGATGAAGCGGCGGTTGCTGGCCGGTTATTAAGGTCAATCCAAGAATGGCAGGCTGAGGTTGATACGACCGGCGTCATCGAGGTTGATGATGCACCAGCCAAAGGGAATGTTGTTTTCGTTAACCAGCTTGATCAACAGGTTACGGTTCCAGCAGGGACACGGGTTAGTACATCGGCAGGGGAGAATAAGGTATTTCAAACGATGAATGCAGTGGAAGTGCCAGGTTTTATCGGCGGGACAGCTGAAGTTGAAGTGGTTGCTATTCAACCTGGTGCGGATGGCAATGTAGGTGTTAACCGGATAAATCGAATCGAAGGTCCACTAGCCCTGCGATTGGAGGTGCGAAATTTGGAGGCAACGTTTGGAGGCGGCAGCCGGCTGGAAAATGCCGTAACAGAGGCGGACATGGAGCGGCTTAGATCCCACGTAATGCAACAACTACAAGTAAGAGCCCTGGCCGATATGGAAAATCAGCTAGCTGATAACGAATTTCTTGCTCGTGACTCATTAAGGGTTGTTAACATTATTCAGGAGACATACTCTAATTTTGTGAATGAACAAACGGAAAAGCTCATCGTAGATATTAGAGCGGAGCTTCAGGCTACGGTTGTTGATGAGACAAAAGCGATTGGGCTTGTTTATGATCAATTGGCCGGCGGCGTCGAGACAGGGTATGAGCTAATTCCGGAGACGCTTCTTTTCGAAAGTGGCGAAGTTGAAAGAGTTGATGATCAAGGGCGAGTTACTTTTGAAATGTATGGTGAGGGATTGACAGTTGCCAGCCTGTCCACGGATAAATTTCTCGACGAAATTGCCGGCCAGAAATTAGGCGTCGCCGTCACCTACCTGTTTGAAAATCTACCTTTGCAGGATTATCCATCGGTTCAGGTTTGGCCGGATTGGTTCGGCCGCTTACCATTCTTGCCAATACGCATGCAGACCGTAATTGAGAACGGCCGATAAGAGACTTTCCCCGACAGAGTTTCAGTAATTTCAACGCAGATGTCAACCATAGGAGCCGTTGCAAAAGCTTTCTTATTTTCTTAAATTACGTTAATCATTCGGGTTTATTCAAGGAACCTATCCCTATTTCCTCACCTTGCTTGTCATTTCAGTATAGGTCTAGTCGGTTAGTCGTAGGTGTAGAAATAAGATAGCTGTGCTAAAAATCAACTCCTGAGATAGGATCGTCTGTGGTGAAAACACGTTAGATGAACAATAATGTTACAAGTCAGCCAACAAATCGAGTCTTGGCACTCGACCTGGGCGAAAAAAGAATCGGAGTCGCTCTGAGTGACGAAACGAGGACAATTGCCCGTTCCTTGGCAATCTTAAAGCGAACATCCCGTTCGGCTGATTTCACAAAGATTGGCCAGATAATAGAGGAACATGAGGTGCAATTGGTGATTGTCGGATTGCCCACTTTGTCATCTGGGGAAGAGGGATCTAAAGCCGCCTGGGCACGAAGTTATGCCAAGGATTTGGAACGCCAATGCCACATCAGAGTCGAGTTATGGGACGAAAGCTTCTCATCGGTGGACGCTATCAAGAGCTTGCAAGAACGAAGAGTTACCGGCCGCCGGAAAAAACAACACATCGATGCAGTTGCCGCAGCAATAATCCTGCAATCCTACATAGACTCACATAACCATCTCTAAAGTATCTTTGAATAATCCAATCATCGCTCAATTGCGATGCTGTAATCTAGGAACTACGATGGCAAGGCGCTCGGTGGAAAAATCTAAAGAGGTTGATAGACCAGGGATTGTTACCTGGGTAATTCGAACAGCGGTATTTTTTGTTGTTTTGCTTTTCTGTCTCGCAGCGACCCTCCTGCTTTTCTTTCGCTGGCAAGATACCCAACTTTCGGGCATTGTTCCAATTGAGGGCGGTTTGGCCACCTTAAACCCGGTTGAAAACCTATATTTGCGTGCCTATTTGGCCAAGAATAAAAATGAAATAGACTCACCTTTAGATATTGGCGAAGAACCACTTGCATTTACCATTGAAGCTGGTGAGAATGCAGAACAGATAGCCTCCAATCTAGTTGACGCAGGCATTTTGTCTGATTCAGAGTTGTTTCGTAATTATGTGCGTTTTTATGGCCTAGACAGCAGGTTGGAGGCGGGCACTTTTACGATTGAGCCACAGATCTCGATTCCCTATCTGGCGATCGTCTTAACTGATGCACGTCCTGACGAGATAGAGTTACGTTTTATCGAAGGCTGGCGATCGGAAGAAATGGCCAATTATCTGCGTCAAATCCAGCCGGCAAATATTGATGCCGCTGAGTTCGAAGCTATCGTTCAGCGACAGAAGTTATTCGATATAAGCCAATACGATTTTCTAGCGTCATTGCCTGACAGTACTTGGCTGGAAGGATTTCTATTTCCGGATACCTACCGGATACCGATCGATGCAGATGCCAGTTACTTGATAGGAGCAATGCTGACAAACTTTGGTCTTCAGGTAACCCCTTCTCTTCGGCAGGCTTATGGAGCCCAAGGGTTTACAGTGCAGGAAGCTGTTACTATGGCATCCATCGTACAGAGAGAAGCGGTTGTGGCCGAAGAACGAGCGTTAATGGTAGGCGTTTTTATTAATCGTCTGAATCAGGGAATGTTATTGCAAGCAGATCCTACCGTTCAATATGCGGTTGGTTATCAACCTGACAATGGTCAATGGTGGAAGTCACCCTTGACAGCTACTGATCTAGACACGGATTCCCCTTTCAACACCTATCGTTATCCCGGTTTGCCTCCGACTCCAATATCGAATCCAGGGCTTGGGGCACTGGAAGCTGTAGGTAAGCCAGCCCAAACCGAGCATCTTTTTTTTGTTGTCGACTGTGCTAGCAGCATCAATGGCGCCCATGTCTTTAGCCAAACCTTTGAGGAACATTTGGCCAATGTCGAACGATGTCGCTAGAGGGTCTCTAACCAGGAGACGTACACATCCAGTTATTGGGCTTGCTTTTTTAGTGGCGTGCTGCATGATGATTGGCGCCTGCGCAACCACCCCGCCAGTAGTCAAGATTGGACTGGCTGGTCCGTTCACCGGTAGACACCGGGAAATTGGTTATGATGTGATATACAGTGCTAGACTGGCTATCCGAGAAATCAACGAGGCAGGTGGCATTGGTCCATATAGGATTGCCCTGGTGGCTTTGGACGACTTTGGTGATCCCGAAATGGCCAGGAAGAGTGCCGAGACCTTGTCGAGGGATCCGGCGATGGTCGCTATTATCGGACATTGGTTACCGGAGACGACATTGGTCTCCCGCCCAATCTACGATTCCCAGAAATTAGCGTTTGTGGCTACTGGAGACCAACCGTTTGGTTATCAGGATCCCGATCAATTTTCACCCGAATTTCGGAGTGCTTATGAAGAGCTAACGCCTTTTGAAGAGGTCGCTGGTCCTTATGCTGGATCAGCATATGAAGCCATTCAGCTGATAATGTCTGCGCTCGAACAAGCTGAAGATAAAAGTGGAAGGATCGATCGGAAAGCAGTCCAGGATGCCCTTGAAAGTATTGGCAGTAAGCAGTGACTCGTTGGATAAATAAGAGGCTTTTGAATTGATCCATATCGAGGAGGAAAATGATTAAAAAAGGACTTGGCGTTCTCATGTTGCTCATAGCGGTGATTGGACTTGGACTGAGCGCTTTTGGGATCGTTACATCACGCCAATTGTTCAAAGACATTGCTCTTCGCCTTGACAATACCCTCTTTCTTGCGGCGGAAAGTCTAGACACAGTAACAGATACATTATTACTAACCAAAACCACAGTCAGCCAGGTTGAGAGTAGCCTCGAAACGGTTGGCGTAACTGCCGTGGAGCTGTCGGAAACTATTTACAATACGCAACCGCTGATGAACCAGATTACAACGGTGGCAACTGAAGAATTACCGGATAGCCTTGTGGCGGTCCAGGAATCAATTCCAGATATCGCCATAGCAGCCGGGGCCATTGATGACACGCTACGCCTGTTAGATTCCTTTCAAATTGATAGACAGATATTTGGCGTACCGATACGTTTTGATTTAGGAGTTGATTACCAACCCGATGAGGCACTAGACGCGACAGTTAATCGACTTGGACAGAGTCTTGAGGGTGTTCCTGATTCGTTAATGGGCCTGGAAGTCAACATGTCTGCGGTCAACCAAAATCTCAATAATATCGGATCTAACGTTCTGACTATTTCTGAAGATCTCGAGCGAATCAACCAAAGCGTTGGTGAAGTCGAACCGCTAATTGATGATTATATTCAACTGGTAGAAGAGACTGATTTACTGATTCAGGAAGCCCAAGTAAGCATCGCTCAATTACTCGATGCGGTTATCCTGATTACGACAGCGTTGTTTATCTGGATGGGATTGAACCAGATAGTTCCGCTTTATCTAGCCTGGACATTATTAATTGAAACAAATGACGGACAACCCGAGCAAGTTGGCCAGCTTATCACAGATCAGCCTGATATCAATTCTGCTCTGGCTGATTCTGCTGACAGCGTGTGACGCGGGCGAAACACCAAAGCCGACTGACAATATATTTAATGCGCCTGCCCTGGAACCAACACCAACGCTGATACCAGGGCTGCCAACGAGCACGCCTCAAGAAATTAGGGGCAACGAGAAAGAAGGGACGGAAAATGCTACTCGGGTAATCCCATCAGCCACTCCAAGGAGTACACCAACCGCAACTCCTGTTCCGGCTGAAAGACTGATCCTAGGACAACAATACCTCCAACAGGAAAACTTCGCTGCCGCCGTTGACAATTTCCAGGCCAGCATACTCTCTGATGAGTTGAACCAGGAAGACCGAAAAATCGCGTTATTTGGTCTAGGTCTGGCTCACTCGGCGCTTGACCAGCATGTTCCCGCAGGAGACGCTTTTGCCGAATACCTGGCCTCAACCGCTGATGATGCGCAGCCAGCTGATATTGCACCTGTAAGAGTTGACAATCCCATGGAGGCAATTGTAAGCACTGACGGAGCTTACTATGCCCTGGCTCAAGCTTATAAAGATCAGGGGGATTGTGCCTCCGCGATCAAAGGGTTTGATCGCTATCTCGAAAACAATATGGAGATGGCCGCTTATGTAAAGCCGCTTATCGCCGATTGTTACTTGCTTCTAGGAGAAAGACCGTCTGCTATTGAGGCTCTTGTGGCCGCCGTGGCAAGCGGAGCTCATCCTGACTTACTGGTCGCTCTGAGAGAACGATTGGCTAATTTGTACACGGAAGACGGAAATCTTGAAGCCGCTCTGGAACAATACCAAATACTTTATGAGAGCGACTACCAGGGGCAGATCCGTGGGCGGGCAGTGTACATGGCTGGCACTCTTCAAATACTGCTAGGTAACACGGATGAAGGTTGGGCGCTTTATGAAACTGCCATAAACAAGTATCCTGAAGCCTACGAGAGCTACCTTGCGCTCCAGGAGATAGTGAATGCCTCCTTACCAATAAACGATTATCAGCGCGGCCTTGTGGATTATTATGCTAATGCATATGAGCCAGCATTGGCTGCCTTTAGCCGGTATATGATCGACAACCCGGATCATAATGAGGAGGCCCATCTGTACCAGGCTTGGTCTTACGAACAGCTTGGAAATATCGAGGCCGCGCTGGCCGAGATCGATGCCTATATCGCTGCAGCAGAAGCAAGTTCAGGCAAGGAGTCCAGTGATACAGATCCACAAGGGCGTGCGGCCGGCGATGATCAAAGTTGGGCTTCTGCCGCCAGGGGCTGGATGGAACGAGGAAAATTACAGGTTCGCTCGGGGCTTGAACAAGATGCAGTTACCAGCTATCTAACCTATATCGAGCAGTTTCCAGGAGGCGAACAGGGTCCGTTTGCGGCATGGTGGGCGGCCGCATTGACTGAAAGCCAGGGTGATTTGGCGACGGCCGTGGAATATTACCTAAATTTAGCCAAATTGTATCCCCAACATGATGATGCGCCGGAAGCTCTCTACCAGGCCGGTAATCTATTCCGGGCACTTGGCGACCTTGAAGAAGCTGAAAGCACATGGCGAGAAGCAGCCGCTACCTATCCTGACCGCCGGTTTGGGTCTGCCGCTTTGTTAGCGCTCATGAATAACCTACCCGAAGACGAGATGCAGCAATTGCTGGATGACGTGCAGCCGATTCTTTTTGAGGATTACTATGCGCTCCGAGTTCGGGATATTGCCAGTAACACAATGCCTTTTTCCGAACCGGATGACCTGAACCTAACTTATCAAGCTAGTGAACAGTCTGCAGCGGAAGATTGGTTGCGGGAACGATTGAACATTGATCCGGCAGTAGAAATCCAGGCAATGTCTGCTGAACTAGTAGCGGATGGCCGGTTGGTTCGTGGAGAAAAACTATGGCAATTGGGACGTAAGGAAGAGGCAAAGCGAGAACTGGAAGATTTGCGATACGAATTCGTTGGAGATCCATTGATAAGCTATCAATTAGCGCTATTCTTTCGAGACCTGGGCCTATTTCGATCCTCGATCTTGGCGGCAACTTCAGTTTTGCGCGGGGTTGGTGTCGATGTCTTCGGTGCTCCCAAGTTCCTTGGGATTCTGGCTTACCCAGCCTATTATTCAGATCTTGTTGTCTCTGAAACACAAAAATACCAGTTGGATCCTCTGCTGTTATTTGCCCTTGTCCGGCAGGAAAGCCTTTTTGAGAGTTTTGCCACCTCGTCGGCGGTCGCACAAGGCTTAAGCCAGGTGATACCCGACACTGGCCAATATATCGCCCAACTTCTAAACTGGCCAGATTATGATAATGAAGATTTATACAGGCCCTATGTAGGCATCGCATTCGGGGCATTTTACCTGGCCCAACAACTGGCGGCATTTGACGAAGATGTTGCAGTAGCTTTATCGGCTTACAATGGCGGACCGGGAAATGCAGCCAGATGGCAGGCAGAGGTTGATGGTGATATTGATCGGTATGTTGAAGCAGTGGACTTTTATGAAACCAGGCAATATATCGAACGAATTTATACAGGCCAAAGTATTTATCGATATCTATACGGCGAGTAAGGTACTCGTTATGACGGAATAATATTATGTCCCAAAGATTCGATTGGAGGTCTGAGGATGACCGGGATTGGGAGGTTGAAGACGCTCGGGACAGGCCGGCCAAATCAACGCGCACACAGCGACGCCGATGGCTATTGATTGGCACAGTCACATTCCTGATCTTATCGGCTAGCTTGCTCTCATTTCGCCAGGTTGGCCACTACCTTGGTGAGACTGCGATGGAAGCGGATGAGGAGATACTTTCTAGCAACGATCTTGTCCTCAAAGCAGCGCGCGACGTCGATCTAGAGATATTAGCCAGTTTGTTATCTGGGCGAGATCTGATCTGGGCAGCCGGCCAACTCGAGCTATTAGAAGCAGGCTTGATGTTTGACCGAAAGCCTTTCGGTCTTGAGTGGCTCTCCAGAGAGCCTCCTGTTTCCGAAGTCACGGTTTCACCGGCAATTGATCGCGCTGATGTGATCACCCACCTCAAATATTCTCTGGCCTCTGGGCCAGAGAAATCTGAGACGATAACCCTTAAACACTTATTGCATTATCGACGTAGTAACGATCGTTGGCTCTTATCACCTCCACTTAAAGAGTATTGGGGTCCGACAGTTTCAGAGGAAGGCTATTATCTGAGCATCTGGTTTCCGGAAAGCGATTCGATAATTGGTAAGCGCCTGGCAATTGATCTCGAAGGTCTGCTCGCTGCGCTTTGCCATCTAGATAATGTGGATGCGTGTCAATTAGAATTCCCTTTCCAACTGAAGCTGGTCACTGATCCTGCTTCTATTGTCCAGATTCGTAACCCAGAGTCTAGAATAATAGGCACTCTTACACTGGAACTACCAGCACCTTCGCTTATTGGCCTGCCGGAGGATGAAGCAGGCTACCGGTCTTTGTACCGAGCATACGGAGAACGTATTGTATCGGCCGTTGTGGCCGAGCAGATTGGCTGGCAATGTTGCTCTCAGATGCTCATCTATCAAGCTCTATTGGATAAACAACTAAGCAGACTCGGGCTGATTCCTTTCCCGTTGACTGTCGACCACTACCGTCAGGCCCTAAACGAACCGTTGGTCTTAAGCGATTTGATTTGGGCAGAATGGCAACCTACAACAGAAAGAATGGGGATCAGGGAGGATATTTTTGCTCATCTACTGATTGAGTATGTGGTCAGCGAGTGGTTTAGCGGTCCCCTAATTGACCTTCAGCGAAACCTGTTAATAGATAGCACTTTTGGTGATTACCTGGCAATTTCCATCAGGAACCTAGAGTTCCAGGCCTTTGAGGATGGTTGGCTACCGTTTTTGAATGGGAGAATTGACTCTCTGGAGAATCAGGATGCCTGAACACTTTGAATGGCAGACCGAGGAGGAAGGTGAATGGAATGATCGGTTGGATTACCAAACACCGTCAACGCCAACCCGAAAACGATGGAAGAGGTGGGTGGCAACGCTGGTAGGTCTTATCATGCTTCTTATGGCTGGATCGATAATCTATCTTCGTGTCCAGAGTACAGTGAACGAGGCTGAAGAAGGCCGGACGGCTGATGTATTATCTAGCTATAGGCTCATTGAAGGAGCACGCAACCAAGGCGATATGGAGTTATTTACGACATTTTTATCTGGCGCCGACCTTTCCTGGGCTGCTGTCCAGCAAGAGCTATTTAAACATGACTGGCTACTTGATCGGCGCGCTTTTGGTCTCGGCGTATCGCCATTTGAGGTCACATTGCCCAGCGTCGAGTTATCCCCAGATTTAGATTCAGCTGTTTTATCAGAAATACGTCGATATCGGATTGTCGCCCCGGCCCTCGAGGAGGAAATAGTTTCCCTAAGAAATGACTCGGTCTATCGTCTAGGACAACGTTGGTTACTCTCCCCACCAAGAGAGGAATTTTGGGGAAGTGATGACCCTCAGGAATTAAGTGGCCGCTTACTCACATTAATATTTCCGGAACGAGATCAGGCGATAGCCGGTCGTTTATTTGAAGGGCTTGATGAAACATTGATCGATATCTGTCAAGCGGTTGATATTAATTGCCCAGGCGATCTACGGGTAGTAGTTGAATTTAGTCGGGACCCCAGTTCATTAGTAGCAACAATGGGGAGTTTTTTTGAAGATGGCTACCTGGGTGACTCTCTTATGAGGCCAGGTTCCAAGGTCGAACTGATACTTCCGACACCAACGCTGTTGGGCCTGCCGCTCGATGAACCGAGCTACCGGGCGGTATTTCGCGCCTATTCGGCATATGTGGCCGGCGCGGTTATGAATCGTTTTACTGATGATTCTTGTTGCGCCAATGACATTCATCGCCGGGCGATGATTCGTAATCTGTTAACCAGCCGAGGAGCGATGCCCCAGCCAGATCCCCTAATTAGCCCAGCCAATCAAGCAGCTATATCCGGAATAAATTATGATCTGGAGCTAATGTGCCATGGAACAACGGCAAAATCAGTGGACATTTTTCATTTCGATAGCAGCACCATGACGTGGCGTGTTGAGGTCGCAGACAAAGAATTGGTGAATATGCAGGGCTTACCTGATGCAAGTGGGGTGGCGTTGCTGGAGAATCAAGATCTGGGTGAGACTTACCAAACTCAGCTGTCTATTCTTGCTGCCGGAAAAGAATGGGTGTTATACCAAGGTAATCTCTCCCCAGAGAATGCCAGGAATACCAGGTTCGAGGTTCGTGATAGAGAGCAACAACTTCTCCTGGAGGTTCCGCTAGTGGAACTTGGATATAGTATTTATTCATTATTTGATCTAGCCTTTTGTGATGAGACAGCCTGTCCGGCGGAGATTCATCAACTTGCTGGACGCCCTTATTGGTCACCCGATGGTCGTCAGTGGCTGATGCGCCAGGATGGTTTGCTTTGGCTGTATCAAGAGTCGATGAACGTTGCGGTTGGGGACGGTTTCGCACCTTTCTGGATGGATTCAGATCGCTATGGCTACGTACGTCAGGCCGGAGCCCAACAATTTATTGTGTCAAGCAGCACATTGAGTGGAACACTAGATACGATAACGACTGCTAGTACCCTCATTGAAGCATTACCAGAGTTTGATAGGGGAATGCAACTGAGAATTGGGCGTGTGCTCCCGGATCCGGTTCAGCCCTATTCCCACTGGTACATTCTGGCGTTCCTTGTCAACCGAAGCGGCCGTATCGATGAGGCGCTCATTCTGGACGTTGATAATAATTCGGGTCGTATAGAAGTGATCTACCAATCCAGTTTCTTGAATAGCGTCGCCATATCACCAGAGGGTAGTAAGTTGGCGGCCACTTACTATGATCCTGACAACCAAGGGTGGCAAGTCTTGATTCATGAGGAAGCCGGAGAAGGAGATAAGACCTTATCCTTAACTGGCGAACGTTCATTAAACGCACCGCCAACTATTTCTTGGTCACCGGATGGTAAGTGGCTGGGGATCGTAAATAACGGAGTGCTGACCTTGTGGTTCTCAATTGATGGGACGTCTGTTGAAATTGTTCCTCCCACTCTGGGATGTATTTCCTCAGCCTGGGTCCTGGCCGAGCAAGGTAAGTAAATTCGGAAACGATGTCTTCTGGATTTGATTGGCGTACTGATGAACAAAAAGGATGGGATGAACCGCTGCCGCCTGATAGTGCGGCCAAAAAGAGACTGAAGCGACTAAAACCTGGTCAATTTATCATCGGGTTTGTAATTCTCTTGGTTGTATTGATCCTCATATCCTTTTTTATTCAAAAGCGGTTGGTTGTCAAATTAGAACAAATGCAGGCAGATGTTCTGACCAGTCATCAGCTAATCATTGACGCAGTGGTAGGAAGAGATGCTGATCAGTTTATTTCTATGTTGTCTGATAATTCTGTGGCCTGGCGGGAGTTGCAAGAGGAAGTACTTCGGCATCAATTAATCCTTTCACGAAAACCGTTCGGTTTGAAGGGACCGATACCCATCTCCGCCACAACTGAACTATCGCCAACTCAAGTGATCCTTTCGGATCAATTGGATCGGGCAGAAGTCAAGCAAATATTTTTGTATGAAGTGCAATTTACCGCTGATTTCACCAAGACTGTCCGTTTAGAGCAACTCTTCCAATACGAGTTGGTGGGCAACAGTTGGTTGCTTACCGATGTAGACAAAGATACCGATTTTTGGGGATCCTGGCACAGGATTGAAGGAGATTGGTTGACGCTGGCGTATCCCGAACGTGACGCAAATATTGCCGCTCGCTTTTCTGATGGACTTGATGCACTACTATCCGTCATCTGTAATGATGGTGTTGTGAATTGCCCGGATGATTTCCATCTGGTAATCCGCCTGGATCCATCTCTAAGAACCATGTTGCGCCTTCAGGACGGTCCGTTCGCAAGCACAATATTGTCCGGTTACGGACCTGAAACCATTAGCCTGCCGGCGCCATCTATCGTTGGGCGACCGGTTGACGCGGATGGCTACGATGCCCTATACCAAGGGTATGCCAGTTGGTTGGCTTCAACAATGTATACGAATTATGCTCCGGACAAGGAGAGCATCGACGAATCAATGTTGGCTGAACAAATGACGGATTGGGGATTTGAACATGTCCCATTGCCAGATCCACCCCTTCCGGACAGAGTCCATCCGTCGTTCCCGGCCGACGTTGTCCCACCTGAACAGGATATTATGATGCTTTGTGCAAACGTCGGGCTTGTGCAATTGCTCCAGTACCGGTTTGCTGATGGCGAGTGGATTAATAGATCGGTTCGGACCTACCCGGGCCAAAACCTTGCCTTTTCAGGGTATCCAATCGCTGACCTCAGCCGCCCGATTGACTACGATGGCGCAATCTATGTTATCCAAGAATCAGCGCCTGAAGGCGCCATCTGGCGGATTTTTCTTTGGCGGGATGGCGTGGAACGACTTCTTGTTGAGCGGGACGAAACAGTCGGATTTTGGCCTGCAATAGTTCAACCCGATATGAATTCTCCAGAAAATGATTTCATTTTCTACCAGCTCAACGTTGAGGACTCAGAGAGGTTGGTGGAGTTTAGGCGCATTCCTATTCTGGATTGCCTGGAAGGGAACTGTCAGCTAGAAAGATCGAACGGATTGCTTTTTTATTCACCCTCCCGGGAGAATACCTTAATAATTGAGCCAGCTCCAAATGATCAGCTCAAGCTCTATCGAGGTGATCAGTTGGGAAGAGCAGTACAATTCTTGGGTATAGGACGGTCCTCTACATGGTTGAACAATGATACTTACGCTTTCTTGCTAAGCATGGCCAGCCCTGATGAGTTGAATGGGAATATTGAGCTGGGTCCAGGTTTGATTGAGGGGCGAATCAGTACGGATAATAACGTTGATAATGATGTCTTTGAAGTTATAGTTACGGCCGAACGCTTAAGAATGGCTATTCCCAGGAGTGATCGGCCGGACCATCTGTTCATCAATAACGCGCTGGTCTCCGAAGATTTACCGGAACACTGGTATATCATAGCCAACAGCGATACCAACACCTTCGATGGCGCCGCTTACATTTTTCGATATGAACGTGATAGTGGAACAATCAAACTGCTACAATCTAACAAAGGTCAGGCTTTTGACTATTCAACCCCTGCAGGTCATGCCGACCGCTACCTTGGTTATCTTACTTTTGATGGAATAGTTATTCGATATATGCTTTTGGATACAAATAGTGACACTGTCAAGGAATATGGTCTATCGCAACCCTCGGACCGGTCGGCAGATGGAGCTTGGTTCTTATTCACGGAGGCCAAAGCCTTGAGGATTGCTTCTCCTGAGTATGGTTATGATTGGACTCTGAACCATAACCTACCTTCTTGTCATGACGCAGTCTGGATCAATCGCGAGTGAATATATAATGGAGGTATGATGGCCAAAAGGCCGGTGCAAGCGCAATTTGGTTCAAATGCCGAAGCATATGCCACGAGCGATATTCATGCCAGGGGAGCAAGCCTAAGAAGGCTTGTCGAACTAGTCGAACCCCAGATGTCGTGGACCGTTCTCGACGTGGCAACGGCCGCTGGACATACGGCCCATGCATTCGCCCCCATGGTTAGGCGAGTTGTGGCTTCTGATATTACTTCCGAAATGTTACACGTTGCTGCGAGACTGGGTTCTGAACTGGGAATCGCAAATGAATACTTAACAGCCGCCGATGCTGAGAAACTTCCTTTTTCCAGTCAGGGATTCGACCTGGTCACCTGCAGGCTAGCCGCCCATCATTTCCCGCATATCGCAGAATTTATGGGTGAAGTTCGGCGAGTATTACGACTTGGTGGAATATTTGCACTTGTTGATAACATAGTGCCTGGAACACTTCGGGGCGGCAAACTCGGCCGAATACAGGAAGAAGCAGGACGATATGTGAATGCGTTCGACAAACTCCGAGACCCCAGTCATGAACGAAGCTTAAGTATGGAGGAATGGCAGAGGCACTTTTATGAATCAGGCTTCAGGCTGATACACCAGGAAAAGAAGTGTAAGGCGTTAGGTTTCAATGCCTGGACAGAACGAATGAGTGTTTCAACCGAAAATGTTATCCGGCTGAGAGCCATGTTGCAGCAGGCACCGCAACCGGTGTCGAAGTTTATGAATCCTCAATTCTATGTGAGCGACCTAACCTTTGACCTGACAGAGGCGATTTTTATTGCCAAGAAGGAATTGCTTACCCAACCTTGACCACCGATGAAGCGGTGGATAGAATCCATTTATCAAAGAAAAATCATAAAAATTTCGTACGGTCTGGCAATAGCGATGAATGAGTGCCGTCCAGTGCGCAGGATATACCATGCCGAAGAAGTATCATTTCTGGATTAGCGGTTGTCAAATGAATTATGCCGATGCCCGGCAGGTCGCAGTGCGGCTAGATCAGCTTGGGTACCAGGCGACACAAATTGCCGAAGAGGCGGACGTTATTCTGCTACAAACTTGCACTGTCCGCCAACAGGCGGAGGATCGGGCACACGGCCGGTTACAGAGCCTACGACCACTGAAGGAAGAACGGCCGGAGTTAACCCTAGCTTTGATGGGCTGTGTCGTTGGTGTTAAAGGGAATCAAGTTCTACAGAAACGATATCCGTATGTGGATGTTTGGATGCCCCCGGCCAGTGATGGCGAACCCTTGATTTCGCATTTGTTGCAGGATGAAGATCGTTATATCGAAGAAGAAAGCACGAAGCATCGACATGCCTTGCAAGATGGAGATTTAGTAATTCCACTTCATCAGATGGGAGAACTTGTTTCGGCGCCGGTTGCCGTAGTCTACGGTTGTTCGCACGCCTGCTCCTTCTGCATTATTCCCAACCGACGAGGTGTGGAGCGAACGAGACGAATAGGCGAGATCGTTGCCGAAGTCCGGTCACTGGTTCAGCGGGGCGTAAAAGAGGTTGTCTTGCTAGGACAGATCATCGATCGCTACGGTAAAGATGTGCCGGATGGCCCTGACCTGGCTGAACTATTGAGAGTCATAAATGAAGTTGAGGGACTTGATAGAATCCGATTTTTAACCAGCCACCCTAACTATATGACTGACAGAATATTAAAGGCGGTGGTGGATCTACCAAAAGTCATGCCTCAAATCGAGATTCCCGTTCAATCCGGAGATGACGAAGTCTTGGCCAACATGAAACGGGGTTATACGGCCGAAGATTATCGCCGGCTGGTTGGACGTATTCGCGAGATAGTGCCTGATGCGGCCATTCATACTGATATCATCGTTGGCTTTCCAGGGGAAACGACCAGACAGTTCCAGAACACCTATGACTTGCTCGCTAAACTTGAGGTAGATAAGGTGCATTTAGCCCGCTATAGCCCCCGACCCGGCACTGTCAGCGACAGACGCATGATTGATGATGTACCCGATGATGAAAAGCGACGTCGTTTTCAGGCTGTTGAAGCGATGCAGAAAGATATATCAACTCGGAAAATGGCCCGTTGGATGAGTGAGATTGTCGAAGTACTGGTTGAAGATAAATCCAAGGATAGATGGAGAGGACGCTCGCGACATGGCAAGCTGGTGTTCTTCAATCACCCAGGCGAGCTCAAGGGGGAGACTCTCCAGGTTCGCATCACGCATGCTGGACCGTGGAGCATGTCCGGTGAGCCTGTGGTGCAATCAACATCCCTTGAAAATAGTATGGACAGCATTCCCTTGTCAATGATCTAGCAAAAACCGATGATCATGTCTACTCACACTGTCAGTTAGGGTCAATTTTTTATGGCGGAACTGAATTCCAAAAGCCAGCTAGGTTGTAAGTTGCCACGGCCTTTTCATCCGTGAAGAGAAGTTAAGAACACATCCACATTGTGGACCTCTTTGGCTTGAATTACCTTGAATTGGTAAGCATCCCCTAAAATAGGACCAGCCGTTAGTGGAATTTTCTGGCACAATAGCCAAAGGAGAATTCCCCATGAAACGCACAAGATTTACTGAGAACCAGATCATCAAGATACTCAAAGAAGCCGAGGCTGGCGTTCCTGTGACTGACTTTTGCCGTACGTATGGCTTCAGCAGGAGCAGCTTCTACAAATGGAAAGCCAAGTACGGCGGCATGGAAGCATCTGACCTACGTCGGCTGCGCGAGCTTGAAGAAGAGAACAGACGGCTGAAACAGATGTATGCTGAATTGAGCCTCGAGCATCAGGTGCTGAAGGATGTTGTTGAAAAAAAGTTATAACGGCGGACCAGCGCCGCGAGCTGGCCGCCTATGTCATCACAACCCATGGGCTGAGCGAGCGTCATGCGTGTCGCCTGGTGAATATCAGTCGAAGCGTGTACCGTTATCAGCGGAAGCAGGCCGACGACGGCGAGATCGCCGAGCAATTGCGGCAGTTGGCCGAGCGCAAGCCACGCTGGGGCTTTGGTAAGATGTTCCAACGTCTGCGTAATCAAGGCTATCATTGGAACCACAAACGGGTGCGGCGCGTTTATCGCGAACAGCGGCTGAACCTGCGGGTCAAACCGAAGAAGCGATTGCCCAGTCGCCAGCCCACACCACTGGCGCAACCAGAATCAACGAATGAATCGTGGTCGGTCGATTTCATGCGTGACAGTTTGCAGTCCGGCCGGGCCTTTCGCACCTTTAATGTCATCGATGATTTCAACCGCGAGGTGTTGGCCATTGAGATCGACACATCGTTACCATCCGGTCGTATTGTGCGTGCCCTGGACACGATCGCCGCCTGGCGCGGCTATCCGAAGCGCCTGCGGTCGGACAATGGCCCTGAGTTGATCTCCCAGCAGATGGAAAGTTGGTCGGAAAAGAATGGTATTCAGCTTGACTTCATCGAGCCGGGCAAGCCGGCACAGAACGCTTACATTGAACGCTTCAATCGCACATATCGGGAGGATGTCTTGGACTTCTACATATTTAGCAACCTGACCGAGGTCAGGCAAATCACGGAGCAGTGGATGGAAGAATACAATGCCTTGCGTCCCCACTATTCGCTCAATAGCCTGCCGCCGTATCAATACGCGGCGGTAAACGACCGTCGCTGAAAGCTGATGACTTGGATGAGCCGTTCGACCTGTTCTTTCTTTTTCAACTCGCCAAAAAAGAAAGAACCAAAGAAAAAGGCGAGGCTCCCTTACCCAATAGTTGTCCACTTCTGATTGGTACTAAAAATGGGATCTTTACAAATTCAAAAACCATTTCCGGGCTCGATGAGGAGACATAATCGACGATTTCTCCATCTCATCAGATCGCTTCGCCGTTTACCTAAGAACAGATGTCCCCTTGCGTAGGTGCCGTTCCGGCACTGCACCATGGCTGACGGCTGGATTTGACCACACCTAAGGCCGGCAGTAGAATCAAACCTAAACATGAAAAAACTAGTACTCATAGACGGACACGCACTTGCATATAGGGCTTTTTTTGCGCTTCCCTTGGAGGCTTTTACAACCAAGGAAGGCGAGCCGACAAATGCCACTTATGGCTTTACGCGAACACTTCTAGATCTGATTCTCGCGAAAGATCCACCCGAGTATTTGGCGGTGAGTTTCGATGTCGGGAAAACATTTCGTGACGAGATGTTTAGTGAGTATAAAGGCACTCGAGAGAGGATGCCCGATGAACTGCGGGTCCAGATTGAGCGCATCCGGGAGGTAGTTAGAGCACTCAATATTCCGGTTTTGGAGCTTGAGGGATTCGAGGCAGATGATGTTTTGGGGACAATAGCCAGACAAGCAAAAAGCTATAAAGTTCCCGTCCATATTATTACCGGAGATCGAGATTTATTACAACTAGTGGATGAAAATACGGTCGTCGAGTTACCCCCGGGGCGGCATCAGAGAAACCCCACTTTGTACGATTTAGCAGCGGTTGTCGAATCGATGGGTGTTCGTCCAGACCAAGTTGTTGATTATAAAGCGCTGGTGGGCGACAAAAGCGATAACATCCCTGGGGTAGCTGGTGTGGGGGCCAAGACAGCTGTTAAGCTTCTGGAGGAGTATCAAACGCTGGACGAAATCTATGCGAATAACGATAGCATCCAAGGAGCGATGGGCAAGAAGCTAGCTGCCGGAAAAGATGAGGCCTATTTGAGTTATAAATTGGCCCGTATCGTTACTGATGCGCCTATTCAGCTAGAACTTTCCGAGTGTGTTACCCAAGAGTATGAGCCTACTGCCGTGCTGGCATTGTTCCGCCAGTTGGAGTTTCGCAGTCTCACGAACCGAATTATCGAAACAAGTGATGAGACTCCCCAATTGACATCTCAGCCTCGGACAGAGACCGTGATAGTTCGAACGGAACAGCAGTTGGAGGCTTTGGTCCGGTTATTGGATAAAGCCAAAGTGATTAGCTTCGATGTTGAAACGACGGGTCTTGACAAAAGAACAGCCGGCCTGGTTGGTATCTGTTTGGCTGTTAAATCACCAGTTGGCTTTTATATCCCAATCAATCATGTTACCGGGAAAATGCAAAAATCGGCCGGGCAGATGGCTCTCTTTGCCGGTGAAGCGCAATTGGCAGACGAACAATTACCAATGGATCACGTATTGGGCGCGTTGAGACCGGCACTTACAAATCCTGGGATAGCCAAAATCGCCCACAACGCCAAATTTGATTATGCTATCTTGGATCGTTACGGTTTGACTGTTTCTCCTATTGAATTTGATACGATGATCGCTGAATGGCTCACTGATCCATCCAGTAAACATTTAGGGTTAAAGGACCTGGCTTTTCACCGTCTCGGGGTGGAGATGACGGAGATTACCGAACTTATTGGCAAAGGGAAGGAGCAGCAGACCTTTGCCGAAGTTCCAATTGACATAGCCGCCCCATATGGAGCCGCCGATGCCGATATAACTTTACGATTGGCGGCGCTACTACAGCCGGAAATAGTGGAAAAGGGCCAGGAGGCTCTCTTACGCGATATTGAGATGCCTCTCATTCCAATCCTGGCAGCCATGGAGAAAGAAGGTGTAGGGGTTGACGTTACTTTCTTCAAAAAAATGTCTGTTGAGCTTAGAGATAGGTTGGCCCAGCTCGAGAAAGAGATTCATGATATTGCCGGTGAACCCTTCAACATCAATTCGACCCAGCAGTTGAGTGACGTGCTTTTTCTTCGATTGAAGCTGCCTCATGAGGGGCTAAGAAAGACGAAGGATGGTCGCTATTCAACGGCCGCTGATGTTCTGGCAAGTCTAGAGGAAGCTGACGAAACGGGAATCATTGCTAACATTCTGGAATACAGGGAGCTTGGTAAATTAAAGAACACCTATGTTGATGCACTGCCAGAAATGGTTAACGATGAATCGGGCCGGATACACACCAGCTATAATCAGACCGGGGCTATAACCGGCCGGCTGGCAAGTAGCGCACCAAACCTTCAGAATATACCGATCCGGACAGAAGTTGGGCAACAGATCCGCCGTGGCTTTGTTGCTCGACCCGGTTGCCTGTTTATTGCAGCCGATTATTCACAGGTTGAACTTAGGGTGCTGGCCCACATTAGTCAAGACGAGGCATTACTCAGCGCCTTTCTTGAGGACCAGGATATTCATAGCACCACGGCGGCAGCCGTCTACGGCATTGATGTGGAAGAGGTTTCGTATAACCAGCGCCGATTCGCTAAGGCGGTTAACTTCGGATTGATATACGGTATGGGTTCATATCGACTCGCTCGTGATTCGGGCTTGACTTTGGGAGAGGCGGAGAATTATATTGCCGCATATTTTGAGCGCTTTCCAGGTATAAGCCGTTACTTGGAGGATACAAAACAACTTGCCCGGTCACAAGGATATGTTGAAACATTACTCGGACGGCGTCGATATTTCCCGATATATCAGAATCAAGTCCGGGTTAATAGACAGGTGGAAGCCCGCGCCGATCGCGAGGCAGTCAATCACCCCATACAAGGCACCGCAGCAGACATTATTAAGATCGCGATGATCAACCTGCAGAAGAAATTAACCTCGGGATATCGATCCCGGCTGCTGCTTCAGGTCCATGATGAACTAGTTTTGGAATCTCCTGAGGAAGAGGTAGTAACTGTCCGAGCATTAGTCATAGATATTATGTCAGGGGCTTTTCCACTATCTGTTCCTCTTAAAGTCGAAGCCAGTGTCGGAAAAAATTGGCTGGAACTTAAGGAGTAATTCCAGAGGAGTCACGTGATCGTCAGTGCCAGTCGCCGCACCGATATTCCAGCCTTTTTCGCGGAGTGGTTTAAAAATCGGATTGAGGCCGGTTACTGTAATGTGCCCAACCCCTTCAACAGAAACCAGGTTAGCCGAGTTTCTCTTGACCCTGACAAGGTAGATGTCATCGCCTTTTGGACCCGTCACCCCCGACCCTTGTTGTCTTATCTCGATCATCTTGATGCACTTGGTTTTCGATATTATTTCCAATTCACTGTTTTGAATTACCCGCGATTTCTTGATGCTCGTGGTCCTTCACTTAAGATTTCGATCCAGAATTTCCGGAAGCTGGCCACATTGATCGGTCCTGCCCGAGTTATTTGGCGCTATGACCCGATAGTTCTCACGGCAGATACTGATGCCACATTTCACCAGGAAAATTATAGAACCATCGCCGAGATGTTGAGAGGCTATACAAACCGCTCAGTGATAAGTTTTGTTGATATCTACCGAAAAAATGCGAAAAGATTGCATCTATTAGCGGCGAAAGGCCAGCCGGAAATCACCCCTATTGGGAAACCCAATGTGCAATATGATGAGATGATGCGCAGGATTGTTGATGCTGCAAACTCCAATGGCATGTCAATCCAGAGTTGTGCGGAAAGCTTTGATCTAACGGACTATGGCATACATCCCGGCAAATGTATTGATGGCCAATACATCGCTGATGTGTTTGGTATCCTGGTGGGCGATGCTAAAGATAAAGGCCAAAGAAAGTTTTGCGGATGTACTACCAGCAAGGACATTGGTATGTATCACTCCTGCCAATTTGGTTGCCAATATTGTTATGCTACAAATAGTTACGATTTGGCTCGCAACAATTCACAAAATCATCAACCGACCTCTCCATCAATGTTAGGCTGGCATGAATAAGACCAATCACCTTTCTTGATGCTCTACTCCTGGCGAAGATAGAGTTGGATCGTTATAAAATTGAAACTGGCTTGCTTGCCAAAACTTTGAGTTACCAAACCGATATCATCGGTCATCAACGGGATCTTTTCTTGCCATAAGAGTTCCCGATTTATCCTGATGCTTGTTATAAAACCTTCCTCAAAATCAACCCATATCTCATTCTCGGTGTTGTGTGTGCGTACGTGAGGCCAGGTTTGCCAGGGTAGAATCTGGCTTGTCTCGACTTTTTTTCCATGATTATCCGACCACCTCTGGATAGTAAGATAGCCAACAGGAGATAAAGCTACGATGATGCGGTCTTGACTATCCCCTATCGCCAAGCCGTAGCTGGAATCCAGCTCGCCTTCACCTAAGGCAGCCCTCAGGCGGATCGTGCCTGAACCGTCAACCATTGGTTCGTCAAGCCAGTAGGTTGAGGTAGATTCTGCATCGACTGACAAAGGTTTTAGCTGATAAGTGTGCTGCAAATCTCCAATGGGTTTTGGATCAAAAAAACCGGCCGAGATAGTAATAATGCCGACTGCAATTGTGATCAAAACTAGAACAATTGATATTCGAACCCAGTGCCAGGAACTTTCGGAGAGTTCTTCTTGTTGAATCATATTGGACCTTAGTCTATGGGAAGATTCCCGGTCAGACAAGAGTGTGCAGGTTCCCGATTCGATGTTTAATAGCCTCTTGACTGAATCTCATCCTGCCAGGATACTACGCATTGTGACTAATGAAATCGTATTTGAGGAAAATGATGGAATTGGCCTCCTTACCGTCAACCGCCCAGAAGCTCGAAACGCCTTAAATTGGGCGGCTCAAGAGCAATTTGCTGCGCTATTGACTCAGTGCGGGAAAGATCCGTCCTTGAGAGCACTGATAATCACCGGCAGCGGAGACAAAGCATTTGTAGCTGGCGGGGATTTAAAGGAACTTTTCGCCCAAAATGAAGCGGATACCGGCGAAAGGCTACAACGGATCATGAGCAAGACTCTGACGGAACTAACACAGTTACCTTTCCCGGTGATTGCGGCGATTAATGGCGATGCGATCGGGGGTGGATGTGAAGTATTAACGGCTTGTGACTTAAGGATCTCAGTGGCGAATGCCCGGTTTCGATTTCCCCAAGTGCGTCTTGGTCTAACAACAGGGTGGGGTGGGACTGGTCGATTGGTCAGGCTAATCGGTCAGAGCCGGGCTTCAGACTGGTTATTGACCGGTCGCTATATAGATGTGCATGAGGCAGAAAAAGCCGGTTTCATTCATCGTGTGGTTTCTTCTGAAGTAAATATCATACAATTTAGCTTAGACCAAGCCCGGTCTCTGACTCGATTCTCTGTGCAAGTCTTGTCCGCTACAAAAGCATTGATACAAGATGCTGCTAATTATCCTCTGGAGCAACTGTCTGAAATAGAGAAGGAGCTTTTTACTAAGATGTGGCTATCCGAAGAGCGATTTGAGGCGCTACGATCCATCGTGGAAAAGAGGGAAACGGTTTTGGATCAATCTACTAAGAAACAGCCCGGATTTTGAGATGTATGATCAAATCGCTCCATACTATGATTTAATTCACAGTGGGTTAAAAGAGGATTTGATGCTCTTAATCGCGCTATCGGCCGAGGTGGGTGATCCCGTTCTTGAGCTCGGATGCGGCACCGGTCGTTTGTTGCTAACTCTCTCGCGGACCGGCCATACTGTAATCGGAATTGACAATTCACCGGCGATGTTAGAAATCGCTCATGAAAAATTGACAAAAGAGAGAAATTCTGTTCGAGAACGGGTTTCTTTGGTGGAAGCCGATATCACGACTTTCGAACTCAATCAGCGATTTGGACTGGCAATTATTCCTTATAATACCTTGTTTCATGTAGATCGGAACGGTAGGCGAAAGTGTTTTTATCGTGTTGAACAACATCTTCGCCCTGGTGGTCTATTTGTTGTTGATGTTGATAACCCGTTTGAAATCGGCAACCCGGTTGAGGATGGTAATCTTATCCTGGAGCGATCCATGATAGAACCGGGCAGTGACCGGCTCATATTACAGATGACTAGTAGCTGGGTGGATAATGACTCGCAACAACGTCATATGACCTGGATTATCGACGAGTCATCGATCAACGGGGGGGCTGTTAGCCGAAAAGTCGTAAAATCGATCTTTCACTACGTCAACCCGCACGAACTAGAAGAGGAATTTAGATCGGCAGGTTTAAGGCTTAAAGCCCTATATGGCGATTATGATCGAACTCCTTTTGGCGAAGACAGCCCCAGGCTCCTCGCTATAGCCCAAAAACCAGACTAGCCGTATATACCGCTGTAAAGTTGGAATATACCAAAGAAGGCCAGCGCCAAAATTGCCAACAAACTAAAGGCAGAGATCAGCCTGGGAGCAAAGCGCCTGCCGGCGGCGAACAGGGTGATAAAGAGGACAAAGCCGCCAATTAATGTGCCGTAGAAACCCAGAACGAATCCCAGGCCAGCTGAAGAAGATTCCCGAAGCGCCGATAGCAAAATCGGACCGGCGACAATACCCCAAAAAATATATGGATTGGGATTGAGAAGGTTGGTCATAGCGGCTTTGAACAGGGATAAGCGGACTGGTTGCTCTGTTTGAGACTCAAGGTGCAATCCGCGACGATAAGCAATTAGGTAAGTCGTCGCCAGGTAGACCAGGAAAAGACCGCCACTTATCCTTATTATTCTGAGGAACCAGTCAGGCGTTCTGGTTAGGATGATAAGTACTAATAGTATGATGGGTAGGTCGCTAATCAGGGGCGCCAAGGCTGCAGGAAGTGCGCGCCGCCAGCCGACCCGCATTGTTTCTGATAGAAAAAATGCTTGAAGCGGACCTGGCGTGGCAGCGGCCAGGAAAACCCAAAAGTAATCCCTGGATGAAATATGCAAACATATTTGACGAACCGATTTGTTAAATGAGTAATTGGCGAGTGGGGATTCAAACAGTCCTCTAAATAGCTCCTCGCTACAACGTTAGCGACACTTCAGGTTCCGGTCGGGCGTCAGCCAGTTGTAGGCGTACAAATAACCAGGGAGCATAAAATGAAACCCATAGCCCGCCAACAATGCTGAGAAGTATGCTCAACGGAACTGACAAGATTAGCGGTTCATCGGGAATGAAAGAGCCGAGGCCCATCCATAGGAGAATAGTTACACCTAATCCCAAGAGGTAACGGACCATTCTTTTCCAAAAAGGACCTTCCACCATAAATCGAATTCGGCTAACTTCAAGAATAAATCCGATACCTAATCCAACCAGTAACCCAAAAGCCGTCGCGAAATCTCGATAACTCTTATTCTCGGCAACGTCAATCCGGTCGACCCACGGGACCTGGTAGTCTGGCCGGCCTAACAATAGCAAGACGATGGCATAGATAATGGCTAGACTCAATGGAATCAATACGGCTACCAAGAGCCGTTGACCGAGTATCCGATTCGCGAATTTGACTGCCATATAACTTTGCCAGAAATAATAACCAATAAGTATCAGCACACCGAGAAAGATTCCGACCACGACATCCTCAAGATCATGAACACCCAGATAAACGCGGCTTAGCGACATAATAGCTACCAGCGCAATTGCCAATAACCATACCCAAATTCGGTCAGCCCACATCGCAATAAGCCCGTAGAAAACAGTAGCACCTTGGGCGTGGCCACTTGGAATACCATAAGACATTTCGTTTTCTAAACCTACCTCAGGATTTCTCCAATAAGGCCGGACATCTGCAAAAAAGTGCTTCAACATAGTGTTGATTGCATAGGAAAAAGTCAGGGTGTAGGTGAGAGACCGACCCAACCTTTTCTCCAGACACCAGTAAACAAGCGTTATTATTAATAGATATGACTCGAATTTTCCAATCGTACTAAAATCCTTTAAGAACGATTCTAAGTACGGGTAATGATTTTGGAGCCAAACCGTAACTTCTAAGCTAAAGTCAGCTAGAATGTCCATTATAGCTTCCTATCTTGAGAGGGTGCTTGGTGTAGCAGAAAGATGTGTTTTTGATATCACTTAGAACGTTCTTAGCGGAATACAAAGCATAAGATTTTACATTCCTTTCAACCGTTTGGGCAAGCAACGTTTTGCGTCAGCTTTGGAGGGGACTATAATTCGGTTGTAATTCCAGATAGCTTAGTGCATGGAGGTTCGACATGGCACCGCGAATATTGGTCATTGAAGACGAAGAAAGAATCCGCCAATTTCTGAAACGCGGCTTGACTTACGAAGGCTATGTCGTCGACGGAGCTGAAGATGGCAAGACAGGGTTGGAGTATGCCCGGGATAATCCGCCGGATTTGGTATTGCTAGACATAATGCTTCCAGGAATCGACGGCCTTGAAGTTTGCCGTCGATTGCGGGCCGCCAGTGCTGTACCCATTTTAATGCTTACTGCCAAAGAGTCGATCGAAGATAGGGTCTCAGGACTCGATGCGGGCGCTGATGATTATCTCGTCAAACCGTTCTCATTTGATGAATTACTAGCCCGTGTAAGAGCACTTCTGAGGCGGGCACAACCAGCCCAACCTCAGGTATTTCGATTTGCCGATATGGAATTGGACACAGGTACACGTCAGGGAAGGAGGGGCGGCAAGACCTTTGATTTGACAGCCAAAGAATATGAGCTGTTGGAGCTATTTATGCGTAATCCACGCCAAGTTCTAACCCGTGACGTAATTTTTGATCGAGTTTGGGGATACGATTTTGGGGGAGAGAGCAACATTATCGAAGTATATGTGAGATATTTGCGCCAAAAGACCGAGTTTGACGACCTATCCAGACTTATTCATACGGTTCGTGGTGTTGGATATGTCCTGCGTGAGGATGAATAGGAGCAGGAAGGCTGGTGTGTTGAGCCATTCCGATACCCTATGTTCATCACGGTCTTATCTTGAAACAGTAGAATATAGTTTGAGATAAGGTCGAGTATCAGCCACAACCCGGTTCGCCCTTTAGGGAGTAGTCTTGTCGATAAAGTTTCGCTTAATCGTCCTCTATACGCTAATCCTGGTGTTTGTTTTTGTTCTGTTTGGATCGGCTGTCTACCTGATTACCAAAGCAACGCTGCAAGATGAGATAGACAAAGGCCTGGCCCAAACAGCTTCACAATTGCGTTCACAAACCGCCGCCGTTATATCTGAAAATACGGCTTTCATTGCGCTTCCCTCAGAGGAATTGGATGTATTTCAGTCGGCGACAAACTTCTTTGTAATCCTCGATACGCATGGGGCAATAATTGCTAAGTCACAAAACCTGGGAGATTACGACATTGTCTTGGACCCGGGGGGCACTCATGGGGATCAATACTTTAGCACGGTGCAACACACGAACAGATCATTGCGGGTATTAACCGAGCCATTGCATGTGGAAAGCCCTGATGGACCTAGTCTCGTCGCCTACCTGCAGGTTGCGCGGATAATTGAGACCCAGGTCGTTCTTGAAAGATTACAACTGATTCTGATGTTGGCTGGCCTCGTGGCAGTAGGGTTGTCACTATTTCTCGGGGCTCTTTTAACCCATCAATTATTGACGCCGCTTGATGATATTACTGCCGTAGCCCTGCAGATAACCCGAGCTGACGACTTGAGTCGTCGCCTGCCTGATACTGGCCGGCGGGATGAGATCGGCCGATTGACGATGGTCTTGAATCAAACTTTGGAACGACTTGAGCGACTTTTCCATGCGCGCCAGCGATTCCTAGCCGATGTATCCCATGAACTTCGGACACCGCTAACAACTATTCGGGGGAACGTCGATTTAATGCGACGAATGCGCGAGGCAGATCCTGAGATCTTGGATGTTGTTCAGGATGAGCTTCAACGAATGACGAGGCTAGTAGATGATTTGCTTCTTCTCGCTAGAGCTGACACCGGGAGTTTGCCCATACAACGCAATCCAGTTGCACTGGATACAGTTTTTTTAGATATTTATCGCCAGGTAAGGTCACTTGATCAGCCGGTTGATCTTGTGCTTCGAGAGGTCGACCAGGTCTATGTCTTAGGTGATGAAGATCGCCTCAGACAGTTGATCCTCAATTTGATAGATAATGCGATTAAGTATACCCCTCCTGGAGGGGTGGTTAGTTTAAGCCTCTCGAAATCCATTGGTATTGCCGAGATTGAGGTAACTGACACGGGCGTAGGTATATCCTATGATGACTTACCAAGGGTATTTGATAGATTCTATCGGGTGGACAAAGCACGAAGTCGAAATCTTGGCGGATCGGGTCTAGGATTGTCAATAGCTCGCTGGATCGCTGTGGCTCATGGTGGTGACATTCGCGTTGAAAGCAGGGAAGGGGAGGGAAGTAAGTTTACAATTTCGCTGCCAATATTGCCGGAAAGCGAGGTATATATCACTAAAGAAAGAAGAATTGATAAGAAATACCCCCCGCCAATGCTCGAACCTACTCGATAGCAGATATCCAGACTCTATGAATCATTCTCTCTATTCCGCCGTACCATCAAGAAAATACCTGCTCCAATCAATAATAATGCCCAAAAAATGCCACTTCCTAACCAGGCCAGCCAGCCCAAGTTGCTGAACAACAAGTAGAATCCAAGGACTATCAATAGGCCGGCCGCGATAACAGGTCCTTGCGGGTGTGTTCGGATACGTTTTACATTTGAGCTAATGTCCATTCCATACTGATCCAGGTTGTCTTGGACAACCCTTGAGGAGGATTGTTCGATCTTTGCCTCGCTGGGCATGATTACCATGAGAATCAGATATATGAGGAAACCAACGCCGCTAGCAAAGGCCAGGACGAGGAAAGCGAGGCGGACGAATACCGAATCAACACCCAAATAAGTAGCAATTCCGCCACAAACTCCGGCAAGCATCTTGTCTGTTCCGCTACGCAACAACCGTACTTTTTCCATCGTCAGCTTCTCCTAAATGTTCACAATACTTCTCACGCGAAAACGTCTGCCTTAGATATCTGGTCCAATTAAGGCCGCTATATCAGTTGAAGCCTATACGTCCCACGATTCTCAGAAGTTGCAGTTTGTTCCACTAAATACGAGAGCCAATATGAGAAGGCTCTCAATCTCAAGGGTCGCCTTCTAGCCAGGTTTTCTGATGTGATATACTCCCCAGTTGTTCTGCAAGCAGATGTTAAAATAGATTATCCGAGCTCACGCGACAATCAGACTTGGTGCCGACTGGATATCTTGGAGTTCATGTTTACGAAGATAGAGTTATATGGAACGAGCGGAGGTAAGTCGTCTCACCTTCCACGCTCGCGAAAAATACAACTTGCCCGAATCGTCAGATTATCACCTTTCCGACAGCTGTTGGGTCTGGGGGTTCGGATGATTGTCCCCAGGCACCGAACAGGGGTAGTTGTTGTGGGTTACAACGATTCAGGTCAGATCTTAATGCTGCGCCACGTTTTTCACCCTTTAACTCCTTGGGGGTTGCCTGGAGGTTGGCTAGAACGGGGCGAATCACCTGTAGATTGTGCGAAACGAGAACTAAAAGAGGAGACTGGATTGAGCGGCAATTTTGGGCCGATCGTCTACTCTTCATATGAGTCCAAACCGGCGCATATTGGAATTGCGTTTATGGCCCAAATTAACCCTGGAACAGTAGCGTTGAGTCCAGAAATCATTGATGCTGAATGGTTTGGACCCGCTATCCTACCAGAACCGCTGTTACCATTTGTGCGAAATGCCATAAACGCAGCGAATCGGCGAAATGGTCGCCAGAAAATGACAGAAAGAGGCAAGAATGAATAGACGAACGTCACCAGGGTTAGGACAATGGCTGATTGTTGTTGCCTTGGTCGCCCTGGTCATCTTTTTATTATTCAAGCTGTATCAGTATGGCAACGTGCGCCGATTTTTCCCGGCTGGGCTAACGATCGGCGGTGTATTGGTGGAAAACCTGTCGCCTGATCAAGCTGCAGACAGGATAAACGAACGTTACCAATCTGCGCCGGTTATTATCCGCCATGCTGAAGAGGCAATCGAAGTCAGACCGGCTGATATCGAGTTCCAGATCGATATGGAAACGATGCTGGGAGAAGCCGACTATCAGCGGCAGCAACAAGATTTCTGGGCCGGTTTTTGGGGATTTCTTTGGGGTAGACCTGTTGAAATCGAGCATGTTGAACTGAGGGCCACTCATAATCCTGAGGCGCTTGAGGATGTTCTCAATACCGTTTCTACAGCGTTTGATAAGCCTGCATTGCCACCTCAGCCAGTTCCGACTACATTGAGTTTCCAATATGGTGAACCCGGTATTGTCACAGATGTCCAGGCCAGTATACCAGATGTGCAAGCCGCGTTTTATCGAGCGGTCGATCGGGAAGCCAACCTGGCACTAAAACCTACAGAACCGTCGCGGCCCGATATCAATCTTCTGGCTCGTTTGATCGTGAATCACCTCCAAGATTTTGATGGGGTAGCCAGTGTTTTTATCCTTGACTTAGAAACTGGAGAGGAAATCGCGATCAATGCTGATGAAGCCATGTCAGGTATGAGCATTGTCAAGGTACCGATTGCCTTGGAAACCCTTCGAGCGGTCGATGGCCAGCTTTCAGCCGAGCAGTCCAAATTGATTTCAGAGACCCTAGTCGTGCAATCGGGCAATTTCAGCGCCAACTTGTTATTAGACGTGGTAGCTGGAGAAGACGATGCTTTTCTTGGTGCAGAAATATTAACAGAGTCTATGCGCAACCTGGGTCTTGAGAACACATTTATTGCGGTGCCCTATGAAGAACAACCGCGACCCGGTCATACGACCTATCAAACTATCGCCAATTCCAGCGAAGATTCGCAAACAACGCCTGATCCGGCAATGCAGACAACCGCAGAGGATATGGCTACCTTGTTGGCAATGATTTATTATTGTGCCGAAGAAAACGGGGGCGCTTTGATTGCCGCATATGGCGATCAAATCGACCAGAAAGAGTGCCAACAGTTGCAGGATTTCATGAAATTGAATCGAATAGGCAGCTTGATCGAAGAAGGTGTTCCTCCCGGGACGGCCGTAGCCCATAAACATGGTTGGATTAGTGACACGCATGGTGATGCCGGAATCGTCTACTCTACTGGCGGTGACTATGTATTGGTCATGTTTATGTTTAAACCGGAATGGCTAGAGTGGGAGATAAGCTCACCGATTTTGGCGGACATCTCAAGAGCGACCTACAATTACTTCAATTTCGACAGCCCTTACCTGGACGGTCAGTAGCGTCGCCAGCCGATAGGTGAGGCAATCCATGTATACAACTATCAGAAAGTGGATTATCGTCGTTTCGTTGATGATTCTTGGCGGATTCCTACTCTATGAGTGGGTCCAATTTCAGCAGACGAAAGCGATCCTTCCCAGTGGTACATTTGTAGCCAATCTTGATGTTAGTGGCATGACACTGGCTGAAGTTGAAAAAAAGCTGACTGAAACCTACCTAAGCCCTGTCTATCTATATCATCTTGATGAACATATTGAGCTAGACCCATCTTCTGTCGGATTTACGCTGAACACAGCCTCCATGCTAGGCCAGTTGGAGCAAGAACTGGCGGAGCGTGAGGCCTGGTTGCAATTTGTTAACTTCATCGCCAAGCGGCCGATACAGCCGGTGAATATTCCGCTCAGTGCTACCCACGATCAAGCTGGATTGCTAGCAATGATACAAAGCATTGCCGAATTCTTGGACCAACCAGCGGAAGCGCTACAAGTGCTTTCCGCCGCCGAGGCTATGCAAGAAGCTGAAATTGGTTATCTTACCAATGTTGAGGCCAGCCTGCCCATAGCTGAAGCCGCCTTATATCGATCGGACCTTCGTGAAGCCAACCTTGTGGTCGAGACCCAGGAACCACCGGAAATCAACCTGGATTTACTGAAAGATTCGATTGAGGCTAAACTCCAGGGGTTTGACGGATTAGGCAGCATCTTCATTCTTGACCTTCAGAGTGGCGAAGAAATCGGTATAAACGCCGATGTGGCGATGTCAGGGTTGAGCATCCTTAAGATTGGCATATTTGTAGAGGCTTACCGGGCCTTGGATAATCCCCCGGACGATTACCAACAGCAATTATTTGAAGACACTGCCACTCGATCCAGTAATTATGGCGCTAACCTGCTATTACACCTGGTGGCAGGCGAAGATAACACCTACCTTGGGGCTGATATATTCTCTGAGTCAATGCACCGGTTAGGGCTTGTTAATACATTTATGGCTGTGCCATACGATGCCACGCCGCCAGCCTACCGGCAAACGACATATGTGACGCCTGCCAATTCACGCCCGGATCTACCGACAGTTCCCGACACAACGATGCAGTCTACGGCAGAAGAAATCGGTTCTCTCCTGGCCATGATTTATTACTGCTCAAAAGGGGGCGGGACTTTGCTAGCCGTTTATCCGGGAGAGATTACCCCTGATGAATGCCAGTCAATTATTGACCTGATGGTGCGGAATGAGGAGGGTAATTTGATTCGTTTTGGGGTGCCCGAAGGCGTTCCAGTATCCCATAAACACGGCTGGGCTAGAGGAACCCATGCGGATGCAGGTATCGTCTTTTCTCCAGGTGGTGATTTTGTGATAGTAGAGTATCTCGATCAGCTTGGCGATTGGTTGCTAGCTGATGTGAGCTTCCCTATATTGCGAAATATCGCCCGGGCAACCTATAATTATTTCAACATGGATAATCCCTACCTGGTTGACGAGATGCCGGAAATAGCTATCGATCCAAATGATCCGTTTGCAGAAGCTCAACAGGATAACAACAATTCGACCGACGAAATTCTTGATGGAGAAGCCGGTGATGAGGGCCAGCTCCCCAATGGGGGCGATGATTTATCTACCGACGGGTAGTGACAAATCTATGACGACAAGGAATCCATCATCATGAAGTACCGCCGTTTGGGAAAGAGTGGTCTCAAAGTGTCGACCATCTGCTTGGGAACCATGCAGTTTGGCTGGTCAGCCAGCAAGAGTGATTCCTTCGCTATCCTGGATTATGCATTGGAACTGGGCTGTAATTTCATCGATACGGCCGATATTTACTCCTCCTGGTATGCTGGCAATCAAGGCGGTGAGAGCGAAGATATCATTGGGCAATGGTTATCAAAAAAAGACATTCGACGGCAAGGTCTTGTAATCGCCACGAAAGTTCGCGGGAAAATGGGTCCAGGACCAAATGATGAAGGATTATCTCGGGGACATATCATGAATGCTGTTGAGGCGAGTTTGAAGCGCTTGCGGACAGATTACATTGATTTATACCAGGTTCATTGGCCAGATGAGGAAACGCCGCTTGAGGAAACACTGCATGCCCTTGATGATCTAATTCGATCGGGAAAGGTGCGATATATCGGTTGTTCAAACTATCCAGCCTGGTTACTTATGCGTTCGTTGTGGATTAGCGACGTAAACAACCTGGCCCGCTTTGATAGTTTGCAACCGCACTATAGTTACGTCCATCGCGGGGAATTTGAAAGAGAACTCAGGCCACTATGTATTGATCAGCAGATTGGCGTTATTCCATATAGCCCTCTGGGTGGAGGATTCCTAACCGGGAAATACCGACGGGATGAAAAGCGACCGGAATCGGTCCGAGTTGATGGTGTGCAAAAACGATATATGAACGACGAAGGTTTTACGGCCTTGGAAGCGCTTGAAAAGGTAGGCCAGGAGCATGGATCAACGATCGCGCAAACAGCCATAGCCTGGATGCTGGCGGATGAGGTAATAAGCTCGGCGATTATTGGGGCAAATACGCTTAGCCAGCTGGCCGATACAATGAAGGGCGCCGATGTCCAGCTTTCTGCTGAGGAAAAAGTCGCTCTCGACAATATTACCGATTGGATGAAGTAGCCTGGCGGATCAGACCCGGCCGATCACCAAAGCGGCGTTTTGCCCTCCCATCCCAAAAGAATTTGACAGTACTGTATCTACCTTGGCCTTACGTGATATATTGGGCACATAGTCGAGATCGCACTCAGGATCTGGCGTATCGTAGTTAATCGTTGGGTGAATGACACTGTCTCGGATGGTCAAGATGCTGGCGATGGCTTCAATAGCGCCCGCGGCCGCGACGGCATGGCCAAGCATTGATTTGGCCGAACTGACCGGCACCTCATAAGCGGTCTCACCGAATACGCGCTTAATGGCATAGGTTTCGATTTTGTCGCCAATAGGGGTGGACGTCGCGTGGGCGCTAATATAGTCCACATCTTCTGGAGAGATTTCGGCCTCTTCCAAGGCCCAGTTCATGGCTCTAACTTCGCCATCGCCATTCGGGTGTGGGGCGGTCAAATGGTATGCATCGCCAGAGCAGCCAAAGCCAACGATTTCGGCCAGAATCGGGACACCTCTTGCCAGGGCATGTTCTAGTCGCTCTAGTACCAGACAAGCCGCGCCTTCCGCTATGACGATACCATCGCGATGAAGATCGAAAGGTCGGCTGGCTTTTTCAGGATTGTCATTATAGGCAGAGGTCATCGCCCTGGTTGACCAAAATCCTGCCTGGCCAACATCGGAAATTGCAGCTTCGGTTCCACCGGTCACCATAATATCCGCTCGACCTTGCCGGATCACTGAAGTGGCTTCTCCGATGGCCTGGGATCCAGCCGCGCAGGCGGTTGTCGTCGTGGTGTTATAGCCCATGAGCCCAAATTGATAGGCAATGTTTGCTGCGGCCGCATTGTGCATCATCCGCGGTATGAACATGGGACCTACGCGCCGGTAGCCTTCTTCGAGAACTGTCTGGGTGGCGTTTCGAATCTCTATTAAACCACCAGCGCATGTTCCAAGGACGACGCCAATGCGTGTCTGATCCACATGATTTACATGTTGATCGGCCGTTGAGACGCTATCAATTATCAACCTGGCTTTTAGCAGTGCTTCTCGGGCCGCCCCAATCGCTAATTGGCTGAAGCGTGCCATGCGCCGGGCTTCTTTAAAGTTTATATAGTCTCCAAGCTCAAAACCGCGGACTTCGGCCGCGATCTTGACCGGATAATCTGTGGCGTCGTAGGATTCCCCAAGCTTCACGCCTGAACGACCGGCAACTAAATTCTGCCAGGTTTCCTCAACCGATAAACCAAGAGGTGTAATAGCACCGATACCGGTTACGACGACGCGTACTCTTCCCCTTGACATCCTAATTCTCCTTTGAAAAGCGTTGCCCTATCTTGCAGCCGGCCAAGTAGCGGTCTGCAACCATGAGTCATTGTCATCCGAGCTAGGCTTGGTAAGTACAGACTGAAAGCGCTAAAGCAACTTGAAATCTCAAGGTAGTTAATCCCAGAAGTTTTTATTCTGAGAGAAGATGGTGTTGTTAGTAGCGCAAACCACCTACTCTTGTGATTGCAATTCGACGACTACCACGCCAATGTTGTCATGCCCCCCATAGCCATTGGCCGCTTCAATAAGCTGATTCACCGCCGATTCTAATTGCTCAGACTCCATCATGTTGGCAATCTCAGCTTGATCATGAATCATTTCCCACATACCGTCGCTACACAAAAGTAATCTATCACCAACCCCCAGCGTGTATAACCAGGTGTCGACTTCAACCTCAGGTTGATTACCCAAGGCCCGGGTGATGACATTTCGTTGAGGGTGATCGAATATTTCCTCCATCTGGATATAGCCTTCACTTACCAGCTGCCAAACATATGAATGATCATCTGTAATTTGGACTAACTCGCCTTCATGCCACCGATAAGTCCGGCTATCGCCGACATTAGCAATAAAGGCCTTGTTACCATAAAGGAGTGCACAAGTTACGGTGCAACCCAGGTTGCCCGCGTCGGTTGGATGTTCCTGGGCGTATTCATAAATAACCCGGTTGGCTTCTTCTACCGCTAACCTGAGCCTGCGTTCATAATGTCCTAAATCATCGCCATTATCATCGTTTGAGGAATTTTTAGAAGGAGACAAAATAGTTGAACCAATGTCATCCTGTTCAAGCATCCAGGATAGATTGCCAACGATCGTATCCACGGCAAGTTGACTGGCAATCTCGCCGGCCTTATGTCCTCCCATGCCATCGGCGACTATGAAAAGCCCCATGGCGATCCCCATTTCGGGCGAACGAACATAGGTCATCACATTGTCCTGGTTTACCTGACGGAGTTGCCCTGGATCGGTGCCTTTGGCGGCAACTAATTTAAACCTCGGTTCCATTATTAGGCCTCAAACAAAAAGGATTTCTTAGAAATTTATTAAAGGGTGATTGTACTATTCAATCAAGGGCCAGACAACTCACTACCAGAGTGCCTTACCCTGACGCATCCTGCAGAAGCTGGTCCAATAATTGGATAGCAGACGGTTCTATTAAAAGCCAACGAGCAAACTCATCGTTTGCCAGAGATTGTCTCCAATTCCGGTATGTATTCATCGGCAAGTCGCGGAAGAAGAGGGCAAGAACTACCTGGGCGCCATCCTCGCGTCGTTGACCATAGTACACAGTTGTCAGAATACCCGGCAATGAGCCATTCTTGTAACCAACAACATCAAAGTATTCTTGATTTGCCGCAAGTGCTGTTGGCCATTCAAGTGCCCGCCGTGTCAGTATGTTCACATATGCGGAGCTGAGTCCATTACGCAATATCTGCGCTATTAGATCTGCGTATTCACGGGCAGTGCCCTGGGCGTTAAGATTGTCACCAAAAAGCCTTTGGGTGCTGATGTCGCTGCGCCAGCGCTGGCTTAATTCACCCTGGCGAAAATCTGGGTCACTTGTAAAAAGTCGAGTTAACCTCATCACCTCTCGCCCATATTCTTCAGGGTCGGCAATCATTTCTTGCACGACTGCACGATCATCGGCTGTTGCCCGTTCATTGTTGTTCATAACCAGGAATTGACCGATCCACGGACATGGGGCTGTTTGGTGAACAAGACCCAGTTGAATGGCCGTTGCTTCGATCTTCTCCTGCCCAAGCGCCAGGTGTATGTAGTCGCTGGCGGCGTTTGAGCTATGACGGATCATCATCCAGGGCACTTCTTCAAGAGGTACTGACAACGGATCACGGCCAATGAGTCCACGATCACCTAATTCAGCTAGAGCCAGGTTGTGGGAGCCAAGATCGGTACCTGGCAAGTATGTACTGTTGAGTTCTTCCAGTGAGATCCACTCAGCCGGATCCAAAATTCCCTCTGCTGCGGCTTCCGCATAGGCTATGAGAGTAATTATCTTGACAACCGAGGCCAGAGGCATTGCCTGATCGGCATTATGATAGATACCTTCAGATTCTCGACCGACCTGATAAGCAACCAGGGAGACGGTTCCCGGAGCTGAAATCAGCCTTTCAAGAGCCGGAAGCGCTGCATCCGGAAGCATATCAGGCGGAATATTGAAATTCTTGGCAAGCTTCTGTGGTTCAGATGGCGGGGATATAAGTGGCAGGAGCAGACCGCAGCGGTCCAGGTCCACTTCATTGGGAATCAACTCCTTATCTGCTAGTATTTCTTTCTCTGCCGGTTGAGGATTAGAGAAAACATCTGAAGATGGGCTGGTTGGCATTGTCGATTGCGGCGTGACAATAGCTGTGGCCTGATCCGGCCTGGGTGTATTTGTTTGCGTGTCGTCTGCCAGCGTTAAATCAACCGGGTTGTTACAGCCGGCCAGTACCGATATTAAGACAAAAAACGTAATCGATAAAAGCCCCACTTTCATAGCCGATATTATCGTTTGAAGACGACCAGTGTAATATCATCGAATTGAGGGGCGCCCCCGGCGTGATCATCAATCGACTCCCTGATGGCGCGGGCAATCTCTTCGGCCGTGTTTGTGCGCATGTTAATTGACAATCGCCGCAGCCGTTCCAAGCCGTATTCATCATAGTCTTCGTTCATAGCTTCGGTAACCCCATCGGTGTAGAAAATGACAAGATCACCTGGTTCAAGCTGAACACTTTTTTGCTCAATCGTAATTTTTTCCAGCACACCAAGAGCAATACCAGAGGCTTTGAGAAGCGTGGTCGTCCCATTCTCGCGAATAAGGAGAGGGGGATTGTGCCCACCACTGGCATAGGTTAACCTGGCCGCTTGCGGATCCCATACACAGTAAAAAACGGTCACAAAAAGGTCGGAGGATGTGTCATTGTAGATAATTTCATTGGTGCGCTCGAGTACTTTTGCAGGACTGATTCTGTTAAAAGCCACGGTACGTAAGATCGTCCTACTCAAGGCCATGAACAGCGCTGCTGGTATTCCTTTATCAGCAACGTCGGCAATGGCTATACCCCATTTGTTGTCCTCAAGAGGAAGGAAATCGTAAAAATCTCCACTGACCTGGCGGGCAGCTTCCCAAAAACTATAAACAGTGCATTCGGGAATCTCAGGCTGGCCGCCCGGAATCAAACTGGCCTGGATTGATCGGGCTACATCCAGTTCTTGTTCCATACGGTTACGTTGCGCAGACTCTTTGTAAAGTTGGTGGTTGACGACGGCAATAGCAGCCTGCTGGGCAATACCCGAGACGATATTCATACGCCGGCCGACCAGCGGCCGGCTGTTACGGGTCGGTCCGACCAGCATCGCACCCACCAGACGGGCGCGGGCATATAGGGGAAACAGGTTCGCCGTCGGCGAATCCATGATTGTCCCCATCCATTCGGGAAGCTGAAAAGTGTAATAATTTGCATCGGGACCGATGCGTTCCAAATCCTGTTTGCTCAGTAACGGAAATTCGGAGAGGTTCACATCGAAACTCTCCAACAAGCCGTGGCCCATCTCGGTCAGACCATGACTCGGACCTGCCTGAAAAGTTTTGCTGGTTTCATCCCAAATTAGAATAATGCACGAGCGTACACCAACCAGTAGCGGCAACATTCGGACAATCGTGTATAAAATTTCATTCAAGTCGGTCAGTTGATTGACGGCCTCAGCGACTTGGAGTAGGGCCGTATTTACCCAGGCTTCTTCTTGTTGGGCAAGCTGTAACCTAATGCTGTCAATAGCCTGGGCAGTCTGCGCGGCACTATTTCTCAGTAGCTCATCGCGATTCTCGCTCACCACACCATCGAGATCATTTCTGCCCGTTACGACTATTACCCCAAGAGTCCGACCTTTTGCTATGAGCGGGAGTAAAAGGCTTTCTTGTTCAATTGACTCTGGTAGCCAGGGCGGAGACTGATTTGTCGGCAATACCTCCTGGCCAATATAAACAGCATCAAGGGCAGGCCAATCACCCAGGGAAAGTAACGTCGATTCAAATGTGGTCTTGGTTTCTGCATTCAGCCCATATTCGGCAGCATTTTGATATTCTTCAAATTCTTCATCCCAAAGCAAGAGGACGCAGCTATCGACGCCAAAGAGCAGGCCAATCAGACGGACGATAGAAGCGGTGAGGGATTCAAGGTCGGCGCTGCGACTAATCATCTCTGCCACTTGTAGCTGCGCAGTTGCCGCCCAACTCTGCCTTCGCTGCCGATTAAATTGGTGGGCCTTATGGATGGCAATCGCGACCTGGGCGGCCAGCGCTTCAAGCACTGATTGTTCCTGGACAGAAAAAGATCCAATAAACCGGCTCTGAACATCCAGTACCCCAAGAAGCTCTTGCTCTACTATCAAAGGGATAGCAATTTCAGAACAGGTATTGGCACTCCATGCTGTTATAGAAAAGCGAGGATCCTCGACCGTATTATTCGAGACGGTTGTTGTCCGAGTGGCAATAGCTGCACCAACAATACCCTGAACCGGGGCTTGCTTTAAGGTGGCCATTTCTGGGCTAGCTAGCGAACCGGCCTGGATGACGGCCTGTCCTGTGCCGGGATCGATACCGTAAATGATTACTGATTCAAAATCAAATGTATCCCGGGATAGTTTGACAACCTGAGTCAACAAATCATCCAGATCGCTTATTGCGTTGACTTGCTGGGCGATCTGGCCTACCAATTCAAGTTGAGCTGCCTTGGTTCGCTCCTGCTGGTAGATTTGGGCATTGGCGATAGCTGCTGCGGCTTGATTGGCCAGGATCGTCAATCGTCCAAGATCACGCTGGCTAAAAGCTGCCGGCTGTGGACTATGGGCCGTAATCAATCCGATTGCCTCTTTGCCGCTGACCAAGGGGATGAAAATCGCCGATCGGGGCGGATGTTCCAGGACATAGCTTGGTTGTGCTGGCAGAGAAGCCATCTCTTTTTCATAATCATTGATCAATAACGAGCGTTTTGAATCAAGCACCCAACCCACAAGACCAGGATTATCGCTCAGATCAAACGCCTGGGGCGTCTGTTTTGTCTCACCATCGACGGTCCAATATAAGATTTCATAGAATCCATCGTCAAGGATACCAATTTGCAGCGAACTCGTATCCACAATACTCCCAGCCTGATGGGCAATAAGCTGGCAAAGGGCGACGATATCGAGTTGGGCAGCGGCAATCGCGCGGCCGGCAACACTCAGATCTTCGAGCTCGGAAATGCGGTCTAACAAAAGGCGACGCGAGCGGTAGCGCCGCCATAAGATGTAGGTGCTGAGGACTAAGGTGATGAATAGGATAGGGAAATAAACAGACGGTCCTGAAGAACCGCCGGTCTCTTGCAAAAAGAGTGAGTACATCGAAGGATGATGGCTGGTATTTCTGGCTAAGTTATCGAAATATGCTGTTCTGCTTCTTCTCGCGTACCAAAGATGTGGAATACCTGGTCGAATCCAACCGTCGAGAAAACTTCAGAAATGCGAGAATTAAGAGTGCAAAGAACAAATTGTCCACCGAGATTGTTGGCCTCGCGCCAACCTGTCACAAGACAGCGAAGGCCACCACTGTTAACGTAGGAGACTTCGGCTAAGTCAACAATCAACTCATGATGACCACCGGCGATGAGATTATGCAGGAGGGTTTGCAAGTCGTCGGTTTGACTTTGATCAAGGCGCCCACTGATGGTGACCAGCCAGATTTTATTATTTAGCGGTTCAGCCTGGATGCTCATTGTTGTCCGGATCCGGAGATATATTTAACCATTACCAAACGATTGCCTTTTTTATCATCCATTTGGAAATGGACTTCGTCCATAAGTTTACGCATAAAATGGATGCCCAATCCACCTATTTGCAGATTGTCGATATTATCTGGATCGGCAGGTATGTTTGGCTTTGGTACTTCATCTGGATCGAAAGGTCGGCCCTCGTCAACAATCGTGATCGTGAATGCTCCCGATGAAAAATCCCAGGTTACCTGAATTTCACCTTTTTCTTCTCCACCGTAGGCATGTTCTATGATGTTGGTGCATGCTTCGTCGCAGGCTAATTCGATCTGGAAAATCTCGTCAATCCCAAATCCAGACTGTTCCGCCCCTGCTACAACAAACTGGCAGACGGTGGCGACTTGGTCGAAACGTCCGGGAACCGAAAACGCGTGGGTCATCCTGTGAGGCGAGAAGCCGGCCGTGGTTACTAGTAACTGCCGATGGCAGCCGTAGCATCGTCGTATATGGTGAAGATCGTATCAAGACCGGCGAGATTCAACACTTCGCGCATCCGTTCCGATGGGTTCGCTATGCGGAGATCCCCGCGGTGTTTTTTGGATTCTCGCAGGGCAGCGACCAGGGCACGAAGGCCGGCGCTACTCATATACGACACACCTGAGAGCTCAGCTACCATTTTATAATGCCCCTCGTCGGCAAGCCCTTTGAAGGCTTCGTCTAACTCGGAGGCGTTGCTACCGTCAATCCGGCCGCTGACTGTGATCAAATCCGCTCGCTTATGTTCTTCAATGTTGATTTCAAGCATCTCTTGTTCTCCTGGCAAGATTTGACAAAAATAAAGCTTCTCATAAGGGCACAATGAACGACGCTATTCGTTTATAACTCCAAATACAAGGACCCCTACAATCGCGGCATTATACCACAGGTGGTACTAAGGTCCATAAGACGGTAAAGTTGAACAGGTGAATATGATTAATGATACTCGATAACAGTCCCTCAGAACTTAGTATCGCGCTAAAAGAGAAAGCCAGGTCACTGGGTTTTAGCCTGGTCGGGGTGGTGGAAGCCCGGCCGGGCCGGCGACTTGCCGCTTACCATGAATGGATCGCGGACTTCTATCATGGAGAAATGGGCTGGATGGCCCGTCCAGACAGAATCGCGAGACGTGAAAATTTGGAGATGATCCTGCCGGGAATAAGATCTATTGTTTCAGTAGGTCTTGACTATGGGCCTGGCCCAATACCTGAAGACATAGCCCGTGATCCCAGCCGTGGGCGAATTTCAAATTATGCCTGGGGGGTTGATTATCACCAATATATGGCCCCACGGCTGCAGGATCTAGCAGCCTGGCTAACAGAAAATAGTGGGAAAAAGGTGGAATCAAAGGTGTATATTGACACAGGAGCCATCCTGGAGCGTGATCACGCCGAGTCGGCCGGGCTTGGTTTCACGGGCAAGAATTCAGTATGCTAATCAACCCTAAGCGTGGCTCCTGGTTCTTCTTGGGAGAACTGTTGACCACGGCTGAGCTAATACCAGATATCCTCAGTCAGCGACAACCTGGCTGTGGTAGTTGCACTCGCTGTCTCAGCGCCTGTCCGACGGCCGCCTTTCCACAACCGTATGTCCTGGATGCGCGGCGCTGTATTTCCTATTTGACAATTGAGTTGAAGGGCTGGATACCTCGAGAATTGCGGCCGCTCATGGGTAACTGGGTGTATGGCTGTGACATCTGCCAGGAGGTTTGTCCCTTCAACCGCTTCTCGACCGGAACCGGTGTAAGGGATTTCATACCGCACTATTGGGACACGGCCGCGCCAAAATTGGCTGAAATCTTAACTTTGCAGGAGGATTCCTTCTTTGAGAGATATAGAGGGACACCTATCGAAAGAATAGGGCGGGGGAGGCTGGTAAGAAATGGTTGTATTGCGGCCGGTAATTGGGGAAGTCAGGAGGTCGTTCCTGCCCTGGTCCGACTTCTCAACTGATCCGGAAGCCCTGGTGCGCGGTCATGCCACCTGGGCTCTCGGCCGGATCAAGGGGAACATTTCAATATCAGCCTTACAACAAGCATACGCCGTGGAACAGGATCCGTTGGTCAGATCGGAAATTAAAACGGCTCTGGGTCAATAAAAAGAAACCGGATATCCTAGAGATATCCGGTTTCCTATTCAAATCAGCTTGTTACTAACGGGTCAAATATGGATCCCCAGACGTAACGGCGAATTGCCAGGTATGGGTATCACCGTCCGGTTCTAACGTGGCGGATAGAATCCCCCCACCAAAATAATTCGTTGTCGGCACACATAATTGGAACTGAGGCTGAAGCCACTCGGCATAGCATGTTCCATTCCCGTCCAGACCACCAGCACACGAAGTCTTCAGAAGATGCAACTTCTCATCCGGTAAACACTGGTGGTCAACGTCAGCTGGGTTTACCAAATCTACGTAGGCGTCATAACCTTCCCTGGCGATGGTATCCACGAAAAAATTAATGGTTTTATCGGAGTTGACCGGGTTGTAATCAAAGGCCGTACCAAAAACTGTTTGCTCGGCCAGGTCGATATCTAATAATAACAACGAAAGGGTTACGTCGTCTTTGTCATCTCCTAGGCTGCTATTGGCGAAGTATTGTAAGGGCAATCGGCCTAAAGAATATACGTCAATTCCGGCCGTGCCATAGGCGACAGGATTCTCGACAAGCTGAAGATTGCGATTGTTTACATAACTGTCCAATGGCGCAAGGCCCAAACTGGCATAATAGGCGGCCGGTGGACCGGCCCATATATCATAGCCATTCATACTGGAACCGAAAGGGGAACGTACATCGAGAAAGAGCGCGTAAGATCCATCTGGATTTTGGGGTACGCTATTGAGATCGATTTCAAAGCTCGTTCCCGCATAGACATCAGGATCGACTTCAACTGGTACATTCGGTCCATGGGTACCAGGGGATACCCAATTCAGATCGGTGAACTCGGCGTCGCGATCGTTATTGACGATGTATTTGGCATGGGATTGGTGTCTTCCCTCATCATTTATATAATAGAGCTCATAAGAAGTGACGGTGTCTCCATTACCATCATCGACCAGGTTACAACTGCTGTCGTAATGGGTGTCAACGCGCCAAAGCCAAAAAGGGTTTTGAAAGGATGCGTCAACATCTTCACCAGTGTAGACGATGCAGCGGTCCCCCCAGCCGGCGGTAACACAGGACATATCCTCCATAAAACCACCGAAGGCGTCGCTATGGGTCACTTCAATGCCCGTGTTATTGGCCCGAGAGAGAATATTGCGTGAATCGGGGTCAAATATCTCTACTCGAACCGTGTCCTGCCCGGTGGTTAGCGGGTAGAGTTCCGGGATACTGATCCGGTAACGATAAACACCATTGTATGCCGGATAATCCTCGTTGGGCAGGCTAGAATCGAAATTTACGGGCATTACCGGATCTCCCAGCTTGGCGCAGCCTTCTTTGCCGATTAGGAAGAGGTTGGCTATTTTTAATGTGCCGTCGTCAAAACCAGTAGGCGTATAGATCTCTGAATTCGTGTAGTACGCGGCCGAGGCAGCATGGGTCACAGGAAAACCGGCTATGCCGATCAGACGGATGAAATAAGTCTCGACAGGCCAGGTGGCGGTGATGGTATATTGGGGTATGCCGTCAACCGTTACCGAACGGATGGTATCAAAGGTTGTCAGGGTTGGGGTTGGCCAACCGTTAGCTGCCAGAAATTGCGAGGCGCGGATATCGGCCGGACCGGTATCCGTGGAAGCCGGGTTCAGATCCAAGACACCGGCCAAAACAGCCGCATCCACAGCCCT
>CAVOYS010000015.1:0-196820 GCA_963700725.1 uncultured Chloroflexia bacterium
TATGTCGTCTACTTCGTTTCAGGATCGCGTATTGCTGGGATGGGGTAGGTATAGCCCCAGAGAATTGCAGCGATGGCCACGCCTATTAGCAGGTAGACGAACCATCTGGTAATTCTCATTGAATTCACGCCAACGCCTCCGAAGTCGATCCGATAAAGTATCCCAGGTTTCGATATTTGTATCCGTTTCTCTACCGGCATCGCCAATTATAACCATCTCGACAGTATAGCAGAAAGGAAAATTAGTGGCTAAGTGCTCTCAGAGAACTCTCGGGCTGTCCTGGGATCTATACTATTCGAGTGATTAGCCAGTGAACTCCAGGAATACCAGATACCAAAGGGGAATCAAACCAAGCCAAGATATAAAGGCTAGGAGACCTAGATCCCATAGCGATCCAATCAGTCTCTTGGAACTCGTCGGGCACAGGCAGGTATACATCTGGTCTCTCAAATTCCGGAATCAACAGTTGGCCGGTTCACTATTCTGGGTTGATATTGCAGCCATCGTAACTGTGGCCGCTGGACGAACTTATCGTGATGATATATTGTTGTCTGTTGCTCTGAAATCGGAACCCGATCCTGGTCACTCCCAACTACGATGGCTCCCGTATCTTCAATGCTGTTATTGCGATAGCTGATTAATACCCGCCCCAAGTTGGTCGGCTGTTCGATACCGACCCGAGGGTGATTTTGACTAAGACCTTGCTCACAATCCTATCAATCTGGTCCGGTATCGAAGGATTGAATTTAGTCACCAGCGGTGGCTGATCATACATATGTTTTAAGGCCAGAGCTGTATGTGAATCTGCCTCAAATGGTAATACTGAAGTCAACATCTCAAACAGGATCACACCGATACTATAGACATCCGATGCTGGTGTAGCCGGTTCACCCGCCGCTTGTTCGGGTGAAAAATATTGGGGCGTTCCCCACATAAAGTCAGCTTCCTGCAGACTGACTTCACTGATGGCCCGGGCGATACCAAAGTCAGTTACCTTTACTCGGCCATCTCTGGTTACCAGACACATTTTGTGACTTTACATCACAATGCACCAAGTTGGCCCGATGTGCATATCCCACCCCGGCACATATCTGGATCGTGATATCCAGAGCTCGATCGAGATGTAACGGTCGGTTGTTTTCTTGCGACTGGTTCCGGATCAACTCCTTTAATGTCCAGCCCTCGACGTACTCCATAACAATGTAATAACGTCGACCATCCTGGCCGATATCATGAACAGTCACGATATTAGGATGTGATAAGTTCGCCGCTGCATGAGCTTCTTTTTGGAAACGACGTAAAAACTCCGCATCACTGGTCAGACCTTCGTGCAGCATTTTGATAGCCACAGTCCGGCCGAGCATGAGATCTCTGCCCGATAGACGGTCGACATTCCGCCGCTACCGGCCGGTTCGATGAGTTCGTAGCGCTCATTCAGAGTTACTTTTATTCCGTCTTGCATGGCCTCTATTTTAACGCAACCCCAAGGGTTAACAAGGGAGATAGGTCTGCGGAGGATTCGACCGTACCACAGAGCTGAGACTTGCCGCTTATGGGTACATATGATAGCATTTCAGGGATCTTGGCGGGTGTGGTGTAGGGGTTAACACGTCTGGTTGTGGCCCAGAAGATCGTGGGTTCAAATCCCACCACTCGCCCTCACTGCTTGATGGATACTTATATCCAATATCACCAGTGCGCGCCCGTAGCTCAATGGACAGAGTACCTGGCTTCGAACCAGGTGGTTGGGAGTTCGAATCTCTCCGGGCGTATTGGAATTTATCCACCCAAACGGGTGGTTTTTATTTTTGGCAATATGGTTCAACTAGGCGAACGCCATCCGATTCAGATAGAGGGAGCAGGCTGGCAATAATCGCTCTGTTGATTGGAGCAATTCTATGGCTTATACCATCGCTGGAATTAAGGTCGGCCATATTTCTCACCCGCAATCATTAACCGGTCTTACCGTATTTCTTTGCCCAGAAGGCACGGTTGGCGGTGTAGATGTTCGTGGTCCTGCTCCGGGCACCAGGGAAACCGCCTTGCTATCGCCGATGAAATCGGTTACTACTATCAACGCGATTCTCCTTTCGGGGGTAGTGCTTTCGGTTTATCGGCGGCCGACGGTGTCGTAAAGTACCTTGCGGATCGAGGTATCGGATATCCAACACCAATAAAAAATATCCCCATCGTGCCAGCCGCCATCGTTTACGACCTCATGTTGGGCGGAGGTTCTTTTTTTCCGGATGCAACCATGGCTTATCAAGCGTGTGAATTGGCTGGCAAGGTACCCATTGAACAAGGAAATGTTGGCGCTGGAACTGGAGTAACAGTAGGTATGTGGGGAGGACCATCTGCGGTAATGAAAGGTGGTTTTGGTCTGGCCCTTAACAAAATCGGTGATCTTACTGTGGGCGCTGCGGCCGTGGTAAACTGCTTTGGAGATGTTGTTGATGATGATGGGACTGTTCTTGCCGGTGCAAGGGATCTAGGGGGTAATTGGCTGGTCAATAGCAAGCCCTGGCGCTATTTTGCCGAAATGCCTGCTACAAATTTGATTACCAATACAACCCTCGTTGTGGTGATGACCAATGCCCTTTTGGACAAGGTTGGTGTCAATCGTATAGCCCAAAGAGTCCATGACGGCCTGGCTATTGCCATACGACCAATTCATACCTCCCACGATGGCGATGTGGCGTTTGCCCTATCGACTGGCAAGGTAGCAGCGCCATTTGATTTGGTGGGTAATGTGGCTGTTTCAACGGTGATTCAGGCGATTCAGAATGGCGTACGCTTCGCGAAAACGGCCGCGCAAGTGCCGGGACTGGCCGGATAAAGAAGGGAAACCATAAAAGGTTCTACTGTGAATCCAAATCAACACTCAGGAATCATCTCAGTATTTGGCAGTCATGCGCCACAACCAGGTAGCGTCGACTATGAAATGGGACGAGAGGTCGGTCGGCGACTGGCTGAGGCTGGTTATGCCGTTGCCACAGGAGGATATGGCGGCATTATGGCTGCAGTCAGCCAGGGCACGGCCGAGGCAGGTGGCGTGGTAATTGGTGTAACAAGCCGGCAAGTGGAAAAATCAAGGCCAGTAGAGCTTAATCGTTGGGTTCAGAAAGAGACCCGATATGAGACGCTGCTGGAAAGAGTTGAGCACCTCGTAAAATATAACCAGGGTATAATTGTGTTGCCTGGAGGGATTGGCACCTTGTTGGAACTGGCGCTGGCCTGGAGTCTGATGCAGGTAAAAGAGATTCAGCCGCGGCCGCTGATTCTATTGGGCCAGATGTGGGAAGACACGCTGGGTGCTTTTATTAACCCAAAATATGTTGCCGAAAGACATATAGCCTTCCTTTTTCAGGTCTGGACTCCGGCCGAGGCGGTCGATGTTCTTCTGAAGACCTCCATATAATTGGTGCAGGATTAGGCTGACACAGTTTTTCAAATATGACTGAGAATATCATGACTGAAAAAGAAGTAATATTTCTCAAACTTGGCGGTTCTCTGATTACAGACAAGATGGCAGTGGAGTCGGTGAGATCAGATGTATTGGAGAGGGTAGCATACGAGATTCGTGAAGCCCGCGAAAGCAGACCTAACCTGCAACTCGTTGTCGGGCACGGTAGCGGATCATTCGGACATGTAGCTGCGGCCAAATTTGGCACGCGCCAGGGTGTAGGAAGCCAGGAAGAGTGGACCGGATTTGCGCGGGTTAGTGACTCGGCCGCAAGATTGAACGCCTTGGTCCGGAAAGTTTTCCTTGATGCGGGAATTCCAACGTTGACTCTTCAGCCCTCAGCTTCGGCCTTTTGCCGGAACGGCAGGATTTTATCCCTCGCCTCAAAACCCATCGAGCTTGCCCTGAAAGCAGGCCTTGTCCCCCTTATCTACGGTGACGTCGCCTATGATGGGCTCCGGGGAGGTACCATCATCTCAACAGAAGAGATTATGTCCTACCTAACACCCATACTGCGCCCACGATGGCTGTTATTGGCCGGCGAGACCCAAGGTGTAAATGGTTCCGGAGGTGAGCTAGTAACACATCTAAACAAGAATAATATTGAGCAGATTCAAGTAAACCTGACTGGATCGCGTGGAACCGATGTTACGGGTGGCATGCAGAGCAAGGTGGCGGATATGTTAAAGCTTGTGGGTGAAAATACCGATGTGTCCGTCCTGATTTTCTCAGGTCTCGAAATGGGCCTGGTTCGACGAGCAATTCTACAAGATCCCAATATTCAGGGTACAATTATCAGTCCTTAGCCCTACCGGTTGGTAACGTCCATGAGTCGCAGGCTGAGGTCGATCTTGGGTTGGTGAACTAGGGTTCCCTGGGGATGAATCAGCTATTAGCCAGTTAATTACCAGTGGAAAAGTAAATGACTTGTTTGTTGAGCAAGGAGCCACTCCCCTATTCCAATGGGTGGTAAATCGTTGATGACTGATCAATGACGGCGTCCCATACATCACCCATCTGATCGGCAAGGACAATTGGGCAATTCAACTGATCGGCTATCTGCTGGGGTGAAATATCGTCCAGGGATATATTTTCCGGGTGGTCGAACATGATGCGGGGAAGTACGATCAAATCGCCGGAAGGGGATCTGGACAGTCTTTGAATAACATCTTGGGCCATGAGTAAGCCCGCGACTGTAATAGTCCCACCTAAGCGGATATTTTCCACAGCTACTACATCTAGTTTAAGGCCGGTAATTCCTGCAAACTCCTGAGCAACCTGGGTGAGCGTACTGGCGAAAAGCGCCCCTGTGACCAGGATAGGCGACCGATATTGAACCGGGACTATTTTTCCACCAGGATCCAATTGTTGTTCTTTCCAGCTCCAAATCTCCTTTTTCACCGTCTGCCATTCATCTAGAAAAGCTCTAACCATACCAAGCCCGTTTTCGTGAAGCTCCTGATTATCGTATTGTTCACGGGTTGGGATCTCTTTATCAGCCACCAGGTACCATTCGTCCGTTGGATACAAAAACCCCACCTTGTAACGCCCTCTATAATAACGTTGGTGCCGTTCGACCTGGTCGAGGATGGCTCTTGCTTCTTCTTTGGTATGCGTTCTCAAACGATACTTGTGGTGTCTGGTGAGGCCCACGGGAACGATGCTGATTGATTGCACAGCCGGCCACAATGCAGCTAAATCCTCAATCGATCGATCTAACATCTGGCCATCATTAAACCCGGGTACAATAACCAATTGTGTGTGAACTTCGATTCCCGCCGCGGCCAGGCGGCCGAGCTGGGGCAAAATATCTGGGGCCTCGTTATTTCGAAGAAACTGGCGGCGGGTTTCAAGATCAGTGCAATGAACGGATACATATAACGGGGAGAGGCCCATCGTCTCGATTTTCCGCCAATCGTGTTCGTCGAGATTGGTTAAGGTTACATAATGCCCGAAGAGAAATGAATAGCGATAGTCATCATCTTTTATATAAAGTGTGCGTCGAAATCGAGGGGCCATTTGCAGCACGAAACAGAATTCGCACAGGTTATTGCAACGACGAATATCGATGTCGAAGGTTGGGTGCTCGAACTCTATGCCAAGGACCTGTTCATATTCCCGATCGGCCTCGAAGATAATATATTCGTCTGCCCGACGAATAAGAAGCTCGAGATATTCTTCAGCAGCAAAAAAGCGCACATCAATTATATCCGATACCGGTTGGTCGTTGATGGCTAGAAGCCGGTCACCAACTTGCAGATCGAGTTCAGAGGCCAGGCTACCTGGCAAGATGTCTACTATTCGACCACCAGCGTGGTCCGTCCAATCAATTTCGGTGAAAAAGGTCATAACTTATGGAATGTCAGTTTTTAGCCTGCTCAATTGCAGACATATCGTCTTGAGACAGCGACTTATATCTGGTCTGGTAAACAGCAAACAGCATGGTGTCGGAATTATTACGATTACTGTTTTTCAAAATAGTTCAGCCGCAATATCTCTTCAATTATCGCATCGAGTTGTTTATCAGTTGTATCAATAATGATGGCGTCGTCTGCAGGGCGCATGGGTGAATGTTCGCGATGGCCATCAAATTGATCGCGTCTTTTGATGTCTGCCAGGTTTTGTTCAAATGTGGTTTTGTCTTGCCGATCTTCGCGTTCTAGCCATCGTCTACGGGCTCGTTCTTCGGCCGAAGCCACGATATATAGCTTCAAGGGGGCATCAGGTAATACAACAGTTCCAATATCTCGGCCAACCATCACGACCTGACCTCGCACACCGATCGCTCTTTGTCGCTTTACGAGATTAGTTCGAACGCCAGAGTAGGCTGAAATCTGAGAAACGTTGACGTCCACGTCGTGGGACCTCAGTTCCCAGGTCACATCGTTGCCATTGACCAAGACGGTATAAAGCCTGCCGTCGTCTTTACCCAACATACTGGCTGGCTGAATGTCTAACTCAAGTTGTTCGGTTAATTCGACCACCGCTGCCTCGTCGTCGATATTCATCCCCTGGTCCAATACGGCATGAGTTACCGCGCGATACATACACCCTGTATCAAGAAACATGTACTCTATTCGATTTGCTAATCTGAAGCCGATAGTAGTTTTACCCGAAGCGGCTGGTCCATCAATCGCAATTGCTTTTCTCAGTAGCTTTGAATTCAATGAATTTACCTCAAAATCTGCTTTTTGGAGGTGCCAAAAGCCGACTCATGCAGCGCTCTTACTTCATCTTCTGAAAGTCTGATCCACTGTCCAGGTTCCAGGTTGCCAAGACTGATTGGGCCAATCTTTCGCCTAATTAGCCCGGTGACTTCATACCCAAGCAAAGCGGCTACGCGGCGAATTTGCCTCTTGCGACCTTCTCGTAGCGCTATTTCTAGACGGGTCTCATCTTGATTAACCTCAAGGATCTTGATTTCCGCCGGGGCAGTCAATGTGCCATCAAGTAATATCCCTCTGCGCCATTTGATGAGAGCATCCTCTGAGACGCGACCTTCGATGATAACCTCATAAACCTTGGAATGGCCAAATCGTGGATGTGTAAGCCGGTTGGTTAGAGGGCCATCATTGGTAAGCAAAATGAGCCCTTCACTTTGTTTATCCAGTCGACCAACCGGATATAGGTGTCCCTTGAAATCGACCAGATCAATGATGGTCGTCCTATTTGCCCCCAATTCATCGGCTGTGGAGGAGAGAACGCCCTTCGGTTTATATAGCTTAATGTAAGTCAGGTTGACTGCCTGCAATTCCTTGCCATCGACAGTAACAAAATCGTGCTCGAGATTAGCGCGTTGGCCTAAATGGGCAGTGATGCCATTCACCTGAACCCGACCGGCTGAAATGACGCTTTCGCAATGCCTTCGCGAACCCATTCCTGCCTGGGCCATGAGCTTTTGTAATCTTTCTTGAGGCATAAGGTTCACGAATTAACTTGCCCCGATAACGTTACGACTTTTGTTACTAAGCATCTTATTCTTCCTCGTCGTTCTGGGTTGGTAACTCGTCTAACGAATTCAACCCAAAGTGTCGGAGGAAATCTGGTGTTGTTCCATAAAGAATTGGTCTGCCTGGTTTATCGATACGGCCGACTTCCTCAATCAGGCCAACTCCCATAAGGGTGCGCAAGGAGCTATCAGAGTTAACCCCTCTAATGGAGTCCACTTGTGGTCTCGTTACCGGTTGCATGTAGGCAGTGATGGCCAATACTTCCAAGGCAGCCGGACTCAAGCGTGTGGTCACTTCAAGTCCTAAGAATCTTTCAATTGGCTGGCTACATTCTGGGGCTGTCGTTAATTGGACATAGCTACCACTCCGCTGCAGTCGAATTCCACGCGTTTGATAAACGACATCTAGGGTTCTTAGGATGTTCTCGATAACTGCCGGGGTTGTTTCTAGGACTTTTGCCAGGCGGCCGGTCGTAACCGGACCGCTGGCAACAAATAGGATGCTCTCCACCATTGCGGATAATTCTGTTTCGGCGGTCGGCGCTGCCTGGCTTATCATTCTTCTTTAAAGCGCTCCTTATATGGGTAACTTTTCAGAGGGCGGTAGGATATAATGTCGATTCTGGTAGAGTGTGATTAATATTATTCTTTATTATACCCAGGGACAGGTTAATGACGCGAATACAAAACAATATTCAACATCAGCCCGCTGATGTCGACGGAGCCATAGAATATGCAATCAATAATAGCAGCCGGCATCTGGAAGAACTGAAGGAACTTTTACGCATCAAAAGCATTAGCACCCTTGATCATAATAGGCCAGATATTGAAGATGCTGCCGGCTGGTTGGCGAATAAATTGGATGCAATTGGAATGGATAAGGTTGAGATTGTTCCAACCAGGGGACATCCCCTAATCTATGGCGAGTGGCTGGGTTACGGTGATGAGGCTCCGACTATCCTACTATATGGCCATTATGATGTTCAGCCAGTCGATCCGTTAAACCAATGGGATCGACCTCCATTCGAACCTGAGGTGGTTGGCGATTATCTCTATGCTCGAGGCGCCTCAGATGACAAAGGCCAGATGCATATTATTATCCGAGCCTTGGAATCGTACCTGAAGGGATCAGGTCATCTTCCGCTTAATATCAAGATGTTGTTGGAAGGGGAGGAGGAGACTACCGGCGAGAGTCTGGCCGAATACATTCCGACGCATGTCCACAAGCTAGCAGCCAATGCTGCGCTTATTTGCGACACCATTATGCATGGGAAAGATCAGCCATCCATTGTATTTGGATTACGAGGAATCTGCTATGTCTTTCTAGATATCGTTGGCCCAGACCACGACTTGCACTCAGGGACTCTCGGTGGCCTGATAGACAATCCATTGAACGTTCTTGGCCATATTATTGCTAAATTGAAGGATGAAGAAGGCAGAATTCTCATCCCCGGCTTTTATGATAAAGTGAGCAATCTCGACCGGGAAGAACTTCTTATCAATGAGGCAATACCGTTTGACAAACAGGCCTGGCTGCGACAGACGGGAGCGCCTCGTTTATGGGGTGAACCGGGTTATTCAGCGATCGAAAGGCTTGGCTCCCGGCCGACGCTGGACGTCAATGGAATTATTGGGGGTTATACAGCGTCAGGAACTAAGACGGTATTACCTTCTAAGGCGCATGCTAAAATCTCGATGCGACTTGTGCCTGATCAAGATCCACAGGAGATATTTCAGCTTTTTCAAGAATACGTGGGTAATATCGCACCGTCGACGGTGCATGTCACCTGTACGTTGGCAAACGCCGGCGTACCGTCAGTGGTAAGCTTAAAAACGACGGCTATAAGCGCTGCAAAAAATGCGCTTGAAGAGGTATTTGGTACACAGCCGGTGCTATCGCGAGAAGGCGGCTCAATCCCTGTCGTAGGACTTTTTGAAGAACACCTCGATCTAGACACAGTGTTGATGGGTTTTGGCCTGGCGGATGATCGGATTCACTCACCGAACGAGCGATTCTATATCCCCAACTTTTATCGTGGTACTGAGACAGTGATCCGCTTTTTTGACCTGTACGCAAGGACCTTCCTAGACGGATCGGAGATCGCTTAGCCGGTCCAGGTGGTATATTAATACCCTTCAGTAATCGATTCATCGCCCCTGGTAAAGGCATGGGGCATAGCCAGGGTATTATAGGCGACCCCAATCCGGCCCCGGGCGTCCACCGATATTAAACCACCCTGACCGTTTACCCGTTCACGAAGTACATCAAGAGCAGCTTCACACGCTTTCTGGGTTGACAGTCCATCGGCCACAAAATCGCAGACACGCTTGCTGATCAAGACTTTCATCAATGCTTCACCATAGCCCGTGGCACTTACCGCGGCCGTCCAATTGTCAGCGTAGGCGCCGGATCCTACCAGAGGGCTGTCACCTACCCGGCCGGGCTGTTTGGCCTTGGTTCCCCCGGTTGAAGTCGCAGCCGCCAGGTTGCCGTAAAGATCCAAGGCAACTGCGCCAACTGTATCGCCAGGCAGCGATTCATCACTTGCCAACAACTGCGCAGCGTATTGATTAAGATCAATACCTGACTGTAGTAGTTCTAGTTGATCTGCATTTAGTAGGTCCGATAGGGAACAGCGCGGGAATCCAATGGCGTCGGCAAACGCCTCTGCCCCGGCCGCTACCAGGAAACTATGTGGCGATTTGGCCATTACCAGTCGCGCCAAGCTAATTGGATTTTTGATAAATTGCACGGCCGCAATGGCGCCCATGTCCATTGTCTCACCGTCCATGATGAGGGCATCCATCTCGATTTGACCGGCTGCATTAAGATAACTGCCGTGACCGGCATCGAGAACGGGCGAGTCCTCTAACAAGCATACTGCTGCCTCAACAGCGTCTACCGCCGTACTTCCTCCAGCGAGGGCTAATCGGCCTGCCTCGGCCGCGATTCGACAGACCGCCACTGCCTCTGCCACGTGCTGATCTGATTCGTTCCAGCGTCCTGCTCCTCCATGGACTACGATTACCGGTTCTAAATTTGTCACCATGGGCTGATCGTAGCCGATAAAATGGTGTGTGCAAGCATATTGACACGGCTAGGTGGTCTGCTATAATTTTGGGCTGAATCAGTCCTCAGTAGCTCAACGGCAGAGCAATCGGCTGTTAACCGATAGGTTGTTGGTTCGAATCCAACCTGAGGAGTTAAATCGGCGGTGGGGAAAGAAACCCATCGCCTTTTTCGTGTTTAGCAAACGGGGCGTGATTAACCTTTTTATGGAGGAGTAGATGGCAAACCATAGATTGATCAGACAATTGGCCCGGGAGAGTGGTGGGAAAATAATATTATTGGTGCTGGATGGATTGGGCGATATGCCCTTTGAAGGCTATGAGGAAACGGCACTCGAGGTCGCCAATACGCCGGAAATGGATAGGATGGCCAAGGAAGGGTGCCTTGGACTCAGCCATCCGATCGCTCGCGGTGTGACTCCTGGGAGCGGACCGGCACATTTATCCCTGTTCGGCTATGACCCGGTTCAAACACCTGTTGGCCGCGGCGTTCTTTCAGCTCTTGGTATTGGCTTTGACCTGCAGTCCGGGGATATTGCGGCAAGGGGAAATTTCTGCACTATCGATTCTACTGGAAAGATCGTTGACCGCCGTGCAGGCAGGATCGACAGCGATGTTTCGCTGCCATTGGTCAACAAGCTGGATAAAATAAAGATACCTGGTGCGGAAACATTCGTTCGTTTGGTAAAAGAATATCGATTCATGTTAGTGGTGCGGGCAGAGGGTTTAGACAGCCGGCTGGGCGATACCGATCCCCAGGCAACCGGAAAATCCCCATTGCCGGTCACCGCCCTACATCCCGCTGCGGAACGGAGTGCCGCCCTGGTCCAGACCTGGATTGATGCTGCTCAAATAACCTTAAGAAATGAGCATCCGGCCAACATGGTAACCATGCGAGGCTTTGGCCAAGACCCAAACTTACCAAAATTTGATGATCTCTACCGGCTAAGAGCCGCCTGTGTCGCAGTCTATCCAATGTATAAGGGCGTATCACGCCTGGTTGGTATGGAAGTGCTTGAGACGGAGTCGCACTATTCACCCGAGGATGAATTTAAGGTTGTTGCGGATAATTGGGATGATTACGATTTCTTTTTTGTTCATGTCAAACCAACAGACAGCAGAGGTGAAGATGGTAAGTTCCTGGAAAAAGCCCAGGTTATCGAGACCGTGGATCGGGCCTTGCCATTATTGTTGGACTTGGAGCCGGATGTCCTTGTTATTACCGGTGATCACTCTACACCGGCAACTTTACGAAGCCATTCCTGGCACCCTGTTCCTACCTTGATGTGGGCGCCTGCTACCCATCTGCCGGATAGAGCTCAGACATTTGGCGAGCGCGAAGCACAAGTTGGCGGATTAGGTCAATTCTCAGCCCAAGATCTCATGCCAATGATCATGGGCCACGCACTTCGGCTGGATAAATATGGGGCTTGACTTTTATATGTTCGAAATCCAATGGCCCTAAGTAATTCCAATTTAGCAGCTTTACTCGGAGAACTTTGACGCTGAAGGAAACGGATCGCTATTCACTTTAAGGTTCTAAAGAAATTGCGCTCGTATCGCTACATCGCCTAAGACTTTTCCAAGATGATAGGGACTGAACCAAAACGAATCACAAATATTTTCAGTTCCAAGAAAGTAGGGGAGGGGTAGTTTATTTGAAACCGGATCATTCTTTCTCAAATCCAAGTGAGAACCTGAGAAATTGATTACCATAGTCTCGCAGACATCTTTATGAGACGCCATTTGGTTAAAAGAAAAGGCGTTTTTGCTCATATAGTAGATAGGGGAGCGACCGGATTGGAAAAACAGACCAATCCTCTGATGCGCTCGGCTCCGCTGAACAAAGACCAATGATTATGGAATGGCAGAGCGAGTGACGGGACTCGAACCCGTGACATTCAGCTTGGGAAGCTGACGTTCTACCACTGAACTACACTCGCCTATGAACCCGATTAGATTATATGTCTCGGGGTGTGGAGCGTCAAGCATGAGGTCATGATTTTTATCAGTGCTCATATCGGCATCAGGTCATGGTAGTGTGCCTTGCTTATGCTTTTTTTCCCTTTATAATGGCTTGGGTAGTCGGGTGAGACAAAAAAGGAAAGCGGATGCCGACGACGATACTGCTTGTGGAAAGCAAAAATACGGGTGGCAAATCCCTAGAGCCGGCACTATCAAAGTCGGATCTGATTGTTATTGTTGCTGATACTGGTGCGAAAGCCCTCAATTTCTTGTCCTCAAATGAACCAGATTTGGTCATCATAGATGCATCCACGATGCGCTCAAACGGCGTCCGAATCTGTCGCCGAATTCGTTCTGTGTTAGCCAATTCGCCAATCATTCATTGCCGGGACGTTGATGATGTGCTTGATACATCTGCCAACGCTGACATTTATCTGGCCAAACCATTTACAGCCCGTAAGGTCCTCAACCGGATTCGAGTCTTGTTACCAGTCGACGACCTGAAAGAAGAAATCGTGAAGGCTGGAAGGATTACTTTTTATCCCTCAAAACGCTCGGTTGATGTTGATGGTCGTGGAGAGAGAAAACTCACTCCGAAATTAGCTGATATGCTAAACGAATTTCTCCGTCACCCGAACGAAGTGCTAGAAAGAGATTACCTGATGGCCCGTGTGTGGAAGACAAATTACTTCGGCGATACACGAACTCTGGATGTCCACATGCGTTGGCTGCGAGAGAACATTGAGAGAAATCCCGCAAAACCTGAAATAGTGAAGACGGTTCGTAGCGTTGGCTACATCTTTGCCATCCCTCCTGACCATAGGTGAGGTCGTCAACGCAAAAAACACCATCAAGCTGATGGTGTTTTTTATCTGATATACACTTGTTGCCCCGAAAGATACAAATTCTATTCTGCTGCGGCTTTGGCGGCTGCCAGAGCTTTCATGAGTCGGCCCTTTCGCCGGGAGGCATTGCGCGGGTGGACAATGCCTTTGCGCGCAGCCTTGTCCAGTATACTTGTTGCCTTCTGGGACATTGCCTGGGCGCCCTCCAGATCGCCAGCGTCGATTAATTCCCTAGCCTGTCTTACATAGGAACGCGCCGCGGAACGGAAATGACGATTTTGCTCTTGCCTACGGGCAGAGCTACGAATTCTTTTTTTAGCGGATGCTATATTGGCCAATGTACGAAAAACCTCCGAATGACTACTTAATTACCCATTTCACCGTGGTATCGCTCGCGTGAGCGCCGATTATCATAGCACAAAGTCTGGCCAAAGGCTAATCTTCGTTCCTTTTTAGAAAGACAACTGCCAATGGTGGTAGAGTGATTTCGACACTGTGTGGTTGCTCATGGTAGGGCTGGGGTAGGCTGTCAATAAGATCGGGGTTTACTAGACCACTGCCCCCAAATTCCTCAGAATCACTATTAAGCAATTCCATATAGGCACCTGGCTGCGAAACGCCAAGACGGTAGCCATGCCTGGGAACAGGGGTAAAATTGCAGGCGATGAGAACAGTTTTTCCGCTGCTGGGTGAATGGCGGGCAAAGGCAAGGATGCTTCGTTGCGCATCGTGCAAATCAAGCCAGGTAAAGCCCTCCCAGGAGTAATCATCTTCGTACAGTTCCGAATGACTCAGATAGAATCTGTTCAACTCCCGGACAAAATGCTGCAGTTGGCCATGTTTGGGAGATTCTTCTAACAGATGCCAATCGAGACTTCGCTCTTCGGTCCATTCCCGCCACTGACCGATTTCACCGCCCATAAATAACATTTTTTTGCCTGGGTGGCTGATCTGGTAAGCCAGCAGAGCCCGCCAATTGGCGAATTTGCGCCATAAGTCGCCGGGCATCTTGTCTAACATGCTTTTCTTTAAATGAACGACTTCATCATGGGAGAAAGGCAGGAGAAATTTTTCGCTGAAAGCATATAGAAGCGAGAAGGTCAGCGTTCCATGATGGTAAGCCCGATACACGGGATCATTGCTCATATATTGGAGTGAGTCATGCATCCAGCCCATATTCCATTTTAAGTCAAAACCCAGGCCGCCATCTTCTATCTTCTGTGTAATACCTGTGTAAGAAGTTGATTCCTCAGCAATTGTCAGAACATCCGAATACTTGGCATGAACCTGTTCGTTGAAATGCCGAATGAAATTGATCGCTTCCAAGTTCTCCCGACCACCGTACCGGTTGGGAAGCCATTGACCTTCCTCACGCGAAAAGTCAAGATAAAGCATGGAGGCTACGGCATCAACTCGCAGGCCGTCGATGTGGTATTTGTCTAACCAGAAAATGGCGTTACTCACCAGAAACTGGAGAACCTCAGTCCGGCCGTAATTGAAGATAAGTGTGCCCCAGTCTGGATGCGCCCCTAGTCGAGGATCGGCATGTTCGTAGAGAAATGTGCCATCAAAATATGACAACCCATGTTCATCCCGAGGAAAATGGGCCGGGACCCAATCCAAGATAACGCCAATACCAGCCTGGTGGCAGGTATCCACAAAGGCCATGAACTCATCGGGAGTGCCATGTCGACTGGTTGCGGCAAAATAACCAGTTACCTGGTAGCCCCAGGAACCGTCATATGGATGTTCGGCAACTGGGAGCAATTCGATGTGGGTGTAGCCCATCTCCTTGACATAAGGGACTAACTCCACGGCAAGCTCCTTGTAAGTCAGCCAGCGATTATCCTCTTTACGACGCCAGGAACCCAGGTGAACCTCGTAGACATTGATCGGCCGGTTCATGTCATCATGTTGTGGCCGGTTCTCAAGCCATCCAGAATCGTGCCATGAATATTTATCCAGATCCCATACTATGGAGGCTGTTTGTGGACGAACTTCCGCGTAAAATCCAACGGGATCAGACTTGACCACTGTATAGGCGAATTGGCGGGTTTTTATCTCATATTTGTAGAGTATTCCTTCTAGCAGCCCGGGTATGAATAGATCCCAAATTCCACTGTCATGGTGGAAGCGCATGGGATGACAGCGACCATCCCAATTATTAAAATCGCCAATCACACTTACTCTTGCGGCATTGGGTGCCCACACCGCAAACCGAACCCCTGGATGGCCTCGAATGATATCAAGGTGCGCGCCTAGTTTTTCATACATGCCCAGATGGGTACCTTCTGTTAGCAGATATTCATCAAAATCAGTTATGGTATCTGGGAAAGCGTACGGATCTTCGTATAGCACTGTAACACCATTGTGGTGAGTTGCGCTTAATGAATAATCAAACGGATTCTTTACTCCATGCAAAAGCACCTCATAAAATCCTTCCGGGTCAACCTTGATCATTTCATAAGTCGTACCTTGATCTGCATCTACCACAATCAGCTTTTCGAGTCCCGGTCGGAACGCTCGCACAATCAAGACATCATCGATGCGATGCATTCCAAGCACGGCAAATGGGTCTGAATGTGCACCGTGGGTTATTGCCTGTATCACGCTATCGGGAAGAGTTGGTTCCATTGTTTCCATTATTATCTTATTGTACCCGATCACAGTCCTCGATGGTTGCGATATCGGTAAACTGGTTCCGCTCGAGCCAATATAGTTATGCTAATCATACTTAAATTAAGTATGGCGATCTACGCTATACTGTCAACTGTGGGATATTTACCCACCCTGTTCACGTAAGCGCAAAACCTGTAATCAATCCCGATATATCGCAACGATCTTAATATGCTTGTTCTCTATCGCCTGTTGATGCCTGACCAACTTTCTTATGTTATGATCTCCTCATGCCTGCCAGACGTAAACGCCAACGATATCTTCCTTTGACCGGCCGAAAATTACCGGTCGAACCAGCGTGGCTTCATGAAACGAGTTATCTGCTTGAAGCCGGCGTGAGTAGTGTCAAAACAGAAGCTACTTACCGGAGTGGATTGAGATTGTTCGCCGACTGGTTGCAATATTACAAACACGATGGATTTGAAGTTGATAAACCGTGGCCATTGCAGCCTGATAAGTTAACAACGGCAACAGTCCTGAGGTACCGGAATTGGCTTCTTTCTAACCGCTCTCAGTCAACCGCGACGACGTACATGGCAGCCGTATCCGGATATCTCAATTTCCTGGATGGCATGGACATGTTACCGGAGCTTATCCAACTTGGGAAATTACAGCGGCAGCTCGGCCGCCGGCAAGCAGAGCGAAACCAGGCAGAAGGTGTAATTGATTTGGACGTTGCCCGGCAATCGGTCCCTTTAATAGTGGCCTATTACAATGACTTGCCCCTACCGGCTGGCGAGACCCGGTACGGACGGCGCTTGTCGCTGCTTCGGGATCGGGCGTTGGTTAGTGTGTTGTACTCAACGGCCGCGCGGATATCAGAAGTTACCAATCTAAATCGGGCAAATGTTGATTACGGTAATGCCCAATATGCGATGGTAACTGGTAAAGGTAACCGGCCGCGGACGATTTACATGCGAGGCTATGCACGTACTACTATAAGAGCCTATCTCGCCGAGCGAACTGATAACAACCCGGCTCTGTTCGTCGCTCACAGTCGAAATGCCCGAAATGCTCGATTATCGACAACTTCGGTCCACAATGTGGTAAAAAGTGCTGTAAAGGCGCTGAAACTTCATCCAGGCTTGTCCGCCCATGATTTTCGCCATTTTCGGGCAACCCAGTTGCTTCGCGAAGGAATGCCCATAGAGGTTGTTCAGGAATATCTCGGCCATTCAGACATATCCACTACCAGAGGCATTTATGCACCGGTCTTAGGGGTTCAAGTGGTCTCTGAATGGCTAGACAATGTTGACTTATCGCCAGATCAAGCGGAACAGTTATTAGAGGATCGACGTCTGAAACAAGAATCTCGCTCTGAATAAGAGATTTTTCAACAGAATGATCTATCATCAAGCGATGGCAACTGGATCTTTCCCCGAGCCTTGCTCGCCCAGGGGATTGCTTTCCTGCCGGAACTGGGTCTCATAAAGAGATTGGTACAGACCGTTTTTTTCGATTAGTTGGTCGTGGGTTCCCTGTTCGACCAGTTGCCCCTTGTCCATAACCAAGATTTTGTCAGCCGCCAGAACCGTCGATAACCGGTGGGCAATCACCAGGCTCGTCCGGTCACGCATAACATGCTGCAAGGCATCCTGTATTAACGCTTCTGACATGGAGTCCAAATGTGAGGTTGCCTCGTCCAGAACCAGAATCCGCGGATTTTTAAGTATAACGCGAGCGATAGCGATCCGTTGGCGTTCCCCGCCGCTCAGTCTGTATCCGCGCTCGCCAACAACTGTGTCATACCCGTATGGCAATTCACTGATAAAGTCATGGATATTTGCTGCTTTGGCAGCATAGACCATCTCCGTTTCGGTCGCACTATCTCTGGCATACATCAGATTTGCCCGAATGGTATCGTAATAAAGATATGTATCTTGGGTGACCATGCCTATGTTATGGGATAGTGTTTCTAATTTGAGCGATCGAAGATCATGCCCATCTAAGGAGACAATCCCATTCGTTGGATCATAAAGTCTAGGAATAAGGTAAGTAACCGTGGTCTTGCCCGCCCCGCTTGGTCCAACTAAGGCTACCAACTGCCCCGGTTCGATGGAGAAAGATATACCGGTCAATGCCCACTGTTTTGGATAAATGTTACCTTCCGAACCATCCTCTTCTTCATCCTCCTCCTCGTCGCCATTCGTGCCAATACCACGCTTCAAAAGCATGGAGCGATCTGCCCCCCACCCTAGTCTGGTAATCTCATTGAGGCCGCCAGATTTTTCAGAGGCCGTTTCCATATAGCTAAAAGACACATCGTTGAAGACAATAGTTCCTTCAACGGAGCTTAGTAATAGCGCGTCTGGCCTCTCCACAATTTCGACCGGGATATCGAGCGCTTCGAACACACGTTCGAAACTGACCATGCTTTGGGCGAATTCTATTGGTGCATTTGTTAAGGAAATCAAGGGGCCGTATAGCTGACCCAGATAGGCGCTAAAGGCGACGATAGTGCCGATGGTGAAAGCGCCAGAAAGAACCAGGTGACCACCAGCCCAGTAAACCACAGCCGTCCCAATGGCACTGACAACTCCGAGCGATAAGAAAAACCATTGGCTAATGACGGCCGACTGCACCCCAATATCGCGAACATCGGCGGCGTGCTTAGAGAAATTGTTCATCTCACTCTTCTCTCTGCCAAATAATTTGACCAACAGAGCGCCACTGACATTAAGGGTTTCATTCATGCCGGCATTCATCTCGGCATTTAACTCCATGGACCTGCGCCGAATTTGTCTTAACTTCTTACCAACGCGTCTCGCCGGCAAAACAAATAGAGGCAGGATTGCCAATCCAAGCAAAGTCAATCGCCACTCCATGACCAGCATCACAGCCAATACTGAAACCAGAGTAATGATATTTGATACGATGGTAATGAGGGTTCCGGTAACTGCTCTTTGAGCGCCAACAACATCATTGTTCAGACGAGACATCAGCTCGCCGGTGCGGGTTTTTGTGAAAAACCGCAGCGACATGCGCAGCATGTGATCATACAGCGCCCGGCGTAGGTCGAAGATAACACCTTCCCCTACCTGCGCACTCAAACGCCGCTGGATGACGCCGATCAGTCCGTTCACCAAGGGGACCGCAACCATTCCCAGCGCCAACATATTTAACAAGCGAACATCCTGGTTGGGTATGGCAACGTCGATAAGTTGTTTAAATAGTAATGGGGGTATTAGTGAGATCAAGGTGATAGCGATGATGGTAAACAACAGCACTATGATCTGCCAGCGATAAGGTTTGGCAAAAATCCAAACGCGTTTTAGGAGATTCGTAGTTACAGAAGGTTGGTCTTGCTTCTCATTGTGGCTAAGATAAGCCCACCAGCCTCCACCGTGAAAGCCCATTATTCTCTCCTAATTTCTCTTTTATTACGACGTCTTTTGTGCAAAGTTGTGAGAGGCCGGGAAGCCCCCATTTTCCATTCTTCTCTTGCCTATTTGCTGGGCATCTATATCGCAAATCGGAGTTGTGTTTGCCCAACTGTAATCATATCACCACTGGTTATAACGGTTGCTCTGTTAATCAGCAAATCATTTAACAAAGTTCCATTACTGCTGCCCAGATCTTCAAGCCACCATTGTTGGTCAAGCCAGGTGATCTTGGCGTGTTCGTTTGAAGAGAACTCATCATCAATCACGATAATGTTGCTTGTTGACCGGCCAATAGTTGTCAACGGAACAAGCGCGAACCGCGCTCCTTTTCGAGGCATGTTGGAAGGAGTGGTCATGACCTCCAGAGAGCCACCAGGTTGATATGTCGCACCAGATCTGTCTGAAATGGAGCGCAAATCATTCACCATTAGCCACGTAATTACTCCCAAGAAACTTAGGAGAAGCAAGGCACTAACCAGGCGTAATATAAAAAGCAGGATGGGCGGGCTCATACCATATTTCGGTTTGGCAATTGACGCGTTGATCCGTCCATGGTGTCAGGGGTTGATGATCCATTTCCATCTCTCGATGTTCCTTCCCCATATATCAGTGCTGACTGGCCTAACCGAATGACATCCCCGTTAATGAGAGCGTGCTGGCTAACTGACATGTTGTTTACCGATGTGCCGCCTTTGCTACCAAGATCAAAAAGGATAAATCGATCATGTTGCCAGCGAAGTTGGATATGTTGCCGGCTCACTGCGGAATCACCAAGAACGATATCGCTATCCAAATGCCGGCCGATTGTGATCATAGGCTGACGAAGTTCGATGTGTCGCTTACCGTCCAAAATCAAGAAGGCATCGATTTTTTCTATAGCTGCTTGGATTTGCTTTTCCGAAGGACGAAAACCCCTCATAGTGAGTTCGCGAGTTGCTGAGTTTGGTTCGGCGCGGACGGCTACCTCGTAACGCTCCATTTCCGGATTGGAGATTAATCTGAGCCCGGGTTCATCCGGAGGAAAAAGATTATACTCTCGCGCAAGGTCCGATAAATATTCCTCAAGGTAGAATTGGAGGTTTGGACTCGCCTCCAGTAATTCAATGATCGTATCAGGGTGGAGTTGAATAGAATATCGATGACAACGCATATTTTCCAGAGCATTCTTTTCAACATTAATGGCAATATTGCGTGCTATGTCACGAAGTAGCTTGCGCTGTCCAAAAGGCCGCTCAAATGCGCCCTCGATAAGTTGCCTCGCCAACCTTTCAAATATGCCTATGTGTTGATTCATCGCCATTCCTGGCGATTATATTAGCCCCGATCAGGCCAGTCAATCTCTCCACATAGGCCTAACGCACGGTTAATGGGGAGCGGTATACCTATCGTGGTTTAAACGTATATAATAGCGTTTCAACCTATTTTAGTTAGTGTATTTTGGGAATGATCCTAAGGATGAAGGAAAGTAGCAGAGGAATAAGGCTAACATCGCTGGCATCTTGCGCGGGTTGAGCTTCTAAGCTCGGCCCAGCCGACCTGGCGTACGTGTTACAGCCAATAAGAAAATTATTCGATTCTGGTGATTATCCAGATTTGTTGGTTGGCCTGGAGGCTGCCGACGACGCGGCCGTCTATCGCCTCAGCGATACTGAGGCAATCGTTACGACGGTCGATTTCTTCCCACCGGTCGTTGACGATCCCTACGACTTTGGGGCCATAGCCGCTGCCAATGCGTTGTCGGATATCTATGCGATGGGTGGGCGTCCGCTCTTTGCAATTAACCTGGTCGCTTTTCCCAGCGGGTTGGATCTGGATTATCTCCGGGCAATTATGCTTGGAGGCGCCGAAAAGGTTGCTGAAGCAGGCGCCGTCATTGCTGGTGGGCATAGCGTCACCGACAAAGAGCCGAAATACGGCCTTGCGGTAACCGGAAGCGTAGATCCCAAACAGCTCATGACAAAAGGAGGCAGCAAACCTGGTGATGTGCTGCTGCTTACAAAGCCCTTGGGTACTGGTGTTATTACGACGGCACTTAAGAGCCAAAGAGCCCGAGAGGATGATGTCAGAGCAGCCGTCGTCAGCATGAAGACGCTTAATCGGCAGGCGGCCGTCGCCGCACGCTCCTCAGACGCCAAAAGCATGACTGATATAACCGGCTTTGGTCTACTAGGACATGCTCATGAAATGGCCCATCTGGGAGCTGTTAATTTTCGACTTTATATTGATCGGCTGCGATGGCTACCCGGTGCGCTATCCTACGGAGAGGATGGCAATTTTCCAGGTGGTATGGAGAACAACCTTGCTTTCTTTTCAAGGTGGGTTGATTTTAAAAAGGGTGTTGGTCGACTCATCCAGGACATGCTCTGGACTCCCGAGACTTCAGGGGGGTTATTGGTTGCAGTTGATCCTCTCAAGGTGCCCAATTTTATGGCTGTTTGCCCCTCCGCGGTGAATATCGGCGAGGTATTGCCCGGCGATGGGCATATTGAAGTTTTTTCTAGTGGCAACTGAGTAAAATTCACCAACGCCATGAAGGTAAATCAGGAGGTATCAGCATAGTGGAGAGGACAGTGCCCAGCCGAGGTAGCGATGATATTGTTCTCTATATTCGTACATATTACTCCCTGTTGCGAAGTACCCGCGAAGTGCAGATCGAGACGCTAACAGAGGCCCATACCAGAATCCACTCAGCCCTTCACGTCGGCGCGCAAGATCCAGTCCCTGATATTGCAGCATTTGTATACGTCATCTTACGCCTGCCCACCTGCATTGAGAGCGCCCGACTTGTCGTAATGGGGCAATCGGAACAAGTCTTTGTCGAACACGGTTATCCTGATGTTGAGTCTTGGGAAGATGTCCTTGCTCCGGGAAGGAGGCGGCGGAATTTCTGGAATGGTCAGGATACGCTTGCTGTCTACATAGCCAGTCGGTCCGATATCGATGATCTAATCCCTTCACTCACTGCTTATCAGATTGAAAGAAGAAAGATCTTCGATTTGCTGAATCGGGCTCAGGTTAGTGATTTATTAGAGCCCTATATCGGGATTCCCACACCGGATGATATCCTGGCCGTCATAGCAGACCATATTGGTATCTCTTTTGAGGATATGAATCGCTTGCGAACGATCTGGCAGGAGGAGTTCGCCAACAACCTCCTGATGATCGCCCAGGAAAAGCAATCCCTTTCAGTCCGCTTGTTGGCCGGTTCTTTGGCTGACTACCGGCGTGCTACGAGGCGTTGGTGGATAAATGTCGGGCGGCATATGCCTGATTTCACTTTCGAAGATCATCCAATCTATTTTGTTTCTAGCAACACACACAGTATGGCTAACTTACTGAGTGGATATGCTCTTCAGATAGAATCGGAACTCGTGGATTTTATCGAGTCCAAGGTTTCCGAAAATCTGCAGACTGAGTATTACGACATCCTGGAGCGAAACGTTCCAAGTAGCCGCGAAAACTTCCTTTATTACACCCTGAAGAAGTACGAGAACACCTATCCTGAAGAATACCAGAATCGTACTCTCAGTGAGGAGCAAGTAGGGATCCATCGTGCTCCGAGCCAACATGTGTTTGATATTGAGGTACAGGTAGTTGAGCTTTGCAAACTTCGTCGCGAAAACCTTGATCCCCGTCTCCATATTCCAGGTCTGGAAAAATTGCAGGAAAGTCGAGCGTTAATTATTAATATCGACTTTCCTTTGGGAATGGCTGCGTACCTGGTCCTTTCCGAGATAGCGCGTAATATCGCCGAGATCCGGGGCTGCTTCATTATGGGTAAAGCCGCAACCTTGAACGGACGGATTGGGGATGTGATGATCCCCAACGTTCTGCATGATGAACATTCGCTGAATACTTTCATGATTGACAATTGCTTCAAAGCCGATGATGTGGCGCCATATCTCGTATATGGCACAGTGATGGACAATCAGAAGGCGATCAGTGCTCTAGGAACCTTTTTGCAGAATGAGAGCTACATGGAGGTATTTTACCGGGAAGGTTATTCTGTTATCGAAATGGAAGCCGGACCGTTTCTGAGTAGCGTTTATGAAATGATCCGCCCACAACGTTACCCATATAATGAGTTGGTAAACCTCTATAATGCGCCCTTCCCAGTAGGTATTCTGCATTATGCATCGGATACACCTTTTAGTAAGGGAAAGAACCTGGGTGCGCAAAATCTATCTTACTTTGGCATGGATCCTACCTATGCCACAATGATAGCAATTTTGAAGGAAATCATTTCGAAAGAATCTGGCATTAAGAGTTCTGATTGAGGCTGTCAAACCAGCCGAAAATCTGGCGAGGAAATTTCGCACTATGCATCTGGAGGTCAAAATGAGTCAAGAGACGACAAAGGATTTATCAAAACGCCTGGATTTGGTGAGGTCAAAACTGGCTGACTGGGAGGTTGATGCCATCCTCATCACAAACAACAACAACAGGCGTTGGCTGAGTGGATTTAGCGGTTCGGCCGGATTGCTATTGGTAAGTGAAGATAAGGCTTTGCTCGGAACAGATTCACGCTATTGGGAACAAGCTGAAGAGCAAGCGCCAGACTTTGAACTGTTCAGATTTAAGGGACGGCCAGATGTCGTTATGCTCGATTTCATAAAACTCGTTGGCGATGTAAGAATCGGATTTGAAACAGACCACGTCACCGTTAGTCGCTATGATAAGCTGACTCCGCTTGAAGGCGTAACTTGGATTCCCATCGAAAATATCCTCAGCAAGTTCCGCCAGAGGAAAGACGAAGGGGAAATATTAACTATTCAGGCTGCTGCGGAAATTACAGATATGGCTATGGCGATGGTGAATTCGTTGGCACGTCCAGGAATCACAGAGAGAGAGCTGGCCTGGAAGTTGGAGGTAGCAATGAGAGAAGCTGGGGCGACAGGTTTGGCATTCCCGGTCATCATCGCTTCCGGCAGCAATAGCGCCAGACCACATCATGAGCCGGGCGATCGGCCGCTGGCCATAGGTGACCCAATTATCGTTGACATGGGCGCAGAACTAGATGGATATTGCAGCGATATGACCCGTTCGTTCTTTTTAGGCGATGAAGGCGATGAGCAGTTTGGTAGGATCTACAACATCGTACTTGATGCGGAGCAAAACGCCATTCAAAAGATGCGCGGTGGGATGACCGGCAAAGTAATTGACTCTTTTGCGCGGGATATCATCGCCGACGCTGGCTTTGGCGACGAATTTGGTCATGGTCTTGGTCATGGTTTGGGCTTGGAGGTACATGAGCAGCCAAATCTATCTCCCTTGGCCGAAGATATGATTATTGAGGCCGGTGCGGTCGTTACTGTCGAGCCCGGTATTTATATTTCTGGTTGGGGTGGAGTGAGAATTGAGGATCTTGTGCAAGTAACGGAGAGTGGCGTTAATATGTTGAGTGCCTGCCCCAAAATACCAATGATATCAGGTTAGGAAGCTGTAATTGAACGATTCAGTTAATTAACCGAGTAGATTACCATATATTGTATCAAACTTAGGCACTATTCGACGCCAATCATATTGCTGGGCATACTTTCTCGCCGCTTCCCCAAGACGGTGTCGTTCTAATTCATCGGTTAGCAATGTGATGACAGCGCTGGCGAAAGCAGCCGGTTCATCGGCTATTAAGAGTTGCTCGTTGTGATGTACATCAAAACCTTCAACACCAACTTGGGTGCTGACGATGGCTTTGCCAGCAGCCATAGCTTCGATAAGTTTAAGACGGGTGCCGCTGCCAACGCGGAAGGGCATGATGAACACTGATGCGGCCGCAATATAAGGTAATACTTCCTCCACCCAGCCGGTGATGGTAATCCCAGAATGTGATCCCAGCGTATGAAGTCTTGGATGTGGTTGCTGTCCCACCACGGCCCAGGTAACCCCTGGTAGGCGGTCTTCGATTATTGGCCAGATTTCATCGGCAAACCAGATCACCGCGTCTATATTCGGCCGATAGTCCATTTTCCCGGTGAAAACAAGGCTCCGCTCGATCGCTCTGGAATTAGGTTTTGGTGCGTACGCGGCAACATCAATGCAGTTCGGTATGACCGTAATGTTGCTTATGGGGGCTATTTTAAGCAACTGAGCGCGGTCTTGCTCGCTAACAGCTGTCACCCAGTCGGAGGCTGCGCATGCCCAGGCTTCATATTTTCGTAATCTTCCTTGCTGGATATAGGAGTATGCGGCGGCTGCCCACCTCCTTGGGTTTGCGAGATCAGCCTTGAAGGAACGCCACTGCAACTCGCTTTCGGCATTATGGCTATCGTATACGAGGTGGCTGGTGGGACTCAACCGACGGATCATGGGAATTGTATTTACCAGCTCAATTCCTTCTACCTGCACAATGTCATAGGCCGTCTGGTTGCCTGGCGATTGCGGTGATAGAAGCTTACTCAACTCCAAAGCAAATAATGAACTTTCAAGACGGTGGGCCATATCAGGGCGCGGGTCAGTTACCAAGCGCCGTAATCGGTCAAGAGCGGTGCGTGTTGGGTACGGTGCGATACATATTTGATCGCATCCCGCTAATTGAGACTGAGCCAGATCTGGGCCGTCGACCGGGCCATAAGTCAAGAGGTCAACTTTATGGTTAATCACCAATCCTTGTAGAATGTTGTAATTCCTCAGGCTTGTTCCCTGGTGCGGTGGATAGGGAATTTGAGGCGTCAAGAATAAGATTTTAGCCATGGTCGTTGATTATCTGAGACCCTATAACTGGACTCTGGTTTGTTTGATATGAATCGAACTAGCGGATTGGACTTCTCTGTGACGGTATGTCTCGTTCATAGCTGTCGTAGTCAGGTGATTTACCTGATAGCCTCGAAATTCAAAATCGAAAGGGCTTATGTTGAAAGGATTATAAGCGGTTATTGGGAATCCCCATAGTCAAATGAAGATTAATGAAATCTCGTCCACTCGCCCATAGATTATATGCAAGTTATAATGCTTTGATCTTGTTGTTTTTAGCGGCCGTGCCCTTCTGCCGAACCGCCCATGACTTCAGATTACCACGAGAACAATTACAACGATCTTTGATGATTCGTGGGCGACATCGATAAAATGTGGCCAATCTTCACATTCAGATTCAGGAGAATAGCCGATGGCAGCAACCGATAATAAAGTAGCAGGTGAAATTGAGGAACTTCAGAATCGACTTGAATGGTTGGATAAGGAGCGCCTTAAAGCGTCCAGGCAGGCGACAACCCTGGAACAACGTCAGACTACGTTCGAGCGCGAACTGGAAACAAGAGACCAGCGGATTAAAGAACTCGAAGCAAAGCTTGCCGCAGTTTCTGTCCAGATTTCCCGGGCTGCGCAAATAGATTCTACACTGAAGTTATTCAAAGATGAGATGCTTAGTCTGATTGAAATGAATGACAAAAGAAGAATCGATGGCCAGACAGAAATCGAAAAATTGCGACGAGTTGAACACGAAACATACCAACGTGAGATAGCCGCAATAAAGAAGGAGCTCAAGCCAATTGGACGGCTGGAGACGGAAATGGATTTACGGTCATCAGAAGAACAGCGACTTTCTGGACTCTTGGGCATTCAGAAGGCGACATTGGCCGGATTAACGAGCGAGGTCGCCAACTTTCAACAACAGCTATCATTTGTTGGTGAGGCTGAACGGACAAATGCGAAATCTATTGCCGATTTACATTCTGAGTATGTCGAAAACTTAAGAAAACTCGAGGCCATGGACCCACGAATTGAGGTCGTCAACCATAATCAAATGAAAGCTCAAACATCTATCCAAGAGCTTGCCGATTCGCTGGGCTTGCTTCGTCAACAGACAACAACTCTTGTCGACCAGGTTCAGATTGGCGAGCACCAGCGAAACAAGCGCCAGGAAGACTGGCAAGCAACGTTAGATAGTTTTCAAGAGCAGATGAATGGCTATACCACTGAATGGGTGAAGTATGATGCCCAGTATAAAGAATCGAAAATGGCGGTCCAGACTCTAGTCGAGTGGCAATCACGGATAGAATCTCGGCAACAGGAACTGGCTGAAATGTCCCGAATTGGAGCAAGCCAACTGCTTGCCCGCTGGGATAGCTATCAGGCTGATAATGAAAAGCGATGGAAGAATTATGAATTGGACCGGGAGCAACGATGGTCAAGACTCGAGAGAAAAGAGAAAATCACTTTGGAGCAGCTTTACGATCTGAGCCAGTCGTTGGCTGAAATCCAAGAGGAGAAAGACGCTCTTTGGCGAGTACAGGAAGCCCAGGCAGATGCGATGAAATCGCTGCCTCGAATTTGGAAGGAAGAGGTTGAAAAAGCTCGAGCCCTCAATCCGAATAGTCGAAGACAGCCGGCGCTTGTTCCAGTTAGAGAAGAGTAATGCACGTTGTCGGAACGGCTGGCCATGTAGATCATGGTAAATCCACCCTCGTTGAGGCCCTGACAGGCATTGATCCGGACAGACTTAAAGAAGAAAAGGATCGCGAGATGACTATCGATCTAGGTTTCGCCTGGCTGAAACCTGGAGATGGATACGATGAAATAGGCATCGTCGATGTACCTGGCCACAGAGATTTCATTGAAAATATGCTGGCAGGTATTGGCGGTATTGATCTTGCTCTCATGGTTATCGCCGCCGATGAGGGGGTAATGCCCCAAACAAAAGAGCACTTAGCGATTCTTGATCTGTTGGAAATACAATCAGGTATTATCGTGCTCACCAAAGTTGATCTTGTCGACGATCTTGATTGGCTTGAATTGGTAACTCTGGAAGTTTTCGAGGCCTTGCAGTCGACGGCTCTGGCCGATGCCCCCGTATATCAAGTATCAGCTATCAACGGCCAGGGCATTGATGAACTACGACGAGCTCTTATAACCCAACTGAACGAATTACCCCCGAGATACGACGAAGGCCGGCCGCGCCTACCAATTGATCGCGTATTTAGTATACCCGGATTTGGCTCCATCGTGACCGGCACGCTCGTCGGCGGAGATCTAGATGTAGGCGAAGCGGTCGAGATACAACCAACTGGAATTCGAGGCCGGATTAGAGGTTTGCAAACGCATCAGACAAAACTGCAAAAAGCCCGTCCTGGGAGTCGTGTTGCCGTAAACATTAGCGGAGTGTCAACAGATGACCTCAGGCGTGGCGACGTATTGGCTCAGCCTGGCTCTATCCGGAGTACGGTTTTGTGCGATGTTCGCTATAGACATTTGCCCGATGTCCGCCTTCCCCTCCAGCACAACGAAGAGGTGAAGTTTTTTGTGGGTGCTGCGGAAGTGGTAGCTCGGGTGCGCATCCTGGGGAAAAAACAGATTCAGGCTGGTGAACAAGGATGGTTACAATTGGCGCTGCGTGAATCCGTCGCCATTTCTCGAGGCGATAGATTTATTCTTCGCCGCCCGTCACCTTCGGAGACATTAGGTGGTGGGCAGGTAATTGATCCACACCCTGGCCGGAAGCATCGACGGTTCCGGCCTGAGATCGTCAACCGGCTCGAGTCATTATCCCAAGGCTCACCTTATGATTTGATGTTTGATAAACTAAAACAGAGCGAACCTATCCTGGTGACACAATTGCTGGATACAGGGGATATGGATCATGATATCGCCGAGAAGGCATGGCAGCAACTAACAGCTGCTGGTATTGCGTTGGCCGTGAGTGGTTATGCGCTATCAAAGACGGGTTGGGAGAACCTGTTGATCAGGCTTTTGGCAGCTCTCAGCCAATACCATGAAAACAATCCCTTGAAATTGGGTATGCATCGCGAGGAGATGCGCAGCCGGCTCCACATTCCGAACGCCCTATTCGGTGCGCTTATCGATCAAGGTAAATTGCAAGGCAATCTTGCTGAAATCGTAACAATTCTCAAGTTGCCTGAGCATTCCATAAGCTTTACACCGGAACAACAGCAGACTATCGCTAACCTTGTCACGCGTTTCAACCGTTCAGGCATTAATTCACCTAGCGTAAAGGAAGTGAAGGCGATGTTAGGTCCAGAAGTCTATGCGGCGCTTATAGATCTTGAACAGATCGTTCAGATAAATGAAGAAGTTGTTTATCAAGTAACTGACTTTGTAGACTTCGTCAACAAGATAGAAGAGTATTTAAGAGAGCACGGCAAAGCCAATGCTGGCCAGATACGCGATTTGTTAGCGACAAGCCGAAAATATGCAATAGCCATTTTGGAATACCTTGATGAAGAAGGTATTACCCACAGAGAAGGTGATTTTCGACTACTGGATGAATAGATTCGCTATATACCCTGGCTGATATTTGACTGTGTTAGAAAGTAAACTTCTGGCAACTTTGTACACGATGAGAAGTGATATGGAATACCCTAAACGAATATGCATGTTGAGTGTTCACACATGTCCGTTGGCTACCATGGGTGGCAAGAAGACCGGCGGCATGAACGTCTACGTTCAAGACATAAGCCGAGAACTGGCTCGTCGGGGTATTGCCGTAGACGTGTTTACCCGATCAGAAGATGATTGCCAGCCTACGATCAGGCACGACCTGGGATACGGCGCCCGGGTAATTCATGTAAAAGCTGGCCCGGAAAAGCCGATTCCACTCATTGAGATTGCCGAATATCTTCATGATTTTGTCGTGGGAGTATTAGCTTTCGCGGTTGAAGAGGATGTTACCTACGATCTGATCCATAGTCATTATTGGATGTCGGGGCTCGTGGCTGAGGAGTTGACAAACTCTTGGGGCAAGATTCCTATAATCCAAATGTTTCATACGCTTGGACACATGAAGAATCGTATTGCACTTACACCTGCAGAAAGAGTCCCACCTGAACGGCTGCTGGGAGAAACTCATGTCATGACTATCGCCAACAAGTTAATTGCCGCGACACCGGCCGAATACGCTCAACTCCATTGGTTGTATGGGGCAGATATGAATAAGGTTGTCACCATTCCTCCTGGAGTAGCTCTTGACCGCTTCTCCCCCATCCCCCGAAATATAGCCAAAGAGCAAGTTGGACTGGAAGATCGTCATAAGAATATTCTCTTTGCCGGACGGATTGAACCTCTCAAGGGGATTGAAACATTATTGCGGGCGATCGCCCTCATCCAAAGCCTAGCCCCGGAGATCATAAAGGATGTCAGTGTTACCATTATCGGAGGCGACAACTGGGGAGAACGACCCGATCAAGAAATGGCCAGGCTCCAGGAGATTCGAACTGAATTAGGGGTTAATGACCTTGTAACTTTTATGGCTGCCAAAGCTCAGGAAGAATTGCCTGATTATTATGCCGCGGCCGAAATGGTCGTTATGCCATCGCACTATGAAAGTTTTGGCATGGTTGCCCTCGAAGCCATGGCCATGGGCACCCCGGTGGTAGCCTCGGAGGTCGGAGGCCTGGCATTTTTGATTCAAGATGGGGTCAATGGTTTTCTAGTGCCATCACGAGATCCCGAAGCTCTGGCTGAGAGAATATTTACTTTGCTTAACGACGAGAACTGCCAACGCCAACTTGGCCAACAGGCCGCCTTAATAGCCAAAAGGTATGATTGGGCACTGATCGTCGAACGAATGCTACATGTCTATCAAGATGTTCTCCAAGAACCTTAGCAGTCAGTAGAAAATCACTCGGGATGGTTTTTCAGAGACAAATTACCTGATTTCGGTCGCGCCTCCCATATAGGGTCGTAGTACCTCCGGAATGGCTATGGAACCGTCAGCCTGCTGGTAATTCTCGATTATCGCGATCATCGTCCTGGGCAAGGCAAGGCCGCTCCCGTTAAGCGTATGGACGAAATTGGGTCGACCACCGCCTTCGGGCCGATAACGTACGTTGGCTCGACGTGCTTGGAACGCCTCACAATTGCTAATCGAACTAACCTCCAGCCATTCTTCGCAGCCAGCTGCCCAGATTTCTATGTCATATTTCTTAGCCGCCGCAAATCCCAAATCGCCAGTGGCCATTTCCACCAGGCGATAAGGTAAATCCAGAGCCTCACATATATCGCTGGCGTCCTTAATTAGTTGGTCAAACGCCAAATAACTGGATTCAGGCGTCGTGAACTTGTACATCTCGACCTTATCAAATTGGTGACCTCTTTTAATGCCACGAACATCGCGGCCGGCGCTCATTTTTTCTCGACGAAAGCATGCCGTGTAAGCGACATAGTTTCGTGGTAATTCAACCTCTTCAAGAATCTCATCACGGTGCATGTTTGTTACCGCGATCTCGGCCGTACCGATCCACATGAAATCCTCTTCTGCATCGCGATAGATATTGTCGCTAAATTTTGGTAGCTGGGCGGCGCCTACAAACATGTCCGATCGGACCATAAAAGGCGGGTAGACCTCGGTATACCCATGATCTTCGACATGGCTGTCCAACATGAACTGTATGAGTGCTCGCTGCAATCTTGCCCCCCACCCTTTCAAAATATAGAATCGCGTGCCACTTAGTTTGACGCCACGTTCAAAATCGATGATATCAAGTGCTGGGCCTAGATCCCAGTGTGCCTTAAGCTGAAATTTATGAGTTGGCAGCGTAACACCTTCCACTTGATGTACGATGTTAAACGAGTCATCTGGTCCCTCTGGTACTGTGGCATGGGGAATATTGGGCACCCAAAGCATATGTTGATGAAGCGCTTCCTCCACTTGCTTTAGCTCTTCATCAAGCTGACTAATACGATCCCCAATTTTTCTGGGTGATTCCTTTGCCCGATCAACCGCGATTAACAATTCGTTATGCTCTCTCGTCAGTTCATCATGGTTTTCACAACCGCCTTCGTCATTTTCGGCGAGCTTGATTTTTTTCTCCAATTGCCCCAACTCTCGCATTAGCAGGCCTATTTCTTTAGAGGCCATATTGCGTTGTTGACGCAAAGCCTCGTCCTCTATGATTAGTTCTCGTCTCCGGCTATCAGCCTCAAGAATTTCATAAATCGGCGCGGTGTCATTGAGCTTCCTTATCTGTTCGGTCACCCACTCAGGATTCTTCCTGATCAAATCAATATCCAACATGCTAACATCTCCTTATAATACAAAAAGCCCCCCTCGTTCCAGGACGAAGGGGGCTCGTGGTGCCACCTGGATTTGCCAACATCATGAACCAGATGCTGACCTTGTTATCTTAGAATAGCTATAACGGGCGTACCCGGCTTACCTTATTTCAGCAGCAACTCCAGAGTGGATTTCAGGCTATCGGACTAATGGCTTGCATCTACCGCCAACTTTCTAATAGTCCAACTGACCTTACTTGTCTCCTTCAATGTTGTTTTTGTACTATGATATTTACGTCTAGTATAAGCAGCCCGAGAAACTGTGTCAATAATCAAACTAAATAATCAAACCAAAATAGCCAAGTAATATTGATTCGATGGCCAAGCTATTGTGTCTGGCAAAACTCACTGGATCGCACGCAGGTGAGGAAATAACAAGACCTCCCGAATAGTCGTCTTATCGGTAAACAACATGGTCAACCGATCAATGCCCATCCCAAACCCGCCATTCGGGGGCATTCCATAGCGCATAGCCTTCAAATAATCTTCATCTATTGGATGTGCTTCCTCATCATCCTCTTTGTATAAGGATTGCATTTCTTCAAAACGTTTGCCTTGTTCAATCGGATCGTTCAGTTCTGAAAAGGCATTACCCATTTCCATGCCGCCAATAAAGAATTCAAATCTTTCGACGTGAAGAGGATCTCCGGGTACGGCCTTTGCCAGCGGAGAGATATCACGTGGATAGTGCGTAATAAAGGTAGGTTGGGTGAGCCGTGGCTCTACATATTCACCGAGCAAGCCGTCGATTAGCTGACCCCAGGAGGAACCAGGTTTGGGCTGACCGCCAATACTTCGAATGGCTCCTTCTAAGCTCGACGCAGATGGATGATCCATGTAATCGATTTCGGCAAATTTTTTGATTGCATCCCGAAGTGTCATCCGCTCCCAAACTGGTTCAAAATCAATCACATGACCCTGGTATCGAAGGACATTCGAGCTGTTGATTTGGCCAGAAGCAAATCTAAGCATCTCCTCGGTGAATAGCATGACATCATGATAATCCCAGTAGGCTGCGTAAAATTCAAGTTGAGTGAACTCCGGATTATGGGTGGCATCCACGCCTTCATTTCGGAAATCTCGACCAATTTCGTATACTTTCTCAATTCCCCCGACAAGTAATCTTTTTAGATATAGTTCAAAAGATATCCGAAGGTACAATTCTTGTTTAAGTTGATTGTGATGGGTCGTAAATGGTCTGGCGGCCGCCCCGCCATAAATTGGTTGCATAATCGGGGTTTCTACTTCCAAGAAGCCACTCTGCTCAAAGTATTGCCTTAAGGCGGCAATCAGGCGGGCACGGATGTGGAAGATTTCCCGCACATCTGGGTTTACTGCAAGATCGGCGTATCGCTGACGGTAGCGCTCATTTATATCCGAAAAACCACTGTACCGGATGAGTTTTCCGTCAACCTCCTGCTCCTTTACAATCGGAAGTGGACTCAACGCTTTACTCAGCAACAGCCACGAAGTGACACGTAAACTAACCTCGCCCATACGGGTTCTAAACGGTGCGCCTGTAACCTGAACGAAGTCGCCCAAATCAATCAATTTTCGGAAGACGTTGTGGGCTTCTTGCCCAACTTCGTCGCGACGTAGGAATAATTGGATTTGGCCCTCACCATCTTCAATGTGGCCAAATACGGTCTTCCCCATGTCCCGTACGCTAACGATTCGGCCGCAAGCGGTCACTTCTGGTACTTCTTCTACTCCCTTTTTCTCATACGCCAGGAATAGTTCGATAATTTCCCTGGTTGAATGAGACCTATCTGATTTGATAGGATAAGGATTAACCCCTGTTTCTTTTAACGTGCCGAGCTTGGCCAGGCGTTGCTGCTCCAGTAGCGTAGGTTCCCATTCTGTCATTTGCCTCTTCCTTGCTGGATTACAATAAAACTGGTCAAACTAAAAATTTATCTGCTGTTTACCGATAAAAACAGAGCCCGATTTAACTCGGGCTCTGAAGGGCTAACTTGTCTCGTCTCGCCGGTTCTACCCCATTGATACGATGCGGAATTTTAGAAATCCATTGGGCGCATTAATGATTATATCGTCGCCGACCTTGGATCCAATCAGTGCCTTGCCAAGTGGACTTTCTACAGAAATCCGTCCCCCGGCTGGATCGGCTTCGGCCGGGCCGACCAGAAAGTACCGTTCTTCTTCATCGTATCCCTCTTCCACCACTGTGATCCAGTCGCCAACACGGACGTGCTCATGAGGATCGTGTGATTCAACGATGATTTGATGATTATTTACAATATCTTCCAATTCTTGAATTCGCCCTTCCAAAAAGGATAATTCATTCCGAGCCGCTTCTAGTTCTGCGTTCTCAACGAAATCATCATCCTGACCATCTTGAAACGCGTTATGGAGTCGATCGGCCATTTCTTCCCGACCTTCTGTCCGCAGATACTCCAGTTCCTCGGTTAATCTCTTATAGCCTTCTTTGGTAATTAAATGCGGTTTTGTAATCGTCATGTTGTCCACCTAAAAAGCAAAAACCGCCTCAGCAGCGGTGCTATTAACTTCCCTATGATCCTTGCCAGAAGCAAGGAGCAGATTATACCAAAATCGTTTGCATTGTAAAGGATTCTTCGGTACAACTCCGTCCGTATGATTACGAAGAGACAAATGGGGCTGGGTTTTGCTGCCGGCGGACTATTTGCTGCCTTTGCCACACTGGCTGTTGATATGCTCAAGGCAGGTGATTTTGCGGGTATTGGCCCGCTGCAGCAGATTGCACTTATTGGTGCGGGAATTCTGCTTGTGACGGGACTAACCCTAATCCCATTAGGTAACAGGCCAGCTTGACCATTCATTACTCGCCGATCAATATTAAAAGTTCCTCCAACGATGACTGAAATCCGCAGCCGATTTTCAGGTAATCTACCTCAGGTTGGATGGCACCACCTGGCATACCTCCTTGTCGCCCTCGCTCTACTGGTGTTTATTGGCTATTTTATTGCTTATAACATCTATGCGATTTCGTTGTTCCAATTTCCTTTTGATTACGATCAGGGCGAAGGGTTCGAATTGATGGATACTGTGCTATTCAGTCGTGGTGAGTGGCCATACCTGAATAATGACAGTTATCCTTTCTATTCATCTAACTACCCACCTGTCTTTCACCTGGTTATCGTCCCTCTGATCTGGATTTTTGGTCCGAAGTATTGGACCGGCCGGTTGGTTGCCTATCTCGGAACCCTGATTACCGCGGCCGTTATTGGTTATGCTGTTCAACGTGAAAGCAAGAGATGGTGGCTCTCTACCCTGGCCGGCTTAGCTTTCTTGGCCTCGAATTATGTGTATCATGTTGGTCCTTTGTTCCGGCAACATATGTTCATGGTAATGTTTGAAACGGTAGCTGTCGTGTTGCTGACCGTGACGATTGACGCTGAAGAGGTGACTGGGAAGAAGGATAATCGGCGTTTGCTAATGGTGATGATCCTGTTGTTACTTGCCGGCTATACGAAACAGCTGGCTTATGCGACCGTCGCGGCTGTTTTCAGCTTTCTATTCCTGCGCCAATCAAAGCGATCTATCTTGTGGGCAATCGCCTTTGCCAGTGTTACTGGTGCAATTTTTTTACTCATCAACCTCTCAACCAACGGCCAATGGCTGACCAACACTGTTACTGCCAACATTAATCCTTATATACCGTCCCAAGGTATTGGCCTCCTCAGACAATGGCTTAAATTACATACTATTCTTATCCTTCTGGCTTCTGCCTTGACCTTTTACCAACTGTACTTTGAGCGACTATCGGCTTATGCCATTTGGTTCGTCTTCGCCGCTGCGAACGGCCTGACAGCCGGAAAATGGGGCGCCGGGGAATCGTATTTCGCAACGGCGATTGCCGCCAGTTGTATTTTAGCCGGTATTGCCATCGGACGAGGTCTGGACTGGAGTGAACGACGAGGGGAGCGCTGGTTCGCTGTCGCTCTCGCCGTTGTCGCTATTCTATTTCTTATCCAGGCCAACAAGGTTTTCCATTGGCCGACCCATACCCCTTTACTTGAAAAAGTGGCAACTACACTTGGCAAGCCAACGGAGACTTTTGTTGCACCCCAAACTTCTTGTTCATTGCCAAGAGAACTTGTGGCTATCCCCTATGTCGATTCGGCCGGGGTCGGCTTGATCGGCCGGCCTCCAAATGCCAAGGATACGGCCGCGGGAGTGGCGATATCTCAGCTAATAGCCGAAGGTGACACGGCTTCATTTGGCGAAGATGCAGGCTTTAATATTTACCTCGGACGGGACATCATAACGAATCCGACCCAATTGCTCAACCTATACAATAATGGCCAGGTTGACTTAACTGAGATGTCGGCTATGCTCGAAAATCAGGAATTCGATACGGTTGTTTTAAGGGCTCAGTTCTATCCACCCCCAATACTTGAGATAATCGGACGGCAGTACCTGACCCGCCACCTTATTGAAATGAACGGATTTGTCTATTGCATAATGACCCCCAAGGATCTTGGTGAATGACCAGCGAAGAGAAAATAGGAATCGACTGCCCTAGCTGTAAAAGTGCGATCATCCTTGATACGACGAGTAATGAAGTCCAATGTACAGTCTGCGGGGCTGGATTTGAATTACGAGGCCACCTCTGTCCAGCCTGTTTTAACTATCATCAACATGACGGCACTTTGTGTATTAGCTGCGGTACGCCGCTTACCAGAACATGCCGAAACTGCCATACGGCGAACTGGCCTGGGATTGAAAATTGCATGGTATGTGGGGAACCGATTGATATCCTTGCCATGATTTCCGAAAATGGCAAGCTAGCAACTGCTAGGCGACTCAACAGGCAGATGGACCGGGCTCAGGCAATTAAGGTGGCGGAGGAGTTGGCCTCTAACAGACGAATGTCTGAAATGGTGGCAATCGAGGAAGCGCGCCAAGCTCAGATTCGGCAACGTTTGGTGAAACAAAAAGATCAAGAACGTGTGCTGCTGATTGTTGTATTCGGTGCAGTGGCTTTCTTTTTTCTTATTCTGATAGCATTCGCCATCTTTAGCACAATTGATTAGAGATATCATCGGATCGGTCGAAAGAAGAGCCATGGCCACGAACCCAAATCCATATTTGATTGATCTACCAGAATACTCCGGACCGCTTGATCTTCTTTTGCATTTGATTGAGCGGCAGGAGCTGGATATTACAGCGATATCACTTGCCGTTGTGGCCGATCAATATTTAGAACAGATTGAGCGGTTGAAACGGAACCGACTTGACCAACTGATGGAATTTCTTGTAGTTGCGGCGAAACTACTCGTAATCAAAAGCCGAGCGCTTTTGCCCCAACCACCTCCAGAGATGGCTGCTGGTGACGAAGAGGAAGATCCAGCCGAGGCTCTGGCCCGACAATTGCGAGAATACAAGCGCTTTAGGACAGCCGCGACCTGGCTAAGTCGAAGAGAACAACACGGATTTCGAACCTACCTTCGGGTTTCTTCTTCCCCAGTGGTCGCTGGTCCGCCTGATCTAGAAGGCATCTCAATAGGCACGCTGATCACTTCGTTAGCAACCATTTTAGATCGGTCCGACCTCAAGGAAGACAGCGTTGCCGTTGCTGTTCGTCGACGAATTGTAACTATCGATGATCAAATAAGCCGACTTCGCGAATCAATAAACGATGCCGGACACATTTTTTTTGGTCAACTGTTGTCGGAGACATGCACCTGGAATGAAGTATCTGTCACTCTACTCGCTGTCCTGGAGCTAATTAAACGGCATGAAGTGAATGTAGTCCAGCCCGTTCTTTTTGGCCCTATCGAAATTGTACCTGGGGCTCATGGGTTATAGGCTGGGTTGTTCACTTTAAGATATTCATTCATTTCCGGTTCCTTAGCCGTTTTTTTCTGCCAGATCAGGTACTACGATACTGACTCTGGACAGGCCACGGGAACATCTTTGAAAAGCAAAAACCATTCATCAAATGTCTTATAACGATCCCTGGGTAAGTTGATCAGGCCGATACTAAGCTCGTGCACGGTTTCGCTCACACCATAGGTATCCACGTACTGGAATAATGTTAATGCCGGTAGATCTTCATCTAGATATCGCAGAAAGGCCTCATAATAAGGTTGGCGTTCTTCTGGAAGCAGAAGGATTCGAGCTATCTCGAGCGCCTCGCTGGCCCGGCGATTGTTCCAACCGCTATAATTTTGACCTCGCACGATAGCTTCCTGGCTCCAGAAATCATATAGGTCGGGATCGCCCAAGGGTTCGACATCTAGAAGAGCTACGTCAAACTCTTTGGTTCCCAACTCTGCCTGCAACTGTGACGAATTGACCGGTTTCAGCTCTACATGAACACCCAATTCTGCCCACTGCCTGACTAATTCAGCGGCGATACCAAGTTGTTGTGGTAAATCGCTAAACAACAATCGTAGTGTTAGCGTGTTGCCCTCCTTTTGACGAAAATTTGCACCTTCCTGTAAGGTCCAGCCGTCATCGTTCAGCCTTGACGCCGCCTGATCTAACTGATATGTGTAATATGTAAGTGTGCTGGGGTTGTATGCCCAGGAACTAGGTAGGTAGGGACCCTCTAATGGAATGGCCTGGCCCGATAGTGCAGCGTCAGCAATAGCCTCGCGATCGAGAGCCTCCGCTAACGCTTTTCTCACATTCAAGGATCGTAAAGCTGGAGCAGCAGGATCGGCCAGATTGAAGATGAGCTCAGCAAAACGAGGTTCTGGAGATGTGTACATCTTCATTCCCGGTAAAGCGCCAAGATCGGCTACGTCCCAAGGATCTATCCAGGTGATCGCCTGGATCTGATCGTCTTTAAAGGCGGCCTCTAGGGCTTGACCATCGGGGTAAAATCTGAAAGCCAACGTGTCCAACTTGGTTCCGCCTCGCCAGTAGTTGGGGTAAGGTGCTAACAGCAGATATCCATCCTCTTTCCAATTATTGCCGGGAATAACAAAAAATGGTCCGGTCCCGATTGGCCGTTCATTGAATTCGTTGTCAGCAAGTTCACCAAGAGGGATATCCGCCAGGATGTGCGACGGTAGTATGCCCCGTGTCGTGGCTTCGATAAATGGCGAGTAGGGTTGTGGTAATGTGAAGCTAATCCTAGATTGGTTCTCTACAGTGATAGTAACAGTCTGCCAGAACTCCCTCAGCGACTCGGCAGCCGGAAACTCGTCGTTCTGCAGCAAGCCATAGGTAAATGCAACATCGGCAGCGGTTAGTGGCTGGCCATCATGCCACTGGACTTGATCATCCAGGGTAAATGTAACTGTTTTATTATCCTCGCTATAGGTCCAACTTTCGGCAAGAGCGGGGACGATATAACCATCTTCGTACCGGGTAAGTCCGTCGAAAAGGAGATCGGTTAAATGGCGATCTACGGGGTTTGAATCGGCAAGGAGCGGATTGATATACTTGGGGAGCCCAACCAGTCCCTCCGTAAGCTGTCCGCCTGCTGACGGTTCAACGATTGTGCAATCTCCAGCAGTCTGAATTTGGTAACCCAGGAGGAAAGCCACAAATGCCAGACAGACAATTGCGAGCAGCAACTGCCATCGAAGATCGATTTTCACAGCGGGTCTGAAGTATTCCCGGGAAGCCTAAAAAGCTTGACCCATAGAAATAAAGGTCAGGAAGGTGCAAATGAAGAAAGCAATACCAAATCCAATTGTCGCCGAATGCATGGTTGAATCGATGCCACGTCGCGTCCGGTAGCCGGAGCTGCTGTCCCCCCCCATGAATCCACCAAGATCTGATCCCTTCGACTGAAGAATAACTAGTATGACAATAACGATGGCCAACACTATTTCGATGACCATAAGATAAGGCGCGAAGCCCCCTATATCCATTTAAATTACCTCGTAAATATCTGAACAAACCAGTAAAGTTGTCTGCGAACCAGAACTTAGCTCTCCTTGGGAAAGCAAGCGACTGATTATATCGATCCGGGATAATGTATCGGCTGATTTACCATCGACACGTCACCATCCTCCAAATCCTTTTTTAACCAGGAGCGGCATTATAACAAGCACCTGCCTTGTAGTCGAATAACTGCTGGGGTGGTAAACTTATTATCTTGACTACGATTCCACAATTACACGAATGATTTAGGCGAATATATTGATTGGAGCCAGATTAGAGATAGCAAAATGAGTGCCATTACTATCTCATTTCTGAATGGCTGCCAGAGCGACTAGCCTAATACCCAACAAATCTGATTAACATCACTATTAAAGGGATAGCTGTGCTGGAAATCTCCCACGTAACGAAGCGCTTCCACAATCTTGTGGCAGTCAACGATATCTCTCTTCAACTGCGCCAGGGCGAGGTAATAGGTTTGCTTGGTCCAAACGGCGCCGGCAAAACTACTCTCTTTAAACTCATCGCAGGATTGCTTTATCCAGATACAGGAATGGTCCTGACTAATGACAAGGAATGGCCAATGATAGGCTACAAACCGGAGAGGCTCTTGTTTCCGGGGAGTATGCGTGTTGGACAGTACTTGTCAATGGTAGCCAGGCTTGCGAACCTTCCTAAAAGTCATATGGAAAGCACGATTCGCCTCAGCCTTGAACAAGTAAATCTGTCTTATGCGGCCGAGAAAAGGATAAAGGATTGTTCAAAAGGAATGCGCCAGCGTTTGGGGCTTGCCCAATCGATGATTGGCAATCCACCTCTATTGCTGCTTGATGAACCGTCGAATGGACTTGATCCGGAAGGCCAAGCAGAGATATGTCGGCAGATAAAATCTTTGAATGAACAGGGGAAGACCATCATTTTAGCTTCGCACCACCTTCACGAAGTAACCCAAGTCTGCACGCACCTGGTTATCCTGAATAATGGCAGTATTCATTATGAGAATAGCATGGTCGATGCCTTGGCCGAACGTCCCCACGCCACCATAACAGTCAATCATTCGGTGCAGCCACTCAGATTATTGCTTGAGAACTTGCATCCTGATATCGACGTTGGAGATACATCTGTTGTGCTTAACTACGAGGCAATATTGCTCCGGCCGAGGGTGATCGGAATACTTATAGCCAGAGGATATGACATCGTTCGCGTTGAGCAACGCCGAGTTACGCTGGCTGAAATCTACGCCGAGGCGGTTCAATGAGCCAAAGAATACTGACACTTACGACTTATCTTTTTAGGTCATTGCTTTTTTCATTGTCAGGCTTGCTCTATATCCTTGTCGCCCTGGCTTTCTACTGGGTATTGTTTGAGCCCCGTCAACATACTCCAGATGTTGATTATTACTTTCTAGTTCTTGGAATATTTGGCCTTGCGTTGTCCTTTCTGGTAACTCTCTCGGTTTCTTCACGAGCTAACAGAGCGGAGCACTTTCCGTTACTCGTTCGTCTTCCTAGTCGAGTGGAATATCTAACCGCGGTTATGCTAGCCTCAATCCTATTCGCATTTATTTTGCAGATCGTCATTGCCTTGCTAGCGAAGTTTGTGAACGGACCCGTGTTGGATATTCAGCAGGTCCTGGTCATCTTGCCCGTCTGGCTGGCCATAGATATCCTTTTTGTAGTACTGGCCCTGCATGCTACCGATCTGGTAGCCCTGGGTTGGTCTCGGGTTTACATTTATGGTGCCTTGGGTTTCTTGCTCTATTTACAGAATGGTAATACGTTGATCAGGGATTGGCTGGCTGGTCTGTTCCGTGACCTGGGTGCTTCGATGCTTGGCCGGGGCTTTGATGGACTATCCTCAATTGCCTATGATCTGTCGAGTTGGCTTTCTACCACTGGCGCGAACCTGATTAATCAGATCTTTGGCCTGGTATTTTGGCCGTTTTCTGCAATTACCAATGCCGCAGTTAGTGGCTCCTTCAACCTCGCTCAGGCCTTGGCACCGGCGATTATTCTCCTTTACGCGACAGGATTGTTTATCCTCGCTGCCACTCTCTTCTCAAGAAAAGACCTTTTTTTGACTGAGTAGCCTGCGGGAAAACCGGATTGGAAATTAATCATCGCCATCGTTCTCTGGAAACAGCCGACCGTTTAATTGATCGATCAGCTGTTGTGCATCGTCTGGATCGATACTTCGTCCAAAGTAGACATGCATATATGCATAGTCAAATGCCGGGCAGTTGTGTTTCTCGCTAATATAAAATGGGCTAACATGGTGAATGTCATAGGCGGTGGTAATCCCTAAAATGGACACCGGCCGGCGTATGACGATCTGATTTTCATCAATGAATATGACCTCTCGCTTCGCGGCCTGGTATTGCCAGCGAGTCCATACGAATCTCCCTAGAAGCAACCAAACAAGCAGCCATAGCACCAGAAGCGCACTTAGTACCAGACTGGTACTACGACCACTCAGAAGGTATGAAATGACTACGAAGATCATTGCCATCCAGGTTGCAAGGGCTAGGCTGTAAATAATCAGCAAGGACCAGCGTATTCGATCTGGAACTGTGATCTTCAGTCTCTCAGGTGTTTCGTCAAATGAAATGACGTATTTAGCGTTCGTCATGAGGAACAATATTCCAATAAGTTTCGACAGGTGAAAGCTATAGTGCCAACTGGTAGGTATCGTATCGAACCTTTACAGATAATACCAATTCAAATTAGTAGTCCGATGAAGCATTATTCTTGTCCCAAACCTAGTAGACGTTAAAATCAACACTTATGGAGCGCACTCGACATCTCTTCAAATCCTCAGTCATTGTCGTATTTCTGTTTGCCTTGGCCAAGTTAGTTGGATTGGTACGCGAAAACAGAATAAGCAATGAATTTGGCCTGGGCCCAGCGTATGATGCGTTTACATCAGCAAATCAGCTGCCAGAAGTATTTGTAGCCCTAATTTCTGGTGGCGCACTTGCCGCGGCTTTCATACCTGTCTATTCACAATACCTGACTAAAGATAATAAGCAGGAGAGCCTGCAGCTCGCCAGTACCATTCTGACGTTACTCATGTTGGTACTCGGTGGTTTGTCCTTGATAGGCATCTTTTTTGCACCAACAATTTCCCGACACCTGCTTGCCAGGGAGGTATCGCCAGAAATACAGCAATTGACGGCGGACCTGTTGCGAATAATTTTGCTTCAAACAACTTTGTTCGGCATCAGTATTTTTCTCAGCAGCGTTCTTAATGCCCACCAGCATTTCGTATTGCCGGCGTTGGCGCCCCTAATGGTTGATGTTGGGTATTTTGTTGGTCTTTACCTTTTTGTTCCTACCATGGGCATTATCGGCCTGGCCTGGGGGACAGTGATCGGTGGTTTTCTGCATATTCTCATCCAGGTTCCAGCCCTTATCAGGTTTGGTTTCAAATTTGTTCCTATGCTTGCTGTGCAGATGGCTGGCGTACGAGAAGTACTGATCTTGATGATACCAAGAGTTATCACGATAGGTTCGATACAAATCGTTGATCTGGTGATTATATTTTTACTCTCCGGTGAAACTGGCAGTAAATCAGGTTATTTCAAGGCCTACTCCTTGATGCAACTGCCAGAAACTTTACTGGGAACAACAATCGCGATCGTAATTTTTCCGACAATGGCCGAATTATTTAACGCTGGCGATATAAAGGGCCTAAAACAGACCTCCATGTCCGCTCTGCGAATAATATGGACCCTAACAGTCCCGGCCGCAGTGGGATTAGTCCTGCTTGGACGGCCGCTAATCGAACTATTACTTGGCGGCGGCGCATTTGACGACGATGCGGTTCTACTCGTCTATAGTATCCTGGTATTCTTCAGTTTTCGCGTTATTACTGAAGCTTCTCTTGAGATACTCGCTCGACTTTTTTATGCCCAACATGATACCTATACGCCGATGTTCGTCTCCCTTGGCTGGCTGGTTCTGAGTATTGGCCTGGCCTTCCCTCTTTATAGTTCACTAGGTGTTCGTGGGGTAGCCTTGGCCAGTACAATAGCCTTTACGGTCCAGGCCGCTATCCTATTTATTCTCAATCATCGTCGCCTTGGTTACCTGATGGAGCGTGAGCTGGCTGCCTCCGCCAGTAGGTCCTTGCTCGGCGCGTGTGCGATGGTTGCGGCCATACTCCTGGCCAGCAAAATCATCGACACCACCTTCATATTCTTAATTGCCGGCGGCATTTCAGGGGTCTTCGCCTATTTTGGGATTACATATATTACTGGCGGCCGAGAGATTACGAACTTGATAAACATAGCCAGAAATCAGCCGGTGAAATAACGTATTCCTAATTATTGAACGTGGGTTCAGTAATAAACAGCCAATTTTGACATCTTAGAACATACGTGCTATTATTCACTTGACGCTAACTTTTACCACAACTAGCGAAAGGAGAAATAGCGATGAGCAGTAACAATGGACGTCAGGAAACTCTTGATAGGACCCTCGAACAATTAACAAAACGATTTGGTGAGGGAGCCATAATGCGACTGGGTGATGCACAACATATGCAGGTCGAGTCAATCCCTACCGGCGCTTTAGGTCTGGATATTGCCTTGGGTGTCGGGGGCATGCCCCGTGGCCGGGTAATCGAGATATATGGGCCAGAATCATCGGGTAAAACCACCCTGACCCAACATGTGATTGCCGAGGCGCAATCTCTGGGTGGCATCTGCGCTTTTATCGACATGGAGCACGCCCTTGATCCGGGCTATGCCGCCCGTTGCGGCGTCGATGTAGACAACCTTTATGTATCACAGCCGGATACCGGTGAGCAAGCGTTAGAAATTGCCGAAGCCTTAATCCGTTCGGGCACCATGGACGTGGTTGTGGTTGATTCTGTCGCTGCTTTGGTTCCGCGAGCTGAGATCGAAGGCGAGATGGGTGATGCTCATGTCGGTTTACAGGCCAGGCTCATGTCCCAGGCCTTACGAAAGCTCTCAGGAGTGATCAAGCAGACCAATACCGTTGTCATTTTCACCAATCAATTGAGGATGAAAATTGGGGTTATGTTTGGCAGTCCGGAGACAACGAGCGGTGGCAACGCGCTCAAGTTTTATGCATCAGTTCGGTTGGATATGCGCCGTATTCAAGCCATAAAGGACGGTAACGACGTGGTAGGCAACCGAACGCGGGTAAAGGTCAAGAAGAACAAGGTTGCCCCGCCCTTCACAGAATGCGAATTCGACATCATGTATAATGTCGGCATTTCCCGATCGGGTAGCGTTCTTGATTTAGGCGTCGAATATGAAATAATCGAAAAAAGAGGTGCCTATTTCCGCCATAACGACATACTGTTGGGGCAAGGTCGAGAGAACGCTAAAACCTACCTCGAAGAGAACCCGGATATGACCGATACTATTGAGAGCGCCATCCGTCTCGCCGCCGGATTGATGCCCTTAGAAATCGACAATTTCGTATCCGATGTGGAAGCGGTACCAGAAGCTGTAATTTAGGTTTGACACGCCTATCCCCCTTGCTATAATTACCATCTTGATTAATAAGCACCGTGTTTTGTCCCCTAATGATTAGGAACATAAGCGTCGAGAGACTAGATTCTTCGCGCGTTTTTGGGCAAAACACGTGATTTTTTTATGCAGGAGAGTAGTAGATGGCTGAGGAAATGACCGAAACGGTCGAACAAACTGAAAAGAAAATAATCGCCTCCTCGCCCAGCAGTATCGGCGATCTTCACCCTAAAATGAAGATTCCAGCAACTGTAAAACAGATTGAACTGTATGGCGCATTCGTGGACATTGGTATTGGCGCCAATGCCATTCTTCATATATCCAAGATTGGCGATAGGGTTAACCGTGTAGCGGATACTTTGGCGGTTGGTGACGAGATTGAAGTTTGGGTGGAGAAAGTCGATCTAGAGAAAGGTCAGGTCACAGTTACCATGCTTGCCCCTCTTGCTGTTGACTGGAGCGATCTCAAGGAAGGTCAGGTATATACCGGCACGGTGACCCGTCTAGAGAATTTTGGTGCGTTTGTCTCGATTGGGGCTGAGAAAGATGGCCTGGTACATATCAGTGAATTGAGTCATGATTATGTAAAACAGGCTTCGGAAGCCGTGAGTGTTGGCGACGAGGTTCAGGTAAAAGTGCTTGGTTTTAGCCGAAAGAAAAGGCGCATTGATCTTAGTAGAAAAGCCTTGTTGGAATCACCACAAGACGCAATGGCCCTACCAGTGGAAGAGATAGCTGAGGATGACGAAGAGGATGAAGAAGTCATCATGCCCACGGCCATGGAAATTGCGCTAAGAAGGGCTATGGATCAGACCGGCGACGATCAAAGATCGCAACAGAAAACCAGTAAAGCCACAAAATCGAAGCGGGAACAACAGGATGACATCTTGAGCCGCACGTTAAAACTTAGCCAGGAAACGCCTAAATAACCACTGATTAGCGAATATTAGAATACGGTACCCGGCCAGTCCATCATCATCGCGGTTAGTTCAACCCCAGGAGCGACTGTCTCTACACCCTCTGGAATAATCAACAGAGCATTGGCTTTCACTAGGGATGTCATCATATGAGATCCCTGTCCACCTGTTGTCTCAGCCCAATAGCCCGACGAATCTCGCGAGACCACCGCTCGAACATAACTTTCACGGCCATCAGAATTTATCTCTTCTTTTAGCCGAACGAGGATGGTTGGCCGCTCAATAATTGGCCAACCGGCCATCTTTAATATGGCCGGTCTGGCAAAACGCTCGAATGATACCATGGCTGAGACCGGGTTTCCCGGAAGACCTAGATAGGGAATACCTTGGTAGCGACCGTACGTCAGAGGTTTACCGGGACGCATTCGTACGCGCCAGAAATTCACCTCTCCGTCCTCCTCAAGTACCTTCTTTACCACATCATACGCACCAACGGATACTCCTGCTGAGCTAACAAACAAGTCCACTCCAAAGGCCAGACCTTCAGCCAGTCGATCTCGGACCTCTTGGTTTGTGTCCCCGGCTACGCCCAATTGAATGGGGACGGCATGGGAGGCAATTATTTGGGCCGCCTGGGTGTAGCTATTGCTGTTGCGGATTTTTCCAGCTACTAAAGGCGCTTCAATTGCGATGAGCTCGTCGCCTGTGGCTAATATGCCTACCCGTGGCTGGCGAATAACCGCTACCTCGGCATGTCCTAGAGAAGCCATCAGCCCTATCTCCTGAGGACGTAGAATCTGACCCGCGGCTACGACAAGAGATCCTGATTTCACATCCTCACCAGGCCAGCGCACATAGGACCCCTGGTCCACAGCCCGCATAATTTGAATCTGTCCCGGAAGTGGCCGGCGTGTCTCGCGCCAAGTTTCACTGGTATCCTCAACTGGGATGACGGAATCGGCTCCCCGAGGCAATGGGGCTCCGGTGGTAATCCGGGTGGCTGTTCCGCTGACCACCACAACTTCACTTACGATACCGGCAGCAATATCACCGATAACCTTGAGATGAACAGGCTTTTGCCGGCTGGCAGTGGATACATCATCGGCTCGAACCGCATAGCCATCCATTGCTGAATTAGCAAAATGTGGCAGATTCTCTCTAGCAAATAGCGGATTGGCTAAAATCCGGTTTAAGCCATCCAAAAGAGGAACCACCTCTGGCGAGAGGATATTAGCACCAGAGAGAATGATCTGTAAAGCTTCTTTTACGGTCAGGAATTCACTTTCAGCCATGAGCCAATTGTTGCAAATCTTCAGGTAGCCAGGCGACCATCCAACTCCAACGATTCTGCCTCCTCTTGCATCGCCGCCAATACATTGGCAATATGATCCCACAATTCAAGCTTACCTTGGAAGCAATGCCGGCTCAAGTCATCGGTGGCGGAGATAACATGGGGTCGATCGACGCCGGCGGCAAAACGGCGATCCTTCCACTTCTTTCGAAGCGAACTTAACGTTACGTCACCAATTCGCTTCGATGGCCTGACCAGGGTCGTAGCGATTACTAACCCGGTTACCTCATCGCAAGCATATAAAACAAAATCAACAGGCTTTTCACGGACAACGCCAGTTCCCTCTGTATAATGGGACAGGATAACTCGTATAGTTTCCTCATCCCAACCGCGATTCCGAAGAATTTCAGCGCCGTCAATTGGATGCCGATCTAGATCCGGGTGTATTTCCCAATCAAAATCATGGAGCAGTCCAACGATCTCCCAATAGTCCTGATCTTCACCCAATTGGCGGGCATAGAAGCCCATTGCGGCGCTAACCGCCAGCATGTGCCTTCGCAGCCCACTGTCTTGAACGTATTCACAAACTAATTCCCAGGCATCTGACCGCGTTTTACTCATTTGAAAAACCTAAGCACTTCTCTACAGGTAAGCACGATATTGCTGCTTATTCTTGCGCTTCCTTACCATTCGATGCACCGCAATCGCACTGCCCCCCTTCGTGCTTAGCACAGCCACTGGCAGCCTTTTTCTCAAGCGCCTCCAATTCGGCCAGGGGTTCAAATTCATGCCTGAAGACCTCGTGGTATTCGCCCTCTACATCGACAATTACAGATTCGCGTAAGACCCGGATGTCTCTAACGCGTCCTTCCCCGTAAGGCGTGCCGATTCTTTTTCCAACCTTGGGTAATTCCTTCTTTGCCTGAACATATTGCTCGTACTCGTAAACGAGGCAGCAGCGCAATCTTCCGCACATGCCTGTTATCTCTTGCGGGCTTAAAGAAATTCCCTGAGCTTTGGCCATCCTGATCGATACGGGGCTAAAATCAGTCAAAAAAGTAGAGCAGCAGCGTGGTTGCCCACAGGCCCCATGTCCGCCCATTATCTTGGCCACATCTCGTGGTCCGATCATGAGCATATCTACCTTGGCCCGATACGCACGTTTGAGCAGCCGGCTCAAGGGTCGAATATCAAGTTTTTTGTTTTCAGTTGTATACAAAAAAGTTAGATTCCCCCCGTCGAAACTATACTCAGCCTTAACAAATTTTGCATCTTTGATTCCAAGATCATGTGCTTTTTCACGGCAGCTGATGAGAGCGTCAAGCTCCTTCTGCTCCCAAAATTGTTTCAGCACCAGATCTCGGGGGGTTGCCCGCCTATTGATCTGCTTTAATCCTCGACGTCGATCTAGTTTATCCGGATCAATTAACGAGATCACCTGTCCCAGTTGCAGGCCTCGACGAGTATCGATAACCACGTGATCTCCAGGCCCAACAGCCTCATCTTCTTCTCTTAATCTGAAATGGTACAACTTCCCCAACTTCTGGAAGCGCACACCAATATATTCTGTCATTGGGGTACTCCAACTGATAACCCGGCTTTCCGCCAGGACAATTTCTAGATGTTGTTACTATTTAAACATAACCGGCCGCAAAACCCAAAAGCTGTTCTAACGGCCGGAAAATGGGAACCAAGTACTTGCGCTTTGGATCCTCTCAAAATTGTGAATACTGGGTCTATATTCTCTGATAGAGCCGATTTCTGCTAACCAATCATCCTGATGGGAATCATGGTTTGTTGATTTGCCAGGGTTAATACACTTACTCGCGCCGCGACGGCCGGGGCGAGTTTTTCAAAGGCCTTTCCAGCAGGTGATTCAGGCGCAACAACGACAACAGGCTCACCCGAGTCTCCACCTTGACGAACAAGGGCGTCTAATGGTATGGAACCAAGAAACTCCGCGCCCGTGTCTGTTGCCAATTGCTCACCGGCGCCAGTGCCAAAAAAATCACCGGTCATATTTTCTATGATCCCAATGATAGGGACCTCCAATTTTTCAAACATCTTTAGGCCCCGTAGTGCATCGGCCGCTGCTACCTGCATCGGCTGGGTAACGACTATCGCTCCTGTAAGCGGGATGGCCTGGGCCAACGACAACTGAACGTCGCCGGTTCCAGGTGGTAAATCAATAATCAGGTAATCAAGATCGCCCCAGGCGACATCCGTCAATAACTGTTTGATGGCCGTATGGAGCATTGGTCCCCGCCAAACCAAAGGCTGGTCCGGTTTAGTTAGAAAAGCCATGGATATGTACTTAACACCGTAATTCTCGGCCGGTGTCATCTTACGATTTTGCGGGGGCGGCATTTGGGGATTACCCATCATCATTGGCACATTGGGACCCAGGATGTCAGCATCCAAAAGACCTACTCTTGCACCGCTACTTGCCAGACATATGGCCAGGTTAACCGCCACGGTTGTTTTGCCAACTCCCCCCTTCCCACTCGATACCGCGATCGAAGTTCGGACATTTTGACCGATTTTTTGAGAAATCCGATAATCCTCAGGTACATTAGCATCCCAATTGATGGAAACCACGCCAATACCTTCGATGGCTTCCAAGGCGGCTCGGGCATCCTCCTCAATTTTTGATTTGTATGGACAGGCAGGCGTCGTCAAAACGATAGTGAGGGCAATATCATTTCCCCGAACCACGATGTCTCGGGCCATCTTGAGGGAAATCAAATCACGCTGTAACTCCGGATCAATGACGGTTGCCAACGACTGGCGAACACGTTCTTCATCAATTGTCGATTGCATATTAATTTGGGAATTTTCCTCTGCTGGCGCTCTGCGCAGCCTTTTTACCCCGCCCCGCGATATGGTAGTTGGCGGATATACTTTTCCTCGAGGACAGGCACAGGTTGTTCGTCTGCGTCTTTTGACCTTTGACGGCCTTTGGAAGCTGCGGCCAGATTACGGGCAGCCTCTTCCGCTCCAGCTTTCTTAGCCGCTATTTCTCGCCAATAACTGATAGGTTTGCTCAGACGCTCCTTATCATGAATATGAGCTGTGGTTCGGTTATAGCTGGCTAATTCGTAATCGTGGTCCATCTTGATAGCATCAAATGGGCAAAATTCCGCACAATAACCACAGTTCATACAGATATCAATATCAATGTAAAACTCTTCTGGTTCTGGTTTTGGGCGACCATTGGGTAATTTTCCCCTAACGATCCAAATACATTGGGGCGGGCATACTTTTGCACAAATGCCACACGAAGTACACCAATCATGCGGCCAGCTTTCCCCACTTACCGGATCGTCAGTCACAAGGAAGGGAATAAACCGGAATCGCTCTGGTACAGACAATTTTTCTTCCGGGTAGAAAACAGTAATCGCCCCTTTTCCCTTTAGACTTTGCCGTACGCCTAGGGCTTCATCATTATAGTAGCGCCCGCCGCGCACTAACCAATGGATGTCATCCACATAGGTGGCAATAAAATGCCTGAGGGTAACGGCCATGCCCTTAACTATTCCTAATCCGTACATATCAATTCCTAAAAAATCACGTAGTGGGTTGACCTACCGTTAAGTGTAACGCAAGCCTCAAACGGCGACGCTGCAATTAACGGTCAACTTCACCCAAAACAATATCAATGCTTCCTAATATCGCGACGATATCGGCTACTTTGTGGCCCTTAGCCATCAAGCCCATCGGGGTCAGATTGATGAAAGATGGCGCCCTGATGTGATAGCGATCGGGGTTCGAAGCCCGTGGTTTGGCGATTACATAGTAGCCCAGTTCACCTTTTGGATTTTCTACCCGGCCGTAGGCATCGCCGCCCTTAACCCGGATCGCATATTGTGGTTTACCGGAGACAACGGGTCCACCGGCCGTATCCTTCAGGTGGGGTATCAATTGTTGCAGAATTCTCAAACTTTGATGCATCTCGTCGATTCTGATCAGATACCGATCATATATGTCGCCGTTGTATCTGACTGCAACATCAAAATCTAGTTTGTCGTAGTAAGAATAAGGCTGCGCTCTCCGCACGTCATATGGCACGCCACTTGCCCGCAATACCGGGCCTGCGGTGCTATAGGCAATGGCATTTTCAGCTGAAAGGTAGCCAACGCCAATGCAACGTGAGCGAACAATCTCATTGTGGGTTATGTAGGTGTCGAGTTGTTCCAAAGCCCGTGGCAAGCGATTGAAGATTAGCTCATCCAAATAAGCCATAATCGGATCATTGCGCACGTATTCAGGCAGATCGTAGGCGATACCGCCAAACCGCATGAAGTTGCACATCATCCGTGATCCCGCAACTTCTTCAAAGAAATCCAGAACCATTTCGCGCTCAGTATAAAGATAGAGCATAGGCGTTTGGAGCGCACCAAGGTCATTCAATAGAAATCCCAGTGCCCAGGCGTGATTGACAAATCTAGTCAACTCGACCATGAGTATTCGAATCCACTCCGCCCGTTCGGGAACCTCGGCATCCAACAACTCTTCAATCGCCAGCACATAGCCATGATTGTTTGACATGGAGGATAAGTAATCCAGACGATCTGTGTAAGGAATGTTCATGATGAAAGTATTTCTTTCACCAATCTTTTCATGGTTTCGATGCAGGTAGCCCATTACCGGCTTCAGATCGACGACGGTTTCACCATCAAGAGTGACAACCATGCGAAAGACGCCATGGGTTGAGGGATGTTGAGGACCGAGATTTACGGTTACCTTATCTGTCTTGAGGCCTGGCGTTGCGTCCCGAGAATATGAGAGACCTGCGTACAGCTCAGTGTCTGTTTCAAATTCAACGCTATCAGGTTGCCAACCTGCCGGATATTGAACGTTCTTACCGTATGGGTTGTGTTCTTCAGAACGGGAGACATTACCACCGGGCCAGCGACTGCCGAACGGTTTGGCGTCTTCTTCGTAGAAGGGTTCTTTCCAATCCTTGCGCATAGGATGGCCCTCAAAGCCCTCCCACATCAGAATGCGGCGCAGATCGGGATGGCCCTGAAATTTGATACCATATAGGTCCCAGGCTTCGCGCTCTTGAAAATCAGCCCCTGGCCAGACTGGCACTACTGAGGGAACTTCTGGATTATCCCGGTCAACCTGGACCTTGAGAACGATTGGTCCGCCGCCTTTTTCTGTGCTGAACGTATGGTAGACGACCTCCATCTTATTTTCATCGATAAGGTCAACGCCGGTTAAACATGATAAATAGTTGAAACCCAAGTTGTCGTGGACATACTCGCTAATTTCCACCAACTTTTCGGCCGGGATAATAAAACCTGTGTGCCTAACCCGTTCGTCATCGAAGATCTCACCAGGAAACCTTTCCTTGAGATCGGAAATCGCCTTCTCGATGGGATCTGCTGTCTCAGCAGCAGGTTCATCCATTTCTATCGTAGTATCGCTCATCCAGAATCCTTTATCTGTTCACGGTTCATTGCAATATGGTTCACTAAGCAGCCGGCGTTTCTTCAACCGAATCAATTGATCCTTCTGACACACCTATGCTGGCTGATTCAGCGGCTATAGAACTGGCTGAATTCTTACGGATCAGATCAATTTGGCGCAGATCAACCAGATCCGGTCCAAGGACCGGCACAGGGACAACTTCGCCAGGAGAGCCCTTTTGGTACCAGGGCACCGTTTTAATCGATTGCTGGGAAATCTTTTCCTGCAAGGTGATTAGCCCGTAGATAAGCGCCTGAGGAGTTGGCGGGCAACCTGGGACATAAACGTCTACTGGCAAAAGCTTGTCAACGCCATCTACCACGTTGTAGCCTTCTTTGAATGGACCCCCACCGTTCGCACACGCGCCCATACTTAAAACGTAACGAGGTTCGGGCATCTGGTTATATAGACGGACAATCGTTGGAATCATCTTCTTGGTAACAGTTCCAGATACAATCATGACGTCAGCCTGCCGTGGCGACGCCCTAAACACTTCCATTCCAAAACGCGCCAGATCATAACGGCTGGCTGCGGTGCAGATCATTTCGATCGCACAACATGCCAATCCAAAGCCCAACGGCCACAACGAGTTGCGCCGTGACCAATTGTAGATTTTATCGATCGTGGTGATGAAAATGTTGTCTGCAACTTCATCAGGTATTGGGATATCCGAAGCGATTGTTTCATTCGCTGCAGTCATAGGTTTGTCTTCTCCTCATACCAAGCATTTATTATATCAAGCAAAATGCGCTCGTTAGCCAGTTCTGGATCATCACTAAACCCCGGCAAAGCCTCTACCAAGTCGGCCAATTCAAGCAAACCGACATGGATTGGATCCAGTTTCGGGTGATGGTCGATGAGAGAAATGGCGATTGCGTAAGCTGAATCCCAGTACAACGCCGGTCGATAGTCGTCTGTCATCCTTCATGCATTAACATTGACAAGATCAGCTGCTGGTATCTGACGCCTCGAGCACGTTTTTAACACGAGCAAACCGCGCATATAATACATCATTGTAAAGGGTCGGGCGAATTGCACCTTGGACATCCTATATAAGACAAAATCAGAAGACAAAATCAGATTTCACTCCACTGCAAGAGGGACGTAACATTAATCCGGTTCTTCAGATACCGTCGTTTTACAAACTTTAGTTTGATACGATCTCGATTTGACCTGATATCTCAATCGCCAATGATCCAATATTGTGCGCGTCGCATATTGAAATGAGAATTCTCCTTGTTTCTCCATTTCATGGCGGCAGTCACCTTGCATGGGCAGTTGGATATGCAGGGTCCAGCCATCATGAGGTTGAATTTCTTACCATGCCTGATCGTTTTTGGAAATGGCGCATGCATGGTGGCGCCATTACGCTTGCAAGACGCTATAACCAAAAGTACGATGTCCTCGCTCAGCAACAAATAGTATCACTACCTGATGTTATTTTGGCTACCGATATGGTCGATCTAACCACTTTTTTGTCCATTACGCGACACTCGACGAATAAAATGCCGGCAATTTTATTCATGCACGAAAATCAAATCACCTATCCTTTGCCTGATAATGTTACAGAGGGACCTATGAGAAGGCAAAAGGGTGAGCGAGACTTACATTATGGATTCATTAATTTTGCCTCAATGATGGCGGCAGATCTTGTTCTTTTTAATTCGGAATATCATCGAACCGAGTTTTTTACAGCATTGCCGTCCTTCCTGAAGCACTTTCCCGAATATAATGAATTAGAATCGGTGCCGCTCCTCCTCGAAAAAACCGAAGTAATGCCAATTGGCCTGGACGTTGAGGGTCTGAACAATTCCCAGCGTCGTAATGATTCATCCGATTCGCCGCTTATTCTTTGGAATCAACGCTGGGAATATGACAAGAATCCAGAACAGTTTTTCACTGCTCTCTATCAGATTGCGCGGGAAGGTATACCTTTTCGTCTGGCTATTTGCGGTGTCAATTTCCGGCAAAATCCAGCCGAATTTGACAGGGCGAGAACAGAGTTGGCCGGTCAAATAATTCATTGGGGGTATGCAAAAGAGGAGGTATACAAAAAACTACTTTGGGAAGCTGCGATTACGATATCGACTGCCCACCATGAGTTTTTCGGCATCAGTATTCTTGAAGCAGTTACATGCCATACATTTCCTATACTACCGCGCCGCTTGAGTTACCCAGAATTATTGCCCTTATCCACGCATGACAGATGCCTCTATTCGGACCACTCAGGATTGATAGATATTCTTCGGTGGAGTCTAACGCATGATCTTGCACGAAACGCAGTTAGCCGCGAACTGGCGAACTATGCGGCCCGATTCGATTGGCGATTTATCGCACCACGTTATGATGATCGGATTAAATCATTGGTGGAAGGGACTCCCACCACTAATCAACCGAGTAGTATTACCTGATATATTTGCCTGAACACCCACTTATTGTATAGTTCTCCGTTGTTTGTTTTGAGTAGGAAAATACCGGTATTTGGCTGCCATACGCAACTGGCCATGTTATAATTCTGCGAATTTACTTAGTTGATAACGCAACTAATTGCCAGTTTTCCCTACCCAACAGAAAATAATGAACGATTAGAGGAGTACGCAACACAAAATGACATCTTTGGAAAAACGACTACCGGCGAAACTAGCCCGGCTTTCTGAATTAGCCCACAATCTATGGTGGAGTTGGAATCCAGAGGCTCGCGCACTGTTTAAAAATCTGGATCTGACGCTTTGGCGGAATTCCCATCACAATCCGGTTCGCATGCTGCAGGACATAAGCCAGGAACAGCTTGATGCTAAAGCCAATGATGCGCTTTTTTTTAGGCATTACAGTAAGGTGATGATGGCTTTGGACCGTGAGATGGCTAACGGTGATGGTTGGTTCAAACAGACTTATCCGGGAGCGGAAGACACGCTTGTAGCCTATTTCTCGGCCGAGTTCGGGTTGCACAGCTCTTTACCCATTTATTCGGGTGGTTTGGGAATTCTATCCGGGGATCATACCAAGGAGGCGAGCGATCTGGCTATCCCGCTCGTTGGCATAGGTTTCATGTACCCCCAGGGCTACTTTCGACAACGAATACCGTCTCATGGCTGGCAAGAGGCGGTCTACGAACAGTTGGATATGAACAGCGCGCCCGTAATCCCTGTAACAAATGATGATGGGGAAGAATTAACGGTCTCCGTCTCGATGGGTGACAGAGATGTGTATGCCAAAATCTGGAAAGTCCAGGTTGGGCGAATCCCGCTATACTTGCTAGATACAGATGTAGATGAGAACGATCCTTGGGATCGAGAATTGTCGGCTCGCTTGTATTCTGGTGATAGCGAACAAAGGATTCGTCAGGAGATGATGTTGGGGATTGGCGGGGTTCGAGCTCTGCGCAAGCTCAATATTGACCCGACAATGTGGCATATGAACGAAGGTCACTCAGCCTTCCTGGTATTGGAATGCGTCCGCGAACTTGTCCAAAGCGGATCAAGTTACGAGGAAGCCCTGGCGGCTATTAGGCAACGGACACTCTTCACCACACATACGCCGGTTCCGGCGGGGCATGATGCCTTTCCCTTTCATATGGTGGAGCAAAATTTCGCAGGCTATTGGGACAAAATTGGCCTCAATCGAGAACAATTCTTGGATTTAGGTCGGCATGAAGAAGAATGGGGAACTAGCTTCAATATGACCGTTCTTGCCCTAAGACTGTCAGGTCAAGCCAATGGAGTCAGCGAGTTACACGGTCAAGTATCACGTAAAATGTGGCAAGGTGTTTGGCCGGATAAGGACCTAGATGAAGTTCCAATTATATCGGTTACCAATGGGATTCATGTTCCTACCTGGACACCGAACGAACTTTATCAATTATTTAACAAATACCTGGGACCCGATTGGTTGAGTCATCACGATGAGCCGGCGTTGTGGGAACGCATAGCCGATATACCGGATGACGAATTATGGCAACTCCATTCGGAGTTGAAACGAAAGATGTTGCGCCAGCTGGGCGAACTGGCTCGAGAGCGCTGGGTTGCAGGACAAAGCGATCCAACTCAGGTACTCACCAGCGGGACATTGCTAGATCCAGACGCTCTGACAATTGGATTCGCCCGCCGATTTGCTACTTACAAGCGAGCAACACTGATATTCAGAGATGTAGATCGGCTACAACGAATTCTTTTGGATGGGCACCGGCCAGTCCAGTTGTTATTTGCCGGCAAGGCCCATCCGGCCGATGATCCCGGAAAATTGCTGATTCAAACCGTTTACAACATGGCCAAACATAACAAGTTTGGTGGACGTATTGCCTTTGTTGAGGATTACAATATGCATATGGCCCGTTCCTTGGTCCAAGGGGTCGATGTTTGGTTAAACACGCCAAGGCGGCCGCGTGAAGCTAGCGGAACCAGTGGTCAAAAAGCGGCATTAAACGGAATCCCTAACCTCAGTATTCTTGATGGCTGGTGGGTCGAAGGGTACAACGGAGCGAATGGTTGGGCGATAGGCAAGGAGAACGATTATGCAACTCAGGACGAGCGCGATGCTGCAGATGCTGCATCGTTGTACCAACTAATTGAAGATGAAGTTGTGCCTGCTTACTACCATCGCGATCTTGATGGCGTTCCTCGCGATTGGGTGGATATAATGCGTGAATCAATTCGGTCAAATGCACCAAAGTTTTCTAGCCGAAGAATGCTCAAAGAATATAGCCGTCTCTACACCAGACGGGTGCGTTAGTACCAGCTATTTGAGATATCCTGAATATGATCCGCCGAGTCGCTTACTTGGTCGTTTTGGTAGTATGGTTGATTGTCATGTGTTTGCCCATGCTAGCCCTTGTTCTGGCAATGAGAGGAGAAATGAATCTTGGCGGCCAAGAAAATAGCCATGTCAGGTTGTTTTTGGTCCAGGCTGACACAGAAGATGGCATTGGTTTTGAATGGACCAGAAGCGCAGCTAATAGCTCAAAATGCCTCAAGACCTCCGTTCGATATCTGCTCTGGGAAGGTGATACAGAAGAAGTCAATGTCGATTATTGCCAATGTTTTACGAGTACCGGTAACCAAAACTTGTATGATGGCCGATGCCAATGATCAGAAGTTCCGCCAAGTCTTTATCACGTTAACAGATCACACCTACCCACCACTCTGGTATTTGTATACTGGATCGCTGGCTCGTAAAGGACCGAATGGGCTAGTCTGTATTATGTTACACGAGCCCCTGATGTGGTACAATCTTCGTCAGTGATTGCCAATGGATGTAACAGATTTAGTACCTCCTAAAGAGGAATATCAACCAACGAGCTCTCAGTTGGATCGAGCAAGTGAAATACGCAGATTCAACTTTCGCTTTATCTACTTGCCTATAGGTTTCATCAGTCTGGTCTTTCTGGTAGCAGTTTTGGGTTTGCTATACCTGGCCCTGTTCCCTCCCACTGATGAAACTGCGGACACGATCTCCGGCATGGCGGATGCTTTTACGATCTTAGGAATATTTCCCATTTTACTCCTGTGCGCCATTTTTCCTACTTTAATGATAGGGGCCTTCATTCAGGGAAAAAGACGTGGGATGGCACCTCTACGGCAACTGCAACTGCTATTATGGCATTTGGATGGTGGCATAACCAGTGGTAAGCGAGTGATTCGAAGAATTGCCCAAAGATTGGCGAATCCCTTTATTACTTTACAGGTCTTGTTGGCCTTTGTTCGGAGCATCCTACACAGTATTGCCAGATTATTTAAACAGGGATAAATATTTATGAGTGAAAATAACGATAATTGGAAGACAAAGGTCTTGATTGCGTCGACAGTAATAGGGGCCATGAGCGGCCTTGCCGCAGGATACCTCCTCAATAAGACTGCAGAACAAAAACAGAGTGGCGCTCCAAGAATACAGACAACAGACGCGCTTAAACTTGCTGTCGGGGTCATTGGCCTCGTGCGCGGAATCGCTTCTCTTGGGGATCCGAATTAACGATACCCCTCAATATGAGAAGAATAATTCTTGTTGATGACGATCGTACCAACACCACCCTCATCAAACGGTTGTTGGAAATGGATGGTTTTACAGTACTTGTCTGCCCAGATGTGCAGCGAGCCAAAGAGGCATCGGTAGCAGGTGTAGATGCCTTTGTTATTGACTGCAATCTTTCCTATGGAGATGATGGCGTTGACCTGCTCGTAGCCATTCGAAACGGCAGTACGGCGGCAAATTCTACGATTCCTGTTATTATGACCTCCGGGGACGACCGTAGGCACGCAGCAGCCGAGCAAGCCGGAGCAACAAGCTTTCTGGTCAAACCTTATTCGCCTAGCGTGCTATCCACTCAACTGAGGGAAATGGTTCCTTAGGAGACCTGATTTGTCCAAAATTGTTAGAAAGCCTTCATTAGAAAAAAAAGCAAGCCGTCAGTGGCGGCGGATGGATTTACATTTACATACCCCAGCCTCCAGTGATTATCAAGAATCTCAATTGGATTATCTAGATATTCTTAGGCAAGCCGAAGCGCGGAATCTGGATGTAATCGCCTTCACCGATCACAATTCTGTTGCAGGCTATGCTGCCATGCAAAATGAAATCCATCAGCTGGAGTTATTGGAGCAGCTAGACCGTTTGAAGGCGGATGAGGCTCGGCGATTGGCGAAATATCGAGCTCTGTTGGAAAAGATCCTGGTATTACCTGGCTTCGAATTTACTGCGACCTTTGGATTTCATATCTTGGGGATCTTTTCCCCGGAAACACCCGTCTCTTATCTTGAACACTTATTGCTTTCTCTAAACGTACCCCTATCCCAGCTAAGAGAGGGAAGTTCGACTGTTGGTGCCACCAGCGACGTTCTCCAGGCCTATCGCACGATCAACGAAGCAGGTGGGTTGGTCATTGCCGCGCATGCCAATTCGGGGAACGGTGTGGCAATGCGTGGCTTGGAGTTTGGGGGGCAGACGCGCATAGCTTACACCCAGGATAAAAATTTACATTGTCTTGAAGTCACAGACTTAGATAAGCGAGGGCGATACACAACACGGCGATTCTTCGAAGGCTCAAAACCTGAATATCCGAGGCCAATGCGGTGCATTCAAGGATCGGACGCTCATCGCCTGGTTCGCGAATCGCCGACATCCAAGTATCTCGGTGTTGGAGATCGCGTTACCGAAATTCTTTTAGAATCCGTGAGCTTTGATTCGGTGGCAGCCGTATTAACAAATAACGATCTCTCACTGACCAGGCCTTATAGTGGACCGGCGTCCCCGATAGATTTTGTTTTGTTAGCCCGCGAGGAAGGACCGTCAATCGTCCAGTCATTTCACAAGAGCATAGCTCAAAGAGGCGGCCATTTAAACCGAATTTTGGCGGATGTTTGCGCCATGGCCAATACCAACGGCGGGACTATTTATGTCGGTCTCTCACCTGAAACAACCGAGAAAATTGCCGGCGTACGAGAGCCACTAAAAGCCACCGATTACCTTCGGACGGCAATTGCTCGCCACATGAGGCCTGAACCAGAAGCTACAATTGACAGTCTTGTTTCTCAGGGACAGACTGTCATGCGTATAACGGTGTCACCGGGCAGGGAACTTCCCTACGCGATAGATGACAACCGTTTTTATGTTCGTGATGATACCGAGACAACCCTGGCAGTTCGGGATGAAATAGTTCGCCTGGTGGAGCGGCGCTTGATCAGAGATAGGCGCATTTCTGCAAACCAAGATCCAGTAACGGTTCCAGCAGAGAGCAACGAAAATCTTGAACCAATTTCTGTGGCCGAGAGTGTTGAAATTGACCAACACAATGTCTCGCCACCCCGAACAGGTGTAGAGATCGTAGCCAGTGAAGACCGTGATGGAACCACATATCATACTGTTCGTGACCTGAGAAATGGCAACCTCATCAAAAACGTCACAAAGTCCTCCGCAAGGAAACTTTGGCACTACGCCATAACCCAGGCAGAAACAGGCATTCCCAACCCAGACGAACTGGCCTGGCAAGGAGACATTGCCTTTTTGCAGGAACGGCGAAAAGATAACTATGTATGGTACGATCTGGCCATGCGAAACACTTCTGGCATTCACATCTATTATGGCGTAACAGACAGCGGTCTTAACGAAGAGTGGATGAGCCTGGTCCAGAGGAATACGTAGGTCGTGGATGTGAAGGTTGGGGTGCTTACCGTAAGTGATCGCGCTTCTCAGGGGGTGTATGATGATTCGAGCGGTCCATTGATCGCGGATATAATCGGCCGGCGGCTTGGTTGGCCGATTGCCATAGAGGGTGTCGTTAGTGACAATCTTCAAATTATTTCAGAGAGGCTTCTGGATTGGTGCGATAAGGGAGTGAATCTTATTTTAACTAGTGGCGGGACGGGATTCTCTCCTAGAGATGTAACGCCAGAAGCAACCCTGCAGGTTATCATCAAGGAAGCGCCGGGTATAGCTGAAGTTTTACGCCAGGAAGGCCTAAAAGTTACCCAACATGCAATGCTCTCACGTGCTGTTGCCGGAATTCGGGATCGCTCTTTGATCATTAATTTACCTGGTAGTCCGAAAGCGGTAAAAGAGGGTCTGGATATACTGATTCCGGTCTTGCCCCATGCATTGGCTTTAATCTTGGACGAGTCTAGCGCAGAGAGCGGTCACCAAACTGTCTGAGGACGTGGAACAACCATTGGGTAAACTATGCTTAAAAAAAGGGCGCGAGAAACCCGTCAACAACCACCATCCATGGATTTTTTCGGGAGCGATTTCGGATGTTGTTGGTGGCGAAGGAAAACCAGGCGAGTTGGTCGATGTTATTGGGGCTAACGGCAAATGGCTAGCTAAGGCATATTTTAATCCTTTGTCCCAGATCCAGGCTCGGATTCTTTCTTGGGACCCAGATCAAGAAATTGACGGGGGATTCTGGCGAGAGAAACTGAAGCAAGCTATTAGACTAAGGGATATGCTCCAACTGGGACCGTCGACAACTGCCTATAGATTAGTTAATGCTGAAGCCGATGGAATTCCAGGTCTTGTCGTTGACAAATATAATAACTACTTGGTTTTCCAGGCACTGACGGCCGGCATTGACCAACGCAAAGAAATGATAGTATCTATTTTGGCAGATCTTCTAACACCAGATGGCATTGTCGAACGATCTGACGTTAACATTCGAAAAAAAGAAGGACTCTCAAAAGTAACGGCGATCCATTTCGGGGCCAGCCCCCCAGAAAATATTACGGTTCTGGAAAATGGCCAGTTATTCATCGTTGATCTTTTCCGGGGCCATAAAACAGGTCTCTATCTGGATCAACGAGAGAATAGAGCAACCGTTTGCCGAACTGAAAATGTGGCTGGCCGTGAATTGCTGAATGTATTTGCATATACAGGTGGATTTGCGGTCAACGCCGCCGCTGCAGGAGCGAGCCGGATAGTGAATATCGATACATCAGCGGCTATGCTCGAAGGTGCACGACAAAACATGATGCTCAATGGCTGGGAACGGACCGATGATGAATACATATCAGGGGACGCATTCCTAAAGCTGCGCCATCTGAGAGACGAAGGACGCCAATTTGATATCGCTATCGTAGACCCACCAAAATTTGCCCAGAGCCAAAGCGACGTGCCGGCTGCTTGCCGCGGCTATAAGGATATCAATATGTTGGCCATGCAACTATTGCGAAAAGATGGTCTATTGGCGACATTTTCATGCTCCGGATTAATTGATAGTGGTCTTTTTCAGAAAGTTCTCTTTGGCGCCTCTATCGATGCGGGGCGTAATGTGCAAATTCTGCGACCCTTGTCCCAAGGGCCGGACCACCCCATTCTTCTGACTTTCCCTGAATCTTCTTATCTCAAAGGTTTTTTTTGTCGCGTCTGCTAACTTCTGCTTTTAAAACAAGAGAATCTCTGGTTAATCAATAGCTGCCGACTTTCAGTTCCACAATAATAGTACCCGCCGCTTATGAAATTGAGTAAATTGACCCTCCACGGGTACAAAACTTTTGCCAGCAAAACCGTATTCGAATTCAACGAAGGTATAACAGCTATTGTCGGTCCAAATGGTAGCGGCAAGAGCAATATTGCCGATGCGATCCGTTGGGTGCTTGGGGAACAGAGTTATGGAACCCTAAGGGGCAAGCGGACAACTGACATGATTTTCGCCGGCAGCCAACAACGTCCGAGAGCTGGGATGGCTCAGGCAATATTAACTTTGGACAACAGCGCCGGTTCGATCCCCCTTGATTTCAATGAAATAGAAATTAGCAGGCGCGCATACCGCTCGGGGGAAAATGAGTATTTGCTCAATGGTCAAAAAGTACGCCTACGTGATGTCATCGACCTTTTGGCCAGCAGCGGATTGGCTCAACACAACTATACGATTATCAGCCAGGGATTAGTTGATCAGGCTTTATCCCTTCGATCAGATGAACGCCGTCTTCTATTTGAAGGAGCGGCTGGCGTCAGCAAGTACAAATTGCGACGGACCGAAACAATACGAAGGTTACAAGAAACTGACCATAATTTGGAACGACTTAACGACATCCTGAGCGAGATTAGGCCCCGCTTAGGTAGCCTGAGAAGGCAAGCAGATAGGGCTAAAAACTATGAGCAAATAGCCGCTGATTTGAAATACCATTTGCGTATCTGGTATGGCTACCGGTGGGAAGATGCTCGCAGACAGTTATTGGTTTGTCGTGAGGAACACCAAAAATCTCAGCAACAGTGGGAAAATGGCCAACAATTGTTGGCAACGTCTCAGGAACAGATGGACAAGTTGAGAGGCCAGGTTTACGACTTGCAGCAAGCTTTACAGGAAAGGGAAGAGGAGCGTAATTCCCTACGCGACCAGGTTGCGGCAGCACGACAATCAGTCGCGGTGATAAAAGAACGTCAGGACTCGCTAAGATCTCAGCTGGATGACCTGTCAGCTGAAATTCCGGTTATCGTGGTTCAACATGAACGGGCACATATCGAGACCAACCGCGCCATCTCGGAATTGCAAGTCGCTCAGGCTGAATATGATGCCGTTGAAGCTGAGTACCGCGAATTCGAATCGAATACTTTAACCATCCAAGCCGATATCAAGCGTCTAGAGAACCAGATAGTAGACTACGAACAGACTAAGGATATTTTGCAAAAGGAAATGGCCGAAGGGGATGGCAAAAAGGAACTGGTAAAGACTCTAATCGAGCGATTAAGTAGTAAGCCAGGGGCTGATGATCAGTATGAAGAGGCCAGAGTTGAAGTTGAAAGATTAACCAGTGCTGAGGATTCAGCAAGAGATAATTTAGTTCGGGCGACCAATAGAGTTGCTGAACTCAGATCGAGCTTTCTTACTCTTGAACAGGCGACCGTCAAGTTGATAAGCCAGCAGCAGGCTGCAGAGTTAAGGCATAATCAGAAACGGGATATTGTCCTCACTCTTAAGACACGCCTCGAAGAGCTTCACAAGCAAAAGGGAAAAATACCAGAGGTCAAAGGAGATTTTGGCATCGTGGGTCAATTCTCAGAGCTGGTTTTCATACCAGAAGAATTCCGGGCAGCCATAACGGCCGCGCTTACCTATAAGTTAGCTGCCTATACTGTCACGGATAGTAAGAGTTTTTGGAAGCTGATCAAGAACGCCGAAAGTCAGCCAATTATGGTAGCAGACCTCAGCACAATAAAGGTACCAGAAAAGATATCTGTTTCGAACCAAAAAGGCATCATTGGTTGGGCAGATTCGCTTGTAAAATCCGATGAACAATCCAGCGGACTGGTTCAACTTATGCTTGGCCATGTTCTAATCGTAGACAATGCCTCGATGGCTTACGATTTGGCTTTAAAGCTACCGCCTGGCGCCTTGGCGGTCAGTGTGGATGGCTTTGTCGCCTATTCTGGCGGACTTGTCCAGATTGCTCCTGAAGCAGATTATTCCAACCTATCTTCAGCCGAGGACAACCTTGTCGTTATACAGGAAGAGCTCGAAAAGGAAAGGGGCAATTTAAGGCAAATCAACGAAGAATTAGCAACGCTTGTGGCCGATCTTGAGGAATCAAGGGGCAAGCAGGAGTCCATGAATAAATCAATCGCCCTGGCAGAGGATGAGGAAAAGTCCGTTACTTTCCAAATAATGGAGATAAAACGTTCGCGTGAACTCGCAGAACAGCAATTTCAGTTTATCTCCAGGCGTATAGAAACAGCCCGAAATGAAGTAATTCTTCAAACGGATCAACTTCGCAGATTAAATGAGTTCTTGATTGGTAAAGAATCTGAGGCCGAGGAGCTTGAGATAATTCTCCTGGAATCACGCCAGAAACTCAGCGCCTTACCAATTGCAGAAACCAATACCGTTAGGGGACAAAACCTCCAACGAATTGAAGCAGCGCGAACAATTCTTGCCGGTCGACAAGCTGTCGTCGACAGTAGACGAGCGACCTTAAATCAGCTCGCTGATCAACTTCGCCGCAGGGAGGAGCGAAAGGCAGAGCTTGAGAACCGCAGCCATGAGTTGAAAATTGACGAGCATATTCATAAGCTCGAGATCTACCTGGCGAAGTTAGATCAGGTCGAGGAATCTATCGGTCCATTGCGAAAGAAGTTAGCCGATGATCGTAATCGACAAAAGTTGATCGAGGATGAGTTGGCTAGCCTCCAACGCAGGATCCGGACATTGGAAAATAATTTCATGCAAGCTAGAATGGCGTGTGGCCAGGTAGAAAATCAACTTGAGAGCTTGAGAGAACGCATAACGGCCGATCTTTGGCCTGGTTGCCTTAAGAAACGCTGATGATCTTCCGACCCAATCACCATTACCATTGGAAGCAGTCGTCGACGAATTACCGGTCGTCACTTCACTGCCGGACGATATTGAAGAAACAGTTAGAAAGTATCGGGGTCAGCTTACCCGTATGGGTCCGGTCAACCTGGATGCTCCAGGAGAATATGAGGAGACCTCTCAACGATACGACTACATGCAGCAACAGCTACAAGATTTAGCCACGACCAAACGTCGGCTTGAAGAAGTTATAGCTGACCTGGATCAGCTGACATCTACTGCTTTTGCCGAAACCGTACACAGAGTTGACCAGGAGTTCGGAAACGTATTCAAACGGTTATTTGGCGGTGGTTCCGCTCAGCTTGTCCTGACCGATCCGGACGATCTGACGATAAGTGGAGTTGATATTGTTGCACGGCTTCCCAGGAGGCGCGAGCAGGGTCTTGCCTTGCTTTCGGGTGGCGAAAGATCCCTCACGGCGACCGCCCTGATCTTCTCGCTGCTAAAAGTTTCGCCGACTCCCTTTTGCATTCTTGATGAAGTCGATGCCATGCTTGATGAGGCAAATGTCAACCGATTCCGCGATCTGCTCAACGAACTCAGCGATAAAACCCAGTTCATTCTTATTACTCATAACCGGGGCACTGTACAGGTTGCCGAAACTGTTTATGGGATAAGCATGGGGGCTGATAGCGTAAGCCAAGTGATATCGATCCGGCCAGAGGATTATTTGGCTTAAAAGGTGTAGGCAATAATGACAAAAAAGGCTGAATCGCATATAAATTCAGCCTTTGACATTATTACCTGGTTACATTTTACTCTGCTACTGGCGTCTCGCTGACTGCCGGGATTTCTAAAGTTGGGACCGCAGGAGCTGGCGTCGGTGGTAAAAGAAAACGCCTGTCAAGCACTGGCCGCTGAGGAACACTCGCCCGCCAGCGTTCGTAGATCTCGACTCCATCAAGTCGTTGATTTTCAAGCCACGATTGTAATAACTCTTGACGAGCACTATTTAAGGCCGATTCATTTAGCGGCCGCATTTCCCGGCCACTCACCATGACGATGAAATATCGCTCAGTCGCAGTCTCAGAATCTTCTGCCTGGACAATGAGAATAGGGCTTGGTTCATTAATGGGCTCGTCGAAGACCGCTTCAGATAGCTCCAACCCGAAAAGGGAAGCGATATCCTCTTGCGTGCGCCATAGGACTTCACTGGCGGTAGCTGGCAATGACCCATTTTCCCCAGGCGCTTCCAAAGGCTGGTTCTTGATGGCGTTCCAAGTGGCCAAAAAGTCTCCGGCTGCAATATCACTCTGGGCCTGTTCAGCTTCGTCTAGTGAGTCGAATAATAGGTAAAAGAAACTTGCCTGTAATGCTTCATCAGAAAGTTCGGCTTCACGCACCAACTCCTCCAACAAGCGTTCTTCGAGAAGTTGCGCTCTTATAACATCTCGAAATATCGATTCATCGATTCCAAGATCCTTGAACTGGCCCATCGTTTCGTCAAATGTTTCTTGAAATGAATCCCTTGATATAGGGGTTGCGGTTGGTGGCGGAGTGCTTGTTGGTCCGGAGGTCGGTGAAGGTACGGGAACGCTCGTCGCCAGATCTCCAGAGATAACCTCACTGACAATGGGTGTTAGGGATGGCGTGGGTATAGGTGTCTCAGTCGCCGTTGGTAGGGGCGTAGGTGCAACTCCACCGAAGAAACCGAACGCCTCTTCAATTTCTTTCTGCACATCATCTTCCGAGACCTGGATTCCGCGTTCCTCAGCCGCCTGTCGCATTATTTCTTCACCAACCAGCTCGTCAACGACGAATTGACCAAGAGTTGGGGGATCTTCCAATAATGAGATCTGTTGCCCGGCGTATTGTTGAACCTGGCCAATATCCTGGTTAAAAGCATCGGCTAGATCTTCTATGCCAATGATTAACTGTCCACGTTGAAATCGCACGCGCTCCTGCCAGTCAGCCAACGATATCTCGGCACCGTTGACTGAAGCAACCGGAGCGTCAGGTTTGAGAATCAATTCGTTGATAACGCCAATGAGGAAGACAATAGCCACTAGACCGATAATACCTATTATTACCAGCCTGATCTGTCTTGTCTGACGATCGTGCTGTCGAGCCCTCAGTACTTCTTTTCGGCTCTGGCGGAGTCGTTCTTCTTGATCTTCTATGCGTTTTTTTGCCATGGGAGAGGTGACCTGGGATTAACTAATCGACCACGTAAGGCAATAAAGCCAGGTGTCGTGCTCTTTTTATCGCTTTTGCCAGACCGCGTTGGTGTTTGGCACAAGTCCCGGTTTGTCTGCGTGGACGAATTCGGCCATGCTCCGTCAGATACCGCCGGAGAAGTTCATAATCTTTATAATCGACGTAACTAACTTTTTCAACGCAAAAAGCACAGATTCTTCTTTTGCGATGATAAGGGCTATCCGACAATCTCGTGTCGTTTCTACTGTCGTATGAATTATCCTGACTCATAATTTACTCCTGCATTTACCCAGATAATGAAGAGAATCCAATCGAGATTCTCGTTTTCACATTCTCAGCCATTACTCAAGTACACTAATCAAGCTCCAGCATTAATTACACCATCGCCATGGCGCTAAGATTATCACGCAATAAGTTCAACAGAGTTCAACTTTGGAATAATCTTGGGCACGCCCCGGACGATGCTTTGCCGATGATGCCGTTCATTCAACGGTAGCTCATTAGCTGGAAGCACAGCTCAGATTTAAGCTTCTTTATTCACCACGAGATGGCGCAAAATCTCATCAGAATACAGGATATTCCGTTCAATTTCGTTTATCCTCGAGGGTTCCAGATGAGCTTCGTAAAAAACGTAGTATCCATCGGGAAAGTTTTCAATCGGGTAGGCCATAGACCTAAGCCCCCAATGCTTCCGAAGCGGTTTATCTGACTCCTCCTCCCCATGAGTCAGCCACCCCTCAACATTATTGAGGAGTTCCTCTCTCGCATTGTCATCGATATCCGGTCTTAATATTACCGTGACTTCATAATCCCGCATGCTGCCTTATCTCCTTTCCTTGGATTTGCTCTAGCGAGCATTAGCCCATGGTCATTGCCAAGAGCGGAACACGGCATTTATTACCGCGCAACAGCCGATTAGCATATCACATAACTAAAAATAATCAATGTTTTTTAACCTGGCGTTTTGGCAAGTTCGAGCATTAGGTATAATTAGCCGCTTTATTATTAGTTATCTTCAAGATAACCTTAACGTTTTTCGTTCTACAGGAATTTTCAGAGTAGATGATTGAAAATATGCTTGGTCGCTTCCAGAGAACAGTCTATAGAATTACATTTATGCTTTTTCCCCTTGTGCTTATTCTGGCGGTTATCGAGCTATCTCCTCCTGGAACAGCGCTTGCACAAGGTCATACAAACCTGGTCCTAGCTTTTTATTATGCCTGGTATGAGCCCGGTTCATTTGGAGTGGGAAAAACACCTTATCAACCCCCTAGTCCATATTTTTCGACCGATGCCGGAGTTATCCAGCGACATGTGAGTCAGGCTCAATCAGCCGGGATAAATGGATTTGTTCAGAGTTGGTATGGACCCACACCCCAACAAACCGAATCGAATTTTCAGACATTGTTAAACGTTGCCGGAGGTAGTGGCTTTAAGGCAGCTGTTGATTTCGAATCGGCCAGCCCATATTTCGCCAACAACGGTGATCGAATAGCCGCGCTGAATCATTTACTCGGCACTCATGCCAACCATCCCGCCTATCTTCGCGTTGATGGCAGACCAGTGATTTTCTTTTGGGCAAACTGGATCCTCGGCGTTGGTGACTGGGCGGCCATCCGGGAACAGGTGGATCCCGGTCACAATAGTATTTGGATTGCCGAAGGAGGTAGCCCTGAATATCTCGCAGTTTTTGACGGCCTTCATCTATATAACACCGCCTGGTCCAATGGCCCGGCCGGAACCGCGGCCAGCTGGGCGGCAAGAACCCGCGAAGCGAGCAACACCTACGGTGGCTACAAATATTGGGTAGCGACAGCCATGCCAGGCTTTAATGATTCTTTGTTGGGTCGGGGCGATTCAACGATCGTTCGGGATCGTGGTGGTGGGTCGTATTATCAAGCAAGCTTTAGCGGCGCCGCGGCTAGCGCGCCAGATATGCTAATCATCAACTCCTTCAATGAGTGGGCTGAGGGAAGTAACATAGAACCCAGTGTTGAATTCGGCAACCAATATCTTGACCTGACATCACAATTGAGCGCTGGTTTCCGGTCGGGCTCACTACCACCTGTGGTTGTCCAGCCGGCCGCGACGGCCGGTCCCTCTCTGACCCCCTCTGTAACGCCAACGACCGGCCCTTCACCAACCCCAACCAATACGCCGTTACCGACGAAAACCCCTACCCCTGTCGCTTCGCCAACTCCGCTTGCCGACGGATCTATTGTTTATGAGGCAATTCCCGGAGACTCGTTCCTCGCTATTGCCGATCGTTTTGGTCTTGATGTGAACACAATCTATGAATTAAACAGCCTATCGGCCGAATCGTTATTGACAATCGGCCAGAGGCTAATTATTGGCTATGGTGAAAAAGGAGAAAGCGGCTCGAGCGATCCTGTATATCCGGGTGCCACGATTCGCGATGATGGTTCGGCCGTTTACCGGGTCAAAGAAGGGGATACGCCTATCGGAATTGCCAGTTTATATGGGTTGACGCTCGATGAACTGTATGATTTAAATAGCGATTTCTCCGCTGATAGCATACTGCGGATTGACCAAGAATTAATTGTCGGCCGGATTCCCATCCCAAAAGAAGTTGGTGGATCAACTGATATGCCTACCGCTACGGCCGCAGCCTCACCGACATTTACCCGCGAGCCTACTACCGAACCATCACCACAACCTCCAGATCCTTCTCCAACGACAAAGCCGACAATCGAGGCAATTGTAGTAACGAATGTCCCAGATCTAGGCTCAGGCACGCAATCATCCATTACGGGTAATACGACAATCTTGTTACTCTTCATCGGCGTTGTACTCTTATTAGCCGCGGTCGGAGGAATATTGCTCTATCTGGGTCGAAATAGGTAGAAACTTAGCAAGACTTCGTCCAAAAAGCTTTAACTATAGACCGTGGTTATAATCATCTAGTGGGAGATCAAAGCTTCCGATAAAGCCTCTGCCAACGATGTGCAGGCAATCACTTCCAGTTTGGCAGGTATCTTGCCCAGGACTTTTTTTGCTCCTCGGGGGACCAGACAGCGGCGAAACCCCAGTTTGTCTGCTTCCCTAAGCCGAATGTCAAGTTGGCGAACGGTTCGTAATTCACCGCTGAGTCCAACTTCGCCCATGAAAGCCATGTCGGCATGAACAGGTTTGTCCCGAATGCTGCTGGCTATGGCCACGGCGATAGCGAGATCGGCCGCCGGTTCACCAATTTGTAATCCACCGACAACATTCGCAAAAACATCTTTGTCGGATAGGTTGAGTTTTGCCCGCCGGCTAAGTACAGCGGTTAGTAAGAGCAGGCGGTTGTAGTCAATGCCATTTGCTGTCCGGCGCGGATTGGAAAAGCTGGTCGAATTAACCAGGGCTTGAATTTCAACCAGGAGTGGCCTCGTACCTTCCAAGGTAACGGCAATCGCCGAACCGGATGAGTTCACCTGCCTCTCGGCAAGAAACGCTTGAGACGGATTCGTGACTTCAACCATTCCTCGCTCAGCCATCTCAAATACACCAACCTCGCTGGTTGCCCCAAAACGGTTCTTAACCCCTCGTAGAAGTCGATAACGGTTGAAAGGATCCCCTTCCAAATACAATACCGTGTCGACAATATGCTCCAGCACCCGTGGCCCGGCGATTGCCCCATCCTTGGTAACATGCCCGACTAAACAAACTGCCAATCCCTGGATCTTGGCTAATTCTTGGAAACGGCTTGCGCATTCTCGGACCTGGCTGACGCTCCCCGCTGACGAGCTTAACTCGCCGGTATAGGTAGTTTGAATACTATCTACGATGGTTAATATCGGTTTTATCTCTTCGATATGGTCCAGAATTGTTTCTAGATTGGTTTCCGTCACCAGGTAAAGATCATCTGATTTCAAACCCATCCGGTCAGCCCGCATCTTTATCTGGCGGACACTTTCCTCACCGGACACATATAGGCAAGGACCGTGGTGCTTGGCCATCAATGCTGCCACCTCAAGCAACAGAGTAGATTTGCCGATCCCAGGGTCACCACCAACCAGGATCAGTGACCCTGGTACGATTCCACCGCCGAGTACGCGCGAAAACTCTTGGATGGGCACGATCAGGCGAGCAACATCGTCGGTAGATACTTGCCCTAGTTTTTGCGGCCGGCTAGTTCCGACACCTGCGCTCCGGCTACTCATCCTCTTTTTAGCCGTGGGGGGTGAAATTACTTGCTCTACCATCGTGCCAAATTCACTGCATTGTGGGCACTTGCCCATGTAGGCGGCAGAAATGCGGCCGCAGCGCTGGCAGACAAACTGTACTTGCGATTTTGCCATGACTCTTCCTTGGATTCTTCAGCAGCTAATTCGGGCTAACTGGTTGGCAACACTCCTCGAACTCTAATGATCTATCTCGGGCAATATTAGTAATGAAATGAAGCAACACATTGGACGTCCATCCAAGACTGTCCCTTGGTCAATTATGAACAATTGGATGAATACTCAGGCAACTCTATCACAAAGAGCCAGGTTTCTGCTAGAATCACTGCTGGTTTGTTTCGTATGGAGGTTGGTCAGTTGTGGCACGTATCACCATAATAATCGGCGCCTTTTGGTTGCTTTTGGCGATAATGATCTTGACTTCGCAATATTTACTCCCATCTTCGATTGAGATTAGCTGGGAAACTGAGAGTGAATTCGACACCGTGGGATTTAACGTTCTGCGAAGTGATAATGCGACTGGTCCTTTCACCCGGATAAACGAGATTACAATTCCTGGATCGGCCGATCCTGTGGCCGGTGGCTCGTACCAATTTGTAGATCCAGATGTTGAACCAGGATCTACATACTATTACCGGCTTGAAGATGTAGAGTACGATAATACGACTCAGGTGTATGAGATCATTGAAGCAGTGGTCGAAAAGCAACCCTGGTGGATTGCTATTCTTGCGCTGGCCTGCGCAATAATCGGGACCGTGATTGTTGTCCAGTCCATTTTAAGCCAGCGAGGTAAATCATGATAACATTGACAATGGTCCCGGAAAAAACCTCAGATCTGATTTGGCGATCTCTTGACGATGGCACTGTCATTATCAACCCTGAACATGGTGATGTGAGGGTTCTGAACAGCGTCGGTGCTAAAGTCTGGGAGTTAATTGATGGCCACAGATCCATCAGCCAGATCGCCGAAGAAATCACATCGAATTATGAAGTTTCCTTCGACGATGCCAGTAGGGATCTGCAAGATTATCTCGAGATTATGCTTGCCCAGGGATTACTGAAATGGCACGAACAGAGCGGAAAAAATTAGGATGGTTTTTCGACAAGTAGGCAAACTTTTTCTGGCATTATTATGCGGCTTTCTACCGCTGGTTGTTATCATTGGATTACTGTCAACCAGGCCCAAAGTAGCTGAAGGCTCCCCAACTCGAGAGCATAACCAACCGACTGTTGAGATCCAGAAACTGATGTTAGGGCAAGACCAACTGCGTTTTACGCTAGTAACCCCTCCCCCGACGTCAGATATACGCGGCCGACTAAAAGTAGCTGGCCTGCAAGAGTATCTCAATAATTCTGAATTGCCTGAGCTGCCCTATTTTTCAACTTTGATAGTTGTTCCCCCGGAAGCAATATTAGAGGTTACTGTAATAGCCAACGAAGTACAAAATTCCTTCCAACCCGGGGTGCCGATTGTGCCTCAGCAGAAGCTCGCCCCTTATGATTCATTTGACAAAACCTTCGCGCCTGTGAACGGACCATTTCAAGAGGAAGAGGCAGATCGTTCAACCAAATCGCAGAATGTATTATACCCTGAGGTTCTCTATGAAATCTCAGAACCGATGTACATGCGTGATATTCGCCTGGTAAGGTTGAATTTATTTCCGTACAGGTACAATGACTTTACGGAGCAACTCTCCTATGCTGGTGATTTGGATATTCAAATAGATTTTATTGGCGCCGATCTTGCCCACCTTCGACCTCTCCCTGATCCGGCTGGGCAGACCGTGAGCAGTTTAAAAAACGAGATCCTGAATTATGACCAAGCAGAAGGCTGGCGCAGTTTGCCGACCTCCCCAGTTGCGGCTTCGATTAATCTGCCAATAGGCGAGCCGGTATATAAAATCACAGTCGATACGGATGGCATATACGAGGTTACGGCCGAACAACTGGCGGCGGCCGGCATGGTCATCGGAGTAGACGGCGTTGATCCCAACACGATTCAAATGTTATATCGCGGTAAGACTGTTGCCTACGAGTTAGTTGGTAACGGAGATGGTGTGTTCGATCCGGGTGAGCGCGTTAGATTTTACGGTTGGGCATTTGATGGTTCTCGCCTCGAGCGTCAATTCATAACTGAAAATGTATTTTGGCTCTGGGCTAATGGAGATCCTGATGTAGTAACTTCCAAGGCATCGGTTGCTGGAGTAACAGTCAATCAAGTACCCCACTCGATTACTGCAGAGCACGATTTACGATATTTTTCGGGATATACAGACCGTTGGGATCTATTCCCTAATGAACCGGATGCCTGGTTTTGGCGTCTATTTTACACCCTTGCCGAACCCATTACTGAGACTTTTACGATAACCTTGGAACATCCAGTAGAAAGTGGACCCGCGTCAACTGTTACGGCCGAGTTTTCCTCAAAGGACTTTACTACGGGAGATGTTTATCATACTGGATCTCTGCGGGTCAATGATCTGGCTAGTCCGGCATCCTCTACATGGTATGGTGAACGAAATGTTAATATCAACCAGACCGTGCCAGTGGAAAGGCTCCACAATGGCGCTAATATGGTTGAAATCACGGCCAGTTCTGATACTTCTGAATTAACAAATAGCAGCTGTCGACCTACCTGCATGGCCTTAAATCGCATAACCGTGGACTATATTCGCCAGCTAATTGCTGTGGATGAACAGATTATTTTTAATGATCCAACGATTGGGCCGCGGTCGTACAACGTGGGCGGTTTCACATCGTCGCAGATTACGGAAATGTTAATTTGGGATGTCACAGATCGCCTGGTGCCTGTAGCTATTGCCAATGAAACCATCAATGTTGCCGGTACACCACCATACACTATTACCTTCGGCGCTGATAGCCCTTTCTCAAGCTCGTTCATTGTGACGACAGAAAAGAACTTTCTGGCAGCGAAGGGGATCTCAAAATATGTGCCACCAGACCTGGTTCCTTCTGGAGGAGGCGCGGAGTGGGTGGCCATTGCCTACAATGAATTTATTACTGAGACAAGGCGACTCGCTAATCACCGTTCATTAGCGCAATTTGGCGGCTATAACACGCAAGTCATCGACATTACTGATGTGATCAACCAGTATGGGTATGGACTACCCATCCCGGCTGCTATCCAACAATACATGACCCATGCCCTGCAAAGCTGGAACGTTGCCCCACGATTTCTTCTCCTGGTTGGCGATAGCACCCTGGACGCACGTCGAATCTTATCAGGTTGGCAGGATGAGCAATACGTTCTGACGGATCTTGTATTCGAGGATCCCTGGCAAGGGCAAATTCCTTCCGACCACACTTTTAGTCTACTTGTTGGCCATGACAAACTACCTGATATCGCTGTTGGCAGGATTTCAGCCAAGGTGATTGAAGACGTAGCTGCAGTCATCGACAAAATCGTTATATATGACGAGAATCAATTACTATCAGCGGGATGGATGGAAAACCTATTATTTGTAAGTGACAATGAGGATGCTGGGGGTCAATTTTGTGAGGAAAGTTTAAATACAAGCGCTGAACTACCTGGTAGCTTTGACTCAAATCATCTTTGCCTGGATGCATACAATATGAATGCAACTCTTTTGCGCCAGGATCTATTCTCCCTCGTGAACAATACAGGAATCACATTGCTGAATTATCGCGGTCATGGTGGTCTAAATTACTGGGCAGGAAATCCGATTATTATGTCTACTCAAGACGGTGGTATGTGGACCAACTCGCTTCGCCCAATCGTTGCCGTAACAGGTGATTGTCTCGACGGGAACTTTGCCTACCCTGGGGTTGAAGGTTTTGGAGAGCATATCACTAAGAATTCGGATGCCGGTGGGAATCCTACAGCTGCGGCAGCTCACTGGGGTTCATCTGGTCTTGGGACATCCTATAACCATTCTCGACTGATCAAAGCTTTTTACAAGGCAATATTTGTGGACGGGCAAGTCGCCGTTGGAAACGCGGCGATGACCGCAAAGGTTGCCTACGGCCTGGATCCCACCACACATCCATCGCTGCTTGCCAGCTTCACCCTCCAGGGAGATCCGGCGATGGAATTATTCCGACGTTCGTTGTCTATTGAACATATTGTCGAACCGAAAATAGCCCAGGTAGGAAACATAGTAACCTACACAATTGATGTTACGAATCAAGGTGTATATCCTAGCCAAACCATGATCAGCCATACCTTACCGAGCGGATTTAAATTCATATCTGTTTCCTCAACAGTGAATACCTCTTATCAGTTGACTGGCAACGGTGTGATCTTCGACTTACAATTTGGCCAAGCTGTGCAGGATAAAGGTATCCCACGTAATGGTACAGTGAGGCTGGTTGTGACAGTTGAGATTCTGCCTTTGGCCTCAGGAGGCGAAGCTGAAGCAACCGCTACGGTTATTGGGACTGGTGAGGAAGCATGGCCAGGAGATGAGATATCGACCGCCATCGTCTTTGTAAAACAGCCATCGCTATATCTGCCTTTTTTGACTCGTTGAACGAGGAGCTACATTGTTGAATTTCTTTGAACGACGATTGAAGCGAAATACAGTCCACCTGGTGCTTGGGGTATTAGGGTTCTTGCTTCTGCCCAATCTGGTAAGCGCAATCGATCCTAGCGTTGTTACCTTACTATATTTTCGGGGTGAAGGAGTAAATAATGGTATTCGGCTGGAGTGGGCAACAGGGACAGAACTCGACACGGTGGGATTTAAGGTCGAAAGATCCAACTCGTCGGCTGGACCTTACGCCATACTTGCTGATATTGGATTCGTCCCCTCAAAGGCGCCACCTGATGGATTAACCGGCGCCCAATATAATGCCTTGGACGATAGCGGTACCGTAAATGGAGTAACCTACTGGTATAGATTGATCGAGCTCGAAAGCAGCGGGACCGAAAACCGAGCTGCCCCGATATCAGTTACGGCCGGACTTGCTGTGCCTACCTCGACGTCGACTTCTACACCAACCAGAACGCCTACGAGGATTCCCATCTCTAGTCCAACACCGACTCCATTTGGACAACCAGGTGATGCAACCACTTTATTGGTGACTTCAACAGTTTCCACAAACACTGGTCAAACGGAACCCCCGGATATTGAGCCGATTACTACTAGCATAGGGCAGACAGGTTTACCTTCATCAGGTAGCGATAGCTCACTTGCCGAGGCAGCCTCTATTGATAGTCCTGTTGTTCAATCGACTGTTAATGGCTACCCAGGCCCGGAAACACTGTCCACGCCGATTCCCGAGACCAGAAGCGGAGTTGAAGGTTATCCTGGACTTCCCCAGGAGAGCGATATCGGGATGCCCGATGCCTATCCATCCTCGATCGAAAACGCCAGGCCTGAAAGAGTTCAAAATCCACGAAATGGTGCGTCATCTGCCGATGGTTCAGTCGCCATTGGCCAGGGAAATTCACCAGAATCAGAATCTATTTCTGAACCTTCCGATCAGGACCCGACTGCCACCTTTATGCTTTGGGTTGGCTTCCTGGCAGCTCTGGTGATATTTATTACGGCTGTAATTGGTTCTGCCTACATTTACCGGCGCCAGAGCCCTAAATGACCTGGATTGAACCTATGCCAACTGAAAAAGCCACGCCGATCCTCCTCCTGTTTCTAATATTCATGGTAATCGCGGGTGGCTGTGCAAGCGCCAAAATTGAAGAAACCCGTTCACCGCTCATAAGCCCCAAATCTCCCTCTGAATATAATTACGTGGCTATCCAGATAGATTCGGATGGTCTGTATTCAATTGATTTAGACCAGTTTGGACAAAATGGAGTTAAGAATGAGAATCGATCGAGTTCAAATTTTCGTTTAAGCGAGGCAGGGACGGCAATACCGATCTATCTTTCTGATAATGCGCTGATTTTTTATGGGCGTGCGCCAGACAATCGTTATTCTACACACCGAACGTACCGGCTCCAGGTTGACGAACCTGGGAAAATGATGGCTCACAATCCCCTGCCCTCGGCCGAACTATCTTCGATAGCCAAAATAAGCCAATCATTCCATTTTGAAGAGAATTTCCTTTACGATAGCTCGGCAAGTGGAGATATCGAGTTGAATGGCGAAAAACTCGAGCCGTGGTTTTGGCAGACAATCCAGGTGGGCTCGGCTGTCGAAATAGAAGTCGAACTTCCGATAGAGCCTGTGGACTCCGCTGAACTTAGAATGGGTTTATGGGGGGTGACAGAGAATCATTTTATAGAGCCTGATCATGATCTCGATGTGTTCGTAAACGGGGAGCACATCTCCCAAATTGACTGGGATGGGAATCGATATTACTCTGGCACCCTTACCCTACCTAATTCGCTGCTCGGAAAAGGCACTAACACAATCACTCTTGATAACAGTGGTGATGGTTCCGCTCCAATTGATATTTCAAGGGTTGACTGGGTTGACTTAAGTTTTATGGCACAGCCAGTCGCCATTGAAGACGTTTTGCAGATCTCCCGCACCCAAGGCAAGGTTCAGGCACGAGGTTTTAGCGGCCGGCCGTTTGTGGTTGACATCTCAAAAAAAGCTGAGCCGATTCTCCTGTCAGGTTGGGAATACGACTCCGGATCAGTTACCCTGCCGGTATCAAAAGACATGGAGTTGCTACTCGTAGGGCCTGGCGGTCTGCTAGATCCTGCCTCTTTGAAATATGTTGTTGCCAGCAATTTAAGAAACAACAATGAACAGGCAGATATAATAATCGTGACAAATGATGACCTTATGGCCCCTTTGCAGCCTCTTATAGCGGCCCGAGAAGCCCAATCGTTAACTGTTCGCCTAGTTAGATTGAATGAGATATATGAGGCATACGGCACCGGTCAAAACGGCCCGGATACAATTTCTGATTTTATCCGACACGCCTACAATGAATGGGATAAGCCTAGCCCAAGGTATCTTTTTCTGGTTGGTGAAGCGTCGTATGATTACCTGTCGTACCTAGGAGAGGGACCTTCAAACATCATTCCGGCGCCTATGGTGCCGGTTCGTTATAGTGGTGAGACTGTGAGCGATAATCTCCTTGGCGACATTGATGGGGACCATAAGCCAGACCTGGCTGTCGGTCGATGGCCAGTCGACAATCCCGAAGCGGTTGAGGCGCTCGTCGCCCGAACACTTGCTTACGAGAGGGGCGAATCATCTGATGTTGCGTTATTTGTCGCAGATGGATCCAGCCAGGAATTTGCAGACTTAAACCAAAACCTGGCCAATGAAAGCGGTTTTCAGGCGGATGACCGTAGAGAACTTGCAAGCAGCAGTGATGAAGATCTGACAAAATCTTGGAACCAAGGTGCCTGGCTGGTTACTTACGCGGGGCATGGAAGCCTAGACCGTTGGGGCAAACAAGGTGTTTTAACAAGTTCGGCCGTAGCTGGATTGGAGCCTTCCACAGCACCCCCGATTGTTCTACAACTCACATGTTTGACCGGTTATTTTGCCCATCCTCTAGACCAATCAATTTCTGAGACGCTTCTGCTCGATGAGAGCGGACCGGTATTGGTGATAGCTGCCACCAGCCTGACATTGTCAGACAGTCAACGACCATTCGGTATCAATATTCTCCGACAATTGCGTGATCCGGGAGTTATCAGAATTGGGGATGCGCTTGTCCTGGCAAAAGCAGACCTTAATGTCGCTGACCCTGGAATTCAGGAGATAAGTGACACGTTTGGCCTCTTGGGAGATCCGGCAACCATCATTGCCAGACCACAGTAAGACAGAATACTTAGGTTTTCGACTCCATGCTATCTGTTATCAGATTTACACAAAATGCAACATCCCCTTTAGCTACCCGCCTCGATTTACTACTGGGTCAGATGGGCAGCCATGCGGCCATGGAAACCATGATTGTAGATGGTGGTTCATTGGGCAATCTTGCGCAAAGCGAGCGCTCCAACCTTGAGGTCAAAGACATCGAAGATAATTCACTTATAAAAGATTTTGTGAAAGTCGCCCAGATAATTCCGGCTGTTCACCGAGGACGCGCAGCGCCGTGAGAGCAACTAGCAATATGATAGACGCTGGTACTCTTCATGGTCGGGTCAGGAAGTTTACCCAGAATATCAAGCAGTCGTCCCTTGTAATACCATTCACCTTCGTCAGCGTTCTACTGGTGTATGTTTTTTCAATGCCTGGCGATCTTACCTGGTCATATTTTGGCGGGGATGGCGGCGAACTGATTACCGCTTCGTTAACTCTTGGCATCCCACATCCACCGGGCTACCCAACATACGTTCTCCTTGGAAAAGCTTTTGCTTCTTTGCCATTCGGTACGCTGGCCGAAAGATTCCATCTACTTTCTGCTATATCCATGTCGGTCGCCGCCGCTGTCATCGCAAAAATAACGGTAGAGTACGGATTGGACAATAAGAATGACCCCGGTTCACCGACAAGGCGAGACTATCTATCTGCCATTGCTGCTGGCCTCATTTTCGCTTTTTCACCGCTGGTCTGGAGCCAAGCCGTTATCGCGGAGGTGTATGCTCTCAACCTGGCGTTATTGGCTGTGCTGATCTGGGTGCTCATATCCGGACGTAGCCCTTTGTTAGCCGGCGTTCTCTTTGGACTAAGCCTGACTTCTCACCTAACGTCATTGTTTATGCTTCCACTATGCTTGTTTCTGCTGGCGAGAAGAGGTTGCATTCGATTTATTTTTGGATCCTTATTGGGCCTCTTGCCTTTGGTAGTACTTTTTTATTTGGCCAACAGTTCCAGTCCAATCATCTGGGGCCAGCCCGATAATCTGATGGCCTGGTTGTGGCTGGTAAGTGGCCGTCTTTATCAATCCAATGTTTTTTCCCTGGCTCCAGCAATCTGGGTCGACAGAATATTTTCCTGGATGTTACTGCTCCTGGGTCAGTTGCTTATCCTCGCCCTCTCATTTCGCCGCATAGATTACAGCCGAAATTCACGGGGTCATCGACGGATGGTATACGTGCTGCTACTGACAGCTCTGAGCTATGGAATTTATGCTTTCGGGTATGCAACTCCAGATGCGATTGTCCTTTTGTTACCCGGCCTGTTGCTTGTGAGCCTTGTCATAGGCTTTGGAATCGCGGACCTTGGTCGATCCTCTTTGTTACTGGCTCTGGTGATTCTTATCTCTGGTTGCTATTACATGGTCCGTGAATTTAAGCCTCCAATTCGATACGACTTTGAGCGAGCCTTTGCTCAGATCCCTGAAGAGGCAATCGTCATTACACCAGGTGATCAAACTGTCGCTGCAACCTGGTATTTTGCCTACGCCGACAGGCAGAGGTCTGACATTATCGTGGTCGACAATAACCTATTTCAGTTTGATTGGTACCGAGGGCAACTGGCAAAAAGATACCCTAATTTGCATGAATTAGAGATGGATGATCTCCAAATATTTATAAAGACTAATTCGTTACACCACGCGGTATGCCGGCTATCCATGGTTCGCGAACAGTATGTTAGCTGCATACTGGCCCGGGCTTAAGAAATTGACTGAGCATATGTATCAGCCAGAACATGACACCCATGATCGCCCGGCGACCAGGCGTCGAGCGATTAGGAAATTTGGAACAGTTTTTTTCGGCAGCCTTTTTATTCTCGGTTTGATATGGATGGCGATCTCGTCATATCGTGCCATAACGGCTGTTCGATCGCTGCAAAAGAGCCAACAGAAGATTGAACAGATTCTGGAAAATGGCCTCATGACGGTAAATCCAGCAGAGCTCAATAATCTCACGGCAAACGTGCGTATCGACATAATAACACTTCGCTCGACTCTCGGCCCGGTTGCTTATTTGTCTCAATTTTTCGGTTGGATCCCCAAATATGGTCCGTTGCTGGCTGACAGCCGAGAATTGTTAGAGATAGCCGACCTGGGAAGCGAGGCCAGCATTTATGTGATGCAAGCGGTGATCCCAACAATGATCGCGATCCAAAACGGCGATTTGGAGAATACTGGACCGATTCGGGCCATTGCTCACAACCTTAATTCATCTACTACGGACTTTGAGAATGCCGCAGAACTATTACAAAGGATAAGCACGGTTCGCGAAGAGCTTACTATGACCGAAGAGTGGCCACAAAATATTCAACGGATGCTTTCCCGGCTGGATAATGTGCTGCCAGCCGCCCAAGATGCCCTGATTCTTGGGCAGGTCCTACCAGAGTTGCTTGGCGGCGATGGGCGAAAAACCTATTTACTGATTGCCCAGAACGAAGACGAGCTTAGACCTACCGGTGGATTCATCAGCGGCGCGGGGCTCATTGTGATAGAGGATGGGGATATCTTGTCGGTCAAATTTGAAAATGCAAATCTGGTCGACGATTGGTTAAACAAGCCCTATGGATTTCCACCATTACCTTTTTATGAATTTATGGGTATGGACATTTTCCTTTTTCGCGACGCCAATTTTTGGCCTGATTTTCCGACATCGGCTGAAATGGCTATGCAACTCTACAGCCATGGGCAAGATGTATCTCTGGATGGGATCATTGCTTTCAATCAAAATTTTGTTCATTTATTGCTTGAAGGAACAGGGCCTCTCTATGTTCCCGAATTGGATATCACCGTGAGATCGGAAAATGTCATAGAAGCAATGCGGCAGGAGTGGGGTCCTTCCGATCGACGAGCGGATTGGATAAATGAGCGAAAGGCTTTTATGGGACCTTTTGCGAATGCTTTTCTAAGCCAAATTAACGGCGATCTTCATTCGATAGACATCAGAACGCTACTGGAAAACGTTTTTACCGCAATTGAACAAAGAGATTTGCAGATCTATATGCGTGATCCCGCATTAACCAAAGCACTAGCTGAGGCCGGCTGGGACGGACGATTAAGAATAAATCCTGGCCAAGATTATTTGATGGTGGTAGAGAGTAATCTTGGATTTAACAAGGCCAATGCGGCCGTAGATAGATCAGTTAGTTATGAGGTTAACCTTGATGAGAGAGGGCAAGGAGATGCATTTTTAACGATCGAATTCTCCCATGCCGGTGATAGAGTCGACGAGGAATGCCGCCACGGGACGACCTACAGCAGCGATACGCAATATGAGGATTTAATCTTCGATTGCTACTGGAACTATCTTCGAGTGCTCGTTCCTGCCGGCAGCCAGTTGATCATGTCTAGTAGTCATCCAGTACCTGCTGGGCAACTTCTTGTTGACCATGCTTGGAACGGTACGGCACGGCAATTTGAGGATTTGGATCTCGGATACACTTTCTTCGATAATTTTTTAGTACTGCCCTCGGGACAAAAGAAGGCGGCGACGTTTCGTTATCTGCTCCCTGTAGTCGTTACTCATGATCAAGATGGAAAATCTCACTACCGCCTTGCGTTTGACAAACAATCTGGCACAGGCAATGAACATATGAAAATTACTGTAAATATCCCGCCAGGATCTGAGTTTATCAGCAGCGTTCCGACGCCTTCAGTAATAGGTAATCAAGGTCTCATATTTGATCTGGAACTAGCCAAGGATCAACAAATCGATGTGCAATATCGTTGATCGCCAATATAATTTAAGACTGGAGTGACAGGAGACAATCGCTTTGCCACGTAAGGACTTGACCACCATATTAATATGCTGTGCCGGCATCTTGTCTATTGCCCTCTTTGCCGTCAAGCTGACAGCTGTTGAGGCGGAAGGTTTGATTCAAACTTGGCCAAGTCGCACACCAACCCCGAGTCTGGTTCAAACCCAGCCTCCGCCGGGATCGACGCCTGCTGGTGGCGGTCAAGCGACCGCAACCGGACAGTCGTCACCACCAGCGCTGCCACCGACCGTAATTCCGACAACTCCGGCCGAGTCCCCCCTCTCACCTACTGCCGATCGGCCTGCTGCCCTGGGAACAATCAACTCTGAGACGTCAGGGAGTGAAGTAAGTACGTCTGTTGACAATGAGACCATTCCGGGTGTCCACGAGCAGACTGGCGAATGTGGCGTCCCCTCTTTCATCGAGGCCCTGGGGGCAGTTTCTGTCCGGACGGGGGTTAGGACAAATAGTGAAATTGTTGGCTATCTCCAGTTGGCAGATCAGAGAATAATTATTGGACGGTCAAATCGTTATCCCTGGTGGATGATACTTTTTGACTCTGAGCATGAGGGTTGGGTCTCAGACCAGGCTGTTATCGTTCACGGCTATACCGGAGATATCCCGATCATTGAGCTGGCTGAAACTTCAGCGGAAGCGGATTCGATCTGGAATCCTACACCCATACCTGGATGTACACCTCCGGCATTAGAGCCTGTATCCAGTGTGTCTACCAATTTGACGACGGCCGCTCCAGAGGTTACTGTCCAACGGAGCTCCTCTACTCAGAGCTCGGAATCTGCAAATATATCGTCTGATTCTCAAAATAATTCAGAAATTAAAAACCAGCTGAATCAACCAAAGGCTGACGATTCGACGTTCACCTGGCTGATTGTCACCGCCGTCTTTTTGGTTGTGGCGGGTGTGGCTATATTGTTCATTCGCAGGCTAAATTAAGCATTGTAGCGATTAGAGATAGGAGGCTATAGGAAACAATGACTGATCCAATGGAGGGCGGTACATACGAATTTAAAGCTGAAATCAATCAGCTCCTCGATATTCTCATTCATTCGCTCTATAAAGAGAGAGATATTTTCCTCCGAGAGCTGATCTCAAACGCATCAGATGCCTTAACCAGAGTCCAATTCGAGATGTTGACGAATCAGGAGGTTCTAGATCCGGAAGCTCAGCTTGCGATCAAAATTAGTGTCGACACAGAATCCGAAGATGGTAAGAAGCGTATTGTGATTAGAGATAGTGGCATCGGCATGGATGAATCCGAACTAATCTATAATCTAGGCACAATCGCTCAGTCCGGGGCCAGGGAATTCTTAGCGGAAGTAACTAAGGATGAGGTTGATATCACCGACGTTATTGGTCAATTTGGCGTTGGTTTTTATTCAGTATTTATGGTCGCCGAAGAAGTTAGAGTTGTTTCAAGAAGCTACAGGAAAGGAAGTATCGCAGCCGCATGGATTTCTGACGGTGGCCAAGAATTTCAGGTAGAAGCGGCGGATAAAATTGACCGTGGAACGGAAATCCACGTTACCTTGCGAGCAGATGCTGCTGAATATGCTGATTTGTGGGCCTTAAAACAAATAGTCAAAAAATATTCCGATTTTGTCAGTTACCCTATCTACGTTGCGGAAGATCAGGCAAATCAACAACTTCCTTTGTGGCGTAAAGCAATATCCGAGGTAACGCCTGAAGAGTACAATCAGTTTTATCAGCAAATGACCATGGATTTCCAAGAACCACTGATGGTCATTCCTTTTTCCTCCGATGCCCCGCTGCATGTGCGGGCAATCTTGTATATTCCGTCGAGCAGAGAAAAAAGTGTGCTTAATCTGCGCAAGGAGCCTGGAATCATGCTCTATACGCACAATGTCATGATCCAGGAGTATTCTCAGGATCTCTTGCCTAATTGGCTAGGATTTGTTGATGGGGTCGTTGATTCAGAAGATCTCCCCTTAAATGTTAGCCGAGAAAGTATCCAGAACACCCGCGTCATACGCCAACTAGCTAAAACTATTCGAAAGCGCATCCTGAGAGAGCTACAAAAAATTGGCGATCAGGATGATGTATTGTACGGGAAATTTTGGCGCCATTACGGTCGTGCCTTAAAGGAAGGTTTAGCCACAGAACCGACAGCCAAAGATGAACTTCTTCCTCTCTTTCGATTTTATTCTTCTAAATCCGGAGCCAATCTTATCACCCTGGGCAAATATGTTGACAATATGGCTGACGAGCAGACCGATATTTATTATGTCCTAGGCGATGATCTTGACACAATAGCTTTTAGTCCGCACCTTGATCCTTTTACCGAACGAGATATTGAGGTTCTATACCTGGCCGATCCATTGGATTCGTTTATTGCCCCATTGTTAACCGAATACGATGGCAAGAATCTTATTAACGTTGATGATCCCGAGTTACAGCTGACTGCCACTGGTAAGGAGGGGGAAAAGCCGGCAAATGTCGATGGATCATCCGATGCCGATTTTAATCGATTTGTTGGCCGTTGCGTCACCACTCTGGGTAATCGAATAACCGAGGTACGACAGTCGGAAGTGTTACGAAATAGTGCCGTTCGCCTGGTATCTCCTGAAGATGGACCGGATAGAGAGATTCAGAGGCTGCGTCGCTATATGGATGAAGAGTATAAGATCCCCGCGAGAATTTTTGAGGTAAACCGGAACCATCCGCTGATCATCGACCTGTCCCACATGGTCGCATCTAATCCTGCGGATCGGCTTATTGACCTGGCTATTGAGCAGCTATATGAAAATGCCTTGGTGGTCGAAGGTTTGCATCCAAATCCGGTTACCATGCTCCCTAGAATTCAACAACTGATGGAACTTGCAGCAGAAAGAAGTCTGGGAAGCGATGAAGAAGAGTAGTGTAAAGGCAAACTTAATTCGTTGATCCGGCATCGAGCGCAAGATTCAGGAGAGATTGTCCTATCTTATCCGCCGAATGTTGGTCTTGACTATCTTCTACAACGACGACAACGCCATAGCGCGGGGCATTTGCCGGCGCCAAACCCAAATACCAGGAATTTGTGCTGCCTTCCGGGCCAGAGAGGACCAGGACGGAGTACCCGGCGATTCCCCGTTCGACCGGCAGTGAATCCAATACTGCTGAGGCCGCTCTGGCCGGGATCATTGCCGAAACCTCGCTATTCAGGTTAATTACCTGCCAATCTCCCTGTTCATTTTGAATGGCCGAGACGAGGCTGAACTGGGGCAGTTTTCCACCATTGGCAAGGAGTGCAAATGCCCGAGCCACCTGCAATGGGCTCACAGTTTGCTCATCTTGTCCAATTCCGGCCAATTCTAGCGATTTGATGGTCCGCCGATCCCCGGTTTCAGTCGTTATCGGCAATACAGGCGCTTCAAAAAATCCAAATTCATCATAGATTTGCAGAATACCACCTTCCGCTATCTGGCGGGCCAACTGGGCTAGAGGATGTGGACATTTGATTTTGAAGGCTGTTCGCCAATCAATTTCATCCTCTATCGTTTGATCGCATGATAAGAAATTCCCATTCAACGCCACGGGTTGATTTGCATCCAGGACAATTTCGTCCAGGGAAACCAAGCCATCGGCTATCGCCCGGGCTAGAACAAAAGGCCCCACGACCAGACCGGGCTGGTAAAGACCCTGGGTAGCTCTATTTACCAGGGGACCCCTTTCATCTTGGGCCAGTAAATCAAAGGATTCATCAAGTTGGTTGGGATCGTAACCAGGCTTGCTAACCATGGCTCGAATTGAAAAATCTGGAATGGTGAACAATATAACCGACCCGGATTTTTCGCCCATAAGTTCATCCGCAGCCAGTTGCCAGCGAGCGTCTAGAGTCAAGCGAACATCTCGGCCGATGACTTGCTCATGTAGAACATTATTGTGCCACCAGCTTTCCCACGGATTGCTTACCTGCCCTCGGAGCACAGAATCGAGGCCTTCTTCAATCCCAGTTGTGCCGTGCTTAAAACTATAATAACCGACAGCGGGTCCACTCCCACTGATTGGATAAATGCGTTGGAGCGAACCTACAGCGCCCACCGTCTCGGCCAAGATATTGTTGTTCGCATCATAAATTGTCCCCCGTTGCAGGTTGAGTTCCTGCTGGACAAGCCGGGGATTGTCGTTTCGACTTAAAATGCTGGATCCTTGGAAGATTATCCAGTATATAAGCGCGAGAGCTACAAGCAGGAAGCCCACCGAGATAAATACGCCGAGTACACTTAACCTTGCGCGGGCTGCACTCAAACTGGTGTCATGTTTCATCTAGACCAACTTCCTTCCCACTCTCCGGCCGGTTTCTTCCGGATTTTACATCTGGAGAAGAGAGATTCAGCAGCAGGCCGATCATGATGCTGCTGGCAAGCAGGGAACTGCCGCCGTAGCTAACAAATGGCAAAGTTATTCCTGTCAGTGGTAACAGTCTGGTTATTCCGGCCATAATTAGGAATGCCTGGAACGTAAAAACAATAGTGACGCCACTGGCCAGGAACAGTCCAAAAGAGCGCAAGGATATAGCCGCAATTCGTAATCCTCGGTAGGCAATGGTGGCAAAGCAGCCAATAATCACTAGCGCACCGAGTAGACCCCATTCTTCGGCTACAGCGGCAAACGCAAAATCGGAATGCACCACCGGAATAAAAAGCGGATTACCCTGCGCTATCCCTTCTCCTGACAGCCCACCATTGGCAACAGCATACAATGATTGAATAATTTGATAGCCACGCGTACTTGATTCAGGCCAGGGGTTGATCCATGTGTCGATTCGAAGAGTTATTATATTATGTACCGATCCAATGGAGTCCAATATCTGGGCGATGCGGGAACCCCCTGACGTCCCTTGGGTCAGTAGCGATTCAGCTAAGGACGCGATATCGTCAAATATGTAATAACCAATCAGGCTGGCTAATATTAGTAATGCAATTCCGCCCACTACATATATCCAATCACCGGTAGCCAGGTATAGCATCGCCAGAACCAAACCCAAAAAAAGTGTGGCTGCACCCAAATCACGCTGCCACACCAGCATAATGACACAGAAGCCACCCATCAAAGCCAGTGGACCCAGATAAGCCAATGTTCGTTGCCAACCATTTCCAGGTATTAAACGAATCACCCGTCCGCGTTCATCAAAATAGCTGGCTAAAAAGACAACCAGGAGCAGTTTTAGTAGTTCGGATGGTTGAAAAAAGACTCGGCTTGCGAAGGGCACCTTCAACCACAAGGCAGCTCCTTGTCCAGATGGATTCACGCCAAAAATAAAGGTCGCACCCAACAGCAATATGCCCAAAGTCAGCCAGGTATATCGGTAACGGCGGAGGAAATTAAAATCACCAGGCAAATAAACGACGATTATTAGAGTGGTGAGTCCAAGAACCAACCACCAGACCTGGCGTAGCAAAAAGCCTGGAGCCAGCCGGTCCACGAGGAGTAACCCCCAACCGGTAAGTAAGCCCATGATTGGTAGTAGAAATGGGTCGTGATCAGGATGCCGGTGCTGAAGCAAAAAAAATGCTACCAAAAAAAGTATAAACCATACAACCGGGGCATAGAGGTGGCTCCACCTAACACCACCTTCAGCTGATATTGAAAGAGCAACGCTATTAACAAGAATAAATGATGAGGCGATGACGAATAACAGCGCCTCTCGTTTCGCATTGGGATCATTCGCTGCCCCCTCCAATGCGTCAAGAATGGTTTTTTTTGCGATGTTCATCTGGTGATTTATTTCAGCACGAGCTGTCTCAATTATGTTGGGTGTATTTTCCAATCAAGGGGAAAAGATCTTCTTTTACCCCTATCGGAACCTGGTTCCAGTCACCGATCAAGGCCAATGCTTCTCGCAAAGCTGAGTGGGCTTTGAATTCCCCCGCCCATTTCGCTTTGTTCAGAACAAGGTTTGATACGACGTCCTGGGCTAATTGTGTATTGGCCGATAGGGTTTTAATGACCATATCAACCGTTACTGGTTCCTCTGCTTCGTGCCAAACATCGTAATCGGTCACATGGGCCATACATGCATAGGCGATCTCAGCTTCAGCTGCCAGGAATGCCTCCGGACTTGTCGTCATGCCAATAATGCCCATGCCCCACTGCCTGAAGAGGATGGACTCACCCTTTGTGCTAAATCTCGGCCCCTCAATGGTAATAAAGGCGCCACCTTCATGGACGATTCCCCCACAGGCCCTGACTGCATCGGCCAGGATGAGGCTCATTTCTGGAGAGAAGGGATTGGATACGCCTACATGAGCGACAAGCCCTCCTCCGAAAAAGGTAGTTTCCCTTTTCCCTTTCGTAAAATCAATCAGTTGATCAGGAACGACGACATCGCCAGGTGAAAAATTTTCACGTAACGATCCACAAGCCGAGACACTTATAATGAATTTCACTCCCATCAGCTTCAAGGCGTAGATATTAGCCCTGTATGGCACCTCGCCTGGTGTTAGCTGGTGCGAGCGACCGTGACGTGGCAAAAATGCCACCCGTGTGTCATGTAAAACTCCAATGGTTATTTTATCAGAGGGATTGCCAAACGGCGTGGAAATTGTTACTTCTTCGACATCCGTCAGCCCTGCCATTTTATATACCCCACTACCACCTATCACGGCGATTTCAATATCATACATGTCTACGACTCCTTGAAGGTCTTTGTTGGACATGGGGTTGCCTAATTGTGCAAGAACGATTGACAGGTACAGGCAGATTCAGGCATACCATCTGAAGCACGCTGACTAATGTTGTCCCTGAATTCTTTTTAGCTTACGCTCCAGGGATTCGATGCGCTGGGCTGCCAATGTTTTCATCCGGGCAAGCTGCTCGCCCTGTGTATTCGACTGGGCTTGCAGCTCTTCCAGTTTAAGATCTCGTTCAACCAAAGCTGCCTGTAGCTCGGCAAGTTGACGTTCGCTGGTTTCACCGGTCAAATCGGGATCTATTGGAGTTTCACCCTCGGGAACAATCTGTTGTCGCCTTGTGGCCTCAATCAGAGATGCCTTCGTCCAGATGAGTTGATTGCGAAGTAACGACTGGCTACTCAATGCAGAAGCTAGCTGGGTTTTCAATTGTCGGATTTCGCTTTCAGCTGCAGAGAGCTGGATCGCAACCTCAGATGGATCAGCTGACAACCCATCGACCGGCCGTTCGCTTTTTTCGGCTGCCATCCGGTCGTTATCAAGCCTCTGATCCTGTGCGTTTAGACTATTCGCCGCCTCTAAGACAGCAACTTCAAATGATTGCTCAATTTCGATGCGTGCGGAGAACGCCACTGCTACCTCTGAACGTAATCTTCGCCATATTTCAACGCGCCCGGTATTGTCGCTGAATCTAGAATCAGTTAGCGGAACCAATTTTGCCAGTTCTATCGCTTTTTCAGCTGAAATTGCCATCTCGCCAGATCTTGGGACTTCTTCAACCGTCAGCTGGCCTAACCTCAACAAGTCAACCGTGCCTTGATCCAGACTACTTACCCAGCCATGAACCTTACTCCCTGGCATCGCAGTTACTGACGTCGCACAAATATCACCCCAAATCTGTCCAGAAGGCTCAACAATAACTTCGCCGGCTACGACGTACCCATAAACCATCCCGGATACGATTACCTGTGGGGCATAAATATCTCCTACAAGTACGCCGTGTTCCTCAATAACAACCGTTTGGTTTGAGCGAAGATCTTCAACACGATAATTGGAGTGTCGATGCTTGTTGTCTTTTTGACGACGAAATAAACTGGCCAAAATCCATGCCCTCAAATCGAAACGGCTAACCTTCAAGAACTGCAGCCGATCGATTCCGAATTGTTCCAAGTTTTTCGATTTTACAACTTTAGCAAACAGATCACCAGAAACACTGTCTGCGGGTTATAATCTGATGAGATTCAATGGCAGTTGTTTTCCAGGCTTATGGCATCCTAATATTACGTTCTCTCAATGGATGGCTGATCTCCAGAATGTATGAACGATTTAAGAGCAAGCATCCAGTCTCGGCCGGTCGAACTGGCAGTCGCTGTAACAGATAGTACTTGATCTTTTATTTTATGTTGATTTGTTAGTTCTTATGGATTATCACTACGCGAAAGATGGCCCAGGGTTATGACCTTGTTCCCCGGTGATACGGAACAAGATAACTGCCGATTGATGACCAGGGTCCGTACATATATAACGACACTGGCTATTCATCGAATAAAATTTGGAGCACCGAGTAGGTCGAGCAAAATCAATCCCTCGTGGCCTACCTCCTTTATTCTATTCTGATCTTTATAGCCTATGTTTTGATTAGTTACTCTGTCGTCACCTGGACATTCTGACTTACCAGACTCTACGTTTCCTAGATTGTCATTGCCCTCGCGAGCGGCCGAGTAGCCTATTGGCGAATTTACCTGCCTCTTGCTGTTGGTTTGATCAACTATGATCGCTCTCGTATTTCAGTGTGGAACCGTTGATTAATGTAAGTGCGGCTAATAGCTGTTGGCTAACTACTGTGGTCCTTCTCGCTATACGAATTTGTCCAGGATGCTGTTCGGGATTTCGTTAGCGGGCAAGTAACAGCCCACAATTCGGTACTTGCCCCTCCCATTGATACCCATTATCGCCTTCTCTGCACTTCGACCGAAACCCAAAAATAAATTGTGGTAGTAGCTAACGGGATTGGTGGATACAACCCATCAAACGACAATTTCCCCGCCGGTCAATCACTTGTATCACAACACTATGTCTGGTACACTGATCTTAATGATTGGCAGAGGTCGCCTACTTCTTCTTTTTGGACTAGCTGCCATATTTATGGGGCTGGTTACTATTCCTCGGGACCTGGCTGGGGCTAAAGAATTTTTCCCCGGCCTGTTGAATAGCGCCCAGCAAGCTCAAACTGCCCTCAATCTGGAAGTTTGGATTTCACCTGAAGCCGGGAGCCCAGGTGACCAGGTAATCCTGAACCTAAATTTGTTAGTAGCCGAGACTCCCCTTGACTCGCTTGAAATAGAAATATTATTGCCTGGAAGCCTGGCGCTCGAGATGGCCAACCTGCCTGTGGGTACCAGCTATAATCTTCAGACGAACCAGCTATTCTGGCGCCCGGTTTTGAATTCGTTGGACAAGCGGGCCGGACTGGCCGTTCCGTTGACGGTCAGTTCTGTTGACCTAAACAAGCCCGAACAAACAGTCCAGGTTACTCTTAATGATGGGGTCTCGAAACAAGCTTATTCGGCCGGATTTTGGGCTGGACTTCCCCCACAAGCCACGATCAAATTTGAACCACCCCAAGCAGCCGTCGGACAAGTAATCCAATTGATCGGCGAAATTCATGGACCTGGACCCAACACGCAAAACTGGGATTTAGGCGATGGGCGGACAATCGCCGTTAATAATCCGGAAGTTACCTTTTCAAAACCTGGCGCCTATCTGATATCGCTTCGAGCATCAAACCCTATAGGTTCGGTCGTTACGACTGGCTTATTAACTGTTTCACCGCAGCCTATCGCTCGTTTCTCGATAGCTGATTCTACGCCGGGTGTGGGTGACCCGCTGGCGATAGTGGACCAGAGCGGCGGTCAGCAACCGCTCCTATATTCTTGGGACTTCGGCGATGGTAATAGTTCTACTGACGTCAGGCCAATCCATCAATACCTAACACCTGGCACTTATCAGTTACACCTGTCTATAAGTAACGAACTCGGCCAGAGTGACACTTTCCAGACCATTACGGTTGGCGAGAAGCCGATAGCCGATTTTGTTGTTGACATCTCTCCATCCGCCGGACGCCTCTTCGAAGTGCAGGCTTTTGTTGATAATTCGATAACTAATGTTCGTTGGGATATGGGCGACGGAAACTATTATGAGGGCGAGCGGGTTAACCATGTCTACTGGGCAACGGGAGACCATTTAATCAGCACCTCATTTATAAACGATTTTGGAGAGACAATAGTTCAGCAGTGGATCCACGTTGAACCAGGTATTTTGTACCTATATCTACCCTTCATTAGTCAGGGCGGATATAGCCAATCCGATCCATCTTCCCCGGCATTGACTGGTAACGAACCAATTTCACCTGCTGAAGGGGAGACTCTGGATGCGGGCGTAGCAAGCAAACTACTTTCCCTTGAGTTGCCGCAGGATCTGCAACCGGCCGAACAACTGTTTGCTTACATCAATGAAGCCAGGTCGATCAATAACCTGGCCCCTTTGCAAATGGTATATGAATTGAATTCCGCTGCGCAAGCCCATACTGACAACATGGCTTCCTTTGGATTTACTGGCCATTTAGGACCGGATGGATCCTCCCCAGCCTTACGAATTCAGAGATCTACCTACGCCGGCGGTTATGCCGGTGAAGCAACAGCCTGGGGCATGCAGTCAGCGATCGATCCTGTACAATTCTGGCTTACAAGCCCAGAACATCGGACAATTATTCTCAATCCGTTGGCAACTGAGGTGGGTGTTGGATTCAGTCAAAATTTTGGCGCCCCATCGGTGTGGTACTGGACAGCTGAGTTCGCCTCGATGGACCTACCGCCAGTCCATGTCCCGATACCACCCCCGGTTAGCCAAGATGGGGAAGGTAATCGTACAAACCCAAATACACCCCTTGCCGTTGCAGAACCACCGGTAATTCAACTTTTGGGGCCACCACAAGGCAGCGAAATATTGCTTACAAATGAGAATTATCTGATATTTACTTGGACCTGGCCGGAACCACTTCTCGCGGATCAAAGATTTGTCGTGTATCTCAATTCCCAGGGCCGGATTTATCAGATAGGCACCGTCCGAGACGCCCAATTCGAAAATCAATATCAATTCAAAGTGTTGGTGACTGATGTTCCCGTAGCCCCAGGTGATCACCATTGGGTAGTACGGCTTGAAGACCCTTTGAAAGCTCAATTACTTTCGGAATCAGCTTACTGGTCGCTAAACATCCGGCAACCATAGGTAATCGATTCCGCGCCTGCTATAGGCATTGCCCCCAATTAGCAATATAACCGAGATAGATGCTAGCCCAAGGAATTAAGACGTTCAACCAATATTTGTTTTAATGTTGGTTGTCCTATCACCTGTAGATTGTACCGGACCCGTTGGCTTGGCCACTTAATGTTGAGCAAGCGGCCCAAATCAACAGGTGTGGCCACAAGAACCAGATCCACCGGTGTGTTGTTAATTGTCGCTGCAAGATCGGACATCTGCTTCGGGCCATAACCCATGGCTGGTAGCACCGGACCGGTACCGGGATAGCGATTGTAAGTATCCACAAGGCTGCCGACTGCATACGGTTTTGGATCGATAATTTCGGCCGCGCCAAATAGTTCAGCAGCCACTGCTCCCGCACCATACGTCATTTCCCCATGCGTTAACGTAGGGCCATCTTCCACAACTAGTACGCGTTTGCCACGGATTGCCGAAGGATCTTCTACTGATATCGGCGATGCGGCCATAACAACAATGGCACTCGGATTGGCGTGCCGGATACCTCTTTGTACTTCTAGCACACCTTCATAGTTTGCCGTATCAACTTTATTGATCACGATCACATCAGCCATTCGCAAATTCGTTTCACCAGGATGATAGCGAGTTTCATGGCCTGGGCGATGCGGATCGACGACAACAATCTTTAGATCGGAGGCGAAGAATGGCAAATCATTGTTTCCTCCGTCCCAGACAATAATGTCCGCTTCCTCTTCAACCCTCTGCAATATCGCACCATAATCCACCCCTGCATAGATCACGGCGCCCATATCAATATATGGCTCATACTCTTCGCGTTCTTCTATCGTGCATTCATTTTTTTCAAGATCTGCATAACTTGAATAGCGCTGTACAGCCTGCTCAGCCAGGTTTCCATATGGCATAGGGTGGCGGACAGTTACGACTTTTTTGAAGCCCATATTCTGCAACTCGGCCACAACGTATCGGGAGGTTTGGCTCTTGCCGCTTCCGGTACGTACTGCGCAGATAGAAATCACAGGTCTTTTGGCCTTGAGCATAGTTTGGTGCGGACCGAGGAACCGAAAATCAGCTCCGGCCGCAAGGACAGCCGACGCCAGGTGCATAACATATTCATGGGAAACATCGGAATATGAAAAAACAACTTGGTCTACACTCATCTCCCTAATCAACTCAGAGAGTTTCGATTCGGGATAAATGGGTATACCATCGGGATAAAGCTTACCGGAAAGCTCCGGAGGATAACGTCGATCATCGATATTGGGAATCTGGGTGGCCGTAAAGGCGACCACTTCATAAGTCGCGTCGTCGCGGAATACCATGTTAAAATCATGAAAATCGCGTCCCGCGGCTCCGGCAATAATAACCCGTTGTTTGTTAGGCATTCGTCCTCCGATTCTTAGTTGACAACAGACCGATCTATCAATTTCACGATGATACCATATCGTTTATTCCAGACCATCATGAATAAAGACGATCATTGCTATACGAAATATGCAGGTTCCCCGGCGTCGTAAAAAATTCACATATTTTCATCAATCCAGGCGCCATTTATACGAATTCACGCAAACTTTATCCTGATTTTATGTCGAATGACTTAAATATTATGCAAAGTCTGTTATACTACCCAAGTTACAATCTTACATAATGATACGAACGGATACATGGATTGCTTGCTATACGCAAGTCGTTTTGTCCCCACGACCATCGTATTAGGAGTGTCAGGCGATGGAAGATCAACTTTCAGCATTTCTTCATTTTCTTACAACTGAACGTAACTATGCAGCAAATACGATCGCCGCTTACAATAACGATCTGAATCAGTTTATGAAGTGGCTTGGGACAAATCACCCGGAATTAAACAATTGGGTGAACGTCACCTATGAAATCGTGTCGCAATATACGTCGACGCTAAAAAAACAATCTTATACACCGTCCTCCGTCGCCAGGAAGGTTGCGGCTATCAAATCGTTCTTCCACTTTTTGTTGGCCAGAGGCTATATTGGGAGTGATCCGACGACCAATCTCGAGTCACCCAAGGTCAAAAAGCGTCTTCCGGAAACGTTGTCGACGACCGATGTCGAAAGATTGCTGACGGCGCCCATGCAGAAAAAATCCTCTAAAAACCTGCGTGATAGCGCCCTTCTCCATGTACTTTATTCGACCGGCATGCGAGTAACAGAAGCGGTATCGTTAAAAATTGACGATGTGAACCTACCTGATTCGGAATTAGCCGTGATTGGAAGAGACAACCACGTACGCACGCTCCCCTTGGATGAAACCACGAGTGACATTCTGGCAACTTACCTTTCAGAGGGCAGACCGCATCTAGTCAAAGATAAGGATGAAAAAGCGCTTTTCCTAAATCATAGGGGTCAGCAGCTAACCCGCCAAGGACTATGGCTGATCATCAAAGCTTATGCGGAGAGAGCTGATTTAGGTTTAAAGGTGACTCCCCATACGCTAAGACACAGCTTTGCCGCTCACCGCTTAAACAGTGGCACTGAGTTGCGGGATGTGCAGCAGCTGCTGGGCCACGCAAATATATCAACGACTCAAATCTACTCCCAGCTCCAAGAGGATCAACAGGAGTAGGCTGAATGAATGGATCGCCTCTACGTATTCCTCATCCGTAATGATGTTTGGATCTATATCCTTTCAGCAATCGGCCTCATTTGGTATTTAACTGAATACTGGCGGTCGCGCCGAATCCTTCGCAGTGCGATGTTTGGCCTGGAAAAGGAAAAAGGCCAACAAATCCGGCGAAGGGCAATTACGTTTGCAATTCTACTCCTAGGGATCATTGCTCTCGTCACGTATGTCAATCTAAGCGTTGCTCCTACCCTACCTGCCGAGCTACTAAAACCACCCACGCCCACTCCTAATATTTTTTCAACACCACTCGCAGTGCCTACCAAGATAACGCCACAAGGAACGACTGTCCTCGAGGTTGCACCGACGGTTACTTTATCCGGTGGTGCGAGTAATAATGAACCGACTCCAGGGGGATCCAACTCATTATTTGAGGAGCTTACCGAGACACCATATCCAGCCGTGGTAACCGGTGATTGTCCACAAGAAATAAGGATCACTTCTCCACCTAACGGCACAGCAGTCGGCACTACCCTGACCCTTTTTGGAACTGTCATGGGCGAGCAGTTTAACTCCTACACCCTAGAAACGTTGGGTCCGGAAACCGGCGGCGCGTGGCTACCCCTTACTGAAACAACCAGCCAATCTGTTCAGGACGGAATTTTGGGCGCGATAAGTTTTGAAGATTTCCCGAAAGGTGTCTATTTTATCCGGTTACAAGCTTTCAATTTGGACGGCGAGGAGTTAGGTCAATGTACTATTGAGTTGCTGGTCGGGCTTGAAACTTCGTAGAAACATAGCATTGTATTTCCGTATCGTCGTTGATCAAATAACTGGATTGATTTCACGTCAACCTCGAAGTATTCTCTCGGATCAATTTGGACGATAATCATGCCATCCCGTCTCAAGTAACTGTCTGGCTTCGTATCTATGACTGTCAGGACTCGAGACCATAATTTCTGATATTGGGGAGGTGCGATAAATATGACGTCAAAAGGGTTGACGAGATTAAGATCTAAAAATCTAAAAGAATCTGTCTTAATTACCTGTGCGGACTCAAGTAAACCAGTTTTTTCGAGGTTGAAATAAATAGTTTTAATTGCCAGGCGGGCGTTGTCAATAAACAAGACCCCATTAGCCCCCCTACTTAATGCTTCGATTCCAACCTGTCCGGTCCCGGCAAACAGATCCAACCAACGGGTTTGAATAACCCATTCACCAAGGATATTAAAGAGATTTTCCTTTACGCGGTCAGTGATAGGTCTTGTTGTATCCCCTGGAACCCGCCGAAGTTGCCGTCCTTTTGCCTTCCCCGCAATAACCCTCATTCAGTACTCCATTAATTCAAATGAAACCTCATTTTGTTAACTAACTGTCGACCCGTCTTCAAATTATCCATAAGCTAACTGCCAAATCGAGATCGCTCCCGCTATTCAATATGAATCCTGTTCCCAAAGATATATGAATCGCCAAGCATATTGCCCGATTTATCCAATACCGGCAACCGCCAACCCTCTGCAGCCACCCATAAGCCAACCGCAACAGCATATTCGCCTGGGGGCAGGTCGACCGGCAACTCGAGTTCGTGTTTATCACGCACATATTTGTCCTCCGGCCAGCGCCGCGCCGGATAATCCCCAGGATTGAGTTTATCGGATTGCGTAATTAGAAAGCCATCCCTGTCAAAAACATGGACAAAAACCTGATAATTGGTGACGGGTTCACTGAGGAGCTTCCAGTAGGCGGTAATCGTAATTTTTTCGCCAGGTTTTAGCGGATCCACAGGTGCGTCATAGCCGATGAGGGCCACTTGTCCTCCAAAATTAATGAATACATTCTCTTCTGCCGGTTGGACGACCTGACCATCAAAATCATAATGAAGTAAACCGTTTGGTTCGATCACGTAGGCATTGGCAAACAGTAATATTAAAGCGACGCCCAAAATTGGCCAGAGAAACCGATTGTCAGATCGGCTATAGGGACGCTTTTCACTCTTACTAATATTATGATTAGAGTCATGACGACCTCGAATTAGCCAGGCAACGATCAAAACAAAAACTGTGGATAACAGAGTAATGATCGAGGCAACCGTTCTTGCAGGGGTAGTCTTGAATTCAACTTCGACCGAATGATTGCCAGCACCGACAGGTATAACGATAAAACCTTCCGGTCTTCCCACTTCCGTTTCAACTTGTTCACCATCGATTCGAGCTTCCCATCCCGGAAAATCGAAGAGAAATAGGCGGAGAGAGAAATTTCGCTCTGATTTTGTTGAGTAGATAGCATGAAGCGGTGTGATTTCCTTAAAGCTAACGGAAGTCCCTTCCGGAAGAGTTACTCTATTTACCCGGTCGATCGGTTGATCGTTGAATATCGCCTCAAGTACGGTTGTTTCAGGTTTTGGCAACATCTCCACGGTAATTGGCACAAAATCGGCCGTAGAGGTTGTCCCCAGCCATCTGCCAGCTAATTCCTCGGCCAGCACCTCGCGGGCGGTCGTTGGCCCAAAATCAGGAGGCCAGGGAGATACCTGGATTAAGGGTAGCGCGAGCAACATGATGAAAGCAACTGAAATAGCCGGAAACCACATAGCTATCTTCGCCGGCCAAAGATCAACAAGCGTGCCGATTCCTATACCTGCCAGAACCGCGATGATCCCAGCTAGTGGACCCAGGAAACGCCATGGGAATTGGAGGAACGGAAATAGAGGTATCGTGTTCCATAGCGGAGTGGATATCGATAGCGTGAGTAGTAGCAACAGGATCCCGGCAAATATGAAAAATAGCGCCTGATTTCTATTCCGAGAACGGCCGCTCAAGATAACGAAAATGCCGAAAATACCCAGCAACCACTGAGCAACGCCCAGGTTCCTAATATACTCGGGTTCCGAAGCACCCCAGTCAATCAGTTTGGATGCTGAAACCAACTCTTTCAACGTTAGAAAGTGATTTCGATAGTCAAAGTGACCACCCTCCCCGACAAGGCTATTTAGGTTAACGGCTCCTTGCTCTAGTGCCACCACCAGCCAAAATACAGCGGCTATCCCAATGCCTGCGCCTAGCGCCAGAAACAACCTGAACCGCAACAAACGCCATAACCGGCCATTACCATCAGTCGTATTTTGGACAGCCCCACGAATAATCTCTTGCCAGACTGCCCAGCTAAAAAGTAGACCCACGAAAATCATGGCCATCAGATTGTGGGTCATCGTCAGAGCCGCTATCAAGACACAGGAGGCTATCCAATTCCAAGATCCCGGCCGACGTCGAAGCCGATCGAATGCCCATAGCGTCATGGGAAAAATGGCGAAACTCAATGCTTCCGCCAGGTCGCCTCGAGCGTGGGGATCGATGTATAAAATGTATGGCGAATAAACGTAGGTCGCAGCTGCAACCACGCCTGCCGCTCGCCCCCAATTCTCGTTTACATAGCCATACAGGCCTAATCCCGCTCCAAGAAGCCCAACAATAAATAAACTCTTGACTGCAGCTACTGGTCCGAGAACAGGCAGCAGATCAATTCCTAGGCCAAGATAATAGCTCAGAGGCGCGTAATAATTAAAGATTGGGTAGCCGTATCCATAATAGAAATTTGGCGCCCACCGGGGGAAAATTTCACCGGCTCTAAAAAGTCTGCTTAATTCCGCCAATCGGTACACATGCAATTCCGCATCTGTAATCTTCGGCAAACCTGGGTGGCGCAGGAATGAATAGACGGCCAGCAGACAAACGACGACAACAACGAGATAGCCAAGATCAAACGCTCTTAGACGCTTAGCTATTTTTTCAAATCGTGGCATAAAAGTAAAACGCGGAACGCTTATTATCCCCGTTTCAGGAGGATCCTCTCACTAAAAGAACTTTGAGCCCAGAGAAAAAAACGAGAACAGACCGATTTCGCTAATTATTCCGAAGACCGTTTACAATGACATCAACTCAACAATTTGCTCAGGATGTTGGGCAACCTTGACGCCGACTGCCTCGAGAGCCTTAATTTTGGCTTCCGCCGTTCCTGAAGCGCCTTCAACAATGGCCCCAGCATGCCCCATGCGCCGTCCTGGCGGTGCAGTCTGTCCGGCAATAAAGGCTGTTACCGGTTTACTCATTGAGCGAGATATATAGGAGGCAGCAACTTGTTCATCGTTTCCACCGATTTCTCCAATGAGTACAACTTGATCTGTGCCTGGATCTTCCTCAAACATCTGTAAGACATCGATGAAATTAGTCCCAATAATCGGATCTCCCCCAATACCAATGCAGGTAGATTGTCCTATTCCCCGGGACGTCAACGCAAAAATAACCTCATAAGTCAAGGTTCCGCTTCGGCTTACAATGCCTACGCTACCTGGCCGAACGATCGAACCAGGCGTGATGCCGACCTTGGTCCCGCTGCTGGGATCCCCATTCTTTCCAGGGGTAATCATCCCAGGGCAATTGGGTCCGACCAATCTGATGCTCTTGTTGTCTAAAAAGGCACTCACTTTAATCATATCCAGCACCGGAATTCCTTCTGTCAAGCATACTATCAGGGGAACACCGGCATCGGCTGCTTCGTAAATGGATTCAGCCGCAAATCGAGCTGGAACCGAGATCATGGAACAATTCGCACCAGTTGCTTCAACAGCCTTTACGGCCGTATCAAATACTGGGACGCCATGAACCCAATTGCCCCCTTTGCCTGGGGTTACGCCACCGACGATATTTGTGCCGTAAGCTAACATTCTTTCCGTGTGGAACATACCCTGCCGCCCGGTTATGCCATGAACAAGCAACCTGGTATTCTGGTCAATTAATATACTCATCTCATTTCACCTATGCCTGAGTTGATTTAACCATCGAGACAGCTTTCTGTGCCGCTTCCGTCAACGTCGTAGCAGTAACCATATTTGCTTCCGCCAGGATCTGTTTACCTTCTTCGGCGTTGGTTCCTAACAAACGTACGACCATCGGCACGTCAGTATCTATCTGTGCCAGTGCAGAAACAATCCCCCGGGCCACCTCGTCGCCACGGACAATACCGCCAAAGATGTTGAACATTACTGCCTGGACTTTTTTATCGGCTAAAATAATTTGCAGAGCCGCCCTGACGCTTTCGGTCGTTGCTCCACCGCCAATATCCAAGAAATTCGCAGGCTCGCCGCCATGGAGCTTAATTACGTCCATCGTGGCCATAGCCAACCCAGCGCCATTAACCATGCAACCAATATTCCCATCCAACTGTATATAACTAAGCCCGTTCAATCGAGCCTGACGCTCTGATGGATTTTCTTCGTCACTATCTCGCAGCTCCGCCAGTTCCGGTTGGCGGAAAAGCGCGTTGTCATCAATGGATAATTTGCCATCAACCGCCAACAACTTACCGTCACCAGTTATTACCAATGGGTTGATCTCCGCCAGCGATGCGTCCAGAGACCAAAAAGCTTCATATAGTCCGGAACTGATCTTGTGAAAATCAGCCCACAATTCACCTGGCAATTGGATGCCCGAGGCAACAAAAATCGACTGATAGCTTCTCAAGCCAACCAGGGGATCAATGTGGATTCGGAATATTTTCTCTGGCGTCTCGATAGCCACCTGCTCGATGTCCATGCCTCCGGCCGCAGAAGCCATCAACATGGGCATATGCCTGGCACGATCAATCAGGATCGCCAGGTAAATTTCGTCGCGAATGGTCACGGCTTCATCAACCAATACTTTGCCAACTACATGCCCTCTTATATTTAATCCCAATATTTGACTGGCTGCAGCGGCAGCTTCTTCAGGGTTATTGACAACTCTTACGCCGCCGGCTTTTCCCCTGCCGCCCGTCAAGACCTGGCTTTTTACGACCACTCTACCACCCATATCGACGGCGATTTGGCCAGCTTGCTCTGGTGTCGTAGCCACTTTACCAGCAGGAATAGGTACACCATATTGGGCAAACAGTCGTTTTGCCTGATATTCATGCAGATTCACTCAAGTTCTCCTTTTACGATCTCTGTGGGTTCTATCAATTTTGGCTGAAGTGGATCCCCTTTTCACAGTCAAGAGGTTCGCTAAATTATAACACGACCAGATACCTGGGTCTAACGGCATAAGTTCAATATTTCGCCATATCGATCCATTGTCCGCTAAGGGTAAGGTAACGACCCATTAGATTAGCTGTCAAACAAGAATGGACCGGAATTACAGCGACAACATCCCCAACCGCCACGCCGTCAAGAAGTTCCCTATCAGCGGTGATCAGGCCGTGTTCCTGGGAGAGAGTAACGACCTGACTGGCACGGGAAAATACGCTCCAACCATCTTCCGACAACAACGAAACCCGACCGAAATAGGTGGAACCGTGCTCGTCCTTCAAACTCTCTTTTGAAGCATGAACTGCTCCACCATAGATCACTAGCTGGTTGCGCTCTGGATGCTTTGCCACAACCGGGCAAGCCAAAGCCACGGCTATGTCTCTTTCCCGGCAGGAACCTATTTCCAATTGCGACAGGTCAAAAAAAACGAAATTGCCGGGTCTAATTTCATCAACTGCGCCGAGATCTGTGGCCAGGCTACATCCTGGAGTATCACCGACCGAAATTGCCACGTGAACACCCTCTCCTCTTAAATAATGTTGTATCCGGCGCAATCGTGACTCAGTCTGCTCATATATCTTAATGACCTCCCCAGGTGAAGCTGCGGCGTATGTATGACCGGCATGAGTCAAAAGCCCCTGAAGTTCCAGCCAGTGGGATCCCTGAATTGCCGTAACGACCTCGCCTATTAGGTTTAGATTATTCCAGTCGATTCCGGTACGCTGATAACCGGTATCAATCTTCAGCCATGCCCCAACCTTTGTTTTGAGGTAGGCGTCTAGTTTGGCGACCACGCCAGCTGATTCAAACAGAAGATTCAATCTCACTCGCCGTGCGAGATTAACTATGGCCTGGGTTTGCCTCAGATTAACTGGAAAGGCAATAGTAATATCCTGCCAATTATGGCGCGCGAAATAATCGGCCATATCAACCGATGAGACCGTAATCGCCGAAACACCTTGCTCACGAAACCATTCGCCAATGATAGCCGACTGGTGGGTTTTGAAGTGTGGCCTCAATCGAACGCCGCCACGATTGGTCTTTTCGACCATGCGTTGAATATTGGCTAGCACCCGTGCTTTATCCAGTAACAACGTGGGTTTTTCTATCTGTTGAATAAAATCCATATTTGTCATCATTGATTTAGGTTCCAAATATCTCCAGACAAAAAAAACAGGATTAACTTCAGTGGTTGTCGAACATTTGACCACCAATCCAACGAATTGCTCTATCGTCTGCCTTGGAATGAGTCAGTCAATAAATTAGCAAAACTGAATCTTATCATATGTCGCCTACGTTGAAATAACCATTATTGCTATAATCCAGCAGCTTATGGACGAGTCAGGAAAAGGGAAAAGAAATCAGCTGTGGGTCGGCATAGGCGTAAGTCTTGTCTGTCTGGCAGCTATTTTCAGTTTCGTCAAACCGGCCGAAATAATCGAGGCGTTAAGAGGCGCACAATTTGAGTTGTGGCTTTTGGCTCTTGGGTCGGTACTCATCTTCATGGTACTGCGGGCTATGCGTTGGCGATTCATGCTAAATTCAGGCAGCAAATCAGAAGACAAGCTGCCTTTTACCTCCGTCTTCCATATCCAGAATATTGGTTATTTTCTAACTTACATATTTCCCTTCAGACTCGGTGATGTTGCCAGGGCTGTACTAATCGGCAATGTGCCACCGGTAACCATATCTCGTGGCCTATCAACCATGGTGGCCGAGAGAGTATTAGATCTCCTGTTTATGGTTATCCTTTTCCCACTTACTGTTGCCTCTTTAGGTGGTGTGCCGGTTGAAATCCGAACAGCCGTCCGAGTGGCTTCCATTCTGTCTCTTACAGCTGCTATTGTGCTCGTCCTCGCGGCCAATCAACGAGAGACTTCTGTCAGAATCGCCACGGCCATCTTAGATAAAACACCGAGGCTGGATACTGTCGTTTGGTCTCGCAGGCTAAATGATCTCCTGCTGGGATTAAATGTATTTACGCGCCTTGGTGATGCTATTTTCTTGGTCATCTTGAGTATCCTCGTCTGGCTACCTATCATTGGCGGATATTATGTGGGTCTCCATGGGATGAATCTCAACGTCACCCTAATGGAAGCCGCCTTTGTTGTTTGTGTCGCGGCTTTCGCCCTCTCAATTCCCTCTACACCAGGAGGCGTCGGTCCCCAAGATGCGGGAATCACCTTCGCCGTCGCCTCTATTCTGGGCCATTCTGGCGGCGCTGCGGTTACATTCGCTTTTTTATTCCGTGGGATCAACTACCTGGTTTTGGGGATTCTGGCCATAATCGGCGTCTATTTCACCGGCGAAACGTTCGGTAGTGTTATCAAGGCAACCCAAGCCTTTGTGCAGGATCGGACCAGTTAGCATCTGCCTCAAGGGATCGTGTGGTGCATCAGCCGTTCTATTACAGAATGATACCTTATGAAAGTTCTTGAAGTTCTTACTTATTACCGGCCGCATATCAGTGGTCTTACCATCTATGTCGAAAGATTAAGCAAAGCGTTAGCCCGCCAGGGACATGAAGTGACCGTTTTGACTTCGCAATACGACAGGCGTCTACCCTTGGACGAAACAATGGACGGGGTACGCATTAGAAGAGTGCCTGTAGCATTTAGAGTCAGCAAAGGGGTTATTATGCCCAAGTTTGGTCCAACTGCCTGGAAGATGGTGGGCCAGTGTGATATCGTCCATTTACACCTGCCGCAATTCGATGCTCCTGGGGTGGCATTTCGCGGACGGCTCTACAAAAAACCTGTTATCCTGACTTATCACTCCGATCTACGCTTACCCCCGGGGATATTCAATCGACTTGTTGATCAGGTGGTCAGCAGGATGAACAGAATCGCCGGAAATTTAGCTGACGCGGTAGTAACCTATACCTACGATTTTGGCACCCATTCGCCATTTCTTTCCCGGTATCTTGACCAGAAGCTTCATATCATTCCCCCTCCCGTGGAAATCTTCCAGGCAACGGACGCTGATGTTTCCGCATTTAGGAAAAAACATAATCTGGAGGGCAAACGGGTAATAGGTATTTCCGCACGATTGGCAGCAGAAAAGGGAATTGAAGTCCTGTTAGCGGCCTTGCCGGCAATCTTAGAAGTCCAACCGAACTCCCATGTTCTGCAGGCTAATCCCGATGCCCTGGGAGAGGAAGCCTACGCCACACGCCTTGAACCACTCTTGAGGCAATTCAAGAGTAATTACCATCTATTGGGTCCGCTTCACGGTTCGGAACTTACCGCTTTCTATCGAAATCTTGATTGCCTGGTGATGTGCAGTTTGAATAATACGGAAACCTTCGGGCTTGTTCAGATTGAAGCAATGATGAACGGCGTACCTTCTATCGCGTCCGATCTGCCTGGGGTCAGACAGCCAGTTAGAATGACCGGTATGGGCGAGATTACTCCGGTCGGTGATCAAGCCGCGCTGGCTGAGGCAATTCTGCGCGTTCTCAACAATCCCCCGGCTGTCAGAATACCGTCCGGTGATATAATCGACGCCTTCAGCCCCGATCAAACGGCACGCGAATATCTTCAACTCTTTCGCGAATTATCGGCGGGCAGGAAGGATTCGACAATCACCCTCGAGCCCGAAGCCTACCAGAGGTTATACAATATTCGGGATGGCATAAGCTGACTAGCCCGATCTCGAGGCACGGGAGATAAACGATTGCTTGACCAAGAGAGTTCCACCGGTGAACCTACAGCAACAATAGTCCCGCCCCCATTGGATGAGGATGATTTGTTATGGCGACAGTTAAAAACCGTACCGGCGTTCCGGGCCTTACTGCGATCCGTGGAGGCCCGGTTTTACCAGCAATTAACCCTTAGTGGCCCTATTTTAGACGTGGGTTGTGGCGATGGTCATTTTGCCCAAATGGCCTTCGATAGCAAGGTTACAGTTGGAATTGACCCCTGGCAAGGCCCATTGAACAAGGCCAACGATAATCATGTTTATGAATATCCAATTCAAGGATCTGGTGTCTCCATGCCTTTCCCTGACGGATATTTTTCGAATGCCATAAGCAATTCCGTCCTCGAACACATACCCAGCATCCAACCAGTCCTCAGTGAGATCAATCGTGTGCTTAACGAGGATGGAAGGTTGGTGATCACTGTGCCCAATGACCAGTTCACTGCAAAGTTAGGTGGAGCCATCTATCTCGAACGTCTGGGCATGAAGAAGCTCGCAGAAACTTACCGAAAATTCTTCAACAAGATATCCCGCCATGTCCATACGGACTCGCCTGACGTGTGGGCAAGCCGCTTGAGCAAATCGGGATTTGTAGTTGAACGCTGGCAAAATTATTTCTCGGTAGAAGCGCTGCATGCCCTGGAATGGGGACATATACAGGGTCTGCCCTCAGCTTTTTTACATTTTCTGACCGGTCATTGGATTCTAGCCCCATGGAAGAGCAGCCTGAGGATTACCGAGCAGTGGGTCCGCCCCTATTTTGAAGAGGCGGCGCCGGATAATGGCGTCTATACCTTAATTGTAGCCCGTAAGGTTTCTGCAAATCCGGTCAGTGCAGTATTGCCACCGGCCCGAGCATTAACGTATCAAGATCCTAAAAGAAGCCAGCTAGCAATTGAACGGCCGCAGTCTTTCACTGAATTGCCGGTTGATCAGAATAAAGAGGCAGAACATCTTTCCGGGGCCTTGGCCGACCCGGCTGATGACCGGTCTCCGGCGAAGGTTTCTTGGACGGCTTCGCCATCTGTAACACTCTTCTTACTATTGGTCTGTCTTGCGGGCATATTCATCGGCCAGACCATGTTGCGCAACTCTGACAGCTTTCAGACCGCGGTCTTGCCCTGGTTTGGCTTGTCTCTGGTAGCCCTGGTTCTTATTATCACACGAAGCCAAAGAGTTCAATCGGATGTTCCTGACCCTTCGCGCGAAACCCAGATCAGGCGATTCTCGCGAAAACAGTGGTTGCTACTCCTGGCGTTGGTATTCGTCCTCATAGCCGATCGCCTGACAACGAGTGCAGGGACGCCACAGACGACCGCATTGGGTCTTCTGGTGTGGCTCGGGGCCATCGCTCTTTCCTTTTACTGTTTGTGGGATGGGAGACTCGATCACAAACACCCGCGTGATTTATTTACCGGTCCACGCTGGGAACCTTTTGTCGTATTACTACTTTTCCTCATACCCCTCGTGTTACGAATAGTATCTTTGTCCGCTCATCCCTACATAATCAGTGGAAGCGAAGCCAGCCTTGGTCTGGAGGCGGCGGCCGTAATCAGTGGGCAGTTGAGAGATCCCTTCGCAGCAGGTTGGCTCTCAAACCCCACCTTACCGGCATTCTTGATGGCCCTGCCGGTCAAGCTTCTTGGCCAAACGACCCTGGGCGTGCGGATTCTTTCCCCGATAATCGGCTCGTTGACGGTCGTGGCTACATACTTTGTCGGCCGCATGTTTTGGGGGCCTTTAGGCGGGCTCCTTGCGGCCTTACTGCTGGCCGGATCTCATGTCCACATCCACTATAGCCGGATAGGGCTGACCAATATCTGGGACCCATTTATTTTAGTAATGACAATAGGTTTGGTATATCTTGCCTGGACCAGGAAGCAACGATTCATTTGGCTCTTGGCCGGCCTATTCGTAGGCTTTTGCGCCTATTTTTATACGACCTCCCATCTCATGCCGGCCATCCTATTGGGCGCCGTACTGTATATATTTACCAGGGGCAGTGATATGAGGGAAAACCGGCGGCATATCGCGGCGGCGGCCATCTTGGCCTTAATTGTAGCCTTACCCCAGCTTATCTATTATCAAGCAAACCCAGAAGTTTTTTTTGATAGATATCGCACATTAGGAATATTGCAGGGCAATTGGCTCGTGGAAGAGATAGCCCGGAGCGGGAAAAATGCAGCCGGCATATTTACAAAACAATTCGCGCAAGGTCTTTTAGCTTTCAACTACGGCATTGATCATAGTAACAGTTATACACCAGGGGTTCCCATTTTGTCTTTTGTATCCTCCGTCTTGTTGCTGTTGGGCCTTGGCCTGGCTCTTGTGAAGTTAGCAAGCTTTAAGAATGCTCTGCTCATCCTGGCTTTTTTCGCCACAACCTTCATTACGGGTGTTTTGCTTGTAGATGCACCTAGTAGCCATCGTCTGCTAATAGCCCTGCCTGTTGTTTGCCTCCTCATAACTTCTGCCTTGTTGTGGCTGACTGAAAAGGTTGTAGAAACGACCCAAATTTCTTCGCGATTCGTGGCCCCCACCCTTCTGGCTATCGTTCTTCTCTTAACTATTAGTGACGTGTCTTTTTATTTCGGCAGGTACCGAGCGGAAGCAAATTATGGCGACAGGAATACGGAGGTCGCTCATCGAATTTCCAATTATTTAAATTCGTTAAATGGCCAATGGGATGGCTATTTATTCGGGCCACCAAGCATGTATACCAATTTCCCGACCTTCGCGTATCTGATAGACGGGTGGCAATCTGAAATCAAACTGGTAGATGTTACCGAGGGGGCTGACCTTCCACAAACAAATTTAAGCCACAATAACGTATTGTTATTCCTTCCTGAAAGATCTAACGAAATCGAGCAGCTGGACCAACACTATCACAACGCCCGGCATCTGACTTTTTCCGGTTCGAATGCCAATCCTCTCTTTTTTGCCCTTGAAATTCCCGCAGAAAATCAATCATGATAGGAGTTTTAACGAGGTTGTTTTTCTTGGACCGGGCGCTAAACTTTTAAGGTTTGGCAGCTTTCCTGTAGCTAACCAACCCACTTTGCTATGGTGGATGTAAGAGAATCAAATAATTGACATGCTAAGGATTGATATTGTTAATAGCTAGAGGGAACCATCGAGTGCATATAGGGCCTGCGGTAAGCTCTTGGTAAAGCCAGCCAGCTTGGTGTTGCGCACTTCTGAGCCTATGCGTGTATCAATAACAGTAGTCAAGCGGCCGTACGCCGTTTGCCTGGGAGAAGAATGACGGCGGAGGAAAAAGAAAACGGGATCGATGATCTTTCACCCCTTGGTGTAAGCGATGTATCACCGGCGACACAGTCAACGGATATCGGCCAGGATACAGCTAAATCACACCGATCGCTTAAGGTGTTGATTCCCTTCCTGCTTCTGTTGGTTTTGATCTTGGGCGCCTTTTTCCGGTTCACGGGTCTTGATTGGGACGACACTTATCACCTTCACCCCGATGAGAGATTCCTGACCGATGTGGCCAGCCTCCTCCACTCCACCGATCCCATAACCTACCTGAAAACATCGCAATCCCCACTAAATCCTTATAATGTCGGCCGGACTTTTTTCGTGTATGGGAATTTTCCCATGACAGCCACCCGTCTGGTTGCTGAAGGCGTCGATTCGGTCTGCCGAACATTAGCTGATTTATGCGAACGATCCTATGTTTTTTATGATGGGATTCACCTGGTAGGCCGGTCCTTGTCAGGGTTGGCAGACCTGTTTTCTATTCTCTTTATATTTCTGATTGGCAGACGACTCTATGATTGGCGTTCCGGTATCCTAGGGGCTTTGCTCCTTGCCGCCGCCGTTCTTCCAATTCAGCAATCCCACTTCTTCACCATGGACAATTGGGCAGCCGCGCTCGCCGTCATTACGATGTACGGCGCGGTTAGGGTCAGTGAAAATGACTCGAAATATCGCTGGTGGGCTATTTTCGGAGTCCTTTTAGGTCTAACAGTAGCCTCTCGAATTAATCTGGCGCCGCTGGCGGTTATGGCTGGCATAGCCGGCTTTGTTTGGCTGGCCCGCCGGGCGATAGACCTTTCTCCAAATCGTGGTTGGCGCTTCTTGTTGACAACAAGAGGCGGACAAGACTTTCAACATGTCGTAGTTGGAATCGCAATCGCAGCCATTCTTTCAATCATCGTGTTTCGCCTCGCTCAGCCATATGCTTTCGCTGACAGCCAAATTGTCAAGGAGGTCGTTACCGCTGAAACCGGTCAACCACCGGGATCGATTGAAACCATCATCAAGTCTATTTTCAGTTTTAATCCCCAATGGCGGGCGAATATGACTGAAATTCAAAACCTGCAGAGTCCTGAGGCCAGCTTTCCCCCGGCGCTACAATGGACCAATCGCTTACCATTTGTTTTCCCTTATCTGAATATTGTCTTGTGGGGCATGGGCCTGACCGCCGGTATTGCCGCAACCTTTGGCTTCTTTTGGGCCCTGTGGCGCATTATCAAAGCCCGGCCAGATTGGACCTCTCACCTCTTGATTGTCTCCTGGGTCGGACTGTACTTCATCTTCATGAGCACTCGGTGGGTCAAGTCGATCAGATACTTCCTGCCGATTTATCCATTCTTGCTTCTGCTTGCCGGCTGGGCATTGGTGGAACTGTGGAATCGCGCCGGCCGAAGCAAAGTAAAAAAATCAGTGGCGGCGATCGTTGCTCTCGTGGTAATTATCCCTTCGCTTCTGTGGGCAAATGCATTTGTCGACACTTACAGGCATCCCGTCACTCGGGTCCAGGCTTCCCAATGGATGTTCGAAAACATACCAACCGGTGCCACATTGCTCTATGAAAGTGCTGGGGAATCGCGGCAACTACAGCTACCATTGCGCCATTTTGAATTCATTCAGGATACCATCCCGCTGTTTATCACTTTCAACATGCCAGAAAACGGGAATGTGACCGGCGTTAGTTTTAACTATTTGAGCGATCCTGATTCGGCGCTCGAAAGTGATAGTGGCGAAACTCTCAATGTCAGCTTGCTGGATGGATCAAGCAATACAGTGCTTATTGAAAAAGAATTGTCGCTGCAATTAAACGATCAACGCCAATCTGCCTCTTTGAATTGGTCGGGCGTACCGGTTGCTCAAGGCTCTGTTTATACGCTATTGGCTGAAATTGGTCCTGGCGGTCCAATTAGGGCGGGAACCAGCGTAATTGCCAATGAGCATTGGGATGATTCATTGCCTGTTCGATACGAAGGTCAGGACCCATTTGGCGGCTTTTACGACGGAACCGGTGATGGTCAGATCCAAATAACCCATCCGGATAGTGAAGAAAAGCGACAGAACTTCTACCGCTGGCTAGAAGAGTCAGATTACATCGTTCTGAGCAGCCAGCGCGCCGCATGGTCGCTGCCAAGGCTTCCTTTTACGTTCCCCATGACCATCCGCTATTATGAGGCCTTATTTGGCGGCGAACTGGGCTTTGATCTGGTCAATGAGTTTCATACTGATACCCATGTAGGGCCGTTATACGTTAGTGATGTAGGTGGCGCTGTAAAATGGGGCTCTCCACCAGAAATTGGTTGGCCACCACCCGGAATCATGGCCGCAGAAGAGGCCTTCAGTGTGTATGATCATCCACCGGTGTGGATTTTCGAAAAAAGTGATCGCTATAGTCCAGAATTGGTCCGAGACATACTCGGGTCGATTGACTTGAGGGATGTTGTAGTAATGTCACCCGGTGAAGCAACACGAGCGCCCAATGGGCTTCTCTTAGATGAGTCAACCCGAGCGTATCAAGAAGCCAACGGCACTTTCAATGATCTATTTTTGACGGATGGTTTGTTAGCTCGCTACCCCAGTTTAGCCGCCCTTGTTTGGTGGCTGGTCGTCATCCTCCTGGGCTGGCTCTTTTTTCCGATCACTTTCACCGTGTTTCGTGGATTACCAGATCGAGGTTATCCACTGGCTCGTATACTCTCTCTTCTCATTATCTCATATATTACCTGGCTCTTGGCCAGTTTGAAGATACTTAGCCATTCGCGTTCAACAATAGTTCTGGTTATCTTGGTTATGTTCGCCGCAAGTCTCGCCATCGCCATTTTACAGAAAAGAGAGCTGCTGGCGTTCGTCAGAACAAATCTCAGGCTGATCGGGCTGATCGAAATTTTGGGCATTGGCCTGTTTTTACTCTTTATCCTGATCCGGCTGGGAAACCCCGATATCTGGGACGTCATCTGGGGCGGCGAGAAACCCATGGATCTGTCATATTTGAACGCGGTGCTCAAGAGTTCTTCCTTTCCTCCTTATGATCCCTGGTTTTCCGGCGGCTATATCAATTATTACTATTATGGATTTGTATACGTTGGTTCTTTGATCAAACTATTGCAGATTGTGCCAACAATCGCCTATAACCTGATACTACCGATGCTAGCCAGCTTTACAGGTCTCGCGGCTTTCAGTATTGCCTACAATATAATCACAAAAAATGCCGGTCGTCAGGCCAACTATACGGTCGATTCAGTCGGATTGAAAGCACCAATCGCTCGAATAAAACCCAATCGCCGGGCAATTTTTGGGGGATTCGTTGCTGCAATTCTCATCCTAATATTGGGAAATCTGGCAGAATTTACGGTCGCGTTAAATGCCTGGTATAAGGCCGGCGATCTGTCCACCGCTACGGGCATCACAGCCATAGATGCCGTTCTTAGAACAGTTGACGGCGCGCTCGATCTCACCTTAACCGATGAAGTAGCCCCACTCTACCCTGGTGATTGGTTTTGGAATGCCTCCAGGACTATCAATGCCGATCCCGGGGAAGTACAACCTATCACTGAGTTTCCTTACTTTACGTTTCTATATGGCGATTTGCATGCCCACATGGTTGCCTTGCCTCTCACGTTACTGGCTCTTGGCTGGGCGGTTTCCATCGTTCTCCAGAATCTCGGTCCTGGTAATGACCCTGAAATAGTATTGCCTTTGTGGCAAAGGGTAATGCAGTTGTCGTTTGGCGCTTTAGCCATTGGTGTGCTTTGGGCAACCAATACCTGGGACTATCCTACCTATCTATTCTTAGGTGTTTTGGCCGTCGTCTATGGCGTCTATCTACAGCGTCATCGTTGGGGTTGGGGAACATTAACTCAGGGCTTGTTACAGGCAACCCTCCTGATCCTTTTGTCGTTTTTATTATTCCTGCCATACACTGCCAACTACGGCCGAGGGTATAGTTCATTCAGATTCTGGCCCGGATCTTACACGCAATTCCCTAATTACCTGCTCATTTATGGCCTGTTCCTATTCCTTATCATCACCCATCTCGTTTTGGAATTTCGCATTTGGACAAAAAGCTGGAGCCAAAAATTCCTGGAAAATTGGGAACGCTTCGCCCTACCGGTTCTGCTCGGTCTGGTCCTTTATACCGTCTTGCTCGCTGTTTTATTATTAAAGGGCTATTGGGTCGCTCCTGTGGCGCTCTTGTTATCAACCTTAGCCGGGCTTTTAGCCATCAGACCAGGTCTTCCGGTAGCTCGAAGAATCCCACTGGTGATGATCTCCTCTGCTCTGGCCTTGACCTTGCTCGTAGAGATCATCGTTCTCGACGGGGATATTGGGCGGATGAACACGGTATTTAAGTTCTATATGCAGGTCTGGGTATTGCTCAGCGTTGTTGCCGGTGTGGTTATAGTCTGGGATTGGCCTTCGGTTTCAGCCCGGCCGACTGTCAAACGGGTTTGGCGGGCCGCCTTGATCATCCTGCTATTCCTGGCGGCCTTATATCCTCTCTTGGCGACCAAAGCCAAATGGGACATTCGGATGAGCGATCTGGCCCCTACGACCCTCGACGGAATGGCCTTTATGCAGACGACCACATACACGGACATCGCCAGTGATGGCACCGGCCGCTTGATTGATCTCAACCAGGATTATCAGGCTATTCAGTGGATGCAAAGAAACATCGAAGGGTCGCCGGTGATAGCTGAAGCACATAGTGATAACCCCTACCGAGCCGCTGCCAATCGCGTGTCGATGTACACAGGCCTCCCGTCAATAATAGGTTGGGACTGGCACCAGAGACAACAACGGGCGGTTTTACCGGGATCATTGGTCAGTGACCGAATTTTTGATGTGAATACCCTGTTTAACACCCCAGATATCCCCCAGGCGATGGGTGTATTGGACAAGTACGGGGTATCTTATATTTACGTTGGACCTTTAGAGTGGACTTACTATAACAACCTCGGTTTACTAAAATTTCAACAGATGGTCAGGGATGGTTATCTCCGTGATGTTTACAATGAAAATGGTGTCACAATCTACGAGGTCCTGGAGCAGACTGATGCGGCGACAGCGATGCTAACAACAACCAGAAACCAATAGGTTCACTTAGATATGGCAAGTTCAGAGATCCTAGCTGCGATTAGGTGGTGGGCGGTGCTGATGCTGATTGGTGCCCTGGCCTTCCCCCTCACTTATCGACTCTTGCACCGGTTACCTGATCGGGGCTACGCATTTGTTAAAATGACTGGCTTGTTAGTCGCGGCCTATCTATTTTGGCTTCTTGGATCACTCGGCTTTCTAAATAACTCGCTTGGCGCTATTCTCGTCGCTCTCTTAACGCTTTCCGCCTTCTCATTTTGGGTGCTTCGTACAGATAATCGAAACCGTTTGGCTAAGGAAACGGAGAACCAAGATTTGGGAGCAATTGGCTGGCTCCGCGAAAACTGGCGTTACGTCCTGACCGTCGAACTTCTTTTCGCCATCGTGTTTGGTTTATGGATCTGGGTCCGCTCCCAAAATCCGGCCATAACAGGCACAGAGAAACCGATGGAATTCGCCTTCTTAAATTCTGTCGGCCGCAGTTCCTCCTTCCCGCCCCTGGATCCCTGGCTGTCTGGATTTGGTATCAGCTACTATTACTTTGGTTACGTCATGACTTCAGTTTTAGTTCGCCTGGCAGCTGTTCCAGAACAGATTGCCTTTAATGTGGCCATTGCCTGGCTGGTAGCCGGAACTGCTTTAGGAGCATTTGGCGTTGTTTACAACCTGATCGCGGCCCAGAAAGATACGAGCCGGGTAAAGGCGACAATCTTCGGCTTTGTAGCAGCCATCGCTATTGCCGTAGCCGGCAATAGCGAGATGTTGCTTGAAATCCTATATGCAAACGACATCGGAAGCGATGGATTTTGGACCTGGTTGGATGTTCGCGACTTGAATGAGTCGCCAGGCCAAGAAGGGGAGGCCCGCTATCAGAGCGCAGGGTGGTGGTGGTGGCGATCTTCTCGGGTCATCCATGAGTACCATCTATCTGGGCTGCCTGAGGAAGGTTTAGAACCTATTGTTGAGACACCGGCGTTCAGTTTCATATTAGGGGATCTGCATGCGCACGTATTATCCCTTCCATTTGCTTTCTTAAGTCTTGCCGTTGCTTTTTCCTGGTGGTTGAATCCAAACCCACCAATATTTGATCTTCGAAAATGGTTTACGAGGCGGGGTTTTCGGTATCAATTTGAGAACTTAAAGAGAAATGATCTGGCGTTGTTTCTATTTACGATTTTAGTCTTGGGTGGGTTGTCCTTTTTAAATACCTGGGACGTATTGATTCATCTGGTCATCGTCGTTAGCGCCTATCTACTTGCTCGATGGCGCACTTTCCAGGCCTGGAGCCGAGATCTATTGTTTGAGGCCTTCACCTTTGCCATGGTGCTTTCGATACTGGCGATTTTCACTTATCTTCCCTTCTATCTTGGATTTCGCTCACAGGCCGGCGCGCCATTTCTTTTGCCGATGGCCATGCAGCCGACACGCCTGGCCCATGTCTTAACTATTTTTATCATGCCTTTGAGCAGCATATTGTTTCTAGTGGGTTCGTTGATAGTTTGGTCACGACACCAACCAAAAAACCTGATGCCAAGACACCCTTGGGTGATGGCAGGCGCTCTCACCATCGCACTCATTATTATCCTCTTCCTGTTAATGCTGGCTCTCGGCTGGGTTATCGCAATAAGTCCCGAAGGCGAAGGCAGAATCGTCAACCTGGCCAAAGAGCTTAATCTCGGATTAGCGCCCCCGCCGGGGAGTCAGGAAATAGGCGAGCGGCTATCGTGGGCTACTTCGGCTGTTGGCGCCCTGGCACCAACTTTCTTATCTGCGCGACTGGGGCAACCGGCGCTCGTCCTGTTTCTTTCATTTTTAGTGGCCGCGATAATCTTTCTGCTAATTCGCTTCCTGAACAAGGTGAAGGAGACAGAGGCTGGGCCGCAACGGATCAGCGTCGACGAGTCCCTACCCTTTGCCCTGCTCTTGATTGGCATGGCCACAGTGTTGGTTCTCGTACCAGAGTTTGTCTATCTCCGCGATAATTTTGGCCAACGTATTAATACGATTTTTAAATTTTACTACCAGGCCTGGGTCTTTTTCGGCATCGCGGCTGTTTTTGGACTGGAATTTTTATTGCGCAAATTTCGAGCAGCAGGGATCATTGTTACGATAGGTTATGGTATTCTTCTTCTCATCGCCATGTTATTTCCCTACTTCGCGATCCAGTCGCGGGCTATTGAATACCGGGGGCAACTCACCAGCGAATTTCGGCGACCAGCCACTCTCGATGGTCTGGCATATCGCGATCCGGCCGAACGAGATGCCTTGCTCTGGCTACGTGAAAACATGGAGGGCACACCGGTCATCACGGAAGCGGTGGGCGGGCAGTATTCCGACTATGGCCGCGTTGCAGCCGCTACCGGCCTACCCACCCTCCTGGGTTGGGCCGGGCATGAATATCAATGGCGTGGATATAACGACGAGCCAGGCCGGCGGGATCCCGTCATTAGCACAATTTACAGCCCCGGGAATTGGGAAACTACCGCACAACTCCTGGATGATTATAACGTCTCACTGATCTATTTTGGTACCCTTGAACGGCAAGATTTCGGTCCGCGGGCCGAAGAAAAACTGGCTCAGAATTTGGAGGTAGCGTATAGCAATGAAGGCGTGACGATTTATCGTTGGCAACCTAAGGAAACGCCATAATTAATGTTATTGGTTTCAACCTGGCTACACTCTAAAATATCTACTTCGCTCAGAAGAGTGGGTCAACCAAAGGTGAGAGAAGGTTGGATATAACCGAGGCACCGCTTGTGGAACTTGATTTGAAGTCATCGACGGAAACAGAGAAACTAGAAGGCCACGATGGGCTGCTCTCTTGGATCACCTTGGCTCATTCCATCTACTTTCTAATTGTGATTATCGCGGCAATATTAAGATTATCAGACCTTAATATGGTGCCATTGTCGCCTTCCGAGGCTACGGAAGCCCTTGCGATATGGAATTTTTGGTTACCAGATTCGGAGACCTTAACTTTCGCCAGCCCACTATACTTCACCACTACTGCTTTCTCAACCCAGGTGTTAGGTTTTAACGATTCCATAATGCGGCTTATACCTGCCTTGTTTGGGATTGGCCTGGTAATCCTTCCCTGGTTCTTGCGCCGCAGGATAGGAATTTTGGGAGCGATACTATCAGGTCTGCTTTTCACTCTATCCCCCGGTTTGGTAGTTGCCTCACGCACCGCCGGTGGGCAATCTTCGGCCTTATTCGCCGGGCTGCTCTGCTTCATCGCCTGGTTACACTACCAAGAAACCAGTGACAAGAGATGGTTCTATATCCTGGCCCTGGCTTTTGGATTGGGTCTGGCAAGTGCTCCGATTTTCTATAGCCTCTGCCTGGTATTCGCCTTAGCCTGGATTACTCATATTCTGGTGGGTCCGGCTCTGGTAAGCGACGAGGAAGGGCACCGCCAGGCTACGCGATGGCCAGGCTGGCCAACTATGGTAGAGAGCGCCCTTATCCTGGCCGCTGTCCTGATAGTTGGGTCAACGGCATTTCTGCTATCACCGGGCGGCCTGGGATCGACGGCCGATATCATCTCCGCTTGGACAGGGCAATTCTTCAATTTTGTTAGCGCTCAACTCTGGTTGTCACCCTTCCTGGCGATAGGCCGGTATGAAGTCACCTTAATTATCCTGGGATTGCCGGCCGTTATTTGGGCTACTCGAAATGAGGCTAGTTTTCCACCATACCTGGTGGTCGCTATCTGTTGGGCTCTGCTTCTCATCTTGTTACAACCCGGTGAGATGAACAATTTACTCGTATTGGCTATCCCGGGATACCTGCTAATTGGGAGTTTTATCGGCCATATCTTTGACAAGGTCCCCAGTTGGATTGATATTGCCGTGATGGTAATAGTGCTTCTTGCCGGTGGGGTTGTTGTGGCCAATGTTATCCGCTACGGCCGCCTGGGTGGCTTTCAATCCTCCACGACAGGGACATACCATCTCCTACTTGCATTGACGGCGATCATCCTGGCAATTATTGTTATAACCATGATTTGGAGCTGGCGGGAACAAAGCGTCACCGCGGGCGTCACGGCCGGCTTGTCCCTATTGTTGTTGGCCTGGATGTGGAGCAATGCCTGGTGGTTCAGTCGAAGCGGGCTCACTGATACCCGAGAACTCTGGACCCAAACTGCCACTGATGACAACATTCGCTTGTTGGCTGAGAGCATAAAAGAGATCTCCTGGCAATTTACTAATTCTGAGACAGATCTCGATATCGAGAGTACGGTCGACAATCCCAGTCTCAGGTGGTATTTACGTGATATGGTTGACTATAAAACTGTAGCCACATTATCCAATTCAGATTTCAGTGAGGTCCTGCTGACACCACTGTCAGATATTCCAACGTTACCGGCCGACTATATTGGTACGGAATTTACCTATCTCAGGACGGACATAAACCATTTATTGACCGTTCAACAGAAGTTAAATTGGTGGCTGTTTCGAGAGTCACCGGTACCAATCAATGAAGAGCGTTTACTCCTATGGTTACGCGCCGACCTGGCTGGAGGATCCTTGTGAGTGGATCAACGATTCCTGCATCTGTACCACAGCTATTGCAAAAAGTATCGATGGCTGACATATCGGTCATTCGTTGCCAATCAGGCGAGGAAGAAGCCTATATAGACGTGTATAACCATTATGCAGGCTCGATCTATCGCTTATGCTTTAGCATCCTTCAGCACCGGGAAGATGCCGAGGAAGTAATGCAGGATTCATTCGAGTACGCTTTTCGGCGAATTAATGTCTACGATGCCACCCGGTCTGCTTTTAAAACATGGCTGTATCAGATAGCGGTCAGCCGCTGTCGTAATAAGCGTCGAAGGAAATGGTTATCAACGATTCCCTTCAGCCAAATCCTTGGGGATCGGCTGGTTGATAACAGTATTATCCATCCAGACGAAAAGTTGGTCCTGGACGAAAGGCAGCGCAAGGTATGGGCTGCGTTAGGCCAATTGTCACCAAAGCTCAGGGAGACCGCCATACTGCGCTACTATGAAGGTCTGACTTATTCAGAAATTGGAGAGGTATTAGTAATACCACCAAAAACTGCAGAATCCCGAATGCGTCTGGCCCACTTATCGCTGGCAAAACTCTTAGAAAGCGAATTTGGCCAAGTTGGGAGCGGAGGGCAAGATGGCACCTGATTCAGATCAGCAACATGTCAATAAGATTTTAACGGACTATGTGCTCGAACTATTACCGCCGGCAGAACACAAAGCCGCAACCCTGCATATTGCCCGCTGTGTGAGTTGCCGGCGAGCGGTGGTGCGTGAGCGGCAGATAGGCCTGGCAGTAAAACAGACGCTGGCTACAGCGACGGCTGCCAAATTTAAACCACACCGCACTGGGTGGAACAGGCGGGTCAGCCACAACGGTATCTGGAACCTTGTAAATCCGGTCCGGAAGCAGATCTTCCTGGCTTCCTGCTTGCTCATTCTGGCCTTGGCCACTCTTGGAATACAGCTTAGATTGCACGAGAATGCTATGTTGGTCACAACCCCGGCGATATTGTCAACAGCAAGCTTAAACACCGAAACGCCAACGGCCACACTCCTGGCAACATCTGAAGGGATTCAAAATTCGGCTATTAGTTCCCCGACTCCCCCTTCATCAAAAATAATCCCGCTACCGGAGATAGCCCTGGCGCCGGCGGCCGCGTTCCCTGGACAACTATTACCCAGTTCATTCCAATAATTCTTGCATATAGCCTGATACCTGACCACCACACCACTATACTAACCGAGGATATTAATGAGTGATTTGAGCGAGACAACTGACAACCCTACCGATGATTTCCTGAGCCGGCCATTGCTCTCCGCGATTAACCTGGATATCGAGAAAACGATTTACCTGGTAATTATTTTATTGGCCCTGACTACCCGGCTTTGGGGGCTTGGTGATCGCGTCGTCAGTCATGATGAAAGCCTCCACACCCAATATTCTTACCTCTATTACAATGGTGACGGTTACAACCATACACCTTTGATGCATGGCCCATCACTTTTCCATATTACGGCCTTATCTTATTGGCTACTCGGCGTCAATGATACCAGCGCCAGAATTCCCGTCGCCCTGATTGGCGTATTGCTGGTATTCATGCCCTACTTCCTACGAGGTTGGATCGGAAAGGTAGGTGCATTGGTCGCCAGTTTTCTTCTCCTAATATCGCCCTATATCACGTACTATTCCCGCTATATCAGGCACGACATCCTGATAATCACCTCAGCGCTATTAGTTTTCATTGCTATCGTTCATTATCTTCGAAAGCGTCAGGATAAATACCTATGGTGGTTTGCACTGGGAATGGCCATGATGTTCACCACCATGGAGACATCATTTATCTATGTTGCGATATTCGGCAGTTTTTTAGCCCTGGCTCTTGCGGCCAAAATCTTTACGGCACCCTGGTTTCTTGACCAATGGCGCCGGTTGCTACTACCACTAGGCCTAATATTGCTCGCCTTGGTTATTTTTGGTACCGGATATATGGGCCAAAGGGCCATCGAGAGGAGCGCTATTGCCCAGAGCGAGGCTACCGCAGTTGTTACCGACGAAGGCTTCGCCGCCGATCCTGACCAAGAGCTTGTCACGGAAAACGATCTGCCGTTGCCATCAACCGACGATACTCTGTTTCGTTGGTTGCAGATAGGCGGCATTATCGTCCTCGCCAGCGGGATGTTCTTGGTAGCTTTCAGACTTCGTCCCTATATCGATGAAATACCCGAGTTTGATCTGGTTGTGCTTTTCACTACTTTAACCCTGCCAACCGCGACAGCATTCCTCATCGTTATGGCTGGCAAGAATCCTCTGGCCTACACAATCAATAGTTGTGAATTGGTAGGCCAGGAGACAATGTCTTCAATAAAACTCTTTTTTAACCAGGCGTTTAATGAGACATGCCGCGAGGCGTTCTTATCATCCTCAGTCTTGGTTTCGGCCGGCTTCCTGATTTTAACAATGCTGGTCTCACTGCTGGTTGGAATATGGTGGAACCGCCGACGGTGGCTCATCGCGGCTGTCATTTATCATGGGATTTTCTTGTTACTCTTCTCCTCCCTATTCTCTAATCCTGCGGGGTGGACCAGTGGTATGGTAGGCTCCCTGGGCTACTGGCTGGAACAACAAGCCGTCCAACGAGCGAACCAACCCTCTTACTTCTATTTCATCGTTTTACCGCTCTATGAATTCTTGCCGTTGTTATTCATGCTGATTGCCGGATTCTATTGGGCAGCCAAAAGCAGGCTGAACAAGATATATGCCTACCTCTTTGGATCGGCTCTCTTAGCTGTCGTCACTTACTCTTTGATAAATCAACTAACAAATCAGGATGCCATCCTTCCAGAAGAAATGACCAGAATGCCCGCTATGGTGGCCGCCTTAATCGTCATCACCCTGGCCGTGGTTCTTTTTATAATCCTCCTTATTCGTTGGATTCAAACTGAGCGGATTGGGGATGGAGACGAAGATAATATCGAAGGCGTCTGGGACAGGATGAACAGTGCTGTAAATGAGCTGTTTGACGTTGTTCCCTACCTCATCTGGTGGTTCGTTGTTACCTGGGTAATTTACAGTTTCGCCGGTGAAAAAATGGCCTGGCTCAGCAGCCACTTTGTAGTCCCCATGGTTTTGATGGCCGGTTGGTATATTAATGAAAAGCTTATATCAGCCAATCTAGGTGAAGTGCGCACACGGCGCTTTGTCTTGTTGACGGCGCTTGACTTACTCTTCATTTTCGCTTTGGCTGTCGCCCTGGCGCCACTCTTGCTTGGCGACATTTCTCTTCGTGGCCAAGAATTGGACAACCTCACCAATCTTGGCCGGTTGATTGGCAGTCTCATTATTGTGGGAACAGTTGTATATTTTTTCCGCCGGGTTGGACGAATTTTTGAGCCCGGCACGCGCGGGCGAGCCTGGATTTTCGCCATCTTCTTATTCCTGGCGCTGCTCACGATCCGCTTCACTTATATGTCCAGCTTTACCAATGCGGATTACGTCACCGAGTTTCTAGTCTACGCCCATGGCGCCCCGGCAACCAAGAGTGAAGTGCTGCCTCAGCTCGAAGAGCTTTCCCTTCGTCTGCATGGCGACAAGAGCATTCAAGTAGCATTCGACAATGATTCCTCATGGCCGTTTACCTGGTATTTGAGAGATTACCCGAATAGGATCTACTTCGGAGAAGAGCCTGGTCGAAATGTTACCGAAGCGCCTGTGGTTATTGCTGGCAGCCTCAATTGGAACAAAGTCGAACCGATTCTTGGCGATGATTACGAACAGAAGAACTATACCTTCCTCTGGTGGCCAATGGAGGAATATCGAAATATATCCTGGAAAGCAATCTTTGGGGATCCTGATGCCGAGGCCGGGACCCGGCGTGGTCTAGGTAATCCCGACGTCAGAAAGGCTCTTTGGGACATATTCTTTTACCGTGACTATGAAAAATATAGCCTGGTATATGGTGGCACCTATACCGCTGGTCAATGGCCATTGCGCCATGATTTGCGAATGTATATTAGAAAAGATGTATTAACCACCATCTGGGATCATGGCGTGGATATATTGGCAGCCGAGCCGCCAGTCGATCTCTATGCAGAGGGCGAATTATTAGTATCCCCGTCACTTTCTATTGGATCAACCGGTTCAGATGAGGGCCAGTTGCTCCGGCCCAGAAACATGGCTATCGGTGAGGATGGTATGATCTTCGTGGCCGATTCGGGGAACCATCGCATCCAGGTATTCGACCAGGATGGATTCTTTCAATATAGCTGGGGTGAGTTTGGAATCGAACCAGGTCAATTTAATGAGCCCTGGGGTATAGCTGTTGACGAAAATTATGTCTATGTTGCGGATACGTGGAATCACCGAATCCAGAAGTTTTCTCATAATGGTGAACTAATCGACGTTTTTGGCCAGAGTGGATCTCCTGCCCAAGACCAGTTAGGTGGAGGTCTATTTTTCGGACCACGAGACATCACCTTTGATACTGAAGGCCATCTGGTGGTCACTGATACAGGGAATCACCGGCTCCAGATATTCGATACCGATGGCAATTTTATTGAAGCGGTTGGTTCTCAGGGTAATTTGCCCGGCCAATTCTATGAACCTGTTGGCGTCGCCTCGATGGCAACAGGTTCTCTTCTGGTAGTCGACACATGGAATGGCCGCATCCAACGAATTGGCAGCAACCTGTTACCTGAGACCGAATGGGCGGTAGACGCATGGTATGGGGAGTCAATTGAAAACAAGCCCTACATAGCAGTCGGCCAGAACGACCGGGTCTATGTCAGCGATCCTGAGGGGTATCGGATATTGATTTTCGATACGACAGGCCAATATCTTGGTAGATTTGGTCAATTCAGCTTAGATTTGGATGGTTTTGGGCTACCGAATGGGGTTGCCATAAGTCCAGATGGCAGCATCTTCGTAGCCGATGCCGGCAACAATCATATCCTCAAGTTTGAAATCGACGTAAATCAAATACCATTGCCGCAGAGCGCACCATAGGTTTCAACCAGTTTAAGCATGATGGAGCCCGAATAATCTGGTAAATTCAGGCAGATCGTGATAGAAATCGGAGCGTGTCTTTGGGTCCATAGCTGTGGTTCGGCCGCTACCATTCAGCGTTCGTAGCTATCAGATTGGAGGTGCTTGTGAGACTCGTTGCCTATATTCTTGCCGGCGCAATTGGATTGCTCGGGCTGGTATTTATTGTGGGTTGGCAAAACCAGGCTTCTCGTCTGCTCATAGGGGCAATTCTTATCGGAACAGCCTTCGTCATCGTCTATCTGAACCGAATCCAGGCTAAATCCTCCATTACCACCACCATCCAACAAATTGATCTGAGTGGCGACGTCAATCTCGAAGAGATCCGGTGCAATTCCTGCAACGCTCCCCTTAGTAAGGATGATATCGATGTGAAAGCGGGGGCGATCTTCGTCAATTGCGCCCACTGTGGGACGACCTACCAGTTTGAGGAAGCACCTAAATGGTAAGCACCAGGGTTTCCAACACGGGTCGCCAGCTTCTTGCTTCTCTGCGCCAAGATCTGTCAAGCTTAGCTGCCACTGTTTCCCAGAAGTCTGCAATAACACCCGGAATGTACACCTATCAGATCCCTCTTTCCGGCGGTAAACGGCGCTTTCACTTACGGATAGAGCAAGATGGTCAGGGAATACTTTTTGTTGACGTCACGGATGTCATCCATTTGAATCACACCGCGACTCAAATAACCAAAAATGCTTTGGATGGTGTGCCCAAACGAGTGACTGTTGCTCACCTGGCAGCCAAGTATAAAAATTTAGGCGCTAGTGATATCCTGGCTGAAGTTGATACCATTTACGAGATGGTCGATCAACTTGGCGATCCCGGAGTTGATTGTCCTACCTGTACGCCAGCTTCTCTGGACAGAGCCCCCCTCTTCAGTTTGCGGGCCAATGCCCCGTATAAGGCCGATCTCGCTCTAACGTACGGTTGTAATAATCAATGTGCTCATTGTTATAACGAACCCAATCGCTTCAGCATGACATCTCTAAGGCAGAGCGAATGGTATAAGGTGCTGGACCAACTCCATGAGATCGGCGTCCCCCATATCATTTTCACGGGTGGGGAAGCGACCCTCCATCCTGATCTACTCGAATTAATATATTACGCTGATACCTTGGGCATGGTGACCGGCCTCAATTCAAACGGCCGGCGCATGGCTAAACTCGCCTACGCCCAGGAACTTGTCGATTCGGGACTCAATCACGTCCAGGTTACACTCGGATCCCACCAGTCAGGGTTGCACGATGCCATCATGGGCGCCAGTTCATTTCATCAGACTGTAGCAGGCATCAAGAATGCCGTGTCGGTTGGTCTTCACTGTATTACCAATACGACACTCATGCGCTGTAATATGGACCAGGTCGAAGCGCTCATAAACTTCATCTGTGAGCTTGGTGTCAGGACTTTCGCCATGAATGGAATGATTTATTCAGGTGGCGGTTTCTCAAATCCTAATGCCATTCCGGAAAATGCATTACCGCCGCTCCTGTTGCGGGTCCGCGATTTTGCAGCTACCAAAAACATGCACTTTCTTTGGTACACGCCGACCGAATATTGTCGCATGTCCCCGGTAGAGCTGGAAATCGGCGCTAAACGATGCAACGCCGGCGAATATTCAATTTGCATTGAGCCTAATGGCGATGTCCTGCCATGCCAATCCTTTTACACCGCCGCCGGGAACATCCTAGCGGACAATTGGTCCGACATCTGGCAGGGAGATCTCTTCCTGAGTTTTCGGGAACGAGAGGCCGATCCGCGATCAGCCGGCTTGCCCGAAAAATGTTGGGATTGTCCAGATTTACCCTTGTGCGGCGGTGGTTGCCGCATCGAACGGGAAACTCGTGAAGGAAAGCGCGCAGCCCTAAGCCTTGATAACCACCTGGCCTGCGGGGGTGGCTGTGGAACGGGTCGCACATCTGAGAAGCTAGATGGCAAGATCGGCTATTTACCCCCTCCGGCTGCGACAAGTCTTCGATTGCGATCAACCGGGGTCCTCGGCCGGTTGATCCCCCTGGCGGACCTGGCAAACAACCAGAACGGGCACACTAGCACCAAAAACATGGTTGGTCCCACAGATAGTACGCAGTTGCGATGAAATGCAAGATCTTTTGCGGCTAACATATTAAATAGCTCGGGCTATGTAACAATATGGATAAATTTCTTTTCTTACCAACCCCTAGAAAATTACCTCCCCCGATACCCCAAGGTCTTTATCATTATATGCGGGAAGTGGATGGCACTTTCACCAGGTTTCACCTCCGGGTTGAGCCTGACGGCCGGGGAATGCTCATGGCCAATGCTTCCGCCGCCGCCCGTTTGTCCCCGGTTGGGGTGGGAATGGCAAAGGGCTTGCTCGACGGAGAAACTAAAGATCAAATCTTAAATGAGACCCGCCAACGTTTTAGGGGTGCTCCGCCAGGCGTCGTGGTGGCGGACTATCGCCTCATAGAGAACCTAATTGTCTCTTTGACCTTACCCGGGGATAACTACCCGATTATCAATCTTGAAGATCCCGAAATCTCACCCTTCGACATTGAACTTATGGCTCCCTGGCAGGCAGATTTACTATTAGCCAACCCGCATGAAACCATCGCGATACTAGACCGTTTATGGGAAATTGGCATCCCCCATGTAACCATTTTTGTGCCACCGGAATTGGATCCTGATTACCTTATCCAAGCGATTGAGCGGGCCGAAGACCTTGGCATGATCGCCGGTGTTCGCGCACGTGCAACAGATCTCAATTTATCAGGATTGTTGGATGATATGTCCATGGCCGGCATCGATTACATTACGCTGCTAGTTGCTTCAAGTTCAGCCTTGTTGCATGACAGCCTGGCTGGGGCTAATGACCTGGCCCAGGTCTGGCCGCTCTTCGCCGCGATGTTAGAGTGTGAAATCGCCCCGGTGGCAGAATTGCCGCTAACTCGCCGGACAACAGCCGAGCTTGAAGTCACACTATTAAGATTATTAGAGGCGCAGGTCCATAATATTAACTTTGTTGCCTACGCTATTCCTGACTTTCTGGCAATAGAAGAAAATGAGGATTATTTACCCGCATCAAGCCTGCCCCAGATGGCGGACCTGGTCGAGGAAATGGCTTCGGAACTGGAGGTTCGTTTCATATGGCAGCCACCGGTCGGCGGCGAGCCACATATTTCACTTAGCGAGCAGATTGTCCGCGGTCCGCGATGCTCGGACGACGCCTCTATCCGGGTAAAGTCCAATGGCGATGTGATCCCTCCCCGAGGCGCCTCCCAGGTAGCCGGTAACTTACTCACAGATGATTGGGAGCAAATATGGTCCAATACTTCTTTTCTGCGCTATCGGAAAAGGCTTGAAAGGCCCACCAGGTGCGATGAGTGCCCGGGCATGGCTATCTGCGCGGCCGATTGTCCGCGAAATGTATCGGGCTGGTCCACTGCTTCAGGAGGCTATGATCGATGATACGGGATCGAAAGGATTTCCCTGCAGACGAGCGATCAAATCGACGATTTGTGAACTGGCCCTCCTTGAGCGGCATTCGGCTTCTGATCGGCGCGCTTTTCCTACTTGTGCTTTTACTGGCGCAAACGGCAACTTCAGCGGCACAAGATTTGGATTTTTCGGTACCGGAATTGAAAATGGAGGTCTACATACAACCAGACGCATCGGCCAGGATCATCTATGATATTAGCTTCGCTAACAGTCCAGTTGGTGGCACCATTGACATCGTCGACATTGCCACACCCCATGATGGCTATACCCTCAACGATATGAGCGCTACGCTTAACGGATCTCCGGTTAAGGATATTCGGGTGTCTGAGTTAATTGACACAGGGGTCGAGATTCATCTAGGTGATCACGCTATTGCACCGGGTGACGAGGCTACGTTACATTTTGAACTAACAATGCCCGACATGGTTTTTCAGGATACAACCCGGGGCGACTATGCATCATTCCAGATTAAGCCGACGCCTTTCGAGCCAGGTTTCCTTCAGGGGACGACTGATATATGGATTGCCGTCCACATGTTGCCCGACATAGCACTCGATGAGTTGTTATACCAGGATGTTCCATTTAGCGACAAGATCGTTTTCAATGAGCATTCAGTTGCCGCCTGGCGCTGGCCCCAGGGAGATCTCAACGATCTCGAAACTGTTGGCATATCATTTCCCAGGCAGGGGATGAGTCGCGTAATTGAGCAATCATTCCTGGAACTGACGGAAAAGTGGCTCGTGGACAATCCCTCGACACAGTTCCTGTTAGGCATGCTCACAATCGTACTCTTCATCATTACTTACTTCCGATTCACCTGGGGAACAGGTATCTCCGTCTTTGTCGTGCTAACCGCCGGTCTAATCTGGATCTTGTATACCGTTCCCTTGGCGGTGCTGCTAGTATTACCGCTGATGCTATTGTTATTTGCGCTCAATGAAAGACGCCTCTTTACACAAAAACAACATTATTTACCAGCGATTGCCCAGGTCGAGGGCGGTGGCATCAAACGGGGTTTGACTGCTCCAGAGGCTGCTGTACTCCTGGAATTACCGTTGAATAAGATCTTGACTCTGCTGCTCTTCGGTCTCTTGGAAAAGGGGATCTGCCAGCAACAACAAGATACGCCTCTGATCGTAACTATTTCACCCGAGTATGCCGTAAATGAGCTTCCGGGTAAGCTCCAACGGGCAAAGCGACTCAAGATAGCTCAGGATCTAGGAGTCGTAATTCGCAGTTACGAACATGCTTTTCTCAAACAGATCGAAATAAACAAGGATATTCCAGTCAAGGACATTGACTTCGCCGAACCCATGAAAAGCCTCATTAATACCACGGTCCGCCGGATGAAAGGTTTTGATCTTTCAGATACTCAAGAGTATTACCGCAAGATAATCGCCCGTGCCATGAAAGAAGCCAGGAAAATTGGCGAGATACCCGAACGGGAGCAATATTTGGACCGGCACCTCCAGTGGCTTCTGCTGGATGACGACTACCCAAGCGTCTTTACGGCGAGACATTACCATTACCGCCCCGTTTGGGTCAGACCTTTTGCCAGCAGCGATCGCCTGGGCGGATCCTTTTCTACCATAAAGGGCAGCCCAAACGCCCCTGGGGGAAAGACATCCTTCAGCGATGTGACCGCTTCATTTGCCGGCTGGACCGAGAATACCATGGGCAACCTGGCTTCATCGATCGCTCCGGGCGCTATCCGCCTAGATGGTCCTGGCGGTGGGATTAACCTGAGTGGCGCAGACAAAGTAACCAAGGATGTATTTAAGGCCCTGACTACATCATCAGGCGGCGGCCGTTCCGGTGGTGGTGGAGGTTGCGCATGTGCCTGTGCCGGCTGTGCCTGTGCTTGTGCTTGCGCTGGCGGCGGCCGGTAAATTTTCTATGACAGACCCCGATGCTGACGGCCAACCGGACCTGGCAGAAAGCAAGCATCCTACGAATAATCTGTTGGCGACACCGGCTCTACCTCGCAGGGAACTTCTTGAGCTCCAATCGTCCTGGCTTGCTCCGGCAAGATCCCGCATCCTTCGCCGTAACGCCATAGCCCGGAAGCATCGTATTCTCGATCTAGGAGCCGGGTATGGACAGGTTACAGTCGAATTGGCCCGCCGCTCATCGGGGCTGGTCACCGCCTATGACTTGAGCGAGTCAGCACTACGCGAAACAGAAAAGGTGCCGGGGATTGTTCGTATAGCAGGCGATGCGGCTAACCTCCCCTTCCGGGGCAGTTCATTCGATATGGTATTTTCCCAGTTTGCCCTGCTATGGATCAAACCCTTGCCCCAAACCTTGGGCGAGATCATGCGGGTACTCGAGCCGGCCGGGGTCTTAGTTGCCCTGGAACCGGATTATGCGGCAATGATAGAATACCCACCGGCCGTGGCTACCAGGCAGCTGTGGCTCGATGCCCTTGTTCGCTCGGGAGCCGATCCCACAATCGGCCGGAAAATATCTGGACTGCTGGCTGCTCTTGGTTTTTCGGTAAGGGTTGGTTTATTGGAGCAGATTCAGCCCCCTTCCCCCCAACGATTTGAATTTTTGGAAGACCTGCCTCTAACTGAAATTGAACGATCGAGATTAAGAGATATTCGCAAATTGGCCGCGGACCAGAGCACCGGTGAAGGGCATCAGATTAGCCATTTGCCCGTATTCCTGATCACCGCAATCAAAGGAGCGTCTAAATCGTGAACACCAGCGAATCAGCAAACCCGCTCTGTGGCGAACCATCGAATAGACTTATCAATGACTATTTGTTCCCCAGATCAATGATGAGCCAATGAACTATCGCCTGAATGTTGTACCTCCTGAGGGACGAAAAGTGACAATCATCGTCCTAATGATTATCACTGCCTTGATTATGGTTGTATTGAATTTCACCGGGCGGGATCTGATTACTAAAGCAGCGCCAGCAGGCATCCTATCCTACGAGTTGGCCGGAAATGAGGACACAGCCCAGGAAATCCTGGATTCATGGGATGAAACAGCCAGAAGCTATGCCGGCTTCAACCTGGGGTTTGATTATCTTTTTTTGATCTTCTATTCAACCACAATCGCTCTGTCTTCACTGTGGGTGAGTGATTTGCTAAAGCTGAGACGAAATCTAAAGCGGCTGGCTGCCATCTTGGCTTTTAGCCTGTTCATTGCCGCCTTATTGGATGTAATTGAAAATGCCGCCCTCTTAAAGATGTTGGTTGCTGGTGTAGCTTCACCATGGCCGCAGATCTCCTTCGTCTGTGCGATCATTAAGTTTGGCCTAGTATTCTTGGGATCAACATTTGTTATCGTGGGTTCTGTTTATTATTTGTGGCATTCACGACGAAATCCCTAGCGGGACAACCTTTTTTTCACAAAATCTGTTTCATTTTCCGTTTAGCGCAACAAAGAATCGTTGCCTGCTATAATTAGATAGCCGATGAATACAATTCGATCTAGACGCCATTTCAATTTGACCGCCTCACTGATTGGAGCAGGACTTCTCTTGCTGACCGTCTGGCTAATGCTGGCCGTGGAACCTGTTCGCGCAGGTGCGGAGGTGCTGCTAGATCCTTTTTTGCTAGAAGCACTAGAAACGGCCGAGCCGGGCGACTACTTTGAAATTATTGTCTACACAGATGAAGCAGAAAGCCCGACGGTCCCTGATTTCCCAGGAGATAAGTTGGCCATGAGAATCGCCGTTGCAGATAACTTAAAAGAGCAAGGAACTCTTGCGCTGAGCAGCATTGCCAATCAGCTGGAACTAGAGAAGCTCAAAGGAGATGTCACCTCGATCAGAACTCTCTGGATTGTCAACGCTGTTCAAGCAACGGCAAACAAAGAGGCGATTGACGAATTGAGCAGCCATCCCGATGTCAGGTTAATCGCGCTCGATCAGAAGATCCAATTTCTTGAGCCAAATGAGCTATCAATAACCCAAGCCCCGATCTCTGTTACATGGGGAGTGGATAAAATACGATCAACCTATGCCTGGCATGGACTTGGTGTAAGCGGTCAAGGGGTTACTGTCGCGATAATGGATACTGGAGTGGATTGGCTACATCCAGACCTATTCAATAATTACCGAGGAAATCCCGGAAACAATGACATCATACATATGGGAAATTGGTTTGACGCCGTTGATTCTGCCATAGCACCCATCGATCCGAACGGCCATGGCACGCACGTCGCTGGCACCGCTGTTGGAGAAAATGGCATCGGTGTTGCGCCTGGCGCTGAATGGATAGCGGTGCGTGTGCTCGATTCGGAAGGATACGGAAAAATCGGAGATATTCATGCAGGTTTTCAATGGCTTCTAGCGCCGGACGGTGATCCTAAGAAAAGCCCGGATCTGGTCAATAATTCATGGAGTGGTAGCTCTCAGATGATCGATTTCGTGACGGATATTGCAGCCTTACAATCCGCCGGAATTATTCCAATTTTCGCTGTAGGGAATCGGGGACCTAATGAAGGGAGCGTTGGCGCCCCGGCTAGTTATCAAGGTACGATGGCCGTGGGAGCCAGCGATGATGATGATTTGGTGGCCTGGTTTTCGAGCAGAGGACCATCACCGCACACAACTGATCCAAAACCGACTGTGGTCGCCCCGGGCACGAATATTTTATCTTCCCTGCCTGATGGAAAATACGGTGTATCCCTGGGCACTTCGATGGCTACACCCCACGTGGTCGGCGTATATGCCCTCCTGCTCTCTGCCAACCCAGCCCTGTCCGAGATTGAGGCGACAGCTATTGTCACGAGAACTGCCAGCCCGATCGACCTCGACCGGCCGAATCATATTAGCGGATGGGGTCGGGTCGATGCCTATGCTGCCCTTTCGGAGGTTGCTGTGGGTGCTTTGATTGAGGGAACAGTATTTCAGGAAAGTGAACCTCTCCCGGACGTAACCATCCTTATAACGACCCCACTTGGAATCCCTCTCCTATTCAAGACAGATGAAAATGGTGACTTCTCAGCCCATCTTTCGCAAGGCATTTATTCACTAAAGATTGAAAGATTCGCCAGTACCAGTCATTACTCCAAGGATGTAGCCCTGGCTGCTGGAGATATCGTAAGATTCGATGTCTATCTCAATAAGTTACCGGGAGCTCGGCTATATGGCCAGCTTCTTGATGGAACGACTCTCTCTCCTATCTCAGGCACACTTGAAATTCCTGGAACTCCTTTGGTGACAACTGTCGGGGACGATGGTCAATACGATATCTCGTTGCCCAGAGGCAATTATTCGGCAATTGGCAAATCGTTAGGTCACCGCAATGACGAGGCGCTGGTCGATATCGGGGCGACTGATCGGCACCTGGATTTTTATTTGGAGAGGGCGCCGCGAATCCTGCTGGTTGACAGCGGTAATTGGTATTACCACGAAAAGCGAGAGTACATATCTACTGCCTTATCAGGATTGGACGTCGGCTTCGAAATCTGGCCAATCCGCGATCCCTTTCTAGACATCCCCTCGAGTGAAGCCCTGGCCAAATACGACACCATTGTTTGGTCTGCACCCTTGGACTCTCCCGGATATATTGGCGCGGGTAGTTCCTTGACTTCTTACCTTTCACAGGGCGGCAACCTGTTTATATCGGGCCAGAATGTCGCCCTCTGGGATGGTAACCCTAGCCGGCCGGAGCCTTGGTGGTATTCGCAACTAAAGGGTGAATTTATTAGGAATGCAGAGCTGCCCCTCGCCATTGTGGGCGAAGGCGATACTCTTTTCGCTGGGCTTGAACTTGAACTAAATGGCCATGACAGCGCAGACAATCAACTCTCAGTTGATATTAGTCAACCACAATCAAATAGCTTTACCCAGGTAGCATTTCATTACGACGATGGCAGCCCGGCAGCTCTCCAGTCGAGCTTGTGCGAACCCTCACGCATTGTTTATCTCGGCTTCGGTCTAGAAGGTGTTTCAACTGTCAGTAAAAGAGAAGAAATACTTGCTCGCAGTTTCGATTATTTCGCCGCGCCGGCAAATGAAGCTGGTGTGTCTTTGTGGCCGGCTAGCGTGGACCAACTCGTTGCTGCCGGGACAGAACACCAGATTGATGTCTCGATCACCAACCTGAGTGAAATGATTACTGATACCATTCAACTTAGTCTGGCACACGCTGACTGGCCAGCGAGGGTGATTACTAATTCATTGACTCTTGGTCCTTGTCAAGCCGGACCAGTTTCCTTTTTGATTAGAGTTCCTACCGATCTTGCCGATGACTCCTTCGATGAGTTTGAGTTGGTAGCAACGTCCACCAATTCGCCTTCGAATCAAATGGTAATGCCCGTCCGTCTAAAAACTCCCGGCAGAATATTGGTTGTGGATGACGACAGATGGTATGACCAAGAAAAGCAATATGGCGAAGTCTTGGATAAGCTTGGTTACCGCTATGATTTGTGGGATACGGACTATCCGCCGGATGGGAATGGCAGTCCGCCAGGGGCGCTGCTTAACCAGTATGAATTCGTGATCTGGTACACGGCCTATGATTGGTTTCAACCATTAACGGACTCCGAAACACTTACCCTCTACCATTATTTGGAGTCAGGTGGTCGACTCTTCTTAACAAGCCAGGACTATCTTTACTATCATTACAAAGAGCCGTTGACCCTCGAATATTTGGGTATCCGAGACTATCTTGAATCAGTCGAACCCAACAATGTATTTGGTAATCTTCCTCTGGGAATGCCGGCCGGACCACTTTCCCTTAAATATGATCCATACCAAAATTTCAGCGATGGTCTGGTTCCTTCACCGTCGGCCAAGGTTTTTGCCTGGCACGATGGAGGCGGCAGCGCTGCGGTAGCCAACAATAGTCGGGATTGGCGAACGGTATTCTGGGGATTACCGTTTGAGAAACTGCCGCTTGATATTCAGCCTGAAGCTATGCGTCAAATATTGGGGTGGCTCAGTGATCTAGGCGACTCGACGTTTGAAAGCGGCCACGAGCAAAGTAACAGTGTGATTGGCGCAGAAAACTTCGAGACTTACACACTAACGTTGCGAAATAGTTCTTCTGACACACCCAATAATTCGGCGATTACCAACACACTGCCGCCGGCCTTAACGATAGAACAAAGTTCAATAACCGGCGGCGCCATCTATGATCCCGTGACTCGTCAATTAACCTGGTCCGGAGAGATCGCCGGTCGCGGTTCCCGGACGATCAGTTACCGGGTAACCAAAGCTCCTGGATTGACACCGGGAACCCAAATCAACAATCTTGTATCTGTTCTTGACTCACGACATGACCTGGTCTTTGATCGCTCAGCGTCCATTTGGGTTGATAGCGCAGATCTCAGTCAATCCACGATCGCCATCTCTCCTTCGGCAGTACTCCCCAGCGGGCTGGCAGAGATCCAGGTTGGCCTGCAGAATAGTGGCGATCGATCGGCGACCATCAGTGCTACCATCCACATCGCCGCCGATCTGATACCCATCACACCAACCATCTCTACAACTGCCGGTTCAGTAACTATTGCGGAGCAACATCTTTCTTGGGGACTCGATCTGGCTCAACATCAAGCAGCACAACTTACTCTCGTAGTGTCTGCGACGGGAGAAGTAAGAACCAGGTGGCTACCAGCAACCTTGATCATTCAAGATGGCATAACCCAGCCTATTGTTAAAGATGCGCTGCTGGAAATCAAGCCGGTGCAATATTGGTACCCTTTGATGGTTTTGGCTGACAAACCCTAATCAGTTACATCAAGAATCGTGGGATTGACCACCTGAATCAGGTCGCTTAAGCGCATACGTATTTGTATTCCCCTCTGTCCGGCGCTTAGGACGAGTTCCCCTAGATCACGGGCGGATTGGTCCAGTATTATCTGAAATCCCTTGTTCAACAATACCAAGGGCGAGATACCGCCCACCTGCAGCCCGGTCAACCGCTCCGCTTCGGCGTGACTGGCCATTTTTACTTTCTTTTCCCCGACTCCCTGGGCCAGTTTCTTAAGAGACAATTGCCGGCTGGCCGGCACCATCACCAACAAGGGTTTATTCGGCTGTCGCACGACGACCAGTGTTTTAAACAGTTCTTCAGGGGGGACCCCGATCTCAGTTGCGATGATAAGCGCATCCCGCTCTCGCTTATCGTAAGTCATGCTACGATAATGAATATCTTGACCATCGAGTATGCGCATTGCTTGTGTTTTTTGTACCATGAAATTATCCGTCCGTGTATTGGGTCTTAAGCTCAGAAAAACAAAAAATTGCTTTTAGCTACAAATATTAATCAAGCTGTCGACTTCTATCAACATGAGTTAAAATGATTCCTAATGGCAGTAGTTTAGGGGTGTAAAATATGGAGTTCAGAGACCAGACAGTGGTTTCGAGAAGATTCCTGGTTAGGTTTTCCGACCCGACCATTCGGACAATCGGCCGGAAAAAATAAAAATGAATTTCGATTCCCCTATTAAAACGTTTTAGCAGGTATTCTCTAGCGGAAGACGATCTCATATTACCATAGGATATGCCAACATGGTCAGAAAGAATCTTTCAAAAATCATTTTGTCACCGGTAGATCATGCCTGGTTGCGGATGGAGCACCCCACAAATCTGATGATGATAACAGGGGTTTTCTTTTTCGATCAGCCGGTTGAGTTCGTCGCGATCAAAGAGGTAATCGAAAGTCGCTTGCTCCGCTTCCATCGCTTTCGGCAACGTATAGTACAGTCGAGGTTCTCGTGGCTACCGTCCTACTGGGAGGATGATCCCCATTTTGACATTAACTCGCATATTCACCGGATTGCCTTACCTGCTCCAGGAAATCAATCAGCGCTTCAGGAATTGATAAACGATTTCATGGCCACCCCACTTGATTTTAACAAACCACTATGGCAGATTCACCTGGTTGATAACTTTGGTGACGGCTGTGCTTTGCTTTGCCGCTTACATCATTGTATCGGCGATGGCGTTGCCCTTATGCGGGTTCTGCTTAGTTTGACAGACGATGTGGCTAATCCAGATCGAGAACAGACAAATAAGACGGATCGCTCAAAGCCCCGGAAAACTAACACCAGACAAACGGTTCGCCCGTTTACATCGGTGCTTGAACGCACTAGAAAAAACACCAACTTGATGGTGAAGCGGGGGTTAGAAAGGTTATCAGATCCAGAACATTTGTTGGCCGGATTAAAGTTTGGTGCGGAGAGTTCGGTCGCCTTAGCCAACCTGTTGCTCTTGAGTCCGGATCCAGAAACGCCTTACAAAGGGGAGCTTGGCGTTGCCAAACGGTGTGCCTGGACTCGGCCGTTATCGTTGTCCGATGTGAAGGAGGTAGGCCGGGTATGTGGTGGAACTGTCAACGACGTCTTACTCACAGCCGTGGCCGGCGCACTAGGAAAATATCTGCGTACAAAGGGTGAACCCATTGGTGGATTGAATTTCCGCGCTGTTGTGCCGGTCAATCTGCGCCCGGCCGAGGAGGAATTGAAGCTTGGCAACTCTTTCGGCCTGGTTTTCCTCTCCTTACCGGTGGGTATTGAGGACCCCCTTGACCGGCTGTACGAGCTTAAGAAAAGTATGGATGCGATAAAGGGCACCCCAGAGGCGATTGTTGCCTACGGTATATTAACTGCGATTGGGATAGCTTCAAGGGAGGTTGAGGACATCGTGGTTCGACTATTTGGCCAAAAGGCCACGACGGTAATTACCAATGTCCCTGGCCCCAAAGAAGTAAGATATTTTGCCGGTCGGCCCATAAAAGGATTAATGTTTTGGGTTCCCCAATCTGGTCGCCTGGGCCTGGGCGTTAGCATCCTGAGTTACGCAGGCACCGTCTTGATCGGCGTAGCTACCGATGCCGCATTAACTCCTGATCCTGAGAGCATCGTAGCTCTCATCGATGGAGAATTCGAAGAGCTGATGGACCTCGTCCGGATGGCTAAGGAAAGTGATGGCGAAGATGGCAGTCGAAGAACCAGACCAGAAGCTTTGTAAGGCAATCACCTTAGCTGGTAATAGGTGTAAAAACCAGGCCCGAGAGAACTCTTGCTACTGTTATAGACATCAGGAGTACACAACACTTGATGCTTCAATCACCCCCTAACGAAAACGGGCGGTCAGATCTTGGATGATCTGACCGCCTGTGCATTATTTAACCAGGCGTAGCGATGCGCCGGACGGTTACGGGCACAGATTATTCTCAACAACCTGCCATGTTCCGGCATCATTGCTTTTAGCGGTCTCAGGCCAAATTCCCAAACTGCCTGAATACTGGACCAGGGTCATCAGTCCAAATGGGTTTCCAGCCAACAAAGATGGCAGTTCATTGGTAGCATCTATTTGCATTTCAATCGACCAGGAATCCGCGCCAGATTCGGCGACGACGCCATTCCACTCCTGACTCTCGTACTCGGTTATCCAATAAAGGCCATCAATATTGGTATTGATTCCGGTTCGCGCGGTCAGGGTATTATCCCTGACAATTTGGAAGAAACGATCGGAAGAATCAGGGTCGCCGGCATTGTTGGCTGGATCGAAATATACTCTTAGGGAATCAATCTTTTGGTTAACTGTAGGATCGTTGATCTCAAACGCCAAGTAAAGTTGATCGGCAACCCAACGTATGTAGCCTTCCACAAGCCGAGTAGGATCATCATCAGGGGCAAATGTAAAAGCGGGTTCGCTTCCCCACTCCACCTCAGTTACGATGCCATCGATGATAGGCGCTTCTAGGCTACAATCAGCTAGTGGTGTCGGCTGGGCAGTGGCCGTCATTGTGGGTGTGATAGTCGGTGTTGGGGAGGGTGTAACCGACGGAGTTGATGATGGTGAACTTGTTATCGTTGGCGTGTTGGTCGGGGGCATAGTCGGTGTATTGGAAGGGGTTGGGGTCGAAGTCGCCGATGGGAGCGCCGTTTCCGTGCTGATAGCTGTAGGGGGTGTTGACACCAGTGTTGGGCTGGCAGGCGGGTCGAATGGATTTAACGGATCAGTGCCCGAAGCCACTTCGATGCCATCGGGGATGCCGTCGCCGTCCGTGTCTGGATTGGTCGGACTTGTACCATAAGTACGTACTTCATCCCCATCCAGAAGAATATCGGTGTCAGTATCTCTGATAAGTGGTTCCGTACCCCAGGTAAGAACCTCCTCGCCATCCAACAACCCATCACTGTCGGTGTCTGGGTTGTCAAGATCAGTTCCGATAATACTCTCTTGAGCATCACTCAAACCATCGTTGTCACGGTCGCCGATTAACTGGGCTGTTGCCGCCGCAGCGGTTGCAGCATCAGATGTAGCGATTACGGCCGCGGTTGATGACCCACTGATCGCCGCGGTGGAAGTCATAGCGATGCTTTCGATATCAGATTCAGTAGCCGGTGGGAGCGTTCCCAGGCGATCACGTTGAAATACGAATAACAAGGCTGCGACAACACACAGGAAAATGGCCAGAAACATAACGATATAGATAAGTGCGGCCGGCAATAAGGATGATATGGTCGCTCGCCCCCGGGCACTTTGACTGGCGCCACTGGCTGTGGTCACATCTACGCGGAAGGGATAAACCTCGGATTTTCCAAACCATGCTCTATGCTTCGCCTCAAGTTCCAGGTCCACAGCGGCTGTTTGGCGAGGTTCCAAGCGTATCCGACCACGCTCACCGCGAAAGTGAATCTCCTCTGCTGGATCGCTGCCAATCACACTGAATTCAGCGTTCGCATTACCCGAATTACGGATGGTTACCCGGACCAGAGCAGGCAAAGAAACTTGCTTTGGTTCCATGGCCATTTCAAAGGCTTCGTAACTACCTAAATTTAATGTAGCCCCTGCCGCCAGCTCCATCCCTGGGTATTGTTGGGACTTGACTTCTATGCGAAAGCGCTGACGTCCTGCCGGCGTATTTGTTACTCGTGGGGGTCGTATTTGGATTGGAATAGTAACGCTCTGACCAGGGTTAACTCGGATAAAACTGTCTGGCCCTTCAACCCATTGGTTTGGTAAACCCACAACGCGTAAAGTAACCCGGTCGGCAACATTGCTTCGGTTAACAACATCAACCTTTAATTCGGAATTTCTGCCAGGTTCGACAACGAAAGTATCGCGGGCAATATAAATCGAGAGAGGTTGTTCCGTAAACTCGGCCGTCTTCGCTTCGGTAATATTCCCGGCAGACTTTGTATCAGACTCAGGACTCTCCAGCTGGCGCGCCACTGTTGCTGCGGCAGCCAGGCTGGCAGCGGTACTACCGTCATTCAATTGGTTTAGGACAAGCTGGTAAGGTCCAATCTCCAGAATATCGCCAGGGGAATAGTCCAGCGAAACTCCTGGGCGCAAGCGCTGCTCATTAAGCCAGGTGCCGTTTATTCCCCCCAGGTCGGATATTTTCCAGCCACTGTCGCTTGCTTCTATTCGCGCGTGATAACGAGATACCCCTTCAGCCGGCAAGACGATGACATTGTCCGCATTCCGGCCGATAGTCACCGATCCCCTGGTGAGAGTTGCATGGCTACTCTTTTTACCCGGGGTCTCTATCTGCAACCAATAGTTCCCAGAAATCAGAGCCGAGATGCTTTGGCGTTGGCTTATTTCTTGTGGCCTCTCCAAGGTCTGGGTTGGCGCGCCTTCCAGGGAAAAGATTGCCGCCTCGAGGGCGTCAGCCATCTCCCGACCGGTAGCAAAGCGATCATCAGGTGATTTAGCCAGGCTTCGCATTAACAAGGTGTCTACAATGGGTGGCAAGGCTGGGCGAAATTCAGTGGGCCTGGCTGGTTGCTCGCCACGCATATGCGTACCAACAGCTTCTGAAAGCGATTTGAAGCTAAATGGCAGACGGTTTGTCAACAACTCGTAGAGCACAACCCCTAAAGAATAGAGATCGCTCCTTCCATCCATTACGAGCCCTTCGCACTGTTCTGGCGACATGTACGTCGGCGTCCCCAAGGTGGTACCACTTTGGGTCATCGAATCGCCATCCAGGAGTTTAACCAGGCCAAAATCAGTCAAGACCGCGCGAAAGGGCTGCGATGCCGTGTCTTCTGGGCGGTTCAGCCGTTTAAGGATGATGTTACTTGGCTTAACATCCCGGTGGACCACTCCTTGACGGTGGGCATAGTCTAACGCATCGGCAATCTGAACCCCTATTTGAAAACTCTGCTTTAGTGGTAAAAATTGATTCCTACTCTGAAGCCGCTGCAAATGAGCTCGTAAACTTCCGCCGCCAATATATTCCATGGCGATGTATAAGCCATCGTCAAATTGGCCAAAATCATAAATACCAACAATCGAAGGATGACCTAACTGAGCAGCGGTTTTTGCTTCTTGGGTCAGGCGGGCGCGAAACTCAGCTCTCCGAGCATAGTGGGCATGCATGACCTTAACCGCCACAGTACGCTCCAGGTTCTGATCATGAGCCTTATAGACAGTGCCCATGCCCCCTTCGCCAATCAGGTCATCGAGGCGGTAATGGGCGATTACCTGACCAAGTAGATCCGTCATTAGCTCCTCCGCCCGTCTAGGATGTTCCCTAGTCCAAGTACCAAACGTTCAACCTCTTCGGATCCAACCCAGTAATGGGTCACAGCTCGCAAAGTGTATGGACTATCCACCCTAATCAGAATTTTTTCTTCTTCCCATAACCTCGCAGCAATCTCGCTTGAATTAAGTCCAATATCAGCTTCTATCTGAAAGAAAACGATATTTGTCTTAATTGCCGGAGGATCGATAACAACACCGGGGATACCGGCCACCCCTTCCGCCAACAGGCGCGCGTTCGCGTGGTCTTCAGATAGCCGGCCAATCATTTGGTTTAAAGCAATAAGACCAGGTGCGGCGATAATACCCGCCTGCCGCATGCTGCCCCCTAATGCAAGCCTGGCGCGGCGCGCCTGGTGTGCAAATTCTGCCGAGCCGCAGATTATTGAACCAACCGGTGCGCAAAGTCCCTTAGACAGACAAAAAGAAACGGAATCGACATATTGGGTCAACTCGCTAGCCTCAATCCCTAGAGCCGTCACGGCATTAAAAAGACGAGCGCCATCTAGATGGACAACCAGCCCGTGCCGGTTGGCGATCTCCCTGACCTTGGCAAAATAGACTGTTTCAATCGGGTAACCATTTTTTGCCCCGTAAGAATTTTCGAGAAGGATAAGTCTTGACCTTGGGTAATACGGTTCATCTGGGCTAATAGCCTGCTCGATGGCCATAAGGTCCATCCGGCCTTCCCTATCCGTAGATAATGGCTGGGGAACAACACCCCCAAAGGCTGATATCCCACCAGCTTCACTTCTGAATGTATGTGCGTCCAGGCCAACAATCGCCCCATCACCACGGGATGCATGGGCCAAGGTCCCAACAAGGTTACCCATGGTGCCACTGGATACAAGAACCGCGGCTTCTTTGCCGGTGAGGTGGGCGGCTAATTCTTCGAGTTCCCTCACCGTAGGATCCTCGCCATAGCCATCATCGCCCACGGCCGCCTCAGCCATCGCTTTCCGCATTGGGACTGTTGGCCATGTAACTGTGTCTGAACGAAAGTCGATGTGGTCCACAAAACGTAGTTTATGTAAAAATGATTCTCTAAGCAAGCGGATAAACAATCAGCTTGCCAGATCAAACGAGCGGGTGCAGATCTTCACCCAACATCCACCTGAGCCAGTTTTCTCACAAACCTCGGTAATCAACACTTGGCGCGGTCTGTCTTAATGTTTATTGACTTGGCACGACGGAGAAGTGATGGTCGTCCACCACTATCAGCTATCAAGTGGCTCAGCATGACCTTGGAATAAATCAGTTGGCACTGTACTCGGAACCAATTGGCGAAGAGCTCCATGGACAAGACGACAGCGTAAGGGCGGTTGGCCGACCAGATCACCGTCGTAGTGGACCGGACGTGGATAGGAGGTCTTGGCTTCTATCTGCCTGCTTTTGGCAACCGCTATTTGAGGGTTATGAATATGCGTTCCCTGCAACAGCTCCAGCAAGTAGCCGGCAACATCACGCCTTGTACTTCCTTTGAACATGCACACTAAGATAAGCCATCGTCAAGCACGGCATTAGGGTTGAGGACAATTCGCCCGCCAACATAACGACGGCACTTACTGATTGTGACCATGACGTAGCTACTCTCGTACTCGATACCATCAACTGAGACCGTCACCTCCATCCCCTGAAAGCCAAACAGGACCGCTATACCCAGGGGAATGTAGCCCATACTCCCCATGCGTCTCGTCCAACGATTTCGTGGTTCTAATCGGGCGACAATATGGCCGTCGATACCGATCCCAGTCCACTGAAGCCAATAATGGTGTTCGTTACAGACACCGATATCAATTGATCTGACATTTCCGGTTGAAGGCGCATCACATGCTCTTATCAGCTCACGCTTCCCTACAAGTCTCGAAGTGGTAGCCCCAGCTCTTTAACAGACGAGTTTCCGGTGGCACTCGGAATAGGAGCCAAAAGGCATTCGCTGAAAGCTAAAACTCCGGCCACCTCGCCAAGCGTCCCATCTCCTCCGTCGGCCAGGATCATTTTGTAACCTGCTAAGAGAGCCCCAGAGGCCAGAGCCTTTGCATGACCAGGACATTGCGTGGCCTTGACATTAATATGCCAGCCACAATCCTGCCATAAATCTTCGATACTCGATATCGTGGGATATTCATCAAGCTTTCGAGCGGGTGGAACATAAATCAACATGGCAGGACGGTTGCCGGCAGATTTCACAGCTGAATACGATTCTGTTCCCAGTAATCGACGATCAAATTTTGACAGATATCCAGTGGGGCTGGCATCTGCCTGGCCTCCTGAGAGCACGCAGCACTTTCTTGTGTTCTGCGTGGTTAGTACCAAGTGGCAGTATCTACAGCAAACCGCGTCCCCACCACTTCCTTTTCCTGTTCATTATGTCCTTCCTATAGGGAAATTGGCGTGACCAGACTTGCTAAGATATAATTCTGAGTTGCTCAGGGGTTTGACGCTATCGGCGCGGCGGCTCTCGGGCAATATCAAATAATATGGAGATCGTGACTATGCCGTTAACACTGGCGGAAAAGACCGAAATTATTGAAGAATTTGCTACGCACCCTGGTGATACAGGATCGCCTGAGGTGCAAATTGCTCTGTTCGACAAACGGATCAAGCAGTTGCAAGAGCATCTATCAACAAACAAACATGACGAAAGTTCGCGAAGAGGCTTACTAATGCTGGTCGGTAAACGCCGCCGGTTGTTGGCTTACTTGCGGAAGACACATCCAGAACGGTACCGGGTTATTCTGGGCCGACTTGGACTGCGGCGTTAAGCTTTGTAGCAAGATGCAGGCTCGGTTACACTGAGTCTGTTTTTTTATAACCGCATATTGGGGTAAGGAGTGTGCATTTAGGAATTGGGAAATGTCCCGCGATATCAGCTAGACTAATAGCGAGTGCGAGCCACTTCCCAGTCCCTAAATCCTCCCCCCCTCCTATGATAGAAGAAAGAGTCGTATCTGTAACGCTTGATGCTTTCACAAAACGTTATTAGGTAGTCCTCCCCTGAGTTTATCTTGGCGTCGAAGTGACCCGTATCCATGGTTATCTGATTGCGGCTTTTCCTTCTACAAATAATCAATGGAGGAATCTTGATTATGTCAACAGAAAGTATTTTTAGAACGACCGTCGGTGGGCACGAATACGTACTGTCTACTGGCAAACTGGCCGAACAAGCCGGTGGCGCCGTAACCCTCCGGGTTGGCGACAGCATGCTGCTTGCAACAGCCACCATGTCCAAGTCCGTTCGGGAGGGACTTGATTTTTTTCCTCTCAGTGTAGACTATGAGGAAAAGATGTATGCGGCCGGCCGTATTCCGGGTAGCTTCTTCCGTCGAGAAGGACGACCAAGCACGGAAGCAATCTTGATTTGCCGTTTGACAGATCGTCCCCTTCGGCCACTCTTTCCCAAAGGTATGCGCAATGAAGTTCAGGTAATTATCACTACCCTATCATCAGATAGCCTCTTTCATCTTGATACGATGGCCGTAAACGCGGCCAGTTGCGCGCTTACGATTTCGGATATCCCATGGAATGGACCGATTGGCGCAGTGCGCATCGCCCACATCGATGGTGAATTGATTGTCAATCCCACCATCGAACAGATGGCGGATAGCACTCTCGATTTACGCATGGCAGGATCGCGAGAAGCGATTATCATGGTTGAAGCGGGCGGAGATGAGGTGCCTGAAGAGCTGTTGATTGAGGCGCTGGAGTTCGGTCACAAATCACTCCAACCCTTTATCGATATGCAAATTGAAATGCGCGAAGCGGTGGGTAAAGAAAAATCGGAAGTCCAAATCGCCGCCTCAGATCCATTGCTCGAGGAAAAGGTTCGCGCTCGTTTGGGCGATCGCATCAAGAATATCGTCGCCGAACAAACCGAACGTGGAGCTCGCAACGAATCTATGGACCAGCTGCGCGATGAAGTCGTAGATGCCTTTGTCGAAGAGAATGCCGAGATCGAGCCTAAAGATGTAAGGGAGATAATTAGCACCATTCTTAAAGAAGAGATTCGTAACCGTATCTTGTATGAGGGCATTCGACCTGATGGTCGAGGTTACTCAGATATCCGGGAGCTAAGCTCAGAAATTGAGATTAGCCCTCGAGCCCACGGTTCCGGACTCTTTCGCCGTGGAGAAACCCAGGTTCTATCACTTGTCGCCTTGGGAACACTAAGGGAAGCTCAAAAACTTGACGGCCTGTATCCAGAGGATACTCGTCGTTTTATCCATCATTACAATTTCCCACCTTTCTCTACCGGTGAAACCTGGTTCCTTAGAGGGCCAAAACGTCGCGAGATCGGACATGGGGCATTGGTTGAGAACGCTCTGCGGCCGATGGTCCCAACCGAAGAAGATTTTCCCTACACGATTCGGGTGGTTTCCGAAGTGTTATCGTCAAATGGCAGCACCAGTCAAGCCAGTGTATGCGCGACGAGTCTAGCTCTAATGGATTGTGGCGTACCGCTCATTCGTCCTGTAGCCGGTATCGCGATGGGTCTGGTTTCTGACGGTAACAAATACGCCGTGCTAACTGATATTCAGGGCTTAGAGGATCATCTAGGCGATATGGATTTTAAAGTAGCGGGAACTGTAAATGGCACGACCGCTCTCCAGATGGACATTAAGATTTCAGGTCTTTCACGCGAGGTGATGGCCCAGGCGTTAGAGCAAGCTCGGGTTGCTCGTCTGGCCATCCTGGAGAGCATGAGCCAAACGATGCCAGAACCCCGTGCAGAACTTAGTAAATGGGCGCCAAGGATGGTGAGCGTTAAGATCGATCCTGATAAGATCGGCGCCATCATTGGTAAGGGTGGCAGCACCATTCGCAGCCTGGAAGAAGAGTTCGAAGTATCGGTCGATATCCAAGACGATGGGACGGTTTATGTGGCTGGTGTTGATGGTGAACAAACCGATCTGGCATTGAAGAAGATTGGCTACCTGACAAGATCACCTGAGCTGGGCCAGATCTTCACCGGCAAAGTTGTCAGGACCACAGACTTCGGCGCTTTCGTTGAATTTACTCCTGGGGTTGACGGCATGGTCCACATATCACAGCTATCGTCTGATCGTCTGGATCGAGTTGAAGACGCAGCGGTTGTTGGAGATGAGGTTATGGTTATGATCACCGATATTGACAAAGTGACCGGAAAAATCCGGCTTTCCCGTCAGGCTGTGTTGGAGGGCTGGACACTAGAAGAAGCCCAAGCGAGTGACTCGGTGCGTAGTTCCAGTAACCGGGGCGACCGTCGTGGTGGCGGTAGTGGTGGTGGAAGACGCGGATCGCGTCGTTAATCTTTTTTTGTCAAATTAAGCCCTGATCTTCTCCGGTCAGGGCTTTTTTTTTGCTTTTAAGTCTGACCTTTCACAGCTATAATGGGCCAGATACCGCAGTTCGTACGGGCAATTACCAGCGGTGTCGAATTCAAGTAGATTGGCAGTTGGACTTAGTTAACCATGCTACTCCAGATTCGAGCCACCTGATTAAGTTGAGGAGAGAGGTATGGCAGAACAAGATACAAGTGAAACGCTGGCAGAAACAGAGAATCTTATCGCCTGGCGAAGCAAAGAGGAAAAAGGGTACATCTATCATCTTGAACTTGGCCCGAGCTTCAGTCTTCATTTGATGGCTGATGAATGGGAGGAATTGTTGATTCTTTTGGAGGATGCTGCACGCAGCCGGAAACAGTGACAACCCACCCTGTCTCTCTCTCTCTAGGTGATCAAATGACCTCAAATGAGCTGAAACCAGAATATATTCACATGATAAGGGATATGGCTGAAGGGGACCGGCCGCGCGAGAGGATGTACCGAGTGGGAGAACGGGCACTGTCCACTGTCGAGTTGCTGGCTATCACCTTACGCACCGGCACCGGTGGTGAAAGTGTTATACGCCTGTCCGAGCGCGTTCTAAATCAACTCAACGGCCTGCCCGGTCTGGCCAGGGCATCGATGAATGAACTCCAAGGTGTCAAGGGAATCGGGCCAGCCAAAGCAGCAGAAATAAAAGCAGCTCTCGAACTGGGTAGACGTTTGATGGCCAGTGCCCCTGAGCAAAAGAGCCGGGTTGCATCACCGGCCGATGCCGCAAATCTTCTGATGTCAGAGATGGCTTTCTTGGAACAGGAACATTTGCGACTGGTTTTGTTGGATACGCGAAATCAAGTAATAGCAATGCCAACTGTCTATATCGGCAGTCTCAATACATCGGTCATTCGGGTTGGTGAATTATTCCGCTTTGCCATCAAGGACAATGCGGCCGCCCTGATAGTGGCCCATAATCATCCGTCAGGTGATCCATCCCCATCCCCTGAAGATGTCCATGTCACGCGCCTGATAGTCAAAGCAGGCAAACTCTTGGACATCGAGGTCCTTGATCATCTGATAATATGCCGTCAACGATTTGTTTCCTTGAAAGAGCGCGGATTAGGGTTCGATTAGCGCAAATACGATCTTATGGCCTGGGATTATTCCCTGGCCATCAAGGCAACATCAACAACCCGCGTGTCGAATGTATGTCCGGAAGCAATTAGGGTCAGTGATTTGATCTGTCGGGGCTGTGCATTAAGAAGCTGGAGCTTCTCCATCAAGTTATCTGATTCATAAAAAACCAACTGCTTGTATGGTACTCGTTGGTGCTCGTTAAGGGGGGGTGGGCAAGCAACACACACATCGGGTGTCGTACTTCCAATTTCACCAACAGCAAAAAAACCTTGTTGCCAAATTTGGTCGACCCCATTCATATCGACGTATTCTAACCTTAGAATCAAAGGACATTCGCTTCCCTGTTGTCCACAGACACCTAAGCTTTGTTCCGCTATCTCCATGCTAATGGCCACACTAAGGCTAGAATAATCGGTAACATCCTCGCCAATTATCTGACGCATTCCTGCATCCGCATGCCCCAAACCGACGCGACGGAAAGTCATCGTTGGCTCGTTGCCATTCGTTTGAACGCCAACTTCGACTTCAGGCTGGTCCGCAATCTCTACGTTCGGAGCAAGTCCCACCCACTCACTTAAACCTTCGGCAAATCCGCCGTTACTCACTAAATTACGCTCGGCGCCAAACGGTCCGGATATAGAACCATCAGCTAATAAGGCCACTCGTTGATCTGCACTCAAGCTTATTTCAGCATCAGCCGAAGTTGCGGTAGCTTCTCCATCTAAGACAGCCACCAATGTTTCCGTGTTCGTGCTTGAGATTGAGTATTGTCCCTCTTGATTAAAGGAGATGATCCCCTGGGGAGTAGACATACGAACCGAAACATCTCTTTCCTCGATCTCAGGGACGCCAATGAACAATCGACCACCATTAAGGGTCATGTCGATCTCATGATTCGATGAGCTCGCCGAAAATCGTGGCGCCAACGCTCGATCTACGGAAACGTGAGTATTACCATAGATTTGAACACGCATAGCCTGGGATTCATTGCCAGGGGTATTTACCAGCAAGAATGCTTGGTCTGCGGCATTGGTCAAAACCGTGCTGCCGGCACTTACTTCGTACCCGGGATCACCGGTGAATAAGGCGACAGTTTCTCCATCGCTGCGGAGAACACCAACTGTCCCCTGGTTGGCCTGGACCAGAATATCTAGCGACCGTGTCGCCTCCTGGATGGTCCAGTTGGCGATGATGGGTATGGAAACTAGCAAGCCGATGCAGGCAATAAAACCAGCCAGGAGTAGGATCCAGGCCAGTCTTTGACGTCGATCAATCATATACCGCGAATCTCAAATTTATTAAACATTTTCCCAGATTCGGACCAGCTAAATTCAACCTTTTCCACACGGGCTGAATCTGGTCCCTGGTAAAGGAAATCAATCAAAGAGGATAGATGCTCCTTTGGGCCTTCTGCAACAACCAACACTGAACCATCAGGCTCATTTCTTACCCATCCATTTAATCCGAGGCTTCGGGCTTTTTTTTGCGTGTAGTAGCGGAATGTGACGCCTTGAACACGACCGTAAACATAAGCAGTAAGGTGATGCATATATCAAAATTGCCTCTGGACTAGAGCAATAGCTGTCCGCCACTTGCCAACTATGGTCGGATTTTCCATCTGCTGCGGGATTATACCCGGTATAGAGGGGCAACAAAATGGTGACATACCTGACTTTATAAAGCACGCCTTATACGACTGGCTAAGCCATACCTGGCAAAATCAAGCTGGAAGTTGCTGGTCCAAAAAGGCTCTAGCTGTCTACCTTTGCCGTGGCTCCGTTGCCGTCAATATGCCGCCAACACCTGTGACCAATAGGTGGTGACCTACGAAACTCCTTTGGTTAGCAATCTTTTCGTTGGTCTTTTAGCCTGAAGGAGTTACTTTGATACCCCCGACCTCGCAACAATATTGGCCCGACAACCCTCCGCTGGCTATAGTTGCATCGATAACTGCAATATCGCCAATGTCTTGGCCGAATACGCTCCAGGTTAGGATCTATCTTACAAAAAGAGTGAGCAGGCGCAATTATGATAACCAGGGCTGTTTTTCGTATTATAAAGCGCTTGGTTTGGCCAGATTTCTCAAAGATGCATCGCCGTTGGCCCATCTTTGGAGCATCCTCAGCAATTGAAATGTCCCTATAAAGGCAAATTCTTCATCGTCCCGCATTAAGGCGAGGTAGTTGAGAACTGATACAGGTTGTTGAAGTATGTCGCTGCTTATTTTAGTTATCATCGAGTTTTAGAACTGCCATGAATGCCTCCTGCGGAACCTCGACGTTGCCAATCATCTTCATCCGCTTCTTGCCCTTTTTTTGTTTCTCCAACAGTTTACGCTTCCGGCTGACGTCGCCACCGTAACATTTTGCGAGGACATCCTTCCGCAGAGCTTTAACATTGGCTCTACTTAATACCTTATTCCCAACAGAAGCTTGAATCGGCACTTCGAACAGTTGTCGAGGTATCAGTTTCTTCAAAGCCGTAACCATCTTCTGCCCTCGGTGATAAGCATCGTCTTGGTGCACAATCATTGCCAGGGCATCGACCGCTTGGTGGTTCACCAGGATATCCAGCTTAACAAGATCAGCCGGGCGATAACCTACAAACTCATAATCCATTGAGGCGTAGCCACGGGTGGCACTCTTCAACTTATCGTAAAAATCTACTACTATCTCTGCCAAGGGAATGGCAAATTGCAGGATAATCCGGCCAGGTGTTGGAAATTCCTGACCGGTAAGTTCCCCCCTCCGCTTCATCACGAGGTCCATAACAATGCCATAGTATTCATCAGGCGTAAAAATATGAACGTCCATCCAGGGCTCGCGAACCTCTTCAATTTGACTTGGATCAGGTAATTCTGCCGGGCTTTCGATCACTTTCACCTGGGAAGTGTGTTCGTATACGACCTCATAGCGCACACTTGGCGCAGTCGCCACCAAATCAATATCGTACTCACGTTCTAATCGCTCTTGGATAATCTCCATATGAAACAAGCCCAGGAAACCACAACGAAAACCGAAATTCAAGGCGGTCGAAATTTCTGGCTCGTAAACCAGCGCGGCGTCATTTAGCTGTAACTTTTCTAGCGCTTCTTTGAGAAGTTGATAATCTTCACCTTCGGTCGGATAGAATCCTGCAAAAACCATCGGTTTTGCAGGCCGGTAACCCGCCAGTGGCACGTCGGACGGATTATGCACCGTGGTTATTGTAGCCCCAACACTGCACTCTCGGACTGATTTTAGACCTGTGGCTATATAGCCAACTTCGCCGGCGCTTAATTGGCTGACAGGCTCCATTCTAGGGCTGAAAATTCCTATTTCGGCCGGTTCAGCTTCCACGTGATTAGACATCACCCGGATGATGTCCCCATCGGTAATTTTGCCATCAAATACTCGAACGTAGGCAATCACTCCCTTGTAAGAGTCATAGTGGGAGTCGAAAACAAGCGCGCGCAACGGTTTTTCCAGATCCCCGGTTGGTGGTGGAATCCGCTGCACGACCGCCTCGAGGACTTGATCAACATTTGCCCCTGTTTTTGCACTGATATGAAGTATCTCTTCAGCAGGCACCCCGATTAGATTCTCCAGATCCTCAGCTACTTCTTCAGGCATCGCGGCGGGTAAATCAATTTTATTAATAACCGGTACAATCTCAAGATCGGCTTCCAAGGCCAGGTACAAGTTGGCCAATGTTTGTGCCTCTATACCCTGGGTGGCATCGACGACTAAAATAGCACCCTCGCAACTATTTAACGCCCGGCTAACTTCATAAGCGAAATCCACATGTCCAGGGGTATCGATCAGATTCAACTCATAATCAACGCCATCTGAAGCGGTATAAGATATTCTCACCGATGACGCCTTTATGGTTACGCCTCTTTCACGCTCCAGTTCCATATTGTCCAACACCTGTTCCTGCATATCACGATCAGATATGGTGCCGGTGATCTGTAGGAGGCGATCGGCAAGTGTTGACTTGCCATGGTCAATATGAGCAATGATACAGAAGTTTCGGATATTATCTTGGTTCATAGGCACAAGTATACAAATGTCTACGTTTCGGTGCAGCTATCAAACAATCACCACGGTGGGATTGCGGCCGTAACCTCCTCTAGGCTTCTAGGTCGGGATTGAAAAAGCCTACGCTGACCTTCAGGGATCAAGTCTACTTCAATGGTGATCTTCTAGTCCTTCTCTCAAAGGGTGAAAGTTTCCGTGAACAACAATAAAAAAACCACGAATTCGGGTTGACTATTGTTACCAAACCGTATATCCTTTAGTACTCAGGTCATATAGTACTTCAGTACCCTCGGTACCTTAAAAGTTCAATAGACATATGGTGCGTGCTTCAGTTCCTGGAATTGATATTCGGTCCATAATCCTTCGTCATTCAGTCCATACATTTTTCTGAAATCAATATTCTCTCTTCGGCGAAAGATTGCCCGATTGTCAATGCCTAGTTTTTATTTGTTGGAGAGTGGGATACCCCATACTCCAACCCCTATGGAAAGAGGAGAAATAAATGAGCGAGCAACTGAATATTAACACGTTCCATGAGCTATTAAACTCGGAATCCGATCAGGGTTTACTTCTGGGCACCTTGCGCAGTATAACGGAAGTTAACGATCCGGCAGACCTAAACCTGAAAGCAGGTAGTACAGCGCTGGGTACTTGGGCGGGCTGGCGGAGATAAACTTCTGCAATCTGTTAAGGTTGCAGAAAATAATAAAATTGAAGCTGATTCGCTGTTCTGACGGCTTTTGAAGGCGGTTTGTTGATGGCTGTAGCGTTAGGTATCCTTGGCGGTAAATAGCTCAGAAATCAAAGACATCCTCGAGGCGTTTCCGGAAATAGAAAAGTGGCCGGATTTGGTCGCGGTTTTTGATCGTGCCGGGGATATTAAGCGGCCGGATTGGGAGCTACCTATCCTGGCCTGCCAGGCAGTTGGGGGAGACCGCAACGTGGCTCTACCCGGAGCTGTTGCTGTAGCTTGTCTCCAATTGAGCATCATCATCGTTGACGATATTCTCGATGACGACTCTGGGGGGGTCCACTATGTCTATGGGAATGGACCAGCAGCAAATATGGCGCTTGCCTATCAATCACTTGCAGCTTTGAGTTTGTGTCGCGCAGAAACAAGTGACTTTGACAAGGCAAGAGCCAGCGAGGCCCTGAACAGGGCGGCTTTAAGTACAGCAATGGGCCAGCAACTGGATGTTCAAAACCTCCGAGGTGAAGAAAGTTATTGGCTGGTTTTACGCGCCAAGAGCACACCTTTCTATGGCTTTGCTTTTGAGCTTGGTGCAATTCTTGGATCTGCATCAGCCAATATCACGCAGGATATGTATTCTCTGGGAGTCGTTATTGGCGAGATCATCCAGGTTGAGGATGATCTTACCGATGCACTAGAAGTACCTGCTAATGCAGACTGGAAGCAAGGGCGCAATAACTTGCTTTTACTTTACGCTCAAACAGCGGCGCATGAACATCGAGAACAATTCCTCCGGTTGCTAACCAATATTGATGAACCTGGAGCATTGGCAGAAGCTCAACAGATCCTGGTTTCATGTGGTGCAGTTTCCTATGCATCTTACCAGTTGATAAATCGATACCGAAGAGCGATAAAACTGCTCAGTGGTATGTCCTTAATAGATCCGTCGGGTCTGCATCACATGCTTGATGAGTACGCTGATTCCCTCCGAACTAGATTAAAATTAAGTAATATTGAGTTGTTCAATGAATCCTTAATGGATATCTAAACCTCTACAGCCAAATATTGCTGTTCCTTGTTGTCTTATACAGCAATACCTCCTGATTGTTATACCCGGTCCAATTCTTCAACTTGTTCGAAGTGACGCTTATAACTTGCCCGTCATTTCACGAGGTCTATCCTACATAGGAACATAGGGGGATTGCAGATGGTAAGAGCAGACAAGTACAATAGTACTATCGACTATAAATAGCTGTTGAAATCGAATACGGACAGATGAGTTACAAATTTAAGGGAAAATTCAGCCACTTAAATCGGTCATTGTTAGCTTTTGCGATCTTAGTGCTAGGGGTGTACCTGTACTACACGCTGAGTTTTATTGGTCTGACCCCCTACCCCGGGATCGTATTCACGGCCATATCTGGTGGATGGCAAGTAAATGACTCCTCGCTGGACTCTATTGCAGTCGACGAAGTACTCGTCCAAATTGGCGACTTAACGTATGCTGATTACCGGCTAAACCCACTTAGCGTTCCTTTTGATGGATATACTCCGGGTGAATCTGTTCCCAACGTAATAACGGATTCTGGCGAAGCGCTTTCGCTGGTCATGCCAATCCCAAGCTTTCAGGATCGCCTGCGACGCCTTGTCGGTACTTTGTGGTTCTTCCCGTTCTGGATGGCTGGAACTGCCGTATTATTATTCTTAAGGCCCCGGGATCTGAGTTGGCGATTGTTGATTGCCTTTATGTACCTTGCCGCAACCTGGGCAGTGGTAGGTAGCATCGCTAATTGGCAAGTTGGCGCTTCCACGGTTGTTTCCATTCTCGTTGCCTGGCTGATGGTTCCCTGTGTGATACATTTGCATCTGACCGTGCCAAGCCCGATTTTCATCCCATTTACCCGGCGGATTATGCCGCTCATTTATATCGGTTCCATCGCCCTGGCCATTATTGAGATAACGCAGAGTTCCGACCGGCTGAGCATAAGTCTCTTGGCTTTGGCTCTGGCTGTAATGTATAGCATTCTGATTCTAGCATACCGCTCGTTTCGCAAAGGTGCACCGATATCTGACCGAAATTCAGCCCGGTTGATGCTTTCGGGAATTGGCCTTGCCTTTGGGCCGGGCATTCTGGTCATTACTTTACCCCAGGTGTCGGCATTATCGGTGCCTCCCGGGTTTGGTGTGAGCCTGGCTTTCATATCACTGCCAATATTCCCGATTTCTTATACCTATGCCATCTATAAACGTCAGTTAGGACAACTTGAATTTAGAGCGAACCGGCTCCTCGGCATTTACAGCTTCATACTCCTCTATCCGACGATCTTTATTGTGGTTCTTCTCTTAGGCGAACAGTGGCTGGTTACATCCAGTACCAAAACTTTTTATCTCTTATTCGTGTCTATTATTTTTGTGATGGCAACGCCGCCAATCCTAAATTTTCTCCAAAAAACGATGAACCGATTGGCTTATGGTACTGAGCATGATCCGGATGATATTTTGCGAGTATTCGCCAAAAATATTCCTTTGGCAAAGAGCCGCACTGCTCTTTCAGATTCGCTCAATAGGGATATATTACCAGCCCTGCTGATTAGACAATCAGCGTTATCATTATTCGATAATGATGGGGTTGAGCTAGTCTATGCAGATGGTATATCGCAGTCGGCTATTCCAAGCACTTCAGATGAGCTTAATAAACTGGGTCTTGCCGCAAGTGCCTATAGACCACCTGCCTCGGAAAATATACTAGACTATGATTGGGTTCGTTTGGCGATTCCCCTGATCACGCCAGAGAAGGCAATTGGGGTCTGGTTGTTTGGTCGCAGAGATCCCGATGATTTTTACCCCCAAAATGACATTGACTTATTACACTCCCTGGCGAACCAGATGGCGCCTGTTATCGAAAATGTCAGGCTTTATGAAGAATTGCAGCGCCATGCCAACGCTTTGACCGAAGAAGTTGCTAACCGTACATCAGAACTACGGGCGGAGAAAGACAGAACCCAGGCAATTCTTGACAGTGCCGGTGAAGGTGTATTCTTTACCGATCCAGCTGGCGTCATCCTTTATGCCAACCAGGCCTTAGCCCATCAGTCCGGTTATACGGCCGATGAACTCATCGGAAAAACTCTTGAATTATGGCAAACCGAGGAAGACGCCCATGACGCTTACAGAGAAATGTGGACGGCGATTTACACCGGTCACGAATGGGGTGGCGAGATGCTTCTGCATCGGAAGAATAACACTTACTGTGATGTCAACCTCGTCATGGCGCCGATTCTCTCGGAACGTGGAAAGTTATCCGGCTTTGTTGGCGTTCAATCTGATATTAGCAAGCTAAAGGAAGTCGACCGCCTCAAATCAAATATTATCTCCAGTGTCTCTCATGAATTAAAAACTCCTCTAACCACCATAAAAACATACCTTATGCTCATACAGCGCGGAAAACCGGAGAAGAAAGATAGCTATATGGTCGTATTAAACAGGGAAGCCGACCGGCTAGGGATAATCATTGAAGATCTCCTGGATCTCTCCGCCCTGGAAACCGGCAAGATCCCGTCACGACTTGAGCCATTTGATTTGTTATCAACCATCTCAGTAGCCATTACCAGTTGCCAAACATTAGCCGAGACGAAACAAATCTCTATCAACTCGGCTGTAGATGGCGCGCTTCCCATGGCCATCGCAGACAGCAGCCAAATGGAGCAAGTATTGATGAATCTCATTGTTAATGCGTTAAACTACTCTTTTCATGGTAGTACCGTAACGATTCGAACCGGTGAAGATTCATTTAATAGCCAAGATGGCGTATGGGTGCGCATCTCCGATAATGGACCTGGTATCTCGGAGGATGACTTGCCTCATTTATTCGACCGTTTCTATCGGGGCGAAGCAGCGCTTGAAAGTGGCGCGCCGGGCACAGGGCTAGGTCTGGCTATTTGTAAGGAAATTATTGATCGCCACCATGGTAAGATTGAGGTTGAAAGCGAATCAGGTAGCGGTGCGGCCTTTACAGTCTGGTTGCCGGCGCTAAAACCGGCAAAGATGGAGCATGATTACCTGGCTCCGAAACCGGCCGTCAATTCTGTGGGCACTGCCGATTAACTAAACCTTCAGTCCTGCCGGGGTTCCAGGGCAGAGGCGATCAACCTAGGGCATTCTAAGTCAGTCGTTCCCCCGATCCGCAACCAGACCAGAAACTCCAGATTACCCTTTGCTCCCTCAATTGGCGAGCGAATCAATCCCATCACTGAATAACCATGAGCCATCGACCAGTTCAGGATATCCTTCAGGACCTCAGAATGTACCTCTCGATCTCGCACTACCCCCCCCTTGCCGACCTGAGCCCGGCCCGCCTCAAACTGCGGTTTAATCAGAGCCACAACGTCGGCGCCCTGGGCTAACCAGTGTAAGGTGGTCTCCAAGATTATTTTTAGCGAGATAAATGATACATCTACCGTCAGGACGTCAATTTGCTCAGGCATCGTTAACAGATAACGCGCATTTGTGCGTTCCATCACTTTAACGCGGCTATTTTGCCGTAGCTTCCAGTCTAACTGACCATATCCAACATCGATCGCATATACAGTCCGGGCACCATCTTGCAGCATTACATCTGTGAAGCCACCGGTGCAGGCACCCACATCGGCACAAATTCGCCCTTCTATTTTGATTTGAAAAGACGTTAACGCCGCTCTCAATTTCAAACCGCCTCGGCTAACATATGGCAGGGGAGCAATTAACTCGATATCTGCCTCTATAGAGACGATCCTTCCCGGTTTAAGGGCCTTTTCACCATCAACCCGCACCTCGCCGGCCATAATCAATAAGCGCCCGCGAGCTCGTGTTTCCACCAATCCACGATCGACCAACAAATTGTCCAAACGCTCGCGTTTCTTGGTCATCCGGCGAGAATTCCAAGCCATTCATTAAACACATCGGTCAACGATTGTGCTAGTGTGAATTTAGGTTCCCAGCCCGATTGTTGCTGAAGTTTTGAGTAGCTCCCTACCACACTATTATTGTCAGCTGGTCGGACGCGACCTGGATCTTGTTCCACAGTGACCTTCACTCCGGCTATCTCAATAATCTTGTCCAGAATTCCCCGGATTGACACTGATTTTCCTGAACAGACAAGGTAGGTCTCTCCAGCTCGACCTTCCAGACCGATTCTCAGATAGGCTTCGGCGACATCACGCACGTCTGTGAAATCTCTCCTGGCTGAGAGATTGCCAACCTTGATGACTGGTTCCCGGAGACCAAGCTTAATAGCTGCGATTTGGCTGGCAAAGTCCGGAACAACAAAACCGAGGGTTTGGCGAGGGCCAATATGATTAAATGGCCTTGCTTCGATAACCGGCAATCCATAGCGGCGATTGTAGACGCTTACTAACTGCCCGGCCGCCCATTTGCTTATCCCATAAGGATCGGACGGGGCCGGTAGTGTCTCCTCCGTTATAACCGTGGAGGAAAGGCCAAACGTTCCATACATGTGGGCGCTGGTCACTACAACAACCTTTGGTTGGCCATTTTTCTGAGCGGATAACAAGATGTTAGCCGTTCCTCCTGTATTAACGGCGAAAGTCTGCGCTGGTATTTCCCAGGATCGGACGGGTGAGGCTTGCCCTGCAAGATGGTAAACGAGATTAGGCTTTGCCGTTATTAGGACCTTTTCAACCTCAGCTTGAACCAAAATATTACCGGTTAGAGGCGTAAATCGATCGTGATCCGGGCATGGTTGATGACTCGAGTCCGGATGGACGAGGCCATAGACATCATAACCCGAATCAAGAAGCAACTCCGCTAAGAATGAGCCCGCGAAGCCGGTAACGCCAGTAACAAGTATACGCATCCCAATTGCCCTCCTAATAACTGGTATTATACCCAGGCTTATCGTGATAGCATTATTCGCTTCATGCAGTTTCGGTAGGTATAATCGCTAGTATGAATGGTGGGGCTACACGCAAGGCAATTGATGCTGTTCTGGATGCGTTGGGCGATCTGGACCAGAATATTGAGGCCGTGTATCTTTATGGCAGTTTGAGTAACGGGACTTACCAGCCTGGTCAGTCTGATATCAACCTCCTTATCGTTCTTGGTGAAGAAAAATCATTCCATCAGGCCCGCAAGGTACTTAGACCTATTTGGTGCGATTTTGGCCCGGTGCTGAAACGGACTCCGCTGATAGCGACTCGAAGCACCTTGAAACGCCACCTGAGTTTCAATCCTGGACTTTCTCGCCATCTGAATGAACATGGATCCTTGGTAGCAGGAAATCCGTGCTTGCCTGAACCCCTGACCGTCGACCCCATTGAACAACTTTCTGAAATGGCCAGGATTGCCATGCATGGGTCGGCAGCAATCACGCCATCACTCTTATCTGAACGGGAGGGCGCCGGGGCAATTTCTTGCCTGAGGAGCCTGTCTCGCCAGCTTTTTGAAAATGACGTCAGCGAAGACGAGCAAGCCACTGTCTTATTTAGTCAGATTCAAGCTGATTTATTACTCAAGATGGAACAGCATCCCTCATTATTCTGGAAGGATCAGCCGATATCGGGTGCACCTCCCCTGGTAAAAGATCTGCGAGGCATCTTCGAATATGAGAATCGGTTGGTTTTGCTCCTGCCAGACTCTGGCCCCGAAGACGTGGCCCGAAGAATAATAAATATTGATTGGAATGCAGTCGCCAATCGCATTATTAGTCAGTATCGGGGACTCTGGGTCACCACAGCTGCCCAACTGCGCATGATTTTGTTATATGACTCTCCAGCGGCTTATCAGCTTGGTTCATACAACCATGCCTGGGGTCTTGATCCGCTGGTTGACTTAAAAGTAGACGCCTGGCGAATATTCCGCAATTTCGGCCGTTCCCCGTCAACGTTGCTGGTAGATACTCTCCCCCAAGCCTATACCATGAGTGAAGATTCAGACCTGTCAATGATGGTTCACAATCTGCATAACAAACTTCTAAATGTCCAACTCAAGAACGAGATTTTTTGCCGGATGCAGGAAAGACCGATCGCCAAACCCCCGGGACATTTAACGGATCGCGATCTTCCAATGGAAAAGAGAATTGACGGCATTTACACCCAACTTGATTGGTGGGCAGAGCATTATGCCAACGAAATGGCGACAACCCAGACTTAGATCGCTTGATAATCACTATATGGTACCTATCCAGAAATAACTCACTTCGGGTTATCGGCAAGTTGCCTGTTAATTACCAGAAATATTTACCCCGTTTGGAAATAAAAATTAGAATTGACCCCGCTCTACGGCTATTAATTCTCTCACTGCTTCTCGCCTTGATTCAGCCTGCTCCCATACTCATAGTACCCGGTCAACATCAAGCAATCAGGTCGCCACACCCTATTGTGGCGGTACATACTCGATTAACCGACGAGGTTGAACCCTGGAAAATACAACGGAGCCTACAAATGGTGCGAGAAATGGGGGCGAGTTCGATAGTTGAGTTTTTTCCTTGGGCTTACTATCATGGCCAAGATGGTGGCATCGCCTGGGAACATCCGGATCTTGTCATCGAGCATGCTTCAGCGCAGGGTTTAAAAGTGATTGCCCGCCTTGGCTTAACCCCCGCCTGGGCTCGACCCGAGGGAACGCCTTTAACCCATCTTGATGAAAGCGCCTATGATGACTTTGCCAGCTTTGCGGCCCAATTTGCTGCCCGCTACGAAGGTAAAGTGGATTCACTCATCATATGGAACGAACCAAATTTGAGTTACGAATGGGGCTACAGGCAAACTCCCGTCACCGATTATGTTAACTTATTGATGAAGGCCTATCCAGCTGTCAAAAAGGCGAATCCAGATATGAGGGTCCTGGCCGGCGCTTTGGCTCCAACATTGGAACCCGAAGGCTCTCCATGGGGGCTTAATGACCTGATTTATTTGAACCGTATGTACGAAGAAGGAGCCGCAGATTATTTTGACGGATTGTCCGTACATGCCTACGGATTAACCTTTCCCCCAGATGCTCCGGCCGATCCTGGTTTACTCAATTATCGACGGGTTGAATTAATACGAGAGATCATGATCAAGAACAATGATCAGGAGACGCCTATCCTGATTACAGAAACAGGCTGGAACGATCATCCTCGGTGGACATTAGCGGTGAAACCTGGCCAACGGATACGGTATACAATCGATGCCCTGGAGTTGGCGGAGAAGGAATGGCCATATGTTGAGATGGTAGCCATCTGGGCGTTCCGTTTTCCAGCGCCTAGTAAAAGTTATATGGATTCATATACATTGGTGACACCGGAATTTGTGAAGAAGCCCATCTATGATGCGCTTCTGGAGTACACCGGTAATTAACCATTTCGTAAGGCAAGCCGCATCTTTTATAGGGTTACACTTTGTTGAGCCATTGAATGATGAGAATTAGGCGAACTACCTGGCTCCCGATCATAGTGGTCGCATTTCTCTTTTTCGTGACAACTGCTTGCCGGCAGGAACAAGATGCCTGGGAACGCATTCAGGAAAGCGGCATCCTGCGAGTTGGCCTGGATCCCACTTATCCTCCTTTCGAGGTGCTTGACGCGAACGGCGTAGCAGGCATTGATGTTGATCTAGTTCAAGCGATCGCCACGGATTTAGGACTTGCGGTTGAATTTACATACTTCGGCTATGATGGCCTGTATGATGCGCTTGCCACGAATCAAGTCGATGTCCTCGCTTCGGCTTTGGTTATTTCCATCGATAAATTTCGGGATTTCGCTTACACAACTAGCTACTTTAACGCAGGACAGGTGTTGGTCAGCCGGTCCGATTTTCCGCACAAGGATCAGGCATCTCTTGTAGGAAGTACCCTAGCAGTAGAACTAGGCGCACAAGGTCACGTGGAGGCTACAATCTGGGAACGACAGGTTCCTGAGCTCGAAACTATGCCGTACTCCAGTACAGCTGAAGCATTGGAGGCGCTTTCGCGTGGCGACGCTGATGCAGCATTAGTGGATCACATTGGTGCCTTGTTATATAGAGACCAGGACAATAGCCTGAACATAAGCCCTGAGTTTGTAACTGAGGAACCATTTGCCCTCGTGGTACTGGCTGATCAAAAAGAGTTGCTCGATGCGTTGAATCAAGGACTGGCCGGAATAAGTGAAGATAACCAGCTTCAGATTATCCTCGATCGCTGGTTGGCTAATTAATTGCTTCTGTCGGTAGGTTGAAAGCTGTGCTATAATTTTTCTTGATTACCGATGATTCGAGAATTGTCAAAGAGTCAAGTGAAGGAGCAATAGATAGATGAAGGATTCTTATGTCCCAGATATGCATGACAAGATAGACAGTGAATCAACCGGCCTTGGCACACTTCTTGGGAAGCTGCCAGGTTTCAGTGGTTATATCGAAAAGGGAAGAAGGCGCGAAGCGGACCAGATTTTGCGTGATACAATCGCCTCTCGTCTCGAAGAATCTCGCCTTCAATTGGGCTCTATTCACCAAGAGCTTAGTCGGGACATCATCAAGGCAATCGATTATGCTGAACCGCTCGGCCGGGCGGATACTCGTTTGATGGGCTTGATTGGAAAAATCAAGGATGCACCCGAAGGGTACGCTGGCTTCTTTGATGCTGTAAAAATTAAGGAAGAGGAACTGGCCCATGTGTACGCTTTTGACGAGGCGATGTTGGCCTTTAGTGATGCAATTAGTGCGGAAGTGGCAGCCCTAGAAAAAGCTGTTCTTGATGATGGTGACATTGATTTTGCGATTCGCGAATTGGATAATACCCTAAGGGATGCTAACGTAACCTACAATTCGCGCCAAGAGGTTCTTTCAGGAGTGTCTTAAAAGTTGGTCTGGCGGATAAGCATTGAGGATTGTTTTTTATTGAATACCAGTGCTGGTAAATACAAAGTCTAGGAGTGTGAGCGGATGGCCCGAGTATTTGATCGCGTAAATGCAGAACCATGGTTAACAGATGAAATTGTCCAAAAATGGCCTAAAGGCGGGCCCGGAGATATTCGCTGGGGCTCCCCTTGTATCGTCAACCCTGGCGAAACGGCTATCTTCGTGCGCGGAGGTGAGCCTATGGGCACATTCACCCCGGGCACTCATGTCTTGACAACCGCAAATCTGCCAATATTGGCCAACCTTCTTGGGAAAGCTTTCAACGATAAGACGCCTTTCACTGCCGATGTCTATTTTATTAAAACCACTGATATAGCCTATAAGTGGGGAACAACAGCACCAATTATCGTGGAGCATGCCAATCGAGGGCCAGGTGCCAGTGCCATTATCGGTAACGGGACTTATATCTCAAAGGTCAAAGAGCCATGGAGGTTCTTAAATGCCATGGATGCCTTCAGGACCAGCGTGCGCTCCCCCCAATTGAAACAGCGACTGGATCCCATGTTGGGCGTAATGATCCAGGACAAACTCAGCGAGCTAGCCATCGCCAAGAATCTTGGCCCGGCCCAACTTCAATCTTTCTCCCAAGATCTAAACGACTTATTGGTGGGCATGCTCCAGGCTGACTTCGACGCGATTGGAATGGTCCTGGTTGATTTCAATATCCGAATGGGCCTGCATCCTGAGTCGCTGGAAGTTGTGACCCGGATGGGTTACGGCACCAGCTATGCCCAGATGAAATCGCTGGACGTGGGCATGGCTGCGGCTGAGACCGGCGGCGGAGGTGGGCTCGGAGAATTGGGTATGGGTATGATGGGTATGTCGGCCATGCAGCAGCAGATGCAGCAACAACAACAGCAGCCCAGCCAACAGCCTAGCCAACAGCAAGCAGCGGCCGCAAGTCCACAATCAGGCGCATCAACCGAAATACCCGAAGTTATGACACCGGCCCAGGCGGCGGCTTTTGTTCAAGTAGAGGAATCGGATATCCTGGCCGCCATAGAATCTGGCGATTTGAAGGCTCGCAAGATTGGTACTGCATATAGGATCAGCAAGGCTAATCTTGAAGAGTTCCTTGGCGGATAATTCCAGAACTATTTAAGTAACCAGTACAAATATCTGAATAGTCGATTAATATTGCTTGACCCAGGTTAGACCAATTACCAGATTTATCTGGCATCCTGGGATCAGAGCAGGTCGAATCTTGGGCGTTCTATTCACCGGCCAGTAAACCATGCCAGGTAGCCCGGACCTGTTCATCCGAGATGCTAGATTTGAGCAGCCAGCCAACCAGGGAGCCACAGTCCGCACAAAATTCAGCACTGCCGGAAAAATTGATTGTTGCCGGCCGCGCCCATTCGTGACTTGGGTTAACTGAGGCTGGCGCCAAAACCAATATGGTATCGTGGGTAAGCGCTCGCAAATTATTGATGTGAACCGAGATTGGGTTTTCAGCATGAACGACATACCGGTTTTTCAGAACGAAGCCGGATCGCCTGAGCGCAATGGTCAATGCGGCCCAGCTATCTGCTTTCCAATGATGAAATGTGAAAACCAGGCGGGCGTGGTCCTTTCGCAATACACGATGGCACTCTGCGAAGATTCTGGTCATTAATTCTACGTAATAGCAGAAAGTCTCCGAGGGTGGACCGGAAGTTGTTTTATCCCCGACAAAATGAGGTACTTCATAGTCCCAGTCGATTTTTCCATCCGTCCCGTTCCCAACTAATTGCCGGAGCCATACGCGAAAGAAAGCCGATAAGTCGCCATACTCCACGCTGTCATAGTAAGGTGGGTCGGTCACTACAAAGTCGACGCTACCGTCGGCCAGGTAGAGAGTAGTAGAAGAGGCCTGCCGAAGGAAGAATTTATGATTACCCGTCGTCAATTCGGCCGGATTATCAACCTCAAAACCGCTGTCCACTTCATTTTGAATGAAAGTGAATTTCTTACCATGTCCAGAGACATTTCGTTCTCGGGGCAAGGCAGCCCACTTTCTCGCCTGGATAACCCGGTCATAGAACAATTTCTGCAGCGTACCTGAGGACCTGGAGGGATGCAGGGGATTATTCTCTAACGCCGTATAGGGAAACGAGTATGCATGATGCGAAAAGGCATGTCTTATCGCCCCGGCTCTCCGCTTTTCAGCCCCTTTATATCCGCAAAGCATTGAGTTAAATTCCAGGGACGTAGAAACGAGCAGCGCCAAAGGCAATCTGATAACCGGATCGATTTGGTTTAAGTGTTCAATGGCTGTTTTGAGATAGATCAGTTGCCGGCTTGAAAATAGATCTGCGTAGCTTGTAATGCCTCGCCGAAGGAGATCGTTGGATTTTGGTCCGGGTCTTACAGTCAGATTGGTGTAAAAATTCAGCCTATCTCGACGCTCATTAGCCCGCCTAATCTGGTCAAGATCCCGTTCCTCGACACCTTTGAAGAAAAGACCATGCTCAGCACACACACCGGCCGAAACCAGCGCCGTGTAGCGGCTGTAATAAGGCTGGTCAAGCTCCTCCATAAATGCGCCCTTACAATCCGGACATCTCTGAACTGTTTTCTCGTACACAGGGGTCAACGATTGCGCCACGAAATAATTGGGACACTTTTCAACATCATGGACCTGGTGACAATGAGAGCAAAACCTAATGATCGACTGGTTTCCATCGTGCCTCAAAACCAACGAATCCACATGTATTGCCGGACCACATTGGCAATGTCGTCGCAGACCATAGAGCGTATAGCGCAACGAAGCCTGGAGTTGACAAATTGGGCAGGCAACTATCGAGACAGGTTCGAGATCCTGACGAATTGCTTTTACCAAATGAAGAAAAGGTTCTTGCAGATCGGCGGAAGGTATCCCTGACAATGATGCCCTGGCCTGTAGGATTGGTATAGGATCTACGTCAAATCCGATAACGTTGGCGCCTAGTCGAATTGCTTCGTGAACGGTCGTCCCCCCACCCATCATGGGATCAAGAACAATAAGTCCGTCAAGACCACCCGGAGCATAAAAATCGCGATCCCCATCGTTTTGAGCTAATTGTTTTAGAATCAATCTAAACGTGGTTCCACAGCGTCGCGCCCACCACTTGTGCAGGTATGTATTAGGTCGATAGAGGTGCTTATTGAATGATTCCAGGCGGGCGATTTTGTTCCCAAATTCCGAATCAAAAGTCTGGTCAAGAGCGATCATGCTAATTCTTAGTGAACCTGGATATATCGATATTTTGGAGGATACTGCTGTTGGCGTCTGCCCTACTTAAGATTAGGTGCAGGAAATACACAAATCGGACCTTCATCAAAAAATATCTTTGATTGCCAATAGTCAAATTGAATTCTGCCCGAAGACTCTCGTATGCTATTATTGTAACACTCCAGGAGATTAGAGCTATGGAATTAATTGCTGAATTTGCCGACAAGGTCGCAGACAACGTTGAAAAGGTCATTATTGGTAAGCGCGAGGTCATCCAGTTGGCCATTATCGCTTTGCTATGTGATGGGCATCTTCTCCTGGAAGATGTCCCCGGAACCGGGAAAACCATGTTGGCCCGTTCTCTTGCCCTATCATTGGGCGTAGATTTCAAACGTTTGCAGTGCACGCCGGATCTATTGCCCAATGATGTAACAGGTGTTTCAATTTACAATCAAACCGAGCAAGCCTTCAGCTTCATCCCTGGCCCGGCATTCACAAATATCCTCCTCTGCGACGAGATAAATAGAGCAACTCCACGCACCCAGTCTGCCCTTCTGGAAAGCATGGGGGAACGCCAGATCACCGTTGACGGCACGACATACAGTCTGAAACGGCCATTTTTCGTCATTGCCACTCAAAACCCTATCGAGTACGAGGGCACCTTCCCGCTGCCTGAAGCCCAGCTTGATCGATTCATGATGAAGATCAGGCTTGGATATCTTGACAACCAACTGGAGAGCGAGATGCTGGTAAACCTGGGTAAAGAACACCCAATAGAGAATCTAAAGCAGGTTGTTGATGGCTACCAGTTACCAGAACTGGCGCGCCGGATTTGGGATGTCAATGTTGACCAGACCGTTCGCGAATATATTGTCCAGCTTGTCATTGCAACCCGAGAACATCCCAGCCTGGTTCTTGGCGCCAGTCCGCGCGGCAGCCATGCTCTCTACCGGGCTGCCCAGGCTCAAGCCGCCCTCAAGAATCGTGATTATGTTTTGCCCGATGATGTTAAACGATTGGCCAAGGTAGTCTTGGCCCACCGTTGTATTATTCATCCGGAAAGCGCGCTCCGTGGTCTGAGCGTGGATAGTCTTATCTCTGGCATCATAAATGACACAGCTCTGGATATCGGTAAATTGACATGACCGATTTACCGATCCTTATTGTCTTGTTGCTGGTCGTCGCCTTGCTTTTCCGGGTCGATTTCATTTTCTACATCGTTTACATCACTTTGGGAATCACTGTCTGGAGCCATTGGTATACGCCTAGGGCAATGAGACAACTACACTTTAAGAGAGAGTTCAATAGCCATGCCTTTCTCGGCGAAAAGATCTCAGTGAAGATCTTTGTGGAAAATAGTAGTTTTATACCTGTTCCCTGGTTACAGCTCGATGAGAGCATAGCCACCGAGCTAAGAGGGGGCAGAGAGATGAAACAAGCTTTTACCCTTGCCGGGCGGTCAAGAAAATCTTTCAGCTACGATATTCGCGCTATGCGGCGCGGTTACTACCAACTTGGACCAGGTCAGATTGCTATGGGAGATTTATTTGGATTCAAAGAAAACAAGTCCCGTCTGCCACCAAACTATCTAACCATCTATCCGCGGATTGTTCCGATTTCCAGGATGCCTACCCAGGCCAAATTGCCTTTTGGAACAATAAGAACGAACCAGCGCCTGTTTAGAGATCCATCACGGCCGGTTGGCGTTCGGAAGTACCAGCCCGGGGATTCGATACGTCACATTAACTGGAAAGCGAGCGCTCACGCCGATAATCTACTTGTCAAGGCATACCGGCCCGTGATGTCCCTCGACACAATGCTCCTGGTAAACCTGAATGTTGAGGAATTCAGCGCCAGAAATCGAATCGATGGGCCGGAGTGGGCGATAATTCTGGCCGCTTCCCTGGCCACCTACCTCGTTGAAAACCGCCAGGCCGTGGGTATGGCATCCAATGGCTTCGATCCTCTGCGAAAGATTTCCGATTTCGAGATGGAACCGGCGTTTTTTGGTAAAGACTCTGGTCGCTTGAGCTCAAAATCTTCATCCGGCGAACAGATTGGAGAAATGGAGGAGAATGGCAACAGTACCAAGGGTCTCATCCCGCCGCCAATTCAACCAAATCCCGGTCGGTCACATCTCATGACGATCTTAGACACATTGGCCCGTATCGAGGCCGGCCGTAGTCAAGTTTTTTCGACCTGGTTGACCGACGCTGTCTCCTTTTTGAGTTGGGGCGTCACGATCCTGGTCATCAGCCCGACCGGTGATTTAAAAACATGTCGTTCGCTGCACAGTTTAGTTCGACGAGGATTCAACCCGATATTGATTAACCCTGAGCCCTATGTGGACTTTCAGAGCATTCAGCGTCTAGCACGGCCGTTTGGCTTCCCGGCCGTTCATCTCAGCTCTGAGACAGCCCTGCGGTACTGGCTCGCGCCACCTGACCGTGTGCAGAACTATCGTGCGATGGGGAATACCTCATGAAGTTGGGGCAAGATCTCTCCAATCGGGAAGGTAACGGCGCGTTCAAGACCGAGGTTGGCAACTGGCAGTTATTTTTTATTTCAGTCGTCGTCTTGATGCTTTTCATGGGTCCAACAGTCCTGTTAAGAGAACTTATCCCAGGCGGTAACTGGCAAATCCTACCTTTATTCGTAGCGATCGTAGCCGCCGAAGGTGCCTGGACTACCCGGTGGCTCCGTTCCCCCCACCGCGGCCTCAATCGTTCTATATACAGGCTGGCCGAAGCTATGTTCCTAATCGTCGTCATCACTCTGTTCTACTGGCTAACGACCGGCACGAACATCCGCGCCAAAATGCTCGATGATTTTCTCGTGGCGCCGTTGTCAATATTCAATGCCAACCTGATTATCTTGATTAGCCTATGCCTGTTAGCCTGGGCTTGGAGCAACCAATTGACGGGCATCTTTTCGAAGCTTGCTGTGAGTCGAGATGAAATTGCATATTTCACCACGCCATCAGCTGAACGAATTGAATGGGGGATGGCCCCAGTCGTACCTGTCTATCGAAATCGGCTGTACCATGAGTTCATCCACCATTGGGTCATTGGTGGCTTGCTATTGGCCTTCTTGGCTATGGGGACCACCTTCGAAATGACCAGCGGCAATATTGAAGCCATTCAATCGTTCGACTTTCGTATGGTGACTCGAATAGGATTGCCACCGGAGATGCTCATAGCCTTGGTTATTTATTTCAGCGCTGGTTTCTGGCTGGCAAGCCGAGCCCGCCTGGCGGTAATGCAAGCCCGTTGGGTAGCTGGGGGACTTGAAATCGAATCCTCCATCACATCGAGATGGCGTCAACAGGTAATCATCATCATCCTCGTCGTCTCGGTGCTGGCCGCCTTTCTACCCATTGGCTCGACACTGGCGATCTCAGAGATTATCCAGGTGGTACTGTCCTATACAATAACCGCCCTAACCTTTTTGTTTGGTCTGATTCCACTTCTCATCGCCGGACTGCTATCGCTATTTTCAGGCAGCATCCCGGAGTCAGAACCGTTGACGATTGAGCCGGTCTCGCCCATCATACCCAATGCCGAGAATTCCGAGCCGATATTCGTAATTCCCCAGGTCATGTTCGAAGGAATATTTATCGCCAGTGTGCTGTTTGTTATCCTGGTGGCTGTGCTGTACTTTCTTAAGAATCGCGATCTTAGGTTTGACCTGAACGGGTTAATCGAGGTCTGGTCAAGATTAATTTCTCAGATATACACAATATGGCGCCGTATTTCGACAGGTTCAACGGAACTGGTTAGCTCTATCCGAATGCGATTGGAGACAGCAACTTTACCAGGCCGTGCGCCGGTATCTCCCTGGAGATTGTTCCCTATTCGCGGCCAATCTCCAAGGGAGAGAGTACGCCATTATTATTTGTCTGTTCTGGATCGGGCTGAAAAACAAGGGGTTAGACGGTCGCCAGGCGAAACACCCCTTGAACACCAACTGAATCTGAAAAAAAGTTGGCCCGAAGGTGCGAGGGAAATAACCCAATTAACCCAACTGTTTCTAGAAGCCCGCTATAGTGACAAGCCCATATCAGTCCAGGCAGAAAATGAAGCAAAAACTATTTTCCAGCGATTACGGGCGACCGTTCGAAGGAGCATCGAGAACGTGCCGGTATCAGAGGAAGTTGATCCAGATACAGAGGATACTTAGTGGCTATCTCAGATCTGGCGTTTTCCTAAGAGTATCCAGCTCAACAATAATGGTCGGCCGGCCGCCAATGGCATACAGAGCAGGATCCCAGGGAGCATTTTGGTTGGTCGCGCCAGGTAGATTCAACTCGTAATAGTCGTTCACCGGGTGAATGATCTGGCTCGTACCATCGGGCAATATCGTAAGCGCAGAACTGCCCGTCGCTTTCAGCCTGGCGACTTGATCGCTCCCAACCCTCGACCACAAGCCGATGATTCTCTCACGTGACGCCGGCCGGTAGAAAGCAATCCACTCTTGTGGTCCGTTGTAGGGATCTGCTCCCCCGGGGCGAAGGCGCCAGTAAGGTTCGACGTCAGTAAGGATGGTGGTCAATAACTTGAATGCTTCGAAATTCTGCCTTGGTGATTCTGGCTGGGGATGTTGCCTGAAACAAGCTGCATCCGTGGGATTGCTGAATAGACCATTAGCATCCCCCGCACAGATTGGATAAGACGGATCCTCGCACAAATCCCCCTGATGTGGTGGAAAGTCGGTACCCCGTGGTTGATTCCCACAACCATCGTACAACTGAAAATGAAATATTGCATCCGCGCCAGCGAACATGGCATAGAAGGCCGTCTGAATTGTGTAATGAGCTTGTTCCATGGTGGAAGCACGCAGAGCGCTCTTGGAGTCCCAGACTGGACCCGGATAATCATTCCAGGCTGGAACGCCTGTTTCGTTAAGCCAAATTGGTTTGTCCAATCCAAAAGCCTTCATCACCCCGACGGCACTGTAGACATGATACCATGACTGCCAGGCATAGAAATAACTATGCGTAGCCAAGATATCATGATAATAGCCTCGAGGTGTTGCCTGGGGATCGCTCGCGAATATTTGTAATACTTCTTCGTAATAGGTCTGGTGATTTACATTGTTAGCTAACGCGCCGAATAAAACATTGGCCGCGGGATCGGCTTGTTTCACCGCCAAATACCCAACCTTGAGCAATCGGGCATAGTCGGCCAAACTGCTATCCCAAAACCAATCCAAATCAGGCTCATTCCACATCTCCCAATAGGTGACACCAGCACCCTGCGGCAAATGATGTAGTTTTGCCAACTCCCCTGCCGGTTTGTAACGGCTGACAGCAGAATAAACAAATTTGGCCCAGACATTGTTTTCGTTTATTACTTTCCCTGGCGAGGGAAAATCGGTACCATCATTAAACACCGGCGCGTACAATCCAATAGGGGATGCCGCCTGGGGGGATTCCATCGCAAACATCCCCCGCTGGGAGGGACGAACGGTAGGTGAATCATTTCCTGTTTTATAAAATGATGGCGTTCCCAGCAAGATCGCATCGGTCTGGAATCCATGGGCCAGGTCATCGAGTACAACCCGATCTTGCGCCTGCCAATCGTATTGGCCCTGTCCTTGTTCGACAGAAAACCAATAGATCGGCCAGCGGTTGAATGATGCACCGGTTGCTGCCCCATTAGCATATTGTTGATAGTCGGCCGGATCCTCAGCTGAGCTGATGAAGTTCACACCATAAATCGGTCCCAGATCCTTTATGGGTGACAAGATAAAAATGGGGAAATAGTATTGTTTCTCTGAAACCGTTATTTCACCAGCCTTGAGGATCGCCGTCGGATTCGATTTGTAAACGGACAAAGCCAGTAAGCATACGGCTGCTATCACCATCGTGCTAATTATTTTCCTGGCCAATCTGGGCTCATCTCTGAAATCCGTGGGTGATCCAGTCGGCGTGCACCTCGATTTGCTCAGGTCTGCTTCTTCGGTTATTGTAACCACTTGCACCAACCCTAAATGCACAATAAGTACGCGATTCTCACATCCAAATGATTATAGACTGTTAGTAAATTATCGTTTAAAAGGATCAATTGATGCAAACTCAGATTCATCCAGAAGCAGCAATTGGCACGGTATCGCTAATTATCAAGGATATGTCCCAATCCACAAAGTTCTATGTCGATGTCCTTGGTTTTCAATTGCATAGTCAAAGGGACAACCAGGCCACACTTGGGGCCGGCGAACAGAACCTGTTGATTCTTAATGAATTCACAAATGCCATCCGTTATTCAGGATCGACGGGTCTTTATCACCTGGCAATCCTAGTTCCTTCCCGCCGGCAACTCGGCCTAAACCTCCGGCAGCTTGCAGTGAGCCGGACGCCGGTGCAGGGATTCGCCGACCATTGGGTTAGCGAAGCTATTTATCTAGCAGATCCCGATGGCAATGGAATCGAGATCTATTGTGACCGGCCTCGGGACGAATGGCCACGGACGAACGGTCAATTACAGATGGGCACTGAAGCTCTGGATATCGCTGGGATCATGGACGAACTTGATCACCCGAATGCTAGCTGGTCAGGCTTGCCGCCCGGGACGAGAATCGGCCACATGCATCTCCAGGTGGCCGATATTGCCGCCGCTGACGCCTTTTATGTTGACGTGCTGGGATTCGATATGGTTATGCATTATGGGGGTTCGGCCGGTTTCGTCTCGGCTGGCGGCTACCATCACCATATTGGCTACAATACCTGGTCCTCTCTCGGCGCGACCCAAGCGCCGGCCAACGCCATCGGCTTGGCCTGGTACTCCATCGATTTACCGACCCATGCGGCCCTGGAAGCCACCGTGACCAGGATTAAGAATGCCTCCTGGTCGTTCGAACCAACTGATGAAGGGATATCTCTTCGAGATTCATCGGGGAATGGGATAATCTTGCGCGTAAGATAGATGGCTACCTGATTCTTTGCACCCAGCTGCTAATTAACAACTAATGCCTGAATTCAGATCTCTCTACTCTAGCGGTCCTACTGAATTGATGAACAACCCGGAATAGATCGTGCCTCGGCGGCTAACGGCAGGCCAGGAGAGTGACCCATCCGATTCTGGCGCTCCTTCTGGCTTAAAGGACCATAGTCGGCTGCAAACGCAGTCAAATACCTGAACGCATTTGCCGGCTGGCTCTTGATTGAATCCATCACCAGGCTCAGAGAACGATATTTACCAGCTTACCCTTAACCACAATCACCTGTCGTGGTTGATCCCCAGATAGCCAATTTTGGATCTTCTCTGAAGCTAGGGCGATTTTCTTCAAATCTTCATCATTCGAACCGGCCGCAACGATTATCTTATCCCGTACTTTGCCATTGATCTGGACAACCAACGTTATCGTTTGTTCCTTGGCAATGGCGGCATCCCAGATTGGCCAGATCGCCTGGTGAATGCTGAAGGACTGTCCCCTTCTCGCCCACAATTCCTCCGTAATGTGAGGAGCAATAGGAGCCAGTAACAGCAGCATACTATCTATTGCTTCATCCCAGCTGTTTCTATTAACGTTGGTAGTTCGCTGTACGTCGATAAGCACGTTGCGTAGTTCCATGAGGGCTGCTACGGCGGTATTGAAAGAAAAATTCTCCAGATCTTCGGAAACTCGGCGAATCGTGTCATGAGTCTTACGCCTCAAAGTACGGTCGGCAGATTCCTCTAAGGTGCCAGGCTGGTAATCATGGCTGGCCAGTTGCCAAACGTCGTAAAGCATCCGTTGAGGTCCCTTGATGCCGTCATAGTTCCAGGGTCCGCCCTGGTCCCACCGGGAAAAGAACATAAGGTAGGTTCGAACAGTATCAGCCCCGTATTGTTGAACCAGTTTATCCGGTGCGATCACATTGCCACGGGATTTCGACATTTTTTCACCATCTTCACCAAGAACCATGCCTTGGTTGTAGAGGGCAGTCATGGGCTCATCAAAGGTGACCAAGCCCATCTTTTTCATGACCTTGGTGAAAAAGCGTGTGTAGATCAAATGCATCGTGGCATGTTCGATGCCACCCGTATACTGATCGACCGGCAGCCAGTAATCGCCTTCTTGGGGGTCGAACGGTCCAATGTTGTAATCAGGGCTTAGATAGCGGTATTGATACCATGATGAACACATAAATGTATCCATCGTATCCGTCTCCCTGAGAGATGGTTCGCCGCAAATTGGGCATGTTGTATGCAGGAAGCCCTCATGAAATCGGAGCGGACTCTCACCTGTTGGCATAAATTCCACGTCCTCAGGCAGTAAGACGGGCAAGTCATCATCCGGAACCGGCACTGCCCCGTGCTCTGGGCAATAAATAATGGGTATTGGGGTCCCCCAGTAGCGCTGGCGGCTGATCAGCCAATCCCGAAGCCGGTAATTAACCGCTGCCGCACCAATTCCTCGCTCTTCCAGCCACGCGGTTACTATCTCGACAGCGCCATCAACTGGCGTGCCGTTAAAATGCCCGGAGTTGATCATTTGGCCTTCCGCCTTGGATACAAATGCCTCAACCAATGGACCATCATTTGTATCTTGACCCGAGGCGCGAATTACCTCAACGATAGCCAGCCCGTACCTGGTCGCGAACTCGAAGTCGCGTATATCGTGGGCCGGAACTGCCATAATTGCGCCGGACCCATAGCTCATCAATACGTAATCAGCCACCCAGATCGGGATTTTTTGCTGGTTGACGGGGTTTACCGCGTATGAACCGGTAAAAACACCGGTCTTTTCGCGATCGGCTGATTCTCGCAAAATGTCTTCCATCCGCTCGGCAGCCTGGATGTAGTTGGTGACTGACTCTCTCTGTTCGGTCGTTGTTAGCTTATCAACCAGTGGATGTTCTGGTGCTAGGACCATAAATGTCGCACCCCACAAAGTGTCCGGTCTGGTGGTAAATATCTGAATAGGATCACCGTCTTCTGTTTTAAAGACAACATCAGCGCCTGATGAACGACCAATCCAATTTGTCTGCATAACCCGGACTCTATCGGGCCAATCAATAGTTTCGAAGTTCAATAACTCCTCGGCATAAGATGTTGTCTTAAAGAACCATTGCTCCAAATCCTTCTTGATCACTCGCGTCTTACAACGTTCACAGTGCCGATCATCACCCCAGACTTGTTCGCGAGCCAAGGTCGTGTTGCAATTCGGGCAGAAATCAACCGCGGCTTTTTTTCGGTAGGCCAATCCCATTTCCAGAAATTGTTTAAAAAACCATTGCGACCAACGATAATACGATGGTTCGGCCGATATCGCCTGCCGTCTCCAGTCAAACATAGCACCCATGCTACGCATCTGTGTTCGCATCCGATCGATGTTATCAAAGGTCCACATCGCCGGGTGAATTTTTCTTTCGATAGCTGCGTTTTCAGCTGGCAGACCAAAGGCATCGAACCCCATTGGGAATAAAACGTTATATCCTTGCATTCGCTTGAAGCGCGCCCGCGCATCACTAGGGACCATGGCATACCAATGGCCAATATGTAAATCCCCTGAAGGATAAGGTAACATCGTCAGTGCATAATGTTTCGGTTTGCTGCGATCAATTGACTGCTGGTAAAGATTTTCCTCTTCCCACCGGGACTGCCACTTTTTTTCAACCTCTCCGGGAATATATGTATCACTCATTCGTCGCTCCTCAAGAGCTTTTCGCTAGGTAGGAAATATTAATGCGTATTCGAATCAACCCGGGCGACCTTTGGCTTCTCTAGGAAACGAATCGCCTTGCCTGAAAAGTCTTTGGCATTTTTTGGCGCGGCACTGTGTCCGCCTTTATCATAAGTTGCCAATTCGATATCAGGGATTACGGCAACAAATTCGGCCGCGAACCTAAAGGGAATGACTGGGTCATCCTCCGCCCAGGCCAATAATACTGGCTGGCGAAGTTTATCCAGCCTACTAACCTCCGGAAAGGCCGGGGCGGTAACAATCAACTTTGATACCAGATCGGGATATTCGAGGGCCAGTTGAAAGGCAATACCCCCGCCCCAACTTTTGCCCATGACAATTGCCGGTTGTTTATCCAGGCTCTTGATAATATCACGAGCTGTCAAGACTGCATCAGCTGTGCGAAGGTTCGTTTCTTTAGCCAGCTGACTTTTACCCCAGCCGGGCATATCAACACTCAGGGCAAAATATCCAGCCTCGGCCAAGGGATGAAGCAAAGGTTCCCAGGTTTGCCAGCCATTACGCTGGCTCATTCCATGAATCCCCAATACCAACCGGGAATCAGGATTTCCGGCGGACATACCGAACACCTGGCCATAGGTTGTTTCAATTATCCTTTCCCGCAACATAGCTCACCAAATGAAAAAAGAAAGTCCCTCTCGCTGGTCGACGAAAGGGACCCCAAATTAGCGAACAGATTGACAATCGCCAGATCTCTGACGGCCAGTGGACCTGAAGGGGCTCGAACCCTTGACCTCCACAATGCCATTGTGGCGCTCTCCCAACTGAGCTACAGGCCCTGGATTTGCTTGGGACTTGCTCGCTGGTGGACCTGAAGGGATTCGAACCCTTGACCTCTACAGTGCGATTGTAGCGCTCTCCCAGCTGAGCTACAGGCCCGAAGGCAGCCGGTATGTTAACCCAGCGCTGACTGGTTGTCAAGGTTTCCCTAAATCGATATACTCCGGTGTCAGGAGGGTCAATTTCTATGACCAAATATGATATTTCGATCGAATACTGTGTGCCCTGAAACTACCAGGCACGAGCCGTCAGTTTGGCGGACGAACTTTTAGCTAATTACCAACATATAATCAGTGAACTACGGATGATCACCTCATCTGGTGGCGCATATGAAGTGAAGGTAAATGGCGATCTTATCTTTTCCAAGAAAAATATTCAGAAGCGACATGCTGAACCAGGCGAAGTATTTCAGCTTTTCGCCGATATCGTAGGTCCGGGTGTTCTCAGGTACCCGGAGACAGAATAAACACAGCGGAATTGTCTTCTTCCGAAAGTTCATCAGGGGGTCTGGGAGCTGGATACAATTCGAATTAGCTGATCCAATCTCTATTGGCCACGTCCCATCCGCGATGGTTATACGATCGATGACACGCCCGGCATATCCGCGTTACCTCGAGCTCTCTGCTCTGCCGCCATCGCCAGCGTACTGAGGTAAGATGGTTGCTACAGGTTGGACGATAACAAATGGGACAAATTTTGCCATCGGCCAGGCCTGTGGATCCATAAAGCCTCTGGGCATCAACATCATCCACGCAGATGAAACAAAGTCTTACGGGCATTTGGGAGACTCCCACTTCTTTACGCATGATCGATTCAGGGCAACTTCCATTGGATTGCCAGTAGCGGGTCGCTCGAAGTTAGCGGACCTCATATTCGTAGAATCCTCGGCCCGTTTTCTTCCCCAATTGCCCGGCCACTACTTTCCGACGTAACAATGGCGATGGCCGGTATCGTTCTTCCCCCCACTCTCGATAAAGTCCGGTCATAACCGCATAAACAATATCTAAGCCCAGATGATCCGCCCAGGAGAGCGGACCTTGCGGATAATTAGTGCCCAGCCTCATTGCTCTATCTATATCCTCTGCATCGGCTACGCCCTCCATCAGAGCGCTTATGGCCTCGTTTATCAGGCAACATAGAATTCGTGCTCTCACAAGAGCTGGCCCATCAGCAACTTGAACCGGGTCAAATCCACTTACTCTCCAAAATTTTTCGGCACCGGAGATAGTTTGGTCTTCGGTTTGAAGGGCAGCTGCTATTTCGACCACCCGATCTTGGTCAAATGGCGAAATCAGACCATAACCCGCAACGCGACCAGGTTTTTGGGTCCAGGCGGCCGCCTCGGTAGCGCTTGTAGAAAGGGCTGAGACCAGGAGCAGTGGGACTTCTGGCAGAGCAACGTCAAGCCTCTGTAACAATAGCTGCTTTGACTCAGCCGACTTGTCGTGAGCTTCGATGATAACATCTGTCTTATCCCCCAGGGTCTTTAAAATGTGGATACCCCTTGTTGACAGTACCTCCTCACTCTTGAAGGTATCAACCCCGTGGGACGACCCCTGAAAAATTTGTTCAAGCTCATCGACTAGGGGATTTTCTCCAACGATGATGACATCCACGCTCTTTTCCTCGCTAATACTTAATCCACGAAGTATACGATCTTTCCAACAGCAGTGTAATCAATGTTTCCGGAAATATCACCGGCGGCCGCGTTTTAACATTGTGCGAACACAGCAGGCGTGATATCATTATGTAAGGTTATTTTAGCCCGAAGTAGTACATTTTATACGAAATATAGGTTGCCTGATTAAGTACGATTATGGAATTACATGCTGTAACCGGACTGCTTTATATTGTTGATGGTCAGTATAGAGACAGCGCAAATGTACCCGGCCTGATGGCCCAATCTGCCCCATCAGGGTCAGCCAGGGGCCGAGATCACGACCATTTATTCATACATTTGACCGCACTTGGCGATCTCGAAAACATAGAAATACTGTATCAGGATCTGCTTGATAACCTGAGTGCAACGTTCTACCACACACCAGGGAGCTTGACCGCCGCTCTACGCAAGTCGATCATAGATACAAACCAGTTACTGCTACAGCACAATCTTAGCGGCCTTGGCCCGCCAATCGAAGGCGCCGTTACATGCGCTGTACAACATGGACAGGAATTATTCATAGCGCAAGCTGGAGAAGCGTTTGCTCTGGTTGGTCATAACTTTGGCATCGAAAGATTGTCACCTACGCCACAACAACAAGCAACGCCCCTGGGTAGAACTGCAGGTGTCGATATTCGGTTTAGTCACAGCCGGATCGTTGATGGTGACATGATCTTGCTGGCCGACCCTCGGCTGACTCACTTACCTACTGACTCCCTGTCGCCGGTATTGATAGAGGTCTCAGTAGACGAGGGGATCGATGAATTAGGTCAACTCGTTGGTTCCGACTCAACTCGGGCCATCCTGGTGGAGTTTACGGATGAAGCACCAGCATATTTACCCGACGCCGAGCGATCCCGCTCCACCCATGCATCAGCCCGAATTCTTCCCTTGCCGACCAGTGGCCCGATCAGGGAAAACAGGCCTACGCAGCCTTCGTCAACTCAATTGGCAGCGGCCGGGGCAATACGTAACATTGATGTTGAGTCCGTTGAGACTTCCGCCAGAAAAGTCACATCAAAGGCAGCCTTAAGCGCTTCGAAAGGAACCGGCTGGTTTGCGGATATGTTATCAAAAGTACATTCACCAGATCGGCCTGAGGATAAGGATACAAATCTGGCCATTCCTGCAATTATTGCTCTGGCAATACCCATAATTGTCGCGGTTATCGTCGCCGGCGTCTACATACAGCGTGGACAGGTGGCCCTGCTCAGCAATACGAAGAGCGAAATCAGGCAGTTGCTGAATCAGGCTGACCAGAGTACCGACCCCGGACAGGCAGAATTGTTCTACAAAGAAGCCCTATCGAAAATAAGTGAAGCAGAAGATATACGATCTAGTGATGGTGATATCGCCAGAATGTATCAAGAGGCTGGTCTCGGTCTGGACAATCTCGTCGGCGTGGCCAGACTTTCATCCGTGCCGATCTATCGTTTTGATCCCGAGACCACGCTCAGCTCTATCGTTGTGGACGAAGGGCAATTGGGAAGCATTTATGTATTGGATACCCAGAATGATCGAGTGTACCGGATATCCACTGATGAGCTGTTCCAATCAATAACGAATGAACCAGAAACAATCGTAAGCCGAGAGCAAATCGTAGGCAGTTTTGTAGTAGGTCCATTGGTGGACATGATGTGGCGACCAGCTGGCAATCAAGTTACTCGCGATGGACTGGCTGTATTGGATCAACGAGGTGCTTTGGTCAGCTTTTTTTCAGACTTCTCCGACTTACGAGCCGTGACACTTGACCTTGCCAGTCAATGGAAGACACCATCCGCGGTGGCTGATTTTAGCGAACGTCTTTATGTCCTCGATCAGGGATCTTCGGCGATTTGGCGGTATTTTGCGGAGGGGGAAGGCTTTACAATCATCGATGAGCAACAGTCGATTGAGTTCGTTGATGAGGCTGACCTTGAACATGTCGTGGACATGGCCATCTACAGCGAGGATGGCAGCATAATTTTGTTGTATGACGATGGCCGTTTGAGGCGCTATGCCAACGGTCGCCTTCTGTGGCAGGAAAGCGACCTCCAGGCAAATGGTCTGGCGTCACCAATGATTTCACCTGTTGCCGTTAAGATCATCGGCCGGGGGTTGAACTCTTCGGTTTACGTAGCCGATCCTGGCAGCGACCGCATTATCCAGCTAAGCTTAGGGGGAACTTTCCTGGCGCAGTATAAGGCGAGTGATGAAGCCGGGAATGAACTCTTTGGTCAAATTACTGATTTTACCGTTGCCGGCAACCCATTCCGCATTGTGGCCGTTACAAGCGACGGTATCTATTCAGTCGGCGAAGGATAAGCCAAACCCAGAAACCCATTGTAGCCAAGATAATAACAGGAAATGACTACGGCATATCAAGAATTGATATCAAGGCTCGTAACTTGGGGTTCGAATGATAATAATCTTAGGGTCATGATTATTGTCGGCTCCAGGGCTCGGTATCCTGAACCGGATCCCTATGCTGACCTTGACCTGATTTTGTTTGTCCTCAACACTATGGAGTTCACCAGGAATCAGCCCTGGTTGTGTTATATTCCAAAACCATGGATTAGCACTCAAGATTACACATCGAATGGCGACCCTGAGTGGGTATTGATATGCGAGTCAGGAAGGAAGCTTGACCTGGTTATTGCGAAAACAGATGCAGAAAAAGACCTGGCCGGTATGCTGGCCAATTCAGGTTATAATGAGGTTCTTGGACGGGGTTATCGAATCCTCCTGGACAAGACAGGGGGCAGCGAGCCAGAGGCGTTTAGCAATATCCGGCTGTTCCAACCTCCGGACCTTTCAATCTTTGAAGAGACGATCGATCATACTCTGATCGCCATCCTGCGGGCGGCAAAATTTAACACGCGGGGTGATCTGTGGCGCGCCCAACACGATCTGGGGTTGATCAGACAGGCCATGCTCCAGTTTATTGAGTGGCATACTTTGCTGACCAAAACCACAGAAGTTGATATCTGGTATGGTGGGCGGGACATTGATACTTGGGCGGATCCACGAGTGGAGGAGAAGTTGCCACGACTTTTCCCTGGGTACAAGCAGGAAGAAATCTCCTACTCGCTTTCCGCTTCGCTCAAGTTGTTATACCAGCTGTCGCTAGTAATCGCCCAAAAATTAGGCTTTACTTTTCCCAACGAGGGACAGGCCAATCTCGTTGCGTGGCTCCAGCAACACATTTAAAGCGTTCCGTATTGGAAAATCGGGAAAATTTGTCAGAATTTTCGGACCTGTCCAAGGTCCGTGAAAGATGCCGATCATATCCCTATTACCTGGATTAATGCGATCCAACTTCACAATCCGATCGGCCTATTTTTTTGAGTCACCACGATAATCATAGAATCCACGACCGCTCTTTCGCCCTAATCGCCCGCTGGCGACCATTCGATTTTGAATTGGATGCGGCCGGTATTTCGCATCGTGGTAAAACTGATTATAGACGGAGGTGGTTACCTCCAAATTAACATCGCTTCCGACGAGGTCAATCAATTCAAATGGGCCCATGCGGAAACCCAGACTTCGTACCAGGCGATCGATTGTGGGAACATCGGCCGCGTTTTCACCTAAGATGCGCAAGGCTTCACCATAAAACGGCCGGGCAACACGGTTAACGATAAAAGCCGGAGTATCCTTACAATGGACAGCCGTCTTCCCCAATGTTTGTACGAATTCATCAACCTTGGCCATCGTTGCTGGAGATGTGTCATCCCCACGAATGACCTCAACCAGGGCCATAATGTGGACAGGGTTAAAAAAATGCAATCCAACAAATTGATCCGGGCGATTAGTGCATCCGGCCAAGGCATTAATGCTCAGACTGGAGGTGTTGCTAGCCAGGATAGTGTGCCTGGGGGCCAGAGCACCAAGTTTAGCAAATAGATCTTGTTTCAACAGCAACTGTTCAGGGACAGCCTCGATGACCAGATCAACGTCGGCGGCAATACCAATCACGGTCGATGTAACGATGCCCTTTCGTGCCTGGATCGCTTCGTCCTCAGATATCTTGCCTCGTTTGATTCCGGTTTCGAGAACATGGTGAATGCTCGCCAACGCGTCTTCTAACAATCGATCGGCAATGTCATAAAGGATGACCCGATAGCCTGAAAGTGCTGTAGCCGTTGCGATCCCCCGGCCCATCGTTCCCGCACCAATTACCGCTACTGAATTCATGTGCACCTCTTGATTACTTTGATTTGCTAGATTATTGCTTCAGTCATAATAGACAACCGCTAACCAGGCGCGCCGCCAAAAAGCGATGACGCGGGTGGGAATTCTGGCTTTTGAGTAATATTCAGAATCAAATAAGCATGATGGTTTGCCTGGATTGACGGACCAATGGCCAATCGCGAACTCTATTGTCCCCTGAATTCCGGATCGCGTTTTTCCAGGAAGGCTCGCACACCTTCATTAAAATCTTGAGTCTTTCCCGCAATATCCTGTAACTGGGATTCGTAATGCAGGGCTTCGGGCAGGCTCATTCCCACCGCCTTTTGCATGGCTCGTTTAGTCAAGCCAATAGCCACAGTTGGTCCGGTCGCGAGGGATCGAGACCAGGCGGCTACAACATCCATTAGTTGCTCGTCGGGCACAACATCATTGACCAGACCCCAGGACAACGCTTTCTCAGCGGATACGCGTTCGGCGGTGACAGCCATCTCGAAGGCCCGCGCATAACCAACCAGGCGCGGCAGCGTCCATGTCGAACCGCTATCGGGAATAAGACCTACCTTGCTAAACGCCTGGATGAAGCTGGCTTTATGCGAGGCGATGCGGATGTCGGCTGCCAGCGCAATGCCACATCCTGCGCCGGCAGCCACCCCATTGACCGCGGCGATTACTGGTTTCTCAATTTGGACGATTTGTAGAACGAGCTTGTTATAGCCCTGCCTCAGGTGATCACCGAAAGAGATTTCTTGTTCCCGGGACTCGACATCCTTGAGATCTTGTCCAGCCGAGAAAGCACGCCCTCGACCGGTAAGCACGATACAGCGGACGAACTGATCGCGACCGGCATCTTTTAAGGCAACAATCGTCTCTGCGATCATCTGATCGTTGAAGGCATTTAAAGAATCTGGCCGATTGAAGGTTATCGTCGCTACCCCAGCGATCGCAGCATAATCAATAGTCTCGAAATTCATCTCATACCCTCTAAATGGCGCAGTCCAGATCCTGATGATGCCTGGCCGAGGCGATCCATCCTCAAGCAATTTGGGCCATCATGGCCGAAACATCCCAATATCCTTCCAAGCGAAGAATCAGACCCCGGTCATCGATCGTGAATATATTAATACCTGAGAAGTTTGCGCGTTTACCAGTAGTGGTAGTAGCCGTAGCCAGCCATTGAATCGCCACTCGATCCGCGACCTGGTAAGTGGATTCAGGTTGTATGTGAAATTCGGTCCAGGTGTGCTGCATGCCCCGAAACCACTTTCTTAGCCCATCCTCCCCGATGAAGATACTTCCCCCATAGGGATCATGGACTTCGGCATCCCCGCTGAAGCAAGCCAAATAGGCGACCTGATCCTGGTTGTTCAGTGCGGTAAAATATCGCTCAAATGCTGAAATCATCTTCGCCGTCGTCATGTTCCTCCTCCAGGAAGTCATCGGCGGGCTGCCGGACCCATAACATCAGTAGTGGGCCTTCATCCGTTTCCTGTAATCTCATGGCGACGACGGCGAGTTGTTGGCGCATTCGCATATAATCAGGAAAGTCGAGTTTAACACTCCTTCCCTCTTCCCAAGCATCACGACACCGTTCGACGATGCTTTCTCCATTCAGTGTCCTTAACTCACAAAGCAAAACTTCCGCATCCTCTGGGCTATCGAAGACGGATTGAAACCAGAGATATGGACTCGGCCGAAATTCAGGAGTTGGACCCTCAACAATCGTGATAAGTTCTGGTTCTTTTCCTAACACCTTATACCATCCTAAGAGAAAAATTGAATAATCGAACTGGAGCTGTGAGTTTCATAATAGTTGGTAGACATTCAACACCGAACGATTTTCTAGGATTCGTTAATACTACTGTCACCAGGTTCTCATGGCAACCTTTTTTGAGAATTCGTTGATCTAGCCCGGCCCTTCAGGGCTTTCAGCCAATTGTTGGAGTTGGGCCAACTGTTCCCGAGTTCCGATGACAATCAGGACATCACCAACCTCGATGGACGTCGAGGCGTCGGCCATTAATGTCTCACCTGTTACATGGCGCATCAGTCCTACCATCGTCACACCGGTCGCCTTTCGAATATCAGCCTCAATAACAGTCTGGCCATCAAGCTTGGAATGACGTCCTATAACCATCTCCTCGAGCCAAAGTTCGAGACCACTCTCCAAGGTCACTTGTTGGAAAAAATCTGTTACTCCCGGTCTAATCAGAACGCTAGCCATAAAGCGTCCGCCTATTTGATAGGGCGATATGACTCGATTGGCGCCTGCTCTAACCATTTTGGATTCGTTATCTGGATCCACGCTACGCACAACAATCGTCAACGACGGGTTCATGGTCCTTGAAGATAACACGATAAACAAGTTGTCAGCATCATTGCCACCGCAGATCATAAGACTTGCAGCCCGGTCTATGCCCGCCTTCCGCAATGTATCATCACTAGTAGCATCGCCATGTACCACCTGCAGTCCCTGAAGACCTACTTCCTCCGTAACGTAAGCATCTTTGTCGATAATGACCAGATCATTCCGGATTTCCATCAAGCTACTGACGGCGCTCCGGCCGACCCGCCCATAACCACAGACTACAACGTGATCACTCATTCGGTTAATCATACGCTCACTTCGCCTTCTCCTTAGTCTGGGACCAAGATCGGAGGCCACCAGATATTCCCCAAGCTTACTCAATGCAAAAGCTATCGCGCCCAAACCCAAGAATATCAGGACGATAGTAAATAACCGGCCGGCCGCTGAAAGAGGATGGATTTCGCCGAAGCCCACGGTGGTCAGGGTGATGGCTGCCATGTAGAATGAGTCCAGGGCTGTCCAACGCTCAATAATCATATATCCCAGGGTGCCAAACATTAATATGGCAACCAGCGTGGTGATGATGGTTAAAAGCGCTCGCTTCAATCCAGGCATGTTTTTCCCTACCAGCTGTCCATTCAGTCAATCAATGAAGAGCTTCAAGTTTTTATCTCAAGCTTGTGAAGCCGAGGCGATGCATTCATCACACGGGCAGGCCGCCCGCAACAATTCCCAAGAAAAGATGCCGGCCGAATGGCCATCGCTCCATACAAATTGGACAGCGTAGGCGCCTACCGCTTCTACCTGTTCCAAGCCCAGAGAGCTATCAGGCGCAGCCCTTACAACGTGGGGATCAGGTAGCAAGCCCATATTCACATGACCGCCCCGGCACTCGACGCAGGGACACACTGCTCGCAGCCCGTCAAATGAATAAGTGCTGCTATGGCCATCGGTCCACTCAATTGTCACTATACGCAAATTGCGATCGGCAGTGAGGCCTGCCGGAGATGCTGCGTTCATTTTATTTTTCCTGATTATCTCAGCTGTTCTAGCCGATCCGATAATTCCAAGTGGCTGGTTTTAAAGCCTTCCAATTTCTCTCGCTCACGTTCCACAACAATCTCCGGCGCCTTTTGAGCAAACTCCCCGGCAAGAAGATCTCCGACTCTGTGTATTTGAGCCTCTAATTCTTTGATCTCACTTTTTAGCCGCGAGCGTTCCTTTTCCAGATCAATCAGATCCGCAAGGGGCAAGTAGGCCGTCAACTCCCCCACCGCAACCGTCACCGATTCGACCGGCGCCTCTCCCTGATCTACTATTCTCAAGTTATCCCTATCCAGGCGTGCGAGGAAGGCCAAGATTGATTTCTGAGATGCGATTATATCTGTTCTCTCACCGGCTATGATGATTGCCGGGACGAGCCTCGATGGTTCGACGCTATATTCTGACCGGACTGCCCGAATTCCTCGAATAAGCTCTCTCACGCGCTCAAACTCAGCAACCTCAAAGGAAAAATCAGTCGCACCGTCTTTTTCCCATTGGGGCCACTCAGCGATAATCAACGCCTCCGGCCAGCCTGAGTCAGGCAAGATTCCTACACCGGCCTCCTGAAACGCTGCTTTTACATGTTGCCACGCTTCTTCAGTCACATAGGGCATAAACGGGTGCAACAACCGCAAACAAGTATCCAGGACATGAAACAGAACCGATAAGGTCGTTCGGGAGGACACATCCCCCCCCCGAGACTGAACTTTGGCCACTTCCAAATACCAGTCTGCGAAGTCCTCCCATAGGAAGTCGTGAATCTGCCGGCCGGCTTCTCCAAAGAGGTAACCGTCGAACAGCCGGTTCACGTTGCTTACGAGTTCTCCTTCCCTGGCTATAATCCACTTGTCGGCCAGGGTATAGGATGGGGTTTCGCCTGTTTCCTTCTGAATACCTGGATCAATCTGCTCCAAATTTTGCACAATAAAACGGGACACATTCCAAATCTTGTTAGCGAAATTTCTATTACTGGCGACCTTGGCCAGGGCCAAATTCAAGTCATTTCCCGGCGAACTACCAGTCAATAAGGTAAAGCGCAAGGCATCAGTCCCGTACTGCTCGGTGAGCAGTAACGGATCAACAGTATTTCCGGTCGTCTTGCTCATCTTCCGGCCTATCTCATCACGCACGAGACCATGGAGATAAATCGTGTGGAAGGGCACATCGTTTGTAAATAATGCCCCGGCCATTACCATCCGGGCAACCCAGAAAAACAAAATGTCATATCCGGTCTCCATGACATCAGTCGGATAGAATCGCTTCAGGTCCTCGGTTTGCTCAGGCCAACCCAAGGTTGAAAAAGGCCAAAGGGCGCTACTGAACCAGGTATCCAACACATCAGGATCTTGCTCGAGCTCCGTCCCACCACAGGATTCACAGCTAGCCGGATCGATGGTGGCCACGGTTTGGTGTCCACAGATCCCACAGTACCAGACTGGAATACGGTGCCCCCACCATAGCTGGCGGCTGATACACCAAGGCTGAATATTCGTCAGCCAATTTTCCCAAACTTTTCCAAAGCGCTCTGGCACAATCTTGATCCGGCCGCTCTCGACCGCTGCCAGGCCCATCTTGGCCATTGGCTCAACGTTGGCAAACCATTGGCGGCTGACCAGCGGTTCTATCACCTCGCCGCCGCGTTGACTTCGAGGCACGTTGACCACATATTCTTCTTTACGAATGGTTAAATTAGCGCCATCCATATCTCGCCACAATGTTTCACGACATTCAAAACGATCCAGACCGGCATATTTGCCGGCTGCCGCGCTCATGGTCGCGTCCTTGTTCATCACGTTGATCACCGGGAGTCCATGCCGCTGTCCAATCTCGAAATCATTCGGATCGTGGCCTGGCGTGACCTTCAACGCCCCAGTGCCAAAATTCATGTCGACGTAATCGTCGGCAATAATGGGAATTTCTCTGTTCAACACCGGCACCAAAGCGACCTTACCTACGAAATGTCCATACCGTTCATCATCCGGATGTACAGCAAGGGCCGTATCGCCAAGAATCGTTTCAGGACGGGTAGTGGCCACAGGGATATGCCCACCACCGGACACGGGATAGTTAAAATAATACAGATATCCAGGCTCCTCGCTATACTCAACCTCCAGATCTGATACAGCGGTTTGGAGGCCTGGCGACCAGTTTACCAGATATTCACCCTGGTAAATTAAGCCGAGCCGATATAAACGGACGAATGCCTCGCGAACGGCCAGCTGACAGGCCAACGTCCAGGGTAAATCGCTCTCTATCCCAATCACACGATGCCCCCATACGGCGCAGCTGCTTCGTAATATGGTTACCGTATTTTGCTTTCCACTCCCAGGCTCGCTGGACAAAAGCCTCACGGCCGATCTCGTCTCGCGATAGGCCTTCGTCTCTCAGGAGCATTTTTTCGACCTGTAATTGGGTCGCGATCCCGGCGTGATCCGCTCCTGGAACCCACAGCGCAGCCATTCCTTGCATCCTGGCCTTTCGAATCATGAGGTCTTCAAGGGCAACAACGAGAGCATGGCCCTGGTGCAATTCGCCGGTGACGTTTGGCGGAGGGATTGAAATGACAAAGGTGTCAGCATCTGCTGGTCTGGATTCTGGCTTGAACCAGCCATTTTCCTCCCACCAGTTATATAGACGCTCTTCTGTGCCTGTAAATTCGTAAGCTTTCGGCATTTCTGACATTCATTTTCTCCCAAATGAACAAATTCTTGGAAATCGTTGACCTGATGATCAGCCTGATAAAAAAGAAAAACTCTCTCATCCTCCAAGGACGAGAGAGTGAAGCTCACGCGGTACCACCTAGGTTCCGGGTGTTGGTTGGTTCACCCGGCACTTATCATGATGTTAACGGATCTAACCGTCCTGACTTACACAATTAACGCCAAAAAAGTGGCAAATCTTAGGTCAGGAAACTCCTGGGCGACCTTGGGCATCTTTCACCTGTACAGGCTTCCAGCCAGGGCCCGTATTCTCTGAAGGTGGTTTGAGGCTTACTCTTCCCAATCACTGTTTTTCTGCTATTCGATTGGGCGATAGTATAACCAGCGCCTTAATATCGGTCAAACGCCTTACTCTTCAATGATGTCAATGCGTTGGATAATATTTTCTGTGGCAGGCGTGATACCGTCCGGAGCAACCTCTACCAAAGCGTTCAGGGCCGATTGGCCAGCTGTCAGTTCACCAAAGATTGTATGCAGTCCGTTCAGGTGAGGGGTCGCCGCATAAGTGATAAAAAATTGACTGCCATTGGTGGCCGGTCCTCGGTTTGCCATCGCTAAGATTCCCGGCCGGTCAAATACCAGACCATTATCTGTCTCATCCTCAAACGAGTAACCCGGCCCTCCAGAACCCTGGCCACTTGGGTCACCCCCCTGGGCCATGAAATCTTTTATGACCCTATGAAAAGACAGCCCATCGAAGTAGCCCTGCCTGGCCAAAAAAACGAAGTTATTAACCGCCAGGGGGGATTCCTCGGGAAATAGACGGAGAGTTATATCGCCATTGGCCGTCCGAATGATGGCGGAATAGTCCTTCGATTGATCGATGGACATTGGGGGATATTCTGTGTAATAACCATTGCGTGAGGCCGGAGCAACTTCCTCCAATACTCTTGGCAACTCCTCCTTATCCTGCTTCATAAAGAGATTAAAAAGCAAAAGCAGAATAACAATAATCACTACGACAGCGCCAAGACCAATCAACAATCGATTTCTTCGTTGCTTCTTGGCTTCCAACTCAGCTCGCAACTCTCTACGGGATTTCTTCGCCATTTCTACCTGCTAATAATTATCAGTCAACGATAAGATGTGCTCGAGCAATTTTTGATCTGGATCGAGCCTTCATAGTCCTTAAGCCCGGGGTTCCTCCGCAGCCGAATCAGCCTGTTCGACGATCTCCATGTCACGGCGTATCTCTAGACGCCAGATGGCGTACAGCCCGACCACAACCGTCGTCAATCCGAGGGCATAGCCTTCAACGACGTCCGCAGAGGTTATAAACATCCCGGCCATACCAAAGGCGCCAGCAGCCAGGTAGAGCAATAAGACAGCTTCTCTTTGGGTAAAACCTCTGTCTACCAGCCGGTGGCTTAGGTGGTCTTTTCCTGCGGTAGTCAGGGGGTTTACACCGCGGCGAATGCGGGATATGACTACAAGAGTCATATCAAAAATGGGCAGCCCGAGGATGTATACAGGAACCATCCAGGTTACAAAATTGACGTTTTCAGGAAAACGTAATTGCAGACACAATATGGCCAATATTAGGCCTAAAAACATCGAACCGGCATCGCCCATGAATATCTGGGCCGGTTTAAAATTGTAGCGTAAGAAAGCCAATGTGGCGCCCACGATCCCGGCTGATACCGCGGCGACCAGATATTGGTCATTAAAGGTGGCCAATAAGAGGATGAAGGCCGCCGCGACGCAGCTTACCCCGGCCGTCAGGCCGTCCATGTTATCCAGAAAATTCATGGCGTTGGTAATGCCTACCAACCAGACGAAGGTTACGGCGATGTTTAACCAGTCAGGAATGGGCAGTTGGACCTGGATACCGGTAAGAATAACAATGCCGGCGGCGACGAACTGACCCAACAGTTTTATTGAGGCCGGCAATTGCCGGCGATCATCTACCAGGCCAAGGAGAGCAATCAGCAGAGAGGCCACAATCATGCCATATACCGGCGGTGTCAGAAATGAAACCGGCAGCAAGCTGACGAGAAGGATAAAGGCAACCAGGGCACCCAAGGCAATGGCCAACCCACCCATTAGCGGCATTGGCGCGCTATGGAGCTTACGGACAGCAGGTGTATCTACAAAACCCAACCAGACGGCGAAGCGTCTCACCAAGGGGGTGCTAATCGTGGTTAGGGTCAGGGCGATTACAAATATAAAAACAAAAATTCGCACGGATAAACCTCAGCGAATGGCAATCAATCTATTCAACGGTGCCGGAGTCCCCGGCTAAGATTGTCTGCCTGAGTTGCTCGACGGTTTCAACGGCCTCGGGGGGCACCAAAACCAGCGCCCTATCGGCAAACTCAAGCGCACGCTCCCAATCCTCTACCTCCAGGAAACGGCGGGCCATCTGGTAATCCAGCTCCCAAATCTGAAATTCATCGCCAGCCCGGGCACTCGCTTCTTCATAAGCGGCAATGGCTTCCTCTGGCTGGCCTGATCGCACATAATAATCAGCCAAGCGGACCCAGTTACGCGGATTATCTGGGTTCCGGCTAAGAGCCTCGACCAGGCTCTCGGCCGCACGGGCAAACGAAGCCTGTCTGTCTTCGCCGGCCGCTTGTTCGGCACACGCGCCAATTATTTCAGCGCGATCGAAGTAGGTGTTTGTATAATAAGGATCAATCTCGATGGAGTGATCGTACAGGGCTATCGCCTTCTCGCAGTCCTGGGCTAATAAAAAGGACAAACGCCCATATTCATTAATTATTACCGCATTGTTGGGGCTCAGGGACATGGCGCTTTCATAATAATCGGAAGAAATATCGATTCGTTCGGCCCGCTCGCCTTCAGCTACTGATTCCGCCCAGCGTGTATTTAGCCGGGCGAGGTTGGCCGTATGATCGGTGTTTAACGGATTGATCCGCTGCGCTTCAATCAACCGGTTTTCCGCGGTAACTAACAGGGCATTACGATCGGCGAGATCTTCCGTTACGTTGGCTTGCTCCAGATAGGCCCGCCCAAGCCAAAGGTAATAAAAATCCTCGACTGGGGCCAGGTCGATGGCTCGTTCATAAATCGAGATGGCATTTGCCCAAAGCGCCGGATCCCCGTCACGGCCGGCCTGCTTATCCCAGGGATCGGCTCTTTTGTAGACAATGTCGGCCTGGATTATTCGCAAGTTCGACGAGTCGATAAAGTAGCCGGTCAGCGGAATCAAGACGATGGCCAGAATCAGGCCGGGCCAGGTGCCCCATTTTCGAGCCAAGTCAAATTTTGGCCAGGCGATGATAAAACCCAGGACGATGATCATGAAGAAGGCGAAGAAATAAAACAGCGTCAAAACGGAGTAGGCTTGATTTGCTTCTAAGACCCTCCGAAGTGCCTCTGGTGTCTCGGCCGTGACACCAGCCGGCGTGGTAATACCTCTTACTATCTCGCTGGCATGGAAAAAGGCATAGAACAAACCCAGGCTAAAAGATACCAAGGCCAAAATAGCGCCAGGCAGCAAGTAACTGGTCCAGGCCTTATCCCACAACAGGTACAGGATCAGGATGCTGGAGGCGGCGATGACCAGACCGATTAACGATGATCCAGCGGCGATGAGAGGTAAGGACAAGGCCAGCCCAACAAAGGCGATAGCGCCCGCCGAAGCCCTGGCTGCCGGCGCATTCATGAACAATCGCAACGCCGCCCAGGCATTTACTGCGCCCCAAATAAGTAGCAGCCAGAAAGCCATCCGCTGGGCTAAGGTTTCTTCAAGGAGGTTGCTATTCAGTTTTCCACTCACTGCCAGCACGAGACTACCCAACGCTACCAGAGCGAAGATCAGGCCGGCGAAACGTTCCCGGCCGGGAACAAGCTTGCTGGAAACGGCGCTAAAACCAATGATTCCTTGTTTGGAAAGCTCACTAACGAAGGCGAGCGTGCCCAGGGCCCAGGTCATAAACAGCAGCAGGAATATAAAAGGCGCCTCGATGAAACCTCGCTGAGCATTTACCAAAAATGATTGGTGAAAAATCTCCCCGGCCGTCGGAAGCTTTTCCAGGGTTTCACCACTGGGCAATGAGAAGGTGGAATAATCGAAAGCCAACACCCCAAGAATGAGAGCGATGATAAATGCGGCCGCCAATACGGGAGAAACCCAGCCTGGCGAAGTAGTGGGTTTAAGTGACCGGCCTTTTCGTTTTTTTGAGTTTGTGGCCAGGCTTTCAGGAACAGTAATCTCCCCTGATTCAAGACGAGGCAGGTAGTATCCAACCAGGAACATCAGGGCAATGTAGACAAAGAAATAACTCCTGGTGGAGGCAATGGCAATCCCGAAATGGATTTCGACATAATGGGCCATCACCGCGGCGACCAGAGCGATCAGCAGCAGGCGGTGGACGCCAAAGGGATTTACCGCCTCTTCGTCTGCGGCCGGCCGGCTTACGATGGCATAATATACCAGGTAGAATATGAGGCCGGTAATCGTCCCGGCCGGTAAGCCCACCCCTAAGTATTCCAGGCCCAGGAGCTGTGAAACGACCAGACCACCGGCAACAGCGCCGGCGATATACAGGGCGATCAATACGTTTCGATCACGCCTGCCCTTGACCACGCCCAACCATTTAAAAGCGTAGTAGAAGACGCTTAAGTATAAAAATTGCCAGGCGATTAGCCCGGCCGCGCCGGTGATGACCAGGGCATCGAAGGTCTCATTATGGGAGCGGTCCGGGGAGGCGTTTCGGGCTTCGATGGTAGCCAGCTCCGGCGGATAGAAACGATTGTAGGCCACGTACATGGATTCTGGGCCATAACCGAGGACCGGTCGTAAAAAGTTGTAGGGATCCGCTTCACCATCGGGCTTTTCCAGGGGATCGTGGGGGGCCAGCAGATCCAGCACGCCTTCCCAAATCAGCACACGGACGCTGGCACTGCTCGAGCTGGCGTTCAACAAATTGCCATAGCGACCGATCTCCGGTAATTGCCGCCAGGATTCCACGACATCGAGGGTATCACCAATGACGGCTACCTTAGCCACCGGTTCTACCGTCTCCGGAGGTACCTGGAAGATCGCCAGTAGAAGGACCCCCATGGCGGCAAAGAGCAGCCAGCTCAACCAGAGCCATCGCCAACCACGCCGGCCAAGGGCCATGATGATGATGACCAGGGCGATGACCATAAGCATGCCGACAACGAAGGCGAAGGTAGTAAAGGCAGATACCCGGCCATTCAAGAAAAAGACGGCGATGAACAAGGGTATAAGCGTACCCGCGCCGACCAGAAGGAATGCCCGGCCGGCATCGCGGCGGTTGGTTCGCTCTTTGGTCGAATTTCGCAAGGTTACCAGTAAGATCAGGACGAAGGTAAAGACACTGGCCAACAAACCCAGGAGTGGACCACGGCTGCCTGACCACCAAATAGCGATGATCTGGATCGCCAGGGCAAAGACGTAGATGGCCGAGCGGATGACGTCGGCCGTGGCGATCTCCTCATCCTGGAGAATATTGGTGAAGGCATCGATGATCCGGGCCGCGGTTAAGGGCACAACCATGATCAAATAGGCGGCGATAAAAATCGAATTGCCCATGTTGCCGGCGATGCGGTTGACCACATCCCCTCCCCAGGGGAGCGGATCCCATTCAAAATGTTGCAACATGCCGTACAGGGCGATGGGGATGCTGACCACGATTACTGTCGTGACGATCCGGGAAATCTGCGCCCTGCTGCGCAGAGTCGCCAGTACCAGGATAAAAATGACGATATATGAAAGGGTTGTGTAGGTGCCCTGGAGGCGCTGGTAACTACCGGCCCAACTGACGCTTGGTGTGACCGAAAAAAGTGATGATAGAAGGTAGACAATAATCAAAATGATAACCGGCGGAACAAAGGGCATGCGCCAGATGGAATTGTCACTTTTCCAACGCAGCCAGCCCAGCGATTTCCAGCCTTTTTGATCGACGAATTTTACCAGCCAGGCCGCGGCCATGAACACGGCGATGGAGCGCATCAGCGTCAATTTATCCGGTTCAAAGACCCGGGAAGAGTGAATATTGAAAAATAGGGGCGTGATAACGAGGGCAGCCAACCAGCCAGCCTCGATCATTCCCTCACACCAACGAGAGAGCTTAGAATCCATATTTGCAGTTCGCGATTATTGTTTGATCAAACATGCCATTAAGCTCGAAATGTTACCGCAGGGACAGTAAGGTAGCAAAGAAGTGCAGCGCGTGGAAGGGCTCTGCCGTGGAAGGGCAGCAATGATCCCGTCCCGGTAATTGTTCCCGGTAGAAATTTTTTTTGCCGAAATTACCAGTGAAAACGGAAGCGCTACCTCCTGGGAGGGAAGCTTTCCCGGTAATTGTTTTGTACCGGTCATCGGGACATGGGGGGCGTGTTGGGGAGTTGGCGACCGACGACCTCCTGGGGAGGTTGGTTATCCCGGTAAATGCATTGGGGATAGACGTTGGGTTTTCCATTTTAATAGGCCAAATTTTTGGCGCACACCCCATGGGAGGAGACATAGTGGGAATTGGCCGATTATTGTGTTTGACAGCGAGTATTTGTATTTGTTGAGAGATTGATTGAAGGGAGATTCTGATGGTTTCATTTGGCTCGGGTCACTTTAAGGGTGTGGATACAGCGCTTTTTAGTGCTCCAGGGCGCTGTCGCGCATGGTGTGATAACCAGCGGTATGATAGCACATATGTTCCGTTTTTTCAAGATAGATGGCCGGTTGAGGTGTACGGACAGGTTACCGGCGACTTCTGAAAAAAATCGATTTCCCGGGTTCAGAGCAGGTGAAAAGTTAGCCAGAGAATCCACGGTTGTTCATTTATGTCACCTATTCTGGTTACTCATTCAGGGACACCACGGATTGGGTAATTTATTGATGCAGCAGCGTAGCGGCGAGCAGCTCGGCCAGTTCAGCGGCCTGGGCCTGGCGTGAGTATTGGTATAAGACGGCCAGCCGGCCGTTGCGGCCCATATCCAGCCGGAGCTGGGGATCTTCATACAGGGTCACAATTGCCGCCTGCAAGGCTATATAGTCCCCGGGACCGGTCACCAGACCAGCCTTATTTTCCAGGACAACGGTGCGGGTTTCGCCCTCGGCGCAGGCGATTACCGGCACTTCGCTGGCCATGGAATCATAAACCTTGACAGGAAAACCGCCGGCGATCTGCGGTTTGCGCAAGGGAGCCAGGGTGACGTCGGCCGCGTTAAAAAAACCGGCGATCCGCTCTCGAGATTGGGGAGGCAAAAAGAGGACGTTTTCCAGGCCCAATTCGCCGGCCCGGGCCACAGTGGCCGCCTTGGTGGGCCCGTCGCCGACAAAAAGCCAGCGGATGTCAGCGCTTGTCCCGCAGGGCGTCGGCAACATCCATCACCCCTTCGAGATCATATACCAGGCCGTGCAAGCCGGCATAAAGCAAAACGAATTCCCCGTTATAACCCAGTTCGGCCCGGATATCGGCCCGCCGGCCGGGATCGGGTCGGAAAAGATCGCTGTTGGCCCCGTTGCGAATCAGCACGAGCTTCTCCGCGGGCAAGCCCCTTTCTTGCAGCCGGGCGACCATCTCAGCGGCGGTGACGACGATCTTGCGCGCCCGGTGGTAACAAGATTCTTCCAACCAGGTGGCCCAACGAATGGCCCGCGGCCGGGTGAGTTGGCCCAACTTGACGGCCGACTCGGGCCACAGGTCGCGGACCTCAAAGAAGAAGGGCGTCCGGCGCAGCAAGCTGACCACCAGGCCGGCCCCGCCGACAAATAAAGGGGGCGAACTGGCATAGATGGCGTCATATTTACCCCGGGCAAAAAAAAGACCGGCCAGGATGGCCATGATCATGTAACTTAAATAAAAGAAGATGCGGGTATTGAAGGTCTTTTCGGGCGTGGCTTTCACCCAGACGCGGATGACTTTGATGCCGTCCAGATCGGCCCGCTCCAACCAGTTTGCCTTTGTACTCGGGCGGGATGATGCCCTGGGGATGGTTGGGAAATTCGGCGATCAGGGTGACCTGGTGGCCGGCCCTCACCAGGCCGGTGGCCATTTCGTAGGCCCGGATCTGGGTGGCGCCGGTTTCTGGGGGGAAGTATTGGGAGAAGT